>NZ_LFXA01000018.1 GCF_001187435.1 Streptomyces caatingaensis | reverse complement strand
ATCCCGCGCCTCTGACGTACACCAGCGTGTTGGCGGTCCCGAGGTCGACAGCCATGTCACGGCCGATGAACGACATGTTGTTCCCCATGAGGATACGTCTGGCCTTCCCAGCTGGAGCGATTGCTTACTTGAGGTCGGCAGGTGGTGCGCTGCGGGGCGCGGAAGCTCTCATCGTAGTCTCGCCGGACAGAAAGCGACGCGACAGCTGCTCCGCCATTGTCGGCGGAACACAAGCTCGCCTCTGTAATGGTGACGTCGTGTCGGAGTGAGAGGTTCCCCCGTTCGGGGCGCATATGTCAGAGGGCGACCGACAAAGAAATCGGTCGCCCCTGATCAGAATGGGTGCTTGCGTGACCCGGGATCAGACCAGGCCCGGGAAGAAAATCTTGATTTCACGCTCGGCGGACTCCTCCGAGTCCGAGGCGTGGATGAGGTTCTCGCGCGTGATGGTGCCGAAGTCACCACGGATGGAACCGGGAGCGGCCGAAATCGGGTCGGTCGGCCCCGCCAGCGCCCGCACGCCCTCGATCACTCGCTCGCCCTCGACGACCATCGCCACGACCGGGCCTGACGACATGAAGGCCATCAGCGGCTCGTAGAAGTCGCGGCCGACGTGCTCGGCATAGTGCTGTTCGAGGACAGTGCGGTCCAGGGTGCGCAGCTCCAGCGCGCTGATCGTCCAGTTCGCCTTGCGCTCGATGCGGGCGACGATCTCGCCCACGAGCTTGCGCGCGACGGCGTCCGGCTTGAGGAGGACGAGGGTGCGCTGGCTCATACTGCGGCTCCTTGCGGGTCCGTGCGGACGATCGGGTGTGTGGGGCCAGAGGGTACAGGGGCGCCGGAGCGGCGCCGCCGACGCCCCCTAGCCCTTGGCCGCCTCGGCCTCCGCCGCGGCGAACCGCGCCTTGGCCTCGTCGATCTTCCGGCCGTAGTGCACCGACGCCCACCACAGCCCGGCGAAGGCGGCCCCGAGGAAGAACATCGTCGGCACGACGAAGCCGCTGGCGATCAGGCCGAGCTGGAAGACCCAGCCCAGCAGCACGCCACCGGGACGAGTGATCACGCCGCAGAGCAGGACGCTGAGCACCATCGCGATGCCGCTGACCGTCCAGACCGTGCCGGCCGTCAGGTCGGGCGACTTCATGGCCACCAGCCCCGCGAAGCCGATGATGAAGAATTCACCGATCAGAGTGCTCGCGCACAGCGTCCGCATGTGTCAGCTCCTCCCCAGCAGCAGCCGGGCCTCTCCCACGGTGATGACCGATCCGGTCACCAGTACACCGGCCCCCGCGTACTCGCCCTCCTCCTCGGCGAGGGTGACGGCCGCCTCCAGGGCGTCGTCCAGGCGGGGTTCGACCTGCACCCGCTCCTCGCCGAAGACCTCGACGGCGAGCGCGGCGAGCGCGTCCACGTCCATGGCCCGGTCGCTGGAGTTGCGGGTGACGACGACCTCGGCGAAGACCGGCTCGAAGGCCTCCAGCATGCCGCGGACGTCCTTGCCGTCGCTGGCGCCCACCACGCCGATCAGCCGGCTGAAGCCGAAGGCCTCGCCGATCGACTCGGCGGCGGCGCGGGCGCCGGCCGGGTTGTGCGCGGCGTCCAGCACGACGGTGGGGCTGCGGCGCACGACCTCCAGCCGGCCCGGCGAGGTCACCGAGGCGAACGCGCGCCGGACGACGTCGAGGTCGAGGGTGCGGGCGTGCTGGGCGCCGATGCCGAAGAACGCCTCGACGGCGGCGAGCGCCACGGCCGCGTTGTGCGCCTGGTGGGCGCCGTGCAGCGGGAGGAAGATCTCGGGGTACTCGCCGCCCAGCCCGCGCAGGGTCAGCAGCTGGCCGCCGACGGCCACCTCGCGGGAGACGACGCCGAACTCCATGCCCTCGCGGGCCACCGTCGCGTCCACCTCGACCGCGCGCTTGAGCAGCGCCTGGGCGGCGTCCACCGGCTGCTGGGCCAGGACGACGGTGGCGTCCTGCTTGATGATCCCGGCCTTCTCCAGGGCGATCTCGCCGGGGGTCGAGCCGAGGCGGTCGGTGTGGTCGAGGGCGATCGGGGTGACCACGGCGACGGTGCCGTCGACGACGTTGGTCGCGTCCCAGGTGCCGCCCATGCCGACCTCGACCACCGCGACGTCCACCGGGGCGTCGGCGAAGGCCGCGAAGGCCATGCCGGTGACGACCTCGAAGAAGGAGAGGCGGTACTCCTCGCGCTCGTCGACCATGCGCACGTACGGCTCGATGTCGCGGTACGTCTCGATGAAGCGCTCGGCGTCGATCGGCGCCCCGTCCAGGCTGATCCGCTCGGTGACGGACTGGACGTGCGGGCTGGTGTAGCGGCCGGTGCGCAGGTCGAAGGCGGCCAGCAGGGCCTCGATCATGCGGGCGGTGCTGGTCTTGCCGTTGGTGCCGGTGATGTGGATGGAGGGGTAGGCACGCTCGGGGTGCCCCAGGATGTCGAGCAGGCCCTGGATGCGCACCAGCGACGGGTCGAGCTTGGTCTCGCCCCAGCGGCCGGCGAGCTCCGCCTCCACCTCGCGCAGGGCCCGGTCGACCTCCGGGTCGGCGGGGCGGGCGGGGACGCCGTCGCCCTGGGACGGCCCGGCCTGGGCGCGCAGGGTACGGCTGCCGGCCTCGATCACCGCCAGGTCGGGGTCTCTGTCGGTCTCGGCTTCGACGATCTCCTCGAACCGGTCGGGGTTCTCGCTGTCGTCGTTCAGGGGGCGCTCGCTCACGCGCCCAGTCTACGGAGCGGGGGCGGGCGCGCGGAGCGCCGGGGGGCGCGGTCCCGGTCCGCTGCCAGGAGCATTATGTTCCGCTTTGCCCTACCGTTTTAGTGGAGTATGTCCAGGGAGCGGGTGAGAGGCATGGGCCCCGAGCGCCAGGTTTCCCGGGAACGGGACCTGCTCCAGGCCGTCCTGGAGGCACTGCCCGCCGGGGCACTGCTGATGAGCCCCGACGACGAGATCCTCGCGGTCAACCGCGAATTCGTCCGCATGTTCGATCTGGAGGGCAGGGCGGACCTCTCCCACGGCGCCCCCGTCGCCCCCGTCGTCCCCCTCGTCCGCGCCTGGTTCACCGCCGCCGGCCACCCCGGGCCCGGACCCGGCGAGGTGCTGGCCCGGCGGCCCGTCCACCGCGTCGCGGAGATCCCGCTCACCGACGGGCGCGTCATCCGCCGCCAGGTCGAGCCGCTCCACCGCGACGGCGCCTATCTGGGCGCCCTCTGGTTCTTCGGCGACGTCACCGAACGCAAGCGGCGCGAACACGACCTGGAGCGGGACAACGTCGCCCTCACCGAGCTGGCCCGGCAGCGCAACGCCTTCACCGCCGCCGCCTCCCACGAGCTGCGCACCCCGCTGACCACCGTCATCAGCTTCGGCGAGCTCCTCACCGACCCGGCCTTCGGCGCGCTCACCGCCGAGCAGCGCTCCTTCGTCGACGCCATCCGCCGCAACGGCGAACGCATGCAACGCGTCATCGCCGACCTGCTGTTCACCACCCGCATGCGGGCCGTCGGCCCCGAGCTGGAGATCGGCGACGTGGACGTGCCGGGCATGCTCCGCGACGCCGTCCTGGAGTCCCTGTGCACCGCGCCCAGCGCTCCCCCGCCGGTCTTCACCGTCCTGGACTGCGCCCCCGGGCCGGTCCTGCGCGGCGACCGCCACCGCCTCCGGCACGTGGTGGGGAACCTGCTGGAGAACGCGGCGAAGTTCACCCCGCCCGACGGACGGATCACCGTCACGGCCCGGCCGTGCGGCGACTGCTGGGAGATCACGGTCGCCGACACCGGCATCGGCGTCCCCGAGAACGCCCGGGAGGAGATCTTCTCCGGCTTCGTCCGCGCCGACAACGCCCGCTCGGGCGGCTACCCCGGCACCGGCCTCGGCCTCTCCATCGCCCGCGACCTCGTCCGGCTGCACGGCGGGACGCTGACCGCCGGCGGTACGGAGGGGAAGGGCGCGGTCTTCCTCGTCCGCCTGCCGGTCGCGGGCCCGGGGGACGCCCCGTGACGGCCCGCATCCTCGTCGTCGAGGACGACACCGACCTCGCCCTCGCCCTGCGCACCCTCCTCACCCGCGCCGGCTACGACGTCGTCCCCGCCGCCGACGGCCGCGAGGCGCTGCGGCTGCTCTTCGCCGAGCGCCCCGCGCTGCTGATCCTCGACATCGGCCTGCCCGAGCTGGACGGCTGGGCCGTCCTCGAACGCACCCGGGACCTCAGCGACCTCCCCGTCCTCCTGCTCACCGCCCGGGGCGCCGAGACGGACCGCGTCCGCGGGCTGCGCTCGGGCGCCGACGACTACCTCCCCAAGCCCTTCGGCAACGACGAGCTCCTCGCCCGCGTCGAGGCGCTGCTGCGGCGGGCCGCGCCCGCCCGGTGGGCCGGCGACTCCTTCGACGACGGCCTGCGGCTCGTCCCGGAGCGCCGCTCCGCCGTCTGGCAGGGCCAGGAGGCGCGCCTCAGCGACATCGAGTACCGGCTCCTCCAGATCCTCGTCCGCAACCGCGGGCGGGTGATCACGACGGACCAGCTCCTCGACCGGGTCTGGGACGACCGGGACGGGACGGGGCGCGAGCGGGTGAAGTTCGCCGTGCTGCGGTTGCGGCGCAAGTTGCGCCAGGCGGCCGGTGACGAGGCCGCGGACCCCCTGGAGGCCGTCCGCGGCCTGGGGTACCGCTACCGCGCCGGGGGCGACCCACGAGGGGATTGATGCCCTGCCCCTCCCACCGGGACCAAAGTCCCGGATCGCTTTCGCAACCGTCGAGCAACCCAACCCCATCCGGGCGAGCAACCCACGCCCCGCACTGTCTGTGGCTGACCCCAGCCACCGAGACAGCCAGGAGCCCCCGTGACCGCCCCCGAGAGCCCCCGCATCGCCATAGTCCTCGGCACCCGCCCCGAACTCGTCAAGCTCACGGACCTCGTCCGGCTCCTCGGCCCCGCCGCCCACCTCGTCCACACCGGTCAGCACTACGACGAGGAGCTCTCCGGCCG
Source organism: Streptomyces caatingaensis (assembly GCF_001187435.1). Classification (GTDB taxonomy): domain Bacteria; phylum Actinomycetota; class Actinomycetes; order Streptomycetales; family Streptomycetaceae; genus Streptomyces; species Streptomyces caatingaensis. The sequence goes on along the minus strand of NZ_LFXA01000018.1, from coordinate 797,402 downwards.
CTTCCTCACCGAGCTCGGCCTCCCCGAGCCCACCTACCTCACCGGCGTCGGCGGCAAGCCCCGCGCCGTCCAGATCTCCGCGGCCCTCGCCCAGCTCGACGAGCTGTTCACCGCCGAGCCGCCCGCGGCCGTCGTCGTCCAGGGCGACACCAACGCCGCCCTGGCCGGCGCGCTCGCCGCCAACGCCCGGGGCATCCCGCTGCTGCACGTCGAGGCCGGGCTGCGCAGCCACGACCGCGCCATGCCCGAGGAGCACAACCGCGTCCTCATCGACCGCGTCGCGGACGTCCTGTGCGCCGCCACCGAGGACAACCGCGCCAACCTCCTCGCCGAGGGCATCGCCGACAGCCGCATCGAGGTCACCGGCAACACCGTCGTCGAGGCCGTCCGCAACCAGCTCCCCGACGCCGGCGCCCGCGCCGCCCTGCTGGCCGCCCACGGCCTGACCGCCGACGCGTACGTCCTGGCCACCGTGCACCGCCCGGAGAACACCGACTCCCCCGAGGCCCTGCGCGCGATCCTCACCGAGCTCGCCGGCCTCGCCGGCACCGGCCGCCCGGTCGTGCTGCCGCTGCACCCGCGCACCCGGGCCCGTATCGAGGCGGCCGGCCTCACCGGCCTGCTGGCGCCGCTCACGGTGACCACGCCGCTCGGCTACTCCGAGTTCCTGGCCCTGGCCCGGCACGCGGCGCTGCTGGTCTCCGACTCCGGCGGCATCCAGGAGGAGTGCACCGTCCTCGGCCGCCCCCTGGTCGTCGTACGCCGCTCGACCGAACGCCCCGAGGCCATGGCCGACTTCGCGGACCTCGTCCAGCCGGGCCCGCAGATCGGCGCCGCCGCCCGCCGCCGGCTCGCCGAGGGCCGCGCCGGGCTGGAGCACCTGGCCGCCCTCCCCAGCCCGTTCGGCGACGGACTCGCCTCCGACCGCATCGCGGAGCTGCTCGCCCGCATCGCCGCCGCCCCGCAGCGACTGGCCGCCTGAGACGACGCCGACGCCCCAAGGACCACCCCCGCATGTTCTCCCACCCCCTCCTCCTCGCCTTCCCCTTCTTCCTCCTCGCCTGCTTCCTCCTCTACTGGGCCGGCGCCCGCCACGCCTACACGCGCCGCCCGGTCGCCGGGCACGGCGACCCCGGCGCCTTCGACTGGCACTTCTTCGTCCCCTGCCGCGACGAGGAGGCCGTCGTCGCGACCACCGTCGGCCGGCTGCGCGCCGACCACCCGCGCGCCCACGTGTGGGTCATCGACGACGACAGCGACGACCGCACCGGCGAGATCGTCGCCGAACTCGCCGACCGCGACCGGCGCGTGCACCTCGTGCGCCGCCACCGCCCGGAGGCCCGCCAGGGCAAGGGCGCCGCGCTCAACGCCGCGTACGACGAGCTCAACCAGTTCCTCGCCCGCGAGACCGACCGGGAGCGCGTCGTCGTCTGCGTCATCGACGCCGACGGGCAGCTCGACCCCGACGCCCTGAACGTCGTCAGCGGCCCGGCCGGCTTCGCCGACCCCGAGATCGGCGGCGTCCAGGTCAGCGTCCGGATGCGCAACGCCGGGGAGAAGCGTCCGCTGCCCGACCGCGGCCGCGTCCGCAACGCCTTCGCCCGGCTCCTCGTGCGCATGCAGGACATGGAGTTCTCCGTCTCCAACGCCGGCATGCAGCTCCTGCGCGCCCGCACCGGCTCCGTCGGGCTGGGCGGCAACGGCCAGTTCACCCGCCTCGCCTCCCTGGACCGCATAGCCGCGGCCGAGCGCCGTCCCTGGCAGCGCGGCGCGCTGCTGGAGGACTACGAGCTCGGCCTGCACATGATCCTCACCGGTGACCGCGTCAACCACATCGCCGACACCTGGGTCTCCCAGGAGGGCCTGCCGCACGGCCGCCGCTTCCTGACCCAGCGCACCCGCTGGGCGCAGGGCAACCTCCAGTGCGTCCGCTACGCGCCGCGCATCGTCTCCTCGCGCCACTACGGCGGCAAGGGGATCCTGGAGACCCTCTACACCTTCCTCCAGCCGGTCGCCCACCTGGTCACCCTGGCACTGTGCGCGGTCATGTTCGCCTTCCTGGCCCTGACCGCCGTCGAGGACGGCGCCGGCGAGGCGTTCGGCGGGATGCTCGCCCTGTGGCCGCTGGTCCTGGGCCTGGCCGTGGTCTCCGTCCTGCCGTTCGTCCTCTGGGGCCCGGTCTACCGCCGGGACCGCGCCGACGACCGCTCGCTGCTCACCGCCCTGCTGTGGGGCCTCGCCCTGTGGCTGTACGCGTACCACCTCTTCCCGGCGTCCGCCCGCGGCTTCGTCCGGATGCTGCGCGGCCGCAACGGCTGGGCCAAGACGCGGCGCAACGCGGAGGCCCTCGACTCCGGCCCGACCGCCATCGAGGCGTAAATCACACGGGACCGACGCAACCTCGGCTCCCGTTCCGCCCTCTCACCGCCGGTGACAGGTGCAGGTCCACGTACGCGTGGGTCATGGAACGGGAGCGTCAGAGCGTCGTGCGGATACCGGTACTCAGCAGTCGGACACATCTGCTGCTGCTCACCGCCTGGGCCGTGCTGTGGTTCCTGGTGGTCGAGCCCAGCGGCGGCTTCTCCTGGCACTATCTGCGCACCGGCGGGGAGCTGATCTACAACGGCTCGCAGGACGGCGGCCTCAACCTCTACGCCCGCCACCCCGAGCTCCAGATGGGCCCCATCAGCTTCCTGGTGGCGGGCCTGTTCAACCCCTTCCCCGCCGAGGTCGGCCAGGTGCTCGCCGAGGCGTTCATGTCGGCGCTCGGCCTGATCGTCCTGGTGCTGGCCGGACGCAGCGCCGCCCGGCACTTCCTGGGCACCGGCACCAACCACCAGCGGCTGCGGCGCCGCGTCCTGATCGCCGGGCTGGCCTTCATCCCCATGTGGATCGAGGTCTCCGTCCGCTTCGCGCACCTGGACGACGTCCTGGCCCTCTTCTTCACCGCGCTGGCCGTCCGGTACCTGACGCGCTGCAACGCCGCCGCGACCGGCATCTGCATGGCCCTCGCCCTCGACTCCAAGCCCACCGCCCTGGCCTTCCTGCCGCTGCTGCTCGCCCTGCCGAAGGGGCGGTGGCTGCGGGCGGGGCTGTGGTGCGCGGGCCTGGTGGCGGCGGCGTGGCTCCCCTTCTTCGTCGTGGACTCGCACTCCTTCGCCGCGGCCGAGTTCACGATCCCCAACAACCCGGCGTCCGCCCTGCGTTGGCTCGGTGCCAACGATCCCGAGACGCCGAGCTGGGCCCGGCCCGCCCAGGCCGCGCTCGGCCTCGCGCTCGGCGCGATCGCGGTCTGGCGGGGGCGCTGGGCGGCGGTCGTCCTCCTCGGCGCGAACGCGCGCATCGTCCTCGACCCCAGCGTGTACACGTACTACACGGCGTCCGTGCTCCTGGGCACCCTGATCTGGGACGTGTGCGGCCAACGCCGCCTGGTCCCGCTGTGGAGCTGGCTGGCGCTCGTCGTCCTCTACGGCAGCGTCTTCGTCGTGCCCGACGACTCGACGCGCGGTCTGATCCGCCTGGCGTTCGTCGCCGTCTCGACGGCGTACGTGCTGCTGGCCCCCGTCCGGGACCGCCGCGACCGCAACGCGCACCGGTCCGTGGACCGGGTGGAGGGCGAGCCGGTGGAGGGCCCGTGGGGGCCGATGTGGGACCCGGGCCGCACCCGCCCCTGGTCCCACTAGGGGCTTCGCCCCCACCCCGCCCCTCCACCCTCACGGGAACCGCGCTTCGCGCGGTTGTCCTCAAGTTCCCCCGGAGGGGACCCCCAGGACGGGCTGATCCAGCCCGTCCGGCGTTTGAGGACGAGCGGCGGAGCCGCGCTCAGGGGGGCCCAGGGGGCGAAGCCCCCGGTGGGGCGCAGGGGCGGAGCCCCGCCCCCTCGCGCGAAGCGCGGCCCCGCAGCGCCGGCGCGCGCGGGGGGCACGGGGCGCAGCCCCGGAAGAAACGGTGAAAGTGGGGGTACCCCCTCTGGGGGAGGGCCGGGGGCAGACAACCCCCGGACCCGCCCCCGTCAGGGCCTACGCCCCCGGCAACGCCGCAAGCTGAGCCCCGAGCCGCTCAATGTCGGCCTCGGCCTTCACCAGCCGCCCCCGGATCTTCTCCACGGCCTGCTCCGCCGCCTTCGCCAGGAACGCCTCGTTCCCCAGCTTCGCCTCGCACTGCGCCTTGTCCTTCTCCGCAGCCGCCAGCGCCTTGGCGAGCCGCTTCCGCTCCGCCTCGACGTCGATCGTCCCGGACAGGTCCAGGGCGACGGTCGCCCCCGCGACCGGCAGCGTCGCCGTCGCCGAGAAGTCCTCCCCCGCCGGCTGCAGCCGCAGCAACTGCCGGATCGCACCCTCGTGCGCGGCCAGCGAGGTACCGCCCAGCTCCAGCCGCGCCGGCACCCGCTGCCCCGGCTGCAGCCCCTGGTCGGCGCGGAAGCGCCGCACCTCGGTGATGACCTGCTGGAGGTTGGCGATCTCGGCCTCGGCCGCCGCGTCCCGGAAGCCGCTGTCGGCCGGCCATTCCGTGACGACCAGCGACTCCTTCCCGGTGAGCGTCGTCCACAGCGCCTCGGTCACGAACGGCACGACCGGGTGGAGCAACTTCAGCGTGACGTCGAGGACTTCACCGAGCACCCGGGCCGAGACCTTCGCCTGCTCGCCGCCGCCCGTGAACGTCGTCTTGGACAGCTCGACGTACCAGTCGAAGACCTCGTCCCACGCGAAGTGGTACAGCGCGTCCGCGAGCTTGGCGAACTGGTAGTCGTCGTAGAACGCGTCCACCTCGGCGACGGTCGCGTTGAGCCGCGACAGGATCCAGCGGTCGGCGGCCGACAGCTTCTCGGCCGGCGGCAGCTCGCCCTCGACCGTCGCGCCGTTCATCAGCGCGAACCGCGTCGCGTTCCAGATCTTGTTGGCGAAGTTGCGGGACGCCTGGACCCAGTCCTCGCCGATCGGCACGTCCGTACCGGGGTTGGCGCCCTTGGCCAGCGTGAACCGCACGGCGTCCGACCCGTACGCGTCCATCCAGTCCAGCGGATCGACGACGTTCCCGAAGGACTTCGACATCTTCTTGCCGCGCTCGTCGCGCACGAGACCCGTCAGCGCGATCGTGTGGAACGGCGCGACGCCGTCCATCGCGTACAGACCGAACATCATCATCCGGGCGACCCAGAAGAAGATGATGTCGTGCCCGGTCAGCAGGACGTCGGTCGCGTAGAACTTCTCCAGGTCCGGCGTCTTCTCGGGCCAGCCCAGCGTGGAGAACGGCCACAGGCCGGACGAGAACCAGGTGTCGAGGACGTCCGTGTCCTGCGTCCAGCCCTCGCCGCCCGGCGGCTCCTCGTCCGGTCCGACGCAGACGACCTCGCCGTCCGGCCCGTACCAGACCGGGATCCGGTGGCCCCACCACAGCTGGCGCGAGATGCACCAGTCGTGCATGTTGTCCACCCAGTCGAAGTAGCGCTTCGACATGTCGGCGGGGTGGATCTTCACCCGGCCGTCGCGGACGGCGTCGCCGGCGGCCTTCGCCAGCGGGCCGACCTTGACCCACCACTGCATCGACAGCCGCGGCTCGACCGTCGTGGAGCACCGCGAGCAGTGGCCGACGGAGTGGACGTACGGACGCTTCTCCGCGACGATCCGGCCCTGCTCGCGCAGCGCGCCGACGATCGCCGAACGCGCCTCGAAGCGGTCGAGACCGAGGAACGGGCCGTGCACGGTGATGTTGCCGCGCTCGTCCATGACGGTCATGGACGGCAGGTCGTGGCGCTGGCCGATCGCGAAGTCGTTGGGGTCGTGCGCCGGCGTCACCTTGACCGCGCCCGTCCCGAACTCCGGGTCGACGTGCGTGTCGGCCACGACCGGGATCGACCGGTCGGTCAACGGCAGCTTGATCTGCTTGCCGATGAGGTGGGCGTAGCGCTCGTCCTCCGGGTGGACGGCCACGGCCGTGTCGCCGAGCATCGTCTCGGCGCGGGTGGTGGCGACGACCAGCGACTCCTCGCCCTCCCCATAACGGATGGAGACGAGCTCGCCGTCGTCCTCCTGGTACTCCACCTCGATGTCGGAGATGGCCGTGAGGCAGCGGGGGCACCAGTTGATGATGCGCTCGGCGCGGTAGATCAGCTCGTCGTCGTAGAGCCGCTTGAAGATCGTCTGGACGGCCTTGGAGAGGCCCTCGTCCATGGTGAAGCGCTCGCGCGACCAGTCCACGCCGTCGCCGAGCCGGCGCATCTGGCCGAGGATCCTGCCGCCGTACTCCTCCTTCCACCGCCAGACGCGGTCGACGAACGCCTCGCGGCCGAGGTCGTGGCGGGACTTGCCCTCCTCGGCGAGCTGCTGCTCGACCTTGTTCTGCGTGGCGATGCCGGCGTGGTCCATGCCGGGCAGCCACAGGGCCTCGTAGCCCTGCATGCGCTTGCGGCGGGTGAGGGCGTCCATCAGCGTGTGCTGGAAGGCGTGGCCCAGGTGGAGGGAGCCGGTGACGTTCGGCGGGGGGATGACGATCGTGTACGGCTTCTTGTCGCTCTTCGCGTCGGCCGTGAAGTAGCCCCGCTCTACCCAGCGCTCGTACAGCGGCCCCTCTACTTCGGCCGGCGCGTACTGGGTCGGCAGTTCGGGGGTGCTGGTGTTCGGCTGCTGAGTGTTCTCGGTCACGGACCGGATTCTACGGGTCGGGGGCGGCGCGCCACGAATGCGATTCCGCTCCCCGGGGGCCGGGCGGCCGTGGACGGACCCGGGCGGGACGTCCGGCCGGGCGTCCGGAATGCCCGATAGGCCCACGGTGGCCGGCGCCCGGTGCGACAGCGGCGCGGGGGCTGTCGGAGGCGGCGGCTAATGTGCGAGGTGAAGCACGCCAGAAGAAGCACCGGAAGAAGCAGCGTCCGCGGCAGCGGGCGAACGGGGGGATGCACAGTGCGCTTCAGCACGCCGTACGGGCCGTACGAGCAGCCGTGCGCGTCGGCACGCGCCGTCAACTGACGCCCGCCGCCCCTCTGTTCCAAAACCGTTGCGCCCCCGAGGTAAAGCCGGGATAAGCCATCGGTGAGGATGTCGCGGAACGCCGCCCGTCCCCCCACAGCGAGAGAGACACCATGAGTTACCCCCAGCCGGGTCCGTACGGCCAGCCGCCGCAGCCGCCGCAGGGCGGCGCCCCCAACCCGTACGCGCAGGGCGCCGCCGCCCCGGGCCAGCCGGGTTACGGCTACCCGCCGGCCACCCCGCAGCCCGGCCCGTACGGCGCGCCCCCGCAGGCCCCCTACGGCCAACCCCCGGCGCCCCCGTACGGCCAGCAGCCCGGCATGCCCGGCCCGTACCCGCCGCCGGTCCCGCCGCGGAAGGGCGGCGCGGGCAAGACGGTCGCGATCGTGCTGGGCGCGCTGGTGCTCGTGGGCGCGATCGTGGGCGGTGCCGTGGTCTTCCTCGGCAAGGGCAAGGACGGCGGCGGCAGCGGCACGGTCGCCGACGACGGCAAGAAGTACAAGCTGACGACGCCGGAGACGGTGGCGGGCGAGTACCAGAAGGACGCGGCGGCCCCGGCAGCCACCACGAAGGAAAGCGTGGACGCGAAGCTCCGGTCGTACGTGGACAACATGGAGAAGGTCTCGGCCTCTTACAAGGTCGGGGCGGGGATGAAGCAACTCAAGTTCTCCGGCGTCTACGGCGAGATCAAGGACCCGGAGGGGCTCGTGGACGCCTGGTTCGCACAGGCGAAGGAGAACTCCGAGAAGCAGCCCGGCAAGGGCAGGCTCGAAGGCAGCCCGCAGAAGGTCTCGCCCGGCGGGCTGGACGACGCCGTGATGAAGTGCCAGGTCGCCAAGACGAACTTCGGCACGAAGACGATGGACGTCCCGCTCTGCGTCTGGGCCGACCACAGCACTGCGGCGACCGTGGTCCCCGTTGACGGCGCGGCGCTGATGGGCAGTCAGGGCATGTCCATCGACGACGCCGCCACCCTCACCGCCAAGGTCCGCCACGACGTCCGCGTAGAGGTCAAGTAGCCCTCGGCGGACACGCCCCCTCCGGGCCCGGGGCGACGGCGGGCGCGCCCCGGGCCCGGACGGCGGAGGTCACAAGCCAAGACGCGCCCGACCGGGTACGCACTCACTCAGCGCACGCAGTCACGAAGAGGGGGGACCTCATGAGTTCGGACCAGCCCAACCCGTACGGCGGGCCGGGGCAGCCCAATCCGTACGGCCCCGACGGCCGGGGCGGCGGCCCCGGTTACGGCTACCCGGGGCAGCAGCCGCCCCCGCAGCCGAACCCGTACGGCGGCCCACCGCAGCCGCAACAGCCCTACGGCGCACCCCAGCAGCCCCAGCAACCCCCGTACGGCCCCCCTCCGGGCATGCCGCCCGGCGGCGGCTACCCGCCGCCCCCGATACCCCCGCAGCCGGGCAGAAAGCGCGGCAAGGCCATCGCCCTCACCGTGGGCACGGCCGTCGTCATCGGCGCCGTGCTCGGCGGCGTCTTCTACTTCAAGGACGGCGGCGGCAGTTCCGTCCCCGACGACGGCAAGCGCTACAAGCTCACCGCCCCCGACACCGTCCTCGGCGACTTCAAGAAGGACGCCGACAGCTCCGACGACGATGACGACTTCGGCCCGAAGGACAAGGCCGAGGCGGAGGAGATGGGCATCGCCGACGCGGAGACCACCGGCGCCGACTACGCGTCCGGCGACGGCCTCGGCAAGAAGCAGCTCATGTTCAAGGGCGTCTGGGGAAAGATCGACAACCCGGAGAAGACCCTGAACAACCTCTTCGCGACCATCCGCAAGCAGGCCGACAAGGAGTCCGCCAAGAAGGGCGGCGACAGCAAGGCCGAGCTGGAGGGCAGCCCCCGGAAGGTCTCCCCCCAGGGCCTCGACGACGCCGTGATGAAGTGCCAGCTCGTCAAGACGTCCGAGACGGCGGGCTCGTCCGGCAAGAGCATCGAGGTCAAGATGCCCGTCTGCGCCTGGGCCGACCACAGCACCGTCGCGCTCGTCATGTCCGTCGACGTCGCCTCGATCTTCAACAAGGGCAGCGCCAACGCAGACGAGACCGCGGCCCTGGCGACCAGGCTCCGCAAGGAGATCCGCGTCGAGGTCAAGTGACCCGCCAGGGGCGGGCGGAGGCCGTCCGCCCCGCCGGGTAGCGTGACCGCACAGCACAGCACCACCAGGAGCCACCCATGTCACGCACACCACGCGTCCTCTACGTCACCGACCTCGCCTACGAGGCCAAGGGACGGCGGTACTGCGACGAGGACATCTTCCTCAGCAGCCGGCTGCGTGCGGAGGGCTTCGAGATCGCGCTGTGCCATCCGCTGGACGCCGCCCCGCTCATGGACGGGTTCGACCTCGTCGTCGTCCGCAACAGCGGACCGGTGCTCAACTACCGGGCGGAGTACGAGGAGTTCCGCGAGCGGGTCCTGAGCACCGGTGCCCGGGTCTACAACCAGGTGACCGGGCGGGCGGACATGGCCGGGAAGCAGTACCTGCTCGACCTGACCGCCGCCGGGTACCCGGTGATCCCGACCGTCGACCGGGCCGAGGACCTCGGCCGGCTGCCGGTCGTGGACGAGTACGTGGTGAAGCCGAAGCTGGGCGCGGATTCGATCGGTCTGGAATTCGTCCCTCCTGAGCGGCTGCCCGGACTCGCCTTCGGGGACGTCCTCGTGCAGCCGCGCATCCACTTCACGCACGAGGTGTCGTTCTACTTCGTCGACGACGCCTTCCAGTACGCGCTCTACGCGCCCGATCCGGCCCGGCGTTGGGCCCTGGAACCGTACGAGCCGACGGAGGCCGATCTCGCCTTCGCGCGCCGGTTCATCGAGTGGAACACGGTCGAGCACGGCATCCAGCGCGTGGACGCGTGCCGCACGCCCGAGGGTGAGCTGCTGCTCGTGGAGCTGGAGGACCTCAACCCTTATCTCTCGCTGGAGTTGCTCTCCGAGGAGCGGCGGGACGCCTTCGCGGGCGCCGTGGCCGCGGCGCTGCGGCGCGCGGTCGCATGACGCGACATCGCACAACGTGAAGGGGCGCCCTCCCGGTGAGGGCGCCCCTTCCCCGTCGGCTACGCGCTCTTCTCGTGCCGCTCCCCCGGCCCCTCGCTGCCGCGCGAGCGCGGGACCAGGGTCGGGTTGACGTTGGACTGGACGACGTCCGCGGTGATGACGACGCGGGCGACGTCCTTGCGGGACGGCACCTCGTACATCACGGACATCAGGACTTCCTCCATGATGGCGCGCAGGCCGCGCGCGCCCGTGCCGCGCAGGATCGCCTGGTCGGCGATGGCCTCCAGCGCCGGGCGGTCGAAGTCCAGCTCCACGCCGTCGAGTTCGAAGAGGCGCTGGTACTGCTTGACCAGTGCGTTGCGCGGCTCGACGAGGATCTGGAGCAGGGCCTCGCGGTCCAGGTTGTGGACGGAGGTGATGACGGGGAGCCGGCCGATGAACTCGGGGATCATGCCGAACTTGACCAGATCCTCCGGCATGACCTCCTGGAACTGGTCGCTCGCCTCGATCTCGCGCTTGGAGCGGATCGTCGCGCCGAAGCCGATGCCCTTCGCGCCCGCCCGCGCCTCGATGATCTTCTCCAGGCCGGAGAAGGCGCCGCCCACGATGAACAGCACGTTCGTCGTGTCGATCTGGATGAACTCCTGGTGCGGGTGCTTGCGGCCGCCCTGCGGCGGGACGGAGGCGGTCGTCCCCTCCAGGATCTTCAGCAGGGCCTGTTGGACACCCTCGCCCGAGACGTCGCGAGTGATCGACGGATTTTCGCTCTTTCGGGCGACCTTGTCGATCTCGTCGATGTAGATGATGCCGGTCTCGGCCTTCTTGACGTCGTAGTCGGCGGCCTGGATCAGCTTCAGCAGGATGTTCTCGACGTCCTCGCCGACGTAGCCCGCCTCCGTGAGCGCCGTGGCGTCGGCGATGGCGAAGGGGACGTTGAGCATGCGGGCGAGGGTCTGCGCGAGCAGCGTCTTGCCGGAGCCCGTCGGGCCCAGCAGCAGGATGTTGGACTTGCCGAGCTCGATGCCGTCGTCGCGGTTGTGCGCGCCGGTGTCACCGGCCTGGACGCGCTTGTAGTGGTTGTAGACGGCGACCGAGAGGGCCTTCTTGGCGGCCTCCTGGCCGACCACATAGCCCTCGAGGAACTCGTAGATCTCGCGCGGCTTGGGGAGTTCGTCCCAGCGGACCTCGGAGGTCTCCGCGAGCTCTTCCTCGATGATCTCGTTGCAGAGGTCGATGCACTCGTCGCAGATGTACACACCAGGACCCGCGATGAGCTTCTTCACCTGCTTCTGGCTCTTGCCGCAGAACGAGCACTTGAGCAGGTCGCCGCCGTCACCGATGCGTGCCACGAGGTGCTTCCCCTTCGCCTGGGATCCGCCTTGCTCTGCGAACCCGAGTGCTTGCCTATCGACGGTACCTTGCCGGGCCCCCCGTGCGGGCCCCCCTCGCACCTACTCGGCCAAGGGGGGTACCGGCGGCACAGTGTCCGGGAGCCGGTGCCGGACCGGCTCCCGGAGCGGTCTCAGACCGCGACGGACGACTTGCGCGTCGAGACGATCTGGTCCACCAGACCGTACGCCAGCGCGTCCTCGGCGGTGAGGATCTTGTCGCGCTCGATGTCGTCGCGGATCTTCTCGATCGGCTGGGTGGAGTGCTTGGCCAGCATCTCCTCCAGCTGGGTGCGCATGCGCATGATCTCGTTGGCGGCGATCTCCAGGTCGGAGAGCTGCTCGCGGCCCGTCTGGCTGGACGGCTGGTGGATCAGCACACGGGCGTTGGGCAGCGCCATGCGCTTGCCCGGGGTGCCGGCGGCCAGCAGGATCGCGGCGGCGGAGGCGGCCTGGCCCATGCAGACCGTCTGGATGTCCGGCTTCACGAACTGCATCGTGTCGTAGATCGCCGTGAGGGCGGTGAAGGAGCCGCCCGGGCTGTTGATGTAGATCGAGATGTCGCGGTCCGGGTCCATCGACTCCAGGCACAGCAGCTGCGCCATGACGTCGTTGGCGGAGGCGTCGTCGATCTGGACGCCGAGGAAGATCACGCGCTCCTCGAAGAGCTTCGCGTACGGGTCGTACTCGCGCACGCCCTGCGAGGTGCGCTCGACGAAGCGCGGGACGACATAACGGGCGTCCACCTGCGGGCCGGTGTAGAGGCCGCTGCCGGGGAAGTTGTTCATGCGGGTGTTCACCATCCTGATGGCGGTCGTTGGCTGGGATTCGGCTGTCGGCGTCGCGTCCTGCCGGGGCTCAGGCCCCGGTGCCGCCACCGCCGGGAACGCCGGCGGCGTGGGTGATGATCTCGTCGATGATCCCGTACGCCTTCGCCTCTTCAGCGGTGAACCAGCGGTCACGGTCACCGTCACGGATGATCGTTTCCACGGTCTGGCCGGTGTGGTGGGCGGTGATCTCCGCCATGCGCTTCTTGGTGCGGAGCAGCTGCTCGGCCTGGATCTTGATGTCCGTCGCCGTGCCGCCGAGGCCCGCGGAGCCCTGGTGCATGAGGATGTCGGTGTTGGGCAGCGCGAAGCGCTTGCCCGGGGTGCCGCCGGTCAGCAGGAACTGGCCCATCGAGGCCGCGAGGCCCATGCCGATGGTGACCACGTCGTTCGGGATGTACTGCATGGTGTCGTAGACCGCCATGCCGGCCGTCACCGAGCCGCCGGGGCTGTTGATGTAGAGGTAGATGTCCTTGTCCGGGTCCGCGGCCAGGAGGAGCATCTGGGCCGTGATCTTGTTGGCGATGTCGTCGTCGACCTGCTGGCCCAGGAAGATGATCCGCTCGTCGAGCAGCCGGCTGTAGACCTGGTCGCCGAGGCCGCCACCGATGGAGGGTCCGCCGGCGGCGGAAGGCATCAGATTCGTCACGTGATCCACCTGCTCGTCTCTGACGGCAACGGGCCGTCTCCGCGTCTTCACTGGGGCGGGGGTCCTTCGGGGCCGGTTGCGGTCCGGCGCGCTCCAAGTCTCCCCTGCCCTCGTATCTACGGACCCTAACGCGCTGGTCGGCGGGCGCCATCCCGCATGAGGAACTGTTCGCTCTGAGCGCAGGTCCCCATACGGCGCACGGGCGGAATGCCCCCACCGACGCGCCGCGCGGCCCCGCCCGGGCGCCCCCGGCCCGGCCCTGCGGCCGGGGGCGCCGCCTCCCCCGCGGGGCCGCCGCGGGGCGGGGCCCCTCGCCGGGGGTCCCCCGGGGCCGTCCCCCAGGGGTGGGTTCCTCCGAAGCCCGCCGCCCGGTGCCCCTCCGGGCCCCTTCCCCGAGAGCTCGGCCCGGGCCCAAGCGCGCCACAGGCCCGGACGCGGGCCGCCGCCGGGGGCGGCGGGCGCGTTCGGGCCCGTGCGGGGGTGGGAGGGGAGGCTCAGGCCTCCTTCGTCTCCTCGGCGGCCTCGACCGTCTCGGCGGCGGCCTCGGTCTCGTCCTCCTCGTCCAGGTTGACGACCTCGCCGTTGGAGTCCTTGACCGTGGCGGCCTCGACGACGGTCGCGAGGGCCTTGCCGCGGGCGACCTCACCGACGAGCATCGGGACCTGGCCCTGCTCGACGACGGCCTGCGCGAACTGGTCGGGGCTCATGCCAGAGGTCTGGGCACGGCGCATCAGGTGCTCGGTGAGCTCGTCCTGGCCGACCGACAGCTTCTCCTTGTTGACGATCTCGTCCAGGACGAACTGGGTGCGGATGCCCTTCTCGGCCTGCTCCTTGAGCTCGGCGTCGAACTCCTCGGCGGACTTGCCCTGGAGCTCCAGGTACTTCTCCAGGGTCAGGCCCATCTGACCGAGCTGGTGGTGCTCCAGGTTGTGCTTGCGGGTGTTGATCTCGTCCTCGAGAAGCTTCTCGGGCATCGGGACCTCGACCAGCTTGAGGAGCTCCTCGAGCACCTTCTCCTGGGCCTGGGTGGCCTGGTCGAACTTCTTCATCCGGGCGAGGCGCTCACGGCTGTCCGCCCTGAGCTCCTCCAGGGTGTCGAACTCGCTCGCCAGCTGCGCGAACTCGTCGTCCAGCGCGGGCAGTTCGCGGGACTTGACGGCGGTGACGTCGACCTTGACCTCGGCCTCCTTGCCCTCGGCGGAGCCGCCCTTGAGCTCGGAGGTGAAGGTGGCGGTGCCGCCGGCCGCGAGACCGGTGACGGCCTCGTCGATGCCGTCCAGCAGCTGGCCGGAGCCGATGGTGTAGTCGACGCCCTTGGCGACGCCGTCCTCCAGGACCTCGCCGTCGACCTTGGCCTCGAGGTCCACGGTGACGATGTCGCCCTCGGCGGCGGCACGCTCGACCGGGGTGGTGGTGGCGAAGCGCTCACGCAGCTGCTCGACGGACTTCTCGACGTCCTCGTCGGTCACCTCGACGGCGTCGACGGTGACCTCGATGCCGGAGTAGTCCGGGATCTCCAGGGCCGGACGGACGTCCACCTCGGCGGTGAAGGTCAGCAGCTCGCCGTCCTTCAGCTCGGTGATGTCCACCTCGGGCTGGCCCAGCGGGTTCAGCTCACCCTCGTTGACGGCCTCGGTGTAGAACTTCGGGAGGGCGTCGTTGACGGCCTCCTCCAGCACGGCACCGCGGCCGAAGCGCTGGTCGATCACACGGGCGGGAACCTTGCCCTTGCGGAAGCCAGGGAGGGAAACCTGCTGGTTGATCTTCTTGTACGCCGCGTCGAGGCTGGGCTTGAGCTCCTCGAAGGGCACCTCGACAGTGAGCCGAACCCGGGTCGGGTTCAGGGTCTCCACGGCGCTCTTCACGGTTCGGTCTCCTTGGGGCTGACTTCGGGTTTTCTGCGAGGCCTCTGCTGAGGTCCAGCGGATCGCGCCCGGTAGTAGAGACACAGACGCGCAGCTTGCATAGTAACCGCACGCGGGATGAGCCCCACAAGGTGATCTTGATGGTCGGGGTGGCCGGATTCGAACCGACGACCTTCCGCTCCCAAAGCGGACGCGCTACCAAGCTGCGCCACACCCCGTCGGTGCGAGTCGTAGGGTACATGCCCGCCGGGGGTGGCGGCCCGATGTTTGACCTGCGGATGACCTCGCGGACGACCTTGCGGACGGCCTCGTGGAACGCGAGGGGGACCGGGGTGTGCGGCGAGGGGGGCCGACCCGCTACGATGCACGTCAGTGCCGCGCCCCGAGGGGCGCCGACGGCGCGCGCGGGCGTAGCTCAATGGTAGAGCCCCAGTCTTCCAAACTGGCTACGCGGGTTCGATTCCCGTCGCCCGCTCTTCCGAACGCCCCCGGCTCCGGCCGGGGGCGTTCCGCCGTCCGGGGCGGCTCACGGTTCCCGAACGGCCCGGCGGCGGCTCACAGTTTGATGCCGTTGATCGTCTGGGCGATCGAGTTGAGGAAGCGGTGGATCGACGGCGCCATCCCCGACGAGGCCAGGAAGAACCCGAAGAGCGCCGCGACGATCGCCGGCCCCGTCTTCATCTTCCCGCCCCGGATCATCACCACCAGGATGATCGCCAAGAGCACCACCGCTGACACCGATATGGCCACAACTGATCACACCCTCGGTCGAAGACACCTGGCCCGGCCCCGGAGGCGCCGTCCCGCAGACCCCCACCGCACCATCGTGCCATCAACTGGGCCTCGTTGCAGGGGTCATGACGATGTATCGGAGCATGGTCCGGTCCTTCGGGGGGTCGGTTTCCGGCCGCCCCGGAGACCGCCACGGGGACCGCCGCGAGGACTGCCGCAGGGGCCGCTGCGGGAACCGCCGCCGAGACCGCCGCGGGGCCCGCTCCGGGGCACGGGCGAACCGGAGCCCTTGCCACCGCTTTACCTCGCGCGGCTAAGGTGCCTCCAATGCCCCCCACAGCCCCGTCCCCGGCTCGCTCCGTGGCCACGGTCCCCCCGCAACCGGGGCCGGCCGGCGCCAAGGCGCGCGACCCGTTCTTCGACAACGCGAAGTACCTCGCCATCGTGCTGGTGGTGCTCGGCCACGCGTGGGAGCCGCTGACCCACACCGGCCGGGCCGCGACGGCGCTCTACCTGACGGTCTACACGTTCCACATGCCGGCGTTCGTGCTGATATCCGGCTATTTCTCGCGGGGCTTCGACCTGAGCCCGCCGAAGCTCAAGCGGCTGATCACGAGCGTGCTGGTGCCGTATCTGCTGTTCCAGATCGCCTATATCGAGTTCCAGCACCTCTTCGAGAAGGACGCGGAGCCGGACCCGTTCACGCTGCTGGAACCGTGGTACCTCAACTGGTTCCTGGCCGCGCTGTTCGTCTGGCGGCTGACCACGCCGGTCTGGCGGACGATCCGGTGGCCCGTCCCCGTCGCCTTCGCGATCGCGGTGATGGCGGCCGCGACGCGCGAGGTCGGGAGCGAGTTCGACCTGATGCGGGTCATGCAGCTGCTGCCGTTCTTCGTGATCGGACTGCGGCTGGAACATCGCCACTTCGTGCTGCTGCGGCGCCGGTGGGTGCGGATCGCCGCGGTGCCGCTGTTCGCCTGCGCGGTGGTCACCGCGTACGTCCTGGCACCGCGGCTGGACAGCGGCTGGTTCTACCGGAACTCCAGCGTCCAGAGCCTGCGCGAGCCGCTGTGGACGGCGCCGGTGATGGTCCTGGCGCTCTCCCTGTGCGCGGCCGCGCTGACGGTGGGGTTCCTCGCCTGGGTGCCGCGCCGGCGCACCTGGTTCACGGCCCTGGGCACGGGCACCATGTACGGCTTCCTGCTGCACGGCTTCGTGATCAAGATCTCGCGCTGGCGCGAGTGGTACGACCTGTACTCCTGGATCCGGGGCCCGCTGGGCGAGGTCCTGGTCTCGGTGCTCGCCGTCGCCCTGGTCACCGTGCTGTGCTCCGCCCCGGTACGGCGGGTGTTCCGCCCCGTCGTCGAGCCGCGGATGGACTGGGCCTTCCGCGACCCGGCGCCGGCCGGGCGGGCGGCGGTCGCCGCGGGCAGGGCGGGATCCGCGCCGGAAGGCCGCTCGCCCGGGGCGGCGGAGGCGGCGGGATCCGCGCGTCCGGACGCCTGAGCGCGCGAGAGGGGACGCCGGGGAGGGAAGGCGCCGCGTTCAGTCGCGCCGGTCGCGGCAGATGAGCAGCAGGGCCCGGTCGTCGTTGACGTCCTTGGCGACCGCTTCGATCAAATGCCAGGCGGCGCCCGCGAATCCGGTGGTGACGTAGCGGTCGGCGGCGCCGGTGAGCCGGTCCATGCCCTCGGTGAGTTCCCGTTCGGCCGTTTCCACGAGGCCGTCGGTGAAGAGCATCAGGACGTCGCCGGGGCGCAGCCGGCCCTTCACGGAGTGGAATTCGGCGCCGTCGTAGACGCCGAGGAGGGGTCCTTCGGCGGCCTTCTCCTCCCAGCGTCCGGTGCCCGCGCTGAGGTGGAGTCCGGGGACGTGGCCGGCGGAGAAGAGTTCGTAGTCGCCGCTGTCGAGGTCGAGGACGAGGTGGACGGAGGTGGCGAAGCCCTCGTCCCAGTCCTGGCGCAGGAGGTAGCCGTTGGCGGCGGGGAGGAAGGAGTGCGGCGGCAGCGAGCCCAGCAGCCCGCCGAAGGCGCCGGAGAGCAGCAGGGCGCGGGAGGCGGCGTCCATGCCCTTGCCGGAGACGTCGGTGAGGACGACCTCCAGGGTGCGGCCGCCGTTGGTGCGGGCGGCGACGACGAAGTCGCCGGAGAAGGACTGGCCGCCGGCCGGGCGCAGGGCCATCTCGCGGTGCCAGCCGCGCGGGAGTTTGGGCAGCTTGCTCTGGACGCGGATGCGTTCGCGCAGGTCGAACAGCATCGTCCCGCCGCGCCGCCAGGGCACGCCGACGCGGCTGCGGAACTGGGCGATGAGCAGCCCGAGGAAGCCGACGGCGGCGACGACGAGGATGGTGCCGGGGGTGACGCGGTCGGCCCCGTAGGCGTAGGGGTCGAGGACGGCGGACTCGACGATGAGGGCGGTGGCCGAGGCGGCGTAGAGGCCGAGGAGACTGGCGGGGCGCAGGAGCAGTCCGCCGGCGACGATCGGCAGGACGAGGCTGGCGGGGGCGCACCACTCGGGCTGGGCGATGGTGCCAATGGCGAGGGCGGGGACGGAGAGCAACAGGGCGGTCAGGGCGAGCCAGTCGGAGCCGTCGCCGCGGAAGTAGTCGACCCCCGCCTTGCGCACGCTCGTGCGGACCCGGTGCAGTGCTTTGCGCATCCGGGCCGTCGGGGTCTCCGCACCGCCAGTCATTGCTTCGGGACCTTATCCACCCATTCGGCGGCGCGTCGATTCACGCCGCGCCGACACGGCTGCCCGCAGGGCACCTGGGGAGCAACCCTATGCGAAAGGCGTCCGCCTGATCGGTTATACGCGGGTCCGCATGCCTGTACCGCGGCGGAATCGGCCAGGCCGCGCCGTCGTTCGGCCATCGCGGGGACGAAAGGGACGGCGCGGGCCGCCTGCCACGCATAGGAGCCCGGCGCCGCGCGTGGGGTGCGGGCGGCGCGCCAACTGCCCTGTGCGCGCGGGCCGGTGGCGCCCCCGGCGGCCGGCCGGTCAGCGGCGCTGGCACCCCGGGCACCAGAAGAGGTTGCGGGCGGCGAGGCCGGCGGTGCGGATCTCGCTGCCGCACAGGTGGCAGGGCAGGCCGGCGCGGCGGTAGACGTAGACCTCGCCGCCGTGGTCGTCCACGCGCGGCGGGCGGTTCATGGCCTCGGGGGTGTGCTCGGGGCGGACGGTGTCGATGCGGTTGGTGCGGACGCCCTCGCGCATCAACGCGACCAAGTCCGCCCAGATCGCGTCCCATTCGGACCGGGTGAGGTCACGGCCCAGGCGATACGGGTCGATTCCGTGCCGGAAGAGGACCTCGGCCCGGTAGACGTTCCCGACGCCGGAGATCACCTTCTGGTCCATCAGGAGGGCGGCGACGCTGGTGCGGCTGCGGGAGACGCGCCGCCACGCGGGCTCGGGGTCCTCGTCCGCGCGCAGCGGATCGGGGCCGAGCCGGTCGTGTATCGCCTGCTTCTCGCCGTCGGTCAGCAGCGCGCACGCGGTGGGCCCGCGCAGGTCGGCGTAGGCGTCGGCGGTGGCCAGGCGCAGCCGGACGGTGTCGGTCGCCGGGGGCGCGGGGGCGGTGCCGAGGCGGTACTTGCCGAAGAGCCCGAGGTGGACGTGGATCCAGCCGACGGCGTCGAAGCCGAGGAAGAGGTGCTTGCCGTGGGCCTCGGCCGCGGCGAGCGGCCGGCCGTCGACCAGGGCCGCGCCGTCGGAGAACTTGCCCTGCGGGCTCGTCGCCCGGACGGGGCGGTCCGCGAAGAGCGCGTGGTGGTCGGCGGCCAGGCGGTGGATCGTGTGCCCTTCGGGCATCGGAGGTCCTTAAGCGGGGAGGCGGGCCGGAACGACGGGGGCCCGCCGCGTCGTGCGGCGGGCCCGGGCGTCGGGAGGGATCAGTCCTGCTGCGGGTGGTGCGCCGGGATCGCGGGGAGCTCGCCGGTGGTCTCGTAGCGGCCGAGCATCTCGATGCGGCGGGTGTGACGCTCCTCACCGGAGTACGGCGTACCGAGGAAGACCTCGACGAACTTGGTCGCCTCCTCCTGCGAGTGCATCCGGGCGCCGACGGCGATCACGTTGGCGTCGTTGTGCTCCCGGCCCAGCGCGGCGGTCTGCTCGCTCCAGGCGAGCGCGGCGCGGACGCCCTTGACCTTGTTCGCGGCGATCTGCTCGCCGTTGCCGGAGCCGCCGATGACGATGCCGAGGCTGCCCTCGTCCGCGGCCGTCCGCTCGGCGGCGCGCAGGCAGAACGGCGGGTAGTCGTCCTGGGCGTCGTAGATGTGGGGACCGCAGTCGACGGGCTCGTGCCCGTGGGCCTTGAGCCACTCGACGAGGTGGGACTTGAGTTCGTAACCGGCATGGTCGGAGCCGAGGTACACGCGCATGCGTCCGAGTGTGGCATGCCCCGGGGCCGCTCACAGCACCGGGCGACGGGGTCACCCTCCGTAAAGGCAACGATATGGATTCGGGTCTTCCGA
Organism: Streptomyces caatingaensis; assembly: GCF_001187435.1. Taxonomy (GTDB): domain Bacteria; phylum Actinomycetota; class Actinomycetes; order Streptomycetales; family Streptomycetaceae; genus Streptomyces; species Streptomyces caatingaensis. Next base: position 777,492 of record NZ_LFXA01000018.1, on the reverse strand, counting down.
AATAAGCCTTGATGAAGTTCTAATGCGGGGACTCGTGACCCGAGTGCCCCGAGAAACAAAGGAACTGTCCATGAGCGCGATACCGCCGACCGTGACAAAGGCGTCGACGTCCGGTGATCCCGCAGCCGACGCCGTGGCCACGGGTGGTGACGGCCTCAAGGCCGGGCTCAAGAACCGCCACCTCTCCATGATCGCCATCGGTGGCGTGATCGGCGCCGGCCTCTTCGTGGGTTCGGGTTCCGGCATCGCCGCGGCGGGTCCCGGCATCCTCGTCTCCTACGCCCTGGTGGGCGCGCTGGTCGTCCTCGTGATGCGGATGCTCGGCGAGATGGCCGCCGCCAACCCGACCTCGGGCTCCTTCTCCGCCTACGCGGACCGGGGCCTGGGCCGCTGGGCCGGCTTCACGATCGGCTGGCTCTACTGGTTCTTCTGGGTCGTCGTGCTGGCCGTCGAGGCGACGGCGGGCGCCGGCATCCTCAACGGCTGGGTCCCGGCGGTCCCCAAGTGGGCCTGGGCACTGCTCGTCATGGTGGTGCTCACCGCGACCAATCTGGCGTCGGTGAGCTCCTACGGCGAGTTCGAGTTCTGGTTCGCGGGCATCAAGGTCGTCGCCATCGGGGCGTTCGTGGTCCTCGGCGGGCTCGCGGTCTTCGGCGTCCTGCCCGGCTCGGACAACGAGGGCGCCGGGCTGGCCCACCTCACCGACCACGGCGGCTTCCTGCCCAACGGCGCCGGGGCGATCCTCACCGGCGTGCTGATGGTCGTCTTCTCCTTCATGGGCAGCGAGATCGTCACCCTGGCCGCGGGCGAGTCGGAGAACCCGCAGCGGGCGGTGCGGCAGGCGACCAACAGCGTGATCTGGCGCATCGCGGTCTTCTACCTCGGCTCGATCTTCGTCGTCGTCACGCTGCTGCCGTGGGACTCCAAGTCGATCGTCAAGGACGGCAGTTACGTCGCGGCGCTGAACTCGATCGGCATCCCGCACGCCGGGCAGGTCATGAACGTCATCGTCCTGACCGCCGTCCTCTCCTGCCTCAACTCCGGCCTGTACACGGCCTCCCGCATGGCCTTCTCGCTCGGGCAGCGTGGTGACGCGCCGGCGTCCTTCGCCCGCGTCAACAAGCGGGGCGTGCCGCAGGCGGCGATCCTCGGCTCGGTCGTCTTCGGCTTCCTTTCGGTCTTCTTCAACTACGTGTGGCCGGACACGGTCTTCAAGTTCCTCCTCAACTCCTCGGGTGCCGTGGCCCTGTTCGTGTGGCTGGTGATCTGCTTCACGCAGCTGCGGATGCGGGGCATCACGCTGCGGGAGGCGCCGGAGAAGCTCGTCGTGCGGATGTGGCTGTTCCCGTATCTGACGTGGGCCACGATCGGGATGATTCTCTTCGTGCTCGGCTACATGGTGTACGACGGGGGTGACAACCGGGAGCAGGTGCTGCTGTCGGTGCTGGTCGCCGTGTTCGTGCTGGCGATCGGGCTGGTCCTCGACCGCAGGCGGCGGGGCGCGGCGGCGAAGTAGCCGGAGGCTCCGTACGACCGCCCGGTCCGCGCCCCTGTTCGGGTCCGGACCGGGCGGTCGTGCGTTTCCGGTCGTCAGGAGGGCGGGAAGCATCGCGCGACGGGCACGGCTGCACCGGGACGGGCAGCTCGGCGCCAAAGCCGGTCGCGCGCGGCATCGAGATCACGTTCGCCCCTGCGGTCGGCCGCACGGCGTCGGGGCACCGCACTCCGGCACGGGGCGGACTGGGCAGTACCAGGGAAGGAGTGAGCATGTCCGCGCAGCCCGTTCACTACGAGTACACCTCTCCGGACGCGTACCGGCCCTACGGTCCTGAGCCGCAGGCCGAGCCGGAGGAGCAGGCGGAGCCGGGCGAGCTGCGTCGCTCATGCCGCGGCTCCAGGGCGGTCCTCGTGAGATCGCCGATCAGATCGAGAAGCTGAGCGACCTCCGGGTCGAGATCATCCGAGGAACTCTCTTGATGTCCCCCGCACCACGACGGCGGCACGCCCTCACCGTGCGCGGGCTGCGGCAGCGACTGGGCCCGATCACCCAGGGCGAGTACGGCGAGCCGGTCCCCCTCCCCGACCACCTCGGCGGGGACATGCCCACCAAGGACCTGCCGCGTTACGAACGCTAGCGCCGGACAGCCGTGGGCCCGCGCTCGGCAGGAGCGCGGGCCCACGGTGCGTGCGGGACGGGCGGGCTCAGCCGCGCCGCTCCAGCCACTTCCTCGCCGCCGGGAGGGCACCCATGGCGAGGGCCGCCTTCAGCACGTCCCCGATCAGGAACGGCGTCAGACCGACCGCCACCGCCTGCGAGAGCGGCATGTGCAGGGCCAGCGCCAGATACGGCACCCCGACCGCGTAGACGACCGCGGAGCCCAGCGCCATCGTCCCGGCGGTGCGGAGCACGGAGCGGTCGCCGCCGCGGCGGGCGAGGGCACCGACGACCGTGGCGGCCAGCAGCATGCCGAGGACGTAGCCGAAGGAGGGGAACGCCGCCCCGGACTTCGCCTCCGCGAACCACGGCATGCCCGCGACACCCGCGGCGGCGTAGAGCGCGAGGGAGAGGAAGCCCCGGCGGGCGCCGAGCGCCGTGCCCACGAGGAGGGCCGCGAAGGTCTGACCGCTGACCGGCACCGGCGAGCCCGGCACCGGGACGGTCAGCTGCGCGGCGACGCCGGTGAGCACCGCGCCGCCGACGACGAGGGCCGCGTCCCGCACCCGGGCGGACGCGGACGGGACGGGCAGGAGATCGGCGAGGACCGTACCGGTCCGGGGGGCGGCTACTGCGGCGGTGGCCATCGGCACTCCCTGAAGGGATGGGGACAGGAACAGAAATCGGCTACGCGTAAGAACACCGCGACGTTAGCCCAGCCCGCCGGAATCGGCATGGACGCGCGTCACAAAGCCGACCGGGGGCGGTTTGGCGGGTTTCACCGGTAAGTGATGCTCGTCACGGGATCGTCCGCGCGGCTTGGTTCAGGCGACCCGGTCGGGAGAATGGAGGGCAGGCCCGCGCCCGCGCGGCGCACGGCCCGCACCGCACCGAACCGAGAGTTACGAGCCCATGCACGACGCACCCGCCGCCGCCGAGTCCCTCGACGGCGGGAAAGAGCCGCTGTCCGCGGGGCTCAAGCAGCGGCATCTGACGATGCTGGGCCTGGGCGGGGTGATCGGCGCGGGGCTCTTCGTGGGCTCGGGCGCCGGGATCTCCGTCGCGGGTCCGGGGATCATCGTCTCGTACCTGATAGCGGGCGCCCTCGCCATGCTGGTGATGCGGATGCTCGGCGAGCTCTCGTCGGCGATGCCCGCCTCCGGCTCGTTCTCGGTGCACGCGGAGCGCGCGCTGGGCCGCTGGGCCGGGTTCACGGTCGGCTGGCTCTACTGGTTCCTGCTGGTGATCGTGCTGGCCGTGGAGGCCACGGCCGCCGCGCAGATCGCCCACGGCTGGCTGCCGGCCGTGCCGCAGTGGGCCTGGGTCCTGGTGTTCATGGTGGTGTTCACCACCGCGAACCTCACCGCCGTGAAGAACTTCGGCGAGTTCGAGTTCTGGTTCGCCGCGCTCAAGATCGGCGCCATTCTCCTCTTCCTCGGCCTGAGCCTGCTGGCGATCTTCGGGCTGCTGCCCGACACCGAGGCCGTGGGGATGAGCAACCTGACCGGACAGGGCGGCTTCCTGCCCAACGGCTGGCACGGGGTGATCTCCGGCGTCCTCGTCGTCGCCTTCGCCTTCGGCGGTCTGGAGGTCGTCACCATCGCCGCCGCCGAGTCGGAGGACCCCGAGCGCGCGGTGGGCCGGGCGGTGCGCAGCGCCGTGTGGCGCATCCTCTTCTTCTACGTGGGCTCGATGCTGGTCATCGTGACCCTGCTGCCCTGGTCGTCCATCACGCCGGGGCAGAGCCCCTATGTGGCGGTCCTCGACCACCTCGGGGTGCCGTCGGCCGGGCAGATCATGCAGATCGTGATCTTCGTGGCGCTGCTGTCGGCGCTCAACGCCAACCTCTACGGCTCGTCGCGCATGGTCTTCTCGCTGGCCGAGCGGGGGGAGGCGCCGCGGGCGCTGCTCAAGGTCTCGGGCGGCGGCGTGCCGGTGCGGGCGGTGCTGGCGTCGGTGGCGTTCGGCTTCGCGTCGGTGGTCCTCAACCTCTACTGGCCGGATTCGATCTTCCGCTATCTGCTCAACTCGGTGGGCGCGGTCCTGCTCTTCGTCTGGGGCCTGGTGGCCGCCTCCCAGCTGCGGCTGCGGCGCCGGATCGAGCGGGAGATGCCGGAGCGGCTGACCCTGCGCATGTGGTGCTTCCCCTATCTGACCTGGGCGGCGCTGGCCGGCATGGCGGGTGTCCTGGTCCTGATGGTCAGCGACGAGGGGGCCCGTCCACAGCTGCTGTGGTCGGCGGTGGCGACGGGCGCGGTGCTCGCGGTGGCGGGCCTGCGGGAACTCCGGCTGCGCCGCACCGAGGGCCCGCACCGCTAGAGCGTCCGGGAATCTGGCGCTATGTCGGACACGGAGAGTCATCACCGCGTCTGAATACCGGACATCTGTGTGACAAGTGTTGTCCTGAGCGAACATCACCCCCACACTGAGGCAACTTTTCGCGGTTGGCTCGATCCATCACCACTCTCTTCACTCACGGGGACAGACACGACCATGACTCGGACAGATGCGACCGCCGCGCCCGAGCGCGCGGTCACCGACGCACCGCCGGATTCCGGCACCTCCCTGTCGCACGGCCTCAAGCAGCGCCATCTGTCGATGATCGCCCTGGGCGGGGTCATCGGCGCCGGACTCTTCGTGGGGTCGGGGGCGGGCATCGCCGCCGCCGGCCCGGGGATCGTGCTGGCCTATGCGGTGTCCGGGCTCCTGGTGATGCTCGTGATGCGCATGCTGGGCGAGATGGCCGCGGCCAACCCGGCGTCGGGCAGTTTCTCGGTCCACGCCGAACGCGCGATAGGCCCGTGGGCGGGCTTCACCGCGGGCTGGGTCTTCTGGATCGAGCTGTGCGTGGCCATCGCCGTCGAGGCGCTCGGCGCGGCGGCCATCATGGTCCAGTGGTTCCCGGCCACGTCCTCGTGGATGTGGGTGCTGTGCTTCATGGTGCTGTTCTGCGGCATGAACCTGGCGGCGGTCGGCAACTTCGGCGAGTTCGAGTTCTGGTTCGCCACCCTCAAGGTCGCCGCGATCGGCGTCTTCCTGATCCTGGGCGTCCTCGCCATCTGCGGCCTGCTGCCGGGCACCTCCGCCCCGGGCACCTCCAACCTCACCGGCCACGGCGGCTTCCTGCCCAACGGCACGGACGGCCTCGTCGCCGGACTGCTCGCCTCGGTCTTCGCGTACGGCGGCCTGGAGACGGTGACGATCGCCGCGGCGGAGTCCGAGCACCCGGTCAAGGGCGTCGCCAGTGCGGTCCGTACGGCGATGTGGCGCATCGCCCTCTTCTACGTCGGCTCGATGCTCGTCGTCGTCACCCTGATCCCGTGGACCGACACGTCGATCCTCACCGGCCCGTACGTGGCCGTCCTCAAGCACCTCGACATCCCCGCGGCCGGCCAGATCATGAACGTCATCGTCCTGATCGCGCTGCTGTCGGCCATGAACGCCAACATCTACGGCGCCTCCCGCATGGCGCACTCGCTCGTCGAGCGCGGCGAGGGCCCCCGCTTCCTGGGCAAGGTCAGCAACGGGGTGCCGCGCCGGACCGTCGTGGCCTCCTCGGCGTTCGGCTTCGTCGCCGTGCTGCTGAGCTACAAGTGGCCGGACACCGTGTTCAAGTGGCTGCTGTACATGACGGGTGCGGCGGTGCTGGTGGTGTGGGCCTTTATCGCCGTGACCCAGCTGATGATGCGTTACCGCCTGGAGCGCGAGCAGCCTGAGCGGCTGGTGGTGCGGATGTGGTGGTTCCCCGCCCTGACGGTCGTCGCCCTGCTGGGCATCCTGTGCGTCCTGGGTCTGATGCTGCGCGAGAAGGACACGGCCGTGCAGCTGTACGCCACGGCCGGGCTCACCGCGGCCCTCGCGCTCGTCGGCTACCTGCGGCAGCGCGTCGCGGCGGCCCCCCGGGGCTGACGCGGCACCACATCCCCTTCCGAGGCGGGGTCGGTCCTGATCACCAGGACCGACCCCGCCTCGGTCTTTGGGACGAGAGTTGACCCATGTGGCCCCTCTCCCGGCACAGCCCGGGCAGTTGCTGATAGCGTCTACCTGCAAGTTAATTGCAATAAGCAGTCGGAGGGCTCGGCATGGCCATCTACACACTCCCTGAACTTCCGTACGACTACGCGGCGCTCCAGCCCGTCATCGACGCGAAGATCATCGAGCTGCACCACGACAAGCACCACGCGGGGTACGTCAAGGGCGCGAACGACACGCTCGAGCAGCTCGCCGAGGCCCGTGACAAGGAGCAGTGGGGCTCGATCAACGGCCTCGAGAAGAACCTCGCGTTCCACCTCTCCGGCCACATCCTGCACAGCATCTACTGGCAGAACATGACCGGCGACGGCGGCGGCGAGCCGCTCGACAAGGACGGCGTGGGCGAGCTGGCGGACGCGATCGCCGAGTCCTTCGGCTCGTTCGCCAAGTTCAAGGCCCAGCTGTCCAAGGCGGCGGCCACCACCCAGGGTTCCGGCTGGGGCGTCCTCGCCTACGAGCCGATCAGCGGCAAGCTGATCGTCGAGCAGGTCTACGACCACCAGGGCAACGTCGGCCAGGGCTCCACCCCGATCCTGGTCTTCGACGCCTGGGAGCACGCCTTCTACCTGCAGTACAAGAACCAGAAGGTGGACTTCATCGAGGCCATGTGGCAGGTCGTCAACTGGCAGGACGTGGCCAAGCGTTACGCCGCCGCCAAGGAGCGCGGCAACGCGCTGCTGCTCAACCCCTGAGGCCCCGGGGGCTCCCGTCCCCCGGCCCGTGAACGGCCTGCTCGTGATCGTCTTCTCACCCGTGTCACGCGGCAGGCACACGGAGGCCCCCGCGCGGTCGACTCGCGCGGGGGCCCTCCCCATGCTCCCACCACGACGGCGCGCACGGCGGCTCAGGCGTGTCCGAACGCCTCGCCCGTCACCGTGAACTCCCGTGCCAGGCCCGTCTCGTGGAGCCGGGCGAACGGGGTGAAGGGGATGCCCAGTTCGGATCCGCCCCGGTCGAAGTTCCAGCCCTTGTGCAGGGCGAAGCGGTAGTCGACGGCCGTCGCGCCGTCGCCGTCCACCCGTACGGTGCCGGTCAGCCGGAACTCCGCGCAGCGCAGCGCCAGCCACCAGTCGGCGCTGACCCGGCGGGTGATGACGACGTCGCGCCAGCCGCTGTCGGCGGGGTAGGCGGCGGGTGCCCGCGGGCCCGCGCGCCAGCGGTCCAGGGCCTCGGCCCGCCAGCGCGCGAGCTGTTCGTCGGCGGCGGCGCGGACGGCCGGGAGCGCGAGCAGCTCCTCGGCGTCGATCCGCACGGGCGTCCCGTCGGCCCGCAGATAGTGCCGCATCATGCCCGCCGCGTGCCGCAGCCGGCACAGGGACCACAGCGGTGGCAGGACGCGGCACAGGGCGAGGGTGAGGAAGTCGTACGGGCGGACGGGGAGCTCGGCGAAGGCGGCGTTGCGGCACGGCGGCTCGGCGTCGGCCCAGCCGCCGTCGCGGCCCAGGGGCCGGGTGAGGTCGGTCTGGCCCATGGTTCGGACCCTAGGCGAACCGCGGCCGACCCGCGTCGGCTGCGGTCCTTCCGGGGGACGGCGGCCGTCCCCGCCCGGCCGCGCCCACACGGCGGAGCCGCGCGCCGGCACGGCCCCGCGCCCCGCCGGGACGCCGCGCGGCCGCTCAGTCGAAGACCGGGTCCTGCGTGCGCGTGCGCTTGATCTCGAAGAAGCCCGGAGTGGAGGCCACCAGGAGCGTCCCGTCCCAGAGGCGGCCCGCCGCCTCGCCCTTGGGGGCGGGGGTGACCACCGGCCCGAAGAAGGCGACCTCGGCCTCGGCGCCGGTCTCGCCGGGCACGGCGATCACCGGGGTGCCGACCTCCTCGCCGACCTTGTCGATGCCGCCCTTGTGGGAGGCGCGCACCTCCGCGTCGTACGCGTCGGTGCCGGCCGCGTCCGCCAGCGACGCCGGCAGGCCGGCCTCCTCCAGCGCCTCGACGATCGTGGCGCGGTCGCGCGGCCTGCCCTGGTGGTGGAAGCGGGTGCCGAGCGCGGTGTAGAGCCGGCCGAGCACCTCCTCGCCGTGCTCGGCGGCGGCCGCGACACACACCCGGACCGGACCCCACGCGTTCGCGATCTTCTCGCGGTACTCCTCCGGGAGCTCGTCCATGCGGGGCTCGTTGAGCACCGCGAGGCTCATGACGTGCCAGCGCACCTCCACCGGACGCACCTTCTGGACCTCCAGCATCCAGCGCGAGGTGATCCACGCCCAGGGGCAGATCGGGTCGAACCAGAAGTCGGCGGTCGTCTTCTCGTCGGAGGTCCTGCGTGTGGTGCTCATGGGGTTCTCCCGGTAGGGGGGTGAAGTGTTCGCACTTTCAACAAAGACGCGCATGCCATGATTCCTGATGATCCGAGAGTCACCGACTTTTGACATCCCGAGGGAGCCCCGCCGTGCCCGGTGAGAACCTGACCCGTGAGGAGGCCCGGCAGCGGGCCGCACTGCTGACCGTGGACGGCTACGAGGTGCACCTGGACGTCCGGTCCGCCGTCGGCCCCGACGACGGGCCCGGCCCCCGCACCTTCCGGTCCGTCACCACGATCCGCTTCCGCTGCGCCGAGCCCGGCGCGTCGAGCTTCGCCGACCTGGTCGCCCCCTCGGTGACGGCCGTCACGCTCAACGGCCGGGCCCTGGACCCGGGGGCCGTCTTCGACGGGACGCGCGTCGCCCTGGACGGCCTGGCCGCCGAGAACGAACTGGTCGTGGACGCGCGGTGCGCGTACAGCCGGACGGGCGAGGGCCTGCACCGCTTCGTGGACCCCGAGGACGGCGAGGTCTACCTCTACACGCACTACGAACCGGCCGACGCCCGCCGGGTGTTCGCCAACTTCGAGCAGCCGGACCTCAAGGCCCCCTACACCTTCTCCGTCACCGCCCCCGCCGCCTGGACCGTGATCAGCAATGGTGCGCAGGACGGCCCGGACGAGCCGGTGGACGACGCCTCGTCGCTGCGCCGCTTCGTGCCGACCAAGCCCATCGGCACGTACGTCACGGCCGTCGTCGCCGGCCCGTACCACGTCGTCCGCGACCACTACAGCCGTGAACTGCCCGACGGCACCACGCTGGAGATCCCGCTGGCCGCGCTCTGCCGCAAGGGCCTGGCCCGGCACTTCGACGCCGACGAGATCCTCACCGTCACCAAGCAGGGCCTGGACTTCTTCCACGAGCACTTCGACTTCCCGTACCCCTTCGGCAAGTACGACCAGGCGTTCGTGCCGGAGTACAACATCGGGGCGATGGAGAACCCGGGCTGCGTGACGTTCCGCGAGGAGTTCGTCTACCGGGGCAAGGTGACGCGCTCGGCGTACGAGCGGCGGGCCAACGTGATCCTGCACGAGATGGCGCACATGTGGTTCGGCGACCTGGTGACCATGGAGTGGTGGGACGACCTGTGGCTCAAGGAGTCCTTCGCCGACTTCATGGGCTCCTTCTCGCAGGTCGAGGCCACCCGCTACACCAACGCCTGGGTCACCTTCGCCAACCAGCGCAAGGCGTGGGCCTACCGGGCCGACCAGCTCCCCTCCACCCACCCGGTCACGGCGGACATCCACGACCTGGAGGACGCCAAGCTCAACTTCGACGGCATCACCTACGCCAAGGGCGCCTCCGTCCTCAAGCAGCTCGTCGCCTACGCCGGGCGGGACGCCTTCCTGGAGGGCGCGCGCCGCTACTTCAAGCGCCATGCCTACGGCAACACGCGCCTGGCCGACCTGCTCTCCGTCCTGGAGGAGACCTCGGGCCGCGACATGGCCGCCTGGTCCCGCTCCTGGCTCCAGACCGCCGGCGTCAACTCCCTGACGCCGCAGCCGACCTACGACGCGGCCGACCGCCTCACCGAGCTGGCGATCCTCCAGGAGGCGCCCGAGAGCCACCCCGAACTGCGCCCGCACCGGGTGGCCGTCGGCCTCTACCGCCGCCGGGGCACCGAGCTGGTGCGCTACGCGCGCGCCGAGGTGGACGTCACCGGGCCGCGCACGGTCGTGACCGAACTGGCCGGTGCCGAACGGCCGGAGCTCATCCTCGTCAACGACGACGACCTGACGTACTGCAAGGTCCGCTTCGACGAGGGCTCCCTGGCCACGCTCCGCGCGCACCTCGGCGACCTCACGGACCCGCTCGCGCGGGCCCTGTGCTGGTCGGCCGTGTGGAACCTCACCCGCGACGGGCTGATGCCCGCCCGCGACTACCTGGAGCTGGTGGAACGCTTCGCCGGGGCCGAGAGCGACATCGGCGTCCTGCAGACGCTGCACAGCTGCGCGCGCGGCGCCCTCGTCCACTACGCGGCGCCCGCCTGGCGCGCCGAGGGCTCCGCGCGGCTCGCCCGCACCGCGCTCAGCGAGCTGCGGCTGGCCGAGCCGGGCAGCGGCCACCAGCTCGCCTGGGCCCGCTTCCTGGCCCAAGTGGCCACCACCCAGGCCGACTTCCAGCTGCTGCGCGGGCTGCTGGACGGCACGGCGCGGATCGACGGGCTGGAGGTCGACCAGGAGCTGCGCTGGGCGCTGCTGGCCGCCCTCGCGGCGGGCGGCGCGGCCGACGCGGCGCTCATCGACGCCGAACTCGCCCGCGACGACACCGCCTCCGGCCGCCGCCACCAGGTGCGCTGCCTCGCCTCCCGCCCGGACGCCAAGGTCAAGGCCGAGGCGTGGGAGCGGGTCGTGGACTCCGACGTCCTCTCCAACGCCCTCACCGAGGCCACCGTCGCCGGCTTCGACCAGCCCGGGCAGCGGGAGCTGCTGAAGCCGTTCGTGGAGCCCTACTTCGCGTCGATCGAACGCGTCTGGCGCGAGCGGTCGATCGAGATCGCCATGGCGATCGTGCGCGGGCTCTTCCCCGTCCTCCAGGACGACCGGCGGACGCTGGACCTCACCGACGCCTGGCTCGCCGGGCACCCCGACGCGGCCCCGGCGCTGCGGCGCCTGGTGCGGGAGGCGCGCGACGACCTCGCGCGCGCCCTGCGGGCACAGGAGTGCGACGCCGCGGCCGCGTAACTCCCGGACAACTCCACGGGGTTGTCAGCACTCGACCACGGGTACGTAACAGCGGTTAAGGAGCGGGCGCCGAGCGGGAATGGCCGGGTCATGAACCACGAGACCCCCCTCTCCCCGCGCCCGCTCCACCACCTCTCCGACGTCCGCCACCGCGTCATGACCGCGCGCCGGCTGCGCGAACACGGCGTCTCCGCCGCCGAGGCCGGCGAGCGCTGCCGCCCCGGCGGCCCCTGGCAGCAGCTCCTGCCCGGCGTCTACCTGCTCCACACCGGCCCGGCCACCAGCGAGGAACGGCTGCACGCCGCCCTGATGTACACCCGGGCCCGCTCCCAGGGCATCCCCCTCCAGCCGTGCGGCGCCGAGGCCCCCTACGGCGAGGCGATGATCACCGGCCTGGCGGCGCTGGCCCTGCACCGCTTCACCAGCGCTCCCCCGCTGCTGCGCCTGGAGCACATCGACGTCCTCGTCCCGCACACCCGGCGACTGCGCGCGACGGGCTTCGTCCGCCCGGTGCGCTCCCCCTCCGTGCCCCGGCCACGGCTGCTGACCGGCGTGCCGGTCGCCCCCGTCCCCCGCGCCGTCGCCGACGCGGTGGCCCGGCTGGCGGACCCGGAGGCGATCCGCCGCGTCCTCACCGAGGCGGTCCGCGGCGGCCACTGCGAGGCCACGCGCCTGTACCGCGAACTCGCCCGCGCCAGGCTGCTGGAGCGGGGGCCCGTGGCCGCCGTCCTGGACACGCTCCTCGCCGAGGGCCGCGCCGCCGCCGAGGACCGCCTCTACGCCCTCGTCGCCGACCACGCCCTGCCCGTCCCCCTCTGGAACGTCGAACTCCTCCTCCCCGGCGGCCCGTTGCTGGGCACCGTCGACGCCTACTGGCCCGACCACGGCGTCGCCGTCGAGATCGACACCCGCTCCCGCCGCGACGCCCCGCTGCGCGACGAACTCGCCCGCACGCACGAGCACTTGGCCCAGCTCGGCCTGGCGGTGCTGGCCGTCCCCCCGCGCGATCTGCGGGACGCGCCCGAGCGACTGGCCGACGTGGTGCGGTCGGCGCTTGCGGCGTCGGCGGAGCGGGCGCCGGGGGCGTACGTGGTGGTGCTGCCGCGGTGAGGTTACGTTCGGACGGCGGACGGCCGTCCGGGGTCGACTCGGTCCCAGCCCAGACGCCAGAGCGCCTCGGCACCATGCGTCTGTACGTACTCCCGCTCCGTTGCGTGGATCGGGTACACACCCAGGATCTCCACCAGGTCGGCCTCCCCCGTCGCCCCCCGGCCGGAGGCGAGATCGAGCGGCCCCGCACCACCAATGACGGGACTGCCCAACACCACACTGTTCATCGCCGAGTCGGCCACATACCGTCCGACATGGCCGAAGACCTCCCCGGACCGGAACGACGGCCCCAGACCACGCAGTGCGGCGACGATCCTGGCAGGCACTCTGCACCATTCGACGTCATCGGAACGGACGGTGATGGCGAGCTCTCTGGCCACCGCCCCCCAATCCGGACGCGGGACGAGGGACAGTCCGTATGTAAAGCCCGTCACATATCCCGGACCCGGCGTTCCCGCATACACGAGCGCGGCGACCCGGCCATCGCCGCGCTCTCTGGGTTCGATGTCCTCGGCCACCGACACGGCACCGACGAGCGCGTCGACCCGCTCGCGGTAGCTGTTGAACCGGTCCAGCGTGTCCCGATCATTCATGGTCCTCACCCTCATATCCGGGTCTGTTATCACGGGTGGGCGCATCCGCCGGTCGGCGGACACGCCCACGGTTCCGTATCCGCTCGCTAGCCGGCGGGCGGATAGTAGTGCCCCAGTGCGGCATCCCACCACTGGGTCTTGCTGTGATCGATATATGAGTTGAACTCGGCGAACCTGCCGGCAGGAATCCTCCACTCAGTCAGGCCGGAGACACCGTCCGAGTTCTCGAGGGGGAATTCGAGCTTGCCGAAGGCCTCTTGGAACCCGGGCTTCATCACAAACCGGTGGAAGCCGTAGTCATGTCCGTTCCCGGCGTACTGCGCCGCCCCCTCGGGCTTGTTGGAAAGGTACGCCGTGGGGTGTGAGCCGTCATGGTTGGCCGTGTTCAGTCCCTTCTCCTCGGAGGCGCGCTTGCCGGTGGCCGGGGAACGGTAGAGGACCGTCTCGTCACACTCGATGACGATGCGGGACGAGGCGGCGGCGAACCCCTTCTTCCCGCCCTTGCCCTTCCCGCCACCGGACTTCGTGTCACAGTCCGGAATCTTCTTCCGGACTTTCTCGAGGGTCTCCTCCGCCTTCTTGAGCCGCTTCTTGGCCTCGGCGGACTTCTTGAGGAACTTGTCGACCCCCCAGATGGCCTTGCCGATCTCCTTGAGCTTCGCAGCGACCTTGACCGCCTTGCCCAGGGGGAGACTGGTGACAATCGCCCAGAGGCACTTGGGGATGTTGGGGTCGTCGATGCACTCCTTGATGTCCCCGACGGCAAGATCGACCAAGATCTCGGCGCCGTTCTCCATCAGGTAGTCGACGAGGTCCTTCTCCGCGAGCTTGCGGTCCTCTTCGAGCTGTTCGGGCGTGATGCCCGCCTCCTGGAGAGCCTCCGCCTCCTCGTCGCCCGAGGGCTTGGAATCCTCCGCCGGACCGGTCCGTTTCTCGGCAGCCTTCGCAAGGATCTTCCGCTCTTGCTCGCGGACGAACTCCTCGGCCTTCCTGGCCGCCTCGTCGGCCTCCTTCGCGTACTTGTCCGCGTTCTTCGACGCGGTCTCCGCCGACTTGGCGTGCTCCTCCGCCGAGTCCGCCAGCTTCCTCGCGTCCTCGGCGTCCTTCGCCGCCCGGGTCGCGGCTGCCTGGGCGGTTGCCACCTCTTTCTCGGCCCGCGCGGCGGCGCTGCTGGCCGCGGCGGCCTGGTTGTCGGCCTCCGCCGCTGCGCCGCGCGCCCGTTCCGCCTCGGCCTCGGCCTGGGTGGCCGCCGTGCGCGCGGCGGCGGCGTCCGCGTAAGCCCGGTCCGCCGCTTCGCGGGCCTCCTTCGCGTCGGCCTGGGCCTGGGCATCGGCGTCCTTCGCCCGGGCGGCGGCCGCCCGCGCCTTGGCGCCGTCCTCCGCGGCCTGTGCCGCGGACTTCATGGCCGCCGCCGAGGAACGAGCGGCGTCGGCGGACGAACGTGCCGCCGCGGCCGCCGCCTTGAACGCCGGGGCCACCTGCTCGTTGGCCCGCTGGGCCGAAGCCTCGGCCGCCTCCGCGGCCCTGACCGCCTCGGCGGCCTTCGCGTCGGCGGACGCGACCTCCGTCGCGCCCGTCTCCTGGGCCGCCCGGGCCACTTCGGCCGCGAAGTCGGCGTCGACGTCCTGCCCCGAGAAGGGAGCGGTCAGCTCGATGGCCTCGTTGGCGGGATCGGCGATCCCGGCGGCCGTGGAGCGCGCGGCCAGCGACGCCTGGACGGCGACCGTGGCCTGGACCTGCGCCATGGCGGCCTCACTGGTCGCCCCGGCGGCCTCGTCCTTGGTGCGGCCGGCCGCCTGGAGCGCGCCGCTCGCCTCGACGGCGGCCAGCCCGGCCAGCCGCGCCGCCTCGTGGGAGGCGATACCCGCGCGGGCCTCCTGCGCCGTGGCCTCGGCGGCCTTCGCGTCGGCCCGGCGTGCCGCCGCGTGCGTGGCGGCCGCCTCGGCCTGCGCCCTGTTCGCCGCCGCGTCGGCGGCGGAAGCGGCCGCCTCCGCCTTGTCCGCAGCCTCGTCGGCCCGCGCGGCGTGGGCGCTCGCCTCGGCCGCCGCGGCACGGGAGCGGGCCGCGGCACCGGCCGCCTCGATGGCCGCCGACCGGGACCGCATCGCCGCGCCGCTCGCCGCGTCGGCGGCGCCGCGCGCCCGGCCGGCCGCCTCGCCCGCCGCCTTGGCGTCGGCCCGCGCCGCGTCCGCGTAGGAACGGGTGAGGGCGGCGTCCTCGGTGCCCTTGGTCGCGGCCTCCATGGCCTCCGACGCCTTGGCCCGCGCCTCCTCGGCCCGGTGCTCGCGCTCGGCCTCGTACGCCTTGTCCCGGGCCTCGCGGGCCTTCGTCTCGTCGCCGCGCGCCCGCTCGTCCGCGCTCGCGGCCTTGCTCTCCATCTGCGCCGCCCAGGCGCGCTTCTCCGCCGCGTCGGCGGCGGCCGCCTGCGCCTCCGCGCGCTTGGCGGACGCGTTGCGGGCCTCGGCCTCGGCGCGGGCCTTCGCCGCCGCGGCGGCGTCCCGCTCGCGCTCGGCGCGTGCCCGGGCCTCGGCGGCCAGGGCACGCTCGTGCTCCGCGATCGCCCGCTGCTCGGCGGCGATCTTCGCCTGCCGCTGAGCCTCGGCCCGCGCCTCGCGGGTCTTACGGGCGTGGTCCCACGCCTCCGCCTCCGCCTTCTCGGCGTCGACGCGGGCCTGCTTGCCCCGGGCGGCCGCGTCCGCGGCGACCTTCGCCTGCCGGCCGGCGGCCTCGGCCAGCCGGGCCGCGGCCCGGGCGTGCTCCTCGGCGTTGGCCCGCCACTGCTCGGCCTGCCGCTCGTGCAGCTCGGTGGCGTTCCGGGCGTTCAGCCCGGCCGCGTCGGCCGCCGTGGCGTCCACCGCGTGCTGCGCGGTCTCGCTCGCCTTGACGGCCGCGTCCGCCGCCGCCTTGATGCCCTGGGCGACCTCGGACCACCGCACGCCGTGCGTCAGCCCGGTCTCCACGAGCACGTCGGCCTGCGCCTTGGCCTGCCGCGCGGCGATTTCGGCCGCCTTGGCCGCGTCGCCCGCGTTGCCGACCTGACGGGCGACATCGGCCTTCACGCCGCCGTAGTCGGACAGCCGCTTGCCCGCCCGGTCGGCGGCCAGCATCCGGTCCGCCTGCCGTGACGCGGCGGCGGCTACTCATGGCGTTGGACGCGTTCTTGAGAGCCTTGACGGCGTCGCCGTGGGCGGCGATCAGCTTGGTGCGTGCCTCGGCGGCACGGGCGGACTTCTCCGCCAGCTCCTTGAGCTTCTCGGCGGCCTCCCGCGCCTCCTTCTCGGCCTTCTCGCGGTCCGCGCGGGCGTCGGCGTCCTTCTTCGCGGCCTCCTGGTAGCCCTTCTCCAGGAACTCCGCGATCGCCTTCTCGTCATCGGTCGCGAGTGCCGCCTGTGCGGCCTTCTTGACCTCCGGCCCGCCGGCGGCGGCGAGCATCTCGACGCGCTTGCGGTTCTCCGCCGCCTGCTTCCTGTCGTTCTCGTCGGTCTTCTTGTCCCGCTGCCGGGCTATCTCCGCCCCGAACGCCAGGAAGTCGGCGCGGTCGCGCGGCGAGCCCTTGAGGACCCGGTCCACCTCCTGCTCGAAGTACGGGCCGCCGGTCCCGCGCATCGCCTCGATCTTGCGCCGGTTCTCGGCGTCGGCGGCGTCCTTCTTCTCCTGGGACCGCTTGCGGGCCTCGGCCTCGCCGTGCTCCAGGAACTCCCGGACCGCGTTCGGATCGCTGCTCTCCAGCGCCTTTCTCGCGGCGGCCTTGACCTCCTCGTCCTCGTCGAACTCGGCCATGACCTCGACCAGTTGCCGGTCGCCGTCGTCGGCACGACGCTCGAAACCGGTCTGCGGACGAGGCGCCGGTGCGGTCGCCGGGGCCGTGGCAGCGAACCTGGAGAGGCGCTCCGGTCTCTCCACCGCGCCGGCCGACTGGCCCGTCAGCCCGCCCAGCAGCGCCACGGCCACCGCCGTGGACACCGCTGCTCTCACCGCGCGGGTCACACCACCGCGCGGTCTTCCGGCCCTCGGCCGGAATCCACCCATCACGGGAATCCTCCTGATGAAAGGAATGAAGAAAAGAAAGACCCCCGCCCTTCATCCGCGAGCAGGGGTCTGGGGGTCGAAGCGAGATGACGCGGCGGGCGGGTCAGCCCTTCACACGGTTCTCGCTCTCCTGGGCCCGGTCGAACATGTCCTTCCAGAAGACGGCCGTACCGGCCGCCTCCGTCTGTTCGCCGGCCCAGGAGTCATGGTTGGCCGCGGCGGAGTCACCGATGTTCTTCCAGAGCCGGTCGGCCGAGTCCTTGGACGCCTGGGCGATGTTCCGCCAGTTCTCCGCCTGCGCCATGGCCGTGTCCCGCTCGGCCAGCCACGCCTTGCGCGCGGCGTCGGCGTGGTCGGCCACCTCGCCCCAGGCCCGTTCGGCCTCGGCGCGGGCCTCGACCTCGTCGGCAGCGCTCTTCAGGGCCTCCTCGGCGGCGGTGGCCTTCTCCAGCAGGCGGGAGAGGGTGTGGTGCCGCGCCACTTCCGCGTCCGCGACACGCATCCGGTAACCCTCGAGATCGAGGGTCGCGCCGGTCGCCCATCCGTAGCCGAAGAACTCCGCCACGTCCGCGTCACCGGCCCCGGGCCGCAGTGCCCACCGCGCGGCGACCCGCACCTGCTCGCCCGGGTCGTTCTCTGCGATGCTCCGGACGAAGTCCCGGTCCTTCGCCGCCACTTCGGCCTTGCGTTGACCGTCGGCCTCCCGGGCCGCCCGGTCGCGCTTCAGGGCCGCGTCGTAGCCGGACCTGGCGAAGGCAGCCTGGTCGACGGGCGTTCCCGCGACGGCGCGCTCGGCCGCGGCGTGCACCTCGGGGGAGAAGGCAGCGGAGTGCGTGCGCAACACCCGTTCGCAGAAGGCCCGGTTCATGCTCTGAGTGGTGCGCATCCGCTGGAGCGCCTTCTGGAATCCGCCACCGGGCGCCAGCCACTCGGCGATCGCCGCATCGCCCCGGCTGCTGCGCAGGGCGAGCCAGGCGGAGCTGCGGATCTCGTCCGGGAGGGGCGACATGGCCATCTTGCGGACGCGGTTGCGTGCGTCCTCGGCCGCGACGGCGGAGATGAGGGCGACTGGCTGGTCGGCGGCAGCGACGGCTACAGCCGGGGTGACGGCCCGGGCGGGGGCCGTCCCCGCCGAAGTGCCGGTCAACAAGCCGACGACCAGCGCGGGTACGGCCCACGTCCGGCGGTTCACGACGTCGGCCGCCGCTCTACCGGCTTGATCCGCCACAGCTGGGCTTCGGTCTGGTTGCAGTACCACGACTGTGCGTTCACGCCGAGTTCCAGGGCACCGTTGACTATGTCCAGGCAGCGGTCCGACGTATGCGTGGGCCGCAGCTGGTACAGATTCCGGACGGGATCGACGAGGTCCATCTGCCAGCGCATCTGCTTGCCCCCGGTGCAGTCCCAGACCTGGACAGCCGCTCCGGCCTGGGTGCCGCTGTTCTCCACCTCAAGGCACTTGCCGCCGGATACCGTCCGGAATTCGACAGAGGAGTTGTCGACGGGAATCACCTGCCACAGTCCCGTCTCCCAGTCGGTCGTGCAGAAGTCCAGCCCCGCACGGAAGCCGTTCCTGTCTACGGCGGCCAGGCAGGCGTTACTGTCCGCCGCTTGGAGCTCCACGACCGTTCCCCCCTCGGTGCCGACAGAAGCAGAAGGGACTCCCCGCGCATGTGCGGTGGTCGTGGCACCGGCCAGCGCTACCAGACCTGCGCCGAGAGCGGCTGCGGCCCGAACTATCCGTGCCATGGTGAGATCCGTTTCTACTCGAGTGGGTTTCAGGAGGCGGCCGGCTGCAGGTGCCAGCGTTGGGAGGGGGCTCCGGTGCATGTCCAGCTCAACGCCCTCGTACCCTCGTCCTGGCTGTATCCCGGAATGGTGAGGCAGTAGGCCTGGGAGCCGGGGTCGCCCGCGGGGCGCACTTCGTACAGGCCCTTTGCGACCTCGACGAGCATCACCCGCCAGCGCTGGCTGGAGTTGTCGGGGCACCACAACTGCTGGACGTTCCAGTCGGTGTTCGGTCCAACTCCCAGGCAGCGGCCACTGTGTTTGGCCCATACCGAGATCGTCCCCGCGCCGGCGGAGCGCAGTTGGAAGAGCTGGTTGTCCAGGTCGTCGGAGCAGGACTGCTGGACGGCGTACGCCCCTTCGCCGATCTTGGCGTCCTCAATGGTGAGGCACTTCCCGCTGTGCTCCGCCCGCAGGCGTACGAAGGAGGACGTGTCGGCAGGAGCTGCGTACGTGGTGGTCGCGCCGCCGGCCAGAGCCGCGAGACTGGCACCGACGGCCAGCGCGGCCCGTGTGGTCCGGAACATCGTGGGATCCGTTCTTCTCTGGGGGTGAACTCGGAAGGGGGGAGCATCAACGCGCAAGCGGAGGAGCGACAGTCCATGTGGCCTCCTGGTCGAACTGCTCACCAGAAGCGCCGACATAAAGCTGTCCGTACCCCGACCGCAGGTAGACCCCGGGCCAGCTCGCCAGCTCGAACGATGTCCCGGTCCCGGCGAATCCCTCGCGACGGCACCAGGTGGCGTTCCCCTTGAATTCCGCGCTGCCGTCGTCCCCGACTATCCGGACGATCCCGTTGCCTTTGCTCTCGCTCCACAGGTAGTAGCCCGGCTTGCGCACCGACTCGAAGGAGAAGCAACCGGGATTGCTGGCGAGCGCGGGCACGATGACCCAGGTGGCCTCCTCACGGGCGGCCTGCTTGCTCTTGGCGTCGACGGGGCCGATGTAGCCGTAGTCGCCGTCCGGGGCCGACCCTCGGACGTACCACCCGGCCTGCGGCCCGACACTGACCCGGAGCGACTGCCGCCGCGCGCGGTTCAGGCTGTCCGGCTTGAGGAACCGGGCGACCTCCTCGTCGTCGCCGGCAAGTGCCTTCCGTGCCGCGTCCACCAGCCCCGGGTTCACCCCGCCGTTCTCCGCCAAGGCCATGATCTTCCGGACGTCTCCGCGGTTGGCCTCCGCGAGCTTCTTCCGACGGATCTCGTCGTCGCGTTTGTACGCCTCCTCCGCACCGGAGTGGATGAACTTCTTCCACTCCGCCGGGTCGGAGCTGAGCACAGTCCGCTGAGCGGCCGTGTACAGCTCGCTCCCCCGCAGATCTTCCGGGGCCGTACGCAGCAGTTCCCGGATGAAGTTGTCGTCGCCCAGGGTGAGCATCGCCTCGGTCGGCGTCATACGGAAAAGCGCCGCAACGTTCTTGCGGGCGGCCTGTTCCTTTTTGCGCTCGGCCTCCTGGCGGTTCTTCTCCTCGATTTCCTTGAGCTCGTTCTCGATGTCGCGGTTGTGGGCCTCACGGGCGCCGTTGACGATGAACTCCCGCCAGTCGGCGGCATTCCCGGCCAGCGCCTTGGCACCCGCCTTCTGGACCTCCGAGCCCGCAGCCGAATACTTGATGACAGCCCGGATGAAATTGTCGTCGCTGAGCGCCAGCAGCTCCGGGGTGCTGGGGATGCCGACGGCCAGCAGCGCCTGGGACTTGGCGAGGCGGGCCGCACGGTCGGCCTCGGCCTGGTCGTCCTGCCGCTTCCTGTCGGTCTTCCCTGCCTCGGCGATGCCCGTGACGATGAACCGCACATGGTCCTCGGCGGAGGAACTGGCCATGGCCGCCTCGGCCGCCGTGCGGACCGCGGTCCACTTCTCGCCCGACTCACCGGCCTTCTGCCACAGCAGGCGGACGAAGTCGTAATCGCTGAGCTGCAGGTTCGCACTGCTCGGGAAGAAGTCGATGACCGCGGCCGCCGCGATGCGCTGCTCGCCGTCGGTTCCGATGGCGTCCGCCGGGGCGACGGCGCCCCTCGGCGCGGCGAGGGCGGCCTCCTGGGCGACGACACCGGTCACGGCGGCGAGCGTGGTGGTGGTCACGAGGCCGCGCGTGACGATCCTCCGGACACGTGTGGAGGCGCGATGTCTCTTGTGCATAGTGGTTCCGAAACCCCTCTGGCGTCGCGCGAGGGCGACGAGATCTGTACAGGCGGCGAACACTCGCAGGAGCATGAGACGTCACGACGACGCGAATCACTGCGAGTCCGTCCAGGCAATGACATTCCGGGCGGCGGCCCTACGGCCGCACGCGGTCATAAACCGGAGCTTTTCCTCTCCGGACGCCGCACCCCACGGGCCGGCATGGCGTCGACGGACGCAGTCGCATCCGTGCGCGCAGATATGCGGTTCACCGCTCCCCCCTTCCAGCTCCGCCGATGTGGCCGGAGCTGTTCCCCCGGTGAACCTAAGCGGCTCACTTCGCCCTCGCAACGATCACCTTTCCGCCACCGGAATTCTCCACTCCGGAGCCGGACCACACCTCCCGCCCGAAACCGGAATACACAGCTCACACACAAACGGAATCGGAATTTACGGCCAATCACCAGGGCGGCCACGGCTGTTACCCGCAAAGGGAATATCCGGCCCATCGAACGGCAGCCGGCCGGGCGGTCACTTCACCTGGTCGTCGGAAACGGTCCGAGTCCTGGCCGGAACGCGTCTCTTCCAGCACTCCGGCAGCACCGGAGCACCCGAATCCGCCGAATACGCGGATCGACTGTGTCACCTGCGCGTCCAGGGGCGACCGCTCCCGCGCAAAAAGGGAACCGGCCTTCCGGACGCGAAGTCCCGGAAGGCCGGTTCCCTGAATCCGATCCGTGACCCGACGGCCCCGAAAGCTCACCGCCTCAACAGCAGCTCCGTGTTGCGGTCCTTCGCGTCGCCGACCAGCGAGCCGTCCTTGCCGGGGGCGTTGAAGGCCAGCTCGCGGTAGAGGGAGGCCAGTCCGGTCTGGGAGAGGTCGTGGTAGTCGGTGCGGTGGGGGGCGGCGGACTCGACGAGGGTCGTGTAGAGGGAGATCGTGCCGTCGCGGTTGTCGGTGATCTCGATGACGCGCGCCAGCTGCGGGTAGTCGACGTGGGAGGCCGTGGCGATCTCCCAGAACGTGCCGCGCGGGCGGATGCGGTTGCGGTGGCTGTGGCCGTTGATCCAGGCCAGGACGTTGGGGTGGCGCTGGAGCAGGGCGATGACCTCGTCGCCGCCGTGGCGCTTCTCGTCCGGCCGGTCGGGGTCGGGGGTGAAGTTGTCCATGCTCCAGCTCGGGTGGTGGCTGAAGACCAGGGCGTAGTCGTGCTGGTGGGCCCTGAGCGTGCGGTCCAGCCAGTCGAGCTGGGCCGTGCCGAGGGAGCCCTGGTAGTGGCCGCCGGGATCGGTCGTGTCGAGGCTGATGCCGACGACGCGGTCCGAGACGCGGAAGCTGTAGTAGAGCCGGCCGGAGTCGAGGTTCTCCTTGGTGTAGCCGTGCCCGACGGGCCCGCGGCCGGTGAACCTGCGCTCCAGGTGCATCGCCACGTACTGACGCTGCGTCAGGGGGACGCGGCGCGCGTCCGGAGTGATGCCGCGCAGCTCCTTCTTGTGCTTGCGCAGCAGCTCCTCTATGCGCTTGCCCTTGGGATCGACGCCGCGCCCCTCGCCGTCCATGAGCCACTTGGCCTCCTCGGCGGAGACGGTGTAGAGCTTCTTGCCGCCCACGGCGACGTCGGCGATGAACGACCCGGCGGCCGGGTAGCAACCGCCCGACAGCAGGTCGTGGTTGCCGAAGGTGGAGTACCAGGGGATGTTCAGGCCCGGGCTGTTGACGCGGCGCATGGCGGCGGCGAGGTAGCC
Organism: Streptomyces caatingaensis; assembly: GCF_001187435.1. Classification (GTDB taxonomy): domain Bacteria; phylum Actinomycetota; class Actinomycetes; order Streptomycetales; family Streptomycetaceae; genus Streptomyces; species Streptomyces caatingaensis. Next base: position 754,937 of record NZ_LFXA01000018.1, on the reverse strand, counting down.
GTCGATGCGCGGGTAGCCGAGGGCCTTGTCCTGGTCGCGCAGGGAGCTGTCGGGGTGCCAGTAGAGCTTCAGGCCGCTGTTCTGGACGCCCTCGTAGCGGTGCGGGTCACCGGTGTTGGGGTCCATGCGCCCGCCGCTGAGGGCGGTCAGGAACCACTCGGCCTCGATCTTCGCGTTCTCGTCGCCGTTGTCGCCGGTGGTGATGACGAACTTGAGCGGGCTGCCGGTGGCCGGGCCGCGGCGGAGCTTGTTGACGCGCTCGACGAGCGAGACGACGCCGGGCAGGGTCAGCGCCTCGTGCGGCCGCCAGGCGCCCTCGCCGCCGGCCCGGAAGAACTCGTAGCGCAGGGGGTGCTGGACGTCGGTCAGATGGAGGTCGGTGAACTGCACGAACGAGGCGATCGTGGTACGGCGGCGCTCGCGGCCGTCCCGGGCGTCGGCGAGGTCGGTGCGGACGACGCGGGGCCAGCCCGGTCCGTCGCCCAGCCGCCGGTAGCCGCCGCTGCCGCGCGGGGTGGCGACGGAGACGAGGGTGGTGCCCTCGCCGGTCGGGGCCGCCTCCGCCGCGCCGGCCTCCGCGGCCTGCGGGGCGGCGGAGGGGACGGGGTCACCGGTGCCGCCGCCGGTCGTGCCGGGCGCCATGCGGCCGGCGAAGGCGGGGGCGGAGGACCCCAGGGCGAGGGCGAGCCCGGTCGTCGCGCCGACGGCGCCCGCCGCGGCCAGGAACCCCCGGCGGTCGACGTGCGGAGCTGCGGATCTTTCGGATCTGCTGGGCATGGGCGGTCTCCCCGAGTGCGTGCGAACGCGAAGGCGTACGGGCGTGCAGGAGGTCGGCGGCTGCTGTCACCGAGGATCGTTGGCAGCGCGAATGGCCTGGGCGTGAACGCGGCGGCAACGGTCGCCGCAGATCACCTCACATGGATCTTGGCTACTGCGAACCGACATGTATCACTCGTCCCCTCGAGCACTGAGGCTCACTCAGCGTTCACCCGACGGGGAAAGCGACACGGTGAACGCTATGGCCCCGTCGGTCGCGCTGTAGTCCGTTTGCCTCATCCGTGCCCCGCCCGGGTGGAGCGGGGAAGGGCGCGTGAGCCGGGCCGCGGCCGGTTCACGGAGTCCGTCCCGCTTCCTCCCGATGCAAGGGCTGGCGGGTTTACGCCATCTTTATTTTCCCTCCCTGGCAACTCTCCCCAAACGCCCGTCACTTCCATAAAAGTGATGCGCCATCCGGTTCCGATATCCGGACCTGCCACCGGCAGCCGTCATCCCCAACGAGCCAGGGATCCCCATGACCACCCCCTCCTCCCGCGGCGGCGCGAGACGCGCCGGCCGAATAGCCGTCGCGGCCGCCGCGGCGGTCGTCCTCGCCGCCACGGGCGCCGCCCCCGCCCTCGCCGACGGGCCTCAGCCGGGCCCCGCGAAGCCCTCCGGCACCGTCAAGTCCCCGAAGGACAAGCTCGGTTCGCACGGCGCCGAGCTGCTCGCCAAGGCCCGGTCCAAGGGCGAGCGCACCGTCACCATGATGATCGCCACCGCTCCGGGGCAGACCGGCCAGATCGCCGGCCGGCTCGACGGCATCAAGGGCGCCTCGGTCGGCAAGGAGTACGACCGGCTCGGCTACGTCCGCGCCACCATCCCCACCGACAAGGCGGACGCGGCCATCGCCGAGGCCCAGAAGCTGTCCTCCGTGCACGGCATCGACCTCAAGCAGGAGATCAAGCTCCCGGACCCGACGCCGCGCGCCGACGCCGTGGCGGGCGCCAAGGGCCCGAAGAAGCGCTCCTACCCGGCGCCCGGCAAGCGGACCCCGGCCAAGAACCCGTACCAGCCGGCCTTCGAGACCGGCGCCGTCGACTTCGTCGAGGACCACCCGAAGGCGGACGGCCGCGGCGTGACCATCGGCATCCTCGACTCCGGGGTGGACCTGGCCCACCCGGCGCTGCAGAAGACCTCCACCGGCGAGCGGAAGATCGTCGACTGGGTGACCTCGACGGACCCGCTGACCGACGACGACGGCACCTGGCTGCCGATGACCAAGGACGTCTCGGGCCCCTCCTTCTCCTTCAACGGCCGTACGTACAAGGCCCCGTCGGGCTCCTACCGGGTCTCCCTCTTCCGCGAGAGCGCCACCGCGGGCGGCGACATGAAGGGCGACCTCAACCGCGACGGCGACACCACCGACTCCTGGGCGGTCCTCTACGACCCGGCCAGGGGCACGGTCCGCGTCGACCTCGACGACGACGGGGACTTCGCGAACGACGAGGAGATGAAGCCGTACAAGGACGGCTTCCAGGTCGGCTACTTCGGCAAGGACGACCCGAAGACCCCGATCGCCGAGCGCATCCCCTTCGTGGTGCAGGTCCGCAAGGACGTGCCGATGGACCCCGCCGGCCCGGACTGGGCGGGCAAGAAGGCCGACTTCGTCAACATCGGCGTCATCGAGTCCGAGCACGGCACGCACGTCGCCGGCATCACGGCGGCCAACGGGCTGTTCGGCGGGAAGATGAACGGCGCCGCGCCCGGCGCCAAGCTGGTCTCGTCGCGGGCCTGCACCTGGAGCGGCGGCTGCACCAACGTCGCGCTCACCGAGGGCATGATCGACCTCGTCGTCAACCACGGCGTGGACATCGTCAACATGTCGATCGGCGGCCTGCCCGCGCTCAACGACGGCAACAACGCCCGCTCCGAGCTCTACACCCGGCTCATCGACACCTACGGCGTCCAGCTCGTCATCTCGGCGGGCAACAGCGGCCCGGGCGCCAACACCATCGGCGACCCCGGCCTGGCCGACAAGGTCCTCAGCGTCGGCGCGTCCGTCTCCAAGGAGACCTGGGCCGCCAACTACGGCTCCGAGGTGCGGACCACGTACGCCATGATGCCGTTCTCCTCCCGCGGCCCGCGCGAGGACGGCGGCTTCGCCCCCGTCATCACCGCCCCCGGCGCGTCCGTCAACACGACGCCCACCTGGGAGCCCGGCGCGCCCGTCGCCGAGTCCGGCTACGACCTGCCGCCCGGCTACGGCATGCTCCAGGGCACCTCGATGGCCTCCCCGCAGGCCGCCGGCGCCTCGGCGCTGCTGATCTCGGCCGCCAAGCAGCGGCACACGAAGCTCACCCCGGCCGATCTGCGCACGGCGCTCACCAGCACCGCGAGGAAGATCAAGGGCTTCCAGGCGCACGAGCAGGGCTCCGGCCTGATCGACGTCAACGAGGCGTGGGACGCGCTGCGGCACGGCGCCACCGCCCACGACTACACCGTCAAGGCCCCCGTCTCCACGGCCCTCTCCGGCAACCTGAAGACCCCCGGCTCCGGCACCGGGATCTACGACCGCGAGGGCGGCCTCAAGACCGGCGAGGCGCGCACCTACGACGTCACGATCACCCGGACCTCCGGCCCGGACAAGGCCGTCTGGCACGAGCTGAAGTGGCGCCACAACGACGGGACGTTCAAGCTGGCCGGCTCCGACGAGGTGCGGCTGCCGCTGAACGAGCCCGTCACCGTCAAGGTCGTGGCCAAGGCGAAGTCCGCCGGGATCCACAGCGCGATCCTCACCGTGGACGACGACCGCACCGAGGGCATCGACAAGCAGGTCATGGCCACCGTCGTGGCCGCCGACCCGCTGACGAAGCCGTCGTACGCCGTGAAGAAGTCCGGCACGGTCCAGCGCAACGCCACGACCTCGTACTTCGTGACCGTGCCCAAGGGCGCCACGTCCCTGGAGGTCGCGATCGACGGACTGGCCAAGGGCAGCCAGACCCGCTTCATCGCCATCAACTCCTACGGCGTGCCCGTCGACCCCACCTCCACGGTCAACTGCTACCCGAACTACGACAACCCCAAGAACACCTGCCGCCCGGACGTGCGCTCCTACGCGAACCCGCTGCCCGGCGTGTGGGAGATCGAGGTCGAGTCGCGCCGCACCTCCCCGCTGCTCGACAACCCGTACACGGTGACCGCCACGGTGCTCGGCGCCTCCTTCGACCCGGCGGTGGCCACCGTCGCCGAGGCGAAGGCCGGCACCCCGGCCCCGGTCACCTGGAAGGCCACCAACGGCTACGCCCCCTTCGAGGGCAGGCTCCAGGGCGGCCGCCTCGGCTCGTCCAGGATCTCCCGGCCGGAGATAGCCCAGGGCCAGAAGCAGACCACCAAGGTCACGCTCGGTGAGGGCGTCACCCGCTTCGAGGCCGCCATCGGCGGCACGGCCGACCCCAAGGCCGACCTCGACCTCGTCGTCTACAAGGACGGCAGGCCGGTCGGCTCCTCCACCAGCGGCGGCTCCGACGAGCAGGTCGTCCTGACCTCGCCCGCCCCGGGCGAGTACACGGTCGAGGTCGCCGGCTACTCCGTCCCCTCCGGCCGGACGGCGTACGACTACCGCGACGTCTACTACTCCCCCGCGCTCGGCGAGGTCAAGGTGGACGCGAGCCGCCCCGTCACGCTGGGCCCGGGCGAGTCCGCCCGGGTCAAGGCCGACGTGGTGGTCGCGGGCGCGGCCCCCGAGGGCCGTACGTTCGCCGGTGAGGTGCGGCTGGTGAACGGCCGCGGCACGGTGGCCGGCACGGGCTCCGTGAAGATCGAGAAGGTCGTCTCCTGACCTCCGGCCGATGCCGGCGGGGCGGGCGCACACATGGTGCGCCCGCCCCGCCCCTTTCCCGGTGGGGGCGCCCCCACCGGGACAATCAATTGGACTTTTGACCCCACTCGCCCCGCATGATGGGAACCGCGCCTTCAGGACGCCTCGTCCCCGGCGGTGACACATGCGCTGTACATGAGTAGGGAGCCCCCCTGTGAGAGTCGGAATCGTCGGAGCCACCGGTCAGGTCGGCGGAGTCATGCGCAAGATCCTGGCCGAGCGCGCCTTCCCGGTCACGGAGCTGCGGCTGTTCGCCTCGGCGCGGTCCGCCGGGTCCACGCTTCCCTGGCAGGGCACGGAGATCACCGTCGAGGACGCCGCGACGGCGGACTACTCCGGGCTGGACATCGTGCTCTTCTCCGCCGGCGGCGCCACCTCGAAGGCGCTCGCGGAGAAGGTCGCCGCGCAGGGCGCCGTCGTGATCGACAACTCGTCCGCCTGGCGCCGCGACCCCGACGTCCCGCTGGTCGTCTCGGAGGTCAACCCGCACGCGGTGGCGGACCGCCCCAAGGGCATCATCGCCAACCCGAACTGCACCACGATGGCCGCGATGCCCGTGCTCAAGCCGCTGCACCGCGAGGCCGGGCTCACCGCCCTGGTCGCCACCACCTACCAGGCCGTCTCCGGCTCCGGCCTGGCCGGCGTCGCCGAGCTCGACGGGCAGGTCCGCGAGGTCTCCCCCAAGGCGACGGAGCTCACCCACGACGGCGCGGCCGTCGCCTTCCCCGAGCCCGGCGTCTACAAGCGCCCCATCGCCTTCAACGTGCTGCCGCTGGCCGGCTCGATCGTCGACGACGGCCGCTTCGAGACGGACGAGGAGCAGAAGCTCCGCCACGAGTCCCGCAAGATCCTGGAGATCCCGGACCTCAAGGTCTCCGGCACCTGCGTCCGCGTCCCGGTCTTCACCGGCCACTCCCTCCAGATCAACGCCCGCTTCGCGCGCCCCCTCGGCGTCGAGCGCGCCCGCGAGCTGCTCGAGGACGCCCCCGGCGTCGAGCTCTCCGAGATCCCGACCCCGCTCCAGGCCGCGGGCCGTGACGTCTCCTTCGTCGGCCGCGTCCGCGAGGACGAGACCGTCGAGAACGGCCTCGCGCTCTTCGTCTCCGGCGACAACCTCCGCAAGGGCGCGGCCCTCAACGCGGTCCAGATCGCGGAGCTGGTCGCGGCGGAGCTGCGCGGCTGAGGCACGTGCGTCCCCGGGGGCCGGTCACCGCACGGTGGCCGGCCCCCGGCGCGTGGTGCCCTCCGCCGACGCCCTCGTCACCGCGTCCGGCGGCGAGCCCGGCGGATCACCCCGGGCGCCCGGCACCCCCGGCGTGGAAGGATGGCCGGGACCGTACGAGACGTGTGATGCGAAGGAGATGCCGAGGTGCCAGGCACGAATCTGACCCGCGAAGAGGCGGAACGGCGGGCGCGGCTGCTCACCGTGGAGGCGTACGAGATCGAGCTGGACCTCTCGGGCGCCCAGGAGGGAGGCACGTTCCGCTCCGAGACCGTCGTGCGGTTCGACTCCGCCGAGGCGGGCGCGGAGACGTTCATCGACCTGGTCGCCCCGGCGGTGCACGAGGTCGTGCTCAACGGGACGTCGCTCGACCCGGCCACCGTCTTCGCGGACAGCCGGATCGCCCTGCCGGACCTGCGCGGCGGGCAGAACGAGCTGCGCGTGGTCGCGGACTGCGCGTACACCAACACCGGTGAGGGACTGCACCGGTTCGTGGACCCGGTGGACGACCAGGCGTACCTCTACACGCAGTTCGAGGTGCCGGACGCGCGCCGCGTCTTCGCCTCGTTCGAACAGCCCGATCTGAAGGCCACGTTCCGCTTCACCGTGAAGGCCCCGGCGGGCTGGACGGTGATCTCCAACTCCCCGACGCCGGAGACCCCGTCGGACGACGTCTGGCGCTTCGAGCCGACCCCGCGCATCTCCACGTACATCACCGCGCTGATCGCCGGCCCCTACCACAGCGTGCACAGCACGTACGAGAAGGACGGCCGCACGGTGCCGCTGGGCATCTACTGCCGTCCCTCGCTGGCCGAGTACCTCGACGCGGACGCGATCTTCGAGGTCACGCGGCAGGGCTTCGACTGGTTCCAGGAGAAGTTCGACTACGCCTACCCGTTCGCCAAGTACGACCAGCTCTTCGTCCCGGAGTTCAACGCCGGCGCCATGGAGAACGCGGGCGCGGTCACCATCCGCGACCAGTACGTCTTCCGCTCCAAGGTGACGGACGCGGCGTACGAGGTGCGCGCCGAGACCATCCTCCACGAGCTGGCCCACATGTGGTTCGGCGACCTCGTGACGATGAAGTGGTGGAACGACCTGTGGCTGAACGAGTCGTTCGCCACCTACACCTCCATCGCCTGCCAGGCCGCCGCCCCCGGCTCCAGGTGGCCGCACTCCTGGACCACCTTCGCCAACTCCATGAAGACGTGGGCCTACCGGCAGGACCAGCTGCCCTCCACCCACCCGATCATGGCCGAGATCCGCGACCTGGACGACGTCCTCGTCAACTTCGACGGCATCACCTACGCCAAGGGCGCCTCGGTGCTCAAGCAGCTCGTGGCCTACGTCGGCGAGGACGCGTTCTTCCGCGGCGTCCAGGCGTACTTCAAGACCTTCGCCTACGCCAACACCCGCCTCTCCGACCTGCTCAGCGCGCTGGAGCTGATGAGCGGCCGCGACCTGAAGGCGTGGTCGAAGGCGTGGCTGGAGACGGCCGGCATCAACGTGCTGCGCCCGGAGATCACCACCGACGCCGACGGCGTGATCACCGCCTTCGCCGTGCGCCAGGAGGCGACCCCGCTGCCCGAGGGCGCCACGGGCTCCCCGACGCTGCGGCCGCACCGGATCGCCATCGGCTCGTACGACCTCGTGGACGGCCGCCTCGTCCGCACCGAGCGGGTCGAGCTGGACGTCGACGGCGAACTCACCGCCGTCCCGCAGCTCGTCGGCAAGCGCCGCCCGGCCGTCGTCCTGCTCAACGACGACGACCTGTCGTACGCGAAGGTCCGCCTGGACGAGGACTCCCTGCGCGTCGTCACCGCCCACCTCGGCGACTTCACCGAGTCCCTGCCGCGCGCCCTGTGCTGGGCCTCCGCCTGGGACATGACGCGCGACGGCGAACTGCCCACCCGCGACTACCTGCGGCTCGTCCTCTCCGGCATCGGCAAGGAGTCGGACATCGGCGTCGTCCAGTCGCTCCAGCGGCAGGTCAAGCTCGCCCTCGACCTCTACGCGGCGCCCGAGTGGCGCGAGACGGGCCTGGCGACGTGGACGGAGGCGACGCTGGAGCACCTGCGGGCGGCGGAGCCGGGCAGCGACCACCAGCTCGCCTGGGCCCGGGCGTTCGCCGCCACCGCCCGCACCGAGGAGCAGCTCGCCCTGCTGGAGGGGCTGCTGGAGGGCACGGAGCTGGTCACCGGGCTGTCCGTGGACACGGACCTGCGCTGGACGTTCCTGGAGCGGCTGGCCGCCACGGGCCGGGCCGGCGAGGCCGCCATCGCGGCCGAGCTGGAGCGCGACCGCACCTCCACCGGCGAGCAGCACGCCGCCGCGGCGCGGGCCGCACGGCCGACGGCCGGGGCCAAGGCGGAGGCGTGGGCGTCCGTCGTCGAGTCGGACAAGCTCACGAACGCGATGCAGGAGGCTGTCATCGGCGGCTTCGTCCAGACCGACCAGCGGGAGCTGCTGGCTCCCTACGCGGAGAAGTACTTCGCGGCCGTGAAGGGGGTCTGGGAGGCGCGCAGCCACGAGGTCGCGCAGCAGATCGCGGTCGGTCTCTACCCGAGCCTGCTCGTCTCGGAGGACACCCTCTCCGCGACGGACGCCTGGCTCGCCACCGCCGAGCCCAACGCGGCCCTGCGCCGCCTCGTCCTCGAATCCCGCGCGGGCGTGGAGCGGGCCCTCCGGGCGCAGCGCGCGGACGCGGCGGCCGCGGAGTAGCGGGAAAGGGCGGGTCCGGGGCATACGAACCCCGGACCCGCCCCCGCGGCGGAGCGGTGACTCAGCGAGCCGCCCGCGCGTAATGCGTGTCGTGCGTGTGCGGGTTGTCCGACTTACGCGACATCACCATCACCAGCCCGGTGATGACGGCGAAGAGCACGATCGGCGCGGCGACATACAGCCCCAGCGTGTTGATCACGCTCAGGCCCGGCCCCGGGTCGTCACCGTCGTCGCGGGTGAGCGCGAACGCGGGGGACGACATCAGCAGCATCAGGAGCGTGCCGGCGGACACGGCCCCGGCACGCATGGCGTTCATCTTCTTATTGCTCACGGGCTCAACGTACCGAACCTCCCCGGACGCCGCGCGCCCGGGGTCTCCCCACAGCGGGTGCGCACCTCGTCCATCAGCGCGTGCAGCCGCGGCGAGGCCGCCAGCTCCTCCAGGGAGACGGGCCGCCCGGCGGCGTCCGCGACGGGCAGCCGCCAGTTCGGATAGGAGTCCGAGGTGCCGGGCAGGTTCTGCGGCCGCCGGTCGCCGACCGCGTCCGGCAGCCAGATCCCGACCATCCGCGCCGGGGTGCGCAGCAGGAAGCGGTGGACGGCCCGCACGGCCGCCTCCTCGTCGTCCGGCCCCTCCGGCAGCAGCCCCAGCCGCCCGAAGAGGGCCAGCCACTCGGCGACCGCCTTCGCGTCCTCGCGCTGCTCGACGGCGAGCGGCCGGGCCAGCAGGCCGAGCCGGTGGCGCAGGGCGACGTGCTCGCCGGTGAGCCGGGCCGCGGTGCTGGGCAGGTCGTGCGTGGTCGCCGTGGCCACGCACGCCTCGCGCCACCGCTCCGGCGGCAGCGGCTGCGCCCGCCGCCCGCCCCCGGCCCAGTCGCGCTCGAACCACAGCACCGAGGTGCCCAGCACCCCGTACCCCGCCAGCGCCTCGCGGACCCCCGGCCCGACCGTGCCCAGGTCCTCGCCGATAACGACGGCGCCCGCCCGGTGGGCCTCGGCGGCGAGCACGCCGAGCATGGCCTCGGCGTCGTAGTGGACGTACGTCCCCTGCCCGGGCTCGCGCCCCTCGGGCACCCACCACAGCCGGAACAGCCCCATCACGTGGTCGACGCGCAGCGCCCCGGCGTGCCGCAGCAGTCCGCGCAGCAGCTCGCGGAAGGGCGCGTAGCCGGTGGCCCGCAGGGCGTCGGGGCGCCACGGCGGCAGCCCCCAGTCCTGGCCGCGGGAGGTGAACGCGTCGGGGGGCGCGCCCACGGACATCCCCGCGGCCAGCGCGTCCTGCTGCGCCCAGGCGTCGGAGCCGTCGGGGTGGACGCCGACGGCCAGGTCGTGGACGAGGCCGACGCGCATCCCCGCGTCGCGCGCGGCCCGCTGCGCGGCGGCGAGCTGCCGGTCGGTCAGCCAGACGAGCCAGCAGTGGAAGTCGACGCGGTCGAGCAGCTCGCCGCGGGCCCGCGCGGTGCGGGCGGAGCGGGGGTCCTTGAGGCCGCCGGGCCAGCGGTGCCAGTCGGGTCCGTGCACCTCGGCGAGGGCGCACCAGGTGGCGTGGTCGTCGAGGGCCTGCCCCTGCCCGGCGAGGAAGTCGCAGTAGGCGGCGCGGCGCCCGGGGCCCATGGGGACGCGGCGCACGAGCTCCAGGGCGCGCAGCTTCAGCGCCCGTACGGCGTCGTGGTCGATGGGCTCGCCGCGGCGGAGCACGGCGTCCCGCAGCTCCGCCGCGCGGGACAGCAGGCCGTGCGCCTCCGCGCGGTCCTCCCCCGCGAGGTGGCCGAACTCGGGGATCTCCTCCACCCGCAGGTGGACGGGGTCGGGGAAGCGGCGGGAGGACGGCCGGTAGGGGGAGGGGTCGGAGGGGCGGCCCGGGGCGCCGGGTACGGCCGCGTGCAACGGGTTGACCTGGAGGAAGTCGGAGCCGAAGGCCCGGCCCGTCCAGGCGGCGAGCTCGGCCAGGTCGCCGAGGTCGCCCATGCCCCAGGAGCGGGCGGACAGCAGGGAGTAGAGCTGGACGAGGAAGCCGTGGCAGCGGGCGGGCGGCTGGGGCAGCAGCCGCGGGGCGACGACGAGCGGCGCGGCGGCGGCGCGCCCGTCGGGGGCGCGGGCGTGCAACTGGTGGGTGCCGACGGGCAGTTCGCCGTCCCAGGGCAGGGTGTCGCCGTCGGCGGTCGCGACGCGCAGCACGGTGCCCTCGGGCAGGCCGGGCCCGGGCGCCTCCCGCGGACCGCCCTCGCGCAGCACCACGGCCGGGGGCAGCAGCCGGCCCCGCTCGGCGCGGGCGTGGGCGTCGAGCGCGTCGCGGACGGCCCGGGGCGTGGAGGCGTCCACCCCGAGCGCGGCGAGGACGGCGACCACGGTGTCCTCGGGCACGGGGACGCTCTGCCCGGGTGCGGGCTCGTAGGAGGTGGCGACACCGTGCAGGGCGGCGAGGTGCGCCCGGTCCTTGCCTGCCTCGTCCATGCCTGCCTCCAGCGGCGGTCCGGCGGCGGGGAACAGCGGGAAAACGGCGGAGAACTGCGAAGAGCTGCGAAGAACGACAAAGCACTGCGGAGAACTGCGACGACTGCGGAGCACTGCGGGAGACCGGTCGGCGGGAGCCGCGGGGCCCGGGAACACCACCCCCTGTCACCATACTTTCGTCCCCGCCCGTCTGACGGCCCTTTGGCCCGGTCCGCCCCCGTCGTCCCCACGCCTCGCCGGGCAATACCGGCAGTTCGGTCACCTGCGTTGACACGCTCCGCCCCTGGTGATGGGCTCGTCGCTCACGCACGACAAGAGGGGCGAGGAGAAGGCGGTGCGGTTCCAGGGCGACGACCCCTCGTACGACGTTCCGGGCGCCCGGCCCGCGGGCCGGGCCGTCGGCACCGGGCGGTTCACCGGCCCGTTCGCCCTCCGGCCGCGCCGCGCCGGGGTCACCACCGTGCTGGCCGCCGCGCTGCTCGGCGGGCTGCTCGGCAACGGGCCCGCGGCGTTCGCCGCACCCGGCGGCCCGGCCGCCGCCGCGGCCGGCGGCCCGGAGACCGGCGACCCGACGGGCGACGGCGGCCTGCCGCCGGTGTGGCCGCGCCCGCAACAGGCCCGCGCCCAGGGCGCGTACGCCCCCGTGGGCACCGAGGTCACCGTGATGGCCGAGCCGGGCACCGACCCGTACGCCCTGTCGGCGCTGCGCGAGCTCCTGCGCGGGCTGGGCGCGCGCACCGTCGTGGACTCCGCGCCGGGCGGCACCCCGCCGCCGCGCGGCCTGATCGTGTACACGGGCGGCCGGGGCGCCGAGGAGGCGCTGCGCGCCTTCGGCGCCGCCCCCACCGGCGACCTGCCCCGGGGCGGCTACCGGCTGGCCGTGGGGCGGGCGGCCGGGCGGCCGACGGTGGCGATGTCCGGCGTCGGCGAGGACGGGCTCTTCCACGCGGTGCAGACCCTGCGGCAGCTCGCCGTGGCCCGCGACGGCGGCCGGGCCTTCGCCGGCGCCCTGGTCCGCGACTGGCCCGTCACGGCCGTGCGCGGCCTCACCGAGGGCTTCTACGGCGCGCCGTGGTCGATGCCGCAGCGGCTGGCGCAGCTCGACTTCATGGGCCGCACCAAGCTCAACCGCTATCTGTACGCGCCGGGCGACGACCCGTACCGCCGGGCCCGGTGGCGCGACCCGTACCCGGCCGACCGCCGCGAGCAGTTCCGCACGCTGGCCGCCCGGGCCCGCAGCAACCACGTGACGCTGGGCTGGGCGGTCGCGCCCGGGCAGGCGATGTGCTTCTCGTCCGGGCAGGACGTGCGGGCGCTGGAGCGCAAGGTGGACGCGATGTGGGCGCTGGGCGTGCGCGCCTTCCAGCTCCAGTTCCAGGACGTGAGCTACAGCGAGTGGCACTGCGGGGCCGACGCGGACGCGTTCGGCTCGGGGCCGGAGGCGGCGGCGAAGGCGCAGGCGAAGGTGGCCGGGGCGATCGCCGGGCACCTGGCCGCCAAGGGCCGCGAGGCGGCGCCGCTGTCGCTGCTGCCCACCGAGTACTACCAGGACGGCCGGACGGCCTTCCGGCGCGCACTGGCCAAGTGGCTGGACCCGCGGGTGGAGGTGGCGTGGACCGGCGTCGGCGTGGTGCCGCGGACCATCACCGGCGCCGAACTCACCGACGCCCGCGCGGCGTTGGGGCATCCGCTGGTCACGATGGACAACTACCCGGTCAACGACTTCGCGCCGGACCGCATCTTCCTGGGCCCCTACACGGGGCGGGAACCGGCCGTCGCCGTGGGCTCCGCCGCCGTGCTCGCCAACGCCGCGGCCCAGCCCACCGCGTCGCGCATCCCGCTGTTCACCACCGCCGACTACGCCTGGAATCCCCGGGGTTACCGCGCCGAGGAGTCCTGGAGGGCGGCCGTGGACGACCTCGCGGGCGAGGACCCGCGGGCCCGCGAGGCGCTGCGGGCGCTGGCCGGGAACGACGCCTCGTCCGTGCTCGGCGGCGAGGAGTCCGCGTATCTGCGGCCGCTCATGGACGACTTCTGGAGCGCCCTCTCGGGCACCGACGCCGCCCGGCTGAGGACCGCGGCCGGCCGGCTGCGGGACGCCTTCCGCACCATGGCCGAGGCCCCCGGCCGGCTGGAGAACGCCGTCGGCGCCGAGGTCCGCCCCTGGCTGGAGCAGCTCGCCCGGCACGGCGAGGCCGGCGCCCGCGCCGTCGAGATGCTCACGGCCCAGGCGCGCGGCGACGGCGCGGGCGCCTGGCGCGCGGAGCTGGACGTGCTGCGGCTGCGGGACCGGATCGCCGCCGAGAAGGTCACCGTGGGCGACGGGGTCCTCGGCCCGTTCCTCCAGCAGGCCCTGGCCCGGGCCAACGGCTGGCTGGGCGTGGACCGCCCGCTGCGCACGGCGGGCGCCGCCACCGACGGCGACCCCGCGACGTCCGTACCGGCCCCGGCGGACGGCCCGCTGACCGTCCGGCTGCGCGAGCCGCACCCGATGACCGCGGTCACCGTCCTGACCTCGGCCGCGCCCGGGGCGCGCGGCACGGTGGAGGCCCACACCGCCGGCAAGGGCTGGCAGCCGCTCGGCGCCCTGTCGGACAGCGGCTGGACCCAGCTGCCCGGCAAGGGCGTACGGGCCGACGCGCTGCGCCTGGTCTGGACGGGCGGGGTCCGGCCGGCGGCCGTCCACGAGGTCGCCCCCTGGTTCGCCGACACCTCCCCGGCGCATTTCGAGCTGGCCCACGGCGAGGCGAGCGCGGAGGCGGGCGGCGCCCCGGCGGTGGTCGAGGCCCGGATGATCAACCAGCAGCCGCGGACGGTCGACGAGAAGCTCACCGTCACCGCCCCCAAGGGCGTCACGGTCAAGGCCCCGGACCGTCTCACGGCCGTGCGGGGCGGGGTGACGACGGCCCGTATCGAGCTGTCCGTCCCGGCGGACGCGCCGCGTGCGTTCACCGCCACCGTCCGCCTGGGCGGCCAGGAGCGGACGGTGACCGTCCGCTCGTATCCGCCGGCCGGCGGTCCGGACCTGGCGCGCGGCGCCAGGGCGACCTCCTCCGGCGACGAGGCGTCCGACTTCCCGCCCTTCGCGGCGATCGACGGCGACGACCGGACCCGCTGGTCCTCCCGGCCGACCGACGACGCCTGGTGGCAGCTCGAACTGCCCCGCCCCACCCGCCTCGGCCGCCTCGTCCTGCACTGGCAGGACGCCTACGCCACCCGCTACCGCGTCCAGGTCTCCCCCGACGGCCGCACCTGGCGCGACGCCGCCGCGGTGACCGACGGCAAGGGCGGCACCGAGACGCTGCGCCTCGACGCGCCGGGGACGCGCTTCGTGCGGATGCAGGGCGGGAAGCGCGCCACGGAGTCCGGGTACTCGCTGTCCGAGGTCGAGGCGTACGCGGTCGAGGAGAGCCGCTAGCCGGCCCGCGGGCTGCCGCGCTTGACGGCCTCCCGACTCGGCCTGCGGTAGCCGCAGTTGCAGACCCAGTCGTCGTAGCGCGAGATGGTCCCGTCGTGCCCCATCTGGATCTCGCGCACCATCGTGCGGTCCATGCACCGGGTGCACCGCACGCCCTCGCACATCGTGCGGGGGAACCTCTCCTGACCGGTCTTCTGGCTCATGTCCGCGATGATGCGCCCGCGCCGGACCGATGGCACCGGCATGTGCGGAAGGCTCCCCCTATCTGCGTACGCGGCGCCGGTCCCGGCCGCGCGTCCGCGGGCCGGGCCATGGCCGTACGGCGGGCCGTCCGGGCGGCCGTGCGCCGGGACCGTACGACGATGGCCCGGCCTCTCAGGCGGAAATGCCGTCGATCCGGGCCATCGCGTCCTCCGCGCCGTATGCCTCCAGGTAAGGCAGCCAGCGCGGATCCCTATGGCCCGTGCCGATGATGCGCCAGGCCAGCCCGGTCGGCGGGGCCGGCTGGTGGCGCAGCCGCCAGCCCAGCTCCGCGACGTGCCGGTCGGCCTTGACGTGGTTGCAGCGGCGGCACGCGGCCACCACGTTGTCCCAGGCGTGCTGGCCGCCCCGGCTGCGCGGCACGACGTGGTCGACGCTGGTTGCGACGCCACCGCAGTAGGCGCAGCGCCCGCCGTCGCGGGCGAAGAGGGCGCGCCGGGTGAGCGGGACGGGGCCCCGAAAGGGGACCCGCACGAAGCGCTTCAGCCGGACGACGCTGGGCGCGGGGATGGTGCAGCTCGCGCTGTGCAGGTAGGCGCCCGTGTCCTCGAGGCTGACGGCCTTCTCATTGAGGACGAGTATGAGCGCGCGGCGGAGCGGTACGACGCCGAGCGGCTCGTACGACGCGTTGAGGACCAGGACGTGCGGCACGGGTGCCTCCTTGTACGCCGGCGGCGCGTGGCTCGCGCCGGGACGATCTCCTGCAAGTGTCCCCTGGCCCGTGGCCGGAGCGCCACCATCGGCGGGTAACGGGTCACAGGTGTTTTGGACCACACCTCGGTCAACCCCGTGCAGGACCTGCCCCATCTCGAACACAACAACGGGTCGTCCGGTGTGCCCCGCTAGTGTGAAGGGTCTGGCCGTGCCGCCGTTCGGTGTGGTCATGTCCATTACGAAGGGTTTCCTGCTGTGTTCCGGTCCGCCGCCCTCGCCGCCGCAGACTCGACGCCCCGTCCCTCGTCGCTCGACGAGGCCCAGAAGACGGCCGACCACGCCGCCGGCTGGATAGAGGAGAACTGGTCCATCTGGCTCGGCAACGGTCTGCGGATCATCCTCATCCTCGTCATAGCCGTCGTCCTGCGGTCGCTCATCCGCCGGGCGATCACCAAGCTCATCGCCCGGATGAACCGCACCGCCCAGGCCATGGACGGCGCCCTCGGCGGCCTCCTGGTCAACGCCGAGCGCCGCCGCCAGCGCTCCGAGGCGATCGGCTCGGTGCTGCGCAGCGTCACCTCGTTCCTGATCATGGGAACGGCGGCGCTGAGCGTGCTCTCCGTCCTCAAGATCGACCTGGCGCCGCTGCTGGCGAGCGCGGGTGTCGCGGGTGTGGCGATCGGCTTCGGAGCGCGGAACCTGGTCACGGACTTCCTCTCCGGTGTCTTCATGATCCTGGAGGACCAGTACGGCGTCGGCGACGAGATCGACGCGGGCGTCGCCCAGGGCACGGTCGTGGAGGTCGGCCTGCGCGTCACCAAGCTGCGCGGGGCCAACGGCGCGATCTGGTACGTCCGCAACGGCGAGGTCAAGCGCATCGGCAACCTCAGCCAGGGCTGGGCCCTGGCCGAGGTGGATGTCACCCTCCGCTACGACGAGGACCTCGACCGCGCCCGCGAGGTGATGGTGTGCGTGGGCGAGGAGATGTCCAAGAGCGCCCCGTGGGACGAGAAGCTCTGGGAGCCCGTCGAGGTCATGGGCCTGGACTCGGTCTCGCTCGACTCCGTCGTCGTCCGCGTCCAGGCCAAGGCGGCGCCGGGCGAGGCGGGCGGCGTGGCGCGGGAGCTGCGCTGGCGGATCAAGCGGGCGCTCGACGCGGAGGGCATCCGCATGGGCCCCCCGCCGTCCGCCGACGAGGACGGACCGGCCGCCGACCCGACGGCCTCCGTGGCGCCCCCGTCGGCCCTGGGCAACCCGGCCTCGCCGCAGTCGCTGGCGACGGCGCCGATACCGCCGGGGGCGACGCTGGGCAAGTGAGGCTCACCGGGGGCGGGTCGGCGTGCTATACGCCGACGCCGACCCGCCCGAGGAACTCCTCCACGTTCCCCAGCAGCCGCTGCACCCGCTCCTCCTCGGTGAGCGACTCCCGGTAGCGGGGCCCGGAGAACTCCGGCACCTTCTTCCCCCGCAGGTACAGCGAACACGCCAGGTCCGCGCACATGTACGCGCCGACGGTGTTCCCCTCCCGCCCGGACGCGCCCACGCGCCGGGCGGCGAGCAGCGAGACGCCCGACCCGGGGTGCCCGGTCAGGCACAGCGAGCAGATCGTGGTCTTGGCCATGCTCCGCGGCCCGCCCTGCGGCACGCGCAGGGTCACCCCGAGCGCCTTGCCGTCCCGCACGGCCACGAGGTAGCCCCGGTCGGGCGCGCCCGGATCCCGCCACCCGAGGAAGTCCAGGTCCTGCCACGGCAGTTCGGCCAGCCCCCGCGGCAGGCTGATCCTCCGCGCCTCCCCCTTCGAGCAGTTGACGAAGGAGGCCCGTATCTCGTCCTCGTTCAGTGGTTCCATGGGGCGAGAAGCTAACAGCGCCCCCGAAGTCCCGTCATGCGATTTTCGCCCGGCGGAGCCGCATTCGGCCCGTCCGGTGCTCGGGGACGGCCGCGCGGAGCGCGGTCGCGGGACGAGAGGCGGAGCCCCGGAAGACGGTGGAAGCGGGGTGCCCCCGCGGGGGAGGGACCGGGGCAAACTCCCCCTCCCCCCACCACCCCCGGTGTGTTTGTCACCCCCTCCGGCCATACTGCTACCACCGACGACCAAGGGGGGGTCTCGTGCCACAACCGCAGCGGACAGCCACACCCCCGGTGCCGGGCCCGGCACCGGGACCGGGCCCGGGGCAGAGCCCCGCACCGAACGCACCCCCCGGCGCGGCCCCGGGCACAGCCGCGGCCCCAGGCAGCCCCGGACAGCCCGCCTGGCGGGAATCCCTCACCCGCCTCCGCAGAGCCGCCACCACGGAACCCGGCCGCCTCCGCACCATCGGCGCCGCCCTCGCCGCCGCCCTCGTCCTCTTCGGCTCCGTCACCGCCTGGCAGGTCACCGACCGGGCCGCCGCCGCGGACGCCGTCGTGGAGCGCAGCCAGCCGCTGAGCGCCGCCGCCGCGGACCTCTACCGCTCCCTCGCGGACGCCGACACCACCGCCGCCGCCGGCTTCCTGGCCGGCGGGAAGGAGACCCGCGAGGTCCGCCGGCGCTACGAGGAGGACATCGCCAACGCGTCGGAGCTCCTCGTCGAGGCCTCCGCCAACGCCGGGGGCTCCCGCTCCGAGCGCGCCCGGATCGCCACGCTCAACGCCGAACTCCCGGTCTACACCGGCCTGGTGGAGCAGGCGCGGGCCACCAACCGGCAGGGCCTGCCCCTCGGCGGCGCCTACCTCCGCTACGCCAGCGACCGGATGCAGAAGGAGCTGCTGCCCGCCGCCCGCCGGCTCTACGAGGCGGAGACGGACCGGCTCGGCGCGGACTACGGGAGCGCGGAGTCCTGGCCCTGGGCGGCGATCGCCGTCGGCGTGCTGACGCTCGGCGCCCTCGGCTGGGCCCAGCGCCGCACGTACCTGCGCACCAACCGGGTGTTCAACCACGGCCTGCTGGCCGCGACCGCCGCCTCCGGCGTGGTGCTGCTGTGGCTGACGGTGGCCCACGGCGTGGCCCGGGCGGACCTGGAGAGTTCGTACGACCACGGCGCGAAGTCGCTCCAGGTCCTCAACACGGCCCGGATCAGCTCCCTCCAGGCCCGCGGCGCGGAGAGCCTGACGCTCGTGGCGCGCGGCGCCGTCCTCACCCCCGAGGGCAAGGACGCCTACGAGGAGGGCTACCGGTCGACCATGCGCTCCCTGTTCGGCTCCGGCACCGGGGAGCCGGGCGAGGGCAGCCTGCTGGGCCGCGCCCGCTCCCTGGCGGACGGCGCCGCCGGCCGCGAGCCCGTGGAGCGGGCGATCGCCGGGGTACGACAGTGGCAGGCGCGGCACGCCGCCGCCCGGGCGACCGACGACGCGGGGGACTACGACCGGGCCCTGCCGCAGGTGATCGGCCCGTCGCACAGCACGGGCGAGGCGTCCGACCACGTGGACCGGGCCCTGCGGGAGGCGCTGGACCACGAGCAGCACGTCTTCCGCAGCGCGGCCGACGACGGCCGGGGCGCCCTGTCCGGCCTGGCCGTGGGCGCCGCGGTGCTCGCGCTGCTGGGCGCGGCCGGAGCCGTCCTGGGCATCGGCCGCCGGCTGTCGGAGTACCGATGAGCGCAGTACCGACGAGCGCAGTACCGACGAGGGGGGAGAACACGGCCGTGCGGCACCGGAGGACGACGAGGACGACCAGGAAGTCCCGGACGACCAGGGCGACGGTACGGGCCCTGGCCGCGGCGCTGGCCGCGTTCGCCCTGCCCGGCACGGCGGCCGCGCGCGGCACCCCGCACGCCCCGCCCCGCCCCGCCGCGGCCGCCACCTCCGCCGCCTCCGCCGCCGCGGCCGAGTGCGCCGACCCCGAGGCGAGCCTGCGCCCGTCCACCGCCGACGGCCCCGCCGTGCTCCGCATCAAGAAGCGCGGCCGCCTGATCGCGGGCGTCGACCAGAACAGCTACCGCTGGGGCTACCGCGACCCGGCCTCGGGCCGGCTCAAGGGCTTCGACATCGACCTCGTCCACGCGATCGCCAAGTCCCTCCTGGGCGACCCGGAGAAGGTGGTCTTCCTCGCGATCCCCACCAATCAACGCATTCCCGCCCTGAAGTCGGGCAAGGTGGATATCGTCGCCCGTACGATGACCATCAACTGCGCCCGGATCAAGGAAGTCGCCTTCTCCACCGCCTACTTCGAGGCGGGCCAGCAGCTGCTCGCCCCCAAGGGCTCGCCCGTCACCGGCTTCGACGACGGCAGCCTGACCGGACGGACGGTCTGCGCCGCCTCCGGCTCCACCGCCGAGACGGAGCTGGCGAAGAAGGGCCGTTCGGTCCGGGTGACGACCGTCCCCAACCAACTGGACTGCCTGGTGCGCCTCCAGCTCGGCCGGGCCGACGCCGTCCTCACGGACAACGCCCTGGCCGCCGGGCAGGCGGCCCAGGACCCGTCCGTGGGACTCGTCGGCAAACCGTTCACCACCGAGTACTACGGCGTGGCGATGAACCACGACTCCGCAGACCTGGTACGCCGGGTCAACGCGGTTCTGGACGACTACCGCAGGGGCGGCGCCGACAGCCCCTGGATGGTGTCCTACCGCACCTGGCTGGACCGGGCCAATCTCGGGATCACGGCACCGCCGGAGCCCAAGTACAGGGACTGACCCGGCCTGCCGCACACTGAGGACGAACGGGACGGGCAGAACGGGGAGGGAGACCGGCGGGACGGCCGCCCGCGCAGCGGCGGCCGGCGGGCAATCGGCACAGCACCGGCAGGAGCGGCGGCGCGCCGCGGACAGGAGAGGGGACCGATGGCGGTCGCGGGGCCCACCGGGCCGGTCTTGAGCCGCGAGGAGGTGGACCGCGCGCTGGCGCGGCTCGGCGCGGAACACGAGGCCGTCGAATCCTCGCTGCTCGCCCTCCAGGACCACGCCGGCCGCCGGCTGCTGGAGGGCGCCGCGCTCACGGGCGAGACCCACGACCGCTGGGCGGTGGCCGAGCAGCTCATCAACCGGCTCTGGACGTACTTCGACGCCTACACCGACGCCCTCACCGCGGCCCGCGAGCTCCGGGCCCGCCGCCGCTGGCCCACCCAGGCCGAACTGGGCGAGCTCACCGACCTGCTGACCGGCGCCCGGGTCACCCTGCCCGGCGGCGACCCGGCCGCCACCGCCGCCCTGGGCACGGCCGCCCGGCTCAGCGAGCAGCTGACCCTCCAGGAGCTCGTCGACCGGATGAACGGCTGGTACGCCCAGGCGCTGGACGTCGTCGTCATCGCCGACGCCGTCTGGTCCGCGCTCCCCGCCCGGATCGACCTGCTCGCCGCCGAACTGCGCCGCACCCGGTCCCTGGCCCACTCGGTCGGCGTGCGCCCGGGCGAACACCCGGCGGGCGACGACCTGGAGGACATCACCCGGGAGCTGGCCGCCCTGCGGGCCGCGGTGGTGACCGACCCCGTCGCCTTCTGGACCGGCGCCTCGCCGAGCTCCGCCCCGGGCGGCGGCCGGCCCGACACCGACCGCTACGACCGGGCCGCCCGCGCCCTGGAGGACGTCCGCCGGGAGATCGAGGCGGTGCTGACGGTCCGGCAGGACGCCGAGCAGCGGCTGATGCGGGTGCGCGACGTGCTCTCCCGGGCCGACCGCACGCTCGCCGAGGCCCGGCAGGCCCGCGTCGAGGTGCTGTCGAAGATCGCCGCGTCCGAGGTGCCCGCCGTCTCCGGCCCGCCGACCGCGCTCTACGAGCAGCTCTCGGCCGCCGCCGAGCACCGCAGAAGGGCCCGCTGGCACCGGCTGTCGCCGCTGCTGGAGGGGCTGGAGCAGCGCGCCGACGAGGAGCTGGCGCGGGCCCGCGAGTCGCTGACGGCCGTCACCGCGCCGCTGGCCGTCCGGGCCGAACTGCGCGGCCGGCTGGACGCGTACCGGGCGAAGGCGGCCCGGCACGGCCTCGCGGAGGACCCCGTCCTGGGCGAGCGGTACGACGCGGCCCGGCGCAAGCTGTGGAGCGCGCCCTGCGACCTGGTGGCCGCCGAGCAGGCCGTGCTGCGCTACCAGCACGCCCTGGCCGAGGCCCTCTCCCCGCCCGCGGGCGGAACCGGAGGCTTCGGCCCGGGTGTCATCGACCGCAGGGGGGATTCATGAGCGGCAACACCACAGGAGCCACACCGGCCGGCACCGCCGTCGGCGCCGGCTGCCAGCGGCCCGGCTGCACGGGCGTGTACGAGGACATGGGCGGCGGCGAGACGTACTGCGACACCTGCGGCCTCGCGCCCGTCGTCGCGCCGGACGGCACGGTGTCCTCGCCGCCCACCGGCATCACGCACGGTGCCCCGGGCAGCACGCCCAGCTCCCGCACCTCGGCCCGCTCCTCGTCCTCGCGCCGCTCGGTCCCGGGCCGGCTCTCGCGGACGGCCTCCGGCGAGGGCGGCTCCCGCTCGGTGTCCGTGCGCAGCGCCCAGTCGAACACCTCCTCGTCCGGCCGCAACCGGCTCGGCGCGGGCCTGGTCAGCGTCCCCGGCGTGCCGCGGCCCGACCCGCGCTCGGCGGTGCTGGCGAACCCGGAGGTCCCCGAGCGGAAGCGGTTCTGCTCGCGGAGCGACTGCGGGGAGCCGGTGGGCCGTTCGCGCGGCGACCGCCCCGGCCGCACCGAGGGCTTCTGCACCAAGTGCGGCCATCCGTACTCGTTCGTCCCCAAGCTGCGCCCCGGCGACGTGGTGCACGGCCAGTACGAGGTGGCGGGCTGCCTGGCGCACGGCGGCCTCGGCTGGATCTACCTGGCGATAGACCGCGCGGTCTCCGACCGCTGGGTCGTCCTCAAGGGCCTGCTCGACACCGGCGACGAGGACGCCCTCGCGGTCGCCCTGTCCGAGCGCCGCTTCCTGGCCGAGATCGAGCACTCGAACATCGTCCGGATCTACAACTTCGTCGAGCACCTCGACCAGCGCACCGGCAGCCTCGACGGCTACATCGTCATGGAGTACGTCGGCGGCAAGTCCCTCAAGGACATCGCCAACGAGCGCCGCCTGCCGGACGGCCGGCGCGACCCGCTGCCCGTGGAGCAGGCGTGCGCCTACGGCCTGGAGGCGCTGGAGGCCCTCGGCCACCTGCACAGCCGCAACCTGCTGTACTGCGACTTCAAGGTGGACAACGCCATCCAGCAGCAGGACCAGCTCAAGCTGATCGACATGGGCGCGGTCCGGCGGATGGACGACGACGAGAGCGCGATCTACGGCACGGTGGGCTACCAGGCCCCCGAGGTCGCCGAGACCGGCCCGTCGGTCGCCTCCGACCTCTACACCGTCGCCCGCACCCTGGCCGTGCTGACCTTCGACTTCCAGGGCTACACCAACGTCTTCGCCGACAGCCTCCCCGACCCGGACAACATCGAGGTCTTCCGCCGCTACGAGTCCTTCTACCGGCTGCTGGTGCGCGCCACCGACCCGGACCCGGCGCGCCGCTTCTCCTCCGCGGCGGAGATGGCCGAGCAGCTGACGGGCGTGCTGCGGGAGGTCGTGGCGCTGCAGACGGGCCGGCCGAGGCCGGCCCTGTCGCAGCTGTTCGGCCCGGAGCCGCGGGTGGTGGACACCGTCCTGTTCCCCGGGCGGACCGAGGACCCGTCGGCGCTGGGCGGGCGCTCCCCGCGGGGCCGCCGCGGGACGGCGCCGCCCCTGCCGGCCGCCGGCGCCGCCGCGCCCGCCGTCGCCCCCCTCGACGTCCCCGCGGCCGCCCTCGCGCTGCCCGTCCCCCTGACCGACCCGGCCGACCCCAACGCCGGCTTCCTCGCCGGCCTGCTCTCCTCCCAGCCCGCCGAGCTGTACGCCGCGCTCCAGGCGGCGCCGGTCGTCTCCCTGGAGCTGCGGCTGCGCCGCCTGCGCGCCGAGCTGGAGCTGGGCGAACTCGCCGGGGCGAAGCGGGCGATGGACGCCCTGGAGGCCGAGCACCCCGACGACTGGCGGATCGTCTGGTACCGCGGGCTGCACTCCCTGGTCACCGGGGACGAGGAGACCGCCGCGGTCTCCTTCGACGCCGTCTACGACGCGTTCCCGGGCGAGCCCGCGCCCAAGCTGGCGCTGGGCGTGTGCGCCGAGGTGCTCGGCCAGCTGGACAACGCCGCCGAGTACTACCGCCTGGTGTGGGCGACCGACCCCAGCTTCGTCAGCGCCGCCTTCGGGCTGGCCCGGGTGCGGCTGGCCGCCGGGGACCGCGCGGGCGCGGTGGAGACGCTGGAGTCCGTGCCCGAGGCGTCCATCCACTTCACGGCGGCCCGGGTGGCGGCCGTGCGCGCCCGGCTGCGCCGGCGCTCCCCCCGGGAGCCGCTGTTCGACGACCTGAGCGCCGCCGCCGGGCAGCTCGAGCGGCTCGACGCCCTCGGGCTGGACCCGGTGCGCCGCGAGCACCTCGCCACGGAGGTGCTGGGCACCGCGCTGGACTGGGTGCTCTCCGGCGGTACGGGCGCGCCGGCCGGCCCGGACGCCCGCCCGGCCCTGCTGGGCGGCGGCGTGGACGAGCGGAGCCTGCGCCTCGGGCTGGAACGCTCGTACCGTGTGCTCGCACGCCTCGCCCGGCGCGGGGAGGAACGGATCGAACTGGTGGAGCGGGCCAACCGTTTCCGCCCCAGGACATGGGTGTGATCGATGTCGCAACTGCCGCAAGCCGCCCAGCGGACGGCCTGCCCCGTCTGCCAGGAGCCGCTGGAGCCTGCCGACAACTACTGCGGCGGATGCGGTGTGGACCTCGCCGCGGCCCCCGCGTCCGCCGCCGGCGCCCGCCGGCCGGAGGGCGCCGTCCGGCTGCGCGAGGCGGAGGGCCACCGGCCGGCGCCGGCCGGCGTTCCGGTGCAGACGGCCCATGCCACGAGCGGCACGGCCGGCCGGCGCCCCTGCGCCGCCTGCCGGTCCGGCATGATCGACGACGACGGGTACTGCGAACACTGCGGGCACGCACAGCCGCGCGAACGGGATCACATGGAGCACGAGACGGCAGGCGTCGCCGCGGTCAGCGACCGCGGGCTGCGCCACCACCGCAACGAGGACGCCTACGCCGTGGCCACCACGGCCCTGCCGGACGGCGGCTCCGCCGTCCTCGCCGTCGTCTGCGACGGCGTGTCGTCGGCGGCGCGCCCGGACGAGGCGTCGGCCGCGGCCAGTTCGGGCGCCCTGGCCGCCCTGGAGAGCGCGCTCGGCGCCGGCACCCCGCCGCGCGAGGCCACCCAGCGGGCCATCCTGGCGGCCGCCGAGCGCGTCGCCGCGCTGGCCGGCGGCGGCCACCGCCCCCGCGAGCACCAGCGCTACCAGCAGGAGAACGCCCCGGCCTGCACCATCGTCAGCGCGGTGATCACCGGTGAGCTGCTGACGGTCGGCTGGGTCGGCGACAGCCGGGCCTACTGGGTGCCCGACGACCGCACCACCCAGCCGGCCCGGCTCACCGAGGACGACTCCTGGGCCGCCCAGATGGTGGCCGCCGGCCTGCTGTCGGAGGCCGAGGCGTACGCGGACGAGCGCGCCCACGCCATCACCGGCTGGCTCGGCGCCGACGCCTACGAGGTGGAGCCGCACACCGCCGCGTTCCACCCCGACCGGCCCGGCGTGGTGATCGTCTGTACCGACGGCCTGTGGAACTACGCCGAGACGGCCGAGCAGATGGCCTCCGTCATCCCGGCCGACGCCCGCGACCGGCCGCTGGAGACCGCGCGTCAGCTCGTCGGCTACGCCCTTGACGGCGGGGGCCACGACAACGTAACCGTTGCGGTACTGCCGTTCCCCGCCCGTACGGAAGGGGCTGCGGCCGACTGACGCCGCACGGCGTCACGGGGGGATCAGCACGCCGGTGCCGGGGGGCACCGGGCGTGCCCGTCCGCCCTGCCACCAGGATCAGGTGAGTTGCGAAGGAGCGGTACGGATGTCCCAGTTCTCCAAGCCGGACGCGCCGCGGTTCTCCGTCGACGTCTACCAGAACGAGTTCCTTCCCGAGGGCGGCCGGGAGGTCAACGCGATCGTCACGGCCACGTCCACCGGAGGCGGCACCTCCGCCGCGTCCGCCCCCGACACCGCGGTGGTCGTCATGGTGGACTGCTCGGGCTCCATGGACTACCCGCCCACCAAGATGCGCAACGCCCGCGAGGCCACGGCCGCCGCCATCGACGTCCTGCGCGACGGCGTCTCCTTCGCGGTGGTGGCCGGCACCCACCAGGCCAAGGAGGTCTACCCCGGCGCCGGGCGGCTGGCGGTGGCCGACGCCACCACCCGCGCGCAGGCCAAGGAGGCGCTGCGCAAGCTCAGTCCGGGCGGCGGCACGGCCATCGGCACCTGGCTGCGCCTGGCCGGCCGGCTGCTGTCCACGGCCGACGCCTCCATACGCCACGGCATCCTGCTCACCGACGGGCGCAACGAGCACGAGGAGCCGGACGCTCTGCGCGCCACCCTGGACTCCTGCGCCGGGCGGTTCACCTGTGACGCCCGGGGGGTGGGGACGAACTGGGAGGTGAAGGAGGTCACGGGCATCGCCTCGGCGCTGCTCGGCAGCGCCGACATCGTCGCCGACCCCGCCGGACTCGCCGCGGACTTCACGGGGATGATGGAGAAGGCGATGGGCAAGGAGCTCGCGGACGTCTCCCTGCGGCTGTGGACCCCGCAGGGCGCCGAGGTGCTCTTCGTCAAGCAGGTCGCCCCGTCCGTACAGGACCTGACGGACCGTCGGGTCGAGGCGGGCCCGCGCGCGGCCGACTACCCCACGGGCTCCTGGGGCGACGAGTCCCGCGACTACCACGTCTGCGTGCGCGTGCCCGACGCCGGAGTGGGCCACGAGATGCTGGCCGCCCGCGCCTCGCTCGTCAGCCCGCTTCCCGACGGCCCGCCGCGGGTGCTGGCGCAGGGCCTGGTGCGCGCGGTGTGGACGGACGACCTGGCGGCGTCGACCACCATCAACCCGCAGGTCGCCCACTACACCGGCCAGGCGGAGCTGGCGCAGGCCATCCAACAGGGCCTGGAACTGCGCAAGTCGGGCGATCTGGACGGGGCGACGGCCAAGCTCGGACGCGCCGTCCAGCTCGCCAACCGCTCGGGCAACGAGGACACCGCCAAGCTGCTGGCGAAGGTGGTGGACGTGGTGGACGCGGTCAACGGTACTGTGCGGCTGAAGACGAAGGTCTCCGCCGAGGCGGAGAAGACACTGGAGACGCGGTCCACGAAGACGGTCCGCGTGAAGAAGTAGCGCCGTTTCCGGCCCTGTTGAACGAATTCGTCGAACGACCGGCGCAAGAGGGGGAGACAACCGACATGCCGACCTGCCCGAACGGCCACCAGTCGGCGGCCGAGGACTGGTGCGAGGTGTGCGGGCACCGGATGTCCGGCACGCCCGCCACGGGGCCCGTTCCTCCCCCGCCGCCGTCCGTCCCGCCCGTCTACCCCGGCCCCGCCGCGGAGCCGACCATGCAGGCGGAGCTGTGCCCGCAGTGCCGTACGCCGCGCGAGGCCCAGGCCCCGTTCTGCGAGGAGTGCGCGTACAACTTCATGCTTCAGTCGCCCTCCCCGTATGTGCCGCCCCCGCGGCCCCAGGACCTCCAGTCGTCCCCTCCGCCACACCCCCAGTCCCCCGCGACCTCCGAGTACAACTGGTCCCGCCCGTCCCAGATCAACCGCCCGGCGGAGCCCCTCTCCCCGGGTCCGGACGACGGCGACTGGATCCTGCCGCCGCCGAGCGCTCCGGCGGCGCCCCCGGCCGGCTGGGTCGCGGTGATAGCGCCGGACCGCGACTACTTCCGGTCGATGATGAACCGCAGCGGCCCGGAGGCGGCCGGCCTGAACCTGCCCGCCTACTCGCCCGAGCAGCACTGCCGCCTCACCGGCCCCCAGGTCACCATCGGCCGCCGCCGGCACAGCACCGGGGAGTCGCCCGACATCGACCTCTCCCGGCCGCCGGAGGACCCGGGCGTCTCGCACCAGCACGCCGTCCTCGTCGAGCAGCCCGACGGAAGCTGGGCCGTCGTCGACCAGGACTCCACCAACGGCACCACGATCAACAACTCCGAGGACCCGATCCAGCCCTACGTCCCCGTCCCGCTCCAGGACGGCGACCGGGTGCACGTCGGCGCCTGGACGACGATCACCGTCCGCCGGGGCTGAGGGCACCGGGGCCGAGGGGGCCGGGGCCGAGGGGCGAGGGCCGAGGGGCGAGGGGCCGGGGTCCTACACCCCGGGTCCTCCTCCGGCCGTCTGCGACCATGGAGGGGTGAACGAGATTCCGCGCGGCACGCTTCCTGAGCAGACCTTCTACGAGCAGGTCGGCGGCGAGGCGACCTTCCGGCGTCTGGCCCGCCGTTTCTACGAGGGGGTGGCCGAGGACCCGCTGCTGCGGCCGATGTACCCCGAAGGGGACCTCGGCCCGGCCGAGGACCGCATGGCCACGTTCCTGATGCAGTACTGGGGCGGCCCCCGAACCTACAGCGAGAACCGCGGCCACCCCAGGCTGCGCATGCGCCACGCCCCCTTCACGGTCGACCGCGCCGCCCACGACGCCTGGCTCCGCCACATGCGCGCGGCGGTCGACGACCTCGGCCTGTCGCCCGAACACGAGCAGCAGCTGTGGAAGTACCTGACGTACGCGGCGGCGACGATGATCAACACCCCGGACTGACCGGTCAGCCCTCCGGCGTTCGGAGGGCGGGGGCGGACTCCCCCGTCACGCTCACGCGGGCGTGACGGACAACCCCGCCGTGAGCCCCCCGGTCCGCACCACCACGGACCCGTACGGCGTGCGCAACCGCAACCAGCCCGCCGCGGCGAACAGGACAGGCGGCTCCGCCGCGGACGCCAGGAACCCGAGGGACTGGGCGGCGTGCACCGCCCGCAGGGGCAACCCCGTCTCCCCCAGCGTCCGCGACCAGATCTCCCGCCCGATGCGGTCCCGCTCGGCCCGCGTCCGCCGCTGCTCCGGCAACGCCTCGTCCCGCGACCGGAATTCGGCGACGGCCGCGCCGACGGCGCCCCGTACGGATGCCACGTCCGGCATCCCGGCCACCCGCCGCCACCCGCCGCGCGGCGGCAGGACGCCCGTCCACGGCGGGCCGGTGACTCCGGCGGGCGGCTCGACGACGAGCCCGCCGTCCACCGCCGCACCGGCGTCGACCGCGTCGGCGAGCTGCCCGGCCGACACGGTCACGTCCACGACGCCCTCGTCGAGCAGCCGCGCCGTCCGGATGGCGAGCACCTCGAAGGACGGCGGCCGGCCGAAGACGGCGAGCACGCCGCCGCCGGCCTGGAGCCGCACGACCGCGGCCCGGTCGTAGTGGATCAGCCGGGCGAGGAAGGCGGCCAGATCGGCCGCCTCCCCGGCGTCGGCGAACCGCAGTGCCGTCATGCGGCGACGGCCTCCCCGGAATCCGGGTCCGGCTCCGCGTCCGGTCCGGGCGCCTCGTCCCGGTACTGCTCCAGCAGCTCCTTCTCCTCGGCGGTGAGCCGCCGCGGCCGCCCCGTCGCCAGATCGACCGGCACGACGACCGTGCTGGCCCGCACGTACGTCTGCTCCGCGTCCTTGACCTCGTACGAGACGGTCGTGGACGCGGTGCCGACCCGCGTCACCCACGTCTCGATCGTCACCGGCTCAAACCGGTGCACCAGCGGACGCAGGTAGTCGATCTCGTGCCGGGCCACGACGGACCCGCCCTTGAAGGACGGCCCCCCGTCACCCGGCGCCAGCCGGAACATGAAGTCGATCCGGGCCTCTTCCAAGTACCTCAGGAAGACGGCGTTGTTGACATGGCCGAAGGCGTCCATGTCCGACCAGCGCAGCGGGCAGGAGTAGATGTGGCGCACCCTCAGCCCCGGGTGAGCTTCTTGTGGCTGGCGCGGTGCGGACGGGCCGCGTCCGGGCCGAGGCGCTCGATCTTGTTCTTCTCGTAGGACTCGAAGTTGCCCTCGTACCAGAACCACTTGGAGTCGCCCTCGTACGCCAGGAT
Source organism: Streptomyces caatingaensis (assembly GCF_001187435.1). Taxonomy (GTDB): domain Bacteria; phylum Actinomycetota; class Actinomycetes; order Streptomycetales; family Streptomycetaceae; genus Streptomyces; species Streptomyces caatingaensis. The sequence goes on along the minus strand of NZ_LFXA01000018.1, from coordinate 725,672 downwards.
GTGCGTGGCGACGCGGTCGAGGAACCAGCGGTCGTGGGAGACGACCACGGCGCAGCCGGGGAAGTCCAGCAGCGCGTTCTCCAGGGAGGAGAGGGTCTCGACGTCGAGGTCGTTGGTCGGCTCGTCGAGGAGCAGCAGGTTGCCGCCCTGCTTGAGGGTGAGCGCCAGGTTGAGGCGGTTGCGTTCGCCGCCGGACAGGACGCCGGCCGGCTTCTGCTGGTCCGGGCCCTTGAAGCCGAACGCGGACACGTAGGCGCGCGAGGGCATCTCGACCTGGCCGACGTTGATGTAGTCCAGCTCGTCGGAGACGACGGCCCACAGCGTCTTCTTGGGGTCGATGTTGGCGCGGCCCTGGTCGACGTAGGAGATCTTGACGGTCTCGCCGACCTTGATGTCGCCGGAGTCCGGCTTCTCCAGGCCCTGGAGCATCTTGAACAGGGTGGTCTTGCCGGCGCCGTTGGGGCCGATGACGCCCACGATGCCGTTGCGCGGCAGGGTGAAGGAGAGGTCGTCGATGAGGACCTTGTCGCCGAAGGCCTTGGAGAGGTTGTTGACCTCGATGACGACGTTGCCCAGGCGCGGGCCCGGCGGGATCTGGATCTCCTCGAAGTCCAGCTTCCGCATCTTCTCCGCCTCGGCGGCCATCTCCTCGTAACGGGCGAGGCGCGCCTTGGACTTGGCCTGGCGGCCCTTGGCGTTGGAGCGGACCCACTCCAGCTCTTCCTTGAGGCGCTTCTGGCGCTTGGCGTCCTTCTGGCCCTCGACCTTGAGGCGGGCGGCCTTGTTCTCCAGGTAGGTGGAGTAGTTGCCCTCGTAGGGGTGGGCGCGGCCGCGGTCGAGCTCGAGGATCCACTCGGCGACGTTGTCGAGGAAGTAGCGGTCGTGGGTGATCGCCACGACGGTGCCGGCGTACTTGGCGAGGTGCTGCTCCAGCCAGTTCACCGACTCGGCGTCGAGGTGGTTGGTGGGCTCGTCCAGGAGCAGCAGGTCGGGGGCCTCCAGCAGCAGCTTGCAGAGCGCCACGCGGCGCTTCTCGCCACCGGAGAGGTTGGTGACCGGCCAGTCGGCGGGCGGGCAGCCCAGCGCGTCCATGGCCTGCTCCAGCTGGGCGTCGAGGTCCCAGGCGTTGGCGTGGTCGAGCTCCTCCTGGAGCTTGCCCATCTCCTCCAGCAGGGCGTCCGAGTAGTCGGTCGCCATCAGCTCGGCGATCTCGTTGAACCGGTCGAGCTTGCCCTTGATCGTGGCGACGCCGTCCTGGACGTTCTCCAGGACCGTCTTGCTCTCGTCCAGCTCCGGCTCCTGCATCAGGATGCCGACGCTGTAGCCGGGCGAGAGGAAGGCGTCGCCGTTGGAGGGCTGCTCCAGGCCGGCCATGATCTTGAGGACGGTGGACTTACCGGCGCCGTTCGGGCCGACCACACCGATCTTCGCGCCGGGCAGGAAGCTCAGCGTCACGTCATCGAGGATGACCTTGTCGCCGTGCGCCTTGCGCGCCTTGCGCATGGTGTAGATGTACTCAGCCAAGAGAAACCGTCCGGCAGGTCGAGAAGGGCCAATGTGCGGCTCCGCCCGCGTGAGGGCAGACACACCCATCTTGCCGTACCGGCGGCCCCGGGCGAAAACGCGATATGCCGCGGCGGGCGCCCGGCCGTGCCGTGACCGGCCGCCCGCCGGCGGGGCTCAGTCGTCCACGGCCGTCGTCCTCCTCCTGCGGAGCAGGAACACCGCGGCGCCGCCGGCGACGACCAGCGCCGCCGCGACGCCCACGGTCACCGGCGTCGCGCCGCCGCCGGTGACGGCGAGGTCGCCGTCGGCCGCCGGGGCCGAGGGCCCGGACGCGCCCGGGGAGCCTCCGGAGCCGTCCCCCGGGCCGCCGCGGTCCGGTGACGCGGACGGGGAGGGGCCGGTGCCTCCGGTGGTGTCGCCCACGGCGGTGGCCGTGGTGATCTCGGGGACGCCCGTCCGGCAGTCCAGGACGCCGGAGAAGGTTCTGGTGAAGCCGCCCGGCCCGGTGACGGTGATCCGGTAGGGCCGGTCCTCGGCGGCCTTCACCAGCACGGTCCGGGAGCGGCCCGGCTCCACCCGCTGCCCGCGGCCGTCGATCACCACGGTGTAGGGCCGGTCTCCGTGGTCGGCCGCGGTGACCTCCAGCCCGCCCTCGGCGCACTTCTTCCGCGCGGACACCGCCGGGACGGCGCCCTTCCCCGCCCAGCGGACCGAGGCGACCGCGGTCGCGGCGCTCCGGCTGGATCCGGCCAGGATCATCGTCTGGGTCCGGATGCGGTCGCCTATGAACGCGCGGCCCACGGGGATCTCGGTGTCGGCGGCGGCGGTGAAGGAGGTGCCCCCGTCGGGGGTGCCGGCCGGGACGTCGAAGTAGAGCCGCCCGCCGTCGGTCGTGGTGGTGACGGGCTTGCCCGCCTTGTCGACGATCTTCACATTCCGGGGTCCGGCGTCACCGGAGGGGGTGATGGTGACGCCGTCCGCGTTGGTGCGGACGGTGACCGGGCCGATGCGTCCGCCGGGTCTGCCGGAGACGGCGAGGGGCGCGAGCGAGAGGGAGGCGGCGGGCTCCCCCACGTCCTCGGCGTTCTTGTACAGGTAGTCGGCGAGCTTCTCGGCCGCGGGGTCGTCCGCCTCGACGTCCACGCCGTCCGAGTAGCGCCAGATGGCGACCTGGGTGCCGGCGGCGGCGCGGTCGGCGTCGAGGGCGCCGGCCCCGGCCTTGCGGGCCAGCGCGGCGAGGTCGTCCACCCGGGGGTAGGAGTTCTGGAGGATCCAGCGGATCTTCCCCGCACGGGGGTTGTTCTGCAGCGACGACTCGCTCCAGCCGACCTCCTTGTAGGCGGCGCCGTTGACCGTGCCGGTGTTGACGTCCACGCAGTAGGTCTGGAGGGTGCCGCCGCCCTCGACCTTCATCTCGAACAGCCCGGCCATGATGGCCCCGGGTCTGTGGCCGCCCTTGATGTGCGCCCAGGCCTTGGCCGGCATCTCGCCGCCGAGCGTCGCGGCGACGCCGCCCGCGTCCTGCGGCCCCTCCTCCACCGCGGCGGCGCCGGCCGCGCCCGCCGCACCGGCCACGGCCAGGGCCGCCGCCAGGACGACCGTTGCGAGGCGCGCCGAACCACGCCTCAACACAGAGCTCATGACTTTCCTTTCGGATGGGCGCGGGCGGCCGGGACAGCACACACCACCGGCCTCACCAGGCAACCCAAGAAGCAGCAGCCCCCGTTGCTACGAACGGGATCCTAGGGAGCGCGTACAACCCGCTGAGCACACCGGCCTTTCCGGGGCCCGATCCGAATCGGAATCGTTATCGGAACCAGGTGTTCAGCCCGGCATTATCGATAAATCCCCGGGGACGAACCGCCCATTTCCCAGGGCAGTTGCGCCGGTCCGCCGACGACCCGTCACCTCGTGGCCAGGTCGGCCGCCGTCGGCTCCGGGGCGGCCGCGCGCGCCGCCGCCCCCGCCATGCGCACCGGCTCGACCGCCAGCGGCCGGGCCTGGGAGACCCGGCGGAACGCCGAGGTGCCCCGGGCGAGGTCATGGCCGAGGGAGAGCGCGTCGATGTCCGCCGACGTCCAGCGTTTCCCGTCCCGTTCCTGCGAGGTGATCCTCAATCTGCCCCGGACGATGAGCGGTTCGCCGATCGTCACGGACGCCACGACGTTGGACGCCAGGGTGCGCCAGGCCCACACCGAGTAGAAGCTCGTGTGCGCGTCCGCCCACTCCTCCCGCCCCCGGTCCCAGCGGCGCGCCGTCGCCGCGAGCCGGAAGTGCGCCACCGCCGAACCGTTCGCCGTCCGCCGGAAGTCCGGCTGGGTCGCCACATTGCCCACGACCGTCACCAGCGTCTCGTTCATCGCATGCCTCCCCCGTCGACCGGCCCGACCGCTCCCCGCGACCGGGTCCTGTCCCCATGGTGCACACCGTGCGCGACGCCCGCTCGGGCCTGTGGACGAGGCCCGGCGATGTGGACAACTCCGTCACCCACACGAGCCCCGGCCGGCTCACCCGGTCGCCCGAACCCCCGTCACATCTCCCCGGCCGCCACCACGAACTGCGCCCGGACCTCCCGGTACCGCAACAGCTCGGCCGCCACCGGCTCCAGCACCCGCTCCCGCCCCAACGACGCCGCCGCGCCGCGCAGTCGGCGCTCCGTCTCCAGCCCGTACCCCCGCGCCGGCCCCCGCGCCGCCATCCGGCAGCCCCAGGCCAGTACCGGCGCCCCCGCCCCGCTCCCCGCCGCCACCAGCCCCGGAATCCACCACTCCAGGTCGAGCGCCCCGCACAGAGCGGCCACCAGCCCCGCCGCCCCGAGCAGTTGCAGCACCACGAACGCCACCTGCGTACCCAGGGCCACCGCCCACCACCGGGGCCGCACCAGCCGCGGCGCCTCCGCGCCCCGCGTCCGCCCGGCCCCCGTGCGCCGCCCCACGGTCCGCCAGCCGCCCGTGCGCCACGCCCCGGTGCGCCACGCCCCGGAGCGCCGGCCGCCCCACCCGGGCCGGCGGCCCTCGACGCGCCACCCGCCCGTGTCGCCCTCGCGGCGCGCGGCCGGAACGGGGGCCGCGGCCCCCGCCTCGTCCAGGGCCTCCGCCAGCCCCACCGCCCCGCGCACCGCCGCCTCGCGCACCGCCTGCGCCCACGGCCCCGGCAGCCCCGCGGACGCCTCGTGCACCAGCGTCCGCACGGCCTGCTCCACCAGCGGCCGCGACGCCGTGCGCCGCTGCCGCGACGCCTCGTCCTCGTCCTCCGCCCCGGGCACCCCCGGCCGGTCGCGCAGCCGCAGATACGTCCGCCACGCCCGGCCCCACACCGTCCCGCACGCCCGCTCGGCGCCCCGCAGCCAGGTGCGTTCGGCCCGCAGCCCGGAGGCCCGGGCCCCGACCGCCTCCGCGAGCCGGTCCTCGAAGTCCAGCCTCATCCCGTCCGTCAGCCCCGGCCGCCCGTCGGCCACGTACGCCGGCCGGAGCCGCCGCGAGGCGCCGTCCACGTCGGCGGTCAGCCGCAGCTCCGCCGCGCACCGGCGGGCCGCGAACTGCCCCAGCGCGTCGCGCAGTTCACCGACCCCCTCGCCGGTGAGCGCGGAGAGGGCGAGCACCGTCGCCCCCGGCTCGCCGTGCTCGCCCAGCGCGAGCCCGTCCTCGTCCAGCAGCCGGCGCAGGTCGTCCAGCACCTGGTCCACCGCGTCCGCCGAGAGCCGGTCGAGCTGGTTGAGGACGACGAACGTCACCTCCGCGTACCCGGCCAGCGGCCGCAGGTACCGCTCGTGCAGCACCGCGTCCGCGTACTTCTCCGGGTCCACCACCCAGATCACCGCGTCCACCAGCCCCAGCAGCCGGTCGACCTGCTCCCGGTGGCCGGCCGCGGCGGAGTCGTGGTCGGGCAGATCGAGCAGGACGACGCCGGCGAGCTGCGGGTCGTAGGGGCGCGGCGGCTGCCGGCGCGAGCGGGCGGGGACGCCGAGGCGGTCCAGCATCCCGTCGGCGCGGTCGGCGAAGGCGCAGGCCACGGGCGCCGCGGTGGTGGGCCGGCGGACCCCGGCCTCCGAGAGCTGGGCCCGAGCGAGCGCGTTGAAGAGCGTGGACTTGCCGCTGCCCGTCGATCCGGCGATCGCGACCACGGTGAGGTCGAGCGAGTGCCGCTGCCGCGCGGCGGCCTCCTCCAGCACCCGCCCCGCCTCCGCCAGCATCGCGCCGTCCAGCCGCGCCCGGGACAGGCCGACCAGCTCGCGCAGGGCGTCGAGCCGGGACAGCAGCGGACCGCCGAGCGCGGTCGCGGGCCGGTGCTGCGGGGGCCGCGCGGCGGCCTCCTCGGAGCCGGCCTTCTCGTGTTCCGTACGGGCGCGGCGGGCGATCAGCCCGTCGTCCCAGGCACGGTCGGAGGCGTCGGACGCGGGCGGCGTCCGCTGCCCGCAGCGGCTGTCGGCGGAGTGCACCGCGGTCACCTCTCCTTCTGCAGTACGGACAACGCCGCGATGAGCTCCACCTGGTGGTCCGGCGTCACGTCGAGGTCCTCCAGCGGCGCGGTCCGGCGGTCCCGCTCCGCGTCCAGGACCCGCTCCAGGCACTCGTCGATCAGGGCGACGCCCCGTTCGCGCAGCCGCTGCGCGCTCCGCGCCCCGAGCGTCTCGGCCAGTCCCTCCCCGGCCGCGTGCGCCCGCCGGCCGCCCAGCAGCGCCGCGGCGAGCAGGGCGGTCACCCGCTCCGTGTCGGCGGGGGTGCCGCGCTCGACGGCCCGCGCCTCCTCCTCCACGATCTCCTCCAGACAGCGCCGCCAGTGGCGCACGGCCACCCCGATCCGGTCGGCGGCGCCCTCCGCGTCGCGCGGGGCGAGCACCGCCCCCACGGCCGGGTCGTCGGCGACGCAGGTGGCGATCTCCTCGTCGGCGGCGTCCACGGCGCAGCCGAGGAGGGCGGTGAAAGCGTTGGTCAGCGCGTTCAGCAGCTCCTCGGGCGTGCTGTCGCGGGGGTGGCCGCGCCAGTGCGTCAGCGCGTCCCCGGCCAGCGCCTCGCCCGCCGCCGCGTCGCGCCGCACCCGCTCGGCGGCCCGCGCGTAGGCGTCCTCGGCCCGCTGGAGCAGGCGGACGGCGGCGGCGTGCTGGACGGCGGCCGCCCCGGCGAGCCCCGGCAGCCGGGTGCCGAGCGAGGCGAGGACGCCGTTGGCGGTACGGGCGCGGGCGACGGTCCGCGAGGCGGGGTCCTGGGCCCGCTGGATCAGCCAGGACCGCAGCCCCGCGACGGCCGTCACCGGCAGCAGTCCGCTCCCGCCAGCGACGGACTCCGGCAGCTCGGGGATCGTGAACCGGGGGACGTCCCCCAGCCCGGCCGCCTCCAGCAGCGCCCCGAACTGCCGGGACACCTCCCCGGTGACCTGGTGCGGCACCCGGTCCACGACCGTGACGAGCGTGACGTCGTACTCCTTGGCCGCCCGCAGCAGGTGCCAGGGAACGGCGTCCGCGTAGCGGGTGGCGGTCGTGACCAGGACCCAGATGTCGGCCGCGCAGATCAGCTCCGCGGCCAGCTCGCGGTTGCGGGCCACGAGCGAGTCGATGTCGGGGGCGTCCAGCAGCGCCAGCCCGCGCGGCAGGCTGCGGTCGGTCTCGATCCGCAGCCCCGGCCGCTCGTCGTCCCCCTCCGCCCCCTGCATCCCCTGCATCCCCTGCGCCCCCTGGGCTCCCTGCGTCCCCTGGGCCGCGGGCGGCGGCTCGGCCGTCACCCCGTCCTGGGACGGCACCCAGACCCTGCGCAGCGTCGGCAGCACCCGGGGCCCGGCGAACCAGTGGTGGTCGTCGGGGTGACAGACGAGAACGGGGGTGTACGTGGTGGGCCGCAGCACCCCCGCCTCCGTGACCCGCCGCCCCACCAGCGAGTTCACCAGCGTCGACTTCCCCGCCCCGGTGGACCCGCCGACCACCGCCAGCAACGGCGCTTCGGGGGCGCACAGCCGGGGCACCAAGTAGTCGTCGAGCTGCGCCAGCAGTTCGACCCGGTTGCGACGGGCGCGGGCGGCGCCGGGAAGGGGGAGCGGGAAGCGTGCGGCGTCCACGCGGTCACGCAGTGCGGACAGCGCGTCGAGCAGTCGGGGCCGTACGTCCAAGGTCGCCACGTGTGCAGAATGCCCAATTCTGAGGTGTTTTTGAAGCGTATAGCCCTTGGCGCGCGAGGCGTGGCGTATGGGACCGGGGGATAACGAGTACACAACACCCGTCGCGTGAGGCGTCAAAAACGGTGCACGATTCGCACCCGCCTGCGATTATCAGGACCGCTTCACCGAACCTCCACATCGTGTCACGGAGGTGAAGCAACCGGGACGAGGTACGCGGAGCCCTATCCTTGTCCCCGGCAAGGTCACGGCACCACCGAGCCCGGGGCTTCAGCCGTCCGCGACCGCCGCACCACCGGCCCCCGTAGCTCAGTGGATAGAGCAGGCGCCTTCTAAGCGCTTGGCCGCAGGTTCGAGTCCTGCCGGGGGCGCCACTGACACGCCGTCAGGCTGGCGACGTTTTCGCAGGTCAGACTGCGTATGCCGGGTCTTCCCGATTAATCGGACTACCTCCCTCCGCCGTGTGCGGAGTCCGGCTGACACCGGCTAAAACCGGGTCTCTACGGCTGTCTGTCCCCCATGCGTCCCCCAGCATCCCCCGTCCTGGCGGTCCCCCAAGAGCGGCATGCCGGACATAGCGAAGGCGGTCGGGGCCCACTGTTCGTGGGCCCCGACCGCCTTACGCTGCTTCCGGGACGTACCGGATGGTCTTGATCTGCTTCAGGTAGTTGGCAAGCTGGCCAACGATGCACCGTGCATAGATCGACAGAAGGACCGGAACGCTGTTTCCCGCCCATTCGGCCACCTGAGCCGGGGGGATCCCCTTGTTCAGCCAGGCCGTGAGGCATGTGTGACGGCAGTCATACACGCGCTTGCCGGCAGGGGACTGGTACTCGTGAGGCGTGAGTACCGCCTTACGGGCCTTGTTCCAGACCCGCCGGAAGACCGATCCCGCCAACAGGTCGCCGCCCTCTCCAGGGAAGAGGAGGTCGGTCGGCTTGAGCTCGTACCGCTCGATGATGCCGCGCAGGAGGGCGACGAGGTCGGGGTGAATCGGCACGGTGCGCGTGTCGCCCTCAGCGCGTCCCTTCAGGTCACGCTCCTCGTGGGGCTTGCCCGTGTCCGTCCACTGGCTGCCGACCTCCGGCTGAGCCTCGTGCACCACGAACTCTCCCCACACTTCCTCGCCGTCCTCGTCCACGGCGCCCTCCTCGGGGAGCCACGCGTCACCGACACGAAGGGCGACCGCCTCCTCCGGACGGAGGCCGGCGTAGCAGAGCGTGGCGAAGAACGCCTTGTAGAGAGGACCGCGGCGCGGGCGTTTACCGATCCAGTCCAGCAACGCGGTGACCTGCTGCGGGTTCAGCAGCGAGCGCTTGTCGATGGCCTGGGCCACCTTCGGAGCACCCCCTCCTTCCCCCTTGCCCCTTCCCTTGGGAAGGGGGTTGGACCGGAGGATGCCGTGCCTGACGGCGTACTCCATGGCAAGGTTCATGATCCGGCGGTTGCGCATGACGGAGCTGGCTGCCGCGGCAGTGCCATCCAGGAGCGTTCCGAGGGCGGCGACGACGGTGTCGACCTTCTCGGTCTCCTCCCAGGCAGACATCGGCAGGGTGCTCCGCTGGACCCAATCGAGGATGACGCGGACGTCTTCCGGAATCGGCTTCTCGGGGTCGGTCCGGCGTTTCGTGTTGAACGCCCATTCGCGAAGCGCTGTGCGCACCTTGCCGGCGCACTCGCCGCCGGAGGGCGCCTTGGTGATGCAGCCGTCGGCGCTCAGGCGGTCGAGCTCGAGGCCGATCATGCGGTCGTAGGCGGCGAGCGCGAGCAGTCTCAGATCCTCCATCACGCCGGCGGCGATCCATTCGTCGCGGCGTCGGCGCAGGATGGTGCCGAGCAGTGCGCGTTCGCCGCCCGTTCGTATCCGCAGCCGAAGACCAGGACCTGCACGAGGCGGTCGAAGACGACGGCGTCGCTGATCCGCGGGTTGTGGCAGCCCAGCGGATGCCGGTCCTCGCGTACGGGCAGCAGCGCGAGGAACTGGTCGCGGATCGGGTCGAGAATGCATGATGGGACGGCAGGCACGGATCCCCCGGTGATCATGAAGCGTAGAGAACTCCATGATCAGGCGGCCCGTGCCTGTTCCGCTGTTACCGCCTACTGGCGGACGCCTTTTAGGTCGAGGAGTTCACGCGGTTCGACTGATGGGCTGGCCTTGCGGGCACTGCCGCCTCCTCGTCGAAGGTGCCGTGCAGGTGCGAGGATCATACGCCGTACTGTTCTCGTACAGTGGTCGATTGATGGCGCACAGCGCGAGTGTTTGACTCGATCGTTCGAGTGTCGTACAGTGTTCCGCAGCAGTACAGCTGACCACATGTCGGAGCTGCCTCGGGGAGCGGCCTCTCTCCAAGGCGGTATCAAATTCAATCAACCCTCCGCGTCGTTGTAAAAGGGCGAGGGTGTGATCGTCCGTCGCGTTGATCCGCTGATATGCTGCAGCTGCATCATTACGGGGCAACGGCCGTCCAATGAAGGCCGTTGGCATGGTGGAGGTTTAATACGAGATTCTCGTTGCGGGGAGCGGGACTTGTCGGGGGATGAATTCACGGGGCCCTGACCCAGGGATAAGGGTTTACTCATGCAGTAAAAAGTTGCTGCACCCTGTCCGGCTGTTGGTGCGATGACTTGCATCTTCGCAGGTCGTGCCGCTTGCCTGACGGGGATTTGTTCCATCGAGCTCATGGTTTGCACAGCTTCGCATGCTGCGATCGATGCGGCATGCCTTGCAGGACCGCTTCCTTTGTATTGCTGCCGGAGTCACACGCGAGGTGTGGCGTGAATGGCACGGTACGCCTCCTCTGTGCCGCGTCGACGACTTCCTCATGGCGTCACGAAAGGTATCGAGAAGATGGACAAGAAATCCCTTGAGGAATTGATCATCCGCTATCAGGATGAGGTTCTGAACGGGCACAATGACGACCTCATGGCCGAGATATTCCACCCGGACTTCCGGGGGGAAACGGACGAGTCGGCGCTGGAAATGGAGACGCAGGGGGACGACGTCCGGGCGGCCCGTGACTTCATGGTCGAACTGCGTTCGAAGGTCGCCGAACTGCGCTACACCTGCACCGAGATGCACTGGGACGGAGATGTCCTCCGTATGCAGTGGACGGTCGAGGGCATCCACACGGGGACCCTGATGGGCTTTCCACCCACCAACCGCCGGTTCGCCTTCAGCTACCCGAACTGGGCCCGTTTCAAGGATGGGCGGATCATCGCGGCCCGCAGCGAGTGGGACGAGAAGAAGCTCGCCGACATTCTCGGCGCCTGACCGCCACCGCCTCGTAACAGTACGGGGCCCGCATCCCGGCGGCGTACCGCGGCAGGAGACCGTCCTGCCGCGGGGCGTCCACCCGGCCGGAGGGCGGCACTGCGCCCTGTGGCTCCGGCCTGAACTTCCGTGACCCCGAACAACGGACTCTGTCCGACGGAGCGTCCATGTATGGCAGACAAGCCGATCAATCTCAACGCGCATCCGAGAAGCTGACCGACCCGACCGATCTGGCAGCGCGTCTCCGACATCGGGTGGGCGAACTGTTGGACATCCCGACCTCATCGGTGGACCCCGACGCCCCCCTCTCGGAACTGGGCCTCACCTCCTTCCACGCGGTCACCCTGAGCGAAGCGCTCGGGCAGTGGACTGGCGGTGAGGTGCCCGCCAGCCTGTTCTGGGAGGCGCCCACTCTTGCGAAGGTCGTGGAGCGGCTGCGTGGTCACCCCCGGCCGGGCGGGTACCGGGATGCGCCCGCGCACGTAGGCACGGCGGATGCCATGAACGGCCGGCGGGCCGGACAGTCCCCCATAGCGATCACCGGAATCGGCTGTCGTCTGCCCGGGGCCACCAGCCCCGAACAGCTGTGGCAACTGCTGATGGAAGGCCGGACCACGGCCGACGGCCTGGAGTTGCACACGGGCGACGGTGTCACCAGGATCCCGGGCGCCTTCCTGGAGGACGTCGACTCCTTCGACGCCTCCTTCTTCGGAATCTCGCCGCGCGAAGCCGTCAGCATGGACCCGCAGCAGCGTCTGCTGCTGGAGACGGCCTGGGAAGCGCTGGAGGACGCCGGCGAGGTCCCCGGCGACCTGGCCGGCAGCGCCACCGGTGTCTTCGTGGGCATTTCCGGCTACGACCACGGGCGGCTCCGCTTCGGTTCGCCCGACGCGGACCTGCATATCGGCACCGGCAGCGCACTGAGCATCGCGGCCAACCGGCTCTCGTACACCTTCGACTTCAGCGGCCCGAGCATGTCCGTGGACACCGCCTGCTCGTCGTCGCTGGTCGCGGTCCACCTCGCATGCCACAGCCTGTGGACGGGAGAGGCGGAGCTGGCGCTGGCGGCGGGCGTGAACGTCATCCTTGACGGTGCGGTCGGCGCGGCATTCGAGCGCGCCGGTTTCCTCGCACCCGACGGACGGTGCAAGACATTCGACGCGGCTGCCGACGGATACGGGCGCGGCGAGGGCTGCGCCGTTGTCGTCCTCAAGCCGCTGGAGCGCGCGCTCGCGGCCGGCGACCCCGTCTACGCCGTGATCAAAAGCACCGCGGTGAACCAGGACGGGCGCAGCAACGGACTTACGGCTCCCAACGGTGCGGCGCAAGAACGCCTGCTCACCGGTGCGTACCGGCATGCCGGGATCGCGCCCGGCATCGTCGGCTACATCGAGGCGCACGGAACCGGGACGCCGCTCGGCGATCCCATCGAGGCACGGGCGATCGGCCGGACACTGGGCGCAGGCCGATCGGCCGACCGGCCTTGCTTCATCGGCTCGGTGAAGAGCAACCTCGGCCACTTGGAGGCGGCGGCAGGTGTCACCGGCCTGGTGAAGGCAGCGCTGTGCGTACAGCGCCGGACAATCGTCCCCACCGCCGGTTTCCGGGCACCGAATCCCGGGATCGACTTCGAGGGACTCGGTCTGCGTGTGGCCGACCGGGCGATGCCCTGGCCGGAGGGATGCGAGGAGGCCGTTGCCGGTGTCAGCTCCTTCGGCTTCGGGGGGACGAACGCGCACGTCGTGCTCGGGGAACCGCCCCGCAGCCATGCCACGGACGGCGACGTCGGGGACGCGGCCCTGGGCGCGACGGTGCTGCTGCCCGTTTCCGCTCCCGACCCGGCGGGGCTCGCCGCCCAGGCGGATGCCTACCGGTCGGTGATCCAACGCCACCCCGAGCGGATGGCCGCGACGGCGTACTGCGCCGGCACCCGGCGCACCCACTACCGCCACCGCCGCGCCTTGGTGGTCGCATCCGCCGCGCAGGCCGACGAGTTGCTGGTCGGGATCGGCCAGGAGCCGCTCGACCAGTCGGCTGCCGCGGGGCGTGGCCGGGTCGCCTTCGTCTTCTCCGGCCAGGGCAACCAGTGGCCCGGAATGGGCCGGGGACTGCTTGAGGACGAGCCGGTGGCCGCGCGGCTGCTGGAGGAATGCGACGAGATCCTCGGCAAGCTCACCGGCTGGTCGCTGCTGGACCGACTCGCCTCCGACGGGGAAGCGGCCGGACTCGACGATCCCGGCGTGTTGCAACCGGTTCTCGTATCGGTCCAGTTGGCAGTGGCGAAGGTCCTCGAAGGCTGGGGCATCCGGCCGGACCACTGCGTCGGGCACAGCCTCGGTGAGGTCGCGGCAGCAGCTGCAACCGGTGCGTTGAGCATCGAGGAGGCGCTGTTCCTGGCCGTCACCCGCGGCGAGCTCATGCGCGAAGCGGTCGACAGCGGCCGTACGGCGCTCCTCGGGCTTGCCGCCGACGACGTGCGGCGTCTGACCAGCGGGGTGGGAGACGCGATCGACATTGCGGCGTGGAACGCTCCTCGCACCACTCTGGTCGCCGGGCCCGGCGCGGTGGTCGAGAAGCTTGTCGCACAGGCCGCCGCCGACGGCGCCTTCGCCCGCGTACTGCCGGGTACCACCGCGTTCCACAGCCGCCACGTCGAGCCACTGCGCGACCGGATGGCCGACCTCGTACGTGACCTGGTACCCCAGGAGGCCGCCGTCGACCTGGTCTCGACGGTGACCGGCGGTCCGGTCACGGGAAGCGCACTGGACGGCGTCTACTGGGGCAGAAACCTGAGGGAGCCCGTCCGGTTCACCCAGGCCGTCCGGCATCTGATCGACAGCGGCTGCCATACCTTCGTCGAGATCGGCGCGCATCCCACGCTGACCCCCGCTGTCCTGGAGACCGCCACGCACGCCGGTGCGGACGTCGTGGCCGTCCCCACGCTGCGGCGTGATGCGGCGGAGCGCCCCGCGCTGCTTCACACGGCGGCAGCGCTGTACGAGCAGGGCACCGACCTCAACTTCGCCGCCGTGAACCCGCGGAGCGCCGGGATCATCCGGCTTCCGGCGCGGCAGTGGCGGCGGGAGCGCTTCGGCGACCGCACCTCGGTGGCCCCCGAGGCGGCCACCGCTGCCCAGGCTGCACCCGACGGGCTGCTCGGCCGACGGCTCAGCGTCGCGGCGGGCAATGCGCACTACTGGGAAGGCGCCCTTGCCCCCGACGCGCCGCACTACGGCCACTCGCCCTCGGACCGCCATCGGCTGGACGGTGTGCCGCTGCACTTGGCGGACACCCTCACTGCCGCAGCACTCGACGCCGCCGCCCTCGTGCTCCCTGACGAGGACTTCAGCGTCGACGTGCGGCCGGCCGACGGCGCGGACCGGGTGGGGCGTGCGGTCACGACCCAACTGGCACTGACACCGGACGGGGACAGCGGGGCACGGATCACCCTGCACACCCGCGAGACCTCCGACGACACGTGGGCGCTGCACGCCACGGCGACCGTCAGCGTCCGGTGCCCGGCCACCACCACGCCCCGGCGTGCACACCGTCCCACGGAGCTTCTCGAACGCTTCACAAAGGACATGAGCGGCGCAGCGCTGCACACCGCCCTCGCCGCGACCGGGCTGGCCATCGCAGGGGCCGAGCGGGTCACCTCGGTCCATCACAAGCCAGGTGAGGCGCTGTACGAGTTCGAGGCAGCCGCCTGGAAGCGGCACACGGTGCTCCGCGGCATGATGCTGGCGGCCACCGCGACGGCACATCTGGAGGACGAGAGCAGGCACCCGCGGCTGCTCGCCGGGCTGGAGGGCGCCTGCGCGGTCGGCGGCACGGGACGGGCCGCGCGGGCCTGGGCTCATGTGGTCGCTCTGGACGCCGCCGCCGACGGTGACGAACGGCTGCTCCAGGTACGCCTCCTCGACGCCGAGGGGAGGGAACTGGGCCGCGTCGAGCGCATGAGCCTGTCTCGGCTCAGCGATGCCGAGTCAGCCTCGGCTGCCGAACTGCGCCACCCGGACGACGCCGTGCCCACTGCGGTCGGCGGGCCGCTGGACGGCCTGCTCGCTGCCGGTTCCGCGGAGCGGGCCGCTCTGCTGACCGACTACCTGTGCAAGGAGACGGCCCGGGTACTGCGCGCGCCCGTCTCCACGGTCGACCCGGCGATGCCGATGAACGCGCTGGGACTGGACTCGATCATGGGCCTGGAACTGCACCGCCGGCTCGAAGCCTCACTGCGGATCGAGGTGCCCGTCGTCCGCTTCCTGCGCGGCGCCACGGCGGCCGACATCGCCGCCGAGCTGGCCGACGCTTTGCAGGCCGACGCGGAGAGCGAGCGGAACGGGACCGCGGCATCCGGCCCGGCCGAGCTGGCGGACCCCCGGGACATCGAACGGCTTCTGGCCGACTTGGACGAATTATCCGAGGAGGAGGTGGATTCGCTGCTTCAGCAGCTCTCGGAGCCGGCAGCGGAACAGTCATGACGACCGAGCACATATCACCGGACCGGCGCCGTGAAGCGCTGCGCGCGCTGCTGCGCGACCGAGCCCGACGCTCCGCCGAGCCGCAGCCCGCGTCCCAGGGCCAACAGGCGCTGTGGACCTTCCACCAGCTCCACCCGGACAGCCCGGCCTACAACCTCAGCTTCGCCGCACGGGTTGAGGGCCCGCTGGACAACGGGGCGCTGCGCACCGCCCTGCAGCAGATCGTCGAACACCACGCCGGGCTCCGGACCACACTGATAGAGATCAACGGAGAGGTGAGCCAGCGGATCTCCCAGCAGGGCTCCCTGGAATTCGGCGCCTCGGACATGACGGGCCTGACCGCCGAAGAAGTCGACGCCGCCGTCACGCAGTTCTGCACCCGCCCCTTCGACCTGGCCGGTGGCCCGCTGCTGCGCGTGCGCACGATTCGCCGCGCCGACGAGAACCTCCTGCTGCTGTCGGCCCACCACGTGGCCATGGACCTGTGGTCCTTCGGCCTGTTCATGGACGACCTCAAACGCTGCTACCCGGCGGCGGCCGCCGGGCGGCAGGCCGAACTCGCCCGTTCTGGGCAGGGCTACCTGGACTATGTGCGCTGGCAGGCTGAGACGCTTCGGGGAGAGAAGGGCGCGGCGGACGCGGCGTACTGGGCGGACCGGCTCGCGGGCGCAGTGCCGGTGCTGGACCTGCCCACCGACCGTCCCCGCCCGGCCGTGCCCAGTCACCTGGGCGCCGTGCACACCTTCCGGCTGGGCCCGGAAATGACCGGCCGGGCCAGGGCGCTGGCCACAGAGCGCCGTACCACGCCCTATGTCGTGCTGCTGGCGGCCTTCCAACTGCTGATGCACCGCTGGACCGGGCAGGACGACGTGTGCGTCGGCTCGGTGTCCTCGGGCCGCAGCCGGGCCGCGTTTCAGGACGTGATGGGGTACTTCTCCAACCTCACCGTGCTGCGCACGTACATCGGCCGACAGCAGAGCTTCGACCAACTCGTCGACGAGGTGCGCGAGAACGCACTGGGCGCGCTGGAGCACCAGGACCACCCCTTCCCGCTGGTGGCCGAGCGGCTCTCCGGCCACCGCCGGGGCGGCGGTTCCCCCTTGTTCAACGTGGCGTTCTACTACGAATCCGCCTCGTGGTCCGCGCAGAGCGGCCTGTCGCTCTTCGGCACGGGGTTCACCGACGCACACTTGGAGCTGGGCGACCTCACGCTGCGGCCGTACGGGCTGAGCGTGCAGGGCACGGAACACGACCTCTCACTCTTCATCGAGGAGGTCGACGGTGACCTGTGCTGCTCCCTGCGGTACGCCACCGACCTGTTCGACCCGAGCACCGCGAAGCGACTGGCCGAGTCCTTCGCATCCCTGACGGCGGAGTGCCTGGCCTTTCCCGGACGGGACCACGCATTGCTCCGTGCCGTCCCGGACACCGATCAGCAGCTGCTCCAGCAGTGGAACCGGCTTGCGGAGGGCGCCAAGAGCAGCGACCGCTGCGCCCACCACCTGGTTCTCGAACAGGCCGAGCGCACGCCCGACGCCCTCGCCGTCGTCCACGCCGACCGTTCGCTGACCTACCGCGAGCTCGTGCGACGCGCCACCGACCTGGCCGCCGAGCTCCAGTCACGGGGCGTGGGGCCCGACGTGCGCGTCGGCCTCAGCGCGGAAGGCTCCCTGGAACTGATCGTCGGCATGCTGGCGGTGCTCTTGGCCGGTGGCGCCTACGTACCGCTCGATCCGGCCTACCCGCACGACCGCCTGACGTACATGCTCGACAACTGCCAGGCTGCGCTGCTGCTCACGCTGCGACGGCATGCCGGACAGCTGCCGCCCACCGACCTTCCCGTGGTGTTCCTGGACGAGCTGCGCCCCGCCTCCGGCGGACGGCTCACCGGTCCCGCGGCCGGCCCGGACGACCTCGCGTACGTGATCTATACCTCCGGCACCACCGGACGGCCCAAGGGCGCCATGATCACGCATCAGGGACTGGTCAACCTCGACCTGGTGCATCGCGAGGCGCTGCCGCCCCGACCGGGCCGGCGGGTCCTGCAGTTCGCGTCGATCAGTTTCGACTACTTCACGTGGGAGTGGATGCTCGCCCTGACCACCGGCGGTTCGCTGCACTTGGCCACGCGCGAAGAACTGCGCCCCGGGCCGCCACTGATCGGCCTGGTGGCCCGGGACCGGATCACCACACTCAATCTCACCGCCGGTGTCCTTTCCACCCTCGACCCGTCGGACCTCCCCTCCGTCACCGAGGTCACCTCGGCCAGCGAGCCGTGCTCGGCGGCTCTGGTGGAGCGCTGGGCCCGGGACGGCCGACGCATGGTCAACGCGTATGGCCCCACGGAGATCTCGGTGTTCTGCACGACCATGGCGCCTCTGGTGGCCGATGGCAGCACCCCACCGATCGGACGCACGGTGCCGGGAACGGAACTGCACGTCCTCGACGAGAACCTGCAGCCCGTGCCCATCGGCGCGGTCGGCGAACTCTACATCGGCGGTCTGGGCGTCGGCCGTGGCTACCAGAGCCGTCCCGACATCACCGCCGACCGCTTTGTGCCCGACCCGTTCTCCACCGAGCCGGGCCAACGGCTCTACCGGTCGGGCGACCGGGTGCGCTGGGACGGCAGCGGCGTCCTGCACTACCTGGGCCGCAACGATCACCAGGTCAAGATCCGTGGTGTACGTATCGAGCCGAGCGAGGTCGAAACCGTGCTGGCCGACCATCCGGCCGTACGCCGTGCCGTGGTTCTCGCTCGTCCCTCCCGGGCCGGCGACCTCCACTTGGTGGGCTACGTCACCCTGCGCGAAGGAATAGCGCACACCGTGGACGGCGCCGCACTGCGGACGTATGTCGCCGAGACCCTGCCGGCTGCCATGGTGCCCGCCTTCGTCGTCGTACTGGACCGTTTTCCCCTCAACCCCAACGGCAAGCTGGACCGCGAGCGGCTCCCCGAGCCGGATCTGGAGCGCGCCGCGGAAACGCTGGCCGGCGGAGAACCCCGCACGCCGGTGGAACGGGACATCGCGGAGATCTGGAGCGAGGTCCTGGGCGTGCAACGGGTCGGCATCCGGGAAAACTTCTTCGAACTGGGCGGGCACTCCCTGCTCGCCACACGTGTTGCGGCCCGGCTGCGGGACGTCCTCGGTGTCGAGCTGCCGCTGCGCGAACTGTTCGAGGCGCGAACCATCGAAAGTCTCGCGGAGCGGGTGCAGCACCAAGTGGCCGCGCTCGACGGCGACGGGCGCAGCGAGGGACCCGGCGGCGCCATCGAAGCCGCGCCGCGCGACGAGCGCGGAACGGAACTCTCCTTCGCCCAGCGCAGGCTGTGGTTCCTCGAACAGCTGCAGCCGGGTGACCCCGCCTACCACGTGGCCGGAGAGCTGCACCTGCACGGCGAACTGGACGTCACGGCACTCCGCACCGCCATGACCGAGGTGGTGCGTAGACACGAGGCGCTGCGCACGGTGTTCACCGCCACAGCGGGCGAGCCCCGCCAGGTGGTCGCGCCTGTGCCGGACGACGTGATGCCACTGAGCGAACTCACCGACGCACAGGAGCTGGCGAAGCGCTCCGCCGCCTTCGCCGCGGAACCGTTCGACCTGACTCGCGCCCCGATGCGAGCCGCCCTTGTCAGACTCGGCGCCACCCGCCACGTGTTGCTGCTGGCCCTGCACCACATCGTGTCGGACGGCTGGTCCATGCGCATCCTGCTGCGCGAACTCGGGGCCCTGTACGCCGCGTTCGCGGCAGGACGCCCCTCACCGCTGCCGGAGCCGGGTGTTCAGTACGCCGACTTCACCGTATGGCAACGACAACGCCACAGCGCGCCCGAGGCAGCGGCTGCGCTCGCCCACTGGCAGCGCCGGCTCGCCGGCAGCCCGCCCGCCCTGGAACTGCCCACGGACTTCCCGCGCGGTGAACTCTCCGGGCGGACGGCCGGAAGCGCCGCACACAGCCTGGGCACCGAGCTGACCGCAGCCCTCACCGAGCTGGCGACGCGCCACGGCGCCACCCCGTCGATGGTTCTGCTGGCGGCCTTCAACCTCCTGCTCTCCCGCTGGTCGGGCCAGCAGGAGGTCCTTGTCGGCATGCCGGTCGCGGGGCGAGTGCGCCGCGAAGTGGAAGACACCATAGGGCTGTTCGTCAACACGGTCGTCATCCGGACCGACATCTCGGGGGCGCCGAGCTTCACCGAGCTGCTCGCACGGGTGCGGCGCACCGCGCTGGACGCCGACGCCCACCAGGACGTGCCGTTCGAGGAACTGGTGGAGCGCCTCGCCCCGCGACGTGACATGTCCCGCACCCCGGTGTTCCAGGTCATGTTCAACATGCACAACCTGGACGACTTCGAGGCCGAACTCCCCGGCCTGCGCACCCGGCTGGTCGAAGCCCGGGACACCACCTCCAAGTTCGACCTGACCCTGTACGCCAAGCCCCGGGACGGCCGCATCGACCTCGAACTGGTCTATTCAGCGGACCTGTTCGCGGACGACTCCATGCGAGCCCTCCTCGATCAGCTGTGCGCGCTGCTCGTTCAGGCCGTGGCGGACCCGGACCGGCCGATCGAGACATTGCGGGCCGATGGCCTGCCCGCCGGATCTACCCGGCCCGCCGCGGAAACGCCCGCCCTGCCTGTAGCCGTGCCCTGGTCGGGTGCCGTACACGAGAAGTTCCTCCGGGCCGCGCGGCGCACCCCGGACTCCGTCGCACTGCTGCACTCCGCAGGCAGCCTGAGCTACGCGGAGTTGGAACGCCGCTCGGCAGCGCTGGCCGAGCGGCTGCAGGCCGCCGGCGTCAGCCGGGGTGACCGGGTCGCCGTCCGCAGCGCACGCTGCGCGGGGCTCGCCGTGGCACTCCTGGGCACCCTGCGGGTCGGGGCCGCCTTCGCGGTCCTGGACCGTAGTCACCCGGCCGCCCGCCAGTCGGTCACCGCTCGGAAGGTGGCCGCCCGCGTCTGGGTGGAGGTCGGCGGCAATGGGGACGCACCCGAGGTTCCCGGACCGCGTCCGGCGACCGTACTGCACATCGAGAGCGACGGCACGGTGCCCGCCGCCAGCGCCGAGGCGTTCGCCGACCCGTCCGCCCGGCCTGAGGACACCGCCTACATTGCCTTCACCTCAGGCTCGACCGGAGTGCCCAAGGCAGTCGTGGGCCCCCATGGCCCGCTGGCCCACTTCGTGGACTGGTACGCCCGGACCTTCGCGGTCGGACCGCAGGACCGCTTCGCGCTCACCTCCGGCCTCAGCCACGACCCGCTGCTGCGCGATCTGTTCGTGCCGCTGGCCCTCGGTGCCCCGGTCGGGATTCCCTCCCCGGAGCAACTCGCAGCTCCGGAAACCCTGGCCGCCTGGCTGGCGGACAACGAGGTGACGGTGCTTCACCTGACGCCGCCCATGGTGCGTTTCCTCGCGGGCCTGCCCAAGGGCTGCTTGCCGGCATTGCGCTACGCGTTCTTCGGCGGCGACGTGCTGACCGCACACGAGGTACAGGTGATGCGCAGGCTCGCGCCGGGCGTCACCGTCGTCAATTTCTACGGAACCACCGAGACCCCGCAGGCGCACGCCTACCACATCGTGGGCGACCACCCCGCAGGACAGCAGCCGCTGGGCCGCGGCATCGACGGCAGCGAACTCCTCGTGCTGCGCGGCACGGAGCGGGCCGCCGTGGGCGAGCTGGGCGAGATCGCGGTACGCAGCACACACCTGGCCGACGGCTACCTGGACGACCAAGAGGCCACCGCGCGTGCCTTCACCACCGGTCGGCACACCGGTCCGGGCGAGCGTCTCTACCGCACCGGCGATCTGGGCCGGCTGCGGGCGGACGGCACCGTGATGTTCGCGGGCCGTGCCGACCGTCAGTTCAAGGTGCGCGGTTACCGCGTGGAGCCGGCCGAGGCGGAGGCCGTGCTGCGCACGCACCCCGGAGTCGGCGATGTCCGGATCCTGGCCGGAACCGACTCCGGCGGCGAGACCGTACTGCACGCCTACGTCGTCGCCGGAGGCGACGACGCCCCCGGCCTCGACGCGGGCGTGATACGGGCCTACGCGGCACAGCGCCTTCCGGAGTACCTCGTCCCCACGACCGTCAGTGTCATCGACGGCCTGCCACTGACACCCAACGGCAAGGTCGACGAGCGCGCGCTGCGGGACCTGCGGGCTGACCGGACCGACCGGGTCACGGCACCGGGCACCGCGCCGACGCCGGGCCTGGAGCAGCGGCTGGCGGAACTGTGGCGCGGCCTGCTGCAGATCGACCACGTGGGACGCGAGGACAACTTCTTCGACCTCGGAGGCCATTCCCTGCTTGTCGTACGCCTGCAGGCACTCCTGGAAGGCGAACTGAGACGCACGCTCACCGTCGTCGAACTCTTCCGCCACCCCACGGTCGCCGCGCTGGCCAAAGCGCTCGGCGACGACGAACAGGACACCGCCCGGCGGGCACACGACGCGGCCGAGAAGGCCGCGTACCGCAACGACCGACGGGCGCAGCGGCGCCGCCGTCTGAGAGAGGAGCACAGCGGTGGACACCACGCCTGATGATGGACCCGACCGCATCGCGGTGGTCGGACTGGCCTGCCGGGTGCCGGGCGCCCAGGACGCCGACGGACTGTGGGACAACCTCCTGGCCGGACGCGAGTCGATCGTGCGGCTCTCCGTCACGGGGGACGAGCCGGACGGCTACGTCCCCGCCGCGGCACCGCTGGAAGGCCCCGGAGACTTCGACGCGGAGTTCTTCGGGATGACGCCGCGCGAGGCCGAGCTGACCGACCCCCAGCACCGGCTGTTCCTCGAACACTGCTGGACGGCGCTGGAGCACGCCGGATGCGACCCCGCGCGCTACGACGGCAGGATCGGCGTGTGGGGCGGCTGTGGCGTAAACACTTATCTGGCGCTGAACGTGCTGCCGCACTACCGGCGTTCGAACCTGCTGCGGGAGTACCCCGCGGCGCTCCTGCACGGCAATGACAAGGACTACCTGGCGACCCGCACGGCCTACCGGCTGGGGCTGACCGGCCCGGCGATGTCCGTGCAGACCGCGTGCTCCACCTCCTTGGTGGCGGTGGCCCAGGCATGCCAGTCTCTGCTGGACTTCCAATGTGACATGGCCCTGGCCGGGGGTGCCGCCCTGAAGCTGCCGGAGGACTGGGGCTACGTCCACGAGGACGGCGGGATCCTGTCCCCCGACGGCCACTGCCGGCCCTTCGACGCCGACGCCCGGGGCACGGTCTTCGGCAGCGGTGTCGGGGTCATCGCTCTCAAACGCCTGGAGGACGCCCTCGCGGACGGGGACACGGTGCACGCCGTCATCCTCGGCGCGGCGGTCAACAACGACGGTGCGCGCCGGGTCGGTTACACCGCCCCGAGCGTCGACGGCCAGGCCGAAGTGATCGCCGAGGCGTACCGAGTCGCAGGCGTCGGGCCCGAAACCGTCGGCTACGTCGAAGCGCACGGAACGGGCACACCAGTCGGCGATCCCATCGAACTCGCCGCCCTGGACGAGGTGTTCCGCGCCGCGGGAGCCCCCCGCGGGTCCGTGCTGGTGGGGTCGGTCAAATCCAACCTCGGCCACCTGAACGCGGCTTCCGGCGTGATCGGACTCATCAAGGCCGTACTGGCCGTCCGGCACGGCCAGGTGCCGCCCACCGTGCACTACCGCACCCCCAACCCGCGGGCCGCGTCCGACAGCCCCTTCGCGGTCAACGCCGACGCCCGGCCGTGGCCACGCCGAGACGGACCGCGCCGGGCCGGTGTCAGCTCCTTCGGGGTCGGCGGCACCAACGTCCACGTCGTGCTGGAGGAGCCCCCGGCACGCGACCGGGCTGACGACCGCCGGGTGCGCGAGTACCAGGTGCTTCCGGTGTCGGCCCGTACCCCCGAAGCCCTGGAACAGGCCCGTCGGCAGCTGGTGACCGCACTGCACGGTACGACCGCGTCCGATCTCCCCGACATCGCGCACACACTGCAGCGCGGGCGGCGCGCCTTCGGCCACCGTACGGCCGTCGTCTGCCACGACCCGCAGGACGCGGCGGCGGCGCTCGGCACCGCCCCGGCCCGGCCCGTGACGGAAGGGGCCGGGGTGGCCTTCCTCTTCCCTGGGCAGGGCAGCCAGTACAGCGGCATGGCGGTGGATCTGCTGCGCACCGAACCCGCCTACGCCGAGGAGATCGGCCGCTGCGCACGGATCCTGCACCCGGAGATCGGCCAGGACCTGCGTGATCTGCTCACCTGGGCGGCCGACGGCGCCGGTCCCGACCCGCTCACCGCGACTGAGCTGGCGCAGCCTGCCCTGTTCGCGGTCGAGTACTCCCTCGCCCGCTCCCTGGTCACGTTCGGGGTGCGTCCCGCCGGAATGCTCGGTCACAGCCTGGGAGAGTGGGTGGCTGCCTGCTTGGCGGGGGTCTTCGACCTGCCAGACGCGCTGCGGCTGGTGGCGGCCCGCGGCAGGATGATGTCCCGGATGGCGCCGGGCGGCATGCTGGCCGTGCAGCTCGGAGAGGACGAGGCGCTGGCGCTGGAGCGGCCCGGGCTCGTCCTCGCAGCGGTCAACTCCCCGCGCCAGTGCGTGCTGTCGGGTACCCACGAAGCGGTCGCGGCCGCCGCAGGGGAACTGGACGCCTGCGGTGTGCAGACCCGGATCCTGCAGACGTCGCACGCCTTCCATTCCCCCGCGCTGGACCCGATGCTCGAGCCCTTCGCAGAGCTGGTGGCCCAAGTGCCCCGGCGCGAGCCGGCCATCCCCTTCGTGTCCGGCCTCACCGGCACCTGGATCACGGGCGCGCAGGCGACCGACCCGGGTTACTGGGCCGAGCAGGCACGTCGACCGGTGCGCTGTGCCGACGGCCTGCGCACGCTCTCCGGCGCCGGGAACCCGCTGCTGCTGGAGGTCGGCCCCGGCCGTGCCATGAGCCGGTTCGCGGCCCAGGTGGCGGGGCCCGGCACGGTCACGGCCCACACCGTCCGCGGAGCGCGGCAGAACGGCTCCAACGGCCGGATTCTGCTGAGCGCGGTGGCCCGGCTGTGGGAGCACGGCGTCGACGTGGACTGGGCGGCATTCGCCGCCTGTGAGGAACGGCGTACCGTCCCGCTGCCCACGTACCCCTTCCAGCGGCGCACCCACTGGGCCCGGCCGTTCGAGGAACCGCCGCTCCTCGGTGGTGATGACCAGGCCGCCTCACCCACGCCGGCCGCCGCCTCCGCCACTGCCCCCGCCGTGGCGCCCGCGCCCGGCGACGCGCACCTCGATGGAGTCACAGCGCGCATGAGCCGGCTGTGGAGCGAACTGCTCGGCGTCACGGACATCGCCCCGTGCGACGACTTCCTCGCCCTCGGCGGCGACTCCCTGCTCGCCACTCAGCTGGCCACCCGCATCCACCGCATCTTCTGCGTCCGGGTCCCGCTGGACGACCTGCTCGACGACCCGTCCCTGGAGCGCATGGCCAAGCTCGTTACGGCACTCGGCGGCGAGGCCGGCCGCAGCTCCACGGACCACACGGAGGGACGATGACCCCGTCTCCAACTGCCCCCCTGTCCTTCTCCCAGGAACGTATCTGGTTCCTGGAACAGCTGACCCCGGGGACGGCACTCCAGAACATTCCCTTGGCCGTGCGACTGACCGGCGACCTGGACGTGGCCGCGCTGACCGGCGCGCTGCGCGGCATACTGCGCCGGCACGACGCGCTGCGTACCGCGGTCACCGTGGTGGACGGGCATCCCGTACAGCAGGTCTCCGACGCCGTCGACCTGTCTGTCCCGCTCACCGACCTGAGCGGCCCCGACGCCACCCTGGCAGAGGCGTCCGCCCAGGACTGGCTGCGGGAGCAGGCCCGGACCCCCCTCCATCTCGACCGGGCGCCCCTGATGCGGGCCGCCCTGGCGAGGCTCGGCGAGCGCCACCACATCCTCGCGGTGACCGTGCACCACATCGCCTTCGATGGCTGGTCGGTTGGGGTGCTGATGCGGGAACTGGGCGAGCGCTACACGGCGGCGCTCGAAGGACGCGCTGTCACCCTGTCCGAACTGCCGCTGCAATACGCGGACTTCGCCGCCCGGCAACGCGCGGCGTTCGCCTCGGGCGACATGGCCGATGATCTCGCTCACTGGCGCGGCGCACTGGCCGGGGATCTGCCGGTCCTCGAACTGCCCACGGACCGCACCCGACCGGAGACCGCCACATACCGAGGCGCCACCGTCAGCCGGGTCCTCCCCGACGACTGCGCCGATGCCGTCGCGGCGCTGGCCCGGGCCGGCGGTGTCACCCCGTACATGGTCCTGCTCGGCGGGTACGCCGCTCTGCTGGGCCGCTGGGGCGGACAGCGTTCCGTGGTCGTCGGCAGCCCGATCGCCGGGCGCACCAGCGAGGACCTGGAGAAGCTGATCGGCTTCTTCGTCAATTCCGTGGCGCTCCACATCGACCTGTCCGGCGATCCCGGGTTCGGCGAGCTGCTGCGCCGGGTGCGCAAGAAGGCCCTGGGTGCCTACGCGCACCAGAGCGTGCCGTTCGAGAAGGTCGTCGAGGAGCTGAGCCCCGGCCGGGAGAGCAACCGTGCCCCCCTCTTCCAGACCATGTTCGTGCTGCAGAACGCCCCCGCCGACGGGCTGCGGCTGCCGGGCCTGGAGGTCCAGCCGCTGCACGTGCACAACGGCACCGCCAAGTTCGACCTGCTGATGTCGGTCAGCAAGCTCCCCGAGGGCCTGACCGTCACGCTGGAGTACGACACCGCGCTCTTCGAAGAAGGCACCGCAGCGCGCCTGCTGGAGCAGTACGAGACACTGCTGCGGGGCGCGGCCGCCGCTCCGGACACACCGCTGTCCCGGCTCCCGCTGATCGACGCGACGGAAACCGCACGGCTGCTCGCGCTGGGCCAGTCCGGCGCATGTTTCCCCGTCCAGGGCACCCTGCACGGCACGTTCGAGGAGCAGGCACGTCGACGACCGGACGCGACCGCGCTCACCTTCGAGGGACACCACCTCAGTTACGCCGAACTGGACAGCAGGGCCAACGCGTTGGCGGCGCGACTGCGCGACCTCGGCATCGACACCGAGAGCTTGGTGGGCCTCTACCTGAACCGCAGTCCCGACACTGTCGTCAGCATCCTCGCGGTACTCAAAGCGGGCGCCGCCTACGTTCCCATGGACGCGGCCTACCCAGGGCCGCGGGTGGCTCGAATCCTCTCCGATGCCCGGCCGTCGGTGCTCGTCGTCCACGACGCGCTGCGTGACCGCCTGCCGGAGTACGACGGACACCTCCTGGTGGTCGATGGGCAGGACGTCCCCGCCCAGAGCCCCGCCGCACCCCAGGCCGCCGCCCCCCTCGGCCCGGACAACGCGGCGTACGTCATCTACACCTCCGGGTCGACCGGCACTCCCAAGGGAGTGCAGATCACCCACGCCAATGTGCTCAGGCTCTTCGCCGCGACCCGGGAGCAGTACCGCTTCGACCACCACGACGTGTGGCCGCTGTTCCACTCGTACGCCTTCGACGTGTCCGTGTGGGAACTGTGGGGAGCGCTACTGCACGGCGGGCGGCTCGTCGTGGTCCCCGACGCCACGGCCCGCGACGCGGAGGCGTATCGCGAGCTGGTGCGCGCCGAAGGTGTCACCGTCCTGAACCAGACCCCGTCCGCGTTCGTCCACTTCTCCGCCGCCGACGCCCGGTGTGCCCCGGACGAACTCGCTCTGCGCTGGATCATCTTCGCCGGGGAGGCACTGGAACCGGGCTCCCTCAAGGGGTGGTTCGCCCGCCACGGCGACCGCACCCCACGACTGGTCAACATGTACGGCATCACCGAGACCACGGTGCACGTCACCGTGCGCGAGATGACCAGGGACGACCTCACCCCGGCGCGCCGCAGCCCCATCGGCCGCCCCATGCCCGACCTCGCCCTGTACGTCCTGGACGGGCACCTCCAACCGGTACCGGTCGGCACGACGGGTGAGCTGCACGTCGGTGGTCCCGGGCTGGCACGCTGCTACTTCGGCGCGCCCGCTCTGACCGCGGACCGCTTCGTACCCGACCCCTTCGGCGCTACGCCGGGCGGGCGCCTGTACCGCAGCGGCGACCTGGCACGGATCACCCCGGAGGGCGAGATCGAGTACCTGGGCCGCGCCGACCACCAGATCAAGGTGCGCGGCTACCGCATCGAGGCGGGCGAGATCGAGTCCCAGCTGCTCGACCACCCGGCCGTCGACTCCGCGGTGGTGATGCCCCAGCGGGACCCCGGCGGCGACCTGCGGCTGATAGCCTACGTGACCTACCACGGACAGCAGGTGAGCGGCGAGGCGCTGCGGGGCCTCCTCGCCGAGCGGCTTCCCGGCTACATGCTTCCCTGGCGAATCGTCGTGCTGGACACCCTGCCGCTCACCGTCAACGGCAAGGTGGACCGTGCCGCGTTGCCGGAACCCGGCAGTGAGCGGCCGTTCGCGACCACCGCCTATGCCGAGCCGCGCGACGCCACCGAGCGCGCAGTGGCCGACGCCTTCGCGGCCGTCCTCGGCCTGGACCGGGTGGGCGTGCAGGACAACTTCTTCGACTTGGGCGGGCACTCGCTGCTGGCCACCCGGCTCGTCTTCCGTCTGCGCGAGGACCTGTCGACCGAACTGCCGCTGCGCACCCTGTTCGAGATCCCCACGGTCGAGGGCATCGCCGCGGCCGTCCGCCGATCGGGCGGCTCCGGAGTCCTGCCACACGACCTGGCCCGTGTCTTGGCCGCGGAGGCCCAACCACCCGGCGGCCTCACCGGCTTTCGCACCCCCGATCCGCAGGTGCTGACCAAGCCCGCCGATGTGCTGCTCACCGGCGCCACCGGCTTCCTTGGCGCCTTCCTCCTGCGCGAGCTGATCCGCACCACCGATGCGGACGTCCACTGCCTCGTCCGTGCCGAGGACGGCTACCGGGCGCGGCAGCGTATCGAGGCCACCGCGCGCCGCTACGGAGTGTGGGACGAGGAGACCGCTCGCCGTATCCGGCCGGTCGTCGGCGACCTGTCCGCCCCGGGGCTGGGCCTGGCCGCACCGGAGGCCGACCGGCTCGCGCACACCGTGGACGCGATCTACCACTGCGGCGCCTCGGTCAACCTCGTCTACCCCTATGAACAGCTCAGGGCCGCCAACGTCGACGGAACCAAGGAGCTGGTGCGGCTGGCCGACCGGTCGGGGCGGGCCCCGCTGCACTACATCTCGACCGTCGGGGTCTTCGCAGCGCCACCCGCACACGGCGGCGCTGCGCGCGAGACGGATGTGACCGGACCCGCCGGCCAACTGCGGCAGGGATATACCCAGAGTAAGTGGGTGGGCGAGCAGGTCGTGCTCAAGGCTGCCGCGGCCGGCCTGCCGGTGACCGTCCACCGGCCCAGCCGCATCGCGGGGGACAGCCGCAGCGGCGCCTGCCAGACCGACGATTACCTGTGGCGGGTGATCAAGGGCTGCGTCCAGGCGGGCGCCTATCCTGCCGACGCCCGCGTGCTGACCGACCTGGTGCCGGTGGACCACGTCAGCGCCGCCGTCGTCGCCCTCTCCCACGACCCCAGGGCCATCGGACGGGTGCACCACCTGGTCAACCCGCACCCGGTGCCGCTGAGCGAGGTACTCGGTCACGTCCGTGCCTTCGGCTACGAACTGACCGGGCTGACCTTCGCCGAATGGGCCCGTGCCATCGCCGCCGATACGGACAACGCGGCCTACCCGCTGCTGGGTGTGCTGGAAGCCGGCTCCGGCTCGGACGGCGGCCTGCGTTTCGACCAGGGCGACACGGCCGCGCTGCTCGACGCCACCCCTCTCCGGTGCCCGGTCCTCGACGCAGACCTGATGCACCGCTACCTGACCCACTTCGTCCGCACCGGGTTCCTGCCCGCGACGGCGTGACCCCACCCCGACAACGAGAAAGCGTGAGAACACCGATGACCACAACAACCCGGTCCTCCTACTACAGCGCCGGCGAACACCCCCATCCCGAATACGAGTTGAACCGGCTGCGCGAACAGGCTCTGGTGTTCTGGCCCAAGGAGCTGCGCAACCTCCAGCGGCTGGGCCTGCGCCCCGACATGGACGTCCTCGACGCCGGCTCCGGCCCCGGCTTCATCACCGAACAGCTCCTGCAGAACGTGCCCGAGGGCTCGGTCACCGGTCTCGAACTCGACACGGGCTTGTTCGAGCAGTCCCGCTCCTACCTGGCCTCGTACGAGGGCCCGCGGCTGAACCTGGTACGTGGCTCCATCACCGACGCGCCGCTGCCAGACGCACGGTTCGACCTGGCGCTGGCCCGGCTCGTCCTGCAGCACATCGCCGAACCGGCCCAGGCACTGTCCGAACTCGGCCGCGTACTGCGCCCCGGTGGCCGCCTCGTGGTGGCCGACGCCGACGACGCCCTGTGGGGCAGCATTCACCCTGACATCCCCGGGCTCGCCGAGGTCATGGAACTGCGCCGTCGCCACCAGGCCCAGCGTGGCGGCAACCGCTACGTCGGCCGCGCCGTGCCCGCCATGATGCGGGCCGCCGGATTCACCGACATCACCGTCGAAGCCATCGCTGTCACCAGTGACGAGCTGGGCATGGCAGCCCTCGCCGGGCATCTGGATGTGCGTGCGCGCACTGCCCTGATGGTCAAGGAGGGCGTGATTTCCGAGGAGTTGGTGGCCCGCACCGAGAGCGAGGTGACCGCATTCCTAGACGATCCGGTGTCGTCGTTCATGTTGCTGATGTTCCTCTACAGCGGCACCAAGCCGGCCGGTGAGCCCCGATGAGCACCGAAGAACGCGCCCAGGAGTGGGCCGTCGTGGTCAACGACGAGGAGCAGTACTCGGTATGGCCCGCCGACCGGCCCGCCCCCGCGGGCTGGCACGAGACCGGCCGGCACGGCACCCGTGAGGAATGCCTGGAGCACATCGCGCAGGTATGGACCGATATGCGACCACTGAGCCTGCGTAAGAGGCTGGAGGCACAGAAATGACCGCCGAACCCCACGGTACCCTCGTCTACGAAAACCGTGACGAGACAGACGAGATAGCGGACTTCGCTCCGCGCACCCTGGTGGAGGCGCTGCGCACCCGCAGCGGGAAGCAGCCGGACCGGGTGGCCTACACCTTCCTCCTGAACGGTGAGGAACCCGGTGAAGAGCTGACCTACCACGATCTCGACACGGCGGCCCGCGCCCGCGCCGTCGCACTGGAGGAAGCAGGACTCGGCGGGCGCAGCGTCGTCATGCTCCACGGCCCCGGGCTGGAGTTCGTGAAGGCGTTCACCGGGTGTCTGTACGCCAGGACCGCCGGTGCGCCCCTCCAGGCACCGCAGAACACCGCCGGAGTGGAACGGCTGCTGAGCGTCGTCCAGGACACCGGCTGCACCGTCGTGCTTACCGACACCGAGACCCGCGACGACATGCTCGGCCGGTTCCCGGAACACCCCGAACTGACGCGTCTGACCTGGTTCACCACGGACACCGTGGACACCACGGGCGCCGAACGATGGGTCGAACCGGATCTGGACCCAGAGCACACCGCCATGCTGCAGTACACCTCCGGCTCCACCGGACGCCCCAAGGGCGTGATGGTCTCCCACCGCAACTTCTGCGTACAGGCCGCGGAGAACCAGGAGGTCTGGAACGTCAGCGACGACGACATCGCCGTCTCCTGGCTGCCCACCTTCCACGACATGGGGCTGATGTACGGAGTCGTGATGCCGCTGTGGCGTGGCATGCGGGTCTACCTCATGGCTCCTCAAGCATTTGTGCGGCGCCCCCGCCGCTGGCTGGAGGCGATTAGCCGCTACCGAGGCACCCTGTCGGCGGGCCCCAACTTCGCCTATGACATGTGCAGCCGGGTGGCCGACACCGAGGGCACCGACGGCCTGGACCTGTCGAGCTGGCGGATGGCCGTCTGTGGCGCTGAGCCCGTCCGCATGCCCAGCATGGAACGCTTCGCCCGGGCCTACGCACCCGCCCGGTTCGCGTACCGCGCGCTGGCCCCCGGTTATGGGCTGGCCGAGAACACCCTGAAGGTGTCCGCCACCCCCGCCGACCGGGACTATCGCACCCTGTGGGTCTGCGGCACCGCCTTGGCGGCCGGGCGCGTCGAGACGGCCGTACAGGACGCCCCTGGCTCCGTACCCGTGGTCTCCAACGGCCCCCACCAGAGCGGCACGACCGTGCGCATCGTCGACCCGGTCACCCGCCGTGCATGCCCGGACGGCGAGGTCGGCGAGATCTGGGTGCAGGGCGGCAGCGTGGCGAAGGGGTACTGGCGGCGGCCGGTCGAGACCAGGGAGACCTTCCGGGCCCGCATCGCCGACGAGGACAGTGGAGAGTTCCTGCGCACCGGAGACCTCGGCTTCCGCCACGAAGGCGAGCTCTACCCCACCGGGCGCTGGAAGGACCTCATCATCGTCGACGGCCGCAATCTGTACCCCCAGGACATCGAGTACACGGTGGAGAAGTGCCACCCGGCCCTGCATGCCACGTGCGCTGCCGCGTTCGCGGTCGAGCGGGACGGACGGGAGCAACTGGTGGTGCTCGTGGAGACCAACGCCGAGGTGGCCGCCTCAGGCACGGACCTGCCCGCGCTCGTCAGGTCCGCCGTCGGGCGGCGGCACGAGGTGCTGCCCGCAGACATCGTCCTCGTACGCCGCCGCACCCTGCACAAGACGACCAGCGGCAAGATCCGCCGCCGCGCCTGCAAACAGAGCTACCTGGACGGATCGCTCCAGTACGCCCGGTAGCCCCGCGGCACAGCTACAGCGCAGTACGGCACAGCACAGAAAGGACGCATTCCATGGATGCCGACTCCTCCTCCGGCGGCGGCCGGCACGTCTTCCGACCGTGGTCCGCACAGGGCGGCGAGGCACCGCTGACCGTCGCAGGCGCCCAGGGGAGCTGGTTCTGGGACCGCGACGGCAACCGCTATCTCGATCTGGCGTCACAGCTGGTCAATGTGAACCTGGGACACCAGCACCCTCGGCTGCTGGCAGCCATCGCCGAGCAGGCCCGGGAACTGTGCACGATCGGGCCGAACTTCTCCAACGACACCCGCGACCGGCTGGCACTGCTGATCGCCGAACGCGCCCCCGGTGATCTGGACCGCGTCTTCTTCACCAACGCCGGTACCGAGGCGAACGAGCACGCGGTCCGCATGGCCAGGCTGGCCACCGGACGTTCCAAGGTCCTGACCGCCTACCGCTCTTACCACGGCGCGACCGCCGGATCGATCACCCTCACCGGGGACCCGCGACGCTGGCCGAACGAACCCGGTCTGCCGGGCGTCGTGCACTTCTTCGGGCCCTACGCCTACCGCACGGCCTTTCATGCCGAGGACGAACGGCAGGAGTGCGAACGGGCGTTGGGCCACCTGGAGCAGGTCTTCCAGATGGAGGGCCCGCACACGGTCGCCGCCGTGCTGCTGGAGACTGTGGTCGGCACAAATGGCGTACTGGTCCCGCCGGACGGCTACCTCGCGGGCGTGCGCGAACTGTGCGACCGGCATGGCGCACTGCTCATCTGCGACGAGGTCATGGTCGGCTTCGGCCGCATCGGCGAGTGGTTCGCCGTCGACGCATGGCAGGTCGTCCCCGATCTGATCACCTTCGCCAAGGGCGTCAACTCCGGTTACGTGCCCTTGGGCGGCGTGGTGATGTCCGAGCGGGTGGCGGCCGCGTTCGACGACCGGGTCTATCCGGGGGGCCTGACCTACTCCGGGCACCCCCTGGCCTGTGCGCCGGGCATCGCCACCATCGAGGTCTTCGAGGAGACCGGCATGCTGGAGCACGTACGGCGCCTGGGCCGGGAAGTGCTCGGTCCCGGACTGGCGAAGCTGGCGGACAACCACCCCAGCGTCGGCGAGGTCCGCGGCCGCGGCCTGTTCTGGGCGATCGAGCTGGTCCGCGACCGCGCCACCCGGGAGCCCCTGGTGCCGTTCAACGCGTCCGGTGCCGCGGCCGGGCCCATGGCCGCGGTGATGAACTCCTGTGTGGCGGAGGGTGTCTGGCCCATGTGCCAGATGAACCGTATCCACCTCGCACCGCCCCTGGTGATCACCGAGGACGAACTGCGCCGAGGGCTCGACGCCATCGACGCAGCCTTGCGCACCGCCGACACATACGTGACCGCCTAGGGCGTCGTGCCGCGTCGGGGCCGGACAGACCGGCCCCACACCGGAACCTTCACTGATTCCTCCCTCTCATCCCGCCTTCAGGAGGGCGAATTCTCCCCATGAGTGCCTCATTTTCCGGATCCCCGGCCGTCCACGACTGGCTGCGCCGCTACGGCGAGGCACGCCCGCGCGCCGCAGCGCGCGTCATCTGCTTCCCGCACGCCGGCGGCGGTGCCAGCTTCTACCGGAACTGGGCGTCACTGCTCCCCGAGACCTACGACCAACTCACCGTGCAGTACCCGGGCCGCGAGGACCGCATCAGCGAGGAATGCATCGGCGAGATGCCCCGGCTCGCCGATCGGATCGCCGAGGTTCTGCTGCCGCTCACGGACCTGCCACTGATCCTGTTCGGCCACAGCATGGGCGCCTCGGTCGCGTACGAGGTGGCCCGGCGGCTCCAGGAGAAGGGCCGCACCCCCCACCACCTCGTAGCCTCCGGACGGATGTCCCCGACCTGCCAGCGGCCCGGGACGGTCCACCTCTTGGACGACGACGCGTTCCTGAAAGAACTGACGGCGTTCGGCGGCATCAGCGAGGAGTTCCTGCGCCACCCCGAGCTGCGCGATCTCGTACTGCGGCCGATGCGCAACGACTACCGGCTCATCGAGACCTACGAGCCCCAGGACACTCCGCCGCTGGGCTGCCCGGTCACGGCTGTGCGTGGGGGCCAGGACCACGCCCATCCGGAGCACGAGTCCCGCGCCTGGGCCGACGTGGCCGACGGCGACTTCGTGTGCCTCACGCTGCCCGGCGACCACTTCTACCTTGCCTCCAGGGCCTCTGAGTTGATCGATCTGCTGCTGCCGCGCTTCACCGCCCGCCCGCTGCCGCGCCGGACCAGCGCATGAGCGCTGCCGCCCGCGCTGCACCGCCTGCCCCACCACGACGCCCGACCACACCACCGCACGACGAAGGAAGATCCGTGGCACAAACGCAACCGGCCCTCGCCGCCCCGGTCATCAAACGCCGCTCGGCCGGCCGCCCCCTGGTGTCCGTGTCCGAACAGTGGGACGGCACGTCCCTGCCCGCACTGGTCCGCGCCAACCTGCCGGGCGCCGACCTCGCCGCATGGATTGGCCGGAACAAGGACACCGTCGACGACCTGGCGCACCGCGCCGGCGCCGTGCTCTTCCGGGGTTTCGAGGTCCCCGGGGCCGAGGCGTTCCGCGCGGCCATGAGCGCCCTCTCGCCGAGCGTCCTGGACTACGGCGAACGCTCCTCACCGCGCACCGAGGTCAGCGCCGGCGTCTACACCTCCACCGAGCACCCCGCCGACCAGCACATCCTGCTGCACAACGAGCAGTCCTACACGACGAACTGGCCGGTGCGCATCGTCTTCTGCTGTGAACGGGCGGCCACCAGCGGTGGCCGCACCCCCCTCGCCGACTCCCGCAAGGTGCTGGCGCGGCTGAGCGCGGCGACGGTGGAGAAGTTCGAGCGGCTGGGCGTGGCCTACGTCCGCAACTACCTGCCTGGCATCAGCCTTTCCTGGCAGGAGGCGTTCCAGACGAACCGCCGCGAGGACGTCGCGGAATACTGTGCGCGCGCCAACATCAGCGTGGAGTGGGTGACCGAGGACCACCTGCGCACCCGTCAGGTCCGTCCGGCCGTGCGCACCCATCCGGTCACCGGCGAGCGGACGTGGTTCAACCACGCCGTCTTCTTCCACGTCACCTCG
This sequence comes from Streptomyces caatingaensis, assembly GCF_001187435.1. Classification (GTDB taxonomy): domain Bacteria; phylum Actinomycetota; class Actinomycetes; order Streptomycetales; family Streptomycetaceae; genus Streptomyces; species Streptomyces caatingaensis. The sequence goes on along the minus strand of NZ_LFXA01000018.1, from coordinate 690,495 downwards.
CTTCCGGCAGAAGTGACGCGGGGACTGCTCGGCTCGCTGCCCGCGCACGACCTGCCGTACAACACCTACTACGGCGATGGGACGCCCATCGAGGACCACACGCTCGCCGAGATCCGTGCCGCCCTGGACGCCGAGACCCGCTCGTTCGCATGGCAGCCCGGTGACGTCCTCCTGGTGGAGAACATGCTCAGCGCGCACGCCCGCGAGCCCTTCGAGGGACCGCGCCGCATCCTGACCGCCATGGCCGACCCGATCAGCGACTTCGAGACGTACGGGAGCACCGTATGAGCGCGACCACATCTCTCACGCCCGTCGGCGGGCCGGGCCCGCGCCGCCGCCGTGGCGGGGCCGTGGCCGCCACGGAACTGGTGCGCAGCCGCCCGCTGCACGACGAACCGTTCCTGCTGCGGGTGGACGCGGCGGTCAAGGGATTGGAACTGGACCGGTGGATCGCCGACAACCACCAGCGGGTGACGGCGGATCTCGACCGGTACGGCGCCGTCCTCTTCCGCGGCTTCGCCGTCGACGGGCCCCAGGCGTTCGCCCGGGCCGCCCGGGCCGTCTCCGACGACCTCCTGGACTACCTGGAACGTGCCGCGCCCCGTACCGAGGTCGCCGACAAGGTCTTCACCTCCACGGAGTTCAACGAGGACCAGTGGATCCCCTTCCATCACGAGATGTCCTACTCCCACAACTGGCCGAGCCTGCTGTACTTCTACTGCGATGTGCCGTGCGCCGACCGCGGGGCGACACCGGTGGCCAGCGAGCGGGCGGTGGTTCCCCGTATCCCGGCCGAGGTGCGGGAACGGTTCGAGCGGTACGGGGTCCACTACGTACGCAACTACGGGCCCGACCTCGATCTGCCCTGGCAGGAGGTGTTCCAGACCACCGACCGGGCCGAGGTCGAGGCGTACTGCCGGGCCTCGTACACCGAGTTCAGCTGGATCGGCCGAGACGGGCTGCGCACCCGGTCCGTCCGCCAGGCCACCGTCCGCCACCCGCGGACCGGCGACACCACGTGGTTTAACCACGCCCACCTGTTCCATGTCTCCAACCTGCCCGACGAGGTGTCCGGCGCACTGATCTCTGAGTTCGGCTTGGAGGGGCTGCCCCGCAACGCCTATTACGGCGACGGTTCCCCCATCGAGGATGAGGTCGTCGGACTGATCCGCGGCCTGTATCGCGATGCCGCGGTGTCCTTCCCCTGGGAGCGCGGCGACGTCCTCGTCGTCGACAACTTCCTTGCCACGCATGCGCGGGAGCCGTTCTCCGGTGACCGACGCATTCTCGTCGCCATGTCCGACCTGTACGTGAATCGAGGTAACTGATGACCAGCGTCGAGGGCTACCGCCTCTCGCCCGCCCAGCTTCGGCAATGGGAGCGCGGCGGCGACCTCAGCCTGCTAGCGCGGGTACGCCTGGGCAGCGCCGTGGACCGGCACAGACTCGGCAAGGCGCTGGCCACGGTCGTCGGCCGGCACGAGGTGCTGCGACTGCGCCTGCTGCGCTACCCCGGTGTGCGGGTACCACTGCAGGGCATCGACGAGGCCGCGACGGTCGTTCTGGAGGACACCGAGCCGGCTGAGACGGATGACCTCTTCAGCGGCCCGCTCTTCCGGGCCGCCCTGGTCGACTTGCCCGACGGCGGCCAGGAACTGGTCCTGCGCGCCTCCGCCATGCTCACCGACGCCACCGGACTGCGCCTGCTGCTGGACGATCTGGCGGCGGCGTACCAGGGCGACACCCTTGAGGACGACCCCGAACGGCTGCAGTTCCTCGACGTCTCCGAGTGGCTGCTGGAGCAGGCGGATGCCGGGGACGCGGAGTCCACCGGCCCGGCCGACGGGGGCACGGTGATCGAGCGGCTGTCCCTGCCCTTCGGCGACGGGAAACCGGGAGCGGCGACCGCCGTGCTGAGCGCGACATTGGGCGAGGGGGCCACCGAGGCCCTGCACCGCCGCGCCACCGTCCAGGGTGTCCCAGTGGCCTCCCTTGCGCTGGCAGCCTGGGCACTGGCCCTTTCCCGGCACTGCGAAGCGGCGGCCGATGACGCCGTGTTCCTGCTTGGGCTCCACGACGACGGCCGCTCGGTGCCCGGAACCGAGTCGGTGGTCGGGACACTGGCCGGATACGCCAAGGTCGCCCTGCCGCTCCCGCTGCCCGCGGCCCCCAAGAAACTGCTCGATGTGGTCCAGGGCGAGGTCACCCGGGCGCTGGAAACAATCCGTGCCACCGGCCCCGTCCTGGGAGGCGAACTCGCCGCCGGTTTCACAGCCCTCGGACCGCACCACAGGGCACCGCTGCCGGGCCTGCCCGCCACCGACGTGACCGTGGACGGCCCGGAGCCCGTCTCCGCGCTCCACCTGAGCGCCGAGATCTCCCCGTCAAAGACCGCCCTGGAACTGCGCTACGACGCCTCTCGCTACGGCAGCGACGCCGTACAGCGGCTGCTTGACGCCACCGTCACCGTGCTCACGACGCTCCCCGCCGCCTTCGAGGAGGAGCGTGCCCTGAAACTGTGCGGGGACGAGGAAGCGTCTCTGCTGGCGCGATGGGGCACCGGCGCCGAACTCGATGACGGCCCGGAGACCCTAGTCCAGGCGTTCGACGCGGCTCTCACGGCCGGCGGCGCGGCCCCGGCCGTGGTGGCGGCCGACGGCACGGTCTCCTTCGCCGAACTGGACCGGGCCGCGTCCGCCGTCACCGCCACGCTGCTGGCCGCCGGCACCGCCGTCGAGGAGCCGGTGGCCGTCGCCGCCGAGCGGTCCTGGCGCACGGTCGCCGCGATGATTGGTGTGCTGCGGGCTGGCGCTGTCTACGTACCGCTGGATACCGCGGCCCCCGCGGCGCGGCAGACCGCCCTGCTGCGGTCCGTGTCCGCGCGACGAGTGATCACCGGTCAGGCCGGAGCGTTGCCGGAGGAGGTAGCCAAGGAGTTCGAGGTCCTCATCCCGGATCGCATCGCCGCACCGGCGAACGCAGGGCTGCCCAAAGTGAAGCCGCAGCAGGCTGCGTACATCATCTTCACGTCCGGCTCGACCGGTGCGCCGCAGCCCGTAGTAGTGGAGCACGGCTCGGTGGCGCACCTGTACCGGGCGCTGAAGCAGACGGTGTATGCCGGCACCGAGGCGCGACTTCGGGTCGCGGTCAACGCCCCACTGACCTTCGACGCCTCCGTCAAGCAGCTCGTCCAGCTCGCAGGGGGGCACACCTTGTGCCTGATTCCGGAGGAGACCCGCTACAACGGCGGTGAGCTGCTGGCGTACCTCGCCGCGCAGCGTGTTGACGTGTTCGACTGCACGCCCTCCCACCTCCGTGTGGTCCTAGCGGCTGCGCAGGACACGGCCGCGACGCTGCCCGCCGTCCTCCTAGTCGGCGGCGAGGCGATCGACCAGTCGCTCTGGGACACCTTGGCTGCCCTTGAAGGGGTACGGGCCTTCAACGTCTACGGCCCGACAGAGTGCACCGTGGACGCGACGGTCGCAGAGATCACCGAGGGAAACGGGCCCATGATCGGCGGTCCTCTGCCCGGTACCGACGTCATGGTGCTCGACCAGGACCTGTTTCCGGTGCCAGCGGGCTGCGCGGGTGAACTGTGCATCGCTGGACCGCAGGTGGCCCGCGGTTACCTCGGGAACGCCGACGCCACCGCGCAGCGCTTCGTGACCGCCGGGACCCTGCCGGGCGGCGAGCGACGCGTCTACCGCACCGGCGACCGGGTGCGCTTTCGGGCCGACGGCACCCTCGCGTATCTCGGGCGGACGGACGACCAGGTCAAGCTCCGTGGCTACCGCGTCGAGCCCGGCGAGGTACAGGCGGTCCTCGGCACCCACCCGGCCGTCGGACAGGCCCTGGTGGTGGCGCGCAAGGACGAGGACGGTGCCGGGCTGACCGGTTACGCCACTCCTGTCGCCGGCGCGGCCGGACTCGACCTCGGCCGTGTCTCGGGGGTCAACCCCCATGAGACCCGCTACCTCTACGACGAGATCTTCCTGCAGCGCACGTACCTCCGCGGAGACACGGTGCTGCGGGAGGACGCCGTGGTGCTCGATGTCGGGGCGAACATCGGGATGTTCTCGCTGTACGTCCACCAGCTGTGCCCCAGCGCTTCCCTCTACGCCTTCGAGCCGCTGGCGCCGGTGTACGGACACCTGCGGGACAACATCGGGCGCTTCGGGGTGCCAGCGAAGACCTTCCCCCACGGCCTGGGAGCCACGGAGGAAGAGCTGTCGTTCACCTACTACCCGGGCTACTCCATGATGTCCGGCGTCAGCGCGTACGCCGACGCGGCCTCCGAGGTCGAGGTCATCAAGCGCTACCTGGCCAACGAGCGGCAGCAGGGGCTGCAAGACCGTGATCAGCTCCTGGACCGGGCGGACGAGCTGCTGGCGGAACGGTTCCGGGAAGAGGAGCTGCACAATCGGATACGCAGACTGTCCGACGTCATCACGGAGGAGGGCCTCACCCGAGTCGATCTGCTCAAGATCGATGTGCAGCGGGCGGAACTGGACGTGCTCCGAGGTATCGACGACCACCACTGGAGCATGGTGCAGCAGGTCATCATGGAGGTCCACGACGGCGCCGGTACCACCACCGAAGGACGCCTCGCCGAGATCGTCGCGATCCTCAAGGCGCGGGGCTTCGCCGTCACCGCCGAGCAGGACGGCCTCCTCGAAGGCACCGACCGGCACTCGCTGTACGCGGTGCGCCCCGAGTACGCCGACGATCCGCGCCCCGTGCTCGCCGATGCCCGCACTCCGGCCCCCGCGGACGGTGACGCGCTGCGTGAATGGCTGACCGAGCGACTGCCGGCCCACCTCGTCCCCGGGGCCGTCGTCGTTCTCGACACCTTCCCGCTGACCCGCAACGGCAAGGTCGACCGTGCCGCGCTGCCGGAGCCCGTCGAACGGGACCGTGCGGCGGGTGAGGTGGTACTGCCCGCCAATCGTGCCGAGGAGGTGCTGGCCGAAGTGTGGCGGGAGGCCCTCGCGGTGGAGCGGGTGAGCGTCTCGGATGACTTCTTCCGCCTCGGCGGGGACTCGATCCGCGCGATCCAGGTGCAGGTGGCGGCCGGCCGGCGCGGGCTCACCGTTCAGCTGCGCGACATCTTCCGGTGTCCGACGATCCGTGAACTGGCCGCCGCAGAGGGCACCGTACTGATGGAGGGCGCGGCGGCTCGCTGACCGGTTCATCCAAGCGGTCGGCGGAGCGGCCGGTGGGGGCAGTTGATCCCACCGGCCGCTCGCGTGCTCCCGCGCGATCACGGGGGGAGGCGCGTCGGGAGCAAGGCGGGGCGGTGGCGGAGCGGCACGGTACCGTAGCGGCCTCTACGGCCGCCGTGCGTACGCTTCCACGCCACCGCCCGGCCAGCCGGCTCGGTGTGCGGTATACGGGGATGGCACACCGGCCGGCGTCGGAGGCCCGCCGGTCCGGCGGGCGGTTCAACTGGAGAGCGATGCGGCCTGTGCTGGATCTTGTGAGGCGTCACTCTCCACGCACGGCGTGCTCTTTTTGCCCTTCGAACCTGGGATAAGGAACAGTGCGACCACAGCACCGAGCAGGGCGGTCGCCGCGCACACCCCCAAGGACCAGGTCATACCGTGGCCGAAGGCGTCTCGGGCCGCCCCGAGGACGGAACGAGCCTGTGCCGCGGGCATGGCGTGTGCGGCTTCGGTCGCCTCACCCAGGGAGTGCCGAACGGCTGCCGGCACCGTGCCGGGCAGTGCGTGCCCATACGCCAGCGCCAGCACGCTGCCGATGACGGCCACGCCGAAGGCCGAACCCAGTTCCTGCACCGTGTCGTTCATGGCGGACAACCGTCCCGAGCTCTCCGCGGGGCCGGCGCTCATGAGGACGTCGTTGACGGGAGCCACGGCGAGGCCCATGCCGAGTCCGAGCAGCACCAGGCCCACTGCGACCGGCGGATAACCTGCGCCGGGGGCGAAGAAGGCCAGTACGCCCAGGCCGATGGCCATCGTGGTCAGGCCGAGCGTAATGGTGAGGCGGGCACCGATCGCCTTCGCGAGGGCGGGCGAGAGCGGGGAGGCCACGACAACGACGACGGCGAGGGGCACAGTGGCCAAACCTGCGGACATGGGAGACAGCCCCAGCACCAGTTGGAGCTGCTGTGTGACCACAAAGGATCCCCCTATAAGGGAGAACATCAAGAAGGCCATGGTGCTGCTGGCGCCCAGGAACTGACGCGAGAACATCAGTCGCAGGTCGAGCATGGGCTCCTTGGCACGCACTTGGTGCAGGAAGAAGATTGCCAGCACCACCAGCCCGCCGATCAATGCGGTGAGCACCACACCGGAGCTCCAGCCGCGGGCCGGCGCGGAGATGACCCCGAAGAGAACGGCGCCCATAGCGACGCTGGACAGGATGGTGCCCGGGATGTCAGCTCGGCGTGCGACCGGGTCCGAGGACTCCGGCACGATCGCGCCGACGCCGACGAGAGCCAACACGACGACCGGAACGTTCAGGACGAAGGCGGCGCCCCACCAGAAGTGCTCCAGAAGTACGCCTCCGAGCAGCGGGCCGAGCACCATGCCCAGGGCGGTGAACGCCCCCCAGCGGCCGATCGCGGTGGCACGCTCCTCCTCGGAGAAGACATGGACGAGGATCGACAAGGTGCCCGGCATGAAGAACGCCCCTCCGGCGCCCATCAGCCCGCGCGCGGCGATGACCTGCCACGGCTCTTGGGCGAATGCGCCCAGCGCGGAAGCCACACCGAAGAGGGCCAGGCCGAACATGAGCATCTTCTTGCGGCCGTACCGGTCCGAGAGGCTTCCGGCCATGAGTAGTACGCCCGCCAGCCCCAGCGTGTATGCGTCGACCATCCACTGGAGTTGATCCATGCTCGCGCTCAGCGCACGGCTCATGGTCGGCAGGGCGACATTGAGCACGGTGGTGTCGATCGACACCACGAACACAGCAAGGCACATCACCCCCAAGATGGCCCACCGGCGCGGATGACCCCGATCCATGACTACCCCCTCCGGTACGACGTTCCATTGACGGTACACTGTACGACTCTCGGGCACTGTACCCTAGGTGGCGCTCCGGCAGCAAACACCACACGGGCCCACGGAGGGGCATTGATGGACGGCAGGACCAAAGTCAGCGCGGCCTGGGTGGCGGACAAGCCGCCCCGCAGGCAACAGCCGCTCTCCCGCGAGCAGATCGTGCGCGGAGCGGTGACTTACCTCGAACAGCACGGGCTTGAGGACCTGAGCATGCGCAAGCTCGCCTCCCACCTGGGCACGGCGGCGACCTCGCTGTACTGGCACGTGGCCACCAAGGACCAGTTGCTCGACCTGGTGCTGGACGAGATCTTCGGCGAGGTGAGCCTGCCGGAGGAAGAGGGGGAGGCGCTGGCGGACCTGCGCCGGGTGTTGCACGAGGTGCGCCGGGTTCTCAGCCGTTACCCGGAGGCCGCGCGACTGGCGGCGAGCCGGCCGACTCTGGGGCCGCGTGCGCTACGCGTGGTCGAGTACACCCTCGGGGCGTTTCTGCGGTGGGGCTACCCGGAAGAGTCCATCGCCTACGCGTACAATCTCGTCGCGAATTACACCATCGGCGGCGTGCTGGTGGAGCTCTCCCGGCAGCGGGTGGCCGGGGCGGACAGCACGACTGACGGTGTCTCCGAAGACGCCGACACGATGCGTGAGTTCGTGGAATCACTGCCGAGTGAGGAGTTCCCGAACTTCGTCCGACTCAGCGGCCTGCTCGTCAAGGCGAACGACGACGAGAGCTTCGAGTTCGGGCTCGACCGTTTGCTGGCCGGTATCAGTAACGATCTAGCGAAGTGACACCTGCGGTGTCCCGGCCCTCGCCGAGGCGACCAGCCATGAGACGCTGGTGCCCGGCGAGCCGACACACCGCAGGACACCAGTGGTCGGAATGGTCGGAGATTAGCCGTGCGCTCGACCGGCTATCCGCCGCAGCGCCTCACCGATCTCCTGGCGGGACACGTCCCGGTGCGTGACGAACCGGACGCAGCCGTCCATCGACGACGCCAGCACCCCCGCTTCCCGTAGCCGACCGAGCCACTGGTGGAGGTCGTCCACCTCCGCCAGCACGATGTTCGTGTGAGGCTCGCGTACCTTCCAGCCGAGTTCCGCCAGGCCAGTGGCCAGTTGGCGCGCGGCGTCATGGTCCTCGTACAACCGATCCAGCCGGTCGAGGGCCACCAGCCCCGCCGCCGCCAGGACACCGCCTTGGCGCACACCTCCACCGAGCATCTTCCGTACCCGCCGCGCTTCCTCAACGAACGCGCGGGAGCCAGCCACCAGCGAACCGACAGGCGCTCCGAGTCCCTTGCTGAGGCACGCCTGCACACTGTCCACGCCGACGGTCAGCTCGGACGGCTTGACCCCGAGCGCCGCCGCGGCGTTCCAGATCCGCGCACCATCCAGATGTACCCGTAGATCCGCAGCCCGAGCCGCTGCGACGAGGGCTGCCTGCTCCTCGGGCCCGGTGACCGCGCCACCAGCGGCGTTGTGGGTGTTCTCTAGACAGAGCAACGGCGTGCGGAGCCGGTAATATGGGCCGTTGGTGCCCGCAGCCTTCGTCACAGCCTCCGGCGACGGGCGCCCCGGCGCAGCGTCCCAGGGCAGCGGCTCCGGTATGCCTCCCGCCAGCCAGGCGGCGGCGCCCAGTTCATTGTCCAGCACATGGGCCGCGCGGGTGGCCAGGAATCGGTCCCCCCGCTGCAGATGCAGCATCAGCGCGATGGTATTGCCCATACAGCCGCTCGGAACCCACAAGGCGGATTCCATACCGAGTAGTTGCGCCACCCGCTCCTCAAGCTCACGCATAGTGGGGTCGCCGTCGAGGACGTCGTCACCCACTTCCGCGGCGGCCATGGCCGCGCGCATCTCGGCATCAGGGCGGGTGACGGTGTCGGACCGTAGGTCAATAGGTCGTGATTCGTTCATGGGCACCAGCACAACACGACCCGGCATCCGAGTGGTGGATCAACGCGCCTGTCTGGGTGGGACGTTGGTCGCGGTCAGGTTGCCAGATCGTCATCTCCAGGGCGTCCAGTGCGAAGACGGTCTCCTTGACGGTGGCCGCCGACCAGCCCACGATCCGACGGGAGAAGGTGTCCCACGACGAACTCGACGTAGACGATCGCCGACCAGGTCTTCACGTGGGTGAAGTCCGCCACACAACACCGGCTGGAGGCCGCAGCGACGAAGTCGCGGTCGAGACGGTCGGGAGCTCGCTCGACCTGCCCGCCGGAGCGTGGTGATCATACCCTTCCCGCGGACCGCCCGCCCCTGCCCGACTTGCCTTGAAGCCCGCCCGTTCGGCGCTCAGGGCCACTTCCGTCGCAGCTGGCCCAGGAGCCTCCTGTGCGCAATGGCATCGAAGAGCCGCTGCGTTCACCTGGTCAAAAAGACCAGACAGGTGGTGGGCGCCATGAGAAATACGGCGATTCGCGCGCGTCACGTCTGGGAGACGCGGCGTGTCGGAAGAGGGCTGAGCGCGGGGCGGCGCGCCAGCCGTTCCCGCTCAACCCAAGGAGCGGACATCAGGGAACTGATCGGCGAACTCGGCACCGTGCTGACACAGGCGGTACAGGACAACCGCCCACGAACAGATATGCATCCGCCGAACGGACAAACCGTCCTGCGGGCAGGGCGCATTCCTCACCTGGTATGCCTTCGCGCTGGAGTACCTGCGGATGCGCTGGCCGCAGATTGCGGCCAAGTCCCGGGACGAGACCAACGACGCCTTGTGCGCGATCACGCTGGCGATGTTGCGGGACGCGCGGGGCCGCCCTGACGAGCGGCTGCTGCGGCGTGCGCTGCGGGACTGGGCTTTCGTGGTGCCTCAGCTTGATCAACGCCGGGTTCCTGGCGAGGTGCAGCTGGCGCTGCGCTGGGTGGCCGCTTCCTCTCGCCCGTTGACCGACCTACTCGATCCCGCCGTGATGCGGGCTGTGCTGGAGGCTCTGCGCCTGAAACAGGACGGCACGGCCCGCGGCTGCCGAGACCCAGCGCCACAAGCACAAGGTCCTGGTCAACGCTGTGCACTACGCCATCGAGCAGTGTGATCTCCCCGCGGACCCGCTGGCCCCGATCAACTGGCGCGTGGCCGAGACCGTCCAGCAGGTCGACCCGCGAGTGGTCGCCAATCCCACCCAAGCCCGTTCCCTGCTGTGCGCGGTCTCCTACGTCGGCGGCTACCAGCGCGCACGCGGACGACGGCTCGTGGGACTGTTCGCCAACGAACTCTGCCCACTGTGCGGGATCAGCAAGGTGACGACCATTGACCACCAGCTCCTCAAGGGCAGGTACCCGCTTCTCGCGGTCGTCCCGGTCAATCTCGTGCCCGCCTGCCGGGACTGCAACACCGGCAAGGGCGAGGAAGCGCCGGCCACTGCGGAGGACCAGCCCCTCCACCCGTACTACGACGACCTCTTCCACGTTCCCTAGCTGGCCGCCCGCCTCATCAAAAAGACCGGCTCGAAGCCGATGACAGCACGGTTCTACATCAGCGCGCCTGACGACTGGGACCCGACGCTCGTCGCCCGGCTCGAAACCCACCTGCGCGTGTTCGACCTCGACGGACGCTACCGCCTCCAGGTCGCGAACCACCTCTCCACGCTCTTCCACATGTTCACCGGCCGACCCCGCAGCGGCATAGCGGACCACCTCGCCCGAAGCGCTGAGGGCTGGACGAAGACGAACCCGAACAGCTGGGAGAGCGCTCTGTACCGGACCCTGGCCGCCGACACCTGGTACATCAACGGTGGCTGGAAGGAAGCCTCACCGCCACACCTCTAGGCGAGCCCGCGCGGCACCGAGGCTGGCAGCGTCCTCATCGAGGTCGCCGTGCACACGTCATGGACACCGCGGAGCCCCAGGCCGATGGATGCTCGGAAGGGCCCAGGAGGGGGCCGTGGCAGCGAGCAGCCTCGATCGGCCGCCCGGCCCCGTATACCAGTGGATCCCCGGTTACCGAAACCGGGGATCCACCCCCATCGTTAGAGATCCACCGCCATTCCCTGACCGATACGTCGAAGGGGCAACACACGACGACAACCCCCAACTTCAACTGTGCTTCCTGGCCGTCCACGACCAGGAGCCTCGCGAGCCCCCTACGCCGCGGCGTAGCTGAGGCGGAACAGGTCCTGGGCACGCTCCAGGTCCCGCTCGGTGCGCAGCTGCACCTCCAGGTCGCCCGTGCCGTGGTGGCCGAGCCCCGTGACATCCCGGGTGAATCCGGGGATGAGGTCGACCTTCTTCGGGTCGGCCTTGAGGTAGACGAGCAGCTTGCTTTTCTGCGGCGGGCAGACGCAGGCGAAGTTCCGCAGGCGCTGGTAGGCCGCGTACTGCTTGCGCTGGACGCGGGTGATGCCGTCCCCGAGGCCGAGCAGCACCTCGTCGGCCGCCTCGGCCAGCTCCGCCATCGCTCCGCCCTGCCTGCGGACAGGCGGCAGCCCGGCCGCGCGCCGGCGCACCCGCTTGGCCGTGGCCGAGTGCCCCGTGACGGAGGCGACGGTCTCAAGGCCGATGTGGTCATTGCCGAAAAAGCGGTAGCGGACCAGGTCGATGCTGCGCCGGTGCTCGCGCACGGCGTGGGCGTCGTAGCGGGTGAAGTCGCCGGCGATGCAGATCAGCCGGGGTGCGCTCCACAGGACCTGGGACGCGACCGCAGCCCCGAGCCGGTCGCGGACCAGGTTCCGGAAGGCGTCCTTGTGCGCCATGAGCCACGCCATGTAGTACAGGCCCTGGTTGATCACACCCGCGTCGGTGCCGCGCTTGTACTCGACGATGACCGGTGCGTTGTTCTCGTCGAGCCCCAGCGAGTCGATCCGCCCGCCGTCAACGCAGTCGATGACGTACTCGCTCGCCAGGAACCGCACCCCTAGCATCGTCTGCATGTGCGCCTCGATGAGGTCCTGTACATCCGCCTCGACCTCAGCAAGATGCGGCGTGACCTCAGTCACACCGCTCTTCGTCGTGTGGAACAGCTTCAGCCCCGACACCTTCCCCTCCTCGGTTGCAGGACCTGCAACGCCCGGGGAGGGGAAGATTGTTTCCGCCCGCTCCTTAGAAGTGTGAAGGATGTGTGAGAAGCTGCGTCCTGTATCCGGGGGGACGCCCGTACCCCCGGAGCCACGGGGGATCTACGATTCCCCCATGCGTCCCCCGCGACCCGGGGGACAGCGCTAGGAAGCTGCGTTTACGCAGGTCAGCCCCCGTAGCTCAGTGGATAGAGCACGTGCCTTCTAAGCGCTTGGCCGCAGGTTCGAGTCCTGCCGGGGGCGCTCCGCTTTCTTCACGCCTCTCCCCGTCCGGGGAGGGGCGTTTTTCGCTGGTCGAGGGGGTGCCAAGGGTGGGGTTCGTCGAGGTCCCGGAGGTGGGCGGCGGCTCGGGGACGATCGGGTCGCACGGGGGACGGACTGGGTGACGCGCGTCGGGGCGTTGCGGCAGTGGGCGAAGGGCGGGGAACGGGCGCCGCACAAGCCGCTGTTGTTGCTGTACGCGCTGGGGCGGTTCCAGCGGGACGGGGGCGGGGGGCTGCCGTACTCCGAGGTCGAGGCGGATCCGAAGCGGCTGTCGGCGGATTTCGGGCCGAACCGGAGGACCACGCCCGCCTATCCGTTCCACCACCTCGTCGGCAACGGGGTGTGGGAGGTGCGCACCGACGCCGGCCCCGGCGGTCCGGGGGCGGCCGTCGGGGCGTTGCGCGGCAGCGGGGCGGTCGGGCGGCTCGCGCCGGGGCTGCGGGAGGCCCTGCGCAGGGAGCCCGAGCTGCTCGGGCGGCCGGCGCGGGTGCGCTGACCGCGGACCGCCGGATCGTGGTCTCGGGGCGGTTCGCGGGGCGTGGTGAGGCCGCCCGGCGGCAGGTGCTGGATCTGCGGGGGCGGGCGCTGCTCGGGCCGCGGGCGGGGGAGGCCGTGGTGGCCGGGGAGCACATCGGGTGGCATGCGCGGCAGGTGTTCCGGGGGGGAGTGAGCGCCCCCGGGCCGCCCCTAGCCCTGGAGTTTCAGGTAGCGCAGGACCTCGTCGAAGAGTTTCTCGCCCTGGGTGCGGGCCTTGCCCTTCTCGGGCATCACGACCTCCATCAACCACGCCCTGTTCCTGGACTTGTTGACGATGACGCGGGTGTGGCGGAAGGCCTTCGGGTCGTCGGTGCCGGCGAAGGGTTTGCGGTGGACGGTGGTGACGTCGGCGGTGTCGAGGCCCTGGAAGGACTTGGCGTCGGTGACGGTCACGGCCGGGTCGTCGACGCCGGAGACCGAGCCCTTCTCCAGGCGGGCCTTCAGCCTGCGGGCCTCCTCGTGGGCGGAGCCGACGGTGACGTGCTTCTCCTTGTCCTCCTCCTTGCGGGTCAGGGAGACGGTGTAGACGCCGCCCGGGTCCTTGAAGGAGACGACGCGGCCGTCGGGGTCGATGCTCTTGACGTAGTCCTCGGGGACGGTGATGGACGCGCGGACGACCTCCGGTTCGTCGCGGACCTTCCAGTGGAGCGGGGTCGCCGGGCCGTAGCCGAAGGGGTTGACGACGAGGAGGGAGACGGCGGCGGCCACGACGACGAGGCCGACGCCGAGGCTCCACTGCGCCTTGCGGTTGCGGTGCAGGACCGGGGGGAGCCAGCGGTTGCCCTGGGGGGCGGGGGCGGCCGGCGGGGGCGTGCGGAGGGTGAGGGACTCCAGGGTCGCGCGGATCTCGGACGGGGCCGGGCGGGCCGCCGGGTCCTTGCTCAGGAGCCGGGTCAGGAGGTTCGTGAACGGCTCGGGGCCGCGCGTCGGACGCGGGGGTTCCGCGGAGAGGATCGCCTGCATCGTCGCCTGGGCGTTGGTGCGGCGGAACGGGGACATGCCCTCGACGGCCGCGTAGAGGACGACGCCCAGCGACCAGAGGTCGGAGGCGGGGCCGGGGTGCTGGCCCAGCGCCCGCTCCGGGGCCACGTACTCCGGCGAGCCGACGAAGCCGCCCGTCTCCGTCAGGCCCTGCTCGCCCTCGATGCGCGCGATGCCGAAGTCGGTGAGGACGACCCGGTCCTCCGTGCCGAGCAGGATGTTGTCCGGCTTGACGTCCCGGTGCAGCACGCCCGCCGCGTGCGCCGCGGTGAGCGCGCCCAGCACCGCGAGGCCGATCCGGGCCGCCTCGCGGACGTCCAGGGTCCCCCCGTCGAGGACGTCGGCCAGCGACCGGCCGCGCACCAGCTCCATGACGATCCAGGGCCGGCCGTCCTCGAACACCACGTCGTGGACGGCCACGACGGACGGGTGGGCGACCCGGGCCGCCGCCCGCGCCTCCTGCCGCATCCGCTGGTGGACGTTGTGCCGCACGGACTCCGGCAGATGCTCCGGGACGCGCGGCTCCTTGACGGCGACCTCCCGGTCGACGACCTCGTCGTGCGCCTTCCAGACCGTGCCCATCCCGCCGTGGCCCAGCCGGGAGTCCAGCCGGTAGCGCCCGCCCACCCGGCGGCCCGCGCCGGGCTCCGCGCCCGGGGCCCCGTCCCCGGCGGCCGTCATGAAGGACGCGTCCTGCGTCCCCCCGCCCGCCCCGCGGGCCGCCGGCCACTCCGGCGCCGCCGGCCGCAGTCCGTAGCTCGTGGGCTCCCGTCCCCCGTTGTTCGTCATGCTCCCATCATCGCCTGACAGGCCGCCAGGAGCCGTCGGGGGTTCCGCAGGGGCGCACCGCCGTATTAGCGTGGGCAACCGGGCGCGGGACACGGACCCGAACGCGGCTCCGGCGGGAACGAGTTGGATTCCGCCGGGATTCCGCCGGGTTGTCCGTGGCGAGCGCGACGCACGAGAGAGAGACGGGACAGGACGTTCACGTGCCCCAAGGGAAGCCCCAGCCACGGCTGCTCGCCGTCAGCGACCTGCACATCGCCTACGCCGAGAACCGCGAGGTCACCGAGCGCCTGCGCCCCTCCTCCGACGGCGACTGGCTGATCGTCGCCGGTGACGTCGCCGAGCAGTACGCCGACGTCGAGTGGGCCCTGCGGCTGCTCGCCGGCCGCTTCGCGAAGGTGATCTGGGCGCCCGGGAACCACGAGTTGTGGACGCCGCCCAAGGACCCCTGCGACCTGCGGGGCGAGAAGCGCTACCTGCGCCTGGTGGAGCTGTGCCGGGAGCTGGGCGTCGCGACGCCCGAGGACCCCTACCCCGTCTGGGAGGGCGAGGGCGGGCCGGTGGCCGTCGCCCCGCTGTTCGTCCTCTACGACTACTCGTTCCGGGTGCCCGGCGCGGACACCAAGGAGGAGTCCCTGCGCCGCGCCTACGAGTCCGGCGTCGTCTGCACCGACGAGCACTTCCTCCACCCCGACCCGTACCCCACCCGCGAGGACTGGTGCCGGGCCCGCGTCGAGTACACCGAGCGCCGCCTCGCCGAACTCCCGCCGGAGCTGCGGCCCGTGCTCGTCAACCACTGGCCGCTGCTGCGCGAGCCCACCCGCGTCCTGCGCTACCCCGACTTCGCCCAGTGGTGCGGCACCACGCTCACCGCCGACTGGCACGTGCGCTTCCGCGCCGCCGCGGCCGTCTACGGCCACCTCCACATCCCCCGCGTCACCTGGCACGACGGGGTGCGCTTCGAGGAGGTCTCGGTGGGCTACCCGCGCGAGTGGCGCAAGCGGCCGCCGCGCGAGCCGCTGCGCCAGATCCTCCCCCGGCCGGTGGACCGCCCCGGCGACGTGTGGTGACCAGCGACCTGTGGGACTGGGGACAAGGAACGAACGACGCATGATCGAGGAACTGCTGCCCTCCGGCGCCGTCGCCGAGGACACCTTCACCGACGCCACCGACGACCCCGCGAGCGTCCTCTTCCCCGAGGAGGCGGCGCGCATCGCCCGGGCCGTGCCGCGCCGGCAGCGCGAGTACGCCACCGTGCGCGTGTGCGCGCGCAAAGCGCTGGGCCGGCTCGGGTACGCGCCCGTCCCCCTGCTCTCCAGCAAGCGCGGGGCGCCGCGGTGGCCGGACGGCGTGGTCGGGTCCATGACGCACTGTCAGGGCTACCGGGCCGCCGTCGTGGCGCGCGCGGACGACCTGGCGTCCATCGGCATAGACGCCGAGCCCAACGGTCCGCTGCCGGACGGGGTGCTGGACACCGTCGCGCTGGACGCCGAGAAGGAGTGGATCGCCGCGCTCTCGGCCGCCCACCCCGCGGTGCACTGGGACCGGCTGCTGTTCAGCGCCAAGGAGAGCGTGTTCAAGACCTGGTACCCGCTGACCGGTCTGGAGCTGGACTTCGACGAGGCGGAGCTGTCCGTCGACCCGGTCGCGGGGACCTTCACGGCCCGGCTGCTGGTGCCCGGCCCGGTCGTCGGCGGCCGCCGGCTCGGCGGCTTCGCCGGCCGCTGGACGGTGGGCAACGGCCTGGTGGTGACGGCGATAGCGCTGCCGCTCGGGCCCGCGCCGGACGAGGAGCGGGACGAAGCGGCGTACGCCCACAGCCCGTCCGGGGCCTGACCGGACGGCCGGCGGTGGCGGCCGGCCGCGCAGCGGAACGATTCACCACCATCCCGTGAACTGTTCCGTGATCCGGCCGTCCCCTCCTAAGCTGGGCCGCACTGTGGTTCGAGACTGTGGTTCGAGCAGCTACACAAGCACGGGGGGTGCTGCGTGTCTCACCTTCGGACACGTGACGAATTATCGACCCGGCCGTTCCCGCCGGAACCGGCCACCGGGGTCACCGGGCAGGGCCCGGCGCGGGTTGCCGCCCGCGGCTCCGTCCGCGACCGCGTACGCGGGCCCAGGAGCGAGCCCCTGAGCGGACCCGTGGGCGGATCCATGGGCGGCCCCATGAGCGGGACCGCCGGCGGATCCGGCGGCGGGACCGTCGCCGCCGACCCGTACGCGAAAGGTTTCGCCGCCCAGGAGGCCGCCCCGGGCGGGGGGTTCACCGGCATCGACCCGGACGGCCCCGCCTTCCTCGCCTCGCTCGGCGGCCTCGTCGGCAAGTCCGGGGCCGCGGTGGACGTCGTCCTGCCGGGGCGCCCGGCCGAGGCGCGGCAGATGTGTGCGGCCCTGCTGCGGCTCCTGCGCGCGGACCGGATCGCCGAGCTGCGGCTGCTGCGCACCACCGCCGCCCCGGCGGGCGGGACGGCGCGCGATCTGGCGCCCGACCCCGAGTGCACCGCGCGGTTACGGGTGACCGACACCCCGATACCCGAGGTCGTCATCGTCAACGGCCGGTCCGCGCTGGTGCGTTCGGGCGGCCCGAGCGGCCGGCGGGCCTCGCTGGTGCACGCCCCCGACGTGGTCGGGACGCTCCAGGCGCTGTTCTCGGGGGTGTGGCGGACGGCCGTGCCCGCCGACGGGCCGCGCGGCGACCCCGCCTTCGAGCTCTCCGAGGGCGCCTACCGGGTGCTGCGGCAGATGTGCACCGGCGACACCGACACGGCCGCCGCCCGCGAACTGTCCATCTCCGTACGGACCTACCGGCGCCACGCGGCCGAGATCCTCCGCGTCCTGGGCGTCACCTCGCGCTTCCAGGCCGGGGTGCGGGCGATGGAGCTGGGGCTGCTGAGCAGCTGCGGCCCCCTCCGCTGACCCGGCCGGTGCCCTCGGCGCACCGGGCGCGGGGGACACGGAGGGCACACAGCACTGCGGGGCCGCCCGGGAGGGACGGCCCCGCAGTGGCTTCCGGCCTCGGAAGCGAACGGGTCACTTGCTGATGCAGACGTTTCCGCTCGCCGCGTTCAGCAGGCCGACGATGTCGATGGTGTTGCCGCAGAGGTTGATCGGGAGGTGGACCGGGATCTGGATCACGTTCCCGGAGACGACACCCGGGGAGCCGACCGCGGCCCCCTTCGCGTCGGCGTCGGCGAGAGCGGTGCCAGTGACGCCGGCAAGAGTGGCGCCCACGGTGGCGGTGAGGACGGCTGCCTTGGCGATTCGTGACATGGGGGGTGACACCTTTGTTCGGTCTGACAGGGTCGAACTCACGGCCGTAGGAGGCCGGAGCCCGGATCAACGCCCGATGCCCCATAAGGTTTCCGTCCGTGCGGCGGACGGGTGACGGAGCACGGTCACCGGGCCCGCCGGGGCATCCGGATGCCGTCTGTACAGCCGCCGCGCCGCACCGCTACAAGGGACGTGGGACCGATCGGTGCGGGAGGCAACGATGCGCATGATCGCGATCGTCGGCGCGGGCCAGGCGGGTCTGCACCTGGCCCTCGGGCTCCGCCGGGCCGCGCCCGGGGAGTACGACGTGCTGCTGGTCTCCGACCGCCGCCCGGAGGAGATCCGCTCCGGCCGGGTGCTCTCCATGCAGCAGATGTTCGGCCCGGCCCGCGCCCTGGAGCGGGCCGCCGGGCTGAACCTGTGGGACGCCGACGCCCCCTCGATCGAGGGCATGCGGCTGACCACCGCCGACCCGCCGGGGACGGCCGCCCGGACCATCGCCGCCGACCTGGAGGAACCGGCCCAGTCGGTGGACCTGCGGCTGAAGACGGCCCGCTGGCTGGAGCTGTTCGAGGAGGAGGGCGGCCGGACCGAGTACCGCGCGGTGACGGCGGACGGCCTGCCGGCGCTGGCCGCGGCCCACGACCTGACGCTGATCGCCTCCGGGCGCGGCGACCTCGGCACGGTCTTCGGCCGCGACGAGCGGCACAGCCCCCTCACCGCCCCGCAGCGCGCCCTCGCCGTCGTCTGCCTGCACGGCGTGGCGCCGCACCCCGAACGGCCCCGGCACATGCGGATGACCGGCTGCCCCGGGGTGGGCGAGCTGATGCTCGTGCCCGGTCTGACCCTCTCCGGGCCCTGCACGATGCTGCTCTGGGAGGCCGTCCCAGGCGGCCCCTTCGACCGGTGGCGCGACCGGCCCGGCCCGGCGGCGGCCCTGGAGCGCTCGCTGGAGCTGATGCGCGACTGGGCGCCGTGGGAGTACGAGCGGTGCGCGGCGGCCGTGCCGACGGACGACGGGGCCGTACTGACCGGGGCCTTCGCCCCCGTCGTGCGCCACCCGGTCGCCGAGGTGGCGCCGGATTCGTACGTCCTGGGCATGGCGGACGCCGTCGTCCTCAACGACCCGCTCACGGGGCAGGGCTCCAACAACGCGGCGCACTGCGCCGACCGCTACCTGCGGGCCGTGCTCGCGCGCGGGGACGGGCCGTTCGACCGGGCGTGGATGCACGAGGCGTTCGCGCACTGGTGGGAGCGGGCGCGGCACTCGGTGGCCTTCACCAACACCGTGCTGCGGCCGTTGCCGCCGCACGTCCGGGCGGTGCTCGACGCGGCGGCCCGCCGGCCCGACCTCGCGCACCGCTACGTCAACGGCTTCGCCGAGCCCGGCAGTTACCGGGAGTGGCTGCTGGACGCGGACAGGGCGGCGGCGTGCCTGGCCGCGCTGGGGTAGGGGCGCGGCCCTCACTCACCCCCCAAGTGCTCCAGCAGCACCCCCCACAACTCCCGCGCCGCCCGCGGCGGGGGCGCGTCCTTGCGGTGCGCCACCGCGATCGAGCGCCGCATGCGGTCGCCCTCGAACGGCGTCACCCGCAGGCCGGAGCGGGCCGCGACCATTCCCGGCACGACGGCCACGCCGAGTCCCGCCCGGACGAAGCCGAGGACCGCGTCCATCTCCCCGCCCTCGACGGTGAAGGACAGCTCGAAGCCGGCCGCGCGGCAGGCGGCGATCGTCATCTCACGGAGGTCGTAGCCGCGGCGGAACATGACCATCGGGAGGCCGCGGAGGTCCTCGACGCGCATCCGGCGGCGGCGCGTCGGCACCGCGGGGGACGAGACGACGACCAGGTCCTCCCTGAGCAGCTCGGTGGTGGTCAGGGCCGGCGCGCCCACGCCCAGCGGCGTGATGATCAGGGCGAGGTCCAGGTCCCCGGCCGCCAGACTGCGGACGAGGTCCTGGGAGCCGCCCTCGTCGACGAAGAGCTCGATCCCGGGGAACCGGGCGTGGTACGCGCGCAGCACGTCCGGCACGAGGCTCGCGCACAGACTCGGCGGCGCCCCCAGCCGCACCCGCCCCCGGCGCAGCTGGGCCACCTCCTGCACCTCGCGCCGCGCGGTCTCCGTGTCGGCGAGGATCCGCCGGGCCAGCGGGAGCAGCGCCTCCCCGGCGTCGGTCAGCGTGATGTTGCCGCGCGCCCGGTGGAAGAGGTCGGCGCCCAGCTCGCGTTCGAGGGCGCGGATCTGCTGGGAGAGCGAGGGCTGGGCGACGTGCAGCGCCTCGGCGGCGCGGGTGAAGTGCCGCAGGCCGGCGACGGTCGCGAAGTAGCGGAGCTGCTGTAGTTGCACTCCGTCCAGGGTACGCAGCGGCGATAGGCGCACGCTATGGAAACCAGCGGCTTCATGTCTTGGACGCATCGAACCGCCCCGTCCTAGCGTCGTCCGCATGGCACTGGCGACCCGGACGGAGCGCTCCCCGTCCCTCATCGGCTTCGTGTGGCACTCGACCGTCGGCAAGAAGGCGGTCATGGCGGTCACCGGTCTGGTCATGCTGGCGTACCTGGTCGCCCACATGCTGGGCAATCTGAAGATCTTCTTCGGGGCCGGGGAGTTCAACGCGTACGCGCACTGGCTGCGCACGCTCGGCGGACCGGTCCTGCACCACGAGTGGTTCCTGTGGATCGTGCGCGCCGTCCTCGCCGCCTCCGTCGTGCTGCACGGCGTCGCCGCGTACCAGCTCAGCCGCCGCGACCTGGCCGCGCGCCCCGCCCGGTACGAGCGCCGGCGCGCCCGTACGAGCTATGCGACGCGCACCATGCGGTGGGGCGGGGTCGTCCTCGGGCTGTTCCTCGTCTGGCACCTCCTCGACCTCACCACCCTCACCGTGAACCCCAACGCGCAGCAGGGGCACCCGTACGAGAACCTCGTCGCGTCCTTCGGCCGCTGGTACGTGAACGTCGTCTACATCGTCGCGATGCTCGCCCTCGGGCTGCACATCCGCCACGGCTTCTGGAGCGCCGCGCAGACGCTGGGCGCCAACTCCCCGCGCCGCGACCGGGCGTTCAAGGCCACCGCCGACGGGCTCGCCGCGCTGCTGACCCTCGGCTTCGTCGCCGTCCCGATCGGCGTCATGACAGGAATCGTGAGCTGACCATGACCGAGTACACGCGTTACCGGACCGGCGACCCGGTCGCCGACACCAAGGCCCCCGACGGCCCGATCGCCGAGCGCTGGGACCGCCGCCGCTTCGAGGCGAAGCTCGTCAACCCCGCCAACCGCCGCAAGCACACGGTCATCGTCGTGGGCACGGGCCTGGCCGGCGGCTCGGCCGGGGCCACGCTCGCCGAACAGGGCTACCGCGTCGTCCAGTTCTGCTACCAGGACTCACCGCGCCGCGCGCACTCCATCGCCGCGCAGGGCGGCATCAACGCCGCGAAGAACTACCGCAACGACGGCGACTCGATCCAGCGGCTCTTCTACGACACCGTCAAGGGCGGCGACTTCCGCGCCCGCGAGTCCAACGTGCACCGGCTCGCCCAGGTCTCCGTCGAGATCATCGACCAGTGCGTGGCGCAGGGCGTGCCGTTCGCCCGCGAGTACGGCGGCCTGCTGGACACCCGGTCGTTCGGCGGCGTCCAGGTCTCGCGGACGTTCTACGCGCGCGGCCAGACGGGACAGCAGCTGCTGCTCGGCGCGTACCAGGCGCTGTCGCGGCAGATCGCCGCCGGCACCGTCGAGATGCACCCGCGCACCGAGATGCTCGACCTGATCGTCGTCGACGGGCGGGCGCGCGGGATCGTCGCCCGCGACCTGGTCACGGGCGCCGTCGGCACCTACTTCGCCGACGCCGTGGTCCTGGCGAGCGGTGGCTACGGCAACGTCTTCCACCTGTCGACGAACGCCAAGAACTCCAACGCCACGGCCGTCTGGCGGGCCCACCGGCGCGGCGCGTACTTCGCCAACCCCTGTTTCACCCAGATCCACCCCACCTGCATCCCGCGCTCCGGCGACCACCAGTCGAAGCTGACGCTGATGAGCGAGTCGCTGCGGAACGACGGCCGCATCTGGGTGCCGAAGGCGAAGGGCGACACCCGTGCGCCGGCGGACATCCCGGAGGACGAGCGGGACTACTACCTGGAGCGGATCTATCCGTCCTTCGGCAACCTCGTCCCCCGCGACATCGCCTCGCGCGCCGCGAAGAACGTCTGCGACGAGGGACGCGGCGTCGGCCCCGGCGGCCAGGGCGTCTACCTCGACTTCGCGGACGCGATCCGGCGGATGGGGCGCGCGGCCGTCGAGGCCAAGTACGGCAACCTCTTCGAGATGTACGAGCGGATCACCGCAGAGGACCCGTACGAGGTGCCGATGCGGATCTATCCGGCGATCCACTACACGATGGGCGGGCTGTGGGTCGACTACGACCTCCAGACGACGATTCCGGGCCTGTTCGCGATCGGCGAGGCCAACTTCTCCGACCACGGCGCCAACCGGCTGGGCGCCTCCGCCCTGATGCAGGGCCTGGCCGACGGCTACTTCGTCCTCCCCTCCACCATCAACGACTACCTCGCCCGGCACCCGCACGACGAGGTCCCGGCCGGCCACCCCGCCGTCGCCGAGGCCGTCGCCGAGGTCACCGGCCGGCTGGAGCGCCTCCTCGCCGTCGACGGCGACCGCACGCCGGACTCCTTCCACCGCGAACTCGGCGAACTCCTGTGGGACGAATGCGGGATGGCGCGCTCGGACGCCGGGCTGCGCAAGGCCCTCGGCCGCATCCCCGAGCTGCGCGCGGAGTTCTGGCGCCGGGTGAAGGTGCCGGGCTCCGGCGAGGAGCTCAACCAGTCCCTGGAGAAGGCCAACCGCATCGTCGACTACCTCGAACTCGCCGAGCTGATGTGCCTCGACGCCCTGCACCGCACCGAGTCCTGCGGCGGCCACTTCCGCGAGGAGAGCCAGACGCCGGACGGCGAGGCCGCGCGCAGGGACGAGGAGTTCGCGTACGCGGCGGCCTGGGAGTTCACGGGGACGGGCACCGCGCCCGTCCTCCACAAGGAAGACCTGCGCTTCGAGTACGTCCACCCCACACAGCGGAGCTACGCGTGAAACTCACCCTGCGCATCTGGCGCCAGCGCGACGCGGATTCGGCCGGCGCCATGACCACCTACGAGGTGGACGGCATCAGCGAGGACATGTCGTTCCTGGAGATGCTGGACCACCTGAACGAGGAGCTCATCCTCGCCGGTGACGAACCCGTCGCCTTCGACCACGACTGCCGGGAGGGGATCTGCGGCGCGTGCGGCATGGTCATCAACGGGCAGGCGCACGGCCCCGAGCGGACGACGACCTGTCAGTTGCACATGCGGCACTTCCGGGACGGCGACGTGATCGACGTCGAGCCGTGGCGGGCCGCGGCGTTCCCGGTGGTGAAGGACCTGGTCGTCGACCGGTCGGCGTTCGACCGGATCATCGGTGCGGGGGGCTACGTCTCCGTCCCCACCGGGGCGGCGCCCGAGGCGCACGCGACGCCCGTGCCCAAGGAGGCGGCGGACCTGGCCTTCGAGCACGCGGAGTGCATCGGGTGCGGGGCGTGTGTGGCGGCGTGCCCCAACGGGTCGGCGATGCTGTTCACTTCGGCCAAGGTGGTGCACCTGAACGTGCTGCCGCAGGGGGCGCCGGAGCGGGAGTCCCGGGTGCTGGGGATGGTGTCGGCGATGGACGAGCAGGGTTTCGGCGGGTGCACGAACACGGGTGAGTGCGCGGTGGCCTGCCCGAAGGGGATCCCGCTGTCGGCGATAGGGACGATGAACCGGGAGTACCTGCGGGCCTCGGTGAAACGGCGGTGACGCCCCGCCCTGTGGCGCAGATCCTTGGCCGGTACCCCCGTCTGCTCTAGATTGACGCGACCAGATCAATAGGGGGTGGGGGTACGCGCATGCGTACAGCAGACAGAACCGAGTTGAGCCCCGCACGTCTCGCCGCTCTGACCGTCGTGCCCTTCTTCGCCGGGCTGGCCGTCACCGTCGTCGTGTACTTCGTCGTCCGGGACGACCTCCCGAGCCGGGTGCCGACCCACTTCGGCACGGGCGGCGCGGACGGCTACGGGTCCCCGGGGCGGGCGACGGCGGGCAACCTGGTGGTGTACGCGATCGAGGGGGTGCTGTTCCTGATCGCGTCGCTGGCCCGCGAGGAGCAGCGGACCGTACGGCCCACGCTCGTCGCGGCGTGGGCGGTCTCCGTGACCACGACGTACTTCCTGTGCGCCCTGCTGCTCGCCGGCGACGGGTCCGTACCGGCCTACCAGTACGCCGCCGCCCCGGCCGCCGGGGGCGCGGTCGTGCTCGGCAGCCGGCTCCTGTCGAGGAGGAAGGCGTGAGTGCGATCAAGTCGGTGTGGCGGCGCTGCCAGTTCTGCGGGTGGATGCTCGCGGTCGGCGCCGTCCTCGCGCTCGCGCTGACCGCCGACGCCGCGCTGGACGCGGAGCACCGGCAGGTCGCCCTGTGGCTGCTGCTCGGCGCGGCGGCGTTCCTGGCCACGGGCGCGGTCCGGGTGACCGTCTCCCCGCGCGGTGTGACGGTCGCCTCGGTGCTGGCCCCGTTCCTCCGCCGGAACTTCGCCTTCCGCAGCATCCGTTACGCGTCCGCGCGCTGGACGAAGCCGGCGGAGATCGGGGGCTGGGGCTACCGCTGGAGGCCGGGGCTGCGCGCCGTGTCGCTGCGCGAAGGGCAGGCGCTGTGGCTGGAGTTCACCAGCGGGGCGCAGTTCGTGGTGACGGTGGACGACGCCGGGACGGGTGCGGACCTCATCGGGCACTACCTGCGGACGGCCCGCCCGGTGCACTGAGCGCGCGGCGGAGCCGGTGCCCCGGCTGCCGCCGGTTCGCCTCCGAGACCGTGCCCGTCCCGGAGACCGTGCCCGTCCCGGAGACCCTGCCCGTCCCGGAAACCCTGCCCGTCCCGGAGACCCTGCCCGTCCCGGGGCCTCCGCCCGTCTCAGAGGCCCTGGTCGCGCACCCACTCCGCCAGCACCTTCGCGCAGCCGTCCACCGACTCCTGCCAGGTCTGCCCGGCGCCGGCCCCGGCCTCGTCGCTGACGTGCTTGATCAGGCGGATCGGGACGTCCGCGCGGCGGGCGACCGACACGAGGGCGTAGCCCTCCATGTCCACCAGCTGCGCGTGCGCGGCCAGCCGGGCCCGGGCCGCCTCGTCGGCGACGAAGAGGTCGCCCGTGGCGAGCGTCGGGCCGGCGCCGTCGCGCACGACCAGCGCGTCGCCGTACGAACGGCCGGTGAGGGCCTTCAGCACGGGGGTGTCGATGTCGTGCTGGATGACCTGGGCGACCTCGTGCGTGCCCGTCCAGCCGGGGGCCAGGGCGCCCGCCGTGCCGAGGTTGAGGATCGCGGAGGGACGGTCGCCGCGCGCCAGGACCGTCGCCAGCGACGCCGCCGCGTTGACCTTGCCTATGCCGGTGAGGAGGACGGGCAGGCCGGTGTCGAGGTGGGCGGCCTCCTCCTCGACGGCCAGGACGAGCAGCGGGCGGTCGGGGGTGATGGTTCCGGTGAGACGCATGCGGTCCATCATCGCAGGGGCGCGATCACGCCCCGAGCGGCCTGGTCACGGACGCCGGGCGGACGACCGGCCGGCCTCGTCGGTCCACGGTCGAAGTCCGTCCGCTCCCGCCCCTCGGCCCGGGAGGCACGCGCGGACGGTGTGCCGCACCGTCGCTCAACGCACCCGGTCGAGAAAGCCGTTGATCAGCTCCAGCCACTCCCCCGGCCGCTCCGCGAACGGCAGGTGCCCGCTCTCCAGCCCGGCCCACCGCGCGCCCGGGATGCCGTCCGCCAGCTCCCGGTGCAGGTGCGGCGTGACGAGCGTGTCGTACGCGGTGGAGATCACCAGCGTGGGCACCCGGATCCCGGCCAGGTCGGCCGTGACGTCCACCCGCTCGCACAGGTCCACGTGGTCGTCCGTCCCCGGCGGTACGGTCGCCGCCGTCTCGCGGAGGGCCGCGTCGAAGGCGTCCTGTGGCAGCGCGTCCAGCGCCGGCGCCCCCGTCCCGAGCAGGGAGACGAACGCGGCGAGCCTCGCGTGCCCGTCGTCCTCGGCGAGCAGGTCGCGCCACAGCCGCGCCGCGAGGCGGAAGCGCGGGTTGGGGCGGGCGAAGCCGGCGGTGAGGACGAGGCCGGTGACGCGCTCGGGGTGCCGGGCGGCGATCCGTACGGCGACGGCCGCGCCCAGGGAGTAGCCGCTGACGGCGAACGTCCCGAGGCCCTCCTCGTCGGCGGCGGCCACGAGTCCGTCCGCCAGTCCGTCCAGGGTGAGGGGCGCGGTGGCGCGCGGGGTGCGGCCGGTGCCGGGGTAGTCGGGGCCGACGACGGTGCGGCGGGCGGCCAGACCGTCCAGGAGGGGGCCGTAGTTGGCGTCGGTGCCGCCGCCCGCGCCGTGCGCGAGCAGGAGGCCGGGGCCGGTGCCGCGGACGACCCGGCCGAAGGAAGCGGAAGAAGTCATGACCGGACGCTAAAGCCTGACACCGGTGTCAGGGTCAAGCGGCGTCAGCCCGCGCCGCGCGCCCGCACGGCGTCCCGCGCCACCGCCGTCAGCCACGCCTCCGCGTCGGCGATGAGCAGGAGGTCGGCGGTGGAGGTGCGTTCGGCGACGCGGAGGGGGCCGGAGGCGTGCGCGGGGTTGGGGTCGGCGAGGGGGCCGGGCGCCCGGGGACGGTCGAGGGCCCTGGCGGAGCGGACGCACTCGCCGGCCACCCGCTCGGCGAGCGCGGTCAGTTCGGCGGCCGCGTCCGGCGGGGGCGGGTCGTGGGCGTCGGCCCGGTGGCGGCCGAGGAGGAGGGTGCCGCCGGTGACGACGGCGTACCCGGCGAGCATGTACGCGCCCCAGGGCGGGTCGGTGGAGCGGTGCCGCCGCGCGGCGCCTCGCCGCTGTACTCCAGGTGCGTCGCCTGGGCGAGGAGCATGGCGCGGCGGGCGGGGAGCAGCACGTCCGCCGCACCGTCGTGGCCGGTGTGGCACAGCCGTCCGGCGACGGCCCGGCAGCCGGCGGCGGAGCGGACGAGGAACTCGCCGATGTCGTCGCGGAGTTGCCCGTACGCGCCGCGCGGCCAGGCGAGCAGCGCGGCGGCGGCGCCGATGAGGCCGCCGACGACGACGTTGACGAAGCGGAGGGCGGGCAGGTCCCAGCCGGGGTAGGCGACCTGTCCGAAGAGGACCATGAAGGTGAGGGTCATGACCGCCTGCGTCCACATCGGCCCGGCGACGGGCGCGAAGCCGAAGCCGAGCAGGAAGACGACGGGCGTCAGCAGGGCGTAGACGAGCGGGCGTTGGCCGACGGCCTCCAGCAGGCCGACGGAGACCAGGGCGCCGAGGGCGGTGCCGGCGAAGGCGGGCAGCAGGGCGGCGCGGGTGTCGGCGGCGGAGGTGCGCATCAGGCTGAGGGTGGCGAGCAGCACCCAGAAGCCGTGCGGCAGGCTCAGCGCGCCCGCGACCAGGCGGGCGCAGGCGAGGGCGACGGCGATGCGCAGGGCGTTGCGCAGGAGGACGGAGCGCGGGGTGAGGTGGACGGACAGCCGGCGCCACCACCAGACGGCGGAGGGGACGGTGGCGTAGGCGAACGGGCCGGCGGTGCGGCGCCACCGGGCGTCGAGGCGGTCGCCGAGGGCGATGCGGGCGGCCTGCCGGGCGACGAGGACGCCCTCGGCGACGGCGCGGACGGCGGCGTCCTGGCGCAGCCGCTCGGGGGCGGGTGCCCCGGTGAGGCGCCGCGCGCGGTCGGTGTCGAACGCGACGAGGGCGTCGGCGAGTTCGTCGTCGGCGCGGGTGAGGGCCGGGGAGCCGGAGCGGAGGGCCTCGGCGGTGTGCCGGAGGCCGGCGGCGGAGACGCGGAGGAGGCGGGCGGCGTCCGCGTCGGGTTCGTGGGCGTCGACGGCGACGCCGTCGAGCCGGGTGCGGACGTGGCCGACGGCGGCGCGGGTGTGGTTGAGGCCGCGGTCGCGCAGGGAGACGGAGGCGGGGCGGGAGTCGGGCGGGACGCGGGAGAGGAGGGTGGCCTCCAGGGCGTGGTCGGTGGCCAGTCCGGCCTCGCGGACGGCGGCCGGGGCGTCGTCGCCCGGGCCGCCCGCGCCGCCCTCGCCGTCGAGGAGGCGCGCGGTGGCGGCGCAGTACTCCGCCGTCGCGGCCGTCGCGTCGGCGAGGAAGGTGCGGTAGGGGACGGGGGGCGGGTCGCGCCACAGCAGGAGGTCCGCGGTGCCGGTCAGCAGGAAGCCGAGGGTGAGGCCGGCCAGCCGGTCGCCGAGCTGGCCGGGGACGTAGGGCGGGAAGCAGGGCAGCACGTAGTAGAGCTGGAGCGCGGCGGCCACGGCGGCGGGGCGGGGGCCGCCGGCGCCCAGGAAGGAGACGGCGAAGCCGACGGCGAACAGGCCGAGGGCGGCGGTCCAGTCGTGGGCGGCGAGGAGGGTGCCGGCGGTGACGGCGAGGAGGCCGGCGGGGAGGGTGAGGAGCAGGACGCGGACCCGCGAGCGCGGCGGGCCGGGAAGCGTGCAGAACAGGACGAGCGGCAGGGCGCCGAAGACGGCGAACATCGCCATGGTCTGCCGGTGCAGGGCGTAGTTCAGGACGGAGAAGCCGGGGCATCCGGCCAGGACCACCCACACGGCACGGCGCGCGGCCTGCGGCCCGCCGGGCTGCCGCAGCAGCCACGCGACGGGCCGGATCACGGGGTGCCGGCGGGGCGGTGACGGCTCACACCGTCACCCTGAACGCTCCCGTTCACCCCCGCAACCCGGGCGGCCGGCCGGTTCGGCCGGCCGGGCCGGGGCCGGGGCGCGGCGGCGTTCGCGCGGGATCGTTTCCTCAGCGGGCTCCG
The DNA here is from genome assembly GCF_001187435.1 of Streptomyces caatingaensis. Taxonomy (GTDB): domain Bacteria; phylum Actinomycetota; class Actinomycetes; order Streptomycetales; family Streptomycetaceae; genus Streptomyces; species Streptomyces caatingaensis. The sequence goes on along the minus strand of NZ_LFXA01000018.1, from coordinate 661,753 downwards.
AAGACCTGGGTCCAGCGGGGGCCGCCCGGGGCCTGGTTGACGCCGACGCCGATCTCCTCGAAGGAGCAGTTGAGGATGTTGGCGCGGTGGCCGGAGCTGTGCATCCAGCTGTCCATGACGGCGGCGGGGGTCCGCTGTCCGTAGGCGATGTTCTCGCCGTACGTCGTCCACCGGTAGCCGGCGGCCGTGATGCGGTCGCCGGGGCCCTTGCCGTCGGGGTTGGTGTGGTCGAAGAAGCCGCGGGCCGCCATGTCGTCGGAGTGCCCCCGGGCGGCGCGCGCGAGCTGCGCGTTGGTGGTGAGGGGTGAGCAACCGGCCTTGGCGCGCTCGGCGTTGACGAGGTCGGCGACCTGCTGCTCCAGCGAGCCGCCGGCCCCGTCGGGGCGGGGGGCGGTCCGCACGGTGGGGCGGGCGGTCGGTCGGGCGGGCGAGGGGGTGGGGCCGGCCGTGGCGGGGGCGGGGCGCGAACGCTCCGCCCTGACGGTGTCCTGCGCGGCCGGGGTGCGGGTCCTCTCCCCCTTGTCCCCGTCCTTGTCCTTGCCCTTCTCCTTCCCCTTCCCCTTGTCCTCCCCGCCCGGGGAGGCGGAGGGGGTGCTGCCCGGCGAGGCGGAGAGGGTCGCCGTGCGGTCGCCCAGCGGCATCACCCGGCCCGCCTCGCTCGCCGCCCGGGTGCTCGGCTCGGTCACCGCGCGGTCGTCGCCGAAGAGGTCCGATCCGCCGATCACGGCCGCGCCGGCCACGACGGCGAGGACGGCGGCGCCGGCCGCCACCCGCTTGCCCTTCGCGGGCCGGCGGCGCGCCCCCCGGCGGCCGCCGGTGCGGACGGGCGCGGGCGCGGGCCGCGCGGTGGCGGCCGCGGACTCCGTGCGCAGCACCGCCCCGCGGCCCCACCAGCCGAGGAGCGCGCCGGTGACGGGGACGAGGCCGAGGCCGACGAGGAGGCCCTCGGCGGGGACGAGCTGTGACCACGCGCCGCCGCAGGCCGCGCAGGTCCGCGCGTGGCGGGCGACGCGCTTGCGCCACAGGGCGGAGGGGACGCCGTCCCAGGGGGCGACGAGGGCGGTGAGTTCGGGGCAGCGCGGGGAGGCGGCGAGGGCGCGGACGACCCCGCGGGCGGTGTCGAGCCGCTCCTTGATGCGCTGGACGCGGACGGCGGTGTGCTGCGGGGTGAGGCCGAGCGCGGTGGCGACCTCGGCGCGGGTCAGCTCGCCGGCGGCCTCCAGCCACCACAGCGAGAGGACCTCGCGCTCCCCGTCGTCGAGCCAGCGGGTCGCCTCGGCGACCTCGCGGCGCTGGCCCTCCAGGCCGAGCCGGACGATGGTCACGGCGACGAAGTCGGAAGCGGGGTCGGGCACTTCGGCCGGCCGGGCGCCGTCCGGGGTCTCGGGGAGCCGCTCGCGCCAGTGCGCGCGTATCTGGTTGGTGGTGATGGCGACCAGCCAGGAGCGGAAGCCCGCGGGGTCGCGGAGGCCGTCCAGGCCGTTGACGACGCGGAGCATCGTCTCCTGGACGACGTCGTCCACGTCCGCGTGCCCGCCCAGGGCCCGGCCGACGATGTTGTAGACGAGCGGCAGGCAGGCGGCGACGAGCTCGTCCTGCGCCGCCGTGTCCCCGGCCCGCGCCGCCTCGATCCGGGCGGCGTCGATCTCGGTCCTCACGCCTTGTGCACCTCTCTTCGTTCGGCTGCCGGCCTCGGTGGGCCGGCACCTAGGAGATGGAAGGGCATGGGGCCGGATAACAGAAATTCAGAAAATTTGGGGCCGGGCGGGGCGGGGGTACGCTCCGGCCCCGCCCCTCCCCCACCGGAACCGGACCGTCCGGATTGCCGGGCGGGACCGTAAGCTCGGACGCATGCCCTGGTTGAGCGCGCTCAAGGAGACCGCCCGCGCCGGGCTGACCGTCGAGCGGGCCAGGCTCGAACCCCTCGTCACCCTCCGCGCCGCCGCCGGCGTCGCCCTCGTCGTGGCGCTGCTCCTCGCCTTCGGCTCGCCCGCCCTCGCCGTGTCGTCCGCCTTCGGCGCGTTCGCCGCGGGGCTCGCGACCTTCCAGCAGAGCTGGCGGCCGCGGCCGGTGCTGGCCCTGGGGGTGGCCGCCGGACTGGGCGTCAGCACCTTCCTCGGCTACCTCGCCGCCTACAGCCACGTCCTGTTCGTCCTGCTGCTGGCCGTGTGGACGCTGCTGTCCGGCATGGCGTGGGCGGTCGGCCCGGTCTCCGGGCTGGTGGCCACGCAGACCGTGGCGGTCATGCTGGTCACGGTCACCCTGCCGACCTCCGTCGCGGGCGCGGCCGAGCACGCCGCCCTGATCTCCGTCGGCGGCGTCGTCCAGGCGCTGCTCATCGTCCTGTTCCCCATCAGACCCTGGGGCCGGCAGCGGGACGCGCTCGCCGACGCGCTGGCCGCCGAGGCCGACTACGCGCGCCGGCTGCGCCACGACCCGGTGGCCCGCTTCGACCCGCAGCCGCTGATGGAGGCCCGCAGCGCGGCCGAGCTCACGCCGCGCCAGGCCCGCAACCGCCCGCGCGAACTGGGCGGTCCGCGCGGGCTCGCCGAGCGGCTGCGGCCCGTGCTGGCGGCGCTGGCCGACCCCGTGGTCGGGGCGCCCCCCGAGGGGCCCGAGCGCGACCGGGTCCGCGACCTGCTGGGCGCGGCGGCGGCCGTGCTGGACGCCGTCGCGCGGGCCGTCCGCTGGGGCCGCCCGGTGCGGCTGCCGCCCGAGGCGCTGGCCGTCCTCCAGGTGCCCGAGGAGGGCCCGATGCTCACCGGGGCGGCGCGCCGCTCCGCGTACCGGCTGATCGCGCTGCTGGGCGACGTGGTCGAGGAGGGCGACGAACCGCCGGGCACCGCCCGCCGTTCCGGCGAGCGCCGGCCCCTGCTGCGGCCCACCGTCCCCCGGCTGATCCCGGTCGCCCTGCGGGCGGTCCGCCGCGAGGCCACCTGGTCGTCGCCCGTGGCCCGGCACGCCGTACGGGTCGCGGCGGTCGCGTCCGTGGGCTACGTGCTGGGCGCCGCGCTGCCGCTCGGCCACGGCTACTGGGCACCCATGGCCTCGGTGATGATCATGCGGCCGGACTTCGCGCGGACCTTCTCGCGCGGGGTGGCCCGGTTCGCCGGCACGGTCGTCGGGGTGCTCCTGGCCGCGGCCCTCGCGACGCTGCTGCACCCGGGGGTGTACGTGTCGGCGGCGCTCGCGGTGGCCTGCGTCGGGCTGCTGTACCTGCTCATGGGCACCGGCTACGTCGTGGCCTCGGCGTGCATCGGCGCGTACGTCGTCTTCCTGCTCGGCATGGTCGGCGAGGGCTGGTCGCAGACCGTGCAGGCCCGGGTGGCGCTCACGCTGCTGGGCGGGCTGCTGGCGATGGCCGCCTACGCGCTGTTCCCGGTGTGGGAGACCCGGCGGCTGCGCGACCGGCTCGCCGACTGGCTGGCCGCCAACGGCGCGTACTGCCTGGCCGTCCTCGACGCGTACGCGCGTCCCGGCGGGCACCGCGCGCGCCGGGTGCGCGACGCCCTGCTCGACTCCCGGGCGGCACGCACCGGGTGGGAGGAGACGGCGGAACGCGCCCTCAAGGAGCCCGTGCGGCACCGGGGCCTCTCCCGTACCGCGGAGCGCGCGGCGGACGCGGCGCTGGCCACCATGGGCCGGGTGACGATGCTCATGGAGGCGCACATTCCGGAGCGTGACGCCCCACCCTCCCCCTACGCCGGGGAGTTCGCCGGGGCGCTGCGCGCCGCCCTGCCCGCCGCGGTGGCCGCGGTGCGGGAGCGGCGGGCCCTGGACTGGGCGGGCCCGCGCGCCGTGCTGACCGCCTGGTGCGCGGCCGAGGGCGACCGGGGCGTCGCGATACGCGGCGCGGAGCTGCTGGTGGACGCGCTCGACGAGCTGGCGGCGGCGCTGTCGCCGGGGCCGGGCGGACGCAACCGTGCGGCGCGGCGGGCGTGAGGCCCCCGCGGGCCGGGCGGCTCCGGGATGCCGTCCCGGTCCGTCTCAGGCCACGAAGAGCCGGTCCAGATGGCGGTCGAGAAGCTCCAGCGCCTCCTCCGGCGTGATCACCTCCAGCAGCGCGGAGCTGGTCAGCCCGTCCGTGAGCGCGATGAGCAGCATCGCCTCGGTGTCGGGGTCGAGCCCGGGCACCGTCTCGCCGCTCTCGGCGGCCTGCCGGAACTGGCCGGCGAGGAAGCCGCGCAGCGCGGGCTGCCCCTCCTGCGCGTGGCGGCGCAGCCGCTCGTCGCCCAGGGCGCGGATGAAGTAGGCGATCCCGACGAGGAGTCCGGTGCGGCTCTCGTCGTCCAGCGGCAGCATCCCGGCCGCGCACTCGCGCAGGACGGTGCGCGGGGCGGGGTCCTCGGTGATCGCGGCGATGCGGCGGCGGATGCGCTCCTCGCCCAGGCCGCTGATGTGCTCCAGGGCGAAGACGATCAGCTCGTCCTTGGTGGCGAAGTAGTGCTGGAGCTGCCCGAGCGAGACGCCGGCCTCGGCGGCCACGTCCCGCATGCTCGCGCCCTCCAGCCCCCTGGTGCTGGCGATGCGCCACAGCGCCTCGGCGATGCGGCGGCGTCTCTCCTCGTGGTCGACGCGCTTGGGCATGGGGCGTCCACCTCTCCGTTTTCCAAGTCGAGCGTATTGCCATACCCTACCGAGCACAGGAACCAATACGATCGACTTGGAAAGATCGGGGGCACCACGCGATGACCGGTACCCGGATACGACTGCGGCCGCCGCGCCACCGCGTCGATCCCCGCGCCCGCCGCTGGTGGGCCCTCCAGGCGCTGCTCACCGTCTCCGGCCCGCTGCTGCTCACGGCCGCCGCCCTGCTGGTCCTCTCCGCGCTGTTCTTCCCCGGCGCCCTGCCCTGGCTCGGCCCCCTGGTGGCGGCCGTGCTGGTCGCGCCCGCGCTCTTCTACCAACTGGCCATGCCCGCCTGGCGCTTCCGCGTCCACGCCTGGGAGGTCGGCGCATCGGCCGTCTACACCGCGAGCGGCTGGTTCTTCCAGCGGCGCCGCATCGCGCCGCTGTCGCGGGTGCAGACGGTGGACACCGGGATCGGCCCGCTCCAGCGGCGCTACGGGCTCGCCACCGTCACCGTCACCACCGCCTCCACGGCCGGCGCCGTGAAGATCGCCGGACTGGCGGAGGAGGACGCCCGGGCCATGGCCGAGCGCGTCGCCGAGGCCGTGCGCGCCGTACGGGAGGACGCCGCGTGAACGCCCCCCGGCACGCGGGCGGCTGGCGCCGCCTCGACCCGCGCACCCCGCTCGCCCACTGCGCCTGGCTCGGCGCCCCGCTCGGCTCGCTCGCGCTCACCGCGCTGGCCACCGGCGGGCGCCTCGGCACCCGCGCCTGGATCACCCTCGCGGTCATCGGCGCCGTCTTCGCCGCCATCACCGGTGCGGGGGCGCTGAGTTGGCGCCTCACCCGGTACCGCGTCACGGCCGACGCCGTCGAGGTGCGCTCCGGCCTGCTCACCCGGCGGGTCCGCGCCGTCCCCCTGCACCGGATCCGCAACGTCGACCTCACCGCCAGCCCCGTCCAGCGCCTCCTCGGCCTGGTCGTCCTGCGGGCCGGCACCGGCGGGCACAGCGGCGAGCTGAAGCTCGAGGCCCTCGGCCGGGCGGGCGCCGAGCGCCTCCGCGGCGAACTCCTCGCCCGCGCCGGGTCCGTGGACGCCACCGAGCCCGTCCTCTCCACCGCCGACCCGCGCCGGCTGCGCTACGCGCCGCTCACCTTCTGGGTGTTCGGCGGCGTCCTCGCCGCCGGCGGGGCGGTGTGGCGGGTGCTGGACGGCATCGGCGTCCAGCCCTGGCGGATCGGCGTCGTGCGGCGGGCCTTCGACGCGTTCGGACGGAGCGCCCTCTGGCTCACCGTCCCCGCCGGACTGCTGGCCGTCACGGCCCTCGGCGTCGTGGGCGCGGTCGCCCTCTACGCCGAGAACTGGTGGGGCTACCGCCTGGAGTGGACGGACGACGCGACCCTCCGCGTCCGCCACGGCCTGTTCACCACCCGCTCCGTGTCGATCGAACGATCCCGGCTGCGCGGCGTCGTCCTGCGCGAGCCGCTGCTGCTGCGCTCCGGCGGCGGCGCGGCGGTACGGGCCGTCGCGAGCGGCCTCGGCGACCGCGAGGAGAACCGCAAGCGCAGCACGCTCCTGCCCCCGGCCCCGCGCTCCGAGGCGGTACGCGTCTGCGCCGGCGTCCTGGGCGAGCCCGTCGGGACGGACGGGCTCCTGCCCCACCCCCGCGTGGCGCGCCGCCGCCGCTTCGTCCGCCTCCTGACGTGGGCGGTCGCCCCGGTGGCGGTGGCCCTGGGGGTGCTGGGGGCGCTGCTGGCCCCCGTCCTCCTGTGGTGCGCCGCGGCCTGGCTCCTCCTCGCCGTCCCCCTCGCCCGCCTCCTCGCCGGGGCCGCGTACCGCGCCCTCGGCCACGCGGTGCGCGGCCGCTGGCTGCTCGTCCGCTCGGGCGCCCTGAGCGGCGAAACGGTCGTCCTCGACCGGGCGTCCGTACTGGCCTGGACGTTCACGGACACCCCGTTCTCCCGGCGCGCCGGCGTCGTCACCGCCACCCCCGCCGTCGCGGGCGGCGAGGACGCCTACCCCATACGGGACATGGCGGCCGATTCCGCCGTCGCCTTCGCCGACGCGGCGACCCCCGGCTGGCTGCGGGAGTTCACGGAACCGGTGCCGTCCGGCGGTTGAGCGCGGTGGGGGCGGCGGCGCCCCCACCCGCCGGCCGCCTAGCGGTGGCTCGGGAAGCCCAGGTCCACGCCGCCGTCGGCCGGGTCCGGCCAGCGTGTCGTGACGACCTTGCCGCGCGTGTAGAAGCGGACGCCGTCGTTGCCGTAGACGTGGTGGTCGCCGAAGAGGGAGTCCTTCCAGCCGCCGAAGGAGTGGTGGGCGACGGGCACGGGGATGGGCACGTTCACGCCCACCATGCCCGCCTGCACCTCCAGTTGGAAGCGGCGGGCCGCGCCGCCGTCGCGTGTGAAGACGGCCGCGCCGTTGCCCCAGGGCGAGGCGTTGATGAGCGCGACGCCCTCCTCGTAGGTCTCCGCGCGGAGCACGCACAGCACCGGGCCGAAGATCTCGTCGCGGTAGGCGTCCGCGGTCACCGGCACCTTGTCGAGCAGGGACAGCCCGATCCAGTGGCCGTTCTCGTAGCCCTCGACCGTGAACCCCGTCCCGTCGAGCACGACGTCGGCCCCCTGCGCCGCGGCCCCCGCCACGTAGGAGGCGACCCGGTCGCGGTGCTCGGCGGTGATCAGCGGGCCCATCTCGGACGCCGCGTCGTCGCCGGGCCCGATCCTGACCTTCTCCGCCCGGTCCCGGATCCGCGCGACGAGGTCGTCGCCGATGCCGCCGACGGCGACGACCGCCGACACGGCCATGCAGCGCTCGCCCGCCGACCCGTACGCCGCCGACACCGCCGCGTCGGCCGCCGCGTCGAGGTCCGCGTCGGGCAGGACGAGCATGTGGTTCTTGGCGCCGCCGAGCGCCTGGACGCGCTTGCCGTGCGCGGAGGCGGTCCCGTGCACGTACCGGGCGACGGGCGTCGAGCCCACGAAGGAGACGGCCGCGACGTCCGGATGCTCCAGCAGCCGGTCCACGGCCGCCTTGTCGCCGTGGACGACGTTGAGGACCCCGTCCGGGAGCCCCGCCTCCGCGGCCAGCTCCGCGAGCAGCACCGAGGCGGACGGATCCTTCTCGCTCGGCTTCAGCACAAACGTGTTGCCGCACGCGACGGCCAGCGGGAACATCCACAGCGGCACCATCGCCGGGAAGTTGAACGGCGTGATGCCCGCCACGACGCCCAGCGGCTGCCGGATCGCGGCCACGTCCACCCGGTGGGAGACCTGGGTGGACAGCTCGCCCTTGAGCTTCTCCGGGATGCCGCAGGCGAGTTCGACGATCTCCAGGCCGCGCGCGACCTCCCCGAGGGCGTCGGCGCGCACCTTGCCGTGCTCGGCGGTGATCAGCCGGGCGATCTCCTCGCGGTGCGCGTCCAGCAGCGCGCGGTAGGCGAAGAGGACGCCCGTACGCGTGGCGAGCGAGGACGTGCCCCAGGAGGCGAAGGCGTCCTTGGCGGCTGCCACGGCCGCGTCCACCTCGGCCGGCGAGGCCAGGGCGACGCGGGTGGTGACCTCGCCGGTCGCGGGGTCGGTGACGGGCGCGTGGGCGCCGGAGGCACCCTCGGCGGTACGGCCGCCGATCCAGTGGCTGACGGTCTTGGTCATCGGCTCAGCACCTCTCGCGTCGGGAAGCGGCGGGCACATCCCACCACGCGGGGGCGGGGCGCGCCCCCGGCACACTGTCGGCCGTCGGGGCCGCCGCATGGACACTTCCCCGCCCCGCGCCCGAACCCCCCTCCCCGGCCCGCCGCCCCCGCCCGCCGTCGAACACCACGTCGCCCCCCCGTCACAACCGTCACCACTCCGTCCGCCTTCCGCGACAGCCGTCCCACAAGCCCGCGCCGCCGCCCGTCGCCCGCCGACCGTCACGTCAGGCTCACCGACCACGAACGAAGGCAGCGCCGCGGTCCCCCCGACGGAGCCCCCTCCGCCCCGCGGCGCCGCGGAGAGGTGCGAGAGATGACCGACCGCCGGCTCTGGTCCTACAAGGAGATCGCCGCACACCTCGGAGTGCAGACCGACACCGTGCGCTCGTACCGCAAGCACGGCCTGATGCCGGCTCCGGATCTCAACGAGGGCGGCAGACCGTACTGGTTCGCCGACACGATCCGGCTGTGGGTCGCCTCCCGGCCGGGCAACCGGGCCCGCCGCGGCCGGGGCGACTGACAGCGGGCGAGGACCCTGATTTACGCAGGGTCCTTGCCTATTTATGTCCGCGTTTGCCGGCGAGAACGAGAGACCTAGATCACAGCGATTCGGGGGTAACCATTCCGGGGGTGGATTGGTCTAACCAGGCAGTGCTGGATCGTCTTGGGGGACGGGCCGGCCACGCGTGGCCGGGGCACGTACCCGGGGAGCTTTGAGCGGCCCTCCCGTCCGTACGTTGTCCCGGCAGATCGCGTGCGGAGCACTGGGCGCACGGCGCACACAGGCTCCCGGACGGATCCCGTGGGGGGAATCCGTTCCGGGAACGAGAAGCGCCCCGCTCCGACCCGTGGGGGGATCGGATGCGGGGCGCTTTTCATAGATGCCGTCTACATGCGTTTGGCTGTCGCCCGCATGCGCTGTCGCGGAACCCGGGCGGGGAAACGCCACCGGATGCCGGGGACGGGAAACGCGGGGCCGCCGTGGCGGCCCCGCGCAGCGGTGATTCCCTCGCGTCAGCGGTTCTCGACGGGCACGAAGTCCCGCTCGACGACGCCGGTGTAGATCTGCCGCGGGCGCCCGATGCGGGAACCCGGCTCCTTGATCATCTCGTGCCACTGGGCGATCCAGCCGGGCAGCCGGCCGAGCGCGAAGAGCACGGTGAACATCTCGGTGGGGAAGCCCATCGCCCGGTAGATGAGACCGGTGTAGAAGTCCACGTTCGGGTAGAGGTTGCGCGAGACGAAGTAGTCGTCGGAGAGCGCGTGGTCCTCCAGCTTGAGCGCGATGTCCAGCAGCTCGTCGGACTTGCCGAGGGCCGACAGGACGTCGTGCGCCGCCGCCTTGATGATCTTCGCGCGGGGGTCGAAGCTCTTGTAGACCCGGTGCCCGAAGCCCATCAGGCGGACGCCGTCCTCCTTGTTCTTCACCTTGCGGATGAAGGCGTCGACGTCGCCGCCGGAGGCCGCGATGCTCTCCAGCATCTCCAGGACGGCCTGGTTGGCGCCGCCGTGCAGCGGGCCCCACAGGGCGTTGATGCCCGCGGAGATCGAGGCGAACAGGTTGGCCTGCGAGGAGCCCACCAGGCGCACGGTCGAGGTCGAGCAGTTCTGCTCGTGGTCCGCGTGCAGGATCAGCAGCTTGTCCAGGGCGCTGACCACCACGGGGTCCAGGTCGTAGTCCGCGGCCGGCACCGAGAAGGTCATCCGCAGGAAGTTCTCGACGTAGCCGAGGTCGTTACGCGGGTAGACCACCGGGTGACCGACGGACTTCTTGTACGCGTAGGCCGCGATCGTGGGCAGCTTGGCGAGCAGCCGGATCGTGGACAGGTCGCGCTGCTTGGCGTCGAACGGGTTGTGGCTGTCCTGGTAGAAGGTGGACAGGGCGCTGACCACCGAGGACAGCATCGCCATCGGGTGGGCGTCGCGCGGGAAGCCGTCGTAGAACCGCTTGACGTCCTCGTGCAGCAGGGTGTGGCGGGTGATCTCGTCCTGGAAGCGGGCGAGCTCGTCGGCGGTGGGCAGCTCGCCGTTGATCAGCAGGAACGCGGTCTCGAGGAAGGTGCTGCGCTCGGCGAGCTGCTCGATCGGGTAACCGCGGTACCGCAGGATGCCCTGCTCGCCGTCCAGGTAGGTGATGGCGGATTTGTAGGCGGCCGTGTTGCCGTATCCCGAGTCCAGGGTCACCAGACCGGTCTGGGCACGCAGCTTCCCGATGTCGAAGCCCTTGTCGCCGATGGTGCTGTCGACCACCGGGTAGGTGTACTCGCCGTCCCCGTAACGCACTACTACAGAGTTGTCGCTCACGTCATCCCTCACCGACGTTGTGCCTCTTCTTTGAGGTGCCCTGACTACCCCTACCTTCCCCCATTTGGACGTGGTACGTGCACTCGGGGTCGGCCATAGGGCCCATGGACGGCACTGAGTGCCGTCCGGCTGGCCATCCTGCCCCCTTCGCCCCGATTGGTAAACCGGTCAGAGACGAACACCACCTCCGGCCCCGAGCCGGTGATCGAGCGCCGTGCACCGCCGGCCCGCCCCGACCGTCCGCACCGCCTGCCCCAGGGCCCGCCGCGAGCCCACCAGCACCACGAGCCGCTTTGCCCGGGTTACGGCCGTATAGAGAAGATTGCGCTGGAGCATGGTCCAGGCCCCGGTGGTCACCGGGATCACCACCGCCGGATACTCGCTGCCCTGCGACCGATGGATCGTCACCGCGTAGGCGTGGGCGAGCTCGTCGAGCTCGTCGAAGTCGTAACCGACCTCCTCGTCCTCGTCGGTGCGCACCGTCAGGCGCTGCTCGACCTCGTCCAGGGCGGTGACGACGCCGACCGTGCCGTTGAAGACGCCGTTCACGCCCTTGTCGTAGTTGTTGCGGATCTGGGTGACCTTGTCCCCGACGCGGAAGACGCGGCCGCCGAAGCGGCGCTCGGGCAGGTCGGGGCGGGCGGGCGTGATCGCCTGCTGGAGCAGGCCGTTGAGGGTGCCGGCGCCGGCCGGGCCGCGGTGCATCGGGGCGAGCACCTGGACGTCCCGCCGGGCGTCGAGGCCGAACCGCGCGGGGATCCGCCGGGCCGCCACGTCCACCGTGAGCCGACCCGCCTCCTCGGTGTCCTCCTCGACGAAGAGGAAGAAGTCGGACAGCCCCGACGTGAGCGGTGGCAGGCCGGAGTTGATCCGGTGCGCGTTGGTCACCACGCCCGACTGCTGCGCCTGCCGGAAGATGCGCGTGAGGCGGACGGCGGGGACGGGGCTGCCGGGGGCCAGCAGGTCGCGCAGCACCTCGCCGGCGCCGACGGAGGGGAGCTGGTCCACATCCCCGACGAGGAGCAGATGGGCGCCCGGCGGGACGGCCTTGGCGAGCTTGTTGGCCAGCAGGAGGTCGAGCATGGACGCCTCGTCGACGACCACCAGGTCGGCGTCCAGCGGGCGTTCGCGGTCGTACGCGGCGTCGCCGCCGGGCTTGAGCTCCAGCAGGCGGTGCACAGTGGACGCCTCGGCGCCGGTCAGCTCCGAGAGCCGCTTGGCGGCCCGGCCGGTGGGCGCCGCGAGCACCACCTTCGCGCGCTTGGCGCGGGCGAGTTCGACCACGGAGCGCACGGTGAACGACTTGCCGCAGCCGGGGCCGCCGGTGAGGACCGCGACCTTGCTGGTCAGCGCGAGGCGGACCGCCTCCCGCTGCTCCGGGGCGAGTTCGGCGCCGGTGCGGCCGGCGAGCCAGCCGAGGGCCTTCTCCCAGTCGACGTCCGCGAACGCCGCCAGCCGGTCCTCGTCGCAGCGCAGGAGCCTCGACAGCTGGCCGGCCAGGGAGAGTTCGGCGCGGTGGAAGGGGACGAGGTAGACGCCGGTGACCGGCCGGCCGTCCTCCGGGCCGGGGACGGTCTCGCGGACCACCCCCTCCTCGTCCGCCGCGAGGTCGCCCAGGCACTCGATCACCAGGCCGGTGTCCACCTGGAGGAGCTTGACCGCGTCCGCGATCAGCCGCTCCTCGGGCAGGAAGCAGTGGCCCTGGTCGGCCGACTGCGAAAGGGCGTACTGGAGACCGGCCTTGACGCGCTCGGGGCTGTCGTGCGGGATGCCGACGGACTGCGCGATCCGGTCGGCGGTGAGGAAGCCGATGCCCCAGACGTCGGCCGCCAGGCGGTACGGCTCGTTCTTCACGACGGAGATCGAGGCGTCGCCGTACTGCTTGTAGATGCGGACGGCGATGGAGGTGGAGACCTCGACGGTCTGGAGGAAGAGCATCACCTCCTTGATCGCCTTCTGCTCCTCCCAGGCGGCCGTGATCTTCTTGGTGCGCTTGGGGCCGAGACCGGGGACCTCGATCAGGCGCTCGGGGGCCGTCTCGATGATGTCGAGCGTCTCCAGCCCGAAGTGCCGGGTGATGCGGTCGGCGAAGACCGGGCCGATGCCCTTGACCAGGCCGGAGCCGAGATAGCGGCGTATGCCCTGGATGGTGGCGGGGAGGACGGTGGTGTAGTTCTCCACCGTGAACTGTTTGCCGTACTGCGGGTGGGAGCCCCAGCGGCCCTCCATCCGCAGGGACTCGCCGACCTGGGCGCCGAGCAGCGAGCCCACGACCGTGAGGAGGTCGCCCGCGCCGCGGCCCGTGTCGACGCGGGCCACGGTGTAGCCGTTCTCCTCGTTGGCGTAGGTGATGCGCTCGAGCACCCCTTCGACCACCGCCAGTTGCACCATGGCTCCGACGGTACAGCCGGCCACCGACAGCCCCGGCGGCCCGGGTGCCCGGAAGCGATTCGAGGGGCCCGGTCCGACGACCGGGCCCCTCGCTTCCCCCCTCCGGCTTCCCCTCCTCCCCCCGGATGCCTCCCCCGGGAAGCCGGATGCCACATACGACCCCTGGCGGCGCCGCGGGGTTGCAGCCTGCGCGAAGCGTTACCAATCCTTTACCCAAGGTGCCGGTCCGGGGGGAGGCGCCGGGCAAACAGAAGGGGATGAAGCTCGCGTTCTCCACCCTCGGCGTGCCCGGCCTCCCCCTGCCGGACGTGGTCCGGCTCGCCCGCTCCGACGGCTGGGACGGGGTCGAGCTCCGCGTGCACCCCGAGGAGCCGCTGCACCTCGGCTCCCCGGCGGCCGAACGCCGCGCCGCCGCGCGGCTGTTCGCGTCCGCCGGCGTCTCCGTCCTCGGCGTCGCCGGCTACGCGCGGGCCGCCGCGGACGGGCCGGACGGGCCGGTGCTCGCCGAACTGGGCGCGCTCGCGCGGCTGGCGGCGGACGTGGGCGCCCCGCACGTCCGGGTCTTCCCCGGCGGCGGTTCCGGCACCACCGCCGCGCGCCGCCTCGCGGCCGTCGCCCCGCTCGCCCAATCCCTGGGCGTCCGGCTCCTGTTGGAGACCCACGACGCCCGCCCCCGGGGACGGGACGTCCTGCGGATCCTGGCACTCGTCGGGCACCGCGCCGTCGGGGCGCTCTGGGACGTCCTGCACACGTGGCGCGCCGGCGAGGCGCCCGCCGAGAGCCTCGCGGCGCTGGCACCGCACCTCGGATACGTCCAGGTGAAGGACGTCGCCTCCCGGGAGGACGTGACGCCGGTGCGGCTGGGGGCGGGGGCGCTGCCGCTGGCGGAGTGCGTGCGGACGGCGGGGCGCCGCAGCGAGTGGCTCTGCTGGGAGTACGAGCGGCGGTGGTTCGCGGAGGCGGAGGAGTTCGGGGCGGTCTCGGGGGCGGGGCTGGCGTGTCTGCGGCGCCTGACCGCGGGCGAGGGCTGACGGGCCCGGGGGCTCCGTCAGTCGACCGCCACCCGCACGGCCAGCCCGCCCAGCACCGCCCCCATCAGCCACCGCTGGCCCCGCATCCACCCCGGCCGCCGCCGCAGGAAGGAGGACACGGCCCCCGCCGTGAGCACGATCAGCCCGTGGACGGTGACGGCGACGACGATCTGCGTCAGGCCGAGCAGCAGGCTCTGCACCGGCACCGCCCCCCGCTCCGGATCGACGAACTGCGGCAGCACGGAGACGTACAGCACGGCGATCTTCGGGTTGAGGACGTTGGTGACGAACCCCATCACGAGGAGCCGCCGCCGCGGGTCCGGCGGCAGCGGCCGCGGGTCGAAGGCGGAGGCGCCGCCCGGCCGCAGCGCCTGCCAGGCCAGCCACGCCAGATAGGCGGCCCCGGCCAGTTTCAGGACCGTGTAGAGCACGGGGACGACGGCGAAGAGCGCGGCGATGCCGGCGACGGCGGCCAGCAGGTGGACGAGGAAGCCGGCGCCGACGCCCAGCAGGGAGACGAGCCCGACGCGACGGCCCTGGGCCACCGAACGGGACACCAGGTACATCATGTTGGGGCCGGGGACGAGCACCATCCCCAGCGCCACCAGCGCCATGCCGGCCACCGCGTGCAGACTCACCATGCCGATCATGATGATCCGGCCGACCGTTCAGCACCAGTTCACGCTTCTGCATGATGGGGTGAAGCAGTCCGACAAGGACGACCCGGAAGGAGCATCCGAACGTGCTGGACCTGCCCCGGCTGAGGGCCCTGCACGCCGTGGCCGTGCACGGCTCCGTCAGCGCCGCCGCCCTCGCCCTCGGCTACACGCCCTCCGCCGTCTCGCAGGCGATCGCCAAACTGGAGCGGGAGACGCGCACCACGCTGCTGGAGCGCCGCGGCCGGGGCGTGGTGCTCACGGACGCCGCGGTCCGCCTGAGCGCGACCGCGCGGGAGCTGCTCGTCCTCGTCGAGCGCGCCGAGACGGAGCTGGAGGAGCGGCGCGGCCTGCCCACCGGCCGGCTGACCGTCGGCGCGTTCCCCACCGCGGCGCGCGACCTGCTGCCCGGCGTCCTGGCCCGCCTGGCCCGCGAACACCCCACGGTGGACGCCCGGTTGACGGAGGTGGACCCGCACCTGTCCGTCGGCCTGGTCGCGCAGGGCGTCGTCGACCTCGCCGTCGCGCACGACTGGGACATCAACCCGCTGCCCGCCCCGGAGGGCATGGAGCGCGCCGCCCTGGGCCAGGACCCGTGCGACGTGCTCGTCCCCGCCGGGCACCCGCTGACCGGCCGCGCCGCCCCGCTGAGCACGGCGGACCTGGCGCACGAGCGGTGGATCTGCCAGCCGCCGGGGACCGTCTGCCACGACTGGCTGGTCCGGGCGCTGCGCGCCACCGGGCACGAGCCGGACCTCGTCCACCAGGTCACCGAGTACCAGACCCAGCTCGCGCTGGTCGCCGCCGGGCTGGGCGTCGCCCTCGTCCCGCGACTGGGCCGCGGTCCGCTGCCGTCCGGCGTGGTGGCGCTGGGGCTCGAACCCGTCCCGGTGCGGCGGCTGTTCGCGTACTGGCGCGCCGGCGCCGCCCGCCGCCCGGCGATCACCGAGACCGTCCGGCTGCTGCGCGAGGCCGTCCCGGACACCCCGTAGGACCCGGCCCCGGGCCAGGAACCCGGCCGCCGTCCGCTCCGTCCAAGCGCCGTGCCGCCGGCGAGTCCCCGTGGTGCGGTGCCGGCTCCGCCGGATACCGCGTTGCCGGCCTCCCTCTCCGCCGCCCGCGGCCGGCGGCACGCCGCCGTCCGGTGTGCCCCTTCCGGAGCACCGGCGGCGGCTCCTCGCGGGAGGCCGCCGCACAGGGCGTACGGAGCGGGCGGCGCGCCCCCGGGCACATCCCGCGCTGCTGGCGCACCCCGGTCACGGTCCGGTAACTCTGAACGCGCATCGGGGGTTTGCGGGACGCGAGGGGGACTCCATGCGCCGACCGGCGCTGAACGCCGCGCTGTGCGCGCTCGCCGTGCTCTCGGGGCCGCTCGCGCTGACCGCGTGCCATCCGGCCGGCCGGGCGGGCGCGGACGGCGGCGCCGCGGCGGGCCCGCGCGAGGAGGCCGCCCCGGTGCGTGCCCCGCGCCGGGCGGCGTACCTCGCCCCGGGCACCTGCGCCGGCCCCGGCCCCTCCTTCCCGGAGACGGACTGCGGGAGCGGACGGGCCCGCGCGCGGGTCCTCGCGCGCTGGAACGGGCCGCGGGAGACGGGTCCCCGCTGCCCGGAGCCCACGGACTTCGTCCTGCACCTGTCGGAGGTCGACACCGGCACCTCCGAGGAGGACAGCGCCCCGGAGGGCTACGCCTGCATGCGGAACCTGCGTCCCCCGCACCCGGGCGACCCGGGCGGGGGCGGCGGTCCGCTGACGGTCACCGGCGACTGCGTCCGGACCACGGCACCGGGGGTGGTGAAGGAGACGGCGTGCGACGGCTCTCAACCGCACGCGCCGGAGTACGAGGTGACGGCCGAGGTGGCCGCCCGGACGGACTGCCCGGACGGCACCGACCTCTACGTGGACGTCGGCGGCGGGACGCCCGTGGGGTGCGCCCGCCGCCTGGAGTGAGCCGTCCCGCCCGGGAGTTACGGGCGCAGGAACTGCCGCTCGGTCTTCACGTGGTCGAGCTTCGCGTCGAACGGGGCGAGCGGCCGGGCCGCCTTCTCGTCCTTCTCCACGGCCTTCGGCGCCACGCCCGCCCACTTCAGGACCTCGGCCGTGGCCTTGGCCCGCTCGTCGGCGACGAGCTGCGCGATGGTGGAGCCGTGGTTGCCGCCCGGGGCGTAGAAGCGGAAGTCGTGCCGCTTGCCGGCGTCGCGGCCGAGGCGGAACGGCTCACCGCTCCACGGGTCGTTCTGCCCGTAGACGAAGAGCATCCGCGTGCTGTCGTTGCGCACCCAGCGGTCGACGTCCGCCATCGAGCCCCCGTGCCACTTCATCGTGATGTCCCGGGGCACGTACGAGCGCGGCTGGTTGATGCCGGGGTACTTCAGCAGGCCCTTGAGGTGCGGGTACTTGACGGTGGGCGCGCCCAGCTCGGTGCCCGCCTGGTAGTAGTACGGGGTGAAGCGCTCCAGGCCCTGGTCGGTGTACCCGTCGAAGCCGGAGATGTCGTCGATGAACTTGTAGAGCTCGTCCGTGGACGCCTTGGTGGCGGGCACGGAGGCGCAGTCGCTCTGCAGGTGGTACTGCCAGAACGACCAGACCAGGTCGAGGACGACGTTCTCGTACGCCTTGTCGGCGCTGCCGACCACCTTGAACGTCCTGCCGTTCTCCTTGGCCCACTTCTCGTAGCGGGCGACGATCTCGCCGCGGCGGACGAGCGCCTCGCGCTGCACCGAGTTCAGCTGGGTGCGGCAGGCCTTGTCGCCGACGGTGGCGAAGAAGCGGTCGTACGCCGAGTCCTCGTCGTTGTTCACGTCGTTGGGCGCGACGTAGGCGACGGTGCCGTTCATGTCGTCCGGGTAGAAGCGGCGGAAGTAGGTGGCCGTCATACCGCCCTTGCTGCCGCCGGTGGCCAGCCAGTTCTTGCCGTAGACGGGCTTGAGGGCCCGGTAGAGGCGGTGCTGGTCACTAGCCGCCTGCCAGATGTCCAGCTTCGACCAGTCGGCCGGCTGGGGGCGCGACGGGGTGAAGAACCGGTACTCCATCGACACCTGGTTGCCGTCGACGATGCGCGTGGGCTCGCTGCGGCTGGGGTTGGTGTTGACGTTGTAGCCGGAGGTGAAGAAGACGGTGGGACGGTCGGTGCTCTTGTGCAGCAGCGTGAACCGCTGCTCGAACGTGCCCTTGCCGGGCCGGCGGTGGTCGACCGGCTGCCGGTACGTCATGACGAGGTAGCGGTAGCCCGCGTACGGCTTCTCCTCGACGAGCCGCATGCCCGGGATCCTCAGGATGCGGTCCTTGATGTCGCCGTCGCCGGTGTCCTTGCCGTCCTTGCCGGAAGCGTACGCCGCTCCGGCCGTCGTGCCGCCGACGCCGATCGCTCCTATGAGCACCACCAGCGCCAGCAGCCATCTGAGAGCCTTGCGCATACGCCCTCCCCTGGGTTCGCAAAGGTCGCCGCGAACCTACCGGGGGTGACATGTCCTGCGCCAGACCCATTTTCCGCGGCCCGCGGCAGCGCCGGCCGCCGCGCGCGTGCCGGCGCCTGCGCCGGGACCGACTGCCGCACCGGGCACCGGAATTGAGTACCCGCACCTGAGTACCCGCACTCAGGCGCGGAGGCGGCCGGTCCGGAAGGCTGGACGCATGACGACGCCGACGCCGCTGCCGCCGCCCTTCCCGCCCGCTCCTCCCCTCCCCCCGGCCCCGGCCCGGCGGGCCCGTCCCGTCGTCCTCGTCGCCCTCCTCGTCCTCCTCCTCGCCGGCGGGGGCGCCACCGCCTGGTGGCTGTCCCGTGACACGGACGGCGCGCCCCTCGCCGGGCGGCCACGGGTGACCGACGAACGGGCCGGTCTGTCCTACGCGATACC
This sequence comes from Streptomyces caatingaensis, assembly GCF_001187435.1. GTDB lineage: Bacteria > Actinomycetota > Actinomycetes > Streptomycetales > Streptomycetaceae > Streptomyces > Streptomyces caatingaensis. Next base: position 643,250 of record NZ_LFXA01000018.1, on the reverse strand, counting down.
GGACGGCTGGAAGTCGAACGGCTCCAAGCGCCTGATCGACGCCTTCAGTTCGGCCATCGGCTCACCGCGCGGCACCGTCCTGGCCGGGCCCTCCCGGCCCGTGCCCGAGCCCCGCCTGCGGACCGTCACCGAGCGGGCCGCCCGCTCCAACGCCGAGTTCTTCTACCCGGACCGCGCCGTGCGCCTCGAGGAGTCCCGGCCCGAGGAGGTGGGCGGCCGTCCCGCGCACACCGTCGCCCTGGCCGTCGACGCCGAGGGCGGCCGGGTGGCACACCTGCGCATGACCGTCGTCGCCTCGGACGACCGGCGGGCGGCGTTCCTCCTCGGCATCGCCACGTCCGGCGCGCCGGACGACGTCCGCGAAGTCGACGCGGTCCTGCGCAGCGCCTCGCTCGGGGACTGAGCCCCGGAGGAGACGGAGCAAGGGCGGGACGGGGCGGAGGTCACCCCCGGGACACCGGCGCCGGGTCGCCGGCGAACGTGCGCCACAGCTCCGCGTACCGTCCCCCCAGCGCCAGCAACTCCCCGTGCGTGCCGTCCTCCACGACCCGCCCCCGGTCCATGACCACGACCCGGTCCGCCCGCGCGGCGGTCGTCAGGCGGTGGGCGACGACCAGTGTCGTGCGCCGCCCGGCGAGCCGCTCCGTCGCCTCGTTGACGAGCGCCTCGGTCGCCAGGTCGAGCGCGGCCGTCGCCTCGTCGAGGAGGAGCACGTCCGGATCGACGAGCTCCGCCCGCGCGAGGGCGATCAACTGCCGCTGCCCGGCGGACAGGTTGCGCCCGCGCTCGGCCACCGGATGCAGGTACCCCCCGTCCAGCGTGGCGATCATCTCGTGCGCGCCGACCGCCCGCGCCGCCGCCTCGACCTCCGCGTCGGAGGCGTCCGGCCGCCCGTAGGCGATGGAATCGCGCACCGTCCCGGGGAAGAGGTACGGCTCCTGCGGGACGACGCCCAGCCGGTGCCGGTAGCCGACGGGGTCGAGGTCGCGCAGGTCGTGGCCGTCCACCCGCACCGTCCCGGACGTCGGGTCGTAGAACCGGGCGACCATCTTCACCAGCGTCGACTTGCCGGCGCCCGTCTCGCCGACGAAGGCGACCGTCTGCCCGGCCGGGATCGTCAGGCGGATGCCGTCGAGGGCCGCCTTCTTCTCCTCGCCGTAGTGGAAGTGCACGTCCTCGAAGGCGACTTCGCCGCGCAGCGCGCGCACCGGCCGCGGCTCGGCCGCGACCGGCGTCGAGGTCCGCTCGCGCAGCAGCCCCTGGATGCGGCCGAGCGAGACGGTCGCCTGCTGGTAGCCGTCGAAGACCTGGGAGAGCTGCTGCACGGGGGCGAAGAAGAGGTCGATGTAGAGCAGGTACGCGACGAGCGCGCCGGTGGTGAGCGTGCCGTCGTCCACCCGCCCCGCGCCGACGATCAGCACCGCGGCCGCCGCGACGGACGACAGGAGCTGGACGAACGGGAAGTACACGGAGATCAGCCACTGGCCGCGCACCCGCGCCCGCCGGTAGTCGTCGCTGCGCTCGGCGAACCGCCCGGCGCCCGCCTCCTCGCGGCGGAACGCCTGCACGATCCGCAGGCCGGCGACGCTCTCCTGGAGGTCGGCGTTGACCAGTCCGACGCGTTCGCGGGCGAGTTCGTACGCCTTGACGCTCTGCCGGCGGAAGAAGAACGTCCCGGCGACGAGCAGCGGGAGCGTCGCGAAGACGACCAGGGCGAGCCGGACGTCGATGACCAGCAGGGCGACGAGTATGCCGAAGAAGGTGAGGACGGAGACGACGGCGGTGACCAGACCGGTCTGGAGGAACGAGGAGAGCGCGTCCACGTCCGTCGTCATCCGGGTCATGATCTTGCCGGTCAGTTCGCGCTCGTAGTAGTCGAGGCCGAGCCGCTGGAGCTGGGCGAAGATCTTCACGCGCAGCGCGTAGAGGACGCGTTCGCCGGTGCGGCCGGTCACCCGGGTCTCCGCCGCCTGGGCGGCCCACTGGGCGAGGACGACGAGGAGGGCGAGGCCGGAGGCGGCCCAGACCGCGCCGAGGGCGGCCCGCTCGACGCCCTGGTCGATGCCGTGCCGGATCAGCACGGGCAGCAGCAGCCCGGCGACCGCGTCGAGCGCGACGAGCAGCAGGGCCAGCGCGAGGGGTGCCCCGAAGCCGCGCAGCAACTGCCGCAGCCCGTACGCCTGCTCGGGGCGGGCGGCGCGCTCCTCGTCGACGTCGGGGGTGTCGGTGGCCGGCGGCAGGGCCCTGACCTTGGCGAGCAGCTCGGGGGTGGCCGGCATGCCGGGCAGGTCCGCGTCCGCGTCCCCCTCCTCGCGGCGCACCCACAGGGAGGGGGTGACGCCGTCGACGGGGCGCGGGCGGCGGACGCGGGGGTCCGGGCCGGTCGCGGGGGCGGGCACGGCGGGCGCCGCGGGCGTGTAGCCCGGGGAGACGGAGGAGCCCAGCTCCTCGGGGTCGGTCAGCAGCCGCCGGTAGACCGCGCAGCGCTCCTGGAGTTCGGCCGCCGTGCCGACGTCCACCAGGCGGCCGGCGTCGAGGACCGCGATGCGGTCGGCGAGGGCCAGGGTGGAGGCGCGGTGGGCGATGAGGAGCGTGGTGCAGCCGGCCATGACGCCGCGCAGCGCCTCGTGGATCTCGTGCTCGACGCGGGCGTCGACCGCCGAGGTCGCGTCGTCGAGGAGGAGCAGGCGGGGGTCGGTGAGGATGGCGCGGGCCAAGGCGATGCGCTGGCGCTGGCCGCCGGAGAGGGTCAGGCCCTGCTCGCCGACCTTGGTCGCGTAGCCCTCGGGGAGGGCCGTGATGAACCCGTCGGCCTGCGCGGCGCGGGCGGCGGCGCGGACCTGCTCGTCGGTCGCGTCGGGGACACCGTAGGCGATGTTGTCGCGGATGCTGTCGGAGAACAGGAAGCTGTCCTCGGGCACGAGCCCGATCGCGGCCCGCAGCGAGGCGTGGGTGAGGTCGCGCACGTCGTGGCCGCCGATGCGGACCGCGCCGCCGGTCACGTCGTAGAAGCGCGGCAGCAGCAGGGACAGCGTCGACTTGCCGCTGCCGGAGGCGCCGACGACGGCGACGGTCTCGCCGGGCTCGACGCGCAGCGACAGGCCGTCGAGGACGGGCCGTCCGGGGTCGTAGCCGAAGGAGACGTCGTCGAACTCGACGGTGGCGGGCGCGTCGGCGGGCAGCTCGTGGGCGTCCGGGCGCTCGTCGATCACCGGCTCGGTGTCGATGAGTTCGCAGACGCGCTCGACGCCGGCCCTGGCCTGCTGGCCGACCGTGAGGACCATGGTGAGCATCCGTACGGGGCCGACGAGTTGGGCGAGGTACGTGGAGAAGGCGACGAACGTGCCCAGGGTGATCTGCCCGCGGGTCGCCATCCAGCCGCCGAGGGCGAGCATCGCGACCTGGCCGAGCGCGGGGACGGCCTGGAGGGCGGGCGTGTAGCGGGCGTTGAGGCGCACGGTGCGCAGCCGCCCGGCGAACAGCCGCCGTCCGGCCTCCCGCAGCTTGGCCGTCTCCTGGGCCTCCTGGCCGAAGCCCTTGACCACGCGGACGCCGGTGACCGCGCCGTCGACGACGCCCGCGACGGCGGCGGCCTGGCCCTGGGCCCACCAGGTGGCCGGGTGGAGGCGGACGCGGCTGCGCGAGGCGAGGAACCAGATCGCGGGCGCGACGGCCAGGGCCACGACGGTGAGCAGCGGCGAGAGGACGGCCATCACGACGAGCGAGATGAGGAACAGCAGGACGTTGCCGATCATCATCGGCAGCATGAACAGCAGCCCCTGGATGAGCTGGAGGTCACTGGTGGCCCGGCCGACGACCTGGCCGGTGGAGAGCTCGTCCTGCCGCTTGCCGTCCAGGCGGGCGATGGACGCGTACATCTCGGTCCGCATGTCGTGCTGGACGTCGAGCGCGAGGCGTCCGCCGTAGTAGCGGCGGACGTAGGTGAGGCCGTAGACGACGACCGCGGCGACGATCAGGAGGGTGGCCCAGGGGGCGAGGGGGCGTTCGTGGGAGCCGATGACGTCGTCGATGATCAGCTTGGGTATGAGCGGGACGAGCGCCATGACGGCCATGCCGGCCAGCGAGGAGCCCAGTGCCAGGAGCACGGTGCCCCGGTACCGCCAGCAGTATCCGGCGAGCCTGCGGGCCCACCCCTGTCCAGCCGTTTCCTTCGCCACCCCGGTCCTCCCGCCGTTCACGTGCTACCGGAAGGACCGAACGCCGCGGGGGGCGGATTTCATCCCGCCGGCCGGCGGGCCGCCCTCAGAACCCGGGCACGTACTGGATCAGCAGGTCGATCAGCTTGATCCCGGCGAACGGCGCCACGAGCCCGCCGACCCCGTACACCCCGAGGTTGCGGCGCAGCAGGGCGTGCGCGGACGAGGGGGCGTAGCGGACGCCGCGCAGGGCGAGGGGGATGAGGACGACGATGACCAGGGCGTTGAAGACGATCGCGGAGGCGATGGCGGAGGTCGGGCTGTGCAGGCCCATGACGTTGAGCTTCTCCAGGCCCTCGTAGCCGGCCACGCCGCCGAACATGGCGGGGACGATGGCGAAGTACTTGGCGACGTCGTTGCAGATGGAGAACGTGGTGAGGGCGCCACGGGTGATCAGCAGCTGCTTGCCGACCTCGATGATCTCGATGAGCTTGGTGGGGCTGGAGTCGAGGTCGACCATGTTGCCGGCCTCCTTGGCGGCGGAGGTGCCGGTGTTCATGGCCACGCCCACGTCCGCCTGGGCCAGGGCCGGCGCGTCGTTGGTGCCGTCGCCGGTCATGGCGACGAGGTTGCCGCCGGCCTGCTCCTCGCGGATGCGGGCGAGCTTCTGCTCGGGGGTGGCCTCGGCCAGGTAGTCGTCCACGCCGGCCTCGGCGGCGATGGCCTTGGCGGTGAGCGGGTTGTCGCCGGTGACCATGACCGTGCGGATGCCCATCGCCCGCAGTTCGGCGAAGCGTTCGGCGATGCCGGGCTTGACGACGTCCTTGAGGTGGACGGCGCCCAGCACCCGGGTGCCGTCGTGGTCCTCGACGGCGACGAGGAGCGGGGTGCCGCCGCCGGCCGCGACGGAGTCGGCGATCCAGCGGGCGTCGCGCGGGATCGTGCCGCCGCGCCGGTCCACCCAGTGCAGGACGGCGCTCGCGGCGCCCTTGCGGATGCGGCAGAAGTCGTCCCCGTGGGCGAAGTCGGCGCCGCTCATCCGGGTCTGAGCGGAGAACGGCACGAACCGGCCGTGCGCGAAGTCGGCGTCGTCGCGGTGGATCCCCTGCCGGCGCGACAGGGCGACGATCGAGCGGCCCTCCGGCGTCGGGTCGGCGAGCGAGGCCAACTGGGCAGCGTCGGCGAGGAGTTCACGGGGGACGCCCTTGACGGGGACGAAGGAGACCGCCTGCCGGTTGCCGAGGGTGATGGTCCCGGTCTTGTCGAGGAGCAGGGTGTTGACGTCGCCGGCCGCCTCGACGGCGCGGCCGGAGAGGGCGATGACGTTGCGCTGGACGAGCCGGTCCATGCCGGCGATGCCGATGGCGGAGAGCAGGGCGCCGATGGTGGTCGGGATCAGGGTCACCAGCAGGGCGACGAGGACGGTGATGGACTGCTCGGCGCCCGCCCAGCGGGCCATGGGCTGGAGGCTGACGACGGCCAGGACGAAGACGACCGTCAGCGAGGCCAGCAGGATGTTGAGCGCCAGCTCGTTGGGGGTCTTCTGCCGGCTGGTGCCCTCGACGAGGGAGATCATCCGGTCGAGGAAGGTGTGGCCGGGGCGCGAGGTGATCCGCACGACGATCCGGTCGGAGAGGACGGTCGTCCCCCCGGTCACCCCGGAACGGTCGCCCCCGGCCGCGCGGATCACCGGGGCGGACTCGCCCGTGATCGCCGACTCGTCGATGCTCGCGACGCCCTCGACGATCTCGCCGTCGCCCGGGACCGTCCCGCCCGCCTCGACCACCACGACGTCCTGCGGCCGCAGGTCGGCGGCGGGGACGCGCTGCTCCTCCCAGTCGTACGGGGAGAGGCCCACCCGCCACACGCGCAGCCGGCGGGCGACCGTCGTGCTCCGGGTGCGGCGCAGCGTCTCGGCCTGCGCCTTGCCGCGGCCCTCGGCGACGGCCTCGGCGAGGTTGGCGAAGACGACGGTGAGCCAGAGCCAGGCGCTGATCAGCCAGGCGAAGACGGACGGGTCGAGGAGGGCGGAGGCCGTGGTGAGGACGGAGCCGACCTCGACGACGAACATCACCGGGTTGCGGACCATCAGCCGCGGGTCCAGCTTGCGGACGGCGTCCGGGAAGGCGGTCAGCAGCTGCCGGGGCTCGACGGCCCCGGCGGCCACGCGGCGGTGCCGGCGCGCGCCCCGCGGCCCCCCGGGGGCCGGGGGCGGCGGGGACTCCTGCTGGGGGACGGTCTGCAGCGTCAACGGGGTGGCCTTCGGAAGTCGGCTGGATGAACGGTCACCCAGCCAACTGGCGCGGCCCACCCCGTGACGGCTTCCTTACGGACCCTTGTCGCGCGCGGAGCCCGGACTGACGCGGCCCTTACGCGGCGGCGTTCACGCCTCGCGGGACGCGGCGATCTGCCGCGACATGATCGTCGTCAGCTCGTACGCGGTGTGCGAGGCGGCGACGGAGGTGATCTCCGCGTGGTCGTAGGCGGGGGCCACCTCGACCAGGTCGGCGGAGACGAGGTGGCAGGAGGACAGCCCGCGGATGATCTCCAGCAGCTCGCGGGAGGTGAGGCCGCCGGCCTCCGGGGTGCCGGTGCCGGGGGCGTGCGCGGGGTCCAGGACGTCGATGTCGATGGAGATGTACAGCGGCCGGTCGCCGATGCGCTGGCGGAGCTGGTCGGCGACCTCGTCCACGCCGCGGCGCATGACGTCGGCGGAGGTGACGATGCCGAAGCCCATCTTGGCGTCGTCGTCCAGGTCCTTCTTGCCGTACAGCGGGCCGCGGGTGCCCACGTGGGAGAGGGCGGAGGTGTCGAGGATGCCCTCCTCGACGGCCCGGCGGAAGGGGGTGCCGTGGGTGTACTCGGCGCCGAAGTAGGTGTCCCAGGTGTCCAGGTGGGCGTCGAAGTGGAGCAGGGCCACGGGGCCGTGCTTCCTGGCCACCGAGCGCAGCAGCGGCAGCGCGATGGTGTGGTCGCCGCCGAGGGTCATCATGCGGGCGCCGGTGCCGAGGAGGTCGTCGGCCGCTGCCTCGATGGTCTCGACGGCCTCGTCGATGTTGAACGGGTTCGCGGCGATGTCACCGGCGTCCGCGACCTGCGCGAGGGCGAACGGCGAGGCGTCCTGGGCCGGGTTGTAGGGGCGCAGCAGGCGGGAGGCCTCGCGGATGGCGTTGCCGCCGAAGCGGGCACCGGGCCGGTAGGAGACGCCGGTGTCGAACGGTACGCCGACCACGGCGACGTCGGCGGTGCCGACCTCGTCGAGCCGCGGCAGCCGGGCGAAGGTCGCGGGACCGGCGTAACGCGGTATGCGGGACGAGTCGACGGGGCCGCGCGGGTCGCGGGGGGCGTCGGTGGTCATGCGGAAGCCTCTCGTTCGCTGCCTTGATCGGCCGCCTGGGCGGCTGCCCGGGACATAGGGGGCGCTCCCGAGGGTAGGCGGGGCCCCCGGCCGCGGACATGGACGGAACTGTGAGGACGGCCTCCTCTTATGGACGCCGCGTCCATGGCGGCCACGGCGTCCCGTCCCGCCGCGGGCCGGGGCACAATGACCGCATGCCGACGCCCGCGCCCGTCCCCAGCCGAGACCGGCTCATCGACCACCTCGTCCGGACCCGCATCGCGGGCGTCGTCGCGACGCCCCGGGCCAACAGCCTCGACCACTACCGCAAACTCGCCCACGGCGACCGGCTGCACTGGCTGGGCGTCGAACTGGGCGACCGCTGGCGGGACGAGCAGGACGTCCTGGCGGTGATGGCCGAGCGCTGCGGCGTCAGCGACGACCCGGAGCTGCGCACCGGACCGGACACCATCGACCCCGAACTGACCGTCGCGGCGCTGGAGCGCATGGCGGTCTCCCTGCGCAAGGCGGCCGAGACCCGCCGGCGCGTCCTCCTCGCCACCGGCCACCCCGGCGGCCTCCTGGAGGTGCACCGCACGACGGCCGCCGCCCTGCGGGCGGCGGGCTGCGAGATCGTCGCCGTGCCGGGCGGGCTGCGCACCGAGGAGGGCACGGTCCACCAGATCGCCGGCGTGGCGGTGTACGAGCGGGGGGCCACGCTGTGGCACACCCACTCCCCCGGGCCCATGGCCGCCGTCCTCGACGCCCTGGCCCGCGCGGGCCGCCCGCTGCCCGACCTGGTCGTCGCCGACCACGGCTGGGCGGGATGCGCGGCGCAGCGCGGGATCGACGCGGTCGGCTACGCGGACTGCAACGATCCGGCGCTGTTCCTGGCGGAGGCGGAGGGGTTGCTGCGGGTGGCGGTCCCGCTCGACGACCACGTCGTCGATCCTCGGGCGTACGAGCCGATGACGGCGTACTTGCTGGGTGCGGCGGGGCTGTCGGGGGCTTGAGCCCCTGGCCCGCGGCGAACTCCCCTACGCCTTGCGCCCGTTCCACCCCCGCACGCACAGCCATGTGCCCCCGTACAGCACCGCCGCCTCCACCGCCCGCAGCCCCAGCCGCGATATGAGCCACTCCGCCCCGGTGAGTTCGACCACGCGCTGGTGCCAGAAGAACAGCAGCACCACGCCCAGGACGAGCACGACCGCCCCGCTCACCATCAACAACGCCCGCGACACGACAGGGCCCCTCCCCCACTCGACTACGGGCACAGAGCGTACAAGGGGCCACCGACAGTCCCTCACCCCCGCGGACGCGGAACCCGCACCAGCCCCTCCTGGGTCACGGAAACCGCCAGGCTGCCCTCCACGGTGAAGATCCGTCCCCGCGCCAGCCCCCGGCCGCCCTGGGAGGTCGGGCTCTCCTGGTCGTAGAGCAGCCACTCGTCCGCGCGGAACGGCCGGTGGAACCACATCGCGTGGTCGAGGCTGGCGCCCACCACGTCGCCCACCGCCCAGCCGCCCCGCCCGTGCGCGAGCAGCACGGAGTCGAGGAGCGTCATGTCGGAGACGTAGGTGGCCAGGCAGACGTGCAGCAGCGGATCGTCCGCCAGCTTGCCGTTCGTACGGAACCACACCTGGGAGCGGGGCTCCCGCGCCTCCCCGACGCTGGCGAACGGCGGCTCGTCCGCGTACCGCAGGTCGACGGCGGCCCGCGCCTCCAGCAGCTTGTCCAGCACCTCCGGCCCGCCGAGGAGGCCGGCGTAGCGGGGCAGCATCTCGGCGGCGGTCGGCAGGGCCGAAGGGTCGGGCGCGGCCGGCATCGGCTCCTGGTGCTCCAGCCCCTCCTCGTGGACCTGGAAGGACGCCGAGAGGTGGAAGATCGGCCGGCCGTGCTGGACGGCGACCACCCGGCGGGTGGTGAAGGACCGCCCGTCGCGGATCCGGTCCACGGTGTAGACGATGGGCCGGCCGGGGTCACCGGGCCGCAGGAAATAGGCGTGCAAGGAGTTCGGAGGACGATCCTCCGGTACAGTCCTCCCGGCCGCGACCAGCGCCTGGGCGGCGACCTGGCCGCCGAAGACGCGCGGGATCACGGCGTCCCGGCTGGTGCCGCGGAAGATGTCCTCCTCGATCCGTTCGAGGTCGAGCAGGGCCAGGAGCTCCTCGAGCGGAGTCATGGGTTCGTTCACGTGCGCGCCGTCCTCACAGTCCCATCGACTTGGCGACGATCGAGCGCATGACCTCGCTCGTCCCGCCGTAGATCCGGCTCACCCGGGTGTCCGCGTACAGCCGCGCGACGGGGTACTCCATCATGTACCCGTAACCCCCGTGCAGCTGGAGGCACTTGTCGATCACGACCGCGGCGCGCTCGGTGGTGAAGAGCTTCACCGAGGCCGCGTCGGCGGGCGTCAGCTCCCCCGCGTCGTACGCCTCCAGCGCCCGGTCCACGACGGCCTGCAGGGCGTCGACCTCGGAACGGCAGTCCGCCAGCACGAACTTGGTGTTCTGGAACGCGGCCACCGGCCGCCCGAACACCGTCCGCCCGCGCACGTACTCCAGCGCGAACTCCAGCGCGGCGGCGGACTGCGCGTACGCCCCGACGGCGATGCCCAGCCGCTCCCGCGCCAGGTTGTGGGTGAGGTAGGAGAAGGCCCTGCCCTCCTCGCCGAGGAGGTCCCCGACGGGCACCCGGACGTCGGTGAAGGAGAGTTCGGCGGTGTCCGAGGTCTTGAGCCCGAGCTTCTCCAGCGTGCGGCCGACCGCGTAGCCCTCGGAGGCGGTGTCCACGACGAGGATCGAGATGCCGGCGCGCCGGTCCTCCGGCGACGGAGGGGCCGTGCGGGCGCAGACGAGCACGCGGTCGGCCTGGACGCCGCCGGTGATGAAGGTCTTGGCGCCGTTGAGGACGTAGTGCGTGCCGTCGGCGGAGAGCTTCGCGGTCGTCCGCATCCCGGCCAGGTCGGAGCCGGTGCCGGGCTCGGTCATGGCGATGGCGGTCATCATCTCCCCGGTGACGGACGGGGGCAGCCAGCGCCGCTTCTGCTCCTCGGTGGCGTACGCCAGGAGGTAGGGGAGGCAGAGCGCGGTGTGCGCGCCGGCCCCGCCGAAGCTGACGCCCGCCCGGGCGCACTCCTCGGAGATCACCGCCTGGAACCTGAAGCTCCGCTCGCCCGCGCCGCCGTACTCCTCCGGCACCTCGATGCCGAGGACGCCCAGTTCGCCCAGCTTCCGGTAGAACGCCCGGGGGACGCGGCCGGCCGCGCGCCAGTCGTCGTGGAAGGGGACGACCTCCGCGGCGATGAACTCCCGCAGGGTGGCGCGGAACGCCTCGTGGTCCTCGCCGAACACCGTCCGCCGCACGACTACCCCCTGATTGGGCGCGGTTCCCGCTCTCCCGGCGGCCGAGCACCTGCCGACCAAGCGCTTGCTCAGCGAAAGTTACCGGGCGGTCTCGAACCCTGTCCAGATCCGTCCGCGGCCCGCCGGGGCCGCTCCCGCACCGGAACGATGCCGTCCGGAGCGGGAGTTGGACGCCGTCCGCGCCCCCGCCTCGCCCCGCGCCCCCTCAGTCCGACAGCGCCCCCAGCGCTCCGTGCGCCAGCCGCCGCAGCAGCGCGGCGGTGGCCTCGCGGCCGGGGAGCGCGCCCGGACGGCCCAGGTGCGGAGTGGAGTTGAGCAGGCCGAAGACCGCGTGGACGGCGGCCCGGGCGGTGTCCTCCGTCGCCCCGGGGTGCAGCTTGCGCACCACCTCCACCCACAGCTCCACGTACTGCCGCTGGAGGGAGCGCACCAGCTTGCGGTCGCTGTCGCGCAGCTGCCCCAGCTCACGGTCGTGGAGGGTGATCAACGCCCGGTCGTCCAGGGCGAAGTCGATGTGCCCGTCGATCAGGGAGCCGAGCACCTCGGCCGGCCCGACGCCCGCCACCTCGGCCGCGGCCCGCCGCTCGCGGCCGCCCGCGAGGAGCCGGCCGCTGATGCCGACGAGCAGCTCGGCGAGCATCGCGTCCTTCCCCGCGAAGTGCCGGTACAGACCGGGGCCGCTGATGCCGACCGCCGCCCCTATCTCGTCGACCCCGACGCCGTGGAAGCCGCGCTCGGCGAAGAGCCGGGCGGCCGCCTTGAGGATCTGCTCGCGGCGGGTGGGGGCGGCGGCAGCGATCATGGCCCGCGCGCGGGCGGCCGTGTCGTGCGCGGCGCCGCTCCCGGGGCCCAGGGGCTCGGCGTCCATGGGCTCCCGGTTCACGGGCTCGGGGTTCACGGGGTGCTCGGGGTTCACGGAAGAAATTGTAGACAGGGCGCGTTAGCGGGCGTTAACCTGAAAGGACCCTGTTAACGCTCATTAACAGCGCCAGTACCAGCAGCCAGAACCAGCAGCCAGAACCAGCAAGCACGTGAGACCGGGCAAGGGAGCTCGAAGTCCATGCAGCAGGCACCGGTGCTGACCGGCACCGCAGATCCGGCGTCCGCCGCCTGGCGGGCCAACGAGGCCGCCCATCGCGAGCTCGCGGCAGAGCTGCGCGAGAAGCTCGCGACCGCGCGGCTGGGCGGGGGCGGGCGCGCCCGCGCCCGGCACACCGCCCGCGGCAAGCTGCTGCCGCGCGACCGGGTGGACACCCTGCTGGATCCTGGGTCGCCGTTCCTGGAGATCGCCCCGCTGGCCGCCGACGGGATGTACGACGGCGCGGCCCCCGCCGCCGGAGTGATCGCCGGCATCGGCCGGGTCTCCGGCCGCGAGACGGTGATCGTCGCCAACGACGCCACGGTCAAGGGCGGCACCTACTACCCGATGACGGTCAAGAAGCACCTGCGGGCCCAGGAGATCGCCCTGGAGAACCGCCTCCCCTGCCTCTACCTGGTGGACTCCGGCGGCGCCTTCCTCCCCCTGCAGGACGAGGTCTTCCCGGACCGCGAGCACTTCGGCCGGATCTTCTACAACCAGGCCCGGATGTCCGGCGCGGGCATCCCGCAGATCGCCGCCGTCCTCGGCTCGTGCACGGCCGGCGGCGCCTACGTCCCGGCGATGAGCGACGAGGCGGTCATCGTCCGCGGCCAGGGCACGATCTTCCTCGGCGGCCCGCCGCTGGTGAAGGCCGCCACCGGCGAGGTCGTCACGGCGGAGGAGCTGGGCGGCGGCGAGGTCCACTCCAAGGTGTCCGGCGTCACCGACCACCTCGCCGAGGACGACGCGCACGCCCTGCGCATCGTCCGCACGATCGTCTCCACCCTCGGCGACCGCGGGCCGCTGCCCTGGCGGGTGGAGCCCGCCGAGGAGCCCCAGGCCGATCCCGCCGGGCTCTACGGCGCGGTCCCGGTCGACTCCCGCACCCCCTACGACGTCCGCGAGGTCATCGCCCGGGTGGTGGACGGCTCGCGGTTCGCGGAGTTCAAGGCCGAGTTCGGGCAGACGCTGGTGACCGGCTTCGCCCGGATCCACGGCCACCCCGTCGGCATCGTCGCCAACAACGGCATCCTCTTCTCCGAATCCGCCCAGAAGGGCGCCCACTTCATCGAGCTGTGCGACCAGCGCGGCATCCCCCTGGTCTTCCTGCAGAACATCTCGGGCTTCATGGTCGGCCGGCAGTACGAGGCGGGCGGCATCGCCAAGCACGGCGCCAAGATGGTGACGGCCGTGGCCTGCACCCGCGTCCCCAAGCTGACGGTCGTCATCGGCGGCTCCTACGGCGCGGGCAACTACTCGATGTGCGGCCGGGCCTACTCCCCCCGCTTCCTGTGGATGTGGCCCAACGCCAAGATCTCCGTCATGGGCGGCGAGCAGGCCGCCTCCGTCCTCGCGACCGTCAAGCGCGACCAGTTGGAGGCGCACGGCGAGCAGTGGGGGGCGGACGAGGAGGAGGCGTTCAAGGCGCCCGTCCGCGAGCAGTACGAGCGCCAGGGCAACGCCTACTACGCCACCGCCCGGCTGTGGGACGACGGCGTCATCGACCCGCTGGAGACCCGCCAGGTGCTCGGTCTGGCCCTGACCGCCTGCGCCAACGCCCCCCTGCCCCCACGCGACCCGGCCGCGCCCGGCTTCGGCGTCTTCCGGATGTGAGAGGAGACGTGACCATGTTCGAGAGCGTCCTGGTCGCCAACCGCGGTGAGATCGCCGTCCGGGTCGTCCGCACCCTGCGCGGGCTCGGCGTCCGCTCGGTCGCCGTCTTCAGCGACGCCGACGCCGGCGCCCGGCACGTGCGCGAGGCCGACACGGCCGTCCGCCTCGGTCCCGCCTCCGCCACCGAGAGCTATCTGTCCGTGGAGCGGCTGCTCGACGCCGCCGCCCGCACCGGTGCGCGGGCGGTCCACCCCGGCTACGGCTTCCTCGCGGAGAACGCCGCGTTCGCCCGCGCCTGCGAGGCCGCCGGGCTGGTCTTCATCGGCCCGCCCGCCTCCGCGATCGAGCTCATGGGCGACAAGATCCGGGCCAAGGAGACGGTGCGGGCCGCGGGCGTGCCCGTCGTCCCCGGCTCCACCGGCAGCGGCCTGTCCGACGCCGAACTGGCCGCCGCGGCACGGGAGATCGGCATGCCCGTGCTGCTGAAGCCGTCCGCCGGCGGCGGCGGCAAGGGCATGCGGCTCGTCCGCGACGAGGCGCTGCTCGGCGAGGAGATCGCCGCCGCCCGGCGCGAGGCGCGCGGCTCCTTCGGCGACGACACCCTCCTGGTGGAGCGCTGGATCGACCGCCCGCGCCACATCGAGATCCAGGTCCTCGCCGACGGCCACGGCAACGTCGTCCACCTCGGCGAGCGCGAGTGCTCCCTCCAGCGGCGCCACCAGAAGATCGTCGAGGAGGCGCCGAGCGTCCTGCTGGACGAGGCCACCCGGGCCGCGATGGGCGCGGCCGCCGTCCAGGCGGCCCGCTCCTGCGGCTACACCGGCGCCGGCACCGTGGAGTTCATCGTCCCCGGCGGCGACCCCTCCTCCTACTACTTCATGGAGATGAACACCCGCCTCCAGGTCGAGCACCCCGTCACCGAGCTGGTCACCGGCCTGGACCTGGTGGAGTGGCAGCTCCGGGTCGCCGCCGGAGAGCGGCTCGCCCTCGCCCAGGAGGAGATCGCCCTCACCGGCCACGCACTGGAGGCCCGGCTCTGCGCGGAGGTCCCGGCACGCGGCTTCCTGCCCTCGGCGGGCACCGTCGTGGCCCTCCACGAGCCGGAGGGCCCCGGCGTCCGGGTCGACTCGGGCCTCGGCACCGGCACGGAGATCGGCACCTCCTACGACCCGATGCTCGCCAAGATCATCGCCCATGGCCCGGACCGCGCCACGGCCCTGCGCCGCCTGCGGGCCGCCCTGGCCTCGACGGCCGTCCTCGGCCTGGAGACCAACACCGGCTTCCTGCGCCGCCTGCTGGACCACCCGGCGGTGGTCTCCGGCGAGCTGGACACGGGCCTGGTCGACCGCGAGGCCGCGTCGCTCGTCCCGGACGAGGTCCCCTTCGAGGTCTACGCCGCGGCGGCCCTCCTCCGCCACGCGTCCCTGGAGCCCCCGTCCTCCCCCGGCTCCTGGACCGACCCCTTCTCCCACCCGACGGGCTGGCGCCTCGGCGGCGAGCCGGCGTGGACGCCGTACACCCTCCGCGTCCCGGGCCACGACCCCGTCACGATCCGCGTGCGCGGCCGCGCGGCGGACGCGGAGATCCTTCCGGAGCGGGGCTCCGCGGTCCCCCGGACGCCGGAGGGCTCCGGGGGCGGCACCCCGGGGGCGCGGAGCGGCGACGGCAGCGCCCCCGCCGCCGCGGAGCCGGCATCCCACGGCACCCCCCACCGCGCCCGCCTCCTCACCACCACCCCCGGCCGCCCCACCCTCCGACTCGACGGCCGCACCTTCCACTTCACCACCGACCCGGAGGGCATCTGGCTCGCCCTGGACGGCGACGCCTGGCGCGTCACCGACCACGACGCCGTCGCCGCCCGCTCCGCCGGGGCCGCCGCGCACGCGGGGGCCCTCACGGCACCCATGCCCGGCACGGTCACCGTCGTGAAGGCCGCCGTCGGCGACACCGTCACCGCCGGCCAGAGCCTCCTCGTCGTGGAGGCCATGAAGATGGAACACGTCATCTCCGCCCCGCACGACGGCACGGTGACCGAGCTCGGCGTCACCCCGGGCAGCACGGTCGCCATGGACCAGGTGCTGGCCGTCGTCGCCCCCGACGGCACGGATCCCGTGGAGGAGTCATGACCCTGCCCGCCGGTCTCCCCATGCCCGTCCCCGACCCGGACCTCCCACGCCGCGTCCGCGTCCACGAAGTCGGCCCGCGCGACGGCCTGCAGAACGAGAAGGGCGTCGTCCCCACCGAGGTGAAGGCGGAGTTCATCCGCCGCCTCGCCGCCGCCGGCCTGGACACCATCGAGGCGACCAGCTTCGTCCACCCGAAGTGGGTTCCCCAACTCGCCGACGCCGAGGCCCTGTTCCCCCTCGTCCGGGACGTCGGCGCCCGCCTGCCCGTACTCGTCCCCAACGAGCGCGGCCTGGACCGCGCCCTCGCCCTCGGCGCCCGGGAGATCGCCGTCTTCGGCAGCGCCACCGAGTCGTTCGCCAAGGCCAACCTCAACCGCACGGTGGACGAGTCGCTGGCGATGTTCGAGCCGGTCGTGGCGAGGGCGAAGGCCGCCGGGGCGAGGGTCCGCGGCTATCTGTCGATGTGCTTCGGCGACCCCTGGGAAGGCGCCGTGCCCGTCGGGCGCGTCGCCGCCACCGGCCGCCGCCTGTTCGACCTCGGCTGCGACGAGCTGAGCCTCGGCGACACCATCGGCGTCGCCACGCCGGGCCACGTCGGCGCGCTGCTCCGCGCGTTCGACGCCGAGGGCGTGCCCGCCGGCCGCCTCGCCGTGCACTTCCACGACACCTACGGCCAGGCGCTGTCCAACACCCTCGCGGCCCTGCGGCACGGCGTGACCACCGTCGACGCCTCCGCCGGCGGCCTCGGGGGCTGCCCCTACGCGAAGAGCGCCACCGGCAACCTCGCCACGGAGGATCTCGTGTGGATGCTCGACGGCCTCGGCATCACGACCGGGGTCGATCTCGGCCACCTCACCGCCACAAGCGTGTGGATGGCCGGCCACCTGGGGCGGCCCAGTCCGTCCCGCACCGTTCGCGCCATCTCCCACCAGGAGTCATGAGCCATGCCGCTGGACCACCGCCTCACCCCGGAACACGAGGAACTCCGCCGCACCGTCGAGGAGTTCGCCCACGACGTGGTCGCCCCGAAGATCGGGGAGTTCTACGAGCACCACGAGTTCCCCTACGAGATCGTCCGCGAGATGGGCCGCATGGGCCTGTTCGGCCTGCCCTTCCCCGAGGAGTACGGCGGGATGGGCGGGGACTACCTGGCCCTCGGCATCGCCCTGGAGGAGCTGGCCCGGGTCGACTCCTCGGTGGCGATCACCCTGGAGGCCGGCGTCTCCCTCGGCGCCATGCCCGTCCACCGCTTCGGCACGGAGGAGCAGAAGCGGACCTGGCTGCCGCGGCTGTGCTCCGGCGAGATCCTGGGCGCCTTCGGCCTCACCGAGCCCGAGTGCGGCTCGGACGCGGGCGGCACCCGCACCACCGCCCGCCTCGACGAGGCCACCGGCGAGTGGGTGATCAACGGCACCAAGTGCTTCATCACCAACTCGGGCACGGAGATCACGGGCCTGGTGACGGTCACCGCGGTCACCGGCCGCACGGAGGACGGCAAGCCGCTGATCTCCTCGATCATCGTCCCCTCCGGCACCCCCGGCTTCACCGTCGCGCCCCCGTACTCCAAGGTCGGCTGGAACGCCTCGGACACCCGCGAGCTGTCCTTCTCCGACGTCCGCGTCCCCGCGGCGAACCTGCTGGGCGAACAGGGCCGTGGCTACGCCCAGTTCCTGCGCATCCTCGACGAGGGCCGCATCGCCATCTCGGCCCTGGCCACCGGCCTCGCCCAGGGCTGCGTGGACGAGTCGCTGGCGTACGCGCGGACGCGGCGGGCCTTCGGCCGGCCGATCGGCACCAACCAGGCGATCCAGTTCAAGATCGCCGACATGGAGATGCGGGCCCACACGGCCCGGCTGGCCTGGCGCGACGCGGCCTCGCGGCTGGTGCACGGCGAGCCCTTCAAGAAGGAGGCCGCCCTGGCCAAGCTCTACTCCTCCGAGATCGCCGTCGACAACGCCCGGGACGCCACCCAGATCCACGGCGGCTACGGCTTCATGAACGAGTACCCGGTGGCCCGGATGTGGCGCGACGCCAAGATCCTGGAGATCGGGGAGGGCACCAGCGAGGTCCAGCGCATGCTGATCGCCCGGGAGTTGGGCCTGGCGGGCTGAGGCGCGGCGGGCCGGGCGGGCGCCCGCGGCCCCCGCGCCCCGGCCCCGCCCTGCGAGAATTCCCCCATGGCAGAGATCTTCCAGTCGGACGGCACCTGGACGTTCGACGGCAGCGCGATACGGATCGTCCCGGGGCGCGAGCGCGGAGTGCACCTGGTCCGCCAGACCCTGGGCGAGCTGACCGTCCCCCTCGCCGCCGTCGCCGGCGTCTCCTTCGAGCCGGGCCGCAAGGGGGGCCGGCTGAGGCTCCGGCTGCGCGACGGCGCCGACCCGCTCTCGCAGGTGACCCGCGGCCGGCTGCCGGACGCCGCCGACCCGTACCAGCTGCGGACGGAGCCCGACCGCTCGGGCGTCGCCGAATACTTCGCGGAGGAGGTCCGCACGGCCCTGCTGCTGGAGCAGGTGCCCGAGGGCCCGGCGGACCGCTATCTGCTGCCCGGCCCCGCCGTCCCCGTCTCGGCCGGCGCGGGGGACGGCACCGCCTCCTTCGACGG
Organism: Streptomyces caatingaensis; assembly: GCF_001187435.1. Classification (GTDB taxonomy): domain Bacteria; phylum Actinomycetota; class Actinomycetes; order Streptomycetales; family Streptomycetaceae; genus Streptomyces; species Streptomyces caatingaensis. Next base: position 624,968 of record NZ_LFXA01000018.1, on the reverse strand, counting down.
CGAGCGCGTCCGCCTGGAGTGGAACTGGCTCACCGACGACGGAAAGGCCTCCGGCGGCCCCCGCGAGTTCCCCCTCCGCGACATCCGGGCCGTCGAATGGCTGCCCGGCGTCGGCCTGGAGAACGGCTACCTGCGCTTCGAGGTCCAGGGCTCGCCCGCCAAGGCCCGCCCCAAGTACGACCCGAACGCGATCGAGCTCTACGGCTTCAAGAAGGACGGCCTGATGGCCCTGGTGGGCGCCGCCGTCGTGGCCCGCCTGCCGCACCCGGCCGCCGACCGGCCCACCGCGCCGCCCCTGGCGAAGGTCGCCGAGGCCGACGCCCTCCCGCCCGCCGGGGATGCGGCCCCGGACCGGGGCGACGATCACGACACCCTGCTGCGCCGGCTGCGCGAGCTGGGTGAGCTGCACCACTCGGGGATCCTCACCGACGAGGAGTTCGCCGCCGCGAAGCAGGCGATTCTCCAGCGATTCTGACCAAATCGCCCCGCATCCCACCGGGGCTTGCCCGAATTCGGGCAGGATTCTTGCGAAAGGCGCCGCGGCCCTTCAGTATCGACGGGTGCTCGAACGCCGTACGTCCCATGACGACCTGGTTGACCACCTGGTGCGCAGCACGCCGCTCCAGCGCGGCGAGGCCGCCCGGGTGGTCCTGGACGTCCTGGCGTACTTCGACGAGACGGCCGAGGAGTTCGTCCGCCGCCGCCACCGCGAACTGCAGGCGGGCGGGCTGGCCAACGCGGAGATCTTCGCCAGGATCTCGGCGGAGCTGCCGTACCGCGCGGTGGCGCCACCCGAACTCTCGCTGCGCCAGCTGCGTCGCATCGTCTACGGCTGAGCGCCCGGCCACGTCGTACACCCCGGCGTAACGGCGGCTCCTGCCGTCGTCGGGCATCCATGATCTTCTGTACGGGAGGGACCGCACCATGTGTGGAATCGTCGGCTACATCGGCAAGCGTGATGTCGCCCCGCTGCTGCTGGAGGGCCTGCAGCGCCTGGAGTACCGCGGGTACGACTCCGCCGGTATCGCCCTGCACGCGAGCGGCAAGGCCGGGGGTCTGAAGACCGCCAAGGCCAAGGGCCGCGTCCGCGAGCTGGAGTCCCGCCTCCCCAAGCGCTTCAACGGCACCACCGGTATCGCCCACACCCGCTGGGCCACCCACGGCGCGCCCAACGACATCAACGCGCACCCGCACCTGGACGCCGCCGAGACGGTCGCGGTCGTCCACAACGGCATCATCGACAACGCCGCCGAGCTGCGCGCCCGGCTGACGGCCGAGGGCATCGCCTTCGTCTCGGACACCGACACCGAGGTCCTCGCCCACCTCATCGGCCGCTCCGCGGCCGCCACGCTGGAGGAGAAGGTCCGCGAGGCGCTCCGGCACATCGAGGGCACCTACGGCATCGCCGTGCTGCACGCCGACTTCCCGGACCGCATCGTCGTCGCCCGCAACGGCTCGCCGGTCGTGCTGGGCATCGGCGAGAAGGAGATGTTCGTCTCCTCCGACGTCGCCGCGCTGGTCAGCCACACCCGCCAGGTCGTCACCCTGGACGACGGCGAGATGGCCACCCTGAAGGCCGACGACTACCGCACGTACACCACCGAGGGCTCCACCACCTCGGCCCAGCCGACCACCGTCGAGTGGGAGGCCGAGTCGTACGACATGGGCGGCCACGACACGTACATGCACAAGGAGATCCACGAGCAGGCCGACGCCGTGGACCGCGCGCTGCGCGGCCGCATCGACGACCGCTTCTCCACCGTGCACCTGGGCGGCCTCAACCTGGACGCCCGCGACGCCCGCGCCGTGCGCCGGGTGAAGATCCTCGGCTGCGGCACCTCGTACCACGCGGGCCAGATCGGCGCCCAGATGATCGAGGAGCTGGCCCGGATCCCCGCCGACGCCGAGCCGGCCTCCGAGTTCCGCTACCGCAACCCGGTCGTGGACCCCGACACCCTCTACATCGCGGTGTCGCAGTCCGGCGAGACCTACGACGTGCTCGCCGCCGTCCAGGAGCTCAAGCGCAAGGGCGCCCGCGTCCTCGGCCTGGTGAACGTCGTCGGTTCGGCGATCGCCCGGGAGACCGACGGCGGCATCTACGTCCACGCCGGCCCCGAGGTCTGCGTCGTCTCCACCAAGTGCTTCACCAACATGGTCGTCGCCTTCGGCCTGTTCGCCCTGCACCTGGGCCGCACCCGTGACCTGTCCGTCGCGGACGGCAAGCGGATCATCGAGGGCCTGCGCAAGCTGCCCGCCCAGATCGAGGAGATCCTGGCGAACGAGGCGCAGATCGAGAAGCTGGCCGCGGAGTACGCGGACGCGAAGTCGATGATGTTCATCGGCCGCGTCCGGGGCTACCCGGTGGCCCGCGAGGCCTCGCTGAAGCTCAAGGAGGTCTCGTACATCCACGCCGAGGCCTACCCGGCCTCCGAGCTCAAGCACGGTCCGCTGGCCCTGATCGAGCCCGCGATGCCGACCGTGGCGATCGTGCCGGACGACGACCTGCTGGAGAAGAACCGCGCCGCGCTGGAGGAGATCAAGGCCCGCAGCGGCCGCATCCTCGCCGTCGCGCACCGGGAGCAGGAGAAGGCCGACCACACCATCGTCGTGCCGAAGAACGAGGACGAGCTGGACCCGATCCTGATGGGCATCCCGCTCCAGCTCTTCGCCTACTACACGGCCAAGGCGATGGGCCGCGACATCGACAAGCCGCGCAACCTCGCGAAGTCCGTCACCGTCGAGTAGGGCCGGCGCCCTTCGAGGGGACGGTTCTCCCCGCGCGTGCCACCGGGCGCGCGGGGAGACCGCCTCCCCGGTGCCGGCGTCGCCCTCACGCCGGCGGTGAAGCCACCGGTTCCGGGAACCGTCACCTCCCGCCCGGCAGCAGGGCCTGCCCGTTACGTACCCGCGGGCGGGGCGCCGCGCACCCCTACGCATGGGTAGACTGCTCCGGCCGCCGCACGCCACCGCCCTTCCGCCGACCGGGAGTTGACGAACCGCCGGAGAGGGGCCCGGCTACGGGATGACGACCACGGGCCGCTGCGCCCGGCGCGCCAGCCGCCCCGCCACCGAGCCGAAGATCCGGCCGACGATCCCGTGGGTGGAGCCGACCACGATCGCGTCGGCCGCGTACTCGCGCCCGACCTCCTCCAGCTCGTGGCAGATGTCGCCGCCGCGCTCGACCAGGATCCAGGGCACCTCGGAGAGGTGGTCGGCGCAGGCCAGCTCCAGCCCCAGGACCTCGGTGCGGTGGTCCGGGACGTCGACGAAGACCGGGGGCTCACAGCCCGCCCAGACGGTCGTCGGCAGCCGGTTGGCCACATGGACGATGATCAGGCCCGAGCCGGAGCGCCGGGCCATGCCGATTGCATACGCAAGCGCTCGCTCGCTCGACGTGGAGCCGTCGAAGCCCACGACGACACCGTGCTGGAACGCCGGATCGCAGGAATGACGTGCTTGTTCCGCCGCCTCGGGGAGCGCCGTCTGATCGGCGATCCGCTTGCGGTCCGCGGGTTCGGAGAATTCGTGACCGGCCATCGGTGTCTCGGCGAAGGGAGTCCTCGTACGGAGGGGCGTCGGTGGGCTGGCTCGGGAGTCGCGCCGTGTGCCGCACCGGGGCGGTGGCGTCAGAACGGCGACAAAAATCCGTCCGGGATTCATCTTTTCAAGGGCTTACCCCCCAGGGTACGGCGGCGGGTGCCGGGTGCCCAGGGTCCGGCCCCCGAAGAGGCCGGAAGGAGCCGGCCGGCGCCGGACGGACCCGGACCGGACGGACCCCCGGCGAACGGTGCTCGGCACTCGGTGTCCCCCTCGACGGGCGTGACGGCTGACGGGTGAGCGTTCCCCGGAGCATGCACGAGGGCCGCCCGGAGCGCAATGCCCCCTTGGGCCCTACCCCTGCCCACCCGCTCAGTGACCCACACGCCCGGCCGGCGTTGTACTACCGCCAGCAGACGCCGCCAGGGAGCCGCTCCGTGCCCGGAACCCGTGATGACGCCCACGACGAGGACGCCGGAAGGGAATCGCCCGATCCGGTGAGCGACGTGGTCCGCTGGGCGGCCTTCAGCTGCACCCTGGTGCCCGTCGTGCTGTTGATGTGCGGTCAGTCCCTGGGCGGCGCCGCGGGCAGCGCGGCCGGCCTGGTCGCGGTCACCTGCGCCTGCCGGGCCCTGCTGCGCCGGTCCGAGCGCGCGGCCGGGCGCGCCGTCCGCGGCGGACGGCTGGTGGACGGGCCTGCGGAACGGGCCGTACCGCACCGTGGCCGGCACGGTCGTACGGGGAGCGGTACGCACCGCGGCTCGCGGCACGCGGGCACCGGTACGCCCCTCGACTGATTTTTTGTACGACGACACCCGTATGTTTTCGGCCAACTTCGGGCCGACAGCCCTCGCTTGGCCTGACCAGCCCCCAACAGCCGGGCGACCAGCAAGGAAAGGACCGCTGAGGGCGGTTGCACCCTACGGGGATTGGGCAGTGGCGAGAGGCGTACTTTTCAGCGGGGCCTGCAAGTGCAACGCTTCGTGATCGAACGCTTCGCGCCAAGTTGTCATGTCGACATAGAGCCGGGTGGTGAACTGGTCACCGCGACTACATCCGACACAGTAGATTCGATCTTGGCCATGACCGGCGGGGGAACCGTTCAGGACCGAGGGGAAACGTGCAGGACCGAGAGGACTCGACCGCCGAGGGGGGCTTAGCGCCATGAGCCAGGACTCCACGACCGTACCGGAGACCGTGCGCAAGCTCTCCGGACGCCGCCGCCGGGAGATCGTCGCCGTATTGCTGTTCAGCGGCGGCCCGATCTTCGAAAGCTCCATTCCGCTCTCCGTATTCGGGATCGACCGGCAGGACGCCGGAGTTCCCCGTTACCGCCTGCTGGTCTGCGCAGGCGAAGATGTGCCATTGCGAACAACCGGTGGCCTCGAACTGACCGCACCGTACGGCCTGGAGGCGCTCTCCAGGGCCGGCACCGTCGTCGTACCGGCCTGGCGGTCCATCACCCAGCCACCGCCGCCGGCCGCCCTCGACGCACTGCGCCGGGCCCACGAGGAGGGCGCCCGCATCGTCGGGCTGTGCACCGGTGCCTTCGTACTGGCCGCCGCGGGACTGCTCGACGGCAGACCCGCCACGACCCACTGGATGTACGCGCCGACGCTCGCCAAGCGCTACCCCTCGGTCCACGTGGACCCCAGGGAGCTCTTCGTGGACGACGGTGACGTCCTGACCTCGGCGGGCACGGCGGCCGGCATCGACCTGTGCCTGCACATCGTGCGCACCGACCACGGCGCCGACGCGGCGGGGGCGCTGGCCCGCCGGCTCGTCGTCCCGCCGCGCCGCAGCGGCGGCCAGGAGCGCTACCTCGACCGCTCTTTACCCGAGGAGATCGGCGCCGACCCGCTCGCCGAGGTCGTCGCCTGGGCGCTGGAGCACCTCCACGAGCAGTTCGACGTGGAGACCCTGGCCGCCCGCGCCTATATGAGCCGCCGCACCTTCGACCGCAGGTTCCGCTCGCTCACCGGCAGCGCGCCGCTCCAGTGGCTGATCACCCAGCGGGTCCTCCAGGCCCAGCGGCTGCTGGAGACCTCGGACTACTCGGTGGACGAGGTCGCCGGGCGCTGCGGCTTCCGGTCGCCCGTCGCCCTGCGCGGCCACTTCCGCCGCCAGCTGGGGTCCTCCCCGGCCGCCTACCGGGCGGCCTACCGGGCACGGCGCCCGCAGGGCGGATCCGACGGCCGGCCGGACCGCCCCGACCGGGCGGACCGCGCGGAGCGGGGCGAGCGCTTCCCGGGGGCGGAGCCGGTCGAGCCCCGGGCCGGGGAGGCGGCGGTCATGGGCATGAGACGGAGCGCGCTCGCCGCCGCGCACGCCGTCCCCGGCGCTCCGCTCGGCGGCGACCGGCACCACGGGCACGGTGGGCACACCGGGCACGGGGTGCCGGTGGGCCACGGCGTCGGCCCCGGGCCGAACGCCGTGGAACCGGGCAAACCGGAATCGGATCTCTACAGCCCTCACCTGCCCGGCCAGCGGGAACGCCCCGTAGGGTGAGTTCCATGAACGATCGCATGGTGTGGATCGACTGCGAGATGACGGGACTCTCGCTGTCGTCCGACGCGCTCATCGAGGTGGCCGCGCTGGTCACCGACTCGGAGCTGAACATCCTCGGCGACGGCGTGGACATCGTCGTCCGCCCGCCCGCCGAGGCCCTGACCACCATGCCCGAGGTGGTGCGCCAGATGCACACGGCCTCCGGGCTGCTCGCCGAGCTGGACGGCGGGACGACGCTCGAGGAGGCCGAGCGGCGGGTCCTGGAGTACGTCCGCGAGTACGTCCCGGAGCCGGGCAAGGCCCCGCTGTGCGGAAACTCGGTCAGCACGGACCGCGGCTTCCTGCTGCGGGACATGCCCGAGCTTGAGGCGCACCTGCACTACCGCATCGTCGACGTCTCGTCGGTGAAGGAGCTGTCCCGCCGCTGGTTCCCGAGGGCGTACTTCGCCAGCCCGAAGAAGAGCGGCAACCACCGGGCGCTCGCCGACATCCGCGAGTCGATCGCCGAGCTCCGCTACTACCGGGAGGCGATCTTCGTCCCGCAGCCCGGCCCGGACTCCGACACGGCGAAGGCGATCGCGGCGAAGCACGTCCTGCCTGCTCAGGATTAGTGACGCAGCTCGCTCCCGGTTCGGCGAAAGCCGGGAGCGAGCACCCCTCCGGACCCTGTACACTTTTTCTCGGCCGGTGGGAAACACGGAAACGAACGCCGGACGTGGTGGGTATAGCTCAGCTGGTAGAGCACCTGGTTGTGGTCCAGGATGTCGCGGGTTCGAGTCCCGTTACTCACCCTGATCGACCCGAGGGCCCGGTCTGCGGAAGCAGGCCGGGCCCTCGGCGTTGTGCCGTCCCCGCCCCCGCCCCGCACGCCGACACGCCGGGCCGCGCCCCCGGACGCCCCCACCGCCGCGGCGTGCCGCGCCTTTGACAGTCCGTCGGCTTGCGGCAGAGTGGCCGGCGTTGGATCCGGAAGCAGCCCTGCCGCAACTCCCGCCCGCCCGGCCCGCCCCGCGGCCGGCCCGCCCTGGAGGACGCACGCGTGCACCGTCGCAGGCACAGCAGCGCGCACGCCCGGCGGACGTGCCGGACGGCGGTGGCCCTCACCGCCGCCGCCGTGCTCGCGGCCGCGGTGCTCACCGGCTGCGCCGGGGACGGGGACGACGGGCGGACCACGCTCTCCGTGGGCACCTTCGGGGTCTTCGGCTTCCGGCAGGCCGGGCTCTACGCCGAGTACGAGCGGCTGCACCCGGACGTCCGGATCACGGAAAGCGTGATCGAGCGCAACGACACCTACTACCCCCAGTTCCTCACCCACCTGGTGACCGGCGGCGGGCTGGCCGACATCCAGGCCGTCGAGGTCGGCGACATCCACGACCTGGCCCGGGACCTGGGCGGCCGGCTCACCGACCTGTCCCGCGCGCCCGGGGTCCGCGCGGGCACCTGGCTCCCCTGGAAGTGGGCGCAGGCCACCGCCCCCGACGGCAGGACCGTGGGGCTCGGCACGGACATCGGCCCGATCGCCGTCTGCTACCGCAAGGACCTCTTCCGGCGGGCCGGTCTGCCCACCGAACGGGGTGCCGTCGGCCGGCTGTGGGCCGGCGACTGGCACAAGTACCTCGCCGTCGGACGGGCCTACCGGGACCGCGCCCCGGCGGGCACCGTCTTCACCGACTCGGCCGCCGGGATCTACAACGCCGCCATCCACGGCTATCCGGAGCGCTACTACGACCGCGCCGGACGCCCGCTGTACACGGGCGGACCGGCCGTCCGCACGGCCTGGGACCTGGCCGTGCGGGCCGCCCGCGACGGACTGACCGCGCGGCTCAAGCAGTTCGAGAAGCCCTGGGACCAGGCGTATGCCAACGGGCGCTTCGCCACCGTCGCCTGCCCGCCGTGGATGCTCGGCTACATCAAGGAGAAGGCCGGCGACGCGGGCCGCGGCCGGTGGGACGTGGCCGCCGCGCCCCGGCCCGCCAGCTGGGGCGGCTCCTTCCTCACCGTGCCCCGGGCCGCCCGGCACCGGGCCGCCGCCGTCGCGCTCGCCGCCTGGCTGACCGCCCCCGAGCAGCAGGCCCGGCTCTTCGAACGGCAGGCGAGCTTCCCCTCCACCCCCGCCTCGTACGCCATGCCGCAGCTCCGGGGCGCGCGCAACGCCTACTTCGGCGGCGCACCCGTCGCGGAGATCTTCGCCGAGGCGGCCCGCCGGGCCCCCACGCTCGTCACCGGGCCCCGCGAGCAGCTGATCGGGACCGCGTTCACCGACGTCGGCATCGCCCAGGTCGAACAGCAGGGCAGGGCGCCGGAGGCGGCCTGGGCGGCGGCCCAGCAGGAGATCGAGAACGCGGTGGACGAATGACGGCCGCGCCCACGACGACGGCGTGCCCGCCCGGCGCCGCGGACCCCGGCCGCCGGGAGCGCCCCGGCGCCGAGGACCGGCGCGCGGCCCGGCGCAGCCGCCGCTACCGGTGGGACGTGCGCTACAGCCCCTATGCCTTCGTGGCGCCGTTCTTCCTCTTCTTCGCGGCATTCGGGATCTTCCCCCTGCTGTGGACGGGCTGGGCCTCGCTGCACCGGATGGAGCTCACGGAACCGGGCCGGGAGCGGTGGACCGGGCTGCACAACTACGTACGGCTGCTGGACGACGCGTTCTTCTGGAACGCGCTGGGCAACACCGCGGTGATCGGCGTCCTGTCGACGGTGCCGCAGCTGCTGACGGCCCTGGGGCTGGCGCACCTGCTGCACCACCGGTTGCGGGCGGCGGTCTTCTGGCGGGTGGCGCTGCTCGCCCCCTACGCCACCTCGACCGCCGCGGCCACCCTGGTCTTCGTCCTCCTCTACGGGCGCGACTACGGCATGGTCAACTGGGCGCTGGGGCTGGCCGGGCTGGCGCCGGTGGACTGGCAGAACGGCACCTGGGCGGCCCGCGTCGCCGTCTCCTCGATCGTCGTGTGGCGGTGGACGGGCTACAACGCGCTGATCTACCTGGCCGCGATGCAGGCGGTGCCGGACGAGCTGTACGAGTCGGCGGCGCTGGACGGGGCGTCGCGGCTGCGGCAGTTCCGCCATGTGACGGTGCCGGCGCTGCGGCCGACGATCCTCTTCACCGTGGTCGTCTCCACGATCGGGGCGACCCAACTCTTCGGGGAGCCGCTGCTGTTCGGCGGGGCGGGGGGACAGAAGGGCGGGGCCTCGCACCAGTTCCAGACGCTGGGGCTCTACCTCTACGAGCAGGGCTGGTACGACTTCCACCTCGGGCGTGCCGCGGCGGTGGCCTGGGCCATGTTCCTGATCCTGCTGGTGGTCGCCGGGGCCGGCGGGCTGGTCGCCCGGCGGCTGCGCGGGGACGGGTGAGGGGCCGGCGTGCGCGGACGGGGCGGACGGGGCCGGGCGGCCGGGCGGCACCTGCGCGCCGGGCCGGTCACGTACGCCGTGCTGACGCTGTTCACCGCGGGCTCGGTGCTGCCGCTGCTGTGGACGGCCGTGGCGGCCTCGCGGGACAACACGCGGCTGGCGCACACGCCGCCGCCGCTCTGGTTCGGCCCGCACCTCGGCCGCAATCTGGGCATCGCCTGGGGCGAGGCCCGGCTGGGGCTCGCGGTGCTGAACACGGTGCTGGTGGCCGGCAGCGTGGCGCTGGGCACCGTGCTCTTCTGCACCGTCGCCGGCTTCGCCTTCGCCAAGCTGCGCTTCCGCTTCAGGAACGCCCTGCTGGCGGCGGTGGTCGGGACGATGATGGTGCCCCCGCAGCTCTCCGTCGTCCCGCTCTTCCTGGTCGTCGCGCGGCTGGGGTGGACCGACCGGCTGCAGACCGTCGTCCTGCCCACGCTGGTCAGCGCGTTCGGCGTCTTCTTCATGCGGCAGTACCTGGCGGAGGCACTGCCGCTGGAGCTGATCGAGGCGGCCCGTGTGGACGGGGCGAGCAGCCTGCGGATCGTGCGGCACGTGGTGCTGCCGGTCGCCCGGCCGGCGATGGCCGTGCTGGGGATGCTCTCCTTCGTCCAGGCGTGGAACGACTTCTTCTGGCCGGTGATCGCGCTGACCCAGGACAACCCCACCGTCCAGGTCGCCCTCACCGGGCTCGGCCGCGGCTACGTGCCCGACCAGGCCGTCGTGATGGCGGGCGCCCTGCTGGGGACGCTGCCGCTGCTGCTCGTGCTCGCCCTCTTCGGCCGCCACATCGTGGGCGGCATCATGCGCGGCGCGGTCAAGGGCTGACCGCCGTGCGCCCGGCCGTGTGCCCCTCCCCCTTCGGTTCCACCGCTCCCGGAGTGCCTCCATGCCCCTGACCTCCTTTCCCCCCGGCTTCGTCTGGGGCGCCGCCACCGCCGCCTACCAGGTGGAGGGGGCCGCCCACGAGGGCGGCCGCACCCCTTCCATCTGGGACACCTTCTGCCGGATCCCCGGCAAGGTGCGCGGCGGCGACACCGGTGACGTCGCCACGGACCACTACCACCGCTTCCGCGAGGACGTCCGGCTGATGTCGGACATCGGCCTCGGCGCCTACCGCTTCTCCGTCTCCTGGCCGCGCGTCCAGCCCACCGGGCGCGGCCCCGCGTCACAGCGCGGCCTCGACTTCTACCGGCGGCTCGTCGACGATCTCCTCGCCCACGGCATCCAGCCCGTGCTGACCCTCTACCACTGGGACCTGCCCCAGGAGCTGGAGTCGGCGGGCGGCTGGCCCGAGCGCGGGACGGCGCAGCGCTTCGCCGACTACGCCCATCTGGTCGGCGAGGCGCTGGGCGACCGCGTCGGCTCCTGGACGACCCTCAACGAGCCCTGGTGCAGCGCCTTCCTGGGCTACGCGGCCGGGGTCCACGCCCCCGGGCGCACCGACGACGCGGCCGCCCTGCGCGCGGCCCACCATCTGAGCCTGGCGCACGGACTGGGCGCTCAGGCGCTGCGCGCCGTGCTGCCGCGGCGGGCCCGTATCTCCGTCGTCCTCAACCCGAACGACGTGCGGGCGCTGACCGGTTCGGCCGCGGACCTGGACGCGCGGCGGCGCATCGACGCGCTCTCCACGCGTATCTTCACCGGGCCCATGCTGCGCGGCGCGTACCCCGACGACCTGCTCGCGGACACGGCCGGGATCACCGACTGGTCGTTCGTCCGCGACGGCGACCTGGACGTCATCAAGCACCCCCTCGACTGGCTGGGCATCAACTACTACACGCCGTCAGTGGTATCAGCCGCCACTGACAACCGGCCCTCACCCGGTCCTTCCGCGTATCCCGGGGCCGGGGGCGTCGTCTTCCACCAGCCGCCGGGCCCCCGGACGGCGATGGACTGGACCGTCGATCCGTCCGGCCTCCACGAGTTGCTCACGCGCTTCGCGCACGAGGCGCCCGGGCTGCCGCTCGCCGTCTCCGAGAACGGGGCGGCGTACGACGACGGGCGTCCGGACGGGCGGGGCGTCGTCCACGACCCCGAGCGGATCGCGTATCTGCGCGGTCATCTCGCCGCCGTGCTGCGGGCGTTGGAGGACGGGGTGGACGTGTGGGGGTACTTCGTGTGGTCGCTGCTGGACAACTTCGAGTGGGCGTACGGGTACAGCAAGCGGTTCGGGATCGTGTACGTGGATTACGGTTCGCTGGCGCGGACGCCGAAGTCGAGTGCGCGGTGGTACGGGGAGGTGATCCGCACCGGCCGCCTGCCGGCGGCGGGTTGAGAGGACGCCTCAGCGGAACACCGACGGCGGCGGCTCCGGTGACGGCCGCGCGCCCGCGTCCGTCACCACGCCCGCCCCGCCCGTGAAGTCGTCCAGGTCACGGCCGTGCTGGACCCGTCCCTGATGCGGATCCGTCGCGCAGCGGCGGGTCAGCTCCGCGACCGGCAGCGGCCGGTCGGACGCGAGCAGCACCACATTGCCGAACCGTTTCCCCCGCACCACCGCCGGATCGGCCGCCACACACACCTCCGGAAAGACCGACCGCACGGTCGCGACCTGCGCCCTCGCGTGGGCGAGCGGCGGCCCGTCCGCGAGATTGGCGGCGTAGAAGCCGCCGGGCCGCAGCACCCGCCGTATCTCGGCGGCGTACTCCGCGCTGGTCAGATGGGCCGGCGTGCGGGCCCCGGAGAAGACGTCGGCGATGATCAGATCCGCCCAGTCCTCGGGCGCCTTGGCCAGGACCGCCCGCGCGTCCCCGCCGCGCACCCGGATCCGCCAGCCCGGGTCGAGCGGCAGCTCCCGGCGGACGAACTCGACGAGCGGCGCGTCGATCTCCGCGACCTGCTGGACGGAGCGCGGCCGCGTGACGGCGACGTAGCGGGCCAGGGTGAACGCGCCCCCGCCGAGGTGCAGCGCCTGGACCGGCCTGCCGGGCGGGGCGACCAGGTCCGCGACGTGACCGAGCCGGCGCTGGTAGGAGAACTCCAGGTGGGCGGGGTCGTCGAGGTCGACGTGCGACTGGGGCGCCCGGTCGATCAGCAGCGTCCGGGCGCGCGGCCGGTCGGGGTCCGGCTCCAGCTCCGCGACCCCGCCCGCCACCCGCGCGCTGACCGGCTCCGCGCCGCGTCCGCGCCCTGACCTCTGCTTTCCTCGTGCCACACGGCAAGTATCGCCTCAGCGGCAGCGGTCCACGGCCTCGATGGTGCGGGCCGCCTCGCCGAGGGCCGCGCGGAGGACGGCCGGGTCGGTGGCCTCGGAGAAGGCGGCGTCCGGGGCGACGAGCCAGCCGGTGCCCGTGACGGGCGGTTCGTGCCGGCCGGCGCGGGCGCCCCGGCCGTACGCCTGGGTGCAGGCGCTGCCCGGCATGTCCCAGGCGGCGGCGGTGCCGGGCGGCACGAGGAAGCCGAGGGTGCGGCAGTCCCCGTCGTGCAGCACGGGTCCGACGCCGTCGCGCAGCCGGAGGATGTCCACCGCCTCCAGGCCCTGCCGGGCGGGCACGGTCACCAGGTCGCAGGGCGTGCCCTCACCGGCCACCGCCCGCGGCGGGCGGGGCACGGGGCCGCGCCCCTGGCGTGCGTGATCGGAACGCGGCTGGTCGGGACGCGGCTGGTGAAGGGCCGCAGCCGTCCGCGAGCCGCCGATGTCCACTCCGGCTTCCGCCAAGGGAAACGCCTCCTCCGCACGTTTCACTGCACCTGTCGCCGCCGCTTCGTCCCCCGCCGGCGAGCGCTCGCTCACCCGGTTCAACTGCCCTTCCCCGTCAACGGCTACGGCGCCACGCCGTCACAAAGGATGGCAGTTCATGGCGGATGGCGAGTGGGATATCCGGTTTGTAGGCAAACCGGACGTACGGGATTCCCCATAGCCGGTACGGTCTTCACCGCCGCACGGCAGCACCACCGTCCGCCCCGGCACCCGGCGGGGCGGCAGTCGCCAGGAGAGGCCCGGCCATGGCGTCGCCCCCCACGTCCCCGTCACCTCGTCCGCCCCGGCCCAACACGGCCTTCCGCCAGCTCCGCGGGCAGCGCTCGCCCGGCGAGTTCGCGGCCCTGGTGCGCCGGGCGGCCCGGGAGATCGGCGAGCAGGTCTCGTGCGACGCGCGCTACATCGGGCGCGTCGAGTCCGGTGAGATCCGCTGCCCCAACTACGCCTACGAGCGAGTCTTCCGGCACATGTTCCCCGGCCGGGAACCCGCGGACATGGGCTTCCTGCCCAGGGCGGCCGTACGGGGACGGGGGGCGCGCAAGGAAGACGGTGCGCCGTCCGCACACACCGAGAGCCCCGCCGACGACCGTACCTCCGGCGTCGACGGCACCAGTGACGAGGAGAGCGACGTGTTGCGTCGCGCGTTCATGACGGGAGGCACGGCCGCGGTGGCCGCCGTCTCCCTGGCCGGCGTCGCCGACGCCCGGCCGCGGCGGCACGCCGGGGAGGCGGAGGCCGCCGCGGTCGAGCAGGCCGTCCGCCGCATCCGGCTGCTCGACGACCGGCACGGCGCGGACGCGCTCTACCGGCGCGCGGCCCGTCCGCTGCGGGCGGCGTACGACCTGCTCGACGCGGAGACGCGGCGGCGGTCGGTCGCCGACCGGCTGCACGCGGGCGCGGGCGAGCTGGCGATCTCGGTCGGCTGGCTGGCGCACGACTCGGGGCGGTTCTCCGACGCGCGCTCGCACTACGCGGAGGCGCTCGCGACCGCGCGGCTCGCCGGGGATCCGGCGCTGGAGGCGCACGCCTTCTGCAACACCGCGTTCCTGGCGCGGGACGCCGGGCGGCCGCGGGAGGCGGTACGGGCCGCGCAGGCCGCCCAGCAGGCGGGCCTCCGGCTCGGCTCCGCCCGGCTGATGTCGCTGCTGGCCCTGCGCGAGGCCGGCGGCTGGTCCCGGCTCGGCGACCGGGCCGCCTGCGAGGCGGCGCTGCTGCGCGCGCGCTCGTTCTTCGACCGGGGCGCGAGCGACGCGGACCCCGAGTGGATGACCTTCTTCGGCGAGGCGGAGCTGGAGGGGCTGGAGGCGCAGTGCTGGTCCGCGCTCGGCGACCGGCCGCGGGCCGTGGCGCACGGGGAGCGGGCGGTGGCGCTCGCGGATCCGCACTTCGCGCGCAACACCGCGCTGTACACGGCGCAGTTGGCGGACGATCTGGCGCGGGGCGGGGAGCCGGAGGCGGCTGCCGCGGCGGGGGGGCGGGTGCTGGAGCTGTTGGGGCAGGTGCAGTCGACGCGGATCCGGGGGATGGTGGGGGCCACGGTGCGGAGTCTTCGGCCGTACCGGACGGACTCCCGGGTGGCGTCGTTCCTGACGCGGCATCGGCACTTGCGGCTGTCCGCTTAGGGGCGCTCAGGGGGTCTCTCCCCGCCCCGCCCTTTCACCGTTTCCTCCGGGGCTCCGCCCCGGGGCCCGGACCGCGCTCCGCGCGGTGAGGCGGGACTCCGCCCCTGCACCCCACCGGGGGCTGCGCCCCCCTGGGCCCCCGCCCCCCTGGGCCGACCCACCGCGCGCGGTGGGCAGGGGGCCGCGCCCCCCTGCCCACCGAAGCCGCGCTCCGCGCGGTCGGTCCCCCGACACGGCGCTGCCACGGCGGCCCCGCGCGGCAGCGCACAGGAAACCGGGGGTGCTCCCGCAGGACCGGGGGCACTCCCGCAG
Organism: Streptomyces caatingaensis; assembly: GCF_001187435.1. Taxonomy (GTDB): domain Bacteria; phylum Actinomycetota; class Actinomycetes; order Streptomycetales; family Streptomycetaceae; genus Streptomyces; species Streptomyces caatingaensis. Next base: position 609,899 of record NZ_LFXA01000018.1, on the reverse strand, counting down.
GACCGGGGGTACGCCGCAGGACCGGGGGTACGCCCGCAGGACCGGGGGTACGCCCGCAGGACCGGGGGCACCCCCGCAGGACCGGGGCCCGTCCTCCGGAGGGAAACCCGTCCTCCGGACGGGAAAGGCAGGGCGAGGCGAGAAGCCCCTCAGCCCAGATGCCCCGTGTCGTTCCAGCGCTCGATCGCCGGCTCCCCGTACGCCCAGCCGAGGGTCGACAGGGATGTCGGGTCGAGGCGGATGCGCGCCGCGAAGGCGACGTCGTAGCCGAGCCAGCGTGCGGCGATGACGCGCAGGATGTGGCCGTGGGCGAAGACGAGGACGTCGCGGTCGGCCGAGCAGGCCCAGGCCACGACCTCGTCGGCCCGGGCGCCGACCTCCGCGAGCGTCTCGCCGCCGGGGACGCCGTCGCGCCAGATGAGCCAGCCGGGCCGCCGGGCCTTGATCTCGGCGGGGGTCATGCCCTCGTAGTCGCCGTAGTCGAACTCCACGAGGGCGTCCCAGTCGGTGGCCCGCTCGCCGAAGCCGGCGAGTTCACAGGTCTCCTTGGCGCGGACGAGGGGGCTGGTACGGACCTCGACGCCGGGCAGCGCGTTCCAGGGGGCGCGGTGCAGTCGCTCGCCGAGCAGCTTCGCGCCGCGCCGGCCCTCGTCGAGGAGCGGGATGTCCGTGCGGCCGGTGTGCTTGCCGGACAGCGACCACTCGGTCTGTCCGTGCCGGGCCAGCAGGATGCGCGGTGCCATGGGGAGGGCCCCTTCGGAGAACTCGGTGACGGGAAAACTCGGTGACTTCCGCCACAAATGCGGCGGACCGACGGGTTCCATCATCACCCACACGCGGATCACGCGTCCCGCCCTCCCCGGGCAACCCGGGCCCTCGTACGGGCGTCCTCGTACCCACCGCCCCTCGCACGGGGACCGAACCGGGAGTGACCCCGGTGTTTCCGTGAAGCCACGGGGCGGTGTGCGCCACATGTGGCGTACACCGTACGGTTGCTTGCGCGCTTGTTGGCCGCCTGAACACATGGAGAGCGTCCGGATGTACCCCACCGCACCACTCGGCAAGCGGCCGCGCTGGTGGACCGAACTGCCGTTGATCGCCGTCGTCTACGCGGTGTACTCGGCGGGTCGTCTGCTCGTGCGGGGGGACGTCTCGACGGCGGTCGATCACGGTCTGTCCATACTCGACCTCGAAAAGCGATTTCGAATAAATTTCGAACATCCGCTGAATCGGTTGTTCACGGACCACGCCATCCTCGGCGTCCCCTCGGACTTCGCGTACGCCTCCCTGCACTACGTCCTGACACCGGCCGTCCTGGTCTGGATCTTCAGACGCCGCTCCGAGCACTACCGCACGGTCCGGACCTGGCTGATGATCTCGACCCTCATCGGGCTCGTCGGCTTCACCCTGCTGCCCACCTGCCCGCCCCGGCTGCTGCCCGACGGGTACGGCTTCGTCGACACCATGCGGCAGTACTCCTCGTACGGCTGGTGGGGCGGCGACGCGAGCGCCCCGCGCGGCCTCGGCGGGCTCACCAACCAGTACGCGGCCATGCCCAGCCTGCACGTCGGCTGGGCCCTGTGGTGCGGCGCCGTCCTGTGGCGGTACGGCCGCGGCACCTGGACGAAGGCCGTCGCCGTCGCCTATCCGCTCGCCATCGCGCTGGTCGTGATGGGCACCGCCAACCACTACTTCCTGGACGCCGTCGCCGGCGCCGCCGTCATGGGCGCCGGCCTGCTGCTCACCAGGCCCGCGCTCCGGCTCGCCGGCCGGCTCCGCGCCCGGTTCGCCCGCACCCCCGCCGACGCGGGGCCCGGGGAAACCACCGTGGCCCCCGCGAATGTCAGTGGCGGATGCGAGACTTCGGGACGACGTACTGCGCTGCCGCGCGCGGCAGCGCCGGAGACACGGCCCGAGGCGGACGCCAGTGACCCCTACACTGCGGACTTCCCAGCAGAACTCCCCCGCCCAGCCGCCCGCGGCGCCGGCGGGGACAGCCAGCCCGACGGCGCTGCGGCAGCGGCTCGCTGAGCTGCGCGGCCCGGGCGTCGCGCCGCGCCCGCTCGACGCCCGCGCCCTGGCGGCCCTCGCCGCCAATCCCGGCTGCCGCCGCCGGGCCCTGCTGGACGGCGCCGGGGTCGACAAGGCCGCCCTGGCCAGGGCGCTCGGCTCCCCCGCCCCCTTCGGCCAGTCCCCGTTCGCCTTCGCCCGGGGCAACGCCTTCGAGGCCCGGGTCACGGCGGACGGCGGCGCGGAGCTGGTCCGGCTGCTGGTGCGGGAGCTCGGCGAGGGCGAGCCGCCCGGGCCGGGCGCCGTCGACGCCCCCGACCTGACCGCCTCCGGCCCCGAGGGCCGCACCGCGCGCACCGCCCTGGCCCTGCGCGAGGCCACCGCCGCCGGCCGGTGGGCGGTGCTCGACCACCCCATGCTGGCGCTGGCCGTCGCCGGCGCCCCCGCCCACCTGGAGCCGGACGCGGTCGTCGTCCACCCCGACGGCGGCTGGACGGTCGTGGAGATCAAGTCCTTCGCCCTGATCGACGGCGCGGCGGACCCCGCCAAGGCCGGGGCCGCCGCCCGCCAGGCCGCCGTCTACCTGCTCGCCCTGGAGGCCCTGGCCGAGCGGCTGCCCGGCCCCCCGGCCGGCGGCCGGGTCCGTGACCGGGCCCTGCTCGTCTGCCCCAAGGACTTCTCCAACCTCCCCGCCGCCGCCCTCCTCGACCTCCGCAAGCAGCGCGCCACCACCCGCCGCCAGCTCGACCGGCTCACCCGGGTCGAGGAGATCGCCGCCGCCCTGCCCGCCGGCGCCGGCTTCGACCCGGCGCGGCCCGCGGACGAACTGACCGCCGCCGTCGAGGCGGTCGCCGCCGCCTACGCGCCCGAGTGCCTGGCCTCCTGCGAGCTCGCCTTCCACTGCCGCGCCCGCGCCCGCGCGGCCGGGGACGTCCGGCACCTGGGCCGCGCGGTCCGCTCCGAGCTGGGCGGGCTGACGACCGTGGACGAGGTGCTGGCCGCGAGCCGGGGCACGGCGGAGACCGACGACCCCGCCGTCGCCGCCCTGCGCCGCGCCGCCGCGCTCCGTGCCGAGGCGCTGGGGGCGGCATGTCGCTGATCGACACCCTCGCCCGGCTGGAGGCCGTCCGCTCGGGCCGCGCCCGGCCCGTCGCCACCGTCCGCCACCGGCACCTGTCCGCCCGGCCGCTGGTCCTCGTCCCGCTGACCACCGCGGGCGAGACCGGCGCCCCGCTCGGCGCCCTCGTCGGCACCGACCGCGCCGCGCCGCGGCTGCTGACGGTGGCCCAGCCGCGCGACCGCGCCCTGCGGTTCGCGTTCCTGGCCGAGCTCGCCGAGGCCGTCCTGCCGTACGTCGAGGGGTTCGCGGACGACACCGTCCCCGAGGAGCGCAAGGAGACCGACCCGGCGACCGGCCGGCGCACGACGGTCGAGGCCGAGCTGTGCGCCGACGCCCCGCAGCTGCTGGTGCCGAGCCCGGCGGGCGTCGAGTACGTCCGGCTGCTCGGCCGGTCCATGCGCTTCCGGCGCACCGCCGAGCAGGATCCCTCGGCCGACTGGCCCGCCCCGCCCCGCGTCCCGCTGCTCGGCCGCTGGTTCACCCACTTCGGCGAGCGCGCCCGTGTCCCCGGCTCCGCCATGCTGCTGTCCATGACGGAGCTGCTCGGCCGCCACTGGGCCACCGGCCAGAGCCGGCTGGAGGACCAGCACCTCGGCGCCCTCCTCGCCTGGATCGACCCGCCCGGCGGCACGGACGGGCCCGCCGCGGCCCTCGCCGCCGAGCAGGCGCGCGACGCCGACGGGCTGCTCCTCCACCCGCCCGCCGGTCCCGCCACCGACCCCGCCTTCGACAGCGAGCGGCTGGCGCCCGCCGTCGCCCGCTACGACGCGGCCCGCGCGCGGGTGCTCGACACCGGCCGCGGTCACGACGCCCTGCGCCGCGCCGACGAGGAGATCCGCGCGCTGCTGGCGTCCCAGCTGCGGCCCACCTGGGACGCGCTGTGGCGGGGCGTTGACCTGCTGCGGGAGCTGCCGGAGGCGGCCGGGGCCGCCGAGCGGTGGAAGGGCGACCGCTGGTCGTACACCGCCCACCGCGACCGTGTGCGCGCCGGCGAGCCCCCGCAGCCCCGGCGCGACGACGCGGTGACCGCCGCCCGCAAGCTGGCCGCCCGCGAGACGGCGCAGGCGCGGCTGGAGGCGCGGGAGGCGCTGGACGACCCGCTGGTGATGGCCGCGCGACGGCTCGCCGGGGAGGCGTTCGCCGGGGAGGTCACCGAGGTGGTCATGGAGTTCTCGGAGGGGAGGGTGCCCCGGCCGCGTCCGCTGGTGACGGTGCGCACGGACGACGCTCCGCTGCTGGAGGAGGGCGTGCGGGTGCACCGGGCGCTGGCGGACGGGCGGACGCAGTCGGCCGAGTGCGTGGCGGCCGGCCCGGAGGGTCCGGTCGTGCGGCTGATGACGGGCATGGGGCGCGGCAGGGTGCCCGACGCGGGCTCGGTGCCCGCGCCCGGGGAGCACGTGTGCTGGACGCTCTTCGAGCACGCGCCCCGGGGCGGCCCCGACCTGCCCGACCCCGAGCGGACGCCGTGGACGCACGGCGGGCCGCCCGGTCCCCCGGCCGACGAGCCCGACCCGGTCACCCCGGAGGACCTGCTGTGAACGCCGTGCCCGCACCGCGTGCGGTCTTCGACCCGTCCGCCGCGGCCGCCGCGGCGACGGAGGCCATCCTGCGCGACACCCTCGGCGACGGGCACCGCGGCGTCGTCGTCGACTCGCCGCCCGGTGCCGGCAAGTCGACGCTCGTCGTGCGGGCCGCGCGGGAGCTCGCCCGGGCCGGGCGCCCGCTGATGATCGTCGCGCAGACGAACGCCCAGGTGGACGACCTCGTCCTGCGGCTGGCCGCGGCGGACGCCGAGCTGCCCGTCGGCCGGCTGCACAGCAGCGACCCGCAGCCGTACGACCCGGCGCTGGACGCCCTGGAGCAGGTGGTGACCTCCACCAGGCCCGCCGACCTGGCCGGGCTGGACGTCGTCGTCTCCACCGCCGCGAAGTGGGCGCACACGCGGGTGGACGCGCCGTGGGGGCACGCGATCGTCGACGAGGCGTACCAGATGCGGTCGGACGCGCTGCTGGCGGTGGCGGGGCTCTTCGAACGGGCGCTGTTCGTGGGCGATCCGGGGCAGCTCGACCCGTTCAGCGTCGTCGGCACGGACGGGACGGCGCAGTGGGCGGGCCTGTCGTACGACCCGTCGGCCAGCGCCGTCAGCACGCTCCTCGCCCACAACCCCGGGCTCCCGCAGCACCGGCTGCCCGTCTCCTGGCGGCTGCCGGCTTCCGCGGCGCGGCTGGTCTCCGACGCGTTCTACCCCTACGCGCGCTTCCGCAGCGGCACCGGGCCGGGCGACCGGCTGCTGGCCTTCGGCGCCCGCCCCGACGCCTCCGCGGTGGACCGCGTGCTGGACGAGGCGGCCGCCTCGGGGTGGGGGCTGCTGGAGCTGCCCGAGCGCCTCACGCCGCGGACGGATCCGGAGGCGGTGGCGGCGGTGGCGCTGGTCGTGCGCCGGATGCTCGACCGGGGCGGGGCCGTGACCAGCGCCCCGGACGGGCCGGTGCCGCTGACCGCCGGGCGGATCGCCGTCGGCACCGCCCACCGCGACCAGGCGGCGGCCGTGCGGGCCGCGCTCGCCGGGCAGGGCGTCTCCGGGGTCGCGGTGGACACGGCGAACCGGCTGCAGGGCCGCGAGTTCGACGTCACCGTCGTCCTCCACCCGCTGTCCGGCCGCCCCGACGCGACGGCCTTCCACCTGGAGACGGGCCGCCTGTGCGTCCTCGCCTCGCGGCACCGGCACGCGTGCGTGGTGGTGTGCCGGGCGGGGGTGGACCGCCTGCTCGACGAGCATCCGTCGACGGAGCCGGTGCGGCTGGGGGTGGCGGTGAAGTTCCCGGACGGGTGGGAGGCGCACCACGCGGTCCTGGCGCATCTCGCGGAGCACCGGGTGGCCTGGCGGGGGTGAGCCCCGCCCGGCCCCCTTGCGTGCGGCGCGACAATGGAGGGCGGTGCAGACGATCCAGGAGGTAGGTACATGTGCGAGTGCGAGCCGAAACAGGCTCCCGGTCCGGGCGGGAGCGGCGGCGCCTCCGCCCCGCGCCGCCTGAGGCCCGCGCCGCTGCTCTTCGAACCGCCGGAGGCCGTCGCGGAGGCCGAGCACTTCTTCGACCTGGAGTCGATCGAGGATCCGCGGGAGCTGCTGGCGCGCTCGACCGAGCTGGCGCTCGCCTTCCGGGCCGCCGCCGATCGCGCGGTGGAGTTCCAGGCGGTGGCCGCGGCCCAGCTCGCCGACCCCCGGCGGTTCGACCGGCTGCCCACGGCCGCGATCGCGGAGCAGGCCGAGTGGAGTGAGGACTACACCAGGAAGATGGTGGAATTCGGCCGGGGCCTGCTGCGCGGCAGCAGGACCGCGGAGTAGCGGACCAGCCGCCCCGACCGTACGGCCCATGACCTCTCATGGGCCGTTGGCATATGCGGGACCAACCTAGCGCACCCCTCGCCGGCCTGTCCCGATTTCCCGCAACTGCCGCCGCCCGCCGCCGTGTTGGTGCCGATCATGGGACATGGACACCAGGCCGCGCGCCCCGCGCCCCACCCGCAGCCCGAGCCCGCACCCCGCCGTCCGGGTCTCCCCCGCCGGCGCCGACTGGCTGGCCTCCGCCAGCCCGTTCCCCCGCAGCGTGCTGGCCCTGTGGGCGGACAGCCCCCGCTCGCCGCTCGTCCTCCCGTGCGGTACGGCCTTCGACGTGATCGGCGTCCCGGCGCTGTTCGGCCGCCGCATGCTCGACCGGCTGTGGTCGGCCGGGCCCGGCTCCGGCCCGGTGGCCGCCCAGCAGGGGCGGCTGCTGCTGTTCGCCGCCCCGGGCACGGCCCAGCGGCTGCCCGCGCTGCTCCGCTGGGAGGAGTGGGCGGAGGCGGTCCCTCCGCTGCTGTGCCTGGGCACGGGCGACGCCGTGACCGTCCCGGCACCCCTGCCGCCCGACGAGACCGAGCCGACGCCGCCGTCCTGCCGCTGGGTGGTGGCCCCCGACGTGCGCCGGCCGTGGCTGCCGGGCCCCGACGTCCTGCTCTGGGCCTGCGTCCGGACCGCCCGCGCGGGTCTCAAACATACGGATTTTCTTTCCACCGGATCAGGGTGCTAGAGTCTTCTCTGTCAGCAGGCGCCGCTAGCTCAGTTGGTTAGAGCAGCTGACTCTTAATCAGCGGGTCCGGGGTTCGAGTCCCTGGCGGCGCACAGACGGAGAAGATCCCTCTCGCGGAAGCGAGGGGGATCTTCTCGTTTCCCCTTCACCGCCCCTGTCACTCCTTGTCCATGCGCACCGTCCACGCCCCGCCCGGCGCCCTTCCCTGGACGGTGATCCGCACGCCCTCCGGCTTGACCTCCAGGGTCTCGCCCACGGCCAGCGGGGCGTCCGCGAGCGGCGGGTAGACGGCCTCGCCCGCGCACGCCTGGGTGGCGGGGTGCCCGTCCAGCACCCGCACGGGCCCGCCGCCGGACGGCGTCTCGCTGTTCACCCGGTAGACCAGCACCCCTTCCGCGCAGGTGGCGGCGTCGTTGCCGGACGCGACGCGGACCTCGGCGACGATCGCGCCGGTCCGTCCGGTGCGGGCCACCAGCAGCCGGGCCGGCCGGTCCTGCCCCGCCCGCGGCCGCTCCTCCAGCGGCAGCAGGGTGTGCAGGCCGCTGCCCCGGGAGGTGACGCAGTCCACCTGCCGGACGTCGATCCAGCCCAGCTTCCACTTGTGCCAGCCGAGGGGGTCGGAGGCGAGCCCGAACTGGCTGCCCATGAGGTCCCAGTCGCCGACGTGGGTGTCCCAGTCGCCCTTCCCCTCCGACGGCCGGTGGTAGAGGTCGGGCAGGTCCAGCACGTGGCCGGTCTCGTGCGCGAGGACGTTGCGGTCCGGCGGATGGTGTTCGAAGACGGTGACGACGCGGCGCAGCTCGGCGCCGTCCACCTCCAGCGGCCGGTCGAGGTTGACGACCTTGGTCGCGTCGGAGTCCACCCCGGGGGCGTCCGGGTCGGCGACCAGGTAGACGAGCCCGTAGCGGCCGAAGTCCACGCCGCCGCGCGCGGCGGCGATGGCGTCGCGCAGGTAGGCGGTGCGCAGCTCGCCGTCCCAGTCGCGCTGTATCCGGTACGCGGTGGAGGGCCGGGGCATCCGGAACCAGCGGTTCACGGGGTGGGCGCGCACCGTGAACCGCCCGTAGGAGGCCCGTTCGAAGAAGCGCGAGGTGGCCGGGAAGTGGTCCGCGGCGAGCTGTGCGGGGGTGGCGACCGGCCGGGAGTCGGGGAAGGAGAGGAAGACCATGACCGCGTCGAGGCGGCCGAGGGGGCGCGGGTAGGAGGGGTTCCAGGTGTCGAGGCCCTCGGAGTGGTGGGCCTCGCTGCGCGGGAGCGCGCAGGGCCCGCCGGGGCCGGCCGCGTGGGCGGGGCCCGCCACCAGGGTCGCGGCGATGGCGCACAGGGAGGTCAGCACGGCACCCAGGCGGCGCAGGCGGGGCCGTTCCGCCCCCCGGGGTGTCTGCGGACGCACCACGTCGACCTCCCGGGACGGATTCGGGACACCGCCATCAGCCTTGAGTGATTTGTGGCGTTATGCCCTGTTCCAGTCCCCCAGTCGAGTGATGGGGCCGACTTCTGGGTACATCACCCTCAGTCACGGACGGTCAAGCGAGATCACATCGGGAAGCGCGTCCATACGGCTCCGGCCCCCGGCGGACATGGACGCGCGGAAACGGTCGGCGACGCGCCGCACCGAGGAGACCCGGCCCCCGGACCGGGGCCCCGGCCGCCCGAGCGGCCCCCGCACCATCCCCACGAACACCCCATGCGCAGCACCAAATGCCCCAACCGACCGCAGAATGTCGCCACTTCGAGCGCGATTGCGGAACTGCACCGGAACGAACGCCGCACGGACAGTGCGGAAACGAATGCCACGCGGGAGCGAGCGGTGAGCGGAACCCTCGACGGCCAGGGCGGCGCGCCGGGTGCGACGGTGCCCGTCGTCACACAACGCAGCGTCACGATCGGTGACTCCACGCAACGCGGCGTCGACGCGGACGATTTCCGCGCCGCCTTCCGGGCCGCGCACCTCGGCATGGCCGTCGTCGGCCCCGACGGCCTGGTGCGCGTCGCCAACGACGCCCTCGGCGCCCTGCTGGGCACCGACGCGGCGCGCCTCCAGGACTGTCCCGCGGCCGAGTTCACCGGACTGCGGGAGGACTCCCGGGTCTGGAACGCCTACCGGGAGGTGCTCCTCGGCCGCCGGGCACGGCTCAACTGCACCCGCCGGCTGCGCCGTCCGGGCGGCCGCGCGATCTGGGCGGAGGTGACCGTGACCCCGCTGCCGGGCGGCCGCGACGCGCTGCTCTCGGTGGCGGACATCAGCGAACGGCGCGACCTGCGCGCCCGGTTGCGGCACCTGCGGATGCACGACCCGGTGACCCGGCTGCCCAACCGCAGCCTGTTCTTCGAGCGCCTGGCCGCGGCGCTCGCGGCCGCGGACGGCCACGGCCGGATCGGGCTGTGCTACCTGGACCTCGACGGCTTCAAGGCCGTCAACGACACCCTCGGCCACCGGGCCGGCGACCGCCTACTGTGCGCGGTGGCGCGCCGGCTGCGGGAGTGCGCGGCCGGGGGCGGCCACCTGGTGGCCCGGCTCGGCGGCGACGAATTCGCCCTGCTCGTCGAGGAGTCGGCGGGCACCGAGCAGCTCGTCGCACTCGCCGGCGCCGTCCAGGCCGCGCTCCAGCGGCCGTTCGAGGTGGACGGGCAGCGGCTGGCCGTCTCCGCGAGCATCGGCGTGGTCGAACGCCCGACGGCGGGCACGCACGCGACCGAGCTGATGCAGGCCGCGGACACGACGCTGTACTGGGCCAAGGCGGACGGAAAGGCCCGCTGGGCGCTCTTCGACCCCGAGCGCAACGCGCACCGCATGACCCGGCAGGCGCTCTCCAGCACGCTGCGGCCGGCCGTGGAGCGCGGTGAGTTCGTCCTGCAGTACCAGCCGCTGGTGGGGCTCGTCGACGGGGTCGTGCGCGGGGTGGAGGCGCTGGTCCGCTGGCACCACCCGCAGTTCGGCACGCTGGCGCCGAATCGGTTCATCGGGCTCGCCGAGGAGACCGGCGCCATCGTGCCGCTGGGCCGCTGGGTGCTGGAGACGGCCTGCCGGCAGGCGCGCCGCTGGCAGCTCGCCCGGCCCGCCGAGCCACTGGTGGTGAGCGTGAACGTGGCGGTCCGCCAGGTCTGGGACTCCGACCTGGTCGCGGACGTGGCCGCGATCCTCGACGGCACGGGGCTGCCGGCCCGGCTGCTCCAGCTCGAGCTCACGGAGTCGGCGGTGATGGGATCGGCCGGGCGCCCCCTCCAACAGCTGCGCAGACTCAGCGACATGGGCGTCGCCATCGCCATCGACGACTTCGGGACCGGCTACTCGAACCTGGCCTACCTGAGCCGGCTGCCCGTCTCCGCGCTCAAGCTGGACGGGTCGTTCGTCCACGGCTTCCGTACGGACGAGCACCCCAACCCCGCCGACGAGACGATCGTCGAGGCGCTGGTGCAGCTCGCCCACCGGCTGGGGCTGACCGTGACGGCGGAGTGCGTGGAGAGCGCGGAGCAGGCGGAACGGCTGGGGCGGATCGGGTGCGACACGGGACAGGGCTGGTTCTTCTCCCGGCCGGTGGGCGCGGAGCGGATCTCCGCGCTGCTGGGCGCGGGAGCGGGGGCGGTGGTGTAGGAGCGCCCGCCGCGGAGGCCGCGCCCCTGCTCGACCCGGCGCACGCGCGGGGGCGTGCGCCGGGCGTCATCCGCCGCCTCACATCCCGTACGCGTCCGCGATCAGCTCGTAGCTCCGCAGCCTCGCCCGCGGCCCGTGCACGTTCGCCGTGATCATCAACTCGTCCACGCCGGTCCGCGCGGCCAGCGCGTCCAGCCCCGCCCGCACCTCGTCCGGCGTCCCGTACACCACATTCCCCACCCAGTCCTTCACGACTCCCGCTCCGCGGCGCTCCCTTCGTACGCCTCCGCCTCCTCCGGCGTCGGCACCAGACCGGGGCGGCCGCCGCGCAGCCGGAGCATCGCCAGGGCACCGGTCATGACCTGGCGCCGCGCCTCCCGGGCGTCGTCCGCGGCCAGCGCCTGGACGCCGATCTTCGCGTACGGGCGGTCGAGCACCGCGGAGGGGCGGAAGGAGGAGCGGTAGAGCTCCAGGGCCGGCAGGGTGTTCGCCGCCGAGAAGTGGTGGGCGAAGGAGAACGGCAGGCCGAGCGCCCCGGCCAGCCGGGCGCTGAAGCCGGACGAGCCGAGCAGCCAGACCGCGGGCCGGTCGGCCCGCTGCACACCGCCGGGCACCCGGCCCTGCACGGGGCCGGGCACCGCGTGGATCCGCGCGTAGGGATGACCGTCGGGGAAATCGTCGTCAAGGAAACGGATCAGCTCGGCGAGCTGCCGCGGGAAGTCGTCCGCCCCCTCCCCGAGCCGGTCGGTGCGCCGGAGCGCGGCCGCCGTCGCGCCGTCCGTGCCGGGCGCGCGCCCGAGCCCCAGGTCGACGCGCCCGGGCGCAAACGCCTCCAGCGTGCCGAACTGTTCGGCGATCACCAGCGGCGCGTGGTTGGGCAGCATCACCCCGCCCGAACCGAGCCGGATGCGGTCGGTGTGCGCCGCGAGGTGGGCGAGGATCACGGCCGGCGAGGAGCTGGCCACGCCGGGCATCGAGTGGTGCTCGGCGACCCAGAAGCGGTGGTAGCCGCGCCGCTCGGCGAGGCGGGCCAGCTCGACGGTGGTCGCCAGCGCCTGCCCGGCGGTCCGTCCGCTGCCGACGGTGGCCAGGTCCAGGACGGACAGCCGCACCGGGGCCCGTCCGTCGGTCGTCGTTCCGTACTGCGCTTCGGCCACGGTGGCCCGCCTCCCTGCTCGCCTGTCGCAACACTGCTCGACGGAGGCCAACCGGAGCCCCTCTCCGGTTTATTCCCCGCCCCCTCGCCCCCCGCCCCTCATGCGGACGGCATATGCCCATGACCAGCGCCACAGAACAGAGCCACCCACTCCGCGCCGTTTCTCGCCAACAGGCTCTCCGGAGGGCCCCCTTCGCCCCTATCGTGAGAAGCGGAACACCCGCGCAACCAGCCAAGGGGAGACCGTGGCGCTCAAGCCCGAGCCGATCACACCGTTCCACTCGGTACAGCAGGCCCTGCGCGTCCTGGAAGCGGTCACCAGGCACGTCGGCGGGGTCAGCGAGGCCCAGCTCGCCCGTGAGACCGCCCTGCCCGCCGGCCGTCTGACGCCGCTGCTCTCGATGCTCCACCGCGAGCACTACGTGACCCGCGTCGGCGACGGCGCCTACGCCGCCGGTCCCGCGCTGGACACCCTGGCCACCGGCCCCGGGCGGGAGACCGCCCTGACGCACCGGCTCCAGGACTCCCTGTCCCGGCTGCGCGACACCATCGGCGCCGCGGTCTACCTGAGCAGCTACGTCGACGGCGAGGTCCGGATCACCCAGTACGCGGACGGGCCGTGCACGCCCCGGGTCCACGAGTGGGTCGACTTCCGCACCGCCGCCCACGCCAGCGCGGTCGGCAAGTGCCTGCTCACCCAGCTCGCCCACGACGACCGGCGCGACCACCTCGCGCGCCACCGGGCCGCCCGCTTCACCTCGCGGACGATCACCGACGAGCGGACGCTGCTGACCCGGCTCGCGGCCCAGCCCGCCACCGTGCCCGTCCTCGACCTCCAGGAGTACGCGGTCGGCACCGTCTGCGCCGCCGTCCCGATCACCGCCGGGAAACGCGTGGGGTCGCTCGCCCTCTCCCTCCCGCTCGCGCACGCCCACCGGCTGCGCCGCGCGGCCGAGGAGCTGAACCGGCACGCGGCCCCGATGCTGCTCTCGCTGGCCCTGCACTGAGCCGGGCCCCACGCGAGACGGTCCCCACGGGCGCGCAAGGCCCGGAATCCCGGGGCCGGAGGGCCCTCCGGGGCGGGTGGTACGGAGCACCCCTCGGGACCAGGTAGTATTTACTCCGTCAGCAGGCGCCGCTAGCTCAGTTGGTTAGAGCAGCTGACTCTTAATCAGCGGGTCCGGGGTTCGAGTCCCTGGCGGCGCACCGACAGAAGAAGGCCCCTCACCTTGGTGAGGGGCCTTCTTCGTCAGAGGAGGAAGGAGCAGCCGGTGCCCCAGCACCGCCGTACGGCGGCAGCCTGTCTGCTGCTGCTCCTCGTGGCCCTCTTCGGCCCGGCCGCCCCCGCGGCCACGGCCGCCACGGCACCCGCCTCCGTCCCCACGGCGACCTCCCCCGACGGCGCGTTCACCCCGCCGCACATCGGCGTCCGCGACGACGGCGGCGGCAGTTGCCGGCCGCTCGACGTCCCGCTCAAGGGCGCCGACGCTGTCGTGGCGCACGGCCACACCGACCCGCTCACCGCGGCCGGCACCGCGCGTTCCCCGCTGCCCCGGGCGCCCCACCAGCGGCTCGGCGTCCCCCGGGCCCCGCCCGGAACCGTCGCCGGGGCCGCCGAGCTCCTCCCCGTCCTGCGGATCTAGACCCGCCCGCACGGCCCGTCGCCGGGCCGCGCCCCGGCATGCCCAGATTCCGCCCGACCAGGGAGTTCCCCCGCCATGTCCCCCAGCACCTCCGCCAAGACCGGCAAGCCCGGACCCAAGAAGCCGGCCGCCGGCAAGCCCTCCGCCGCGAAGGCCCGGACCACCCGCTCCCGCCGGCTCGCCGCCGCCGGCGCCGTCGTCGCCCTGCTCGTGGCCGTCGTCGCCGCGGGCATCGCCATCGCCAAGGGCTCCGGGGGCGACGACCGCAAGCCCTCCGCGTCCTCCTCGGCCGACCCCCAGCAGGCCCTCTACAACCAGGTCGAGCGGACCACCAGCCGCCGTGCCGAGGACGACCCGATGGCCGTCGGCAAGCCGGACGCCCCCGTGGTGATGGTGGAGTACGCCGACTACCAGTGCTCGTTCTGCGGGAAGTTCACGCGCGACAGCCAGCCCGAGCTGATCAAGAAGTATGTCGACACGGGCGTCCTGCGGATCGAGTTCCGCAACTTCCCGATCTTCGGCGAGCCGTCGGTGCGCGCCGCCCGGGCCTCCTGGGCCGCCGGGCAGCAGGGCCGCTTCTGGCAGTTCCACGACGAGGTGTACGCCAAGACCCGCAAGGGCGACGCCCTCGCCGAGGACAAGCTGGTCGACCTGGCCCGTACCGCCGGAGTGCGCGACCTCGACCGCTTCCGCTCGGACATGAACGGTTCCGCCGCGGCCGACGCCGTCAAGAAGGACCAGGAGCAGGGCTACGGGATCGGCGTCTCCAGCACCCCGTCCTTCCTCGTCGGCGGCCGGCCCGTCGCGGGCGCCCAGCCGATGGAGGAGTTCGAGGCCGCCATCGCGCAGGCGAAGGCCGCCGCCGAGGCCGCGCGGGCGAAGGCCGGCAAGTGACGGACATCGGCTACCTCGCCGCCTTCCTCGGCGGTGTCCTCGCCCTGGTCAGCCCGTGCAGCGCGCTGCTGCTGCCGGCGTTCTTCGCCTACTCGCTGGCGAGCCCCGGCAGGCTGCTCGCCCGCACCGGCGTCTTCTACCTCGGCCTCGCGACCACGCTCGTCCCGCTGGGTGCGGCCTCCACGGCCGCCAGCCGGCTCTTCAACGGCCACCGCGACGCGCTGGTCACCGCGGGCGGCTGGATCGTGATCGCCCTGGGCGCCGCCCAGATCCTCGGGCTCGGCTTCGCCTCGAAGAAGGCCCAGGCCGCGGCCGGCCGGATCACCCCGACCACCGCCGCGTCCACCTTCCTCCTGGGCTGTGTGTACGGCCTGGCCGGCTTCTGCGCCGGGCCCATCCTCGGCTCGGTGCTGGCCATGACCGCCATGCGCAGCGAGGTCGCGAGCGGGGCCGCGATGCTCGCCGTCTACGCGCTGGGCATGGCGCTGCCGCTGTTCCTCCTCGCCCTGTTCTGGGACCGCTTCAAGCTGGGCGGCCGGCGCTGGCTGCGCGGCCGGGAACTGCGGCTCGGGCCGCTGCGGCTGCACACCACCTCCCTGCTCTCCGGGCTGTTCTTCATCGGGATCGGCGTCCTGTTCCTGCTGTACGACGGCACGACCGGACTGCCCGGCCTGCTGGACGCCGACCAGGAGGCCGGCCTCGAGGAGACCGCCTCCCGGCTGGGCAACGCGGTGCCCGACCACGTCCTGCTGGCCGTCGCCGCGCTCGCGGTGGCCGGCGTCCTGGCGCGGATCGCGCTGCGCCGCCCGCCGGCCGGTGAGGCGGACGACGATCAGGACAGCCGGACGTCCGAGCAGGCGTAGAACGCGTTGCCGGTGTCGGCGATCGTCCAGACCGAGAGGATCAGCTGCTTGCCGGTCCGGCCGGCGGGGATCGTGCCCTGGTGGGTGACCGTGGCGTCCGGTATCCGGCCGCCGTAGGGCACGGTCAGGAAGGGCTCCGGCTCCAGGTCGGCGCGGGTGAGCGGGCGGGTGGGGTCGTAGTGGTCGTTGGTGAGGTAGTAGCGGAAGTCGGTGGTCGCGTGGCGGGCCGTCAGCCGCCAGCGGAAGGTGGTGGGCTGTCCGGCCGTGAGGTCCGTGGCGGGCCACTGGCCGCCGCGCGGGTCGTCGAGTTCGGCGAAGCGGCTGTTGCCGCCCGCGCAGAGGGTGCCGTCCGCGGGCCCGTGGCTGGGGAAGCCCTTCGGGCCCTCGACGCTCTGCGGCTCCCACTGGATCTCGCCGCAGTCCTGCACCGTGCCGTTGGCACAGAACCGCTGCCGGCTGGTGGGGGCGTCGGTGTAACCGTGCGCCCCCGCACTGGCCGTGGAGAAGAGGGAGACGCAGGTGACACCGATGCCGACGATCACCGCACTGATCTTCTTGCGCATACTTCGCTCCTGAACGTGGGGGGTTCGTGAGCCGGTGGGGGATGCCGGCGCGGCGGACCGCCGCATACGGGCCGCCGCGTCCGGACCATGCGGTCTAGACCAAGACGGAGGCTAGCGCCGGGCAATAGTCATGTCCAGGCCAAAGACGGCGACGGTTCGGCCGCCGTTCACGGGAAGGGCCTTGCCCCCTTCGCCCTCGGCCCGGGCCCCCTTCGCCTCAGTCCGGGCCCCCTTCGCCTCAGTCCGGCCGGACGCCGCCGTCCGCGGCCGCGGCCCGCAACGCCCGCCCCGCGGGCAGCCGCACCCGCCCGTAGAGCCGCGGCCGGTTCCGCGAGAACGTCGAGATCCGCACCTTCGTCCCCGGCCGCGCCGCCTCCACGTACCGCTCGCCGCCCAGGTAGATCGCCACGTGGTGCACCCCGGAGGCCCGCCCGTCGGAGGACCAGAAGACCAGGTCCCCCCGGCGCAGCGACCGGCGCGGCACCCGCGCGGTCGCCCGGTACTGATCGGCGGCGACGCGCGGCAGCCGGACGCCCGCCCGGCGGTACGCCTCCTGTACGAGCCCGGAGCAGTCCCAGCGGTGCGGCCCGCGCCCGCCGAGCGCGTACGGGTCGCCGATGTGCGCCACGGCGTACGCGACCGCGGCCTCCAGCCTCCGGGCGGCGGACACCCCGCCGCCCCCCTCCTCCTCGGCCCCGGCGAGCCCCTCCTCCGGGCCGGACGCCGCCTCCGCGCCCGCCTCCGCTACCGCCTCCGCTCCGGGGCCGGCCGCCGCGCCGACGGGCAGCGGCACCCCCTCCACCGCCGGCGCCCCGGCCTCCGGTCGCCCCTCCACCGCCGGCACCCCGTCCTCCGCCGGCGCCCCCTCCACCGCCGGCTCCCCGGCCTCCGGTCGCCCCTCCGGCGCCGGGTCGCCGGCGGCCGGGGCCATCACCGCGGGGTCGGGCGGCTCCCCGGCCCAGGCGACGGCCGGACCGGAGCCCGCGAGGAAGGCCGCGCCCACCGCCACCACGAGGGCGC
This sequence comes from Streptomyces caatingaensis, assembly GCF_001187435.1. Taxonomy (GTDB): domain Bacteria; phylum Actinomycetota; class Actinomycetes; order Streptomycetales; family Streptomycetaceae; genus Streptomyces; species Streptomyces caatingaensis. The sequence continues at coordinate 592,965 of NZ_LFXA01000018.1, read as the reverse complement.
CGCGCACGGCGCCACGGCGGACACCCCCCTCGTCGTCACTCTCCGCAGGCCCCCCGGCCCGCGGGCGGTCGCCGGATATCGGGTCGCTCACCGCTCTCCGCTCCCTTCCGCCGCCTTCCGGACCGGCCCGCGGCCGGGGCCGGACGCCCGCCCGGCCAGCTTCTCAACGGTCCGCGCGCCCCGCACTCCGCCGGCCGTCCCCGGGGGCCGCCCACCGCCGCGACCAGCGGCGGAGCCCCCGGTCCGGGGGTACTCCGCCAGGGTGGTCGGAAGCACCCCCAGGAGTGAGGTAGAGTTTTCTCTGTCAGCAGGCGCCGCTAGCTCAGTTGGTTAGAGCAGCTGACTCTTAATCAGCGGGTCCGGGGTTCGAGTCCCTGGCGGCGCACGACAGCCGAGAGGCCCCTCACTCACCGTGAGGGGCCTCTCGGCGTTGCCCAAGGCTTTCGTGTGATGGCCAAGCGGATGCCGGCAGGGCACAGTCTCCCAATGGCCAGTGACCTCCTGGAGCGGATCAAGCAGATCGTCATCGACCGCCGGCTGCCGCCGGGGGCGCCCCTGCCCACCGAACGGGAGCTCACGGAGCTGCTGGGGACGGGACGCACCTGTGTCCGCGAGGCGCTCAAGGCGCTCCAGGCGATGGGCATCGTCGAGATCCGGCACGGCTTCGGCACCTATGTGGGCCCGATGACCATGGCCCCGATCACCGAGGGCCTCGCCTTCCGCACCGTGGCCGGCCACCGGCGCGGCGAGGACAGCCTGCTCCAGCTCCTGGAGCTGCGGGAGGCCGTCGAGACCGGGCTGGCGTGGCGGCTGGCCGGCCGGATGCCCGAGCCGGACCTGGCCGAGCTCGACGCCATCGTCGCCCGGATGGAGGACGAGGCGCTCACCGGCCCCGTCCGGGCGGAGACCGACCGCGCCTTCCACGCCGTCTTCTGCCGGGGGCTCGACAACCCGCTGATCGACGCCGTGCCCGAGGCGTTCTGGAGCGCCTTCCACCGGCTGCGCGACGGAGTGCGCACCACCGCGCCCCCGGACCCGCGGACGGTCTCCGCCCGGCACCGGGAGATCGTCGCGGCCGTCAGGGCGGGTGACGCGGTACGAACAGAAGAGGCCATCCGCGATCACTTCTGCGACATTCGTACACGTCTCCGAAAGGCATACCGCTTTGCCCGGTAAACAGCTTGTTTCAACCTTGCGATCATGACGCGGGGTCCGAGATCCTGATCCAACAGTTGTCCCAACGTCACCGCGACCGCGGGGAGTTGACGGCACCGGAGGGAGCCGGTGCCGGTGGATCCGCACGCCCGGCCGGGGAAGCCGGGCGGCACCGGGCACCGGCCGAGGGGGGCCGGCGGGCCCGCGCACCAGCACACCACGCGGCGTCGCCGCGTGCGGGGGAACGACCGTACGGGGGGAACGATCCATGACGTCCACGCCTGCCGACGCGCGGCGCACGGCTCCTCGCGAGCCCGTGCCCGGCGACCCCTCGGTCGCCACCCGGCTGCGCATCCCGGCCCCGCCGGAGCCGGAGGACGGGCGGCGCAGACCCGCGCCCCGCCCCTCCCCGCCGCCCCGGCCGCACCGCCCCACCCGCCCGCGCTACGACTACGAGCACTACAGCCGCCTGGCCGGCCCGCTCACCCAGCCCGGCCCCGGCCCCTACCGGGTGCGCTACCGCAGCCTCCTGGCCGACGAGCCGCACCGCGTCCAGGCCGCCCTGCTGCTGGGCCTGGCCCCCGTCGTCTCCGTCGTCCTGCTGGTCTGGCTCCTCCAGCCCTCGCACTGGACGCACCGGGAGCACGCGACCACGACGATGCGGATCCTCGACGCCGTCATGCTGGTCTCCATCGGCCTGATCGAGATCTTCCGCACGCTGAACGTCGTCTCCAACGCCCACGCCACCCTGGTCGCCCGCGACCCGATACCGGTCGTCCCGGAGACCGGCACCCGGGTCGCCTTCCTCACCTCGTTCGTCCCCGGCAAGGAGCCGATCGGGATGGTCACCCGCACCCTGGAGGCCGCGGTCCGGGTGCGCCACCGCGGCCCGGTGCACGTCTGGCTCCTCGACGAGGGCGACGACCCCGAGGTCAAGGAGGTCTGCCGGCGCCTGGGCGTGCACCACTTCTCCCGCAAGGGCGTCGACAGGTGGAACCGCCCCGAGGGCCCGCACCGCGCCAGGACCAAGCACGGCAACTACAACGCCTGGCTCGACGCCCACGGCGACGACTACGACTTCTTCGCCTCCGTCGACACCGACCACGTGCCGCTGCCCAACTTCCTGGAGCGCATGCTCGGTTACTTCCGTGACCCGGATGTCGCCTTCGTCGTTGGACCTCAGGTGTACGGGAACTACGACACGGCGGTCACCAAGGCCGCCGAGAGCCAGCAGTTCCTGTTCCATGCCCTCATCCAGCGCGCCGGCAACCGCTACGGCTCCCCCATGTTCGTCGGCACCAACAACGCCGTGCGCATCAGCGCCCTCAAGGGCATCGGCGGCCTCTACGACTCCATCACGGAGGACATGGCCACCGGCTTCGAGCTGCACCGCCACCGCAACCCCGCCACCGGCCGCAAATGGCGCTCGGTCTACACCCCCGACGTGCTCGCCGTCGGAGAGGGCCCGAACGCCTGGACGGACTTCTTCACCCAGCAGCTCCGCTGGTCCCGGGGCACCTACGAGACCCTCCTCAAGCAGTACTGGAAGGGCCCCTTCACCCTGCGCCCCGGCCCCTTCCTCAACTACACGCTGATGGTCGTCTACTACCCGGTCACCGCGGTCAACTGGATGCTCGGCGCCCTCAGTTGCTCGCTCTTCCTGGGCCTCGGCGCCGCGGGCATCCAGATCGACTCCCAGGTGTGGATGATGCTCTACAGCGACGCCGCCGCCCTCCAGATCGGCCTCTACGTCTGGAACCGCCGGCACAACGTCTCCCCCCACGAGCCCGAGGGCTCCGGCGGGGTGGCCGGCATGGTGATGTCCGCGCTCTCCGCCCCGGTCTACGCCCGCTCCCTGCTGGACGCCGTGCTGCGCCGCAGGAGCCGGTTCGTGGTGACGCCCAAGGGCGACTCGGCCAGTCCGGACACCCTGTTCGGCACCTTCCGCATCCACCTCTTCTTCCTGCTGATCTTCGGCGGTTCACTGGTGGCCTCGTTCTTCCTGGGCCACGCCCACGCCGCGATGCGCACCTGGGCGGCGCTGGCCGTCGTGATCACGGTCGCGCCCGTCGCCGCCTGGTGGTGGACCGAGCACCACGGCAAACAGCCCGAGGGGACCCAGCCATGAGACTCCGGACCGTGAAATTCCGGAACCGCCTGCTCAGCCGCCGCACCCGCCGCACCGCGGTCGGTGCGGCGGTCGTGCTCGCCCTGGCGGGCATGAACGGGCCGGCGATCTGGGGCTACGCCTCCGGCCAGTACCACGAGTACAAGATCAACCAGCCGGGCTACAAGGCGAAGAACGGCCACTGGGAGGTCGTGGACGTACCCGACGAGTACCGCATCAACACCATCCACGCCGCCCTGCTCCACACCGGCAAGGTGCTCCTCGTCGCCGGCTCGGGCAACAACGCGGCCAACTTCAAGGCGAAGTCCTTCCGCACGGTCCTGTGGGACCCCAGGGCGAACACCTTCAAGGACATCCCCACCCCCAAGGACCTCTTCTGCGCCGGCCACACCCAGCTGCCGGACGGCCGGCTCCTCGTCGCCGGCGGCACCCAGCGCTACGAGAAGCTGGAGGGCGACGTCACCAAGGCCGGCGGCCTCATGGTCGTCCACAACGAGAACCCCGACAAGCCGATGACCTTCCCCGCCGGCACGGTCTTCACCGGGAAGCAGACCGGCAAGTCCTTCGAGTCCAAGGACGCCGTGCTCGTCCCGCGCGCCAAGAAGGAGCAGGGCAAGGACGGCAAGGTCAAGGTCACCGTCAGCACGGCCCGGGTCTACGTCGAGGCCCTGAGGAAGGGCCAGGAGTACGCCACCGGCCTCACCGACAACTACCGCATCGACGGCCTCAAGGGCGACGACGCCCGCAACTTCTACGGCATCGCCAACAAGCTGTCGTTCGACAAGAAGGACTTCCAAGGCATCAGGGATTCCTTCGAGTTCGACCCCGTCGCCGAGCGCTACGTCACCGTCGACCCGATGAACGAGGCGCGGTGGTATCCGACGCTGACCACCCTCCAGGACGGCCGGGTCCTCTCCGTCTCCGGCCTCGACGAGATCGGCCAGGTCGTCCCCGGGAAGAACGAGATCTACGACCCGAAGACCAAGAAGTGGAGCTACCTGCCGCAGGAGCGCTTCTTCCCGACCTACCCCGCCCTCTTCCTCACCGACAAGGGCAAGATCTTCTACACCGGTTCCAACGCGGGCTACGGCCCGGCCGACAAGGGCCGCGAGCCCGGCGTCTGGGACCTGGGGAACAACTCGTTCATCCCCGTCCCCGGCATCAGCGATCCGGACGTCCTGGAGACGTCCATGTCCGTCCTCCTGCCCCCCGCCCAGGACCAGCGGTACATGGTCCTCGGCGGCGGCGGGGTCGGCGAGGACAAGAAGTCCACCGCCCGGACGCGGATCGTGGACCTGCACACGGACCGCCCCCGCTTCCGGGACGGGCCCGACCTCTACGCCAAGGCCCGCTACCCCAGCAGCGTCATCCTCCCCGACGACACCGTCCTCACCACCAACGGTTCCGGTGACTACCGGGGGCGCAGCGACTCCAACGTCCTCCGGGCCGAGATCTACGACCCGCGCACCAACTCCTCGCACGCGGTGGCCGATCCGCTCGTCGGCCGCAACTACCACTCGGGTGCCCTGCTGCTGCCCGACGGGCGCGTCATGGCCTTCGGCTCCGACTCCCTCTTCCGGGACAAGGACAACACGATGCCCGGCGTCTTCCAGCAACAGATCGACCTCTACACCCCGCCGTATCTCTTCCGCGACGGCCGTCCCGCGATCAGGAGCACGGCGCCGCAGGTCGTGAAGCTCGGGGGGCGGGCGTCGTACCGGGTCTCGTCCGCGCGGCCGGTCGCGAAGGCGCGGCTGATCCGGCCGGGGTCGTTCACGCATGTGACCAACGTCGAACAGCGGTCCATCGCGCTGGAGATGAGGCGGGAGGGTTCGTCCTCGGTGACCGTCACCCTCCCGAAGGATCCTTCGCTGGTGCCGCCGGGCTGGTACATGCTGGTGGTCGTGGACGATCAGGACACGCCGTCGGAGGCGGTGTGGGTGCGGGTGCCTCCGGCGGAGAAGTAGGGAGATTCGCCCCGGACCCGCCCCTTCACCGTCTCCGCGCGCTCCCGCGCGGGGCAACGCGCCTTCGCCGCGTTGGTCCTCGAACGCCGGACGGGCTGATTTCAGCCCCCCGCGCGGCAGCGCGGCGAGCAACGGTGAAAGGGCGGGTCCGGGGCATCCTCACATCGCGCCTCACGACCGCGCATTACGCGCCAACTCCAGCGCATACGACGTCCACCACTCCCCCGCATCCGGCCCCCCCTTGCACGCCCCGTCCGACTCCCCCGGCCGCTTGATCCAGAGGTAGGCGTCAACGAGCCGGTCACCCGTGTGAACAGTCGGCGGCTCCCCCAGCGCCCTCCCCCCCGGATTGCACCACGCCTTCTCGTGATCGCCCCCCGACTCGGCCAGCGGCCCGTTCCCGTTCCGGCTGGTGTCGATGACGAAGTGCTTGTCGCCGACGAGGGCGGAGAGGGCCCGCCCGTACTCCTTGCTGTCGCGCGTCGTCTGGAAGTTGGAGACGTTGAGGGCGAAGCCGTCGGCGCGGTCGATGCCGGCGCGCCGCAGCGGCTCGGCCATCCGGGCCGCGGGAGTGATCCAGTTGGGGTTCCCCGCGTCGAGGTACACCTTCGTGCGCGGCAGCGACTTCAGCTTGCGGACGGCCTCCTTCAGCAGCGCGTACCGCTCCTCGTGGAACTGCTGCGGCGTACAGCCGTCCTCCATGTGCGGCAGCGCGTCCGGCTCCAGGATCACCGTGGCGCTGCGGTCGCCGATGCCGGCGGCCGCGCGGTCGAGCCAGGCGCGGTAGGAGTCCCCGTCGGAGGCGCCGCCCTGGGAGTACTGGCCGCAGTCGCGGTGCGGGATGTTGTAGAGGACGAGGAGCGCGTCGCGGTCGGCCCGGGCGGCGGCCTCGGTGAAGCCGCGGGTCTGGCTCTCGGGGTCGTCGACGCCGATCCACTCGGCGACGGGCTGCTGGGCGATCCTGCCGATGAGCGCGGCGTCCCGGTCCTTGCCCGCCTTGCGCAGCTCGGCGGCCTGGCGGGCGGCGGTCCCGTCGGGGTTGACCCAGTACGGGGACTGGGCCCGGGGGAGCTGGGAGGGGGAGGCGATGGCGGGCCGCGGGGATCCGTCGGGGGCCGGGGAGTCGGTGTCCGGGGAGGAGCAGCCGGCCAGGAGCACCAGGGCTCCCGCGGTGACCGCCCGGGCGAGGACCGCGCGGGCCCGACGGGCGTGGCCGGTGTGACTGCCGTACATCCGCTCCCCCTTGGGGTGTACTTCCGTGGGCGCCTGGCGCCCCGCGGGACAACGACCGGTCGCCCCCATGCTGGCACAGCCGTGTCCGCGGCCGGGGCCGGTCATCTCATGACACGACCGCGGATCGCTCTGAAGGAGCACCGGAGGCGCGGCGCGGGGGCCGTTCACGCCGGTCCGGTTCCGGTCAGGTAGGCCGAGACGACCACGTTGGCGTCGTAGGCGCGGCGGGCGTGGTCGTAGTCGCCGCCGCAGGTGATCAGGCGGAGTTCGGCCCGGCCGGGGGCGTGCGGCCCGTAGACCCGGCCGGGGTCGAAGTGGTCCTTGCCGACGACGGTGACGTCGTCGACGGTGAACTCGGCGGTGGTGCCGTCGGCGCGGTCGACGGTGACGGTCTCGCCGCGCCGCAGGTCGCCGAGCCGGTAGAAGACCGCCGGTGCCCGGTCGGTGTCGACGTGGCCGACGAGGACGGCCGCGCCGGTGCTGCCGGGCTGGGGGCCGCCCCGGTACCAGGCGACGGCGCCGGCCCGGTCGTAGGGCGGGGGTTCCGCGGCGCCCTCGCGGGTGAGGCCGTGGGCCTCGACGGGGGCCTTGAGGCCCATGGCCCGGATGGCCAGGAGGCGGGGCGGCGCGGGGGCCAACGGGGCGTGCGGCGGCGGGAGTTCGCGCACGGGAGGGCGCCCCGCGGCGGTGAGGTCACCGGTGGCGGGCCAGGAGGCGTACGGCACCTCGGTGACCGCGCGTCCCCACAGCCACAGGGCGCACAGCAGGGCGGCCCAGACCGCTCCCATCAGGAGCCGGCCGCGGCCGCCGGCGCGTGCTTCGTCCACGGCGGGGCGCCGTTCACCGGCGGGCGGCGTCGGTGCGGCGGCGGTACCAGATCAGGCCGCCGGCGATCAGGACGCCGGCGCCGCCGAGGACGAGCCCGGGGGTGCCGGGGGTGCCGGCCGCGGCGGCCGGCGCGGTGCCGCCGCCGCCCGCGGGCACGGGGGCGACGGGGACGCCGTGCTCGCGCTCGTGCTCGTGGTCCTGGGCGTTCTCGTGCTCGCGTCCGAGGGCGGCGTGGCCGTCGCGGCCGTCGGGCACCGCGTCGGGGACGACGGTCAGCACGCCCTCGGCGACGTCCTCGCGGCCGTCGCAGCTGACGCGGACGGGGTAGGTGCCGGCGGACGTGGTGGAGCGGACGGTGGCCTCGGCGAAGTGGCCGGTGGTGTCGCGGGCGAGCCGGGCATCGGTCACGAACGCCTCCGAGACGGCCGTGGCGCGGTCGCCGGCGCACCCCGAGACGCGCACCTGCACGTCGGCTCCGGGTCTGCTGGTGACGGGAACGAGTTCGACCGTTCCCGTGCGGGTGGCCGGGGGATCGTCGAGGGCATGGGCAGGGGCGGTACCGACGGCGACCACCGTCAGCGCGCCGCAGAGTGCGGAGCGGACTGAAACCATGGTGAACCTCCTGACACCTCAGAGGTTCACCCGGCGGGGACGGGCCGCGCATCCGCTCCGTGCGCCCGTTACTCCGATCGGTGACGGATCCGGATGCGCGTGCCGTCCGCTCGGGTCACTCCCGGGTCACCCCCGGGTCGCTCCCGGATCACTTCCGCGTCGGGCCCGCCTCACACCAGGCCGACGAGATCCGCGATGGAGTCGACGACCCGCGAGGGGCGGAAGGGGTACCGCTCGACCTCGTCCGGTGTCGTCAGTCCCGTGAGCACCAGGAAGGTCTCCATGCCGGCCTCCAGCCCGGCGAGGACGTCGGTGTCCATCCGGTCGCCGATCATGGCGCTGGTCTCGGAGTGGGCGCCGATCATGTTGAGCCCGGAGCGCATCATCAGCGGGTTGGGCTTGCCGACGAAGTAGGGCTCGCGGCCGGTGGCCTTGGTGATCAGGGCGGCGACGGAGCCGGTGGCGGGAAGGGCGCCCTCGGCGGACGGGCCGGTCTCGTCGGGGTTGGTGGCGATGAACCGGGCGCCGTTGTTGATCAGCCGGATGGCCTTGGTGAGCGCCTCGAAGGAGTACGTGCGCGTCTCGCCCAGCACGACGTAGTCGGGCTCGGCGTCGGTGAGGACGTAACCGACGTCGTGCAGCGCGGTGGTCAGACCGGCCTCGCCGATGACGTAGGCGGTGCCGCCGGGCCGCTGGTCGTCCAGGAACTGGGCGGTGGCCAGGGCCGAGGTCCAGATGCTGGCCGCGGGGACGTCCAGGCCGATCCGCTGGAGGCGGGCGTGCAGGTCGCGCGGGGTGTAGATGGAGTTGTTGGTCAGCACGAGGAACGGCCGGCCGGACTCGCGGAGCTTCTTTATGAAGGTGTCCGCACCCGGCACCGGGATGCCTTCGTGCATCAGCACACCGTCCATGTCGGTGAGCCAGGATTCGATGGGCTTGCGCTCTGCCACGTGCGGAACTCCTGCCGGTACTGCCCCTCCGGGGGCCGGGGGCGCCTGATGAACCGGGACGGCAGGGCTCGCCCGCCGCCCCGGCACCTTCCAGCCTAGTCAGCCCCCGGGGCGTTCTTCCGGGCGCCGGCGGCCCCCGGCCGCGCGTGCGCGGCGGCACGGGTCCGGGACGGCCGGCGGGGCGCACCCCCCGTGGCGCCCTGACGCCGCATCCGCCGCGCCCACAGCACCAGTCCCACCCCGCCCCCCAGACACCCCACGGCCAGCACCCCGACCACCACCGGCCCGACGCCCCGCACCCCGGTGTCCGCCAGCACCGGCGGCGGTCCCCCGGCCGGGAGGCCCGCCCGTGGCGTGGGCCCGGGAACGGCCGGGCCGCCGGCGGGCGGCGAGCCGACCACGAAGGTGTAGTCCTCCGACTCCCCGACCCACGCGCCGTCCTCCCCCCTCCGCTGCACGGCCGCGACGTTCGCCGTGACGGTCCCCTCCGGGGCCCCCTCCGCGAACCCCAGCCGCAGCGGCACGACCACGCTCCGGTGCGCGGGGACGTCGAAGCCGTGGAAGTCCGGCGAACGGCCGTCCAGGACACCGACGTTCTCCGCCTCCTCCGTCCGCTCGAAGCGGACCGGCCGCCACCGCGCCCCCTCCCGGTCGTAGAACGACATGCGCACGTCCTGCGGCCGCAGCGCCCGCCCCCGGTCCGCCAGCACCACGACGGGATGCACGGCCCGGCACCCGACGCCGGTGACGTTCCTCAGGTCCAGCTCCCAGGCCGGCCCGTCGGCCCCGCGCTCGTAGACGGCGGGACCGCCGCTCAGCCGGGAGACGATCGGGAAGTCCCGGCTGCCCGGGTCACCGCACGGGGGCCGGTCGGCGGCCGAGGCGGGGGCCGGAAGGGCGCACAGCGCGAGAGCGCCGGCGGCGGCCGTCCTCAGCACACGGATCAGCGGCATCCTGAAACCTTTCGTCGCCGGACCCGTCCCCGCCCCGGCGCCGGACGACGACCGACACGGCGGGAAGTCCCCCGGCCGGCCGCCGGATTCCGCCCGTTGGGCGGAGGCGCGCCTCAGGCGCACAGGGCGTAAAGGGTGACGGTGCGCCCCTCGTGCGTGCCGGGGAACGGCGCGGTGGTCACCGACCATCCCTTCCGGTCCTCCGTCGGGTGGGTGCTGGCCATGTAGTTCCGGCCGGGCGGGCTGATCTGGGCCCCGCCGCTGTGCACGTGCTCCCGGCCCGGACAGTAGATCGTGTGCGTGGCGGTCCGCGCCGTGGGGACGGTGAACGTCCGGCTGATCCCGTGCTGGACGGCGTCCGCCGGGGAGGGGGTGAGGAAGACGAGCAGGACGGCGGCCGGGACGGCGACCAGGGCGGATCTCATGGCGGTTCCTCTTGACGAGCTCGACGAAAGGGACATCACTCAAGGAACAACGCGAGTGACGACCAATCGGTCCGTAAGGGTGCAATCCCTTCGCTCGGACGAGTGACGGACGGGTGCGCCCCCGCGCCCGGCAGGTGGACTCCCCGCCTCCGGAACGCCCGGCGCCGTATGCCACAGTGACGACCATGGACACCGGCACCCCCCTCCGCGTCGGCCTCATCGGATACGGCACAGCGGGCTCCTTCTTCCACGCCCCGCTGATCGCCGCCACCCCGGATCTCGCCCTCGACACGGTCGTCACCGCCAACCCCGAACGACAGCGCCAGGTGCGCGCCGAGCACCCCGGCACCCGGATCGCCGCCTCCCCGGACGAACTCTTCGACCGGGCCGCCGGCGACGGCCTCGACCTGGTCGTCGTCGCCTCCCCCAACCGCACCCACGTCCCGCTCGCCCACCGCGCGCTGGAGGCCGGCCTCCCGGTCGTCGTCGACAAGCCGCTCGCCGCGACCGCCGCCGAGGCGGAGGCGCTGGACGCGCTCGCCACCGAACGCGGCCTGCTGCTCAGCCCGTTCCAGAACCGCCGCTGGGACGGCGACTTCCGCACCGTCCGGAAGCTGGTCGAGGACGGGGCCCTCGGCCGCGTCCTGCGCTTCGAGTCCCGCTTCGAGCGCTGGCGCCCGAACCCCAAGGGCGGCTGGCGCGAGTCCGGCGACCCGGCCGAAGTCGGCGGCATCCTCTACGACCTGGGCAGCCACCTGGTCGACCAGGCCGTCGCCCTCTTCGGCCCGCCCGAGACCGTCTACGCCGAGTCCGACGTGCGCCGCCCGGGCGCCGAGGCGGACGACGACACCTTCATCGCCCTCCGGCACGCCGGCGGCGTCCGCTCCCACCTGTGGATGAGCGCCGTCACCGCCCAACTCGGCCCGCGCTTCCGGGCCCTGGGCACCGACGCGGGGTACGTCAAGTACGGCCTCGACCCCCAGGAGGCCGCCCTCCGCGAGGGCCTGCGGCCGGGGGACGGCCCGTGGGGCGCCGAACCGCAGCCCGCCTGGGGCCGGCTCGGCGCCGGCGAGTCCCCCCTGACCGGCGGCGGCGAACCCTTCCCCACGCTCCCCGGCGACTACCCCGCCTACTACGCGGCCGTCGCCCGCGCCCTCCGCGACGGCGGCGCACCGCCCGTCACGGCGGCCGAGACCGCGACGACGCTGCGCGTCCTGGAGGCGGCCAAGCGGTCGGCGGAGCAGGGCCGGACGATCACCTTGTGACGCGCCGCGCCCCCCGTCAGCGCGGCCGCTCCACCACGGCCCGCCTGATCACCTGGCGGGCCTCGGCGACCAGGCGCTCCCAGGTGAGCGCGGACCCGCTGTAGAGCAGCAGGCGCAGGGCGTCGGCGCGGGCCCGGTCGGCGCCCGTCGCGCGGAGCGCGGCGAAGAGTTCGTGCGCGGGCCGCCCGCCCAACGCCCGCTCGGCGCCGACCAGCAGGGCACGTTCGCCCTCCGCCCCGCCCTCCCGGGCCACCGCCCGCACCCCCAGCACGATCAGCATGCGGACGAGCGCCTCCCCCGTCGCGGGCGACACCCCCCGCTCCCGGTGCCGGAGCAGCCGCTCCCGCCGGTACCGGCCGTCCCCGAGGCCGCGTTCGCGCCGGACCGCGTCGTCGGCCAGGGCGACGCACGCACTCCACGCCTCGTCCTCCCCCATGACCGCCATTCTGCCCGCGTCATCCCCTCTCCCCGCGCAGGCAGTGCTCCATCACCCAGTGCGTCAACGCCTCGGCGGTGGCCTTCCGCGACGCCCCCGGATCATCCCCGGCCGCCGCCGTACGCCGCGCCGCCTCCAGCTCCGCGCACCGCTCGCACCCCGTCTGGTACGGCCGCAGCCCGGCCGCGTTGCGCTCCTCCCGCGTCGCCAACCGCAGCGCCGACGGCGGGACTTCCCATTCCAGCCCGCCACCGGGCCTGCGCACCTGCACGCGGTCCCCGGTGCAGCCGGTCACCTGGACGAGACGGTTCTCGCGGACGTCGACGACGAACACCCCGCTCCTGTACATGCGTTCGCACCTTCCCCGGCGCGCCCCACGGCCCCGGAATTCCACAATGGCCGACAGCGGAAAGGGATTTCAAACTCCAATTTCCAGAGCTGCAATTTGCAGGTCTGCCGGTTCCGGTGGCGGACGGCCCGGGAGTCCGGAAGGATCTGCACACGGTCATGGCACAGGGGGGTCTTGTGGGTGCACAGGCACAACGCACCGCGCGACGGCGGCGGTTGGGGGCGGCGCTCCGCGCCGCGAGGGAGGGTGCGGGGGTCACCACGACGGAGGCGGCCAACGCGATCCACTGCGACAACACGAAGATGAGTCGGATCGAGACGGGGCGGCATCGCGTGACGCGGCTGGAGCTCAACGCGTTGTTCGACCTCTACCGGATCAACGATCCCGCCGTGCGCAAGCAGTTGATCGCCCTGGCGTCGGAGGGCAGCAAGCGAAGCTGGTGGCGACGGCACAGCGCGATGATCTCGCCGAAACTTTCAGAAGTGCTCGTCCTGGAGTCGGACGCGGCCCGGATCGCAGCCTTCCATACACAGGTGGTTCCTGGGCTCCTGCAAACCCCCGACTACGCCAGGGCAATCATCGGCGGTCTCACCTCCCAATACACCGAGGAGGAGGTGGAATTCTACGTCGAACTACGAATGGAGCGGAAACGCATCCTCGCAGGGGACGATCCCCCGGTGCAATATCTGGCACTCATCCCGGAGGGAGTGCTGCACCAGCGATACGGCGGCGCGGAGGTACTGGCTGCACAACTGCGCCATCTGGTGGCGGTGAACAGACCACCGCACCTGACGATCCAGGTGATTCCCTTCACACAGACGGCGTTCACCGACACCGCCGGTTCCTTCACCTTCTTTTCCTATCCGGACCAGCTGGACCTCGACGTCGTACTGGTCGAGTCCCTGGACGGCTCCTTGTGCTTGCAGGAGGATGACTCCGTCGCCCAGTACACCAAGGCGATCGACGGACTCCGGGCATCGGCCCTCTCGACCCAGCAATCCGTCGAGCTGATCACATCGATGGCCGATGAACTTGAGCGCGGGTAGGGAAGGACACCGACCGTGTCACAGTGGCACAAGTCCTCGTACAGCAATGACACGGGAGGCGCCTGTGTCGAAACACGCAGTTCGCCCAACGGGCGAATAGCCGCAAGGGACAGCAAATCCCGCACCCGAGGCATCTGCCTCTTCCCCCCGGATACCTGGACCTCCTTCGTCACCGCCCTCCGGCGCGACGCATTCGACACCGAACACTCTCGGTGATATCCGCCACGTGCGCGCGGCACGGTTTCGGGGCGTGAGGGCGCCAACAACCGCCCGCCGCACGGCAGTTGCCTGTCGTTTGCCGTCGCATCCTCGCCGCTGGCATGGACACTCCCCCTTTACGATCACTTTCAGCCAACAGGAGCCCATGCCCCCAGCCACAGCGAGGTGCCCACAGATGACGGTTGCCAGACTCTCCGAGCGCATGGACCGGGCCTTCAACCCGGACCGCTACGACGCGGACGGGCAGCTCGTCCTGGCATCCGCCGAGGGCGGAGGCGGCGGCGGGACGCACAAGGCGACCTCCGGCCCGTGGACCACCGCCTCCGGAGTCGCCGGGGAGCTGCACCGGGACATGCAGACGGCGATGACGGATCTCGGCCACGCGCATGAGGGGCTGGGCAACGGCACATCCGGCTTCGCCAGTGCCAAGGCCCTGGGCGCCCTGCGGCCCGGCTGGGAGGAGCGGCTCTCCGGGATCCGGGACCTGTGCGGGCACCTCGACGGAGAGATGAAGAAGGTCGGCGTCGAGTTCCACGAGAACGAGGTCGGAACCAAGAAGTCGTTCAAGTAGCAGAGCGGAACAACAGCCGACCGTGGTCACCATCGACGAGCTCAGAAAGCTCGACACCTCGAAGTTCACGAACGCCGCCAAGGCGTGGGGCGCGATCAGCAACCGGGCGAGCGCGGCGAAGCGCCGCGTGGACAGCGAAATGATCGCCAAGGTGGGCGAGACGCAGAAGGGCGAGGCCGCCCAGGCGGCGATCAAGTCCCTGAAGCGGCTGAGCGACAACTACCAGTACATACACGCCGAATGCGGCCTCATACGGACGGCCCTCGACGGGCTGGCGCAGGACCTCGCCGCGCCCCAGCGCAAGCTCAAGCTGGCGCTGGAGGACGCGGCACAGCGCAAGTTCACGGTGGGCGCGGACGGTTCGGTCGAGTACCCGCGCGTCTCGTTCGACAAGCTCCCCGCGCCGGCGCTCCAGCAGCCCGCCCAGGGCGGCGGCCTCATGCTCCAGGCCGACCCGAACGCGGCGAAGGCGCAGGAGATAGCGGACCACATCGCGTCCGCGCTCAGGGAGGCCGCCGAGATCGACGGCCGCTATGCGGGCGCCCTCGGCAAGCTCACGACGAACGGCGATCTGAGCAAGACGGACTGGGCGGACGTCGCCGCGGACATGAAGAGCGTCCAGGGCGCGAACCGTTCCCTGGCGCAGGAGCTGAACGACCGCAAGAAGAAGTCTCCGTACGAGAACGCGGAGTGGTGGAAGAAGCTCCCGCAGGACAGGAAGGACGAACTCATCGCGGCCTTCCCGGACAAGGTCGGGAACCTGGACGGCATTCCGTCCGCCGTGCGCGACCAGGCAAACCGGGAATACCTCCCGGCCCTCATGGGCAAGTTGGAGGCGCAGGGCGACGAGGATTCGATGACGAAGCTCGAAGGTCTGCGGGGGATCGACGAGAAGCTCCGTGAGAACAAAGGAGGCCCGATCTTCCTGCTGGGGATCGGCGACGAGGGCAACGGCCGGGCCATCGTGTCGTACGGAAACCCGGATACCGCGAAGAACGTCTCCGCCTATGTTCCGGGCCTCGGCACCAAGCTCGACGGCGACTTCGCCGACGGAACCGTCAAGCGGGCCATGCAGACCGCGAAGGGCGCTCGCAGATACGAGAAGTCGACGGCGTCCATCGTGTGGCTCGGCTACGACGCACCGCTCATGGGCCCTGACAAGTGGCTCAAGAACTTCGACGTGGCGGGCGAGGAGAACGCCGAGAAGGGTGCCCCCGCCTATGACAGCTTCCTCAAGGGCATCAGGGCCACCAACGAGAACAACCACCCGCACGTCACCGCGATCGGCCACTCGTACGGCTCGCTGACCGTCGGCAAGGCCAGCCAGGAGCCGGGCGGGATACCGGCCGACGACATCGTCCTGCTGGGAAGCCCGGGTACGGGGGTCGACAAGGCCGAGGACCTGGGGGTCGGCAAGGACCACGTCTATGTGGGCGCGGCGGAGAACGACATGGTCTCCAAGCTGCCGTCCAAGAAGGACGCGGTCATCGGGACCATTGGTACGGTGGGGCTCGGCCCGTTCGGAGGCTGGGCGGCCACCGAACTGCTCGGTGACGAGAAGAACTGGTTCGGCACGGATCCCGCGAACGCGGATTTCGGCGCCCACCGGTTCAAGGTGGCCGACGGTCCGTCGGTGTTCCACAAGAATCCCATGGCGGCCCACTCGGGATACTTCGACCCGGATCGGGACCGGGAATCCGCGAACAACATCGCCCTCGTCGTTTCCGGGCACGGCGACAAGATCACTACCCAGGAGCACCGATGAGACCCCGCGCCGTGATCGCCTGCGTCGCGATCCTCGCCCTGGCAGGCTGCGGGACGTCATCGACCGGTTCGCGGACCGAGAGGAAGCAGGAGAAGACCATGGACATGCGGCAGGCCGCGGAACATGCGGACCGGATCCTCGACGACACCTTCGCCGCGATCGTCCCGCCCGTGCGGTGGACGCACGACGAAACCATCAGCGGCGGCTGCCCCGGCTCACCCGGGCTCGGGGACGTCTCCCGCCACCGCACCGTCATGACCATCATCTCCGAGCAGCGGCGCGGGAATTTCCTGGGGCTCGTGGAACGCCACTGGAAGAAGAAGGGCTACACCATCACCGGGACCAATCCCGACAAGGAGTTCCCCGCGCTGTTCGCCTCGGCCCCGGGGGACTACCGCATGGAGCTGGTATTCGGTGCCAAGGGGCAGGCGTTTTTCAGTGTGGCCACCCCCTGCTTCGCCAAGTCCGAGGTTCCGGAGCCGAAGAGCACCCCCAACGGCCCCAATTATGCGGGCAAGGAGGTTCCTTACCCGGACCAGAAGTCCGACTTCTGGTCGTCCACCGAACCCCTCACCCGCTAGGGACCGCCCTCCGCCCGCGACCGGTACAGCACGGCGAGCGCCAGCCCCGAGCCCAGGAGCACCAGTCCCCCGCCGACCGCCATGTCCCCGTCCATCGGCGGGCCGCTGTGGCCCGGCCGGGTGTCGCCGCCGGACGAGCGGACGGCGGTCAGCGGTGCGACGGTGATGGGGTAGCGGGTGCGGGCGGAGGGGTCCGTGGGGAGGGCCGTGGGGGCGGCGTACCCGCGGTCGTCGGTGCCCACGGGGGCGCCCCCGACGCACGCGCCCGGCGCACCCGCCGCGCAACGCGCCGCGGCGGCGCGTTCGTCCGGCGGGCCCTGGACGGTGAAGGCGCTGAGCAGCAGCGCGCCGCTGACCGTCGTGGCCAGGACCGTCGCGGTCGCGGCCAGGGTCGCCCTGGCCGTGGGACGGGCCCGGAGCCGGGCCCGGCGAAGACTGTGCCGCATGTCCGAAAATAAGCACACGGGAACCGACCCCCTCGGGCAGCACACGCGCCCGTTCCCCCGAACGCACCGATCCGCCGGCCGCGCACGCCGCGTCGGTCACCCGCCCTTGAACTGCACCCGCTGGCCGCCCAGCCCCTCGATCTCGAGTTCGACGAGGTCGCCGGAGCGGAGGTAGGGCCTGGGCTCGGGCCGGCCGAGGGCGACGCCCGCCGGAGTTCCGGTGTTGATGACATCCCCAGGGTAGAGGGTCATGAACTGGCTGATGTAGCACACGAGATGGGCGACCGGGAAGATCTGGTCGGCGGTGGTGGAATCCTGCATCAGCCGGCCGTTGACGCGGGTGCGGATGGCGAGCGCCTGGGGGTCGGGGATCTCGTCGGCGGTGACGAGCCAGGGGCCGAGCGGGTTGAACGTCTCGCAGTTCTTGCCCTTGTCCCACTGGCCGCCGCGTTCGAGCTGGTAGGCGCGTTCGGAGACGTCGTTGCTGATGGTGTAGCCGGCGACGGCGGCGAGGGCGTCCTCGTCGGTCTCCAGGCGGCGTGCCGTGCGGCCGAGGACGACGGCGAGCTCGGCCTCCCAGTCGGTCCTGAGGCTGCCGGGCGGGATGAGGACGGTGTCCTCGGGGCCGACGACCGTGTCCGGCGCCTTGAGGAAGAGCGCCGGTTCGGCGGGCTTGCGGACGCCCATCTCGGCCACGTGGCCGTGGTAGTTGAGCCCCACGCAGACGATCTTGCCGATGCGGGCGACGGGCGGACCGACGCGCAGCCCGGCCGGTTCGAGCCGGGGCAGGATGCGGGCGCCGAGGGCGGCCCGCACCCGGTCGAGGACGGAGGCGTCGCCGAAGAGGGCGCCGTCCACGTCGCGGACGACCGAGGAGAGGTCGCGCAGGACGCCCTCCTCGTCCAGCAGTGCCGGGCGTTCCGCCCCCGCCGGGCCGACTCGGAGCAGCTTCATCGGTTCGAACCCTCCGGGTCTCGGCAGACTTCGCGTCCGTGCGTACGGCCCAACCGACTGATCGTCCAGGAACCGGCGGGTGATCGGCAAGAGCCGTTTCGGTCTGTGGAGGGTGCTCAGGCCGGACGGTGGAGGTACGCGCGTTCCACCGCCGACCACAGGGTCGTCGTCACCACGTACAGCCCGGCCGCGAGCGGCACGACCGCGACCGTGACCAGCGTGCCGAAGGACAGCAGCGGGGCGATCCGGGCCACGGCGGCCACGCCGGGCGGCCGCTCCTCGCCGGCCGGGCCAAGGGCGGCGGCCGCCGCGCGGGCGCGCCGGTACGTCCAGGTGGCCACGGCGGCGACGACGGCGAACAGGCCCGCGTACACCAGCCCGTGGGCGCCGAACGGGCCGCCGTCGCCCAGCGCGTCGGCCCACCGGCCGCCCAGCGGGGCGCCGAAGAGCGTGTGGCCGGGGAGCCCGCCGCCGGAGCCGGCGGAGAACAGGTGGTACATCACGGAGAAGACGGGCAGTTGGACGAGCGTGGGAAGGCAGCCCGCCACCGGGGAGACGCCCTCCTCCCGGTGCAGCTCGGCGCTCCTACGCGGCCGTCGGGAGGGGACGGCCGGGTGCCCTGGGCCTGCGCCGGCCCCGGGCGTCGGGGTCGCACCGGGCGAGGAAGGCGGTGCGCAGCTCCCTGTCGCGGAGGGCGGTGCGTATGCGGGTCGGGGTGAGCGGGCCCGTGCCGGGGGCGGGGACGAGGGCGGCGCACAGGGCCAGGGCCGCGCCGACGGTGGCCGTCGAGGCGATGGCGACCGCGCTCATCAGGACGCCCGGCAAGCCGCTCTGCGCGAGCAGGAGTTCGGCGAGGAGGGCGAGGAGCACGGCGACGTGCGTGCGCTGCACCACGGCGTTCATCGTGTCCTCTCCCCCCCCTCTCCGGTCGGTCGTTCCGATATTAGGCGCGGCCACTGACAGCGGGGTCGGCCGGGGGCGGGTCGTGGGCCAACACCTCGGCGTCCGGCCGGTCGTCCGCCGGTTTCGGGCCCAGCAGGGACACCGCGAGCGCGACCACGAGGTTGGCGCCGAGGGCGAGCGCGCCCGCGTTGACGCCCCACAGCGGGTCGTGGCCGTTGAAGACGAGCGCGCAGACCAGGACGCCGCCCACGGCGAGGCCGCTCAGTGCGCCCCATAGGGTCAACTTCCGCCACACCAGGCCCAGAAGAATCATGGGGACGAGCTGGGCCATGCCCTCGTAGGAGATGAGGGAGAGCCGGACGAGCGTGTTGGGCGCCGCGTACGTCAGGGCCAGCGCCAGGGTGCCGGCCGCGACGACCACGGTCTGCGCCGCGAAGCGCTGCCGCCGGGGGCGGCCGTGCAGCGCGGGGACGAGGCCGAGCACGCTCCTGCCCCACATCGTGCCGATGACCAGCATGAAGACGGCCATCGGCACGATGGACGACAGCGCGGCCGCCACGCCCACGAGGCCGACCAGCCAGGCCGGGAGCGAATCCACGACCAGCTTGAACAGGGCCAGGTTGGAGCCCGCGCCCGTGAGGCCCGGGACGACGAAGAGGGCCGCCAGGCCCAGCAGCATGGGCACGAACAGCAGCACGTTGTAGAACGGCAGCAGGACCGCGTTGCGGCGCAGGGCGTCGGCGCTGCGGGCGCCGAGGTAACCGGCCACGGTGGTCGGGAAGATGACGACGGTGAGCGAGTTGAGGAAGCTCGTCGTCGCGAACCACGTGCCGCCGAGGCCGCTGCCGCCGTGGCCGCTCAGCGTCAGCCACTGCGGCTTCTCCGCCACCAGGCGGTCGAGGAACGGGCCGTAGCCGTCGAAGTAGTGCACCGGGACGTAGACCGCGAGGAACGCGAGCGTGCCGATGACGAGGACGTCCTTGAGGACGGAGACCCACGCGCTGCCGCGCAGCCCGCTGACGACGACGAAGGCCGTGGTGACGGCGAAGGCGATGAAGTAGGCCCAGTCGAGGCTGATCGCGCCGTAGGAGATCGTCGAGACGACGACGCCCATGCCGGTGATCTGGAGCTGGATGTACGGCAGGAGGCAGACGGTCGCGAGCACGGCGACGAGGGCGCCGAGCCAGGGCCTTCCGTAGCGGTGGGCGACCATGTCGGTGATCGAGACGAGGCCGTGCTCGCGGGCGTACGACCACAGGGTCGGTCCGACGACGTAGCCGATCGCGTAGCCGCAGGAGAGGTAGGCGATGACGTAGAGGACCGGGGCGCCGAAGTTGTAGCCCCAGCCCGCCGCGCCCAGATAGCTGAAGCTGGTGTAGCCCTCGCCGGCCATCAGCACCCAGATCATCACCGTGCCGAGGCTGCGGCCGCCGACGGACCACTCGGTGATGCCGCCGCCGGCGCCCCGGCCGCGGACGGCCAGCAGGCCGAGGGCGACGGTGAGCACCATGAACCCGCCGAAGACCGCCGTCGCGACGGCGGAGTCGCCGCTCATGCGCGGCCTCTCTTCCGGTCGCTCCGGCGGGCCAGGTGCACGCCGGCCGGGGTGAGGAGGGTCGCCAGCAGCAGCCAGAAGAAGAGGAACGGCAGCCCGAGGACGGTCGGGTGGACGCGGTCCACCAGGGGGAGGGCTCCGAGGTAGAGCACGTAGGGGAGCAGGAGCCACAGGAGGGCGGGACGTTTCAGCACGGGGGCAACCCTAGGTCGCGGGTGCCGCGGGTTCTCTTCCCCCACCCCGCCCTTTCCCCGTTTCCCGGGGCCCGGCCCCGCACCCGGACCGCCCTCCGGGCGGTCGGCGGGCCTCCGCCCCTGCACCCCGCCGGGGGCTACGGCGCCCGGCCCCCGGAGCGCCCCACGAAGGCCGGACCCTCCGCATCGGCTACGCCCCCACCAGCCGCGACGCCGTATAGATCAGCAGCCCCGCCAACGCACCCACCACCGTGCCGTTGATGCGGATGAACTGCAGGTCCCGCCCGATGTGGGCCTCGATCTTGCGGGAGGTCTGCTCCGCGTCCCAGCCCGCCACCGTCTCGGTGATCAGGGACGTGATCTCGTCCCGGTACGTCGTCACCACGTGCACGGCCGCGTCCTCCAGCCAGCCGTCCACCTTCGCCCGCAGCGCCTCGTCCGAGGACATCCGGGCGCCCAGCGAGAGGATCGCGGAGCGCGCGCGGACGCGCAGTTCGCTGCGCTCGTCCTCGGCGGCGGCGACGACCATCGCCCGGACGGAGCCCCAGGCGGAGGCGATCAGGTCCTGGACCTCGCCGCGCCCGAGGACCTCGGACTTCAGCCGCTCGACGCGGGCCCGCGTGTCGGGGTCGGTCCGGAGGTCGCGGGCGAAGTCCGCGAGGAAGCGGTCGACCGCGCCCCGCGCCGGGTGCTCCGGCATGTCCCGCATCTCGGTGACGAAGCGCAGCAGCTCCTTGTAGACGCGCTCGCCGACCTTGCGGTCCACGAAGCGCGGCGTCCAGCCGGGGGCGCCGCCGGAGACCGCCTGCATCACGGAGTCCCCGTGGGTCACCAGCCAGTCGCGGGCGCGGACGCACACCAGGTCCACGACCTTGTGGTGACCGCCGTCGGCGACGATCCGCTCCAGCATCCGGCCAAGCCCCGGCGCGACCTCCTGCGCGTCCGCGCGCCGGGTGACGGCCTCGCCGACCACCGCCTGGACGTCCGCGTCGCGCAGCACCCGCAGGGCGCCGCGCAGCGCGGTCGCGAGCTCGGCCGTCACCCGGTCGGCGTGCTCGGGCCGGGCCAGCCAGGCGGCCAGCCGGGTGCCGATGCCGACGGCGCGCAGCCGGCGCCGTACGACGTCGCCGGAGAGGAAGTTCTCCCCCACGAACTCGCCGAGGCTCCGGCCGAGCTGGTCCTTCTTGGTCGGGATGATCGCCGTGTGCGGGATGGGGAGGCCGAGCGGCCGGCGGAAGAGCGCGGTGACCGCGAACCAGTCGGCGAGCGCGCCGACCATGCCCGCCTCCGCGGCGGCCGCCACGTAGCCCGCCCAGGCGCCCGCGCCGGACGACTGCGCCCACTTGGCGAGGGCGTAGACGAGGGCGACGGCGAGGAGGAGCCCGGTGGCGATGGCCTTCATCCGGCGCACGCCGCGGCGTTTGAGGGCGTCCGCCTCGCTGTAGATGAAGCCGGTCATCCGTACCACCCGTCCACGCCGTCTCCCTTTCGCCGGACTCGTCGGGAAGGCCCATTGTCGCCGCGGGGCCCCCGGGGACGACTCGGGGAACGCCCCTGAGGTTCCCCCGTCTTGTCCAGTGCCCCGCCGGCCGGCGATCCCGGCCTCCCCGCCTTCCCCGGTCCTCCCCGGCACCCCGTGGGATCATGAAACCCGCTGATCGTCCGTCCCAGGAGTCCTCCGCGATGACCAGGCCCCCGCAGTCCCGCGGCACCGTGCTCGCCGCGGTCGCCGCGCTGGCCGCCGTCGTGACGCTGGTCTCGACGGCGATCCTGCTCGGGACGTCCGCGGGGACCACGGGGACGGCCGGGGCGGCGGGCGGACGCGTCGGCGGGCCCCTCGCGTCCGTCCGGACGAAGGGGGCGTCCCCGCCCCCGGCCCCCGCCGGCACCTGGACGGGCACCTGGGCCGCCGCGCCGGCCGCGGCCGAGCCCCGCACCGGCCGGCGCGGGCTCGCCGGCACGTCCGTCCGCAACGTCGTCCACACCAGCGTCGGCGGCACCGGGGTGCGCGTGCAGCTCTCCAATCTCTTCGGCAACCGGCCGCTGCACATCGGTCACGCCTCCGTCGCCGTCGCCGCCCGGCCGGGGGCGGCCGCCGCCGCGCCCGGCTCCATGCGCCGGCTGACCTTCGGCGGCCGCCCCGCCACCGTCGTGCCCGCCGGGCGGGCGACCGTCAGCGACCCGGTGCCGCTGCCGGTCGCCCCGGCGTCGGGCCTCCTCGTGACCGTCTTCTCGGCCGTCCCCTCCGGGCCGGTGACGCTGCACCCGCACGCGCGGCAGCTCTCCTGGCTCGCCCGCGGCGACCGGACGGAGGACGGGGACGGGGCGCGCTACACGACCCGGACGGCGTACTGGCGCTACGTCACCGCCGTCGACGTCCGGGGCACCGAGGCGGCCGGCTCCGTCGTCGCCCTCGGCGACTCCATCACCGACGGCGTCACCTCGACCGTCGGCGCGGACCAGCGGTGGACCGACCACCTCGCGGCCCGGCTGCGCGAGGAGCCCGGTGCGCCGCGCTACGGCGTCCTCAACGAGGGCATCAGCGGCAACCGCATCCTGCTCAGCAACCGGGGGCGGTCCCCGGCCAACAACCCCAGCGCGCTGGATCGTTTCGACCGCGACGTGCTCGGCCGCACGGGGGTGCGGGCCGTCGTGATCGAGCTCGGCGTCAACGACATCCTGCGGCGGCCGCAGCAGCTCGATCCCCGGCGGATCGTCGCCGGGCTGCGGCAGCTGGTCGCCCGGGCGCACGAGCACGGCCTCCCCGTCCTCGGCTCGACGCTGACCCCCTTCGGCGGGCATCTCGGGGTCGTCCCCCGGCAGGAGACGGTGCGGCTGGCGGTGAACGCGGAGATCCGCGCCGGGCGGGTGTTCGACTCCGTCGTGGACTTCGACCGGGTACTGCGGGATCCGGCCGACCCGCAGCGCCTGCTGCCCGCCTACGACAGCGGGGACCGGCTGCACCCGAACGACGCGGGATACCGGAGGATGGCGG
This sequence comes from Streptomyces caatingaensis, assembly GCF_001187435.1. Lineage (GTDB taxonomy): Bacteria > Actinomycetota > Actinomycetes > Streptomycetales > Streptomycetaceae > Streptomyces > Streptomyces caatingaensis. The sequence continues at coordinate 569,435 of NZ_LFXA01000018.1, read as the reverse complement.
GGGCGGTGGATCTGGGGGTGCTGGGGGGTTCCTTGCGGGTGGGGCCCGGCTTGTGAGTCCCGCCCCAGCCCCGCCCTTTCACCATTTCTCCGGGGCTCCGCCCCTCGGCCCGGCACCGCGCTGCCGCGCGGTGGAGCGGGGCTCCGCCCCCGCCCCCCACCGGGGGCTGCCCCCCTGGCCCCCGCCTCCGCTTCGGGGCTGCGCCGGGCCCCGTTCCTGGGCTCGGCCCGACGGACCCCGCCCGGGGCCGCGCCCGGCTGACACCGCCAGCGCTTCGGGGCCGCCCCCGGGCCCCACTCCCGGGCACGCCCCGACAGACCCCGCCCGGGGCCGCGACCCGCTGACACCACCAGCGCCTCGGGGCCCCCGGGCCCCACTCCCGGGCACGCCCCGACAGACCCCGCCCGGGGCCGCGCCCCGCTGACACCGGCCCCGGGCGCCGCCCCGACCCCGGCTCCGCGCTCCGTGCGGCGTCCTCACGTGCGGGGCGGGCCGTCGCCGTACAGTCGGGCGATGACTTGCTCGATGTCCGGCTCGCGGACCGAGAGGTCGAGGAGGGGGTATCGCTCGGCGACGGCGGCGACCAGGGGGGCTGCCGAGCGGGTGGCCGGGAAGGCCAGCCACTGGCGTGGGCCCTCCACGCGGACGACGCGCGCGCCGGGTACGTCCCGCATGGGCGGCAGCTCCCGTTCCAGGTCCACCACGAGCATCCGCTCGCTCCCGCCCACCGTGTGCAGTCCGTCCAACGCGCCGTCGTAGACGAGGCGTCCGTGGTCGATGACCATCACACGGCGGCACAGCTGCTCGATGTCCGTCAGGTCGTGCGTGGTGAGGAGCACGGTCGTGCCGCGCTCGGCGTTGAGGTCGCGCAGGAAGCCGCGGACCCTGGCCTTGCTCACGACGTCCAGGCCGATCGTCGGTTCGTCGAGGTAGAGCACCTCGGGGTCGTGGAGCAGCGCGGCCGCGACGTCGCCCCGCATCCGCTGGCCCAGGGAGAGCTGGCGGACCGGGACGTCCAAGAGGGCGCCGAGGTCCAGGAGTTCGACGCAGCGGTCGAGGTTGGCGCGGTAACGGGCGTCGGGGATGCGGTACATGCGGCGCACCAGGCCGTACGAGTCGCGCAGCGGCAGGTCCCACCAGAGCGTCGTGCGCTGGCCGAAGACGACGCCGATGCGCCGGGCGAGGCGGGCGCGGTCGCGGGACGGGTCGATGCCGGCGACGCGCAGCCGGCCCCGGCTGGGGACGAGGATGCCGGTGAGCATCTTGATCGTCGTGGATTTGCCGGCGCCGTTGGGGCCGATGTACCCGACCATCTCACCGCGCGGCACGCGGAAGCTGATGCCGTCCACCGCCCGCACCTCCCGCCGCTCGCGGCGCAGCAGCCCCGCCCGGCGCCGGACGGTGAACACCTTCTCCACATCCGTGAGTTCGATGAGGTCCACGCGTCAGCTCCCCGTGCTCCGATAGCTTCTGATCCCCGCCCGCCAGGCCAGCCCCGAGAGGCCGAGCAGCAGCAGGGCGACGGCCGGCCCGCAGAAGGCCGCCCAGCCGGGCAGGTGCAGCGGGTCGTCCCGGCCCAGCAGCCACAGCGCGGGCAGCCAGTTGACGAAGGCGAGGGGCACGACGAAGGTCGCCCCGCGCACCAGTTCCTTCGCGAAGACCGTCGGCGGGTACTGCAGGAGCGTGCAGCCGCCGAAGGTGAAGGAGTTCGCCACCTCGGACGCGTCCGCCGCCCAGAACTGGAAGGCCGCCCCCGCCAGGAAGACCGCCGCGAAGATCGCCGCCCCCGTCACCACCATCACCACCGCGAACAGCACCCGCCCCGGCGTCCACTCCACGTCCACCCGTGCCACACCCCACGCCAGCACCAGCGCCCCCTGGCCGATCCGGCCGATCCGGCGCAGCGCGAACCGGTCGGCCGCCACCTGTACGAGCACCGGCACCGGGCGGACGAGGAACTGGTCGAACGTGCCGTCGCGCACCCGCCGTCCGACCCGGTCCGCGTTGCCCAGCAGCAGGTCGGCCAGGCCGAAGGAGGTGCAGGTCGTCCCGTAGAGCAGCGCGACCTCGGGGAGGGTGAAGCCGCCCAGCGCGTCGATGTGCGAGAACATCAGCAGGATCGCGACGAAGTCCAGGGCGCTGACGGCGAAGTTGCCCAGCGCCGTCAGTACGAAGGACAGCCGGTACGCCATGGTCGAGCGGATCCACATCGCGGCGATCAGACCGTACGCGCGCAGGGCGTGCCCCCGCTCACCCACCCTGGACCACCACCTTCCGCGTGGCCCGCGCCTGCGTCAGCCGCCCGAGGGCCAGCAGCACCGCCGCCCACCCCGCCTGGAAGGCCAGCGCGCCCGCCGCGCCCCATCCGGCGTGGCGTCCCAGCAGCACGTCCACCGGCACCTGGAGCATCGCCGCCCACGGCAACGCCCGCGCCACCGCGCCGAAGAGGCCCGGGAAGACGGTCAGCGGCAGCAGCGAGCCGGAGAAGAACAGGCACAGGAGCTGGCTGACCATCGCCACCCCCGCCCCGTCCAGCAGCCAGAACGCGCACAGCCCCACCAGGTAGTGCACCGCGAAGCCGACGACGACGGCCAGCAGCACCGCGCACAGGAACAGCAGCCACCGCAAGGGGTCGGCGGGCAGCGCGAGTTCGAAGTGGAGCGCGCCCGCGAGCAGCGGCACCACGCCCCGGCCCAGCAGCTGGAAGCCGGCCCGCCCCAGGTCGGCCGCCAGCCACCACAGCTGGAGGTCGGCGGGCCGGTACAGGTCGATCGCGATGTCGCCGTTGCGCACGCGCTCCTGCAACTCCTCCTGGAAACCGCCCCCGAGCAGCGACACCGTCGCCAGCAGCGCCTGGCTGACCCACACGAACGTCAGCGCCTGCGCCCGGTCGTAGCCGCCCAGGTGCGGGCGTTCGTGCCACAACGCGATGAACGTATAGGCGAGCACGAACCCGAAGACCGTATTGGTGAAGACCCCCGCGGCGGTCGCGATCCGGTACGTCGCATACCGCCGGAAGCCGCTCATCGCGACCGCTGCGTACAGCCGCATCCCGTCCCCCCTCGGCTCGTTGAACCTTGTTGGTCCGCCGCCCGGCCGGGCCGTCACCCGAAACGCAGGAGCGTAGCCGTACGTCCCAGCCCGGAGCCACGCATTTGTCACCCCCCGGTGTGGTCGGCCTCACCCGATCGGCCCCACCCCACCGCACGGGGTGCGCTGGACCCCTCCGGCCGGGCCGCGCGGTGCGACAGTGCTTCCGGGGCGCGCACGGCGGCACTGCTGTGGCAGCACTGCCCCGGGCACACGGACCGCCTGACACGACACGACACCGCTGCGCCGCGGCCAACCCCGGCAACGGGCCGAGGAGTTCCAGGAAAGATGAGCGACGAGCACTCACAGCAACGGCCCCGTGACCGGGCCGCCGGACCGCCGCCGGCCTGGGCGCCCAGAGGCGAGGCCGCCCGTCCCCGCAAGCGCACCGGATGGCGCCGGCTGCTGCCCACGTGGCGCCTGGTGCTCGGCGCGTTCGTCCTGGTCGTCCTGCTGATCGCGGGCGGCCTGATCGCGGGGTACACCCTGGTGGACATCCCCGCGGCGAACAAGGCGGCGACCGCCGAGAGCAACGTCTTCCTCTACGCGGACGGCAGCCAGCTCGCCCGCGACGGCGAGGTCAACCGGGAGAGCGTGCCGCTCAGCCGCATCCCCAAGAACGTCCAGCACGCCGTACTCGCCGCCGAGGACCGGGACTTCTACTCCGAGTCCGCCGTCAACCCCGAGGCGATGGTGCGCGCCGCGTGGAACACGGTCACCGGCAAGGGCAAGCAGTCCGGTTCCACGATCACCCAGCAGTACGTCAAGAACTACTACCTCGGCCAGGAACAGACCATCAGCCGCAAGGTGAAGGAGTTCTTCATCGCCATCAAGCTGGACCGCGAGTCCAGCAAGGACGACATCCTTGAGGGCTACCTCAACACCAGCTACTTCGGCCGCAACGCCTACGGGATCCAGGCCGCGTCCCAGGCGTACTACGGCAAGGACTCCGACAAGATCGACACGGCGCAGGGCGCCTACCTGGCGACGCTGCTCAACGCGCCGAGCGCGTACGACGTCGGGGCCCACCCCGAGAACAGGCCGCGGGCCATGGCCCGGTGGAACTACGTCCTCGACGGCATGGTCAAGAAGGGCTGGCTCGGCGCCGCCGAGCGCGCCTCCCTCAAGTTCCCGGCGCCCGGCAAGTCCCGGCCCCGGCTGGGGATGTCGGGCCAGCGCGGCTACCTCGTCGAGGCGGTCAAGGACTACCTCACCAGCAACAAGATCATCGATGAGCAGACGCTGGCCGCCGGCGGCTACCGGATCACCACGACCATCGACCGCAAGAAGCAGGACGCCTTCGTCAAGGCCGTGAAGTCCGAGCTGATGGACGAGCTGAGCGACTCCCGGAGGGTCGACTCCTACGTCCGCGCCGGCGGGGCCTCCATCGATCCAGGGACGGGGAAGGTCGTCGCCCTCTACGGCGGCATCGACTACACCAAGCAGTACGTCAACAACGCCACCCGCCGTGACTACCAGGTGGGTTCGACCTTCAAGCCGTTCGTCTTCACCTCGGCCGTGCAGCACGGCTCCACGACGCAGTCCGGCCGTCCGATCACCCCGTACACGATCTACGACGGGACCGACAAGCGGCAGGTCGTCGGGCCGGACGGGCCCGTCGGCTACAACCCCGCCAACGAGGACGACCGCAGCTACGGCCCCATCACCGTCACCAAGGCGACGGACCTGTCGGTCAACGCCGTGTACGCGCAGATGGCCGAGGACGTCGGCCCGGGGAAGGTGAAGGCCACGGCCGTCGCCCTCGGCATCCCCGAGAAGACCCCCGACCTGACCGCCTCCCCCTCGATCGCCCTCGGCCCCGCCACGGCCAGCGTCCTGGACATGGCCCAGGCGTACGCCACCCTCGCCAACCACGGGCGGCACGGGCCCTACACGCTGGTCGAGAAGGCCAGCAAGGGCGGCGAGAACCTCCAGCTGCCCAACCGCAAGGAGAAGAAGCAGGCCGTGCCGCGGGACGCGGCGGACACGACGACGTCCGTCCTGCAGAGCGTCGTCGACAGCCCCGGCGGGACGGGCGCCGCGGCCCGCAACTCCGGGCGGCCGTCGGCCGGCAAGACGGGGACGGCGGAGGAGGACAAGGCCGCCTGGTTCGCCGGCTACACCCCCGACCTCGCGACCGTGGTCGCCGTCATGGGCCAGGACTCCGACAGCGGCGAACAGAAGTCGCTCTACGGGGCGACGGGGCTGCCGCGCATCAACGGGGGCGGGTATCCGGCGCGGATCTGGGCCGCGTACACGGCGGACGCGCTGGAGGGGACGCCGGTGCGGGACTTCGACCTGGAGCTGGCGCGGGGGGCGTCCAGTCCGCCGCCGGAGGCGCCCTCGACGTCGGCGCCGCCGCCGGTCCCGTCCGCGCCGCCGGTCTCCTCCGCCCCGCCGAGGCGCCCCCCGACCTCCTCCTTCACCCCGCCCCCCGGCCCCCCACGGGCCCTCCCCCCGGCCCCCCGACCGGCCCCCCATCCGGCCCCCCGTCCCTCCCGATCATCACCCTCGGCCCGAACCCGGGGGCCCGTGAGGGCCGGGGCGGGGATCATCACGATCTGCTGGGTTACGACTACTGAGGTGGGGGTGGGGTCAGGCTCCCCAGAGGGGGCACCCCCGGGACGGGGCTGATTCAGCCCGTCCGGCGTCTGAGGACGAGCGGCGGAGCCGCGATCGGGGGGCCAGGGGGCGCAGCCCCCGGTGGGGTGCAGGGGCGAAGCCCCGCCGACCGCGCGGCAGCGCGCGCCCCCCGCCCCCCCCCCCCGCGCGGAACGCGCACCCGCCGCCCCGGGGCGCAGCCCCGCAGAAACGGTGAAGGGGCGGGGCGGGGAGAAAGAAAACCGCCTAGTGACCGGACGTGGCCTTGAGGCCGACGACCGCTACGAGCAGCAGCGCGACGAAGAAGATCCGGGCCGCCGTGGCGGGCTCGCCGAGGACGCACATGCCGAGCAGCGCCGCCCCGGCGGCACCGATGCCGACCCACACGCCGTACGCCGTACCGATCGGCAAGGAGCGGGCGGCCTGCGACAGCAGGAACATGCTCGCGAGGATGCCGGCGGCAGTGAAGACGCTGGGCCACAGCCGGGTGAAGCCCTCGGTGTACTTCATGCCCACCGACCAGCCGACCTCCAGCAGACCGGCCACGATCAGAAGAACCCATGCCATGACGACGGCACCTCCCAGTGACTCTCTCCAGGGGTGCGTCGTCTTGTCGTGACCCGGTACGGCGCGTCTCGTCGGGACCTGCGAGGGTAGCAAAAGTGTGCAGGCTACAGGTAGAGGCCCGTCGAGTCCTCCGCCCCCTCCAGCCGCTCCGCGGCCACCGCGTGCAGGTCCCGCTCGCGCATCAGCACGTAGGCCACGCCCCGGACCTCCACCTCGGCACGGTCCTCGGGGTCGTAGAGGACCCGGTCGCCGGGCTCGACCGTGCGTACGCTCTGTCCGACCGCCACGACCTCGGCCCAGGCCAGCCGGCGGCCCACCGCCGCCGTCGCCGGAATGACGATGCCGCCGGTGGAGCGGCGCTCGCCCTCGGGAATGTCGGTACGCACCAGCACCCGGTCGTGGAGCATCCGGATGGGCAGCTTGTCGTGGGTCGTGTTCGTACTCACGCCACGACGTTACCCGCCCGGACGGGCCGACGGCGCCCCAGGGGGCCGCACTGCGCCCGCTACGCCCTGCGCCGCTTCGAGGAGACGGTCAGCAGCCCCAGCACGCCCACGGCCAGCATCGCCGCCGGCACGATCCGCTCCAGCCGCGGCACGCCCTCGTCCGTCACGAACTGCGACCGCACATCGGCGATGACGCGATTCGCGAACGCACAGGCCCGGCCCGCGGTGTAGTCCACCTTCGAGGCGACCTTCGCCTTCGCGTCGCCGATGATCGTGCTCGGATGCATCCGCACCCCGATCTCGTCCAGCGTCGCGGCGAGCTCGTCGCGCCTGCGGGCGATGTCCGCCTCGATCTGCGCAGGGGTCCTGGCTTCCGGCACCGCGCTGCCTCCGTCGTATCGTCAGAGTGATTTACGAGTGATGACAACAGTCTGTCAGCTCCCCCGGCGGGACGCCCCACGGCACCCCCGCCCGACGCGCTGGCTAGGCTCGGGCCCGGCACCACGCGCACCGGCGAACCACCCGAGCGACCACCCAAGCGACCCCCAGAGGAGAGCCATGAGCACGCGCCTCGCGCCCGGCGACACCGCCCCCGACTTCACCCTCCCCGACGCCGACGGGCGGCCGGTCTCGCTGGCCGACCACAAGGGCCGCAAGGTCATCGTCTACTTCTACCCCGCCGCCCTGACGCCCGGCTGCACCAAGCAGGCCTGCGACTTCACCGACAACCTCGACTTCCTCGCCGGGCACGGCTACGACGTCATCGGCGTCTCCCCGGACAAGCCCGAGAAGCTCGCGACGTTCCGCGAGAAGGAGGACCTGAAGGTCACCCTCGTCGGCGACCCCGAGAAGAAGGTCCTGGAGGCGTACGGCGCGTTCGGCGAGAAGAAGCTCTACGGCAAGACCGTGACCGGCGTCATCCGCTCCACGGTGATCGTGGACGAGGAGGGCAAGGTCGAGCGCGCCCTCTACAACGTCAAGGCCACCGGCCACGTCGCGAAGATCATCAAGGACCTGGGGCTCTGACGGACCGGGCGTCCCGCGCCCCCGCCACGTCCCCGTCCGCGTTCCCCTCCGCACCCACGTCAGCGTCCTCGTCCTCGTCCGCCGGCTGCTCCGGGGCCTCCGGCAGGTCGAGGACGGCCTGCGCGCCCCCGCCCTCCGCGGAGCCGAACTCCAGCCGCGCGCCCAGCACCGCCGCCTGCCCCACCGCGATCGTCAGCCCCAGCCCGTGCCCGGTGCCGCGCTCCGGAGCGGCCGTGCGGAACCGCCGCGGGCCCTGGCTCACCAGCTCCGGCGGATAGCCCGGGCCGTGGTCGCGGACCACGATCCGGGTGCCCTCCACCCGCACCTCGATCGGCGGCTTGCCGTGCTTGGCCGCGTTGGCCAGGACGTTCACCAGGATCCGCTCCACCCGGCGGGCGTCCGTCGTCACGATCCGGCCCTCGCCGACGACCTCCACGGCCACGTCCTGCACCCCGCGCTGGCCCCGCGCCCGCTTGACGATCCCGCGCACCAGCGACGGCAGCTCCACGGCGTCCAGCTGGGCGCTCTCCACCCCGGCGTCCAGCCGGGACACCTCCAGCAGGTCCTCCACCAGGGCCCGCAGCGTCTGCGCCCGCTCCTGCACCATCTCCACCGCCCGCGGGTGCGGCAGCAGCTCCGCCGAGGCCACCAGACCCGCCACCGGGGTCCGCAGCTCGTGCGCCACGTCCGCGGTGAACTCGCGCTCCGCCTCCACCCGGGCCGCCAGCGCCGTCGCCATCGCCCGCACCGCGCGCTCCAGCTCCGCCACCTCGTCCCGCCCGGCCGGCACCGACCCCGTACCGCCCGGCACCGGCGTCTCCCCCGCGGCGATCCGCCGCGCCTCGGCCGCGCTGTGCCGCAGCCGCCGCGACAGCCCCTGCGCCACGAACCACCCCACCACGGCCATCAGCGCCACCGTCGCCGCGCCCGCCACCAGCAGGGCCCAGTCCAGCGCCCGCTGCAGCGGATCCCGCTTGGGGTACGGCGCCTGGATCGACAGCACCTTGCCGGCCCCGACCCCCGTCGCCGCCCACACCCGCGGATCGCTGCCGCCGCTGATGTATGTGCCCGAACGCCCCTGGGCCACCGCCTTCGCCAGCGGCGCCGGCAGCTTCGCGTCGTCCAGCTGCGCGCCCAGCGACAGCTGCCCCTCCCGCTGGTACAGCTGCAGCGCCGAGCTCAGCTGGCTGTCCTGCTGCGCCCGGGCCTGCTGCTCCCGCTCCAGGCCGGAGATGTGGTGGACGGCCAGTCCCAGCACCACGACGGCCAGCGCGGTGACGGAGGAGATCGCGAGCGCGATCCGGCCGCGGATACCCATGCCCATCACGCGATCGAGTACGTCTCCGTCGTCTTCCCGGCCGGGGTCAGGCCGGTGTACGCCACCTCCAGCGAGGTGAACGCCCGCGTCCCGTCGACGTCCCGCGGCGCGGAGAGCGTCAGCCGGGCCCGGAAGGCGGTGCGCGCCGAGCCGTTGGCGCCGCTCGACACCTGGACGACCCCGGTGCCCTCGGCGCGGTCCGCGGTGTACTCGTCCCACTCGATGTCGCTGGCGACGGTGGCGCCGGTGGCACAGGTCAGGGTGATGATCTTCGGCTCCCGGAGCGGTTCGCCGTAACCGCAGTCGCGAACGACCGGCAGCTCACCGGCCGCGCCCGCCCCGCCGAAGCCCGCGGCCGCCGACCGCTCGGCCTGCTCCTCCCGCGCCTTCTGGGCCCGGGCCGTCTTGGGGGCGTCGGACACCGCGCTCGCCCGGTCCATCCCGTGGCCGACCCACACGCCCCCGAGCAGCAGCACCGCCACCCCTCCGACGACCAGCAGCAGGGTGCGCACGCCGACCCTCCGACGACGGGGTACGGCACGGTCGGTCATCGGGCTCTCTTCCTCGGTCTCTTCGTCGCTCTCCGGGTCTCCGCCCTGAGGGACGGGTAAATACGCGGACGCGTTCCCTCAAGCGGACACGCGGTTCGGACGGACCTCGTCCCTGTGACCCGCCCCACAGGGGGCAACTCCGGCCGGGCGGCCCCCACTTCGCCGGCGGGCGGTCCCGGCGGCCCCGGGTGTCCCCGCCGCCGCCCGCCCGCTACGATGGCGGCGACCGGCGGCCGTGCCGGAATTGGCCAGACGGGCTGGGTTTAGGTCCCAGTGGGCTTCTGCCCGTGTGGGTTCGAGTCCCACCGGCCGTACGTCCCGAAGGCCCGCGCCCCGGTCCCGGAGCGCGGGCCTTCGTCATGCCCCGTCGCTCAGCCCAGCAACTCCCGCACCACCGGCACCAGTCCGCGGAACGCCTCGCCGCGGTGGCTGATGGCGTTCTTCTCCTCGGCGGTCAGCTCCGCGCAGGTGCGGGTCTCGCCGAGGGGCTGGAGGACCGGGTCGTAGCCGAAGCCGCCGGTGCCGGCGGGGGTGCGGCGGAGGGTGCCGAGGAGGCGGCCCTCGACGACGCGTTCGGTGCCGTCGGGCAGGGCCAGGGCGGCTGCGCAGAAGAAGTGGGCGCCGCGGTGCTCGTCGGCGATGTCGGAGAGCTGGGCCAGCAGGAGCTCCAGGTTGGCGCGGTCGTCGCCGTGGCGGCCGGACCAGCGGGCGGAGAAGATGCCGGGCGCGCCGCCCAGGACGTCCACGCAGAGGCCGGAGTCGTCGGCCACGGCCGGCAGGCCGGTGGCGCGGGCGAGGGCGTGCGCCTTGAGGAGGGCGTTCTCGGCGAAGGTGACGCCGGTCTCCTTGACGTCGGGGACCTCGGGGTAGGCGTCGGCGCCGACGAGTTCGACGTCGAGCGCGGCGTCCGTGAGGATGCGGCGCAGCTCGACGACCTTTCCGGGGTTGCGGGTGGCGAGGATCAGGCGCTTCGTGGTGCTCATGGGGCCCGATTATCGCGGGCGTTCAACCGGTGGCCCGGCACGCCCCGGCCAGGGAGTCGACGGCCCTGGTGAGGGAGGTCACGTCGGGGCGCTCGCCGTCGCCGATGCTGTCCTGGATGTCGTCGACGGCGGCGGTGAGTTCGCCGGTCGCGTCCTTGACGTCGGAGTCGCCCTGGGTGTCGGTCTGCCGGGTGACCTTGCCCAGGTCCCGGTTGATCCGGTCGATGAACTCCTGGGCCGCCTGCGGGTCCTTGGAGTCGTCGCGGATCGCGCCGCGCAGGTCGTCGACGTCGCGTCGGAGGTCCTCGGCGAGGGAGGCGCAGTCCACCGTCTTCTTCGAGCCGGAACAGCCGGTGACGGCGGGTATCGCGAGGACGGCGGCGAGTGCCGCGACGGCGGCGGTGCGGTGACGGTGGCGCGAGGCCATGGGACGGTTCCCCTCCGGTGGGCTTCGTTGCCCTGTGCTTCCTGGGGGTACGGGCTTCCCGCCGTACCCCCGTGAATGGTAGCTACAGCGTTCGCTCCAGGGCGTCGCGCTGGGCCTCGGCGAGCCCGGCGCAGCCCTTGACGGCCAGGTCGAGGAGGGAGTCGAGCTCGGCACGGTCGAAGGGCTGGGCCTCGGCGGTGCCCTGGACCTCGACGAAGCGGCCGTCGCCGGTGCAGACGACGTTCATGTCGGTCTCGGCGCGGACGTCCTCCTCGTAGCAGAGGTCGAGGAGGGGGACGCCGCCGACGATGCCGACGCTGACGGCGGAGACGGTGCCGGTGAGCGGGTGGCGGCCGTGCTTGACGAGCTTCTTGCGCTGGGCCCAGGCGACGGCGTCGGCGAGGGCGACGTAGGCGCCGGTGATCGCGGCGGTGCGGGTGCCGCCGTCCGCCTGGAGGACGTCGCAGTCGAGGACGATCGTGTTCTCGCCGAGGGCCTTGTAGTCGATGACGGCGCGCAGGGAGCGGCCGATGAGGCGGGAGATCTCGTGGGTGCGGCCGCCGATCTTCCCGCGGACGGACTCGCGGTCGCCGCGGGTGTTGGTGGCGCGCGGCAGCATCGCGTACTCGGCCGTCACCCAGCCCTCGCCGCTGCCCTTGCGCCAGCGGGGGACGCCCTCGGTGACACTGGCGGTGCAGAAGACCTTGGTGTCGCCGAAGGAGACGAGGACGGAGCCCTCTGCGTGCTTGCTCCAGCCGCGCTGGATGGTCACGGGGCGGAGCTGGTCGGGCGTGCGGCCGTCGATGCGAGACATGCTCCCGAGCCTAATTCGTTTCTAGCGGTCGCGGTGACGCCCGAGGGCTTCACCCGGTCGTTCGAGTGCTGGGGCTGTGACACCTTTCTTGAGCCCGGCCTGTGAGGTCTACCTATAGACCGTGTGGGCAGCCCCGGCACTCGTGGTGGTGGCGGTCGCGTGGGCGCCGGGCGGATGTCTTCGCATGGCCTGGCCCTCGACGCCTCGGTACAGATCGGCAACGCTCGGCGTTCTCGCGGCTGCCACCACCTGCTCTGCTCGCTCGTTGATCTTCGTGGTGCGAGCCCGCCGCGCGGTGACCTCTCAATTCGCCCGAGCCGCTACCGAGCTCCCGTCTAGACCGAGGCCCGCGTGGCGCGCTGGTGCCACGAACGGCTAGCGAGGTGGCGGACCGGTCCTCTGGCCGAGTCCTGGAATTAGGTCGCTGCGTGGCCCGCATGCGCTCGTGACCAGCGCAAACACTCATGCTCAGGGGAGGAGCACTCTTGATCTACTGCGGTATCGACTGGGCCGAACGCACCCATGACGTCGCCTTGGTCGACGACAGCGGACAGCTGCTGGCCAAGCGTCATATCACCGACGACGCGGCCGGCTACCGGATCCTGCTGGACCTGCTCGCCGAGTACGGCGACACAGAGGAGACCCCGATCCCTGTCGCGATCGAGACGTCCCGCGGCCTGCTGGTCGCCGTGCTGCGGACCGGCAAGCGGCAAGTCTTCGCCATCAACCCGATGGCCGCCGCCCGCTACCGCGACCGCCACAGCGTCAGCCGAAAGAAGTCCGACCCCGGCGACGCCCTCGTCCTCGCGAACATCCTCCGCACGGACATGCACGCCCACCGCCCCCTGCCCGGCGACAGCGACCTGGCCCGCGCCGTCGCCGTGCTCGCCCGCGCCCAGCAGGACGCGACCTGGAACCGCCAGCAGCTCGCCAACCAGCTCCGCTCACTCCTACGCGAGTACTACCCGGCCGCCCTCGAAGCGTTCGGCGTCTGGCAAAACGGCCTGTGCCGTCCCGAGGCCCGCGAGCTCCTCAAGGCCGCCCCGACCCCGGCCCGGGCGGCCCGGCTGACGCGCCCGCAGATCACCGCCGCTCTCAAGCGCGCTGGCCGCCAGCGCGGCATCGACGCCGAAGCCGAGCGGCTCCGCGAGGTCTTCCGCGCCGACTGGGCCCACCAGCCACAGCTGGTCGAGGACGCACTCGGCAAGCAGATGCTCGCCCTCCTCGTCCAGCTCGACGCCACCTGCACCGCCGCCGACGGCCTCGCCGAGGCAGTCGAAGAGGCTTTCCCTCAGCACCCGGACGCCAAAGTGATCACTAGCTTCCCCGGTCTCGGCATCCAGCTCGGCGCCCGGGTGCTCGCCGAGATCGGGGACGACCGGGCACGCTTCGCCGACGCCCGCGGCCTCAAGGCATACGCGGGTGCCTCGCCCATCACCCGCGCGTCCGGGAAAAAGTCCAGCATCACCCGGCGGTGGGTGAAGAACGACCGCCTCAACCACGCCGGATACCTCTGGGCCTTCGCCTCCCTACGAGCATCGCCCGGGGCCATGGCCCACTATCGGCGCCGCAAAGAGCAGGGAGACTGGCACGCTGCTACCCAACGCAATCTCTTCAACCGCATGATCGGACAGCTCTACCACTGTCTCAAGAACGGCGTGCTGTTCGACGAGCAGACCGCCTTCCCCACCGAGCTCGCCGCCGCGGCTTGACGCCTTAGCGTCGCGAGGTGTCTATAGGCATGGCGAAGGGCCCCGTTCCGGTGCCGGTGCGGGGCCCTGTCGTGGTACGGCCGTGAGCTCAGCGGCTCACATCATGTCCTCGATCTCGGCGGCGATCGGGTCGGCGTCGGTGCCGATGACGACCTGGATGGCGGTGCCCATCTTGACGACGCCGTGGGCGCCGGCGGCCTTCAGCGCGGCCTCGTCGACCAGGTCGGGGTCGTTGACCTCGGTGCGGAGACGGGTGATGCAGCCCTCGATCTCCTCGATGTTGTCGAGTCCGCCGAGGCCGGCGACGATCTTCTCAGCCTTGCTGGCCATGTGCACTCCTGTTGTCTCGGCCCTCGGCGGTCCCGCCGACCGGCTTTCACACGGTAACCCACGTTCAGAGCAACTACGCGGGCGTATGTCCGTCATCTGACGAATGATGGCGGCCACCGGGCCCTGCGCTCCGGACGGACCGAATCGCACCCCTCAGTGGTCTACACCAGTATGCCAGCCGGGAGGACACGGATGAGCGCGGAGGCCGCGACGGGACGCGGGCGCAAGGCCCTGCAGGGGCTGCTGCAGGGCCTGCAGAAGATGGGCCGCAGTCTCCAGCTGCCGATCGCGGTGCTCCCGGCCGCCGGGATCCTCAACCGGCTGGGGCAGCCGGACGTCTTCGGCAAGGACGGCCTGGGCTGGACGGACGTGGCGAAGGTCTTCGCCGGCGCGGGCGGCGCGCTGCTGGACTCCGCGCTGGGGCTGCCGCTGCTGTTCTGCGTGGGCGTGGCCATCGGCATGGCGAAGAAGGCGGACGGTTCGACGGCGCTGGCCGCGGTGGTGGCCTTCCTCGTCTACTTCTCCGTCCTCCACCAGTTCCCCGAGGACTGCCCGCGCACGGCGAAGTTCGAGGGCGCGGGGCTGTGGAGCGGGGTGTGCGTCTCGGGGTCGGGCGCGGCGACGCTCGCCGGCTTCCAGAACCCCGGCATCTTCGGCGGCATCGTGATCGGGCTGCTGAGCGCCTGGTTCTGGGTGCGCTTCCACCGGGTGCGGCTGGTGGACTGGCTGGGCTTCTTCAACGGCCGCCGGCTCGTCCCGATCATGATGTCGTTCGTGGCGCTGGTCTTCGCCGTCGTCTGCCTCTTCATCTGGCCGCCGGTCGGCGACGGGCTGACGCGCTTCAGCCGGTGGCTGACCGACCTGGGGCCGACGGGCTCGGGCGTCTTCGGGCTGGCGAACCGGGGGCTGCTGGTGGTGGGGCTGCACCAGTTCCTCAACACCTTCATGTGGTTCCAGTTCGGCTCGTTCACCAAGCCGGACGGGACGGTGGTGCACGGCGACATCAACCGCTTCCTGGCGGGCGACCCGACGGCCGGGCAGTTCACCTCCGGCTTCTTCCCGGTCATGATGTTCGCCCTGCCCGCGGCGGCCCTGGCGATCACGCACACCGCCCGGCCGGAGAACCGGAAGATGGTCGGCGGCATGATGCTGTCGGTGGCCCTGACGTCCTTCGTGACGGGCGTGACGGAGCCGATCGAGTACTCCTTCCTCTTCATCGCCCCGGCGCTGTACGCGCTGCACGCGGTGCTGACCGGGGTGTCGATGGCCGTGACGTGGGCACTGGGCGTACACGACGGATTCAGCTTCTCGGCGGGCCTGATCGACTACGTGATCAACTGGGGCCTGGCGACGCGGCCCTGGCTGATCATCCCCATCGGCTTCGCGTTCGCGATCGTCTATTACGTGGTGTTCCGCTTCGCGATCGCCACGTTCGACCTGCCGACGCCCGGGCGTGAACCGGAGGACGTCGCGCGGGAGATGGAGCGCGAGAAGGTGGAGTAGTCCGGGCGGTCCAGGGCCGTTTGGTCCCGGTTGTTCTGTGAGCCGCCCCACACCTCCCGTGTGTCACAGGCCACCGCTGTTGACGGATTCCTTTATGCCCGCTTCACGTGCTACAACAGGTCTAAACCACAAGTGGTGTAGACCAAATTAAGCGGGCCATCTCCCCCTCGATCCCCCGATCTTTCGAGTGCCCGCCTCACCTGGAGGAATCCGATGAGTACGGCTAGCGACGCCGCGGCCGAGAAAAAGGGCTTCGGAAAAAGCGCGATGGCGGTGGCCCAGCGTATCGGCCGCAGCCTCATGCTGCCGGTGGCGGTGCTTCCCGCGGCCGCGCTGATGGTCCGCCTCGGCCAGGACGACTTGCTGGGCAAGAAGTCGCTCCCCCACTTCCTGAACAAGATCGCCGAGTTCCTGGCAGCGGGTGGCGGCGCCATCATCAACAACATGGCGCTGCTGTTCGCGGTCGGCGTCGCCATCGGCTTCGCCAAGAAGTCGGACGGCTCGACGGCGCTGGCGGCCGTGGCCGGCTACCTCGTCTTCCAGAAGGTGCTGGCCACCTTCAAGGACGGGAGCCTGCCGCAGGTCGAGGCCGTCGTCGACCACAAGGTCGCCCTGGTGAACCAGGACGTCGACGCGAAGGTCCTCGGCGGCATCGTGATGGGCCTCGTGGTCGCGCTGATCTACCAGCGCTTCTACCGCACCAAACTGCCCGACTGGGCGGGCTTCTTCGGCGGCCGCCGGCTCGTGCCGATCCTGTCCTCCTTCGCCGGCCTCTTCATCGGCATCGCCTTCGGCTACGTCTGGCCCGTGCTCGGCAAGGGGCTGCACAACTTCGGTGAGTGGCTGGTCGGTTCGGGCGCCGTCGGCGCGGGCATCTTCGGTGTCGCCAACCGGGGTCTGATCCCCATCGGCATGCACCACCTGCTGAACTCCTTCCCCTGGTTCCAGGCCGGTTCGTTCGACGGCCCGAAGGGCGCCGTCAGCGGCGACATCGCGCGCTTCCTCGCCAAGGACCCCAGCGCCGGCCAGTTCATGACCGGCTTCTTCCCGATCATGATGTTCGCCCTGCCGGCCGCCTGCCTGGCGATCGTGCACTGCGCCCGTCCGGAGAACCGCAAGGTCGTCGGCGGCATGATGTTCTCGCTCGCCCTCACCGCGTTCGTCACCGGTGTCACCGAGCCGATCGAGTTCACCTTCATGTTCGTCGCGCCGGTGCTGTACGCCGTGCACGCGGTGCTCACCGGTGTCTCGATGGCCCTGACGTGGGCGCTCGGCATGAAGGACGGCTTCGGCTTCTCGGCCGGTGCGATCGACTTCCTGCTGAACTGGGGCATCGCCAGCAAGCCGTGGATGCTGATCCTGGTGGGGCTGTGCTTCGCGGTGATCTACTACGTGGTCTTCCGCTTCGCGATCACCAAGTTCAACTTGATGACGCCGGGGCGGGAGGTGGATCCGGAGTTTGCGGAGGCGGCGAAGGGGGTTGCTGCTGCGGCGGAGGCGAAGCCGGGGAAGGGCTCGAAGGCTGCGAAGTCTTCGACGTCTGCCAAGCCCGCGAAGTCTGCGAAGTCTGCGAAGTCTCAGGAGTCCGTGAAGGACGCCGCGTCCGCGAAGGACGCGAAGGCCGCTCCTGCGGCCAAGTCCAAGGGCTGACGTCCTCGGCCCGATCCCCCCGGAAGCCTCGCGTTCCCGGGGGGATTCGCGTTTTCCCGCCCCGGCCCCGCCCCTTCACCGTTTCTCAGGGGCTGCGCCCCTTCCACCCTCCCGGCCCCGGCCCAGGTCGCGCTCCGCGCGGCGGGCGGGGGCTGCGCCCCTTCCCCTTCCCGGGGCGCGGAGCCGGGGCCGTGCCCGCGCTCCGCGCGGTGGCGGGGGCTGCGCCCCCTGCACCCCCCTGATCGCGGCTCCGCCGCTCGTCCTCAAACGCCGGACGGGCTGGAATCAGCCCGTCCTGGGGGTACCCCCTCCGGGGGAGCTTGAGGACGACCGCGCGGAGCGCGGTTGCGGGGTCCGGGGCGGAGCCCCGAAGCAGGAGCCAGGGACGCAGCCCCAGTGGAGTGCAGGGGCGGAGCCCCGCGGGTCCAGGGGGCGAAGCCCCCGGTGGGGCGCAGGGGAAGCCCCCGCCTCGCCCCCTCGGAGTGCGGGGCGAAGCCCGCGGGGTCCAGGGGCACAGCCCCGCAGGGCCCAGGGGGCGAAGCCCCCGCACGCCGCGCGGCGGCGCGGGCCGGGGCCGGGGCGGAGCCCCGGGAGAAAGGGTGAAAGGGCGGGTCCGGGGCGAGTCACACCTCGTAGACGGCCCCGGCGTGGGCGAGCTCCGCAGGGCCCTCGTAGACGGAGCGCGCGTCGCGCAGGTTCGTCAACGGATCGGTCCACGGCGGGATGTGCGTGAGCACGAGGCGCCCCACGCGCGCACCGGCCGCGATGCGCCCGGCCTCGAGCCCGTTCAGATGCAGATCGGGAATGTCTTCCTTCCCGTGCGTGAACGACGCCTCGCACAGCAGCAGATCCGCGTCCTTCGCCAATGCGTTGATCGCCTCGCAGGGCCCCGTGTCCCCGGAGTAGACGACGGCCGAACCCCCGTGCTCCACCCGGAAGGCGAACGCCTCCACGGGGTGGTTGACGCGGTCGGTGAAGACCGTGAAGGGCCCCAGCGAGAAGGAGCCGGGTTCCAGCGTGCGGAAGTCGAAGACCTCGCTCATGCACGCCTCGTCCGGCACGTCCCCGTACGCGGTGAGCAGCCGCTCCTCCGTGCCGGCGGGCCCGTGGACGGGGATCGCCCCGGCCCGTCCGCCGTCGTGCCGGTAGTAACGGGCGACGAAGTAGCCGCACATGTCGATGCAGTGGTCGGGATGCAGGTGCGACAGCAGCACGGCGTCGAGGTCGTAGAGCCCGATGTGGCGCTGGAGCTCACCGAGGGCTCCGTTGCCCATGTCGAGGAGCAGCCGGTAGCCGTCGGCCTCCACGAGGTAGCTCGAACAGGCCGACTCCGTGGACGGGAACGACCCGGCGCATCCGACGACGGTGAGCTTCATGCGGGCCTGAACCTCCGTGGGCCGGTGACGGGGGGCTGGGGGCCATGCGGTGCGTCCGAGGGTAAGGCGGGAACGGAGCGCCCGCTCCTCGGAGGGCTGGGTGTGTGGCTGGAATCACCAGGACAATCAACCGGACAGCGGACCGGAACGGACCGGCGGTGGACCGGACGCGCGCAGGGCCCCGCCCGCACCCCGGAAGGTGCGGGCGGGGCCCTGCGCGCGGAGACCGCCCGGCCGCTAGAGCGGCCGCAGCTTCTCGGCGCGGTCGAGGGTGTCCATGAAGCGCCGGAAGCGCTCCGCGGACTCCTTGCTTCCGGCCGTCACCGTGAACTCCTCGGGCGACATGAAGGCCGCCAGCCGTTCACGCGTCTCAGGGGCGAGCGCATCCCATGCCGCCCGATCCAGCCGTGACTGCGCCGCAGCTTCCGCACTGCCAGTTTCCATTGTTGAGTTGCCTCATGTCCGAAGATCCACATGCGGGACAGTTCATGTGTGTCTCCCGGGATGATGTCAGTCGGCCGCCAACATCGGTAGGGGCGGCCTCAGGCCCATAGCCGGCCGTGCAGGGCGGCCACGGCCGCCTCGGTGGTCGGCGCGGTGTACACGCCGGTGGACAGGTATTTCCAGCCGCCGTCGGCGACGACGAAGGCGATGTCGGCGCGCTCCCCCGCCCGTACGGCCTTGCGCGCGACGCCGAGGGCGGCGTGCAGGACGGCGCCGGTGGAGACGCCCGCGAAGATACCCTCCTCGGCGAGGAGTTCACGGGTGCGCCGGACGGCGTCCTCCGAGCCGACGGAGAAGCGGGTGGTGAGGACCTTCTCGTCGTAGAGCTCGGGGACGAAGCCCTCGTCGAGGTTGCGCAGGCCGTAGACGAGATCGTCGTAGCGGGGCTCGGCGGCGACGATCCGCACGTCCGGCACGTGCTCGCGCAGATAGCGTCCGACGCCCATCAGGGTGCCGGTGGTGCCGAGCCCCGCGACGAAGTGGGTGATCTCCGGGAGGTCGGCGAGGATCTCGGGGCCGGTGGTGGCGTAGTGGGCCCCGGCGTTGTCGGGGTTGCCGTACTGGTAGAGCATCACCCAGTCGGGATGCTCCGCGGCCAGCTCCTTGGCCATCCGCACGGCCGTGTTGGAGCCCCCGGCGGCCGGCGAGGAGATGATCTCCGCGCCCCACATGGCGAGCAGCTGCCGCCGCTCCTCGCTGGTGTTCTCCGGCATGACGCAGACGATGCGGTAGCCCTTGAGCCGGGCGGCCATGGCCAGGGAGATGCCGGTGTTGCCCGAGGTGGGTTCGAGGATGGTGCACCCCGGGGTCAGCCGGCCGGCCCGCTCGGCCTGTTCGATCATGTGCAGGGCGGGGCGGTCCTTGACGGAACCGGTCGGGTTGCGGTCCTCCAGCTTGGCCCAGACGCGCACGTCCTCGGACGGCGAGAGGCGGGGCAGCCGGACGAGCGGGGTGTTGCCGACCGCCGCCAGGGGGCTCTCGTAGCGCATCGCGCTCCTAGGCCCTTCCGCCGGCGACGGCCGGGAGGATCGTCACGCTGTCGCCGTCGCCCAGCTCGGTGGCGATGCCGCCGAGGAAGCGGACGTCCTCGTCGTTGAGGTAGACGTTGACGAAGCGGCGCAGCTCGCCCCGGTCGTCGACGAGCCGCTCGCGGATGCCCGCGTGCCGGCTCTCCAGGTCGGTGAAGAGCTCGTCGAGCGTGGCGCCGCTGCCCTCGACTGCCTTCTTTCCGTCGGTGTAGGTGCGGAGGATGGTCGGGATGCGGACCTCGATGGCCATGGGTCGTGCTCCTCGTGAAGGGGGTTCTCTGCGGGGCAACCTCGGGCGCATGCTATCGATTCCCTGTACAGCACCCGTAAGTTCGTACCGGACGGACGCGGCTCAGCGGGCGTCGACGACCCGGACCTCCTCCTCCGTGATCACGCCGTCCACGATCCGGAAGGAACGGAACTGGAACGGTCCCGCGCCGTCCTTGTCCGCCGTCGAGACCAGGACGTAGTGGGCCCCGGGTTCGTTGGCGTACGAGACGTCGGTGCGGGAGGGGTACGCCTCGGTGGCGGTGTGCGAGTGGTAGATGACGACCGGCTCCTCGTCGCGGTCGTCCATCTCCCGGTAGAGCCGCAGCAGATCGGCCGAGTCGAACTCGTAGAACGTGGGCGACCGCGCGGCGTTGAGCATCGGGATGAAGCGCTCCGGCCGGTCGCTGCCCGCGGGGCCCGCGACCACCCCGCACGCCTCGTCGGGGTGGTCGGCGCGGGCGTGCGCGACGATCCTGTCGTAGAGGTCCTGGGTGAGCGTCAGCATGCGGTCAGCTTAGTTCGCGCGGCAGTTGCGGCCCCCCGGGGCCTCATTGACGCGTGCGCCCCGGCCGGGACGCCGCCGATGACGCCGCCGATGCCGTGGACGCCCGGCTCCGCGCGGGCCGTTGGCGCCCGGCTCCGCGAACGTCCCGCCCCGTACGGCCCGCTGGGCGCACCCGCGCAAGGGGCCGGACCGGGCGGGGAAGGGGCCGGGCGGGGGAAAGGGCCGGGCCCGCCCCCGCACCGGAGGGGTGGTGCGGGGGTGGGCCCGGGGCCGGGAGGGTCAGGCGGCCTGTTCGACCTGCGCGGCCTTCTCGGCCGTCCCGGCCGAGTAGTCCTTGCGCGCGAACGCCTGCGGGTTGCGGGCCTTGAGCACGAAGTACGAGGCGACCATGACCGCGGCCCAGACGGGAGCGCAGTAGAGCGAGACGCGCGAGTCCTTGTCGATGCCCATCAGCACGATCACCATGCCGATGAAGGCCAGGGCGAAGAGGCTCGTCCACGGCGCGCCGGGCGCCCTGAACTCCGACTGCGGCAGTTCGCCGCGGTCCGCCTTGCGGCGGTAGCGGAGCTGGGCGAGGAGGATCATGATCCAGGCCCACATGCCGGAGATGGTCGCGAAGGACACGACGTACTCGAACGCCTTGCCCGGCCACTGGTAGTTGATCCAGACGCCGACGAGCATGAACGCGGCCGAGACCGTCGTACCGCGCAGCGGCAGGCCGCGGGCGGACAGGACGCCGAAGAACTTCGGGCCCTGGCCGTTGAGCGCGAGGTCGCGCAGCATGCGGCCGGTGGAGTACATGCCG
Source organism: Streptomyces caatingaensis (assembly GCF_001187435.1). Classification (GTDB taxonomy): domain Bacteria; phylum Actinomycetota; class Actinomycetes; order Streptomycetales; family Streptomycetaceae; genus Streptomyces; species Streptomyces caatingaensis. Next base: position 547,929 of record NZ_LFXA01000018.1, on the reverse strand, counting down.
GAGTTGCAGGAGGACAACGCCGCGGTGAGGACGACGAAGTTGACGATCCCGGCGCCGGCCGGCAGGCCGATCTTGGCGAACGCCTCGACGAACGGGCTGACGCCCGGCTCGAAGACGGTCCAGCTGACCACGGACAGGATGATGACGAGCGCGCCCAGGTAGAAGACGGCGATGCGCCACGGCACGGTGTTGATGGCCTTGGGCAGGGTCTTCTTGGGGTCGGTCGCCTCGCCCGCGGTGACGCCGACGAGTTCGACGGCGAGGAAGGCGAACATCACGATCTGGAGCGTCATCAGCGTGCCGCCGATGCCCTTGGGGAAGAATCCGCCGTCGGACCAGAGCAGCGAGAAGGACGCGGTGTCACCGGCGTCGGAGAATCCGAGGGTGATGACGCCGATACCGATCAGGATCATGCCGATGATGGCGGTGACCTTGACCATGGAGAACCAGAACTCCAGCTCGCCGAAGAGCTTCACGGATATCAGGTTGGCCAGGTAGAGGACGGCGGTGAAGGCCAGCGCGGAGAGCCACTGGGGAATCGACTTGTCCCAGTACTGCACATACTTGGCCGCCGCGGTGACCTCGGTGATTCCGGTGACGACCCAGAAGAGCCAGTACGTCCAGCCGGTCACGTATCCCCAGAAGGGACCGAGGAATTCACGTGCGTAATCGGAGAAGGAGCCCGAGACCGGGCGGTACATGAGGAGCTCGCCGAGCGCCCGCATGATGAAGAAGATGACGAGACCGGCCATCGCATAGGCCAGGATGAGGCTCGGCCCGGCCTTGGATATCGCCGTTCCCGCACCGAGGAAGAGCCCGGTGCCGATGGCGCCACCAATGGCGATCATCTGGATCTGTCGGTTGCCCAGCCCCCGCTGGTAACCCTCGGAAGCGTCCTGACCGCTTCCGTTCTCGTCCCGCTCCCCGGCTGCGCCGGCGACACGGGACACGACCTGCTCAGAGGTCATGGTGGAACGCCTTTCTCCATACCGGTCCGGATCGTTCCGGACCGGGTTCCGATCCCCCCGGATGGAGTCCTGCACGTGCCGACGGTCGGTCGGCCTAAGCGCTCCCGCTCCCCGACATGGGTGGCGTCGATGGATGCAGGTCGTGAAGATTTATCACGAGTAACACCTAGATCGCCAGTTCGATTGTGTCCCAGGGCACACAAAAGGCCCCGGCAAAGCGGGACAAACCTAATAACGAGGGGCGAGAGCCGCCACTCGGTAATGCGATCGTTATCCGGACGGAGGCGTTCGCCCAGCGGACGGAGATCGGAAGGCGTAAATCCGGATCAGCGCGGCCCGAGCGTCTCGATCAGGGTCTCCTGGAGCCCGCCGAGCCAGAGGTACGCCATGACCATCGGCTTGCGGGGATCGTCGTCCGGCAGCCGGAAGAGGGCCTCGCTCTCGTCCTCGTCCGTGATCTCCAGCCGGGCACCGATCGTCAGCCGCAGGTCGTTCAGCGTGCCCAGCCACTGCCGGGAGGCCTCGGGGGTGAGGCGCAGGACCGCGCCGCGGTCGCCGGCGGGGGTCAGCCCGTCCAGCGAGCGGACGACGGCGAGGCCGTCCTCGCGCTTGCGCGCCCGCAGGTCGTTCTCGGTGAAGCGGCGGAACTCGGCCGCGTACGCCTTCGCCCGCTCGTCCGGCTCCTCGCCGGGCGCGCCGTACGCGTCGGGGAAGAGCCGGGCCAGGGCCGGGTCGGACGGCGGCTCGCTGGGCCCCTCGGCGAACAGCCGGGCCAGCGGATCGTCCCCCTCCGCCCCCGCGGCCCCGTCCTCGGGCCCGATCAGCTCCAGGAGCTGCACGGCGAGGCTGCGCAGGATGGAGATCTCCAGTTCGTCCAGGGCGATGGCGGCCCCGCCGCCCGGGAGCGGCTCGAAGTGCCCGGCCATCAGCGGTCCTGCGAGAGGGTCGCCCAGAGCCCGTACCCGTGCATCGCCTGCACGTCGCGCTCCATCTCCTCGCGCGTGCCGCTGGAGACGGTGGCGCGGCCCTTGTGGTGGACGTCGAGCATCAGCTTGCGGGCCTTGTCCTTGGAGTAGCCGAAGTACGTCTGGAAGACGTAGGTGACATAGCTCATCAGATTCACGGGGTCGTTGTGCACGAGGGTGACCCAGGGGACATCGGGCTCGGTCACGGCGAAGGGGGACTCGCCCGTCTCCGGACGCTCGATCTCGACAGGTGCCACACTCACGCCGGCTCCACACCTCGCTTCTCCGCCGCCCCGCGGCGGTCCGCCCACTGACTCCATGCTGCCACCTCGCCGGTCCGCGCGCACAAACGGCCCCCGAAATCGTCAGTCTGACGAGTAATGGCGGTAGCATCCGGGTGTCATCGGAACGGAAATGCGAGGTAGGGGCCAAGTGAACGCTGCGGACCTGGGGCTGCCGGTGGCTGTGCCGTCGACGGCGCTCTTCACCGACCGGTACGAGCTCACGATGGTGCAGGCCGCCCTCCGCGCCGGGACCGCCGACCGGCGCTCGGTCTTCGAGGTCTTCACCCGCCGGCTGCCCGAGGGGCGGCGCTACGGCGTGGTCGGCGGCATCGGGCGCGTCCTGGACGCGGTGGAGAACTTCCGCTTCGACCCCGCCGTCCTCCAGTTCCTGGAGCGGTTCGGGATCGTGGACGAGCCCACCCTCGCCTGGCTCGCCGACTACCGCTTCCGCGGCGACATCCGGGGCTATCCGGAGGGCGAGGTCTACTTCCCTGGCTCCCCCGTCATGCGGGTCGAGGGCACCTTCGCCGAGGCCGTGCTCCTGGAGACGGTGATCCTCTCCATCCTCAACCACGACTCGGCCGTCGCCGCGGCCGCCTCCCGGATGGCGGTCGCCGCGGGCGACCGGCCGCTGATCGAGATGGGCGCCCGGCGCACCCACGAGCTGGCGGCCGTCGCCGCCGCCCGCGCGGCCTACGTCGGCGGCTTCGCCTCCACCTCCGACCTCGCCGCCGGCTTCCGCTACAACATCCCGACCGTCGGCACCAGTGCGCACGCCTTCACGCTGCTGCACGACAGCGAGCGCGACGCCTTCCGTGCCCAGGTCGCCTCCCTGGGCGGCGGCACCACCCTCCTCGTCGACACCTACGACGTCCAGGAGGCCGTGAAGATGGCCGTCGAGATCGCGGGGCCCGAGCTCGGCGCCGTCCGCATCGACTCCGGCGACCTGCTGCTGCTCGCCCACCGGGTGCGCCAGCAGCTCGACGACCTCGGCGCGCGGAAGACGAAGATCGTGGTCACCAGCGACCTCGACGAGTACGCGATCGCCTCGCTGGCCGCCGCGCCCGTCGACGCCTACGGGGTGGGCACCCAGCTGGTGACCGGCAGCGGCCACCCGACCTGCTCGATGGTCTACAAGCTCGTCGCCCGGGCCGACGGGGACGGGCCGGACGCGCCGCTGCGGCCGGTCGCCAAGAAGTCCATGGGCGGCAAGATGTCGATCGGCGGCCGCAAGTGGGCCGCGCGGCGGCTGGACGCCGACGGCGTCGCCGAGGCGGAGGTCGTCGGCACCGGGCCGGTACCGGCGGACCTCGTGGACCGGCAGCTCCTGGTCGAGCTCGTCCGCGGCGGCAGCGTCGTCGGCCGCGAGCCGCTGGACGCGGCGCGCGAACGGCACATCGCGGCCCGCTCGGTCCTGCCGCTCTCCGCGACGCAGCTGTCCAGGGGGGAGCCCGTGCTGCCCACCGAGTACCTCTGACCGCCCCCTGTGCTCCTCCTCCCATCGCCCCACGGGACTCACTACCCTCGGTCACAGAGAGCCGATCCGCACCGTCGGCCGAGGGCCATTTCACCGAAGGATCGAGCGCCATGAACCGTGCACTGATCATCGTCGACGTGCAGAACGACTTCTGCGAGGGCGGCGCCCTGCCGGTGGCCGGCGGCGCCGACGTCGCGGCGGCCATAACGGACCTGGTCGGGGAGGCCACGGCCGGGTACGCCCATGTCGTCGCCTCCCGCGACATGCACGTGGACCCCGGGGACCACTTCTCCGACCACCCCGACTACGTCGACTCCTGGCCGGTGCACTGCGTCGCCGGTACGGAGGGCTCCGGTTTCCATCCCAACCTCGCCCCCGCCCTGGCCTCCGGCGCGATCGCCGCCGTCTTCGACAAGGGCGCCTACGCAGCGGGCTACAGCGCCTTCCAGGGCGCCGACGAGAACGGGACGTCGCTGGAGGACTGGCTGCACGCGCGCGACGTCGACGAGGTGGACGTCGTCGGCATCGCCACCGACCACTGCGTCCGCGCCACCGCCCTCGACGCGCGGCGCCTCGGCTTCACGACCACGGTCCTCCTCGACCTCACGGCCGGTGTGGCCCGCGAGACGGTGGCCTCCGCGGTGGAGGAGATGCGGCGGGCGGGTGTGAAGCTGGCGGGCTCGCCGGTGGTCGCGGCGGCGTAGCTTTTTTCTCTCCCCGCCCCGCCCTTTCACCGTTTCTGCGGGCCTGTTGCCCCGGGGGCCCGACCGCGCTCCGCGCGGGGCGGGACCGCGCGGCTCCGCGCGGGCGCGCGCGCGCGGCCGCGCGAAGCCGCGCGAAGCCGCGCGAAGCCGCGCGAAGCCGCGCGAAGCCGCGCGAAGCCGCGCGAAGCCGCGCGAAGCCGCGCGAAGCCGCGCGAAGCCGCGCGAAGCCGCGCGAAGCCGCGCGAAGCCGCGCGAAGCCGCGCGGTGGCGGGGCTTCGCCCCTGCACCCCACCGGGGGCTGCGCCCCCTGGGCCCCCTTCCGGGAGCTGCGCCCCGGACCGGACCGCGCTCTGCGCCGGCGGGGCGGGACCGCACGCTGCCGCGGTGAGCGGGGCGGCGCGCTCCACGCAGGTGGGGCGGGGACCGGTGCCCCCCCGCGCAGGCGGCTCGGGGCTTCGCCCCTTGCGCCCCCCGGGCTGCGCCCCCTGGCCCCCTCTTCGGGGCTCCGCCCCGGACCCCGCAACCGCGCTCCGAGCGGTTGTCCTCAAGCTCGCCCAGAGGGGGTACCCCCTCTGGGCGAGCTTGAGGACGAGCGGCGGAGCCGCGATCAGGGGGTGCAGGGGGCGGAGCCCCCCCGCCCGCCGCGCGGAGCGCGGCCCGACCCCGGGGCAGAGCCCCGCAAGGGGGTGCAGGGGGCGTAGCCCCCGCCACCGCGCGGCAGCGCGGACCCGCCTCGCCCGCGCGGCAGGGCGGTCCGCCCCAGGGGCGCAGCCCCTGCGGAAACGGTGAAAGGGCAGGGCGGGGAGAGAAAAAAGCTACGCGGCCCGCCCCCGCCGAGGCCGCAGCAACCGCCCTATCGGATGCCAGGACTCCGTCTCATCCCCCGGCACGGCCCGCCACACCAGCCCCTCAGGGTGGTACAGCGCCGCGCTGATCTCGTCGGGCGACGGCGGCTCGCTGTTCCCCCGCAGGTACACGGCCCGGAGCCCCAGATTCCGGACGCGGGTGAGCGCCCGCGCCCGGTTGGCCGCGTGGACGAGGACCCGTACCCGCTCCCCGGTCGTCCCCGCTCCGTCGCCGGACGGACACGGAAGGGACAGGGCGACGACCACACTCCCGTCCGGGAGCTTGACGAAACCACCGCCTGCCATCGGGCGACCACCCTCCGCCGGAGCACTCGTGTCAATAAGAGGACACCACCGGAAGCATCCAACCGCGAACCCCGGCACCCCGCCAGGGGATTCCGAAAAAACGCTTTTGACCTGCGGAAACAATAACCCAGCGAGCGGACGGCCGGGATCCGTTCCGGACCCGGGACACCACCGGTGACACCCCGCCCCGACCGGTGGTGTCAGTAAGCGCGTCGGCAAGCGCGAGCGCCCCCCGGCGCCGCCGCGACCCCGGCGCGACCTCACCGCGGGCAAGCGCACGGTTGTCGGCGGTTCCGCTCGGGCAGACAGGACCGTAGAGTCTTTTTGCGGTACGTACGTGTCGGCTCTGCACCCCACCATCCCCCCGAGGACGGATCCCGTCATGCCGCGTCCGACGTCAGCACAGATCGCCTACGGCTCGGTCACCGTCGTCCTGTCGACCCTCGCCATGCTCCTGCTGTCGGGGACGAGTTCGGCCACCGGGGTCGCCGTCGTCGTCCTGGGCGCCCTCGCGCTCGGGCTCGTCGTCGCCTCCCTCCTGCCGCTCCCCCGCCGGAGCCCACGCCCGGCCCGGGCGGCGCGGCCGCCGCGGACGGTGGCCCGGGGTCCCCGCGCCCCGCGGCAGCGCGCGGGGTCGGCGCCCGCCCGGGTGGGCGAGCACTCACTGCACGGTTGAGACCACGACCGTCTTCGCCGCCTTGTCGTGGATGCACTGGTGGTACGGCTGGTCCCAGGTGCACCACAGCACATTGATCACCCAGAAGACGAAGCCGCAGCAGGGCACGATCCACGGCAGGCAGTAGACCGCGGCCCGGACCCAGCCGGGCCCGTTCTGCGGGACGGCGCCGTTCTCCAGCACGGCGACCCGGAGTTGCAGCGCCATCTTGCCGAGCGTCTGGCCACGGGCCGTCAGCATCAGCCCCTCGTAGAGGAAGTAGACGATGGCGATGAGGATGCTGAGGCCGGTGTTCTTGGTGTTGTCCCGGTAGGGATCCCAGCTGTTCCAGGTGAAGGCCGAGTAGACCAGGCTGACCGGGATCGAGACGATCAGGAAGTCGATGACCCGGGCGACCAGCCGCTTGAAGCGGTTGCCCAGCGGCGGCATGCCCGCCAGCGGGTCGGTCGCCCCGCCCGGCCCGCCGTAGGGACCGCCGGGGCCGCCGGGCGGCGGCGGTCCGCCCGTGTCGTACGGACCGCCGGGCCCCGGGCCGCCGCCGTACGGCCCGCCGGGGTACGGTCCGCCGGCGGGCGGGCCGTTGCCGGGGGCGTGCCCGTACGGCGGGAGGTCGCCCGGCGGCTTCTGGCGGAACGGGTCGTCGTCCTGCGGCTGGTCCGTGCTCATGGCCCGAGTAGAACCCGGCGGCCCGGACGCCGCATCCGCCCGTATGCCGTTCGAGTTGCCCTCACCGGCGACCGCCCCGGCGGTCAGGCGCCGCCGGAGGACGCCACGAACGTCCGCGCCGCCTTGTCGTGCCAGCACTGGCGCCAGGGCCGGTCGAACAGACACCACACGACGCCCAGCAGCCCCACCCCCAGGACCCCCGGCAGGCTGTACATCAGCCAGCGCAGCAGCGCCGCGCCGAACGACGCGGTGTCGTGCGACTCGATGTCGAGCACGCGCACCCCGCACAGCCTCTTGCCCAGCGTGCGGCCCCACTTGGCGGTCGGCAGCGCCTCGTAGAGCACCCCGCCGACCAGCAGCGCGGCCAGCACGATCGCCAGATAGGTGCCCGTGGTGCCGTCGAGGAGCCAGACGGTCACGGTCTGCCCGGACCGCTTGGCGCGGTCCACCTTCTCGTCGATGTGCTCGACGGACTTGCCCCACAGCGGCACCGCGAGGGCGGCGAGCGCGCCGCCGAGGACGGCCGTGTCGACGAGCCGCGCGGCCAGCCGCCGGCCCAGCCCCGCCGGGCGGCCCTCCTGGCGGGCGGCCTGGAGGAAGGGGTTCTCCGTCGGCGGCTTCCAGGGCGCGGGCACCCCGCCCTCGCGCACGGCGAGCGGCGCGGCGGCCGCCTGCGGGGCGGGCAGCGGCTGAGGCTGCGGCTGCCCCTGCGGCTGAAGCTGCCCCTGCGGTTGGGGTTGCGGTTGCGGCTGGAGTTGGGGCTGAGGCTGGGACTGGAGTTGGGACTGATGCTGGGGCTGGGGCTGGGAATGGGGCTGGGGCTGGGAATGGGGCTGCGGGTGCCGCTGAGGATGCTGAGGCTGCTGCACCGCCTGTGGTGCGGGCTGCTGCTGAAGCTGCTGCGGGGACAGCCCCTGCGGCGGGGACCACGGCCCCCCGGACACCCCACCGTCCGGCCGCCCCGCCGCGGTCCGGTGCCCCGGCTGCTGCGCCGGGCCGGGCCGCCGGCCCTCCTCCGGCCACGGGCCCTGCGGCTGCGGCTCGGCCGGGGCCAGGGCCGACGGCCCGTGGTGGACCCGCGGCCCGGACGGCACCGGCCCGGGCTTGCGGCCGCCGAGGTCCATCGTCCCCTCGCGAACGGGCTCCACGGGCCCCGCGCCGGGCACACGCGGACCGTGCGCGGCGGACGCCGACGGCTCTCCGCCCCACGCCCCCGGCTCGCGCCGCGCGGGCAGCCGCTCCTCGTCGAAGAACACGGGCCCCGTCTCGTCCCGCCCCTGGCCGGCCAGCGAGGGGGACGGCGGCACGGGCCGCGGCGCGGCGAGGGCGGGCAGCGGCGCGGGGGCGAGGCCGGGCGGCGGTCCGGGCAGGGGCTCGCCCTCGGCGGGCGCGGGCCGGCTGGTGCCGGGGACCCAGGCGGTGCCGCTCCAGTAGCGGATGTAGCCGGGGATGGACGGGTCCGGGTAATAGCCTTGGCTGGGGCTGCCGTCGGCGGATCCCGGGATGGGTGCGCTCATGGTCTCCGGTGTCCCGTATCTGTTCGGCCGTGCTGGGATGTCAGGCAGTCTGCCGCACTGGCGTGGTGTCCTGTGTACCGCTCCGGGTCCGGTGCTCGCGACTGCGGGCGCACGTCCATGTGACCTCTATGCGCAAAAGACAACCCGGGGCGCAGCCAACAGGTCTACCAGACGGCTCCCCTCTGCGTGGACGTGACGCCGACGGGACCACTCACACGTGCGACCGGGAGGCGCCGCGGCGCGAAGTCGCGTCATGGCGCGGGGCCGGTCCGCTCTGTCCTGGTGCGGGGCCCGGTCGTGAGGGCCGCGCGGCGGACAGAGGACGAAAGAGGGCGCACTTCATGCATGCCGTGGTGGAACGAGACCTGGAGATGGACCTGGTGCTGGAGCCGGGGCGGAGCATTCCGGTGCCGGCGCGGCTGAGCTACCGGGCCGACGACCCGTACGCGGTCCGGATCGCCTTCCACGTCACCTCGCGGTCGCCGGTCAACTGGACCTTCGCGCGCGAGCTGTTGGCCGAGGGCGTCCACCGGGCCTGCGGCTCGGGGGACGTACGGGTGTGGCCCGGCTCGTCGGGCGGGCGGACGGTGGTGTGCGTGGCGCTGTCGTCGCCCGACGGCGAGGCGCTGCTGGAGGCGCCGGCCCCCGCGGTGCGCACCTGGCTGGAGAGCACGCTGCGTCTGGTGGAGCGGGGCGCGGAGGGCAAGTGGCTGGCGCTGGACGAGGGGTTGCGGGAGTTGCTGGGGGCGTAGGGCCGGGCGGCGAGGGCGGGACGCCCCGCGGGCGGCGCGCGCGGCGGCCCGCGCGGCGGCGCCCCCGGCCCGCGTCCCGGCTCAGAGCACCTTGCCGGGGTTCAGCAGCCCCAGGGGGTCGAAGACCGCCTTGATGCCGCGCTGCATCTCCATGGCCACCGGGCCCGCCTCCCTCGCCAGCCAGTCCTTCTTGAGGAGGCCGACCCCGTGCTCACCGGTGATCGTGCCGCCGAGTTCCAGCCCCAGGGCCATGATCTCGTCGAAGGACTCCCGGGCGCGGCGGGCCTCGTCCTCGTCGGCGGGGTCGAAGCAGACGACGGGATGGGTGTTGCCGTCGCCGGCGTGGGCGCAGACGCCGATGGTCAGGGCGTGCTTGTCGGCGATGGCGGCGGTGCCGTCGATGAGGTCGGCGAGGCGCGAGCGCGGGACGCAGACGTCGTCGATCATCGTGGCCGGGCGCAGCGCCTCCAGCGCGGGCAGCGCCATCCGCCGTGCGTGCAGGAGGAGTTCGGACTCCGCGGGGGAGTCGGCGGGGACGACCTCGGTGGCCCCGGCGGCGGTGCACAGCTCGCCGACGGCGGCCAGGTGCGGGGCGGGGTCGGGGGTGTCGAAGGCGGCGAGGAGCAGGGCCGCGGTGGTCTCCGGAAGTCCCATGTCCGCAAGGGAGTTGACGGCGCGGAGCGTCGTCCGGTCCATCAGCTCCAGCAGCGACGGGGCGTGGCCGTCGGCCATGATGCGGCGGACCGCCTCGCACGCGGCCGCTGCGGAGGGGAACTCGGCGGCCAGCGCGAGCTGTCGGGGCGGCGCCGGCTTGAGCGCGAGCACGGCCCGTACGACGACGCCGAGGCTGCCCTCCGAGCCGACGAACAGCCGCGTCAGGTCGTAGCCCGCGACGCCCTTGGCGGTGCGGCGGCCGGTGGTCAGCAGCCGGCCGTCGGCGAGGACGACGTCCAGTCCGAGGACGTATTCGGCGGTCACGCCGTACTTGACGCAGCACAGGCCGCCGGAGGCGGTGCCGATGTTGCCGCCGATGGTGCACTGCTCCCAACTCGACGGATCCGGCGGGTAGTAGAGGCCGTGTTCGGCGACGGCGCGGGAGAGGACGGCGTTGACGACGCCCGGTTCGACGACGGCGATGCGTTCGGCCGGGTCGATCTCCAGGATCCGGTCCATCTTGACGAGGGAGAGGACGATGCAGCCGTCCGTGGCGTTGGCCGCCCCGGAGAGCCCGGTGCGGGCGCCCTGCGGGACGACGGGGACGCGCAGCGCGGTGGCGGTGCGCATCACGTGCTGGACCTGCTCCGTCGTCCGGGGCAGGACGACGGCGGCGGGCGCGCCGGCGGCGCAGAAGCTCGCCATGTCGTTGGCGTAGGAGGCGGTGACGTCCGGGTCGGTGAGGACGGCGTTGGCGGGGAGTCCTTCGCGGAGGTGCTGGATCAGGTCGCCCATGTGTTCACTCTGCCACCGCCCGCCGCGCACACGGAAGATCGCCGCCCCGCCCGCGCGTGCGGGCGGGGCGGCGCGGTCCTGCGGCGGCCGGATCCCCTACAAGTTCCCCCGCTTGGCCTGCTCGCGCTCGATCGCCTCGAACAGCGCCTTGAAGTTGCCCTTGCCGAAGCCCATCGACCCGTGCCGCTCGATCATCTCGAAGAAGACCGTCGGCCGGTCCTGCACCGGCTTGGTGAAGATCTGGAGCAGGTAGCCGTCCTCGTCGCGGTCGACGAGGATCTTCAGCTCGCGGAGCGTCTCGACGGGGACGCGCGTCTCGCCCGCCCACTCGCCCAGGGTGTCGTAGTACGAGTCGGGCGTGTCCAGGAACTGGACGCCGGCCGCCTTCATCTGGCGCACGGTCGCGACGATGTCGTTCGTCGCGAGCGCGATGTGCTGGACGCCGGGCCCGCCGTAGAACTCCAGGTACTCGTCGATCTGCGACTTCTTCTTCGCCACGGCCGGCTCGTTGAGCGGGAACTTCACCTTGCGGGTGCCGTCCGCGACGACCTTGGACATCAGCGCGGAGTACTCGGTGGCGATGTCGTCGCCCACGAACTCCTTCATGTTCGTGAAGCCCATGACCTTGTGGTAGAAGGTCACCCACTCGTCCATGCGGCCGAGTTCGACGTTGCCCACGCAGTGGTCGATGGCCTGGAAGTTGCGCCGCTCGGGCGGGGTCACGATCGGTTCGGCGGCCGTGTAGCCGGGGAGGTAGGGGCCGTTGTAGCCGGAGCGGTCGACGAGCGTGTGGCGGGTCTCGCCGTACGTCGCGATGGCGGCGAGGACGACGGTGCCGTGCTCGTCCTTCAGCTCGTACGGCTCCTCCAGGCCGCGTGCGCCGTTCTCGACCGCGAAGGCGTACGCGGCCCGTGCGTCCGGGACCTCGATCGCCAGGTCCACGACGCCGTCGCCGTGCTCGGCCACGTGCCGCTCCAGGAAGCGGCCGCGCTCGCTCGTTGCCTTGATCACGGTGGTGAGGACGAACCGGGCGCCGCCCGACTCCAGGACGTAACTCGCCGTCTCCCGGCTGCCGTTCTCCGGTCCGGAGTAGGCGACCAGCTTCATGCCGAAGGCGGACGAGTAGTAGTGCGCCGCCTGCTTGGCGTTGCCGACGGCGAAGACCACCGCGTCCATCCCCTTGACCGGGAAGGGGTCGGCCTGCCGTGCGGTGTCAGAGGTGTGATCCGTGGTCTGCGTCATGGCCGCAGCGTCTCGCCGATCCACAAGGTGCGCAATAGTTCGTGCATCGGCTGGGCAATCTGCACAGTGCACCGCCGGTAACGCCGGACGTTCTGTACAGGATGCCCACGAGGGGAAGATCATGGCGATCGATCGTTTGGACGGCAGGCTCATCGAACTGCTCGCGCGCGAGCCGCGCATCGGCGTCCTGGAGGCGTCCCGCCGCCTGGGCGTCGCCCGCGGCACGGCACAGGCGCGGCTCGACCGCCTCCTGTCCCAGGGCGTCATCCGCGGCTTCGGGCCGGACGTGGACCCGGCGGCGCTCGGCTATCCGGTGACCGCCTTCGCCACGCTGGAGATCCGGCAGGGGCAGGGGGCGGACGTGCGCACGCACCTGGCGGGGGTGCCGGAGGTGCTGGAGCTGCACACCATCACCGGGCACGGGGACATGCTCTGCCGGCTCGTCGCCCGCTCGAACGCGGATCTCCAGCGGGTGATCGACAAGGTGGTCGGCATCGAGGGCATCGTGCGGGCGTCCACGGCGATCGTGATGGAGAACGCGGTGCCGCTGCGGATCATCCCCCTGGTGCGAGAGGCCGCGGGCGCCGACGACTGACCCCCACCCCAACCCTCTTCCACAGGAGCTCCGCCCTGTACGACCCGCCACTCCGCACGACGGGCCCGGGCCCCGCCCCGCACCCCACCCGGGGGCTCCGCCCCGGGCCCGCTACCGCGCTCCGCGTTCGGGAACGACGGGAACGAGCGGCGGAGCCGCGACGGAACCGCGCGCAGCGCGGCGGGGCACAGGGGGCGCAGCCCCCGCCACACCGCGCGGCAGCGCGGTCCCGGCCGAGGGCGCAGCCCCCCGGGTGGGGTGCGGGGCGCAGCCCCGGAAGAAACGGTGAAAGGGCGGGGCGGGGGCTCAATCCCCCGCGGGCATCAGCAGGCCGGCACCCGCCCCCCCGAAGACAACGCCTTCAGCGAGGCGACCGCATCCCGCAGACCGACGACGGGAATCAGGCGCATCCCCTCCGGAGCCTCCCCCTTCGCCTCCTCGCACTGCGCCTTCGGCACGAGGAAGACCGCAGCCCCGTCCCGCCCCTCCGCCTGCACCTTCAGCGGCACGCCGCCCACCGGGCCGACCGTCCCGTCCGGCTCGATCGTGCCCGTGCCGCCTATCGTCCGCCCGCCGGTGAGGTCGCCGCCCCGCCCGTCCCCGTCGAGCTTGTCGACGATGCCGAGGGCGAACATCAGGCCCGCGCTCGGCCCGCCGATGTCGGCGAGCCGGAGGGTCACCTTGACGTCCTTGGGCGAGCGGTGCAGATACGCGAGGGCGGCGCGCGTCGCGGAGTCCTGGGACTTGGTCATCTCGGCGATGTTGTGCTCCTCCGTCTCCTTGTCGGACTTGCCCGGCGGGAAGACGGAGTCGCGCGGCATCACCGCCCGGTCCGTGCGGAACCAGTCGCTCGCCACGTCCGCCAGGCCGACGTCCGCCCGCGGACCGGTGGCGATGATCGAGGACATCCGCAGCTGTCCGCTCGTGCGGCGGGTCTCCGCACCGCTCACCGAGATCACCGGCTTGCCCTGGTGGTCGCCCAGCACGTTCACCGTGGAGCCGGGCCGGGCGATGGAGAACGGCAGGGGGGCGAAGGCCGCGGTCCCGAGCAGGGCGAGGACGGGCAGGGCGCAGACGGCGGAGATCCGGGCCCGGGGGGACCACGCGGACGGGGGCGGGAAACGCATGGTGCGAATCTAGTTCACCGGCGGTCCCGCACGCCCGGCCGCCCTCACCTCAGCGCGTCCGCCACCTCCTTCGCCGCCTCGACGACCCGCGGCCCGACGCGGTGCGGGACGGCGTCGGTGAGCATGACGACGCCCACGCTGCCCTCGATGCCGCTGACGCCGAGCAGCGGCGCCGCGGCGCCGCTCGCGCCGGCCTCCAGCTCGCCGTGGGTGAGCGCGTAGCCGGGGTTGTCGACGTCGCCCGCGCGGGCGGCGAGTATGGCGCGGCCGGCCGCGCCGCGGTCCAGCGGGTGCCGGAAGCCGGCGCGGTAGGCGACGTGGTAGTCCGTCCAGGTCGGCTCGACGACGGCGACGGCGAGCGCCTCCGCGCCGTCGACGAGCGTCAGATGGGCGGTGGCGCCCACGTCCTCGGCCAGCGCCCGCAGCGCCGGCAGGGCCGCCTCCCGCACGAGCGGGTGCACCTGCCGGCCCAGCCGCAGGACGCCCAGGCCCACCCGGGCCCGGCCGCCGACGTCCCGCCGGACGAGCGCGTGCTGCTCGAGCGTGGCGAGCAGCCGGTAGACGACGGTCCGGTTGACGCCGAGCCGGGCGGCCAGCTCGGTGACGGTCAGGCCGTGGTCGGTGTCGGCGAGCAGTTTCAGGACGCGCAGTCCTCTGTCGAGCGTCTGCGAAGTCTCCGCGGTCACGACGCCCCCTCCTCCGATGAAAGGCGGGCTCTCGTCGTGGTGGGGTTGCGCCTCCGGTCCCGTCCGGCAGCGCGTGAGAGAGGCCGCCGGTGAAACAGACGTACAACCGGCCGCGCTCCGCGGCGGCGCTGCCACGGGGCGTGTGCGTGACCGGCACGCTAGCGAGCCGGTCCGCTCAGCGGAAGAGTCTGCCCACAATCCGGGCGCTCCGCACGGGATTTGGGGAAGGCCCGGTCGGCTGCCGCACCGGCCCGCTACTTCATGCGCGTCGCCCACTCCCGCAGCTTCTTGATGCGCTCCGTCAGCTGCCCGGCCGTCGCCTCCGCGCTCGGCGGGCCGCCGCAGGTGCGCCGCAGCTCGGTGTGGATCACGCCGTGCGGCTTGCCGCTCTGGTGGGCGTACGCCCCGACCAGGGTGTTGAGCTCCTTGCGCAGGTGCAGCAGCTCCTTGTGCGTGACCACCGGCCGCCGCTCGGCCGGGATCTCCAGCAGGTCGGCCTGCTCGTCCGGCTTGCGCCGGCTGTGCGCGATCTGCCGCGCCTGCCGCTTCTGGAGCAGCAGTTGGACCTGCTCGGGCTCCAGCAGGCCGGGAATGCCGAGGTAGTCCTGCTCCTCCTCGCTGCCCGGGTGGGCCTGCATGCCGAACTCGGCGCCGTTGTACATCACCCGGTCGAAGACGGCGTCGGACTCCAGCGCCTCGAACGGCAGCATGTCCTGCTCGCCGGTGTCCTCGTCCTGCTGCTTGTTCGCCTCGTCCATCTCCTTCTCGGACTCGGCGTAGGGGTCCTCCTCGTCCCCCTCCTTCTTCGGCCGGTCGAGGACGTGGTCGCGCTCGGCCTCCATCTCGTTGGCGAAGCCGAGCAGCATGGGGATGGTGGGGAGGAAGACGGACGCGGTCTCGCCGCGCCGGCGCGACCGGACGAAGCGGCCGACCGCCTGGGCGAAGAACAGCGGCGTCGAGATCGTCGTCGCGTAGACGCCGACCGCGAGCCGGGGCACGTCCACGCCCTCGGACACCATGCGGACGGCGACCATCCAGCGCGCGTCGCCCCGGGAGAAGTCGTCGATGCGCTGCGAGGCGCCGGAGTCGTCGGAGAGGACGACGGTGGGGCCCTCGCCGGTGATCTCCCGGAGCAGCTTGGCGTAGGCGCGCGCCGAGTCCTGGTCGGAGGCGATGACGAGGGCGCCGGCGTCCGGGATGGACTTCCGCACCTCGCTCAGCCGCTGGTCGGCGGCGCGCAGCACGTTGGGCATCCAGTCGCCGCGCGGGTCCAGCGCGGTGCGCCACGCCTGGCTGACCGCGTCCTTGGTCATCGGCTCGCCGAGGCGGGCCTCCAGCTCGTCGCCGGCCTTGGTGCGCCAGCGCATGTTGCCGCTGTAGGAGAGGAAGATGACCGGGCGGACGACGCCGTCGGCGAGCGCGTTGCCGTAGCCGTAGGTGTAGTCGGCGGAGGAGCGGCGGATCCCGTCGGCGCCCTCCTCGTACGTGACGAACGGGATGGGGTTGGTGTCCGAGCGGAACGGCGTGCCGGTCAGGCACAGCCGGCGGGTGGCCGGCTCGAACGCCTCCAGGCAGGCGTCGCCCCAGGAGCGGGAGTCGCCGGCGTGGTGGATCTCGTCCAGGATGACGAGCGTCTTGCGCTGCTCGCAGCGGTTGCGGTGCAGCATCGGGCGGACGCCGACGCCCGCGTACGTCACGGCGACGCCGTTGTACTCGCGGCCGAGCGGGCCCGCGCTGTACTCCGGGTCGAGCTTGATCCCGACGCGGGCGGCGGCCTCCGCCCACTGCTTCTTCAGGTGCTCGGTCGGCGCGACCACGGTCACCTGCTGGACGACGTGGTGGTGCAGCAGCCAGGAGGCGAGGGTCAGCGCGAAGGTGGTCTTTCCCGCTCCCGGGGTCGCGACGGCGAGGAAGTCGCGGGGCTGGGTCTGGACGTAACGGTCCATGGCGGCCTGCTGCCAGGCGCGCAGCTTGTTCGCGGTACCCCAGGGGGCCCGGCCGGGGAAGGCGGGCGAGAGGTGGTTGGTGGCTGTGGTGGTAGTCACGGTCTCCGTCGGGTGGATCGGGGGCCTTGAGGAAACGACAACCGCGACAGCCTACCCGGGGGCGAGTGGCGGGAGTCCCGTTCCCGCCACTCGCCCGGCGTCCGTGCGCGGCCCCCGCGGTGCGGGGCCCGGCCGTGCCGGGGGAGGGCAGCGCGAGCCGCACGTGTCCGGTTCGGGAGGCGAGGTCATGCCGGGCGCACCCCGCCCTTCGGCCGCAGCCGCGTGGCGACCAGCGCGCCGGCCACGGCCGTCGCGGCCATGGCGGTGTACACGGCGGCGAACGCCGCGTGGGGCGCCGCGTCCGCCGTGCCATGGGCGCCCTGGGCGACGGTCCCGCCCCCGAACGCGCCGAAGAGCACGCCCGCGACGCCGACGAGCACGATGTTCCCCAGCGCCTCGGAGATCTGGAGGGCCGCCGAGCTGACGCCCTCCTCCCCGCGCGGGGACAGCTCCAGCGCGAGCACCGCGCTGCTGGAGACGTTCAGCCCGATCCCGTAGCCGCCCACGATCCACGAGACGGCGACCAGCCACACCGGCGCCCCGTCCAGCAGCACCAGCGGCACCGTCGCGATCGCGGCGGCCATCAGCACCAGCCCGAGGCACATCAGCCGCCGCCGGTACGGCTCCAGCCGCGACCGGCTCTGGGTGTAGGAGCCGAGGCTCCAGGTGAGGCCGCCGCCGGTGAGGGAGAGTCCCGCGGCGGTCGCCGACATGCCGCGCTCGCTCACCAGCATGAGCGGGACGAAGCTCTCGGACGCGAGGAACGCGCCCACCGCGATCCCCCGCAGCAGCACCACGGACGGCAGCCCGCGCACCGCCCGGAAGGTGCCCTTGGGCAGCAGCCGGACGATGGACGGCGCGAGCAGCGCGAGCCCCGCGGCCGCCGGCACGAGGGCGAGCCACGCACGGTCCTGGCCCGCGTACTGGAGCAGTCCGGCCCCGACGGCGACGGCCAGCGCGAGGGCGATCCGCCGCCGGTCGGGAGCCCCTCCCGCCGCCCCGCGCGGGACCTTCCGCAGCGCCGGCAGCATCACCGCGAGCGGCAGCAGGATCAGCACCGGGATCGCCAGGAAGACCCAGCGCCAGCTCAGCCGCTCGGCCACCGAGCCGGCGACCACGGGGCCGACGAGGACGGGCACCACCCACGCGGCCGAGAACGCCGCGAGGATCTTGGGCCGCAGCCGGTCGGGGTAGGCGCGGCCCACGACCACGTACAGGGACACCACGACGAGCCCGCCGCCCAGGCCCTGCACGGCCCGCGACGCCACGAGCATCCACATCTGCTGCGCGGAGCCGGCGAGCACCAGCCCGGCGCCGAAGGTGGCGATGCCGGTGAAGAGCGGGCCCAGCGGCCCGGACCGGTCGGCCCACTGCCCCGCGACGGACATCGAGAAGAGGCTGGCCGTGAAGTAGGCGGAGAAGGCGAAGGCGTACAGCCCGACGCCGCCCAGCGCCCGGGCCGCGAAGGGCATGGCGGTGGTGATGGCGCTCGCCTCGAAGGCGATGAGGGAGACGACGGAGATGATGCCGAGGGTGAGCGCGCGGTACCGGCGTCCGAGGACGCCCCCGGCCTCCCCCGGTGGCGCCTCGGCGGCGTCGGCGGCCCCGGCGGCCGACGGTATGGAGTCAGTGCTGTTCATGCCGGAGAGCGTAGGGACGGAGCAGCTCCCGGCGCTTCTGTCCAGGGGCCGGAACGGTCTCGTCCGTTGGCCCTACCTCATCGGTCACGGACCGGGGCCCCACCCGCCCCACGCCCCTCCCGGCGAGCCCGCCGCGCGCCGTACGCCGTCCGCCTCGCGCCCGGCGCGCACCACCCCGTGACACGCCCCTCACCCCACCACGCGCACCCCCGTGACAAGCCCCCTCACCCCACCATCAGCACCCCCGCGTACGACACCCCCGCGATCACCGCCCACGCCCCCAGGCCGAGCGCCGCGACCCGCCCCCCGGTACGGACCAGCGACGGCAGGTGCACCGCGCTGCCGAGCCCGAACAGCGCGGCGGCGAGCAGCAGTTCCTGGACGTGCCGCGCCCCGTCCAGCACCACGCCCGGCAACAGGCCGGTGCTGCGCAGGCCCGCCATGGCCAGGAAGCCGGCGACGAACAGCGGGAGGACCGGCGGCCGCCGCCCGCCCCGGGCGGCGGCCGGCTCCCCGGCGCCGGACCCCCCGGCGCCGCCCGCCCGCCGCCGGCGCACCGCCACCGCGACGGCCCCCACCAGCGGCGCCAGCAGCGCCACCCGCATCAGCTTGACGAGGACCGCCTCGCCCAGCGCCTCCGGCCCCGCGGTCTGCGCGGTCGCCACGACCTGGCCCACGTCGTGCACGCCCGCCCCGACCCAGCGGCCGAAGGCCGCGTCGTCCAGCCCGAGGGGGTGGTGCAGCAGCGGCAGGACGCCGATGGCCAGCGTGCCGCAGAGCGTCACCAGCGCCACGGACGTCGCCGTGTCCTCCTCGTCGCTGCCGGACACCTCGCCGACCGCCCCGATGGCGGACGCCCCGCAGATCGCGTAGCCGGTCGCGATCAGCAGCGGCTGGTCGCCGCGCAGCCCGAGCCGGCGGCCGAGCCAGAGCGTGCCGAAGAAGGTGACGACGACGGTCACCAGCACCACCGCCACCGTCGCCCAGCCGACCCCCAGCACGTCGCCGAGGCTCAGCCGCAGTCCCAGCAGCACCACGCCGAGGCGCATCAGCCGCTTCCCCGCGAGGGTGAGCCCCGGCCGCCCGGCGCCGCGCACCCGCTCCCGGACGCCCGGCAGGTGCGCCGCGGCGACGCCCAGCACCACGGCAGCGGTGAGCAGCGGGACGGCGGGGACGAGCCGGTGCACCGCCCAGGCCAGGACCACCCCGGCGGCCGCCATGGCCAGGCCGGGCAGCCGGCCGGGCGGCGGCACGGCGCCGGCGGCGGTCCCGGGCCGGTTCTCGGTGAGGGTCACCGGTGCGCCCGCGGCGCGTCGTCCGCCGGCAGCCGGTACACGCGCCGCACGCTCGTGCCCAGCCGCGAGACGTCCGCGCCGTAGACGTGGATCGAGACCGCCGGGCCGGAGGAGGCGTTGCGCACCCGGTGGATGTCGCCGGGCGGCGCGAAGCCGCACACCTCGCCCTGCCGGTTGACCACGTCCTCGACGGCGACGAGCCGCGCGCTCGGCCCGTCGGGGACGAGCCGGTAGCGGCGCTCGCTCTCCGTGCCCTCGTGCACGCCGGTCACGCACCACGCGACGTGGTCGTGGATCGGCGTCCCCTGCCCGGGCAGCCACACCAGGGCCACGACCGAGAAGCCGCCGTCCGGTTCGGCGTGCAGGACGTGCTGGCGGTAGTGGTGCGGGTCCCCGGCGCGCTGCGCGTCGGTGAGCAGGTCGGGCGCCCCGAGGTGGCCGGCGAGCAGCTCGCCGACGAGGTAGGCGGTCGTGTCGGGCGGCAGACCGCGGTCCACCGCCTCCCTGATCTCGTCGACGAGCCCGCGGAGGCGGGCGGTGGCCGGGGGCGGGGGCGGAGCTGCGGACACGGTCGGCGCGGTGGGTGTCGTCATACGGGCAGCGTCGGGCGGCCGGTGGATCACGTCCAACGACAGTTCGTTGGGCGGGGGCGAAGCGGCGCTTATGGTTTGTTCGAACGGGGTGGTGGGTTCGACCGGTTCGAACGGGCCGGGCCGCGCCGCCCGCCCGCCGGGCCCGCCGGGTTCAGCAGCAGCCGGCCCGCCGCCGCGCCGCCGCCTTCAGCTCGTCCAGCACGAGCGCGGTGGCCGGGACGCGGAGGTGGTCGCGCAGGACGTACGCGGAGACCTGGCGGCGCGACGCCGGGTCGAGCGGCCGGCCGACGATCCGGTCGTGGCGCAGGAACGACAGCACCAGCCCCGGCATCATCGCCACCCCGAGCCCCTCCGCGACGAGCGACTGCACGACCAGGATGTCGTCCGTGGTGAACGCTATGTCGGGCGCGAAGCCGACCTGGGTGCACTCGTGCAGGAAGTTGGTGCGGCAGCGCAGGCAGCCGGCGATCCAGCGCTCCTCGGCGAGGTCGGCCAGGACGACGGCGCGGCGGCGGGCCAGCGGGTGCCCGGCGGGCATCAGCACCGTCAACTGGTCCTCCAGCAGCGGTATTTCGACGAGCTCGTCCGGCACCTCGTCGTGCAGCCCGGGGTAGGTGAAGGCGAGGGCGATGTCGAACTCGCCGCGCTCCAGGCGGCGCAGCGACTCCGGCGGCTCGCCCTCCAGCAGCTCGACCCGCACGCCCGGGTGGTCGGCCGCGAGCCGGGCCAGCGCCTCGGGGACGAGTGTGGCGCCCGCGCTCGGGAACGCGCACATCCGGACCCGCCCGGAGCGCAGCCGCGTCAGCGAACTCATCTGCTGCTGGGCCACGGTGAGCGTGTCGAGGATCGTCTCCGCGTGCCGGGCGAGGGCCTCGCCCGCCTCGGTCAGCCGCATGCGGCGCCCGACCCGGGTGAACAGCGGGGTGCCGACGGCCCGTTCGAGCGCCTTCATCTGCTGGGTGATCGCGGGCTGGGTGTATCCGAGCACGCGGGCGGCCGCGGAGTACGAACCGGCCGCCACCACCGCGTGGAACGTCTTGATGTGCCGCGAGTCGAACACACCGGAATCATAAGCGGATTTTGGGGCAGCGGGGAGTTCACTGATGGATTGCTTCTGGATCACCCAACCCATGAGGCATGGTGGACATATGCCGCAAACCGCAGCGCACTACCGCTCCTACGACGGAGCCGAACTGGCCTACCGCACCCTCCCGGCCCGCGAGCCCGGCGCCGCCGCCGGCCGCCCGCCCGTGATCTGCCTCGCCGGCGGCCCCGGCCGCGACGCCGCCTACCTCGGCGACCTGGGCGGCCTCGACGCCCGCCACACCCTGGTGATCCCCGACTCCCGCGGCACCGGCGCCTCGCCCCCGGCCCCCGACCCGTCCGGCTACGCCTTCCCCGCCCTGGCCGAGGACGTGGAGTCCCTCCGCGCCCACCTCGGCCTCGACCGCTTCGCCCTCCTCGCCCACGACGCCGCCTGCGCCACGGCCCAGGCGTACGCCGCGCTCTACCCCCACCACCTCACCCGCCTCGTCCTCGTCACCCCCGGCTCCCGCCTCCAGGGCGAACTCCCCGGCGACGCCGAGGAGATCTTCGAGTCCCGCGCCGCCGAGGACTGGTGGGTGGACGCCTACGTCGCCGCCCACTCCCTCCCCGACGCCCGCGACTTCACCGAGGCCCGCGCCCTGCTCCGCCGCGCGGCCCCCCTCGCGTACGCCCGCTGGGACGCCCCGCAGCGCGCCCACGCCGCCACCGAGGACGGCCAGCTCCACCCCGTCCCCCGCATCGCCTTCTGGGAGGGCGTGGACGACGCCGCCCGCCGCGCCGTCCTCGACCACCTGCGCGCCGTCACCTGCCCCGTCCTCGTCCTCACCGGCGACCGCGACGCCGTCACCGGCATGCGCGCCGGCGAACTCGTCGCCGCCTCCTTCCCCCACGCCACGGTCCGCCCCCTCTACGACGTCGGCCACTACCCCTGGGTGGACGAGCCGGACGTCTTCCGCCCGGTGGTCGAGGAGTTCCTGACCCGCGGGGCGGTCCCGTGAACGGCACATGTCCGGTCCATGGCACTCCCCGCCGAACCGTTGAGCCCGCGCCCGCCCCGACCCTAAGGTCGTTCCTGTGGTGACGAGCGACAGCTCGACACGGCCGTGTGCCCGAGTGGTTCAGGGACTCGCCTGCAAAGCGAGTTACGCGGGTTCGATTCCCGCCACGGCCTCTGCGCCGTGAGTACGCCTACTCACGGCCGCACCCGCACGGGGACGGATGCCGGGTGCGGGCACGGGTTTCTAGCGTGGCGGACATGACAGCAGCCGCCCGACACGAGAGCGCCGCCGCCAACTGCCTCAAGGCCATCGGCGGCCTGGTGCTCTGGCTCTTCGCAGGAGCCACGTTCCTCTTCGCACCCCTCGCCGTGATGGCCAGTGACCCCTGCGCACCGGAGGACACCCAGCTGATCTGCACCGCGGCCGGACAGCAGTTGGTGGCCTACGTCCCGCTGGGCGCCGCCCTGGCGGCAGCGCCCCTGGGCACCTGGGGCCTCGTCTCGCGCCGCGAGCTCGCGCCCCTGGCCTGGGTCGCGGCGATGGCGACGCTGGCCGTCGCGTGGTTCGTCGTCCTCGCGATCGCGGGCTCGCACCCCTAGCCGAGGAGCCGGCTGAGCTGCCGCGACAGCTCCAGCGTCTCCGCGCCGTGCGCCCGCGCGGCCGTCAACTCCCGTACGTACTCCCGCGCCTGCTCCTCCAGCTCCCGCTGCCGCCTGCCCAGCCGGTGGCCGGCGAGCCAGACCCACCCGGCGAGGGGTACGAGCAGGAGTCCTGCCCATCCGAGGGGCTTGTCGACGATGAGGCACACGAGGAAGGCGCCCAGGACGAGGATCCAGCCGGCCTCGTCGTGCCGGCCGCCCTTCTCCGCGAGACGCTCGTACTCGGCGACGGCGTCGGGCTCGGGCGGCACGGGGACGGGGGTCGCGGGGCGCGGCCGGTAGTCGGCCGGGGACGGCGGCCACGCGGCGGCGGCCGGGCGGGGCAGCCAGCCGGGGACGTGGACGACGTCCACACCGTGCGCCGCGGCCGCGGTGAGCACCTGCCGGTAGGCCACCAACTGCGGGTGCCGCCACCTCTGTTGGGTCACCGCGGCGGACAGGATCAGAACCGGAATCGAGACCGGGAGGAGAACGGCGGCCCCGGCGAGCGGCAGAAGCCGTCCCGCGGCGGCGGCCGGGACGAGCAGGCCCAGCCCGCCCACGAACGCCGCCAGGCAGAGCCACGTCGCCGCCCCGTGGCGGACGCGGTGCGCGCCGAGCACGGCCCGCACCGCCTCGTCGTCGAAGTAGTCGACGCCGCTCCGCCGTCCGATGTCCCCGACGGCCGCCGCGAGCCGGGGATCGGCCGCCAGGGCCGCTCCGCTCACCGGCAGCACTCCCCCGTACCCGGCCACGCGAGCCCCCTCTCGTCTCAGACCCGTGTGCAGGGCGTGATCACCCTGACCATCAGCCGCCGCTCCCCGGCGACGATCGTCACGCCCGCCCGGTACCCCTCCGCGTTGCGCGCCGCCGACAGCAGGCTCGCGTCGGCGACGTCCTCGAAGGAGACCCAGCCGCCCGCCTCGAACCACGCCCCCAGCCGCACCAGCGCCTCCGGCAGCGCCGTGTCCCGCACCCGGTCCACGTACCACTGGTGCCCCACGGCACACGGCGTCTCCGTGAACCCCCACGGCACGCACTCGGGACACACCACGGACATCACGTCGTCCGCCCGCCCCACGCGCCGCCGCAGCGCCAGCGCGTCGAGAATCCGGCTGGAGTGCGCGTAGAGCTCCCGGACCAGTGCGCCGTCCGGGGCCACCTGCGGCACGGCGACGACGTCCAGACACCCGGACGCCGAACGATCCGCCTCCGAGGCATCCACGAAGCCCACCGTGATCCCGCCCTCACGCGCTCACAAAGAAACATCCAATCGATGCACAGGTTAGCGAATGAGGGACAATCAGAATCGCTCGACCGGATTGCCCACAAAGGGGTGCGCCGGATTCCGGATAGCGGATGAGTAGCCGTACTCATGCCCCGTCACCTCCGGACGACGGACGATGCCGTACATGACCGGACGAACGAAGACCCTCCTCATCTCGACCACGGCCCTGGCAGGCGCCGCCGCCCTGGTGATGGGCGTGGTGTCGTTCGCCCGCTGGGCGAAGACGGTGTGGGAGGGCGACCCGTACCCGCTCGCCCGCCCGGCGGCCACGGCCACCCGGCTCGACGGCCACACGCAGTCCGTCTACGACGCCCTCGGCCTGCCGCGGGCCCGGCTGGACGACGACTGGGCGGGCCGCGGTGTGGAGGCCGAGGGCTACGCGTGCCCGCGCCAGGGCCTGCGCCACCTGCCCGACAACCTGAACGACAACCCGCCGGCCGCACCCCACGTCGTGGACGTGCGCGAGGAATGGGCCCTCAAGGACGTCCCGCGCGCTGAGGCGGGCCCCGCGCTGGAGCGGGTGCGGCAGAGGCTGACGCGGCAGGGCTGGAAGGTCACCAAGTTCGACGCCGCGACACCCGGCCACGAGCTCTGGCTGACCCTCGACCACCCGGCCACCGGCGACACCCTCCAGATCCAGACCAACCCCGGCAACCGCCTCATGATCTCCGCCCACGCCGCCTGCGCGCGCTACCCCTCGGACACGGACCTCGACTCCTCGGGCCGGCCCGCTCTCCCGACCCACCGGGCGCCGGCCCAACTCCGCACCGCTGCCCGCGAATAGGTAGCCGTACTCATGCCCGTCGGGCCACCGGCTCGGGACGATGCCGGCGTGACCGGACGAAGGAAGAGACTCATCATTTCGACTGCGGCGCTGGTCGGAATCGGGGCGCTGCTCACGGGCGTCCTGGCATTTGTCCAGTGGGCCGAGCCGAAGTGGGAGGGCGAGCCGTATCCCGTGGCCCGCCCGGCGGACACGGCCGCACGGCTCGACCGCCACACCCAGACCGTCTACGACGCCTTGGACCTGCCCCGGGCCCGGCTGGACGACCACGATCCCGACCAGGGCCTGAAAGCCGACCCCTCGGCCTGCCGCCGACGGGGCCTGCAACACAAGCTGGACGACTACCAGGACCCGCCGCCCTCCGAGCCCCACGTCGTCGCCGTACAGGAGAACTGGACCCTCCGGGGCGTCCCCCGCTCCGAGGCGGCGCCCGCTTTGGAGCGCGTACGGCGGAAGGTGACCCGGCTGGGCTGGAAAGTCATCCCCGGCAGGCCCTACCCCGACACGATCGGCCTGGTCCTGGAGCACCCCGGCACCGGTGACCGCATCTCGCTGATGACCTATCCCGAGGACGGCCTGAATGTCTCCGCCGATGCGGCCTGCGCGAAATACCCCTCGGGCACGGAACTGGACCGGTCCGACGTGCCGTTGCTCCCGCCCATGCATGCCCCGGAGCGTCTCCGCCGCGACCCCGCTCACAGCCCCGCGTAACACGGCGCCGCCTCCCGCGAGAACACCACCCACCTCCGGTTGCCGGCCAACGGCCCTCGCGCGTCCTCCAGCCCGCAGATCCCTCCACAGCTCTCCACCACCCCGTCCCGCACTCCCAACGCCTGCCGCCGCAGCCCGAGACAGCCCCTCCCCTCCCCGCCCGACGCATGCGACGGATGCTTGTCAAACACGGTCAGCCGCAGTACCTCATACCGTCACGCGGGCACGCCCACTCCGGGGGGCGAAGGGGAACTCGGCCATTGGCTCTGATAGCCATCAGAACACTTCGCCCCAACAATCACCATTCGGGCGGCGAACAGCCATGCCGCTTCGCCGAGTTCACTGCAAACGTCTTCAGTGCCTGTTTTTCCTGCGGCGAATCCGGCGCTATCGTGACGTCGGCGTAGTGCAGATTCTCAACGGTGTACAGAGCTTGCCCGGAGGAACAGGAAGCTGTCGTCCAGTATGCCCCCTCGCCACCACCAGTAGGCCTACGAATATCCGCACCTACCAGGGTTTCGCGACGCGCACTTTTTGCGTAGGGGCCATAGTAGGCAGCGAGTCTGAACCTCTTCCTCCCTCTCTCATCGGCCAGGAAACAGTCCTCGATGGGAGCCGTACCATCCGCAGCCGATTCATAAGACGCCGATGCAACGCCTCGGCAGGTTCCGACGGCTTCTCCCGCCCGTTTAAGGTTCTTGGTGGAATCTTCGGGCAGGCGAGCAATCCAGTTGCCGCGAGGCGTCCCCTCGCATCCACGTTTGTCCGCAAGCTTGCCGAGCGTCCCGGTCAACGAACGGGCCAAACCAGCCCGCCTGTCGGCACTCAAGGGTTCTGCGGGGCCTGCTGGATCCACCTGCATGCTCACAACGATGGCGTCATTCTCTCCACTTCTCGCAGGCTTGCGACAGACCATATACGCACCGGCCCATGTCGTCCCGCCATCGGTACTCAAAATCGCGCCCCACCCATTTCCCACGGGGGTCACCGCCTGGCCGGGCTTATGAGAATCCATCCGGGCGATGAGCGACAACAGACGTTCGCCTCCTCCGCCCTGTTTAATGTTCACGGCCACAGATGTCTCACTATTACCCGGATCGGCCACCTTGCAGTCCGATAAGCCCGACCCCTTGGCCCGCAGTCGATCGACACCCAGCACCTCTTTCAGTTCGGAGTAATCGAGACTTCCACCGCACGCTGAAGAGAGAGAACGGTTGTCCTGCCAGTCGTCAAAAGCTCCTGAAAGGTATACACCGGTGGCCGCAAGCACCCCAAGCGCCACAACACCAGACATCGCGACGCCGATACCGCGCCACCGTCGAATTTCCATCTTCGCAGCCATTATTCCCGGCCCAAGTAATTCATGACGTCTCTTCGACTCACACCGAAGGACTGCCCCATTTCATGCCGGAGTTCACTGACGTGGGCGTCCGTACCAGGATCCCTTCCCCATGCTCGCGCCCAGCTGTCAATCAGATCGCGTGCCGCATTTCTGCTACCTTCAAGCCTCTTGGATGATTCGACTTTCCCAACCTCCTCCGCCTCCGACTTGATATCGTTTCCCCAATCATAGGTAGCGATGTCAACAACCCTCTGAGCAGCATCTCCCAGGCCGGGGAGAAGGGTTATCGGAGCGCCGCCACCATGATAGACATATTTCGCCACGTCGTCCGCCCAGCTCTTTCGCGCATCACGGGCATCGAAAAGAATGTCGGTGCTTATTGCATTGAAGGCACCCATGCCCAGCCCCACATTACGGGCACGATTCCTCCAATCCACACCCGGCTGCGTCTCGGCATTATGCAGATCGTACGCCGCCTGAAGCCTCTCGGCCTCATAAAGCATCGTAAAGTTCTCCGGGGAATCGGATACTCCACGAAGAGTCCTGACCAGAACTCGTCCTGGGACGTGGATATGCCCGCCGTCCTCGGGTACGTACTCCTGGTTCCCACCGAGGATGCGATGAGTATCTGCGGAGTAATCGACCAGTGTGCGCGCAAGTGGTGCTTGAAGGTTCTTGTGCACCGAATCCGCGCCGCCACCTTCGTCGAGCGCGTTGAGGGCACCTTGAAGGACCCGAGCCTCCTCGATGGTGTGCTTTCCCCCATGATGCTGCCCACTGCCGGGCGGTGAACCGGTCGCTGCCGCTTCGATGGCTGCCCCCAGCCCCTTTCGACCGTTCACAGCTTCCAAGTCAGGGGCGCTGTGCAGTAGATTCCCCGCCCCGTGGTCCCTGATTCCCGACGGCTGCGTGTCACTGACAACGTTCCAGTCCCGCTCCTTGAGCAGGTAGTGAAGCCGGTCGTTGCCACGCTGCCCCGTGCCCTCCCCGCCCGCTCCAGGATCGAGGTAGGCGGTGGCCGTCTTCGGGTCGCGACTCATGATTCCGAGAACTTCGTCCACAGGGTCATGTGCGAACCAACTCCGGCTCTTGTCGCCGTAGTTTCCGTAGAGATCCCAGATATTCTTGTCCTTCTTCTCGACCGCGATCATGTCATCAGCGATGTCGGACAGGAACTGCGGCGAAACCCCGTCAGCGTGCTTCATCAGAGTGACCAGGCTCTGGTAGCCTCGGACCTGTTGCCCACTCCCCTTGAATCCGGCAGGCCTTCCCTCCGCCACCTCGAGATCGTACTGTTCAACCCCTGCCTTTCTCATACCTTCTCGCCATCTACCGTAAAACTCCCCCTCCTTTGTCCCGGACCAGCTTCTCAGGGCTTGGCGGTACGCCTTGCTGCCGTACGGAATCACCTTGCCGTCAGA
Organism: Streptomyces caatingaensis; assembly: GCF_001187435.1. Taxonomy (GTDB): domain Bacteria; phylum Actinomycetota; class Actinomycetes; order Streptomycetales; family Streptomycetaceae; genus Streptomyces; species Streptomyces caatingaensis. The sequence goes on along the minus strand of NZ_LFXA01000018.1, from coordinate 519,868 downwards.
ACCCTTGAATTCTGGTATCCTGGTCGCGCTGTTGACGGTGTCGGCCAGCCCCTTCTCCAAGTTCAGGTAGTCCTTTTTGTTATCGGCGTCGTCGAAGTACGCGAGATCGTTGAACTTGTTGGCAAGTTTGAGGGTGTTCTCAGGGCCGAGCGAGTCCAGCATCGTACGGCTGAAGACCTGATCGTTGGCATTGTCCCGATACAGCCTCGCCAACTCCGCCCGCTCCGAGGCGTTCAGCTTGTCACCACGAATAATCCGGTCTGCGTAAGCCTTCGCCTCACGCGCTTCATAGACCTCGATGTCACCGACCGCTTTGGCGTTGAAGTCGTGGAAGACAGAGTTGGGGTGGATATCTGCGGCCTGGTGGAGGGCGTACTTGACACCTTGATCCGCATCGTCGACCGCCTGCACCGCCTTCTTTATGGCTTCTGTCCACGAAGCCTCGGCCTCACGGCACTTGCTCAGGAAGGCCGGGTAGTCGGGATCGTTCCGCGTGGGCTTGACCTTGCTGAAGTCGAAGGTGGCTCGGCCCTCGCTGTCGATGTGCATGCCCTCCTTCCGGGCTTCGGAAACAAGGGATTTGACCTTCTGGACGAGGGTGGTGAGCTGCGAGTGTGCATCCCGCAGCAGGGACGCGATCGCTTTGGCCTGGGTCTGCGCGGCGGTCAACTGCTCGCGCGTGCCGGTGAACCGGCCGTACGACGCATCGGCGGCATGCCCCACCCATATGCCGTCCGTCGACACGGACAGCACCTTGCTTCGATAGACGGACTCGACTCCATGGAATGCCTGGGCCATCTCATCCCACTTGGCGGCGGCCGAGGAGAGCGAGTCGAGCTTCACCGTCACGGCTTCTTGATACGACAGCATGCAAAACTCCGAACGTGCCTACTTGGCCTGATCCGATCCGACCTGGAACCTCTCGAGGAGAGAAGCGGTCCTGCGGTCGTACGTGACGAATCCCTTCAGTGCCTGCTGAAGTGCGTTCCTGTCTGCGGTGAGCCGCGCCTGGAGGGCCTTCACCTGTCGCCCCCACTCATCTTGGACGTCCTTCAGTCCCGAGCCCGTGGCCCATCCATGAAGCGCCGACGCGACCTTCCCGTTGGCCTCGTCCGCTGTCATGCCGGCCGCGTCGACGCCGGGCTGGATGTCCCCCGCAAGTGCCTTGACAGCCGCTTCCTTGCCCGGCTCGTTCGTCCTCAACTTGCCAAGATCTCCGCTGGACATGGCTATCCTTCCGGACCTCCGTGGTCGACGACAGCACCTTGCACATCACGCTGCCGTCCTGCTCAACCGACGTACTTCCTCGTCTGCGTGCGGGCATCGGTGTCTCCGGACAACACCGCACGCCACCTGCGACGCCGACTGCTTGTACCGGGGCGATAACATGCAGTCACATGCATACGGCAAGGTATCTCACGGCGCATGAGTACGCATACTCAAGTGCCTTGAGAGGTAAGCCACTTCCACCCTCGTCGGGCGTGTCGCATGATGGCGCACCGGATGGACGGGACACAGCAATCAGCGTTTTGGCGGTGTGCGGCTGTGGAGCAGCCGCACACCGCAGCCGAGTCGCCACGGGTTCAGGGGGCCAACGACATTACCGCCAGGGGCGCAGCTCGTCTGCCGCAAGTCCGCGCGGAGGACATGCCGGCACGCGTCCGCCAGCAAGCTCCGTGAGCAGCAGCACACCCTCTGACGCCTAGGCGGAAAGTGTGCCTGCAACCGGCAGCAGCCGGCCATGGCGCAACGCCGTCATGCTGCCGGCTGCCGCCGATCCCACCTCTACGGCGACGCGTTGCCCAATTGCCGTGACCCAGGGTGATCGGTCACGTCTGATGCGCGTGCCAGGAAAGACCCTTGCCATGTACATGGAGCTATCGAGAGGTGAGTGATGAGTGGCATGGTGCCGGAGACCGCTCCGGCGAATCGGAACTTGAAGATCGTGCTGGTGGTCGTGGCTTCCCTGGCCGTCGTCGCACTGATAGCCGTGGGAGTGATCGCCGGTCGGCACAGCGGCAGCGGGAAGGCGGTCAAGGGTGCGGGTAAAGCGAGGCCGACGGCCGACTCGGCAACGGTCATCAGCACCACGGACTTGAGCAGCCTTGCCCAGGACCGGTTGTCGTGTGAGGGCTCAGGACTTTGTTGACAGCTTGGCCTCACGACATCGATGACGGTCTCAGGTGATGCTGGACAGCGCGTCAGAGCTTCGGGGCGTGGATTTTGGCCCTGAAGCGGGTGACGGGATGCTGTTCCTTGCGTGGGTGAAGCGACAGGTCGGCGCCGTTGAGGGTGATGCGGAAGTACGTGTCCTCGACGTGGACCGTGACGATCTCGCCGGCGTAGGTGCGGCCGACGCGGAGCCGCTGGCGGGCGACCATGATGACGCCGTCGGTGGGGACCTTGCGTTCGACGTGAATTGCCCCGGTGGCGGATGGGGGAAGCTCGCCGGTGACGATTCTGGCTCCGCGGAGCCCAGCGCGTTGGTCGGCGTCGATGGGGGCGGGCAGGGTCTTGGCGAGCACGCCGTCGTGAACGACGTGCAGCAGGTGGCCGTCCAGGCGCAACGTGACGCGTCGGCTGGCCAGTTCGTAGCCGATCGTCACCGGGACCTTGCCGAGGCTGGCGATGCCGCTCTGGTCGATGTTCCGGTCGACCTCGATCACCGTGCCGGGCTCCAGACGTCCTGCCCGGGCTGCGGCCGGGGCAGCCGGCGGTGGTCCGGCAGGCACGGCCCCGCGCATCGAGAGCTCGCGCAGGTTCCCGGCGTCCAGGCACGATGCGGCGCTTCGGACCAGTTCGCCGTCGATGGTGATGTGGACGGTGTGCTCGTCGGCCCACACCCGCGCCCGGCGGCCTGCGTAGTCCTTGCTGAGCTTGACGCGCTGCACGCGCGGCAGGACTCCGACATGGCCCGTGGCGGCGACGACGGTCTCGAACTCCACGGCCGGCGCCGACGTCGGCACGAGCAGGGTGGGCGGTCCCGGCGGCCCTGCCGCGACGACTGGTTCCTCGGCAGGCGCCGGAGAGGCGACGATCGTTGGTTCTGGCTGGGGGTTGGGCCGGAACCGGCTGGCGGGTGTGGCCATGTCCAGGGCCTGGTGGGGCCGGGCGGTGTTGTAGGTGTGGACCCACGCGTCGACCGCGGCCTGTGCCGCGGGCAGGTCGGCGAACGGGCCGGAGACGTCCAGCAGTTCCCTCCGCAGCGTCTGATGCCAACGCTCGATCTTCCCCGTCGTGGTCGGCGAGTACGGCTTGATCAGCTTGGCCGTGACACCGTTCTCCCGGCAGACACGCTCGAACAACACCTCGGCCGGCCGGGGCTTGGTGAACCGCCCGGTGAACTGCTTGCCGTTGTCCGTGAGGACCTCGGCCGGCACCCCGTAAGTGCGCATCGCACGCACGAACCCGTCGGCGACGGCCCGGCCGGAGGGCACCGCCAGGACGGTGGAGATGACGACGAACCGGGAGTGGTCGTCGATCCCGGTGAGCATCTTGCACTCGCGGCCGTCGGCCAGGTATATCCCGCCGACCAGGTCCATCTGCCACAGGTGCATCGGCGTCTCGCGCTGCCACCGTTTGTACTTGCGGCGGTGCTGCTGCTTCTGGTGCCGGATGAGCCCGTTGCGTTCAAGGACGCGGTGCACCGTCGCCCGCGATGGTGCACCGGCAGAGCCGGCCTTCGCGATCTCGTAGGCGATCCGCCGGGCACCCCAGCGCGGATTTGCCCGGCGCATCTCACACGCCAGGGCCTCCACCTCGGCGGGAAGCCGGGTCGGGCTGGTTCGCGGGCGCCGGGACTTCTCCCGCAGCCCTTCCAGCCCCTCGGCCTCGTACTTCGCCTTCCACGTATAGATCGCCTGGCGTGACACGCCGTACCGGACGGCCACCTCGCTGACCGGCGAACCGTCGAGCACCTCAAGTACCGCCCGGTACCGCTGCTCGACGAGCCATGCAGGGCCGTGCTCTCCGGACTCATCCCCCTCTGCCACAGCAACTCATGATCGAGGAGCAGCCGAGCCACCGTCAAGAATGTCCCGAGACGCCCGTCAAGGATCTCCCGAGACTCTTCTGTCACCTATCTCCTGAGGCCCCACACGACAGACCGGTCACGTGCACTGGCGGCCGGGGATGAGGACGAGTTCGTCGCGCCGTTCGCGGACGATGTGAAGGAGCAGCAACGTCATGTCTTCCGCAACTTGCGGAAGGTTCCTTTCGATCGCAATTCGACCGGATTCCGGGTGACAAGCAGTAGCGGCCGCAGGTCGAGCGTGTTGGGAGGACCGCTCGAAACCACAGTCGATGTGTCCTTCGCCCACCGCATACCGGGTGTGGACCTCGCACCGGTCTCCGAGGGGTACCGGTGGACGGTGACACGTTCATCGGCCTCGGCAAAGCTTGTGATCAAGAAAGTGACCGGCACGCCCTATACCAAGTCGCTGGAGTCGGACCCGGACACCATGATGGCGTACCCGGCTCCATGGGACATGTACGACGAGATGACCGTAGAGCGGTCCGACCACATGGTGCTGATGAGCGACGCCTCCCACGCACGCGAACTTCACGCGGCAAAGGGAGACTTGCAGAAGGCCGGTGACGAGGTCCTGGCTCTCTGGAAGGCGGACGGGCCCGGACGTCCGGCCTCACCGGGCTTCGCTCTTGTCTACGAGCCGGATACGAAGAAGGCGGCGGCCCTGTACGGCCAGGGTGGCCAGGACCGGGGCGAGGACGGCGTCACCATCCCCATGAAGGCCGACGTCCTCGGCGCGCAGCAGTCCGTGGCCGGCGCGCGGGTGGTCAGTCGTGTGACAGACGCGCGAGTCGGCAAGCACGAGATGGTGCACGCGCTGTTGGAGCCGCTGACGGGCCCGACGGCAGTCGGTTCGCTGGGAGGACCGGAGCCCTGGGTGGTGGAGGGCCTGGCCGAGTACGTCGCCTCCACGGGATCGGACGACCGCGGCATGCACACGGCGCTTCAACGCAGCGGGTTCAACGGCCTCCTTCCTGATCTGATCACCTTCTACAGCAAGGACTCGGTCAGGCAGGCCGCTAACTACGAGCAAGGGCGGCTCGCGATCGGCTTCATGGCGGACCGGTACGGCAAGAAGAAGGCGCTCGCCTTCGCCGCAGCGCACTACGGCCAGCCGTCCGATCTGGACGAACAGCTGCGCGAGGCGACCGGCAAGGACAAGAGCGGATTCCAGGCCGAATGGGCCGAGTACGTGAGGGGGACCCTACGGTGAGCAACGACTACGTGATCACGCCTCCGGCCCCGCCCCGACCACCCGCCCCCCATCGCAAGAGCCGCATCCTGTTGCTGTCGCTGATCGGGCTCTGCAGTCTGGTCCTGGTGGCCGCTGTCCTCACCGGCGTGTGGTTGCTGCGCCCTTCCGGCGACAAGGCGGGCACCGACCGGACCGGGACGGCGAGCACAACACCCACGACCTCATGGAGTCTGGCTGACAAGTCCTACGGGCTGGCGGGCGGCGGGACAGATGTCCAAGGCCTGTGGTTCCAGGGACAGACCGTGATCAAGGCACTTCCGGAGGGGCTGGTAGGGCTCGACCGTGCCACGGGTCGGCAACAGTGGGGCATATCGACCCCCGGATCCGGCACAGCGATGTGCCAGACCTCCCCTGACACCAGCGACAACGTCCTCGTTCTGGCCTATGGGCAGGACCGCACCTGTGATCACTTCTACGCTGTGGACCTGTCCCGACGAAAAGTGCTGTGGGAGCACACTCTTGAGCACAGTGACTGGGTGGCCGGCAAAGGGGTACGCATCGCACGCACCGGGGACGTCGTTGTCCTCGAGGCGGATCAACGCATCGCCGAGGCATTCCGGGTGAGCGATGGCAAGTCCCTCTGGAAGGACGGGAACTCGGTCTATCAGCCCAAGGACTCACATGACGACTGCACAGGTCGCGGATACACCGGTGGCAAGACGCTGATACGTCTTGAGCGCTGCTCCACAGGCAGAGCCGACGGCGATCCCTACTACGTGGCAGCCGTGGATCCGGCCACGGGCCACAGTCGCTGGAAGCACCGGGTGGACGGCAAGGACGGAGAGCTGACCGAAGTTCTGGCCACATCCCCCGTCATCTACAGCATGCCCGACAAAGACCGGCCGCTCGACGGGCTCTTGCGTATGCACGTTCTGGACGATGCCGGGCGTCCGCGCAGCAGCCTGGCACCCGGCCCGGAGCACCGCACTTTCCGGCACGTCGACAACGGCAGCCAGCTGCCCGACATCCGCATCGTCGGTGATGTCCTGGCCGCCATCACCACCATGGACTCCAAGGACCGCGAGAGCGGCAAGGATCACAACAAGATCGTCGCGTGGTCGCTCACCAGTGGCAAGCGACTGTGGGAGCACACCAGCACCGGGTACATCCAGCAGTATCTCCCCGTGGACTCTCCCGACACGCCTGGCATCTATGCCTACTCCTCCGGGAACATCTACGACCCCAGCACCCTCTTCCGCTTCGACCCGGTCACCGGCCGGCAGAGCATCATCCGCCGCTACCCGCCAACCCCCGACGAGCGGACACCTTCGACGCCCTTCGTCACACTTGCCCATGACACCCTGTACCTGTCGGCGCGCTTCGAGGAGGCGTTGCCTGGCATCGAGAAGGACAAGAGGGACAAGGCGCTGATCGTCAAGCCCGTGAAATAGCCCCTGTCGTCCCACTGGCCCCATGGCAATGGACCTCTCATCCGTGGGGCCGGCAGCGGGACCCTGGAGGCCACTCCCCGGCGGGAAACCGCTGGAGGAGTGTGGAGCCCCTCCCTAGAAGTCCCGGCCCGGCTCTCTATGAGAACGTCGGCGGTTTCGCGCCCGAAGCAACGGAACGATGACTGCAATGCCGATGCAGACAAGTGCTCCTGCACCTAGGGCAACCCACTTCCCGGCGCTCCCACCCTCGTCCTGTCGGGTGTCAGCACGGGGCGCCTGATCGCGCTGGACATGGTTCTGTCCGCCCTCCTGTCCCGGCTGCGGCGCTTGCGACGTCTGAGGTGGCGCACTTTTCGCGCCGGTCAATGGATTGACGTCGGCCGCGCCCGGATCACCCGGGCTCTTGAGGGCTACACGCGGGCGGACCACTCCATAGCCGAGGGACGCGCTGCGCTTCGCCCCGCTTTCGGGACCATGAGCGGTGTTGATGAGGACGCGGAGGACTTGGTTCGCGGTCCAGTCGGTGTGGACGGACCAGAGGAGGGCGGCGGAGGCGGAGGCAAGGGCGGAGGCGTCGCTGGTGCCGTGGCCGCGGCGAACGCCGCCTCCCCGCTCGGAGGTTGTGTACATGTCCTCGCCTGGAGCCGCGAGGGTCACTTGGCTTCCACGCTCGGACTCTGCCGTCACGGTTGCGTTCTTGTCGATGGCTCCCACCCCTACCACGCCCTTGTGGGCTGCCGGGTAGAGGATCGGGTTACCCTTCTGCGCCGAGTTCCCGACACCTGCGAAGACCAGCTTTCCCTTTTCGAGCGCATAGTCCAACGCCTGGGACTGGGCTTCGATCTCCGCGATGTTGGCCAGTGAGATATTGATGATCCTGGCTTCCGAGTCCGCCGCGTACCGAATGGCGCGAGCCAAGGCATGATGTGTGTCCGGCAAGGGTTTCGGAGATTGATCGGTGTCGACCCGTAGGGGGAGAACCTTGGCCCCCGGTGCAAGGCCCTTGGCGCCTCGCCCGTCAAATCCCCGGCCGGTGCCGGCAATCAGTACGGCCATGGCAGTACCGTGGCCGTCATAATCTGTGTGCGAGTCTCCAGGGGCTCCGGAAAAGTCCTTCCCAGGAAGCACTTGCCCTTCAAGGTCGGGCAGATCGGCGTCCACACCCGTGTCAATGACAGCCACCGTCACGCCGGAACCGGTGCTCGTGCGCCACATCTCCTCGGCATGCATGCCGTCGAGGTGCCATTGCCGCTCCCTGACCGTGTCGGCATGGGCCGGTGCCGTGGTGAACGCCAGAAGGAAGAGGGCGGCAGCGCAGTGCAACGCGCCAGACCGTAGACCTCGTCCGAGACGCGTGTCTCTGCGCATGAACTGCCCTCTTCCTTCCAGGAGTCAGCCGATCACCGGCGGTACGTTCCGCTGCCCGTCATGGGACGGCCACGATTCCTCGTCCTCGACCAGATAGTCGGGACGCTTGCCCCGTCGGCTGTGCCGCTGCCGGTCATCCGGGGTGCGGACGAGTCCCGTACCGCCCTGGGTGAAAGCACGGCTGCCGTTCTGCGTGCTGCCGCCGACGACACCGCCGGCCTCCGATGCCAGCCGACGACCGCCTGCTCCGACGCCACGGCCACCGCCGGGCGCGCCGGGCACACCGCCGAAGCCGGGGCCGGCCATACCCGGTCGTCCTTGCATTCCTTGGGCTCCGTGCACGGGTTCGGCTCCGACGACCGTGCCGCGAGGAGTCTGCAGCGGCGACGGGGCCGCTGCCCGGGGGGCCGGCCGACCGCCGATGACCTCACTTGCGGGGACTCGGGGGGCGCTCGAAGGCATCCCCACACGCCCAGTGCCCGGGCTGCTCCCCGGGCCCCCCGGCACACCCGGGATGCCGGGCACGCGCCGGGTACCCGGGGAACCCGGACCGGTCACCACAGGGCCGGTCCGGCCCTCCGGCTTGGACGGCGAGGGCATTCGGCCCGGCGTCCTCGAAGTGACCGGCGGGATCTTGGATGTATGCGGAGTGGGCACATGCGGATGGACGACGGGCGGCGGTACATGTGGACCGTGTGGCGAAGGCGTGGTCGGTGGACCGCCATTGGGTGTGGCCGGAACGTTGGGCAGCGACGGCACGGTTTTCACCACGCTGTCCGACCTCGTCGATGAGTCGGTCGAGGGTTCGGAGCGGTCGCCATGGGGTGGGGAAACCACGCCGGTGGACGTGTCCGCACCACTGGAGGAAGTGCTGTTCCCGTGGCTCCCGGTCACGCTGGACGGCCCCGAGGGCTCCTGCCCGGATCCGGCGGCGGCTGCCCCGTACCCAGCACCACCGGCGGCGGCACCGCCCGCACCGGCGCCTCCCCCGGGGCCGGGAAGGTACTCGGCCTCCTCCACGCTGCCGGGCGGGGGCATCATCGTCCCCGGCATGGGCGGAAAGTTCGGCCGCGTTGCCTTCGTCAGCTCCGCGCCCGAGTCGTTGTACGCCGACGCCAACTTGGTCATTGCACTGGCCGCCTCGTCGTGCTCCTTGCGGAGCGTCTGGAGCGCGCTCGTCACCTGGAAGGTGCTGGGGCCGCCCTTGAGGCGGGTGATGTCATCGTTGAAGAGCAGAGGGTTGCCGCGGATGCCGGGGTAAAGACGGTCGAACTCCTCGACCGTCGACTTGGCCGACGCGGGGACCTTCGGCATTTTCTTCGCGGCGCTGAGGGCGTTCGAGGCAACCTGCATCCAGTCACCGGCCTTTTCGGCATAAGCACCCAGCTGTGTGGTGGCGTTGGCCATGCTGCCGCCCCACGCGTGGAAGGCGTCGGCGCCCTCGCCCTCCCAGTCGACGCGGCTCATGTGCTCCTTGAGATCCCGGCCGATGTCATGGACGGTCTGGGCGGCCTCGTGGAGCTTGCTCGCGATTTCGTGGACCTTCTCCGGGTCCGCGTGCTCGATCATCGCCAGCAGTTCCTCGTGCGAGAACTTGCCGAAGTCGGGAAGCGACGGCGCGGTGAACGTCTTGCGCGGGTCGGTGGGCCCGCTGGGCTGGACTCGCTCAGTCATGTCACATGCCTCCCTTGTCCTCGGTGCCGCCCGTGCCGCCGGCATCTGGGCCCGTTCCGCCACCGGACTCGGTCTTCGGCGTGTGCGGGTCCAGCTTCGGGTCGTAGTGCTTGGTGAGTTGCTGCTGCACAGCCCACATACGCTGACGGTGCCGCGCGTCCGTTTCCGCGTATCCGTTGTGCGCGCCCTGGATCGCCAGGCTCAGCGCCTCGATCTGGTCGGCGAACAGCTGCGACAGCGTGGTCAGATCCTCGTGCACAGCCAAATAGGCCGCATGGAGCGCCCCCACGGAGTCGAAGCCCTTGCCCAGATGGGCCTGGTTCAGCCGGGACGCCCCGATACGCGAAGGAGCGGCTTCCGAACTCCCCAGTTTCGTCAGCGCGTCGTCGACGCGTCCCTTGAAGGACTTGAGCGTCTCCAGTTCTTGCCGTTGCTTACCAGTGGACCACGCCACTTGTAACCCCCACCTCAACAACCCCGTGAGCCCTGCAATGAACCTCGCTAGCCTACCGACAGGTAGTCAGCCCCGCATCGTGCATTCCCTCAACTCACATGAGTACGAATACGGATAGCGCGCTACAGCCCCGCCCCCACCGCCGCCTGCGGGCGGATCGGCAGGCGGTTGACGGGGCGGCCCGTCGCGGCGCGGACGGCGGAGGCGACGGCGGCCGGGGCGGTGACGACGGGGACGGCGCTGATGGCCTTGGCGCCGAAGGGGGCGACGACGTCGCGTTCCTCGACGAGTTTGACGATGCGGATGTCGGGGGCGTCCAGCGACGTGGGGAGGGCGTAGCCCGCGAAGTCGGGGCGGCGGACCTGGCCCGCGTTGGTGCGGAGGTTCTCCGTCAGGGCGGCGCCCACGCCCTGGGTGATGCCGGCCTCGATGCGGGCGTGCGCCTGGGCCGGGTTGAGGACGCGGCCCACGTCCTGGGCGACGGCCATCTCGACGACGCGGACGGAGCCGAGTTCGACGTCCACGTCGACCACGGCGCGGACGGCGCAGAAGGCGATGCCCACGAACGCGTCGCCCTGGCCGGTCTCGTCCAGCGGCTCCGTGGGGTGGGGGCGGCACTGGGCCGTGGCCCAGAGCTCCTTGCCGTCGAGGGCCTCGGCGACGGTCGTGCTGAGGACGCCGTCGTACGAGGTGATGCGGCCGTCGGCGATCGTCAGCAGCTCCGTCGACATGCCGAACTGGGCCGCCAGTGGCTGGAGCAGCTGCGTACGGACCATGCGCGCCGCGCGCTCGACCGCGCCGCCGGAGACCCAGGTGTGGCGGCCGTGCGCGGCGGGGCCGCAGGGCGGCTGGTCGGTGTCGATGGGGGCGACGTGGACGTCGGTGACGCCCAGGACCTCCTGGACGATCTGCCGGGCGAGGGTGGAGAAGCCCTGTCCGGTCTCGACGGCCGCGCAGATGACGGTGGCGACGGAGCCGCTGACCTTCACCGTGGCGGTGGAGACCTCGTCGGCGCCCTCGGCGCCCAGCATGTGGACCATGCCGACGCCGTAGCCGACGCCGCGGCGGACGGCGGAGGGCTCGCCGGCACCCTCGGGGCCGCCGGGGAGCCAGTCCTCCTCCTCGGGGGAGGTCGCGGGGAGGGGGAAGTCGCGGACGGCGGCGAGGAGTTCGGCGACGGGCGCCGGGCAGGTGACCGTCTGGCCGGTGGGGAGGAGGTCGCCGGTGGCCATGATGTTGCGCATGCGGAGGTCGGCCGGGTCGAGGCCGAGTTTCGCGGCGAGCTTGTCCATCTGGCCCTCGTACGCCGCGCAGACCTGCATGGCGCCTTCGCCGCGCACGTGCCCGGAGGGCGGGTTGTTGGTGCGCACGGCCCAGCCCTCGACGAAGGCGTGCGGGACGACGTACGGGCCGCAGGCGAAGGCGACGGCGGCGGCGAGCGCGTCGCCGGAGGAGTCGGCGTAGGCGCCGGCGTCCATGAGGATCTGGGCCTCGACCTTCACCAACTTGCCCTCGGCGTCGGCGTGGTGGCGGTAGCGCAGCAGGGTCGGGTGGCGGTGGGCGTGGCTGAGGAACGACTCCTCGCGGGTGGCCGCGAGCTTGACCGGGTGGCCGGTGCGCAGCGCGAGGAGGCCGAGCGGGAGCTGGACGCCGGGGTCCTCGCGGTCGCCCATGGCGCCGGGCACACCGGTCACGACGATCTTGACGCGCTCGGGTTCGAGGGCGAACGCGGCGGCGGCCAGGTCGCGGTCGGCGTGCGGGTCGGTGGAGGCGGTGTAGATCTCGACGCCGCCGTCGGGCCGGGGGACGGCGAGCGCGGCCTCGGCGCCGATGGGCGCGGGGTCCTGGCGGCCGATGCGGTAGAGGCCCTCGACGACGACCTCGCCGGTGATCTCCGGGTCGCCGAAGCGCAGCGGGATGTGCCGGATGAGGTTGCCGTCGGGGTGCAACGGCTCGGCGGAGAAGGCCAGTTCGGGGTCGGTGACGGGCTCCAGCAGCTCGTACTCGACGGCGATGGCGGCGGCGGCGAGCCGCGCCGTGTCGGGGTGGTCGGCGGCGACCGCGGCGATGGGCTCGCCGTGGTGGCGGACGACGTCGGAGGCGAAGACCGGACGGTCGGCGACGCGGCGGCCGTGGGCGGCGTCGCCGGGGACGTCGGCGTGGGTGACGACGGCGTGGACGCCGGGCATGGCGGCGGCGGTGCGGGTGTCGATGGACAGGATGCGGGCGTGCGGGTGCGGCGAGCGCAGCACGGCGGCCCACAGCAGGCCCTCGGCCCACAGGTCCGCGGCGTACGGGAAGGTGCCCTGCGTCTTGGCGTCCGCGTCGGCCGCGGGCACGGAGACGCCGAGGCCCTGCGGGGGGCCGTCGGGCGCCGCGGGGGGCGCGGCGACGGCGGACACGGCGAGCGAGCCGAGCACGCCGGTCACGTCGTCCGGTCCGCCGGATCCGGCCGTTCCGGCGCTGCCGCCCATGCCGCCCGTCATGCCGTCGCCTTTCCGCCGCCGCCGTTCTGCGGCCCCGCCTGGTGCGGGATGCGTCCCGTCGCTGCGTCCGGCCCGTCGCCGGACTGGTGTGCCTGTGCTTCCTCCAGGGCCGCGGCGGCCTCGGCGCGCTCGTCGGCGACCTTGCGGACGGCTTCGAGCACGCCGCGGTAGCCGGAGCAGCGGCAGAGGTTGCCGCAGAGGGCCTGGCGGGTCTCCCGTTCGGTGGGGGCGTGGTTGCCCTCCAGGAGGTCGTGGACCGTCATGGCGAGGCCGGGCACGCAGAAGCCGCACTGCACCGCGCCGCACTCTGCGAGCGCGCGCTGCACGTCCGAGGGCCGTCCGCCCTCGGCGAGGCCCTCGACGGTGCGGATCTCGGAGCCGGCCGTGGTGGCGGCCGGGACGAGGCAGGACGCGACGAGCCGGCCGTCCACCTGCACGGAGCAGGCGCCGCACTCGCCCTGCGAGCAGCCGTCCTTGGCCCCCGCGAGGCCGAGGCGCTCGCGCAGGACGTAGAGCAGGGACTCGCCGATCCAGGCGTCGCTGACCGGCCGGTCGGTGCCGTTGACGCGCAGGACGTAGGAGGCGCAGGGGTGCTCGGTGGCCGGGGCCGGGGGAAGGAGCTCCTCGTCGGACAGCGGTTCCTCCGGCAGCGGCTGCCCGTCGGCGGAGGATCGGCCGGCGTCGGGGCGGCCGTCCTCGTGTCCGGGGCCGGCCGGGGACTCCGGAGCCTCCGAGGTCTCCGGAACCGCCGGGGTCTCCGGAACCGCCGGGGTCTCCGCGGCCTCGGGGGCCTCCGGGGTCGCGGGGCCCGTCGGTGCCGCGGCCTCGGCGGGCGGCTCCGGGGCGGACGCCGCGACGGGCTCGTGGGGGTGCGGGAGGTGGGGCTCGTGCGCGTCCGGCGCCGCGGCTTCGGTGCGCACCGGCTCCGGGGCGGACGGCTCCTCCACCGAGGCGGCGGGGGCGACGGGCGCGGGGGAGACGGTGGACGTGGCGGAAGCGACGGACGTGGAGGATGCAGCGGAAGGGCCGGACGCCGAAGGCTCGGCGAGCCCCGCGGCCCCGGCCGGGCCGGCGAGCCCCGCGGCGGCGGGCACGGCGGAGGCGGCCGCCGGGACGGGGGCCTCGGCCTCCGCCCGCTCGGCGGCGTGCGGCGTCACTCCGGGGGCGCCCGGGACGCCGTTCGCGACCTCCCAGGCGCCGGAGGCCGACGTGTCGCCCGTACCGGTGACGCCCATGGCGCCTCCCCCGGTGGACGGTCGCGTCAACCCGTCGCCCGCGTACGCGTTCGCCGTGTACTCCCCCGTCCCCTCGGGCGTGTCGCCCTGAACGGGCGAGGCCGCGGGGGCTTCCGGGGCACGTGAGGCGTGCGGGACTGACGGTAGGTCCCACTGGCCGGCCGACGGACCCGTCGCCCCGTCACCGACGGGCTGGTGCCAGACGCCGGCGCCGGTGTCGCCCGGCGCGGGGGCCGGCCAGGGCGCGGTGGCGTGGGGGTCCGGGTCCGCGGCGCCGGCGGATCCGCCCGCCCGCATCGCATCGGCCGACGCGGCCCGCCCGTGCGGCGCGTACGCGCCCGCGGCGTACTCGCCGGACTCGTCCACCGGGTCGTCCCCGGCGGCCGGGACGGACCACTGCCCGGTGGAGGCGTCCCCCGGGGCGTCGGGGAACGGCACCGGCCACTGCGCCGTGTCGTGCACCGTGTCGTGCTGCTGCCGGTCCGGCCCGCCCGGGGCCGCCGCGGGGGGCGCGTACGCGTCGGCGGTCACGGCCCATTCGCCCGAGTTGCCCGAGACGTACGGCCCGGCCGGCCAGTCGTCGACCGGCTCCGGCGCACGGCCGTCCGCGGGCCCCGCGGCCTGCTGCGGGACGGACGCCGGGGCGTGGGCGTGGGGCGCGTTCTGCGCCTGGCCCGGCGCAGCACCGGCCTGGTGACGCCCCGCCGACTGATGCGGAACGGAGTGCTGGGGCGCGGCGTGCTGGGGGCCGGCGTGCTGGGGCGCGGCCGGATAGGCGGGCGCCGCGTCCCAGCCGGAGGCGGCGGGCGGCGCGTAGCCCGTGCCGGGCGCGGCCAGCGGCGCCCAGCCGTTGCCGCCGCCCGGGTTCGGGTGCGCCAGGAGCTCGGGCGGGAGCTGGACGAACGCGGTGCCCTCGGCGTCGATCTCCACGCCGCGGGGCATCGGCTGCCAGCCGCCCTCCACGGGCGTCCGGGCGTGTCGCTTCTGATCGTCACTCACGCGAGTGCCCTCCCCAGTGCTCGGCGGGCCAGGGTCGCCACGGTACGCCGCAGGTGCAGCACGGCCGGCGGCAGGGTGCCGGGCTCACCGCCCTCCGGAGTGGGTACGGGATCGGGGATGCAGGCGGCGGCGACGTAGTCGCCGAAGGCGGTCAGCGCCTCGGGGGCCAGGGTGCGCTCGCCGTCCCAGTCGATGAGCGAGGCCACCCAGTGCTCGGCGTCGTAGGGCCGCAGCGGCATCGGCGCGACGGCGCCGACGGCGCAGCGCACCATGCGCCGGGCCGGGTCGAGGACGACGGCGACCGAGGCGGTGGCGCGGCCGGGGCCGGTGCGGCCGGTGGCCTTGAGGAAGGTCTGCGGGGCGTGCAGCAGGGGCACGCGGACGTAGCCGATGAGCTCGCCGGGGTGCAGCAGCTCGATCCCGGCGAGCAGCCGGCCGACGGGGATCTCGCGGTGCCCGGCGGGTCCGGCGATGACGAGGGAGGCCTCGAGGGCGGCGAGGACGGGCAGCGCGTCACCGGTCGGCGCGGCCGAGGCGATGTTGCCGCCGAGGGTGCCGGCGTTGCGGATCTGCGGCGGGCCGGCGGCGCGGGCGGCCGCGGCGAGGGCGGGGATGAGGGCGGCGAAGTCCGGCCGGCCCATCCGGGCGTGGGTGAGTCCGGCGCCGAGCAGGGCGTGGCCGTCCTGGTACTGCCAGCCGCGGATCTCGCTGATGCGGCCGAGGCCGACGAGCGCGGCGGGCCGCAGCAGTCCCGAGTTGACCGCTGCCATCAGATCGGTGCCGCCCGCCACGGGCACGGCCGCGGGCATGGCGGCCAGCGCCGCCACGGCCTCGTCCAGCGAGCCCGGCAACGTCACCGTGTGCGTTGCGTGCGGTGCGTGCGTGGTCAACCCAGCTGCCCCTTCCCCGGTCGTCCCGGCTGTCCCGGCCGTCCTCCCGCTTGCGTTCCGCCGTACGGTACGTGCTGACGGCCCGGACGTGGCAACTCTGGCACATCTTCCGAGTCCGCCGTCGCGAGGGTCCGCGAACGGCCCTCCGTTCCCGGCCGTCACCAGCGTCCCGTCCGGCTCCGGTTCCTCGGGGGCGCGGGCGCCGTCGGCGTCTCCCGGGCTCGCTCCCGGGCGCGGCGGGGGCGCCCTCCTGCCGCTCCGCTTCGGGGCGTATGGCCATCTTTGGGCGTTCCTTGTACGACTTACGGCGGTGTGTGAAGGTCCACCGTGCCAGGGGCGGGCGGCACGGACCGTCACCTTCCGCCGTGCCTCACACGATCGGGGAAGAGTCCTCGATCGGGCGTCCGAGGATGCCCGGGCGGCGCTGCTCGGGGCGGGGGCCGCCGGGCGGGCGGTAGGCCACGCCCAGGGCGTCGAGCCGGGGGTAGTGGGCGCGCATGCGCTGTTCGAAGCGGGCGAAGTCCCGCTCGGCGGGCGCCGGGAGCGCGGACCAGACGGTCTCGGCGAAGGCGGCGAGGCGTGGGAACGCCTGGTACTCGCGGCGCTGCTGGTCCTCCGTCACCTCGGTCCAGAGGTTGGCCTGGGCGCCGAGGACGCGCGCGGCCGCGTCGCCGGTGAGCTCCGGGGGGACGGGCTCGAAGCGGTAGACGTCCTCCAGGGTGCGGACGAAGCCGATGGGCACGGGCTCGTCGTCGCCGGGGGCCTGCCGGTGGTCGAGGTAGACGTGCCGTTCGGGGCACATGACGACGTCGTGGCCGGCGCGGGCGGCGGCGACGCCGCCCGCGCAGCCGCGCCAGGAGGAGACGACGGCGCCCCGCGACAGACCTGCTCCCGGCCGCCGGCCGTCCGGGATCCCGTCGCCTCCCAGGATCTCGTCCCAGCCGACGAGCCGGCGGCCGCGCGCGGCGAGCCACCGGTCGAAGTGCCGGACGAACCAGCTCAGGAGCTCCGCCTCGTCGGCCAGCCCCTCCGCTCTCGTCCGGGCCCGGGCGGCGGGGGAGGCGCGCCACTGGTCCGCGGGGCACTCGTCGCCGCCGATGTGGATCCAGGGCGAGGGGAAGAGGCCGAGGACCTCGGTGAGCACGTCCTCGTAGAAGGCGAGGACGGTGTCGGTGGGGGCGAGTACGTTCGGACTGATGCCCCAGGTGTCCAGGACGGTGAGGGAGGTGGTGTCGACGACGTCGGTGTTGCCCAGTTCCGGGTAGGCGGCGATGGCGGCCTGCGAGTGGCCGGGCAGCTCGATCTCGGGGACGACGGTGATGTGCCGTTCCGCCGCGTACGCGACGATCTCGCGGAGGTCGTCGTGCGTGTAGTGGCCGCCGTGCGGGCGGGGGTCCCACAGCGGGGAGGCGCGGTGCCCGATCTTCGTCCGCGCGCGCCAGGAGCCGGTTCCGGTCAGCCGGGGGTGGCTCCTGATCTCGATGCGCCAGCCCTGGTCGTCGGTGAGGTGGAGGTGGAGCACGTTGAGCTTGTGCGCGGCGAGCAGGTCGAGCCAGCGCAGGACGCCGTCCTTGGGTGTGAAGTGCCGTGCCACGTCGAGGAGGAGACCGCGCCAGCGGAAGCGGGGGCCGTCCTCGACGGCGACGGCGGGGAGGCGCCGGGAGCGCCCGGGGGTGACGGGGGCGCTGCGGAAGGCGTCCGGGCCGAGGAGCTGGCGCAGGGTCTGGGCGCCGTGCAGGACGCCGGCCGGGCCGCCGCCGTCGATGCGCACGCCGTCCTCGCCGGCCCGCAGCCGGTAGCCCTCGGGGCCGAACTCCCGCTCGACGGCGGGGTCGAGGCGCAGGGCAAGGCCCGTGCCGTCCGGCAGGGGCAGCCCGGTGCCCGCGCCGAGCACGGTGCGCAGGAGGCGGACGGTGCCCCCGGTGCCGGGTCCGGCGTCGATCCCGGTGCGGTCGTCGAGTACGGGTCCGGGGCCCGGCAGGCGCACGAGCCGGCGCGGGGCGGGGACGAGCCCGGTCGCGGTGTCCGTCATGGTGTCAGTCCTTGACCGCGCCGCCCGGTCCGGAGACCAGGCGCCGCTGCACGAGTACGAAGAAGACGAGGACGGGAACGGTCATCAGGGTGGACGCCGCCATGATGCCGCCCCAGTCGTTGCCCTCGTCCTTGAAGAAGACGAGGAGGGCCATCGGCAGGGTCGAGTTCTCGGTGGCGCTGATGATGAACGACTTCGCGAACAGGAAGTCGTTCCAGGTGGAGATGAACGAGAAGACGCTCGTCGCGACGAGCCCGGGGAGGACGAGCGGGAAGAGGATCCCCCACAGGAAGCGGGCGCGGCTCGCGCCGTCGAGGTACGCGGCCTCCTCCAGCGACTCCGGCACGGCCTTGACGAAGCCGCGCAGCATCCAGATCGCGAAGGGGAGGGAGAAGGCGAGGTGCGGGAGGATCAGCGCGCCCAGGGTGTTGAGGCCGACGCCGGGCACGGTGGCGCCGGCGTCGCGCAGCACGAAGAACAGCGGGATGGCCAGCGCCTCGACGGGCACCGTCTGCGCCACGAGGACCATGACCAGCAGCGTGGTGCGCAGCCGGAAGCGGAAGCGGGTGACGGCGACCGCCGCGAGGAAGGCGACGAGCGCCGAGGCGACGACCACGGTCCCGGCCACCAGCAGGCTGTTGAGGAAGTACCGCCCGAAGTCCTGCTGTCCGAGGACGCGGCGGAAGGAGCCGAGGGTGGGGTGCAGGGTCCACGGCCGCGGGCGGTCCGAGCGCACCTCCCCGTCGGGCTTGACGGCGGAGAGCACCATCCAGAAGAGGGGGAAGGCGGTGACGGCGGCGGCCAGCAGGGCCACGGCCTCGGCCGCGAGCCGCCCCGGGCCGCGCGGGACCGTGCTCATATCTCCTCCCCCCGGCGCCGCAGCAGCCTCAGGTGCACCAGCGTGACGGCGAGCAGGACGAGCAGCATCACCACGCCGATCGCCGAGCCGAGGCTGTACTGCGAGGAGGCGAACGCCTTCTGGTACGCGTAGACGTTGAGCGTGAGGTTCTGTCCGGCGATGCCGCCGCCGTTGGTCATGACGTAGATCTGGGTGAAGACCTTGAAGTCCCAGATGACGGACTGGAGGGTGACGACGGCCAGCACCGGCCGCAGCATCGGCGCCGTGACGTGCCGCCAGGTGCGCCAGGCCGAGGCGCCGTCGAGCGCCGCCGCCTCCAGCACCTCGCCGGGCACGGCCCGGATGCCCGCGTAGACGGTGACCATCACGAACGGGAAGGAGCACCAGACCACTTCGAGGAGGACGAGCGCGAAGGCGCTCCACCGGTCGTAGGTCCAGGAGTGGCCGTCGAAGCCGGTGAGGCCGAGCGCGGTCAGCGCGCGGTCCACCGGGCCGGTGTCGGGGTCGAAGAGGAAGAGCCACACCGTCGAGCCGGTGACCGCGGGCGTCGCCCAGGCGCCGAGCGCGGCGAGCATGAGGGCCAGGCGCGGCAGGGCGCGGACGCGGGTGAGGAGCACGGCGGCGGCGCAGCCGGTGGCGAGGGTGGCGAGGACGCAGGCGGCGGCGAAGCCGAGGGTGGCCACGAGCGCCCGGCGGAACTGCGGATCGCCGAACACCTCGCGGTAGTTGGCCAGTCCGCGGAAGGAGGTCGGGACGCCGCCGCTGACCTGGGCCTGGGTGTAGTCGAGGACGGAGACGAGGCCGAGCTGGTAGACGGGGTAGAGCAGGAGCCCGCCGAGGAGGGCGAGGGCGGGGGCGAGGTAGAGCCAGGGGGTCCAGGGGCGGGTGTTCCTGTTCATCGGCGGAACGCCTCGTCCATGCGGCGGGCGGCGGTGGCCGTCGCCTCGTCCACGTCCTTCCGTCCGCTGACGATCTCCTGGAACATCGTCGGCAGCACCTGTCCGGCGTCGATCGCCGACCAGCCCGGGGTGGCGGGGACGGCGACGGTGCCGGCGTCGAGGGTGCGCACGAAGGGCGCGGCGAAGGGCTGCCGGCGCGCGGCCGCGCGGCGGGCGTCGGCGGAGGCGGGCAGGAAGCCCATGGCGTCGAAGAGCCGGTCCTGGGTGCGGCGGGAGGTGAGTGACCTCATGAGGCCGACGGCGAGGGTGCGGTGCGAACTGCTCCTGAGCACACCGATGTTGTTCCCGCCCGCGAACGCCGGGGCGATGCTGCCCGGTTCGAGGCCGGGCAGCGGGACGACGGCGTAGCGGCCCTTGGCCGGGCCGCCGTCGACGGCCGCGCGGTTGAAGTCCCCGGCGATCGCCATGGCGGCGCGGCCGGAGGCGAACGCCTGGACCGTGTCGTTGCCGCCCATGGCGGCGCAGCGGCTCGCGGGGCAGTTGTCGTCGCCGAAGAGGGCGGTCCACTCCCGCACGCCGGCGCGGGACTTGGGGTCGTCGATCGCCGCGCGCCAGGTGCGTCCCGTGCGGCGGGCGACGTCGCCGCCGTGGGCCCAGACGAAGGGGAGGGCGCCGTAGGTGTAGGCGCCGCCGACGGCGATGCCGTAGAGGCGGGGCCGCTCGCGGTGGATCCGCCGTGCGGCGGCGGCGAGTTCGGCGAGGGTGCGGGGCGGGGCGAGGCCGAGGTCGCGGAGGACGTCGGTGCGGTAGTAGAGGGCGCGGACGCCGGTGAACAGCGGTGTGCCGTAGAGCTTTCCGTCCACGGTCACGGAGGCGAGGGCGGCGGCGTCGGCGGCGGGGCGGGCGGCGAGTTCGGCGGTGACGTCGGCGAGACCGCCGTCCCGGACGTAGCCGGCGGTGTCGGTGTTGCCGTACTCGACGAGGTCGGGGGCGCTGCGGGGGTCGTTGAAGGCGGCCTTGAGCTTCTGGGCGCGGGTGGCGACGGGGATGTAGTCGACCTCGACGCGTACGCCCCGGTGGTCGCGGACGAAGGCGTCGACGGCGTCGGCCACGACCTCCTCCTTGGGCCGGTTGTTCACCTCCCGGAACAGCCAGACGCGCAGGGTGCCCGTTCCGCGGTCGGCCGCCGGGGAGTTGGGGGAGGTGGAGGGGGCGCAGGAGACCGCGAGGGCGGCGAGGGCGAGGAGGACGGCGGCGGCGGTCCTGGCTGCGTGCGGCGCCATGGGGGCTCCCCTCCCGTTCGCGCACACCGCCGTTGCAGCATGCGCAACGCGCGTTTCCCGGTGCGCAATTGGGAGGAGGCTAAGGGCGTCCGTCCGCGCCCACAAGGGTCCGCGCCCGGAACGTGGCCCGGCGATGCGCCCCGTGCAACGCCCACGGCTCCCCGGACACGCCGCGCGTGCCGGGGAGCCGTGGGGGATCCCGGGGTGGGGCCGGGGGCGGGGGCTACTTCTTGCCGTCGCCGCCCTTGCCGCCCTTGTCGTCGCCGGCGCCCATGCCGTCGAAGATCTCCTTGCACATGGGACAGACCGGGTACTTCTTCGGGTCGCGCCCGGGCACCCAGACCTTGCCGCACAGGGCGACGACCGGGGAGCCGGAGAGCGCGCTCTCCATGATCTTGTCCTTCTGGACGTAGTGGGCGTAGCGCTCGTGGTCGCCGTCGCCGTGCGACACCTGCGGCGTCGGCTCTACGAGGGTGCCTGTACCTGCCCCGCGCTCGGGCTCAAGAGTGCTCATGGTCCCCAAGGGTACTGGGGAGCGCCGCGGTCGGCCGAGGGCCGTCGGCGCGCGCGGCACGGCCCGTCGCGGCGAGGTGCGCGGCCAGGCCGAGCGCGGCGGCCGCGGCGGTGGCCCAGGGCAGCGCGCGGGGCGCCAGCCCGGCGGCGAGGGCGGCGCCGCCGAGGGCGGAGCCGACGGCGCTGCCCAGGTAGAGGGCGGAGCCGTTGAGGGCCAGGACCACCGGGCCCCGGCCGGGACTCAGCTCCAGCAGCCGGTGCTGCTGGGGCACCTGGAGGGCCCAGCCGCCCGCGCCCCACACCAGCAGGGCCGCCCCGGCCGCGAGGGCGTGCGGCGCCAGGGCGGGAAGCAGCGCCTCGGCGGCGACGATCAGCGCGAGGACGGTCGTGACCGGGGCGGCCGCCCGGCGCGTGCGGTCCACCAGCGGGCCCGCCACGACGCTGCCGAGGACGCCGCCGAGGCCCCAGGCCCACAGGTAGGGGGTCACGGCGTGGACACCGCCGGCCTCCCGCAGGACGGGCGCGAGATAGGTGTAGAGGCCGAGGCTGGCGACGGCGGCGAGGAAGGAGACGCCGACGACCGGGGCGACGCGGCGGTCCGCGACGGCCGCGAGGCGGTCGCGGACGGACGCCTGCGGCTGCGCGGGCAGGGGCGGCAGCAGGCACAGCAGTCCGGCCAGGGCGGCCGCGCCCAGGGCCGTGAGCAGCCAGAGGGTGGCCCGCCACCCGGTGTGCTCGGCGAGCAGTACGCCCAGTGGGACGCCGAGGACCGTACCGCTGCCCATGCCGCCCATGACCAGGGCGAGCGCCCGGCCGCGCCGGGCGGCGGGGACCATCGTGGCGGCGGCGGCCGTGGACAGCGCGGCGTAGAGCCCGGCCCCCGCGCCGGCGGCCACGCGGGCCGCGACGAGGAGGGCGAAGGTGGGCGCCAGCGCGGTGAGGGCGTTCGCCACCGTGAACACCGCGAGGGAGCCGGTGAGCGCGGCGCGCGGTCGGCGCCCGGCGAGCAGGCTCGCGAAGAGCGGCGCCGAGACGGCGTAGGCGAGCGTGAAGGCGGTCACGAGCTGTCCGGCGAGGGCCACCGTCGTCCCCGTGTCGTCGGCTATCGCGGGCAGCAGCCCGGCCATCACATAGGCGTCCAGCCCCAGGGTGAACGAGCCCAGGGCCAGCAGCAGGACGTTGCGCACGGCGGTCTCCCCCATCTCTTCCGGTTGCGGTGGGCCGGGAGCGTAGGCAGCCCGCACGCGCGTTCGGAAATGCCCCGGCGGGCCCGTTTATGCTCGGTGCGCATGACTGACCCGAACGGTGTCGAACTCCGTCACCTGCGCTGGTTCCTGGCCGCCGTCGAGGAGCGCAGCTTCACCTACGCGGCCGCGCGGCTGGGCATCGGGCAGCCCGCCCTGACCCGCGCCGTCCAGTCCCTGGAGGCGGCCCTCGGCGCCCGGCTGCTGGAGCGCACCACGCGCAGGGTCGAGCCCACCCCGGCCGGACAGCGGCTGTACGACGAGCTGACGGTGGCCCTGGCCCGCCTGGACGAGGTCCTGCGCGCCCCCTGCCGGGACGCGCCGCTGCGGCTGGGCTTCGCGTGGCTGCTGCCGGACCGGGCGGCGGCCCTGGTCGAGGAGTTCAGGGCGGCCACCGGCGCGGGCGTCCGGCTGGTGCGGCGGGACGCCGCGTTCGCCGGTCTCGACACCGGGGACGTGGACGCGGCCGTGCTGCGCGGCCCGCTCCCGCCCGGGACGCGCGGGGTCGAGCTGTGCCGGGAGGACCGCGTGGCCGCCGTCCCCCGCTCCTCCCCGCTCGCCCGGCGCCGCGTCCTGGACTGGGCGGAGCTGGCCGAGCTGCCGCTGGTCGTCAACACGGTCAGCGGGACGACCGCGCCGGAGCTCTGGCCGGAGGACGCCCGGCCGGAGGTGGCCTGCACGGCCGGGAACGTCGACGAGTGGGTGGAGTCCGTGGCGGCCGGGCACGGGGTCGGCGTCGCGCCCCGGCCCGCCGCCGGGCGGCTGCCGCACCCCGGCGTACGGTACGTCCGGCTCAAGAACGCCCCGCCCGTGACCGTACGGCTCGCGCTGCCCGCGCGCGGGGCGCACCCGCTGGCCGAGCGGTGCGCCGCGCTCGCGGG
The DNA here is from genome assembly GCF_001187435.1 of Streptomyces caatingaensis. Classification (GTDB taxonomy): domain Bacteria; phylum Actinomycetota; class Actinomycetes; order Streptomycetales; family Streptomycetaceae; genus Streptomyces; species Streptomyces caatingaensis. The sequence continues at coordinate 496,375 of NZ_LFXA01000018.1, read as the reverse complement.
CGGGACGGCTAGTTGAGACTCGGGTCGTCGGGGTAGGTGGCGACCATGGCCAGCTCGTTGCGCTGGCGGCGCAGCACCGACCGCCAGAGGCGGGCCGGGTCCGGGGAGGACACGTCCCCCGGCTCCGACTCCACGACGTACCAGGCGCCCTCCACCAGCTCGTTCTCCAGCTGGCCCGGGCCCCAGCCGGAGTACCCCGCGAAGATCCGCAGGGAGCCGACGACCGGTCCGAGCAGCTCGGGCGGGGCCTCCAGGTCGACGAGACCGATGGCGCCGTGCACCCGGCGCCAGCCGAGGGGCCCGTCGCCGGCGGAGGCACCCTGGGCGCGGCCGTCCCCCGGGACGACGGCCACGCCGAGCGCCGAGTCCAGCGAGACGGGCCCGCCCTGGAAGACCACGCCCGGCTCCCCCGCCAGGAAGGCCCAGGAGGCGAGGATGTCGGCGACGCCCACGGGGGTCGGCCGGTTGAGGACGACGCCGAGGGAGCCCTCCTCGTCGTGGTCGAGAAGCAGCACCACCGCGCGGTCGAAGTTCGGATCGGACAGCGCCGGCGTCGCGACGAGCAGTCGTCCTGTGAGCGAGGACACCTCGGGCATGGCGACATGATCCCGCATTTCCGGGCTCCGCGGGGAGGGGGAAGGGCGTGCCGGGGACGACGCTAACCGGTAGCGACTACTCCGTATGCGGAGCGTGTTGTTGCAAACCCATGACGTACGCGAAAGCCCCGATTGGCGCGGAGCGCCCCCTCCGGTCGCATTACCCTTTCTTCTTGCCCACTGCCCAACTCCAGGAACGCGAGATCCATGACCGGCCCTGACGATGTCCTGCTTGTCCACGGCGGTACCCCGCTCGAGGGCGAGATCCGTGTCCGCGGTGCGAAGAACCTCGTGCCGAAGGCCATGGTCGCCGCGCTGCTCGGCAGCGGCCCCAGCAGGCTGCGCAACGTCCCCGACATCCGGGACGTCCGGGTCGTCCGCGGCCTCCTCCAGCTGCACGGGGTGACCGTGCGCGCCGGCGACGAGCCCGGTGAGCTGGTCCTCGACCCCTCGCACGTGGAGAGCGCCAACGTCGCCGACATCGACGCGCACGCCGGCTCCTCGCGCATCCCGATCCTCCTCTGCGGCCCGCTGCTGCACCGCCTCGGCCACGCCTTCATCCCGGGCCTGGGCGGCTGCGACATCGGCGGCCGGCCGGTCGACTTCCACTTCGAGGTGCTGCGGCAGTTCGGCGCCACGATCGAGAAGCGCGAGGGCGGCCAGTACCTGGAGGCCCCGCAGCGGCTGCGCGGCACCAAGATCCGGCTGCCGTACCCGTCGGTCGGCGCGACCGAGCAGGTGCTGCTGACGGCCGTCCTGGCCGAGGGCGTCACCGAGCTGTCCAACGCGGCCGTGGAGCCGGAGATCGAGGACCTCATCTGCGTGCTGCAGAAGATGGGCGCGATCATCTCCATGGACACCGACCGCACCATCCGCATCACCGGTGTGGACTCGCTCGGCGGCTACAACCACCGCGCCCTGCCGGACCGCCTGGAGTCCGCCTCCTGGGCGAGCGCGGCGCTCGCGACCAAGGGCAACATCTACGTCCGCGGCGCCAGCCAGCGCGAGATGATGACCTTCCTCAACACCTACCGCAAGGTCGGCGGCGCCTTCGAGATCGACGACGAGGGCATCCGCTTCTGGCACCCCGGGGGCGAGCTCAACGCCATAGCGCTGGAGACGGACGTCCACCCCGGCTTCCAGACGGACTGGCAGCAGCCGCTCGTCGTCGCCCTGACCCAGGCGTCGGGCCTGTCCATCGTCCACGAGACGGTCTACGAGTCCCGGCTGGGCTTCACCTCCGCCCTCAACCAGATGGGCGCCCACATCCAGCTCTACCGCGAGTGCCTGGGCGGCTCCGCCTGCCGCTTCGGCCAGCGCAACTTCCTGCACTCCGCGGTCGTCTCCGGCCCGACCAAGCTCCAGGGCTCCGACCTGGTCATCCCCGACCTGCGGGGCGGCTTCTCGTATCTCATCGCCGCCCTGGCCGCGGAGGGCACCTCCCGCGTCCACGGCATCGAGCTCATCAACCGCGGCTACGAGAACTTCATGCAGAAGCTGCGCGACCTCGGCGCGAACGTCGAACTCCCCCAGGCCGCCTGACGCGTCCCCCTCTCCCCCACCGAAGGGCGGCTCCGGGGCTTCCTCGCCCCGGACCCGCCCTTTCACCATTTCTCCCGGGCGGGGGGCGGCACGCAGGGGCTGCGTGCCTTCGTGCCGTGCCCCCTAGCGGGCGGGGACCTGGGTGCGCGCTCCGCGCGGGGAGGCCGGGCCGGGGCCCGCGCTCCGCGCGGCAAGCGGGGCGTGCCCCTGCGCTTCACCCGGGCCGCGCCCCTTCCTGCCCCCGGCGGGCGGGGACCGGTGCCCGCGCTCCGCGCGGCAAACGGGGCTTCGCCCCCGCACCCCAGCCGGTGCACCCCAGCCGGGGGCTGCGCCCCCTGGCCCCGAACAGCCCCCCACACACTCAAGCGCCCACCGGGCGCGGCGGAAGCCCGGACGAGCCGCATCGCGCTGCTCGGGGCTGGATTCCGGACACAGGTGGGCGTCCAGGGCGCCCGGTGGTTGGGGGCGGAGGCGGCGCGGCCGCGTTGCGGGGTTGCGAAGGGGCGCGGCCCCCGGAAACGGTGAAAGGGCGGGGCGGGGGCGGAAAAAAAGGGGGCGGGAATGCCCGAGGGCGGCCGCTCCCGGTCGGGAGTGGCCGCCCTCGGCGCGGACCTGCTTACTTGCCCTTGGCGGCTTCCTTGAGCTTGGAGCCCGCGGAGACCTTCACGCTGTAACCGGCAGCGATCTGGATCGGCTCGCCCGTCTGCGGGTTACGGGCGGTGCGAGCGGCACGGTGCGTGCGCTCGAAGGTCAGGAAGCCGGGGATGGTCACCTTCTCGTCACCCTTGGCGACGACCTCACCGACGGTCTCGGCGAGGGCGGCCAGAACGGCGTCGGCGTCCTTGCGGGTCACCTCGGCACGGTCGGCCAGAGCGGCCACCAGCTCACTGCGGTTCATGTTGTACTCCCGTGTTCATCTTGCCAATGAGGCGTGAGATCGAAGCCGATGCTGCCAGGGCCCTCGGACAGTCCCCGGACCCGGGTCCGCCACTAGATCCCTCGCGCCCTGGGGGATGCCCCCCGGACGGAGTCCTCGGGGGAGCATCCTGCCCCCACCAGTGGCGGGAAAGCCAATCCGGCACCCTGGAGAGTCACACGGAAAGCGCCACAGCCTCGGGTGGGGCCGCGTTTCCGCGGCCCGATCACTGCCCGACACCCTATGGGGGCCGCACGAGCGCCGCGCCACGCGACGCGCCGTTCTCAGGCCGTCGTGGCGGCCGTCACAGCCGCTCCGGCGGCCTTCGCGGCCTCGCGGACCGCCCCGGCCACCGCCCCGGCGACCTTCTCGTTGAAGACGCTGGGGACGATGTAGTTGGCGTTGAGCTCGTCCTCGGTGACCACGTCGGCCAGCGCCTCCGCCGCCGCCAGCATCATCTCCGTGTTCACCGTCCGCGACTGCGCGTCCAGCAACCCCCGGAAGACACCCGGGAACACCAGCACGTTGTTGATCTGGTTCGGGAAATCCGAACGCCCCGTCGCCACCACCGCCGCCGTCCGCCGCGCCACCGCCGGATCCACCTCCGGATCCGGATTCGCCAGCGCGAAGACGATCGCCCCCTCCGCCATCGCCGCCACATCCGCCTCACCCAGCACATTCGGCGCCGACACACCGATGAAGACATCCGCGCCCCGCACGGCCTCCTTCAACGTCCCCGTCACCCCCTCCGGATTGGTGTTGTCCGCGATCCAGCGCAGCGCCGACTGCGGATCCGCACCCACCAGGTCCTCGCGCCCCGCGTGGACGACCCCGTGGATGTCGGCCACCACCGCGTGCTTGACCCCCGCCGCCAGCAGCAGCTTCAAAATCGCCGTACCCGCCGCGCCCGCACCCGACATGACGACCCGTACGTCACCGATCCCCTTGTCCACCACCCGCAGCGCGTTGGTGAGCGCGGCCAGCACCACGATCGCCGTACCGTGCTGGTCGTCGTGGAAGACCGGGATGTCCAGCGCCTCACGCAGTCGCGCCTCGATCTCGAAGCAGCGCGGCGCCGAGATGTCCTCCAGATTGATCCCCGCGAACCCCGGCGCGATGGCCCTGACGATCTCCACGATCGCGTCCGTGTCCTGCGTGTCCAGACAGATCGGCCACGCGTCGATCCCCGCGAACCGCTTGAACAGGGCCGCCTTGCCCTCCATCACCGGCAGCGCCGCCTTCGGCCCGATGTTCCCCAGACCCAGCACCGCCGACCCGTCCGTCACCACGGCCACCGCGTTCCGCTTGACCGTCAGCCGGCGCGCGTCCTCCGGATTCTCCGCGATCGCCATGCACACCCGCGCCACCCCCGGCGTGTACACCATCGACAGATCGTCACGGTTGCGGATCGGATGCTTCGACGCCATCTCGATCTTGCCACCCAGGTGCATCAGGAACGTACGGTCGGACACCTTCCCGACCACCACACCCTCGATACCGCGCAGCTTCTCCACGATCTCGTCCGCATGGGCCGTCGACGTCGCGGCGACCGTCACGTCGATACGCAGCCGCTCATGACCGGACGCGGTGACATCGAGACCCGTGACCGAACCGCCGGACGACTCCACCGCCGTCGTCAGCTGGCTCACCGCGGTACCGCCGGCGGGCACCTCCAGTCGGACCGTCATCGAGTACGAGACGCTAGGCGCCGTTGCCATGGCCGCTTCCCTGCTTTCCCTGATCACGATGTGCTGCGCGCGCACCGTCCGCGCGACGTTCGATCGTCCCACCTACCCACGGGTAGACGGTAACCGGGCGGGGGATTCCGGAAGACGGCTTTCATGAACGCGCGACGGGCGCCCTTCGGATGAAGGGCGCCCGTCGTGACGTTCAGCGGCACCGACCCGCCATGCTCGCCTCGCGGCAAGTGGTCGCTCGAAGCGACAAAGGTTGGGCCCGGGGGCTTGGATCGAGCCGGTGCCGTACTCAGGCTAACAAACGCCCCCGGAAAGTCATTCCCGGTGGCGCCCGTTCCGGTGGAATCCGGCCGGGCCGCCCCCTGCGGACGCCCGGACGCGCATCGCGGCCGTCAGTCGCGCAGCAGGTCCGGTACGCCGTCCGCGTCCGGCTCGTCCCGCTCCCCCGCCAGCACGGTCAGCCGCTGCGTGGCGCGGGTCAGGGCGACGTAGAGCACCCGCAGGCCCGCCGGGGACTCGTCGGCGATCTCGGCGGGCGTGACGACGACCGTCGCGTCGTACTCCAGGCCCTTGGCCTCCAGGCTGCCGAGCACGACCACGCGGTCGCCGAGCCCGGCCAGCCAGCCGCGCGCCTCGGCGCGGCGGGCCATCGGCACGACGACGCCGACCGTGCCCTCGACGTCGTCGAGCAGGTGCCGGGCCTCCGCGCGGACCGACGCCGCCAGGTCGGGGCCCGCGACGGCGAAGCGCGGCACCACACCGGTCGAGCGGACGGCGGACGGCGACTCCATCCCGGGCATCGCCAGGGCCAGCACCTTGGCGGCCAGCTCGGCGATCTCGGCCGGGTTGCGGTAGTTGACCGTCAGCCGGAAGCGGCGGCGCGGGCGGGTGCCCAGCGCCTCGTCCCGGGCGAGGCCCGCCTCGTCGGGGTCGGACCAGGACGACTGGGCCGGGTCGCCGACCACCGTCCACGTCGCGTGCCGGCCCCGGCGGCCGACCATGCGCCACTGCATCGGCGTCAGGTCCTGCGCCTCGTCCACGATGACGTGCGCGTAGTCCCGCCGCTCCTGCGCCAGCCGCTCCGCCCGCTCGCGGCGCGTCTCGCCGCGCTCCGGCATCAGCTCCTCCAGGCCGGTGAGCTGGTCGAGCGGGTCCGCCTCGCGGGGCTTCCGGGGCCGCGCCGGGGCGCCGAGCAGCGTCTCCAACTCGTCGAGCAGCGCCACGTCGTGGACGGACAGCGGGCCCTTGCCGTCGCCGTCGAGCCGGCCCAGGGAGCGGGCCAGCAGCCGCGTCTCGCGCGGGTTGAGGACCCGGCGCGTCCAGCGCGCCAGCCGGCGCTCGTCGGCCATCAGCGCCAGGACCTGACGGGGCGTCAACTCGGGCCACCAGGCGGCCAGGAAGGCCAGGAAGTCGTCCTCCGTGGTGACGTCCTCGTCGAACGCGGCGCGCGCCTCCGCGGCCAGCTCCGGGTCCGTGTAGCGCCGGGCGCCGCCGGCCTTGGCCCACAGGGCGTCCAGGATCAGCCGGCGGGCGCGCGGGCGCAACAGGTTGACCGGTGCCGTGCCGCCCAGGGCCGTCTGCCGGATGCGCTGCAGCTCCTCCGCGCCGAGCTCGACACGGGCGCCGAAGGCGACGACGCGCAGCCGGTCCGGGACCTCGCCGCCGTCGCGCGGCACCTCCAGCGCGCCGCGGGCCGCCTTGCGCAGCACCTTGAGCATCCGCGACGAGCCCTTGATCCGGGCCACGGCCGGCTCGTCGTAGGTGTCCGCCTCGGCGCCGTCCACCAGCGAGCCCAGCGCCCGGATCGCGACCTGGCCCTCCTCGCCGAGCGACGGCAGCACGCCCTCGGTGTAGGCGACGAGCAGCGGGGTCGGCGAGACGACGAGGATGCCGCCGGCGTAGCGGCGCCGGTCCTGGTAGAGCAGGTACGCGGCGCGGTGCAGGGCGACGGCGGTCTTGCCGGTGCCGGGGCCGCCCTCGACCTCGGTGACGGAGGCGGCGGGGGCGCGGATCACCAGGTCCTGCTCGGCCTGGATCGAAGAAACGATGTCCCTCATGGTGTGGCTGCGGGCCTGGCCGAGCGCGGCCATCAGCGCGCCGTCGCCGACCACCGGCAGCGCCTCGCCGTCCAGGGTGGTGCGCAGCTCCGGGCGGAGCAGGTCGTCCTCGACGCCGAGCACCCGGCGGCCCTTGGAGCGGATGACCCGGCGGCGCACGACCCGGCCGGGGGCCACGGGGGTCGCCCGGTAGAAGGGGGCGGCGGCGGGGGCCCGCCAGTCGATCACCAGCGGGGAGTAGTCGGCGTCCAGGACGCCGATGCGGCCGATGTGCAGGGTCTCGGCGATCTCGGCCCGCTCGTCGCGCACGGCGTCGTCGGCGGGCTCGACGGAGGTGTACGCGCCGTCCGGGCCCTTCTTGCCGTCCTTGCCGAGCAGCAGGTCGATCCGGCCGAAGAGGAAGTCCTCGAACTCGCTGTTGAGCCGGTTGAGATGGATGCCGGCGCGGAAGACCTGGGCGTCGCGCTCGGCGAGCGCCCCCGGTGTGCCGACCTGGCCGCGCTTGGCGGCGTCGTCCATGAGGAACTCCGCCTCGTGGATCTTCTCCTCGAGGCGCCGGTACACCCGGTCCAGATGGTGCTGTTCGGCACCGATCTCGCGGTCGCGGATCCCGTCCGCGGCCTTCTCAGGTTCCGTCGCCACCTGCGCGCTCGTGGCGTTCTGCGCGGCCACCCAGGCCCCCTTCTGTGTGCGTAGGGCAGCCTTCAACCGTACGCGAACAGGGGGACCTGGCGCACCTGTCAGGACATGGGAGGTTTGACACCTTCCTGTCCGTCGTTCCCCCTTGCGGTCTTCCTGTCCGCCGCCCGGCCGTCCGCCGGGTCCCCGTCCGCCACGTGGCCGTTCCCCGCGTGACCGCTCGCCGCCCGGCCGTTCATCGCCCGGCGGCGGTGGCGGGCGACGCGCTCGCGGTTGCCGCAGACCTCGCTGGAGCACCAACGGCGGCGCCGGCCGCGGGAGGTGTCGAGGTAGAGGAGGGTGCAGCTCTCGCCCTCGCACTGGCGCAGCAGGGCGCGGGCGGCTGGGTCGGTGAGCAGCTCGACGGCGTCGCGGGCGACCAGGGCCGCCAGCCCCGCGCAGTCCGGCGGCGCGGCCATGGCCCGGACCAGTCCGCCGTCGCCGTCGCGCACGGCGCGCGGGGCCGGAGGCGCGGCGGCGGCCAGGGCGTTGACGCGTTCGAGGTCGGCGTCGGCGGCGCGGGCGCCGGGCCCGCCGACGGCCTCGGCGTGCACCACGCGGTGCAGCAGGCCGCGCAGCGCGTGGAAGCGGCGCAGCCACGACGTGTCCACGCCGTCCAGCGGCGTGCCGGGCGGGACGACGCGGGCGCCGAGCAGCCAGCTGCGCAGCCGCTCGGGGGTGGCCAGGCGCTCGTACGGCTCCTCGCCGGGGCGCCCGGCCGCGGCGGCGGTGGCCATGAGGTCCAGGCAGAGCCGGCCGGAGTCGAACCGCAGGTCGTGAGGGGCCGCAGACATGTGCGTGTCACCTTTTCCCTGGGGGGATGCCTGTCGGGCGGTGCGCCCGTCGGTACGCCTCCCCACAGGGTGCCCGGCCGGGGGCCCGCCCGGAAGCCCCGCGGCCGCGCCTCAGCCCCGCAGGAAGCCGTCGCCGTGCGCGGAGATGTGGGCCTCCAGGGCGGTCAGCGCCTCCTGGGTGGCCTGCTCCGTGCCGCTGCCCCGCTTCTCCGCGTAGTACGCGGCGCCGAGCTTTCTCAGCAGGTCGCTGCCGGCGCGCTGCGCCTGCACCTCCTCGACCTTCTCCTTGCCCTGTTGCAGGGCCTGCTGGGCCTGTTCCTTGGCCCGGTCCAGAAATCCCGCCATGTTCGGCCTCCGTGGACGGACGGTACGAGGGTTTTCCTGCCGCTTGCCGCTCGGCGGATCAATTGTCGAGGGCGGCGCGGACAATCGGCAAGCGGCCGGGGTGCCCACCACCCCCGAGGGGGGCCGGGCGACAGCGCCCGCCTCGCGCTTCCGCACGGCGGCGCGCCGGGGGGCGGGGGCGCACCTCACCGCCCCGCGGCCCCCGCGCGCCTCCGCCGCACCACGACGCCGGCCGCCGCCAACACCGCGACCGCTCCCCCGGCAGCGGCGGCCACGGCCACCGGCCCACCGCCCCCGCCGGAGGCGGAAGCCGCGGGTGCCGCGGGGGCCCGGGGACCGGACGCGGCCTCGGTGGCGGCGGCCCCGGCAGGCGTGACGACGAGCCGGCCCGTCCGCCGTACCCGCCCGTGGTGGCTGACCACCGTTACGGGGTACGCCCCCGGCCCCAGCGCCGGGCGGATCCGTGCCGGGCCCAGGTAGCGGGGGTCGTCGCCGTCGCCGGCCCGGCTGTGGTCGCGGCGCAGCGGGACGGGCCGCTCGAAGGCGGGGGAGGTGGCGGTGAGCCGCCCGTCCTCCCCGGGGTCGGGGGACGCGTCGCGCCAGAGGACGTTCACCGTGCCGCCGGCCGCCGCGGGCCCGTGCGCGCGGGCCCGTCCCGGCCCGCCGGGCGCGGTGAAGAAGGCGGGCCCGCGCGTCCGGCCCAGATAGTCGCCGTCGCCGGGACGCGCCGCCCGGACGGCCACCGTCCGCTCGCCCCGGGCCCGTCCGTCCGGCCCGGTGAGGACGATGCTGTAGGTGCCCTCCTTGGCGTCCGGCGGCAGCGTCACGGCGCCGGTGAACATCCGGGGGTTGTTCCAGTGGCTGCCCCGCGGGTCGTGCACGAGCCGCACCGGCCGGGGCAGGAGGGGCGAACGGGCCAGGAAGGAGGAGCCGGTCGCGCCGGGGCGGAGGTCGTCGAACCACAGGGCGAGGCGCTCGCCCGGGCGCAGCACCCCGTCCTCGTCCGAGAGCCGGAACGACGGCGGCTTCTGCGGCCGCACCCGCACCAGGTCCCGGGCGACGGTCCGGCCGCCGACGCGGACGGCGAGCGGATACGCGCCGGGGCGGGCCGTCCACTCGACGGCGGGCCGCCCGCGATGGCCGGAGCCGCGGCGGCAGGGGGCGAGCCGGACGGGACGCCGGCCGAAGGCGGCCGAGTGGACGGTCACGGGCGTCCTGGGCCCGACGCCCTGCACGTCCACGTCGACCAGCTCCCCGGGCCGGTTCTCGAAAGCGCTGTTCAGCACGACGTGCACGGCGCCGCCCGCACCGTCCGCGATGGCGTCGGACGCCGCCGCCCCGCCCGTGAGCAGCACCGCACCGGTGACGGTCAGCACTGTGGCGGCCGCTCGGATCCCCTTCATGGCGCCACCCCCTCTGTCCAGTAAGAGGGCCGTCCCGGGCCCCTGGTTGCGCGCGTTCCGGCCGGGAGACCGGCCGCGGATACGGCGAAGGCCCCACCGCCGGGGGCGGTGGGGCCTTGCCTCACATGGGATGAGTGGAGATGGCGGGAATCGAACCCGCGTCCAACGGTGCGGAATCAGGGCTTCTCCGAGCGCAGTCCGCTGCGATTTTCTCGGCCCCGGAGATCACGCGGACAAGTCTCCGACGGGCTCAGTCACTGTTGGGTTTCCCACCAGGTCCCGTGACCGGACCTAGTGGTCGAGTTCCCTAGCTGATGCCAGGATCCGGGTCGGGAACGGCCCCGGGCTGACACTTCGCAGGTCGCTGCTCAGGCAGCGAGGGCGAAGGAATCGCGCTTGGTGTTGGCGATTATTGGTTGCGACATATGGTTTACGAGATCATTGCCGCTTCCTCGGCTCGCTTCCCCTGCTTCGACATCCGCTGTCGAAACCGATCATCCCCATGTTGTGTTTTCAAAGTGCAGCGCCCCTCGCGGGGCGTGCTGCGCACCATCGTACGTGACCAACAACGGCCGGTGCCAGTGAATTCCCGGGGCTCCCCCCGGAGGGGTCACCGGGCCGCGCGCTCGCGCTGACGCCGGCGGGCCGCCGCGATGGCGCGGTCGGACTCGCGGCGGTCCTGCTTCTCGCGCAGGGTCTGCCGCTTGTCGTACTCCTTCTTGCCCTTGGCGAGCGCGATCTCGACCTTCGCCCGGCCGTCCTTGAAGTAGAGCGCCAGCGGGACGATCGTGTGCCCCGTCTCGTTCGCCTTGGACTCCAGCTTGTCGATCTCGGCGCGGTGCATCAGCAGCTTGCGCTTGCGGCGCGCGCTGTGGTTCGTCCACGTGCCCTGGCTGTACTCGGGGATGTGCACGTTGTGCAGCCAGGCCTCGCCGCCGTCGATCTGCACGAAGCCGTCCACCAGCGAGGAGCGGCCCTGCCGCAGCGACTTGACCTCGGTGCCCGTGAGCACCATGCCGCACTCGTAGGTCGTCAGGAGGTGGTAGTCGTGCCGTGCCTTCTTGTTCTGGGCGACGAGCTTGCGCCCCGGCTCTTTCTCGTTCCGCTGCTTTCCCATGGTGCGGTCATTCTCGCACTAGGCCCCCGGTCCGAGGCCACTCAATACCGCGCGGGCCCGGGGCTCCGGATCGCCGTGGACGACGAGGTCGGGGGTGAGGCCGCCGTCCTCGACGGTGCGGCCGGCGGGGGTGCGCCAGTGGCCGACGGTCTGCTCGGCGACCGAGCCGTCCGACAGCCGGCGGGGCATCTGCACCGACGCCTTCCCGAAGGTCCGGGAGCCGACGAGGACGGCCCGGCCCCGGTCCCGCAGCGCGCCGGCGAGCAGCTCCCCGGCGCTCATGGTGCCGCCGTCCACCAGGACGACCAGGGGCCGCCGGGTGTCGCCCCCCGGCCGCGCGGTCAGCGCCCGCTGCCGGCCGCGGACGTCGTACGTGGCGACGAGGCCGCCGTCGAGGAAGGCGGACGCGGCGGTGACGGCCTCGGTGACCAGGCCCCCGGCGTTGCCGCGCAGGTCGAGCAGGACGCCCTCGCACGGCCCGGCCGCGCGTACCGCCTCGCGCACCGCGCGGCCCGTGCCCCGGGTGAAGGAGGCGACCTCGATCCGGGTGCCGGCGGCCGTGCCGTCGCGGAACCGGCCCGAGACGACGCTCCTGGTGCGCAGGCGCTCGCGGCGGAGCGTGCGCTCGCGCACCGCGCCCTCCGGGGCCGCCGCGTCCCCGGCCCGGACCAGCCCCAGCCGTACCGGGCTGCCCGTACCGGCCGTCCCGGAGGGGCCGCCGCGCAGCCGGGCGACGACGTCGGTGACCGGGCGGCCGGTCACCTCCACCCCGTCCACGGTGCGCAGCCGTTCGCCCGGCGTGATCCCGGCGCGGGCGGCGGGGCCGCCCCGTTCGACGCCCTCGACCTCCATCGCGCCGTCGGCGAGGCGGCGGACGGAGAGGCCGACCCCCACGTACTCGCCGCTCAGGGCGCGCTCGAAGCCCTGGTACTCACGGGCGCTGTAGACGCCGCCCCAGCGGTCGGACGCGACCGCCGCGGGGCCGTGGGGGCGGGCGGCGGACGGGGCGGGGCGCCTGCCGTCCTGCGCGCCGGCGGCGCGCGGCGCGGACGCCCCGGACGGGAGCCCGTGCCGGGCGTCCGCGCCCCACGACCCGGTGGCCGCTCCGGTGGCCAGCGTTCCGGCGAAGACCAGGGTCAGCACCGCGCCGCGACGGAGGCGGCGCCGCGGTACGGACATCGGCGGGCCGGACATGCGCGAGAGTCTAGGCCACCACCGGCCCCGCCACGGGGAGTTGACGGGGACGCCGCCCCCGTCCCGTCCGTACCGCGAACCCTCCGCTACACCTTCAGGTACTTCCACAGCGCGGCGAAGGCGGCCAGCGCGGGCATCAGCAGTCCGGTCGCGAGGACGAGCGGCAGCTTGGTCAGCACCGCGTCCCAGCCGATGAACTGGATGACGTCGATGTGGGTGGCGAGCAGGTTGTTGACCAGGAACTGCTGTCCGCACACCAGCAGGACGCAGGCGAGGATCCCGCCCAGCAGTCCGGCGACGGCCGCCTCCATGATGAACGGCACCTGGATGTAGAAGCTGGACGCGCCCACCAGCCGCATGATCCCGGTCTCCCGCCGCCGGCTGAACGCCGAGACGCGGACCGTGTTGACGATCAGCAGCAGGGCGACGACGAGCATCAGGAACATCACGCCCAGGGCGCCCCAGTTCATGTAGCGGAGGAGGTTGAAGAGACTCTTGAGGGTGTCCTTCTGGTCCTCGACGGTCTGCACGCCCGGGCGCTTCTGGAAGGCGCTGGAGATGACCTCGTACTTGGTGGGGTCCTTGAGCTTGATGCGGAAGGACTCCTGCATCTGGTCGGCCGTCACCACCGTGGCCAGCGGCTGGCTGCCGAACTCCTCCTTGTAGTGCTTGTACGCCTCCTCCGACGTCTCGAAGTGGATGCTCTGGACCAGCGGCATCTTCTCCAGATCGGCCTTGATCTGCTTCTTCTGCTCATCGGTGACGGCGCCCTTGGCGCAGGAGGAGAAGTTCGCCTTGTCGGTCTTGTTGCAGAGGTAGATCGAGACGTTGGCCTTGTCGTACCAGTAGCCCTTCATCGAGTTGACCTGCTCGTTCATCAGCAGCGAACCGCCGAAGAGGGCCAGCGACAGGGCGACCGACACGATCACCGCGAAGGTCATCGTGAGATTGCGGCGGAGACCGACGCCGATCTCCGACAGAACGAACTGGGCGCGCATGGCGTCCTTTCACTGCCTTTCCGTGCTGGCTGTTCAGTGCTGGTAGCCGTAGACGCCGCGCGACTGGTCGCGCACGAGACGGCCCTGGTCGAGCTCGATGACGCGCTTGCGCATCTGGTCCACGATCTGCTGGTCGTGGGTGGCCATGATGACGGTCGTGCCGGTCCGGTTGATCCGGTCGAGCAGCTTCATGATGCCGACGGAGGTCTGCGGGTCGAGGTTGCCCGTGGGCTCGTCGGCGATCAGCAGCATCGGGCGGTTGACGAACGCCCGCGCGATGGCCACCCGCTGCTGCTCACCGCCCGACAGCTCGCCGGGCATCCGGCTCTCCTTGCCGCCGAGCCCCACCAGCTCCAGCACCTGCGGGACGGCCTTGCGGATCTCGCCGCGCGGCTTGCCGATGACCTCCAGGGCGAAGGCCACGTTCTCCGCGACCGTCTTGTTGGGCAGCAGCCGGAAGTCCTGGAAGACGGTGCCCAACTGGCGCCGCATCTGCGGCACTTTCCAGTTGGAGAGGCGGGCGAGGTCCTTGCCCAGCACGTGCACCTGGCCGTGGCTGGCCCGCTCCTCCCGGAGCAGGAGTCTGAGGAAGGTGGACTTGCCGGAACCGGAGGAACCGACCAGGAAGACGAACTCGCCCTTCTCGATCTCGAGCGAGACGTCCCGGAGCGCCGGGCGGTTCTGCTTCGGGTAGGACTTGGAGACGTTGTCGAATCGAATCACGAGTGCACCACGTGCGACCTGGAGAGCGGCACGGAACGCCACGGTCGCGGCGCCCGTCGGTGTGCGTGACCATACGCGAACGACCCGTGTACGCGCAGTCGGCGTCCTGTGTTGACGGGTTTATTACCGCCTCCTACGGGGACAAATCGAGGACAATCGGGCCCCGGCCGGGGTGGAGCGGCGCCGGCGGTGTCCCCTCCCGGGTACCGGTCGCGCCGAAGGGCGGGAAAGCTGGCACAGTGGTAGGGGGAACCGCCCGGCTCTCTCTCACGTTGGACGTACCGGAGGAGGAATTCGCATGACATGCGACCGACTGGTGTGCGCCAACTGTGCAGCCCCGGTCAGCGAGGGCCGGTGCCCGGTGTGCCGGGCGAGCCGGGAGCGGCTCCAGCAGGAGGGCGGCCTCGCCGGCCTGACCCCCGCCACGCTGCTCGCACTGCTGGTGGCACTGGTCGCGGTGGCCATGCTGGCCCACGGCTTCGCGGGCTGAGCGAACGCGTGAGGGCCCGGGCGCGACAGCGCCCCGGGCCCTTCTCATGCCGCGTGCCTCAGGCCCCGCTCACGCGGGGGTGTTGCGGTTGATCACCCGCGGCAGGAGGCGGAAGCCGATGCCGCCCGCGATCATCGTCGCGGCGCCGGCCACGAGGAAGGTCGTCTGGCCGGCACCGGTCTGGGCCAGCTCCTCCTTCGGCTTGGCCTGCTGCACCGGCTTGACGCCGGCGCTGTCGGCGGCCGTGTTGCAGTTGCCGCTGCCGGTGTCCACGGGGCAGGTGGTGGCGTCGTCATGGCCGGGGGTGCCGTGGGGAGCGGGGCTCTCGCTGGTGCCGGGGGTGGGATTGCCGGTCGGGTCAGGCGTGCCCGTCGGGTCGGGCCTGCCGGTGGGATCCGGGTTGCCCGTCGGGTCCGGCTTGGACGTGGGGTCGGACGTCGGGTTCCCCGTGGGCTCGTGCGTCGGCTCCCGGGTGGGCTCGTGCGTGGGCTCCCGGGTCGGCTCGTGCGTGGGCTCCTGCGTGGGCTCCTGAGTCGGCGGGATCGTCGGCTCGTGCGTGGGCTCGTGCGTGGGCTCCTGAGTCGGCACGCCGGTGGGCGGATTCTCCGTCGGCTGCGGAATGCTCGTCGGCGGGATCGACGGGGCCGGCGTCGCCGTACCCTCGGGCCCGTCCGGGGCAGCCACGCCCCCGCTGCCGTGGACTCCGGCCGTCTTCGACAGCCCGCCCAGCGGGACGTCCACGCCGGCGGCCGAGGCCGCGCCCGCGGCCGTCAGCGAGGCGCCGGCGGCGATCACCGCGCCCGCGGTGATGCGCGCCATGCGCAGCCGCGTCTTGTTCGTCATATGCCTGCTACCCCCAGTAGCTGGTCTCGTCGGTGGGGCAGCCGTGCACCGGGCGGTGGTCCCGGGAGGTCCGCGAACGTCAGCGGTGGCCGTCGTACGGCCCGGTGTCGCCCCCCGCCACACGTATACCGGTGATACGCATGCCGCCCGCCACCCTCCCGAGTTTTCGGGCACACGTCAAGGCGGATCCGGGCCGTATGCCCGGATCCGCCCTGGTCAGTCCTACTTCTCCTGCTGTTCCTGCTGCTTGCGCCAGCGGATGCCGGCCTCCAGGAAGCCGTCGATGTCGCCGTCGAGGACCGCCTGCGGGTTGCCGACCTCGAACTCGGTGCGCAGGTCCTTGACCATCTGGTAGGGGTGCAGGACGTACGAACGCATCTGGTTGCCCCAGGAGTTGCCGCCGTCGCCCTTGAGCGCGTCCATCTTGGCCTGCTCCTCCTGGCGGCGCCGCTCGAGCAGCTTGGCCTGGAGGACGTTCATCGCGGTCGCGCGGTTCTGGATCTGCGAGCGCTCGTTCTGGCAGGAGACGACGATGCCGGTCGGGATGTGCGTGATGCGCACCGCCGAGTCGGTGGTGTTGACGCCCTGGCCGCCGGGGCCGGACGAGCGGTAGACGTCGACGCGCAGCTCGGACTCGTCGATGTCGACGTGGTCGCTCTGCTCGACCACGGGCAGCACCTCGACGCCCGCGAAGGACGTCTGGCGGCGGCCCTGGTTGTCGAAGGGCGAGATGCGCACCAGGCGGTGGGTGCCCTGCTCGACCGAGAGCGTGCCGTAGGCGTAGGGGGCCTGGACGGCGAAGGTGGTCGACTTGATGCCGGCCTCTTCGGCGTACGAGGTCTCGTAGACCTCGGTCTTGTAGCCGTGGCGCTCGGCCCAGCGCAGGTACATCCGCTGGAGCCGCTCGGCGAAGTCGGAGGCGTCCACGCCGCCGGCCTCGGCGCGGATGTTGACCAGGGCCTCGCGGGCGTCGTACTCGCCGGAGAGGAGGGTGCGGACCTCCATCTCGTCGAGCGCCTTGCGGACGGCCGTCAGCTCGGCCTCGGCCTCGGCCATGGTGTCGGCGTCGCCCTCGGCCTCGGCGAGCTCGAAGAGCACCCCGAGGTCGTCGATGCGGCCGCGCAGCGTCTCGGCCTTGCGCAGCTCCGCCTGGAGGTGCGAGAGCTGACTGGTGATCTTCTGCGCCGCTTCCGGGTCGTCCCACAGGGACGGGGCGGCCGCCTGCTCCTCGAGCACGGCGATGTCGGCCCTCATCCTGTCGAGGTCCAGGACGGCCTCGATCGACCCCATGGTGGAGGAGAGGGACTTGAGCTCTTCGGATACATCAACGACTGCCACGCACCCAGCCTAACCGCTGCGCGGGGCGGGGCGCCCCGGTCCGGCGTTCACGGCAGCTCGCCCTGGGGCGCGTCCGTGCGGTGGACGCCGGGCCCGGTCCCGCCCGAGTCGTGGCCGGCGGTGGCGTACCAGCCGCCCACGCCCGCCGCCGCGGCCAGCGCCACGGCGGCCGCGCCCAGCTTGATGCGGCGGCGTCTGCGCTCCTCGGCGGGGGTGCGGCGGCGGGCCGAGCCCGCCCGGCGCTCACCGGCCGCGCGGGGCGCCCGTGCCGTGCCGTGCGCTCCGCCCGCGAGCTCCTCCGGGCCCGGTACGCGCATGCTGGTGTGGGTGTCGCGGCTGGAGTCGAAGGCGGGGGCCGGGACGAGCGGGACGGCCCCGCGGCGGGGCGCCTCGGCGGCCGTGGGCGGCGGGGCGTACGCGGCGCCGGGCGCCGGCTCGCCGCCGTCCGCCGGTTCGGTCCCGGTGCCCGGTTCGTCGATGTCGAGCGGCGGCAGCCCGGCCAGCGCGGGCAGCAGCTCGCGCAGCCGGGAGCCGAGCTCGGGGGCGCGCAGCCGGGAGGCGGGCGCCTTGGCGAGGCACTGCACGATGAGCTGCCACAGCTCGTCGGGGATGCCGGGGAGGGGGGCGACCGTCTCGGTGACGTGCCGGCGCAGCACCGCCCCGGGGTGGCCGCCGCCGAACGGCGTGAAGCCGGCGAGGAGTTCGTAGAGGACGGTGGCCAGGGCGTAGACGTCGACGGACGCCCTCGGCGGCAGGCCCTCGACGATCTCGGGGGCCACGTAGTCGGGGGTGCCGATGACGCTGCGCGGGGCCGTGGCGCGGCCGCGGTCGCGGGCCGGGCGCGGGGCGTCGACGAGGCGGGCGATGCCGAAGTCGGTGAGCAGCGCGGGGTGGGCGCCGCCCGGGCCGAGCGGACCCTCCATGTCGAGCAGGACGTTCTCGGGCTTGACGTCGCGGTGGACGATGCCGGCCCGGTGGGCGGCGGCGAGTCCGTCGGCGACGTCCGCGACGATGGCGACGGCGGCCTCGGGGGCCAGCCGGCGCTCGTGGTCGAGCCGGGTCCGCAGGTCGGTGCCCCGGACGAGGTCCATGACGAGGGCGAGGTCGGCGCCGTCCACGACCAGGTCGCGGACGCCGACCACCCGGGGGTGGTCGAGGCCGAGCAGGGCCGCCCGTTCCTGGACGAAGCGGCCGACGAGCTCCTGGTCGGACGCCAGGTCCTCGCGCAGGAGCTTGATGGCGACCGGGCCCTCGGGCCCCTCGCCGAGCCACACCGTTCCGGCGCTGCCCCGGCCGAGGACCTGGTGGGCGGTGTACCGGCTGCCGATCTTCCGTGCCAAGACTGTTCCCCGACTCCTCAGACATCCCGACAGGCGCGTCGCCGACCAACCTACGCGGCTGAGGGGATGCTAGGGGCACCGGCCGGTGCCCATCCTCACTTCCGCGGCACAAGCCGCCCGATCCGGTGGGCCGGGGGCCCGCGGCCCGGGCCCGGGGGCTACCGGCCCGAACTGTGGCTCGCGATCCAGTCCTTGGCGTCCGTGACCCAGTCCCACGCCGCGTCCCAGAAGTTCTTGCCGTCGGCGACCCAGTCCTTGAGCGGGGTGAACTCCCACACGGCCCAGGAGCCGAGGACCAGGATCACGATCAGGAACAGACAGCCCTTGAGGCAGCCGAGGCCCGGGATGCGCATGGGGTTGGCACTGCGCTGCCGCGGCGGGCGGGGTTCGCGCCGGGGGGCGGGTTCGGGCGCCGGCGGGGCGTACGGCTGCGGCTGGGGCGCCTGCGGGGGCTGCTGGTAGCGCGGCTCCGGGGCGCGCCGGGGCGGGCGCTGCGGCGCGTACGGCTGCTGGGGCTGCCGGTACTGCTGTTGCTGATGCTGCTGGTGTTGCTGGTGTTGCTGGGGCGGCTGCGGCGACTGGCGGTACGGCGGCTGCGCCGGTGCCTGCGGGGGCGCGTACTGCTGGGGCTGCTGGGGCTGCTGCGGTGCGGGGCGGCGCGTGGGGCGACGGCGCAGCGGGTCCTCACTGGGGTCCAGGTACTGCACCTGCGTCTGGTCGTTGCGGTCGCGGGCCGCGCGCAGCTGGGTCTGCCAGGGGTGCGGGCCGTCGGCCTGCGGCGGTCCGGGGTCGACGGGCGGCATGGCGCGCGTCGGGTCCGCCCCGCCGTAGGAGCCCGCGGGGAGCACCTGGGTGGGGCCGGCGTCCGCGCCGGCACCGGCCGGGAGCACCTGGGTGGGCCCCGCGTCGGGGGCGGCGCTCGGCAGGACGCTCGTCGCGGCGTCGGGGTCGTAGCCGGCGTTCCGGCCGTACGGGCCGGGGGCGCCGGTCGTGGGCGGCAGCACCTGGGTGGGGTCGGCGTCGCCGGCGCCGCCCGCCGGGGGGAACTGGCCCGCGGCGCCCTGGCCCGTGCCCGGCACCACGGCCGGCTGCGGGTCCGGGGCGAGCAGCGCGGCGACGCCCAGCGCCGCCTCGGCCTGGGCCGCGCTCGCGTGCACGCCGACGCCGGCGGCGACGACGCGCAGGGCGCGGGCCAGGTTCTCGGCGCTCGGCCGCTCCTCGGGGCGCTTGCGCAGACAGCGCTCGATGACCGTCCACAGCGGCTCGGGGACGGTGGTGGGGCGGCGCGGCTCGGCGCTCAGGTGCTGGTGCAGCACCTCCAGGGCGGTCGCCCCGGCGAACGGGGGCCGGCCGGTGACCAGCTCGTACAGCAGGATGCCCGCGCCGTAGATGTCGACGGCGGAGGTCTGCGGGCGGCCCTCGGCCGACTCGGGGGCGACGTAGGCGGGGGTGCCGACGAACTCGTGGGTGCGGGTGAGGCCCGGGGAGTCGGCGAGGCGCGCGATGCCGAAGTCCGTCAGCATCGGGTGCATCCGCCCGCCGTCGTCCTTGAGGAGGACGTTGGCCGGCTTGAGGTCGCGGTGCACGACGCCGTCCGCGTGGCTGGCCGCCAGCGCGTCGGCGATCTGCGCAGTGAGCAGGGCGGCGGCCACCGGGGTGAAGGGGCCGTTCTCGCGCAGGTAGCGGTGCAGGTCCGGGCCGTCGATCAGATCCATGACGAGGGCGAGCAGATCGCCCTCGACGACGAGGTCGCGGGTGCGGACGATGTTGGGGTGCGTGAGCCGCAGCAGGACGGAGCGCTCGCGCAGGAAGCGCATCACCACGTCCGCGTCGTTGGCCAGCTCCTCCTTGAGGACCTTGATCGCGACGGTCTCGCCCGGCTGCCCGGCCACCGCCGCCTCGGCTCCCGCGGCCTCTCGCTGGCGGGCCCGCCAGACGGTGCCCGTGGCCCCGCGCCCGAGCGGCTCCTCGAGCAGGTACTTGCTGCCTACCGGCCGCACGTCATGCGCTCCCTGGTCGTGATCCGGACCGTGCTCCGGTCCCGGTGTCGAACTGTGTGACGGCCTCTCCCCGAGCCCGGCCCTCCGCCCACTGTAGTGCTGTCCCGCGAACCGTCGCCTTGACGAATCCCCGGGGCCCAGGGGAAAGACGCGTGTTCCGGACGGTTGGTTGCCGCCGGTTGCTGCGGGAATGTCCTGGGGCGGTCGGCGGCCGGACGGAAAGCGGCCGACACCGGTCGTCGGCGGTCAGTCCGCGTAGCGGACTCAAGGGGAAATCCCCCGCGATCCGGTCGCCGATCGTTCGCCCGTGGACGTTTTCCTTCCCTTTCCTTCCTTCTTCGACTTCCGTTCGAGCCGCGGGCCCGCCCGTTCATGATCACGAAACGGCCGTCGCCGGGCGCGCTGTCGGCGGCAGGTGCGAGGATGCTCGCAGCACGGAGCGGTGGGGGCGGAGCGCAGGCCCCGCGCTCCGTGGTGACCTGTACGTGCCGAAGTGCCCGTGCGCGCCGGTGGGGGGCGGTCCTTTCCCGTCGGTACCAGGGCAGGAAGGGACTGTGGACGCCGATGCAGATCCGGCTGACCGTCCTCGGGCCACCGCTCGGCGGGCACGCCGCGCACGCCTGCGACGTTCTGGTGACCGCTCCCGCGGGCACCGCCCTCGCCGGGGTGGCGAGCGGCCTCGCCGCCGCCCTCGCGGCGGCCGGCTCCGACCTGGGCGGCGGAGCCGTCGTCGTCCACGCCGGCCAGGAGCGGCTGGACGCGCAGCGCTGCGCGCTCGGCGAGCCCCCGCTGATCGACGGCGCCGTGCTCTCCCTGGGCGCCCCCGCCGACCCCGAGCCCCCGTTCGAGCACGTCACGGGCACCACGGCCCGGCTGCACGTCGTCTCCGGCCCGGACGCGGGCGGGGTGCACCTGCTGCACGGCGGCGAGGTCAGGATCGGCCGCTCCTCGTCCGCCGACATCCCGGTGGACGACCCCGACGTCTCCCGTCTGCACTGCGCGGTCACCCTCTCCGAGGACGGCCGCGTCACCCTCCACGACCTCGGCTCCACCAACGGCACCACGCTCGACACGACCCCGGTCGACGACCGCCCGGTCCCCCTCCGCCCCGGGGCGCTGCTGCGGGCGGGCGAGTCGACGCTGGTGCTCCACACCCCGGACGCCCCGGAGGCCGGGCCCGCCCGCGCCCCGCTCCCGACCTCGCCCGACGGCGAGGGCCGCCTCCGGGTGACACCGCTGACCGCCGCCCCGCAAGGGCCCGGGGGGCGCGCGGACGCGGCGGGGAGCGCGCAGGGGAGCGCCGCGGCACGGCGGGGCGCGGCGCCCGGCCCGGCCGCCGGGGGGCCCGGTGTGCGCGGGGCCTGGGCGGACGGCGGCCCGGCCGCCGGGACGGTGGAGGCGCCGGGGTCACGCGGGGGTGCGGGCGGTGGTGCGCCCGCAGATGCGCATGAGGACGCGGGGGTGGTCGCCTCCGCCCGTGCGGACGGCGGCGTCGTCACCTCCGCCGGTGCGACGGTGACGCACCGGGGCGCGGGCGGGGGCATGCCCCCCGGCGCCCACGGGCGCGATCCGCACGTGGGCGCGGGGGCCTCCGCCGGGAGCCCCGGTACGGCCTGGGGCGCGGCCGACGGCCCGCGCGCCGCCGCCCCGCCGCCCGGCGCGGCGGAGCCGCCGCGGGGCGCCGCCCGGTACGCGACGGGCAGCGGGCCCGGGCGCTGGTCCTCCGCCGGATCCGGCACGGCGGGCGGCGGGCCGGCGCCACGCGTGCCCGCACAGGGCGGCGAGGCGGGCGCGGCGGCGCACGAAGGCGCAGCGGCGCACGAAGGGCACGAAGGAGCAGCGGCGTACGAAAGGGCGGCGGCGCACGAAGGGCGCGAAGGAGCCGGTGGCGGGCCCGTGGGCCCCGGCGCCCCGCCCCTCGCCGTGCGCCGGGGCGCCGGCCCGGAGGAGCGCGCGGTCACCGGAGCCGCGCGGGACGGGGACCACGCCCCGGAGGAGCCGGACGCCCGCGCGGCCCGCCACTCCGTCGTCCCCCAGCGGGAGCCCGAGGCGGTTCTCCCCCGCCCCGGCGGCCCGGAGCACCGGACGCCGGCCCGGGGCGTTCCGGCCGGTCAGGGGCGTACGGACCCCGAGGCGCCGGCGTGGGGCGCCCGCACCCCGGGGTACGGCACCGGTTCCGGAGCGGCCGCGCCGCGGCCGGCGCGGGACGGCTCCGTCGCCGTGACGGCCGTCGACGGCGACACCGTCCTGCGCGCCCCCCAGCAGCGCACCGGGGAGCCGTCGTGGACGGCGGGGACGACCCCGCGGGACGACGGCGCGCACCCGGCCGGTACCGCGGCCGGCACCACGGCCGGCCTGGGCACCGCCCATATGCACCCCGGCCCCGGCACCCCGGAGGAGGCGGCCCCTGCCTCCGACGCCAGGCGCCCGCGCAACCGCGGCATAGCGGCCTGGGCGCGCCGCCTCGCCGGGGGCCGCGGCGCTCAGCAGCCGCGCCCGGAGGAGGACGGCGGCCCGGGCGCCGTCCCGTCCCCGAGGACGCCGGCCCCGGCGGAGGCCGCCGCGGCGCTGCGCGAGCGCTGGCCCGACCCGGCGGCCGTGCTGCTGACCGCGCTCGGCCCGGGCCCGCGCCTGTGGGAGCGCGGCCCGGACCATCCGGACCTGCTCACCGTCCGCCTGGGCACGGCCGACCGCTACGTGCCCGGCCCGCGGGGCGGCGGGGGCGCGCTGCTGCCCGGCGTGCCGGTCACCGTCGGCCTGCGGCAGGCGGGTTCGCTCGGGCTGGCCGGGCCGCGGGTCCGGCTGGCCGGCCTGGCCCGCTCCGTCCTGGCCCAGCTGGCCGCGCTGCACTCGCCGTCGGTGCTGGAGTTCGTCCTGATCGCGGCGGACCCGCTGCGCACCGCCGCGGAGCGGCAGGCGGAGTGGGCCTGGCTCGGCTGGCTCCCGCAGCTGCGCCCCGCGCACGGCCAGGACTGCCGGCTGCTCGTCGCCTACGACCGGGAGCAGGCCGCGGCCCGCACCGCGGAGCTGGTGCGGAGGCTGGACGACGGCCCGCTGGGCCCGAGCTGGCCGGCCGCGCCGGAGGAGCGGGTCGTGGCGCTGGCCGAGGCGCACCGCGGTCCGCGCACGGTGGTGGTCGTCGACGGCGACCCGGGCACCCCGGCGCTGCGGGAGTCCCT
This sequence comes from Streptomyces caatingaensis, assembly GCF_001187435.1. Lineage (GTDB taxonomy): Bacteria > Actinomycetota > Actinomycetes > Streptomycetales > Streptomycetaceae > Streptomyces > Streptomyces caatingaensis. Next base: position 473,125 of record NZ_LFXA01000018.1, on the reverse strand, counting down.
GGCCCGGCTGGCGGCGCGCGGCGGCGCGGCCGGCATCCACCTGATCTGTCTCGCGGACGCCCCGTCCACGACGGCGAGTTCGCCGGTGACGGCGGCCCTGGAGACGGCGCGGGCGGCCTCGCCCGCGTTCCCGCACTGCGGGGCGGTGGCCCTGGTCGGCGGGGACGTGGCCACGGTCGTCCACGTCATCGAGCACGCCCCGCGCGGCGCGGAGGTGCCGCCGCCGGGCGGCACGGTCGTCGCGGCGCTCGACGCGGTGTCGGGGGCGTGGGCCGAGCGGTTCGCGCGGGCGCTGGCGCCGCTGCGCGTGGCGGATGCGGCGGAGGGGGACGCCCGTTCGGCGCGGGTCGCGGCCCTGCCCCGCAGCGCGCGGCTGCTGGACGAGCTGGGGCTGGCCCGGGCCACGCCGGCGTCCCTGACGGCGCGCTGGGCCTCGGCCACCGATCCGGGCAGCCGCCCGGGCGGCCGGGCCGTCGCCGTCCTGGGCGCGGGCCCGCACGGCCCGCTGTCGGTGGACCTGGCCGCGGAGGGGCCGCATCTGCTGGTGGAGGGCGGGCCGGGCAGCGGCAAGACCGAGCTGCTGCGCTCGCTCGCCGCCTCCCTCGCGGCCGCGGACCGTCCGGACCGGCTCTCCCTCGTCCTGGTGGACGGGGCGGCGTCCGAGCGCGGCGACGGCCTGCGGATGTGCACGGATCTGCCGCACGTCTCGACGTACCTGGCCGCCGCCGACCCGCTGCGGATGCGGGAGTTCGCCCAGGCGCTCGGCTCCGAGCTGAAGCGGCGCGCGGAGCTGCTGGGCACGCTGGACTTCGCCGCGTGGCACGAACGGCACTCCGCGCCCCCGGCGCAGCCGGTGCCCGCCCGCCGGCCGGAGGGCGGCGTCACCTCCGACGGCCTGGAGCCGCCCGCCACCGGCACGCTCCAGCTGCGCGCGGCCCGGTCCGCCGGCGGCCCCGCGCACACCGCGGAGAACGCCCTGCCCCGCCTCGTCGTGCTCGTCGACGACCTGGACGCGCTCGTCGCCCCCGCCCTGGGCAGTACGGGCCGGCCGGCCGCGGGGTCCGTGGTGCGGGCCCTGGAGGCGGTCGCCCGGGAGGGCGAGCGCCTCGGTGTCCACCTGGTCGCCGGCACCGGCCGCCCGGACCGCACGGCGGAGACGGCCGCGGCCGGACGGGCCGCGCTGCGGGCCGTGTTGGAGATCGCCCCGGCGGCGGACGGCGGCGGCGCCGCGGACGCCCCCGTGCCGGGTCGCGGCCGGCTGCACCGGGCGGCTGGCGCGGCGACCCCGTTCCAGGCGGGCCGGGTCACGGGCCGGATCCCGCGGACGGCGACGCAGCGCCCGACCGTCGTGCCCCTGGACTGGCAGCGCATGGGCGACCCGCCGACCCGGCGCCCCCTGCGCGAGCTGGGCAACGGCCCGACGGACCTGGCCCTGCTGGCGAGCGCCCTCCAGCGTGCCGCGCAATCGGCGGGCGCCCAGCCCGCTCCACCCCTGCTCCGATAGGGAGTTCACCCGTCCACGGCATGAGCACCACGGCCCCGGGCCGCGTCACCCGACCGCGCCGCCGGTCGCATTCGGACAGCTTCCCCGGCGCGCACGGCGCCCCGTGCCAGCCCTCAAGGGCGGCAAGCCCGTCGTCCCCGAGGGCGCGGTGGCGCCGTGGCCGCACATCACCGACGAGGACCGGAGCGCGGTGCTGCGCGCCCTGGACGACGCGACCGCTGCTGACGGCGACGCCGGCGCTGTTCGCCTGCGGCAACACCGCCGTCGACGTCGCCATGAACACCCAAGGGGTGCTCATCGAGCGCGCCTACGGCCGGGCCATCCTGGGCGGCTTCCACGCGATGTCCAGCCTCGGCGGCATCGCGGGCGCCGCCCTCGGCGGCATCGCGGCCTCCCGGGACATCGCCACCGGCGCGCACTTCACCGCCGCCGCGGCCGTGCCGGCGGTCCTGGCCGGCGTCGCCGCGGCAGCCCTGCTGCCCGGCCCCCGGACCGGGGACGCGGATCCCGGCCCCCTGCCGGCCCTGCCCGGCAGGGGACTGTGGATCCCCGGTCTCATCGCCTTCTGCGCGCTGATGGGCGGGGGCGTCATGAACGACTGGGGCGCCGTCTACCTGCGGGACGTCGCCGGCGCCTCGGCCGGGACGGCCGGCGCCGGGTTCGCCGCCTTCTCCGCCGGCGTGGTGCTCGGCCGGCTCTCCGCCGACCGGATCCGCGCCCGGACCGGGCCGTGTCCGCCGTGGGCTACACCGGCTTCCTCGCCGGGCCCCGGTCATCGGAGGGATCGCGGAGGCAACGGACCTGCGGACCGCGATGCTCGTGGAGGTGCTGCTGACGGCGGGCATGGGCGTGCTCTCCGTACGGCTGCGGCGCCCGGGACGGCACGGCTGAGCGGGTGCCCGGCGAGCGCCGCGAAGGGGCGGGCCCGACCGTGCGCCGCCGGCTCCCCCGGCGGCCTGGCCCCACCGTCCCCACGTGCCGCGATACCGCATCACATCCCGGTCACGATCGGCGAGTTGACACGCGCCCCGGTATTGCGGCCGCCTCGGCCGGGGCGTAGGACAGTCGCACGGGAGTGCGGACGCGGCCAGTCACGGCGTACCCGGCGCAGATGACGCATCCGTCCTGCGCGGACGCCGACGTGCGTAAGCACCATGTCCGTTCACGGCGACCGGCACGAGCGCGAGTACGGGAGGGCGGCAATGGGTGCGACACGACGGGGGACGCCCCGGAACCGCGCGGCGCGCAGCGCGCTCGCGCACCTCGCGGCGGGCGCCCTGGCGCTGACGGCGGCGGCCTGCGGCAGCGACGACGCGAAGAAGGAAGCCCCCTCCCCCGACCTCATACGCCACACCGTCCGGCTCCCCCGGCTCAACGGCCAGAAGATCAAGGTCACGGCGGTCTGGACGGGCACCGAGCAGAAGAACTTCACCGAGGTCCTCGACGAGTTCAGCAAGCGCACCGGCGCCGAGGTGGCGTTCGTGCCCAGCGGCGACGACATGTCGTCGTTCGTCGGCTCGAAGATCACGGGCGGCGACCCGCCGGACGTGGCGATGCTGCCGCAGCCGGGCGTGCTGCGGGAGTTCGCCGGCAAGGGCTGGCTCAAACCGCTGAACGCCGAGGCCGCCGCGGAGCTGCGGAAGAACTTCGGCAAGGGCTGGCAGGACCTCGGCTCCCACAAGGGCACCCCGTACGGCGTCTACTTCAAGGTCACCAACAAGTCCCTGGTCTGGTACAACACCAAGATCTTCGACGCCGCCGGCGTGAAGGAGCCCAGGACCTGGGCGGAGCTGCTGAACGCCGCCCAGGTGGTCGCCGACTACGGCGTACCCGCGGTCTCCGTCGGCGGCGCGGACGGCTGGACGCTCACCGACTGGTTCGAGAACGTCTACCTGTCGCAGGCGGGGCCCGAGAAGTACGACCAGCTCACCACCCACAAGATCAAGTGGACGGATCCGTCCGTCACGGACGCCCTGACGGCGCTCGGCCGGCTCTTCGGCCGGAAGGAACTGCTGGCGGGCGGCAACAAGGGCGCCCTCCAGACCGCCTTCCCCGCCGCCGTCGGCCAGACCTTCGCCAAGGGCGAGGACTCCAAGGCCGCCATGGTCTACGCGCCGGACATCGCGGCCGCGGCCATCGACGGCACCAACGCCAGGATCGGTACGGACGCGAAGGTCTTCCCCTTCCCCGCGGTGGGCGGTGAGCCACCGGTCGTGACCGGCGGTGACGTCGGCGTGGCGCTCAAGGACAACGCGGCCGCGCAGGCGCTGCTGACCTTCCTGGCCTCCCCCGACGCGGCGCGGATCTGGGCCGCCCGGGGCGGCTTCCTCTCCGCCAACAAGAACCTGGACGCGGCCGCCTACCCCGACGACACCCGGCGCAGGATCGCCAAGGCGCTGGTGGCGGCGGGCGACGGCTTCCGCTTCGACATGTCCGACCAGGCGCCCGCGGCCTTCGGCGGCAAGCCGGGCCAGGGCGAGTGGAAGGACCTCCAGGACTTCCTGCGGAACCCCGGGGACGTGGCCGGCATCCAGCAGCGGCTGGAGGCCGACGCGGCCAAGGCGTTCAAGAACTGACGGGGGGCATCCGGTGAGCACCGTGTCGACCCGCGCCACCCGCAAGGGCGTCGTCCGCACCCGCCCCCTGGTGGCCGCCGCCTTCCTCCTGCCCGCCCTGGCCCTGCTGGGCGCCCTCGTCGTCTACCCCATCGGGTACTCCGTCCACCGCAGTTTCTTCGACGCGTCCGGCAACGGCTTCGTGGGGTTCGACAACTACCACGAGGTGTTCTCCGACGAGCGGATCCGCACGGCCCTGAAGAACAACGTCGTCTGGGTCGTCGTGGCCCCCGGCCTCGCCACCGCGCTCGGCCTGGTCTTCGCCGTGCTGACTGAACGGGTGCGCTGGGGAACGGCGTTCAAGCTCGTCGTCTTCATGCCGATGGCGATCTCGATGCTCGCGGCGGGCATCATCTTCCGGCTGGTGTACGAGCAGGACCCGGACCGGGGTGTCGCCAACGCCGTGTGGGTGGGGGTCCACGACACCTTCGCGGCGTCCGCCCCCTACCCCGGCGCCCACCCCCGGCCGGACGGCGGCCTGGCGGCGGACCCGGACGGCGCGTTCACCACCACATCCGCGCTGCGGGCCGGCAGTCCCGCGCCGGTGCCCCTGGTGGCGGTCAAGCCCCGGTACGCGAAGGGCGAGCGGGACGCGCAACCCCCGCGGGCCGAGCCGGGGAAGGTGACCGGGACGGTCTGGCTCGACTTCACCCGCGGCGGCGGGGGCACCCCGGGCCGCGTCGACCCGGGCGAGAAGGCCCTGTCGGGCGTGAAGGTCGAGGCGGTGCGCGACGGCCGGACCGTCGCGTCGGCGACGACCGGCGCCGACGGGACGTTCACGCTGCCCGCCGCGGCCGACGGCGCCCGGCTCCGGCTGCCCGCCGCGAACTTCGCCGAGCGCTACCGCGGCGCCGAATGGCTCGGCCCGACCCTGGTCACCCCGTCCATCATCGGCGCCTACATCTGGATGTGGGCGGGCTTCGCGATGGTCCTCATCGCGGCGGGCCTGGCGGGCGTGCCGCGCGAACTGCTGGAGGCGGCCCGGGTGGACGGCGCGAACGAGTGGCAGGTCTTCCGCCGGGTCACGGTGCCGCTGCTGGCACCCGTGCTCGGCGTCGTGGTCATCACCCTGGTGATCAACGTGCTGAAGATCTTCGACCTCGTCTACATCATCGCCCCCGGCTCCAGCCTGCCGGACGCCAACGTGCTGGCGCTCCAGCTCTACCAGTCGTCCTTCGGCACGGCCGTCAACCAGGGCCTGGGCAGCGCGATCGCCGTGCTCCTGCTGGTGCTGGTGCTGCCCGTCGTGATCGTGAACATCCGGCGCATCCGCAAGGAGGGACGGCGATGACCGCCTTGGACGCGACGCCGCGTGTGACGGCCGTACGGGGCCGGCGGCCGTGGCCGGCGCGCCTGGCCGCCCGGCTGGGCGGCGGGGCGGTGCGCCTCGTCCTCGTCGCCGTCGGGCTGTTCTGGCTGATGCCGACCGTCGGCCTGCTGCTCTCCTCCCTGCGGGACCGCTCGGACATCGCCTCCTCCGGCTGGTGGCAGGTCTTCGCCCACCCCGGACAGCTGACCGGGGCGAGCTACGACACCCTCTTCCACAACGACAAGGTGATGCACTCGCTGCTCACCACCACCCTGATCACCGTGCCGGCGACCGTGCTGGTGATCCTGGTCGGGGCGTTCGCGGGCTACGCCTTCGCCTGGCTCGAATTCCCGGGGCGGGACTGGTGGTTCATGGGCGTGGTGGGTCTGCTCGTCGTCCCCGTGCAGGTCGCGCTGATCCCGGTGGCGAAGCTCTTCAACGCCCTGGGCATCTTCGAGTCGACGCCGGGCGTGGTGCTCTTCCACACCGCCTTCGGCCTGCCGTTCGCCATCTTCCTGCTGCGGAACTTCTTCGCGGAGATCCCCCGCGAGCTGCTGGAGGCGGCCCGGCTGGACGGGGCGGGCGAACTGCGCATGTTCCTGCGGGTGGTACTGCCGCTGGGCGGCCCGGCGATCGCCTCGCTGGGGATCTTCCAGTTCCTGTGGGTGTGGAACGACATGCTGGTCGGGCTGATCTTCGCAGACAGCGGCAACCCGCCGATCACGGTGGCCCTCCAGCAGCAGGTGCGGCAGTTCGGCGACAACGTGGACATCCTCGCGTCGGGCGCCTTCCTCTCCATGGTCGTCCCGCTGGCGGTCTTCTTCGCCTTCCAGCGGCAGTTCGTCAGCGGTGTGATGGCGGGGGCGGTGAAGTGACCCCGCCATCGGGCGGTTTCGAGCCGTCCGAGGCGCAGGCGTACCGCGAGACCGCCCCGCCGCGCACGAACACCGTCGACTCCTCGCGGCACAGCGCGCCGAGCACGCGCGACTTGGCGTACTCGGCGCGCTGCGCCCGGAACCAGCGCCCGCCGACGGTGGTCGTGTCCCACACGGCCCAGACCCGGGTGCCCGGCGGCAACCGCCCGATCCTGCGCCGCAGTTCGGACGCGCCGGTCTCCTCGCCGTAGAGGGTGCCGGAGGCGGCCGCGGTGCGCCGCAGCGTCAGGTCGCGCAGACCGGTGAAGTCGCGCGGGTAGATCAGGGCGGTGCGGCGCTCGTGGTGCGGCAGGAACAGCACCGCGTCGCCCGGCCGCGCCAGCCGGCCGACGGCGGCGGCCACCCGGGCCGGCTCGTCGCCCCGGCTCGCCGGGAGCCGCTCGCGCTGGTGGACGGCGAACTGCCCCAGGAAGGACGCCACGACGGCCGCGACACCGGCCGCCACCGCCACCCCCCGCCACGGCAGGAACCCCAGCAGCCGCTCCGCCCCGGCGGCGGCCAGCAGCGGCACGCCCGCGAGGCAGAACAGCAGATAGCGGTCGAGGAAGACGGGCGTGCTCTGCGACGCGGCGTACAGCAGGACGGGCGGGACGAGCGCCAGGGGCAGGGCCACGGCGTGCAGCGGGAGGCGGGGCGCCTCCGGCGGGCCGGAGCGGGGCAGCGGCGCGAGCAGGGCGAGGGCGGCCAGCGCGAGGGTGACGGCGGCGACGGCGCTCCCCGGGCCGGCGAAATCGAGGACCAGCGCCCGCACCTGCGCGGAGCCGGGCGTCCTGATCCAGGAGACCTGTCCGCTCTGCCCCCGGGAGAAGAGCGCCAGCGGCGCGACGGCCGCGCAGGCGGCCAGGGCGGCGCAGGCCCAGCCGCGCCACGTCCGCCACGGCACGCACGAGACGAGCAGCGTCAGACCGTGCGCGGGCAGCAGCAGGACGGCGAACTCGTGCAGCAGCCCGGTCACCGCGACGGCCGCCCCGTAGGCGGCCCAGCGGGCCGCGGATCCGCGCTCGGCCGCGCGGACCAGCAGCAGGGTCGCCAGCGCCGCGCCCGCCGCGACCAGCGCGTACGACCGGCCCTCCTGCGCGTAGTGGCCGACGAACGGGTTGACCGCGTACAGCAGCCCCGCCCACAGGCCCACGCGCGGCCGGGCGAGCCGGCTGCCGAGCACCCCGACGAGGGCGGCGGTGCCGGCGGTCGCGGCCACCGACGGCAGCCGCAGCGTCACCTCGTCGGCCCGCACCGCGAGGACGACGTGCATCAGCAGGTAGTAGAGGCCGTGCACGACGTCGACGGAGCCGAGCAGGCGGAGGATCTCGGTGACGGAGCGGCGGGCCACCTGGAAGGTGGCCCCCTCGTCGCGCCACATCGACCCGCGGTCCAGCCCCCAGAGACCCAGGGCCGCCGCCACGGTGGCGGGGGCCAGCGCGGCCGCCCGTCCCGCCGCTCCCGCCGGCCCCGCCGCCCGGGTCGCCCCCATCGCCGTCCCTCCCGCCGCTCGGCCCACTCGGCCACTCGGCCCCACACTGGCCCGGTTCGTCGTACATGCCGGATAAAAATGAGTTCCGTGACAGTGAACGAGAGCGGAACCCCTGTCAGACCGCACGCTCCCGGCACGCTGCCCGCCGGCCTGGTCGACGTCGTGGTCATCGGTTACGACGACGCCGCGCACATCGCGGACGCCGTCCGCTCCGCCCTCGCCCAGGGACCGGCCGTCGCCCGGGTCGTCGCCGTGGACGACGCCTCCACCGACGGCACCGGCGCCGTCCTCGACCGGCTGGCCGCGCGCCACCCCCGGCTCCGCGTCATCCACCGCCGCGTCAACAGCGGGGGCTGCGGCACCCCCCGCAACGAGGGCCTGCGCGCCGCCGGCTCGCCCTATGTGATGTTCCTCGACAGCGACGACGTGCTCCCCCCCGGCGCCGTGGACGCCCTGCTGGGCGCCGCGCTGCGGCACGGCGTCCCCGTCGCGGCGGGCCTGTGCGTCCGCCGCGAACTGCCCGGACGGGTCGACACCCACTGGCAGCCCGGCCTCTACCGCACCGCCGCCCTGCACCCCTCCCCCGAGCACCACCCGGCCCTCCTCCACGACACCCTGTGCGTCAACAAGCTCTACGCCCGCTCCTTCCTCACCGAGCACGCCGTCCACTTCCCCGAAGGCCCTTATCCCTATGAGGACTTCGTCTTCAGCGCCCGGCTCCTCGCCGCCGGACCGGCCGTCGCGACCGTCCCCGACACCGTCTACGTCTGGCACGTGCGCCGCCGCGCCGCCCGGCCCTCCATCTCGCTCGACCGCGACCGCATCGCCAACTGGCACGCCCGGGTCCGGGCCCACCGGCGCGGCGTGGAGATCTACCGCGCGGCCGGACGGGAGCGGCTGGCCCTCGCGGCCCGCGTCAAGTTCCTCGACCACGACCTGCGCATATACGTCCGCGAACTGCCCCGGCGCGACGCCCGCTACCGGGAGGCCTGGTGGCGCGCCGCCCGGACGTGCCTGGCGGGGTACGGCGAGGCCGAACTCGCGGCCGCCCGGGCGCCCGCCCGCTGGATCGCCCGGGTGGTGCTGGCCGCGCCGGCCCCCCGCGACCTGGACCGGCTCGCCCAGCTCGCCGCCCGCCCGGCGCGACTGCTGCCGCCCTACGCCGTGGCCTCCGGCCGGCCCGTGTGGGCCGACGACCTGCCGGCCGCCGTCCTCGACGGCCTCACCACAGCGCCCGCCCGGCACCTGCCCGTCACCGTCGACGCGACGCTGCGCCTCCGGCGGCGGGCCGACCTGGCCCTGCGCGTCCACGACCTCTACGGCCGCCTCGCCGCGGCCCGGCCGCACACGGTCTCCCTCGAACTCCGCCCGCGCGACGGCTCCCCGGCCCTCTTCCTCCACTCCCCCCTCACCCCCGACGGCACCGGCTGGACCGCCCGCATCCGCTTCGCCCTCGGCCCGCTGGCCCGGCGGGGCACGCACTCATGGGACGTCCGCGTAGGACTCCACGACGCCCAAGGCGACGTGCTCCGCACCGCCGTCCGTGCCGTCGGCCCCTCGCGCCGCCCCTGCGCCCTCCTCCCGAACGCCCGGCACGTCCTACTGATCGTGCGCCCCCGCACCACCGCGGCAGGCACCCTCTCCCTCCGCACCCTCACCGGCCCCCAAGCCCTCTGGACCACCCTGACCACCCGCCTCCATCGTTCAGGTTGATCGTTTCCCGTCATGTGCGGGACCTGCTGACCGATCAGCTTGTGCCGGGTCAGAGGAAGAGGGCAGCGAGACGCGGAAGGCGCCGGCACATCTCCTGGGTGTCGTCGAAGTGGAAGTGCTCACCCATGTCGATGCCACCGCCAGTTCCGGGTATCGCCTGAGTGTCCCGGTGTCGCTCCATGGCCTGGTAGAGGTCTTCCGTACCGCTGGTGACTCGTTCGAAGGCGTGAGCGGCGGCATAGTTGACCGCTTCGGAGAACAGGGCTTCGCCGGACAGGCCGTTCGCAGCTTCGCTCACGAGTGGGTGCCCAGCCAGGCTGTCCGGACAGACTGCCGCCTTCTCGCACCAGTGGCGGCCCAGGGCGATGAGGCCGGCACGGAAGTCGATGAAGCCGTCGTCGGAGCAGCCGTCACCAATGAGGTAGGCGGCGGCCCACAGGTCCCAGCGGTACAGGGCGGCATGCACTTCCTCGAAGCGTTCTTGGAAACCGAGGATGAAGTGCGCTGACTGCATGGCCAGATGGTCGGTCAGCACCTGGGCGAAAGGGCTGTCTACCGTGCTGTTCGCGCGGGCGTTCCCGATGGTGTTCCAGAATTCGTCGATGTCCACGGCAGAACCCTGTCACCTGGGTATGACAAGGCTGCCTCGTGCGGTGGCCAATGTCGGCTTCACTCTCGACAAACCCGGGCACCGCCCCGGACCCAACGCCATCCGCGTCCTGGCCGACGTCCGCCGCCGAGGCCCCCCGGATTCCTGGCCGTGGCCACGCCTGCAACAACGCCGCACCCGAGACCTCCAGCTCCCGGCCCGTGCCCTGGGCTACCGGCTTGTGCTCGACTACCGCACCGACCAGCCAGGCATCCAGCCCGGGCACTCCGGCGCCGTCATGATCGAGGGCACCTGGTACCGTCCCGCCCTCCCCCATCCCCTGATCGACGCGACCATCGGCCTGCACGCGCAACGGATCGACGGCGCAACCTGGGCCGGGCACATCGCCGCCCGCGCCCCGTTCCGGCTCATGGCAACACAACGCCCCGATACCGAGGGGCACCAGCGGCTGATGTGCCCGGCCGGCGCCGGCAACTCCAATGCCCGCTGAAACCTTCAAGCCTGGGCACCCACTCCCACATCACGGGACAACCCGATCGCGACCATCGGCTCATCCACGCCCATCCCCTCCCACCAGACCTGTCACCGTGGCCGACACGACAGAAACGACAGCTACCGTAGCCGGTGACGACCGTTTCGTCGTCGCTCAGAACACCGCTTCGTCGGTGCCCCAAGAAAAGGGCGGGGCGGGGGCGGAACCCCTCCTGCACCCGCCGGCACTTCCGCCGGCACCGGGCCCGTCACCGGTCCACCTCCTCGAACAGCTCCTCCCACCGGTCCAGGACCACCGGCAGTGCGAACGCCGAGACCCGCTCCCGCGCCGCCCGCCCGTACCGCTCCCGCACCCCCGCGTCCCCCATCACGCCACCCAACGCCCGCCCGAACGCCTCCACGTCCCCCGGCGGCACCAGCACCCCCGTCACCCCGTCCGCCACCAACTCCCGCACCCCGCCGGAGAGATCGAAGGACACACACGGCACCCCGCAGGCGGAGGCCTCGGCGAGGGCCATCGGACGGCCCTCGTACTCGCTGGTGAGGGCGAGAACGGAGAGCTCGCGGTAGGCGGCGGCCACGTCCCGCACCGTGCCGCGGAAGCGGACCCGGTCGGCCACCCCGAGCCGCGCCGCGCGCGAGCGCAGCGCCGCTTCCTCCGGCCCGTCGCCGAAGAGGTGCAGTTCCCAGTCGGGGAACGGGCGACCGGCCGCGGCGAAGGCGTCGATCAGCCGGTCGAGCCGTTTGACCGGGTCGAGCCGGCCGACGGCCCCGACCCGCCGGGTGTCGAGCGGCGCCGGCGGCCCGGGGTCGAACGGCAGGGGGTTGGGGACGACCGCCACGTTCGGCAGGCGCAGCCGCCGGAACTCCGCGGCGTCCGCCTCGCTGAGGAAGACGGACTTCTCCAGTGCGGGGTAGTGCCGTTGGATCAGCCGGAGGTTGGCCGTGGCGGCGGCCTGCGCGAAGGACTCGTGGTACTGCCCGAGGCACTTCAGGTGCGCCCGCTCCACCCCCGCCAGCCAGTCCACCGCCCAGGGCGAGCCGGCCACCACGTACCCGTCGCGGACGGCCGCGAAGCGCCGGGCGAGCCGGGCGCGGGCGCGCCGGCCGTCCCGCCGCGCGGCGTGGGCGGCGCGCAGCCGGGCGAACCCCGGCAGCTCGCCGGGCGCGGCGGGCGAACGGTGGAGCGTGGCCCGCGTGTAGGCGGGGCGGGCGTGGAAGGCGTACGGCTCGGTGCTGGGGCGGACGCCGATCAGCTCCACGCGGTGGCCGCGCTCCGCGAAGCCCTGGGCGAGGGTGTGCAGCACTCGCTGCGAACCGCCCATCGAGTCGACGTCGACACCGACGAGGAACACGTTGCGCCGGCGGCTCACCGGGCACCTCCCGCGCCCAACTCTCCCAGCACCTCGGCGAAGAACAGGTCGACCACGGCCTTGCTCGACGCCCCCGTCTCGTACGGGTTGAACCGCGCCCGGAACCGCTCGTACGCCCCCTCCCACTCCTCGCGCACCGCCCCCAGGTCCCCGAGGGCGGCGACGAGTTCGCCGGTCGTGGTGATCAGCGGTCCGGGGGCGATGTCCGGCAGGTCGTAGTAGGTGCCGCGGAGCGCGGTCCGGTACCGGTCGTAGTCGTCGGCGTAGAGCAGGACGGGCCGGCCGAGGTTGACGTAGTCGAACATCACGGAGGAGTAGTCGGTGAGCAGCGCGTCCGAGGCGAGGAGCAGGTCGTTGAGGTCGGCGAACTGCCGTCCGTCGCGCACCGCGTGGCCCAGCTCGCGGGGGACGGTGTAGCGCTCGTAGTAGTGCGGGCGGACGACGACCGTCCAGGCCCCGCCGGTGCGGCGGACGAGCTCGGCGAGGTCCGCCCGGACCGACGCGCCGCTGCCGCGCGCCCCGTCGCGGAAGGTGGGGGCGTAGAGCAGCACCCGGGAGCCGTCGGGGATCTGGAGCCGTTCGCGGGCGGCGGCGGCGCGCTCGCGCTGGGCGGGTTCGTTCCACCGGACGAGGGCGTCGTTGCGCGGGAGTCCGGTGCGCAGCAGGGTGCCGGTGTAGCCGTTGGCGCGGACGAAGGTGCGCTCGAACTCCGGGCTGGGGGCCACCAGGGCGTCCCAGCGGCCGATCATGGCCTGGTGGGCGCGGCGCCGGCCGGGGCCGGCGAGCCGGAGCTCGGGGACGTCGAAGCCCATGTGTTTGAGGGCCTGGCCGTGCCAGGTCTGGAGGTAGCGGGTGCCGGGGCGCTTGGCGAGGTGCGCGGGGAAGCCGTGGGAGTCCACCCAGTAGCGGGCGCGGGCGACGGCGCGGACGTGCTCCCAGCTGCCGCGGCGGACGAGGGTGACGCCGTCGGGGTAGCCGGCGCGGCTGCCGCTGTAGGACCAGACGGCGCGCAACGGGAGGCCGCGGCGCACGAGTTCCTCGTGGATGCAGCGGGGGCTGTCGGCGTAGCCGCGGCCCTCCAGGGCCTCGAAGACGACCAGGTCGTCGGCCATGGGCAGCCGGTGGAGCCCGCGGCAGGCGAGGGCCCGGGCGCCGGGCCCGGTGGCGCGGCGGGCGAGCCGGCGGGCGGGGGCGAGGCGGGGCGCGAGGGCCTCGGCGCGGGCGCGGGCGCCGGTGCGCTCCCATCGGATCTCCAGGCGGCCCGCGCCGCGGTCCTCGCAGCCGACGCGGACGTCGTGGCCGTCGATCCGGGCGCGCAGCCCGGGGGCGCCGGGGGTGGCGAGGAGCGGGTCGGCGCGGTGCAGGCCGAGGCGGTCGAGGGCGACGACGGGGTGGCGCCGGCCGGCGAAGCCCTGGGGGCCGAGGCGGGCGCGGCCGAGGTCGAGGACGAGGTCGGCGGTGCGGACGGTCGCGTCGTCGGGGGCCGGGGCGTAGGCGAAGGGCACGGTGAGGGGGGCGGCCCGGACGGCGAGGCGCAGTTCGGCGGTGACGGGCCCGGCGAGCAGCCGCGCGGGGTCGTGCGTGCGCAGGGAGAGGTGCAGGCGGGTGCCGAGGGGCGTGACGCCGGTGACCTCGTGGCGCAGGGCGGCGGTGGCGAACGGCTGCTCCGCCACGTGCCAGTCGGTGATGTCCAGCTCGGCGGCGGCATGGGCGTCGGGGGGCAGGTCGGCGCCCCAGTAGGTGCGGCGGTCGACGCGGACGGTGTGCCGGGGGGCGATCAGCGGGCGGTCGAGGGTGCGGGCGCAGTCGGCCGCCTCGGCGTGCCGGCCGGCGCCCAGCAGGTACTGGCAGATCCGCTGCTCGCGCGGGAGGGCCGCGATGGCGCGTGGGGCGAGGCCGGCCAGGTAGGGCGTGACGACGGCGGCGAACTCCCGTGCCCAGCCGGGGCCTTGGTGGGGCAGGTCGCCGAGGTGGAGGCGGATGTCGTGGCGGAGGAACGCCTCGTCCTTGGCGGGTCTGAGGGCGGCGTGGCCCCTCTCCTCCAGGAAGGCGTCGGTGAGCCGGGCGACGGCGACGCGGTCCATGACGCCGCGGAGGCGGTGGCGGCCGGCGGTGATGGAGGCGGCCCGGGGGTCGAGCCGCCAGGTGTAGACGGGCCAGGGGACGACGGCGAAGCGCTCGGCCAGGGTGTAGGCGCGGGCGCTGAAGTCCTGGTCCTCGTAGTGGACGCCCTCGGGGAAGCGGAGGCGGTGCCGGGCGAGGAAGTCCGTGCGGTAGAGCTTGTTGGTGGAGAGGTGGTCGAGGAAGAACTCGGGGGCCTCGGCGATGCCCGCCACCTCCCGCGGTTCCTCGAAGAGACGGGGGTACCACAGGCCGGTGGCGCCGGTGTCCTCGAAGAGCCGGGTGACCTCGCCGGCAACCAGGTCGGCCCCGGTGCGTTCGGCCGTGAGCAGCAGGGACTTGCAGGCGTGGTACGGGAGTTCGTCGTCGCTGTCGAGGAACATCACGTACGGCGCCCGGGCGGCGCCGATGCCCGCGTTGCGCGGGGTGCCGCAGCCGCCGCTGTTGACGGGGAGCCGCAGCGGGCGCACCCGGGGGTCGGCGGCGGCCAGGCGGCGGACGACGGCGGGGGTGGCGTCGGTGGATCCGTCGTCCACGACCAGGGCTTCGAGGTTGCGCAGCGACTGGGCGAGGACGGACCGCACGGCGCGCGGGAGCCGTTCCGCGTCGTTGTGGACGATCACGACGACGCTGACGTCGGGATGGCGGCGTGCGGCGGGCATGGGTCACCTCGTCTCCGATGGGCTCCGGGGCTCCGGATCACTACTCAGAGAGTAGGCGGCACCACTGACAGTCACCCTCCCGGCGGTCCGTCTCCGCAGCGCGGCGAGGGCGAGGACGGCCGCGGCCCCGGTGAACATGACGATGTCCTTGAAGGCGTGCCGCCGGGATCCGCCCAGCTCGGGCCAGGGGATCCCGGCGATCTGCGGCACGAGCGGCATCCAGAACCACACCTGGCGCGCGGCGGCCCCGCGCACCACCACCGACGCGACGAGCGCCGGAAGGATCACCAGCGCGTAGTGCACGAAGGACGGCCGCGACACCAGGAACGCCGCGAGCATCAGCAGCGCCCCGCACTCCACCAGCCGCAGCGCCTCGTCGCCCCCGGCCCGCCAGCGCGTCCGGGCGCACCACAGCGCGGCGAGGGCGGCGCACGCCCCCAGGGCGAACGCCAGGTGGTGCGGCACGCCGAGCCGGGGCAGGACGGCGGTCCACGAGGCGTCGTACGGAGCGGCGTAGTCGTCCTGCCCGTGCAGCAGGAACGGCAGCGTCTTGGTGAGGAACAGCTGCGGCCGGGGCATGGCGAGCGCCGCCGCGACGGAGACGGCCACGGGCAGGCCCACCGCCCAGGCCAGCGCCCGCCACCGGCGGGCGAGGACGAAGAGGAGGAGCAGCGGCACGAGCATCGGCTTGAGGGCGATCGCCGCGCCGACGACCGCCCCGGCCGCGCTCCAGCGGCCGCGCAGCGCGAGCAGCAGGGCGGCGGGGTAGGCGACGACGGAGGCGGCCGTCCAGTTGCCGAGGTGCACGATGGCCTGGAAGGGCAGGAAGAGCCCGAGCCCCGCGACGACGGCCGCCGCGAGCCGGCTGTCCGCCCGGACGTCGAAGATCCGCAGGGCGAGCACCACGCCGGCGAGGACGAGCGCGGCGGTGACGAACGGCACCGCGCGCGTCAGCGTCCGGTCGGAGAACGGCGCCTGGGGCAGCGCCGCGAAGACCGCGCCGGGCAGATAGAGGAAGCGCTTGTCGGCGTAGGGCGACCCGCCGTCGAGCAGGGCGCGTGCCGCCCGGACGACGACCGCGTTGTCCATGCCCGTCCGCCGGACGCCCAGCATCCGCCCGGCGCTGAGCAGGTACACCAACAGCGCCGCGCCGAGCACCGGCCAGGGGGCGCGCCCCCGTGCCCGGTGCGCGAGCCCGTCCTCGTCCGTCCCGTCCTTCCCCCGCACGGCCACTCCCGCCCTCCTCATCGTTTCTCCACCTCCAGCAGCGCGAACCCGCCCGGTCCGCGGACCGTCCGCCGCAGCGCCGGGTCGTCCGGCCGCAGGCCGGGGGCGCCGTCCTTCTGCAGCACCCAGCGCGCCCCGTACCGGCCGAGCAGGCCGAGCCGTTCGGCCCGGGAGGCGGAGGGCGCGTAGTAGCGCCGGGTCGCCTCGCGGCGCTCCCGTTCGTCCGGCAGGAAGACGTCGGGCCAGGCCGGCGCGACGGTGTAGGGCCCGTAGGCGGGCAGCATGCGCAGCGCGAAGTAGTCGTTCGTCATCACCGTGGCGCCGGCGGGGAGTTCACGTCCCGCCCAGCCGAACGAGGGCCAGGGTGCGACGGCCTGGACGTGGGCGCGCACGGTGCGTGCGGCGCGCGCCGGCAGCGCGTACGCCACCGCGCCCGCCTGGGCACACGCGCCCGTCAACAGCGCCGCGCCCGTGACCGCGGCGAGGGCCCGGCGGGTCCGGCCGGCGGCCTCCGCCGTCGCCACGGCGAGGGCGAGCTGGGCGGGCAGCAGGACGGCGGGCAGGACGCGGCACCACGCCCAGTGCCCGCTCCACGCGCCCGCCGCGAAGACCGCCGCGCCGGAGGCGAAGAGCAGGACGAGCGGGTCGCGCCGGTCGCGCCGCCACCGCGCGGCCAGCGCCACGGCCCCCGGCGCGAGCAGCCAGAACCTCCCCACCAGGTGGGCGGCGAGCGGCCGGTGGATCGCGTCGAGCCCGTCAGCGCCGCCGAGTTCGAAGAAGGGGTA
This sequence comes from Streptomyces caatingaensis, assembly GCF_001187435.1. Lineage (GTDB taxonomy): Bacteria > Actinomycetota > Actinomycetes > Streptomycetales > Streptomycetaceae > Streptomyces > Streptomyces caatingaensis. Next base: position 456,308 of record NZ_LFXA01000018.1, on the reverse strand, counting down.
GTAGGGCCAGGCCCACAGCGCCCCGAGCGCGAGCCCGCCCGCCGCCGCCACCTTCCGCCACACCCGGCGCCCGCCCCGCGCCAGCACCGCCGCCACCCCCAACACCGCGACCGCGCCGGTGAATTGGTGCACCAGCAGCACCACGGCGAGCAGCAGCCCCAGGGTCAGGAAGGCGGCGAACGACCGGTCGTCCGCGACCGCGCGCCGCAGCAGCGCCCACAGGTGCAGGGCGGCGCCGAGCGCGAGGGTGCTCGGGTAGGCGAGGGTCAGGGCGAGCGAGGTCAGTCCGGGCATCCCGCTCCAGGCGAACAGCCGCGTCCCCTGGAGCAGCAGCACGCACAGCAGGGCGAGCGGCACGGCGGCCGGACGGCCGGTCAGGGCGCGGACGAAGGCCGCGACGCCGGTGGCGAACGCGACGAACCCGGCGAGCGCGGCCAGGTGCAGCACCTGGAGGCCGTCCAGGCCCGCGGCCCGCGCGGCGAGCGCCAGCACGACGGTCCACGGCGAGTAGTAGGGGCTCGGGACGTCGGCGTCGACGAGCGGATGCCCCGGGTGCGGCAGGTCGGCCCGCAGCCGCTCCACGACGGCCGCGTGCATCCCCAGGTCACCGGCCCAGGGCAGCCGTACGGCCGACACCAGCAGCAGGAGGGCGGGGAGCAGGGCGGCGCCCCACAGCGCCCGCTGCGCGCCGGCGGCGCGAAGGGTCACGGCGGCGCGGGTCAGCGGGCCCGCCCGCCGCCCGCGCGCAGGGTTCTGACCCGCAGCCGCCAGGGCACCGCGACGGACTCCAGCTGCACGGCCAGGTTCATCTTCGACTCCCCCACCGTGCGGTCCTCGAAGTGGATGGGCACCTCCACGACCGTGAAACCGGCCCGCAGCGCCCGGTACTTGGTCTCGACCTGGAAGCTGTAGCCCGCGCTGTCGACGGTGTCGAGGTCCAGGGCGCGCAGGGCCGCCGCGCTCCAGAGGTTGAAGCCGCCGGTGATGTCGCGCAGCCGGGTGCCGAGGATGGTGCCGGCGTAGGCGTTGGCCCAGCGCGACAGCAGCCTGCGGTGGGCGCCCCAGGCGGCGGAGAGCGTCCCGCCGGGCACGTAGCGGCTGCCGACGATGACGTCCGCGCCCGTCGAGAGGGCCACCCCGAGCAACTCGGCGATCTTGTCGGCCGGGTGGCTGCCGTCGGCGTCCATCTGCAGCACGTACGCCGCGCCGTCCTCGACGGCCCGCGTCATGCCGGCCGCGTAGGCCCGCCCCAGGCCCTCCTTGGCGGTGCGGTGCAGGACGGCCATGCGGGAGCGGCCCGGCTCGTTGTACTTCTCGGCCAGCTGCTCGGCGACGGCGCCGGTGCCGTCGGGGCTGGCGTCGTCCACGACCAGCAGCCGCAGCCCCTCCAGGGGCAGGGCCATCAGCGCCTCCGCCATCATCGGGAGGTTCTGCGCCTCGTTGTAGGTGGGCATCACCACGGTCGTCGCGGTGCGGCTCCACTCGGCGGGCAGGGGGGTCATGACGGTGTGCGGAACGCTCATGGGACTGTCCTGTCGCTCGGGGTCGTGGGTCAGGCCGCGGAGAAGCGGATGGCCGCGTCGGGGATGGCGGTGCCGCACCAGACGCGGGCGCCGTCGCGCAGTTCGTTGTCGGCGCCGACGTCGGCCCGGTCGCCGAGGACGGCGCCGTCGAGGACGGTGCGGGGGCCGACCCGCGCCCCGGCGCCGACCATGGACGCGCGCACCCGCGCGCCCTCCTCGATGCGCGCCCCGTCCAGGACGACGCTCCCCTCGACCTCGGCGCCGGCCGCCACGCGGGCCCCGGCGCCGACGACCGTGCCGCCGCGGAGCCGCGCCCCCGGCTCGACGTGGGCGCCCGGCAGCACCAGGTGCTCGCCGGGCTCGCCGGGCACGGCCGGGGAGCGGACGACGCCGCGCACCAGGTCCGCGGAGGCCTGGACGAAGGAGGCCGGACGGCCGAGGTCGAGCCAGTACGAGGCGTCCACGACACCGTGCAGCAGCGCGCCCGCGGCCAGCAGGCCGGGGAAGGTCTCGCGCTCCACCGAGACCGGCCGGCCGGTGGGGATGGTGTCGATGACCTCGCGGCGGAAGACGTAGCAGCCGGCGTTGATCTGGTCGGTGACGATCTCCTCCGGGCGGCGGGGCTTCTCGGTGAAGGCCAGGACGCGGCCGTCGGCGTCGGTGGGCACCAGCCCGAACGCCCGGGGGTCGGCGACCCGGGTCAGGTGCAGGGTCACCTCCGCCTGCGCCCGCTCGTGGCGGCGCAGCAGGGCGCGGACGTCGAGCCCGCTGAGGATGTCGCCGTTGAAGACGAGGACGTCGTCGCCGGGCCCGGCCTCCAGCGCGTCGGCGGCGGCGCGGATCGCCCCGCCGGTGCCGAGCGGCACGTCCTCGGTGACGTAGGTCAGCCGGAGGCCGTGGGCGGATCCGTCGCCGAAGTACGGCTCGAAGACCTCGGCGAGGTAGGAGGTCGCCAGGACGACGTGGTCGACCCCGGCGGCCCGGGCGCGGGCGAGCTGGTGGGCGAGGAAGGGCACGCCGGCGGCCGGGACCATGGGCTTGGGGGTGTGGAGGGTGAGGGGCCGGAGCCGTGTGCCCCTGCCGCCGACGAGGAGTACCGCCTCTGTCATGCCACCGCCCTCACACCTTGTCGTCGCATCGTCGCACTGCGTTAGTTTTCGCGGGAAATTACACTACAATCGGCTGTCTGCGTGCAATGTCCGCTATGCGTGGCGAACGTATCGGGAGATGCCCTTGCGACAGGTGAAGGCAAGAGGGAAACGTCGGGGCGGCCCGTCGGAGCTGCTGGCACTCGGCCGGGAATTCGCGAAGTTCGGCACCGTCGGCGGCATCGGGATCTTCGTCAACTTCGGCGTCTTCAACCTCTGCCGGGGCATCACCGGCCTCCCCGTCGTCCGGTGCAGCGTGATCGCCACCGTCGTCGCCATCGCCTTCAACTACCTGGGCCTGCGGTACTTCACCTACCGCGACCGCGCCCGCGGCCGCCCCAGCCGGGAGGTCGTCCTCTTCGCCGTCTTCAGCGCCGCCGGTCTGATCATCGAGAACGGGGTGCTCTACGTCGCCACCTACGCGTTCGGCTGGGACACCCCGTTCCAGAACAACGCGTTCAAGTTCCTCGGCATCGGCACGGCCACCCTCTTCCGCTTCTGGGCCTACCGGGCCTGGGTGTTCCGGATCGGCCGCGGGCCGCGGCACGCCCCGCGTCACGACGCCACCGCCGGCGTCCCCGACGAACCCGCCGCGTACCGCCCCGAGACCACCGCGCCTCCACCGTAGGAACCACACCGGCCCAGGGCAGCAGCCGGGGGCGGCCGGGCCGCCAACTCCGGTGGAACCGGCGGGGACCGGAACGTGAAAAAGGGCCCGGAACACGGGAAAGGGGGCGGCCCCGGGTGTTCACCCGGGGCCGCCCCCTTTCCTCACCGCCGTCAGGTGTGCGTGCGCAGCAGCGTCCGCATCGTCCGCATGGCCACCGACAGGTTCGCCAGGTCGAACGAGTCCGAGCCGCGGATCTCGTCGAGGGTGGTGCGCGCCCGGGCCAGGATCGGCGCGTTCTTCTCCTCCCACGCCGTGAAGCGCTGCTCCGGCGTCGAGGAGCCGTTGCCCACCGAGAGGATGTCGGCGGTCAGCGCGGCGTGGCAGGCGTACAGGTCCTCGCGGATGGAGGCGCGGGCCATGGACTGCCAGCGGTCGGAGCGCGGCAGCTCGATGATCCGGTCCATCAGCTGGCTGATGTGCAGCCGGTCGCCGAGGTCGTAGTAGACCTCCGCGACGAACAGGGCCTCCTTGCCCGTGCGCTCCGCGATGGCGACGATGTCCAGCGCCGGGAAGACCGAGGAGAAGCCGGCCACGCGGACCGCCAGCTCGTCGGGGACCCCGGCGGAGGCGAGCTCGTCGTGGATGGACTTCCACCACTCGAGGTCGTCGCCGCGCAGCAGCTTGGGCAGCTCGGCCCAGACGGTGGCCACGCCGTCCCGGAAGTAGTCGATGGTCTCCGCGAGGGCGAGCGGCTGCGGGCGGTTGTTGAGCAGCCAGCGGGTGCCGCGCTCGACCAGGCGCCGCGAGTGCAGCCGCACCCGCGTCTGGACGTCGGCGGCGACCGTGTTGTCCAGCGCCTCGACCGCGTCCCACACGGCGTTCAGGCCGAAGATCTCGCGGGCCGCGGTGTGCGCCCGGACGATCTCCTCCAGGGACGCCCCGGTCTCCTCCCGCAGCCGGTGCAGGAAGGTCGAACCACCGGAGTTGACCGTGTCGTTGACGAGGACGGTCGTCACGATCTCGCGGCGCAGCGCGTGGTGGTCGATCTGCTCGCCGAAGGACTGCCGCAGGGCGGTCGGGAAGTAGGCGTACAGCAGACGCTGCAGGTACGGGTCGTCCGGCAGGCCGGTGGCGAGCAGTTCCTCGGCCGTGGTGATCTTGATGTAGGCGAGGAGGACGGCCAGTTCGGGCTGGGACAGCCCGCGTCCGGCGGAGAGCCGCTCGCGGATCTGCCGGTCGGTCGGCAGGAACTCCAGCGCGCGGTCCAGGTGGCCCTCGCGGCTGAGGCGGCGCATGATCCGGTGGTGGGCGTGGAGCAGGCTGGGGGCCTGCGCCACGGCGTTGGCCAGGGCGACGTTCTGCGCGTAGTTGTTGCGCAGGACCAGCTCGCCGACCTCGTCGGTCATCTGGGCCAGCAGCTTGTTGCGCTGCTTGACGGTCATGTCGCCGTCGGACACCAGGGAGTTGAGCAGGATCTTGATGTTCACCTCGTGGTCCGAGGTGTCCACGCCGGCGCTGTTGTCGATGGCGTCGGTGTTGACCTTGCCGCCCGCCAGGGCGAACTCGATGCGGCCGAGCTGGGTCAGGCCCAGGTTGCCGCCCTCGCCGACGACCTTGACGCGCAGGTCCCGGCCGTCCACCCGGATCGGGTCGTTGGCCTTGTCGCCGACGTCCGCGTGGGACTCGGCGGAGGACTTGATGTAGGTGCCGATGCCGCCGTTCCACAGCAGGTCGACAGGGGCGCGCAGGATGGCCTTCATCAGCTCGGCCGGGGTCATCTTGGTGACGCCCGCCTCGATGCCGAGGGCCTCGCGGACGTGCGCGTTGACCGGGATCGACTTGGCCGTGCGCGGGTGGATGCCACCGCCCTTCGAGAGCAGCGCCCTGTCGTAGTCGGCCCACGACGAGCGGGGCAGCTCGAACAGGCGCCGGCGCTCGGCGTAGGAGGCGGCCGCGTCCGGGGTCGGGTCGAGGAAGATGTGCCGGTGGTCGAAGGCGGCGACCAGGCGGATGTGCTCGGAGAGCAGCATGCCGTTGCCGAAGACGTCGCCGGACATGTCGCCGACGCCGACGACGGTGAAGTCGTCGGTCTGGGTGTTGTGGCCCAGCTCGCGGAAGTGGCGCTTGACCGACTCCCAGGCGCCGCGGGCCGTGATGCCCATGCCCTTGTGGTCGTAACCGGCCGAGCCGCCGGAGGCGAAGGCGTCGCCCAGCCAGAAGCCGTACGACTCCGCGACCTCGTTGGCGATGTCGGAGAAGGTCGCGGTGCCCTTGTCGGCGGCGACGACGAGGTAGGTGTCGTCCTCGTCGTGGCGCACGACGTCCTTGGGCGGGACGACCTCGCCGCCGACCATGTTGTCGGTGATGTCGAGCAGGCCCGAGATGAAGGTCTTGTACGAGGCGATGCCCTCGGCCAGCCAGGCGTCGCGGTCCACCGCCGGGTCGGGCAGGCGCTTGCCGACGAAGCCGCCCTTGGCGCCGACGGGCACGATGACGGTGTTCTTCACCATCTGTGCCTTGACCAGGCCCAGGATCTCGGTGCGGAAGTCCTCGCGCCGGTCGGACCAGCGCAGACCGCCGCGGGCGACCTTGCCGAAGCGCAGGTGCACACCCTCGACGCGCGGCGAGTAGACCCAGATCTCGAACGCCGGGCGGGGCGCCGGCAGGTCCGGGATGGCCTGCGGGTCCAGCTTGATCGACAGGTAGTCGTGGGGCCTGCCGTCGGCGTCGCGCTGGAAGTGGTTGGTGCGCAGGGTGGCCTTGATGACGGTGAGGAAGGCCCGCAGGATGCGGTCCTCGTCCAGGCTCGCCACCTGGTCGAGTGCCCCGTCCAGCTCCTCCAGCAGCCCGTCGATCAGCTCGTTGCCCGCCCGCTGGAGCGCCGGGGACATCCGGGCCTCGAACAGGTTGACCAGGAGGCGGGTGGTGTGGACGTTGTTGCTGAGGGTGTCCTCCATGTAGGACTGGCTGAAGGTCACCCCCGCCTGCCGCAGGTACTTGGCGTAGGCCCGCAGCACCATCGCCTGGCGCCAGTCGAGGCCGGCGCGGAGCACCAGCCTGTTGAAGTTGTCGTTCTCCGCGGCGCCGGTCCAGACGGCGGCGAACGCGTCCTGGAAGCGGCCGCGCGCGTCGTCGCCCTCGACGTGCTCGGGCATCCGCAGGCCGAAGTCGTAGATCCAGGCCGTGGTCCGGTCGGAGCAGCGCAGCTCGTACGGACGCTCGTCGACGACCTCGACGCCCAGGCGGCTGAGCACCGGCAGGACGGCCGAGAGCGAGACGGACGCGCCCGTGCGGAAGATCTTGAAGCGGCGCTCGCCGGGGCCCGCCCCGACCGGCTCGTAGAGGCTGAACTCGAAGTCGCGGTCGCCGTCGCCGGTGGTCAGCTTCTCCAGGTGGCCCAGGTCGCTGACGGCGGCGCGGGGGCTGTGGTCGGCCTTGTAGCCCTCGGGGAAGGCGTGCGCGTAGCGGCGCAGCAGCTCGGCGGCGCGCTCCTCGCCGACCTCGGCGGTGAGCGTCTCGGCGAAGCCGTCGGCCCAGGAGCGGGCGGCCTCGACCAGCCGGGCCTCGATGCGCTCCTCGTCGGCCTCGGTGAGCTCGGGCAGGGTGGAGCCGGGCTCGACGCGGACGACGAAGTGCAGCCGGGAGAGGACCGATTCGGTGTTCCAGGCGGTGAAGTCGACGCCGGCGCCGTTCAGCTCCTCCTTGAGGATGTCGATCAGCCGCAGCCGGACGCCCGTGGTGTAGCGGTCGCGCGGCAGGTAGACCAGGGCCGAGTAGTAGCGGCCGTACTCGTCGCGGCGCAGGTACAGCCGCAGCCGGCGGCGCTCCTGGAGGTAGAGCACGCTGGTGGCGATGGACCGCAGCTGGTCGGCCGGGGTCTGGAAGAGCTCGTCGCGCGGGTAGGTCTCCAGGATCTGGAGCAGGTCGCGCCCGTCGTGGCTGTCGGGCGAGAAGCCGGCGTCGGCCAGCACCTGGGCGACCTTGCGCCGGATGACCGGGACGCGGCGCACCGACTCGGTGTACGCGGCCGAGGAGAACAGGCCCAGGAAGCGGCGCTCACCGGTCACGTTGCCGTCGGCGTCGAACTTCTTGACGCCCACGTAGTCCAGGTAGGACGGGCGGTGCACGGTGGCCCGGCTGTTGGCCTTGGTGAGGACGAGCTGCCGGTGCTCACGGGCCTTGGCCCGGGCGTCGGCCGGGAGCCGGCTGAAGGAGGCCGAGGCCGGGCGGGACAGCGGGGCGTGGTTGCCCTCGTGGTGGCCGTGGGCGGTGTGGGCCGGGTCGGAGCGCAGGATGCCCAGGCCGGTGCCGGGGACGGCGGTGAGCGCGTCCTCCTCGCCGCCGTCGGCGGAGGGCACCTTGGTCAGCTCGTACTCGCGGTACCCCAGGAAGGTGAAGTGGTCGGCGGCGAGCCAGCGCAGCAGCTCGCGGGCCTCGTCCACCTCGGTGACCGGGAGGTCGGCGGGGGCCGGCTCCTCCGGCAGGCCGTCGGCCAGCCGGAGCGCGGCGTCGCGCATCTTCTCCCAGTCCTCGACGGCCTCGCGGACGTCGGACAGGACGCGCAGCAGGTCGGCGGCGATCTGCTTGAGGTCGCCGCGGTCGGTCTCGCGGTCGATCTCGACGTGGATCCAGGACTCGACGAGGGCGTCGTGCGGCAGCGGGGCGTTCGCGCCGGTGCCGTGCGCGTCGCAGCTGGAGCCGAGGACCTCCAGCAGGCGGCCGGTCACGTCGCGGCGGACGACCATCTGCGGGTGGATGACGACGTGGATGCCGCGGTTCTGCCGGGACAGCTCGTTGGTGACGGAGTCCACGAGGAAGGGCATGTCGTCGGTGACGACCTCGACGACGGAGTGGCTGCACGTCCAGCCGTTCTCCTCGACCGTGGGCGTGTGCACCCGGACGTTGGCGGTGCCCTGCGGCCGGTTCTCGGCGAGACGGTAGTGCGACAGCGCGGCGCCGAAGACGTCGACGGGGTCGCGGCCCGTCAGGTCCTCGGGGGCGGTGTGCAGGTAGTAACGCTGGAGGTAGGCGGTCAGGGCGTCCCCGGCGAGCCCGCCCTCACCCTCCGCACCGGTCGGTGGTTGCCCCCCGGCCGGGCCGTTCTCGGCGACGCGGGCCGCCCGCACGAGCAACTCGGCCTTGGCTTCGTCCAGCTTGGTCTGCATGTCCTCTGGCTCCTGTCGCGCGCCGTTGCGTGACATCGGTGGTGAAGGCATCACGCCGGGACGCGGTATCTCCGGTCGTCTTCGACGGTATGCCGGGATGAGGGGTGACCGGGCCGATCCGGAGGAACTGTGGCAGACCTGTGAAGAGAGCTGCCGGCGCCCGACGGGCCCGGTTCCGGGTGACAGCGCAGGCCCGGGCGTCGTGGCGCTCCGGGCGCGGGCCGGCGGCGTCGTCGCCCCTGGCGGATATCGCGCTGATCACCCGGTAAGGCTATCGCTCTTCCGGGGGAGCTCGTCATGAGGCGATTGTGGCAAAACCCGGCGCGCGACTTTGACGCTCCGGACAGTGCCCGGCCCGCCGCGCCCCCCCTGCGGCCGGCTCCCCGGCCTCAGCCCACCAGCCGTTCCGCCGCCTCGACCGCCTCCTCCAGCGTGTCCGCCACCGGCACACCGGCCGAGGCCAGACTGGCCCGGCTGTGCGAACCACCGCTGTAGAGCACCGCCTTCGACCCGGCGTGCGCCGCGGCCAGGGCGTCGTCCAGCGCGTCCCCCACGACCACGACCCGCTCCACGGGTATGCCCTCCAGCGCCGCCAGGTGCCGGACCATCTGCGCCGCCTTGCCCTGGTCGCTCCGGCCGGTGCGGCCGTCCACCCGGACGAAGTGCCGGTCTATGCCGTACGTCCGGACCAGGGGTATCAGCTGCTCGTGCGGCGCCAGCGAGCACAGCGACTGCGTCCGCCCGGCCGCCAGCCGTTCCTCCAGCAGCCGCGCGGCCCCCTCGGCCAGCGCGACGTCCACCGCGTGGGCGGCGTAGTGCCGGTGGAAGGCCTCGTCCATCGCCAGCCACTCCTCCTCGGAGGGGAGCCGGCCCATGAGGCGTTCGTAGAACCTGGGGACGGGCACGCAGTACAGGTCCCGGTAGCGTTCGAGCGTGATCGGCGGGAGGCCGACCTCGGCGAACGAACCGTTGGTCGCCGCGAGGACGGCATCGACGTCGTGGAGCAGCGTGCCGTTCCAGTCCCAGACGATGTGGGCGCCGTGCTGAGTCATGTCACGACGGTACCGGGGGCCACTGACAACGCCCCGTCCCGGGCACCGGGCCTCAGACCAGGTTGGGGATCTCCTGCACCCCGAACCACATCAGCTCGTGGTCCTCGGCGCCGTCCACGACGAACCGGGCGTCGTCGTCGCCCAGGTCCGCCGCGCCCAGCGCCGCCGCGGCGGCCGCGACGTCCGCCTCGGCGTCGTCCGCGTCCACGTGCACGGCGGCCGCCTTCGACAGCGGCACCGGCCGGGCCAGCCGCACCTCGCCGACCGCGTCCCGGTCCAGACCGAAGCCCGGGTCCACGGTCACCTCGGCGTCCGGCACGTCGACCGCCACGACCACCCGGCGGCGCGCCGCCTCCGGGTCGGCGGCGAGCCGGCGCAGCGAGCCCAGCGCGGCGCGCCCGAGCGCGGCGTACTCCAGTTCCTCCATGTCGTCGGAGGTGTACCACTCGCGCAGCGCGGGGGTGACGGCGTAGGCGTCGACGGGGGCGGGGCCGAGCTCGCCCGCCTTGTGCGCCTCGGCGAGACCGGGGAGGGTCAGGGGGACGTAGACGCGCATGACCGCCGCTTTCCGGAGTACCTACGGTTGTGCTGCCAGCATACGGGGGCGAGTCCCCCTTCGAAGTGCGGGGAGCCCCCGGCCCGCCCTCCCACCGCACCCCCGCACACCGCCGTGACCAGGGCCGATCGAGGGACGGCCGCCCTGATAGGTGAATCGCCCGGCCCTGTGCGAAGCCCTTGTCCGGGCGGGCGGCGCGCCGGTAGAAGATCCCCGACCGAAGGGGGCGACGACATTGAACAGGACCACCGGGCCGGGCCGGAACGCGGGCCGCCGGAGCGCACCGCCGCGGCGCACCGACTCCCGCCGCCCGGGCGGCGGGTACCGGACGCGGGCCGGCATCCCGCGCTACTGGTTCGCCGAGCAGCTGCTGCTCACCCTCAGCGGGCAGCGCCCGGTCCACCGCATGATCGGGCACACCCTGCCCGCCGCCTACGACCTGCTCGCCGAGCTGGCGCCCCGCGCGCCCCTGCGGCCGGCGGCCCCGGGCGGGCGGGCGCCCGTCGTCCACCGCTGCGACGAGTTCCAGCCGCGGCCCGGGGTGATCGAGGCGTACGCCCGGATCGTCTCCGGGGACCGGCTGGAGGCGCTGGCCTTCCGGCTGGAGCAGGGCACGGACCGGCGCTGGCGGTGCTCGGCGGTGGAGCTGGGCTGCGCCCGCGCCTGAGACCGGCGGCCCCGGGAGGCCGGGAGCCGGAAACGCCGCCGGGGCGGGACACCCTCCGTGTCCCGCCCCGGCGGCCGGCTCCCGCGGCTCACTTCTTGCGGCGGCGGCCGCCGTTCTTCTGGGCCTTGCGGCGCTCGGCCCGCGTCATGCCGTCCGCCGGCGAGCGGGTGACGGAGTCGTCCTCGAAGTCGCCCTCGATGATGCCGCCCTCGCCGTCCACCGTCGGGGCGGAGAAGTGCAGCCGGTCCGGCCGCTGCGGGGCGTCCAGGCCCTTGGCGCGGATCTCCGGACGGGCCGCGGCCGGCACGGCATCCTCGATCTTCTCCAGGGACGGCCCCTCGGCGCCGGGCTGCACCGGCACCTCCTCCAGCTGCTGGTCGACCTGGACCTCCAGGTTGAACAGGTAGCCGACGGACTCCTCCTTGATGCCCTCCATCATCGCGGTGAACATGTCGAAGCCCTCACGCTGGTACTCGACCAGCGGGTCCTTCTGGGCCATGGCCCGCAGGCCGATGCCCTCCTGGAGGTAGTCCATCTCGTAGAGGTGCTCGCGCCACTTGCGGTCCAGCACCGACAGCACCACGCGGCGCTCCAGCTCGCGCATGATGTCGGAGCCCAGCTGCTCCTCGCGCGCCGCGTACTGCTCGTGGATGTCGTCCTTGACGGACTCGGCGATGAACTCGGCGGTCAGGCCGGCGCGGTCGCCCGCGGCCTCCTCCAGCTCCTCGATGGTCACCCGCACCGGGTAGAGCTGCTTGAAGGCGCCCCAGAGCCGCTCCAGGTCCCACTCCTCGGCGAAACCCTCGACCGTCTCGGCCTGGATGTAGGCGTCGATGGTGTCGTCCATGAAGTGCTTGATCTGCTCGTGCAGGTCCTCGCCCTCCAGGACGCGCCGGCGCTCGCCGTAGATGACCTCGCGCTGGCGGTTGAGGACCTCGTCGTACTTCAGGACGTTCTTGCGGGTCTCGAAGTTCTGCTGCTCGACCTGCGACTGGGCGGAGGCGATGGCCCGGGTGACCATCTTGTTCTCGATCGGCACGTCGTCGGGGACGTTGGCCATGGCCATCACGCGCTCGACCATCTGCGCCTTGAACAGCCGCATCAGGTCGTCGCCCAGCGACAGGTAGAAGCGGGACTCGCCCGGGTCGCCCTGACGGCCGGAGCGGCCGCGCAGCTGGTTGTCGATACGGCGCGACTCGTGCCGCTCCGTGCCCAGGACGTAGAGCCCGCCGAGCGCCTTGACCTCCTCGAACTCGGCCTTGACCGCGGCCTCGGCCTTCTCCAGGGCGGCGGGCAGCGCGGCCGCCCACTCCTCGATGTGCTCCTCCGGGTCGAGGCCGCGCTGGCGCAGCTCGGCCTCGGCGAGGTCCTCCGGGTTGCCGCCGAGCTTGATGTCCGTACCGCGGCCGGCCATGTTGGTGGCCACCGTGACGGCGCCCTTGCGGCCGGCCTGGGCGACGATCTGCGCCTCGCGCTCGTGGTGCTTGGCGTTGAGCACCTCGTGCGGGATGCCGCGCTTGGCGAGCTGCTGCGAGAGGTACTCGGACTTCTCGACCGAGGTGGTGCCGACCAGGATCGGCTGGCCCTTCGCGTGCTTCTCCGCGATGTCCTCGACGACGGCGTCGAACTTCGCGACCTCGGTGCGGTAGATCAGGTCCGACTGGTCCACGCGCTGCATCGGGCGGTTGGTCGGGATCGGCACCACGCCGAGCTTGTAGATCTGGTGGAACTCGGCGGCCTCGGTCATGGCCGTACCGGTCATTCCGGAAAGCTTGTTGTAGAGGCGGAAGAAGTTCTGGAGGGTGATCGTGGCGAGCGTCTGGTTCTCGTCCTTGATGTCCACCCCTTCCTTCGCCTCGATCGCCTGGTGCATGCCCTCGTTGTAGCGGCGGCCGGCGAGGATACGGCCGGTGTGCTCGTCGACGATCATGACTTCGCCGTCCATGACGACGTAGTCCTTGTCACGCTTGAACAGTTCCTTCGCCTTGATGGCGTTGTTGAGGTAACCGACGAGCGGCGTGTTGACCGATTCGTAGAGGTTGTCGATGCCCAGCCAGTCCTCGACCTTGGTCACGCCGGACTCGTGGATGCCGACCGTGCGCTTCTTCTCGTCGACCTCGTAGTCGCCGGTCTCCTCGATGCCCTTCTGCGGGTTGGCCGGCTCGCCCCGCTTGAGGCGCGTGACCAGCTTGGCGAAGTCGCCGTACCACTTGGTGGCCTGGTCCGCCGGGCCGGAGATGATCAGCGGCGTACGGGCCTCGTCGACGAGGATCGAGTCGACCTCGTCGACGATCGCGAAGTTGTGACCGCGCTGCACCAGCTCGTCCTTCGACCACGCCATGTTGTCGCGCAGGTAGTCGAAGCCGAACTCGTTGTTGGTGCCGTACGTGATGTCGCAGCCGTACTGCTCGCGGCGCTGGGCCGGCGTCATGTTGGCGAGGATGCAGCCGACCGACAGACCGAGGAACTTGTGGACCCGGCCCATGAGTTCCGAGTCGCGCTCGGCCAGGTAGTCGTTGACCGTGATGAGGTGCACGCCGTCGCCCGACAGCGCGTTCAGATAGGCGGGGAGCGTGCCCACGAGGGTCTTGCCCTCACCGGTCTTCATCTCCGCCACGTATCCCAGGTGCAGCGCGGCGCCGCCCATGAGCTGGACGTCGTAGTGACGCTGGCCGAGCACGCGCTTGGCGGCCTCGCGGACGGTCGCGAACGCCTCCGGCAGCAGGTCGTCGAGGCTCTCGCCGTCGGCGTAGCGCTGCTTGTACTCATCGGTCAGGGCGCGCAGCTCGGCGTCGGAGAGGTTGATGAAGTCCTCTTCGATGGAATTCACCTGGTCCGCGATGCGGTGCAGCTTGCGCAGGATCTTGCCTTCTCCTGCACGCATGATCTTGCCGAAGACGGACACGTAGGCTGACTCCTTGCCGGTCGGGCCTGGCACTGACTGTCCCCGCCACCGGCGGGGAGGGGGTGCGCGGGCACGACGGGACAGTCCCCGCCGCAACGGCCATCGTAAGCGAGGACCCCGCCGCGCCGGGAGGTCCGTCATTCCCGAGGCCGCCTGTCACCCGCACGATGAACGAACGGGACGGCCGCGGAGTGCCCGCCGGGGGTAACCGGCGGGCACCGTGTTGCCACCGCCGTGACACCCTCTGCGGGCATGGAAGCAATATCGCTCACGACCCGGCGGCTGGTGCTGCGCCCCTTCCTGCCCTCCGACGCCCCTGCCGTGCACGCCGCCTGCCAGGACCCGGAGATCGCGCGCTACACGCCGGTGCCCTCCCCGTACACGGCGGAACACGCCCGCGCTTTCGTGACGGAGAGCTGCCCCACGGGCTGGCGCGACGACACCGAGTACACCTTCGGCGTGTTCACCCGGGACGACGGGCGGCTGACGGGCGCGATGGCGTTGATACGGCTCGCCCTGCACGAGCCCGCCCGGCAGGCGGAGATCGGCTACTGGACGGCCAAGGAGCGGCGCGGCCGCGGCTACACCGCGGAGGCGGCCCGCGAGGTCGTCCGCTGGGCGTTCGAGGACCTGGGCGCGGAGCGGCTGGAGTGGATCGCCGAGGCGGGCAACCGGGGCTCCCGCGCGGTCGCCCTCGGATGCGGCTTCCGGATGCAGGGCACCGTGCGCGGCCTGATCGTGCACAACGGCACGCGCCGCGACGCCTGGACGGCCACGCTGCTCCCCTCCGACCTGGGCCTCCCCTCGGCGACGCCGTACCTGCCCCATCCCGGGCGCGACTGAGCGCCACCCGGCCCGGCGTCCGGGCCCGTTGTCAGTGGCCGGTCCTAGGGTGACCGCATGACGACAACTGCCGCCTACGCCAAGGGCCCTGGGGCCGCCGTCCGACTCTCCGCCGACGAGGCGCGCCGCATGGCGCTGCGCGCCCAGGGGCTGCTCGGCGCGCCCGACCGGCGGGCCGGGGTGCGCGGGGTGCTGCGCCGCCTGGGCGCGGTCCAGCTGGACACGATCTCGGTGCTGGCCCGTTCGCACGAGCTGGTGCCGTACGCCCGGCTGGGCGCGGTCGGCCGGACGGCGGTCGAGGAGGCGTACTGGGCGGGCGCACCGGGGCCCGCGCACGGCTTCGAGTACTGGTCGCACGCGGCGTGCGTGCTGCCCATCGAGGAGTGGCCGCTGTTCGCCTTCCGGAGGCGGGCGTTCCGTGAGCGGGGCCACCGCTGGCATGTGATGGAGGACGCGGAGCGCTCCTGCGCGGCGGTGCGCGAGCGGCTCGCCGCCGAAGGGCCGCTGACGGCCACGCAGTTGGGCGGCGCGAAGAACGGCGGCCCCTGGTGGGACTGGTCCGAGACGAAGATCGCCGTCGAGTGGCTGCTGGACACGGGCGAGGTCGTCTGCACCGAACGCCGCGGCTGGAAGCGGGTGTACGACCTGGCGGAACGGGCTGTTCCGGACGCCCTGTTCCACGACGACCTGGACGACGCGGCCTGCATACGGCGGCTGGTGGCGCAGGCGGGTGCGGCCCTGGGCGTGGCCACCCGGGCCGATCTCGCGGACTACCACCGGCTCAAGGGCGAGCAGGTCGACGCGGTGCTGCCGGAGACGGGCCTGGTGCCGGTCGAGGTGGCGGGCTGGTCACGGCCGGCGTGGGCCGATCCGGAGGCGCTGGCCGGGGAATCGGCGGCGAAGGGCCGCCGGCACCGTACGACGCTGCTGTCCCCCTTCGACTCGCTGATCTGGGACCGGCCGCGCACGGAGCGGCTCTTCGGCTTCACGCACCGCCTGGAGGCGTACGTGCCCCGGGCCAAGCGCGTCCACGGCTACTTCGCGATGCCGCTGCTGGCCGGCGGGCGGCTGGTGGGCCGGGTCGACCCGGCCCGCGAGGGCCGCACGCTCGTGGCCCGGCAGGTCTCCCTGGACGGCCCGGCGGCGGTCCCCCGATGGCGCGGGCCCTCCGGGAGGCGGCGGAGTGGGTGGGCTGCGACGCGGTCCGCGTCGAGCGCTGCGACGACGCGGCCCTGGCGAAGGCGCTGACGAGGGCCCTGGCGTGACGCCCCTCGCACCGGGCCGGCTCGCCCCGGCCCGCCTCAGCGAATCTCGAGGATCTTCTCCCGCATCGCGTACACCACCGCCTCCATCCTGGAGTGCAGCTGCAACTTCTCCAGGATGTTGCGGACATGGTTCTTCACCGTGTTCTCGCTGATGAACAACTCCTTGGCGATGTCACGGTTGTTCATGCCCGTCGCGACGAGCTTGAGGACCTCCAGCTCGCGGTCCGTGAGCCGGGGGGCCGGCACGAGGCGGCGCTCGTCGGTGCGCTGGATCATCGACTTGAACTCGGTCAGGAGCTTGGACGCCATCGAGGGGCTGATCTGCGACTGGCCGTCGGCCACGGCCCGGATCGCGGTCGCCACCTCGTCGGTGGAGATCTCCTTGAGCAGATAGCCGGTGGCCCCGGCCTTGATCGCGTCGTAGAGGTCGGCCTCCTCGTCGCTGATCGTCAGCATGATGATCTTGGCGCTGGGGGCCACCTCCTTGATGGAGGTGCACGCCTCGATGCCGCCGCGCCGGGGCATCCGGACGTCCATCAGCACGATGTCGGGCAGGAGGTCGGCGGCCTTGTCCACGGCCTCCGCCCCGTCCCCGGCCTCGCCGACGACGAGGATGTCCTCCTCGTGGGCCAGCACGATCTCCAGGCCCCGGCGGAAGAGCGCGTGGTCGTCCACGACCAGGACCCGGATCGGTTCGTCCCGGGAGGGCTCCGCGGCCCGGTCCTCGCTGGCGCCCGCGGCGCCGTCCTCACCGGGCCCGGAGACGGGTCCGAACCTGTCCGCCATCGTTCCTCCCCCTGAAGGCCGTGGCCTCGCGGTGTGCACTGTTGCCGGAGCCCCAACCGGTCCCGGCGGGCCGGTCGTTGCCGCCCGCCCATGATTCCATGCCGGACGGCGGCCCGGTGCGGCGCCGACCGCACGACGGTGTCCCGGAGTCCACCGGACTCCGGGACACCGTCACGGGGCACCCTTCGGGGTCACCGCGCCGCGGGGCCCGGGTCAGCCGCCGAGCGCCCCTCCCGCGCCACCGGGCATCTCCTCGGCGAACGCGTCGGTGTTGAGGTGGATGACGCCGTAGTCGTAGGCGTGCCGCCGGTAGACGACGCTCGGCATCTTGTTCTCCGCGTCGACGAACAGGTAGAAGTCGTGCCCGACCAACTCCATTTCGTAGAGCGCCTGATCGAGCGACATCGGAGCGGCGGTGTGGGTCTTCTCGCGGACCACGACGGGGCCCTCGCCCCGGATCTCCAGCGACCCCATGCGGGTCACCGGAACCTCACCGGCCGACTCCTCGGTGACGAGCCGGCCGTTCGCGTCGAACGCCGCGGCGCCGACGGCCGCCGGGACCTCGCTCGCCGGGATCCGTCCGTTGTTCCGGCGGCTGAGCCGCTTGTCGTGCTGCTTGCGCAGCCGCGCCTCGAGCTTGGCCGTGGCCAGGTCGAGCGCGGCGTAGGGATCTGTCGCGGCGGCTTCCGCCCGGATCACCGGTCCGCGTCCGCGCACGGTGATCTCCACTCGGTCCGAGCGGTCGGCCTGCCTGGGGTTGGGCTCCTTGGACACCTCCACGTCGAGGCTGATCACCTTGCCGTCGAGCTTCTGGATCTTGTCCAGCTTCAGCTTCTCGGCCACGTGCTTGCGAAAGCGCTCGGGCACCTCTGTCTTGCGGCCCTTGACGACGATGTCCACGCAGAACTCCGTTCCCGGATCACTCCGCCGACGATGCGGAGCGCATCCCTCTTGCATCAGACCCCGGGGATCCCCGGAGCCACCGACACGGCGGTTTCACCTCCTCCTCCCCCTGCTGCAAGATCTACATCCACCCGTTCTCCAGCTTCTTCGAAGGCGCACAAAAGGCGCCATCCGGAGATACGAGGCATAGCTCCTGCGATTCCTCACAACCGAACATATCTCGCCCGGAAGCCCGTCGGTACCCCCAACCTCGGCGTACCTCCATTCAGGTGCTCTCCGGCCGTTTCCCTGAAGAACGACGGGGGTTAACGGCAAGTTCCGCTTGACATGCGCCCCGCGTCCGTAGACCCGTACCGGCCTCCGGGTCGCTCCCTGGGCGGTACGGCCACGACCGCCGCACCCACGACCCGGCCGCCCGCGGCACGGACCGCGCGCGCCGCCTCGGCCAGGGACGCCCCCGTCGCCATCAGGTCGTCCACCAGCACCACCGGAGCACCACCGGACCAGCGCCGCGCCGGCCCGCCGGCCACCGCCATGGCGCCCGCGACGTTCGCACACCGTGCGGAGGCGGCCAGCCCCACCTGGTCGGCCACGGCCCGGCGCTGCCGCAGCGCCGCCGCCACCCGCGCGTCCTGCCCCGCGCGCCGCAGCGTCCCGGCCGCCACGACGGCCAGCCGCCGCACCGGATCGTGCCCCCTCCGCGCCACGGCCGAGCGCGCGGAAGGCACCGGCACGAGCACCAGGGGCCCACCCGCGTCCCTCCCGCCCCGTCCCCGGCCAACCGCACCGGCCCGCCGCACCGCGCCCGCCAGCGCGCCGCCCAGCGCCTCGGCCAGGACGAGGGCTCCCCGCTCCTTGTGCGCGAGCAGCACCGACCGCGCCGCGTCGGCGTACCAGGCGGCGGCGTACACGGGCGGAAGCCCGTCGGGCACCGGATCCGGCCAGGCCCGCCGGGGTCGCCCCGTCAGCTCCTCCCGGCACTCCTCGCACAGCACACACCGCTCCGCTCCGCACCCCGCGCACTCGGCCGGCAGCACCAGCCCGGCGATCTCCCGCCACCACCCCCGCATGCGCCCACTGTGCCGCCCCGCCCCGGCCGCCGCCACCCCTGTGGATAACTCAGCGTGACCCCTGGCCACGCATTCCGGACGGCCGCGTCCACCCCTGGCGGGAGCCATCCACCCCTCGGCCGGGATCACGCTCCACCCAACACCCGATCACTCCGACCGACCCGACCGGCCTGACCGACCCGACCGGCCCGACCACCCCACCAGTAACACCGCACCCGACCACTCCGCCGGCCCCGACCCCTCCGATCAGCCGGCCCTATCCCGGATAAACCGGCGCCGACCCCTTCTTCGCCACCGGCTTCCAGTTCGTGTCCGGCAACAGCCGGACGATCCCGCCGTCCTGCTCGGCGAGCAGGGCCTGTGCCTTGCCCGCGCCCTCCGGCGCCGCCACGCCCGTCACGCCCGTGATGCCCGGCAGGGCCGACGTGTTGGACGGCGAACCGTCCGTGTCGATGAACTCCACCTGCTGGAGCCCGCCCTGCTCGCTCCCCGCCACCAGCAGCCGGCTTCCGCCGGCCCACGAAACGGCGTCGACGTCCACCAGTTTGGGCGCGACCGTCCGCAACTCCCGTACGGCCAGCCCCGGACGTCCCCCGCCGCCCTGCCGCTCCACGCGGCCCAGCCGCAGCACCGACCGGTCGCCGTTCGTCACCAGCAGCGCGACCCGCACCCCGTCGGCCGCGACCCGCACACCGGTGATCCGCTGCCCCTTGAGCCCGTCCACCGGGACCTCCTCCGGGGTGCCCGTACCGCCGCGCAGCCGCAGCAGCCGCGGCCGGTCCGGATCCTGGTCGGCCACCCACAGATCCCCCAGCCCGTCCCAACTCGGCGCGGTCAGGCCGCCCTTGGAGCCACCGCGGACCGTCAGCCGGGGCTCGCCGGCCGCCGCCCCGGAGGCCAGGTCGGCGACGTGGAGCGTCTGCCCGTTCAGCGACACCCCCGCCGCCCGGCGCTCCGCCCGGTCCACCGCGACGGACCGCAACTGCGGCCCGCCGTCCGCGCCGAACGGCCCGGCCACCCGCTGCGGCCCCTCCCCGTCCGCCAGCCCCACCAGCCGGTGCTGCTCGTCGAGGAAGTACTGCCGGTCGGGCCGGCCGGCGGTCTGGTCCGGACCGTAGCCCCGGGCGTCCGCGCGGTCGAGCGAGCACAGCGTCCCGCCCTTGCCCTGCAGCGTCACCCGGTCGACCCGCGCCGACTCCTGTGCGGTGTAGAAGAGTTGGGCCGCCATCCGCAGACAGCGGTCCTGCCCGACCCCCTCGGCCTGCTCGCTGAGCCGCACCTTGAGGCTGTTGGAGTCGTCGAGCGAGAGCCGCTCGTCCTCCAGCCGCGTGCCCGCCGGGAACGACGACGTCGCGACCGGCTCCAGCCAGCTCGTGGGGCCGTCGAGCAGCGCCCGCACCGCGGACGTCACCGTGTCTATGCGCTTGCGCAGGTAGACGGGGTCCGCGACGAGCACGTCCCGCGCCTTGCCACCCGCGCCCGGCACCGGCTCCGCGAAGTAGAACTTGTTGACCGACCGGTAGATGCGCTGGAAGTCCGACAGCCCCATCACGAGCCCCGGCGGCAGGGCGTCGATCCGCCACTCGCCGTCCTCGCGCGTCAGGTGGATGCGCGAGCGGTAGTCGCGGGCGTCCGGCCGGTAGGCGTGCTTCGCGTCCACCTGCGCGACCTGCTTGCCGGTCAGCGTGACCGTCAGCTCCGTGCCCCGGTCCCCGCCGCCGGCCCCGACCTGCACCTGCGGAATCGGTTCCGCCAGCACGGTCGTGGACGCGGTCGGCCGCCACTGCCGCTTGGCGTTCTTCGCCAGGTACATGCGGGCCGTGGCGTAGTCCGGGTCGTCGCTGGTCGTCGCCTCCAGGAAGCCCTTGACGAGCTCCACCGGCGGCTCGTTCTTGCGCGGCGGAACGCCGTACACGCGCACCTGCGCGTCGGCGTCCGCGCGCTGCGAGGAGTCGACGGAGTCCACCTCGCCGCTGTCCGGCATCGACGCACAGCCGGCCAGCAGCCCCCCGCAGACCGCCGCCACCAGCAGCGCCACGCCCGGCCGACGGTGCCGGACGGCCCTGTTCACGCTCCTCACACCCGCCTCCGGTCCTGCGTGCCCGTCCGTCCGTCCACCGGCGCGCCACCGGGCCGGGCCACCACGCGCGCGCCGTTGCCCGGCAGGGCCGCCGGGTCCACGGCCGGCGCGGACTGACGCGTCTGCGCGGGTACGGACGCGCCGCGGCGCGCCGTCGAGAGGGGCACGCCCGACTCGTCGAGCCCCCGCTTGCGCCGCGAATCCGCCGGCTCCAGCGGGATCGGCGAACCCCGCAGCGTGTCGCCCGCCGCGCACGGCAGCGTCAGCCGGAACTGCGAACCGCCGCCCGGCTCGCCCCACGCCTGCAGCCAGCCGCCGTGCAGCCGCGCGTCCTCCACCGCGATGGACAGGCCCAGGCCCGTCCCGCCCGTCGTCCGGGCGCGCGCCGGGTCCGCCCGCCAGAAGCGGTTGAACACCCGCGTCGCCTCGCCCGGCTTGAGCCCCACACCGTAGTCGCGGACGGCCACCGCGACCGCGCCGCCGGCCATCGCCAGCCGTACGACCACGTCCCGGCCCTCCCCGTGCTCCACGGCGTTGACGACGAGGTTGCGCAGCACCCGCTCGACGCGCCGGGAGTCCGCCTCCGCGACCACCGGCTCCTCCGCGCCCTCCACGCGCACGCGGCTGCCCTTGCGCTCCGCCAGCGGCAGCGCGCCCTCGATGACCCGGTTCACCACGTCCCGCAGGTCCACGGGCTCCGCCTCCAGGGCGGCCGCGCCCGCGTCGAACCGGCTGATCTCCAGCAGGTCCGCCAGCAGGGACTCGAAACGGTCGAGCTGCCCGCACAGCAGCTCCGCCGAGCGTGCCGTGACGGGGTCGAAGCCGTCCCGGGCCTCGTGGATGACCTCCGCCGCCATCCGCACCGTGGTCAGCGGCGTCCGCAGCTCGTGCGACACGTCGGAGACGAACCGCCGCTGCATCCGCGACAGCTCCTCCAACTGCTGGATCTTCACCTGGAGGTTCTGCGCCATCTTGTTGAACGACTCGCCGAGCCGGGCGATGTCGTCCTCGCCGCTGACCTTCATCCGCTCCTGGAGCACCCCCGCCGCGAGCCGCTCGGAGATGCTCGCGGCCATGCGCACCGGCGTGACGATCTGCCGGACGACCAGCCAGGCGATGGCCCCGAGGAGGACGACGAGGAAGACCCCCGCCGTCGCGAGCGTGCCCTTGACCAGGCTCAGCGACCGCTCCTCCTGCGTGAACGGGAAGAGGTAGTAGAGCTGGTACGACTTGCCGTTGATGTCGTAGAGCCGCTTGCCGACGACGAGCGCGGGCTCGCCCTCGTCGGAGCCGTTGCGCCGGATCGACGTCGGCTCCTCGTACGCGCCGGACTGGGTCTCCAGCTTGCGGCGCAGATCCTGCGGAATGCTGCGCTCCGGGTCGATGTCCCCGGAGGCGCGCGGCCCCCGGGTGCCCATGTGCGTCGGGTCCGTACCGCCCTCGCTGAGCGCCACCACGTGGTAGACGCCCTGGCCGCCGCTGGCGAGCTGCTGGACGAGCCCGGTCAGCCAGGCACCGGGGTCGGGGTTGCGCCCGCCCGCCCGGGAGCCGTCCTGGCCGCCGCCGTCGGCGCCGGTGGCACCCGCGTCGGCCGCGTCCCGGGCCGCCTTGAAGCCGCCCTCCGCCTGGCTCTGCGCGGCGTTGCGCTTGGCCTCCAGGAGGCCGTTCCGCACCTGCCCGATGACGACGAGCCCCAGCAGCAGCACCACGCCCAGCGACATCAGCAGCGTCGTGGCCACCACCCGCAACTGGATGTTGCGCCGCCACAGCCGCATCGCGGGCAGCAGCGGACGGCGCACCCAGCGCGCGTACAGCCGCAGCACCGGATGGACGGGCGCGGCGGCGGCACCGCCCGGCAGCAGCAGCCCGGCACGCCAGAGCCGGCGGAAGAGGGATATGCCGCCCGCCGTCTCGGCCGGCAGCCCCGCGCTCCGCTCCGGCGCGGCACCGCGCTCGCTCACGTCAGCTCGGCCCGGCCTTGTAGCCGACGCCGCGGACCGTCACCACGATCTCGGGACGCTCGGGGTCCTTCTCCACCTTCGAGCGCAGTCGCTGCACGTGCACGTTGACCAGCCGCGTGTCGGCCGCGTGCCGGTAGCCCCACACCTGCTCCAGCAGGACCTCACGGGTGAACACCTGCCACGGCTTGCGGGCCAGCGCCACCAGCAGGTCGAACTCCAGCGGCGTCAGGGCGATCGCCTGCCCGTCCCGCTTCACGGAGTGGCCCGCCACGTCGATGACGAGGTCGCCGATCGTCAGCTGCTCCGGCGCCGGCTCCTCCGACCTGCGCAGCCGGGCGCGGATCCGCGCCACCAGTTCCTTCGGCTTGAACGGCTTGACGATGTAGTCGTCGGCGCCCGATTCCAGGCCGACCACCACATCCACCGTGTCGCTCTTGGCGGTCAGCATCACGATCGGCACACCGGATTCGGCGCGGATCAGCCGGCACACCTCGATACCGTCCCGGCCGGGCAGCATCAGATCGAGCAAAACAAGATCAGGTTTGGCCTCGCGAAATGCGGCGAGTGCCTTGTCGCCGTCGGCTACAAACGACGGCTCGAAACCCTCACCCCGCAGCACGATTCCGAGCATCTCGGCCAGTGCGGTGTCGTCGTCAACGACAAGGACGCGTCCCTTCATATCGACATCATCCCATTACCCGATCGTGACCTGTCACACAGCTCCGCCAGAGCGCTCTCGGTCACGGGGGAAACAACGCCGTTTTCCGTGACAATCGCGGTCACCAGCTCGGGTGGTGTGACGTCGAACGCAGGGTTGTAGGCCTGCGCCCCAGGCGGCGCGACCGCCACACCCGTCACAGGCGCGGCCCCCGCCTCGGGCGCCGGGACGGTCACCGGGAACTCCGTGACCTCATTGCCGGGACGCTGTTCCACCTCGATCCCCGCCCCGTCCGGCGTCCCGGGGTCGACGGTCGAGCAGGGCGCGACGACGACGAACGGCACATGGTGGTAGCCGGCCAGCACGGCCAGCGGGTAGCTGCCCACCTTGTTGGCCACCGAGCCGTCGGCGGCGATCCGGTCGGCCCCGATGAGGACGGCGTCCACCTCGCCCGCCGCGAACAGCGAGCCCGCCGCGTTGTCCGCCAGCACGGTGTACGCCATCCCGGCGCGCGCCGCCTCGTACGCCGTGAGCCGCGCGCCCTGGAGCAGCGGACGCGTCTCGTCCACCCACAGGCGCCGCAGCCGTCCCGCCTCATGGGCGGCCTTGACGACGGCGAACGCCGTGCCGTCGCCACCGGAGACGAGGGAACCCGTGTTGCAATGCGTGAGGATCTGGTGCGCGCCGCCCGGCAGCAACTCGTCGAGCAGACCGAGCCCATGGCGGGCCATCAGCTCACTGGCCCGGGCGTCCTCCCGGTGGATCGCGCGCGCCTCGGCGAGCGCCGCCTCCCCTGCGCGCCGTGCGTCGGCCCCCTCCTTCGCCGCCGCCCGGTACGCCTCCAGGGCCCTGCCGACCCCCACCGCCAGATTGACGGCGGTGGGACGGGCACCGGCCAGCATGCCGGCGGATTCCTCGACGTCGAAGCCCCGCACCGCCGCGAGTGCGACACCGTACGCACCCGCCACACCGAGCAGCGGCGCACCCCGCACCGCCAGGCCCTGTATCGCCTCGATCAGCGCCGGTACATCCGTACAGACCAGCTCGACCTCCTCGCCGGGCAGCCGGCGCTGGTCCAACAGGACGATCACCGGGCCTTCGGGCGGCTCCTCCCAGCGCAGAGCGGCGGGGGCGGGAGAACCGGCGGCGTCCGTGCGAAGCGCGTACTGATCGGCCATTCATCCAGTCTGCCCCTGGCGGCCCGAGTCTTGAAGGCCGCCTGGCGCCCTCTCCCTCTTACGAGCCCAGGGCGTGCGACGGGCACCGTGACACGATGTTCGGGTAACGGGTTTGGTCATGGCCCGGCGGCCGGAACGGCGGGCGGGCCCAGAAGGAGCGACAGAACATGAACGACTCTCCGGGCCCCGGCGCGCCCGGGCCCTCCCCCTCCGGCCAGCCCCCGGGCTGGCCGCCGCCCGGCGGGCAGCAACCCGGCTGGGGCTGGGGCCACACCCCCTGGGCTCCCCCGCCGCGCGCTCCCCAGCCGGGCGTCATCCCGCTGCGTCCACTCGGCGTCGGCGAGATCCTTCAGGGCTCGCTCAGCACCATGGTCAAGCACTGGCGGGTCGTCCTGCCGGTCGCCTTCGGCGTCTCGCTGGTCACCCAGGCCGTCGCCACCGTCGTCACCGGTCTGTGGCGCGAGGACAGCGAAGCCCTGGAGAACCTCAGGGACAACGCCAGCCCCAGCCGGGTGGTGGAGGCCATGGGCGACAGCATCGGCACCATGGGCGTCACCATGGTGATCGGCCTCATCGGCTCGATCATCGCGGCGACCATGCTGACCGTGGTGGTGAGCCGCGCCGTCCTCGGCCAGTCCGTCACGGCCGGAGAGGCCTGGCAGAGCTCCCGGCCGCAGCTCGCGCGCATGGCGGGCCTGCTCCTCCTCATCCCCCTGCTGATGGTGGCCTTCCTGGCCGTCTGTACGGCGCCGGGCCTGCTGCTCTACGCGGCCGGCGCCGACGCCGTGGGAGCCGCCCTCGCCCTTTTCGGGGCCCTTGGCGGCATGGTCGGCACGATGTGGCTCTGGATCCGCTACTGCCTCGCGGCACCGGTCCTGGTGCTCGAAAAGCAGGGCGTGATCGCTTCCATGCGACGCAGCGCCAAGCTGGTCCGGGGCGCTTGGTGGCGGATATTCGGCGTGCAGATCCTGGCTTTGCTGCTGCTTTTCGCCGTGGCCATGATCGTGGAGATACCGGTGGGCATCGTTCAATTGATCGCTGCTGGTGATCTTGAAAGTGCCACCACGTTCAGCTGGACTTCGGCGGTCATTACGGGGGTGGGGGCCGTTATCAGCTCGACCCTCACACTGCCTTTCACCGCCGGTGTGACCGCGCTGATTTACATGGACCAGCGCATTCGCCGTGAGTCCCTGGACGTGGAGCTCATTCGCGCCGCCGGCCAGGCCCCGGTCGGCTGAACGGTTTGTGCCCGCCCTATCCGGGGGCGGGCACACATGCGGGCGGGGCGCCTCTGGTGGGGAACGCAAAAAGCCGTGGGTTCCGGATCGTTTTCACGATCCGGAACCCACGGCTTTTCTTCAAATTTAGTTCGGCGGCGTCCTACTCTCCCACACGGTCCCCCATGCAGTACCATCGGCGCTGAAAGGCTTAGCTTCCGGGTTCGGAATGTAACCGGGCGTTTCCCTAACGCTATGACCACCGAAACACTATGAAACAATCAACAAACCAACCGGCAAAGGTCGTTCGTGGTTTCAGAACCAACACAGTGGACGCGAGCAACTGAGGACAAGCCCTCGGCCTATTAGTACCAGTCAACTCCACCGGTCACCCGGCTTCCATATCTGGCCTATCAACCCAGTCGTCTACTGGGAGCCTTACCCCATCAAGTGGGTGGGAGTCCTCATCTCGAAGCAGGCTTCCCGCTTAGATGCTTTCAGCGGTTATCCCTCCCGAACGTAGCCAACCAGCCATGCCCTTGGCAGAACAACTGGCACACCAGAGGTTCGTCCGTCCCGGTCCTCTCGTACTAGGGACAGCCCTTCTCAAGACTCCTACGCGCACAGCGGATAGGGACCGAACTGTCTCACGACGTTCTAAACCCAGCTCGCGTACCGCTTTAATGGGCGAACAGCCCAACCCTTGGGACCGACTCCAGCCCCAGGATGCGACGAGCCGACATCGAGGTGCCAAACCATCCCGTCGATATGGACTCTTGGGGAAGATCAGCCTGTTATCCCCGGGGTACCTTTTATCCGTTGAGCGACGGCGCTTCCACAAGCCACCGCCGGATCACTAGTCCCGACTTTCGTCCCTGCTCGACCCGTCGGTCTCACAGTCAAGCTCCCTTGTGCACTTACACTCAACACCTGATTGCCAACCAGGCTGAGGGAACCTTTGGGCGCCTCCGTTACCCTTTAGGAGGCAACCGCCCCAGTTAAACTACCCACCAGACACTGTCCCTGATCCGGATCACGGACCCAGGTTAGACATCCAGCACGACCAGAGTGGTATTTCAACGACGACTCCACACACACTGGCGTGCATGCTTCACAGTCTCCCACCTATCCTACACAAGCCGAACCGAACACCAATATCAAGCTGTAGTAAAGGTCCCGGGGTCTTTCCGTCCTGCTGCGCGAAACGAGCATCTTTACTCGTAGTGCAATTTCACCGGGCCTATGGTTGAGACAGTCGAGAAGTCGTTACGCCATTCGTGCAGGTCGGAACTTACCCGACAAGGAATTTCGCTACCTTAGGATGGTTATAGTTACCACCGCCGTTTACTGGCGCTTAAGTTCTCAGCTTCGCCCCACCGAAATGGAGCTAACCGGTCCCCTTAACGTTCCAGCACCGGGCAGGCGTCAGTCCGTATACATCGCCTTACGGCTTCGCACGGA
Source organism: Streptomyces caatingaensis (assembly GCF_001187435.1). Lineage (GTDB taxonomy): Bacteria > Actinomycetota > Actinomycetes > Streptomycetales > Streptomycetaceae > Streptomyces > Streptomyces caatingaensis. The sequence goes on along the minus strand of NZ_LFXA01000018.1, from coordinate 429,260 downwards.
CCTGTGTTTTTAGTAAACAGTCGCTTCTCGCTGGTCTCTGCGGCCACCCCCAGCTCCGAGTGCAAAACTCATCACCAGGAATGGCCCCCCTTCTCCCGAAGTTACGGGGGCATTTTGCCGAGTTCCTTAACCATAGTTCACCCGAACGCCTCGGTATTCTCTACCTGACCACCTGAGTCGGTTTAGGGTACGGGCCGCCATGAAACTCGCTAGAGGCTTTTCTCGACAGCATAGGATCATCCACTTCGCCACAATCGGCTCGGCATCAGGTCTCAGCCCCATGTGTGACGGATTTGCCTATCACACGGCCTACACCCTTACCCCGGGACAACCACCGCCCGGGCTGGACTACCTTCCTGCGTCACCCCATCACTCACCTACTACCACCTCGGGTCACCGGCTCCACCACTCCCCTACACTCCGAAGAGCTCAGGGCGGCTTCACGGGCTTAGCATCAGAGGATTCGATGTTTGGCGCTTCAAAGCGGGTACCGGAATATCAACCGGTTGTCCATCGACTACGCCTGTCGGCCTCGCCTTAGGTCCCGACTTACCCTGGGCAGATCAGCTTGACCCAGGAACCCTTAGTCAATCGGCGCACACGTTTCCCACGTGTGTATCGCTACTCATGCCTGCATTCTCACTCGTGAACCGTCCACAACTACCTTCCGGCGCTGCTTCACCCGGCACACGACGCTCCCCTACCCACCACAACAACCGTTAGGTCTCATGCTGCAGTGACACGACTTCGGCGGTACGCTTGAGCCCCGCTACATTGTCGGCGCGGAATCACTTGACCAGTGAGCTATTACGCACTCTTTCAAGGGTGGCTGCTTCTAAGCCAACCTCCTGGTTGTCTCTGCGACTCCACATCCTTTCCCACTTAGCGTACGCTTAGGGGCCTTAGTCGATGCTCTGGGCTGTTTCCCTCTCGACCATGGAGCTTATCCCCCACAGTCTCACTGCCGCGCTCTCACTTACCGGCATTCGGAGTTTGGCTAAGGTCAGTAACCCGGTAGGGCCCATCGCCTATCCAGTGCTCTACCTCCGGCAAGAAACACACGACGCTGCACCTAAATGCATTTCGGGGAGAACCAGCTATCACGGAGTTTGATTGGCCTTTCACCCCTAACCACAGGTCATCCCCCAGGTTTTCAACCCTGGTGGGTTCGGTCCTCCACGAAGTCTTACCTCCGCTTCAACCTGCCCATGGCTAGATCACCCCGCTTCGGGTCTTGGGCGCGCTACTAGGTCGCCCTCTTCGGACTCGCTTTCGCTACGGCTTCCCCACACGGGTTAACCTCGCAACACACCGCAAACTCGCAGGCTCATTCTTCAAAAGGCACGCAGTCACGACACCGAGTGCAAGCACTCGATGCGACGCTCCCACGGCTTGTAGGCACACGGTTTCAGGTACTATTTCACTCCGCTCCCGCGGTACTTTTCACCATTCCCTCACGGTACTATCCGCTATCGGTCACCAGGGAATATTTAGGCTTAACGGGTGGTCCCGCCAGATTCACACGGGATTTCTCGGGCCCCGTGCTACTTGGGTGTCTCTCAAACGAGCCGCTGACGTTTCGACTACGGGGGTCTTACCCTCTACGCCGGACCTTTCGCATGTCCTTCGCCTACATCAACGGTTTCTGACTCGTCCTGCCGCCGGCAGACGACAGAAGAGAGATCCCACAACCCCGCATACGCAACCCCTGCCGGGTATCACACGCATACGGTTTGGCCTCATCCAGTTTCGCTCGCCACTACTCCCGGAATCACGGTTGTTTTCTCTTCCTGCGGGTACTGAGATGTTTCACTTCCCCGCGTTCCCTCCACACTGCCTATGTGTTCAGCAGCGGGTGACAGCCCATGACGACTGCCGGGTTTCCCCATTCGGACACCCCCGGATCACAGCTCGGTTGACAGCTCCCCGGGGCCTATCGCGGCCTCCCACGTCCTTCATCGGTTCCTGGTGCCAAGGCATCCACCGTGCGCCCTTAAAAACTTGGCCACAGATGCTCGCGTCCACTGTGCAGTTCTCAAACAACGACCAGCCACCCCACACCCGACACCAAGCATCGAGTTCACTGGGGCCGGCACCGAAGGACAGCCATACGCCGTACCCTCAGACACCCAACAGCGTGCCCGACCAGACCAGTTCACCCCACCTGCGTTCCACGCCGAAGCAGTACTAACAGAGAAGGCTCACCAAGCCGGCCGACTAGTCAACGTTCCACCCATGAGCAACCGTACGAGACATTCGCTCGTAGTCGGCTATGTGCTCCTTAGAAAGGAGGTGATCCAGCCGCACCTTCCGGTACGGCTACCTTGTTACGACTTCGTCCCAATCGCCAGTCCCACCTTCGACGGCTCCCTCCACAAGGGTTGGGCCACCGGCTTCGGGTGTTACCGACTTTCGTGACGTGACGGGCGGTGTGTACAAGGCCCGGGAACGTATTCACCGCAGCAATGCTGATCTGCGATTACTAGCAACTCCAACTTCATGGGGTCGAGTTGCAGACCCCAATCCGAACTGAGACCGGCTTTTTGAGATTCGCTCCACCTCACGGCATCGCAGCTCATTGTACCGGCCATTGTAGCACGTGTGCAGCCCAAGACATAAGGGGCATGATGACTTGACGTCGTCCCCACCTTCCTCCGAGTTGACCCCGGCAGTCTCCTGTGAGTCCCCATCACCCCGAAAGGCATGCTGGCAACACAGAACAAGGGTTGCGCTCGTTGCGGGACTTAACCCAACATCTCACGACACGAGCTGACGACAGCCATGCACCACCTGTACACCGACCACAAGGGGGCGACCATCTCTGGCCGTTTCCGATGTATGTCAAGCCTTGGTAAGGTTCTTCGCGTTGCGTCGAATTAAGCCACATGCTCCGCTGCTTGTGCGGGCCCCCGTCAATTCCTTTGAGTTTTAGCCTTGCGGCCGTACTCCCCAGGCGGGGCACTTAATGCGTTAGCTGCGGCACGGACGACGTGGAATGTCGCCCACACCTAGTGCCCAACGTTTACGGCGTGGACTACCAGGGTATCTAATCCTGTTCGCTCCCCACGCTTTCGCTCCTCAGCGTCAGTATCGGCCCAGAGATCCGCCTTCGCCACCGGTGTTCCTCCTGATATCTGCGCATTTCACCGCTACACCAGGAATTCCGATCTCCCCTACCGAACTCTAGCCTGCCCGTATCGAATGCAGACCCGGAGTTAAGCCCCGGGCTTTCACATCCGACGCGACAAGCCGCCTACGAGCTCTTTACGCCCAATAATTCCGGACAACGCTTGCGCCCTACGTATTACCGCGGCTGCTGGCACGTAGTTAGCCGGCGCTTCTTCTGCAGGTACCGTCACTTGCGCTTCTTCCCTGCTGAAAGAGGTTTACAACCCGAAGGCCGTCATCCCTCACGCGGCGTCGCTGCATCAGGCTTGCGCCCATTGTGCAATATTCCCCACTGCTGCCTCCCGTAGGAGTCTGGGCCGTGTCTCAGTCCCAGTGTGGCCGGTCGCCCTCTCAGGCCGGCTACCCGTCGTCGCCTTGGTAGGCCATCACCCCACCAACAAGCTGATAGGCCGCGGGCTCATCCTGCACCGCCGGAGCTTTCCACCCACCGAGATGCCTCGGCAGGTCATATCCGGTATTAGACCCCGTTTCCAGGGCTTGTCCCAGAGTGCAGGGCAGATTGCCCACGTGTTACTCACCCGTTCGCCACTAATCCACCACCGAAGCGGCTTCATCGTTCGACTTGCATGTGTTAAGCACGCCGCCAGCGTTCGTCCTGAGCCAGGATCAAACTCTCCGTGAATGCTTACCGGACTCATACCGGTTCAACACTCGCGTTGAGCGGAACAGCCAGGCGGAATAAGCCCGGCCGTTCACAGCGTCCTCGCTGTGTTTTTCAAAGGAACCTCATCCCAACCGGTCAAACCGGCCGGAACGGGGTTGTTTTATAGTCTGGCGTTGACTTTTGGCACGCTGTTGAGTTCTCAAGGAACGGACGCTTCCTTCGCTCCTGTTTCACCAGGCGCTCCGGGCGCTTCCCTTCGTTGTTTCCAACCTTACCAGATCCGATTTCTCGTTTCCGGCCCCCTGCTGGATCGGGGCTTTCCCGCCTTTCCGCTTTCGCGGCCCGGCGTGATCACTACTTTAGCGGATTTCCCCGGCGACTCCTAATCGGAGTCCGGAACCGAATTCCGGCATGCCGAAATCCATCCCGTTCAGGGGCCGTGCAGTAGGAATCCCGCCGACTGGCGTGAATCGCTGCCGCGAAAAACCGATACGGCTCCGTGGCAGCTCGGAGTACATTACGGATCCGTCGCCCCGGTGTCAACCCTGGCGTCGGGCGCCTCGGTCGAGGCGTCTCAGTCGAGGTCGCGGAGCCGTCCGCCGGCGTCCGGCTGGGCGGTCTCGACGCGGCGGAGCAGCTTGGTCAGGAGCTCGCCGAGCTTGCCGCGGTCCTCGCCGGAGAGGTCCTGGAGGAGCTCCTCCTCGAAGACCGAGGCGAGGCGCATCGCGTCCAGCCACTTCTCGCGCCCGTCGTCCGTGAGGCCGACGATCACCCGGACCCGGTTGCTGCCGTCGCGCTCCCGGGTGACGAGACCCTCCGCGACCATGCGGTCGATGCGGTGCGTCATGGCCGCCGGCGTCAGACCCAGCCGCTTGGCCAGGTCACCCGGGCCCAGGCGGTAGGGGCGGCCGGCGAGGACGAGGGCCTTGAGGACCTCCCACTCGGCGTTGCTGATGCCGAGCTCGGCGGTCTGCCGGCCGTACGCGACGTTCATGCGCCGATTGAGCCTGCTGAGCGCCGAGACCACCTTCTCGACCTGCGGGTCCAGGTCCTGGAACTCGCGCTGGTAGGCGGCGATCTGCTCTTCGAGGCTCGGCTCGGCGGGGCCGGGGGTGTCAGCCATGAGCGGCAGTATGACACGACCCCTTGCCGCTAAAGCCCTTCGGTGTGTACTCTTTAGCTTCGAACTTTACTACTGAAGTCTTCAGGCCTGGACTGTTGCCCTGCGGAGCCGGTCCGGGCTCTTCTCTGCCTAGGGGGTGAGTGTGACCACCGCGATGGGCGCAGCACTGCGCCGGATCCAGCTGGGCAACGCGCTGAGCGCGTTCGGCAACGGCTTCACGGTCCCGTACCTGTTCATCTATGTGTCGCAGGTGAGGGATCTCGGTGCGACCACGGCGGGTGTCGTGCTCGCGACGTTCGCCGTCGCCGCGCTGCTCGTGCTGCCGTTCATCGGCCGCACGATCGACCGCCGGGGTCCGCTGCCCGTCGCCGTCGCGGGTACGGTCTCCGCCGCCGTCGGCTCCATGGGGCTCGGGCTGGCCGGCAGCGAGCCGACGGTGATCGCCGCCGCGGCGGCGCTGGGTGCCGGTATAGCGGTCATCCAGCCGGCTCTGGCCACGATGATCGTGTGGTGCTCGACGACCACCACGCGGTCGCGCTCGTTCGCCATGCAGTTCTTCCTCAACAACCTCGGTCTCGGCATCGGCGGCCTGCTGGGCGGCCAGATCGTGGACACGGCCGATCCGTCGAGCTTCGTGCGGCTCTTCGCGATCGAGTCGGCGATGTTCCTGGTGCTGGGGGCGACGGTCGCGACCGTGCGGCTGCCGAAGGCGCCGCGGGTGGAGGACGCGATACTGGCCGACGGCTCCGCCGGGAGCGGCTGGCGGACGCTGCTGTCGGACCGGGCGATGGTGCAGCTGCTGGTCCTGGGCTTCGTGATGTTCTTCGCCTGCTACGGCCAGTTCGAGTCCGGTCTCGCGGCCTACGCGGTGGAGGTCACCCGTATCTCCCCGTCGACGCTGGGCATCGCCCTGGCGGCGAACACGGCGGCGATCGTGTTGACGCAGTTCATCGTGCTGCGCCTGGTCGAGCGGCGCCGGCGGAGTCGCGTCGTCGCGCTGGTGGGGCTCATATGGACGGTGGCGTGGATCGCCGCCGGGATCTCGGGGCTCATATCGGCCTCGCACGCCGTCGCGGCCACGCTGCTGATCTCGACCTTCTCGCTCTTCGGCGTCGGCGAGTCGATGCTGTCGCCGACGATGGCGCCGCTGGTGGCCGATCTGGCACCGGCCCGGCTGGTCGGTCAGTACAACTCGGCGTTCGCCCTGGTGAAGCAGTTGGCGCTGGCGGCCGGTCCGGCCGCGGGCGGGATGATGGCGGGTGCCGGGCTGTACGCGCCGTACATCGTGCTGCTCGTCCTGTGCTCCCTGGGGATATCGGTGCTGGCGCTGCGGCTGGGCGGCAGGCTGACGCCCGCGCAGGACAATCCGCTGCGGGCCGCCGAGGAGCGGCGGGCGGAGGCGGCTGTCGCGGGGGCCGAGGCCTCCGCGATCGCGGCGGAGGCCGACCGGCGGATGCCGTTGGGCGTCTGACGGCGGCAGCCGGCACCCGCGCGGCCGGCGCGCCCGCCGTGCGTCGATCCCGTCTCCAGGAGCCGGTCTCCAGACGAGCCCGTCCCTACACGTGGGCGGGCTTCTGCGGGAGGGCGAATTCGCACCAGACGGCCTTGCCGCCGCCGGGGGTGCGCCGCGAGCCCCAGGAGGAGGCGATGGTCGCGACGATGGAGATGCCGCGGCCGGCCTCGTCGCCCGGTTCCGCGCGGCGGCGCCGCGGGAGGTGGTCGTCCCCGTCCGTGACCTCGATGATCAGGCGTCGGTCGGTGCGGCGCAGGCGCAGGCGCATCGGGGGTGTGCCGTGCTGGAGCGAGTTGGCCACGAGTTCACTCGTGGCCAGGACGCCCAGGTCGCGGAGGTCAGGGGGGAAGCGCCAGCTGGCGAGGACGCCGGAGGCGAAGGCGCGGGCGCGGGGCGCGGCCTCGACACCGCCGAGCAGTTCGAGCGCGGCGTTGTGGAAGAGCTCGGCGTCGTGGCCGGTGCGGGCGGGGTGCTGGAGGACGAGGACGGCGACGTCGTCGTCGTGTTCCTCGGTGATGCCCAGGGTGCGGATGAGGCGGTCGCACATGACCTGGGGCGATCCGGTGGCGCCGGCGAAGGCGCGCTCGAGGGCGGTGACGCCCTCGTCGATGTCCTCGTGGCGCCGCTCGACGAGGCCGTCCGTGTAGAGGACGGCGCTGGAGCCGGGGCCGAGGGGGACGCTCCCCGAGGTGTGCAGCCAGCCGCCGGTGCCCAGCGGGGGGCCGGTGGGCTCGGCGGCGCGGTGGACGGTGCCCTCCGGGTCGCGGACGAGGATCGGCAGATGGCCGGCGGAGGCGTAGACGAGGCGGCCCTCGTTGGGGTCGTGGACGGCGTAGACACAGGTGGCGATCTGGGTGGCGTCGATCTCCGCGGCCAGTCCGTCGAGGAGCTGGAGGACCTCGTGGGGCGGCAGGTCGAGGCGGGCGTAGGCCCGGACCGCCGTCCGGAGCTGGCCCATGACGGCGGCGGCGCGCACCCCGCGGCCCATGACGTCGCCGATGACCAGGGCCGTGCGTCCGGCGCCGAGGGTGATCACGTCGTACCAGTCGCCGCCGACGGCGGTGTCCTTGCCGCCGGGCTGGTAGGTGGCGGCGACGCGCAGGTCGTCGGGCTGCTCCAGCTCCTGGGGGAGGAGGCTGCGCTGGAGGGTGACGGCGGCTTCCCGCTGCCGGCGTTCGCTGGTGCGCAGCCGCTCGGCGGCCTCCACCTGGTCGGTGACGTCGGCGGCGAAGACGAGGACGCCGGGCCGGGTGCCGGCCGCTTCCGCCGGAGCCTCTCCGGTGCCGGCGGGGCAGGGTGCGGCCCCGACCTGGAGGGGGGAGCAGGTGAAGGTGTAGTAGCCGTGCCGGGCACGGGTGTCCCGGCCGGTGCCGCCCGCGGTGTCGGCCGTGGTGACCCGCCGCGACTTGACGGTGCGGGACCGGCCGCTGCGCAGGACCTGGTCCATGAGGGCGAGCAGGCCGAGTTCCTCCAGCTCGGGGAGGGCCTCGCGGGCGGGCGCGCCCGGGGTGCGGGGGCCGAAGAGGGCGGCGTAGGCGTCGTTGACGTAGGCGATGCGGTGGTCCGGCCCGTAGACGACGGCGACGAGGGCCGGCACCTGGCCGAGGACGTCGTGGACGGAGAGCCCGTCGAGGGTGGGGACGGGCGCGGTGTGCGGCCCGGAGCCGGTGCGGGCCGCGGGGACGGCGCCTGCGGCGGCCGGCGCGGTGGCGGTCTTGCGGTCGGCGCGGGCCGCGGCTCGGCGCTGTGTGCCGGGGAGCCGGGCGCTCCAGCGGGTGAAGTTCACTGAGGATTACCTCGCGGAGTCGGTCCGGATCAGCTCGGCGACGTGGGGTGGTGAAGCCGCGCGCCCGGTGCGGGGGCGCTGGTGGCGGTGCGGGGGCCGGCCCCCGGGGGAATGCAGCAACCGTCCAAATCCTCGCGATCGTTACTCTTCGGAAGTGCGAACCCACCCATGGTCACACGTCCAGTGTGGCCGACCGGACTGACATCCGTGAGACGTCGGAGCCGTCGCCGGGAGTTCCCCGCTCCGGCGTCGGCGTGGCGCGTGCGTCAACTGGCCTCCGGGTGACGGCCGGTGCCCGCGGCGAGTTCGAATTCCGCCCGGGGGTTCTCCACCGAGCCGAGCGAGACGATCTCCCGTTTGAAGAGCCCGGCGAGGGTCCATTCGGCGAGGACGCGTGCCTTGCGGTTGAAGGTGGGGATGCGGCTGAGGTGGTAGGCGCGGTGCAGGAACCAGGCGGGGTAGCCCTTGAACTTCTGTCCGTAGACGTGGGCGACGCCCTTGTGGAGGCCCAGGGAGGCGACGGAGCCGACGTAGGCGTGGCGGTAGTCGCGCAGGGAGTGGCCGCGCAGCGAGCACAGGACGTTCCCGGCGAGGACCTTCGACTGGCGGACGGCGTGCTGGGCGTTGGGCGCGCAGTACACGCCGTCCTTGCCGGCCGTGAGGTCGGGGACGGCCGCGGCGTCGCCGGCGGCCCAGGCGTGGTCGGTGTCCTCGACCCGCAGGTCGGGGTGGCAGCGGACGCGGCCGCGCTCGTCCAGCGGGAGGTCGGTGGCGGCGAGGACGGGGTGCGGCCGGACGCCGGCGGTCCACACGAGGGTGCGGGCGGGGTGGCGGGATCCGTCGCTGAGCACCGCGACGCGGTCCTCGCAGGAGTCGAGGCGGGTGTCCAGGCGGACGTCGATGTTGCGGCCGCGCAGCTCCCGCAGGGCGTAGCGGCCCATCTCGGGGCCGACCTCGGGGAGGATCCGGTCGGTGGCCTCGACGAGCAGGAAGCGCAGGTCGTCCGGGGAGAGGTTGTGGTAGTAGCGGGCGGCGTAGCGGGCCATGTCCTCCAGCTCGGCCAGGGCCTCCACGCCGGCGTAGCCGCCGCCGACGAAGACGAAGGTGAGGGCGGCGTCGCGGACCTCGGGGTCGCGGGTGGAGGAGGCGATGTCGAGCTGTTCGAGGACGTGGTTGCGCAGGCCGATGGCCTCTTCGACGGTCTTGAAGCCGATGCCGTGCTCGGCGAGGCCGGGGACGGGCAGGGTGCGGGAGACGGAGCCGGGGGCGACGACCAGTTCGTCGTAGTGGAGGGTGATGTCACCGGCGCCCTCCTCCTCGGTGGCGAGGGTGCGCACGTGCGCGGTGCGCGCGGCGTGGTCGACGGAGGTCGCCTCGCCGACGAGGACCTCGCAGCGCTTGAGGGTGCGGCGGAGCGGGACGACGACGTGGCGCGGCGAGATCGATCCGGCCGCGGCCTCGGGGAGGAAGGGCTGGTAGGTCATGTACGGGTCGGGGCTGACGACCAGGACCTCGGCCTCGCCCTTCCGGAGCCGCCGCTGGAGGTGCAGCGCGGCGTACATGCCGACGTAGCCGCCGCCGATCACCAGAATGCGCGTCGGTCGCCGCACCGCCGATTCTTTGGCCAAGGCAGTCCCTTCGCGTCCTCGCGTTCACAGCTCTCTCCCATGACGCATCGGGTGCCGGGGTTTGTCCACAGGGCCGGGCCGAACATATGACTGGCAGCGAACCCGACCTGCCGCCCGTCTTGTTGCCTCTGTCGCAAGGAGGTCCGCAGGTCAGCAAGGATGCGCCGGGGTGGTGAAGGGGTGCGCAATCAACCGGCCCGGGGCGCGTACTCCCATTGGGGGTGGGCTGTGCGGAACTACCCCCTTCTTTCTTGACCTGGGCTCAACTATGTTCGTACTTCGTCGGGGCGCCGAAAGCGACGTGCCCCGGCAGTCAGGGCGGGGAGTCTCCGGGGGGAGACGTCATAACCGGGGGAAAACATGCCAATTCAGGGCACTCATTGGTCGACCGCTGTCGCGCCTTCGGACGGCAACGGCGGCCGTAGCACACCGCTGCGCGTCGACGCCCAGCGCAACCTGGAGCACGTGCTGAGGGCGGCTCGCGAGGTCTTCGGCGAGCTGGGGTACGGGGCGCCGATGGAGGACGTGGCGCGCCGCGCCCGCGTGGGCGTCGGCACGGTCTACCGGCGGTTCCCGAGCAAGGACGTACTGGTCAGGCGGATAGCGGAGGAGGAGACCGCACGGCTGACCGAGCAGGCGCGCACGGCCCTGGGCCAGGAGGACGAGCCGTGGTCGGCGCTGTCGCGGTTCCTGCGCACCTCGGTCGCCTCGGGCGCGGGGCGGCTGCTGCCGCCGCAAGTGCTGCGCGTCGGCGTCGAGGGGGAGCACACGGAGCCGGCCGTGCCGCCGCAGGCGCGGGTGCCGCAGCAGCGGCAGCCGGGCGGGCCCGGCGGCCAGCTCCACGAGCTGCGGCTCGTCGAGCAGCGGCCGGCACCGGCCGAGGAGCGGGACGGCTCGGGCGCCACGGCGCTGCTGGAGGTCGTCGGGCGCCTGGTGGACCGCGCCCGGGCCGCCGGGGAGCTGCGGTCGGACGTGACGGTCGCCGATGTGCTGCTGGTGATCGCCACGGCGGCGCCCTCGCTGCCGGACGCGGCGCAGCAGGCGGCGGCGTCCTCGCGGCTGCTGGACATCCTGCTGGAGGGGCTGCGGTCGCGGCCCGCCGCGTAGCGGCTGCCGCCGGGCGGGCTCCGGTGTGTTCCACCGCTGTGCTCCACCGGGACGTCTGATCGGGTGCGCCTCCGTGGGCGTGCCCGAGCGGGCGAGTGTCCGGACGCGGGCCCGCGTCCGTGACGGGCACGCATCCCGGTGGGCGCCCGTCCCGGCGGATGCGCATCCCTGGTGAGCACTTGTCCGTGGTTCGAGCACCGGACGACCCGGCCGTCGGCGGCGACATCGTTCACCGGCATTCCAGGTACACCGGTACACCGGTACCACCGGTACACCCGAAAGGAGAGTGGGCATTCGGAAGGGCGTTCCCGGCCGAGTGGCCGTCGGCTGAGCGCCGGTTGACCGCCGACCGGCGCATGTGCCCGGCGGACAGCGGCCGTTGAGGCGGCGGCTCCTCACGCTCCGGTGTGCGAAGGTTCCCCGGACGAGTGGTTGCCGTTCGTGTGTCCGCGCGTGCGCAGGCACCTGTGCGACGCTGGCCGCTGTTCGGTGTCCGGCGTGCACGGGAGCCTCCGCTATGGGAGTTGACGGGCGGGAAGAGCCGTACGGGAGCGAGGAGTCGGGCTCCGCGGCGTCGCACCGCGCTGTGCCCGGCGTGCCGGGCCAGGGCGGTCCGCGCGGTCGCGGGCGGGGCCACCACGGCGGCGGGCCGAGCCTGCCCCAGCAGCGCGGGAGCGCGTGGGGCGGCGCCTTCGACGCCGCTCTCTCGCGCTCGCCGAGCGACGCCCCCGGGCAGCCGGAGGCGGAGCCGCGCGACGCGGAGGCGCGGGCCGACAACCCGCCGGGCGAGGACGGCGGCCGGGGCGACCCCGGTGACGGCGCCGGCGGCGCCGACGGCAAGGCTGCCGAATCTGCGGGAGAGTCCGGCGACGAGCCGGATGAACCCGATGAACGGGACACCCCGCCGTCCGACGCCGAGTTGATCGCCCGGCTGCGCGACGGCGAGGACCCGGGGGCGGATTCCTACGCCCTGCTCTACCGCCGGCACGCCGACGCGGTCCGCGGGTACGCGAGGAGTTGCTGTCGCGACGTCCACACCGCCGAGGACCTCACCAACGAGGTCTTCGCGAGCACGCTCCAGGCGGTGCGGCGGGGCGCGGGGCCGGACACGGCGGTGCGCGCGTATCTGCTCACCACCGTGCGCCGTGTCGCCGCCGCCTGGGCGAAGACGGCCCGCCGCGAGCACCTCGTCGAGGACTTCGCGGACTTCGCCGTCGCGGCCGCCTCGGCGGCGGACGGCGGCGACGACGACGCCTCCGGCGCCGAGGTCCACGCGATGCGGCAGGCCGAGACGTCCCTCGCGGTGCAGGCGTTCCGCAGCCTGCCCGAGCGGTGGCAGATGGTGCTCTGGCACACCACCGTCGAGGAGGAGTCGCCGAGCCAGGTCGCGCCGCTGCTCGGGCTGACTGCCAACGCCACGGCCGTGCTGGCCCACCGGGCCCGCGAGGGGCTGCGCCAGGCGTATCTGCAGGCGCACGTCAGCACCTCGCTGACCTCGGCGGGCAGTTGCGCCCAGTACGCGGACCGGCTCGGCGCCTACGCGCGCGGCGGGTTGCGCATGCGGGCCGAGCGCGGGCTGCGCAAGCACCTCGCCGAGTGCGCCCGCTGCCGTACGGCCGCCCTCGAACTCGCCGACGTCAACGCGCGGCTGCGCGCGGTGCTGCCGGTGGCGGTCGTCGGCTGGTTCACCGCGGGCGCCTCGGCCAAGGCCGTCGCGGGGCTGGCGGCGGGAGCCGCCGGGGCGGGTGCGGCGGCGGGCGGTGCGGGTTCCGGTGGCACCGGGTCCGCCGGTGGCGCGGCGGCCGGTGAGGGGCTGGGCGCGCCCGCGAAGGTGGCGCTCGGCGCCGGGGCGGTGCTGACGGCGGGTGCCGTGCTCGCCTACGCGCTGGCCGGCGGCTCCGGAGGGCCGGCGCGGAAGCCGGAGGCCCGGCGCCCGGCCGCTCCGGTCGCGCCGTCGCACCGGCGGGAGCCCACGCCCCCGCCGCGTCCCACCGCGCCGCCCTCCGCGCCACCGTCCTCACCGGCGGCTCCGGCCGAGCCGCGGCGGGTGGCCGCGCGGGCCGTCGCCGTCTCCCCCGCGCCGTCCACCCCGGCCCCGCCGTCCTCCACGACACCGAGCCCGGAGCCGTCCCCGCCACGTCCGCCGCATCCGCCGCGGCCCGCTCCCCCGCCCCGTCCGACGCCGTCGCCGCCGCGCCCGAAACCGCCCAAGCCCGTCCCGCCGGCGCCCGTGACCGTCCACCACCTCAACGAGCTGGACTTCGACGCGCTGGGGGACGGCGGCGACGACCGGGAGCCGGAGGTGCGGATCGACGAGGGCAGCCTGATGTGGCAGCGGGACGGGCTGCGCGTCGGCGGCCATACGTACCTGCACGGGGTCAGCGTCGGCACGACCTCCTCCGTCGCCCTCGACCTCAACCGGCCCTGCACGGAGTACGACGCGATGGCCGGGGTGGACGACCTGTCGCTCGGGACGGGCGCGGTGCGGTTCTCCGTCCTCGGGGACGGGGAGCGGCTGTGGGAGTCGGAGCTGCTGCGGAGCGGGGACGCGGCGGTGCCGGTGCATGTGCCGCTGGAGGGGCGGCGGAAGGTCCGGCTGGAGGTGGAGGGGGTGTCGCCGTACGGGGACGTGGCGTTGGCGGACTGGGCGTTGGCGCGGCTGGTCTGCTCGTAGGAAGGCCCTTGGGCCACCGTTCCCTCGCACGCTCCGGCACACCCCTCTCTCAGAGGCTCCGCCGCACCACACCCCCCGCCACCGCCCGCTGCCTCGGTGCCCCCGCGCCCGTCCAGCACGTGCCCCGCCGCGCGAGCAGTCTCCGCAGCCACACCTCCACGGAGACGATCTCGGCCAGCCCGTCCAGTGGAAGGTCCGCCCCCTCCGCCGCGGCCTGCAGCGCCCCCCGGACGACCGCCGACTCGACCAGCCCCGCGTCCGCCAGCAGCGGTGCGTCGAAGAGCTGCCCCAGCGGGGCCGCGTAGGCGCGCAGGCCGGCGCGTACCGCCGCGGCGTGCGCCGCGTGCGAGGTGGCCCCCCAGCCTGGCGGCAGGTCACGGATGCCCGAGCCCGACAGGACCGCGCGCAACACCGCCGCGCGCGCCCCGGGTTGAACACGGAGCGCCTCGGGGAGCGCGCGGCAGGCCCGTACGACCTGGTTGTCGAGGAAGGGGGCGTGCAGCCGCTGCCCCCGGATCTCGGCGGCCTGTTCGAGCACGCGGTGGTCGGCGGCGTACCGGCCGAGCGCGGCGGCGGCCCGCTGCTCCCCCGGCCGCCGCGGTGGCCCCGACGGCCGCACGGCCGCGGCCTGGAGCCGGACCGACACCTCCGCCAGCGCCTCGCCCGTCAGCCACCGCGCCGCGGGCCCGGGCCGGCACCAGGTGAGGGCCGCCAGCGAGGCGTCCACGGCCCCGCCCGGCGCGCCGCCCGCGGCGGCGGCCCCGGAGGACAGCAGCCGGGCGGCCACCTCCTCCAGCCCCTCCCGGCAGGAGGTGCGCGCCAGCCGGCGCGCCGCCCGGTAGACCGTGAAGGGGACGACCGCCGAGTGCGCCGCCGGACCGGCCGCGCGGGCCAACGCCGTGACCGGGCGCACCAGATGCCGTCTGCGACGGCCCATCAGCAGATCCGCCAGCCGCGCCGGATGGGCGTCCAGCACCTGCCGCGCCCCGTGCCCCGTCAGGTGGTCGGCGCTGCCCGCGGCGAGCCGGCGGCGGTGGCGTTCGGCGGTGACGAGGGAGGGCCCCGGCTCGTCGGTGAGCGGGCCGCTCATCAAGTCGGCGTAGGGCAGGGCCTCTTCGGCCGCGGCCACGACGACGTGGTGGAGCCGGGGATCGGCCGCCAGCGCGCGGGCCCGTTCGAGCTCGGACTCGCGCGCCCGTCCGCCGCCCGCCACCAGGTCGTTGAAGGTGACGACGAGCAGCCGCTCGCCCGCCCCGGCGCCGTGTCCCGGCGGCGTCCCCGGCAGGCCGGGCAGCCCGGCGGCGAGCAGGGCGAGGGTGGCGGAGGCGCTGCCGCCGGAGAGGTCGGCGCCGATGCCGGGCGCCGGGACGCCGCGCGCCGCCCGCCGGAAGGCCGGCCCCATGCCGGGGACGGGACCGGGGTCGCGGCCGCCGGGGAACCCCGTGGCGAGGTCCGGCGCGTGGCGCGGCGCGGCGAAGCGGGTGCGCACCGCCTCGACGAGGGCCTCGCGCACGCCCTCGACGGCCTGCTGGGCGTCGGCCTCGGGGGCGGCGACGGCGAGCGAGGCGGTCGGCTCGTACCCCACGACGTCCCGGGCGCCGTCGCGCACGATCAGCGCGTGCCCCGGGGGTACGCGCCGCACGCCCGCGTAGGGCGTGCCGTCGCCGAGCGCCTCCGGGGAGTCGGGGCAGGCGAGGAACGCGGCGAGGTACCCCACGTCGAGCTGGGCCTCGACGAGGTCGGCCAGCGGCAGGGCGGCGGTCGCGTACGCGGTGCCGCCCGCCCAGGCCGTGTGGAAGACGGGCCGCGCGCCGGCCAGGTCCCCGGCGACGGTGATGCGGCGGCCGATCTGGGCGACGGCGGTGTAACTGCCGGGCCAGGCGGTCAGATGGCGCAGCGCGCCGCCGCGCGCGGCGAGCAGCCCGGCGCGCAACTGGTCGTCGTCGGCGCCGCAGCGGCCGAGGACGGCGAGCCGGGTGACGAAGGAGGAGTTCCGGGACGGGCCCCCGTCGGCGTGGACGACGCGCACCTCGTCCGGCCGCCAGTCGCCGACGGCCCACAGCGGATCCGGTTCCTCCCACAGGAGTTGGGCGCCCACGGGGTGCACGGCCGGGGCGCCGCCTCCGGAGCCGGCCCCGGAGGCGGTGCAGCTCCACCCCACCAACCAGCGCATCGCCGCCTCCACAAGCTGTGGACAACCATCGGGTAGCAGTCATCATGCACAGCGAGGCGGACGACGCGACATGGAACGGGCGACTCCCGATCACCCTCGATACGTCAACGGGCCCCGAACCGGGGCGAAATGGCGTCACGTCCTGGCCCGTGCGCACACCATGCTGCCACGGTTGACGGCGTATGAAACCGGTTCGGCGGACGCGCCGGACGTCCGGCGGGGCGGGCGCACGACCGGATCCGGCCGTTTTCGGCACGGCGGCCGGCGGGGCCCACCGGCCCCTCAACTGCCGTGCCGCGGCGCATTTTCCGGCCCCTCCGGGGCGGGC
The DNA here is from genome assembly GCF_001187435.1 of Streptomyces caatingaensis. Taxonomy (GTDB): domain Bacteria; phylum Actinomycetota; class Actinomycetes; order Streptomycetales; family Streptomycetaceae; genus Streptomyces; species Streptomyces caatingaensis. The sequence continues at coordinate 413,135 of NZ_LFXA01000018.1, read as the reverse complement.
AACGGCGCAGTCCGGGAGGCGCGAGCCGCACCTCCCGGACCGGTCCGCCGCCCGCGGGGAATGAGGCGACGGCTTCCCCCAGCCCACTGGATCCAGTCAGCGGGCCGACCCACGCGACACCCATGGAACCGCCCCGGCGATGGCGGATACAAGGCGCACGGCGGGCGCACGGCCACACACAGCCGGAGCACGTGCCCCTCGGTGCACGCGCATGCGGACCAGAATCTCGCCATCCGGGACAACGCCCCTTAACGGTCGGGATGTGGGGAACTACGCTGGGTTTACGAATGCCCCGCGCCTATGCCGGGGCGGGCATCGTTGTTGCCGAGGGGTGCGCATGTCCAGGGAGCCACGCGGACCGAACGAGAAGCTGGGCACCGTCCTCGCTCTCGCGGGGATCAGCAACGCCGGTCTGGCGCGGAGGGTCAACGACCTCGGTGCGCAGCGGGGATTGACGCTCCGGTACGACAAGACGTCCGTGGCCCGCTGGGTGTCGAAGGGCATGGTCCCGCAGGGCGCGGCCCCGCACCTCATCGCGGCGGCGATAGCGGGCAAGCTCGGCCGGCCCGTCCCGCTGCACGAGATCGGGCTCGCCGAGGCGGACCCCGCACCGGAGGTGGGGCTCGCGTTCCCGCGCGATGTCGGCCAGGCGGTGCGCTCCGCGACCGAGCTGTACCGGCTGGATGCCGCCGGCCGGCGCGGCGGCGGCAGCATCTGGCAGAGTCTCGCCGGTTCGTTTTCCGTCAGCGCGTACTCCACCCCCGCCTCGCGCTGGCTGATAACCCCGGCCGACAGTTCGGTGGCGCGCGATCCGGAGCAGGCGGCCGGCACCGTCCCGGACTGCGGGCTCCCGCAACGTGTCGGCCACAGCGACGTCGCCAAGCTCCGGGAGGCCGCGGACGACGCGCGCCGCTGGGACTCCAAGTACGGCGGCGGCGACTGGCGTTCGTCGATGGTGCCGGAGTGCCTGCGGGTCGACGCCGCGCCGCTGCTCCTCGGCTCGTACACCGACGAGGTGGGCCGCGCGCTCTTCGGCGCCACGGCCGAACTCACGCGCCTCGCCGGGTGGATGGCCTTCGACACGGGCCAGCAGGAGGCCGCGCAGCGGTACTACATCCAGGCCCTGCGGCTGGCCCGCGCCGCCGCCGACGTCCCGCTCGGCGGCTACGTCCTCGCCTCGATGAGCCTCCAGGCCACCTACCGCGGCTACGCGGACGAGGGCGTCGACCTCGCCCAGGCCGCCCTGGAGCGCAACCGCGGCCTGGCCACGGCCCGCACGATGAGCTTCTTCCGCCTCGTCGAGGCGCGCGCCCAGGCCAAGGCGGGCGACCAGCCGGCCTGCGGGGCCGCGCTCAAGGCCGCCGAGGGCTGGCTGGAGCGGGCGCGTTCCGGCGACCCGGACCCGTCCTGGCTGGACTTCTACACCCAGGAGCGGTTCGCCGCGGACGCCGCCGAGTGCTACCGCGACCTGCGCATGCCGCGGCAGGTGCAGCGCTTCACCGAACAGGCGCTGTCGCGGCCCACGGAGGAGTTCGTGCGCTCGCACGGGCTGCGGCTGGTGGTCTCGGCCGTCGCCGAGCTGGAGTCCGGCAACCTCGACGCGGCGTGCGCGGCGGGGGTGCGGGCGGTCGAGGTCGCGGGGCGCATCTCCTCGGCGCGCACCACCGAGTACGTCCGCGACCTGCTGCACCGGCTGGAGCCGTACGGCAACGAGCCGCGGGTGGTGGAGCTGCGGGAGCGGGCGCGGCCGTTGCTGACGATGACGACGGCGGTCTGACTCCTGGGCGCCACGGCGCCGTTGCTCGCGCATCGTCCCTGGTCCGGGGATGTTTCGGCCCGTTGTCAGTGGCGCACGTCATCATAGGGACCGTGAGTCGGCGAGAGCGGGTACCGGCGGTCGGTGCGGGGAGCGCGGGGAGGTGACCCAATGGCGGCGTACGACGCGGCGTACGACGGTGACGTGCTGGTGATCGGGGGCGGCATCGTGGGCCTGTCGACGGCCTACGCGCTCACGCGTGCCGCGCCGGGCACGAGGGTCGTGGTGCTGGAGAAGGAGCCCGGCCCGGCCCGCCACCAGACCGGGCGCAACAGCGGGGTGATCCACAGCGGGCTCTACTACCGGCCGGGTTCGCTGAAGGCGCGGTTCGCGGTGCAGGGCGCGGCGGAGATGGTGAAGTTCTGCACCGAGCACGGGCTGCCGCACGAGGTCACGGGCAAGCTCGTCGTCGCCACGGACCACGCCGAGCTGCCCCGCCTGCACGCCCTCGTCCAGCGCGGCCGGGAGAACGGCATCCCCGTACGGGAGTTGGGGCGCGCCCAGATAGCCGAGTTCGAGCCGGAGGTGCGCGGCATCGGCGCCATCCACGTCGGCACCACGGGCGTCTGCGACTTCGGCGCCGTCGCCGCGTGCCTGGCCCGCCTCGCCGAGGACGCGGGGGCGTCGGTGCGGTACGGGGCGGAGGTCCGCGTGATCGGCCGACGCGGCGCCGCCGTCGCGGTCCGTACGGCGGACGGCACGGTGCTCCGGGCCCGCGCCCTGGTCAACTGCGCGGGGCTGCACAGCGACCGGATCGCGCGGCTGGCCGGTGACGACCCGGGCATGCGGATCGTCCCCTTCCGGGGGGAGTACTACGAGCTGGCCCCCGCCGCCCGGGCCCTGGTCCGCGGTCTCGTCTACCCGGTGCCCGACCCGGCCTTCCCCTTCCTCGGCGTCCACCTCACCCGGGGCGTCGACGGCCGCGTCCACCTCGGGCCCAACGCCGTTCCCGCCCTGGCCCGCGAGGGGTACGCGTGGCGGGCCGTGCGCCCCGCCGAGCTGGCCGGCACGGCCGCGTACCCCGGCGTCTGGCGGCTGGCCCGCCGCCACTGGCGGTACGGGGCCGACGAGGTCCGCCGCTCCCTCTCCAAGCCCGCCTTCACGGCCGCGGTCCGGCGCCTGCTCCCCGGCGTGACCGCCGACGACCTGATACCCGCCCCGTCCGGGGTCCGCGCCCAGGCGGTCCTGCGGGACGGCTCGCTGGCCGACGACTTCCTCTTCGCCGGCTCGCCGCGCATGGTGCACGTACTGAACGCGCCGTCCCCGGCCGCGACGGCGTCCCTGCCGATCGGGCGGGAGGTGGCGCGGAGGGTGCTGGCGGAGCTGCGCTGAGGGCTGGAGGCGCTGGGGCTGGGGCTGGGGCGCTTTCGGAACCGGGAGGCTCTTCGGGATCGGGAGCCTCTTCGGAACCGGGAGCCTCTTCGGGACCGGAAGGCTCTTCGGAACCGGAAGGCGCATTCGGCACAGGAGGGCGCATTCGGCACCGGGAGGCGCTTCCGGCACGCCCGTACTATGGAAGGACTGTGTCCGAGAACCACGCCGCCACGGCCTCCCAGCAGACCACCGCCCCCGCCGTCCCCGCCCCGGGCCGACGCCGGGAGCCGATGTTCCCTGACGGCCCGGCCCCGGACCCGGCCGGCTCGCACCACGAGCGCCGCATCCGCTCCTTCCAGCCGCGCCGCAGCCGCGTCACGGCCGGGCAGGGCGAGGCGCTGCGCCGCCTGTGGCCGAAGTGGGGCCTGGACATCGACGGCCTGAGCCGGATCGACCTGGGCGAGCTCTTCGGCGACCCCGCCATGCCGGTCGTCCTGGAGATCGGCTTCGGCATGGGCGAGGCCACGGCGCAGATGGCCGCCGCCGCCCCCGGCACCGGCATCCTCGCCTGCGACGTGCACACCCCCGGGCAGGGCAACCTGCTCGCGCTCGCCGAGCGCAACGGCCTGACGAACGTCCGGGTCGCCAACGGCGACGCGATCATCCTGCTGCGCGAGATGCTCGCCCCCGAGTCCCTCGCCGGGATCCGCGTCTACTTCCCGGACCCCTGGCCCAAGAAGCGCCACCACAAGCGCCGGCTGATCCAGCCGGAATTCCTGGCCCTGGCCGCGACCCGGCTGGCCCCCGGCGCCCTGCTCCACTGCGCGACCGACTGGGAGCCGTACGCGGAGCAGATGCTGGAGGTCCTGACCGAGGCCCCCGGCTTCGAGAACACCCAGCCCGACGGCGGCTTCGCCCCGCGCCCCGGGTTCCGCCCGCTGACCCGCTTCGAGGGCCAGGGCCTGGAGAAGGGCCACGTGGTGCGCGACCTGCTGTTCCGCCGCGCCTAAAGCCGCCCGTCGCCCGTCCGGCGGTGGTTAAGGTCAACGGGTGCATGAGTCCCAGCAACGGCCCGCCCCCGCGGGCCCTATAGCCCCGCCGCCCGCCCCGGCCTTCCGGCACTACCGCCCCCGCCGCGCGCTCTGGGACAACAAGGCCGTACGCGCCGGCACGCTCGTCCTGCTGCTGGCCCTGTGCGGCCTGCTGATCCTCGCCCTGGTGCGCGAGCAGACCGGCACGGCGGGCTTCCTGGTGGGCCTGGGGCTGGCGGTCCTCCCGGTCCCACTCCTGATCGCCGCCTTCCGCTGGATGGACCGCGTCGAGCCCAAGCCCTGGCGCAACCTGGTCTTCGCCTTCGCCTGGGGCGCCTGCGCGGCCACCCTCGTCGCCCTCCTCGCGAACGGCTACGCCACGAAGTGGCTCATGAACACGATCGACATCGCCCACCGCGAGGAGGCCGGCTCCTTCGGCGCGACCTTCGTGGCCCCCGTGGTGGAGGAGTCCGCCAAGGCCGTGGCCATCCTCCTCCTCTACCTCTACCGCCGCCGGGACTTCAACACCACCGTGGACGGCGTGGTGGTCGCCGGCATGACGGCCACCGGCTTCGCCTTCACGGAGAACATCCTCTACCTCGGCAACGCCTACGCCTCCGACCAGTCCTTCGGCGCCTCGGGCTTCACCACCACCGCGGCCACGTTCGTCGTCCGCGTCCTGATGTCCCCCTTCGCCCACCCCCTCTTCACCTCCATGACCGGCCTGGGCTTCGGCATAGCCGCCGCCCTCCCCGCCCACCGCCGCGCCCTGCGCACCCTGATCCCCTGCGTCGGCCTCCTCACGGCGATGGTCCTCCACTCCGTCTGGAACGGCTCCGCCTCCCTCCCCGGCCTCGGCTTCCTCATCGTCTACGCCCTGTTCATGGTCCCGGTCTTCGGCACCCTCACCTGGCTGACCATCTGGTCCCGCCAGACCGAACTCCGCACCATCCGCACCCACCTCCCGGAGTACCAGGCCGCGGGCTGGCTCACCCCGCCCGAGCCACTGGCCCTCTCGTCGATGCGGGCCCGCGCGATCGCCCGCGACGTCGCCAAACGCCACGGCGGCAAGCCCGCGGCCCACGCCGTCGCGGAGTACATCTCCTTCGCCACGTCACTGGCCTTCCTCCGCCAGCGCGCCTACGCGGGCCGCATGGACACCGACTTCCCGGCACGGGAGCAGGAGCTGCTGTACCACCTGTGGCAGCGCCGGGCCGTCGCCCAACCGGCGCTGGAGCGGGCGTCGTTGTCGGTGGTCCGCCCCGTTATGACGCCCCCGTCGTACGGGGTGGCGGGCCCGTACAGCCCGACTCCACCCGCGGCAGCGGGCCCAGTCTGGCAGCGACAGCCTTACGGTTCAGGGCCCGGGGAACGTCGGTGACGCCGTGCTGATTCCCCGTGGAGCGCCGGGGAATCAGCACGCGAAGTAACGTCAGGACTAGGCGTCGGTGCCCTCGCCAAGGACTCCTCGATCAGCCCATCGCGCCCGATGAGCGCGAATGCAATCCAGCCTTACCTGGTGCTCCTTGACCTTCCGCAGGAGGCCGACGGCCTTCTGCGTCAGACCGTCGATGACCTCGAAACCATCGGTCAGTTGCAGAGCCCCCCGATCAAATCGGACGTGGCAGTTGGCGCAGAGGCACAACACGTTCTCCACCACGTCATCCCCGTTATGGGGCTTCCCCAGAGCTTGAATGTGGGCGGCCTCGCTGTACGCTTCGCCACCTGGCGAGACGACCATGCGGAGTCCACAGATCTGGCACGTGTTGTTGTAGAGCCTCTTCACTTCCCTGACGACCCTGGAGTCGCGTAGCAGCCGCTCAGAGGTGACCACCCGCCGCACTTGCTCTTCGAGCGGCGTATCAGAAGCTCCATCGGGAGAGACGGGCTTCGGCTCGGCGATCTCGCCGGGAGCAAGCTTGACGAGCTTGAACTGACAGACGCGGAAGCCTTCCTTGCCCACGGTCATCCAGTGGTCAGCGACACGGTAAAGGCCGCGGTACTCATAACCACCCATCGCTCGGCGCCGCTTACCTTTACTGATCTTCAAGCCACGGATCACCCGCACCGGGTGGCCCAGCGCCTCGTTGAGGAGGAGGCCAGCGTTGCCGGGAGAATCCATGGTCTGATCGGCTACGAGCCGCCCCGTATCCCGGTCCCGCCCGCCTTCGCCGGTGTAGATGATCTCCAAGTCGCCATCTACATCATCGATATAGCCGCCCGAGAGGACGATCGAATCGACCCCCTCCCGGGCCGTACCCGAGATCCCCTGCCCAAGCTGTCGATGCACCCCCGCTGCATGCAGCTCCGCGTGGCCCTTGAACCACTGGCCTTCGACCACGCCTGGAGGGGTACCGAAGCTCACCGGATTCGCCTTCGTCATGCACGCATACTGCCAAGTGACCGCTCAATACGGTGTACGGGGGCGTCGAGCTGATTCTTCCCTGGCGGCCTGCGTGGCAGGGGCTTCTGCGGCTCCCGCCCCCGAACTGCCCGACTGCGGGGGCACTTGCTCGGACACCCCCAGCGGTGGCCGAGTAGCGGGTGGGCTGCTCGGGACCTGTGTGGGGGCGGGAGCTAGCCTCGGAGGCAGGCTTACGTATGACGTCTGCTGATGACTCTGATGCGGAGGTTGCCGCTATGGCAGGGATTGCTGGTGCAGTGACGCGGGTTCCGGCGGCTGTGACGGCTGCGGTCGGGCTGGTCGGGGGATACAGCGTGGCCCGGGTCACGAAGAAGCGGCCGTTGGGCGGGGTCGCGCTGGGGGTTGCCGGGGTGGTCGCGGCGCGGCAGTGGGCCGGGAAGGTGGGGTCCGGGAAGGCGGCGGCGTTGACCGGGCTGTATCTGGCCGGGTTCGCGGGATCTCATCCGCTGGCGAAGAAGGTGGGGGCGTGGCCTTCTGTGCTGGGGGTCACGGGAGTTGTGGCGGGGGCGTCGTGGGCCGTGGAGCGGACAGCGGCGAAGGGCTGATGTGACGGGCGGGGCCCAGGGGTTCACCCCGGGCCCCATGGCAGGGAATCCCCGTTACTCCGACGCCTCCGTCAGGCGCTCCAGCTCCTCCTCCGTCAGCTTCAGGTCCGTCAACGCCAGGAGCGGGCGGAGCTGTTCGGGGGTGCGGGCGCTGGCCAGGGGGGTGGCGACCGTGGGGCGGGAGGCGAGCCAGGCGAGGGCCACCGTGGCCACCTCGACGCCGTGTGCCGCGGCCACCTCGTCGAGGGCGGCGAGGACGCGGAGGCCGCGGTCCGTCGCGAGGTGCTTGGCGGCGCCCTCCGCTCGGGCGCTGTCGACCGTCGTGCCGGGGCGGTACTTGCCGGTGAGGAAGCCGGAGGCCAGGGCGTAGTAGGGGACGGCGGCCAGGCCGTGGCGGGCGGCGACGTCGGCGAGCGGGCCCTCGTACGTGTCGCGGGAGACGAGGTTGTACTCGGGCTGGATCGCGACGTACTTGGCGAGGCCGGCGGAGTCGGAGAACTCCAGGGCGGCGGCGAGGCGTTCGGCCGTGACGTTGGAGGCGGCGATCTCGCGGACCTTGCCCTCCCTCACCAGGGCGTCGAGGGTGGTGAGGTAGTCCTCGACCGGCAGGGACGGGTCGTCGTAGTGGGTGTAGTAGAGGTCGATGCGGTCGGTGCGGAGACGGCGGAGGGAGCCCTCGACGCCCTCTCTGACGGCCGTGGCGGACAGGCCGCGCTTCTCGGGGATGCCGGCACCGACCTTGGTGGCGACGACGATGTCGTCGCGGTTGCCACGGGCCGCCATCCAGTTGCCGATGACGGTCTCGGACTCGCCGCCGACGTTGCCGGGGGCCCAGGCGGCGTAGACGTCGGCGGTGTCGACGAAGTTGCCGCCGGCCTCGGCGTAGGCGTCCAGGACGGCGAAGGACTGCTGCTCGTCGGCGGTCCAGCCGAAGACGTTGCCGCCCAGGGCGAGCGGGTGGACGGACAGACTGCCGATCTTCCGGTTCTGGGTCATGTTGTCTGCCAGCGTGGCCGCCGGCCCGGTTATTCCATGGGACAGCCGGGCCGGCCGGGCCGTTCCACGGGAGGTGCGGGGGGCGTGGGCGGCGTGGGCGGCGCGGGCCAGTCGACCAGGGCCCTCGCGGGCAGGGGCTCGGTGTGCACGGACAGCGGCGTGGCGATGTCCTCCAGGGCGCGGCCCTCGGCCGGGACGGCCAGGAAGGCGGCGACCACCCCGGCCAGGCACATCAGCGTCGCGCCGATCTGGAAGGCGAGGACCGCGTCGCCGACGACCCCGCTGCTGGTGAGCTCGGCGAAGAGCAGCGGGCCGCTGATGCCGCCCGCCGCCGTGCCCACCGCGTAGAAGAAGGCGATGGCCATGGCGCGGGTCTCGGTCGGGAAGACCTCGGAGACGGTGAGGTACGCGCTGCTCGCGCCGGCGGAGGCGAAGAAGAGGACGACGCACCAGCAGGCGGTCAGCGTGAACGCGGTCAGGAGCCCGGCGTCGAAGAGCCAGGCCGTGACGAACAGGAGGGCGCCGGAGAGCAGGAAGGTGGACGAGATCATGACGCGCCGGCCGGCGGTGTCGAACAGCTTGCCCAGGAAGAGCGGGCCCAGGAAGTTGCCGACCGCTATCACGGCGAAGAAGTAGCCGGTGCGCGACGTGGAGACGCCGAAGAACTTGGTGAGGATCTCCCCGAAGCCGAAGGTGATGGCGTTGTAGAGGAACGCCTGGCCGATGAAGAGCGCGAGCCCCAGCACGGCGCGGCGCCGGTAGTCGGTGAAGACCGTACGGGCGATGTCGCGGAAGCCGGTGCTCTTGCGCTGGCGGATGGTGATGGTGCCGGCGGCCGGCTCGAGCGGGGTGCCCTTCTCCTCCTCGATGCGCCGCTCGATCGCGTCGACCAGCGTCTCGGCCTCGTCCGCCCGGCCGTGGATGAAGAGCCACCGCGGGCTCTCCGGGACGTGCCGGCGGACGAGCAGGATGACGAGGCCGAGGACGACGCCGAGCCCGAACGTCAGCCGCCAGCCGACGTCCTTCGGGAAGAGGCGGGTGTCCAGCAGGAATATCGCGAGCAGCGATCCGGCGATGGCGCCGAGCCAGAAGCTGCCGTTGATGATGAGATCGACGCGGCCCCGGTAACGGGCCGGAATCAGCTCGTCCACGGCCGAGTTGATGGCCGCGTACTCCCCGCCGATGCCGAAGCCCGTGATGAAGCGGAAGGCGAAGAACCACCAGGACGAGTACGAGAGCGACGTCAGCGCCGTCGCCCCCAGGTAGACGGCGAGCGTCACCATGAACAGCCGTTTTCGCCCGAAGCGGTCGGTCAGCCGGCCGAAGAAGAGGGCGCCCGCGCAGGCGCCCGAGACGTAGAGCGCCGCGGCCACGCCGGTGACCTGGGCCCCTGTGATGGGCAGGCCGCTGCCCTGCTCGGAGAGGCGCCCCGCGATGTTGCCGACGACCGTGACCTCCAGGCCGTCGAGGATCCAGACGGTGCCGAGGCCGATCACCACGGTCCAGTGCCACCGGGACCAGGGCAGCCGGTCCAGGCGTGAAGGCACGGAAGTGCTGATGGTCGCGGTCGTCACACCATCTGAGTTCCCGATCGTCCACGGAACATTCGCGGCAAAATTCCGCAGAGAGGCGTGGCGGGTACCCACCGGGAAAACAACGGCGCGCGGGGGCTCGTACGAGCTCCCCCGCGCGCCTCACCCCGGTCGAAGGGGCCCTCCGCCGGGCCCTGCGCAAGCGCGCTTCGCAGGCGCCCGTCCCGGGTTCTAGGGGTGCAGGCCCTTCGAGCGCAGCCAGTGCAGCGGGTCCACCGGGTGCCCGCCGTGCGGGCGGACCTCCAGGTGCAGGTGCGGACCGGTGACGTTGCCGGTCGCCCCGACCCGGCCGATGACCTGGCCGGGCGCGACCTCGCCGTGGGTGACGACCATGGACGACAGGTGGCAGAACCACAGCTCCGTCCCGTCGTCGAGGCGCAGCACGATGCGGTAGCCGTACGAGCCGGCCCAGCCGGCGTGGGTGATCCGGCCGCCGCTGACGGCCTTGACGGGGCTGCCCGTCGGGGCGGCGAAGTCGGTGCCGGTGTGGCGGTGCGACCACATGCCGCCGTGCGAACCGAACCGGGCCGTGATCCGGTACGAGGAGACGGGCAGGACGTAGCGGTGCTTGGCGCGCGCCATGCCCTCGGCGGCGCGCCGGGCCTCGGCCCGGGCCTTGCTCGCCTTGGCGGCGGCCTGCCGGGTGGCGGTGGTCTGCGGGCCGGTGGCCTGTGCGGCGGCGCGGGCGGCGGCCTCCGCGGAGTGGTGCGCGGCGCCCCGGACGGCGGAGCCGGCCTGGTGGCCGGCGCCCGCCGCGGTCTGCCGCGCGTGCGCCACGGCCTGGTCCGCCTGGGTCGCGGCCGCGCGGGCCTTCGCCGCGGCCATCCGCTGGGCGTCGGCCGCCGCCCGCTCCTGGGCGGGGGACCCGGCGGCGTCGTGGTGGGCGGCGGGGTCGGCCTGCTGGAGGATGCGGGCGCGCAGCGCCTCGCCGGCGTCGGCCGGGCCCTGGGGCGCGGCGTGAGCCTGAGCATCGGCCTGGGCCTGGGCCTCCGCATGCGGCCGGGTCCCGGTCGCCGCCGTCGCGGCGGTGGCGTCCTCGTCCCCGGACGCGGACGCGTACACGCCCCCGCCCGCCGCCGGATCCACGTCCGGCACGGATATCGGGGCCGGGCGCTCCTGCGCGGTCGCCACGCCGGCGCCCGCGCCGACCGCGGCGATCACTCCGGCGCCGAGCACCGCGCCGCCGCGGGCCATCGTGCCGCCGCGCTGCCTGGGCACCCGGTGCCGGCCGCGGACCGGGCCCTCGCCGTCCGCAACCGGGCCCCGGCCGTCGGGAGCCGGCTCGCCGGAAGGATCCGGTCCCGGCCAGGAGACGTGCGAACTGTCCTCGCCTGTGGGGCTGTTGGACGCCACGGGGGCGCTCTCCTTTCCTTCCTTCTCGCCTACCGGGTTAGCTGACGGGTTCGGAGGAGGAAGGTCTCCTACGGGCCGGCCCGAGGACCGTCCGATGCACCCCACGGGTTGGTGGTTCCCCGGTTCCCTCTGGTGTCCACGGGATTCGGCGAAGGCGCGCGGCGCCGCCTCTTGTGGCGGTGGAGGACCGCGTTGCGTTATCGAACGTTAATAGACAGGACTGGTGGTTTCCAAGCCGAAAGCGTGAATCCGGGGGGCGCTCGGAGAGAACGGGGAGCGTTCCGCACTGATGGTGTGTCACCCGTGATGCAGCGTGCCGGGGGGCGCGCCCTCAACGCCCCGGGTGCGCCCTCAGGTGGTCACGGCCATGGCCGTCGACGCGGTGGACGGCCAGCAGGGCCATGTCGTCGTCGGTGTGTCCGCCCGCGTGCCGGGCCACGTCCGCCGCGAGGAAGTCCAGGAGGCCGTCCGGGCTCCTGGACTGCAGTCCCGTCAGCCGCTCCCGCGGGTCGTAGAAGACGCCGGCCGCGTCCCGCGCCTCCGTCACCCCGTCGGTGAACAGCAGGAGCGTCGTGCCCGGCGGGAAGTCCCACTCCTCGACCCGGTCCGGCCAGTCCCCCTCCCCCAGGTCACCCATGCCCAGCGGCAGCGCGGGCGTGCGCGGGTGGGTCTCGCCGACCGAGCCGTCCGGATGGAGCAGCAGCGGGGGCGGATGGCCGCGGTTGACCAGGCGCAGGCGGCGGGTGCCGCCGTGCGGGACCTCGGCGAGGACGGCGGTGGTGAAGCCCTCGAACTGGTCGAGGTTCGCCCGGCGGTCGCCCTCGCGGCGGAGCGCGCTCTCCAGCCGGTGCGCCACGCCGTCCAGGGTGCGCTCCTGCTCCGCCGCCTCGCGGAACGCGCCGATCACGACGGCGACGGCCTCGACGGCGCCGAGTCCCTTGCCGCGGACGTCGCCGACGATCAGGCGGACGCCGTACGGGGTGTCCTGCACCGCGTACAGGTCGCCGCCGATCCCGGCGTCCGCCTGCGCCGCGACGTAGCGGGCCGCGATGCGCAGGCCGCCGACGCGGGCGGGCGGCACGGGCAGCACGGCCCGCTGCGCCGCCTCGGCGATGCCGCGCGCGGACCGGAGGCGGCTGTCGCTGCGGCGCACGACGCGGTTGATGCCGAGGGCGAGGAGGGAGACGGTCAGGACCGTCACGTTCTCGGTGACGGACTCGCCGGTGCTCGGGGAGCCGCGGTGGACGGTGATGTCGACGGACGCGAGGACGGCGATCGCGGCGACGACGGCCGTGGCGCGGGCGGAGAGGAGGGACGCGGCGACGAGGGGGGCGGCGGTGAAGAAGGGGGCGGAGTTGTAGTTGGGGGGTGTGAGGGAGGCGAAGACCTCGCCGGCGACGAGGAGGAGGGCGGGGAGCCAGCAGGCGGCTCGCCAGAGGGGGTTGGGGCGGGTGGGGGTGACGACCGCCGGGTCCCGAGCGGCGGCCTCTCCTCCCTCTCGCTTCCCCACCGTGTTCTCCTGCGGGTTGTGAGGTTTTCGCGGGGTGGTGCCGTGCGGGTTCTGCGCACGCCGCGTCCGCGCGGGTTCTGCGGGGGCGTCACGTGGAGGGCGGGCTCCGCGCGGTCCCGCTCCGGGCGCTCCGCCTCGCGGTTCCTTGCGGGGCGCCCCCGCCCCGGGCTCCCTTTCGGGGACGCTCACCCTCGCGAGGGTTCTCGTCCCACGATGGCCCGGGCGGGAGGGGGTGGCCAGTGGGGGTGGGCCGGGTGGGGGGTGGGTTCGGAGACGCCCGGCACCGGGCCCCGGCTACGCCTGCCCGGGCCGGGCGCTCCGGTCGTCAGACGCTCGGCCGGCGGGTGCGGGCCCTCCGGGGGCGGGAGGCGGACTCGGCCGTCCGGGCGGGACGGGCCTCGCCGGAGCGGGGGGTCTCGCCGGGCGGGAGCGTGGCACGGCCCGTCCGGCCCGCACCAGTCGTCCGGCCGGTACCGGCGGTCCGGCCCGCACCGGTGGTGGTCCGGTCGGAACCGATGGTGGTCCGGTCGGAACCGGTCGTCTGGGCGGCGCGGCCCGACGAGGCGGCCTGGGCCGCGCCGCCGTTCCCGCGGCCGCGGCCGCGGGAGCCCCGGCCCGCACCCTTCGAGCGGGACGAACCCTTCGCCGAGCCCGAGCCCGAGCCTGCACCCGAGCCCGAGCCCGGGCCCCGACCGTCCCCCGCGCCCTTCGGCGCACCCTTCGACGCAGCCGCCGGCTGGGCCGGGACCGGGATCGTCACGGGAACACCGCTCGGCTCACGGGCACCCGTGATGCGGGAGAGCTCCGCGTCGCCCGGGGCGACCCGGGTCACCCGGGGGCTGATCTTCGCCGTCGTCATCATCCGCGTCATCTCGCGGCGCTGCTCGGGCAGGACGAGGGTGACGACCGTGCCGGACTCGCCGGCGCGGGCCGTCCGGCCACCGCGGTGGAGGTAATCCTTGTGGTCGACGGGCGGGTCGATGTTGACGACCAGGTCGAGGCCGTCGATGTGGATGCCACGGGCCGCGACGTTGGTCGCGATCAACGCGGTGACCTGCTCGGTGCGGAACTGCTCCAGCGTCCGGTTGCGCTGCGGCTGGCTCTTGCCGCCGTGCAGCGCGGCCGCCCGTACGCCCTCCGAGAGCAGCCGCTTGGCCAGCCGGTCGGCACCGCGCTTGGTGTCGACGAACATGATCACGCGGCCCTCGCGGGCGGCGATCCGGGTGACCGCGCCCCGCTTCGCCTCGACGTCCTCGACGTGCAGGAGGTGGTGGTCCATGGTGACCACCGCGCCGGCGGACGGGTCCACGGAGTGCGTGACCGGGTCGCTGAGGAAGCGGCGGACGAGCCGGTCGACGTTGCGGTCGAGCGTGGCCGAGAAGAGCATCCGCTGACCGCCCGGGGCCACCTGCTCCAGCAGCCGCGTGACCTGCGGCAGGAAGCCCATGTCGGCCATCTGGTCGGCCTCGTCGAGGACCGTGATCGCCACGTCGCCCAGCGCGCAGTCGCCGCGCTGGATGAGGTCGGCGAGCCGGCCCGGCGTGGCGACCAGGACCTCGGCGCCGCGCGCGAGCTGGTTGGCCTGCCGGCCGATGGACATGCCGCCGACGACCGTGGCCGTACGCAGCTTCAGCGCCGCCGCGTAGGGCGCCAGCGAGTCGGTGACCTGCTGGGCCAGCTCACGGGTCGGCACGAGGACGAGCGCGAGCGGACGGCGGTGCTCCGCCCGGCGTCCCGCGGTCCGGGCCAGCAGGGCCAGGCCGAAGGCCAGGGTCTTGCCGGAGCCGGTGCGGCCCCGGCCGAGGACGTCACGGCCCGCCAGCGAGTTGGGCAGGGTGGCGGCCTGGATCGGGAAGGGCTCGGTGACGCCCTGCGCCGTCAGCGTGGACAGCAGCGCGGCGGGCAGGCCCAGGTCCGCGAAGGCGGCCACGGGCGGGAGCGCCGGCGTCGTGCTCACCGGAACCGCGAACTCCGCGGCCTCGGACGGCGCCGCGCCCCCGGCGGGACGGGCCGGCCGACGGCGCGCCGGCCGGCCGCCGCCGCTCGGAGCGGTGCTGCGGGACGGTCGGGCGGGGCGGGCTGAGCTGGGCATCAAGGACCTTCCCTGGCTGGGCGCGCTGGTGCGGAAGCGATGGCGAACGGGACGGGCGACGAGGCGACGATGGGGCCCGCACCCAGTGGTGCGGGCCCCATCGCCTCGTACTGCGGGGGTCGTCAGATGCTGACGATGTTCTCCGCCTGCAGGCCCTTCGGGCCCTGGGTGACGTCGAAGGACACCTTCTGGCCCTCGAGCAGCTCACGGAAGCCCTGGGCGGCGATGTTCGAGTAGTGGGCGAAGACGTCGGGGCCGCCGCCGTCCTGCTCGATGAAGCCGAAGCCCTTCTCGGAGTTGAACCACTTCACGGTGCCGGTAGCCATGCTTTTCTCCTAGCGGAATGGGGTGGGCACCGCGCCGGTACGAAGGAACGGACCGGCAGCCGGCAGGGCCGGCATAAACAAAAATGCGCCATCGGCTACATGACCGAGGCGCACACGAGTTCATGGGTACCACAACTGCAACTCGAACAACCGTACCACACCCTCCGTGCGCCGCACCCCCTCATAAGTCGACCCCCAGCGCCCGCGCGTGCCGGTCGGCCGCCACCTCGGCGTCCGCCTCGTCGAGGTAGACCTCGCAGACGAGCCGGCCGTCGGAGGTCAGATTGTGCTCCAGCTCCCAGAGGGACACCTCGCCCCCGCCCTCCAGCAGGAACGCGTGCTCGTAGAAGCGGCACCAGGTCGCGTCCCGCCCCGGCCCGCGCCGCCGCGGCTTGGTGATCAGCGCGATGTGGTGGCCGAGGGCGCCCTGGAGGATCTCGCCGACCACCTCGCCGGGCCCGTCCTGGTTCTCCGCGCGGCGCAGCAGCCGGCGGGCGTGGTCGGGCGACGCCTCGGAGACGTACTCGCGGCGGGGCCGGCCGGGGGCCATGGCCAGCAGCAGCTCCTCGGCGAGCCAGGCCGGCAGCTCCTCGTCCTCGCGGCCCGGGCCGATGCCGCCGCCGATCCGCTCGTGCACCCGGCGCTCGGCCTCGTCGAGGGCGTCCTCGCGGGCGTACAGCTCGTACTGGAAGCGGCCCTCCGGGCCCGTGTCGTGCTCCAGCTCGTGGAGCAGCAGGCTGCTGCCGTCCGCGAGCAGGAAGACGTGCCGGTAGGTGTGGCAGCGCAGCGGGCGGGAGCCGTCGTTGCGCTGGCGGTACGAGCGGAGCTCGGCCTGGTGCATCAGGGCCGTGCGCAGCCGCTCCAGCAGGGGCTCGGCGATCTCGAAGCCGTTCTGGGCGCGCGCCAGCAGCGCGGCCACGTGCTCGGCGGGTGTCGGCTCGGCGCGGCCCTCGCCCCCGCCCGTGTGCGTCTGCTCCATGCCCTCGACCTCCCGGCCCGCTCCTGCGCACCTCGCGCACTTACCGTAGCGGCGCGGGCACGCGGCGGGGGCGGGGTTTGCCGTTATCCGCCGCCGGACGGAGGACGGCCGAACGCCCGGCCGAGGACGGGGCACGCGGCACGGCCCCGGCGCGCCCATCGGACGTGCGGCGCAAGGGAGTTCACCGCACGCCGGTCCCGTACGCCCGCGCCCCGAGGCAACCCCCGCGCCTCCGCTTCCTTCTTACTCGCGGGAGGTGACCGCCTCCCCCAACGGGTCAGAGGAGGAACGGCCATGTCCCTGCACTACCCGCGGGCCCTCCGGAACCACTTCCCGCACCCCGCCCCGGCCGCCGCCCACGGCCGCCGGCACGCGGCCGCCCCGGCCGCCGACGGGATCACGATCGACTACAAGCGCCGCACCGCCGTCGCCGGGGGGCGCGAGATCCGGCTCACCTTCGTGGAGTTCGAGCTCCTGGCGCACCTGGTCACGCGGCCGCTCCAGGTGCACACCCGGCGCCAGCTGATGGCGTCCGTCTGGGGGCCGACGGCCCTGGGCGGCGGACGCACGGTGGACGTGCACATCGCCCGTCTGCGCGGCAAGCTCGGCCCCGGCTACCGGGAGACGATCCTGACCGTCCGGCACGTGGGGTACGCCTACGACCCGTCGCGCCTCGGCCCGGCGGCGTCCCGCACCGGGGCGTGAGGGCGCGACGGCGGCGCCCCCGCGCCCGCTCACCCCGCCAGCCCGTGCTCGGCCGCCCCGCTGCCGTCGGCGGTCGGGACCGCCCGCCCGGTGGGCCGGCGGCCGAGCCACCAGCCGGCCGCGGCGAGGACGGACAGCAGGAGCCCGGCCCCGACGAACGAGCCGCCCGGGGCCGCGTCCACCGCGTACGGCAGGAGCAGCAGGCCGGCGGCGCCCGCCGCGCGGGTGACGGACTGATGGGCGGTCAGCAGCGCCACCCGCTCGGCGGGCGCGAAACGGGAGAGCCGGGCCCGCAGCGTCACCGCCGTGACGGGGAACAGCAGTCCGCCGGCCACGCACAGCGCCACCGCCGCCGTCAGCGTGGTGGCCAGGCCGAGGCCGGCGAGCGCCACCCCGGACAGCACCCAGGCGGCGCAGTAGGTGCCCAGCCAGCGGCGACCGGCCGGCAGGCCGGGGGTCAGCAGATTGCCGACCAGGGCCCCGGCCGCCGTCGCCGCGAGCGTGAGCCCGTACCCGGCGGCGCCCTGGCCGAGCCGGACGGCGATCAGCGGCGGCAGCCCCACCGTCGGCACGGCCGCCGCGAACTGCGCCACCCCGCTCACCGCGACGGCGGCGGCCACCGGCCGGTGGGCGCGCAGCAGCCGCCGGCCGGCCGCCGGGGGACGCTGCGCCGCGGCGCGCCCCACGACGCCGGCCGCGTGGCGGCCGAGCCAGGTCAGGGCGGCCGCCGAGACGGCGAAGGTGAGCCCGTCGATGGCGTAGAGCTGGATCTCGGGGACGAGGAGGAGGACGGCGCCCACGCTCCCCTGGCCGACGACGGCGGCGATCCGCGCGGTCAGGTCGAACAGCCCGCTCACTTCGTGGAGGTCCACCACCCCGTCGCAGGAGGCGAGTTGGGGGATGAGCGCGCCGAGGTTGGGGTCGAAGACGGCGCCGAGCACCCCGAGCATCAGCACCAGCCCCAGCAGCACCGTCAGCCCCGTGCCGTCCGGCGTCCACAGCAGCGGCACCGACAGCGCGAGGAGCGCGCGTGCCGCGTCCACCCGGGCCAGCGCGCGCCAGCGCATGAACCGGGCCACCCCCTCGCGGGCACCGGCCAGGACGACGTACGGAAGTGATTCCGCGACGGCGACCAGGCCGGTGAGCGGCGAGGAGTGCGTCGACTCCCAGACGATCCACATCGTGGCGATCGCGTAGAGGCGGTCACCGATGACGGACAGCGTCATCGAGAGCCACAACACGCGCACCGGCCGTCTGCGCAGCAGCCGTATGTACCCCATGTCGGCCCCGGTCCCTCCGGCATGTCACGGGCGGACCTGTCACGCTAAGGGACGGTGAACGGGCCTTTACGGCAAAGGGGTTGGACCGGGCACGCTTGCACTCGTTCGTGGGGATCCGCCGGTACCAGGCCCGGCCGGGCGCATTTCCTCCCCTCACGGCCGCGGAGAGGTGGTGCGCCGCCCCCGGAGCCGCCTTCCGGGACGGAAGCGCCCCGGGAGACGGAAAACCGCAGGACGCCGGTCGGGCGTCCTGCGGTTTCCTCTGCGGTAGGCCGTGTGGGACTCGAACCCACAACCAATGGATTAAAAGTCCACTGCTCTGCCAATTGAGCTAACGGCCCGCACCCCGCAGCATAGCCCGGAGGGGCGCCGGAGCCCGAGTCGTTATGCCCGGGACTTTTCCGGCGGCCTTTCCGGAAGAGGCCCGTCCGGTACGAGCGTGCCGTACGGGCCCTCAGTTCGGCGGGGTGGCCGGGCGCTTGCCCAGGGCTCAGCCGTTGCGCTTCCAGCGGGGCTTGTCGGCGCGGCGGTCGAAGGAGCCGGCACGGTGGCCGTCGTGGCGGTCGTCACGGCGGCCGTACGGACGGTCGCCGCCGGAGCGGAACCCGCCGGAGGGCCGGTCGTCACGGCGGTCGCGGTTGAACGGACGGTCGCCGCCGCCGGAGCGGTAGCCGCCGGACGGACGGTCGTCGCGGCGGAAGCCGCCGCGCTCGTCACGGCCGCGGAACCCCCCGCGGTCGTCGCGGCGGAAGCCGCCCCGATCGTCACGGCGGTCGTCACGACGGTCGTCGCGGCGGAACGCCGGACGGTCGTCACGGTCGCGGCGGAAGCCGGGACGGTCGTCACGCCGCTCGTCACGCCGGAAACCACCACGGTCGTCACGCCGGTCGTCGCGGCGGAACGCCGGACGGTCGTCACGGTCGCGGCGGAAGCCGGGACGGTCGTCACGCCGCTCGTCACGCCGGAAACCACCACGGTCGTCGCGGCGGTCGTCACGACGGTCGTCGCGGCGGAAGCCGGACGAGCGGCGCTCGAAGTTGCCCCGGTCGTCGCGGCGCTCGCGCTGCTCGCGCTCCCGCTCGGCCTGGGCGGCGGCCTCGGCGGCGAGCCGGGCCTCCTCGCGGGCGGCCTCGGCGGCGGCCTCCTCGGCCGCGGCGGCGACGGCGGCCTCCGGGTCCTCGCCGCGCTCGCGGGCGGCGCGGGCCAGCAGGCGGTCGGCCTCGTCGCGCAGCTCGGCGGCGCGCCGCGTGGCGCGCTCCACCTGGCGGTTGAGCTCGGCGAGCTCGCGCTCGGCCTGCTTGGCGGCGTTGGCCGCCGAGTCGGCCTGGACCTCGGTGAGGGAACGGGCGCCGGTGATCCGGGCCACGTCCTCGTCGAAGGCGCCGGCACCGCCGACGATGTGGCGCGAGGCGTCCACGCCCGCGTCCTCCATCAGGCGGAAGATCTGGCGGCGCTGGTGCGGCAGGGCCAGGGAGACGACCGTGCCGGACTGGCCGGCGCGGGCCGTGCGGCCGGAGCGGTGCAGGTAGTCCTTGTGGTCACCGGCCGGGTCCACGTTGAGGACCAGGTCGATGCCGTCGACGTGGATGCCGCGGGCGGCGACGTCGGTGGCGACCAGCACGCCGACGCGGCCGGACTTGAAGTCCTCCAGGACGCGGGTGCGGGCGCCCTGGGTCATGCCGCCGTGCAGGGCGTCGGCGCGCACGCCGGCGTCCACCAGCTGCTCGGCGACGCGGTCGGCGCCCATCTGGGTGCGCACGAAGATGATCGTGCGGCCCTTGCGGGCGGCGATGGCGGCGGTGACCGGGGCCTTGTCCTTCGGCTTCACGACGAGGACGTGGTGGGTCATGGTGGTCACGGCGCCGGCCGACGGGTCGACCTCGTGCGTGACCGGGTCGACCAGGTAGCGCTTGACCAGGGTGTCGATCTCGTTCTCCAGCGTCGCGGAGAACAGCAGGCGCTGGCCGCCGGTCGGCACGAGGTCGAGGATCTCGGTGACCTCGGGCAGGAAGCCCATGTCGGCCATCTGGTCGGCCTCGTCGAGGACGGCGACCTTCACGTCCTCCAGCGAGGCGGCACCGCGGTTGATGATGTCCCGCAGCCGGCCCGGGGTGGCGACGAGGATGTCGACGCCGCGCTCCAGGGCGTAGATCTGGTTGCCCATGGACGTACCGCCGCAGACGACCTTCATCTTCAGGCCGAGGACGTCGCCGTACGGCTGGAGGGCGTCGGCGACCTGCATCGCCAGCTCACGGGTCGGGGTGAGGATCAGACCCCGCGGGCGCTTCTTCTCCGTGCGGCCCTCGGCCAGCAGGGACAGCAGCGGCAGGCCGAAGGAGAGCGTCTTGCCGGAGCCGGTGCGGCCGCGGCCGAGGATGTCCTTGCCGGCCAGGGCGTCCGGGATGGTCGCGGCCTGGATCGGGAAGGGGGTGGTGACGCCGTTCTGGGCGAGCTTGCGGACGATCGCCTCGTCCAGGCCCAGGTCGGCGAAGGTGACGGTCGGCTCGTCGGCGGCGACGGCGTCCTCGGTGACGATCTCGTCGTTCCCGAGGTTCTCGATGCTCTCGTCGTTCTCGAGCAGCGTCGTCGGGTCAGTGGAAATGGACATGCGAAATGCGAAACCTTCCGGAGTTTCGGCACGCGCCCAAGCTCCGTGTCGGCTTCACAAATGACCGCCTCGATGCGGTCAGCCACGGCAAGGTAAGGAACGCGCCACGCGGCGCGCTTCGGTAGGGCGCCGGGCAAATGGGATCAAACGATCTACCACCATACGCACTCGAGGCCGTCCGGCGCAACCCCGCCTCCTCGGTCCGCCGCCGCCCGCCCCGCCCGTCAGTGCGACGGCGGCCCCGACTGGGGGGTCGGCTGCGGCGCCGGGGCGTCGGTGGACGGGGACGGCGGGGCCGGGGGCGCGGAGGTCGGCTTGTCGGGGTTCGGCGCCTTGGTCGGCGGCGCCGGGGTCGGCGGCTTCGGCGGGGCGGACGAAGCGCCGGGCGCGGGCGGCTTCCTGCGCTCCCCCGGCTTGCCGTCCGGCCGTGCGGCCGGCGGCGAGGCCTCGGCCGGCTCCGCCGACGGGGCGGCGGCCGAGGGCTCCCCGGGCCGGGCGCTGCGGACGGCCGACGGCCCGCCCGTGACGCCGCGCACACCCTTCGCGTCCGCGTGGGCGCTCCGCCCGCCCGGCGAGGCCTTCCCGTCCTCCGGCTCCCGCCCGGCCGCCCGCTGCCTCCCCGGCTCGGACGGCGCGGGCCGGCCCGGCTCGCTCACGCTCATGCAGCCGCCGAGGGCCAGGGTCGCGACGGCCGCGGCCGCGATACGGAACGCTGCGTGCACTGGGGTCGCGCGCATGAGGGGGACCGCCTTACGGGATGTACGGGACCACCGGGGGATCCAGGGGATCGCTGGGGAACGGGCCCCCTGCCCAACTGACCCCGCCCCGCCCAGGACACGCGCACGGACCGGCGGACCGGTCGCGGCTCAGCCGTAGCCGAGCGCGTGCAGCCGGGCGTCGTCGATGCCGAAGTGGTGGGCCACCTCGTGGACCACCGTCACCTCGACCTCCGCCACGATCTCGTCCCGGCTGGCGCACATCCGCTGCGTCGGGCCGCGGAAGACGGTGATCCGGTCCGGCAGCACCCCGGCGTACCACTCGCCGCGCTCGGTCAGCGGCGTCCCCTCGTAGAGCCCGAGCAGCTCCGGGTCGCCGGACGGGGGCTCGTCCTCGACGAACACGGCGACGTTGTCCATCAGCCGCGTCAGCTCGGGCGGGATCCGGTCCAGCGCCTCGGAGACCAGCTCCTCGAACTCCTCGCGCGTCATCTCCAGCACGCCGCCATTGTCCGGCACGGACGGGCCCGGCGCGGGTCCGGGGCGGGACGCCGCGGGGGCCCGGGCGGGCGCTGCGGCGGGGACCTCGGCAAACCGTTTTGGCGTTCGCTCCCCGCATCCCATATGCTTCTCACGTCCCCGAGGCGCCGCAAGCGCCCAGGTGGGCCATCAGCCCTCATCGTCTAGTGGCCCAGGACGCCGCCCTTTCAAGGCGGTAGCACGGGTTCGAATCCCGTTGGGGGCACGCACGATCGTGTGCGAGACTGGTTCTCGCACTCGCGCTTGGTCCTGTGGAGCAGTTTGGAGTGCTCGCCACCCTGTCAAGGTGGAGGCCGCGGGTTCAAATCCCGTCAGGACCGCTGCGGTTCCGCGAGGAACCGCGTGGCTGGGTAGCTCAGTTGGTACGAGCGTCCGCCTGAAAAGCGGAAGGTCGCCGGTTCGACCCCGGCCCCAGCCACGACGAGCCCCTCATCCCCGGATGAGGGGCTCAGTGCTGTGTGCCGGGGCCGTCACCGAAAGTCGTTCGCCGCTCCGGCGCGCCTGGTGCGATCCTGGACCCCGTATGTCTACGCAGCCTGCCGCCCCCGCCGCCGCCTTCGCCGACCTCGCCGAGCGCCTCTCCGAGCTCATGCTGCGCGACCAGCAGCGGCTGGGGCGCAGGCTCGACGGCGCCCGCCGCATCCGCAAGCCCGAGGCCCGCGCCGCCGTCCTGGCCGAGATCGCCGACGGGATCGCCGAGGCCGAGCTGCGCGTCGAGAGCCGGCGGGCGGCCCTGCCGGCCGTCAGCTACCCCGAGCAGCTCCCGGTCAGCCAGAAGAAGGACGAGATCCTGGAGGCGATACGCGACCACCAGGTCGTGATCGTCGCGGGTGAGACCGGCTCCGGCAAGACCACCCAGATCCCCAAGATCTGCCTGGAGCTCGGCCGGGGCGTGAAGGGCCTGATCGGCCACACCCAGCCCCGCCGCATCGCCGCCCGCACCGTGGCCGAGCGGGTCGCGGAGGAGCTGCGGACGCCGCTCGGCGAGTCCGTCGGCTGGAAGGTCCGCTTCACCGACCAGGTGAGCCCGGACACCCACGTCAAGCTGATGACGGACGGCATCCTCCTCGCGGAGATCCAGACCGACCGCGAGCTGCGCGCCTACGACACGATCATCATCGACGAGGCGCACGAGCGCAGCCTCAACATCGACTTCATCCTCGGCTACCTCGCCCAGCTGCTCCCCCGCCGCCCCGACCTCAAGGTCGTCATCACCTCGGCGACGATCGACCCCGAGCGCTTCTCCCGGCACTTCGGCGACGCCCCGATCATCGAGGTCAGCGGCCGGACGTATCCGGTGGAGGTGCGCTACCGGCCCCTCCTGGAGGAGAACGGCGAGGACGCCGACCGCGACCAGATCACCGCGATCTGCGACGCCGTGGACGAGCTGGTCCGCGAGGGCGACGGCGACATCCTGGTCTTCCTCTCCGGCGAGCGGGAGATCCGTGACACCGCGGACGCGCTGGAGAAGAAGCTCCCCCGCGCCGGAGGCGCTGACGGACACGGCACTGAGATCCTGCCGCTCTACGCGCGCCTCTCCCACGCCGAGCAGCACCGCGTCTTCCAGCGCCACACCGGCCGCCGCATCGTGCTGGCGACGAACGTCGCGGAGACGTCGCTGACCGTCCCCGGCATCCGGTACGTGATCGACCCCGGCTTCGCCCGGATCTCCCGCTACAGCCACCGCACCAAGGTCCAGCGCCTGCCCATCGAGCCGATCTCACAGGCCAGCGCCAATCAGCGCAAGGGCCGCTGCGGCCGCACCAGCGACGGCATCTGCATCCGGCTCTACTCCGAGGAGGACTTCCTCTCCCGCCCGGAGTTCACGGACGCGGAGATCCTGCGGACGAACCTGGCGTCCGTCATCCTCCAGATGACCGCCGCCGGCCTGGGCGACATCGAGAAGTTCCCCTTCATCGACCCGCCGGACCGGCGCAACATCAAGGACGGCGTCGACCTGCTCCAGGAGCTGGGCGCGCTCGACCCGCAGCAGAAGGACCCCAGGAAGAGGCTCACCCCGCTCGGCCGGAAGCTCGCGCAGCTGCCGGTGGACCCGCGGCTGGCCCGCATGGTCCTGGAGGCCGACCGGAACGGGTGCGTCCGCGAGGTCATGGTCATCGCCGCCGCCCTCTCCATCCAGGACCCGCGCGAGCGGCCCTCGGACAAGCAGCAGCAGGCGGACCAGCAGCACGCCCGCTTCAAGGACGAGACCAGCGACTTCCTCGCGTTCCTCAACCTCTGGCGCTATGTGCGCGAGCAGCAGAGGACGCTGTCGTCGTCGGCGTTCCGGCGGATGTGCAAGTCGGAGTTCCTGAACTACCTGCGCATACGCGAGTGGCAGGACATCTACACGCAGCTGCGCACGGTGGCGAAGTCCATGGGCGTCCACCTCTCCGAGGAGGACGCGGCCCCGGAGCGCATCCACCAGTCGCTGCTGGCCGGCCTGCTCTCCCACCTCGGCCTCAAGGACACCGACAAGAACGAGTACCTGGGCGCCCGCAGCGCCAAGTTCGCGATCTTCCCCGGCTCCGCGCTCTTCAAGAAGCCGCCGCGCTGGGTGATGTCGGCCGAGCTGGTGGAGACCTCCCGGCTCTGGGCCCGGGTGAACGCCCGCATCGAGCCGGAGTGGATCGAGCCGCTCGCCCAGCACCTCGTCAAGCGGAACTACAGCGAGCCGCACTGGGAGCAGAAGCAGGCGGCCGTGATGGCGTACGAGCGCGTCACGCTCTACGGCGTGCCGATCGTCGCCCAGCGGAAGGTCAACTACGGCCGGATCGACCCGGAGACGAGCCGCGAGCTCTTCATCCGCAACGCGCTCGTGGAGGGCGACTGGCGGACGCACCACCAGTTCTTCCACGACAACCGCAAGCTGCTCGGCGAGGTCGAGGAGCTGGAGCACCGCGCCCGCCGCCGCGACATCCTCGTCGACGACGAGACGCTCTTCGACTTCTACGACCAGCGGCTGCCCGAACACATCGTCTCCGGCGCCCACTTCGACTCCTGGTGGAAGCACAAGCGCCGGGAAGAGCCGGAGTTGCTCAACTTCGAGCACTCCATGCTCATCAACGAGAACGCCGAGGCCGTCACCAAGGACGACTACCCGGACTCCTGGCGGCAGGGCCGGCTGAAGTTCAAGGTGACCTACCAGTTCGAGCCCGGCGCGGACGCGGACGGCGTGACCGTCCACATCCCGCTCCAGGTGCTCAACCAGGTCTCCTCCGAGGGCTTCGACTGGCAGATCCCGGGCCTGCGCGAGGACCTGGTGACGGAGCTGATCCGTTCCCTGCCCAAGCCGCTGCGGCGCAACTGCGTCCCGGCGCCGAACTACGCGCAGCGCTTCCTGGACCAGGCATCGCCCCTCGCGGCGCCGCTGACCGTGTCGCTGGCGCGCGAGCTGCACCGGATGACCGGCGTGCGGATCGAGGCGGACGACTTCGACCCCGGCCGCGTCCCCGACCACCTGAAGATCACCTTCCGGATCGTCGACGAGCGGAAGCGGAAGATCGCCGAGGACAAGGACCTGGAGGCGCTGCGGACGCGGCTGAAGCCGAAGACGCAGGCGGCCATCTCCCGGGCCTTCGAGAAGGCCGCCACGGCCCCCGGGAGCGCCCCGGGGCCCGAGCAGCGGTCCGGGCTCACCCGGTGGACGATCGGCGCCCTCCCGCGCACCTTCGAGACCCGGCGGGCCGGGCAGCCGGTCAAGGCGTACCCGGCGCTGGTCGACGAGGGCGCGTCGGTTGCCGTCCGGCTCTTCGACACCGAGCCGGAGCAGCGGCAGGCGATGTGGCGCGGCACGCGCCGGCTGATCCTGCTCAACCTGCCGTCGAACCCGGCGAAGTTCGCCCAGGACCGGCTGAGCAACCAGCAGAAGCTCGCCCTCTCCGCGAATCCCCACGGCTCGATCCAGGCCCTCTTCGACGACTGCGTCTCCGGCGCGGCCGACAAGCTGATCGCCGCGCACGGCGGGCCCGCCTGGGACGAGGAGGGCTTCCGCAAGCTCTTCGACGCGGTCCGGGCGGACATCGTGGAGGCGACGCTCGACACCGTCCGCAAGGTCCAGGAGGTACTGGCCGCCTGGCACGCGTGCGAGCGCCGGCTCAAGGCGACCACCAGCCCCGTCCTGCTGCCGTCCCTCACGGACGTCCGGCAGCAGCTCGCGGAGCTGGTCAAGCCCGGCTTCGTGACGGCGCACGGCGTCCGCCGCCTCCCGGACCTCCTGCGCTACCTGGTGGCCGTGGACCGGCGCCTGACGCAGCTGCCCGCCAACGCCGAGCGCGACCGCTCGCGCATGGCCAAGGTGCAGGAGATGCAGGACGAGTACGCCTGGCTGCTGGAGCAGTTCCCCAAGGGCCGCCCGGTGCCGCAGGAGGCCCTGGACGTGCGCTGGATGATCGAGGAGCTGCGGGTGAGCTACTTCGCGCACGCGCTCGGCACGGCGTTCCCCGTGTCGGACAAGCGGATCGTGAAGGCGATCGACGCCTTGGCGCCCTGACGGGCGCGCCCTCCCCGGGGGTGCGGCCGCGGTCGGGTTCGACCGCACCCCCTGACCTGCTGTACAGTCATCCACGCAACCCCGCGAGAGCGGGAAGCGACCAAGGTCCTGTGGAGCAGTTTGGAGTGCTCGCCACCCTGTCAAGGTGGAGGCCGCGGGTTCAAATCCCGTCAGGACCGCAGTTGACCGAAGGGCCCGTACCAGTTCTGGTGCGGGCCCTTCGGCTACGCGGGCACCCCGCCGCAACCCCCCGCGCCGGCCCGCCCCTTGGGCCGCGATGTCTTGACGACGACACGTGCCAGGGGTACCCAGTCAGTGGGAGGTGCGCGCCCGATGACGACGACGAGCCGGTCCGGTGGCTCCCGGCACGAGACCGGGGCCCTGTTGCGCGCCCACCTCTCGGCCGCCGTCGGCTCCGGGCACCTGACGCTCCACTGCGCCGTCTGCCACCGGCTCCTGCGGCTGGCGGCCCTGGACCCCGGCGCCGAGGGGGACGGAGCGGTGCGGGCCGCCCGCGACAGCGGCCCGGCCGCGTGGTGAGGCGCACCCGGGAGCCCGGGAGCCCAACGGCGGCCCGGGCGGCGGCAGTCGGCCCCGCCGCGGACGAACCGACGGGTCGGTCCGCTTCTTTACCGCGGCGACACGGTGGGTGACAAGCAGACCGCGTTGTGACGGGAGTCACCGAAAGAGTTACGAAGACGGAGGAACTCACCCCCCGCTCACCACCGGTCAATTTAATATGTGCAATTGCACCGCCCGCTCAACCACCCGCCATCCTCCCGCGGGTCACCCGCGAAAGGCACCGACCTGACCGGAATCTGCCCTTCCGAGAGGCCGCCGCCGGCGCGAAGCGGGCACAAAAAAGACCGCGCTGGACCCGGCGGAGTCCAGCGCGGCCGACGACTTCCGCCCGGTTGCCGGCCGGGCGTGGACTCCCGTTGGGGGCGGGCGTCCGTCGTGGTACTGCCTGGTGGAGCTCGGTGGAGCTGAGGGTGGGCGGTCACCGGGTTGGGGGCCCCGGAAAACGCCCGGTCACGCGGTTGTTCAGGACTCGCTGCGCTGCTGCGGGATACCCGCCAGCAGCGCCCGGACCTCCGCCTCGCGGTAGCGGCGGTGTCCTCCGAGCGTGCGGATGGACGTGAGCTTGCCTGCCTTGGCCCACCGCGTGACCGTCTTCGGGTCCACGCGGAACATCGTGGCAACCTCAGCCGGGGTCAGCAGCGGCTCGGCATCAGGGGTGCGAGCGGTCATGAGCGGCCTCCTCGGGAGAACCGAGTTCAGGATCGGTTCTTTCCTCTAAATTCTGCACCTTGACCCACGTTGCCCGAAATGGCAGACGCGGGCCGAGTCGGTTATAGGACGAACGGCTTGTCCTCGGCACTACAACTACACCATCTGTCCAGCCGCGTCGGCCAAACCGATGGAATTGCCCTCTCAGGTGTTCAACCTCGACGGAAGCCGATGGACCGTGCCATAGCGGACAGTCACGCCACCGTGACGATCAGTCACAGCGGGATCAGGGGTCACCAGACCCGCCAAGGAGTGCAATACCGATCAATCCACCCTTACTCGGACGGAAGGAGGACGGAAGGAGTCCTTCCCGGACTCCTTGTCCTATTTTGCCACGAGGATGGGCGATGGGCGCAAGAGCTAACGTAAGTGCGCTAGATCACGATTGCGGCAATTGGCCGGATCGGGACCTAGGTCCTGAGCGCCCGAAAAACCCGCTCCCGACCGCCAGTTGACCGCCGCCGGCCACCCCTGACGTCAATTGGCGAACTGGCGGTCCCGTACCGCCCGCCAACGCTCCGTCAGCCGCTCGTACGCCGCCCCCGCCCGTACGCCGTCACCGTCCCGCAGCGCCGCCAGCCCCTCCGCGATGTCCGCGGCGGACCGGTCGTCCGCCAGCTGTGCCTCCGGAACCATATGCACCAGACCGCCGTAGTCCAGCTCCACCAGGGAGCGCGGATGGAACTCTTCCAGCCACCTCCCGACGTCCACCAGGCCGTCGATCAGCGGTCCCTCCTCGATCGCGTCGCGCAGCGTGCGCAGCCCGCGGGCCACCCGGCGCCGGGCCTCGACCATGGGGGTGCGGTACCGCAGCACCGGCACCTCGCCGGCCCGCCCGTAGTCGCGCTCGCCGTCGGAGAAGAGGACGAACCAGCGCAGCGGCACCTGCCAGGTCGCCGTCCGGATCCAGGGGCGGGCGTCGGGGTTGCCCTCCAGCCAGCGCGCGTAGTCCGCCTCCGCCTGGCGCCGGACCACCGGCGGCAGCACGGCGTCGAGGACCGGCGCGGGGAAGCGCTCGGCCAGCTCCTCCAGGGCCAGCCAGCCGCGCAGCCGGGTGCGCCAGGGGCAGACGCAGACGACCCCGTCCACCACCGCGACGAAGGCGTCGCGGCTCTCGTGCACCGGGACGGGCACGGGCGGGGTCGGCAGCAAGTCGGCCAGCGAACGCCGCAGTTCGTCCTGGGCGGTGGGGAGCGCGTCGCGCCGCGCGTACTTCTCCCAGCGCCGCCGCTCCGCCCGGGGGAAGGCGCTGAGCGGCTCGTAGACCCTCAGGTACGCCGCGTACGGGACGGTCACCGACGTCGCCAGACCCACGCTCGCTCCCTCAAGCAGCAGGAACCCCCAGGGGGCCGCGCCGAGCGCGCGGGCCTCCCGTACCGACCGAATCGTCCCACGGCGCGGCAGCCCGGGAGAGTGATCCTCGGCACCGCACCGGTACGAGCGGCGCTTTGGGCCTATCCTCTGGCCAACCGGCCCTCCTCCACCCCCGGAGGGCGACCTCCGCGAGACATATGGAGTCACCACCGTGACTGACGTACGTCCCACCACCGAAGCCGAGGGCGTGCTGCACACCCTCTTCCGCTCGGACCTCGGCGGTCATGAGCAGGTCGTGCTCTGCCAGGACCGCGAGACCGGCCTCAGGGCCGTCGTCGCCATCCACAGCACCGCCCTCGGCCCGGCCCTCGGCGGCACCCGCTTCCACCAGTACGCCTCCGACGAGGAGGCCGTCCTCGACGCGCTGAACCTGTCGCGCGGCATGTCGTACAAGAACGCCCTCGCCGGCCTCGACCACGGCGGCGGGAAGGCCGTGATCATCGGCGATCCCGAGACGGTCAAGACCGAGCAACTCCTGCTCGCCTACGGCCGGTTCCTGGCCTCCCTCGGCGGCCGCTACGTCACCGCGTGCGACGTCGGCACGTACGTGCGGGACATGGACGTCATCGCCCGCGAGTGCCGCTGGACCACCGGCCGTTCGCCCGAGAACGGCGGCGCGGGCGACTCCTCGGTCCTCACCGCCTTCGGCGTCTTCCAGGGCATGCGCGCCGCCGCGAAGGCCCGGTGGGGCGAACCGACGCTGCGCGGCCGGCGGGTCGGTGTCGCGGGCGTCGGCAAGGTCGGCCACCACCTCGTGGAGCACCTGGTCGAGGACGGCGCCGAGGTCGTGGTCACGGACGTCCGCGCGGACGCGGTCGAGCGGGTCACCGCCCGGCACCCGCGGGTCACCGCGGTGGCCGACACGGACGCCCTGATCCGCACCCCGCTCGACGTCTACGCCCCGTGCGCCCTCGGCGGCGCGCTGGACGACGCGACCGTCGCCGCCCTGACCGCGACCGTCGTCTGCGGCGCGGCCAACAACCAGCTCGCCCACCCCGGCGTCGAGAAGGACCTCGCCGACCGCGGCATCCTCTACGCGCCGGACTACGTGGTGAACGCGGGCGGTGTCATCCAGGTGGCGGACGAGCTGCGCGGCTTCGACTTCGACCGCGCCAAGGCCAAGGCGACCCGGATCTACGACACGACGCTGGCCATATTCGAGCGCGCGGAGGCGGACGGCATCCCGCCGGCCGCGGCCGCCGACCGGCTCGCCGAGCAGCGCATGGCCGAGGCCCGTGGCCCACGCACCCCGGAGGTCCCGCACCAGTCCCGCCCGTGACCGAGCGACGCCTGTGACGCCCGGGAAACCCGTGGCAGGAGCAGGCCGCTCTGGTGGTCGGGGCCCGCACAGCGGTCCCGACAGACCGCCCGCCGGGGGACGGCAAGAGAGAGATCCCTCACCACCCCTCGGCGGGTCGCCGCGCGGATCGGGTTAAAATCGCAGCTGACCAGCGGGGACGGGGCTCCTCGCGGGTCGTGCTCCGTGGCACGTCATGCGGGCGACGTACCGTATGGCCGCGGAAGCAGGTACCGTGGAAGTCCTACAGACCGGGTCCCTCCGCGGGGGTCCGCTCTGACTCATGACAGTGAACGCGTGTCAAGACTCTGGGGCCGTCGAGCCCCGTAATTGAGGGGGTCGAGCCATGGGGCGCGGCCGGGCCAAGGCCAAGCAGACAAAGGTCGCCCGCCAGCTGAAGTACAACAGCGGTGGGACCGACCTCGCACGCCTGGCTGATGAGCTGGGCGCATCGTCGGCGAAGCAGCCGCCGAACGGTGAGCCGCTCGACGATGAGCTGGACGACGACCCGTACGCGCAGTACGCGGCGCGTTACAACCAGGACGACGACGAGGACGAGCAGCAGCCGTCCGGTCAGTCCGTATACCGCCGCCGCGCTTGACGCGATAGCTTTCTCCGACCCGGTCCGGGGCCTCGCCCCGGGCCGGGTTCTGTGCTGCCCGGGACCGGTGGCCCCGGGCGGCACCCCGGCGTCGCCGGTCAGCTCGCGTGGTCACCGTTCAGCACCACCGCGTCGGCGCCGTCGGCGCGCTCGGTGATCTCTCCCGCGACCCAGGCGTCCACACCGCGGTCGGCACAGGTGGCCAGCGCCACGTCGGCGGAGTCCCGGGGGACGACGGCGACCATGCCGACGCCCATGTTCAGCGTCTTCTCCAGCTCCGCCCGCTCGACCCCGCCGACCTCGCCGACCAGGGAGAACACCGCGCCCGGCGTCCAGGTCGAGCGGTCGATCGCCGCGTGCAGACCGTCCGGCATCACCCGCGCGAGGTTGTTGGCGAGCCCGCCGCCGGTGATGTGCGAGAAGGCGTGCACCTCGGTGGTGCGGGTGAGGGCCAGGCAGTCGAGCGAGTAGATCCGGGTCGGCTCCAGCAGCTCCTCGCCGAGGGTGCGGCCGAACTCCGGGACCTCGCGGTCGAGCGCCCAGCCGGCCCGGTCGAAGAGCACGTGGCGGACCAGCGAGTACCCGTTCGAGTGAAGTCCGGACGAGGCCATCGCGATGACGACGTCGCCCTTGCGGATGAGATCGGCGCCCAGCACCCGGTCGGCCTCGACCACTCCGGTGCCGGCGCCCGCCACGTCGAACTCGTCCGCGCCGAGCAGCCCCGGGTGCTCGGCGGTCTCGCCGCCGACCAGCGCGCAGCCCGCGAGGGCGCAGCCCTCGGCGATGCCCTTGACGATCGCGGCGACCCGCTCGGGGTAGACCTTGCCGACGCAGATGTAGTCGGTCATGAACAGCGGCTCGGCGCCGCAGACCACCAGGTCGTCGACGACCATGCCGACGAGGTCGTGGCCGATGGTGTCGTAGACGCCCATGCGGCGGGCGATGTCCACCTTGGTGCCGACGCCGTCCGTGGCGGAGGCGAGGAGCGGGCGCTCGTAGCGCTTGAGGGCACTGGCGTCGAAGAGGCCGGCGAAGCCGCCGAGGCCGCCGACGACCTCCGGGCGGGTCGCCTTCCTCACCCACTCCTTCATGAGTTCGACGGCGCGGTCGCCCGCCTCGATGTCGACGCCCGCGCTCGCGTAGCTGGCACCGGTGCCCGCGTGCGGAGCACGCTCCGAAGATGCTGCGGAAGTCATGTTCCTGAGATCTTTCGTGTCGTTCTTACGGGCGGCGCAGGGCGTCCGCGGCGTCGGGGCCGCCTGCGAGCTCGGACTCCAGCAGGTGCTTGCCGAGCAGCTCGGGGTCGGGCAGCTCCATCGGGTACTCGCCGTCGAAGCAGGCCCGGCACAGGTTCGGCTTGGCGATCGTGGTCGCCTCGATCATGCCGTCGATGGAGATGTAGGCCAGCGAGTCGGCGCCCAGGGACTTGCCGATCTCCTCCACCGTCATGCCGTTGGCGATCAGCTCGGCGCGGGTGGCGAAGTCGATGCCGAAGAAGCACGGCCACTTGATCGGCGGCGAGGAGATCCGGATGTGGACCTCGGCGGCGCCCGCCTCGCGCAGCATCCGCACCAGGGCGCGCTGGGTGTTGCCGCGGACGATGGAGTCGTCCACGACCACCAGGCGCTTGCCGCGGATGACCTCCTTGAGCGGGTTGAGCTTGAGCCGGATGCCGAGCTGGCGGATGGTCTGGCTGGGCTGGATGAACGTCCGGCCGACGTAGCTGTTCTTGACCAGGCCCGCGCTGTACGGGATGCCGCTGGCCTCGGCGTACCCGACGGCGGCCGGGGTGCCGGACTCCGGGGTCGCTATGACCAGGTCGGCCTCGGCCGGCGCCTCCTGGGCCAGGCGGCGGCCCATCTCGACGCGGGAGAGGTAGACGTTGCGGCCCGCGATGTCGGTGTCGGGGCGGGCCAGGTAGACGTACTCGAAGACACAGCCCTTGGGCCGGGCCTCGGCGAAGCGGCTGCTGCGCACGCCCTGCTCGTCGATGGCGAGCAGCTCGCCGGGCTCCACCTCGCGGACGAACGTCGCGCCGACGATGTCGAGGGCGGCGGTCTCCGAGGCGATCACCCAGCCGCGTTCCAGGCGGCCCAGCACGAGCGGGCGGATGCCCTGCGGGTCGCGGGCGGCGTAGAGGGTGTGCTCGTCCATGAAGACGAGCGAGAAGGCGCCCTTGACGTCCGGGAGGACCTTGGCGGCCGCGTCCTCGACGGTCAGCGGCTTGCCGTCGTCGTCGGTCTGCCCGGCGAGCAGGGCCGTGACCAGGTCGGTGTCGTTGGTCGCCGCGACCTGGGTGGCCCGGCCGCCGTCGCGCGGCAGCGCGGCGACCATCTCGGCGAGCTCGGCCGTGTTGACCAGGTTGCCGTTGTGACCGAGGGCTATGGAGCCGTGGGCGGTCGCGCGGAAGGTGGGCTGGGCGTTCTCCCACACCGAGGCCCCGGTGGTGGAGTAGCGGGCGTGGCCCACGGCGATGTGGCCGGTGAGCGAGCCGAGGGAGGTCTCGTCGAAGACCTGGGACACGAGGCCCATGTCCTTGAAGACCAGGATCTGGGAGCCGTTGCTCACCGCGATGCCCGCGGACTCCTGTCCACGGTGCTGCAGCGCATACAGCCCGAAATAGGTGAGTTTGGCGACCTCTTCCCCCGGAGCCCAGACACCGAAGACGCCACAAGCGTCCTGGGGGCCCTTCTCGCCGGGGAGCAGGTCGTGGTTGAGTCGTCCGTCACCACGAGGCACACCTCGAGTCTATGGCAGCCACGTGGTTCATCCGAACCGGGGACGACCGGGGATGTCTCACACCACGCACAGCCACTCGCCGCGTACGCAGGGGAGTTCGGCGCTCAGGCGAGCAGGGGGAGTTGGCCGGAGAGGTCGGCCCGTTCACCGCTCGCGGTGACGAGCGCGTCCTCCACGGCGGCCGCCCACGCGAGGCGGCCGGTGGCCAGCCTGATCCACGTCAGCGGATCGGTCTCGACGACGTTCGGCGGGGTTCCGCGGGTGTGCCGGGGGCCCGCCACGCACTGGACCACGGCGAACGGCGGGATCCGCACCTCCACCGAGCCGCCGGGCGCCCCGGCGGCCAGCGCGTCCGCCAGCAGCCGGGTGACGGCGGCCAGCGCCTGGCGGTCGTGGGTGATCGCGGCGCCGGTGGCGGCGGCGAGGTCGTCGGCGTGCACGACGGCCTCCAGGAGGCGGGTGACCAGGAAGTCCCCCACGGTCATGGGCCCGAAGCGGCTGCGGACCACGGTCGCCGGATCGGTGGCGGCGGCCTCCAGCAGCCGGCCGGCGGCCGCGTCCAACCGCTCGGCGGCGTCCCGGGGTTGGAGCCCCGCCGCGGCCGCCGCGGCCTCCTCGTCGACGGACGCCGCGGCGGAGCGCAGCAGCGGCACGTACTCCTGGAGGGTGACGCGGGGCTCCCCGGGGTCCGGCGCGGTGCCGGCGGC
This sequence comes from Streptomyces caatingaensis, assembly GCF_001187435.1. Lineage (GTDB taxonomy): Bacteria > Actinomycetota > Actinomycetes > Streptomycetales > Streptomycetaceae > Streptomyces > Streptomyces caatingaensis. The sequence goes on along the minus strand of NZ_LFXA01000018.1, from coordinate 378,807 downwards.
GAGCAGCCCGGGCAGCCGGTCGAGCACGGCCGCGAGGTGGACGACGAGCTCCCGTACGGTCCACGCGCCGAGGCGGGTGGGCGCGTCGAAGGCGTCCGGGCGCCCCGCCTGCTCCCTCACCGCCCCGCACAGCGCCCGGAGTTGGCCCTCCAGGGCGGACCGCACCTTGGCGGGGTCGTGGACGCGGGCGCGGGGCTTGCGGGGGGCAGGGCTCATGGGGCGAGCGTAGTGCGGATGCCCGTCCCGGGCCGGAACGCCCCGGACCGGACGCGGCTCCGCCGCGCGACCGGGGCTCCGCGGCCGGACCGGGTCCGGGCGGAACCCCGGCTCGGGGCGGGGGGATCCCCCTACCCGAAGAGAGCGGGAAGCGTCGCCTCGTAAGCGGCCCGCAGTTCCTCCAGCGGCAGGCTGAACTGCCCCTGCACCTCCACGGATTCACCGTCCACGACACCGACGCGCGTCGCCGGCAGCCCGCGCGCCCCGCACATGTCCGTGAAGCGCAGCTCCTCGCTGCGCGGGACGGCCACGACCGCGCGCCCGGCCGACTCGGAGAAGAGGAAGACGAACGGGTCGGTGCCGTCGGGGACGACGAGCCGGGCGCCGTTGCCGCCGCGCAGGCAGGACTCGACGACCGCCTGGATCAGACCGCCGTCCGACAGGTCGTGCGCCGCGTCGATCATGCCGTCGCGGGAGGCCGAGATGAGGATCTCGCCCAGCAGCTTCTCGCGGTCGAGGTCCACGGCCGGCGGCAGGCCGCCGAGGTGGTCGTGGATCACCTGCGACCAGGCCGAGCCGCCGAGTTCCTCGCGCGTGTCGCCGAGGAGGTAGAGCAACTGGCCCTCCTCCGCGAACGCCATCGGCGTACGGCGGTTGACGTCGTCGATGACGCCGAGGACGGCCACGACCGGCGTCGGGTGGATGGCCGTGTCACCGGTCTGGTTGTAGAGCGAGACGTTGCCGCCGGTGACCGGGGTGCCGAGCGCCAGGCAGCCGTCCGCGAGCCCGCGCGTGGCCTCCGCGAACTGCCACATGACGCCCGGGTCCTCGGGCGAACCGAAGTTGAGGCAGTTGGAGATGGCCAGCGGACGCGCGCCGGTGGCGGCCACGTTGCGGTACGACTCGGCGAGGGCCAACTGGGCGCCCGCGTAAGGGTCGAGCTTGGTGTAGCGGCCGTTGCCGTCCGTGGCGACGGCGACGCCGAGGCCGGTCTCCTCGTCGATGCGCACCATGCCGGAGTCCTCCGGCTGCGCCAGCACCGTGTTGCCCTGCACGAAACGGTCGTACTGGCCGGTGATCCAGGACTTGGACGCCTGGTTCGGGGACGCGACCACCTTGAGGACCTGCTCGCGCAGCTCCTCGCCGGTCGCCGGGCGCGGCAGCTTCGCCGCGTCGTCGGCCTGGAGGGCGTCCTGCCACTCGGGGCGCGCGTACGGGCGCTCGTACACCGGGCCCTCGTGGGCGACGGTGCGCGGCGGCACGTCCACGATCTGCTCGCCGTGCCAGAAGATCTCCAGCCGTTCGCCGTCGGTGACTTCACCGATGACGGTGGCGATGACGTCCCACTTCTCGCAGATCTCCAGGAAGCGGTCGACCTTGCCGGGTTCGACGATCGCGCACATGCGCTCCTGCGACTCGCTCATGAGGATCTCCTCGGGCGAGAGGCTCGCGTCGCGCAGCGGGACGGTGTCGAGCTCGACGCGCATGCCGCCGGAACCGGCGGAGGCGAGCTCGCTGGTGGCGCAGGACAGGCCCGCGCCGCCGAGGTCCTGGATGCCGGTGACCAGGTTCTCGCGGAAGACCTCCAGGGTGCACTCGATGAGGAGCTTCTCCTGGAAGGGGTCGCCGACCTGGACGGCCGGCCGCTTGGCCGGGCCGGTCGAGTCGAACGTCTCGGAGGCGAGGACGGAGACGCCGCCGATGCCGTCGCCGCCGGTGCGGGCACCGTAGAGGATCACCTTGTTGCCGGCTCCGGAGGCCTTGGCGAGGTGGATGTCCTCGTGCTTCATCACGCCGACGCAGAGCGCGTTGACCAGCGGGTTGCCCTGGTAGCAGGGGTCGAAGACGACCTCGCCGCCGATGTTGGGCAGGCCCAGGCAGTTGCCGTAGCCGCCGATGCCCGAGACGACGCCGGGCAGCACCCGCTTGGTGTCGGGGTGGTCGGCCGCGCCGAAGCGCAGCGGGTCCATCACGGCGACCGGGCGGGCGCCCATCGCGAGGATGTCGCGGACGATGCCGCCGACGCCGGTGGCGGCGCCCTGGTAGGGCTCGATGTACGACGGGTGGTTGTGCGACTCGACCTTGAAGGTGACCGCGTAGCCCTGGCCCGCGTCGACGACGCCGGCGTTCTCGCCGATGCCGACGAGCAGCGCGTCGTTGGCCGGGGCCTTCTCGCCGAACTGGCGGAGGTGGACCTTGCTGCTCTTGTAGGAGCAGTGCTCGGACCACATCACGGAGTACATGGCGAGCTCGGCGCCGGTCGGGCGGCGGCCGAGGATGGCGCGGATGCGCTCGTACTCGTCCTGCTTGAGGCCGAGTTCGGCCCACGGCTGCGGGGCGTCGGGGGTCTCGGCGGCGTGCTTGACGGTGTCGAGGGTCATGATGCCTTGACCAGCTTCTTGAGGAGCGAGGTGAAGAATCCGAGGCCGTCCGTGCGGCCCGTGCCGATCAACGGCTCGACCGCGTGCTCGGGGTGCGGCATGAGTCCGACGACGTTGCCGGCGGCGTTGGTGATGCCGGCGATGTCGCGGAGCGAGCCGTTGGGGTTGCCGTCGAGGTAGCGGAAGGCGACCCGGCCCTCGGCCTCCAGCTCGTCCAGCGTGCGCTCGTCGGCCACGTAGCGGCCGTCGATGTTCTTCAGCGGGACGGAGATCTCCTGGCCCGCCGCGTAGTCGGCCGTCCAGGCGGTGTCCGCGTTCTCGACGCGGAGCCTCTGGTCGCGGCAGATGAAGTGCAGGTGGTTGTTGCGGAGCATCGCCCCGGGCAGCAGGTGCGTCTCGGTGAGCACCTGGAAGCCGTTGCAGATGCCGAGGACGGGCATCCCGGCCTTCGCCTGCTCGACGACGGTCTCCATCACCGGCGAGAAGCGGGAGATCGCGCCCGCCCGCAGGTAGTCGCCGTAGGAGAAGCCGCCCGGCAGGACGACGGCGTCCACCTGCTTGAGGTCCTTGTCGCGGTGCCAGAGCGGGACGGCCTCCAGGCCGGCGAGCCGGACGGCGCGCTGGGTGTCGCGGTCGTCGAGGGTGCCGGGGAAGGTGACGACCCCGACCCTGATGTTCCCGCGGCCCGCGGGGCGTTCGTGACGGGTGGCGGCGGGAGACGGGCCGGGGGTCACGACCGGACCCCGGACTCGGTACCGGTCGTGGCCACGGTGTCGGCGTCGGTCTCGACGCGGACGGTGAAGTCCTCGATCACGGTGTTGGCGAGAAACGTTTCCGCCATCTCGTGGACCCGGGCGAGGGCGGCGTCGTCGACCGGGCCCTCCACCTCGAGTTCAAATCGCTTGCCCTGACGGACGCCGGCGATCCCCTCGAAGCCCAGGCGTGGCAGCGCGCGCTGCACCGCCTGCCCCTGCGGGTCGAGGATCTCCGGCTTGAGCATGACGTCGACTACGACGCGTGCCACTGGCACTCCCGGTGTGTGGTGCGTGAGCTGAAGCGGTGCCGCCAGCGTACCGCCCCGAAAAATCTACGCGAGTAGATATGGAACGGTCTCCGGAGCCTTTACCGACGGTCACCGGAGCGCCACCCGGGGAAAAAATCCCGGAAAAATACCGGACCGACACACGGTTCCCATTGCAAACCGGCACGCCGACGGAATTAACTGGGCTGCACCGGACAATGTCCTTTGTCGCAGAGCCGAAAAGGCATTGCCGGAGAACCACCTAATCCCATGCATCGCCGCAGGTCAGCGCGGCGATACAGGCTGAAAGGACCATTCCGTGGCGCAGCGTGTGGTAGTGACGCTCTTCGATGACATCGACGGAGGAGAGGCCGCGGAGACCGTCACCTTCGGCATCGACGGCAAGTCGTACGAGATCGACCTCAACACTGCCAATGCGAAGAAACTCCGGCTCGCCCTCGAGCCTTACCTGGACGCGGGCCGCAAGCGTGCCCGTTCCGGCAAGGCCTACCGCCGCACCTCCGTCGCCCCCGACCCGGCGGCGGTGCGTGCCTGGGCCCGGTCCAACGGCATGGAGGTGCCGCCCCGGGGCCGGATCCCCAAGAAGGTGTACGAGGCGTTCAACGCGGCGAACTGATCACCCCGCCCCCGGGAAGCGGCCCCTGGCCGGCTCCCCGGGGGCCCGCTTGTCCGCCTTTGCACGAGCCTGTCCGCAAGCGTCCACCGGCCCGACTGCCGTTCCCCGCACCGGATTTGCATCGGCCCCCACATGATCCGCTAGAGTCTGGAGCACGCCGAGGGGCGAGGCCGACAGGCCGGACTCCCCGGAACGCGCGGGTGTAGCTCAGTAGTAGAGCGCCCCCTTTCCAAGGGGGAGGCGCAGTGTGCGATTCCTGTCACCCGCTCCGACCGTCCACCGGCCGCACCTGCGGCCCGGAGGACGGACGCGCGGGTGTAGCTCAGTAGTAGAGCGCCCTCTTTCCAAGAGGGAGGCGCAGTGTGCGATTCCTGTCACCCGCTCCGACCGTCCACCGGCCACTCATGTGGCCCGGAGGACGGACGCGCGGGTGTAGCTCAGTAGTAGAGCGCCCCCTTTCCAAGGGGGAGGCGCAGTGTGCGATTCCTGTCACCCGCTCTCATCGCTTACCGACCACTCCGGTGGATCAGGTAGAGTGGTGCTCGCACCGCACGGAAACGCGCGGAGCACATGCGGACGTAGCTCAGTTGGTAGAGCGCAACCTTGCCAAGGTTGAGGTCGCGAGTTCGAGCCTCGTCGTCCGCTCCGGAGCGAAGGCCCCGGTCACCACGACCGGGGCCTTCGGCGTTTCCCCGCTCCCCCGCGTCCTCGGCTCCCCGGCTCCTCCTCCTTCCCTCCCCGCCCCACATGACGTTTGTCAGAGGAAGTCATGACGGGCCGCACTGCACTTCTCCTTGGGGCGCCGGGACGCTGGACCCATGGACATCGGGGAGAGTGTGATCGAGGTCTCGGGGCTGCGCCGGAGGTACGGGCCGGAGGGCGCCGCCGGTTTCGAGGCCGTGCGGGATGTCAGCTTCGACGTACGGCGCGGGGAGGTCTTCGCGCTGCTGGGGACGAACGGGGCGGGCAAGACGTCCACCGTCGAGCTGCTGGAGGGCCTCGCCCCGCCGACCGGGGGGCGGGTCAGGGTCTTCGGCCACGACCCTTATGGCGAACGGGCCGTGGTGCGGCCCCGGATAGGCGTGATGCTGCAGGAGGGCGGCTTTCCGTCCGGGCTGACGGCCGTCGAGACGGCGACGATGTGGGCGGGGTGCACCAGCGGGGCCCGGCCCGTCGGCGAGGCGCTGGAGCTCGTGGGGCTCGACGGGCGGCGGGACGTCCGCGTCAAACAGCTCTCGGGCGGCGAGCGGCGGCGGCTGGATCTGGCCCTCGCCCTCCTGGGCCGGCCCGAGGTGCTGTTCCTGGACGAGCCGACCACCGGGCTCGACCCCCAGGCCCGCCGTCTCACCTGGGAGTTGGTCCGCGAGCTGCGCGACGGGGGGACGACCGTGGTGCTCACCACGCACTATCTGGAGGAGGCGGAGGCGCTGGCCGACCGGCTGGCCATCATGAGCGAGGGCCGGATAGCGGTCGCGGGCACGCCCGGTGAGGTCATCGCCGGCCGGCCGTCGCGGATCCGGTTCGCGATGCCGCCGGGCTGGTTCGTCGGGGATCTGCCGCCGCTGGCCGAGCTGGGCGTCCTGCACCACTCCGAACTCCCGGAGGCACGGGGGCAGGTGGAGCTCAGGACGCGGGAACTGCAGCGCACGCTGACCGGTCTCCTGCTGTGGGCCCGGGAGACGGGCGTCGAGCTGGAGGGGCTGGACGCGCGGACGGCCTCGCTGGAGGAGGCCTTCCTGGCGATAGCCGGCGCGGACGCGACGCGTGAGGGGGCGGAGGCGTGAAGGCCATGACGCGCGTGCTGGCCCTGGGCCGCGCCGAGCTGACCCTGCTCGGACGGAACCGTCTCGCCCTCCATGTGGCCGTGCTGGTGCCCCCGTTGATGGCCTGGGCCATGCGGAGGAGCATCGGCGGCATCGACGGGCTCGGCCTCGGCGAGACCGGGATGTCCCTCGACGAGCTGGCGCTGACGGCCGGTTTCGGGTTCGTCCTGCTCTTCGTGGTCCACCAGAACCTCGTCAGCGCCTATGTGGCGCGGCGCGAGGAGCTCGTCCTCAAGCGGCTGCGCTGCGGGGAGGCACGGGATCCGGAGATCCTCGCGGGGACGGCGCTGCCCGCCGTGCTGATATCGGTGGCGCAGTGCGCGCTGCTGGCGGTCGTGGGCGTGGGCCGGCTGGGGATGCGGGGTCCGGCCCGGCCGGATCTGATGGTGGCCGGGCTGGTGCTGGGCATCGTGGTGTGCGCCACGCTCGCCGCGGTGACGTCCGCGTGGGCGCGGTCCGTGGAGAGTGCCCAGCTCGTGACGTTGCCGCTGTTCCTCGTCTCGCTGATGGGCTCGGGGATCGGCGTTCCGCCGGAGCTCCTGCCCGCGCCGGTGGCCTCGGTGTGCGAGCTGCTGCCGCTGAGCCCGGCCCTGGCGCTGATGCGCGGCGGCTGGCTCGGGGGAATGGGCGCCTATGCGGCGATAGGGCATGTGATGACCGCCTTGGCCTGGACGGGGATGGCCGTGTTTGCTGTGAAGCGGTGGTTCCGTTGGGAGCCGCGGCGCTGAGACGGGGGAGGACATGGGGGTACCGGCACGGCTGACGGGCTGGCGGGGGCGGAGCAGGATCGCCCAGGTGGACAGCTATATGCGCTGGACGCTGTATCTGCTGCCGTTCGTCTTTCCGCTCAGCGCGAGTCCCACCCTGCTGAGCGAGACCGGGGAGGGGCGGGGGCTGTCGCAGGCGGTGTGCGTGCTGTCCCTGGGGCAGTGCGTGCTGGGAGTGGGCCTGCTCCGGCGCGCGCTCGAGCATTACCGGATGAGGCGGCCGGCTCCCTGGCGGCGGGCCGTCCTCGCCGGGGTGTTGCAGGTGGCCACCATCGTCGCGGTGGTCGCCCTGGTCCGCACCGACGGGGTCACGCACGCCACGGCACGGGGCACCGCGCTCCTGTCCGGCGGGCTGACGTTCTTCGGGGCGCTGAGCCTGCTGGCCGCCCGGGTACGGACGTATCTGCTGTGGTGCCTGGTGGGCGGGCCGGTGGCGGGGGTGCTCGTCCTGCTGTTCGGGGGGCGGCCGGCGGGGGCGGTGGTCGTCGTCTTCCTCGTCTGGTTCCTGGCGCTGTGGAGTCTGTCGACGGTGCGGACCACGGGCTGGGTGCTCGCGGTGATGTGGGAGGCGGAGACGGCGCGGGCCGTGCAGGCGCGGCTGGCCGTCGCGGAGGAGCGGCTGCGCTTCTCCCGGGACGTGCACGACGTCCTCGGCCGCAATCTCACGGTGATCGCCCTCAAGAGCGAGCTCGCCGGGCAGCTGGCCCGGCGGGGGTCGCCCGCGGCGGTGGAGCAGATGGCCGAGGTGCAGCGCATAGCCCGGGACGCGCAGCGGGACATGCGCGAGGTGGTCCGTGGATACCGGGAGGCGGACCTCTCGGCGGAACTGGCCGGGGCGCGTGCCGTCCTGGGCGCGGCGGGCATCGCCTGCCGCGTCGACGACACGGTGCGGGAGGAACTGCCGTCCGCGGTGCGGTCGGTGCTGGCCTGGACGGTCCGGGAGGGGACGACGAACGTGCTGCGGCACGCGGAGGCCGGGCGGTGCGCGGTGCGGCTGCGGACGGCCGACGGCCGGGTGGTGATGATCATGGAGAACGACGGGGTGGGGTCCGGTGGCGCGGGCGGTTCCGGGGGCGGCTCCGGGCTCGCGGGGCTGCGCGAGCGGGCCGCCGCGCTGGGCGGGACGCTCGCGGCCGAGCGCCGGGGCAAGGGGACGTTCCGGGTGACGGTGGAGCTGCCGCTCGCGGCCGAGGAGGCGCGTGTGACGGAGGAGTCAGGGGGTGCGGGGGGTGAAGGGGCGCTCGCGGTCGAGGGGGCGCGCGTGACCGGGGAGGCGCGGGCCGCGCGGGACGAGGAGGTGCCGGCGACCGAGGAGGCACGGGGTGCCGGGTCCGAAGGGGCGCTCGCGGCCGGGGAGGTGCAGGGGGCGCGGGACGAGGAGGCGGCGGCGGGGGCCGTCCCGGGGGGCGGGGGCGCCGTGCTCGCCGCGCGCGGAGGGGAGAGCTCTTGATCACGGTGATGCTCGCCGACGACGAGCACCTCATCCGCGGCGCGCTCGCCGCGCTCCTCGGGCTGGAGGACGATCTCCGCGTGGTCGCCGAGGCCGCCTCGGGACCGGAGGCGATCGCCATGGCGCGGGCGCACCGGCCCGATGTCGCGGTGCTGGATCTCCAGATGCCGGGCGCGGACGGTGTGACAGTGGCCACAACGCTGAGATCCGAACTCCCCGGCTGCCGCACCATGATCGTGACCGGGCACGGCCGGCCCGGACACCTCAAGCGGGCCCTGGAGGCGGGGGTGCGGGGGTTCGTCCCGAAGACCGTCTCGGCCCAGCGGCTCGCCGAGATCATCCGCACCGTGCACGGCGGAAGCCGTTATGTGGACCCGGAGTTGGCGGCCGACGCGATCAGCGCGGGGGACTCCCCGCTGACCGCCCGCGAGGCCGAACTGCTGGAGCTGGCGGAGGATGGGGCGCCCGTCGCGGAGATCGCGGAGCGGGCCCGGCTGACCGTCGGGACGGTCCGCAACTACCTCTCGGCGGCCACCGCGAAGCTCGGTGCGGAGAACCGCCATGCGGCGGCGCGCATCGCACGCGCTCAGGGTTGGCTATAGTGGAACCCGCACCGCACGGAAACGCGCGGAGCGCATGCGGACGTAGCTCAGTTGGTAGAGCGCAACCTTGCCAAGGTTGAGGTCGCGAGTTCGAGCCTCGTCGTCCGCTCCAGAGCGAAGGCCCCGGTCACCACGACCGGGGCCTTCGGCGTTCTAGCGCTCCCCGTCCGCCGCGTTCCCCGTGCCACGGCCGGGGAAGCGGAGGCGGAAGAGGGCGCCGCCGCCCTCGGGGCGTTCCGCGGTGAGTCCGGCCCCGTGGGCGCGGGCGATCTGCCGGGCCATGGCGAGGCCGAGCCCGGAGCCGGGCAGGGCCCGGGCCTGGCGGGAGCGGTAGAAGCGGTCGAAGACGTACGGCAGGTCCTCGGCGGAGATCCCCGGGCCGTGGTCGCGGACCGTGAGGTCGATGTGACCCGTGGTGTCCCGGCCGAGCCGGACCTCGACGGTGCCGCCGGGCGGGCTGAACTTGGCCGCGTTGTCGAGGAGGTTGGACAGGAGCCGGGCGAGGCGTGCCGGGACGCCGGCCACCGTGGTCTCCTCCGTGTCCACGGCGAACGGGGTGTCCGGCCAGTGACCGCGCGCGTCGGCCGTGCAGCGTTCGGTGAGCAGGTCCAGCCGTACGGGCTCGACGAGTTGCTGCGGCTCCTCGTCCCGGGCCAGTTCGATCAGGTCGTTGACCAGGCCCGTGACCTCGCGCAACTGGCGGCCCAGGGCGGCCGCGGCGCGGTCGCGCTGCGCGGGGGTGAGCCGCTCGGCGCGGGCGAGGAGTTCGGCGTTGGTGCGGAGCGCGGTGAGCGGGGTGCGCAGTTCGTGGGAGGCGTCCGCGACGAGGCGGCGCTGGGCGGCGACGGCGTCCTCCAGCTCGCCGAGCATGGTGTTGAAGCTGTCGGTGAGGCGGGTGATCTCGTCGCCGCGGGCGGCCTCGTGGGGCGGCAGCTCGATGCGGTGGGCCGGGTCGCGGGTGGCGGCGATGCGCTCGGCGGTCGCGGTGAGCCGGGTCACGGGGCGCAGCGCCGTGCGGGAGGAGAAGTAGCCGAGGCCGGCCGCCAGCAGCACCCCGGCGCCGCCGACCGCGCCGAGGAGCAGGCCGGCCTGGTGGACGCCCTTCTCCACGGTGTCGGAGCGCACGGCGACCTGGAGCGCGCGGCCGCCGCCGAGGGGCGTCGTGTACATCCGCAGCGAGCGGCCGTCGCGGACGATGTCGCTGTAGTACGGGCCGAGGGTGCCGGCCGCGACGCGGCGCGTGGCGCCGGTGACGGGCAGGACCAGCCCGCCCTGTCCGGGAGCCGCCGGGTCGGCCGGGACGACCTGGGCGCAGGCCGGGGCCGCGAGCCAGGCGCACTCCCCGTACAGCACGCCGGTGCCGCCCTGCCTGCCCTGCTGGACGAGCACGCCGGACTGCTGCTTCAGCTGGAGGTCGAGCTGGTTCCTGATCTCGTAGCGGATGACGACGTACGCGGCGGCGAGCACGCCGAGGGCGACGAGGGCGACGGCGGCCGTCGTGACGAGGGCGAGGCGGGTGCGGAGGCGGGCCTTGACGCGGGCCCTCGTGCGGGCTCCGGTGCGGGCCCTCGTCCCGGGTTCCGTGCGGGGGTTCACCGGGCCGCCAGCCGGTAGCCGACGCCGTGCACGGTGTGCAGGAGGCGGGGGCCGCCGCCCTGCTCCAGCTTGCGGCGGAGGTAACCGATGTAGACGGAGAGGGAGTTGGACTCCGGGCCGAAGTCGGTGCCCCAGACGTGCTGTTGGATCGTCTCCCGGGGCAGGACCTGGCCGGGGTTCCGCAGGAACAGCTCCAGGAGCGTGAACTCGGTGCGGGTGAAGTCGAGGTGGACGCCGGAGCGGGTGCCGGTGCGGGTGACCGGGTCCACGGTCAGGTCCTCGAACGTCAGCCGCCGCTCGTCCGCCTGCGCGCCGGCGGGGGCCACGCGGCGGAGCAGGGCGCGGAGGCGGGCGAGGAGCTCGTCGAGGGCGAAGGGCTTGACGAGGTAGTCGTCGGCTCCGGCGTCCAGGCCCGCGACGCGGTCGGAGACGGCGTCCCGCGCGGTGAGGACGAGCACGGGGGTGCGGTCCCCGAGGTCGCGCAGGCGCCGGCAGACGGAGAGGCCGTCGAGGACGGGCATGGCGAGGTCGAGGACGAGGGCGGCGGGTTGCTCCTCGGCCAGGGCTTCGAGGGCTTCCAGGCCGTCCTTGGCGGTGCGGACCTCGTAGCCCTCCACGCGGAGGCTGTCGGCGACGGCTTCGCGGACGTCCGGGTCGTCGTCCACGACGAGGAGGGGGGTGGGGGTGGCCATGCGTCCCCACTCTAGGTGGGTTCGTTCCGCCCCCGGCCCGCGCTCACTGCCAGCGGGTCAGCGTCAGGCGTTCGTACGCCTCCACGTAGCGGGCCCGGGTCTGGGCGACGACGTCGTCGGGGAGGGGCGGCGGGGGGGTGCCGCCGTGGCGGTCCCAGCCGGAGGCGGGGGAAGCGAGCCAGTCGCGGACGTACTGCTTGTCGAAGGAGGGCTGGCGGCGGCCGGGGGTCCACTGGTCGGCCGGCCAGAAGCGGGAGGAGTCGGGGGTGAGGACCTCGTCCGCGAGGTAGAGCCGGCCGCCGTCCGAGGGGTCCCGGCCGAACTCGAACTTCGTGTCGGCGAGGACGATCCCGCGGTCCCGGGCGATCTCCCGCGCCCGGTCGTAGACCGCGAGCGTCGCCTGCCGCAGCTCCGCCGCCGTCTCGGCGCCGACCTGCCGGGCCACCTCCTCGTAGGAGACGTTCTCGTCGTGCTCGCCGACCTCCGCCTTCGCCGCGGGCGTGAAGATCGGGGAGGGCAGCTCGGAGCCGTCGACGAGGCCCTCGGGGAGGGCGAGGCCGCAGACGGTGCGCGTCTGCTCGTACTCGGCCAGGCCGGAGCCGGTCAGGTAGCCGCGGGCGACGCACTCGACGGGGAGCATGTCGAGGGAGCGGCAGACGAGCGTGCGGCCCGCCCAGTCGGCGGGGGCGCCGGCCGGCGGCTCGGTGGAGAGGACGTGGTTCGCGACGAGGTCGGTGAGGCGGTCGAACCACCACAGGGACAGCTGGGTGAGGATGCGGCCCTTGTCGGGGATCCCGGTGGGCAGCACCCAGTCGTAGGCGGACATCCGGTCGCTGGCGACCATCACGAGCCGCCCGTCCCCGTCCCGGTACAGGTCGCGGACCTTGCCCGTGTGCAGGTGCACAAGTCCGGGCACCTGCACGGGTTCGGGCTTCTCGACGAATCCGGACACGCGTCCTCCTGGTGGTTTGTCCAAACGTCTCGATTCTGCCGCATGGCCGGGGCGGCCCCGGCAGGGGGTCAGGCGGGTTTGCAGATGTGGTCGAGGAGGTTGGCCGTGGCGCGCTGGATCCGGGCGTCCGTGTGGCCCGCGCGGTCCAGGGCGGGGGCCCAGGCGGAGGTGCCGGCGGCGAAGACCAGGGCGCCGCTCGGGGCCCGGTAGAGGGACGTCTCCTGGTGGCGCCGGGCGCCCTTGGCGTCCCGGTACGGGGAGTGGGCGAGCAGGACGCGCTCGGTGTGCGCGGGCAGGGCCGTGCGCGGGTGGTAGCGGTCGGCGGCGCCCGCGACCAGGCCGGGGAGCTCCTCGCCCTCGGCCGCGCCGGTGCCCTCCCACAGCCAGTGCCGGGCGTTGCGGACGACCAGGGGGGCGGGGGCGGGGACCCGGCCCGCGTACTGGATGCCCAGGAGCTGCTGCTCGGGGGCGGCGTCGCGCCAGCGCGCCGCGGAGCGGCCGGACGCGCGGGACCGGCGGCAGGTCAGCAGCCGGTCGGGGCCGGCCGGCGAGGGGGCCGTGGCGACCTGCCGGAGGAGGGCGCCGGCGCCGAGGAAGACCAGGGACGTGCCGGCGTCGCGGGCGGCCTCGGCGGCGTGCCGCAGGGGCGCCGACCAGTACGGGGCGGGGCCGGGGAAGACCAGGCCGCGGTGGCGGGCCGGGTCGACGCGGCCCGCGTGCAGGTCGGAGGCGTGGGCGCAGCCGAGGTCGTAGCCCTGGCGCTCGGCCCAGCGGATGACGTCGTAGGCGTGCCCGATGTCCGGGGGCAGGCCGGTGCCCGCGTAGGGGCGGTCGGCGCAGACGGTGACCGCCGCGTCCTCCTCGCCGAGCAGCCGGCCGTCCTCGTCCCAGGCGCGGTGCAGGGCGGCGCCGGTACGGCCGTCCTCGGGGTAGAGGTTGTGGGCGTCCCAGCTGAGGTCGGGCAGGACGAGCAGCAGGTCGGTGGGGGCCGGGTCGCGGACGGTGAAGGGCACGTGGGCGCGGTCGCCGCCGGCGGTGGCGAGGACGGCGACGTAGGCGCCGGGCGGCCAGTGGGCGGGGACGGGCAGGCGCCAGGAGAGCCACCAGTGGTGGCAGGAGACGGCCCGGTCGGCGACGAGGGGCGGCGGCTGGGCCGTCCCGGCCAGGGGCGGGCTCTCGGCGACGGTGGCGGCCCCGTGCCCGGCGTAGTGACCGACGCGGTGGACGGTCACGGTGAAGGGGCGCGGGGGCTCGACGGTGACGCGCAGGTCCAGGGTCTCGCCGGCGGTGACGGAGGGCCGGGAGGTGAAGCCGCGGACGGGACGGCGGACGTCGTCGGCCGCGTACCAGGGCGCGTCGGCGGTGCCGTGCAGCCAGGGCAGCGGGGGGGCCGCGCGGAAGGGGTCGGCCGCGGCGTGCGCGAGCGCGCCGGACTCCCAGCCGTCCACCCCGCCCTCCCTCCGCTTCCCCTGGCCGCGCCGCGCTCAGCCGAGCCGGACCGGCTTCTCCGGGCGCACCCCGACCTCGCCCAGCCAGGCGCGCAGCGGCTCCCCGTCCCCGTCCTCGACGAGGCTGAGCACCGTGCGGGCCAGGTCGGCGCGGCGGGCGCCGCCGACCAGCAGGGCGGGGCCGTCGAGCCAGTCGAGGCCGGGGACCGCGCCCGCGGTGTCCACGGCGGCGCAGCAGACCATGGCCGTGACGTGGTCGGTGAGCAACTCGCGGTCGCTGCGCGGCGGCTGGGGCGGGAACAGCGGGACGAGCCCGTCGCACCGCGGCCCGTCGGCGCCGCGCGCGCCCGGACCGCCGGGCGGCCGGGGGCCGGCGGCGCGGTGACCGGCCTCGCGGGCCAGCTCGGCGCTGAGCCGGGCGCCCAGCCGCGCGCCGACGCCCGGGCCGGCCGGGCCGGTGAGGCGGTCGAGGACGCGGGCGACGGTGGGCGGGGCGGGGGTGGCGTCGGCGAGGGGCGGCGGCCCGGCGGGGCAGACCGTGAGGTCGTCGAGGACGTCCTCCAGGACGCGGTGCAGCCGGGCGGCCTCCAGCCGCCATTTGCGGTCCACGACCTCCTCGGGGTACTGGCTCCAGCTGACCGGGGTCCAGCCGGGGCCGGGCCGGTCGGGGCCGCCGTGGAAGAGGCGGGCGGCCAGCAGGGAGGCGGCCTCGTCGATGACGCCCGGCTCCTCCAGCAGGTCGCAGGCGGGGCGCTCGCCGAGGCGGGAGGCGAAGCCCTCCGCGAGCCGGTCGCGGCGGGAGAGCTCGGTGAGCGCGGAGACCACGCCGGCGTCCAGCCGGGAGGGCCAGCGGCCCATCCGCCAGGCGGGCAGGGCGACGCGGTTGAGCAGCCGGTCCCAGCCGGCGTAGGCGAGGCCGACCTGCTCCTGGGCGACGATCCGCAGACCGTAGTCGACGGTCTGGGCGCGCTCGGCGGCGGCCGCGGCGACGCCGCGCTCCATCTCGGCGGCGTGCTCGCGGCAGGAGCGCAGCAGCACCCTGGCCGTCCAGCCGACGAAGGCCAGCGGGGGGCGGCGGGCGGCGACGGCCACGGCGGCGTCCAGGCCGCGGACGAAGCGGCGGGCGGCCGCTATGTCCGGCTGGGCGGACGGGCCGGTGCCGGCGACGACCGGGGCGAGCAGGGCGCGCAGCTCGGCGACGCGCATCCACCACAGGAACGGCGAGCCGATCACCAGCACCGGCGCGGCCCCGCGCCCGCCCGGCGCGGGGCGGGGGCGGTGCGCGGGGTGCGTGCGGTCCTCCAGCCAGCTGTCGCAGTCGGGGGTGAGGGCTATGGCGGAGGGCGCCGGGACGTCGAGCCGGTCGGCGAGGTCGCGGACCAGGCGGTAGAGGTCGGGGGCGGTCTCTTCGGGGACGGGCACGGTGGGGCTGAGCGCGGGCCGGGCCCGGACGACCACCGCGGCCACCACCCCGGCGAGGGCGAGGACGACCAGGGCGGCCGCGGTCACGGCCGGGCCGGCGGCGCCCGCCGCGCTGCCGTCCGGGATGCGGCCGGTGAGCGAGCCCGTGAGGAGCACCACGGCGGCGGCGGCCGGCAGCAGGGCGACGGCCAGCGCGGTGCTGCGGACGCGCAGCACGGCCAGCGCCCGGGTGCGCGCGGCGTGCGCGCCGGCTTCCGTACCTGCCACGAGACCGATCACCCCCAGTTGCCTGACGTGCGCTGTGGGCCTTTCCGAGGAGCCGCGGCGGCCGGGAGGGGGCCGTCGTCGTCGCCTACCACCCCACTGTGGCACCGGCCTCTGACATCGCAATGCCGGTGGGCCAGTTGCCGGACGCACGGCAGTCGGCCTGCGCGGCACCCTAGTTGGGCCTGGGGCGTACGTCAGCCGATCGGCCTATTGGTCACCCGATGGAATGGCTTTGCCCAAAGCAGCTGCGTGGGCGCGGTTCCGGCTGTCCCGGGGGCCCGGCCCCCGGGAGGGGGGTGTCAGCCGGCGGCCTTGGCCGCGATGTCCGTCCGGTGCCGCCCGCCGTCCAGACGGATGCGGGCCACCGCCTCGTACGCCCGCTCCCGGGCCCGGGCGAGGTCGGCGCCGGTCCCCGTCACGGACAGGACCCGGCCGCCGGCGCTGACGACCGCGCCCGACGCCGCGTCGCGCCGGGTGCCGGCGTGCAGGACGTAGGCGTCCTCGACGGCGTCCGCCTCGGCCAGGCCCTCGATCGGGTCGCCGGTGCGCGGGGCGCCGGGGTAGTTGTGCGCGGCGACGACGACCGTCACGGCGGCGCCGTCGTCCCAGCGCAGCGGCGGGAAGGCGGCGAGGGAGCCGGTGGCGGCCGCGTGCAGCAGCCCGGCGAGCGGGGTCCTCAGGCGCGCCAGGACGACCTGTGTCTCCGGGTCGCCGAAGCGGGCGTTGAACTCGATGACCCGCACGCCGCGCGAGGTGATCGCCAGGCCCGCGTAGAGCAGGCCGCCGAACGGCGTCCCGCGGCGCCGCAGTTCGTCGACGGTCGGCTGGAGGACGGTCCGCAGCACCTCGTCCACCAGGCCGGGGTCGGCCCAGGGCAGCGGCGAGTAGGCGCCCATGCCACCGGTGTTGGGGCCCTCGTCGCCGTCGAGGGCGCGCTTGAAGTCCTGGGCGGGCTGGAGGGGGACGACGGTCTCGCCGTCGGTGACGGCGAAGAGGGAGACCTCGGGGCCGTCGAGGAACTCCTCGATCACCACCTGGTCGCAGGCGAGCGCGTGCGCGCGGGCCGTGGCGAGGTCGTCGGTGACGACGACGCCCTTGCCGGCCGCGAGGCCGTCGTCCTTGACGACGTAGGGGGCGCCGAAGGCGTCGAGCGCGGCGTCGATCTCCTGGGGGGTGGTGCACACGTAGCTGCGGGCGGTGGGCACGTTCGCGGACGCCATCACGGACTTGGCGAACGCCTTGGAGCCCTCCAGCCGGGCCGCCTCGGCGGAGGGGCCGAAGGCGGGGATGCCGCGCGCGCGGACCGCGTCGGCCACGCCGGCGACCAGCGGCGCCTCCGGGCCGACGACGACGAGGTCCGCGCCCAGGGACGCGGCCAGGTCCGCGACGGCCGCGCCGTCGAGGGCGTCGACCGGGTGCACCTCGGCGACCTCGGCGATGCCGGCGTTGCCGGGGGCGCAGTGCAGCGCGGTGACGTCGGGGTCGAGGGACAGTGAGCGGCACAGGGCGTGTTCGCGGGCGCCGCCGCCGATGACGAGGACCTTCACGGGGGTCACCCTATTGCCTTCCGGAACGATCAGTGCCGCCTGTCCCGGCTCTCCCACCATGCCCGTCAGGCCTCGTCAGAACGTTTCGCCGCACGCGCCCCGTCACGTCCACACAGGTGACCCACTCTTTCGAGTGAGGGCGAAAAGGGCCCCTATACCCGATTCCCAGGCACTTACGGGCGGCAAAGGCCCGATCCGGTGCACAAGGCCAACCGTTCGGCGGTAGGAAAGGGGCGGTGACAGGGGTACTCAGCGGCGAAGAGGGAGTACAGGGGTGAGCCAGCCTGAGATGCGGCCCGAGGGACCCCCCAAGGAGCAGGACGGGAAACACCGGGGAGACCTGCGCGGCCGGACGTTCCCGCTCGGCGACTGGGGGGAGCCGGCCCAGCGGCTGGACGAGCTGTACCGGTGGGTGGAGAGCGGCGCGCTGTACCTGGCGGACTGGTATCTGGCGGACCGCGCGTGGAAACGGCGCTGGGCCCGCGTGCTGCGGGTGGCCTCCGCGGCGTTCACGGTCGTCGGCGCCGCGCTGCCGCTGCTGCAGCTGGCCGGGGCCCTGCGCTCCGGTTCCACCTGGGCGTTCCTCGCCCTGCTGGGCACGGTGGCCTGCGTCGGCTGCGACCGCTACTTCGGGCTGACCACGGGCTGGATGCGCGCCGTGGCCACCGCGCAGGCGGTCCAACGGCGGCTGGAGGTGCTGCAGTTCGACTGGGCGTCGGAGTGCGTCCGCGAGGTGCTCGGTCCGACCGAGGGCACGGCGAGCGAGGCGGCCGAGCGCTGTCTGACGGTGCTGCGCCGCTTCTCGGAGGATGTGTCGGAGCTCGTCCGGGCCGAAACGGCCGACTGGATGGTGGAGTTCAGGGCCGGGCCGGCGCCGCTGCTGACGCAGTCGCTGGTCGCCTGGGGCCCCCGGGGGGAGAACGGGGCGGCCGTCGGCCGCTTCCCGCTCCCGCCCGGTTCCCGGCCGAACATGCCGCGCCAGCGGCCCCCGGAGTCGCCCCGCTAGGCGGCTCCGGAGGGCCACCGGCCCGCGGGGGGACGGCTCAGCTGAAGACGATCATCGAGCCCTGGCCCAGGCTCCGGGTGGCCGCCGCGTGCAGCCCCAGCCACACGTGGCGCTCCCGGGCGAACGGGCTGTCGTCCGCCGGGCCGGGCGCGGCCCGCTCGTCCAGGGCGGTGGGCCGGCCGGGCGCGGCCGGCGCCTCGGGCGGGTTGTCCGGGTCGATGCCCAGCACCGGTGCCACGGACCGCAGTTCGCGCAGCAGACCGTGGCTGGACCCCAAGGGGCCGCCGCCGTCGAGGAGTTCGTCGGTGGCCAGCGGCTCGGCGAAGTCCACCGGGACGTAGGCGCCGGCGTGGTCGTAGTGCCAGACCAGGTGCGACTGCCGGGCCGTCGGCTCGAACATCTCCAGCAACTGCTCGTAGTCGCCGCCGAGTTCGTCCACGGGGGTGACGGACAGCCCGCACAGGTTCAGCAGGTGGGCGCGGCGCAGGAAGTGGAGCGCGTCGTAGTCGAAGCCCGCGACGGGGGCCACGTCCCCGGACAGGCCCGGCATGTAGCCGAAGACGGGGACGGGCGGCAGCCCCGCGTCGCCGAGCGCCTTGTCGTAGACGGCTATCTCCTCGGCGAAGGGGTTGTCGGGGCTGTGGCAGAGCACGTCGACCAGGGGGACAAGCCAGAGGTCACAGGCCACGTGAGCTCACTCTCGTTTTCGCCGTCGGTGCGATGGTCGGGCCAGAGTAGTGCCGCTCAGCGGGTTGTCACACGGGCCGGAGGGCGCGGAGGGCCGGATCCCGCCGCCGGACCGGCGGCTTTCAGGCCGTCAGGGACTTGATGAGCGTCATCGCGTGCGTGTTGTAACCGGTGACGATGCGCCGGACGGCGGCCGCCTCCCGGCGGGCCAGCGCGTCCACCATCTCCGTGTGGCCGCACCACAGCCGGCCGCGCAGGTCGGCGACCCGGCGCAGCAGCGGCACCATGAAGACCCAGCACTGCACGCGGACCCGGTCCAGGAAGTCGGAGATGTAGGGGTTGCCGACCAGGGCCGCGAACTCGCGCCAGAAGCGCAGGTCGTAGCCGATGAGGATGTCGAGGTCACCGGCGCTCGCGGCGCGTGACGCCTCCTCGGCTCGGCGCCGCACGGAGGCCAGGACGGGCGGGGTGGCGGCGGTCAGCGCCTGCTCGGTGGCGTGCCGGAACATGCCCTCCAGCATCATCGTGCGGGCCTCGACCATGTCGATGAAGTCGGCGTACGAGAACTCCCGCACCCGGTAGCCCCGGTGCAGCTCCACGTCGAGGAGCCCCTGCGAGCACAGGTCGAGCAGGGCCTCGCGGACGGGGGTGGCCGACACCCCGTAGCTCTCGGCGATCTCCTTGACGGTGAACTGCCGGCCCGCCGGGAGCCGGCCCGCGATGACCTCCTCGCGCAGGGCGTCGGCGATCTGTGAGCGCAGTGTCGTGCGCTTGACAGCCTCGCTGCCGGGCATCGTCGTCCGTCTCCCCTTCCGTGACCGCGCGCCAGCGCGAACGGCCCCCGCAACAAGATAGGCGAGGGCCGTCGGGGAGCGTACCGGTACGGCCGGGAGGCGCGGCGGTCAGGCGGTGTGACGGTCAGGCGGTGTGGCGGTCGGCCACCGTCAGCGCCTCGTCCAGCAGCGCGAGTCCGTCCTTGGCCTCGGAGTCGGTGACGGTGCACGGCGGGACGACGTGGATCCGGTTCATGTTCACGAAGGGCCACAGGCCCGCGGCGCGGCAGGCGGCGGCCAGGGCGGCCATCGGGGCGTTGTCCTCGCCGGCCGCGTTGTAGGGCACCAGCGGCTCGCGGGTGGTGCGGTCGCGCACCAGCTCCAGCGCCCAGAAGACGCCGAGGCCGCGCACCTCGCCGACGGCGGGGTGGCGCTCGGCGAGCTCGCGCAGCCCGGGGCCGAGGACGTCCGCGCCGATCCGGGCGGCGTTCTCCACGATGCCCTCCTCGGCCATGGTGGTGATCGTCGCCACCGCCGAGGCGCAGGCCAGCGGATGGCCGGAATAGGTCAGTCCGCCCGGGTAGGGGCGCTTCTCGAAGGTCGCGGCGATCTCGTCGGAGATGGCCACGCCGCCGAGGGGGACGTAACCGGAGTTGACGCCCTTGGCGAAGGTCATCAGGTCCGGGACGACGCCCCAGTGGTCGGCGGCGAACCAGCGGCCCGTGCGGCCGAAGCCCGCCATGACCTCGTCGAGGACGAAGACGATCCCGTACCGGTCGCAGATCTCGCGCACCCCGGCCAGGTAGCCGTCCGGCGGCACCATGATCCCGGCGGTGCCCGGCACGGTCTCCAGGACGATCGCGGCCACGGTCGCCGGTCCCTCGAAGACGACCGTGTCCTCCAGGTGCCGGAGCGCCCGCTCGCACTCCTGCTCCTCGGTCTCCGCGTGGAACGGCGAGCGGTAGAGGAACGGCGCCCAGAAGTGGACGACGCCGGCGGCGCCGCTGTCGTTCGGCCAGCGGCGCGGGTCCCCGGTGAGGTGGATCGCCGCGGCGGTGGCGCCGTGGTACGAGCGGTAGGCGCTGAGCACCTTGGGGCGGCCGGTGTGCAGCCGGGCCATCCGGACGGCGTTCTCGACGGCCTCGGCGCCGCCGTTGGTGAAGAAGATCCGGTTCAGGTCGCCCGGCGTCCGTCCGGCGATGAGCCGGGCCGCCTCGGAGCGCGGCTCCACGGCGAAGCCCGGCGCGAACGTGCACAGCCGCGCGGCCTGTTCCTGGATCGCCGCGACGACCCTGGGGTGCTGGTGGCCGATGTTGGTGTTGACGAGCTGGGAGGAGAAGTCGAGGTAGCGGTTGCCTTCGAAGTCCCAGAAGTACGAGCCCTCGGCACCCGCGACGGCCAGCGGGTCGATGAGGCCCTGGGCGGACCAGGAGTGGAAGACGTGGGCGCGGTCGGCGGCCTTGACGGCGGCACCGAGGGCGGGGTCGGGCAGCGTGCTCACGGGCGTGACCTCGGGTGGCTCGGCGGGCGGGCTCGGAACGGTCCTGCGGCGGGGCGGTCCTGCGGCGGGGCGGTCCTGCGGCGGGGCGGTTGGGGGCCGGACGGCCCTGCGGGCTGGTACACGGTCAGCCTACGGTCGGCGCGCTCCCGGCAGCACCGGCACTGTGTCCGGAACCGGACGCGGATACCGGCACCGTGCCGGGTCCGGTCCGCGAATCGCCGTAGCGGAAATCCCGTTTCGCCCGGGTTTAGCGTGCTACGTTCATCACCAGTTGCGCCTGACGGTCTGTGACCTCGGGCGCTCTTCCTCTTTCGGGGCGCCTCCGGAGCGCCCCACACCGCTCTAACGAGGAGTCATCTTGGCCACGGGCACCGTGAAATGGTTCAACTCGGAGAAGGGCTTCGGCTTCATCCAGCAGGACGGCGGCGGGGCCGACGTCTTCGCCCACTACTCCAACATCGCGACCACGGGCTTCCGGGAACTCACGGAAGGCCAGAAGGTCACCTTCGACATCACCCAGGGCCACAAGGGCCCGCAGGCCGAGAACATCGTCCCCGCCTGATCACCCCGTTCCCCTCCGAGGGCCGGCGCCCCGCATGTCCCGTGCGGCGCACCGGCCCTCGTGCCGTGCGGCTATCCTCCGGCAGGAACCACGGGGGGAAGGAGAGCTGACGGCATGGACGCCCTGACGCCGGAGGACCCGCGCACGCTCGGCGCCTACCGGCTGCTCGGCCGGCTCGGCGCGGGCGGCATGGGCCGCGTCTACCTGGCCCGTTCGGACCGCGGACGCACGGTCGCGGTCAAGCTCGTCCAGCCGGGGCTGGCCGAGCAGGAGGAGTTCCGCCGCCGCTTCCGGCGCGAGGTGCGCGCCGCCCGGGAGGTCGGCGGGGAGTGGACCGCGCCCGTCCTGGACGCCGACACCGAGGCGGACGTGCCGTGGGTGGCGACCGGCTACATCGCCGGGCCCTCCCTGCGCCAGGTCGTCGGGCAGGACTTCGGGCCGCTGCCGGAACGGTCCGTCCGTGTCCTCGCCGCCGGGCTCGCCCGCGCCCTCCGGGCGATCCACGCGGCGGGCCTCGTCCACCGCGACCTCAAGCCCTCCAACGTCCTGATCACCCTCGACGGGCCGCGCGTCATCGACTTCGGCATCGCCCGCGCCCTCGACGCCGTCACCGACGGGGAGGGGCTCACCCGCACCGGCGCGGCCGTCGGCTCCCCCGGCTTCATGTCGCCCGAGCAGGTGCGCGGCCTGGAGACCACCCCGGCCAGCGACGTCTTCTGCCTCGGCTCGGTGCTCGCCTACGCGGCCACCGGCCGGATGCCCTTCGGCACCGCGGACAGCGGCGCCCACGCCCTGATGTTCCGCGTCGCCGAGGAGGAGCCGGACCTGGCGGGGCTCCCCGGGCCGCTGCTCCCGCTGGTCTCGGCCTGCCTGGCGAAGGATCCGGCGGACCGCCCCACCCCCGGGCAGGTGCTCGACCGGCTCGGCCCGGCGGACGCCGACGAGGAGCCGTGGCTGCCGGGCGGGCTCGTCGCCCAGCTGGCACGGCACGCGGTACAGATGCTCGACATCGAGGGGCCGGCGGAGATACCCGGGCCGGGCGGGGCCTCGCCGGATGCGCCGCCGGCCGCGCCGGCGCCGGCCACCGACGCCCCGGCCGTCCCGGCCCCCGCCCCGGCCTCCGAGCAGCCCACCGTCGCCGGGCCCCCGCGGACGCCCCCGCCCGCCGAGCCGCCCACCGCGACGGCCGTCACCACCTCCGTCGGGCACCCCACGCCGCCGCCGGCGGGATACGGCCCGGCGCACCCCGGCCCGTACGCTCCGTACCCCCCGTACGGCCCCTACGCGCCCCCGCCGCCGCCCCCGCGCCGCTCGCGCGGGCCGTTCGTGCTCGTCACCATCGCGGCGGCCGGGCTGCTGGCCGGGGCCGGAGCCGTCTACCTCGTCAAGCAACAGCAGCGCGGGGACGACGACAAGCCCGCCGCCCGTCCGGCGGCGTCCGCCAGGAACCCCGCCCGCGGCACCCCGGCCCCGCAGCGCACGCCGCGCACGACCGCCCCCGCGACGAGCACGGCACCGGCCGGCGGCGCGCAGGCCTTCGCCGGCACCTGGTCCTCCGACTTCCCCACCGGCGGCGGCCGCAGCTACCGCACCATCGTCCTCACCGTGGGGGCCGGCGGCGGCACCGCCGAGATCGAGGGCTACGGCAACCTCGACGACGGCACCTCGTACCGCTGCGCCTGGACGGCCCCCGTCCTCGGGAACGGCACCGACACGGTGCTGCGCCTCGGCCCGTCCACCGTCACCACCGCCCAGCCGGCGACGGCCTGCCAGCCGGGCTCCGCGTCGGACCTGACGCTGCTGCCGGACGGCCGCCTGCGCCGCGCCTTCGTCGACTCGGGCACGAAGGACGCCTCGCTGGTCTACTCCAGGAGCAACTGAGAACGCCCCGGTGGCCGTCGACGGCCACCGGGGCGTTCCGGACGCGCTCGCGCCTTACGACAGGAACGAGTTGATCTCGATCGTCTCGTCGCGGCCCGGGCCGACGCCGATCGCGGAGATCGGGGCGCCCGACATCTCCTCCAGCGCCTTCACGTAACGCTGGGCGTTCTTCGGCAGGTCGGCGAAGGTCTTGGCCTTGCTGATGTCCTCGGACCAGCCCGGCAGCATCTCGTAGACCGGCTTCGCGTGGTGGAAGTCGCTCTGGCTGTACGGGAGTTCCTCGACGCGCCTGCCGTCGATCTCGTAGGCGACGCAGACGGGGATCTGCTCCCAGCCGGTGAGCACGTCGAGCTTGGTGAGGAAGAAGTCCGTGAGGCCGTTGACGCGCGTGGCGTAGCGGGCGATCACGGCGTCGAACCAGCCGCAGCGCCGGTCACGGCCGGTGGTGACACCGCGCTCGCCGCCGATGGTGCGCAGCTTCTCGCCGTCCTCGTCGAACAGCTCGGTCGGGAACGGACCGGCGCCCACGCGGGTGGTGTACGCCTTGAGGATGCCGATGACTCGGTTGATCTTCGTGGGGCCGACGCCCGCGCCCGTGCAGGCGCCGCCCGCGGTCGGGTTCGAGGAGGTCACGAAGGGGTACGTGCCGTGGTCGACGTCCAGCAGGGTGCCCTGGCCGCCCTCGAAGAGGACGACCTTGCCCTCGTCGATGGCGTTGTTGAGGACCAGCGTGGTGTCGGCCACGAACGGCTTGATCTGCTCCGCGTAGCCCAGCAGCTCGTCGACGATCTTGTTGGCGTCGATCGCGCGGCGGTTGTAGAGCTTCGCCAGGATCTGATTCTTGAAGTCGAGGGCCGCCTCGACCTTCTGCGTCAGGATCGACTCGTCGTAGAGGTCCTGGACGCGGATGCCGACGCGGTTGATCTTGTCCGCGTAGGTCGGGCCGATGCCGCGGCCGGTGGTGCCGATCTTCCGCTTGCCGAGGAAGCGTTCCGTCACCTTGTCGACCGTGGTGTGGTACGGCGTGATCAGGTGGGCGTTGCCGCTGACCAGCAGCTTCGACGTGTCGACGCCGCGCTCGTTCAGCCCGCTCAGCTCGGAGAGCAGGACCGCCGGGTCCACGACGACGCCGTTGCCGATGACCGGGGTGCACCCCGGCGAGAGGATTCCGGAGGGGAGGAGGTGGAGCGCGTATTTCTGGTCACCCACGACGACCGTGTGGCCGGCGTTGTTGCCACCTTGGTAGCGCACCACGTAGTCCACGGATCCACCGAGCAGGTCGGTGGCCTTTCCCTTGCCCTCGTCACCCCACTGAGCACCGAGCAGCACAAGTGCGGGCACAGGCGTACACCCCTTCCGGGCGGGGCATGTCCAACGTGCGCAGGTGGCCGTCGCCCGCCTGATACGGGCGCTCACCACCGCTAGAGCCGTCGAACCGGTGCCCCGGATAGACGAAGCCCCTGGCGCAACAGCGACAGGGGCTCTTGCACCGAGAGGTTACCTGAGGAAGGACGAACGTGTCGGCTGCAGACCCGACTGGACAGCAGCTGCTTGTCGTCGTCGACCCGGCCGCGCGGCGTGTGGACGGCGAGTCCGTGCGGATCGCGAGGGATGTGCTGAGCGCCGGATCGGTGGCGAAAATCTGTCTCCCGGACGGCCCCGCGGAGATCGCCCGGGCGGTGGCCCGGCGCGGCCGGAGGCGGACGGTCGTCGTCGGGGACGACCGGGCGTTACTGCGCGTGGTCGCGCTGCTGCACTGGCAGCGGGAGCTGGCGGACGCGCCGCTGGCCTGGGTGCCCGTCGGGCCGCTCCCGGCGGTCTCGGTGGCCCGCGCGCTCGGCGTCCCGCTCGGGGCGGTCGCGGCCGCGCGGGCGGTGCTGGACGGGGTGGAGCGGCGGCTCGGGCTGCTCGCGGACGAGAGCGGGGGGCTGGTGCTGGGCGGGCTCTGGGCGCCGGTGGACCGGGCGCGGGCCGGGGGCGCCGCGGCCTCTCCGCCCTCGGCCCGGCCGTGGTGGTCGCCCGCGGCGCGGACCGCGCGGACGGCGCTGGCCCTGCTGGCCCGGCCCGCCGGGCGCCCGGCGGGCGTGGGGCCGCGGCTGCGGGTCGAGGCGGACGGGGTGGTGCTGTCCGACGCGGACCAGCCGCTGGAGCGCGTCGCGGTGTCCCTCGCCGGGGGGCTCGCGGACGTCGCCGTGCACCCGCAGGGCGCCGAGACGCCGCTGCGGTGCCGGGCGCGGGCGGTCACCGTCTCCGGCCCGGACTTCCGCTACCGCGCGGACAACCGGATACGGGGGCCCGTGGGGATGCGGACGTGGACGGCGCAGGGGGACGCGTGGCGGCTGACGCTGCCGAGGGGGTGAGGCCGGGCGGAGCTCATCCGCCCGGCGTGATCAGCCCCGCCTCGTAGGCGAAGACGGCCGCCTGCGTCCGGTCCCGCAGCCCCAGCTTCACCAGGATCCGGCTGACATGCGTCTTCACCGTCGACTCGGCGACGACGAGGTAGGACGCGATCTCCGCGTTGGACCGCCCCTGGGCGACCAGCACCAGCACCTCCGTCTCGCGCTCGGTCAAGTCCCCGATGCGCTCCTGCGACGGCACCCGCGGCGTGCCCAGCCGCGAGAACTCCTGGATGAGCCGCTTGGTGACCGTCGGGGCCAGGAGCGCCTCGCCGGAGGCGACGATGCGGACGCCGTCCGCGAGCTGCCGCGCCGACGCGTCCTTGAGGAGGAAGCCGCTCGCCCCGGCCCGCAGCGCCTGGTAGACGTACTCGTCGAGATCGAAGGTGGTCAGCACGAGCACCTTCGCGTCCGCGTCCGCCGCGACGATCTCCCGCGTGGCCTCCAGCCCGTTGAGCTCGGGCATGCGGATGTCCATGAGGACGACGTCGGGGCGCAGCTCCGCGACCTTCGCGAGCGCCTGGCGGCCGTCCACGGCCTCGCCGACGACCTCGATGTCGGGCTGGGCGCCCAGCAGGACGGAGAAGCCCTCGCGGACCATCATCTGGTCGTCGACGATCAGCACCCTGATGGTCACGCGGCGGCCTCCGCCGCGGAGACCGGCAGGAAGGCGGTGACCTCGTAGCCCCCGTCGCCCGTCGGCCCGTCCGTCATCTCGCCGCCGAGCATCGCGACGCGCTCGCGCATGCCGAGCACGCCGTGCCCGGCCCCGGGCGAGGGCTTGGCCAGCCGGTCCGGCGGCCCGTTGACGATCCGCAGGCCGAGCCCGACGGGCACGTAGGAGAGCTCGACGCGGGCGACGGCGCCGGGCGCGTGCCGCAGCACGTTGCTCAGCGCCTCCTGGACGATCCGGTACGCGGAGAGCTCCACGCCCTGCGGCAGCGGCCGCACCACCCCGGTGGTGACCCGCTCGACGGTCAGCCCGGCGCCCCGGACGTTGGCCAGCAGCCCGTCGAGGGCGGCGAGCGTCGGCTGCGGGGCCTCGGGGTCGTCGAACGCGTCGGAGCCGTCGGAGCGGATGACGCCGAGGACGCGGCGCAGCTCGGTGAGGGCCGCGACCGCGTTCTCGCGGATGGTGACGAAGGCGGCGGCCAGCTCGGGCGGCGTGTCCTGGACCCGGTACGGCGCGGCCTCGGCCTGGATGGCCACGACGGACATGTGGTGCGCCACGACGTCGTGCAGCTCGCGGGCGATCGTGGTGCGCTCCTCCAGGACCGTGCGCCGGGACCGCTCCGCCTCGGTGACGGCGGTCTGGGCGACGACCTGCTGCCGGGACTCGCGCAGCAGCCGCACGGCGAGGACGGCGAAGAGCAGCACGCCGGAGACGACCAGCAGCTCGAAGAGCCCGTCGACTCCGACGACCGGCCGGAAGACCACGAAGAACGCCGCGATGACGGCCGTCAGCAGCCACATCTCGCCCGCCACCCGCGGCCGCGACCGCATCGCGACGAGCATCATCACCAGCACGTGGACGCCCAGGGCGATCACCACCGCGGACCCGAGGGCGGTCGCGAAGAAGATCGCGCCGACCGAGCACCACCAGGCACCGACCGGGCGCAGGAGGGTCATCAGGAGCGGCACCCCGACCAGCGGGAACGCCAGCAGGCCGATCTCCCCGGCGCCCTGGAGGACCAGGAACCCCGTGGCGGCCACCAGGGCCGCGTGCGGCAGCCACCGCGCGTAGCGGCGGAGCCGGCGCGGCACGACGCGCAGGAGACGGCTGCCGGGCGCGAGCGGCGCCAGCGGCCGGAAGGCGAAGGCGTCGGTGAACAGATCGCGGTGGATGCCGTCGAAAGCGCTCTTGAACATGAGCAGCTCGCTGCGGAAGGAGGTCGGCTCGGGGGTCGGATTCACGCGTTCCACGGTAAGCAGACTTCCGGCGGGCGTCGTCCGCGCCGATGAGGATCTCCGGCCGTCCGTCTCAAGTACTACCCGGCACGTCTCCCAGCACCTCCCCCAGGATCCGCGCCGCCCGCTCCGCGTCGGCGAAGCGGCAGTACAGCGGGGCGAAGCCGAAGCGCAGCACGTCGGGACGGCGGAAGTCGCCGACGACACCGCGCCGGACGAGCTCCGCCATGACCGCCCCGGCGCCGGGGCAGCGCAGCGAGACCTGGCTGCCGCGCTCGGCGTGCGCGGCCGGGGTGAGGGATGTCACCCGGCCGTCCGGCGCGTAGGCGGCCGCGCAGCGCAGGAAGAAGTCGGTGAGGGCGAGGCTCTTGGCGCGCAGGGCCGCGAGGTCCACGCCGTCCCAGACGTCGAGGGCGGCGTCCAGGGCGAGCAGGGAGAGGATGTCGGGCGTGCCGACCCGGCCGCGCGCGGCCCCGTCGGCGGGCCGGTAGGCGGGCTCCATGCCGAACGGGTCGGCGTGCGAGTTCCAGCCGGGCAGCGGGGAGTCGAAGCGGGGCTGGAGGTCGCGGCGGATGTGGAGGAAGGCGGGCGAGCCGGGGCCTCCGTTGAGGTACTTGTACGTGCAGCCGGCCGCGAGGTCCACGCCGTGCTCGTCGAGCCCTATCGGCAGGGCGCCCGCGCTGTGGCACAGGTCCGCCACCACATACGCGCCGGCGGCGTGCGCGGCGGAGGTGACGCCGGGCAGGTCGTGCAGCCGCCCGGTGCGGTAGTCGACGTGGTTGACGAGGAGGGCGGCGGTGCGGGGGCCGCACGCGCGGGCCATGGCGGCGGGTTCGACGGGCCGGACGCGGCGGCCGGTCATCCGGGCCGCCGAGGCGGCGACGTAGCCGTCCGTGGGGAAGGCCGTGGCGTCGACGAGGAGTTCGTCGCGGTCCGGCCCGGCCAGGCGGACGGCAGCGACCAGGGCCTTGAAGAGGTTGACGCTCGTCGAGTCGCCGACGACGACCTGTCCGGGCGCGGCGCCGACGAGCCGTCCGATCCGGTCGCCGACGCGCTCGGGCGCGGTCCACCACCCCGACTCGTCCCACGAGCGGATCCGCAGCCGCCCCCACTCGTGCCGGACGACCTCGGCGAGGCGGGGCGCCACGGCGCGGGGCAGCGCGCCCAGCGAGTTGCCGTCGAGGTAGACGGCGCCGTCGTCGAGGTCGAACGCGGCGCGCAGCGGGGCGAGTTCGTCGCCGGCGTCGCGGTCGGCCGCCTCGCGGGCGAGGTCAGACACGGCTGCGGGCCGTCCACAGCTCGGGGAAGACGGTCTTCGCGGCGCGCTTCTCCAGCCAGGCGACCCCGGACGAGCCGCCGGTGCCCTTCTTGGCGCCCATCGCCCGGCGGGTGGCGACCAGGTGGTCGTTGCGCCAGCGCCACACGCGTTCGGCGATCTCGGTCAGGGTCTCCCCCAGGCGGCACTCGTCGGGGTGCCGCTCCTCCTCGGCGTAGACGCGCTGCCACACGTCCTCGACGGCGGGGTGCGGCTCGTAGGGCGCGCTGACGTCGCGCTCCAGGACGGCGGCGGGCACCGGGTGGCCGCGGCGGGCGAGCCAGCGCAACGCCTCGTCGTAGAGGGAGGGTTCGTGCAGCGCCTTCTCCAGCCGGGCGTGCACCTCCGGGACGTTGCGGTAAGGCACCAGCATGGAGCGGGACTTGTCGCCGAGCAGGAACTCCAGGCGGCGGTACATGGCGGACTGGAAGCCGGACGCCTCGCCGAGCGCGGCGCGGTAGCGGTTGAACTGGCCCGGTGTCAGGCGGGAGATGGGCTGCCAGGAGGCGTTGAGCGCGCCCAGCTCGGCGACGGAGCGGTCGAGCGCGGCCAGCGCGAGGGGCAGGCTGCCGGCCCGCAGGGCGCGCCCGGCGGTCTCCCACTCGTGGACGACGAGGCCGAACCACAACTCCATGACCTGGGTGGTCACCAGGAACGCCGGCTCCCCCGGGTCGTCGGACAGCGGCGTCCGCAGCCGGGCGAGCGCCTCGGCGCGGACGTAGTCCTCGTACGGGGTGGTGGCGGCGAACTCGAGCTCGGGGGGCGTGGGCGGTCGCGACATCGCGGACTCCTCGGGACGTCATGCCTGCGGGTAGCGGTCCGCCCCTTCCTCTCGCGCGTGGAGCCCCGGTCCCCTGTCGGCATCATCCGTCCCGCGCGGCACCCGTGCAAGGGGTCGTCCGGCCGGAACCGGCCGCCCGGAGGCGGGAGTTCCGGCCGGGACGGGATCAGCCCAGGGTGCTGGCGGCCGTCGGCGAGCTCTCGCGGAGGAACGTCGTGCAGCGCTCGTACTCCTCCTGCTCCCCGATCGCCTGGGCGGCGCGGGCGAGGGCGTGCAGCGCGCGCAGGAAGCCGCGGTTGGGCTCGTGCTCGAAGGGCACCGGGCCGTGGCCCTTCCAGCCGTTGCGGCGCAGCGCGTCGAGGCCGCGGTGGTAGCCGGTGCGGGCGTACGCATACGACTCCACGACCCGGCCCGCCTCGAAGGCGTCGTCGGCGAGCTGGGCCCAGGCGAGCGAGGAGGCGGGGTACTTGGCGGCGACCTCGGCGGGGGCGGCGCCGGAGGCGAGCAGCTCGCGCGGCTCGGGGTCGTCGGGCAGGTGGGTCGGGGGCGGTCCCCCGAGCAGGTTCTCGTGAATGGCCATGGCCTCCAGTCTGCCCTGTCGCCCCGCCGGGCGGGGAGGCCGCTCAGTCCCCGGGCCGGCGCTCGCCCGGGTCCAGCGGGGGTGCCGTCACCCCGCAGTGGTAGGCGCACTCGGGGTGGGGGCGGCCGCGCCGCGGGGCGCGGATCGTCGTCCAGGCCAGCAGCGCCCCGGCCACCAGGGCCCCCGCGCACCACAGCATCGCCCGCTGGAACGCGGCGCCGAAGGCCGCCGGGTCGCGGTACGCCTCCGGGCCCATCCCCGTCAGCAGCGGCAGGGCGGCCACCGCCACCAGGCCCGCGGCCCGCGCGGCCGCGTTGTTGATGCCGCTGGCCAGGCCCGCCCGGCCGACGTCCACCGAGGCGAGCACGGTGGCGGTGAGCGGGGCGACCAGCGCCGACATGCCCAGGCCGAGGACGACCAGCGCGGGCAGCACGTCCCGCCAGTACACGGCGCCGTGGCCGGCGCGGGTCATCAGCAGCATGCCGGCCGCGCACAGCAGCGGGCCGACGGTCAGCGGCAGCCGGGCGCCGACGGCCTCGCCGACGCGGCCGGCGCGGGGGGAGAGCAGCAGCATCAGCACGGTGGTCGGCAGCAGGGCCGTGCCCGCCTCCAGCGCGGACCAGCCGGAGACGATCTGGAGCTGGAGCACGGAGAGGAAGAAGAAGCCGCTGAACGCCGCGTACACGCAGACGGTGACCGCGTTCACGGCGGAGAACGTCCGGTTCGCGAAGATCCCCGGCGGCATCATCGGTTCGGCCAGGCGCCCTTCGAGCCGGACGAAGAGGACGCCGAGCAGGACGCCGGCGACGCCCGGCACGATCACCGCGGGCGAGGCGCCGTGGCCGGGGGCGGCGATCAGGGCGTAGGTGGTCAGCCCGAGGGCCAGCGCGCCCAGGACCGCGCCGAGCACGTCGAAACGGCCGCGGGCGGTGGGGTCGCGGGTCTCGGGCACGTACCGCAGGGCGACCGGGACGCACACGGCCGCGATCGGCAGGTTGACGAGGAACACCCAGCGCCAGCCGGGCCCGTCCACCAGCCAGCCGCCCACGAACGGCCCGACCGCCGAGGCCACGCCGCCCAGCCCGGACCAGGCGCCCACCGCGGCCGCCCGGTCGTCGGGGTGGAAGACCGCCTGGAGCAGGGCGAGCGAGCCGGGGGTGAGCAGCGCCCCGCCGATGCCCTGGAGGGCGCGGGCCGCGATCAGCACCCCGGCGTCCGGGGCGATCCCGCAGAGCAGCGAGGCGAGCGCGAACCAGACGATGCCGAGGACGAACACCCGCCGCCGGCCGAAGCGGTCGCCCAGCGCCCCGCCGAGCAGGATCAGTCCGGCGAGGGTGAGCATGTAGGCGTTGACGGTCCACTGGAGGACGGCCAGGTCGGCGTGGAGGTCGGTGCCGATGTGCGGCAGGGCCACGTTGACGACGGTGCTGTCGAGGAGGGCCATGCCGGAGCCGAGGACGGCCGTGAGCAGGACGAACCGCCCGGTGGGCGTGCCCATGCGGACGGCCGGGCCGGCCGCGGGCCGGGGTGCCGCGCCCTCCTCGGCCGTGCGGTCCCGGCGGTGCGGGTCGCGGCCTGTGTCGCTCATGGTCCGATCGTCCCCCGCCGCGGCGCGCGCGGCCATGCGAGAGGGGCCCGGCGCACCGCCGGGCCCCTCCGCGTACCGCCGTGCCGCCTACTTGCCGAGCTTGGTGCCCGTCGAGCGCAGGTCGGCGCAGGCCTTGGTGACGCGCTCGGCCATGCTCGCCTCGGCCAGCTTGCCCCAGGTGCGCGGGTCGTAGGCCTTCTTGTTGCCGACCTCGCCGTCGACCTTCAGGACGCCGTCGTAGTTCTGGAACATGTGGGCCGCCACCGGGCGGGTGAAGGCGTACTGGGTGTCCGTGTCGAGGTTCATCTTCACGACGCCGTTCTCCAGCGCGGTGCGGATCTCCTCCTCCGTGGAGCCGGAGCCGCCGTGGAAGACGAAGTCGAACGGGTCCTGCTTGCCGTGCTTGGCGGCGATGCCGTCCTGGAGCTCGCGGAGCAGCTCGGGGCGGAGGACGACGTTGCCCGGCTTGTAGACACCGTGGACGTTGCCGAAGGAGGCGGCCAGCAGGTAGCGGCCGTTCTCGCCCAGGCCCAGCGCCTCGGCGGTCTTCTCCACGTCGGCGACGGTGGTGTACAGCTCGTCGTTGATCTCGTGGCTGACGCCGTCCTCCTCGCCGCCGGTCGGGGTGATCTCGACCTCGAGGATGATCTTCGCCTTGACGGCCTCGGCGAGGAGCTCCTTCGCGATGGCGAGGTTCTCGTCGAGCTTCTCGGCGGAGCCGTCCCACATGTGGGACTGGAACAGCGGGTTGCGGCCGGCGGCCACGCGCTCCTGGGAGATCTTCAGCAGCGGGCGGACGTAGCCGTCCAGCTTGTCCTTGGGGCAGTGGTCGGTGTGCAGCGCGATGTTGACCGGGTACTTCTCGGCCACGACGTGCGCGAACTCGGCCAGCGCGACGGCGCCGGAGACCATGTCCTTGCTGTACTGGCCGCCCAGGAACTCCGCGCCACCGGTGGAGATCTGGATGATGCCGTCGCTCTCCGCCTCGGCGAAACCGCGCAGCGCGGCGTGCAGAGTCTGGGTCGAGGTCACGTTGATGGCCGGGTAGGCGAACTTGCCTGCCTTCGCCCGGTCGAGCATCTCGTTGTAGACCTCGGGGGTTGCGATGGGCATCTGTCCGCTCCTTGTGATGTGCGGGTGGGCTTCGGGGATGACCCTGACCTAGGGGGCGACGTGAGCCGTCGCCCCCATCTTCCCAGACTCCCCGAATTGCTCCACATGGCGCTTCCGCCAGATACGGCGGTGGGCGCGTGGTTTCACGTGAAACCACGCGCCCACCGGGGACGCCCTGGGGATAACCGCAGGTCAGGCCAGGTCGAGGTCGGCCAGCTGGTAGCCGGTGACATAGCGCAGACCGGCGTCGGCGATGGCCTGCGCGGCACCGCGGTCGACGATCGTCGCCACGGCGACGACCTCCGCGCCCGCCTCGCGGGCCGCCTCGACGGCGGTCAGCGGGGAGCCGCCGGTGGTCGAGGTGTCCTCGACGACCAGGACGCGGCGGCCCTTGATGTCCGGGCCCTCGATGCGGCGCTGCATGCCGTGCGTCTTCTGGGCCTTGCGGACGACGAAGGCGTCCAGCCGGCGGCCGCGCGCGGCGGCGGCGTGCAGCATCGACGTGGCGACCGGGTCGGCTCCGAGGGTGAGCCCGCCCACGGCGTCGTACTCCAGGTCGGCGGTGGCGTCCAGCATCACCTGGCCGACCAGCGGGGCGGCCTCGGCGTCCAGGGTGATCCGGCGCAGGTCGATGTAGTAGTCGGCCTCCTTGCCGGAGGAGAGGGTCACCTTGCCGTGGACGACGGCCTTGTCCTTGATCTGCTGCAGCAGGGCGTCACGCGCGTTCATGGACATGAGCTTAGGCCAGCGTGCGCCAGGTCCACGTCGTGGAGATCTCCAGCGGATCGATGGGGGTGACCAGGCGCGGCAGGGTGTTGAGCCCGTTGGGCGGGCCGGACTGGGGCTCCACGCAGACGGCCTCGTCCTGCTCGTCGTAGACGACGACCCACTCGGCGCGGCTGGTGACGGTGAGTTCCAGGGCGCCCGGCCAGGTGAGGGTGACCCGCACCCCGTCGGGCATCCCGAAGCAGTCGTCCCAGGGGCCGGGCCTCGGGTCGATGCGGTTGCCGGTGGGCAGGTGGTCGTCGCCGCGCTCCTCCTGCCAGGCGGGGGCGAAGTCGATCTGGACGTCGCCGCCGGTGCCGAGGTTGCGCCGGAACCAGGGGTGCCAGCCGGCCTGGGCCGGGAAGGAGTCCGCGGCCGCCTCGACGCCGAGGGTGAGCGTCAGGGAGTCCTCGGCGAGTTCTGCCATCTGGGTGACGCGGCCGGCGTAGGGCCAGGGCGTGTCGGCCAGTTCGTAGGTGAACGCGGCGAAGGTGTCCTCCGCGCGGACCGTGCGCCACGGCACGTCGCGTCCGGTGCCGTGGATGGCGTGGGGCGGGTGGTTGACCGGCATCTGGTGCGTCTCGCCGCCGTTGCGGAAGCGGCCCTCCGCGATGCGGCCGCACCAGGGGACCATCGGGAACGAGCCGTACGTGGGCCCCTGCCGGAGGAGTTCGAGCCCGCCGACCCGGAGGCCGGAGAGGCGGCAGCCCCTTCCGGTGTCCACGGTGACCCGGGCGGGGCCGGCGCTGAGGGTGGTTGTCTGGGCGTTCGTCGTCACAGGACCGACGATAGGTCGCGGCCGCGCGCCGCGCGGGCTCCGCCCCGCCTAGCGGCGCCGGCGCAGCACCCGGCCCACCACCACCGCGGAGGCCAGGGCCACGGCCGCCGCGGGGGCCGCCCAGCGGAGGGCCGCCCGGCCCGTGGTCGTCTCGGGGGCCGGGACGGGGGCGTAGCGGCCACGCGGGGGCGCGTGGTCGACCTCCTCCGCGCTGCGGCCGATCATCGTGCGGCGGGCGTGGGCGGCCTCGGCCGGGGGCTCGCCCCCGGGGACGTCCTCGGCGACGACGTCCTCGACGACCTCGGCCACGACGTCCGCCACCACGTCGTCGTCCGCCGGCACGTCCTCGGCGGTCCCCGCCTCCTCGGCGTCCTCCGCGCCGGCCGACTCGGCGTCCGCGTCCGGGAGTTCGTCCCGCTCGTGCGCCAGCGTCCCCGCCAGCGCGGTCGCGAAGCGGTCCATGAGGCGGCGCCCCGCCGCTGCGGCCGTGCGGGCGTCCACCTCGGCCAGCCGCCCGGCGCGCTCGACCGTTCCGGTGCAGGCCAGCCGGGTGCCACCGGGGGCCTCGGCGGGCACGGCGAGCAGGGTGAGGCGCACCGTCGCCGAGCCGCGCGCCTCCGTGCCCTCGGCCGTCAGCTCGTGCGCGCCGTCGCGCACGGCCACCCGGAGCGTCCCCCGGTAGGTGATCGTCGATCCGCCGATGCGCAGCCGCAGCCGCCCCGCGACGGCCTCGCCCGGCGCGTCCCCCGCTCCCCCCGCGTCCCGCTGGAGGCCCGGCACGCACCGGGCCACCCGCTCGGCGTCGGACAGCGCCCGCCGGACGTCGCCGACGGGAAACGGAACGAAAACCTCATGCTCCATGGCATGCGAGCCTACCCACCGGTTTCCCCCGCAGGGACTCCCCGGTCGGATCCGTGGCAAGTTTCCGGCGGAACGCGGACGTCCGGAACGCGGGCGTCCGCGCGGCGGGACCGGGGAGGCGGCGGGGCGGTGTCAGTCGGCGACCGTGAAGCGCTCGCCGACGTGCTGGGGCTTCTCGATCTCGTCGATGAGGGCGACGGCGTAGTCCTGGGCGGAGATGCGGCTCTTGCCGTTCTCGTCGACGACGAGGTCGTCGAGGGCGGTGCGGTAGGTGCCGGTGCGCTCGCCGGGCTCGATGGTGGCGGCGGGGCTGACGTTGGTCCAGCGGACGTCGGTCACCGTGCGGTAGAAGTCCAGCGCGTCGCCGTGGGCGTGCATGATCTGGAGCAGGAACTCCGGCAGGCCCTCGGCGTCCCAGACCTGCTTGCCGTCGGGGGTGCGCAGCGAGCCCGCGCCGCCGACCGCGATCAGCCGGGGGGCGGCGTCGCCCAGCGTGCGCAGCCCGGCCACCAGCGACTCGGCGGCCGGCTTGATGGTGGCGAGGTGGCCGGGGCCGTCGCCGCTGCCGCCGCCGACCGCGCTGACGACGACGTCCTGGCCCTCGGCCACGGCCGCGACGGAGGCCGGGTCGAGGACGTCACCGGTCACGACGGTGAGGGCGGGGTGCTCGACGGTGACCTTGGAGGGGTCGCGGACGACGGCGGTCACCTGGTGGCCGCGGTCCAGCGCCTCGCGCAGGACGCGGCTGCCGATCATGCCGTTGGCGCCGAAGAGAGCGATCTTCGCCATGGGAATCTCCTGAGGAAGAGGAAGGGTGGGGAGGGAAAAGGGGTTACGCGCCGGTTCCATGGTCGTCCAGGGCCCGGGTGAGCGCGCGGGCGGACGTGGTCGGTCCGCCGAGCCGCCGCACCGTGCCGTCGGCGGAGTGCAGCAGCAGGGTGGGGAAGCTGTCGACGCCGAGCCGACGGGCCTCGCGGAAGCCGGCCAGGGCCTCCTGGCGGGTCTCGGGCCGGGCGTACGCCGCGACGGCCGCCTCGGCGTCCAGGCCGCCGGCCTCGTCGGCCACGGCCTTGAGCGTCGCCGGGTCCGAGAGGCTGAGCCCGTCGACGTACCAGGCGCGCTGGAGGGCGCCCGCGAGGTCGAGCGTCCGGTCCGGGGCCTGCCGGGCCAGCGCGACCAGCGCGGTCGCGGCGTCGGCCGAGTCGAGCACGGTCGTGCCGTCGGCCACCGCGCGCCGGTAGGCCGGGCCGAAGACCGCGCCGGTCAGCTCGGCGATGCGGGCGTCCGACTGCGGGATGTACGAGGCGTAGGCGCCCACCGGCTGGGCGCGGGCGCCGGTGAACAGGCCGCCGCTGAGCACCCGCAGGTCCAGCCGGTCGGCGTTCACCGCCGCGAACTCCCGCACCGTGGGCCCGAAGCCGTAGCACCATCCGCAGTAGGCGTCGAACGCGTACGTGACCTTGTGCCGGGGCTGCTGTGCCATGCCGTTCACCTCTTCCGCAACATCGTTTTGTCATCAACCACTCTGGTGAATGACATCGACCTTAGGCAGCCGGAAAGCCGCCGACCAGGTACGCTCGGGTCTTCTCATGGTGAAAAAGCGACATGCCGACGACATCCTCGATCTCACCTACACCCCGCCGCCCGGCGCCCCGGCCGGCGTCGAGGTGATGACCGTCGCCGAGCTGCGCACCCGGGCCACCGAGGGTTTGCTGCAACGGCCCCAGCGGCTCGACTTCCACCAGCTCGTCGTCGTCGACTCCGGCGCCGCCGCCCACAGCGTCGACTTCACCGGCTACTGGCTGACGGAGGGCTCGGTGCTGTGGGTGCGCCCCGGCCAGGTGCAGAGCTTCGGGGACGCCACCCGTATCGAGGGCACGGTGATCCTGGTCCAGCCCAACTTCCTGCCGTCCGGCAGCGCGGTCGCCGCCATGGCCGACGACCCCTTCCACCCGGTGCTCTGGCAGCCGGTGGGCGACGACCTGGAGGCCGTCGCCCTCGCGGTGCGGCACCTGGCGGCCGACTACCGCACCGGCGCCGGGCTGCCGCCCGCCGTCCACGCCGACGTGCTGCGCCATCTGCTGTCCGTGCTCGTGCTGCGGCTGGCCCATCTCACGGCCCCGGTGGGCAGCCGGGTCGCGGCGCCGACGGACGCGTTCGTCCGCTTCCGGGCCGCGGTGGAACGAGACTTCGCGACCAGCCACCGGGTCGCGGACTACGCCCGCGCGCTGGGGTACGCGCCGCGCACGCTGTCGCGGGCGACGCTGGCGGCGGCGGGCATGGGGGCGAAGGAGTTCATCGACCGCCGGGTCGTCCTGGAGGCCAAACGGTTGCTGGCGCACAGTGACCTGCCGGTCGTCAGGGTCGGGGAACGCGTCGGCTTCGAGGACCCGGCCAACTTCTCCAAGTTCTTCCAGCAGCGCGCGGGGCTCACCCCCGGCGCCTTCCGCGCGGCGGCGCGCAGGACCGCCTGACGCCCGCCCCCTACTCCCCGTACCGCGGGTGCATCAGCGTGGACGGCGCCGCCGCCCCGCCGTCCAGCGCCCGCAGCCCGGCCGGCGGCCCCACCGGCGCGCGGCCCGCGAGCACGAAGGCCCAGCCCTGGCCCGCCCCCGGCGTCCGGTACGGCCGGGTGTCCAGGCCGACGGACCGCACCGTCGCGTCCACCGTCCGCACGTCGTGCTCCCGCTCCCCCACCCGCCCCGCGTGCACCACCAGCCGGCCCGCGTCGCTCAACTGCCGCGCCACCAGCCCGTAGAACTCCTGCGAGTACAGCTTCGCGCCCCCGGTCCCCTCCGGGCCCGGCAGGTCGCAGACCACCACGTCGTACGCCTCCCCGGGCCCCGCCGGGGGCCGGCCGCGCAGCCACTCGAAGGGATCGGCGTGCGCCACGGCGACCCTCGCGTCCCGGTAGGCGCCGCCGTTGAGCCGGACGAACCGGGCGTCGGTGCGGGCGAGCCGGACCACGGTCGCGTCCGGATCCACCACGGTCACCGCCACCACACCCGGATACCGCAGCACCTCGTGCACCGCGATGCCGTCGCCCCCGCCGAGCACCAGCACCCGCCGGCGCGGCCCCTCCATCGCCGGGCGCACCAGGGCCTCGTGGTAGCGCGAGGGCTCGCCGGCGGCCCGCAGCCGGCCGTCCAGGAAGAGTGCGGGCGGGCGGCCGTCCACGTCGCCGCCGGTGAGCACCACCTCCTGCAGGCCGGTGCGCACCGCCACCCGGACGTCCGCCCCGTAGACCGCCTGCCGGGCGGCGCGCTCGAACGGCCCGCTGAGCGCCGAGCAGAGCGCGAGCAGCGCGAGCACCAGCCCGTTGGCCGCCATCACCGCCCAGCGGGCGCGCGCGCTCAGATCGCCCCGGAAGAGCCAGAGCACCAGCGCCCCGCCCGCGGCCGCGTTGACCGCGCCGGTGACCAGGGCGCCCGTCAACTGGCCCAGGACGGGCAGCAGGAGGAAGGGGAAGGCGAGCCCGCCCACCAGCGCGCCCACGTAGTCGGCGGCGAAGAGGTCGGCGACCGCGCCGCCCGCGTCCTGCCGCCGGATCCGCTGGATCAGGGTCATCAGCAAGGGCACCTCGGCCCCGGTGAGCACCCCGATGAGCAGCGAGAAGCCCACGAGCGCGGGCCAGGCCCGGCCGTACCAGGCGAAGCAGGCGTACAGCGCCATCGCCGACAGGCCGCCCGCCAGGGCGAGCACCGCCTCCACCGCCGCGAAGCCGAGTGCGGCGCGGGCGCGCAGCCGTTTGGCGAGCAGGGAGCCGACCCCCATGGCGAACACCATCACCGAGAGCACGACGGACGCCTGGGTGACGGAGTCACCGATGAGGTACGAGGCCAGGGCGACCAGCTCCAGCTCGTACACCAACCCGCAGGCGGCGCAGATGAAGACCGTGGTCAGCACGAGGAGGCGGCCGATCCCGGCCGGTACGGGCAGTCGTGCGGGTACCGGACGGTAGATCATGCGGGAACGCTACGTCACGATCCGGCATCGTCTTGTCACCCACACGAGTTCAATGCACGGGATCTCCGGGCCGGTTGACGGTGCCCCGGTTCGCCAGGGGGCTCGCGCCAGGCCCGTGCGGGGCGCCCGGCGCACCGGGGGGTGCGCAACCGACGCGCACTCCCACCCGGGTGCGGGTGACGACGAGCCGGCCCTCCTGCGGATACGCGTGCCAGGTGCGCCAGCTGACCTGGCCGTCGCGCCGCTGGGCGAGCAGCGCGGTGAAGGCGTGCGGGTCACCGGGAAACGTTCCGGCCAGGCCCTGGGGGTGCTCGGCGACCAGGGCCAGCAGCTCCTGCGCGCGGCCCGCGAACGAACATCGCGACAGGGTCTCGACGCGGGCCGCGAACTCGTACTCCCAGGCGCCGACCCGCTTGGCCACGCCCAGGGGCAGCGGGGTGCTGCTGCCGGGTATGCACGCGACCGTCTCCGAGCAGGCCCCGCTCCCCTCCTCCAGCAGGACCTGGTGCGAGGCCCCGAGCAGCCTCAACTGGACCGAGGCCCGGTCGAGTCGGAGGTCGAGGACGGCCAGCGCCGGGAGCGGCTCCCGGCCGAGCGCCCAGGCGAGGTCGGCCGCGCGGGTGTCGGTGTAGCTGGTCTTGAGCGTGGTGAGCATGGGTCGGCTCCGCGAGCGAACAGTGGGGGATGGCCGGCCCGCCCCGAGGAGGACCAGGTCTTCGGGTACGCCGGCTCATGCCCACTCTGGGGGCTCCCTGATCCGGCGGAGGCGTTTCCGGTGGATTCCCGGGCGTTTTCTCCAAACGTCTCCGGACGCTGCCCCGATCGAGAGGAAATCATGAAGCCGGCGGCGCTCACAGCATTTTTACCCATCATCGTCGATTTTCCATCCACGCGTGGGCCCGACAGTTCAAGTGTTCAACAAGACGGCGCCCGGCGGGAGTTGAGGTTCCGTCGGGCGCATATGCGGTCGGCCCCGCGCCACTTGCACATCCCCTGCTCAGCCCTTGATCGAAGGGGATCGGTCGCCGCTCTCCAGCCGTTCCACCGCCGCCCGGACCGACTCCTCGCTCCGGCAGAACGAGAATCGCACCAGATGGGACGGGGCGCCCGGGCGCACATAGAAGGCGGAGGTGGGAATGGCCACCACCCCGGCGCGCGAAGGGAGTTCACGGCAGAATCGCACGCCGTCCCCGTGCCCCCACGCGCGGATGTCCGCCTGGAGGAAATACCCGGCGTCCGCCCGGTACGGGCGCAACCCGGCGCGCTCCAGTCCCGCGCTCAGCAGGTCGCGGTTGCGCCCCAGGACCCGCCGCACCTCCGCCGCCCACCCCTCCACGCCCCCCAGGGCCCGTGCCAGCGCCTCCTGGTACGGCGTACCGGAGGCGTAGGTGAGGAACTGCTTGACCCCGGCCACCGCCGCCACCAGCCGCGCCGGGCCGCACACCCAGCCGACCTTCCAGCCGGTCACGCTGAACGTCTTGCCCGCCGACGAGATGGTGAGCGTCCGCTCCCGCATCCCCGGCAGCGCGGCGATCGTGCGGTGCTCCGGCCCGGGGG
The DNA here is from genome assembly GCF_001187435.1 of Streptomyces caatingaensis. Lineage (GTDB taxonomy): Bacteria > Actinomycetota > Actinomycetes > Streptomycetales > Streptomycetaceae > Streptomyces > Streptomyces caatingaensis. The sequence goes on along the minus strand of NZ_LFXA01000018.1, from coordinate 337,968 downwards.
CGCCGGGACCGGAGCCGAGGACCAGGTGCTCGTACACCTCGTCCGTCACGGCCACCAGGCCGTGCTCCCGGCAGACCGCGGCGACGGCGGCCAGCTCGTCCGCCGTGAACACCTTGCCGGTCGGATTGTGCGGGGTGTTCAGCAGCAGGACGCGGGTGCGCGGCGTGACGGCCGCCCGCAGCGCGTCCGCGTCGAGCACGAAACCGTCCCCGTCCTCGGCCAGCGGCACGGCCACGAGCTTCGCACCCGCGAAGCGGGCGCCCGCCGGATAGGCGTCGTAGCAGGGATCGAAGGCCAGCACCTCGTCACCCGGGTCGCAGAGCCCCAGCAGCGCCGCCGCGAGCGCCTCGGTGGCCCCCGTGGTCACCAGCACCTCGCCCCGCGGGTCGTACGCCAGCCCGTAGCGCCGCAGCTGGTGCGCCGCGACGGCCTCCCGCAGGGCGGGCGCGCCGTGCGCCGGCGGGTACTGGTTGGCGCCCGACCGCACCGCCTCCGCCACGTCCGCCAGCAGCTCCGGCGGGCTGGGCAGCTCCGGTACGCCCTGCCCCAGGTTCACCGCGCCGGTGCGGCGGGCCAGCTCGGTCATCTCGGTGAAGACCGACGTCCCCACCCCGGCCACGCGCTCGGCGGGCCGCCACGCGCCCGTCCCGTCCATTCCCATGAAGCCCTCCCCAATCGGCCGTCGGCCCACGGTCCTTGATCGTCCCCACCCTAGGCGGGCACCCGCCCGTCGCGCCCGGTCCCGGACGGGCCGGGCCCTGAACGGCCCGGCGCCCGGACGTCCTGCGCCGAGTGGGTGGAAGCCACACCGCGTACGGGCGTGACGCGTCGCGCGCGCGAGACGGCCGACGCATGGTCGGTATGCCCGCCCGTTCCGCACCGGCGCCGTCCCCGGCGCCCGGCCGGTCACGCCGGCCGGAGTCCACCGGCGCCGGCCGGGGGAGGTCCCCGAGGAGGTCCCGTGTCAGCCGGCCCCGTCGTCAATCCCAGCGCGGCGCCCGTCCGCGCGCCGGAACCGCGCCGCGCCACCGGCGGCCGCCCCGTCCGCCGCACGGACCGGGTGCGCGAGGCCCTGCGCCGCGCCCTGCCCGCGCTGGGGCTCTACGCCTCGGCCCGGCTGCTCGGCCTCGCCATGATGGCCGGCTGGGCCTGGTCCACCGGCCGCCACCCACGCACGCTGCTCGGCCACTCCTGGGACGGCATCTGGTACGCGGGCATCGCCCGCAACGGCTACGGGCTCGTCCTGCCCTCCCCCACCAGCCGCGGCGTGATCTTCAACGACCTCGCGTTCTTCCCGCTGTTCCCCGGCCTCGTGCACACCGTGACGACGCTGACGCCGTTCGGCGTCGTCTCCGCCCAGCTCGTCGTCTCCTGGAGCTCGGCCGTCGCCGCGGCCTGGGGGATCTACGCGGTCGGGGAGCGGCTGTACGGCCGGCGGACCGGCACCTGGCTCGTCCTGCTGTGGGGCCTGCTGCCGCACGCCATCGTGCAGACCATGGGCTACACCGAGTCGCTGATGACCGCGCTCGCCGCGTGGAGCCTGTACGCGGCCGTCACCCGCCGGCCCGTGTGGGCCGGCGCGCTCTCCCTGGTCGCCGGCCTCTCCCGGCCCAACGCCGTCGCCGTGGCCGCCGCCCTGATCTGCGCCACCGCGCTCGTCCTGTGGCGCGACCCGCTCGCCCGCGCCGACCGGCGCCTGTGGGCCGGCGCCGCGCTCGCCCCGCTGGGCTGGACCGGCTACGTCCTGTGGGCCGGCATCCGCTCCGGCGACGGGCCGCTCGGCTACTTCGCGGTGCAGCGCCGCTGGGGGTCGCGCTTCGACTTCGGCGCGGACGCGTTCCGGTTCGTCCGCCACCTCTTCACCGGCCGCGACTTCATGGCCTACTACGCCTCGCTGGCCATCCTGGTCGTCGCCCTGGTCGCGCTCGTCCTGTTCGTGCTGGAGCGGCCGCCCGCCCTGCTGCTCGCCTACGTCGTCGTGCTGTGCGTCATCGCGGTCGGCGGCTCCAGCTACTTCGCGTCCAAGCCGCGGTTCCTGATCCCCGCCTTCCCGCTGCTGCTGCCGCTGGCCCTGGGCATGGCGAGAGCCCGGCCGCGCACCGCCGTCGTGGCGGTCGGCGCGCTGGCCGGGCTCTCGTTCGTCTACGGGACGTACCTGGTGACGATCGCCCGCATCCCCATGTAGCTCCCCGCCGAGGCCGGGATCAGGCGTCGTCGCCGGGCTTGTCGTCGCCCTCGTCGCCCTGCTCCAGCTCTTCCTCCAGGCCCAGCTGCTCCACGAGCCACTTGTCGAACTCGACGGAGGCGCGGACCCAGCTGACGGTGCTGGAGACGAAGTGCTCCAGCGACACCCCGACGCCGATCAGCATCTGCGCCTCGCCGATGAGGCGGACGGTGCCGTCGTCGTTGGTGTGCGTGTAGACCTTCGGCCACAGGGTGCGGCGGTTCCAGTCGTCGACGACCTCCAGGAGGCGGGCCTTCTCGTCGATGCCGTGCGGCCGGTCGTAGAACGTCCGCACCGAGAAGACCTGCTGCTCCTCCTCACCGCGGAACATGAAGTACGTACGGAACTGCTCCCACGGAGCCGCCAGATCGCCCTCGTCGTCGACGAGGTACTTCAGCTCCATCTGCTCCAGGAGCTGCTTGACCAGGTCCTGGTCGGGGATGACGGGGCCGGTGGGGCCCGTCTCTTCGGGCTGCGGCTCGGGCTGGCCCCCGAAATTCGGAATCGAGGACGGGTCGATGCTCACCGTGGATTTCCCTTCGTACGGTTGCTGCCATCCTCCCCCACACCGGCCCCTGCCCCGCAACCCCCGGCGCATGCGTCTCTCGCGACCACGCGGCCGGGGGCGCCCCCCGGGCCCCTCGGGCTAGGCCGTCCGGGCCTCCCGGCCGGCGGCCCGCACCGAGAGGCCCTCCTCGCCGGGGATCCGCTCGACGCGGACGGTGTCGCCGTCGCGGACGTCGCCGGCCAGGATCGCGCGGGCGAGCCGGTCGCCGATGGCGGTCTGCACCAGGCGGCGCAGCGGACGGGCGCCGTAGGTGAGGTCCGCGGCACCGGGCTCCTCGTCGTGGCCCAGCGCGGCCAGCCAGTGCAGGGCGCCCGCGTCGACGTCGAGCGTGAGCCGGCGGTCGGCCAGCCGCTTCTGGAGCTGGGCGATCTGGATGCCGGCGATGCGCTCCAGCTGGCCCGGGCCCAGCGGGTGGAAGACGACGATGTCGTCGAGGCGGTTGAGGAACTCGGGGCGGAAGGAGGCCCGGACGGTCTCCAGCACCTTCTCCTTCTTCTGCTCCTCCTTCAGCAGCGGGTCGACCAGGAAGGTCGAGCCCAGGTTGGAGGTGAGGATGAGGATGGTGTTGCGGAAGTCCACCGTCCGGCCCTGGCCGTCGGTGAGCCGGCCGTCGTCCAGGACCTGGAGCAGGATGTCGAAGACCTCGTGGTGGGCCTTCTCCACCTCGTCCAGCAGGACCACCGTGTACGGGCGGCGGCGGACGGCCTCGGTGAGCTGGCCGCCCTCCTCGTAGCCGACGTAGCCGGGGGGCGCGCCCACCAGGCGGGCCACCGAGTGCTTCTCGCTGTACTCGCTCATGTCGATGCGGACCATGGCCCGCTCGTCGTCGAAGAGGAAGTCGGCGAGCGCCTTGGCCAGCTCGGTCTTGCCGACGCCGGTGGGGCCGAGGAAGAGGAACGAGCCGGTCGGCCGGTCGGGGTCGGCGATGCCGGCGCGGCTGCGCCGCACCGCGTCGGAGACGGCCCGTACGGCCTCCTCCTGGCCGATCAGCCGCCGGCCCAGCTCCTCCTCCATGCGCAGCAGCTTCTGCGTCTCGCCCTCCAGCAGCCGGCCGGCCGGGATGCCCGTCCAGGCGGCGACGACCTCGGCGATGTCGTCGGAGCCGACCTCCTCCTTGACCATCAGGTCCCTGGCGACGGCCTCCTGCTCGGCCTCGGCCCGCGCGGCCTCCTCCAACTCCCGCTCCACGGCCGGGATCTCGCCGTACAGCAGCTTGGAGGCGGTGTCGAAGTCGCCGTCGCGCTGGGCCCGTTCGGCCTGGCCGCGCAGGTCGTCCAGGCGCTCCTTGAGCTCGCCGACCCGGTTGAGGGACTGCTTCTCCTTCTCCCAGCGGGCGGTGAGGCCGCGCAGCTCCTCCTCCTTGTCGGCCAGGTCGCGGCGGAGCTTCGCCAGGCGCTCCTTGCCGGCCTCGTCCGTCTCGTTGCGCAGGGCCAGCTCCTCCATCTTCAGCCGGTCGACGGCCCGTTGGAGCTCGTCGATCTCGACGGGCGAGGAGTCGATCTCCATGCGGAGCCGGGACGCGGCCTCGTCGACCAGGTCGATGGCCTTGTCGGGGAGGAAGCGGGAGGTGATGTAGCGGTCGGACAGCGTCGCGGCGGCGACCAGCGCCGAGTCCGCGATCTGCACCTTGTGGTGGGCCTCGTAGCGGCCCTTGAGGCCGCGCAGGATCGCGATGGTGTCCTCGACGGACGGCTCGGCCACCAGCACCTGCTGGAAGCGCCGCTCCAGCGCCGGGTCCTTCTCGATCCGCTCGCGGTACTCGTCGAGCGTGGTGGCGCCGACCATGCGCAGCTCGCCGCGGGCCAGCATCGGCTTGAGCATGTTGCCCGCGTCCATCGCGCCCTCGGAGGCGCCCGCGCCGACGACGGTGTGCAGCTCGTCGATGAACGTGATGATCTGGCCCTCGCTGGACTTGATCTCCGCGAGGACGGTCTTCAGCCGCTCCTCGAACTCGCCGCGGTACTTGGCGCCGGCGACCATCGCGCCCAGGTCCAGCGAGACCAGCCGCTTGTCGCGCAGCGACTCGGGGACGTCGCCCTTCACTATCCGCTGCGCGAGGCCCTCGACGACGGCGGTCTTGCCGACGCCGGGCTCGCCGATCAGCACCGGGTTGTTCTTCGTGCGCCGCGAGAGGACCTGTACCACGCGCCGGATCTCGTGGTCGCGCCCGATGACCGGGTCGAGCTTGCCCTCGCGGGCCGCCGCCGTGAAGTCCGTGCCGAACTTCTCCAGCGCCTTGTACGTGCCCTCGGGGTCGGCCGTGGTCACCCGCTGCCCGCCGCGGGCCTTCTCGAAGGCGTCCAGCAGCCGCTTCGCGGAGGCGCCCTGCTGCTCCAGCAGCTCGGCGACGCGCCCGCCCTTCGCCGCGAGCCCGATCAGCAGGTGCTCGGTGGAGATGTACTCGTCCCCCAGGTCGCGCGCCCGCTCGCCGGCGTCCACCAGCACGGCCTGGAGCTCCCGGGTCGGCTGCGGGGGCGCCACGGTGGACCCCTGGACGCTCGGCAGGCCGGCCAGCGTCCGCTCGGCCCCGCCGCGCAGCACGGCGGCGTCGGCCTCGACGGCGGCCAGCAGATCCAGCAGGTTCTCGTTCTCCCGGCCCGCGAGCAGGGCGAGCAGCAGGTGGGCGGGGGTCATGTCGGCATGCCCGGCCGCCACGGCCCGCTCATGGGCGGCACTCAGCGCCTCACGGCTCTTGTTGGTCAGCTCGGCATCCACGGCGGTGGGCTCCTCCTCGGCTCGTCCTGCTGTGGGGTCCATGCGATAAGTTGAGTCTAGTCCACTCAACCTCGGTTTGGGGAGGCCTTCCCGCAGACGCCCCACCTGCGAGTGAAACCGCCCGGGCCGGGGGCCGCCACCGCAGGCCGGGACGCGCCACTACGCTGCCCCCATGGCCCTCGACCTGCGCGACCTCCCCGCTCCCTACCTCGCCTTCTGGCGCGGCCGGCACTTCCCGACGCTCACCACGCTGCGCCGCGACGGCAGCCCGCACGTCGTCCCCGTCGGCGCCACCTTCGACGCGGCGACGCGCACCGCCCGCGTCATCACCCGCAAGCAGAGCGTCAAGGTCGCCAACGTCCTCGCCGCCGGCCCGGACGGCGCCCGGGTCGCCCTGTGCCAGGTCGCGCCGGGCGGCTCCTGGGCCACGCTGGAGGGCACGGCCGTCGTACGGACCGAGCCGGAGGCCGTCGCCGACGCGGTCGCCCGCTACGCCGAGCGCTACGGGCGCACGCCCGAGCCCAACCCCGACCGCGTCCTCGTGGAGATCGCCGTCCACCGCGCGATGGGCAGCGTCCGCGCCGCCCGGGCGACCATGGAGGCATGACGCACGACCCCCTCTTCGGCGAGATCGCCATCGCCCTGGACCGCGAACGCGGCACCCTGACCGTCTCGGGCCCGGCGGTCCGGAGGTCGTCGTGAGCCGCCCGCCCGGCGCCGCGGACGACGAACACGTCCCCATCGGCACCCGGGACGCCGACTTCCTCGCCCTGACCGTCGACGGCGAACGGGCCGTGCTCGGCCTCGGCAGGGGCCGGCTGACCCGCCGCTCGTACGCCGTCGACGCGACCTGCGCCGGCACGGCGTACCGCCTCGTCCCCGACTCCTTCGACGCCAGCCGCCTCCTGCGCGACGGCCGCCGGCTCGGCTCCTTCACCTCCGGCCTCACCCCCGACGGCACGTGCACGGCCTCCGCCGACTGGGCCGCGGGAGCCGCCCCCACCCCGCTCGACGCGGCCGTCGGCCACGCCCTCGCCGCCGCCTTCGGCACGGGCGCCCACCCCGCCTGGATGCTCGCCGTCGAGGCGGTCGGCAACCTGCTGCCCTAGGCGCGCCCGGGGTACGCGAAGGCCCGCCGCCCCCGGGAAAACGGGGGGCGGCGGGCCTTCACCGGAAACGGTTCAGCGCTCGCGCTTGTTGGGCCGCCAGACGACCAGGGCGCTGGTCTGCTGGACCTCCTGGTACGGGACCAGGTCCCGCCGGTAGGAGGCGTGCACCGCGGCCTCGCGCTGCTGCATCGCGGCGGCGGCGCCCTCGACCACCGTCTGGAGCTCGGCGACGCGCTGCTGGAGCGCGGCCACCTGGTTCTCCAGTTCGATGATGCGCTTGATGCCGGCCAGGTTGATGCCCTCGTCCTGCGACAGCTGCTGCACCTGGCGGAGCAGCTCGATGTCGCGGGCCGAGTAGCGGCGGCCGCGCCCGGCCGTGCGGTCGGGGGAGACCAGGCCGAGGCGGTCGTACTGCCGGAGGGTCTGCGGGTGCAGACCCGAGAGCTGGGCCGCGACGGAGATGACGTACACCGGTGACTCGTCGGTCAGCTCGTAGGGGTTACGACGGCGTCCGTCGCCGTTCATCGCGTCACGCTCCCTTCGCCGCCTGGAACAGCTCTGCGCGCGGGTCCTCACCCGCCGTCGCCTCGCGGAAGGACTCCAGCGCGTCCCGGGCCTTGTCGCTGAGGTCCTTCGGCACCGTCACCTCGACGGTGACCAGCAGGTCGCCGCGGGTGCCGTCCTTGCGCACCGCGCCCTTGCCGCGGGCGCGCATGGTGCGGCCGTTGGGCGTGCCGGGCGGGATCCGCAGGGTGACCGGGGGCCCGCCCAGGGTGGGCACCTTGACCTCGCCGCCGAGCACCGCCTCCGCGAAGGTGACCGGCACCGTGACGGTGAGGTTGTCGCCCTTGCGCCCGAAGACCGGGTGCGTGCCGACGTGGACGACGACGTAGAGGTCGCCGTGGGGCCCGCCGCGCTCGCCCGGGGCGCCCTTGCCGCGCAGCCGGATCCGCTGGCCGTCGGAGACGCCCGCCGGGATCCGGACCTGCATGGTGCGCGACGAGGTGGCCCGGCCGCTGCCCTTGCAGACGTCGCAGGGGCTCTCGGGGATGAGCCCGCGGCCCTTGCAGTCGGGGCAGGGGTCGGCGATGGAGAAGCCGCCGCCCGTCCCGCGCGACACCTGGCCGGTGCCGACGCAGGTCGGGCAGACCCTGGGCGTGCCGTTCTTGTCGCCGGTGCCGGAGCAGGCCTTGCAGGCCGCCGAGGAGGACATCCGCAGCGGGACGGTGGCCCCGTCCACGGCCTCGGTGAAGCTGAGCGTCACCTCGGACTCGATGTCCTGGCCCCGGCGCGGCTGGGTGCGGGTGGCCCCGCCGCGGTTGAACAGGCCGCCGAAGACGTCGCCCAGGCCCCCGCCGAAGCCGCCGGCCCCGGCTCCGCCCTGGGCGCCCCCGAAGAGGTCGCCCAGGTCGAAGTTGAAGGAGCCGCCGCCGCCCGGACCGGGGCGGAAGCCCCCGTTGCCGAAGAGCGCGCGGGCGTCGTCGTACTCCTTGCGCCGCTTGGGGTCGGCGAGGACGTCGTACGCCTCGGAGATCTCCTTGAAGCGCTCCTCGGCCGCGGCGTCGCCCTTGTTGGCGTCCGGGTGGAACTCGCGGGCGAGCTTCCGGTACGCCTTCTTGATCTCCGCCTCGCCGGCGTCCTTGGGGACGCCGAGGGCCTTGTAGTAGTCCTTCTCCAGGAAGTCCTTGGTACTCATCCCCGGCGTCCCTCCTTCCGGTACGAACAGTGCGAACGGGGTGTGCGGTCGGTCATCGCGTCAGCCCTCGTCCGGGCCACCGCTCTCCTCGTCGGACTCGCCCTCGGCCTTGGGCTGGGCGCCCGGCTGGGGCTCGGCGACCGCGACCCGCGCCGGGCGGATCGTACGCTCGCCGATCCGATACCCCGGCTGCAGGATCTGCACGCACGTGGTCTCGGTGACGTCCGGCGCGTAGCTGTGCATCAGCGCCTCGTGGATCAGCGGGTCGAAGGGCTCGCCCTCCTTGCCGAACTGCTGGAGGCCCATCTTCGCCACGACCGTCTCCAGCGACTCGGCGACGGACTTGAAGCCGCCGACGAGCTCGCCGTGGTCACGGGCGCGGCCGATGTCGTCCAGCGTGGGGAGCAGCTCGGACAGGAGGTTGGCCGTGGCCACCTCCTTGACCTGCACCCGGTCGCGCTCGACCCGGCGGCGGTAGTTCTGGTACTCCGCCTGGAGCCGCTGGAGGTCCGCGGTGCGCTCGTTGAGCGCGGCCTGGGCCTGGTCCAGCTGCGCCTGCAGGCCCACCTCGACCAGCTCCTCGCCGGCCGGGGCCGCGCCCGCCTCCTCGGCGGGTGCGGCGCCCTTGTCGTCGGCCGGCTTGCCGGAGGGAGTGCCTTCAGGCTTGTCGTCGAAGCCCGGGGTCTCCTCCGTCACGCCGACGCACCGCCCTTCGGCTTCTCGTCGTCGACGATCTCCGCGTCGACGACGTCGTCCTCGGCCTTGGCCTGCTGGCCGCCGGCCGCGCCCGCGGCGCCGGCGGCACCCTGGGCGGCCTGGGCGTCGGCGTACATGGCCTGGCCGAGCTTCTGGCTGACCGCGGCGACCTTCTCGGACGCGGTGCGGATCTCGGCGGTGTCCTCGCCCTTCAGCTTCTCCTTGAGCTCGGAGACCGCGGTCTCGACCTCGGTCCTGACCTCGGCGGAGACCTTGTCCTCGTTGTCCTTGAGGAACTTCTCCGTCTGGTAGACGAGCTGCTCGCCCTGGTTGCGGGTCTCGGCGGCCTCGCGGCGCTTGTGGTCCTCCTCCGCGTACTTCTCGGCCTCCTCGCGCATGCGGTCGACCTCGTCCTTCGGCAGCGAGGAGCCGCCGGTGACGGTCATCTTCTGCTCCTTGCCCGTGCCGAGGTCCTTCGCGGCCACGTGCATGATGCCGTTGGCGTCGATGTCGAAGGTGACCTCGATCTGCGGGACGCCGCGCGGGGCCGGCGGGAGGCCGGTCAGCTCGAACATGCCCAGCTTCTTGTTGTACGCCGCGATCTCGCGCTCGCCCTGGTAGACCTGGATCTGCACGGACGGCTGGTTGTCCTCCGCCGTCGTGAAGATCTCGGAGCGCTTCGTCGGGATCGTGGTGTTGCGCTCGATCAGCTTGGTCATGATGCCGCCCTTGGTCTCGATGCCGAGGGACAGCGGGGTGACGTCCAGCAGCAGGACGTCCTTGACCTCGCCCTTGAGGACACCGGCCTGGAGCGAGGCGCCGATGGCGACGACCTCGTCCGGGTTGACGCCCTTGTTGGCGTCCTTGCCGCCGGTCAGCTCCTTGACGAGCTCGGCGACGGCCGGCATACGGGTCGAACCGCCGACGAGGACCACGTGGTCGATGTCGGACAGGGCGATGCCCGCGTCCTTGATGACGTTGTGGAACGGGGTCTTGCAGCGCTCCAGCAGGTCCGCGGTCAGCTGCTGGAACTGGGCGCGGGTGAGCTTCTCGTCCAGGTGGAGCGGGCCCTCGGCGGAGGCCGTGATGTAGGGCAGGTTGATCGTGGTCTCGGTGGACGAGGACAGCTCGATCTTGGCCTTCTCGGCGGCCTCGCGGAGGCGCTGGAGGGCCATCTTGTCCTTGGACAGGTCGACGCCGTGCCCGTTCTGGAACTGCTTGACCAGGTAGTCGACGACGCGCTGGTCCCAGTCGTCACCACCGAGGTGGTTGTCGCCGTTGGTGGCCTTGACCTCCACGACGCCGTCGCCGATCTCCAGCAGCGAGACGTCGAAGGTGCCGCCACCGAGGTCGAAGACGAGAATGGTCTGGTCGTCCTTGTCGAGGCCGTAGGCCAGCGCGGCGGCCGTCGGCTCGTTGACGATGCGCAGGACGTTGAGGCCCGCGATCTCGCCGGCCTCCTTGGTGGCCTGACGCTCGGAGTCGTTGAAGTACGCCGGGACGGTGATGACCGCGTCCGTGACCTTCTCGCCCAGGTACGCCTCGGCGTCCCGCTTCAGCTTCTGCAGGATGAAGGCGGAGATCTGCTGGGGGTTGAAGTCCTTGCCGTCCAGGTTGATCTTCCAGTCGGTGCCCATGTGGCGCTTGACCGACCGGATGGTCCTGTCGACGTTGGTCACGGCCTGGCGCTTGGCGACCTCGCCGACCAGCACCTCACCGTTCTTCGCGAAGGCCACGACGGACGGCGTGGTCCTGGCGCCCTCGGCGTTGGTGATGACGGTGGGCTCACCGCCCTCGAGAACACTGACGACGGAGTTCGTCGTACCCAGGTCGATGCCGACCGCACGTGCCATGTCGATTCCTCCAGCTGACTTGAGTGGAACAGGCTCAAGGGTGCAGCACGGACGCCCCCGTGTCAACGGAGCTGAGTCGGGCGGGCTCAACTCTCATGCGCCGAAGATCGGCAAGAGGGGGTTCCCAAGGCTTGCCTGCGCGACGCAGATCACCGGCGCTGCGGGTATATCCCGCGGCCGTGAGTGAGTAGTCTCGTACGGACTGGATAAGTTACCGATTAGTAATTCGCTCTCGCAGGTCCGAGGAGCCCTCCCATGCAACTCGCCGCGATCATCGTGTCGCTGGTCCTCATCGCGGTCGGCGTCGCGCTGTTCGGCCGTGCCATCCTGCAGATCTACCAGCACATGCGGCTCGGCCAGCCCGTCCCCAAGGGCACCCGCACCGGCGAACCCGGGCGGCGCACGGTCACGGTGGTCAAGGAGTTCCTCGGCCACACCCGCATGAACCAGTGGGGCCCCATCGGCATCGCACACTGGGGCGTGGCGGTCGGCTTCTTCGCCCTGCTGCTGACGATCGCCAACGCCATCGGCCAGCTCTTCAAGGCCGACTGGCTGCTCCCGCTCATCGGCGACTGGCTGCCGTACGAGATCTTCACCGAGTTCTTCGCCCTGGTGACCACGCTGGGCATCCTCGCCCTGATCGTCGTCCGCCAGCTCAGCAAGCCGGGCAGGCCGGGCCGCAAGTCCCGCTTCGCCGGCTCCAACTTCGGCCAGGCCTACTTCGTCGAGGCCGTCATCCTGATCGTCGGCGCCTGCATCCTGACGCTGCGCGGCCTGGAGGGCGCCCAGCACGGCGTGGACGGCTACGAGGCCGGGTTCTTCGTCTCGTACCCCCTGGTCGCGGCGTTCAAGGGGCTGAGCGTCGGCACGCTCCAGAACCTCACCTACCTGGTCGCCGGCATCAAGATCGCGACGTCCTTCATCTGGATGATCACGGTCTCGCTGAAGACCGACATGGGCGTGGCCTGGCACCGCTTCCTGGCCTTCCCCAACATCTGGTTCAAGCGCGAGTCCGACGGCGACGTCGCCCTCGGCGCGCTCCAGCCGATGGTCAGCAAGGGCGAGCCCATCGACTTCGAGGACCCGGCCGAGGACGCGGTCTTCGGCGTCTCGAAGATCGAGGAGTTCTCCTGGAAGGGCCTGCTCGACTTCTCCACCTGCACCGAGTGCGGCCGCTGCCAGTCGCAGTGCCCCGCCTGGAACACGGGCAAGCCGCTGTCCCCGAAGCTGCTCGTCATGGCGCTGCGCGACCACGCGCACGCCAAGGCGCCGTACCTGCTGGCCGGCGGCGGCAAGAACGCGGAGGGCGAGGAGCGGGCCACCGAGGAGCAGCTCGCGAACGTGCCCGCGGCCGCGCTGGCCGAGGCCGACCGCCCGCTGATCGGCACGCTGGAGGAGAACGGCGTCATCGACCCGGACGTCCTGTGGTCCTGCACCACCTGCGGCGCCTGCGTCGAGCAGTGCCCGGTCGACATCGAGCACGTCGACCACATCGTCGACATGCGCCGCTACCAGGTGATGATCGAGAGCTCGTTCCCCTCCGAGGCGGGCACGATGCTCAAGAACCTGGAGAAGAAGGGCAACCCCTGGGGCCTGGCCAAGAAGCAGCGGCTCGCCTGGACGAAGGAGGTCGACTTCGAGGTCCCGGTCGTCGGCAAGGACGTCGAGGACCTGACCGAGGTCGACTACCTCTACTGGGTCGGCTGCGCCGGCGCCCTGGAGGACCGCGCCAAGAAGACGACCAAGGCGTTCGCGGAGCTCCTGCACATCGCGGGCGTCAAGTTCGCCATCATGGGCGGCGAGGAGGCGTGCACCGGCGACTCGGCCCGCCGCCTCGGCAACGAGTTCCTCTTCCAGCAGCTCGGTCAGCAGAACGTCGAGATGCTCAACATGGCCTTCGGCGAGGACGCCGACGAAGGCGTGAGGGTCGAGAAGTCCAAGAAGAAGATCGTCGCGACCTGCCCGCACTGCTTCAACACCATCGCCAACGAGTACCCGCAGCTCGGCGGCGAGTACGAGGTCATCCACCACACGCAGCTGCTCCAGCACCTCGTCGACGAGGGAAAGCTCGTCCCCGTCACCCCGGTCGAGGGTCTGATCACCTATCACGACCCCTGCTACCTGGGCCGCCACAACAAGGTCTACACACCGCCGCGCGAGATCATCGCCAAGGTGCCGGGCCTGCGGAACGAGGAGATGCACCGCCACAAGGAGCGCGGCTTCTGCTGCGGCGCCGGCGGCGCGCGCATGTGGATGGAGGAGCGCATCGGCAAGCGCATCAACAACGAGCGCGTGGACGAGGCGCTGTCCCTCGATCCCGACATCGTCTCGACGGCCTGCCCGTTCTGCCTCGTCATGCTGACGGACTCGGTCAACGGCAAGAAGAACGAGGGCAAGGCCAAGGAGTCCGTCCAGGTCGTGGACGTGGCCCAGCTCCTGCTCGACTCCGTCAGGACGCCCGTCGAGCCCGGGGGCGACGGCGAGACGGCCGACGCCCCGGAGCCGGACCCCGACCCGGAGCCCGTGAAGTAACCCCCTCCACCGTCCCCGGGGCCCGCGACGCGCTCGCGGGCCCCGAGGTTTTCCCCTAGGGGTTGTCACAGCTCCGCAGCAAGCGGGCTCCGCGGGCCCCCGCCGGGCTCCACCACCCCTCGCGAGCGGGTACGTTCGAAGGCGTGGCTGGATTCAGGATGGGACGCGGCGGGGACCCCAACGGGCCCGACGCCGCGCGGCAAGGACGACACCCGGGGCAGCAGGCCCCGTACGGCGGCCCCGCGTACGGCGGGGGCCCGGGCCCCGGCCACGCGCCCGGCGGTTACGGCGCTCCGCAGCCGCAGTGGCAGGCCCGCCCCGGCGGGCAGGACGAACCGGAGTACTTCGGGCCGCAGGGGGGCCACGACCCGTACGGCCGGCCCGGCGACAGCCCCGGGCACACCCAGCAGTTCGGGATCGGCGACGCCCCGGACGCGTACGGCGCCCCCGCCGGCCGCGGTCACGACGGCTACGGCAACGGCGGCTACGGCGACGGCGCTTACGGCGACGACGGCTACGGCGACGCGCAGACCTACGGCGCCCAGGCGCCCGCGCCCCCGCCCGGCCCCCGGCTGCACTGGAAGGACCTGCTGACGGGCGTCGTGCTGCGCCCCTCGGCCACCTTCTGGCAGATGCGCGACCACGCCCTGTGGGGCCCCGCGCTGATCGTCACCTTCGTCTACGGCCTGCTCGCGGTCTTCGGCTTCGACAAGGCCCGCGAGGACGTCCTCAACGCGACGCTCGCCAACAGCTTCCCGCTGGTGCTCACGGCGGGCGTGCTCGTCCTCGTCTCCGCCCTGATCATGGGCGCGGTCACCCACACCCTGGCCCGCCAGCTGGGCGGCGACGGCCTGTGGCAGCCGACGATCGGCCTGTCGATGCTGATCATGTCGATCACGGACGCGCCGCGGCTGGTGCTCGCCGTCTTCCTCGGCGGCGACAACACCCTCGTGCAGCTGCTCGGCTGGGCGACCTGGCTGCTGGCCGGCTATCTGCTCACCTCGATGGTGAGCAAGTCCCACGACCTGCCCTGGCCGCGGGCGCTGGGCGCCTCCGCGATCCAGCTCGTCGCCCTGCTGTCGCTCATCAAGCTCGGCACTCTGTAGCCGGCCGCACCGCCCGCGAAGGCCCCCGGACGCGCCGCGTCCGGGGGCCTTCTGGCAAGATCACCGCGGCGTCCCCCCACACCCTTGCGCCACCGGCTCCACCCGCAAGGACCTCTGTATGCCCCGACGCACCGCCGTACGCCGCGCCTCGGCGACGGCCCTCGTCCTCTCCTCCGCCGCCCTCGGGCTCACCGCGCAGGCCGGCGCCGCCCACGCCGCGCCCGTGACCTGCGCGCCCGGCGTCTGGAAGGCGGAGTTCTTCCCCGGCACCGGCTTCCGCGGCACCCCGCGGAAGACCGCCTGCGACAAGGACATCGCCGAGAACTACGGCACCGGCGCCCCGGCCGGCCTCCCGCGCGACAACTTCGGCGTCCGCTGGACCACCACCCGCGACTTCGGCTCCGGCGGCCCCTTCACGCTCTCCGCCGAGGCGGCCGACGGCATCCGCGTCTATGTCGACAACGTCCTCAGAATCGATCTGTGGAAGGACGTGGCGAAGACGCAGAAGAAGGGGGTCCGGGTCACGGTCCCCAAGGGGAAGCACACCCTCCGGGTCAACTACGCGGCCTTCACCGGCCCGGCGAACGTGAAGTTCTCCTACGCCCCCGTCACCGGCAAGGCCGACGACAAGGTCAAACCGCTCGCCCCGACGGGGCTGAAGGCCGCCTACGACGCCACGTCCAGCCGGACCACGCTGGCCTGGGCCCGGAACAACGAGCTGGACCTCGCGGGCTACCAGGTCCACCGCCGCGCCGGGTCCGGCCCCTGGACGGTCGTCTCCGGCAGGAAGCCGCTGACCGGAACCTCCTTCACCGACCGCCCCGCGAAGGACGGCAGCGACTACTCCTACGCCGTCACCGCCGTCGACCAGGCGGGCAACGTCTCCGGCCGTTCCGCCGGGGCGAGGATCGTCACCCCGGCTCCGGCCCCTCCGGCCGCCCCCACCGGCCTGAAGGTGTCGGGCGACTACCTGGAGGCCGGGCTGGCCTGGGCGAAGAACAAGGAAACGGACCTGGAGGGCTACAAGGTCTGGCGCCGTGACCCGCGGCACGACTGGCGGCTCGTCCTGACGACGCACGGCACCTCCGCCACCGACGTGCCCCCGGCCGACGGCACCGTCTACGAGTACGCCGTCAGCGCGGTCGGCGGCCGGGGCAAGGAGTCACCGCGCTCCGCGTCCGTCTCCTTCACGTCCGTGGACAGCCGTCTGCCCCAGGCCCCGACCGACCTCGCGGCCTACGACGTCCCCCGGGGAGCCGCCCTGTACTGGCGGACCCGTGACGACGCCACGCGCTTCCGCATCTACGTCCGGGACGAGGGCCGCCCCGACTTCACCTACCTCGGCTCCGTCCAGGGCACGGACCTGAAATATGTCGACTGGACCATCCGGCCGGGCGTGACCCGGAGCTACTACATCACCGCTGTCAACGACCAGGGCGTAGAGTCCGGCCCCAGCAACGTCGTGCGCAGCGGCGAGGAGCCGCTCTGACGTACGGCAGAGGGCCCCGGCTCTTCCGAACCGGGGCCCTCGTCGACCGTCACGCGTCGAGGACCTGGCCCTCACGCCGCACCACCGGCGGCTCCACGCTCCACGGGAAGTTGATCCACTCGTCGGTGCGCTTCCAGACGTACTCGCACTTCACCAGCGACTGCGGCTTCTCGTAGATCACCGCGCTGCGGACCTCCGCCACGTGCTCCAGGCAGAAGTCGTGCACCAGCTTGAGCGTCTTGCCGGTGTCGGCGACGTCGTCCGCGATGAGCACCTTCTTGTTGGAGAAGTCGATCGCGTTCGGCACCGGCGCCAGCATGACCGGCATCTCCAGCGTCGATCCCACGCCGGTGTAGAACTCGACGTTGACCAGGTGGATGTTCTTGCAGTCCAGCGCGTAGGCGAGGCCGCCGGCGACGAAGACGCCGCCGCGCGCGATGGAGAGGATGATATCCGGCTCGTAGCCGTCGTCCGCGATGGTCTGCGCCAGCTCACGGATGGCCTGCCCGAAGATCGGGTAGGTCAGGTTCTCGCGGATGTCACTCACTGTTGCTCTTCGCCTTGTTCCCTGGTCGTCAGACCTGCGTGCGATGGAAGTTCTGGAAGGACCGCGAGGGCGTCGGCCCGCGCTGGTGCTGATAACGGGAACCGTGCTTCGCGGACCCGTAGGGGTGCTCGACCGGCGAGGTCAGCCGGAACATGCACAGCTGGCCGATCTTCATGCCCGGCCAGAGCTTGATCGGGAGCGTCGCCATGTTCGACAGCTCCAGCGTCACGTGCCCGGAGAAGCCCGGGTCGATGAAGCCGGCCGTGGAGTGCGTCAGCAGCCCCAGCCGGCCCAGGCTGGACTTGCCCTCCAGCCGGGAGGCGATGTCCCCGGGCAGCGTGATGACCTCGTACGTCGAGGCCAGCACGAACTCGCCGGGGTGCAGGATGAACGCCTCGTCCCCCTCCGGCACCACCTCGCGCGTCAGATCCGCCTGCTCCACGGCGGGGTCGATGTGCGGGTACCGGTGATTCTCGAACACCCGGAAGTAGCGGTCCAGCCGCACGTCGATGCTCGACGGCTGCACCATCGACTCGTCGTACGGATCGATCTTCACCCGCCCGGCGTCGATCTCGGCCCGGATGTCCTTGTCTGAGAGAAGCACGGGTCGAGGATACGCGGAGACGGAGCACGGCGCGGGCCCGGTCCGAGGGGACCGGGCCCGCGCCGCCCTCACCGCCTTATGATCAACGCTTCCGGTGCGCCACCGGCACCGAGTGCCGCAGCCGGGCGCAGCGCGGGCAGCGCAGCAGCCGCCCGGGGCCGAGCCGCTCGGGACCGAGGTTCTGCATCGGGAACGAAGCGGTGCTGAACACGTGCCCTTCGGCACAACGAACGACGGTGCGCTCCATCGAGTCCCTTTCCCCTGGACGTGAAAGACAAAAGCCACATTAGGGGATGTATAGGACTTGCCTCCACGCGGCACTCCCACACCCCCGGACGGGCCGTCCGCGCCACACGGTACGCCCCAACTCCCCTCCCCCACGCCCGCGTCCCCCTCCCGCGCCCACCCTTTCCACACCACCCCCGCAAGCAGAAAAGGCCCCTGGCGACAGATGCGCCGGGAGCCTCGGATGGGGTACAGTATGCGACGATGCGACGCCTTGAGGGGCGTCCGCGCGGGCGTAGTTTAATGGTAGAACATGAGCTTCCCAAGCTCAGAGCGCGAGTTCGATTCTCGTCGCCCGCTCCAAGCAGAAGGCCCAGGTCATCGACCTGGGCCTTGCTCGTTGTCTGGACCACGCTAGGCGTCGCGCACCAGATCCGCACCAGAAGAGCCGTCTGCCGCCTTCTCCCGCTCAGCCCTTACGCGAGCGTCGATCCCGCCGGCCACCTCACGCTGCCGCTCGGTCTCCGAGTGCTGATAGATCATCGCCGCTCGCTCCGACGACTGCCCGGCGCGAACCATCGTGTCCTTGAGCGTGGCGCCCGACCGCGTCGAGAGCGTATGGCCCGTGTGCCGGAGGTCGTAGAAGCGGAAGTTGTCCGGCAAGCCAACCTTCGTACGGGCCTTGCGCCACCTCCGTCCGAACGTCGATCGCCGGAAGGGAGCGCCCTTCTCTCCCACGAAGAGGAGCCCGTTCGGATCCTTCTCAGCAAACCAGTTCAGGTGCCGTACGACGTCCTTCCGCATGAACTCCGGCAGCACGATGAACCGTTTGCCAGCATCCGACTTCGTCTCCCCGACCACCCTTCGACCGGTGCACAGCTCCGGAGCGGCACGACGGACCCAGAGGCCGAGCGGTTCCAGACTGACGTCCGGACGACGTGCCTCGGCTTGTTCCTCCGGACGCGCCGGGCCGTAAGCGCCGAGGTAGACCATCAACCGCCAGCGCGGGCCCACGGCATCGGCGAGCGCATCGACCTGGGCGACGGTCGCGGTGGGACGTTCCTTGGCGCGCTCGCGGCCGGCCCCCCGGACCCGGCAGGGATTCCGGCGGATCAGCTCGTCATCGACCGCGGTCTCCAGAACGGCCTTGAGAAGGCGGTACGCCTTGGCCACGGTCGTGGGGGCCTTGGTCGTGGCCAGCCGCTCCGTCCGCCAAGTGCGCACGCGGGGTGCGGTGATCTCGTCGAGATCCCAGTCGCGGAAGGTCGGGAGGACATGCAACCGGAGCAGTCGGCGGTACAACTCTGCGGTGGTGGGCGACAGTTCTCGCTCCTCAACCCACTGGAGGGCATAGACCTCGAAGTTCACGGCCCCGGCGTTCGGGTCCTGCCAGTTGCCCCGGGTGAGATCCGCCTCGACCTGGGACAGCCAGACCTCAGCGTCGGCCTTGGTCTCGAAGGTCTCGGGGGCCCGGTGTTCCTGCCCATCAGGAGCGCGGTAGCTGGCCGTCCAACGGCCCGACCGGTACTGACGGACAGAGCCAAAGCGCCGACGCCGCCCCTGGTTGTTCCCCATCAGGCAGCCCTCCGATGCCGGTTAAGCCGCCGCCGCACGACTACAGGCTCCACGGTGTGCACCGCCACGAAGTCGACCAAGGCACTTTCGGGGATGCGGACATGCCGACCAACCTTCACGAACCTGATCCGACGCTCCGCGATCAGCCGCCGAGGAAAGCGCTCACCACTTACCTCCCAGGTACCGAGGAGTTCGGCAGCTTCACGCACGGTGAGAAGTCGGTCCATGGTCACCAGTCCCCTCCTGCCTCGGTAGCGCCGAGATCAACTAAAGCTTCACGAGCGGTTTCGCGGTTGAGGTGGATGTCCCGGGCGATGCTGGCAGCAAGCCAGGATTCGCCAGGAGTGTGGCCATGGCCGGCGTAGGACCAGTGGGCGACGACGTAGGTGGTGGCTTCGGGGTGGTCGTCGGGGTTGGGCAGGCCGAGGCGTTCGCGTTCTTGGGCGACGCGGTAGTCGGCGCGCGTCTGGCGCAAGGCGCCCAATGTGGTGGAGTAGTGGCGGGACTTGGTGGAGAAGTGGCCTCGGAAGCCGAGCATGTGGGCCCAGTCCCGAAGCTTTCGGCCCGGATAGAGGGCGTGGAGGTCGAGGCACGCTGCGATGAGCCGGGCGGGGTGGTCGGGTACGCCGAGCAGGACCAGGGCTTCTTTGTTGCCGATACGGCGGTCGACGGTGCCGGTGGTTTCGGCGGCTTTGGTGGCGTACTTGGCGACGTAGGAGGCGACGGCTTGTTCGGTGAGGTCTTCGCCGTGGCCGAAGGCTCCGATGGGCTGGACGTCGAGCTGGGTGCCCCAGCGCAGTGTGCGGGCGGGTTGGTCTCCTGCCGGGGATACGTCAATCGCGACGCGGACGGCGGCCGCGTGGATGGCGGCGGTGAGGAGGTCGAGCGTGGCCCAAGCCGGCGGCGGGGTGCCGGGTCCGATGGGGCCGTCGAAGCGGATCACGGCGTGGAAGTGGACTGCTCCGCGTTTTTGGTACTCGGCGACCTTGCCGAAGGAGACGCGGGACTGTTCGCGGGCGTCCTTCTGCGTGAGTCCGACGCGTCGGGCGATCTCGCGGCGGAGGTAGATCGTGAAGTAGCGCCACAACTCGGAGGCGTAGTTGTTCCACAGCACGGCACCCGCGTAGTCGTAGGTATCCGCATCGAGCGGGGTGCCGAGTTCGGGCGCGTCCTCTGCGTGGCGGGTGCCGCAGGCGCAGGGCCGGGTGCCGGGGCGGTTGTGGACGGGACCGAACGAGGGCGCGGTGAGGGTGGCGAAGACGCGGGGGTGATCGCGGATGGTGTGAGGGGTGCCCTTGTCGGGATCGCCGACGAGTCCGGCGCGGATGAGGTGGTAGGTGTCGCCCGCGTAGGTCCAGGCGCACGAGGGGCAGCGGGAGGCGCGGCGGTTGCCGCAGGCGATGCGGAGCCGGCCGCCGGGTTCGGTGTCGGTCGAATAGGAGTGCAGGACCGTGCCGGTGACCTTGTCGCGGGTAACGGTGGAGCCTTGCAGATGGATCGGGTCGGAGCAGCCGCCGGTGCGGCGGATCTGTTCGTGCCAGCGGTCGTAGCCGGGGGACCCGGCCACCCTGAGCAAGTCGCCCAGGGTGATCGGGTCGAGGCCCGCCACGGTGGCGGAGTCGTTCACCAGCGTCGCCCCTGTCGGTGGTCGTTGGCGTTGTCGCAGGAGGGCCCGGACTGGCCACGCCCGGTGGGCTTTTCGGGCTTACTGCGGTGGGTGTCGTACTTGGCGTGGGCGTAGCGTGCTCGGAGAAGGTCACTGCCGTCGCGCTTGGCCCGGTCGATGGCCGCCCCCATGACGCGGTCGATCTGGTTCTCGCGCTCTACCTCTTCGCGGAGTTCGCGTTCGGCGTCGCTTTCCTTGCGGGAGAAGAGGCCCATCAGCGGTTCCTCCCGTCGGTGGGAGCGGTCGTGTGAGCGTCGAGCCAGGCTTCGGCGCAGACCTTGTGGACGGGCTTGCCATGGTCGGAGCGCATGGGGGTGGGCTTGCCGCAGATCACGCACGGTTCGTCGTTGAAGCGATCGAAGTGCTTGGCGTCCCGCCAGTTGAGAAGCGCCACGGCGATCAGCCCCTCACCCTGGTGAGGGCGGTTCGTGCCGGGGCTGCGTTGCCAGTGCCGCGACACGCGGGACAGGCAACAGTGACGGTTTCGCGGGTGCCGTCGGGGGCCCGCGTGCCGATGGTGACGGCGACGGTGGGGAAGCCGTCGCAGTCGTGGCAGCGGCGTAAGCGGGCATAGGTGGTCTCGGGCATGATGATGCTGTCCCTTTCGGGTCCGTTGGATCTGGAAGTGGTGGAGCCGTCCGGGGCGGCGGATC
Source organism: Streptomyces caatingaensis (assembly GCF_001187435.1). Classification (GTDB taxonomy): domain Bacteria; phylum Actinomycetota; class Actinomycetes; order Streptomycetales; family Streptomycetaceae; genus Streptomyces; species Streptomyces caatingaensis. The sequence goes on along the minus strand of NZ_LFXA01000018.1, from coordinate 316,710 downwards.
TTTGGCGAGAAGGCCGCCCCGGAGGGTGTTACTTGACGCGGCCGGAGCGCGTGCGGGAGGCGTTGAAGACGCGCTTGTCTTCGCGCGTGGCGGTGCCGTTGTCGATGCGGTCGGCGATCTCGTTCAGACGGCGCACGCCTTCGCGCTTGGCTTCCTGGATCTGACGGTCTCGTTCGTCGTGGTCGATCTCGGAGCGCTTGCTGAAGATGCCCATGTCAGTGGCCTTTCTGCTGGTTGAGGAGGGAGCGGAGGACGACGGCGCACACGGCCACGGAGGTGGCGGTGATGGCGACGGCGAGGAGGAGCGAGACGAGGACCGCGCCGACGACGAGCACGACGGCAGCGCCACCGCCGACGACAGCGACGAGGGCAGTCGGGGTGAGGCGAACGGTCGTGCCGGTCAAAGCCGGTGCGGGGGCCGGTGCGGGCGGGGTGTGCTGGCACGCACACGAGATGTGCTCAGCAGACGCAGATGTGGTCGGCGCGCTGGAGGCGGACGGGGTCGTGTAGGTGGTCACCGGCGGGTACTTGGGTCGGAACACCACGGGGTTCTCCTTTCGCGGTCAGGCGGGGCAGTGGTGGGTGCGGGCGGCGAGTTCGGCGCCGGAGCGGTCGGGGTAGTCGCCGGAGAATCCGCAGCCGGGGGCCGTGCAGGCGGCCGTGTACTTGGCGCGGCCCCGGCTGTCGTAGTGGGTGCCAACCTGGACGGGTCCGAGGCGGATCACATCGTGGAATCGATGCGGTCGCGGCATGTTCGGCTTCCTCTCAGGCGAGTTGGGCAGCGATCGCCTCGGCCAAGGCAGGTGTGACGCCGAGGCGGGCACGGAGGGTGGCGGTATCGATCGGGCTGCCAGTGCGGGCATGGTGGACTTCGGCGACCTTGCGGGCGTGTTCAACCAGCGCGGCCGGCACCGCCGGGAGCGGATCAGCGCCTGATTCCGGTGCCGAGGGCTCCAGTTGAGGCGTTGCCTCCGGGGGCGGCTCTCGCTCGATCACGACCGGGGGAACGGGCTCTTCGGCCGCTTGCGCCTCGACCGGATCCGGTTGGCCGGGCAGGGTTGTCGGGGCGTGGACGAGGAGGGTTCCGCCGAGGAAGGCGAGGGCGGGCCAACCGGCGACGAGAATGCGCAGGATGGCGGGGACGTGGTGCAGGTCGAGGAGTCCGGCCGTGGCGACGTTGGCGCCGAGTGACGCGCTCAGGGCGATGACGAACCAGGTCCATGCCGCTCGCGCTGGTTCGCCGTTGGCCTGCAAGGTGCGCATGCGTCGCCAGGCTGCAACAAGCAGGAGATCGACGCTGATCGGGTAGGCCCAGGCTTTCCAGCCGTCTTGACCTGCGGCTTGGGCGATGTCGTGCAGGTGGGCGAAGGACAGCGCCCCTGCGATCACGGCTTGGACGAGTACGGCGTCGAAGCGGATGGTGCGGAGCATGGTCGGTCACCTCCTTCGAGGTGGTGGCCGGTGCCGGGCGGCGCACGGTCAGCCGCCCGGACCGGTCGTCGATCAGGTGGTGGAGGCTTCGCCGGAGCCGAGGCAGGTGGGACACAGGCCCTCCTGCTGAGCTACTTCGCGCTGGCGGCCGCGTCGGCCGACCATGACCGGGAAGGTCACCGTTCCCTCCCCCTTGCACGTCGGGCACTTCTTCGCGGCAGCGGGCTTGGCGCCGGTTGAGGAGCGGCGGGCAGCAGTCTTACGGGCGGTGGCCATGGGGGTCACCGGATCCGGTGGCAGTCGCAGCGGATGACGCGCCCGGCCTTCAAGTCGGGGTACTTCCTGAACAGTTCGGCCAGGGTTCCCTCGACCAGTTCACGGGGGTCCGTGCCGTGATCGGTGAAGCTGTCGCCGCTGAACGTGTGGATCCCGTTGCCGAGCTTGATGGCGATGTAGAACTGCCAGTGGTCCATGGATCGCTCCTTCGTACTCAGGGCCGTTTTGGGCATGGGGCGGGTAGGGACGTGGCGCGAAGGCGGTCGCGCCGACCGGGATGAGGCTGGTGTCAGTCGGTCGCGGAGTCAGGTGTGACCAGCGACGACACGTCGTCCGGGATCGATTCGACGACCGGCCGGAAGGGCGCCAGGAACGGCAGCTCGGGGGTCAGGTGGGCGTACTTCTCGCAGGCGGATGCAGCTTCAGCCCGCGTTGTTTCGGGGGTGCGGATGCGGGACCAGCCGCCGGAGGAGTCGCCGGCCACCGCCACGCCGGGCCGGTCCGGCGGGATCGTCGCCGCTGCGGGAACCGCTTCCGGCGCGATGTCGCCCAGCCCCATCTCGGCGGTCTGCTTGTCGTTGACGCGGTGCACCACCCGGCCGGTGAGCTGGGCACGGAGCATCGTGGCGCCCTTGCCGAGTTCGGATCCGAAACGCTGCCCGCAGAACTCCAAGTAGATGCCGACCGCACGAGCCAGTTGGGCGAGGCGGACCATGTTCGTCACCATGCGGTCCCGGCGCTCTTCGTCCCTCTTCGCCGCGACGAGGAAGAGTTCCGCGACCTCATCCACGAGGACGACCAGCGGCACCGGCCGCACCTTCTCCGACAACTCCCACAGGTCCGACACCCCATGCTCACTGAGGAGATCGAAGCGCAATTCCATCTCACGCACGAGGACTTCCAGCAGCTGCAACGCCTCGGCCGGGGTGATCGCGAGAGCGGAGAGCCTCGGTATGTAGGCACTGTGTTCCACGCCCCGCTTGCAGTCGATACCGATCAGACCGACCGGCAACTTCGCCAGCCCCTTGATCAGATTGCGCTGATACATCGACTTGCCCGACTGGTTCGCCCCGAGCGTCAGCGCGTGAGGAACCCGCCGGTAGTCCCGCACGAACACGGTCCCATCGTCCCGCAACGCGACCGGCACCACCATCGGCCCGGACGGCACCCGGCGCGGCATGCGGACGCGACGCAGGACGTCGTAGCCCGTCATCCGCAGTTCCACCACACCGGGCTTGATCTCCACGACGCGCACGGAGTGAACTCCCCATGCATGCCGCAGGCGTTCGGACGCGGCAGCCACGTCCATGGGTTCGAGGCCGGCCGGGAGCCGAAGACGGACCCGCAAGCCAGTCGAGGTTCCCCGGACCGCTCGGACCTTCGGCGGGACCGGTTGCGCGTCCGGACGACGAGCAATGTTCCGCGCCAGGAAGGCCCGGAGGGCGGACGGCCGGACCGTCAGCCCACACACATCCATCGTGGACCGGTACGTGAACGTGAACCGACCCCAGGTGACCGGCAGTCCGACCACCGACCAGTACAGACGAGGAGCACGCACCTTCGCATAGCCCAAGCCGCCGGCACCGGCTAACGCGCCGGACGCTTCGAGGATCGTGGCCAGGTCCGACATGATCAGACCCCGGACGTGATCGCGACGGCACGGAACGAAATCCCGTGGCGCTTCTGCCCGTTGAACTCGTTCTCCCAGTCCCGCGCCTTGAGCCCGACCACCGAGACCGGCGTACCCGGCGTCAACGCCTCCGTGATCCCGGTCTCCGGCACGGTCACCTGGTAGAGGTTCCCCTCCCCCTCATCCGAGATCAGCAGACCCACCACGGACAGCCCCGCACCCGTCTCCCGGTCCACGGCCCGCTCCCCGGTCTGCTTGTTGACCACCTTCGGCACCGGCGCCGTCGCCACGAACACCACAGCGGTCGAGAGGTCGATCTTGAAGGACGGCATGAACTCGCCTCCTCGGCAGCGCAGTTAGCCACCCGGTCACTGCCGGGTAGCAGCTTCCCTACGACCGTACTCGCAGAAAAATTGCGAGTCAAGAAGTTCTGCTACTCGCAGGAACCCTGAAGCCCTGAGAGACTGGCTGCGACCGAGAGGAGTGCACATGAGCGAGGGATTTGGCCTGGTCGTCCGCTTCACGCTGCTCGACGAGGGGGCAGCAGCGGAGTTCGACAAGCTGTGCGCACACACGTTGGAGGGCATCAAGGCCGACGAGCCTGGCACGCTCACCTACGTCACCCACACGCCCGAGGGTGAGCCGCTGGTGAGGGTCTTCTACGAGCTGTATGCCGACCGTGCCGCGTTCGACACCCATGAGGCACAGCCCCACACCAGGCGCTTCCTCACCGAGCGCGAGCAGTACCTTGCCGGTATCGAGGTGACGTTCCTCGATGCGATCGCGGGGAAGGTGGCAGGTCGGCAGTGAGTTCCGAGGAGCGGCGCATCTTCGGCGCGCGGGTGGCTGAACTACGCAAGCAACGCGGCTTGACCCAGGGCGAGCTAGCAGCGGAGATCGGGCGCACGTCGAGCTGGCTTTCCCAGGTAGAGCGGGGAATCCAGCCCGTCAACCGCCTTGACGTGCTCCGTCTGCTTGCTGACGGTCTGGGTGTGCCACTCCAGGTCCTCCAACCTGACGCGCCCCCACCTGTCGAACAGGGACCGGCCGCACAGCCCGAGACGAATGACCTTGACCAAGCACGCCTTGTCCTCTCCGGTCATCCGGCGATTGACATCCTGCTCAGCCCTCGCGAGGACTTCAGGCCGAGCACCATGCAGGATCTGCGCGGAGCAGCCCAACGTGTCTGGGACCTTACGCACACCGATCAGTTCGCCGAACTCAGTGCGGCTTTGGGCCCACTGGTGCCCCGCCTCGAACGGGCTGCTCGGACCGCTCCTCCGGAGTACCGAGCAGAACTGCATGGCCTGACCGCACGCACCTACCAGGCCCTCGCAGCCGCGTTCGTCCGGCAGAACGAAGCGGACGCGGCATGGGTCGCAGCAGACCGCGCAATCCGCGAAGCCGAGCTGTCCGGCGAGCCGTTGGGCGTTTTCGCAGGCATCTACCGGCTTGCCCATGCGTTCGTACGGCTCAAGCATCTTGACCAGGCCGAACATGCCACGGTCACTGCTGTGAACGCCTTGCAGAGCTACGTCAAGGATCACGAGTCCACGCCACAGCATCTGTCTGTACTGGGTTCGTTGCATCTCATGCTTGCTCTCGTGCATGCGCGAGCCGGCGAGCGGTCGGCCGCCCGCAAACAGATCGAGAATGCGCGGAAAGTCGCTCAGCAGCTCGGCGAAGATCGCAATGACTTCAACCTGGAGTTCGGACCGACCAATGTCGAGATCCAGGCGGTATCGACAGCCGTAGATCTAGGGGACGCGGGCGAGGCTCTGGACATCGGGGAAGGTCTCGACGCCAGCAGCTTGTCTATCGAGCGGCAAGCACGTCTGCTCATGGACTTGGGACGAGCCCACACGCAGCGGCGGCACTTCGGCGATGCCCTGAGCTCTCTACTCGCAGCTGAGGAGTTGGCCCCGGAGATGATCCATACGCACATTGCGGCGCGGGAAGTTGTTCGGGAACTGATGCTCGTCGCCGGGCGAGCGGCATCGGACGAACTACGGGCCCTTGCAGAGCGGACTGACTCCCTCGGTTGATACGGCTTGGGGCGCCCCGTGGAGATCAATAACATGGCACTCGACGCCGCCCCGTACATCCTGGAGCAGGGTCTCTCCCCGTAGACCCGGCATAGGCTGTTACAGGTTTCTCTACCTCATCAAGGCCCGCCGCGCACGGCGCGGCGCGCGGGGCCGCTCGCTCGGGCTCGCCCGGCCTGCCTACGGCGCCGGGCAGCCCGGCGGCGGCCCCGCGCCACTGGTACGGCGGACCGGAAAAGGTGAAGGTCAGAACGATGCCTCCGGCGGGGGCGCTCCAACTCCGGGATGGGAGGGGGCGCCGCTTGCGGGTGCCGGCGCATCGTGGCGTGCGTAGGGAGGCTCCCATCCCGTCTGCCTTCGACCCAGGACAAGCCGAGCAGACGCGGCCCATGGCGTCCAGGTCGTTCGTACAGTGGCGCGCTCCACCTGGACGCCATGGACCACGCCCGCTCCACATACGTGTGGGTCGAAGGCAGACGGGATGGGAGCAAGGACCGCTGTGGTTCCTGCCGGAGGGCTCACCAAGGCCGCACCAGATGCGCACCAGAAGGCGCGGTAAACCACGGTCAACAGCGGTGAGGCGCAGCCCCTGGACTAGAGCCTCAAAAGCTTCATTTTTCCAGGTCACGGCGTCAATCAGCCCGTTTGGACCCGTGATTCCCAAGCTCAGAGCGCGAGTTCGATTCTCGTCGCCCGCTCTTCTCGGCAAGGCCCAGGTCATCGACCTGGGCCTTGTGCGTTGTCCGGCTCCGTCGGGGCCAACGGGCTCATGGGGTGCGGGCGTTGGGCGGGCCGTAGAGGGTGGCCGCCTCCGCCGCCGTGCGGGCCAGGGAGTCGCGGACCTCGGGCGGGGAGAGCACTTCCACGTCGCGGCCGAAGGCGAGGAGCGTCAGGGCCGCGTCGGGGGCGGGGAAGGCGAACTCGACGGTCGCGGGATCGCCCTCGGTCGGGGGGCCGGTCAGCTGGTGGCCGCGCAGGCGCAGCAGCATGTCGAGGCGGGAGCGGCGGACGCGGGCGGTGACGAGGATGTCGGTGGGGCGCTGTTCGACCTGGCGGCGCAGCGTCTCCCAGACGTCGGCCAGCTCGGCGCCGGGGCGGCGGCGCACGGCGTCCGCGGTGACGGTGACGGCGACGACGCGGTCCGCGCGGAAGAGGCGGGGCCGGCCGCGGTGGTCGGCGACCAGGTACCAGACGCCCGCCTTGGCGACGAGGCCGTAGGGGTCGACGGTGTAGGTGCGTGGCCGTGTGGTGCCGCCGTGGCGGTAGCGCAGCCGCAGGCGCCGGTCGGCGAAGACGGCGTCGGGGAGCTCGCCGGGGCCGGCGTCGGGGGCCGGGCCGGGCATCCAGCGCACCGGGTCGACGAGGATGCGGCGGCTGGTCGCCTCGGCGGCCGGGCGGTGCGGGGCGGGCAGGGCGGCCATCACCTTGCGCAGGGCGGAGCCGAGCGCCCCGTCCAGGCCGAGGGCCGCGTGGGCGCCGCCCTGCGCGGCGAGGACGAAGAGGGCGCGGGCCTCGTCGGCGGTGAGGCCGGTGACGTCGGTGCGGTAGCCGGGGAGCAGGGCGATGCCGCCGTGCCGGCCGCGCTCGGCGTAGACGGGGACGCCGGCGGCGGAGAGGGCCTCGACGTCGCGGTAGACCGTGCGGACGGACACCTCCAGGCGCCGGGCCAGCTCGGCGGCGGTCACCCGGCCGCGGGTCTGCAGGAGCAGCAGGACCGACAGCAGCCGGTCGGATTTCACCTGGTTTCTCCTCTGGTGGTGCGCTCTGCCGTGGACCTTGTCGTGAGCCGTCGGAAAAGTTGACGGCAGGTGTCAGCTTATGTGCGCAGACTCCCCTCGACCGCTCACGGAGATCACTGACGGAGGACACCGCCGATGGACACCACGACCGACCCGCGCCCCCTTCTCGCCCGCGCCGCGCAGCAGTTGGCGCGTCTGATCGCGGCCGTCCCCGCGGGGCGGTACGACGACCCCACCCCGTGCGAGGACTTCGACGTGCGTGCCCTGGTGGGGCACCTGACCGGCGGGGCGCACGCGTTCGCGGCGATCGGCGAGACCGGCCGGGTGGCGGGCCGGATCACGCCGCCCGAGGGCGTGCCGGACGACGGCTGGGCCGCGGCCTTCGACGCGGCCCGCGCCCGGTTGGCGGCGGCCTGGGCGGACGACGCCAGGCTCGACATGCCGGTCACCGTGCCGTGGGGCGCGCTGTCGGGGCGGGACTACCTCTTCTCGGGGTGCGTGATGGAGATGGCCGCCCACGCGTGGGACCTGTCCCGGGCCCTCGGCGACCCGTTCCCGCTCGACGAGGAGCTCGGTGCGTGTGCGCTGGAGTGGGCGCAGCGGATCATGCCGGCCGAACGGCGCGGCGAGGGGGTGCCGTTCGGCCCGGTGCGGCCCGCCCCGGAGGGCGCGGACGTGTACGGGCGGCTGGCGGCCTGGCTGGGCCGCGAGGTCTGAACGGCGCCGCGCGGCAGGTCAGTCGTCGGCCGGGAGGAGGCGGAGGGCGCACAGGGCCACGGCCAGGTCCGCCACCGAGCGGGGGTCGGAGAGGGAGCGTCCGGTGAGGTCCTCGAGCCGGCGCAGACGGTAGCGGACGGTGTTGGGGTGGCAGTACAGGAGGCGGGCGGCCGCGGCGGCCGAGCCCCCGCCGGCGAACCAGCGCTCCAGCGTGTCCAGCAGCCGGTCGCGCTCGGCGGGAGGGAGGGCGCGGACGCGGGCGAGGACGGTGTCGGCGGCGCGGGCCGCCTCCTCCGGGGCCGCCGCGACCAGCAGGGAGACGGGACTCTCCGCGAACCGGGCCACACCCGGCGCCGCCCCCGCCGCCCCGGCCAGGGCCAGGCGGGCCAGGCGCAGCGCCCGGGGCGTCTCGCGGAGCGGCCGGTAGGGCGGGCTGACGCCGACGCGTGAGGCGGCGCTCCGGCCGAGGACGCCCAGCACCGCCTCCTCGGCGTCGGGGCCGGGCAGGGCGACGACGCCGACCTGGAGGCCGGGCAGCAGGCGCCAGGCCGAGCGGGCGTCCTCGGCCCGGAGGCGGGGTTCGACGCCGGGCAGGGCCTCGCGGCCGGGGGCGGGCACCTCGGCGGCCACGACGACGTACGGCCCCTCCGTGGGCAGGCCGAGCGCGTGGGCCGCCTCCCAGAGCGTGGTGCGGTCGGTGAGCATCCCGGTGAACAGGGCCTCGGCCAGGGCGGACCGTTCCCGTTCGCGCTGGAGCGCCATCTCCGTGGCGGCTTCGCGGTACGCGTCGCCGGACGCCGCCGCGAGCCCCTCCCGCACCCACCAGGCGGCCAGCGCGGTGACGCTCTCCACGGTGACGCCGTCGGCACCGCAGACCTCGGCCGCCAGGGCGGACCAGAGGTACTCGGAACCGACCCGGTAGGCGTGCAGCAGCTCGGCCAGCGGGACGCCCCGCCGGGCGCCCTCCCGGCCCGTCCGCCGGGCCGACTCCATGCCGGCGCCGCGGCCGTGGGCCAACTGCCCCAGAACCAGTTCGGCGTTGCGCCGGCAGGAGGCGAGGAGTTCGGCGGACGGGACGCGCTCCGCGCTTCCGTAGTACGTCACTTGGGCCCGTATGCGGCGGGCCATGCCCTCGGCGAGGGCCGGCGCGCGGGCCAGCAGCGCGGCCGCGGCGGGGGCGACCTCGGGCGGCGGTTCGGGTGCGCTGCTCATGACCGGCAGGTTACAAAGCCCCACCGCGTCATGGGTGTTGTTGTGCGCGGGGACAAAGGGACGGCCGCGATTCCTGTGGTCCCGCACATGGTTCACGAGGCGGGGCGCCGCGACGATACCGGCAACGTTACCGGCCGGTTTCGTCCCACCGTTCCCCCTCCCTCCTCTGGAGGAACCGTGCCCAGAGCCGCAACGAAGCGCACCAACCACCGTGCCGGGACGCACCGTTGGCGCTCCGCCCTCACCGGCGGCGCCCTCCTCGCCGCCGCCCTCGCGCCGTGGGCCGTCCCGGCCCGGGCCGCCGAGGGGTCCGGCGCCGGGGCGTACGTCGCGCTCGGCGACTCGTACGCCGCCGGCGCCGGGATACCCGCCGCCTCCGGCGGTCTGTGCCTGCGCTCCGACCACAACTACGGCCACCTGGTGGCCGCGAGCCTCCGCTCGTCCGCGTACCAGGACGTGACCTGCGCCGCGGCCAAGGTGAACGCGCTGACCGAGACCCAGACCGACGCCGGGATACCCGTCAACGGCCCCCAGCTGAACGCCGTTTCACGTGAAACCCGCCTCGTCACCGTCACCGTCGGCGGCAACAACCTCGGCACCTCGGACCTCGGCTTCGTGGACGCCGTCGCCGTCTGCACCGCCCTCGCCCCCACGAACCCCTTCGGCGCGCCCTGCCGCGACTACTACAAGGACACCCTCGCCCAGCGCCTCGACGCGGCCGCGCCCCGGCTCACACAGGCGCTGCGGACGATCCACGACCGGGCGCCGCGGGCCCGGGTCCTGGTCGTCGGCTACCCGTCGGTGATCCCCACCGACACGAAGCGGTGCGCCGGCAAGCTGCCGACCACCACCGGCGACACCGCCTACCTGCGGTCCGTCCTCGACAAGCTCAACTCCATGGTCTCCCGCGCCGCCACGGCCGGCGGCGCCGCCTACGTCGACACCCTCGGCCCCACGGAGGGCCACGACGCCTGTTCCGCCGACCCCTGGGTCGCGGGCCTCCTCCCGGCGTCGCCCACCCTGCCGCTCCACCCCGACGCCACCGGCGAGCGCGCCATGGCCGACGCGGTGTTGCGCACCCTCGGGCACTGACCCCGGTGCCGCGCCGTGGCGCGATCCCGCGGCACGGCGCGGCGCTCCCCGGAAGGAGGCGGAACGGCCGCATATAGTCCGGACCAGGGGAAATGCCGCGCCCTGCAACGCGGTCCGGGGACGGGGAGACAGCACGGGAATGGCCGAGGGGACCGAGGGAACCGAGGGCATAGCGGCGTTCGCGGAACGGCTCCGCGAGCTGAAGGAACGTTCCGGGCACAGCTACGGAACCCTGGCCAAGCGGCTGCACATGAGCACGTCGACCGTCCACCGCTACTGCAGCGGCGCGGCCGTGCCGACGGAGTTCGCCCCTGTGGAGCGCTTCGCCCGCCTCTGCGGCGCCGACCGCGAGGAGCTCGTCGCACTGCACCGCCGGTGGATCGTCGCCGACGACGCCCGCCGACGGAAAGCACTCCCCGCTGCCGGCGGCGCCGCGGCCCCGACGACGGCCGCGACCGACACGACCGCCGCCACGCCTGACGGGACAGCCGGGACCGGCACAACGGCCGCCACGACCGCCACAGCCGACGCGAAGGCCGCCCCGGCCACCACCACGACCACCGAACTCCCCCCACAGAACACCCCCCGCCTCCGGCGCGCCCTCCTCGTGGCCGGGGTCGCCGCCGTCGTCGTGCCCGGCGCCGTCCTGGCCGGCTGTTCGCTGGAGAGGTCGCACGGCGACCGGGCCCGGGGCGGCAGCGCACGGCCGCAGGCGGACGGCGCGTGGCGGACACCGCGCCCCGGCGGACCGTCCGGGACGGCCGACGTGCCCTCCGCCACTCCCTCCCCGGCCACGCCGCCCGGTGAATTCCCGCTGCACGACGGCCTGTTCCCGCCGTCCACCACCCCGCACCCCCCGTCCCCCGGCGCGGAACCGGACGTTCCCGGCAACCCGCCCGACAGCCCGCCCGGCTCCCGGAACCCGGGGCGCACCCCCGACTCCCCCACCCGCCCCTCCCCCCGCCCCGACGTCCCCCTGACCGCCACCGTCCGCATGGACGACCTGGGGGACGAGCGGTGCGACACCCTGTACGTGTCGGGCCGGCAGCCCGGCGCGGTCGCCGCGCCCCCGGCCGGCGACGCGGACGCCGGCGGCTGGCGGGCCGCGATGAGCGCCGTGCCCGGCGGCAGGATGCGGATCGAGGTGACCGTCCAGGGCAAGGAGCGGAAGGCCGTGGTCCTGCACGCGCTGCGCGTCCGGACGGTGGGCGGGCGCCGGCCGCCGCTGGACTGGTCCGCGTACGCGATGGGCGACGGCTGCGGGGGCGGCGTCACCCCCGAGCACTTCGACGTGGACCTCGACCGCGACCGCCCCGCCGCGCGCCCCGTGAGCGGGCGGCAGGGCGACATCGTGATCCCGGCCAGGGACTTCCCCTACAAGGCGTCCTCGACCGACCCGGAAGTGCTGAAGGTACTGGCGCACACCGACGCCCACGACGTCAGCTGGTACCTGGAGCTGGACTGGAGCAGCGGCGACCGGCGCGGCACGCTGCGCATCGACGACCACGGGCGGCCGTTCCGCACCAGCGCGGTGAGGCAACGGCCGCAGTACGCCTACCGGTTCGACACGAGGACGTGGGAGCAGCTCCCGGACTACGCCCGCCGGTGAACGCGCGGGGCGCTCAGGCGTCCCCGATCCCGTCGTCCTCGTACGGCGCCTCCTCGACGAGCCGTTCGCCGAGGTCGTCGGCCCACTGCTGCGCCCAGCGGCGCAGCCCGTCGACGGCCCGCGCGTCCAGGCCGTGGGCGGCGAAGGCCCGGTCGTCCATCCACTCGGCCCCCTCCAGCCGGGCCCGCAGGTCGGCGAGGTCGAAGTCCCCGGGGCCGCGCGCGTGCCGGCGGCCGAACTCCTCCAGCTCGGCGGCCGGCCAGCGGGCGGCCGCGCCGTGGACGTCGACGAGGTCACCGGGCAGGCCCCGTTCGGCGAGGGCGCGCACCTTGGTGCCCACGGCGTCCTCCGCCGCGAGGGCGGGGCCGAGCGGGGTGGGGACGGGCGGGCGCCACATCGTCTCCTTGAGGAGGTCGAGCGGGCACTCCTCGCCGGCGTCGGGGTCGGTGACGGCCAGCCGCGCCGAGAGCGGCCCGGCCTCGACGTCGCGCACCCGCCAGCCGCGCTCGCGCAGCCCGGCGCGGACGCCGGCGGCGATGTCCGCCATCGCGGCCTGCGACTCGGTGGCGAGGGCCACGCCGGCGCTCGCCCGGTTCGTCAGCCCGTGCGCCCGCACCGCGTAGCCGCCGGCGAGGACGAGGGAGTACGGCGAGCCGACGGAGAGCGCGTCGGCGATCAGCCGCAGGTGCGTCGAGGGCGGCTCCGGGGAGCCGGCCGCGGGGTCCGGCGTGCCGGTGGCGGGGGGCATGCCCTCATTCTCCGGTACCGCCGCATTCTCGGTAAGGCCGCGTTCTCCGGTACGGCCGCCGGGGCCCGCGGCGCACGCCGAGGCCGCCCCCGGGGATCCCGGGGGCGGCCGGTGCGGCGCCGGGCGTCAGTCGTTCTTGGAACCGTTGCCCGAGATGATCGGGATGTTGTCCAGGATGTGCGACAGCGGGTCGTCCCCGTCGTTGATCGTCGAGTTCTCGGTGCACATCTGCTGCTGCTGCGAGGAGAGGATCGGCACGTCCTGCAGTCCGACGTTCAACAGGCCGATGAGCGACTGGGCGCCCAGCTTGCCGATGGCGATGCACGGCTTGTTGAACGAGCCGTTGATCAGGCCCATCTGCGGGCTCATGTAACCGCCGGTGTAGGTGTTGCCGTACATCTGGACGGCTTGGTTCGCATTGGCGACGTCGTCGCCGCCGGGGCCGGCTGCCAGCGCGGGGATGGCGGACCCGCCGACTGCGGACGCCGTCAGTGCGGCCGTGGCCACTACCTTCTTGATCACGATGGTTCCTTCGCTCTGGTCGGTTTACGAGCGCTACTTGCCCAACCCGCGCGCCCGGGGAAAGTCATCGGTTTTCATTCATTCGGCCCAGAGAGGGTTCGGCCGGGGAGTCCCGGGAGAAACAACCGGGAGAAACAAACGGAAACCCCCTGCCGCAGGTCCCGCACACCCGCCGCAGGGGGAATCCCGTGCTCGCTTCCGGGATCAGCCGTTGGCCGAACCGTTGCCCGAGATGATCGGGATGTCGTCGATGAGGTGCGACAGCTGGTCGTCCCCGTCGTTGATCGTCGAGTTGTCGGTGCACTGCTGCTGCTGCTGCGACGTGAGGATCGGCACGTCCTGGACGCCGACGTTGATGAGCGCCAGCACCGACTGGAGACCCAGCTTGCCGATGGCGATGCAGGGCTTGTTGAGCGTGCCCTGGATCAGGCTCATCTGCGGGCTTTCCTTGCCCCCTGTCTTGGTGTTGCCGTAGCCGGTCTTCGCGCCGTTGGCGTTGGCCACGTCCTGGTCGTTACTGAGGGCCATCGCCGGGGCGCTGACGGCGCCGACCGTGGAGACCGTCATGGCGGTCGTGGCGAGTACCTTCTTGAGCACGTGATTAGCCTTTCGATCGTGTAGCGCCCCCACTGAGAAAGCGAACTGAACAACTCCCGCCCCGGAAGAGAGGTTCCGGGCTTTCACTCATTCGAGCCAGTGTGCCGGGCCGCCCCGCCGGGCAATTCCACGGAATGCCGTCCGTACGAAAAGCGGCTGGTCCGCGCGCATTTCGCGGACGCCGCGGTACGGCAATCGGAATTGCGGGTGAAAAGGCCGTCGGCTCAGCCGGTCCGGTGCCGCCAGCTGATCGGGGAGGCGAAACCCGAGGGGTGCCAGTGGGCGGGGGTGCGCAGCAGTCCGTACGCGGAGAAGTCCCCGGACAGCGGGAGGCCGGTGCCCGCGGCGGCGCAGGCGAGGAGCACCGCGGTCACGGCGGCCAGCTCCTCGCGGCCGGCGGCCCCCTTCTCGACGCGTACGAGCGGGTCGTCCATGGCGTTCCACGCTTCCTGCCGGTGCCTCCCTTCCACCGTCTCCCGGTGGCGGCAGCGGAGGAACCTCGGTACGTCCGAACGGGTGACGGGCCTGTCGCAGCCCGGATCGCGCGTCCGGATGAACCGCCCCGCGCGGCCGCCGGGGGCGGGGACCGCGGCCGCGGCGCGGCAGGCGGCGCCGGCGCCGCTCATCTCCCGCTCAAAAGGGGCGACTTGGACCTCACGGCGGTGCGGTGCGGCACGGGGCGCCAGCGCGGCCTGCCGGCAGGCGCGTTGGGGGCCGTGACGTCCACGGGGCGTGCGGCGCAGGGAAGTTGTGACCGTCCTCCCGAGGATGTATGGCCGGGGGAACCCGAAGAGAGGGGCGCGCCCGACGACGGCGAGGGCACGGCGGTACGAGAACACGGGCACGGCGGACCGAAGGAGAGCAGGGACCAATGGGCAGCACCCCCCACACGCGCAGGAGCGACACCCGGGAACGCATCCAGCGCACCGCGCTGGACCTCTTCGTCAGCCGCGGCTACGAGAAGACCTCCCTGCGGGAGATCGCCGAGCGGCTCGGGGTCACCAAGGCGGCGCTCTACTACCACTTCAAGACGAAGGAGGACATCCTCGCGGCCATCTCCGACCAGGTCGGCGGGCCCGTGGACGAGCTGATCGCGTGGGGCGAGGCACAGCCGCCGACGCCCGGGGCCAAGCGCGAACTGCTGTGCCGTTACAGCGAGAAGCTGCGCGGGGCGGCCCCCGTGTTCCGCATCCTCCAGGAGAACCAGGCGTCCCTGCGGGCCCTCGGCATCGGAGGGCGGCTGCGGGAGCGGGTGACGCGGCTGTCGCGGCTGATGCGGGCGGGCGAGGACGGCCTGGACGCCCAAGTCCGGCTGGCGAGCGCCCTGTTCACGGTGCACTTCGGGGCGCTGGCGCTGGACGACGTGGCGGGTGACCCGGAGGAGAAGCGTCTCGCCACGCTGGCCGTGGCCCTGGAGGTGCTGGAGACGGCCGCCGCCGGGTGAGCGGTCAGCCCACGGCGACGGGGGCGGAGGCCGGCGGCGGCCCGGCGGCGCGCAGCCGTTCGGCCTCGGCGAGCGCGCGGGCGCCGCGGCCGGGCGCCAGGTCGAGGCGGGCCAGGACGGAGGGGACGGCGATGCTCGGCATGATGTGCTCGTAGAGGCTGATGGCCCGGCGTTCCAGGTCGGCGCGGCCGCTGACGGCCTGGGACATGGTGTTGATCCCGGCGTAGGCGCCGACGATCAGCTCGGCGGTGTCGGCCGGCACCACGTGCGGGAGCACCTCGCCGCGCTCCTTGCCCTCGGCCAGGACCCGGGCGTGCAGCCGCGTCCAGCCCCGGAAGGGGCCGCCGCGGTCGATGCCGGAGGGGCCCTGGTCGAGGGTCAGCCGGACGCTGCCGCGCAGCAGCGGGTCGTCCCTCATGCGGTGCGCGAACACCAGGCCGAGGTCGACGAGTCGCTGCATGCGGGAGGCCGGCGGGGGCTCGGGCAGCCGGGGGGCGTCGAGGAGCTGGGCGTCGATGACGGCGTGGGCGAGGTCCTCCTTGGAGGCGAAGTGGAAGTAGAGCGCGCCCTTGGTCACCTCGGCGCGGGAGAGGATCTCGGTGATCGTGGCGGCCTCGTAGCCCCGTTCGTCGAAGACCGCCGCCGCAGCCTCCAGGATGGTCCGGCGGGTCCTGATCGCCCGGTCCTGCTTCGCCACGGTCCGCCTCCGAATCGCTGGTCCGCCCCCGTGGTGCGCCGGCACCTCCACCGGAATCAAACCGACGCGTCCGCATCCCCGTCGCCGCGGGCGCCGGGCCCGCCCGACGAGCCTACGCAGCCGGACCTCGTCAGCGGAGGACGGCGAACCGGCCATGTCCACGGGGCCGGTGAGCGCCCCCGCCGGTGCCGTGCGGTGCCGTGCGGACGGGGCGCGGGCGACGGGCGGAGGGGCCGCCGGCCGGGGAAGGCGGCCCTCCGCCCGGCCGAAAGCCACCCGTGGGCGGGCCGGGGGCCGGCGGGCACGGTGGACCGGACGGTATGTCTCCGTCCCGGGCCGTGCGCGCGGGGGTCGTGCGATCAGGGCTGAATGTTGCCGATCATGTAGCAGACAATCGCGATCACGATGAGGGCCAGTACGACAACGGTCTTTCGTTCCTTGTGCGTCATGGATGCCATCACGCCTCCCAGACGGCGTCCGACGGCTCGGACCGCCCTGCCGGGGAAACTACTCGTGTTCAGACGGTCACACCACGGAACGATCGAAAGTCTGAGCAGGACTTGAGGATTGCTCCTCCGCTTTCCTCCGCTTCCCTTCACTTCCCTCCGCTTCCCGGACCCATCCGGGTTCTCGTCCTCCGTTACGGCCGATTCCCGCACGCTTCGTCGTTATGGTCGGCCCTGCCGTCCTTCGCCGGCGACCGCTTCGAGGGAGATCGCGACGGATGACTCTCAGCCTCACCGGAAACGCCTTCCTCGCCCTGCTGGTGTCGGCGGCGGTCCTGGCCGTGCTGGCCGTCCTGCTGCTGTGGACGCGGATCCCGGGCCCGGCCCCGGTGCGCTGGGGGGCACGCCTGGCCCTGATCCTCCTCTGCCAGGCCACCGCGATCTGCGTGGTGGCCGCCTGGATCAACACCAGTTACGGCCTCTACGCCTCCTGGGACGACCTGCTGGGCCGCACCGACGGCGCCGGGCCGGTGGCGATGCAGGGCCCGCCGGCCGAGCACGCCACCTTCACCAAGGACGACAACGGCATGCGGGAGACGTACTTCCGCGGCACCCGCTCCGCCCTGTCGGGCCAGGTGATGATCTGGACGCCGCCGCAGTACGACGAGCCGCGCTACCGCCGGACGGCCTTCCCGGTGGTCATGCTCCTGCACGGGGTGCCCGGGTCGCCGCAGTCGTGGACGGAGCAGGGCCGGATGCCGAGGGCGTACCGGAAGCTCCTCGCGGAGGGCACCACCCGTCCGTTCATCCTCGCCGTCCCCGTGATCAACCCGGGCGGGCGGGACACCGACTGCTCGGACGCGGGCGGGCGCAACGTGGCGACCTGGCTCTCGCAGGACGTGCCGGATCTCGTCCGGCGGCACTTCCGCGCCGCGCCGCAGCCCAAGTCGTGGGGGCTGCTGGGGATTTCCACCGGCGGGTTCTGCGCGGCCAAGCTGCCGTTGCAGTTCCCGCGGGTCTTCGCCGCGGGCGCGGCCCTCGACCCCGATCCGCTCAACGGCGACGGCGGCGCCCTCACCGACCCCGTCCTGCGCGAACGCAACAGCCCCACCTGGCTGGTCGCCCACTCCCGGGCGGAGGCCGCGCTGTTCCTGGCCACCTCGCGCCAGGACCGCGACAGCCCGCCGTCCTATCTGGAGGAGTTCCAGCGGGCCGCGTCCGGGAGCCGGGTGCGGCTGAAGACCATGCTCCTCGACAAGGGCGGGCACAACTACCGGACGTGGTCCACGCTGTACCCGGAGGCGTTCGCCTGGCTCGCCGCCCAACTGCCGGGCGGGCCGGGGCCGTTCAGTGCTTCTTCGGGCGGTCCTGGACGTCCTGCGGGAAGGTGAGCTTCCGGCTCATCCACCTCATCGTCTCGCCGATCTCCTGCTGCCAGGTCTTGAACCCGTGGCTGCCCTCGGGGAGCACGATCTGGGCCACGTCCATCCCCTTGCCCTGGGCGGCGCGGACGAACTGCTCGGTCGCCTCGTAGTTCTTCTCGCCCTTGCGGCTGGTGGCCACGAGCAGCGAGACCGGCGGCACCGGCTTGTTCTCCAGGCGCCACATCAGGTCGTGCTCGCGCTTGCGCTCCTCGGCCTTGTCGCCCGAGCCGAAGAGGTTGCCGGTGGCGATGTCGTTCTTGATGCGGAAGTCGCCGGAGAGGGAGGCCGCGACCGGGTAGACCTCCGGGGCGCGCAGGGCGAGCTGGAGGGCGCAGGTGCCGCCGGAGGAGTAGCCGAGGACGCCCCAGGAGGTGGCGTGGTCGCCGACCCGGTAGGCGCTGCGCAGCGCCTCGGGCAGGTCCTTGGTGAAGAAGGTCTCGGCCTGCGGGCCGTCGGGGACGTCCACGCACTCGGTGTCGCGCGGCGAGGCGATCGTGGGGGCGAGCATCACGATCACCGTGGGGCTCATCTTCTTCTCCTCCAGCAGGCGGGCCGCGTTGAGCGGCACCCGGAGGTTGCGGGCGACGCTGGCGCGGCCGCCCGGGTAGCCGCTGACGGCGACCATGACGGGGAAGCGGGTGCGCTGGTACTGCTTCTGGAAGTACTGCGGGGGCAGGTAGACGTAGGCCGGGTTGACCGCCTGCGAACGCTTGCCGATGACGCGCACGGAGCGGATGGCACCGACCTTGTCCTCGGGGCCCTTGGGGTAGCCGGGGAAGGATTCCACGTTCTCGCCGTCGGTGGGCTGGATCAGGCCGTTCCGCGACTCGTCGACCGTGGCGCGGGGCCCGCCCGTGTTCATCTCGACGACGTTGACCGGCGCCTTGTCGACCCTGCCGAGGAGCTGGTTCCAGGTGCCGAAGAAGCCGACGTTGGCGTTGACCGCGAGCAGCACCACCGCCATGATCGACAGCTGGGTGAGGAGGATCGAGCCCAGCCGGCCGAGGACGGGCAGCGGCCCCTTCCCGGAGAGCCGCGGCCAGACCCACACCATGAGCGCCACGCACAACACGGCGGCGAAGGCCACCGTGTACAACAGCGACCTGCTGGTCAGGCCCATGCGGTTCTCACTCCCTGCCCGGACGTGCGTACTCGTGTCCGTATCGGCGATGCTCGACGGATAAGAGGCCGGAAACGGCCGCAGGGGTTGCCCTGTCCGCATTTCTTCCCCGCCGCTTGTCCGGCGCGCCGCCCCCGCTTCCCCCGCCGTTCCCGCCCCGGACACCCCCGCCGCGGGGTGGCCGAACCGGGCCTTCCGCCCGATGGTGGAGGGAAGGCTCCGAGGGGACGGACCGGGACACCGGCGGGGGTGGGCGACATGGCGGACCAGGGCGTGACGACGGGGACGAAGGGCGCGCATCCCCTCACCGGTGGCCTCTTCGCCCCGGTCCACGAGGAGGTCACCGCGTTCGACCTCCCGGTGACCGGCCGGATCCCGGACGCCCTGCGCGGCCGCTACCTGCGCAACGGGCCCAATCCGCTGTGCGCCGGGGACGCCGCCGGGCGGCCCTGGTTCGCCGGCGAGGGCATGGTGCACGGGGTGCGGCTGCGCGACGGCCGCGCCGCCTGGTACCGCAACCGCTGGGTCCGCTCCGACGCCGTCGCCCGGCACCTGGGCGAGAAGGTGCTGCACGGGCCGCGGCACCTGGTGGACTTCGCGCCCAACACCCACGTCCAGCGGTTCGCCGGGCACCTGCTGGCCCTGGTCGAGGGCGGCGCCCTGCCCTACGAGCTGGACTCGGAGCTCGACACCGTCGGGCCGTTCGACTTCCACGGGACGCTGCCCGGCGGGTTCGCCGCGCACACCGTGGTCGACCCGGCGAGCGGCGAGCTGCACGCCGTGGCGTACTGTCCGGCGCGGCCGTCCGCGCAGTACCTGGTCGCCGGGGTGGACGGCCGGGTGCGGCACCACGTCGACGTGCCCGTCGAGGGGCGGCCGATGATGCACGACTTCTCGCTCACCGCCCGCCACGTGCTGCTCTACGACCTTCCGGTCGCCTTCTCCGACGGGTCCGGGGGCCACGGCTTCGGCTGGGACCCCGGGCGCCCGGCCCGGCTCGGGGTGCTGCCGCGCGAGGGCGGTCCGGAGGAGGTGCGCTGGCTGGAGACCGACCCCTGCTTCGTCTTCCACACGGCGAACGCCCACGAGCGGGACGGGGTGATCACCGTCCACCTCGTCCGCCACGACCGCTTCGCCGACGAGCGCTTCTCCGAGGGGCGTTTCGCCGCGGGGCCCGGCGGCGCCCGCCCGGCCCACCTGGAGCGGTGGACGGTGGACCCGGCCGCAGGGACGGTGCGCCGCGAGCGGCTGGACGACCGGCCGGTGGAGCTGCCGCGCGTCGATCCCCGGCGGCTGACCGCCGACCACCGCTACGCGTACGCGGTGCACGAGCGGACGGACCCCGGCCGGGCCGGGTTCGGCCGCGGGCTGCTCAAGTACGACCTGGCGCGCGGCACCTGCGAGGAGCACCCGGTCCCGCCCGGCGGGGACGTCGGCGAGGGCGTCTTCGTGCCCGCCGCGCCGGGGGCGGCCGAGGACGACGGCTGGGTGCTGGCGTTCGCGTACGACGCCGGGCGGGCGGCCAGCGACCTGCTGGTGATCGCGGCCGGCGACTTCGCGGCCGGGCCGGTCGCCCGGGTGCACCTGCCGGTGCGGGTGCCCGTGGGGGCGCACGGCAACTGGATCCCCGATCCCTTGTACGGGGCCGGGGTGTAGGGGATCCGTGGGACGGCGCCGGGTATACGGGACGTTCCCGGGGGCCTGACGGGGCGTTGGGGCTAGCCTTACCGTCACCCCCAGTCGGTACATTCCGGACAAAGGTAAGGATTTCTCCTCATGGGACTTCGCAGCCTGCTGCGGAACGCGTTCGGCCGCCCCAAGGAGCCGGGGAGCGGGACACCCGCCCTCCCCCAGCAGGGCACCCCCGTCCCCGCCGCCCCCTCCGTCCCCGCCCAGCCCACCGGCGACCGCATCCCCGACCCCGGCCCGCTCTCCCCCGTCCCGCCCGGTCCCGTCCCCGGACCGGTGCCCGGCCCCGAGCCGGTCCCCGAGCCCGAGCCCGTACCGCCGATGCCCGGCCCGCACCCCGTCCCCGGACCGGAGCCCGCGCCGCGCCCCGAGCCCGAGCCCGCCCCGGACCGCCGGTCGTCCGGCCCCGCGGCCGCACCGGCCACCACGGGCCTGGACACGGTCCTCCGCACGGCCCCCGGCCTGGCCGGCCTCTACCGCAAGGCCGGTGACGCGCTGCGCGCGCAGGGCCTGGCCGGCCGGCGGGCCGCGGTCCACCTGGTGCTCGACCGCTCCGGCTCGATGCGCGGCCACTACCGCGACGGCAGCGTCCAGCACCTCGCCGAGCGGGTGCTCGCGCTCTCCGCCCACCTCGACGACGACGGCACCGTCCCCGTCGTCTTCTTCTCCACCGAGGTGGACGGCGTCTGCGAGCTCGGCCTCGACCGCTACCGCGGGCGCGTCCAGGAACTGCACGGTTCCTACGGGCACATGGGCCGCACCAACTACCACCTGGCCATGCGCGCCGTCCTCGACCAGCACCGCGCCTCCGGGGCCGACGTCCCCGCGCTCGTCGTCTTCCAGACCGACGGCGGGCCCTCCAGCCGGGCGGAGGCGGAGAAGGCGCTGCGCGAGAGCGCCGGGCTGCCGGTCTTCTGGCAGTTCGTCGGGTTCGGCGAACCGGCGGGCCGGGGCTTCGAGTTCCTGCGCGGACTGGAGGACTGGCCGGCCGTGGACAACACCGGCTTCTTCCCGGCCGGCCGCGACCCGCGCGCCCTGCGGGACGAGGAGCTCTACCGCGGCCTGACGGAGGGCTTCGCGGCCTGGCTCGACCGGGCCCGCGCCGCGGGCACCGTCCGCTGAACCGGCTCGTCCGGCCCCCCTGCGGCGGGGGCGGCCCCGGCCGTCCCCGCGCCCCGCGCGCCCACACGGAGAGTGACCGTTCCGCCGACCTCTCCGCGTAAGCCCGACGCCCTCCGACATCACCCTCCGTCACCGGTCAGGAGGGCGCGAAGTGGGCATCGTTACCGTGTGAACGATGAATTCCCCCTCGGCAGCTACGTCATCGACACCCGCACCGGCCGGCTCGGGCAGATCATGGACACCCACGCCGGTTACGTTCAGCTACGACCACCGCGGGGCGGGATCGAGTGGTCCTGTCCGCCGGCGGCCGTCCGGTTCCCCTCCGAGGAGGAGATCGCGGCGGGGGCGGGAGAGGCCGGGTGCGGCCGGTGAGCGCCCGCAGCGTCTTCCTGTTCGGCACCTGGACGCTGGAGCCCGACCACGAGCCCGACGCCGAGCCGGTGACGTACGCGATGCAGTGCGTGGTGTGCGGCGCGGCCTCGGAGCCGGCCGAGGACTTCCTCGACGCCCAGCACTGGACCTTCCGGCACGCGGGCCGCAACCCGTCGCACCACACCTACCGCGAGCTGATCAGGCGCCCCTGGCGGGCCTGGATGGACCGGCCACAGGGAGTCTGACCACGGGGCCCACGACCTGCGGAGCGGAAAACGCCGCGCGGCTGCCCCCTGGTACTCGGATACGCTAAAGGTGCCTGTGAACACAGGCTCCGTCACCCCGAGCACCGACCAGGGAGCAGCCGGCAATGGCTCGACACCTCATCACCAGCGCCCTTCCGTACATCAACGGGATCAAGCACCTGGGCAACATGGTGGGGTCCATGCTCCCGGCGGACGTCTACGCACGCTTCCTGCGCCAGACCGGCCGCGAGACGCTCTACATCTGCGCCACCGACGAGCACGGCACCCCGGCCGAGCTGGCCGCCAAGGAGGCCGGCCTCCCGGTCGCCGAGTTCTGCGCCCAGCAGCACGACCTCCAGAAGGCCGTGTACGACGGCTTCGGCCTGAACTTCGACTACTTCGGCCGCAGCTCCTCCCCGGAGAACCGGGAGATCACCCAGCACTTCGCGCGGCAGCTCCAGAAGAACGGCTTCATCGAGGAGCGGTCGATCCGCCAGGTGTACTCGCTCGCGGACGGCCGCTTCCTGCCCGACCGCTACATCGTCGGCACCTGCCCGCACTGCGGCTACGACAAGGCCCGCGGCGACCAGTGCGAGAACTGCACCCGCGTCCTCGACCCGACCGACCTGATCGACGCCCGCTCGGCGATCAGCGGCAGCAGCGACCTGGAGGTGCGCGAGACCAAGCACCTGTTCCTGCTGCAGTCCAAGCTCCAGGGCGAGGTGGAGGCGTGGATCGACGAGCACGGCAAGGACTGGCCGGTGCTCGCCTCCTCCATCGCCCGCAAGTGGCTGACCGAGGGCCTCAACGACCGTGCGATCACCCGTGATCTGGACTGGGGCGTGCCCGTCCCGGCCGACACCTGGCCGGAGCTGGCCGCCGAGGGCAAGGTCTTCTACGTCTGGTTCGACGCGCCCGTCGAGTACATCGGCGCGACGAAGGAGTGGGCCGACCAGGACCCGGAGAACCGCGACTGGAAGTCCTGGTGGTACGACGCCACCGACGTCCGCTACACCGAGTTCATGGCGAAGGACAACGTCCCGTTCCACACGGTGATGTTCCCGGCCACCGAGCTCGGCACCCGCGAGCCCTGGAAGAAGGTCGACTACGTCAAGGCCTTCAACTGGCTGACGTACTACGGCGGGAAGTTCTCCACCTCGCAGAAGCGCGGCGTCTTCACCGACGCCGCCCTGGAGCTGCTGCCCGCCGACTACTGGCGCTACTTCCTGATGGCCAACGCCCCGGAGTCGGACGACACCTCCTTCACCTGGGAGCTGTTCGCCTCCACGGTCAACAAGGACCTGGCCGACGTCCTGGGCAACTTCGTCAACCGCGTGCTGTCCTTCTCCCGCAAGCGGTTCGGCGACGCGGTCCCGGCCGGCAACGAGGCGGGCGCGGCCGAGGCGGCGCTGGGCCAGGAGGTCGCCCGTCTGCTCGCGGAGTACGAGGAGCACATGGAGTGCCTCCAGTTCCGCAAGGCGGCGCAGGCGCTGCGCGCCCTGTGGAGCGCGGGCAACTCCTACCTGGAGACCAAGGCCCCCTGGCTGGAGATCAAGTCCGACCCGGACGCCGCCGCGCTGACGCTGCGCACGGCGATGAACCTGATCCACCTGTACGCGGTGGTCTCCGAGCCGTTCGTCCCGGCGTCCGCGGCCGCGATGCGCTCGGCGTTCGCGCTGCCCGCCGACGAGCGGACGTGGATCACCCAGGACGAGGCCCGCTCGCTGTCGCTGGTCCCGGCCGGGACGCCGTTCACCGTCCCGCCGGTGCTCTTCGCCAAGATCTCCGACGAGGACCTGGCGTCGTACAAGGAGCGCTTCGGCGGGGCCGAGGAGGCCTGAGCCGACGGACCGCAAGGGCCCGGAACGCATCGTTCCGGGCCCTTTGCCGTGCCCGTTGATCGTTCGGCAATCGTTCGTTGAGCGCAGCGCGCCAGGCTGTGGCGTGTTGAGCCATGGGGGAAGACGAAGGAAGTGCCGGACCAGTGTTGGATGACCATCGCATCACCGTGAAGGTGCACGCCACCGACGAGTTGGGGCGCGCCAGGATCGTCCGTCAGCTGCGGACGCTGCCCGAAGTGCGGGTGGTGAGGGACGCGGCGGCGGTGGAGATCCTGCTGCTGGGGCGCCACGACGAGGACGCCCCGGAGCAACTGCGGCGCAGGACGCGGGAGTCGTGGGCCCCGCTGGTGGTGGTGGCCGACGAGCTGGGCGAGACGGAGCTGATGGCCGTGACGGAGTACGGCGTGCGGTCCGTGCTCTGGGGGCACCGCCTCACCCCCCGGCGGCTCGCGCGCGCCGTGCACGCGGCGGCGGGCTGCTGCCCGCCGGAGCCGCTGCCCAAGCTGCGGGCGCTGATATGACGGAGGGGCCCGGCACATCGGTGCCGGACCCCTCCGTACGACGGGATCACCCCGCCGACGGGCCGCCTACTTGGTCGGCTTGTACGGCGTGGCCTTCGCCGGGCCGGTGCGGATGCTCAGGTGGAGCTCCTTCAGCCGGGCCTCGTCGACCTCGCTCGGGGCGCCCATCAGCAGGTCCTGGGCGTTGCCGTTGAGCGGGAAGGCGATCGTCTCGCGGATGTTGGGCTCGTCGGCCAGCAGCATGACGATGCGGTCGACGCCCGGGGCGATGCCGCCGTGCGGCGGGGCGCCGAACTTGAAGGCCCGCAGCATGCCGCCGAATTCGCGCTCGACGTCCTCCTTGGAGTACCCGGCGATCTCGAACGCCTTGTACATGACCTCGGGCTCGTGGTTCCGGATGGCGCCGGAGGACAGCTCGGTGCCGTTGCAGACGATGTCGTACTGCCAGGCCAGGATGTCCAGCGGGTCCTTGGTCTCCAGCGCCTCCAGGCCGCCCTGCGGCATGGAGAAGGGGTTGTGGGAGAACTCGACCTGGCCGGTGTCCTCGTTCTTCTCGAACATGGGGAAGTCGACGATCCAGCAGAAGCGGAAGACGTTCTCCTCGAACTGGCCGGCGCGCTTGGCGGCCTCGACGCGGACGGCGCCCATGATCTTGGAGACCTCGTCGAACTCGCCGGCGCCGAAGAAGACGGCGTGGCCGGGCTCGAGGCCCAGGCGCTCGCTCAGCGCCGCGACGTTCTCCTCGGTGAGGAACTTGGCGATCGGCCCGGTCAGCGCGTTCTGCTCACCGACGCGGACCCAGGCCAGGCCCTTGGCGCCCTGCTCGACGGCGAACTCGCCCAGCCCGTCGAAGAACTTGCGCGGCTGGTCCTGGACGGCCGGCACGGCCAGCGCCCGGACGTGCTTGCCGGCGAAGGCCTTGAACTCGGAGCCCGCGAAGACGTCGGTGACGTCGACCAGTTCCAGCTTGGCGCGCAGGTCCGGCTTGTCCGAGCCGTACTTGAGCATCGCCTCGCGGAAGGGGATGCGCGGGAACGGCGAGGTGACGTGGCGGCCGTTGCCGAACTCCTCGAAGAGGTCGGTCATGACCTTCTCGATGACCTGGAAGACGTCCTCCTGCTCGACGAAGGACATCTCCACGTCGAGCTGGTAGAACTCGCCCGGCGAGCGGTCGGCGCGGGCGTCCTCGTCGCGGAAGCAGGGCGCGATCTGGAAGTAGCGGTCGAAGCCGGCGATCATCAGCAGCTGCTTGAACTGCTGCGGGGCCTGCGGCAGCGCGTAGAACTTGCCGGCGTGCAGACGCGAGGGCACCAGGAAGTCGCGCGCGCCCTCGGGGGAGGTGGCGGACAGGATCGGGGTGGCCATCTCGTTGAAGCCGAGGGCGGTCATCTTCTGCCGGAGCGAGGCGATGACGGCCGAGCGCAGCATGATGTTGCGGTGCATGCGCTCGCGGCGCAGGTCGAGGAAGCGGTACTCCAGGCGGCGCTCCTCGTTGACGCCGTCCTCGGCGTTGATGGTGAAGGGGATCTGCTCGGCGGCGCCGAGCACCTCCACCTCGGTGACCTCGACCTCGACCTCACCGGTGGGCAGGTCGGGGTTGACGTTGTCCGCGCCGCGGCTCGCGACCTTGCCGTCCACGCGGACGACGGTCTCCTTGGTGAGGTGGCTCAGCGCCTCGTTGGCCGGGGTGCCCGGGCGGGCCACCAGCTGGGTGATGCCGTGGTGGTCGCGGAGATCGATGAAGAGGATGCCGCCGAGGTCGCGCCGATTGTGCAGCCAGCCGCTCAGGCGCACGTCGGTGTCGACGTCCGCCGCACGGAGCTCGCCGCAGGTGTGGGACCGGTAACGATGCATCGTTCATCCAAGTCGTGGTCGAAGGCGTGGTTCGAGGGGCGCGCTGCACTGGCCCGCCGCACTGGGTTAGCGTGCATACAGCACTGAGCAAGGGTACTGCCCCACCCGCCTTCGGTGGTCTGCCTCCGTCGAACCCACATAAAGTGGGGCAATGCGCACCGAGGACGTCCTGGCCGCCGTCGCGACCGGCCTCTGGCACTGGGACCGGGTCACGGGCATCGTCACCTTCGACGCCGAGGCCGCCCGGCTGCTGGGCCTGCCCGCGGCGCGGACCGAGCTGACCGAGTCCGGCACCCGGGCGCGCTTCCACGCGGTGGACTGGGTCGAGCTCCAGGGCGTGATCAGCCTGGCCGTGGCGGAGCACACACTGGCCGAGGCCCGGATCCGGGTGGTGGACGAGGCGGGCAAGGTGCTGCGGACGCTGCGCGCCCGCGCCCGGTCCGTGGACGGCGGCACGCCCGCCCTCGTCGGCACGGTCGCCGAGGTCCCCGAGCCGCACCCCGGCACCTCGCCCCGGCGCGGGGCCGTCACCGGGGACTGGCGGCGGCACCGCGAGGCGTTCCTGCTGGACGCCGGGCGGGCGCTGGCCGAGGCGCGCTCGACGGCCGAGGTGCTGCGGGTGGCCGCGGGCCTGTCGATGCCCGGCTTCGAGCCGTCCGCCCTGGCGGTCTTCGGCACCGACGGCAGCCGGGTGACGATGATCGGCCACCACGGCTACGGCACCGAGGATGTCGAGGCGCTCCTCGACATGCCGCTGGACAGCAGCCACCCCGCCGCCGAGGTCATCCGCACCGGCCGGGCCATCTACATCCCCTCGCCGGACGACTACGCGCGCCGCTTCCCCCGCATCTGGCCCCTGGTGAAACGGTTCGGCCGACGGGCCTGGGCCTTCCTGCCGCTGATCAACGCGGGGCAGACGATCGGCGCCTGGATGGCGGGCTTCAGCGTCCCGGTCTCCTTCACCCCCGACGAGCGCTCGGTGCTCACCACGGTGGCCCGGATGCTCGCCCAGGCGCTGGGCCGGGCCAGCGTCCACGAGTCCGAGAAGGAGCTCTCCGTCGGCCTCCAGCGCTCGATGATGCCGACCCTCCAGCCGGACATCCCCGGGATGTCGGTGGCCGCCCGCTACGTGCCCACCGGCGGCGGGCTCCAGGTCGGCGGCGACTGGTACGACATGATCTCGCTGCCCGACGGCAGGCTCGCCCTGGTCATCGGCGACGTCCAGGGCCACGACGTGCGCGCCGCCGGGCTGATGGGCCAGCTGCGGATCGCCCTCCGCGCGTACGCCTCCGAGGGCCACCACCCGGACGCCGTGCTCTCACGCGCCTCCCGCTTCCTGGCGGGCATCAACGGCAGCCGGCCGGGGATCCCCGAGGAGGTGGACCCGCGCTTCGCCACCTGCCTCTACATCGAGGTGGACCCCGCGACCGGCCTGCTGGTCATCGCCCGCGCCGGCCACCCCGACCCGGCGATCCGCATGGACGACGGCACCCTGCTGGTGCGCTCCACGGCCGGGGGGCTGCCGCTGGGCATCGACCCGGACAGCGACTACCCGACCACCCGGCTCGTCCTCGAACCCGGCGAGACGATGCTGGTCTGCACCGACGGGCTCATCGAGACCGGCGGACACGACCTGGAGACCGGCTGGCAGCGGCTGCGCGAGGTCGTCGAGGCCCAGCCCACCGGGGACGCGGCGGACGGCTCGGCCTTCCTGGAGGAGCTCGCCGACGGCCTCGTCCGGGCCGTGCACGGCCCCTCGTCGCACTACACGACCGGCCCGCTGGTGGACCGGCGCGAGGACGACATCGCGCTGCTCCTGCTGCGCCGCGAGCCGCTCGCGGTGCCGGCCGGCGCCGCCCCGGTGCCCACCCGGCGCACGGTCCTCGCCATCGCGCAGGCGGAGCCGGAGCGCATCGCCGAGGCGCGGCAGCAGGTGCGCGACCTGATGCACGACTGGCCGGACGAGGACCAGAAGGACTCCGCGGTCCTCATGGTCTCCGAGATGGTCACCAACGTCCTGGTCCACACGGACGGGGACGCGCTGCTGCGGGCCGCCATATCCGGCGGCCCCGGCCGGCGGCGGCTGCGGGTGGACGTCGCCGACTCCAGCGACGAGCTGCCGCACCGCCGGCACCCGGGGGAGATGGCCTCCTCCGGGCGCGGCCTGGTGCTGATGGAACTGCTCGCCGGGGCGTGGGGCGTGGAGCCCCGGGGCGAGGGCAAGAACATCTGGTTCGAGCTCTACGAGGGGGCGGAGGCGCCGGGGACCTCCGCCGCGGCGCCGGCCGGCCTGGAGGCCGTCACGTAGCCCCGCCCGCCCCCTCGCGCCGCCGTCAGGCCCCGTCCGCCGGGACCGTGCCCAGCCGTCCGGCGCGGAAGTCGTCGAAGGCCTGGGCGAGTTCGGCGTGGCTGTTCATGACGAACGGTCCGTAGTGCGCCATCGGCTCCCGGATCGGCCGCCCGCCCAGCAGCACGACCTCGAAGCCGGGGCTGCGCGACTCCTGCGCCGTGCCGGCGCCGAGGGTGATCGCGTCGCCGTCGCCGAAGACCACCGCCTGGCCCGAGCGGAACGGCCGCCCCTCGGCGCCCGCGGTGCCGCGCCCGGAGAGGGCGTAGGCGAGGCCGTTGAAGCCGGGAGGCCACGGAAGGGTGAGCTGCGCCCCCGGGTTGAGGGACACGTGCAGCATCGTGATGGGCGTGTGGGTGACCCCGGGCCCCCGGTGCACGCCCGTCTCCCCCTGGAGGTCCCCGGCGATGAGCCGCAGCAGCGCGCCGCCGTCGGCGGAGCTGAGCAGCTTGACCCTGCCGCCGGCGATGTCCTGGTAGCGGGGGGCCATCATCTTGTCCTTGGCGGGCAGGTTCACCCACAGCTGGAGGCCGTGGAAGAGCCCGCCGCTGACCACCAGCGCCTCCGGCGGCGCCTCGATGTGCAGCAGGCCGGAGCCGGCGGTCATCCACTGGGTGTCGCCGTCGGTGATGGTGCCGCCGCCCCCGTGCGAGTCCCGGTGGTCGATGACCCCGTCGATCATGTAGGTGACGGTCTCGAAGCCGCGGTGGGGGTGCCACGGGGTGCCCTTGGGCTCTCCCGGCGCGTACTCCACCTCGCCCATCTGGTCCATCATGATGAACGGGTCCAGGTACCGGTAGTCGATCCCCGCGAAGGCCCGGCGGACGGGGAAGCCCTCGCCCTCCAGGCCCTGCGGAGCGGTGGCGACGTGCAGCACCGGGCGCTGCCGGGCGTCCGCGGGTGCGGAGACGCGGGGCAGGGACAGCGGGTTCTCTACGGTTACGGCGGGCATGTCGGCCTCCTCGGACGGTTCGCCCCCAATTTAGTTGAAGGCTGAACAACCAGCAAGCGTCACCCATTCCCGCGCCCGGGCCCCTCCGGTGGTGGACACTTGATCAATGCGCGCCAGATCCTCCGGGCCGGCCGGCTCCCCCCGCACCCCCGGCCCCGCCGGTTACGCGGCCCTCGTCGCCGCCGTCCTGGCGCTGGCCGCCGTCGGTCTGCTGGTCGCGGGCCAGGGCTCGGCCTCGGACGGGTCCCTCGCCCGGGGCGAGTCCTCCGGCCACTGGACGGAACCGGAGGCGAACGGGGACCGCACCGCCGACGCGATGGCCTCCGCGGTGCGCACCGAGCCGGGCGTGCCCCGGCCCGCGGTGGACTCGGCGGCCGCGGACCACGGCGCCCGGCGCACCGACCCGCTGCCCCGCTCCGAGCCGCTGGAGGCGGCGCCGGGGAACCCCTCGCCGGCGGTCGGCCCGCTCTTCTACACCGACCAGGACGAACCGGGGCACGGCTGCACCGCGAGCGTCGTCCACAGCGAGCGCGGCGATCTGCTGGTCACCGCCGCCCACTGCGTCTACACCGGGGGCTTCCACACGGACATCGCCTTCGCCCCCGGCTACCGGGACGGCGTCGCGCCGTACGGCGTCTGGGTGCCCACCTCCATCGACGTGGACCCCGAGTGGATGGCCGACCGCGACGAGGACCACGACGTCGCCTTCCTGCGCGTGCGCCAGGTCGGCTCGGACGCGGCCGTCGAGCGCGTGACGGGGGCCGAGCGGATCGCCTTCCACCCGGCCGCCGGGCGGCCCGCGCGCGTCCTCGGCTACCCCGGCGACGCGGAGCGTCCCCTCGCCTGCCAGAACACCGTCCGCGCCGAGGGCGCCACCCAACTCCGCTTCGACTGCCGGGGAATGCCCGGCGGTACGAGCGGCAGCCCGCTGCTGACGGATGTGGATCCGGTGACGGGGCTGGGGACGATCGTCGGCGTCCTGGGCGGCAAGGACGAGGGCGGCGACGACGAGACGTCGTACAGCTCGTATTTCGGCGACGCGGTACGCGACTTGTACCACCGCGCGGCGAACTAGCCCCGGCCGCGCGGGGGCTCGCCCCCCGGATGCCTCGCCCCGCCCCGCCCTTTCACCGTTTCTCCCGGGGCTCCGCCCCTCGGCCCGGCGCCGGGCGGGGGCGCGGCGGCGCGCGGGGGCGCGGGGGCGCGCGGGGGCCCGGCGCCACCCCGCGGGCCCAGCGCCACCCCGGGGCTGCGCCCCTGCGCGGGGGCGGGGGCTCCGCCCCCTGCACCCCCCTGATCGTGGCTCCGCGCGGTTGCGGGGTCCGGGGCGGAGCCCCGAAACGGGGGCAGGGGCACGGCCTCGCAAGGGTCCAGGGAGCGCAGCCACCCGGTGGGGGCAAGGGGCGAAGCCCCGCGCCACCTGCGCGGAGCGCGCGGTCCCGCCCCACCTGCGCGGAGCGCCCCGCCCCGCCCACGCGGAGCGCCCCTCCCTGCCCGCGCGGCGGCAGGCGGCCTCGCCCCCGCGCGGAGCGCGGTCCGGGCCGGGGCGCAGCTCCCGGAAGGGGCCCAGGGGGCGCAGCCCCCGGTGGGGTGCAAGGGCGAAGCCCCGCCGGGGTGCAAGGGCGAAGCCCCGCCGGGGTGCAAGGGCGGAGCCCCGCCGGGGTGCAAGGGCGGAGCCCCGCCGGGGTGCAGGGGCGCAGCCCCGCCGGGGTGCAGGGGCGCAGCCCCAACACCCCACCCCCCGCGGGACGCGGGGTCGCACAGGGGCGCAGCCCCGGGGGAAACGGGGAAAGGGCGGGGCGGGGGCGAGGATCGGCGGGGGCGGATCAGCCGTACATGCGCCGCATCGCGAAGTCCACCATCTGCTCGACCGCCTTGGCGTCGAAGACCATCCGGTGGTCGCCCTCCATGTCGAGGACGAAGCCGTAGCCGGTCGGCAGGAGGTCGATCACTTCGGCGCCGGTGATGACGAAGTACTTGGACTCCTTGCCGGCGTAACGGCGCAGCTCCTTCAGGGAGGTGAACATCGGGATCACCGGGTGCTGCGTGTTGTGCAGGGCGAGGAAGCCGGGGTTGTCACCGCGCGGGCAGTAGACCTTCGAGTTGGAGAAGATCACCTGGAAGTCCTCGGCGGACATCGACCCGGTGGTGAACGCCCGCACCGCGTCCGCGAGCGACGGCGGCGACGGCTCGGGGTAGAGCGGCTGCTCGCCGTAGCCGCCGGGCTGCTGCGGCGGGGCGTAGCCCTGTTGTCCCACGTTCGTGTCGTAGCCGTACATGGGCAGAAGCGTAACGAGTCACAGTTGGCCGAACAGGGGTTGCTTCTTATTACCGGTGGGTAGCATCATGCACATTACCGACCGGTACGCACGAGGACCGCCCCTCCCGTCACCCCTTACGGAGCCGTTGTATGGGCCACTACAAGTCGAACCTCCGCGACATCGAGTTCAACCTCTTCGAGGTCCTCGGCCGCGACAAGCTGTACGGCACCGGCCCGTTCGCGGACATGGACGTCGACACCGCCAAGGACATCCTCTCGGAGATCGCGCGCCTCTCGGAGAACGAGCTGGCCGACTCCTACGCCGACGCCGACCGCAACCCGCCCGTCTTCGACCCCGAGACCAACACCGCCCCCATCCCGGACACGTTCAAGAAGAGCTACCGGGCCTACATGGACGCCGAGTGGTGGCGCCTGGGCATCCCTGAGGAGATCGGCGGCACCGTCGCCCCGCGCAGCCTGCTCTGGGGCTTCGCGGAGACGATCCTCGGCGCCAACCCGGCGGTCTGGATGTACTCGTCCGGCCCGGCCTTCGCCGGTGTGCTGTTCGCGGAGGGCACCGAGCAGCAGAAGCACATCGCGAAGATCGCGGTCGAGAAGCAGTGGGGCTCGACCATGGTGCTGACCGAGCCGGACGCCGGCTCGGACGTGGGCGCCGGCCGCACCAAGGCGATCAAGCAGGAGGACGGCTCCTGGCACATCGAGGGCGTGAAGCGCTTCATCACCTCGGGCGAGCACGACATGGCGGACAACATCCTCCACTACGTCCTCGCCCGTCCCGAGGGCCACGGCCCCGGCACGAAGGGCCTCTCCCTCTTCCTCGTCCCGAAGTACGAGTTCGACTTCGAGACCGGTGAACTCGGCGCCCGCAACGGCGTCTACGCCACCAACGTCGAGCACAAGATGGGCCTCAAGGCGTCCAACACCTGCGAGATGACCTTCGGCGACAAGCACCCCGCCAAGGGCTGGCTCATCGGCGAGAAGCACGACGGCATCCGCCAGATGTTCATGATCATCGAGTTCGCGCGGATGATGGTCGGCACCAAGGCCATCGCCACCCTCTCCACCGGCTACCTCAACGCGCTGGAGTACGCCAAGGAGCGCGTGCAGGGCCCGGACCTGGCGAACTTCATGGACAAGACCGCACCCAAGGTCACCATCACCCACCACCCCGACGTCCGCCGCTCGCTGATGACGCAGAAGGCGTACGCGGAGGGCATGCGCGCCCTCGTCCTCTACACGGCCGCCGTCCAGGACGAGATCATCGTCAAGGAGGCCGCGGGCGAGGACGCCAAGGCGCTGCACGGCATCAACGACCTGCTCCTGCCGATCGTCAAGGGCTACGGCTCGGAGAAGTCGTACGAGCAACTCGCCCAGTCCCTCCAGACGTTCGGCGGCTCCGGGTACCTCCAGGAGTACCCGGTCGAGCAGTACATCCGCGACGCCAAGATCGACACCCTCTACGAGGGCACCACCGCCATCCAGGGCCAGGACTTCTTCTTCCGGAAGATCGTCCGCGACCAGGGCCAGGCGCTCACCGCGCTCTCCGAGGAGATCAAGAAGTTCCTCGCCGAGGCGCCCGGCGGCGAGGACCTGGCCGCGGCCCGCGACCGGCTCGCCAAGGCCGCCACCGACCTGGAGGCGATCGTCGGCACCATGCTGACCGACCTCGCCGCCACCGAGAAGGACGTCAAGTCCATCTACAAGGTCGGCCTCAACACCACCCGCCTGCTGATGGCCTCCGGCGACGTCGTCGTCGGCTACCTGCTGCTGCGCGGCGCGGCCGTGGCCGCCGGGAAGATCGCGGACGCCTCCGCGAAGGACAAGTCCTTCTACGCCGGCAAGATCGCGGCCGCGAAGTTCTTCGCCGCGAACGTCCTGCCCGGCGTCTCGGTCGAGCGCACGCTCGCCGAGGGCGTGGACCAGTCGCTCATGGAGCTGGACGAGGCCGCGTTCTGAGCCCGCCCGACGCCCGTACGAGGGCCCGCTCCCAGGGGGAGCGGGCCCTCCCGCGTGCTCCCTATCCTGGCCCCATGAGCACTGCGCACCGCTTCGACCGCGGCCACACCGACGACCTCATCTCCTTCCTCGCCGCCAGCCCCTCGCCCTACCACGCGGTGGCCAACACGGCCGCCCGGCTGGAGAAGGCGGGCTTCCGGCAGCTCGCGGAGACCGAGGCGTGGGACGCCTCCGCGGGCGGCAGGTTCGTGCTGCGGGGCGGCGCGATCATCGCCTGGTACGTGCCCGAGGGCGCGGCGCCCGCCACCCCGTTCCGCATCGTCGGTGCGCACACCGACTCGCCCAACCTGCGCGTCAAGCCGCTGCCCGACACCGGGGCGCACGGCTGGCGCCAGATCGCCGTGGAGATCTACGGCGGCACGCTGCTCAACACCTGGCTCGACCGCGACCTCGGCCTCTCCGGCCGGATCACCCTGCGCGGCGGCGAGCACCGCCTGGTCAACGTCGACCGCCCGCTGCTGCGCGTCCCGCAGCTCGCCATCCACCTCGACCGGGGCGTCAACGACGGCCTGACGCTGGACCGGCAGCGCCACATGACGCCGCTGTGGGGCCTGGGCAAGGCCGAGGAGGGCGACCTCATCCGCTTCGTCGCCCGGGAAGCGGGCGTCGAGGCGCGGGAGATCACCGGCTGGGACCTGATGACGCACAGCGTCGAGCCGCCCGCCTACCTCGGCCGCGACCGCGAGCTCGTCGCCGGGCCGCGGATGGACAACCTCCTCTCCGTGCACGCCGGTACGGCCGCGCTGGCCGCCGCGTCGGCGTCCGGCGCGCTGTCGTACATCCCCGTCCTGGCCGCCTTCGACCACGAGGAGAACGGCAGCCAGTCCGACACGGGTGCGGAGGGGCCGCTGCTCGGCAACGTCCTGGAGCGCTCGGTATTCGCGCGCGGCGGCACCTACGAGGACCGGGCGCGGGCCCTGGCCGGCACGGTCTGCTTCTCCTCCGACACCGGGCACGCCGTCCACCCCAACTACGCGGAGCGGCACGAGCCGGGCCACCACCCGGTGGCCAACGGCGGCCCGTTGCTCAAGACCAACGTCAACCAGCGGTACGCGACGGACGGCGGCGGGCGGGCGCTGTTCACCGCCGCGTGCGAGCGGGCGGGCGTGCCGTACCAGCACTTCGTCTCGAACAACTCCGTTCCCTGCGGCACGACGATCGGGCCGATCACGGCGGCGCGGCACGGCATCACCACGGTCGACATCGGCGTCGCTATCCTCTCCATGCACTCCGCGCGCGAACTGTGCGGCGCGGACGACCCGCATCTGCTCGCCTCGGCGCTGACCGCCTTCCTCGAAGGCTGAGCCGTCCGCCGTACCGTCCCCGGGGGAACCACCATGACCGCCCGTCCTCATCTTCCCGCCGCCCTCGCCGTGTTGACGGCCGTCGCCGCGCTGTCCCTCACGGGGTGCGGCGGGGGCGGGAGTTCGGACTCCTCCGACGCGAAGTCCTCCGCTTCCTCCGCTTCCTCCTCCTCGGAGGCCCCCGACATCGGCGCGGAGGGCGAGGACAGCGCGGCCTCGGGCGCGGCGAAGGGGGACGCGTGCGCGCCGTCCGACGTCAGGCTCCAGGCGCGGCCCGCTCCTTCGGGGCGCGTCCTGCTGGTCGCGACGGCGTCCAAGGCGTGCACGGCGTACGGCTTCCCGTTCCTCCGCTTCGACAAGGACCAGGCGACGGCCGACATGGTCGCCGCCTCGAAGCCGGCGTCGCCGGTGCGGCTGGCCCCCGGCAAGTCCGCTTACGCGGGGGTCGTCCCGACGTCGAAGGACGGCGGCACGCCGCGGGAGGCCACGGAGCTGTCCGTCTCCTTCCAGGCGAAGAACGGCGACCCGGTCGAGGGCGGCGAGACCAGGGCCGCGCTCCCCGGCGGGAAGCTGAAGATCGACGACGGGGTGCGGACGACGTACTGGGTGGCGGACGAGGCGTCGGCGCTCAAGGGCTGACGCCGCCCGCTCCCTCCGGCCCGCCCTCTCCCCCGCCGGAGGGGGCGGCCCCCGGGACACGGCGAGAGGACGGGCCGGGACGGACTCACCCGTCCAGACCGGCCAGCACCAGCGGCAGCCGCTCCGCGCCCCCGGCGACCACGCGCACCGGAACTCCCCAGTCCTGCTGGTGCACATGGCACGCCGGGTACTCGTTCTCCGGGTCGTCGTCGCACGACGCCGCCATCGCGGACACGTGCAGCACCCCCTCCGCGACGTCCGGGGACAGCACCAGCCGGCGGCCGAGGTCCGTGCCCTTGCCCGCGCCCTCCGCCAGCAGCTCCGGCGGCGTGGCGCTCACCAGCAGCCGCGTGGACGGCCCGTACCGGGTGTCCAGCTTCTGCCCGGCCGGCGCCTGGAAGACGACGTCCAGCAGCAGCTCCCCGGGGGCGACCTCGGTCGCCTCCCGCCGCGTGCGGTGCGCCACGGACTCCACGCGCACCGCCTCCTCCGGCAGCCGCAGCCGCGTCAGCCGGTGCCGTGCCGACTCGACGACGAGGATGTCGTCCGAGCCGGGCACGAGCACGGCGCCGGAGGGCTCGCGCAGATCCGTCGCCACCGTGCTGACCTGGCCCGTCGCGGGGTCGTAGCGGCGCAGCGCGTGGTTGTAGGTGTCGGAGACGGCGACGGAGCCGTCCGGGAGGACGGTGACGCCCAACGGGTGCTGGAACAGCGCCTGCCGCGCGTCCCCGTCCCGGTGCCCGAAGTCGAAGAGCCCGGCCCCGACGGCGGTCCGCACGGCGAACCCGTCCCCGTCCCGCTCCACGTACCGCAGCGCGGAGGTCTCGGAGTCGGCGACCCACAGCCGGTCGCCGTCCGCCGCCAGCCCGGAGGGCTGCGCGAACCACGCGTCGGCGGCGGGGCCGTCCACGAGCCCCTCGTTCGTCGTGCCCGCGACGGCCTCGACGGCGTCCGTCGCCGGGTCGTACGTCCAGAGCTGGTGGACGCCGGCCATGGCGATCCAGAGCCGGTCCGCGTACCAGGCCAGGTCCCAGGGGGACGAGAGCGCCACCTCGCGGGCCGGGCCGGACGTCGCCGCCCCCTGCCACCACTGGCGGCCGGTGCCGGCGACGGTGGTGACCCGCCCGGTCGCGGGGTCGAAGGCGCGCAGCGCGTGGTTGACGGTGTCGGCGACGACCACCCGCCCGTCGGGCAGGAGCGCGAGCCCCTGGGGCTCGCTGAACCGCACGGGCTCGTCGCTCAGCCCGCGCTCCCCGGTGCCGATCCGCCGGACGACGGTCTCGCCGTCCCCGGCCAGCTCCACGAGCTGGTGCCTGGTGGTGTCCGACACCAGGAACCCGCCGCCCGGCAGGGCCAGCACCTTGCCCGGGAAGCGCAGATCGGTCGCGACCGGCTCGGGCGCCACGTACGGCCCGTCCCCGCGCCGCAGCGTCCCCTTGGCCGCGTGCTCGGCCTCCAGCTCGGTGACCAGCGCCTCCAGCGCGTGCGCGTGCCCCTCGCCGGCGTGCTGGGCGACGACGTACCCCTCCGGATCGATCACGACGAGCGTCGGCCACGCCCGCACCGCGTACTGCTTCCACGTCGCGAGCTCGGGGTCGTCCAGGACGGGGTGGTGGACCCCGTAGCGCTCCACGGCGTCCACGACCGCCCGGTGCTCGGCCTCGTGCACGAACTTCGGCGAGTGCACGCCGACGACCACCGTGGTGTCCCGGTGCTTCTCCTCCAGCTCCCGCAGCTCGTCGAGCACGTGCAGGCAGTTCACACAGCAGAACGTCCAGAAATCTACAACAACGCACTTACCTCGCAGGTCCGCGAGGGACAGATTTTTGCCACCCGTGTTGATCCACCCGCCCTTGCCTATCAGCTCGGGAGCACGGACACGGGGACGGCGCGGAGCGGGGG
The DNA here is from genome assembly GCF_001187435.1 of Streptomyces caatingaensis. Lineage (GTDB taxonomy): Bacteria > Actinomycetota > Actinomycetes > Streptomycetales > Streptomycetaceae > Streptomyces > Streptomyces caatingaensis. The sequence continues at coordinate 278,876 of NZ_LFXA01000018.1, read as the reverse complement.
AAGCAGCGTTCATGCACCCAGGGTGCCATCCGTGTATGAACGGAGGATCACAGGCGCCCGACCGGGCCAATCGAAAGCCCCACCCGCACGCCACGGGGGCAGCGCACGAGCAGGGCCCTTCTCCCTCACCGCTCCCGCTGATCCGCGCAAAACCTGCACGGGAACGGGCACGGCGGATGCTCGTTGACCCGAGGTATGTAGACGACACCAGAGCGAACGTTCAGCGCCCCGCCGTACTCGGTCCACCACCCCTCGGGAGAGTCCGCGTACGGGCCGTCAAGGTCGTCCACAAGGCTCACCGGCTCCGGGGCCTGTAACGGGACTGCCGGACACCTCTGGAGTCTCGCGGGGGTCACCGCTGCGCCGCCCGTTCTTGCCGGGCGAGACGGCCCGCCAAGACGGCCCCCGGGGGCGTGCCCACGACGATCGCGTACCCGAACGTCTGCCAGAAGTGGCGGTGTCCGGTGTCACGGGTGTGGTTGAAGGTCCATGCCTCGGCTTCCGCCTGGCCGTCCTTGATGATGAAGCGTTCGCCGCAGCCCTCTTCAGCGCAAAAGACGGCGAACTCTGCGGCCGTGGCCGGGTCCTGGAGCGTCGTCCAGTCCGCGTACCAGTGGCGACTACGGCTCACTTGGCGCCCCCCGCCCGCGCAACGCAGTCCGTGTGCCAGTACACGACGACCGGGGAGCCGGAGGCTCGTTCGATGTCCCCGCGTCGGCAGATCTTGTCAGTGCGGATGGGTTTCCGGCACATCCCGCACGTCTGCCCCTTCGGGGGGTAGGTCACGTACTCGTACGGGTGCCCGGTCTCGCGCGTTCTCGCCATCGTCGCTGTCCCCTCGCGTCCAGGTGTGCCGATCGTCCCGGCGGATATGGGGCCCGGATAGGGGCATCGCTGGGGGCAAGTGTTGTTCGATCAGCCGTTCTTATGCCGTCAAGGACCAGCGGTAGGGGCAAGATGGGCTTCATGACCATCGGGGAACTAATCAAGGACCTCCGCAAGGCTCGCGGCTGGAGCCAGGGCCGGTTAGCTTCAGAGATCAACAAGGCATTCGGTACCACGCTGACTCGGGAGTACATCGGCCGTTGGGAGCGTTCCGCAGTGACACCGGGACCGTTCTACCTCCGGTGCTTGTCCGCAGTCCTAGATGTCCCCCTGGCTGTCCTTGAGGATGAAGTGAACCGACGGACGTTCCTCTCCGATGTCGCTGCCACCGCGATAGCCCCGGTGGTCGCCTCCGACCTGCTCAGCATGGGGTTCGCCGCACGGCTTCAAGGCGGCCCATCCGTAGACAGGTGGGAAGCCAAGTTGGCCACGTACGGTACCGAGTACATGAGCCTTGGCGCTGCTGATATTCAGCGGCGCGTGAGCGGCGAACTCGTCGTGGTTCAACAGCAGTTGGAGGACCCGCACCTCTGGTCCGTCGCCGCACGGCTCATGACGTTGTACGCCAAGACTTTCCCCGGTTCGGACGGCGCCAAGGCAGTGCACTGGTATCGCCTAGCAGCGCGCGCAGCGGACCACTCTGGAGACGACGAGGCGCGCGTCTGGGTCCGGGGGCGGGCCGCTATCGCCCTGGGGTACGAGGGCGCCTCTCTGGGGGTCGCAGACGTCCTTGCCGATCAAGCCCTAGCTGTCGGTGCTGACAGGCCCTCTCTGGGGCTCCTGAACGCCGTCTACGGCAAGGCCCACGCCGCAGCACTCCGGGGCGACAGTGAGGCGGCCCGCAACCTGGACACCCATGGCCGCCGGATCTTCGACCGGGCAGGGTCGTACGAGCAAACCAGCGACTATGCCGTTCCGTGGTGGCGACTCAACGTATTCCGGTCCCTGCTACTGGCCCGCCTCGGAGATGAGAAAGGGGCCCTTGAAGCGCAGGAACAGGCGGCACGAGAGCTACCCGCAGAGTTGCCCCGGTTCGCTACCCACCTAGAACTGCACCGGGGCCTAATGCTTGCCCGGTCCGGGGACAGCGCAGGAGGGGCCGCCTATGCCCAAGCCGCTATGGACGCGCTGCCGCCCGAGAAGCACAGCCTCACGCTGCGGATGCTCATGGACGAGATCAGGGCCTGAGAGCCTGTGGAACCGGTCCCCTAGCCAGCCCAGCGAAGGGTCAGCCACAGGTGCTCAGGCACTCGGACGAAACCCCCAGACGCGTACGCGGACGGCGCTGCTATCGGCCCCCGGCACGGGAGAAGGCGCTTAGGGGCCACTACCCACCCCTTGACACGCCGTTCCGACCCGCTACCAAGGCGTTCACAGGGCATATCTCAGGCGCAGTGAGACACGTTGCAGCAGGTCAAAGCCAATGTTTCGGGTCGAAAAACGGTGTCACACTCAGCACGCGAACGCGGAGCTTGGACCGGGATCGCCAGACGTACGAACGAGCGAACTTCCGCAGCGCCCTGCCCCCTCGCTGCGCCGACACAGCGAAAGACCGCCTGTCGTGAAGACAGACGGCCTCTCAAGCCTCGGGGCGCAGCGGACTACGACGCGTCGCCCAACGCCCGGTACAGCGTCGCCCGGGACACACCAAGCGCCTTCGCTATCGCCGTCACGCTCTCGCCCTTCGCACGGCGCGCCTTCGCAGCGGCAAGCTTGTCAGCGTCCATCACGGCCGGACGCCCCCCGGTACGCCCCTGCGCCCTGGCAGCGTCCAGCCCCGCCCGGGTCCGGTCCTTGATCAGGGCCCGCTCGAACTCCGCCATCGCGCCCACCACCTGAAGCATCAGCCGGCCGTCCGCCGTACCGGGGTCGATGCTCGCCAGCGCACCCGTCAGGACCTTGAACCCCACCCCCCGTTCGGCAAGAGCGTCCACCATCGTCACAAGGTCAATCAGCGACCGGGCGAACCGGTCCAGCTTCCACACGCACAGCGTGTCCCCGGGGCGCAGGTAGTCCAGCGCGGCAGCAAGCTCCGAGCGATCCGTGTTCTTCCCGCTCGCCTTGTCCGTGAAGATCCGGGCGCAGCCAGCATCCGACAAGGCGTCAAGCTGCAACTGCGCTTCCTGGTCGTCCGTGGAGACTCGGGCGTAACCGATGAGGTGTCCGGTGTTCGTCGTCATGCCCCGACTGTCTCACAACCCGTCTCAGAACATCAAGGGTTTCGGAGAGGTTGTGAGACGGGTTTTGAGTCACGATCCCGGCCCGTCCGGCGCGTCGGCGAGGGTGTCTCACAAACCATCGTTTGATGGACGCCCTGCCGACAGTCACTCACGGCAACGACCCACCGAAATGCCCGAATTGGCCATGCGAGGAAAAAGTCTCCCTGCCGATCAGTGCAGCGAGGGAGAGGGGGCACCCGCCTGGGAGTGGTGACGATGTGACGAACTGAGGCATGATTCTGTATTCCCTAAGAGTTCTCTATAGGGATACAGAGACCTACCCTCACTTCGTCACTTCGTCACCCGCGCCGCCGACCGGGCGACTGGAAAACCCGTACACCCGGCGAAGTGCTATACGGTTCCGGTCTCCGGCGGCAGGCTCAGCGGGTCATCCCCCACCCCTTGGCGTCATTCGCCCAGCGCCACGCCCCGCCAACCCTCATAACCCGCAAGCTTCCGGCGCGCACCAAACCGCCGGTCCATCGCAGCGAATAGCGCGCGTTTACCTGCCGTCGCGCCCAGCGAACGAGCCAACACGGGTTCAGCGACGCAGAACGCATCCCACACGGCCGTCGTGCGTACATGGACGCTCCGGGGCGCAGCGGCGAGACGCTTGACCCACTCGCCAGGATCACGCATCGGAGCGCGGAAGCTCTCGAACTGCGAAGCCAGCGAAAGGAGTTGAGTCGCCCGGCTGTTGGGGGCCGACAGGATCTCCGAAGCTACGGAGCCAATCACCGGAACTACGTCCGGATCGATGGGCGCAGCGGGAATATGGATGTACGACGCATCCCGTGCCAACTCGTCCGCAGCCTCATTCAGGTACTCTTTCGCGCCCGGGTCGGTGGCTGCGTTTGCCTGGATTCGCAGCTCGCGCATCTGATCCATCAGGTACTTCCAGCGCGCCCGCGCGTCCACCGCCTCAGCGTGAGCAGCGTGCAGCCCAGCCCCAAGGTCGCGCAACCACTCACCCATGCCACGCCGGATCAGCGGCAGATCACGGCGTTCCCCGCCCGGCGTCGTCCAGTCCGCCCCCGTCCACACGAACGGCGTCGGGCGCCCCGCCTTGTCGGCGTGCTGCGCCGCCGTCTCCAGCGCGCTGCGAGCGACCGCGTCGTCTATGTACTTCCCCAACTTACCCAAACCCCCATAAGAAATATGTTCAATCACTTTTCTCCCCGCTGTCCGCAGATCGCGAAGCGATCGAGGACCCCAGTAAGTGACCCAAGGTGACCCAAGAACCACCCATCAAGTGACTCTGTAGTCGTGCAAAGTCCCAGGTCACCCGCCATTTAGGTGAAAAGAGAGCAACAAAAACACAAAACAAGCTATAGGGCAAACGGGAAACGGGGTCCGTTTCGCCATCCACCCCACCTCGCCGAACACGGCAAACCCTAGGCGCACCAGCCGACAACGCCCCTCGGAGTCCATGTGCGCCCCCAGGAATGCCGAACGGCCCGGCACCGGGGAATCCCGGCATCGGGCCGTGACAGGCACTCAGGCAGGCTTACAGAGGCATAACTTCCCTGACCGTCGCCCACTCAATCCGGACTCGCTGCTCAGGCACGAATCGTCGTCCGCGCTGTCCCTTGCTGACCTCAACGCGCTCGATCGCAAGCGACAACCGTTCCCGGCGCTCTACATTCGTGGAGTCACCCCACGCTTCGCGCAGGATCTCGCTGTCCAGCATCGGAGTCACGTCCACCGATGGCATCGGCAGCGTCGCCAAGTCGGCGCGCAGTCCGTCTATGCGTTCCCTGAGCCGCCCCGTCAGCCGGTTATACCGCTCCACCGCCGCAGCCCCCTTGAACTCGCCGCGCACGTAGCGAGCATCTTCAAGGTCGGCCAACCTCGCTTCCTCATCCTCGATCTCCGCCTTGATGGCGTCCCGCTTGGCGAACGTCTCCGGATCAGACCGGTGAACCCAGCGGTCAGCCATCGCGACCACCAGAGGGTCAGTCGGCTCAAGAGCGGGAAGCTTGGACAGGAAGCTCTCGGCGACGTATTCGTCTACGCGGTCGGCCATCGCGTTGGCTCCGGGACACTGGTTCCCCGCGCGGCGCGCCATGCATTGGTAGCTGTTGCCCACACGGTGCATCCGCCGCCCACAGCCCGGCACCCCACAGAAGATCAACCCCGTGAGCAGCGCTGTCCCTTCGGCCTTCGGACGGCGCTTGCCCGCGTGTACGAACGTCCGCTCCTCAAGCTGCCGGAGGATCTTGTCTCGCTCGCCCACGGTGACGATCCCCTCCCCGATCTCCACCGTGTCCAACGTCTCCGGATCCCGGTACGGGAAGACGCGCCCCGTGTACTTGCGCTCCCCATCGTCCGTCTCCACGCTCTCGGTCTCGGGCATGAGCCCCGCGAACGCTGGCGACCGCAGAAGCTGCATGATGCTCGCCGCGTTCCACTGCCCACCACGAGGAGACAGAATCTCGTACTCGTTGAGCAGCCGGGCGATCTTCACCAGGGACTTACCGGCCAGCGCCTCATCCGCTATCAGACGGGCGTAGACGGCGTCCTCAGCATCATGGACGAGCTTCTTGGTCTCGGGGTCCACCCGCAGCCCGTAAGGCGGCTGTCCGCCGATCCACTGGCCCTTGCTACGGAGGTAGCGCTTCGCGTGCCCGACACGGGTGCCCAGGTTCTTGGACTCCGTGCGCGCCAGTTCGGCGAGCATGGCGACGATCATCCGGGCCGAGTCGTTCGACGTGTCCAACCCGTCCATGACGGAGACCAGCCGGCCGCTCGCCTTCTCGATGTCGTCAAGGACCTTGCCGACCTGTCCGATGCCCCGGCGCGACAGCCGGTCGAGCTTCCAGACGATCAGGGTGCCGACCACTCCGGCGGTGACAGCCGCAAGTGCGGCGTCGAATCCCTTGCGCTCCACGGTCTTGTAGCCGGAGCGACCTCTGTCGATGTGAACCTTGCGGACCGTCAGACCGTTGCGCTCAGCCCACGCACGGCAGTCCGCTTCCTGCCTCTCAATTGCCGTCTTGCCGTCCCTGTCCAGCGACAGACGCAGGTACAGGTCACAGATCGAGTCTTGGTGCACCACGTAAGTGTCTCCTGGAAGTTCCGTGGTTCGTTGTGAACTTCCAGAAGTCGAGGATGACGATCCGCCCGCGCAGCTCCGCGAGCCCGAGCTCCTTCCCGCCCGTATTGAGCCAGCCCCCCTTGCCGATCAGCTCGGGGGCACGGACGCGGGGGCGACGGGGCGTGGGAGCACTCATGACACAAGGGTGCCATCCGCGCATGAACGCACGATCACAGGCGTCCGACAGGATCGGCGGACGGCCCCGCCCACACGTCTCGCAACAGGGACGCGCGGGCGGGGCTACGGGGTCAGACGAGGCCGATCCCGGCCTGCGCCTTGATCGTGTCCACGGCGTCACTGCTGAGCCAGCGCAGAGGCACGACGGTCCACCGGTCGCCCTTGCGCATGATCACGGCGTTGCCGTCCTTGGTGCGCCCGATGTGGGTGAACCCGTGGTCGCGCCGTAGGTCCTTCGCCAGGTGCTCGCCGTGGATCATGCGCTACTTCCCTTCGCGCTCCTCATCGTCGGCCCTGCTGCTGTAGACGCTACCGTTCTGCGAAACCTGCGTACCGGGGTCGGTCGCCTGGTCCCGGTTCTCGTTCGGGCCCCAGTCGTCGTCCTTCTCGCCCATCCCGCACGCTCCTTCCGGATCAAGGCTGTGCCGACAGGGAGCTGCGTCGCCCGCTCCGGGCCGGTAGGTGCCGACTCCCAGACGCGTACAGGACCGGCCGCAAGTGCGGCGTCGAACCCCCTGCGCTCAACAGTGACCGTCCGGGGCGGGAACGCCGAGCGGCTCCTTTACCGTCCCTTTAACCGTGAAGAGACCACATATTCGATCCCCGCGCGCCCTCGTGGCCGCCTCCGCCGCCCTCGGGCTCGCCCTCGCTTCCGCCGGGACCGCCGAGGCGGCGGCCCGGGAGCCCGGGACCAGGGCGAGCCTCACCCAATACGCGCTCGCGCCGGGGCTGTTGAAGATCACCGGTGGCCGGACGCCCGGCAACCCGTCGCAGGTGCACGGGGTGTTGGGGATGCCCGAGGGGAAGGGACCGCATCCGGTGGTCGTGGTGATGCACGGGGCGCATCACAACTGTGTGACGGCCAGGAAGGGGGACGGCGTCACGCAGAACCCGGTGAAGACCACATGGCCGCTGGTGTGTGCCAAGCCGGGGAAGAAGGAGAAGGGGGTCGGGCCCGACTACCTGCGGCAGGACGCCGGGCTCTCGCACCTCGTGGAGGCGCTGACGCGGAAGGGCTTCGTCGCCGTGTCGATCGACGTCGTATCGCCCGAGATCTGGTGGGGCGGCGAGACCGATCCGGTGAAGGGGTACACGGATCTCGTCGACGCACATCTCAGGCTGCTCTCCGACCTCGACAAGGGCGTCAGCCACGGGCTGAAGGTCCCCGATGCCAAGGGGCGGATCGACACCTCGCGTGTCGGGCTCGTCGGGCACAGCCGTGGCGGCGGGTACGTCCTGTCGCAGAAAGCCGCCCAGCGGAAGGGGCTGTTCGGCGTCGTGGCCGTCGAGCCGGCGGAGAACGCCGAGAAGGCCACCCACAAGGTGCCCGTGCTCAACGTCCGCGGCGCGTGCGACGAGGACACCGGCCCCGAGGCCGGGCTGGCGACGATGAAGGGGCTGGCCGAGTCCGGCCGGACCGAGGTCGCGGCCGACGTGCTGCTCGCCGGTACCGGGCACCGCATGCTCAACACCAACCTGGCGCCCACCGACAAGGGCGGCGGCAACGGCGGCTGCAAGCCGACGAAGGTGGTGAACCCGGCCGCCGCCCGCGCCCAGGTCGCGCAGCTGACCGCCGCCTTCCTGGACCAGGCCCTGCACAGGGCGGGCTCCTACCGGCTCCCCGCCGTCAAGGGCCTCGCGCCCAAGGGCGGAAACCTCCGCAAGGGCGGTCCGGCCGTCACGTTCCGTGCGGCGCGGCAGGAGACGTACACCGATCCGCACCGGATCCGGGAGACGTCGTCGAAGGAACGGCTGCTGCCGGCGGTACCGAAGGGGCTCAAGGTCGACAAGGTGCCGGACGACGGGATCTAGCGGCCCAGCACCCGGTTGCGCAGGGCGGGGAACTCCTCGCGGGTGCGGGACACCCGTGCCATGTCCAGGTCCGCCCGGAGGATCTCCTCGCCGGGGCCCGCCTCGGCGAGGACCTCGCCCCAGGGGTCCACGACGATGCTGTGCCCGGCCTGCTCGACGCCGCCGTTGGTGCCGGCCGTGCCGACGGCCAGGACGTACGCCTGGTCCTCGACGGCCCTGGCCCGGGCCAGGAGGGTCCAGTGGGCGCGGCGGGCGGCGGGCCAGCCGGCGGGGATGACGAGGGTTTCGGCGCCGGCGTCCACCAGGGCCCGGAAGAGTTCCGGGAAGCGCAGGTCGTAGCAGGTCGCCAGGCCGATCACGGTCTCCGGGAGCTGTGCCGTGACGACGTCCCGGCCGGCGCTCATCAGGACGGCCTCGCCCTCGTCGAAGCCGAAGAGGTGGATCTTGCGGTAGGTGCGGACGAGCCGTCCCGACGGATCGAACACCAGTGAGGTGTTGAACAGGCCGTCCGCACCGGCCTGTTCGATGATCGAGCCGGCGTGCAGCCACACGCCCGCCTCGCGCGCGGCGGCCGACATCAGCCGGGCCGTGGGGCCGTCGGCCGGCGACTCGGCCTCGTCGGGGAGGTGGCCGGCGCACGCGAAGGCGCCCGTGGTCCACATCTCGGGGAGGACGACGAGGTCGCTGCCGCTCTCCGCGCGGACGAGACCGGCCGCGCGCTCGCGCCGTGCGTCCGGGGACTCCGCCGCGTCGACGGCGAGCTGGATCAGGGAGACGCGCACAGTCACCACCACTTTCCGCCCACGAAACCTCTGCCGGGTCACCCGTGCGCAGCGTAACTTAAGAGACCCAGACAGCACTTGCCCCGCACCGCAGCACACACCGCACGACGAGGGATCCCGTGACCGTCCACCCCAGCCTTCAGCCGGCGATCGACGCCTGGACCCATTCCATCGAAGCGGTCGCCGAGTTGGTGAAGCCGCTCGCCGAGCGCGACTGGAACCGGCCGACGGACTGCCCGGGCTGGTCCGTGCGCGACGTGGTCTCCCACATCATCGGGGTGGAGAGCGAGATGCTGGGCGAACCGCGCCCGATCCACACGCTGCCGCGCGATCTCTACCACGTCACCGACGAGTTCTCGCGGTACATCGAGGTGCAGGTGGACGTGCGGCGCTGCCACACGGCGCTGGAGATGACCTCCGAGCTGGAGCTCACCGTCATCCGCCGGTCGCGGCAGCTGCGCGGCGAGACCCGCTCGCCGCGCGCTCCGGTGCGCTGGCCGCTCGGGAGTGGCCCGGAGCAGACGCTCGAACAGGCGTTGACCACAAGGGCCTTCGACGTGTGGGTGCACGAGCAGGATCTGCGCCGGGCGCTGGGCGTGCCCGGCAACCTGGACTCGCCCGGGGCGCTGATCGCGCGGGACGTCCTGGTCGCGGCGCTGCCCCGGGTGGTGGCCGGGCGGGCGGGCGCGCCGGCCGGTTCGGCGGTGGTCGTGGACGTGCACGGGCCGGTGGAGTTCCTGCGGACCGTACGGGTGGACGCGGCGGGCCGGGGCTCGGTGGACTCCAGCGTCTCGCTCGGCCCGGCGGTGACGCTGACGACGGACTGGGAGACGTACACCCTGCTGGCCTGCGGGCGGGTGCGGCCGGAGGCGGTGGACGGCCGGCTCTCGGTGGAGGGCGACCCGGAGCTGGCGGCGGCGATCCTGCGGGAGTTCGCGGTCACGCCGTAGGGCGCGGGGCGCCGCCGCCCCGCGCCCTCGTCACGCCCTCGCGGCGGCACCGGTCCGCCGGCCCCTCACGGCGACACCGGCACGTGCACCGTCTCCACCCGCGACGCCACGACCCGTTCGCGCTCGCGGCGCTGGGCGCGGCCGCTCAGGCGGAGGATCTGGACGAGGCCCACGGCCTGGAGGGCGAAGACGGAGGTGAGGGCGGCCCGGTAGTCCCCGCCGGTGGAGTCGAGGATCAGGCCGATGGCCAGCAGGGTCGTGATGGAGGCGGTGAATCCGCCCATGTTGACGATGCCGGACGCCGTGCCCTGCCGCTCCGGCGGGTTGGCGGGGCGGGCGAAGTCGAAGCCGATCATCGAGGCGGGTCCGCAGGCGCCGAGCACCGAACAGAGCGTGATCAGCAGCCACATGGGGGCGTGCGGCCCGGGCCAGGCGAGGGCCGCGCCCCACAGCAGGGCGGTGGCGCCGATCGTGCCGAGGGCGAGCGGCAGCCGCGCGGCGTGGTGGCGGCCGATGATCTGGCCGTAGACGAGGCCGACGGCCATGTTCACCAGGACGACGAGGGTGAGGAGTTCACCGGCGGTGCCCCGGTCGAGGCCCTCCGCCTCGACGAGGAACGGCATGCCCCACAGCAGCAGGAAGACCATGGCCGGGAACTGGGTGGTGAAGTGCACCCACAGGCCGAGCCGGGTGCCGGGCTCGCGCCAGGCGAGGGCGATCTGCCGGCGGACGTACCCGGCGCCGGGGTGCGGGGCGGGCGCCGGTTCGTACCCCCGCGGGTGGTCCTGGAGGAAGGCGGCGAGCAGGACGAGGACGACGGCGCCGGCCGCGGCGCTGCCGGCGAAGGTGGCGGTCCACCCGTGGGTGTGCAGCAGCTGGGCGAGGACGAGGGTGGAGACCAGGTTGCCGGCCATCCCGAACAGCGCCGCCACCTGGGCGATCATCGGGCCGTGCCGGGCGGGGAACCAGCGGGCGCCCAGCCGCAGGACGCTGATGAACGTCATGGCGTCGCCGCAGCCGAGCAGGGCGCGGGCGGCCAGCGCGCCGGCGTAGGAGTGGGAGAGGGCGAAGCCGAGCTGTCCGGCGGTGAACAGCAGGACGCCGAGGGCGAGCACCTTCTTGGTGCCGAGGCGGTCGACCATCAGGCCGACGGGTATCTGCATCCCGGCGTAGACCAGCAGTTGGAGTATGGAGAAGGTGGACAGCGCCGAGGCGTTGATGTGGAAGCGCTCGGCCGCGTCGATGCCGGCGACGCCGAGGCTGGTGCGGAAGACGATGGCGACGAAGTAGACGGCGACGCCTATGCCCCAGACGGCCACCGCGCGGCGGCCGCCGGGCGGGTCCCCCGGCAGGGCCGTGGCCGAGGGGCTCATCGGACGTCCCCCTGGGCGAGGTCGCGCACCCAGCTCACATGGCGGTCGACGACGGCGACCGCCGCGGCCGCGTCCCCGGAGCGCAGGGCGTCGAGGATCTCGGTGTGCTCGGCGATGTTCTTGGCGATCCGGTCGGGGTGGGCGTGCATGGCCGCCACCCCCATCCGCAGCTGGCGGTCGCGGAGCTGGTCGTAGAGGCGGGAGAGGATCTGGTTTCCGGCACTGCGGACGATCTCGGCGTGGAAGGCGCGGTCGCTCACCGAGACGGCGGCCAGGTCGCCCTCGGCGGCCTGCCGCCGCATGGCCTCGACGAGCTCCTCCAGCCTGCTGATCAGCGCGGGCGCGGCGGGCACCGCCTTGGCCGCCGCGTGCTTCTCCACCAGCAGCCGGGTCTCCACCACATCCGCGATCTCCTGGGCGGACACGGCCAGCACGAGCGCCCCCTTCTTGGGGTAGAGCTTGAGCAGTCCCTCACCCTCCAGCCGCAGCAGCGCCTCCCGCACCGGGGTGCGCGACACCCCGACGGCCTCGGCCAGCCCGCCCTCGGTGAGCAGCGTCCCCCCGGCGTAACGCCGGTGGAGGACCCCGTCCTTGACGTGCGCGTAGACGCGCTCGGCGGCGGGGGGCTGTCTGACCTGTGCGGAAGCGGGGGAAGAAGGCATGCGCACAGCATAGATACAAGACAGATGCTTGATGAGGGCGTGTCCGCGATCCGGACGGCCGGTGGTACGGACCGGCTATGGACGCTCGTCGTCCAGCGGGGTGATGAACACGAAGCGCAGGTCCTGGCGTTGTATCGGCAGCAGGACGTGGCTGGTCACCCGGATCTCGGCGTGGTCGTGGTACGGCAGGCGCAGCCGGAAGACGTGTCCGTCGCGGTGTTCGACGACGTCGTGCTCCTCGGCCCAGATGCGCCGGCAGGCGGCGTCGGAGTCGAGCACCTCGCGGACGAGGGCGCGCAGTCCGGCGTTGCCGGGGTTGCTGTTGGCCGCGACGCGGAGCATCGCCAGGTACGTCCGGGCGCAGCTGTCCTCCCAGTCGAGCATCTGCTCGCGGGCCTCGGGGTGGAGCAGCGCCCAGCGCATGAGGTTGGCCCCGGGGCGCAGCACCCACGGGAACCACTCGCCCATGAGGCGGTTGGAGGCGACGACGTTCCAGGCGATGTCGGAGAGGTAGGCCGGGTACGTCGTCTGCTGGACCAGCAGATCCCTTACGCCCTGCGGGAGTTCGCCGGCGGCGGCGCGCGGCTCGGGCGGGCGGCGCCCGCAGACCGCGAGGAAGAGGGTGAGCGTCTCGGCCTCGCTCAGCCGCAGGGCGGCGGCGACCCGCAGGAGGAAGCCCTCGGAGAAGTCGCGCCGGCGGCCGGCCTCCAGCGCGCGGTACCAGCCCTCGCTGACGCCGGTCAGCCGGGCGACGTGCTTCTGGGACAGCCGGCGGCCGGGGCGGGGCTGGGTCCAGCGCAGTTCGGGGACGGTCCGCGCGTCGACGCGGGCCCGCCAGGCCCGGAGCAGACGGCTGATGGACTCGCCGTCGCGCACGTCGTCCAGGTCCACGGGGCCTCACATTTCCGACACTGCAAGTGTCGGTCAATCCTAAGTAAATTGCCCCACACGGGCCATTCCGCCCCTCGGGGCGGGGATGCTCCGAGGCCGCTCACGCCTGTGGAGGGCCCGGGTGCGCCGGGCTCCGCACCGGAGGGGGGTGGGGAGCGGGCGCCCTCCGGGCCCTCCGCGCTTTTCGTGCCCCCGCCCCGCCCTTTCTCCCCGGAGGGGGTGCCCCCGGTTTCCGGAGGGCTTCGCCCCTGTGCCGCCCCGGGCGCGGGTGCCGCGCGCGGGGCGGCCGGGGGCTTCGCCCCCTGGGCCCCGGAACCGCTGCCGGGCACCCCCCACCGGGGGAGAAGGAGCGGGGCCGGGAATGACCTAGCCCCAGGTCAGCAGCCGCTTCGGGTGCTCCAGCACGGCGGCGACGTCGGCCAGCACCTTCGAGCCCAGCTCGCCGTCCACCAGGCGGTGGTCGAAGGACAGCGCCAGCGTCGTGACGTGCCGCGGCTTGACCTCGCCCTTGTGCACCCAGGGCTGGAGCTTGATCGCGCCGAGGGCCAGGATGGCGGCCTCGCCCGGGTTGAGGATGGGCGTGCCCGTGTCCACGCCGAAGACGCCGACGTTGGTGATCGTCACCGTGCCACCGGCCATGTCCGCCGGGCTCGTCCTGCCCTCGCGGGCCGTGCTCACCAGCTCGGAGAGCGCCTTGGAGAGCTCCGGGAGCGTCTTCGCCTGGGCGTCCTTGATGTTGGGGACGATCAGGCCGCGCGGCGTCGCGGCGGCGATGCCGAGGTTGACGTAGTCCTTGCGGACGATCTCCTGGTTCTCCTCGTCCCAGGCCGCGTTGACGTCCGGGTTCCGCCGGATCGCGACGAGCAGCGCCTTCGCCACGATCAGCAGCGGGTTGACGCGCAGCCCGGCCATGTCCGGGTCGGCCTTCAGCTTCTGGACGAGCTTCATCGTGCGGGTGACGTCGACGGTGATGAACTCCGTGACGTGCGGCGCGGTGAAGGCGCTCGCCACCATGGCCTGCGCGGTGGCCTTGCGGACGCCCTTGACCGGGATGCGGGTCTCCCGGGCGGGGGCCCCGCCCACGACGGCCCCGGCCCCGGCCGGCGCGGCGGCGGCCGCCGGTGCCCCGGCCGTGACAGCCGCCCCGGCCTGCGCCCCGGCGAGCGCCGCCTGCGCGGCCGCGTGCACGTCCTCCCGGGTCACGATCCCCCCGGCCCCGCTCGGCGTCACCCCCGCCAGATCAACGCCGAGATCCTTGGCCAGCTTGCGCACGGGGGGCTTGGCGAGGGGGCGGTCGGGGCGGGGGGTGGTGCCGGCGCTTGGGGCAGGGGTCACCCCAGGGGCAGCGGTACCGGCCGCGGCCTGGCCCGCGCCGGGGGCGGCGCCCGCACCCGGGACGGTGCCCGCACCCGTTGCAGGGGCCGCACCCGGGGCAGCCGCACCCGCGGCGGCAGCCCCCGCCGCAGGAGCCGCGCCCCCGTGCCCGTTCAGCTCCGCCTGGACCGCCGCCGCGTACGCCGCCTTCGGGGCGGACTCCGGCGGGGTCTTGCGCGGGCGGCGCTTGGTGGAGGACGGCGCGGCGCCGTACCCGACCAGGACGGCCTGGCGGCCCTGCGGCTCCTCCTCGGCAGCGGCCGGAGCCGCCTCCGGAGCCGGGGCGGCGGGAGCCGCGGCCGGCCCCGCCCCGGGCTGCGTGTCGACGGAGATGATCGGCGTACCGACATCGACCGTCGTGCCCTCCTCGAAGCGCAGCTCGTGCACCACGCCGTCGAAGGGAATGGGCAGTTCGACGGCCGCCTTGGCGGTCTCGACCTCGCAGACCACCTGCCCGTCGGAGACGGTGTCCCCGACGGCCACGTACCACTTGAGGATCTCGGCCTCGGTGAGGCCCTCGCCCACGTCGGGCATCTTGAACTCGCGGAAGCGCTGGTCGCTCGCTGTGCTCGCAGTCATCGTCACGACTCTCCTCGGCCCTCAGTACGCAAGCGCGCGGTCTACGGCGTCGAGTACCCGGTCCAGCCCCGGCAGGTACTCGTCCTCCAGCCGCGACGGCGGATAGGGGGCGTGGTAGCCGCCGACCCGCAGGACGGGGGCCTCCAGGTGGTAGAAGCAGCGCTCGGTGATCCGGGCCGCGATCTCGGCGCCGGAGCCGAAGAAGACCGGGGCCTCGTGGACCACGACGAGCCGGCGGGTGCGCTCGACGGACGCCTGGATCGCGTCGAAGTCGACCGGCGAGACGGACCGGAGGTCCAGGACCTCCAGCGACTTGCCCTCCTCGGCGGCCGCCGCGGCGGCCTCCAGACAGGTCTTGACCATGGGCCCGTAGGCGGCCAGCGTCAGGTCCTTGCCGGCGCGCACCGTGCGGGCGGCGTGCAGCGGCCCGGGGACGGCCTCGCGGTCGACCTCGGAGCGGTCGTGGTAGCGCCGCTTGGGCTCGAAGAAGATGACGGGGTCGTCGCACTCGATGGCCTGCTGGAGCATCCAGTAGGCGTCGGAGGCGTTCGACGGCGTGACGATCTTCAGGCCCGCGACATGGGCGAACAGCGCCTCGGGGGACTCGCTGTGGTGCTCGACGGCGCCGATGGCCCCGCCGTACGGGATGCGGATGACGACCGGCAGCTTGATCTTGCCGAGCGCGCGGGCGTGCATCTTGGCGAGCTGGGTGACGATCTGGTCGTACGCGGGGAAGACGAACCCGTCGAACTGGATCTCCACGACGGGCCGGTAGCCGCGCAGCGCCAGGCCGATCGCGGTGCCGACGATGCCGGACTCGGCGAGCGGGGTGTCGATGACGCGGTCCTCGCCGAAGTCCTTCTGCAGACCGTCGGTGACGCGGAAGACGCCGCCGAGCTTGCCGACGTCCTCGCCCATGACCAGGACCTTGGGGTCGGACTCCAGCGCCGTGCGCAGCGAGGCGTTGATCGCCTTGACGATCGAGAGCTTCTCGGTGGCCATCAGTTGCTCTCCTCGTCCGCGAACTGCGCCTGGTAGGCGACGAATTGCGCGCGTTCCTCGTCGACCAGCGCGTGGCCGTCGGCGTAGATGTGCTCGAAGATCGCCGTGTCCGCGGGGTCCGGCATGGTGCGGACGGTGTCGCGGACGCGCTTGGCGAGGGCGTCGCTCTCGGCCTCCAGGGCGGCGAAGAACTCCTCGCCGGCGTGGCCCTCGCGCTCCAGGTGGCGGCGCAGGCGCAGGATCGGGTCCTTGGCCTCCCACAACTCCCGCTCCTCGTCGCGGCGGTAGCGGGTGGGGTCGTCGGAGGTGGTGTGGGCGCCCATCCGGTAGGTGAACGCCTCGACGAGCATGGGGCCCTGGCCGGTGCGGGCGCGCTCCAGGGCGGCCTTGGTGACCGCGAGGCAGGCCAGCACGTCGTTGCCGTCGACGCGGACGCCGGGGAAGCCGAAGCCCTCGGCGCGGCGGTAGAGCGGGACGCGGGTCTGCTTCTCGGTGGGCTCGGAGATGGCCCACTGGTTGTTCTGGCAGAAGAAGACGACGGGGGCGTTGTAGACCGCGGCGAAGGTGAACGCCTCCGCGACGTCGCCCTGGCTGGAGGCGCCGTCGCCGAAGTAGGCGATGACGGCCGAGTCGGCGCCGTCCTTGGCGACGCCCATGGCGTAGCCGGTGGCGTGCAGCGCCTGCGAGCCGATGACGATCGTGTAGAGGTGGAAGTTGTTCTCGTTGGGGTCCCAGCCGCCGTGGTTGACGCCGCGGAACATCCCGAGGAGGTTGGTCGGGTCCACCCCGCGGCACCAGGCGACGCCGTGCTCGCGGTAGGTCGGGAAGACGTAGTCGTCGTCGCGGGTGGCGCGGCCGGAGCCGATCTGCGCGGCCTCCTGGCCCAGCAGGGAGGCCCACAGGCCCAGTTCGCCCTGGCGCTGGAGGGTGGTGGCCTCGCCGTCGAAGCGGCGGGTCAGCACCATGTCGCGGTACAGGCCGCGCAGTTCCTCGGGCGTCACGTCGATGGCGTAGTCGGGGTGCTCGACCCGCTCGCCCTCGGGCGTCAGCAGCTGTACGAGCTCCGGCTTGTCCGGCCCGGCGGCCGGCTTCTTCGCGCCTGCGCGTTTGCCGCTGCGCGGCTTGCGCGCGGCGGTGCTGTCCACGGTCACGTGTGCTCCTCCGTCTGTCCGGCCCCCGGGGTCGCCGGTGGCCGTTGGGGGTCCCCCCGCCGTGGGGCTGGGGGGTGCTCGCCCGCTTCCCGACGGCACACGGGGTGGGTGTGCCGAGGCCGAACCGGGCGCGACAGGCGCCCCGGCGAATGGCCTGCAACAGGCACGTTACCCAGTACCCGGCATTCCTGCGAAACCCTCTCTGACCTGCGATTTTGCTTGGATTTCCAAGTAAATCGAGAAAGGGCCGCAGCGGTACTGGTCAGAGCCTTGCGAGCCTCCCCCGCCGGAGCGGAGTTACCGCCGGAACGACCGCACGTTATCCCGGAGGACAAGAGCAGGGGAAGACTCGATGTGTGAGACTGACACTGTGCGCGAACAAGGAAAAATCACGGTATTTCTGCTTGACGACCACGAGGTGGTGCGGCGCGGCGTCCACGAGATGCTCTCCGTGGAGGAGGACATCGAGGTGGTCGGCGAGGCCGGTACCGCGGCCGACGCACTGGTGCGCATTCCGGCCACCCGGCCCGACGTCGCCGTTCTGGACGTTCGCCTTCCGGATGGCAGTGGAGTCGAAGTATGCCGTGAGATCCGCGCCCAGGACGAGGGCATCAAATGCCTGATGCTCACCTCGTTCGCCGACGACGAGGCGCTTTTCGACGCGATCATGGCCGGGGCCTCGGGATATGTGCTGAAGGCGATTCGCGGCAATGAGCTGCTCTCCGCCGTCCGCGACGTCGCCGCCGGGAAATCCCTGCTCGATCCGGTCGC
Source organism: Streptomyces caatingaensis (assembly GCF_001187435.1). GTDB lineage: Bacteria > Actinomycetota > Actinomycetes > Streptomycetales > Streptomycetaceae > Streptomyces > Streptomyces caatingaensis. The sequence goes on along the minus strand of NZ_LFXA01000018.1, from coordinate 261,151 downwards.
GACGGCCCGGGTGCTGGAGCGGCTGCGGGACGGCAAGGACCCCAAGGGGGACGACCGGCTCGCCTCCCTCACCGACCAGGAGCGCCGCATCCTCGACCTGATCGGGGAGGGCCTGACCAACCGGGTGATCGGCGAGCGGCTGCACCTCGCCGAGAAGACCATCAAGAACTACGTCTCCAGCCTGCTGTCCAAGCTCGGCATGGAGCGCCGCTCCCAGGCCGCCGCGTACGTGGCCCGGCTCCAGGCCGAGAAGCGCTGACGGGACGGGCCGGGCCGTCCGTTTAGGGACCAACGTCCCGCCCGCGACAGGGCGGGTGGCTCTACGGACACCCTGGGTGACGGTGCAGAGTAAGCGCATGCCTTCAGACGAGTACCGAGCGCTCGAACTGCTCGACAGCGCCCCCTACGGACGGCTCTCCGTGACCATGCGCGCGCTCCCCTTCGTCATCACCACCCGGCACATCGTCTCCGACGGCAAGATCCTCATCCGGCTGCACGGCGGCTACGGCTACGGACGCGCCTGCGACGGCTCCGTCGTCGCCTACAACGCCGACAACTTCGGCGGCCGCGAGGAGGGCGACGAGAACGTCTGGCACATCCAACTCATGGGCACCGCACGGACGTTCACCCCCGGCCCGGCCGAGCTCCCGCGCTTCGGCCCGGCCCCCCGCACCGCCGACGACAGCCCCTTCATCCCCGAATACCTGTGCATAGAACCGCAGTTCATCACCCTGCACCACCTCGAAGGCGTACCCGCGCGGACCGCCGCGCACGCTTCGTGAACTAACATTTGGGGCGTGCCGCGCTCACTTGTCCACCACGCACCGCCCCACGCCCCACCCCCCGACGGCACCCTGCGCACCCTGCTGCGCCGCTACCGGCAGGCGGGTGAGCCCGTCTCCTGCGAACCGCTCACCGAGGGCCTGCTGAACCGGGGTTACCGGCTCTCCACCAGCCGCGGCCGCTTCTTCCTCAAGCACCACCTCGACGGCGACCCGGACGCCATCGCCCGCCAGCACGCCGCCACGCTCCGGCTGGGCGCGCTGGGGCTGCCGGTCGCCCCGCCGGTCGCCGACGACGAGGGCTCCACCGTCGCCGTCCTCGGCGGCCGCTGCTACGCCCTCCACCCCTGGGTGGAGGGCCACCACCGCGACGGCGGCGGGCTCACCGAGGCCCAGTCCCGGCGGCTGGGCGCGCTGCTGGGGCGGGTGCACGTCAGCCTGGAGACGGTGATGGAGGGCGTCGCGGGCGAGTCCGCCGGGGACGGGCCGGGGGACGGGCCGGGGGACGGGCCGGGAGGACCCCCGCTGACCCCCTCGGGCCGCTGCCCGGCCCCCGGCGCCGCGGCCGACCCCGAGGAGACCTACGCGCTCATCGAGGAGCTCCTGGTCCTGGTGCGCCGCCGGCCCCGCGACGCCTTCGACGAGCTGGCCGAGCACCGCCTCGTCGAGCGCCGCGCCCTGCTGGAGCAGCACGCCCACCGCCGCCCGCCGGCCGCCGCCATCCCCGCCCGGGGCTGGGTGCACGGCGACTTCCACCCGCTCAACCTGCTCTACCGGGGCGCCGAACCGGCCGCGATCGTCGACTGGGACCGGCTGGCCGTCCGCCCGCGCGCCGAGGAGGCCGTCCGCGCGGCCGTGATCTTCTTCCTGCGGCCCGACGGCACCCTCGACTTCACGAAGATACGGCCCTACGCGCGGGCCTACCGGCGCAGCACGGGCGCCGGCCCGGCCGAACTCGCCGCGGCGGTGCACCGGGTGTGGTGGGAGCGGCTCAACGACTTCTGGATGCTGCGCTGGCGCTACCAGCTCGGCGACCACCGCGCCGACCCCGGTTTCCCGGCGTCGGCGGCGCTGGCCGTGTGGTGGACGCGCGCGTACGAGGACGTGCACGACGCGTTCACCGACTAGCGGCGGCCCCCCGGGGGTCAGGGGGTGATGTGGCCCTGGGTGTCCGCGCCCTGGGTCGTGCCCTTGCTGGTGCCGGTCGAGGTCCCCTGGCTGGTGCCCGTCGACGTCCCCTGCGACGTGCCCGTCGAGGTGCCCTGGGAGGTCCCCTGGCTGGTGCCCTGGTTGGTGCCCTGCGACGTGCCCTGGTTCGTCCCCTGGGACGTGCCCTGGTTGGTGCCCTGCGAGGTGCCCTGGTTCGTCCCCTGCGACGTGCCCTGGTTGGTGCCGGGCTTGTTGTCGGTCGGGTCGCCGCTCGGCTCCTTGCTCGGGTCGTTGGACGGCTCGTTGCTCGGCTCCTGCGTGTGGCGGTTGCGGTGCCGGGTGTTGCCCGAGTAATCGTCGTCGCCGGTCGAGGAGTTGTCGCCGGTCGTGCCGCCGCGCTCCGGGACGGAGGAGGACTCCTTGTCCTTGGGGGTCGCGGAGGAGGACTGGCTGGAGCCGGGGGTGGAGGGGGCCGTGGCGGGGGTGTCCTTGGTGTCCTTCTCCGAAGGGCCCTTGTGATCCGAGGGCCATGCCACGAACGCGACCACCGCGGCCGTCGCCGCGACGACCGCCGCGATGAAGATCCAGAGCTTGCCGTTGCCGCCCCGGCCGCGTCCGCCCGGCTCGTAGTCGTCGTCCCCGCCGCCGCCGGCGCCCTGCGGCAGGATCCGCTGGGGGGAGGTGTCGCCGTGCTGCGGGTGCGGCATGGCGGTGGTCTGCGCGATGCCGGCCGCGCCGAGCATCTGCGTGGCCGCGGTGGCCGCCGCGACGGGGCCGGTGTCCCAGGCGCCGGTGTGGCCGCCCGCGTCGTGCAGCATCTGGAGGCTGTACTGGACCAGCCCGCGCATCTCCTCGGCGCTCTGGAACCGGTCGTCCGGGTCCTTGGCCAGCGAGCGCATGACGAGCCCGTCGAGCTCCGGCGGGACGGTGTCCAGCACCTGGGACGGCGGGACCGGATTGTCCTGGACGTGCTGGTACACCACGGAAAGCGGCGTCTCGCCGGTGAACGGCGGGCGCAGCGCCAGGAGTTCGTAGAGGAGGCAGCCGGTGGCGTAGAGGTCCGAGCGGGCGTCCACGGTCTTGCCGAGGGCCTGTTCGGGCGAGAGGTACTGCGGGGTGCCCATGACCATGCCGGTCTGGGTCATGGTCGACTGCGCGCCGTGCAGGGCCCGGGCGATGCCGAAGTCCATCACCTTGACGTGGCCCTGGTTGGTGATGATGACGTTGGCGGGCTTGATGTCGCGGTGGACGATGCCGTGCTGGTGGCTGTAGGCCAGCGCGTCCAGCACTCCGGAGACGATGATCAGCGCCTGCTCGGGCGGCGGGGCCTCGGCGTTGAGCAACAGGTCGCGGATCGTACGGCCTTCAACCAGCTCCATGACGATGTACGGCACGGTGCTGTGGCCGTTGACGTCCTCGCCGGAGTCGTAGACGGCGACCACCGCGTGGTGGTTCAGCCCGGCGACGGACTGTGCCTCGCGGGTGAAGCGGGCCTTGGAGACCGGGTCCTCGGCGAGGTCGGCGCGGAGCAGCTTGACCGCGACCGTGCGGCCGAGGCGTACGTCCTCGGCGGCGAAGACCTCGGCCATGCCGCCGCGGCCGAGCCGGTGGGTGAGGCGGTAGCGGCCGTCCCCGACCATGCCGCCGTTACCCCACATTTCCGGCACATCGGGCATTCCGCCCCCGGTGGCGTCAGGGTCGGACGGACCCTGGGCGCTCTGCGTCTGTGCCATCAGTCCTCGCCGTCGTGTCTGGCCGCTCGCGTGGGGGCCTGAACCTTGGGGCAGTGCTCACGCAGCGCCCCGGGGCAGTACCTCGGGGCGATACGAAGCAATGCAGTTCTTCCGCTAGGCACGCTACAGGTTCCGGGATGCGCACCGGTCGGGGATGGACGGGCAATCAAACCCGCAGCGGGCCGCGCAAGGCAAATTCCGTGACGGCTTGTCGCGCATCCGGTCACGGAACGGGCACGTGGCTTGACGTGCCCCCGGCCTGCGGCACACTTGGCCGGGATATTGTCCGGCCGGAGGGATCTGGCCGGATCAGACCTTTGCGACCGGGCCCGGAACCGGCTCGCCGATGGGGGAAACAGGAGCATGAGCCAGGACGGCGCACAGGGCCGCTACGCGGGACGGGCCGTCGGCGGCGGCCGCTACCAGCTGCGCGACCTCCTCGGCGAGGGCGGCATGGCCTCGGTGCACCTCGCCTACGACTCGGTGCTGGACCGCCAGGTGGCGATCAAGACCCTGCACACGGAGCTGGGCCGCGAGTCGTCCTTCCGCGAGCGCTTCCGCCGCGAGGCCCAGGCCGTGGCCAAGCTCACGCACACCAACATCGTCTCGGTCTTCGACACGGGCGAGGACGCGCTGGACGGCACGACGATGCCGTACATCGTCATGGAGTACGTCGAGGGCAAGCCGCTGCGGTCGGTGCTCGACGCGGACGTGAAGCAGTACGGGGCGATGCCCGCCGCCAAGGCGCTGAGGATCACGGCGGACGTGCTGGCGGCGCTCGAGGTCAGCCACGAGATGGGGCTGGTCCACCGGGACATCAAGCCGGGCAACGTGATGATGACCAAGCGTGATGTGGTCAAGGTCATGGACTTCGGCATCGCGCGCGCCATGCAGTCGGGGGTCACGTCGATGACCCAGACCGGCATGGTCGTGGGCACCCCGCAGTACCTCTCGCCGGAGCAGGCGCTGGGGCGCGGGGTGGACGCGCGGTCCGACCTGTATTCGGTCGGCATCATGCTCTTCGAGCTGCTGACCGGGCGGCTGCCCTTCGACGCGGACTCGCCGCTGGCCATCGCGTACGCGCACGTCCAGGAGGAGCCGGTCGCGCCCTCCACGATCAACCGCTCGATCCCGCCGGCGCTGGACGCGCTGGTGGCCCGCGCGCTGAAGAAGAACCCGAACGAGCGCTTCCCGTCCGCCGCCGCGATGCGCGACGAGTGCGCGCGGGTGGCCTCGACGGTCCACGGCTCGCCCTCGCCGGTGATCAGCGGCGACGCCCCGGCGCCGCGCAGCGGGGCGGGGGTCTCCTCGGCGGTCTTCCCGCCGGTGGACCGGCAGGCGGTCCCGGGCCCGGGCATCCAGTCCGTCCAGACCCCGTACCAGCCGTCCTCGTACGCCGCCCCCGGCTACCAGCAGCCCACCCCGGCACCGGGGTACCCGACGCCTCCCCCGTACCAGGCGCCCCCGGCCCCGGCCCCGGCCGCCCCGGTGTCCAAGGGCAACAAGCCGGTCATCATCGGCTCGGCGATCGTCGCCACCCTGGCCGTCATCGCCGTCATCGCCGTCGTCCTCGTCAAGAACGGCTCCTCCGACGGCGGTCCGGACACCCGGGCGAACGAGAACACCTCCCGGACCTCCTCGCCGTCCCCGGCCGGCGGCACGGGCGGCGGCGGCACGTCCAACGAGAACAAGCACAAGGAGGGCGACCGGGCCAGGGTCGTCGAGAAGGAGCGCTGCACCAACGCGCGCGACAGCTTCCTCGACAAGACCAAGAAGAACATGCCCGACCTGCGCTGGGTCCACATCGACTCGGTGAAGTCCTGCCTCCAGGCGGCGAGTTGGAAGTACCGCGAGGACAAGCAGGACGAGAACACCTGGGGCAAGGGCATGGTGATGCAGCAGAGCCCGCAGCCCGGCGACGCGTTCGACCCGAAGAACACCACCATCGTGATCACCGTCTCCACGGGCGACCCCTCCTCCTGACGGCGGACACGCCGACGGGCCGGAATCCCGAGGGGGGTTCCGGCCCGTCGTGCGTTCCTGTCACGGAGGTGCGCTGGTCAGAGATGCGCTCCCGTCACGGAGGCGCTCCCGTCACAGATACGGCCCCGAGCGCGCTCCCTGCTGGGGGCGGCCGCCCTCGTGGTCCTCCTCGGCGATGCCCGCCGGGAGGGCGCGGCGCATCTGTTCGAGCTGGGCGCGGGCCGCCATCTGCTGGGCGAAGAGGGCCGTCTGGATGCCGTGGAAGAGGCCCTCCAGCCAGCCCACCAACTGGGCCTGCGCGATGCGCAGTTCGGCCTCGGTGGGGACGGTGTCGTCGGTGAACGGGAGCGAGAGGCGCTCCAGTTCCTCGACGAGCTCGGGGGCGAGCCCGTCCTCCAGCTCCTTGACGGAGCTGTGGTGGATCTCCTTGAGCCGGACGCGGCTGGCCTCGTCCAGAGGAGCCGCCCTTACCTCCTCCAGCAGCTGCTTGATCATGCTGCCGATGCGCATGACCTTCGCGGGCTGTTCGACCTGCTCCGTCACGGGGACCTCGCGCGACTCGTCGTCACCGGCCCCGCCGCCGGGGCCAGCGCTGCCGAGAGCCATGCCGTCCGGTCCCACGACCAGGACGTGCGGGCTCTCCTGCGACCGTTCGTTCCTCGGCATATCCATGCCGCCATTCTCTCGCACAGGTGATTTCCCCCAGGTGATGCCCCTGTATGCGGCTGATCCACCCGGGTCGGGCCGGGCGGCTTCAGCGGCGCCGCAGCCGCAGGCCGAGGAAGCCGATGCCGAGGCCGGTGAGGGTCAGTCCGGTGCCGAGCGGGAGGACGCGCATCACGTGCTCGGGGGGCGCGCCGGAGGCGTCGCCCCGCGCCGCCGCCCGGCCCTCGGCCCGCACGGGCCCGGGGGGCGGGGCGGGCGAGGACGGCGTGGGCGAGGGGGACGGGTCCGGCACGGGCGTGGCGGCCGCCCCGGCGGGGGTCTCCGACGCCTCGGGGGCGGCGCCGGGCTCCTCCGGGGGCGCCTCCTCGTCCGGGCGCTCCGCGGGCGCCCGCGAGGGCTCAGGGGCGCGTCCGGGGTGCGCGCGCCCCTGGCCCGCGACCGTCCCGGCGAGCCGCCCGGGGTCGGCGGCGGACGGGACCGGGCCGCGCGGCACGTGCCGCGGCGACGGCCCGTCCTCGGCCCGCGCCGTTCCCGGCGCCAGGACGAGCACGGCCGCCGTCGTCAGCCCGACGAGCACGCCCGGGCGGGTTCCGGCGATCACCCCTCCACCGTCACACGGCGGGCGCCCTTGGGCACGCCGGGCGGCCGTCCGGGTGACGGGCTCAGCCGGTCGTCAGCAGCACCTTGCCCACGTGCGTGCTCGCCTCCACGACCCGGTGCGCCTCCGCCGCGTCCCGCAGTGGCATGACCCGGTCCACGACCGGGCGCACGCGGCCGCCCGACACCAGCGGCCACACGTGCTCGCGCACGGCCGCGACGATCGCCGACTTCTCCGCGAGGGGGCGCGAGCGCAGCGCGGTCGCCATGACCGCGGCGCGCTTGGACAGCAGCTTGCCCAGGTCGAGTTCGGCCTTGCGGCCGCCCTGGAGGCCGATGACGGCGAGCCGGCCGTTGACGGCGAGGGCGTCCACGTTCCGCGCCAGGTACTTGGCGCCCACGATGTCGAGGATGACGTCCGCGCCCGCGCCGCCGGTGACCTTGGCCAGCTCCTCGACGAAGTCCTGCTCGCGGTAGTCGATCAGGATGTCCGCGCCCAGCTCGCGGCAGCGCTCCAGCTTCTCCGCGCCGCCCGCGGTGACCGCGACCCGCGCCCCGACCGCCTTGGCGAGCTGGACGGCCATCGTGCCGATGCCGCTGCCGCCGCCGTGCACGAGCAGGGTCTCGCCGGGGCGCAGATGGGCGAGCATGAAGACGTTCGACCAGACCGTCGCGGTGACCTCCGGCAGGGCCGCGGCCGTCACCACGTCCAGCCCGTCGGGGACGGGCAGCAGCTGGCCGACCGGGACGACGGCCTTCTCCGCGTACCCGCCGCCGGCCAGCAGGGCGCACACCTCGTCGCCGACCGCCCAGCCGCTGACCCCCGGGCCGAGCGCGGCGATCCGGCCGGAGCACTCCAGGCCGGGCAGGGGGGAGGCGCCGGGCGGCGGGTCGTAGAGACCCTGGCGCTGCATCAGGTCCGCTCGGTTGACGGCGGTCGCGGCGACCTCGATCAGCACCTCTCCTCCGCCGGGCACGGGATCGGGTACCTCGGCCCAGACGAGCGCGTCGGGTCCGCCGGGTGTGGGGATGGTGATCGCATGCATGGCGCGAGGCTACTCCCGGGGTCGGACAGCGCGGCGGGCAGCGCGACGAGCACGTCGGCGGACAAAGCGCCGGTATACGGGATCATGGACGCGTGCCGAACTCACCGACCCACGGACCGCCCCACGGACCGGGCCGCGCGGAGAGCGCCCGCAGCCGTCTGAGGAACAGCCGCCGGATGCTGCTGCGTTCGCTCTGGCGCCGCACCCGGGCCGAGGCGGAGGACGCGGAGGCGGGGCGCTCGGTGATACTGCCGGTCCAGCACGTCACCGCGCCGCTGCGGCAGGTGCTGCGCCGGCTGGTGATGGCGCTGGTCGTCCTCGGCGTCACGACGCTCGTCGTCTACCTGGACCGGGACGGCTACCACGACAACGCGGGCGGCCCGCTGGGCTTCCTGGACGCCGCGTACTACGCGACCGTCACCCTCTCCACCACCGGCTACGGCGACATCACACCGGTGGGCGCGGGCGCCCGGCTGACGAACATCCTCGTCGTCACACCGCTGCGCGTGCTGTTCCTGATCATTCTGGTCGGCACCACGCTGGAGGTACTGACCGAACGGACGCGCCAGCAGGTGCGCATTCATCGTTGGAGATCGCGGATGCGGGACCACACCGTCGTCATCGGCTACGGCACCAAGGGCCGGCACACGATCGAGACGCTCGTCGGCCAGGGGCTGCCGAAGGAGAAGATCGTCGTCGTGGACCCGCAGAAGAAGGCGGTCGACTCCGCCGCCGGCGACGGCATCGCCGCCGTCCTCGGCGACGGGACGCGCTCGACGACGCTGCTGCGCGCCGAACTCCCCAACGCGGCACAGGTGGTGATCACCACCGAGCGCGACGACACCGCCGCCCTCGTCACCCTGACGGCCCGTCAGCTCAACCGCCACGCGACGATCGTCGTCGCGGTGCGCGAGGACGAGAACGTGCCGCTGCTGCGGCAGAGCGGCGCCGACACGGTGGTCACCAGCTCCAGTTCGGCCGGCCGGATGCTCGGCATGTCGATGATGAGCCCGTACGTCGGGGACGTCCTGGAGGACCTGCTCACCTACGGCACCGGCCTCGACGTCGTCGAACGCCCCGCCACGAAGGCGGAGGCGGGCCGCTCCCCCCGCGACTGCGACGACCTCGTCGTCGCCCTCGTCCGCGGCCACCGCCTGCTCCACTACACCGACCCCGAGGCGGCGACGGTGCATCTCACCGACCGGCTGATCACCATCCGGCAGGCCCCCGCCTCGACGGCGGAGGAGTGAGCGCGGGCGCCGCTACTGCCAGGGCAGGTCGAGCAGGGCGACCCGGCCGCGCGAGGTGCTGCCGCCGGGCGGGATCACCGCCATCGCGTCGGCCGCCGCCAGGCCGCGCAGCATCGCCGGGCCGTGGAAGCGCAGCGGGCGGGCGCCGTCGCCGCCGCGCAGCACGACGGGCACCAGGCGGGTGTCCGAGGGGTGGCTCGGCACGGGGCCGCCGAGGACGGCCCGGCGCAGCGACGGCGCCGGGCGGCCGGAGAGCGTGCGCAGCAGCGGCTCGGCGAGGGTGAGCAGGCCGGCGACGGCGGCCAGCGGGTTGCCGGGGAGGCCCACGAGGTGCCGGTCCTCCGCGAGGCGGGCGAGCAGCATGGGGTGGCCGGGACGGACCGCGACGCCGTCCACGAGCAGCTCGGCGCCGAGCCGTCGCAGGGCGGGGTGCAGGTGGTCACGCGGGCCGGAGGCGGTGCTGCCGGTGGTGATCACCAGATCGGCGTCCGCGCCGGCGAGCGCCTCGTACAGCGCCTCGGCGTCGTCGCCGAGCCGGTGCTCCGCCGTCACCTCCGCGCCCAGCGCCCGCAGCCACGGGCCGAGCATCGGGCCGAGCGCGTCCCGGATCCGGCCGTCGTGCGGCAGGCCCTCGTGGACGAGTTCGTCGCCCAGGACGAGGACCGCGACGCGGGGACGGGCGGTCACGGACAGCACGTCGTAGCCGGCGGCCGCGGCCAGGCCGAGCACGGCGGGCGTCACCGGGCTGCCGGCGGGCAGCAGTCCGTCGCCGCCGCGGCACTCCTGGGCGCGCGGCCGGATGTCCTGGCCCTGCCCGGCCCGCCGGGTGGCGTACAGCTCGCCCTGCGCGGTCGTCCGGCCGTGCTCGCGGCGCAGCACGGCCGTCGCCCCGGGGGGCACCCGGGCGCCGGTGGCGATGGGCACGGCGCAGCCGTCGCGCAGCGGCTCGGCGCCCGTCCGGCCCGCGACGATCCCCTCGTCCGCCGGCTCCCCCGGGAGGCGCCAGGGCCCGGGGCCGGCGACGGCCCAGCCGTCCATGGCGGCGGTGTCGAACGGCGGCAGGTCCGTCAGCGCGTCCAGCCCGCCGGCGAGCGTCCGCCCGAGCGCCTCCCCGAGCGGCACCTCCTCGGCGGGCAGCGCCTCGGCCGCCCCGGCCGCGATACGGCCCGCCGTGGGCCAGGGCGTGGGGGCGCGGTGACCGCCGCCGCGCCCTCCGGCGCGGGAACGCTCCTGGGTCGGCGGCCCGGGCGCGGCGGCGTGGTCGGCCCGCTCGCCGTGCGCGGCGGTGTCGGCGCGCCCGTCGTCCGCGGCCCCGGACGCGGCGGCACGGCCGCCGTCGGGTGCCCCACCGCGCTCCGGGGCGCCCGAGGGCGCGGGGCGCTCACGCCGGGCGCCGGGGGACGCGGCGGTGCACCCGTCGTCGGATACCCCGCCGCGCGCCCGGGCGCCCGGGCCGCCGTCGGCGCCGGGGCGCTCACGCCCGGCGCCCTCGGACGGGAACGCGGCGGCGCGGAGGTCACCGGCCGCCTCACCCCGCGCGGGGGCGGCGTCCGCAGCCACGTCCGCGGGGGTGCCGCCGGAACGGTCCGGGCGCTCGTCCGCAAGAGCCGGCGCGTCGAGCCCCACCGGGCGGCGCGGGCTCCGGACATGGGTCCGGGCCGTCGCGGCGTCCGCCGCCGGGACGGCCGGCGCGGCGTGCCGCCCGCGCGGGACGGAGCCCCGGGCCGCACCGCTCCTGCCGCCGTCACCGGTGACGTCGCGGACCGACCGCCAGACGTCGGTCAGCGCCCCGTCGTCGGCGGCGGCCCGCCGCACCCCCGGGAAGCCGCCGGAGGCGGGCGCGGCGCGCCCCGCGCCCGTCCGGCCGTACGGATCCGCCCCCGCGTGGTCGTAGTAGCGCACGCCGTCGAACGGCACGTCCAGCGGCGGGACTTCGCGCGGACGGGTGGTGGACGGACCGTCGGCGGCGGAGGGTCCGGACAGCTCGTCGAACGGCAGGTACCCGCCCTCCACCGGCCCCACGGCGCGGCCCGGCGCCCCCCGGTCGCCCGCGAGGATGGCCAGTGCCTCGTCCGTGGCCCGGTCGAGGGCCGCGCCGTCGGCGTCGCCGTCGCGGGCGCTCACGCGGGGGCCCCGGAGGCGTCGCCGTCCTCCTCCGCCCAGCGCGCGGCGAGGGCGGCGATCCGGTGGGCGGCGCGGGTCACCTCCTCGGGGCCGCCGCCGCGCTGTGCGGCCGCGTAGCCGACGAGGAAGGTCGTCAGGGGGGCGGCGGGGCGGGCCACGCCGTGCGCCGCGTCGCGGGCGAGATCGAGGAGTCCGGCCCTGTCGACGTCGAGTTCTATGCCGAGTTCGGCCTTGACCGCGGCGATCCATTCATCCAGCACGGTCCTATCGTCCCTGATGCGCGCGCGGGCCGCGCCGATGTCCTGCCAGGTGTCGCAGTCGAAGGACGCCTCGTGGTACGGGAGGCGCGCGAGGGACAGTTCGGTGGTGAGGAGGCGCACGGGAAGCCCGCTGAGCGTGCCGTGTTCGGTCGCGAGCAGGGCGATCTCGCGCCGGAGCGGCTCCGTCCGGTAGGCGGCGAGGAGCGGCTGGTCGCGCCCGTCCGCGTCGGTGGCCAGGGCTCCCTCGGCGGCACCGGCCCCGGCGACCAGCGCCCGCACGGCGTCCGCCCCGAGGAACGGCAGGTCGGCGGAGAGGACGAGCACCGTCCCCGCCGTGACGTGCCGCAGGCCCGCGTGGAGTGCGGCCAGCGGGCCGCCGCCGGGCGGGTGTTCGCGCTCCCAGACCACGGGCCGCGCCGTGGGCCGGCGCGGCCCGACGACCACGGTCGTCGCCGCGCCGGCGCACGCGCCGAGCACCCTGTCCAGCAGGGAGCGGCCGCCGATGCGCACCCCGGGCTTGTCCGCCCCGCCCAGCCGCCGGGCGGCTCCTCCGGCCAGGACCACCGCGTCGTACTGCGTTTCCGTCACCCGACGAGTATGGGTTCAGAGCGTCCGGAGCAGCACGGCGGGCCGCTCGACGCGGTCGGCGACGTACCGCAGGAATCCGCCGGCCGTTCCCCCGTCGCACACCCGGTGGTCGAACGCGAGCGACAGCTGCACCACGTGCCGTACGGCCAACTCCCCCTGGTGGACCCAGGGTTTGGGGACGATCCGGCCGACGCCCAGCATGGCCGCCTCGGGGTGGTTGATGATCGGGGTGGAGCCGTCCACACCGAACACGCCGTAGTTGTTGAGGGTGAACGTGCCGCCGGTGAGCTCCGCCGGCGTGATCCGGCCCTCGCGGGCGGCCTCGGTCAGGCGCCCGATCTCCGCCGAGAGGCCGGCCGCGCCCATGGTGTGCGCGTCGCGGACGACCGGCACGACGAGCCCGCGCGGGGTCTGCGCCGCGAACCCGAGGTGGACGGCGGGCAGCAGCACGATCTCCTGCGCCTCCGTGTCCACCCTGGAGTTGAGCTCGGGGAACTCGGCGAGGGCGGCGGTGCAGATCCGGGCGAGGAGGGCGAGCAGCGAGACCTTCGCCGCCCCGGGGAGCTCGTTCATGGCCCGGCGGGCGGCCAGCAGCTCCGTCGCGTCCGCGTCCACCCAGCAGCTGGCGTCGGGGATCTCGCGGCGGCTCCGGCCGAGCTTCTCGGCGACGGCGCCGCGCAGCCCGCGCAGGGGGATGCGCTCGCCCTCGGCGGCGGATGCGGGGACGGGTGATGCGGGGCCGGGTGCGGGGGCGGGTGATGCGGGGGCGGGTGCGGACGCGGGGGCGAACCCGGCCGCGGCCGCCGCCCGTTCGACGTCCGCCCGCAGGATCAGCCCCTCGGGCCCGCTGCCGCGCACCCGGGTCAGGTCGACCCCGCGCTCGCGGGCGATGCGCCGCACGAGCGGCGAGATCACGGCCACCTTGCCGGCCACGGCGCCACCGGTCACCGCGCCGCCGACGGCCTGCCGGCCCCCACCGGCGCCACCGGTCACCGGCGCGTCCGACCACACCGCCCCGTCGTCGGGCCTGGGCACCGCCTGCGGCGGCCCCGGCGGTGCCCAGGGACGGCGGATCCGGGCCCGGCGGGGGACCGGAGCCCCGGTGCCGTAGCCGACGAGGACGTTGCCGGAGCCCTCCTCGGCGGACGGCCCGGCCGCGGCCGCCCCCGAAGCCGCACCGGAGGACGCACCGGCGCCCGGCCCCGGCCCCGCCTCCCCCGCCGCGTCCCCCACCGCCACCGTCAACAGCGGCGCACCCACCGGCAGTTCCGCACCCTCCTCGCCGAAGCGGGCCGTCACCACGCCCCCGTACGGGCACGGCACCTCCACCATCGCCTTGGCGGTCTCGACCTCGACCACCGGCTGGTCCACGGCGACCACGTCGCCGACCTCGACGAGCCAGCGCACGACCTGCGCCTCGGTGAGCCCTTCGCCCAGGTCGGGCAGGGCGAACTCCTTGACCACGGCCATCAGTTGGCACCCCCCGACGTCCACTCGGACTCCCACTGCAGCCGGGCGACCGCGTCCAGCACCCGGTCGACCCCCGGCAGATGGTGCTTCTCCAGCATCGGCGGCGGATAGGGGACGTCGAAGCCCGTGACCCGCAGCACCGGGGCCTCCAGGTGGTGGAAGCAGCGCTCGGCGACCGTCGCGGCGAGCTCGCCGCCGGGACCGCCGAAGCCGGCGGCCTCGTGGACGACGACGGCCCGCCCGGTGCGCCGCACGGACGCGACGACGGTCTCCTCGTCGAGGGGGACGAGGGAGCGCAGGTCGACGACCTCCAGGTCCCAGCCCTCGGCGCGGGCGGCCTCGGCGGCCTCCAGACAGACGGGTACGGACGGGCCGTAAGTGATCAGCGTGGCGGAGGAGCCGCGGCGGCGGACGACGGCGGTGCCGATGCCCGGCACCTCCTCGGGCCGGTCGGGCTCCCAGTCGGCCTTGGCCCAGTACAGCCGCTTGGGCTCCAGGAAGACGACCGGGTCGTCGGAGGCGATGGCCGCGCGCAGCAGCCCGTACGCGTCGGCGACGGTGGCGGGCGTGACGACGTGCAGGCCGGGGGTGGCCATGTAGAGCGCCTCGGAGGAGTCGCTGTGGTGCTCGACGCCGCCGATGCCGCCGCCGTAGGGGATCCGGACGGTGATCGGCAGGGGCAGCCGGCCGCGGGTGCGGTTGCGCATCTTGGCGACGTGGCTGAACAGCTGCTCCAGCGACGGGTACCCGAACGCGTCGAACTGCATCTCCACGACCGGCCGCAGCCCGTACATCGCCATGCCGACGGCCGTGCCGAGGATGCCCGCCTCGGCCAGCGGCGTGTCCGTGCAGCGGTCGTCGCCGAACTCCTCCGCCAGCCCGGCCGTGATCCGGAAGACGCCGCCCAGCGTGCCGACGTCCTCGCCGAGGACGTGGACGGCGGGGTCGGCGGCCATGGCGTCGCGCAGCGCCCTGTTGAGGGCCTGGCTCATGGTGGCGGGCCTGCGGCCCGTCGCGGTGACCGCGGTGGTCATCGGTCCGTCCCTTCCTCGGCGGCCGCCAGCTCCGCCCTCAACTGCTCGGCCTGGCGCCGCAGTCGGCCGGTGCGCCGGGCGTAGACGTGGTCGAAGAGCTCCATGGGGTCGAGGACCGGGTCCTCGTTCATCCGGTCGCGCAGCTCGGCGGCCATCCGCTCGGCGGCCTCCCGCTCGGCGGCGACGTCCTTCTCGTCCAGCAGCCCGCGCCGGGCCAGCTCCCGCTCCAGCAGCTCGACGGGGTCGTGGGCGCGCCAGGCGGCGACCTCGGCGTCGGTGCGGTAGCGGGTGGCGTCGTCGGCGTTGGTGTGGGCGTCGACGCGGTAGGTCAGGGCCTCGACGAGGGTGGGCCCGCCGCCCGCGCGGGCGCGGCGCACGGCCCCGGAGAGGACCTCGTGGACGGCGGGGGCGTCGTTGCCGTCGACCAGGCGGGCGGGTATGCCGTAGCCGACGCCCTTGTGCGCCAGGGAGGGCGCCGCGGTCTGCTTGGCCAGGGGGACGGAGATGGCGAAGCCGTTGTTCTGCACGAGGAAGACGACCGGGGCCTTCCAGACGGCGGCGAAGTTGAGCGCCTCGTGGAAGTCGCCCTCGCTGGTGCCGCCGTCGCCGACCATGGCGAGCGCGACCACGTCGTCCCCCGCGAGGCGGGCGGCGTGCGCGAGGCCCACGGCGTGCGGGAGTTGGGTGGCGAGCGGGGTGCAGAGCGGGGCCACGCGGTGCTCGCGGGGGTCGTAGCCGGTGTGCCAGTCGCCACGCAGCAGGGTGAGGGCCTGGACGGGGTCGAGGCCGCGGGCGATGGCGGCGAGGGTGTCCCGGTAGCTGGGGAAGAGCCAGTCGCGCTCCTCCAGGGCGAGGGCGGCGGCGACCTGGCACGCCTCCTGGCCGGAGGAGGAGGGGTAGACCGCGAGCCGGCCCTGCCGGGTCAGCGCGGTGGCCTGGGTGTTGTAGCGGCGGCCGCGCACCAGGTGGCCGTAGAGCAGCCGGAGCAGCCCGGGGTCGAGCGCGTCGGCGGCGGGGGTGCCCAGCAGCCGGTACGGCTCCTCGTCGGGCAGCAGCGGCGCGGGATCGGTGCGGGGCCGCCAGGCCCGGGACGGGGGCGGCCGGTGCGAACCAGGCTGCTCCAGGACCGTCATGACGAGCACCTCCTCGGGGGCGGGCGTGACCGGAAAGCACCCTGTGCTCTCCCTACCGATTGTTCGGTCGCCGGGGCATTTTGGCTACAGGCGGCCCCGGCCTGTGGACAAACGGTTTTCCACAGCCTGAGATATGAACAGCGCGTCCATGAAGGGGAGGCATGGCGGTATGCGGGACGAACAGATGGCCACGTCGAGCGATTCGGGCCACAGAGCGCCGGCGCGGCCGCTCGACGAGATCGACCGCTCGATTCTGCACATGCTCCGGACCGACGGCCGGGCCTCGATACGGTCCGTGGCCGAGCGCGTCCACGTGTCCCGCGCCAACGCCTACGCGCGGGTCAACCGGCTCATCGACGACGGGGTGATCCGGGGCTTCGGGGCGCGCATCGACCAGGAGCGGGCGGGGCAGGGCGCGTCGGCCTACATCACGCTGAAGATCGTGCAGAACTCCTGGCGGACGGTGCGCGACAAGCTCCGCACACTGCCCGGCGCGGCCCATATCGCCCTGGTCGGCGGGGACTTCGACGTCCTGCTGCTGGTGCACACCAAGGACAACCGGGCGCTGCGGGAGCTGGTGCTCACCCGCATCCAGGCCATGGAGGAGGTGCTCAGCACGCGCACCCTGCTCGTCTTCGAGGAGCAGGACCTGGACGAGCGGGATCCCAAGGAGGGGCCGGCCCCGGCCTGAGCCGCCCCGCCGCGGCCGTCAGCGATCGCGCAGGCCCGCGAACGCCGTCAGGATCACCGCGTCCGCCACCTCCTGGGCGGTGGCCGCGCCCCGGCGCTGCGGCCGGTACCACTCCACCACCGAGTTGATCATTCCGAAGAGCAGCCGGGTGGCCAGCCGGACGTCCACGTCGGAGCGCAGGTCGCCGTCGGCCGCGGCCTCCTTGAGCAGCGCCGCGACGCGGTGGTCGAACTCGCGCCGGCGCTCCATCGCCCAGCGCTCGGTGTCCGTGTTGCCGCGCACGCGCAGGAGCAGGGTCACGTACGGCAGTTCGGCGATGAGCACCTCGACGGTGCGCCGGGTGACGTACTCGAGGCGGTCGACGGCGCGGCCGCCGGTGGCGCCCGGCTCGTCCAGCACCGCGAAGAGCCCGTCGAGCGCACGGCTTATGGCCAGCCGGAGCAGCTCCTCCTTGCCCTTGACGTGGTGGTAGATCGAGGACTTGGAGATGCCGGCCGCCCGGGAGAGGTGCTCCATGGAGGTGCCGTCGTAGCCGCGCTCGTTGAACACCGCGACGGCGACCGCGAGCAGCGATTCTGGCGTGTAGGTGTCGCGCTTGGCCATGGTCATGATTGAAGCAGGCTCTCCTTGACGGCCGCACGGCGGCGCAGTGGCTGGGACGGCGCGTAACGGCCGCCGGGGTATTCGGACTCCATCGTCCGCAGGAAGCGGCCGACCCAGGCGGGGCCGAGCGCATCGCCCCATTCCAGCGGCCCGCGCGGGTAGTTCACGCCGAGCCGCATGGCGGTGTCGACGTCCTCCCGCGAGGCGACGCCGCGCCCGGCGGCGTCCTCGGCGAGGTCGACGAGGAGCGCGACCGTCCGCGCGACGATCAGGCCGGGGACGTCGTCGAGGACGCTGACCCGCTTGCCGAGCGCCTGGAACAGGCCGGTGGCCGCCCGCACGCCGGCGCCCGGGGAGGCGGCGAGGGCGATCCGCCCACAGCTCCGGTAGTCCAGCGCCAGGTCGAACAGGACGGTCGGCCGGCCGGTGGCGGAGGCCGCGCCGCCGTCGGTGAGCGCCAGCCGTGTGCCGTCGGGCAGGACGAGGTGCCCGTACGGGCCGTCCCCGTCCGCGGGCCCCGAGCGGGTCACCGGAATCCCCGCCTCCGCGATGAGGCCGGGCAGGGCGGCCGCCGCGGGGGGCAGCTCGCCGCGCAGCTCGACGGAGGCGGGGGCCTTCTCGGGCCCCGCCGTGCGCGGCTCCGGACGGGCGGCGCCCTCCGCGTGGTCGTACCAGCCGCGGCCGCTCTTGCGCCCGAGCAGCCCCGCCTCCACCAGCCGCCGCTGGGCGAGGGACGGCGTGAACTTGGGGCTGTGGAAGAACGCCTCGTACACCGACCGGGTGACCGCCTCGTTGACGTCCTGCCCGATGAGGTCGGTCAGCTCGAACGGCCCCATCGCGAAGCCGCCGCTCTCGCGCAGCACGGCGTCGATCGTCGCCGGATCGGCGGCGCGTTCCTCCAGGACGCGCAGGGCCTCGGCGTAGAAGGGCCGGGCCACCCGGTTGACGACGAACCCCGGGGTGTCGGCGCAGCGCACGGGCTTCTTGCCCCAGGCCGCCGCGGTGGCGTACGCGGCCCCGGCCGCGGCCGGGTCGGTGGCGTGGCCGCTGACGACCTCCACCAGCGGCAGCAGCGGGGCGGGGTTGAAGAAGTGCATCCCCACCAGCCGGCCGGGGCGGCGCAGCGGGCCCGCGACGGCCGTCACCGGCAGGGACGAGGTGTTGGTGGCGAGCAGGCAGGCGTCGTCCACGACGGCTTCGAGATCGGTGAACAGCCCTTGCTTGACGTCGAGTCGCTCGACGACGGCCTCGATCACCAGGGCGGACCCGGCGAGGCCGGCGAGCCCGTCGACGGGGCGCAGCCGGGCCGCCGCGGCGTCCCGCTCCGCGCCGGTCGTCCGGCCCTTGGCGACCAGCCGGTCCAGCCGGGCCACGACGGACGCGGCGGCCTCGGCGGCCCGGCCCGGCACCGCGTCGTACAGCCGCACGGGATGGCCCGCGACGAGGGCGACCTGGGCGATGCCCTGGCCCATCGTCCCCGCGCCGACGACGGACACGGTGCGCTCCGGCTCGATTGCGGTCATGTCTGTGATCCTCCCCGATGGGGTGCGGGCGGATTCTCCCGGGCCCCCTTGTCCCGACCGATCGTTCGGTTAATGTATCTGGCGGGTACGACAACGGCACCCCGCCGTGCGCGCCCGGCGCCATGCACCAGCCGCATCCGAGTTCCGCCCGACGAGGAGTTGGTCAGCCGTGACCGCCGCACTCAGCACCGACCAGTTGGCCGAGAGGCACGCCGCCACGCTCGACGCGGCCCTGGACGCCCTCCGCACCCGCGCCTACTGGTCGCCGCACCCCGAACACCCCAAGGCGTACGGCGAGAACGGCACGCTGGACGCCGCCGCCGGCCAGGCCGCCTTCGAGGCCCTGCGCGAGCGCCGCTTCGAGCTCGACCAGCCCGGCACGGACGGCTGGACGGGCTCCGAGGTCTCGCCGTACGGCCCCCGGCTGGGCATCGAGTACCCGCACGCCGACGTCGCGGTGCTGCTCCCCGCCATGCGCGCGGCGATGCGGCCCTGGCGCGAGGCGGGCCCGCGCACCCGCGCGCTGGTCTGTCTGGAGATCCTCAAGCGGATCAACGCACGGACGCACGAGATGGCGCACGCCGTCATGCACACCAGCGGGCAGGCCTTCACGATGGCCTTCCAGGCCGGCGGCCCGCACGCGCAGGACCGGGGCCTGGAGGCCGTCGCCTACGCCTGCGCCGCGCAGTCCGAGGTGGAGCGCACGGCCGAGTGGGTCAAGCCGCAGGGCAAACGCGAACCGCTCACGATGGCCAAGGAGTTCACCGCCGCTCCGCGCGGCATCGCCCTCGTCATCGGCTGCAACACCTTCCCCACCTGGAACGGCTACCCCGGTCTCTTCGCCTCCCTCGCCACGGGCAACCCCGTCCTGGTCAAGCCCCACCCGCGCGCCGTCCTCCCCCTCGCCCTGACCGTGCGCACCGCACGCGAGGTGCTGCGCGAGACGGGCTTCTCCCCCGACCTGGTGGCGCTCGCCGCCGAGCGGGACGGGGAGGGCCTCGCGAAGACGCTCGCCGTCCACCCCGACGTCCGGATCATCGACTACACCGGCTCCACCGCCTTCGGCGACTGGCTGGAGGCCAACGCCCGCCAGGCGCGCGTCCACACGGAGAAGGCCGGCGTCAACACGGTCGTCGTCGACTCCACCGCCGACTACCGGGGCATGCTCTCCAACCTGGCCTTCTCCCTCTCCCTCTACAGCGGCCAGATGTGCACCACCCCGCAGAACCTGCTGATCCCGCGCGGCGGCATCGCGACGGACGCGGGCCACAAGACGTACGACGAGGTCGTCTCCGATCTGGCCGAGTCCGTACGCCAGTTGCTGAGCGACGACACCCGGGCCAACGCCCTCCTCGGCGCCCTCGTCAACGACCAGGTCAAGGAGCGCCTCGACGCGGCCTCCCGGATCGGCGAAGTCGCCCTCGCCTCCCGGGCGGTGACCCACCCCGACTTCCCCGACGCCACCGTCCGCACCCCCGTCGTCGTCAAGCTCGACGGCTCCAAACCGGACGCCGAGGCCGCGTACTTCTCCGAGTGCTTCGGCCCGGTCTCCTTCGCGGTGGCCGTCGACTCCACGGCCGACGCCGTCGACCTGCTGCGCCGCACGATCCGCGAGAAGGGCGCCATGACGGTGAGCGCCTACACGACCTCCGCCGAGGTGGAGCACCTGGTCGAACAGGTCTGCCTCGACGAGTCCGCCCAGCTCTCCCTCAACCTCACCGGCGGCGTCTACGTCAACCAGACCGCCGCCTTCTCCGACTACCACGGCACCAGCGGCAACCCCGCCGCCAACGCCTCCCTCTGCGACCCCGCCTTCGTGACGACCCGCTTCACGACGGTGGAGGTGCGGCGGCATCCGTAGCGGGCGGCCGGCAGCGCTTCTGCGCGGGTGGGGCCAGCAGCGCTTCTGCGCGGGTAGGGCCGACAGCGCTTCTGCGCGGGTGCGGCGGACGCAGCCCCGGGGGCGGATCCCCGCTGGGGCCGGGGGGGCAGGGGCGCAGCCCCGCCAGGGCTGGGGCGCAAGGGCGGCCCCCCCGCGCCGGGGCCGGGGTGCAGGGGCGGAGCCCCGCCGGGGCCAGGGGCGCAGGGGCGGAGCCCCGCCAAGGCGCGGGGGCGCCCCCGCCCCCGCCGCCCCGCCCGTGGGGCACGGCCCGTGGGGCTGCGCCCCACGCGCCCGCGCTGGGGGTCGAGGGGCGCAGCCCCGGAAGAAACGGTGAAAGGGCGGGGCTGGGGCAAACCCCCCGCAGCCGGCACCCGCCAGCCGGCACCCGCCAGCCGGCACCCGGACCCGGCACCCGGACCCAACACCCCCGCTACACAGGCCCACCCCAGTGGAACAGCACCATCCCCACACTCGTGGCGAGGTTGTAGCTCGAAACCCCCACCCGCATCGGCAACGACACCACCCGATCCGCCCGCCCCCGCAACTCCCCCGACACGCCGTACCGTTCGGACCCGAACACCAGCACCGCGTCGTCGGGGAGGGCGACCGACCGGATGTCCTCCCCGTCCGCGTCCAGCGCGAACAGCGGCCCCCCCGGCACGTCCTCGTACGACACCCGTTCCACCGCCGTGGCGAAGTGCAGCCCCGCCCCCGCCCGGACGGCGTTCTGGTGCCAGGGATCGAGATCCCCGGTGGTGACGACGCCCGTCACCCCGAACCCCGCGGCGAGCCGCACCACGGCCCCCACGTTCCCCAGATTGCGCGGATTGTCGAGGACGACGACCGGCGCGCGCCGCTCCCGGGCCCGGAGCGCGGCGAGGTTCGCACGCCGGGAGGGCCGCACCGCAAGCCCCGCGACCTCCGTCGTGTGCCCACGGGGCACCAGGGAGCGCAGGACCGCCCGGTCCACCTCCACCATCAGGGCGGAGAGGGCCGGAGCGACGTCCGGCGCCAGCCGCCCGGCCAGCGCCAGCACCCCGTCCCGGTCACAGGTGAGGACGGGCCCCACCTCGGCCCCGAACCGCAGCGCGTGCTTGAGCGCGTGGAATCCGTCGAGCAGGACGGCGGACGGGGCCAGCTCGTCCCACCGCCGCACGGCGCCATCGGTCACGTCCTCGGTCATGCCCCCACCCTAAGCCTCTGACCTGGGCAGAGACCCGGCCGTCAGCCGGCCGTCAGCCGGCCCGCACCCGATCACGACCAGGACCACGACCGGGATCGGGACCGGCGTCGGAAGCGGCACCGGTACCGGCATTGGCACCGGCATCGGCATCGGCACCGCCCACCCCCCGCTGCCCCGGCACCCCCACCGGCACCCGCTCCGCGACCCACCGCGCCCGCCCCGCCACGAGCTCCCCGCCCCGCCGCAGCCAGGACGTCGGCAGGAACACCGCATCGACGAAGATCATCACCAGCGAGAAGAACGGCAGCCCCAACAGCACCGCGATACCGAGGTGCTCGAACATCATCAGCACCAACAGCACGTTCTTCACCCGGCGGTTGAGCAGCGTGAAGGGGAAGGCCGCCTGCGCGGCCACCGTCCCGTAGCTGAGCAGCAGCACCACGACGCCACTCGCCGCCAGCGCGTGCGACAGCGCGGGCCAGGGCGAGAAGTAGTCGAGGTGCAGGGGGTAGTAGAGCGCGGTGCCGTCCTGCCAGAGCGACCCCTGGATCTTGTACCAGCCGGCCGCGCCGTAGATCAGACAGACCTCACCCATGATCACCAACAGGGCGGCATTGTGCAGGAGATGACCGAACGCGGCCAGAACGGCCCGCACCTGCCCCCCGGCGAGCGCGGCCCCCCGCACCCGCACCAGCCACCACACCCCGTGCAGCAGCCACACCGCCCACAGCGCGGCGGCCCAGCCGACGCCGGGCACGGGCCCGTGGTCCGTCCACGTCAGCGCGGGGTCGGCGAGGAGGGTCGCGGCGAGGAGCCCGGCCCCGCAGACGGCCCAGAGCACGATCCCGGTCACGTCCCGCCGCGGGTCGCCGGCCGCCCCCCGGGCCGCCGCACTCCGGCCCTCCGCCCCCCGGCCCGCCGCGCCCCGCCGCGCGGCCGCCCCCCGGCGCGCCGCCCGCCGCGCGTCCAGCGACCACACCTCACCGCACCGGGTGAACACGGTGTAGATCGCCATGAGATGGAGGACGTTGTCGCCGCCGTCCCCGACGAAGACGCTGCGGTTCTGCAGCGACAGCACGCCGATCATGTAGAGCACGGACGTGGTCCGCGTCCGCCAGCCGAGCATGAACAGCAGGGCGGAGACCATGGCGAAGAGATAGACGAGCTTGAACCACCAGCCCGCGCCGGACCACACGAGCACGGTGAACGCGTGGTTGTCGGCGATCAGCCGCCGGGCCAGCTCCCAGCTCCAGGGCGCGTCCGGCCCGTACAGCTCCTGGCTGTTGAACCACTCGCGCACCAGGAAGAACAGCCAGGTGAAGGAGAGGCCGATGCGGATCGCGGCCGTCTGGTACGGACCGAGGGAGGCCGAGGTGACCCGGGCGAAGGCGGCGGCGCAGGACCCGCGCCAGGTGGCGACGCTCACCAGGACCTCACCACGCCCAGGTCGGAGGGGGTGACCCGCCACCAGTCCAGCTCGCGGTGGACCGGCTTGGCGGGCGGCTGCTGCCCGGCCCACGCCGGCGGCGCGACGCTCGTGGTCACGGAGCGGAGCTGGACGCGGTGCAGCCGGGTGCCGTCGCGGTCCAGGTTGAGCCGGGAGACGGCGAGCCGCCGCAGGTAGTCCTCGGCGAGGTCGCCGCGCAGGCCCGTGGAGCGCCCCCGGTCGTCGTGCGTGTTGCCGTAGAAGTCCCAGGCGCGGCGCAGCTGGTTCTGCTGCGCGTGGCTGGGGAGGGGGTTGTGGAGGATGGCGGCACCGTCCTGGGCGGAGAGATCGGTCCAGGGCGTCACCTGGACCTCGCCGTCGGGGCGCGTCACCTGGGCGCGGACCTGGACGGCGATGTTCTGCTGGAGCGGGTTGGGGGCGAAGAACTTCCAGTTCTGCTCGTACTCGGGCAGGACGTAGTCACCTATGGTCGCCGCGTGCTGCTTGCTGACCGTGTTCGGCGGCGCCACATGCAGAAACATGATCAGCAGGTGGGTGCCGGCGGCGAGGGCGACGGCCAGGGCGCCCAGCGCGACGATCCAGCGCGCGGGCCGGGACAGCGCCACGGGCGCGGCGTTCCCCGCCTCTGCTTCCCGCTCGCGTCCGTCGTCCGTATCCATCGGGCCCCGCTTCGCCGTCGTCGTCCGTGTGCCATGTCCGGGCCGGCGCCGAAGAAGGCGCGGCCGCATGCGAACGGTACCGAGGCGGACCCGGCGGCGCAGCGGCCGTTGGACCCGATCCCGCTGTGGCACGCGCCATGCCCGCCCTCCGCGGGCGGTTGTCCACAGCCGGTTATCCACAGGCTTGACACCTCCCCGGGGCCCCCTCACCATTGAACCGAACGATCGGTCGGTCGGTTGCCCGGAGCCGCGGGGAGCCCGCCCCGGTCGCACCGGACCTCACCGGAGGGGGCATCGCATGACGGCGGCAGCACCGGAGACGGTGGAGACGAGGGACGCGCCGGCCCTGGAGGCCGCGTTCGAGGCGGCGGTCGCCGCCGACGAGCGCATCGAGCCGCGCGACTGGATGCCGGACGCCTACCGCGCCACCCTCGTGCGGCAGATGGCCCAGCACGCCCACTCCGAGATCATCGGCATGCAGCCCGAGGCCAACTGGATCACCCGGGCCCCCTCGCTGCGCCGCAAGGCCATCCTCATGGCCAAGGTGCAGGACGAGGCCGGTCACGGCCTCTACCTCTACAGCGCCGCCGAGACCCTGGGCGTCGGCCGCGACGAGCTGCTCGACAAGCTCCACTCCGGCCGCCAGAAATACTCCTCGATCTTCAACTACCCCACCCTGACCTGGGCCGACGTCGGCGCCATCGGCTGGCTCGTGGACGGCGCGGCGATCACCAACCAGGTCCCGCTGTGCCGCTGCTCCTACGGGCCGTACGCGCGGGCCATGGTCCGCGTCTGCAAGGAGGAGTCCTTCCACCAGCGCCAGGGCTACGAGCTGCTGCTCGCCCTCAGCCGGGGCACCGGGGCCCAGCACGCGATGGCCCAGGACGCCGTCGACCGCTGGTGGTGGCCCTCCCTGATGATGTTCGGCCCGCCGGACGACGCGTCCGCGCACTCCGCCCAGTCGATGGCCTGGAAGATCAAGCGCCACTCCAACGACGAACTGCGCCAGCGCTTCGTCGACATCTGCGTCCCGCAGGCCGAGTCCCTCGGCCTCACCCTCCCCGACCCCTGCCTCCGGTGGAACGAGGAGCGCGGCCACTACGACTTCGGCCCCATCGACTGGGACGAGTTCCACCAGGTCCTCCGCGGCAACGGCCCGTGCAACGAGCAGCGTCTGGCCCGCCGCCGCAAGGCCCACGAGGACGGCGCCTGGGTCCGCGAGGCGGCCCTGGCGTACGCCGCGAAGCACACCGGAGCCGAGCCCGAGGAGGCAGCCAAGTGAGCACCACCGACTGGCCGTTGTGGGAGGTCTTCGTACGCAGCAGGCGCGGCCTCGCGCACACCCACGCCGGCAGCCTCCACGCCCCGGACGCCGAACTGGCCCTGCGCAACGCCCGCGACCTCTACACCCGGCGCTCCGAGGGCGTCTCCCTCTGGGTGGTGCCCTCGGCGGCGATCACCGCCTCGTCCCCGGACGAGAAGGATCCGTTCTTCGGGCCCGCCGCCGACAAGGCGTACCGCCACCCCACCTTCTACGAGATCCCCGAAGGGGTGCGTCACCTGTGACCCCCGCGTCCATGAGCCCCGCGCACGCCGCCGCCCTGGCGCTCGGTGACGACGCCCTGATCCTGTCGCACCGGCTGGGGGAGTGGGCCGGCCGCGCCCCCGTCCTGGAGGAGGAGGTCGCCCTCGCCAACATCGCGCTGGACCTGCTCGGCCAGGCCCGCGCCCTGCTCTCCCTCGTGGGCGACGAGGACGAGCTGGCCTACCTGCGCGACGAGCGCGCCTTCCGCAACGTCCAGCTCGTCGAGCAGCCCTGCGAGGACTTCGCCGCCACCGTCGCCCGCCAGCTCCTCTTCTCCACCTACCAGCACGCGCTGTACGGCCAACTCGCCGGGGCCGACGGCCCGTTCACCCCGCTCGCCGCCAAGGCCGTCAAGGAGACCGCCTACCACCGGGACCACGCCGAGCAGTGGACGCTGCGGCTCGGCGACGGCACGGCCGAGAGCCACGAGCGGATGCGGCGCGCCGTGGAGGGCCTGTGGCGCTTCACCGGCGAGCTGTTCCAGCCGGTCGAGGGCCTCCCGGAGATCGACTGGCAGGCGCTGCGCGCCACGTGGACGGAGCGGGTCACGGACGTACTGGAGCGGGCGACGCTCGCGGTGCCCACCGGGCCGCAGTCGGCCGCCTGGGCGGCGGGCGCCGGCCGCCAGGGCGTCCACACCGAGCCCTTCGGCCGCATGCTCGCCGAGATGCAGCACCTCCACCGCAGCCACCCGGGGGCGACATGGTGACCACCCCGACCCCCTTGGAGGAACGCCTCCGCGCGCTGGCGGGCTCCGTCCCCGACCCCGAACTGCCCATGATCACGCTCGCCGAGCTCGGCGTGCTGCGCGACGTCCGCGTCACCGGCCCCGGCCGCGTCGAGGTCGAGCTCACCCCCACCTACACCGGCTGCCCCGCCGTCGAGGCCATGTCCGCCGACGTCGAGCGCGTCCTGCGCGAGCACGGGCAGGCCGAGGTGTCGGTGCGCACCGTGCTCTCCCCCGCCTGGTCCACCGACGACATCACGGCCGAGGGACGCCGGAAGCTGGCCGCGTCCGGCATCGCCCCGCCCCGCCCCGGCCACCGGGCCGGCGGCCCGGTCGCCGTGGAGCTGGGCCCCACCCGGCACGCCGGCGCCCCGGCCCCGGCGGAGCCGGTGCGCTGCCCGCACTGCGGCTCGGCCGACACCACGCTCCTCAGCCGTTTCTCCTCCACGGCCTGCAAGGCCCTGCGCCGCTGCTCGGTCTGCCGCGAACCGTTCGACCACTTCAAGGAGTTGTGATGGCCGCGGCCCGCCCCGGCGTCTTCCACCCCCTGCGGATCGCCGCCGTCGACCCGCTCACCGACGACGCGGTCGCCCTCACCTTCGAGGTGCCCGAGGAGCTGCGCGAGGAGTTCCGCCACGCGCCGGGCCAGCACCTGACACTGCGGCACCGGGCCGAGGGCACCGAGGTGCGCCGCACCTACTCCGTCTGCGGGCAGGCGCCGGCACCCGGCGACGGCGGGCCGCGGACGCTGCGCGTGGGCGTCCGGCTGGTGGAGGGCGGGGCGTTCTCGACCTACGCCTTCAAGGAACTGGCCGTCGGCGACGTGCTCGACGTGATGACGCCGGCCGGCCGCTTCGTCCTGGAGCCGCGCCCCGGGCACTTCGCCGCGATCGTGGGCGGCAGCGGCATCACCCCCGTCCTGTGCATCGCCGGCACCCTGCTCGCCCGCGAGCCGGCGGCCCGGTTCACGCTGCTGCGCAGCGACCGCACGACGGCGTCCACGATGTTCCTGGAGGAGGTCGCCGACCTCAAGGACCGCTACCCGGACCGCCTCCAGGTCGTCCAGACCCTCTCCCGCGAGGAGCAGCAGGCCGGTCCGGCCTCCGGCCGCCTCGACGAGGAGCGGCTGACCGCCCTGCTGCCGGCGCTGCTCCCGGTGGAGGCGGTGGACGGCTGGTTCCTGTGCGGCCCGCACGGCCTGGTCATGGGCGCCGAACGGGCCCTGCGCGGGCTGGGCGTGGCCCGCGGGCGGATCCACGAGGAGATCTTCCATGTCGAGGACGCCCCCGCGCCGCGCCGTCCGGCCGCCGCGTCCCCGGCGCACAGCACGCTCTCCGCGACCCTCCACGGCCGCGGCGGCACCTGGCCCGTCCAGGACGGCGAGCCCCTGCTGGAGACGGTCCTGCGCAACCGCCCGGACGCGCCGTACGCCTGCAAGGGCGGCGTCTGCGGCACGTGCCGGGCGTTCCTGGTGTCGGGCGAGGTCCGCATGGACCGCAACTACGCCCTGGAGGAAGAGGAGTTGGCGTCCGGCTACGTCCTGGCGTGCCAGTCGCACCCCACGACGGAGCGGGTCGAACTCGACTTCGACCGCTAGGGGTCGGGGAGGCCGGGGGTCAGATCACCGAGCCGGGCGCGCCGTTCCCGTCGACCACCGGCCGTCCCGCCGCGGCCCACGCCTCCATGCCGCCGGCGACGTTCGCCGCGTCGATCCCCTGCTGGAGCAGGTACGCGGTCACCTGGGCCGACCGGCCGCCCGAGCGGCAGATCACGTTCACCCGCCGCCCGTCGTCCACGGTGTCCGACAGCTCGCCGAACCGCGCCACGAAGTCGCTCATCGGCACGTGGAGCGCGCTCTCCGCGTGGCCCGCCTCCCACTCGTCCTTCTCACGCACGTCGAGCAGGTGGTCGCCCGCCGAGAGATCGTCGACGCTGACCGTGGGCACAGGGGATCCGAAAGTCATGTCCCCGACGCTACCCGAAGCCGCCCGCCGCCGGTCCGCCCCGCTACCCCGCCGGCCCCGCCAGCCGGGCCTCGCGCTCGGCGATCTGCGCGCGCAGTCCGGCGGCGACCTCCTCCAGCAGCCCGTCCGGGTCCTCCGGGGCCATCTTGATCATCGAGCCGATGGCGGACGCCTCCAGCTCCGCGGCCACGGCCGAGAGCATCTCCTTGCGCCGGGCCAGCCACTCCAGCCGCGCGTAGAGCTCCTCGGCGCGGTCCGGCCGCCGCCGCTCGGGGGCGGGGCCGGCGGCCCACTCGCCGGCCAGTTCCCGCAGCAGCGCCTCGTCCCCGGCCGCGTAGGCGGCGTTGACGCGCACCATGAAGGCCTCGCGGCGCCGCCGGTCGTCCTCGTCCGGCGCGAGGTCGGGGTGGGCCAGGCGGACCAGCTCGCGGTACGCCTTGCGGGCGCCGTCCCCCGGCCGCACCCGCCGCGGCGGGGTGACCGGCTGCCCGGTGAGCATCGCCGACGCCTCGGGCGGGAGCCCGTCCGCGTCCAGCCAGCCCCCGAAGAGCTCCTCCACCCCGGGCATCGGCTGGACCAGCGCGCGCGCCTCCTGGGCCCGGCGCAGGTCCTCCGGATCGCCGGAGCGCGCCGCGACGGCCTCGGCGATCAGCGCGTCCAGCTCCTCCAGCCGTGC
Source organism: Streptomyces caatingaensis (assembly GCF_001187435.1). Taxonomy (GTDB): domain Bacteria; phylum Actinomycetota; class Actinomycetes; order Streptomycetales; family Streptomycetaceae; genus Streptomyces; species Streptomyces caatingaensis. The sequence goes on along the minus strand of NZ_LFXA01000018.1, from coordinate 232,396 downwards.
GTAGAGGGGCCCGAGCCGCTGGTGGTGCAGGCGGGAGAAGTTGTCGACCTCCACCCGGAAGGTCTCCACGGCGATCTCGAACTCGATCAGCGCCTGCTCGGCCGTCCGCACGGCCTGTTCCAGCCGTTCGGTGCCGGGCTCCGACGGAACTTCGGTCTCCGGATTCGTCACCCGCCCAGCGTACGAGTTCCGCGGCCCGCCCCCGTCCGGATCCGGGCTCAGACGCCGACCGCCTCCTCCATCTCCTCCTCGGCCTCGGCGGCCCGCTCGGCCACCACGCGTCCCCGCCGCTCCACGAGCCACGCGGCGCCCAGCACCACCAGGCCGGCCGCGAGCCAGGCCAGCAGCGTGCCCACGTGCCCGCCGAGCCCGTGCCCGTCGAAGTAGACGAGGCTGCGCGTGCCCTCCACGAAGCCGGCGCCGTTCCAGAAACCGTGCAGGGCCCTGAAGAAGCCGTTCTGGAGCTCGGGCCGGAAGACCCCGCCGGAGCTGGTGAAGTTCAGCATGACGAACAGCACCATCACGCCCAGCGTCGTCCACCGCTTGAGGAAGGTGTGCAGCCCGGTGCCGACGAACAGCACGCCCGCCGAGTAGATCCACGCCAGGCCCCACGTGCCCCACAGGTCGTGCTCGACCAGGTGGAAGACCGGGCCCGCCAGCACCGTCCCGATCACGCTCACCACCAGCGAGACCGCGGCGGCCAGCGCCGCCCGTATCCGCAGCGGCAGCGCCCCGCCGGCCCCGCCGATCACGGCGACCGAGGCGTACGAGCCGATGCTCAGCGCGACGAGCAGGAAGAAGATGCCCTGCCCGGTCGGGTCGTGCCCGGCGGGCGGGACGACGTCCGTCACCTTCATCGGGGCACCCTGGCGCGCGGCGACCGGGGTGAAGACCTTCTGCACGGCCGAGGCGGTGGTGTCCGACCCGGCCGTGGCGACCAGCAGTTCGGGCGCGCGCCGGTCCGGTACGTACGCCCCGAAGACGTCCTGGTGCTCCAGCGCCCGCACGGCCGCGTCCCGGTCCGCCACGGTACGGACGGACAGCTTGTCGCCCGCCTTCTCGCCGATCGCCGCCGCCAGGTGCTCCGCGCGCGGGCCGGAGCCGACGACCGCGACGGGCAGCTCGTGCGGGGCGGGCTGGGCGAAGGCGCCCAGGTAGGCGAGCCCCATGCCGACGCACATCAGCAACGGGGTGAGCAGGTGGGTCAGCACGTGCCGGAGCGCGCCACGCGTCGCGGGCCTCATGGGCACCCCTCTCCAAATTGGTTGGCTTATACAACTCTCTATCCAGTTGTACTATACAACCAAAGCGACGGAAGGAACCCTCGTGCCGCACCGAGCCGATTCCCTGGACACCATCCAGCGCGAACTGACCGCCTTCGCCCGCCGGGCCCGCGCCGCCGCAGCCCAGCTCCACCCCGAGCTCTCGCTCGTCTCCTACACCCTCCTCGCCCACCTCCAGGACCAGCGCGGCTGCCGCGCCACCGACCTCGCGGCGCACTACCTGCTCGACAAGTCCACGGTCAGCCGGCAGATCGCCGCCCTGGAGCGGCTCGGCTTCGTCGAGCGCCGCACCGACCCGGACGACCAGCGCGTCCAGGTGCTCCACCTCACCGACCGCGGCACCGCCGTCCTCGACCAGGTCGCCGCCAGCCGCCGGATCGCCTTCGAGGAACGCCTCGCCGACTGGGACGAGGACGACCTCGCCCGCTTCGCCTCGTACCTGCTGCGCTACAACGCCTCGGCGGCCACCCGCGATTGACCGGCCGCCCGGAAGAAGAAACCTGAAGGAGCCCGAAGAAGCCCGAAGAAGAGGGGGCGCTGAGAGATACGGCACACCCACCGCCGCCCGGACACGACGAAACGGACCCCGTCGCTCTCACGACGGGGTCCGTTCTCACTGTGCGCGAGGGGGGAGTTGAACCCCCACGCCCTTGCGGGCACTGGAACCTGAATCCAGCGCGTCTGCCTATTCCGCCACCCGCGCATTGGGTGTGTCTCCGGCTTCCGCCCTGCTTTCCGGACTTCCGTCCGGTTCGCGGTGCGTCCGCCTTCCGACATGCAGAACATTAGCACGCTCCGGAGGGTGCCTTCACACCCGTCGTCCGCCGAGGGCCCCCGGGAGGCCACCGGGGCGTCCGCGGGGACGCCCCCGGTTGCGGGACACTGGCTTCCCGGCCGCTCTACGATCCGGGTGAGGGAGTGCGGGGGCCGCGCGTGGGCGACACTCATCACTCCTGGCGCCGAAGGGGAACCAGCCGTTTTCCCGGCGCGTGGATACGATCAGTAAGCAGTATCAGGAACGGCACCGAGCATCACAGGCGTCACCGAGGGAAGGAGGTGCCCCGTGGGAGTACTGAAGCGCTTCGAGCAGCGACTCGAAGGTCTCGTGAACGGCACCTTTGCCAAGGTGTTCAAGTCCGAGGTGCAGCCCGTCGAGATCGCGGGCGCGCTCCAGCGGGAATGCGACAACAACGCCACCATCTGGAACCGTGACCGCACGGTCGTTCCCAACGACTTCATCGTGGAGCTGAGCGCCCCGGACTTCGAGCGGCTCAGCCCGTACTCCGGCCAGCTCGGCGACGAGCTGGCCGGCATGGTCCGCGACTACGCCAAGCAGCAGCGCTACACCTTCATGGGGACGATCAAGGTCCACCTGGAGAAGGCGGACGACCTCGACACCGGGCTGTACCGGGTGCGCAGCCGCACCCTGGCGTCCAGTGAGTCCCAGGAGGCCCACGGCGTCGCACCGCACCAGCCGGCGTACGGCGGCGCCCCCCGCGGCGGCTCGCCCGTCACCCATGGCGGTGGCTACCCGGAGCGCCCGGCCGGCGCCCCGCCGATGCCCTCGGCCCCGCCGCCCGGCGCGGCCCGTCCCCAGCCCCGCGCGGGCGGACCGGGGGCCGGCGCGGGGGAGCGCACCCGCCGCTGGATCGAGATCAACGGCACCCGCCACCAGATCTCCCGGCCCACCCTGGTGCTGGGCCGCAGCACCGAGGCGGACGTCCGGATCGACGACCCCGGCGTCTCCCGCCGGCACTGCGAGATCCGCACCGGCACCCCCTCGACCGTCCAGGACCTGGGCTCCACCAACGGCATCGTCGTGGACGGGCAGCACACCACGCGCGCTACGCTCCGCGACGGCTCACGCATCGTCGTGGGCAGCACCACCATCGTTTACCGGCAAGCCGAAGGGTGAAGCGGGGGCAATGTCAGAGCTGACCCTCACGGTCATGCGGTTGGGTTTCCTCGCCGTACTGTGGCTGTTCGTCATCGTGGCCGTCCAGGTCATCCGCAGCGACCTGTTCGGCACCCGGGTGACCGCGCGCGGCTCCCGCCGCGGCGGCGACGGACGCCCGGCCCAGCGGGCCGACCGGCAGGCCACCCCGCCGCCGCAGCGCCGGCAGGAGGGCGGGCGGCGCGCGGGCGGCCGGGACGCGGGCCGCGGCCGCCGCGGCGCGCCCACCAAGCTGGTGATCTCGGAGGGCTCGCTCACCGGCACCACCGTGGCCCTGCAGGGCCAGACCATCACCCTCGGCCGGGCCCACGACTCGACGATCGTGCTGGATGACGACTACGCCTCCAGCCGGCATGCCAGGATCTACCCGGACCGCGACGGCCGCTGGATCGTCGAGGACCTCAGTTCGACCAACGGCACCTATCTCGACCGGACCCGGCTGACCACCCCGACCCCGATCCCGCTCGGCGCGCCGATCCGCATCGGCAAGACCGTCATCGAGCTGCGGAAGTAGTAGGACCATGACGACCGGAGGGTGGGCATCGAGGTGGGCAAGGGGCTGTACCCGGAGCCGACTGGCGAGGTGCGCATGAGTCTGTCGCTGCGTTTCGCCGCCGGATCCCACAAGGGCATGATCCGGGAAGGCAACGAGGACTCCGGTTACGCCGGCCCCCGGCTGCTCGCCATCGCCGACGGCATGGGCGGCCAGGCCGCCGGCGAGGTGGCCAGCTCCGAGGTGATCTCCACCCTGGTCGGCCTGGACGACGACGTCCCGGGGTCCGACATCCTCACCTCCCTCGGCACCGCCGTCCACCGCGCCAACGAGCAGCTGCGCGCGATGGTCGAGGAGGACCCCCAGCTGGAGGGCATGGGCACCACGCTCACCGCCCTGCTGTGGACGGGCCAGCGGCTCGGCCTGGTGCACGTCGGCGACTCCCGCGCCTATCTGCTGCGCGACGGCGTCCTCACCCAGATCACCCAGGACCACACCTGGGTCCAGCGGCTCGTCGACGAGGGCCGGATCACCGAGGAGGAGGCCACCACGCATCCGCAGCGCTCGCTGCTGATGCGCGCGCTGGGCAGCGGCGACCACGTCGAGCCCGACCTGTCGATCCGCGAGGTGCGGCCCGGCGACCGCTATCTGATCTGCTCCGACGGGCTCTCCGGTGTCGTCAGCCACGAGACCATCGAGGAGCGGCTGGCCGGCTACCAGGGCCCCCAGGAGACCGTCCAGGAGCTCATCGAGCTCGCCCTGCGCGGCGGCGGCCCGGACAACGTCACCGTGATCGTCGCCGACGTGCTGGACGCGGACGGCGGGGACACCCTCGCCGCCCAGCAGTTCACCGACACCCCCGTCGTCGTCGGCGCGGTCGCCGAGAACCAGTTCCCCCTCGGCCACCTGGGCGCCATGCAGACCCCGGCCGGCCGCGCCTCCGAGCTGGGCCGCGCCCCGGCCGCGGAGGACCCGCAGGGCTTCGGCCCGCCCGGCAGCGGCCCGGTGGCGGGCGACGGCCCGGAGGGCGCGTTCGGCGCGTTCCACGACGACTACGACGACGGGATCGAGCAGGCCCGCCCGCCCCGCCGCGGCGGCTGGATCAAGCGGTCGCTGATCATCGCCGTGGTGCTCGGCGTCGTCGGCGGCGGCCTCTACGGCGGCTACCAGTGGACGCAGACGCAGTACTACGTGGGCGCCAAGGACAACACCCACGTCGCCCTCTACCAGGGCATCAACCAGGACCTCGCCTGGATCAGCCTCAGCAGGCTGTACCAGGACCACCCCGAGATCGAACTCAAGTACCTCCCCGTGGACCAGCGGGGCCGGGTCGAGGACACGATCGCGGTCGGCAGCCGGGACCAGGCGGTGCAGAAGGTCAAGGACCTCGGCACGCTGGCCAGCGCCTGCAAGAAGAAGGACGAGCAGCAGAAGGCCGAACGGCGGCAGCGCGAGAGCCAGAAGCCCGAGGCGCCGCAGCCGGACGGGCGGAAGCCCGAGAACGGCAAGCCCACCGGAGCCGCGACCGGCGGCACGTCGGTCACCCTCCAGTCCGTGCCGACCCCCGGCCCCACCCTCAGCGAGGAAGAGCAGAAAGTGGCTCAGCAGTGCAACGGCTCCCAGCAGTGAGGCTGTAGGGGGCCCGCGACATGTCAGCCATCTCACCCATGCCGAACACCACCGCCACCACCACCGTCAGCACGGCGGGCCAGCCGAGCCGGCGCAACACCGAGTTGCTGCTGCTCGCCTTCGCCGTCATCCTCCCCTGCTTCGCGTACGCCAACGTGGGCCTGGCCCTGGACGGCGAGATGCCCTCCGGCATGCTCGGCTACGGCATGGGCCTCGGCCTGCTGGCCGGCGTCGGCCACCTGGTGATGCGCAAGTTCGCCAAGTACGCCGACCCGCTGCTGCTGCCGCTGGCCACGGTCCTCAACGGACTGGGCCTGGTGATCATCTGGCGGCTGGACCAGTCGAAGCGCCTCCAGGCCAGCAAGGCGTTCGCCCCGGCGGCCACCAACCAGCTGCTCTTCTCGGCGCTGGGCATCGCCCTCTTCGTCGCGGTGCTGATCTTCCTCAAGGACCACCGGATCCTCCAGCGCTACACGTACATCTCGATGGCCGTGGCGCTGGTCCTGCTGATCTCGCCGATGTTCTTCCCGTCGGTCTACGGCGCCCGCATCTGGATCAAGATCCCGGGACTGGGCACCATCCAGCCCGGTGAGTTCGCCAAGATCGTGCTGGCGGTGTTCTTCGCCGGCTACCTCATGGTGAAACGGGACGCGCTGGCCCTGGCCAGCCGCCGCTTCATGGGGATGTACCTGCCGCGCGGCCGCGACCTCGGACCGATCCTGGCCGTCTGGGCGTTCAGCATCCTGATCCTGGTCTTCGAGACCGACCTGGGCACCTCGCTGCTGTTCTTCGGCATGTTCGTCGTGATGCTCTACGTCGCGACCGAGCGCACCAGCTGGATCGTCTTCGGCCTGCTGATGTCGGCGGCCGGCGCGGTGGGCGTGGCCTCCTTCGAGCACCACGTCCAGGCCCGCGTGGACGCCTGGCTGGACCCGTTCGCCGGCTGGGGCAAGTCCCAGGCCAGCGAGCAGATCGCCAAGGCGCTGATGACCTTCGGCTCGGGCGGCGTCGCGGGCACCGGCTGGGGCCAGGGCAACTCCGACCTCATCGGCTTCGCCGCCAACTCCGACTTCATCCTCGCCACCGTCGGCGAGGAGCTGGGCCTGGCCGGCGTGATGGCCATCCTGCTCATCTACGGGCTGATCGTGGAGCGCGGCGTCCGCACGGCGCTGGCCGCCCGCGACCCGTTCGGCAAGCTGCTCGCCATCGGCCTGTCCGGCGCCTTCGCCATCCAGGTCTTCGTGGTGGCCGGCGGTGTCATGGGCCTCATCCCGCTGACCGGTATGACCATGCCGTTCATAGCGCAGGGCGGTTCGTCCGTCATCGCCAACTGGGCGCTGGTGGCGATCCTGTTGAAGATCAGCGACGCGGCACGCCGTCCCGCGCCCGCCCCCGTCACCAACCCCGACGCCGAGATGACGCAGGTGGTCCGACCGTGAACAAGCCCGTGCGCCGGATCGCGATCTTCTGCGGAATCCTCATCCTCGCGCTGATGGCCCGCGACAACTGGCTGCAGTTCGTCCGCGCCGACGAGCTGAAGAACAACAAGCACAACATGCGGGTGCAGATCGCCCGTTACAGCCAGCCGCGCGGCAACATCATCGTCGACGGCAAGGCGGTCACGGACTCCAAAGAAGTCAACGGCATCAACTACAAGTACAAGCGCACCTACACCAACGGCCCGATGTGGGCCCCGGTGACGGGCCTGAGCTCGCAGGTCTACTCGCCCACCATGCTGGAGGGCGTCGAGGACAAGATCCTCACGGGCGACGACGACCGGCTGTTCTTCAACCGGACGATCGACATGATCACCGGCAAGGGCAAGAAGGGCGGTGACGTGATCACCACCCTCAACGCCAAGGCCCAGGAGGCCGCGTTCAAGGGCCTGGGCGACAAGAAGGGCGCCGTCGCCGCCCTCGACCCGCGCACCGGCAAGATCCTCGCGCTGGCCTCCACCCCGTCGTACGACCCGTCCACCATCGCCGGCGCCAACGACGGCGACGCGTGGAAGAAGCTCAACGACGACAAGAACAAGCCGATGCTCAACCGGGCGCTGCGCGAGACGTACCCGCCCGGCTCGACCTTCAAGGTCGTCACCGCCGCCGCGGCGATGGAGCACGGGCTCTACGGCAACGTCGACGAGAAGACCAACTCGCCGAAGAAGTGGACGCTTCCGGACACCCAGGGCGTCCCGCTGCCCAACGAGACGCCGATGCCGTGCGACAACGTCTCGATGCGGGCGGCCCTCCAGTGGTCGTGCAACAGCGTCTTCGGCAAGATCAGCGCCGATCTCGGCAACCAGAAGATGATCGAGACGGCCAACAAGTTCGGCTTCAACAGCGACGACCTGACCGTCCCGGTGGGGGTCACCAAGAGCGTCTACCCCAAGGACAACCGCCCGCAGAACGCCATGGCCGGCATCGGCCAGGCGTCCAACCGCGCCACCCCGCTCCAGATGGCCATGGTCGCCGCCGCCGTCGCCAACAACGGCAAGCTCATGGAGCCGTACATGGTGGACAAGCTGCGCGCGCCCAACCTCAACGTGATCGAGACGCACCAGCCGAAGGAGATGAGCCGTCCGCTCACTCCGGAGCACGCGCAGTCGCTGCAGAGCGCGATGGAGACGGTCGTCGAGGAGGGCACCGGAACCGCGGCCAAGATCAGCGGCGTCAAGGTGGGCGGGAAGACCGGTACCGCGCAGCACGGCGTGGACAACAGCGGGAACCCCTACGCGTGGTTCATCTCCTACGCGAAGTCGGGCGACGGCTCCCCGGTGGCCGTGGCCGTGGTCATCGAGGGCTCCGACACCATGCGCGACGACATCGCCGGCGGCAAGCTCGCCGCCCCGATCGCCAAGAACGTCATGGAGGCGGTGCTGAAGACGCAGAAGTGATCCGGCGGCGCGTACCAGTCGGATATCGGGTGACGGTCGCGCCCGGATGCGGTACGGCCCGCCGGGTACGGTAAGCGCGAACAGCACACCGCCGGACCCACGTCGGTGCGGTCAGGAAAACGGAAGGGCTGGAGCTATGGAAGAGCCGCGTCGCCTCGGCGGCCGGTACGAGCTGGGCTCGGTGCTCGGCCGCGGTGGCATGGCCGAGGTCTACCTCGCCCACGACACCCGGCTCGGCCGCACCGTCGCCGTGAAGACGCTGCGGGTGGACCTCGCCCGCGACCCGTCCTTCCAGGCCCGGTTCCGCCGTGAGGCCCAGTCGGCCGCCTCGCTCAACCACCCGTCCATCGTCGCCGTGTACGACACCGGCGAGGACTACGTGGACGGCGTCTCGATCCCGTACATCGTCATGGAGTACGTGGACGGCTCGACCCTGCGCGAGCTGCTGCACTCCGGCCGCAAGCTGCTGCCCGAGCGCTCCCTGGAGATGACGATCGGCGTGCTCCAGGCCCTGGAGTACTCGCACCGGGCCGGCATCGTCCACCGCGACATCAAGCCGGCGAACGTGATGCTGACCCGCACCGGCCAGGTGAAGGTCATGGACTTCGGCATCGCCCGCGCGATGGGCGACGCCGGCATGACCATGACCCAGACCGCGGCGGTGATCGGCACCGCGCAGTACCTCTCCCCCGAGCAGGCCAAGGGCGAGCAGGTCGACGCGCGCTCCGACCTGTACTCGACGGGCTGTCTGCTCTACGAACTGCTCACCGTCCGGCCGCCGTTCATCGGCGACTCCCCGGTGGCGGTCGCCTACCAGCACGTGCGGGAGGAGCCGAACCCGCCGAGCGCCTTCGACCCCGAGATCACGCCGGAGATGGACGCCATCGTCCTCAAGGCGCTGGTCAAGGACCCGGACTACCGCTACCAGACCGCCGACGAGATGCGCGCCGACATCGAGGCCGCGCTGGAGGGCCGCCCGGTGGCCGCCGCGGCCGCCTACAGCGCGATGGGCTCGGTCGGCTACGGCGGCGAGGACCAGCCGACGGCGATGCTGCGGCCGCACGGCCAGCAGCACGACCCCAACGCGCCGGGCCAGACCTCCATGCTGCCGCCGGTGCGCGACGGCGGGGGCTACGGCGGTTACGACGGCTACGGCGACGGCGGCGACTCCGGCGGGCACGGCGGCGGCCGCAAGAAGAGCGGCCTGTCGACCGTCCTGCTGGTGATCGCGGGCATCCTGGTGCTCGTCGGCGCGATCTTCATCGGCAAGTCGATCTTCACCGGCGGCGGGGGCGGCGGCGAGGTCACCGTGCCGAGCCTGCGGGGCACGACGCTCACCGAGGCCCAGAAGCAGGGCGAGAACGTCGAGCTCAAGGTCGTCGACAGCGGCAGGACCATGAACTGCGACGAGGACCCGGGCAAGGTCTGCGACCAGGACCCGAAGGCGGGGGCCAAGCTCAAGCGCCACGGCGAGATCAAGGTGACCCTCTCCAAGGGCCCGGCCAAGATCGACGTGCCGAACGTGATGACCCTGACCTACGACGAGGCCAAGAAGACCCTGGAGGACGCCGGCTTCACGGTCCGCCGCCACGACAAGGAGACCGACACGTCCGACCCCAACACGGTCATCGGCCAGAGCCCGAAGGTCGGCTCGAAGGCCAACAAGGGCGACGAGATCACCCTGACCGTGGCGGTGGCGCCGCAGACGAAGGCCGTGCCGCTGGTCGTGGGCCAGAAGTTCGAGGACGCGAAGAAGCAGCTCGAGGACACCGGTTTCACCGTGAAGCGCGAGGACGTCGACTCGGACGAGGAGGCGGGCAAGGTCGTCGCCCAGAGCCCCGAGGGCAACAGCAGCGCCGCGCCCAGGTCGCAGGTCGTCCTCAAGGTCTCCAAGGGCCCGCAGGAGGTCGCGGTGCCCGATGTGAAGGGCATGTCGATCAAGGACGCCCGGAAGGCCCTGACGGACGCCGGGTTCAAGGTCGGCAACATCGCCGGTCCGAAGGACGACAAGGCGACCGTGGTCATGACCAACCCGCTGGGCGGCAGCAAGGCCAAGAAGAACACCACCGTGGACCTGATCACCCAGGGCGGCGGGATCATCGGCGGCACCGACGGCGGCAACGGCAACCCCGGCAACAACAACAACGGCGGGAACACCGGCGGCGACGACAGCGGCTGGTTCGGCGGCACCGGCCTCATCGGCGGTCACCACTGAGGCGCCCGGGGGAGCCGCGGGCTCAGTCCCGCAGCTCCTTCGGCGGCGTCCGCCGCGCGTCCACCTTCTCAGTGCGCACCAGCTCGGCCCAGACGACGAAGCGGTAGTCCGAGGTGTAGACGGGCGTGCAGGTCGTCAGCGTCAGATAGCGGCCGGGCTTCGTCTTCCCGGACTCCCGCGGGACGGGGTCGAGCACCTTCACGTTGAACCGCGAGGTCTGCCGCAGCTCCTTGAAGACCTTGTAGACGTACCAGGTGTCGCGCGTCTCGAAGACGACCGCGTCCCCGTCCTTGATCTTGTGGATGTTGTGGAACCTGGCGCCGTGGCCGTCCCGGTGGGCGGCCAGGGTGACGTTGCCCTGCTTGTCCCAGGGCATCGCGGACTTCACGGGCCTGCGGTAGTAGCCCGCGACGCCCTCGTTGAGGACGTCCCCGCCGGTGCCGGGCTTCACCAGCACCTCGCCGCCGCCGAGCATCGCGGGGACGTGCAGGAAACCGATGCCGTCCTTGGTGTCCAGCGCGCCGGGGCCCGACGGGCCCCTGGCCCAGCTCTCGCGGACGTGGTCCGCCTGTTTCCGGGCCTCGCGGTCGGCCATCACGTTGGTCCACCACAGCGAGTAGACGACGAACAGGGCCAGCAGCACACCGGCCGTGATCAGCAGTTCGCCCACCACGCCGACGGCGGTGGCTATCCGCCCCCGGACCCGGCCCGCCGGCCGTGACGCGCTCTCGGTCTGCTCGTCGGTCACTGTCACAGCCGCCCGTACCCCGTTCCGCCGTCGTCGCCCATCCGGTCCGTCACTCGACGAGCGCGTCGGGCTTCCCCTCGCCGCGCGGGCGCTCGTCCACCATCTTGCCCCACACGATCATCCGGTACGTACTGGTGAACTCGGGGGTGCAGGTGGTCAGCGTGATGTAGCGGCCGGGCCGGGTGAAGCCCGAACCGCGCGGCACGGGGCGGATGACGTCGACGTTCGCGGGTGACGTCTGGTCAAGACGGCTCGTCATCTCATAGGTGTAGAAGGTGCTCCGCGTCTCCACCACGATCTTGTCACCGGGGCGCAGCCGGTTGACGTAGCGGAACGGTTCGCCATGGGTGTTGCGGTGGCCCGCGAGCGCGAAGTTGCCCCGCTTGTCCCAGGGCATCGCGGACTTGAGCGGGCCGCTGCCGTAGTGCCCGACCATGCCCCGGTCGAGGACCTGGTGCTTGCCCGTGCCCTCGGCGATGGGCGTGCGCACGTCGAGCGCGGGGATGTAGAGGATCGCGAAGCCCTCGCCCGGCGAGAAGGCGCCGGCGTCCCGGTCCGCGCCGCGGTTCTCCTCCCAGCTGTGCCGCAGGCTCCTCGCCGCCCCGCCCGCCTGCCGCTGGGCGATGACATTGGTCCACCACAGCTGGTAGGCGACGAAGAGCAGCATCAGCACGCCGATGGTGATGAACACCTCGCCCAGCAGCCGGCTGACGGCCACCCCCACTCCGGCGCGCGCCGCCCGGCGGGCGGCCTTCCGCCGGGCCGCCCGGCCGCCGGTGGCGCCCCGCGCCGGGGCGGGCACGACGGGCCGTTCGGGCGGGAGCGGCCGCGCGGCCGGCTCCTCGGGGGGCAGCGGCTGGTGGACGACGCGGGGGTGGGTCTCCTGGTACGGCCGGTACGGCTCGTACGCCCGGGGTTGCTGCGCCGTCGTCCGGGGATCCCCCTCGGGGCGCAGCCCGTTCACTCCCCGGCCTTGCCCACCACCGGGGCGAGCCCGGCCGACCGTTCCACCGCCCCGGTGTCGCCGCAGGAGACCAGCCAGTTGGCGAGCATCCGGTGGCCCCACTCGGTGAGCACCGACTCGGGGTGGAACTGCACGCCCTCGACCGGCAGATCGCGGTGGCGCAGGCCCATGGCGATGCGGCCGCGGCCGTCCGGGCGGTTGGTCCAGGCGGTCATCTCCAGCTCGTCCGGCCAGCCTTCGGGCTCGACGGCGAGCGAGTGGTAGCGGGTGGCGGTGAACGGCGAGGGCAGGCCGTGGAAGACGCCGCCGCCCTCGTGCGCCACGAGCGAGGTCTTGCCGTGCAGCAGTTCGGGGGCCCGGCCGACGACGCCGCCGTAGGCGACCGCCATCGACTGCATGCCCAGGCAGACGCCGAACACCGGGACGCCGGTGGCCGCGCAGTGCTTCACCATCTCGACGCAGACCCCGGCCTCCTCGGGGGTGCCGGGGCCGGGCGAGAGCAGCACGCCGTCGAAACCGTCCTGGGCGTGCGCCGGTTCGACCTCGTCGTTGCGGCGCACCTCGCACTCGGCGCCCAGCTGGTAGAGGTACTGGACGAGGTTGAAGACGAAGCTGTCGTAGTTGTCCACGACGAGGATGCGCGCGCTCACCGCGTCACCGCCATTCCGTTGCCGGCGTCGGCAGGCTGTCGTCCACGGTCACGTCGTTGAACGGCAGCAGCGGTTCGGCCCAGGGAAAGACGTACTGGAAGAGCACGTAGACGACGCCCAGCACGAGGGCCAGCGAGATCAGCGACTTCACCCATGCGTTGCCCGGCAGATGACGCCAGATCCAGACGTACATGCTGTCCCTACTTGCCGACGGGGATGGTCCTTGCGGCACCAGAGTAAGGGGCCCGCGCCGCCTCCGGGGGCCGGTCAGGCCATGGGGCGCGCGTAGTGCAGGTCGACCGCGCCCGTGTAGCCGGGGAGCGTGACCGAGCCGCGGTCCTCGACCTTCCATCCCAGGCCGTACGCCTGGACGTACTGGAGGTAGTTCCGGATGGCGGGCGCGGTGTCGAGGGCCTTGCGCAGGGCGCCGCGGTCGCCGACGGCGGTCACCTTGTACGGGGGCGAGTAGACGCGGCCCTGGAGGATGAGGGTGTTGCCCACGCAGCGGACGGCGCTGGTGGAGATCAGCCGCTGGTCCATCACCTCGATGCCCCGGGCGCCGCCCCGCCACAGGGCGTTGACCACGGCCTGGAGGTCCTGCTGGTGGATGACGAGGTCGTTGGGCTGGGGCGGGGGGACGCCGGGGATCTTGGCGGTGGCGTTGGGCGGGGCGTCGGTGAGGGTCACGGTCAGGCCCGTGCCGTCGAGCGGCCGCGTGCCGGCGGCGTCGCCCAGCGCGGCCAGCTTCCGGGCCTCGGCGGTGTCGCTCCCGCCGTCCCGCCCGGCCAGGGCGTCGACGCGGGAGCGCAGGGCGGCGGTGCCGCGCTCCAGGTCGCCGTTGCCCTTGCTGCGCTCCCGGATGAGGTCGGAGAGGCGGAGCATCGAGGCGTCGGTGCGGATGTTGGTGCCCTTGGCCGTGTTGAAGCTCGTCCAGAAGATGAGGCCGGCGAGGGCGAAGACGGCGGCCGTCAGCAGCCGGGCCGGGCGCAGGCGCCGGGGACGGCGGGCGGGGCCTGCGCCGCTGGTGGAGTCGGCGGAATTGCTCAACGTACCCTTGTCCTCTCCGACGCCGCGGAAGCACTACGCTAACGGACGCCCGCGGGGAAGGAAGCGCTCCCCGGCGCGGCCGACCAGCCCTTGTTCCCCAGCGCGGTTACGCAGCGCATCGACAGGAGAGTCCCTCGTGCCGAAGTCACGGATCCGCAAGAAAGACGACTTCACGCCGCCGCCGACGGCGAAGCAGCAGAGCATCAGGCTGAACACCGGGCGGCGCTGGGTGGCCCCGCTGATGCTGGCGCTGTTCCTCATCGGGCTGGCCTGGATCGTGATCTTCTATGTGACGGGCAGCGACATGCCCATCGAGTCGCTGCACAACTGGAACATCGTCGTCGGCTTCGGCTTCATCGCCGCGGGGTTCGTCGTCTCCACGCAGTGGAAGTAGCCGGCCGGGCCCTCGTCCCCCGGGTTATCCACACCCTCGTCCACAGTGGGGAAAACTCAGAAGATCTGTGGATAACTTCCTCGGCGTTGACGCCGGTGTGACTGGCCGCGCACCGCGGGAACTCTCCGTCACACCGGCGCTCCCCTTTGTTTGCGCTGGTCAGAGCGGGTGTGCTGGGCGAGCGTCCGGATGGGCGCGGGGTCGCACACATGATCCCGGCGCCGCTGTGGACAACTGTCCGCCCACCGGTGTGGGTGAGCGGACCGGGCGGCCGTCCCTCAGCCGAGCTGGGACGTCCGGACGATCACCGTCACCACGATCGCCAGCAGCGCGGCGCCGCAGGTGAGCCCCTGCACCAGCGCGCGCTTCCCGCGCGGGGCGTGCACCATCCCGAACGCCACCAGCGATCCGACCACCAGGCCGCCGATGTGCGCCTCCTTGGCGATGTCGGACCAGGTGAAGGTGAAGATCAGGTTGAGCACGAGGAGCGCGATCACCGGGCGCATGTCGTACTTCAGCCGCCGCATCAGCACGGCGGTGGCCCCCAGCAGCCCGAAGATCGCGCCGGAGGCGCCCAGCGACCCGGCGTACGGCGAGACCAGCAGATAGCTCAGCGCGCTGCCGCCGAGCCCGGACAGCAGGTAGAGCGCCAGATAGCGGGCCCGGCCGAAGGCCGCCTCCAGCGGCGGTCCCAGCCACCACAGCGAGAGCATGTTGAACGCCAGGTGCACCGGCGACTCGTGGAGGAACAGCGAGGTCAGCAGCCGGTACCACTGGCCGTCGGCGACGCCCTCGCCGTCGTGGAACGGCGAACGCCCCAGCATGCACAGGGTGTCGACGAGCTCCTTGTCGGTGGCCATCACCGCGATCCATATCGCGACGTTGATCCCCAGCAGGACCTTGGTCACCAGGAAGGGGTCCGTGGGGTGCGCGGCGCCGCCCGCGACCGTGCGCGGCGCGGTGTCCCGCCGCCCGGCCCCCTCGGCCCGGCCGGACGACGGGCCGCCGCCGGCGCACTCGGGGCAGTGGAAGCCGACCGAGGCGTTGACCATGCAGTCGGGGCAGATGGGCCGCTCGCAGCGGGTGCAGCGGATCCCCGTCTCGCGGTCCGGGTGCCGGTAACAGCAGACGGCCTGGTCGTTCATGCTCTCCCCTCGCCCTGGACGGACCGGGCGCCGCGGTCCGCCCGCGACGCCCGCCCGTCATACGGACGGGCGCCGCACGGGGTTCCCGGCACGCCCGCCGTTCCCCTATCGGGTCTCGATCACGACGGTCTCGATGACGACGTCCTCGACCGGGCGGTCGTTGCGGGTCGGGGTGCTCGCGATGGCGTCCACGACCTTCCTGCCCGCCTCGGTCGTGACCTCGCCGAAGATGGTGTGCTTGCCCGTCAGCCAGGTGGTCGGGGCGACGGTGATGAAGAACTGCGAACCGTTGGTGCCCGGCCCGGCGTTGGCCATGGCCAGCAGATAGGGCTTGGTGAAGGCCAGGTCCGGGTGGAACTCGTCCTTGAACTGGTAGCCCGGGCCGCCCGTGCCGTTGCCCAGCGGGTCACCGCCCTGGATCATGAACCCCTCGATGACGCGGTGGAACACCGTGCCGTCGTACAGCTTGTCCGTGGTCCGCTCGCCCGTCCCGGGGTTGACCCACTCGCGCTCGCCCCTCGCGAGTTCGACGAAGTTCTTGACCGTCTTCGGGGCGTGGTGCGGCAGGAGCCGGACCTCGATGTCCCCCTGGCTGGTCTTGAGGGTGGCGTAGAGCTGCTCGGCCACGGTCTACCTTCCCTAGGGCTGCGCTGACAGCACCCGATCCTCGCACGGACGGCGGCCGCACGAGTAATGCCCAAAGCCCCGCGCGCGGCGCCGAAAGGTGGCATTGTCGAGGCCGGGCCCCGTGACCCGGATGCCCGCTCGCACATGCCGGACCACCCCTGGGCAGGCATGATTTTCCCCTGGGTGGAAAGGCGGAAGACCATTACGCCACCGAGGAGGAGGTTCTCGTGACCCGCAAGGACAGCGTGCGCGCCGCGACCGGCACCGCCAAGGACAGCGTGCGCCACGCGGCGGAAGTGGTGGCGCCCTACGCCGGCACGGCCAAGGACGCCGCCGTGCACTACGCGCACGAAGCCCGCGTCCGGCTTGCTCCCAAGGTGGCCGAGGCCGCGCAGCAGGCCCGCTCCCAGTACGACGCCCGCGTGCACCCCCGCATCGAGCACGCCCGCGAGGTCCTGCCGCCCAAGGTCGGGCAGGCGGCGGCCCGCGCCCGGGCCGCCGCGGAGCCGGTGCGCGACGAGGCGCTCTCCCGGGGGACCGCGGCCCTGACGGTGCTGCGCGGCCAGGTGCCGGCACAGGAGGTCGAGAAGCTCGCCCGCAGGCGGTCCGCCCGCTGCCGGGCGGGCCGGCTGGCCAAGCGGCTGGCGGTGATCGGCCTGCTGGCCGGCGGGGCCGTCGCCGCGTGGAAGTGGTGGGACCGCCAGGCCAACCCCGACTGGCTGGTGGAGCCCCCCGCCCCCACCGAGGTCGCCGACCGCCCCCCGCTCTCCTCGGTGGACGGCAGCTCCGACGTCACGCCGCTCGACCCCGAGGTCCGGGCCAAGCAGGCCGAGACGGAGCAGTCCGGCGGCCGCGCGGAGGACGACGAGAACCGCTCCTGAGCGTCCGGAAACCGGCGTCGGCGGACGACGCGGAACGCGCCCCGGCCGGTGGCAACCGGACCGGGGCGCCGGCACGCCGCGGCGGTCACGGTCCGGCCATCGCGTCCGGGACGCAGACAGCGCCCGAGAACCCCGTGTAGCGTCCCGCCCGACCTTGTTTCCGACGCCGGGGGCGGGAATGTCCGACCTGACAGGGAAAACAGCGCTCGTTACCGGAGGAAGCCGCGGCATCGGGGCCGCCACCGCGGAACGGCTGGCCCGGGACGGCGCCGACGTCGCGTTGACCTACGCCCGCTCGGCCGGCAAGGCACAGGCCGTCGCGCGGAACGTCGAGGCGGCCGGGCGCCGCGCGCTGGCGGTCCACGCCGACGCCGCCGACCCGGCCGCGACCGCCGGGGCCGTGGAGCGGACGGTGGCGGAGCTCGGCCGGCTCGACATCCTCGTCAACAACGCGGGCATCCTCCTCGGCGGCCCGCTGGCGGACCTCGCCCTCCAGGACGTCGACCGGATCATCGCGGTGAACCAGCGGGCGGCCCTGCTGGGCGCCCAGGCGGCCGGCCCGCACCTGGGGAAGGGCGGACGGATCATCAACGTCGGCAGCATCGCCGCCCACTGGTTCCCGGGCCCGATGAGCGTGCTCTACGGGATGACCAAGTCGGCCCTGTCCGGCCTGACCAAGGGCCTGGCCCGGGAGTTCGGCCCCCGGGGCACCACGGTCAACCTGGTCGAACCCGGCCCGGTCGAGACCGACATGATGGACGTGGTCGGCCCGGACCACCTCCCGCCGCTGCCCACGCTGGCCCTCGGCCGCTACGGCACCCCGGGCGAGGTCGCCGCCCTGATCGCCTTCCTCGCCGGGGAGGAGGCCGCCTTCATCACCGGCGCCACGATCACCATCGACGGCGGCCTCACCCTCTGAGGGACGACGCCTCCCGGCGGCAGCGTGCAAAAACACCCCCTCCGGCCGCGTTCTCGCAGGTCGAAGGGGGTGGAAAGAAGTGGAGCCTAGGAGAGTCGAACTCCTGACATCTGCCATGCAAAGACAGCGCTCTACCAACTGAGCTAAGGCCCCGTCGCAGACCAGAGTACCCGGTGTCGGAGGTGTATCCGACCAGGTATCGCCGCGACCCACCACTCTCCGTAGGATGCACCGCAAGATTCGCGGCAGCGAAGCGAAGGGGAGAGCGAGATGGACGCAGCACAGCAGGAAGCCACCGCCCGCGCACGAGAGCTGCAGCGGAGCTGGTACGGGGAGCCGCTGGGGGCTCTCTTCCGCCGGCTGATCGACGATCTCGGTCTCAACCAGGCCCGTCTGGCATCGGTGTTGGGCCTCTCGGCGCCCATGCTCTCGCAGCTGATGAGCGGTCAGCGGGCGAAGATCGGCAACCCGGCGGTGGTGCAGCGCGTCCAGGCCCTCCAGGAGCTCTCCCACCAGGTCGCCGACGGCAGCGTGAGCGCCGCCGAGGCCGCCGAGCGGATGGAGGAGGTCAAGCGCAGTTCCGGCGGCTCGGTCCTCAACTCGACGCAGACCGCGGCCAGCAGCGGCGCGCCGACCGTCAAGCGCGTGGTGCGCGAGATCCAGTCGCTGCTGCGCTCGGTGGCCGCCGCCGGCGACATCATCGAGGCGGCGGGGACCCTCGCCCCCACCCATCCCGAACTGGCCGAGTTCCTGCGGGTCTACGGCGCCGGCCGGACCGCCGAGGCGGTCGCCCACTACGAGGCCCACCAGAGCTGACGCCCGCCATGGGTGAGGTGCTCGCCGGGCGTTACGAGCTGGTGGACCCCATCGGGCGCGGTGGGGTGGGGGAGGTCTGGCGGGTCTGGGACCGCGAGCGGCGGTGCTACGCCGCGGCGAAGCTGCTCAAGCAGAGCCACGCCCACAGCCTGCTGCTGCGCTTCGTGCGCGAGCAGGCGCTGCGCATCGACCACCCGCACGTGCTGGCGCCGGTGAGCTGGGCCGCCATCGACGACCGGGTGCTGTTCACCATGGAGGTGGTGCGCGGCGGCTCGGTGGCCCATCTCATCGGCGACTACGGTCCGTTGCCCGCCCGCTTCGCCTGCGACCTGCTCGACCAGCTCCTCGCGGCCCTCACGGCGGTGCACGCCGAGGGGGTGGTGCACCGGGACATCAAACCCGCCAATCTCCTTCTGGAGGCGACCGGAACGGGACGGCCGCATCTGCGCCTCTCCGATTTCGGCTGCGC
Source organism: Streptomyces caatingaensis (assembly GCF_001187435.1). Taxonomy (GTDB): domain Bacteria; phylum Actinomycetota; class Actinomycetes; order Streptomycetales; family Streptomycetaceae; genus Streptomyces; species Streptomyces caatingaensis. Next base: position 213,269 of record NZ_LFXA01000018.1, on the reverse strand, counting down.
GATGCGCAAGGGCGAGCCGCGGCTGACGGAAACCAACTACGTGATGGGTACGCCCGGTTACTTCGCACCCGAGCAAATGGCGGGCGAGGAACCGGACTTTCCCGCGGACCTCTTCGCCGTCGGGCTGGTGGCGCTCTATGTGCTGACGGGCCGGAAACCGGACGCCGAGGCGCTGGTGGGGCTCTTCCTGGAGCAGGGCCGGCCGCGGCCGCCGCGGGAGGTCCCCGCGCCGCTCTGGGACGTCCTGGCCGGCCTGCTGGCCCCCGATCCGGTGGACCGCTTCCGTACGGCCGCGGAGGCGCGCGAGGCGCTGGCCTCCGCGGCGGCGCTGCTGCCGGTGCCGGACGAGGAGGAGCGGATCGAGGTCTTCGACCAGATCGGGCCGCTGCCACCGGGGTTCGGGCCGCGCGGCCCCGAGAAGGCCCCTCCGCGGCCCGTTGCGCCGCCGCTGCCGGCCACCCCGCCGATGCCGGTGCCGTCGGCCGCGGAACCGGCCGTGGCGTCCGCCGGGACGCCTGCCGGAACACCCGTCCTGAAGCCCCGCGGCGGCCGTCCGGCGCCGCCGTCCCGGCGGACGGTCGCGGTGGTCCTGCTGGTGGCCCTGGTGTGCCTGGTGGCGGGGGCCTGCGCGCTCGCCGTCGCGTGAGCCCGCGCATTCACTTCTGCAATCATTTTATTCGCAGTAGCGAATAACCGGCGAGGGTCTCACCCTCCAGCGAAACGGGGCCCCGGCCGTCATGGCCGGGGCCCCGCTCGGAACTCTCAGGACTCTCGCAGTCTCACACGCCCGAACCTGCGGGCACGGAGTCGGTCGCCTCCGTCCACAGATCCTGCTCGGCGCGATCCGCCTGGATCTGGCGGTACACGAGGAGCCCGCCGATGGCGGCCAGTGCGACCAGGAGCAGCTTCTTCACCGCGCGACCTCGTCTTTCCTTGACGTAAGGGGACTCTGGTGGCCGATGATACACACCGGCCGATACCGATCGGTGACCTGCGTCCGCCCTTTCCCCGCGGCTTGACGCTGCGTGACGTACGTCATGACGCGCACCCGTATCACCGGACGGGTGCCGGTAAAAACCGATCGGCCCGGCCGGAGAATTCTCTCCGTCCGGGCCGATCGGGCCGGTGGGGCTAACAGGACTTGAACCTGTGGCCTCTTCCTTATCAGGGAAGCGCTCTAACCGTCTGAGCTATAGCCCCGCGCTGCACCGAAAGATTAGCGCACTTGGGGCCCAGTCCCAAAATCGGCTTCCCCGGCCCGGCTACTCGTCCTCGGCGAGCGTCAGCTCGACGCCGCCCACGAAGGAGGCGGAGAGGTTGTAGACGAAGGCGGCCAGGGTCGCCAGGGCGGTCGCGAGGACCACCTCGATCACCGCGATGACCGTGGTGAACATCAGGACCCGCGGGAGCGAGAGGAACGACTGGAGGTCGAACCCGCCGCCCTCGCCGGACGTCGCGTCACTGATGGTGCCGCCGACGGTGGAGAAGACGCCCATGGCGTCCAGAACCAGCCACAGCACCGTGATCGCCACGATCGTGCACACGGCCAGCGCCAGCGAGAGCAGGAAGCTGACCTTCATCACCGACCAGGGGTCGGCCTTGGCCACCCGCAGGCGCGCGGAGCGGGTGCGCGGTGCCGCGGCCGCCGCCGGTGCCGCATCGGCGGCCTTGGCGCTCCTGGTGCTCTTGGCACCGTCGGCGCCGGGGGCGGGCCTGGGCACCCGCCCCTTCGTCCCCCCCGCCGCCGCACGCTCCGCCGGCGGCTCGTAGGCCTTCGGCGGGTGGTACGGCTTCGGGCCCCGGGTGTCCGTCATGGTGTCCCCCCTGTTCGCGGTCGTGGCGGCAGCGCCACTGGGGGAGTCTGCCCCGTCCGCGGCGGGGCCACGGGCACCGTCCCCCTTCGCCGCGGCGCCCTTCGAAGCAGTGTCCTTCGAAGGACCGGCCCCGCGCCGTCCGGCGTCCGCACCGCTCGCCGCGGTGCCCGTGGCTCGACTCACGACCTACTCCTCGGTGTCCTCGACCGGGGGCTCCGTGCCCTCGGCCACCTCGGGCCCCCCGCCCACGGCTCCGGCCGACGCGCCGTCGGCGACGTCGTCGACCTCTTCGGCCTCACGGCCGGCCTCGGCGTTCCTCGCGATGCCCACGACGGCGTCGCGCTTGCCCAAATTGATCAGTTGGACGCCCATGGTGTCACGGCCGGTTTCCCTGACCTCGGCGACCCGGGTGCGGATGACCCCGCCGGAGAGGGTGATCGCGAGAATCTCGTCGCCCTCCTCGACCACCAGGGCGCCGACCAGCGAACCGCGGTCCTCCACGATCTTGGCGGCCTTGATGCCGAGACCGCCGCGGCCCTGGACGCGGTACTCGTCCACGGCCGTGCGCTTGGCGTAGCCGCCGTCGGTCGCGGTGAAGACGAACGTGCCCGGACGGACGACGTTCATCGACAGCAGCTCGTCACCCTCGCGGAAGCTCATGCCCTTGACGCCGGAGGTGGCCCGGCCCATCGGACGCAGCGACTCGTCGGTGGCGGTGAAGCGGATCGACTGCGCCTTCTTGCTGATGAGCAGCAGGTCGTCGTCGGCCGAGACCAGCTCGGCGCCGATCAGCTCGTCCTCGCGGCCGTCCTCCATCTCGCGGAGGTTGATCGCGATGACGCCGCCGGAGCGCGGGGAGTCGTAGTCCTTGAGCGGCGTCTTCTTCACCAGGCCCGACTTGGTGGCGAGCACCAGGTAGGGCGCCGCCTCGTAGTCGCGGATCGCGAGGATCTGCGCGATCTTCTCGTCCGGCTGGAAGGCCAGCAGGTTGGCCACGTGCTGACCGCGCGCGTCCCGCCCGGCGTCCGGGAGTTCGTACGCCTTGGCCCGGTACACCCGGCCCTTGTTGGTGAAGAAGAGCAGCCAGTGGTGCGTGGTGGAGACGAAGAAGTGGTCGACGATGTCGTCCTGCTTGAGCTTCGTGCCGCGCACGCCCTTGCCGCCGCGCTTCTGCGAGCGGTAGTCCTCGGTCTTGGTGCGCTTGACGTAGCCGCCGTTGGTGATGGTGACGACGATGTCCTCCTCGGCGATCAGGTCCTCGATGGACATGTCGCCCTCGAAGGGCACCAGCTTCGAGCGCCGGTCGTCGCCGAACTTCTCGACGATCGCGGTGAGTTCCTCGCTGATGATCCCGCGCTGCCGCTCGGGCGAGGCCAGGATCGCGTTGTACTCGTCGATCTTCGCCTGGAGTTCGTCGTGCTCCGCGACGATCTTCTGCCGCTCCAGGGCCGCCAGCCGGCGGAGCTGCATCTCCAGGATCGCGTTGGCCTGGATCTCGTCGATCGCCAGCAGCTCCATCAGGCCGCCGCGCGCGGTCTCGACGGTGTCACTGCGCCGGATCAGCGCGATGACCTCGTCGATGGCGTCCAGGGCCTTGAGCAGACCGCGCAGGATGTGGGCGCGCTCCTCGGCCTTGCGCAGCCGGAAGCGGGTGCGCCGGACGATGACCTCGATCTGGTGGGTGACCCAGTTGCGGATGAAGGCGTCCAGCGACAGGGTGCGCGGCACGCCGTCCACCAGCGCGAGCATGTTCGCGCCGAAGTTGGTCTGCAGATCGGTGTGCTTGTAGAGGTTGTTGAGGACGACCTTGGCGACCGCGTCCCGCTTGAGGACGATCACCAGGCGCTGGCCGGTCCGGGAGGACGTCTCGTCGCGGACGTCGGCGATGCCGCCGATCCTGCCGTCCTTCACCAGGTCGGCGATCTTCTGCGCGAGGTTGTCCGGGTTGACCTGGTAGGGCAGCTCGGTGACCACCAGGCACTGGCGGCCCTGGATCTCCTCGACCTCGACCACCGCGCGCATGGTGATCGAACCGCGGCCGGTGCGGTACGCCTCCTCGATGCCCTTGCGGCCCACGACGAGCGCGCCGGTCGGGAAGTCGGGGCCCTTGATGCGCTCGACCAGCGCGTCGAGCAGCTCCTCCGGGGTGGCACCGGGGTTGGCCAGGTACCACTGGGCGCCCTCGGCCACCTCGCGCAGGTTGTGCGGCGGGATGTTGGTCGCCATGCCGACCGCGATGCCGGCGGAACCGTTCACCAGGAGGTTGGGGATGCGCGACGGCAGGACCGTCGGCTCCTGGTTGCGGCCGTCGTAGTTGTCCTGGAAGTCGACGGTCTCCTCGTCGATGTCCCGGACCATCTCCATCGACAGCGGCGCCATCTTGCACTCGGTGTACCGCATGGCGGCCGCCGGGTCGTTGCCCGGGGAGCCGAAGTTGCCGTTGGAGTCCACCAGCGGCATCCGCATCGCCCAGGGCTGGGCGAGGCGGACGAGCGCGTCGTAGATCGAGGCGTCGCCGTGCGGGTGGTACGTACCCATGACGTCACCGACGACGCGGGCGCACTTGTAGAAGCCCTTCTCGGGCCGGTAGCCGCCGTCGTACATCGCGTACAGGACGCGGCGGTGCACCGGCTTGAGGCCGTCCCGCACGTCGGGCAGCGCACGCGAGACGATGACGCTCATCGCGTAGTCGAGGTAGGAGCGCTGCATCTCCGTCTCGAGCCCGACGGGCTCGACGCGCAGGCCCACACCCTCGATGGTGGCGGGCTGGCCCTCGGGCGTGACGGGCGTGGGCGTGGGAACGTCGGAAGTGGTCTCGTCGGCCATTGTCGTTCAAAGTCCTTTCGAGCCGCGGCTGGTGTGCAGGCCGACTCAGATGTCGAGGAAGCGGACGTCCTTGGCGTTGCGCTGGATGAAGGAGCGCCGCGCCTCGACGTCCTCGCCCATGAGCACCGAGAACAGGTCGTCCGCCTGGGCCGCGTCGTCCAGCGAGACCTGGCCGAGCACCCGGTGGTCGACGTCCATGGTGGTGACGCGCAGTTCCTCGGCGTTCATCTCGCCGAGACCCTTGAAGCGCTGGACCGAGTCGTCCTTGATGCGCTTGCCGTTCTCCCGGCCGAGCTGGATCAGGGCGTCGCGCTCGCGGTCCGAGTACGCGTACTCGAAGTCGTCCTTGCCCCACTTGATCTTGTAGAGCGGGGGGCGCGAGAGGTAGACGTGGCCGGCCTCGACCAGCGGGCGCATGAAGCGGAAGAGGAAGGTCAGCAGCAGGGTGTTGATGTGCTGGCCGTCGACGTCGGCGTCCGCCATCAGAATGATCTTGTGATAGCGGAGCTTCGAGATGTCGAAGTCCTCGTGCACACCCGTGCCGAACGCGGAGATCAGCGCCTGGATCTCCTGGTTCTGCAGGATCTTGTCGACCCGCGCCTTCTCGACGTTGAGGATCTTGCCGCGGATCGGGAGGATCGCCTGGTACTCCGGGTTCCGGCCGGACTTGGCCGAGCCGCCGGCGGAGTCGCCCTCGACGATGAAGATCTCGCACTTGGCCGGGTCGTTGGACTGGCAGTCCGACAGCTTGCCCGGCAGCGACGCCGTCTCCAGCAGGCCCTTGCGGCGGGTCAGGTCGCGCGCCTTGCGCGCCGCGACGCGCGCCGTGGCCGCCTGGATCGACTTGCGGATGATGTCCGCGGCCTCGTTGGGGTTGCGGTCCAGCCAGTCCGTGAGGTGCTCGTAGACCGCCTTCTGCACAAAGGTCTTGGCCTCGGTGTTGCCCAGCTTGGTCTTCGTCTGGCCCTCGAACTGCGGCTCGCTCAGCTTGACCGAGATGATCGCGGTCAGGCCCTCGCGGATGTCGTCGCCCGTGAGGTTGTCGTCCTTCTCGCGGAGCAGCTTCTTGTCGCGCGCGTACTTGTTGATCAGCGAGGTCAGCGCGGCGCGGAAGCCCTCCTCGTGGGTACCGCCCTCATGGGTGTGGATGATGTTGGCGAAGCTGTAGACACCCTCGCTGTACTGGGTGTTCCACTGCATCGCCACCTCGACCGAGAGCATCCGCTCCTTGTCCTCGGCGTCGAAGGCGATGACGGTCGGGTGGACCAGGTCGCCCTTGCGCGAGTTGAGGTAGCGGACGAAGTCCGAGATGCCGCCCTCGTAGTGGTAGCGGACGGAGAGCGGCTTGCCCTCCTCGTCCACGTGGTCCGGGCGCTCGTCGGTCAGGGCGATGGTCAGCCCCTTGTTGAGGAACGCCATCTCCTGGAAGCGCCGCGAGAGCGTCTCGAAGGAGTACTCGGTGGTCTCGAAGATGTCGCCGTCGGCCCAGAAGGTGACGGAGGTGCCGGTCTCGTCCGTCGCCTCGTTCTTCTGCAGCGGGGCGGTGGGGACGCCGAGCTTGTAGTCCTGCGTCCAGCGGAAGCCGTCCGTCTTGACCTCGACGGCGACGCGCGTCGACAGCGCGTTGACGACGGAGACGCCGACGCCGTGCAGACCGCCGGAGACCGCGTAGCCACCGCCGCCGAACTTGCCGCCCGCGTGCAGGACGGTCAGCACGACCTCCACGGCCGGCTTGCCCTCGGAGGGCACGATGCCGACGGGGATGCCACGGCCGTTGTCGACCACGCGGACGCCGCCGTCGGGCAGGATCGTCACGTCGATGGTGTCGGCGTGGCCGGCCAGGGCCTCGTCGACCGAGTTGTCGACGACCTCCTGCACCAGGTGGTGCAGGCCCCGCTCACCGGTGGAGCCGATGTACATGCCCGGCCGCTTGCGGACCGCGTCCAAGCCCTCCAGCACGGTGATCGCGCTGGCGTCGTACGACGTCTCACCGCCGGGAGCGGAAGGGGTGGTGTTCTCGTTGGGGTTGCCGGAATCGGCCACGAAGCGCCCTTTCTGGCACAGCACAGCCCTTCTCCTACCCGTGGCGGCGGTTCGCCCTCGGTCGGGGACCGGATGGCAGGCGGGAGCGACTGCGTCGTTCGACTTGTTTCCGCGATCGGCATTCCGCGAATCGGCGGGATTACCACCAGTCTACCGGTAGCGCCGACATGAATGGGGGTTTGGCGGTGTCTGAGTCCGCATGTGCCGCCCTGAACCGGCATCAGCCGACTCCCTATATGTGGCCCCGGGCTCCAAGAGGCTCACAGCGGCACTCAGCGCTTTGGGATGTCAACCGCCCGCTACCGTGAGCACCGCCTCGGCAACCACCCCCGGCCCGCGGGCACCAACAGCCCCCGGCTCAGCCGTAGGTGTCGCCCGGCCCCGTGCTCCCCGGGGCCCGCAGCGCCCCGTACCGCCGGCCCGGGCCGCCCGGCCCCAGCACCTTGATCATCCGGACGGTGCCCCGGCCGAGGTCGTCGTTGAGCCGGGCCACCAGCTGGGGGGCCAGCAGCCGCAGCTGGGTCGCCCACGTCGTCGAGTCGCACTGCACGGTCAGGACCCGCTCGTCCTCGTCGTAGCGCTGCGGCTCGCAGTGCAGCGCCACGTCCTGGCCGACGATCTGCGGCCAGCGGCCCATCACCCCGCCGACCGCCGCGGGCGTCTCCCAGCCGCGCTCAGTGATCAGCCGGCTGATGGCCGCCCCCAGCGGCAGTGGGTCGCGGCCGTCGGCCCGCGCGCCGGAGCGCAGGCCGCCGCGCCGCGCCTGCTTCTTCTGCTGCACCGCGTTGCCCCGCGCCCGCGCCTGCTCCTTGGCGGCGCGCAACGCCACCCGCGCCAGGTCGACCCCGGTGGGCTCCGGCGTCCGCCCGGTCATGCCCGCTCCACCGTCCCCCCGGAGACCGCGAACCGGGCGCCCGTCAGCGCACCGGGGACGTCGTCGTCCACCGCGGCCGTCACCAGCACCTGCTCACCGGTCGCCACCAGCTCCGCCAGCCGCTCCCGGCGGCGGGCGTCCAGCTCGGCGAAGACGTCGTCGAGCACCAGCACCGGCTCGTTGCCCTCGGCCCGCAGCAGCTCGTAGGAGGCCAGGCGCAGCGCCAGGGCGTACGACCAGGACTCGCCGTGGCTCGCGTACCCCTTCGCGGGCAGCTCGCCCAGGCGCAGCACCAGGTCGTCGCGGTGCGGGCCGGCCAGCGTCACCCCGCGCTCCAGCTCCTGCTTGCGGGCGTCGCCGAGGGCGGCGAGCAGCACCTCGTAGAGCTCCTCGCGGGTGCGGACGGTGTCGGCGCCGGCCGGGCCGCGGTAGTCGAAGGCCACCGGGCCGCCGCCGGGCGCCAGTTGCTCGTACGCCCGGTCGGCCAGCGGCCGCAGGGCGGCGATCAGGTCGAGCCGGTGGGCCAGCAGTTCGGCGCCGGCCCGGGCCAGGTGCTGGTCCCAGATGTCGAGCGTCGACATGTCCATCGAGCGCCCGCCGTGCCGGCGGGCCAGGGCGGCGGACTTCAGCAGGGTGTTGCGCTGCTTGAGGACGCGCTCGTAGTCGGAGCGCACGCCCGCCATCCGCGGGGAACGGGCGGTGACGAGCTCGTCGAGGAACCGGCGGCGCTCACCGGGGTCGCCCTTGACGAGGGCCAGGTCCTCGGGGGCGAACAGGACGGTGCGCACGATGCCCAGCACGTCACGGGGTCTGACCTGCGAGGACCGGTTGATCCTGGCCCGGTTGGCCTTGCCCGGGTTGAGCTCCAGCTCGATCAGCTGCTGCCGGTCGTCCTGGACGACGGCGGCCCGTATGACGGCCCGGTCCGCGCCGAGCCGCACCAGGGGGGCGTCGGAGGAGACCCGGTGGCTGCCGAGCGTCGCCAGATAGCCGACCGCCTCGACGAGGTTGGTCTTGCCCTGGCCGTTGGGGCCCACGAAGGCCGTGACGCCCGGGTCGAGCGGGACCTCGACCCGGGCGTACGAGCGGAAGTCGGCGAGCGAGAGATGCGAAACGTGCATGGGTGCGCGCCGAGCCTCCTGTCGGCCGTGGGCGTGGGTTACTTGCTCTCGACCGCGTGGCCGCCGAACTGGTTGCGCAGCGCGGCGATCATCTTCATCTGCGGCGAGTCGTCCTGGCGGGACGCGAAGCGGGCGAAGAGCGAGGCGGTGATCGCGGGCAGCGGCACCGCGTGGTCGATGGCGGCCTCGACCGTCCACCGGCCCTCGCCGGAGTCGGCGGCGTAGCCGCGCAGCTTGTCGAGGTGCTCGTCCTCGTCCAGGGCGTTGACGGCCAGGTCGAGCAGCCAGGAACGGATGACCGTGCCCTCCTGCCAGGAGCGGAAGACCTCGCGCACGTCGGTGACGGCGTCGGCCTTCTCCAGCAGCTCCCAGCCCTCGGCGTACGCCTGCATCATGGCGTACTCGATGCCGTTGTGGACCATCTTCGCGAAGTGGCCCGCGCCGACCTTGCCGGCGTGCACGGCGCCGAAGTCGCCCTCGGGCTTGAGGGCGTCGAAGATCGGCTGGACGCGCGCGACGTTGGCCGCGTCGCCGCCGTACATCAGGGCGTAGCCGTTCTCCAGGCCCCAGACGCCGCCGGAGACGCCGCAGTCCACGAAGCCGATGCCCTTGGCCGCCAGCTCCTCGGCGTGCTTCTGGTCGTCGGTCCAGCGGGAGTTGCCGCCGTCCACGACGATGTCGCCGGGCGACAGCAGCTCGGCGAGCTCGTCGATGGTCGACTGGGTCGCGGCGCCGGCCGGGACCATGACCCACACGACGCGCGGACCGGTGAGGGAATCCACAAGCTCCTTGAGGCTGTGGACGTCTCCGAGGTCCGGGTTGCGGTCGTATCCGATGACGGTGTGGCCTGCGCGGCGGATGCGCTCACGCATGTTGCCGCCCATCTTGCCGAGACCGACGAGACCGAGCTCCATCAGTGATCCTCTATGCCGTAGTCGTTGCGGTTTACCCGGAACCGAGCCTACGCCCGGGCCTCCGCGCACACCTGTCGGGAGAGCCCGCTCAAACGGTGGGGCGGACCGGTGGGGCGGCTGCCCGCCCCACCGGGGTCCATGGCCCGCGGGCCCGGGTCAGCCGGACAGGCGCACCGGCATGATCAGGTACTTGTACGCCTCGTCCGCCTCCGCGTCGATCGCCGGCTTGCCGCTGAGCAGCGCGGGCTTGGTGGAGGTGGTGAAGGAGAGCTGGGCGACCGGGGAGTCGATCGCGGAGAGGCCCTCCAGCAGGAAGCCGGGGTTGAAGGCGATGGAGATGTCGTCGCCGTCCAGCCGGGCGTCGACCCTTTCCACAGCCTGTGCGTCGTCGCTGGAGCCGGCCTCCAGGATCAGCACACCCTGCTCGAAGCTCAGCCGCACCGGGGTGTTGCGCTCGGCCACCAGGGCCACGCGCTTGACGGCCTCGACGAACGGCGCGGTCTCGATCACCGCGACCGAGTTGAACTCGGTGGGGAAGAGCGTGCGGTACTTCGGCAGGTCGCCCTCGAGCAGCCGGGTGGTCGTGCGGCGCCCGGCGCCCTCGAAGCCGATCAGGCCCTCGCCCTTGCCGGAGCCGGAGAGCGCCAGCGAGACCGACTCGCCGCCGCTGAGGGACTTGGCCGTGTCCAGCAGCGTCTTGGCCGGGACCAGGGCGACGGCCTGGACGTCGGGGGTCTCCGGCTTCCACATGAACTCGCGGACCGCGAAGCGGTAGCGGTCGGTGGAGGCCAGGGTGACGGTGTCGCCCTCGATCTCGATGCGCACACCGGTGAGCACCGGGAGGGTGTCGTCGCGGCCGGCGGCGATGGCGACCTGCGCGGCGGCGGCGGCGAAGACCTCGGCCGGGACGGTGCCCGTGGCGGTCGGCATCTGGGGCAGGGCCGGGTACTCCTCCACAGGCAGGGTGTGGAGGGTGAAGCGCGAGGAGCCGCAGACCACGGTGACCCGCACGCCGTCGGTGGAGATCTCCACAGGCCTGTTGGGAAGTGCGCGGCAGATGTCGGCGAGCAGCCGGCCGGAGACGAGGACGGTGCCGTCCTCCTCCACGTCCGCCTCCACCGAGACGCGGGCCGAGACCTCGTAGTCGAAGCCGGAGAGGCTGAGCGAGCCGTCCTCCGCCTTCAGCAGCAGACCTGCGAGGACCGGCACCGGAGGACGGGCCGGGAGGCTGCGGGCCGCCCAGGCCACTGCCTCCGCGAGTACATCGCGCTCCACCCGGATCTTCACCGGAACCGCCTCCTGCTTGTTGCTGGCTGGCCCTGCTGGGCTGTCTTCGTCGGCTACGTCGGCTACGAAGCCGGAGAACAGTCTGACGTACGCCGCTGACAGCCGGTGCTGCCCGCGGTCAAGTCGTGCGTCGCGTCGCGGGACGGCCCGGGCCGAGGTTGTGCACAGGACCCACTTCGAAGCGAGTTCCCCGGTTGATCTCTGTGGTCGTAGTAGTAGGCCCTGTGGAAACCGTGGATAACGACCTTTGCGCAGGTCAGCGCGGGATTTTTGTCCACCGGCCCTGTGGGCGCGGGCCGTGGAAAAGCAGGGGTCGCTGTGGAGAACGGAAAGTTCTGCACAGGCGGTGCACAGGGGGGCGGCACTTCTCCCCAGCGCCGTCCCCAGCTTTACCCACGTTCCCCACAGCCCAACCCGGCACCTCGGTGTGATGCCTTTCACTCGGCGCGGTGAGCCCGGGCGTTTCGTTGCCGAACAGTGGACATCCGTGTGGAAAGGCTGTGCACAACACCGATCTTCCTGTGGGCGGCCGGTGGACAGTCGTCGGCCGCTCCCTCGGGACCCCTGTCGTCCACAGGTTGTGGAAATCGGTTCCTCACACTTCCCCAGGCTGCTGACCTCCCCTGATGGGCTATCAACAGGGCCTGCTGTGGACATCATCTGGATAACTCCCCGGTCCCCAGGGTGTGGACGGGCCTCCGCTGTGGATTCTGTGGAGAACGGGGTGACGAGGACCCCTATTCGAACAAGGCGTCCCGGAGGTGACGCCCCGCGGAACGGCGAAGGGCGCCCCGGGAACCGTCCCGGAGCGCCCTCGGACGCGTCCGCCGCGCTCTCCGCGCGGTCCTGTCAGCCGTTCTTGATGCGGTTGGTCAGCTCCGTCACCTGGTTGTAGATGGACCGCCGTTCGGCCATCAGCGCGCGGATCTTGCGGTCGGCGTGCATGACCGTCGTGTGGTCGCGGCCGCCGAACTGCGCGCCGATCTTCGGCAGCGAGAGGTCGGTGAGCTCCCGGCACAGGTACATCGCGATCTGACGGGCCGTGACCAGCACCCGGCTGCGCGAGGCGCCGCACAGGTCCTCGACGGTGTGCCCGAAGTAGTCCGCCGTGGCCGCCATGATGGCCGGCGCCGTGATCTCCGGGGACGCGTCCTCCCCGCCCGGGATCAGGTCCTTGAGGACGATCTCGGTCAGCCCCAGGTCCACCGGCTGGCGGTTGAGGCTGGCGAAGGCCGTCACCCGGATGAGCGCGCCCTCCAGCTCGCGGATGTTCCGCGAGATGCGCGAGGCGATGAACTCCAGGACCTCCGGCGGGGCGTTGAGCTGCTCCTGGACGGCCTTCTTGCGGAGGATCGCGATCCGGGTCTCCAGCTCGGGCGGCTGGACGTCCGTGATCAGGCCCCACTCGAAGCGGTTGCGCAGCCGGTCCTCCAGGGTCACCAGCTGCTTGGGCGGCCGGTCCGAGGAGAGCACGATCTGCTTGTTGGCGTTGTGCAGCGTGTTGAAGGTGTGGAAGAACTCCTCCTGGGTCGACTCCTTGCTCGCGAGGAACTGGATGTCGTCGACCAGCAGGATGTCCATGTCGCGGTAGCGCTTGCGGAACGCGTCCGCCTTGCCGTCGCGGATGGAGTTGATGAACTCGTTGGTGAACTCCTCGGAGCTCACGTAGCGCACCCGCGTCCCGGGGTACAGGCTCCGCGCGTAGTGCCCGATCGCGTGCAGCAGGTGGGTCTTGCCGAGCCCCGACTCCCCGTAGATGAACAGGGGGTTGTACGCCTTGGCCGGCGCCTCGGCCACCGCCACCGCGGCCGCGTGCGCGAACCGGTTGGACGCGCCGATGACGAAGGTGTCGAAGAGGTACTTCGGGTTCAGCCGGGCGGTCGGCTCCGCCGGCCCCGACCCGGAGGAGGACTTGCCGCCCACCGGACCGCCCACCGGACCCCCGCCCGGGCCGCCGCCGGTGCCGGGCACGCCGCGCCCGTCCTGGCCGCCGCGGGCGTCGGGGAGCTCGCGCTGCTGCTCGTAGGGCCGCTCCGGGGCGGACGGGCGGTAGCCGCCGTTGTCCCGCTGCGGCGGCTCGTAGCCGCCCGGGGAGTGCTGGGGCGAGGCGTACGGGTCGCGCTCGGCCTCGCCGAAGCCGAGCCGGGGCTGCTGCCAGCCGTAGTCCCCGCGGTCCGCGGGCGGCGGGGCCGCGTGGCGCGGCCAGGCGCCCGGGTCCGTGCGGGGCTGCTGGTAGTCGGGGTAGGCGGGACGTACCGACGGCAGGTCGTCGCCGGCCGGCGGACGGCCGTAGCCGCCGCGGTCGTCGTAGCCGTCGTACGCCTCGCGGGCCGGTCCCCCGTGGGGGCGCTCGTCGGGCGCGGGCCGCTCGGGCGCGGCGGGCTCGCCGGCGGAGTTGTCCACCGTGATCGCGATCCGGATGGGCCGGCCGCACTCGCGGCTGAGCGCCTCGCTGACGACCGGGGCCAGCCGGCCCTCCAGCACGCCCTTGGCGAACTCGTTCGGAACGGCGAGCAGGGCCGTGTCGGCGACCAGGGCGAGCGGCTGGCACCGCTTGATCCAGTGCTCGTCCTTGCTCTCGACTCTGCCCTCGCCCAGGAGCTGCTCCAGCACGCGCGGCCAGACTGCGGCAAGATCGGCAGGCAGGTCAGCCACAGGGCACGCTCTCTCGGTCAGCGGGGGCGCCCTTTGAGTCCCACGAATGTGTGGTTCTCGGGACGGGCGGGAAGTATTCGGAGTTCAGCCACGGTAGTCAGGGCGCGGCGGGTGGTTCAAGTCGTTGTCCACAGGGTGTGTACAAATGTGTCATGCGGCGGGCGTGGCGTCGCACGCGGGCACGGTTGGCGGCTCCGGGGCCCGCGGGAGGCTACGGTGTATCCCTGGTGCGCTGCCGGTTTGACCGGATGGCGTAATGCCGCGTACCGTGACCAGGTCGAGTTGTCGATGGCTGCTGCCGCCTGCCTCCGATGGGCAAAGGTAACGCTCCCCAGCAGTGGAGCGGGACCGTGAAGCGGTGCCTTGCGTACTTGAGAGCTTCTCGTGGGCGCACGGTGACAGCCAGGCGATGTCCCGCCATCACACGATTCATGGAGTCCCCGAGTGAGCAAGCGCACCTTCCAGCCGAACAACCGCCGTCGTGCGAAGACCCACGGCTTCCGCCTGCGCATGCGCACCCGTGCCGGCCGCGCGATTCTCGCGTCCCGCCGCAGCAAGGGTCGCGCCCGCCTGTCGGCCTGATCAGCCAGACGTCAAGGTCCATGACGTGCTGCCTTCCGAGTCTCGGCTGAGGCGGCGCGAGGACTTCGCGACCGCGGTGCGCCGAGGACGCAGGGCCGGACGCCCGCTCCTCGTCGTCCACCTCCGCAGCGGTGAAACGGACCCGCACCCACCTGGGGAAACAGTCTCCCCGGTGCGTGCGGGTTTCGTCGTGAGCAAGGCCGTGGGCGGTGCCGTGGTCCGCAACCGCGTCAAGCGGAGGCTGCGCCATCTCATGCGTGACCGGCTGGATCTCCTGCCCGCCGGTAGCCTGGTGGTGGTGCGAGCCCTGCCGGGCGCGGGCGAGGCGGACCACGGTCAGCTGGCCCGCGATCTCGATACCGCGCTGCAGCGGCTGTTGGGAGGGGCGCCGCGAAGCTGCAATCCCCCGGGTACCGGATCTCCGGTCTCCCGGCAACCCGGCCATGACCCGGGAGGGAGTGCACGGTGAAGTACCCGCTGCTGTGGTTGATCAAGCTGTACCAGTGGACCGTCAGCCCGCTGCTGGGCCCGGTCTGCAAGTACTACCCCTCGTGCTCGCACTATGGCTACACGGCCATCCAGGTGCACGGCGCGATCAAAGGAACGGCGCTGACGGCCTGGCGCATCCTGCGCTGTAATCCGTGGTCGCTCGGTGGCGTCGACCACGTACCTCCCCGGAAGCGTCCGGTCTGGCACCAGCGGCTGAGGAGCCGACTGGGCGGACACCCCGTCGTGGGGTCCGCCGCACAGCCCGAGACTCAGCCCAACGCCCAAGGAGCCTGATTCGTGGACACGATCCTCGGTCCTCTCTATTACGCAGTTTCCTGGATCATCGTCCAGTTCCACTCGTTCTACAGCCTCATGTTCGACAAGAACAGCGGCTGGGCGTGGGGCCTGTCCATCGTCTCGCTGGTGGTGCTGATCCGCATCTGCCTGATCCCGCTCTTCGTGAAGCAGATCAAGGCGACGCGGAACATGCAGGCGCTCCAGCCGAAGATGAAGGCGATCCAGGAGCGCTACAAGAGCGACCGGCAGCGCCAGTCCGAAGAGATGATGAAGCTCTACAAGGAGACGGGCACCAACCCGCTCTCGAGCTGTCTCCCGATCCTGGCCCAGTCGCCCTTCTTCATCTCGCTGTACCAGGTCCTGAACCACATCGCGCAGGGCAAGACGGTCGGCGTCATCGACCAGTCGCTGCTGGACAGCGCGCGCAAGGCGCACATCTTCGGTGCCCCGCTGTCCGCGAAGTTCATGGACAACGCGAGCAAGGTCGAGCACCTCGGGGCCACGCTGACGGACGTCCGGGTCGTCACGGTCATCATGATCGTCCTGATGTCGCTGTCGCAGTTCTACACGCAGCGCCAGCTGATGACGAAGAACGTCGACCTCTCGGTGAAGACGCCGTTCATGCAGCAGCAGAAGATGCTGATGTACGTCTTCCCGATCATGTTCGCCGTCTTCGGCATCAACTTCCCGGTCGGTGTCCTCGTCTACTGGCTGACCACCAACGTGTGGACGATGGGGCAGCAGATGTACGTCATCCGCCGCAACCCCACCCCGGGCAGCCTCGCCTACACCCAGCGCCAGGAGCGCCTGAAGGCCAAGGGCAAGCTGAAGGAGGACCCGGCCGAGATCGCGGCGAAGGAGGCCGTCGAGGCCGCGCGCGCCGCCCGCCAGCAGCCGAAGCGCCAGCCGAAGTCGAAGCGCCAGGCCGCCGGCCAGGCGGGCAAGACCCCGGCCGGCCGCACCCGGGCCTCGTCCGGCAACGGTGCCAAGGAGTCCGAGGACGGCAAGCCGCAGCAGGGCGGCGGTTCGTCCCGCGGCGCCAAGTCCGGTCAGCGCAAGGGCGGCCCCCAGCGGCCCAAGCACCCCTCGTCCAAGAAGTAATGAAGGAGTCCACCGTGACGGACACCCAGCACCAGACCAGTGCGGCCGCCGCCGAGGGCACCGACACGCTGTCCCGCCTGGAGCAGGAGGGCGAGATCGCGGCCGACTACCTCGAGGGTCTGCTCGACATCGCCGACCTGGACGGCGACATCGACATGGACGTCGAGGCGGACCGGGCGTCGGTGTCGATCATCAGCGACTCGACCAGCCGCGATCTGCAGAAGCTGGTGGGCCGTGACGGTGAGGTGCTGGAGGCGCTCCAGGAGCTGACCCGGCTCGCGGTCAACCGGGAGACCGGTGACCGCAGCCGTCTCATGCTCGACATCGCGGGCTTCCGGGCGCGCAAGCGCGAGGAGCTCGCCAAGCTGGGCGCGCAGGCCGTGGCGGACGCCAGGAGCAGCGGCAAGCCGGTCAAGCTGGCCCCGATGACGCCCTTCGAGCGCAAGGTCGTCCACGACGCGGTGGCC
Organism: Streptomyces caatingaensis; assembly: GCF_001187435.1. Classification (GTDB taxonomy): domain Bacteria; phylum Actinomycetota; class Actinomycetes; order Streptomycetales; family Streptomycetaceae; genus Streptomyces; species Streptomyces caatingaensis. The sequence goes on along the minus strand of NZ_LFXA01000018.1, from coordinate 196,799 downwards.
TCGGCGGGTCTGCGCAGCGAGTCCGAGGGCGAGGAGCCGCAGCGTCGCGTCGTCGTCCTGCCGGCGTGACCCAACCCCACTTTCCGGTAGGTACGGCCCCGTCTGTTCGCAGGCGGGGCCGTACCTTGTCAGCCTGACGGTGCGGACCCCGCGGGACGGGGGACCGCACTGTCGTCGATCTCGTCGCTACAACGTGGTACGGAAGGACGGTTCACCGTGGAAGAGGCAGCGGAGCTCCCCCCGGCGCCCCCGGAGGCACGGGCGGTTTTCGGCGACCGCTTTCCGGACGCCGTTCGCTATGCCGAGCTGCTGGCCGACGCGGGCGTCCGGCGCGGTCTCATCGGGCCCCGCGAGGTTCCCCGGCTGTGGGAACGGCACCTGCTGAACTGCGCGGTGCTCTCCGAGGCCGTGCCCGAGGGCGTCTCGGTGTGCGACGTGGGCTCGGGGGCCGGACTGCCGGGCATCCCGCTGGCCCTGGTCCGTTCCGACCTCCAGATCACGCTCCTGGAGCCGCTGCTGCGGCGCACCACGTTCCTCTCCGAGGTCGTCGAGCTCCTCGGGCTGGACCATGTCACGGTCGTGCGCGGCCGGGCCGAGGAGGTGCTGGGCAAGCTCCAGCCGGTGCACGTGGTGACGGCGCGCGCGGTGGCCCCCCTGGACCGGCTCGCCGGCTGGGGCGTGCCGCTGCTGCGGCCGTACGGCGAGATGCTGGCCCTCAAGGGGGACACGGCCGAGGAGGAGCTCAAGGGCGCCCGGGCGGCGCTGAGCAAGCTGGGGGTGGAGCGGACGTCGGTGCTCCAGGTCGGCCAGGGGATCGTGGACCCGCCGTCGACCCTGGTGCGGGTCGAGGTCGGCGAGAGCCCCGGAGGCGTGCGCTTCGCGGCCAAGCGGGCCAAGGCCGCCCGCGTGAGCCGTTCCCGCCGCCGGCGCTGACGGGTGGAGCCGGGCGGGTCCTCCGGACCTGCCCCATGCTCCATACAAGCTGACTGACGTTTACATCACGGAGTGTCGCGGCGGGTGAGCGGTGCGTCACGTGCATCGTGTTTCACGTGAAACATCGCTCCTTGCTGCAGGGAATCATCGGCCGCGGCCGGGCGGCCGCGGCGCGTGATCGACGGACGGTCGACGTCGTGGAGCCGTCACGGCTATCCACAGGCACGGTGGATTCATCCACAGGGGAGCGGGCCTCACTGGTTCGCACCCCGGGAAACATGGCAGGCTCTCCACATCGCGAGCCTGATGTCGAGGAGAGTGAATCCTTGCGGTCCGACGCCAATATCGCGGGGCCGATGGCCGATCCGGTCCCCGGTCCCCGCCCCGCCGACTCCGAACCGGTCCCCGCCCCCGCGGGTGCCGCGGGGTCCGTTTCACGTGAAACCGCGCCGCACCCCGGGGCGGGACGGGAAACGCCGCCCCAGATGCCCCGGCCGGAGCAGACCCGGGTGATGGTGGTCGCCAACCAGAAGGGCGGGGTCGGCAAGACCACGACCACGGTCAACCTGGCGGCCTCGCTGGCGCTGCACGGCAACCGGGTGCTGGTGGTGGACCTCGACCCGCAGGGCAACGCCTCGACGGCGCTGGGCATCGACCACCACGCCGAGGTGCCGTCGATCTACGACGTTCTGGTGGACCAGCGGAAGCTGTCCGAAGTGGTGCAGCCCGTCCGGGACGTCGAGGGTCTCTTCTGCGCCCCCGCCACCATCGACCTGGCCGGTGCCGAGATCGAGCTCGTCTCCCTGGTGGCCCGCGAGAGCCGGCTGGACCGGGCCATCAAGGCCTATGAACAGCCGCTGGACTACATCCTGATCGACTGTCCTCCCTCGCTGGGCCTGCTGACGGTCAATGCCCTGGTCGCGGGCGCCGAGGTGCTGATCCCCATTCAGTGCGAGTACTACGCGCTGGAGGGCCTGGGACAGCTGCTGCGGAACGTCGAGCTCGTCCGGGGGCATCTCAACCCCAAGCTCCATGTGTCGACGATCCTGCTGACCATGTACGACGGCCGGACGCGGCTCGCCTCCCAGGTGGCCGACGAGGTGCGCAGCCACTTCGGCCAGGAGGTGCTGCGGACCAGCATTCCGCGCTCGGTCCGCATCTCCGAGGCGCCCAGCTACGGCCAGACGGTGCTCACATACGACCCGGGCTCCAGCGGTGCGCTGTCGTACATGGAGGCGGCCCGGGAGATCGCGCTCCGGGGAGTCGGCGTGCAGTACGACGGCGACAGGGCCCATATGGTGGGCCGTCAGCAACAGCATGACCAGCACAGCATGTCGGAGGGGCTGCAGTGAGTGAGCGACGTAGAGGACTGGGCCGGGGGCTCGGTGCACTGATCCCGGCGGCGCCCAAGGGAGCGGAGATCGGTACGCCCGCGATGGGGCCCGGTGCGACGTCCCCCACCGCGATGCCCTTGCTGACCGCGGACCGGATGGCGGCGACACGGATCGCGGAGAAGGAGGCGGCTGCCGCGGCGGCCGATGCCGCGGTGCCCGAGGTGCCGGCCGCGCAGCAGCCCGAGGCCGTGGAGACGGTGGCGGGAGCGCACTTCGCGGAGCTCCCCCTGGACTCCATCACGCCCAACCCGCGGCAGCCCCGTGAGGTGTTCGACGAGGACGCCCTGGCCGAGCTGGTCACCTCCATTCGCGAAGTGGGGCTCCTCCAGCCCGTCGTCGTCCGGCAGCTGGGCCCCGAGCGCTACGAGCTCATCATGGGCGAGCGGCGCTGGCGGGCCTGCCGTGAGGCCGGACTGGAGAAGATCCCCGCCATCGTCCGGGCCACGGAGGACGAGAAGCTCCTCCTGGATGCGCTGCTGGAGAACCTCCACCGGGCGCAGCTCAACCCCCTGGAGGAGGCGGCGGCCTACGACCAGTTGCTCAAGGACTTCGCCTGCACGCACGACGAGCTCGCGGACCGCATCGGCCGCTCGCGTTCGCAGGTCTCCAACACCCTCCGGCTGCTGAAGCTTTCGCCGGAGGTGCAGCTGCGGCTCGCCTCCGGAGTGCTCTCCGCCGGCCATGGCAGGGCGCTGCTCTCGATCGACGACGCACAGGAGCAGGAGAAGCTCGCCCGCCGCATCGTGGCGGAGGGGCTCTCCGTGCGCTCGGTGGAGGAGATCGTCCAGCTGATGGGCTCGCGGACGAAGAAGTCCACGAAGGCCAGGGGGCTCCGGGCCGGGGCCAGGGTCTCCCCCGCGCTGAGCGATCTGGCGTCGCGGCTCTCGGACCGCTTCGACACCCGGGTGAAGGTGGACCTCGGGCAGAAGAAGGGAAAGATCGTCGTCGAGTTCGCCTCGATCGACGACCTGGAGCGGATCCTGGGCACCCTCGCTCCCGGTGAAGGCGGGGTGCTGGACCAGAAGCTCTCGGAGGACGCGTCCGACGAGACCGCGTCCGGTGACGGCACCGGGGAGTAATTCCCTTCCGGTCTTTCGGGGCGGCTTGTGTTCCACGTGAAACACAGGCCGCCCCTTTGCCTTTGTCGACTGTCGGCCCAATCGCCCTGTGGCTACGATGCGTTGAGGTATGGCACAACCGCGTCGGACACGCTGTCGCAGTTCACGGAGGGGCGAGGCCATGCGAACGGTGAGCCGGAACGGCTGGGTGGCGACGGGGCTGGGCCTGGGGGCACTTGCCGGATTCGTCGGCGGCCTGCTCAGGGAGCGCAGTGTGCTGGGCGTCTCCCAGGGCGTGGCACGCGCAGGAAGTGAGGAACTGGCTCGATGGGGCGTCGGCTCGTACCGCTCACTCTGGACAATCTCCCGGACCTCCCGAAGCGCTGTCGCGCCTGTGTCTTCTGGGAGCTGGACCCCGTCAGCGGTGAGGCCGCGCTGAGAGCGGGACGTCCGGAGCTGGAGAAGGAGGCCTGGATCTCGGCGGTGCTGCTGGAGTGGGGCTCGTGCGGCCGGGTCGTCTATGTGGACGACGAGCCGGTCGGCTTCGTGCTCTACGCCCCTCCGGCCTATGTGCCCCGCTCCACGGCCTTCCCCACCAGCCCGGTGGCGGCGGACGCGGTGCAGCTGACCACCGCCTGGCTGATGCCGCGCTTCCAGGGGCAGGGGCTCGGCCGGGTGATGGTGCAGACGGTGGCCAAGGATGTGCTCCGACGGGGGTTCAAGGCCATCGAGGCCTTCGGTGACGCCCGTTGGAAGGAGCCGGCGTGCGTCCTGCCGGCGGATCATCTGCTGGCGGTCGGATTCAAGACCGTGCGGCAGCATCCGCGGTATCCGCGGCTGCGGTTGGAGCTGCGTTCGGCGCTCTCCTGGAAGGAGGACGTCGAGCTGGCGTTGGACCGGCTGCTCGGCGCGGTCCAGAAGGAGCCCGCCCTGCGGCCGTTGTGAGCGGGCCCGGCGTGAGCGTGCTGTCCGGCCATGCTGTTCGGGTGTGAAGGAGGGGCTGTCCCCGACGGGGACAGCCCCTCCTTCACACCCGCCGTTTCACGTGAAACGGCGCTCGCCTTCTCACTGGCCGATGAACTCGTCCAGGTCGCGCTCCAGCGCCGCCTTCGGCTTGGCACCGACGATCGTCTTGACGACCTCGCCGCCCCGGTAGACGTTGAGGGTCGGGATCGACATGACGCCGTACTTGGCGGCGGTGGTGGGGTTCTCGTCGATGTTGAGCTTGACGACCTCGAGCTTGTCGCCGTGCTCGGCGGCGATGGCCTCGAGCGAGGGGGCGATCTGGCGGCACGGACCGCACCACTCGGCCCAGAACTCCAGCAGGACGGGCTTGTCGCTCTTCAGGACGTCCTCGTCGAAGGACGCGTCGGTCACGGCCTTGAGAGCCATTGTGCGGTCTCCTTGGTTCTTTGTGCGGAGGGGGGTGATCAGGCGGTCTGCTCGGGCTCGCGGACGTTCACACCGTCGCCGAGGGCGGCCAGGAACCGCTCCGCGTCCAGGGCGGCGGAGCAGCCGGTGCCCGCGGCGGTGATCGCCTGACGGTAGGTGTGGTCCACGACGTCACCGGCGGCGAAGACGCCCGTGAGGTTGGTGCGGGTGGTGGGGGACTCGACCTTGAGGTAGCCCTCGTCGTCCAGGTCCAGCTGGCCCTTGAAGAGCTCGGTACGGGGGTCGTGGCCGATGGCGATGAAGAGGCCCTCGACCGCCAGCTCGGAGGTCTCGCCCGTCTTGACGTCGCGCAGGGTCAGCCCGGTGAGCTTGCTCTCGCCGTGGATCTCGGCGACCTCGCTGTTCCACACGAAGGAGATCTTCGGGTCGGCGAAGGCGCGGTCCTGCATGGCCTTGCTCGCGCGCAGGGCGTCGCGGCGGTGGACGACGGTGACGGTCCTGGCGAAGCGGGAGAGGAAGGTGGCCTCCTCCATCGCGGTGTCGCCGCCGCCGACCACGACGATGTCCTTGTCCTTGAAGAAGAACCCGTCGCAGGTGGCGCACCAGGAGACCCCGCGGCCGGAGAGCTCGTCCTCGCGGGGCAGGCCCAGCTTGCGGTGCTGCGAGCCGGTGGCGACGATGACGGCCTTGGCACGGTGGACGGTGCCGGCGGAGTCGGTGACCGTCTTGATGTCCTCGCTGAGGTCGACAGCGGTGATGTCGTCCGGGATCAGCTCGGCGCCGAACCGCTCGGCCTGGGCCCGCATGTTGTCCATGAGGTCGGGGCCCATGATGCCCTCGCGGAAGCCCGGGAAGTTCTCCACGTCGGTGGTGTTCATCAGGGCGCCACCGGCAGTCACCGAGCCCTCGAAGACCAGCGGCTTGAGGGAGGCGCGGGCGGTGTAGAGCGCCGCCGTGTAGCCCGCGGGCCCGGAGCCGATGATGATCACGTTGCGGACGTCGCTCACTGGTTTCTTCCTCGTCTCTGCCGACTTGCTGCCTGCTGTGCTGGGTCTCACCCCACCCAACGGATCCTACGGGGCGAGCATTCCCCCCAGGGCATCGCAGCGGCCGGGGAGACCGCTCAGGAACGGGCGATCGTCTGGTTCACCAGGACCTTTCCCGGAATGCCGGGCGATGAGGCGACACAGTCCGCCGCGACGACATAGACGTCAACGAGTGTGTCGTCGCCGGCGTGCGCGAAGACGACCAGATAGGTGTCCGTCCCGGTGAACCGCTCATGACGTGTGACGAGAGCCGTTTCGGGGCGGCCGATGGCCTGTTGCACACAGCTGGGCGCGGTGGTGCCCGAGTCCTGGAAGGGTACCGTCTCCCGGCTGTCCTGGGCTCGCATCCCCCCGCCGTCACTGCCCTTGAGGTCCTTGAGGGCGTCGTGGACCCGGGTCTTGATCTCGGTCACGGCGATCGCCGAGGAGGTGCGCTGTCCGGCCGTGGCCGGGGTGCCGTCCCCTCCACCGTCGCCGCCCTGGAGGAGGACGGTGCCGACACCGAGGGCCGCGGCGGCGCAGGCTCCGCCGATCAGCATCCCGGCCCAGCGGCGCCTCCGGGGCGAGGCCCCTCGGCCCGGGCCGGTGGCTGCGCGGGGACGGCCCGCGGGGCGGCCGGCCGTCACTGTTTCACGTGAAACGCGGTCCGTCGTTTCACGTGAAACACGCTCGTCCGACCGCGGTGCCGTTTCACGTGAAACACCGGGGCGTCCGGTGCCCGGGGAGGTCGCGTCGAGCAGTGCTTCGGCCGCGAGGGCCGCGTCGATCCTCCCGGCGACGTCCGCCGGCATCCGCACCGGGCCCGGCAGGGTGCCCAGCAGTCCCCTGATCTCGTCGAGGGAGACGCGTACGTCCTCACAGATCACGCAGTCCGCGAGGTGCTCCCGCAGATCCGCGGTGCGCGCGGGGGACAGGATCCCCTCGGTGAGCGCGGAGATTTCCGCGACCTCCGGATGCCCCTCCGTGCCGGTCGTCGAGGTCACGCTCGTCCACCTCCGCCCTTCACTGGATCCACGTCACTCTGTCCCGCCGGTGGTGGGACGGTCGTGCCCTGCGACCGGTTCCTTTCCCGCTCGCCGGAAGGGCTACCCCTGCCGTCCGGACGCAGATGGGTGAGGAGCGGCAGCAGCCTGGCCCGGGCTCTGGCGCAACGGCTCTTCACCGTCCCGACGGGGATGTTCAGCACGGCGGCCGCCTCCGCGACGGGATAGCCCTGCATGTCGACCAGGACGAGGACGGCCCTTTGGTCGGGCGGCAGCGTGGCCAGCGCGCCGAGCAACTCGCGGTGCAGATCCCCGCGTTCCGCCGGCTCGGCCGCGGACTCGTGCGGCTCCAGCAGGTGTTCCAGCTTCTCCGTCTCCACGAGGGGCGAGGTTCGTCGGGCGGCGGCCTTGCGGGCACGGTCCAGGCAGGCGTTCACGGTGATGCGGTGCAGCCAGGTGGTGACGGCGGACTGGCCGCGGAAGGTGTGGGCGGCGCGGTAGGCGGAGACGAGGGCGTCCTGGACGGCGTCCGCGGCCTCTTCCCGGTCGCCGAGGGTGCGCAGGGCCACGGCCCAGAGCCGGTCCCTGTGCCGCCGCACGATCTCGCCGAAGGCGTCGGGATCGCCGGCGACGTGCCGGGCGAGCAGCTCGCTGTCACTGCCGCCGGGCGGTGTGCCCCGCTGTCGTGCTTCTTCTCCGATTGCACTCACCCCGCCCCGAGAGCGCCGTACGCCGCGCGCGGCCCGCTGTTGAGAACAACTTAGAGAGGAGAGGGATCCACTGGGTAGGGGCAGCGGGTCCTCGGGTCAGTGGCCGAGGAACTGGACGTTGCTGATGGCCTGCTTGTGGCCGCTCCCACTGAAGTCCTTGGGACCGCTGTAGGGCAGAGCGGTGATCCACATCAGCACATAGCGCGTCTTGACCGTGCTCTTCACGGAGAACTTCGCCAGCGTGCCGTTCTCGGTGGTCCCGGCGAGCTTCTTCATCTTGTTCACCGGGGTGGACGTGTCCAGACCGTCCGCCGCATAGAGCGTGATCCTGGTTCCGCCGGCGTCACGCATCCGGATCTTGGCCTCGGAGAGCTGCTGCTCCTTGCCGAGGTCGTAGACGATGCCCACACCCTCCTTGTAGGAGTTGGGAGCCAGCTGGTCGGTGAAGGAGCGTGTGCGCCAGGCGGGGCCGTTGTCCTCGCCGTAGGTGAACTGCACCTTGTCGGGGTTCTGAGGACTGCCGTCGGGGGCGTATTCGTGGCTGTCCTTGATGGACAGTTTGTGGTTGGCGGGCTTGTTCGGGGAGCCGCCGTCCGACGACTGCGAGTGGTGGGTGTCGTCGTCCTTGTCCCCCTTCTTCAGCAGCGTGTCCGCGAGCTGCCAGCTGCCCAGGCCCAGCGCGGCGATGAGCAGCGAGGAGACGATCCACTTGATGGCCGTGCCCGTGCGGCTCTGCAGCGGGGGCGGCGGAGCGGCGGCGGCCGGGTGTGCCACGGGCGGTCCGTACCCTCCGGCCTGGGGCCGGTGGTAGGACGGACCCGCGGTGAAGGGCGTCTCCGGCGGCCGGATGCGCGGCATCGCCGCGACCGCCTTGGCGAGCTCCTCCGGGGTCGTGCAGGGCTCCTCCTGCCCCTTGGAGGTGAGCGCCCGCATCGCCAGCTGGGAGAGCCCGCGATGGACGCCCGCGCGCACCTGGTCGGGTGCGATCAGCCCGACGCCCTTGGGCAGCCCCGCCAGGCCGTGCGCGTTGCCCTCGTAGGGCCAGCGCTGGGTGAGCGCCGCGTACAGCAGGGCGCCGATGGCCTCGGTGTCGGTGCGCTGGGGGGAGTCGGAGGTGATGCCGCGCAGGGCGGCCATCACGGCGAGGCCGCGGATGCGGTACTGCCCACTGCCGGTGCGCAGCACGGACGCGGGCCCGAGCCGCAGGTGCGCCAGCCCCTCGCGGTGGGCCGACGCCATCGCCTGGGACACCTGGCTCACGAGCTGGTAGGCGTCGAAGGGCTCCATGGGGCCGGCCGCGAGGACCGCGGTCAGCTCCGTGGCGTCGGGCAGCCACTCGTGGACGACGTAGACGAGGTCGTTCTCCTCGACCGCGTCGAGGACCTGGACGAAGCGCGGGTCGCCGAGCAGCGCCGCGGAGCGCGCGGCGGCGAGCACCGAGCGGGCACGGGGGTGATCGGCGGGCAGCAGGTGGACGCCGACGGCCCGGCGCAGCTTCTCGTCGACGGCACGCCAGCTACTGAATCCGTCCAGACGGGTGACGCATTCCTCGAGGCGGTACCGTCCGGCGAGCTTGTGGCCGCTGTGCAACTCGGCAGGGCGCTCCGCGCGCCCGTCGTCCTCGCGCGCGCCGACGACGTCCTTCTGGGTCTTCCCGGCCTCCGTGCCGTCGGCCGTGGCCTTGCCCGCCTTGGCGGCGCTGCTGTTTGCCACGTCGACGGCAGCCGTGCTCCGTTCCGCCACCGTCGTTCCTGCCTCCCCGTCCGTTGCACCCTGTCCGCGGCCAAGACAATTGTGCCCACACTCCGTCGCCCTGCACGACACACGGCGGTGGGCGAAGGTTGTGCTCCGGTCAGCGTCCGAGGCGCCCCCGGACCATGCCGACCATGGCGGTCAGCTCCTCGACGCGCATGCGCTTGGCGGCCGCGTAGAAGATGGCGAGCAGGAGGGCTCCGCCGACGACCAGGGCGGCGAGCGATCCGGTCACGCCGCTGCCCAGGACCTGCCCGACGCCGTAGGCGGCGACGCCGCCGACGATCGTGGCCGGGATGCAGGCGCCCGCCAGGCGGGCGTACGTCCGCACCACGCGGGCGCCGTCGAGGTCGCCCCCGAGCCGGTTCCGCAGGCGCCGCCAGGCGACGCCGACGCCGACGGCGTAGGCGAGGCCGTAGGAGGCGCCCATGCCCGCCACGACCCAGCGGGCCGGGAGGACGAAGTAGCTGATCGCCGAGCACGAGGCGTTGACGGCGGCGATGATCACCGTGTTGTAGAAGGGGGTGCGGGTGTCCTCGTACGCGTAGAAGGCGCGCAGGATGACGTACTGCACGGAGAACGGGATCAGGCCCAGGCTGAACGCCATGAGGGTGTAACCGAAGGAACGGGCACCGTCGCCGGACGAGCCGAAGAGGAGGGTGCACATCGGGATGCCCAGCGCCAGGAAGCTGAAGGCGACGGGCACGATGGCGACGGCCGAGGTGCGCAGGCCCTGGGAGATGTCGTCCCGGACCGCGCTGACGTCTCCGTCGAGGGCCGAGCGAGAGAGCCGGGGAAGCATCGCGGCCATGATCGAGACGGTCAGGATGGCCTGCGGCATGTTCCAGATCAACTGGGCGTTGATGTAGGCCGTGATGCCGGTGCCGGGGTGGCCCTGGCGGGACGCCTCGTGGCCGGCCGCGGTGGCGAGCTGGGTGACGACGAGGTTGCCCGCCTGGTTGGCCAGGACGAACAACATCGTCCACTTGGCCAGCTTCGCGGCCTTGCCCAGGCCGTGGCCGCGCCAGTCGAAGCGGGGGCGGACCTTGAACCCGGTCGCCCGCAGGTAGGGCAGCATCGCCAGGGCCTGGACCACCAGTCCGAGCAGCGTGCCCACGCCGAGCAGGCGGATGCCCTCCGGCGGGATCGTGTGCACGTCCAGGTGGGAGGTGCCGGAGGTGCCGTAGACCCAGATGAAGAGTCCGAAGGTGGTGATGACGACGACGTTGTTGAGGACGGGGGTCCACATCATCGCGCCGAAGCGGCCGCGGGCGTTGAGGATCTGACCCATCACCACGTGGATGCCCGTGAAGAAGATCGTGGGCATGCAGTAGCGGACGAAGGTCACCGTGACGGAGTTGGCCGCGGCGTCGTCGGCGAAGTCGTTCGACATCAGGGGGACGAGGTACTCCGCCCCCAGCACGGTGAGCAGGACCAGGCCGCCGAGGATCACGCTGACGAGCGTCAGCAGTCGGTTCGCGTAGGCCTGGCCGCCGTCCGAGTCCTCCTTCATGGCACGGACCAGCTGCGGGACGAAGACGGAGTTGAGACCTCCGCCGATCGTCAGGAAGAAGACCATCGCGGGGAGCTGGTTGGCCACGGTGTAGGTGTCGCTGAGCACCGCGGTGCCGAGCGCGACCACGATGAGGGCGTTCTTCACGAAGCCCGTGAGCCGGGAGACCATCGTGCCCGCCGCCATCAGCGCGCTCGACTTCAGCAGCCCGGACGCCTTGCCGCCCTTGGCGGCGGGGGCCGCGGGGGCGGGCTCCTGCTCGTCCAGCGGCTCCGCCGCGAGCGGCTCGGAGAGCGGCACGGCGGGCTGCGTCGGCTGCGGGCTGTACTGCCCCGGCCCCGGAATCTGCTGCCCCGCCGGCCGCTGCGGCTCGTACGGCTGCTGCTGATCGCGGTAGAGATGCGCGAACGCGTCGCGCCGCGGAGGCTCGGGCGTGCCGCCGGGGACGCTGTCCATGACCTGCGTGGTGGCGTCGTCGAAGGAGTACGCGGAGGGCCACGGCTGCTGTTGCGGTTGCTGGGGCTGGACGGGGCCGGGCGGGGGCACGAGCGGGCCGCCCCCGTACGGCGCGCCCTGCGCCGGGGCCTGGCCGCCCGGGGTCTGACCGGGGTACGGCTCGGCGGCGTACGCGTCGCGCAGGTAGGGGTCCTGGGCGTACGGTTCCGGCCGCGGCGGCTCCTGGGCGCCGGGCGGGGCCGGCGGGTACTGGTCCCGCCGGTCTCCCCCGGCACCCTGGCCGCGGTCACCGTCGTACGGCGCGTTCATCGCTAACCCACCTCATCCGTCCGCGGCCGACCGGCCCCACGACACGTCAACGTTCCACTTTCTCACCCGGACCGGAGGGCCGACCGCTCCGCTTTCCGCTGTCCGCCGGGTCACCCGGCCGCTCGGGCTCGTCGCCGCCGGGCCCGTCGTCGTCCGAGGGGTCTGCTCCGCCGTCGCCGGAGCCGTCCGCGGAGGGCTCGCGGTTCCCCGAGCGCTTGCGCTTGAGGTAGATGCGGAGTCCCGCGAGGACGAGGAGGAAAACACCTCCGGCGATGACCAGCAGCACCATAAGGGTGACGGAGGTGACATGCACAGTGAACTCGACGGGATCACCGAACGGCTGGTTGTCGGCGGTGTAGAGCCGGGCCCGCAGCCTGACCGGGCCGTTCGCATAGGCCCGCGTCTCGAACTTGACCGACTGGCTGTGCCCGCCCTCGATCTTCACCGGCTGCTCGCTCTCCACCTTCAGCCGGTTCGGCTGGGTGGACTCCAGGCGCAGCGTCAGCCCGGTGACGCCCTGGAGCAGTCCGTTCTTCACGGTCACGGGGATGGTCGCGCTGCGACCGGAGAGCGTCGCGTCGGACTTCTCGACGAGCTTCACCTGCTGGGTGAGGCCGGTGAGGTTCGAGCTGACCTCCCCGCGGAAGTCGGAGGCGCCCGCCGCGTCGCCCCGCCAGGAGGTGGACATCTCGCGCATGATCGCGCTGCCGTAGGGGATGACCACGCGCTCGGGGGAGGTCAGGATCGCCTTGAACTTGTCCAGGGACGCCTGGGTCGCGCGGACGGCCGTGAAGGTCTCGGCGGACAGTTCCTGGGAGCGCAGGGAGTCCGGGTAGGCGCCGGTGCCGGGTACGTGGCGGCCGGCCGACGGGTCCGGTTTGGCCTTGGCCGCGTCCCCCAGGTCGAGCGGCTCCGTCCAGCGGCCGTCGGAGAGGGCGCCGAGCGCCGTCGCCATCGCCTGGGCCTGGCTGGTGGTCGGGACGCGCTGCGGGGCGACGACGATGCTCCGCTCGTTCTCCGGCGCCTGCTTGTTGACCATGAGGCTCTGGGCGAGGAACCGCTGGACCGCGAGCGAGGCGTCGCCCGCGCGCGTCAGGTCGCCCTCGAAGGCCGTCGAGAGGCGGGCGTCGGCCACGATCGCGGTGTTCCCGCCGCCGATCTGCCGGGCCGCCGTGGGGGCGTACGGGGAGCCGTCGGGCTCCCGGAGGCTGTCGCTGCGGGCGATGATGTTGTGGGCGCCGGCCGAGGTGGCGACGTCGACGACGGAGGAGTCGACCGCGCCGTCCACCGGCCAGGCGAAGTCGGTGCGCGGCTTGACCTGGAGGATCGTGTCCACCGTGGTCGCGGCGAGCTCCGTGGCCGACTGGAGGTGTCCCAGCGTGCCCGGGACGTTCTTGCCGCGGTGCGCGAGCGAGGCGAGGTCGGGGTCGGCGAAGGGGAGCGCGACGACCTGGTGGCCGGCCACGGCGCTCTGGAGCTGGCCGAGCCACTGCTTGGCGACGGCCTGGCCCTGGCCCGGGACGTCCTCGCCGTCCGGTCCGGGGATCTGGTAGCGCTTGGTCATGGCCTCGACGGTGGCCAGCAGGTCGGGGTCGATGACCCAGGTCACCGGCAGGTTCTTGCCGAGGGCGACGAGCTGCTGGAGGCGCCCGCCGGGCGCCAGCTCCGCGGCGAGGTCGTCGTCGGGGAAGACCGGCGTCTGCTGCTGGTCCGACTCGGTGCGGCCGGTGAGACGGGTGCTGGAGATCAGCGGCCACAGGAAGGTCAGCTTCGTCTTCTTGCCGTCGGTGCCGGAGGGCTGCCACGGCAGCAGGGTCCGCCGGATGCCGAGCACCCGCTCGTAGCCCTGGTCGGCGGTCTGGCCGGAGAAGGAGACGCCCAGCTGGTAGACGCCGTCCTTGTCGAGCTTGAGGTCCTTGGCCGGCAGCGTCAGGCTGAACTCGCGGCTGACGCCGGGCTGCAGCTTGCCGATCTTCTGGGTGTGGCCGCCGATCTCGGGGCCGTCCGTGCCGGGGGAGAAGGACGTCCGGTCGCCGATGTCGTCGATCTCGCTGCGCGTGGTGAGCAGCGGGCCCGTGCGCAGGCCCACGTGGCCGCCGGTGACCGTCGTCCTGCTCTTGTTGGTCACGGTGCCCGAGATCGTGATCTTGTCGTTCTGCGTCGGGGCGCCCGGCGTGAGGGTGTCGATGGAGACGCCGACCGTGCGGGAGCCCCCCGCGTCCGCGTGCGCGGCGGGGGCGGACGGCAGCTCGGCCATGCCGAGGAGGACCAGCAGGCCGGTGAGCACCGTCACGAGGTGCCGGAACCGCCGGACGGCAGGAGCGGGTGTCGTCCCCTGGAACTCTGCCGCTTCGGCCACGCGCTCGCCCGTCCCTCGTCGTCGTCAGTGGTCGTCGGTTGTGCGTCCACGAATGGTAACGAGGCGCGCTGTGCCTAAGTGCTGCGGACCGCCGCACATGATCACCGGCGGCGGGGCCGGCCAGGCCACGAGCGGTTTATGAAGCGCCTCACACAGCGGTCTCGATCGAGGACGTCTATCGGGCCCCGGCCACGTACCCTCTTCTGTTGTGCCGAATGCCAACAACAGCCATCCCACGCCGACGAACGAACTCAGCCACGTGCAGCGCCGTGCCGTGAGCGAGCTCCTGCGGGTGTCCCCCGTCGCCGACGACCTCGGCCGCCGTTTCAGGGACGCCGGGTTCACGCTCGCCCTGGTCGGCGGGTCGGTACGGGACGCGCTGCTCGGGCGCCTGGGCAACGACCTGGACTTCACGACGGACGCCCGGCCCGACGACGTCCTCAAGATCGTCCGGCCGTGGGCGGACGCGGTCTGGGAGGTCGGCATCGCCTTCGGCACCGTCGGCTGCCGCAAGGCCGGTTTCGATCTCGAAATCACGACTTATCGGTCGGAGGCCTACGACCGGACCTCGCGCAAGCCCGAGGTCTCCTACGGCGACTCCATCGAGGAGGACCTGGTCCGCCGTGACTTCACGGTCAACGCCATGGCCGTGGCCCTCCCGGAGAAGGAGTTCATCGACCCGCACAACGGGCTCGAGGACCTCGCCGCGCGGATCCTGCGCACTCCCGGCACCCCGGAGGAGTCCTTCTCCGACGATCCGCTGCGCATGATGCGGGCGGCGCGCTTCGCCGCCCAGCTCGACTTCGAGGTGGCTCCCGAGGTCGTCACCGCGATGACGGAGATGGCGGGTCGGCTGGAAATCGTCTCCGCCGAGCGGATCCGTGACGAGCTGAACAAGCTGATCCTCTCCGACCACCCCCGCAAGGGCCTGCGCCTCCTCGTCGACACCGGCCTGGCCGCGCTGGTCCTCCCGGAGCTGCCGGCCCTGCGGCTGGAGAGCGACGAGCACCACCGGCACAAGGACGTCTACGAGCACACCCTCACCGTCCTCGACCAGGCCATCGCGCTGGAGGCCCCGCGCGACCAGCCGGGGGGCGGGCCGGACCTGGTGCTGCGGCTGGCCGCGCTGCTGCACGACATCGGCAAGCCGAAGACCCGCCGGTTCGAGAAGGACGGCAGGGTCTCCTTCCACCACCACGAGGTGGTCGGCGCCAAGATGACCCGCTCCCGGATGACCAAGCTCAAGTACTCCAACGAGCAGGTGAAGGACGTCTCGAAGCTCGTCGAGCTGCACCTGCGCTTCCACGGCTACGGCACCGGCGAGTGGACGGACTCGGCCGTGCGGCGCTATGTGCGGGACGCGGGCCATCTGCTCGACCGGCTGCACAAGCTGACCCGCTCCGACTGCACGACCCGCAACAAGCGCAAGGCCAAGGCGCTCTCCGACGCCTACGACGGGCTGGAGCGGCGCATCGCCGCCCTCCAGGAGCAGGAGGAGCTGGACGCCATCCGGCCGGATCTCGACGGCAACGAGATCATGCAGGTCCTGGAGATCGGCCCCGGCCCCCAGGTCGGCCGGGCCTACCGGCACATGCTGGAGCTCCGGCTGGAGAAGGGCCCGATGGAGCGGGACGAGGCCGTGGCCGAGCTCAAGCGCTGGTGGGCGGACCAGCAGAGCTGAGCGGGCCCGCCCCGGTTTCACGTGAAACGTACGCCGTCCTCGGAGGTCGGCCTCTCCGCCGGCGCTGTTTCACGTGAAACCGGCCCTCCCGTCGTCAGCGCGACCGCCGTCACCGCGTAGAGCACCGCGACGGTGACGACGAGGCCGACCGACCGGCCGTCATGCGGCAGCATCAGTGCGGCCACGCCCGCCGCGCCCACGAAGGCGACGTTGAAGAGCACGTCGTAGAGCGAGAAGACCCGGCCACGGAAGGCGTCGTCCACGGTGGCCTGCACCACCGTGTCCGTGGAGATCTTGGCCCCCTGGGTGACCAGGCCCAGCACGAAGGCGGCGATCAGCATCGGAACCGGGGCGAAGGGCAGGCCCAGCGCCGGTTCGAGGACGGCAGCGGCGGCGGCGCAGACGACGATCCAGCCCACCCTGCCGAACCTGCCGGTGGCCCATGGGGTGATCACCGCCGCCGCGAAGAACCCGGCCCCCGAGACGCTGACGGCCAGGCCCAGCAGGGCCAGACCCGCCGCGTCGCTGTCGGTCCAGGCGTACCGGCAGAGCATCAGCAGGGTCACCGTCAGGGCGCCGTAGCAGAAGCGCATCAGGGTCATGGCGGCCAGTACCCGTCCGGCGGGCCGGCGGTGTGCCAGGTGCCGGAGGCCGGCCGTCAAGCCGCGCACCGTCGTGACGAGGGCCGTCCGCAGGGAGACCGTGGTGACGAGGGCGCCGGGGCCCAGCAGGTCGGCCGGGATGCGCAGCGCGGCCGCCCCGGCACAGAGATAGAGGACGGCGCCGACGAGGACGACGAGGGTGTCGGAGGCGGTCCCGCCCGGGGCGGCGAGCCGTACGGCGAAGGCCACACCCCCGCCCGCGGTGGCGGCGAGCGTGCCGGCGGTCGGGGAGAGCGCGTTGGCCGTCACCAGCCGCTCCTGATCGTCCACGACGTGCGGCAGCGAGGCCGAGAGCCCGGCGAGGACGAAGCGGTTGACGGCGGTGACGGACAGCGCGGAGACGTAGAACAACGCGTCGGGCGCCGTGGCGAGCACCAGCAGGGCGGTGCCGACGGCCAGGACGGCACGCAGCAGGTTGCCGTGCAGGAGTACCTGCCGGCGGCGCCAGCGGTCCAGGAGGACACCGGTGAGGGGGCCCAGCAGGGAGTACGGGAGCAGCAGGACGGCCATGGCCGAGGCGATGGCCGCGGGGGACGTCTGTTTCTCGGGGGAGAAGACGACGTGGGCGGCGAGTGCGACCTGGTAGACCCCGTCGGCACCCTGGGAGAGCAGACGCACGGTCAGCAGGCGGCGGAAATCGCGCAGGTGGAGCAGGACGCGAAGATCACGCACGACGGGCATGCGGTCAGCTTCACATACGGGACAGGCCCTCGGGGACAGGGAGCCCGACGACTCGTCCCGAGGGCCTGTGGCGGGGATGCCGGCGCGTGCCTAGCGCTCGACCTCGCCCCTGATGAACTTCTCGACGTTCTCGCGGGCCTCGTCGTCGAAGTACTGCACGGGGGGCGACTTCATGAAGTACGAGGAGGCGGAGAGGATCGGGCCGCCGATCCCCCGGTCCTTGGCGATCTTCGCGGCGCGCAGGGCGTCGATGATGACACCGGCGGAGTTCGGGGAGTCCCAGACCTCGAGCTTGTACTCCAGGTTCAGCGGGACGTCGCCGAAGGCGCGGCCCTCGAGGCGGACGTAGGCCCACTTGCGGTCGTCCAGCCAGGCCACGTAGTCCGAGGGGCCGATGTGGACGTTCTTCTCGCCCAGCTCGCGGTCGGGGATCTGGGAGGTGACGGCCTGCGTCTTGGAGATCTTCTTGGACTCCAGGCGCTCGCGCTCGAGCATGTTCTTGAAGTCCATGTTGCCGCCGACGTTCAGCTGCATCGTGCGGTCGAGGATGACGCCGCGGTCCTCGAAGAGCTTGGCCATCACACGGTGCGTGATGGTGGCGCCGACCTGCGACTTGATGTCGTCGCCGACGATCGGCACGCCGGCCTCGGTGAACTTGTCGGCCCACTCCTTGGTGCCGGCGATGAAGACCGGGAGGGCGTTGACGAAGGCGACCTTCGCGTCGATGGCGCACTGCGCGTAGAACTTGGCGGCGTCCTCGGAACCCACCGGGAGGTAGCAGACGAGGACGTCGACCTCGCGGTCCTTGAGGACCTGGACGACGTCGACCGGGGCCTCGGCGGACTCCTCGATGGTCTGGCGGTAGTACTTCCCGAGGCCGTCGAGGGTGTGGCCGCGCTGGACGGTGACACCGGTCGAGGGCACGTCGCAGATCTTGATCGTGTTGTTCTCGCTGGCGCCGATGGCGTCGGCGAGGTCGAGCCCGACCTTCTTGGCGTCCACGTCGAAAGCGGCCACGAAGTCGACGTCCCGCACGTGGTAGTCGCCGAACTGCACGTGCATCAGACCCGGCACGCGGCCGTTCGGGTCGGCGTCCTTGTAGTACTCGACGCCCTGCACCAGCGAGGCGGCGCAGTTGCCCACGCCGACGATGGCTACGCGAACCGAACCCATTCCGGTTGCTCCCTGTTCGTTCTCGACGAAGCCCTGCTGAGTGCAGGGCTCACTGGTCCGGACCGGCGCGTCTGTCACGCCCGGCCCGTTCGCTCTCGATCAGCTCGTTCAGCCAGCGGACCTCGCGCTCGACGGACTCCATGCCGTGCCGCTGGAGCTCGAGGGTGTAGTCGTCCAGCCGTTCCCGGGTGCGGGCCAGGGAGGCTCGCATCTTCTCCAGGCGCTCCTCCAGCCGGCTGCGACGGCCTTCCAGGACGCGCATCCGTACGTCCCGCGAGGTCTGCCCGAAGAACGCGAAGCGGGCGGCGAAGTGCTCGTCCTCCCACGCGTCCGGACCCGTGTGCGCGAGCAACTTCTCGAAGTGCTCTTTCCCCTCCGCCGTCAGGCGGTAGACGATCTTCGCCCGCCGTCCGGCCAGCGAGGCCGCCTTGGCGTCCTCGGGAGCGCTCCCGGGCTCCTCCACCAGCCAGCCGTTCGCCACGAGGGACTTCAGGCAGGGGTAGAGGCTGCCGTAGCTGAACGCCCTGAACACACCGAGTGAGGTGTTCAGGCGCTTCCGCAGCTCGTAGCCGTGCATCGGGGATTCGCGGAGCAGGCCGAGGACGGCGAACTCGAGGATGCCGGAGCGTCTGCTCATTCTTCGCCTCCTTGTCCCCCACAGCCTAGTCCTTTGCTCCCGCGTCTTTACTGGTCCCTTATTCCGAGCTGATGTACCGAGCTGATGTATCGACTCGATACATCCAGACGATAGAGCGCGGGTCCTGAGTCGACAAGGGGAGGAACGGTGAACGAGGTCACATCACCGGTTCGTGTGACACCGGCGGCCTGAATTGGAGTGAACATCCAGAGTAGTCGGGATTTGACCGTGCGTAGTCTGTGCGCCATGCAGACCACTGGGAACCGGGTGGCGCCGGGTGGCGTCCTCGTCCCGGATGCAGTGCGCCCGGCCGTTCAGGGGGCCGCTTCGCGCACCGGGGGGAACGCACACCTGCCGCTTCCAGGCGATAGCGCCTGCCCGAGGAAGTAGTCGTTCGATGAGCGAGCATCGTCGCAAGCCGCCGCGGTCGCAGGGCGGCGGACGAGCCGCGGCCCGGCGGGCGGCACAGCAGCCGGCCGGCCGCCGTGCCGCACCACGCAACAGCTCCGCAGTGCCCGGCCGGGACCGGGGCGAGACGCCCCCCTACGGCGGGCGGGCCGCGGCCCGGCGCGGGGGGACCGGCGGCCGCAGAAGGGCGCCGGCCGGAGGAGGGGGGCGGCGGGAGGCCGCCGCGGGAAGGAGGAGACTGGTCGACTATCCGCGGGCCGGCCGGGAGGGCTGGCGGCGCTGGGTTCCGTCCTGGCGGCTGGTCGTCGGGGCCGCCGCGTCGTTCGCCGGCCTGATCTTCGGGACGGTGGGCGTGGCCCTGGCCGTGGTGCAGGTGCCGAGCGCCCAGCTCGCCTCGAAGGTGCAGAAGAACGTCTACTACTGGTCCGACGGCAAGCAGATGGTCGTGGCCGGCGGGGGCAACCTCAACCGGCAGATCGTGCCGATCTCCCAGATCCCCCTCTCCATGCAGAACGCGGTCATCTCCGCCGAGAACGCCAGTTTCTACAAGGACTGGGGCGTCGACCCGATGGGCATCGCCCGGGCGATCGTGAAGATGGCGCAGGGCGGTGAGACGCAGAGCGGATCGACGATCACGCAGCAGTTCGTCAAGAACACCTACCTGAGCCAGGAGCAGACGCTCAAGCGCAAGATCACCGAGCTGCTGATCTCCGTCAAGGTCGGTGCGACCCAGGACAAGCACGACATCCTCGCCGGCTACCTCAACACCGCCTACTACGGGCGGGGGGCCTACGGCATCCAGGCGGCGGCGCGCGCCTACTACGACAAGGACTGCTCGGACCTGACGCCGAGCGAGAGCGCCTACCTGGCGGCCACGCTCAACGGGCCGAACCTCTACGACCCCTACGGCGGCCAGGGCCCGGCCGCGACGCCCGAGAAGAACACCAAGCGCGCCACGGACCGCTGGAAGTGGACGCTGGACCGCGAGGTCGAGGTCGGGCACCTGAGCGCGGCCGACCGCGACAAGTGGGTCGGACAGGGCTTCCCGCAGCCGCAGAAGCCGAAGCCCGCGACCAACCGCGCCGGGCAGATCGGCTACCTCACCGACCTCGCCGACAACTACATCACCGCCCACTCCACCATCAGCAAGGGCGAGCTGGACAAGGGCGGTTACCAGATCTACACGACGTTCGACCGGGACAAGGTCAACGCCCTAGCGAAGTCCGTCGAGGCCGTGCGCAGGGCGAACCTCAAGCCCGACAAGCGCGAGGTCGACAAGTTCGTGCAGTTCGGCGGCGCCTCGGTCGAGCCCGGTACGGGCAGGATCGTCGCCATCTACGGCGGCGAGAACGCCCTGACCCACTTCACCAACAACGCCGACTACACCGGCGTCCAGGTGGGCTCGACGTTCAAGCCCTTCGTCCTCGCCGCGGCGATGACGCACGGCAAGCGGAACCCGGCCCTCGGGCCCCAGCAGAGCGACAGCGAGCGCACGCTGGTCTCCCCCGAGAGCATCTACAACGGCGACGACAAGCTGACCCTGCGCATGTACAACGGGGCCGTCTGGCACGACCGGGACGGCAGCGAGTGGCACCAGAAGAACGACGGCGACGAGGACCGGGGCCTCATCAGCCTCCGCACCGCCATGCAGTTCTCGGTGAACACCCCCTACATCCAGCTCGGCATGGACGTCGGCACGGACCTCGTCCGGGAGGCGGCCCTGGCCGCCGGTCTGGACAAGGAACAGCTCGCCTCGATCACCCCGACGTTCTCGCTGGGCACCTCCGCGCCGAGCGCGATCCGGCTGGCCGGCGCGTACGCGACCTTCGCGGACAGCGGCCGCCAGATCGACCCGTACTCGGTCGCGAAGGTGGAGAAGAACGGCAAGCCGGCCTACGAGCACGAGCAGAAGTCCCAGCAGGCGTTCAGCCCCAACGTCGCCAACAACGTGACGGACGTGCTCAGGACCGTCGTGGAGGCGGGCACCGGCACGGCGGCGAAGCTCGGGGCCCGTCCGGTGGCGGGCAAGACGGGGACGACGGACGGCAACCGCTCGGCCTGGTTCGCGGGCTACACCCCGCAGCTGTCCACGGCGATCGGCATGTACCGCGTCGATCCCAACGCGAAGAACCAGGAGTTCCTGTCGATGCGCGGGGTCGGCGGCAAGCCGACGATCCACGGTGCGTCGTTCCCCGCGGAGATCTGGGCCGACTACATGGGGAAGGCGCTGAAGGGCACTCCGATCAAGCAGTTCGATCCGCCGCGGCCCATCGGGGAGAAGATCTTCGGTGACGGGGCGTCCCCCTCCCCCGCGCCGGCGCCCTCGGCCTCGCCGTCCGCGTCGCCCTCGGAGACCGCGGAGCCGTCCCCGTCGGCTCCGGCCTCCCCGTCGCCCAGGCCGAGCCGGACCTGCGGGCTGCTCGACGCCCGGTGCCACACGGGCGATCACGACGGCACCGACAGCGGCACCTCGGCCGGACCGGGGGCCACCAGCGGGGCCACCGGTGGTCCGGGCGGCCCGGAGAGCGACACCGGCGACGAACCGGCGCCCCCCGGACAGACCCGTCGCCAGGGCGGCGGCGGCCTCTTCGGCTAAAAGGGCCCGCTGAAGGGCCGGCCGAACGATCAGCCGAATGACCAGCCGAATGACCAGCCGAATGACCGGCTGAATCGCCGGCCGAACCGCCCGCCGGATCGCCTGCCGAACCGCCTCCGGCCGGGCCGGACGTCCACCTCGGGACCGTTCCTTCACTCGGGACGGTCCCGAGGTTTTCCACAAGCCCGGGGTTGTCCACAGGCTCCAGCGGGCCACGGGCGGGTGCGGCACGGGTACGGCAGGATGGGCGCATGAGGAGCGTGCGGGACGACCAGCTTGTACGGCCCACCGTCGAGGACGAGGTGGCCGCCGCCGGCAGTGAGCTCGTCGGCGGGCCGGCCGGCCGACGAGCGCTGCCCGGCGGGTGGCGGAACGCCGTCCGGATCGTCGCGCTGGTGATGATCGGGATGTTCGCGCTCGGCATGGCGCAGAAGGCGCCCTGCTACGACCACGGCTGGTTCTTCGGGGCCACCACCCAGTACACGCACGCCTGTTACTCGGACATCCCGCACCTGTTCGCGGGGCGCGGCTTCGACCAGGGGCTCATCCCGTACCTGGACAGGATCCCGCGCTCGGCCGGCGACATAGACTTCCTCGAATACCCGGTGCTCACCGGGCTGTTCATGGAGGTCGCCGCGCTGATCACCCCGGGCGGCGGCAGCATCCAGCACCGCGAGCAGCTCAACTGGTTCGCCAACGCCGGAATGCTGCTGGTCTGCGCCGTGGTGATCGCCGTGTGCGTGGCCCGCACGCACCGGCGCCGCCCGTGGGACGGGCTGCTGGTCGCCCTGGCCCCGGCCTTCGCCCTCACCGCCACGATCAACTGGGATCTGTTCGCGGTCGCGCTCACCGCGGCGGCGATGTACGCGTGGTCGCGCGGGAGGCCCGTCGCGACGGGCGTCCTCATCGGCCTCGCGGCCGCGGCGAAGCTCTATCCGGTGCTGCTGCTCTGGCCGTTGCTGCTGCTGTGCTGGCGGGCCGGCCGGACCCGGGCGTTCCTGCAGTCGCTGGGCGCGGCGGCGGGCGCCTGGCTGGTGGTGAACCTGCCGGTGATGTTCGTCTTCGACTCCTCGGGGCCCCACATCCGCGAGGGCTGGGCGAAGTTCTACACCTTCAGCCAGGAGCGGCCGGTCGACTACGGCTCGTTGTGGCTGCTCATCTCGCAGAAGACCGGCGATCCGCTGGCGGACGTCAACACCTACGCCACGGCCCTGATGGCCCTCGGTGCGCTGGCCCTCGGCGCCCTGTGCCTGTGCGCGCCGCGGCGGCCGCGCTTCGCCCAGCTCGCGTTCCTGGTGGTGGCCCTGTTCGTGCTCACCAACAAGGTCTATTCGCCGCAGTACGTGCTGTGGCTGGTCCCGCTCGCCGCGCTGGCCCGGCCCAAGTGGCGCGACTTCCTGGTCTGGCAGGCCTGCGAGGTGCTCTACTTCCTGGGCATCTGGTTCTACCTGGCGTACATCGGCGACGGGGACAAGCACCAGGGCCTGCCCCTGGAGGGCTACCAACTCGCCCTGGTGCTGCACCTGCTGGGCACCCTCTACCTCTGCGCCGTGGTCGTGCGCGACATCCTCGCGCCGGAGCGGGACGTCGTCCGGCGCGACGGGTCGGACGATCCCTCGGGCGGCCTCCTGGA
Organism: Streptomyces caatingaensis; assembly: GCF_001187435.1. Classification (GTDB taxonomy): domain Bacteria; phylum Actinomycetota; class Actinomycetes; order Streptomycetales; family Streptomycetaceae; genus Streptomyces; species Streptomyces caatingaensis. Next base: position 173,423 of record NZ_LFXA01000018.1, on the reverse strand, counting down.
CGGGGCCCCGGACATACGGGTCCTGGGCCCCGCGCGCCGGCGGTACCGGCCCGTGGAGCGCGTGGAGGGACGTGTCCAGTGGGGCACCGGGAGCGGCGGCGCGTAGCCGCCGTCCCGGGCCCGGTTCACCACGGGGGGTGGATCAGTGGTCGACCAGCCGGTCGAACTGGGTGGTGGTGTGCCGGAGATGGGCCACCAGTTCGTCGCCGACCTGCGGCGCGGGGGCGTCGTCCGGCACGAAGAGGATCGAGCACTGCATGTGCGGGGGCTCGGCGAACCAGCGCTGCTTGCCGGCCCAGACGAAGGGCGACAGGTTGCGGTTGACGGTGGCCAGGCCCGCGCGGGCGGCGCCCTTGGCACGCGGCATCATGCCGTGCAGTGCCTTGGGCGCCTCCAGGCCCACGCCGTGCGAGGTGCCGCCGGCCACGACGACCAGGAAGCCGTCGCCGGGCACCTTCTGCTGGCGGTAGCCGAAGCGGTCGCCCTTGGAGACGGGCGTGACGTCCAGGACGGAGCCGCGGTAGCGGGTGGCGTCGTGGTCGCCGAGCCACAGCCGGGTGCCGATGCGGGCCCGGAAGCGGGTGTGGGGGTACTGCTGCTGGAGGCGGGCGAGTTCGTCCGCCTTGAGGTGGCTGACGAACATCGTGTGCAGCGGCAGGTGGGCGGCGCGCAGCCGCTCCATCCACGCGGCGACCTCGTCGACGCCGGTCGTGCCGTCGCCCCGGTCCAGCGGAAGGTGTATCGCGAAGCCCTCCAGGCGCACGTCCTCGATCGCGGCGTGCAGCTTGGGCAGGTCCTCCTCGTGGATGCCGTGCCGCTTCATACTGCTCATGACCTCGACGACGACGCGCGCGCCGACCAGGCCGCGCACACCCTCGACCGAGGAAACCGAGCGGATGGCCCGGTCCGGCAGCGGCACCGGCTCCTCGCCGAGCCGGAAGGGGGTGAGCACCAGCAGGTCGCCGCCGAAGAGATCCTTGGCCCGGGCCGCCTCGTAGGTCGTGCCGACGGCGAGGAGGTCGGAGCCGAAGCGGGTGACCTCCTCCGCCAGCCGTTCGTGGCCGAAGCCGTAGCCGTTGCCCTTGCAGACCGGGACGATGCCCGGGAACTGCTGGATGACGGACTGCTGGTGTGCCCGCCAGCGCTGGGTGTCGACGTAGAGCGTGAGCGCCATGGCCGGTCCCGGAACCTTTCCCTGAGTGTGGTCGGAGCTGTTCGGACAGCTGCGTCAGCGGCGCGACATGTAGATGTCGAGGGCCTTGTGGAGCAGCTTGTTGAGGGGGAAGTCCCACTCGCCGAGGTATTCGGCGGCCTGTCCGCCGGTGCCGACCTTGAACTGGATGAGGCCGAAGAGGTGGTCGCTCTCGTCCAGCGAGTCGCCGATGCCGCGCAGGTCGTAGACGCTCGCGCCGAGCGCGTAGGCGTCGCGCAGCATCCGCCACTGCATCGCGTTGGACGGCCGGACCTCGCGCTTGTGGTTGGCGGAGGCGCCGTAGGAGTACCAGACGTGCCCGCCGACGATCAGCATCGTCGCGGCGGCGACGGCCTCGCCCTCGTGGATGGCGAAGTACAGCCGCATGCGGTTGGGGTCCTCGGTGTTGAGGGCCGTCCACATGCGCTGGAAGTAACTCAGCGGCCGCGGGCGGAACTTGTCGCGCTCCGCGGTGATCTCGTAGAGGTGCTGCCAGGTGGGCAGATCCTCGTAGCCGCCCTGGACGACCTCGACGCCGGCCTTCTCGGCCTTCTTGATGTTGCGGCGCCACAGCTGGTTGAAGCCCTTGTGGACGTCCTCCAGCGAGCGGTTCTGCAGCGGCACCTGGAAGACGTAGCGCGGCTGGACGTCACCGAAGCCGGCACCGCCGTCCTCGCCCTGCTGCCAGCCCATGCGGCGCAGCTTGTCGGCGACCTCGAAGGCGCGCGGCTCGATGAAGGTGGGCTCGACGTCGCGCAGGCGCTTGGCGTCCGGGTCGGCGATGCCCTTCTTGATCGCGTCGGCGCCCCAGCGGCGGATGACGACCGGCGGGCCCATCTTCACGGAGAAGGCGCCCTGCTTCTTCAGGTGGTCCAGCATGGGCTGGAGCCAGTCCTCCAGGTTCGGGGCGTACCAGTTGATCACCGGGCCCTCGGGGAGGTAGGCCAGATAGCGCTTGATCTTGGGCAGCTGCCGGTAGAGCACGAGGCCCGCGCCGACCATCTGGCCGGTCTTGTCGAACCAGCCCAGGTTCTCCGAGCGCCACTCGGCCTTGACGTCCGCCCACGCCGGAACCTGCATGTGACTGGCAGCGGGCAGGCTCTGGATATATGCCAGATGCTGCTGTCGGCTGATGGTCCTCAGGGTCAGGCTCATGCGGGGCGCTCCTCGGCAGGTGTGTCCCCAGGGTCGGGGCTCCGGCTCTCGCGCCGAAGCCTACTGCGACCGGGGAGCGCCCCGTTTGGGCGTACGGTCCGTTATCCGATCAGACCCCCGAAGAGTCCGCCGTGGGCCATGCCGAGGAAGAAGCCGACGGCCGAGGCGCCGAGGAAGATGATCAGCAGGAACCGCTCGCCCGTGGTGGCCGAGATGAACTGGCCCCACGCCCCGGTGAGGATGCCCGCCAGCCCGCTCCACGAGCTCAGCAGGTGCAGGTCCTTGAACGCCGAGGAGACGAAGGCCAGCAGACCCAGCACGACCGTCACCCCGACCAGGGTGTTCTGCAGGGGGTGGGGCTTTCCGTCGCTGTTCAGCACCGCGTTGAGCAGGGAGCGGGGGTTGCGCGGTGAGGGGGACTGCCGGACTGCCTGTGTCATGGGGCTACCTCCTGAAGGCAGGCGGCGCGGGTGGCGCCGGTCACACCGATGCGTCCAGGGTGAGGGGCTCGGCCGTCGGATTTCAACCGGACCCCGGGGAGCGGGTACTCTGGACGGTCTGCATCGGTATCCGCCCGGACCGGGCATGGTCCCGGGGCCGCCCCGGGGCTTCCCGCCGATGGTCCGCGCTGCTTGTCAGTGTCGGCCGATACCGTTGTTTACGCATCACGACCCTCCTGCCACGGATCGACCGTGGCCGCTGAGTCCAAAGGAGGTGGGTTCCACATGCGTCACTACGAGGTGATGGTCATCCTCGACCCCGATCTGGAGGAGCGCGCTGTCTCCCCCCTGATCGAGAACTTCCTCTCCGTCGTCCGCGAGGGCAACGGGAAGGTCGAGAAGGTCGACACCTGGGGCCGTCGTCGTCTCGCTTACGAGATCAAGAAGAAGCCCGAGGGCATCTACTCGGTCATCGACCTGCAGGCCACGCCTGAGGTCGTCAAGGAGCTCGACCGCCAGATGAACCTGAACGAGTCGGTCCTCCGGACCAAGGTCCTCCGCCCCGAGACCCACTGAACCCCAGCGGTTCAGAGGTAATCGGGCTGTATCTCCACGAGTAGCAAGCAGCCAGCAGCACACCCGCCGAGAGGTTCATCCATGGCAGGCGAGACCGTCATCACGGTCGTCGGCAATCTCGTCGACGACCCCGAGCTGCGCTTCACCCCGTCCGGTGCGGCGGTCGCGAAGTTCCGCGTCGCGTCCACCCCCCGCACCTTCGACCGCCAGACCAACGAGTGGAAGGACGGCGAGAGCCTCTTCCTCACGTGCTCGGTGTGGCGGCAGGCGGCGGAGAACGTCGCCGAGTCGCTCCAGCGCGGCATGCGCGTCATCGTGCAGGGCCGGCTGAAGCAGCGGTCCTACGAGGACCGCGAGGGCGTTAAGCGCACGGTCTACGAGCTCGACGTCGAAGAGGTCGGCGCCAGCCTGAAGAACGCCACGGCGAAGGTCACCAAGACCACCGGTCGCGGTGGCCAGGGTGGCTACGGCGGTGGCGGCGGCGGTAACCAGGGCGGCGGCTGGGGCTCCGGCCCCGGCGGCCAGCAGGGCGGCGGCGGTGCTCCCGCCGACGACCCCTGGGCGACCGGTGCTCCGTCCGGCGGCCAGCAGGGCGGCGGAGGCGGCTGGGGCGGCGGCTCCGGCAACTCCGGCGGCTACTCGGACGAGCCGCCCTTCTAGGCCCTCACGGGCCCGGGCCTTCGGCCCGAGGGCGACAGCAACTTCTTGAAGACATAGGGAGAAAAGACAAATGGCGAAGCCCCCGCCGCGCAAGCCCAAGAAGAAGGTCTGCGCGTTCTGCAAGGACAAGACCGCTTACGTGGACTACAAGGACACGAACATGCTGCGGAAGTTCATTTCCGACCGCGGCAAGATCCGTGCCCGTCGCGTGACCGGCAACTGCACCCAGCACCAGCGCGACGTCGCCACGGCCGTGAAGAACAGCCGTGAGATGGCGCTGCTGCCCTACACCTCGTCCGCGCGCTAAGGGAAGGGTGACCGACTCATGAAGATCATCCTCACCCACGAGGTCTCCGGCCTCGGCACCGCCGGTGACGTCGTCGACGTCAAGGACGGCTACGCCCGCAACTACCTGGTCCCGCGCGGTTTCGCGATCCGCTGGACCAAGGGCGGCGAGAAGGACGTGGAGCAGATCCGTCGCGGCCGCAAGCTGCGCGAGATCGCCACGATCGAGCAGGCCAACGAGGTCAAGGGCCAGCTCGAGGGCGTCAAGGTCCGCCTTGCCGTCCGCGCCGGCGAGGCCGGCCGTCTGTTCGGCTCGGTGACCCAGGCCGACGTCGCGTCCGCGATCAAGGCGTCGGGTGGCCCCGAGGTCGACAAGCGCCGCGTCGAGCTCGGCTCGCCGATCAAGACCCTGGGCGCCCACGAGGTGTCCGTGCGTCTGCACGCCGACGTCGTCGCCAAGCTGGGCGTCGAGGTCATCGCCGCCTGAGCCTTCGCTCATCCGGCATGACGAAGGGCCGCACCCCTCGGGGTGCGGCCCTTCTGTCGTTCCCTCCCCGCTCCGGCCGGTCGCCCCTGGTGCTCGGACGTGGTCGCGGGACGGGGTGCTCAGCCGCGTACGGCGCCGGTGACGAGCCAGCGGCCGGAGCGGGCGCGCAGCCACAGGGTCACCAGCCGTGCCGCCATCATCAGCGCCATGGCCCACCAGAGCGCGGTGAGTCCGCCGCCCAGGACGGGGACGAGCAGGGCGGTGGGCGTGAAGACCGCGAGCACCACCAGCATCGCCCCGGCCAGGTACGGCCCGTCGCCCGCGCCCATCAGGACGCCGTCCAGCACGAAGACGACACCGGCCACCGGCTGGCTGAGCGCGGCGACCAGCAGCGCCGGGAGCAGCGCGTCCTGGACGGTGGCGTCCGAGGTGAACAGGGGGACGAGCAGCGGCCGGGCGGCCACCACCAGCACCCCCAGCGCCACACCGGTGGCGATGCCCCACTGGACCATGCGCCGGCAGGCCGCGCGGGCCCCGTCGGCGTCCTCGGCGCCCAGATGGCGGCCGATGATCGACTGACCGGCGATGGCGATCGCGTCCAGGGCGAAGGCCAGCAGGTTCCACAGGGCCAGCACGACCTGGTGCGCGGCCACCTCCCGGTCGCCCAGGCGGGCCGCGACCGCCGTCGCGATCATCAGCACCGCGCGCAGGGCGAGCGTGCGCACCAGCAGCGGCACCCCGGCGCGGGCGCAGGCGCGGATGCCGGCGGCGTCCGGTCGCAGCGAGGCGCCGTGCCGCCGGGCGCCCCGGACGACGACGGCGAGGTAGACGGCGGCCATGGCGCACTGGGCCGCGACGGTGCCCCACGCCGAGCCGGCGATGCCCCAGCCCGCGCCGTAGACGAGGGCGAGGTTGAGGACGCCGTTCGCGGCGAAGCCGCCGACGGCGACGTACAGCGGTGTGCGGGTGTTCTGCAGACCGCGCAGTACGCCGGTGGCCGCCAGGACGGCGAGCATGGCGGGGATGCCGAGCGCGCTGATCCGCAGGTAGGTGATCGCGTACGGCGCGGAGTCCGGGGAGGCGCCGAAGAGGCGGACGAGGGCGGGGGCGGTGGGCAGGACGGCCAGCGCGAGGACGGTGCCCAGCAGCAGGGCGAGCCAGATGCCGTCCATGCCCTGCCGGATGGCTGACGGGAGGTCTCCGGCGCCGACGCGGCGGGAGACGGCGGCCGTGGTGGCGTAGGCGAGGAAGACGAAGACGCCGACGGCGGTGGTGAGCAGCGGGGCGGCCACCGCGAGGCCGGCTAGCTGCCCGGTTCCGAGGTGGCCCACGATGGCGGTGTCGGCCAGGACGAAGAGGGGCTCGGCGACGAGCGCGCCGAAGGCGGGCAGCGCGAGCGCGAGGATCTCGCGGTCGTGCCGCCGGGGGGCGCGCTGCCGGCGCGCGAGGGCTTCGCTCACAAGTTCCATTCAATCGTCCACAGGTAATGAGTGCAACTGCATTTCGTCGCTTACTGTGGGTGGCTGGGTGTGATCTTCTCTGCGTCGTTTGTCGTGATCTCGGGCCGAGCGGGAAAGTTTTTCTCCTCAACAGCCGGTGGACGGCAAAGCCCCAGGTCAGAGCGGGTGGACAAGACCTCTCCCGGGTTTGTCCACAGCGGTTTCCCCCGGCTCGTGCACAGGATCCGGGGGGTTCTCCACAGGAAGTGCCCCGTCGTCCACACCTCCTGTGGATAACCAGATTGGCTGACGGTGCCCGCGGGCCTACCGTGGACCGGCGCCCGCCGTCCGTTTCCGTCTCGCCAGCAGCTCTTCACCGGCGTCACCACAAGCGGAGTCGGGCGTCCTGTTTGTCGGTGGGGTGCCGTAAACAGGGGGAGCACGGCGAGGTCCGCGACGCGGACGGGAGGAGGTGGCGGTGAGCGTCCACGAGCCCATGGACGAGCCCTGGGGCGACGGACCGGGCGACCGCCTGCCGTTCCCCCGGCGCGGGGGCGGGAGCGGGGGCGGCAAGGGCCGTGAGCAGCGCGACGGCGAGGACGGCGGCTCCTGGCAGGGGTCGCAGGGCGGGGGCTTCGAGCGCGTCCCGCCGCAGGACCTCGACGCCGAGCAGTCGGTCCTGGGCGGCATGCTGCTCTCCAAGGACGCCATCGCCGACGTCGTCGAGATCCTCAAGGGCAACGACTTCTACCGGCCCGCCCACGAGACCGTCTACCAGGCGATCCTCGACCTCTACGCCAAGGGGGAGCCGGCCGACCCGATCACGGTGGCGGCCGAGCTCACCAAGCGCGGCGAGATCGCCCGGGTCGGCGGGGCGGCGTATCTGCACACCCTGGTCCAGACCGTTCCCACGGCGGCCAACGCCGAGTACTACGCGGAGATCGTCCACGAGCGCGCCGTCCTGCGCCGCCTGGTCGAGGCCGGCACGCGCATCACGCAGATGGGATACGCGGCCGACGGCGACGTCGACGACATCGTCAACAACGCCCAGGCCGAGATCTACGCGGTGACCGAGCAGCGCACCACCGAGGACTACCTCCCGCTCGGCGACATCATGGAGGGCGCGCTCGACGAGATCGAGGCGATCGGTTCGCGCAGCGGCCAGATGTCCGGCGTGCCCACGGGCTTCACCGACCTCGACGCCCTGACGAACGGCCTGCACCCGGGCCAGATGATCGTCATCGCCGCCCGTCCGGCGATGGGCAAGTCGACGCTCGCGCTGGACTTCGCCCGGGCCTGCTCCATCAAGCACAACCTGCCGAGCGTCATCTTCTCCCTCGAAATGGGCCGCAACGAGATCGCGATGCGTCTGCTGTCCGCCGAGGCCCGGGTCGCCCTGCACCACATGCGCTCCGGCTCCATGACGGACGAGGACTGGACGCGGCTCGCCCGCCGCATGCCCGACGTGTCGGCCGCGCCGCTCTACATCGACGACTCGCCCAACCTGTCGATGATGGAGATCCGCGCCAAGTGCCGCCGGCTGAAGCAGCGCAACGACCTCAAACTCATCGTCATCGACTACCTCCAGCTGATGCAGTCGGGCGGCGCCCGCCGCCCCGAGAGCCGTCAGCAGGAGGTCTCGGACATGTCCCGTAACCTCAAGCTCCTCGCCAAGGAGCTGGAGGTCCCCGTCATCGCCCTGTCCCAGCTGAACCGAGGCCCGGAGCAGCGTACGGACAAGAAGCCGATGGTCTCCGACCTGCGAGAGTCGGGTTCGATCGAGCAGGACGCCGACATGGTCATCCTGCTGCACCGCGAGGACGCCTACGAGAAGGAGTCCCCGCGCGCGGGCGAGGCCGACCTCATCGTCGCCAAGCACCGTAACGGTCCCACGGCGACGATCACCGTGGCCTTCCAGGGCCACTACTCGCGCTTCGTGGACATGGCGCAGACGTAGCGGACGTCGTTTCGGCTGCTGGGCAACGCTTCCGCTGCGGGCTCGCCGGCCTTGTCGGACGCGGCATGCGGCGACTCACCCTCTGCCCGGCCTCCTACCGGACCTTCCGGACGTGGGTGGTCCCGGCATCGAGGGGGGTGCCGTCGGCGCCGGCCGGGACGATCTCCGGTACAGGAGTGCCGTGTTCGTCGACCAGGGTGGAGTGCGCTTCGCCGGGAGCGAAGGCGTGGCGTTCCCCCCACTGCCGCAAGGTGAGGATGACGGAGAAGAGATCGCGGCCGGCGTCGGTGAGCACGTATTCCTGACGGCGGCCCGTCGGCGCGGTGCGCTGGGCGAGGAGCCCGTGAGCGGTGAGCCTGCGCAGGCGCTCGGCGAGGATGTTCCGGGCGATGCCGGTACGGCGCTGGAACTCGGTGAACGACCGCGCCCCGTCCATCGCGTCGCGGATGACGAGAAGGCTCCACCGGTCGCCGACGAGGTCGAGTGTGCGGGCGACGGGACAGTCGGGGTCGGTCCAGTCGGCCTTCGGGGCGCGCGTGGTGGTGCGCGACATGACGCCTCCCAAAGAGTTGCGAAGTGAAACCAGCATGCCCTACCGTCAAAACGGTTGCAATTCGCTACTGATTGGGGGGTGGGGTGCGATGGACGTGTGGCGGCGGCTTCTGCTCGCGGGGGTGTGCGGCGTCGCGGTAGCCGGCGTCTATGCCGCGCAGCCGGTTCTGGAGCCGATGGGACGGGATCTCGGTGTGCCGGCGGCGCACACGGGTTGGATCGTCGCGACCGGTCAGTTCGGCTACCTGGCAGGGCTGGTGCTGCTGGTGCCGCTTGGCGATGTGGTCGTCACCAGGCGCCGGCTCGTCGCCGTGCACCTGGTGATCACCGCAACGGGCCTGATGCTCACGGCCTCGGCGCCGGTCGCATGGGTGGCGTTCGCGGGGCTCGCGCTGGCCGGGCTGTTCGCGGTCGTCGTACAGACCACGGTGGCCTACGCCGCATCGGTCTCGCCGCCTGCCGAGCGCGGACGCACTATCGGCGTCGTGACCTCGGGAGTTGTGGTCGGCATCCTGGGCGCGCGGGTCGTCACCGGCACGCTCGCCGAGGTGTGGGGCTGGCGGAGCGTCTACGCCGTGCTCGCGGTGCTCTCGCTCGGGCTCGCGGCTCTCGTTCTCGTCGCCCTGCCGCCGGAGGAACGTCCCGGCGGGCCCGCGGGATACAGGCAGGCCGTCGCTTCACTCGGCGGGCTCTTTCGCCGGCGCCTGTTGCTGACGCGGGGGCTCATCGCGTTCTTCCTGTTCGCGTCCTTCGGAACGCTGTGGAGCGGGCTCTCCCTGCCGCTTGCCGACGGACCGTGGCACCTGAGCGAAAGCCGGATCGGACTGTTCGGCATCGCGGGCCTCGCCGGCGCCCTTGGCGCCGCACGCGCGGGGCGGTGGGCGGATGCGGGACGGGCGACTCGGGTCGCCGGCCTCGCGCTCACCCTGCTCGTCCTCTCGTGGGCGGCCATCGCACAGTTGTCGTGGACGCTGGGGCTCCTCGTCGTCGGAATCGTGGCCCTCGACTTCGCGGTCCAGGCCGTGCACGTGAGCAATCAGCACCTGCTCACCACCGCGCATCCGGATCGCACCAGCAGCGTCATCGGCGCCTACATGGTCTTCTACTCGCTCGGCTCCGCCCTCGGCGCCGCCGCCACCACCGCCGTCCTCACCGACTACGGCTGGACGGGCTCCAGTCTCCTCGGGGCGGGATTCGCTGTCTGCGCGCTGGCCGTCTGGGCGATGAACAGGCGATCTGCCCTCGATGACGTTCCCCTCGACGGCGTTCCCCTTGATGCCACCGCAAACGTCCGTCGCCCGGGGAATCAGCGAGCGTGTGCGAGCCGTGAGCGGGCGGGTCGGGCTGGACGGTGAGGGCTCGGGGACGGAGCGGCAACTTGCCGCGATCGGACGACCTTTGGGCAGAATCCGGCCGGTGAACCCCTCCCCGGAGACCCCCGTGCCTCGGGGAGGGGAAGCCGGTCACTGGCGGTTGGCCTCGACCTCCAGGGAGATCGTCACCTTCTCGCCCACGACGCCGCCCGCCGGGCCGGCCGTGACGCCGAAGTCGGAGCGGTTGATCTCGGCGGTGGCGGAGAAGCCGGCGGCGGGCTTGCCGTCGAAGCCGGTGCCGAAACCGTTCACCTCCAGGGCCAGGGTGACCGGCCGGGTGACACCGCGCAGGGTGAGGTCGCCGTCGACCAGGAAACCGTCGTCGCCGGCGCGCACGCCGGTGGAGACGAAGGTCATCTCCGGGAACGTCCGGGTGTCGAGGAAGTCCGCGCCGTGGATGTGCTCGTCGCGCTGGCCGTTGCCGGTGGAGACCGAGTCCGTCCGGACGGTGGCCGTCACCGAGGACTCCAGTGGGTTCTCGGCGAGGACGATCCGTCCCTCGAAGGAGTCGAAGCGGCCGCGGACCTTGGCGATCCCCAAGTGCCGGACGGAGAAGGAGACTTCCGAGTGCGCGGGGTCGACGGCCCACGTGCCGGAGGTGTAGCCGGGGACGGCGGCGAGCAGGTCGGAGACGGACGGCGTGGACGAAGCGGACATCAAGTCCCCCCAGGGAATCTGTGGTTGAGGAATCATCTGCTGAGCGCTCAAGCAACATAGCGCTTCCGTGTTGAGAGCTCAACTACTTGTTAAGGTGAGGGCATGACCGAACACTCACAGACCCGCTGGCTCGACGACCGTGAACAGCGGATCTGGCGCACCTTCATGTCGGCGAGCATCGAGCTCCAGGCCCACCTCGACCGGCAGTTGCGCGTCGACGCCGGAATGCCCGTCGCGTACTACGAGATCCTGGTCATGCTGTCCGAGGCCCCCGGCCGGTCCCTGCGGATGAGCCGGCTGGCCGAGCTCTGCAACTCCTCGCGCAGCCGCCTCTCCCACGCCGTCGCCGCCATGGAGAAGTCCGGCTGGGTCAGCCGCTGCGCGATCGAGGGCGACCGGCGGGGCGCCGTGGCCAAGCTCACCGACGCGGGGTACGAGGTGCTGCGGCAGGCCGCCCCGGGGCACGTCACCGAGGTCCGCGAGACGCTCTTCGAGGCGCTGACCGAGGAGCAGGTCCAGGTGCTGGGGGAGATCGGTGCGGCGCTCAAGGCCCGGCTCAAGGAGCGGGGATGTTCGCGCTACGGGCGTGGTGACACGTGTTGACCTGGGCATAGGAGGACGGCCGGCGGCGTTGCTCCTATGCCCACCGGCCTTATGTCCACCGGCCTTATGTCCACAGGCCATGTCTTGTACCTGAGGTTCAGGAGAGGCGGCGAGCATGGAACTCGGGCTCGAAGGCAAGACCGCTGTCGTCACGGGTGCCAGCCGGGGTATCGGTCTGGCCACCGTCCGAGCACTGGTCGCCGAGGGCGTCCGCGTGGTGGGCGGGGCCCGGACGGTCGGTCCGGAGCTGGCGGGGAGTGGTGCCGTCGCGGTACGGGCCGATCTCGGGACGGCGGAGGGGGTCGAATCCTTCATGGCGCGGGCCCTCGAAGCGCTGGGCGGCGTCGACCTGTTGGTCAACAACGTGGGGGCCGGTGACCACCTCACACTCGACGGGTTCCTGGACGTGGACGACGCGCGGTGGCGGGCGGTCCTCGACCTCAACCTGATGAGCGCGGTCCGGGTCAGCCGGCTCGCCATGCCCAGCCTGATCGAGCGGCGCGGTGCCGTCGTCAACGTGTCGTCCGTCAACGGGCGGATGCCGGGGGCCGGTCCGGTCGCGTACAGCGCGGCGAAGGCGGCGCTCACGGCGTTCGGGAAGTCCCTGGCGGAGGAGTTCGGGCCGCGGGGGGTGCGGGTGAACACGGTGTCGCCGGGGGTGATCCGCAGCTCGATCTGGGACGGGCCGGACAGCTTCGGGCGGCGGGCGGCGGCCGCGGCGGGGGTCGAGGACTACGACGCGTTCCTGCGGGAGCTGCCGGGGCTCTTCGCGATCACTGCGGGGCGGGTGGGGGAGCCGGGGGAGGTGGCGGCGTGATCGCGTTTCTGCTGTCGGAGCGGGTGGCGGGGTATGTGACGGGGGCGGAGTATGTGATCGACGGGGGCACGGTGAAGGTGCTTTGAGGGTGCCTTCCCACCGGGCGCGGGACGCGCTGTTTCACGTGAAACAGCGGTAGCCGCACACGCCGTCAGTGAGGGCCATGGGCTCTGCCACGATGGGGACATGCATCGCGTCGGAGTTCTCGCCCTCGATGGTGTCATCCCCTTCGAGCTGGGCATCCCCTCACGGATCTTCGGGGCGGCGCAGGACTCCGAGGGGCGGCCGCTCTACTCCGTCGCCACGTGCAGCATCGACGGTCGGCCGGTCCGTACGGATGCGGACTTCGAGCTGGCCGTCGGGCACGACGTGGCGCTGCTGGCGGAAGCGGACACGGTGGTGATACCGCCGTCGCACAGGCTCAACGCGATCAAGGAAGACGGCGTGCTGCCCGAGGAGCTGGGGCGGGCGCTGGCGGTCGTGCGGCCTGGGACGCGCATGGTGGCCATCTGCAGCGGGGCCTTCGTCCTGGCGGCGGCTGGGCTGCTCGACGGGCGGCCGGCGACGACGCACTGGAGGGAGACCGAGCGCCTGCGGCGGCTGTTCACGACGGTGCGGGTGGACCCGGACGTGCTGTACGTGGACGACGGCGACGTCCTGACCTCGGCCGGTGCCGCGGCGGGCGTGGACCTGTGCCTGCACATCGTCCGCCGCGACCACGGCAGCGCGGTCGCGGACCGGGTGGCCCGCAGCTGTGTGGTGCCGCCCTGGCGGGACGGCGGCCAGGCGCAGTTCGTACGGAGACCCGTGCCGGACCCCGCCACCGGCGGCACGGCCGCCACCCGCGCCTGGGCGCTGGAGCGGCTCGGGGAGCCGCTCCCCCTGTCGGCACTCGCCGCGCACGCGGGGATGAGCGTGCGCACGCTGACCCGGAAGTTCCGCGACGAGGTGGGGATGAGCCCCGGACAGTGGCTGGCGCGGCAGCGGCTGGACCGCGCCCGGCACCTGCTGGAAACCACGGACTGGCCCGTGGACGTCGTCGCCGGACGCTCCGGCTTCGGCACGGGCGCGTCGCTGCGCGGGCACTTCCACGGGGCCGTCGGCGTCTCGCCGCAGGCGTACCGGAAGACGTTCAGCGGCCGCCGGTGAACCGCGTCCCCGGCTGCCGGGGCCGTCCCGCCTCGCCGAGGAGGCGGTCGGCGGCCCCGTCCGCGTCGCCGGGGACGCCGCCGGGCGGGCGCGCGGCCGGTTGATCTACCGTGCCCGGATGGACAGTGCACACGAGGACTTCGACGGTCTGCTGCCCGCCACGCGCCGGGACCTGCTGCACCGCGTCGCGACCGCCCAGGCCGAAGGGCGGACGCCCTCCCTGGTGGCGGCCGTGGTGCGGGAGGGACGCACGGTGTGGTCGGCGGGGCGGGGCGAGGTGGCCGGCGCAGCACCGGACCCCGCCGGCACGCGGTACCGCATCGGTTCGCTCACCAAGTCCCTGGTCGCCGTGGCCGTCCTGCGGCTGCGCGACGAGGGCCTGCTCGACCTGGGCGACCGGATCGGCACGTACCTCGACACGGCCGAGGGTGCCGACGCCACGGTCGCCCAACTGCTCTCCCACCGCGCGGGACTGGCCGCGGAGGCGCGGGGCCCCTGGTGGGAGCGGACGGACGGCGCCCTGCGCGCCGAGCCCGCCGACCTCTTCGGGGACCACCCGCGGCCGCATCCGGCGGGCCGGACGTTCCACTACTCCAACCCCGGTTACGCCCTGCTCGGCGCCCTGGTCGAGCGGCTGCGCGGCGAGCCCTGGTACGAGGTGCTGCGGCGTGAAGTGCTGCTGCCGCTCGGCATGGAGCGGACCACGTACGGTCCCGAGGCGCCGCACGCCGAAGGGTGGGCCGTCCATCCCTGGGCGGACGCACTGCTGCCCGAACCGGCCGTGGACACCGGCCTGATGGCGCCCGCCGGGCAGCTGTGGTCGACGGCCGGGGACCTCGCCCGCTTCGCGGCGTTCCTCCTGGACGGGGACGAGCGGGTGCTCTCCGCCGGGACGCTGGCCGAGATGTGCCGTCCGGCCGTCGAGCCGCAGGGGCCGGAGTGGACCCTCTCCTACGGGCTGGGCGTGCAGCAACTGCGTCACGGTGGGCGGACGTTGGTCGGGCACACGGGCTCGATGCCCGGCTTCGTCGCGGCGATCTGGGCGAGCCCGGACGACGGGGTGGCCGCCGTCGGCCTCGCCAACCGGACGTCCATGGGCTCGCTGGTGCCGCTCACCGCGGACCTGGTCGGTGCCGTCGCGGAGGCGGAGCCCAGGATCCCGGAGGCGTGGCGGCCCGCCGGGGATCTCACCCCGGAGCTGCTGGAGATCGCCGGTCCCTGGTACTGGGGCGCCCAGCCGTTCGCGCTCCGCGTGCGGAAGGGGAGGGTCCTCGACCTGACGCCACTGGGCGACGGCGGCCGCGCCGCGCGCTTCGCGCCCGGGCCGGAGGACGGGACGTGGACCGGGCTCGACGGCTACTACGCGGGCGAGCGCCTCACCGCCGTCCGGCGCCCGGACGGCCGGGTGGGCCACCTGGACATCGGCACGTTCGTCCTCACCCGCGAACCCTACGAGCGCGGTGGCGCCGTGCCGGGCGGGGTGGACGAGGGCGGCTGGCGCTGAGCGCGCGGCCGGGGGGACGTGGCCCGAGCACGCATGTCCTGGGCGCACGCGTCCTGGGCGGGCGGCGGTGCGCGGGCGCGGCGTAGGGTCGGGGCAGTAACTGGCGGCGCCGGGACGCGGCGCGACACCATCTGGGAAGGCATCGTGACTGCGAACCCCGCACCGGCGACCGACACCACCGCACCGTCCCTGCTCGGCCTCGCGCCCATGAGCGCCGCGCACTTCGCCCGCGTCGAGGACAAGATCGCCGCGCTGATGCGCACCCGGGAGACCGTCGTCGCCATGCAGGGCGAGGCCCTGCTGCCGCTGGAGGCGTGCATCCGCTCGGCCGTGCGCCCCGGCAGCACCGCGCTCAACGTCGTCACCGGCCCGTACGGCGAGACGTTCGGGGGCTGGCTGCGCTCCTGCGGGGCGGACGTGGTCACCGTGACGGCGCCCTTCAGCGGGGCGGTGAGCCCGGGCGAGATCGCCGCCGCCCTGCGGGAGCACCCGGCCATCGACTTCGTCAGCCTCGTCCACGCGGAGGCGGCGACGGGCAACACCAACCCGGTCGCGGAGATCGGACGGGTCGTCCGGGAGCACGGGGCGCTGCTGATGCTGGACGCGGTCGCCTCCGTCGCCGCCGAGCCGCTGCTCACGGACGAGTGGGGCGTGGACCTCTGCGTCATCGGCGGGCAGAAGGCGATGGCCGGCCCCGCCGGGGTGTCCGCCGTGTCCGTCAGCGCCCGCGCCTGGGAACGGATCGCCGCCAACGAGGCGGCGCCGCGCCGCTCCTACCTCTCCCTGCTCGACTGGAAGGAGCGCTGGATCGACGGCGGGCGCGCGGTACTGCCGCACGCGCCCGCGCAGTTGGAGATGCTGGCGCTGGAGCAGGCCGCCGACCGCGTCGCGGCCGTCGGCCTGGACGCCGTGATCACCCGGCACCGGGCGGCGCGCGGTGCCACGCGGGCGGGCGTCCGCGCGCTGGGCGGCCTCACGCCGTACGTCGTGCGTCTGGAGGACGCCGCTCCGGTCGCCACGACGCTGCGGGCGCCGGACGGGACCGACGCCCGCGAGATCGTCGCCGCCGCGCTGGCCTCCGACGCGTCCGTCCCGCTCCAGGCCGGGGGCGGCGCGCTCGCCAAGGAGATGATCCGCGTCAACCACTACGGCACGGCGGCGGACCGGGGTGTCGTCCTGGCTTCCCTCGCGGCGCTGGGGGCGGGGCTGCGGACGCTGGGAGTGTCCGGTGGGGTGGATGTGGACGCGGCTGTGGAGGCGGCGGGGGCGGAGTGGGACGCGGTGACGACGGGATGACGCCGGGGTGACCGGGGGCTGAGGGCTCGGCTTCCGGGCTCTGCTCCTGGGGACCGCGGGCTTCTGGGGACCGCGGCCGGGGTGCTGTGCGTGCGTGGAGCGCGTGCGGTGCGCCGGCCGCGGTCTTTTGTTTGCCCCGGCCGGCGTTTGGGATCAAAGCGCACCCGGATGTGAATAAGCGGGCAAAACGCCCTCCCGCCCCCAGCCCATCCCCGCCCCTAGAATCGGAACACACGTCCCGCTTGCCTCCGCTCGCCCCACCCACCCCCGGAGCCCACCCCCATGCCGCCGACCGACCCCCTCCGCTCCGACGCCCGACGCAACCGTCAGCTCGTCCTCCAGGCGGCCCGATCGGCTTTCGAGGAACGGGGGTTGGCGGTACCGCTGGGGGAGATCGCACGGCGCGCCGGCGTCGGTGCGGGCACCGTCTACCGCCATTTCCCGTCCAAGGAAGCGCTGTTCAGGGCGACCGTCGTGGACCGGGTGCGGCTCTTCACCGACACCGCACGGGAGTTGGCGGAGGCGCCGGAGCCCGGAAGAGTCTTCTTCCGCTACCTCGCCGCCGTCGTCCGCCTCTCCGCCCGCAACAAGGGCCTGTGCGACGCCCTGGAGGCCAGTGCGGAGGGCAGGTTCACCCCCTCGCCCGCCGTCGAGCGCGACTTCCGCGCGGCCCTCGGTGTCCTGCTCGCCAGGGCCCAACGGGCGGGCGCCGTACGGCGGGACGTGACGATCGACGACGTGATGGCTCTCCTGCTCGGCTGCCTGGCGATGGAGCAGCGCGGCCCCGCCCGCGGCACGCCCGGCCGGATGACGGCCCTGGTGTGCGACGGCCTCCGCCCGGGCCGCAACGTGACGAAACTCCCCGCTCCAGCGCCTCCGGGTCGTGACGAAACGCGCGCCAGGCAGGGAGCAGAAGCGCGGGAAAGCAACGAGACGCGCTGTGCCGTGTGCGACGGAGCCCTGCCCGCGGCTTCCCGGACCGGCCGCCCGGCCCGCTACTGCGGCGCGGCCTGCCGCCAGAAGGCGTACCGGGCGCGGCGGACGGCAGGAGTGGTACTCGAACCCGAGGTGACTGACGTCGGGAGCGGTACTTGCACCCGAGGTGTGACGTCAGAAGTGGTACTTGAACCCGAGGTGTGAGGCCTCGAACCCCAGCCGCTCGTAGAACCGGTGGGCGTCCAGCCGGGTCGCGTCCGAGCTGAGCTGGAGGAGTACGCAGTCCAGCCGCCGGGCCTCCTCCAGGGCCCACCGCATCAGCCGGCTGCCCAGCCCCTTGCCGCGCTCGTCGGCGTGCACGCGCACCGCCTCGACGAGCGCCCGCCGGGAGCCGCGCCGCGAGAGGCCGGGGATGACGGTGAGCTGGAGGGTTCCTATGGGGCGGCCGTCGCGCGCGGCGACGATCAGCTGCTGGTGGGGATCGGCGTCGATCGCCGCGAAGGCCGCGCGGTAGGGCGCCAGGTCCTCGGGTGTCTCGCGGCGGGCGCCGAGCGGGTCGTCGGCCAGCATGGCCACGATGGCGGGCAGGTCGTCGGCGGTGGCCCGCCGGAACTCGATGTCGTCCATGATCCGGACCCTATGCGCGGGCCCGGCCGTTCACGAGGTCGGAACGAGAGATTCCACCGCGGCGACGAGCGGCGCCAACTCAGGCCGCGCGGACGCCTCCTGGAGCGCCTCGCGCAGCGCGGCCTCGTTCGTCGGCCGGGCCTCGGCGAGGAGCGCGAGGCCGGCCTCCGTGACGTCGGTGTAGATGCCGCGCCGGTCGGTGTCGCAGAGGTAGCGGGTGAGCAGGCCGCGGTCCTCCAGCCGGTTGACCAGGCGCGTCGTCGCGCTCTGGCTGAGCACGACCGCGTCCGCCACCTCGTTCATCCGCAGGTGGCCGCCCTCGCCGCTGTGCTGGCGGCTCAGCACGTCCAGCACGGAGAACTCGCGCACGCTCAGGCCGTGCCCGGCCTGGAGCGCGCGCTCGATGTGCGACTCGATGCGGCCGTGCAGCGCGGAGAGCGCGCACCAGCCCTGGGCCGGTCCGGTCAGCGCGGGATCCGTGGTGCGGGTGCGGGACATGGGCCCTCCTTCGTGACGTCCGCCGCCACCAGGATAGCCCTCCGCCGCAATAGCCCGCGCTTGCAAGTAAAGCGCGTCTGCAATTATTGTCTACGCCGGTAGGGCTCGTGTGCATCGAAGCATGCGGCCGGACGTTCCCGACATCCAAGGACCCCACCCATGCCCCTCGCCCTCCTGGCGCTCGCCATCGGCGCCTTCGGTATCGGCACCACCGAATTCGTCACCTCGGGCCTGCTCCCGGAGGTGGCGGAGGAGTTCGGTGTCTCCGTTCCCACCGCCGGCTACCTGACCACCGGGTACGCGCTCGGCGTCGTCGTCGGCGCGCCGATCCTCGCGATCGTCGGCAGCCGGGTCTCCCGCAAGAAGATGCTGATCTCCCTGATGGGCCTGTTCACGGCGGGCAACGCGCTCTCCGCCGCGGCGCCCGTCTTCGGCGTGATGCTCGCCGGGCGGATCGTCGCCTCGCTCGCGCACGGCGCGTTCTTCGGCATCGGCGCGATCGTCGCGGCGGGGCTGGTCGCCCCGCGGAAGAAGGCGGCGGCCATCTCGATGATGTTCACCGGGCTGACCGTCTCCAACATCGTCGGCGTGCCCTTCGGCACCATGCTCGGCCAGGGCGCCGGCTGGCGCGTCACCTTCGGCGTCATCGCCGGCCTCGGGCTGCTCGCCATGCTGGGCATCGCCGTGCTCGTGCCGCGGCTGCCGATGCCCGAACGCACCCGCGTGAGCGGGGAGATGGCCGCCTTCCGCAACCCGCAGGTGCTGCTCGCGATGGCCATGACCGTCCTCGGCTTCGGCGGCGTCTTCACCCTGAGCACCTACATGGCCCCGCTGATGACCGACGTCGTCGGGTTCGCGCCGTCCTCCGTGACGTGGGTGCTCGTGCTGTTCGGCGCCGGCATGTTCGCCGGCAACCTCGTCGGCGGGCGGTTCGCCGACCGCGCCCTGATGCCGATGCTGCTCACGGCGCTCACCGGGCTCACCGCGGCCCTGGCCCTGATGCCGGTCGCGACCCACAGCAAGATCGCCACGGCGATCGCCGTCCCGCTGATCGGCGCCTTCGGCTTCGCCACCGTTCCGCCGCTGCAGAAGCGGGTGCTCGACCAGACCTCCGACGCGCCGACCCTCGCCTCGGCGGTCAACATCGGCGCCTTCAACCTGGGCAACGCGATCGCCGCCTGGCTCGGCGGCCTGGTGATCTCCGCCGGCCTCGGCTACCGCGTGCCCAACCTGGTCGGCGCGGCCATGGCGGCCGCCGCCCTCGTCCTGGCCCTGGTCTCCGCCGGGCTCGAACGGCGCACGGGCGGCGCGGCGCCGCGCGGCGGACGCGTCGCCGCCCGCTCCGCGGCCCCGGCCGGACGCGACGCGGTGGCCGCCGGACGGTGACGGCGTCCGCGGTACGGGGCGGTGGGGCGCGTTCCTCGGCGGACGCGCCCCACCGCCTACGCTCGTCGCCATGAGCAGACTGCACTTGTTCGACCTGGACGGCACGCTGATCCACGGCTCCGCGGCGGCCATCGAGATATCCCGGCAGCTCGGCATGGAAGCCCAAATCCACGAACTGGAACGGGACTTCGCGGCGGGCCGGCTCGACCCCGTCGGCTTCGCCACGGCCGCCTGCGCGCTGTGGGGCGAGGCCCTGACGGAGGCCGTCGTGACCGCGGCCTTCGACGGCGCGCCCTGGCTGGACGGCGTCCGCGACGTCTGGGCCGACATCGCCGCGCGCAGCGAGCGGTGCGCGGTCATCTCGCTCTCCCCGCACTTCTTCGTGGAGCGCCTGCTCGCCTGGGGCGCCGACGCCGCGCACGGGTCGCGCTGGCCGGAAGTGCCGCTGCGGGGCGCGGTGGACCCCGCGGGCATCCTCGACGCCGCGGCCAAGGTCCGTATCGCGGACGAACTCTGCGCCGGCTACGGGCTGGAGCGCGCGGACTGCGTCGCGTACGGGGACTCCATGTCCGACGCCCTCCTCTTCGCCGCCGTCCCGGTGTCGGTCGCGGTCAACGCCGACCACCACGTACGGGACATCGCCTCCCTCTCCTACACCGGCCGCGACCTCAGGGAGGCGTACGCGCTGGTGGGGGCGCGCGTCCACTGATCCGCGCGCCGCGCAGGTGTCGTACGGCGTCTCGTTCGAGTCGGTCAGCCTAGCCGTAACCCCCCTTCCCGCGGGTGGAGTTCGCCGAATATGCCGGAGGCCCCCGGCCGAGTGGCAAGCTACGCGCACCGGAACGCGGGTACCGCCCGACTCCGCCGGACCACGCACTCCCCCGGCCCCGGAGCCCGCCGACCGCGAGGACCACGGAACGAGCACCGGCGAGCACCGACGAGACGTTCGAGGCGAGTGACGATGAACGGCGGCACCCACGGCAAAGCCACCGACCGGCCCCCGTCCACCCGGACCGCTGCGGCCGCCCCGGCCACCGGGCCCTCGGCCCGCTCCTGCGCGGACGAGGACGCGGACGAGGGCGCGGGCGGGGGCGCGGGCGGGGGTCTCCGTCCGGGTGGGGGCGCCGGCTCCGCTCCGCGCGCGGTCCCCGTACAGGGCCCCGCCCCGGAACGGCCGTTCCGCGGCCACCCCGCACCAGCGCCGGACCACGCTGCACCGACCCCGGACCATCCCGCACCAACACCGGACCACCGGGAGCCGGTCGCCGGAACATCGGTACCCGGCGACCCGCTCCCGGGAAGCCCCGGTGCGGGCGTGGACGCCGGGCCCCCGGGCTTCGCGCGCCGAGGCCCGGAGCCGGGCGCGGGCGCGACGCCCCGGCCGGTGCCCGGCCTCCCGCCGGGCACCGGCGCCCCGTCCCCCGACACCGTGCTCATCCGGCGCACGATGGCCGAGCTGGAGCCCGTCGCCGACAAGGCCGTTTCGTACTTCTACGCGCTGCTCTTCCTCCACCACCCCGATCTGCGGGAGCTGTTCCCGCCGGCCATGGACGTCCAGCGGGACCGGTTGTTCAAGGCGCTGTTGACGGCCGCGCGCCACGCCGACGACGCCGGGAGGCTCACCTCGTACCTCTCCGCGCTGGGCCGCGCGCACCGCAAGTACGGGACGATGGCCGGGCACTACCCGGCCGTGGGCGAGGCCCTCATCGGGGCGCTCGCCCGCCACGCCCCCCTGACCTGGGGCGAGGCGACGCAGGCGGCCTGGGTGCGGGTGTACACGGTGATCTCGCAGATCATGATCGACGCGGCGGCCGAGGACGAACGCACCTCCCCTCCCTGGTGGTCGGCCGAGATCGTGGGGCACGAACTGTGCGGACCCGACGCCGCCGTCGTCACCCTGCGCCCCGACCAGCCGTACCCCTTCCTCGCCGGCCAGTACGCCGGCGTCGAAACCCCCTGGTGGCCGCGTGTCTGGCGGCACTACTCCTTCTCCTCCGCCCCTCGCCCGGACGGTCTGCTCTCCTTCCATGTGAAGGCCGTGCCCGCCGGCTGGGTCTCCGGCGCCCTCGTCCACCGCGCGCGCCCGGGCGCGGTGCTGCGGCTCGGTCCGCCCACCGGTTCCATGATTGTGGACCACAGCACTGACAACGGCCTGCTGTGCCTGGGCGGCGGCACGGGCATCGCCCCGATCAAGGCGCTCGTGGAGGACGTGGCGGCGCACGGCGTCCCGCGCCCGGTCGAGGTGTTCTACGGGGCCCGGCGCCACGGCGAGTTCCACGTGATGGACGCCCTGCGGGGGCTGGAGCGGGAGCACCCCTGGCTGTCCGTCCGGCCGCTGGTCTCCGACGGCCCGGACCGCGCCCTCCGCGGTCAACTGTCCACCGTCGTCCGCGCGTACGGTCCGTGGAAGGACTGCGACGCCTATCTGTCCGGACCGCCGGAGATGATCCGCAGCGGCGTGGACACCCTGGTCGGCGTCGGCATACCGTCCCACCGCATACGCCACGACTCCCTTCACGAGCTCCTGGCGGTGACCTGATGACCGACGTCACGGCGGACCGGATGACGCCCGGGGACGGGGAGCGCGCCCTCCGGCTCCGCCACGGCACCGCCGGGCGCGCCGCCCGCTTCCGCGACGAGCAGACGCTGACCCATGTCAACGCCAGGATGCGGGAGTTCGTCGAGCGCCAGGAGATGTTCTTCCTGGCGACCGCCGACCGGCACGGCGCGTGCGACAACACCTTCCGGGCCGGGCCGCCCGGCTTCCTGCGGGTGCTGGACGAGCACACGCTCGCCTACCCCGAGTACCGGGGCAACGGCGTCCTGGCCAGCCTGGGCAACATCGAGGAGAACCCGCACGTCGCCGTCCTGCTGGTCGACTTCCTGCGGGACGGGATCGGGCTGCACGTCAACGGACGGGCCCGCCTGGTGGAGGACGCCGTCATGCGAACCGCCGTACCCGGCCTGCCGGTTGACGCGGTTCCGGGGCGACGCCCCGTCCTCTGGGTGGAGATCACGGTGGAGGAGGCGTACGTCCACTGCGCCAAGCACATCCCCCGCCTGCGGAAGGCGTCGCGGGACGGGGAGCCCGACGGGCGGGCGTGGGGCACGGACGACGCCCGCCGCAAGGGCGGCGACTACTTCGGGGTGCGCGCGGACCGCCGCCGAGGGGGCGCGGACCGCGGCTGACGGGCGTCAGCCCAGGTCGTCGGCGAGCAGCGCCCGGACGCCCTCGATGTTCTCCGCGAGGTAGGAGCGCAGCGAGGGCGGCACGACCTCGACGGAGGCGATGCCCTCGCGGGTGAAGGGCACGCGGACGACCTCGTAGGTGCCGGTGGGCTCGTCCACCTCGGGACCGTGGCGGCGGGAGAGGTCCATGGAGGCCAGCCGGCAGACGAAGAAGTGCTGGACCTTGACGCCGTGCGCCGCGTGGTGGGCGGAGTGGGGGACGGTGTCGACGAAGGCGGGGACGACGTCGGTGACCTTGCCGCCCAGCTCCTCGTCCACCTCCCGGTGGAGGGCGGCGACGACCGTCCCGTCCTCCGGCTCCATCCCGCCGCCGGGAGTGATCCAGTAGGGCTCCTGGCCGGGCTTGGTGCGTTTGATCAGGATCATCTCCAGCTCGTCGGAGCCGGGTTCACCGGTGAGCAGGATGGCGCGGGCCGTGCGTTTGACCACGGGGCGTACGGTCATAACCGACATCTGCCGCGTGCGGGGCGGGGTGAAACCCCTTTCCCGGCGGAACCCGGCTTCCCGGCGGCTCCCGGGTTTCCCGGGGGAAGCGGATGTCCCGGCGGAGCCCGCGGGACGCCCCCGGCGCACGGGGCTCACCAGGAAACCGCGGCCCGCAGCAGCCACTCGTGGGCCCGCGCGAGGTGCGGGTGGGCGAGCGCGCCCGCGCGGGCGACGAGGAAGTAGGTGCGCAGCGGCGGGACCGGCGGGTTGAGGAGGGCGACGACCTCGCCGGTGTCCAGGGCGTCGGCGCACAGGTAGCGCGGCAGCACGCCGATGCCCGCCCCGGCGGCCACGCAGGACAGCACGGCCCGCAGGTCGGGGGCGATGACCGCTCCCGTCGCCACGGGCTTGCTGTCGAAGACGGCGGCCCAGTAGCGGGTGACGAACGGCAGGCTCTCGTCGACCTCGACCACCGGCAGGTGTTCCAGGACGCCGACGCCCTTGTCGCGGACGACGGCCGCGCCGCCGAGCCGGGCGGCCCACCGCGGGGCGCCGACCAGGACGTGCTCCTCGTCGCAGAGCGGGGTGGCGGTCAGCAGCCGGCCGCGCGGCCGCGCGGTGGTGACGGCCAGCTCGTGGTGGCCCTGGGCCAGGCCCTCGAAGAGCTCCTCGGACATGCCGTGGGCGGCGCGCACGGCGAGCCCCTGGGTGATCAGCGGGCCGAGCGCGGGCAGGACGCGCAGGGCGGTGAACTCCGGCGGGCCGGCGAGGTGCAGGGTGCGGTGCGGCCACTGCTCGTCGAGCCCGGATTCGGCGATCTCCACCAGGGCGTCGAGGTGCGGGGCGACGCGGTGGGCGAGTTCGTCGCCCGCCGTGGTGGGGGTGACACCGCGGGCCCGGCGGAGGAACAGGGGGCGGCCGAGCCGGCGCTCCAGGGTCCGTATCTGGCCGGTCACCGCGGGCTGGGAGAGGCCGAGGAGGGCGGCGGCCCGGGTGAAGGAACCCGCCCGGTGCACGGTGACGAACGTACGCAAGAGGGTCAGATCCATGCCGTCTCCCCGGCTCGTCCGCCACCGACCGTGGAGGAACTATAAATAAGTCGATAGGGCTGTGTCGCCAGGGTGATTGGACACTGACGCAGAGTCAACTAGCCTTGTGCGCACGGCCCTTCCTTCGCGCGGGACCGCGGCGGCTCAAGTCATGAGGGGGGAGACTTGAGCCGTCCTCGCGCTGCCCGGACGCCGGAAGCCGTGGCAGTCTGGGAGGCATGGAAGAGCACTCCGGGGGCGGGCTGCCCGCCGTCCCCCCGCACAGTCTGCGGTCCCCGGCCCTGCCGGGTGAGCCGCCGTACTACACCACGGACACGTGCGCCGGCTGCGGGGCCATCGTGCATGGCATCCACGGGCGTTGGACCTGTGCCGCCTGCGGGACGTGCAGCCCGTACCAGGAGCCGCCGGAGGGCTGGGCCTCGGAGATCACCCCGGAGGAGCTGGCCACCAACACGGTCGGCTACGACGTCCCGCCGGACCCCCGGGGCTGACGGATCCCGGACGGTCAGTCCTTCTCGTCCGGCAGGATCATGTGCATCGCCCAGGCGACGATGGAGACGATCACGCCGCCCACCAGCGCCGAGCCGAAGCCCGCGACGTGGAAGGCCAGGTCCAGCCGGTCCGCCAGCCAGCTCGTCAGCAGCAGCATCAACGCGTTGATCACCAGGGTGATCAGGCCGAGCGTCAGGACGAAGAGCGGGAACGACAGCAGTTTGACGACCGGCTTCACCACAAAGTTGACCAGGCCGAAGACGAGCGCCACCCCGAGCAGCGTGAGAGCCTTCGCGGCGGTCGTGTCGCCGCGCAGGGTGATGCCCTTGAGCAGCCAGATCGCCGCCGCCAGGGCCGCCGCGTTGGCGATCGTCTTGACTACGAAATTCTTCATACGTGAGATCGTGGCAGACGGGACCGACAGGTGGGATCGGCGTTCGGCGGCACGGCCGGCGCCCGGAGGAGGAGACGGCGGATGAAGGCGTTCCGGCTGGACGAGCTGGAGGCGGAGCGGGCCGCGAACGAAGGGGCGTACCTGCAGTTCCTGCGGGAGCGGAACATGTCCGCCGGGCTCTACGCGCTGGACGCGGGGGACGCGGATCCGCAGGGCCCGCACGAGCAGGACGAGATCTACTTCGTGGTGAGCGGCCGGGCGTCGATCACCGTGGGGGACGAGACGACGGAGGTCGGGCGCGGCAGCGTGGTCTACGTCCCGGCGCGCACGGTCCACCGTTTCCACCACATCAGCGAGGACCTCAGGGTCCTGGTGGTCTTCTCTCCGCCGGAGAGCTGAGGGCGGGTCCCGCTTCCCGTAGGGGGAGGTTCAGGGGCGTACGGGGGCCGTGGGGCCCCCGCGGGCGCCCCGGCCCGACCTAGCATCGGACCAGGCCCGGGGCGACCGCTCCGGACGACGACGACGCGCTAAGCGGAGAGCAGGGAACGACATGGCTCAGAAGGGGATACTCGCGGGACTGCCGTGGTGGGTGAAGTGGATCGCCATCCCGGTCCTCGTGTGCGTGGTGTTCGGCAGCTTGATCGTCAGTGTGCTCGGGGTCGTCATCGACGTGCTTTTCAAGGCGCTGCTGCTGGTGGCCCTCATCGGTGGTCTCGTCTTCGTCGTCAAGAAGTTCACGGGCTCGTCGTCGAAGGGCGGCGACTGGTAGGCCGGCCGCCCCGGCGAATTCGCCGGCTCAACTTCGTCAACTCAACGAAGCGGGACGCGGGGAGTAACTTCTTCCGTCAGCCGGTACCGCTCGTTCACCCCGGCACCGCGTGTGCGAGGAGGGGCGTGAAGTACGCCCCTCCTGCCCGTCCTCCGGTGATTCCAACCGGTTTGCGCGGGGCAGGAGTAGGCCCGTAGAAGCCCCTGTCCCGGCGTCGCGCCGCAGCGCACCGCCCTCTTCGCCGCCCTCGCCGCAGCCCCGCGACGGGCGGCGCCACTTTGGCCAGTTCTCGGATTGTGCCCGCCCGGAATCCGGCGGAACGACTCCGCCCCGTAGTCGAGTCGCTACGCTCCAGAGTCGAAGAGCCGTAAGCTCCCACTCGATCTCTATCGGTAACTGAAAAATCACTCCTTGTGATCCGCGGGACGTTGTTGTCAGACTATGGCGTCATGAGTAGGGCCATGAGGATCCAATCCCGGCCAAACCGACAAAGACGGGGCATTGGGCGATGCGCGACACAGTTCAGGCAGAAGTGATCATGACGTTCCTCGTCTCCGAGGAGCTGTCCTTCCGTATCCCGGTGGAGCTGGCCTATGACAGCAGCGATCCCTATGCGGTGAAGTTCACCTTTCACCTGCCCGGTGACGCCCCGGTGACCTGGGCGTTCGCAAGGGAGTTGCTGCTCGACGGGCTGAGCCAGCCCTCCGGCGAGGGCGATGTGCACATCGCCCCCGCCTCCGCGCAGCACCTCTCGGACGTCTTCATCCGCCTGCAAGTCGGCGGCGAGGGCGCCCTGTTCCGGGCCGGCGCGGCACCGCTGGTCGCCTTCCTCGACCGGACCGACCGCGTCGCCCCCCTCGGCGAGGAGCGCTCGGTCGCCGACTTCGACTACGACCTGGCGGCGGCGCTCGACAGCATCCTCGCCGGCAACACCGAGGGGCAGAACGCCGGTTAACGGCCCGGACCGGCACCGCCCTCCCCGGGCACCGGCCCGGCGGGCCCGTCGACCGGCACCCGCCGGGTGCGCGGGCCCGGGCCCCGGTCCGGGGCGTCGTCCCCGCCGCCGGACCGCCCGTCCGCCGCTCCCCGGCCGTCCGCCGTCCGCCGCCCGTCCGAGCCGCCGCCGTCGTTCATGGCCGCCAGCAGCTGCCGCGCCAGCCCCAGACCCGTCCCGCCCATCGTCAGCGCCTTGGCGAACAGCTCCGACATACCGTCGGCGCCGTTCAGCAGCACCATGTGGTCCACGCTTCCGAACGCCTGGGCCCCCGCGCGGACGATCTCGGGCCAGTTCTCCGCGAGTTGCTGGGCGACCACCGCGTCCTGGTTCTCCGCCAGGGCCGCCGCGCGGGCCTTGATGGCCTCGGCCTCCGCCAGCCCCAGGGCCCGGGCCGCCTCCGCGTCGGCCAGGCCCCTCGCCCGCGCGGCCTCGGCCTCGGCGATGCCCAGGGCCTTCGCCGCCTCCGCGTCGGCCACCCCCCGCGCCCGGCTCGCCGCGGCCGTCGCCTCACCGGTCGCCCGGGTCGCCTCCGCGTCCGCGGCGGCCGCCGTCTTCACCCGCGTCGCCTCGGCGGCGGCCGCCAGCTCCGTCTCCCTGGCCTGCGCCTGCGCCGCCGATATCCGGGCGTCCCGCTCGGCCTCCGCCAGCGTCCGCTTCTCGTACGCCGCCGCGTCGGCCGGCTTGCGGACGTCCGCCTGGAGCTGCTGCTCGCGGCGCTGGGCGGCCAGCTCCGCCACCCGGGTCTCCTGGACCACGACCTCCTGCCGCGCCGCCGCCTCCGCCAGCGGACCGGCCTGCCGGGCCTTCGCGGCCGCGCTGTCGCGCTCCGCCTGGTAGCCGGCCTGGAGGATCTCGCTGTCCCGCGTGGCCTCGGCCATCCGGGCCGCCGCCTGCTGCTCCGCCTCCGTCGCCGCCCGGTCCGCCGCCGCCTGGGCGATGCGGGCGTCCCGCTGGACGGCCGCGGCGTGCGGCGCGGAGAGGTTCTTGATGTAGCCGGTGGGGTCCTGGATCTCGTGGATCTGGAGCGAGTCGATGATCAGGCCCAGCTTCTCCATCTCCGTGCCGGAGGCTGCCCGGGTCTCGCCCGTCAGCCGCTCCCGGTCGCGGATCATGTCCTCCACGGTCAGCCCGCCGACGATCGAGCGCAGATGTCCGGCGAACACGTTGTGCACCCGTTCCGCCATGTGCTTCTGCTGGTCGAGGAAGCGGCGGGCCGCGTTGGCGATGGAGACGAAGTCGTCACCGACCTTGAATATCACCACGCCGTGCACCTTGAGCGGAATGCCCTGGTTCGTCACGCAATCCACGTGCAGCTCCGCCTCGTTGAGGTCGAGCGACAGCTTGCGGACCACCTGCACGCCGGGCAGCACCAGCGTGCCGCGCCCGGTGACGATCCGGAAGCCCATCCCCTCGCCCAGGCCCTCCGTGCGGTGCTTGGAACCGGAGATGACGAGCGCCTCGTTCGGCTCGGCGACCCGCCACATCAGCTTGAACAGACCCACCACGACGGCGACGGCCACGACCACGGCCCCCGCCAGGATTCCGATGAACACGTTCCCGTTCCCCCCTCTGCCCCGGGACGTCCGTCCCAAGGGCCCCCGGCCCGGGGACCTTTGCCGCCCCGGACCTCCGTCCGCGGGGACCGCCGCGCGGTCCCCGCGGTTCCCCGTCAGCGATAGGCCGCCGACACGTACACCGTGCGTGGCGGCTGGTACTCCACGACCACCACGAGGGTGCCCCGCGGCAGACGCTCCCCCTCCTCCGCCGCGTACGCCAGGAACGCCTCGGCGCCGCCCCGCACCCGCAGCATCACCTCGCCGACCAGCCCGGGGCCGACCTCCCCCGTCACCCTGCCCAGCTCACCGACCACCGACTGCCCCCCGTCCTCATCGCCGCGCGCGGCGGCGCCGTCCTCCCCCGGCCCGCGCACGGCCCCCCGCCGCGGTCCGGGGACCCGTACCGGCAGTCTGCCGGTCGGCACTGACAACGAGCGCCGCCAGCACGGTCGTCACCGGCACCGAGAGCACCAGACCGATGCTCCCGACCAGCGTCCGCACGATCTCCTCGGCCACCACCTCGCTGGTGGCCACCGTGCCCACCCCGCTGTCCGCGATCGAGAACAACAGGAGCAACGGCAGTGACGCACCGGCGTACGCCATCACCAGAGTGTTGACGACAGAGGCGATATGATCCCGCCCGATGCGCATCGCCGCACCGTACAGTTTCCGCCAACTCGCGTGCGGATCGGCCTCCTTCAGCTCCCACACCGCCGACGTCTGCGTCACCGTCACGTCGTCCAGCACGCCCAGCGAACCGATGATGATCCCCGCGAGCAGCAGGCCCTTGATCTCGATCCCGGGGTAGAGGCCGTGCACCAGGCCCGTCTGGTCGTCCGTGTTGCCGGTCAGGTGGGCCCAGTCGATGAAGCCCGCCCCCAGCAGGCCGATGGCCGCCAGCGACGTCAGCGTCCCCAGAACGGCGACGGACGTACGGGCGTTGACGCCGTGGCACAGGTAGAGCGCGATCAGCATGATCGCACCGCCCCCGACCACGGCGACCAGCAACGGGTCCGAGCCCTGGAGGATCGCCGGCAGGATGAACAGCGTCAGCACCCCGAAACTGATGGCGAGGGCCACCAGCGCGAAGACCCCGCGCAGCCGGCCGATGACCACCACCGCCAGCGCGAACACCCCGGCCAGCAGGGCCATCGGCACGTCCCGGTCCACATCCGTGACCGAATAGCGCAGATTCTCCGGCGCCTTGGGTGCGTACGCGAGCACGACACCCTGCCCCACCGCGTACTGCCGCGGCGCGTCGGGGTGCACGACCTCGGTGAACGAACGCCCCTGGTCCGGACCGGACGTGACCTCGACGACCGCCGACCGGCAGGGGCCCTGCTTCCCGTCGGCCGGACCCGGCGCCCCCTGCTGTCCCTGCGGTCCCGCCCGCCCCGCACCGGACTTGGCGCAATCCGTCTCCTCCACCTTCACCACCCGCCCCGACTCCGTGTGCTGATCCAGGCCGACACCGGTGTGGTGGTGCGGCGGCGCGCCCCCCGGCCAGAGCACGACCAGCCCGGCCGCGACCGCGGCGGCGAAGGGGATCAGCACGGCCGCGATCACCTTGCGCAGATGGGCGGAGACGGGCGCGACGGGCCCGTGCCCGTGTCCGTGCGCATGACCGTGGCCATGCCCGTGACCGTGTCCGTGGTCGTGCCCATGGCCGTGACCGTGGCCGTTCCCGCGACCGCGGCGGTGTCCGGGAGCGGTGGAGGGCTGCCGAGGGGGCGGCAGCGGGTCGCTGGTGCTCATCGCCCGATCATCGCAACCCCCTCTGGCCCTCCGGCGCGGGAAGGCGCTAGCGTTGTGGCACCTTTGCAATCGCGGGAGCTCGGAGCACCGGGCTGAGAGGGCGCTGACCTCCGTACGAACGGTACGGGAACCGCTGCGTCGACCGCCGAACCTGTTACCGGGTAATGCCGGCGTAGGGAGTTACGGTCTCATGACCACGCAGGACGCACGCACGTCTGCCGACCTGTCCACCGACGGCACGGTGGGGGAGCGGAACGGGCAGACCGGACAGATCGGCTGGCACAAGGACTACGTCACCGGTTCCCGCCCGGATCTGAGGGTTCCCGTCCGCCGGGTCCACCTCACCAACGGCCGGGACGTCCGCCTGTACGACACGTCCGGTCCGTACACCGACCCGGCCGTCGACACGGACGTCCGCCGGGGCCTCGCACCGCTGCGCGAGAACTGGATCATCGGGCGCGGCGACACCGAGGAGTACGCGGGACGCCCCGTGCGCCCCGAGGACGACGGCATCAAGCACACCTCGCCGCGCGGTGGCCTCAGGAACCTCGACGCGGTCTTCCCGGGCCGCCCCCGGCTGCCGCGCCGGGGCCGTTCCGGCACCGCCGTGACCCAACTCGCCTACGCCAGGCGGGGGGAGATCACCGAGGAGATGGAGTTCGTCGCGCTCCGGGAGAACGTCTCCCCGGAGACCGTGCGCGAGGAGATCGCCGCCGGCCGCGCCGTGCTGCCGGCCAATGTGAACCACCCCGAGTCCGAGCCGATGATCATCGGCAAGAAGTTCCTCGTCAAGGTGAACGCCAACATCGGCAACTCGGCCGTCACCTCCTCCATCGAGGAGGAGGTCGAGAAGATGACCTGGGCCACCCGCTGGGGCGCGGACACGGTGATGGACCTGTCCACCGGCCGCAACATCCACACCACCCGGGAGTGGGTGCTGCGCAACTCCCCCGTCCCCATCGGCACCGTGCCGCTCTACCAGGCGCTGGAGAAGGTGGACGGCAAGGCCGAGGAACTCACCTGGGAGATCTACAAGGACACGGTCATCGAGCAGGCCGAACAGGGCGTGGACTACATGACCGTCCACGCCGGTGTCCTGCTCCGCTACGTCCCGCTGACCGCCCGCCGCAAGACCGGCATCGTCTCGCGCGGCGGCTCGATCATGGCCGCGTGGTGCCTCGCGCACCACAAGGAGTCGTTCCTCTACGAGAACTTCGAGGAGCTCTGCGAGATCCTCGCGGCCTACGACGTGACGTACTCGCTCGGCGACGGCCTGCGCCCCGGCTCGATCGCGGACGCGAACGACGAGGCCCAGTTCGCCGAACTGCGCACGCTGGGCGAGCTCAACGCGATCGCCAAGCGGCACAACGTCCAGACGATGATCGAGGGCCCGGGCCACGTCCCGATGCACAAGATCAAGGAGAACATCGACCTCCAGCAGGAGATCTGCGAGGAGGCCCCGTTCTACACCCTGGGCCCGCTGACCACGGACGTCGCCCCGGCCTACGACCACATCACCTCCGGCATCGGCGCCGCGATGATCGCCTGGTGGGGCACGGCGATGCTCTGCTACGTCACGCCCAAGGAGCACCTGGGCCTGCCGGACCGCGACGACGTGAAGACCGGCGTCATCACCTACAAGATCGCGGCACACGCCGCGGACCTGGCCAAGGGCCACCCCGGCGCCCAGGAATGGGACGACGCCCTCTCCGACGCCCGTTTCGAATTCCGCTGGGAGGACCAGTTCAATCTGGCCCTGGACCCCGACACGGCCCGCGCCTTCCACGACGAGACGCTCCCGGCGGAGCCGGCGAAGACGGCGCATTTCTGCTCGATGTGCGGTCCGAAGTTCTGCTCGATGAAGATCTCCCAGGACATTCGCCGGACGCACGGCGGAGACATGGGAGCCGCCGAGATCGAGGCCGGAATGGCGGAGAAATCACGGGAGTTCGCGGAAGCGGGCGGCAGGGTCTACCTGCCGATCGCCGACTAGGCCCGGCACCGGGGAACTCGGCGTTTCCGCAGGCGGTGGGGCCGAGAACCGCTGGCGTCCGGACGGGCCCGACGCCGCAACGTGGGTTTGCGGCTTCGGGCCCGACGCGCGTCCTCCCGCCGTGCGGCCCACTGCACGGCAGAACTGGAAACCTGGGACGTCGGGTTGTTCCAACCGGCGGCGCGCAAAGGGACGTTCGCCGGCGGATTCGCCGTGGGCGGCGCGCGTTCCTCAATCCCTCCGGCGCTCCTGCCCGCCGAACTCCGGACCCGTGAAATCCGGGCTCGTGAAACTCGGCCGGGTGTGCGGGCTCGGGCTGTCCTCGTGGCTGGAGAAGCCGGGCGGTGTGTAGCCGAGCCGGCTGTGGCTCTCGTCCGGCTCGCGGCCGTACGAAGTGGCGGGCCGGTCCGGCGCGTTGGCCAGCGTACGGCGCAGGAACGGCAGCACGCCCTGACGCAGCAGCGCCTCGCGCCAGACCTCGCGGGCGCGGTCGGCCTCCGCGGCGAGGGCGTCGCCCTCCGCCACCGCGCCGTCCGTCCCGCCGTGGCCGTTGCGCAGCGCCGTGAACAGCAGCGCCCCCATGGCGACCAGCGCCGTCGCGGCGGTCAGGCCGGCGAACCACCAGCCGGCGGTGACCATCGGGCCGGCCACGGGCTCGTCCGTGCCGACGGCCTTCAGGGCGTAGCCGATGACGAGGAAGAGGAGCGCGGCTATGCCCGCGAGGACCGGCGCCAGCACGGTGAGCATGGCGGCGGCACCCGCGCCCCCGGAGTCGTGGCGGGGCGCGGTGGAACGGCCGCGCAGGCCGTCCCGCAGCCGGACGTAATCCCGGTATTCCGTCATGGCGCAGGCGGAAATGGCGGCCATGGCCTCGATGGCCATGAGGCGCAGCTGTTCGACGTCGAGGCGCTGTCCGGTCGCGGAGAGCAGGGCCTCGATCTCCGGGTCGCGGTCGGCCGAACGCAGCGCCAGGTCCAGGACGCGCTCGAATTCCGGGCGGTCCTCGGCGGGCAGGTGCGGAGCGCTGTTCATGGTGCATCCCCCGATGCTCCGTAGGGCCCTTGGCGCGGGCGGCGCCGGCGGTGGGCGGAAACGGAGGAGAGCCTGCTACGGATAAGCCGATGGTAGAGCCGCACCGGTGCGGGGTGACAGTGCGTTTCGCGAATTCCCCCGCGGCGGTGGAGTTCTCCGGGAACCCCACCCCTGCCCGCGGAGGGCGCGGCGAATCCTCAGCCGGCCAGTGGGAGTTGCACGACCAGCAGCTTTCCGGCCATCGTGACCCCGCCGTCCATGGCGAGGGCGAGGCCGTCCGCGTAGAGGTGCGGGCCGTCCACGACGGGCGCGCTCTCCTCGCCGTCCGCCTCCTCGCCGGGCACCTCGCCGAGGAGGTACGGGATGGGGCTGTGGCCGTGGACGACGCGGCTGCCGCCGTAGGTGTCGAGCAGCTCGCGCGCCGCCAGGCCGCCCGACTCGTCGCGGAAGGCGAAGCGCTTGGTGAACTTGCGGAACAGCTCCCAGCACTCGTCCGGGTCGTTGCGCTGCAGCGCCTCGGTCACCGCGTCGTTGACGGCCTCGATGGAGTCGCCGTAGTCGAGGTAGGCGGTGGTGTCGGAGTGGACGAGCAGGTGGCCGTCCTCCTGCGCCATGGCGTCGAGCCGGGACATCCACTGGAGGTGGTGGTCCTCCAGGCGCTCCATGTCCGTGCGCTGGCCGCCGTTGAGCAGCCAGGCGGCCTGGAAGGAGGCCGTGCCGGCGCCGGAGTTCACCGGGGTGTCGCCGAACCGCTTGGCGCCGATGAGCAGCAGCTCGTGGTTGCCCATCAGGGCCTTGCAGTAGCCGCCGGCCGCGGCGGCCTCGGCGGAGAGGCGCATGACGAGGTCGATCACGCCGACCCCGTCGGGGCCGCGGTCGGTGAAGTCGCCGAGGAACCAGAGCCGGGTGTTGCCCGCGGCCCAGTGGCCGTTCGCGTCGACGATGCCCTCGGCGGCGAGCGCCGCGTACAGCTCGTCGAGGTAGCCGTGGACGTCGCCGACGACGTAGAGCGGGCCGGGGCCGCTCGGCAGCGGCTGGGCCTGGGGGGCGGTGATGGGCGTCAGCTCGACGGTGGGGACGTCGTGCGGGTCGGCGGCGTAGGGCTGCCGCTCGATGACCGGCAGGTCGCGGGCGGTGGGTGTGTAGCCGCCGAGGTGCGGGTCCTCGGCGCCGAGGTGCGCCGGGGGCAGGGGATGGGTGTATCCCTGCAGGGGAGGATGAGCGGCGTACCCCGGGTACGGCGTCATCGCCTCCGTGGTCCCTGCCACAGGTCCTTGTCCGGCCCCCTGAGCCATCGACCCCTCCACCGTCGCGCCGCAGTGCACCTTGTGGACCCTGCCTGGTCGTGGCGGCCCGTGGTGTCGTGCGCCCATCATAGGAATGACCGTCGCGGCTTGTGACGCACCAGGGGCCGTCAATCGGGGCGGGGGCCCGGGTTCACCTGTCTTTTCTCCCGTATTGTCCGTTTCCTTGGCGTCGGGCGAGGCGTTCCTGTGTGGTGACCCATAGGGTGCGCGCGGTTGACGGCCGTCCGGCGGCGGCCGGTCAGCCGGATGCCGGACCGCGCGGGGGACCGACCGCGGTGCGCGGCGGACGGCGCTCGGAGGAGGTCCGGACGATCAGCTCCGTGGGTATGACCTGCTCCACCGGCCGCCCGTTGTCCAGGCCCTCGATGGCGTCGATGAGGAGCTGGACGACCGCCGTCCCGATGCGCCGCGGCTTGAGGGAGAGCGTGGTGATGGGCGGCTCGGTGGCGGCGTAGACGGCGGACTCGCTGCAGCAGACGAGCAGCAGGTCCTCCGGGACGCGCAGGCTGTAGCGGCGGGCGGCGGCCAGCAGGTCGGTGCCGTTGGGGTCGAAGAGGCCGTAGACGGCGTCGGGACGGTCGGCACGGGCGAGCAGCCGGTCGGCGGCGACGGCGCCGGCGCAGGGGTCGTGGGCCGGGTACTCCTCGTACACCGGGTCCTGGCCGATCCGCTCGCACCAGTGCAGATAGGCGTCGGTGGACAGGCGGGTGTACGTGTCGGTGCTGGTGCCGGTGAGCAGCCCGATGCGGCGGGCGCCGGCGGCGGCGAGGTGGTCGAGGATGCCCAGGACGGCGGCCTCGTGGTCGTTGTCCACCCAGGCGGTGACCGGGAGGGTGCCGGCCGGGCGGCCGTCGGAGACCACCGGGATGCCCTGGCGCACCAGGTCCGAGACGACCGGGTCGTGGTCCGAGGGGTCGATCACGACGGTGCCGTCCAGGGCGACGTTGGACCAGACGTCGTGCCGGGAGGTCGCGGGCAGGATGACCAGGGCGTAGCCGCGGGCGAGGGCGGCGGAGGTGGCGGCCCGGGCCATCTCGGCGAAGTAGGCGAACTCGGTGAAGGTGAAAGGTTCATCCCCGTACGTGGTCACGGTCAGGCCGATGAGGCCCGACTTTCCCGTGCGGAGGGTGCGGGCGGCGGCGGACGGGCGGTAGCCCAGCCGGTCGGCGACCTCGCGGACGTGGCGGCGGGTCGCGTCCGGCAGCCGCCCCTTGCCGTTGAGGGCGTCGGAGACGGTCGTGATCGAGACGCCCGCGGCGGCGGCGACGTCCCGGATGCCCGCCCGTCCCTGCCGGGTGCCTCGCCGGGCGGGATCCGTCCGGCTCACTTGGTGCTTCCCTGCTGCTGTCATGGCGAGCCGATAGTAGGGCTCGGGGGGGCGTCCGGAAGGGCGCCTTATTTTGGAGTTGACAGGCACGTTTCTGCACGAGAATTCCCGACCAATGACCTTGGAATTGCAGGCAGTTAGGGAGGGAAACGGTAAACCGTTGGCCCCTGGCATATCTACGTCCGCTGACGGCACGGGGGTGCGGGGAGCTCTCAACTCACCTTCACGGGGGATGCGCGCCACGGCGCCCGCCAGGGCGCGCGCCAGGGCGGCTGGCGCGGCCGCACATCTGGACGCCACCCGGGGCAATCCTCTTAAGGTGTGCAGTATTCAGGGATGCGAGGAGGACCCGCGGTGACCGAGAAGACCCCGAAGCTGCGCCCCGTGCTGGACAGTGTTCCGTCCTACAAGCCCGGCCGGCCGGCCGCCGCCGACGGGCCGGCCGCCTACAAGCTGTCCTCCAACGAGAACCCGTACCCGCCGCTGCCCGGCGTCATGGAGCGCGCGGTCGCCGCGGCGGCCGAGTTCAACCGGTACCCCGACCTGTCGTGCGCCGGCCTGCTGGCCGAGCTCGCGGACCGGTTCGACGTACCGCTCTCCCACCTCGCGACCGGCACCGGTTCGGTGGGCATCGCCCAGCAGCTCGTCCAGTCCACCTCGGGTCCGGGCGACGAAGTGATCTTCGCCTGGCGGTCGTTCGAGGCCTACCCGATCGTCACGCAGATCGCGGGTGCCACTCCCGTCATGGTCCCGCTGACCGAGGACGAGGTGCACGATCTGGACGCGATGGCCGCCGCGATCACGGACCGCACGCGGCTCATTTTCGTCTGCAACCCGAACAACCCCACCGGCACGGTGGTGCGCCGCGCCGAGCTGGAGGCCTTCCTGGACCGGGTCCCCTCCGACGTCCTGGTCGTCCTGGACGAGGCGTACCGCGAGTTCATCCGGGACGAGGACGTGCCCGACGGCATCGACCTCTACCGGGACCGCCCCAACGTCTGTGTGCTGCGGACCTTCTCCAAGGCGTACGGGCTGGCCGGGCTGCGGGTGGGTTTCGCGATCGCGCACGAGCCGGTCGCCGCGGCGCTGCGCAAGACCGCCGTGCCGTTCGGCGTGACGCAGATCTCCCAGGAGGCCGCCATCGCCTCGCTGCGCAGCGAGGAGGCGCTCGCCGAGCGGGTGGAAGCGCTGGTGAAGGAGCGCGCGCGGGTGGTCGAGGGGCTGGAGGGCCAGGGCTGGACGGTGCCCGAGAGCCACGCCAACTTCGTCTGGCTGCGGCTGGGGGAGCGGACGGCCGACTTCGCGGCGGCGTGTGAGCGCGGCGGTGTGATCGTCCGGCCGTTCGCGCCGGAGGGCGTGCGGATCACGATCGGGGAGCCGGAGGCGAACACCCTCTTCCTGAAGGCCGCGGAGGAGTTCCGCAAGCAGCTCTAGCCGGGACCGCACCGGACGGGCGCCGCACCCGGGGACGGGGTGCGGCGCCCTTCGCATGCCCGGGTCCGGGTGCGGCGCAGCGGCCTCCGGCCCCCGCAAGGGCCCAAGGGGGTACCCCGGATACATGACCGAAAAGGGGGTGCGTCATAATGCTTGTGAATGTGAACGCGTTCACAAGCGCTTCCCTTATGTTCCGCTTTCACCGGGACAAAGGGGGCAAAGTGCTGGCTAAACACCGCCGGCGAAGCACCGGTACGAGACACCGGTGACGCACGACGCAAGGAGGGACCGCGGTGAACCTGGCCCTGGCGCCGGAGACCCTGGCGCGCTGGCAGTTCGGCATCACCACCGTCTACCACTTCCTCTTCGTCCCCCTCACCATCAGTCTCGCGGCGATCACCGCCGGTCTGGAGACGGCCTGGGTGCGCACGGGCAAGGAGAAGTACTTCCACGCCACGAAGTTCTGGGGGAAGCTCTTCCTCATCAACATCGCGATGGGGGTGGTCACCGGCATCGTGCAGGAGTTCCAGTTCGGCATGAACTGGTCGGACTACTCCCGCTTCGTCGGTGATGTCTTCGGGGCGCCGCTCGCGATGGAGGCCCTGCTGGCCTTCTTCTTCGAGTCCACCTTCATCGGACTGTGGATCTTCGGCTGGGACAAGCTGCCCAAGAAGATCCACTGCGCGTGCATCTGGATCGTGTCCCTGGGCACCGTGCTGTCCTCCTACTTCATCCTCGCCGCCAACTCGTGGATGCAGCACCCGACCGGCTACACGGTCGACAAGGCGACGGGCAAGGCCCAGCTCACCGACATCTGGGCGGTCCTCACCCAGAACACCACCCTGGTCGTGGTCTTCCACACCCTCACCGCCGCCTTCCTCACCGGCGCGGCGTTCATCGTCGGCATCTCCTCGCTCCACCTGTGGCGCGCCAAGCGCAAGCAGCTGAGGGGCGAGGAGCTCGACGAGAAGCAGCGCAGGCAACTGCCCGCCATGCTGGCCTCGCTCCGCGTCGGCCTGGTCGTCGCGGTGATCGCCGGGCTGGGCACGGCGATCAGCGGTGACTCGCTGGGCAAGGTCATGTTCGAGCAGCAGCCCATGAAGATGGCCGCCGCCGAGGCCCTGTGGGAGACGCAGGCACCCGCGCCCTTCTCGGTCTTCGCGGTCGGCGACGTCGGCAAGGGCCACAACAGCGTCGAGATCGAGATACCCGGTCTCCTCTCCTTCCTCGCGCACAACAACTTCACCGAGTCCGTCCCCGGCATCAACGACATCGCGGCCAAGGAGGCCGCCCAGTACGGCGGCAAGCCGGACGACTACATCCCCAGCATCTTCATGACCTTCTGGGGCTTCCGCCTCATGATCGGCTTCGGGATGACCTCGTTCGTCGCCGGTGCCATCGGACTGTGGACCACCCGGCGGAAGTTCTGGCTGGCGCCCGAACACCGCAGGGGCGAGGACGAGATCCCGCGGCTCATGCTCACCAAGTCCCGGGAGATGGGCCCCTTCCTGACCAAGTGGTCCTGGCGCATCGGCATCCTCACCATGGGATTCCCGCTGATCGCCAACTCCTTCGGCTGGATCTTCACCGAGATGGGCCGCCAGCCGTGGGCCGTCTACGGCCTGATGAAGACCGGTGACGCGGTCTCCCCGGGCGTCAGCCAGGGCGAAGTCCTCACCTCCCTCGGGGTGTTCACCGCGCTGTACGCGGTCCTCGCGGTCGTCGAGGTCAGGCTGCTGGCCAAGTACGCCAAGGCAGGCCCCGACACGGACGAGAAGCCCCCGGCCAAGGACCCCCGGCTGCGCCTGCCCTCCGGCGGCTCCGGCGAGGACCGGCCCGCCGAGGACGCCGACAAGCCGCTGACCTTCGCCTACTGACGCGACGGCGGAACGGAGAACCGACCATGCACCTCCACGACTTCTGGTTCCTGCTGATAGCCGTCCTGTGGACGGGCTACTTCTTCCTCGAGGGCTTCGACTTCGGCATCGGCGTGCTCACCAAGGCGCTCGCCAAGGACCGCACCGAACGCCGGGTGCTGATCAACACGATCGGCCCCGTCTGGGACGCCAACGAGGTCTGGCTCATCACCGCCGCCGGTGCCACCTTCGCCGCCTTTCCCGACTGGTACGCCACCCTCTTCAGCGGCTTCTACCTGCCGCTGCTCGCCGTCCTGGTCTGCCTGATCGTCCGCGGCGTCGCCTTCGAGTACCGGCACAAGCGCAGCGGCGAGCGCTGGCAGCGCAACTGGGAACACGCCATCTTCTGGTGCTCGTTGATCCCCGCCTTCCTCTGGGGCGTCGCCTTCGCCAACATCGTGCGCGGGGTGCCGATCGGGCCGGACAAGAACTTCAACGGCGGTCTCGCCGACCTGCTGAGCCCCTACGCCCTGCTGGGCGGCCTCCTCACGCTCGTCCTCTTCACCTTCCACGGCGCCGTCTTCGCCGCCCTCAAGACCGTCGGCGACATCCGGTACCGGGCCAGGGCCTTCGCCGCCCGGTCCGGCGTGGTCGCCGGGGTCCTGACCGTCGCCTTCCTCGCCTGGACCCAGGCCGAGGCGGGCAACGGGCGCAGCCTGCCGGCCCTGGCCGTCGCCGTGGCGGCGCTGGCCGGCGCCCTGGTCATGAACCAACGGGGCCGGGAGGGCTGGGCGTTCGCCCTGTCGGGGCTCACCGTCGTGGCCGCCTTCGCGATGCTCTTCCTCGCGCTCTTCCCCGACGTCATGCCCTCCTCCAGCAACGCCGAGTGGAGCCTGACCGTCACCAACGCGGCGTCCAGCCCCTACACGTTGAAGATCATGACCTGGATCGCGGGCTTCATGACGCCCGTGGTCCTCGCCTACCAGGCATGGACGTACTGGGTCTTCCGGCAGCGGATCGGCACCCGGCACATCCCGGCCGCGCACTGAGCGGACGCGCGGTGTGCGGACGTGCCGGGCGAGCGTGCGACGCGCGGACGCGCCGAGCGAGCGGTGTGCGAACGCGCCGGGCGAACGTGCAGTGAGTAAACGCACTGAGCGAACGCACGGAGTGCACGCGCACTGAGCCACCGCACTGCGAGACCACACCGCGAGACCCGCACCAGAGAATCCACTGAAGGAGGATGAGCGGATGAAGCCCGTGGATCCCCGACTCCTCCGGTACGCCTCCGCGACCCGGTTCTTCCTGGCCGCGTCCGTCCTGCTGGGGCTGGCCGGGGCCGGACTGGTCATCGCCCAGGCGATGCTGATCGCCGAGACGGTGACCGGCGCCTTCCAGCGCGGCCGCACGGCCGGCGACCTGGCCGTCCCCCTGGCCCTGCTGGCCGCGACCGCGGCCGGCAGGGCCCTGGTCTCCTGGCTCACCGAGCTCGCCGCGCACCGGGCGAGCGCCGCGGTCAAGTCCGAACTGCGCGGCCGGCTGCTGGCGCACACCGCCCGGCTCGGCCCGGGCGCGGTGAACACCGGCGAGCTGACCGCTCTGGCCACCCGCGGCGTCGACGCGCTCGACGACTACTTCGCCCGCTACCTGCCCCAGCTTGGTCTGGCGGTCGTGGTGCCCGTCGCCGTCCTCGCCCGTATCGTCTCCGCCGACTGGGTCTCGGCGCTGGTCATCGTCCTCACCCTCCCCCTGATTCCGCTGTTCATGGCGCTCATCGGCTGGGTCACCCAGTCCCGCATGGACCGCCAGTGGCATCTGCTGTCCCGGCTCTCCGGGCATTTCCTCGACGTCGTCGCCGGGCTGCCGACGCTCAAGGTCTTCGGCCGGGCCAAGGCCCAGGCCGCGTCCATCCGCGCCATCACCGACGACTACCGGCGCGCCACCCTGCGCACCCTGCGCATCGCCTTCCTCTCCTCCTTCGCCCTGGAGCTGCTCTCGACCCTGTCGGTCGCCCTGGTCGCGGTGGGCATCGGCATGCGCCTCGTCCACGGCGAACTCGATCTCCAGACCGGACTGTTGGTGCTCGTGCTGGCGCCCGAGGCGTATCTGCCGCTGCGGCAGGTGGGCGCCCAGTACCACGCGGCGGCGGAGGGGCTGGCCGCCGCCGACCGGGTCTTCGCCGTCCTGGAGACCGAACCGCCGGCCGAGGGCAGCCGTCCCGCGCCCGACGCGCGGGACGCCGTGCTCCGTGTGGAGCGGCTGGTGGTCCGCCACCCGGGACGGGACCGGGCCTCTCTGCCCGAGACCTCGTTCGAGGTGCGGCCCGGTGAGACGGTCGCCCTGACCGGAGCCAGTGGCTCCGGCAAGTCGACCCTGCTGAACGTCCTCCTCGGTCTCCAACGCCCCGCGAGCGGGCGGGTGTCCGTGGACGGCGTCGATCTGTCATCGCTCTCCCCCGAAAGCTGGCGGGCCCAGGTCGCCTGGGTCCCGCAACGGCCTCATCTCTTCGCCGGCACCGTCGCCGAGAACGTACGGCTGGCACGGCCGGACGCCACCGACGCACAGCTGCGCGACGCGCTCCGCGCGGCGGGTGCGCTCGATTTCGTCTCCATGATGGAGCAGGGCACTGACACTCGCCTCGGCGACGACGGGGCCGGTCTGTCGGCCGGTCAGCGCCAACGCCTGGCCCTGGCACGGGCGTTCCTCGCCGACCGGCCCGTGCTGCTCCTGGACGAGCCGACGGCGAACCTGGACGGCGAGACCGAGGCGGCGGTCGTCGAGGCGGTGCGACGGCTCGCCGAGGGCCGGACGGTGCTGCTGGTCGTGCACCGCCCGGCCCTGCTGGCCGTGGCGGACCGGGTGGTGCGGCTCGGGGAGCCGGGAGAAGTCCGGCCGTCCGGTGCCGTGCCGGGAGGCGCCGGTCGCGCCGGTGCCGCCGCGTCCGGCGGTCCTGCGTCCGGCGGTCCCGCCTCCGTGGGCGCGGACGGTACCGGCCCTGGTGGTGCCGCCCTTCCAGCTGGCGCGCCGGCTCCGGAAGGGCCGGCTCCGCAAGTACCGGCTCGGGAAGTGCCGGCTCCGGACGGGGCGGGATCACACCTGCCGGCCCAGGGCGTGCGGACTCCGGACGCGCCGGCGGGCGGCGCTCCGGGCGCCGGGGCCCCCGCGCCCGAGCCCCCCACATCCGCCCCCCTGGCCCGTGTGCGCGCCGAAGGCCGCCCCTACCGCGGCAGGTTCTGGCTGGCGCTGCTGCTCGGCAGCCTGGCGCTGGCCAGTGCGACCGGCCTGATGGCCGTCTCCGGATGGCTGATCTCCCGCGCCTCCCAACAGCCGCCCGTCCTCTACCTGATGGTGGCCGTCACGGCGACACGCGCCTTCGGCATCGGACGTTCCGTCTTCCGCTACGCCGAGCGCCTCGTCTCGCACGACGCGGTGCTGCGCGCGCTGGCCGGGATGCGGGTCTCCGTCTACCGGCGGCTGGAGCGGCTGGCCCCCGCCGGGCTGCGCGACACCCGCCGCGGCGACCTGCTGTCCCGGCTGGTCACCGACGTGGACGCGCTCCAGGACTACTTCCTGCGCTGGCTGCTGCCGCTGGGCTCGGCCGTCCTCGTGGGCGGGGCGGCCGTCGGGTTCACCGCCTGGCTGCTCCCCGAGGCCGGGGCGATCCTGGCGGCCGGCCTGCTGACGGCGGGCGCGGTGGTGCCCGTCCTGTCGGCCGCCGTCGCCCGGCGGGCCGAGCGGCGACTGGCGCCCGCGCGCGGCGAGTTGTCGGACGGTGTGGTCGGCCTGCTGTCCGGCCTCGCCGAACTCACCGTCGCCGGCGCGCTGCCCGCCCGGCTCGCGGGGTTGCGGCGGGTGGACGCCGCCCTGACCCGGATCGCCCGCCGGGCCGCCGCGGCCACCGCCCTCGGCGCCGGACTGACGTCCCTGGCCTGCGGGTTGACCGTCGCGGCGGCCGCCTGGGCCGGTGTGGGGGCGGTCCACGACGGGCGGCTCGGCGGCGTGTGGCTCGCCGTCGTGGTGCTGTTGCCGCTGGCCGCGTTCGAGGCGGTGACCGGGCTGCCCGCGGCGGTCCAGCACCGGCAGCGGATGCGCCGCTCCGCGGAGCGGGTGTACGAGGTGCTGGACGCTCCGGAGCCGGTGCGCGACGGGACGGGGCCCGCGCCGTCGTCCCCGTTCCCCCTGCGGCTGACGGGGCTGACCGCGCGCTACCCGGGCCGTGCGGAACCGGCGTTGTGCGACGTCGGCCTGGAGCTGACGGCGGGGCGCAGGGTCGCGGTCGTCGGGCGGTCCGGCGCGGGCAAGACGACGCTCGCGCAGGTGCTGCTGCGCTTCCTGGACGCCGGGACGGGGGCGTACGCCCTCGGTGGCCGGGACGCGGCGGGGATGGACGGTGACGCCGTGCGCCGTCTCGTGGGCCTGTGCGCCCAGGACGCGCATCTCTTCGACAGTTCGCTGCGCGAGAACCTGCGGCTCGCCCGCCCGGACGCGGACGACGAGCGGCTGCGCGAGGCGCTGCGCGCCGCCCGGCTGCTGGACTGGGTCGAGGCGCTGCCCCAGGGGCTCGACACGATGGTCGGGGAGCACGGCGCGCGCCTGTCCGGGGGCCAGCGGCAGCGGCTGGCGCTCGCCCGCGCGCTGCTGGCGGACTTCCCGGTGCTGGTGCTGGACGAGCCCGCGGAACACCTGGACGTGGCGACCGCGGACGCGCTGACCGCCGATCTGCTGGCGGTCACCGAGGGCCGGACCACGGTGCTGATCACCCACCGGCTGGCCGGGCTCGACGCGGTCGAC
Organism: Streptomyces caatingaensis; assembly: GCF_001187435.1. Lineage (GTDB taxonomy): Bacteria > Actinomycetota > Actinomycetes > Streptomycetales > Streptomycetaceae > Streptomyces > Streptomyces caatingaensis. The sequence goes on along the minus strand of NZ_LFXA01000018.1, from coordinate 129,407 downwards.
GAGATCGTCGTGCTGGACGCCGGCCGCATCGTGGAACGCGGGACGTACCGGGAACTGGCGGCGGCGGACGGAACGTTCCGGCAGATGCTGGAGCGGGAGCGTGCGGAGGCCGACCTGGAGCATTCCGCGCTTTCGGCTCATCAGCCGCTTTCCATGGCAAAAGGTACTTATTAATCTCTGGGTATGCCCGCCACGGAAAACCCCTCCGGTCCCCAGGACACCGCCCCGCCCGGAGGGCCGCTGGACCCGCTGGCCGCCGCCACGGAGGCCACCCGGAGCCTCCAGGGCATGTCGACGGAGCTGACCGCGCGGATCCCTCAACTGCTGGAGGCCATGCGCTCGGTCGGCACCGGTCCGGAGCTGCACGGCACGCTCGACCGGATCGCCGGGACCGCCGCCGAGCTCGCCGACGCCCGCTACGCCGCCATCGCCGTCAGCCAGGCGGCCGACCCCGCCGGCGAGGGGCTCGCCGACTTCGTCACCTACGGGATCCCCGAGGAGGAACACCGCCGCATCGGCGCGGACGACGGCGGCTGGGGACTGCTGGGCGCCCTGCTGAGCCACAGCACGCCCCCCGGTGCTCCCGGTGACTTCCTCGCCGTCCCCATCCGCGTCGACGGCGAGATCTTCGGGAACCTCTACCTCACGGGCAAGCGCGGCGGCGGCGAGTTCGGCGTCGCGGACCTGCACATGGTGAAGATCCTCGCCACCGAGGCGGGCATCGCGATCGGCAACGCCCGGGTGTACGAGGAGGGCCGCCAGCGCATGCGCTGGATCGACGGCTCGGTGGCGGTCACCACGGCGCTGCTGTCCGGCAGCGACGCGGAGGACGCGCTGTCCGTCGTCGCCGAGCAGGCGCGCAGGCTCGCGGACTCGGCCGCCGGGATCGTCCTGCTGCCGGACGACGAGGGCGGGCTGGAGATGGTGGCCGTCGCCGCCGACGACCCGACGGACCTGCTGGGGACGGTGATACCGCCGCACAGCCCGGTCGTCGACCGGCTCCTCGCCGGCGAGCCGGTGTTCGTCGAGGACTCGGCCACCGACCCCCGCATGGTCACGGGCGTGGCCCCGCGCTTCGGGCCCAGCATGCTGCTGCCGCTCAAGAGCGGCGGACGGGTGCTGGGCACGCTCGCCATCCCCCGCGACCGGGGCGCCCGTCCGTACACCGCCGCCGAGCGCACCCTGGCGGGCCAGTTCGCCGCCCAGGCCGCGCTCGCGCTCGTCCTGGCCGAGGCGCAGCGCGACCGCGAGCGGCTCGCCGTCTACGAGGACCGCGACCGCATCGCGCGGGACCTGCACGACCTCGTCATCCAGCGGCTGTTCGCGACCGGTCTGCTGCTGGAGAGCGCCCAGCGCAAGGCGGTGGTGCCGGAGGTGCGCACCACGGTCGGCCAGGCCGTGGACGAGCTGGACGTGACCATCCAGGAGATCCGCACCGCGATCTTCGCCCTCCAGCAGGGGCCCGCCGAGGCGCCCGCCGGGCTGCGCACGCGCGTCCTGCGGGAGATCGGGACCGCGGCCGTGCCGCTCGGTTTCCAGCCCTCGGCGACGTTCGTCGGGGCCGTGGACGCCAAGGTCGGCGAGCGGACCGGGAAGAACCTGGTCGCGGCCTTGCGCGAGGCGCTGTCCAACGCCTTCCGGCACGCCCGGGCGTCGCGGATCGAGGTCGTCGTCGACGCCACGGCGCACCTGCCGGACGGCCGGGAGGCGGTGCGGCTCACCGTCGCGGACGACGGCGTCGGCATCCCGGAGGGCGGCCGGCGCAGCGGGCTGCGGAACCTCGCCAAGCGGGCCGAGTCGCTGGGCGGCTCCAGCACGTACGGGCCGGGGCTGGACGGGCGCGGGACGCGTGTGGTGTGGGAGGCGCCGCTCTAGCGGACACCCCCGGGGGGCGCGGGCCGGATCCTCCGAACGGTCCTCTGCGGAAGCGCGCCCCCGCGCTCCGCGTCACGATCACGTCCATGTGGCGACCGCGTCCCCATCGTCCACGCGTGGCGCGCCCGTGCCGGTCCCGCCGGCACGCGGTGGGCGCCTTCTGCGCCCTGTGCGCCGTGGTGTATCCGGTGCTCGCCTCCGGGCCCTCGGCCGCCGTGCGGGCTCCCGACCGGCTCGCCCGGGCCGGTGCCGACGTCTACCGGCTGGCCCGGGAGGAGGCGCTGATCAGGGAGCGCTACGACAGGGCCCTGCCCGCCGCGCGGGAGCGCAGGGCGGAGGCCGAGCGGCTGGCGCAGCGGCTCAGCGGGCAGCGGTTCGTGTCGTCGGTGCTGCGCGAGGACGCGGGCGCCGCCGCCCGGGCGCAGTACCGGACCGGCGGCTTCACCGCTCCGGACAGCCCGCGCTTCTCGGACGACCCCTTCGAGCTGCTGGCCCTCCAGGAGACCGACGCCGAACGCCGGGAGCGGCTGGCCCGCAGGCTGAGCGACGCCGACGACCGGGGCCGGGCCCTGGAGCGGGAGGAACGGGCGACGGTGTCCTCCTGGCGGGCGCTTGACCGGGACACGACGCTGCTGCGCAGGGCGCTGGGCGGAGCCTCCGGCCGGCTGGAGGCGGCGCGCGAGGAGCTCGACCGCACGGCCGCCGCCACGGTCGACGGCGGCCGCTGCTCCCCGGTGGACCGCGACGTGCTGGACACGGACGACGACGACCTGCGTCCGGAGGGGGAGCGGGGCGGGCGCCGCTGGACGCGCCCGGTGGTCTCGTACCGGCTCTCGGCCGGGTACGGCGGCTCCGGCGCGAACTGGTCCGGCACGCACACCGGACAGGACTTCGCCGTGCCCACCGGTACGCCGGTGCGCTCGGTCGGGCCGGGCACGGTGGTCGACGCGGGCTGCGGCGGGGCGTTCGGCATCAGCCTGGTCGTCCGGCACCCGGGCGGCTGGTACTCGCAGTACGCGCACCTGTCCGCGGCGCTGGTGGCGCCGGGGCGGCGGGTGCGGCCCGGGGAGTGGATCGGGCTCTCCGGGACCACCGGCAACTCCACCGGGCCCCACCTGCACTTCGAGGTCCGTACGAGCCCGGAGTTCGGCTCCTCGGTCGATCCGGTGGAGTGGTTGCGCAGGCGCGGTGTGGGCCTGTGAGGCCGCGCCGCCGGGTCGGTGAGGCCGTGTGCGCCTGCCGGGTGCGTTGCCGTGTTCGTCCTGCCGCGTTTCGCCTTGCCGCGTTCGTCTGCCGTGTTCGTTCCACGCGGCGGGCCGTGGCGGGGGCCATGGGGGGCTGTGGGGGGGGCTGTGGTCAGGAGCGGCCGTGCAGAATCCTTTCGATGACCTCCGCGACGCCGTCGTCGTTGTTGCCGGCGGTGCGGTGCGTGGTGGCGGCCAGGACGTCGGGATGGGCGTTGGCCATCGCGTACGAGACACCGGCCCAGCCGAGCATCTCCAGGTCGTTGGGCATGTCCCCGAACGCCACGACGTCCTCGGACGCGATGCCGTGCTCGGCGCAGTACCGGGCCAGCGTGCTGGCCTTGCTGACGCCGGGGCCGCTGATCTCCAGCAGCGCGGTCGGGCTGGACCGGGTGAACGAGCCATGGGCGCCGGCCGCCGCGCGGGCGCGGGTGAGGAAGTCGTCGGGCGCGAGCGCGGGGTGGTGGGCGAGCAGCTTGAGGACGGGGCCGCAGGGGCCGCCGTCGTACGCGCGGGCGTCCTCGGCGAGGAACTCCTCGGCGGTGGCCGCGACCGCGTCCTCGCTGAGCATGAACGGCGGGTACTCCGGCTCGTAGTGGAAGCCCGTGGTGCGTTCGACGGCGAAGGTCGTGCCGGGGACGGCGGCACGCACCATGTGGACGACGGCCAGGGCGTCGGCCCGCTCCAGCGGCCGGACCTCGACGAACCGGCCGCCGTCGCGCAGGTCCACGACGGCGGCGCCGTTCGCGCAGATGGCGAGCCCGTGCCCGTGGACGTGGTCGCTGGCCACGTCCATCCAGCGGGTGGGGCGGCCGGTGACGAAGAAGACCTCGATCCCGGCGGCCTCGGCGGCGGCCAGCGCGGCGACCGTGCGGTCCGAGACCGTCTTGTCGTCCCGCAGCAGGGTGCCGTCGAGGTCGGTGGCGATCAGCCGGGGTATCGGCTGTCTCCGGCGGCCGGCGGGGGTCTCGGGCTGCTCGGTAGCTGAAGTCACGCTCCCATTCTCGGCCACACGGTGCGGCGGGGCGCACGGGTGCGTGGGCGGTCGGTCGCGCCCCCGGACCGGGGACGCGACCCGGCGCGGGCTCAGCGGCCCAGCTTGTCGAGCGCCTCGGTGGCGATCCTTTCGAAGACCTGCTGGTCGGCGGCGAAGTCCGAGCCGGGAATGGGCCAGTGGACGACGATCTCCGTGAAGCCCAGGGCGTAGTGCTCGCCCGCGAAGTCGACGAACGCGTCCAGGGACTCCAGGGGACGGCCGCGGTCGGGGGTGAAGCCGGTGAGCAGGATCTTGTCCAGCTCGGCGACGTCCCGGCCGGCCTCCTCGCAGGCCGCGCCCAGCCTGGCCAGCTGGGTGCGGAGGGCCGCGCGGGACTGCTCCGGCGTGCCGCTCTCGAAGAGCTTGGGGTCGCCGGTGGTCACCCACGCCTGGCCGTGGCGGGCCGCCAGCCGCAGCCCGCGCGGGCCGGTGGCGGCGACGGCGAACGGCAGGCGCGGCCGCTGGACGCAGCCGGGGATGTTGCGGGCCTCGTCCGCCGAGTAGAACGTGCCGCCGTGGCTGACGGCCCCCTCGGTCAGCAGCCGGTCGAGCAGCGGGACGAACTCCGCGAAGCGGTCGGCGCGCTCCCGGGGCGACCACGCCTCCTGCCCGAGGGCCGTCGCGTCGAAGCCGGAGCCTCCCGCTCCTATGCCCAGGGTGACGCGGCCGCCGGAGATGTCGTCCAGCGAGATCAGCTCCTTGGCCAGGGTCACCGGGTGCCGGAAGTTCGGCGAGGTGACCAGGGTGCCCAGGCGCATCCGGGAGGTGGCCGTGGCCGCGGCCGTCAGGGTGGGAACGGCGCCGAACCACGGGCCGTCGCGGAAACTCCGCCAGGACAGGTGGTCGTAGGTGTACGCGGTGTGGAAACCGAGCTCCTCGGCGCGCAGCCACTGGTCGCGGCCGCCCTCGTGCCAGCGGCGGACGGGGAGGATCACGGTGCTCAGGCGATGGGGCGAGGTCATGCCCCGAGCCTACGGCGACGGTCGGACAGGGCCTTCGTCGAGGGCGGTGGCCACCGGTGGGGACCGGGGGGACCGGGGGCCTCCGGCGAGGGCGGAGGAGAGGGAGAATCGGGACAGGGAACCCGGCAGGACGTGCCCCCGCCGCCGCGGAGTCTGGGAGGTCACCGTGCGCGAGACCCGTTTCACCCCCGACCGCGGGCTGACCACCCGCATGGTCACCACGATGTTCTTCATCGGCCTGCTCTACGTGGTGTTCGTCGGCGTGCTGGTCGCGCTGCTGCGCGGCGCCTGGCCCATCGTGCTGCTGCTGGCGGGCGGTGTGTTCGTCGCGCAGTTCTGGTTCAGCGACCGCATCGCTGCGTACGGGATGGGCGCGCGGGAGGTCACCCCGCAGGAGGCGCCGGAACTGCACGGCGCGGTGGACCGGTTGTGCGCGCTGGCGGACATGCCCAAGCCGCGGGTGGCGATCGCCGACACCGATGTGCCCAATGCCTTCGCCACCGGGCGCAATCAGAAGAACGCCCTGGTCTGTGCGACGACGGGGCTGCTGCGCCGGCTGGAGCCGGAGGAGCTGGAGGGCGTGCTGGCGCACGAGCTCTCGCACGTGGCGCACCGGGATGTGGCGGTGATGACCATCGCGTCGTTCCTCGGCGTCCTGGCCGGGATCATCACCCGGATCGGGCTGTGGGGAGGGCTGCGCCGGGCCGGTGGACGAGATGCCAACACCGCCGTGCTGATGGTGGTGATTCCGCTGGTCAGCGCCGTGGTGTACGTCATCAGCTTCCTGCTGACACGGCTGCTGTCCCGCTACCGGGAGCTGTCCGCCGACCGGGCGGCCGCGCTGCTGACGGGACGGCCGTCGGCGCTTGCGTCGGCCCTCACCAAGGTCACCGGGGAGATGGCCAGGATCCCGACCCGCGACCTGCGGCAGGCCGAGCCGTTCAACGCCTTCTGGTTCGCCCCGGCCTTCTCCAAGGAGACGCTGAGCAGTCTGCTCTCCTCGCACCCCACGCTGGAGCAGCGGCTGGACCAGCTCGCCAGGATCTCGGTCCGGCTCGGGCGGGCCTGACGGGACACCGGCCGCGGGGCCGCGGGGCGGGCGGGCGGCAGGGTCGCGCGAGGCGCGGCCGGGTGGCAAACGCATGAGATGCGGGGCGGTCGGGGGAGGGCGGGACGGGGTACGGGCAGACAGGAGGAGGCGGGCAGCCACGAGGGGGCGGAGACCGCCGGAAGGAGCCGTGCAGCCGTGGGATTCCTGGATGTCATCCTCGGGCGCAGCAAGCCCGTCCGCCCGGATCTCGACCAGCTCTTCGGCCTGCCCTCCGCGGCCGTGACCCTCAAGGCCGGCGCCGGGCTGGACCCGACCGGGCTGGGGTCGGTGTGCTTCGCCAGTGTGGAGGGCGGGGCCTTCGACAGCGTGCGGCAGGAGGTGCGGGAGCTGCTGGACGCGGACGCGCACACGGGCGCGGCGCGTGCCGGGGCGCCCGTGGAGTTCAGCCGGGACGCCTACGGCTACACCTGGCTGCTCGCCCGCCACTCCCCGGAGGACACGGCGGGCCTGGTCAACGATCTCCATGCGGTCAACACACTCCTTCAGGAGGGCGGTTTCGGACCCCAGTTGCTGTGCTCCCTGATGACCTTCCACGACGCCCGGCAGCGGTCGCTGGGCCTCGTCTACCTCTACAAGCGCGGCACGTTCTATCCCTTCGCCCCGGTGCGGGGAGGAGGGGAGCGGCGCGACCACGAACTGGAGATCCAGGTGCGGGCGTTGCTGGAGGACGACCTGCGGATCGAGGGGGACCTGAGCCGCTGGTTCCCGGTGTGGGGCGCGCCGGGTCTGTGAGGCGCGCACCGCCGCGGGCGGCCGGGCGGCTGCCCTCTCCGCTCATCCCTGGTGCCGGGGCGCCCCCGCGGTCTTCCGAACGTCCTCCCTGTCGTCGCCCGCCGGGCCGGACGACGAGGCGCCGGCCGACTCCTCGCGAGGGGCTCCCCCTCGGGCCCGCCGGTACTCCTCGGCCGCCCAGCGGGCCCACTCCTCCCGCATGGCGGTGAAGCGCAGGCCGTATTCGAGGCTGAGGCGGCCGTTGGTCGACAGCGGGCCGTCGTCCCAGTCGATCTTCCGCTCCAGCTCCTCGAGCTCCCGGTGCTGGCGGGCCGCGCGCTCGGCCTCGCCGAGGAGGTAGGCGACGGCCTCGACCGGGGTGAGCCGGTCGAGGAAGAACACCCTCAGCAGGGCCTCGCTGCGCACCTTGCGCGACTCCTCCTGCAGCAGCCAACGGCGCAGTTCCGCCAGGCCGCTGTCGGTGATCGCGTACTCCTTGCGCCCGCGGGGGCCTTCGGAGGCCGCTTCCAGCAGGCCCTCCTTCGTCAGCTTCGCCAGCTCGCCGTAGACCTGACTCTGCGTGGCGGGCCAGACGTTGGCGAGGGACGTCTCGAACGTCCGCATCAGGTCGTAGCCGCTGGCGGGGCGGTCGGCCAGCAGGCCCAGCATCGCGTGTCTCAGGCTCATGCCCTCACCCTACCTTCCAGCATTGACACGTCAAGGATGGACGTTCTAAATTCGACGTGTCACAGTTGGAACGTCGGCGAGCGGCCGACCGGACCCGGACCCGATCGGCTGAGGAGACTCCCATGGACTACTTGCGCGGCTTCATCGCCTGGATCGCCTTCGCGATCGCGTCCTCGTTCGGCTTGCAGTGGGGCGCGGCGGCCGGGCTGGTCTTCGCCGTCGGGGTCCTGGTCAACGAACTGCGTTCCGGCACGCCTGCCGAAGCGCTCATCCTGGACAGCAGCGCGGCCCTCTTCTTCGTCATCCTCAACGTCCTGGCCTTCGCCGTACCCGCCGGTCCCCTCGGGGAGTACGCCGGTGCCCTCTCCCTGGGCTGGCTGGCCCTCACCGCCTGGGGCACGATCGCGATCGGCCGCCCCTTCACCACCGGAATAGCCAAGCGGCAGGCCCCGCCCGCCGTATGGGAGACGCCCGTCTTCCGCCGGATCAACGTCGTGATCACCAGTGCCTGGGCCACCTCCTTCACCGTGACCGCCGCCTCCGTGGCCGCGATCCACGCGGCCGGCCTCGGCGGTGTGGCCGCTCAGCTGGTGCAGATAGTCGGCTTCGTCCTTCCGGTGGCGTTCACCCGCCACTACGTCAAGAACGCCCGGGCCCACGGCGCCGCCGCCCGCGTGGTGACGCCTTCGGTGCGGTGACACCGGCCGGGCGGCCGACGCGCCCGGCACCTATCCCTCCTCAAGAGCCTCGTGAGCACCCCTGAAGGAGCGCAGCATGACAACGGCCCCCGCCCACCTCGCGGGCAACTTCGCACCGGTCACCGAAGAGCTGACCGCCCACGACCTCCCCGTCACCGGGGCGATCCCGCCCGAGCTCAGCGGCTGGTATCTGCGCAACGGCCCCAACCCGCACGACGCGGCCTCCGGCCACTGGTTCTTCGGCGACGGCATGATCCACGGAGTCCGCCTGGAGGGCGGACGGGCCACCTCCTACCGCAACCGCTGGGTGCGCACCTCCACCTTCACCCACGGCGCCCGGATCCACGACGGGCGCGGCGGCATGGATCTCACGGCGGGCGTCGCCAACACCCATGTGGTGCGGCACGCGGGACGCACCCTCGCCCTGGTGGAGTCCTCCTTCCCCTACGAGGTGGACTGCCGCCCGGGGCGCGAGCTGGAGACCATAGGCGTCTACGACTTCGGCGGACGCCTGGTCACACCGATGACCGCCCACCCCAAGACCTGCCCCGTCACGGGAGAGCTCCACTTCTTCGGCTACGGCATGGTGAAGGCTCCCTTCCTCACCTATCACCGGGCAGGGCGGAGCGGCGAGTTGGAGATCAGCAGGCCCGTGGACGTCCAGGGCCCCACGATGATGCACGACTTCCATCTCACCGCCGGCCACGTCGTCTTCATGGACCTGCCCGTGGTCTTCGACGAACAGCGGGCCCGCGGGGCGGGCGGCGGCATGCCCTACAGCTGGGATCCGGCCTATGGCGCGAGGCTCGGGGTGCTGCGCCGGGACGACCCTCATGGCGAGGTGCGCTGGCTGCCGATCGATCCCTGCTACGTCTTCCACGCGCTCAACGCCCACGACGAGGCCGGCGCCGACGGTGAGCGGATCGTCCTGCACGTCATCCGCTATCCGCACTTCGCGGCCCCTGACCTGGGACCCGCCCACGGCACGCTCTGGCGGTGGACGCTCGATCTGTCGAGGGGGACGGTGACCGAGGAGCAACTCGACGACCAGCGATGCGAGTTCCCGCGCATCGACGACCGGCTCGCCGGGCAGTCGGCCCGGTACGGTCACGTCACGGTGGCCGAAAGCCCCTCATCCGCCGTTCCCCGGGGCGAGCTGCTGCGCTACGACCTGCGGACGGGTTCCGTGGCCCGCCACATATTCGGTCCGGGCCGCACTCCGGCCGAGGCGTCGTTCGCGCCGGCGGACGACCGGCCGGGCGGCCCCGGGTGGCTGATCACCTACGTCCACGACGCGGCGAGCGACACCAGCGACCTGGTGATCCTCGACGCCGAGGACCTGGCCGCTCCGCCGGTCGCCGTCGTCCACCTGCCGCAGCGCGTGCCCTACGGATTCCATGGCAACTGGCTGCCGGACCGCTGACGTTGCCGGCGCGGCGCGGCGAGGGCGTCCATGGCCCGGCTCCGAACCTCGCGTTCGGCGGCGGCGGCGATGAAGGCACTCGTGGCCTCCTCCCCGGTACCCACCAGGGCCTGGACCTCCCGGACGGTGGCAGGGGGCAGGCGGACTACGGTCCACCCGTCGTGGAGGGCGCGCCCGTCGCCGGGGTCACCGGGGGCACCGGGATTGCGGAGGTCGGGGGGCTCGGTGGCGGGGGCGCCGCGGGAGACGGTCGCGTCCGGGCGGACGGGTCCGCACGGCGTGCCTGGCCCGCCCGATCCGCCCGGCGAACCCGATCCGGACGGCCCGCCCGGCTCACCCGGGCCTTCCAGCTCCGCCGAGTCCTCCAGGCTGTCCACATGGCCCACGTCGTCCCGACCGGTCAGGCCGTCCAGGCCGTCCAAGCTGTGCAGGCCGTTCACGCCCTTCACGCCCTTCATGCCGTCCAGGGCATCCGGTGCGTCGGGGTCTGCGGAGGAGGACTCGGCCAAGTGGTGGCGGAGGTGGCGGACGGCGAACGTCCGCATCGCGCGGGCGAGTTCGGCGTCCACCGTCTGGCGGGCGAGGGGGCGCAGCCGGCGCACCAGGTCGGCGGCCTGGGCGGCGACGTCGTCGCTCGGCGGATGATCGAGATAGGGGCGGAAGACATGTTCGGTGGTGAAGTCCAGGAAACGGGCCGCGATGTGCTCGACCTGGGAGCGCAGTTCGCGCAGGTGGGCGGAGACCGCGGTCAACGGGACGCCCGCAGCGTGCAGTTCGGATGCCACGGCCAGCAGCCGGGGGCTGGGGGCGAGGAAGACGTCCGGGGTGTCCGGGAGCCGTTCGAGGACGCCCAGTTCCACGGCCTCCTCCAGGGCGCTCTCGTCCGGGCCGCCGAAGGTCTCGGTCAGGTCGGCGCGGTCGACGCGGACGGGGCGTTCGTCGGTCCAGGGGCCGTCCACCTCGGCGACCAGCCCGAGGACGCCGCCCAGTCCCCGGCCGGTGTCCCAGGCGTCCAGCAGCTCCTTGATGCTGGCCAGGGTGTAGCCGCGGTCGAGCAGACCGCCGATCTGGCGGAGCCGCGCGAGGTGGTTCTCCCCGTAGACGTTGGCCCGGCCCCGGCGTTCGGGCTTCGGCAGCAGCCCCCGGTCCAGGTAGGCGCGGATGGTGCGGACGGTGGCACCGCTGCGGTGGGCCAGGTCCTCGATCCGGTACACCGGCTGTTCGGTCACGCGTCGCTCCTCGTCCATCACCGTGGGCCCCGGCGGGAGACCGGGGGCGGCCTAGGAGGCGGCCGCGCCCTTCGGGCCGCCGCCCGCGCCCCGGGCCGCGGGCGAGACCGCCAGGTAGTCGACCGCCCTGCTCAACGACCCTTCCTGCGAGGGATGGTACGAGCGCCGGAGGTAGCGCGGGATCGCGGCGCCCAGCTCGCGCCAGGTGGGCAACAGCCCTTTCTCGATGGCCCTCTTGTGGTGCCGGAGGGTGTACCGCAGCCGCCCCGCGAGCCTGGGGTCGTGGCGGATCAGGTAGGACGCCCCGGCCGCCCACATGTAGGTCAGCACCGGAGCGGTGATCGCCATGCCCAGCAGCCGGCGGGCGTAGCGGGCGGGTTCCTCGCCGCCGCAGTGCTGGAACATGTCGAAGGCGACCGAGCGGTGCTCCACCTCCTCCGCCCCGTGCCAGCGCAGCAGGTCGAGCATCACCGGGTCCGGCTCGGCGCGGTCGAGGGCGTCGGCCCGCAGCACCCAGTCGCCGAGCACCGCGGTGAACTGCTCCGTCGCCGCCACCACCGACAGCCTGAACCGCAGCCAGGCCCGGTCGGAGACGCGCAGGCCGAACGGGGGCCGCTCACCCAGCAGCACGTCGAAGAGGTATTCCACGTGACGGGTGTAGGCGGTGGTGTCCAGGCCCTGGTGGGCGAGGTGGTCGAGCACGTAGGAGTGCTGGACGCTGTGGGTGGCCTCCTGGCCCATGAAGCCCTTGACGTCCTTGAGCAGTTCCTCGTCGCGCACCAGCGGAAGGGCCTCCTTGAAGACCTTGACGAACCACCGTTCGCCGGCGGGCAGCAGCAGGTGCAGGACGTTGATGACGTGGGTGGCGGTCGGCTCGTCCGGTATCCAGTGGAGCGGCGTCTCGCGCCAGTCGAAGCTCACGCGCCGGGGCGCGATGCGGTAGCCGTCGGTCATGTGCGGGTTCCTCCTGCGAAGGTCCGGCGGGGTCCCGTCCCGCCGTGGCGCGGGCCGGGGTGGTCAGAACCGGGGGTCGAGCCGGGCGACGGAGCGCCGCAGCCGGGGGGCGAAACGGGCGAGGAGGCGCAGGCCATGGGCCTCCGGCGCCACCGGCACGACGGCCCGGTCCTCGTACACCGCCCTGAGGACGGCGTCGGCGACCCGCTCCGGCGGGTAGTTCCGCCGGCCGTAGAGCCGGGTCACCCGCTCGCGCAGCCGGCGCTGCTCCTCCTCGGGGACGCCGGTGAAGAGGGTGGTGCTCGTGATCCCCGTGGCCACGACGCCGGGGCAGACGGCGGTAACTCCTATGTCGAGGCCGGCCAGTTCGGCGCGCAGGCATTCGCTCAGCATCAGCACCGCCGCCTTGGAGGTGCCGTAGGCCGAGAGGGTGCGGGAGGGCTGGAAGGCGGCCGCGGAGGCGGTGTTGACGATATGGCCCCCCTCGCCGCGCTCGGCCATCTGCCGGCCGAAGACGCGGCAGCCATGGATCACACCCCAGAGATTGACGTCCAGGACCTTGCGCCAGACGTCCTCCGGGGTCTCCAGGAAGGGTCCGGAGACGCCGATGCCCGCGTTGTTGACCAGGATGTCCACCACCCCGTACTCGGCGGCGGTGCGCGCCGCGAGCTTCTCCATGGCCTGCCCGTCCGAGACGTCGGCGCACTCGGCCCACGCCTCCGGGGCCCCGGTCAGCCGTGCCAGCTCGGCCGTCCGCGCGGCGCCCTCCGCGTCCACGTCGACCGCCACGACCCGCGCCCCGGCCTCGGCGAAGGCGAAGGCGGTGGCCCGGCCGATGCCGCTCGCCGCCCCCGTCACCAGCACCAGGCGGCCCGCGAAGCGCTCGGCGTAGCGGTCGCGCGGGGGCCGGCGGCGTGCCGGGGAGGCCGTGCCGTCCTGGTGGGCCGAGGCGAACGAGGCGATCCACTCGGCCAGTTGGCCGGGCCGGGTGCGCGGTACCCAGTGGCCGGCCCGGAGGGTGCGCCGCTCCAGGCCGGGGGCCCAGCGTTCCAGGCCGTCGTAGAGCCGCTCCGACAGGAAGGCGTCACCGGTCGGCGTGATCAGCTGCACGGGGGCGTGCGCGTAGGCGTCCTCGCGCGGACGGCGCAGTCTCGGGCGGACGTTGTCGCGGTAGAGCCAGGCGCCGTGCGCCGCGTCCGAGGGGAGCGACGGGGTGGGGTAGGGCCCCCGGGGCACCTTCTCGAGCCGCTCCAGCAGGGCCGGCCAGCGCTTCCCCAGTGGCCCCCGCCAGGCCGCCTCGGGAAGGAGCGGGGTGTGCAGGGCGTAGACGTACCAGGACTTGGCGCCCTGCCGCAGGAGATGGGCGGCCCGCCGCGGGGTGGGCCGGGCGGCACGCTCCTTGATCCAGTGCCCGAAGTGGTCCAGCGACGGCCCGGAGACGGAGGTGAAGGACGCGATCCGGCCCTGGGCACGGGCGGCGGTGACGAACTCCCAGCCCTGCACCGACCCCCAGTCGTGCCCGGCCAGGTGCACGGGGGCGTCCGGGCTCAGCGCGTCCACCACCGCGAGGAAGTCGTCGGTGAGCCTCTCCAGGGTGAAACCGCCGCGCAGCGGCCGGGGAGCGGTGGAGCGGCCGCAGCCGCGCACGTCGTAGAGGACGACGTGGAAGCGGTCCCGCAGCCGTGCGGCGACCTCGGACCACACCTCCTTGCTGTCGGGGTAGCCGTGCACCAGCACGACCGTCGGGTCGGCCGGGTCGCCCAGTTCGGCGACGCACAGCTCGACCTCCCCGGAGCGCACCCAGCGCTCCCTCGCCCCCTCGATCCCCCTGCCGCCGCCGGTCATCGTCCGGTCCTCCCCTCTCCACGCCGCACATGCGGCAGGTCGTCGTCGAGCCAGAAGGCGCTCTCCTCCGGGTCGCGGGAATCGGTGACCACGAGCAGCTCCTCGAACTTGGCGCCGGTGCCCCGGAATCCGAGATGCGGCTCGACCGCCCACAGCCCCGGCACGGGCGGATGGTCCGATCGCCGGTGCGGGCTCCACAGCGGTGACCAGCCCTCCCGGTGGCCGTGGGCCAGGTCGGCGGCGAGCCCCTTGAGGGCCTGTGCGCCGAACCCGAGGACGTGCGGCGACCAGCGGCGCTCCGCGACCCGGCCGACCTTGTGCGCGATCACTCCGAAGGGATACGCGCGATGACGGTTCACGTAGCCCTGCCGCATCATGAGACGGTCCACGTCCTCGTAGATCTCGCGCAGCGTGCGCCGTTCGCGCACCTCGCGGAGCACCAGGTCACGATGGTCGCGCAGGTCGTCCAGGAGCCGTGTGTGCAGCGGGTTCGGCCCGAGCGACCCGGAGTAGCCGACGTCGGCGGTGAAGCCGTGGTGGACGGGGGCCAGGTCCAGGATGAAGGGCATCCCCGGCTCCAGCCGGCGTCCGGTCGGGAAGAACTGCGCGGGCACCCGGAAACCGGCGAAGGCGGTGCGGTCGCCGAACCATGCGAAGGGCAGGTGGAACCAGTCGCGGACCCCGCGCAGGCGCAGCCACTGCCGCAGCATCCGGGCCGCGTCGCGTTCGGTCGTCCCCGGCCGGAGCCGGGCCGCGACGGCCTCGGCGCAGTCGTAGGCCAGGCGCTGCACGTTCCGGAAGCCGGGCAGGTCGAGTCCGCCGCTGTCCATCTCCAACCACCCGTTCGCGGAAGGGAAGTTGCCACTGATGAATGTGACAATGCACGGGGGCCGAGTCAAGGGGCGGTGCCTGTCCTCCTCGTCCTTCCGGCCCCGACCCCTACGGGTGGGTCAGACCCGAGGAGTACGCGCAAGCCCTCATCCGGGCTGACGTCTCCCGGGGCCCGCGCCACTACCGTCGAGGACGTGACTGTGATCGCCACCGAAAGCCTCAGCAAGCGGTTCCCCCGGGTGACCGCGCTGGACCGGCTCTCCGTTGACATCGCTCCCGGAGTGACCGGGCTGGTGGGCGCCAACGGTGCGGGCAAGTCCACGCTGATCAAGATCCTGCTGGGGCTCTCCCCGGCCACCGAGGGCCGTGCCGAGGTGCTCGGCCTGGACGTCGCCGCCGAGGGTGCGGCCATCCGGGAGCGCGTGGGGTACATGCCGGAGCACGACTGCCTGCCGCCGGACGTGTCGGCGACGGAGTTCGTCGTGCACATGGCACGGATGTCCGGGCTGCCGCTCACCGCCGCCCGGGAGCGCACCGCCGACACCCTGCGCCACGTCGGCCTCTACGAGGAGCGCTACCGCCCGATGGGCGGCTACTCCACGGGCATGAAGCAGCGGGTCAAGCTGGCCCAGGCGCTCGTCCACGACCCCCGCCTGGTCCTGCTGGACGAGCCGACCAACGGCCTCGACCCCGTCGGCCGTGACGAGATGCTGGCCCTGATCCGCCGCGTCCACACCGACTTCGGCATCTCGGTGCTGGTCACCTCGCACCTGCTCGGCGAGCTGGAACGCACCTGCGACCACGTCGTGGTGATCGACGGCGGCAAGCTGCTGCGGTCCTCCGCCACCAGCGACTTCACCCGGGCCACCGGTTCCCTGGCCGTCGAGGTCACCGACACCGACGCCCACCCGGACGGGACGGCCGCGCTGCGGGCGGCGCTGTCCTCCGCCGGTCTCACGGTCCAGCCGGCCTCGGGCGACGGGCGGTTCGCCCCCGGCGGCGCCGGGCCGGTGCTCCTCGTCGACGTCGCCGGGGACGGGACGTACGACGTGGTGCGGGACGCGGTCGCCGGGCTGGGCCTGGGCCTGGTGCGCATGGAGCCGCGCCGCCACCGCATCGCCGAGGTCTTCCGCGCACCCGGCACCCCGGAGCACAACAGCGCGCAGAAATGGGGCAGTTCCGATGCCGACTGAGACGACCGCCGCGCCCGCGCAGGGCGTGATCCACAACATCGGCTACCGCGACTACGCGGGGCCCCGCCTGGGGCGGGGGTACGCCCGCCGCGCGCTGTACTCGCAGAGCCTGCGCGGCGCCTACGGACTGGGCCGCTCGGCCCGGTCCAAGGTGCTGCCGATGACGCTGTTCGCCGTGATGTGCGTGCCCGCCGCGATCGTCGTCGCCGTCGCCGTCACCACGAAGATGGACCGACTGCCCCTGGAGTACACGCGGTACGCGATCCTGCTCCAGGCCGTCATCGGCCTCTTCCTGGCCGCCCAGGCGCCTCAGTCGGTCTCCCGGGACCTGCGCTTCCGGACGGTTCCGCTCTACTTCTCGCGGCCGATCGAGCGGGTCGACTACGTGGTGGCCAAGTTCGCCGCGCTGGCCTCGGCGCTGTTCGTCCTCACGGCCGCACCCCTGCTGATCCTCTACGCCGGCGCCCTGCTGGCCAAGATGGGCTTCGCCGCCCAGACGAAAGCCTTCGCCCAAGGACTGATCTCCGTGGCTCTGCTGTCCCTCTTCTTCGCCGGCATCGGCCTGGTGGTCGCCGCCCTGACACCGCGCCGCGGGTTCGGGGTCGCCGCCGTCATCGCGGTGCTGACCATCTCCTACGGTGCCGTCAGTACGGTCCAGGGCATAGCCCTCGCCCGTGACAACACCGATGTCATCGCCTGGCTCGGCCTGTTCTCGCCGATCACCCTGATCGACGGGGTCCAGACGGCCTTCCTCTCCGCCACCTCCGCCTTCCCCGGCGGCCACGGGCCGGGCACGGGGGCCGGGGCGGTCTACCTCCTGGTCGTCCTCGGCGCCGTCGCCGCCTCCTACGGCCTGCTGATGGCGCGCTACCGAAAGGCCGGGCTGTGACCGAGATCCGTATCGACCGCGTCTCCCGCTGGTTCGGCAACGTCGTCGCCGTCAACGACGTCTCCATGGCCATCGGCCCCGGAGTCACCGGGCTGCTCGGCCCCAACGGCGCCGGGAAGTCCACCCTCATCAACATGATGGGCGGCTTCCTGGCCCCGTCCAGCGGCACGGTCACCCTCGACTCCACGACGATCTGGGGCAACCAGGAGATCTACCGGCACATCGGCATCGTCCCCGAGCGCGAGGCGATGTACGACTTCCTCACCGGCCTGGAGTTCGTGCGGGCCAACGCCGAGCTGCACGGGCTCCCCGCCTCCGCGGCCCGGCGCGCCCTGGCCACCGTCGAGATGGAGTACGCCCAGGACCGCCGGATCTCCACCTACAGCAAGGGCATGCGGCAGCGGGTCAAGATGGCCTCCGCCCTCGTGCACGACCCCTCGGTCCTCCTGCTCGACGAGCCGTTCAACGGGATGGACCCCCGCCAGCGCATGCAACTGATGGATCTTCTGCGGCAGATGGGATCCGAGGGCCGCACCGTGCTCTTCTCCTCCCACATCCTGGAGGAGGTGGAGCAGCTCGCCGCCCACATCGAGGTGGTGGTGGCCGGGCGGCACGCCGCCTCCGGCGACTTCCGCAGAATCCGCCGGCTGATGACCGACCGCCCGCACCGCTACCTGGTCCGCTCCAGCGACGACCGGGCCCTGGCCGCGGCCCTGATCGCCGACCCGTCGACGGCGGGCATCGAGGTGGACGTCGCAGAGGGCGCCCTGCGCGTCCAGGCGGTGGACTTCGGCCGTTTCACCGCCCTGTTGCCGGCCGTGGCGCGGGCCCACGGCATCCGGCTCCTGACGGTCTCGCCCTCCGACGAGTCCCTGGAATCGGTCTTCTCCTACCTCGTCGCGGCCTGAACGGAGGCGCCGGATCCCATGTCCCGCCAGCTCACGAAGCGCATCTACCACCCGACGGTCGCCCGGCTGACCCGCCGGGGGCTCCTCGGCCGCCGCCGCGCGGCCGTCCTCTTCGCGCTCCCGGCCCTGCTCCTGCTCATCGCGGCGGCCATCCGCCTGCTGACCGGCCCGGACGACGAGACGGCCACCAACGTCCTGGGCGGGTTCGCGCTCGCCACGATGGTCCCGCTGATCGGTGTCATCGCCGGAACGGGGGCGATGGGCCCCGAGATCGACGACGGCTCGGTCGTCTACCTGCTCGCCAAGCCGGTCCCCCGGCCGACGATCGTCCTCACCAAACTGATCGTCGCCACCGGCGTCACCGTCGCCTTCTCCGCCGTCCCCACCCTGCTGGCCGGGCTGCTGCTCAACGGCAACAGCCAGCGGATAGCCGTCGCCTACGCGGTCGCGGCGACGGCCGCCTCCGTCGCCTACAGCGCGCTCTTCCTGCTGCTCGGGACGGTCACCCGGCACGCGGTGGTCGCGGGTCTGGTCTACGCCCTGGTCTGGGAGTCCCTCTTCGGCAGCCTGATACCCGGGGCCCGGACGCTCAGCGTGCAGCAGTGGGCGCTGTCGCTCGCCGAGCGGATCGGGGCGCCCGGCGCGATCTCCTCGGACGTCGGACTGCCGCTGGGGGTGGGCCTGTTGGCGGCCGTCACGGTGGTGGCCGCCTGGTACGCCGGGGAGCGGCTGCGCAAGCTGACGCTCGCGGGGGAGGAGTGATCCGCGTCCGCGGGCCCGAACGGCCGGCGGCCTCCTCCCCCGTACGGCGGCGGGGCGGGCGGGCTCAGACCTTGCGGTCGCGGCCCGCGCCGAGCCCCAGGAACACCAGGGCCACACAGGCCACCAGGAGGATCCCGATCGGGAAGTGCCAGCCGTGGGTGGCCTGGTGGACGGCACCGACGGCGAACGGGCCGACCGAGGCCAGGAGGTAGCCCCAGGTCTGGGCCATACCGGAGAGACGGGCGGCCGTGTGCGCATCCCTGGTGCGCAGCACCATCAGGGTCAGCGCGAGCCCCAGCGTGCCGCCCTGGGCGACGCCCATCATGGTGGCCCACACCCAGGCCCCGGCGACGGGGGCGAGCAGCAGTCCGGTGGTGCCGGAGGCCAGGAGGGCGACGACCCCGACGGCCAGCAGCCGCTGGTCGCGCATGCGGCCCGCGAGCATCGGCACGACGAACGAACCGGCCATCTGCACCAGCGTGTAGAAGGCGTAGACGAGTCCCGCGGCGCCCTTGGCCATGCCGTTGTCCGTGAAGACCGTCGGCATCCAGGCGATGCACACATAGGCGACGAGCGACTGCGTGCCCATCAGCAGGGTGACCTGCCAGGCGAGCCCGGAGCGCAGGAGGTCGGGGCCGTCCGCCGCGGGCTGCCGGGGCGCCGGGGCCGCGGGATGGCGGCGTCCGCGCCGGGCGAGCAGCGCCTGCGGGATCCACACCACCACCGCCACGGCGGCGAGCAGCGACCAGGAGGCGAGCGAGCCCCGCCAGCCGCCGAGGGCCTTCTCCAGCGGCACGGCACAGGCGGCCGAGACGGTGGCGCCGAGGATCATGGCGGTCGAGTAGAGGGCCGTCATGCTCGCCGCCCGCTCCGGGAAGTCGCGCTTGATCAGCCCCGGCATCAGGACGTTGAGCAGGGCGATCGCGGTGCCGACCAGGGCGCCGCCGACGAAGAGCGTGACCACCGGCGGGGCGACGCGCAGCAGGATGCCGCCGCAGAGCAGGACGAGCGCGGAGCACAGCACGGTCTCGGTCCCCAGCCGGCGGGCGAGTCGCGGGGCGACGATCGAGCCGAGGCCCATGAAGACCAGCGGAATCGTGGTCACCAGGCTGCTCGCGGTCGAGTCGAGGCCGAAGTGGTCGTTGATCTCCCCGACGAGCGGGGAGACGCCGGAGAGCGCGGCCCGCATGTTGAGCGAGGCGAGGACGATGCCCGCGAGGACCAGCGCCGGGTGGGCGCGCAGGGCGCGGGCGGCCGCGGGGGCCGGTGCGGCCGAGGAGGGCTCCTCCGCGGCCGGGAGGGGAACATCGGTTATTTCGGATATGGGGGGTGTCTCGGGCCTCGTTTCCGACATGCGGGTGCCTTTCCGGTGGTGCGTTTCCCGTGGCGTGCGGGTGGGGCTGTACGGGGTCCGTGCGGGGTCCGTACGGGGGTGGTCAGTGCTCGGCGAGGAGCGACTCGACGGCCTGCTTGGGGCGTTCGAGGAGCGCCCGGGCGGCCCGGGCGGCCGCGTCGGGGTCGCCGGAGGCGATGGCCTCCATGACGGCGTGGTGGTCGCCGTGGATGATGCGCGGCATGTCCCGGTCACCGAGTGCGGTGAGCAGGGCCTCGCGCACGGAGCTGCTGAACCAGCCGTAGGTCGCGGTCAGGGCCGTGTTGTGGGCGGCCTCCACGACGGCCTTGTGGAACTCGATGTCGTGATCGGCGTACAGCTCCAGGTTCCCGGAGTCCGGCTGGCCCTCGGCGTCCTCCAGGGCGGTCTGCGCGTCGAGGGCGTCGCGCATCCGTCGCAGGTCGGCCGGTTCGTGGCGGGTGGCGGCGAGCCGGGCGGCCTCCGCCTCCAGCGCGATCCGCAGTTCCAGGACGTCGCGGACGCCGGCGCGCTGCACGCCGCGCATGATCTCGGCCGGGTCCGCGGTCGAGACGACGAAGGTGCCCTCGCCCTGGCGGGAGCGCAGCATGCCGGCGTGGACGAGGACGCGGACGGCCTCGCGGACGGTGTTGCGACCGACCTGGAGCTGTTCCGCGAGGGCGTGCTCGGTGGGGATGCGCTCGCCCACGGGCCACTCGCCCGCGGCGACCTGGGTGCGGAGCTGGTCGACGACGGTGTCCACGAGGGACTGGCGTCCTGCGGCTCGCAGTGCCATGGGCTGCGCCTCCTGCGGTCATGGGTGCCCGGTTGCCCAGTCATCCTACAACTGCGCGCCCGCGGTGCCGGGCGGGCCGGACCGGCCCACCCGGCCCGCGACCCTACAGACCGACCCCGCTCAGCTCCCGCCGCGACGTGATCCCCAGCTTGGGGTAGACGTTCGACAGGTGGTAGCCCGCCGTCCGCGGGCTGATGAACAGGCGCGCGCCGATGTCGCGGTTGCTGAGGCCCTGCGCGGCCAGCGTCGCGACCTGCAGTTCCTGCGGAGTGAGCTGGTCCAGAGGCCCGGCCGCCGCGCCGGAGGCGACCAGGCTCTCGCCGCCGGCGCGCAGCTCCGCGCGGGCCCGCTCGGCCCACGGCCCGGCCCCGAGCCGTTCGAAGGTCTCCAGCGCCGACCGCAGCCGGGCCCGCGCGTCCCCGGTGCGCCGCATCCGCCGCAGGTGCTCGCCGTGCAGCAGCTCGGTGCGGGCCCGCTCGAAGGCCGAGCCGGCGCCCTCGTGGTGGCGGCGGACCGCCCGGTCGTACAGGGCGTCCGCGGCCTCCGGGTCACGGGTGAGCAGGGCCCGGCAGCGCAGGGCGACGGCCTCGGCCCAGGGCCTGCGGCTGTGGGCCGAGATGTGCTGCTCGTACCAGTCCAGCGCGGAGTGCCCCGGCTCCGGCCGGCCGTGCCGGACGGCCGCCTCGACGAGGTCGGGGAGGGCGCCGATGACCCCCTGTCGGTCGGGTGCGGCGACGACGGCCGTGAGCCGGTCGAGCGCCGCCCCGTACCGCCCGAGCCCCAGGTCGAGGAGGCTGAGCGCCCCGGCGGCGTGCACGGTGCCGGGGGCGACGCCCCGCGCCAGCGCCTCGGCGGTCAGCTCGCGGCAGCCCTCCTCGTCGCCCCGGACCGCGGCCAGCTGGGCGAGCACGGTGGCCAGGTGGACGCGGACCCGCGCCTGGCCGGTGTCGTCGGCGGTGCGCATCCCGTCGGTCGCGGTGGCCAGGGCCTCGCGGTGCAGGCCGAGCAGCAGCTGGGTGCGGGCGAGCAGCATCTGGACCAGGCCCAGGACGCCGACGGCGCCCCGCTCCCGGCACCGGCGCTCCAGCGACGCGGCCAGATCCCGGGCGGCGGCCAGGTCGCCGTGGAAGAGGTGCCACCACCCCAGCTGCACGGCCTCGCGCACGTCGCCCGCCGACTCCCCGGCGGCGCCGATGAGTTCGCGGACGGCACGGGCCGCGTCGGCCGGGGCGGCCCCGTCGCACCGGTGCTGGCCGGCCGCGAGCCGGGCGAGCGCGGCGACGCGGTCCGCCTCGGGCAGCCCCGCCGCGGCGGCCCGGTCGGCCGTCGCGTCGAGCGCGTCCTGGTCCCCGGCGTGCCAGGCGGCGTGCGCGGCGCGCAGCAGCACCGGGCCCGCGGTGTGGGGGGCGGGCCCGGCGAGCAGCCGTCCGGCCGCCTCGGAGAGCAGGGCGTACGCGTCGCGCGAGCGCCCCTGATCGTCTGCGGCCTCGGCGCGGACCAGCACGGCCGCGGCGTGCGCGGCCGGGTCGGCCTGCCCGTCCACCAGGTCCGCGGCCCGCGCCGCCAGCTCCTCGGCGTGCTCCAGCCGCCCCGCGTCGGCGGCGGCGCGGGCGGCCGCGGTCAGCCGGCGGGCGCGTCCCGCGGCGTCGGGGGTCAGCGCGGCCGCGCGCTCGTACGCCACGGCGACGGCGCTCGAACTGCCGCGTGCGCGGGCGCGTTCGGCGCTCTCCTCCAGCAGCCGCGCGGCGGTGGCGTCGGGGCCGGTCGCGGCGGCGGTGAGGTGCCAGGCCCGCTGGTCGGCCCCGTCCGGCCGACCGTCGAGGGCCTGGGCCAGGGCGCGGTGCGCGGCGAGCCGACGGCTCACGGTCCCGTCCTGGTAGACGGCGGTCCGCACCAGGGGGTGCCGGAAGACGAGCCTTCCGTCGGAGAGGCGCAACAGCCGGGCCCGCTCGGCGGGTTCGAGGTCGTCGAGTCCCGCGCCGAAGCGTTCCGCCGCCTCCAGGACGGTGTCCAGCCCGGCGCACCCGGCCGCGGCGGCGACCAGCAGGAGGGCCCGGGTGGGCTCGGGCAGCGCGGCGACAGTGGCCGAGAAGGCCCGCAGCAGCCGGCTGTGCGGGGGCAGCGCGGCCATGCCGTACGGGGAGGCGTACCGTTCCTCCTCCCGCTGGACCGTGGGCAGTTCGCACAGGGCCAGGGGGTTGCCCGCGGCCTCGGCGAGGATCAGGTCGCGGGCGTGGCGGGGCAGATGGGCGGCCTGCTCGTCGAGGAGCGCGGTCGCGTCCGGCAAGTCCAGGCCCCGCAGGCGCAGTTCGGGGAGGCCGGGGGCGGGGAAGGGCGACGCGTGGTCGTCGCGGGCCGCGAAGACGACGGCGACCGGCTCGGCGTTCAGCCGCCGGGCGGCGAACAGCAGCGCCTCCGCCGACTCCCGGTCGAGCCAGTGGGCGTCGTCCACCAGGCACAACAGGGGCCGTTCCTCGGCGAGTCCGTCGAGGAGGGTGAGCACGGCGAGCCCGACGAGGAAGCGGTCGCCCCCGTTCGCGGCGGAGGCCAGGCCGAACGCCGAGCGCAGCGCGCCGGCCTGGGCCTCGGGCAGGCCGTCCACGCGGTCCAGGACTCCGGCGAGCATCAGATGCAGCCCGGCGAACGGAAGTTCACCCTCCGCTTCAATGCCCGTACCGCGCAGCACCCGCATGCCCGCCTCCTCGGCGGCGCGGGCGGCGTGGTCGAGCAGGACGGACTTGCCGATGCCGGCCTCGCCGCGGAGCACGAGCGTCCCGCTGCGGCCGTCGCGGGCGGCGGCGAGGAGCTGGTCGAGCGCGGCGAGTTCACGGGTGCGTCCATGGAGCATGGACACACGGTAACCGCTGGTCAGCCCGGGTGCCGCAGCGGGCGTCAGGCCGCGTACGGGATCTTCTCGCGGGCGTCGCGCAGCGCGTGGCCCCACCACATGAGCTGGTCGAGGAGGCGCTTGGCGGCCCCGTTGACCGTGGGCCCGTCGAGCGGCGCCCCGTCCTTGTCGAACTTCTCCCAGGCCATGTGGAAGCTGATCGTCTCCCGGACGGTGACGGTGTGCAGTTCGGCGAAGACCTGGCGCAGGTGCTCGACGGCGCGCAGCCCGCCGCTGAGCCCGCCGTACGAGACGAAGCCGACCGGCTTGCCCTGCCACTGCGTGAAGTGCCAGTCGATCGCGGCCTTCAGCGAGGCCGGGTACGAGTGGTTGTACTCGGGCGTGACCACCACGAACGCGTCGGCGGCCGCCAGGCGCGGCGTGATCGCGGCGACGCCCGCGTTCGGCTCGCCGGAGAGGACGAGCGGAATGTCCACCTCCGCAAGGTCGATGACATCGACGTCGAGACCGGAGTGGACCCGGGCGCGCTCGGCGAACCAGTCGGCCACGACCGGGCCGAAACGTCCCTCGCGGGTGGAACCGACGATGACGGCGAGGCGCAGGGGCTTGGTGTTCACGGTGAGTCCTTCGTGGGAGAAGCGGTCGTGCTTGATGACGACGACGCTACGGAGCCGGCCCCCATCGGCACATCTGTCGGACGACCGGGTTCGCCGGCCGGGACGACGGGGTCGTGACCAGGTCGTCCGACAGATGTGCCGGCGGGGCCCCGGTTCCTAGCGTCGTGGCCATGAACGAGACCGCCGCTCCCCGCTCCCGCCCGGCCGCCACGCTCGGGCTCGTCCTCCTCGGGATGCTCACCCTCGCGATGTCGATGTCCGGCACCACGGTGGCCCTCCCGGAGATCGGCGCCGACCTCGGCGCCTCGGGCGCGCCCCTCCAGTGGGTGATCACCGGGTACTTCCTGACGGCCTCCAGCTTCATGCTGGTCGCCGGTTCGCTCGCCGACGCCCTCGGCCGCCGCCGCGTCTACCGCGTCGGTGCGGCGCTCTTCACCGCCGGGCTGGCGCTCAGCGCGACGGCGGACGACGTGCTGCTGCTGGACGCCGCGCGCGTCCTGGCCGGCCTCGGGGCGGCCGGGGTGATGGCGGGCGGCGGCGCGCTGCTCGGCAGCACCTTCCAAGGGGCCGCCCGCACCCGGGCGTTCGGCGCCCTGGGCACGGTCGGCGGCGTCGGGCTCGCGGCCGGGCCGACGCTGTCCGGCGCGCTGGTGGGCACACTCGGCTGGCGGGCCGCCTTCCTGGTGTTCGCGGCGGTCGGGGCCGTGCTGCTGACCGGCACGCTGCTCGTCGCCGAGTCGCGGGCCGAGGCCCGGCCGCGCCTCGACGTCGCCGGAGCGGTCACCTTCATCGTCGCCCTGGGACTGCTGATGACCGGTGTGACGCAGGGTCCGCAGAACGGCTGGTCCCACCCGCTGGTGCTGGGCGCCTTCGGCGGCGGGGCCGCGCTCCTGGTGACGTTCGGCATCCTCCAGCGCCGCTCGGCGCACCCGGTGCTCGACCTGGCCCTCGTGCGCGACCGCCGTTACCTGGCCTGGACGCTGGCCGGCCTGACGGGGGCCGTCGGCTTCGCCGGGACGCTGACGTACCTGCCGACGTACTTCCAGGGCGTCGACGGCGCCTCGTCCGGCGAGGCCGGAACGACCATGCTGCTGCTGACCGCGCCCGTCCTCCTCCTGCCGCTCGTCGGCGCGCGCCTGGTGAACCGCGGCGTGCCCGCCCGTGTCCTGATCGCCCTGGCGATGGGCCTGGTGGCGGCGGGCAACGCCTGGCTGACCGTGCTGGAGCCGGGCGCGGGTGCGGGCCTGCTGGCCGGACCGCTGCTGACGATCGGCATCGGCACCGGGCTGGCCAACGGGCTCGTGGACGGCCAGGCGATGGGCGTCGTGGCGGCCGGGCGGGAGGGCACGGCGGCCGGGTTCCTCAACACGGTGCGCGGCGGGGGACAGGCGATGATGATCGCGGCGCTGGGGGCGGGGCTGCTGAGCCTGCTCCAGGGACGCCTGGGGTCCGGCGAGCTGGCCGGCCGGGTGGCGTCCGGGCACCTCGACGGCGCGGACCACGCGTACCTCGCCGGTGAGTTCACCGGCGCCTGGCACACCGTGTCGTGGACGATCGCCGGGGTCATGGCGGTGGTCGCGGTGACGGTCGTCGTCCTGCTGCGGGCCCCGCGGGGCGGAGAGACGCCCCGCCCCCGCACCGCTCCCACCGGCTCCGCCCGGACCCGCAGCGCGGCCGCGCCGCGCTAAGTCCCCAGGCGCCGGACGGGCCGACCGGCCCGTCCGGCGCCGTCGTGCGCCCTCGGTTACCGTCGAAGCGTGGAACGCCGGTACGGGCAGGGGATCGTGCTGGTCAGGGCGCGGATCCGGGCGTGGGTCCGCACGTCCCCCGGCACGCACATCTGGCTGCTCGTCATCGGCGTCACCAGCATGGTGATCGCCGCCGCCAGCGAGGGACTGGAGACCTTCCTCCTCCACCGCACCAGCAGCAACATCCACGAACTGGCCGAGCACCCGCTCCAGTCCCTGCTCATCAGCGGGTTCTGGATCGAGAGCCCGTCCTCGTTCCTGCTCTACGCCGTGCTCTTCGAGCTGGTCCACGCCAACGTGGAGCGCTGGGCCGGCACCCCGCGCTGGCTCTTCACGGTCGGCGTGGCGCACATCGCGGCGACGCTGATCAGCCAGGAGGTGCTGCTGCTGGCCATCGAGCACCACACGGCGCCGCGGGCCATGCGGCACGTCGTCGACATAGGGGTCTCGTACGGACTGGCCGCGGCCGCCGGGCTGCTGACCTACCGGGTGCCGCGGCCCTGGCGCTGGGGCTGGCTGGCCGGGCTCGCCGCCTTCTTCGCGACGCCGCTGCTGACCGGCGCCACGTTCACCGACGTCGGGCACGCCGTCGCGGTGCTCGTGGGCCTGGCCTGCCGGCCGCTGGTGCGCGGCCGGCGGCCCTGGGACGTCAGCGCGCGGTGGCGAAGAGCCGCTCGATGACGACGGCGATGCCGTCCTCGTCGTTCGCGGCGGTGATCTCGTCGGCGACGGCCTTGAGCTCCTCGTGGGCGTTGGCCATGGCGACGCCGTGGCCGGCCCAGGCGAACATCGGGACGTCGTTGGGCATGTCGCCGAAGGCGATCGTGTCGGCGGCCCGCACCCCGAGGCGGCGCGCGGCGAGCGAGAGGCCGGTGGCCTTGCTCAGCCCGAGCGGCAGCAGTTCGACGATGCCGGCGCCCGCCATCGTCACGTCGACGAGACCGCCCGCGGCCGCGCGTGCGGCGTCCGCGAGGGCGTCGTCGTCCAGTCCGGGATGCTGGAGGTAGAGCTTGTTGAGCGGTTCGGCCCACAGCTCGTCCCGGTCCGACACCGGCACGGGCGGACGGGGGCCCTCCATGGTCCGGTAGCCGGAGGTGACCAGCAGGTCGCCGTCGAGGCCGTCGCGGGAGGCGGCCAGGTGCAGCGGGCCCGTCTCCGCCTCGATCTTGGCGACGGCGAGGGCGGCCAGCTTCCGGTCGAGCGTCACGGACGTCAGCAGCCGGTGCTCGCCCGCGTGGTAGACCTGCGCGCCCTGCCCGCACACGGCGAGGCCCCGGTAGTCCAGCGCGTCCAGTATGTGCCGCGACCACGCCACCGGACGCCCGGTGACGACGATGTGCGCGGCCCCCGCCGCCCCGGCGAGGGCCAGGGCGGCGCGGGTGCGGTCGGAGACGGTCTCGTCGGAGCGCAGCAGCGTCCCGTCGAGGTCCGTCGCGATCAGGCGGTACGGCGGCGGGGTGGCGGTCACTTGGCGGCCGGCTCCAGGACCTCGCGGCCGCCCAGGTAGGGCCGGAGCGCCTCGGGGACCCGGACGGAGCCGTCGGCCTGCTGGTGGTTCTCCAGCAGCGCGACGATGGTGCGCGGCACCGCGCACAGCGTGCCGTTGAGCGTGGCCAGCGGACGGACGTTCTTGCCGTCGCGCATGCGCACGGACAGGCGGCGGGCCTGGAACTCGTCGCAGTTGGAGGTCGAGGTCAGCTCGCGGTACTTGCCCTGGGTGGGGATCCACGCCTCGCAGTCGAACTTGCGGGAGGCGGAGGCGCCCAGGTCACCGGTGGCGGTGTCGATCACCTGGAAGGGCAGCTCCAGGCTGGTCAGCCACTGCTTCTCCCACTCCAGGAGGCGCTTGTGCTCGGCCTCGGCGTCCTCCGGCGCGACGTACGAGAACATCTCGACCTTGTCGAACTGGTGGACGCGGAAGATGCCGCGGGTGTCCTTGCCGTAGGTGCCGGCCTCGCGGCGGAAGCACGGGGAGAAACCGGCGTACCGCAGCGGGAGCTTCTCCGCGTCGATGATCTCGTCCATGTGGTACGCCGCGAGGGGCACCTCGGACGTGCCGACCAGGTAGAAGTCGTCCTTCTCCAGGTGGTAGACGTCCTGCGCGGCCTGGCCGAGGAAGCCGGTGCCCTCCATGGCGCGCGGCTTGACCAGCGCGGGGGTGAGCATCGGGGTGAAGCCGGCGGCGGTGGCCTGCGCGATGGCGGCGTTGACGAGGGCGAGCTCCAGGAGCGCGCCGACGCCCGTCAGGTAGTAGAAGCGCGAGCCGGAGACCTTGGCGCCGCGCTCGACGTCGATGGCGCCGAGCGCCTGGCCGAGCTCCAGGTGGTCCTTGGGCTCGAAGCCCTCGGCGGCGAAGTCGCGCGGGGTGCCGACGGTCTCCAGGACGACGAAGTCGTCCTCGCCGCCGCGGGGGACGTCGGGGTGGACGAGGTTGCCGATGCTCAGCAGGAGGCGCTGGGCCTCGGCGGCCGCCTCGTCCTGCTCGGCGTCGGCGGCCTTGACGGCGGCGGACAGCTCGCCCGCCTTCCTCAGCAGCTCGGCCTTCTCGTCGCCGGTGGCCTTGGGGATGAGCTTGCCGAGCGCCTTCTGCTCGGCGCGGAGCTCGTCGAAGCGGACGCCGGACGACCTGCGCCGCTCGTCGGCGGAGAGCAGCGCGTCGACCAGGTCGACGTCCTCTCCACGGGCGCGCTGGGAGGCGCGCACACGGTCGGGGTCCTCACGAAGCAGGCGAAGGTCAATCACCCCACCAGGCTACCGTTGTGTGCTGCGATCACTCGACGCGATATTCCTGTTCGGAATGGTTTGTCCCGTTCTGTAATGATCTTTTGGGTTCCCGGCGGGCCCCGGGCGGTCCTTTTCCGGGGCGGTGGAAAAACCCCGGCGGGGTCACCGCGAAGGGTGTCGCCGGAAAATGACGAACAGGGGCGAAACGGCGTTGTCCGGGCGGGATTCCGGCCTGCCGGCGGGGGATCCGTTGTCCACAGGAACGAATGCTTCCGTTTCTCTGTCCACAGGGTGTGCGGGAAATCTGTGGATGTCGGAACCGGATCTTCCGCTTGTTTTCGTTATCGATCACGCTTTGACGGGCCGCTGAGGGATAAACCTTGCGAAGGCACTCTTTCGGGTGGAGATCGCCTTCACTAAAGGGTTGTTCGAGGCATTCCGGGTGACGGCCGGGCGGTGGGCGGCCGCCGGTCCCGGCCCGGTGGGCTGTGGACGAACCGGTGGATTGCTAGAGAGATTTGTCGATGTTGACCGATTCGTAACCCATTCAGACGCCTCGTTCTATCGACTTATCCCCAGAATGTCGATGGCTGTGGATAACCCTGTGGAGAACCCTCCGCGGCCCCTCGGACCCTCGGACCCTCGGACCCACGGGCCCTCGACTCCTCAGTCCCTCAGGCCCGGCCGTCCTGGCAGCGCGCCAGCCACTCCGCCGCCGCCACGTAGTCGGCGTCCGCCGTCCCCGGCCGCGGCGCCGCCTCGGGCGCCCCCTGCTCGGCGCCCGCGCGCGGATACGAGCCCAGGAACCGGACGTTCGGGCAGATCCGCTTGAGCCCCATCAGCGTCTCGGCCACCCGCCGGTCGGTGATGTGCCCCTCGCAGTCGATCGAGAAGCAGTAGCGCCCCATGCCCTCGCCGGTGGGCCGCGACTCGATCCACGTCAGGTTGACGCCGCGCGCGGAGAACTCCTGGAGCAGCTCCATCAGCGCACCCGGGTGGTCGTCGCGGAGCCAGACCACCAGGGACGTCCGGTCCGCGCCGGTCCGCGCCGCCGGGCGCGCGGGCCGGCCCGCCAGGACGAAGCGGGTCTCCGCGTTCCGCGCGTCGTGGATGTCGGTGACCAACGGCTCCAGCCCGTAGGTCGGGGCCGCGAACTCCCCGGCGAACGCGGCGTCGTACCGGCCGTCGCGCACCAGCCGCGCCCCGTCCGCGTTGGACGCCGCCGACTCCCACTGTGCGTCCGGGAGATGGGCCGCCAGCCACTTGCGCACCTGCGGCTGCGCCACGGGGTGCCCGGTCACCGTCCTGATCTCGGACAGCCGCGTGCCCGGCCGGACGAGCAGCGCGAAGGCGATCCTCAGCAGCACCTCGCGGTAGATCATCAGCGGTGCGCCGGTGGCGAGTTCGTCGAGGGTCGCGGTGACGCCGCCCTCCACCGAGTTCTCGATGGGGACCAGCGCGGCCGCCGCCTCCCCGCCACGCACGGCGTCGAGCGCGGCGGGGACGGAGACCATCGGCACGAGCTCGCGGGTGGCCGCCTCGGGGAGGGTCCGCAGGGCGGCCTCGGTGAAGGTGCCCTCGGGGCCGAGATAGGCATAGCTGCTGGCCGACATCACGAGGATTCCTCCGGATCGATCACCTGGTGGCGCTGCCACGATACTTGCGCGGACCGGCACCGGGGCCGGGCCGGGGTCAGCTCACCCCTCCAGCAACCGCTGTCCCACGTACTCACCCTCCTCGCACCCGCCCGGCACCGCGAACAGCCCGCTCGCCTCGTGCCGCAGGAAGCGCGAGAGCCCGTCCCCCCGGTCCAGCTTCCGCTGCACCGGCACGAACCCCTTCATCGGATCCGCCTGCCAGGCCACGAACAGCAGCCCCGCGTCCGGGGCGCCGTCGTCGCGGAAGCCGTCGTGGTACGAGTAGGCGCGCCGCAGCATGGCCGCGCCCCGGTTGGACGCGGGCGCCGCGACGCGGATGTGGGCGTCGCCCGCGATCGCCAGCGTGCCGTCCGGGTTGACCTTGTCGAGGTCGACGGGCGTGGTCTCCGTCCCGCCGGACAGCGGCGCGCCGTCCGACTTGCGGCGGCCTATCACCCGCTCCTGGCGCTCCTGCGACAGGTTGTCCCAGCTGTCGAGCAGCATCCGGATGCGGCGGACGACGGCGTACGAGCCGCCGGCCATCCAGGCGTCCGCGCCCTCGTGGTCCCGGGGGACGAAGACGCGTGCGTCGAAGTCCCGGTCCGAGGGCTTGGGGTTGTTGGTGCCGTCGATCTGGCCCATCAGGTTGCGGCCGGTCAGCGGCCGTTCGGTGGCGCCGGGCGCGCGGTTGAAGCCGGTCATCTGCCAGCGCAGGCGCGCCGTGCCGGCGGCCTGCTTCTGGAGCAGGCGCAGCGCGTGGAAGGCGACCAGGGCGTCGTCGGCGCCGATCTGCACCCACAGGTCGCCGTCGCTGCGCTTGGGGTCGAGGGCGTCCTGGGTGAAGGCGGGCAGCGGTTCGAGGGCGGCGGGGCGCCGGGCGGTCAGGCCCGTCCGGTCGAAGAAGGTGCGGCCGAAGCCGAAGGTGACGGTCAGCGAGGACGGTCCGGCGTCCAGCGCGATCCCGGTGCCGTCACCCTTGGGCGCCTTCCCCGCCGTCAGCTCGGCGGCCGTCGCCGACCAGCGGCGCAGCAGCGCGGCGGCGGCCTTGCGGTCGGCGCCGGGGGCGAGGTCGAAGGCCAGCAGGTGGCCGTGGGCCTGGGCGGGGTCGGCGATGCCCGCCTGGTGCGGGCCGTGGAAGGGGAGCGCGGCGGAGCCGACGCCGGACAGGGGCGCCACGTCGTCGCGGGCCGCGGTGGCGCCGGCCGCCCCGGCCAGGCCGCCCGCGAGGAGGCCGCCGGCGCCCACGGCACCCGCGGTGCCGAGCAGACGGCGTCTGGAGAGGACGGATTCCGGTTCCGTCGCGGTGGTCTTCTTCGCCTTGCCGGTCGTGTCAGCCATTGATCTCTACGTTTTCGATCTCGGTGACCTGGTCGAGGTCGGAGGTCCGTACGGTCAGGGAGAGCTGCCACCGCCCCGCCATGGGCAGCTGGAAGCCGGAGGCGCGCAGCCGGCCGGCGGACACGCGCTCCAGGGGGACGCGCAGCGGGCCGACGTTCTTCTCCCGCTCGGTGAACGACAGCGTCAGCTCGGGGACGTCGACGGGCCGCCCGGCGGGGTCCGTGAGCGCGACCTCGACGGTGTTGGCGCCGGAGCGGCCCGGGTCGAGGGCGATGCGGGCGGTGCCGCGGCCGCCCTTGCCCCCGGTGTCGTAGGCGACGCGCACGTCGGTGCGGCCCGCGCCGGGGGTCGTGGTGCCCTCCGTCCGTTCCGCGCGGGCCTGTTCGGTCTCGGCGCGGCCGGGCTGGGTGGTGGTGAGGACGGTGGTGACGGCGAGCACGGCGACGGCCACCGCCGCCTCGGCGAGGACCGAGCGGCGCAGGCCGGAGCGGCCCGGGTCCGCGTCCCGCCGCCGCTGGCCGGCCGCCTTGGCGACGGCGGCCCGCTGCCGGGCCAGCTGCGCGGCGCGCTCGGGGGAGTCGGCGGTGCCGGCGGAGGTCCGCACCGCGGCCTTCGCGACGGGGGCCACGGGACGGACGTCGTCGGCGAGCCGCGCCGTCCACCGGCGCGAGGAGGCGGCGAGGGCGACCAGCACGGCCACCAGGCAGACCTTGACGAGCAGCCGCCGGCCGTAGTCCGTGCCGGTGAGCGCGGACCAGGTGCCGACCTGCCGCCAGGCCTGGTAGAGCCCGGTGACCACCAGGACGCACACGGCCGCGAACGCCAGCCGGGAGAACCGGCGCACCGCCTCCCGCGGCAGCGCGTCGTCGGCGCGCAGCGCGGCGAGCAGGGCGGCGAGGCCGCCCAGCCACACCCCGGCGGCCAGCAGGTGCGCCACGTCGACGGGCATGGCGAGCCACGGCTGGAGGCCCTGGCTCGCGTGCTCGGCCGCCGCCCAGGTGGCCGCGAGCCCCGCGGCGACGACGGTGCCGCCGGCGGCCGGTCCCCAGACGGCCGGGCGGCCGCGCCGCGGGGCGCCCTCGCGGCCGTACGGGCCGAAGAGCAGCGCCAGGAAGACCGCCGCCGCGCTCAGCAGGAGCAGCCGCGTCAGCAGGGCCGCGCCCGGTTTGGTGGACAGCGCGTCGCCGAGCAGCGCGAGGTCGAGGACGGAGCCCGGCCCCTTGCCGGCCGTGTAGGCGCCGCGCAGCAGCAACAGCGCGGCCGTGGACAGGAACAGCGCGATCCAGCCGCCGGCCGCGAGCTTCTGCACGGCCCGCGGGGCGCGGCACACGCCGGCGAAGACGCAGCCGCCGACGAGCACGGCGAAACCGGCGTACGCGGCGTACCGCGCCACGTCGTAGAGCGTCCCGACCACCGGGTCCGTCCCGGCGACCGCCGCCTCGACGGTGGTCTTCGACGGTGCGCCGACGGAGAAGGTGAAGGCCCCGGCCACCGGGTGGCTGTCCGCGGAGACCGCCTGCCAGGCGACCGTGTACGTCCCGTCGGCGATCCCGGGGCGCAGCGCGACGGAGGCCGTCTCGGAGCGGCCGTCCGCGTGGCCGGGGCTGCCGGTGTCGACGCGGGTGCCGCGCGGGTCGAGGACGCGGACCGAGTCGGCGCTCAGCAGCACCCCCTCCGAGAAGGTCAGCTGGACGCGGGCGGGCGCGGTGGGCACCACCGACCCCTGGCGGGGGTCGGTGGCGGTGAGCGCGGCGTGGGCCGAGGCGGT
This sequence comes from Streptomyces caatingaensis, assembly GCF_001187435.1. GTDB lineage: Bacteria > Actinomycetota > Actinomycetes > Streptomycetales > Streptomycetaceae > Streptomyces > Streptomyces caatingaensis. The sequence continues at coordinate 96,222 of NZ_LFXA01000018.1, read as the reverse complement.
GCCGGCACCGGCCGTGAGCAGGCACAGCAGCGCGGCGGCCAGCGTGCCCAGCAGGGCCGCGAGCCGCCCGGCGGTCGGGGTCCTCATCGCCGCGTCAGTCCTTGGGGCGGAAGGACGCGCTCTCCACCGGCACCTGGATCTTCACCGGCGCGGAGGTGGCGAAGTGCAGGGTGAACTCGATCTTCTCGCCCACCTTGGGGCGGTGGTCGAGCTTGCCGAGCATGAGGTGGCTGCCGCCCCGGGAGAGGGAGAGCGTGCCGTGCGCCGGGACGTCCAGGCCGGCGGCGTGCTTCATCCGCGAGCCCTCGGTGGTGTGCAGCGTGACGTCGCCGGAGAGCGGGGTGGTGACCTTGGTGAGCCGGTCCGCCTTGCCGCCGTCGTTCTTGACGGTGAAGTAGGCGGCGGCCATGTCCGCCATGGCGGGCTGCGGCAGGTAGGCGCCGCTGACCGACAGCTCCGGCTTGTCCTTGGAGCCGGAGTCGCAGCCGGTCACGAGCACGAGGGAGCCGGCGAGCAGCAGCGGCAGGGCGGCGGCGCCGGCGGCGGTCGACTTGCGCATCACGGGTTCTCCCCCTTGACGATCTTCGGGAGACCCTTGGTGTACTGGTCGGCGGTGGCACCGGCGGTGAAGAGCCAGTGGCCCTTGTCGTCCTTGGGCGAGAACGCGACGACCTGGGCGCCGTGGCTGACCGTGACGGAGCCGTCCTTCTCCTTCTTGGGCTTCTCCACCAGGATCCCCAGCGGCTTGGCCGCCGCCTGGATGGTGTCGAAGGAGCCGGTCAGACCGACGATGTCCTGACCGCCCTGGGCGTCGAGCCACTTGCGCATCCGCTCGGGGGTGTCCCGGTCGGGGTCCGTGGTGACGAAGACGATCTGCAGCTTCTCCTGTTCGGCCTTGGGCAGCTTCTTCTCGGCCGCGGCCATGTCGGAGACCACCGTGGAGCAGACGTCGGGGCAATAGGTGTAGCCGAAGTAGAGCAGGACGGGGCGGCCCTTGGTCTCCTTGACCAGCTCGTACGTCTTTCCGCCGGTGTCCTTGAGGACCAGGTCCGGCTTGGGCTTGGGGTCGTCGAGGGGGAGGGCGGCCTTCTGGGGCTCGGCGGAGACGTCGGCGGCGGGCTTGTCCTCCGCCTTGTCGCCGGATCCGCCGCAGGCCGTCAGGGTGAGCGCGGCGGCGAGGGCCAGCACCGCGCTCGCGGTCTTGGTGCGCATGGAGTGCTTCTCCAAAGGGGTGGGGTCGGTGGTGCGGGGCCGGAGGGACGCCGTGGGACGGGCTCCGGCCGGCGGGCCGTGCGTCAGGCCGCGGTGCGGCGGCGCCCGGCGAGGACGCCAAAGGCGATGCCGGCCGCGCCGACGACGATGCCCACGACGCCGAGGACGCGGGCGGTGGTGTCGGAGCCGCCCGAGCCGTCGGAGGAGCCGCCGTCCGCGGCCGCCGGGGCCTGCGCCTTGGCGTCGTTCGCGGTGTCCGCCTTGGCGACGAGCTTGAGCGTGGGCGCCGGGTGCTCGGGCTCCTTGCCGCCCGGCTCCGAGGTGTCGATCCAGCGCACGACGTCGTCGTCCGAGTACGTCTGGAGGGCCTTGAAGACCAGCTTGTCCGTGTCGGTGGGCAACTGGCCGACGGAGAGCGGGAACTGCTGGAACTGGCCCGGCTCGATCTTCCCGCCGCTCCAGGTCACCTTGCTGACGGCCTCGTCGATGGTCTTGCCGTGCATCTGGACGGGCTTGTCGAGCTTGGTCTTCTCGACCTTCACGTCCCAGCCCGGGACCGCCTGCGGCATCACGGAGACGAGCGGGTGCCGGGGGTCGAGGGCGAGCTCCAGCTTGACCGTCGAGGCGTTGTCCTTCTCGTTCGGCACCTTGATGGAGACGGTGCTGTAGCCGCCCTTCTCGGCGGTGCCCGGCTGGACGCTCACGTGCGCGGCGGCGGGGCCGGCGAGCAGCAGGACGCCGCTCGCGGCGGCGGCGCCGACGGCGGCCAGACGGAGGGGACGGCGGACGCGGGTGCGCGGGGTGGTGTGGATGGTCATGCGAAAACACTCCCTGGGCGGAAAGAGGCGGAAGAGGTGGCGCGCGTGCGGCGGTGCCGCGACCGCCCTCCCGCCGTAGCTCAGAGGGGTGTCGCGTGGTCAGGCCGCGAGGGCGAGGCGCGGCGGACCCCGCCTGACCACACAGTGCCGCAGCTCGGCCTCGTGAACCGGCCGTTCGTCGTCCCGGCGGGTACGGCGCGCGGGCGCGTCCGGACCGTCCTCCGTGCCCGCGAGGACGACGCGGACGAACGCCAGCGCGGCGCGCAGCGCCCGGACGAACGCGGCCTCACCGAGGGCACGGGCAGACTCGGCCGACAGCCGCACCACCCGCCACAGCGCGGCCTCGCCGCGCCGCAGCAGCCAGCCCAGCACCACGGCCGCCAGCAGGTGGCCGAGCAGCATCGGCACCGAGGGGACGAGGGCGTGCGCGAAGCCCTCCACGGGCACGGGCCCGGCGGCCGCCGGGTGCGCGGCCGCCGGGTCGAGCCCGGCGTCCGCGATGATCCGGCGCGCCTCGGCCGGGGAGGCCGGGGGCCGCCGGTTGCACAGCAGCCGGCCGGCGAAGGTGACCAGCGGGCCGTCGTGCCCTGAACGGGGTGCCGCCTCCGGCCCGCTCTGCCCCAGGGCGAACAGGGCGTGCAACGCCGTCTGCCCCACGGCCAGGCAGGCCGCTATCCCCGGCAGTGAGCGCTCCCGCCCGGCCAGCGGGGCGACCAGCGCGAACACCGCCGCGAAGCCCGCCGCCAGCGTCCACGGCGGCACCGCCGCGCAGGAGGCCAGCGCGTGCCCGCCCGCGGACAGCAGAACACAGACCGCGGTGAACACCGCGGCCCGGATCAGTCGCAGATCGGCGCCGGCGCGCGCGACGGGGTGAGGCATGGCTGCGTCATCATCCCACCGGACTTACTCCTTCCCTACGGCAGGGGTGCTCCGCATACCCCAATGCGCCCTCCCGTCGCGTCCGCCGAATGAGCGGACTCACACGCCCGGCAGGCTTACCACCTGTCGCGCGCGGCTATAGGTATCGATATGTCGAGCCGCGGCCAGGAGGCTGAGCATGAGCATTTGGTGGTCACTCCACTTGCGGCGCGAGGCCGCGAGCGTTCCGCTCGCCCGGCGGCTGCTGGTCGGCGCGATGGAGACGGCCGGGGTCGATCCCGAGACGGCCTACGACCTGGCCGTCGCCCTCAGCGAGGCGTGTGCGAACGCCGTGGAGCACGGCGGTGACTCCTCGAGCGGCTATCGGGTGACCGCCCGGATCGACGGTGACACCTGTCGCATCGAGGTCACCGATTCCGGGCCGGGATTCACCGGCCACGCGCCATTGCGCGAACGCCGCCGCACCGCCCGCCGCCTGGAGACCCGGACCCCGGCCCCCGCCCATGACGAACACGGGCGGGGCCTCTTTCTGATCGAGTCCCTCACGGACAACGTCCACGTCCGCAACCGCCCGGGGCGGCAGGGCGCCGTGGTCACCTTCGACAAGATCCTCAAGTGGAGGGACGACGCCGCGCTGCTGAGGGCCGCGTCCTGAAGCGCCGGCCGGGGGCCTACGCGACGTCCGCCCGACGGGCCGCCCGCGCCGCCACCCGCTCGATCTCGTCGGGGCCGCCCGCCATGATCGTGCGCACGTGCTCCGTGACCAGCTCCACGGGCCAGTTCCACCAGGCCGCTCGCAGCAGCTTCGCCACATCGGCGTCGTCGAAGCGGCGGCGTATCGGCCGGGCCGGGTTGCCGCCGACGATCGTGTAGGGCTCGACGTCGCCGGTGACCACCGAGCCCGCCGCGATCACGGCCCCGTCGCCGATGCGGACCCCGGGCATGATCAGCGCCCCGTGGCCGATCCATACGTCGTTGCCTATGACGGTGTCCCCGCGGCTGGGCAGGTCGGTGACGAGATCGAGGGTCCGCTCGGCCCAGGAGCCGCCGAACATGGTGAACGGGAAGGTGGACACGCCCGCCATGAGGTGCGCGGCGCCCGCCATCAGGAAGCGCGTACCGGTGGCGATGGCGCAGTACTTGCCGATCACGAGCCGCTCCGGCCCGTAGGCGTAGAGGACGTTGCGGCGCTCGAACTCCTCGGCGCCGTCCGGGTCGTCGTAGTACGTGTACTCACCGACCTCGATGCGCGGATCCGTGACCAGGGGGCGCAGCAGCACGACGCGCTCATGGCCGGCGAGCGGGTGGAGGACGGTGGGGTCGGGGATCGTCGTGGCGGCCATGGGAACTCCCTGGGGGCGGACGGGCGAGAGGTAACGCAACCTGAGTGGCGTTAGGAAGAGCATGGCATGCGGCGGCCCGCTCCGCAAGAGTTAACGCGACACGTGTTGCCTTTGTCTGCTGCGGCTGACGGCTCTCCAGGGGGTGCGACAAAACAGGGGCGTTGAAACGGTTGAAACAAAAGGGGCCGCGGGGACCGGTCAGGTCCCCGCGGCCCCGCGCCGCATACGCGGAATCAGCTCTTGAGGCCCCCGCCCTTGAGGTCCGCCATCCACGCCTCGACAGCGGCGGACGTCCGCGGCAGGGCCGCGGAGAGGTTCCGGTTGCCGTCCTCGGTGACGAGGATGTCGTCCTCGATGCGGACGCCGATGCCCCGGTACTCCTCGGGCACGGTCAGGTCGTCGGCCTGGAAGTAGAGGCCGGGCTCCACGGTCAGCACCATGCCGGGCTCCAGGACGCCGTCGACGTACGCCTCGGTGCGGGCGACCGCGCAGTCGTGCACGTCCATGCCGAGCATGTGGCCCGTGCCGTGCAGGGTCCAGCGGCGCTGGAGGCCGAGCTCGACCACGCGCTCGACCGGGCCCTCCAGCAGGCCCCACTCGACCAGCCTCTCCGCCAGGACGCGCTGCGCGGCGTCGTGGAAGTCGCGGAACGCGGCACCCGGCTTCACGGCGGCGATGCCCGCCTCCTGGGCCTCGTACACGGCGTCGTAGATCTTGCGCTGGAGCTCGGTGTACCGGCCGTTGACCGGGAGGGTGCGCGTGACGTCGGCCGTGTAGAGGGTGTGGGTCTCCACACCGGCGTCCAGCAGCAGCAGTTCGCCGGAGCGGACGGGGCCGTCGTTGCGCACCCAGTGCAGGGTGGTGGCGTGCGGGCCCGCGGCGCAGATCGAGCCGTAACCGATGTCGTTGCCCTCGACCCGGGCGCGGAGGAAGAACGTGCCCTCGATGTAGCGCTCCGAGGTGGCCTCGGCCTTGTCGAGCACCTTCACGACGTCCTCGAAGCCGCGGACGGTGGAGTCCACGGCCTTCTGGAGTTCGCCGATCTCGAACGCGTCCTTCACCAGGCGCTGCTCGCTGATGAAGATCCGCAGCTCCTCGTCGCGCTCGGCCGTGACCTTGTCGGTGAGGGCGGCCTCGACGCCCGCGTCGTGGCCGCGCACGACCCGGACCGGGCCGGTGGCCCCGGCCAGGGCGGCGGCCAGCTCGCGGACGTCGCGGCAGGGCATCCCGTAGAGCCGCTCGGCCTCGGCGAGGCTGTGGCGGCGGCCCACCCAGAGCTCGCCCATGCCGTCGAGCCAGAACTCGCCGTTCTCCCGGTTGGACCGGGGCAGCAGGTGGAGCGTGGCCTCGTGGCCGTCACCGGCGGGCTCCAGGACGAGGACGCCGTCCTGCGTCTGGTCGCCGGTGAGGTACGCGTACTCGGTGGAGGCGCGGAAGCTGTACTCGGTGTCGTTCGAGCGGGTCCTGAGGTTGCCCGCGGGGATCACCAGCCGCTCGCCGGGGAAGCGGGCGGAGAGCTCGGCGCGGCGGCGCGCCGTCTCCTGGGCCTGGGGTATGGGCCGCAGGTCGCGCAGTTCGGTGTCGGCCCAGCCGCTCCTCATGTTCTCCGCGAGCTCGTCGGAGACGGTGGGGTAGAGACCGTTCTTCCGCTGCTTGATCGGCTCGTCACCTTCGGGGTTCCCGGGTGCCGGCTGGTCGGTCATGCTCTCCTCCTCGAACGGGGCCGTCCCCATCGTAGGTGGGGCGCGACGCGGCCGAGAAGGGTCGTAGGGCCGGGACCGCGGGGGTCACTCGAAGTGCGCGACCAGCAGCACGACGTCCTCGCCGGGCCCGTCCGGGGCCTCCGTCCCGTCCCCGTCCTCCGGGAGCAGGGCCCGCAGGACGTGGTCGGCCACGGCCTCCGGGTCGCGCCGGGCCTCCCGGGGCACCGTGGCCGCCGCCGTGTGCAGCCGGGCGAAGGCCCGGTCCATCGCGTCGCCGGTGCGGTGCAGCAGGCCGTCGCTGTAGAGCAGGAGCGTTTCCCCCGGAGCCGGTTCGATCTCCACGCTGGGCGCCTCCCAGCAGGTGAGCATGTTGAGCGGGGCCGACAGCGAGGTGTCGACGTACTCGGTGCGGCGGTCGCCGATGATCAGCGGCGAGCAGTAGCCGGCCGCCGCGAGGACGACCTTCCGGGCGGCCGGCTCGCAGTAGGCGAAGAGCGCGGTGGCGGAACGGGTGGGCTCGGTGAGCCGCAGGAGAAGTTCGAGGTCGGAGAGGACGGCGACCGGATCCTCGCCCTCCATCACCGCGTAGGCCCGCAGCGAGGCCCGCAGCCGGCCCGTCGCGGCGACGGCGCCCGGGCCGGAGCCGGTGATTCCGCCGACGGCCAGGCCCAGCGCGCCCTCGGGCAGCGGCAGCGCGTCGTACCAGTCGCCGCCGCCGCGCGGCCCGGTGCGGTGGCGGACCGCGAGGCGCACGCCCGGGACCCGGGGCAGCCGGGTGGGCAGCAGCTCCTCGTGGAGGGCGGCGAGGTCCTCCCGGGCGCGCGCCAGCTCCAGCAGCCGGGCCAGGTGCTCGGCGGCGTGGGCGGCGTAGCGGCAGGCGAGGTGGCGCCGGCGTTCGTCGGGCTCGGCCGGTTCGTCGTAGAGCCAGACGGCCGCGCCGATCCGCCGCGCCTCGGCGCCGGCCGAGGCCGCGGTGTCGAGCGGGACGGCGTAGCTGGCGGCGTAGCCGAGGCGGGCGGCGACCTCGCGGTGGCGGGGGTCGAGGTCCTGCTCGGCGGGGATGTCGGGACGGGCCGTTCCGGAACGGGCGCCGACGGGCGGCAGGTCCTCCAGGAGCCCGATGCAGGGCCGGGCCGGGGCGGCGGACGCCGACGTGCGCGGAATCGTTTCGAGGTGGCCGAGGTCGGCGCGGCCGAGCCCCAGGGTGACGGTCAGCGCGCGGTCCGGCGCGCCCACCGGGTGCAGGGTGACGAGGCCCCGGTCGGCGCCGACGAGTGTGGCTCCGGCGTGCAGGAGTTCATGGAGGGCGTCGTCGAGGTCCTGGGTGCGGGAGAGCCGCTCGGTGAGCTCCTGGAGCGAGGTGAGATCGGAGACCCAGCGGGCGAGACGGTCCTGGACGAGAAGGTGGGGAGCCTGGATGCCGGAGGGGGCCGCGGGGGCGGAGGGGGAGCCCGTGCCCGAGGGGCCTGTGGTGCCCGAAGTGCCCATGGCGTGAAGGGAATCGGGGGTTCCGGAAACGGCGGCAGAAGCAGAAGACAGGGTCGGGGCAGGAACAGGAGGATCGATTCCGGCCACTTTCGGGAGGTGAGGGGCGTTCATGGTCGGCCGCTCCGGGGGAGCGGGGCGGAGACGGCCCGGCGGGCCGCGCCCCGGGGGCCGCGGAGGGCTTCGGCGGGCCCGTCCGACCAGCCCATCGGCCGTGGTGCGGGAGGGAATAGCACGGCGAACCCCCTGTCGTGGTGCGTGCTATGGGGGCCTCCACATGTACACGCCCCGGTGAGGCAATGTCCAGCATTGGACCAGTGGGAATGATGGTGTCTGAGGGGTTTTGAAGTTGGCCGGAAAATAGTGCCGTGCCCCCCTCCTTGCGGTCGACTGGCGTTGCTCGACAGCGCGTCACCGCCACCGCGGTGGGTACGTACTCGGGGAAGGACAGGGGCAGTTGGGGGCGCCCCGGAACCCGGCAGCGGGGCCGGGCGTCTTATCCGGCAACGGCCGTGTCCGTCCCCGAGCGGCGTGGGGGAACCCATGCCGTGGGCGAGGGGCATACCGGCCCCAGCACCAAGCGCCATGCGTGCGCCACCCTCCGCCATGTTTCACGCTAAGCCCCAGGCGTGATGCGCTGCGTTGTACGCGCAGTGACCTGTGATCCATGTGGTGCGCCGACCATGAAGGCGGCGGCGCGTTGAGTGCCGCGCCACGCGGTGCCCGTAGTGCCATGTAGTGCGACATCGCGGTGCTGTCACCATCGGCTCCGCGACCTGCAACGAAGTGCAGTGCCCTCACGGCCCCCGGCTCCGCCGGGGCCACCCTCGGCGTTCACGGAAAGGAACGAGCGCTCATGCGCGAGATCCTCGGAAGGCGACGCAAGCTCTCGCTCCGGCGGTCCGGCCGGGCCGCGGTGGTCACCGCGGCCCTGACCTACGCGACGGAGTGGAAGTGGCCCGTGCTCCCCGGTGTCGGCCTGCGGCCCGGCATCGGCCGCGTGCGCGAGTGCGGCTGCGCCCACCCCGACTGCGCGGTCCCCGGGGCCCACCCCTTCGACCCCGGCCTGCTGGCGGCCACCACGGACGCCCGGATGGTCCGCTGGTGGTGGACGAACCGGCCCGAGGCCCCCGTCGTCCTGGCCACCGGCGGGCGCGCGGTCTGCGCCGTGAGCCTGCCCGCCGTCGCGGGGGCGCGCGCGCTGGCCGCCCTGGACCGGGCGGGCGTGCGCCTCGGCCCCGTCGTCGCGACCCCGGCCCGCTGGACGCTCCTGGTCGCGCCGTACTCGCTGGAGGTCCTCGGCGAGCTGCTGCACCGCCAGGAGTGGGTGCCGGGCTCGCTCCGCTTCCACGGCGACGGCGGTTACGTCGTCCTCCCGCCGTCGGCCACGGGCCCCGGGCGGGCCCGCTGGGAGCGGGCGCCGCAGCCCGCGACTCCGGCGCCCGGGCGGCCGCGGGCCCGCTCCGCCGCCGGGCTGCCGGACACCCGCCCCTGGCTCCCGGACGTCGCCTCGGTCGTCGACGTCCTGGTCGAACAGAGCGCGGCCACCGGCACGCAGGGCGGCGGAAGCCGGCTCGCCCACTGACCCCCGGTCCGCAGGAGCTCCGGGCGCGGGCGCCCGGTGGGAGCGCGTACGGACGGGAGACGCACGCGCTCTCACTCTTACGGGTGTAAGCCGCGCCGAGAACTGCGGAGATCGGGTGTGGAGGGGCCGGGAGGACGGGGTGCCGGCCGCTATGTTCGGGGGCGGGCCCGCGCCGGATGCCGCGCCGGTCGAACGCCGGGCTCTCCGGTGGGATTCGACCGGGCGCCTGTGGCCGCCGTCGGTCCGGTGGGGCGGGTCCAGCGCCGTCCCGCGAAACATCCAGTGTCCGCGGCGAGTCGCAGGTGGTCCCATGGAGCGTGCGTCCGGTGTGCCCGGCGTGTCCCAGCAACGTGCAGCCAGTCTCCGGATGGCGGTGCTCGCCGGTGTGGTGGCGCTCGCCGTCGTCCTGCCCCTGGCGGCCGCGACGGCCGGTCCGGCGGCGGTGGCCGGCCGGCCCGAGACCTCGCCGGACGGCGGGGAACGGAAGGCGGGGGCCCGGGGCGGTGCGGTGCCCGCCGCCGTCCCCTCCCTCGCCTCCTCGCCCTCGACGGACGAGCCGGCCGGCCTCCTCGGCGGGCGCGCGTCCGCGTCCCCCGCGTCCGGCGCTCCGGAGGAGCTCCGCGACGCCGCCCGGTGCGGACCCGAACTCGACGCCGCCGAGGGCCTGGAGGCCCAGACCTGCGTCCTGACGGAGGCGGAGGAGACCTGGGCCCGGACGTACTACCGCAACGGCACCGGCGGTCCGTTGACGGGCGTGCTGACCCTGATGTCGCCGGACGGGCGGTCGCTCCAGGTGCGGTGTCCGATGGCGGCGTCCGGCACCCCGGAGGCCTGCGAGACACCCCGGCGGCGGACGCTGCGCGGACATGGCGCGTATACGGCGGTCGCGGAGATCGCCTCGGCCGAGGGGAATCTTCTCCTCCGCTCCGGGAGCAACTCGCCCGACCCGACGGAGGATTAGCGTCTGCGCCCTCGGACCGGTGCGGCCGGCGGCCCGCGGCCGCGGCCGGTCGCGGGGCGGAGAAACGTCGTGGCCTCGGCCTGTGCGGAGCGGGGAGGCGGCGGCGGGAGGGCCGTGGGGGGCCGTCCGGCGGGCCGGAGGGGATCCGCGGGCGCCGTCCGGCGTCCGGGCATGGAAACGCCCGATCGCTGGCGACGGGGGATGCACCAGCGACCGGGCTCCTAGAACGGTAACAAGAGATCGGCGGTTCGCAAATTCGATCGTGGATTTCCGGACGCCGATTTCCGGGCCGGCAGCGGGAGTTGTGACAGGAGTCACGCCGAGTGGGCCGTTCCGGAGCCCCGGAACGAGATCCTCCGCCGCCGCCCCGGAGAGGGGCCGCCCCGCTCAGTTCAGCGTCACCTGACGGCTGGTGAGACCGTTGCGCGCCCGCCGCTCGTCGGCCGTCAGGGGCGTCCCCGCGGCGAGCGCGCCGGCGAGCCGCTCCGCGAAGGCCGCGGCCGGCTTCTCGACGTCCGCCGCACCCACGGAACCTGGCAGGTCCCACACCGGCACGGTCAGCCCGTGCGCCCGGAACGACCCGACGAGGCGCGTGCCCTCGCCGAGCGAGGACGTGCCCGCCGCGTGCAGCCGGGCGAGCGCGTCGAGCAGCTCCTCCTCGGGGTGGGTCATCACCCAGCGCAGGTGGTTCTTGCCGGGCACCTCGCACCAGTACGCGCCCTCCACGGAGGAGAGGCGGGCGGTCGGGATCGCGGCGGCGTTGGCGCGCTCCAGGGAGGCCGCCACCTCGCCGCCGGCGTTCTCCGCGTTCTCGATCCAGAACTCGAAGCCGGTGTGCACGACCGGCTCGAACGGAGCGGCCGGGTCCAGCAGGTCCTGGAGCCGCGGGCCGTCGGCGGTGGTGCGCTCGGCCGCGACCGGCGTGCCCGGCTCGGCGACCAGGGCCCGCCGCAGGGTGTCGGCCAGGTCGCGGCTGATGTCGCCGGTCGCCGTGTCGTTCTGCAGGCCCAGCAGGACCGCGCCGTTGTCGCGGCGCAGGGCGGGCCAGGCCATGGGCAGCACGGTCGCCAGCGTCACCGACGGCACGCCCTCCGGGAGGCCGCCCTTGAGGTGGAGCTCCGCGGTCGCGGCCGGGACGAGCTCGCGCAGCGCGACCCAGTCGGCCTCGCCCGGCAGCCCCTCGAACGGCCGCTGCGCCAGCTCGGTCGCGGCGTGCGTGGCCGCGTGGCCGTGGCACGCCTTGTAGCGCCGGCCGGAGCCGCAGGGGCAGGGCTGGCGCGCGCCGACGACGGGGATGGGGCCGTCGCCGGGCCGCGGTGCGGCGGCCTTCGTCTGGGGGCGGCGCTTCTTGGCCATGGCGTGAATGTCTCCCGTGTCGGTGCGTCCGGCTTGGTACGGGCGCGAGCCTAGCGCCCGGCCGGGCGCCGTCCGCGGCAGCGCCCGCCGGGTCGCCGGCGGGCCCGCTTCCGGACGTGCCGGGGCGCGGCGGGGGCGTACGCACCGGGGTCCACGGGAGTCGTCGTACGGCCCGGCGGTGTCACACCGGGTGTGCCGCGGGCGTCACACCAGGCCGTCCAGATCGGAGAAGTCGAGCTCGGGAGTCAGGTCGACGCGCGTAGCGAAACCGGAGCGCGCGGAGAGCGCCGCCCATACGGTCACCTCTCCCGAGGCGTCCCGGACGCCCCACTCCTGGGACAGCGCGCTGATGATGTTGAGGCCGCGGCCGCCGCGGGCCGTGACCGAGGGAGTGGCCGGAAAGGGACGGGTGGGACCGCCGCCGTCCGTGACCTCCACGGTGAGCCGGCCGCGCTCGTCGACGCGCCAGGCGGCCCGGATCCCGCCGTCGCCCTCGCCCGCACCGCCGTTCCGGCTCAGCGGACGCCCATGGCGGTACGCGTTGCTGAGCAGCTCGGAAAGGATCAGTACGGCGTCGTCGATGACCGGATCCGATACCCCGCTGGCGCGCAGGTCCTCGCGCATCCGGTGTCTCGCCTCGCCCACACCGGCTGGACCATGGGGCACGGCCATGACCGACGACGTGGGCACCTCCTGCGCCACCACCAACGCCACCCCCGAGACCTCCTTTGCCCCACGTCAGGGGATGAATGCCCCAATGGACTGGACCGGAAACCGGCCACCCCGTGCCCGGTGGGGCACTCGGCCCGGCCGGACACGTACCGAACGCGCCGGTGCACTCCCGGTGACGGGCGCGGGAGCGTGCGGGCGCGTCCGAGGCGCACCGGTGCGTCCGGAGGGCGCACCGGCGCACGGCGGAGGCGTACACCGGGCCCGCCGGCCGGCGATCGGGCCCGGCGGCCGGCGTGGAGGCGGCGGACGGCGCTCCTAGTGCCGCCGGGGCCGTCCGAGCTGGGTGAGCACCGCCCTGGGGCGGTTGGTGATGATCGCGTCCACGCCGAGCCGCAGGCACAGCTCGACGTCCTCGGGCGCGTCGACGGTCCACACATGCACCCGGTGTCCCGCGCGGTGGAGCCGGGCCACGTACCCGGGATGGTTCCTGACGATCCGGATGCTGGGGCCGGCGATGCGGACGCCGGGCGGCAGCCGTCCGTCGCGCAGCCGCGGCGAGACGAACTGCATCAGGTAGACCACCGGGATCTCCGGCGCCCCGGCCCGGATCCGGTGCAGGGACCGGGCGGAGAAGCTCATGACGCGGACGGACGGGGGCTCGCCGGGCGGCGGCTTGTCCAGGCCGAAGCGGCCGAGCAGGTCGAGCAGCCGCGCCTCCACCTGGCCGGCCCAGCGGGTGGGGTGCTTGGTCTCGATCGCCAGCTCGACGCGGCGTCCCGCGTCGGCGACCAGCTCCAGGAGCCGCTCCAGGGTGAGGACGGCGGTGCGGTCGGGGCCGGACGCCTCCGTGTCGGGGGCCTCGGCGTCGGCCGTCCGGCCCTTCCACGAGCCGAAGTCGAGCGCCGCCAGGTCGGCCAGCTCCAGCGCGGAGACCGCGCCGCGGCCGTTGGAGGTGCGGTTGACCCGGCGGTCGTGCACGCACACCAGGTGTCCGTCGGCCGTCAGCCGGACGTCGCACTCCAGCGCGTCCGCGCCGTCCTCGATCGCCTTGCGGTAGGCGGCGAGGGTGTGTTCCGGGGCGTCCTCGGAGGCTCCGCGGTGGGCGACGACGGCCGGGGCGGGGCGTCCCGGGCGCGCGTCCGGGGCCGGGTGGGCGAAGGTCACCGCGTTATCGTGCCACCGCCTGGCACAATCGCGCATGGGGCGTTTGTCCGGTTGTTCGCTCAACGCCCCGCAGGCCCCCTCGGGCACCCCTCGCACAGCCTCCGTTTACCGCGTTCTGACGGGCCATGGTGAAGGCTGGCCGGGGTAGGTGTTCCGGCGCGGCCCGCCTCGCCCGCGTACGACCAGATGTGCACCTGATGAGGAGACCACCGTGAGCACCGAGAACGAGGACGCCGCCGTTCCGTCCGCGGCCGGGGCACAGGGCTCTCCGGCGCCGCGGGAGGCGGAGCGCCCCGCCCCGGCGACTCCTCCCGGGGCGCCCGCGGAGGCACCCGCTCCGGCGGCTCCGCCCGCGTCGCCGGCTCCCTCCGCCGGGACGGACGCGTCGGCCGGGTCCGCCGAGTCCAACGCATCCCCTGCTTCCGCCGCCGCCGACGACGGACGGACCGCGCCGATGCCGGCCGTCCCGCCGGTGCCGCCCGCCGGGCCGGGCGCTCCGCAGGGCCCCCCGGCCGGGGGCCCGTGGTTCAACGCCGCCGGTGCTCCCCATCAGCCCTACGGCGCGCCCGCCTACGGCGACGGCTCGGGCGGCCCGCTGGTCCCCCGGCCCCCTGGGGAGCTCCCGAGCCGCCCCGGCGCCGGCGCGGCGGCCTCGTGGCCGCCGTCCTGGCGGCCGCCCTCGTCGCGGGCGCGGCGGGCGGCGGCATCGGCTACTGGGCGGCGGACCGCGGTGACACCGCCTCCACCACCGTCTCCGCCGCCGGAGACCCGAAGACCGCCAGCCGGACGCCGGGGTCCGTCGCGGACATCGCGGGCAAGGCCCTGCCCAGCGTCGTCACCATCGAGGCCCAGAGCACCGGCGGGGAGGGCGGCACGGGCACGGGCTTCGTCTACGACACCCAGGGCCACATCCTCACCAACAACCACGTGGTGGCCTCGGCCGCCGACGGCGGCAAGCTCTCGGTGACCTTCTCGGACGGCAAGCAGTACGACGCCGAGGTCATCGGCCGTGCCCAGGGCTACGACGTCGCGGTCATCAAGCTGAAGAACCCCTCCGGCGCGAAGCTCAACCCGCTGCCGCTGGGCGACTCGGACAAGACCGCGGTGGGCGACGCCACGGTCGCGATCGGCGCCCCCTTCGGCCTCTCCGGCACCGTCACCACGGGCATCGTGAGCGCCAAGAAGCGCCCGGTCGCCTCCAGCGACGGCGGCGGCAGCAACCCGTCGTACATGAGCGCCCTCCAGACGGACGCCTCGATCAACCCGGGCAACTCGGGCGGCCCGCTGCTCAACGCGCAGGGAGCCGTCATCGGCATCAACTCGGCCATCCAGTCCGCCAACAACGGCGGCGGCCTCCCCGGCGCCCAGGGCCAGTCCGGCAGCATCGGCCTCGGCTTCGCCATCCCGATCAACCAGGCGAAGAACGTCGCCGAGCAGTTGATCAAGACCGGCAAGCCGGTCTACCCGGTCATCGAGGCCACGGTGAACATGAGCGCCGGCGGTGGCGCCCGCATCGTCCCCAACGGCTCGGGCGGCGCCCCCTCCGTGACCCCGGGCGGCCCGGCCGACAAGGCGGGCCTCAAGCCCGGCGACGTCATCGTCAAGCTCGGCGACACCAAGATCGACAGTGGTCCCACGCTGATCAGCGAGATCTGGACCCACAGGCCAGGCACCAAGGTCACCGTCACCTACGTCCGCGACGGCAAGCAGAAGACCACCGAGATCACCCTCGGCGCACGCACCGGCGACAAGTGACGCCCGCCCACGGCCCCGTCCTCCCCCCGGGGCCATCCGGCCGGGGCTCCACTTCCCCGATCGGCACCCGGTAGGCTGTCCCCGCGTCGCGGCAGGCCGCGGCGTGGGGAGGCTTGCCCGAGCGGCCTAAGGGAACGGTCTTGAAAACCGTCGTGGCAGCGATGTCACCGAGGGTTCAAATCCCTCAGCCTCCGCCATGTGGCCATCAGGCCGGATGAGGAGGGGTGCCCCTCGGCTCCTCGGACGGGGCAGCCCTCCTCCTTCCGCTTCTCCCTTCCGCCGGGGATCAAGGGCGTGGACGAAGAGCCGATATGCCCTCCACTTCCACGCCGAGCGCCGTCACGAGGACGGCGGCCTGGGAGAGGTCGACCAGGACGCCCGAGAGGTCCACCGTGCGCGGGTCCAGGGAGCCGAGGTCGCTGCCGCGCAGATCGGCGCCTGTGAGGCGGGAGTTGTGCAGGGTGGCGGCGGAGAGGTCGGTGTTGGTGAGGGTGGCGCCGTCCAGGCGGGCGGCCGTCAGGTCGGCCTCGCGCATCCGTACCCGGTCGAAGACGGCCCCGCGGAGGTCCGCGCCGGCCAGGTCGGTGAACGACCAGTCTCCGCCGGAGACTTCGAGCAGGGTGAAGGGCTTCCCCCGGAAACCGCTCCCGACGAACTTGCAGTCGGTGAACTTGGTGTCGAAGAACACACAGTTGCGGAAGGTGCAGTTGACGAAGGCCGCGCCGGTGTGACGGGACGCGTTGAAGCGCACGCCCGCGAAGGTGCACTCCTCGAAGACCGCTCCCTCGTTCTCCACCTCCGTCCAGTCGGTGTCCAGGAATGTGTGGCGTACATGGTGGTCGTCGGAGGTGAGGCGGCGGCCGTACCAGTCCTCGTCGCGGACGAGGTGGTCGGCCGGGGGTGGGGGCGAGGGCGGTGTCGCCGGGGTGGAAGGCGGGTGCGGGGGGCGAAGGCTCATGCCCCGATTGAACAGGGAGCCACTGACAATCGTGCTGACCTGCGCGGACGTTGAGGTCGCCCGCCGGGTGGTGCGGGGGACGCCGCCCGGCGGGGGCGGTCGGAGCGCGGGTTACGCCCGGAGCGGTTCGGAGCGCGTTTTACGACGCCGCACGGCGCCGGGCCGGGGGCAGCAGGATCAGATGGGTTCCCGGCCGGCCGGCGCGGCGGCCGGCCACGGTGGGGTACGCGTCGGCGGGGCCGGCGGTCCGCCAGTGGTCGCCGAGGCGCTTGGCGGTGTACATGGCCTCGTCGGCGCCGCGCAGGAGTTCGGAGAGCGCCGCGCCGGGCCGGTCCGCGGTGTGGCAGAGGCCGATGGAGGCGCGGGGGGCCAGAGTGACGCCGCCGGTGTCGAGGGGCGCGGAGATGCGGGCCGAGAGCCCGTAGGTCAGTTCGGCGTCGAGGTCCGCGTCCGGGGCGAGCCGCACCAGCGCGGTGAACTCGTCGCCGCCCAGCCGGGCCGCGAAGCCCCCGCGGCTGGCGCACCAGGCCGCGAGCCGCCGCCCGACCGCGGCGATGACCTGGTCGCCCACCGCGTGCCCATGGGTGTCGTTGATCTGCTTGAAGCCGTTGAGGTCGAGCAGCAGGACGGCGGTGTGCGGGCGGCGGATCGCGCGCAGGGCACGGGAGGTGAACTCGTCACGGCGCATCAGGCCGGTCAGCGGGTCGGTGCGCGCGGTGCGGAGACGACGGGCGAGGACGAGGGCGTGGACCGCCCATCCCACGGTCGGGGCGGCGACGGGCAGGGCCTGGAGTATGAGGTTCATCGGGCACCTTCCTGTGCGGACTGCGGACGTCGGCGTCCGCGGACTGCTTCGGGAACCGGCGCGGCCCGGATTCCCGGGGGCCTCGGGGCCGGTGCGGACGCCGTCGCAGGCCGCGGAATCGTTCCGGCCGGGTCCGGTCCGGGAGGGCCGGTCATGCTGGACGTCCCCGTTTCGGACCGGGGCGGAGACGTGACCCGTCCTCAAATCCCTTGCGCCGCAGGGGTGATGAGGAGAGGTGGAAAGGAAGTTGGCCGAATGTGTGCCGAAACGATTCGGTGCTTGGGGCCTTTGGGGATTGGGGGCGTCGAGCGTGGAGTGTGGTGAGCGGCGTGGGTACTTGGGGATGTGGTGAAGGTTTATTCCGGGACGGTCATGCTTGCGAGGGAATGGGGAGCGGCGAGGGGTTCGGTGGAGATTCGGTGGGCAAACCTGGTGTCGCGACGTCGATCCACCGCTGGGGCGGCCGGCCAACCACCCCGCAAGATCCAGCAGTTCCGTTCTGGAGGCATGACATGGCAAGCACCCGCACTGCAGCCCGTATCCTCGCCGCCGTAGCCGCGCTCCCGATGGCCGCGCTCCTCTTCACGGGGATGGCCCAGGCCGACGACGGGCACCACGGCCAGCTCGCCAACCGGGGCTCCAACGCGGCGATCGCCGGCGTCGTGGGCAGTGGGGTCGGGGGAAGCAACCACGGCAACTCCACGACCACCCAGCAGGTCGCCACGGGCACAGGGGCGACTAATCAGGACAATACGGCCAGCGTGGTGGGCTCGGGTCACACGCACATCCAGCAGGAGAACGTGCGGATCGTCTTCACCAGCATCCACGGCCACTGAGGTGGCGCGGTGACCCCGACCGCCTCGGGGTGACCGTGGATGTGGTGATCGCGGACAGGGTCTGAACGACCGCGCGGCGGGGCCTCGGCCCCCTCGCGCGGTCGTTCCTTTGTGCGTGCGACCGACGGCCGTACGGGGGCCCGCAGTTGGCCGCCGCCAGAAGCATCGTCCGTGCTCACAAACGGAGTTGGATCCATCGGGTCGCCGCGGCCGTCCGCTCCGCCTGCCCTCCGTCCCCCTCCCGGGGTATCACCCGAACCGGAATTCAGGGGATGTGTCATCACAGAACGGACAGTTCCCACGTCCGGGCTGCTTCTCGGCGCAGACGGATGAATCGAGGGCGTGTCACCGAGGGCGCATGGGATCGTGGACCTTGACTTCGCCGTATGCATCGACGAAGGAAGATCATCGGATATCTTGTCGCCCTGATGGCGGGCGTGGCCCAGCTCCCGGCGGGTGACGTGTCCGCCACGGCGGCCGACGCGGTCAAGCCGCCGATGGTCAAGGCCCGCGCCGTCTTCCGGGGCCGGGCGTTCGACACCTGCGAGGCCCCCTCGCTCGTCACCCTCCGGGCGTGGAAGACCTCCCAGTACCGCGCCGTCGGCATCTACTTCGCCGGGGCCGGACGGGCCTGTCCCCGGCAGCGCTGGCTCAGCGCCGCCTGGCTCACCGGGGCCCGCGACATGGGCTGGCGCGTGCTCCCCCTCTACGTCGGCTCGCAGTCGCCCTGCGTCCGCGCCACGTCCAAACGGGGTGTCCCCATCGGCGACGCCCCGGAGGACGAGGGGGTGGACGAGGCCGTCGAGGCGGTGAACCGGGCCGCCCAGCTGGGCATCCTCCCCGGCAGTCCGATCTACCTCGACATGGAGGCGTACGACGACAAGGACGACGACTGCGCGTCCACCACGCTCGCCTTCATCCGCTCCTGGACCGCCACGGTCAGCCACCGCGGCTATGTGCCGGGCTTCTACAGCAGCGCCGAGTCCGGCATCCGCCACATGGAACGCGCCCGCCGGGCGGGCACGGACTCGCTGCCGTCGGTGATGTGGTTCGCCCGCTGGCGCGTCGCCGCCTCCACGGACAAGGAGCGCAGCCTGGCGAAGTCCGCCTGGCAGCCCCACCGGCGCATCCACCAGTACGCCGGGGAGGTGGTGGAGACCCACGGCGGCCGGAAGCTGACCATCGACCGCGACCTGGTCGACGCCCCGGTGGCCGTCATCGGGTGACGCGCGCCGGCGGCGCCGGGAGGGCCGATACGGACGTCGATCCCGTCTACCCCTCCAGGAGGTGGGGGCAGCCCGACCAGTACGACTTGAGGCGGATCGTCCTTCGGCACCTGCGGCCGATCCGCCGGGTACCGGGCCGCTCCTAGCGTTGAGGCATGACCACGACCGTGTGCCCCCGCGCATCCACTGCCGTGTACCCGTCCTTCTCCTCGTACGTGCGGGCACGCGGTCCGGTGCTGCAGCGCACCGCCCGCTCGCTGACCTCGAACCCGAACGACGCGGAGGACCTGCTGCAGACCGCGCTCACCAAGACCTACCTCGCCTGGGAGCGGATAGAGGACCACCGGGCGCTCGACGGGTACGTCCGGCGCGCACTGGTCAACACGCGCACCTCGCAGTGGCGCAAGCGCAGGGTCGAGGAGTACCCCTGCGACGAGCTCCCGGAGCGCGAGGCGCTTCCCGCCCCCGACCCGGCCGAGGCGCAGGCGCTGCGCGACGCGATGTGGCGCGCCGTCCGCCGGCTGCCCGACCGGCAGCGGGCCATGGTCGTCCTCAGGTATTACGAGGACCTGACCGAGGCGCAGACCGCCGAGCTGCTCGGGGTGTCGGTCGGCACCGTCAAGAGCGCCGTCTCGCGTGCCCTGGGCAAGCTGCGCGAGGACCCGGACCTGGCACGGGCTGCGTAGCCGGCCGAGGGGCGGGGCGGCGGGGGCGGAACAACCGGTTCCAGCAGCGGTTTCACCGCTGCCGAGGTAGTGACGTACCACCGGAAACGCCAGCAGAATCACCCGGGAACGACCCTCGCGTAACAAGTGCCGAATGGGGAGGCCCCTGGTGCAGAGCACGATGCAGGACGTACCGCTGACCGTGACCCGGATCCTGGAGCACGGTTCCGTGGTCCACGGACAGTCCCGGATCACGACCTGGACCGGGGACGGCGCGCCGCTGCGCCGCACCTTCGCCGAGACCGGGACGCGTGCGGCGCGCCTCGCCCACGGGCTGCGGGGGCTCGGTGTGGGCCCGGGGGACGCCGTCGGCACCCTCATGTGGAACAACTCCGCCCATGTCGAGGCCTACTTCGCCATCCCGGCCATGGGCGCCGTCCTGCACACGCTCAACCTCCGGCTCGCCCCCGAGCAGCTCGCCTGGATCGTCCGGCACGCGGCGGACCGGGTCGTGATCGTCGGCGGTTCGCTGCTGCCGCTGCTCGCCCCGCTGCTGCCGCACCTCGACTCGGTCGGGCACGTGATCGTCTCCGGCGCGGGGGACCGGTCCGTCCTCGACGGCTGCCGCGCCCAGGTGCACGACTACGAGGAGCTGCTGGCGGCCCAGCCGGACCGCCGCTACGAGTGGCCGGAGCTGGACGAGCGGGCGGCGGCCGCCCTCTGCTACACCTCGGGGACGACCGGCGACCCCAAGGGCGTGGTCTACAGCCACCGTTCGGTGTACCTGCACTCCATGGAGGTCAACTCCGCCAGCTCCTTCGGGCTCAAGGCGGGCGAGACCTGTCTGCCCGTCGTGCCGATGTTTCACGTGAACGCGTGGGGCCTGCCGCACGCGGCGTTCATGTCGGGCGCCTCGCTGCTGCTCCCCGACCGCTTCCTCCAGCCCGCGCCGCTGGCCGAGATGATCGAGTCGGAGCGGCCGTCGATGGCCGCCGGAGTGCCGACGATCTGGCAGGGGCTGCTGGCCGAACTCGACGCGCGGCCCCGCGACACGTCCTCGTTGAAGGCCGTGGTCAGCGGTGGCGCGCCCTGCCCGCCCTCCCTGATGAAGGCGTTCGAGGAGCGGCACGGGCTGCGCATCGTCCAGGCGTGGGGGATGACGGAGACGTCCCCGCTGGGCTCCATGGCCTACCCGCCGCCCGGCCTGACGCCCGAGGAGGAGTGGCCCTACCGGGTCACCCAGGGCCGCGTCCCCGCCTCGGTCGAGGCGCGGCTGGCCGGGCCCGACGGCACGTTCCTGCCGTGGGACGGGCGGTCCGCCGGCGAGCTGGAGGTCCGGGGGCCGTGGATCGCGGGCGCGTACCACGGGGGCGCGGACGGCGAACCCTTCCGCCCCGACGACAAGTTCAGCCCCGACGGCTGGCTGCGCACCGGTGACGTCGGGACGATCACGCCCGACGGCTACCTGACGCTCACGGACCGCGCCAAGGACGTGATCAAGTCCGGTGGCGAGTGGATCTCCTCCGTCGAGCTGGAGAACCACCTCATGGCGCACCCCGGGGTCGCGGAGGCGGCCGTGGTCGCCGTCCCGGACGAGAAGTGGGGCGAACGGCCGCTGGCGGCGGTGGTCCTGCGGGACGGCGCGGCCGTGGAGTACGAGGTGCTGCGCTCGTTCCTCGCGGACCGCGTCGCGCGGTGGCAGCTCCCGGAGCGCTGGGTGCGGGTGCCGGCGGTGCCGAAGACGTCGGTGGGCAAGTTCGACAAGAAGGCGCTCCGGCGGCAGTACGCGGAGGGGGAGTTGGAGGTGGTCGTGCTGCCGCGCGTGCCGTAGCGGGGCGGGTCCGGTCGAGGTCGCGGGGGCCTGGGGGGCTGAGTGATGGCCGTATCCCTCTGCCCCCAGGCCCCGCCCCGCCGGCCCCGCGCCCCGCGGTCACCGCTCCCGCGCCGCCAGTGCGCCGCCCGCCCAGCCCAGGGCCGCGCAGCCGATGGCGATGGCGCAGACGCCGTTCCAGCCCCAGTGGGCGAACGCCGGGCCGGCCAGGGCGGAGGTGATCGCTCCGCCGGCGAAGCAGGAGACGACGTAGGCGGTGTTGGCCGCGGCGGGGGAGGACGAGGAGCCCAGGGCCCGGGTCTGGTTGGCGACCTGGCCGGCGGTGAAACCGGCGTGCAGGGTCACGGCTCCCGCGCACAGCGCCCACAACCGGTGCCCGCCGAGCCAGAAGAGCGGCAGGGAGACGGCCGTCAGGGCGTAGCCGGTGACCATGACGCGGTGGGCGCCGAAGCGGTCGATGAGGCTGCCCGCGGCCGGGGAGACCAGGGCCGAGGTGAGGCCGAAGAGGCCGAAGAGCCCGGCCGTGGCGGTGGCCATGCCGTACGTCCCGTCCGAGGTGAGCAGCAGGACGAGCGTCGTCCACAGCGCGCTCCAGGTGCCGAACAGGCCCGCCTGGCGGACGCACGCGGCCCGCAGCCCGGGCGAGGAGGCGACGAGGCGGGGCAGTCCCGCGATGGCCCGCAGCGGGTGCGACCGGCGGACGGGACGGGTCTCGGGCGGCAGGACGGCGGCCGTCAGCAGTCCGATGGCCAGGGTGAGGACGGCCGCGCCGAGGAAGACCGGACGCCAGCCGTACGCCTGGCCGGCGAGCCCGCCGAGCACCCGGGCCGCGACGCTGCCCGCGAACATCCCGGTCACGACGACGCCGACGTGCCGGCCCCGCCGGTCGGCCGGGGCGCGTTCGGCGACGAGCGGGATGAGCAGTTGGGGGACGACCGTCGCCGCGCAGGAGACGAACACGGCCGCCGCCAGTGCGGCCGAGCCGGGCGCGCAGGCCGCGACGGCCAGCGCCACGGCGGCGAGGGCGGAGAGCATCCACACCAGGCGCCGCCGGTCGGCGGTGTCGCCCAGCGGTGCGAAGAACAACAGGCCGACGGCGTAGCCGAGTTGGGCGAGGGAGGCGATCCAGCCCACGGCCGAGGGCGCGACGCCGAAGCCGTCGGCGATGAGGCCGAGGAGCGGGGTCGCCAGGTAGATGTTGGCGGCCGTGACGCCCGTGCAGACGGACAGGACGGTCAGCAGGACCCCGGTGCGTGGCCCCCTGCGGGCGTCCGCCGGGGTGGGGGCGGTGGCCGCGCGGGGAGCGGTGGCCGCGCTGGAGGCGGCGGGCGCGCCGGGGGTGGGGGTCGTGCGGGGGGACGCTCGCAACGCTTCTCCCGAAGTAGTAACCAACTGGTTGGTTGTAGATTTCCGGATCCCGCCCCCGGCTGTCAACCAATTAGTTGGTTACCCTGGGTGCATGCCAGCAGCCAGGGACCCCGAGGCCACCAAGGCCCGCATCTTCGCGGCGGCCACCGCCGAGTTCGCCGCCCACGGCATCGCCGGTGCGCGGGTCGACCGCATCGCGCGCGAGGCCAGGGCCAACAAGCAGCTGCTCTACGCCTACTTCGGCAACAAGGCGGAGCTGTTCTCACAGGTGCTGGAGTCCTGCCTGACCCGGCTCGCCGCCGAGGTCCCGGTGGACGCCGAGGACATCGACGGCTGGGTCGAACGCCTCATGGACTACCACGCGGCCCACCCCGAACTCATCCGGCTCATCTACTGGGAGGGGCTGGAGTACGGCACGGAGCGGTTTCCCCACGAGGAGGAGCGCAAGCGCCACTACGACCGCAAGGTGGCCGTCTTCGCCGAGGCCCAGGAGAAGGGCCTCATCAGCTCCCGCATCCCCCCGGCCGACCTGCTGTTCATCATGATCTCGATGGTGTCCTGGTCCACCGTCCAGCCCCAGATGCGCCGGGTCCTCACCGGCGACACCGACGAGGACCGGGCCCGCCTGCGGGCCTCCGTGCAGGAGGCCGCGCGGCGCATCGTGGGCTGACGCGGCGGCACGGCCCGGCCGCCGCCGACCGGGACGCCACGCCAGCCCGGGACGCCACGCCAGCCGGGCCGCAACACCGGCCCGGGCCCCGACCCAGCCCGGCCCAAGGGCCTCAGGCAGGGCTCGTGCCGATCTTCGAGAGCAGGTCGACGATCCGGCCCTGCACCTCGGGGCTCGTGGACCGCTCCGCGAGGAAGAGCACCGTCTCGCCCGACGCGAGCCGGGGGAGCTGGGCCGGGTCGATGCCGGCCGAGGTGTAGACGACCAGCGGCGTCCGCTCCAACAGCCCCTGGGCGCGCAGCCAGTCGAGGATCCCGGCCCGCCGGCGGCGCACCTGCATCAGGTCCATCACCACCAGATTGGGACGGGCCCGCTCGGCCAGCGCCACCGCCTCCGAGTCCGTCGCCGCGCACGCGACCTGCACCCCGCGCCGCTCCAGCGTCGCCGTCAGCGCGTCGGCGATCGGCGCGTGCTCCTCGATCAGCAGCACCCGGGGCGGGTGCATCTCGCTGTCGCGCGGGGCGAGCGCCTTGAGCAGGACGGCCGGGTCGGCACCGTACGCCGCCTCCCGCGTCGCCTGCCCCAGACCGGCCGTCACCAGCACCGGAACCCCGGACTCCACCGCCGCCTGGCGCAGCGCCTGGAGGGCGGTACGGGTGATCGGACCGGTGAGCGGGTCGACGAACAGGGCCGCCGGGTAGGCCGCCATCTGCGCGTCGACCTCCTCGCGCGAGTGCACGATCACCGGCCGGTAGCCGCGCTCGGTCAGCGCCTGCCGGGTGGACGCGTCCGGCGCGGGCCAGACCAGCAGCCGGCGCGGGTTGTCGAGCGGCTCGGGCGGCAACTCGTCGTCGACGGGCGGCGGTACGGGCTCGCCGGTGCCGACGATCTCCACGGCCCCGTTCGGCCCGTCCAGCGGCTCGGGGCCCTCGGCCCCCTCGTCGGGCGCCCCTATGGCGAAGGCGCGCCCCTGCTGCGGGGCGGCCGGCGGACGCGGGCCGACCGGTCCGGGCCGCGGCGCGGCGGCGGCCGCCTGGGCCTGCGCCTCGCGCTCGCCCTCGGTGGGATTGCCGAGCTTGCGCCGCCGTCCGGAACCGACGCCCGTGCCACCGGGCGGCGTCTCGCCGCCGCCGTGGGCGAACGGCGCGCCCTGCCCCAGCGTCCGCACGCTGATGGGCTGCGCCGTGCCCTCGGCTCCGCCGCCGCCCTGCTGCGCCGCGGCGCCCGGCTCCTCGGCGAGCGCGCGCCGGGCGCGCCGACGGCCGGTCGGCGCGGCGGGGGCCGCCGGGCCGGTGTGGTCGGAGGGACCGCCGGGGTGCCGCGGGACGGCGGGCTCTTCGTGCCCGGCGGGGCCTGCGGGTCCGGAGTGGCCCGAGGTGCCGGTGGGCGCGGCGGGGCCCACGGGGCCGACCGGCCCGCCGTGACCGGGCCACCCGCCCGCCGGCGCGCCGGTCCGCGCGGGCCCGGTACCGGGCGCGCCCGCCGTCGCCTCCGCGGCGCCGGGCGCGGGCTCAACGGGGCGTCCGTGCGGGGACGTTGCGGAGGCGGGCCCGCCGCCGGGACCGGAAGGACCGGCTCCCCGGTCCGCACCCGAGGGCCCGGCCGGCACCCCCGGCGCGGGGATCGCGAGGCGTCCGTCGTGCCCGCCCGTCGCGCCCGTCGCGGACGGTGCACCAGGCCCGGCCGGGCCTCCCGCCGCGCCCGGCGCGGCAGCCCCCAGGGCCCCAACCGGCCCGCCAGGACGAGCCGTTGCGCCCGGCGCGGGGGCACCGGCAGCCCCGTGCGGCCCGCCGCTACCGGTGCCACCTTCACGTCCATCGGCCGCCTGCGCGCCAACAGGCCCGTACTGCCCGGCGTTTCCGGCCAGCCCCGCCATGTCCAGGGGACCGTCCCCGGCCGCACCCGGCGCCAGGGGACCTGCGATACCACCCATGACGGTGCCGGGAGCAACACCCTCCGGCCCGTCCTGCCCATGGGACGCGCCAGGCCCGCCAGGCCCACCGCTACGACCGGCACCACCAGACGCAGCAACACCACCAGCCGCGCCGTCGCCACCAGCCGCACCATCCGCACCGGAACCCGCATGCCCATCAGGCCCACCAACCCCCGCAGCCCCAACAGACCCACGCCGTCCGCCAATTCCGAGCAGACCGGCGACGTCCAGCGGCGCCCCACCGGCCGCACCGGCCGCTTCCGGCGCCTTGGGGGCGGCCATGTCCGCCGGTCCGGGCTGCGCCGGGACCGGGCGGACGCCCGGGGCACCCGCGTCCCCCGGCCCGGCCTCCGGCTTGCGGTCGGCGTCCGCCGGGGGCAGCGCGAAGGCCGTCCGCGGAGCGGCATGCCCCGCGCCCTCCGGCGCCGCGTCCGGGGAACGCCGCGCCCGCCGCCCGGTCGGGGCGGACGGCGCGGTCGGGGCGGGAGCGACGGCCTCGGCCTCCGCCGGGGACGGCCGGTCGGCCCCGGCCGGGGGCAGGGCGAACGCCGTGCGCGGAGCGCCGTGCCCCGCGCCCTCCGGTGCCGCGTCCGGGGAACGCCGGGCCCGCCGCCCGGTCGGCGCGGGCACCGGGCCCGCCTCGCCGTTGCGGCCGTGCCGGCTGGCGCGCGCGGCCGGCGAGCCCCCGGGGCCTCCTCCTCGTCCGCGCGGGCGGGACCGCGCCGGCGGCCCGTCGGCTGGGCGGGAACGGAAGGAGCCGCGGCCGCGCCCGTTCCCTTGCCGTCGGTGCCGCCGGAAGTGCCCTCCGCCGGGACGGCGGCGGACGCCGTCCGCTGGCCGGGCATCGGCATGATCGTCGTCCCGCTGCCGATGCTCGGCGGCGAGTCCGGCCGGTCGGCGGGCGCCACCGGGCCGGCCGCCGCCGAGAGCGGCACCTCCAGGACGTACGCCTTGCCGCCCGCCGCGCCCGGCACGTCATGGGTCTGGAGCACGCCGCCGTGCCGCTGGACGATGCCCCGCACGACCGGCCCGTGAACCGGGTCGCCGCCCGGGTACGGCCCGCGCACCTCGATGCGGACGGCCGTGTCGCGCTTGGCCGCCGCGACGACGATCGTGGAGTCGCCGGACGGCGTGCCCCCGGCCGGCGCGTCACCGGTGGAGTCCACGCCCGCGACGTCCGCGATCAGATGCGCCAGCGCGCGGGCGAACCACTCGGCGTCGACCTCGGCCTCTATGGCGGGGGCGTGCACCGCGAACTGGGCGCGTCCGGGCCCGATCAGCTCGACGGCCTCCTCGACACCGGCCGCCACGACCTCGTCCAGCTTCGCCTTCGTCCGTACGATCTTGCTCTCGCCGGCCTCCAGCCGCTGGTACTCCAGCACGTTGTCCACCAGCCGCGCCATCCGCCCGTAACCGGCGGCGAGATGGTGCAGGATCTGGTTGGCCTCCGGCCACAACTGCCCGGCCGGGTCGGCGGCGAGCGCCCCCAGCTCCCCGCGGAGCCGGTCCAGCGGCCCGCGCAGCGAGCTGTCGAGCACCGCCGTCAACTGCGCGTGCCGCGCGGCGAGCGCGTCGTAGGGACGGCGGTCGGTGAAGGTCATCACCGCGCCGACGAGCTGGTCGCCGTCGCGCACCGGCGCCGTGGTCAGGTCGACCGGCACCGCGCGGCCGTCCTTGGCCCACAGCACCTGGCCGCGCACCCGGTGCTTGCGCCCCGAGCGCAGGGTGTCGGCGATGGGCGACTCCTCGTACGGGAACGGCGAACCGTCCGCCCGCGAGTGGTGGATCAGCGGGTGCAACTCCCGCCCGCCCAGGTCGCTGGCGCGGTAGCCGAGGATCTGCGCGGCGGAGGGGTTGACCAGGACGACCTTGCCCGCGGTGTCGACGCCGACCACGCCCTCGGCCGCCGCGCGCAGGATCATCTCCGTCTGGCGCTGCTGGCGGGCGAGTTCGGCCTCGGTGTCGAGCGTGCCGGTCAGGTCGCGGACGACGAGCATCAGCAGCTCGTCACCGGTGTACGGGCCCTGCTCGGCGTACGGGGTGCGCCCGTCCGTGAGGTTGGCGCTGCTGACCTCGACGGGGAACTGCGTGCCGTCCGTGCGCCGGGCGATCATGCGGGTGGGCTTGGTGCGCCCGCCGTCGGCGTGGTCGGGCAGCCGCATCGAGCCGGGGATGCGGCGCGAGTCGAACGAGGGGAGCAGGTCGAGGAGTCCGCGCCCGACGAGGCCGGTGCCCGGCACCTCGAACGTCTCCAGCGCGATGTGATTGGCGTTGACGACCGTGCCGTTGCAGTTGACGAGCAACAGCGCGTCGGGAAGGGCGTCGAGTATGGCTGCGAGGCGAGCAGCGCCTCGGGATGGCCTGCTGCTCACTGCGACGCTTCCTCCCTGGTTACCGCACCGTGCGGCCGCGGGACCGGGGGCACCGCCGGCGCGGTGGCCGGTGGAGCGCCGCCGCCCCTGCGGCGTGTTGCCGTGGGGAAGTCTACGGGCTGCGGCGTCCGGCGCGACGGCGGATGAGGGGTGCGCCGCCGCTTGTCGCGCGGCATTCGGGGTGCACCGGGGGCGCGGGGAAGATCACTTGCCGGACGGGCGGGCCGGATCCCCCAGCAGGCGGGAGAACTTGTTCCAGCGGGCGATCTCACAGCCGTTGGCCCGGCTGAAGACGGTGTCGACCGGGCGGCCGGCCCAGGTGCCGGAGACGTGCGCGCGCTCGGGACCGCCGTAGAGCATCGTGCAGTTGGAGCCCGGCGGGACGGGGGCGAACAGGTCCCGGTCCCAGCGCGTCTGTTCGTCGAGCTGGGCGCAGGCGCCCTTCGGGTCGCGGACGGTGCCGCGGGCCGGGTGGCAGTACAGCTCGTGCCGGCCGTCGAGCCGGCCGCCGTCGGTGACCGTGACCGTCAGGTGGTCACCGGCTTCCGGCCCCGGCGGGAGGGGGAGCGGGGCGGCGGCCGCGGGCGCGGCGAGCAGCAGGGCCGGCGCGGCGGCGAGGGCGAGACGGCGGAGCGGCATGCGGGAACTCCAGGGGGTGCGAGTGGTGCGGGGCGGGCGGCACGGCCGGGCCCCACCCCTCTAACGCGCGGGTGCGCCGCGCGTTGCGCACCGGAACTGCTTTGCCCGCGGGGCGCGGAGACCGGTACCGTTGGAGTGCGGTTGGTGGCGAGGCCCTGAGCTGTGTCATCATCTGCATGCAGCATTCGCCTACGCGCGGGTGCGGCTGGAGGCGTCGCCTAGTCCGGTCTATGGCGCCGCACTGCTAATGCGGTTTGGGTCTTAAAGCCCATCGAGGGTTCAAATCCCTCCGCCTCCGCAGCCGGGAGCCCCGGTCGTCGGTCACGACGGCCGGGGCTCCGTGTTTCCGGTGGCCGGTTTCCGGACGGCCCGCCCGCGATGATCTCGACGCTGCCCCTCCTGAGGTGTTTGCCCAGGTCAGAGGGGGTGAAGGGAATGGATTTCGCCTGGCGGCGAGGTTCATGTAATGTTGTTCCCGCAACGCCGACCGGCAAGGGAAACCGCCGGGAAGCCGAGCGCTCGTAGCTTAACGGATAGAGCACTTGACTACGGATCAAGAGGTTGCAGGTTCGAATCCTGCCGAGCGCGCAGCCGAGGGACCGGTTCCCAGTCATGGGTTCCGGTCGCTCGACCGTCGCGGGGTGGAGCAGCTCGGTAGCTCGCTGGGCTCATAACCCAGAGGTCGCAGGTTCAAATCCTGTCCCCGCTACTGTGACCACAGGCCCGGTACGTCATGTACCGGGCCTGTGGCGTTTCCCGCGGCGTTTTCCCGGAGGGGGTCCGGTGCGCGACGAGGAGATATCCGGTTTCCGGCGGAGCCTGGGGCTGCCGGGGCTGATCGACGTCCATACGCATTTCATGCCCGAGCGGGTCATGACCAAGGTCTGGGCCCGTTTCGACGCGGCGGGTCCGGAGCTCGGCGTGCCCTGGCCGATCACCTACCGGCGGGCGGAGGACGAGCGGCTGGCCGTGCTGCGCGGCTTCGGGGTCCGTGCCTTCACCTCGATGATCTATCCGCACAAGCCGGACATGGCGCGGTGGCTCAACGCCTGGGCGGCGGACTTCGCGGCCCGGACGCCCGACTGCCTGCACACCGCCACCTTCTTCCCCGAGCCGGACGCCGTCCGCTACGTCCACGAGGCGCTCGAGGCCGGGGCGCGGATCTTCAAGGCGCACCTCCAGGTGGGCGGTTACGACCCGCGCGACCCGCTGCTGGACGGTGTGTGGGGGCTGCTGGCCGAGGCCGGGACGCCGGTGGTGACGCACTGCGGTTCGGGCCCGGTGCCGGGCGCCTTCACCGGGCCGGGGCCGGTGGCGGGGGTGCTGGCCCGGCATCCGTCCCTGCGGCTGGTGGTCGCGCACATGGGGGCGCCCGAGTACGGGGCCTTCCTCGGCCTGGCCGAGCGGTACGCCGGGGTCCATCTCGACACGACGATGGCCTTCACCGACTTCATCGAGGCCCTGGCGCCCTTCCCCGGCGCGGAGCGGCCCCGCCTGGCGGCGCTCGGCGACCGGATCCTCTTCGGCAGTGACTTCCCCAACATCCCCTACGGTTACGGGCACGCGCTGGCCGCCCTCACCCGGCTCGGCCAGGACGACGCCTGGCTGCGCGGGGTCTGCCACGACAACGCGGCACGGCTGTTCGGGCTGCCGGGGGATTCTCAGACGATTCCCAGGTGAGGGCAAGGCGGTTCTCACCGGCCCTGCCGAGGATCGGCGTATGACCACCGCATCCTCCGAAACACGCACCCGTCCCGCCCCGGGCGCCCCAACTGCCCGGCGCCCGCTGGCCGTAGGGGACCTGGTCCTCGACGTGGCGAACCGGGTGGCGCACCGCGGCGGTACGGAGATCCGGCTGACCGCGACCGAATGCGCCCTGCTGCGCCAGCTGATGAGCAATCCGGGCCGGGTACGAGTGTTATCTGGGGCTATTCGCGAAGTTCGCAGGTCATCGACTTGCCTTGAGTTGAGGCATGTTAGGCAAGTTAGGGATTGGCGCTCGTGCTGCTAACAGCCTTCGGTGTCGCCCGGCCGGCGGACCGGGCCGGGTACGGTACGGGGACGGCCTCCTCACTTCGTCTGAGGAGGCCGTCCCCGTGGTGATGGCGGGTCAGGCCAACGGTGTGGCCGCGAGGGCTTCTCGCAGTTCGCGTGCGGCGGGTAGTTGCCGGGCTCCGCGGGGGAGGGTGCTGGCGAGTTCCTGGCCCCGGCGGGCGATCAGGCCGGTGCGGTAGGCGGGCGGGAGGGCGGTGATGATGTGGACTGCCTGGGTGCATGCGCTGTCGTGGTCGCCACCCGCGGCCGTGCACAGGGCTTCGTCGAGGTGGATCAGTGCGGGGGACATCACCGAGGTGGGGCTGATGAGCCGGAGGGCTTCGGCTTGCATGTCGGCGGCGGGGCCGGTGTCGCTGATGCCGGTGTAGGTGCGGCTGGCGTGCACCAAGTGCTGCTGGAGGGGATAGCCGTACCAGGTGCCCGAGGCGTCGGTCTCGCGCAGGCGGTCACGCACGCGCTCGGCGTCGGTTATGGCCTGGCGGGCTTCGGCGTGGTGGCCGAGGGCTGCGTGGGCTCGGGCCTGGGCGGCGGCAGCGAGCGCGTGGGCGGCTGAGTTGCCGTCGCCGGCCAGGGTGCGGGCGCGGTCGGCGAGGCGGAGGGCGGCGGCGGGCTGGCCCCAGTTGAGGGGCACCATCGCCTCCCGTGCGGTCACCCAGGCGTGCACCGTGGTGTCGCCGCTGGCCTGGGCAGCGGCGGAGGCGTTGGCATACCAGCGGTGGGCATCGCGGGGGTGGCCCATGTCGCCCAGGACCAGGGCGACGATGCCGGACAACTGCGCGCAGACCCGCAGGACCCGCTGGCGTTCGCCGGTGTCGAGTTGCTGCACGAGGAGCCGGCCCACGTCTTCGACGTCGAGGAGGGCGTCGTGCAGGACGGTGATGGGGGCGCGTCCGCCGTAGCCGCAGCCGTAGCGCCAGGCGGTCTCCTCCCACTGGCCGATCACGGCATCTCGTCCGGCTGCCGTGGTGAGGGCGGATTCGGCCCGGGCCTGCTGGCCGGCGAGGAGTTCGAGGACCGGCGGGGACAAGGCGGCGCTCGCCCCGAGGGCGGCCCGGATGATGGTGCGTCGTTTCATGTCGTCTTCTCCCTCCTCTCCCGCCGAGGGGGATGCCGAAGCGCCATCGCCGAGAGAGCGTGTGGTGGTGGGTTGGGGAGGGCATTGGCCGGGCGAGAGTGCTCCACCGGCCCTCAAGGCGGTGTCGCACGCTGCCGTCGGGTCCTTCGACAGCAGGTACTTACCCGGTGGGGCGTGAAAGACCAGCGGTCGGTCGCCGTGGACGCGGCCGACGGAGACCGATGCCGCGTTATCGGTGGCCTTGGCCCCGGACCCGGCGGTGCACGTCTTGCCGGAGGTCTCTAAGTCCAGGTTGAGGACCTGCGCGACGTACGGGAGCCAGTGCCTCGGTGCGCGCTCGCCGTTGAGCCACCGGCGGGCGTACTGGCGCTCAAGGGTGCCCGGGGGCCGCCCGGCGGCGATGCTGACTTCCCGGGCGAGCTTGGTGGGGCCCCAGCCGCGTTCCTCGCACGCGTGTCGGATGAGTTCGGAGAGTTCTTGTCTGCTCGGCACGATGCCGTCGCCTCCTGGCCTACGCGGGCCTACAGCTGCCCTACATCCTGGCCCCTCCTCGCCTTGTCCGTACGGCCGTTGACTGAAGCACACCGCCCGGGACGCGTGGGCGGATGAAGCGGCAGCGGGCCACCGGCGTCCCATCACTGTCTCCTCGCCACGTCGGCGGCCCGCTGCCTCCAACCCCTGGGACGAGAAGGAGACGACGGTGACGTACACGTGCCGTACGACCGGCGGCAGGAGGACCTGCGGTGACTGGGTGGAGCCCATGCTCGGCTGGATCTGGGCCCTGGGCACCCTCGCCGCGGCCGGCAGTCTGGCCGCCGTCGTCCACCACGACCTCGACCGCCCCGGGCAGGCCCCGGCCGCCCTGTCCCTGCCGGACGCGGCGGCCACGGCGACGGGAGGCTGGCGATGACCGCCGGTTCGAGCGCCATCGCCGCCGCCGAGGTCTTCGCCTACGCGGACGAGAAGATCAAGCAGGCCGCCGCCGATCTGTGGCCGGGCGGCACCGTGCGGCTGGGCCAGCACACGCCGAGCGTCACCGCCTACGTCCGCCGGCTGACGGTGGACGGGCGCCCGCTGTACGCGAAGGTGTCGCTGCTGGGAATGTCGCTGGTCTCGGTGCTGCGGGGCACGGCCGGGGACTGGGCCCAGGTCAGGGCGGCACAGGCCGCCTACCAGGGCTCGCCGGGCGCCCTGCTGGAGCGGGAGGCCAGGGGCCTGGCCATCGTGCAGGAGGCCGGAGCGCGGGCCTGCCGGGTCGCCGGACACCAGGACGGGGTGCTGTTCACCGAGCCGGTAGCCGGGCCGACGCTCGCCGACCTGCTGGCCAAGGACCCGCACCAAAGCGGCGAGCTGATGACCCGCGCGGTGGTCGAGCTGGCGGGGCTCCAGCGACCCGCCATCGCCCGTGCCGTCGATGAGGTGGCCATCACCGAGCGGGGCATCGGGGCGACCTTCGACCGGAAGTTCAACGGCATCAGCGGCCCCGTCTACCTGCGCAAAGCAGGCCAGGCCGGGGAGGTGCTGGGCGCGGTGGTCCTGCGGCTGAGGCGGCTGCGGCCCGCTCCGGCGGTCGGGCACCGGCCGGTGGTCTACGGTGACCTCAAGCCGGACCACGTCGTCTTCCCCGACGGCGCCGACGGGCGGCCGGTCTTCCTCGACCCCGGCCTGGGCCGGGGACGCCCGCAGACGGACCCGGCCAAGCTGATCTCCCGTGCCGTGCTCAGCCTGATCGCTTCCTCCCCGGACCTGGTCACGGCCGACGCCGTCGCGACCGGGATCGAGGAGTTCGCCGACGCCCTCACGGCCGACCTCGCCCCGGACGAGCGGGCCGAGTGGCTGCGGCACCTGGTGGTGCTCTGGCTGATGGACACCACCAACATCCTCAGCACCTACTTGACCTGCCCGCCCGACCTGCCCCTGCCCGAGCACGCCGGAAAGCTCACCGCCCGGGCGGAGACGGTGTGCGGCCTGCTTCAGGCCACGACCGCCGGCCTGGTCGCCGGGACGGATCCGCGGGCGGTGTGGCGGCTCGCGCTGGCCGACGTGGTGAAGGCAGCGAACCGGTGACCGCCGTCCGGGCCGGGGCGGTCGGGGTGATCGGCGCCGGTGCCGTCGGCCAGAGCGTCGCCATGCTGCTGGCCGCGGGAGGCTGGTGCGAGTCCGTCTGGGTCGTGTCCCGAACGGGCCTGTCGGCCCGGGCCCTGGTGACCGACCTGGAAGACATGTGCCAGATCACCGGCTCCCCCGTCCGGGCGGTTCACGCCGCCGACCCGGGCCAGCTTGTGTCCTGTGAGGCGGTGGTGGTCTGCCCGCGGGCCGAGTTCACCAACACCAGCCGTACCAACGTGCGGATGGCCGGGCTGAACGCGAACGCCCCCGTCATCGCCTCGCTGGCCCGGCAACTGGCCCGCTACCAGGGGCTGGTGGTCATGGTGACCAACCCCGTGGACATCATGGCCCGCCTGTTCGCCGAGGTCTCCGGCTGCCCGCGCGTCTACGGGGTGGGCTCGAACACCGACACCGCCCGCTACCGCCTCACCCTCGCCCACCTCCTGGGTGTGCCTGTTGAGGAGGTGGAGGGGCATGTGATCGGCGAGCACGGCGACCAGGCGGTGGTGTGCGCGTCGGCCACCCGGGTGAACGACCGCCCCGTCGAGGTGCCGGTCGGACAGGTCCGCCGCGAGCTGGCCGATCGTCCGGCCAGGATCAACGCCGGTCTCGGCCGCACCCGTTGCGGCCCGGCCGGCGCCGTCATCGCTGCCCTCCGCGCGGGCCTGGGCCTGGAGGACCGGGTGGTGGAACTGTCCGTCAACCACGAATGGCGGTGGATGGGAATCCCGTTGTGCTTCACCGCCGGAACCCCCAGCGTGTGCCTCCCCCCGCTCGATCCCGGCGAGGCCCGCCAGCTGGTGGCCGCCGACGTCAAGCTCCGCGACGCCTACGAGCCGCTGGCCCGCCTGCACGTTCCCGTACGTACCTCATGGAAGGAGAAGACCGCAGTGACCAGGACCGCTACCCGTATCGCCACGGCCAGTAAGGCGGTGGCCGTCACCAGCAACAGCACGGTGGTCACCGACTGGGCCATCCGTTACTTCGGCCCCTGGTGGAACGCCGCCAGCACCACTGTCGATGACGGCTCGCAGGTGATCGCCGACGTCGCCCCGGACAGGGTGACGGAGATCGCCCAGCGTGTGGCCGACCACGCGCACGAGGAGACCGTCTACGCCAACTCGGCCATGGTCTTCGACCGGGACGACGACGGCACCGTCCTCGCCTCCCAGCCTGACGACAAGCTCGCCTACCGGGCCGAGCCCGGCGGACCCCTGTACATCTACGGCTGCGAGGACGTCCCCGTCGCCCTGGCCGCCGCCCGCCTCGCCCGCGAGGCCGTCCGCGGGCAGCTGGTGGCCGACGGCTGGTCGATCCTGCACGCCTCCGCCGTCGTCCGCGACGGGCAGACCGTGCTGACCCTTGGCGGCAAGGGTGCCGGGAAGACCACTACCGCCCTGCTGCTGGCCCGTGCCGGCTGGCAGCTGCTGGCCAACGACCGCGTCTTCATCCGCCGCGAGGACGACCGGCTGCGGGTCCTGCCCTGGCCCTCGGCCGCCGCCATCGGCCTGGGGCTGCTGGACGCTCTCGACTGGTACGAGGCCGTCCGCGAACGCCTCCGCAGCGGCGAACAGCTCCACCCCACCCAGCACCAGAAGGTCACCGACGCCCTCCTCTCCGGCAGCCGCACCCCCCTGTGGAAGGAGTCCGGCAAGGAACTCAAGCCCCAGTTCTTCCCCGACCAGCTCGCGAGCTGGCTCGGCCTGACCCTGGCCACCGAAGGACACGCCGCCCGCATCCTGTTCCCCACCATCACCCCGGGCGCCGAACCCGCCGTGGTGGACAAGGACCGCACCGTGGCACCCGGCGACTTCTTCACCCCTGGCACCGAAGACCGCTACCCCGACGTCTTCGGCCTCCTGCCAACCGAATCCACCGGAAACGAGCCTCTGCTGGACCTCCTGGGCACACTGCCACGGGCGTCCCTGGCCCTCGGCCACGACGTGAAGGCCAACACCGACCTCCTCAAGCGGATCGCTGCCTGAACGGGCTGGAGCCGGGCGCCCCACGCGGGGCGCCCGGCTCGCGCTTGCTGCCGCGGCAACTCCACCCGCAGCCCGGCCCGTTGTCACACCCCGCCGCCATCATGAAGCGCATGGACGACACCCGCGGCCGTTTTGCCGCCTGTGACCGGCAGATTCCCGCCTGGACCGGCACCGTCGGACCCGGCTGGGCATCCCTGCTCGACAAGCTCCACCGCGATCTGCTCGCCCTGGACCCCGGCTACCGCATCGAGTCCTTCGCCGTGAAGTTCGGCGGCCTGCGGATCACCGTCGCCGACCGCTTCGAGAACGGCGAGTTTGACGGGGAGTTCGCCGACCGGGCCACCGCCCTGACCGACGCCGCCGAGACCGCCTCGGAAAACACCTGCGACGAATGCGGTGCCCCCGGCCGCATCCGCCTGCGGGGCGACGGACAGCACGTGTGGATGCAGGCCCGCTGCGAGCCATGCCGCACCACCGTCCCCAGCAGCCCGGCCCCGGTCAGCACCGGCACGGACCCGGCATAACCGAAAGCCCCCACATGCTGGATCTGCGGCCCCTTCTACCCCTGCGGTCGCCCTCCGGCCCTTCACTCACAGAGGTGATCCGGCCCGCCCCGCCCGGGAGCCGGGCCGCCGTCCGGCACGGCGTGCGGGCCGTCAACGAGCCTGCTGGCCACCGAAGTTCATTGATCACCCGGGTGTTGTCATCTGATTACACTGCGCGGCCCCAGTGAGCTGACTTCGGATGGGGAATCTGCATGAGCTACACAGATCAGGACGTGCGCGAGGGCCGCACCCTGATGATCCAGGGCCGCGAGAAACCGGCTGGCGCTCGGTGACAAGCTGCTGGCCATCACGGCCGTGGGCGGCGAGGCTGCCTTTGAGCGGTACTGCGATGAGATCGGTCTTCCGCTCCGGACCGGGCGCGAGTACCGGCACACCGCCCGCCTGTGCACGCCGGCGGTGCGGCAGTTCGTGGCGGACAGCGGCGTGCACCTGTCCTACACCGTCCTGCGCGAAGGTGCCCGGATCGGGTCCGGCGGGCGGCCGCACGACGAGGAGTACGGCACCTTGCGGTCACTGCTGGACGAAGCCCGCACCTCGGGCGCCGGCCGCCTGCTGTGCTCCCAGTACCAGCAGGCCCTGGGCACTGGCCCGGCCCTGCAAGAGCTGCTGGACCCCGCCAGCGGTACCTCCGTCGCCCGTTACCTCGGGCCCCTGCTGCAAGGCGACCCGGCCGAGCGCGACAAGTTCCTGCGTGACCTGGTGGAGGAGTACGACGGCGTTCACGATGCGATGAAGCGGGTCATGGACGACAAGCGCCGCCGGGACCGAGAAGGGCAGACCGGTTGCTCCGGCGGGCAGCGCGACAAGGCCCACGACCTGGCCCGGGACCTGATCCGGCTGAACGACCAGGCGGTTGCGCTGATGAACCGCTACCCGCGCAAGCCGTCCTTCACCGACGACCAGCGCTCCGCCTGCGAGGAGGCGCTCGGCACGCTGGAAGTCCTCGCCGCGTGGATCAGGGTGCGGCTGGAGGCCCCGAAGGCCGCCGCCGGCGCGGACCGCACCGCCGAGCGGGACCTGGTGAACGCGTGAGGGGGGAGATCGGCGTCGACAGCGAGGAGGCCCTGGAGGCCGACCTCGCCGAGTTCGCCCGGCATGAGCGCAAAGGCGGCTGGGCCCTGGCTCTGCTGATCGCCAAGCGTGTCGAGCCGGGTACCGATAACGGAGTAGGGCTCGAACAGCTATCCACGAACTGGTTCAGCCGCACCGTTTTCCGGCGGATCAGCGCACGCGAGTTCGCCCGCCGGACCCACTCCAGCCACCGGCGGGTCATGGCGTACTGGAAGGCGTGGGAGCGGGCGGCCGCCGACGGCATCGTGGATCCCGCCTTCACCCTGGAGCCCGGCAGGCACGTCGAGCTGCCGGACGAGGACACGGTGCCGTTCTTCGGGGAGAAGGGCTACTACCGCAGTTACGAGGCCCGGGAGGTCTCCTCCGAGCGGGTACGGGCGATCGAGGAGGAGGCCGAGCGGGCCGGGATCAAGGCGACCGCACCGGTGTCGATTGCCACCCAGCCCAAGGCCCTCACCGCGGCGGTGGTGGCCGACGCCACCGCCCGGGGGGCGGCCCAGGAAGGACTCGACGAGTTCCACCGCCGCCAGGCCGAGCAGGACCAAGCCGACCGGGACGCGGCCCGGCGCACGGCCCAGGACCGCCGGCGCGGGTATGACAGGGACGAGGAAGCCGAGGTCGTGCAGGCTGTGCGGCAGTCGGCTCAGGCGGCGTCCGAGGCCGATGCGGCCCTGGATGTGTTCAACGAGATCACCGCGATCCGGCTGGGCACCTTGCGGACCCTGGGCCTGCTCCAGCGGCACCAGATCGCCTTCACCCACGAGCGCAGTCAGTCACTGGCCGGCCTGTGCGACGCCGCCACCGCGGCGATCGGATTCATCCGGGACCTGGTCACCAGCAACTCCACCGCGCTCAACGACGCGGCCCTGCAAGCCTTCCTCGACGAGAGCGAGAAGAAGCTGGGATGAGCCCCAAGCGCGACACCCCCACCCGGGCCGAGCAGGACGCCATCGACGTGCTGCTGTGGCTCAGGCACAACGCGGGCCGTGAAGTCTCCTACGCGGACATCGCCCGCGGCACCAGCATTCCCGACGGAAGCCGTCTGCGTCGCGCGGTCCCCCGGGCCCGCATCGTCGCTCATGAGCTCGGCCACCGTCTGGAACAGTTCCTGCCCAGCCGCGACCCGCTGCGGCGCGGAGCACGGGTGACCCGCTTCCACCTCTCCGGCCAGGGCGACGAGTTCGGTGCCCGCGACGCCTTGCTCGCCTGCCGCAGGGCCGTGGCCTACATGGGTGACATGCACCGGGCCTGCACGTTCGAGGCCAACAACCCCCACAGCATCGAACCCGAAGCGTTCGGGCAGATGGCCGAGGCCGCGGAGGGCTGCATGAAGACCGTCAGCGGTGTCGAGGGCCTGGGCAGCAAGGTCCTCCACGCCCAGGGCACCATGCGGCGCCAGGCCCAGCGGATCGCCGACCTGGAAGCCCAGATCGCCGAGCTGACCGCACACCAGTCCGCCGCCTCGGCGTGAGCAGGTGGCGGGTGCCCGGACCCGGGCACCCGCCACCGGTCAGGTGGACCGGTTGACGGTCTTGAACAGCTCCCGTCCGGCATCGCGGACGGCGATCACCTCATCCTGGGCGTCCGCGAGCTGCCGCTTCAGCTCGGCGTTCTCCGCACGGACGGCAGCGAGTTCATCCTTGACCTTGTGGAGTTCGGCCTGCAGGTCGCCGATCTGCTGGGTAGCGCTTTTGATGCCTTCGCGCTCCAAGCGGGCGCCCAAGTCCCGCTGGACGGCCCGCTTGAGGCCGTCCCTCTCCTGACGCAGGGCCTTGTTCTCCGCCCGCAGCAATTCCAGGTCGGTGGCCAGGCTCGCCGCCGAGGCCCCCGTGCCGCTCTCGCGGCGGCGCCGGGCGGCCTTGGCCTGGCCCTTCATGGCGGCCTCGATGTGCTCGCGCACCCCGTCGCGGTAGACCAGCCAGGTGGACACCCCGGCCGCGCGGGCCACCGAGGCGAAGGTGATCGCGGTACCGCTGTCCTTCATCTCGTCCAGTGCCGCCAGCACCTTGCCGCGTTTGGTCTGGCTGTCGCGCCGCCTGGTCTCCCGCAGCACGTCGCCCGACGTGCGCCTGGTGGCGGTCATGCCCCGGCCCCGTCCACCCGCGGCCGGCGGACCACCGGCATCGGCAGCGCGACCGCCCCGCGTCCGGCCTGGGCCGCACGGACCTTCCTCAGCACCGCCGATGCCTCCTCCACCCGCTCACGCTCCTGCGGGTCCATGGCCGCAACCTGGTCCCGCATCTGATCCACCCGCTTCTTGTACGCCGCGATCTCCTCGTCCATGTTGCGCACGACGAACTCATCGACGTCCATCATGACCGCCTTCTCACGCTGGGCCCGCAGCTGGCGGATGTGGTCCTCCATCGCCGGCAGGTAGGACGGGTCCGGGTGGTACGACGGGCAGCCCACGCACTGGAACCGGATCGGGCACGCGTGCCCGCCCGCCTTCACGTTCGACGGCTCGGTGCAGTTCCCGAACGGGACCTGCACCGACCCCCGCAGATAGGCTGTCTGCGACAGCGGGGTCAGGCGCCCCTTGCGGTCGGTGGTGTGCAGCCGCATCACGTTCACCGCCTCCCGCTTCCGCTTCGCGGAGATCTTGTAATAGGCAGCCGTGGTGACCTCCGAGCGATGGTCCATCAGCTCACGCAGCAGATCCTGATCCAGGCCCGCGTCCGCGTGCCGCTGGCAGAACGAGTGCCGAAACGCGTAGGGGAAGACCAGGGACTTGTCGAACGGGGCCCTGGTTCCGTCCGGACCGAACTCCTCGGCAAACAAGGTCACTTCGTCACAGTCGACCCAGGCCCGGATGATGTGGGCGACCTGCTCGGGCAGCAGGTGCCGCAACTGGCCGTTCTCCCCGGCCGGCGGGAACAGATACCCCTCGCTGCCGGTGGGCAGATCCAGCCCCTCCCGCACCGCCAGCCACCGCTGGATGGTCTCGGCGGTCTCCACGTTGACCGGCAGGTGCCGCCGGGTCCGGCCGGCCTTGCGGTTGTCCCAGATCAAGGTCCAGTGCGCCTCCTCCCGCTTGAGACAGTCCAGGCGCAACTCCCCGATCTCGTAGGGGCGGCGGCCGGTGTCCCGCAGCAGCTCGTAGACGGCCCGGCACATCTCATGGACCTCCCCCGGCGTCAGGCGGCCGTGCGTCACCCCCCGGCCGAGCAGGTGGATCTGGTCGTCCAGCTGGTAGATGACGTCGTTGGGCAGAGCCCGCCCGGCCTCGTCCTCCTCGCTCACCTCGTCCGGGGCGATCACGTGGCTGGGGTGCCGGGCGAAGTAGGCCGACATCCCGCCCAGGTGCCCAGCCGCCCGCCCGTAGTCCAGGACCTTGAAGAAGAAGCCCAGCAGCCCGTTGCGAGCCTTGTTCTTCATCGGCGAGCCGTCCAGCCGCGGCAGATGCCGAAACGCATCCACCACGGCGCCCATGTCGGCGAACGTCAACACCGCGGCGTCCGCGCCACCACCGGGCCGCAGAGCGAGCGCTCTCGCCGCGGTGACACAGGCACGGTGGGCGCGTCTGACCTCGCCGGTCGTCGGCTTCGTCTCATCGATCCAGGTGATCAGCACCCGTCGCAGCCACGGCTGGGCCAGCTCGGTCAGGTCCAGATCGCCCGGACGGCTGGTGCGACCGCCGCGCTTGCCCCGCACGCCCAGCTCGGTCAGATCCAGCGTGGCCTGATCGGCCGGATCCTGCCCGCGGAAGCGCGCAAGGGCGGCGGCCACCACACGATGGGTCTCCCGCAGCAGCGCGTCGATGTTCGACCCCGAGCGATGGGGAAGGGCGTCGGCAGGCACCGCGGCCAGGCTGTCCGCGGCCTCGGCCAGGTGGGCGACCATCTGGCGGGTGGCATGCGGGTCGATCTTCTGCCCGCGCGCATCCCGCTGCTGCAGCGCGTACAGCACCTCCAGGCGGGCGAGCCGGCTCAACGGGGCGAGCGAGAACTGGTGGACTGCCAAATAGGGGGCCTGCCGGTCCAGCCAGTCGGCCGGCACCCTCGCACCCGCCACCCGGGAGGACGGGTGCCGCTTGAAGGTGCGGATGTGCTGGAAGCACAGGGTGTGCGGGCCGCGGCCGTCGAAGCGGCAGCCGCGCACGCGGCAGCTGGCCACCGGCGGGTACGGCTTCTGCCGGGCGACCCAGACCTCCAGCGCGGAGCCGGGATCGCGGTCCAGGTGCTTCTGCCGCAAAGAGGCGTGCGAGCTGCACAAGCCCCACACATGCGCATCGCGCGGGCATCCCCCCACGCGGCACCGCTCCTGCACCCCGGTCATCGTCCGGTCCCGTACCGGCACGAAGACCGCCTTGAACTCCTTCATCGACAGCCCGCTGACCCGCTGGGCCTTCGCGCAGGTCGTGCACAGGCTCTTGGCCCGCGTCAGCGCATCGCACGCCGCGGTGCCACAGCGGTAAACCACCGTGCGCGCATTGGCCACATCGCCGGTGAACACCAGCGTCTGCCCATCCCACTCACCCTCGCGCCAGCCCTCCGCGACCTGCTCGCGCAACCACGCCGCCCACCGCCCGGCCTCCAGCGGAGCCCACCCGGCCCCATGCCCCTCACCGGTTGGCACCCGGTGCAGCGGCACCACCTCGCCCACGGTATTCCTCCCTCCCCTGACGGAACCGGGCTGCCACCAGCTCCACCGCGTCGCGTTTCTCCTGATCACTAACGTGCGAGTAGCGCTCCTGGGACGCCGGCGACTGATGCCCGGCCATGTCCTGGCGCACCGCCCGCGGGACCTTGTTCCGCCGCCACCGGGTGATCGCCGAGTGCCGCAGCATGTGCGGCCTGGCCCGAAACCCCGCCCGCTTCGCCAGCCGCTGGAACAACTCGTGCGCATTGTCGTAGCGCATCGGCTGGCCCAGCGGGGCACGGAAGAGGTTGACGAACACCATGTCGCTGGCCTCCGCCTGCCACACCGCCTCCCGCTCGTAGCGGTACTCGGTGTACAGGCCGACCGTGTCCTCCTCCACCGGAATCCAGCGCGGCTGCACCGACTTGGCGAAGGCGTTGTTGCTGTTGACCCGCCGCCTGACGTGGACGTGCGGCCCCTTGACCTGGCAGCCCAGCAGCCGCGAGTCGGGCAGCACGTGCATGTCCTCGCGCCGCAGCCCCAGCGCCTCACCGATCCGCATCCCCGTCACCGCCAGCAGCCCCACCAGGAAACGGTCCCTGGCGTGCGTGGTCACCGCGAGAACCTGGTGAATCTCCTCGTCCGTCAGCCACTCGTAGCCGGGCACCGCCACCCGGAACTTCAGGCGCCGAGCCTCGATCTGGAGGTTCTGGCCGTCCTCGCCCGGATCGAAGCCCGCCGGGGCGAAGCGCAGGAACCGGGGCGCGACCAGCATCGTCACCACCGTCTGCGGCACACCGAGCCCCGCCAGCGAGCACCACCGCAGGAAGTCGGTCACCGTGCCCGTGATCTGGTTCGCCGTGCCCTTCTCCCGATAGCGCCGCTCAGCCCCCGGCCGGCGACTGCGCGGCGGCAACGGCTCCTCCACCAGCCACCGCTGGAAGGCCATCAGCTGGGCCAGCGTCGGCTCGTTCCACGCGACACCGAACTCCTTGCACCACGACAGATACAGAGCGACCCGAGGCGCGTACGTCCTGCCGGTGTTGAACTCCCGGCCCGTCAGGAACGAGCACGCCTGCCCATGCAGTTCGAAGGACTCATCGACCACCACCCACCGGACGCTCCCGTCCGCGGACACAGCACGCTCAGCCCGATAGTGACGAGGTAACACATCTGCTGTAACCAACGTGCCTTAACTCCCCCCAGATATCGCGCAGTCACGTAGAGATCGACCCTACTTGCCCCACGTGCCTCGCGGCTGCCAGTCGCACCAGATAACGAGTGTTCCCACCGCGTACTCGGCCGTCGACATCCCGGCATCTCCCGCGCCCGCAACCTCCGTTGCCCGTGCCACCGCACGGCATTTGGCCCTCGTCCACCACCGCATGACCATCACTGCCTCCTCGTTCTCCTCATCTCCTCGCGCACGGACACCGGTTGCCCGTGCGTCGCCTTCATGTCCCGCCTTTGGTACGGCCGGTACCGCTAGGAGCCCCGCACCAGCCCGCTCGCCAGGCCGATCACCATCGGCACGACGCCGACGGCCAGGAACGCGGGCAGGAAGCACAGGCCCAGCGGCGCCGTGGCCACCACGCCCGCGCGGTGGGCGCGTATGCCGGCCGCCCGGCCCTGCGCGGCGCGCGAGGCGACGGCGAGCCGTGTCATGGGCTCCACGCCGGGCACTCCCGTCGCCTGGGCCCTCTCCAGACACAGCGCCAGCCCCCGGGCCCCCGGCAGCTCGGCCAGCCGTCCCCAGGCGACCGCCGGATCGCCGCCGAGCCGCACCTCCGCGGCCGCCCTGGCCAGCCGTTCGCCGACGGGGCCGCCGAGCGACCCGCCGACCGCTTCGGCCGCCTCCCGGGGCCCGGCCCCCGCCGCCAGGCAGGCGGCCATCAGATCGGCCGCCAGCGGGAGTTGACGTCCCACCTCTTCGGCGGGAACCGCCCGCTCCCCAGCCGCGGCGCGCTCCGCCCTGCGTCTCCACCACCACAGGCCACCGGCGGCGAACGCCCCCGCGGCC
Source organism: Streptomyces caatingaensis (assembly GCF_001187435.1). GTDB lineage: Bacteria > Actinomycetota > Actinomycetes > Streptomycetales > Streptomycetaceae > Streptomyces > Streptomyces caatingaensis. Next base: position 52,527 of record NZ_LFXA01000018.1, on the reverse strand, counting down.
CAGCCGGCGGGGCCGCCGATCACCACGGCTCCCAGGACGACCCCGGCGACCGCGGGAAGCCCCTGACGGACCACGGAGGGCCCGCTCGTACGGGCCCGCAGCCACGCCCGCGTCCGGGCCGGCGGGTCATCGCCCCACAGCCTCGCGGCCCTGCGCCGCACCGTCTTCGCCCGGCCGGGGGCCCTCAGGGCGGCGACCGCGCACGATGCGAGAACGGCCAGCACAGCCGCCATTTCCGGTCCGCCCACGCCTCGTCCGTCCATCACTCCGCCCTCCCGCCGGCCGCCCGCACGATGCGCCCGGTCCACACCAGCCCCGCGTATTCGAGGAAGCCGCCCAGGGCGAGGCAGCCGAGGCCGGCCGGGGTGTGGAGCAGCACCCGCAGCGGGTCCGCGCCGAGGGCACTTCCCATCAGGAGGGCGAGGAGCGGGAGCAGCGCGAGCATCACGGCGGTGGACCGGGTGCCCGCCAACTGGGCGTTCAGGTCCTCCCGTTGGTCCCGTTCGGCGGCGAGCGCGGCGCCCACCCGGTCGAGCCCGGCGGCCAGCCCCGCCCCGCCGTCGACGGCGACCTGCCAGCAGGCGGCCACTCCGGTCAGGCCCCCGGCGCCCGGTTGCCGGCCGGCCTCCCGCAGTGCCGCGGGGACGTCGCCGCCGAACCGGGCGGCCGCCGTGACGGCCGGCCACGAGGGCCCCAGCGCGTCGCACCGCGCCGCCGCCATCGCCTCGCCCGGCTGCCGGCCCGCCCTCAGGTCGCCCGCGACGGCCCCGCACAGCTCGATCACGGCGTCCTCGCGCCGGCCGCGCTCCCGCTGCCGCCGCCGGGCGGCCAGCCGGCGCCGCACCAGCGGGACGGCCGCCCCCGCCATGAGCGGGGGCAGGACCGACCCGCCCAGCAGACCGACGGCGCAACCGGCCGGGAGGCACCACAGTTCACGCCGGCCGCGCGCCGCGACGAGCAGGCGCCGCACGACCTCCCGCAGCCACGCCGGAAGGAGCGGGCAGCGGCCGGGACAAGTGCGCCCCAACAGGGCTCCGGCCCGGCGCAGTTGGCGCCCCCGCCGCACGGAGGGGCGCGCGGCGGCCGCGGCACCGAGCAGTGCCGTGGCGGTCAGCGCCGTCTCGGGCACCGTCACCGGAACCGTCATGGCGCACCCCCGCCCCGCCCGCACAACGCCGCGAGCCGGTCCCACCCGGCAGCCCGCCGGAAGCCCTCCGGGCCCCAGACGGCGGCCGGCACGGTGGTGACGAACCCGGCGCGGTCGCGGTCCAGCACGTGCACCTCGGCGACGCGCCGGCGGCCACCGCGGTCCCTCACGAGGTGGATCACCACAGCGAGGGCCGCCGCCAACTGGCTGTGCAGCGCCGCCCGGTCGAGCCCCGCCGTGGAGCCGAGCGCCTCCAGCCGGGCCGGTACGTCGGCGGCGGCGTTGGCGTGGACGGTGCCGCAGCCTCCCTCGTGCCCGGTGTTCAACGCGGCCAGCAGATCGGTCACTTCCGGACCGCGCACCTCCCCGACCACCAGCCGGTCGGGCCGCATCCGCAGGGCCTGGCGGACCAGGTCCCGCAGGGTGACCAGGCCGGTGCCCTCCTGGTTCGCCGGGCGGGTCTCCAGCCGTACGACGTGCGGGTGGTCCGGGCGCAGTTCGGCCGAGTCCTCGGCGAGGACGATCCGTTCGTCGGGTGCGACCAGGCCGAGCAGGCTGGACAGGAGGGTCGTCTTCCCCGAGCCCGTTCCGCCGCTGATCACGAAGGAGAGCCGGGCGTCCAGCACGGAGCGGAGCAGTTCCTGCCCGCCGGGCGGCACCGTTCCGGCGGCGGCCAGTTCGTCGAGGGTGAAGGCCCTCGGGCGGACCACGCGCAGCGAGAGACAGGCCGACCCGACGGCCACCGGGGGCAGCACGGCGTGGAGCCGGGTGCCGTCGGGGAGGCGGGCGTCCACCCAGGGGCGGGCGTCGTCCAGCCGGCGGCCGGCGACCGCGGCGAGCCGCTGGGCGAGCCGGCGGACGGCCGCGGCGTCGGGGAAGGACACGTCGACGCGGCGCAGGCCCGCTCCCCGGTCCACCCATACCTGGTCGGGCGCGGTGACGAGGACATCGGTGACATCGGGCTCGGCCAGCAGCGGTTCCAGGGGGCCACTGCCGATCAGCTCGGAGCGCAGCCGGGAGACGATGCCCAGCACCTCGGCGTCGCCCAGGAGCCTGCCCTCCTGGCGGAGGGCCTCGGCGACCCGTGCCGGGGTCGGCTCCGCACCCGTCCCCGCGAGCCTGAGCCGTACGGCGTCCAGCAGTGCGGTGCTCATGCCGCCACGTCCTCGCCGTCGGGCAGTACCCGTGCCCAGAACTCCGCGCAGAAGGCGGCCAGCGGACCCCTGTCCGCGCCCGGGGCGCGGCCCGCCGCCAGCGCCCGGGGCAGGCCGGGGTCCTCCGGCACCTCCCCGGCGAGCGGGAGGGCGAGGAGGCGGGCGATCTCCTCGCCGTCGAGCCCTGGCCCGCACGGCCCCCGGACCACCATCCGCAGGTCGCCCATCAGCAGGCCGATGGACCGGGCGACCCGGTGGGCGGCGGCGACGGCCCTCAGCTCGGAGGGCACCACCAGCAGCCCGAGGTCCAGCTGCCCGAGCACCTCGGCGGCCGCGCCGTCGGCGCCGCGCGGCAGATCGACGACGACCACCCCGCCCCGCCGGCGCGCGGCGGCCAGCACCGCGCGCACGGCCTCGGGCGGGACCGCCGCGCACTCACCGCGGTCCCAGCTCAACAGGCGCAGGGAGTGCGGGTCGGGCAAGGACTCCTCCAGGGCCCGGCACGCCACCCGCCCCCGGGAACCGGCGAACGCGGGCCAGCGCAGACCGTCGGCGCGTTCGGCCCCGAGCAGGACGTCGAGCCCGCCGCCGAGCGGGTCGGCGTCGATCAGCATGGTGCGCCGCCCGGCCCGGGCCGCGCCCACCGCGAGGGCACAGGCCAGGGTGCTGGCCCCGGCGCCGCCCCGGCCGCCGATCACGCCCACGGTGAGGGCGGGGCCCTCCGTCCCCTCCGCCGCGTCGGCGATCCGGTCGACCAGCCAGCCCTCCGCGTCGGGCAGCACCGCCACATGGCGCGCGCCGACCCGGAGAGCGCGCTTCCAGACGCCGGGGTCGTCGGGATCCCGGCCGACCAGCGCCACGCCCTCGCGGTGTGCGGCGTCGGGCAGGCGGTCCGCGCAGTCGTCGCCGACCAGCACCAGCGGGGCGCCGGACCACTGCTCGGCCCGGACGGACGTCCCGTGGGCGACCTCGGGCAGGGCGCCCGCCGCCGCGCACAGGCGCAGCAGGTCGTCGAGCAGGGTCTCGTCCTCGGTGATGATCAGCGGGCCGCCCTGCCGTCCTCCGGCGGCGGCCTTCCTCTCCGCTGTGACGTGTCCGGTCACGGCCTCTCCCCCTCTCCTGCGCGCCACACGGCGCGCTCTCGCCTCCGCGGACATCGCGGAACTCGTGGGGAATCACCGTGCAGCCGACCGGGAAATCGTGTGGATCTTGGTGAAAAACTGTGGACAACTCGCCAGTTGTGAATATCCCGCTCACCTATACCGGTGACTTCCCCAGAGCACTGCGACGATTACGCACAGTTACGTGTATGAAGGAGGCGGGAGCGGCGCCGCGCGGGGCGCCCGACGGCCGGAGGAGGCCCGAGATCATGCCCAAAATGCATCCGGACATGCGACGACCCCCGCCGGGGGGGAGAGCGGGGGTCGTCCCCACGGCCGACTCGGGGGGGGAGGAGTCGGACCGGGTTAGACACGGTCGCGAACGATCCGTGACTTCCATGGTGTACCCGAGAGCCTTCTCAGGCAAACCCACACGCCTCAGCTTACGCCGAATGGAGGGCCCCTATGCTCGGCGGCGTGGAAAACCACTCCTTGCGCCGAACAGCCGCGTTCTTTGACCTGGACAAGACGGTCATTGCGAAGTCGAGCACGCTCACCTTCGGCAAGTCCTTCTACCAAGGCGGTCTGATCAACCGGCGCGCGGCGCTGCGCACCGCGTACACGCAGTTCGTCTTCCTGCTCGGCGGCGCCGACCACGAGCAGATGGAACGGATGCGGAAGTACCTCTCCGAGCTCTGCCGCGGCTGGAACGTCCACCAGGTCCGGGAGATCGTCGCGGAGACCCTCCACGAGCTCATCGACCCGATCATCTACGACGAGGCCGCCTCCCTCATCGAGGAGCACCATGCCGCGGGGCGCGACGTGGTCATCGTCAGCACCTCCGGCGCGGAGGTCGTCGAGCCCATCGGCAGGCTCCTGGACGCCGACCGCGTCGTGGCCACGCGCATGGTCGTCGAGGACGACGTCTTCACCGGCGAGGTGGAGTACTACGCGTACGGCCCCACCAAGGCGGAGGCCGTCCGCGAGCTCGCCGCCTCCGAGGGGTACGACCTGGCCGGCTGCTACGCCTACAGCGACTCGGCCACGGACCTGCCGATGCTGGAGGCGGTCGGCCACCCCCACGCCGTCAACCCCGACCGGGCACTGCGCCGCGAGGCCGCCGCCCGGGAGTGGCCCGTGCTCACCTTCAGCCGTCCGGTACGGCTCAAACAGCGGGTGGCCGCCCTGCCGATGCCCTCCCGCCCGGCGCTGCTGACCGCGGCGGCGGTCGGCGCGGTCACCGCGGCCGTGGGCCTGCTCTGGCTGGCGGGCCGGCGCCACACACCCCGGCAGCGGTGCCGCACACCCCGACAGCGGTCCTGATTGCCCCTTTTTGAAGCTAAAAGTAAAGAAGTGCGAACTGGCCTTCCGCTTACCCCGCAAGCGGAGTAGAAAGGAGTCAACGGCCCGCGAGACCAGGGACATCCGAGAGGAAGCCCTCCTACGCACCATGGCCCCACGGACCGAGTACGGACGCCGGGCACCCACGCGACGCCGACCCGTCGATTACGGGCCAGTCGCACCAGGCGAGGCAAAGTTCCCCCGCCTGATGGACGCCTTTCGTGCACGCACTGGTAACCCGGCGAACGTGCCAGCGGCGGTACCGGAGCAGGACCGGTACCGCCGCAATGTCACGCCCCGCAGGAGCAGTTGCCCCGGCGCGACCTCTGGCGGCGCAGCCCTGGAGGCAGTGCAGCCCTCGGTGCAGCACTCAGGCGGCGCCCCGCTGAAGCGCCTCGCAGACCGCCGTCGACTCGCGGGCCCCCAACTCCGCCGCGCGGGCGCAGTGCACGATCCACGCCGCCACACCCTCCGGCGTACCGGAGACATAGCCCTCCAGCGCGGCCGCGTACGCCGCCCGCCCCAGCTCCGCGTGCCCCACCTCCGCCGGGCAGATCGACTTGGGGTCGAGCCCGCTGCCGACCAGCACGATCCGTTCGGCCGCCCGGGCCACCAGCCCGTTGCAGGAGCCGAACGGGCGCAGGGCCAGCAGTTCGCCGTGCACCACCGCGGCGGTCACCAGCGCCGGAGCCGCACTGCCGGCGACCAGCAGCCCCGCCAGGCCCTCCAGCCGCCCGGCCACCTCGTCCGCGTCCGGCAGGGGCAGGTCGATCAGCGGTTCGTCCACCGTCTCGCCGTGCAGCCGGGGCCGGCCCACCGCGTCGTCCGGCTCCGCCTTCCCCGCCGCCACCAGGTGCAGCCGGGCCAGCACGCGTGTCGGGGACTGCCGCCACACACCGAGCAGCTGGCCCGCCTCGGCCGTCAGCCTCAACGCCGCCCCGACGGTGCGGGGTTCGCCCTCGCCGCCGAAGTCCGAGCGGCGGCGCACCTCTTCGAGGGCCCAGTCGGCCCCGGAGAGCGCGGCCGAACCCCGCGCACCGCGCAGCGCCGCCTCGGAGGTCACTTCGTTGCTCCGGCGACGCATCACCCGGTGGCCGTACACCCGGTCCACCGCCCTGCGTACGGAATCCACGGAATCGGCGACACCCGGGAGCGAGCCCAGGGCGGCCAGGGGATCGGCAGTCGTACTCATGAGTAAGACCCTACGCATTTCCGGTTCACACCCCTCGAAGGAGTGGTCTTCTTCACTCACCGACCTCACTTCCTGCTCCCCCGCACCTACGCTTGGTGAACATGAAGATCGCTTTCGTAGGCAAGGGCGGCAGCGGCAAGACGACGCTGTCCTCGCTCTTCATCCGCCACCTCGCAGCCCGCCGCGTCCCGGTCGTCGCCGTGGACGCCGACATCAACCAGCACCTGGGGGCGGCGCTCGGGCTGGACGAGGCCGAGGCGGCGGCCCTGCCCGCGATGGGCGCGCACCTCCCGCTCATCAAGGACTACCTCCGCGGCTCGAACCCCCGCATCGCCTCGGCCGAGACAATGATCAAGACCACGCCGCCCGGCCGGGGTTCCCGGCTGCTGCGGGTCGTCGAGGACAACCCGGTCTACGCCGCCTGCGCGCGGACCGTCCCCCTCGACAACGGCACCTCCGTACGGCTCATGGCCACCGGCCCGTTCACCGAGTCGGATCTCGGCGTGGCCTGCTACCACTCCAAAGTGGGCGCGGTCGAGCTCTGCCTCAACCACCTCGTCGACGGACCGGGCGAGTACGTGGTCGTCGACATGACGGCGGGCAGCGACTCGTTCGCCTCGGGGATGTTCACGCGTTTCGACATGACGTTCCTGGTGGCCGAACCGACACGGAAGGGCGTCTCCGTCTACCGCCAGTACAAGGAGTACGCACGGGACTTCGGCATCCGCCTGAGGGTCGTCGGCAACAAGGTGCAGGGACAGGACGACGTGGACTTCCTGCGGGAGGAGGCCGGCGACGACCTGCTCACGTGCTTCGGCCACTCGGACTGGGTGCGCGCCATGGAGAAGGGCCGGCCGCCCCTGTTCGACCTGCTCGAGAGCGCCAACCACGAGGCGCTCGGCACGCTCCGCGAGGCCGCCGACGCGGCGTACGAGGGCCGCGACTGGCACCGCTACACCCGTCAGATGGTGCACTTCCACCTGAAGAACGCGGAGAGTTGGGGCAACGCGAGGACGGGGGCCGACCTGGCGGCCCAGGTCGACCCCTCCTTCGTGCTCGGCGAGCCGCTGCCGGCTACCCCGCAGCCGGCCTGACCAGCACGGGCCGGATCCGCACCGGCTTGCCCCTCGACGACTTGCGCCGTGCCGGCTTGTCATCGTCCTCGTCGTCGTCATCCTCGTCGTACCGGCCGGAGCCGCCGTCCGGTTCGTGCGTCGAGGGCTCCTGCGAGGACGGGGCGTGCCAGGAGGGCGCGTGCGGGGCGGGCGTGTGCGACGGCGGGGTGTCGGCGAGGTGGGCCCAGCCGCGTCTCGGCGCCTCGCCGACGTCGAGGCGGCGCAGCCGCGCGAGCACACCGGGATCCTGGACGTCCAGCCAGTCGGCGAGCTGCTTGAAGGAGACGCAGCGCACGCCCTCCTTGGTGCAGACCCGGGCGATCACGCTCTCCACGGCCCGCATGTAGGTGCCGCCGTTCCACGACTCGAAGTGGTTGCCGACGAACAGCGGGGCGCGGTTGCCGTGGTAGGCCCGCTCGAACCCGGCCAGCAGGCCGTCGCGCATCTGCCGGCCCCAGGCGGCACGCCGGGAGCGGTCGCCCTTGGTCGTACCCGACTGGTTGGCGAGGAAGTTGTAGTCCATCGACAGGGTTTCGAAGTCACGGCCGGGGACGGGAACGTCCTGCAGCGGGAAGTCCCACAGACCGCCGGTCTTCGAGGGCCAGACCTGGCGGCCGCCCGCCGAACTGGCGTCGTAGCGGAAGCCGAGCTTCTTGGCCGCCCGGACGAGGTTGCGCTGGCCCTCCAGGCAGGGCGCGCGGCCGCCGACCAGTTCCTTGCCGTAGTCGAAGGGGAGGGGCGGCTCGTCCTTCAGGTCCGCGTTGGTCTTCCAGTTGCGCACCATCCACTTGGCCTGGCGGATCTCGCTCGCCCACTCCTTGGGCGTCCAGGTGCCGACGCCCCCGTCCTCGCCGCAGAAGTGCCCGTTGAAGTGGGTGCCGATCTCGCTCCCGTCCAGCCAGGCGCCACGCAGCTGCTCCACGGTGTCCCGTACGCCGCGGACGTCGTTGAAGCCGATGTCCGAGGAGCCGGCGGGGTGTTGGGGCGGCTCGTAGAGGGTGCGCTTCTCCTCGGGGAGCATGTAGACGCCGCTGAGGAAGTAGGTCATCGCGGCGTGGTACTTCCTGCCGATCCTGCGGAAGCGGGAGAACAGGTGCTGTCCGTCCTCCCCCGCGCCGTCCCAGGAGAACACCACGAACTGCGGCGGCTTCTCGCCGGGTGCCATCCGCCGCGGCCTGGGCTGCCGAGGCTGGGCGCCCGTGTCGGCGGTGGAGCCGTCACCGATCAGACGCACGGGCCGTTCCGCGGACTTCGGGCCGGCGGCCGCCTGAGGTCCCGGGGCGTCGGGGGCGTCGTCCCCCGCGCAGCCCGCCGCCCCGGCCGCCAGTGCCAGCGCGGCCAGGCCGCCCAGTGTGTGTCTCCATGCAGCCGCCATCAGGCATCTCACCCTTCGACCCGCTCAGCCGGTCCGGCGGGGGGCTCGGCGCCCTGGTCCGCCGTCGTCCGCCCAACCTCGCACGGTCAAAAGAAAAGATAAGTATGACAAGCCGAAAAAAATGAATATTCACCCCATGGGAGGAAGGTGGCCTTCGAGGCGAACCGCCCCCTTCCCTCGCGCCTTTACTCTCCATTACCCTTCGTTTACTCAGAGTTGATGACTTCCCCCGCAGCCCCGCCGCGCAGCCGCTCCGGCCGCTGCCCGCCGTGACCCCGGCCGTGCCCCTCGGCCCCGGCCGCCGCCCGACGCAGACGGGACCCGACCATGCACGCGCAGCCGATCCCTCCACCCCTGACCGACCGCCCCGCCACCGAGCGGCAGGAGCGTCCCCACCGCCCCACGACCGGGCGGGACTTGACGGCCTCCGTCACCCTGGCGCTGACGGCCGTCCCGCTGTCGCTCGGCATCGCCCTCGCCGCCGGCGCGCCCCCGCGGGCCGGGCTGGTCGCGGCGGCGGCCGGCGGCCTGATCGGGGGCTGCCTGGGACGGGCGCGCCTGCGGGCCGGCGGTGCGGCCGTCGGGCTCGTCGCGGTGACGGCCGAGCTGGTGCAGCGCTTCGGCTGGCGGGCGGCCTGCGCCGTGACCGTGCTGGCCGGGCTGGCGCAAGTCGCCCTCGGGGCCGCACGGGTGGGCCGGGTGATGCCGGCCGCCGGGCCGGTCGTCGCGCGGGGCGTGCTGGCCGGCATCGGGGTGACCGTCGCACTGGGCCGGCTCCCCGCCGTGCTGGGCGCCCCGGCCTCGGCCGGTCTCGGCTCGTTCCTCCCGGAGTTGACCCGTCCCCGCCTCCCCGCGCTGGCGGCCGCCGCCTGCGTCCTCGCCGTGCTGGCCGTGTGGCCGCGGCTGCCCGGCAGGGCCGGGCGCGCGGCCCGCGTCGTGCCCGCCCCGCTCGCGGCGGTGGCGCTCGCCACCGCGGTGAGCGCGGGTGCGGAGGTGCCGCGGCTCCCGTTCCCCGCCTGGGAGGTGGCCCCCTTCCCGCTCCTTCCCTCCGGGCCGTTCCTCGCGGTCTGCGCCGCCGTGCTGACCATGACCCTGGTGGCGGGCATGGAGGCGCTGACGCCACCGGCGGGCGCCCGGCCCACCGGGGAGCCGGACCGCGAGCTGATCGGGCACGGCGCCGCCACCGTCGTGTCCGGGCTGCTGGGAGGGCTGCCGGTCACCGCAGGACGGACGCCCGGGGCCGCCGACGCGGCACCCGCCGGACGCAAGTCCGTGATCCTGTACGGGATGTGGGTCCTGCCCTGCGCCGCGCTGTGCTCCTGGGCCCTGGAGTTCGTCCCCGTGGCCGCCCTCGCCGCGCTGGTCCTGGCGGCGGGCGTCCGCATGGCCGTCCCCCGGGAGCGGGAGCGGATGCGGGGCCGCCGCGAACGGCCCGTCCTCCTCACCGCTCTGGGCTCGGTCGCCCTCTTCGGCGTCCTCCCGGGCACCGCGGCCGCCATCGTCGTCGCCGCCCTCCTGTCGGTCCGCAGGCTCGGGGGCACCCGCATCACCGTCTCGACGACGCGGGAGGGCCACCACCGCGTCGTCGTCCACGGGCAGTTGACGTTCCTCTCGGTACCGAGGCTGCGCCGCGCCCTCGCCGGCGTGCCGCACGGCACCCGCGCCGTGGTGGAGCTCGGCGGGTCCTTCATGGACCACACCGCCTACGACGCGCTGCGCACGTGGTCGGACGCGCACCGGGCGCACGGCGGCCGGGTCACGGTCGACGGGCGGTCGGGCGGTCCCGTCGCCGAGCCGGCGGACGGGCACCCCTGCCGGCCCTGGACGCCCTGGCGCAACCACCACTGCGTCGGCCCCCGGGCCGCCACGGGGGAGGCCCCCGGAGGCCGTCAACTCCTGGGCGGGGTGAGCGCGTTCCAGCGCGACACGGCGCCCCTCGTCCGCGAGGAGCTGGCACGGCTGGCCCGCGAGGGCCAGCGCCCCGGCCAGCTCTTCCTCACCTGCGCCGACTCCCGGCTGGTGACCAGCATGATCACGTCGAGCGGCCCGGGCGACCTGTTCACCGTGCGCAACGTCGGCAATCTGATGCCCCCGCCCGGTGACGACGCCGCGTGCGACTCGGTCGCCGCCGCCGTGGAGTACGCGGTGGAGGTGCTGAAGGTCTCCACCATCACCGTCTGCGGGCACTCGGGATGCGGAGCGATGCAGGCCCTGCTGGAGACCGCCGCGCCGGCCGGCACACCGGCCGCCCCGCAGACCCCGCTCGCCCGCTGGCTGCGGCACGGCCGGCCGAGCCTGGCGCGCATGCAGCGGATCGGCCGGCTGGGGCGCGGCGAAGTGGCCCTGGCCGAACGGCCGGTGGCCGACGACATCGAACGGCTGGCGCTGGTCAACGTGGTGCAGCAGCTCGATCACCTGATGGCGCACTCCTGCGTGGCCCGGCGCGTCGCCGAGGGCACGCTCCACCTCCAGGGGATGTACTTCCACGTGGCCGAGGCCCAGGCCTATCTGCTGGACCAGCGGTCACGCACCTTCACCGCCGTGCGGCCGGGGGTGCTCGATGCCGTCTGACCTCGACCGACCACCCCCAACAGGTCTAAACCACCATTCCTCCGTCACCCCTTGTCAGGGTCCGCCCCCACCTGGTGAGCTATGCCCGGGACGCAACGGACCCCCTGGGAAAGGGAGATGTCGTGAGCAACGAAAGCCTGGCCAACCTCCTGAAGGAGGAACGCCGGTTCGCACCGCCTGCCGCCCTGGCCGAGCAGGCCAACGTCACCGCGGAGGCCTACGAGCAGGCGCGGGCCGACCGGCTGGGCTTCTGGGCCGAGCAGGCGCGCCGCCTGAGCTGGCACACCGAGCCGACGCAGACGCTGGACTGGTCGAACCCGCCGTTCGCCAAGTGGTTCGCCGACGGCAGGCTCAACGTCGCGTACAACTGCGTGGACCGCCACGTGGAGAACGGCCTCGGCGACCGGGTGGCCCTGCACTTCGAGGGCGAGCCGGGCGACACCCGCTCGATCACCTACGCCCAGCTGCAGAGCGAGGTCTCCCGAGCCGCCAACGCCCTGCTGGAGCTGGGGGTCCGCCCCGGCGACCGGGTGGCGATCTACCTGCCGATGATCCCCGAGGCGGTCGTGTCGATGCTCGCCTGCGCGCGCATCGGTGCCCCGCATTCGGTGGTCTTCGGCGGATTCTCCGCCGACGCCCTCGCGACCCGCATCAAGGACGCCGACGCCCGCGTCGTCATCACGGCCGACGGCGGCTTCCGGCGCGGCAAGCCGTCCGCGCTCAAGCCCGCGGTGGACGAGGCCCTGACCCGCCCGGGCACGGAGGACGTCCGCAGCGTCCTCGTCGTCCGGCGCACCGGCCAGGAGGACATCGCCTGGACCGAGGGCCGCGACCTGTGGTGGCACGACCTGGTCGACCGCCAGTCCGACCGGCACGTCCCCGAGGCGTTCGACGCCGAGCACCCGCTGTTCATCCTCTACACCTCGGGCACCACCGGTAAGCCGAAGGGCATCCTGCACACCTCCGGCGGCTACCTCACCCAGATCTCCTACACCCACCACGCGGTCTTCGACCTCAAGCCCGAGTCCGACGTCTTCTGGTGCACCGCCGACGTCGGCTGGGTGACCGGCCACTCGTACATCGTCTACGGCCCCCTCAGCAACGGCGCCACCGAAGTCCTCTACGAGGGCACGCCCGACACCCCGCACCGGGGCCGCTGGTGGGAGATCGTCCAGAAATACGGCGTCACCGTCCTCTACACCGCGCCGACCGCGATCCGCGCCGCGATGAAGTGGGGCGACGACATCCCGGCCGGGTTCGACCTCTCCAGCCTGCGTGTGCTCGGCTCCGTCGGCGAACCCATCAACCCCGAGGCGTGGGTCTGGTACCGCGAGCACATCGGCGGCGGCCGCACGCCCGTGGTGGACACCTGGTGGCAGACCGAGACGGGCGGCATCATGATCAGCCCGCTGCCCGGGGTCACCGCGACCAAGCCCGGCTCCGCCCAGGTCCCGATCCCCGGCATCGCCGCGACCGTGGTGGACGACGAGGCCCGCGAGGTGCCGAACGGCTCCGGCGGCTACCTCGTCCTCACCGAGCCGTGGCCCTCGATGCTCCGCACCATCTGGGGCGACGACCAGCGCTTCCTCGACACCTACTGGTCCCGCTTCGAGGGGCGCTACTTCGCGGGCGACGGCGCCAAGAAGGACGACGACGGGGACATCTGGCTGCTCGGCCGGGTCGACGACGTCATGCTCGTCTCCGGCCACAACATCTCCACCACCGAGGTCGAGTCCGCCCTCGTCTCGCACCCGAGGGTCGCCGAGGCCGCGGTCGTCGGCGCGACCGACCCCCAGACCACCCAGGCGATCTGCGCCTTCGTCATCCTGCGCGGCGACGAGGACGCGAGCGCGGACGAATCCGCGCTGGTCGAGGAGTTGCGGGCGCACGTCGCCAAGCAGCTCGGCCCGATCGCCAAGCCCAAGCGCATCCTGCCGGTGGCGGAGCTGCCCAAGACCCGTTCCGGCAAGATCATGCGCCGGCTGCTGCGCGACGTCGCCGAGCAGCGCACGCTCGGCGACGTGACCACCCTGACCGACTCCTCGGTCATGGATCTCATCCAGGCCAAGCTCCCGGCGGCCCCCGCGGAGGACTGACCAGAGGACCACGCGCCGTGAAGGGCGTCCGGCTTCCGCCGGGCGCCCTTCACGCATTCGGGCTAAAGTACAGGGACACCGCGTATAGAACTCGACAAGAATCACAGGCGCGCCGGGAAGTCTGGTCGGCACTCGCACACGTGACCCCACGTGTGTCCGTCGATCGACCCCAGGAGGTCCTCATCGTGGCCGCGCCCAAGAACCACCGTTCCGTCTTCCTCGGCCGGCTGCCGCTGCCCGAGCGGAACTTCCTCGCGGACGCGCTGCGCACCGAGACCGTCGGCGGCGTGCTGCTGCTGGCCGCGGCCGTCGCCGCGCTGATCTGGGCGAACACGCCGATCAAGGACGCCTACGAGTCCATACGCGGATTCCACCTGGGCCCCGGATCGCTCGGTCTGAACCTCTCCGTCCAGCACTGGGCCGCCGACGGACTGCTGGCGATCTTCTTCTTCGTCGCCGGCATCGAGCTCAAACGGGAACTGGTCGCCGGTGAGCTGCGCAACCCCAAGGCCGCCCTCCTCCCCGTGGTCGCCGCCCTGTGCGGCATGGCCGCGCCCGCCCTCGTCTACGCCACGGTGGCCACCACCGGCGGCGGCTCCCTGAAGGGCTGGGCCGTCCCGACCGCCACCGACATCGCCTTCGCGCTCGCCGTGCTCGCGGTCATCGGCACGGCGCTGCCGTCGGCGCTGCGGGCGTTCCTGCTGACGCTGGCCGTCGTCGACGACCTCTTCGCGATCCTCATCATCGCGATCTTCTTCACCTCGACCCTGAACTTCACCGCCCTGGGCTTCGCCGCGCTCGGCCTCTTCGTCTTCTGGCTGCTGCTGCGCAAGGGCGTCCGGGGCTGGTACGTCTACGTCCCGCTGGCCGTCGTCAACTGGGCGCTGATGTACAACAGCGGCGTCCACGCCACCATCGCCGGTGTCGCCATGGGCCTGATGCTGCGCTGCCACCGGCGCGAGGACGAGCGGACGTCGCCCGGCGAGCACATCGAGCACCTGGTGCGCCCGCTCTCGGCCGGTCTGGCCGTGCCGATGTTCGCTCTCTTCTCCGCCGGGGTGACCATCTCCGGCGGGGCGCTCTCGGACATCTTCCGCCGGCCGGAGACGCTCGGCGTGGTCCTCGGCCTCATCGTCGGCAAGGCGGTCGGCGTCTTCGGCGGCACCTGGCTGGCCGCCCGGTTCACCCGCGCCGAGCTCAACCCCGACCTCAAGTGGCCGGACGTGCTCGCGGTCGCGTCGCTGGCCGGCATCGGCTTCACCGTCTCCCTGCTCATCGGCGAGCTGGCCTTCGGCGGCGATCCGACGCTGGTGGGCGAGGTCAAGGCCGCGGTCCTGGTCGGCTCGCTGATCGCGGCGGTCGTCGCGAGCGTCCTCCTCAAGCTGCGCGACAACAAGTACCGGAAGCTCTGCGACGAGGAGGAGCGGGACGAGGACCAGGACGGCATCCCCGACATCTACGAGCAGGGCAACCCCGACTACCACCTGCGCATGGCCGCGCTCCTCGAGGCGAAGGCCGCCGAGCACCGGCGTCTGGCGGAAGTCGCCTCCGGACGCGCGACCGGCGACGATGGTCCGGCATGATCTGAGTGTCTTCACATCCGCTGAAGACGGGCGGAACACCCACGGCGGACCCGGGGTGCCCGCGGAGGACTCGCAGACGACGGAGCGACGACGATGAGGGAGCAGCGATGAGCGCAGCCGACGACGGTGCCGACCGCAGCCTCGGCCAGCTGGTGGCCACGGCCACCACGGAGCTGTCCGCGCTGGTGCACGACGAGATCGCACTGGCCAAGGCCGAGCTGCGCGAGGACGCCAAGCGGCTCGGCGTCGGAGGCGGCGCGATCGCCGCGGCCGGCACCCTGGCCCTCTTCTCGCTGCCGGTGCTGAGCTTCGCGGCGGCGTACGGCATCCACAACCTGGGGCTGGGCCTCGCCTGGTCGTTCCTGATCACGGGGGGCGCCTTCCTGGTGCTGGCGGCGCTGCTCGGGCTGCTGGCCGTGCGGAAGTTCAAGAAGATCAGCAAGCCGGAGAAGACCATCAGCTCGGCCCGGGAGACGGCGGCGGTGCTGGGTACGGTCAAGCCTCACCCCCGTCCTCTGAAGGACACGAGCCAGGCGGGCGCATCTGTGACACGCTCGTCCGTATGACGGTGCCCGATACCCCCGCAGCGCCCGCTTCCCCCGGTTCCGGCCACCATCCGGAATCCAACGCTCCGGTGACCGTCGCCGCGTCGCCCACGGCGGTCGTGCGCCCCGACGGTCCCTGGACGCACCGGGACGTCGCGGCGAACGGGGCGCGGTTCCACATCGCCGAGATGGGCGAGGGGCCGCTGGTGCTGCTGCTGCACGGCTTCCCGCAGTTCTGGTGGGCGTGGCGGCACCAGATGCCGGCGCTCGCGGAGGCGGGTTTCCGGGCGGTCGCGATGGACCTGCGCGGGGTGGGCGGCAGCGACCGCACGCCCCGGGGCTACGACCCCGCCAATCTGGCCCTGGACATCACCGGCGTCATCCGCTCGCTGGGCGAGCCGGACGCGGCGCTGGTCGGCCATGCCCTGGGGGGGTATCTGGCCTGGACGGCGGCGGTGATGCGGCCCAAGCTGGTGCGCCGGCTGGCGGTCTCCTCGATGCCGCACCCGCGGCGGTGGCGTTCGGCCATGCTCACCGACCCGCAGCAGACCGCTGCGGGCTCCGCGGTCTGGGGCTTCCAGCGGCCGTGGCTGCCCGAGCGGCGGCTCGTCGCGGACGACGCGGCCCTGGTGGGACGGCTGATGCGCGACTGGTCGGGCCCCCGGCTGCCGGACGACGAAGCGGTGGCGGTCTACCGGCGGGCGATGACCATCCCGTCCACGGCGCACTGCTCCATCGAGCCGTACCGGTGGATGGTGCGGTCGATGGCGCGGCCGGACGGCATCCAGTTCAACCGCCGGATGAAGCGGCCCGTCCGCGTGCCCACCCTCCACGTCCACGGCTCGCTCGATCCGGTGATGCGCACCCGCAGCGCCGCCGGATCGGGCGAGTACGTGGAGGCGCCCTACCGGTGGCGGCTCTTCGACGGGCTGGGCCACTTCCCCCACGAGGAGGATCCCGCGGCCTTCTCGACGGAGCTCATCGGCTGGCTCAAGGACTCCGAGCCGGACCGGTAGGAGCACCCCCGGATATCGAACGAACGGCCGGCGAACGGCCACTTGCCCGACGCATAGGCCAATTGCCGGGCCCCCGGGCGATTACCGACCTCCCGCCCCGGGCACAGACCGGGGTATGGGCTGGACGCACGACCATCGCGACCTGACTCAGCGGCGCGGCGCCGACGACGATGCCGCGCTGACTGTGGCCACCGAGGTGTCCGAGCGGACGGAGGAGTGCCGCGGCACCTTCCCGCCGGGGGAGGCCGCCGACCTCCGGCTCGGCATCCCGCGCATCATCCGGCGCCGCGCGCGCTGGGTCTCGGCGCGGCTGCGCCACCCCCGCGGCCGCTGAGCCCCCCGGGCGCGCGGCCGCCCTCCCCCTCCGCGGACGGCTCCCGTCACCGGCTCAGAGCGCACACCCCTGCGTCTCGGCCCGTGCCGTGGCCGTGCGGCCCGCCACGACGTCCTCATGCACCTCGTCGGCCGTGAGGGCGTAGCCCGTGTCCGCGTCGTCGAGCGACTTGGCGAAGACCACGCCGTAGACCCGCCCGTCGGGAGTCAGCAGGGGGCCGCCCGAATTGCCCTGCCGCACGGTCGCGTACAGGGAGTAGACGTCGCGGCGCACGTAGCCACGGTGGTAGATGTCCGGGCCGTTGGCGTCGACCCGGCTGCGGACCCGGGCGGACCGCACGTCGTACGCGCCGTTCTCCGGGAAGCCCGCCACGATGGCGCTCCCGCCGCTCTCGGCGTCCACGGAGGCGAAGCGGAGGGCCGGCGCCTCCAGCGCGGGGACGCTCAGGACGGCGATGTCGCGCTTCCAGTCGTACAGCACGACCTTGGCGTCCAGGAGCCGGCCCCTGCCGCCCACCTGCACCGTCGGCTCGGTCACCCCGCCCACGACGTGGGCGTTGGTCATCACGCGGTGCGGTGCGAAGACGAAGCCACTGCCCTCCAACACCTTCCCGCAGCCCGCCGCGTTGCCGACGACCTTGACGATGCTGCGCTGGGCTCCGGCGGCGACGGCGCTGCCGGACAGCTCGGGGTCGGGGGGCGGCACGGCGGTGATCGTCTCGGCCGAGAAGGGCGCGAAGACCTGCGGGAAGCCGTTCTGGGCGAGGGCGGTGCTGAAGTCGGCGAAGAAGGTGTTGGCCTCGCCGGGCACCACCCGGGCGACGCCGAGCAGCACCTTCGAACCCCGCACCTGCTTGCCGAGGGTCGGCAGGGAGGTGCCGGCGAGGGCGGAACCGATCAGCCAGGCGACGAGCAGCATGGCGACGACGTTGACGAGCGCGCCTCCCGTCGCGTCCAGCGCGCGGGCCGGTGACCAGGTGATCTGACGGCGCAGCCGGTTGCCCAGGTGCGTCGTCGCGGCCTGCCCGACGGAGGCGCAGACGATGACGATGACCACCGCCGCCACGGCGGCCAGGGTGCCCGGGGACCGGTCACCGGCGGCGCTGTCCCAGATCACGGGGAGCGTGTGGAGGGCGGCCAGGCCCCCGCCGAGGAATCCGACCACCGAGAGCACGCCGACCACGAACCCCTGGCGATAGCCGATGACCGCGAACCAGGCGGCGGCCAGCAGCAGCACGATGTCCAGTACGTTCACCGAAGGGTGCCTCGCATTGCGGTTGTCGGCGGGACGGCGGCGGGTCCGCGGGGACCGCGGTACGGGACGGGTCAGGAGCTCCAGTCGAGCGGGACCTCCCGGCCGGCGTCCCAGGGCCGCTCCCAGCCCGCGTAGTGCAGGATCCGGTCGATCACCCCGGCCGTGAAGCCCCAGACGAGCGCCTCGTCCACATGGAAGACCGGCCCGCGGTGGCCGCTCGGGTGCACGGCGGTCGCGCGCTTCGCCGGGTCGGTGAGCTCGGCGACCGGGACGGTGAAGACCCGGGCCGTCTCGGCGGGATCGACCGGCCCGACCGGGCTGGGCTCGCGCCACCAGCCGAGCACGGGCGTGACGACGAACCCGCTGACCGGGATGTACAGATCCGGCAGCACGCCGAAGACCTGGACGCCGGACGGGTCGAGGCCCGTCTCCTCCTCGGCCTCGCGCAGCGCGGCGCGCACGAGCCCGCCACTGGCCGGATCGCCGTCCTCCGGATCAAGGGCGCCGCCGGGGAAGGACGACTGCCCGGCGTGGGAGCGCAGGGTGCCCGCGCGCTCCAGGAGCAGCAGCTCGGGCCCCTGCGGACCGTCACCGAAGAGCACCAGGACGGCCGAGCGCCGCCCGCCCGTCGCGGGGGGCAGGTAGCGGCTCAGCTGCTGCGGCTCGACGTCCCGCAGGGCCCGCGCGACCGGTTCCAGCCAGGCGGGCAGCCCCTCGGCGGTGACGGTGATCTCCCGGTCGGCCCGGCCGTACGTGCTCCTCATGCGCTTCCCCATGTCCCCGTTGTCCCCGGTCGTCCCTGGTCCGTGCCCGTCGGGCGCGCGGTGCTCCCGCGCGCCGGTCCGTCATGCGGCTCCCAGCGGGGGCGCGGGCGGGCCCGGGAAGTCCGGCGGCGGCTTGAGCCGCTGGCCGGGCATGCCGCCCTTCTCGTACTTGAGCAGTTTCTTCGCCTTCTCCGGATCCGTCTCGCCCTCGCCGTAGGACGGGCACAGCGGGGCGATCGGGCAGGCCCCGCAGGCGGGCCTGCGGGAGTGGCAGATGCGGCGGCCGTGGAAGATGACGCGGTGCGACAGCATCGTCCAGTCGCTCTTCGGGAAGAGCGAGCAGACCTCGGCCTCGATCTTCTCCGGCTCCGTCTCGGCGGTCCACCGCCAGCGGCGCACGAGGCGCTGGAAGTGCGTGTCGACGGTTATCCCCGGGACCCCGAAGGCGTTGCCCAGCACCACGTTGGCCGTCTTGCGGCCGACCCCCGGGAGCGAGACGAGGTCCTCCAGGCGGCCGGGCACCTCGCCGCCGAAGCGGTCGCGCAGGGCGGCGGACAGGCCCATCAGCGACTTCGCCTTGGCCCGGAAGAAGCCCGTCGGCCTGATCAGCTGCTCCAGCGCCTCCGGGTCGGCGGCCGCCATGTCCTCCGGTGTCGGGTAGGCGGCGAAGAGGGCCGGGGTGGTCTGGTTGACCCGCAGGTCGGTGGTCTGGGCGGAGAGGACCGTGGCGACGAGGAGCTGGAAGGGGTTCTCGAAGTCGAGCTCCGGATGGGCGTACGGATACACCTCGGCGAGCTCGCGGTTGATCCGCCGGGCGCGCCGGACGAGGGCCGTGCGCGACTCGGGCTTCCCCGGCTTCACGGCGGCGGGCTTCTTCTTCCCCTCGGCCGCCCCGGCCGTCCTCCCCGCCGCCCGGCGGGCTCTCGGTTTCGCCTCTTTTGCGTCGTTCGCCCCGTTCGCGGCGGGGCGTTCGCCCACAGCGGAATCCTCCGTCGACGTCACCCTCCCGGCCCCCTTGCCCTGTGCTCTCACCGGCGTATTGGACACTCGGCCAGACTAAAGCCCAGCAGTGACATCCGCCCCGGCCGCGGGAAAAGCACAGCCCAATCGGACCCCTGCCGTAGGGCTTCCGCCGACGATGCGCCACACTTGTGTTTGATCACACAGTTTTACCGACGGGCATCATGGGGACCACGGTCCTCTGTGCATGTCGACAAGGAGAGAACTCGTGGACGACGTTCTGCGGCGCGCCCCGCTCTTCGCGGCGCTCGATGACGAGCAGGCCGCTGAGCTGCGCGCCTCCATGGGCGAGGTCACGCTCGCGAGGGGCGACGCCCTGTTCCACGAAGGCGACCCGGGCGACCGCCTCTACGTGGTGACCGAGGGCAAGGTGAAGCTCCACCGCACCTCCCCCGACGGCCGCGAGAACATGCTCGCCGTCCTGGGCCCGGGCGAGCTCATCGGCGAGCTCTCCCTCTTCGACCCGGGGCCGCGCACCGCCACCGCCACCGCGCTCACCGAGGTCAAGCTCCTCGGCCTCGGCCACGGCGACCTCCAGCCGTGGCTCAACGCCCGCCCGGAGGTGGCCACGGCCCTGCTGCGCGCCGTCGCCCGCCGCCTGCGCCGCACCAACGACTCCATGTCGGACCTCGTCTTCTCGGACGTCCCCGGCCGCGTCGCCAAGGCCCTGCTCGACCTGTCGCGCCGCTTCGGCGTGCAGTCCGAGGAGGGCATCCACGTGGTGCACGACCTCACCCAGGAGGAGCTCGCCCAGCTCGTCGGCGCCTCCCGCGAGACGGTCAACAAGGCCCTCGCCGACTTCGCCGGCCGCGGCTGGCTGCGCCTGGAGGCGCGCGCCGTGATCCTGCTGGACGTCGAGCGCCTGGCGAAGCGCTCGCGCTGACGCGCGCCCGCCCGCCGTCCTGCACGACGGAGCCCCGCCCCCTCCCGGAGGCGGGGCTTCCGCATGTACCGGAGAACCCCCAAGGGAGCCGCCCGTGAGCGGGGTTGACGGCGCCGGGCGCGCCGGACTTGACGGACTCCGGCCGTTTCCCGCGGCCGTGCCTAGATCAGCCCGTGCTCCCCGAGATAGTCCAGCTGCGCCCTGACCGACAGCTCCGCCGCCGGCCAGACCGCGCGGTCGACGTCGGCGTAGACGTGGGCGACGACCTGCTCGGGCGTGCGGTGGCCCGCCTCGACGGCCGTCTCCACCTGGGCCAGGCGCTTGGCGCGATGGGCGAGGTAGTACTCCAGGGCACCCCGGGCGTCGTCCAGGACGGGGCCGTGCGCGGGGAGGATCGTCCGGACGTCCTCCTCGACGGCGAGCGTCCGCAGCCGCCGCAGCGAGTCGAGGTAGTCGCCGAGGCGTCCGTCGGGGTGCGCGACGACGGTCGTGCCGCGGCCGAGGACGGTGTCGCCGGTGAGGACCGCGCGGTCCGCCGGGAGGTGGAAGGAGACCGAGTCGGCCGTGTGACCGGGCGTGGGGATCACACGCAGGTCGAGGCCCCCGACGGTGATCACGTCCCCCGCGGCCAGGCCCTCGCCGCCGCCGGCCCGCAGCGCCGGGTCCACCGCCCGCACCGGGGCGCCCGTGAGCTCGGACAGCCGGGCCGCGCCGTCGGAGTGGTCGTGGTGGCCGTGGGTGAGCAGGGCGAGGGCGATCCGCTTGCCCGCCGCCTCCGCCGTGGCGACGACGGCCCGGAGGTGGCCCTCGTCCAGCGGCCCGGGATCGACGACGACCGCCAGGCCGGAGCCCGGCTCGGACAGCAGCCAGGTGTTGGTGCCGTCGAGGGTCATCACGGACGGATTGGGCGCGAGGACGCAGGTCGCTCGCTCGGTGGCGGGCCCGCCCGGAACGGCCGCGCGCGGCCGGCCCGGCAGGTCGGCGGCCTCGGCTTGGTTCGTCATGCATCGGCTCCCGGAGTCGCTGGAATGTGCGGCGGGCCCGGCAGGCGGAAGGGAAGGTGCTTGCTGAACTCCTCGTGCCCGGGCCAGCTCAGCACGATCTCTTCCCCGACGAGCTCGACGCGCGCGAGCACCGGGGTGAGATCCTGCTCACCCGCCGCGCCCAGCGCCTCGGCCACACTGCCGAACGGCACGAGCGAGCGGAGCGTCGCGATGGTCGGCGGCATCATCAGCAGCTCGCCGCGGTCGTAGCCGGCGGCCGCCTCGGCGGGCGCCGTCCACACCGCGAGGTCCGCCTCGGTGGAGTCGTCGCAGGTGCGCTGCCCCTCGGGCAGCGCGGCGACGAAGAACCAGGTGTCGTAGCGGCGCGGCTCGAACTCCGGGGTGATCCAGCGCGCCCAGCCGCCCAGCAGGTCGCTGCGGAGCAGCAGGCCGCGCCGTTCGAGGAAGTCGCCGAACGACAGCTCGTGGCTGACGAGCGCCGCCCGGTCGGCCTCCCACTCCGGGCCGGTGGTGTCGGCCACGACCGTGGCCGGGGCCGGCCCGGCGAGCAGGACGCCCGCCTCCTCGAACGTCTCGCGGACCGCCGCGCAGACGATGGCCTGCGCCGCGGCCGGCTCGACACCCAGCCGCCCGGCCCACTCCTCGGGCGACGGCCCGGCCCAGGGCACGTCCCGCTCGTCGCGCGGATCCACGGACCCGCCCGGATACGCGAACGCGCCTCCGGCGAAGGCCATGGAGGCGCGTCTGCGCAGCATGTGGACGGCGATCCCGTCCTCCGCCCCGTCCCGCAGCAGCAGGACCGTGGCGGCGCGGCGCGGCGTCACGGGGTCGAGCCCGCCCCGCGCGAGCAGCCGGATCCGGTCGGGCCATTCCGGTGGGTACCACTGGCCGTTGGTCGTCGCCATGGCCGGATGCTATGCGCTCACGGGCGGATGTTCGAGGGGCCCCCGCGCCCCGGCCGGCGGGCCGCGACGCCGAGGAGCCCGCCGCGGCCGTCAGCCGGCGACCTCGACCTGGATCTCGACCTCGACCGGCGCGTCCAGCGGGAGCACCGCGACACCGACGGCGGAGCGGGCGTGCACGCCCTTCTCGCCCAGGACGTCGCCCAGCAGCTCGCTGGCCCCGTTGAGGACGGCGGGCTGGCCCGTGAAGTCGGGCGCGGAGGCGACGAAGCCGACGACCTTCACCACACGCACGATCTTGTCGAGGTCGCCCACGACGGACTTCACGGCGGCCAGCGCGTTGAGCGCGCACACGCCCGCCAGCTCCTTGGCCTGCTCCGGGCTCACCTCGGCGCCGACCTTGCCGGTCACCGGGATCGCGCCCTTGACCATGGGCAGTTGGCCCGCCGTGTACACGTACGAACCGGTTTGCACGGCCGGCTGGTACGCGGCCAGCGGCGGCACGACGTCCGGCAGCGTCAGCCCGAGCTCGGCGAGCTTCGCCTCGACGGCGCTCACTGCTTCGGCCGCTTCAGGTAGGCCACGAGCTGCTCCGGGTTGGGCCCCGGAACGACCTGGACGAGCTCCCAGCCGTCCTCGCCCCAGGTGTCCAGAATCTGCTTGGTCGCGTGCACCAGCAGCGGCACGGTTGCGTATTCCCACTTGGTCATGGCCCGACTGTAATGCCTCCCACCGACAGCCTCGTGCGCGGTCGCCACGGGGCTTGGCTAGGCTCCGCACCATGAGCAGGCTCCATGTCGTCAGCGGCAAGGGCGGTACCGGCAAGACCACCGTCGCCGCTGCTCTCGCACTCGCCCTCGCGGCCGGGGGCAAACGCACGCTGCTGGTCGAAGTGGAGGGCCGCCAGGGCATCGCACAGCTCTTCGAGACGGAGGCACTGCCCTACGAGGAGCGGAAGATCGCGGTGGCCCCCGGCGGCGGCGAGGTCCACGCGCTGGCCATCGACGCCGAACGGGCGCTGCTGGACTACCTCCACATGTTCTACAAACTCGGCAGCGCCGGACGGGCCCTGAAGAAGCTGGGGGCGATCGACTTCGCGACGACCATCGCCCCCGGCCTGCGGGACGTCCTGCTGACCGGCAAGGCCTGCGAAGCGGTGCGCAGGAAGGACCGCGCGGGCCGCTTCGTCTACGACCACGTCGTCATGGACGCGCCCCCGACCGGCCGCGTCACGCGCTTCCTCAACGTCAACGACGAGGTCGCCGGCCTGGCCCGGATCGGACCGATCCACAACCAGGCCCAGGCGGTGATGCGCGTCATCAAGTCCCCCGAGACGGCGGTGCACTTGGTGACACTGCTGGAGGAGATGCCGGTCCAGGAGACCGTGGACGGCATAGCCGAGCTGCGCGCCGCCGGCCTGCCGGTCGGCAGCGTCGTCGTCAACATGGTGCGGCCCGAAGTGCTGGACGGGGCGGCCGTGGAGGACGCGGCGAACGGCCGGCGCGCGGCCGTGGCCGAGGCCCTCGCCCACGCCCTCGCCCGCACCTCCTCCGGCGGCCGGAGCCGGGCGGACGCGGCGGGCGCCCTGGTCACCCCGCTGCTGGACGAGGCCCGCGAGCACACCGCACGGCTCGCGCTCGAACGCGGCAGCCGCGCCAGAATCGCGGAACTCGGCCTTCCGACCTGCCAGTTGGACCTGCTCGGCGACGGGGTGGACCTGGCCGGGCTCTACCGCATGGCCCGTGTGCTGCGCACGCGGGAGATCGTGACCGGCACGAGCGAGGGGGCCAGGTGAGCCTGGACAGGACGACCGCTCTCGACGTCGACGCCATCCTGGACGACCGCGGCACCCGCATCGTGGTGTGCTGCGGCTCCGGCGGGGTCGGCAAGACGACGACCGCCGCGGCGCTCGGCCTGCGGGCCGCGGAGCGCGGCCGGAAGGCCGTGGTGCTGACCATCGACCCGGCGCGGCGGCTGGCGCAGTCCATGGGGATCGACGAACTGGACAACGTGCCACGGCGCGTGCCCGGCGTCGACGGCTCGGCGGGCGGCGAACTGCACGCCATGATGCTGGACATGAAGCGGACCTTCGACGAGATCGTCGAGGCGCACGCGGACCGCGACCGCGCCCGGGCGATCCTGGAGAACCCCTTCTACCAGTCCCTGTCGGCCGGCTTCGCCGGCACGCAGGAGTACATGGCCATGGAGAAGCTGGGCCAGCTGCGCTCCCGCGACGAGTGGGACCTGATCGTCGTCGACACGCCGCCGAGCCGCTCCGCGCTGGACTTCCTGGACGCCCCGGGCCGGCTCGGCTCGTTCCTCGACGGCAGGCTCATCAAGGTGCTGATGGCCCCCGCGAAGATCGGCGGACGGGCCGGGATGAAGTTCCTGGGCGTCGGCATGTCGGTGATGAGCGGCCCCCTCAACAAACTGATGGGCGCCCAACTGCTGCGCGACGTACAGACCTTCGTGGCCGCGATGGACACGATGTTCGGCGGATTCCGTACCCGCGCCGATGCCACGTACCGCCTGCTCCAGGCGCCCGGAACGGCCTTTCTCGTGGTGGCCGCGCCCGAGCGGGACGCGCTGCGCGAGGCCGCCTACTTCGTCCAGCGGCTGGCGGAGGAGCGGATGCCGCTGGCCGGGCTGGTGCTCAACCGGGTGCACGGCAGCGGGGCCGCCCGGCTCTCCGCCGAGCGCGCGCTGGCGGCGGCCGAGGCGCTGACGGAGGGCCCCCTCACGACGGCGGACCGCCCGGCGGACGGAACGGCGGAGGGACCGGGGGAGGGACCGGGGGGCAGTACGGCGGACGGAACCGCGGAGGGGCCGGAGGACGGTACGGCCGGGAGCGCGGGCGACGCGACCGGAACCGTCAACGACCCGACCGAAACCGTCAACAACCCGACGGCCGCCGCGGATTACCCGGAAAATCTTGCCGGCACCGGCATTGTGGATCGTGACAGCGGGCAAGCTGGGACACGTACCGCTGATGACCCTGGCACCGCCACTCCCCTCGACACATCCTCTCCCGAGAGCGGCTTCCCCCGGCCCGTGTCCCCCGGAGTGCCCCCGGTGCACGCGGAATCCGCGGTGCCCACCGGGACGGCCTCCACCGGTTCCGAGGAGATCTCCACCGAGCGGCTGGCCGCGGGGCTGCTGCGCCTGCACGCCGAACGCATGCGGGTGCTGGCGCGCGAGCGGCGGACCCGCGATCGCTTCACCGCGTTGCATCCGGACGTACCGGTGGCCGAAGTGGCCGCGCTCCCCGGCGACGTCCACGACCTGGCGGGCCTGCGGTCCATCGGCGAACGCCTCGCCGGCCGCACCGGCCCGGACGGTCCGGCCCCCCTGCCGGCCCAGGCCACGGCCGATCCGGCCGTCCGCGCACACCACGCGGGACGGGGCCCGGAGCGGGACGCCCCCGCGCGGGGCTCCGAGGGCTAGCCCGCCGCCGCGTACGCGTCGTACTCCTCCTCGCCCAGCGGCAGGAGGCCGGCGCCGCGCTCGTACTCCGTGCGGGCCGTCTCCAGCAGGCGGCGCCACGACGTCACCGTCGGCCGGCGCCGCAGCAGCGCCCGCCGCTCGCGCTCCGTCATCCCGCCCCACACGCCGAACTCGACGCGGTTGTCCAACGCGTCGGCCAGGCATTCGGTACGGACCGGGCACCCGGTGCAGACCGCTTTGGCCCGGTTCTGTGCTGCGCCCTGAACGAACAGTTCGTCCGGATCGGTCGTGCGGCAGGCGGCCTGCGCACTCCAGTCGGTTACCCAGCTCATGCTGGCGCCGTCCTCTCCCGAATCGAGGCTCCCCCACGGCGGCAGCGGCATATTCACCGTTGCCAGTTGAGGACGTTACGGAAGCAGGACAGGGGGCAACACCCCCTTCGGGCCCAATCTTGGATAGCCCGAAGGGACTATGCGTACGCGGCAGATCACCCAACGGAGTGAGCTGGCGACAACAGCGACTTTTCCGTACGGATAAGGGCAGTTCACCCCTCCTGGACGGGACGTCCCGTGACACAGGCGGCGATCTGGACACACCTCATCACCTACAGGAGTGAAGGCAGAGGTGATGCTGAAGACGACCGCAGTGACTGGCGTAAAACAGCGTAGGCGAACACACGGGCGTCTGTCCGCCGAATGAGAACGTAGGCTTTCCCCCATGGCTATGAAGCGCTCGGGCGGGGGGTCCTCTTCGGGGGGCCGGCAGGCCGCCAAGTTCCTCGGCGTCAGCGTCCTCTCCGGAGTCGTTCTGGCGGGACTGGCCCTGCCGGGCGTCGGCGCCTTCGGCCTGGCGGCGAAGGGCACGGTGGAGGGCTTCGACGAGCTCCCCGCGAACCTCAGGACGCCGCCGCTGAGCCAGCGGACCGTCATCCTCGACTCCGAGGGCGGCGAGATAGCCAAGGTCTACTCGCGCGACCGCACCGTCGTCCCCCTCGGCAAGATCTCGCCCTGGATGCAGAAGGCGATCGTCGCCATCGAGGACGCCCGTTTCTACGAGCACGGCGCCGTCGACCTCAAGGGCGTGCTCCGCGCCCTCAACCGCAACGCCCAGAGCGGCGGCGTCTCCGAGGGCGCCTCGACCCTCACCCAGCAGTACGTCAAGAACGTCTTCGTCGAGGAGGCCGGCGACGACCCGGACAAGGTCGCCGTCGCCACGCAGCAGACCGTCGGCCGCAAGGTCAAGGAGCTGAAGTACGCCATCCAGGTCGAGAAGGAGCTGGGCAAGCAGCGCATCCTCGCCAACTACCTGAACATCACCTTCTTCGGGCAGCAGGCGTACGGCGTCGAGGCCGCCTCCCAGCGCTACTTCAGCAAGCACGCCAAGGACCTCACCCTCGGCGAGTCCGCCCTGCTGGCCGGCATCGTCCAGTCGCCCAGCCGCTTCGACCCGGTCAACGCGCCCAAGGCGGCCACCCAGCGGCGGAACATGGTCCTCCAGCGCATGGCCGACCTGAAGAACATCACCCAGGCCCAGGCCGACGCCGAGAAGGCCAAGCCGATCAAGCTCGACGTCAGCCGCCCGAAGAGCGGCTGCATCACCGCCGTCAACGGCGCCGGCTTCTTCTGCGACTACGTCCGCCAGGTCTTCCTCCAGGACCCCGCCTTCGGCAAGACGAAGGAGGCCCGCGCCAAGCGGTGGAACGAGGGCGGCATGACGATCCGCACGACCCTCGACCCGCAGACGCAGAAGTCCGTCCAGAAGTCGATCACCGATCACGTCTACCAGAGCGACTCGGTGGCCACGGCGATCTCGATCGTCGAACCGGGCACGGGCAAGGTGCTGGGCATGGGCCAGTCGAAGCCGTACGGCTTCGGCAAGAACCAGACGCAGATCAACCTGTCGGCCGATCACGCCATGGGCGGCTCGACGTACGGCTTCCAGCCCGGCTCCACCTTCAAGCCGATCATCGCGGCGGCGGCGCTGGAGGAGGGCAAGTCGGCGAACCAGACGTACTCGTCGCCGTACAGCATGCCGTACCCCTCCGAGATCGCGACCTGCAAGGGCACCTGGAAGAACGGCGGCGACCAGGTCAACAACGAGAACCGGAGCGAGGTCGGCCCGTACGGCATGGCCGAGGCGACCGCCAAGTCGGTCAACACGTACTACATCCAGCTCCTCGAGGACATCGGCCTCTGCCCGGCCGTGAAGATGGCGGACAAGCTCGGCCTCAAGCCGGCCAGCGGGCAGAAGATGGAGGAGGTGCCGGCCATGGCCATCGGTGGCGCCGCGGGTATGGCCCCGCTGAGGATGGCCGCCGCGTACGCCGCCTTCGCCAACAAGGGCACCTACTGCACCCCCGTCCTCATCACCTCGGCCCAGGGCCCCAACGGCAAGCCGCTGAACGTCCCCAAGTCGAGCTGCTCGCGCGCCATGTCCGAGGAGACCGCCGAGACGATCAACACCCTGCTCAAGGGCGTGGTCGAGGACGGCACCGGCAAGGAGGCCGGCCTCGGCGGGCGTGACAGCGCGGGCAAGACCGGTACGACCGACGGCCGCAAGGCCGCCTGGTTCGTCGGCTACACCCCCAACATGGCGGGCGCGGTGTGGGTCGGCGGCGCCGGGGACGAGGTGTCGATGGAGGACATCACCATCGGCGGCGTCTACCACGGCCAGGTCTACGGCGGTGACACCCCGGGGCCCATCTGGCGCGACGCCATGAGCGGCGCCCTGGAGGGCAGGCCCGCACCGTCCTTCGACACCGTCTCGGGCATCGACACCGGCGGCTCGGACAAGGCGAAGGACAAGGGCAAGGACAAGGACGGGAAGAACAAGAAGGGCGGCGGGAAGAACCACCCGGGCCCCGGCAACAAGCCCGGCAGGGCCAACCGTCCCCACTGACGCCCGGGATCCCTGCCCGACGGTCAGGGGAAAGGGGCCCGCCCGGACCACGTACGGTCCTGGGCGGGCCCCTTTCCCGTATCCGGTGCCCGTTCCCGTATCCGGTGCCCGTTCCCGTATCCGGTGCCCGTTCCCGTATCCGGTGCCCGGCGCCCTCCGCGCTACGCGCTACGCGAGCTGGCGCTTGACCTCGGCGGACACCCGGCCGCCCTCGGCCCGGTTCCCCACCTTCGGCTTGACGATCTTCATGACGGCGCCCATCGCCTTGGGCCCCTCGGCACCGCCCGCCTTCGCCTCGGCCACGGCCTCCGCGACGAGCGCGGTCAGCTCCTCGTCCGACAGCTGGGCCGGCAGGTAGGCGGCGAGCACTTCGCCCTCCGCGCGCTCACGCTCGGCCTGCTCGGCGCGGCCGCCCTTCGCGAACGCCTCGGCGGCCTCGCGGCGCTTCTTCACCTCGCGGGTGATCACCTTGAGCACCTCGTCGTCGGAGAGCTCCCGGGCGGTCTTGCCGGCCGTCTCCTCGTAGCCGATGGCGGAGAGGGTGAGACGGAGGGAGGAGGAGCGCAGCTCGTCGCGCGCCTTGATCGCGGCGGTGAGGTCATCCTGGAGCTTTGCCTTGAGCGTGGTCATGGCGCAATCTTCGCATCCCGCCCGCTCCGGTGCCGCCCATTAACCGCCGTCCCCCACAACTCCCCTCCCCCGCCGGGCCCGTGGCGTCCGGGGCCGCCCCGGTCTGCGACCATGGCCGTATGCGCGCGCGATACGCAGTACCCCTGGGAATCACAGCAGCCGGAGCGGCGGGCATCGCCTACGCCGCCGGCTTCGAGGTCCGCTCCTTCCGGCTCCGCCGGGTCACGGTGCCCGTCCTGCCGCCCGGCATGCGGCCCCTGCGGGTCCTGCAGGTGTCCGACATCCACATGGTGGGCGGACAGCGCAAGAAGCAGCGCTGGCTGCAGTCCCTCGCCGGGCTGCGCCCCGACTTCGTGATCAACACCGGCGACAACCTCTCCGACCCGGAGGGCGTCCCCGAGACGCTCGACGCGCTCGGCCCGCTGATGCGCTTCCCCGGCGCGTACGTCTTCGGCTCCAACGACTACTACGGGCCCAAGCTGCGCAACCCGGCCCGCTACCTGATCGAGAAGGCCACCGGCCGGCACGGCCTCAACGGCAACGCCCCCGTCGTGGGCGCGATCCACAACCCGTGGGAGGAGCTGCGCGACGGCTTCGACGAGGCGGGCTGGATCAACCTCACGAACACCCGGGGACGCCTGAAGATCGACGGCAGGGAGATCGCGCTCACCGGCCTGGACGACCCGCACATCAAGCGGGACCGGTACGCGGAGGTCGCCGGCGGTCCGGTCGCGGACGCGGACTTCTCGATGGCCGTCGTCCACGCCCCCTACCTGCGGGTCCTCGACGCCTTCACCGCCGACCGCTACCCGCTGATCCTCGCCGGCCACACCCACGGCGGCCAGCTCTGCATCCCCTTCTACGGGGCCCTGGTCACCAACTGCGACATCGACACCGGCCGGGTCAAGGGCCTGTCCACCCACCGGGCGGGCGGCCACCGCTCGTACCTGCACGTCTCCGCCGGCTGCGGCACCAACCGCTACACCCCCGTCCGCTTCGCCTGCCCGCCCGAGGCCACACTGCTCACCCTGGTCCCACGCGACTGAACGGCTGATCGTTTCCCGGGCACCCGTACGGTGGAGGGATGATCGATCCGCCCCCCTCCACCACCCGGCCCGGCGCGGCGAGCGCCGCGAGCGTTCCCGCCTCCGCCGTCGTCCCGGCCGGCCGCCGCCCCTTCGCGGCGGCCTTCCGCGCGCTCGTCGCCCTGGCCGCCGTCACCGGCGTCGTCCTGGACACGATCGACTCCGACGACCTGGGCCGGCTCTTCAGCTACTTCACCATCCAGTCCAACCTGCTCCTCGCGGCCGCCTTCGCCTGGTCCGCCCGCCGCGCCTGGACCGGGCGCCCGGCCCTCTCCCCACGGATCACGGGCGCGGCCCTGCTCTACATCTCCATCACCGGTCTCGTCTTCCACTTCGTTCTCTCGAACGACTCCAGCGGCTTCTCGATGACCAGCGAGCGCACCCCCCTTGAATCGGCCGCCAACCAGCTCCTCCACACCGTGACCCCGCTCGCCGCCGCCTTCGACTGGCTCGTGCTCACCGCGCCCGGCGGCTTCCTCCTCCGCCACGCCTGGCAGTGGCTGGTCTATCCCCTCCTCTACCTCCCCTTCGCCCTGATCCGCGGCGCCCTCCTCGACCCCGGCACCGACGGCCGCTACCCCTACCCCTTCCTGGACGTCGACCTGCACGGCTACGCCGGCATCGCCACCAACGCCGTCGTCTTCGGCCTCGCCTTCTACGCCCTGGCCCTCGCCCTCACCCTCGCCGACCGCGTACGCCCCCACCTGCGCACCCCCCGGAATCGGATTTCGCCTACGGGCTCCGGTCCGCTAAAGTAGAGCTCGTTGCGCCGGGGACCCTCGCAAGCGGGGACTCGGGGTACATCGGGGTGTAGCGCAGCTTGGCAGCGCGCTTCGTTCGGGACGAAGAGGTCGTGGGTTCAAATCCCGCCACCCCGACAGGTGTAACACCAGGTCAGGGCCCTGATCCACTGAGTGGATCAGGGCCCTGACTCGTTTCTGGAGATCGTTTGGGAGAAATCTGGGAGAAGATCTTGGTCGGCTTCTCCCGGCCCGCGTTCGCCGGGCAGGTGGGACGGACCCTGCCCATAGCGGCACGCCTCTGTGCGTTCGTAAACTCCAGCAGCCAACTCGATCCCGACTGAGGACAGCTCGTGGACCACACCCTGACCACCGACGACGCCGACAACACCGCCTCGGAGCCGGCGGGGCGCCCGTGTGTGATCTGCGGCACGGCGATGGAGTACTGGCGCCCGCGCAGTCAGAAGTACTGCTCCGACCCCTGCCGCGCTGCCGCGGCCAAGAGGCAGCGCGCTGAGCGTCCGAAGGACGCGGCGAAGACACGTTGCCCCAAGCCGGCGCTTACGCCAGGGACCCCGCCTGTGCCCGACCCGGCCAGGACTCGCGAGGTGCCGGGCGATTCGTACTGGAGCCCCATCCTCGCCGCAGCCGAGCGTGCCACGGGCGGTGAGCCGTGCCGGGTCTGCGCCGAGCCCATATCCGCCAAGGCGCACTGGTCCTTCCGGGACCGCCACGTCTGTTCCGACCGGTGCAACGGCACGCTCAAGCGGCGTACGAAGGCCAGGATCGGACGCGGCGAAATCGACCTCGCCTCCATCCTCGGTATGGACATCCGCACCGCGGCGAACGAGGAACAGCGCGCCCGTTTCGGCCAAGAGCGTCAGCCGAGCGTCTTTCGCACCCGAGACGCTGGCGCCGATTTCCCTTACGAGTTCTACGGGCTGGGCCCCATCCCTGGTGATGTCGTAGAGCGGCACGGCTCGGTCACGACGTACGCCACTGCCACCTCCATGGGCGCAGACTGGCTGGTGGACCTTGTACGTGCCAATTCCGAAGACGACGCGGAGCCGATCCTCGCCATCCACGAGCAGACCGGTGCACTCCTCGCTTACACGGGCCGCACGCTGTGGTGGACCAGCGTGCCGGGCCAGGAGCATCCCCTCGTCCAGCAGCGGTCGTTCCAGGGCGACGACGGGCGGCGGTGGGTCTGGCAGAACGAGCTCATCCGCGACGTGGACGAGAACGGTACGACCTACGACTGGGAAGCGTGGGTCTGCGTGGCCGAACGCATTCCGCCCCTCTGGACGCCGGCGTACACCGCCCGCTCCGAGAAGCAGCGGCGCTCCACCCGCGCCCGCAACAGCTACCAGGCCCGTATGCGCAGTTACGGCGTGCTCAACGCCGACGCCACTCAGGTGGATCCCTTTGACATATACGAGCGCGACCAGTGGACCTGCCAGGTGTGCCGCGAGGCGATCAACCCGGCGGTCGAGTGGCCCGATCCGTGGTCGGCGACCCTGGACCACATCAAGCCGGTCTCACTGGCCGGCGAGCACGTGGAAGGGAACCTCCAGGCCGCCCACTGGGTCTGCAACATCCGCAAGGGAGATGCCTGGGGGCCAGGGGAGGCCCACACCAAAGCCAGTGTCAGGGGAGATGTCTCAGGGCCAGGGCTGACGCGACATGAGGTGTATAAGTAACCGGCATGAACCGTTTCTGATCCACACGCCCAAGAGGGGGGACCCGCATGTTCGGTAGTGGAAGGACCCTGAACGACTTTAAAGTCGGAGACAAGGTCACGGTCAGATCGCCAAGCGACAGGCCCCTGTACCACCATGGGTCACACGGGACCGTCGTCACCATAGGCACCAAACGGGTCCACGTGAGGATGGACAAGGCTGCGTTCGAGAGCCATGACGGAGAGGTGGCTAATTTCCTCCCCGGTGACCTGGACCCTGGCCATGTCGGCACACCGCGAAACTCGGACCGCTTCAACGACGCCTTCACCACCCTGAAGCTGGCGACCGGGACGGATCTTGTGGCCGTGGCGCTGGAGGCTGGCATCATCACTGTCGAGCAAGCCGAACAAATCAAGGCTGTATGGGCCAGCCACCTGCAGGGCTGACGATCCACGGCTTTGCCAGCAATTTTTCTCGGATCGCACCCCGAGTGGGTGTCTGCCTTCCACAGATGAGCAGTGCGGGGACACCCGCAGCCCGCTGAAGCGCTTGGCCATGCGGCCAAAGTGGACCGCGACAACCATGCGGAACCTGCAGGCAGCCGCGCACGCCCCCAACTGCGACATCGTCAAGGGAGAACGTCTGGGGCCAGCGGAGGCGGGGCCCAGGAGAGGCCCAGCCCTCCGCAGAGGAGGACCGGGCCTGATCGCTCCTGGCTGGGCAGCGGGGTCAGGCGGCCCTGGCCAGCAGCAGCCGGTCGAGCACGGCGACCGGTGACCTCGGGCTCATCGCACGGCGGGCGTCGAGGGCGGCCTCCCACTGCTCGGTGAGACCGAGCATGAGGCGCCGGCGCATGCCGGGGGTGACGTGGGCGTAGCGGGCGGAGACCGAGCCGTCGAGGTGGCCCATGCGCTCGTCCATGAGGACCTTCTCTGTTCCCAGGTCCTCCATCATCGTCCGGTGGGTGTGACGGAGGCCGTGGGGCGTGAGGCCCTTGGCGATCGGGAGCCAGCAGGCATCCGCGCGATCAGTGGCGCCCCGCCCTCGTGCTGGGACGCCGGGCCACGGCTCGCCGAGGATGGGCACGGGGCGGGCTTCCTGCGGAGCCTTCTTCGGGTACCAGCCGGAGGCTGCCGGGGTGAACAGCCAGGTCGCAAAACCGTTCCTGCGCCAGTGGGCTGCGTGCTCGGATACAGCGCCGCCCCGTACGAACCCGAGGTCGGCGGCGGCCTTCTCGACCCGCACCCGCGTGGTGTCAGCGACGCGGTGGGGGTGGTTGAGGACGTTGGACACCGTGCCCGTGGAGACCCCGGCCAGCCGGGCGACGTCGACGAGCTTGGCTCCGTGGTGGCCGCCGGTCCGCGCTGCCCCCTGGCCGCGGAAGACGTACGTCTTGCCGTGGCAGGGGCAGGGCGTCGGCTTCGTGTGGGCGATGTGGTCGAAGACCAGGGCCGAGAGCCAGTCCATCGCGTCGATGGTCCGGTAGCTGTCGTCCTTGGGCGGGCAACGCACCAGCTCGCCGGTGTCCAGCTCGTACAGCTGCCACTCGACGCGGAACGCACCGGGCCGGACGAACTCCGTCTCCAGTCCGACGATTTCGCCCCAACGCTTGCCCGTGTAGCCCTTGAGGACGACGGCGACGAACTCGTCATCGCGGCCGGAGAGCAGGGAGGCTCGCTCGGCGGTCAGCAGGATGCCGAGCGCGTCGGTGACGACCTTCTCCGGGCCGCGGTTGCGGGAACGGCCGGCGCGTTTTCCGCGCCCGCGACGCCGGGCAGCCGGGTTGGACGTGATCAGGCCCTCGTCGATCGCGTCCTCGAAGATCAGGTGGAGCGTCGAGCGCCAGGTCTTGACGCTGGAGGCCGCGTACACGGCCTTCTCCTTCTTCTCCCAGGCGTCGACGTCCGTGCGCAGGATGCCGGCGAGCGCCTTGTCCTCGAACTCGGGGAGCAGGTGCTCCTCGATGTGGCGCTTGTAGTTCTGCATGGTCGAGGCGGCCAGGTCCTGGGCCTCGTACCAGCGGCTGGCGTACTCGCCGAAGGTCTCCTGACCGAGCCCTGGATCGCGCCACTGGCCACGCCGAACGGTCACCTCTTCCGCGTCCGCCGCCTGCTTGGCCTCGCGCTTGGTGGCGAACTTGATCACGGCACCCGTGGAATCGGCGACGGTGCCGTACTTGCCGTCCTCGATCTTGTACCGGCCACGCCAGTAGCCACCGCGCTTTTCTGCGTACCCCACAGGGTTCCCTCCCTTCTGTCGTGTGGGGTTCGTTAAGCGGCGGTTCCGAACTGGGACCTGGTCATACGGCGAGGCGGCCGGGCCTTGAGGCGGACCGTGGGCACGGCTGTCTCTGCGCGCTCTCGCATCGCAGGCTTCCGGGCCGGCACAGCAGGGCCAGTGGGCCGCTGAGGATTCCGGGCCGGGCGTTCTTCGTGCATGCGCACGATCTCGGCCAGGTGATCCGGCGAGAAACGGTAGGCCCGGCCGACGCGGGTGAACGGGATGAGTCGCCGACGGGCGCGGTCCTTCACCCACCAGGCAGAGCAGCCGAGGACGGCGGCGACTTCCTCGGGGAGGTAGAGGCGCGGCAGGGCGGCGTCGGGGTGCGGAGCCGACGTGGAGGCAGGGGGTATTGCGGGTCCGTTCAAGGGGTGAGTCCTCTTCTGGCGGGCGTGGGTGCGGCAACACCGGCCCGCCGGTCGATCGCTAGGGATGAGGGAGAGGTGTCCCGTGCTGGGGGTTTGCGGGCCCAGAACGGGAGAAAGGAGCCGAGCTACGTCTCGTCGGCGGAGCCGGCGTCGCTGCTCTCGCCGGGGGGCGGACCGTACGTCTCCAGCAGGTATTTGGCGGACGCCTCGGCGATGGCGTTGGACACCATCACGTCGGCCTCCTCGCGGACGTCGGGGTGCTCGGCGAGGTAGGCGTCGAGGTCGTCCCGTGCCTTGGTGAAGGCGGCGTTGGCGCGCTGGGTCTCGCGGAACGCGTCCACGACGGCATCGATGAGTTCCATGGCGCGGGCCTGGGCGGCGAGCTGTGGGGGGCCGACGAGGTTGCGCAGGTCGAGGCCGAAGACCTCGGCGAAGCCGATGGCCTCGTCCAGGTTGATGCGGCGCTTGCCGTTCTCGATGCGCCAGACCGCGGACGGGTTCATTTCAAAGCCGGCCTCGTTCAGGCGGTCGGACAGAGCATTGGTGCTCCACCCGCGCGCCTCGCGCTCCAGCTTGATGCGCACCGCGACGTTCGCCTCGCCGCTGAGCAGCACGCCCTGTGGGGAGTCGTCGTCTGCCACGGCTACCACCTCCTTCCGTTCGTAGCGGTCCACTGCGATTTGCAGCAACCCCTAAACCATACCATGGTCACTGCGAGACGCAGAGCACTTCTGCAATTGGCAATTCGTGTGGCATGGTGGTGCCCCCAACCGCACTGACCGAGGAACACGCCACGACGCGCACCGCATAGAAAAAGCCCCCGGCTATGCCGGGGGCCAAGCGCAAACCTCTCAACCGCCATCCCTAGCGATCGACCCGCGAGGCCGGGATTGCCGTCCCATATGGCCCGCGAGCAGAGGAGCTGATGCCCAGTATGACCGATGCCCAGCCGAACACGCCATCCCACCACGACGACACCACCGTGTCGCGGCCTCCAGCCCACATACCTGGCCAACTGGCCATCCCCGCCGCAGCACCCGCGGTGGGCACCCCTGGTCATACTGCCTCGCCGGCACCGCTTCCCGAAGGAGAGCGGATCCTGGCCGACCTGCGCGCGCAGGTCAAGCGGTACGTGGTGATGCCGGGCGAGGAAGCCCTCACCGCAGTGACGTTGTGGGTGGCGGCCACGCACCTGCAGCCGGCGTGGCAGCACGCGCCCCGCCTAGCGGTGGTGGGCCCGGCGAAGCGGTGCGGCAAGTCGCGGCTGTTGGACGTGGTGACCGAGACCGTGCACAACCACCTGATCACGGTCAACGCCAGTCCTGCGGCGATCTTCCGCTCGATCACCGACGAGGACCCGCCGACCCTCCTGGTCGACGAGGCCGACACCCTCTTCGGCACCGCCAAGGCGGCGGAGAAGAACGAGGATCTGCGCGGCCTGCTGAATGCAGGACACCAACGCAACCGCCCCACCCTGCGGGTCTCCGGGCCCGAGCACAAGCCGCAGGCGTTTCCCACCTTCGCCATGGCCGCGCTCGCCGGCATCGGCGACCTGCCTGACACCATCATGGACCGGTCGGTGGTCATCCGGATGCGCCGCCGCAGGCCGGGCGAGACGGTCGCCGCCTTCCGCACCGGCCGGGACACGCCCGCCCTGCACGCGATACGCGCCCGACTCGCTGCCTGGCTGCGGCCGTTGTACGCCCAGGCCATGGACATGGAGCCGGCCCTGCCGGTCGAGGACCGCGCGGCCGACACCTGGGAACCGCTGGTGATCATCGCCGACCTCGCCGGAGGCGAATGGCCCGCGCTCGCCCGCACCGCCTGCAGCACCATGACCGACTACGAGGCCGGGCAGGACGAGGAGGGCGGTCTGCGTACCCGCATCCTGGTCGACATCCGCCGCGCCTTCGCCGCCGAAGGCGAACCCGCCGTGCTGCGGACGAGCCGTCTGCTGGAGTACCTCAACGCGGACAAGGAAGCGCCGTGGGCCGAGTACGGCGCCAACGGCCTCACCCCGCGCGGCCTGCAACTGCTGCTGAAGGACTACGGCATCAGCTCCGCCAACCGCCGCTTCCCCGACGGCACCCAGGCCAAGGGCTTCGCGCGCAACCAGTTCCTCGACGCCTGGGCCCGCTACTGCCCCGAGCCCGGCACACGGGGCGAGCCCACCCAGGCGGTCGGGGAGACTCTCCCCAGCACCGGAGCCTGACCCGACTCGACTCGTCACACTCGTCCCCGCCCAGGTCAGCGCGGGGACGAGTGCCGAACCCGCAACGAGTCGACCCGACATCACCACGCCACCCGTACCTGCCCTGACCAGGCACGCAACGAGTGGTACGAGTCACCGCACCCCACGGCGGCCACCCCTCCCCCGCACTCGTGGCCACCGCCCGAGCCCACCCGGAGTGCTTCCGCTTGCCTTCCTCCACCACCGCAGCCACCGCTGCCCTACCCGGCACCACCGCCATCCGCGCCGGCATCGCCCTGCTCGGCACGATCGGCTTCGCTCTCTCCTACGACGCCCTGCGGCAGATGGCCCTCGCCATCCACATCCGCGGACCGCTCACCTACGCCTTCCCCCTCGTGATCGACGGCTTCATCGCCATCGGCATCGGCGCCCTCCTCATCCTGCGCACCGCCCCGCTGCTCTCGCGCCTGTACGTGTGGACACTCGTCGGGCTGGCGACCCTCACGAGCATCTGGGCCAACGCCCTGCACGCCGTCCGCCTCAACCAGCAGACCCGCTCAGGCGGACTGCACCTCGACGACGTCACCGTCGGCGCCCTGTCGGCCATCGCCCCGCTCGCCCTCGCCGGCGCGGTCCATCTCTACCTCGTCATCCGGCGCCACCCCACGCCCCGCGCCCAGGAGGCCGACGCCGCCGAGGAGGCTGACGCCGCAAGGGGACACCACGCAACCGGCCACGGCCGCAACGGCTCCCACCGCGCCCAGCCGCTCGCTGCTGTCGAAGGCGACCCTGCCCCGCCGGAAGAGGCACCGGCCACGCTCGATGTGGCCGACCGCTCCGGCGACGTGGCGCCAGACACGGCCAAGGTGCCGAAGGCTCCGGAGCCGCCCTCCGGGGCGGAAGGCCAGGAGCCGGTCGCCACATTGGACGAACTCCTCGCCATCGCCCGCACCGCACCACCGGGACGCGGGGGTCGCGCGTCACGCCGCCACATCGAGGCGGCCATCCGCGCCGCAGGGCACCGCATCGGCAAGGACCGCCTGACCCAGATCAAGGACCGCCTCCAGGCCGAACTCGACCAGGCTGCCCGCCAGCGGCAGAGCGAGCTCGACAGGGAACCCGTCGGCGCTCACTGAGTCTGCAGCACACGTCCATCACCCATGTCGCACGACCTCCCCGTCCCCGCGCAAGCCGACGCGGGGACGGGCCCGTCGCCCGGGCACCCCCGCCCGCCAGCAACTCCACGGAGAACCGTTCCATGCACGACCTGCACATCGACCTCGCCACTGGCCAGCAGGAGATGATCACCACCGCCACCAGCGCAGCAAGGTATGACGTTGGACCGTCCAAGAGCCGGTCCAACGCGAACACCTCCGCCCCGGGGGTGGCGGAGGACCTCGGGTACCAGGGGGTGCCCGAGGAGGAGACGCCCACCGATGCAGCCGAGCAGCCACCCGCCTGTTCCGTCACCGCCGAAGACACGCTGCGTCGTATCGCTCGCCGCCGTACCCGCGAAGACGTCCAGCGCAAAGAGCGTGTCGACGTCCGCTACAGCGTTGATGAGAAGACCCGGATCGTCACCCGCGCCAATGAGATGGGCATCGCCGGCGCCCACCTCGTCGGCGCCGTGATCACGGCCTACCTCGACGGCGATCTCACCGTGGAGCTGGCCGGGCAGCGCACCCAGCTCGATGACTCCCTCGACAAGCTCGACGCCCTGCGAGCCGAGGTCGCCCGCATCGGCAACAACGTCAACCAGATCGCCCACCGCCTCAACGCCGGAGGCGATCCACACTCTGTGGACACCGCCGTCCTCACCCAGACCGAGCGCACCCTGGACACCGTCCGCGCCGCCATTGGCGACATCGCGCAGACCATGAACCACGCCGTCTCCGCTAAGGCGGCCTGGTGATCGCCAAGATCAGTAGCGGCAAGGACACCGTCGGCCTGATCCGGTACCTGTTCGACACCAAGAAGGCCAAGGACCACACCGACCCGCACCTGGTCGCTTCCTGGGACGGCTTCGCACCCGACCCAGGCCGCGCCGACGACTTCGACGCCACAAAGAAACGCCTCGTGGCCGACCTCGACCTGCGGGTCAAGCAAGCCCGCCGACTGGGCCGGGCGCCCGAGCGGCACACATGGCACTGCTCCGTACGTGCCGCCCCGGGCGACCGGCACCTCACCCACGCCGAGTGGGCCGACATCGCGCGGCGCGTTGTGGCAGCCACCGGCATCGCACCCGAAGGCGACCCCGACGGGTGCCGGTGGGTCGCCGTCCGCCACGCCGACGACCACATCCACATCGCCGCCACCAAGGTCCGCGGTGACCTGCGCACCGCCCGCCACTGGAACGACTACCTGAAGGCCGACAAGGAACTCGCCGCCATCGAGAAGGAATACGGCCTGAAGCAGGTCGTGCGCGGCGACCGCACCGCCGCCAAGCGCCCCACCCGCGCCGAGATGGAGAAGGCCCGCCGCGCCGGGAAGAGCAAGACCTCCCGCGAGCGCCTGCGCACCACCGTCCGCCAGCTGATGTCCATCGCCACCAGCCCGGAGGAATTCCTCCACCTGCTCGACGGCGTCGAAGGCGTCCTCGTCGATGTCCAGCGCTTTCCCTCCGGCGACGTACGCGGGTACAAGGTCGCCGTAGAAAGCGATACCAACGGCGCCGGGGAGCCGATCTGGTTCTCCGGTGCCGAACTCGCCCCTGACCTGTCCTTCCCCAAGATCCGCGAACGCCTCACCGCCATCGACACCGCGCCCGCCACCGAGCCGGGCAGCCGGCGCAGGCCCGACCCCTGGCACCAGGCCACTGCAGCGGCCGAGCGCATCCCCCACCGCCTCGACCACGGCAACGACGAAGCCGCCCAGGCCCACATCGCGGCCTTCGGCGAAGCCATCGACGTCCTGCCGCTGCTCGCCCCCAGCCACCTGCGGCCGCAGCTGCAACAGGCCGCAACCGCCTTCGAACGCGCCACCCGCTCCCGCATCCGCGCCCAGCAGGACCAGGCCCGCGCCCTGCGCGGCGCGGTCCGGGCCCTGCGCACCGCGCCGGTCACCGGGGACGGTTCCGGGCTGGCGATGTTCCTCGACATTGCCGTCCTGGTTGTCGTCGCCACCGCCCGCTGGCACCAGGCCCGCCAGCACGACCAGCAGGTCGCCGCCGCCCATCAGACCCTGCTCCACCTCCAGGCCGCCTATCAACAGGCCGCCGCCGGGCCGCTGGCCGCCTTGGCCCAGCGCAAGCCACCGGCCCGCGCCATGGAACGGCACGCCCAGCGCATCCTCGTGGCCGTGTCCGACTACGCCCAGCAGGTCCTCGACGACCCCGCCTGGCCGGCACTGGCCGCCGCCCTGACCGAAGCCGAGAACGCCGGCCACGACCCCGAACAGCTCCTCCAGCATGCCGTCCGCCAGCGCACCCTGGACGACGCGCGCTCCACCGCCGGCACCCTCACCTGGCGCATCCAGCGCCTCGCCGCCCGGCAAGCCCCAAGCGCCCGAGCACGAGCCGCCCAAGTTCGAGCTACCGCCCCAGCAGGGCCGACACGGACCGCCCCTTCCCCGACAGGGCCGTCGCCGCAGCCTGGCCCCACCGCACAACCGACCCGGCGACGCTGAACCCGTGGGGCAAGAGGCGGGGTGCGCGAGGCACACCACCAGCACGCGTTCGCCACACCGCGTTGATCAACGCCGTCGGCTGGTCTCAGATCTCAGCCTGCACGAGGGAGAGGTGGAGGGCGAAAACGCCGAGCGCTTCCTTCTCGGGCGGGTAGATGTTGCGGATCGCGGTGACGAGCTCGTCGTGGCTCATGTCCGGCCCGCCGATCGCGGCGGCGTCCTCGGCGTCGAGCATCGCGGCGAAAGATCCGTACTCCTTCACCGCGTCGACGCGGGTGGTCAGGGTGTCGTCGCCGCAGGTGAACTGAAGGATGTCGCCGACAGCGATCTTGCGGATTTTGGGGTAGCCGACGCGGACCTCGATGGTCTTGGCGCCGGAGGCGACCAGGTCGAAATACGGCTTGCGGATGGTGAGGGTGTGCTCGCCGGGCTGCGGCTGGGTGGTCGTCATCACGGCATCCATCACTTTCCGGGAGAGGGAACTGAGGCCAGAGCCGGCCGTGCAGCCGCGTCGACAGCCGCCAGGCGTTCACGGAGACCTTCGACCGCAGCCTGGCGAGGGTAGCGGCGGGTCAAGAAAGTAGTGAGGTCACCGGCCCGGTGGCGGACGGAGTCGACAACGCGGGCGGAGTCGAGGGCTTGGTGACCGAGGGCGACGGCGTCGTCGGGGTCACCGAGCTGGGCATGCGCCAGGGCCAGGTCGATACGGGCGATGGCCTCCCGGCTCGGGGACCTCGATGCCTCGGGGGCCGCCTCGTACGTTGCCAGCGCCCGTTCGGCATGCTGCCGGGCCTGGTCCGCCTGGCCGAGCCAGATGCACGACGTTGCCGGATACGAGGTGAGGGCATAGTCGGCCAGCGGCAGCACGTCCATGCCGAAGCGCCGGGGTGAGCGGGGTGGCAGGAGCCGATGGGCGTCCTCGGCGGCGTGGAAGGCGGCGGCGAAGCCCTCCGCGTCGCCGTCCGCAGCTGCTGCGCGGGCGGCCTGGGCATGCAGCCGTACGGTCAGCGGATGTCCGGCCGGGGCCTCGGCAAGGCCCTTGAGGGCAGCATCACGGGCCCGGCCGGGCCGTTGTTCGTACAGGTTGATGGAGGCGGCAGCGTCCATGGCCCACGCGCACAGCTGGCCGTGTCCGGCCTGCTGGCCGTGGACGAAGGCGTCGGTGGCGAACGCCAGGCCGGTACGGGCGTCCCCGAGGTCGTGGGCGAGCCAGGCCAAGAGCTCGGACAGCCATCCGGCGAACGCCAGCAGTTCGCGTTCCTGGCGGTGTGTGCGCTTGGCCTTCAGCAGGCCATCGACCTTGCGCCGGTAGTCCATCACCGCGTCGAAGACCAGCTTGGGCGGCCTGAGCGAGTAGGCGTGGTTGAACTCGGTGACCGCGAGGTCGAGGTGGTCGAGGGTGCCGGAGCCGAGCGAGGTGGCCTCGGCCTGCCGGGTGAACTCCATGGCTTCGGCGGCGGCTTGTTCCAGGATCTGGGCTGCGGCTGCCGGGGCCGCGAAGGCCAGTCCGGCAAGTTTCACCGCGTCGCGACGCTTCGTCTCCGCCACCTCCGCCCCGTTGACTGGGCTGGTTCCCCCGGCACTTGCCGGTTCCGTCGGGAGTGTCGCATTCACCGTCGTCCCGCTCCAAAGTGGATCAGCTGGAGGGGGCGAGTAGTCACGGGCGAAGCCCAACAGCACGGGGTTAGTGGCGAATAGCCGGCACAGCAGGTCCTGGTAGTCGGGGCTGGGCAGGACGCCGGCCTCCCAGTCCTTCCAGGAGCGTTCGGACAACCCGACCTTGGCCAGGTTCTCGGCTTCGACGAGCCGATGAGCTGCCGCCACAGCCTGGATGACGGTCCAGCCCATCGCCAGGCGACGGCATTTGAGGAGCCGGTGGCCGCAGTGGGCCTCGATCTCTGCGGCAATGGCCGCGACGAGGCCCGGTGGCACGGGGTTGGGAGATCCGGCACGGCCGAGGGCCCGTTCACGCAGGGCCCGGCCGCAGGAGACGTCGTGGACCGGTTGAGATCTCTCCGCCGTCTCGGCTCTCACGGGCCGCCTCCCCGGGGGCACGCGGGCGCGCCGGTTGCGCCGCTGGTGCTGACGAAGATTGCTTGCCTGTTCCACACAGCGGTCAAACCTCTGTTCCAGGGCGGCCCGGCCGCCTGTCATGGGCGACGTCATCGCCCACGCAGGGCGGATGCCTCTCACTACCTGCAAGGACGTCGTCGGACCACTCTGAACCTCGGCGCCGCGTCCGGCCGACGGGGCCCCTTCACCTCCGGCTGGCTCCTTGCAGGTGAACCAGGGGCATCCGGCCGGACGCGTCGCGCCTTCCACCCCTGTCCCCACCGCCTCGGCCTGCTCGGGCGGCACATCGAGAGGGAACCCATGGAAGACGAAGCGCGACCGACGCACGCCCTGGCGGGGCAGGTCGCCCAGCTGGAGCGGCTGGACGCCTCGCTGATCGAGCGGCTGCGGCACGAGGCCCTGACCGCCTCGGCCTCCTGGAGGGCCGAATACGGCGACTACCAGTCCGGTGGCTGGTGGACGACCTCGCTGATGAACGCCTCCGGCGACGCCGGCGACGTTCGGATCGGCGACTGCACCGCCCGCCCCACCACCCTGCTGCAGCACATGCCGATCACCGCCGGCCTGCTGGCCGACCTCGGCCTCTCCTACATGTGGGTACGGCTGGCGCGGCTGGAGGCCAACGCGTTCCTCTGGGAACACCGGGACTACGACGAACTCGACCAGGTCGAACGTCACCGCCTCCACATCCCGCTGCACACCAACTCCTCGGCGTTCCTCGTCACCGGCGGGACCAAGGTCCACATGGCCGGCGGACGCATCTGGCGGCTGACCCCGA
Organism: Streptomyces caatingaensis; assembly: GCF_001187435.1. Classification (GTDB taxonomy): domain Bacteria; phylum Actinomycetota; class Actinomycetes; order Streptomycetales; family Streptomycetaceae; genus Streptomyces; species Streptomyces caatingaensis. Next base: position 8,341 of record NZ_LFXA01000018.1, on the reverse strand, counting down.
CGTACGCGCACGGGGTCTGCAATCTGCTCGGACCGGACCGGATCCATCTGATCGCCGACGTCTACGCCGACGACGCGTACGACCGCCTGGCCGGACGTGCCGATGCGCCGGAAACCGCCGAGCGGCTGCCGACTGCAACGGAGGCGGTGCTGACGGAGCGGTTCGCCGCGGCCCGGCGCCTGGCCGACCTCGGTTACATCGACGCGGCCGAACAGCTCCTGCTCCGGCTGTTCTACTGCGTCGCCCTGCCCGAGGGCACCGTCTACGACCTGATCGCCGACCTCCACACCGGCCGAGGCGATGCCGAGTCCTGCCGCCGCTGGACCGTGGCGAAGTCCAAGCTCCTCGCGCTCGCGGCCCCCTGACGTACGCCCCCCCTTCAACACGCCAACCTGGCATGGAAGGAATGCGCATGCCCACCGCTCTGCCCACGGCGCCGGCCGAACTGCAACTGGTCGAACTCGCCGAAGCCAACCGTCCCGCCCAGCTGCCGCTGCTGACCCGCATCTGCGAGATGCTGGCCGCCTCACCGGCCGTCACGCACCTGCTGGTGCGCGGCTCGCTCGCGTCCGGCACCGCCGACCGCCTCTCGGACGTGGACTTCGTCGTCGGGATCCACGACCGCGACCTGTCCACCTTCACCCAGTCCCTGGACGACCTGATGACGGTCGCGGGCGGAGCCCTGCTGCCCGGCTGGCGCGACACCATCGTCGCGGACCTGGGCGGCATCGGCTTCGTCTTCCTCGTCCAGCACGAGGGCAAACTGCAGCAGGTCGACCTCTACCTCTGCCCTGCCTCGCAGATCAGCCTCCTGCGGCGGAAGGTCGCCGGGAAACTGCTGCTCGAACGCCCGCCGGCCGAGATCACCACCGCCCAGATCACGCAGGCCCGGATCCACATCACCGAGACGCTGTCCCGCCCGAGGTCGTGCACCGAGCTGCTGATCGAGCACCTGGTGCTGGCGGTACTGCTGCACAAACGCATCCGGCGCGGGCAGCGGTTCGTCGCCTACGCCGAGTGGCACATGCTGCACACCGCGACGAAGGACCTGATCAAGGCCGCGCTCGCGCCGGCGTCGAGTTTCTGGGGTTGGTACCAGCTGCGCGAGGAGATCGCGATCACCCCGATCGGCCGGTCCTGCCTGGCCGAGCTGGACGCGGCCATCACCTCCCCGGCCGTCCCGACGACCGACGACGTGAACGCCGCCCTGGACCGGGTGATCCAGCTGACCCAGCGGGCCTGCCCGAACGCCCTCGACGGCCTCACGGACGCGATCACCGCCTACCGCACCTACCTGGAGCTGGCGTGAAGCGCCAGAGCCGCCGCCCCGTCCCGGCCACAGGCCGGGACGGGGCCCGCGGCCGGCAGACGACGGCGGTGTTCTTCGGCGGAGTCGTCCCCGCCTCGCCGGACGAGGAACGCCTGGCCGAAGAAGTCGGCATGGCCCTGGCCGGGGCCGGCTTCACCCTCCTGCATGGCGGCTACAACGGGCTGATGGAGGCCGCCGCCCGCGGAGCCGCCTCCAAGGGCGGCACGGTCACCGCGGTCACCCTGGCGGACAAGCACGACGAGTGGGGCGCCTTCAACCCGTACGTCACTTCCGACGTCCGCCTGCCCGACATCGGAACCCGCCTCAACCACTACCTCGACCACGCGGACCTGGTGGTCGCGATGGGTGGGGGCGTCGGCACCCTGCACGAGCTGACGGCCGCGGTCTACTACGCGGGCAACGTCCGCCCCGTTCCCGTTTGGATCACCGGCCCCACCGCGCTCGGGCTCCTGGCCTACCTCCGACGAGAGAAGTGGCTGTTCGAGGCTGAGACCCGCCCCCTGGGCTTCCTCCGCCCCATCGCTTCGGCTGCCGCGTTCGCCGTACAGCTTCACGACCTGATCCCGCTGGGGGAGGCAGAGGCATGACCACCAGCACGACCTCCCTGGCTGCCCGGCTCGCCGCCACGGCGTGTGTCACCGACGCCTTCGCGCTCGCGGACGGGCAAGTGCTGGACTCGTACTTCGACGAGTACCGCCTGGCCGCCGACCCGCAGCTGCTGCACGACGTCGCCGACGCCATGTCCGTCCTCGTTCCCGAAGGCGCCCAGGTATTGGCCGGCGTCGAGCTCGGCGGCGTCCCGCTGGTCGTCGCCTTGTCGGCGGCCACCGGCCTGCCGGCCGCATTCCTGCGCCGGACGCCGAAACGCTACGGCTCCAAGCAGCAGGTCGAAGGCGCCGCTGTCGGCGGGCGGCGGGTCGTCCTGGTCGACGACGTGGTCCGCTCCGGCGGCCAGCTCCTGGCCATGGCCCGGATGCTGAGGGTCACCGGAGCGCACGTCGCCGACGCGCTGTGCGTCCTTGAGCGCCCGCTGGGCGGGCGGCTGCTGCTGAACGAGCACGGCGTCACCCTCGGTTCGCTTCTGCTTGAGAGCGACCTGACCACAAGTGCCGGGGCAGCCTCATGAAGCTGGCGGTGCTGTTCGACATGGACGGAGTGCTCCTGGACAGCAAGGCCGCGATGCTGGCCACGCTGGCAGGTGTCGCGACCGCCGCCCTTGGCCGCCGCATCACGGTTGCCGACCTGCCGCCGGACGCAGTGACGACCCCGCGCGTCGAAGTGCTGGCCAGGCTCGGAGTCCCCAACCCGGACGAGCTCTGCGAGGTCTGGTGGAACCCGGCCCTGGCCACTGCCGCCGGTACCGCTCTGTTCCCTGGCGTCGTCGAGGGAATCACCGCGCTACGGGCCGCCGGCGCCGCCACCGGCCTCGTCACCCTCCAGACCCGGGACCGGCTGCCCTGGCTGCTGTCACCAGACGTCCTCGCGCTGATGGACACCACCGTCTGCCGGGAGGACGCCGAACCCAAGCCCGCCCCTGACGGCATCCTTCTGGCCCTGGCCCGGCTGGGCTCCAGCCCGAAGGCGGCCCTGTTCGTCGGCGACACCCTCACCGACCACACTGCGGCCTTCGAAGCCGGTGTCGCCTTCGCGGGCGCCGGCTGGGGATACGCCGGCGCCCGTGCACTCACCGCCGCCGGCGCCCGGGTCGTCCTGATCCACCCCTCGCAGATCGGCGCCACCCTGCTGGACCTGATCCCCGGCAGCCGGCCCCCACTACAAGTGACCATGACATCGCATTAAGCGATCTTGACGTCCGACCCGCTACAGTCGGTGGTGCAGCAGACCATGCCTTCTGTCATGGCGGTCTGCTGCACCACCTGCATGATCAACGGATCTGGAGTCATGGTTTACACCGTGGGGGCGCGAGCTATCTGCGTCGAGCTGGAGAACTGAGAACCCTCTCAGTCCCTGTTCTCGGCCCGGCTCGGCGTGTGATCTTCCCCCACCTTTCACGACTCTCCCGTGAGGCCAAGCCGCCATGCGCTCGACGCAGATCCGCAAGACCTTCACCGACTTCTTCACCTCCCACGGCCACCAGCTCGTCCCGTCCAGCCCGCTGGTCCCGGACGACCCCACCCTGCTGCTGGCCAACGCCGGGATGAACCAGTTCAAGCCGTACTTCCTCGGCGAGACCACCCCGCCGTTCCCGCGCGCCACCAGCATCCAGAAGTGCGCGCGCACCTCGGACATCGACAACGTCGGCCGCACCAACCGGCACGCCACGTTCTTCGAGATGATGGGCAACTTCTCCTTCGGCGACTATTTCAAGGAAGACGCCATCGCCTTCGCCTGGGAACTCCTCACCCAGGGATACGGGCTGGAGAAGGACAAGCTCTGGATCACCGTCTACGAGGACGACGACGAGGCCGAGCACATCTGGCGCCGCATCGGCGTTCCCGCCAGTCGCATCCAACGGCTCGGCATGGAGGACAACTACTGGTCCATGGGCGTCCCCGGACCCTGCGGGCCCTGCTCTGAGGTCAACTACGACCGCGGCCCCGCCTTCGGCAAGGAAGGCGGCCCTGCCATCGACGGCGAACGATACGTCGAGATCTGGAATCTGGTCTTCATGCAGTTCCAGCGCGGCGAGGGCGACAAGAAGGGCAACTTCCCCATCCTCGGCGAGCTCGCCCGCAAGGGCGTCGACACCGGCCTCGGCCTGGACCGGCTCGCCGCGATCCTCCAGGACGCGCAGAACGTCTGCACCACCGACCTGCTGCTGCCGACCATGCACACCGTCCAGGATCTCGCCGGCCGCGCGATGCCCGACGAGGGCGAGGGGTGTTCACGAGAGGGCCTGACGTGCAGTGATTCAGCCCCATGAAGATCGTTCCCCACCCCGCTGTAGATCACTTCCCATTCCTCCGGGGTCCAGAGAGCGGCGAACGCGGCGATGGGCCGCACAGGAATCCGTGCGGCCCATCGCCGTCCAAGCCGTACGGCCCAGCTCGGTGGTCACGTTGCGTTGCCGACCACCGGTCCCACCAAGAGCACAGTCAGCTGCTGTTGGTGCGGTGGTGGGTTGCTCGCTGAAGCCGACCGAGGTGGACGGCCTGCGTGATGCCCATTCCCCAGAAGGCGGCCGTGACCCATGCCGGTATCGCCTGCGCATCGGATCCGCCCAACAGCATCTGGATGAGCACCACGGCCGCGACTCCGGGCAGCAGCGCCAAGGCGTCCGTGAAGGCTTCCAGGCGGGCCATGCGGCTGCGCACTCCTCGGTGCGTGAGATACACGTCCAGGCCCAGGGAGGCTGTGCAGAACACTGCAACGCCTGTCCATAACCACCAGTTCACAGGAAACACCCCTTCTGCTGCCGCGTTCTCCGTCATGATGGCAGAGGTGCAGGCTGTGTTAGTCGCAGCCGTTGCTGTAGACGCCCGGGATGAAGATGCCGGCGGCGAACTTGATCTTCAGGCAGTAGCCGTCGCCGCGGGCTTCGACGGCCTTGGCCGAGACCAGCGCGGCGTTGACCGAGTACAGCGCGTTCAGGGGCGGCGGCAGGAATTTCGTGGATATGGCTGCGGTCGCTCCGTAGATGGCGATGTTCTTCGTCTCGGACTTGGTGAAGTATGCGGTGCCGGTGACGTTGCCCCAGGTGATCTTGGGGTCGGCCACGACGGGGAAGGCCGTGTCCTTGTTGGTCTCGATGTGCTGGGTGAGCGTGTTGCCCTCGAGCTTGTAGCTGGTGGCGACGGGCTTGCCGTTCGCGTCCTTGGCCCAGGGAGCCTCGATGGCGCCGACCATGACGCTCTTGCCGCCCGCTGTGGTGCGGGAGACGTGGTATCCACCGTCGGCGTCGGGCAGGACCAGGGCGCCCTCGGGGAGGTTGAGGGCGAAGCGCTGGTCCGTGGACGCGGCCGAGTCCTTGAGGGTGACCAGGGTGCGGGCACCACCGTCGACGGTGGGCTGGACGGCGAGGTCGGTGGACCGGGCGACACCGGAGTAGACGACAGTGCCGGCACCGGCCTTGACGCCGGCAACGCTCTTGGCGTTCTCCAACTGCAGGCCCAGGGAGGTCCCGTCCGCCGCGGCCGCCTTGACCTGTCCGGCGGAAGAGGCGGGGCGGTGACCGTGATGCGGCCCGCTTCAGTGCTGGTGGTGGCCTGAGCCGCGGCTCCGGCAGACGCCGTGGAAGAGGCAACGTCGTTGGTCCCGCTCGCCTTCTCCACGACCGAGACAGCACGTGCAGTGTCGTTGGGGGCGCCGTCGGCAAAGGCGGGCGACGCCGAACCCACGAGGGCCAAGGCAGCCACGAGGGACGCAGCAGACATCACACTGTTAAGAGCAGATCTACGAACCATGCGCACAAGCCACTCCAAGAATCGAGATGACAGCCTGGGTCGGCAGAAGGTGCGGCCCGGCTGCGTTAGCGATCAAGAAACTAGATGGCCGACGCAATCAGCCCAAGTGCCGTACCGCAGTACAGGCCATTTGGGGACCCCTGCTCACGTGGGCAATCCACCCAACGGACCCAGGTCTTCCGCATCGGGGCTCGCGCGTCGACGCCTCCGCCTCCGGGCAACCCGCATGCACCTCCGCGCAGTTGCCGTCTCGGTCAGCTCTTCCAGGAAGGCCGCGTCTCGATCAGGCGTGACGAACGGAAAGCAATCACAGTGCGACCGAAAGTAACTGCATGGCCAAGAATGCCCTCTTGCCGCGCCGAGCTCCGCCAGACAACGGAACTCAGGGCGGCCGGCGACGGACCGGGCCTGCCAGTACGCCCCGGCCGACGACTGTCGCCTCCGAACAGTGCCGCCGGGAGTGGGACCCGGGTGCTCAGGAACCGGGAGCGGGAGGTGGTTCCTTCACCCAGGTCAGCGTCGCCGATCGCAGGACGAAGCGAGCCCTGGGGTTGCAAGGGCAACAGATCCGACCTGCATGGCGTGATCTTCACCAGTCCACGCACGGACGGTAACGAGCGGAGCTTGAGCCGTTGTTGTCGTTTGGGATCTTTGGCGATCAGCCCCTGCGATCTTGGACGGGCTCCCCTACGGCGTGGGTGGGGTTCCGGCTGCCCTGAGGCAGGGCCTCAAGGGGGGCGTTGTCGAGAGAGCGCGTCACCGACGCTTCTTGATCCAGGTGATCAAGGCCGCGACTCCCAGGGGCACAACAACTGCCGCTTTCGCCGCAAGCTTCGCCGACAACCATCCGGTCCCGGGGGTCAACCAACCCAGCCACCAGGCAAGGGCTGCCAGCAGCCCAGCAGCCACCAGCGCGCCGACTGCGAACAGCACGCTCCGAAGACCGCCGCTGCCTCGTAACTCTCGTTTCCCTTCGCTCATGAGGGCGACTATAGGGGCATGCCGGAATGCTTCATTCCTGGACTGCCCGGTCCGACAGCCGACCGAGGCCGGGCCCGGCCGGCAGGTGTCAGGCTCCGCCACGAAGCGAGCAGCCGCACGTGCGCAGTCGCTACCGCACTGACCACACGAACGAGGTGCATCAGGTCTTCGGATGCGCGGGAACGACATGCCAGGTCTTGCAACTGTCTTGCACAGTTGGCGAATTGGCTGCCAGGTGCGGCTGGCGTTGCCTACGATGGCTGCCGTTGCATGGGCAGCCAGGTATCGGGAGGGAGCGGATGGGCTCCGTCGACACAGATGAGGTAGCCGCGGTACCAGGGCTGCGGGCAGCTGTCGGTTTCTACTCCGGCAAGGTCGGGCGGCTGCTGCAGAGGAAGTCGGAGCTCGAAGCCGAACTCGCCCTTGTCGCCGCGGAGGTGGCGAAGGTATCCGCCACCCGTGACCAGTTGCGTGAGGCGCTTGAGGAGATCCTCGCGGATGCTCCGCCACCCGTGAACGAAGAAACAGCCCCGGACGGCCCCGCGGGGGACGGCTCCCCGCAGACGGAGTCCGGGCCCAATACGGACCCGCCTCCCGGACAACAGGACAGGGCACCGGCCGATGACGATCCACCGCCTCCCCGGACAGAGGTTGCCGCAGGCCAGCGGACCGCGACGGGCGAGTTGATGGAGGCGGTCGAGCGGATTCTGGTGACTGCTGGGCGGTCGATGCCGGTGCGGGACATCACGGAGGCGCTCGGGCGGCCGACCCGGGGGAAGGCAGGGCGGGGGCCCCTCGCGACGGTCCGCGGGACGTGCAAGCGGCTGGTGAAGAACGGCCGGGTCGTCGAGGAGCCGGTGGGCATGTTCGCCGTCGCCAGGGCCAACGGCTCACCGACGAAGGAGGCCGCCTAACGAGAGCCTGTTCATTGGGTGTTCCCTCCCCCTCGGCGGGGGAGGGAACCAGCTCCCTGAGGTGGCACCCTCGTACGGGAGCGCGGCGTGGTCCCGTTCGCAGTGGCTCACGCACTCCCGAGGCTAGAGCAACTGGGCTCGCCTCGGGGGCGCGTGGCCTATTTTGTCGCCCCTTCGGCCGCCGATGCCGGGGGCGGAAGGGCTGTTTTCCATGCGTACGGCGCATTCCTCCCCCGGGCGGGTAGAGGGTGACGGCGAGGAAGTTCTCCAGGCGGGCGACGGTGGCGATGTCGGGCCAGCAGCGGCCGGCGATCAGGTCGGCGATGGCCTGCCGGTTGACTCCCGACCCTTCGGCGGCCCGCCGCAGACTGCGGCCCTGGTCCGCCAGGGTGGTGCGAGGGTGCGGGCGATGTCCTGGACGACGGCGGCGGCGGGGTCGTCGATGAGGGCGTGGGGCCAGGTTTCCGGATCGCGGGCAAGATCGCGCGGCGGCCTGCTGCGGGTCAAACCTCCGACCATGTTGATGCACTCCTCTCGGTGAAGATCGGCTTCGATGCCTTCACCGGCTGCTTGTCCAGCCGATTTGGTTGGACCGTGACGTTGAGCCCTGAGGTTTCCCGGCGGATCCGCGACTACCGTCCCGTCTGCCACACCGGCGGTGGGCGCCGGTCGCCGACCCAGGTCAGAGCGACGGTGGCCGCGGCGGCTCCTGCCACCTGCTACGAGGCGGGGCATCTGCTGCATGTGGTGGG
>NZ_LFXA01000017.1 GCF_001187435.1 Streptomyces caatingaensis | reverse complement strand
GGGTCCAGAGAGCGGCGAACGCGGCGATGGGCCGCACAGGAATCCGTGCGGCCATCGCCGTCCAAGCCGTACGGCCCAGCTCGGTGGTCACGTTGCGTTGCCGACCACCGGTCCCACCAAGAGCACAGTCAGCTGCTGTTGGTGCGGTGGTGGGTTGCTCGCTGAAGCCGACCGAGGTGGACGGCCTGCGTGATGCCCATTCCCCAGAAGGCGGCCGTGACCCATGCCGGTATCGCCTGCGCATCGGATCCGCCCAACAGCATCTGGATGAGCACCACGGCCGCGACTCCGGGCAGCAGCGCCAAGGCGTCCGTGAAGGCTTCCAGGCGGGCCATGCGGCTGCGCACTCCTCGGTGCGTGAGATACACGTCCAGGCCCAGGGAGGCTGTGCAGAACACTGCAACGCCTGTCCATAACCACCAGTTCACAGGAAACACCCCTTCTGCTGCCGCGTTCTCCGTCATGATGGCAGAGGTGCAGGCTGTGTTAGTCGCAGCCGTTGCTGTAGACGCCCGGGATGAAGATGCCGGCGGCGAACTTGATCTTCAGGCAGTAGCCGTCGCCGCGGGCTTCGACGGCCTTGGCCGAGACCAGCGCGGCGTTGACCGAGTACAGCGCGTTCAGGGGCGGCGGCAGGAATTTCGTGGATATGGCTGCGGTCGCTCCGTAGATGGCGATGTTCTTCGTCTCGGACTTGGTGAAGTATGCGGTGCCGGTGACGTTGCCCCAGGTGATCTTGGGGTCGGCCACGACGGGGAAGGCCGTGTCCTTGTTGGTCTCGATGTGCTGGGTGAGCGTGTTGCCCTCGAGCTTGTAGCTGGTGGCGACGGGCTTGCCGTTCGCGTCCTTGGCCCAGGGAGCCTCGATGGCGCCGACCATGACGCTCTTGCCGCCCGCTGTGGTGCGGGAGACGTGGTATCCACCGTCGGCGTCGGGCAGGACCAGGGCGCCCTCGGGGAGGTTGAGGGCGAAGCGCTGGTCCGTGGACGCGGCCGAGTCCTTGAGGGTGACCAGGGTGCGGGCACCACCGTCGACGGTGGGCTGGACGGCGAGGTCGGTGGACCGGGCGACACCGGAGTAGACGACAGTGCCGGCACCGGCCTTGACGCCGGCAACGCTCTTGGCGTTCTCCAACTGCAGGCCCAGGGAGGTCCCGTCCGCCGCGGCCGCCTTGACCTGTCCGGCGGAAGAGGCGGGGGCGGTGACCGTGATGCGGCCCGCTTCAGTGCTGGTGGTGGCCTGAGCCGCGGCTCCGGCAGACGCCGTGGAAGAGGCAACGTCGTTGGTCCCGCTCGCCTTCTCCACGACCGAGACAGCACGTGCAGTGTCGTTGGGGGCGCCGTCGGCAAAGGCGGGCGACGCCGAACCCACGAGGGCCAAGGCAGCCACGAGGGACGCAGCAGACATCACACTGTTAAGAGCAGATCTACGAACCATGCGCACAAGCCACTCCAAGAATCGAGATGACAGCCTGGGTCGGCAGAAGGTGCGGCCCGGCTGCGTTAGCGATCAAGAAACTAGATGGCCGACGCAATCAGCCCAAGTGCCGTACCGCAGTACAGGCCATTTGGGGACCCCTGCTCACGTGGGCAATCCACCCAACGGACCCAGGTCTTCCGCATCGGGGCTCGCGCGTCGACGCCTCCGCCTCCGGGCAACCCGCATGCACCTCCGCGCAGTTGCCGTCTCGGTCAGCTCTTCCAGGAAGGCCGCGTCTCGATCAGGCGTGACGAACGGAAAGCAATCACAGTGCGACCGAAAGTAACTGCATGGCCAAGAATGCCCTCTTTGCGCCGAGCTCCGCCAGACAACGGAACTCAGGGCGGCGGCGACGGACCGGGCCTGCCAGTACGCCCGGCCGACGACTGTCGCCTCCGAACAGTGCCGCCGGGAGTGGGACCCGGGTGCTCAGGAACCGGGAGCGGGAGGTGGTTCCTTCACCCAGGTCAGCGTCGCCGATCGCAGGACGAAGCGAGCCCTGGGGTTGCAAGGGCAACAGATCCGACCTGCATGGCGTGATCTTCACCAGTCCACGCACGGACGGTAACGAGCGGAGCTTGAGCCGTTGTTGTCGTTTGGGATCTTTGGCGATCAGCCCCTGCGATCTTGGACGGGCTCCCCTACGGCGTGGGTGGGGTTCCGGCTGCCCTGAGGCAGGGCCTCAAGGGGGCGTTGTCGAGAGAGCGCGTCACCGACGCTTCTTGATCCAGGTGATCAAGGCCGCGACTCCCAGGGGCACAACAACTGCCGCTTTCGCCGCAAGCTTCGCCGACAACCATCCGGTCCCGGGGGTCAACCAACCCAGCCACCAGGCAAGGGCTGCCAGCAGCCCAGCAGCCACCAGCGCGCCGACTGCGAACAGCACGCTCCGAAGACCGCCGCTGCCTCGTAACTCTCGTTTCCCTTCGCTCATGAGGGCGACTATAGGGGCATGCCGGAATGCTTCATTCCTGGACTGCCCGGTCCGACAGCCGACCGAGGCCGGGCCCGGCCGGCAGGTGTCAGGCTCCGCCACGAAGCGAGCAGCCGCACGTGCGCAGTCGCTACCGCACTGACCACACGAACGAGGTGCATCAGGTCTTCGGATGCGCGGGAACGACATGCCAGGTCTTGCAACTGTCTTGCACAGTTGGCGAATTGGCTGCCAGGTGCGGCTGGCGTTGCCTACGATGGCTGCCGTTGCATGGGCAGCCAGGTATCGGGAGGGAGCGGATGGGCTCCGTCGACACAGATGAGGTAGCCGCGGTACCAGGGCTGCGGGCAGCTGTCGGTTTCTACTCCGGCAAGGTCGGGCGGCTGCTGCAGAGGAAGTCGGAGCTCGAAGCCGAACTCCCTTGTCGCCGCGGAGGTGGCGAAGGTATCCGCCACCCGTGACCAGTTGCGTGAGGCGCTTGAGGAGATCCTCGCGATGCTCCGCCACCGTGAACGAAGAAACAGCCCGGACGGCCCGCGGGGGACGGCTCCCCGCAGACGGAGTCCGGGCCCAATACGGACCCGCCTCCCGGACAACAGGACAGGGCACCGGCCGATGACGATCCACCGCCTCCCCGACAGAGGTTGCCGCAGGCCAGCGGACCGCGACGGGCGAGTTGATGGAGGCGGTCGAGCGGATTCTGGTGACTGCTGGGCGGTCGATGCCGGTGCGGGACATCACGGAGGCGCTCGGGCGGCCGACCCGGGGGAAGGCAGGGCGGGGCCCCTCGCGACGGTCCGCGGGACGTGCAAGCGGCTGGTGAAGAACGGCCGGGTCGTCGAGGAGCCGGTGGGCATGTTCGCCGTCGCCAGGGCCAACGGCTCACCGACGAAGGAGGCCGCCTAACGAGAGCCTGTTCATTGGGTGTTCCCTCCCCCTCGGCGGGGAGGGAACCAGCTCCCTGAGGTGGCACCCTGTACGGGAGCGCGGCGTGGTCCCGTTCGCAGTGGCTCACGCACTCCCGAGGCTAGAGCAACTGGGCTCGCCTCGGGGGCGCGTGGCTATTTTGTCGCCCCTTTCGGCGCCGATGCCGGGGGGCGGAAGGGCTGTTTTCCATGCGTACGGCGCATTCCTCCCCGGGCGGGTAGAGGGTGACGGCGAGGAAGTTCTCCAGGCGGGCGACGGTGGCGATGTCGGCCAGCAGCGGCCGGCGATCAGGTCGGCGATGGCCTGCCGGTTGACTCCCGACCCTTCGGCGGCCCGCCGCAGACTGCGGCCCTGGTCCGCCAGGGTGGTGGCGAGGGTGCGGGCGATGTCCTGGACGACGGCGGCGGCGGGGTCGTCGATGAGGGCGTGGGGCCAGGTTTCCGGATCGCGGGCAAGATCGCGCGGCGGCCTGCTGCGGGTCAAACCTCCGACCATGTTGATGCACTCCTCTCGGTGAAGATCGGCTTCGATGCCTTCACCGGCTGCTTGTCCAGCCGATTTGGTTGGACCGTGACGTTGAGCCCTGAGGTTTCCCGGCGGATCCGCGACTACCGTCCCCGTCTGCCACACCGGCGGTGGGCGCCGGTCGCCGACCAGGTCAGAGCGACGGTGGCCGCGGCGGCTCCTGCCACCTGCTACGAGGCGGGGCATCTGCTGCATGTGGTGGGGCGGCTGGCGGTGTGGGCGGACGGCTGCGGGCTCCCGCGGGATCCCGGGGTGTGGATGCGGACCGAGACGATCGACGCGTTCGTGCTGTCGGGCTGTGCCGGCATGGACGGCTCCACCGTGCAGACCTACCGCTCCTGGCTGCGGCGGGTGCGTGAGGCCCTGGTGTGGGTGCAACGCGGTGAGGCGCCCGCTGCACGGCTGTCCTCGCCGCGCGACCCACAGCCTCCTTACGAGCGCGGGGAGTTGTCGCGGTTGCGGGCCTGGGCGGCCCAACTGCCGGGACAGGCCCGGCTGGACGGCCTGGCGCTGATGGCGCTGGGTGCCGGATGCGGCCTGGCACCCGGCGAGGTCCCCCGGGTCCGGGGCAGCCACATCCGCGTCACCACATCCGGCGTCGCGGTGCTGGACCAGGAGATGCTCGGCCGGCTGGTGGCCTGCCACACCGGATGGGAGACCGTGCTCGCCGAGCTGAGGGAGACGGCGGGGGCGGGTTTCCTGTTCCGGCCGGGCCGGAAGGTGGCGGCGGCGAAGAACCTCGTCTCGTCCTGGCCGCACCGTCACCGCCCGCATGCCGGTCTCCCGCCGCTGTCGGCCCGCCGGCTGCGGTCGACCTGGATCGTCCGGCTGCTGGCCGAAGGTGTCAGCCCGGCGGTTGTCGCATCGGCGGCGGGCATGGTCTCCCCGGCCGGCCTGGCCCCCTATCACCGCTGGGTCCCGCCGCTGACGGACAAGGAGGTCGTCCGGCTCCTGCGCGGTCGCCGCCGGTGAGGCCCCGGCCCGAAGGTGAGGAGCTGGCGGCACGGTTGCTGCGGCCAAGGCTCCGTCCCGGCCGGCTGACCGAGATACCCGACTCCAAGGTCGGGCAGCTGCTGTCGGTGCTGGACCGCTCCGGCCTGCCCCAGCGGCTGGAGGAGCTGTTGGACGGCCGTCCGGGGCCGCCGGGCGTGCGGCCGCGCACGGTGCTGGCCGGGCTGATGCTCGCCGTCTACTACACCGGGCGGGCCACCGTCGCCGAAGCGTGGCGGATACTGCATTTCCGCCTGCGGCCAACAGCCCGCGTCTGGCTGGGCATTCCCCAGGCGCCGCCGGGCTCGGCCCGGGAGTGCGTCGCTGCCAGCCGCCGTCTCTACCGGGGTCTGGACCGCATCACCACGGTCCTGGACCCGGCCCGCTGCGACCGGCGCCGACGCCTGCCCCAGGCGGACGCCGATGCCCACGCGGCGGCATGGGACACCCCGGCCGGACGCCAGGCTGCCGGCCGTCTGCAGAAGCTGGCCAACGACCTCGTCCTGACTCCGGTCAGAATCGCCCAGCAGCGCGGGCACTTGCGCGGCTGGCGCGGCGACATCGGAGTCGACGCGACCGCCATCCCCGTCCTGGCCAAGCCCGACAGCGAGTTCTCCGGCACGGCCTCGGTCGAGATCACCGCGGGTTTGCACTTCAGCGGCGGCTCCGACGAAGGCGTCTTCGGTTACAGCGCCACCTTCCTCGTCGCCGCCCACACCCGCCCCGCACACGTCACCGGGACGACCCCGGCGAAGACGACGGCCTACCCGCAGCTGTGCCTCGGCCTGGTCCTGGACACCCCCACCGTCCGCACCGGCCCCAACGCGATCACCCTGCTGCGGCAGCTGGACGAACTCCAGCTGCCCAAAGGCACCTGCGCGGCCGACCGCGCCTACACCGGATGTAGCCCACAGCACTTCCAGGTCCCCGCCCGCCGCCTCGGCTACCGCCTCGCCCTCGACTACAAGGTCAAGGAACGGGGACTCCAGGGCACCTGGCAAGGGGCTCTCCTGGTCGACGGCTCGCTCGCCTGCCCGCGCATGCCCACCGCACTGGTCGAGGCCACACACGGCGCGGACGACAAGGCCGTACGCATCCGCAGCGACGAACTCAAGGAAGCCATCGCACAACGCCGGCCGTACTTCCTCAAACTCAAGGAGAGCGCCGACGCCCGGGGCACCGTCCGGCTGCAGTGCCCGGCCGCCGGTCCGTCCCCATCGGTGAACTGCCCCCGCCGCAACCGCCTCCGCCCCAACCAGCCACGCTCCTCCGGGCCGCCCCCGACGGTGGTCAACCTGGCCGATACCCGGTCCCGGGCCGCTCATCCCGCCGCCCGGCCCACGGTCCAGCTCCCCGACAACGAGTGGCTCGACCTGCCCCCTCAAGAAGACCTGCCTGCCGTCTGCGGGGCATCCGCCATCAGCGTCCCCGCCGACGCCCGCGGCGACCTGAAGACCGCGAAGTACCGGCAGGACACGCACTACCTCAGCCCCACCTGGGACCACACCTACAAACCCATCCGCTCCCACAACGAAGGCATCAACGGCCGCCTCAAGAGCGGTGACATGGACATCGGCAACCCGAAACACCGGCCCGCCCCCGGACAGGTCACCCAGACCCTCCTGATCGCCATCATGACCACCATCGGGAACCTGGACATCCTGGAAACCTGGCTCTACCAACACACCGGGGCCACCCTCGACAACGACACCGGCCTCAGCCGCGAACCCCACGGCACTCCCGGGCCAGATCACCCAGCAGCCCAACCACCGGGAAACACCGGACGGCCGCCCCCGCGCGTCACCTGACCCACGCACACGACAACGACAAAGCAGCACCGCCAGCCCCGGCCACCCGGGGCCCGCCCCCCTGCCCTCACAACGGCAAGTCGGCGCATCAGAAGGCTGATACCCCCACCACGCCGCCATCCACCACCCCGAACAGACATCGAACGGCCCCTGGAAACGCAGAAATCCCGCCCGATCAAAACGATCAGACGGGATTTCATCAACCGATCCTGAGCTAACTCAAGAACGGCCCGTTGTGGACCTGAGGGGATTTGAACCCCTGACCCCCTCGATGCGAACGAGGTGCGCTACCGGACTGCGCCACAGGCCCTTGCAACGAGTGAAACTCTAGCACCCCGACCGGCCAGGAAGAAAATCGCCCTCCGGCCGCCCCCTCGCAGGTCAGGGCGTGGGGGCCGGAAGGCGCGTCAGCCGTTGGCCGCGCGCGGGTGGTCCTCGTCGGCGTACTGGTCGAAGAGCGGGGTGCGGCCGCGCTCGCGCGGGCGGCGGCGGGGGCGGGCGGCGCGGCGGTCCTCGGCCGGCTTGCGGTCGAGGGCCGGCTCGGCGGTGCTGGAGCGGGCGGCGCTCCAGGTGTCCGGCGCGCCCAGCTCGGCCGCGCCGCCGGCGCGGGGGGCGACGGGCGCGGTGACGTACGTGGGCAGCGGGACGGGCACCGGCTCCCAGCCGTCCTCGCCCTCGGTGCCGCGGTCGCGCTGCTGGTCCACCCACTCGGCGTGGTCGGTCTGCTCGACGAGGGCGCGGCGGCCCGCGCTGGGGGACGGGGGCGCCGGCGCCTCACCGGCGGCGGGGGCCGGATGCCGGACGGTGTCGGAGGGGGCGGGGGCGGCGACGGTCGTGGGGTCCGCCGCCTGGTGAGGGCGGGCGCGGCCCTCCCGCAGCCGCTGGGCGGCCAGCTCGGCGCGGCGCTGGTCCATGACGAAGGCGAACCGCCGCCGCTCCTGGATCCGCAGGTAGCAGATGTACGCGCTGAGGAGCACCGCCGGGATGCCCGGGGCCCACAGGAACGCCACCCCGCCCACGCCCGCGACGACCGCGCCGAGGGTGAAGGCGAGGAAGAGGACGACGGTGGTGCGGCGCCGGCGGGCGAGCACCTTGGACCGGCGCGCCCGCTCGGCGGACGCGGCGGCCGACGCCGGGGACGCCCGGTCGGGCGCGGGCGCGCCGGAGGGCCGGACGGCGACCGTCTCGGTCGCGGCGTCCGGCTCGGCCGCCGGGGGTCCCGTCTCCGCCTCCGGGCCCGGGGCGGGCGCGTCGGCGGAGCCGGACGCGGCACGCCCCTCGAGTTCCTTGGCGTAACGGCGCTCCATGCCCGCCCGTCCGGACAGCAGCCGGATGGCGGTGCTGAAGCGTTCCGTCGGACGGGCTTCGTTGAGCTCGTCCTGCCTACGGAGCCACATCGGCACCAAGTAGGCGGCCCAGGCCCCGACGATGACTGCGTAGATCAGGCCGCTGCTGCTCACACTGCACACGGTAGAGGGGCGCGCTCAGCTGATTCCGCCAATTGGCGCGGTGTGTCGCACGAATCGGCTCATAGCTCGAACTTTTTTTGTGATTGTTCGGTTCCGTGTCGCTCGAAGGCGGCCATTCGACGGGAAAATTCGAATACCTGTTTTATTTCTTCGTTTCCCGCCGGCCGTCCTGACGGGCGTCCCGGGGCGCGTCACGGTGCGCGTCACGGTGCGCGTCCCGCGTGCGGTGCCAGCGGGAGACCAGCCCGTCCGCCGCCTCCTCCGCGGTGAGCGCGTAGACGAGGTGGTCGCGCCAGTCGCCGTCGATGTGCAGATAGCGCGGGCGCAGGCCCTCCTCGCGGAAGCCCAGCTTCTCCACGACCCGGCGGCTGGGCGCGTTCTCGGGGCGGATGCAGACCTCGACGCGGTGCAGGCCCAGGCCGCGGAAGCAGTGGTCGACGGCGAGCGCCAGCGCGGTCGGCATCACCCCGCGGCCGGCCACCGCCTCGTCCACCCAGTAGCCGACGTGCGCCGAGCACATCGAGCCCCAGGTGATCCCGGCGACGGTGAGCTGGCCGGCGAGCTGGTCACGGTACTCGATGACGAACGGCAGCATGCGCCCGGCGTGGGCCTCGGCGCGCAGATGACGGACCATCTGCCGGTAGGTGGGGCGGCGGCCGGGCCGGGCGCCGGGCGGGGGCGGCGGGACGGTCGCCTCCCAGGGGCGCAGCCAGTCGCGGTTGCGCCGGTTGACCTCGCGCCAGGCGCGCTGGTCGCGCATGCGGATCGGGCGCAGGACCACGTCGCCGTCCGCGAGGGCGACCGGCCAGGCGCTCATCGCGGGGCCCGGGGGTCCGGTCCGGGGTGGTCGCCGCCGCGCAGCTGGTCCACCGCGTGCGGCAGCAGCCGGGTCAGGACGGCGAGACCGTCGCGCACCCCGCCCGTCGAACCGGGCAGGTTGACGATCAGCGTGCGCCCCGCCACGCCCGCGAGCCCGCGGGAGAGCGCGGCCGTGGGGACCTTGGCCAGCCCCTCGGCCCGGATGGCCTCGGCGATGCCGGGCACCTCGTAGTCCAGGACGGCCCGGGTGGCCTCGGGGGTGCGGTCGGTGGGCGAGATGCCGGTGCCGCCGGTGGTGAGCACCACGTCGTACGCCTCGGCGACGGCGGCGCGCAGGGCCGCCTCGACCGGCGCGCCGTCGGGCACCACGCGGACGTCCGCGACCTCGAAGCCCAGCGCGGCCAGGCCGTCGGCCAGCAGGGGGCCGCCGCGGTCGGGGTAGACGCCGGCGGCGGCGCGGTTCGAGGCGGTGATCACCAGGGCTCTCACGGCCGCCGCCAGTCGCCGGACGCGCCGCCGGTCTTCTCCTCGACCCGGACGTCCGTGATCACGGCCGCCTTGTCCACGGCCTTGACCATGTCGACCACCGTGAGCGCGGCCGACGAGACGGCGGTCAGCGCCTCCATCTCCACACCGGTGCGGCCGGTGGTGCGCACGGTGGCGGTGATCTCCACGGCGTCGTCGGCGACCGCCAGGTCGACGGTGACGCCCGTCAGCGGCAGCGGATGGCAGAGCGGGATGATCTCGGGGGTGCGCTTGGCGCCCATGATCCCGGCGATCCGGGCGGTGGCGAGGGCGTCGCCCTTGGGCAGGCCCTCGCCGCGCAGCAGCTCCACCACGCGCGGCGAGACGAGGACGCGCCCGCTCGCCCTGGCGGTGCGGGCGGTGACGTCCTTGCCCGAGACGTCCACCATGCGCGCCGCGCCCGCGTCGTCGAGGTGGGTGAGCCGGGCGGGTGGGTGCCGGTCGCTGCTCATCGTTCTCCCGGTCCGGGTCCGTGCGGTTGGGGTGGGCAGTCACCGTACCCGGAGTGGCGAGCGGCCGGTCGGCAAGGCCGTCAGTCGAGGAGGACGACGTCGACGTCCGCCCCGGCGGGGACGGCGGTGGTGTCCTCGGGGACGACGATCAGGGCGTTGGCGTGGGCGAGGGCGCCGACCAGGTGGGAGCCGGCGCCGCCGACGGTGGTCACGCGGCCGTCCTCGTACCGTCCCCGCAGGTACTGGCGGCGGCCCTGCGGCGAGGCCGTGACCGCCTCGGCGCAGGTCGCGCGCACGACGGTCCGGTCCTGGGGCGGGAGGCCCATCAGGGCGCGGACGGCGGGGCGGACGAAGAGCTCGAAGGAGACGTACGAGCTGACGGGGTTGCCGGGGAGGGCGAAGAGGGGGACGCGGTCGGGGCCGAGCCGGCCGAAGCCCTGCGGCTTGCCGGGCTGCATCGCCAGCCGGCGGAAGGCGACGCTGCCCTCGTCGCCGCTGAGCCCGGAGAGGGCCGCCTTGACGACGTCGTAGGCGCCGACGCTCACGCCGCCGCTGGTGACGACGGCGTCGGCGCGGACGAGCTGGTCCTCCAGGGTGGCCCGCAGGGTCTCGGGGTCGTCGTCGACCGCCCCGACACGGTAGGCCAGGGCGCCGGCCGAGCGGGCGCAGGCGGCCAGCAGATAGCTGTTGGAGTCGTGGATGCGGCCGGGGGCCAGCGGCTCCCCGGGCGGGACGAGCTCGCTGCCGGTGGACAGGACGACGACCCGGGGGCGCGGCCGTACGGTCACGGTCGCGCGGCCGATCGCCGCGAGGAGGCCGAGCTGGGCGGGGCCGAGGACGGTGCCGGCGGCGAGCGCGAGGTCGCCCGCGGCGACGTCGCTGCCCCGCGCGCGGACGTGGGCGCGGGCGGCGGCGGGCCGCAGGACGCGGACCTCGCCCAGGCCGCCGTCGGCGTCCGGGCGCCGGGCGGACATCGTGGTGGCCGGGCCGCCGCCCAGCCCGCCGTCCGTCCACTCGACGGGGACGACCGCCTCCGCGCCGGGCGGCAGCGGCGCCCCGGTCATGATCCGGGCCGCCTCGCCGGGGCCGACGGCGGGCGGCTCGCCGCCGCCCGCGGCGACGTCGCCGACGACCCTGAGCACCACCGGGAACTCCTCGCTCGCGCCCTCGACGTCGGCGGCCCGCACGGCGTAGCCGTCCATGGAACTGTTGTCGAAGGGCGGCAGGGCGGCGGGCACGGTGACGTCCTCGACGAGCACGCAGCCCTGGGCGTCCAGGAGTTGGAGCTCGATGGGCTCCAACGGGCGGATCCTGCCCAGGATGTCGGCGAGGTGCTCGTCCACGGACCAGAGGCGGTCCGCGGCGACGGGCGAGGCGGTTTCGGTCAAGGCGCTACATCTCCTCGGTGACGTACCGGCGGAGCCAGGCACGGAAGTCCGGCCCCAGATCCTCGCGTTCGCACGCCAGTCTGACAATGGCGCGCAGGTAGTCGCCGCGGTCACCGGTGTCGTAGCGGCGCCCCTTGAACACCACGCCGTGCACCGGGCCGCCCAGCCCCGGCTCGGCGGCGAGCGCCTGGAGCGCGTCGGTGAGCTGGATCTCGCCGCCGCGGCCGGGCGGGGTCTCGCGCAGCACGTCGAAGATCGCCGGGTCGAGCACATAGCGGCCGATCACCGCGTAGTTGCTCGGCGCCTCGGCCCGCTCGGGCTTCTCCACCAGCCCGGTGACCTCCACGACGTCCTCGGCGTCGGTCGGCTTGACGGCGGCGCAGCCGTAGAGGTGGATCTGCGACGGCTCCACCTCCAGCAGGGCGATGACGCTGCCGCCGCGCCGCCGCTGGATGTCCACCATCCGCGACAGCAGCGGATCCCGGGCGTCGATCAGGTCGTCGCCCAGCAGCACGGCGAACGGCTCGTCGCCCACGTGCGGCGCCGCGCACAGCACGGCGTGGCCCAGGCCCTTGGGGTCGCCCTGGCGGACGTAGTGCATCGTGCCGAGGTTGCTGGACTCCTGCACGCGCGCCAGGCGGGAGGCGTCGCCCTTGCGCCGCAGCGCCTCCTCCAGCTCGTAGTTCCGGTCGAAGTGATCTTCCAGCGGGCGCTTGTTCCGACCGGTGATCATGAGGACGTCGGTCAGGCCGGCCTGCACCGCCTCCTCCACCACGTACTGGATCGCCGGCTTGTCGACGACCGGCAGCATTTCCTTGGGGGTGGCCTTGGTGGCCGGCAGGAAACGGGTACCGAGACCGGCGGCAGGAATGACAGCCTTGCTGATCCGACGTCGCGCGTGAGTCATGGGGCGAACACTATCCGTTGCGAATGGGTGGAAGATGCGGCTCCACCGAGTATGAACCGAGAAAAGGAGTTTGTACGAACAATGGGCAAGTCCGATGTCGGCAAGGCCGACTTGCGGCGAACGCTGCTCGACCGGCGCGCGGCGCTGAGCGCCGAGGCGGTCGCGGGGGCGCAGGAAGCGCTGGGGCGGCGCGCGCTCGATCTCCCGGAGCTCGCGGGGGCCTCGACCGTGGCCGCGTATGTGTCGATAGGCCGCGAGCCCGGCACGCGCGCACTGCTGGAGGTGCTGCGGGGGCGGGGGGTGCGGGTGCTGCTGCCGGTGCTCCTGCCGGACAACGATCTCGACTGGGGGCTGTACCGGGGGCCCGGCCATCTCGTCCGTGCCGGCCGGGGGCTGCTGGAGCCGGACGGCGACCGGCTCGGGGTCTCCGCCGTCACGGAGGCCGACGCCGTGCTGCTGCCGGGGCTCGCGGTGGACGGGCGGGGGGTGCGGCTGGGGCGCGGGGGCGGGTCGTACGACCGGGTGCTGGCCCGGCTCTCCCGGCCGGGGCCGGCGCGGGTCGTTCTGCTCTACGACCACGAGGTGGTCCCTCGCGTGCCGGCGGAGGCGCACGATCAGGCGGTGGATGCGGTGGTGACGCCGGGGGGTGTGAGGCGGTTCCGCTGACGCGCACGGTTGTCCTCCGACGCCGGACGGGCTGCATGCAGCCCGTCCGGCGTCGGAGGACAAACCCTGCGGCCGGCTACGGCCGCAACGTCAGCGAATCCTCCGTCGCCTTCTTCACCGCTCCGGCCGAGTACGCCCAGGGCAGCAGCTCGCCCTTGGCCCACATGTCCGTCTGGTCGTAGTAGTGCGCGTTGTACGCGTGCCCGGACGCCCCGGTCAGGTTGATCCAGCGCGACTTGTCGAAGTCGTCGAGGTTGACGACCATCCGCATGGACGGGACCCAGAGGACGTCGTAGCCCCCGGCCGCGTTCCACCCGGCCGCGTTGACCGCGGCCTCTCCGCCCGCGAGGTTCCACGGACCGCGGTTGAGCAGCCAGCGGACGACGGACGGACCTTCCTTGCCCAGCGTCTGGTTCTTCAGGTTCAGCTGGTGCAGGCGGCCCCAGCTCCAGGAGGAGACGTCCTTGCCGAGCCGGGAGGTCAGCTCCCAGCGCGCGTCCTTCATGGCCCGGGCCAGCAGCTCGTCACGGTTCTTCGAACCGGGGTTGGCGCGCGTGCCGTTCGTCTTCCACCACGCGTCGTCCGGCTTGTCGATGATGCTGCGGACGACCTCGAACCAGCGGTCGCCGCCGTCCGGCTGCGCCTCGTCCGGCTCGCGCTCGCCGCACTCCACCACCCAGCGGGCCTTGCCGTCGAGGTCCTCCTTGGGGCCGGCGTCGTTGGCCGGACGCACCCGCAGGCACTGGCCCTTGACGCGGAGCTCCTTGGGGAGCTTGTTGCCGAAGGCGAGCTTGAGGGTGTTGCGCCAGACGGCGTTGAAGTAGGCGGCCGCGGCCGAGTCGGCGTCCTGGTGGTAGTCCCAGTCCTTCAGCAGGTCCTGCGCCTCGCGCAGGTACTTGGTCTCGCGCTCGTTGGGGCCCTTGAGCTTGACCTTGAGCAGATAGGGGGTCAGCAGCCTGGCGATCTCGCTGCTGTTGTCCATCTGCATCTTCTGCATGTCCTCGGTCGAGATCTTCCCGCCGTCCTTGATCTTCGACTGGATGAGCTCGTTGATGCGCTGGCTGCGGACGCCGTATCCCCAGTCGGAGGTGAGCGGCAGGGGGTACTTCTTGTCGACGACGGCCTGGTTGGCGGTCACGATGTAGCCGCGCTTGGGGTCGTAGTCCCAGGGCAGCGCGGACTGCGGGATGTAGCCCTTCCAGCTGTAGGCGGGATCCCAGCCGGGCGCGGGCAGCCGGCCGTCGTGCTTCTTGGAGCGCACGGGGATGCGGCCGGGCGCCTGGTAGCCGATGTGGCCCTTGGTGTCCGCGTAGATCAGGTTCTGCGAGGGGACGGCGAAGTCGGCGGCCGCCTTGCGGAACTCGGCGAAGTCCGCGGCCCGGTCGAGGGCGAAGACCGCGTCCATGGTCCTGCCCGGCTCCAGGGCCGTCCAGCGCAGGGAGACGGCGTAGCCCTCGGCGCGGTCCGGGGCGACGCCCTTCACGGGCGCGTCCTGGCCGACCTTGGTCAGCTCGTCGTTGCGGTCGGAGACGATCGGGCCGTTGTCGGTGGAGCGGATGGTGAACTCGCGGTCCTTGCCGCCCGCGACCTTGATGGTCTCCTTGCGGGTGCGCAGCGGCTTCTGCTTGCCGCCGAACTGGTAGGTGCCGTCCGGGGAGACCTTCTCCAGGTAGAGGTCGGCGACGTCGGCGCCGAGGTTGGTCATGCCCCAGGCGATGTCCTGGTTGTGGCCGATGACGACGCCGGGCATGCCCGCGAAGGTGTAGCCGGCCACGTCGTACGGGCACTGCTCGCCGGTCTTGGTGCAGTGCAGGCCCATCTGGTACCAGAGCGAGGGCATCTGCGGCGCGAGGTGCGGGTCGTTGGCGAGCAGCGGCTTGCCGGTGGTCGTGTACTTGCCCGAGACCACCCAGGAGTTGGAGCCGATGCCGTTGCCGTTCGGGCCCAGCAGCGCCGGGATCTGCCCGAGCGTCTTCGACAGGGCGGACAGGCCGGTGTGCAGCCCGCCGGTGGCGGAGGAGCCGCCCGGAGTGCCCTTGTTCGTCCCGGTGTTGGCGGAGCCGCCGGGCGTACCGCCGTTGCCGGAGGCCCCATTGGCGGTGCCCTGCGGGGCGCCCTGCTGCGTCCCCTGCCGGGTGCCCTGGAGGGCCGACGCGGAGGAGGACGGCGTGCCCTTCGGGTCGAACTCCCTGGCCAGGCCGTCGTAGCCGCCGCCCTCGACGATCGGCTTGTTCCGGTCGTACGGGTACGTCGGGTACAACTGCTCGATCTGCTTCGCGTCGAGCCGGGTCGAGGCGAGCGAACGGTCGATCTCGTCCCGCAGGTTGGCGCGCAGGTCCCAGGCCATCGCCTTGAGCCAGGCGACCGAGTCGACCGGGTTCCACTTCTCGGGCTTGTAGTCGTTCTCGAACTCCAGGGCCGCGTACTCCACGGACAGCGACTTGCCCTGGTGGTCCTTGAGGTAGGCGTTGACGCCGTCGGAGTACGCCTGGAGGTACTTCTTGGTGGTCTCCGAGAGCTTGGTGTCGTACTCCTCCTGCGCCACCTTCCGCCAGCCCATGGTGCGGATGAAGGCGTCGGTCTCCACCTGTCCGGAGCCGAACATCTCGGAGAGGCGGCCCGCCGTCAGATGCCGCCGGACGTCCATCTCCCAGAACCGGTCCTGCGCCTGGACGAAGCCCTGCGCGCGGAAGAGGTCCTCGACGTTGTCCGCGTAGACCTGGGGGATGCCGTTCCCGTCGCGCTCGACCCGCACCTGGCCCTTGAGGCCCTTCAGCTGGATCGTGCCGGTGGTCTCCGGGAAGGAGGCGCGGACGGTGTCGACGCCCCAGTACGCCCCGTAGCCCGTGCCTCCCACGAGCAGCAGCGCGAGGCTGATCCCGAGCAGGCGGGCGCGGCGTCCCTTCTTTTTCTTGCCGGAAGGGCCGGTGTTGTTGGAGGGCATCGCTGTCCTTCGCGGGGCCGGGTGGTCCTGGAGTGCTGGAAGCAACCATAGGCGCAGGGGGCCCGGCGGCCGGACGCGGAGTCGGCACCACCGCTGGGGGCGGCCCACGGCCGGACCGCCGGACCGCGTTAAGAACCCGTAAAATGTTAGGAGAGGAAACGAAATTCCGGTCGGCCACAGAACGTTTCGCCGTGCCACGACCGGAGTTCTAGTGAAGGGAGCGGCCCCTGACTGTCCACCACCT
Source organism: Streptomyces caatingaensis (assembly GCF_001187435.1). GTDB lineage: Bacteria > Actinomycetota > Actinomycetes > Streptomycetales > Streptomycetaceae > Streptomyces > Streptomyces caatingaensis. The sequence goes on along the minus strand of NZ_LFXA01000017.1, from coordinate 922,603 downwards.
CAACGAACTCCTGCTCGTCTGCTCGCTCGTGCTGCTGGTCGCGGTGGCGGCGGTACGGGTCTCCTCCCGCAGCGGGCTCCCCAGCCTGCTCGTCTATCTGGGCATCGGCGTCGCGATAGGCCAGGACGGCATAGGCGTCAGCTTCGACGACGTCGGCCTGACCCAGGTCCTCGGCTACGCCGCGCTCGTCGTGATCCTCGCCGAGGGCGGACTCGGCACCAAGTGGCACGAGGTCAAGCCCGCCCTGCCCGCCGCCGCGGTCCTGTCGACCGCCGGCGTCGCGCTCAGCGTCGGCGTCACGGCCACCGCCGCGCACTATCTGGCCGGTGTCGAGTGGCGCCAGTCACTGATCATCGGCGCGGTCGTCTCCTCGACCGACGCCGCCGCCGTCTTCTCCGTCCTGCGGAACGTTCCCCTCCCGTCCCGGCTGACGGGCGTCCTGGAGGCCGAGTCGGGCTTCAACGACGCCCCCGTCGTCATCCTCGTCGTCGCCTTCTCGGCCGCCGGCCCGGTCGAGCACTGGTATCTGCTCCTCGGCAAGATCGCGCTGGAACTGGCCATCGGCGGGGCCGTCGGCCTGGCCATCGGCTTCCTCGGCGCGTACGGCCTGCGGCACATCGCCCTGCCCGCCTCCGGCCTCTATCCGATCGCCGTCATGGCCATCGCCACCGTCGCCTACGCGGGCGGCGCGCTCGCCCACGGCTCCGGCTTCCTCGCCGTCTACCTCGCCTCGCTGATCCTGGGCAACGCCAAGCTGCCGCACTGGCCGGCCACCCGCGGGTTCGCCGAGGGGCTCGGCTGGATCGCGCAGATCGGGATGTTCGTCCTGCTCGGTCTGCTGATCACCCCGCACGAGCTGGGGGACGACATCGTGCCCGCGCTCGTGGTCGGGCTGGTGCTGACGATGGTGGCCCGGCCGGTGTCGGTCTTCCTGAGCACCGCCCCGTTCCGGCTGCCCTGGCAGGAGAAGGCGCTGCTGTCCTGGGCCGGGCTGCGCGGCGCCGTGCCCATCGTGCTGGCCACCATCCCCATGGTGGCGGGCGTGCCCGAGGCGCGGCGGATGTTCAACATCGTCTTCGTCCTGGTGATCGTCTACACCCTGGTGCAGGGCCCGACGCTGCCGTGGCTGGCCCGCCGCCTCGCCCTGGGGAAGACCGAGGCGGAGGACCTGGGCATCGAGTCGGCACCCCTGGAGCGGCTGCGCGGCCACCTGCTGTCGGTCGCGGTGCCCGAGGGGTCGCGGATGCACGGCGTCGAGGTCGCGGAGCTGCGGCTGCCGGCCGGCTCGGCCGTCACCCTGGTCGTCCGCGAGGGCACCAGCTTCGTCCCGGGGCCGGCGACCGTGCTGCGGCGCGGGGACGAGCTGCTGGTGGTGGCCACCGACCCGGTGCGCGACGCGACCGAGAAACGGCTGCGGGCGGTCGCCGAGGGCGGCAAGCTGGCCGGCTGGCTGGGAACCAGCGGCACCGAGGACGGGACGGCGGTTGCCGGTTCCGGGAAGGGCGGGCGGAAACGGACGCCGGGTATGGTAGGGAAGAACTAAGTTCATCCTGCTCAAAACATCGAACCAACTCTGCCTGATGCAGGGCTGGCGCGACCGCACGGCGGCCGCGGCCGCGACAAGGCGGCCGGAGCGGTATCTACCACGGTCCTGCGCGAGAGGACAGCTCTCGGCGCGCTCCGTGCGGCGACCGTCCGGGGCGTGCTACCAGGCGGCGGAAAGGCCAGGCCGTGGCAGGCACGGTCAACGAATCCGCCGGGGCCCGTCCCGGGTACGGCCAGTTGCTGCGCACGCGCGGCGCCTGGACGTTCCTGCTCCCCGGCTTCCTGGCGCGACAGCCGTTCGCGATGCTCACCATCGGCATCCTGCTGCTCGTCCAGAACACCACCGGCTCGTACACCACGGCGGGCGCCGTCTCGGCGACCGCCGGTGTGTCGATGGCGCTCTTCGCGCCGCAGGGCGGCAAGCTCGCGGACCGCTTCGGACAGGCCGCCGTGCTGCTGCCCGGCGTCGTCGTGCACGCGGCCGCGATCTCGCTGCTGATCACGCTGGCGCTGTCGCACGCCCCGCTGTGGGCGCTGTTCGCGGCGGCGGTGCCGGCCGGTGCGTCGACCCCCCAGATAGGCCCGATGGTCCGGGCGCGCTGGGCGGCCAAGCTGACGGGCTCGCCGCTGATGGCGACCTCGGCCGCCTTCGAGTCGGTGACCGACGAGTTCACGTTCGTGATCGGTCCGGTGCTGGCCACCGCGCTGTGCACGGGCGTGCACCCGTCGGCGGGCCTGGTGGCCGAGGCGCTGCTGACCGTCGTCGGCGGCCTGCTCTTCGCCTCGCAGCGGCGCACCCAGCCGCAGCCCGGCCGCACCTCCGGGACGGGCGGCCGCGAGAAGGGCGCCTCGGCGCTGTCGGTGACGGGCGTGCGCGTCCTGGCCGTGATGTTCCTCGGCATCGGCTCCGTCTTCGGCGGCATGCAGATGTCGATGGCCGCCTTCACCGAGAAGATCGGCGAACCGGGCCTCAACGGCGTGCTGTACGGGGCGTTCGCGGCCGGAAACATGATCGCGGGCGTCGTCGTCGGCACCGTCGCCTGGCGCAGCGCCCCCCAGCGCCGGCTGCTGGTCGCCTACCCGCTGCTCACGCTGGCCACGACGCCGCTGTGGGCCGCGGGCTCCGCGCCGGTGCTGGGCGCCCTCGGCCTGATCACCGGCATGTGCATCGCCCCGGCGCTGATCACCGGTTTCACCCTGGTCGAGAAGCTGGTCCCGGCCGGGGCCCGGACCGAGGCGTTCACCTGGCTCACCGGCTCGGTGGGCCTTGGCCAGGCGGCCGGTTCCCTGGTGGCCGGCAAGCTGATCGACAAGTTCGGCGCGCACCACGGCTTCCTGGTGCCCCTGTGCGGCACGGCGCTGGCGCTGCTCGTCCTGCTGGCGCTGCGGCGCAGCCTCACCCCTCCGGCGGAGGAGTCGGCCGTCGCGGCACGTGGGGTGGGTCACCGCGAGCCCGTCCCGGTGGACTGACGCGCGGGAATACTGCACTATGGAGCGTCGTTAGCACTCATCGAGTGAGAGTGCCAGGAGGAGCAAGTGCCGACTTACCAGTACCAGTGCACCGAGTGCGGCGAGGGCCTCGAGGCGGTGCAGAAGTTCACCGATGACGCCTTGACCGTGTGCCCGAGCTGCGACGGACGCCTGAAGAAGGTGTTCTCCGCGGTCGGCATCGTCTTCAAGGGGTCCGGCTTCTACCGCAACGACAGCCGGGGCACGTCGTCGAGCAGCAGCCCGGCGAAGTCGGCGTCCACGACGTCGTCGGCCTCCGCGTCGTCCTCGTCTTCGTCGTCGTCCTCGGCCTCGTCGAGCACCTCCTCGGCCTCGGCGAGCTCGTCGGCCGCCTGACGCACTCACTCCGGCAGCATCCTTCGACGGAGCCCGTCGCCTCTTCGGGAGGCGGCGGGCTCCGTCGTGTTCTCCGGCGGTGTCGGACGCCTCCGGTCCCGGGCGGGCTGCGCTCCCGGGCGGGCTCCGGTCCCGGGCGGGCTCCGGTCCCGGGCGGGCTCCGGGGCTTGATCGCGCTTCGGGGGCGGGGGCTAGGGTGACGCCATGGTCAACACGAGCACGGCCGATGCTCTCGGCCAAGGGACGGGTCCGCGCGCGGAGATAGGCGTCATCGGGGGCTCGGGGTTCTACGCCTTCCTCGACGACGTGACCGAGGTCACCGTCGAGACGCCCTACGGGTCGCCCAGCGACTCCCTCTTCCTCGGCGAGGTGGCGGGCCGCCGGGTCGCCTTCCTCCCCCGTCACGGCCGCGGCCACCACCTGCCGCCGCACCGCATCAACTACCGGGCCAACCTGTGGGCCCTGCGCTCGGTGGGCGTCCGCCAGGTGCTGGGCCCGTGCGCGGTGGGCGGCCTGCGGGAGGAGTACGGGCCGGGGACGCTCCTGGTGCCCGACCAGCTGGTGGACCGGACGAAGACGCGGGCGCAGAGCTTCTTCGACGGCGAGCCGCTGCCGGACGGCTCCGTCCCGGAGGTCGTCCATCTGCCGTTCGCCGACCCCTACTGCCCCGCCGGGCGCGCGGCGGTGCTGGCGGCGGCGCGCGGGCGCGACTGGGAGCCGGTGGACGGCGGGACGATGGTCGTGGTCGAGGGGCCGCGCTTCTCCACCCGCGCGGAGTCCCGCTGGCACGCGGCCCAGGGCTGGGCGGTGGTCGGCATGACCGGGCACCCGGAAGCCGCGCTCGCCCGCGAACTCGGCCTGCGCTACACGTCCTTGGCCCTGGTCACGGATCTGGACGCCGGCGCGGAGACGGGGGACGGTGTGACGCACGAGGAGGTGCTGCGGGTCTTCGCCGCGAACGTGGAGCGGCTGCGCGGGGTGCTCTTCGACGTGGTGGGCGTGCTGCCGGGGAACGAGGACCGCGGCTGCCCGTGCGCGGGGGCGCTCGACGGGCTGGAGCTGGGGATCGCCCTGCCCTGAGGCGGCGCCTCGTCCGTCAACCGTGGGCTGATCACTCACCCCTGAGGATGAGCGGGTTTTCCACAAGCCGCCGGCCGTCCACAGATTCCGGCCGGTTCCAGCGGGAGCCGGCCGGACCCGGGATCGTGGGGAGCGTCTCCTCCGAACTCCCCACGACGGGCGGTGGTCTGCCATGTCCCCTCTTCCTTCTCCCCCCTCCTCCCCAGCAGCGTCTCCCCCTCCCGGTTCCCGCCCGTCCTGGGCGCCGCCACCGGCGTGCGCGGTGCCGCACTTCGCGCCCGTGCGCGTCGGGCGCCGGCGTGGTGCGGCGGCCGGGTGGGTAGCGGTCGTGGCCGGGGTGGTGATCCCGTGTTCGGCGCTGCTGGCGTGCTGGGGGCTTCGCTGACCGGGCCTCCCCTGATCGTGTGCGCGGATTGGACACACCGGCCGGAGCATCTCGTAGGGTGTGCAGTCCGCCATTCCGGAAATTCCGGTGCAGACGAGTGCAGAAAGAGGCTGTTCGGTGAGCGAGAAGAGGACGGGGATCCTCGGGGGCTTCAAGGCGTTCCTGATGCGGGGCAACGTGATCGACCTCGCGGTCGCCGTTGTCATCGGCGCGGCGTTCACCAACATCGTGAACTCTGTGGTCAAGGGCGTGATCAACCCCATCGTGGGCGCCTTCGGCACCACCGACCTGGACCGTTACGCCGCCTGCCTCAAGGGGCCGTGCGCGAAGAACGCGGCCGGGGAGGTGACGAAGGGCGTCTTCATCCAGTGGGGTGCGGTGGTGAGCGCCTCGCTCACCTTCCTGATCACCGCGGCGGTGGTCTACTTCCTCATGCTGCTTCCCATGAAGCGCTGGCAGGAGCGCCAGGCGGCCCGCCGCCCCGCGGAGAGCGAGCCGGCCCAGCCGACGGAGATCGAGCTGCTGGCGCAGATCCGGGACACACTGCTCGAGCAGCGGCGCGGCCCCGGCACGGACTCGGTGCCCGCGCAGCGCTAGCCGCGCGGCCGGCCGCCGCCCGGCTCAGAGGTGGTGCGGCGGCTTCTCGTCCAGAAAACGGGCCAGATCACCGGCGTCCCCGCCCACCGGCCGCTCGCCCCACCCACGGTCCGTGTCATCCGCGGAGGGGCGGTCCAGCGGATCGTCGAAGACAAGGGCGGGCCTGGGTTCGGGGGTGGCGCTCATGGCTCCAGGGTACGGGGCCGGGGGGTGCGGAGCTGCCGGGCACAGGGCTGCTGGGTGCGGGGCTGCTGGGTGCGGGGCAGCCGGGCGCGGGGCAGCCGGGCGCGGCACCGCCGGGCACAGAACTGCCGGGCACAGAACTGCCGGGCACAGAACTGCCGGGCGCGGGGTCGCGGGGCGCGTGGTCGCGGGGCGCGGCATCCCCGGCTACACAGCCGCCGAACGCCGGGGGTCGGGGTGCGGAGCTGCCAGGCACAGAGCTGCCGGGTACCGGGCCGCCCGGCGCGAGGCCGCGAGGCGCGAGGCGTCCCGGTCGCGACCGGCCGTGCCCGAGGCGACAATCGCCGCATGAGCGATACGCCGCACCGGCCGCTCCGCAGCCACCAGGGCGTGCTGCGCCGGATGAGCACGCGCGGCCGCGAAGAGGAGCACCGTACGGCCACCCCGCTGGAGCTCTTCTTCGATCTGTGCTTCGTGGTCGCGGTGGCCCAGGCGGGCCGGCAGCTGGTGCACGCGCTGGCGGAGGGGCATCCGGGGCACGGCGTCCAGGGCTACGCGATGATCTTCTTCGCGGTGTGGTGGGCCTGGATGAACTTCACCTGGTTCTCCTCCGCCTACGACACGGACGACGTGCTGTTCCGCGGGATGACGCTGGTCCAGATCGCCGGGGTGCTGGTGCTCGCGGCGGGCGTGCCCCGCGCCTTCGACAGCGGCGACTGGCGGGTGGTCTGGTTCGGCTACCTGGTGATGCGGCTGGCGATGGTCGGCCAGTGGCTGCGCGCGGCGCTCTCCACACAGGGCGCGGAGCGGCGGACGGCGCTGCGGTACGCGGCGGGGGTGGCCCTGTGCCAGGTCGGGTGGCTGGGCCTGCTGCTCCTGCCCGGCGGCAAGCCGTGGCTGTTCCTGGGGATGGCGCTCTGCGAGACGGCCGTTCCCGTCTGGGCCGAGCGCCGGCGGCCGACCGGCTGGCATCCGCACCACATCGCCGAGCGGTACGGGCTGTTCACGATCATCGTGCTCGGCGAGACGGTCTCGGCGGCCACGGTCGCCGTCCAGTCCGCGGTGGACGAGCACCGGGCGCTCGGCACGCTGCTGCCCATCGCGGCCGGCGGGCTCCTGATCATCTTCGCCGCCTACTGGATCTACTTCGCGGTCCCGATCCATCTGCACCTGATCTCCAACAGGCAGGCGTTCCTGTGGGGTTACGGGCACTACCTGGTCTTCGGCTCGGCCGCCGCCATCGGCGCGGGCATCGAGGTGGCGATCGAGGAGGCCACCGGCAAGGCGCACGTCTCGGCGTTCGCGGCCGCCTCCACGGTCACCGTGGCCGCCGCGCTGTTCATGTTCACGGTGTGGCTGATCCACTCGCGGCACCAAAAACGCGGCCCGGTCCAGCAGTTGGTGCTGCCGGTCTCGGCGGTGCTGGTCCTGGCGTGCACGTTCGCCGCGCGCTGGGCGGTGCTCGCGGCCGGGTGCGTGGCGGCCGTGACGGTCGCGGTCGGCGTCACGCTGACGGCGCGGAGCGATACCGCGGACCGCCGGGCGGCGGAGGGCGGACGGCCGACGGCGTCCGGGGCCTGACTCCGCGGCGGGGCACCGTGATACGCATGCGCCATGACTGAGACCGGCAGCGCACACGAATCCGCCGCCGTGGGGCGGCACACCGTCACCACCGGCCCCCGGGACGCCCTCACCGACGTGACCGGGCTCCGGGTGGGGCACGCCCGCCTCACCGGGGAGCGGGCCCTGTCGGGGACGACGGTGGTCCTCACCGAGCCCGGCGGGGCGGTGGCCGCCGTGGACGTGCGCGGCGGCGGCCCGGGGACGAAGGAGACGGACGCGCTCGACCCGCGCAACCTCGTCCAGCGCGTCGAGGCGGTGGTGCTCACCGGGGGCAGCGCCTTCGGCCTGGACGCCGCGTCCGGGGTGATGGCCTGGCTGGAGGAGGCCGGCCGCGGGGTGCGGGTCGGGCCCGGCCCGTCCCAGGTGGTGCCCGTCGTCCCGGCCGCAGCCCTGTTCGACCTCGGGCGGGGCGGTGACTGGCGGGCCCGTCCGGACGCGGCGCTCGGCCGGGCGGCGGCCGAGGCGGCGGCCGCGACGGAGCCGGGCGCGCCCGTCGCCCAGGGCACCGTGGGCGCGGGGACGGGCGCCGTGGCCGGCGGCCTCAAGGGCGGCGTCGGCACGGCGAGCGCCGTCCTGCCCTCGGGGGTGACGGTGGCGGCGCTCGCGGTGGTCAACGCGGCGGGGTCGGTGGTCGATCCGGAGACGGGCGTGCTGTACGGGGCGGACCGGCGCACGCCCGTGCCGCCGGAGGAGCGGCACCGCGCGGCGACGGCCGCCCTCGCGGAGGCCCGCGCGGAGTCCGGGCGGCGGCTGGCCGCGTCGTCCCGCCCGCCGCTCAACACGACGATCGCCGTCGTGGCCACGGACGCCGTCCTCACCCGCGCCCAGGCGCAGAAGCTCGCCGGCACGGCCCACGACGGCCTCGCCCGGGCGGTGCGGCCGGTGCACCTGCTGACCGACGGCGACACGGTGTTCGCCCTCGCCACGGGGACGCGCCCGCTGCCCGCGGAGGAGGGCCTGCCGGAGGGGGTGGACTACGCGCTGGGCGCGGTGAACGGCATCCTGGCGGCGGGGGCGGACGTCCTGACGCGGGCCGTGGTGAAGGGAGTTCTGGCCGCGGAGGGCGTGGACGGCCCCGGGGGAGTCTTCCCGTCGTACCGCGACCTGTACGGGGACGCCTGAGGTCCCGCGGGAGGGGCCAACGGCCCCATGGCGGCCGGCCCTTGCCACCCGGGAGGCCCCGGGCTACCGTCCGGCCATGATCACCGCCACCCTCCCCACCCGCACCACCACCCTCACCGGACGCCACATCCGCCTCGAACCCCTCGTCCCGTCCCACACCGCCGATCTCTTCGCGGCGGGCGGGGGCGACGAGGACGTATGGCGGTGGACGCGGCACCGCACCCCGCGCACCGAGGAGGAGATGGGCGCGATCGTCGCGCGCCACCTCGCCGAGGAGTCGCTCGTGCCGTTCGCCGTCGTCCACCGGGACACCGGCCGGGCCGTCGGTGTCAGTTGCTACGCCGCCGCCTCGGCCGAGGGCGAGCAGGTGGAGATCGGCGGCACGTGGTACGGCCGCGCCCACTGGGGTTCCGCCGTCAATCCCGAGTGCAAACTCCTCATGCTGACCCACGCGTTCGAGGAGCTCGGCATGGGCCGCGTCGTCTGGAAGACGGACCACCTGAACGAGCGCTCGCGGCGCGCCGTCGCCCGTCTCGGCGCCGTCGAGGAGGGCACGTTCCGCCGCCACGTCCGGCGCCCGGACGGCACGTGGCGGGACAGCGTCTGGTTTTCGATGCTCCGCGACGAGTGGCCCGCCGCCAAGTCCCGCCTGGAACAGCGGATATGAGAACGGCGCGGCCCCGCCCGGAGGATCCGGACGGATGCCGCGCCGTACCGCGCCGCGCCGCTCAGGCGGCCACCGGCTCGCCCGCCGGCTCGGCGGCCGGAGCCGTCTCCTCCGCCTCCGCGGGGGCCGCCTTCGGGCGCCGCGGCAGCGCGTACATCAGGGCGAGGACGACACCGAGCAGCCCGGCGACCCACCACATCGCGTGCCGGAAGGCGTCCGCGAAGGCCGTCGCCGCCCGTCCCTTCGCCACCGCGCCCTCGTCGAGCACGCCGAAGAAGACGACGGACACCAGCCCGAGGCCGACCGCGTTGCCCAGCTGCTGCACGGTGTTGATCAGGCCGGACGCGGAGCCCGCGTGCTCGCGGGGCACCTCGGCGATGACCGCCTCGGTGAGCGGCGCCACGATCAGGCCCATGCCCGCGCCCATGACGACCAGCGGCAGGGCCATCTGCCAGGGCCGGATGTCCGCGCCGTAGTGCCCGGCCTCCCAGATGTAGGTCAGCACACCGGCCGCCATGACCAGCGCCCCGGCCTGGAGGACCTTCCGGCCGAAGCGCGGGACGAGCTTCTGCACGGACATGCCGGCGGCCACGGAGACCGCGAGCGAGAACGGGATGCCGGTCAGACCGGCGCGCAGCGGGCTCCAGCCCAGGCCGAGCTGCATGTACAGCGTCCAGCACAGGAAGAAGATGCCGCAGACGATGCCGAAGGCCAGCTGCACCCCGATGCCGCCCGCGAAGCTCTTCACGGAGAACAGCGACAGCTCGACCAGCGGCGAGCCGTCCTTCGCCTTCTTGTGCCGCTCGTAGCGGACGAACAGGGCGAGCACCACCGCGCTGCCGGCCATCGACAGCCAGCCCCACAGCGGCCAGCCCAGCTCGCGGCCCTGGGTGAGCGGGTAGAGGAACATCACGATGCCGAGCGTGGCCAGGGCGACGCCGGGCAGGTCCAGCTTGAGCGCGTCCGCGCTGCGCGACTCCGCGATGAAGCGGCGGCCGAGGATCAGGCCGGCGATGCCGACGGGCAGGTTGACGAGGAAGATCGGCCGCCATTCGAGGCCGAGGAGGTTCCACTCGGTGAGCAGCGCGCCGAGGATCGGCCCGGAGACCGCGCCGAGGCCGACGATCGCGCCGAACATGCCGAAGACCTTGCCGCGCTCGTGGGCGGGGAAGGTGGAGTGCACGATGGCCAGCACCTGCGGCACCATCAGCGCGGCCGTGCCGCCCTGCAGGATCCGGGAGGCGACCAGCACGTGCGGGTCGGCGGCGACACCGCAGAGCATCGAGGCGAGGGTGAAGCCGGACATGCCGATGAGGAAGATCCTCCGGCGGCCGAATATGTCGCCCAGCCGGCCCCCGGTGATCAGACCGGCGGCGAAGGCCAGCGCGTAGCCCTCGGTGATCCACTGGAGGACGCTGAACGACGCGCCCAGGTCCTTGCTGATGCTGGGCATGGCGATATTGACGATCGTCACGTCGACGAGGTCCATGAAGGACGCGGTCAGCACGACGGCCAGCGCGATCCAGCGGCGGCGGTCGAGGGGCGGATCGGTGCTCACGGAGCTCACGGGGCAGGGCCTTCCACTGTCGATTTCCAGGCGTGCCCCACGTTATCCAGCCACTAGGTCAAACGGTGTCCTACATTCCTGGCAGGCTGGGCGCATGACCGACACACCCGTACGGCTGCTGAACCTGCTCTCCCTCCTCCAGACCCCCCGCGAGTGGCCGGGCAGCGAGCTCGCCGAGCGGCTCGGCGTGAGCACCCGGACGATCCGGCGGGACGTCGAACGGCTCCGCGACCTCGGATATCCCGTACAGGCAACGATGGGAGCGGTCGGCGGGTACCGGCTGGCCGCGGGCGCGGCGATGCCGCCGCTGGTGCTGGACGACGAGGAGGCGGTCGCCATCGCGGTCGGTCTGCGGGCGGGCGCGGGCCACGCCGTGGAGGGCATCGAGGAGGCGTCCGTCCGCGCCCTCGCCAAGCTCGAACAGGTGCTGCCGTCCCGGCTGCGCCACCGCGTCACCGCTCTTCAGGCCGCCACCGTGCCCCTGACCTCGGGCGACGGCGCCAGCGTCGATCCGCGCACCCTGACCACGATGGCCTCGGCCGTCACCGGCCGGGAACGGCTGAGATTCGCCTACCGCTCCGGGGACGGCACGGAAACCCGGCGGCTGGTGGAGCCGCACAGCCTGGTGAGCACGGGACGCCGGTGGTACCTGGTGGCGTTCGACATCGACCGCGACGACTGGCGGACGTTCCGGGTGGACCGGGTGAGCGAGCCGTTCCCCACCGGGGCCCGCTTCGAGCCGCGCGAGCTGCCCGCCGAGAACGCGGCGGCGTTCGTCAGGGGCTCCCTCTCCCGCGACCGGCCCGCCTACCGCGTCGTGGTGACGCTGCGCTCCCCCGCCGCCTCGGTCGCGGCCCGCCTCCCCGCCACCATGGGCACGCCGGTGGCGGTCGACGAGGACAGCTGCCGGCTGGACGCGGACGTCTCCGACCCGCCGGAGTGGATGGCCTACCGGCTGGCCATGCTGGACTGCGAGTTCACGGTGCACGAGCCGCCGGAGCTGGTCGAGCGCATACGGGCGCTGGGCGCGCGGATCAGCCGGGCGGCGGACGCGTGACGGCGAAGGGCTCCCGGCCGCCCGGCCGGGAGCCCTCGCTCCGGTGGCTCACGCCGCCGCGTCGAAGCCGGTGGCGTGGGCCATCTTCTTCAGCTCCAGCAGCGCGTGCTTCTCTATCTGGCGGATCCGCTCGCGGGTGAGCCCGTGCTGCTTGCCGACCTCGGTGAGCGTGCGCTCCCGCCCGTCCTCGATGCCGTACCGCGCCTTGATGATCGACGCCGTGCGCTGGTCGAGGCGGCCGATGAGGCTCTCCAGCTCCTCGCTGCGCAGCAGGGCGATGACGGACTGCTCCGGCGAGACCGCGGAGGTGTCCTCCAGCAGGTCGCCGAACTGGGTCTCGCCCTCGTCGTCCACGGACATGTTGAGGCTGACCGGGTCGCGCGCCCAGTCCAGCACGTCACCGACGCGCTCGGTGGTGGTGCCGAGCTCCTCGGCGATCTCCGCGTGCTCGGGGTCGCGGCCGTTCTCCCGGTTGAACTCGCGCTGGACCCGGCGGATGCGGCCGAGCTCCTCGACGAGGTGGACGGGGAGACGGATCGTGCGCGACTGGTCGGCGATCGAGCGGGTGATCGCCTGGCGGATCCACCAGGTCGCGTACGTCGAGAACTTGAACCCCTTGGTGTAGTCGAACTTCTCGACCGCGCGCACCAGACCGGCGTTGCCCTCCTGGATCAGGTCCAGCAGGGGCAGTCCGCTGCGCGGGTAGCGACGGGCGACGGCGACCACGAGGCGCAGGTTCGACTTGATGAAGACGTCCTTGGCGCGGGCGCCCTCGGCGGCGATGGCCTCCAGCTCCTCGCGCGATGCGTCCTCCGGGCCGCCGGACTCCAGGCCGTCCAGGATCTGCCGGGCGTAGACGCCCGCCTCGATGGCCTGCGACAGCTCGACCTCCTCGGCGGCGTCGAGCAGGGGCGTACGCGCTATCTCGTCCAGGTACATGCCGACCAGGTCGCGATCGGCGATCTCCCCGGCCGAGGCGCGAACACTGCTTGCCTCGCCTGAGCCCTTGGTAGCGGACTGACGACGGGCGACGGCACGGGTTGCCATGCGTACTCCCTTGCGATGAGACGGTCGCGGGATGGTGGGGGGCTCGCGCTGCGAACCCGTCCGAAGGAAAGAACGGCCGGAATCCGGACAGAATTCCCCGAGGACGTCTTCTTTTTTACGATCATGCAGTACCCTGCCCGGCCGACTGCGGGCCACAGGGCGGGGAGGGCCGGCGTACGCCCTGGTCGGACCGGCCGCGCGGCCCGCGCGGAGCCGGTGGCCGCCCGCGCCCGAGGGGGACCGATGAGACGACCGTCACCTTTGACCGACCGGCCTCCGATGGTGTGGACGCCGCTTTCCGGCGTCCGGTTGCGCGACGACGGCCGGCACTGATCGATTTGCCCCCGCACGGGCACGGGTGTGCGCTGGTATCGACGGCTGGTATCCCCGGGGGGCGAACGAGAGGAGCCCGCCATGCCGGCGCACTCGATCCTGCCGCACCACGCCCACGACGCCCCCGGCCCGGTCCTCCGCGGCACCCCGCTGCCGGCCCGCCGGACGCAGGCCGGCCCGGTGCCCGACCGCAGCCGCCCCGCCTGGGCCGTGCCGGTCGGCCTGGGCGTCGTCCTCTTCCTCTACACCGTCTTCCTCTCCCACAACAACGGCTTCTCCGAGGCGGGCGGCTGGCTGCTCGGACTGGTCGTCGCCGCGGTCGCCACGGGCATCGGCTACGTGCTCGTGCGCGAGCGGAACGCGATGATCCCCGAGGTACGGGCGCTCTCGTACGGCGCGCTCGCCGGCATCACCATCGGCTTCCTGCACAGCGTCTCCGGGGGCAGCTGGCTGCGCTCGCTCGGCATCGGCCTGGGCTTCGGCGTGCTGGTGGGGCTGCTGTCGTACGACGTCTTCCACTGGAACCAGTACCCGATGCGCCGTTGACGCGGGCCGCCCCGGCCCCGGTCCGGAGGCGTAAGACCGCAGACCGTTCCGGCCCGCCGCCCGGCGGCCTAGCGTGGCCCCATGATCAGCCGAACTGCACCGACCTCTTGGCCAGTCCCATCCAGAACCCGTCAATGACGCTGCGCGCACTGCCGAGTTCACCCTCGGCGGCGCCCAACGCGACGAAGAGGGGGGCGAAGTGCTCGGTGCGCGGGTGCGCGAGGGCGGCGGCGGGGGACTTGTCCGCGAAGTCCAGCAGCGCGTCGACGTCCTGCGCCTCCAGCGCCTCGCGCCCCCAGTGGTCGAACTCCGCGGACCAGCCCGGCGTCCCGCCCCCGTGCCGCAGCGCGGCCAGGTTGTGGGTGAAGAAGCCGCTGCCGACGATCAGCACGCCCTCGTCGCGCAGCGGCGCGAGCCGGCGGCCGACCGCCATCAGCCGCCGCGGGTCGAGCGTGGGCAGGGAGATCTGGAGCACCGGGACGTCGGCGCCGGGATACATCTCCACCAGCGGGACGTACGCGCCGTGGTCGAGCCCCCTGCCGGGCACGTCGTGGACGGGCGTCCCCGGGCCGCGCAGCGCCTTGCGCACCCGCTCCGCGAGCGCGGGCGCGCCCGGGGCGGGGTAGCGGACGCGGTAGTAGTGCTCCGGGAAGCCCCAGAAGTCGTAGGTGAGCGGCACGGTCTCGGTCGCGCCCAGGGCGAGCGGGGCCTCCTCCCAGTGCGCCGACACCATCAGGACGGCGCGGGGCCTGGGCAGTCCGGCGGACCACGCGGCGAGCTGGCCGGGCCACAGCGCGTCGTCCGCGAGCGGCGGCGCGCCGTGGGAGAGGAAGAGGACGGGCATGCGCCCGGCGGTGGACTCGGTGGTGGACGGCACGGTCGCTCCAGTCGGCCTCGGCGTTGCGCAGGTTGCTTGAACTTTCAAGCTCTTCTCTTCGACTTCAGAGCGATTTTATTTAGACTTCAAGGACTGAGCGGCAGGCGAGCGGTGAGTGGAACAGTGGATGTCATGACGAACGAACCCGCACCCGACCCGGCGGAACCGCGCTGGCTCAGCGCCGGCGAGCAGGCCGCCTGGCAGGCCTACCTCCACGCCACCACGCTCCTGGAGGACCACCTGGACCGCCAGCTCCAGCGCGACGCGGGCATGCCGCACATCTACTACGCGCTGCTGGTCCAGCTCTCCGAGGCCCCGCGGCGGCGGATGCGGATGACCGAACTCGCCCAGCAGACCAAGATCACCCGGTCCCGGCTCTCGCACGCCGTCGCCCGGCTGGAGAAGAACGGCTGGGTGCGCCGGGAGGACTGCCCCTCCGACAAGCGCGGCCAGCTCGCCGTGCTCACGGACGAGGGGTTCGCGGTGCTGGAACGGACGGCCCCCGGGCACGTCGCGGCCGTCCGGGCGGCCATCTTCGACCGCCTCACCCCCGAGCAGGTCACCGAACTGGGCGAGATCTGCGGAACGATCGCGGCAGGCCTCCAGCCGGCGGGCGCGGACCTGCCCTGGCTGCGCTGACCCGCCCCGGCACACGGGCATCGCCCCTGCCCGCCCCGGCCGGCCGGAAGCCGGGCGCGCCCCGGCGCGGGTCGTCCCGGCGCGGGCGCCCCGGCGGCGACGAGGCCGGGCACATCGGCCCGGGGCCCGAGCACGCGCGAGGCCCCGCACGGCTTGCCCGTGCGGGGCCTCCCACGTCGTACGGCAGGCAGGCCCTCGCCCTCCGTCGCGTGCCGCCGTCGGCGGGCCGCGGCCGCGCCGGCCGGCCGGCCGCGCCCGCCGATCAGTGGGCCATGACCGGAACCGCGTCCTCCGCGCTCTCGGCCTTGGCGCCCTGGGCGGCGTCCGGGCGGCCGGCGTTGACGAAGACCAGCGAGACGACCGCGGCCAGGGTCAGGATGCCGACGGCCCAGGTGATGCCGGTCTGGTAGCTGTGCACCGTCGCGTTCAGCCCGAGCAGCTTCGCGGCCTGCGGCGACGCCGCCGCCTCGGACGCGTGCGACTTCAGGTAGTCCGTCACGGCGCTGGCCGCGATGGTGTTCAGCAGGGCGGTGCCGATCGCGCCGCCCACCTGCTGCGAGGTGTTGACCATCGCCGAGGCGACACCGGCGTCCCGGGCCTGCACGCCGTGCGTGGCCAGGCTCATGGCCGGCATGAAGGCCGTCCCCATGCCGAGGCCCATGATCAGCAGACCGGGCAGGATGCCCGTCGCGTACGGGGTGTCCACGTCGATCCCCGTCAGCAGCGCCTGGCCGGCGGCGGCCAGCAGGAAGCCGGGGAACATCAGCCAGCGGGCCGGCACCCGCATCATCAGCCGGGCACCGATCTGCGTGGAACCGATGATCATCATCGCCATCATCGGGAGGAACGCCAGGCCGCTGGAGACCGGGCTGTAGTGCTTGACCCCCTGCAGGTAGTACACGAGGAAGAGGAACAGGCCGAACATGCCGATCGACGCGAGCCCCAGCGCCGCGTAGACGCCGCCGCGGTTGCGGTCGGCCACCACGCGCAGCGGCAGCAGCGGCGAGGCGACCTTGCTCTCGACGACCACGAACGCCGCCAGCAGCACCGCGGCCGCGACGAACAGGCCCAGCGTCAGCCCGGCCGTCCAGCCGTCGGTCTCGGCGCGGGTGAAGCCGTAGACCAGGGAGACCAGGCCCAGCGTGGCGAGGACGACACCGGGGATGTCGAGCCGGGACGAGTTGCGGCTGCCCGCGGGCTCGCGGACGACCGCGACCGCACCGGCGACCGCGATCACGGCGATCGGGATGTTCACGAAGAACGTCCAGCGCCAGTTGAGGTACTCGGTGAACACGCCGCCCAGCAGCAGGCCGAGGGCGCCGCCGCCACCGGCGATGGCACCGAAGATGCCGAACGCCTTGGCGCGCTCCTTGGCCTCGCTGAACGTCACGGCGAGCAGCGACAGCGCGGCGGGCGCGAGCAGCGCGCCGAAGACGCCCTGCAGGGCGCGGGCGGACAGCAGCATCGCCGTGTTGACCGCGACACCGCCGAAGGCGGAGGCGAGGGCGAAGCCGATCAGACCGGTGACGAACGCCCGCTTGCGGCCCCAGAGATCGGCGATGCGGCCGCCGAAGAGCAGCAGCCCGCCGAAGGCCAGGGCGTAGGCGGTGATGACCCACTGCCGGTTGCCGTCCGATATGTGGAGGTCGGCCTGGGCGGAGGGCAGCGCGATGTTCACGATGGTCGCGTCGAGGACGACCATCAGCTGGGCCAGGGCGATGAAGACGAGCGCTTTCCAGCGCCGGGGGTCGGGGAGGGGGGTTTCTGGCATGGAGGGGCCTACCTCGTGGTGCGAATCAGGCGGAACGGGCGGATCGGAACGGGCGGAACGGGCGGATCGGTGGGGAAGTCGGGTGGGGGGTACGGCGTTCGGTACGTCTGGGGAGTACGGCGTTCGGTACGTCGACGAACTATGGCAGGGGGGTCTGACAACCGGCCCCGGCCCGGCCCCCGTTGCGGCGCAGCTCGTCGAAGGTCACGGCGTGGCCGGGGAGTTCCGAGCGGGGCGGGTTCATCAGTCCGTCCAGGAAGAGCTGCAGGTGCCGCTGGACGAACCGGTCGAACTCCGGACAGCCCTTGCCGGGCAGCGGTCTGGTCAGCTGGGTGATCGCCACCATCAGATCCCCCAGGGCGATGTCGGCGCGCAGCCGCCCGGACGCGTGGGCCGCGTCCATCAGCGACTGCACCCGCGACTCCAGCCGCTCGCGCGCGGCCACGAGGTCCGGATGGTCATGGTCGACGTAGCCCTCCAGCAACGGGCACAGCGCGCCCACCCGTTCGGCGGCGGCCGCGTGGACGAACCGCCTCAGCGCGCGGAAAGCATCGGTCTCCTCGACTCGTGCCGCCTCGGCCTGCTCCGCGATGCGGGCCATGACCGAGAGGGTGACATGGTGGATCAGCTCGCGGCGGTCCGCGAAGTGCCGGTACAGGGTGGCATTGCCGACGCCGACACGTCGAGCGATTTTGTCGAAGGAGAAGTCGCCCCCGTCCTCGACGAGCACCTCGCGGGCCGCCGCGATGATCCGCTCCCGGTTGCGCCGGGCGTCCGCCCGCAGGCGCGGCTGGCTGGCTGACACGGACGTGCTCCTTCGTGAGGGCCTCGGAGCCGAGGCTCCGTAAGCGGGGAACGACTCCCCGGTTGTGCGAGGACGTGAGGTCAAACGGGGAGAAGGTCCCCGGATATTTCCGGGCCGCCCTGTGGCGTGCGTCACCCGAACGCCGTACCCCCGAAGGCGTACGGGCGTGCGACGACCCAGGGTGAGAGTCAGCCAGCAGGAGGTGACCGGCATGAGAATCCTGGCCGTCCCCGTGGTGGCGATCGCCCTGTTCGCCCTCACCGCACCGGCCGTCGGCCCGGCGGGCGCCCACGAACCGGTGGCGCTCCCGGCCCTCCCCGACCCCACCGGCCGGCGTCCCACCGGAGCCTGCGCCCTGCGCACCGCCGGCCGGACCGTCTCGGAGAGCGCCCGCACCCCGGGCGGCTACGCCCGCTCCAGCGGGACGGTCCGCGCCGTGACCCTCTTCATCGACTTCCCCGACGCCCCCGCCCGGGACCACCCGCGGAAGCGGTACGCCGAGTTCTTCCCGGCCGTCGCGGACTTCTACCGGACCAGCTCCTACGGACGGCTCGACTACCGCTCCACGCCGGTGCTGCGCTGGATCCGCATGTCCCGCCCGTACGCCGAGTACGGCATCCGGCGCGGCACGCCCTTCGACACGCGCAGCGACACCGGTTACCACGCGCTCGCCCGGGAGATCCTGGCCGCCGTCGACGGTTCGGTGGACCTGCGCCGCTACGACCTGGTCAACGTCCTGGCGAGCCCGGAGGCCGGGCCGCCGGCCACCGAGGACGTCCGCTCGGTGACCTTCGCGGGCGCGCCCACGGGCCTGCGGACCCGGCACGGCGCCGCCCTGAAGAACGTCTCCTTCATCTGGAGCCGGCAGACCGGCGACAGCCCCTACCGCGTCCTCGTCCACGAGAACGCCCACAGCTTCGGCCTCCCCGACCTCTACGCCACCGGCCGCGGCGACCGCACCTCCTCCCCCGTCGGCCACTGGGATCCCATGGACGAGGACTGGGGCCCCTCCAACGACTTCCTCGCCTGGCACAAGTGGAAGCTCGGCTGGCTGGCGCCGCGGCAGGTGCAGTGCGTCAGCGTCGCGGGCAGCCGCACCCTCACCCTCAGCCCCACCTCGGTGCGCGGCGGCACCAAGCTGGCCGTCGTCCCGGTCTCCCGCCACCGCGCCGTCACGCTGGAGGTCCGCACGCCCGGCCCCCTCGACCACGCCGTCTGCCGGTCCGGCGTCCTGGTGACCACGGTCGCCACCGACCGCCCGTCCGGCTCCGGCCCGATCCGCGCCGTCGACTCCACCCCGCGCGGCCGCGGCTGTTACACCTCCGACCCCAATGTGACGGCGAGCCTGAGCGACGCCCCGTTCACCGTCGGCCGCCGCGCCACCGTCGAGGGCGTCACGGTGGACGTCCTCGGCCGGGACGCGCGGGGGGACTGGCGGGTCAGGGTGACGCGGGGCCGCCGCACCCACTGACCACCCGTCCCCCCGCCCCGTCCCGGCCAGTAACGTTCGGGGCGAGGGCGGGGAGGTACGGACGTGACGGGCGGCATACGGGACGGGGTACGGGCGGAGCTTCGCGTTCCGGTCGGTGCGGACGCCGGGCGGTGGGTGACGCGACGGGTGCGCCGGCACGCGCTGTTCGTCGTGCACAACGTCACCTCGGCCACGCGCCTGCTGGACGTCCTGCCGCTGATCGCCGAGGACCTGCGCGTCCAGTCGCTCGCGACCTGCACCGGGTCGTCGCCGTTCCTCGCGGGCGTGCCCGAGCTGCTGGCGGACGCCGGGCTGCCGGTGGTGCCGTGGGAGCAGGCGCGGCGGCTGCCGGTCGACCTGGCGGTGTCCGCCAGCTACGGCGGTGAACTGGAGTCCTTCGCCGGGAAGTTGGCCGTCCTCTCGCACGGCATTGGCTACAATAAGAGACTCGCGACACCGGACACCGGACACCGGACACCGGACACCGGACGTCCGGCTCCGCGCCCGCCCCCGCGCCCGTCTTCGGGATGTCTCCCGAGTGGCTCCTCCACGACGGCCGGCCCCTCGCCACCGCGACCGTCCTCTCCCACCCCGAGCAGCTCGAACGGCTCCGCGCGGGCTGCCCCGAGGCCGCCCCGACCGCCGTCCTCGCGGGCGACCCCTGCTACGACCGCGTCCTCGACGCGCTCCCGCACCGCGACCGCTTCCGCCGCGCGCTCGGCGTCGGCCCCGGACAGCGGCTCGTCCTGCTCAACTCGACCTGGGCGCCCCGCTCGCTCTTCGGCGACGACGACGTCCTGCCCCGTCTCCTCCCCCGGCTGACGGCCGAACTGCCCGCCGACGAATACCGCGTCGCCGCCGTCCTGCACCCCAACATCTGGTACGGGCACGGCCCCGGGCAGCTCCGCGCCTGGCTGGACCGCGCCCGCCGGGCCGGGCTCACCCTCGTCGATCCGCTCGGCGGCTGGCGGCAGGCCCTCGTCGCGGCGGACTGCGTCCTGGGCGACCACGGCAGCGTGACGTACTACGCGGCGGCGATCGGCAGGCCCGTCCTCCTCGGCGCGTTCCCCGCCGGCGACCTCGACCCGCACTCGCCCGTGGCCGAACTCGGGCGCACGGCACCGAGGTTGCGCCCCGAGGACGATCTGCGCGCCCAGATCGACCGGGCCGTCGAGACCCACGACCCCCTGCGCTACGCCGCGTTGGCCGAGCGGACGACGTCCGCGCCGGGCCGCTCGGCGGAACTCCTGCGCCGCACCTTCTACCGGATCATGGACCTGCCCGAGCCCGCCGGCGTCCCCGCCCTGCTGGAACCGCTCCCCCTGCCGGCCCACGAGCCGGCCGAACGGACCGCGCCCGTACGGGTCCTGACCCGCCTCCGCCCCTCCGCCCCGCCCGAGGTCACCCTCGCCCGCTACGCCGACGCCCCGTACGAACCCGAGGACCCCTGGGCCGAGGAGGCGCACACGGCCGTGGCCGAGGACACCCGCGACGCCGGGCTCCTCACCCTCGCCGACGTGATCGTCCGCACCGCCCCCGAGGACGACCCCCGGCTGGGCCCGCCCGCCGCCTGGACCGCCGAGGTGCTCACCCGCCACCCCCACTGCGGCGTCGCCGCCTACCTCACCGCCCCCGGCCGCTGCACCCTCCGCACCCGCGCCGGCGACCTCCTGCGCCTGACCGCCGCACCCGGCCCGGACGGCCGCCCCGGCCTCTGCGACCCGGCGGCGTACGCGTCGGCGGTGTACGCCTGGACGGGCGGCGGCGGGAAGGCGCTCGGCCCCGGCGACACGGAGCTGGTGGTGGTGACGGGCCGCGCCCGGCACCGGGTGGGGGTGGAGCGGCTCGCGGCGGGTGCGGACGCGGGGGCGCGGTAGCCCGCCGGACGGGCCGGGCCCGCCTACCCCTCCAGCCGGGCCCGCACCCTGGCCGCGCCCGCCGCGTCCCCGCCCTTCGCGTACAGCTCCTCCGCCCTCCGCAGGAAGGACGTCCGCTCCTGCGGACCCGTCGCGCAGGACGCGCGCAGCTCGGCCGCGTCGGCGTGCTGGAGCTCCGCGCCCTCGCGGTCCATCACGGCGAGGGCGTCGTCGAGGCAGACCCGGGCCGCCGCCGGATCGCCCGCGTCGAGGTGGGTCTCGCCGAGGCTCATGTAGACGCGGCCCTCGTTGTACACGTCCCGTACGGGGAGGGCGCGGAACATGGCCAGGGCCGTGTTCAGCCGGGCGACGGCCTCGCCGTGGCGGCCCGCGCCGCGCAGGGCGCGGCCGATGTGGTCCTCCAGCAGCGCCAGCCCGCGCGGCACGTCCTCCTCGCCGTCCCCGCCGGGCCGGATCCGCCGCCAGAACCCCTGGGCCGCGACGAAGCACTCTCCGGCCGCCGCCCACCGCCACTGCCGCAGCCGCAGCAGCCCGCGCGCCTCGGCGGCGGTGGCCAGGCCACGCAGGTGCCCGGCCGCCTCCTCCGCCGCCACCGCCTCGTCCAGGGCGGCCTCGGCCCGGGCCCACGCGCTGCGGCCCATGTGGCCGAAGGCCGACTGGACGAGCATCCGGCCCAGGAAGCGAGGGTCGCCCGTCCCCTCCTCCACGAGGCGGCGGGCCGCCTCGATACCGAGCCGGTGGCCGTCCAGCCACTGGTCGTGGAAGCCCAGCCGCAGGTGCAGCGCCCAACTCGCCTCGCACAGCCCGCAGACCAGCTCGTCCGCCCCATGGGCGTCGGCGGCGCGGATCGCCGCCGCGACGCCCTCCCGCTCGCGCCGCAGGGCGGAGAGCGCGTCGCGCGCGTCGGAAGGGGGGCGCGACGCGGGCAGCGCGAGCCCCGCGTACGCGCGTCCGAGCCGCCAACGCCCCGGCATCACACGGAAGTCGGCGGCCGCGGCGAACGACAGGTACCAGCCGGCCACGCGGCGCACGGCGGCGGCGCGGTCCGCCGGGCGCTCGTCCGCCCGCGCCCGCCGCTCGGCGTGCTCGCGGACGAGGTCGTGGAAGCGGTAGCGCTCCTCCCCCACCTCCTCCAGCAGGTGCACGCCGGCGAGCTCCTCCAGCAGCACCCGGGCCGCGCCCTCGGTGGTCTGGGCCGCCTTCGCCGCCGCGCCGGGCCCGATGCCGGGCCAGGGCCAGCCGGCCAACAGCCGGTAGAGGCGCGCGGCTTCGGGACTCAGCTCGCGGTACGAGAGGTCGTGCCCGCGCCGGACGGCGCCGGTCCCGAGCTCCTGCCCGTCGTGCCCACCCCGGCCGTCCATGCTGCCCTCACGCCCCTCGCTCCCCTCACGCCCCTCGCTCCCCTCACGCCCCTCGCTCCCCTCGCTCCCCTCGTGCCCGGAGAGCCTGGCGCCGACCGTCTCCCAGCTGAGGTGGGTGCGCACGGCGAGCACCGAACCGGCCTCGCAGAGCGCCAGCGGCACGCCGCCGCACCCCCGCGCCACGGCCGCCGCGCCCGCCGCACCCGCCGCGTCCCGAGCGGCGGGCCGCCGGCCGGCCGCCGTCACGACCCGTTCGAGGAGCAGGACGGCGTCGTCCTCCCGCAGCGGGTCCAGCGCGAAGAACCGCGCCCCCGGGTCGCCGGCCAGCCCGCCGAGCCGATGCCTGCCGGTCACCAGGACCAGGGATCCGGCGGCGGCCGGGACCAGCGGTCTGACCTGCGCCTCCGACCGCGCGTCGTCGAGCAGGACGAGCAGCCGCCGCCCGGCGGTCAGTTCGCGGTAGCGGCTGCCCTGCCGCGCCAGGTCGGCGGGGGCCGTCGCGGCGGGCTCCCCGAGCTGGGCCAGCAGCTCGGCCAGCACGTCGGACGGCGTCGTCCCGCCGCCGAGCGACACGTACAGCTGCCCGTCCGGGAAGCGCTCCGCGAGCCGGTGCCCGCAGTGCACGGCGGTGGCGGACTTGCCGATCCCGCCCGGTCCGCTGATCACCGCGACGGCCGCCCCGCCCGTCCGCGGCGCCGCCAGCAGCTCCTCCAGCCCGGCCAGGACATCGCCCCGGTCGGTGAACACCCCGCTCTCCGCCGGGAGCATCCGCGGTACGGGCCGGACGCCCGTCCCCGCCCCCAGCAGCTCCGCCTCCCGCACCCACCGCAGCAGCGCCTCCGCGTACTCGGGAGCGGCCAGGGCCCGGGCCCGCAGCTCCTCGGCGACGCGCGCCCGCTCGTCGGCGGTGACCGGCAGCCTGTCCGCCTCCCCCGTCCCGCTCTCGCCCGTCCCGCTCTCGCCCGTCCCGCCACGCCGCAGCAGCCCCACCAGCCCCTCGACGACCCTGCGCCCCGCTTCCCCCGCACGCCCCGCTCAACGCGGCGGACACGGCCGCCTCCACCGCGGCCCGCACCGCGTCCCCACCGATCATCCCGAGATCCACAGCCCCTCCCCGACTCGACCGGGCGCCCACGCTAGCGGGGCGGCCGACCGCCCGTCAGCAGGCGGGCCGGGCGACGGCGTCCGGCGCGCACCAGCCGGGGAGGGCGCGCAGGACGGCGGCGCGCCGCCGCACCATCTCTATCTGCGGCCCCCCCCCGACGAAATCGTCGCGCCGCGCGGAGAGTTGCCCGGTGTGCTTGCGGTAGCGCAGCGTGGGCGCGTCCACGAGCACCCCCTCGGCCACCGCCGAGGCCGCCATCAACAGCCCGGTGTCCTCCATGCCGTGCAGCGCGGACCACCCGCCGAGCGCGAGCAGCAGTTCACGGCGCCACATGGCCCCCGCCGGGTGCACCGGCAGCCGGTAGCCGCCCTCGCCGACCGTGGACCAGGCGTCGAGCAGGACACCGCGCGGCAACGTCCCGTCGCTTATCGGAAGTTGGTGCGGTCGCAGGGCGCCGCCCGGCAGGAGGTCACGGGCGTGCCCGACGGCGAATCCGGCGCGGGGGTGCGCGGCGAGGGCGCCGGCCAGGAGGGCGAGGGCGTCGGGCTCCAACTCGTCGTCCGCGTCGGCGTTCTGCACCAACTCGGCCTCCGCGCGGCCGAGGGCCACGTTGCGCGTGACGGCCGGTCCCTCGCCGGTGCCGTTGGCCGCGACGTCCACCCGGCCGTCCCGGGCCGCACCGCACTCCGCGAGCGCCCGCAGCACCGCGTCCTGCGGACCGTCGATCTGGACGAGCCAGACCCAGTCCCGATGGCTCTGCCGCCGCAGCGACTCCCAGGCGGCGGGGAGGAACGCGGCGTGCGGCGCGTGGACGGCCGTCACCACGTTCACCAGCATGATCCGCATGATATGACCCCGAGATCGACGTGAACATGATAGGGAGGAGCCGATTCGGCAACCTGGGGGGAACCATGGATTCCGCATCGGTCACGGCGCGGCTGGGCGCGGTCCCGGCGTCCGACTCGCGCGAACTGGACCGGGTCTGCGAGGAGGCCGCCGCAGCGCTCCTGCGGGACGGCGTCGAGCCGCCCTTCGACGTCCGCTCCGCCGACTTCGCCGCCGACCCGTATCTGATCTGCGCCGACCGCTACTGGCGGCTGCGCTTCCTGGCCCTGCCGAGCATCCGCACCGCCGCCGACTGCGCCGCCTGGCTCGGCGCGCACGTCGCGGCCGCGCACCGCACCGAGGTGCGCGAGAAGTGGAGCCTGGGCTACGCCTTCATCACCAAGGACACCGTCGAGTCACCGCGCGAACTCGCCGAGGCGGCCGAAGGCGTCGTCGGCCGCGACGCGCCCGCCGGCGACATCGCGTACTTCGCCACGCTCTACCACGCGGGCAAGCTCCGCTCGAACTTCGCGGCCGAGGAGCTCCACCAGTTCCTCGACTCCTCCCTCCTCGCCCTCGCCGCCGGGCCGCACCGGCGCGACCCCCTCTTCACCGCCCTGCGCTCCTTCGCGGCCTTCGCCCACGGCGCCTTCACCACCGAACACGCCACCGCGCTGCTGGACGAGGCGTGGAACTCCCCGCGCCGCACCCGTCATGTGATCGACATCTGCCTCAACGGCATCCAGATGGCCGCCCCCTTCGACGGCCAGGGCGCCCTCCTCCGCGACCGCGCGGCGGAAGCCGTCCGCGCCCACCCGCACGACCACATGTTCCGCTTCCGCCTGGCCTGCGGCCAGCACGAGACGGGCGACCACGACGCCGCCCTGTCCACCGTCGACCGGGCCCTCCGCCTCCTCCCCGCCATCGGCAGCCGCGGCAGCCACGAACTCCTCCAGGGCCAGTACCTGCGCAGACGCGACGACATCCTGGCCGCCCGGGCCCGCGCCCGGCTCGACGCCGAACACACCCGCCGCCTCGCCGAACGCGAGGCCGAGCACCAGCGCCGCTGGGACCTCCTGGAGGCCGACCTCCGCGCCCGCGAGGAACGCCAGTCCCAGGCCCACCGCGCCCTCCAGGAAACCGCCCGCGCCAACGCCGTCCGCGCCGTCGAACTCGTCGCCGTCTTCACCGCCGCCATCGCCTTCGCCGTCGGCTCCCTCCAGATCACCCTCAACGGCGCCCTCTCCCTCCACGACCGCCTCTGGCTCATCGCCGAGCTCTGCGCCGGCCTCGCCCTCTTCGCCCTCCTCGTCGTCGGCGGCACCTGGCTCATCACCCGCCCCCGCGACCGACCCGATCTCCCCCGACCCCCCGGAACCCGGTAGGCTGACCCCGGACCCCGTCCCCGGACCGGGTCCTCGCCTCCGTGGGGCTTGATGAAAACCTCGAAACCGCAGGTCAGTAGTGGTTCACCAGAGAACCTTCGGAACGCTTGGCCTCATTTTCGGGAACGCCGCCGATATCACCCCAGGTCAAGAGCTACGGACCGAGAGTGATCCAGCCTGGCGGGATCCAGCCGTCGACGTACCCCTCGATGAAGGCACCCAGCTCCGGGATACCGAGCGAAGCAATGACCTGGGCCACTTCCGTGTGAGGAACCCACTCGATGGGCTCGCTGCATCTCGACCGAGCGGGACAGGGGCGCGGGCTTCCCAGGTGCGCCAGGAAGAGGCGAGCCTCCCTGCGGGGCTCCGCCCCGCCATCCGGCAACGTCGCTTCCACGCGCCCGACGAGGTCACCCAGGTGCAGTGCAGTCGCAGGGATGGCGCCAACCGTGATCCGCCGCATCGCTTCCTCGTATGTCTCGCCCTCCCGCAGCCCGGACCCCGGCAGTGTGAGAACGCCGGGAACCGAGGGTGGAGCTGCAGGCACCAAGGCGACCATATGTCGGTGCCCAAAACAGACGAGGAACGCTTCACGACGCAGGCGCGGTGCATACATGCACACAGAAAAACCTCCGCCAGCCAGTAGCAAGGGGGCGTCAGGGCGAGGGACGCCTCGAACCTGCCCCTCAACTGGGCACTTCAGGAGGGCGGACGACCTGGAGGCAGCGCCGCAAGTCCGGGCCACAGCTGAAACCCGAGAGCCACCTCCAAACGCGCCAGTGTCCCGAGATCCGGCATGACCTTCCCGTTCACCACACGACTGATGGTCGAATGATTCAACCCAGTCACTTCCGCCAACGTGCGAAGGCTTTGGTTTGTCCGAGCCAACGCCAGCTCCAGGTTGCGCGCAAACGCCTGCCCATAGTGCGCACCGACAGGAGCGTCGTCTGCAAGGACGGCATGCGGCCAGGTGCCATCCACCACATATTCGGCCGGCACCTTGTCGTTACTGCTCCTGGGCATGCCGAGATCATCCCACGCACCCATGGGTCCATCCCTCCGCCTCCGCGAGGCCCTCTCACCGCTCATCAGGCTTTGGTGCAAGTATGAACCGAACCCCTAGCTCTCGGCAGCCCCCACGCCGGTATTTGGACCGGGTTGCCGATGCGAGGACGGGGCGAACAGCCACTCGACCCATGCGGCTTCAGCCGTGGGCGCGGAATGACCCCGCAGTTGGCTGCGACGGCGTTCAGCGGCTCCACGGTGACGGCTTCCACTGGCCCCGACTTGTGAAGGGACGGCCTGCCGTGGGCCCACGCCGTCAGTGCCCCGAGCTGGAGCAACTCCTGGGTGGGGCCAGCCCAAGCCGTTATCGATCTTCACGAAGTGGGACCACGGGAAGCCGTCACCGTGGAGCCGCTGAATGCCGTCACAGTCACCGCAGTTCGACGGCGTTGCGAAGACCGCTCCGTTGACGGGCCAACGGTGCCCTTTTCGGTGTGCCGACGGGCGTAGCTGCGTTCCTCAGCATCCGTCAGATTGCCAGAACCAGAATGAGTTGGCCGTTGACACGCGGCTTTTGTGTGAAGGCGGCGCCATTGATTTACCTCGCCCGGTGCCCTACTTGTCGAGCCGGGTCAGGACGGTGCGGGCGTGGCGAAACTCTTCCTCCGTATCAACCTTGGTCAGCAACAGCTTCGTGACACCGAGGGAGATGTACCGCTCAAGGTATTCCGTCACCTGGTCGTAGCTGCCGACCAGCAGGGGCGCGCCTGTCCGTCCGGCGCTGTAGAGACCGGTCCAGTAGACGCCGTCGTGGACGTCGGCTTCGGATGCCAGCCGGGCCAGCCGCCGATTCCAGTCGGACTCGGATTCCCGTTTGAGGAGCGTTCTCAGCCGGGCCGCCCGGTCCACCCGGTGGTTCTCCAGGGCAGCGGCCCAGGCTTCCTCGGCCGTGCGTCGTGCGATCAGTCCGACGCGTATGCCCATCTCCAGACCGGAGGCCTTGCGAGCGGCCGCGAAGTTCTCGGCGAACCGGTCGACGGGCTCAGGGTGGGTGAGCGTGACGTGGCCGATTCGATCGACGAGGCTCCGACTCGCCTCGGACGACCCCGGGACGAAGATGCGCGGCAGGAGGCGCCCAGGGAGCCTGCCGTTGATCCGCAGTTTCCGGTAGCGGTAGCAGCCCCAGCAGCCCCTCGACGGCTCCTCGCCCACCTCCCCGGCGGCCCCGCTCAACGCGGCCGACACGGCCGTCTCCACAGCCGTGAGCACGGCCTCCCCGCCGATCACCCCGATATCCACAGTCCCTCCCCGACGCGACCGGGCGCCCACGCTATCGGCGGGATTCCTTCTGGGTCAACGCAGTTGACGCCAGGCCACCCGGTGCGGCGGGCAACGTCCTGCGGCCCGGGGGAGTTCGCACCGAGGTGCGCGGATCAACAGGTTCTGGGCCGCGCTCCCAGCAGAGCACACAGCGCCGCTGCCGCCAGCGCCAGTCCCGCCAGCACGAAGCTGGTCACGTCGAAGGAGTGCGCGAAGTCCGCCACCGAGACGCCCGGGGCCGGGTCCTGCGGATTGGAGCCCAGGACCGCGGTGTAGAGGGCGCCGATCGCGGCGACCCCCAAGGCCATGCCCGCTTGGGTGACCGTGTTCAGCACTCCGGAGCCCGCGCCCGCGTCGTCCTGGTGGACCCGCGACAGCACCGTGTCGACCAGCGGCGTCACTACCAGGCCCTGCCCCAGCCCGGACACCCCCATGACGGCCGCGAGGAGCACGCTCTGCCTCCCGGAGGCCATGCCCGTGACGGCCGGGACCGCGCAGAGGCTGACGGTCATGATGACGCCCCCCGCCACCGACACCCGGATGCCGAAGCGGGCGGCCAACCTCCGGCAGGCGGCGGACCCGATGATGAAGCCGACGCCCAAGGGGACGAAGACCAGGCTCGCCTTCATCGGCGAGAGGCTGATGCCGGACTGCAAGTGGTACGTGAGCACCAGGAACAGCCCCGCGTTGCCGGCGAAGAACATCAGCACCGCGGCCATGCTGAGCCCGAAGCCCTTGGCCTTCAGGAGGCGGGCCCGCAGCAGCGGGTCGCCGCCCCGGGATTCCAGGCGCCGCTCCCAGCGGAGGAAGACCAGGATCAGCGCGACGCTCAGGGCGAGACACAGCCAGGTCCACCAGGGCCAGCCCTTCTCGGGGCCGACGGTCAACGGGATCAGCGCCGCCGGCAGCACCAGCCCGGTGAAGACCACTCCCGCGAAGTCCATGCGCGGCGAGTCGGCGCTGCGGCTCTCGCCCACCGTACGGACCGCTGCCGCGAGAATGACGATGCCGATCGGCACATTGATCAGGAAGATCATGCGCCAGCCCAGCCCCGCCACGTCCAGATCGAGCAGGAGCCCTCCTCCGACCAGCCCCGCGATGACGCCGAGGCCGATCGCCGCGCCGTAGGCGCTGACCGCCCGGGCCCTGTCGTGGTCGCGCACGAACTGGGAACGGATCAGGGACAGCACCTGAGGCGTCATCAGCGCGGCCGAGAGCCCCTGGAGGACACGTGCCGCGATCAGCAGGTTCGCCGAGGACGCCAGCGCGCACAGGAGCGAGGTGGCGGTGAACGCGGCGACGCCGTACTGGAACATCTTCTTGCGGCCGTGGCGGTCGCCCAGCCGGCCTCCGGCGACCATGCCCGCCGCATAGGCGATGACATAGCCGTCGATCACGAACTGTGACTGGCCGAACCCCGCGTGCAGATCATCCTGGATGACCGGGGCCGCGACATTCACGATGAACATGTCGATCTGACTCATGAACATCGCCAGCAGGACCACCACGAGTCCCGCCCAGTCGCGTGCGGTGGGGGGCGTCGCATCATGAGCCGCGGCCGCGCCGACGGCCCCTTCCGCACTTCCCTGCTTCGCTAAGGCATCCATCGCTGCCCCCATGTCATACTGAGGTTCCCTACTTCCATTTAGCCCTAAATTTAGATCTAAATGTAGCACTCGCGAGGGAGTCCATGAAGCCCGCACAGGACCCGGTCGACGCCATCGCCGACGCCTGGCACCGGGAGCGGCCGCCGACACCGGTGTCCTCGATCGGCATCGTCACCCGCCTCTGGCAACTCGCCAAACTCTTCGGCGACGACCGCCGTCACCTCCTCGCCGAGGCCGGTGTCGACTCCGCCACCCTCGATCTGCTCAGCGCGCTCCGGCGCAGCGGCCCCCCGTACACCCTGAGCACACGGGAACTGGCCGAGCGGTCGCTGGTCACGGCCGGGGCGATCTCCCAGCGCGTCGCGCGCGCCGAGCGCGAGAACCTGGTTACCCGGCGGCCCGCCCCGGGGCGGAGACGGACGGTCCTGGTGGAGCTCACGGGCGCCGGCCACGAGCTCGTCGAGCGGACCGTCGATCAGGTGCTCGCCCGCGAGACCGAGCTGCTGTCCTCGCTGGATGCCGGGCAGCAGGAAGCCCTCACGGACATGCTGCGCGAGCTCCTCCACGACGTGCAGCGACGGCTGGGTGGGCGCGGGATCTCCCACGTGGGCCACGACTGACCGTCGCGGGCCACGGCCACCCTCAATACCCGTACGCGCTCGGCGCGTTCTGCCCCCCGTCCACCGGGATGTTCGCGCCGTTGACCGCGCGTGCCTGGTCGGAGAGGAGAAAGGCGATCACCGCGGCGACGTCCTCCGGGGCCATCAACTCGCCCATGGGGAACTCCCGCTGGAACGCCTGGTACGCCTCCGGCTCCTCCCGGCGGAGGCGGTCCCAGCCCTTGCCGGGGACCAGCGTCGAACCGGGCGACACCGCGTTGACCCTGATGCCGTGCGGCCCGAGTTCACGGGCCAGCGAGGCGGCCAGGTGGATCTGGGCGGCCTTGGCGGCTGCGTACTGCGCGGGCGGGGCGGGCTTCCAGCCGGAGACGGACGCGACCAGGACCGCGCTGCCACGCGTCCGGGCGAGGTGAGGGGCCGCGGAGCGCAACGCCTGTGCGGAGTGGCCCACGTTCAGCCGGTAGGTCTCCTCCCAGTCGCGGGCGGTGGCGTCGAAGAAGCCGCCGCCGACGGCTCCCCCCGCGCAGGCGACCAGGGCGTCAGCCCTCCCCAGCACCTCGACCGAGCGCTGGACGAAGGCGTTCAGTGCCGTCTCGTCCCGGACGTCCAGGGACGCGGCGTGCACGGTCGCTCCGTAGCAGGTGCGCAGCTCGTCGGCCGCCTTGTTCACAGACGCGGGATCGCGGGCGCACAGGGCCAGGTCGCAGCCCTCCTGCGCCAGGCGGCGCGCGGTCGCGTACCCCAGCCCCCGGGTGCCGCCGGTCACCAGCACCTTGCGTCCAGCCAGGGCCAGGCAGGATCCGGTCTTGTCCGCCACCGTGACGGCCTCCTCGGTATCGGCTCGTGGCCGGGACGGCCCGGAGGCGTGTCCCGGCGGTTCTTCCCCGCCCCTTCCCGTGGCCGGTCACGGGCAGCGCGCCGGGGCACGGCTCCCGGTCCCGGGGAGGGGCGGTACGGGAATCGGCTCGCACACCGACAGGGGGGGCGAGCCGACGGAACGTGCTCGGTTCAGCCCGTGCGCGCCGGGTCCCGCTCGATGTGATCGGCGAGAACCGCGTCGATCCGGGCCAGGATGCCCTCGTCCAGCCGGACACCTGCCGCCGCGGCGTTCTCCTTGACCTGCTCGGGACGGCTGGCGCCGATGATGGCGGACGTCACCGACGGGTTCTGCAGCACCCAGGCGATGGACAGCTGGCTGAGCGTCAGCCCCGCGTCCGCGGCGACCGGCTTCAGCTCCTGTACGGCCCGCAGAACCCTGTCGTCACGCAGCCAGTGGCCGACCAGCGCGTCCACGAAGCCCTTCCCTGTGGGGTCGGTGGCACGCGAACCGGCTGGCGGCCGCGTGCCCGGCAGGTATTTGCCGGTGAGGATGCCCTGGGCGAGCGGGGACCAGACGACCTGCCCCAGGCCCTCGCGGTCGCACGCGGGCACCACCTCGGACTCGACGACCCGCCACAGCATCGAGTACTGCGGCTGGCTCGCCACCAGGGGGACCCGCAGCTCCCGGGCCAGCCCGGCGGCCTGCGTGATCTGGTCGGCGGTCCACTCGCTGACGCCGATGTACAGGGCCTTTCCGGCCCGGACCAGATCCGCGAACGCGAGCATGGTCTCCTCGAGGGAGACGGCGGGGTCGTGGCGGTGGGCGTAGTAGAGGTCGACGTAGCCGGTGTTCAGGCGGCGCAGCGACGCCTCGCAGCCCTCGATGATGTGCTTGCGGGAGAGACCCCGGTCGTTGGGTCCGGGGCCCACGGGGTGACACACCTTGGTGGCCAGGACGAGCCCCTCACGGCGTTCACCGGCGAGCGCCTTGCCGAGCACGCTCTCGGCCCGGGTCTCGGAGTAGACGTCGGCCGTGTCGAATGAGGTGATGCCCGCGTCGAGCGCCGCCCGGACGCACGCGTGGGCGGTGTCCTCGTCGACCTGGGCGCCATGGGTGATCCAGTTGCCGTAGGAGATCTCGCTGAGGACCAGACCGCTGCCGCCGAGTGTGCGGAATTCCATGAATGTCCGTCGCTTTCTGGTGAGTCGTTGGAGGTGCCGGGGGTGCGGGCCGGCGGCGGTCCACGGGCCGGGGGGCCCGCCCCGCTCACAGCAGACCGGCTCACAGCGGCCCCACTCACAGCAGGCCGGCCGTGAACTCGACGACCTCCTGGGCCTGTTCCGGGTTCAGCCGGGGGTCGACGGCCGACTCGTAGCAGGGGAGCGGAACGGACAGGGCCAGGTCGCCGGGGGTGGCGACGCACTCGGTCACGGGCCGGTGGGCGGTCTCCAGCATCAGCCCGGCCGGGGGCAGCCCGTGGCCGCGCAGTGCCGCGACGAACGCCTCGATCTCGGCCAGGATGTCGGCCACCGCCCGGCTCTTCTGTCCAGCGCCGTTGGCCTTGGTGTTGCCGTGCATGGGATCGCAGATCCAGACGGCGTCGGCGGCCGCGTCCCCCAGGGCACCGAGGAGCGCGGGAAGCTTCCGACCGGCCTGCGCGGCGCCCATGCGCACGATGAACGACAGCCGTCCCGGCCTGCGGCGGGGGTTGAGCAGACGAACGAGGGCCGTCAGCTCGTCGGCGGTCGCCCCTGGGCCGACCTTCACACCCACCGGATTGTCGATGCCGGACGCGAACTGCACGTGCTGGTGGTCGGGTTGCCGCGTGCGTTCGCCGATCCACAGAAAGTGGCCGGACGACCCGTACACCCCCGGGCCGTCGGGCAGCGGCCGCACGAGGGCGTCCTCGAACTCCAGCAGCAGCGCCTCGTGGCCGACATATGTACGCCGGGGGTCCGCGTGGCCGAGCAGCCCCAGATCGCGTTCGAACAGCGTGCTCAGCGTGGTCTGGGCATGGTGGTAGGCGCGCAGGAGCCTGCTGGGATCCGCACGGCGCGCCTCGGGGGTCGGATCGGGTGCGTTGACGGCGTCCCCGCGGTAGACGGGCAGGACCGTGCCGTCGTCCAGGGTCTCCATGGCGCTGGAGCGGGGTTTGGCATACTGGCCGGCGATGCGGCCCATCCTGACCACGGGGAGCCCGCTGATCCCGGCGAAATCGTCGGCCAGGGCGTGCAGTTGTCCGGCCTTGGCGAGGACTTCGACGGGAGTGGCGTCGTGGAAGCGTTCCGCACATTCGCCGAGCTGCAGGACGAACGCCTCACCCTGCGCGGCACGGGCCAGCTCGCCGGTGAGGTCGGCACAGACGGAAGCGTCCACCAGTTGCGGGCTGGTAGCCAGCACGTGCAGGACGCGCTTGAGTTCGTCGAGCGAGGACCACTCGGGTTGCTGCTGGGCGCGGGCCACCATGAGCAGGCGCGTGGGGAGCATGGTTCCTCCATGGGCCGGAAGTCCGGGTCGGGGAAGAGACATGGGTCATGTCGTGGCCGGTACGGGCGTGCCGTGCGGCGCGGACCGGAGAGGGGCGCCCGGCTCCGGCTCCAGGAAGTACGAGCGCGCCGCCTCCGCGGCGGCGGCCACCTCGTCGGCGAGCGGCCGGTCCCGGTCCAGGGGCGGGAACCGGTGGAGCAGGCGCGGCCAGAGCCCCGTGCCGGCCGGGCCCCGGGTCAGACGGGTCAGCTGGTTGACGGCCAGGAGCAGCGACCCGAGGATCCACCAGGCCCGGTCCGTCATGCCGGCGACGGCGTTGGCGTTGTTCAGCGCCATCGGGACGTGGTCCTGGTTATGGAGGTTGGTCGGGACGGCCGTGAAGGACGCCGGGTGGCCGAGCTGGCGGAGACGGGCGAGGTGGGACGTCGCGGCGATCTGGACCCCGGCGAAACCGCTGCCAGCTCCGGGCCGGGGCGTGAGCAGGGGAGGCAGGCCGCCGTTGGCTGCGGGGTCCAGAACGAGAGCGAGCTGCCGTTCGAGCAGATAGGCGACCTGCTGGAGGCAGGAGGCGTGCGACTCGGAGGCGAGGGCGACGGGCGCCGCGTGGAAGTTGCCGCCGTGCAGCAACCGGTCGTCGACGAACACTGGGTTGTCCGTGCACCCTTCGGCCTCGTTGAGGAGGACGTGGCCCTGGTGGTCCAGCTGGTCGAGCACGGCACCCAGCACCTGAGGCGCGCAGCGCAGGGAGTACCGCTCCTGCAACGTCCGGTCCGGGCCCGGTTCCAGGCGCCCGGACGTCTCCTCCCGGATCCAGGCGGCGACCGTCCGCTGGCCCGGCTGGTTGCGGACGCGACTGAGCGCGTCCTCGTACGGTTCGCCGGAGCAGCCGAGCAGCGCCACGGTCCGGCCGGTGACCGCGGCGGCGGCGCGGGTGAGCGCCAGCGCCTCGCGGTGGGTGTGGAGGGCGCGGGCGAGACAGGCGCTGCTCCCGTTGACGAACGCCAGCGCGGAGCGGGCCTCCCACCGTACGGGGGCCCGGCCGAGGTCACGCAGGACGTCCCGGGCGGGCCTGCGGGTCCAGGCACCGGCCTCGTGCCACCACGCCTCCTGGCCGTCGCCGGCGGCCGCGAGCGCGGCGTGCGCGAGGGGGACGAGGTCGCCGCTCGCGCTGAGGCTGCCCTCCTGCGGGACCACGGGAGTGAAGCCCGCGTTCCACTGGTCGGCGAGGGACCGCCACACCGCCGGGTCCACGGCCGAGTGGCCCAGGGTCATGCCACGCAGCCTGAGCCACACCGCGGTCCGGCTGACGTCCGGCGGGAGGGGCTCGCCCTGCCCCACTGCCAGATGACGGACGAGCCCGAGCCCCTGCGCTTCCGGGTCGGCGTCGGCGCGGTGGCCAACCAGGGGGCCGAAGCCATGGGTGACCCCGTATACCGGCCGTCCGGTCTCCAGGGCGGCCAGCGACCGGCGGGCCGCGGCCATGCGACGGCGCTCGGGGCCGGTCGGCTCCAGCCGTGCGTCGCGGTCGCTGCGGCGGAGCAGGGCGCGGATGCGGTCGTGGGACTGCTGACCGTGGGCGGGCATGAGAGGCCTTTCGGTAAGCGCTTCGGCAGGGGTTCAGCTGGGGAGGAAGCCCAGGTCGCCGACCTGGTCGGCGAGATCTCCCGCGAGCTCGACCAGCGTCGCCTCGGTGCCGGGCCGACCGACGAGCTGGACGCTCAGCGGAGCGCCGCGTCCGTCGCGGGCGACGGGCAGGGTGAGGGCGGGAAGCCCGGCGACGCTGGCGATCGGCGTGTAGGCGACGCGCTGTTCATAGTCGTCGTCCTCAGGCGTGGGGATGGTCGACCCGCGGGCGATGACGGTGGCGACGTCCGGCGGCGGGCAGGGGTCCAGCGGCAACAGCCAGGCATCGACGCCGGCCGCGTCGAAGGCGCTCCCCACCGTGCGGCGGCAGCCTTCGAGCTCCGAGAGGATCCACGCGTAGCGGTCGTCACCGACCCTGGCGCCGACTTCCAGGGAGGCGAGGGTGGTGTCGTCGAGCCGGGGTGCCGTCCACTGCTGCCACAGCCGGTAGGCGTCCCACGCCTGGCGCGCGCACAGCTCCCACGCGGGTCCGCGCAGCGCCCAGAGGGCGTCGATGCGTACGTCCGTCGCACCGTGCCCGGCCGCCTCGAAATGGGCGCGGGCGATCTCCACCGCGCCGCGCATCTCGGCACCGGCGGTGCCGTACGGGCCGAAGGCGTCGGTCACCACCCCGATCCTGCGGGTGCCGGGAACGGGCGCGTGCTGGGTGCCGAGACGGTCGAGTCCGAGGCGCGGCCACAGATAGGCGAGGTCCGCGACCGTGCGGGTCACCCAGCCGAGCGCGTCCATGGGGGGTGACAGGGGGAACACCCCATCCAGGAGCGCGGAGTCGTGCGTCATGCGCAGACCCACGGTGCCGCACTGCCCGGCCGGCCAGCGGACGGAGCCGAGGACGTCCGTGCCCAGTGCGATGTCGCAGATGTTGGCGGCCACCGCCACGGCGGCCCCGGTGCTGGAGCCCCCCGGGTCGATGTGCGGAGCGTAGGGGTTGACGCAGCCGGAGCCGACGCCGAGGTTGAGCTCGGTGGACACCACCTTGGCGGTGGTCTCGGCGAGTTCGCCCGGCAAGCCGGCGACGACCGGGGCCGAGGCGCGGGGGTGGTGGCGGTGGTGGCGCAGCCCGAGGCGGGTGGCGAAGCCGGCGACGTCGACGGTGTCCTTGACGCCGACACGGACGGGTGCCGCCGCGTCCCCGAGGGGGCGGCGCTGGACGGTCGCCCGGTATCGCGCGTCGGCGTGGTCGCTCCACTCCTGCTCCTCCGTCCGCCAGGTGTCCGCCTCCAGGTCACCAGACCGCCGCAGAGCGACGCGCTCGGGGAGGGGGATCCGGAGGAGTTCGGGCAGTTCGCGGGCGGCGCTCGCCGAAGGCCAGGCCGCCTGTGCGGCATAGGCCGCGAGGGCATCGGCCGGGGCGGGAACGGCCGACGCATCGGGGATGGTAGACATATGCACTCTCCTCAGGGGCAGTTGGGGTCGTGGTCCGGCCGCGCGCATCCGCTCCGTACGGCGGAGCGGGCGCCCGCGACGTCCCCGAGCCGGACTTTTCCTGTGGCGCTCCTGGGGATCGCCCGTACCCGGTGCACCGCCCTGGGCGCGGGCAGCCCCCGGGGGAGCCCGGCGAGCCGGGTGCGCAGGTCCGCCGGGGCCGGGCCAGCGCCGGTACTCGCGTAATAGAGCTCGTAGTGCTCCCCGCGGAAGGGGTCGGCCACGGCCACGCAGGCCACGTCGAGCCCGGGGGCGCGGCCGCGGACGAGCTCCTCGACGTCGGCCAGGTCGCACCGGCGGCCATTCACCTTGATCAGCCGCGATGCCCGGCCCACGTGCTCGAAGGACCGCTCCCCCGTCCGGACGACGAGGTCGGACAGCTCCCAGGCGTCCGGTGACGCGGTCATGTCCCGGCGACGGGCCAGCCGGGGGCTGCTCACCCGCAGCCGGTGCTCCGTGCCCACCGGCGCGTCCGGCCACCGCACATCCCGCAACAGGCGCCACGGCAGGGGGTGTTCGTGGTCGGCGGCGATCCGGCGGTGGGCGACCGCCCCGGTCTCCGTCGACCCCAGCAGTTCTACGGCCGTGCAGGCCGTGTCCCGGAGGCGCGCGACGACACGGCGGGCGGCCGGGGTGGCCGGGCCGGTGGAGTGCAGGGCGATCACCTGGCCGTGGCGCGCGAGTTCGGCGGTGGAGCGGGCGAGCAGCTGCCAGGTCGACGGCAGACAGACGATGAGGGTGCGCGCCCCCGTGGGCAGCCGGAGCGGGGCGTAGGGATCCCGCCACCGGTGCTCGACCGGAATGGCCGCCAGGCGCGGCAGCACCTCGGCGTACAGCCGTCCGTAGAGGTGCTCGGTGGGGGCGTACGACACCACGTGGTCTACACGGCCGAGGAGGGTTTCGCCCACCAGTCGCACCTCGTCCCGCAGTTGTTCCTCGGTGCGGAGCCATTCGACCGCCGGCCCCGTGGTTCCGGAGGTGGCGAAGACGGTCTCGCTCAACGCCCCTCCATGAGGGCCGCCGAGTCCTCCAGCCGGTCATGGGTGAAGCTCGCCATCAGGTCGACGGTGGAGAACCAGTGACGGACGTCGTCGGCGACGAAGTCCACCTCGATGCCGAACTCCTCCTCCACGGCGGAGATGCACTCCATGGCCGTCAGGCTGTCGTAGCGCTCGCCGAGGGCCTGCTGAAGATCGGCGTCGGAGGGCACGGCCTCGAAGGCGTCGCCGAGCCGGGCTGCGAGAACGGCGCGCACCCGGGTGCGCAGGTCGTCGATGGCCGGTACGGGGGTGGTGCTCATGAGGGATGCCTTTCTCACGGGGTCGGCTCGGGGCTCACGGGGCCGGCTCGGGACGGGGAGGGCGGTCGGCGCGATGGAGGCGCCGCCCGCCGCCGAGGTGGACATCGGCCGGGGAGGTCGGCCGGAACTCCAGGTAGAAGAAGGGAGTTCCGTCCCCGGCGCCCAGCGCCTCGGCGATGCACCGGGCGAGGCCCGCGCGGAACTCCTCGTCGCGGTTGGGTCCGACGCAGCAGGTGACCGAGGCGTGGTGGATGCCCGTGCCGTCGTGCGGCAGCGCTTCCAGGGGCAGGCCGCCGGAGAAGACGGTCGCCTCCTCGGGGGTCTCGAAGCGGACGACCACATGGCCGGGCTCGACACCGCTGTCGCTGAGCCAGCGGGTGAGGCGCAGGGCCACCGCACGACGGCGGGGAATGGGCAGCGGGGGGCTGCTGATGGTGATAGTGGGCATGGTGAGGCTTCGAGCTCCGAGAATTCGAGGAAGAGCCTTGGAAGGGCCAGGGCGGGCTTCAGGAAAGGGCCAGGGCGGGAAGGGCGGCCTTCGGTTCGTCCAGCCGACGGGCGAGCAGGGTGCCGAGGCAGTCAGCGAGCGGGCCTCCACTGCCGGGCGCGAGCGGCGACCAGGCGGTCCCGCCCTCCGGAGTCCCCACTCGGGCGAGGAAGGCCGCCGTGTGCCCGGTGTCGACCGGTAGTCCCGCCCTGTCGGCGGCCAGGACCGCTTCGTAGGACGACAGCAGGTCGGGGACGCGGTTGCCCTCGTTGGCGAAGCCGCCGCCGCGCACGCGGTGCCGGGCCAGCAGCGAAGCGGTCGCCCCGGAGGTGTCGCGGCCGAGCAGGCGCAGCGCCCGGTGGGCCTGGAGACCCGCGCGGAGGGTCGCGGTCGCGCCGGGCACGTTGCCGTGGGCGAGCCCGTTCTCGTCCGGCCGCCGGCAGGAATCGAGGAACGCCGTCGCGGCCCCGGCGTCGACCACCTCGCCGACCGTGGCCCCGAGGAGCGTGACGATCTCCAGGGCCGCCGCCGTGGAGACCATGTCGGATCCCCGGCCCTCCCAGTACCCGAAGCCGCCGTCGGGGTTCTGGAGCGAGGCCAGCCAGCGGACGATCCGGGCGCGGGCGGACGCGTCGCCGGTGAAAGCACCCGCCGCCAGGGCCCACAGGGTGCAGCGGACCTCGCTGCCCCGCCCGGGCATGTACATCACCCCGCCCTCGTTGGGCAGTTGGCAGCCTTCCAGCCAGCGGACCAGGCCTGGATCGGCCTGTCCGGGCACGGCCTTCAGTACGGCGGCGGAGGTGCTCAACGCGTCGGCGGCCGCCCGCGGTTCGCGATAGGTGAACCCGCCCTGCGGGCAGCCGAACGCGGCGATGCGTGCCGCGACCGCGTCGGCGACGGGCGCCAGGGGGGCACCCAGCGCGCGAAGGGTGCCGACCGCGCAGAAGGAGGCCCAGACGTCCTCGACGTCGTACCCCTCCCAGCGGACGAACGCCCCCGATGGGCCGCGCAACCGCATCGTCCATGCCCGGCAGGCCTCGGCGTCGCGCGGGGCATGGCCGAGCGCCTCGAGCGCGCCCACCGCGCGGTACGTCGCCCACATACAGGGGACCTCGGCGGCGGGCGAGAAACGGAAGCCGCCCTCGGCGCCCTGGCGGTCACGCAGCCAGGCGACGAGCGCCGGGACGTTCCAGGGCGGGGTCGCGGCTGCGCCGGCCCTGACCGCGGCACGCCAGGCCATCACACCGTAATAGCAGGCCCGGACATCGGCGTTGCCGCGCCGGGCGTCCTCGGGCGTCCAGCCGAGACCGCCGTCGGGACCCTGCAGCGCGGCCAGCCAGCGCACCAGTCGCCCGCCGTCGTGCAACGGCGTGCCGCACAGTTCGACGGCGGTGCGGACGGAGAAGTGGGTGGCCCACACATCGGGCCCCTGGCCCGGGAGCATGGCGTAGGCGTCACCGGACCAGGTGCGCCGCAGCCACCCGGCGGTGGCCTCGAGGCCGGTCACGGGCCGGCCCATGTCCCGCAGAGCCTGGGTGCAGTAGAAGGTAGCCCAGGCGTCGGAGAGCATGCCCCGGCTCCACGCGTACCCGCCGTCGGCGTTCCGGCGTCCTGCCAGGTAGGCCGCGGTGAGGTCGGGCTCCGCCAGGTCGTCGGTGCGGTCGAGCCAGGCCAGGGTGCGTACGGCCGCGTAGGTGCACCACAGGTCGGGCTCGCCGGTGACCGCGCCGAGGCCCTCGGGGGACCTGGGGGCTGTGGTCACTGCGGTCATCAGGAGACCTCCACCAGACGGACGTTGGAACGCTTCCAGCTCTTCTGCGAAGCACCACTCTTGGTGTTGGCGGGGAGGGTGTTGACGAAGAGGACCTTGTCCCACTCCAGGCCGAGCAGGTCGCGGGACGTCTGCTGCACCCGCAGACCGACCTCGTCCTCGCTGCCGCGGCTCCAGCCGACGCCGCGTTCCAGCAGGAGCCGTGCGTAACTGCCGGACTTGTCCATCTCCATGAGGTAGCCGGTGGCCTCTGTCGAGCCGTAGACGACTTCTTCGACGGCACGGACGGACAGGGAGACGCCTCGCACCTTCAGCCCGTCGGCGGCGCGGCCGTGCACGGTGACGACCGGTGTCGCGCTGCCGCAGGAACAGCCTTCGCGCACCGACACCTCGTCGCCGGTGTCGAGGCGGAGCAGCGGCCGGGCATGGGCGTTGAGGGGGGTGACGACGAGCCGGCCCCGCTCGGCCTCGCACAGCGTCACGGTCTCGCCGCCGGTGTCGAGTTCGAAATAGGTCGCGGCGGGGAGCAGATGCTGGCGACCCTCGGGGCAGGTGGCGGCGAGCGTCCCGGTCTCGGTGCTGCCGTAACTGGCGTCGTAGGCGACGGCCTCCCACCACTGGCCGAGGCGGCGCCGGAACGGTTCGGTATTGACCTCGCCGAGGAGCATCAGCCGCTCGACGGAGCCACGCATGTCGTCAAGCCTGCCGCGCTGTGCGAGGAGCCGGGTGAATTGGAGGGCAACACCCGGGGCCAGAAACACCGTTGTAGGGCGGAAGGTGCTCCACATCGACTCCAGGCGGTCCCATCCGGAGATACCGGTGGCAAAGGGATACGCGCGAATATGGGCAAGACCGAGATATTCGCAGACGCCCGCGACCAGGTCGGCCACCGGGACGATGTCCGACGGGAGCAGGATGGCCACACGTTCGTCCGGACCGAACAGCGGACGCCATGCCTCGGCGACGGACACGGTGTTCCAGACAATGTCCTCCACAAGCCGTGGAGTCGGTGTCGGCACACCAGTGGTGCCCGTGGTCTCGTAGTATTTCGCGGCGTCTCCGGGTCGCACCGTCGCATATCGCAACGGCTGCGCCTTGAGATGCTCGCGCGGTGTTATGGGAAGCCGTCGAAAACGTTCCATGGAGAAGGCGCCGATACCCCTGTAGGCGGGACTCGCACAGGCGCGCTGCCAGACTTCCGAGAGCTTGTTCTCGTAGAACTCACCGGTGGGGACCCGCCGGTGGTTCTCCTTCATCTCTCTCTCGGCCCGACGGAGTGCCGCGACGCTCTTCTCGGTGTGCAGGGTCATAAGACCTCGCTCATGACGGTGGTCCGCCCGTGGCCCGCCACATGAAACCGATGAGGCAGGAGGGCGGGGGTGTCCCGACCAGGGAACTATAGCGCTTAAGCGTATAGATTCAACCCACACTTTGTTCGGGCCAGTTCACGCCACGTGGCCTATAACTCTCCTCTCTTGCCAGCCATTTGAGGTACCATCCACCGAGTCGCACGGCGCACCCAGGGGCCGGACGAAACGCCCACATACGCACTGTGCAGACCTAGTTCACCTAACCCGGTTCGAATTACCTGTCGGAGCTTTGCGTATGTGCGGAATCGCAGGATGGGCCGACCTCGGACGCGACCTCACCCAGGAGGCCGACGGCGCGGAGGCGATGGTACGGACGATGGCCTGCCGCGGCCCTGACGCCTCGGGAATGAACGTCGGCACACATGCCGTTCTGGGACACCGGCGCCTGTCCATCATCGACCTCGAGGGCGGACGGCAGCCGATGAGCGAGCCGCTCGGCGGCGGCTCGGAAGTGGTGTTGAGCTACAGCGGCGAGGTGTACAACTTCCCGGAACTCAGGGAGCAGTTGCGTTCCCACGGGCACACCTTCCGCACGCGGTCCGACACCGAGGTGGTGCTGCGCGCCTACCTTCAGTGGGGCCCGGATTTCGTGGAGCGGCTGAACGGCATGTTCGGCTTCGCGCTCTGGGACGGAAGGGCGGAGCGGCTGCTGCTCGTGCGCGACCGGCTCGGCATCAAGCCCGTCTATGTCGCGAGGCTCGGCGGCGGGGTGCTCTTCGGGTCCGAGCCCAAGGCGATCCTGGCCCACCCCGAGTTCTCGGCGGCCGTCGACCCGACCGGCCTCGCGGACATGCTGGGACTGATCAAATCCCCCGGAATGACCCCCTTCCGGGGAATGGAAGAGGTGCCGCCGGGACACGTGGTCACATACGACCGGAACGGACTGCGTTCGCGACGCTACTGGCAGCTCACCCGGCAGCCCCACGGCGACGACCTCGACACCGCGGCGCGCACCGTACGGGAGCTGCTGGAGGACACCGTGCGCCGGCAGCTGGTCGCCGATGTCCCGCTGTGCTCCCTGCTCTCCGGCGGCCTGGACTCCAGCGTGCTCACGGCCCTCGCGTCCGCCGCCGAGGCCCGCTCCGGCGGCGAACCCGTCCGGTCCTTCGCCGTGGACTTCGTCGGCGCGGACACCGACTTCCGCGCGAGCGAGTTCCGTCCCGAGCGGGACAGCCCGTACGCCCTCGAAGTGGCCCGGCACCTGGGCACCGAGCACCGCGTCATCGAGCTCGCGGCGCACGAGCTCATGGACGACGATGCACGCCGGTCCGTGCTGCGCGCCCATGACCTCCCGCTCACCTTTGGCGACGTGGACACCTCATTGCACCTGCTCTTCCGGGGCATCCGACAGCACTCGACGGTGGCGCTGTCCGGCGAGTCGGCCGACGAGGTGTTCGGCGGCTACCTGTGGTTCCACGATCCGGCCGCCATCGCCGCCGACCGGTTTCCCTGGCTCAGCCGCATGCAGCTGATCACCCCCGACCTCCTCGCACCCGGCTTCCGCGCGGCCACCCGCTTCGACGAGCACCGGGCCGACAGCTACCGGCAGGCGATCGACGGTGTGGAGCACCTGCCGGAGGACGACGCCCACGAGCGCCGGATGCGGGAGATCTCCCACCTCAACCTCACGCGCTGGCTCCCCGTCCTGCTCGACCGCAAGGACAGGCTGAGCATGGCGGCGGGCCTGGAGGTGCGGGTCCCCTTCTGTGACCACCGGCTGGTGGAGTACGTCTACAACACCCCGTGGCACATCAAGGCCCCGGGCGGAGAGCCCAAGGGGCTGCTCAAGCAGGCCGCCGCCGACCTGCTCCCGCGGTCGGTGCTCGACCGCAGGAAGAGCCCGTACCCCACCACGGCCGACCTGCTGTACGAGAAGGACCTGCGCACCCGCGTCCGGTCACTGCTGGAGCGGCGGTCGTCCCCCGCCTTCGACGTGGTGGACGCCACGGGCCTGTCCCGGCTCCTGCGGCAGCCCGAGGGCTACTTCAACACCCAGTTGAGGCGGAACAGCATGGAGACCGCGCTCTTCCTCGACGAATGGATGCGCGGCCACGGGGGCCTGTCGGCCTGACTAAGGTGTGCCCAGGCGCACGGGAGAGAAGGGGCTGACCTTGAGGGACCATGTGGATGACATCCAGTCCGCCTGGGCAGCCGAACTGCCCGACTTGGACGTCTCGTCGATCGGCGTGATCGGCCGCGTGCTGGAGCTCGCCCGCCGGCTGGAACGCCATCGCGCACTGGTTCTCGCGGAACTCGGCACCGACTTCCCCACCCTCGACGTCATATCCGCGCTCCTCCGGTCCGGCCCCCCGTACCGCCTGTCGGCTGGCACGTTGCAACGCGCCAGCCTCGTGACGGCCGGCGCGATCAGCCAGCGCCTCGAACGCGTCAAGGCCGCCGGGCTGGTCCGGCGCGTCGTGGACCCCGTCGACAAGCGACGCACCGTCGTCGCCCTGACCCCGGCCGGCAAGAGGCTCGCCGACCGGGCCCTCAGGGAGCTCATGGAGCGGGAGGGCAGCCTCCTCGACGTCTACACCCCGGAGGAGCACCGGCAACTGACCGCGCTGATGCGCCGCTGGACCGTCTGGTTCGACAGGACGGCGGGCCCGGCCAACGTCCACCCGCCCCGCGCCGCAAAGTAAGGCGCACCCCCTTCTCCGCCGCCCCGTTATGTTTTTCGCGGTCCTGCAAGAGGGCCGCTGGCCTCCGGGCCCGGCATGACTGTTGCCCCCTGTCGAAGTCGATGACCTGGGGGTGGTGTCACCGGGCCCGGGAGGTGCCGTCGGAGACGCTGATAAGAGGTCC
Organism: Streptomyces caatingaensis; assembly: GCF_001187435.1. Lineage (GTDB taxonomy): Bacteria > Actinomycetota > Actinomycetes > Streptomycetales > Streptomycetaceae > Streptomyces > Streptomyces caatingaensis. The sequence goes on along the minus strand of NZ_LFXA01000017.1, from coordinate 878,229 downwards.
GACTACCGCCTGGTGACTGTGACGGCATTCAGCGGCTCCACGGTGACGGCTTCCCGTGGTCCCACTTCGTGAAGATCGATAACGGCTTGGGCTGGCCCCACCCAGGAGTTGCTCCAGCTCGGGGCACTGACGGCGTGGGCCCACGGCAGGCCGTCCCTTCACAAGTCGGGGCCAGTGGAAGCCGTCACCGTGGAGCCGCTGAACGCCGTCGCAGCCAGCCTGGCCTGGTGCAACGCCAGGCCGTTCGTGGGCGGCAGGTCTGCATAACGTGGATGCGCGCGTACGACACCGACGCCGAGGCCGGCACCGGCAACGTTCCTGGAAGGGCGCGATGTTCGACACCGAAGACGTGGGCGTGTTCCTCGGCCTGGACGTCGGCAAGACCGCTCACCACGGCCATGGGCTGACCCCGGCCGGCAAGAAGGTCTTCGACAAGCCTCTGCCCAACAGCGAGCCGAAACTGCGGGCCACCTTCGACAAGCTCGCGGCAAAGTTCGGCACCGTCCTGGTGATCGTGGACCAGCCCGCCTCCATCGGCGCCCTCCCGCTGACCGTCGCCCGCGACGCCGGCTGCAAGGTCGCCTACCTGCCCGGACTGGCCATGCGCCGCATCGCGGACCTCTACCCCGGCGAGGCGAAGACCGACGCCAAGGACGCCGCGGTCATCGCGGACGCCGCCCGCACCATGCCCCACACCCTGCGCTCCCTCGAACTCACCGACGAGATCACCGCCGAACTCACCGTCCTCGTCGGCTTCGACCAGGACCTCGCCGCCGAAGCCACCCGCACCAGCAACCGGCTCCGCGGCCTGCTCACCCAGTTCCACCCCAGCCTGGAGCGCGTCCTCGGCCCACGTCTCGACCATCAGGCCGTCACCTGGCTCCTGGAGCGTTACGGCTCTCCCGCAGCCCTGCGCAAGGCCGGACGCCGCCGACTGGTGGAGGTGATCCGCCCCAAGGCCCCGCGCATGGCCGCACGGCTCATCGACGACGTCTTCACCGCCCTGGACGAGCAGACCGTCGTCGTCCCGGGCACCGGCACCCTCGACATCGTGATCCCCACCCTGGCCGCCTCCCTGGCCGCCGTCCACACTCAACGCCGGGCCCTGGAAACCCAGATCAACACCCTGCTGGAGGCCCACCCTCTTTCCCCGGTCCTGACGTCGATGCCCGGCGTCGGCGTCAGGACCGCCGCCGTCCTGCTGGTCACCGTCGGCGACGGCACCGGCTTCCCCACCGCCGCCCACCTCGCCTCCTACGCCGGCCTCGCCCCCACCACCAAACAGTCCGGGACCTCGGTCCACGGCGAACACGCACCACGAGGAGGAAACCGGCAGCTCAAACGCGCCATGTTCCTCTCCGCCTTCGCCTGCATGAACGCCGACCCGGCCTCCCGCACCTACTACGACAAGCAGCGCGCCCGCGGCAAGACCCACACCCAGGCCCTCCTCCGCCTCGCCCGCCAGCGCATCAGCGTCCTGTTCGCCATGCTCCGCGACGGCACCTTCTACGAATCCCGCACGCCCGCGGACGTCGAGCTCGCCGCATGACCCCAGCAGGCCCGAACCACCCCAAACCCGACAGGGATGCCTTGACGAAGGACATAGAGGCACCCCCTTCTCCCCTCGGTCCAGCCGCTCCAGCAGGCCCCGCCTCGCCTCGTCGACGGTCAGGCGAAACAGCCTGATCACCTGCGCGCCAAGGGCGACAACGATGTCGCTCGCGTGATCTAACCCCGACAAGATCAGCTGCTCCGCGCATTACTGTCGTCTTCGGTCGAAAGAATCGGGGCGGACTGCGTGACGAGTCGGGCACCGCGGCCAGAGTACCGGCGGTCCACGCTTGCACAACCCGCTGCGCCGGCAAAGAGACGGCCTCGGGCGAGCTTGCAACCCGGCAGTGTCCACCGTGCGGGCCACGCACCTCGAACGGGGGAACTTTGATCACCTTCTCTTGTGACTGACCTGCGATTTTCCCTGCGGAGCAGGCTGACTGCGGATGCGTGGTCGCATACTCTTCGGCACGCGTCGACGAGGGGAGGTGCGCGGTGCTGCACCGGGAGTATGTGGCAGGACTGATCGGGCAGTTGCAGCAGTTGCTGGAGGAGGACAACAACCGGCTGTGCCGCGCGCAGGCCGAGCTGGAGGCCGCGAAGCGTAACGCTGCCGGAGCCAGGCTGCGGACCGAAGCCAGCCTCAGCGCCCTGCGCGTACTCGAGCAGCGCCTGGAAGCCCTCACGCCTTCACCGGCCGACAAGGCCGACGGGAAGGACGAAGAGAGCCGGGCGCCACGAGACGAAAAGGGCCCGACAACGGTGGAAGCGATCCTCGGTTTCCTGGCGGCGCGGGAGAAGGCCGCCACTCACGAAATCGTCGCGCACGTACAGAGCGTCAGGAAGCATGCGGACCACAGCACGGTCAGCCCCGAACTGACACGGTTGAAAAGGCAGGGCCGCATCGTGCATGTCGAGCCCGGCTGGTGGCAGATCTCCGATGTCGAAAGGAGTGCCCGGGCCGCCCCGGAACCATAAGAAAACGCGAAGGCCGCCGTGGCTTGGACCCCGTCGGCGGCCTCGCTGAGGTATGCCCGCGAATGGGCTCACCACCGGCAGTGTAGGCACAGATCCGCACCGCCCGGTGAGCCCTCCGTTCTCAACGCGCCTGTACGGGCGCGGGATTGGTTCACCATGCGACTGTGTGATTCCCTCCCACGGGTTAATCGCGCCCGGCCCTTGCCGTACCGCATCTGCCCGACCGGGGGCCAGCGATGAGCGGTATCTGGCCGCAGGAGCGGGTCCTGCCGACCGACCGGCTCCAGGTGAAACAACAGATCCAGGTTCTGTGCGCACTCGCCGATCTGACGGGCGAAGAGGCGCGGCCGGTGAGGAACGCCGATCTCGCCCGGCACATGGGCCGCTATGCCGACTCGGTCACGGGCACTTTGGGCTACCTGGTCGGCACGGGCCTGGCCGAGGGCGGCCTCGGCCAGTACCGGGCGACGCCCGCCGGACGGGAGTTCGCCACGTTGTGGGACACGGACTCCGCGCGGGCCCGGCTGGTGCTGAACCGTCTCTACCAGGACCACTGGGCGGCCCGGGAGGCCGTGCGGATCCTGGCGGACGGCCCCCTGCCACAGGAGGAGGTGGCCCGGCTTCTGCAACAGGGGCTACGGGGCAAGAAGCGCCGCGGGATCTACCTCGTCGAGTGGCTCGCCATCGCGCTGGTCGTCCACCGCGATGAGCGCCTGCATGTCAGCCTCCCCCCGGCCGACGACGCCTCCGCGGCGGACAGCGCCCAGGACGCCAGCGCGCCCGGCGGCGACGCCAGAGGTGGAGGCCGGCAGGAAGAGGCCAAAGGGGGCGGGGAGGCGCTGGTCATGGGGCTGACTATGGACCAGCTCCGGGAGCTACCCGACGAGCAGTTCGCCAGGCTCCTCAACGGCCTCGCCCAGAGCATCGAGGCCCTCAACACCGTTCCTGCCACACCCGTTTGAGACCACGCCCCGCCAAGGGGGCGCCGGACCGGCCCGAAGAAGGCCGGCCCGGCGCCCGTGGGGTGGCGGCTGGTGCCCGCGCCCGGCCTGTAGAACCTGCGCGCGAGGGGTTCGACTCCCCTGCCATCCACGTGACCATCCCACCACAGCCACGACTACACCCGTCGGCCCTGTACCTCCCCGTCCGTCAACCCGGCAGCCCGACCCGCATTCACCCCCTGGAGATCACCACGAGCTGACACCCCGGTCCCACCCGCCCCGCACCATCGCGATCACTGGTTCGGCCGCCTGCGGTGGCCGAACGCCCCCACCCCACTCACGGTGTATGTATGCACCGTTTTTGTGTGGGCAGGCCTTCGCCTGTCCGGCATGTGCCGGCCCCACCGCAGTACCGTCCGGCGGCGGGCCGTGGCTGAGGTTGCCGTGGACGCCGCGGTCGGCGAGGTCCTGACTGCCTGGGCGACCATGGCCAGGCGGGGTGAGATGTCCCGGCAGAGCCTGGAGAAGTTCGCCCTGCTCCTGGCCCGCTTCCAGCGCTATGCCACGGCCCGCGAGACGGTCCTGCTCACCGAGGTGACCGAGCAACTGGCCTCGGCGTTCATCGATGCCCCCGGCCGCACCCGCCACGGCGCCACCGGCGAGGCGGCGCCGGCCACCCGGCACCTGCGCCGCAGCGTGCTGCGGATGTTCTTCCGCACCGCCCGCGAACTGGGACTGTGCGGCCACGACCCCACCTGGGCACTGACCCTGCCGGTCCGTACGCGCGGACAGGCGCGGCCGCTCACTGAGGACGAGGCCATCGCCCTGCGGCACGCCGCCGAGTTCACCGACCGGCCGACGAGGCACGCCGCGGCTGCGGCCCTCGCCCTCTCCGGCGGCCACACCGGCGAGATCGGACACACCCGCCTCACCGACCTCGACATCCCCCGCGCCCGCGTGTGGATGCACGGCTCGTCCAAGAGCGCACCCCGCTGGTGTCCCCTGGGGCCCTGGGAACTGCGGGTCCTGGCCGCACGCGCCATGCACGTGCGTGCCCAAGCACCCCCGGGCACGCACCCGGCCGGTCTGAAACTCGCGGTGTCCTCCCGGACAGGGAGCGATGAGCAGCTGCAAGCACGCTCCTGCGTCGCGCTCGGCGACCTCCTGCGCCGCATCGGGCTGGCCGCCGACCCCACCGTCCGCCCCGCCTCCGTCACTGCCTACGCCGCCTGGAACCTCCACGCCCGCACCGGCCGCATCGAGGACGCAGCCCTCCTGCTCGGGCTCTCCTCCCTCGACCGCGCCGCCGCTGTCATCGGCCACCACTGGCGACCACCCACCGCACCCCACACGCGAGAAAAGGCGATCTGACCATGCCCGACGACCTCTTCGGCAACCCCCTGCCACCGGCCGAACGCCCCTGCCGCAAGCGCCGGGCCCGCGAAGCGGACCGGCGCACCTTCCCGCAGCGCATCACCGACTGCGCCCGCTTCAGCGATCTCTACACCCTCGCTCACGTCCTCAATGACGAGCGCCCCCGCAACCGAGGAGGGCGCAAGGCGCACTACCCGCCCTACGTCTACCTGCTCTTCCTCGCCGTCCGCGGCGTCCACGGCTCCGCCCGCGGCACCGCCGGCCACCTGCAGCACCCCGGCATCTGGACCGAGATCAAAAAGGGCATCGCAGAACACCTCGGCGCAGACGAAGCCGCCCGCCTTCCCGAGCTGGGCCCCAGCCGCAACCACTGGCAGCACGCCCAGCGCACGCTTCTCATCCCCCGCCTCGACGACCTCAATGCCGCCTACCGCGACCTCGCCCTCAAGCAGGCCCTCCGCCAAGGACTGCTCCCACCCGGCGCACCCCGCAGCTGGAGCCACCCGGAGCGCCATCAGCTCCTGGTCGGCGACGGCACCGTCGCCAAGGCTCCCACCCTCGCCACCACCCCCTACACCGTCGACGAAGCCACCGGCGAGATCCGCAGGCGCCGCGTCGACCCCGCCGCTTGGTCCCAGACCGAGGGCGGCGGCCGCCCCGTACGCGGCACCAAGTTCGTTGTCTTCTCCGCCCGCCACACCGGATACCTGCGTCGCGTCCTGATCTCCTACCGGCACGTGCCCCACCACCACCCCGGCGGTGAAGCGGCCGCCGCCATCGAAGCCGCCACCGAAATCCTCGACCACCCCGACGCCGCCGGGTGCCTGGGCCTCGTCTACGACGGCGCCTGCCGCGGCACCCACCGCGACACCCTCCACCGCCGCGGCCGACACCTGATCAACAAGCAGCACGACGGTCTGACTCCCGTCCCCCTGCACACCCTCGGCTACTCCCGCTGCCGCCACGAACTGTGGGCCGACGGCGGCCGCGTCACCGAACGCACCTACCGCGACGACGGCACCAGCACCCTCACTCCCCTGCCCATCGCCCGCCTCCAACGCCGCGGCGAACGCACCCACCGCTGGTACCACCAGATCACCGTTCCCTGCCGCTACGGCCCGCACCATCACCGCGAACCCGTCGGCATCACCACCACCCCCGGCGAACGCCCACCGGGACAAAGCGACGTGGAGCGCAAGTTCCACCGCGCCGAGCACCTCGTCCCCATCCCCCCGAACACCACGACCCACGACGAGATCTACTCCCACCGCGACGACGCCGAATCCGTCTTCGCCCAGTTCGACCGCCACCTCTGGAACGGCCGCCTCATCGCCTTCGGCGCCGAAGCCCAGAGCCTGGTCATGCTCGGCTTCCTCCTCGCCCAGAACGCCACCAGCGCCGCCCGACACCAAGAAGACCCCGCACCCCAGCAGCCCTGACCGGCACCTGGACCCACACCCACCAGCGCCGGTCTCCTACCATCCGCTAACCTGTCCTCGACCGCCCTGCACGCACCACGCGCGGCGGTCGAGGAGCGAGCTGATCCCCCACGAAGATCCACCAGGGTTTTCATCAAGGAATCCAGCAAGCCCCGCCTCCGTAGCTCAGGGGATAGAGCACCGCTCTCCTAAAGCGGGTGTCGGCAGTTCGAATCTGCCCGGGGGCACACTGCAGTGCGCGCTGACCTGGGGTTTCTCCCCAGGGAGGCGCTCTATTCGGCCTCGGACTCCTCGTCCGGGGCCGTTTGCGTGAGCGGTGCGTGAGCGGACGGGGAGTTGATCTCCCGGATATCTCCCAGAGGATCAGCACCATCCGGCACGGACTCGGGACCGTGATCCTCGGCACCGTCGCGCTCGGGCGCGGCTTCCGGAGCGATGTTCTCGGAGGCTGCGCGTGCACGCGGCACGAGCCGGGCTGCGGCCTCAGCGATCGCCCGATCCGCCTCGGGGAGCAGGCTCGTGTACGTGTCGGCCGTGATGGTGATCGAGGAGTGGCCGAGCATCTCCTGGATGTCCTTCAGATCGGCTCCGGCCGCGTGGGCCAGCGTGGCCGCGCCGTGGCGGAGGTCGTGGAGCCGGATCGGTGGGAGGCCGATCTCCTCGTAGAGCTCGATGAACCGCCGCGTGACGTTGGCGGGGTGGAGCAGTTCCCCGTTCTCACGGGTGAAGACGCGTCCGGTCTCGACCCAGGCGCTCCCCCACTGCTCGCGGTCCTTGTCCTGCTGGGCGCGGTGCCGCTTGAGGGCCCGCACCGTGTCGGAGTCCAGCGCGATGGTCCGCGCGCCGGCATCGGTCTTGGGGTCGTCCTCGTAGACCTCCCAGCCGTTCACCACGAGCTGCTTGGCGACGGTGATGAGTCCGGCGTCCAAGTCGGTATCGGTCCACTTCTGCCCGCACGCCTCACCGCGCCGCAGTCCGCGGAACGCGATCAGGTGGAAGAGCGCGTACAGCCGGTCGTCCGCGACGTGGTCGAGAAAGAGGCCGGTGTGCTCCGGGGTCCACACCATCACCGGTGACGGCTTTTCGCCCGTGCGCTTCCATTGAAGGATGCGCTCCTCGGACCACACGAGAGCCTTGGGCCGCTTGCCCGCTTCCAGCTCTACGTGGGCCGCCGGGTTGAAGGTGATGAGCTGCTGGGCGATCGCAGCGTTGAGCGCGGCACGCAGGGTGGAGCGGACACGCTGCCGCGTGGCCGGGCCCACGATGCGGCGGTAGGGCTCCATCTCCTCGATAGCCGCCTTCATCGCCTTGCGGCGGGCGCGGTTCTCGCGCCCCTTCCAAGGGATCTGGGCGAGATCCTCGAACGCCTTGCGACGCGCGGCGTTACCCTCGGCGATCTCGACGTTGGCCTCGGCGATGGCCTCGAACATCTCCGACAGATGGGTGACCCGGAGCCGGTCGAGCCGCAAATGCCCGATCCTCGGTTTCAGGTGCACCCGGATATTGCTCTCGTCGCGGCTGATGGCGCTCTGGCGCCCCTTCTTTCCGGCCAGCCACATGTCGAGCCACTCGCCGACCGTGAGACGGCTCGTCAGGTCGAGGCCGTGGCTCAAGCGCTTGCGTGTCGCCTCGATGTCAGGCAGTGGCGCCTTCTCGTCGGCCACCTTCTCCAGCAGCTCGGCGATTTGAGCCAGCCCCTCGACGTCGTAGGCGTCAGCGAGGCCGAGCAGCGCCCGAACATGGTCGAGGTCCGCTTGGGCGGCCTTCAGGGACTCGTAGCCGGCGCGGCTGAAAGAGCGCCGAGTGCCGTCCTCGCGAAGCGGGAGCTCCTGGCGTATGGAGTAGGAGCCGTGCTTGCGGCTGGAGAGCTTGGGGCACTTCTTGCCCAGCGGCTTGCCGGTCTTGGGATCGCGACAGTAGCAGCGGCGGTGGGTGGAACCCTTCAAAGATCGTTCTCCTCGGTGGTGCTGTCGACGGGAGGGTCGACGTCGGCGAGTTCGGGCGGGAGGGGCGGTGGCGTGCCGCCGTCCTCGCGGATGAAGGCGCGGGCGCTGCGGAGCCGGTACTTGGCCTGCACGGCCCTTTCGGCGTAATCGGCTTGGGCAAGGGCGGCTTCCTCGCGTTCGGCCTGGTTGGGTGCCGTCTCGGCTTTCCAGCGCTCGTGCTTCTCGGCCTTCAGGGCCGCCAGGGCCGCGCGCTGGTGGCTGACGTGGGCGCGGAAGGCGCGGAGCATGCTGTCCTCCACGCCAAAGCCTTCCTTGTCACCGGTGAACCAGCGCATGGCATCCCAGGTCGGCTCGGAGGCTCGAAAGGGAAGACGCTGGACCCTGTCCACATAGCCGACGGGGTAGAGCAGGCAGACCGGATAGGTGCGCAGGGCTTCGGCCAGGACGAGGACCTCGACCAGGGGCAGGGTGGCGCGCCGGCCGGACTCCATGTTGGCGATCACGTTGCGCGGGATCGGATAGCCGATCTCTTCGCAGGCATCGGCCAGGTCCTGGGCGCTCATGCGCAGCTCCTTCCTCCGGCGCCTCACTTCGGCGGCCACGGTGGCCATGACCTGGTCCACCCACTCCGGCACGTCGTCCTCGGTTCCATCATCACGCCAGGTCTGTGTCATACCGACACAGTAGCTCTGGCCACAGTGGATCTCACGCCTGGAGACGGACGTGATGGGCGCGTTCGCCGAGGGCTCAGTCATGGAGGGAGCGCCGCGTGCGCGACAACGAGATCACCGACCAGCCGAAGGGCATGACGCGGGAGGAGCTTCTGGCCCTGCCCGCCGCCGTTGACCTGGACACAGGCAACCGAGCACTGGGGCTGGGGCGGAGCAAGGGCTACGCGCTGGCCAAGCGCGGCGAGTACCCGTGCAAGGTCCTGCGCCTGGGCAAGGCGTACCGAGTCGTGACTGCCGACCTGCTGGACCTGCTCGGCCTGGCCGCATGACCGTGCGGGCGCATAGCGAACGGTTCTGCGCTGAGCTGACACAGAATTGCTGGACTGTGGCGGGGCGTGGACGTACTGTCCGTGGTCCCTCGCCGCGGCCAAACGCCCGCGAGAAGAGGAAGGGCCCCCGGCGGCGCAACGCCGGAGGCCCCGACAACTCCCCTGCACGCGTGAACGAACCCGGCGGCAAGGGCGCGCAAGCCCGCAACCGCCAGACGAGGAACTGCCCCGTGGAACATACGGGAACCGAGCCCTATTCCGCACACGACAAGCCTTCATGGCCGCCGGTAGCCATCCCTGGCCGGCCCGGCCATCACACCGGAGAAGCCCCTGCGTCCGCCAACAGTGGCGCGCCGGCCGCCGTTTCGGCGGATCAGCCCGCCGAGACGGCGGCACCTGATCCAGCGCCGACCGCCGGCTCGGCACTGCTCGACGAGCTGCGGGCTCATATCGCCAAGTTCGTGATCCTGCCCTCCCCGGAGGCTCTGAACGCGGTCACGCTGTGGGTGGCGGCGACACATCTGCAGCCCGCATGGCAGCACGCTCCGCGTCTGGCGGTGGTGGGGCCGGCGAAGCGGTGCGGTAAGTCGCGGCTGCTGGACGTGCTGACCGAGACGGTTCACGAGCCGATGCTCACGGTCAACACCACACCTGCGGCGGTCTTCCGGTCGATCACCGATGAGCCGCCCACCCTGCTGGTGGACGAGGCGGACACCATTTTCGGCACCCCGAAGATGGCGGAGAAGAACGAGGAGATGCGCGGCCTGCTCAACGCCGGCCATCAGCGCAACCGGTACGTCACCCGTGTCGTCGGCAACGACCACACACCGCACAAGTTCGCCACCTTCGCCATGGCTGCCCTGGCCGGGATCGGCGACCTACCCGACACGATCATGGATCGGGCCGTGGTGATCCGCATGCGACGCCGGGCCGAGGGTGAGAGCGTCAAACCGTTCCGGTCCCGCCGCGACACCCCAGCCCTCCACGACCTGCGCAAGCGCATCGCCGCATGGGCCAGGCCGCTCCTCGACGAGGCCGCCGACCTGGAACCGGCGATGCCGGTCGAGGACCGGGCCGCCGACACATGGGAACCCCTGGTGATAGTCGCCGACCTCGCCGCAGGGCCCTGGCCCCGCCTGGCCCGAGCGGCCTGCGCCCAGATGGTCGCGGCCGAAGCGGCGACCGAGGAGGACCATCCCAGCGGAGCGCGGATCCTGGCCGACATCCGCCGGGTCTTCGTCGCCCAGCGCGAGGTCGACAGCCTCTCCACCGAGGAACTCCTTCACCATCTGCGCCAAGACCTGGAGAGCCCTTGGGCGGAGTGGGGACGCAACGGCCTGAGCCCGCGCGACCTCGGTGCGATGCTGCGCGACTTCGACATCAGGCCCGGCAACGTACGTCTCGCCGATGGCACCCAGCGCAAGGGCTACACGCGCAACAAGTTCCTCGACGCGTGGCGGCGATACTGCCCGACCGTCCACCCGGTCGACGCCGGCACCACCCGCAGCGAGGACTGAGCTCCGCCCCGCCCCGGTTGCCGTTCTTGCCGTCCCTGCCGTAATCCCGCAGGTCAACGGCGCGTGAGCAAGACGGCAACCGGGGGCAAGACGGCAACACGATCAGGACTGTCGTCCTGACTGAAGGGACGTCGCCCACATCCGTCTTGTGCCGTCCTCAGCGTCTCTGCCGTATCCCCGCAGGTCACAGCCTCGCCAGCCGGGACGGGAGGAGCAGGTTGCGCCGTCCCGGGCAAAGAGCGGTCCCAGATCGGGACCCAGGCAACCACGAACAGCCGGAGCCCCGCGCAGCAGATTCGAAGACGCTGGCAGCGCCCGCCGGGACGGGAGGCCAAGGCCACTGCCGTACCCAGCCTGACCTGCGCTTTCAACGGCCAAGACGGCAAAGACGGACCACACCGCCATCGCAGGAGTATTCCGCTTGACCACCCTCTCCACATCCACCTCACAGCACCACCACCTGGCAGGCGGCCGGCCTTGTGTGGGACAGCAGGCAACGGCCAAGCACTCGGCCGAGCGGTACGCGTTCGTCGCGGCCGGACTCGTCATCGTGGCCCTCACCGCTGGCGGGTTCTGGCTGTCTTACGCACACCTGGCCGAGGTCGCGGCACAGCACGGGCTGGGCGCTTCGCCCATGCGTCGCTGGGCCTGGCCGGCGACACTGGACGCCTTCATCGTGGCCGGAGAGCTGCTCATGCTCCGTGCCGGCCTGCGTCAGGTCACTGACGGATGGGCCATCGCCCTTACGGCCACCGGATCCGTCGGGTCCATCGCGCTCAATGTGGCTGGGGTCAGCGGTACAGGGCCCGCCCGCACCGTGCCACTGCTCGATTACGTGGTCGCCGCAGTCCCCCCAACCGCCGCACTACTGGCCTTCGGCGTCCTGATGCGGCAGATCCACCAACTCGTCGAGCACCCGGTCGGCGTACCGGCTGGCAGGGAACCGGATGGCATCCCAGCGCGGAAAGCACCGGCCGCGACGCCCGAGCTGGCCGCAACCGCATCCGTCCAGCGGCCGGATCCCGACCCGCTGGAGTCACCGATGCAGGCTCCGGAGGACACGCCGCGCGGCGGCCGTCCAGCCGCCGCCACGGTCGATGAGCTTGCTGAAATCGGCCGGATCGCCGCAGCCGAGAAAGGGAAACTCACGCGTGCCGTCGTCCGAAAGGCCATAGACGACAAGGGGCTCGCGGTCAGCAGCAAACGGCTGACCGAGGTGATGGCCATCCTCCGGCCTGACTTCGAAGCCAACGCGGACACCGGTCCGGCCACTGCCTGACCCGACCACCGACCGGTGACCGGAACCCTTCCGGTCACCGGTCAACCGGTCGCTTGCCCGCCCACCGCGCTCTCGTCCACAGCTGTGGACGAGACGGCGTCACCCCCCTCGGCAGACCTTCCATCACAGCCTGCCTGCTTTGCCCGCCCCTCATTCTGGAGATCCACTCCCGTGTCACATGACCACCCCTACGCTGGAGATGCCCCCGACGAGACTCTGCCGCCGACGACGCCCCGTAAGCTGATGGGGCGTTTGCGCCGCGCCTTCGGACAGGCTGCTCCTGGCGGAGCCAGTAGTACCCCGAGTCCGACTCCAGGCCGGCCTTCGGGGATCTCCGCCCCAGGGGTGGCGGAGACGGCCCAGCGCCAGGGGGCGCCGGACCACGAGGGCGGGGCCGAAGGCAGCCCCGACCCGGACATGCTCCACGCCGTCCAGCAAGCCGTCCTTCGCCCCGTGCGCTCCTCCGCCGTGACCGCCGCCGGCGAGCCCACCATGAAGAGCGTCCAGCCCACCATCCGCCGCTTCACCGGCACCAAGCGCGACAAGCGCGTCGGCCCCCTGCAGTTCGTCACCGACGAGATGATCCTGCTCAAAGAGACCGCCGCCGAGCATGGCTACAAGGGCGAATCCGGCTTTGCCGCCGACGTCGTCCTCGCCTTCATCACCGGCCGGTTCACAGCCAATCTCCCGCTGTCCGAGGACCGCCGCCGCACCCACGTCTTCCGCGCCCAGGTCCTGCGCCAGCTCAACCGCATCGGCGTCAACGTCAACCAGATCGCCCGGGCTCTCAACAGTGACCTCACCCCACCCGACCTCCGCCGGCACCTTGATGAACTCCACCAGCTGCTCACCGTGATCGCCGAGGCCCTGCGGCAGCCCGCCGAACCGACGGAGGATCTGGCCGCGTGATCGCCGCCATAAAGCCGACCGGCTCCAACACCCGTGGCCTGCTCGCCTACCTCTACGGTCCCGGCCGGCACGACGAACACCTCGACCCGCACATCGTGGCCGGATTCGCCATGCTCGGCATGCCTGACCCCGGCCGCGACGAGAACGCCACTCTCACCGAGCTGGCCCGCTACCTCGACGAGCCCGTACGCCTTCGCAACAGTGAGTTCGGCAAGAAGATCAACGACCACATCTGGCACTGCCCCGTCCGCGCCGCACCCGAAGACCGGTACCTCTCCGACGCCGAATGGGGAGAGATCGCGCAGCGCATCGTCCAGGCCGCCGGTATCGCCCCCGCCGGTGACGACCTCGCCTGCCGCTGGATCGCCGTACGCCACGCCGACGACCACATCCACATCCTCGCCACCACCGTCCGCGAAGACGGCCGCCGCCCCAGACTCCACCACAGCGGTATCCGCGTCGGCGACGAGTGCCGACAGATCGAAAAGGACTACGGCCTGCGCCGCCTGAAGAAGGGCGACCGCACCGGTACCCGCCGCCCCACCCAGGCCGAGATGCACAAGGCCGAGCGCCTCGGCTGGGAACAGACCAGCCGCGAGTGGCTGCAGGACCGCATCCGCGCCGCGATCCCCCACGCCAAGGACGCCGAGGAACTCCTCGCCTACCTCGAAGCCGACGGCATCGAGGTCAAAGCCCGGCGCGGCCCGTCAGGTGACCTTCTCGGGTATGCCGTCGGCCGTCCCGGCGACCTCGACAAGGACGGCGAGCAGATCTTTCACCCCGGAGGGAAGATCGCGCCCGACCTCTCCCTGCCCAAGCTCAGGGCCCGACTCGCATCCGCCCGCCCCGAAGAGCATCCCACCGCCCGCCGCAACCACCCGGACACACCATGGCATCAGGCCACCGACGCGCTCGACGTCTTCCACTCCGACCTCACCGACGACACCCGCGCCCAGGCCCACATCACCGCCCTCGGCGAACTCCTTGAGGCCACCGCCCAGACAGCCCCCACCAGCCTGCACGCCGAGCTTCAGGCTGCCTCGAAGGCGTTCGTCCGAGCCCAGCGTTCCCGGATCCGGGCTGACGACCGAGCAGCCTGGGCCCTCCGCAACGCGGCACGTGACGTCGCCAACACCGCGACCGGACCGGACGGCAGCGCACTCGCCGTCCTTCTGGCAGCCCTCGTCTGGGCTGCGATCGTTGCCGAACGCTGGCATGAGGCAAAGAGCCACGCCCACCAAGCCGACGCCGCCCGTCAGGCCGCACAGCATCTCCAGGCTGCCGCCGACCGCGCACTGACTCCGCTGCTCGCTGACCTCCAAGCCCGCCCACCCAGAAAGGAGACCCGCCTCGTGCTCGCCAGCGACGTACGAGCAGCTGTCCCCGAGCACGCCGAGCGGATCCTCGCCGACCCCGGCTGGCCGGCCCTCGCCGCCGTCCTGGCCGACGCCGAGGCCAGCGGCCACAAGCCCCACCAGCTCCTCAAGGAAGCCGCCGCTCAGCGCGAACTGACCACCGCCCGCCAGCCAGCCCGCGTCCTGATCACCCGCATCCGGCACACCGCCCGCCATCCCGTACCCAACCGCCGCGCGGAGGCAGCCCGCCGGCGCTCGACCTTGATGACCTCGGCCTCCGCCCAGCAGGCCGTGTCCCAGCCCGCAGTGACGACGGTAAGACCCGCCGAGCAGCACCATCAGCGCCGATAGCTACGTTCTGACTTGGTTCTGGGCCCGGCCCTGTTGGGAAGCCATTTTGAGAACCGACTTTCGGATGCGGCTCATCGGCAGCTCTCTCCCTCGCTGGTCTCCGCTGGGCTCTGTCTCACATATCAGCAGGCGGATACGGTGCAACGCCCGCGTCCCGGCCGAGGAGCAAGGCGAGCACGTAGACAGGAGCGAAGCCCACCGCAAGCACGATGCCGCCTACGGCCACCGTCACATGATCCGACCTGAGTCTCCGATGCTCACGCCCGCTGAGCACCAGGAGGCCGACGGCAGAGAGGAGCACTACCAGTGGTAGCGCTTTCCATGTGTAGCCGCACTGCACCAAGATCGCGAAGGAAAGCACCGCTGTCGCCGGCCCGCGCCACTCCATCGTCTGTCCGAGATCCCAGCCCATCTCCCTCAGCTTGGGCAATGCCAGCAGACTGGCCCCAAGAGATACCAGCGCCACTCCTCCGACCAGGTCGACCCGTCCATTGATCCAGCCTGCGGCGAGCGCCGTCCAACCGGACGGCAGCGCCAGTGCCTCGCATGCGGTGGCCGCTTCGCCGAGTGGTCTCTCACCATGGACAGCTCCTCCGGCAGCCGCTAAGGCCGCGAGAGACGACAGCATCCGATACAGCATCGCCACGATATTCAACGAACGAACATGCCTGATCACGTTGTTGACTGTTTTGGAAGGGGCCGACACGAACATGGATCCCGCTTGGAACACGGACTCCTTGACGTGACCGTCCACCCTGTTGTTGACGACTCGGTGCTCACTCATATGCCGGAAGGTACGCCAGAGCTCCAGGCAGCAGTCGACCACGTGCGCCATGCCAGGCTCGCCGACTCACGTGGCCCGCGGAGGTCGGTAATCCAGACTCCAGCTTCGACAGCTTCAGCCGAAGATCATTTCACGGTAGCTGTTGCGGATCTCGGTAAGACGCTGACGGTCGCGCGTGTAGTACAGCTTGTTCGTCAGCAGCACGGCCCAGGTGCCCTGCTTAGGGGAGATCCACATGCCGGTGCCGGTGAAGCCGTAGTGGACGTAGGTGCGGTCGGCAGGGTTAGTGCCGGGGGCCGGATGCCAGAAGAGCCCGCGAGCGGGCTCCAAGGTCCCGGTGTGGACAGTCAGGGACTCCTCGACCCAGTTCGGGCCGAACCCGGGCTGTGTGGGGGCTGTGGCGGGGTCGAGCATGTACCGCAGGAAGCGGGCGAGGTCGTCGAGGACGGAGAAGACTCCGGCGATGCCGCAGACGCCGCCGAGGAGGCGGGCGGAGAAGTCGTGGGCGACGCCTTTGAGGTGGCGGCCGGTGTCCTCGTCGAGTTCGGTAGGGGCACAGCGCACGGCCGTCTCGGGCGGGAGAGGGCCGAAGTGGGTGTGGGTCATGCCGAGCGGCTGCCAGATGCGGCTGTGGGCGAGCTGGTCGAGGCTCTGGCCGGAGATGTGTTCGGCGAGGTAGCCGAGGATGAGTGCGGCCCGGTCGGTGTACTCGACGGCCTCTCCCGGCGGCCGGTGCAGGGCTTCGTGGAGGACGCCGGCCCGGATGGCGGCCGGGTCGGTGCCGTAGAGGTTCTTGAGCTGGGCCCGCAGCGGGACACCGGCGGTGTGGGTCAGCATCTGGCGGGCGGTGACCTGGCCGAGCGGATGCCCGCTGACCTCGGTCCAGAACCCGTCGAGGGGCTCGTCCAGCGGGAGGGTGCCGTCTTCCCAGAGGGTGCCGATGGCGGACCACACGGCGAGGATCTTGGTGAGGCTGGCGACGTCGAAGACCGTGTCCGGCCGCATGACGACGTCCGGCTGGGCGGGGTCGAGGACGCCGGCGGTGCCGCCGGACTGGATGCCTGCGGCGTTGCCGGTGGCCCAGACGGCGCCGGGGTAGACCTTGGCGCGGACGCCGTCCGCCACGAGCTGCTTGATCGTCTCGGTGCTGTCTGCCATGAGCATCTCCGGTGATCGTGTGCGGGCCCGCCCGTCAGCGTAGTGACGTGGGCGGGCCCGGCTGGTGAAGGTGGTGTGGTGCGTCAGCTGATCCGGTGGCCGAGTTCGGTCAGGGCGTTGGCGGTGGCGCTGAGGGGGTAGCGGGCTGCGTTGCTCCGTCCGGCCTGCCGGAGGGCGGGCAGCAGGCCGGGGGTGGTGCGGAGCCGGTCGATATCGCGGGCGAGGACGGCGGGGCGGGTGAAGTCGGTCGCGGTGCCGGAGGCGGCGAGGGCTTCCGCCAGGCCGGGGACGGGCTGGTAGATCACGGGAAGGCCGCATGCCTGGGCCTCCAGGGCGACCAGGCCCATGGCTTCCAGGGTGGTGGAGGGCATGACGAGCAGGTCGTGGTCGGTGAAGGTTCTCCACAGCTGGGGGCGGCGGAGCCAGCCCAGGTAGCGGATCTTTACCCCGGAGGTCCGCAGGGTGGGGGTGAGGGTGTGGAACTGGTCGTTCGGGGCGGCGATGCTCAGCTCGACGCCAGCGACGGCGGCCAGGGCCCGCAGCAGGTTGTCCGCCCCCTTCTCCGGCGTGAGCCGTCCGGCGTACAGGAGCCGGAAGGGCCCGCCCGCGGGGCGGGCTGTGTGGCGGGGCGGCCGGGCGAGGAGCTGGTCGGGGATGCCCCAGGGGATGTGGTGGATCTTGGTGCGGTCGGTGGTCGGGGCGATCTGCAGGAGCCGGTCGGCCATGGCCGCTGTGGGCACGACGATGGCGTCGGCGAGCCGTGTGGTGTCGGTCAGGATCTGGTGCTGGTGGCGGTGGGCGGCGGCAAAGAGCAGGTCGGTGCCGTGCACGAGCGCGATGCTCGGTCGGTCGGGCAGGGCTCGCAGGAGCGCGGGGGTGGCGCCGAAGGTGAGGTGCTGCAAGTGCAGGACACCGACCTGTTCGGGGTCGATCGTCTCGGACAGGGCCCGGCCGAGGGCGGCGATGTAGCGGTGGAAGGCCGGGCCGTCCAGGCACTTGCCGACCACCGGCAGCAGTTCGAGCCCTGCGGGCTGGCGGGGTCGGCGGCCGGTGGGGGCGAGCATGAAGGGCCGGGCCGGGATGAGGGGCTTGGGGCCGGTGTAGAGGTCGAGAAAGAGTTCGACGCTTCCACCGGGGCTGCCGGCGGGCAGGTCGAGGGCGGTGGCGACCAGCGGGCCGCCGACGGGGGTCATCGGGGGTCTCCGGCGAGCTCGGTGTAGAGGCGGGAGATGTCGATGCCCTCAGTGGCCGCGTACTTGCCCCCGGTGTGCTGGTAGCTGGCCCGGTCGCCGGCGGTGGCGAGGAAGATGAGCTTGCCGAAGGTCATCCGCGGGTAGACGCGTACGGGCTTGGTGGCGCGGATCTCCAGCGTCCAGCGGATGGCGTGCCCGACGTGTCCCAGGGGTGCGGAGACGTGCACCCAGATGCCCAGACTGCCCGTGGTGCGGTCGCCGTTGAGCATCTGCGCGTACGTCTCCGAACCCGTCTTCTCGTACGTCACCCCGAGGTAGAGCACGCCGGGCTCGAGGACGGTGCCGCTGCCGGGGATGGTGGTCTCTGTGAAGGTGGTGGGGCGGGCGGCGTCGAGGTGGCCGTCGCAGATCCGTAAGGTCTCGCCCAGGCGCCAGTCGTAGGCGTTCGGGGAGAGCCGGCCGGGGTCGAAGGGGTCGATGCTGATCTCGCCGGTGGCGATGGCCGCGGTGATGGCCGCTTTGGTGAGGATCATGAGGCCGCCGCCTGTGGGATGAGGTCCTGCCAGGCCCGGGAGGGCTGGGGGCCGAGGGAGCCCTGGTACTTGCCCGCGTACAGGTCGACAGGGCCGGTGGCGACGAAGAACATGATCTGCCCGATCTCCATGCCCGGATACACCCGCAGGGGGCGGACGGGGGTGAGCTGAAGGGTCCACTGGCCGTGGAAGCCGATGTCGCCGATGGGGGCGGTGATCTCGACGAACAGGCCGAGCCTGCCGACAGAGGAGCGGCCGAACAGCAGGGGGACGAAGACGTTGGAGCCGACCTGCTCGAAGGTGTGGCCGAGGTAGAGCTCGCCGGGCGTGAGGACGTATCCGTCGCTGCCGATGGTGTGGGTGGTCGTGGGGTTGGGGTGGTGGGCGTCGATGACCGGGGAGGTGTATACGGCGAGGCGGTTGCCGAGGCGGACGTTGTAGCTGTTGGGGTTGACCTGCTCGGGGGCGAAGGGGTCGATCCGCAGCCGTCCGTCCAGGGCGGCGGCCGTGATCTCGGGTCCGGTGAGGATCATCGCGGGTGCCTTCCTTCGCTCACGGGGTCGTGGCTGGTCAGGACGTGGCGGACGGCCTGGCCGAGGGAGATGCCGGCCTGGTGGGTCCGGCCGCCGAGGAAGTTCTCGGCGAGGAAGCCGGTGGTCAGCACGCCGGTCAGCCCTGCGGGCAGCGGGTCGGGGGCGGTGACCAGCGGGCCGACGCGCTCGCTCAGGTAGGCGACCAGGCTGGCGGCGTCGCCTCGGTGGGTGTCGGGGATGCGGGCGTGCACGAGCTGGTTGGAGAACGGCTCGATGGCCAGCAGGTCGCCGAAGGTCAGGACCATGCCCAGCTTCTGGGGCCGCAGCACGGTGTCGTTGAGGATGACGGCGTCGGCTCCCAGGCCGGAGCGGAGCCGGGCGGCGACTTCCGTCAGGACGTGGTGGCGGTCGGGCACGGTGCCGCGGTAGGACTCGGCGGTGAATCCCAGCGGGGCGTTCAGCTTCTCCCGCAGGGACGCGGCCTGCTGGGCGGCGGCCGCGAGGGCTTTCGGCCAGGTCGCGTGGCGGGTGGGGAAGGTGCAGGTGTGGGCGGCCCAGCCGGCGCCGACCGGCTCGGCCAGCGCATACCCGACGCCGAGCTCACCGCCTTTGACCACGAGGGTGTCGCCGACCGGCTCGGGCGCGTAGTGGTCGCTGTGGCAATGCCCGGCGAAGATGATGTCCAGGAACGGGCACTCGGCCGCCAGGGCCAGATCGGCCTCGAAACCGGAGTGCGACAGCAGCATCCAGGCGTCAGTCTCGTGGTGGTGGGCCAGCAGCACCTCCCGCAGGGCCCGTACTGGGTCGGTCGCCCGGTGCCCTTGCCGTTGGCGGGCGGGGATGTCGCCGAAGGCGTCGAGACCGATGACGGCGGTGACCGCGACCCGCCTGCCCCCTATGCGGAAGATCCGCAGACGGTCGAACAGGTGCCGCCCGGTGGCCTCGTCGACGGCGTTCGCGCAGACGGTCAGGGAGTGGGGTTCGGGCTCGAAGTGGTGGGGCCAGCCGTGGTTGCCGGGAGCGATCACGTCATACAGGCCGGCCAGCAGCGTCCGCTCGATGGTGCCGCCGCCGAGGCGGAAGTAGCCGCTGCCCTCGAAGAAGTCGCCGCAGTCCGCGATCAGCGAGGTGGACCGCACCTGGTTCAGGTGGTCGAGCATGCCGGTGGCCTGGTCGATGGCGGAGTGGAAGTCGGTGGTGGCCACGATCCGCTCCAGCACCCGGGTGCCGGTCACCGGGCCAGCTCGGTGAGGTCGGCGCCCAGGGCGCGGAGTTTGCCGGGGAGGTCGGCGTGTCCGCGCCGGAGCTGGTCCAGGCCGGTGAGGGTGGTCGTGCCGCGGGCGCTCAGGGCGGCGATCAGCAGGGCGGAGCCGGTGCGGATGTCGGTGGCCTCGACCGTGGCGCCGGTCAGCCGCTGGGGGCCGGTCAGGCGGCACTGGGTGGGCGAGAGGGCGTCGATGCGGGCTCCGAGCCGGCCGAGTTGGGGCAGGAGGTTGGTGTGGCGGCCGGGGTTGATGGAGTCGCCGAACAGGTGGGTGCCCGGCAGGGACAAGGCCAGGGCCATCAGGGCGGGTTCGAAGTCGGCGTCCAGGCCGTCCGGTGCGAGGGAGGCGATCGCCCGCAGTGGGCGGCCGCCTCGCTGGGAGCCGGGGTGCACGGTGACCGCGTCGGGGGCGACGGTGACCGGGATGCCGGCCTGGTTCAGTAAGTCGGCCAGCAGCCGGAGGTCCGGGCCGTGCAGGCCCTCGATCCGCCCGGTGCCGCCGGTGGCGGCGAGGGCACAGGCCAGCGTGCCGGCCTCGACTTTGTCGCCGGGCACCCACCAGCTGAGGCCGTGGCCCGCAGACTGCGGCGGCGGGGCAAGGGCGATCTTCTCGTTGCTCGCGTGGATGTCCCAGCCGCCTTCCTGGAGGGCGGCCAGGACCGTGGTGGTCTCGGGTGAGAGGTTCGGGTTGCCGAGCGTCAGCCGGCAGTCGGCCACGACGGCCCGCAGGACGGCGGCGATCGTCGCGCCGCGGGAGCGGAAGGGCAGGTCGAGGCGGACCTGCCCGAGCCGGCGGCCGGAGGCGGTGACGCGGTAATGCCGGTCGTCGCTGTGCACGCTGTCGCCGAAGGTTTCGTAGACGCGGAAGTGCTCGCCCATGCCCCGCTCGCCGATGAGGCAGCCGCCAGGCCACGGCAGCACCGCCGAGCCGTACCGGGACAGCAGGGCAGGGACGAGGTAGTAGGAGGCCCGGATGAAAGCGGCGTGCGGCAATTCGGGGTGTGCCGGGCTCGGGGTGCCGGGCCAAAGGATCAGGCTCCCCCTCTCGCCGACCGGGTAGGAGATGCGGAAGCCGCACTGCTGGAGCAGGCCCAGCATCAGCTGGACGTCCGCACTGGCGGGGACGTTGTCCAGCTTCACGTGCCTTCCTGTGGCTGCGGCGGCAGCCAGCAGGGCCAGGCAGGCGTTCTTCGAGCCGTCCACCGTCACGACGCCGCCGAGCGGGCCGGCGGGCCGGACGGTGAGCGCGTGCGGGGCTGTCACCGCGGGGGCGGCTACGGGCAGGGGTGACACCAGGGCCTCCAAGTGCAGGAAGATGCTGGGCAGTCAGAGGGGGAGGTCCGGCCCGTGGACCGGCCTCCCCGGGGCGCCACGGGGTGCGATGGCGCCTGCCGCACCACAGGGTGGGGAAGAAGTGGTGCGGCTCGGCGAGCGGCGACGCCTCTGCGGGAACATGCCGCGGCCCGCCGACGAGCGGTTTACAGCGGCAGCAGGATCGTGACGGTCTTTCCGCCGCCGTCCGGGTCGCGGGGGGTGCTGGTTCTTCCTCCCGCTTCGGCGGCCAGGGCCTCCACCAGGTGCAGGCCCCAGCCGCCGCTGCCGTCGAGGTGCGGGATCTGCCGGCGGCGGGGCATGCGCGGGTCGCGGTCGTGGACCGCGACCATCAGGTGCCGACGGTCCATGCCGAGGTGGATGTCCGCCCGGGCCGAGGCTTCGGCGGCGTGACGAACGGTGTTGGTGACCAGCTCGCTGACCGCGAGCACGGCCGTTTCCACCACGGCGGCCCCGGGCCCAAGGCCCCACAGTCCGAGCTGGGCGGCAACCTCGCGGCGGGCGGCCGGCACAGCCGCCTCCACGGTGCGGACGGAGAAGTGCAACGAGCGGGCGGTCACCGCCGCCACCGCCTCGTCGTCGGTTTCGTCCTTCGGTCGTTCTCGCCGTTGGCCGGGCACCACGTGCATGGCCGGGGCTCCCTCCGTCCGAGGCGGAATCCGCGCACGCCAGCCACCGACGATCAGCGACAGCAGGGCTACGGATCGTGAAGCGCTCTCAGAATGGCCCCGCGCACTTCTCCCACGCAAGTGCGTGAGACAAGTGGGCATATGCCTGCCCGGCGCCGAAGGTCGTGGACTCAAACGCTTGACCGGCGGTAGGAGTTGGCCGTGTTGGGGCACACTTGCGTACGGCAACCCGCCGCCAGCGGGGGTGTCTCGAGGAGGGGTGATGGCCACGGCCAGCGGACCGACCGTACGCAAGCGCCAGCTCGGAGCCGAGCTGCGGAGGCTGCGCGAGAGCGCCGGCAAGAGGATCGAGGACGTCGCCGAGCACCTGGAGTGCTCGATGTCGAAGATCAGCAGGGTGGAGACCGGACAGGCCCCGATCAAGGCCCGGGACGTGCGCGACCTCCTCGCCTGGTTCGGCGTCGATGACCCCGTTCAGGTGGAGGCCGTGATGCAGATCCACAAGGACGCGCAGCAGCAGGGCTGGTGGGCCCACTACGAGGAGGTTCTGCCGTCCGGTATGGCCACCTACGCGGGGCTGGAGTCCGACGCGGTGGCCCTCCGCGCCTACGAGCCGATATTCGTCCACGGGCTGCTGCAGACCGAGGACTACGCGAGAGCCGTGATCGCGGCGGTACGACCCGGCGAGCCCGAGGAGGTCGAGCGGCTGGTCCGCTTCCGCATGCAGCGCCAGGACCTGCTCTCGCGTCGGCCTGATCCGCTTCAGCTGTGGGTGGTCGTCGAGGAGTCCGCCCTGCGCCGGCCGGTCGGCGGGAAGGAGGTGATGGCGGCCCAGATCAAGCACCTGATCCATGCCGCCGCGTGGCCGAACGTAACGATCCAGGTCATGCCGACCGCCAAGGGCGCCCACGCTGCCATGGCCGGGACGTTCTCGCTGCTGGAGTTCAGCGCGAAGGCGGCGCCCACCACGATCGTCTACGTCGATTCGATCGCCGGAAACGTGTACCTGGAGAAGGAACGCGATGTCCGCAAGTTCATCCAGACCTTCGACCTCGTACGAGCCGCGGGACCCGACCCGCAGGAGACCCCCGCCATCCTGGAGAACATCGCAAGGGAGATGCACAAGACATGAGCACCAACGACAGGCGACCGGCTCGCGAGGCTGACCTGAGCGGCGTCTGCTGGCGCAAGAGCAGCTACAGCTCCGGCAACGGAGCGTGTGTCGAAGTCGCTGCGACCGACGGCGTCATCGCCGTCCGGGACTCCAAGGAACCCAGTGGACCCGTCCTGCAGTTCAACCGTGCCCAGTGGGCTTCTTTCGTCAATGGCGCGGCCAGGGAAGCAACCACCGGCAGCTGACCTGCGACACGCTGCCGGCGAAAAGGAAGCCGGTCCGAACGCAACGCGGCCGCTCGGACCGGCCACGTCATACATCTGCCCCACACGACTTCCATACGGCTTTCTGCGGTTCTCCGCCCACGCCGCAGGCAACAACGACGCGCCTGCTGCTGTCTCACCCGCAGCGACAGACAGTAGTGGTCGAACTCACCCTTCTGACGGTTTCTGCCGCTGCCGAATCGCCTCTACACGCTCGGCTATGTACTCGCTCAGCGCGCCCACATCGCGGAACCATTCAGTTTTCCCGTCGCGATACTTCGCGAACCTCTCGTGAAATTCACGCTCAAGTTCGCGCCCGCCACGCTCGATAAGAACTACATGCTCGGGGCGCAGCGCAAGGGTACGTATGCGGCGGCGAAGATCGGTAGTCGTGCCTATTTTGACTCGATTTCCATTTCGGATGAAGTAGACCAGAGACGGATGCTTGCGAGCGGGAATCTCCCAACGAATACTGGGCGGAGATTCATCCCTCACTTGATCTTCCGCCAAGTCGTAGCCGTACCGGGCCGCCGCCTCTGCGAGCTGAGCAGCACGTCGCTGGCGCTGCTCTTCAATCAATCGCTCCCGTTCGCGCGCTCGCTTTTGTTCGATGATATCGTCAAGAACCTTTTGGTCTTCTGGATGAAGGGCAAGCGAGTCCATATAGCCGTGCCAGGTCACCATCGACATCACCACCATAAAGCCGACGACAATCCCTGACCACGGCGATTTATGCCAGCAACTTGCGGTTCCTGCACTTACAACCAGCAACTGGATTGCGTAGCCCGTCCGCCGAATTTGCCTCGCCTGATCACGCTCATGGCGATTCACCTGCTCCGACCCAAGTAAGGTGAGCCACGAAACAATCATCATGGCAAAGGACCCGACGAGGCTCACGGTGTCAAACATGCCCGTGCCATACTTGACGACTTCCGGAAGGAAGACACCTCCTTCCATGACAGCTATCAAGACCGCAAGCAACCATGCGAGAACTGCGGTTACCTTCTCGCCGGATTGCCGTTGGTTGTTGGGGCTGGACTCTGGGCTGGTCACCTGACTCCCCTGACTGCGAGCGCTACCCGGGAAGGCAGCCGCGGACGGACGACGCAAAGGGATGGTGCCACAGCCCACTGACAGTGGGCTGCAACTCAACGTCCCTTGATGGGGTCTACCTTGTACAGGCCACCACGCGCACGCGCGTGGGCTGGCGCCGGCAGTCCCAGCGGGCGGTCATGCGGTGAGGGCGAGGGTGTGCATGCGGGCGCCGCGGCGTTGGCTGGCGCCCGCCGGGCAGTGGCCGCCATCAGGCGACCCGGTGTGCGACCACAGCCTGGTCGCGTTCAGCCATAGCTACCGCTTCTTGACGAACACGCAGATCATTGTCGACGCCCGCTGGGGGAGGGGCAGGGTCCGGGACCGGCCAGCCCACGGATCGCCCTCATCCCGCTTGCACGGCCCTCTCCTGAGCCGGTGGAGCCACCGTGAACCTCAGCCCGTGAACGTCTCCTCTTGAACACTCAGCCCCGCAACACCTCACCCATACAGGGCAGATGGCCATTCACCCAGTTGTGGAGCACGCTAGACGACATCTACGCTTCCTTCATGTGGCTGGTCAAGCTGCTGTTCGCGCTTGCGCTGCTCAGCTCTGAGAAGCTCGATTTCCTTGGCGAGCTTGGCCAATCTGACGTCCTCGTCCGGGTCGTCGTAAGGGTGAATGCCCAACTCAAAAGCCGTGGCGTGGCGCTCGATGTCGTCTGCCGTCTGCTGCAGGTAGAAGGCCCGCTCACGCCACTTGTAGTAGCCAGTGAAGCCTGCCGCTGCACCTACGGAGAACGTGATGCCCATCGCCCAGTACTTGAGGGGAGGAGGCGTGTCAGCGAGGGCGGAGACGGCGGTTCCAGCCAGCGACCCGACAATGATGACGGACTGGGCGACGTTATGCTTCCTTCTGTACTTTCTTCCGTCTTTGCGCAAGGCTTCAAGCTCGACCGGGATGGAGTCCTTGTACGAGTACTGGCGGTCTGAGACCGGAAGTCCCAGGCGAGCTGCGTCCAAGAGGCGCAGCTCCTCGGCCTGCTCAAGTTCAATCTTCAGCTCGTACGCCTTCTTGGCGTAGTGATTGCCTTCCTCCGCTTCCGCTTCCGCTTTCGCTTTCGCTTCCGAGAGACGGACCAGCCAGAAGGTCCCCACACTGAGCACGAAGACGGGAATGGCGATCTTGTTTGCGAGAGCGATAGCCGACCACCCGACGGCTACGTTCGCGACGATGAAAGCGAAGAGCAGGGCGACCGCCAAGAGCCCAGCCGACCAGCGGGTGACCGTCTGGATAGTCCTGACCCGTAACGCGACCCGGAGTTCAGCTATGGCCTTCTTGTGCGCGATGAGGGCAGCCACTCTGTCTGCCGTATCCGGTGGAGCGACCTCCATCGTCCCTGACCTTTCTCTCCGTGAGGGTTGGACCACTGGGGGCAGATGAGTTGCAGGGGTCTGCCTGTGGTTCGCTGACACATCCGCCGCCACGTCACCCGACAGGGCACCGGCATCCTGCTCGCGCTGAGCGGGACGAGCGGTTCGCTGGGCCGCAATGACGAGGAACGCGCCACCGGCCGCACCGGCAAGCGTGGTCAATGACCCCACTCCGACAGCAGCGAGGATCGGGTAGACGGCTTCCAAGACCTTCCTCGTTGGTTCGATATCACACCGTCGGTTCGTCGGCGAACCTGTACCGGCCCGGCAACATCGCGGGGACGGAAGAGTAGTTGACACTCATGCCCGGATAGGCTCGGACGTCGAAGATCCAGCCAGTATGTGTCCGAAAAGATCTGCCCGAGGTTGCGGTGCAAGGTCCCCGTCGAGGGTCGAGGGAGGGACAGCCGACGGTCCGAGGGAGTGACCGCTCACGCAGGTCGACGAAGAGGCAGCGGACGGGCGCATACCGGAGAGCCCCACAAACCACAGCGGGTCCGCCATCAGCTTCCACCCCGAGGGCCGCGCCAGCTTCGTGAGCAGCGCAGCCGGGTATCCCGCCCAGCGCTCACCGTCCCGCCGGCTCATGTTGACCGGCAGCGCGAAAGGGGCCGGTCCAAACGGAACGCAGGACAGCTACCCGTCATGCGTGAGCAATGCGTGAGCGGACGGCGCAGCAGCAGACCCCAGGGCGCAGAACCGGGCAGCCCGCCGGGTGGTGCTGACCTGCAAGGTCAGCACCACCCGGCATGAACCGGCACCCCCGGTCAGGGATTCGATCCCACTCCTAAAGCGGGTGTCGCAGGTTCGAATCCTGCCGGGGGCACACGACGAAGGGCCAGTTCAGAGGCTTGATCCTCTCGAACTGGCCCTTTGCCATGATCACGGCCGTGCCACACACGTGCCACAAGGTCCGCTAGGAGTCCGCATCACCCCGTTCCTTGCGGATCATCGAACCGAGCCGATCGGCGATCTCGCGGTCACGGCCGTTGACCATGTGCTGGTAGATCAGCGCGGCGCGGGGCGTGCTGTGGCCCATCCGCGTCACCAGCTCGCGCAGGCTCGCCCCGGAGGCGGCGAGAGTGTTCCCGGTGTGTCGAAGATCGTGGAAATGTACGTCTGCCGTGATACCTGCCTTGGTCCGCGCGTTGATCCAGTCATCCCGGAAGTTGCTCCGCCGGAGCCGACCGCCCTGGGGACCGACGAAGACGTGACCGTCACGGCCGGCCCCGGCGAAGCTCTCCAGGTGTCCCGTCACATCCGCCAGGAGTTCGGTCGGAAAGGCCACCGGACGGACACCGGCAGCCGACTTGGGCGCCTTGTCGAAGAGAGCACCGGTCTGCATCTCTGCCTGTGAACGGCGGACCATGAGCGCTCCGTTCTCCATGTCGATGTCCCGCCGGCGCAGGGAGGCCAGCTCCCCGAAGCGCAGCCCGGTGAAGGCAGCCAGCAGGACGAGCAGCCGGTAGCGCGGGGTCATCGCGTCGGCCACGGCGAACACCTCGGCCACGCTGAGGATCGGCCGCTCCGGCACGTCGTAGCGGTCAGCGCCCTTGATCCGGCACGGGTTGCGCCGGATCAACTCGTCATCAATGGCCGTATTGAGGACCGCCCTCATGATCTGGTACGCCTTGACCACGGTCGGCTCACCGGTCCGGGTGAGCCATTCCGTACGCCAGGCCCGCACTTGTGCCGTGGTGATCGAGGACAGCGAACGCTCGCCGAAGGTGGGCAGCAGGTGCAGCCGGATCACCGACTCATGCCGTTCGCGCGTCCGGTCCTCAAGCTTGCGATCCCGGAGCCATGCCATTGCGTACTCGCCGAAATGGACCTTGCCCGCATCGGGGTCGGCCCATTGCCCGCGAGTGATGTCCGCCTCGATCAGGGCCAATGCGACTTCCGCGTCGGTCTTGGTGGCGTACGTCTTCTCTGCACTGCGGAGCTGTCCGGTGTTCGGATCACGGTAGCGGACCTGCCAACGGCCGGACTTGAGCTGCCTAACCGAACCGAACCGGCGACGCTTGCCCTGGTTGTTCGCCATCAGGCAACCCTCCTGAGCACACCAGGACGGACGGTCACCGGCTGCACGGTGTTCGCGGCGATGTACTCGTTCAGCACGCGTTCCGAGATCCGGACGTTGCGACCGACCTTGACGAAGGCGATGCGACGTTCCTCAATCAGCCGACGAGGGAAGCGGACGCCTGTGCCAAGGCGAGCGGCGACCTGCTTTACGTCCAAGAGTTGATCAGCCATCACCACTCCCCCTCCATCTCGTGATTCGGCATGTCAGCCAGGGCTTCGCGGGCGGTCTCGCGGTTGTGTTCGATGTCGCGGCGGATGTTGGCGGCGAGCCAGGATTCGCCGGGGGTGTGGCCGTGGCCGGCGTAGGTCCAGTGGGCGAGGGTCAGGGTCGTTGCCTCCTGGTCGTCGGGGTCGGGCAGTCCCACGGCGGCGCGCTGCTGTGCGGCGCGGTAGTCGGCGCGGACCTGTCGCAGGGCGCCCAACGTGGTGGAGTAGCGGCGGGACTTGGTGGAGAAGTGGCCTCGGAAGCCGAGCATGTGAGCCCAGTCCCGTAGCTTCCGGTCCGGGTAGAGGGCGTGCAGGTCGAGGCATGCGGCGATGAGCCGGGCGGGGTGATCGGGTACGCCGAGCAGGGCGAGGGCCTCTTTGTTGCCGATGCGGCGGTCGACGGTGCCGGTGGTCTCGGCTGCTTTGGTGGCGTACTTGGCGACGTAGGAGGCGACGGCCTGTTCGGTGATCTCCTCGCCGTGGCCGAAGGCGCCGATCGGCTGTACGTCGAGCTGTGTGCCCCAGCGCAGCACGCGGGCGGGCTCCTCTCCCACGGGCGGTACGTCGACAGCGACGCGGGCGGCGGCGGCGCGGATGGCATCGGTGAGAACGTCGAGGGTGGCCCAGGCCGGCGGTGGGCTGTCCGGTCCGTCGGGACCGTCGAAGCGGATCACAGCATGGAAGTGCACGGCTCCGCGCTTCTGGTACTCGGCGACCTTGCCGAAGGAGACGCGGGACTGTTCGCGGGCGTCCTTCTGCGTGAGTCCGGCGCGTCGGGCGATCTCGCGGCGCAGGTAGATCGTGAAGTACCGCCACAGGTCGGAGGCGTGGTTGTTCCACAGCACGGCGCCCGCGTAGTCGTACGACTCGCGTTCGAGCGGGGTGCCGAGTTCGGGCGCGTCCTCACTGTGGCGGGCGCCGCAGCGGCATGGCCGGTTGCCGGGGCGGTTGTGGACAGGGCCGAAGGAGGGCGCGGTGAGGGTGGCGAAGACGCGGGGGTGATCGCGGATGGTGTGCGGGGTGCCCTTGTCGGGGTCGCCGACGAGTCCGGCGCGGATCAGGTGGTAGGTGTCGCCGGCGTAGGTCCAGGCGCAGGACGGGCAGCGCGAGGCACGGCGGTTGCCGCAGGCGATGCGGAGTCGGCCGCCGGGTTCGGTGTCGGTCGAATAGGAGTGCAGCACATAGCCCGTGGCAGCGTCGCGCGTGACGGTGGAGCCTTGCAGGTGGATCGGGTCGGAGCAGCCGCCGGTACGGCGGATCTGGTCTTGGATGCGGTCGAAGTCGCCGGACCCGGCGACCCTCAGCACGTCGGCGAGGGTGGCCGGGTCCAGGCCCGCCATGGTGGCGGTCGTCACTCGTCGTTCTCCTTCCGGGTGTGCTGGTCGATCCACTCCTCCGCGCAGACCTTGTGAACGGGCTTGCCCCGGTCGGAGCGGAGCGGGGTCGGCTTGGTGCAGATCACGCACGGCTTGTCGCCGGTGGAGTCGTAGTGGTCGGCGGAGCGCCAGTTCAGGAGGGCCACGGCGGTCACCGCCCGACGTGGGCGAGCACGGAGGCGGGGGCGGTGTGGCCGGTGCCCTTGCAGGTCGGGCAGGCGACGCGGAGGGTGGCGCGGGTGCCGTCGGCGTGGCGGGCGCCGGTGGTGATGGCGACGGTGGCGAAGCCGTCGCAGTCGCGGCAGACGCGGGTGTTCCGGGCGTGTTGAGGCATGATGGGGCTCCCTTTTCGGGTCCGTTGGATTTGGAAGGGGTGCAGGCGCCGGGGCGGCGGATCTTTGGCGAGAGAGCCGCCCCGGGGCCGTTCAGTGCTTGTGCAGGTCCTTGACGAGCAGACGCAGGACGACCGCGGCCACGGCGACGGAGACGCCGGTGATGGCGACCGCGAGCAGCAGCGAGACCAGGACCGCGCCGACGACGAGGACCACGGCGCCGCCGCCGGCGGCGAGGGCGAGCGCGCTGCCGGGGGTGAGCTGGACGGTGGGCCGATTCGAAGCCGGGGCGACCGGGACCGGCGCCGGGGCCGACGGCTGGACGGGCGCCGGGGTGTAGGCGGTCGGGGCCGTGGCCGTGGCGGGCGGTGCGGTGTCCTGTGGCGGGTACTTCGGCGTGAACACGAGGGTGATCCCTTCTACTTGAGGACGGTGCCGAGGGCGGGGGCGAGGAAGCTTCCGGCGACGAGGTAGCCGCCGACCAGGAGCACGGCGACCAGCCACCACGGCGGGCGGGCGAGCTTGACGCCGAGCCATCCGACGACGAGCAGGGCGAGCCAGAGGGGAACGTCCATGGCGTGGTCTCCTGTCAGGCCTTGCAGCGGTGGGTGCGGGCGGCGAGTTCGGCGCCGGCACGGGTGTCGTAGTCGGCGGCGAAGCCGCAGCCGGGGGCGGTGCAGGCGGCGGTGTGCTTGTCGCGGCCACGGCCGTCGTAGGACGTGGCGACCTGCACCGGGCCGATGCGGATCACGTTGCGAAAGCGGCGATAGGCGGTCACGGGCGGTTACTCCTTCCTGGTCAGGTGAGTTGGAGTTCGGCGGCGATGGCGTCGGCCATCGGGGCGGGCAGTTGGAGCCGGGCGGACAGGGCGTCGGCGGGCATCGGGGACCCGGTGGAGGCCCGGTGGGCGTCGGCGATCTTCCGGGCGTGGTCGAGCAGCGCGACCGGAACAGCAGGGGCGCCGGGCACGGGCTTGGGCGGTGCGGGGGTCAGCT
This sequence comes from Streptomyces caatingaensis, assembly GCF_001187435.1. GTDB lineage: Bacteria > Actinomycetota > Actinomycetes > Streptomycetales > Streptomycetaceae > Streptomyces > Streptomyces caatingaensis. Next base: position 847,328 of record NZ_LFXA01000017.1, on the reverse strand, counting down.
CCGGCACGGTCACGGCGGGGGCCGGGTCGGGTGCGGGTTCGTCGGTGCGGTGCATCTCGACTTCCGGCGCCGCCGGTTCGTCCACAGGCTGTGCAGGAGCGGGCGGGTCGGTGGGTGCGTGGACCAGGAGGGTTCCGCCGAGGAAGGCCAGGGCGGGCCAGCCGGCGACGAGGATGCACAGCCAGGCGGGCACGTGGGCCAGGTCGAGGAGTCCGGCGGTGGCGATGTTCGCGCCGAGCGAGGCGAACAGGGCGATGACGAACCAGGTCCAGGCGGAGCGGTCGCGGCGGGCCGTGCGCAGTCGGCGCCAGGCGGCGACAAGGAGCAGGTCGACCGAGACCGGGTAGGCCCATGCCTTCCAGCCGGTCTGTCCGGCCGCTTCGGCCAGGTCGTGAAGGTGGGCGAAGGACAGCGCGCCGGCGATGACGGCCTGTACGAGTACGGCATCCGGGCGGATCGAGCGGGGCATGCGGGGCACCTCCCTTCAAGGGGAGTCGGGCCAGGGTCGGGCGGGGAGCGGTGTCCGGCCGCCCGGCCCCGGCGGGGGTTCAGTCGGTGGGGGCTTCGCCGGAACCGAGGCAGGTCAGGCAGAGGCCGGTCTGCTGGCCGACGGTGCGGCGCTTGCGGCCGACGCGGACGGTGCGGGAGACCTCCCCGGTGCCCTTGCAGGTCGGGCACTTGGGGGGCTCCGGCGTGGTGGCCTTTCGCGTCGCCATGGCGATCACTCGCGCTCGGTGGCGGGGGCGCGGACGTAGTCGTCGGCGTGGTCGACCAGCCACGTTTCGATCTCGCGGTGTTCGTCGTAGTCGGCGGTCCGGAACACCGCCTCGGCGGTCTCGACAGCCTCAACGAACCGGTTCTGTCGGGTCAGTTCGGCTGAGCGCTCCAAGGCCCGGCGGGTGGAGTCACGCATGGGGATCACTCCGTTTTCGGCATGGCTCGGGTAGGGACCTGGCGCGAAGCGGTCGCGCCGACCGTGGCGGTACGGGTGTTACTCGGCGACCGGGCGGGGCTTGACCAGCGACGGACCGGCCGCCGGCGCGGGGGCGGGCACGTAGGGGCGGAACGAGTCGAGGAACGGCAGATCCGGGACCAGGTGGGCGAACTCCCGGCAGACCGCCACGACTTCATCGCGGCTGGTGTTCGGGGTGCGGATCCTCGACCAGCCACCGGAGGAGTCCGCCGCGACAGCGGTACCGGGCCGGTTCATCGGGATCAAGCTCGCGGCCGGAACCGCGTCCGGAGCCACGTCCGCCAGGCCCATCTCGGCGGTCTGCTTGTCGTTGACGCGGTGCACCACGCGGCCGGTGAGCTGAGCGCGGAGCATGGTGGCGCCCTTACCCAGGTCGGAGCCGAAGCGCTGCCCGCAGATCTCCAGGTAGATGCCGATCGCGCGGGCCATCTGCGCCAGCCGGATCAGCGCGGTGACGATCCGTTCCCGGCGCTCCTCATCCTTCCTGAAGGAGATCAGGAACAGTTCCGCCACCTCGTCGACCAGGACGACCACCGGCACCGGCCGCAGCTCTTCGGGCAGTTCCCACAGGTCCGAGACGCCGTGACGGCTCAGCAGGTCGAAGCGGTCTTCCATCTCCGCGACCAGGACGCCGAGCAGTGAGGCGGCATCGTCGGGCGTGGTGACCAGCGCCGACAGACGGGACGCGAAGGCGGACTGTTCCACCCCGCGCTTGCAGTCGACCCCGACCAGGGCCACCGGCAGTTGCGCCAGTCCCTTGATCAGGTTGCGCTGATACATGGACTTGCCGGAGTGGTTGGCGCCCAGGGTGAGCGCCATCGGTGCCTTGCGGTAGTCCCGCTCGAACGCGGTCCCGTCCTCCCGCACCGCGACCGGAACGGCCATGCCGTGCGGGCGGGCCTTGCGAGGCATCTTCACCCGGCGCAGCACGTCATAGCCGGTCATCCGCAGTTCGACGAAACCGGGCTTCGTCTCGACCACGGTCACCGAGTGGACGCCCCACGCGTGCCGGAGCCGTTCCGAGGAGGCGATCACGTCGGCAGGCTCCAGGCCGGCGGGAAGCCGCAGGGTCACCCGCAGCCCGGTCGAGGTGCCGCGTACCCGGCGGATCTTCGGCGGAACCGGCTGAACCTCACGGCGGGCGACGCTGCGGGTCATGAACGCCCGCAGGCCCGACGGATGCACCGTCAGCCCGCACACGTCCATGGTCGACCGGTAGGAGAGGGTGAAGCGGCCCCAGGTGACCGGCATCCCGACCAGCGACCAGTACACGCGCGGCGCGCGTACCTTCGCGTAGCCGAGACCACCGGCACCGGCCAGGGCCCCCGCGCCCTCCAGCCACATCGTCAGGTCAGTCATGGTCAGGCCGCCGGGGTGATCGCGACCGCGCGGAACGAGATCCCGTGCCGCTTCTGGCCGTTGAACTCGTTCTCCCAGTCACGCGCCTTCAGGCCGATGACCTTCACCGGCATACCCGGCGCCAGACCCTCGGGGAGGCCCGTCTCCGGCACGGTCACCTGGTAGAGGTTCCCCTCCCCCTCGTCCGAGACCAGCAGACCCACGGTCGAGAGGCTCGCGTTGGTCTCCCGGTCCACGGCCCGCTCCCCGGTCTTCTTGTTGACCATCTTCGGTTCCGGCGCGGTCGCCACGAACACCACAGCGGTCGAAACGTCGATCTTGAACGACGGCATGAGCACATCCTTCAGTTCTCGGAGGCCGCCCGTTTCGCAACCTCTCTAGACATCTCCAGTAGAGCGCACGTCTCTAGAGACGTCAAGGGAATCTGTCTAGAGATGTTGAGGAGGGCGGATTGCGGCTACACGCACCGAGCGGGCGTCCTACCTATGGCCTAGGCTGTCTAGAGAAGAGAGGAGGGCTCCGGAATGGCCAACACCGACGACGACCGTCGGCCGAAGTACCAGCGGATCGCGGACTCCCTACGCGAGGCGATCCAGTCGGGCGAGTACGGTCCTGGTGATCGGCTTCCGGGAGAGAACGACCTGATGGCCGCGCACGGCGTGGCCCGCATGACGGCCCGTCAGGCCTTGAGCGTGCTCAAGGATGAGGGCGTAGCCGAGTCCCGCAAGGGTGCCGGCGTGTTCGTTCGATCTTTCCGCCCGTTGAGGCGTCGCGGCATCCAGCGGCTTTCACAGGAGCAGTGGGGCAGCGGCCGGTCCATCTGGTCTGCCGACATCGAGAACCGCACGCTTGTGGTGGATCAAGTGGCAGTGTCGGAGGAGGCCGCACCGGAGCGGATTGGGCAGGTGCTGGACCTGGGGGATGGGGAGACTGTCTGCGTACGACGCCGGCGGTTCGTCTTGGACGGGAAGCCCGTTCTTCTCGCGACGAGCTATCTCCCCACGTCGGTGGTCGCAGGGTCGGCGATCACTCAGGAGGACACGGGCCCCGGCGGAACGTACGCCCGCCTTGCCGAACTCGGGTACAAGCCAGTGCACTTCCGCGAAGAGATCCGCTCACGCATGCCCACGAAGGACGAGGCGGAACAGTTGAGCATCTCCGCAGGTACTCCGGTCATCCTTATCTGCCGGACCGCGTTCGCGGACGAGGGTCGCCCCGTGGAGATCAACGAAATGACGCTTGACGCCGCCTCGTACATCCTGGAGTACGACTTCGACGCGTGACCTAGCGTGAGCTGTTACAGGTTTCTCTACCTCATCAAGCCCCGGCTGCGCTCCGCTCCGCCGGGCGCGCTCCCGGCTCCGCTGCGGGCGACGCTCCTGCCTTCGGCCCGCTCCGCCCGCGCTGCACCGACGCGCGCCCACTGGTGGATAGGGCCGATGGCCATGAGTCGATCACCGCGTACGCGACGGTCAGAACAGTGCCTCCGGCGGGGGATCGGCCGGCACCGGGATGGAGGGGGCGGCGTTCCCGACTGCGGGTCCGTAGGGGCGTGCGCGGGGTGCTCCCATCCCGCCCACCGTCGACCCAGGCAGAGCCGAGCAGACGCGGCCCATGGCGTCCAGGTCGTTCGTACAGTGGCGCGCTCCACCTGGACGCCATGGACCACGCCCGCTCCACGGTGTGTGGGTCGACGGCGGACGGGATGGGAGCTGGGGCGAGTGGTGGGTAGAGGTGGTGGTGAAAGTGCAGCAAGCAGGACGGAAGCCCGTGCCACATCCGTGCCAGATCCCAGGGGGAACAGCGGGGAATCACGGCGAACAGCGGATCGCCCACCGTTGTACTACTGAGGCCATGAAACCGCAGGTCATCCCCTTGATCACCCAACCTCGCTCCTAAAGCGGGTGTCGGCAGTTCGAATCTGCCCGGGGGCACCGGCGCGAAGGGGCCCTGCCGATGGCGGCAGGGCCCCTTCGGTGTTCTCCGTCACCCCTGGCGGTCGGCCACGATCCGGGATGCCCTCGCCTCCAGGGTCGCGCGCAATTCCGCGGTGCGGGCGGACTGTTCGAGGCTGAGGTGGTGGGTGAGGCGGGAGAGGTGGGCGGTGGTGTGGTGGGTGGTTTCCTGGAGGGTGGCTTCGCGGGTGGCGTCGGTGCAGGCGTGGTGGAGGCGGAGGTCGGCGGCGTGGAGGCGGCGGGTGGCGTCGAGGCGGGCGGTGAGGAGGCGGTCGTAGGCCGTGGCCGGGCTCATCAGCTTGACCAGGACGGGGAGGGCGTCCACGGCCAGCAGGAGGAGGTGGAGGACGAGGGCGAGGAAGCCGGCGTACCAGTCGGACCAGGCGACCTCGGCGAGGGCGTTGGCGCGGGTGAGCATGCCGGTGTCGTCGAGGTGGCGGGCGTGGTCGCGGGTCTTGTCGTCGATGGCCTTCTGGAGGGCGGGGCGGTAGGTGTCACCGGCCGTCGTCTCCTGGGCGGCGAGGGTGCGGGACCGCTCGGTCAGGGCCGCGAGTTCGGCCTCGTACTTCTTGATGTGGCTGGTGGTGCGGTAGTCGTCGTTCTCGGCACGGGCCCGCAGACAGGTCTCGCCCACGCTGTGGCGGCCGTCCGCGCCGTAGATCCACTTGGCCGGGTCGTCGCACTCGCGGCGCTCGGCGTCCTGCTTGGCCGCGAGCGTCTTGTCGATCCCGTCGACCTGGGAGCGCAGGGCCGCGGTGCGGGCGGCGTTCTCCTCGATCGCGCGGCGGACCTCGGCCGGGGAGCCGGGGACCTTGAGCTGGTAGCCGCCGCACTCGGCGCGGGAGGTGGTGTCGCGGCCGTCCGGCGGGTTGCAGGAGACGAGCATGCCGCGGTAGGCGTCGGTCTTCTCCGTGTTCCCCGCGGCGATCCGCTGGTGGATCTCGCTGTCGAAGACCTGGAAGAGCAGCGGCTCGGCGATCACCACGCCGGCCAGCAGCGACAGGGCCAGCCGCGGCAGCAGGGACTTCAGCCGGCCCCGGGCCAGGAAGCCGTGCGTGCCGGAGACCAGCCAGCCGTCCAGGGACAGGATCACCCAGAACCACACCACGGCCACCGTCACGACGACCGGGAGCGGCAGCCCGTTCCGTACCGTCGCGAAGGCCAGGCCCATCGACGCGCCGCCCAGCAGCGCCGTGTTGAGGACGATGGCCCCGTACCAGGTGTAGCGGGCGCGTTCCTGCGGCGCCCGGGAGAGCAGTTCCTCGTCGACGCCCGTCAGGCGGCGCAGGCGGACCGCGAGGAAGGGGGAGCGCGGCGCCGGGCGTTCGTCCGGGAGCAGGGCCGTCAGGGGCGGGGCTTCAGCCGACATGCTCCTCCCTCCCCGCGTCGCCGAGGTCGTCGTCGGGATCGGCGGTGGCGGAGGCGCCGTCCGCGCGTTCCACGTGGTGCACCGCGTCGCCGCCCCGCAGGGCGTAGGCCGCGGGCCAGCCGTCCCCGACGTTGTTGATCAAGGCGCCGACGTCGACGTTCGCGTCGTCGCCGTGGCCCCGGTCGATGACCTGCTTGGTCAGGTTGTACCGGTTCTGGAGCATCCGCTCCCGCACCTCGCGCTGCTCCTTGCGGCGCTCCAGCGCCTCGGCGCGCTCCTCCTCGCGCAGCCGCCGGGCGTCCTCCCGCTCCAGCTCCCAGCGGCGGGCCTCCTCCTGCCGCAGCGCGGCGGCCGCCGCGCGCTGCTCCTCGCGGCGGGCCGCGGCGTCCTCCCGTTCCTCCCGGTGCCGGAGCAGCGCCTGCTGCCGGGCCGCGGCCGCGTCCTCGCGGGCGTCCTTGCGGGTGAGCTCCCGGGCGCGGTCCTCGCGGTCGAGGCGGTAGCGGGTGTCCTCGCGCTCGGCCTCCAGGCGGTGGCGCAGTTCCTCCCGGGCCAGGGCCTCCTTGCGCTCCAGGCGCGCCCAGTCGCGCTCGGCCAGCCGCTCCTCGCGCCCGAGCCGCCCCTCCTCCAGCTCCCGCAGGCGCCGGGAGAGTTCGTCGGCGGAGATCTCGCCGCGCTGGAAGGCGTGGACGTCGGCGGCGACGGGGTCCCGGCCGAAGCTCTCGACGTCCTGGGCGACCTCCTCGCGGACGTACTCGTTGTGCCGCCGCCGCAGCCCCAGCTCGTGGTCCTGGCGCACCGCGCCGGCCGTCTGCTCGTACGTGGCGCGCAGCTCGTCGATCTGCTGGCGGTGCCGCTCCTCCAGCAACTCCCGCTCCCGGCGCCGGATCTCCTCGGCCTCGGCCTCCTTCAGGCGGCGGGCGGCCGCGGCCCGCTCGCGCTCGCGCCGCCGGTCCTCCTCCGCCTCGGCGCGCTCGCGGGCGTGGCGCGCGGCCGCCTCCTCCTTGGCGCGGGCGGCCTCCTCCTTCTCGCGTTCGAGGCTCTGGATGTACTGCTGCATGGCGTGTTCGGCCTCGGCCCGCTCCTTCTCCACCTCGCGGCGGAGCCGGTCCTTCTCCTTCCGCAGCCGGGCGTCCTCCACCTCCCGCAGGTGGTCGGCGTACTGCTCGGGGGTGAGCACCTCGACGGCGACCGGCACCGCCCGCAGGCCGGAGACGGGCGGCGGGGCCGTCTCGCGGTACGCCTCCAGGTACGCGCCGAGTCTCAGGCGCGCCCGGTCCACGGCCATGACCGGGAACTCCAGGGCCTGTTCGAGGAGCCCGGGTATGCCGCGGAGGCGGCCGACCAGCAGCGTCTCGACGTCGGTGACCCCGTTCCGCACGACCGCGGCGGCGTCGGTGACCGTGCAGTGGAACGTGACGCGCAGCGTGAAGTCGCCCGCGTCGGCGGACGGTACGGGCAGTTCGACGCGGACGGGGACCCCGGCCCGCCGGTCGACCACGGTGACGGAGCTCGCCGCCACCACGGTCTCGTCGGCCGGGCCGAGCAGGCCGTGGTCCTCGACGTACTCCTCGCCGCGCCGCCAGACGAGCACCTGGTGCGCGGCCAGCCGGGGGACGTCCGCGTCGTCGCGGCTCCGGTGTCTGCGCGGCCAGGTGCCGCGTTCGGGCGGGCGGCCGAACTCGCGCTGTTCGACGATGGGATAGCTGTCGGCCATGTCATTCCTTCGTGCCGATGTCCGGTGTCCGATGTCCGATGTCCGGTGTGCGCTCAACTCGAGGTGAGGGGTGCGGTCGTACGGGCGGGCGCCGCCGCGGCGCCGTGCAGCGCCGTGAGGAAGCGCGCCAGGACGGCGGGGTCGGGGCGGCGGCGCCGTCCCGCGTCGCGTCCCAACGCCGCGGCCAGGAGCGGCCGTTCGTCCGGCGGGAGGGCGGCGCCCAGCGCCCCGCCGAGGCGGCCGGCGGCGGCGCGGGGGGCGCGGCATGCGGCGGGCAGCGCGTGCAGGACGTCCCGCAGCGCCGCCAGCGCCGCCTGGCGCACGGGGCGGTTGCGCAGCACGCCCGCCCACAGCTCGGCGAGCGGGGCGGCCAGCCGGGGCTGCCGTTCGGTCAGGGCCGCGACGACGGGACGGCCGGTGCGGGGCTCCGCCACGGTGAGGACCGCGAGGACGGTGTCGAGGGTCAGGGCCTTGACGCGGGTGGCGACCGGGGTCGCGCACTGCTTGCGCAGCCGGTGGACGAGGGCGTCGAGGACGACGCCCGCGTCCTCCCGCCCGTCCGCCAGCGTCGCGAACAGGCAGGCCATACCGGCCACGGCCGGCCTGCCCTGCCCCTGGTGGACCAGGTGCCACAGCCGCTTCACGGCATCGGTCGGGAAAAGGACGCCCAGCTGCCCGCCGAACGCCCGCGCCGCGGCGGACCTCAGCGCCGCGTCACCGCCGTGCGCCCAGCCGCGGACCAGGGTCAGCGCGGCCGGGGCGAGGGTCTCGTCGAGGCAGACCCAGCCCAGCACGTGCGCGGCCATGGCCTCCCCCTCCGGGCCCGCCTCGCCGCGCGCCCAGGGCCGCAGATAGCAGTCGGCGACCTCGTCGAAGGCCGAACGGGCCAGCAGGGCGAGGCCGGAGGCGACGGAGTTCCGCAGCTCGCCGTCCGGATGCGCGCGGACGAGCGCGGTCAGCCAGCCGCGTACGCCGTCCCAGAAGGCGCTGGAGTGGTTGGCCCACAGCTCCTCCAGCACCCACGGGCGGAAGTGCGGGGCCGCGAAGACCCAGACGGTACGGCCCGGGGCGCCGTGCGTCCGCTCCTCGGCGGCCACAAGGGCGTTGCGGGCCAGGGAACGGCGGCGGTCGGGGGGCGTCCCCTCGGGGTCCAGGTCGCCGAACGCCTTCTCAAGGGACCGCTCCAGGGACCGCTGGAGCTTCTCGAAGGCCCGGGGGCCCGTCCCCGTGGCGAACGCCAGCGTCGTCACCTCGGCGATCTCCCGCGGCGAGCGGTCGGCCGCGAACCAGTCGCGCACGGGCTGCGCCGCGCCGCTCCCGTACTCCCGCCACACCGCGCGCGGGTCCTCCCCGCGGGCGATCCGGCCGGCCGCCGCGGCGACCTCCGCGACCAGGCACCCCCCGGGCATCAGGCCCGCCGCCTCCCCGGCGGCCCGCCCGCCGTCGTCGCACCCGGCGGCGCGCAGCCGTACGCGGAGGACCTCCCGCAGGTCCGGGGGCTGCCAGGGGACGTGCCGCACCGCCTCGGACGGGGGCCCGCCCGGTTCGTGGACGGTCGTGACCACCAGGTGCGCGCCCTGGCCGCGCACCCGGTCGCGCACCCGCCGCCAGTCGAAGTCCGCCGTGCGGGCCCCGCCCTCCTCGGCGTCCTCGTTCATCCGGTCGAGCACGACGTAGCCGACCCCGCGGTCGAAGGTGCGCTCGGCGAGCTGCTCCAGGCCGGTGTCCGGGGACAGCACCACGTACGCCGTGCTGTCCGCGACCTCCTTGAGGAGGGCGACGGCACCCGAGCGCTTGCCGGATCCCGGGGGGCCGACGAGGGCGACCACGGTGTCCGCGGCGAGCGCGTCCGCCGCCTCGGCGAAGCACGGCGGCGCGACGTAGGGGCCCAGGACGGCGGCGATCTCCTCGGAGTCCAGCCGTCCGGTGGCCCGCCGGGCAGCGGTCGAGGGGGCGGCGGGGCCGACGCCGAAGTGGGCCTGGGGGGCGTGGAGGGGGCCGTGGAAGACCTGGCTGACGTAGGTGTGGTGGTGGCCGGTGGGCAGTGTTGGGGGTGTTGGGGGTGTTGGCAGTGTTGCGGGTGCTGGGGACGTTGGGGGTGCTGGGGGCGTTTGGGCGGGTGGGCCGGGGGGGTGCTCCGGTCCTTCCGGCCCGGGCGGCTCCTGCGGCCCCCCGTGCGGCCCCTGCGGACCCTGAGATCCCTGCGGCCCGTGCGGCCCCTGCGCTGCGGATGTCACCTGGACACACCGAAGACGGCGCCGGCGGCGTTCACCGTCCCGTGGAAGTGCTGCACGACGGGGGAGGCGGCTCCTGCGGGTGCCCCGCCCCCCGCCGGCTCGTCCGTTCCGGACGCCTCCGCCCGGCCGGCTCCCGCCACCGGGAGCGAGCCGCGCGCCCCGGCCCCCGTCCCCGTCCCGGGGATCCAGATCCAGGCCTGGCCCGTGAACTCCTTCTCCTCCACGCGCACTTCGGTGAACTCCTCGGGCCGCAGGGTCGTGTGCGCCTCGCGGACGACGTCGTCGAAGACGGTGGCGGAGACCGCGACGGCCAGGTAGGCGTCCGGGTTCGCGGCCAGGGCCCCGCGCAGGGCCGCGCTGTCGAGGATCCGGCCGATCTCGACGGGGGCCCGGCCGAGGAAGCCGTTGGGGCCGGGCGACGCCGTGCCGAAGTGCACGGCCGCCCGCAGGCGCAGCCGTCCCTCGGGCACCCGGTCGTGGTTGAAGGCGCGCAGCCCCGCGTCCAGGGCGCGCATGAAGGGGTCGACGAGGGCGGGTTCGGACGCCCCGACGGGCAGCACCGCGAGCTGGGAGTCGCCGCCCCGCTGCACCTCCCACCGCCCGTGGCCGAGCCCGGCGGCCTCGGCGGCCTCGCGGACCAGCCGCGGTACGGCCTCCTGGAACGTGCCCTGGCGCAGGGCGTCGGCGCGCCCGTACCCCTTCGCGTCGACGGCCAGCAGGAGTCTCCGGCCGAACGTGCCGTTCACCACTACAGCACCTCCCTGTGCGCCGCCCGCGTCCCGTGCGCCGCGCGCGGAAGAGAGAAAGGATGCCGCACACCCCAACTCCCCGTCCGTCCTTCGGTGTTACAAGTCGTCCACAGAAGCGTCGCGGTTCGGTGCGCTCCGGATCCCGTGGGTGCGCCGGCGCCCGTTCCCCCCGGTCCGGGCGCCGGTCACCCCAGTCGTACGCCGCCGGGCGGCGGCGCACCCCGTGGAAGTACGGGATGCGGGAATCCGTACAAGTGGCTGGTCGGGGAGCGTTGTTGCGGGGTTACTGGGCGGCGGGCGGCCGTGACGGCCGCGCCGTAGCACCTCTCCCGTGGGAAGGGTTCCGATGACACCGACGACACCGCTGGACGCGTCCGGCCCGCACCTGCTGGCCTCGTTGCAGAGCGCCCACCAGCACGCCGACACCAAGGCCGGGATCCTGGCCGCGGCCCAGGCGGCCCTGGCGGGCACGGCGGGGACGTGGAGCGGGCACGCCGCCGAGCTCTGCCGGCGCGGCGGCTGGGCGGGCGTGGCGGCCGGGGCCCTGCTCGCGCTGTTCGCGTGCGGGCTGCTGGGCGGGGTGGGGTGCCTGGCGGCGGCGCTGCGGCCGCGGGTGTGGCGGCCGTCCGCCGCCAACCGCTACAGCTTCGTCCATTTCGCGTCGGGCGGCTCGCTGCCGGCTGCGGAGGATGCGGACACGGCCGAACTCGTCCTGGTCCTGCGCTTCCTGGCCCGTGTCGCGGTCGTCAAGTACCGCTGCGTCACGGGGGCGGTGGCGTGCACCGCGGTGACGGGCGCGAGCGCGGGGCTGTGGGCGGTGCTGCGGCCGCTGCTCGACTGATGCGGGCTCGGCCGGTACGGGCTTCAGTCGATGCAGGCTCGGCTGGTACGGGCTCCGGTCGATCCAGGCTCGGCTGGTACGGGCTCCGGTCGATGCGGGCTCGGCCGGTGCCGCGGCCTCTCAGGCCAGCTCCGCGACCCGTCGCAGCCGGGCGAGGTCGCGGAGGGTGGTGGAGCGGTAGCCGGTCTCCAGGAGTCCCTCCTCGCGCAGTTCGCGCAGGCCCTTGTGGACGGTGGTCTCGGCGGCACCGGTCAGCGCGGCCAGCTCCGGCTGGGTCAGCCCGCAGCCCATCACGACGCCGCCGCCCTCCCCGGGCTGCCCGTAGGCGGCCGCCAGCTCCAGCAGGAGCCGGGCGAGGCGCACCTTGACCGGGTAGCCCCGGAACTCCATCCGCCGCCGGTTCGCCCAGCGCAGCCGGTCGGAGACGATGCGGGTGAGGGCCAGGCCCACCTCGGGGCGCCGCATCAGCAGCTCGCGCAGCACGGCGGGCTGGAGCAGGCGGGCGGCCAGCGGGCCGCAGGCGGTCACCGTGGCCGAGCGGGGGACGGCGTCCCCCGGGCCGCCGGCCCCGTCCACGGCCGCCATCTCCCCGACCGTCTCGCCGCCGACCCGCACCGCGAGGAGCGTCACCTGCCCGTTCTCCAGCGTGGCGGTCACCTTGGCGAAGCCGGAGAGCAGCAGCAGGACGTGCCGGTCGCGCGCGCCCTCGCTCAGCAGCACGTCCCCCGTGTCGTACCGCACCTCCACCCCCAGCCCGAGCAGCTCCCGCCGCGCCGGCTCCGGCAGCATCCCCAGCAGACTGCGTTCGGGCCAACGCCCGGACGTGTACGGTGCGTTCATGCCGTCCTCCTCGCCGAGGCGGTCTCGGCACCGGCGCCTCGGTGGCCAGCACCGTAGTGGGAGCGGAGTGGGCGGGGTGCGGCATCGGCGGGATCCACCGGTTCCACCGGGCCCCGGCGGGCGGCGCCACGGGACGTTCGCGTCCTTGCCGGAGGTATGCCGGCATCCCGCCCGAACGCCGCGAAAGCGACCAACCACCAAGACACACCCTCGACTTCCGCCACCTCCGTCCCGCCCCGTACCCTGACGGCCTCGTTCCAGTTGAAGATCGCCCCGGGGAACCGCTTGATGATGCCGATACCGGAGGCCGTGTCCCTGGGTGTGGTCGCGGGCACGGCCGTCACCGCCCTGATCACCGGACCGCTGCTGGTGCGCGCCCGGCGGGCGGCCGCGCGGCTGCGGGACGAACGGGACGCCGCCGTCGGCGAGAACCGGGCGCTGACCGCGCGTCAGCGCGCCTGGGAGGACGAGCTGGAGCACCTGGCCGCCGAGCGGCTGCCGGCGGTTCTCGACGGGGAGGCGCCGGCCCCGGGGCTGCGCCACGGGGAGCTGGCGGGCAGCGTCTTCGACGCCTGGCAGCGGGCGCTGCTGGAGCGGACGGGCGCCGCCGTGGCGGCCGTACGGACGCGTCAGGAGTCCGCGCGGGCCGCGTTCCTCGTCATGGCCGACCGCATCCAGGTGATGGCGCTCGCCCAGCAGCAGGGCCTGGACGTCCTGGAGCAGACCGCCGAGGACCCCGTCCTCATGGCCGGGCTGATGCGGGCCGACCACGCCGCCGCGCAACTCGCCCGCCAGGCGCAGACGATGAAGGTGCTGTGCGGCGCCTGGCCGGGCCGGCAGTGGCCGGAGCCCGTCCCGCTGCTGGACGTGGTGCGCGGGGCGCAGTCGCGGATCCTGGAGTACCAGCGCGTCCGCGTCCAGGGCGCGCGGGACACCGCCGTCCGGCCGGGGGCCGTCGAGGCCCTCATCCACGCCGTCGCCGAACTGCTCGACAACGCGACGCGCTACTCGCCCCCGACGGTCTCCGTGCTGGTGGCGATCCGGCCGGTGCACAGCGGCGCCGTCATCGAGATCGACGACGGCGGGCTCGGCATGACCGAACAGGCCCTCGCCGAGGCCGCGCTGCGCCTGGCCGGCGAGGAGGCGGCCCGGGGCCGGGGCTGGGGCCCCAATCCCCAGCTCGGCCTGTCGGCGGTCGGGCTGCTGGCACGGCGGTACGGCTTCTCGGTCAAGCTCGACTCGCCCTCGGCGTACGGAGGCGTACGCGCCGTCGTCCTCGTCCCGTCCGCCCTCCTCACGGCGTCCGGGACGGTCGCCCCGACGGCGGTACCGGCGCCTGCGCCGGGGGCGCCGGGGGCGCAGGCGGGGGCCGGGGTGCCGGACACGCACCCGGCGGCGGACACGCACCCGGCGGCGGGGGCGGACGGGGCAGCGGGTGCGGCGGACGTGGTGCGGGACGCCGGCGTGGCACCGGACGCGCCGGCGCCCGCGGCGGTGCCGCGCACCCCTGGCACCCTGGGTACCCCGCACGCCCCGGGCGCCCCGGGCACCCCGGACGTCCAGGACATCCCGGGCGCCCAACTCCCGCCCCCCGCCGCCCCCAAGGCAGCCCCCGGCGCCCTCCCCCGCCGTCGCAGCCGCCGTCGCACGACGGCGGGCGGCGCCGCACCCACCGGGACGGTTACCGCCCAGGGTGGGCACCCCCGGAGCGGCCAGCCCCACGGCAAGACGCCCCCGGCCCCGGCCACGGCCACCCCGGACGTCAGCGCCCCCGGCGGGCCGCCGCCCCGCTCGGCGCAGCAGACCGCCGACTTCATGAGCAGCCTCCAGGCCGGTACCCGGATCGGCCGGGAGGAGGCCGCACGGGCGGCGGGGAACGCGGCCGGACCGGCGGCGGACACCCAGGCGGACACCCAGGCCGCACGGGCCGCCCACGAGCCCCCCGCAGAGGCCCCCGCGGCGGCGGCCCCCGCAGAGGCCCCCGCGCGCAACGACAGGGAAGACAGGGAAAGGGAATCGCGTTGAGTACGAACGGGAATCTGGAGTGGCTGCTGGCCGACGTCCTGCGGGTGCCCGCGGTGCGGCACGCGCTCGTCGTCTCCCGCGACGGCCTGCAGCTCGCCGCTTCCCCCGGGATATCCGCCGACGAGGCCGACCGGCTGTCGGCGATCTGTTCCGGCCTCCTCTCGCTCGGCCACGAGGCCGCCGCCCAGCTGGCGGGCGCGGACAGCGCGCCGCGCCAGGTGATGGTGGAGTTCGACGGGGGCTTCCTGTTCCTCGTGGCCGCCGGCCCCGGCGCCTCGCTGGCCGTCACCACGGCCGCGGACGTGGACGCCGGCCTGGTGGCGCGGGAGATGCAGCACCTGGTGGTGCGCATCGGCAGCCACCTCAGCAGCCCGCCCCGCGGCACCGGCGACCGCACGGGCACCCCCGCGCCGTGACCGGCCCCGTACGCCCGTACGTGATCACCGGCGGACGCGCGGCCCCGTCCCGCGACTCCCTGGCGCTGGAGACGCTGGTGGTCGCGGCCGGCCGGCCGGCGGACCGCTCGGCGGACCCCGCGGCGGACCTGACGCCCGAGGCCGCCGAAATCCTGGACCTCTGCGTCCAGTTGCTGTCCGTCGCGGAGGTCGCCGCCCATCTGCGCCAGCCCGTCACCGTGGTCAAGGTGCTCCTCGGCGACCTGCTCGACGCCGGCCTCGTCCGCGTCCGGCCCCCGATCACCGCGGCCGACCGGCACGACCCCTCGCTCCTGAAAGAGGTACTCGATGGACTCCGTCAGCTCTGACGGCGCCCGCTATCTGCCCTCCACGGTCCGCACGTCCGTCAAGATAGTGGTCGCGGGCCCGCTCGGCGTCGGCAAGACCACCTTCATCGGCTCGCTCAGCGAGATCCCGCCGCTGCGGACCGAGGAGACGATGACGCAGGCGGGGCAGGGCGTGGACGACGTGCTGCCCGGCAAGTCCACGACCACGGTGGCGATGGACTTCGGGCGGATCACCCTCAACAGGCGCCGCGTGCTGTACCTGTTCGGCACCCCGGGCCAGCCCCGGTTCTTCCCGATGTGGCGGCACCTGACGCACGGCGCGCTGGGCGCGCTGGCGCTCGTCGACACGCGCCGGCTGGAGGCGAGTTTCGACGTGCTGGGGCATCTGGAGGAGCTGGGCGTGCCGTTCGCCGTCGCGGCCAACGCGTTCCCGGACGCGCCGGTGCACCCGGCGGAGGAACTGCGCGAGGCCCTCGACCTGTTGCCCGGCACCCCGGTGATGCTCTGCGACGCCCGCGACCGCTCGTCCTGCGCCTCGTCCCTCATCACCCTGGTCGACCACCTCCTCGCCACGGCCGCCGCTCCGGAAGCGCCCGCCTCATGACGCCGGCGTCCCCGGCGTCCCCGACGGCGCTGCACGGAGCGGTCCTCACCGGCGACACGGAGGCCCTCTACGAGCGGCTGCGCCGCGAGCACGGCCCGGTCGCGCCCGTCGAGCTCGAACCGGGCGTGCCCGCCTGGCTGGTGCTCGGCTACCGCGAGGTGCTGGAGGTCACCCGCAACGAGGACTGCTTCTCGCACGACTCGCGCCGCTGGCGGGCGCTGCGCGAGGGGCTGGTGCGCCCCGGGTCGCCGCTGCTGCCGATGATGGGCTACCGCCCGACCGTCCTCTTCGCCGACGGCGCCGAACACCGGCGGCTGCACCGGGCGGTGGGCGACGGCTTCGCCCGCCTCGACCAGCACGCGCTGCGGCGCAGCGTCGCCGAGCTCGCGTGGATGCTGCTGGACGCGGTCGCCCCGCTCGGCCGGGCCGACCTGGTGGCCGACTACGCGCGGCAGCTGCCGCTGTGGGCCGCCTCGCGCATGCTGGGCCTGCCGGACGACGTGGCGCCCGAACTCGTCGGCGCCGTCCAGGCGATGGTGGACAGCGGCCCGGACGCGCCCGCCGGCAACGCGGCCCTCCAGCGGATCCTCACCGAGCTGGTGCGGGCGAAGCAGGCGCGGCCCGGCGAGGACCTCACGTCCTGGCTGCTGGCCCACCCCGAGGGGCTGTCGCCCGAGGAGGTGCTGCACCACCTCGCCGTCATCATCGTCGCGGGCAACGGCCCGGCCGCCAACTGGACGGCCGCGACCGTGCGGCTGCTGCTGACGGACGCCCGTTTCCGCAGCCACGTCACGGGCGGCCGGCTGACGGTGGACGCGGCGCTGGACGAGGTGCTGTGGCGGGACGCGCCCGTGCAGAACTTCCCCGGCCGCTACGCCACCCGCGACCTGCGCTTCGGCGGACAGCACATCCGCGAGGGCGACGCCCTGCTGCTGGGGCTGGCGGCCGCCAACCGCGACCCGGCCGTCCGCCCGCCGGACGGGCACATCGTGCCGGGCAACCGCTCCCACCTCGCCTTCGGCGCGGGCCCGCACACCTGCCCGGCCCGCGACCCGGGCCGGCTGATCGCGCACACGGCCGTCGAGACGCTCCTGCACCGGCTGCCCGACCTGCGGCTCGCCGTGCCGGCCGGGGAGCTGGCGTACCGGCCGTCGCCGTGGGCTCGCGCGCTGACGGCGCTGCCCGTACGGTTCACCCCGGTCCCCGAGGTCCCCGTGGGAGGTCACTGATGAACGCGCCGTTCCGCCTGGACGCCACCGGTTCCGATCTGCACGGCGAGATAAGGGAGTTGCGCGCCCGCGGCCCCGTCGTCCGCGTCGAACTCCCCGGCGGCGTGCCGGCCTGGGCGGTCACCCGCCACGACCTCCTGCGCTACCTGCTCACCGACCCGCGCGTCGCCAAGGACCCGGCCCACTGGGAGCTGCTGGCCTCCGGCGGCGTCCCCGAGGGCTGGCCGCTCGTCAACTTCGTCGCCCCGGCGGGGATGATCACGGCCGACGGCGGCGACCACCGCAGACTGCGGGCCCTGGTCTCCCAGGCCTTCACGCCCCGGCGCATCGCCTGCATGCGCCCGCACACGGAGGCGACCGTGCGCTCCCTCCTCGACGGCCTCGCCGGGCACCCGTCCGCCGAACCCGTCGACCTGCGCCTCCACTACGCCTATCCGCTCGCCATGCGCACCATAGGCACGCTGCTGGGCGTCCCGCCCGCGCGCCACGACGAGTTCCGCGCCCTGTCCGCCAGCCTCACCAGCAGCGCGACCGGCCCCGACGAGGTCGTCGCCACCCGCCGCCGGATGCTCGCGCTGCTCGCCGGGCTCGTCGCGGAGAAGCGGGCGCGCCCCGGTGAGGACATCACCAGCGACCTGATCGCCGCCCGCGAGGACGGCGACCGCCTCTCCGAGGAGGAGCTGATCGGCACCCTCCTCCTCATGCTGGTGGCGGGCCACGGCACGACCCTCAACCTGGTCACCAACGCGGTCCGCGCCCTCCTCACCCACCCCGCCCAGCTCGCGCTCGCGGTCTCCGGCGAACGCCCCTGGTCCGCGGTCACCGAGGAGGTCCTGCGCTGGGACTCCCCGGTCGGCCACTTCCCCATGCGGTACGCGACGGAGGACATCCCGCTGGGCGGCGAGGTGATCCGGCGCGGCGACGCGATCCTCGCCTCGTACGCCGCGGCGGGCCGCGACCCGTCCCACTACGGCCCGACGGCCGACGACTTCGACCTCGGCCGCGCCCCGGTCCGCCACCTGACCTTCGGCCACGGCGCGCACTTCTGCGTGGGCGCCGCCCTGGCCCGCCAGGAGGCGGAGGTCGCCCTCCCGTCCCTCTTCGCCCGCTTCCCCCACCTCTCCCTCGCCACCGACCCCGCCTCGCTCTCCCCCCTCCCCTCCTTCATCAGCAACAGCGTCCGCACCCTTCCCGTGCTGCTCGGGTCCTGACGGTCGGGCCGTCCTGACGACCGGCCGGGAAAGATCCGTCCGGGCGACTAAAGTTGACAGGTCACCGCTGGTCACGCAGCCAGTACGTCACGCGGTTCCGGGACGGAAGCAGTCTCGGGGGGAGGGCTGATTCCGCCATGACTCGTCGCTCCAACGGTCTGATGGGCATCTGGGCCGAGGCGCAGCGCGACCGGTACCGGCAGCAGGAGCTGAGACAGCGGGAGCTGGAGCGGGAGCGGCGGGAGAGGGAGAGGCTGGAGCGGGAGGCGGCGCGGGAGGCGGCGCGGCTGGACCGGGAGCGGCGGGCCGCCTACCGGCAGGGGCGGGAGGCTGGGGCGCGGCGGCGGACGGAGGAGATCGAGGCGCGGGTCGCGGCGCTGGAGGGGCTGTTGCGGGCGGGGTGCGCGGCGCCGGGGTTCTCGGCGGCGCGGATGCGGGAGTCCGAGGTGCTGGAGCCGTTCGCCCCGGGGCACCTGGGACAGCCGACGCTCATGCCGGACCCGGGGCGGTACGGCTTCGGGCGGCGGGGGCAGTACGAGGCGGACCTGCGCGCGGCACAGGCGGCGGAGGCGCAGCGGCAGCGTCAACTGGCCGCGTACCGGCGGCAGTACGACCAGTGGGCGGCCGCCCGGCTCGCGCAGGTGCGGCAGCACAACGCGGGGGTCGAGGAGCTGGTCGCGGCGCTGCGGGCCGGTGATCCCGACGCGGTCGTCGAGTACTTCTCGGCCGCGCTGTACGCGTCGACGGCCTGGCCGGAGGAGTTCCCGCACCAGATATCGGCGGCCTACGACCCGGGCGCCCGCCGGCTCGTGCTGGACTGGGAGCTGCCGGGGTTCTCGGTGGTGCCGGAGGTGAAGGCGGTGCGCTACATGCCGGCCGCCGACCAGGAGAAGGAGACGGCGCGTCCGGTGACGCAGCGCCGGGCGCTGTACCGGGACGTGCTCGCGCAGTGCGTGCTGCTGGCGGTGCGGGAGCTGTTCGCGGCGGACGAGTACGGGGCGCTGGAGTCGGTCGTCCTCAACGGCTTCGTGGACGACCACGATCCGGCGACCGGGCGGCGGGCCCGGCTGGTGCTCGCGGCGGTGACCGTGGACCGGGCCGCGTTCGGGCGGCTGCACCTGGAGCAGGTGAGCGCGCCGGAGTGCCTGACGGAGGCGCTGGGCGGGCGGCTGTCGGCCCGGCCGGACCAGCGCACGGCCGTCCGGCCGGAGCGGCGGCCGGACGAGGTGGGCCGGGGCGTCGTCTCGCACGGCGGCGGGGAGGACGACGACCCGGACCTGTTCGAGATGGACCCGGTCGCCTTCGAGGCGCTGGTCGCCGAGCTGTTCCGGGCGCGCGGCATGCGGGCCGTGATGACGACCCGGTCCAACGACGGCGGGGTGGACGTCGAGGCCCTCGACCCCGACCCGATCAGCGGCGGCCGGATCATCGTGCAGGTCAAGCGGTACCGCAAGACCGTCCCGCCGACGGCGGTGCGCGACCTGTACGGGACGGTGCAGGGGGCCGGGGCGAACAAGGGCGTCCTCGTCACGACCTCCCGCTTCGGCCCCGGCTCGTACGCCTTCGCCAACGGCAAGCCGCTGACCCTGGTGTCCGGCGAGGAGCTGGTGGGGCTGCTGGCGCAGCACGGGCTGCGGGGGCGGCTGGGGCCGGGCGGGGAGCGGCCGTCCCCGGCCCCTGCCGGCCCGGCCGCGGAGCCCGGCGGGCACAACGTCCTCGGCATGTCCTGGTCCGGGGGCGTCGCGCTGGACGTCTGCGCCCTGGTCTGCCGGGGCACCCGCGTCCTCAGCGACGACCACTTCGTCTTCTACAACAACCCGCGCACCCCCGACGGCACCGTCAGCGCCGCCGAGCCGCCGGCCGGCTCCGGCGACCGCGCCGCCCTGCGGGTCGCCTTCGACGCGCTGCCCGAGGCCGCGGACCGGCTGGTGCTGGCGGCGGCCATAGACCCCGAGGTCAACCCGGAGGCCGACCTCGCCCTCTTCACCGACGCCCGCATCCGGCTCGCGGACGCGGCGGGGGCCGAGCTGGGGCGGCTGGAGGTGTCCGACGGGCGGCCCGGCGAGACGGCCCTGGTCCTGGGCTCCTTCCGGAAGCGCTCCGGCGGGAACTGGGACTTCGTGGTGGGCGGCAAGGGGTACACGGGGGGCCTGGAGGCGCTGGTGCAGGAGTACGGGATAGAGGTGGCCTGAGCCGGGCCCGCTCCTGCGGCCGCGGGGTTTTCCACAGGCCCCGGCCGGGATCCGCGGTTCCTCGTACACTGCCCAGATGGCCGACCCCACTGAGAACAGCGAGCCCGGCGCGTCCAGCGAGGCGCTGGGGGTCCTGCGCCGCGTCTTCGGTTACGACGCGTTCCGCGGGGAGCAGGAAGAGATCATCGAGCACGTCGTCGCGGGCGGCGACGCGCTCGTCCTGATGCCCACGGGCGGCGGCAAGTCGCTGTGCTACCAGATCCCGGCCCTGGTCAGACCGGGTGTCGGCGTGGTCGTCTCCCCCCTGATCGCGCTCATGCAGGACCAGGTGGACGCCCTGCGCGCCCTCGGCGTCCGGGCCGGCTTCCTCAACTCCACGCAGGACCTGGACGAGCGCCGCATGGTCGAGGCCGAGTTCCTCGCGGGCGAGCTGGACGTGCTCTATCTGGCGCCGGAGCGGCTGCGCCTGGAGTCGACCATGAGCCTGCTCGACCGCGGCAAGGTCTCCGTCTTCGCCATCGACGAGGCGCACTGCGTCGCCCAGTGGGGCCACGACTTCCGCCCGGACTACCTGACGCTGTCCGCCCTGCACGAGCGCTGGCCCGACGTCCCCCGCATCGCCCTGACCGCGACGGCGACGGAGGCCACCCGCAAGGAGATCGCCGCCCGGCTGCAGCTCGGTGACGCCCGTCACTTCGTCGCCAGCTTCGACCGGCCGAACATCCAGTACCGGATCGTCCCCAAGAACGACCCCAAGAAGCAGCTCCTGGAGCTGATCCACGGCGAGCACGCCGGGGACGCGGGCGTCGTCTACTGCCTCTCCCGCAAGAGCGTCGAGGACGTCGCCGACTTCCTCGTCGCCCACGGCGTGGCGGCCCTCCCCTACCACGCGGGCCTCGACGCCCGCGTCCGCGCCGCCAACCAGGCGCGCTTCCTCCGCGAGGACGGCGTGGTGATGGTCGCCACGATCGCCTTCGGCATGGGCATCGACAAGCCGGACGTCCGCTTCGTCGCCCACCTCGACCTGCCCAAGTCCGTCGAGGGCTACTACCAGGAGACCGGCCGCGCCGGGCGCGACGGCCTGCCGTCCACGGCCTGGCTGGCCTACGGCCTCCAGGACGTCGTCCAGCAGCGCAAGATGATCGACGGCTCGGAGGGCGACGACGCGCACCGCCGCCGGCTGACCGCCCACCTCGACGCGATGCTCGCCCTCTGCGAGGCGGTCGAGTGCCGGCGCGCCCGCCTCCTCGCCTACTTCGGCCAGCGCCTCCCCGAGCCCTGCGGCAACTGCGACACCTGCCTCACCCCGCCCGTCACCTGGGACGGCACCATCGCCGCCCAGAAGTTCCTCTCCGCCGTCTACCGCCTCGCCCGCGAGCGGCGGCAGAAGTTCGGCGCGGGCCAGATCATCGACATCCTCCTCGGCAAGAGGACCGCCAAGGTCATCCAGCACGACCACGACCAGCTCACCGTCTTCGGCATCGGCACCGAGCTCGGCGCCGCCGAATGGCGCGCCGTCGTACGGCAGTTGCTGGCCCTGGGCCTGCTGGCGGTGGAGGGCGAGTACGGCACGCTCGTCCTGACGGAGGCCAGCGGCGAGGTCCTCGGCCGGCGCCGCGACGTCCTGCTGCGCCGCGAGCCGGAGAAGCCCTCGCGCGCCCGCTCGGCCCCCGGCAAGCCCCGCGCCGCCGCCCCCGCCGACCTCCCGGAGGCCGCCGTCCCCCTCTTCGAGGCCCTCCGCGCCTGGCGCGCCTCCCAGGCGAAGGAGCAGGGCGTCCCCGCCTACGTCGTCTTCCACGACGCGACCCTCCGCGAAATCGCCACCCTGCGCCCGGAATCGCTCGACGCCCTCGGCACGGTCGGCGGCGTCGGCGAGAACAAGCTGGCGAAGTACGGCGAGCGGATCCTGGAGGTGCTGGCGGAGTCGGCCCGGGCGCAGGCACCCGCCTGACGGGGCAGACTCGGCGCCGTGGCGGGCGGGTTGCGGGTCCGCGGGGGCCTCACCCCCGTGCGCCCTCCCGCCCCGCCACCCTCGCCAGGTGCGCGTAGACCACCACGTTCCCCAGGTACGCGTGCTGTTCCTCCGAGAAGCCGCCGCCGCAGGTGATGAGTCTCAACTCCGGCCGCCCGGAGGCCCCGTAGACCTTGCGGGAGGGGAAGTCGGCGCGGGAGTAGACCTCGATGGCGTCGATGGTGAAGACGGCGGTGCGGCCGTCGACGCGGAGGACCTCGACCGAGTCGCCCTTCTTCAGGGCGCCGAGGTTGTAGAAGACGGCCGGGCCGTCGGGGGTGTCGACGTGGCCGGCCACGACGGCGGTGCCGATGGCGCCCGGCTTCGTGCCCGCCTCGTACCAGCCCGCGATACGGCGGTCGTTGACGGGCGGGGTGGCCAACGACCCGTCGGGGAGGAGCCGGAGACCCAGCAGCGGGGCGTCGACGCGTATCTGCGGGATGCGCAGGCGGACGGGCGTCGCGGGCGGCAGCGGGCGGACCAGGGACTCGCGGTGGCGGGGGGTGAGCGCCCCGTGGGAGGCGAACGCCTCGGAGGGGGACGGCTGGGGCGGGGGCGCGGGGGCCCGGGCGCCGGTGTCCAGGAGCCAGGTTCCGGTGAACGCGCCGGCGGCGAAGACGAGGGCCGCGGCGGTGACACGGGTCGGCGGCATCGGAGTCAGTCCTCCGCGGGGCCCGGTTCCCGGCCGCCGGGGAACGGCCGGGAACCGGAACCGCTCAGGCCCGGCCGCCGCCCGAACGACGGCGCAGGAAGAGCGTTCCGCCGACCGCCGCCACGGCCAGGACCGCCGCCCCGGCGACGATCTCGGACGTGCCGGAGCCCTCACTGGTACCACCGGCGCCGGTCTTCACCGGCCCCTTGGGAGGACTGACGGCCTTGCCCGGTTTCATGGGCGCGGGCGACGCTCCGCCGCCGTCCCTGCCGCCCGTGCCGACGACCACGTCACCCGTGGCCTCCTTGCCGTTCTTGCACTTGACCCCGATGCCGTACGTACCGGCCTTCGCCACGTCGGGGATCCTGAACTGGCCGACCACCAGCTCCTTGTGGGCGCCCGGCTTGAGCTCGAAGGCGGAGGGGCCTCCCACGGCGCTGGCGTCGCCCGTGCCCACGCCCTGCTTGCCGCAGGCCGGGGTGCTCACCGTGACCGTCGCGCCCGCGGAGGCGGCGCCCGGTTCGATCTCCAGCTTCTCGAAGTCCCCGGCGAAGGCGGGGGCGCAGGGCAGCCCGGCCACGGCTATGGTCAGGACGGCGCCGGCCAGCACTCGTGCAGTACGCATGCTCGTTCCTCCGTGCGCGGACGCGGCACACCGATGTGCCGCAGCAAGGTGGGGGCTCCGCGCACCTTCGAGCGAACCGGTGTTCCGGGGCCGACGCATTCCGTACGAGGACGAACGGGTGACGCGCGCCGCCGCGCCCGCCGCCGAGGGCGGCGGCGAGGGCGGCGGCGAGGACGGCGACGAGGACGGCGGCGAGGACGGCGGCGAGGACCTGACGGGCGTGCTCGGCCTGCTGGTGCGCCGGGGCTAGCGCGCCAGGTCGTCCGGGCAGCCCGTGCCGCGCGGCAGCTTGTACGGCGCGCCGATGCGGTACGTGCCGGCGCCCGGCGCGTGCAGGACCGTCCAGTCGTCCTCGGGCTGGTCCTCCGACGCCTCGCCGATCCGCTTGGTCAGACAGCCCCGCTCGTTGACCGGCGGCTCGCCGTGCGGGCCGGCCTTCGGCGGCTCGACCGGCTTGCCGGACTCGTCGATCAGGCCCAGCCAGGGCGTGTAGGGAATGCGGATGAGCACCGGGCCGGCGGACTTCACACGGACCGTCAGCTCGTCCGCGTCGGCCCTCAGCACCTCGGCGGGGGGCGCGGCGAGCGGGGTGGGGTCCTTGACCGCGTAGAGCTGCCAGTTGGCGTTGGACCAGATCTGTTTCAGGTACGGCTGGCCCGCGGCGACGAGCTCGGCCTCCTTGACGGCCGCGTTGTCGGGTTCGTCGGTCGGCAGGACGACGTAGTGGACCGCCCAGCGGTCGAGCCACTCGCGGTAGCTCTTCCCGTCGAGCAGGCCCTCCTTGTAGAAGAGCGGGTTCCGCTTCATGTCGGCCTGCCGGTTCCAGCCCCGGGCCAGGTTCACGTACGGGGCGAGGGCGGACGCCTCGCGGTGGCTGCGGGCGGGCACGACCTCGACCCGGCCGCGCCCGGCGTCCACCTTCTGGAGCCGGTCCATGAGCGGGGCCAGCTCGCGCGCCCAGGAGGCGGCGGGGGTGGTGTGGACGATGTCGGAGATGGAGTTGGTGGCCTGCCAGACCGTGATCGTGACCACGGCCAGGACGGACGCCGTCCACGTGCGGCCGGAGCGCAGCCACTCCGCGCGCGGCGGCCGCCGCCGCTCCTGGAGCGCGGCCAGGAGGACCACGCCGCCGAAGACCATGCCCAGCCGCGAGATGTTGGTGCCGATCTGCGAGGGGATCAGCCAGACCAGCAGCACGCCGACCACGTACAGGCCGGCCGCTATGCGGACGGTCTGCCAGTGCCTCGGCGTGAAGGCCAGCGCGAAGACACCGGACAGCAGCGGCAGGATCGTCGAGAGGAACGACATCGGCTGCTGCCCGGAGAAGGGGAACAGCCAGGCCGAGAGGGCCACCACCGCCACCGGGGTCAGCCCCAGCGCGTACGACGCCGGCCGCCGCTTGCCCAGCCACAGGGCGGCGGCGACGATGCCCACGTACAGGCCGGCGACCGGGCTCGACGCCGTCGCGAGGGCGGCCATCAGGGCCGCCAGGCACGCCCGGAGCCAGCGGTACCGGCCCGCGGCGCGCCAGCGCACCGGCCAGGCGAAGACCATGGCGACGGCGGCCAGGCCGAACATCACGCCGAGCGCGAAGGTCACCCGCCCGGAGATCGCGTTGCAGGCCATGGCGAACGCGCCGTAGAGCGCCGGCCACAGCGGCCGCCGCACCGCGCGGCTGCGCACCAGCAGCAGGGCGATCAGCCCGGCCGAGACGGTGCCCGCGATCATCATCGTCGGGCGCACGCCGAGCTGCGCCATCAGGTACGGCGAGATCGCGCTGTACGAGACGGGGTGCATGCCGCCGTACCAGGCGAGGTTGTACGCGGAGGCGGGGTGCTGGAGGGCGAACTCGGCCCAGGCGTCCTGCGCGGCGAGGTCGCCGCCGCTGTTGGCGAAGACGAACCGCCAGACGACGTGCAGCACCGCGGCCACGAACAGGGTGAGGGGCACGGTGCCGGTGACCACCTCGCGGACACCGGGCCAGCGCGAAGGGGCGCCCGGCACTCTCCGTGCGGCGCCTGCCCTGTCCCGTTCTTCCGGTTTTCCGGCCCGCGCCGGGCCCACGGTGGTCACTGCGGCTACTCCCCGTCCTCCCCCAGTTCTTCCCCCATCTTCACTCATGCCCCCGGAACGGCCGCGGGCGAGCCCCGCGACGCTAGCACGCGCCGCCGGGACGGCCCGCACGGCGAAACGGCTCCCGGCCCGTACCGACCACTCGTACGGGCCAGGAGCCGTCCGGACGCTGCGCGGGCCGCTCAGCCCAGGCGCGTGAGCTTGGAGCCGAAGGAGGGCTCGCTCAGGGTCTTCTGCAGCGCCACCGGGATCTTCACGGCGTCCGGGCCGGAGCCGACGACGAGGTCGCCGACGACCGTGCCGGCCTTGGCCGCGTGCGGGAGGGACGCGCCCTTCGGCTCGAGGGCGAACTTCGCCTTCATGCCGCCCCAGCCGAAGCCCTTGACGTCCTTGGTCGCCACGACCGGGGTCCTGCCGCCGAGCTGGTCGTCCACATAGCCGACGACCTGGCCCTTCCTGACGACGGTGGCCTGCTGGAGGGCGTTCTGGACGGCCGACATCTGCTCGTAGCTGACGTCCTTGGCCATCTTCAGGGACATCAGGGCCTGGACGTCCGGGCCCTTCTTCCAGTGCTGGTCCATGGTGGTGCCGACGATCAGCACCTCCTCGTCGCCGAAGCGCTTGCGGGCCGCCCACATCAGGGCGCCGCCGGCCGCGGTGGTCGAGCCGGTCTTGATGCCGAGGACGCCGGTGCGCTTGAGCAGCAGATCGTCGATGTTGCTGTTGATCTGCCCGCCGTCCTTGATCTTGGAGTTGGGCTTGGTGGTGATCGACCGGACGATCGGGTTCCGGATCACCTGCTCGGCCAGCAGCACCTGGTCCGAGGCGGTGCTGACGGTCGTCCTGTCGAAGCCGCTGGGGTCGGTGTACTTGGTGCGCTTCATCCCCAGCTCCTTGGCCACGTCGTTCATCTTCTTGACGAACGCGGCCTCGGAACCGGCGTCCCAGCGGGCGAGCTGGCGGGCGATGTTGTTGCCGGAGGGGATCAGCAGCATCTGGAGCATGTCGTACTCCGAGTACGACTGGCCGGCCTTGACCCACTCGATGCGCGACTCGTCGCCGGAGCCGGCCTCCTTCTCCGTCTGGGCGTCGATCGTGATCATCGGGCCCTGCTCGGGGACCTCCGTCCCGCCCTGCTTCCTCATCTTCAGCGGGTGGTCGCGCAGGACGATGTACGCCGTCATGACCTTGGCCATGGAGGCCGTCGGGACGGGCTTCTGGTCACCGAAGGTGCCCAGGTCGCCGACGCCCAGCACCTTGGCCGCGGACTGGCCCTCGCCGGGCCACTTCATGTCGAACCTCTCGCCGCCGAAGGTGAACGCGGCCTTCTCGCCGAGCGCCAGCTTCGCGTCCGGCAGCGGCCGGAACGCCTGGACGACGCAGAAGACGATGAGCAGCAGGACCACTATCGGCGTGTAGATCTTGAGGCGCCGGACGGTGGTGCGGACCGCCGTGTCCGGCGGCGGCGGGGTGTTGGTCAGCTGCGCCAGCAGGTCGAGCGGCGCCTGCTTCTCCCCGTCCGGGCCGACCGGCAGCGGCGTCTGCGCCGTCCGCTCCGGCCCGTCGGTGCCCGCGGCGGGCGCCGCCGGGGCCGCGGGGGCGGGCGGGGCGACCTTGACGGGCACGGCCGGGCGGGCCGGCTTGGGGGGCGCGGCCGGGGCGTCGTCCGACTTGAGCGGGACGAAGCGGCTCGCCCGCTCGTTGCCGGTGGGCGCGCCCTTGGGCGGCGTGGCGGGCGCCTTGATCTCGGGCGTCTCGACCTCGGGCGCCTTGATGAGGGCGGTGGGCTGGTCGGCGGAGCCGCTGTCGGCGCCGCCCTTCCCGTCGTCCTTCGCGTCGCCCTTCGCGTCGTCGGCCACGGGCGCCTTGAGCAGGGCGGTGGGCTGGTCCGCGGCGGCGGTGCCGTTCGCGGCGGGCTTCGCGCCGTCGCCGGACGGCGCCTTCAGCAGCGCGGTCGGCTGATCGGCGCCGGCGGAGGCGGCGGAGGCCGGACGGCTCGCGGCGGGCTTCGCCCCGGCGGTCCCGTTCGCGGCGGGCTTCGCGGCGTCCACGGCGGGCGCCTCCAGGAGCGCGGTCGGCTGGTCGGCGCCGCTCGGGCCGGCGGAACGGCCCGCGGCCGCCCCCGCCGGGCGGTCGTCCGCGGAGGACTCCGCGGCCGGCTCCGGCGCGTCGTCCTCGCCCGCTTCCTCGTCGGCGCGCGCGGCCCACGACGCCACGGCGGCCTTCGGCCGGGCGTCACCGCCCGGTGCGGCGGCACCCTTCGCCGGCCGGCCGGCGGCCGGGGCGCCCTCGTCGGCTCCGCGCGCGGCGGCGTCCGCCCCGGAGGCACCGCCCTTCGGAAGGGCATCCTCCGCTTCGTCCCGCTTCGCGGAATTCGCATCCGCATCGGTCGCGGCGACCGCCGTCCCGGCGTCCCCGCCCCGCCCCGCGGGCATGGCCCGCTCCGTGCGAGCGGCCCGCTCGCCAGCCGTCTCCCCCGACGGCTTCCCCTGCTCAGACTTGTCGGGGGACTCGCCCGCCACCGATGCCTCCTCGATTCCCGCGCCGTACGCCGAGAGCGGGGCGCGCTCGGCGCCCCGCGTCCCGGACATTCTCAACGTCTACCAGTGTCCTCTGCCGTCGGCGTGCCAGCGCGCGACCGCCCGTCAAGCGGCTTCCACGGCTTCACCCATGTGCAAGACGAGACGACATACCTACCGGTTCCCACGCGAAGCCACCACGCACTCTCGACAGACCAATGTGAGAGGGGTCACCCTGTCACTCATCCACGCGGGGAGGCATGGATGGGCAGGAGCCGCAGAACAATTCCGGAGGAGCTTCTGCTGCTCGCCTTGGACCCGGCCACCGGGACCACGGCGCAGCCGCAGTCGCTCGACCTCGGTCTCGCCGGAGCGCAGCTAGTGGAGCTGGCTCTGGCCGGACGGATAGCCCCGGACGGGGATCGTATCGCCGTGGTGATGCCACGGCCCACAGGAGATCCGACGCTGGACACCGCGCTGGAGCTGCTGCGACGCCGCGGCAGCCCGGTCCGCGCGGTGCACTGGATCGGCGGGCCCCGGCTGGGGCTGCGTCAGACGTACCTCACCCACCTGGAGCGGTGCGGCATGGTGCACGCCGTCGCCGGCCAGATGTGCGGGGTGCTGCCGACCACCCGTTACCAGGCGACGGACACGGCCATCAGCCGGGAGATCAGGGCCCGGCTGGACAGCGCGATCCGCACCGGCGTCCCGCCGGACCCGCGGACGGCGGCGCTGGCCGCGCTGGCGCACGCGGTCGGCCTGGGCAAGCACCTCTACCCGGGCAACGAGGGCCGCTCGTCCAGGTCCCGGCTGCGGGACCTGATCCGGCACGACCCCATGGGCGGGCTCGTGGCGCACGCCGTGCTCGACGTCCAGAACGGGGTCGCCCAGCCGCGCCGCTCCACGGCGGTGGCCGGCGGCGGCAACGGCGGGACGGGACGCCGGAAGGCGTCCGTCCGGGGCGCGGTGGCATCTGCTGAAACCGTTCCTCAGACCGTGGCGTCCCGCGGCGGGATGATGGCCCGCGCGGCGGCCTCCTGAGGCCGTGACGGAGGGCCGCCCGGCCCCGGAGGGACCTCCCGCGGGGGAACGCCCTCCGGCGGCGGAACGCTTTCCGGTGACGCGGACCGGTCCCCGGCCGACCGGGAACGACCGGAACCCACCGGACGCGACCGGAATCCGGGTGACACGGTGACGTGAGCGACCCGGTCGCCCGATGGGGCAGGAGACGGGCGCCCCGGCCCGGCACCGGGCCGCGTCCGCCCGAAACGCCCGGTGCGGGGCGGTGGTTCGGCCGCCGCCCCGCACCGGCGCGCCCGCGTCCGGCGAGGACCGTACGGCACCGTGACTCCGGTCGTCGCGGGAGGACGCTGTGTCGGCATTTCCCAGCGCCGCCCCGGCCGGTGGTGGCAGGCTGCGTGGACCAGGAGACAGCAGCATGACGGAGCCGGAGGTGCGTCCCGTGGCGTCCAGTGTCAACCCCACCGTAAGGCGGCGCCGATTGGGGCAGGAGCTGCGCAAGCTCCGTGAGCTCAAAGGGATGACGGCGGAGGAGGTGGCCGAACGGCTCCTGGTGTCCCAGTCGAAGATCAGCCGCCTGGAGAACGGCCGCCGCAGCATCAGCCAGCGCGACGTCCGCGATCTGTGCGGGGTGTACGGAGTCGAGGACCACCGCATCGTCGATTCGCTGATGCAGATGGCCAAAGAGTCACGGCAGCAAGGCTGGTGGCATGCCTTCGGCGACATTCCGTACAGCGTCTACATCGGGCTGGAGACGGACGCGGCGTCGCTGCGCATCTACGAGGCGTCGGTCGTCCCGGGCATCCTCCAGACCCCCGGCTACGCCACCGCCGTCACCGAGGGCTCGTGGCCGGAGGCCACCGCCGCGGAGATCGAGCGGCGCGTGCAGGTGCGGATGCGGCGCCAGGAGCGGATCACCGACCCCGACAACCCGCTGCGGCTGTGGGCGGTCATCGACGAGTCGGCGGTGCGGCGCATCGTCGGCACCCGGGCCACCATGTGCGAACAGCTGGAGCACCTCGTCCAGCTCAGCCTCCAGCCGTACATCACCGTGCAGATCCTGCCCTTCGACGTGGGCGCGCACCCGGGGATGTACGGCAAGTTCTGCATCCTGGAGTTCCACGACCCGCAGGACGCCAGCACGGTCTACCTGGAGGGGATCACCAGCGACCTGTACCTGGAGAAGCCCTCGGACGTGCAGGTCTACAGCGTGATGTACGAGCACCTGCGGATGCAGGCCCTCAACGCCGAGCAGACGCGGCGGTTCCTGCTGAGCGCCGCGGACGAGTACCGCGACTGACGGCGGCCGGACGGGGAGGCGGAACGGTACACCTGGCCCCGCCCCGCTGGGAAGAGTCGCCTGGAATATGCCATCCGGTCGGGTGAACAGCCCTCTCATCCGGTCATGTTGGCGCGTACCGTCGGTCGCACCTTCGGGAAGCCGGCGCACCCGAATCCGACAGGCAGTCCCACCCAGGCAGCACTCACAGGCAACGGAGCAACACCATGGCAATTCAGCAGGGCGTGTCCCCCTGGCGGAAGTCCTCCTACTCCCTCAACGGCGAGTGCGTCGAGGTCGCCTCCTTCACCGTCGGGTCCGTCGCGGTGCGCGACTCGAAGGCCACGTGCCGCGCGGAGCTCGGCTTCACGCCGGAGGCGTGGGCGTCCTTCATGACGACCGTCACCACCGGAGAGGAGTGAGCCCCTGACCGGCATACGCAAGCCCCGTCCCCCCGGACGGGGTTGGCGCGGCCGGACGGCCCCGGGCCCGGGTTCACGCCCTCGGGTACCGCGCCAGCCAGGCGGCCGAGGAGCCGGCCGGGCCGTGCAGCGAGGGCCCCTGCGTCAGCTCCATGGCGAAGTCGTCGGCGAGTTGGAGAATGGTGGCCCGTCCTTCCAGCTCGGCGAGCCACCCGGCGGGCAGCGCGGTCTCCCCGTGCAGCGTGCCGAGCAGGTTGCCGCAGATCGAGCCCGTGGAATCCGAATCGCCTCCATGGTTCACGGCGAGCAGCAGCCCGTGGCGCACGTCCTCGGCCACGAGCGCGCAGTAGACGCCCATGGCCAGGGCCTCCTCCGCCACCCACCCCTGGCCCAGCGACTCGACGCGCTCCGGCGTCGGCAGTCCCTGGCGCACCGCGCCCAGGGCCTGCCGGAGGGCCCGGCTGGTCTCCTCGTGTCCCGGGCGGCCGGCGAGCAGGGTCAGCGTCCGCTGGACGGCGGCGTCCAGCGACTCACCGCGGGCGACGCCGTGGACGATCAGCGCGAACGCCCCCGCGGCGAGCGCCCCGGTGGGGTGGCCGTGCGTCTGCACGGCACATTCCAGGGCGAGTTGGAGGACGAGCTCCGGTTCCCAGCCGACCAGGAGCCCGAACGGCGCCGAGCGCATCACGGCGCCACAGCCCTTGGAGTCGGGGTTCCTCGGCTCGCCGAGGGTGCCCATCCGCTCGTCCGCCAGCCCGGAGAGGCAGGCGTTCCCGGGCGCCCGCCGGGAGTAGAGCCACTCCTCGCGGGCCAGCCAGCCGGCGTCCGGCTCCCGTTCGTCCGGACCCCAGTCCCGCTGGGTGGCCGCCCACCGCAGATACGCGCGGTGGACGTCCGTCGGCGGGTGCCAGGCGCCGGTGTCCCGGCGCACCAGCGCCCGTATCAGCCCCTCGGCGGTGAAGAGCGTCATCTGGGTGTCGTCGGTGACGGCGCCCCGGCGGCCGTAGGCCGGGACGTAGTCCTCGACGCCCTGCGGCCCGTGGGCCGAGCGGATCGCCTCCAGCGAGTCGAACTCGATGCCCGCGCCCAGCGCGTCACCGATGGCGCCGCCCAGCAGACAGCCGCGCACCCGTGCGCGGAAGTCCTGCTGCTCGGCCCGGCCCCACAGGGGCGTTTCCGCGGTCGTGGTCACGTTCCGGCCTCCCGGCTCGATGTCCGTTCCTGACTTGCGGTTCGCGGTCCCGTGGCTCGACCGTAGGCGACCGCCCGTGAGTGCCTACGGGGTTCTGGCCGGGCGCACGGTGTTCATGATCTTGTCGATCTCGGCCTCGGGGAGGGCGTTCGGGACGCCCTGGTCGGCGTAGATCACCCAGCCGTGGAAGGTGCCGTCCGGCAGCTTCTGCGCGATGCTCCTGACGATCGCGGTCGGCGGGACACAGCTGCTGGGGCGGTGGGTGACGGTGACCTTGGCGGTCGCCGTGTAGCCCTCGACGCCGTTGTGCTTCCAGGGTGTCGCCTGGCTCACCTGGATCTTCGGCTTGTTGGCGCCGAGACCGCCGTAGGCCATCACGCCCCAGTTGCCCGCCCAGTTGCGGGCGTTGTCCTGGAGCGTGCCGTCCTTGCCGCCGCCGGTGGTGCCGACGGTGGCGAGCTGGCCCTTGCCGGCCTCGCCGAAGGTGTCGGGGTTGGGGTTCGAAGCGCAGCCGCCCTCGCGGAAGTTGGCCGTTCCGGTCATCGCGACGACCGGCTTGCCCTTCTCCGTGTACGAGATCATCGTGTCGCCGGGCAGCAGCTTCCACTTGGCGTCCTGGCCGGGGACGTCGTAGCTGAAGCCGTGGCGCTCGTAGGTCTGGGTCTGCCAGCCGGCGGGGGGCCGATAGCCTGACGGGGCCGGGGAGTTGGCGTCCCCCGACGCCCCGGGCGTCTGCGGCGCGCCGGACGCGCCGCCCTTGCCGTCGCCCTTGGCCTGCTCGTCCTTCTTGTCGTCACCGCCGCCGATGACCGCGTAGGCGATCCCGCCGCCGATGACGGCGAGCGCGACGACACCGCCGACGACGGCGAGGAGCGTCTTGTTCTTGCGCGGCGCGGACGGCTGGGGCGGCTGCATCTGCGGCTGCGGCTGCATCTGCCCGTAGGGCGCCGCGCCGCCGGGGTGCGCCGGCCCGGCCGGCGGTACGGCGCCGGGCCCCGCGCCGGGGACGGGTCCGGGCGGCGGCGGCACGGCACCGCCGCGCGGCGCGGGTCCGGGCGGCGGGGGCACCGCGCCCGCGGCACGGCCGGCCCCCGCAGCGCCCGCCCCGCGCACGGGCCCGGGCGGCGGGGGCACCGCGCCGGCGCCCGCGTTCCCGTTCGGCCCCGCCGCCGGGAACGCCATCGTCTGCTGGGCGTGCCCCGTGCCCTCCGGCCCCCAGGTCGGGGCGGGTCCGAAGCCGCCCTGGCCGCCGGGGCCGCCCTGGGGCGGGGGCGGCGGGCCCGGCTGCGCGGGCGTCCGCTGCTGCCCGTACTGCGGCGCGGCACCGGCCGGACCGGCCAGGCCGTTCGGGCCGTTCGGGCCGTTCGGGCCGGCCGGATCGACCGGCTCGGGCTGCTGAGGCTGTGGGGGGTTCTGGGGCCAAGACATGCGGGACACCCTATGCGGGCGAGGGTCGCCGTCCGATCGAGGCCGGGCGACAGTCCGGCAACACTCCGCCGCGGCCCCGGCCGCAGGCCCGGCCCGGCACCCGGCCCGGCCCGGGACGGCCGGGGCCCCGGCCCCGGGCCCCGGCCCGAAGGCCCCGCCCGAACCCTCGCGCCCCCCGACCCCGACCGCCCCCTCCCGGCCCGCTCAGCCCTCCCCCAACACCGGCAGCAGCTCCGGAAGATGGCCGTCCGAGGCGACGGCCGCCTTGAGGCGTTCCTCCGGCACCTCGCCGTAGAGCGTCGTGCGGGCCCGCGCGGGCCGTCCCGCGGCCTCCGCGATGGCCTCCAGGTCGCGGCTCGAGCGGTACGAGCCGTACGACGAGCCGGCCATGCGCGAGATGGTCTCCTCCATCAGCGTGCCGCCGAGGTCGTTCGCCCCCGAGCGGAGCATCTCCGCGGCGCCCTCCGTGCCGAGTTTGACCCAGCTCGTCTGGATGTTGGGGATGTGCGGGTGGAGGAGCAGCCGGGCCATGGCGGTGACGGCGCGGTTGTCGCGCATGGTCGGTCCGGGGCGAGCGATGCCGGCGAGGTAGACCGGCGCGTTGGTGTGGATGAACGGAAGGGTCACGAACTCGGTGAAACCGCCCGTCTCCTCCTGCACCCGCGCCAGCGTCCGGAAGTGCCCGAGCCAGTGCCGGGGCTGGTCCACATGCCCGTACATCATCGTCGAGGAGCTGCGGATGCCCAGCTCGTGGGCGGTCCTGACGACCTCGATCCAGGTGTCGGCCGGCAGCTTGCCCTTGGTGAGCACCCACCGCACCTCGTCGTCGAGGATCTCGGCCGCCGTCCCGGGGATCGAGTCGAGCCCGGCCTCCTTCGCCGCGGTGAGCCACTCCCGCACCGAAAGCCCCGTCCGCGACGCCCCGTTGACGACCTCCATCGGCGAGAAGGCGTGGACGTGCATCCCGGGCACGCGCTCCTTGACCGCCCGCGCGATGTCGAAGTACGCCGTACCAGGCAGGTCGGGATGGATGCCGCCCTGCATGCACACCTCGACGGCGCCGACCTCCCACGCCTGCTGGGCCCGGTCGGCGACCTGCTCCAGCGAGAGGGTGAACGCGTCGGCGTCGGTGCGGCGCTGCGCGAAGGCGCAGAAACGGCAGCCGGTGTAGCAGACGTTGGTGAAGTTGATGTTGCGGGTGACGATGTAGGTGACGTCGTCGCCGACCACGTCCCGCCGCAGGCCGTCGGCGATGCCGCAGAGCGCGTCCAGCGCCGCCCCGTCCGCGTGGAGCAGGACGAGCGCCTCGGCGTCGGTCAGCCGCGCCGGGTCGTCGGCCGCCTGCCGGAGCGCCGCGCGGACGTCGCCGTCGAGCCGCTCGGGGACCATGCCGGGCGCGGCGGCCTCGCGGAGGGCGTCCCAGTCGCCGTAGACGTCGTCGAAGTCGTCGCGCCGGTCGGTGGTGCGGCCCTCGGTGTCGATGGTGCGGTGCAGCTCCGTGCGGCCGGAGGGGACGAACACCTCCTCGGGCTCCTGCCACGGCAGCCCGCGCACCTCCGCGTCCTCACGGGCGAGGCCCGTCTCCGGGTCGGCCAGCGCCCGCACGTGCGGCAGGACGCGCGGGTCGAGCCACGGCTCGCCGCGCCGCACGAACTCCGGGTAGACGGCGAGACGTTCCTTCAGGACGAACCCCTCCGCGGCGGACCGCTCGGCGAGTTCGTCGATCCGCGGCCAGGGCCGCTCGGGGTTGACGTGGTCGGGGGTGAGCGGCGAGACGCCGCCCCAGTCGTCGATGCCGGCCCGGATCAGCCGGCCGAACTCGGCGTCCACGAGGTTCGGCGGCGCCTGGAGGCAGGCGGAGGGCCCCATGATGTGCCGGGCGACGGCGACGGTGGCGACGAGGTCGTCGAGCTCCGCGTCCGGCATGCCGCGCATCGCGGTGTCCGGCTTCGCGCGGAAGTTCTGCAGGATCAGCTCCTGGATGCCGTGGTACGCCCGCGCGACGCGGCGCAGCGCGAACAGCGACTCGGCGCGCTCCTCGTACGTCTCCCCGATGCCCAGCAGCAGCCCGCTGGTCAGCGGGACGGAGCTGCGGCCCGCGTCCTCCAGGTGCCGCAGCCGGACGGCGGGGTCCTTGTCGGGCGAGCCGTAGTGCGGGCCGCCGGGCTCGCTCCACAGCCGGGTGGCCGTGGTCTCCAGCATCAGGCCCATGGACGGCGAGACGGGCTTGAGCCGCTGGAAGTCGCTCCAGGTCATCACGCCGGGGTTGAGGTGCGGCAGGAGGCCGGTCTCCTCCAGGATCCGGACGGAGATGGCGCGGACGTACGCGAGCGTGTCGTCGTAGCCGTGCGCGTCCAGCCACTCGCGGGCCTCGGGCCAGCGCTCCTCCGGCTTGTCCCCCAGCGTGATCAGGGCTTCCTTGCAGCCCATCGCCGCGCCGCGGCGGGCGATCGCCAGGACCTCGTCCGGGGACATGAACATCCCGTGGCCCGCCCGGCGGAGCTTGCCGGGGACGGTGACGAAGGTGCAGTAGTGGCACTTGTCGCGGCAGAGGCGGGTGAGCGGGATGAAGACGCTCTTGGAGTAGGTGATGACGCCGGGCCGGCCGGCGGCCTCCAGCCCCGCGTCCCGCACCCGGGCGGCCGAGGCGCAGAGGTCCTCCAGGTCGTCGCCGCGCGCCCGCAGGAGGACGGCCGCCTCCGTGACGTCCAGCGCGACGCCGTCACGGGCCCGTTTGAGGGCTCTCCGCATGGCGTTCGCGGTCGGTGCCTCCGGTACGGGACGTGGTGCGCTCGAAGTCATTCCCCGAGCATACGAGCGGGCGCACCGGGCACCAGAGGAGATCGCGCCGGGTTGGTGTGGGTATGATCACTCGATCCGGAGGCCCCCTCCGGCGCCGTCTCCCGACGCCGCGTCACAGGAACTCGGCCAGCGCGTCCAGCGCCCGCAGCACCTCCCCCTCCCCCGCCGCCGGCAGCCCCACCACGACCTCCTCGACGCCCTGGTCCGCCAGGTGCGCCAGCTTCCCCGCCGACGGGTGCACCGCGTACGGGATGACGAGCGGTTCGCCCGGCCGCCCCGCCTCCGCCCACGCCGCCCGCAGCTCGGGCAGCGCCTCCCCCAGCCCGCCCCCGCCGATCGGCAGCCACCCGTCCGCGTACTCCGCCACGGCGGCGAACAGCCCCGGCCCGGCCGCCCCGCCGATCAGCGTGCGCGGCCCGACGAGCGGCGGCGCGCCCACCCGCTCGCGCGGCGGCAGCAGCGGCTTGGGATACGCCCAGCTCGCCCGCACCGAGCCGAACTCGCCCTCGTACGCGGTCGGTTCGGCCGCCCACAGGGCCCGCATCAGCGCCATCCGGTCACGCACCAGGGCGCGCCGGGTGCGCCACTCGACGCCGTGGTCGGCGGCCTCCTCGACGTTCCAGCCGTAGCCGATGCCGAGGGTGAAGCGCCCGCCGCTGAGGTGGTCGAGGGAGGCCGCCTGCTTGGCCAGGACGATGGGGTCGTGCTGGGCGACGAGCGCGACGCCGGTGCCGATCGCGATCCGGTGGGTGACGGCGGCGGCCTGGGCGAGCGCGACCACCGGGTCGTACGCCCGGCCGTACTCGCGCGGCAGCGGCTCGCCCATCGGCGCGGGCGTGTCGCGGCTGACGGGGATGTGGGTGTGCTGGGGCAGGTAGAGGCCGGAGAAACCGCGCTGTTCGAGCTCGCGGGCGAGCCGGACCGGGGTGATCGTCTCGTCCGTGAGGAAGGCCGTGGTCGCGATGCGCATGCGAGAACCTCCGTGGCGGGGCGGGCGGATGTGCCGTACGGGCCGCGCCGTGCGGTCGCGTGGCGCCTGCGACGCGTGCGGCACGGCAGGCTACCCACGGTAAGCCCTGGAGGGTCGCCCGTGACCCATGTCGAACAGCCGACACACAACCGTCAGCCGGCGTAGGTTCCGCCGCCCGCCGGGCGGGCGTACAACGGTCCCCGACGCACGGTCCCCGAAGGAGGCCGCATGGACCGCCGGAACGTCCTGAAACTGACCGCCGCCGGGGCGACGGGCGCGCCCGCCGCCCTTAGTCTCGGAGGCGTGCCCTCCACCGCCGCCCGGGCCGGCGGCAGCGAGACCCTCAGGATCACCGGCCGGCTTCCGGCCGGCGCGCCGGACTACGTCTACCTCCCCGTGGAAGTCCCGCGCGGCGTCCGGGAGATCGCCGTCTCGTACGCGTACGACAGACCCGCCGTCCCCGCCGGCGTGCCCGGCAACGCCTGCGACATCGGCATCTTCGACGAGCGCGGCACCGGGCTGGGCGGTGCCGGGTTCCGGGGCTGGTCGGGCGGCGCCCGGACGGAGTTCTCGGTCGGCGCCGAGCGCGCGACCCCCGGCTATCTGGCGGGCCCGGTCCGCCCCGGCACCTGGCACGTCGTCCTCGGCCCGTACACGGTGGCGCCGCAGGGGCTGGCGTACGAGGTGACGGTCACGCTGCGGTACGGGCCGACGGGCGCCCCGGCCGTCCCCGTCTTCCCGCCGCAGCGGACCCGGGGGCGGGGGCGGGCCTGGTACCGGGGGGACGGCCACCTCCACAGCGTCCACTCCGACGGGCTCCGCACGCCGGCGCAGATCGCGGCGGCGGCGCGGGCCGCCGGCCTCGACTGGATCGTCAGCACCGAGCACAACACGACGTCCGCGCACGGCGCTTGGGAGGGTCTCTGGGGTGACGACCTGCTCGTCCTCACCGGCGAGGAGGTCACCACCCGCAACGGGCACGTCCTCGCCCTCGGCACCGACCCCGGCGTCTTCGTCGACTGGCGCTACCGCGCCCGCGACGGCGTCTTCCCCCGCTTCGCCCGCACCGTCCGCCGCGCCGGCGGACTCGTCGTCCCCGCCCACCCGTTCGCCACCTGCCCCGCGTGCAACTGGAAGTTCGGCTACGACGCGGCGGACGCGGTCGAGGTCTGGAACGGCCCGTGGACCCCCGACGACGACATGGCCGTCGCCGCCTGGGACGCCATGCTCCCCCGCACCGGCGGCCGTTGGCTCCCCGCCATGGGCAACAGCGACTCCCACCGCGAACCCCAGCCCGTCGGCCTCCCCCAGACCGTCGTCCTCGCCGACGACCTCTCCCGCCCCGCCCTCCTCTCCGCCCTCCGCGCCGGCCGCAGCTGGATCGCCGAATCCTCCTCCGTCCGCCTCTCCTTCGAGGCCCAGGGATCGCACGGTGCCCACGCGGGCATCGGCGGCCGCCTCAGATCCCCCGACGCCCTGATCCGCCTCACCACCGGGGGCCTCCCGTCCGGCTGCACCGCCTCGCTGATCACGGACCAGGGCCCGATGCTGACGGTCCCCGTCCCGGCGGACGGCCGCGTCGAGTGGCGGACGACGCCCGCGCGTTCGGCCTACGTCCGGGCGGAGGTGCGGCGCCGGGGCGGGGCGCTGGTGGCGCTGACCAACCCCGTCTTCCTGGACGACGCGCCTGCCTGACGCGGGGGTTCAGGCGGCCGGAGCCCCGGCAGGCGCCGGGAACGGCGCGGAACGGCATGCCTGGGAACCGTGGGCTCCTTGCAGTGACGCCCCATCGGCGTCCCCCTCCATCGGGTTCGCGGTTCATCGGGAAGGACCCGGAGTCGGGGGGGGACCACGGATCTCCTGCCGTGTGGGTCCATCACCGACTTCCAAGGAACACCGGACGATGTGCCGGACGCGGTACGGGCTCGCTTGGACCGCTCCCGCGTCGTGCAGGAGGGCGACCATCGGTTCGCCTTGCTTCTGGAGGAAACGGTGCTCCACTACCGAGTGTGCGTCCCTGGCTCCGCCGGCGCCACGATTTCTACAGTCCCGACCATGACAGACGCCCCTGCGCGCCAGCGCCGGCGGGTCACGCGCGATGCAGGTTGATGAGGACTCACCTGCCCCGTCCGCGCGGCCGCGCGGACGTCGCCAGGACGTACAGCGCCCACGCCACCGGCACCGCCACCAGGACACCCGTCGGGAGGGTGCCGGTGGAGGCCAGGAGGCAGCAGAGGGCGTAGGGGAGGAGCAGGGGGAGGGTTCGGGTGATCACGGGTGGGGTCCTTCCGGTGTCGGGGCGGTGGTGCGGGACGCGTCCAGGTAGGCGGCCGGCTCGCGGTAGTCGGCCGGGTCGGCGGCGGGGTCGCCGGACATCGTGTGCGGGGCCTCGCGCCAAGCGGCCCGTACACCGGCCGAGATGCCGGCGTCGCCGCCCGTGAACAGGGCGGCCAGCTCGTCCATGCGGGCGACCAGCCGCCGCACCGCCGGGTCGGAGGGCGGGGTGCCGGCGGAGCGGAGCCGGGCGGCGCGGCGGTAGAGCTCGGGCCATTCGACGTGCAGGTGGTAGTGGGCGGCGGGGCCGAGGGAGGCGGCCCGGCCGGCCAACTCCCGTACGGAGGCGGGGTTCAGATGGCGGCGGAGGGTGGCCTGCGCGGCGGCGCGCCCCGTCGCGTGGAGCGCGTCCAGGAGCGCGGGGCCCGACACCGCGCCGTCCTGGGCGAGTTCGGCGGAGAGGCGGGACAGGCGCGTGCGCAGGGTCTCCAGAGCCGCCAGGGCGGAGTCGACCTCCGCGAGGTGGTCGCGGACCAGGCGTACGGGGTCGACGCCCGCGTCGAGGCAGGCACCGATCGTCTCCAGGTCGAGGCCCAGACCGCGCAGGGCGAGGATCTGGTAGAGGCGCGCGAGGTCGTTCCCGGTGTACACGCGGTGGCCGGCGGCCGTGCGGCGGGACGGGGTGAGCAGGCCGATGGCGTCCCAGTGGTGCAGGGTGCGCACGGTCAGGCCGGACGCCTCGGCGAGCGCGCCCGTCTTCCAGGTGGTGTGCACGGCCCGATCCTCCCTCCTCACGCCGCGTGAGGTTCAAGCCCGCCCGCGCGGGGCGACGGGCGGATCCCGCTCCCGCGCGCCCGTTCCGGGGCCGCCGTTCCGCGCCCACTATCAGGGCAGATGACCGACAGAGAGGGAACCTCATGAAGTCGAGGGCCTTCCGCCTCGCACCGGTGGCGGTGGTCACCGCGGGGCTGCTGTTCGCCGGCACGGCCGGCACGGCCGCCGCGGCTCCGCCGGACGATTCCCCGAGCCCGTCCGGCACGAGCGCGTCCGGCGGATCACCGGCCGGTGACACGAGCAGCCCCCCGAGCCAGCAGGAGGAGCAGCAGGCGCAGCAGGAGACCGAGCAGCTCGCGAAGGCGCACTGGGTGAAGCGCGGCCACTACCCCAGTGAGCAGTCCTGCCGGAAGGCGGGCAAGGCCGGCGTGGAGCAGCACAAGTGGCGCGAGTACAAGTGCCAGAAGCACTACGACCACGACGAGTACCACTGGTGGTGGTGGCTCTACACCCGGTGAGGAGGGCGGGAGTGCCCTCCGGGCGCCCCCGGAGGGCAGCCGTCCCGGAAGAAGGCGGGGCTGCGCCGGCGCATGACCTCCATGAGGACCGCGCCGAGCAGCAGCAGGCCGGCGCCGATGACGAGGACGGAGCCGACGCCGAGGACCGAGCTGCCCGTCCCGTACGCCGGGTCGCGCATGTCGTAGAGCGTCTTGGCGAAGACGGCCGTCAGCGCGAGCCCGCCGAGCACCGGCAGGACGCCCTTGAGGAGCGCGTCGCGCGGTGAACGGCGCAGGTCGGCGCGGAAGAAGCGGGCGCAGGCGAAGGCCGTGATGGCGTAGTAGAAGCAGATCATGAGGCCGAGCGCGTAGATGGTGTCGACGAGGACGTGCTCGCTGAGCAGGCTCATCACGGCGTAGAAGGCCCCGGTGGCGACGCCCGCCGCGACCGTCGCCCGGCCCGGGGAGCGGAAGCGGGGGTGGACGGCGGCGAAGGAGCGCGGAAGGGCACCGTAGGTGCTCATGGCGAGGACCGTGCGGGCGACGGGCAGGAAGGTGGTCTGGAGGCCGGCCGCGGCCGAGGCGAGGACGGCGACGAAGAGGAGGGCGCCGAGGGCCCGGCCCATGACCGGTTCGGCGAGCGCGGCGAAGACGTTGTCGGCGGTGCGCGGGTCGCCGAGGCCCGCGCCGGCGTACCGCTGGGCGGCGACGGCGGTGAGCAGGTAGGAGCCGATGAGGACGGCCAGGGCGAGGAGGGCGGCCCGGCCGGGCGTCCGGTCGCTGCCCTCGGTCTCCTCGTTGACGGTCAGGCACACGTCCCAGCCCCAGAACATGAAGATGGAGAGCGAGAGTCCGGCGGTGAAGGAGGCGAAGGAGGGGACGGCGAACGGATTGAGCCAGCTCCAGGAGAAGCCGGGGGCCGTGGGCGGCGACGTCGTCCACGCCATCGCCACGAAGGCGGCGAGGACGGCGAGTTGGAGGCCCACCAGCGCGTACTGCACGCCCTTGGTCGCCGTCATCCCGCGGTAACTGACGGCCGTGGCCGCGGCGATGAGCGCGAGGCACGTCACGACGTGCACGGTCCGGTCGCCGTCGAGGGCGGCGACGGCCTCGCTGCCGGTGAGCCGGCCGAGGAGGAGGTAGAGGAAGGAGGTGGCGACGCCGGCGAGGTTGGAGAGGACGATGATCGTGGCGACGGCCAGCCCCCAGCCGCACATCCAGCCGACGCGCGGCCCGAAGGCGCGTACGGACCAGGTGAAGGACGTACCGCAGTCGGGGACCGCCCGGTTGAGCTCCCGGTAGGCGAAGGCGACCAGCAGCATGGGCAGGAAGCCCGCCAGGAAGACGGCCGGCGTCCGCACGCCGACCTGGGCGGCGGTGGGGCCGAGGGTGGAGGTCAGGCAGTAGACCGGGGCGACGGTGGAGACGCCGATGACCGCGCTGCCGAGCAGGCCGACGGAGCCGCGGCCGAGTCCCTTGGCGCGGACACCGCCGGCACCGCCGCCTGTCGTCTCCCCGCCGCGCGGAGGGCGCTCCCGCGCCGCTGCATCCACCATGACCGGGACGTTAGGTCCTGCTGTTTCCGCGACGGACGGATTGCACCGCCGCCGCCTTCACCGTCACCTCCCCTTAACTTGGCGCCTTTACCGAAGAGTTCACCTGGCAATTGAAGGGGCAATACGGGTTACGGGAGGTAACGCCCAGGTGGGAGGGGCCGTTCGAGGAGGTACGGAATTCGCAGCACCGCCCCTTTTGCCCCGGTTCCAAATTTTCCGCGCCGGGGTTCGCGGGAGAGGTCCGCGTCACACCGCGGCGGGCCGGAACGTCGTTATCCGGCCGTTCGCGCGCACCGCACAAATCGGCATGGACCCACCGGCGGCGCACGCCCGCGGCGGGGCCGGCCGTCGCGCGGAACGGCCGCCCGGCACCGTTCCGGGACGGCGCCGGAGCCGTACAATGCCCGGTCCGAATAAGGCGAGTTGTGGCCGGTGGTCCTGTTCAGCCGGACGCCGGGGATCCACCGGGCACGCGCCGCGGCCGGTGGAGGGCGCCGCTCCGCCGGCGCCCCGCGCGGCCCGCCCACCGCGCCGTTCCACCGGCGCCGCACGGCCCGGAGGCCCCCTCGGAGAGGGCCGGACCGGTGCTGACGCCGGGGGGCGGAACAGGGCAGACTGACCGGTGCGACCGAGGGGACGAGCAGGGGGTCACGATGGCCGGGGACACAGGGCACGAGCAGCGGTTGCGCTTCGCCGTGCTCGGACCCGTCCGCGCGTGGCGCGGCGACGAGACAGTGCGGACCGGTTCGCCCCAGCAGCGGGCCCTGCTCGCGGCCCTGCTGCTGCGCGGCGGACGGACGGCCACCGCGGCCGAGCTGGTGGACGCCCTGTGGGGCGACGAACCGCCGCACGCGGCGCTGGCCGCGCTGCGCACCTACGCCTCGCGGCTGCGCAAGGCGTTCGGTCCCGACGCGGACGTGCTGGTCAGCGAGGCGGGCGGCTACGCGCTGCGGGCCGGCGTCGGCTGCCTGGACATCGACACCGCCGAGCGGCTGGCCGCCGAGGCCGACAAGGCCCGCGCGAACGGCAACCGCGGGGGCGCCCGCGCCCTGATCAACGATGCCCTGGCCGTCTGGGACGGCGAGCCGCTGGCGCAGATCCCCGGCCCGTACGCCGAGACGCAGCGCGCCCGGCTGGAGGAGTGGCGGCTCGGCCTGCTGGAGACCCGCCTCGACCTCGACCTGGAACTCGGCCACCACGCCGAGGCCGTCTCCGAACTCACCGCCCTGACCGCCGCGCACCCGCTCCGCGAGCGGCTGCGCGAACTGCTGATGCTCGCCCTCTACCGCAGCGGGCGGCAGGCGGAGGCGCTCGCCGTCTACACCGACACGCGGCGCCTCCTCGCCGACGAGCTGGGCGTCGACCCCTGCCCCGAACTGGCCGAGCTCCAGCAGCGGATCCTCAACGGCGACGCGGACCTCAACCTGCACCTGCCGGCCGAGCGCGGCTCCGCGGGCCCGGCCTTCATCCGCCCCGCGCAACTGCCCGCCACCGTCTCGGACTTCACCGGCCGCGCCGCCTTCGTCGAGGAGCTCAGCCACCAACTGGCCACCGCCGAGGGCCGGATCATGGCCGTGTCCGCCGTCGCCGGCATCGGCGGGGTCGGCAAGACGACGCTCGCGGTGCATGTGGCGCACGCCGCCCGCAACCACTTCCCCGACGGGCAGCTGTACGTCGACCTCCAGGGTACGGGGCCGGTCGTCGCCGACCCGGAGGCGGTCCTGGGCGCCTTCCTGCGGGCGCTGGGCACG
Source organism: Streptomyces caatingaensis (assembly GCF_001187435.1). Lineage (GTDB taxonomy): Bacteria > Actinomycetota > Actinomycetes > Streptomycetales > Streptomycetaceae > Streptomyces > Streptomyces caatingaensis. Next base: position 803,443 of record NZ_LFXA01000017.1, on the reverse strand, counting down.
CCCGACTCCGCGATCCCGGAGGGCCTGCAGGAACGGTCGGCCCTCTTCCGCTCCACGCTCGACGGCCGCCGCATCCTGACCCTGCTCGACAACGCCCGGGACGCGGCCCAGGTCCGCCCCCTGCTCCCCGGGACGGAGGGCTGCGCCGCCCTCGTCACCAGCCGCACGCGCATGGTGGACCTGGCCGGCGCCCACCTCGTCGACCTCGACGTGATGAGCCCCGAGGAGGCGCTCGTCCTCTTCACGCGCATCGTGGGCGAGGAGCGGGTGGGGGCGGAGCGGGACGCGGCGATGGACGTCGTGGCGGCGTGCGGCTTCCTGCCGCTCGCGATCCGCATCGCGGCGTCGCGCCTCGCCGCGCGGCGTACGTGGACGGTGTCCGTCCTCGCCCGCAAGCTCGGCGACGAGCGGCGCCGCCTCGACGAGCTCCGCGCCGGCGACCTCGCCGTCAAGGCGACCTTCGAGCTCGGCTACGGCCAGCTCGAACCCGCCCAGGCCCGCGCCTTCCGCCTCCTCGGCCTGCCCGACGGCCCCGACATCTCCCTCGCCGCCGCGGCCGCCGTCCTCGACCTGGACCTCGACGAGACCGAGGAACTCCTCGAAACCCTCGTCGACACCTCCCTCCTCGAATCCGCCGCCCCCGGCCGCTACCGCTACCACGACCTCGTCCGCCTCTACGCCCGCTCCTGCGCCGAACGCGACGAACAGCCGCCGGAGGAGCGGGAGGCGGCGATGTCGCGGCTGCTGGACTTCTATCTGGCGACGGCGGCGGGGGTCTATGTGCTGGAGCGGCCGGGTGACCAATTACTGAAACACCTGACGCCCACGCGGCATCCCGGGCTCACCTTCACGGACCGCCAGGCGGGGGCGGACTGGCTGTACACCGAGGCAGGCTGCATGTTGGCATGTGCACGCCGCCATGCGGGGGACCGCGGCGACCTGCTGAGGAAGGCCGTGGACCTGCTGCAGGCGCTCAACGACCTCATCGAGTCGGGCGCCTACTCGCGCATGTACGCGAGCGCGGCCACCGACCTGCTGGCCGCGGCCCGGGACACGGGGGACACCTGGGCGGAGGGGCGGGCGCGCACCGTCCTCGCACACGTCCACAGCCTCGCCGGGCGGTTCGCGGACGCGGAGGAAGAGGCCGCCGAGGCCGTGCGCCTCGCGCACGGGACCGGGGACGTCTTCCCGCTCTGCGTGGCCTCCAACTTCCGTGCCATCATCGGCATTTACCAGCAGCGGTACGAGGACGCCGAGCAGCATTGCGTCCAGGCCCTGAACTCCTTCCGCGAGGACGGCAACCGCAACGGCACGGCCAGCGCGCTCAGCAACCTCTCCCGCGTCCACGGGCATACCGGACGAACGGATTCCGCCGTCCGCCTCGCCCAGGAGAGCCTCGACATCTACCGCGAACTCAACGTCTCCTGGCGGCTGGCCAACGGCCGCTACGCCTACGGCATGGCCCTGGCCGGGGCCGCGCAGCACGAGCAGGCCCTGGCACAGTTCTCGGAGGCGCTGTCCATTTTCCGGAGCAACCGGCAGCAGATGTGGGAAGGCTGGAGCCTCTACCGCATGGCGGAGATCCACCACGCCATGGGCGACCACGCCCAGGGAGCCGCCCACGCCGAGCAGGCACTGGCCCGGCTGCGCGGCATCAGTGGAGAATGGCGCAAGGGCGACATCCTCGCCGTGCTCGGCCACTGCCTCGACCGGCTCGGACAACGGCAGCGCGCCTACGCCTGCTGGACGGACGCGCTGTCCGTCTACCAGCAGCTGGGATACGAGAAGGAAGCCGCCGAAGTACGGCGTCTGCTGAGGCCGGCCGGCGTCTAGGGCGCCCGTCCGCGCCCGCGTCATGCGTCCGTTCATCATTCGTTTATCGCGGCCCGACATCCTGATTCATGTCGATCCGTCGCGTCGGGGGGCAGGCGGGTCGTGTGGTGCGCCACCACTAGGGTGAACAGCCCTGAAAACACCCGTCCGGCGGCCTTCGGGGGAGTCGCCGGGCGGGTGTCGCAATCCCCGTCGTACTGCACGACTCGCACTTTCCGATGGAGTTGAACGACCATGAGCGACGAGAACCAGCTCAGCACCACTCTGCCCGCACCACAGCAGGACGGCCAGATCGCGAACGGCGCCGCCGGGATCGGTACCGCGAACGCAACGGGGGTCGGTACCGCCCCGCTGAAGCCCAAGACCCAGCAGCTGGGTGATTCTCCGAACGACAACCACGCCGGTTCCGAACCGGTCTGATCCGACCGTTCGGTCCGGTCCACGCACGGCTGGAGCTCCCGGCACACTCCGGGAGCTCCCCGGCCGGCCGGACACGGTGAGGCCCTGGAGCGCGGGGCGTCAGGGGGCTTCGCCGGTCAGCACAGCAGAGGCCGGCATCGGCGACACGGAGGGGGAGCCGCCGATGCCGGCCCTTCTGCTGGCCCCGCCACCCCGAGCGGCTTCCCAGGACGGGAAGCACCCTGCAAGCCCCCGAGCAGAAGGAGCCTCCATGACCCCCAACACCGCAGCCCGCGCCAAGAAGGGCTTAGCCGTCCTCGCCCTCGCCGGCGCCGCGGCCGCCCTGGGCACCGTGCCCGCCGCCGCGGACCATCACTCCGGCCTGGCGAACATCCCCGCTCCCGTGGTGACGGCCGCCTCCGGCGACGCCGTCAGCACCCCCATGGGTGCCGACGATAACCACGCGAACGGCATGGAGCTCTGACCGTTCCCCACGCGGACCGGCCCCTCGGGGATGCCGAGGGTCCGGTCCGCGCGTGCGTGGTGCCGGGAACGCCGCTCACCGCCGACCGAGCAGGCCCCGGATTCCGGCGAGTTCCACGCCGCTCAACCGCCCCGGGGACGCCAGGGCCTCCTCCCAGCACACCCGCGCCCGCCCCGGGTGCCCCAGCTCGTACAGGCCGCGGCCGAGCACCGCGAGAGTGGCGCCGAGGTAGGTGTCCCCTCCCAGGCCGCGCAGGACGGCCAGGGCGCGCTCCGCGTGGCGGACGGCTTCCAGGGGACGGCCGCCGGACAGATGCGCGGCGGCGAGCCGCCACTCGGTCCAGCCCGTCCAGCGGAGCTGGCGCCTCTCGCGGAAGATCCCGAGCGCGGCGGTGAAGTCCCGTACCGCTTCGTCGAAACGCCCGGCACCGGCCAGCGCCCTTCCCCGCGAATAGAGGCTGTTGGCCTGCCTCCAGGAGGACGTGCTCGCGTTCCGGTGGATCGACAGGGCCCGTTCGGCGAGCCGCAGCGCCTCGTCGGCGTTCCCCAACTCCTGCTGGACACTGGAGAGGTTGTTCAGGACGCTGGCCTCCCCGGGCCGGTCGCCGACGGCCCGGAACGCCTCCAGAGCGAGCAGGTGCCACCGCGCGGCCTCCTGGTACCGGCCCTGATAGGTCGCGACGATGCCCGCGACGTTGGTCGCGTGACAGCGCACCAGCGGATCGGCGGCGAGGTCGCCGAGCCGCACGGCGACCCGTGCGTGCTCCGCCGCCTCGTCCAGGCGGCCGCTCTGGCCGAGGTTGGTCGCGAGCACGGTGCGGGCGCGGCCCTCGGCCCTGTGGTCCCCCTCCTTCCGGGCCGCCTCCAGGACCTCGCCGGCGACCTCCCGGTAGAGCTGGTGGGCGGCTCCGGCCTCCGACACGTCCTTCGCGGCGACCAGCAGGTCCGCCGCCCGCCGCAGCATCCCGCGCCGCCCCGCGGCCCCGCGGGCCAGCGCCAGGACGCAGGCCGCCTCGCCGAAGAGCCAGTCGCGCGCCTCCGCGCCGTCCGCGAAGGCCAGCCCCGGCCCCGGCACCGGCGTCAGGTGCTCCACCAGCCGATCCCCCGGCCTCTCCACCCCATAGGCCCCCGCCGCCGACCCCAGGTAGAAATCCAGCAGCCGCCCCAGCGCCGACTCCCGCTCCCCCGCCGGCTCGTCGCGTTCCGCGCGGGCGCGGGCGTGGAGGCGGATGAGGTCGTGGAAGCGGTAGCGGCCGGGGGCGGGGGACTCGAGGAGGGAGATGTCGACGAGGGATTCGAGGAGGGGTTCCGCGGCGGGGAGGGGGAGGTCCAGGAGGGCGGACGCGGCGGTGGCGGAGATGTCGGGGCCGTCGGGGAGGCCCAGGAGGCGGAAGGCGCGGGCCTGGTCGGGGGCGAGGTGGGCGTAGCCGAGGTCGAAGGTGGCGGTGACGGCGAGGTCCCCGGCGTGGAGTTCGTCCAGGCGGCGGCGCTCGTCCGCGAGCCGGCGGGCCATCGTGGCGACGGACCAGGCGGGCCGCGCGGCCAGGCGCGCCGCCGCGATCCGCAGGGCGAGGGGCAGGAAGCCGCACGCCGCGACGACGTCGCGCGCGGCGGCGCGCTCGGCCGCCACCCGCCGCTCCCCCACGATGCGGGTGAAGAGGGCGAGGGCCTCGTCGGGCGTCATCACGTCGAGGTCGACGAGGTGCACGCTCTCCAGGCCGACCAGCCGGTTGCGGCTGGTGACGACGGCCGCGCAGCCCGCCGCCCCGGGCAGCAGCGGCCGCACCTGCGCCGCGTCGCGGGCGTCGTCGAGCAGGACGAGGACGCGGCGGCGGGCGAGCAACGAGCGGTAGAGCGCGGCGCGTTCGTCCGTACCGGCGGGGATCGCCGCGTCGGCCATGCCGAGGGCGCGCAGGAAGGCGCCGAGGACCGCCTCGGGCCGGGCGGCGGGGCCGGGGCCCGCGCCCTGGAGGTCGGCGTGGAGCTGCCCGTCGGGGAAGTGCCCGGCGGCGGCCCGCGCCACGTGCACGGCGAGCGTGGTCTTGCCGACGCCGCCGATGCCGGCGACGGCCCCGACGGTGACGGTGTCGCGGTCGGCGGCCGCGGCCAGGCAGGCGCCGAGGTCGGCGACCAGGCTCTCGCGGCCGGTGAAGTTCGGTGAGCCGGGCGGCAGTTGGGCCGGGCGGACGCGTTCGGCGGCGTCGGCGTCGGGCGCGTCCGGCTCCGCCAGCGAGGGATCGGCGGCGAGCATGCGCCGGTGGAGGCCGGTCAGGCCGGGGCCGGGGCCGATGCCGAGTTCGTCGGCGAGGAGGCGCCGCGCGTCGCTGTAGACGGCGAGCGCCTCGGCCTGCCGCCCGCTGCGGTGCAGGGCCAGCATCAGCAGCTCGCGGGGGCGTTCGCGCAGCGGGTGCGCGGCGGTCAGCAGGGTGAGCTCGGGGACGGCCGCGGCGTGCCGGCCGGTGCGGACGTCGAGGTCGAGGCGGGTCTCCAGCAGGCCGAGCCGCCACTCCTCCAGCCGGGCCCGCTGGGCCTCGGCGTACGGCCCGGGGATCCCGGCCAGGGACTCGCCGGACCATAACGACAGCGCCTCGTCGAGGAGGCGGCGGGCGCGCGGCAGGTCGCCGGCCCGGCGGGCCTCCTCCGCCTCGGCGGCCCGCCGTTCGGCGCGGTCGAGGTCGAGATCGAGGGCGCCGGGGGCGCCGCGCAGCGCGTAGCCGCCGGACTCGCCGACCACCTCGACGCCGCCGCCCGGCCCCTCGGCGTCCGCCGCGGAGAGGATCCGGCGCAGCCGGGACGCCCGTGTGCGGACGGCGGCCAGGGCGGCGTGCGGCGGCTCGCCGCCCCACAGGTCGTCGATGAGCTGCGACGCCGTCGCCGTCCGGCCGCGGCGCAGCAACAGGGCGGCCAGCAGGGCCCGTTGCTGCGGTGAACCGACGGCGAGCTGCACGCCCCCGCGCCGGCAGCGCACCGGTCCCAGCACCGAGCAGCGGACGGGCCCGGCGGGCTCCCGGGGCTTTTTCGGCAATGCGGCCTCCCGGTGCGCGCGTTCGGCGCGGGAGCACAGTTCCCGGCCCTTGTCGAGGAGAATCCGGCGGGCCCGGGGATCGCGCACCAGATCCTCGACGACCCGGTTCCAGAGATGGAGCGGAATCACCTTCGCCCCGGACCGGTACTCCCCCCAGCTGGTTTTGCTGATCTTGTATCGTGCGGCCAATTCCCTCAGTGTGAAGTCACGGGTGACTTCCCTTGCCAGGGCCGCCAGTTCATTGGCCTCCGCACTGCGTCCCCTGGGTCCGCCCTGCGGGCGACCGGCCCTCCCCACCCTCGCCTCCCGGCGTCGTCGTCCACGGACAATCCGCATTGTCCGTCACCGATAAACGCGCCACATGCGCTTTTTCCGAAACGGCGTTGATGGACAACGGGCGGGCGGCGGAGGGTGAACCGGAATCGCGAAAGGAGGCGTTTATGTCCGTGTCACGGCGGGCGCGCCGGAAAAGCGTCCGGCGCAAGCTCAGGTCGCTGCGGAGGGGGCCGCGCTGGTTACGGCGACGGCCCCCGTTCCCGCGTACGGGGACGGGGGCCGCCACCGTCTCACCTGCGGGTCTGGCCCGTTCCCTTCGCCGCGTCCAGGGCGTAGACGCAGCGGTCCTTGCTGCAGGCGTACACGACGCCGCCGACGGCCAGCGGGGTGCCGGTGATCTCGCCGCCGGTGGCGAGCTTCCAGCGGAGCTGGCCGCCCGCCGCGTCCAGCGCGTACAGGCAGTGGTCGGCGGAGCCGAAGTGGACACGGCCGTCGGCGACGGCCGGGGAGCCGACGATCTCGCCGCCGGCGGCGAAGCGCCAGCGCGGCGTGCCGGTGACGGCGTCCAGGGTGTAGAGCGCGCCCCCGCTGCCGAGGTGCACCAGGCCGTTGGCGACGAGGACGGGCGCGGTGGACTGGCGGGCCTCGGTGGCGATGCGCCAGCGCTCCTGGCCGCTCGTGGCGTCGAGGGCGTAGACGGTGCCGAGGTAGTCGGCCGCGTAGACGCCGCCGGCCGACCAGGCGGGCGGGCTGAGGAAGACGGCGGGGGCCTCGAAGCGCCAGCGCACGTCGCCGCGGGCGGCGTCGACGGCGATCAGCCGGGTGCCGGCGGCGACGTAGACGACGCCGTCGGGGGCGGAGTGCAGGCGCACCGGGACGCCGCCGCAGGACGAGGCGTCGCCCACCGGGTAGTTCCAGCGCTCGGTGCCGCTGCGGGCGTCGAGGGCGCGCAGCCGGCCGTCGGACCAGACGAAGACGGTGCCGTCGTGGACGGCCGGGCCGCAGTCGGGGGTCTCGAAGTCGGTCTGCAACCCGGCGGTCTCCCACAGGAGTTCACCGGTGGCGGCCTCCCACGCCTGGGCGCCGCCGCCCCGGGTGCCGGTGACGACCGTGCCCCGGCCGGTGCCCAGCGAGTACACCCAGCCGTCGGTGGACAGGCGCCAGCGCTCGGTGCCGTCGGCGGCGTCGAGGGCGTAGAGCGTGGGCCCGTCGGAGGCGTGTATGCGGCCGTCGGCGACGGCCATGGCCCAGGCGACGTCCCGGGTCTTGAACTGCCGCCGCCCGCTGGCGACATCGAGGGCGTGCACCTCGAAGGAGGTGACGTACACGAGGTCGCCGGCGACGACGGGGGTGCCCCACACGTCGTTGGACATGCGGAACCGCCAGGGACGCCAACGGGACGGGTCCACCGTGGAGTTGGGGGCCGCCTCGGGCGCCGCGGGGACGGCCGGGGCGGCGGTGGCGCCCGGCGGGCGCACCCAGGACGCGCTGGGCGCCGCGTACGGCTCGCGGGCGTCCGCGACGCGCGGGCCGGGGCCGATCGGCAGCGGGGCGCCGGGCAGCCGCACGGCGCCGCCGTCGTCCGTGAAGACGGGCGCGGCGGCGTGCCGGCCCTGGCCTGCGGGGGCGGGCACGGGGGCCTGCACGGGCGACCGGACGGGCGCGGGGGCCGGGGCGGCGGGCGCGGGGGTGAGGCCGCCGCGCGGGTCGGGCGCGCCGGTGCGCGGGCCAGGGCCGGTCGCGCGGGAGTCGGCCCAGCCGGGGGCGGCGGGCGCCCGCGACGGCTCGTACGCCGGGGCGGCGGGGGGCCGCGGGGGACGCGGCGGGGTCGCGGGCCGGGAGGAGGCGCCCCGGGCCGGGGCGGGGGCGGGCCGGTGCCCGGCGCGGCGGCGCTCGATGAGCGAGACGGCGTCCGGCGGGAGCCAGGCCGAGGCCGTGCCGCTGTCGTCGCCGCCGCCGGAGGCGAACAGGTGCGGGCCGAGCTGCGCCTGGAGGTCGGCGGGGGTGGGCCGGTGCTCGGCGGCCATCTGCATGCAGGAGTCGATGAGCGGCCGCAGCTCGTCCGGCAGCCCGCCGAGGTCGGGGCCCTCGCGCAGCAGCATGAAGACGGTCTCGACCGGGTTGGCGCCGTGGAAGGGGGCGTGGCCGGTGGCCGCGAAGACGAGGGTGGAGCCGAGCGAGAAGACGTCGCTGGCGCCGGTGACGCTGCGGGAGTCGCGGGCCTGCTCGGGGGACATGTAGGCGGGCGTGCCCACGGCGACGTTCGTCATCGTCAGGCGGGTGTTGGACACCCCGGAGGCGATGCCGAAGTCGATGACGCGCGGCCCGTCCTCGACGACGAGGACGTTGGACGGCTTGAGGTCGCGGTGGACCAGGCCCGCGCTGTGGATCGACTGGAGCGCCTCGGCGATGCCGGCGGCCAGCCAGCGCACGGCCTGGGCCGGTAGCGGCCCGCACTCGTTGACGATCTCCTCCAGCGAGGGCGCCGGGACGTACGCGGTGGCCAGCCAGGGCACGGCCGCGCGCGGGTCGGCGTCGACGACGGCGGCCGTGTAGAAGCCGCTGACCGCCCGCGCCGCCTCCACCTCACGGGTGAAGCGGACGCGGAAGAGCTGGTCCTCGGCGAGCTCCGTGCGCACCGTCTTGATCGCCACCCGCCGGCCCGATGCCGAGCGGGCGAGATAGACCAGTCCCATGCCGCCGGCTCCGAGCCTGCCGAGCACCTCGAACGGGCCGATCCGTCTCGGGTCGTGCTGCGTAAGCTGCTCCAACTGGCCTGCCACCTCCCCGTGGGGGCTTGAAGGGTCGTTCCAGCCCCGTGCAGCGTCTCACCGCGAATTATCCCGGGGTACGCGCCCTGATTCTCCCTGGCCAAGGCGCCGGTGGCGAACTCGGGTCACGCTTCGGCGTGTCCATGTCGAAAGTGGGGGTCCGCTTCCGCCGTCCCGCCGCCGGTCAGCGGCCCGCGGGCGCTTCGCGCCCCGGCGCACGCGCCGGCTCGACCACGGCGAAATCCGCGCCCTGACTGTCGGTCAGCACCGCGGAACGCCGCCCGTACGGGGTCTTCGCCGGGCCGCTCCGGACGCGGCCGCCGAGCCGGCCGGCGGCCTCCGCGGCGGCGGCGCAGTCCTCGACGGCGAAGTGGACGAGGAAGTGGGCCGGCATCACCTCGGGGAACTCCCCGCCCATCACGGACCGTCCGCCGACCGCGTGCTCCGGACCGGGCGGCCGCCCGGCGGGCGTCCACAGGGCGTGGCCCGCCGTCGCCTCGCCGCTGCCGGGCGCATGAGCGACGAGGCCGAACACCTCTTCGTAGAAGGCGTCCACGGCGGCCGCGTCCCTCGTGCGGACCTCCGTCCACGCGAACGCGCCGGGCTCGCCGCGCCGCGTCCCGAACCCCCGGTGGCCGCCGGCCTGCCAGACGCCGAACACGGCGCCGCCCGGGTCGGCGGCCAGCAGCATCGTCCCGAACGGGCCGACGGCGAACAGGCCGGTGACGACCTGCCCGCCCGCCTCCCCGATCCGCGCGGCGGTCGCGGCGGCGTCGTCGGACGCGAAGTACACGCACCAGGCGGTCGGCATCCGCCCGTCCGGCTTGGGCGCGAGCGCGGCGACGGGCCGCCCGTCGAGGAACGCCTCGGTGTACCCCCCGTACTCCGGCCCGGCCTCCCGGAACGCCCACCCGAAGAGCCCCCCGTAGAACCGCTTCCCCGCCTCGACGTCGGGCACCATCACATCCGCCCAGCAGGGCGTCCCCGGCGCCGCCGCGCCCTCGTGCGTGGCCTCGCCCATGGGCGCCGCCTCCTTCCGCGGCCTCGCGCGGCCCTTCGCTCGCGGGCCGTCCGGCGCTCGGGTGCCGCTCCGGCCACGGTATCGGCGCGGCACGGATCCCGCCCGGGGGCGGAAGCGGGACGGGCCGGGCGGGACGGGCCCCGGGGGCGCTGCGCAACGCCTCCGGGCGGGCCCCGGAGCCGGCGGGGAAGGAGACCCGGAAAACCCGCTCCGGGACGCCCCGCCAATAAGACAATTCACCGGTACGGGCCAATCCCCGAGCGTTCTCATTTCCGCCCCGGAAAACCCCGCTGACCTGCACAACAACCCCTTTCGGCACCCCCGTCCCCATTTGCACGCGACCGAATCGCGCTCCGATCACCCCTCGGTAAGCTGACGGCATGACAGGACAAGTACGCACCGTCGACGGCCGGGTGGCCGGCAGGCGTGGTCAGGCGACGCGGCAGAAGCTGCTCGACTGCCTCGGTGAAATGCTCGGCTCCTCTCCCTACCGCGATGTCAAGGTCATCGATGTCGCCCGGCGGGCGGGCACCTCGCCCGCGACCTTCTACCAGTACTTCCCGGATGTGGAAGGCGCCGTCCTGGAGCTCGCGGAGGAGGTGGCGGCCGAGGGCGCGGGCCTGACGGAACTGGTCGCCGGGCGCTCCTGGGCCGGAAAGGCCGGCAAACAGGCCGCCGAGGAACTGGTGGACGGCTTCCTCGCCTTCTGGCGGCGGAACGACGCGATCCTGCGCGTCATCGATCTGGGCGCGGCCGAGGGCGACAAACGCTTCTACCGGATCCGCATGAAGATCCTCAATGCCGTCACCAACTCCCTGACGGAATCGGTCAGGGAACTCCAGGCCAAACGGAAGGTGGACCAGGACGTCAATCCCGCGGCCGTGGCGGGCTCGCTGGTGACGATGCTGGCGGCGGTCGCCTCGCACCAGAAGGGCTTCACCACCTGGGGCGTACGGCAGGCCGATCTCAAGCCGAACCTGGCGCTGCTGGTGCATCTCGGCATCACCGGCAAGAAGCCGGCCCGATAACCGGCCGAACGGCCGGCCCGGCAGCCGGCCGTGTGAGGCGCGGCCGTACGCGCGTCCTGTCAGTCAGCGCGGCGAGGGGCCGCCGGGTCCGTGCCCGGCGGCCCCTCGCACGTCCGCCTCACTTCTTCCCGGCCACCTTGGTCAGCACATAGCGCTTGCCGGAGCCCTGCTTCCCTATCTCGTGGAAGAGCCGCGGCTCCTTCGTCGTCCCGCTCACACTCCAGTTCTTGCGGAACTCGCAGGCCTCTATCTGCACGGACACCCCGACGATCTTCCCGCCGTCCTTCAGCGGCGACCAGGTGCCCGCGCCGTCGCAGTCCCTGGCGCGGGGCTTGCCCATGCCGTCCCAGTCGAAGTTGTCCAGGCCCTCGGCGACGGCGCGGCCGCCCTTCTCCAGGGTGACGCTGCCGTTCCGGCCGTCGGACCAGACACCGGCGATGTCCGACTTGTGCAGTCTGGGCGGATGGTAGACGTCGGCCAGGCCGGTCCCGTAGACGAGGGCGCCGATCGCCCCGACGGCCAGCCAGACGACGGCGCCGTCGCGCGTGACCCGGCGGGCGACGCTGCCCATGCGCCCCTCGCGGACCCGGCGCGCGGCGGCGCGGGCGACGAGGGCGGGCGGCAGCAGGGCGACGGTGAGCGAGGCCCACCAGAGCAGGTACGACAGCGGGCGGGCGAGGGAGAGGCTGCCCAGGGCCGCGACCGCGCCGAAGACGGCGACGGCGGCGGCCGCGACGACCGGCACGGCACCGGCGGTCCAGCCGCGGCCCCCGGACCCCTCCCGCCCCGCCCGGCGCGCGGCCCGGCGGGCCAGCGCCAGCGCGGGCATCACGCCCGCGGCCGTGACGAACCCGCTGATCAGCACGGTCAGCAGCAGTGCCCCGAGCCCCACGGCCGCCGCCATGAGCGGCGCCGTCGGCAGCCCGTCGTGCTCCCGCCCCAACAGCACGAGCACCCCGGCCGTCGCCGCCACCACGAACTCGGCGCAGAGCGTGGCCATGGACGCGCAGAACGCCGCCCCGAAGCCGTCGGCCCGGCCCGGACCGGCGGCCCCGGGGGACGCGGCCGGACCTGTCGCGCCGGGCTCCGCGGGGCCGGGCTCCGCGGGGTTGCCGGAGGCCGGCTCCGCCGGGCCCGGGGAGGACGCCGCGCCGGCCTGCGCGGACGGGCCGGCCGGGGCGCGGCCGGATGCGGCGGACTGCCCGTCCGGTATCGAGTCCGGCTCAGCTTGCTGTGTCATATCCGCCCCTCTCTCCAAGAATGATTGCCCCGGCGGCCGAGAGGTTCCGCCGTTGAGGGGTTCCGAGACGGCCCTCACGTCACGGACGGCGACGAGGATGCCAGAAAGGGACATTCTTACCGAACAGTTCTTCTCGCCCCGAATACGGACACTCGATGCGAACCATCGGCCGGAGGTACGGGCGACCGCACGGGCGAGGGGGCCGCCGACGGGAGAGACGGAAGAGGACGGATCCTTGGACGACAGCGGCAGGGGAATGTGGCGCATGTCACAGTTGACCGCGCTCCAGGGGCAGTTACGAGCCATTCGCCAGAACCAGTCAGCGGCGGCGCACAGATGCGCACCCCGAGCACGGCACCGTACGCCGCCCACCGACTCCGGCGCCGGAAGCCCTGTCGTCGCGCCGGTTCGCGACCCGTACTCGCCAAGTCGCCCCGGGGCACCCGGGCGTCTCGACGTCCCCTCGCAACGAATCGCTGCATCCAAGAGTGATCACGTGAACACTTCACGTCAACACCTGGTCTGGACTTTGCCGCCTACGCCCCATTTGTGAGTACGCGGTGTGGCTCAAAAGCGCCGCACCACAAGGGGAGTGCGGGGGCGGAGTCCGGGGCGGCGGGCCGGCGGTCGACCTCGCACCAGATGCTCTTGCCCGGTCCCTCGCGCCGCCAGCCCCACCGGTCGGCGAGCCCGTCCACCAACTCCAGCCCGCGGCCGCCCGTCTCGTCACCGCCCGCGCACCGCCGCCGCGGCGGCCGGGCGCTGAAGTCGACGACCTCGACCCGGACCGTGCCCCCGGGGAAGAACAGCCGCAGCACGGCCGGACAGCCCGTGTGCACCACCGCGTTGGTCACCAGCTCGGAGATCAGCAGGATCAGCGTCTCCGCGAGCGGCTCGTCCGCCCCTATCCCGCACCCCGCCAGGCGCGACCTCGCCCACCTGCGGGCCCGCCCCACCTCAGCGGGATCGGCCCCGACTTCCATCTGCACCTGAAGCACCTGCACCGCTCACACCATCCGAACCGGCGGACACAACGCCTCGCGTCTCCAAGGGCTCACGTCGCGTGACTCCCTTTTCCCACAACCCCGTTGACGCACAACTACCCCAACAAGCGCTTGAGACACATTCCGGAGCAAAAGACCACGTATGCCACACGCCCTGCGGGCGTCCGCGCCTTCCGGGGAGGAAGTCCGAGCCCGCACCTTACTCCGTTGTGTGACGACTTACGCGCGGAACACCTTCTCCACGACAACACAGCGTGGTTATTTCCCCGGACCGACCGGGGTAATTCAGGCGAGGCGATTACATTCAGCGATTCTGTCGCTCAGAATTTCGCCCGAGCGAATTTCCGGACGATTACCGGCCGTGTCGGCCCGGCCGGCCGGGCGCCCTGACTGACGGCCCGTCAATTGTCGTCGGCACGATACGTGGCGGCGGCCCGGTCGAAGAACGCGTCCACGGAACGCTGTCCGTTCATCGGCCCGAGCACCTGGAGCACGTGGTAGCGCCCGCCCACGATCATCGCGGAATTGCGCACGTACACCTGACGGCCGCTGCTGTCGTTCCAGTTGAACGCGCCCTCCGCGCCCGCCGTCCGCCCGACGTCCACCCGGCGCAGGCCGGAGGCGCCCGACCAGGACGACGAGCGGTACGCCTCCAGCTCGGGCTCCTTCTCCTGCTGGTAGGCCATCGGATCGGCGCCGAACTCCGCGACCTTGTCCCGGCCCGGCACGACGATCAACTCGAAGTCGCCGCCCGCGTAGACGACCTGGCCGCGCTCGTTGTCCCCGCGCCGCTGCCACTCGCGGGCGACGGCGACGGTGAAGCCCTTCGGGTCGCGGCGCAGCGTGAATCCCTTGGCCACGCCGTCGCTTTCGGCCGTCGCCTCCTCCCTCGTCTCCTCCCGTGCATCGTCCTGCGGGGCGGCGCTCAGCGCGCCCGCCGAGCGGCCCGGGCGGTCGGCGCCCCGGCCCGCGCCCGCGCTCTCGGAGGCACGCGGCATGAACAGCACGGCGTACAGCACCGCCCCGACGAGCAGCAGCAGGATCAGCCCGAGCAGCAGTCTGCCGAGCCGCGGGGCGGACTGCGGCCGCGCGGCCGCGACGTGCTGCCCCTGGAGGGGGGCCGCCGCGGCGAAGCCCGCGGGCGGCTCCGCCCTGCGGTGCCGGGCGGGCCCGGCGGCGCGGCCGCGCCGCCGCCGCACCAGCTCGCCGCGGCGGCGGGGGATCGGCAGCCGGCCGGTGCCGCGGGCGGCGGTCGTCTCCGCGGCGGTGCCGGACGCGTCCGGCGCGAACGACGGCACGGTGACCGTACGGCTGCCCACGTCCGGCTCCGGGGCGGAGCGGATCAGGGACCGCAGCCACCCGCGCAGCTCCTCGAAGTCCGGCCGCTCGTGCGGGTCCTTGCGCATCAGCGACTCGACGACCGGGCGCAGCGCGCCGCACTCCTCCGCGTACGCGGGGGGCTCCGAGCAGACGAGCTGCACGAGGTCCGCCGTGCTGTCCTCCGGGTACGGCGGGTGGCCCTGCACGACCCGGAACAGCAGGGCGCCCAGCGCCCAGAGGTCGGCGGCGGGTCCGACGGGCGGAGCCAGCTGCCAGTTCTCCTGAACGGGCCAGGCCTGCTCGGGCGCCCACCGCTCGGTGACGGGCCCGACGACGAGCATCCGCGCCTGCCGGGCCCGCTCGGCGGCGAGGGCGCCGGGGGAGTCGGGGGCCGACCAGGCGCCGGCGCCGGGGCGGTGGCGGGGGCTGCCGGCCGTTGCAGCACCGCCGGCACCCTCAGCCCCGGCCGCACCGCCGGCACCGGCCGGGCCGCCGACGCTCTCGATGCCGGCCGCACCGGCGGCACCATCCGTACCGCCGGCCCAGGCCGCACCGGCGACGCCGGCTGCGCCACCCGCGCCAAATCCCGGAGCTTTTCCGGGAGTTCGGGCACCGGGTGCCGAAACCGCCCCGCCGGCCCCGGCCGATGGGGGCGCCGCTCCGGCGCCGTCACGACGGGGGGCCGCGTCGGCCGCGCCCGGTGCGGGTGCGGCAGCCGGGCGGGGCCCCGCCGGGGCCGTCCCCCCACGGACCAGGGCGTCCGCGTTCCAGGCGCCCGGGGCCGGGGCCGTGCCGCTCGCGGCGGTGCCGCCGCCCCAGGGGGAGGAGCCGGTCGGGGGACGGACGCCGCCGTCGGTCCCGGCCGCGGCGGCGCGGGAGGCGGCGGCCGCGGCCTTGGTGCCGGCGCGGTAGGCGGCGATGGCGTTGGCGCGGGGGCCGGTGCGCGGGGGGTGCTGCGCGAAGGGTGCGCCCCCGGCCCGCCCTCTCCCCGTCTCCCCGGGGCGGGGCCCCGGACCCCGGGCGCCCTCCGGCCCGCCGTCAGCGGGGGCCACGGCGCCGCCGGCCCCGGGCCACCCCCACCCATGCGGCGCCCCACGCCCGAACGTGCCCGGCCCACTCCGGAGTTGGCCCTGGACCCCGGACGGGAGGGCCCCGCTGCCCGAACCGCCCTCCGCTCCCCCGGACCGGCCCTGCCCCCCGGGCACGGGGCCACGCCCCGGGCCGTCGAGGCCGGAGCCCGCGGGCGACGGAGCCCCACCGCGGGCGGCGCCCCCACCGTCCCCACCCGGCACCACGTCATACCCGCACAGCGCTTCCTCCGCCGCGCCCGCGGCGAGGCCGGTGAGGACGGCACGGCCGTCGTCGCAGATGAGGACGGTGCGGGTGGTGATGTTGCGGTGAGTCCAGCCCTGGGCGTGGAGGGCGCGGAGGGCGGTGAGGACGTCGGCGGCGACCTCGGCGGCGCGGTGGGGGGAGAGGGTGCGTTCGGCGAGGACGGCGGCGAGGGGGCGGGCGGAGACCAGCTCGCTGACGATCCAGAGGCTGCCGGCCTCGGCGAAGACGTGGAACACCTGGTCCAGGCGCGGATGGTCGGGGATCCGGGCCGCGGCCGTCGCCGCGTCGAGGGCGCGGCGCACGGCCGGATCCCCCGCCGCGCCGGCGACCGACCGCGCCGGACGCCCGGAACGCGCCCGTCCGCCACCGTCCTCGTCGCCGAGCTCGGCGTCCACGAGCTCGGCGTCCACCACCTCCGGCAGCGGGATCTGCCGGATCAGGACCTCCTGGCCGCTGTAGGTGTCGAACGCCCGCGTCTCCACGAGCTCGAACGCGTCGGAGGGAGGCAGCGGCAGGCGGTACCGGTCGGCGAGCACCCGGCCCGCGTAGTCGTCCACGACGCCTCCCCAAAGCGCGCAACAGCCCGCATCCCGGGCAGAACCCCTGGCCGGCCCCACGAGCCGGCCCCATGAACCGGACCCCTGGGCCGGATCCTGAGCCGACCGGCCGTCAACGGCGGTCGGCAGGGCGCCGGTTGTGGCTGCGTACCGTCCCCGACATCTCACGATACGTGCCGGACGCAGCCCGGAGGGCCCTTACCGCTCAGATACCGCTCAGATCGTCGGACTCGATGACCGCAGGACGGTCAGGACACCCGCTCGGCGGCGGCCGGCGCCCCGTACGCCGGACGCGGCGGCCGCAGCCCGTCGTCGTGCGAGCCGCTGTTCCTGACGACGAGGGCGATCACCGTGCCGATGACGGCGAGCACGACGACGGCCACCACGGCGAGCAGCACCCGTCGCTGCGCCGGGACCCGCATGCGGACCAGGGTCTCGGTGTACGCGCCGCCCAGCGGCGGCTGCGGCTGCGGGTCCGCCTCGGCACGCGCCGAACCCGAGGGCGCGGCATCCCGCAGCGGCCGGAAGGCCGACTGGCCCTCCGGCTTCTTCGCGGCCGGCGCCGGCCGGCGGGGCGCGGCGGACGCCGGAGGGCGGTCCGCCCTCGCCGGCGGCCCGGCCGGCTTCTCCGGGCTCTTCCGCCCGGCCGGCCGCTCGGGCACCTTGGGCACGGCGATGGCCTGCGTGGCCTCGGGGTCCGCGCTCTTCCGCGCGGGGGCGGCCGGCGGTTCGTCCGGCGCGTTGACGGCCTCGGTGAGCAGCGCGCGGGCGCCCGCCTCGTCGAGCCGCTTCTGCGGGTCCTTGGCGAGCAGCCCGTACATGACGCCCTCGAGAGGGCCCGCGTTCTTCGGCGGGCCGAGCGGCTCGGTCATGACGGCGGTGAGGGTGGCGATGGCCGACCCCTTGTCGTACGGCGGGGCGCCCTCGACGGCCGCGTACAGCAGGCCGCCCAGCGACCAGAGGTCGGCGGGCGGTCCGGGCTTCTGGCCGCGGGCGCGCTCGGGGGATATGTACGAGGGCGCGCCGACGAGCATGCCGGTGGAGGTGACGGAGGGGTCGCCCTCGACCTGGGCGATGCCGAAGTCGGTGAGGACGACGCGGCCGTCGTCCGCGATGAGGACGTTGGACGGCTTGACGTCGCGGTGCAGGATCCCCTGGAGGTGCGCGGCGCGCAGCACGTCGAGCACGGCCAGGCCGACCTCCGCGGCGCGCCGCCACTTCAGCGGCCCGTCCTCGCGGATGACGTCGGCGAGCGAGCGGCCCTCGATGAGCTCCATGACGATCCACGGCCGGTCGTCCTCGTGGACCACGTCGTAGACGGTGACGGCGCCGGCGCTGCGGATCCGGGCGATGGCCTTGGCCTCGCGCAGGGTACGGGTGATCAGGCGGCGCTTCTCGTCCTCGTCGATGTTGGCCGGGAAGCGCAGCTCCTTGACCGCGACGACACGCCCGAGGGTCTCGTCGGTGGCACGCCAGACCGTGCCCATGCCGCCCCGGCCGAGCACGTCACCGAGGCGGTAGCGCCCGGCGAGGAGGCGCCCGGTCGTGCCCTGCGTCTGCTCCGCGTCCGACATGCGTCCCCTCTGGCATTCAGCTCTGCGACCAACCGACCCCGGCAGAGCGACCATTGTCTCTCATCCGCGGACCAGTGGAAGGCCAGGGTCCGACCGACCATGGATGATGAGCGCATGCCGACGCGCAGTGCCCTCTCGCGCATCACGGCGGCCCTGGCCGCCCTGTGCTGCACCGTCATGGCGCTGACGACGGCGTGCGACGGCGACCCTGCCCGCTCTCCTGTAGAGGACATCGTTGCACGTGGCGCGGTTCCCGGCGCCGCCGAGCTGTCACAAGACGCTCACGGCGCCCCCCGGTTCACGGCGGCGGGGGTCGCGGACGTCCGTACCGGACGCCCCGTCCGGCGCGCGGACCGCTTCCGCGCCGGGAGCCTCACGAAGACCGTCGTCGCCACGGTCGTCCTCCAGCTCGTGGCCGAGGGGCGGCTGCGGCTGGACGAGCCGGTGGCCGGGCGGCTGCCGGCGTGGGCGGGCGCGGCGCTCCGCGGTGTCACGGTGCGCCAACTCCTCACCCACACCAGCGGGCTGTTCTCCTACACGGACCGGACGCTCCTCGGGGGCGGCCTCCTCGCGCGGCGCTTCACCTCGTACTCCCCCGCCACGCTGGCACGGAGCGCGCTCGCGCACGCGCCCTACGCCCCGCCCGGCGCGCGCTACCACTACTCCAACACCGACTACGTCCTCCTCGGCATGGTGATCCGTCAGGTCACGGGGCACTCCTACGCGACGGAGGCCCGGCGGCGCGTCCTGGCCCCCCTGCACCTCACCGGCACCAGCTTCCCCGGGACGCGCGCCTCCCTGCCCCGGCCGCACGGCCGCGCGTACACGACGGGGCCGGACGGCGGGCTGCTCGACGTCACCGACCTCAACCCGTCCGTCGCGGGCGCGGCGGGCGAGATGGTCACGACCCTGCCCGACCTCGGCCGCTT
The DNA here is from genome assembly GCF_001187435.1 of Streptomyces caatingaensis. GTDB lineage: Bacteria > Actinomycetota > Actinomycetes > Streptomycetales > Streptomycetaceae > Streptomyces > Streptomyces caatingaensis. Next base: position 784,648 of record NZ_LFXA01000017.1, on the reverse strand, counting down.
CCTCGGCGCGCTGCTGGGCGGCGCCCTGCTGCCGGGCGGTCAGCTCCGCGCGATGCGCGACACGGGCGCCGCGCACGGGCGGTACGGGATGGGGCTGTTCCCGGTGCGGCTGTCCTGCGGGCGCGTGCTGTGGGGGCACGACGGCGCGATCGAGGGGTCGTACGCGGCGGCGGTGGGGACGGCGGACGGGCGGCACGTCCTGGCGTACCGGGTGAACGCGGACACGGGCGTCCCGCCGGAGGACGAAGCGCGGCTGCTGGCGGCCGAGTTCTGCTAGCCGGACCGGCCGGCCTGCCGGTCAGGCCAGGGGCTGGATCTCCGGCGCGCCGAGCCGGGCGGCGTCGGCCGTGCGGTCGTCCGGCTGGAGCTGCGACTCGCGCTCGGCCTCGACCCGCTTCTCGTAGTGCTCGACCTCCTTGTCGGTCTGGGCGCCGTCCCAGCCCAGCACCGGCGCCATCAGCTCCGCCGCCTCGCGGGCGCCGCGCGTGCCGCGGTCGAAGGTCTCGATGGAGATCCGGGTGCGGCGGGTGAGGACGTCGTCCAGGTGCCGGGCGCCCTCGTGCGAGGCGGCGTACACCACCTCGGCGCGCAGGTAGTCCTCGGCGCCGCCGAGCGGGCGGCCCAGCGACGGGTCGGCGGTGACCAGGTCGAGGACCTCGTCGACCAGCGAGCCGTACCGGTTGAGCAGGTGCTCCACCCGCGCCACGTGCAGCCCGGTGCGCTGTGCGAGCCGCGCCCGGCCGTTCCACAGCGCGCGGTAGCCCTCGGCGCCGACGAGCGGGACGTCCTCGGTGACGCAGTCGGCCACCTTCCGGTCCAGCCCGTGCACGGCCTCGTCCACCGCGTCCTTCGCCATCACCCGGTACGTGGTGTACTTGCCGCCCGCCACGACCACCAGCCCGGGCACGGGGTGCGCGACGGTGTGCTCGCGCGAGAGCTTGCTCGTCGCGTCCGACTCGCCGGCCAGCAGCGGGCGCAGCCCCGCGTAGACGCCCTCGACGTCGTCCCGGGTCAGCGGCACGGCCAGCACGGAGTTGACGTGTTCCAGCAGGTAGTCGATGTCGGCGCTGGAGGCGGCGGGGTGGGCCTTGTCGAGGTCCCAGTCGGTGTCCGTGGTGCCGATGATCCAGTGCCGGCCCCAGGGGATGACGAAGAGCACGCTCTTCTCGGTGCGCAGGATGAGCCCGGTCGTGGAGTGGATGCGGTCCTTGGGGACGACGAGGTGGATGCCCTTGGACGCGCGGACGTGGAACTGGCCGCGCTCGGCGATCAGCTGCTGGGTGTCGTCCGTCCACACGCCGGTGGCGTTGACGATCTGCCGGGCGCGGATCTCCAGGTCGCGGCCCGCCTCCAGGTCGCGCACCCGGGCGCCGACGACCCGCTCGCCCTCGCGCAGGAAGCCCACGACGCGTGCCCGGTTGGCGGCCTCGGCGCCGTAGGCGACGGCGGTGCGCACCAGGGTGGTGACGTAGCGGGCGTCGTCCATCTGGGCGTCGTAGTACTGCAGGGCGCCGACCAGCGCGTCCTTGCGCAGGCAGGGGGCGACGCGCAGGGCGTGCCGGCGGGTGAGGTGGCGGTGGACGGGCAGGCCGCGGCCGTGCCCGGAGCTGACGGACATGGCGTCGTAGAGGGCGACGCCGGAGCCCGCGTAGAGCCGCTCCCAGCCGCGGTGCTGGAGCGGGTAGAGGAACGGCACCGGCTTGACCAGGTGCGGGGCCAGCCGCTGGAGCAGCAGGCCGCGCTCCTTGAGCGCCTCGCGGACGAGGGCGAAGTCGAGCATCTCCAGGTAGCGCAGGCCGCCGTGGATGAGCTTGCTGGAGCGGCTGGAGGTGCCGGCCGCCCAGTCACGCGCCTCCACCAGGCCGGTGACCAGGCCGCGGGTGGCGGCGTCCAGCGCGGTGCCCGCGCCGACGACGCCGGCGCCGACCACCAGGACGTCCAGTTCCCGCTCCGCCATCCGGGCGAGCGCCGTGGCGCGTTCGGCCGGCCCGAGTGTCGCTGTCCTCACCACTGCCTCCCGCTGGTCCGCCGGTTCCCCTTCCGATGCTGCCCCAGATCGGGCGCCCCGGCCGTACCTGGTACCCCGTCCGGATATCCGGTCCGGATACCCCGTCCGGATCCTCGGCCCGCGACAATGCCCGGAATATATCGTATATCCCCTTAACCTGATCTACACCGTTCAGGGACCGGACCACACAAGGACCGGACCGTTTACGCACCGGACCGTTCACGGACCGGATCGGACCGTCGGTCAAGGGGAAGGACCGCGTCACCTCATGCCCGCAGACCTCGCCGTCATCGGCCTCGGCCACCTCGGCCTGCCCCTCGCCCGGGCCGCCACCGCCGCCTCCGTGGCCACCGTCGGCCACGACCCCGACCCGCGCACCGTCGCCGAGCTGCGCGCCGGGCGGCTGCCCGCCGAGGACGGCCCGGGCACCCTCACCGCCGCCGAGCTGCGCCGGATGCTCTCCGCCGGCTTCCACCCGACCACCGACGACGCCGAGCTCGAACGGGTCCGCACGGCCGTCATCTGCGCCCCGACCCGGCTCGGCCCGGACGGCGCCCTCGACCTGCGCGCCGTCGGGGCCGCCGCCCGCGCGCTGGCGCCGCGGCTGCGGCCGCGCACCACCGTGATCCTGGAGTCGGCCGTCCACCCCGGCGCCACCGAGGAGTTCGTGCGCCCGCTGCTGGAGGACGGCTCCGGGCTGTGCGCCGGGCGCGACTTCCACCTCGCCTACTCCCCCAGCCGGGCCGACCCCGGCCACCGCGACCGCGACCTCACCCGCGTCCCCCGCGTCGTCGGCGGGCTCACCCCCGCCTGCACGGAGGCCGCCGCCGCGTTCTACGGCCGCCTCTGCGACAAGATCGTGCGGGCGCGGGGACCGCGGGAGGCCGAGACCGTCCGCATGTGGGAGACCAACTACCGCCACGTCAACATCGCGTTGGCGAACGAGATGGCCGTCTTCTGCCACGACATCGGCGTCGACCTGTGGGACGTCGTGCGGTGCGCCGAGACCAAGCCGTTCGGCTTCCAGGCCTTCCGCCCGGGGCCGGGGGTCGGGGGCCACGGCACCCCCGTCGACCCCGGCCGGCTGACCTACAAGGGCGCCGGGCTCGGGCATCCGCTACGGATGGTGGGGCTCGCGCGGGACGTCAACGGACGCATGCCGCTGTACGTCACCCAGCGCGCCGCCGCCCTCCTCAACGAGCACGGCAAGTCGGCGCGGGGGGCGCGCGTGCTGCTCCTCGGCGTCGGCTACAAGGCCGACACGGGGGATCTGGAGGGCTCCCCCGCGCCCGAGATCGCCACGCGGCTGTCGGAGCTGGGCGCGCAGCTCAGCTACCACGACCCGTACGTCCCCCGCTGGCGCGTCGCCGACCGCCCCGTCCCCCGCGTCGACTGCCTCTACGAGGCCGCCGCCGAGGCCGACCTGACCATCCTCCTCCAGCAGCACCGCACCTACGACCTCCAGGGCCTGGCCGTCAAGGCCCAACTCCTCCTCGACACCCGCGGCGCAAGCCCCGCCGGCGCAGCCCACCGCCTGTGAGCTCCCCGCCCCGCCCTTTCACTGTTTCTTGCGCGCCCGCGGGGGGGGGAGCAACGCGGCTGCGTTGCGTTCGGTCTCAAGCTCCGCAGGGGTTCGTTTGGTCTCAAGCTCCGCAGGGAGTGCAGGGGGCGCAGCCCCGGTCCGGGGGCCCGGTGACGCAATCCCGTTGCGGTTCCGGGTCTGGGGGGGCGAGCCCCCCCCGGGGTGCAGGGGCGGAGCCCCGCCCGCCGCGCCGAGCGCGAGCCCGGCGCGAGCCGGGCAGGGCCGCAGGGGGCGCAGGGGCGCAGCCCCGGTCCGGAGGGTCCGGGAGCGCAGCCCCGGCGGGGGCCCCGGGGGGCACAGCCCGCCCGGGATCGAGGGACGCAGCCCCGGTGCGGGGGGCCGGCGACACAATCCCGTTCCCGGTTCCGGGGTCTGGGGGCGCAGCCCCCAGCGGGGTGCAGGGGCGGAGCCCCGCCCGCCGCGCCGCGCGCCAGTCCCCCGGGGTGGCGCAGGGGCGGAGCCCCAGCGGAAACGGGGAAAGGGCGGGGCGGGGAGGGAAACCCGCCTAGAGCCGGCCGCTGGCCGGGAGGCGGGGCTGGGCGTCCAGGAGCGTCCGGAGCTTCGCGAAGTCCTCCACGCAGCGCCCGGTCCCCACCGCCACACAGTCCAGCGGATCATCCGCGACCAGCACGGGAATGTCCAGCTCACGGCTGAGCCGGACGTCGAGCCCGCGCAGCAGCGCACCCCCGCCCGTGAGCACGATCCCCCGGTCCATGATGTCCCCCGACAGCTCCGGCGGCGTCTCGTCGAGCGTCTGACGCACCGCCATCACGATCGCGTCGACCGGCTCGGTCAGCGCGTGCCGGATCTCGTCCGCCGTCAGCTCCAGCGTCTTGGGCAGCCCGCTGACCTGGTCACGGCCACGGATCGTATAGCGGTCCGGCGGCAGCAGCCCCTGCGTCTCCTCGGAGTCGGACACCCCGCCCGCGAGGCTCTCGTTCTTCGCCAACTCCCGCGCCACGGAGGCGAGTCCGGCCATCGACCACTTCCCCGTCGGCGCCGCCGAGCCGATGCTGAGCTTGATCTCCTCGGCCGTGCGCTCGCCGATCGCCAGCGCGTACTCCTTCTTCACGTACGAGATGATCGCCGCGTCCATCGCGTCACCCGCCGTCCGCACCGAGCGCGCGGTGACGATGCCGCCCAGCGAGATGACGGCGACCTCGGTCGTGCCGCCGCCGATGTCCACGACCATGCAGCCGGTCGGCTCGCTGACCGGCAGCCCCGCGCCGATCGCCGCCGCCATCGGCTCCTCGACGAGGTGCACGGCCCGCGCCCCGGCCTGGGAGGCGGCCTCGATCACGGCGCGGCGCTCGACGCCGGTGATGCCCGACGGCACGCAGACCACCACGCGCGGACGGGACAGCATCCGCTTCCCGGCGACCTTCTTGATGAAGTGCCGCAGCATCCGCTCGGCTATCTCGAAGTCGGCTATGACGCCGTCGCGCATCGGGCGGATGGCCACGATGTTCGAGGGGGTCCGGCCGATGGTCTCCTTCGCCTCGGAACCCACCGACAGCACGCTGCCGTCATCGGCGTTGACGGCGACGACCGAGGGCTCGTTGAGCACGACCCCTCTGCCCCGCACATACACCAGCGTGTTCGCGGTGCCGAGGTCGATGCCCATGTCCCTGCCGCTGAACGACTTACTTTGCGCCATAAGTCGCCAGTATTCACCATGACCGAACTTTTATGCGGAGTTGACGGCGGGGACCGGACACGGCGAGGGCCCGGTCACCACCGTGACCGGGCCCGTCCGACGGAGCGTCAGCGCTTGTCGTGCTGCGACGGCGCGACCGTCACCTCGACCCGCTGGAACTCCTTGAGCTCGCTGTAGCCCGTGGTCGCCATCGCCCGGCGCAGCGCGCCGAAGAAGTTCATCGACCCGTCGGGGGTGTGCGAGGGGCCGAGGAGGATCTCCTCGGTGGTGCCGACGGCACCCAGGTTCATGCGCTTGCCGCGCGGCACGTCCTCGTGGACGGCCTCCATGCCCCAGTGGTGACCGCGGCCCGGCGCGTCCGTGGCGCGCGCCAGCGGCGACCCCATCATCACGGCGTCCGCGCCGCACGCGATCGCCTTCGGCAGGTCGCCGGACCAGCCGACCCCGCCGTCCGCGATGACGTGCACGTAGCGGCCGCCGGACTCGTCCATGTAGTCCCGCCGCGCCGCCGCGACGTCCGCGACGGCCGTGGCCATCGGCACCTGGATGCCCAGCACGTTGCGGGTGGTGTGCGCGGCGCCGCCGCCGAAGCCGACGAGGACGCCGGCCGCGCCGGTGCGCATCAGGTGCAGCGCGGCGGTGTACGTGGCGCAGCCGCCGACGATCACCGGGACGTCGAGCTCGTAGATGAACTGCTTGAGGTTCAGCGGCTCGGCGGCACCGGAGACGTGCTCGGCCGACACGGTCGTACCGCGGATGACGAAGATGTCCACGCCCGCGTCGACGACGGCCTTGGAGAACTGCGCGGTGCGCTGCGGCGACAGCGCGGCGGCGGTGACGACGCCGGAGTCGCGCACCTCCTTGATGCGCTGCCCGATCAGCTCCTCCTTGATCGGAGCGGCGTAGATCTCCTGCATGCGCTTGGTCGCGGCGTGCTCGTCCAGCTCCGCGATCTCGGCCAGCAGCGGCTCCGGGTCCTCGTAGCGGGTCCACAGGCCCTCGAGGTTGAGCACGCCGAGACCGCCCAGCTCGCCGATGCGGATGGCGGTCTCGGGCGAGACCACCGAGTCCATCGGGGCGGCCAGGAACGGCAGCTCGAAGCGGTAGGCGTCGATCTGCCAGGCGATCGAGACCTCCTTCGGGTCGCGGGTACGGCGACTCGGGACGACGGCGATGTCGTCGAACGCGTACGCCCGGCGGCCGCGCTTGCCGCGCCCGATCTCGATCTCAGTCACGTTTGTGGCCTTTCCTTCTACGTCTGCCGCACTCCAGTATCACCGACGCGACGCGGGACGTCCCCGCCGTCCGCCGTACGCGGACCGGCGGCCGGGGCGCGGACCGCGCGGGCCCGGGGCCCGGCCCCGGAGGAAACGGCGAAAAGGCGGGCGGGGGAGGAGCCCCCGCCCCGGCCGGCCCGGCGCGGCTCAGCGCCCGCTGTAGTTCGGCGCCTCGACCGTCATCTGGATGTCGTGCGGGTGGCTCTCCTTCAGCCCCGCCGCCGTGATCCGCACGAACGTCCCCTTGTCCTTGAGCTCCTGGACGTTGGCCGATCCGACATAGCCCATGGACGCCCGCAGGCCGCCGACGAGCTGGTGGGCCACCGAGGCCAGCGGCCCGCGGTAGGGCACCTGGCCCTCGATGCCCTCCGGCACGAGCTTGTCCTCGGAGAGGACGTTGTCCTGGAAGTAGCGGTCCTTGGAGAAGGACCGCGCCTGCCCGCGGGACTGCATCGCGCCCAGCGACCCCATCCCCCGGTACGACTTGAACTGCTTGCCGTTGATGAAGACCATCTCGCCCGGCGACTCCTCGCAGCCCGCCAGCAGCGAGCCCAGCATCACCGTGTCGGCACCCGCCGCGATCGCCTTGGCGATGTCGCCCGAGAACTGCAGCCCGCCGTCGCCGATCAGCGGCACGCCCGCCGCGTGGCACGCCTGCGCCGCCTCGTAGATGGCGGTGACCTGCGGGACGCCGATGCCGGCGACCACTCGCGTGGTGCAGATCGAGCCCGGGCCCACGCCGACCTTGACGCCGTCCACGCCGGCGTCGATCAGGGCCTGGGCCCCGTCCCGCGTGGCGACGTTGCCGCCCACCACGTCCACGTCGATGTTGGACTTGATCTTGGCGATCATGTCGAGGATGCCGCGGCTGTGCCCGTGGGCGCTGTCCACGACGAGGAAGTCCGCCCCGGCCTCGACCAGCGCCTGCGCCCGCTCGTACGCCTCGGCGCCGACGCCGACCGCCGCGCCGACGATGAGCCGGCCGTCCGCGTCCTTGGCCGCGTTCGGGTACTGCTCGGCCTTGACGAAGTCCTTGACGGTGATGAGGCCCTTGAGGACGCCGGCGTCGTCCACCAGCGGCAGCTTCTCGATCTTGTGGCGGCGCAGCAGCTCCATGGCGTCCTCGCCGGAGATGCCCACCTTGCCGGTGACCAGCGGCATCGGCGTCATGACCTCGCGCACCGAACGCGAACGGTCGCTCTCGAAGGCCATGTCGCGGTTGGTGACGATGCCCAGCAGCTTGCCCGCGGGGTCGGTCACCGGCACGCCGCTGATGCGGAAGCGGGCGCACAGCGCGTCCGCCTCGGCGAGGGTGGCGTCGGGACGGACGGTGATCGGGTCGGAGACCATGCCCGACTCGGAGCGCTTGACGAGGTCGACCTGGTTGGCCTGGTCCTCGATCGACAGGTTGCGGTGCAGGACGCCCGCGCCGCCCTGGCGGGCCATGGCGATGGCCATCCGCGCCTCGGTGACCTTGTCCATGGCGGCGGACAGCAGCGGGATGTTCACCCGGACGTTGCGCGAGACACGGGAGGAGGTGTCGACCGCGTTCGGCAGTACCTCCGAAGCGCCCGGCAGCAGCAGGACGTCGTCGTAGGTCAGACCGAGCATCGCGAACTTCGCGGGCATTCCGTCGGCGTGGTCAGTCATGACACCTTCCCAAATACTCAAGATCTGCCGGGCCCGTTCACCACCGGCGGCGTCCGCCGCGGGCCCCGGAACCCCCTTGCCTCAGAGAGGACTCCCATGCTAACGGCCGCCGCGGGTGTCCCATTCCACGACCGGTGAGTCCCGCGTCACTTGGAGGTTCCCACCAAGAGGCCGTGGATCACTGTTCGGCGAGTGCCCTGAGCCGGCTCAGCGCCCGGTGCTGGGCGACCCGCACCGCCCCCGGCGACATCCCCAGCATCTGCCCGGTCTCCTCGGCGGTCAGCCCCACGGCGACCCGGAGCAGCACCAGTTCGCGCTGGTTCTCCGGGAGGTTGGCGAGGAGCTTCTTGGCCCACTCCGCGTCACTGCTGAGCAGCGCCCGCTCCTCGGGCCCGAGCGAGTCGTCGGGCTGCTCCGGCATCTCGTCGGAGGGCACGGCGGTGCTGCCCGGGTGCCGCATGGCGGCCCGCTGGAGATCGGCGACCTTGTGCGCGGCGATGGCCACGACGAACGCCTCGAAGGGCCGCCCGGTGTCGCGGTAGCGGGGCAGCGCGCAGAGCACCGCGAGGCAGACCTCCTGGGCGAGGTCGTCCACGAAGTGCCGTGCGTCGCCCGGCAGTCGCGAGAGCCGGGTGCGGCAGTAGCGCAGGGCCAGCGGGTGGACCAGGGCGAGCAGATCGTGGGTGGCGCGCCGGTCGCCCTCCACGGCGCGGGCGACGAGAGCGCCGATCTCCCCGGGGCCGGCGGCCACGGGGGGCGCCGGTGTCTCGTCGTCACGCATCGGTCCATGGTGCCTCGGTGTCCGACGATCCACGGCACCGCCTTCATAGTTGTGCGTCGAACCGTTACGCGTCGGTGTCCTCGCACTCACGTCTCGCGTCGCCCCCTTCCGGGTATACCCGCCCCGCGCCCACGACTCCGCCGATAGCTTGAGCCCGTGCCGTGCGACGCGAGGCCGTACGGCGACGGGCGGTGCCTGTCCGTCATGAGGTCTCTTCTGGCCGAGCGAGAAGGGTCGGCCTCTGCCGGGGAGGAGTCACACCTCAAGGATGCGGCATCCGTCGGGGTTTCGGCGCCGGGCGTCGGCACCGCGGGGCCGCGGTGGCACCCCCGCCCCCACGCCGGAGCGGCGCGGGGGGACTGCCCGGGCGGCCGCACACCGCCGCCGCGGCGCGCCGCGCACCCGCCCTAGCGGACGAGGCCCCAGCGGAAGCCGAGCGCCACGGCGTGCGCGCGGTCGGAGGCGCCCAGCTTCTTGAAGAGCCGCCGGGCGTGGGTCTTGACCGTGTCCTCGGAGAGGAAGAGCTCGCGGCCGATCTCGGCGTTGGACCGCCCGTGGCTCATGCCCTCCAGGACCTGGATCTCCCGCGCGGTGAGCGTGGGGGCCGCGCCCATCTCGGCCGAGCGCAGCCGGCGCGGGGCGAGCCGCCAGGTCGGGTCGGCCAGCGCCTGGGTCACGGTCGCCCGCAGCTCGGCGCGCGAGGCGTCCTTGTGCAGATAGCCGCGCGCCCCGGCGGCCACGGCGAGCGCGACGCCGTCCAGGTCCTCCGCGACCGTGAGCATGATGATGCGGGCGCCGGGGTCGGCGGACAGCAGCCGGCGGACGGTCTCGACCCCGCCCAGGCCGGGCATGCGGACGTCCATGAGAATGAGATCCGAACGATCGGCGCCCCAGCGGCGGAGGACTTCCTCGCCGTTGGCAGCCGTCGTCACGCGCTCGACGCCGGGCACGGTCGCCACCGCACGACGGAGCGCCTCTCGGGCAAGCGGGGAGTCGTCGCAGACGAGGACGGATGTCATGGCCGCCCTCCGCAGCTGATGCGCGTCACCTTGAGCCTCCAGGCTGGTACTGGTCGTCACCTGTGCGATGGGCGAGACACCTGCTCGGGCAGACCGCCGCGGACCGATCCGGACACCTGCCCGGCCGCCGCGCTCGCCAACCGCCTCCGGCACTCTCAACGACGGTCACCCGAAAGAGTTACGGGCTCGGTCGGCCCTGTTCGGCACTCTACGTGAGGGCGCGGACACGGAGCAGGGCGCACAGGGGGCGCTCGCCAGATCGTTCGAGTCGTGCCCCATTTGCCCGCTTGGAGTCGTTTTTCTTCCCATTCAGTGGCAAGTGTGGCTAGATTCGCAATGAGTCATATTTTCATCTGCTCAGTTCGCATCGATGCACATCGAGGGGACGACTAGCTATGGCAGATTTCTCCCGGCTCCCCGGCCCCAACGCCGACCTGTGGGACTGGCAGCTGCTCGCCGCCTGCCGCGGGGTCGACAGCTCGCTCTTCTTCCACCCCGAGGGCGAGCGGGGCGCGGCCCGCAGCGCACGCGAGACCTCGGCCAAGGAAGTGTGCATGCGCTGCCCGGTCCGCGCGGAGTGCGCGGCGCACGCGCTGGCGGTACGGGAGCCGTACGGCGTGTGGGGCGGACTGACCGAGGACGAGCGCGAGGAGCTGATGGGACGCGCCCGGCACCGCTCCATCACCGCGTCGGGCAGCCCGATGAGCGCCTGAGCGGCGGCGGGGGGCCTCCTCCTCAGCGGCGCGCGGCGGCCGTCAGGTGGTCGAGCATGCGCGCCACGGCGGGCACGCGCGCCAGGTCGGGCAGGGTGAGGGCCACGATCTTCCGCTCCACCACGGGCTCGACGGGGACGGTCCGCGAGCCCTTGTGCCGGACGGACTCCACCGCCAGCTCCGGCATCACCGCGACCCCGAGCCCGGCCCCCACCAGGCCGAAGACGGCCGGGTAGTCGTCGGTCGCGAAGTCGATCCGGGGTGTGAACCCGGCGTTCTCGCAGACCTCCACCAGGTGCCGGCGGCAGCGCGGGCAGCCCGCGATCCACGGCTCGTCGGCGAACTCCGCTATGGCCACCCGCTCCGCGTCCGCCAGCGGGTGCCCCTCGGGCACGACCCCCACCAGCCGGTCGGTCAGCAGCGGGCGGACGACCAGGTCGTCCCACTCGGCGCCCGCCTCGGTGTAGCGGAAGGCGAGCGCGATGTCGACGTCGCCGGCCCGCAGCATCTCGACCGAGCGCGGGGGTTCGGCCTCGACGAGGGAGACCAGGGTGCCGGGGTGGGCGGCCCGCATCTCGGCGAGGGCGGTGGGCACCAGCATGGAGCTGCCGCTGGAGAACGAGACCAGCCGCACCCGGCCCGCGCGCAGCCCGGCGATGGCGGCGATCTCCTCCTCGGCGGCGGTGAGCCCGGCGAGGATCCCGGCGGCGTGCCGGACGAGGGCCTGGCCGGCCTCGGTGAGCCGCATCTCGCGGCCGGCGCGGATCAGCAGGGGGGTCCCGGTGGACTGCTCCAGGGCCTTCATCTGCTGGCTGACGGCGGGCTGGGTGCAGCCCAGCTCGCGGGCCGCGGCCGAGAACGAGCCGGTGCCGGCGACCGCGCGCAGCACCCTCAGATGACGAGCCTCGATCATCCTTCGAGCATAAGCCCCGCTTGGGGGCGCCCGGAACAAACACCTCGACGCTTTGAGCCACCTCCGCCTACGCCCGTGCGATGCGCGTCCCCTCCGTGAACCTCGGCCGGGAAACGACGGCCGCCGACCGCTCCGTCCCCGGCTCCGCCTTCGCCGCCGGGCTGGGCTCGGGCATCGACAAGCGCCCCGCGCCGGGCCCGGTCGCCGTGGCCGCCCCGGGCCGGGGGTCCCCCCGGCGGAGCTGGGGGAGGCTGGGTGCGGCGGTTCACACGGGAGGCGGCGCCGGGGGCGTATCTGCGGGTGCTCGCGCCGGGGGAGGTCCGTGCGGGTGATCCCGTCACCGTCGTCCACCGTCCCGCCCACGAGGTGTCGGTCTCCTTCGCCTTCCGCGCGTCGACGACGGAGCGGGCGCTGCTGCCCCGCGTTCTGGCGGCGGGCGACGGCCTGCACCCCGAACTCCGGCGCGAGGCCGAGGAGTTTGCGGCCGCCGCCGCGCTGCCGGGCGGGGCGTCCGGCTGACGCCCGGGCCGCGGGGCGGGCCCGCCGGGCACTAACGTTCCCCCATGACGACTGCACTGATCACGGGAGCGACGGCCGGCATCGGCGCTGCCTTCGCGCGACGGCTCGCCTCCGAGGGTCACGACCTGGTGCTCGTGGCCCGCGACGAGAAGCGGCTCTGCGAGCAGGCGACCGAACTGCACGACCGGCACCGGGTGGAGGCCGAGGTGCTGCGGGCGGACCTCGCGACGGAGGAGGGCATCGCCGCCGTCGAGTCCCGGCTCGCCGACCGCAAGCACCCGGTCGATCTGCTGGTCAACAACGCCGGCTTCGGCAACAAGGGCCGCTTCCTGGAGGTCACCGTCCAGGACGAGCTGGCCATGCTGAAGGTGCACTGCGAGGCGGTGCTGCGGCTGACGATGGCCGCCACCCGCGGGATGCGCGAGCGCCGGCGCGGCGGGGTGGTGAACGTGGCGTCGGTGGCCGCCTTCGTGCCGCGCGGCACCTACGGCGCGAGCAAGGCGTGGGTCGTGCAGTTCACCCAGGGGGCGGCGCGGGACCTGGCGGGCAGCGGGGTGCGGCTGATGGCGCTGTGCCCCGGCTTCGTCCGCACCGAGTTCCACGAGCGGGCCGGGATGGGCACGGACAACATCCCGGGCTGGATGTGGCTGGACGCGGACCGGCTGGTGGACGCGGCGCTCAAGGACCTGGCGCGCGGCAAGTCGCTGTCGGTCCCGGACCCCCGGTACAAGGCGCTGACGGGGCTGTCGAAGTTCGTGCCGCGCGGGGCGCTGTCGCGGGTGTCGTCCACGACGGGCCGCAAGTACGGCCCGAACTGAGAACGCCGGAGGCCCGGCACCCCGTGGCGGGGTGCCGGGCCTCCTGGACGAGCGCGTGCCTCAGTGGGCGTGGCCGTGGCCGTGACCGGCCTCGGCGGGCTCCTCCTCCTTCTTCTCGACGACCAGGGTCTCGGTCGTGAGCAGCAGGGAGGCGATGGAGGCGGCGTTCTCCAGGGCGGAGCGGGTGACCTTGACCGGGTCGATGACGCCGGCCTTCACCAGGTCGCCGTACTCGCCGGTGGCGGCGTTGAAGCCCTGGCCCTTGTCGAGCTCGGCGACCTTGGAGGTGATGACGTAGCCCTCCAGGCCGGCGTTCTCGGCGACCCAGCGCAGCGGCTCGACGGCGGCGCGGCGGACGACGGCGACACCGGTGGCCTCGTCGCCCTCCTTGCCCAGGTTGCCGTCCAGCACCTTGACGGCGTGGACCAGCGCGGAGCCGCCACCGGAGACGATGCCCTCCTCGACCGCGGCGCGGGTCGCGGAGATGGCGTCCTCCAGGCGGTGCTTCTTCTCCTTGAGCTCGACCTCGGTGGCCGCGCCCACGCGGATGACGCACACGCCGCCGGCGAGCTTGGCGAGGCGCTCCTGGAGCTTCTCGCGGTCCCAGTCGGAGTCGGTGGTCTCGATCTCCGCCTTGATCTGGGCGACGCGGCCGGCGACCTCGTCGGCGTTGCCCTTGCCGTCGACGATGGTGGTGTCGTCCTTGGTGACGGTCACGCGGCGGGCCGAGCCCAGGACGTCCAGGCCGACCTGGTCGAGCTTGAGGCCGACCTCCTCGGCGATGACGGTGGCACCGGTGAGGGTGGCCATGTCGCCGAGCATCGCCTTGCGGCGGTCGCCGAAGCCGGGGGCCTTGACGGCGACGGCGTTGAAGGTGCCGCGGATCTTGTTGACCACGAGGGTGGAGAGGGCCTCGCCCTCGACGTCCTCGGCGATGATCAGCAGCGGCTTGGAGCCACCGGCCTGGATGATCTTCTCCAGCAGCGGGAGCAGGTCCTGGATGGCCGAGATCTTGCCCTGGTGGATCAGGATGTACGGGTCGTCGAGGACGGCCTCCATGCGCTCCTGGTCCGTGACCATGTACGGCGAGAGGTAGCCCTTGTCGAAGGCCATGCCCTCGGTGAAGTCCAGCTCCAGGCCGAAGGTGTTGGACTCCTCGACGGTGATGACACCGTCCTTGCCGACCTTGTCCATCGCCTCGGCGATGAGCTCGCCGACCTGCTTGTCCTGGGCGGACAGGGCGGCGACGGCGGCGATGTCGGTCTTGTCGTCGATCGGCCGGGAGGTGGCCAGGAGCTCCTCGGAGACGGCCTTGACGGCGGCGTCGATGCCCTTCTTCAGGGCGGCCGGGGAGGCGCCGGCGGCGACGTTGCGCAGACCCTCGCGGACCAGCGCCTGGGCCAGCACGGTGGCGGTGGTGGTGCCGTCGCCCGCGATGTCGTTGGTCTTGGTCGCCACCTCCTTGACGAGCTGGGCGCCCAGGTTCTCGTACGCGTCCTCGAGCTCGACCTCGCGGGCGATGGTGACGCCGTCGTTGGTGATGGTGGGGGCGCCGAACTTCTTGTCGATGACGACGTTGCGGCCCTTGGGGCCGATCGTCACCTTCACGGTGTCGGCAAGCTTGTTGACGCCGCGCTCGAGGGCGCGCCGGGCGTCCTCGTCGAACTTCAGGGTCTTCGCCATGGGTGGAATCCTTCGCCGTGTCTCTCGGCTTCGCCGGGTCTCTCGGACGAACTGCGCCCCGGCCGCCCGGCTGGTGGACGCGGGCACCCGGGGCGCAGTTCAAAAGCTTCGAAGTCCGGGGACTTCGGGGTGAATTACTTCTCGATGATCGCGAGGACGTCGCGGGCCGAGAGGACGAGGTACTCGTCGCCGTTGTACTTCACCTCGGTGCCGCCGTACTTGCTGTAGAGCACGACGTCGCCGACCTTGACGTCGAGCGGCAGGCGCTCGCCGTTCTCGAAGCGGCCCGGGCCCACGGCGAGGACGGCGCCCTCCTGGGGCTTCTCCTTCGCGGTGTCCGGGATGACCAGGCCAGAGGCCGTGGTCTGCTCGGCGTCCAGCGGCTGGACCACGATGCGGTCCTCGAGCGGCTTGATGGCAACCTTGGAGCTGGCGGTCGTCACGATCCGACCTCCCCCTTCGGAGATCTCGCGGGGTTAACTGTCTGAGGTGGCGACCAGGTGGATCCGTCGTCGCGGGTGCCGGACCTGCCCGTCGCTGTGTTTGGCACTCACCGGTGGAGAGTGCCAACGGAGCCGAGACTATGACGCGCTTAGCACTCGGTCAAGCGGAGTGCCAATTCCTCACCCGCGCGCGGCGGCCGGGGCGTCACACGTAGTCCTCCAGCCGCGCCACCGTGAAGCCCTGCCGCTGGATGCTCCGCAGCATGTTGGCGACCATGCGGGTCATCGTCGTGCCCTTGAGCTCCGCCGGGCCTCGGAAGTGGGCGAGGACGATGTCGCCCGGACGAAGCTTCCCCGCCTCGGCGTACCTCATGTCGTTGATCTGCATCGTCGCCTGCCAGAGCACCACCGCCCGGACGCCGCAGGAGCCGGCGGCGGCGAGCGTCGCGTCGTTGTAGTTGCCGTACGGCGGGCGGAACAGCTCCGGCCGCTTGCCGAACCGCTTCTTCAGGACCTCCTGCTGCCCGCAGATCTCCTTCCGCTGCGCGGCGGCGGACAGGGTGCGCAGATTGGGGTGGGTGAGCGTGTGGTCGTGCACGCCGGCGCCCTGGGCGCGCAGGGTCTCGAAGTAGCCGTAGCCGCGCCCGGCGCGGGCGGCACTGTCGGTCAGGAACATGCTGAAGGGCAGCTTGAGGTCCTTCGCCATCTCCAGGAACGCCGGATCCTTCTCGGCCCCGTCGTCGAAGGTCACGAAGACGACCTTGTCCTTGGTGGGCACCCGCCGGACGATCTGCGGCACGCCGCTCTTCCGCCCCTCGGTGAGCCGGTGCGCGGGCGGCGGCGGGGGCGGGGCGAGCGGCTTGTCCAGACCCCAGCGGCGGTACGCGGCGGGGCCGGCGGACGGCGTCCTCGCGGGGGCGGGCGCCGTGGACGCGGCCGGCTTCCCCTCCTCCGGCGCCGGCGAGGACGCGTCCGAACACCCGGAGAGCGGCAGGGCGGCGGCGCAGACGGCGAGGAGGGCACGTGCGGATCGGTTCACGCCATCGATTGTCGTTCCTGCGTTCGAGCGCCGTGCGCACGGATCCCATCGCCGAGAATGGGACAGTGCCCGCACCATCCGATGTCTCCGCCTTCACCGCCCTCCTCACCGACGAGGGCCGCCGCCTCCTCGACGGGCTGCGCGACCACGACCCGGCGCAGGAGCTGGCCGTCGCGACCCGGCTGCGCCGCGAGCACCCGGCCGGGCTGGTCTCGGCCGCGCTGGGCCAGGCGCGGCTGCGGCAGCGCGCGGTCGCGAAGTTCGGCGCGGAGGACGCGTACCGGATGTTCTTCACGCCGGACGGCGTGGAGCAGGCCACCCGCGCCTCCGTCGCCGCCTACCGCGCGGAGCGCTTCGCCGCGCTGGGCGTGCGCCGCCTCGCCGACCTGTGCTGCGGCAACGGCGGCGACGCGATCGCCCTCGCCCGGGCCGGCATCTCCGTCCTTGCCGTCGACCGCGACCCGCTCACCTGCGAGGTCGCACGCGCCAACGCGGCGGCGCTGGGGCTGTCCGAGCTGATCGAGGTGCGCTGCGCGGACGTGACGGAGGTGGGGACGGCCGGGTACGACGCGGTGTTCGTCGACCCGGCGCGCAGGGGCGGCCGGGGCCGCATCCTCGACCCCGAGGCGTACTCCCCGCCGCTGTCCTGGGCGGTCGAGGCGGCCCGTACGGCCCCGCACGCCGCGCTGAAGATCGCCCCCGGCGTCCCGCACGAGGCGGTCCCCGAGGACGCCGAGGCCGAGTGGATCTCGGACGGGGGCGACGTGAAGGAGGCCGTCCTGTGGTTCGGCACCTCCCCCGGCACCCGCCGCGCCACCCTCCTGCCCGGCCCGCGCTCCCTCACCGGCACCGGCCTCCCCGACCCGGCCGTCCGCCCCGTCGGCCGCTACCTCTACGAGCCGGACGGCGCGGTCATCCGCGCCCACCTCGTCGCGGACGTCGCCGAGCAGGTCTCCGGCGGGCTGATCGACGGGACGATCGCGTACGTGACGTCCGACGAGCTGCGCCCGACGCCGTACGCGTCGGCGTACGAGATCACGGACGTGCTGCCGTTCAACGTGAAGCGCCTGCGGGCGCTGGTGCGCGAGCGGGAGATCGGCGTGGCCGTCATCAAGAAGCGGGGGTCGGCCGTGGAGCCGGAGGAGCTGCGCAAGAAGCTCAGACTGGCAGGGACGAACTCCTGCGTGATCGTCCTTACGCGCGTCGCGGGTGCTCCGACGATGCTGCTGGGGCACCCGGTCCGGGCGTAGCCCGGCATGCGCGGCAAGGGGAGGGCGGCGCCTCGGTTCCGCCGTCCTGACGGACGCCCTCACCCCAGGTCGGTGAGCTCCTCCGCGTAGAGCGTCGCGAGCGGCTGAGGGCCCACGTACTGCTGGCAGTTGCAGCGCTCGCGCTCGTAGCCGACGGGCTTCTCGTCCGCGTCCCAGGCGACGGGGACCTGCACCGTCTCGTGGCACTTGCCCTGTTTGTCGTGCTTGGCGAGGTGGTGGCCGCAGCCGCAGACCGGCTCCGGGGGCTTGCCCGCCGCCTCCAGGGCGGTGCGCTCCTCGCGCTTGGCCTCGATGAGCCGGAGCTTGCGCTCGTGCCGCCGGCCGAGGGCCGTGCTGACCGTGTCACGGAACGCCGTAGCGGCTCCGGCCAGCGGTCCTCCGAAGATCATGGCCCATATCCACCAGTCCATGGCGGACGCCCTCCCGTTGCTCCCCGTGTGCTGCGAGGCATCAGGATAAGGCGTCGCCGTCCCGCAACCGGCCGCTCAGCCCGCGTCGTACAGGTTCTTGCGGCTCAACTCGTGGACGTGGTCGTGGTCATGGCCGTGCGCGTGGTCATGACCCGGCACGTGCGGGTCCGTCACCGGCAGCGAGGAGTCCGCCGACAGGTCCCACGCCGAGGCGTTGCGCCCGCGCGCGACCATCTCGGCGCCCAGCGCCGCGACCATCGCGCCGTTGTCCGTGCACAGCTTGGGGCGCGGCACCCGCAGCGTGATGCCCGCGTCCTCGCAGCGGCGCTCGGCCATCGCCCGCAGCCGGGTGTTGGCCGCGACGCCGCCGCCGATCATCAGGTGGTCCACGCCGTGGTCCTTGCAGGCGCGCACCGCCTTGCGGGTGAGCACGTCCACCACGGCCTCCTGGAAGGACGCGGCGACGTCGGCGACGGGCACCTCCTCGCCGGCCGCGCGCCTGGCCTCGATCCAGCGGGCGACGGCGGTCTTCAGGCCGGAGAAGGAGAAGTCGTAGACCGGGTCGCGGGGACCGGTGAGGCCGCGCGGGAACTTTATGGCGTCGGGGTCGCCCTCGCGCGCCCAGCGGTCGATGACCGGGCCGCCGGGGAAGCCCAGGTCGAGCACGCGCGCGACCTTGTCGAACGCCTCGCCCGCCGCGTCGTCGATGGTCGAGCCCAGCGGCCGGACGTCGGCGGTGATGTCGGGCGCGAGCAGCAGCGAGGAGTGGCCGCCGGAGACCAGCAGCGCCATCGTCGGCTCGGGCAGCGCGCCGTGTTCGAGCTGGTCGACGCAGATGTGCGAGGCGAGGTGGTTGACGCCGTAGAGCGGCTTGCCCAGGGCGTACGCGAACGCCTTGGCCGCCGAGACGCCCACCAGCAGCGCGCCCGCGAGGCCCGGGCCCGCGGTGACGGCGATGCCGTCGAGGTCCCTGGCGGTGACGCCGGCCTCCTTCAGCGCGCGCTGGATGGTGGGGACCATCGCCTCCAGGTGCGCCCGGGAGGCGACCTCGGGGACGACCCCGCCGAAGCGCGCGTGCTCGTCGACGCTGGAGGCGACGGCGTCGGCGAGGAGCGTGTGGCCGCGGACGATGCCGACGCCTGTCTCGTCGCACGAGGTCTCGATGCCGAGGACGAGGGGTTCGTCAGCCTTGCGAGCCATGAGTCATTCCTTGCACAGCGGTTACGGGATCGGTCAGGCGCATCACCAGCGCGTCCACATTGCCCGGCTGGTAGTAGCCGCGCCGGATGCCGACGGGCTCGAAGCCGAAGCGCTCGTAGAGGCGTTGGGCGCGGGTGTTGTCCACGCGGACCTCCAGCAGCACCTCGCGGCACTCGAAGGCGGTGGCGGCGGCGAGGAGTTCGCCGAGGAGCCGGGAGCCGAGGCCGGTGCTCCAGTGGTCGAAGGCGACGGCGATGGTCTGCACGTCGCCGGTGCCGTCCACCGCGGCGAGGCCCGCGTAGCCGACGACGCGGCCGGTGCCGTCCTCGGCGACGACGTAGCGGCGGGTGGCGCCCGCGCCCCGGGCGTGCGCCAGCTCGGACCAGAACAGGCCCTTGGACCAGGCGTCGTGCGGGAAGAGGGCGCGCTCCAGCTCCAGCACGGCCGGGATGTCCCACCAGCGCATCTCCCGGACGCGCACGGCGGCGTCTCCTGCCTGCGGGGTGCTCACTTCGGTGTGACCACCTTGTAGTTGGCCGGGACCTGGGCGTCGGGGCGGCGCAGGTAGAGCGGCTGCGGCGGCAGGAAGTCGCCGCCGACGCGCAGCCGTTCGGCGGCGAGCGCGGCCAGGGCGGCGGCGGACTGGTGCTGCGGCAGGTCGGCGCGGACGTCGCTGAACGCGTCGGCGTACAGGACGGCGCCGGCGCCGACGGCGGTCAGCCCGGCCAGCGGCTCGGTCAGCTCACCGGGGCGGTCCACGGCGGGCTCGGTGACGCGGGTCCGGGAGTCCGCGTAGCGGGCCCAGTAGACCTCCTTGCGGCGCGCGTCCGTGGCCACCACGAACTCGCCGGTCAGCCCCGCCTGCCCGGCGGCGTAGGCGATGCCGTCGAGCGTGCACAGGCCGTGGACGGGGACGGACAGCGTGGCCGCGAAGGTCGCGGCGGTCACGATGCCGACGCGCAGGCCGGTGTACGGGCCGGGGCCGACGCCGACGACGACGCCGGTGACCTCGTCGAGCGCCCGGCCCGCCGTGCCGAGCACCCGGTCCACGGCGGGCAGCAGCAGCTCCCCGTGCCGGCGGGCGTCCACCTGGTTCGACTCGGCGACGACGGTGTCCCCGTCGTGGAGGGCTACGGTGACGGCGGGAGTGGCGGTATCAAGAGCGAGCAGCAGCACAATGACAAGCCTACGGCGCGCCGTGGGGCGGCCGGTGCGCGCGCGGGGTCCCGGGCGGGGGCGCCGGGGGCGCGGCGGGAGCGCTTCCGGGTGCTACGGTCGGCCGCACAGCCGTACGGAGGAGAGAGGGTACGCAGCGTGGCACGCAGCAGCTCGGGGATCTTCGTGGCCGGGCTCACGGCGGCGGCCCTGGCCGCGGTCGGGTACCTCGCCTACGAGGCGTCGGCCGCGCCCGACCGCCTGGCCCGCGGCACCCACGCGTCCGCCGGGCCGTCCGGGTCCGCGAAGGGCGGGGGCGAGGCGAAGGGCGGTCCCGCGAAGGAGGCGCCGCCCGTGGTGCCCGCGGACTCCGGCACCGGGAAGCGCGTCGTCTACTCGGTGGGCCGAAAGCGGGTGTGGCTGGTGGGCGCCGACCCGAAGGCCGCCAAGACCTTCGAGGTCGCGCCGAGCACGGTGGACCCGAAGCCGGGGACGTACGCGGTGTCTTCGCGCGACGCGAACGGCACCGGCTCGGACGGCGTCCCGATCGAGCACATCGTGCGCTTCCACCGCGACGCGGCGGGGGTGGTCTTCGGCTTCAGCGCGGCGGTGGATGGCTCGTCGCCGAGCCCCAAGCCGACGCAGAAGACCGGGGGCATCCGTGAGAAGTCGGCCGACGGCCGGGCGATGTGGGACTTCGCCCCGAGGGGTACGAAGGTGGTCGTGATCCCGTAGGGGGTTTTCTCCCACTGCGGGACCGGGGCACGTAAACGCACGTACCCGCCCCCCCCTCCCACGGACAGGTGGACTTCAGGCCGCGTCCCGCTCCTCGCCCGGCCCGTCCGAATCGTCCGGCTCCGCCGGCTGCCGCGCCGCCGCCGGCGGCGGAGGCGGAGTCGAGACCGCGTCGGCCGCCGCACAGGACGCGAGCAGGTCGCGCATCGAGGGACGTTCCTCGGAACCGGAGGACCCGGTGCGGGGATCCACGGCGGCGGGGTGCGGGTGGGCCGACATGAATGCCTCCTCGGGCAGCCGGTCACGGTTAGGCAGACCTAACCAGGTCTCTCCACCTCCATGTCACCATGCCCGGCCACGGCGACGCAACATCTTCCCGACGCCCTGTCGGTTACTCGTCGCGGCTCCGGTTGACGCCGGCGGCCGGCTCAGCCGAGCGGTGCGAGGTCCACCCCGGACCAGCGCGGACCCACGCCGCTCACGGTCACCGTGCGCACGTCCTCGTCACCCGCCGCGCCGTCCGCATCCGCGCCCGTGGCACGCTCGATGACCACCCGCAGCCGGTCCTCGGACAGGTCCTCGACCTTGCCGTCGCCCCACTCCACGACGGTCACCGACTCGGGCAGCGAGACGTCCAGGTCCAGGTCCTCCATCTCCTCCAGCCCGCCGGACAGCCGGTAGGCGTCGACGTGGACGAGGGCCGGGCCGCCGGTCAGCGACGGGTGCACCCGCGCGATTACGAACGTCGGCGAGGTGACGGCGCCGCGCACCCCGAGGCCCTCGCCGAGCCCGCGCGTCAGCGTCGTCTTGCCCGCACCCAGCTCGCCGGAGAGCAGCACCAGGTCACCGGCGCGCAGCAGCGTGGCGAGTCTGCGCCCCAGCTCGCGCATGTCCTCGGCGGTCTTGACGGCGATGCGGGCGGTGGTGTCGGTGGACGCGTTCATACCGCCCGATGGTACGGGCCGCGCCCCCGCCGCCGCGCCGTCAGGCGCGGGCCGTCGCGCGGGCCGCGTCGAGCAGCGCGGCGAGCCGCTCGCCGACCGCGTCCGGCCGTTCCAGCATCACCAGGTGCCCCGCGCCGGGGACGACCACCAGCTCGGCCTCCGGCAGCTCCGCGGCCACCGCCTCGCTGTGCTCGCAGGGGGTGACCAGGTCCTTCTCGCCCGCGAGCACCAGCACCGGGCGCCCCCGGAAGGCCCGCAGCGCCGCGCCCCCCTCGTGCGCCGCGAAGGCCGGGTAGAAGTCGGCGACCACGTCCACCGGTGTCGCCTCCAGCAGCCGCTCCGCGAAGCGCGCCACCGCCGGGTCCACGTCGCCGGGGCCGAACGAGTAGCGCCGGTAGACGCCGGAGAGCAGGTCGGCGGTGAGCCGGCGGCCTCTCTCGACCAGCTCCGTCCGTTCGGTCATCAGCCGGAACGCGCCCGGCAGGACGCGCCGCACCACGCTCATCCCCACGGCCGGCAGGCCGAAGGTCAGCTCGGCCAGCCGCCCCGACGAGGTGCCGACGAAGGCGGCGCCCGCGACGCGCTCCGCGACCAGCTCCGGTTCCCGGCCGGCCAGCGCCATCTGCGTCATGCCGCCCATCGAGTGCCCCGCCAGCACCAGCGGCCCGGCGGGGGCGGCGGCCCGGATCACCGCCGCGAGGTCGCGGCCCAGCAGCTCGATCGAGGGGGACGGCGTCCGGCTGCGCTCCGAACGGCCGTGGCTGCGCTGGTCCCAGTAGACCGCGCGCACGCCGGCCTCCCGCAGGGCCGCGCGCTGGAAGTGCCAGGAGTCCTGGTTCAGGCAGTAGCCGTGGCTGAGGACGACGGTCAGGTCCGACGGGCCGTCGTCCACCTCGTAGGACAGCTCGGTCCCGTCCTCGGCGGCCACCGACCCCGGCGTGCCGCGCAGCGTCCCGTACGGACCCGTCGCGTCCAGCGCGAGCCGGGCCTTCCTGCGCATGCCGCGCCCGACCGTGAGCCGCTCGACGGCGACGCCCGCCGCCGCCCCGGCGGCCAGGACGCCCACCGCCGCGCCCGCGAGCCCCGCGCCGCGCAGCCGGCCCGACTCCGTCATGCGCCGGGGTCCTCCTCGCCGACGTACACCCGGGGCACGCGGCCCGTGATGCGCGTGATCACCTCGTACGCGATGGTGCCGGTCGCCTCCGCCCAGTCCTCGGCGGTCGGCTCGCCCCGGTCGCCCGGGCCGAAGAGCACCGCCTCGTCGCCGACGGAGGCCGTGTCCTGGCCCAGGTCCACCACGAACTGGTCCATCGCGACCCGGCCCGCGACCGTCCGCCGCTTCCCCGCGACCAGCACCGGGCCCGTGCCGGAGGCGGAGCGCGGGATGCCGTCCGCGTAGCCGAGCGGGACCAGCGCGAGCGTCGACTCGGCCGGCGTCGCGTACAGATGCCCGTACGAGACGCCGTGGCCGGCCGGCACCCGCTTCACCGACGCGAGGGACGCGCTCAGCGTCATCACCGGCCGCAGCCCCAGCTCGGCGGAGGTGCCCAGCTCCGGGCTCGGCGAGATCCCGTACATCGCGACGCCGGTGCGCACCAGGTCGAAGTGGGACTCGGGCAGGGTCAGGGTGGCCGGCGAGTTGGCGTGGTGGCGCACCTCGGGGTCGAGGCCCTGCGCCTCGGCGTACGCCACGGCGTCCCGGAAGACGGCCAGCTGGGCGCGGATCGAGGGGTGGCCCGGCTCGTCGGCGCAGGCGAAGTGCGACCAGACGCCGGTGACGCGCAGGCTGCCGGCGCGCTCCGCCTCGCGGGCGGCGGCGACCAGCTTCTCCCAGTCGGCGGGCGCGCAGCCGTTGCGCCCCAGACCGGTGTCGATCTTGAGCTGGACGCGGGCGGGGCGGCCGGCGGCCCGGACCGCGTCCAGGACCTCCTCCAGGGCCCACAGCCCGCTCACCGAGATGTCGACGTCCGCCTCGACGGCCTCCCGGAACGGCCCGCCCGGCGTCCACAGCCAGCACATCAGCCGGCCCCGGTCCCCGGCGGCCCGCAGCGCGAGGGCCTCCTCCGGCGTGGCCGTGCCGACCCACGCCGCACCGGCCCGGCGCGCCGCCCGTGCGCAGGGCACCGCCCCGTGCCCGTACGCGTCCGCCTTGACCACTGCCATCAGCTGCGCCCGGGGGGCACGGGCCCGCAGAGCACGCACGTTGGCCCGCAGGGCGGCCAGATCGACCACGGCACGGGCGCGCATCGGTGTCTCGTTCATCCCCGCCAGTGTCTCAGGCGCGGGGTCCGGGAGTGCGGGCCCGGGGGCCACGGGGAGACTGGGAACCATGAGGACTGGTTTCAGCGTCGAGACCGTAAGGGCCGCCGAGCGCGCGCTCATGGCCGAGCTCCCCGAGGGCGCGCTGATGCAGCGCGCCGCGGCCGGCCTCGCCGCCGCCTGCGCCGGCCTGCTGGGCCGGGTGTACGGGGCCCGCGTCGCGCTCCTGACCGGCAGCGGCGACAACGGCGGCGACGCCCTGTACGCCGGGGCGCGCCTGGCCCGGCGGGGCGCCGGCGTGACCGCGGTGCTGCTGGCGCCGGAGCGCACCCATCCCGGCGGGCTCGCCGCCCTGCGCGCGGCGGGCGGCCGCGCGGTGCCCGCGGCGGAGGGCGTGCGGGCCGTCGGGCGCGCCGACCTCGTCGTGGACGGCATCGTCGGCATCGGCGGCAAGGGCGGACTGCGCCCGGAGGCGCTGCCGCTGGTGCGCGCGGCGGAGGGCGCCCTCGTGGTCGCCGTGGACCTGCCGAGCGGGGTGGACGCGGACACGGGCGAGGTCCGGGGGGACGCGGTGCGGGCCGACGCGACGGTCACCTTCGGCGCGTACAAGCCCGGTCTGCTGATCGACCCGGCGCGCTCGTACGCGGGCGCGCCGCACCTGGTGGACATCGGCCTGCGCCTGCCGCCCGTCCCGGACGTCGAGGCGCTGCAGCACGCCGACGTCGCCCGCCTCCTCCCCCGTCCGGCCGCGGAGAGCGACAAGTACCGCCGCGGGGTGGTCGGCGTCGTCGCCGGTTCCGCCCGTTATCCCGGGGCGGCCGTCATGGCCGTCGCCGGCGCGCTGGCCGGCGGGGCGGGCGCGGTCCGCTACGCGGGGCCCGCGGCGGACGCGGTGATCGCCCGCTTCCCCGAGACGCTGGTGACGGCCGGCCGCCCGGCCGGCGCGGGCCGCGTCCAGGCGTGGGTCGTCGGCCCCGGCCTGGGGGACGACCCCGCGGCCCACCGCGCCCTGGAGGACGTCCTCGCCTCCGACGTCCCCGTCCTCGCCGACGCCGACGCGCTGCGCCTCCTCTCCCCCGAGGCGCTCTGCGAGCGCCGCGCCGAGACGCTCCTCACCCCGCACGCCGGCGAGGCGGCCGTCCTCCTCGGCCTCTCCCGCGAGGACGTCGAGTCCGCCCGCCTCTCCGCGGCCCGCGCCCTGGCCTCCCGCTACGGCGTCACGGCCCTCCTGAAGGGCTCCACCACCCTCGTCGCCCCCGCCTCCCCCGCCTCCCCCGTCCGCGTCAACCCCACCGGCACCGGCTGGCTCGCCACGGCGGGCAGCGGCGACGTCCTCAGCGGCCTGGCGGGCTCCCTCCTCGCCGCCGGCCTCCCCGCCCTCGACGCCGCCTCGGTCGCGGCCTACCTCCACGGCCTCGCGGCCCGCCGCCTGGGGGCGGCGCCGTTGACGGCCATGGGGGTGGCGGAGGAGTTGCGGGGGGTGTGGAGGGACGTCTCGATCGGGTGATGCCGCGGCGGACCGGGTACGGGTACGCACCCGTACCCGTACCCTGAGACGACGGAGGGAGAACGCCCCATGACCGATGCCAACATCCGCATCCCCGCCGCAGCGCGCGACCGGCTCGCCGAAGTCGCCGCGGCGGAGGGCCTGTCGCTGCGCGCCTATCTGGCCAGACTCGCGGAAAGCCTGCTCACGCCCGCCGAGCGCGCCGAACGCGCCGATCGGACCCGCCGCATGCTGCAGGCGTGGAACGGCTACGACCCGAGCCCGGAGGAGGAAGCACGGCTCGACGCCGAGCTGGACCGCCGCCTCGCCGAGGCGGGCCGGTGAGCGATCACGTCCACATCGTGCTCGACGACACCGCGATGATCGCGGCGGGCCACGGCAACGCCATCACGTCCCGGCTGATCCACCGGGCCAACACCGAAGCCGACTGGTACCTGTACGCGCCGGTGTGCGCCCTGGTGGAGGCCGACCGCGCCCGCCCCGGTACGGCGGAGCACCTGGCCGCCCTGCCCGGCATCATGGTCCTCGACCTGGATCTGCCGGGCGCGCTGGCCGTCGCGCGGGAGGAGACCTGGGCCGCCGCCCACACCCGGCACTCGGCGCAGCCGACCGCGGAACGCCCCGACGGCGCGTTCCTCGCCACGGCCGCGCCCGAGCGCTGGACCGGGCAGCCGGTGCGTGTGCTGGACGTCAACCCCTGACGGGGACGCGGCACCGCCCCTACGCCGGGAACCGTTTGACGCCGAGTTCCAGGTCGAGCCGCTCCAGCCCCTCCGGGTTCACCGCCCCCAGGCCCACCACCTCCCCCGTGCCGGAGATCCGGAGCGACCGCAGCGACGGCGCGCCCTCCAGCGCGCGGAGGTCGACCACCCCCAGGTCCCCCTGGATCCACAGATCCCGCAACACCGGCGTCACCGCCTCCGACAGCTCCTCGGCCGTGAACGTCCCCCGGCACCACACCTCCGGCCGTCCCCCCAGCCGCTTCAGCGCCCGCAGCTGCGCGGCGCTCTTGGCGACGAAGGCCAGCCCGTCGTCGTGCCGCAGCCGCCCGATGACCGCCTCCGCGTAGTAGTCCGTGTCGAACCGGTCCCAGGCCCAGACCAGTTGGGCCCGGACCTCCCGCCACGGATGGGCCGCGTACCGGGCCAGCAACGGCACCGCCCGCTCGTCCCCCACCGCCGTCGCCGTCACGACGACCGCGTGCGCCACCTCGTCCGGGAGCCCCTCCGGGCCGGGGAGCAGGTCGAGGACGACCTCGCCCGCCTCGGCGAGCGCCTTCGCGGACTCCACGTCGCGCGGCGGGACGAGCCCGGCCGCGGCCCGCTCGACGCGGGCCCGGACGTCGGGGGCGACCTCGGTCGCCTGTTCCAGGCAGACCGCGGCCAGCAGATGGAGGCGGCGCCGGTGCGCCGGCTCCGCCGCGCCCCGGGCCAGGAGCTTCTCCAGGAGCTCCGCCCGCGCCCGCGGCGGCGCGTGCCCCACGGCCATGCCCAGGACGTCCTCCCACTGCGGGTCGTGGGCGTTCTTCACCAGCAGGTCGAAGTCCCAGTCCTCCACCGCCGCCCGCGCGCCCAGGTAGTCCTGGAAGGTGCGGTGGACGAAGTCCAGCGTCTCGTCCGTCGGGCGCCGCAACAGCCCGCTGCGCAGCACCAGATGCCCCAGGATCTCCTCCGCGCCGCCCCGCGCCGCCACCGCCGGCATCGCCGGGAGCGCCCGCTCCAGGATCTCCACGGCCTTGTGCCACTCGATCTCCGAACGGCCGTTGCGGATCAGCCAGTAGGCGATCTTCTGGAGGAGCGCGAGCTGGGCCTGCTCCAGTTCGGGCCCCTCCGGGCCGACGGCGATCTCCCGCTCCCGGTCCCGCCGGACGAGGAGCAGGTCGAGCGCCGCGCGGTACAACTCCATGCGGCCGTGCGGCAGACAGCCCCGCCGCGCCCGGTTGAGCGCGCAGATCAGCGCGCACATCAGCGGGTTGGTGGCCAGCCGCCCCAGGTCCCGCTTCCGGACGACGGCGGCGGTCAGCGCGTCCCGGAAGCCGCGCAGCCGCTCGTCCAGGGGGCCCGGGCCGCCGGCCGCCGCGTGCCAGCGCCCGATGAAGGCCAGCACGTCCGCGCGGCTCATCGGCAGCAGTTCCAGCTCGGTGAAGCCCAGTTCGGCGAGCCGCCCCTCGCGCACCGCCGACGGCCGGGTCGTGATCACGTACCGCGCGTCGGGGTAGGCGTCGAGCAGGTCCCGCACCCACTCCAGCGTGCGCCGCCGGTCCGCCTCCGGGACCTCGTCCACCCCGTCGATCAGCAGCAACAGCGTCCCCTCGGACAGCCGCCGGGTCACCCATCCGCGCGCCCCCGGCAGTCCGGCCAGCGGCCCGGCGACCGCCGCCAGGAACTCCTCCGGGGCCGGGAGCCCCCCGTCGCGCACCAGCCGCCGCAGCGGCAGGGTCAGCGGGAAGCAGCCGCTCAACTGGCCGAGGCCGGGCGGGAGTTCGCCCTTGACCGTGACCGTGGCGAGCCACTGGAGCAGCGTGGTCTTGCCCGACCCGGCCGCGCCCCGCAGCAGGACGCGCCGCTGCCCGGCGAGGGCCTCCTCGACGCGCCGCGGCGCGGGCCCGAACCCCTCCTGCCGTCCGCCCACCAGCTCCAGGCTCAGGTACGCCGTGTCCAGCGGCCACGTCTCGCCGCTGCCGTCCGACAGCGTCAGGCCGATGATGGTCAGCTCGCCCGCCCGCCGCACGGTGTAGTCGCGCAGCCGCCGCTCGAACTCCTCCGTCTCGAGCTGCCGGGCCGAGGCCAGCGACCGCGACTCCGGCTTGTGCCCGGCCAGCAGGCACTCCCTCAGGAACCCGAAGTCGGACCAGAGGGCCGCCGCCGGCGTCACCGTCAGCCGCCCGTGCCGCCAGCCGCCGGGGTCGGCGTCCACGACGCCGGCCAGCAGCCCGTCCACGAAGACCGCCGCGCCGGACATCCCCGCCCACGGCGAGCCGCCGCCGGCCGGCGCCTCGGGCGCACCGCCCTCGCAGGCCAGGACGTACCGGCCGCCGAGCAGCCCGCTGCCGGGTCTGAGGGTGCCGACGACCTGCTCGGTGTCCAGCTCGCCGCAGCCGTCGCGCTGCACCTGCGGATAGCCGATGGCCTGCGCGCCGGGCCAGGGCCGCAGGTCGTAGGCCCGGCCCCAGACGAGCGGCGCGAATCCGTCGCCGGCCCCGTCCCGCACGATCCCGCGCTCGCCGACGAGCAGGGCCACGTCGCAGCGCCGGTCGTCGTCCCGGGCCCACACCACCCGGCACGGAACGGGGCCCGCCCCGCCGGGGGCGATCACCCGCGGCGTGGCGCAGTCCCCCACGACGTGGGCCGCGGTGAGCACGACGTCCGGCGCCAGCAGGTACCCGCTCCCCTGGGCCTGCCCGAAGACCGCCGCGATCCGTTCCTTCACCGGGTGCACCGCCGCCCCCTCCCCTCACTCGGGCCGCCAGCGTACGGGCGTCAGCGGCGCGCCGTCCCCGGATCCGCCAGCCCGACCGCGATCCCGTCCAGCAGCCGCTGGAGGCCGAACTCGAAGAGCTCGTCCAGCCGCAGGTCGTACCCGCCCGTCGCCCGCAGCTCCTCGACCACCTCCGAGAAGGCCGGGTAGCGCCCGGACGCCGCGAGTTCGGCGAAGCCGGCCTCCTGGCGGTCCATCCACTCCTCGTCCGTGAGGCCGGTCGCGGCCTCCGCGCGGCGTTCGTCCTCCAGGTGGGCCGCCAGGCCGACGACGTGGCTGTAGACGAGGACGTGCAGGTCGAACCGGGTCCGTACGTCGAGCGCCAGCTCGCCGAGCGCCGCCAGCAGCCAGTCGCCGTACGCGATGAGGTTGGGCAGCGCCAACGGGCGGGTGACCGGGCCGAGATGGGCCAGCCAGGGGTGTCTCCGGTAGAGGGACCACAGCGTGCGGGCGGCCAGTTCGACGCGTGCCCGCCAGCCCTCCGGGGGCTCCCCGGGGAACTCCGCCTCGCCGAACGCCGCGTCGGCCATGAGCAGGACGAGGGCGTCCTTGCCGTCGACGTACCGGTACGTCGACATGGTCGACACCCCGAGCTTCGCGGCGACGCCGCGCATGGACAGCGCGCCCAGGCCCTCCGCGTCCGCGATCCCGATGGCGGCGCGGACGATGCGCTCGCGGGTGAGGTCGCGGTCGGCGCCGGCCGCGCCGGCGGCACCGCCGGTGCCGCCGGCGGCCGCCCGCCGCGCGGCCTGCTCCCTCGGGGCGACGACGCTGCCGACCCGGGGCCTGGCCCGGATCAGCCCCTCCTGCTGGAGCGTGGCGAGCGCCCGCGCGGCGGTGGCCAGGGCGACACCCCAGTCCTGGGCGATGCGGCGGGTCGAGGGCACGCGGTCGCCGGGGGCGAGTTCACCGGTGGCGATGCGGTGCCGGATGTCCTCGACGATGCGCAGATAGGGCGGCGGGGTCACGGTTCCTCCTAGGTCACCCTGCTGTACTAGCACAGAAGCGTACCGCCGGTGCGTGGGCAAGGGGCTTGGCAAGCCTGTACGTACGCTGTACATTTACAGCCAGCACAGCACGTACAGCGTACGAAGAAGCAGGGGGAACCCATGTCCACGCCCATCCACTCCATCCTCGTCTCCGGCGGCGGCCTCGCCGGGACCGCCCTCGCCCACTGGCTGCGCCGGCACGGCTTCGCACCCACGGTCGTCGAGCGCGCTCCCGGCCTCCGCACCGGCGGCCAGGCGGTCGACGTCCGCGGCGTCGCCCTCGACGTCGTCGGGCGGATGGGCCTGCTGGAGCGGGTGCGCGCCGCCCGCACCCGGCTGCGGGGCATGACCGTCCTCGACGGCGAGGGCAACGAACTCCACCGCAGCACGGAGGCGGTCCTGAGCAGCGGCCGCCTCGACAGCGACGACGTCGAGATCCTGCGCGAGGACCTCGTCCGCTTCCTGTACGAACTGACCGCGGACGAGGCGGAGTTCCTCCACGACGACAGCGTCACGGCGCTGGAGGAGACCGCGTCCGGCGTCCACGTCACCTTCGAGCGCGCCCCCGCCCGCACCTTCGACCTCGTCATCGGCGCGGACGGCCTCTACTCGAACGTCCGCCGCCTCGCCTTCGGCCCCCACGCGGACTTCCTCTCCCACCTGGACGCCCACCTCGCGGTCTTCACCGCCGACAACTTCCTCGGCCTGGCGGACTGGGAGCTCTACACGAAGGACGCCGGCAACGCGTACGTCGTCTACCCGGCGCGCGACAACCGGGAGTTGCGCGTCACCTTCGGCTTCGAATCCGGCCCGCTCGACCTCGACCACCGCGACGCGGACGCCCAACGCCGCCTCGTCGCCGAGCGGATGGAACGCTTCGGCTGGCAGCGCGAGCCCATGCTCGAACACCTCGCGGCGGCCGAGGACTTCCACTTCTCCGCCATGGCCCAGGTCCGCATGGACCACTGGTCCCGCGGCCGCGTCGCCCTCGTCGGCGACGCCGGCTACTGCGGCTCCCCCCTGACCGGCCAGGGCACGAGCCTCGCCCTCGTCGGCGCCTACGTCCTGGCCGAGGAGTTGTCCCGCGCGGACGCCGACCACGCGACGGCCTTCGCCGCCTACGAACGCCGCATGCGCCCGTTCGTCACCGCCAACCAGGCCCTCGCCACGGAAAACCCCGGCGCCCCGGCATCGGAGCAGTCCATGGAACGCGCGAAGTGGGCGATGGACCTGAACGCGGCGTAGCCCGGGGCCGCACCCGGGGCCCCGGGGTGGCGCGGGGGCGGAGCCCCGGGGGAGACGGTGAAAGGGCGGGCCGGGGCAGAAGCCGTACCCCTACTCCGCCGCCGCGACCACCGCCAGCGCCTCCACCTCCAGCACCAGCTCCGGCCGGAACAGGGCCGCCACCTGCACGGCGGAGCTCGCCGGCGGACGGGCGGCGTCCACGAACCCGTCCCGGACCGCCCGGATCGCCGGCAGGTCCGCGATATCCGTGACGAAGTACGTCAGCTTCACCACGTCGGCGAAGGACGCCCCCGCCGCCGCGAGGCAGCGCCGCAGGTTCTCGAAGACCTGCCGCGTCTGCGCCGCGACATCGCCCTCCCCCACCACGCGGCCGCGCTCGTCCAGCGCGACCTGCCCGGACACGGCGACGAAGCGCCCCGCCCCGGCCACCACATGGGCGTAGCCGTTCCCCGAGGCGACCCCGTCCGGTGCGATCACATGTTCAAGAGTCATGGGCGCATGAGAACACGCCCGTCCGCCCCGCCACGACCCGGCTCACCCCTCCGCGACCACCACCGCCGAGGCCACCCCCGCGTCATGGCTGAGCGACACGTGCCACGACCGCACCCCCAGCCGCTCCGCGCACGCGGCGACCGTGCCGGTCACCTCCAGGCCGGGGCGGCCGTTCTCGCCGGTGACCACCTCCGCGTCCGTCCACAGCAGCCCCGGCGGCGCGCCGAGCGCCTTCGCCAGCGCCTCCTTGGCGGCGAAGCGGGCCGCGAGCGAGGCGGCACCGCGCCGCTCCCCGCTCGGCAGGTACAACTCCCGCTCCACGAAGAGCCGTTCGGCCATCTGCGGCGTCCGCCGCAGCGCCGCGTCGAAGCGCTCGATCTCGGCGACGTCGATGCCGACCCCGACGATCATTCGACGGTCACCGACTTCGCGAGGTTGCGCGGCTGGTCGACCTCGTTCCCGCGCACCGTCGCCAGCTCGCACGCGAAGACCTGCAACGGCACGGTGGCGACGAGGGGCTGGAGCAGCACGGGCGTCGGCGGGATCTCGACGAGGTGGTCCGCGTACGGACGCACCGCCTCGTCCCCCCGCTCGGCGATCACGATCGTCCGGGCCCCCCGCGCCCGGATCTCCTGGATGTTGGAGACGATCTTGTCGTGCAGGACGGACCGCCCCCGCGGCGACGGCACGACGACGACCACCGGCAGCCCGTCCTCGACGAGCGCGATCGGCCCGTGCTTGAGCTCCCCCGCCGCGAAGCCCTCGGCGTGCATGTACGCCAGCTCCTTGAGCTTGAGGGCGCCCTCCAGGGCGACGGGATAGCCGACGTGCCGCCCGAGGAAGAGCACGGTCCCGCAGCCCGCGAGCGAGCGCGCCAGCTCCCGCACGGGCTCCATGGTCTCCAGCACCTCCTCCACCTGCGCGCCGATCGCCGACAGCTCCCGGATCACCGACCCGACCTCGTCCCCCCACTTCGTCCCGCGCACCTGCCCGAGGTACAGGGCGACCAGGTAGCAGGCCACGAGCTGGGTCAGGAACGCCTTGGTCGAGGCGACGGCGACCTCCGGCCCGGCGTGCGTGTAGAGGACGGCGTCCGACTCCCGCGGGATCGTCGAGCCGTTGGTGTTGCAGATGGCGAGCACCCGCGCCCCCTGCTCCCGCGCGTGCCGCAGCGCCATCAGCGTGTCCATCGTCTCGCCGGACTGCGAGATGGCGATCACCAGCGTCCCCTGGTCCAGGATCGGGTCCCGGTAGCGGAACTCGCTGGCCAGCTCCGTCTCGCAGGGCACCCGCGTCCAGTGCTCGATCGCGTACTTGGCGATCATCCCCGCGTGGTACGCCGTCCCGCAGGCCACGATGACGACCTTGTCCACCTCGCGCAGCACGGACGCCGGGATGCGGACCTCGTCCAGCGTCAGCTGCCCGGCCTCGTCGATGCGCCCGAGGAGCGTGTCGGCCACCGCCTTCGGCTGCTCGGCGATCTCCTTGAGCATGAACGAGGCGTAGCCGCCCTTCTCGGCGGCGGAGGCGTCCCAGTCGACGTGGTACGCCCGGACGTCCGCCGGCGCCCCGTCGAAGTCCGTGACGGTCACGCCGTCCCGCCGCAGCTCGACCACCTGGTCCTGGCCGAGCTCGACCGCCTCGCGGGTGTGGGCGATGAAGGCGGCGACGTCGGAGGCGAGGAAGGACTCGCCGTCGCCGAGGCCGACGACCAGCGGGGAGTTGCGGCGGGCCCCGACGACCACGTCGGGATCGTCGGCGTGCACCGCGACGAGCGTGAAGGCGCCCTCCAGCCGGCGGCACACCTGCCGCATCGCCTCGGCGAGGTCCCCGCAGGAGGAGAAGGACTCGGAGAGCAGGTGGGAGACGACCTCGGTGTCCGTGTCGGAGGCGAGGGCGTGCCCGCGGTCGGCCAGCTCGGCGCGCAGGGCGGCGAAGTTCTCGATGATGCCGTTGTGGACGACGGCGACGCGGCCCGGGTTGTCGAGGTGGGGGTGGGCGTTGGCGTCGTTGGGCGCGCCGTGGGTGGCCCAGCGGGTGTGCCCGATGCCGGTCGAGCCGGCCGGCAGCGGCCGGTCGGCCAGCTCCTTCTCCAGGTTGGCGAGCTTGCCCGCCTTCTTCGCCGCGGCGAGCCCGCCGTCGGCCAGCACCGCGACCCCCGCCGAGTCGTAGCCGCGGTACTCCAGCCGCCGCAGCCCCGCCAACACGACATCGAGGGCGGACTGCCCTCCCACATAGCCAACGATTCCGCACATGCAGTGCAGCGTACGGCCCCCGGGTCACCGCCCGCGGGTCAACGGCCGCGCTCGATGCGGTCGATGGCGTCCTGGACGAGCTCCAGGTACTCGACCTCCTCGCAGCGCGGCTTGCTGCCCAGGTGGTACTGGTCGAGGCAGTCGTCGAGGTCCTGGCCCAGGTCCTCGTCGGGCAGCTCGTCGCACAGCTCGGCGAGCACGTCGTCGCCGGTCGCCACGTCGGAGGCGGTTCCCGGCGGCCGCGCCAGATGCCGGAGGGTCTTCCTGACGATTCTGAGGACGAGCCGGAGAACGAACACGGGGGGTTCCTCGCAGGGTGCCGGGCTGCCGAAGGGTGGGACCGTATTCCCGACTTGCGAGTAGGTACAGGGCAACGGCCCGAACTTCACCCGCACGCGAGGCCGGCCTCTTCGCGCCTGCCCCCTGTGCCCCGGCGAAACCCCTCAACCCCACACCCCACAGTGACCGCCTGACGCCACCCGCGCACAATGGGCCCCGTGTCCACCACCTCAGAGCAGCCGCAGCCGCAGCAACGACGCCGCGCCGACTCCTCTCCGTTCGTCGACCTCACCCGGGCCGAATGGAGCGCGCTCCGCGAGAACACGCCCCTGCCGCTGACGGCGGAGGAGGTCGAGCGCCTGCGCGGCC
This sequence comes from Streptomyces caatingaensis, assembly GCF_001187435.1. Taxonomy (GTDB): domain Bacteria; phylum Actinomycetota; class Actinomycetes; order Streptomycetales; family Streptomycetaceae; genus Streptomyces; species Streptomyces caatingaensis. The sequence continues at coordinate 749,959 of NZ_LFXA01000017.1, read as the reverse complement.
TCGGCGACGTCGTCGACCTGGACGAGGTCCGCGACGTCTACCTGCCGCTCTCCCGGCTGCTCAACCTCTACGTGGGCGCCACCGGGCAGCTGCGCGGCGCGCTGAACACCTTCCTGGGCGAGAAGGGCGCCCAGCGCGGCACGCCGTTCGTCATCGGCGTCGCGGGCAGCGTCGCCGTCGGCAAGTCGACCACGGCCCGGCTGCTGCGCGCCCTGCTGGCCCGCTGGCCCGAGCACCCGCGCGTCGAGCTGGTCACCACGGACGGCTTCCTGCTGCCCAACGCCGAGCTCCACCGGCGCGGTCTGATGTCCCGGAAGGGCTTCCCCGAGTCGTACGACCGACGGGCCCTCACCCGCTTCGTCGCGGACGTGAAGGCCGGCAAGGACGAGGTCTCCGCGCCCGTCTACTCGCACCTGATCTACGACATCGTGCCGGACGAACGGCTCACCGTGCACCGCCCGGACATCCTCATCATCGAGGGCCTCAACGTCCTCCAGCCCGCCCTGCCCGGCGGCGACGGCCGCACCCGCGTCGGCCTCGCCGACTTCTTCGACTTCAGCATCTACGTCGACGCCCGCGCCGAGGACATCGAGCGCTGGTACTACTCCCGCTTCAGGAAACTGCGCGAGACGGCCTTCCAGGACCCCCACTCCTACTTCCGCCGCTACACGGAGGTCTCCGAGGAAGAAGCCCTCGCCTTCGCCCGCCGCAACTGGCGCACCATCAACAAGCCCAACCTCCTCGAAAACGTGGCCCCCACCCGAGGCCGCTCAAACCTCATCCTCCGAAAGGGCCCGGACCACAAGGTGCAGCGCCTTTCGCTGCGGAAGCTGTAGCCCCCGGGGGGAAGGGGAGGGGGGAGGGAGGCAGCGGCGGGGGGTAGTCCGTTCCGGCTGGGGGCGTTGGAGGGGGGAGGGGTGGGGGCCCTGCGCGGGGGCGGGGGCGGGGCAGGGGTGGAGGCCCCGCCTGGCAGCGGGAGCGGGACAGCAGGAGGGCGGAGGCCCCCACCCCGGCAGCGGGAGCGGGGGCGCAGGAAGGCCCCGCCCAGCAGCGGCAGCGGGGGGGGAGGGGCAGAGGCCCCGCCTGGCAGCGGGAGCGGGACAGCAGGGGAGCAGAGCCCAACCCGCCAGCGGGAGCCGGAGCGCAGGAAGCAGGACCCGCCCGGCAGCATCAGCGGGGGTGCAGGGGGCGGAGCCCCCGCCGGGGTGCGGGGGCGGAGCCCCGCTCGCCGCGCGGAGCGCGGCCCGGGTCCGGGGCTTGCCCCTGGAAACGGTGAAAGGGCGGGGCGGGGAGAGACCCTCCGGACCGGCCCCGGACGGGAGCCCACGGACCGGAGCCCCCCGGCCGCCTCCCCAGGGCCGGCCCCCTCCGGGCAGGCACCCCGACGGACGCCCCGGACAGGCGCCCCGAACGGGCACCCCCAGCGAGCCCCGCACAGACCCCAGACACCCCCCCGCCCCCCTCAACCCCCTTACCCCCCTTACCCCAGCGCCGACTTCACCACATCCGCCAGCCGCTGAGCGACAGCCCGAGCCTGCTCGATGTCGGCCGCCTCGACCATGACCCGAACGAGCGGCTCGGTCCCCGAGGACCGCAGCAGCACCCGCCCCGTCCCCCCGAGCTCCCGCTCCGCATCCGTCACGGCCTCCGCCAGCTCCTGCGAGGACCCCACCCGCGTCTTGTCCACATCGCGCACATTGATGAGCACCTGCGGCAGCCGCTCCATGACCCCCGCCAGCTCCCGCAGCGGACGCCCGGTCGCGGCGACCCGCGCCGCCAGCATCAGCCCGGTCAGCGTGCCGTCCCCCGTCGTCGCGTGGTCGAGCACGATCACGTGCCCCGACTGCTCGCCGCCGAGCGCGAAGCCGTTCGCCTTCATCTCCTCCAGGACGTAGCGGTCACCGACCGCCGTCTGGACGAGCTCGACCCCCTCCCGCTCCATGGCGAGCTTGAAGCCGAGGTTGGACATCACGGTCGCCACGACCGTGTTCTTGCGCAGCGAGCCCGCCTCACGCATCGCGAGCGCCAGCACGGCGAGGATCTGGTCGCCGTCGACCTCCGCACCGGTCGCGTCGACCGCGAGGCAGCGGTCCGCGTCCCCGTCGTGGGCGACGCCCAGGTCGGCACCGTGCTCGACGACCGCGGCACGCAGCTTGTCCAGGTGCGTGGAGCCGCACTCGTGGTTGATGTTGAGCCCGTCCGGCTCGGTGCCGATCGTGACGACCTCGGCCCCGGCCCGGGAGAACGCCTCGGGCGACACCCGGGACGCCGCACCGTGCGCCCCGTCGATGACGACCTTGAGCCCGTCGAGCCGGTTGGGCAGCACGCCGATCAGGTGCGCGACGTAGTTGTCGAAGCCCTGGTCGTAGTCGCGGACGCGGCCGACGCCGGCGCCCGTCGGCCGGTCCCACGGCTCGCCCGTGGCGTGCGCCCGGTACGTCCGCTCGATGCGGTCCTCCAGCTCGTCGGCGAGCTTGTGCCCGCCCCGGGCGAAGAACTTGATGCCGTTGTCGGGCATCGGGTTGTGGCTCGCGGAGAGCATCACGCCCAGGTCCGCGCCGAGCGCCCCCGTGAGGTACGCGACGGCCGGCGTCGGCAGCACACCGACCCGCAGCACGTCCACACCGGCGCTGGCCAGCCCCGCCACCACCGCGGCCTCCAGGAACTCCCCGGACGCCCGCGGATCGCGGCCCACCACCGCCACCGGCCGATGGCCCTCGAACGTACCCGCCTCGGCGAGCACGTGCGCCGCCGCGACCGACAGGCCGAGCGCCAGCTCGGCCGTGAGGTCGGCGTTGGCGACGCCGCGCACACCGTCCGTACCGAAGAGTCGTCCCACTGGTGTCCTCCGAAAAACGCGGGAGTACGGGGCCGCCGGCGAGACCGGGAAGCCCCCTTGTGCAGAGAGGTGTCGAGCTGCTGGAGGTTTCGGTTCCCGGTCCGGGGCTCTGCCTCCAGGTATACGCCCCAATACGCCCCGGGTGGCGGCCCGGGCGCCGGACGGGCAGCCGGGGCGGAGACCGGCCGCGACAGGCCACGACAAGGCCACGACGCCACAACCGGCCGCCCGGCCGCCCGGCCGCCCATAGCCGAACGCCCCGGCGGCACGGATCGTGCCGCCGGGGCGTTCGGGCAGTACCCGGCGAACCGCCGGATTAGCGCTTGCTGTACTGCGGAGCCTTGCGGGCCTTCTTCAGACCGGCCTTCTTGCGCTCGACCGCACGGTCGTCACGCTTCAGGAAGCCGGCCTTCTTCAGCGGGCCGCGGTTGTTGTCCACGTCCGCCTCGTTCAGCGCGCGGGCGACACCCAGGCGCAGGGCACCGGCCTGGCCGGAGACACCGCCACCCGCGATGCGGGCGATGACGTCGTAGCGGCCCTCGAGCTCGAGCACCTTGAAGGGCTCGTTGACTTCCTGCTGGTGCACCTTGTTCGGGAAGTAGTCCTCGAGGGTGCGACCGTTGATCTTCCACTTGCCGGAGCCCGGAACGATCCGGACACGGGCGATGGCGTTCTTGCGACGGCCCAGGCCGGCGGCCGGCTGCGGGTCGCCGAAGCGGGAGGCGAGGGACTCGGAGGTGTACTCCGACTCGACGACCTCGGACTCCGTGGTGTACTCCTCGATGCCCTCGACCGGCATCTCGGCGGTGGTCTCAGCCACTGATTCTCCTCAGACTTTCTGGTTCGGCGGTGGCCGGGACTCAGCCCTGCTTGACCTGGGTGATCTCGAACGGAACGGGCTGCTGGGCGGCGTGCGGGTGCTGGTCGCCCGAGTAGACCTTCAGCTTCGAGAGCATCTGACGGCCGAGGGAGTTCTTCGGCAGCATGCCCTTGACGGCCTTCTCGATGGCCTTCTCGGGGTTCTTGTCGAGCAGCTCGTCGTAGCGGACGGAGCGCAGACCACCCGGGAAGCCGGAGTGGCGGTACGCCATCTTCTGGGTGCGCTTGTTGCCGGACAGGTGCACCTTGTCGGCGTTGACGATGACGACGAAGTCGCCCATGTCAACGTGCGGCGCGTAGACGGGCTTGTGCTTGCCGCGGAGCAGCGACGCGGCCGTAGAGGCCAGACGGCCCAGGACGACGTCCTGCGCGTCGATGATGTGCCACTGGCGCTGGACATCGCCGGGCTTGGGGCTGAACGTACGCACGGTCGTAGCCTTCGCTTCTTTGAGTGGGTCCTGACACGGTCCGCTATGGACGATCACGCTGGCCTGGCCGCACGCCGGGGACGCAACCCGTGTGCCGACCGCAGGCGATCGACCTGGCGGACAAGCGTAAGGGCCCCTCGCGTGAGAACGACCAAGCCAATACGCATAACGAACTCGTAGAGTACCGGCCCGGCACCGGCGGGGTCAAAACCGGGCCCGGCACCCTACCGCTTCCGGATCACTCCCGCCTCGTCCCACACCGGCTCGGACACCTCCCTCACCACCCCATCCGCCCCACTGCGCCTTCCCGGGAGATCACCCCCGGACCCCCAGCCGACCGGCCCCGTGCCAGCACCCCCCCCAGACGCCGTCACCGCTTCCGCGCCACCCGCCCCTCGTCCCACACCGGCTCGGACACCTCCCTCACCACCCCATCCGCCCCACTGCGCCTTCCCGGGAGATCACCCCCGGACCCCCAGCCGACCGGCCCCGTGCCAGCACCCCCCCGGACGCCGTCACCGCTTCCGCGCCACCCGCCCCTCGTCCCACACCGGCTCGGACGCCTCCCTCACCACCCCATCCGCCCCGAACACCAGGAACCGGTCGAACGACCGGGCGAACCAGCGGTCGTGCGTCACCGCCAGCACCGTCCCCTCGTACGCCTCCAGACCCTCCTGCAGCGCCTCGGCGCTCTCCAGGTCCAGGTTGTCCGTGGGCTCGTCGAGCAGCAGGGCCGTCGCGCCGGCCAGCTCCAGCAGCAGGATCTGGAAGCGCGCCTGCTGCCCGCCGGAGAGCCGTTCGAACCGCTGGTCCCCCTGCCGCTCCAGCTCGTAGCGCCGCAGCGCGGACATCGCCCCGCCCCGGTCCTTGGCGTGCTCCGTCCACAGAATGTCGACCAGGGTGCGCCCGAGCAGCTCGGGATGGGCGTGCGTCTGCGCGAAGTGCCCGGGCACGACCCGCGCCCCCAGCTTCCAGGACCCCCTGTGCGCCACGTCCTCCCCGGCCAGCAGCCGCAGGAAGTGCGACTTCCCCGACCCGTTCGACCCCAGCACGGCGACCCGCTCGCCGTAGAAGACCTCCAGGTCGAACGGCCGCATCAGCCCGGTCAGCTCCAGGCCGGCGCAGGTCACGGCCCGTACGCCGGTCCGCCCGCCGCGCAGCCGCATCCGGATGTCCTGCTCGCGCGGCGGCTCCTGCGGCGGCCCGGCCTCCTCGAACTTCCGCAGCCGGGTCTGCGCGGCCTGGTAGCGGGAGGCCATGTCGGAGTTGTAGGCAGCCTTCTGCTTGAACATGAGCATGAGCTGCCGCAGCTTGGCGTGCTCCTCGTCCCAGCGCCGCCGCAGCTCCTCGAAGCGCGCGAACCGCTCCTTGCGCGCCTGGTGGTACGTGGCGAAGCCCCCGCCGTGCACCCACACGTCGCTGCCCGCGGGCCCCGGCTCGACGCTGATGATCTTCTCGGCGGCCCGGGCCAGCAGCTCCCGGTCGTGGCTGACGAAGAGCACGGTCTTCTTCGTCTCCCGCAACCGCTCCTCCAGCCACCGCTTGCCGGGCACGTCGAGGTAGTTGTCGGGCTCGTCGAGCAGCAGCACCTCGTCCGTGCCCCGCAGCAGCGACTCCAGCACCAGCCGCTTCTGCTCGCCCCCGGACAGGGTCCGCACCTGCCGCCACTGCGCCTTCTCATACGGGACGCCGAGCGCGGCCACCGTGCACATGTCCCACACGGTCTCGGCCTCGTACCCCCGCGCCTCGGCCCAGTCGGACAGCGCCTGCGCGTACTCCATCTGCGCGGCCTCGTCGTCCCGCTCCATGATCGCGAGCTCGGCCCGGTCCACCGCGGCCGCCGCCTCCTGAATCCGCGGCGGCGCCACCGACACCAGCAGGTCCCGCACCGTCCGCTCGTCCCGTACGGAGCCCACGAACTGCGGCATCACCCCGAGCCCGCCACCGACCGTGACCGACCCCCCGTGCGGCTGGAGCTCCCCCGCGATCAGCCGCAGCAGCGTCGTCTTCCCGGCCCCGTTGGCCCCCACGAGCGCAACCGACGCCCCGTCCCCCACCCGGAAGGACACATCCCCGAGCAACGGCCGCCCGTCGGGCAGGTAGTACTCGAGATGGCCTGCCTCCACATGTCCCATGCCCGGATTCTGGCGTCTTCCGGCGCCCCGGCCAACCGGATTACGACGCGCCGCCGAGCCGCTCCGCGACGGCCGCGAGCCACTCGCTCACCGAGTACGGAGCCGGAGGCTCCACCTCCATCCCCAGCTCGGCGACGGCGAGGACGGTGTCGCTCTCCGCCAGGCGCAGCGCCAACAGCTCGTGCACCTCGCCGACGAGCCGTGCCACGAGCGCGGCCTCGGTGGACCCGGCGTAATCGGCGAGCGCCGCGTCGTGATCCCCGAACTCGTCCGGCATGTCCTGCGAGAACCAGCCGCCGAGCAACTGCCCGAGCTCCGGGAAGCGGGCGTGCCACTCACCGTGAGTCCGCGGAGGCGCGGACGGGGGCACCTCGCCCTCCTCCACACTCCGCCGCAGGTGACCGGCGATCGCCATCAGCCAGTCCCGGACCTCGGAGTCCTCCAGGCCGACATCGGGCAGGGCATAGAACTCACCGAGCCGCTGCCGCAAGCGCCCCGGCGGATTCTCCGCGTACTCGCGCACCTGCTGCTCGGCGACGGAGACCGCCCACGGGCGGGTACGCCAGACCTCGCGCAAGTAGGCGTCGAGAGCGGCGCTGCGGACCTCGGGCGTGTCGTCGGCGGGCTGCCCGAGGTAGAAGCGGAGGAGCTGGTCCAGCTCACCGTACTGGCGATCGTGCTCGATCGGTTTCAGGGACATGGCGCGGCCGCTTTCAGAGGTAGACCGGGAATGTGGCGTGTACGACGAAGCCGTGGGCGCGTGCCGGGTCCCGCTTGAGAATCACCCGCGCGGCGCGCACCTCCACGGGCTCACGTCCGGCGAACATCATCGCCTGGAGCAGCACCCGCCCCACGGGCTCCTCCCGGGACGGCCAGGCGGCCTCGATGGAGAGCCGCTCCCGGCTCCCCTGGGCGAGCCAGCGGTGAATGACCTGCTCGTTGCGGTTGACGACCTGCTGGGTGCACCACTGGGCGGTTTCGCGGTCGGGGTAGGTGGCGGATCGGGTGAGCACGGGTCGATCTTCTCCCGGTGGGGTCAGCTGGGGTTGAACGTCCAGAAGACGCCGACCTCGGCGTCCGAGACGGCGATGAGGCCGAGATCCGCCACATAGTCGGTGAACCGGCCTCCGGCAGACGCCTTGACGCCGAAGAAGTCTGGGTTCTTGTCGGTGCGGGCGACCGGGGCCGGCGTCCGGAAAACGCTGTCAGGACCGTAACGGGCCAGCAGGGTCCGGGCGTCCGCCAACAGCTCGTCCCTCCTCTCTTCGAAGTCCGGAATCCCGCGCACCGAGTACCAGTCATCAGTGAGTGTGACCAGCAGCTGGGCAGCGGATTCCCGGCCGATCTCGAAGAGGAATTTCGACATATGGGTGAAGAGGTTTTCACTGAAGGGAAAGATCCGGTTGTCCGCCACCCGCTCCGGCGAGCGTTTCACGTCCCTGTCGATCTGCGTCCAGCCACGCGGGTCCCCGACTTCGCGCGCGAGGACGGCCAGCACGTCCTGAAGCCAGTCCGCGTGGCCTCTCGGTCCTGTCAGAACCAGCGCGCAGCGCTCACCGAAGAGCCGCTCAACGGCGGCATTCCACTCCTTACCGCCGCACATTCACATCCCCTCCCGCGTTGAAGGCCCAGAAGACACCCGCTTCGGTGTCGGAGACCGCGACGAGCCCGAGATCCCCGTACATGAACTCACTGAAGGAGGCCCCGCCATACGTTTGCCCCGCGGGCGGGGGCGCAAGGAAGTCATGACACCTTGCCGTACGGGCGATGCAGGCAGAGGTGTAGAAAGCGCCGTCCGGCCCGTAGCGGGAAATGAGGGTACGGGCATCCGCAACCAACGAGTCCTTTCGCTCGGCGAGGTTCCGCACCCCCTCCGGCGAGAACCACTCGTCGAGCATGACCACGAGAAGCCCCGCCGCCGACTCGGGCTCGACGGGGTACAGGTTCTCCTTCAGGTAGTCGACGGTGAGCGACCGGAAAGGGAAGTACCTGTCACCGGCGATACCGTAGTGCTCGGACCATTCCCGTTTGCTGTCGAATTCGATCCAGCCACGCGGGTCTTCGACTTCTCCCGCGAAGACGGCGAGCACGTCCTCACGCCAGTCATCGCACTTCCTCGACCCCGTCAGAACGAAGGAAGAGATGTCGTCGAACAGCCGGACCGCGGCCGCGTTCCACTGATTGCGATCGGGCATCGGGCACCCCACTCCTGTCGTTGGCTCACTGCTGTGGCATCGATGTCAGCACGACGAAAGGCGGATCCAGCCTGTCGTCGTACCTCAGGATCGTCTTGATTCCCTTGACGGAGATCGCCCGGGCGTTCATTCCGTCGGTCCGATAGCCGGAGTTGTTCTCCGAGTTCGGCTGCTTCGTCACACTTCGGCCACTGTACTCTCCGGACGGCGCCGAGCTCTCGAAACCCTTGGCCGCACCGTTGGACGGTGGCGGCGGACCGGTCAGCCATGCCTTTATCGCGTCCGAATTCTGGTTGATGTTGTACTGGGTGAGCCGCTGTGCCGATTCCGCGTCCTTGAAGGAGGAGGCAGCGCCCGGGTACGGCTTCCCATACGGCCACGTGGGGGTCGGGCCGGCCGTCTGCTGGTCCCTCAGCCGCTGGGCGAGCTGCTCGTCCGTCTTGCCCACATGCTTGTCCAGGGTGTGCCCGTCGCCAAGGTACTCGTTGCCCGCCAGGTCGATACGGAAGGCCCCGTCCGAGTCCTGCCCAGTCCACTTGTGCCGGTGCTTGAACTGGTCGAGGGCCCGTGCCCCGAACCCCTCGGCCCGCGCCTCCTCCGCCTCGTACGTCGGCAGACTCATGAGCGCCTCGTCCAACGGCTCGACACGGGCCCTGAGTTTGGGCACCAGGCCGTGGAGGACCGACTCGTAGCGCGTGACCGCCGCATTGATGGCGCCCTCGTCGATTTCCAGGGTGATACCCCAGGCGAGGTCCTTCCCGGCCTTGAGCAGGCTCTTGCCGAGACTCTTCACCCCGTCCACGACCCCGTCGCCGAACTCGAGCTTCGGCAGGGCGTCATAGACGGCCTTGCGGTAGAGGCGGCTGACCTCGGTCCGCATCTCGTGAGCGGCCTCGGCGAATTGCCGCAGCGCATCGCTCACCGTGTCGCACGTGTCGAAGACCACGGCGAACGCCGGGTGACGGCTGCCTCCCGAGGCCCCCTCATGCTTCCACTCGTAGCCGAGGCGTGACTTCCCCCAGGCGGTCGTTCCCCAAATCGCGCTGCAGAACGAGCGCATGGCGCCGTACCACTCCGGATTACCCTGGACGGTGACGCTGCCCACCAGCCCTGTGAGCGCGGCGTCCACATCTGCCAACGCCAGCCCGGGCTGCTGCCACGCCACCGACACCTTGTCCAGCTTGTCGGCCTCCGGCAGCGGCAGCAGATCGGCCGCCTTGCCCCAGCGCAGCGCGTGGTGCGCTATCGGGCGCAGAATCGCCTCGACGGCATGGTCGATGCCGTCGAAGACATCGGCGAGGATTCCCTCTGTCCCGTCATCCACCAGCCCGTCCCACTTGAGGACCGGAACGCTCCCGTAGGACGACGTCTGCTGGATGACCTGAGGCGCGGGCCGGGTCGCGGGAGCCCCCTTGTGCGAAGGGTTCGACGCCGCGTCCGCGGTGACGTAGTGATTGGCTGTCGCGGTGAAGCCCACGGCCGCACCGCCCACACTCACCACGCTCTTGGCCCACACTTGGAGGACTTTCTCGCCCACCTCGCGGTAGGCGGAGTTGAACGCGTCGACGGCCTTTCCGGCCCCGCCGACGTTGGAGTGACTGTCCAACTCCTTGAGGAAAAGCCCCGCCTCGCGATCGAGCCTCCCCTGCTGGTCCGCCATCTGCCCGGATATCCGGTACAGATCCCCCGGCTTGACGTCGACGGTCCCGTTCGACGACGGCGGAGGCGTGCTCACCCCGCCCCCAGCCACGCAGGACGGCCTGATGCGCTGCGGCGTAATTCCGGTGGCCGTTGACGACCATCTCGTGCAGCCCGCGCTGCAGAGCCTGCATGTCCCGCATCGACCGGTCCCACTTGTCGAGCGCTTCGACGAACGCGTCGCGCGTCTCGCCCTCCCAGCCGAGCACCACCTTCTCGGTCCGGCCGTAGAGATGCTCCAGCTTCTCGTTGAGATCCTTGAGCAGCGCCTCCAACTCGGCGGATATCTCGGTCAGTTTTCCGAACTCCACGGTGATGGCGTCATCGCCCGTCACGTCGCCCGCTCCCCCCTAGCTGAATCGGTCCAGTATCCCGGCGCCCGATCGCGAGGGCGAGGGCTCGCCCTCGGCCGCGGCGTCCGCCCGCGCCAGGAGCTCCCGTTCCCCCGCGGCGGTCCGGTGGAGCCGCCGGAATTCCCGCAGGGCCGCCAGCTCCTCCGCGCTGAAGCCGTCCCGGCTCATCCGCACGGCCTGCTCGATGAGGTACAGCATTTCCCGGATCCGGTCGATGTCCTCGTTGACTCCGGTCTGGAGCCGCTTGTACGCGCCGGCCGCGCCGCTCCGCCACCCCGCGTCCACGGAATCCACGAGGTCGTTGAGCCGGGCCAGCCTCTCCTTGAGATAGCGCCCCATCGCCCCGAGGTCGGACGCGAGGTCGGACAGTTCCTTGTCCGAGACCCTCAGTTTGTCCCCGCTCATGCCCATATCCGCCTCCCGTGCCGGGCCGTTGCCACTGCACAGTGATATCGGAGCCGTCACCGTGGGCGACGGCCACCCCCACCCCGATTACGATGCGCCCCATGAGCTTTGGGCAGGGGGACCCGCAGGGACCGCATGGGGGGCAAGGGCCGCAGGGGCCGCAGGCGCCGCAGCCGTGGGGCCCGCCGCAGGGGCCGGCGGGCACGCCGGACTGGGCGGCGCTGGCGGACGACGCCGCGGCGCGGGGACGGCGGCGCAGGCTGCTGCTGATCGGCGGGGGCGTCCTGGCCGCCGCCGGCGTGGCGGCGATCGTGGCGACGGCGATCGTGGCGAGCGACAAGGACACCGGCGGGACGAAGAAGACCGCCACGGGCCCGGCACCGGCGAGCGGAACGCCCGCCTCCCCCGAGCCCACCTTCGCCCCCGTCGCCCCGCCCGCCCCCCTGGATCCGCGCGACTTCATATCCGAGGCCGGCAAGGACAAGGCGCCGCTGACGCCGGCCACCCTGTTCCCCGAGGCGAAGCCCGCCGTCGGGGGACGGGTGTACGAGCGGACCGCCACCTCGGCCACGGCGGACTGCGCGGCGGTGACCCAGGGCGGCCTCGGCTCCGTCCTGGCCGGCAACGGCTGCCGCCGGGTCCTGCGGGCCACCTATGTGCGCGACGGCGTGGCCGTCACCGTGGGCGTCGCCGTCTTCGACACCAAGGCCGCGGCCGACCGGGCCAAGGACCGCTCGACGGGCAACATCGAGGCCCTGAACGGCGGCGGGAGCCCGGAGTTCTGCCGGGCGACGGCCTGCCGGCTGACCGCCAACGCCGAGGGCCGCTACGCCTACTTCACGGTGGCGGGGTACACCGGCAACAAGCCGGTCACCGCCGAGGACACCAAGGCGCTCACCGCCGGCCGGGACATCTCGACGTACGCCTTCGGACGCGTCCTGGCCCGCGGCCGGGCGGCGGCAGCGGCCGCGGCGGCGGAGACACCCGCCCGCTAGCCCCCAGCCGTAGCCCTGCCCTAGCCCTCCTCGGTACCGACGTCCTCGCCGTCGTCACCGTCGTCGCCCGCCTCGCCGCGCCCCGCCGCCACGACCTTGCGGACCTGGGCCGAGACCAGCCGCTCGGGAATCCGCACGCGCTCCGGATCGCCCAGGCCGGTGGCGAAGAACATGGACAGGACATCACCCGTACGGACGACGGTGATCAGGCTGGGCGCCTCCTCCACCGCGTTGGACAGCCGGAACGCCGCCGCCTCGTCGCCCAGCTTCGGCGCCGCCACCGTCTCCACCGCGTCGAAGACCTGCGCCTCGCCCTCGCCCGTGCGCATCCGGAAGCCACCCGTGCAGGCCGCCGCCGCGTCACGCAGCCGCCGGAAGGTGGCGGCGGCCTCGCCCGGCCGGTACTCGGAGACCCGGATGGTGCCCAGCAGGCCCTCCAGGTCGTCGTCCTCCCCGGCCCCCGCGAAGGTGTTGACCATCGACCCCAGCGGCTTCGGATCCGGCTCGGAGCCCAGCGCGTTGGCCAGCGGCCGGCACCTCGCCAGATCGCTGGTGGGCGTCCCGCGCCCGGCCGTACCCGGCGGCGCCTCCTCGATCACCAGGCCCGCGACCTCGGTCTTCTCCAGCTCGGCCCGTCTGAGCCGGGCGCTCGGCCCGTCCTCGTCCGCCGCCCTCGGCGCGTCGGCCTCCTCGGGCGCCCGCCCGCCCGCACTCCCGGTCGCGCTCTTGCCGTCGACCTCGTGGCCCGTCCGGCCGCCCGAACAGCCGAGCGTCAGCCCCAGCAGCACGGCCACCGAGACCGCAGCCGTCACTCTCGCCTTCACTCCCCCAGCCTCCCAGTCCCACCGGGCCGGTCCGCCCGCGCCACACCGGCGCGCCGCCGCCACCCGCACCGCCCACCCCCGGACAAGATCGTCCTCACCACCAGGGTGCCGACGGATCACTACGAAGTATCGACAGAACGGTCACGTTCCGCACTCGGATTCGACCGCGGGCGTCCCACGACCACCCACGCGTGATGCAGACCACAATGTAGGCTGCGCGGGCAACCCAAACCCCCGTCGGCGGCTCTAACCGATACGAACGGCCGCAGCACGGAGCGGACCGGCAGGGGACGGACCCCACACCCAGGCCAGGGGGAAGGACGGACGCGACGCCGGCATCAGCGGGCCGCGCACACACCGCCATGAAGATCTCTTTCCTGTTGCAGAACGCCTACGGCATCGGCGGCACCATCCGCTCCACCTTCAACGTCGCGAGCGCGCTCGCCGCCCGGCACGACGTCGAGATCGTGTCCATCCTCAGGACCGGCAAGACGCCCCGCCTCCCGCTGCACCCCAAGGTGAAGCTGGTCAACCTGATCGACAACCGCCCCGAGGAGGGCGCCGACCGGAACAACCCGCTGCTCGCGCAGGACAGCGCCTACATCCCGCCCAAGGAGGCCAAGGGCGCCCACTTCAGCGCCCTGACCGACCAGCGCGTCGCCGAGCACCTCGCCCAGACCGACGCGGACGTCGTCGTCGCCACCCGCCCCGGCCTCGTGATGTACCTCGCCGGCTTCGGCCAGGAGGGCGGCTACGTCAAGATCGGCCAGGAGCACCGGATCTACGGCACCCACGAGCCGGGCATCCGCGCCGCGCAGGACCGCGCCATCCCCTTCCTGGACGCCCACACCACCGTCTCCGAGGCGGACGCCCGCACCCACCGCGCGCAGTTCCCCGACGTCAAGACGAAGATCGTCTGCATCCCCAACGGCTGCCCGCCCTCCGAGGTCGAGCCCGCCGACCCGGCCACCAAGCTCGTCGTCGCGGCCGGCCGCCTCATCCCGGTCAAGCGCTACGACCTGCTCGTCGCCGCCTGGGCCACCGTCCACGCCGCCCGCCCCGACTGGAAGCTGCGCATCTACGGCCGCGGCCCCGAGCTCGCCAAGCTCCGCGCCCAGGTCGACGGCCTCGGCCTCACCGAGACGATCACCCTCATGGGTGCCCACTCGCCCATCGAGACCGAGTGGGCCAAGGGCTCCATCGCCGCCGTCACCTCCCGCGAGGAGTCCTTCGGCATGACGATCGTGGAGGCCATGAACTGCGGCGTCCCCGTCGTCGCCACCGACTGCCCGCACGGCCCCGGCGAGATCATCTCCGACGGCAAGGACGGCCTCCTCGTCCCCGTCGGCGACAGCGACGGCATCGCCAAGGGCCTCCTCAAGCTGATCGAGGACGACGAGCTGCGCCGCACCATGGGCGCCGCCGCCCGCGTCTCCGCCCAGCGCTACGCCCCCGAGGCCATCGCCGACGCCTACGAGGCCCTCATCCGCGACCTCGGCGTCGACACCACGCCCAAGACCGTCGCGGCCGCCGCCCCGGCGAAGGCCCCCGCCTCCCGCACCCTGCGCAGCACCATCGGCAAGATGATCCGCCCGCTGCGCGCCAAGCCGGTCGCCCAGCCCGCGCGCAAGCCGGTCGCGGAGGCGCTCAAGGAGATCGTGCGCCGCCCGCTGAAGGCCACCGCCTCCACCCGCGTGGACGCCGACGGCAACATCGTCGTCTCGGTCGACCCCAAGGGCCTCTCCGGCGACGACCTCTCCCTCACGGTGACCCGCCGCAAGGAGGGCAAGCCGATCACCGTCCCGCTGGCCACCCCGGCCGCCGCCGGCGCCCCCTACACCGCCGTCCTCGACCGCGCGAAGCTGCGCCTGGGCGAGGGCCGCTGGGATCTGCACGTCGTCCGCGACGAGGACAAGGCCCGCCGCCGCGTCGTCTCCCACCTCGCCGAGGGCAAGGGCCTGTTGAACCTGGAGCCGCTGCCCGGCTCCCCGTTCACCTGGGCCATCGCCTACCCCACCGTGGACGGCTACCTGGCCCTGCGCGCCTGGCACCGCCCGGCGCACGCCGAGGCCCTGACGATCCGTCAGACCGAGACGGCCCTCACCGTCGAAGGCAGGCTGTACGGCACGGAGTTCAGCGAGGACACCAAGCCGTTCGTCATCGGCACCCCGCGCGCCGAGACCGCCGCCGACATCTCGGCCGAGGTCACCGTCGTGGACGCGACGACCTTCCGCTTCACCCTGCGCACCTCCCAGCTGAAGGCGGCGCGCGGCGACGAGGGCGCCATCTGGGACCTCGCGCTGCGGCTGGCCGGTGACGCGGAGCCCGTGCGGATCGGCCGGATCATCGGCGACATCGTCGACCGGAACAAGACCGACATCTACCCGGTCGTGGGCGGCGTCAAGCCGTACCTCACCGTCAACAGCGACCTGGCCGTCAGCTGCCCCGCACCCGAGGGCAGCTGACGACGCGTCGGCTTCAGCAGCAGCCCGCGCCGGGCAGCGTCCGCTTGTTGCGGGCCTCCCTGTTGCGGGCGGCCAGCTCGGAGTCGGCCGGGTAGCCGACCTCCTCCAGCGTCAGCCCGTGCGGCCGTACGACGTGGACGGCCGAGTCCCGCACGCCCGCGGCCAGCACCTGCCCCGGCCACTCCACCGGCCGGTGCCCGTCGCCGACGAACAGCAGCGCGCCCACCAGCGACCGCACCATGTTGTGGCAGAACGCGTCCGCGCGCACGGTCGCGGTGACGATCCCGTCCGGGCCCCGCTCCCAACTGAGCTGCTGGAGCGTGCGGATGGTCGTCGCGCCCTCGCGCTTCTTGCAGTAGGCCGCGAAGTCGTGCTCGCCGACCAGGTGCCCCGCCGCCTCGTTCATCGCGGCCACGTCCAACGGCCAGTCGTGCCACAGGACATGACCGCGCAGCAGCGGATCGACCCCGCCCGGGTGGTCCACGACCCGGTACGCGTACCGCCGCCAGATCGCGGAGAAGCGGGCGTTGAACCCGGCCGGGGCCTCCGTCGCCCGCCACACCCGGACGTCGTGCGGCAGCCGGCCGGCGAGCCGGCGCAGCAGCTTGTCCTCGTGCTCGGCCCACACCTCGGCCGGCAGGTCGACGTGCGCGACCTGGCCGCGGGCGTGCACCCCGGCGTCCGTCCGGCCCGCGACCGTCAGCTCGTACGTCTCGCGGGACCGGGTCACGGTCCGGATCGCGTCCTCCAGCTCGCCCTGCACCGTGCGCTGTCCCTCGCGCTGCTTGGCCCAGCCCGAGAAGTCCTTGCCGTCGTACGACAGGTCCAGCCGCACCCGGACGAAACCGGGCTCCACCTCGTCACTCACCGAGTGCTTCCTCTCAGAATGCGGGACGGGCCCGCCCCCGGAAGGGGCGGGCCCGTCACTGACACGTCAGACGCGTCAGGCGTCCTTCGACTCCTCGGCCGGAGCCTCGGCGGCGGCCTCGGACTCCTTGACCGCACGCTTGGTGGCGGCCTCGGCCTCGGCGACGGTCGCCTTCTTGGCGATCTCGCCCTCGACCAGCTCGATCACGGCCATGGGAGCGTTGTCGCCACGGCGGTTACCGATCTTGGTGATGCGGGTGTAGCCACCCGGACGCTCGGCGTAGCGCGGAGCGATCTCGGTGAAGAGGGTGTGGACGACGCCCTTGTCGGTGATCGTCTGCAGCACCTGGCGACGGTTGTGGATGTCGCCCTTCTTCGCCTTGGTGATCAGGCGCTCCGCGACCGGGCGCAGCCGGCGCGCCTTGGCCTCGGTGGTGGTGATGCGGCCGTTCTCGAAGAGCGAGCGGGCGAGGTTCGCCAGCATCAGCTTCTCGTGCGCGGCGCTGCCGCCCAGACGGGCACCCTTGGTGGGACGCGGCATGGTGTTTCTCCTTGATGTCTGCCCCGGCCGTATCAGGTACCGGAGTCAGTATCCGAGCGGACGGTTGCCCGCCGGAAAGGGGCGCGGGGAACTGCGCGACAAGCCACAGCGCACCCGCGCCCAAGAACCGTGGGTCGGACCCGAGCTCTTAGTACTGCTCGGTCTCGACGAACCCGGCGTCCGCGTCGTCGTCGGCGCCGAAGGCGTCCGCCGCGGCGGTCGGGTCGAATCCGGGCGGGCTGTCCTTGAGGGCCAGGCCCATGCCGGCCAGCTTCGCCTTGACCTCGTCGATCGACTTCGCACCGAAGTTGCGGATGTCGAGCAGGTCGGCCTCGGAGCGGGCGACGAGCTCACCCACGGAGTGGATGCCCTCGCGCTTGAGGCAGTTGTAGGAGCGGACCGTGAGCTCCAGCTCCTCGATCGGCAGCGCCAGGTCGGCGGCCAGGGCGGCGTCCGTCGGGGACGGGCCCATGTCGATGCCCTCGGCGTCGATGTTGAGCTCGCGGGCCAGACCGAACAGCTCGACCAGGGTCTTGCCGGCGGACGCCATGGCGTCGCGCGGGCGCATGGCCTGCTTGGTCTCGACGTCGACGATCAGCTTGTCGAAGTCGGTGCGCTGCTCGACACGGGTCGCCTCCACCTTGTAGGTGACCTTGAGTACCGGCGAGTAGATGGAGTCGACCGGGATGCGGCCGATCTCCTGGCCCACCTGCTTGTTCTGGACGGCGGAGACGTAGCCGCGACCGCGCTCGACGGTCAGCTCCATCTCCAGCTTGCCCTTGGCGTTCAGGGTCGCCAGGACCAGGTCGGGGTTGTGCACCTCGACACCGGCCGGCGGGGCGATGTCCGCGGCGGTGACCAGACCCGGGCCCTGCTTGCGCAGGTACATCACGACCGGCTCGTCGTGCTCCGAGGAGACGACCAGCTGCTTGATGTTGAGGATCAGGTCGGTGACGTCCTCCTTGACGCCCGGCACGGTGGTGAACTCGTGCAGAACGCCGTCGATGCGGATGGACGTGACCGCCGCACCCGGGATCGAGGAGAGGAGCGTACGACGCAGGGAGTTGCCGAGGGTGTAGCCGAAGCCCGGCTCCAGCGGCTCGATGACGAACCGGGAGCGGAACTCGTCCACGACCTCCTCGGTGAGGGAGGGGCGCTGAGCGATCAGCATGTGTGGATCAGATCCTTCAGTCGTGGGCGCCCGCTATTTGACGCCCGTGTGCACTGCAAGGGTACGGGCGGCACGGCTCCGAGGAGCCGTACCGCCCGCGAGCACGTGTGTGCCGGCCCTTAAGACGCGCGGAACGCGTCAGACGCGACGGCGCTTCGGCGGACGGCAGCCGTACCGCGCCACCGTGGGGGATAACCCCCACACCCCCAGCCGGACGCGAGGCCCGGAGGGGAGCGGCGTCAGACGCGACGGCGCTTCGGCGGACGGCAGCCGTTGTGCGGGGTCGGGGTGACGTCCTGGATCGAACCGACCTCGAGGCCCGTGGCCTGGAGGGAGCGGATCGCGGTCTCGCGGCCGGAGCCCGGACCCTTGACGAAGACGTCGACCTTGCGCATGCCGTGCTCCTGCGCGCGGCGCGCGGCCGACTCGGCGGCCATCTGCGCGGCGAACGGGGTCGACTTGCGCGAGCCCTTGAAGCCGACGTGGCCGGCGGAGGCCCAGGAGATCACGTTGCCCGTGGGGTCGGTGATCGAGACGATGGTGTTGTTGAACGTGCTCTTGATGTGCGCGTGGCCGTGAGCGACGTTCTTCTTTTCCTTGCGGCGCACCTTCTTGGCAGCGCCCTGACGACCCTTGGGGGGCATCTCTTATCTCCTACGGGAGGTGGTCGGTCCTACAGCGAAGACCGCTGACGAGCGTCCGCTGAGGACTACTTCTTGCCCGGCTTCTTCTTGCCGGCGATGGCGCGACGCGGGCCCTTGCGGGTACGGGCGTTCGTGCTGGTGCGCTGGCCGTGGACGGGCAGGCCACGACGGTGGCGCAGACCCTGGTAGCAGCCGATCTCGACCTTGCGGCGGATGTCGGCCTGGATCTCGCGACGGAGGTCACCCTCGGTCTTGATGTTGGCGTCCACGTACTCGCGGATCTTGACCAGGTCCTCCTCGGACAGGTCACGAACGCGGGTGTTCGGGTTCACACCGGTGGCGGCGAGGGTCTCCTTCGCCAGGGTGCGGCCGATGCCGAAGACGTAGGTGAGTGCGACCTCCACGCGCTTTTCGCGCGGGATGTCGACACCGGAAACGCGTGCCATTGAATGGCTCCAGATGTTCGTCGGAGGTCTTCCACAGGACCACTCCCGACGGCCGTATGAGGTACCTGTCGGGTCCCCGGCCTCCGAGCCGGGGGTGTCGCCCTCCATCACAGAGAGGGACGGGCCCTGCGTATGTACGTATTGCTCGCGTCGCGCGAAGGAACTGCGGAGTGCAGGTCCTGCGTCAGCCCTGGCGCTGCTTGTGGCGCAGGTTGTCGCAGATGACCATGACCCGGCCGTGGCGGCGGATCACCTTGCACTTGTCGCAGATCTTCTTGACGCTCGGCTTGACCTTCATGGGTGTGAGGTTCTCCGGGTCAGTGCCACCACCCCGCGGCAACGGGGCGCCGGCAAGATCTACTTGTAGCGGTAGACGATCCGTCCGCGCGTCAGGTCGTACGGAGAGAGCTCCACCACGACCCGGTCGTCGGGAAGGATACGGATGTAGTGCATCCGCATCTTGCCGCTGATGTGCGCGAGGACCTTGTGACCGTTCTGGAGCTCCACCTTGAACATGGCGTTCGGCAGAGACTCGATCACGGTGCCCTCAATCTCGATGGCACCTTGCTTCTTGGCCACGCTTCGCCTTTCGAATCGGCTACCTTGATCGACTCAGTGATTCGTACCCCCGCGCGAACGCGGGCATGCGGATACACGAGAGCCGACGCATCAGTCTACGTCAGGGCAACCGGAAAGACTAATCCAGGGGGTGGTCTGCCCATCCCCCGAGATCGTTAACCGGCCGCCCGCCCCCTCATCCCAGCGGATCCGGCGCGGCCGTGACGCCCAGCTCGGCCAGCTTGGCCTTGCCGCCGTCGACCGCGGTGAGGACCAGGGGGCCGTCCTCCGTCAGGGCCACCGAGTGCTCCCAGTGCGAGGACCAGGTCAGGTCGTCGGTGAGGACGGTCCAGTCGTCCTCCAGGACGTGGGTGCGGGGCGTGCCCAGGGAGACCATCGGCTCGATCGCGATGCAGAAGCCGGGGACGAGCCGCGGCCCGCGGCCCCGCTTGCGGGAGACGTAGTTCAGCAGGTGGGGGTCCATGTGCATGGCGGAGCCGATGCCGTGCCCGCCGTAGTCCTCGATGATCCCGTACTTGCCGGTGGCCGGCCGCGGCTGGCGGCGGATGTACGTCTCGATGGCCCGGGAGATGTCGACCAGCCGGTTGCCGTTCTTCACGGCGGCGATGCCGGCCCACATGGACTCCTCGGTCACCCGGGAGAGCTCGACGAGCTCCGGGGCGTGGCCGGTGCCCACGAAGGCCGTGAAGGCGGCGTCCCCGTGCCAGCCGTCGACGATCGCGCCGGCGTCGATGGAGATGATGTCGCCGTCCTTGAGGACGGTGTCGGCGGACGGGATGCCGTGCACCACGACCTCGTTCACCGAGGTGCAGATCGTCGCGGGGAAGCCGCCGTACCCCAGGAAGTTGGACTTCGCGCCGTGCTCGGCGAGTACCTTGCGGGCGACGTCGTCCAGGTCCTTGGTGGTGGCCCCGGGCACGGCCGCCTCCCGGGTCGCCGCGTGGATGGCGGCGACGACCAGCCCCGCCTCGCGCATCTTCGCGATCTGATCCGGGGTCTTGATCTCTACCGCCATGGGGGCCTTCCTCGGTTCGACGACGTCCGTACGAAAACTGTTCAAACAACACTACGGCCGCGACGCCCGTCCGGGCATCGCGGCCGTGCACCACGAGGGGTGGGGTCAGGAGGCGTCCCGCGAGGGGAGCGCCTCCATGGCCCGCTGGGTCACCTCGGCGACCTTGCCGAGCGCCGAGATCGTCACCACGAGGCCCTGGGCCTTGTAGTAGTCGATGATCGGCTCGGTCTCGCTGTGGTAGACCTCCAGCCGCTTGCGGACGGTGTCCTCGCGGTCGTCGTCCCGCTGGTACAGCTCGCCGCCGCAGACGTCGCAGACGCCCTCGGTCCGCGGCTGGTTGTAGATCACGTGGAAGACGTGGCTGCTGTCCGCACGGCAGATCCGGCGGCCGGCGATCCGCTTGACGACCTCGTCCTCCGGGACCTCCAGGTCCAGGACGGCGTCGAGGCGGAGCCCCTTGCCGGAGAGGTAGGCGTCCAGCGCCTCGGCCTGGCCGATGTTGCGCGGGAAGCCGTCCAGCAGGAAGCCGCCCGCGGCGTCCTCCTGGTCCATGCGGTCCTCGGCCATGCCGATGGTCACCGAGTCCGGCACCAGCTGGCCGGCGCTCATGTACTCCTTGGCCTTGAGGCCGAGCGGCGTGCCCTGGCTGATGTTCGCCCGGAAGAGGTCGCCCGTCGAAATGTGCGGGATCGCGAGGTTCTTGGCGAGGTACGCGGCCTGCGTACCCTTGCCGGCGCCGGGCGGCCCGACGAGGACGATTCGCATCAGCGGAGGAACCCTTCGTAGTTGCGCTGCTGAAGCTGGCTCTCGATCTGCTTCACAGTCTCCAGACCGACACCCACGATGATCAGGATGCTGGTTCCCCCGAACGGGAAGTTCTGGTTTGCGTTGAGTGTGACCAGCGCCACGGTGGGCACCAGGGCGATCAGGCCCAGGTAGAGAGAGCCGGGCCACGTGATGCGGTTCAGCACGTAGCTCAGGTACTCCGCGGTGGGACGTCCCGCCCGGATGCCCGGGATGAACCCACCATACTTCTTCATGTTGTCTGCAACTTCTTCGGGGTTGAAGGAGATGGCGACGTAGAAGAAGGCGAAGAACACGATCAGCAGGAAGTAAGTGACCATGTAGATCGGGTGGTCGCCCTTGACCAGATTGGCCTGGACCCACTGGGCCCAACCCGCCTTGGAGTTGGTGAACTGCACCAGCAGGGCCGGGATGTAGAGCAGCGACGAGGCGAAAATCACCGGGATCACACCGGCCTGGTTCACCTTCAGCGGGATGTAGGTCGACGTCCCGCCGTACGAACGGCGGCCGATCATGCGCTTCGCGTACTGCACCGGCACGCGGCGCTGCGCCTGCTCGACGAAGACCACGAGCGCGACCATCGCGAGGCCGCAGAGGATCACCAGCCCGAACTCCAGCCAGCCGTCCACCAGCTTGCCCTGGAGCTTGATGGCCCACAGCGCGCTCGGGAACTGGGCGGCGATCGAGGTGAACATCAGGATCGACATGCCGTTGCCGATGCCGCGGTCGGTGACGAGCTCACCGAGCCACATGATCAGCGCGGTGCCCGCGGTCATGGTGATGACCATGGTGACGGTCGTGAAGATCGACTGGTTGGGGACGATCTGGTTGCCGACCGGGCAGTTGCCGAAGAGCGCTCCGTTGCGCGCGACGGCGACCAGGCCGGTGCCCTGGAGCACGGCGAGCGCGATGGTCAGATACCGCGTGTACTGCGTGATCTTGGCCTGGCCCGACTGCCCCTCCTTCTTCAGCGCCTCGAGTCGGGGAATCACGACGGTCAGCAGCTGGAGGATGATGCTCGCCGTGATGTACGGCATGACCCCCAGCGCGAAGATCGTGATTTGCAGCAGCGCGCCACCACTGAACATGTTCACGAGGCTGAACAGACCCTGACCACTCTTGGTCTGGTCGATGCACGTCTGGACGTTCTTGTAGTTGATGCCCGGCACCGGGATGTGCGCCCCGAGCCGGTAGATCACCAGAATGCCCAGCGTGAACAGCAGCTTCTTGCGCAGGTCGGGCGTCCTGAACGCCCGGGCGAACGCGGTGAGCACGGTGCCTCCTGCGCCTCCCACGCACCCGCGTGGAAGGTAACGGTCTTGAGGTTCGACGAATACTTAGCAGTCAAAGCCGCACGGCCGGGGAAGCCGGAACCCCCCATAGGTACAGCAACAGTCCACGCCACCTTACCGGCGACCGTGCCCGGCTTGGAACGACCAACCGGGGATGCCCCTGATGGGACATCCCCGGTTGTCGGATCAACGAACTCAGACGAGCTCGGTGACGGTGCCGCCGGCGGCGGCAATCTTCTCCTTGGCGGAGGCGGAGACGGCGTCCACCGTCACCTGCACCGCGACGGAGATCTCGCCCTGGCCCAGGACCTTGACGAGCTCGTTCTTGCGAACGGCGCCCTTGGCGACCAGGTCGGCCACCGTGACCTCGCCACCCTGCGGGTAGAGCGCGGCCAGCTTGTCCAGGTTCACGACCTGGAACTGCTTGTGGGCGGGGTTCTTGAAGCCCTTCAGCTTCGGGAGGCGCATGTGGAGGGGCATCTGCCCACCCTCGAAGCGCTCCGGAACCTGGTAACGGGCCTTGGTGCCCTTGGTACCACGACCGGCCGTCTTACCCTTCGACGCCTCACCACGACCGACACGGGTCTTGGCGGTCTTGGCGCCCGGGGCCGGACGGAGGTTGTGGACCTTCAGCGGGTTGGACTCCGCCATGTCAGTCGACCTCCTCGACCGTGACGAGGTGGCGGACGGTGTGCACCATGCCGCGGATCTCGGGACGGTCCTCCTTGACAACCACGTCGTTGATCTTCTTCAGACCGAGCGAACGCAGGGTGTCACGGTGGTTCTGCTTGCTGCCGATGTAGGACTTGGTCTGCGTGACCTTGAGACGAGCCATTACGCACCCGCCCCCGCACGCGCACGCAGCAGGGCGGCGGGCGCGACGTCCTCGAGCGGCAGGCCACGACGGGCGGCGATCTCCTCAGGACGCTGCAGCATCTTGAGGGCCTCCACCGTGGCGTGCACGATGTTGATCGGGTTCGACGAACCGAGCGACTTCGACAGGATGTCGTGGACGCCGGCGCACTCGAGCACCGCACGCACCGGACCACCGGCGATAACACCGGTACCCGGGGTGGCGGGCTTGAGCAGGACGACACCGGCCGCCTTCTCGCCCTGAACGGGGTGCGGAATGGTGCCCGCGATGCGGGGGATGCGGAAGAAGTTCTTCTTCGCCTCCTCCACGCCCTTGGCGATGGCCGCGGGAACTTCCTTGGCCTTGCCGTAACCGACACCCACGGTGCCGTCACCGTCGCCCACCACGACCAGCGCGGTGAAGCTGAAGCGACGACCACCCTTGACAACCTTGGCGACGCGGTTGATCGCGACTACGCGCTCAACGTACGCGGTCTTCTCGGCGGCAGCGCCACCGTCACGGCCCTTCCGGTCCCGCCGCTCGCCGCCACCGGCGCCGCCACCGCGGCGCTGGGGTCCAGCCATTGGAATTACCTCTCTCTGTTACGTCCGCTAGCTCCGGAACCGGGGCTTAGAACTTCAGCCCGGCTTCGCGGGCGGCGTCCGCCAGAGCGGCGATGCGCCCGGCGTACTGGTTGCCACCGCGGTCGAACACGACGGCCTCGACACCGGCGGCCTTGGCACGCTCGGCGACCAGGGCGCCCACCTTCTTGGCCTGGGCGCTCTTGTCGCCCTCGCCACCACGGATCGACGCGTCCAGGTGCGACGCCGACGCCAGGGTGTGACCCTTGATGTCGTCGATGACCTGGGCGGTGATGCCACGGTTGGTACGCGTCACCACGAGACGCGGGCGCTCAGCCGTACCGGAGATGTTCTTCCGGATACGGATGTGACGGCGCTGCTTGGCGGAACGCTTGTAAGCGTCGCCCTTAGCAATCTTGACACCGTATGCCATGGCTTACTTACCAGCCTTTCCGACCTTGCGGCGGATGACTTCGCCCTCGTACTTGACGCCCTTGGCCTTGTACGGGTCGGGCTTCCGCAGCTTGCGGATGTTCGCGGCGACCTCGCCGACCTTCTGCTTGTCGATGCCCTCGACAGTCAGCTTGGTCGGGGACTCCACCTTGAAGGTGATGCCCTCGGGGGCCTCGACCAGGATCGGGTGGCTGTAGCCCAGGGAGAACTCCAGGTTGGAGCCCTTGGCCTGGACGCGGTAACCGACACCGCTGATCTCGAGCTTCTTGCTGTAGCCCTGGGTCACGCCGGTGATCATGTTCGCCACCAGCGTGCGCGACAGACCGTGCAGGGCCTTGTTCTGACGCTCGTCGTTCGGGCGGGTGACGTTCAGCACGCCGTCCTCACCCTTGGCGATCGCGATGGGCGCCGAGAGCTCGAGGGAGAGGGAGCCCTTGGGGCCCTTCACCTGAACCGAGCGGCCATCGATGGTGACGTCCACGCCAGCGGGAACCTGGATGGGCAGCTTGCCAATGCGCGACATTAGCTCTTCCTCCGTTCCCGTTTACCAGACGTAGGCGAGGACTTCCCCACCCACGCCCTTCTTCTGAGCCTGCTGGCCGGTCAGGAGACCGTGGGACGTGGAGATGATCGCCACGCCCAGGCCGCCGAGGACCTTCGGCAGGTTGGTGGACTTTGCGTAGACCCGGAGGCCCGGCTTCGAAATCCGCTTGATGCCCGCGATGGAGCGCTCACGGTTCGGGCCGAACTTCAGGTCGATGACGAGGGACTTGCCGACCTCGGCGTCCTCGACCTTCCAGCCGGCGATGTAGCCCTCCTGCTGCAGGATCTCGGCGATGTGCGCCTTGATCTTGCTGTGGGGCATGGCCACGGTGTCGTGGTAAGCCGAGTTCGCGTTCCGCAGACGGGTCAGCATGTCTGCGATCGGATCGGTCATGGTCATGTTTGGCCTTCGGCCTCTCTCGCCGGGGTTTCCTATCTGCGCCATCCCTCTCCCCGAACTGGGTCGGGACGGGTGCGGCGCGGGGACCTACGGCGTAGTAAGACGAATTGGGCAGCGGGGGCCCAACCCTTCAACTCTACGCGAGCATCGGGAAGGGCTCCCGCGTCCAGCTTGCTTACCGAGAGTCCAGGTTCAACCCAACTGGGCTGTTACCAGGAGCTCTTGGTCACGCCCGGCAGCTCGCCACGGTGAGCCATCTCACGGAGGCACACGCGGCACAGGCCGAACTTGCGGTAAACGGAGTGCGGCCGGCCGCAGCGGTTGCAGCGGGTGTACGCGCGGACCGAGAACTTCGGCTTGCGCGAGGCCTTAGCGATCAGAGACTTCTTCGCCATCTCGGTCACGCCTCCTTGAAGGGGAAGCCGAGGTGACGAAGGAGGGCGCGGCCCTCGTCGTCGTTGGTCGCCGTGGTCACCACGGTGATGTCCATACCCCGGACGCGGTCAATCTTGTCCTGGTCGATCTCGTGGAACATGACCTGCTCCGTGAGACCGAAGGTGTAGTTGCCCCGACCGTCGAACTGCTTCGGGGACAGACCGCGGAAGTCGCGGATGCGCGGCAGCGCGAGCGACAGGGTGCGGTCCAGGAACTCCCACATGCGGTCGCCACGGAGGGTGACGTGGGCACCGATCGGCTGGCCCTCGCGCAGCTTGAACTGCGCGATGGACTTGCGGGCCTTGGTGACGGCCGGCTTCTGACCGGTGATCGTGGTGAGGTCGCGGATGGCGCCCTCGATCAGCTTGGAGTCGCGGGCGGCGTCGCCCACACCCATGTTGACCACGATCTTGGTCAGGCCGGGGACCTGCATGACGTTCTCGTAGGAGAACTCCTCACGCAGCTTGGCGACGATCTCGTCGCGGTAGCGCTGCTTGAGGCGCGGCGCGTTGGTGGTGGCAGTCATCAGATGTCCTCACCGGTCCGCTTGGCAACGCGGATCTTGTTGCCGTTCTCGTCGAAGCGGTAGCCGACGCGGGTGACGACCTTCTTGCCGTCCTTCTCCACGACGAGCTGAACGTTGCTCACGTGGATCGGGGCCTCGGTCGTGACGATGCCACCGGTCTTCGAACCACGAGCCGTCTGACCGGCCTTGGTGTGCTTCTTGACCCGGTTGACACCCTCGACCAGGACGCGGTCCTCGCGCGGCATGGCCTGGATGACCTTGCCCTGCTTGCCCTTGTCCTTGCCGGTGATGACCTGAACCAGGTCGCCCTTCTTGATCTTCATGCTTACAGCACCTCCGGCGCGAGCGAGACGATCTTCATGAACTTCTTCTCGCGCAGCTCTCGGCCGACGGGGCCGAAGATACGGGTGCCGCGGGGGTCACCGTCGTTCTTGAGGATGACGGCCGCGTTCTCGTCGAAGCGGATGTACGAGCCGTCCGGACGGCGGCGCTCCTTGACGGTGCGAACGACGACGGCCTTGACGACGTCGCCCTTCTTCACGTTGCCACCGGGGATCGCGTCCTTGACGGTGGCGACGATGACGTCACCGATGCCCGCGTAGCGGCGACCCGAGCCACCGAGCACACGGATGCAAAGGATCTCCTTCGCACCAGTGTTGTCGGCGACCCGAAGTCGCGACTCCTGCTGGATCACGTCTATCTCCTGATCGTCTGCCGGTTCCCGGCAGGGGCTCCGAGGGAGCCCCTGCCGAGCCTGGCGGAACTGTCCAGAAGGCTTATGCCTTCAGGAATTACTTGGCCTTCTCGAGGATCTCGACGACGCGCCAGCGCTTCGTGGCGGACAGCGGCCGGGTCTCCATCAGGAGGACGCGGTCGCCGACACCGGCGGCGTTCTGCTCGTCGTGCGCCTTGAGCTTGTTGGTACGGCGGATGACCTTGCCGTACAGCGCGTGCTTGACGCGGTCCTCGACAGCGACGACGACGGTCTTGTCCATCTTGTCGCTGACGACGAGGCCCTCACGGGTCTTGCGGAAGCCGCGCTCGTTCGTCTCAGTCATGTTCTTCTCGCTCATCAGGCGCTCTCCACCGTCTCGATGCCGAGCTCGCGCTCGCGCATCAGGGTGTAGATCCGGGCGATGTCCTTGCGGACGGCCTTCAGCCGGCCGTGGTTCTCAAGCTGTCCGGTCGCCGCCTGGAAGCGGAGGTTGAACAGCTCTTCCTTGGCCTCGCGCAGCTTCGCAACGAGGTCCTCGTTGTTCAGCTCACGCAGCTCGGTCGCCTTGGTACCGGCAGCCATCACGACTCACCTGCCTCGCGCCGAACAATGCGGCACTTCATCGGAAGCTTGTGGGCGGCTCGGGTGAGCGCCTCACGCGCAACCTTCTCGTTCGGGAAGGACAGCTCGAACATCACCCGACCAGGCTTGACGTTCGCGACCCACCACTCCGGGGAACCCTTACCGGAACCCATGCGGGTCTCGGCGGGCTTCTTCGTGAGCGGACGGTCCGGGTAGATGTTGATCCACACCTTGCCGCCACGCTTGATGTGACGCGTCATGGCGATACGAGCGGACTCGATCTGACGGTTCGTCACGTAGGCCGGGGTCAGGGCCTGGATGCCGTACTCACCGAACGCCAGCTCGGTGCCACCCTTGGCCATGCCGTTCCGCTTGGGGTGGTGCTGCTTGCGGTGCTTGACCCTGCGAGGGATCAGCATGTCGGTCAGGCCTCCGTTCCGGTGCTCTCGGCCGGAGCAGCGACCTCGGCCTTGGGGGCCTCGGCAGCCTGCTGCGGCTTGCGGCCGCGGCCGCCACGCTCGCCACCGCGGCCACGGGCCGGGCGGTCACCGGCGCCACGGGACGGGCGGTTGCCCGCACGGGCGGCGGCGTTCTCGGCGCGGACCTCGGCGATGTTCTTGACGTCGCCCTTGTAGATCCAGACCTTCACGCCGATGCGGCCGAAGGTGGTCTTGGCCTCGAAGAAGCCGTAGTCGACGTTCGCGCGGAGGGTGTGCAGGGGCACACGGCCCTCGCGGTAGAACTCCGAGCGGGACATCTCGGCGCCGCCGAGACGGCCACCGCACTGGATCTTGATGCCCTTGGCGCCGGCCTTCATCGTCGACTGCATGCTCTTGCGCATGGCGCGACGGAAGGAGACGCGGGAGGACAGCTGCTCGGCGACGGCCTGGGCGACCAGCTGGGCGTCGACCTCGGGGTTCTTGACCTCGAGGATGTTCAGCTGGACCTGCTTGCCGGTGAGCTTCTCCAGCTCGCCGCGGATGCGGTCGGCCTCGGCGCCGCGGCGGCCGATGACGATGCCCGGACGAGCGGTGTGGATGTCGACGCGGACGCGGTCGCGGGTGCGCTCGATCTCGACCTTGGAGATACCGGCGCGCTCCATGCCCTTCGTCATCATGCGACGAATGGCGACGTCTTCCTTGACGTAGTCCTTGTACAGCTTGTCGGCGTACCAGCGGGACTTGAAGTCCGTGGTCACACCGAGCCGGAACCCGTGCGGGTTAACCTTCTGGCCCATTACCGGGTTCCTTCCTTGCTGCTGACGACCACGGTGATGTGGCTGGTCCGCTTGCGGATCCGGTAGGCACGGCCCTGGGCGCGCGGACGGAACCGCTTCAGGGTCGGGCCCTCGTCGACGTACGCCTCGCTGATGTACAGCGAAGAGGCGTCGGTGTGGTCGTAGTTGTGCGCCGCGTTGGCAATGGCGCTGTCCAGCACCTTGCCGACGGGCACGCTCGCGGCCTGCGGGGCGAAACGCAGGACCGCCTGAGCCTCCGTGGCGTCCATGCCACGGATGAGGTCCACCACGCGGCGGGCCTTCATGGGCGTGACGCGGATGTACCGCGCCTGGGCCCTGGCTTCCATGGTTGTCCCTTCGGTGTCAGTCATAGTCGTTCACACCCCGCGATTAGCGGCGCTTCGACTTCCGGTCTTCCTTGACGTGGCCGCGGAAGGTGCGGGTCGGCGCGAACTCGCCGAGCTTGTGGCCGACCATCGACTCGGTGACGAACACCGGGACGTGGGTCTTGCCGTTGTGCACCGCCAGCGTGTGGCCGAGCATGGCCGGCACGATCATGGAGCGACGGGACCAGGTCTTGATGACGTTCTTGGTACCGGCTTCGTTCTGAGCGTCCACCTTCTTGATCAGGTGGTCGTCGACGAAGGGTCCCTTCTTGAGACTACGCGGCATCTAAACCCGCTCCTAGCGCTTCTTGTTCGTCTTGCGGCGGCGGACGATGTACTTGTTGCTCGCCTTCTTGGGAGAACGAGTACGACCCTCCTTCTGACCCCACGGGGAGACCGGGTGGCGACCACCGGAGGTCTTGCCCTCACCACCACCGTGCGGGTGGTCAACCGGGTTCATCGCGACACCGCGGACGGTCGGGCGGACGCCCTTCCAGCGCATGCGGCCGGCCTTGCCCCAGTTGATGTTCGACTGCTCGGCGTTGCCGACCTCACCGACGGTGGCGCGGCAGCGGACGTCGACCAGGCGGATCTCACCGGACGGCATGCGCAGGTGGGCCATGGCGCCCTCCTTCGCCAGCAGCTGCACGGAGGAACCGGCGGAGCGGGCGATCTTGGCGCCGCCACCCGGACGCAGCTCGATGGCGTGGATGGTCGTACCCACCGGGATGTTGCGCAGCGGCAGGTTGTTGCCCGGCTTGATGTCGGCCCCGGGGCCGTTCTCGATGCGGTCGCCCTGGCCGAGGCCGCGCGGCGCGATGATGTAGCGCTTCTCGCCGTCCAGGTAGTGGAGCAGCGCGATGCGCGCGGTGCGGTTCGGGTCGTACTCGATGTGAGCGACCTTGGCCGGCACGCCGTCCTTGTCGTGACGACGGAAGTCGATCACACGGTAGGCGCGCTTGTGGCCACCGCCCTGGTGGCGGACGGTCACACGACCGGCGTTGTTACGGCCGCCCTTGCTGTGCAGCGGGCGGACCAGCGACTTCTCCGGCGTGGACCGCGTGATCTCGACAAAGTCGGCGACGCTGGAGCCACGACGGCCCGGAGTCGTCGGCTTGTACTTGCGGATACCCATTTTTCAGTCCTCGTCCGATATCGGACGACTCGGAACTCCGTTAGGAGACCGGGCCGCCGAAGATGTCGATACGGTCGCCCTCGGCGAGGGTCACGATGGCGCGCTTGGTGTTGGCGCGCTTGCCGAAACCGGTGCGGGTGCGCTTGCGCTTGCCCTGGCGGTTGATCGTGTTGACCCCGGTGACCTTGACCGAGAAGACCGCCTCGACGGCCTGCTTGATCTGGGTCTTGTTGGCGCGCGGGTCGACGATGAACGTGTACTTGTTCTCGTCCAGCAGCGCGTAGCTCTTCTCGGAGACGACCGGCTTGATCAGCAGGTCACGGGGCTCCGTGAAGGTCTTGCTGGTGACGTCGCTCATCAGGCGGCGCTCCCTTCGGTCTCAACGGCCTTGGGGCCAGACACGAAGGACTCGAAGGCGGCCTGGGTGAAGACCACGTCGTCGGAGACGAGCACGTCGTACGTGTTCAGCTGGCCCGGCTCCAGGATGTGAACCTGGGGCAGGTTGCGGGCGGACAGCCACGCGGCCTCGTCGGAGCGCTCGGCGACCAGGAGCACGTTCTTGCGCTCGGAGATCTTGCCGAGGAGAGCCTTGGCGGCCTTCGTGGAGATCGCACCCTCGACCACGCCGGTGACGACGTGGATGCGGGAGTGGCGCGCCCGGTCGGTGAGGGCACCACGCAGGGCGGCGGCCTTCATCTTCTTCGGGGTCCGCTGCGAGTAGTCACGCGGCACGGGACCGTGCACGACGCCACCACCGGCGAACTGCGGCGCGCGGGTCGAACCCTGACGGGCGCGACCGGTGCCCTTCTGGCGGTAAGGCTTCTTGCCACCGCCGCGGACCTCGCCACGGGTCTTGGTCTTGTGCGTGCCCTGACGGGCAGCGGCCAGCTGCGCGACGACGACCTGGTGGATCAGCGGAACGCTGACCTTGGCGTCGAAGATCTCCGCGGGGAGCTCGACGGTCCCGGCCTTGTCGCCTGCCGGCGAAAGGATGTCAATGGTGCTCATCGGTTACCTCAGGCCCCCTTGGCCGCGGTACGGACCAGGACGAGGCCGCCGTTCGGACCAGGAACCGCACCCTTGATGAGGAGCAGGCCCTTCTCCGCGTCAACGGCGTGGACGGTCAGGTTCTGGGTGGTGACCCGCTCGTTGCCCATGCGGCCCGCCATGCGGAGGCCCTTGAACACGCGGCCCGGGGTGGCGCAGCCACCGATCGAACCGGGGGAGCGGTGCTTGCGCTGGGTGCCGTGCCCGGCGCCGAGGCCACGGAAGTTGTGGCGCTTCATGACACCGGCGAAGCCCTTGCCCTTGCTCTTGCCCGTGACGTCGACCTTGACGCCGGCCTCGAACACGTCCGCGGTGATCTCCTGGCCGAGGGTGTACTCGGCGGCGTCGGAGGTGCGGATCTCCACCAGGTGGCGGCGCGGGGTCACGTCGGCCTTGGCGAAGTGGCCCTTGAGGGGCTTGTTCACCTTGCGCGGGTCGATCTCGCCGAAGGCGATCTGGACCGACTCGTACTTGTCGGTGTCGTTGGTGCGAACCTGGGTCACGACGCAGGGGCCGGCCTTGACGACGGTGACCGGGACGACACGGTTGTTCTCGTCCCAGACCTGCGTCATGCCGAGCTTCTCGCCCAGGATGCCCTTGATCTGCTTAGCCATCTCGCGCGTCACCTCAGAGCTTGATCTCGATGTCGACGCCGGCCGGCAGGTCGAGACGCATGAGCGAGTCGACGGTCTTCGGCGTGGGGTCGAGAATGTCGATGAGGCGCTTGTGCGTACGCATCTCGAAGTGCTCGCGCGAGTCCTTGTACTTGTGCGGCGACTTGATGACGCAGTACACGTTCTTCTCAGTGGGCAGCGGCACCGGGCCCGCGACCGACGCACCAGTGCGGGTCACCGTCTCGACGATCTTCTTCGCCGAGGAGTCGATGACCTCGTGGTCGTAGGCCTTGAGCCGGATGCGGATCTTCTGTCCCGCCATGGCTACTTCGTAGTCCTGTCTCTCGTAACGCTCTGGGACTCGGTGAGCCGTGCGGCCGCACTGCCCCTCCCCACTCCACCCCGACCCACGCGGTCGGGCGTGTCGCGCCCCTTCCAGCAGATCTCCCCAGGGAGATCCCTGCTCAAGGGGTTTGTGGGGGAAGAACACCCACCGAGTGCCTGGCTGGCACCCCGCTCACGCTTCCCGGAAGATTCCCGTACTTCCGCCCCTCATAAGGGGCGACGAGTACTGCGGGACTCGCTTCCAGTCCTCCCGGCGGGAGGCGCGCAGCATCGGCACTCAACCGAGCAACCTGAACAGTGTGCCATACGGGTCGGAAGCGGCGCCAATCGAAGCCGAAGACGGTACCCCGAGCGGCGCAGATGTCAAACCGCCGGGCCGACAAACCGGGCGGAACGGGCGCCTCCCACCACTCGTCCCCCTGACCCGCCCCCGCCACGCCACGGTGGCCGAATCCCGGACCGTCCCCGATCGGGGGACCAGGCTTTGTCACGACTTGGGCAACCCGCCGGGCCTCTTCCCCGTCCCTCAACACGCTGGGGGGCGCTGGACAACGAAGCGGAGTCAGGTAGTTGAACATCTCACAGCGCAGAGCCGTTCCGCCCGAGAACGCTCGTACGGTGTCGCGCCGGGCCGTGCTCGCCGGGATCGCGGCGGTGACCGCCGCGACGGCCGCCGGATGCAGCGACAGCGGCTCCGGCCGCACCGCCGCCCGCCCCTCCCCCGTCCGCGCCGTGGACCCGCGCTCCACCCAGCCGTTCGACGACCCCAAGGGCCCGCTGCTGCTCCAGGTCATGGCCCACCCCGACGACGACCTGTTCTTCATGAACCCCGACGCCCAGCACCTGGTGCGCGCGGGCGTCCCCGTCGTCTCCGTCTATGTGACGGCCGGCGAGGCCATAGGGCAGAACTGGGTCGAGGGCATGCCCCCGGAGCAGAAGAAGCACCACGACAAGGCCGCCTACTCCTCCGCCCGCCACCAGGGCCTGCGCCAGGCCTACGCCGTGATGATCGGCAAGGACCGCTTCACCCGGTGGGACAAGTCCGTCATGGACCTGCCGGGGGGCGTCAAGGCCGAGACCAACGAACTGGTGGCCGACGGCCGCCGGGTGCGGCTCGTCTTCCTCAACATCGCGATGCTCTCCGAGCACAACGTCCGCCTCCCCCACCTCTGGAACGAGGTCGGGGCGCGGATGCAGTCGCTGGTCGCCAAGGGCTCGCCCTGCACCACGGTGAGCACCTACCGGCACAGCACGCTGGTGGACGCGCTGGCGGCCGTCATGGACCGCTTCCGCCCGACCGTGGTCCACACCATGGACCCGGACCCGGACTTCCAGGTCCACGACGCGACGCACCCCAAGGACAACGACTACGGCGCGTGCTCGGACCACCGCGACCACACGCCCACCGCGCTCTTCACCTGGAAGGCGCTCTCCCAGTGGGTCGCCGACGCGACCCGCCGCGACGGCCACCCGCCGCGCTTCGTCACCACGTCCTTCCGCGGCTACTACAACCAGCGCTGGCCGCACGGTCTCCCCAAGGAGATCGTCGAGCAGAAGCACCGGCTGATCCGCGAGTACGGCGGCGAGCCGACCTGGCACTGCGGCAACGACGGCGGCTGCGGCGACTACGGCCAGGGCGGCGACCGCCCGCTGCGCAACCGCAAGGCGTGGATCCGCTCCACGCACTACCGGCACCCGGGCGCCACGCCCGTCGTCGACAGCGACGGCTCCGGCCGTCTGGAGGCCTACGGGGTGCTCGGCCTGCACGCCGTGCGCTGGCAGGAGTCCTCGCCGGGCAGCGGCCGCTGGGGCGCCCCGCAGAACCTCGGCGGCGGCCCGCTGGCCCCCGCCCTGGCCACGGTGGTCGACTCCGCCGGGCGCCGGCTGCTGTTCGCCATGCGCTTCTCCGCCCTGGAGGGCGAGGGACGGGCCGACACCCGCGAGATCGTCGTCCTGGAGCAGCGCTCCCCCGGCGGCCCCTTCACGACCTGGGTGGGCCTCGGCAACCCCGAGCACCACCCCGACCGCGGCCGCCGCGTCGGCATGCCGGCCGCCGTCGCCGCGCCCGACGGGCGCGTCCACCTCTTCGTCCGCAACGCGGGCAAGGGCGTCTCCACGCGGGTGCGCGAGCCGAACGGCCACTGGGGCAAGTGGCGCAACCTCGGCGGCCAGGAGATCCAGGAGGGCCTGACGGCCGTCCTCGACAAGGACCGCCGGATCCACGTCTTCGGCCCGGGCCGCGACGCCGTCCACCACTGGGGGCAGGACGCTCCCGGCAAGCCGATGCGCTTCCTGCCGCTGGACGACCTGCCGCAGCCGGCCGGCGACCCGGTCGCGGCCTCCGTCGGGCCCGACGGCGCGATGACCGTCGCCTACCGCGAGCCGGAGTCGGCCGAGCCGGTGGC
Source organism: Streptomyces caatingaensis (assembly GCF_001187435.1). Taxonomy (GTDB): domain Bacteria; phylum Actinomycetota; class Actinomycetes; order Streptomycetales; family Streptomycetaceae; genus Streptomyces; species Streptomyces caatingaensis. The sequence goes on along the minus strand of NZ_LFXA01000017.1, from coordinate 715,127 downwards.
GTACCGGCTGGGCGGGGGTTCGGACGTCGAGCGGCTGGACCGCTCCGCGGTCCGCGACCTGCGCGGCTACGGCGCGCTCTCCGCCGTCCCGCTCCCCCAGCGCGGCCACGACGACGCCCTGATGGTCCTGGGCCGCGCCCTCGACGGCCGCGCCCAGGTCGTGGACGCCGCCTCGGAGGACGCCCGCCCGACGGTCCTCCGCGACCGCCCCGTCCCCGTCGGCACCCCCGCCCTCCACGCCGACGGCTCCCACCGCCTGGCCGTGGTCGCCATGGGTGCCGACGCCACACCGTGGATCTGGCGCCAGTAGAAAGCCCGGAGAAAGCAGACGCCCCGGCCCTCCCTTAAAGGGGCCGGGGCAAAAACCCGAAGGGCCCGCACACCCCAAGGGGCGTGCGGGCCCTTCGATCGACCATCAGGTCAGATCACAGGCAAGTGCAGGACTTACTTGACGATCTTCGTGACCTGGCCGGCGCCCACGGTGCGGCCACCCTCACGGATGGTGAAGCGCAGGCCCTCCTCCATGGCGACCGGCTGGATGAGCTGGACGGACATCTCGGCGTTGTCGCCGGGCATGACCATCTCCGTGCCCTCCTTGAGGGTCACAACACCGGTCACGTCAGTCGTACGGAAGTAGAACTGCGGACGGTAGTTGTTGAAGAACGGGGTGTGGCGGCCACCCTCGTCCTTCGACAGGATGTAGGCCGTGGCCTCGAACTCGGTGTGCGGGGTGACCGAACCCGGCTTGATGATGCACTGGCCGCGCTCGACGTCCTCGCGCTTGATGCCACGGAGGAGCAGACCGACGTTCTCACCGGCCTGGCCCTCGTCGAGCAGCTTGCGGAACATCTCGATGCCGGTGACCGTGGTGGAGGTCTTCTCCGGCTTGATGCCGATGATGTCGACGTTCTCGTTGACCTTCAGGACACCGCGCTCGATACGGCCGGTGACGACCGTGCCACGACCGGTGATCGTGAAGACGTCCTCGATCGGCATCAGGAACGGCTTGTCGACGTCACGCTCGGGCTGCGGGATGTTCTCGTCGACGGCGTTCATGAGGTTCATGACCGACTGGCCCCACTCGGCGTCGCCCTCGAGCGCCTTCAGCGCCGAGACCTTGACGACCGGAGCGTCGTCGCCCGGGAACTCGTACTCGTTGAGGAGCTCACGGACCTCGAGCTCGACGAGCTCCAGGATCTCCTCGTCGTCCACCATGTCGGCCTTGTTCAGGGCGACGACGATGTACGGAACGCCGGACTGGCGGGCCAGGAGCACGTGCTCCTTGGTCTGCGGCATCGGACCGTCGGTCGCGGCGACCACGAGGATCGCGCCGTCCATCTGGGCGGCACCGGTGATCATGTTCTTGATGTAGTCCGCGTGACCCGGGCAGTCGACGTGGGCGTAGTGACGCGACTCGGTCTGGTACTCAACGTGCGCGATGGAGATGGTGATACCGCGCTGCCGCTCCTCAGGCGCCTTGTCGATCTGGTCGAACGGCGTGAAGGGGTTCAGCTCCGGGTGAGCGTCGTGCAGCACCTTGGTGATGGCCGCGGTAAGGGTCGTCTTACCGTGGTCAACGTGACCGATGGTGCCGATGTTGACGTGCGGCTTAGTCCGCTCGAACTTCGCCTTCGCCACTGGGGTCCTCCTGGGGAGTGGTTCTGTACGCCTGCTTCACGGCGCCAGGGATCTTTGCTGGGGTGCCGTCCGGCGGGGCACCCGCCGCGGACCGAAAGAGAGCCGAATCAACTGCTTTCTCTCGATTCACGGCGGTATGCCCCGACGTTCGGTGTCAAGCCTAAAGCGTCAGTCTCGTCTGTGGAGACGGGAGCTGGTTACTCGCCCTTGGCCTTCGCGATGATCTCCTCGGCGACGTTCCGCGGAACCTCGGCGTAGGAGTCGAACTGCATCGAGTAGCTTGCGCGACCCGAGGTCTTGCTGCGGAGGTCGCCGACGTAGCCGAACATCTCCGACAGCGGCACCAGGCCCTTGACGACCTTGGCGCCCGACCGGTCCTCCATGGCCTGGATCTGGCCACGGCGGGAGTTGATGTCGCCGATCACGTCGCCCATGTAGTCCTCGGGGGTGGTGACCTCGACGGCCATCATCGGCTCGAGCAGAGCCGGCGACGCCTTGCGGGCACCCTCCTTGAACGCCATGGAACCGGCGATCTTGAAGGCGAGCTCGGAGGAGTCGACGTCGTGGAAGGCACCGTCGAGCAGCGTCACCTTGACGCCGGTCAGCGGGTAGCCGGCCAGCACGCCGAACTCCATGGCCTCCTGGCAGCCCGCGTCCACGGACGGGATGTACTCCCGCGGGATGCGGCCACCGGTGACCTTGTTCTCGAACTCGTAGCCGTCGCCCTCGAGGGGCTCGATCGCGATCTGCACCTTGGCGAACTGACCGGAACCACCGGTCTGCTTCTTGTGGGTGTAGTCGATGCGCTCGACGGCCTTGCGGATCGTCTCGCGGTACGCGACCTGCGGCTTACCGACGTTGGCCTCGACCCGGAACTCGCGCTTCATGCGGTCGACCAGCACCTCGAGGTGCAGCTCGCCCATGCCCGCGATGATCGTCTGGCCGGTCTCCTCGTCGGTGTGGACCTGGAAGGACGGGTCCTCCTCGGCCAGGCGCTGGATGGCGACACCCAGCTTCTCCTGGTCGCCCTTCGACTTGGGCTCGATGGCGACCTGGATGACCGGAGCGGGGAACTCCATGGACTCCAGGATCACCGGGTTGCCCGCGTCGCACAGCGTCTCACCGGTGGTGGTCTGCTTCAGGCCCATGACGGCGACGATGTCGCCCGCGCCCACCGACTCGATCTCCTCACGCTTGTTGGCGTGCATGCGGTAGATCTTGCCGATGCGCTCCTTCTTGCCCTTGACCGAGTTCTGCACCTGAGAACCCGACTCCAGGCGGCCGGAGTACACGCGGACGAAGGTGAGCTTGCCGAGGTGCGGGTCGCTCATGATCTTGAACGCCAGCGCGGCCAGCGGCTCGTCGTCCGACGGCTTGCGCTTGACGACCTCGTCCGGGTTGCTGACGGCGTGGCCCTCGATGGCCTCGACGTCGAGCGGCGAGGGCAGGTAGCGCACGACCGCGTCGAGCAGGGGCTGGACGCCCTTGTTCTTGAACGCGGTGCCGCAGAACACCGGGGTGACGGTGGTCTGGTCGGCGCGGCCCGAGTTGATCGTGATGCGGCGGATCGCGGCGTACAGCTGCTCCTCGGTCGGCTCCTGGCCATCGAGGAAGAGCTCCATGATCTCTTCGTCGTTCTCGGCCACGGCCTCGACGAGCTTGCCGCGCCACTCCTCGGCCGCCTCGGTGTGGGTGTCCGGGATGTCGACGACGTCGTACATCTCGCCCTTGGCGGCCTCGGCGGACCAGACCAGAGCCTTCATACGGACGAGGTCGACCACGCCCTGGAAGTTGGCCTCGGCGCCGATCGGGAGCTGCATGACCAGCGGCTGGGCACCCAGGCGGTCGACGATCATGTCGACGCAGCGGTGGAACTCGGCGCCGGTGCGGTCCAGCTTGTTGACGAAGCAGATGCGCGGCACGCCGTAACGGTCGGCCTGACGCCACACCGTCTCGGACTGCGGCTCGACACCGGCCACACCGTCGAACACGGTCACGGCACCGTCGAGCACGCGCAGCGAGCGCTCCACCTCGACGGTGAAGTCGACGTGGCCCGGGGTGTCGATGATGTTGATCGTGTGATCGACGTTCTCGAGCGGCCAGTGGCAGGTCGTCGCGGCGGACGTGATGGTGATGCCGCGCTCCTGCTCCTGCTCCATCCAGTCCATCGTGGCAGCGCCGTCGTGGACCTCACCGATCTTGTAGGAGACACCGGTGTAGAACAGGATCCGCTCGGTGGTGGTCGTCTTGCCCGCGTCGATGTGGGCCATGATCCCGATGTTGCGGACCTTGGCCAGGTCAAGCGAAGTGGTAGCCATAAGGCTTCAGTCTTCTCTCGGTTCTCGATGGGGGAGCGACTACCAGCGGTAGTGCGCGAAGGCCTTGTTGGACTCGGCCATCTTGTGCGTGTCCTCGCGCTTCTTGACCGAGGCGCCGAGACCGTTGGAGGCGTCGAGCAGCTCGTTCATCAGACGCTCGGTCATGGTCTTCTCGCGACGGGCGCGGGAGTAGCCGACCAGCCAGCGCAGCGCCAGGGTGGAGGCGCGGCCCGGGCGGACCTCGACCGGCACCTGGTAGGTGGCGCCACCGACGCGGCGGGACTTGACCTCGAGAGCCGGCTTGACGTTCTCGAGGGCGCGCTTCAGCGTGATGACCGGGTCGTTGCCGGTCTTCTCGCGCAGACCCTCCATGGCGCCGTACACGATGCGCTCGGCGGTGGAGCGCTTGCCGTGCAGCAGGATCTTGTTGATCAGGGACGTGACCAGAGGAGAGCCGTAGACCGGGTCGATGATGACCGGGCGCTTCGGGGCGGGGCCCTTACGAGGCATTCTTACTTCTCCTTCTTGGCGCCGTAGCGGCTGCGAGCCTGCTTGCGGTTCTTGACGCCCTGGGTGTCGAGCGAGCCGCGGATGATCTTGTAGCGGACGCCCGGCAGGTCCTTCACACGGCCACCGCGGACGAGCACGATCGAGTGCTCCTGCAGGTTGTGGCCCTCACCCGGAATGTAAGCGGTGACCTCGATGCCGCTGGTCAGACGCACACGCGCGACCTTACGCAGGGCCGAGTTCGGCTTCTTCGGGGTGGTCGTGAAAACACGCGTGCAGACGCCACGGCGCTGGGGCGAACCCTCGAGTGCGGGCGTCTTGTTCTTCTCGACCTTGTCCTGCCGGCCCTTTCGGACCAGCTGCTGGATCGTAGGCACCGTTTCTCCGGTTTCTGTGTGCCGATCACGATAAAACTAACCTGGAACGACGCTCCGACCCACGCGGTCGGGCGTGTCGAAACCTGCAGACCCCGCCGCAAGCGGATGAGCGCAGATTTTCGGTGTCTTTGAACCGTTCGGGCCCGTTCAAGACCGTTCCGGCCCGGCCTCTCGTGCGGTTCGAAGGCACGCACAAGAGCCCAGGGACACCCCAGGCACAAGGTCAGAGCGTACCTACAGCATGGGCCACGGTCAAAACAAATGCACACGCGGAGGACGTACCGATGTGCGTTGTATGTCCAATATTGCCGCCCGCGTCGGCATGCGGCACCTCGGGGCGCCCGGCCGATACCCGACCCCCGCGCCCGGCCCGCGCCCGGTTCAGCGCCGGGCCGAGGCGCCCCACTGAGCGCTGCGCGGGTCGTCCGGCCGCACCCCGCTGACCGCCAGGATCATCTCCGTCATCTCGACGAACTGCCGGCGGTGGGTCTCCGGGACGCCGAGCAGCTCGGCCGCCTGTGCGGGAGTGACCCGCTTCCCGTCGTTCCGCTCGTCCGCGGCCGGCAGGGGCAGGTCCTCCGGCGCGACCCGGCCGGACTGGATCAGCATGTCCCGCAGCCCGACCCCGAGGACGCGCGCCAAGGCACGCATCGTCTCCAGGTCCGGCAGGCTCTGCCGCTGCAACAGCCGGGTCACCGCCGCGCGGTGCACCCCGGCGTCCTCGGCCAGCCGTGACCGCCCGCCGCCGCGCGGGCTGTCGATGTCATACCCGCGGCGCCGCATCAGGTCCTCGACCCAGGCCGCGAACCGCTCCATCTCCGAGCCCTTTTCGCCCATAGCACGCTCCCTCCGCAGCACAGACCATACCGTCCGATCGCGCACGCAATAACCAGATTGACGTGCGTGTCCGCAACCGGCCAGTGCGCCTCGGCAAATTCCCGGCAAGCCGCATGTGACATGCCCCGCACGATGCGTGATCGCACCCTCGCCGCTCCCGAGTTTGTTGCGCGCTCGCACGCAATCGGGCTAGTGTCGATTGCGCAGCCGCAACAAGCGGTCCCGCCTCCCGCCCGCAGCACGAGAGGGACCACCCGCCCCATGCCCGCATCCGCCCCCCTCCTCGCCCCCTCCGCCCCGGACCCGTCCGACGCCGACTGGCGCACCCGCGCCGCCTGTACGGGCCTGCCCGCGCAGACCGTCTTCGCCCGCCGCGCCAAGGCCGCGCTCCCCGCCCTGCGGGCCTGCGCCGTCTGCCCCGTACGCCGCCCCTGCCTCGACACCGTCGCCCCGGGCGACAACCTCTTCGACGGCGTCAGCGGCGGCCACCTCTGGCGCAACGGCCGACGGGTCGCCCTCCCCGAAGCCTTCGCCGTCGCCCTCGAACCGCTGGAGCAGCCATGACCGACTCCCCCCGCCACCCCGACAGCGCCGCCGTCTGGCTGGGCGTCCTGCTGCGCCAGTTCCCCGAGCTGGGCCGCGAACTCGCCCCCGGCCGCACCTCCGCCCCCTCCCCCCTCGGCCGCCGCGGCGGAACCGCCGGCCCCTCGCTGCCCATCCGGCTCTTCGTCTCCGACACCATCCGCGACATCAGCGACGGCGTGGTGGAACTGGAGGAGGCCGTCTGCGAGAAGCTCCGCCTGCCCCGCCCCCGGCGCGGCACGGTCGAGCAGCGCCTGACCCGCCTCCTGGGCCTGCTGGACGAGGTCGCCACCGATCCCGTGCTCGCCGGCCACGTCCGCGCCGAGTCCCGCCGCATGGCCCGCCGCTGCTCGCTCGCCCTGGGCGACGCGGAGACGCCCGTCCGGGTGCGCGGCCGCTGCGTCCACTGCGACTCCGTCTCCCTGCGCGTCTTCCCGCACCGCGAGACCGTCCTCTGCGTCAACCCGGGCTGCCGGTGCGCCGATCCGGCCTGCCGCTGCCATGCGGACGCCGGGCACCGCCACTCCTGGGTACGCGCCGAGTGGCGCCGGCTCGCGGAGGAGACCGAGGGCGACCTCGCCGAACTGACGGCGGCCCAGGACTCCGCGCGGGACGAGGAGGGCGGGCGATGACGACCCTGGTGACGACGGCCATCGCCGCGCGGGAAGTGGCGGTCGTGCCCGACACGATCCGCAAGTGGGTCCAGCTGAAGCACCTGGTGCCGGCGGGGCGGCGCGGCCGCGCGCACCTCTTCCGCCTCGAGGACGTCTTCGCGGCCGAGCGCGCCACCCGCCGGGCGCACGAACGGCGCCCCTGAGCACGCCCGCCACCCCGGATCAGCGCCCTCCATGGAGGGGGGCGCCATATAGGGGTGCGCCCCACGACCGGCCGATCGGTCGCGGGGCGCACCTCCCCCCTGTGCGGGGCGGAAGGTCAGACGTCCTTCGCGCCGGCCGATCCGTCGGGCGTCGCCCACCCCGGCATCCGGTAGACCTGCGCCCCCGCGGTCGTGGAGTCGCCGGTGTCGCGCAGCGCGTCCACCGCCTCCTGCCAGCCGCTGACGAACCCGCTCAGCTCGGCGGCGTCCACCGCCTTGTCGGCCAGCTTCCCTATCACCGACGTCAGCGCCGCGGCGACCTCGTCCGTGAAGGATCCCGCCTGCCCGGACTCACCCGCCACCTCCACCGTCGCGGCCACGACGTCCGCCAGGCGCTCCCTGTGCGGGCTCATCTCGGCGCTCCCCCGGACATCACGACCACCTCGCTCATGCCACCCCCACGTGTTCCACGCCGACTCGTTGCCCGTCCGTACCATCTCCGACGCATCTGTCGCGAGATACCCGGAGCGTGTGCGATCGTCCCTGTAATTTAACGCGACGGGCTGACAGCCCGTCGCCTCAGGTAACGTCCCCCCGACCCCATACGCTCCCCCAATAGTCGAACATAAGATCGCTCTCCATGGGGGTCTGATTCCCGGTCGGATCAAAAGGAGACGGGCATGTGGGGGCGGCGGCGCAAGACGGACGGTCGGCTCTGGGCGGCGGCCCATGAGGAACTGACGGACGCGACGGAGCTGGCGGGCCGGACGTACGCGCGCCTCGACCAGGAGCTCGCGCGCTTCGAGGGGACGCTGGAGGAGATCCGCTCCCTGCTCGGCCGCGGCGACGGTGTGCCGGTCCACGCCGTGCAGGCCCAGCTGGCACCGGCCCAGCAGGTGCTCCAGCCCTGCCGCGAGGCGCGGATCCACTACGAGGAGGCCCGCGACCTCTGGCGGCACCCCGAGACCGAGGACGCCCCGGCGCTCATCGAAGCGGCCGAGCGGTTCCGTGACCTCGCCGAGGCCGCCGAGGAGCTGATCGAGTCCCTCACCGACACGAACGTCCTCTTCGCCGAAGTGCGGGACAAGCTGGTCGCACTGCCCGCCAAGATCGCGCCGATCCGCGAGCGCATCCACGCCTCCCTCGCCGCCGCCCGCGCCGAGCTCGCCCGGCCCGGCGCCGCGGCCGCGGGCCGGTTCACCCTGGAGGCCCGGTTGCACGCCGCCGAGGACCGGCTGCGCGAGCTGGACGCCGGCCGCGTGGACGCGGAGGGCCGCGCGTTCACCGACCTCTACCGCGACCTCGAAGTCCGGATCGCGGAGGTCCGCGACGCGCTGGCCCGCGAGGGCGGCTGATGCTCCGGCGATCCCGCGGCCGCCCCGCCCACGCCGCCGACAAGCTCACCGCCCGCCGCAACGAGCTGGCCGAGCTGATCCGCCGCGCCGACCGGGCCCATGTGACCGTCGGCTACCGCATGGACGAACTCCTCGAAGCGCGCCGCCTGTTCGAGGACGTCCTGGACGCGCCCGGCATGCCCAGGAAGGCGGTCCGTGAACCGCTCAACGACCTGACCGCCGTCCAGGACCACCACCATCAGGCGACCGCCGAGTACGGGCAGATGCGCGCGCCGTGGGACGACGCCGCCCTCGCGGGGTCCGACCTCGACACGCTGACGGCCGGCGTCAAGCAGTTCAAGCGCTACCTCAAGGACAACGCCTCCGCCCTGAAGAGCCTGGAGACCCTCCTCCGCAGCCTCCAGGAGACCCGGTCCACCATGGAGGACCTGCGCTCCCGGATCACCCTCGTCCGCGACCGCGTCCTCGCCTCGTTCACGGCCGCCGAGCAGGAACTGGCCTGGTCCAACCCCATGGACCCCCGGCACCGGCCCCTCGCCGTCCGCCTGCACGCCCTCGGCGACGCCCTCGCCGCACTGGAGGCCGGCCGGACCGAGTTGAACCGCGTCCGCCACATTCCGGACCGGTACCGCGACATCGACGCGAAGGTCATGCACCTCCGCGACGAGATCCGCGTCCTCAGACCGTGGCGCTGAGCGCTCCCTCCCGGGCCGCCCGGGCGACGAAGGCGGCCCAGGAGGGGGCGGGGAAGGTGAGGCGGGTGCGGTGAGGGGACTTGGAGTCCCGGACGGGGACCATGCCGGGTATGTCATCGATGACTTCGACGCAGCCGTCCGAACCACCGCCCCCGCCGCCGCTGTAGCTGCTCTTGCGCCATGCCGCTGCTCTCATGCTCACGTCCGTACTCCTCTGCCACCGTTTCGATCAACGCCAGGGAGTCCCTCGGTGAAAGCGCGGTCGCCCTCACGAACTCAAGGGCCCTGTTGTACCGAGCGACCTTGACGGGGTTGTCGTGCAGGCCGCCTGACATGGCGCCCTCCGTGTAGACCACTGGCGGAGCGTCCTCGAACTCCATGACCTTCACATCCCCGTGCAGCGCCGGTACCCCCACGCTGTACGGCACCACTTGCAGCACGATGCGCCGCCTACGCACCATCGCCGCCAAGTGGTTCAACTGCTCGTGCATCACAGCCGCACCGCCGACCGGTCGCCGGAGCACACTTTCGTCGATAATCACCCACAACAATGGACGTGTTGGGTCATCGAGGATGAGCTGGCGCTTCATCCTGGGGGCGGCCCACGCGTCGACGGTCTCCTCCGACTCCAGCGGCCAGGCCCCGCGAATGACCGCCTTGGCGTAGGCCTCCGTCTGCACCAGCCCTGGTACGAACCTCATGCCGTACTCGTGGAGGGCCACTGCCAGCCCTTCGAGGTACCGGGCACCCTCGAAGTAGTCGTCATACTCCGATTCGGCGTCGATCAATTCCGAGCAGATCCGCTCGAAGATCCCATCCGTCCCCAGCTCGGCATCGATCCGCTTCGCGTAGTCGAGCTGTGGCTTGCGCACGGCCGACTCGAACTGTCCGAGGTACGAGCCGGAGCAGGCGACCCGGTCGCCCAGCTCGTTCTGTGTGAGCCCAGCCTCCTCCCGCTTCCGCTTCAACTCCTGTCCGAAGAAGCGCCACCCGAACTTCGACGGCTTGGACCGTCCCCCTCCAACACCCTTGGCCACAGCCTAACTCCCCTGCGCAGCACGGCAATTGCATCCAGACCTGGCTTGCCGAGCGTAGTTTCACGCCACCACGCTGGAAGCTCCTTCCATCCAGCACAACCCGAAGGGGACGTTCCGTGTCGTACCGCGAAGGGGCCTACGTCGTGGACACGCGTACCGCGACGCTCGCACAGGTCATGGCCGTCGTCGGCCGTCGCGTCTACGTGAGGCCGCCGGGCGGCGGCCGCGAGTGGGACGTCCCGCCGGAGGCGCTGCGCCTGGCGACGCGCGAGGAGCGCGCCACGGGGGAGGCGGAGCAGTGAGCGCCAGCTGCCCAGTGGGCGGTGGTCGCGTGAACGCCCTCGCGGACGCCCGTCCGGGCGCGGTCCTGCTCGTCCCGTGGCGGACGAGGTACAGCGATCAGCGGATCACCGTCCGCCTGACCGTCTCCGAGGATGGCCGGCGCGCGGAGGGCCGCTTCGTCGGCCCGGCCGGCCCGGCGAACGGCCCGTGCGCCCCTCCCCCGCCGCCGCAGGACCTCTCCGCGGAGGGCGATGTCTCGACGACGACGCTCACGGAGGCGGAATTCCTGCGGCCGGAGGCGGCGTTCGTGCTGGGGCTCCGGCTGCGGGCGTGCCGCCAGTACACGTCGGAGAAGGCGCGTTACGGCACGCGCCCGGTGTGGCTGCGGGCGCTGGACGACGACCCGTCCTGGGCGTGCGTCCTCTTCCGCGAGGACGAGACGCTGACGACCCTCGTCTGGCAGGGCGGCCCGCGCCGCCTCTGGGACGAGGCGGAGGCGGCGTACGTCTGGTGGCTGGGCCGGGGGTCGCCGGGGCCGGAGCGGTTCGGGCTGACGGTGGACGGGGAGGGGAGCCGGGTGTGGCTGGACGGGCCGGGGGGTGTGATCAGTTGCGGAAGTGCTCCCGGATCATGCGGGCGACAGGAGTGAAGATCAGGAACGGGATCAGGAACCAGCCACCGGCCTCCCAGAACCTCTGCAAGTCGCCCTGGGCGGGGCGCCCGACGAGGGCCGGGGTACAGCCGTAGGCCACGCCCAGGGCGAAGAGGGCGTGGACCGCCTGCGTCACCGGCGACCAGGAGCTCGCGCTCAGGTCGTCCTCGTCAAGGCCCAGGGAGAACATGAAGGCCCAGGGCAGCATGACGAACCCGAAGATGCCTCCAATCACCACCCCGAAAGGCTCATCGGCGCTGACGCTCAGCAGGTCCACGTCCCACTTGCCCTTCGCCAGCCGCGTGAGCTCCTCCGACCTCGCGGTGTAACCGCCGAGTTCGGGCTTGCCCTGCGCCCAGAGAACGGATATCCGCTGCCCGACGCGCCGGGGCTTGGTCGTCCATACCGGTTCGAGGGCCAGGCGTGTGGGCCCGCCGGGGATCGACACCGTCATCGCCGTGCGATAACTGACCACACGTGATGGGTCATCGTCGTCGTACGTCTTGTCCACGATCCGTGGAGGCTCGGCGACGATCGCGGTCGCGACTTCGGCGCCCGCGCGCTGGAGAACCACCTGCCGGCTCTCCTGCCCCGGCAGGCCCAGCAGTGCGGCGGCGGTGAGGGAAGCCGCGAGCAGGAGGAGGTTCCTGGCGAGCTGCCGGATCTTGATCCACCACTCGTTGTCCCGGGGTGCCGCGTACACCGAGTCCCACATCCGGCGCGGGTCTTCCGGCAGCGCCTTCTGCAGGGAGACGGCCGCGGCGGTCATGGAACGGACCATCCAACGCCTGCCGTTCGCCCGGCGGACCCACAGCAGCACCACTCGCACAACGGCCGCGCCCGCCATGGTCCAGGCGCAGACGAGGACGCCGGTGTGCGGCGCCGGCTGAGGGCCTATCCCCAGGCCCACACGATGGCCGCCAGCGCGGCGGCGAACGCCAGGCCCGCGCTCGCGCGTACGGCCCAGGTCAGCGCGTCGTGAGCGCGCATAAGACCCTCTTTATGGCAATAAGGACGCACGAAACGTGCGCGATGTACGGCCATTCGATCATGGAATGAGCCGAGACGACAGACACGTTCCGCGCGCCTCCGCAACCACTAGTTGCGCGCCCGCACGATCTCGTTCACAATAGATGCAGCGGCGGAGCTGTGCCCCCAACAAGGCACCGGCATCCGCCGCTTCGCGTTGAGCGGCCCGTGCGTACGGACGACACGGGCGCCCACTCCTTCCCAGCACGCCCCCGCGTCCCGCGCGGGCCGCTCGGCGCGCCTGTCCACAGACAAGGAGCCCCCTACCGATGGAAGCCCCGATCACGTTCCCCGATGTGGAACGCCTCATCATCGACAACTTGAAGTTCCGGTCGGAGTTCGCCGGGGTGGAAATCGACAACCGCCCGGCCGCCGACTTCGACGGCAAGCGGAAGGCGGTGCTGGTCTCGCGGACCGGCGGCGCCTGGGTGGACGACCTCCACCTGGACCAGCCGCTGGTCGAGTTGGAGGTCTACGGGCCGGACAAGACGGCGGCGCACGCGCTGTCGCTGCTCGTCCGCACGGCTCTCCTCCAGCTCAGGGGCACGGTCTACGGCTCGGCGGTCGTCCACGACGTCGTCGAGACGGAGGCGGTGCGCTGGTTCCCGGACTTCAACCGGCCGGGGGCGAACCGCTACCGCACGACGGTGTGGCTGGCCCTCCGCCCCGTCTCCTGACCTTCTCGCATTCCACCGGGCCCCGCCGACCGTCGGCGGGGCCTTTCTCATCCCTCTCACAAGGAGAACCCCATGCAGAACCCCAACGAGATCCGCGTTGCCGGCACCGGCCGGATCCTCCTGGCCAAGGTCGGCACCGACGCTCCGGCGGACACCACCACCGAGTGGGGCTCCGCCTGGCACGACCTGGGCTACACCAGCACCGACGGCGTGAAGTTCGGCCGCAAGGGCAAGACTGCCAACGTCGACACCTGGCAGTCGCTGACCCCGGCGCGCACGATCTACACCGAGCGTGAGCTGACCGTGAAGTTCGGCATGCTCCAGCTGAACGAGGACACCCTGCCGTTCTTCTTCGGCGGCGGCGACGTCGTCGAGACCGCCCCCAACTCGGGCCTCTACAAGTACGAGATCCAGAGCGACCAGGGCGAGGACGAGCGCGCGCTCGGCATCGAGTTCAACGACGGCGCGGACGTGCGATACCGCTTCGTCATTCCGCGCGGCCTGGTGACCGTCAGCGACGACATCGACCTCAACCGCAAGGGCGCGGTCAAGCTGGGCGTCACCTTCACCGCCCTGTCCTCCAAGCCGGGTGCCTCGCTGGCGACTTGGCTGATGAAGGACAAGGCGTACGCGGTCGGCGCGGCCAAGTAATTCCCTTCTCCGGCGGGTGCCGCCCCGTGCACAGGGCGGCACCCGCCCTTGTTCCCCTCCCCATCTCCACCTTCCCAACAGGAGCCAGTAATGCCCGCATTCGACGTCAACGCCGCCCGCGCCCAGCGCCTTGAGGCCCAGGGCCGCGCCTGGTCCTTCACCCTGGACGGCGACACCTTCGAACTCCCCACGGAGATCAACCACCGCACCGCCCGTGCCCTGCGCGAGCTCGACGACAACGACGTGGACGGCCTGCTGGGCCTGCTGATGGGCAAGGACCAGTACGCCCGCTTCGCGGAGCACGACGTCACGATGCAGGACATCGCGGCGATCCTGGAGGCGTACGGCAAGGAGACGGGGCTGGGCCTGGGGGAAGACTGAGCCTCGACGCGTTCGTAGAGGAACACGCCGAGGCTCTCGAAGCCGATCTGCTGCGGCATTACGGCGTGGATTTGCTGGACTGGCACCGCGGGTCGTTGTCTTCGCGACGGCTCGCGGTGCTGGTGAAGCATTTGCCACGTGACAGCGCGGTCAATCGCGATCTGCACGGCGAGGCCGTGGAGTGGGACGCCAACACCCATCTCCTCGCGGCGATCACCGACCACCTGGCGGTCGCCAACTGGATCACCATCTCGATGAACAGCGATGAGGAAGCGGAGCCGCTGCCCTATCCGGAACCAGTACCGCGGCCAGGTCTCGAGGAGTCCGCTCCCGGGGCGACCGGACTCCCGGACGAAGAGCAACAGCCGTCCCCCGCGCTCCCTGATCCCGATCAACTGGCCCGGTTCTTCAACTGAGACCGGCCCCATCACTGTCTGACCGCTCACGAGGAACGACGCGTAACTACGCCAATTCCGTGCCCGACTTCGACCCCAGGCACCACAGCGGCTACACGCTCTTCGCCGACTCGATGCACACGGACCTCACGGAGATCACGGAGATCACGCGCGGCATCGTGGCCACCCTCAGGAAGGACCCGGACACGGGGGGAGAGGTATACGTCGCCAAGCAGACGCTGAAGACGGAGCATTTGAGCCCGGAGTGACGCGACGGGCCGGCGCGCGTGATCACCGCGCGCCGCGACCAGTTGACAAAACTCTTCACGCGAGTTGCAGAACGTCAGCCGACAAGAGATTTCACGGCAAAGACAACACTGAGTCCGCCTACGACAGCAACGGCGATCCAGATAAGAAGTAGCTCATTACCTGCATAATCCGGCAAAATCGCCTGCTGAGGATCACTCGGATTATAGAGCACCTTCACCCTATCCCCAGGCGCGAGCGCGGGCTCACGATAGTAGGAAGTCTGTACTTCTATCGGCTCCCCTCCCTCGGGAGTGAAGACGCAAACACTGGCAACGCGCCTTTCATTCCATTTGTTGTGATCGCACACCGCTTCGGCAGGGACGCCTTTCCGCCTGACACTCGTCATTCGCGACAACTGCACCAGCATCCAAACCGCTGCAGCCCCGAGCACCATAGCAACGACCAATCTCGACAACTCCCTTGCGCCACATCTCCACCAGCCCGAACGGTTGATCGAAATCGTAGCAAGGCCACCGTCGCGCAGACCAGCTCTCCGTTACCCAAAGGAGGAGACAGGTGCCATCAGATCCCGTTGGAACAGCTCCGGAATTTCCGGAATATCCACCTTTTACCGTCCCGAATCCAATCCCCCAGGGAACACCGATCGACTGGGAAAAGACCGTAAACGAGCTCTGGGGCGGAATTAAGCAGTCCGTAGAGAGCTTCTTCGGGAAAGCCCAGCTCCACAAGACCGGTGGCGTCCAAGGCCTCACCACATCTGCTCAGCTCGTCAAAATCGACCCCTCCCTCGTCAAGTACGACGAAAAGGGTTTGACCATCGCAGGCGTGCAGGTATTCGAGAACAAGACGACGTCTCTCAACGATCTGTTCTCGAAGCGGATCAAAAACGCCAAGGAGAAGTTCCCCTCTCTGGCCGGCGGAAAGGCTCCGAGCAAGCCGGACGTGGGCAAGGAAGCACTAGCCCTTGCCAAGACGGCGAACAAACGGCTGGACGCATTGCGGGACGCAGCACGCAATGGCCGTCCCGCCGCACAACAAAGCGGGGGTCCCCGTCAGTCAAGACCTGCCGGACCACAGCCGCGCATGCGGCAGCCCTTGTTCTCCACCAAGACCGCCCGGATGGTCCGCGATCTGGAGACCCGGGTCCGCAGTCTCGAAACCGCACTGGGTTGACGAAGTCGAATCGGAGTCCCCACACAGCGAATCGGATGAACCATGTCTCTCATATCTTCACTCACCCGCGCTGCGGGCGGCGCCCGGAACTTCAAGACCGCACACGACGCCGCCGGCAAGTCCGCCGGAAACCTCGGCAAGCAACTCGGCGGCGTCAACACCCACATGGGCAAGGCAAAGACCAACGCCCAGCACCTCGGCCGCGAGTTCAAGGTCGTCAAGACCAACGGCGACCAGTCCGCCAAGGCCATCGCCAAGAACGGCAAGGAGGCCGGCAAGGCGGCCGGGCCGCTGGGCAAGTACGGCCGTCAGGTCAAGAACGCCGACGGCAAAACCAAGGGTCTGAACAAGACCATGAAGGGCAACGTCATCGGGATGTTGCTCGACCTCTTCGCACCGCTCATCGAGAAGGTCGTCGCCATGGCGTCCAAGTCGAAGACGATGCAGAAGATCATGAAGAAGGCCTTCTCCGTCATCAAGACGGCCGTCGAGAAGTCGATGACGGTCATCAAGCCCATCATGAAGGCCACCGGCGCGCTGATGGACCTCGTCTGGAAGGGCATCAAGCTCGCGATCCTGCCGGTGCTCGGCTGGATCGTCAGCGACATCCCCAGCGGCTTCCGGCACGTCAAGGACGCGATGAAGAGCGCCTGGGACGCCCTGCCCACGTGGGCCCAGAACATCTTCAAGGGCATCCTCAACGCCGCCACGTTCCCCCTCCGGTCGATGATCTCGCTCATCAACTCTGCGATCCGGGCCGTGAACGGCATCCACGTCTCCGTCCCGAGCTGGGTGCCGCTCATCGGCGGCAAGGGCTTCACGATCAACATCCCGGAGATCCCGAACATCCCGACGTTCGCCCAGGGCGGCATCGTCTCGCCGCGCAGCGGCGGTCTTCCCGCGATCGTCGCCGAGGCGGGCGAGTCCGAGGCCGTCATGCCGCTGTCGAAGCTCGACCGGCTGCTGACCCGGACGGCTGTCGAGAGCCGACTGGCCTCCGCCGGGGTCGGCGGCACGGCCGCGGGGGCCGGATTCCACATCGAGAACTACTACGCCACGCAGGCGAGCGATCCCCAAGAGACGGCCACGTCCCTGATGTTCCTGGCCAAGGCCCGCGGCTGATGCGGACGCGCTCGGCACCAACGAAGGAAAGGAGGAAACCCCATGGCGGCGGCAGTCGCAACGGCACTCCCCCGCAACCCACTCGCCAATACCTCCGGAGCCTTCGCCGGCTTCGCCTCGGCCCTCGGGCGGATCGTACGTAGTGTGCAGACGGGCACCCGGCAGGTGGTCTCCACCTCCCGCGTCCTCGATCGCCTCAACCGTGGATCGGCCCAGATCACCCAGCCCTTCAAGCAGGCCGCGACAGGCATGGACGGCGCGGGACGGGCCGCGGGGAACAACGGCAGGGAGAGCAACAAGGCCACGGGCAGCCTGCGGAAGAACGCGACCGCGGTCCAGCAGGTCAACCGCTCGAAAAAGGGCTTCAACCTCCGCAACGCGGCCTTCTCCAAGGGCCTGGCCCTCTTCGGCAAGCTCGGCGGCAAACTCGCCGGCCTCGTCGGAAAGTTCTCCACCGTGACCGGGATCGCCAGCGGCGTGATGCAGGCCGTGAACCTGGTGATGAAGGGCAACCCCCTCGCCCTCCTCGCCACCCTCCTCCTCCCCATGGCCGGGCAGCTCATCGAGTTCGCCATGAACTCGGAGACCGGCAAGCAGATCATGGAGGAGGTGTTCTCCGCGGCGTCGAGCATGATCTCGGGCGCCATGGCGGTGATCAAGCCGCACATCGAGTTCGGCCTCGCCCTCGTCACCGGCGTCTTCGCCGGCATCAAGCTCTTCCTCGAACCGGCGAAGAAGTTCCTCACGGGCGACATCTCCGGCGGAGTCAAGGCCACGGGCAAGGCGTGGGAGCAACTCATCCACGGGCTCGGCGAGTTCATCAAGACCGGCTTCCTCATGGCCGTCGGCATCCTGAAGGCCCCGGTCAACGGGATCATCGGCTTCGCCAACAAGGTGATCGACGCGCTGAACACCGTCCACGTCAGTCTCCTCGGCAAGAAGTTCGGCTTCGACCTGGACCGCATCCCGATGCTCGCGCAGGGCGGCATCGTCTCCCCGCGCGACGGCGGCGTCCCCGTGATCCTCGCGGAGGCCGGCGAGGCCGAGGCCGTCCTCCCGATGTCGAAGCTCGGCCAACTCCTCGCCCGCACCAGGGAACTGGCCGGCGCGGCGGCCACCGGCAGGCCGCGCCTGGCCGCCTACCACGAGCCCGAGGGCCGCGGCTCCCACGGCATCGCGGAGGAACTGCTCTTCCTCGCACAGACCCACAGCAGCAGAAGGTGAGGCCCCCTCACATGCCACCGACCACCACAACCACACAACAGCCTCCCGGCTCACTGATCACCCAGGACGGGCAGATCCAGTGGGCCGGACTGCTGATCGGCCCCGGTACCGACTACCAGGTCGCGGACAGCGGACTCACCGGCTGGGCGGATCTGCCCGGGCTGGACAGCGGGGACGTCCTCCGCCCCGACCAGCACGGCGCCTGGCCCGGCTCGCTGTGGTCCCAGTCCCGTACCGTCACCGCGCCGATCTGGCTCCTGCCGGAGGACCGGTCCGAGGCCGCCGCCGTCACCCGCGCCTTCAACGCCGCGACCGCCGTCCACACCGGCGAGCAGTGGCTGGCCGTGCGCCTGCACGGCGAGACGCTGGCCTGCCGGGCGCGGGTGACCCAGCGCGTCGTCCCGCACGACCGGATGTTCGCCACCCGGGGCGCGGCCAAGGCGACCGTGCAGTGGGTCTGCGCCGACCCCCGCCGCTTCGGCATCGAGGAGCAGGTCGCGCGGGCCGGGCTGCCGCAGCCGGAGAGCGGCCTGACCTGGCGGCACGGGAGCGGCGGGAACGGCGAGAACGGCGGCACCGACAGGAACGGCACCGACAGCCTGAAGTGGCCGCTCGACTGGGGCCGCAGCGGCTCCGCCGGCCTCGTCACCGCCGTCAACACCGGTGACGCGCCGACCAGCCCCGTCATCGAGTTCCGGGGCCAGGTCACCCGCCCGTCCCTCGTCCGCCTCAGCGACGGCCTGCGGATCGAGTACGACATCACGCTCGCCCCGTCGGACGTCCTGACCATCGACACCAACAGCGGCACCGTGACGCTCAACGGCACCGCCTCGCGCCTGCACACCGCGACACCGTTCTCGACGCCGGAGCAGCTCTTCCAACTCGCCCCGGGCGAGAACCAGTTCGCCTTCCGCGCCGAGCCCGGCGCCCCGGGCGACGGCGCCTCGGTGACCGTCACCTGGCGCAACGCCCACTGGTGACGGCCGTCGCGCCGACGACGTCCCGTACCCACACCACCCCTTGGAGAACGACATGAACATCGGCAGTGCGTGGCTGCTCAACACCGACGGCAACGGCGAGGGCGGCCAGTCCCGCCTGGACACCCGGCTCTCCCCGCTCGGCACCATGGCCCCGACCGGCACCCTCACCTCCCGGCCCGGAGTGATCCCCGGCTCCGCGGACGGCAGCCGCTACATCGACGGCCTCTGGGTCGACAACAACGGCACCGGCATGAGCACCAAGGTCAACCCGGGCCGCGCGGTCGTCCAGGGCTCCCCGGCGGCCGGCGCCTACCCGGTCTACGTCCCCGAGACCACCAGCATCACCTTCGCCGACGGCGACGCCGGCAACCCCCGCGTGGACCTGGTCGTCCTGCGGATCTACGACGACCAGCAGGACGCCTCCGGCAGGACCGGCGCCGTCATCGAGATCGTCCCGGGCCTCCCCGCCGCCTACCCGGTCGCCCCGGCGGTGCCCGCGGCCTGCCTGCCGCTGGCCGAGGTCTTCGTCAAGGCCGGCGCCTCCACCGGCAACGGCGGCATCGACTGGAGCACCGCGGTGATCGACCGCCGCCAGGCGACCGTCGCCGTCGGCGGCATCATCCCCGCGGACCGGGGCGTCAGCTACCCCGGCGCCTACCCGGGCCAGTACCGCGACAACGGCCGCGGCCTGCAGCGCTGGGACGGCAAGTCGTGGCGGGACATGCGTCCGACGTGGCAGGAGTACCAGCCGGTGTGGGGTGCCGAGGAAGGGAAGGTCTCGCCCCAGATCGGCAACGGCTCGATCAGCGGCCGGTACATCCAGGACGGCCCGCAGGTGCAGTTCTACGCCTCGCTGCGGATCGGCTCCACCACCAAGTGGGGCGGTGCCGGCCAGAACGGCAACTGGTTCCTGACCCTCCCGGTCCCGCCGTCCCTCGCCATGCCCGGCAACTTCCGCGCCCGCACCGGACCGGACGGCGGCGGGTACTACTTCGGCGGCTGCTACGTCTACAAGACCACCGCCAAGGACGCGTTCACCACCCGCGTCCCGGCCGGCACCGGCGTGGCCCGCGGCTGGTCCTGCAGCGCCACGGACGGCAGGGCGACCGGCATCTGGGTGGACGCCGACTACCCGGCCACCCCGCAGGACGGTTCCTGGTACGAGGTGTGGGGCTCCTACGAGGTCGACGCATGAGGCGCACGACGCCGCAGGCCGACGTCACCTACCGGGCCCTGTTCTGCGACCTGCTCACCGACCGGGTCATCGACGCCCTCCCGCTCACCGACGTCGAGTTCGACGACTACATCGGCAAGGCGGGCTCGCTCCGCGGCACCGTCCCCCTCCCCGACGAGGCGCTGGCCCGGCGGGCCCGCGCCGCGCTCCGGCCCGGCCGCACCGCGGTCTGGCTGGAGCGCGGCTCCGAGATCTGGTGGGGCGGCATCCTGTGGACGACCACGGCGTCCGGGGACGAGCGCGGCCGGCTCCAGGTGCAGATCCAGGCCGGGACGTTCGACTCCTACCTGGACCACCGGATCCTGCCCGAGAAGAAGGTCTTCAAGAACCGCGACCAGTTCGACATCGTCCGCGAGCTGATCTCCGACGTCCAGTCCCAGCGGGGCGGGAACATCGGGATCACCTTCACCGGCGACATGTCCCACGTCGAGTACCCGGAGATCGAGTTCGCCTACACCGACCTCATGCGGGTGCAGGAGATCATCGACAACCTCGGCAAGCGGCGGAACGGCTTCGAGTGGCGGATCCACTGCTTCCGCGACCCGGGGACGGGCCGCCGGGTCAAGCGCCTCCAGCTGGGCTGCCCCAAGATCGAGGCCGGCCGGGAGGACATCGTCCTCGACCGTCCCGGACAGATCCTCACCTACAGCCTGCCCTCCGACGCCACCGTCCAGGCGAACGTCGTGGTCATCCGCGGCGAGTCCGCCAACCGGGACCAGGCGTCCGCCTCCGTGCCGCAACTGTCGGACCCCCAGGTGCAGGTGGCGGACCTCGAAGAGGGCTGGCCCAGGCTGGAGTTCACGGACGACCAGAGCGGCGTCCAGGACAAGGCCCTGCTCGACGACCTGGCCCGCGCGGCGCTCGACCGCATGCACCGCCCGGAGTTCATCCCCGAGGTCACCATCCGCATGGACGACCGGATCAGCCCCGCCCTCATCGGCTCCCGGGTCCGGCTGCGCATCCGCGACGGCTGGCACGAGGAAGCCCCCGACCGCAGCTTCCGCGTGGTGGGCCTCTCCGTCAGCCCGCCGTCCCGCGGCAAGGCCGAGACCGCCAAGCTCATCCTGGAGGAGAAGACCTATGGCCGCGATTCCTCTTGACCTCCTGGACCGCCTCCGCGCCCTCGAACGCCAGGTCCGCGGCCTGATGGGCAGCGCCAACACCCGCCCCGCCATGGACCGCGTCCAGGGCGGCAACGTCGTCATCAGCGACGGCGGCCAGCTCGCCGTCCGCGACAGCGAGGGCGAGAAGGGCGCCGAGCTGCTCTACATCGGCAAGAGCCCCGACGTCTTCCCCAACCGGCCCGACGGCCGGGGGCAGACCGGCTTCATGCTGCGCCGCGACGACGGATCGGTCGCGATGGCGGTGCGTTCCGAGGCGCCGGACATCGAACCGCGCCAGTCGGTGCGGATCTTCGACGGCAAGAGCAACGCGATCGTCGCCGACGACACCTCCGGCGAGGGCCTGGCCCGGCCCTACATCCCGTATCCGCAGCCGGCCGCCGCCAGCCCCGCGCGCTGGGAGTCGACGTCGTCCGCCGACTGGACGACGCTCTACCGCACCGACGCCATCGTGCAGCACCCCAGCCTCCACTGCCTCGTCGAGGCGACGGAGGGCGGCGAGGTGCGGCTCCTCGTGAACGGCGTTCAGGTGGGCCCGGTCGGCACCGGCCGGCTGGAGTTCACCGCGCCCGTCGGCGTGCCCTTCGACACCCGCGTCACCTTCGAGGTGCAGGCCCGCGTCACCACGCCGGGCGCCACCGTCGCCTGCTCGCCCGGCGCGCTCTACGGCCTCAAGTCCTGACCTCTCCCGACTCACTGGAGACATCCACGTGTTGCCCAACACCATCCCCACGGTGACCGTCACCGCCCGCTATCTCACCCCGGACGGCCTGCCGTTGAGCGGCAACGTCACCTTCCGGGCCCCGACGCTGCTCACCCACACCGGCAGCGACACCATCCTCGGCGGCCCGATCACCGCCCCGCTCGACGGCGACGGCCGCATCAAGGCCGTCCTGCCGGCCACCGACACCCCGGGCATGAACCCGGCCGGCTGGACGTACACCGTCGTCGAGGCGCTGTCCGGGCTGCCGGTGAACCGGACGTACGACATCGTCCTGCCCGCCGCGCAGAAGACGGTCGACCTCGCCGACCTCGCCCCCGTCGACCCCGAGGCCCCGCACTACGTCGCCGTCCCCGGGCCGCCCGGCCCGGCCGGCGACCCCGGCCCGGCGGGTCCGGCCGGCGCCCCCGGGCTCGTCCAGTCCGTCAACGGCAAGAGCGCCGCCGCGATCACGCTCGCCGCCGCGGACGTCCAGGCCGTGCCCGCCGCCTCCGTCGGCCGGGCCGGCGGCGTCGCCGCCCTCGACGCGTCCGGCAAGGTGCCCGCCGCCCAGCTCCCGCCGGGGGCCGTCGCCCCCGTGTCGTCCGTCAACGACAAGAAGGGCGACGTGAAGCTCGTCGCCTCCGACGTGGGCGCCCTCGACCAGGCGGCCGCCGACCTGCGGTACGTCCAGCAGTCGGCCGCCGTGCTCTCGGTCAACGGCCGGACGGGCCAGGTCGTCCTGGACGCGACGGCGCTGGGCGCGGCGGCGGCCGGCTCGGTCGTCACGCTGACCGGCGACCAGACCGTCTCCGGCACGAAGACGTTCACCAACGTCCCCACGGCGAAGGCCGATCCGACCTCGGGCGACCACCTGGTCCGCAAGAGCTACGTCGACGCCCTGGGTACGCCGGGGACTTGGGGTCCGACGGACCTGGGGTTCAAGGCGTGGACGTTCGATCCGGCGACGGCGTCGATGTCGACGACAGTAGCCGGCGACAAGAACCCCGGCTCACCGCAGTACTGTTCGCCGGGCCAGGTCTACCTGATGGGCCTCGTGCTCCGCACGCCCACGGAGATCAACAACATCGCGTTCTACATCCACGGCTACGCCGGCAACACGCTCGGCGCCGCGTCGTACGCGGGTCTGTACGACGCCACCGGCAAGCGGGTCGCGCTCACGCCCTCGCTCAAGGACAACTTTCCACGCGTGCTCGAAGGCACCACCGTCGCCCTGCCGCTCACGGCGCCGTACGTCGCGCAGCCCGGCTGCTACTGGGTGGCGATGGTCGTCAACGGGCCCGCCACCAAGACGGACGGCCCGGGCTTCGCCGTCGCGGCGAACTTCGGCCTCCGCCCGGCCGGAGGGGCCCGGATGCCCGGCGGCTTCGTCCGCCACTGCCGCCTCCCCGCCACCGGCCAGACGTCGCTGCCCACCTCGTTCAACCCGTCCACGGTCATCGACGACGCCAACGCCATCTGGGCTGCGATCGCCTGACATCCCCAACCCTAGGGAAGGAAACCGCCCATGGAGACGCGCTCCATTTTCACCGGCGCCGTCAAGGCGCTCGAGGCCCGCACGGAGACGTTCGGCATCACCGAGAGTTATGCACGCGGCCCCTTCACCGTACGTGTCCCGGAAGGCGCTCTGATCCTCGGTGCGAGCCAGCGGCTGGGCAAGCCGACGTGCGAAGACGGCAAGGCGTACCTCGACGGAAGCACACTGGTCACCGGCGAACCGACGGAGGACGGACTCGGCTGGACGGTACGTGACCTCGGCTTCAAGGTGCTGACCGACGTACCCGGTGCCGCCTGGACCGTGCCCCTCACCATCCGCGTCACTTACGCCGTCCCCGCCTGACCCTCCCCCACCCCCCGGGCGTGCCCCGCACCGCGACTCCGCGGTGCGGGGCACGCCCGTTGTCACTCCCGCAAGGAGACACCCGCATGGCAACCCCCCTCTCCGCAGACCAGTTCCTCGCCGCCCTCCGCGCCGAAGGCGTCACCGTCGTCGAGGTCGGCGACTGGCGCAACCACAACCGCAACCACAAGGGCGCCTGGGGCCCCGTCAACGGCGTGGTCGTCCACCACACCGCCTCCAGCGGCACCCGCGACTCCGTCGACCTCTGCTACGACGGCTACGACGAGCTGCCCGGCCCGCTCTGCCACGGCGTGATCGACAAGGAGGGCACCGTCCACCTCGTCGGCAACGGCCGCACCAACCACGCGGGCAGCGGCGACGCCGCCGTCCTCGACGCCGTCATCCGCGAATCCGCCCTCCCCCGTCCGACCGTCCAGAACACCGACGGCAACGTCCGCTTCTACGGCTTCGAGTGCATCAACGAGGGCGACGGCGCAGACCCCTGGCCGGCCGCCCAGCTGGAGGCCATCGAGCGCGTCTCGGCCGCCATCTGCCGCGCCCACGGCTGGGGTTCGGGCTCGGTCATCGGCCACAAGGAGTGGTCGATCGAGAAGATCGACCCCCGCGGCTTCGGCATGGACGACATGCGCGCCCGCATCGCCAAGCGCCTGGCCTCCGCCCCGGAGAAGCCCGCCACGCCGGGAGGCGCCACCGCCCGCTACACCGTCCGCCCCGGCGACACCCTCACCGCCATCGCCGAGGACCACGACACCACCGTCCCCCGCCTCGCCTCCCTCAACAGCCTCAAGGACCCGTACCTGCTGCATCCCGGCGACGAGCTCAAGGTCCCGGCCGCCGGGCCGCAGTACGAGCCGTTCCCCGGCGCGGACTTCTTCCGCTCCTCCCCCAGCTCGCCCGTCGTCACGGCCATGGGCCGCCGCCTCGTCGCCGAGGGCTGCTCCGCCTACGCCGACGGCCCCGGCCCGCGCTGGACCGACGCCGACCGCCGGTCGTACGCCAAGTGGCAGCGCAAGCTGGGCCTCAGCGGCTCGGACGCCGACGGCTGGCCGGGCGCGAAGAGCTGGGACGCGCTGAAGGTCCCGGCCGTGAAGGAGGGAAAGTGAGCACCGTCCACGGCATCGACGTCTCGTCCTACCAGTCGTCCGCCTACTCCACCGACGGCCTCGACTTCGTCTTCGTCAAGGCGACGGAGGGCCGGACGTACGTCAACCCGCGCATGGAGGCCCAGGCCGACCACGCCCGCCGTGCCGGACTCGTCGTCGGCTTCTACCACTTCCTCCACCCGGGCAACATCGATGCCCAGGCCGAGCACTTCGTCGAGCAGTGCGACTCCGTCGAGGGCGACATCCTCGCCTGCGACTGGGAGTCCACGGGCGCGGGCGCGGCCTCCTGCGCCGAGAAGGACGCCTTCCTCCGCAAGGTCAAGGCCCTCCGCCCCGGCCACCGCGTCATCCTCTACTGCAACCGCGACTTCTGGCGGAACCGGGACAGCACCTCCTACGCCGGGGACGGGCTGTGGATCGCGGACTACGTGGACGCCGGCTCGCCGCGGATCGAAGCGGACTGGCTGGTCCACCAGTTCACGGACGACCCGGTGGACACCAACGTGGCGCGGTTCGCGTCCCGTTCGGAGATGCGCGCCTGGGCGGGCGGCGGCGGTTCCACCCCGCCGCGCGCGGCCTACGAGCCGTTCCCCGGCGCGGACTTCTTCCGCTCCTCCCCCGTGTCCCCCGTCATCACGGCCATGGGCCGCCGCCTCGTCGCCGAGGGCTGCTCCGCCTACGCCGACGGCCCCGGGCCGCGCTGGACGGACGCCGACCGCGCCTCGTACCGGCGTTGGCAACAGAAGCTCGGCTTCAGCGGCGCCGACGCCGACGGCTGGCCGGGCGCGAAGAGCTGGGACGCGCTGAAGGTGCCGCGCTCATGACCGACGAGACGAAGCGCACGCTGCGCACGATCCTCCAGACCGCCGTCGCCCTCGCGGTCGCGCTCCCCGCGATCGTCGAGGCGTCCGGGATCCCGGCGTCCCTGCCGTGGGTCGCCGGCGCCCTCGCCGTCGCGGGCGGCCTGGCCCGCGTCATGGCCTTGCCGGCCGTGCAGGACGTGCTGCCGGGCTGGCTGCGTACGGACAACCGGGGCCGCCCATGAGCAACTTCACGCCGCCGACAGATGTGGCGGTCGAACTGGAGCGGTTGCGGGGGACGATGGAGGCCGGGTTCGCCCGGGTGGACGGGTCGTTGGCTCTGCTCGTGCAGCGCAGTGATCAGACGGACCGTCAACTCGCGGACCACGAGGAGCGCTTGGACGCCCTGGAGCGGGCCCGCTGGCCGCTCGCCAGCATCGCGGCCCTGACGGCCCTGGCGGGCCTGGCGATCTCGCTTCTGCAGCTGGCTGGTCGGTAGGGGGATGCCCCGGACCCGCCCTTTCACCGTTTCTTGCGCTCCCGCGCGGGGCATCGCGGCTTCGCCGCGAGGTCCTCAAACTCCCCCAAACAACACGCCGCAGGGCGGCCACCCCGGAACCCCGGGGCGACCGCCCTGCGCAACGCGAAAGGAGCGCAACCTTACTGGTTGTACGGCCCGTAGTCGTAGTCCTCCAGCGGAACCGCCTGACCCGACCCCGTCCCGAAGGGCGAGTAGTCGATGTCGTCGTACCCGACCGCCGAGTACATCGCGGCCTTCGCCTCCTCGGTCGGCTCGACCCGGATGTTCCGGTAACGGGACAGACCCGTACCGGCCGGGATGAGCTTACCGATGATGACGTTCTCCTTGAGACCGATGAGCGAGTCGGACTTGGCGTTGATCGCCGCGTCCGTCAGGACCCGGGTCGTCTCCTGGAAGGAGGCGGCCGACAGCCAGGACTCCGTCGCCAGCGAGGCCTTGGTGATACCCATCAGCTGCGGACGGCCGGAGGCGGGGTGACCGCCCTCCTGCACCACACGACGGTTCTCGGCCTCGAAGCGCGAGCGCTCCACGAGCTCGCCCGGCAGCAGCTCCGCGTCGCCGGACTCGATGATCGTCACACGGCGCAGCATCTGCCGGATGATGATCTCGATGTGCTTGTCGTGGATCGACACACCCTGCGAGTTGTAGACCTTCTGGACTTCCTGGACCAGGTGGACCTGGACGGCCCGCTGACCCAGGATGCGCAGCACGTCGTGCGGGTTGGTGGCACCCACGGTGAGCTTCTGGCCCACCTCGACGTGGTCGCCCTCGGCCACCAGCAGACGGGCCCGCTTCGAGATCGCGTAGGACGTCTCGTCGGAGCCGTCGTCCGGGGTGACGACGATCTTCTTGGTCTTCTCGGTCTCCTCGATCCGGACACGGCCGGCGGCCTCGGAGATCGGGGCGACACCCTTCGGCGTACGGGCCTCGAAGAGCTCGACGACACGGGGCAGACCCTGGGTGATGTCGTCACCGGCCACACCACCGGTGTGGAAGGTACGCATCGTCAGCTGGGTACCGGGCTCACCGATCGACTGGGCGGCGATGATGCCGGCCGCCTCGCCGATGTCCACCAGCTTGCCGGTCGCCAGCGAGCGGCCGTAGCAGTAGGCACAAGTGCCGACGGCGGACTCGCAGGTGAGGACGGAGCGGGTCTTGACCGTCTCGACGCCGTGGGCGACGAGCTGGTCGATGAGCACGTCACCGAGGTCGACGTTGGCCGGCGCGATGACCTTGCCGTCGACGACGACGTCCTCGGCCAGCATGCGGGCGTACACCGACGTCTCGACGTCGTCGGCCTTGCGCAGCACGCCGTCCTCGCCGCGGACGGCGATCGTCAGCTTGAGGCCGCGGTCGGTGCCGCAGTCCTCCTCGCGGATGATCACGTCCTGGGAGACGTCCACCAGACGACGGGTCAGGTAACCCGAGTCGGCGGTACGGAGGGCGGTGTCCGCGAGACCCTTACGGGCACCGTGGGTGGAGATGAAGTACTCCAGCACGGAGAGACCCTCGCGGAACGAGGCCTTGATGGGCCGCGGGATGGTCTCGTTTTTCGCGTTCGACACCAGACCACGCATACCGGCGATCTGCCGCATCTGCATCATGTTTCCTCGGGCACCCGAGTCAACCATCATGAAGATGGGGTTCGTCTTGGGGAAGTTCGCGTTCATCGCCTCGGCGACCTCGTTGGTCGCCTTGGTCCAGATCGCGATGAGCTCCTGCGTGCGCTCGTCCTTGGTGATCAGACCGCGCTCGTACTGCTTCTGGACCTTCTCGTCCTGGGCCTCGTAGCCCGCGACGATCTCCTTCTTGGCCTCGGGGACCACGACGTCGGAGATGGCCACGGTGACGCCGGAACGGGTCGCCCAGTGGAAGCCGGCCGCCTTCAGGTTGTCGAGCGTCGCCGCCACGATGACCTTGGGGTAGCGCTCGGCCAGGTCGTTGACGATCTCGGAGAGCTGCTTCTTGCCCACCGAGTAGTCGACGAACGGGTAGTCCTCGGGCAGCAGCTCGTTGAAGAGCGCGCGGCCCAGCGTGGTGCGCAGGCGGAACGAGTCGCCCTGCTGCCACTCCGGCTCGCCCTCCTCCGCGGCCGGCGGGGTCCAGCCGCGCGGCGGGACGGTGCCGATCGGGAAGCGGATGTCGACCTTCGCCTGGAGCGAGAGCTCCCGGGCGTCGAACGCCATGATCGCCTCGGCGACGGACGCGAACGAGCGGCCCTCGCCCTTGACCTCGCGCTCCTCCTCGTCGGTGGTGAGGAAGAAGAGGCCCAGCACCATGTCCTGGGTCGGCATGGTGACCGGACGGCCGTCGGCCGGCTTGAGGATGTTGTTCGAGGACAGCATCAGGATGCGGGCCTCGGCCTGCGCCTCCGCGGAGAGCGGCAGGTGGACGGCCATCTGGTCACCGTCGAAGTCCGCGTTGAACGCGGTGCAGACGAGCGGGTGGATCTGGATGGCCTTGCCCTCGACCAGCTGCGGCTCGAAGGCCTGGATGCCGAGGCGGTGCAGCGTGGGCGCACGGTTCAGCAGAACCGGGTGCTCCGCGATGACCTCTTCCAGCACGTCGTACACGACCGTGCGGCCGCGCTCGACCATGCGCTTGGCCGACTTGATGTTCTGCGCGTGGTTCAGGTCGACCAGGCGCTTCATCACGAACGGCTTGAAGAGCTCCAGCGCCATGGCCTTGGGCAGACCGCACTGGTGCAGCTTCAGCTGCGGACCGACGACGATGACGGAACGGGCCGAGTAGTCGACGCGCTTGCCGAGCAGGTTCTGACGGAAGCGGCCCTGCTTGCCCTTGAGCATGTCGGACAGCGACTTCAGCGGACGGTTGCCGGGGCCCGTGACCGGGCGGCCGCGGCGGCCGTTGTCGAAGAGCGCGTCGACGGCCTCCTGAAGCATGCGCTTCTCGTTGTTCACGATGATCTCGGGCGCACCGAGGTCAAGGAGTCGCTTGAGGCGGTTGTTGCGGTTGATGACGCGGCGGTACAGGTCGTTCAGGTCGGAGGTCGCGAAGCGGCCACCGTCCAGCTGCACCATCGGACGCAGGTCCGGCGGAATCACCGGGATGCAGTCCAGCACCATGCCGCTGGGGCTGTTGCGGGTCTGCAGGAAGGCGGAGACGACCTTGAGGCGCTTGAGCGCACGGGTCTTCTTCTGGCCCTTGCCGGTGCGGATGATCTCGCGGAGGCGCTCGGCCTCCTCCTCCAGGTCGAAGGACTCCAGGCGCTTCTGCAGCGCGGCGGCGCCCATCGCACCCATGAAGTAGGTGCCGAAGCGGTCGCGCAGCTCGCGGTAGAGCAGCTCATCGCCCTCGAGGTCCTGGACCTTGAGGTTCTTGAAGCGGTTCCAGACCTCGTCGAGGCGGTCGATCTCGCGCTGCGCGCGGTCGCGCAGCTGCTTCATCTCGCGCTCGGCGCCCTCGCGCACCTTGCGGCGCACGTCGGCCTTGGCGCCCTCGGCCTCCAGCTCGGCCAGGTCGGACTCGAGCTTCTTGGCGCGGGCCTCCAGGTCGGCGTCGCGGCGCTGCTCGATCTGCTGGCGCTCGACGGAGACGTGGGCCTCCAGCGACGGCAGGTCGCGCGTGCGGCGCTCCTCGTCCACCCACGTGATCATGTAGGCGGCGAAGTAGATGACCTTCTCGAGGTCCTTGGGCGCGAGGTCCAGCAGGTAGCCCAGCCGGCTCGGGACGCCCTTGAAGTACCAGATGTGCGTGACGGGGGCGGCCAGCTCGATGTGGCCCATCCGCTCACGGCGCACCTTGGCGCGGGTCACCTCGACGCCACAGCGCTCACAGATGATGCCCTTGAAGCGGACACGCTTGTACTTGCCGCAGTAGCACTCCCAGTCCCGGGTGGGGCCGAAGATCTTCTCGCAGAAGAGCCCGTCCTTTTCCGGCTTCAGGGTGCGGTAGTTGATGGTCTCCGGCTTCTTGACCTCGCCGTGGGACCAGGTTCGGATGTCGTCCGCGGTCGCCAGGCCGATCCGCAGCTCGTCGAAGAAGTTGACGTCGAGCACTTTGTCGTCAATCCCTCTTTCAGGGTTCGTGCCCTCTCGCACTAGCGAGGTATGGGCTCTACATCAGTGGTCTGGGGGTCCGGGGACGACCGGGGGATCTCATGGGATCCCCCGGTCAGACCCGTCAGACCTCTTCGACGCTGCTCGGCTCGCGCCGGGACAGGTCGATACCGAGCTCCTCCGCCGCGCGGAAGACGTCCTCGTCGGTGTCCCGCATCTCGATGGACATGCCGTCCGAGGACAGCACCTCCACGTTGAGGCAGAGGGACTGCATCTCCTTGATGAGCACCTTGAAGGACTCGGGGATGCCGGGCTCGGGGATGTTCTCGCCCTTGACGATCGCCTCGTAGACCTTCACTCGGCCGGTGACGTCGTCGGACTTGATGGTCAGGAGCTCCTGGAGGGCGTAGGCGGCGCCGTAAGCCTCCAGCGCCCACACCTCCATCTCACCGAAGCGCTGGCCACCGAACTGAGCCTTACCACCCAGCGGCTGCTGGGTGATCATGGAGTACGGACCGGTCGAACGGGCGTGCAGCTTGTCGTCGACCAGGTGGTGGAGCTTAAGGATGTACATGTACCCGACGGAGATCGGGTCCGGGAACGGCTCGCCGGAGCGGCCGTCGAACAGCCGGGCCTTGCCGGACGGGAGCACCATGCGCTCGCCGTCGCGGTTCGGCACGGTGTGCTCGAACAGACCGGCCAGCTCGTCCTCGCGGGCGCCGTCGAAGACCGGGGTCGCGACGTTGGTGCCCGGGGCGACCTCGGCGGCGCCGATGGCCTTGAGCCGCTCCATCCACTCCTCGCTGCCCTCGACGTTCCAGCCCTGGCTGGCGAGCCAGCCGAGGTGGATCTCGAGGACCTGTCCCGGGTTCATCCGGGACGGGACACCCAGCGGGTTGAGGATGATGTCGACCGGGGTGCCGTCCTCCAGGAACGGCATGTCCTCGACCGGCAGGATCTTGGAGATGACGCCCTTGTTGCCGTGACGGCCGGCGAGCTTGTCACCGTCGGTGATCTTGCGCTTCTGGGCGACGTAGACGCGGACGAGCTGGTTCACGCCCGGGGGCAGCTCGTCGCCCTCCTCGCGGTCGAAGACGCGGACGCCGATGACCTTGCCGATCTCGCCGTGCGGGACCTTCAGCGAGGTGTCACGGACCTCACGGGCCTTCTCACCGAAGATCGCGCGGAGCAGGCGCTCCTCGGGGGTCAGCTCGGTCTCACCCTTCGGGGTGACCTTGCCGACGAGGATGTCGCCGCCGATGACCTCGGCACCGATGCGGATGATGCCGCGCTCGTCGAGGTCGGAGAGGACCTCCTCGGAGACGTTCGGGATGTCCCGGGTGATCTCCTCGGGGCCGAGCTTGGTGTCACGGGCGTCGACCTCGTGCTCCTCGATGTGGATCGAGGACAGGACGTCGTCCTGGACGAGGCGCTGCGACAGGATGATCGCGTCCTCGTAGTTGTGGCCCTCCCACGGCATGAACGCCACGAGCAGGTTCTTGCCGAGCGCCATCTCACCGTTCTCGGTGGACGGGCCGTCGGCGAGCACCTGGCCGGCCACGACGCGGGCGCCCTCGTCCACGACGACCTTCTGGTTGAAGGACGTGCCCTGGTTCGAGCGGGAGAACTTGGCGACCCGGTAGGTGTTGTAGGTGCCGTCGTCGTTGGCGACGGTGACGTAGTCCGCGGAGATCTCCTGGACCACGCCGTCCTTCTCGGCCTTGATGACGTCGCCGGCGTCGACCGCGCAGCGGTACTCCATGCCGGTGCCGACCAGCGGGGCCTCCGCCTTGATCAGCGGAACGGCCTGGCGCATCATGTTCGATCCCATGAGCGCGCGGTTGGCGTCGTCGTGCTCGAGGAACGGGATCATGGCGGTCGCGACCGACACCATCTGGCGCGGCGAGACGTCCATGTAGTCGACCTCGGACGGGTCGATGTAGTCGATCTCACCGCCGCGGCGGCGGACCAGGACGCGGTTCTCGGCGAAGCGGAGCTCGTCCGTCAGCGGCGCGTTGGCCTGCGCGATGACGAAGCGGTCCTCCTCGTCGGCGGTCAGGTAGTGCACCTCGTCGGTGACCTGGCCGTCGATGACCTTGCGGTACGGGGTCTCGACGAAGCCGAACGCGTTGACCCGGCCGTAGGAGGCGAGCGAACCGATCAGACCGATGTTCGGGCCTTCCGGCGTCTCGATCGGGCACATGCGGCCGTAGTGCGACGGGTGGACGTCCCGGACCTCGAAGCCGGCCCGCTCACGGGAGAGACCGCCCGGACCCAGCGCCGACAGACGGCGCTTGTGGGTCAGACCCGACAGCGGGTTGGTCTGGTCCATGAACTGGGACAGCTGGCTGGTGCCGAAGAACTCCTTGATGGAGGCGACGACCGGCCGGATGTTGATCAGGGTCTGCGGCGTGATCGCCTCGACGTCCTGGGTGGTCATCCGCTCGCGGACGACGCGCTCCATACGGGCCAGACCGGTGCGGACCTGGTTCTGGATGAGCTCGCCGACGTTGCGCAGACGACGGTTGCCGAAGTGGTCGATGTCGTCGGTCTCGACGACGATCGAGGTGCCGTTCTCGCCGACCGTCTCGGTCTCACCGGCGTGCAGCTTCACCAGGTACTTGATCGTCGCGATGATGTCGTCGACGGTCAGCACACCGGCGTCGAGCGGGGCGTCGGCGCCCAGCTTCTTGTTGACCTTGTAGCGGCCGACCTTCGCCAGGTCGTAGCGCTTGGGGTTGAAGTAGAGGTTCTCGAGCAGCGTCTGCGCGGCCTCACGCGTCGGGGGCTCGCCCGGGCGCAGCTTGCGGTAGATGTCGAGCAGCGCGTCGTCCTGGCCCTGGGTGTGGTCCTTCTCCAGGGTGGCGCGCATGGACTCGTACTCGCCGAACTCCTCGAGGATCTGCTCGGTGGTCCAGCCGAGGGCCTTGAGGAGGACGGTGACGGACTGCTTGCGCTTGCGGTCGATGCGGACACCGACCATGTCCCGCTTGTCGACCTCCATCTCCAGCCAGGCACCCCGGGACGGGATGATCTTGGCCGTGAAGATGTCCTTGTCGGACGTCTTGTCGATGGCGGAGTCGAAGTAGACACCGGGGGAACGGACCAGCTGCGAGACGACGACACGCTCGGTGCCGTTGATGCAGAAGGTGCCCTTGGGCGTCATGAGCGGGAAGTCGCCCATGAAGACCGTCTGGGACTTGATCTCACCGGTCTCGTTGTTGGTGAACTCGGCGGTGACGAAGAGCGGGGCCGCGTACGTGAAGTCGCGCTCCTTGCACTCGTCGATCGAGTTCTTCGGGGGCTCGAAGCGGTGGTCACGGAACGTCAGCGACATCGACCCGGAGAAGTCCTCGATCGGGGAGATCTCCTCGAAGATCTCCTCCAGACCGGACTTGGTGGGGACGTCCTGACCAGACTCCAGCGCAGCCTCGACGCGAGCCTTCCAGGCGGCGTTGCCGAGCAGCCAGTCGAAGCTCTCGGTCTGCAGCGCAAGGAGGTTCGGAACCTCGAGAGGCTCCTTGATCTTCGCAAATGAGATGCGCAGCGGGGCAGTGCTGGCGCCGTTGTTCGTATTGGCGGTCGAGGCGTTGCGCGAGGCGGCCAAGAGGGGGTCCTTCCGAGGGCTCGGACTCACTGCGCGCGTACCGGTCCCACGCCGTGCGTCGATAAGAAATCCCAGGTCAGGGGGTTTCCATCAATGGTGCTCGACAGTGGGCATGCCCCTGGTGACGGGCAGGGAGCAGCTAACAGGCAGCGCAAAGGGTCAGTGTAGCCACTTGGCCCACTGATGTCCAGAGCGGATGTCCCGAGACCGGTGCGATACCAATCTCTCCCTCCGGGATCCTGTTGTCCTCGCCGTACCCGCCGGACGCGACCGCGGCGCCCGGCTCGCCCGGCGACCGCCTGGCGCCGGAAGTGCACGACGATACTTCCCTCTCCGCCGTCGTTCCATGCCTCGGACGGTGAACCGATGGCGGTGTTCGGGAGGTTCCGCACGTCACTGCGGACTGAGAATTGCGCGCCACGTGCCGTTCGTCAAGGCCCTCCG
This sequence comes from Streptomyces caatingaensis, assembly GCF_001187435.1. Taxonomy (GTDB): domain Bacteria; phylum Actinomycetota; class Actinomycetes; order Streptomycetales; family Streptomycetaceae; genus Streptomyces; species Streptomyces caatingaensis. Next base: position 680,677 of record NZ_LFXA01000017.1, on the reverse strand, counting down.
GCCCCCGGGCGGCCCGTCGGCGGCCCTGCGGCGCGCCGTTCCGGGCCCTGCGACGGGGCGAACAAAGATCACCATACTCGCCCCGGAGGCGGCATCGTGCAGCCCTCCCGGGTACGCCGAAGGGCGACCACCCGCATGGGTGATCGCCCTTCGTTCGTCTGACGAGTCAGACAGGGACCCTCAGGCCCCGTGGGGTCACTTGACCTCGACGGAGGCGCCGGCGCCCTTGAGGGACTCGGCGGCCTTGTCGGCGGTCTCCTTGTTGACCTTCTCGAGGACCGGCTTCGGGGTGCCGTCGACGAGGTCCTTGGCCTCCTTCAGACCCAGGGAGGTCAGCTCGCGCACGACCTTGATGACCTGGATCTTCTTGTCACCGGCGGCGGTGAGGATGACGTCGAACTCGTCCTTCTCCTCGGCGGCGGCAGCGCCCTCGCCACCGGCGGCACCGCCGGCGACGACGACCGGCGCGGCAGCGGCGGCGGTGACGTCGAACTTCTCCTCGAAGGCGGAGACGAACTCGGCCAGCTCGATGAGGGTCATCTCCTCGAACTGCGCGAGCAGCTCGTCCTTGGTCAGCTTCGCCATGATGGCGGTCCTTCCACTAAATCGGCAGGTGCCGGGATGTACATGTCGGCGGGCGTACGGCCCGCTACGACCGGTGCCGGGTGGCGCCGGTCACTGCGCGAGCCGAATTACTCGGCACCGCCCTGCTCGGCCTGCTTGGCGCGCAGCGCGTCCACGGTGCGGACGAGCTTCGTCGGCAGCGCCTGGAAGAGGGAGGCAGCCTGGGACTGCTTGCCCTTCATGGCACCGGCCAGCTTGCTGAGCAGAACCTCGCGGGACTCGAGGTCCGCAAGCTTCTTGATCTCATCGGCGGTCATCGCCTTGCCATCAAGGACACCGCCCTTGATGATGAGATTCGGGTTCTCCTTGGCGAAGTCACGAAGACCCTTCGCCGACTCCACCGGGTCACCGGTGACGAAGGCGACCGCAGTCGGACCAGCGAAAAGCTCGTCCGCCAGCGTGATCCCGGCCTCACCAGCCGCGATCTTGGTCAGCGTGTTCTTCACCACGGCGTACTGCGCGTTCTCACCGAGCGAACGGCGCAGCGTCTTGAGCTGCGCCACGGTGAGACCGCGGTACTCGGTCAGCACGGCGGCGTTGGAGCTGCGGAACTTGTCCGTCAGCTCGGCAACCGCGGCAGACTTGTCGGGCCTCGCCATGAGCCTCGGCCTCCTTCCGGGTGATTCGGACCGCATAGGCGCGAGAAGGGACCTGGGCAAAACGAAACGCCCCGGCGCGGGCGCTCGGGGCGTGACTCGACCACGGTGAGCAACTGGCATCCAGCCGCCCAGTGGGAGTTCAACCACAATCACCTGCGCAGGTCGCCCGCAGCTAGCGGATCCTTCGGCCACCACGCCTTCGAGCGAAGGCACAGCAACGACCAGCGGTCTTTGGCTTCCGGAACACGATAGGTGAACGACCTGCGCGGAGGCAAATCCGGTCAGGACTGCTTCTTGGCGTCCTCGATGCTCTTCGCCAGGTCCTTCATCATCTGGGCGAAGTCGGCGGTCTGGTCGGCCGGCGGCGCGGCGGCGTCGACCTTGGTGCCGTAATCGGTGTAATCGGCGGTGATCTTCATCTTGCCCTGGGCGGTGTCCATCCCCATGATCATTTTCACCGGGAGGTCGTCGCCGTTGACCCAGAATTCGGTGTCGTATCCCTTGATGCCGGCCTGCTTGGCGGCGTCCAGGAACTTCTGGCGGTCCTTCGCGTCCATGACCTTGGCGGACTCGTTGCCCTTGAGCAATTCGTCGAGCGTGAGGGTGCCCTTGTAGTGCTGGGCGTCGACGCCGTTGACCTTCTCCGGGCCCACGCGCTTGAGGCTCGGCGAGTCCAGCAGGGCGGCCATCTGCTTGGCCGGGTCCTGGTTGGCGTTGTCCATCTTCGAGGTCAGCTGCTGCTGCATGGCCGCGTTGGGCGCGTCCTTGAAGTCGAGCTTCATCCACTTCTTGCCGCGCAGCCCCTCGGGGGCGTCCTTCATAGAGGCGGCGGGCATCTCGGTGTACAGGACGCCGTCCACCATGATCATGCGGGTCTTGCCGGTGCCGGCACCGCCGCCGGCCATGGCGGGGGCGCCCGACATCGTCATGTCCATCCGGCTGGGGTTCCAGCCCATGACGCCGTCCATGACCATCTCGCCGCTCTCGGACGGCTTGCTGCCGGTCGCGGACACGGTCATGTGCACCTTGGCCGACCTGACGGCGCTGGTCTTCTTGTAGGCCGCCTGGAGGGCCTGGACGGGGCTGCGGTCGTCGGAGCCCTTGGCGGCGCCCTGGGAGGCGCTCTTGTCGCTCTTCTTGTCGTCCTTCTTGTCGTCGGAGTCGCATGCGACGGCGCCGACGAGAATCGCGGCCGCGGAAAGCGAAATACCTATGCGGCGCACCGTGGACCTGGCCATGTCCCCCACCTTTTGGAGATTGCTGTGCTCGTTCGCCGGAACGATAACCCAGGGGTGCGACAAAGGGGCAACAAGAAAGGGCCGGCCCCCGCACCGGGAAGGTGCGGGGGCCGGCCCCTCGGTCACGCGCCGCGTGCGCGGTCTCAGACGGCCTCGTCCTCGACCAGCAGGTTGCGGGTGCGGTTCGGGTCCAGCGGGATGCCGGCGCCCATGGTGGTGGTCAGGGTCGCCTTCTTGACGTAGCGGCCCTTGGCGGCGGACGGCTTCAGACGGAGGATCTCCTCCAGCGCCGCGGCGTAGTTCTCGATCAGCGACTTCTCGTCGAACGAGACCTTGCCGATGATGAAGTGCAGGTTCGCGTGCTTGTCGACACGGAACTCGATCTTGCCGCCCTTGATGTCGGTCACGGCCTTGGCCGTGTCCGGGGTGACGGTGCCGGTCTTCGGGTTCGGCATCAGGCCACGGGGACCGAGCACGCGGCCGAGGCGGCCGACCTTGCCCATGAGGTCCGGGGTGGCGACGACGGCGTCGAAGTCCAGGCGGCCCTTGGCGACCTCGTCGATCAGCTCGTCGGCACCGACGATGTCGGCGCCGGCGGCACGCGCGGCCTCGGCACGGTCGCCGGTCGCGAAGACCAGGACCCGGGCGGTCTTACCGGTGCCGTGCGGGAGGTTCACGGTGCCGCGGACCATCTGGTCGGCCTTGCGCGGGTCGACACCCAGGCGCAGGGCAACCTCGACGGTGGCGTCGAACTTGGTGGCGGAGGTCTCCTTCGCCAGGCGGACGGCCTCGAGCGGGGCGTACAGGCGCTCCCGGTCGATCTTCGCGTCCACGTTGCGAAGAGTCTTGCTGCGCTTCACTGAAACTCCTCAGTTTCTTGGAGTCGTGGTGCGGGCCAGCGCCGGCCCTTCCACGGGGATGTGCCAGAAGGCGGGGTGAAGGGATCAGCCCTCGACCGTGATGCCCATGGAGCGGGCGGTGCCGGCGATGATCTTCTCGGCGGCGTCCAGGTCGTTGGCGTTCAGGTCGGGCATCTTGGTGGTGGCGATGTCGCGGACCTGGTCGCGGGTGATCTTGGCGACCTTGGTCTTGTGCGGCTCGCCGGAGCCCTTCTCCACGCCCGCGGCCTTGAGGATCAGCTTCGCGGCCGGCGGGGTCTTGGTCACGAAGGTGAAGGAACGGTCCTCGTAGACCGTGATCTCCACCGGCACGACCATGCCACGCTGCGACTCGGTCGCGGCGTTGTAGGCCTTGCAGAACTCCATGATGTTGACGCCGTGCTGACCCAGCGCGGGGCCGACCGGCGGAGCCGGGTTGGCGGCGCCGGCCTGGATCTGGAGCTTGATGAGCCCCGTGACCTTCTTCTTCTTGGGAGGCATTGCTCTCTCCGGGTCCTGGTGAGAATTTTTTGCCCACGACACACTGCTCGCGGGCATACCGCACCACGATAGCGGGTAACGTGGCCGGGCCAAAAACCGAGGGGCCAGACCGCTGCCGGTCTGGCCCCTCGGACGCCTGTGGCTAGTTCTTCTGGATCTGGTCGAAGCTCAGCTCGACCGGCGTCTCGCGGCCGAAGATCTCGACGAGGCCCTTGACCTTCTTCGAGTCGGCGTTGATCTCGTTGATCGTGGCCTGGAGGGTGGCGAACGGACCGTCGGTGACGGTGACCGAGTCGCCGACCTCGAAGTCCAGCACCTGGACCTCGACCTTGCGGCTCGGGGCCGGGCGGCCCTCGGCCTCGGCGGCCTCCTTGGCGGCCTTGGCCTCCGCCTCCGGGGCGAGCATCTTGACGATCTCGTCCAGGGTCAGCGGGTACGGGTCGTAGGCGTTGCCGACGAAGCCGGTGACACCCGGGGTGTTGCGGACGACGCCCCAGGACTCGTTCGTCAGGTCCATGCGCACCAGCACGTAGCCGGGGAGCTTGTTCTGGCGGACGGTGCGGCGGTCGCCGTTCTTGATCTGGACGACCTCTTCCTGCGGCACCTCGGCCTGGAAGATGTAGTCCTCGACGTTCAGCGAGACGGCGCGCTGCTCGAGGTTGGTCTTCACGCGGTTCTCGTAGCCCGCGTAGGTGTGGATGACGTACCACTCGCCGGGCAGCCCGCGCAGCTCCTCGCGGAGCGCGGCGACCGGGTCGACGGCCTCGGGCTCCTCGGCGGCCTCCTCCTCGGCGGCCTCGGTTTCCGGGGCTTCCTCGGCGGCGGGCTCCGCGGCCTCGGCCGGGGCCTCCTCGCCGGCGCCCTCGGCCGGCTCCTGCGCAGCGGCCGCAGCGTCGCCCTCGACCTCGGCCGAGACAGCCGCGTCCACGTCGGCCTCTGCCGCCTCGACGGGCTCGGCGGCGTCGGGGTTCAGGTTCGGGTCAGACACGTGGCTGCTTCTTCCTGGTCTTCAAAGGGTGGAACGTGCAAAAAGGCGGCTGCCCGGAAGAACTCCCGGGGCCGGCCGCCCTGCGCGCGGGCGGGCTCAGCCGAAGACGTACTTGACGGCGTTGCTGAACCCATAGTCAATCACGGTCACGAGACCAATGACGATGACGACGAAGACGATCACCACGGTGGTGTACGTCGAGAGCTGGCTGCGGGTGGGCCAGACGACCTTGCGGAGCTCCGCCACGACCTGGCGGTAGAACAGCGCGAGGCGGCCCAGGGGGCCCTTCTTGCCGCGCTTGCCGCCGCGGCGCTTCTTGACGGCGACCTCGTCCTCGGGACGACCGCTTTCAGGCGTCGCGGTGGAGCCCAGGGCTTCCGTCACTACGTCCTCACCTGAATCCGGGTCGTGGCCGTGCCGCGCCCGGTTGAGCCGCACGGCGGTGCATCAGTGCGTACGCACGCACCTCGGTGACGATGCGTGTAGCAGGGCCGAAGGGACTTGAACCCCCAACCGCTGGTTTTGGAGACCAGTGCTCTACCAATTGAGCTACGACCCTTTGTGGTTCCCCCAACGTACCGCATCCGGCCGGAAGCACGGTGTGCCCGTGGCCGATTCGCCGTGGAGGGGCCAACGACGCATGAGTGTACGTGCTTCCCGCCCCCGCGTCGAACAGATACCGCCGCGACCTCCGGAAAGGGCCCCGCGGGCCGTCCCCCACCGTTCCCCTACCGCTCCCGTACCGCTTCCCGGAATGCGGGCGCCCGGTTCGTGCCCGGTCTGCGACGATGCCTGTATGACCGATGCCACCGCTCCCTTCCCCGCCGCGCAGGCACCCACCGACCGCCGGGTCTCCACCCGCATCGGGTCGATCTCCGAGTCCGCGACGCTCGCCGTGGACGCCAAGGCCAAGGCCCTCAAGGCGGCCGGGCGCCCGGTGATCGGCTTCGGTGCCGGCGAGCCGGACTTCCCCACCCCGGACTACATCGTCGAGGCCGCCGTGGAGGCGTGCCGCGACCCCAGGAACCACCGCTACACCCCGGCCGGCGGCCTGCCCGAGCTCAAGGCGGCCATCGCCGCCAAGACGCTGCGCGACTCCGGCTACGAGGTCGAGGCGTCCCAGGTGCTCGTCACCAACGGCGGCAAGCAGGCCATCTACGCGGCCTTCGCCACCATCCTCGACCCGGGCGACGAGGTCATCGTCCCCGCGCCGTACTGGACGACCTACCCCGAGTCGATCCGTCTCGCCGGCGGCATCCCGGTCGAGGTCGTCGCCGACGAGACCACCGGCTACCGGGTCTCCGTCGAGCAGCTGGAGGCCGCCCGCACCGAGCACACCAAGGTGCTGCTCTTCGTCTCGCCCTCCAACCCGACCGGCGCCGTCTACTCGCGCGCCGAGGTCGAGGCCATCGGCCGCTGGGCGGCGGAGCACGGGCTGTGGGTCCTCACCGACGAGATCTACGAGCACCTGGTCTACGGCGACGCCGAGTTCTCGTCGCTGCCGGTGGTGGTGCCGGAGCTGCGCGACAAGTGCGTCGTCGTCAACGGCGTCGCCAAGACGTACGCCATGACGGGCTGGCGCGTGGGCTGGGTCATCGGCCCGAAGGACGTCGTGAAGGCCGCGACGAACCTCCAGTCGCACGCCACGTCCAACGTGAGCAACGTGGCGCAGCGCGCCGCGCTGGCCGCCGTCTCCGGCGACCTGAAGGCCGTCGAGGAGATGAAGACCGCCTTCGACCGCCGGCGGCGGAAGATCGTGCAGATGCTCAACGAGATCGACGGCGTCGTCTGCCCCGAGCCCGAGGGCGCCTTCTACGCCTACCCCTCGGTGAAGGCGCTGCTCGGCAAGGAGATCCGCGGGCGGCGGCCGGCCACCTCGGTGGAGCTGGCGGCGCTGATCCTGGAGGAGGCCGAGGTCGCGGTCGTCCCGGGCGAGGCGTTCGGCACGCCGGGCTATCTGCGGCTGTCCTACGCGCTGGGCGACGAGGACCTCGTCGAGGGCGTCTCCCGGATCCAGAAGCTGCTGGCCGAGGCGCGCGGCTGAGTCCCCCGCGGAGGGCCGTCCCGGATTCCGGGGCGGCCCTCCCCCCTTCGGGGAAAGCCCCTTCCGGTCGGCGCGCCCCATGCGGCAGGATCCCGGAATGGAGAACGTACGCGACGTCCGGCTGCTGCCGAAGGCGCACCTGCACCTGCACTTCACCGGTTCCATGCGGCCCTCGACCCTGCTGGAGCTGGCCGACAAGTACGGGGTCCACCTCCCCGAGGCGCTGAGCGGCGGCGAGCCGCCGAAGCTGCGGGCGACGGACGAACGCGGCTGGTTCCGCTTCCAGCGGCTCTACGACATCGCCCGCTCCTGCCTGCGCTCCCCCGAGGACATCCAGCGGCTGGTCCTGGAGGCCGCCGAGGAGGACGTCCGGGACGGCTCGGGCTGGCTGGAGATCCAGGTGGACCCGACGTCGTACGCGCCGCGGCTGGGCGGGCTGATCCCGGCCCTGGAGGTCATCGTGGACGCGGTGGAGCGGGCGTCCCGGGAGACCGGGCTGGGCATCCGCGTCCTGGTCGCCGCGAACCGGATGAAGCACCCGCTCGACGCCCGGACCCTGGCCCGGCTCGCGGTGCGCTACGCGGACCGGGGCGTGGTCGGCTTCGGGCTCTCCAACGACGAACGGCGCGGCCTGGCGCGCGACTTCGACCGCGCCTTCCAGATCGCCCGCGACGGCGGGCTGCTGGCCGCCCCGCACGGCGGCGAGCTGTCCGGCCCGAGCAGCGTCCGGGACTGCCTGGACGACCTGCACGCCGGGCGGGTCGGGCACGGGGTGCGGGCCGCGGAGGACCCGCGCCTGCTGCGCCGCCTGGCCGAGCAGGGCGTGACCTGTGAGGTCTGCCCCTCCTCCAACGTCGCCCTCGGCGTCTACGAGAAGCCGTCGGACGTCCCGCTGCGGACCCTGTACGAGGCCGGCGTCCCCATAGCCCTCGGGGCCGACGACCCCCTCCTCTTCGGCTCCCGCCTCGCCGCGCAGTACGAACTGGCGCGGGAGCACCACGGCTTCACCGACGCGGAACTGGCGGAGCTGGCCCGGCAGTCCGTGCGGGGTTCCGTCGCCCCGGCGGACGTGAAGGGCCGCCTGCTGGCGGGGATCGAGGCGTGGGTGGGGGGTGGGGGGTGGCGGCCTGAGGGGTCTTGTCGGGCCCCTGCGGGCTCGGTCCGGGCGGGTCCGGGCGCGGCGCTCCGGTCCGCCCGGTCGAGTCCGCCCCGGTCAGGCCCGCTCCGGTCCGGCCCGCCGCCGTTCGCTGCGGTTCGCTCCGGTTCGCCCCCGCCCCGCCCTTCCACCGTTTCTTCCGGGGCTCCGCCCCTCGGCCCGGCACCGCCCGGCGGCGCGGCGGCACCCCGGGGCTGCGCCCCCGCCCCCACGGGGGCTACGGCCCCCCGCACTCCCATGCGGGGCTGCGCCCTTGCACCCCACCGGGGCTCCGCCCCTCCGCCCGGCACCGCCCGGCGGCGCGGCGGCACCCCGGGGCTGCGCCCCCGCCCCCACGGGGGCTCCGCCCCCTGCACCCCCATGCGGAGATGCGCCCCTGCCCCCCACGGGGCTCCGCCCCCTGCGCCCCCTTGTGGGGCTTCGCCCCGGTATCCCACCGGGGCTGCGCCCCGCGACGCGCGCGGCGGGAGCACCCCGCGACCCGTCCGACGGGGTGCGTCCCGCGACGCACCCAGCGGGCGGTGGCCCCGTGCGCCCAGCGGGCGATGCCCCGCGCGCGTCGCGGGGGCACCACGGGCGGCACCGGGCGCCGGGGCGGGGACGCCGGGAGCGGAGTCCCGGGGTGCGCAAGGGGGCCCGCCCCGGGGAACGGGGAGGAACCCCTACAGGCTGACGCCCACCGTCACCGGCTCGTTGACGAGGGTCACTCCGAACGCGGCCCGCACGCCGTCCCGGACCTCGCGGGCCAGTGCGAGCAGGTCCTCCGTCGTGGCGGAGCCGCGGTTCGTCAGGGCGAGTGTGTGCTTGGTGGAGATGCGGGCGGGGCCGGAGCCGTAGCCCTTCGTGAAGCCGGCCTTGTCGATGAGCCAGGCGGCGGAGGTCTTCACCAGGCCGTCCCCGGCAGGGTAGGCGGGCGGGGCGACGTCGGCGCCCAGCCGGTCCGCCACCCGCGCGAGGAACGCCGCGTGTTCGGCGGCGGTCAGCACGGGGTTGGTGAAGAAGGAGCCGGCCGACCAGGTGTCGTGGTCCTCGGGGTCGAGGACCATGCCCTTGCCGGCCCGCAGCCGGAGCACCGTCTCGCGGGCGGCGGCCAGCGGCACGCGGTCGCCGGCGGCCACGCCGAGGGCGCGGGCCGTCTCGGCGTAGCGCAGGGGCGCCGAGAGCCCGCCCGCGTCCTCCAGCGCGAAGCGGACGCGGAGCACGACGTACCGCGAGGGGTCCTGCTTGAAGCGGCTGTGCCGGTAGGAGAAGCCGCACTCGGCGCTGGGGAGGACGACGACCTCGCGGGCCCGGCGGTCGTACGCCACGACCTCGGTGATCGTGGCGGAGACCTCCTGGCCGTACGCGCCCACGTTCTGGATCGGCGTGGCACCGGCGGACCCGGGGATCCCGGCCATGCACTCGACGCCGGCGAGCCCGGCCTCGACGGTGCGGGCCACGGCGTCGGACCAGTTCTCGCCGGCCGCGAGCTCCAGGCGGGTGCCGTCGAGCGAGAAGCCGGTGGTCGCGATGCGCAGGGCGGTTCCCTCGAACCCCTTGTCGGAGATCACGAGGTTGCTGCCGCCACCGATGATCAGCAGCGGCACACCGGCGTCGTCCGCCTCGCGCACGGCCGCGATCACCTCGTCGTCGGTGACGGCCGTGATCAGCCGGGTGACGGGGCCGCCGAGGCGGAAGGTGGTCAGGGGGGCGAGGGGGGTGTCGTGGAGTTCCTGCACGGCGACAAGGGTACGGGGCGGGCGTCAGACCCCGGCGGGCTCCCGGGCGGGGGCGGGCGCGGCCTGCGCCGTGCCCCGGCGCGGGATCAGCGCGGCCGCCACGGCGGCGAGCGCGACGCCGGCCGCGCCGATCCACAGGGCGGGCGTGATCCCGTCCACGAACCGCTGCGGCGACCCGTAGCCGCCGCGCGCGGCGAAGACCGAGCCGAGCACGGCGACGCCGAACGCGCCGCCCACCTCGCGCAGGGCGCTGTTGGCCCCGGAGGCGATGCCCTGTTCGGCGGCCGGCACCGAGGCCATGACCAGGGCGGAGGCGGGGGCGAAGTACAGCGCCATGCCGGTCCCGCCGAGGATCAGCGCGGGCAGCTGGGCGGCGTACGAGACGTCGGCGGAGATCGTCAGCGCGTAGAGGACGAGCCCGGTGGCCTGGAGGGCGAGTCCGCAGACGACGACGATCCGGCCGCCGACCCGGTCGGCGAGCCGGCCCGCGAGGGGCGCGACGAGCATGGGCATGCCGGTCCAGGGCAGCATGCGCAACCCGGCCTCGGTGGGCGCGTACCCGGCGACGTTCTGCAGGAACTGGCCGAGCAGGAAGATCGAGCCGAACATCCCGAAGAACATCAGCAGTCCGGCCGCGTTGACGCCGCTGAAGGCCCTGTCGCGGAAGAGCCGCAGCGGCAGCATGGGCCGGTCGTGGGCGGAGCAGTGCCAGAGGAACGCGACGAGCAGCAGTCCGCCGGCGATCAGGCCGGTGAGGACCCGGCCGCTGGTCCAGCCATGGGCATCGACGTTCACGACCGCGAAGACGACGCCGAAGAGCCCGGGGCTGACCAGGAGCGTCCCCCGGACGTCGAGGCGGGCGTCCGGGGCGTACGACTCGGCCATGCGCAGCCGGACGAGCGGTACCAGCAGGAGGCCGACGGGCACGTTGAGCCAGAAGATCCAGTGCCAGGAGAGGTGTTCGGTCAGGCCGCCGCCGATGAGCGGTCCGGTGGCCACGGCGAGGCCGTTGACGGCGCCCCAGACGCCGAAGGCGGTGCCGCGCCGCTCGGGCGGGGTGGCGGCGGTGAGCAGGGTGAGTCCGATCGGTGTCATGACCGCGGCGCCGGCGCCCTGGACGGCGCGGGCGGCGATCAGGGCCTCGATGCCGGGGGCCAGGGCCGCGGCGGCGGAGGCGGCGGTGAAGAGGAGCACCCCGAGGGTGAACAGGCGGCGGCGGCCGAACCGGTCGCCGAGCGCGGCACCGGACATCAGGAGCACGGCGTAGGTGAGCGTGTAGGCGCTGACCGTCCATTCGAGGTCCGCCGGCGTGCCGCCGAGGTCGGCGCGGACGGAGGGCAGCGCGGTGGTGACGACGAGGTTGTCGAGCGCGGCCATGAAGCCGGCGGCGCCGGAGATCGCCAGGGCCCAGCCGGCCCGGCGGGCGGCGTGACGTTCCATCTCTCCCCCTGAGAGTTATTAATCAGTCACTAACTTTGCGAGCCAAAAAAGAAGCCGGAAAACACGGGCGGCGGGACGCGCCGCCCGGCGTGCGGGGCGGGGTCACTCCTGCGGCAGCCCGTCCCAGACCCGGTGATCCGTGGGGAAACCCAGGGACACCAGGGCGTTGATGAGCATCCCGTGCCCCATGAACCGGGACGACGCCTTGGCGTCGCCGCCGAGCGCGGCGTGCACGTGGTCCCGCAGCTTCTCCCAGCCGGCCCGGATCGGGCGGCCGAACTCCATGTCGCCCGCCGCCTCCGCGGCGGCCACCGCGACGCACATCTGGAGCAGCATCAGCAGCGTGTCCCGGTCGCGCGCGATCAGGTCCTCGTAGGCCAGGCCCATCGTGCGCTTGGCGTCCTCCGGGGCGACCCCCTCGGACGCCTCCTCGAAGGTGCGCAGGATCTCCTGCTGGCAGCGCTCGACCGCGGCGAGGAAGATCGCCTGCTTGCCCGGGAAGAGGCGGAAGAGATAGGGCTGGGAGACCCCCACCCGGCGGGCGATCGCCTCCGTCGAGGTGCCGTGGTAGCCACCCCGCGCGAACTCCGCGATCGCCGCCCGGACGACGCTCTCGCGCCGCTCCTCCGCGCTCATCCTGACCATGAACGAAAGGTTAGTGATCGATCACTAGTCGGGCAACCCCCGGGCCCCGCCCGGCTACGCCAGCCGCACGACGGCCCGCGACATGCCCAGCACCTTCTGGCCGTCGCTGGTCGCCACCAGGTCCACCCGCACGGTCCGCGCCTCGTCGTCCAGCTTGGCCGCGACCTTGCCGGTGACCTCGATCACCGCGCCCTTCTCGTCGTTGGGCACGACGACCGGCTTGGTGAAGCGCACCCCGTACTCGACGACGGCGCCCGGGTCGCCCGTCCAGTCGGTGACCACGCGGACCGCCTCGGCCATGGTGAACATGCCGTGCGCGATCACGTCCGGAAGACCGACCTCCTTGGCGAACTTCTCGTTCCAGTGGATCGGGTTGAAGTCCCCCGAGGCACCGGCGTAGCGCACCAGGGTGTCGCGCGTCACGGGGAACTCCGCCGCGGGCAGCTCGGTGCCGACCTCGACGTCGTCGTAGGAGATCCGGGCCGTCATCACGCCTCCTCGGCGGCGCGCGCCACCAGCATCGTGTGGGCGGTCACGACGTGCTCACCGCGCTCGTCGTGCACCTCGCCGCGAATGGTCAGGAAATCGCTGCCCGCCATCGACTTGATCTTCTCGATGGTGGAGGTGACCGTCAGCCGGTCCCCCGCGCGGACCGGGCGGGTGTACGCGAAGCGCTGGTCGCCGTGGACGACCCGGCTGTAGTCCAGGCCCAGCTGCGGGTCCTGGATCACCTCGCCGGCGGCCTTGAACGTGACGGCGAACACGAAGGTCGGCGGAGCGATCACGTCCGGGTACCCGAGCGCCCGGGCGGCGGCCGGATCGGTGTACGCCGGGTTCGCGTCGCCGATGGCCTCGGCGAATTCGCGGATCTTCTCCCGGCCGACCTCGTAGGGCGCGGTGGCCGGATAGGTCCGTCCGACGAAGGACTGGTCGAGCGCCATCGGCTCGGCACCTCCTGGGTGGGGATACGCCACGAGGCCGCCCCCGGGAAACGGGGACGGCCTCATGAACAGGCTGTTGCGTTTATCGCGTTTCGCGGTGCGCGGTGTGCGCGTTGCAACGCGGGCAGTGCTTCTTCATCTCAAGACGGTCCGGGTCGTTGCGCCGGTTCTTCTTGGTGATGTAGTTCCGCTCCTTGCACTCCACGCAGGCCAGCGTGATCTTCGGGCGGACGTCGGTGGCAGCCACGTGAGTGCTCCTTGACGGATGGACGGATTAAACGCAGACAAGAGTAGCCGATCGGAGGACCGACCCCGCAATCGGCTACTATGTGTAGCGGTGACCGGACTTGAACCGGTGACACAGCGATTATGAGCCGCTTGCTCTACCGACTGAGCTACACCGCTGTGATGCGGGAGAACTTCCCCGCCCGAAGGCGGGGAAACCTCTCACACCAGAGCCCCAAAACGGAATCGAACCGTTGACCTTCTCCTTACCATGGAGACGCTCTGCCGACTGAGCTATTGGGGCGAGCGAGGAAGACATTACACGGTCTGCGGCCGAAGGTGAAATCCGATCGGGCGGCCCCCGTCCCGACGCCCCGCCGGGCCCCGCGCGGCACCGCCCCGTACGCCTCCCGGACCACTCCGGTACGACTATTGCCCGCCCGTCGCCGCCCTCCCCGAACCCGCTCCGTACGCGGCCTACGCTCGGACCACGCTGCGTGAACGCCTGCCCCGGCCCGTAGGAGCGCAATGCCCGACAACCAGCCGCAGCCCGCACGCAACCCCGACGGCGACGCCACGTCCCCGCCCGGCGGCGGCCCCGGCGAGAACCCCCTGGTGCTGTGTGACGCACACCTCGCCGACGGCCGCGTCGTGGACGTCCGCCTCAGCGGCGGCCGCATCGAGGCCGTCGGCACGGCCGGCAGCCTCGCCCCGGGAGTGCGCTGCGACCTCTCCGGCTACCTCCTCCTGCCCGCCCCCGCCGACCCCCACGCGCACTGCGACACCGCGCTCACCGCCGACCTCGACGGCCCCGTCCCCGACGGCGTCGAGGACGTCCAGCGGCGCGTCACCGAGGCCGCCCTGCTCCAGCTCGGGCACGGCGCCACCGCCGTGCGCTCGCACGTCCGCATCGGCGACGTCCAGGGCCTGCGCGCGCTCGAGGGCGTCCTCGCCGCCCGGCGCACCCTGCGCGAACTCACCGACCTGACCGCCGTCGCCGTCCCCCGGCTGCTCACCGGCGTCGCCGGCGCCGACGGCCTGGCCTTGCTCCGGGACGCGGTCAAGATGGGCGCCACCGCCGTCGGCGGCTGTCCCGACCTCGACCCCGACCCCACCGGCTACGCCGAGGCCGTCCTGCGGGTCGCCGCCGAGCACGGCTGCGCCGTCGACCTGCACACCGACGCCGACGACCCGCCCCGGCTGGCCCGGCTGGCCGCGATGGCGGGCGGGCTGCGCCCGGCCGTCACCCTCGGCCCCTGCGGCGGCCTCGCCCGGCTGCCCCGCGAGACCGCCGTGCGCGCCGCCGAGCAGCTCGCCGCCGCCGGGGTGACCGTGGCCTGCCTGCCGCAGGGCGACTGCGCCCTCACCGCGCGGACCCGGCACCGCGTCTCCCGGTCCGCGCCGGTCCGGCTGCTGCGCGCCGCGGGCGTCCGCGTCACCGCCGGCAGCGGGGCCGTCCGCGACGCGGCCAACCCGGTCGGCCGCGGCGACCCGCTGGAGGCCGCCTTCCTGCTCGCCTCGCGCGGCGAACTGGCCCCCGAGGAGGCGTACGAGGCCGTCAGCGGCCGGGCGCGGGAGGCCATGGGCCTCGCCGAGGTGCGGGTGGAGGCCGGCTTCCCGGCCGAGCTGCTGGCCGTGCGCGGCGGCGGCATCGCCGGCGTGCTCTCGCTCGGCTACAGCCGCCTGGTGGTGCACCGCGGCCGGGTGGTCGCCCGCACGAGCGCGATCCGCGAGTTCCGCCACTGCGCCGGCACGACCGCCCTGGAGCTGCCCCGGCAGTCGCCGCGCGGCGGCGAACCGCCCTCCTGACCCCGCCCGGCGCCCCGGCGTACGGTCGGATCATGCGCATTGTGATCGCTGGTGGACATGGACAGATCGCGCTGCGGCTGGAGCGGTTGCTCGCCGCGCGCGGGGACGAGGTGGCCGGCGTCGTCCGCCGGCCCGAACAGGCGGGCGACCTGCTCGCCGCCGGGGCCGAACCCGTCGTCTGCGACCTGGAGTCGGCGTCCGTCGCCGACGTCGCCCGGCACCTGGAGGGCGCCGACGCGGCCGTCTTCGCGGCCGGTGCGGGCCCGGGCAGCGGGGCCGCCCGCAAGGACACCGTGGACCGGGCCGCCGCCGTGCTCTTCGCCGACGCCGCCGAGGCCGCCGGCGTCCGCCGCCTCCTCGTCGTCTCCGCGATGGGCGCCGACCGCGAGCCCCCGGCCGGCACCGACCCCGTCTTCGCCGCCTACCTGCGCGCCAAGGGCGCGGCCGACGCGGACGTCCGCTCCCGGCCCGGCCTGGACTGGACGGTCCTGCGCCCCGGCCGGCTGACCGACGAGCCCGGCACGGGCCTGGTCGCCCTGGGCGAGGCCACCGGCCGCGGCGAGGTCACCCGCGACGACGTCGCGGCCGTCCTCCTGGCCCTGCTCGACGAGCCGCGCACGGCCGGCCGCACGCTGGAACTGATCGGCGGGGACGTACCGGTGGACGCGGCCGTCCGGGCCGTCGCCGCGGGCTGAGACCGCACCGGCCCGGGCACGTCCGGGCATGGCCGGGCATCGTCCGGGCATACGGAAAAGCCCCGTCCTCGAAAGGACGGGGCCTCAACCGGTGGCGGCGCCAGGATTCGAACCTGGGTAGGCTAAGCCGACGGATTTACAGTCCGCTCCCATTGGCCACTCGGGCACACCGCCATGGGTCCGTCGCCTCGGATTCCCTTTCGAGTCCCCGGGGCAACGACGTAAACCATACCCGATGACCAGGGGTGCTCCGCCACTCGGTTCGCAGCCGCCCGATCCGCCCCCGGGTGACTAGGCTTGCGGGGCGGCCGTCCCCGGCCCGGCCCGGCGCCGCCGCCGGGCGGCGCTCCCACGGGACGCCCCCACGCCGCGCCCCCTGACGGAAATCTACGTACGAGGAGCCAACTCAATATGGCCGACTCCAGTTTCGACATCGTCTCGAAGGTCGAGCGGCAGGAGGTCGACAACGCCCTCAACCAGGCCGCCAAGGAGATCTCGACGCGCTACGACTTCAAGGGCGTCGGCGCCTCGATCGCCTGGTCCGGCGACAAGATCGAGATGCGCGCCAACGGCGAGGAACGCGTCAAGGCGGTCCTCGACATCTTCCAGTCCAAGCTCATCAAGCGGGGCATCTCGCTGAAGGCGCTGGAGGCCGGCGAGCCGCAGCTCTCCGGCAAGGAGTACAAGATCTTCGCGTCCCTCCAGGAGGGCATCTCCCAGGAGAACGCGAAGAAGGTCGCCAAGATCATCCGCGATGAGGGCCCCAAGGGCGTCAAGGCCCAGGTCCAGGGCGACGAGCTGCGCGTCTCCTCCAAGAGCCGCGACGACCTCCAGGCCGTCATCGCGCTGCTGAAGGGCAAGGACCTGGACTTCGCCCTCCAGTTCGTCAACTATCGCTGATCTAGGGCGCTGACCTGCGGTTATGCTCCATAGGCGCGGCGGGGAGGGCACAACGGGGGCACATCGCCGAGGACTTCCTCGACGGCGGCCCTCGTTGTGTCCTCGTCGTCCGGCCACAGATGCGTGCAGGTATCGAGCGTGATCGACGGCTTGGCGTGGCCGAGTCGCTTCTGCACTGTCTTGACGTTCTCGCGGTGCTCGATCAGCAGCGACGCGTAGAAGTGGCGCAGGTCGTGCATGCTCGTTCCTTCGGGGATCTGCAAGAGTTCTGGCACCTGCCCATCCGGTTTCCCTTTCCTGACCCACGTCGCGTGGGCGCGACCATGCGCCGCAGTGAGCGCCTTGTTCGCGTTGCCTACCATCCGCCGCCAGACGTGCGCCCAACCGTCACGCCGCACAGGCTCGTTGTGCTCGTTGAGGAACAGCAGCCGAGCCTTACGCCTGCGCGGCTTACGCGGGTTCGTGCGATCCTCGGTCTCCGTCTCGACGACGGGGTACCGCTCGAGATGCGCCGCAAGAGCGCCAATAGCCGACTTGGCGAGCGGCACGGTGCGATGACTCTCGTGCGTCTTCGGCCCACCGAGGTAAGGCACGCCCTCTTCCGGGGTCATGGGCTGTTGCTGCACCCTCACCTCGCGGCGCAGAAAGTCGACATGTTCGGCCTCGGGCCCGAACACCTCGCCCTGACGCAGCCCGGACGCTGCCGCAAGCAGGGTGACCGGGTACGCCCCGAGCGGCCCCGCGTCGCCCTTCCCTGTCGCTCCCGCCGCATGGGCAGCGGGTACGTGGCCGCCGCCGTCGAGGCCGAACTGCGCACCGTCGCCGAGGCGGAGCCCGGCACCCGGAACGGCACGCTGAACCGTGCCGCGTTCAGCCTCGGCACCCTGTGCGCTGCCGGGCGCCTCAACCGCGCCCAGGTCGCCGACGTGCTCGCCGGCGCGGCCCGGCACGCCGGGCTGTCGGACCACGAGGCCAAGGCCGCGATCCGTTCCGGTCTGGCCGCGGGCGAGCGGAACCCGCGCACATCGACTGGAGTTACATGTCGAGGACCTGGGTCACGATCACCGACGGCGGGTCTCAGAAGACAGGATACGCGGACAGTTCGCTCCTCAACGTCAAGTGCGCCTGAACACCCCCTTCCCGTCTTTGCGTGCCACCGGAATGCTGTGAGAGCGAGGCGGCGCTCGCTCCCACAGCGACCGGAGGCCAGCAGTGACGATCAGCAATGAGCAACGGTGGCAGTTCTGCCGGAACTTCGGCTCTCATGTCTTCGACCTAGCCATGCGTGACGCAGCGCTGCGTGAGCGGATCCACCGCTGGTATCAGGGGTGGGAGACAAAGGCCGAGGACATTGACACAAAGGCTCAGGCGCTCATCTGTCTTGGCCTCCACTCGATCAGTTTCGACCGGCCGATCGCTGCCACCAGTGACTTACGAGCAATCCGCGCTACTGCTGTCGCCGAGGCGGTCCATACGCGCCCGCATCACGAACTGTTCGCCTCGCTGCCCGAGCTGTCGGCCGACGGCATGGCCGACGTCCAGGCTCTCCGGCTCATGTCGTATCAATTCGGTACCCATGTGGGTGTTTCACCAGTGGCCAAGCAATGGGCATGGATGACGACCAGCGCCCTCACCTGGCTCGGTCACGCCAACACATCAGCATCAGCCTCCGGACGCGCCACATGCGGGGAGATCATGGATCTCGGACCATGACGTTCTCGAACCGGGCACCGACGCCGTCCGCCACATCACGGCGCCCGACGGGCGGAATGGGCCCATCCGGGGACGGCGCAGGGACGTACACCACGCTGCGAGCCGTCCCCCACGAAGCACCGCCCATCTGTTCGAAAGAAAGGCACCGCGGCCGTGATCAGGTACGCGATGCCCTGGCCAAGGATGCGTTCTGCCAGGCTGCGGACTGCCACGCCGTCGCGGAGGGGAAGCGCAACTTCCCTCTTCCACAGGTCCGATACGCCGACGTCGGCGACAAGGTGCGGCACTCGTTCCTGTACCGCGTTGAGGATGATGCGCGGATCTCGCGTCCGCGTCTTGACTGCTGTGCGCATAGTGCCGCTCTCCTTACGTTGGAGTGGTGCACTGCACTTGCTGACCCGCCCGGCCATCGACGGCCACGAGGACAACCAGGCGGGCGTAGTACCCGCCCCCTTGGCAGGAGTTCGTAGTGAGCAAGAGGCACATCACCCGATCACCTGGCGAGGGCGGAGCCTGGAGCCGTCCGGCTGTCCCCCGTGCAGCCGGACGGACGGCCCTGTCCCGCCGCCGGGGGGGGGAGCCTCACCCGGGCTCGACCGCAGAGGGGCAGGGGCTCTAGCCGGTCGCGCCGTGGACCCGCTCGAGGACGGGCCGGCCGCGGCTTCCGGAGGAGTCAACGGCCCTTTCGTGGCCGACGATCTCGCCGGCGACGATGGCGCCCGGCGGAGGCCCGACGAGCACGGACCGCCCGTACGTCTCCCAGAACCGCCGATGCCCCGTGCTGATCGTGTGCTGGTACTTCCAGCTCTCGACCTCGGACTGACCGTCCTTGACGCTGAACTCGGCCCCGCAGCCCTGCTCGCTGCACTCAAGGGAGAACACTTCAGCGGTGTTCGGGTCCTGCATGGTGGTCCACTCGGCGTGCCGGTACCAGCGGCGTACGGTCATCGCCATGTCGGTTGCTCCTCAGACCTGTTGTTGCGTGAGACGAGCGAACCGCTGTGGCGCATGGCTACGCCGCATTCATGCGGACCCTCATACCGGTATGCAGCAGGCGGGTACGCAGGGTCGCGTATCCGGTCTCCCCTGCCTACCGTGAGAGGGACAGGAACCAATGAATTGGTCCGACATTACGCTTGGAGAAGCGCGGCACGGGCGAGTACGACATGACCGCCCTCGCCCGGGCAGCGCACCATCTCGGCATCCCGCTCCGGCTGGTCGGCCTTGCCGACAGTGGCGCAGCACCGGGCCAGTGCACAGACGGAAGCGATGCGGTGGAACGGCGCAACCTCCGAAGCGGGGTTGCAAGCCTCGTCGGCTGGTTGAGCTGGGACATGTCCGACCGAGGTTCAGCCCGCACGTGGTACGGCGCAGCGATCAAGGCCGCGCGCCGTGCCGGCGATCCGCTGTTGATCGCTTACCAGCAGGGCAGCTTGGCTCAGTTCGAGGTCGAGTACGGCAACTGTGCACAGGGGCTTTCCCTGATTCGCTCGGCGAGGCGGCAACTTGGATCGGAACGGCCACCGATTGCGGCGGCGTGGCTCTCTTCCCTCAAGGCGGTCGCACACGCCACGGCCGGTGACGAGCGGGCCGCCGACCGTGCCCTACTGGCAAGTGCTGCGGCGGTGGCCCGGATGACGGCGGATACGGCGCCACCATGGCCGTGGGTCTTCGCCTTCGACGAACGCAAGATCGCGGCGGCTCGGGTGACCTGCGGCGCCCGGTTGGCGCGTCCTCGGTGGGTGCAGTCGTCCCTCGCCGACGCATCGGCCGCCCTGTCGTCGAGCCACGAGAAACAGCGAGCGCTGCTCACACTGGACGTGGCCGCCGGGTACATGAGCGCGGGTCAACTCGACGTTGCCTTCGGTCTCGCAACCCAGGCGCTCGACACTGGCCTGCGGCTACGCTCCGGCAGGGTGGCCGAGCGCGCCCGGACCTTTCGGCGGGGCTACTCGTCCGCAGCGCCGCCGGCGACTTCCGTGACTTCGATGTGTGGCTGAACGACACCTACCTGTGAACGAGGGGGACAGGTGAGGATCGGCATCACCGGCCACCGAGGGTTGACCGACAAGGTCGAACAACAGGTGCGGCAGCAACTCACCGATGCCGTCAAGGCGTACCCGCCCGTTGAACTGGTGGGCGTGAGCTGCATTGCGGACGGCCCGGATTCCCGGTTCGTCCGGGCGGTGCCCGATCACGGGGGACGCGTCGAAGTCGTCGTTCCCGCGGCGGAATACCGGAACGGCCTGCCCGACTGGCACCACGAGACCTATGACGAACTCCTCGGCCGCGCCTCGGACGTTCACCACACCGGTCTCGCCGAGTCCACCTCTGAGGCACACATGGCGGGCAGCGAACTACTCGTCGGCCTCGTTGCCGAAGTGCTCGCGGTGTGGGACAGCCAGCCTGCCCGGGGCTACGGCGGAACGGCGACGTGGTCGCCTACGCCCACCGGACAGGTGTGCCTGTGCGCGTGCTGTGGCCGGCAGGAGCGACCCGGGACTGAGAAGTCAGCACGCAGAGTGCCCTCGCCTCCCCTCGCACAGCCGTTGGACGGCACGCGGTCGAGGGCACAGCGAGGGCACAGGACCCCAGAAAGCCGCGGAAAATCGCGACAACTACCGAAAGTAGTTTTCACAGGTCAGGGCACATCTCCTGGCGTCCGTGCAGGTCAGACGATCAAGCGGGCGGCTCGCCAACTACCGCTGACGACGGGGAGCTTGCCCCCCTGACACGAGGGCGCGCCGGGGAAGGTTTCCGACCTTCCGCGGCGCGCCCTCGTCCGCCGCCGGGAGGGGCGGCTCAGAAGTCGACGTTCGCCGGCTCGTCCGCCCGCATCACCGACTCCTGGCGGAACTCCTTCTTGTAGGCGGAGCGGATCGCCTCGATGCCCGCGTCCTTGGCCCGCGCCTGTGACTTCGGGTAGAGCAGCGTCAGTTCGTAGGAGCGTTCGCGGATGACCACGCCCTTGGCGTCGCGCCACTGGCCGCGGGCGTCCTCGATGGTCAGGCCCTCGGGGAATCTCGGGGTGACGGTCTTGGTGACGAAGGCCAGGAACTGCTTCTCCGTCACATCCGGCTTGCCGTCGGGGCGGCCGGTGCCGAAGTAGAGGTGCGTGCCGATGTAGGGCTTGCCGCGCACGGCCGCGGACCGCGCGGTCGTCGACGGGTCGCCGCCGGGGTCGAGGGCGGCGTACGCGGTGGGTGCCCCCACGGCGAGGACGGCGGCGGTGGTCACGGCGGCGGCGCGCAGCCGCGGTTTGCTGAGGGGCATGAGGGGCACGTGGGCGGTTCCCTTCCGTTCCGTACGGGCCGCGCGGAACGGTGCGCGGCTCCCCAACTCTGCTGTGAGCCGGGGAGCTTGGCCGGGAAAGGCGCGAGGTCGGCCGAAAACCGTCTGCCCGTGGCCGTCCCGCCGCCGGGGCGGCGTGCCCGCTACAGGGGCAGGCCGTATTCGACGGCCCGCCGGGGCGTCCGGGCGAAACCGGCCGCCGACAGCGCCGAGTTGAGGACGTCGTCGTCGGGGCCGGAGTAGGCGAGGACCTCGCGCGTGCCCGGGTGCTCGGCGAGGACCTTCTCCAGGGCGGCGGTGACGAGCTCGGTGAGGCCGGCGACGGTGCCGTCCTCCACGCGGTCGTGCGCCAGGATCGCCGTGTCGCCCTCGAACTCGACGTCGAACAGGGCGTCTTCGCGCGTCACGCGGAAGGCGGGGGCGGCGTCCGGGGCGGGGCCGGTGGGGGTCGTTTCCAGCCGCCACCAGCGGTGGACCTCGTCGCCCTCGACGGCGCCGAGCTC
Organism: Streptomyces caatingaensis; assembly: GCF_001187435.1. Classification (GTDB taxonomy): domain Bacteria; phylum Actinomycetota; class Actinomycetes; order Streptomycetales; family Streptomycetaceae; genus Streptomyces; species Streptomyces caatingaensis. The sequence continues at coordinate 658,769 of NZ_LFXA01000017.1, read as the reverse complement.
CTCCAGCGCCGGGCGCTCCTCCTCCTCGGACTCCGTGACCCACCGCAGGACCGTCCCACCGGCCTCCCGCGCCACGGCCGCCGCCTCCCGCATCAGGGGCACCAGGGCCTCGCGGGGCACCTCCGGCAGCGCGACGATCCGGAGGGCGGGGTCCTCGGCGCCCAGGTCGAGCAGGGTCACCGACCCGGCGAGGGCGTGGGTGTCCGTGTCGTGGCCCAGGACGACCGCGAGGGTGCGCTCGTCGTCCGCATCACGGACGATCTCGATGGAAAAAGCCATGAACCGATCCTCTCACCCACCACTGACAACGGGGCTCCGGCGGCCGCCCGCACCGCCGGGCGCCGGCGCCGTCAGCGCGTCGCGAACGGCGCGTCCGTCGGGACGATCTCGCGGCCCAGCGGCATGAGGGAGACCGGGATCAGCTTGAAGTTGGCGATCCCCAGCGGGATCCCGATGATCGAGCAGCAGAGCGCGATCCCGGTGACGATGTGGCCCAGTGCCAGCCACCAGCCCGCGAAGACGATCCAGATCACGTTCCCGATCAGCGAACCCGCACCGGCGTCCCGCCGCTCCACCGTCGTCCGGCCGAACGGCCACAGCGCGTAGGAGGCGATACGGAAGGAGGCGATGCCGAAGGGGATGGTGATGATCAGGATGCAGCAGATGATTCCCGCGACGGCATAGCCGATCGCCATCCAGAAGCCGCAGAGGACCAGCCAGATGACGTTCAGGATGAGCCTCATGAAAACAGCCTTCCACGCGAATGATTCTCCGGCCACTGAGACGCCGGGGCAGTGACGCGCGGTTGCCTCCCTTTCCGCAGGTGAGGCGGGGGGACGGCGGGTGGTGCGGGCGGGGTCCGGGGGTGCTGCCGCGGCGGCGGGGGCGCGCCGCGTCGGTGCGCACGGGTCCGTCGAGCGGTGCGTACGGGTCCGTTCGGACGGCGCGGGCGGGTTCGGCGGGGGCGGTGACGGTGCCGGGGTGGCGGGCCGAACGGGCCTTCCGGGCACGGGAGTTGGGCGCGGCGGGCGGCGGGGGGCGGGTGAGCGGCGGTCCGGGGCCCGCCGCTTCCGTACGTCCCCCGGATGGCCTAACGCAGCGCGCTGCGGGGCGCGGGCGCGGTCATGGTGGGGCGTGCCGCCGTTCGGCGGACATCGTCACTCTCGTGAACCGGGAGGAACCATGCGTACAGCGATCGTTTCGGCGGCCCTGGCCGCCGCCGTGAGCGTGTTCGGGATACCCGCCGCCGCACAGGCGCAGCCGGCCGACGTGGACCTCGGCACCTGCATCGAGAACGGCGGCTATCCCGACGTGACGGAGAACGGTTCGTGGGTCTGTGTGGACGGTACGTCCAACGGGCAGCCGATCTCCGATCTGGACCCCGTCCCCGTCCACTAGCGCCCGGCGGCCGTCAGTGCCCGCCGCCGGCCATCCGCTCCAGGCGGCCGATCCGTTCGGCCATCGGGGGGTGGGTGGAGAAGAGCTTCGACAGGCCCTCGCCCGGACGGAAGGGGTTCGCGATCATCATGTGGCTCGCGGTTTCGAGGCGGGGCTCGGGCGGGAGCGGCAGCTGCCGGGTGCCCGCCTCGAGCTTGCGCAGGGCCGAGGCGAGGGCCAGCGGGTCGCCGGTGAGGCGGGCGCCGGACGCGTCGGCCTCGTACTCCCGGGAGCGGCTGACGGCGAGCTGGATGAGGGAGGCCGCGACCGGGCCCAGCAGCATGATCATGATCATGCCGACGATGCCCGGGCCCTCGTCGTCCTCGGACCGGCCGAAGGGGATCAGCCAGGCGAAGTTCACCAGGAACATCACGACCGAGGCGAGGGCGCCGGCGACGGAGGAGATGAGGATGTCGCGGTTGTAGACGTGGCTCAGCTCGTGGCCGATGACGCCGCGCAGCTCGCGTTCGTCGAGGATGCGGAGGATGCCGTCGGTGCAGCAGACGGCGGCGTTGCGCGGATTGCGGCCCGTGGCGAACGCGTTGGGGGCCTCGGTCGGTGAGATGTAGAGCCGGGGCATGGGCTGGCGGGCGGCGGTGGAGAGCTCGCGGACCATCCGGTAGAGCTGCGGCGCCTCGAACTCGCTGACGGGGCGGGCGCGCATGGCGCGGAGGGCGATCTTGTCGCTGTTCCAGTACGCGTAGGCGTTGGTGCCGAGGGCGAGGAGGACGGCGACGACGAGGCCGGTGCGGCCGAAGGCGCTGCCGATGACGATGATGAGCGCGGACAGCCCCCCGAGGAGCACGGCAGTCCTGAGTCCGTTGTGCCGGCGGTGCACGGTACGCCCTCCAAGTGGTGCGGCAGGGGAACCCTTGAACCAGTGGAACCTTTCGCTTGGGTCAACGCGAGGCGGGAGGAGCTAGTTCCCTTGTGCACGGGGGCCGGGGGTGGCGTTCGGGTGAACGCCGGGGGGCGTTCTCCCCGCCCCGCCCTTTCGCCGTCTCCTGCCGCGCCCGGCGCGGGGGCGTGCTCAGGCGCCGGACGGGGTGGGTTCCGGCCCGTCCGGCGCTTCCCGGCAGCCGCCCTACAGCAGCGCCCCGGACGCGAAGCGCAGCACCAGCTGCGGCGCCCCCGAGAGCACCACGCCCGCCACGGCCGCCAGGCCGATCGCCGCGCCCAGCCGGGCGGGCACCTCCGGGGCTGCCGCCGCGCCCTCGTCCGCCGGGCGGAAGAGGAGTGCGGTCCACTGCAGGTAGTAGTAGAGCGAGACCACGACGTTGACGGCCATGACGACCGCCAGCCACCCCAGCCCCGCGTCCACCGCCGCCGAGAAGACCGTGACCTTCGCGAACAGGCCGATGACGCCCGGCGGCAGGCCGGCCAGGCAGAGGAGGAAGAAGGCCAGGCAGAGGGCGGCGGCCGGGCGGCGGGCGAACAGGCCGCGGTAGTCGGCGAGGCGCTGGGCCGGGCTCGTCCGGGCGACGAGCGCGGCGACGGCGAACGCGCCGAGGTTCACGGCCGCGTACATCAGCGCGTACGCGACGGTGGAGCCGACCGCCCGTCCCGGCTCCCGCGCGTAGCCGGCGGCGGCCAGCGGGACGAGCAGGTAGCCGGCCTGGCCGACGGAGGACCAGGCGAGGAGCCGGACGGCGCCGTGCCGCCGGTCCGGCCGCTGGCGCAGGGCCGCGGCGTTGCCGGCGGTCATCGTGACGGCGGCGAGGACGGCGAGCGCCGGCCCCCACACGTTCGCGTACGACGGGAACGCGACGACCGTCACGAGCGCGATGCCCGTGAAGCCGACCGCCTTGCCGACGACCGAGAGATAGCCGGCGACCGGCAGCGGCGCGCCGACGTACGCCTCGGGCACCCAGAAGTGGAAGGGCACGGCGGCGGTCTTGAAGGCGAAGCCGACGAGGGTCAGGACGACGCCGGTACGGGCGAGGACGGCCAGCCGCGGGTCGGTGTCGCCGAGGCTGTGGGCGATGTCGGTGAGGTGGAGCGTGCCGGTGGCCGCGTAGACGAAGCTGACGCCCAGCAGGGTGACGGCGGTGGCGGTGACCGAGGAGAGGAAGAACTTCAGCGCGGCCTCGGCCGAGCGCCGGTCGCCGCGGCGCAGGCCGACCAGGGCGAAGGCGGGCAGGGAGGCGACCTCCAGGGCGACGACGAGGGTGGCGAGGTCGCGGGCGGCGGGCAGCAGGGCGGCACCGGCGGCGGAGGAGAGCAGCAGGAACCAGTACTCGCCGGCGGGCAGCCGCTCGTCGCGGACGGCGTCGTGGGAGAGCAGCGCCGTCAGCAGCGCGCCGCCGAGGACGAGCAGCTGGATGACGAGGGTGAAGCGGTCGGCCTCGTAACTGCAGGTGTGGCTGCCGGTGGTGAGGCAGAAGGTGCTGCGGTGGCCGCCGTGCAGCGGAAGCAGGGAGAGGCCGGAGAGGACGATGCCGCCCAGGGTGACCGCGCCGAGGAGCTGCTTGCGCTCCACGGGCAGGAAGAGGTCGGCGACGAGGACGGCGAGGGCCGCGAGGGCGAGGAGGGTCGGCGGGGCGACGGCGAGCCAGTCGACGGACTGGACGGCGCGCGGGAGCAGGGCCGCCACCGAGGCGGGCGCTTCGGCGAGGAGAACCATCAGTTGCCCCCTCCGAGGAGCTGCTGGACGACCGGGTCGGTGAGGCCCAGGAGGGCCGCGGGCCAGAGTCCGGCGAGGACGGTGAGGACGACGAGCGGCGTCCAGGCGGCGAACTCGTACGGACGGACGTCCGTGAGCGCCGGCCCGACGGCCCCGGCCGGGTGCTGCTCGCCGTTGCCGCCCATGCAGACCCGGCGCACGACGGCGAGCAGATAGGCGGCGGTGAGCAGGGTGCCGAGGCCGGCGAGCACGAGGAAGACCAGGTAGGCCGGGCGGGAGAGCCCGTCGGCGGGGCGGAAGGAGGCGAACATGGCGAGCATCTCGCCCCAGAAGCCGGCCAGTCCGGGCAGGCCGAGGGAGGCGACGGCGCCGAAGGCCAGGAGGCCGCCGAGGCGGGGGGCCCGGCCGTAGAGCGCGGCGCCGGTGGGGCCGGAGAGCCGGTCGAGGTCGGTGGTGCCGTAGCGGTCCTTGATGCCGCCGACGAGGAAGAAGAGCAGGCCGGTGACGAGGCCGTGGGCGACGTTGGCGAAGAGCGCGCCGTTGACGCCGGTGGGGGTCAGCGTGGCGATGCCGAGCAGGACGAAGCCCATGTGGCCGACGGAGGAGTAGGCGACGAGCCGTTTGAGGTCGCCCTTCGCGCCCCGGCGGGCGAGCGCCAGGCAGACCAGCGAGCCGTAGACGATGCCGACGGCGGCGAGGGCGGCCAGGTACGGCGCGAACGTGCGGGCGCCGTCCGGGGCGATGGGCAGGACGATGCGGACGAGTCCGTACGTGCCCATCTTGAGCAGGACGCCGGCTAGGAGGACGGAGCCGGCGGTCGGGGCGGAGGTGTGCGCGTCGGGCAGCCAGCTGTGCAGCGGCCACACCGGGGCCTTGACGGCGAGTCCGAGACCGATGGCCAACACCGCGATGACCTGCGTGGAGTGGCTCAGACCCGACCCGTTGTCAGTGGCGAGTGCCACCATGTCGAACGTGCCGCCCTTGATGCCGACGAGGAGGAGGCCCAGCAGCATCACGACGGACCCGAGCAGGGTGTAGAGGATGAAGCGCCAGGCGCCGCGCTCCCTTCCCTCGCCGCCCCAGCGGGAGATCAGGAAGTACATCGGGATCAGCACGGTCTCGAACGCGAGGAAGAACAGCACGAGGTCGAGGACGGCGAAGCTCGCGAGGGTGCCGCCCTCCAGGAGGAGCAGCAGCGCGACGAACGCCTTGGGTGACGGGCCGTCGGGCGTCCGCCAGTAGCTGTGGAGCGCGCAGAGGAAGGTGAGGAGCGAGGTCAGGACGAGAAGGGGGAGCGAGACCCCGTCGACGCCGAGGTGGATCCGGACACCGAGGGCCGGGATCCAGCCGACGTCGGTGGTGGCCTGCATCCTGGCCGGGTGGTCGTGGTCGAAGCCCGCGGCCAGCGCGACGGACAGGGCGAGCACGGCGCCTGTGACGGTGACGCCGTGCCGCAGGACGGCCTGTCCGGGGCTGCGGCCCTTGAGGCCGGGCGGGGCCGGGAGCAGGGCGGCGACGGCTCCGAGGAGGGGGACGACGACGATCGCGGCGAGGAGGATCTGCAAGGCGGTGGTGCTCACGGTCGGGCTCCGGAGGCGACGGGGCCGGAGGCTTCGGGGCCGGAGGCTACGGGGGCGGTAGTGCTCACGGTTCAGGCTCCGGAGGCGACGAGGACGGCGGCGACGGCCAGGACGGCCGAGCCTGCGAACAGGACGCCCAGATACGTCTGGGTGTTGCCGGTCTGGGCCCGGCGGACGGCCGCGCCCAGCAGGCCGGGCGCGGTGCCCGCGCCGCGCACGTAGCCCTCGACGACCTCGCGGTCGAGGAAGCGGGCGAGGCGGGCGGCGCCGAGCACGGGCCGGACGACGAGGGCGCGGACGACGGCGTCGAGGTGGAAGCCGGCGGCGGCGTGCCGGTGGAGGGGGCCGAGCAGGAGCCGGCCGGGGTCGGCCGGGTCCTGGGCGCCGGCGACGCTGCCGTACGCCGCCTCGTGGGTGGCGATCGCCTCCTCCTCGGAGACGGCGGGGGCCGCCTCCGGGTCGGCGGCGACGGCGCCCATGGGGGTCCGGGCGGCGCGGGCGTGGACGCGCCGCCAGGCGGTGAGGACGACGAGCGCGCCGGCGAGGGCGCAGCCGGTGCCGAGGAGGGAGGTGGTCGCGGCCGGGGCGAGGGAGTGCCCGTCGAACCAGTCGGGCAGCTTCCACGCGGCCAGGCCGAGCCCGAGGGTGGGGACGAGGAGGAGCCACAGGACGGCGGTCATGGCCCGGGGCTCGCGACCGTGGTCGGCGGCCTCGGGGCCGCGGCCGCGGAAGGCCATGAGCCACAGGCGTGTGGCGTAGCCGGCCGTGAGGACGGCGGTGGCCAGGCCGGCGGCGAGCACGAGCCAGCCGGCCGCGCAGGGGATGCCGTCGGCCTGCCCGCGGGCGGCGTGCTCGGCGGCGCCGAGGACGGCCTCCTTGGAGAAGAAGCCGCTGAAGGGCGGGATCGCGGCGAGCGCGAGGAGGGCGACGGTCATCGTCCAGTACGCGTCGGGGGCGCGCCGGGCGAGGCCGCCCGCGCGGGCGGTCGCGGCCAGCGAGTTGGTGCCGGCGGCGTGGATGACGACGCCGGCGGCGAGGAAGAGGAGGGCCTTGAACGCGCCGTGGGAGAGGAGGTGGAAGACGGCCGCGCCGCGGTCGCCGACGGCCAGGGCGCCGGTCATGTAGCCGAGCTGGCCGACCGTCGAATAGGCCAGGACGCGTTTGACGTCGTCCTGGGCGAGGGCGGCGAGGCCGGAGCCGACCATGGTGACCGCGGCCATGACCGCGAGCACCACCATCGCCGCGGTGGAGGCGGCGAGGACGGGCAGGAGCCGGGCCACGAGGTAGACGCCGGCCGCGACCATCGTCGCGGCGTGGATCAGCGCCGAGACGGGCGTGGGGCCGGCCATCGCGTCGGGCAGCCAGGTGTGCAGCGGGAACTGGGCGGACTTGCCCGCCACCCCGGCGAGCAGCAGCAGCGCGTCGAGGGTGGGGTGCGCCAGGCCGCCGGACGCGGCGGTGGTGACGATGCCGTCGATCCGGAACGTCCCGGCGTCGGCGGCGAGCGCGAAGACGCCGATCAGGAAGGGGACGTCACCGGCCTTGGTGACCAGGAACGCCTTGAGGGAGGCGGCCCGCGCGGCCTCGGTCTCCCAGTAGTGGCCGACGAGGAAGTACGAGCAGATGCCCATGACCTCCCAGCCGACCAACAGCACCATCAGGTCGCCGGAGTAGACGACGAGCAGCATCGCGGAGGTGAACAGGGACACCAGCGCGGCGTAGGAGGGGTAGCGCAGGTCGTCGCGCAGGTACGCCGTCGAGTAGACCTGCACGCAGGTGGCGACGGCGCCGACGAGGACGGCGACGAGGACGGCGAAGCCGTCCAGGTGCAGGGCGAGGTCGACGGGGACGGAGCCGGTCGGGGTGAGCCGGGCCGCCGCCTCCAGCGGCGCGCCGCCGCCCTGCCGCCAGGCGACGACGACGGCCAGCACGGCGGCGACGGCGGTCGGCAGGACGGCGAGCGGGCGGACGAGGCCGGGGGCGCGGCGGCCGGCGAGGAGCCCGCCGACGGCGCCGAGGAAGGGCAGCAGCGGGACGAGCGCGGCGGTGGTCGTGGTCGTCACGCGGCGGCCTCGGCCTTCTCCCCGCGGGCGGCGTCCCCGCCGGCGGGCCGGGGGGCGTTCGCGTCGGGGTCGTTCGCGTCCTCGCGCAGGTCGCGGAGCCGGTCGATGTCGGCGGTGCCGCGGTTGCGGTGGACGAGCAGGACGATCGCCAGGCCGATGCCGATCTCGGCGGCGGCGATGGCGATGGTGAAGAGGGTGAGCGCCTGTCCGGCGTGCAGCTCGTCGCGGAGCCACACGTCGAAGGCGACGAGGTTGAGGTTGACGGCGTTGAGCATCAGCTCGACCGACAGCAGGACGAGGACGGCGTTGCGGCGGGCGAGGACGCCGTACAGGCCGGTGCAGAAGAGGAGGGCGGCGAGGACCGCGGGGTAGACCAGGTGCATCAGCGTTCCTCCTCGTCCGCACGCTCGTCCGCACGGCGCTTGCGGGACAGCACGATCGCCCCGACGAGCGCGGCGAGCAGCAGGACGGACAGCGCCTCGAAGGGCAGCACCCAGTGCCGGAAGAGCACCTCGCCGGTGACCTTCGTCGAGCCCTGGACCTGGCCGTGGACCCCGATCCAGGTGGACCGGAAGGCGTCCAGGACCACCCAGACGAGGGCGATCGCGGCGGCGCCGGCCACCGCGAGCGCCACCGGGCGGTTGCCCGAGTCGGCGTCCGGGGAGCGGCCGATGGGCGCCTTGGTGAGCATCAGGCCGAACAGCAGCAGGACGACCACGGAGCCGACGTAGATCAGCACCTGCACCCAGGCGATGAACTCGGCCGTCAGCAGCAGGTATTCCACCGCCAGCCCGCCGAGCGCCACGACCAGCCACAGGGCGGCGTGCACGAGCTGCCTGGTCGTCACGGTCAGGACGGCGGCGCCGAGGGTGACGAGGCCGACCAGCAGGAAGGCGATCTCGATGCCGGTCGGGGAGAGGAAGCCGTGGGCGCCCGCGGCGAGCGTGCCGCTCATGAGCCGTCCTCCTTCGCTTCCTTCTCCTTGGCCAGTTTCTCGGCCGTCTTGCGGGCCGCCGCCACCTCCTTGGGCTCCTCCGCCCCCGGGTCGAGCGCGGGCGGTTCGGGCACCGTCCACATCCACTCGCGCAGCCGGTCCCGTTCGTGGGTGAGCTCGCGGATGTCCGTCTCGGCGTACTCGAACTCCGGCGACCAGAAGAGGGCGTCGAACGGACAGACCTCGATGCAGATGCCGCAGTACATGCACAGCGCGAAGTCGATCGCGAACCGGTCCAGCACGTTGCGGCTGCGCTCCCGTCCGCCGGGGGCGGCCGGCGGGACGGTCTCCTTGTGGGAGTCGATGTAGATGCACCAGTCCGGACACTCGCGGGCGCACAGCATGCAGACCGTGCAGTTCTCCTCGAACAGGCCGATCACACCGCGGGTGCGGGGGGCCAGCTCGGGCTGCGCGTCCGGGTACGGAACGGTCTCCGCGCGGCGGGTGAACGTGCGGAGGGTGACGGCCAGCCCCTTGGCGAGGCCGCTGCCGGGGATGTTCATGAGATCGCCACCTTGACGACGCCGGTCAGCGCGATCTGCGCGAGGGCGAGCGGGATGAGGACGGTCCAGGCGAGCTTCTGCAGCTGGTCCTCGCGGAGCCGCGGGTAGGTGACCCGCAGCCAGATCACGACGAACGCCAGCACCGCCGTCTTCAGCAGCATCCACACCCAGCCGAGGCCGTCGGCCCCGAACGGTCCGTGCCAGCCGCCGAGGAACAGCGCCGACGTCAGGGCGCACAGCACGACGATGCCCGCGTACTCGGACAGCAGGAACATCGCGAACCGCAGGCCCGTGTACTCGGTGTACGCACCGAAGATGATCTCCGAGTCGGCCACCGGCATGTCGAACGGCGGCCGTTGCAGCTCCGCGAGGCCCGCGGTGAAGAACACCAGCCCGCCGACGGCCTGCCACGGCACCCACCACCAGTGGAACGCGCCCAGGATCCCCGGCAGCGAGACCGTGCCCGCCGCCATCGCCACGGACGCGGCGGCGAGCAGCATCGGCAGCTCGTACGCCATCAGCTGGGCGGCCGTCCGCAACGCGCCCAGCAGCGAGAACTTGTTGGCCGACGCCCAGCCGCCCATGAGCGAGCCGAGGACGCCGACGCCCATCACCGCGAGGACGAAGAAGACGCCCGCGTCGATGTACCAGCCGACCGCCCGGCCCGGGCCGATCGGGATCGCGACGAGGACGAGGAGGTAGGGCAGGAGCGCCACGGCCGGGGCGAGCTGGAAGATCCGCCGGTCGGCGTCGGCCGGGACGATGTCCTCCTTCTGCGCGAACTTCACACCGTCCGCGACGAGCTGCGCCCACCCGTGGAACCCGCCCGCGTACATCGGCCCCAGCCGCCCCTGCATATGGGCCATCACCTTGTGCTCCGCCTGCCCCACGAGCAGCGGGAACACCAGGAAGACGGCGAACAGGGCGAGGAGGCGCAGCACCACGTCGAGGGTGTCGCTGCTGCTCATGCGGGGTCGCCTCCGGCGGGGTCGTTGTCGTTCTCGGCGCGCCGCGCGCCGCGCGCGCCATGCGCGCCGTCGGCGCGTGATTCCGGCTCGGCGCCGTCGCCGGCCGCGGCGTCCGGGGTGCCCGCGGCCTCACCGGGGGCCGAGGGCCCGCCCGGTCGGGGGGCGGTACCCGGGGCGTCACCGGCTTCGGGCGCGGGGGCGGGCTCCGTTTCCGGCGCGGGGGCGGGCTTCGCTCCCGGCGCGGGGGCGGGCCCAGCCTCCGGCTGGGGGCCTGCCTCCGGCGCCGGAGCAGACTCGGCCTCCGGCTCGCCGAAGGCGGGACGCGCGTGGTGCCACGGGGCGTCCGGCGAGCGCGGTGCCGTCCGCCGGGGTGCGGGGCGGTCGCCGGCCTCCGTTCCTTCCACTCCTTCCGCCCGCTGGCTCGCGGAGCCGTCCGACGCGCTGCGCGCACGCCGCGGCACGGCACCCGCACCACCCTGCTGACTCGCCGAGCCGTCAGCCGCACTGCGGTTGCGGCGCGGCCCCGCCGGAGCGGCGGGCTCGGCCCGCTGGCTCGCGGAACCGTCCGACACACTCCGCGCACGCCGCGGCGCGGCCGGGCCCTCGGGCCGGCCGGCGGCGCCGGGCGCCGTGGCATCTCCGCGCTGGGCGGCCGAGCCCTCGCTCGCGGTGCGCGTCCGCCGGGCGGGGCGGTCGGTGTCGGTGGCCGGTCCGCGGGACGGGCGGGCCGGGCGGGAGGGGGCCGGGGGGAGCTGGCCCTTCAGGGGGCCCCATTCGTTGGGGTCGGGGACGCCGGGAGGGAGCATCTGGCGGCGCTTGGGGCCGCCGTGTTCGGATTCGCCGGGCTCCTTGGCCCCGGGCCACGCCTTCGCGACGCGGGCCGCCAGCACGAAGTCCTTGCGCAGGGGGTGGCCCTCGAAGCCCTCGGGGAGCAGCAGGGGCACCAGGTGCGGGTGGCCCGTGAAGTCGATGCCGAACATCTCGTGCGTCTCGCGCTCGTGCCACGCCGCCCCGGCGTACACGTGCACCGCCGTCGGCAGGACGGGCGCCTCGTGCGGCACCGTCGTGCGCAGCAGGAGCCGCCGCACGGGCGCGCCGGCCGCCGCCGGCAGCGCCGCGAGGTGCGCGCAGACGCGGAAGCCGGTGCCGGGTTCGTCGACGGCGCTCAGCCAGTCGAAGAAGGTGCAGCCCAGCACCGAGCGGGCGGTGTCGAGGGCGGTGGGCCAGGACGCGGCGGGCACGTCGACGGTGAGGAGCTCGTACGCCTCCTCGGCCGTGGCGCCGGCGCCGAAGACGTCCTCGGCGGGGCCGGGCAGCCAGCCGGTCATCGGGTGCCCTCCCCGGGGGCGGGCGGGGCGACGAGCCCGCTGCGGAGTTCGGAGACCGAGGCGGCGGAGCCGTACCGCTCGGCCGTCGACTCCCCCGCGATCTTCTCCTGGAGCTTGAGGATGCCCTGGAGGAGCGCCTCGGGACGCGGCGGGCAGCCGGGGACGTAGACGTCCACGGGGATGATCTGGTCGACGCCCTTGGTGACGGCGTACGAGTCCCAGTAGGGCCCGCCGCAGTTGGAGCAGGCGCCGAAGGAGATGACGTACTTGGGCTCGGGCATCTGCTCGTAGAGCCGCTTGACGGCGGGCGCCATCTTGTCCGTCACCGTGCCGGAGACGATCATGAGGTCGGCCTGCCGCGGCCCGGGCGCGAAGGGGATGACGCCGAGCCGGATGAAGTCGTGCCGGGCCATCGACGCGGCGATGAACTCGATCGCGCAGCAGGCGAGGCCGAAGTTGAAGACCCAGAGGCTGTAGCGGCGGCCCCAGTTGAGGACGACCTTCATGGGCTCGGGGGCCAGCCGGGCCAGCGCGCCCAGCCGGCGGGGCTCGGGAAGGTCGGCGGAACGCGTCACGTCTGTCACGTCCATTCCAGGACGCCCTTCTTCCATGCGTACAACAGGCCCACGGCGAGGAAGCCGAGGAAGACGAACATCTCGACGAGCGTGGCGGCGCCGAAGCCCGGGGCGGCGAAGACCGTGGCCCAGGGGAACAGGAAGACGGAGTCGACGGCGAAGATCACGTACAGGAAGGCGTAGACGTAGTAGCGCACCTGGGTGTGCGCCCAGCCCTCCCCGACGGGATCGACGCCGCACTCGTACGTCAGCAGCTTCTCCGGCGTCGGCACCACGGGCCGCAGCAGCCGTCCGGCGCCGAAGGCGACGGCGACGAAGAGCACGCCGAGCACGGCCAGCAGGGCGACGAGACCGTAACCGTCGAAGTACGCGGTCGTCCCATCGGTCGCAGCGGTCGCCTCCGGCACCTCCGGCCCCTCGCTCCCTGTGAACCTGTGCGGCGGTTTCGTCCGCATTCGACGATCTGTACGCACAGGAGTCTAGGTGCTGCCGGACGGGGAGCGGGCCGCGCTGCCCGCCCGGGGGTGGGGTTCTCCCCACCCGGCGGCTCCCGGGGCCCCCATGGCGGGGCGCGCCGGACGCCGGGCAGGCTGGTGGCATGACCGCCCGCGCCTCCCGCACCACCCGCCCCACCTCGGACGACGAGGCGCTGCCACCCGCCCGGTTCGCCTTCGGCGCGCGGACGTGGAAGGAGGTCGCCCATCTGCTGGGCAATCTGCCGACGGGCCTCGTGGGGTTCGTGTTCACCGTGCTGTGGCTGTTCCCCGGGCTGGTGCTGTCGTTCACGGTGGTCGGTCTGCCGCTGCTGGCGGCGGGGCTGGCGGGCATGCGGCCGCTGGGACGGCTGGAACGCGCGCGGGCCCGGCGGCTGCTGGGGCTGCGGATCGACGAACCGAGCCCGCTGCCGCGCGGCCGCCGCCGCGGCTTCGCCGTCCGCGTCTGGGAGACCCTCAAGGACACGGTCGCCTGGCGCGCCACGCTGTACGCGATGATCCGGCTGCCCTGGGGCGTCCTCACCTTCGGCGTGACGCTGGTGGCGCTCTTCGTCGCCTGGCCGGTCCTGGGCCATCTGGCCCGGGGGATGACGGCGGTGGACCGGGCGATGGTGCGCGGCCTGCTGTCCCCGTCCAGCGAGCTGGAGCGGCGGGTGGCGGAGCTGGAGCAGGACCGGGGCGTGGTGGTGGACACCGCCGCCGCCGACCTGCGCCGCATCGAACGCGACCTGCACGACGGCGCCCAGGCCCGCCTCGTCGCGCTGGCGATGGGGCTGGGCCTGGCGAAGGAGAAGGTGCTGGAGGACCCGGAGGCCGCCGCGAAGATGGTGGACGAGGCGCACGGCGAGGTGAAGCTCGCCCTCCAGGAACTGCGCGACCTCGCCCGCGGCATCCACCCCGCCGTCCTCACCGACCGCGGCCTCGACGCCGCCCTCTCCTCGCTGGCCGGCCGCTGCACGGTGCCGGTCGCGGTGCAGGTGGACCTCGGCTCCCGGCCCGCCCCGGCCGTCGAGGGCATCGCCTACTTCACCGTCTCCGAACTCCTCCAGAACGTCAGCAAGCACAGCCGCGCCCGCACGGCACGCGTCGAGGTGTGGCGGGCGGGCGACCGGCTGTTGCTCCAGGTCCGGGACGACGGACAGGGCGGCGCGACCACCACGGGCGGCAGCGGCCTGGCCGGGCTCGCCGAACGCCTCGGCTCCGTGGACGGCCTCCTCGCCGTCGACTCCCCCGCCGGCGGCCCGACGACGATCACCGCGGAGCTGCCCTGGCGCGACCGCTGAGCGCCCCGCCCGTACACCGGGGGTGGGGACAACCCCACCCCCGGCACACCCACTCACCGCATGGCCGCGCCCCCCGCCCGAGGGAGAAGGTGGAGCCACGACCGGCGGAGACGAACCAGAGGACCCTGATGGCCATCGAGCATGGATACGAACGCGGACACCGGCCGGACGCGGCGGGACCGCGGCCGGCACACCGGCTGCCGGTGGTGCTGCGGGCGCCCCTGTCGGGCCGCACCTGGCGGGCGTTCCTGCACGCGCAGCTCAACTTCCCGATCGCGCTCGCGGGATTCGTGTGGGCCGTGACCACGACGTCGCTGGGCGTCGGCCTGCTGGTCACCTTCGTCGGGCTGCCCGTCCTGGCCCTCGCCCTGGCCGGCGCGCGCGTGCTCGGCGCGGTGGAGCGGACGCGGGCCCGGCTGCTGCTCGGCGTCGAGGTGGAGGCCCCGTACCCGGTGCAGGCCGGCAACCGCGGCGGCGGGCCGCTGGGCTGGACCTGGGCGCTGCTGCGCAGCGGCGCGTCGTGGCGGCAGCTGATCTACGCGGTGGTGCAGCTGCCGTGGGCGCTGTGCACCTTCACGGTGTCGCTGGTGGCGATGGTGGTGGGCTGGGCGCTGTTCCTCTACCCGGCGTACCAGTGGATGTACCCCGCCTGGTGGGGCAGTCCGGGCATGGGCCTCTACAGCGACAGCCACGGCGTCCAGATCTACCTCGACAACCCCTTCGAGATCGCCGCCGCGTCCCTGGCCGGCCTGGTGGTCGTCCTCGCCACGCCCTGGGTGCTGCACGCGATGGCCTGCGTGGACGGCCTGCTGGTCCGCGCGCTGCTCGGCCGCTCCCGGCTCGACGCGCGGGTCGTCGAGCTGGAGCAGGACCGGGGCGTGGTGGTGGACACCGCCGCCGCCGACCTGCGCCGCATCGAACGCGACCTGCACGACGGCGCCCAGGCCCGCCTCGTGGCCCTCGCCATGGACCTCGGCCTGGCCAAGGAGAAGCTGCTGGAGGACCCGGAGGCCGCCGCGAAGATGGTGGACGAGGCGCACGGCGAGGTGAAGCTCGCCCTCCAGGAACTGCGCGACCTCGCCCGCGGCATCCACCCCGCCGTCCTCACCGACCGCGGCCTCGACGCCGCCCTCTCCTCGCTGGCCGGCCGCTGCACCGTCCCCGTCGCCGTCCACGTGGACCTGGACTCCCGGCCCGCCCCCGCCATCGAGGGCATCGCCTACTTCACCGTCTCCGAACTCCTCCAGAACATCAGCAAGCACAGCCGCGCCCGCACCGCCCGCGTGGAGATCTGGCGCTCGGCCGACCGCGTCATGCTCCAGGTGTGGGACGACGGGCAGGGCGGCGCGTCCACGACCGCGGGCAGCGGCCTGGCCGGGCTCGCCGAGCGGCTCGGCTCGGTGGACGGACTGCTGGTCGTGGACTCCCCCGCCGGCGGCCCCACGACGATCACCGCGGAGCTGCCCTGGCGCGACCGCTGAGCACCACCCCCCGGCTTGCTGCGATGCTAAGGGCTCGCAAACAGCAGCCGAGCCGGGGAGACGGGGGCCGAGGTCGTGGTCGAGGACAGGGTGCGAGTGGTCATCGCCGAGGATTCAGTGCTGCTCCGCGAGGGCCTGACCCGGCTACTGACCGACCGCGGGCACGAGGTCGTGGCCGGCGTGGGCGACGCCGAGGCGCTGCTGAAGGCCGTGCGGGAGCTCGCCGACGAGGGCGCCCTCCCGGATGTGGTGGTCGCCGACGTCCGGATGCCCCCCACGCACACGGACGAGGGCGTCCGCGCGTCCGTCGCCCTCCGGCGCGACTTTCCGGCCCTGGGGGTCCTGGTCCTTTCGCAGTATGTCGAGGAGCAGTACGCGACGGAGCTGCTGGCCGGCAGCAGCAGGGGGGTCGGCTACCTCCTGAAGGACCGGGTGGCCGAGGTCCGCGAGTTCGTCGACGCGGTCGTCCGGGTCGCCCGGGGCGGCACCGCGCTGGACCCCGAGGTCGTCGCCCAGCTCCTGGGCCGCAGCCGCAAGCAGGACGTGCTGGCGAACCTCACGCCGCGCGAGCGGGAGGTCCTCGGCCTGATGGCGGAAGGGCGGACGAACTCCGCCATCGCCCGGCAGCTCGTCGTCAGCGACGGCGCGGTGGAGAAACACGTCAGCAACATCTTCATGAAGCTCGGCCTCTCGCCGAGTGACGGGGATCACCGTCGCGTCCTCGCGGTGCTCACCTATCTGCGTTCGTGAAGCGCTCGTGAACCGTTCGTGAACCAAACCTTCCGCTGACGCCCTGTCACCTTCCGGCCACGCCGCTGGTGGGAGGGCTGGTCCCGGGGACCTGCGACCCCGGTCGCGGTCGCCGGGCCCGCCGGAGCCCGGATTCAAGAGTCGTTCAACCTCGCCGTGCCAGGATTGAGGACGCCTGCGGGGCCCCTCCCATCCCGTGATCCGACCCGGGTGGCCGTGCCCCGCCCACGTACGATGGCGATGGGAACGCCGGTCGGCACCACCACAGCGCGGGGCCGCCGTCATGAGGGAGGTCCGAAGCAGTGACCAGCCAGGTCAGCAGCCCGGCCGAGCAGGCCGATTCAGCCGAACAGCCAGGGTTCTCCCCGCCGGACACCGGGGACGAACCGTCGCGCCTCGCCGGACAGCGCGGCTCCGCGCCCCGCTCCGACGGCAAGGAGGTCCGCCGGCTGGACCGCGTGATCATCCGCTTCGCGGGTGACTCCGGGGACGGGATGCAGCTCACCGGTGACCGCTTCACGTCGGAGACGGCCTCGTTCGGCAACGACCTGTCGACGCTGCCGAACTTCCCGGCGGAGATCCGGGCTCCCGCCGGCACTCTGCCCGGCGTCTCGTCGTTCCAGCTGCACTTCGCCGATCACGACATCCTCACCCCGGGCGACGCGCCGAACGTGCTGGTCGCGATGAACCCGGCCGCGCTGAAGGCCAACCTGGGCGATCTGCCGCGGGGCGCGGAGATCATCGTGAACACCGACGAGTTCACCAAGCGCCCGATGGCCAAGGTCGGGTACGACACCAGCCCGCTGGAGGACGGCTCGCTGGACGCCTACAGCGTCCACCCGGTGCCGCTGACGACGCTGACGCTGGAGGCGCTCAAGGAGTTCGGGCTGCCGCGCAAGGAGGCCGAGCGCAGCAAGAACATGTTCGCGCTGGGGCTGCTGTCGTGGATGTATCACCGGCCGACGGAGAACACCGAGGCGTTCTTGCGGCGGAAGTTCGCGGGCAAGCCGCAGATCGCCGAGGCGAACGTGGCGGCGTTCCGGGCGGGGTGGAACTTCGGCGAGACCACTGAGGACTTCGCGGTCTCCTACGAGGTCGCCCCCGCCACCGCCGCTTTCCCGCCGGGGAGTTATCGCAACATCTCCGGCAACCTCGCCCTGGCCTACGGGCTGATCGCCGCCGGGCAGCAGGCGGATCTGCCGCTCTACCTCGGCTCGTACCCGATCACTCCGGCCTCCGACATCCTGCACGAGCTGTCGAAGCACAAGAACTTCGGCGTGCGGACCTTCCAGGCCGAGGACGAGATCGCCGGGATCGGCGCGGCGCTGGGCGCGGCGTTCGGCGGGGCGCTGGCGGTGACGACGACGTCGGGGCCCGGCGTGGCGCTGAAGTCGGAGACGATCGGGCTGGCGGTGTCGCTGGAGCTGCCGTTGCTGGTGGTGGACATCCAGCGCGGCGGCCCGTCCACCGGGCTGCCGACCAAGACCGAGCAGGCCGACCTGCTCCAGGCGATGTACGGTCGCAACGGCGAGGCCCCGGTGCCGGTCGTGGCGCCGAAGACGCCCGCGGACTGTTTCGCGGCGGCCCTCGACGCCGCGCGCATCGCGCTGGCCTACCGCACCCCGGTCTTCCTGCTCTCCGACGGCTACCTCGCCAACGGCTCCGAACCCTGGCGCATCCCCGAGCCCGACGAACTGCCCGACCTGCGCGTCCAGTTCGCCACCACCCCCAACCACACGCTGGCCGACGGCACCGAGGTCTTCTGGCCCTACAAGCGCGACCCCCACACCCTCGCCCGCCCGTGGGCGGTGCCCGGCACCCCCGGCCTGGAACACCGCATCGGCGGCATCGAAAAACAGGACGGCACCGGCAACATCTCCTACGACCCGGCCAACCACGACCACATGGTCCGCACCCGCCAGGCCAAGATCGACAACATCACCGTCCCCGACACCGAGGTCGACGACCCGTCCGGCCAGGCCCGCACCCTCATCCTCGGCTGGGGCTCCACCTACGGGCCCATCACCGCCGCCGTCCGGCGCGTCCGCAACCAAGGCCACCACGTCGCCCAGGCCCACCTGCGCCACCTCAACCCCTTCCCCCGCAACCTGGGCGAGGTACTCCGGCGCTACGACACCGTCGTCGTACCCGAAATGAACCTCGGCCAGCTCGCCACCCTGCTGCGCGCCCGGTACCTCGTGGACATCCACTCCCACACCCAGGTCAGCGGCATGCCGTTCAAAGCCGAGCAGCTCGCCACCGTGATCGAGGAGGCCATCGATGTCTGAGGCGCTCAAACTGGTGCCCAAGGCCGACACCCGCCAGTCCATGAAGGACTTCAAGTCCGACCAGGAAGTGCGCTGGTGCCCCGGCTGCGGCGACTACGCCATCCTCGCCGCCGTCCAGGGCTTCATGCCCGACCTCGGCGTCGCCCGCGAGAACATCGTCTTCGTCTCCGGCATCGGCTGCTCCTCCCGCTTCCCGTACTACATGAACACCTACGGGATGCACTCCATCCACGGCCGCGCCCCGGCCATCGCCACCGGCCTGGCCACCTCCCGCCGCGACCTGTCGGTCTGGGTGGTCACCGGCGACGGCGACGCCCTGTCCATCGGCGGCAACCACCTCATCCACGCCCTGCGCCGCAACGTCAACCTGAAGATCCTGCTGTTCAACAACCGGATCTACGGGCTGACGAAGGGTCAGTACAGTCCGACCAGCGAGCTGGGCAAGATCACGAAGTCGACGCCGATGGGATCGCTGGACGCGCCCTTCAACCCGGTCTCGCTCGCGCTGGGCGCGGAGGCGTCCTTCGTGGCCCGCACCATCGACTCCGACCGCAAGCACCTCACCCAGGTCCTGCGGGCCGCCGCCGACCACCCCGGCACGGCACTCGTGGAGATCTACCAGAACTGCAACATCTACAACGACAACGCCTTCGAGGCACTCAAGGACCGCGACCAGGCGCAGGAGGCGGTGATCCGGCTGGAGCACGGACAGCCCATCCGCTTCGGCACCGACCTCTCCAAGGGCGTCGTCCGCAACGCGGCCACCGGCGACCTGGAAGTCGTCGACGTCACCCCGGAGACCGAGTCGCGCATCCTGGTCCACGACGCCCACGCGGCCTCCCCGACGACGGCCTTCGCCCTCTCCCGCCTCGCCGACCCCCAGACCCTCCACCGCACCCCCATCGGCGTCCTGCGCGACGTCGAACGCCCGGTCTACGACACGCTCATGGCCGACCAGCTGGAGACGGCGGTCGAACAGA
The DNA here is from genome assembly GCF_001187435.1 of Streptomyces caatingaensis. Lineage (GTDB taxonomy): Bacteria > Actinomycetota > Actinomycetes > Streptomycetales > Streptomycetaceae > Streptomyces > Streptomyces caatingaensis. The sequence goes on along the minus strand of NZ_LFXA01000017.1, from coordinate 639,422 downwards.
AGGGCAAGGGCGACCTGTCCGCCCTGCTGGCCGGCAACGACACCTGGACCGTGGTCGGCTAGCCCCCGCCTCCCCGCCCCGCCCTTCCACCGTGTCCCGGGGCGGGGCCCCGGCCCGTCCCACCGCGCGCAGCGCCGTTGCGGGCCACCCGGCGCGAGGTGAACCCCGGCGCCCCGCCGAGCCCCTCCCCCGCCCGGGAAACCCACCGAACGGGTGCCCGGACGGAGGCGTCTGCCGCCCCTCGCGCGGGGCACCCGCTCTCATATGGGAATGGCCGCCTCCGCCAAGGAACCCGCCGGGGACCCCGCCGAGCAACCCGCCGGGAACCCCGCCGAAGAGCCCACCGTCCGGGACCGCCCCGGCTACCTCCTGAAGCGCGCCCTCCTCGGCCCGCCCCTCGTCACCCAGGCCCTCTCCCACGAGAAGCTGTCCAACCCGCTGGCCCTCGGCGTCCTCGCCTCGGACTGCATCTCGTCCACCGCCTACGGCCCGGAGGAGATGCTGATCATCCTCGTCCCGGTGATCGGCGTCGCCGCCTTCGACCTCGTCCCCCTGGTCGCCTGCGTCATCCTCCTCGTCCTCCTCCTCGTGACGCTCTCCTACCGCGACGTCGTCTCCGTCTACACCCGGGCCGGCGGCTCCTACGTCGTCGCGCGCGAGAACTTCGGCCCCCGCGTGGCCCAGATCGCCTCGGTCGCCCTGCTGATCGACTACATCGTCACCGTCGCCGTGCAGTCCGCCGCCGGCACCGACGCGCTCATCTCCCTCGCGCACCTGGTGGGCCACGGCTTCCACGGGATCGATCACCTCAAGCTGCCCGTGACCGCCGGCGTCGTCGTGATCCTGATGTACGGGAACCTGCGCGGCATCCGGGAGGCCGGCCGGGCCTTCGCCGCGCCCGCCTACCTCTTCATGGCGGCGATCGCGCTGCTCCTGGTGACCGGGCTGGTCCGCGGCGTGGCCGGCGGCGGGCTCCCGCACACCGACGTCCACGCCGAGGGCGCGTACCCGCTCGGCTCCCCGGGGCACGGCTGGCTCTACGGCGCCTCGCTGTTCATGGTGCTGCGGTCCTTCGCGAACGGCGGCTCGTCCCTCACCGGTCTGGAGGCGATCTCCAACGGCGTCTCCGCGTTCCGCTCACCGCAGGGGCGCAACGCCCGCCGCACGCTGACGGTGATGAGCCTGATCCTCGGCACGATGGTGCTCGGCGTCGCGGTCCTCGCCCACTTCACGCACGCCATCCCGTACCTGGACGGCAACCCGACCGTCCTCTCCCAGGAGGCCCACCTCGTCTTCGGCGGCGGCTGGCTCGGCACCGCCGGCCTGGTCTACGTCCAGCTCGCGACCGCGCTCATCCTCTACACCGGCGCCAACACGCCGTTCACCGGCTTCCCGTTCCTCGCGAGCTTCGTCGCCGAGGACCGCTTCCTGCCCCGCCAGCTGACCCGGCGCGGCCACCGCCTCGCCTTCTCCAACGGCATCATCTGCCTCACCGTCGTCTCCCTGGCCCTGCTCTTCGTGACGGGCAGCAACGTCGACAAGCTCGTCGCCCTCTACGCCATCGGCGTCTTCACCGGCTTCACCATGGCGGGCGCGGGCATGACCGCCCACCACTGGCGGCGGCGGGAGCCGGGCCGCGCCTGGAAGGTCGCGGTGAACGCGGCCGCCTCCGGGGTCTCCGCCCTGGTCGTCGTCATCTTCGCGATCACCAAGTTCACCGAGGGCGCCTGGCTGGTCGTGGTGGTCTTCCCGCTCGGCGTGTGGGCGCTGATCCGCATCAACCGCCAGTACCGGGAGGAGGCCGCGGCCCTGGAGAACGTCCCGGCCTTCACCTCCGACGGGCCGCGCTGGCGCCGCCACCTCGTCTACGTCCTCGTCGACGTCCTCGACCTGGCGACGGTCAAGGCGCTGCGCTACGCGCACGAGCTGCGGCCGGACGAGGTGCGGGCGGTGCACTTCGCGATCGACGAGCAGCGGGCGCGCCGGCTGGCGGAGCGCTGGGACGAGACGCCCGGCACGGACGTCCCGCTGGAGCTGGTGGACTGCCCCGACCGGCGGCTGCGGCACGCCGTCACCCTGCTGGCGGCCCGGACGACGGCCGACCGGGCGACGGCCCTGACCCTGCTGATCCCCCGGCGCACCCACTCGACCCCGCTCGGCCGGCTGCTCCACCGCGACACCGGCGACCTGATCGCCCGCGCGCTGGAGCACCTGCCGAACGTGGCGGTGACGATCCTCCCGTTCGACGTCACCCAGGCCATCCAACTGCTGCGCGCGGCGCGGGAGGAGGCGTCCGGCACGCCGGATACCGGGGCGTCATGACCGTCATGCGATACGGACATGACAGCCGGGCCGGGGCGGCGTTACCTTCGCCGGGTCGCCGTCGTCCCACCGGGAGGGTTCCGTGAAGCCGGATCCACAGGAGAAGAACGAGGCACGCACGGGGTTCCTGTGCGGTGTCGCCGCCTATGCGATCTGGGGGCTGTTCCCCCTCTACTGGCCCCTGCTGGAGCCCTCCGGCGCGACCGAGATCCTCGCCCACCGGATGGTGTGGTCGCTGGTGACGGTCGTCGCCGTGCTCGCCGTGACCCGGCGCTGGGCCTGGATACCCCCGCTGCTGAGGCAGCCGAAGCGGCTGGGCATGATCGCGCTGGGCGCGGCGACGATCTCGGTCAACTGGGGCATCTACATCTGGGCCGTGAACAGCGGCCACGTCGTCGAGACCTCGCTCGGCTACTTCATCAACCCGCTCGTCGTCATCGCCCTCGGCGTCGTCGTGCTGCGCGAGCGGCTGCGGAGGGCGCAGTGGGCGGCGGTCGGCATCGGCGCGGTGGCGGTGGTCGTGCTCGCGGTCGGCTACGGGAAGCTGCCGTGGATCGCCCTGGGCATCTCGGCGTCGTTCGGCACGTACAGCCTGATCAAGAAGCAGGTGGGCCTGGGCGGGCTGGAGTCGATGGCGGCCGAGACGGCCGTGCAGTTCCTGCCGGCGCTGGGCTTCCTGCTGTTCCTCGGTGGCGGTGGCGGCGGCGGGAGCACCTTCGTGAGCGCGGGCGCCGGGCACATGGCGCTGCTGATCGCGTCCGGTGCGATCACGGCGCTGCCGCTGGTCTCCTTCGGTGCGGCGGCGGTGCGGCTGCCGCTGTCGGTGCTGGGGATGCTCCAGTACCTGGCGCCGGTCTTCCAGTTCGCGCTGGGCCTCGCGGTCTTCCACGAGTCGATGCCGCCGGAGCGGTGGGCCGGCTTCGCGCTGGTGTGGCTGGCGCTGGCGGTGCTGACGTGGGACGCGATGCGGACGGCGCGGGCGGGGCGGGCGGAGCTCGCGGCGGCGCGGGACGCGGCTCTGGACGCCGCCCCGGACCAGGCCGCCCCCACCGGGCGCCCGATATCCGGAAACCGGAGTGCGGTGTCCGAAACCCGCCCTTGACGCGTCTTCGAGGGTCCGTTGAACATCATGGGCACATCATGGGCACGTCAAATACTGGGAGCCCCCCATGTTCCTCAACGGACCCACCCGAAGATCGGCCGCCCTCGGCGCGGCCCTGACGGCCGCCCTCCTCGGTCTCGCATCGGCCCCCGCGGCCCAGGCGTCCGCCTCCGCCCCGGCCCGGGTACCCACCGCCCGGCCGGCCGCCGACGCCCCCGAGATACCCGCGGCGAACGTGAAAGCCCACCTGAACCAGTTGCAGTCCATCGCCAACGCCAACGGCGGCAACCGCGCGCACGGCCGCACCGGTTACAAGGCGTCCCTCGACTATGTGAAGTCCAAGCTGGACGCGGCCGGTTACACCACCACCGTCCAGCAGTTCACCACCAACGGCGCCACCGGCTACAACCTCGTGGCCGACTGGCCCGGCGGCGACCCGGACCACGTCGTGTTCGCCGGCTCGCACCTCGACTCCGTCTCCGCCGGCCCCGGCATCAACGACAACGGCTCCGGCTCGGCCGGCGTCCTCGAAGTCGCCCTCACCGTGGCCAAGTCGGGCTACAAGCCGGACAAGCACCTGCGGTTCGGCTGGTGGGGAGCGGAGGAGCTGGGGATGCGCGGCTCCTCGTACTACGTCAACCAGCTGCCGGCCGGCGAGCGTTCGAAGATCGACGCGTACCTCAACTTCGACATGATCGGCTCGCCGAACCCGGGCTACTTCGTCTACGGCTACGATGCGTCCCTCAAGTCGCTCTTCGAGGACTGGTTCACCGCGCGGAACATCGCGACCGAGGTGGACACCGAGGGCGACGGCCGCTCCGACCACGCGCCCTTCCAGCGGGCGGGCATACGCGTCGGCGGCCTCTTCAGCGGCGCCGACTACATCAAGACCGACGAGCAGGCCCGCAACTGGGGCGGCACGGCGGGCCGCGCCTTCGACGCCTGCTACCACCGCTCCTGCGACACGTCCTCCAACATCGACGACAAGGCGCTCGGCACGAACAGCACGGCCATCGCCGGTGCGGTCTGGAAGCTGAGCGGGGGCTCGTCCACGACGCCGCCGGGCGGTACGAGCTTCGAGAGCAAGGTCTCCGTCGCGATTCCCGACGCGGGGGCGGCGGTCGAATCCCCCCTCACCGTGAGCGGGCTGACGGGCCGGGCCCCCTCCTCCCTGAAGGTCGGCGTCGACATCGCCCACCCCTACCGCGGTGACCTGGTCGTCGACCTGGTCGCTCCCGGGGGACGGGCGTACCGGCTGAAGCCGTCCGACGCCGACGACTCCGCGGCGGACGTCGTCACGACCTACACCGTCGACGCGTCGGCCGAGCCGGCGAACGGCACCTGGAAACTGCGCGTCCAGGACGTCGCCCCGCAGGACTCCGGCACCCTGCGGAGCTGGAAGCTCACCTTCTAGCCCCGGCGGGGATCCGCCCCCGCCCGTCCCCTCCCCGTCCCCCGGGACGCAAGGGCGGGGCGGGGGCTACGCCGTCACGTCGCGCGACGTGAAGCGGGCCCACGCCGCCGAGCCGAACACCGCCGCGTACAGGCCCTGGAGGGCGAGGTTCCGCCAGAGCTGGTCGCCGTACACGGGATCGCGGAGCAGATCCGCGAAGCTCAGCCAGTAGTGCGGGAACAAATACGGCTGCACGGCGTGCAGTTGGGGGAACTGGTCCAGGATCTGGACCGTGATCAGCAGCCCCACGGTCGCCGCCATCGCCGCGATCCCGCTCCCCGTCAGCGTCGAGACGAACAGCCCCAGCGCCGCGACGCCCACCAGCGAGGCCGCCACCACGCCGGCGATGGCCAGGGCCCGTACGAGCCCCTCGCCCAGCGACACCGTCGTCCCGCTGATCAGCGTCACCTCGCCGAGCGGGAAGAGCAGCGCCCCGACCGCCAGCGCGGACACCGCCACGACCAGCGTGGCCGCCAGGCAGAAGACCAGCGTCGTCGTGAACTTGGCGAGCAGCAGCCGCGTCCGCCCGGCCGGGGCGACGAGCAGATAGCGCAGGGTGCCGGCCGACGCCTCGCCCGCGATCGAGTCGCCGGCGACGACCCCGACCGCCATGGGCAGGAAGAACGGAAGCGTCGCGGCGAGGGACGCGAAGACGAGGAAGAGCCCGTTGTTGGTGACCTGGCCGACGAACGCCGGCCCGTCCCCGCCGTGCGCGCCGGCACCCCGCCCGCCCCCGCCCGTCTCGATCTTCACGGCGATGCCGACCAGGACGGGGACGGCCGCGAGCACCCCGAGGAGCACCAGCGTGCGCCACCGCCGGAAGAGGGTGACGGTCTCGTTGCGGAAGAGGGACAGCCGCCGGAGCGCGGGCGGCCGCACCGCCGCCTCAGCCTGCGACATCGAAGCCCTCCCCGGTGAGGGCGACGAACGCGTCCTCCAGCGAGGCCCGTTCGGTGCCGAAGGCGCGGACCCGCACGCCCGCCCGGACGAGGGCGGCGTTGAGGTCGGCGAGGTCGGCGGGCGCCACTGGGGGTTCGCCGGTGACGCGGTCGTCGGCGACCGCCAGATCGTTCACACCGTGCTCCTTGAGGACGCGGACGGCGTCCGCCGTGTCGGGGGTGGTGACGGCCAGCCGGCCGCGGGTGGAGGCGGCCAGCTCGCCGACGGTGCCCTGGACGAGGAGCCGGCCCCGGGACATCACCGCCGCGTGGGTGCACACCTGCTCGATCTCGTCGAGGAGATGGGAGGAGAGGAAGACCGTCGTGCCCCCGGACGCCAGCGACCGCACCAGGGCGCGGATCTCGCGCATGCCCTGCGGGTCCAGCCCGTTCGTCGGCTCGTCCAGGACGAGCAGCTCGCGCGGCCGGAGCAGCGCCGCGGCCAGGCCGAGGCGCTGCTTCATGCCCAGCGAGTAGGCGCGGGCCTTCTTGCCGGCGGCGCTCGCCAGCCCGACCCGCTCCAGCGCCTCGGAGACCCGCGCGGCCCGGGTGCGCGGATCGGCGGTGGGGTCGGCCGCGTCGAACCGCACCAGGTTGTCGCGGCCGGAGAGGAAGCCGTAGAGCGCGGGGCCCTCGATGAGCGCCCCCACCCGGGGCAGCACCCGGGCGCCGGCGGCCGGCATCGGCTCGCCGAGCACCCGGGCGAGCCCGGCGGTCGGCTCGATCAGCCCCATGAGCATCCGGATCGTGGTGGTCTTGCCCGATCCGTTGGGCCCGAGGAAGCCGAACACGCTGCCGCGCGGCACGACGAGGTCGAGGCCCGCCACCGCGAGCTGGCCCCCGCGGAAGCGCTTGGTGAGCCCCCGCGTCTCGATGACCGCCGCCGGCTCCGTCACGAATCCCCCTCCCGCTCTAGCGGGCGGCCGAGTCGGCGGCCTTCAGCAGCGCGTCCTTGGTGACCGCGCCGACGTAGACCTTGCCGTCGTCGGTCAGCAGGGCGTTGACCAGGCGGGTGCTGACGATCCGGCCGGAGCCGAAGTCGCCGGTCACCTTGCTGCCGAAGGAGTCCAGCAGGGCCGCGGAGTCGGCGGACGTCCTGTCGCCCTTCGCGCCCTTGCCGCCCCTGTCGTCCGTGCCGGCGGGCAGCTTGCCCTTGCCGCCGCCGGAGAACTCGGCGATCGAGGACCAGCCCGTACCGATCACCCGCTCGCCGCCGCCGGCACCGGTACCGGGCGGGACGACGGGCAGCACGCCCTTGCCGAAGTCCTGGCCGTGGCCCTTCCCCCGGCCCTCGCCCGCCTCGGTGACCTTGGCGCCCTTCGGCGGCGTGAAGGAGAAGGAGGACGCCGCGGGCTTGTCGAAGGAGACCTTGGTGAAGGCCACGTCCACGACGGCCTTGCCCCCGCCCTTCGGGTCGACGGTGAACTTCAGCGGGACGCCGTTCTTCGCGTCGACCGCGATGCGCACCGCGCCGACGGTCGTGTCGCCCTGCTTGGGCTTCAGGGTGAGCCGGTAGGCGTCCCGCCCGGCCACCTTGGCCGTGCCGTCCACGGACACGTCGGTGGTGGGACCGGCGGCGTCGAGGACCCTCCTGGCGAGCTCCTGCGGGGAGGCGCTCTCCAGCCCGCTCCCCGGGTGCCGCTCGTGCCCCTCGGGCGCCTTCGCGTGGTACGCGGAGTTGCTGCCGCTGTCGTACGCCCAGACCTGGTCGCCGTCGCGGACCACGCTGTACTCCGCGGCGCGCTCGACGATCGACACGCGCTGGCGCTCCGGGCCATCCGCGGCGACGCGCAGGGTGTGCGTGCCGGAGGCCAGCTCGGTGAGCCGCTCCTGCGGGGAGGCGCCGCCCTTGCCGCCCTGGTTCCCCTGCCCGCCGAACGACATGCCCGAGGGCAGCGACGGCAGCCCGAGGTCGGTGGTGATCCGGACGGAGCCGGACAGCTGCCGGGCGTCCGAGGCGGCGACCTTGGCTATGAGCTCCTTCGCGCCGATCTCCGGCAGGTCGGGGTCGCCCGAACTGGCCAGGGCGGAACCGATGCCGATCGTCGCCGCGGCGACGCCCGCCACCGCGACGGGCACCGCGTAGCGGACGGCCTTGCGGCGGCCCGGGCCCGAGGGGCCGTTCTCTCCGGACGTCCCGGGGCCCGCGGCGTCCGGTGTCGGCTGGATCCGTGCCATGTGCTCTACCTCCGTCGTCTGCGGCGGTCTGTTCACGTCGTGCACTCGCCCACACCGGGACTCATTGTGGCCCGACCGCTCGGCGGGGGCGCCGGGCCGGGAGGATTTCCCTCCGCGCTCCGGCACGACCCTTCCCATTCCACCAAGCCGCCGCGCCCCGGTCATCAGCCGCCGGAATCAGCCTCCCGTACCTCTGCGGTATGACGCCCCCTAGGGGGAGGCTCCTCCGGGAGGACGGACGGCCGACGGCCCGTCAGCCCGCCCGGTGGCAGACCGCGTCGCACAGCTCCTCCAGCGCGGCCTTGGCCGGGCAGTCGGGCAGCGGGGCCAGCGCCGCGCGGGCCTCCTGGGCGTAGCGGACGGTGTCCCGGCGGGCCTGCTCCAGGGCCGGGTGGACGCGCAGCCGGCGCAGCACCTCGGCGAGCCGCCCGTCGTCGCCGAGATCGCCCTCCAGCAGCTCGCACAGCTCGACGTCCTCCGGCGCCCCGGTGGCCGCGGCGCTCGCGCGCAGGTGCAGCACCGGCAGGGTGGGGACGCCCTCGCGCAGGTCGGTGCCCGGGGTCTTGCCGGACTCGTGGGAGTCGCTGGCGATGTCCAGGACGTCATCCGCGAGCTGGAAGGCGGTGCCGAGCCGCTCACCGTAATGGGTGAGGATCTCGACGACGCGCTCGTCCGCGCCGGACATCATCGCGCCGTAGCGGCCGGCCACGGCGATCAGCGAGCCGGTCTTGCCCGCGATGACGTCCAGGTAGTGCTCGATCGGGTCGCGGCCGTCGCGCGGGCCCGCCGTCTCCAGGATCTGGCCGGTGACCAGGCGCTCGAACGCCTCGGCCTGGATGCGGACGGCCTCCGGGCCGAGGTCGGCGAGGATCTGCGAGGCGCGCGAGAAGAGGAAGTCGCCGGTGAGGACGGCCACCGAGTTGCCCCAGCGGGCGTTGGCGCTGGGCGCGCCCCGGCGGATGTCCGCCTCGTCCATGACGTCGTCGTGGTACAGCGTGGCCAGGTGGGTGAGCTCGACGACCACCGCCGAGGGCACCACCCCCGGCGCGTACGGGTCGCCGAACTGGGCGGCGAGCGTCACCAGCAGCGGACGGAACCGCTTGCCTCCGGCGCGGACGAGGTGCTGCGCGGCCTCGGTGATGAAGGGCACGCCGCTCTTGGTGGCCTCCAGGAGACCTTCCTCGACAGCGGCCAACCCGGCCTGGACATCGGCTTCAAGAGCCTGGTCCCGCACGCTCAGCCCGAAGGGCCCGACGACGGTCACGAGGGGTACTCCTGTCTGCCTGCGATCACGGGGATTGTCGATGTGTCGCTGTCTTCACCAAAAGTCAGCGTATCCGGTCGGTTCTGGATCATCGTGGCCGCCTGCCCGAACGACGACCCGTCACCGACCCTCCCCGGGACCTCCGGGCGCGCTCCGGGGCCCTCCCCCGGCGGGGAGGGCCCCGGGCGCACCCACCGGCCGCGGCCCCCTCAGAGGGCCGCCACGGCCCGTGCGAGCCGTGGAGAGGCGTACTCCGTGCCGCACACGAACCGCATCACCGGACCGTAGCTCGCCGCCGCGGGCAGCCCGGTGAAGAAGAGCCCGCGCACCGACGAGTGGTAGCCCGCGCCCAGCCGGGGGCCGCCCGCCCCGGTCGCGAGCCGGGCGCGGACGCTGTCGCCGAGGAAGTCCAGGGCGGTCAGGTCGACGCGGTAGCCGGTGGCGGCGATGACGTGGTCGGCGGTCAGCTCGGTCTCCTCGCCCGCCGCGTCGGCCAGGGTGAGGACGGCCCGGCCCTCGGCCGCCCGGGCCCGGACGATCCGCTTCCCCTCGGTGACCTCGACCCGGCCGACGAAGCGCTCGCGCAGCCACCACGCGCCGAGCGGCCCCAGCACCCGGCGCACCAGGTACTCCCGCAGCCGCGGGGGCAGCCGGCGGAAGCCGTCCGCGTGGTACGAGAAGGCGTACAGCGACCAGGCCCGGCCGAAGGGGGTGTCCGGCTTGAGCGGCGACTGCCCGTCGGGCGCGGCCCCGAACCGCACCGCGCCGCGCCGCCGGGCGACCACCCGCACGGACGCGGCGCCCGCCTCGGCCAGCAGCACGGCGCTCTCCAGCGCCGACTGCCCGGCGCCGACCACGACCACGTCGCGCCCGGCGAAGCCGGACAGGTCGCGGTGGTGCGAGCTGTGCGAGAACGGGCCGCCGGGCGCCGGACCGTCCGGCACCGCGGCGGCCAGCTCGGCCGGCACCCGGGCGAGCCCGCTCAGGCCGGTGGCCACCACCACGGCGCGGGCGGCGAACTGCTCGCCGGAGTCCAGCTTGAGCTCGAAGCCCCCGCCGCCCGGCCGCCGTTCGACCGACTTGACCCGCACCTGCTCCAGGTGCGGCACCAGCCGCTGCTGGAACCACAGCCCGTAGCCCGCGAAGGTCTCGACCGGGATGACGTCCCAGTCCGACTCGTACCGCCGCTCCCCCACGTCCAGGCAGTGGTCGAGCAGGGTGTGCCCCGGCTGGGGCGCGTCGATGTTCGAGGCCACCGGGGTCGACTTGAGCAGCATCCCCGCGGGCATCTGCTCGCGCCAGGCCGCCATCGGCGAGCCGAAGACCCGCGTCGGAACGCCGCGGGCCTTGAGATGGGCCGCCGTCGACAGGCCGTACGGACCGGCCCCGATCACTGCTACCGGAAGTGTCACGTGTCCCCTCCCAGGGCGTTGCCCGGCCCGCCGGGCCGGTCTGCTGCGTCACGTGGCGCGGGGGCCCGGGACGTCCCGGCGGGCCCGGAGCCCCCGCCGGGCGGCCCGTCCGGGGACCGCCGGTCCTACTCGCCGGCGGCCGCCGCGGCGGCGCGGCGCCGCGAGCGCCACATCTGCCACAGGTGCCGCACGCCCGGCCGGACGAGCCGGGCGCACATGGTGAAGAAGGGCTTGATGTCGTCGCGGGCGGCCCAGGCCAGCTCCGTGCCCGTCGCCCGGGCGGGTGCGTGCGGGGTGGTGTACCCGCTGCGCCGGTACGCGGCGAGGGCGGGCAGGTCGATGTTCTCCACCACGAACCGCCGCCCGGCCAGCTGCTCGCCCTCCGGCACCCGGCGGCCGGTCAGGTCCAGGTGCTGCGCGCGGACGACGTCGATGCCGGCCTCGTTCTCGAACATGCGGAACTGGGCGCCCATCCGGGGGTTGAAGTCCAGCAGCTTGTACCGCCCGTCGCGCCGGTCGAACCGCCAGTCCAGGTCGATGATCCCGCAGAAGCCGATCTGCTTGATGAACTGGGCGGCCATGGCGGCCAGTTCGGGGTTGTCGACGATGTAGGCATGGGCCGTCATCCCCGCGTGCGGCGGCCAGGAGCGCACCTTCACCCCGGTGAACAGGGCCTGCGGCGTGCTGTCCGCGTCGAAGTAGGCGTGGACGATCCAGTCCTCCGCCTCCTCGCGGGGGAGGTACTCCTGGAGGATCACCCCCGGGGACGGGCCCCAGCCGCGCGCCAGCTCCAGCAGCCGGCGGGCGTCGGGGATGCGGGTGGTGCCGGACACCGCGGGGCGGCGGCGCCGCTCGAACGCCTCGCGGTTCTTGGCCACCAGCGGGAAGACCGCCGTGCCCGCGTACTTCTCCACCTCCTCGTACGAGGAGGGGAACAGGGTCGCCGGCGCCGGCACCCCGTGCTCCACACAGAGCTCGTGGAGCCCCTGCTTGCTCGCCAGTCTCCGCGGCAACTCCCGCTCCACCGGCGGGAAGAGGAACCGCCCCGCCAGGGCGTCGGCGTGCTCCGCGATCAGCACGGCCGCCTCCTCGTCCGTCGGCAGCAGCACCGCCGGCCGGCCGATCCGGTCGCCGATCCGCAGCAGCCCCGCCACCAGCTCCTCGGCCCGCTCCGTGCCGGTCGTCGGCCAGACGAAACCGGCGGTCAGATAGCGGGAGGCGGCGGCGGGCGTCCAGCGGTCCTCGGTGATGGCGTACATGGGCACGCCGAGTCTGCCGAGGCTGCGGATCGCGCCGACGCCGCCGTGGTGCAGGGGATAGTTGCCGAACTTCACGATCAATCCGGGCACTGACCGGTCCGCCGATACGGACGCGCTCCTGCTCGCCACCAGCTCCCCCCTCGGCCACCCCGCCTCAGCGGCCCCCCACTGTGTGTGACCCGACTTAGGACGCTACTTCGGAATCGACGGCTCCAGCAAGGAGTTACCGGACATTGCCCTACCTTTTCCCTCGGACTCCCCTCCGACCGGACCAGTGATCGAACATCTCTTGCCCGTCGGCCGTCAACCCGTAATGTGAGGCTCCCGTGCATCCCGGGTTTCCCCGAGTGGAGAAGGCGAGGCCGCGACACCCATGCCCCAGCACAGCCCCCACGAGACCCCCGAGGGCGACCCCTTCGGACCGGACACGCTCCCCTACGGCGTCTTCACGCCCCGCGACGCCCCCGAACACCCCCGGATCGGCGTACGCCTCGGCGCGTCCGTCCTCGACGTGGCCACGGCCGCCCGCGACCACGGCTCCGCCTACGCCGACCTGCTCGACCAGCCCGTCCTCAACCCGCTGATGGCCGCGGGCCGTCCGGTCTGGGAGGCGGTCCGCGCCGAGATCCGCGACCGGCTCGACCAGGGCGTCCTGCCGGGCGCGTACGCCCGTTCCCTGGACGCCGTGACGCTGCACCTGCCGTTCGAGGTGGCGGACTACGTCGACTTCTACGCGAGCGAGCACCACGCGACCAACGTGGGACGGATCTTCCGCCCCGACGGCGAGCCGCTGACCCCCAACTGGAAGCACCTGCCCATCGGTTACCACGGGCGCGCCGGCACGGTCGTCGTCTCCGGCACGGACGTCGTACGGCCCCGGGGGCAGCGCAAGGCGCCCTCCGACCCGGCGCCGTCCTTCGGGCCGTCGCAGCGCCTCGACATCGAGGCCGAGGTCGGGTTCGTCGTCGGCACGCCGTCCGCCGTCGGGACGCCCGTGCCGCAATCCGCCTTCCGCGACCATGTGTTCGGCGTCTGCCTCGTCAACGACTGGTCCGCGCGCGACATCCAGGCGTGGGAGTACGTTCCGCTCGGGCCCTTCCTGGGCAAGTCCTTCGCGACGTCCGTCTCCGCCTGGATCACGCCCCTGGAGGCGCTCGACGCCGCCCGCACCGCGCCGCCCGCCCGTACGTACCCGCTGCTGCCGTACCTCGACGACGCGGCCGCCGGGTCCGAGCCGGGCGGGCTCGACCTCCGGCTGGAGGTCCGCGTCAACGGCGAGGCCGTCTCGCGGCCGCCGTTCTCGTCCATGTACTGGACGGCCGCCCAGCAGCTGGCCCATATGACGGTGAACGGCGCCTCGTTGAGGACGGGTGATCTCTTCGCCTCCGGGACGGTGAGCGGTCCCGAGCCGGATCAGCTGGGCTGCCTGCTGGAGCTGACCCGGGGCAAGGGGCCCTGGCTCGCGGACGGCGACGAGGTCACCATCACGGCCTGGGCCCCGGGCCCCGGCGGCTCCCGCGTGGGCCTCGGCGAGGTGACGGGCCGCGTACGCCCGGCGGTCGCCTAGGGATACGCCTTCCGGCGCGGCTCCGCCGCGGTTGCGCCCGCAGGGCGCTTCCGCGGCGGAGCCGCGCCGGAAACGGTGAAACGGGGGTGCCCCCTCTGGGGGAGGGTCCGGGGCAGACCCTCGCCGACCTCAGCGCACGAACACCCCCGCCTGCCCCGCCAGATCAAGGAAATACTGCGGCGCGACCCCGAGCGCGATCGTGACGGCGACACCGATCCCGATCGCCGTCGACGTCAGCGGACTCGGCACGGCCACCGAAGGCCCATCCCCCTTCGGCTCGCTGAAGAACATCAGCACAATCACCCGCACATAGAAGAACGCCGCCACCGCCGAGGACACCACACCCACGATCACCAACGGCACCGCACCCCCCGCCGCGGCCGCCTTGAAGACCGCGAACTTCCCCGCGAAGCCGCTCGTGAGCGGAATGCCCGCGAAGGCGAGCAGGAAGACCGCGAAGACCGCCGCGACGAGCGGCGAACGCCGCCCGAGCCCCGCCCACTTGGACAAGTGCGTGGCCTCGCCCCCGGCATCCCGCACCAGCGTCACGACAGCGAACGCCCCGAGCGTGACGAACGCGTACGCGCCGAGGTAGAAGAGCACGGACGAGACCCCGTCCGGGCTCACCGCGATGACACCGGCGAGGATGAACCCCGCGTGGGCGATGGACGAGTAGGCCAGCAGCCGCTTCACATCGGTCTGGGTGACGGCGACGATCGCCCCGACGAGCATCGTCAGGATCGCGACGCCCCACATCACGGGCCGCCAGTCCCACCGCAGCCCCGGCAGCACGACGTACAGCAGCCGCAGCAGCGCCCCGAAGGCGGCCACCTTCGTCGCCGCGGCCATGAAGCCGGTGACGGGGGTGGGCGCGCCCTGGTAGACGTCCGGCGTCCACATGTGGAACGGCGCGGCGCCGACCTTGAAGAGCAGGCCCATCAGCACCATCGCGCCGCCGATGAGGAGGAGCGCGTCGTTGCCGGTGGTGGCGGCCAGCGCCGGGTCCATCGTGCGGACGGCACCGCTGACGACGTCGGCGATGCCGGAGTAGGCGACCGTGCCGGAGTAGCCGTAGAGGAGGGCGATGCCGAAGAGGAGCACGGCGGAGGAGAAGGCGCCCAGCAGGAAGTACTTGACGGCCGCCTCCTGGGAGAGGAGCCGCTTGCGGCGGGCCAGCGCGCACAGGATGTACAGCGGGAGGGAGAAGACCTCCAGCGCGACGAAGAGGGTCAGCAGGTCGTCCGCGGCCGGGAAGACGAGCATGCCGGCGACGGCGAAGAGCAGCAGCGGGAAGACCTCGCTGGTCGTCCGGCCCGCCTTGACGGCCTCCTGCTCGGCGTCGCCGCCGGGCACGGCGGCGGCCTGGGCGGCGAAGGAGTCGACCGGGCGGCCGTGCGCGGCGGGGTCGAGGCGGCGCTCGGCGAAGCCGAGGACGGCGACCAGGGCGACGAGGAGGATCGTGCCCTGGAGGAAGAGCGCGGGGCCGTCCACGGCGACCGCGCCCATCGCCGCGGCGTGCGCCTTGCCCGTGCCGTAGCCCTTGGCGGCGAGCGCGACGACGGCGGCGAAGCCGGCGGCCAGGCCCACCACCGACAGGGCGAGCTGGGTCAGGTGGCGCGCGCGGCGGGGCAGGAACGCCTCGACGAGCACGGCCAGGACCGCGGCACCGAGGACGATCAGCGTCGGGGAGAGCTGGGCGTACTCGATGTGCGGCGCCGGGATCTTCTTCGGGGCGTCGACGGCCGCCGCCGTCGGGAATTCCGTCCACAGCCTGTGGACAGCGGCTGCGTGACTCACTTGGCGCCCTCCGCATTGCTCACGCGAACATCGGGTTGAGGGTCGGTCCGGTGGACCTGCGACATGGTGTGCTCGACCGCGGGATCGAGGATCCGCGTCACCGGCTTGGGATAGACGCCGAGGAAGAGCAGCAGGGCGATCAGCGGGGCGACGACGGCCAGTTCACGCACGCGCAGGTCGGGCATGGCGCGCACGGACTCCTCTACCGGGCCGGTCATCGTGCGCTGGTAGAGCACCAGGACGTACAGCGCGGCGAGGACGATGCCCACGGTCGCGACCGCGCCCGCGACCGGGTAGCGGCTGAACGTGCCGACCAGGACGAGGAATTCGGAGACGAACGGCGCGAGCCCGGGCAGCGAGAGGGTGGCCAGACCGGCGACCAGGAAGGTACCGGCGAGGACGGGGGCGACCTTCTGCACCCCGCCGTAGTCGGCGATGAGCCGCGACCCCCGCCGGGAGATCAGGAATCCGGCGACGAGCATCAACGCGGCCGTGGAGATGCCGTGGTTGACCATGTAGAGCGTGGCGCCGCCCTGGCCCTGGGTGGTCATCGCGAAGATGCCCAGGATGATGAAGCCGAAGTGGGAGATCGAGGCGTAGGCGATCAGCCGCTTGATGTCCCGCTGGCCGACGGCGAGCAGCGCGCCGTAGAGGATGCTGATCAGCGCCAGGACGACGATCACGGGGGTCGCCCACGTCGAGGCCCCCGGGAAGAGCTGGAGGCAGAAGCGCAGCATCGCGAAGGTGCCGACCTTGTCGACCACCGCCGTGATCAGCACGGCGACGGGCGCGGTGGCCTCGCCCATCGCGTTGGGCAGCCAGGTGTGCACCGGCCACAGCGGCGCCTTGACCGCGAAGGCGAAGAAGAAGCCGAGGAACAGGGCGCGTTCGGTGACGGTCGCGAAGTGCAGCCGCCCGGAGCCGCGGGCCTGGACGATCTCGGTGAGCGAGAAGGTGCCGTGGCCGAGCTGGTCCGCGGTGACCGCGTAGAGCCCGACGACGGCGGCCAGCATGACCAGCCCGCCCGCGAGGTTGTAGAGCAGGAACTTGACCGCCGCGTAGGAGCGTTGGGCCGCCGCCTCGTCCTCGGTGCGCTCCCCCGCGCGGTCGCCGAAGCCGCCGATGAGGAAGTACATCGGGATGAGCATGGCTTCGAAGAAGACGTAGAAGACGAAGACGTCGGTGGCCTCGAAGGAGATGACCACCATGGCCTCGACCATGAGGATCAGGGCGAAGAAGCCCTGGGTGGGGCGCCAGCGGCGGCTGGGCGTCGCCGGCTCCAGCGGGTCGGCGTCGTGCCAGCCGGCCAGGACGACGAAGGGCACGAGCAGCGCGGTCAGGGCGACGAGCACCACGCCGATGCCGTCCACGCCGAGCTCGTAGCGGACGCCGAAGTCGCTGATCCAGGCGTGCGATTCGGTGAGCTGGAAGGGCCCCGCGGCGTCCGGGTCGAAGCGGGCGAGCTGGACGCCGGCCAGCACCAGCGTCGCCAGCGAGAAGACGAGCGCCGTCCACTTGGCGGCCGCGCGCCGGGCCGCCGGGACGGCGGCGGTGGCGAGGGCGCCGGCGGCGGGGACCGCGGCCGTGACGGTGAGCAGAGGAAAAGACATGGTTCAGACCGCCCTCATCAGCAGGGTCGCGGCGATCAGCACCGCCGCGCCGCCGAACATCGAGACCGCGTACGACCGGACGTAGCCGTTCTGCAGCCTGCGCATCCGGCCCGAGAGGCCGCCGACGGAGGCGGCGGTGCCGTTGACGACGCCGTCCACCAGCTTGTGGTCGAGGTAGACCAGGCTGCGGGTGAGGTGCTCGCCGCCGCGGACGAGCACGACGTGGTTGAAGTCGTCCTGGAGCAGGTCGCGCCGGGCCGCGCGGGTGAGCGCGGAGCCGGGCGGCGCGGTGGCCGGCACGGGCCGGCGGCCGTACTGCGCCCAGGCGAGCGCGACGCCCAGGACGAGGACGGCCATGGTCGCGGCGGTGACCGTGAGCGCGCCGAGGGGCGAGTTGCCCTCCTCGTGCCCGGTGACCGGCTCCAGCCACTTCAGGAAGGCGTCGTTGACGCTGAACAGGCCGCCCGCGAAGACCGATCCGAGGGCCAGGACGATCATGGGGATCGTCATGGTCCTCGGCGACTCGTGGGGGTGCGGCATCCCGCCGGCACGGTCGCCGGCGGCGGGCTCGGCGCTCGGCTCGTCCGGCGAGGGGGCGGGGCGCCAGCGCTCCTCGCCGAAGAACGTCATGATCATCACGCGCGTCATGTAGTACGCGGTGATGGCCGCGCCGAGCAGGGCCGCGCCGCCGAGGATCCAGCCCTCGGTGCCGCCCTTGGCGAACGCCGCCTCGATGATCTTGTCCTTGGAGAAGAAGCCCGACAGGCCGGGGAAGCCGATGATGGCGAGGTAGCCGAGGCCGAAGGTGACGAAGGTGACGGGCATGTACTTCCGCAGGCCGCCGTAACGGCGCATGTCCACCTCGTCGTTCATGCCGTGCATGACCGATCCGGCGCCCAGGAAGAGCCCCGCCTTGAAGAAGCCGTGCGTCACCAGGTGCATGATGGCGAAGACGTAGCCCACGGGCCCGAGCCCGGCCGCGAGGATCATGTAGCCGATCTGGGACATCGTCGAGCCGGCGAGGGCCTTCTTGATGTCGTCCTTCGCGCAACCGACGATCGCACCGAAGAGGAGCGTGACCGCGCCCACCGTGACGACGGCGGTCTGCGCGTCCGGCGCGCCCTCGAAGACCGCGCCGGAGCGGGTGACGAGGTAGACGCCCGCGGTCACCATGGTGGCCGCGTGGATGAGGGCCGAGACCGGGGTCGGGCCCTCCATCGCGTCCCCGAGCCAGCTCTGCAGCGGCACCTGGGCCGACTTGCCGCAGGCGGCCAGCAGGAGCAGCAGCGCGATGGCCGTCAGCCTCCCCTCGCCCGCGCGGTCCGCCGCCGTGAGGACGGGGCCGAAGGCGAAGGTGCCGAAGGTCGTGAACATCAGCATGATGGCGATCGACATGCCCATGTCCCCGACCCGGTTGACCAGGAACGCCTTCTTCGCCGCCGTCGCCGCGCTGGGCTTGTGCTGCCAGAAGCCGATGAGCAGGTACGACGCGAGGCCGACGCCCTCCCACCCGACGTACAGCAGCAGGTAGTTGTCGGCGAGGACGAGCAGCAGCATCGCCGCGAGGAAGAGGTTGAGGTACCCGAAGAAGCGGCGCCGGCGCTCGTCGTGCGCCATGTAGCCGATCGAGTAGAGGTGGATCAGCGACCCCACGCCCGTGATCAACAGGACGAAGGTCATGGACAGTTGGTCGAGGTGGAACCCGACGTCGGCGCGGAAGGAGCCGACCGGCACCCACTGGAACACCGTCACGTCGAGGGTGCGCTCCTCGCCGCCCTTGCCCAGCATGTCGGCGAAGAGCACCACGCCGAGGGCGAAGGAGACCGCCGCGGCCAGCGTGCCCAGCCAGGGCCCGCCGCGGTCCAGTCTCCGTCCGCCGCACAGCAGCGCTCCCGCTCCCGCCAGGGGCACGAGGACGAGCAGTCCGATGAGGTTCTCCACGTCAGCGTCCCCTTAGAGCTTCAGCAGACTGGCGTCGTCGACCGAGGCCGAGTGGCGGGCACGGTAGACGGACACGATGATCGCGAGACCGACGACGACCTCGGCCGCGGCCACCACCATCGTGAAGAAGGCGAAGACCTGGCCGTCGAGGTTGCCGTGCATCCGGGAGAACGTGACGAACGCCAGGTTGCAGGCGTTCAGCATGAGTTCGACGCACATGAAGACGACGATCGCGTTCCGCCGGAGGAGCACCCCGACGCCACCGATGGTGAACAGCAGGGCCGACAGGTAGAGATAGCTGACCGGATTCACTGGGCGACTCCCTTCGGCTCCTCGTCGCGGCCGCGCTCCAGCCACTCCGCGGACCGCTGCTCCAGCGCCGCCAGGTCCGCGAGCGCCTCCCGGGAGACGTCGCGCACCTGGCCCCGGTCGCGCAGCACCTTGCTGACGCTGAGGTCGGACGGCGTGCCGTCCGGCAGCAGCGCCGGGATGTCGTTGGCGTTGTGCCGGGCGTAGGTGCCGGGGGCGGGCAGGGGGGCGACGTAGGCGCCCTTGCGGGTCCGCTCCTGGGACAGCTCGCGCTGGGTGGCCGCCCTGGCGGTGCGCTCCCGGTGGGTGAGGACCATCGCGCCGACCGCCGCCGTGATCAGCAGGGCGCCGGTGATCTCGAAGGCGTACACGTAGCGGGTGAAGACGAGGGCGGCCAGGCCCTCGACGTTCCCCCCGGCGTTGGCCCGGCCCAGTCCGTCGAAGTGCCGCAGCGAGGCGTTGGCGACGCCCGCGACGAGCAGGATCCCGAAGCCGAGCCCGCACGCGGCGGCCAGCCACCGCTGGCCCCGGATGGTCTCCCTGAGCGAGTCGGCCGCGGTGACGCCGACGAGCATCACCACGAAGAGGAACAGCATCATGATCGCGCCGGTGTAGACGACGATCTGCACGATGCCCAGGAAGTACGCGCCGTTGGCCAGGTAGAAGACCGCGAGCACGATCATGGTGCCGGCGAGCGAGAGGGCGCTGTGCACGGCGCGCTTCATCAGCACCGTGGCCAGCGCGCCGATCACGGCGACGACGGCGAGGACCCAGAACTGCACGGCCTCGCCCGTCGAGGTGGTCGAGGCGGCCGCGAGGTTCATGCCTCCACCCCCTCGCCGGCCGGGCGCTCCCCCTTGGAGAGGGCCGGCTGGCGCTCGGTGCCGGGCGCCGCCTCGGTCACCAGCCCCCGGTAGTAGTCCTGTTCGGTCATGCCGGGGTGGATCGCGTGCGGGGTGTCGACCATGCCGTCCTCCAGGCCGGCGAGCAGCTCCTCCTTGGTGTAGATGAGCGACTCCCGGCTGCGGTCGGCCAGTTCGTACTCGTTGGTCATGGTCAGGGCCCGGGTGGGGCACGCCTCGACGCACAGGCCGCACAGGATGCAGCGCAGGTAGTTGATCTGGTAGACGCGGCCGTAGCGCTCGCCCGGGGAGTAGCGCTCCTCCTCGGTGTTGTCCGCGCCCTCGACGTAGATGGCGTCCGCCGGGCAGGCCCAGGCGCACAGCTCGCAGCCGATGCACTTCTCCAGCCCGTCCGGGTGCCGGTTGAGCTGGTGGCGGCCGTGGAAGCGCGGCGCCGTGGGCTTCTTGTACTCGGGGTACTGCTCGGTGAGGCGTTTCTTGAAGACGTCCTTGAACGTCACCCCGAAGCCGGCCACGGGGTTCTTGCGGGGGAGCTTCGCAGCGTCCCCCCGGGAAGACTCAGCAGGCACCGTCACCCTCCTTTCCGTCACGCACAGTGTCCACCCCACCACTGACAATGAGCTCCCGGTCCCGCCGGGAGGCCCGGCGCGGCACGGGCGGCAGGGTCTGGCCGGGCAGCGGCGGCACCGGATACCCGCCCGCCATCGGGTCGAACTCCCCGCCGTCCCCGGCCTGTTCGGCATCCTCCTTGCCGCGGCCGCGGAAGACGTCGGCGACGAAGGACAGCAGCAGGATCACCAGAACCGCTCCGGCGACGTACAGGACGATCGTGCGGAAGTCGTAGTCCTCGTTGCGCAGCGCCCGCACCGTCGCGACGAGCATCAGCCACACCATCGAGACCGGGATGAGGACCTTCCAGCCCAGCTTCATGAACTGGTCGTAGCGCAGCCGCGGCAGCGTCGCGCGGATCCAGATGAAGAAGAACAGCAGCGCGGCCACCTTGGCGACGTACCAGAGGAGCGGCCACCAGCCGTGGTTGGCGCCCTCCCACAGCGACAGCGGGTACGGCGCCCGCCAGCCGCCCAGGAACAGCGTCACCGCCACCGACGAGACGGTGACCATGTTGACGTACTCGGCCAGCATGAACATCGCGAACTTGATGGACGAGTACTCGGTGTTGAAGCCGCCGACCAGGTCGCCCTCGGACTCCGGCAGGTCGAACGGCGCCCGGTTCGTCTCCCCCACCATCGCGATGACGTAGATGACGAACGACACCGGCAGCAGCAGCACGTACCACCGGTTGTGCTGCGCCTCCACGATCGCGGAGGTGGACATCGAGCCGGAGTAGAGGAAGACGGCCGCGAAGGAGAGGCCCATCGCGATCTCGTAGGAGATCATCTGGGCGCAGGAGCGCAGGCCGCCGAGGAGCGGATACGTGGAGCCGGAGGACCAGCCGCCCAGGACGATGCCATAGATGCCGACCGAGGCCGTCGCCAGGATGTAGAGGATGGCGATGGGCAGGTCGGTGAGCTGCATCGCGGTGCGGTGCCCGAAGACCGACACCTCGTCGCCCGCGGGGCCGAAGGGGATCACCGCGATGGCCATGAAGGCCGGGATCGCCGCGACGACGGGCGCGAGGACGTACACCGCCTTGTCCGCGCGCCGGACGACCAGGTCCTCCTTGAGCATCAGCTTGACGCCGTCGGCGAGCGACTGGAGCAGGCCCCAGGGCCCGTGCCGGTTGGGGCCGATGCGCAGCTGCATCCAGCCGAGGATCTTCCGCTCGAAGACGATCGTCAGCAGCACGGTCACCAGGACGAACACGAAGCAGAAGACGGCCTTGAGGACCACCAGCCACCACGGGTCGTGGCCGAACATCGACAGGTCGCCCGCGGCCAGGCCGTGCAGGGAGCCCGCGTTCACGACAGCACCTCCGGAACGTCGTCCGTGCCGGGGGCGACGCGCACCACGTCCCCGGGCCGCGACCCGGTGTCGGAGGCGACGCCGCCGCCGGCGGAGTTCAGCGGGAGCCAGACCACCCGGTCCGGCATGGGGGTGATCCGCAGCGGCAGCCGGACGGCGCCGGCCGGGCCGCGCACCTCCAGCAACTCCCCGTCCGCGACGCCCGCTTCGGCGGCCGTGGCCGGCGAGAGCCGGGCGACGGCGGCGTGCCGGGTGGCCGCCAGGGCCTCGTCCCCGTCCTGGAGCCTGCCCTGGTCGAGCAGCAGCCGGTGACCGGCGAGGACGGCCTCGCCGGGGCCGGGCGCGGGGACGCGGCCGGGCGGCTCGGCGGGGTCGGCCGCGTACGGTCCGGCCCAGCGGCCCAGCCGGGCCAGCTCGGCGCGGACCGCCCGGACGTCCGGCAGGGCGAGCGGACGGCCGTCCATGGCGTCGGCGAGCAGGTGCAGCACCCGGGCGTCCGGCATCACGTGCCGGCCGGCCGTCTGGTCGGGCTTGAGCGCGGCCTCGAACGGCCGGGCCCGGCCCTCCCAGTCGAGGAAGGTGCCCGGCTTCTCGGCGACCGCCGAGACGGGCAGGACCACATCGGCCCGGTCCGACACCTCGCTGGGCCGCTGCTCCAGGCTGACCAGGAAGCCGACCGCGTCGAGCGCCTCGCGGGCCCGCGCCGGGTCGGGCAGGTCCGCGACCTCGACGCCGCCGACGAGCAGGGCGCCCAACTCGCCGTTGGCCGCGGCCTCCAGGATCTGGCCGGTGTCCCGGCCGGGGCTGCGCGGCAGGTCGGGCACGCCCCAGGCGGCGGCCGTCTCCTCACGGGCGCGCGGGTCGGTGGCCGGGCGGCCGCCGGGCAGCAGGCCCGGCAGGGCCCCCGCCTCGACGGCGCCCCGCTCGCCGGCCCGGCGCGGGATCCACACGAGCGTCGCGCCGGTGGCCGTCGCGGCGGCCACGGCGGCGGTCAGCGCCCCGGGCACCAGGGCCGTCCGCTCGCCGACGAGGATCAACGCGCCCTCCTGGCGCAGCGCTTGGGCCGCCTCCCCCTCCGCGGTGCCCTCCGCGAGGGCCGTGAGCCACTGCGGCTCGGTGCCGGGCGCGGCGGGCAGCAGCGTGCCGCCGGTCTTCGTCAGCCCCGGGGTGGCGTGCGTGGCCAGCGAGAAGACCCGCAGGCCGCGCTTGCGCCACGCCTTGCGCAGCCGCAGGAAGACGGCGGGCGCCTCCTCCTCGGCCTCCAGGCCGACGAGCAGCACGGCGGGCGACCGCTCCAGCCCGGCGTACGTCACGGCGGGCGCGCCCAGGTCGCGGCCGCGGCCGGCCACCCGGGCGGCCAGGAAGTCGGCCTCCTCGCCGCTGTGCGGCCGGGCGCGGAAGTCGACGTCGTGGGTGTCGAGCGCCACCCGGGCGAACTTGGCGTAGGCGTAGGCGTCCTCGACGGTGAGCCGGCCGCCGGTGAGGACCCCGGCCCGGCCGCGCGCCGCGCGCAGCCCCGCGGCCGCCGCCTCCAGCGCCTCGGGCCAGCTCGCGGGCCGCAGCTGGCCCTCCTCGTCGCGGACGAGCGGGGTCGCGAGCCGCTCGGGCCGCTGGGCGTAGCGGAACGCGAAGCGGCCCTTGTCGCACAGCCACTCCTCGTTGACCTCGGGGTCGTCGGCGGCGAGCCGGCGCATCACCTTGCCGCGCCGGTGGTCGGTGCGCGTGGCGCAGCCGCCGGCGCAGTGCTCGCACACCGAGGGCGAGGAGACGAGGTCGAAGGGGCGGGCGCGGAAGCGGTAGGCGGCCGAGGTGAGGGCGCCGACCGGGCAGATCTGGATGGTGTTGCCGGAGAAGTACGACTCGAAGGGGTCGCCCTCGCCGATGCCGACCTGCTCCAGCGCGCCGCGCTCCAGCAGCTCGATCATCGGGTCGCCGGCGATCTCCTGGGAGAAGCGGGTGCAGCGGGCGCAGAGCACGCACCGCTCGCGGTCGAGGAGCACCTGCGGCGAGATGGGGACCGGCTTCTCGTAGGTGCGCTTCCGGCCCTCGAAGCGGGAGTCGGCGCGGCCCGCGGTCATGGCCTGGTTCTGCAGGGGGCATTCGCCGCCCTTGTCGCAGACCGGGCAGTCGAGCGGGTGGTTGATGAGCAGCAGCTCCATCACGCCGCTCTGCGCCTTGGCGGCGGCGGGCGAGGTGAGCTGGGTGTGGACGGCCATGCCCTCGGTGCAGGTGGTGGTGCAGGAGGCCATCGGCTTGCGCTGGCCCTCGACCTCGACGATGCACTGCCGGCAGGCGCCGACCGGGTCCAGCAACGGGTGGTCGCAGAACCGGGGGATCTCCACGCCGACGAGTTCGGCGGCGCGGATGACCAGGGTGCCCTTGGGGACGGAGACGGGGATGCCGTCGATGGTGACGGACACCAGCTCCCCGTCCGGCGGGGCGCCGGTCGACTTCGCCGTGGCGGTCATGCGTGCACCTCCGGGTGCGACTGGTCGGCCCACACCGTGGACTTGGCCGGGTCGAAGGGGCAGCCCCGGCCCTTGATGTGCTGCTCGTACTCGGCCCGGAAGTACGTGAACGAGGAGAAGACCGGCGCGGCGGCGCCGTCGCCGAGGGCGCAGAAGGACTTGCCGTTGAGGGTGTCGGCGATGTCCGCGAGCTTGTCGAGGTCGGACATCCGGCCCCGGCCGGCCTCGATGTCCCGGAGCAACTGGACGAGCCAGTACGTCCCTTCGCGGCAGGGGGTGCACTTGCCGCAGGACTCGTGGGCGTAGAACTCCGTCCAGCGGGTGACCGCGCGGACGACGCAGGTGGTCTCGTCGAAGCACTGCAGGGCCTTGGTGCCCAGCATCGATCCGGCGGCGCCGACGCCCTCGTAGTCGAGCGGGACGTCGAGGTGCTGGTCGGTGAGGATCGGCGTCGAGGAGCCGCCCGGCGTCCAGAACTTGAGCCGGTGGCCCGGGCGCATGCCGCCGCTCATGGCGAGGAGCTGGCGCAGGGTGATGCCGAGCGGTGCCTCGTACTGCCCGGGGCCCGCGACGTGGCCGCTCAGCGAGTACAGCGTGAAGCCCGGGGACTTCTCGCTGCCCATCGAACGGAACCATTCCTTGCCCTTGTTGAGGATCGCGGGAACCGAGGCGATGGACTCGACGTTGTTCACCACGGTGGGGCACGCGTAGAGCCCCTCGACCGCGGGGAAGGGGGGCCGGAGCCGGGGCTGGCCGCGGCGGCCCTCCAGGGAGTCGAGCAGGGCCGTCTCCTCGCCGCAGATGTAGGCGCCCGCCCCCGCGTGCACGGTGATGTCCAGGTCGAGCCCGCTGCCGAGGATGTCGCGGCCGAGGTACCCGGCCGCGTAGGCCTCGCGCACGGCCTCGTGCAGCCGGCGCAGCACGGGGACGGTCTCGCCGCGCAGATAGATGAACGCGCGCCGGGAGCGGATCGCCCAGCAGGCGATGATCATGCCTTCGACGAGGGCGTGCGGGTTGGCGAAGAGGAGGGGGATGTCCTTGCAGGTGCCCGGTTCGGACTCGTCCGCGTTGACGACGAGGTAGTGCGGCTTGTCGTCGCCCTGCGGGATGAACTGCCACTTCATCCCGGTGGGGAAGCCGGCGCCGCCGCGGCCGCGGAGCCCGGACTCCTTGACGTAGGCGATCACGTCGTCCGGCGTCATCCCCAGGGCCTTGCGCAGGCCCTGGTAGCCGTCGTGCCGGAGGTAGGTCTCCAGGGTCCAGGAGCGCGGTTCGTCCCAGAAGGCGCTCAGCACGGGGGCGAGCAGCTTCTGCGGACTCGTCTCGTGGATCTCGGCCGCCACGGTCATCCCTCCCCCTCCTCGGAACCGGGCTCCCGCACGTCGCGCCCGTGCGGGACGGAGCGCGGGGGTCCGACGCGGGCGGGGCCGTCCTCGCCGCGCGCGAGCCGCAGCCCCGCCAGCGAGGCGGGGCCGGCCCCGCCGCTCGCCTCCACGGCGCCCGGCCGCTCGTCGGGGAACCCGGCGAGCAGCCGCGAGGTCTCCCGGTGGGTGCACAGCGGCGCGCCGCGGGTGGGTTCGACGGTGCGGCCGGCGCGCAGGTCGTCGACGAGCCGCTTGGCGCTCTCGACGGTCTGGTTGTCGAAGAACTCCCAGTTGACCATCACGACGGGCGCGTAGTCGCAGGCCGCGTTGCACTCGATGTGCTCCAGCGTGACCTTGCCGTCGGCGGTGGTCTGCCCGTTCTCCACGCCCAGGTGGGACTTGAGGGCGTCGAAGATGGCGTCGCCGCCGAGCACGGCGCACAGGGTGTTGGTGCAGACGCCGACCTGGTAGTCGCCGCCGGGCTCGCGCCGGTACATGGTGTAGAAGGTGGCCACGGCGGTCACCTCGGCGGTGGTCAGGCCGAGTTGGTCCGCGCAGAAGCGGATGCCGGTGCGGGAGACGTAGCCCTCCTCGGCCTGCACCAGGTGCAGCAGCGGCAGCAGCGCGCTGCGGCTGTCGGGGTAGCGGTCGATCACCTCCTTCGCGTCGGCCGCCAGCCGCTGCCGCACGTCCTCCGGGTAGTCCGGGGCGGGCAGTTGGGGCATCCCCAGCTGGATTCCTGTCACCTGTCGCAACCTCCCATGACCGGGTCGATGCTGGCCACGGCGACGATGACGTCGGCGACCTGGCCGCCCTCGCACATCGCCGCCATGCACTGGAGGTTGGTGAAGGAGGGGTCGCGGAAGTGCACCCGGTAGGGCCGGGTGCCGCCGTCGCTGACGACGTGGGCGCCCAGCTCGCCCTTGGGCGACTCCACGGCCGCGTACGCCTGTCCCGGCGGGACCCTGAAGCCCTCCGTCACCAGCTTGAAGTGGTGGATCAGGGCCTCCATCGAGGTGCCCATGATCTTCTTGATGTGGTCGAGGGAGTTGCCCAGTCCGTCGGGGCCCAGGGCGAGTTGGGCGGGCCAGGCGATCTTCCGGTCCGCGACCATGACCGGGCCGGGCTCCAGCCGGTCCAGGCACTGCTCGATGATGCGCAGCGACTGGTGGATCTCCTCCATGCGCACCAGCAGCCGACCGAACGCGTCGCAGGTGTCGACGGTGGGCACCTCGAAGTCGTACGTCTCGTAGCCGCAGTACGGGTCGGACTTGCGCAGGTCGTGCGGGAGTCCGGCGGCGCGCAGGATCGGGCCGGTGGCCCCGAGCGCCAGGCAGCCGGCGAGGTCGAGGTAGCCGATGCCCTGCATCCGGGCCTTGAAGAGCGGGTTGCCGACGACGAGCTTGTCGTACTCGACGAGGTTCTTGCGGAGCTTCTTGACGAACTCGCGGACCTGGTCGACCGCGCCGGGCGGCAGGTCCTGGGCGAGGCCGCCGGGCCGCACGTAGGCGTGGTTCATGCGCAGCCCGGTGATGAGTTCCAGGACGTCCAGGCACATCTCCCGGTCGCGGAAGCCGAAGACGGCGACGGTGGTGGCGCCGAGCTCCGTGCCGCCCATGGCGACGTAGACCAGGTGGGAGGAGATTCGGTTCAGCTCCATCAGGAGCACGCGCAGGACGGTGGCGCGGTCGGGGACCTGGTCGGTGATGCCGAGCAGCCGCTCGACGGCCATGCAGTACACCGTCTCGTTGACGATCGGCATGAGGTAGTCCATGCGCGTCACGAAGGTGGTGCCCTGGGTCCAGGTGCGGTACTCGAGGTTCTTCTCGATGCCGGTGTGCAGATAGCCGATGCCGGCGCGGGCGTCGGTGACGGTCTCGCCGCCGATCTCCAGGATGAGCCGGAGCACGCCGTGCGTGGAGGGGTGCTGGGGGCCCATGTTGACGACGATGCGCTCGTCGTCGGTCCGGCGGACCGAGGAGACGACCTCGTCCCAGTCACCTCCGGTGACGGTGTAGACGGTGCCCTCGGTGGTCTCGCGGGTGCCGGCCGTGCCGTGGCCGGGGGCCTCGTGGCCAGACGGTGCAGTGGACATCAGGTGTACGACCTCCGCTGGTCCGGAGCCGGGATCCGGGCGCCCTTGTACTCCACGGGGATGCCGCCCAGGGGGTAGTCCTTGCGCTGCGGGAAGCCCTGCCAGTCGTCCGGCATCATGATCCGCGTCAGCGCCGGGTGCCCGTCGAAGACCAGCCCGAAGAAGTCGTAGGCCTCGCGCTCGTGCCAGTTGTTCGTCGGGTAGACGTCGCAGACGGACGGCAGGTGGGGGTCGGCGTCGGGGACGGAGACCTCCAGCCGGATCAGCCGGCCGTGGGTGAGGGAGCGCAGGTGGTAGACCGCGTGCAGCTCGCGGCCCTTGTCGCCGGGGTAGTGCACTCCGCTGACCCCGGTGCACAGTTCGAAGCGGAGCGCGGGGTCGTCGCGGAGCGTCCGGCAGACGCGGACGAGGTGCTCGCGGGCGATGTGGAAGGTGAGTTCGCCGCGGTCGACGACGGTCTTCTCGATCGCGTTGGACGGGAGGAGGCCCTGCTCCTCCAGGGCGCCCTCCAGCTCGTCGGCGACCTCGTCGAAGACTCCATATGCGCCTCCGCCGCGTGGTCCGCCGTAGGGCCGGACGGCCTCGCCGGGCATGCGCACGGTGCGCACCAGGCGGCCGTAGCCGCTGGTGTCCTGGCCGTCCTGGGCACCGAACATGCCGGTGCGGACGTCGATGACCTCGCCGGCGCCGTCGCGCGGGACGGGGACGTGGCCGTTCTGCTCCGTCATCGCAGCAGCCCCTTCATGTCGATAAGGGGCAGGGCCTTCATCGCCGCCTCCTCCGCCTCCTGTTCGGCCGCCACCCGGTGGGCGCCGAGCTTCTCGCCCTGGATCTTGCGGTGGAGCTTGAGGATGGAGTCCATGAGCATCTCGGGGCGCGGCGGGCAGCCGGGCAGGTAGATGTCGACGGGGACGATGTGGTCCACGCCCTGGACGATGGCGTAGTTGTTGAACATGCCGCCGCTGGACGCGCAGACGCCCATGGAAATGACCCACTTGGGGCTGGGCATCTGGTCGTAGACCTGGCGCAGCACGGGCGCCATCTTCTGGCTGACGCGCCCGGCGACGATCATCAGGTCGGCCTGGCGCGGGGAGCCGCGGAAGACCTCCATGCCGAAGCGGGCGAGGTCGTAGCGGCCGGCGGCGCTGGTCATCATCTCGATGGCGCAGCACGCGAGGCCGAACGTGGCCGGGAAGACGGACGCCTTGCGCACCCAGCCGGCGGCCTGTTCGACGGTGGTCAGCAGGAAGCCGCTGGGCAGCTTCTCCTCAAGACCCATGTGCGGTTTCGCCCCCTAGTCCCATTCCAGGCCGCCGCGCCGCCAGACGTAGGCGTACGCGACGAAGACGGTGAGTACGAAGAGCAGCATTTCGACGAGCCCGAACAGCCCGAGTGAGTCGAACGAGACGGCCCAGGGGTAGAGGAAGACGATCTCGATGTCGAAGACGATGAAGAGCATCGCCGTCAGGTAGTACTTGATCGGGAAGCGCCCGCCGCCGGACGGCTGCGGGGTCGGTTCGATGCCGCACTCGTAGGCCTCGAGCTTGGCGCGGTTGTACCTCTTGGGCCCGATGCGGGATGCCATGACCACGGAGAAGATCGCGAAGCCGGCACCGAGGGCGCCCAGTACGAGGATGGGCGCGTAGGCGTTCATCCCTCCCCGCTCCTTCCAGTCGACGCTGACTGCTGGCTGTCGGGACCCCGGCGGCAGGACCGCTCACGGGCGAACACCGCGGAAGGATTCTGCGAAGATCGCGAATATGTGAGGCAGTTCACAAGCCCGGGTCGAGGGCATCTTATGCCCGGTGGTCTGTGATCTGCGACACGACGTACGGGCCGGTGTTTGTGATCTCCACCACCTGACGAACGATCATCAAGTCGGATGAGCGGTGATCTTCACTGGCGAAGCGCTCGAACGATCACCAGTAGCGGCATTTCCGGACATACCCACTGGCCGGAACGGTGAGCGGCCATCAAGCCAGTGGCGTGCCGGGCGCTTTGACACCGGCAATCGTCAACTGGTAATGGAGCGCCACTCGGTGGGACGACGCGTCACCGCCGCGCGAGGCGGCGGCTCGTGCGTTCCTTCACCAACCCCCTTCGCGGGCGCGTCACGTGAAGTCCGCCACGCGCGCGCACGCCGGGCGCCCGGGGAGCCCCACTCTTGTCGACGGCCGAGACCAGAACGTGATATACCGCTCGGCCGACCGCCCCCATGTGCCCAAATGCCATGCTTAACCGCATGATCACGATTTCCCGGGCGGTCCGCGGAGAGTCGCGTTCCGGGGCGTGCGACCCGAAATCGGGGTGTTCGACGGCCACTTGTGGTCCACGTCACTCATATTGAACTCAACCTGTGGTGCCTGGTAAGCCCTTGTCCCATGTCCCCCAACGCGCACATAACCAGCCACCGGAAGCCCCGTCGCCCGGCGACCCAGTCCTGGGCCGTCCGCACGGGTGTTGCCGGTGGCGTCCTCAGCACCCTGGCCGTCACGGGCGCCGCCCAGGCCACTGCCGCGGAGAAGCCGGCGGAGGCGACGATCGAGATGCCGGCGCTCAACGCCGACCTCTCGGCGTCGATCGCGCAGAGCGCGGTCGCCACCCAGCAGACCGCGAACGACTACCAGGTCCGTGCGCAGGTGGACAACGCGGTGGACCACGCCCGCGCCGCCGCCAAGAAGGCCAAGCAGGAGGCCGACCGCAAGGCCGAGGCCGAGCGCAAGGCCGCCGAGGCGAAGGAGAAGCGGGAGGCCGAGCAGGCGCGCGCCTCGCGGGACGCCAAGCGCACCGCTCTGTCGGCGAAGAGCGCCACGGCGTCCTCCGCCTCGGAGTCCGGCTCCGACGAGTCGGACTCGAAGTCCGACTCCGGCACCTCGACGTCCACCTCCACCTCGACCTCCACCTCGTCGAAGAGCTCCACCGGCGCGACGGGCAACGCCGCCACGCTGGTCTCCTTCCTCCAGGCGCAGGTGGGCAAGGCGTACGTGATGGGCTCCACCGGCCCGTCCTCCTACGACTGCTCCGGCCTGGTCATGGCCGCCTACCAGCAGATCGGCATCAGCCTGCCGCGCGTCTCGCAGGACCAGTCGACGGCCGGCACCCAGGTCGGGCTCTCCAACCTCCAGCCGGGCGACATCCTCTACTGGGGTGCCGCGGGCAGCGCCTACCACGTCGGCGTCTACATCGGCGGCGGCAAGTTCATCGGTGCGCAGAACCCGAGCACGGGCGTTGTGGAGCGCGATCTCAGCTACTCGCCGCCCACGGGGGCCGTGCGCGTGATGTGAGGTGCCCCCCCGCACCGCCTCGAAGGGCCGTCGTTCCCCCGTGGGACGACGGCCCTTCCGGCATCTCCGGGACCGGGCTCGGCCGGGTGCCCTCCCCCCAGTGCGGTCCTGCGCGGGCACCCGGCCGGCCGATGTCCGGTCCGGGGTGGAGTCTCCCGGAGGGATACGCTTCGGCACAAAGCCCTTCGGGGGTGCCCGAACAGGGATATTCGCCCCAGGTCCGCCCTTTCACCGTTTCTTGCCGCGCTGCCGCGCGGGAACCGCCCTCCGGGCGGTGTCCGCGGCGGAGCCGCGCAAGAAACGGTGAAAGGGCGGGACCGGGGCTCAACTCCCGCGCGTCAGCGCCGCATCCACCATCACCCCCGCACCCCCCACATACCGCTCCGGATCGCACAGCTCCGCGTACTCCTCCGCGGAGAGGAACGCGGCCGTACGCGCGTCCGCGGACAGAACCTCCGCCAGCGAACACCCCACCCGCGCCGCCTCCCCCGAAAGCTCCGTCAGCAACCGCCGCGCCGCCCCCCGCCCCACCCGCCGCGCGAGCACGGCCGCGACCCGCTCGGAGACCATCTGGCCGCCCGTCAGGGCCAGATTGGCCCGCATCCGCTCGGCGCGCACCTCCAGCCCCTCCGCCAGTTCCACCGCCGTCCGCGCCGCCCCGCCCACCAGCCGCAGGCACTCCCGCAGCGGCAGCCACTCCGCGTGCCAGGCGCCCGCCGAGCGCTCGTCCTCGGCCGGCAGCTGCTGGGTGAGGACGAGCGCGAAGGCCGGCACCTGGAGCGCCGCGGTGCGGATCATCGTGGCGAGGACCGGGTTCCGCTTGTGCGGCATCGCGGAGGACGCGCCGCGCCCCGCCACCGCCGGCTCGGCGACCTCGCCGACCTCCGTCCGGGTCAGGTTCTGCACGTCGAGCGCGAACTTGCCGAGCGCGCCCGCCGCCAGGGACAGCGCCGCGGCCGCGTCGGCCATCGGCGTGCGCAGGGCGTGCCAGGGCACGGCGGGCGGACGGGCGAGGCCGGTCTCCTCCGCGAAGAGCGCGGCGAGCCGCCCGGCGTACGCGCCGAGGTCGCGTTCGCCGGCCAGCCGGGCGTACTCCATGTACCCGGCCAGCGTGCCCGCCGCGCCGCCCAGCGCGACGGGCAGGCCGCCGTCCAGCAGCCGGGCGACGCGCTCCCCGGCGTCCAGGACGAGCTGCCGCCAGCCCGCGGCGCGCAGGCCGAAGGTGGTGGGGACGGCCTGGAGCGCCAGGGTCCGGGCGGCCGCCGGCGTGTCGCGGTGGGCGGCGGCGAGCCGGCCCAGCGCGTCGGCGGTGCGGCGCAGGTCGTCCCGGACGAGCCGCAGCGCGCGGGCCGTGACCAGGAGCGCGCCGGTGTCGAAGACGTCCTGGCTGGTGGAGCCCCGGTGCACGTACTCCGCCGCGGCGGCGTCCCGTTCGGCCACCACGGCCGTGAAGGCGGCGACCAGGCCGACGACGGGGTTCGCCGTCTCCCGCGCGGCCAGCGCGAGGGCCCGGACGTCCAGCAGCGCGACGTCGGCCGCGCCGGTGATGACCGCGGCCGCCGCCTCGGGCACGGTCCCCAGCCGGGCCTGCGCCCGGGCGAGCGCGGCCTCGGCGTCGAGCATGGCCTGTGCCCAGGCCGTGTCCGAGGTGGCCTCCTCGACGGGGGTTCCGGCCCGTACGGGCGAGAGCAGGCCGGTGTCGTACAGGGTCATACGCGGATCTCCATCGTCAAAGTGCGTACAACTGACGTGACATGGCCCGCCCCCGCCTGGCGGTCAGCCCCGCGTCATGCCCGCGGCGCGATCCGGCTCAGACCGTTGATCACCCGGTCCATGGCGTCGCCGCCCGTCGGATCGGTCAGGTTGGCCAGCATCTTGAGCGTGAACTTCATCAACAGCGGGTGCGTCAGGCCGCGTTCGGTGGCGATCTTCATGACCTTGGGGTTGCCGATGAGCTTCACGAAGGCCCGGCCCAGCGTGTAGTAGCCGCCGTAGGTGTCCTTGAGGACCTTCGGGTAGCGCTGGAGGGCGACCTCGCGCCGGGCCGCGGCGCGGCCGTGGGCCTGGACGACGACCTCGGCGGCGATCCGGCCGGACTCCATGGCGTAGGCGATGCCCTCGCCGTTGAACGGGTTCACCATCCCGCCGGCGTCGCCGACCAGCAGCAGGCCGCGCGTGTAGTGCGGCTGGCGGTTGAAGGCCATCGGCAGGGCGGCGCCCCGGATCGGGCCGGACATGTTCTCCGGGGTGTAGCCCCAGTCCTCGGGCATGGAGGCGCACCAGGCCTTGAGGACCTCGCGCCAGTCCAGGTCCTTGAAGGTGTCGGAGGTGTTCAGGACGCCGAGCCCGACGTTGCAGGTGCCGTCGCCCATGCCGAAGATCCAGCCGTAGCCGGGCAGCAGCCGGGGCTCGGTGCCGCGCCGGTCCCACAGCTCCAGCCAGGACTCCAGGTAGTCGTCGTCGTGGCGGGGCGAGGTGAAGTAGGTGCGGACGGCCACGCCCATGGGGCGGTCCTCGCGCCGGTGCAGGCCCATTCCCAGGGACAGCCGGCTGGAGTTGCCGTCCGCGGCGATGACGAGCGGGGCGCGGAAGGTGACCGGCCTCTTCTCCTCGCCGAGCTTGGCGTGCACGCCGGTGATCCGGCCGGTGCGGTCGTCGACGACGGGCGCGCCGACGTTGCAGCGCTCGTACAGCCGGGCACCGGCCTTGACGGCCTGCCGGGCGAGCTGGTCGTCGAAGTCGTCGCGCTTGCGGACGAGTCCGTACTCAGGGAAGGACGCCAGCTCCGGCCAGTCCATCTGGAGGCGGTTGCCGCCCGCGATGATGCGCAGTCCCTTGTTGCGCAGCCAGCCCGCCTCCTCCGAGATGTCGATGCCCATCGCCAGGAGTTCCTTGACCGCGCGCGGGGTCAGGCCGTCGCCGCAGACCTTCTCGCGCGGGAACGCGGTCTTCTCCAGGAGGAGGACGTCGAGTCCGGTCCTGGCGATGTGGTACGCCGTGGTGGAGCCGGCGGGACCGGCGCCGACCACGATCACATCGGCGGTGTGTTCGGCAGGGACGTCGCTCATGTCGGCTCTCCCGTTCGGTGATTGGAGGCGGGGCCGCCTCGGCCTCAGACGAGTCTATGAGCCACCCATGGGCGAACGGGCACGGGTTGTTGACGCCGGGTCGGCACTCCCCGGAAAGGACGCGGGCGGGCGGCGCCCGTTCACCCGGCGGGCTTGACGCCCCGGTGCAGCGCGACGATCCCGCCCGCGAGGTT
The DNA here is from genome assembly GCF_001187435.1 of Streptomyces caatingaensis. Taxonomy (GTDB): domain Bacteria; phylum Actinomycetota; class Actinomycetes; order Streptomycetales; family Streptomycetaceae; genus Streptomyces; species Streptomyces caatingaensis. The sequence goes on along the minus strand of NZ_LFXA01000017.1, from coordinate 605,011 downwards.
CCGCCAGGCGACCTTCGACCAGCCGGCCCGCTGGAGCCGGGCGGCGAGCGCCGGCTGGTCGGGCCAGGTGGGGATGGACTCGGCGAGGTAGACGTACGCGTCCGGGTTGCTGCACACCGTCCGGGCGATCGGCGGCAGGGCCCGCATCAGGTACTCCGAGTACACCGTGCGGAACGGCGCCCAGGTGGGGTGGCTGAACTCGCAGATCACCACGCGCCCGCCGGGCCTGGTGACGCGCAGCATCTCGCGCAGCGCGGCGTCCGTGTCGTGGACGTTGCGCAGTCCGTAGGAGATCGTCACCGCGTCGAAGACGCCGTCCGCGAACGGCAGCCGCGTGGCGTCGCCGGCGGTCAGCGGCATCCAGGGGTGGCGCTTCTTGCCCTCGCGCAGCATGCCGAGCGAGAAGTCGCAGGGGACGACGTAGGCGCCGTCCGCGCTGAAGGAGAGCGAGGAGGTGCCGGTGCCGGCCGCGAGGTCGAGCACCTTCTCCCCGGGACGGGCCGCGACGGCCCTGGCGACGTCCTTGCGCCAGCGCCGGGCCTGGCCCAGCGAGATCACGTCGTTGGTGATGTCGTACTTGGCCGCCACGTCGTCGAACATCGCGGCGACTTCGTGCGGCTGCTTGTCCAGGGAGGCTCGGGTCACTCCCCCATTGTTCACCCCCGGCCCGGCCCCTCCGTCACAGGGGGCTCTGGACGGGGACGGCCGCCCCGGATCGACGACCGCTCCGCGGTGCGGACCGCGCTCTTCCCGTGGGCCCCCGCCCCCCGGGACCACCGGCCTTCCCCCGTTTCCCCGCCGCCCGTCGGCGGCGCGGTCCGCGCCGGTGGCGCGCGTCCTTGCGGCCGGCCGTCCAGCGGCCGGCCGGGCCCTCGAAGTCGCACCGCGGAGCGGCCGGAGCGGCCGTCCCCGCGGTGATCATCCTGCCCGGTGGGGGCGGTGGGAGGGATTCCTCTTGATGGGGTCCTGACGTGGGGGTCCGTCGCCCTTACGGATCGTTGACGGCACGGCACCGGTTCTCCGTGCCGGGCTCACCGCCCCCGGAACACCAGCCGCCCCGCCAGCGCCGTCGCCACGCACGTCCCCGCGCCGCGCTCGGTCAGCGCCGCCTCGTCGGGGACGTCGAAGACGGCGAGGTCGGCCCGGCCGCCGACGGTCAGCGCGCCCGCGAGGGCGCCGGCCGGGCCCCCGGCGGCCCGGAGCGGATCGAGGTCCGGCTCCCCACCCGGCGCCCCGGCGCCCGGAACGGCGCGCAGCCCGGACCGCGCCAGCGCCGTCCGCACCACCGGGTCCGTGAACTCCCCGGCCACCGCCGTCGTCCCGTACCGCAGGAGCCGCTGGAGGCCGCGCCGGACGCTGCCCGCCCAGCGGGTCTCGCTCATCTCCAGGGCCGCGAGCCGCTCGCCGGTCAGCGGACGGTCGCCCACCGCGTCGTACTCGCGCGGATCGGGGTGGTACGTACGCTCCAGCAGCGCCTCGCCGTGCCACTGCCGCAGCCCCGGCGTGAGCACGCCCGGCCACCGGCGCACCCGCGCCGCCGGATACGCGGCGGCCAGCGCGTCGAGCGGGCCGAGCGCCGCGACGGCCGGGCCGTCGACGACGACGGCGCCGTCCGGGACGGCGGGCGCGTCCGCGCCGGTCAGCAGCAGCCCCGCCGCATGGATCGTCAGCACGCTCAGCGCGCGTCGAGGAGCTTGAGCTCGGGGTGGGCGGTGCCGCCCTCGATCGCCGTGGACGACAGGTGGGAGACGACGCGGTCGTCGACCGGGTCGTTCGCCGGGTCGTCGTGGACGACGATGTGCTCGTACGTCGTCGTCCGCTGCGCCGGGACGCGACCCGCCTTGCGGATCAGGTCGATGATCTCCATGCGGTTGGAGCGGTGCTTGGCGCCGGCGGAGGAGACGACGTTCTCCTCCAGCATGATCGAGCCGAGGTCGTCCGCGCCGTAGTGCAGCGAGAGCTGGCCGATCTCCTTGCCGGTGGTCAGCCAGGAGCCCTGGATGTGCGCGACGTTGTCCAGGAAGAGCCGGGCGATGGAGATCATCCGCAGGTACTCGAAGATCGTCGCCTGGGTGCGGCCCTTGAGGTGGTTGTTCTCGGGCTGGTACGTGTACGGGATGAAGGCGCGGAAGCCGCCCGTGCGGTCCTGCACGTCGCGGATCATCCGCAGGTGCTCGATCCGCTCGGCGTTGGTCTCGCCCGTGCCCATCAGCATCGTCGAGGTCGACTCGACGCCCAGGTTGTGGGCGAGCTCCATGATCTCCAGCCAGCGCTCGCCCGACTCCTTGAGCGGGGCGATCGCCCTGCGCGGCCGCGCGGGCAGCAGCTCGGCGCCGGCGCCGGCGAAGGAGTCCAGGCCGGCGGCGTGGATGCGGCGGATGGCCTCCTCGGCGGAGACCCCCGAGATGCGCGACATGTGCTCGACCTCGGACGCGCCGAGGGAGTGGATGACGAGCTGCGGGAACTCCTTCTTGATCGCCGAGAAGTGCTCCTCGTAGTACTCCACGCCGTAGTCCGGGTGGTGGCCGCCCTGGAACATGATCTGGGTGCCGCCCAGTTCCACGGTCTCCGCGCAGCGGCGCAGGATGTCGTCCAGCGGGCGCGTCCAGACCTTGTCGCTCTTGGGCGGGGCGTAGAAGGCGCAGAACTTGCACGCGGTGACGCACGAGTTCGTGTAGTTGATGTTGCGCTCGATGATGTACGTGGCGATGTGCTCGGTGCCGGCGTAGCGCTTGCGGCGCGCGGCATCGGCGGCCGCGCCCAGCGCGTGCAGGGGGGCGTGCCGGTAGAGGGCGAGCGCCTCCTCCGGGGTGATCCGGCCGCCGTCGGCGGCGCGGTCGAGGACGGCCGCGATGTCAGAGGGCGTGAGGTCGGCGTTCTCCGTCACCGTGCGTCCCTTCGGAGGGGTTTCGTAAGGTCCGATCCAGCGTACGCGGCCGGGGTGGGCGGCCACGGCCGAGGGGTCGGCCCGGGGGTCTTCCCGCCCCGCCCCGGCCCTCGTCGCACCCGCCCCGCCGGAGCCGATTTTCAGCCTATGACTCAATTCATGAGCCGTCCCAGGAACCCGCCTCCCGCATTTGCCCATCCCCTAGGACGGAACAAACCGAACCGTCATGTCCTTCGGGGCAGCAGAATCGTCCGGAGCGACGCGATGACGCACTCAGCCAACGGGGCCTACCGCTCCCAGGGCCGCCGCAGGACCTCCCGCGGCAAACGCTGGACCATAGTGGTGGCCTCCATAGCTGTGCTCGGGCTGATCACCGGCGGAGTGCTGAAGTACTTCGAGATCGGCCCGTTCTCCCGCAAGGGGGAACCCGTGAGCTTCGGCCAGGACATCCCCGCGAACGGCACCGGCGGCGGCCAGGCCGGCGGCAACGACGGCGCCAAGCCGGCCGCCGACTCCAAGGTCGCGATGCCCACCGGCCCCGCGGCCGCGTTCAAGAACGCGAACACGCTGAGCGACGGCACCGAGATCGGCGTCGTGACCTACACCGGCAAGAAGTCCGGCTTCACCGGCAAGGTGTGGGTCTGGGCCCCCAAGCAGTACAAGGAAGAGCAGTACAGGAACAGCGGCTTCCCGGTGCTGATCGCCCTCCCCGGCGGCCCCGGCTTCCCCGTCAACTACTGGATGGGCACCGACCTCGGCCTGGAGTCGAGCGTCGCGAAGTGGTCGAAGGAGGGCAAGAGCAAGCCCTTCATCATCGCGATGCCGGTCCTCAACCCGCAGAACGCCGACCCCCTGTACTGGGACGGCAGTGACATCCCGGGCCAGCCCAAGATGGGCACCTGGCTCACCGAGGACGTCCCGCAGCTGATCAAGGAGAACTTCCGGACGATCAAGTCCCGTGACGGCTGGGCCTTCATGGGCTCCTCCACCGGCGGCTTCGCGGGCCTCAAGGCCGTGCTGAAGCACCCCGACAAGTTCAAGGCCGTCATCGCCTCCGGCCCGGACATCGTCCCCGACTCCCGCCTGTGGAACGGCCACCCGAAGGAGAAGGCGGCGAACAACCCCGAGGTGCTCTCGAAGCAGCTCATCGCCAAGGGCGGCCCGGAGGTCTACCTCGCGTTCCAGTACGGCACGCTGGAGGGATCCGTGAAGCCCAAGGTCGACAAGTACATCGCCACCTATGGCAACAAGGGCCCCATCCACACCCACCTCCAGGTCATCCAGGGCGGTTCGCACAACGCCAAGAGCTATGTGAAGGGCATGGACGAGGGCAGCATCAAGTGGATCAGCGACCAGATGGTGGGGCCGGTCCCCGCCTCCTGATCGCGGTGGAGAGCGCGTACCGAACGCGGTAGACCGACCGTCATGTCCTTCGGGACAGGAGACACGTCCAGAGGGACAGGATGAGCCAGTTGACCAACGGTGCCTACCAATCCCGGGGCCGTCGCCGGGCCTCCCGCGCCAAGCGCTGGACCCTGGTCGCGGTGTGCATAGCCCTGCTCGGCGCGATCGCCTACCCGGTCCTCGACTACTTCGAGGTCTTCTCGGACAAGGGCGAGGCGATCAGCTTCGGCGCGAACGACGGCAAGGGCGGGCCGCAGAAGGAGGGGTCGAAGGCCCTGATGCCGCTCGGCCCGGACGCCGGCTTCAAGATCTCCGGCACGGTCCCGGAGAACGGCACCAAGATCGCCGTCACGACGTACACCGGCAAGAAGTCCGGCTTCACCGGCAAGGTGTGGGTCTGGGCCCCCAAGCAGTACGACGACCCCGCGTACAAGGACAAGGGCTTCCCCGTCCTGATCGCGCTCCCCGGCGGCGCCGGCTTCCCGAACAACTACTGGATGGGCACGGACCTCAAGCTCCAGTCGTCGGTCCAGAAGTGGTCGGAGGAGGGCAAGAGCCTGCCGTTCATCATCGCGATGCCGGTGCTCAACCCGGAGAACCACGACAAGGACCCGCACGACCCCAAGGCGGGCCTGTACTGGGACGGCAGCGACATCCCCGGCCAGCCGAAGATGGGCACCTGGCTCACCGAGGACGTCCCGCAGCTGATCAAGGAGAACTTCCGGACGATCAAGTCCCGTGACGGCTGGGCCTTCATGGGCTCCTCCACGGGCGGCACCGCGGGCCTCAAGGCCGTGCTGCAGAAGCCGGACAAGTTCAAGGCCGTCATCGCCTCCGGCCCGGACATCGTCCCCGACTCCCGCCTGTGGAAGGGCCACGAGAAGGAGCAGGCCGACAACAACTCCAAGGTGCTCGCCAAGCGGCTGATCGCCAAGGGCGGCCCGGAGGTCTACCTGGCCCTCCAGGTCGGCGCCAAGGAGCCGGTCAAGCCCCCGATCGACGCCTTCGTCGCCAAGTACGGCAACAAGGGCCCGGTGAAGTCGAAGTACTACGTCATCCAGAACGGCGAGCACAACGCCAAGACGTACGTGCCCAACATGGAGACCGGCGGCCTGATCCAGTGGATCAGCGAGCACATGCAGAAGCCGGTCGGCTGACGCCCCGCGCCGCGCACCGCGGAGCCCCGGCCCCCGTCGACGGGGGCCGGGGCTCCGGCCGTTCTCAGGACCCCAGCAGCTCCACCCGTACGTCCGCCGGGTACCCCGTCGTCGGGCCGGTGCGGCGGGCGAACTCCGCCACGCCCTCCAACTGCCGGGCGCCGAAGCGGAAGTCGAGCGTCGTGAAGTACCGCTCCAGCAGCTCGGCGTCGAACGCCTCCCAGCGCGCGGCCTGTTCGGCGACCTTGCCGACCTCCGCCAGGGACAGGTCCCGGGAGGCCAGGAACGCCTCGTGGACGTCGCGGACCGTGCGCGGCTCCCGGGCGAGGTAGTCCCGCCGCACGGCCCACACGGCGAAGACGAACGGCAGGCCCGTCCACTCCTTCCACATCCGCCCCAGGTCGTGGACCTCCAGGCCCAGCCTGGGCGCGTAGTGCAGCGAGGCGCGCAGCGCGGCGTCGCCGATGAGCACGGCCGCCTCGGCCTCCTGCATCATCTGGCCCAGGTCCGGGGGCAGGTGAAGAACTCGGGGCGCACACCGATGCGCTCGGTGAGCAGCAGCTGCGCCAGGCGCACGGAGGTGCGGGAGGTGGATCCCAGGGCGACGCGCGCCCCGTCGAGCTTCTCCAGGGGCCCCTGGGAGACGATCACACAGGACATGACGGGGCCGTCGCAGCCCACGGCGATGTCGGGGAGGGCGACGAGGTCGTCGGAGTGGCGCAGGTACTCGACCAGCGTCACCGGGGCGATGTCGAGGTCCCCCCGAACGAGGGCCTCGCTGAGCTTCTCCGGGGTGTCCTTGGACAGTTCCAGGTCGAGCAGGGTGCCGGTCCTGGCGAGCCCCCAGTACAGGGGCAGGCAGTTGAGGAACTGGATGTGACCGACGCGCGGACGGCTGCGGTGCTCCCGCCGGGGCGCCGGGGCTGGGGTCGGGGCGTCGGGTGCTGAATGGTCCACATCCGGAGGCTAGTCCCGCCGCCGGGGAGGCCCCCGCCCGGGGTCCGGTCCCCTCCGGCCCGACCCGCGATCTTTTCCGGCTTTGCGAGGCCGAAAACCCACCTTGAGCGTGATCTTCGACTCTTCCGCCGCGAGAAGCCCCCGTGCTACGCTCGGCGCAAGTTGCAGTTTGGTTTCCCTTGCAGTACAGAGCCTGCGGAGCATGTAACCCGCAGGCTTTTGTAGTTTTCAGACTTCTCGCAGGTTCTGGAGCAGGGCAACCCTTTGGCCCATAGGAGGGCTTTATGGCTACCGGAACCGTGAAGTGGTTCAACGCTGAAAAGGGCTTTGGCTTCATCGCCCAGGACGGCGGGGGCCCCGACGTCTTCGTCCACTACTCCGCGATCAACGCCTCCGGCTTCCGCTCCCTCGAGGAGAACCAGCAGGTGACCTTCGACGTCACCCAGGGTCCGAAGGGCCCGCAGGCGGAGAACGTCACCCCCCAGTCCTGAACTGGGAGCGGTCGCGTCGCGGCTGATGCAGCACCCCAAGGAGCCCCGTCCCACGGACGGGGCTCCTGCCGTTTGCCGGGCCGGCCGCACCCGGCGGGAACAGGGAATTCACGTTTTCTCCACGTGCCCGTCGCATTCCCCCGGGCACCTCGGCCGTCGGCATCGTGACGCATTTCGTACAGTGCCTCGATTTCCCGGACACCCGTTCGGCCGAAATTCAGTGTGTTTGCGGCTGCGACGATCTTCTCGTCAGGCCCTGACCACCCCCCAGCGCCGGCCGTTCACCAGATTCTCCAGGCCCACCCAGGCCACGTTCATCAGCGTCGCCGCGGCGTCCCTCGCCGCGGGGGCGTCCGCCTCCGGGCAGGTCGCCCGGTCCGCGAGCGACTCGGCCGCGCCCACCAGCGCGTACGCCAGGCCCGACGCCTCGCACCCGTCCAGGGACTCCGTGCCGGCCGCCTCCTCGATCAGCCGGACGATGATGTCGACGACGCCCTCGCGCAGCTCCGCGACGAGGCCGGCGAAGGGCTCGCCGTAGGAGCGGGCCTGGCGGCTGAGCACCGCCCAGCCCTCCGGGTGCTCGGCCGTGTGCGCGAAGAAGGCGCGCAGGCCGTTCCACAGTCGGCGCTCGGCCGGGTCCTCGGGCCGCACCGCGGCGCGGACGGCGGCGAGGAGCACGTCCGCCTCGCGCCGGACGCAGGCGGTGAAGAGGTCCTCCTTCGAGTTCAGATAGAGGTAGACGAGCGGCTTGGACGCCCCGGCCAGCTCCGCGATCTCGTCCATGGAGGCCGCGCCGTAGCCGCGCCGCGCGAAGACGCGGACGGCCGCGTCGAGCATCTGCCGCTCGCGGACCTCACGGGGCATCCGTCTGGCCTTGGGTTTGGTCCGCGCGGTGGTCACATGTGCAGTGGTCACAACGAAACATCCCTCCGCCCCCGCTACATTACCGGCAGGTAATATCACGGAGGGGAGGGACGTCAAGGGTGGCCATCAGGCCGTAACGATCAGGTGGCGAAGTTTTACGCCGCGGTCACGGCGGCCGGCCGCGCGGTCTCCTCCCGGTCCAGGCCGGAGGCGGAGACGGTGTCGTAGGCGGTGCGGTCGAGGATCTTCTCCCGCGAGGCCACGATGATCGGCACCACCGACTGGCCGGCGACATTGGTCGCCGTCCGGACCATGTCCACGATCGGGTCGATGGCCAGCAGCAGGCCCACGCCCGCCATCGGCAGGCCCAGCGTCGACAGCGTCAGCGTGAGCATCACGGTCGCGCCCGTCAGGCCCGCGGTGGCGGCGGATCCGATCACCGAGACGAAGGCGATGAGCAGGTAGTCCCGCAGGTCCAGCGGCACGTCGAAGACCTGCGCCACGAAGATCGAGGCGATGGCCGGGTAGATGGAGGCGCAGCCGTCCATCTTGGTCGTCGAGCCGAAGGGCACGGCGAAGGCGGTGTACTCCTTGGGCACGCCCAGGCGCTCGGTGACCTTCTGGGTCAGCGGCATCGTGCCGACCGAGGAGCGGGAGACGAAGCCCAGCTGGATGGCGGGCCAGGCGCCCTTGAAGAACTGCAGCGGGTTGACCTTGGCGAAGCCGGCCAGCAGCAGCGGGTAGACGACGAAGAGGACGATGGCGCAGCCGACGTAGATGTCGGCGGTGAAGGTGGCGTACTGGCCGATCAGGTCCCAGCCGTACGTGTGGATGGCGTGGCCGACGAGGCCGAGGCTGCCCAGCGGGGCGAGCCGGATGACCCACCACAGCACCTTCTGGAGCAGCTCCAGCACGGACTCGCTCAGCGTCAGCAGGGGCCTGGCCTTCTCGCCGACCTGGAGGACGGCGACGCCGGCGACGGCGGCCATGAAGACGATCTGGAGCACGTTCAGCCGGGTGAACGGCGTGATGACGTCGGTGGGCACGATCCCGGTGAGGAAGTCGAGCCAGGAGCCCTTCTTCTTGGGGTCGCCGCCGTCGGCCGCGGTGAGGCCGGTGCCCGCGCCGGGGTCGGTGAGCAGGCCGATCGCCAGGCCGATGCTGACCGCGATCAGCGACGTGATCATGAACCAGAGCAGGGTGCGGGTCGCCAGCCGGGCGGCGTTGGAGACGTTCCGCAGATTGGTGATCGAGACGAGGATCGCGAAGAAGACGAGCGGGGCGATCACGACCATCAGCAGCTGGACGAAGAGGTCGCCGATCTTGTCCAGGGTGGTCTGCAGCCAGCCGATGTCGCCGCTGCGGGCGGCCCAGCCGAGGAGGGCACCGAGGACGAGACCGAGGAGGATCTGGGCCCAGAAGGGCACCTTGGCTATCCGGCCGGGGAAGGACCGCGGCCCGCGGGACGGGGCCGTGGCGGCGGGGGGCGTCGATGACAACGGAAACTCCGGGACAGACGGGGGGCGAAAAAGGGGCGCGGGGCGCCGAAGGTCCGTACGTGCGGGATCTCCGGCCGCATGGTGCGGGTCAGCGGCGGCAACAGGCCGCGGACGGACGGCGGCAAAGATCGACGTGCAGGCGCGCCACGAGCGCGGGACCCATGGGGAGGCGGTGCGCTGCTGCTGTCTTCATGTCGATACGTTAACACTGCAACTTTGAGGAACCCAAAGGGTCTCTTTGGGTTCCGGCACGTTCCTGACACGCGAAAGCGCCGGTGGCCGGGCCGGGGAGCGGCTGCTCCCCGGCCCGGCCACCGGCGCGATGTGATGAAAAACGCCCTTTTGCTCCCGATTCGTTGCTCGGACGCGCCGTGCGGGCGGGGCGCTCAGTCCTCCTGGCCCGCGTTCGCCGAGAGCCGCGCCTTCGTGCGGTCCACGCGCCGGGCGACCTGCTCGGCCATGGCGTCGCGCTGCCTGCGCAGCAGCACCCAGCTCAGCGGGGCCGAGATGACGAGGGCGAGCAGCACCATCCAGAAGAGGTTCGAGTTGCCGACGCCGAGCGGGATCAGGCCCGCGTAGCAGAGCACCCAGACCACGGCGAAGCTGGCGACGAGCAGGCCGAACCGCAGGGCGGTGTAGCGGAGCGAGGCGTACTTCTGGCTACTCACGTTCTGGCTACTCACGGACGGACCTTCTTCGTAGGCGGCTACCAAACGGGCCCTACCAGTCAAGCACGGCGAGCAGTGGATCAGGCGAGCGGGAGCCACATGACGATGTCGTCGCGGTAGTCGTCGCCGAACCGCAGGGCGGCGGGCAGCCGTCCGACCTCCTTGAAGCCGGACCCCTCGTAGAAGCGCTCGGTGCCCGTGCCGCCGCGCACCTCCAGGCGCAGCGCCTCCAGCCCCGCGTCCCGGGCCATGGCGACGGCCTCCTCCACGAGCTGCCGGCCGCGGCCGCCGCCCTGGAGCGCCGGGTCCACCATGACCAGGACGACGGTGGCCCAGTGGGCCGTCTTGTAGTCGTCGTTGGGCTGCAGGAACGCGGTGGCGGCCAGCCGTCCGTCCTCGAACCCGGCCAGCATCCGCACCCGGCCCGCCGCGACCTTGGCGGTGTGCGCCTCGGCGTACGGGCGGATCTGCTCCGCGGTCACCGGCGCCATGAAGCCGACGGCGCCGCCGGCCTGGGAGACGTCGTACCAGAGCCGGAAGAATTCCTCGCGGAGGCCGGGGGTGAGCTGGGGGTCACGGACGAACGTAAGAGGCATGGCTGCGATGCAACCATTACGTCTTCCCCGGTGCAAGGAAAACCCCGGCGCCGGGCACCGGGGCTGTCACCTCGCGCGGACGCTCAGACCCGCATCGGCTGCGGCGACTCGCGGCGGTCGGGGTCCGGGCCGTCGTACTCGCGGATGACCTCGTAGCGGGTGTTGCGCTCGGCCGGGCGGAAGCCGGCGTCGCGGATCAGCTCCAGCAGGTCGTCGCGGGTGAGCTTGTTCGGCGTGCCGTAGTTGTCCGCGTCGTGCGTGATCTTGTACTCGACGACCGAGCCGTCCATGTCGTCGGCGCCGTGCTGGAGCGCGAGCTGCGCGGTCTGGAGGCCGTGCATGACCCAGAAGACCTTGACGTGCGGGACGTTGTCGAAGAGCAGCCGGGAGACGGCGAAGGTCTTCAGCGCCTCGGCGCCGGTGGCCATGGAGGTCCGGGCCTGGAGCCGGTTGCGGATCTTGCCGTCCTTCATGTCCACGAAGTCGTGCTGGTAGCGCAGCGGGATGAAGACCTGGAAGCCGCCGGTCTCATCCTGGAGCTCGCGCAGCCGCAGCACGTGGTCCACGCGGTGGCGCGGCTCCTCGATGTGCCCGTAGAGCATGGTGCACGGGCCCTTGAGGCCCTTCTCGTGCGCGAGGCGGTGGATGCGCGACCAGTCCTCCCAGTGGGTGTCGTGGTCGACGATGTGCTGCCGGACCTCCCAGTCGAAGATCTCGGCGCCGCCGCCGGTCAGCGACTCCAGACCGGCGTCGATCAGCTCGTCGAGGATCTCGGAGGCGGGCATCCCCGAGATCTTCTCGAAGTGGTGGATCTCGGTGGCGGTGAACGCCTTCAGGGAGACCTGCGGCAGCGCCTCCTTGAGCGCCCGCAGCGAGCGCGGGTAGTAGCGCCAGGGCAGCGAGGGGTGCAGGCCGTTGACGATGTGCAGCTCGGTGAGGTGCTCGTTCTCCATGGCCTTGGCCAGGCGGACGGCCTCCTCGATGCGCATCGTGTACGCGTCCTTCTCGCCCGGCTTGCGCTGGAACGAGCAGTAGGCGCACGAGGCGGTGCACACATTGGTCATGTTGAGGTGCCGGTTGACGTTGAACAGCACCGTGTCGCCGTTCTTGCGCGTGCGCACCTCGTGGGCCAGGCCGCCCAGCCAGGCGAGGTCGTCGGACTCGTAGAGCGCGATGCCGTCCTCGCGGGTCAGCCGCTCGCCGGCGCGAACCTTCTCCTCCAGCTCACGCTTGAGCCCCGCGTCCATCCGTCTCGCCTCTCCTCGTCAGTACGGCCGTACGGCCTTGCCGAGCCTACTCCCCCGCCCTCAGATGCCCTCGGGCAGCTCTCCCACCCGGTTCTCCCACTTGGTGGAGAGCACGATCGTGGTGCGGGTGCGGCTGACGCCCTTGGTCCCGGACAGCCGGCGGATGGTGCGCTCCAGCCCGTCCACGTCGCCGACGCGGACCTTGAGCATGTACGAGTCGTCGCCCGCGATGAACCAGCAGTCCTCGATCTCCTCCAGGTCGCGCAGCCGGCGCGCGACGTCCTCGTGGTCGGCGGCGTCGGAGAGCTGGATGCCGATCAGGGCCGTGACGCCCAGGCCCAGCGAGGCGGCGTTGACGGTCGCGCGGTAGCCGGTGATGACCCCCGCGGCCTCCAGCCGGTTGATCCGGTCCGTGACGCTCGGGCCGGACAGGCCGACGAGCCTGCCGAGCTCCGCGTACGAGGCCCGGCCGTTCTCCCGGAGGGCCTGGATGAGCTGCCTGTCCACCGCGTCCATGGCTGGAACCTTTCAATAATCAGCGAACTTGCCGTCTTGCATGTAGAATCTAAGGCATCGGGGGTTCGTTACCCCGAAAATCTTTCACCGAACGTTCGCGGCACCAACGATCCTTCAGGAGATGAACCCCGTGTACTCGATCGAGATGGCCTACGCCCGCATGCGTGAGCTGCAGGACCTGGCCAACCGCTCGCGTGCCCACCAGTCCACCGCCGCCCGCCGTGCCGAGGCCGCCGAAGCCCGCCCGCGCCGCGCGAAGAAGCGCTAACCCCCCTCCGGGGAGCGGCCGCCGCCGAGCTCCCCCTTCCACCGGCGGTAGAAGCGGTGCGGCACCCCCGCCGCGTCCAGCACCCGCCCGGCGACGAAGTCCACCAGATCCTGGATGTGCGTCGCCCCCGCGTAGAACGCCGGAGAGGCGGGCAGCACGATCGCGCCCGCCTCGTCGAGCGCCACCAGCTGCCGCAGCGTCTGCCGGTTCAGCGGGGTCTCCCGCACCGCAACCACCAACGGCCGCCGCTCCTTGAGCGTCACGCTCGCGGCCCGCTGCAACAGGTCCTTCGAGAGCCCCAGCGCCACCCCGGCCACACACGCCGTGCTCGCCGGGACGATCAGCATCCCCTTGGCCGGGTACGAGCCGGACGACGGCCCGGCCGCCAGGTCCCCCGCCGTCCAGTGCCGCACCCGCGAGACGTCCGGCTCGAACACGTGCGGCTTGCCGTCGGCCCCCGTGGACAGCCACGCCGTCAGGTCCTCGCGCCAGTGCGCGTCCCGGAAGGCCAGGCCCGTCTCGTCCAGCAGGGTCAGCCGCGAGGCCCGGCTGACCACCAGGTCCACGTCCTCCCCCGCCGCCAGCAGGCCGCGCAGCACCGCGGCGGCGTACGGCGTCCCGGAAGCGCCGGAAACGCCGACCACCCAGGGCCGGCGTTCCGGTCGTCGCGTTGCGTGTTCGTACGGCTCCACGGGCCCGAGCCTAGCCGGACGGGCGGACTACCAGCCCAGGCCCCGGTTGACGAGGTCCGCCAGGGTGAACAGGAACAGCGTGATCCCGATGACGCCGTTGACCGTGAAGAACGCCCGGTTCAGCCGGGACAGGTCGTGCGGACGCACGATCGTGTGCTCGTACACGAACGCGATCGCGACCACCGCCAGGCCCGCCCAGAAGAACCCCCCGGCGTGCGTCGCCACGCCGTACCAGACCAGCAGCGCCGTCGTGATCACATGGCAGACCCGGGCGCCGTGCAGCGCGGCCGGGATCCCGAAGCGGGCGGGGGTCGACTTCACCCCGTGCGCCCGGTCGGCGGCCACGTCCTGGCAGCCGAAGATCAGGTCGAAGCCGCCGATCCAGATGCCCACCGCGAGGCCCAGGATCACCGCGTCGCCCGACCACGCGCCCGTCACCGCGAGCCAGGCGCCCACCGGGCCCATCGCCTGGGCCAGGCCCAGGATCGCGTGCGGGAAGTCGGTGAAGCGCTTGCCGTACGGATAGACCACCATCGGGATCACGGCGATCGGCGCCAGCGCCAGGCACAGCGGGTTGAGCAGCCCCGCCGCGCCCAGGAAGAGGACTACCGCCACCAGGGCGCCGGTCCACGCCGAGCGCACCGAGACCGCGCCGGTGACCAGCTCGCGGTTGGCGGTGCGCGGGTTACGGGCGTCGATCTCGCGGTCGATGATGCGGTTGCAGGCCATCGCGAAGGTGCGCAGCCCGACCATCGCGACGGTGACCAGGAAGAGCTTCCACCAGTCGACGTGCCCGTCCCGCTCGAACATCGCCGTCAGGGAGGCGATGTAGGCGAAGGGCAGCGCGAAGACGGAGTGCTCGATCATCACGAGCCGCAGGAACGCGCGGGTGCGCCCCGGGCTCGGCGCGGCGGCGGCGGACGCGCTCACAGGCCGTACTCCGTCCAGCGCCGGGTCACCTTGGCCGCCGTCTCCGGATCCGAAACGACCATTTCCGGCCATCCTCCGTCCCGCGTATAGCCCTCCCCGGGCCACTTCGCCGTCGCGTCGACGCCCGCCTTGCCGCCCCAGAACTGCTGGTACGAGGCGTGGTCGAGGTGGTCGACCGGGCCCTCGACGACGGTGAGGTCGCGGGCGTAGTCGACGTTGCCCAGCGCCCGCCAGGAGACCTCGTGCAGGTCGCGGACGTCGCAGTCCGCGTCCACGATCACGATCAGCTTGGTCAGGGACATCATGTGCGCGCCCCAGATCGCGTGCATCACCTTCTGCGCGTGCTTGGGGTACTTCTTGTCGATCGAGACGATCGCGCAGTTGTGGAACCCGCCGGACTCCGGCAGGTGGTAGTCCACGATGTCCGGCACGACGATCTTGAGCAGCGGCAGGAAGAAACGCTCCGTCGCACGGCCGAGCGGGCCGTCCTCGGTCGGCGGCCGGCCGACCACGATCGACTGGAGCAGCGGGCGCCGCCGCATGGTGACGCAGTCGATGGTGAGCGCCGGGAAGTCCTCCTGCGGCGTGTAGAAGCCGGTGTGGTCGCCGAAGGGCCCCTCCGGCAGCATCCGGCCGGGCTCCAGCCAGCCCTCCAGGACCACCTCGGCGTTGGCCGGGACCTGGAGCGGCACGGTCCTGCAGTCCACCATGTCCACCCGCTTGCCCTGGATGAAGCCGGCGAGCAGGTACTCGTCGATGTCGCCGGGCAGCGGCGCGGTGGAGGCGTAGGTGACGGCCGGCGGGCAGCCGAAGGCGATGGCGACCGGCAGCCGCTCCCCGCGCCGCGCCGCCACCTGGTAGTGGTTGCGGCTGTCCTTGTGGATCTGCCAGTGCATCCCGATCGTGCGCTTGTCATGGCGCTGGAGCCGGTAGAGGCCCAGGTTGCGGACGCCGGTCTCGGGGTGCTTGGTGTGCGTGAGGCCGAGGTTGAAGAAGGAGCCGCCGTCCTCGGGCCAGGTGAACAGCGCGGGCAGCGCGTCGAGGTCCACGTCGTCGCCGGTGAGGACCACTTCCTGGACCGGCGCGTCCTTCACCTTCCGCGGCGGGACGTGCGTCATCGCGCCCAGCTTGCCGAACGCCTCGCGGAAGCCGACGAAGCCCTGCGGCAGCTCCGGCTTGAGCAGCCCGCCGATCTTCTCGCCGATCTCGTCGTAGGACGTCAGCCCCAGCCCCTTGAGCAGTCGCCGGTCGGTGCCGAAGACGTTCATGGCCAGCGGCATCGCCGACCCCTTGACGTTCTCAAAGAGCAGCGCGGGGCCACCGGCCTTGTTCACCCGGTCGGTGATCTCCCCCACTTCGAGGTAGGGGTCGACTTCGGCCTTGACGCGCTTGAGGTCGCCGTCGCGCTCGAGTGCTCTGAGGAACGAGCGGAGATCGTCGTAAGCCATGCGTTCCAGTATCGAGCACGCACTACCCTGGCCTTGTCACGGGGCCGCGCCGCGGCCCGCAGCCGCACTCCGGGGGTCCGTCGGCCAATGCTCAGGTATCTGCCGTTCCTGCTGGTCCTGGCCCTGTGGATCTATACGTTCATCGACTGCCTGAACACCCCGGAGGACGAGGTCCGCAAGCTGCCCAAGGCGGCGTGGGTGATCATCATCCTGCTCTTCGGCGAGGTGCTGCTGGGCCCGGTCGCCTGGCTCGCGGTGGGCCGCCCCCGCCGCGCGGCGGACGTCTACGGGCGGCGGGGCGCGGCCGGCGGCTGGGTGGCGCCGGACGACAACCCCGAGTTCCTCCGCTCGCTCGGCAAGGACCGCAGGCCGGGTACGGACGGCGACGACCGCGGCTGACCGACGGGCCCGTCCGGGGGTCCCCGTTCCGCCCGACGGCCCAGCACGCCATCCCCCGATCGGGTAATACGATCAACTCATCGGCGCCTGCCCGGCCCCCAACTCCCCCCTGTCCACGCCCGGTTGACGGGACATTCCCCCGCACCCCCCTGTCCCCGGCACTGCCGGACCGGGAGAGTCGTAACGGCCACACTGTGGCCTGACACGACCTCAGGGAGATGCGATGCCCGAGTTCATGAGCAGGCGAAGACTCCTCGGCTCGGCCGCGGGCGCCGTCGGCGGCGCCGCACTCGCGCTGCTGCCGCCCAGCGTCCGGCGGGCCGTGGCGGCCGGCCCGGCGCGCCGCGGCTCCCTGCGGGACATCAGGCACGTGGTCATGCTGATGCAGGAGAACCGCTCGTTCGACCACTACTTCGGCACCCTCAGCGGCGTACGCGGCTTCGCCGACCCGGACGCCCTGCGGCTCTCCACCGGCCGGAGCGTCTTCCACCAGCCCGACCCGCAGAACCCCAAGGGCTACCTGCTCCCCTTCCGCCTCGACACCCGCCGCACGAGCGCCCAGGCCATCCCCTCCACCAGCCACGCCTGGTCCGTGCAGCACGAGGCGTGGAACGGCGGGAAGATGGACCGCTGGCTCCCCGCGCACCGCAAGGCGGACGGGAAGAACGGGCCGTATGTGATGGGGTACCACACCCGCGAGGACATCCCCTTCCAGTTCGCCCTCGCCGAGGCGTTCACCCTCTGCGACGCCTACCACTGCTCCGTCCTCGGCCCCACCTGGCCCAACCGGCTCTACTGGATGACCGGCACCATCGACCCCGGCGGCACCAGGGGCGGCCCGGTCATCAGCAACACCATGCGGTCGCCGTACCGCTGGACCACCTACGCCGAGCGGCTGCAACGGGCCGGCATCAGCTGGCGGGTGTACCAGCAGGAGGACAACTACGGCTGCAACATGCTGGAGTGGTTCCAGCGCTTCCGCGACGCGCGCCCCGGCGACCCGCTGTACGAGCGCGGGATGCGGCGCCTGCCGGAGGGCACGTTCGAGGACGACGCCCGCAACGACCGGCTGCCGGCGGTCTCCTGGATCATCCCGACCGGCCCGGCGTCCGAGCACCCCGACTCCCTGCCGGCCGCCGGCGCCGACTTCGTGGCGAAGAAGATCGAGGCCATCGCCGACAACCCCCGGGTGTGGGCCAAGACCGTCTTCATCCTCAACTACGACGAGAACGACGGCCTCTTCGACCACGTCCCCCCGCCGGTGCCGCCGCCCGGCACCAAGGACGAGTTCGTCGGCGGGCTCCCGATCGGCGGCGGCTTCCGGGTGCCGTGCCTGATCGTGTCCCCGTGGACGGTGGGGGGCTGGGTGGCCGGCGAGACGTTCGACCACACCTCGGCGCTGCGCTTCCTGGAGCGGTGGACGGGGGTGCGCGAGCCCAACATCAGCGCGTGGCGGCGGCGCACGTTCGGCGATCTGACGTCGGCGTTCGACTTCGGGGAGCCGACGCGGCGGGTGCCGTGGCTGCCGCGGCGGACGGAGCGGGAGCTGGAGGAGGCCCGGTGGGAGGTGTCGCACCTGCCCCGGCCGGTGCTGCCGGGCGCCGCCCAGCGCTTCCCGGAGCAGGAGCGGGGCCGGCGGCCTCGGCGGTGAGGGAATCCCTCACGGCAGCTCCCGCTTGCCGCGTTCGTACTCGTCCCGCAGCGCCCGCCACCGCTCCACGCTCCACGTCGGCCAGTCGGCCGGATGGCCGGCGAGCGCCTGGAGCAGGTACTCGAAGTGGTGGTGCCAGCCCGCGAGGCAGTCGAGCCGCTCGTCGTCCGTCCCCGGCATCTCGTTGGTGAAGTGCAGCAACGTCCCGCCCACGCTCACCGGCGCCCGCTCCAGCTCGAAGCGGATGCGGCCGTGCACCTCGACGGTGTACTCGGCCAGCGAGGGCGGATCCCAGGCGGTCACCCGCCCGGGGGCGACCGTGCCGGTGCCCTCCGGGCCCGCCGCGTTCAGCCAGCGCAGCGTGATCGCCCCGCCCTCCCGCCGTTCGAACGGCTCGGCCGCGGCCAGCCACGTCGGCAGGCCCTCGGGCGTGGCGACGGCGTCCCACACCCGCTCCCTCGGGTACGGCAGCGACAGTTCGTACCGGAGGGTGTGGACGTCGCCGTGGCTCTCGGAGGCGCCGTAGGGGGACGGAATCTCCATGGCACCAGCACACCACGGCGGCCCGGCGCTCGCCTCCCGAGCCCCGGGCCGCCGTGCGGGGCCTGGTCAGACCCCGGAGTAGGAGTGCTTTCCGCCGAAGAGGAAGTTGACCCCGTAGTAGTTGAAGATGTAGCAGGCGAACGCGGCCAGGGCGAGGTACGCCGCCTTGCGGCCCTTCCAGCCGGCCGTGGCGCGCGCGTGCAGGTACGCCGCGTAGGCGACCCAGGTGATGAAGGACCAGACCTCCTTGGGGTCCCAGCCCCAGTAGCGGCCCCACGCCGCCTCGGCCCAGATCGCGCCCGCGATGATCGTGAACGTCCACAGCGGGAAGACCGTCGCGTTGATCCGGTAGCCGAACTTGTCCAGCGTGGCGGCGGCCGGCATGCGGGTCAGGGCGTTGTCGTACGCCATGTGGACGCGGACGCCCAGGCGCCTGGCGAGGGAGGCGTCGGACGGCAGGCCGCGGAGCTTCTTCTCCAGCACGCCGGGACCGGTCCGGCCGGCCGCCAGCCGCACCTCGTAGCCGTCCCGCAGGCGGTACATGAACGTCGAGACGGCCCCGACGTAGAACGCCGCACCGCACAGGATCGCGCAGGAGACGTGGATCCACAGCCAGTAGGAGTGCAGCGCCGGG
This sequence comes from Streptomyces caatingaensis, assembly GCF_001187435.1. Lineage (GTDB taxonomy): Bacteria > Actinomycetota > Actinomycetes > Streptomycetales > Streptomycetaceae > Streptomyces > Streptomyces caatingaensis. Next base: position 586,160 of record NZ_LFXA01000017.1, on the reverse strand, counting down.
ACGAGCTGGTCGCTCTCGGTGTAGAGGACGGAGACGGCCAGGCCCAGGTCGAGCAGGATGGTGGTGACCAGCGGCAGACCGAGCCAGCGGATGTTCTTCTTCGCGGCGAGCAGACCGAGGTAGACGCCGACGGCGGAGACGCCGAAGGTGATCGAGAACTCGTACATGTTGCCCCACGGCGCCCGCTCCACGGACAGGGCGCGGGTGAGCACCCCGCCCGCGTGCAGGGCGAAGGACAGCACGGTCAGCGAGATCGCGATGCGGCCGTAGAGGTCGCCCTTCTCGCTGCCGCCGGCGGCGCCGGGGCCGTCGGGCACGTCGTCCCGTACGCCCGGGGCGGAGCGGGTGACGACCTTGGGGCGCTCGAGCACCGCCGTGCCGCCGCCGGCCTTCTTGACCTTGACGGTGACGGCGGCCGCGGCCTTCTCCGCCTCCGTGGTGATCGCCGCGGCGGTGCGGCCGACCGCGCTGCGGCTGCCGAAGACCCACTCGGCGATGTGCGCGAGGAAGGCGAGGGTGTAGACGGCGATCGCCGAGTAGATCAGCACATTGCTGGTATGGGCCATGTTCTCGTTGGCCGCGGCCGCGAGATTCACGCGCGCGCTCCTTCGGAGGATTCGGAGGGTTCGGCAGGTCGAACGGGCTCGTCGGCGGGCTCCTCTGCGGGCTCGTCGGCGACGGGGGGTGCGTCGGGCTGGAGGGCGACCGCGATGTCCGCGAGCTCCTCGGCCACCTTCGCCGACTCGCTGCGGCCGAGGCCGCCCAGCTCCACGACGGTACGCCCGTCGGCGCCGCGGACGGCACGCACCCACACCCGGCGGCGCTGGACGAACAGCGACGCGGCCACACCCGCGATCGCGGCGATGGCACCGGCCAGCGCCGGACCGTCACCCGGCTTGTGCGAGATCTGGAACGTCGCCCAGCTCTTGATGCCGTCGAAGGTCAGCGTGCCCGCGCCGTCCGGGAGCGTCAGCGTCTCGCCCGGCTTGAGCGCCCGCGAGAAGGCCCGCTTCCCCTCCTTGAACTGCTTCATCTTGGACGTGTCGAGCTTGTAGACGCTCTGCGGCACGCCCGAGTCGATGCCCAGGCTGCCGCGGTAGGCGGTGAGCACCAGCATCGGATTGTCGAGGGCCGGGAACTGGGAGAACATCGTCCCGGAGCGCGGGTCGAAGGTGGGGATGAAGTAGCCGGTGAAGCCCAGCTGGTCCTTCTTCCCGTCCTTGTCCTGGTAGTCCGGCACCTTGAGGACGGTCGTCTCGGTGACGTTGTTGTCCAGCGGCAGCGAGGCCACCGCGCCCTGGTAGGCGATGTTGCCCTTGCCGTCGCGGACGGTGACCTTGGGCGCGTAGCCGTGGCCCTGGAGGTAGACCTTCGAACCGCCGATCTCCAGGGGTTCGTTGACCTTGATGGTCGTGTCGCGCTTCTCGCCGTCGGCGCCGTTCCAGTACGTCACGTGCGCCCGGTAGTCGCGTGCGGAGCCCCGCTGGGGGCCGGTGCGCTCGTACGTCCCGCTGAAGCCGTTGAGCGTGAAGCCGAACGGGGGCAGGTCGTCCGGGCTGAAGAAGGAGCCGGACTTGAAGTCGTCGTACTGGGTGAGGGTGTTGGCGAAGCCGTCGCCCTCGACGACGAGCTTGCCGCCCTCGTACTTCCACAGCTGCGCGGAGGCGAAGGCCACCAGCATCACGATCAGCGAGACGTGGAAGAGCAGGTTGCCGGCCTCGCGCAGGTAGCCCTTCTCGGCCGCGACGGCGTCGCCGTCCGCGCTCGTGCGGAACCACTTGCGCTTGAGCACCCGCCGCGCAGCCGCCAGCACCTGCTCGGGGTCGGCGTCGGTCCTCCAGCCGGTGTGGGCGGGGAGCCGGTCGAAGCGGTGCGGCGCCTTCGGCGGGCGGGCGCGCAGCTGGCCGACGAACTGCCAGGTGCGCGGGACGATACAGCCGATCAGCGAGACGAACAGCAGGATGTAGATCGCGGAGAACCACACCGAGCTGTAGACGTGGAAGAGCTGGAGCTTCTCGTAGACCGGCGTCAGCGTCTTGTGCGCCTCTTTCCAGTTGTCGGCCTTGATCGAGTCGACACTGGTCTGCGGGATGAGCGAGCCGGGGATGGTCGCGAGGGAGAGGAGCAGCAGGAGGATCAGCGCGACCCGCATCGAGGTCAGCTGGCGCCAGATCCAGCGCAGCCAGCCGGTGGCCTCCCGGCCCGCCCACGCCAGCCACCCGAGGGCGCCGGGCGCGCGGACGCCGCCGAACGAGCCCGGGACGGTCCGGTCCCCCTCCTGGGCGGGGGCGGTGGACATCCGGGCACCGGCGGCCGCGTCGTCCGCGCCGGCCTCGGGGGCCTCGGGGGCGGGGGTGCTTTCAGTCTTGGACATCGATCAGATCCCGGGGTTGTATTCGCTCGTCCACGTCTGGAGGTCCTGGACGAGGTAGTCCCACGCACCGGTGACCAGGAGCAGGCCGACGGCGACGAGCATGCCACCGCCGATCCGCATGACCCATGCGTAGTGCTTCTTGACCCAGCCGAAGGCGCCGAGCGCCCGGCGGAAGGCGAGGGCCGCCACGATGAAGGGCAGTCCGAGGCCGAGGCAGTAGGCGAAGGTCAGGACGGCGGCGCGGGTCGCGCTCGCGTCGTAGGCGTTGAGGGCGTTGACGGACGCCAGGGTGGGGCCGATGCACGGCGTCCAGCCGACGCCGAAGCCGAGGCCCAGCAGGGGGGCGCCCAGCAGCCCCATCGAGGTCTTCACGCGGAAGCGCACGTCCCGCTGGCCGAATCGGTTCAGCAGGCCCATGAAGACCAGGCCGAGCAGGATCATCACGATCCCGAGGACGACGGCGATCGTCTCCTTGTACTCCTGGAGCGTCCGGCCCGCGTAGCCGAAGAGCGCCCCGGCCGACACCAGCGGGACGCTGAACCCCAGGACGAAGAGCACGGATCCCGCCAGCAGGCGCCCGCGCTTCGCCTGCGCCAGGTCCGCGCCGCCCGCCCCCGTCATGTACGACAGGTAGCCCGGCACGAGCGGCAGGACGCAGGGGGAGAAGAAGGAGACCAGCCCGCCGAGCAGGGCGATCGGCAGGGCCAGGATCAGCGCCCCGGAGAGCACGGTGTGGTTCAGGCCGTCGGCGCTGGCGAGGGTGATCGACGCGGCGGTCACGGCGTCACTTCTCCGCGACCAGCGGATCGAGCGTCTCGCGCAGCTCGTCCTCGCTCATCGGCTTGATGGCCCGCGCGGCGATCTTCCCCTCGCGGTCGATGAAGACCGTGGAGGGGATGGCCTGCGGGTTGAGGCTGCCCTTGGGGAAGCGGAGGATCAGGTTTCCCGCCGAGTCGAAGAGGCTCGGGTACGGGACGTCGTTCTCCCGCTCGAACGCCTTGGCCGGGGCCGGGTTGGGGTCGCGGGTGTTCAGGCCGACGAACTCGACGCCCTTGGCCTTGTACTCCCGGGCCACCTTGCCGAAGCCCTTCGCCTCCGCCCGGCAGGGCGGGCACCAGGAGCCCCAGACGTTGAAGACGATGACCTTGCCCTTGAACTTCTCGGTGGCGTTGAGCTGTTCGCCCTGGAGGGTCTTCCCGGACAGCTCCGGCGCCTCCTGCCGGGCGCTCCTGGCCTTGACGACGTCGACCCCGCCCTTGCCCTGCACGAACTGGGTCTCGCCGCCCCCGCCCGAGGTGCCCCCGGAACCACAGGCGCTCAGCACCAGCGCGGCGAGGGCGGCGCCGATGACCGGCACGGTGGTACGACGGCGGCTTCGTTGGCGTCGGTTGGCGCGGCAGGCACTCATGTGAAAAGTTTCGCATGGCGATTTCCGGGATCTTGCGCGCCCCCCTCGCCCCGGACGACACCTGAGGTCAGCCCGCGGGCGCCCACTTCTCGCCGACTTTCAGCCGCCGCAGCCCCTCCAGGACCGCCGGGTCCTGGGCGTCGAGCCAGTCGCACAGCTGCCGGAAGGAGACGAGCCGTACGTCGCGGTGCTTCTCGTCGGCGATGCGTTTGACCGCCTCCTCGACGGCGTCCATGTAGATCCCGCCGTTCCACTGCTCGAAGTGGTTGCCGATGAAGTACGGCGCCCGGTTCGTCTCGTACGCGCGCCGGAAACCGGCCAGGTACGCCTCCGTGGCCTGCCGCCGCCAGGCCGGGTAGTGGACGGGAGGGGCCTTGGTGGAGTTGCGGGACTGGTTGGCCAGCAGGTTGTAGTCCATCGAGAGCAGCTCGAAGGAGTGCCCCGGCAGGGGTATGAGCTGGAGCGGGAAGTCCCAGACGCCCATCCGCCGGCGCGGCCAGACCTGGCGCCCGCCCGGGGAGCTGGCGTCGTAGCGCCAGCCGAGCCGCGCCGCCGCCGGCAGCAGGTTCCGCTGGCCCAGCAGACAGGGGGAGCGGCCGCCGACGAGCTCCTTGCGGTAGTCGAAGGGCAGCGGCTCCAGGTCGGTGAAGCCGGTGTTCGTCCGCCACGAGGTGACGAAGGAGACGGCCTGCTCTATCTCCGACTCCCACTGCGCGGGTGTCCACCGGGCCACCGAGCCGGGGCCCGAGCAGAAGTGCCCGTTGAAGTGGGTGCCTATCTCGTGGCCCTCCAGCCACGCCTCGCGGATGTTGCGCAGCGTCTCGCGGATGTGGTCGTCGCCGAGGTAGCCGATGGCGGAGGCGCCGGGGCGGTTGTTGGGCGGCCGGTAGAGCGACTTGCGGGACTCGGGCAGGCAGTAGAGGCCGGTGAGGAAGAACGTCATCCGCACGCCGTGGTCGCGGGCGAGCCTGCGGAAGCGCGGGAAGAGACCGTTGCCCGTCTCGCCGGCGCCGTCCCAGGAGAAGACGACGAACTGCGGCGGCTTCTGCCCCGGCTCCAGCCGCTCGGGCGGCGGGGGCTGCAGCGGCTGCGGCCCCGCGTCCGCCGTCGAACCGTCGCCGATCGGCCGGGCCCTGGCCCGCGCCCTCGCCCGGACCGCCACCTGGTCCTCGCCCGAGCCGAGCCCGCAGCCCGCGGCGCCCACGGCCAGGGCCGCGCCCAGCAGTGCGCGCCGGCCTATACCCGTGTCCGGCATGCGCGGCCTCCGCTCGTCTCGCAGCTGTATCGCGGCGCCCCCGCCCTCTGCCGTCCATATAAGACGAGGCCGGGGGCGGGGGCGCGCTGGGATACGGCGGAAGCGGGATGCCCGGGTCAGGCGCCGAACGCCTTCTGGCCGCCCTTGACCGGCTTGGCGCCCGCCAGCAGATGGGCCGGTACCAGGTCCCGGGCCGGCTCGCTGTAGCCGACCGAAACGATTTTGTCGCCGCGGTAGGTGAAGGTCGTCAGGCTGGCCAGGGTGCACTGCCGCTTGCGCGGGTCGTGCCACAGCCGGCGCCGCTCGACGAAGCTGCGCACGACCCAGATCGGCAGCTGGTGGCTGACGCACACGGCCTCGTGGCCCCGGGCCGCGTCCCGCGCCGCGTTGAGCGCGCCCATCATCCGCACGACCTGCTCGATGTAGGGCTCGCCCCAGGACGGGCGGAAGGGGTTGGTCAGATGCCGCCAGTTGGCCGGCTTGCGCAGGGCGCCGTCGCCCACGCCGAAGGTCTTGCCCTCGAAGACGTTCGCGGCCTCGATCAGCCGCTCGTCCGTCGCCAGGTCCAGGCCGTGCGCCTTGGCGATCGGCGTCGCCGTCTCCTGCGCCCGCTCCAGCGGGGAGGCCACGACATGGGTGACGTCCCGCCCGGACAGGTGCTCGGCCACCCGGTCGGCCATCTCCCGCCCCAGGTCGGACAGGTGGTAGCCGGGCCGGCGGCCGTAGAGCACACCCTCGGGGTTGTGCACCTCGCCGTGCCGCATCAGATGGACGACGGTGATGTCGTCGCGCTCGCTCACAGCGTCTCCTCCTTGGCCTCGGCCGCCGCCCGCGCCGCCGCCGGCAGCGCCGCCGCGATCCGCTCGACCGCCGCGTCGTCGTGGGCCGTCGAGACGAACCACGACTCGAAGGCGGACGGCGGCAGGTAGACGCCCTGCGCCAGCATCGAGTGGAAGAACGCGGTGTAGCGGAACGCCTGCTGGCCCTTGGCCAGTTCGTAGTCCGTGACCTCGCGGTCGGTGAAGAAGACGGAGAACATGTTCCCCGCGGTCTGGAGGCGGTGCGCCACGCCCTCCTTGGCCAGCGCCTCGGTCACCAGCGAGCGGATCTCCAGCGAGACCGCGTCCACCCGCTCGTACGCCGCGTCGTCCAGCAGCCGCAGCTGGGCCAGGCCCGCCGCCGTCGCCACCGGGTTCCCGGAGAGCGTGCCGGCCTGGTAGACCGGGCCCGCCGGGGCGAGGTGCGCCATCACGTCGGAGCGGCCGCCGAAGGCCGCGGCCGGGAAGCCGCCGCCCATGACCTTGCCGAAGGTCATCAGGTCCGGCGTGACGCCGTCGATGCCGTACCAGCCGGACTTCGAGACGCGGAAGCCCGTCATGACCTCGTCGGAGATGAACAGCGCGCCGTTCTTGGCGCACGCCTGCTTGAGGCCCTCGTTGAAGCCGGGGCCCGGCGGGACGACGCCCATGTTGCCCGGCGACGCCTCGGTGATCACACAGGCGATCTCGCCCGGGAAGCGGTGGAACGCCTCGTGCACCGACTCCAGGTCGTTGTACGGCAGGACGATCGTGTCGCCGGCCTGCGCGCCGGTGACGCCCGGCGTGTCCGGCAGCCCGAAGGTGGCCACCCCGGAGCCGGCGGCGGCCAGCAGCGCGTCCACGTGCCCGTGGTAGCAGCCGGCGAACTTGATCACCTTGGAGCGGCCGGTGAAGCCACGGGCGAGCCGGATCGCGGACATCGTCGCCTCGGTGCCGGAGGACACCAGGCGCACCTGCTCGACCGGGGCGACCCGGGCGACGATCTCCTCGGCGAGGGCGACCTCGCCCTCCCCGGGCGTGCCGAAGGAGGTGCCGCGCGCGACGGCGTCCTGGACGGCCGCGATCACCTCGGGGTGAGCATGGCCGAGAATCATCGGTCCCCAGGAGCACACCAGGTCCACGTACTCCCGGCCGTCCGCGTCCGTGAGGTACGGACCGGCACCGGAGACCATGAACCGGGGCGTTCCGCCCACGGCCCGGAACGCGCGCACCGGAGAGTTCACGCCACCGGGCGTCACGACCGCCGCGCGCTCGAAGAGCGTCTGGGACACTGGGGCTTCATATGGATAAGGCACTCTGTTCCTGCCTGCGCGAGTCGTAGGGAGGGACGCCGACGGCGACGGTGGCCGCGCGCCCCGGCTTGGGGCCCTGCTGGTGCTGTCGGCCGGGTGTCAGCCCCCGCGCGTCTGGAACACTGGGGGCCGGGAGGGGTAGCTCACGCCACCCATGGTCTCAGAGCCCCGTGGGCACTCGTGTCCGGGCGTTTCGCGCGCTCCGCACGGGGGAGGTGTCTGAGACGATGATCGGGTTGCGCGGCGGGGGCTGTGCTGCGTAAAAAAGCGATCGGGTGGAGATATGCATCGCGGTGGCGGACTGGGCGAGGGCACCGACGACCTCGGCCCCGAGCGAGCCCGGCCGCCCCGCGGGGGCCGGCACCGGCGGAGGGAACAGCCCCGCACCGGCGGCCCCGAGCGGGCCGGCGGCGACGGCGGGGGCAACAGCGTGAGCAGGAGCGGCCGCATGGGGGTGACCTACAAGTACTTCGGGGCGCCCAACGGGGCCACGGCCGCGCGTGTGCCGATCTCGATGCGCCCGGAGGAGCTGGGCGGGGACGAGCTGGGCATGGGCGGGATGTTCACCCGGATCAAGCCCGAGACGGTCGCCGCGATGGTCCTCACGGGCATCGAGGGCATACCCCTGCACAAGGTCCCCCCGCTCGAACTGGTCGTCCTCCACCCCGACTACGCCGTCGTCAAGCTCCCCATGACCGTGGTCGACCCGCTGCGCGGCATCGGCGAGGAGTCCGTGGGCGCCGCCGCGTTCATCTGGTCCACCGTCCCCGACCGGGGCGGCCCGCGCGACGCCTTCACGGTCTACCGGCTGCTCCACGAGTGGCAGGACTTCTCGCACCGGCTCCACGAGGCCGGCCACCAGCCGTACTGCCTGGTCTGGCCGTGACCGTCCTCCGCTCCGTCGCCCTCTTCCTGCTCGCCGCCGTCCTGGAGATCGGCGGCGCCTGGCTCGTCTGGCAGGGCGCGCGCGAGCACAAGGGCTGGGCCTGGATCGGCGCGGGGGTCCTGGCCCTCGGCGCGTACGGCTTCGTCGCCACGCTCCAGCCCGACGCGCACTTCGGCCGCATCCTCGCCGCGTACGGCGGCGTCTTCGTCGCCGGCTCGCTGGCCTGGGGCATGGTCGCCGACGGCTACCGGCCGGACCGCTACGACGTGCTGGGCGCGCTGGTCTGCCTCGTCGGGGTAGGTTTGATCATGTACGCGCCACGCGGGCGCTGAGCCAGTCCTCCGGGAGACCCGATGACCACCATCCCCACCGCAGTGATCACCGGCGCCAGCAGCGGCATCGGCGCCGCCACCGCGCGCGGCCTGGCCGCCGCCGGCTACCGCGTCGTCCTCACCGCGCGCCGCAAGGACCGCATCGACGCCCTCGCCGCCGAGCTCACCGAGGCCGGCCACCGGGCCGTCGCCTACGGGCTCGACGTCACCGACCGCGCCGCCGTGGGCGTCTTCGCCCTCTTCCTCGACGACCTCGGCCCCGTGGAAGTCCTGGTCAACAACGCCGGCGGAGCGCTGGGCACCGACCCCGTCGCCACCGCGGACCCCGCCGACTGGCAGGCCATGTACGAGGTCAACGTCCTCGGCACGCTCCACATGACCCAGGCGCTGCTCCCCCTCTGGAAGACCTCGCCCGGCACGGTCGTGATCGTCTCCTCCACCGCCGGCCTCGCCACCTACGAGGGCGGCGGCGGGTACGTCGCCGCCAAGCACGGCGCCCACGTCATGGCCGAGACCCTGCGCCTGGAGCTCAACGGCCTGCCGGTCCGGATCATCGAGATCGCCCCCGGCATGGTCAGGACGGACGAGTTCGCCCTCAACCGCTTCCGCGGCGACGAGGAGCGCGCCGCGGCCGTCTACGCGGGCGTCAGCGAGCCCCTGACCGCCGAGGACGTCGCGGACACGATCACCTGGGCGGTCACCCGCCCGCCGCACGTCAACGTCGACCTCCTCGTCCTCCGCCCCCGGGCCCAGGCGAGCAACTACAAGGTCCACCGCGAGACGTCCGGCGGCTGAGGCGGTGGGGCGGCGGGGCGGCGGGCGCGGCAGCCCGCCCCCACCGGCTCACCCCTTCACACAGACGATCTGCTTGAGCTTCGCCACCACCTCGACCAGATCCCGCTGCTGCTCCATGACCTGCTCGATCGGCTTGTAGGCGGCCGGGATCTCGTCGACGACCCCGTGGTCCTTGCGGCACTCGACGCCCCGCGTCTGCTCCGCCAGGTCCTGCGCGGAGAACCGCTTCTTCGCCTGGTTGCGGCTCATCCGCCGGCCGGCGCCGTGCGAGGCGGAGTTGTACGCCGCCTCGTTGCCGAGGCCGCGGACGATGTACGAACCGGTGCCCATCGAGCCCGGGATGATGCCGTACTCGCCGCCGCCCGCGCGGATCGCGCCCTTGCGGGTGACCAGCAGGTCGACGCCCTCGTAGGTCTCCTCCGCCACGTAGTTGTGGTGGCAGGAGATCTCCGGCTCGAACATCGGCCTGGCCTTCTTGAACTCCTTGCGGACCACGTCCTTGAGGAGCGCCATCATGATCTCGCGGTTGTGCCGCGCGTACTCCTGGGCCCAGAAGAGGTCGTGCCGGTAGGCGTCCATCTGCGGGGTGCCCGCGAGGAAGACGGCCAGGTCGCGGTCGACGATGTCCTGGTTGTGGGAGAGCCGCCGCGCCACGCCGATGTGGTGCTCGGCCAGCTCCTTGCCGATGTTCCGCGAACCGGAGTGGAGCATCAGCCAGACGGAACCCGCCTCGTCGAGGCACATTTCGACGAAGTGGTTACCGCCTCCGAGCGTTCCCATCTGCTTCAGTGCCCGGCTCTCACGGAACTTGACCGCCTCGGCCACCCCCTGGAACCGCCCCCAGAAGTCGTCCCACCCCGCCGTCGGCAGCCCGTGCAGGCGGCGCGGGTCGACCGCGTCGTCGTGCATGGCGAAGCCGACGGGGATGGCGCGCTCGATCTCGGAGCGGAGGCGGGAGAGATCGCCGGGGAGGTCGTTGGCGGTGAGGGAGGTCTTCACCGCGGACATGCCACAGCCGATGTCGACGCCCACCGCCGCCGGGCACACCGCTCCGCGCATCGCGATCACGGAGCCGACGGTGGCCCCCTTGCCGAAGTGGACGTCGGGCATCACGGCGAGGCCCTCGATCCACGGCAGCGTCGCCACGTTGCGCAGTTGCCGCATGGCGACGTCCTCGACGGTGGCCGGATCCGCCCACATGCGGATCGGCACCCGGGCGCCAGGCAGCTCGGTGAACGACATATCTTCCCCATTCCCCCAAAAAGTGAGATGACGCGTAAAACGCAAAAGCCGGATCAATGAGTTGATTCACGACGGCGGGCCAGCGGTGCGGCGGCGCGTGCGGTAGACATTGTGTCCAGCGGCCACCCAGCCGCAGCAACCAGTTTTCGCTCCGGAACGGGCGGAAAGCGGGCGGAAGGGAGCCTCGGGACCGTGCAGCGGAGGGCGTACGCACCGGCAGCCGCACTGGCCGCCACCGTGCTCGCGGCCGGCCTCGCCGGGTGCGGCGGCGGCTCCGGGGGCGGCGGCGGGGACGACGACCCCAAGCCGGGCACCGGCGGCTCCACGGCCCCCGCGGCCGAGCCCGGCAAGTACCACAGCCTCCCCGACCCCTGCGCGTACGTCGCCCGCGACACCCTGCGCCGCCTCCTCCCCGGCCTGCCCGGCGAGGGCACCGACGAGACCGAGCAGGAGGCCGACAAGGCCTTCAAGGGCCAGGCCACCATCACCTACGACGCGGACCGCCGCGTCGGCTGCCGCTGGAAGACCCCGGACGACACCCGCCACCTCTCCGTCGACTTCGAGCGCGTGGTCTCCTACCAGCCGGGGACCAGCGACGAGGAGCGGGCGCAGCAGCTGTACGCGAAGCGGGCCGAGGCCGCCCACGTCCCGGTGTCCTCGTCCACCCCGTCGGCCACCCCGCCCTCGTCCTCCCCTCCCTCCTCCCCCGCGAAGGGCGCCAAGGACGCCAAGGGCGCGAAGGACGCCAAGGGGAAGAAGAGCGGGAACGACCCGAAGGCGGCGGGCGCCTCCTCCCGCCCCGCCGCCACCGCCACCTCCTCCGCCACCGCCGCCCCGCCCTCGACGTCCACCACGCCCTCGACCGGGCCGGAGCCGGGCTCCCTGGCCCTGGACGACGTCGGCGACGACGCCTTCGTCGACGACCGGCTGGCCTCCGGCGGGACGGACGTCCACCGGGACGTCACGATCGTCTTCCGGTCGGCGAACGTGCTGGTCACCATCGCCTACTCGCAGGGCAGCGCGGACCGCCGGCACGTGCCCGACGGCCAGGACCTCCGGAGCAAGGCGCACGGCCTGGCCCGGGAGATCGACGCGGGCCACTTCAACAACTAGCCCGGCGAGTACCGCCCCCATTCCGGCCGGGCCGCGTACCGTGCGAGGAGATCCTGTCCGGCCCCGCACCGATTGAGCGAAGGACCCATGCACCGACGAACAGCCCCGCGACTCGCCCGAATCCTCGCCTGCGCCGCCGTACCGATGGTGCTCGTCGCCGGCTGCTCCGACTCGGGGGGCGGGAAGAAGAGCGAGAGCACGCCGTCCGCGCCGTCCGCCACGGCGAAGCCCTCGGCCACGCCGTCGCTGGCCGCGGCGAAGTACCCGAAGCTGCCCGACACCTGCAAGGCGCTCCCGGCCAAGACGATCGACGACCTGGTGCCGAAGGTGAAGGACAAGGGCGGCAAGGCGCTCACCGGAAGCTGCTTCTGGTGGGGGCTGAACGACGAGAAGGCCGACGACATCCAGTACCGCGACCTCAACCTCCAGTACAACGGCCTGAGTTCGGAACCGGCCCTGGGCTCGGCCGACAAGCGCGCCCAGGAGTTCGCCCGGCAGCAGGTCAAGAAGGCCATGGGGGAGGACTCCCCCAAGGACGTCAAGAACCAGGCGGCGAGCGGCATCGGCGACTGGGCGTCCACGGTCACGACCACGACCACCAAGAAGGGCGTCGAGTACCACAACGCCACCGTGATCACCCGGACGGCCAACGTGGTGGTGACGCTGAAGTACAGCGGCGCGGGCCTGGAGGGCGCGAAGGCCCCCGACGTCGCCGACCTGCTGAAGGACGCGCAGGGCGCGGCCAAGGAGGCGGTGGCGGCGGTCGCCGCCGCGAACAAGAGGTAGCCGGCGCGCGCAGCGGAAGGGCCCGCCTCCCCCAGGGGAAGCGGGCCCTCGCGTGTGCGCGGCGGCGTCAGACGGTCAGGAGCTTGCGCACCCGGTCCGCCCCCACCGCGAGCAGCAGCGTGGGCAGGCGCGGCCCGGTGTCCCGGCCGACGAGGAGCTGGTAGAGCAGCGCGAAGAAGGAGCGCTGGGCGACCTTGAGCTCGGGGGTCGGCTTGGCCTCCGGGTCGAGACCGGCCTGGATCTTGGGCACGCCGTAGACCAGGGTCGTCAGGCCGTCGAGCGACCAGTGCGACTCCAGCCCGTCCAGGAGCAGCCGCAGGGACTCGCGGGCCCGCTCGTCCAGCGCGGCCAGGGCCTCGGTGTCGGGCTCCTCGCGGACGATGGTGCGCTGCTCGGCCGGGACCTGGGTGTTGATCCAGTGCTCGGCGCGGTCCAGGCGCGGGCGGGTCTCGTCCAGCGAGGTGACCGGGTTCTCCGGGTCCAGGTCGGCGAGGATGCGCAGGGTCTGCTCGTCGTGGCCGGCGGTGATGTCGACCACCGAGGCGAGCGTGCGGTACGGCAGCGGGCGGGGCGTGCGGGGCAGCTCGCCGGCGGCGGTGCGGGCGGCGCGGGCGTACGCGGCGGCGTCGGCCGGCAGCACGGTGCCGTCGGCGACCTTGGCCTCCAGCTTGTCCCACTCGTCGTAGAGCCGCTGGATCTCCTGGTCGAAGGCGATCTTGAAGGACTGGTTGGGCTTGCGGCGGGCGTACAGCCAGCGCAGCAGCGGCGCCTCCATGATCTTCAGCGCGTCGCCCGGGGTGGGCACGCCGCCCTTCGACGACGACATCTTGGCCATGCCGCTGATGCCGACGAAGGCGTACATCGGGCCGATCGGCTGCTCGCCGCCGAAGACCTTGCGGACGATCTGGCCGCCGACGACGAAGGACGAGCCGGGCGAGGAGTGGTCCACACCGGACGGCTCGAAGATCACGCCCTCGTACGCCCAGCGCATCGGCCAGTCGACCTTCCAGACCAGCTTGCCGCGGTTGAACTCGCTGAGCAGCACGGTCTCGGTGTGGCCGCAGACGCAGGTGTAGGTGAGCTCGGTGGTGGCGTCGTCGTACGCGGTGACGGTGGTCAGGTCGCGCTCGCAGGCGCCGCAGTACGGCTTGTACGGGAAGTAGCCCGCGCCGCCCGCGCTGCCGTCGTCCTCGGCGGCCGCGCCGGAGCCCTCGGCCGCCTCCAGCTCCGCCTCGTCGACCGGCTTCTGCTGCTGCTTGGCCTTCGGCTTGCCGGTGGCCTTGTCCTTGGTGCGGTACTGGTCGAGGATCGCGTCGATCTCGCCGCGGTGCTTCATCGCGTGCAGGATCTGCTCGCGGTAGGCGCCCGAGGTGTACTGCTCGGTCTGGCTGATCGGGTCGTACTCGATGCCCAGCTCGGCGAGCGAGGCGACCATGGCGGCCTTGAAGTGCTCGGCCCAGTTCGGGTACGCCGAGCCGGCCGGGGCCGGGACGGAGGTCAGCGGCTTGCCGATGTGCTCGGCCCACGACTCGTCGATGCCGGGGACGCCCGCCGGGACCTTGCGGTAGCGGTCGTAGTCGTCCCAGGACAGGATGTGCCGGACCCGGTGGCCCCGGCGGCGGATCTCGTCGGCGACCAGGTGCGGGGTCATGACCTCGCGGAGGTTGCCCAGGTGGATCGGGCCGGAGGGCGACAGGCCGGAGGCGACGACGATGGGTTTGCCGGGCGCGCGGCGCTCGCTCTCGGCGATGACCTCGTCGGCGAAACGGGAGACCCAGTCGGCCTCGGTGCTCTGAGCCTGTGCCACGGCACTTCCTTCCTTACAGGTCTGGCATGACCATTGTCCCAGACGGCCCGGGGGGCCACCTGGTTGCCCGCCGGCGGGCGAAAACGGCTCCGGGCCCGTGATATCCGCATGGGATACTCGGGGAGCACCGAAAACTGCCGCCTACCGGAATGGCACGCACCCCATGGCTCAGGTCCCCTCCCTCGCTTCCACCGTCCACCAGCGCATCGCGGACGCCCTCTCGGCAGCCCTGCCGGAGGCCGGTGCCGCCGACCCGCTGCTGCGACGGAGCGACCGGGCGGACTTCCAGGCCAACGGGATGCTGGCGCTGGCCAAGAAGCTCAAGGGGAACCCCCGTGAGCTGGCCGGCAAGGTCGTCGAGCGGCTCCCGGAGGACGAGCTGCTCGCCGGCGTCGAGGTCTCCGGCCCCGGCTTCCTCAACGTCACCGTCGCCGACGGCGCGATCACGCGGACGCTGGCCGCGCGCGCGGCGGACGAGCGGCTGGGCGTGCCCCTCAAGGAGCACCCCGGCACCACGGTCATCGACTGGGCCCAGCCCAACGTGGCCAAGGAGATGCACGTCGGCCACCTGCGGAACTCGGTGATCGGCAACTCGGTCGTGAAGATCCTGGAGTTCACCGGCGAGAAGGTCGTCAGCCGCCACCACATCGGCGACTGGGGCACCCAGTTCGGCATGCTCATCCAGTTCCTGATCGAGCACCCGCACGAGCTGGACCACAAGGACGAGCAGGTCTCCGGCGAGGAGGCCATGTCCAACCTCAACCGGCTCTACAAGGCGTCCCGCGCCCTCTTCGACTCCGACGACGCCTTCAAGGCCCGCGCCCGGCGCCGGGTCGTGGACCTCCAGGCGGGCGACGAGGAGACCCTCGCCCTCTGGCAGAAGTTCGTCGACGAGTCGAAGATCTACTTCTACTCGGTCTTCGACAAGCTCGACGTCGAGATCCGCGACGAGGACATCGTCGGCGAGTCCGGCTACAACGACATGCTCGCCGAGACCTGCCGCCTGCTGGAGGAGTCCGGCGTCGCGGTCCGCTCCGAGGGCGCGCTCTGCGTCTTCTTCGACGACGTCAAGGGCCCCGAGGGCAACCCCGTCCCGCTGATCGTCCAGAAGTCGGACGGCGGTTTCGGCTACGCGGCCACCGACCTGTCCGCGATCCGCGACCGCGTCTTCAACCTCAAGGCCGACACCCTGCTGTACGTGGTGGACGTCCGGCAGTCCCTGCACTTCAAGATGGTCTTCGAGACCGCCCGCCGGGCCGGCTGGCTGACCGACGACGTCAAGGCCGTGCAGCTCGGCTTCGGCACCGTCCTCGGCAAGGACGGCAAGCCGTTCAAGACCCGCGAGGGCGAGACCGTCCGCCTGGTGGACCTGCTGGACGAGGCGATCGACCGCGCGTCGGCGATCGTCCGCGACAAGGCGCAGGACCTCACGGAGGAGGAGATCGCCGAGCGGGGCGCCCAGGTCGGCATCGGCGCGGTGAAGTACGCGGACCTGTCCACCTCGGCGGCCCGCGACTACAAGTTCGACCTGGACCAGATGGTCTCGCTCAACGGCGACACGTCGGTCTACCTCCAGTACGCGTACGCCCGTATCCAGTCGATCCTCCGCAAGGCGGGCGAGGCGAAGCCGGCGGCGCACCCGGAGCTCGCGCTGGCCCCCGCCGAGCGGGCGCTCGGCCTGCACCTCGACCAGTTCGCCGCGACGGTGGCCGAGGCCGCCGCGGAGTACGCGCCGCACAAGCTCGCCGGCTACCTGTACCAGCTGGCCTCGCTGTACACGGCCTTCTACGACCAGTGCCCGGTGCTGCGGGCCGAGTCCGCGGAGCTGCGGGAGAACCGCCTCTTCCTCTGCGACCTCACCGCCCGCACGCTGCGCCAGGGCATGGCCCTGCTGGGCATCCGCACCCCCGAGCGCCTCTAGCGCTCACTGAGCTCGAACCAGATCAACTTCCCCACCAGCCCCTGGGGTTGGTCGCGCAGCGCGAACCCGCCCCAGCTGTCGGCGCACCGCTGGACGAGGCCGAGCCCCCTGCCCCGCTCGGCCTCGTCGTCGGGGCCGAGCGCCGAGGGGACGCGGTCGAGCACGGGCAGCCGGGGGTTGGTGTCCCACACCGCGACCCGCACCCTGCCGCCCTCCCTGCGCACCCGCACCGAGGCGGGCCCGTCGGAGTACCGGTAGGCGTTGGTGACCAGCTCGGACGTCAACAGCTCGGCCGTGTCGGCCAGTTCGAGGAAGCCGTGCTCCTCGAAGATGGTGCGCAGGGTGCGCCGGGCGATGCACGGCGCCATCGGGTCGGAGGGAACCTGGAGCGTGTACTCCCAGTCGTCCGCGAGATGGGACTCGGGGCTCTCATGACTCATGCACGCCTCCGTAGAGTGAGCGGTCTGCCACGCACGGTAGTCATGTTCGGTTTGCCCGTGCCAGGACTGCCCGCATTCGACGAGAGACGACCTATGTGGGTGACACGCGAGGTTTAAACGGGCGCGACGGGTGCGCCCGGGGAGGAGGGTCGAGCCCCGGCCCCTCCCCGGAGGGGGCACCCGCCCTCAGCGCAGGCGCCGCGCGACCTCCGTCGCCCAGTACGTGAGGATCATGTTCGCCCCGGCGCGCTTGACACCCGTCAGGGTCTCGAGGATCGCCGCGTCCCGGTCGATCCAGCCGTTCGCCGCCGCGGCCTCCACCATCGCGTACTCACCGGAGATCTGATAGGCCGCCACCGGCACGTCCACCGACTCCGCCACCCGATGGAGCACATCGAGGTACGGAAGCGCCGGCTTCACCATCACCATGTCCGCGCCCTCGGCGAGGTCGAGCGCCAACTCCCGCAGGGCCTCCCGGGCGTTGGCCGGGTCCTGCTGGTACGTCTTGCGGTCGCCGCGCAGCGACGAGGCGACCGCCTCGCGGAACGGCCCGTAGAAGGCCGACGAGTACTTCACGGTGTAGGCGAGGATGGACACGTCCTGGTGACCCGCCGCGTCCAACGCCGCACGGACGACGCCGACCTGACCGTCCATCATGCCGCTCGGGCCCACGACGTGGACGCCCGCGTCCGCCTGGACGCGCGCCATCTCCGCGTACCGCTCCAGCGTCGCGTCGTTGTCGACCCGGCCCTCGGAGTCCAGCACACCGCAGTGCCCGTGATCCGTGAACTCGTCCAGGCAGAGGTCGGACATGACGATGAGGTCGTCCCCGACCTCGGCCTTCACGTCGCGGATCGCGACCTGGAGGATGCCGTCGGGGTCCGTCCCGGCGCTGCCGGTCGCGTCCTTGTGCTCGGGCACGCCGAACAGCATGATCCCGCCGATCCCGGCCTCGACCGCCTCCGCGGCGGCCTTGCGCAGCGTGTCCCGCGTGTGCTGGACGACGCCCGGCATCGAGGAGACCGGCACCGGCTCGGAGACGCCCTCCCGCACAAAGGCGGGAAGGATCAACTCCGCGGGGTGCAGGCGGTGTTCGGCGACCATCCGGCGCATGGCCGGCGTGGTGCGCAGCCGCCGCGGGCGGCTGCCGGGAAACGATCCGTACGTGCTCAACTCCGTGCCCTTCTGCGCGATCCGGGCCGTCGCTCGCTCGGGCGCGTGACCGGGTCCCCGGCCTCGATCGCGGCGTCGCGCCGCGCGGCCCCGAACTCCGCGAGCGCCTCGGCGAGCTTGTGCACCGAGGGCTCGGGCGACAGCACGTCCACCCGCAGCCCGTGCTCCTCCGCGGTCTTCGCGGTGGCCGGGCCGATGCAGGCGATGACGGTGACGTTGTGCGGCTTGCCGGCGATGCCGACCAGGTTCCGCACGGTGGACGAGGACGTGAAGAGCACGGCGTCGAAGCCGCCGCCCTTGATCGCCTCGCGGGTCTCGGCCGGCGGCGGCGAGGCGCGCACGGTCCGGTAGGCCGTGACGTCGTCCACCTCCCAGCCCAGCTCGATCAGGCCGGCCACCAGGGTCTCGGTGGCGATGTCGGCGCGCGGCAGGAAGACGCGGTCGATCGGGTCGAAGACCGGGTCGTAGGGCGGCCAGTCGTCCAGCAGGCCCGCGGCCGACTGCTCGCCGCTCGGCACCAGGTCCGGCTTGACGCCGAACTCGATCAGCGACCTGGCGGTCTGCTCGCCGACCGCGGCGACCTTGATGCCGGCGAAGGCCCGGGCGTCGAGCCCGTACTCCTCGAACTTCTCGCGCACCGCCTTGACCGCGTTGACGGAGGTGAAGGCGATCCACTCGTAGCGGCCGGTGACCAGACCCTTGACCGCGCGCTCCATCTGCTGCGGGGTACGCGGCGGTTCGACGGCGATGGTGGGCACCTCGTGCGGCACGGCGCCGTAGGAGCGGAGCTGGTCGGAGAGCGAGGCGGCCTGCTCCTTGGTGCGCGGCACCAGGACGTTCCAGCCGAAGAGCGGCTTGGACTCGAACCACGACAGCGGCTCGCGCCGCTCGGCCGCGCTGTGCTCGCCGACCACGGCTATCACCGGCCGGCCGCCGTCCGGCGACGGCAGCACCTTGGCGGCCTTGAGGACCTGGGCGATGCTGCCGAGGGTGGCCGTCCAGGTGCGCTGGCGGGTGGTGGTGCCGGCGACGGTGACGCTCAGCGGGGTCTCGGGCTTGCGGCCGGCGGAGACCAGCTCGCCGGCGGCCGCGGCCACCGCGTCGAGGGTGGTCGTCACCACGACCGTGGCCTCGCTCGCGCCGGCCTCGGACCAGCAGGTGTCCGTGGCGCTGCGGGCGTCGACGAAGCGCACGTCCGCGCCCTTGCCGTCGCGCAGCGGGACACCGGCGTAGGCGGGGACGCCGACGGCGGTCGCGATGCCCGGGACCACCTCGAAGGTGATGCCCTCGGCGGCGCAGGCGAGCATCTCGTCCGCCGCGTCGCCGTCGAGCCCGGGGTCGCCGAGGACCGCACGCACGACCCGCTTGCCGCCGCGCGCGGCCGACATGACAAGATTGGCGGTGTCCCGGAGCACCGGGACGTCGGCGGCCCGTGACGTCTCGTCAGCGACCGTCTGCGCAGGCATGTCCACCTGCGGGCGGGCATGCGCACGCACCACATCCAGCACCTGTGGATCGGCCACCAGGACGTCGGCGGCCGCCAGCGCCTCGACGGCGCGCAGCGTCAGCAGTCCCGGGTCTCCGGGGCCCGCACCGAGGAAGGTGACGTGCCCGTGCGCGGGGTGGTTCGGGGCGGTGGGGTTCAAAGTGCTCGCTCCCCCATCAGACCGGCCGCACCCTTGTCCAGCATCTCCGCCGCGAGTTCGCGGCCGAGGGCCAGGGCGTCGTGGTGCGACGCGGGTACGGGACCGGTGGTGGACAGCTGCACCAGCGTGGTGCCGTCGGTGGTGCCGACGACGCCGCGCAGGCGCATTTCGGTGACAGACTGCTCGGCTCCCAGAAGGTCGGCCAGCGCTCCCACGGGTGCGGAGCAGCCGGCCTCCAGGGCGGCGAGCAGGGAACGCTCGGCGGTCACGGCGGCCCGCGTGCGCGGGTCGTCGAGCTGTGCGAGCGCGGCGACGAGCGGCGCGTTGTCCGCGGCGCACTCGATCGCCAGGGCCCCCTGGCCGGGGGCGGGCAGAACCGTGTCGGGCTCCAGGTACTGGGTGACCCGGTCGCTGCGGCCGATCCGGTTCAGACCGGCGGCGGCGAGGACGACGGCGTCCAGCTCGCCCTTGGCCACGAAGCCGAGCCGGGTGTCGATGTTGCCCCGGATCGGGACGGTCTCGATCTCCTTGCCGAGCGTCCTGGCCCAGGCGTTGAGCTGGGCCATGCGGCGCGGCGAACCGGTGCCGACGCGGGCCCCGTCGGGCAGCTCCTCGAAGGTGAGCCCGTCGCGGGCGACCAGCGCGTCGCGCGGGTCCTCGCGGCGCGGGACCGCGGCCAGGGCGAGGTCGTCCGGCTGGGCGGTCGGCAGGTCCTTGAGCGAGTGCACGGCGAAGTCGATGTCGCCCGCGAGCAGCGCGTCGCGCAGCGCGGAGACGAAGACGCCGGTGCCGCCGATCTGCGCGAGGTGCTCGCGCGAGACGTCCCCGTAGGTGGTGATCTCCACCAGCTCGACCGGCCGGCCGGTCACGGCCCGCACCGCGTCGGCCACCTGGCCGGACTGGGCCATGGCCAGCTGGCTGCGCCGGGTGCCCAGGCGCAGCGGGGTGGAGGGATTGCCGTTCATGCCGACTCCCGTGCGTTGTTCTCGGTGGCGGGCCGTGCGTCGGCCCGGCTGACGGCCGCGACGGCCTGCGGGTCGAGGTCGAAGAGCTCCCGCAGCGCGTCGGCGTAGCCGGCGCCGCCGGGGGTGGCGGCCAGTTCCTTGACCCGCACGGTGGGGGCGTGCAGGAGCTTGTCGACGACGCGGCGGACGGTCTGGGTGATCTCGGCGCGCTGCTTGTCGTCGAGGCCGGGCAGCCGGCCGTTGAGCCGGGCCATCTCGCTGCGCACCACGTCCGCGGCCATCGTGCGCAGGGCGACCACGGTGGGGGTGATGTGGGCGGCGCGCTGGGCGGCGCCGAAGGCGGCCACCTCGTCGGCGACGATGGACCGGACCTGGTCCACGTCCGCCGCCATCGGCGCGTCCGCGGACGCCTCGGCCAGGGTCTCGATGTCCACCAGGCGGGCGCCGTCGAGGCCGTGCACGGCGGCGTCGACGTCGCGGGGCATGGCGAGGTCGAGGAAGGCGAGGCGGACGCCGGCGGCCGGGGCGGTCGCGCAGTCGTCGTCGACCGGGCACAGGTCGCCGTCCTTGGCGGCCAGCGCGGCGGCGACCGTCGCGGCGGTCAGGACGAGGCCGGTGGCGCCCGTGCAGGAGACCACGACGTCCGCGGCCGCGAGCTCCTCGGGCACGGCGGACATCTCGACGGCGGCGGCCGTCGCGCGGTGGCCCGCGCCGGGCTCGGTCAGGATCCGCGCCAGCCGCTCGGCGCGCTCCACCGTCCGGTTGGCGACGGCGACGTGGGCCACCCCGGCGCGCGCGAGCGTGGCGGCGGCAAGCGAGGACATCGAGCCGGCGCCGATCACCAGGGCGCGCTTGCCCGCCGCCCAGCCGGGAACGTCGCCGCCCGGGGCGAGCTGCTCCAGGCCGAAGGTGACGAGGGACTGGCCGGCCTTGTCGATGCCGGTCTCGCTGTGCGCCCGCTTGCCGACCCGCAGCGCCTGCTGGAAGAGGTCGTTCAACAGCCGCCCGGCGGTATGCAGTTCCTGCCCGAGGGCGAGCGCGTCCTTGATCTGGCCGAGGATCTGGCCCTCGCCGACGACCATCGAGTCCAGGCCGCAGGCCACCGAGAAGAGGTGGTGGACGGCGCGGTCCTCGTAGTGGACGTACAGGTGCGGGGTGAGCTCGTCGAGGCCGACGCCCGAGTGCCGGGCGAGCAGCGTGGACAGCTCGGCGACACCGGCGTGGAACTTGTCCACGTCGGCGTAGAGCTCGATGCGGTTGCAGGTGGCGAGCACGGCGGCCTCGGTGGCCGGCTCGGCGGCGAGGACGTCGTGCGCCAGCGCGGCCCGCGCCTCCTGACCGAGGGAGGCCCGCTCCAGCACGCTCACCGGCGCGGTGCGGTGGCTGAGTCCGACGACGAGGAGACTCATGCCGGCATCACGGCGGGAACGTCCCCGTCGGGTCCCTTCCGGCCCTCGCGGGCCGCGGCGGCGGGCCGGCCCGCCGTGCCGGTGCGGCGCACGGCGGCGGTCTCGTCGCCGGCCTTGCGCTGCTCGTGGAAGGCGAGGATCTGGAGCTCGATCGACAGGTCGACCTTGCGCACGTCCACGCCGTCGGGCACGGAGAGCACGGTGGGCGCGAAGTTGAGGATCGAGGTGATCCCGGCGGCGACCAGGCGGTCGCAGACCTGCTGGGCGGCGCCGGCCGGGGTGGCGATGACGCCGATGGAGACGCCGTTCTCGGTGACGATCTCCTCGAGCTCGTCGGTGTGCCGCACCGGCAGGCCGGCCACCGGCTTGCCCGCCATCGCGGGGTCGGCGTCGATCAGGGCCGCGACGCGGAAGCCGCGGGAGGCGAAGCCGCCGTAGTTGGCGAGGGCCGCGCCCAGGTTGCCGATGCCGACGATCACGACCGGCCAGTCCTGGGTCAGGCCGAGCTCGCGGGAGATCTGGTAGACGAGGTACTCGACGTCGTAGCCGACCCCGCGGGTGCCGTACGAGCCGAGGTAGCTGAAGTCCTTGCGGAGCTTGGCGGAGTTGACGCCCGCCGCCGTCGCGAGCTCCTCGGAGGAGACCGTGGGGACCGAGCGCTCGGAGAGCGCGGTCAGCGCGCGCAGATACAGCGGAAGCCGGGCGACGGTGGCCTCGGGAATCCCTCGGCTTCGGGTCGCCGGTCGGTGAGTTCGGCCAGTTGCCACGGTGCTCCTGCGGGTAGAGCGGGGCTGCGGGCGGCGCCTCGTCCCAGGACCGCCCCGTCGTATGCAGGCTATGTCTTTGTGAACGCGTGCACAAAGATGGTGTCCGCTTTGTCCGGGCAAAGTGATGGGTGTCACGCGGCCTTTCGGCCCGTTCGGGGAACCATTGGGCCCCGTGCGGCGACGGTCACACCCGCCACACGCGCACCAGGGTTCGGCGGACGGGCGCATGGACGCTCACTCCTCATCCGCCGGCCGGAAAACTCCCGGACACCAACAAAACGCCCACGATGGTAGTCGACTCAGGCATCGAAACCGGCCCGCGCGGAACCCCGCCGGACCGCCGGCCGCCCCCGGGCACAATGGGCCCATGAGTCTGCTGCGCCGCCGCAAGAACCCCGCCGACCGCCTGGTCACCCTCGTCGGCAAGCCCGGCTGCCACCTCTGCGACGACGCCGAGTCCGTCATCTCGGCCGTCTGCGGCGAGCTCGGCACCCCCTGGGAGAAGAAGGACATCACCCGGGACGAGGAGCTCCACCGGAAGTACTGGGAGCAGATCCCCGTCGTCCTGATCGACGGCGAACAGCACGACTTCTGGCGGGTGGACCCGGCCCGGCTGCGCAAGGCGCTCGGCGGCTGACCCGGGCCCGCGGGGTCATGTGACGTTACCGACACGTAGAGTTCACGCCAAGGCTTTGCTCCCGCACCGAGCCCCCCGAACAAACTGGCTATGCTCGCGGCATGGCCGCACTTGGATGGCTCACCCGGCTCGCGCCCCGCCGCCCCGCCACCGCCCGCAGCGTGCGGGCGGGCGAAGCGGCGGCGGAGGCAGCCCGCAAGTCCGCCCAGGAGCACGAGCGCGAGCGGCGGGAGGAGGCCGCGCCGCCCCCCGAGCCGGAGTTCCCCGTCGCCGGCGACGTGAAGGCCGCCGCCTTCTTCGACCTCGACAACACCGTGATGCAGGGCGCCGCCCTCTTCCACTTCGGCCGCGGCCTCTACAAACGGCACTTCTTCCGCAAGCGCGAACTCGCCCGCTTCGCCTGGCAGCAGACCTGGTTCCGGCTCGCCGGCATCGAGGACCCCGCGCACATCCAGGACGCCCGCGACAGCGCCCTGTCCATCGTCAAGGGCCACCGCGTCTCCGAACTCATGGCCGTCGGCGAGGAGATCTACGACGAGTACATGGCCGAGCGCATCTGGCCCGGTACCCGCGCCCTCGCCCAGGCCCACCTCGACGCGGGCCAGAAGGTCTGGCTCGTCACCGCCGCCCCGGTGGAGACCGCCACGATCATCGCCCGCCGGCTCGGCCTGACCGGTGCCCTCGGCACCGTCGCCGAGTCCGTCGGCGGCGTCTACACCGGGCGGCTCGTCGGCGAGATGCTGCACGGCCCGGCCAAGGCCGAGGCCGTCCGCGCGCTCGCCGCGGCCGAGGGCCTGGACCTCTCCCGCTGCGCCGCCTACAGCGACTCCGCCAACGACATCCCGATGCTCTCCCTCGTCGGCCACCCCTGCGCGGTCAACCCCGACGCCGGGCTGCGCAAGCACGCCCGCGAGCGCGGCTGGCGGCTGCGCGACTACCGCACCGGCCGCAAGGCGGCCCGCGTCGGCATCCCCGCCGCGGTCGGCCTCGGCGCCCTCGCGGGCGGCGCGGCCGCGGCCGTCGCCCTGCACCGCCGCCGTCGCTGACCGGGCCGGCCGCCCCGGCCCGGAACACCGCGGACACGCCCGTCACCGGATCGGGCGATCACGCAGACGAGCCGCCGACGCCGCCGCGGCGACACAGCGTCACCACGCGTCCCCCACGGGCAATCCGGTTGTCATACCCCCACACAACCCCCGACAGTCCTGCCGTGTCCGGATTACCACAACACGCTGCCCAATCGGCCACACCCACAGCAAATACGGTCAACTTCTGTTAGCGGTTCGATATTTGAACGGGCGGCAATAGGCGAGAGAGCGAACGGAAACGATGAATTGAGCAACTCGGCGTAGCGCTGCCTGTACGAAGGGTTATTCTCCTCAGACGCAAACCGGTACCCCGCTTGTCCCTACGACGAGTGAACGGTCCGGCACTGCACGTGATGGAAGCTCTGCCTCTGGGAGTCCCGTGTACCCACACGTCGGGGTTGACGCCTCGGGCCTGGCTACGCTGCGCGCAGCGGTCATCGACCGTCTGCGCGGCTTCGTCCCCACCGCGTACGCCGTCCCCGCCTTCGCCACGCTCGCCCCCGCGGTAGCCGTAGGCTCTGCCGGGCAACGGAGCCCCTGCTACGCCCTCGCCGAGGCCGGCGCCGCGGTGGGCAGACGCGCCCGGCGCGGCACCGGCGCGGCCACCACCACCCGCCGCCCCAGCGCCGACAGCGACAGCGCCCGGATGCTGGACCTGGTCGAGCGCGCCCAGGCCGGCGAGGCCGAGGCCTTCGGCCGGCTCTACGACCAGTACGCCGACACCGTCTACCGCTACATCTACTACCGCGTCGGAGGCCGGGCCACGGCCGAGGACCTGACCAGCGAGACGTTCCTGCGCGCCCTGCGCCGCATCGGCACCTTCACCTGGCAGGGCCGCGACTTCGGCGCCTGGCTGGTGACCATCGCCCGCAACCTCGTCGCCGACCACTTCAAGTCCTCCCGCTTCCGCCTGGAGGTCACCACCGGCGAGATGCTCGACGCCAACGAGGTCGAGCGCAGCCCCGAGGACTCCGTCCTCGAATCCCTGTCCAACGCCGCCCTGTTGGAGGCGGTGCGCAAGCTCAACCCCCAGCAGCAGGAGTGCGTGACCCTCCGCTTCCTCCAGGGCCTGTCGGTCGCCGAGACCGCCCGCGTCATGGGGAAGAACGAGGGCGCCATCAAGACCCTCCAGTACCGCGCCGTGCGCACCCTCGCCCGGCTCCTCCCCGACGACGCCCGCTGACGACCGGCGCGTAACCCGACTGCCACGCCGCTCGTTGTCCGGGATGCAGACTTCCCGCGTCGCGCCATGCCCCGCAATCACTCACTCGATCGAGTGGATGCCCTCAAGGCGTGCAACCTCCAGGTATTCGGGGGAGTCGATCGTCATGACGAGAGGAGGTGCCGCCAGTGATCGCGAACGTTTCGGCGCACCGGCGGGCGAACGCCTTCGCCCAGGCCCTGGAGGAGCAGGACGTCCAGGGCGAGGCGGCCGCACGGACCGGCCCCCCGGCGGACGACGCCGAGCAGGGCGAGCAGGGGAAGCTGCTGACGCTGGCGAGCGGGCTGTCGCGGCTGCCCGCCCCTGAGCTCGACCCCGAGGTCAGGACCGTGCAGCGGGCGCAGCTGATCGCCGCCATGGAGGCCCAGTTCGCCGGAGGCGCCACGACGGTCCCCGAGCCCCGCAGGGCCCCGGGCGACCGCGCGGCCGGGCGCGGGGCCCACCGGGCCGGCCCGCTCGGCCGCCTCAGGCCGCGCTCCCGCTGGTCCAAGGGGCTGGCGGCCGGCGGGCTCACCGTGGGCGTGGCCGCCGGGGCGCTCGGCGGCGTCGCCGCCGCCAGCTCCAACGCCCTTCCCGGCGACACCCTCTACGGCCTCAAGCGCGGCATGGAGGATCTGAAGCTCGGCATGGCCGACAGCGACTCCGAGCGCGGCGGCATCCTCCTCGACCAGGCGTCCACCCGGCTCCAGGAGGCCCGCCGCCTCATGGAGCGCGGCCGCTCCGGCCATCTGGACCACGAGTCGCTGGGCGAGATCCGCCGGACCCTGTCGGGCATGCGCCAGGACGTCTCCGAGGGCCACCGCCTGCTCCGCGCCGCCTACGAGCGCGACGGCTCCCTCGGCCCGCTCAAGCTCCTCTCCTCGTTCAACGCCTCGCACCGCGAGGGCTGGACCCAGCTCCGCGACCGGCTGCCGCTTCCCCTCAACGACGTGCGGGACCAGGTCAGTTCGGCGTTCAGGGCCATAGACGACGAGATCGAGCCGCTGCAGTCCCTGCTGCAGGGCCACGACCACCGCCCGGCCCACGGCAAGGGCGGCACCCCGTCCCGGCCCGGCACCCCGGGCAGCCCGTCCCACGGCGCCCCGTCCCCCCACAGGTCCGCCGGCGGCAAGCACGCGGCCGAGCGCCCCGCCCAGCCGTCCACGAGCGGCCAGGAGGACCAGGAGGGGCTCCTCGGCGGCACGGGCCTGCTGCGCCCGGCCTCCCCGCCGGAGAGCCAGGGCCAGAGCCAGAGCCCGTCGGGCACGCCGCACGGCAAGGACGGCAAGCCGTCCAAGCAGCCGGACGTCATCGTCCCGCCGCTGCTCCCGGACATCCTCCCGGGGCTGGGCATCCACGGCGACGACCAGAGGTGATCGCCCGGTACCGGAAGTGATCGCGGCCGTCAGCCGCGATCACTTCCCTTCGGGCCCCACGGCGGTCGGTGTCATGACGGTCGGTGCCGGAAAACGCACCGCCGTCAGAAGAACACCGACCGCCGTTGCACGAGCAGCTTGTAGAGCGTGTGCTGGATCGTCTCCCGCACCTGATCGGTCAGGTTGAACATCAGCATCGGATCGTCCGCCGCCTCCGGCGGATAGCCGTCCGTGGGCACCGGCTCGCCGAACTGGATCGTCCACTTCGTCGGCAGCGGCACCGCCCCGAGCGGCCCCAGCCAGGGGAACGTCGGCGTCAGCGGGAAGTACGGCAGCCCCAACAGCCTCGCCAGCGTCTTGGAGTTGCCGACCATCGGGTAGATCTCCTCCGCCCCCACGATCGAGCACGGCACGATCGGCGCCCCCGCCCTCAGCGCCGTGGAGACGAAACCGCCCCGGCCGAAGCGCTGCAGCCGGTACCGCTCGGAGAACGGCTTGCCGATCCCCTTGAAGCCCTCCGGCATCACCCCGACCACCTCGCCGCGCTCCAGCAGCCGCCCGGCGTCCTCCGCGCAGGCCAGGGTGTGCCCGAGCTTGCGGGAGATCTCGTTGACCACCGGCAGCGCGAAGACCAGGTCGGCGGCGAGCATCCGGATGTGCCGCCCGGCCGGGTGGTGGTCGTGCACGGCGACCTGGAGCATCAGCCCGTCGACGGGCAGCGTCCCGGAGTGGTTGGCGACGACCAGGGCCGCGCCCTTCTCGGGGATGTTCTCGACGCCCCGCACCTCGACCCGGAAGTACTTCTCGTAGAGCGGGCGCAGCGCCGACATCAGGACCTGGTCGGTGAGTTCGCGGTCGAAGCCGAACTCGTCGACCTCGTAGTCGCCGGTGATCCGGCGGCGCAGGAACTCGAGCCCGTGGGCGAGCCTGCGCTCCCAGCCCGGGCCCGCCGCGGACGGCGACCCGCCGGAGGCCGCGGCGGGCCGCTCCACGGGCTCCTGCGGGCCCGCTGACCGCCTCTCCTCGCGCGGCTGCGGGACGGGCGCGAGCGGCGCCGCCGCCCGGTGCGTACGGCCCGTACCGCCGCGCCTGGAGCGCCGCTTGGAGCGCGGCTCCTCGCCGAACGGGATGACCTTCGCGTCCGACATGCTGCGTGCGCTCCTCAGTTCAGGCCGCGGCCGGCGGGCACCGCGGCGGCGATCCGGTCGACGGTACGGGCGAGGGCGTGCGGCGGCAGCAGCCCCGTGCCGCGGCTGCGGGTGAAGTCGGCGAAGGCCCCGGCCGAGGTGTACCGGGGGTGGAAGCCGAGTGTCTCCCGCATCTGGGTGGTGTCCACGACCCGGCCGTGGGTGAGCAGCCGGATCTGCTCCGCGGAGAAGTCCAGCATGCCCAGCGCGCGCAGCGCGGAGCCGGCCCAGGTGACGCCGGTGACGAAGAACGGGAGGGTGGGACGCCCGAGGCGCCTGGCGGCCTGGGAGAGCAGCACCACGCCGTCCCCGGCGATGTTGAACGTCCCGCTGTTGAGCGTGCCCCTGGCGGGCTCTCCGGCGGCGATCCGCAGCACCTCGACGGCGTCGTCCTCGTGCACGAACTGCAGCCGCGGGTCGAAGCCCAGGACCGTCGGCAGCACGGGCAGCGAGAAGTACTCGGCGAGCGGCGAGTCCGCGCCGGGCCCGATGAGGTGGGCGAGGCGCAGCACGCACACCGCCACGTCCGGCCGCCGCCGGGCGAAGCCGCGCACATAGCCCTCGACCTCGACGGCGTCCTTGGCGAAGCCGCCGCCGGGCAGCGACTTGGGGGGCGTGGTCTCGGTGAACACCGCCGGATCGCGCGGCGCCGAACCGTAGACGCTGG
Source organism: Streptomyces caatingaensis (assembly GCF_001187435.1). Classification (GTDB taxonomy): domain Bacteria; phylum Actinomycetota; class Actinomycetes; order Streptomycetales; family Streptomycetaceae; genus Streptomyces; species Streptomyces caatingaensis. The sequence goes on along the minus strand of NZ_LFXA01000017.1, from coordinate 557,575 downwards.
TGGTGGACCTCACGACCAGCCGCTTCACGGCCGGGGATTTCTGACAGGCGCCCAGCAGCTGCATGGTGCCGATGACGTTGGTCTCCTTGACCGCCGCCCGGCTGCCGCGCTTGCCGAGGGGGGTGCCGTTGACGTCCAGGTGGACGACCGTGTCCACCGCGTGCTCGGTGAGGACCCGGGCGATCGCCGGGTGGCGGATGTCCGCCTGTACGAAATCGGCCCCGCCCAGGTGGTGTCCGGGTGGCACCGCGTCCACCCCGACGACCCGGTCGACGCCCGGCTCGCGCGTCAGACGGCGGACGAAGCGGCCGCCCAGCCTGCGGGCGACTCCGGTGACGAGCACGACCCTGCCCAAGATCAGTGCCTTCCCTTCCGTCGGGCCCTCCCTCACCCGGGGAACGGCTGCCCTGTTGGCGGCCACCGTAGCGGGTCGCCGCGGCGCTGTGACGGGCGCTTGCCGCCCAGGGCGACATTTCAAGCCGTAGCGAGCGCCTCACGCACCGCGACGCGCCGCAGGCCGCCGCCCTCCGCGCACGGCCCCCGGACGCACCGCAGCCCTCCCGCCGCCGGAGCGGAGGGAGGGCTGCGGGACGAACACAGCGACGCTGCTTACTTCTTGTTGCGGCGCTGAACGCGAGTGCGCTTGAGCAGCTTGCGGTGCTTCTTCTTGGCCATCCGCTTGCGCCGCTTCTTGATAACAGAGCCCACGACTACCCTCGCTTACATCGATTCACTCGGTGCGGGGCGTCCGAGCCCACACGACCTACATCGGGCCAGCCTACCCGGCACCGGGCGAACAGCGTAATCCGAGGTCCTCGTCAGGCGGTTTCCACCCCCACGAAGGACTCACGGAGGTACTCGTGCACCGCCTGCTCTGGGACCCGGAAGGACCTACCCACCCGGATCGCCGGCAGATGACCGCTGTGCACCAAGCGGTACACGGTCATCTTGGACACGCGCATCACCGCGGCGACTTCCGCCACGGTCAGGAACACGACCTCGTTGAGAGGCCTTTCGCCAGCAGCCATGACACACCTGAACCTTCCGCACATGACGCGCACCGGCTTCCCCTCCGGTGACTCCTCGTCGCTGCGCGCTCACTCCCCAGATTAGGGGCGGGTGATGCGAGTGGGGAAGAGGAGCAGCCATCGGCCGCCTACCGTGACAGACACGCTCGATTGAGTACATAGCGAGTAAGCGGTCGGTAGTAATCAGACCGCACAGTGTCATCAAGCGGAACGACGACGGACACCCGCCCCTCGGCCTCTGCGACGAACGGGGCCGGGTCGTCGGAATCCGCCAGTCCGATGGCCTCAAAGCCCAGTTGACCTGCCCCGCAGAGCCAACCGTGGTCCCCGATGACCAGGCTCGGAAGGGGCCCGTCGCCATCTCCCGCCGCAGCGAGCGCAGTACGAAGCGGGAGGGGTGAATGCGTATGTGCGCCGGGCTCGTTCGCGGTGGCGCACGCGCCGGGTTCGCGCACCATCGCGACTCCTCGGACGTAGTCAAGGTTGTATGTGCGTACGCCAAACCGGGTCGTTATGTCGATACTTCGACCCTGCGCAGGGGTGAGGACAGCACATCCCATCGCTGAGAGGCCGGCGGCCAACCCGGCGTAGAAACCCAGGAGCCGGTGGGGGTGGCCGGTGCCGATCAGCACCGGAGCGCCCGTCGCGGCGGCCGTGGCGACCCGCTCGGCGAAGGCACCGAGTGCCTCCAGCGTGCGATCAGGGTCGATCACATCATGCCCGGAAGTGTGTGCGGGATCGGCCGAAACTCCACACCGACGACCCATCAGGCGCAACAACTCCTTAAAGCACCAGTCACTTTCCGGCTCCAGTCCCATCAGCACCCGGGGGTCGCGGGCGACGAACCACCGGTAGCGGGCGAGGCTCCGCTCCCGGGTCGTGGCCACGGGTCCGGCGAGACCGGACGCGAGCAGGTGTGCGCGCAGGCGTTCCACGCACCGACTAACGCGGGGGCGGGAAGGGGGCTACGGGAGGGGCCGGGGGACGGGGGTCCGGGGGACGGGGGTCCGGGGCATGGGGATTCCGGGCATGGGGATCCCGGGCGCGGGGATCCCGGGCGCGGGGATCCCGGGCGCGGGGATCCCGGGCGCGGGGATCCCGGGCGCGGGGATCCCGGGCGCGGGGATCCCGGGGACGGGGAGGACGTTCAGGGGAGGAGGCCGTGGGACGGGAAGACCGCGCGGCGGGTCGCAAGGACCGCCTGGTCGAGGCGGTCGGCCGGGTCGTAGCCGGAGGCCGCGAAGTCCCGCCAGGCCGGCCGCAGTCCGTCGGTCATCCGCAGCGGCCCCAACTGCCGTGTCCGCCGGAAGACTTCGTCCCGCCACTCCTCCGGCACCCCGGACTCGGGATCCACCGGCCGGCCGGCGGCGACGGCGCACAGATGGGCCCAGGCCCGCGGCACGACGTCGACGACCGCGTAGCCGCCCCCGCCGAGGGCCACCCAGCGGCCCCCGGCGTGCTCGTGGGCCAGGGCGTGACAGGCCTCGGCGACCATCCGCTGTGCGTCCAGGGACACCGTCAGATGGGCCAGCGGATCCTCGAAGTGGGTGTCCGCGCCGTGCTGGGTCACCAGTACCTGAGGCCGGAACGCCGCCAGCAGCTCGGGGACGACGGCGTGGAAGGCCCGCAGCCACCCCGCGTCACCCGTCCCGGCCGGCAGCGCCACGTTGACCGCCGAGCCCTCCGCACCGGGCGCCCCGGTCTCCTCGGGCCAGCCCGTCTGCGGGAAGAGCGTGTGGGGGTGCTCGTGCAGCGAGACCGTCAGCACCCGCGGGTCCTCCCAGAACGCGGCCTGGACGCCGTCGCCGTGGTGCACGTCCACGTCGACGTACGCGACGCGTTCCGCGCCGAGTTCGAGCAGCCGCGCGACGGCGAGGGCGGCGTCGTTGTAGACGCAGAAGCCGGACGCCGCTCCGGGCATCGCATGGTGCAGCCCGCCGGCGAAGTTGACGGCGTGCCGGGCGTCGCCCCGCCAGACGGCCTCGGCCGCCCCGACGGACTGCCCGGCGATCAGCGCGGCGGCGTCGTGCATGCCCGCGAAGGCCGGATCGTCGGCCGTCCCGAGGCCGTACGAGGCGTCGGCCGCGCGGGGATCGGAGGACGCCGTGCGCACGGCCTCGATGTAGTCCTGACGGTGCACCAGCCGAAGCGTCGACTCCCCCGCGGGCCGGGCGGCCACCACGTCCATCGCCTTGTGCAGACCGAGCGCCTCGACCAGACGCATGGTCAGGGAGAGCCGTACCGGGTCCATGGGGTGTCCGGGGCCGAAGTCGTAACCGGTGACCGCCTCGTCCCACATCAGCTGTGCGCGACCGCTCATGGCCGTCACCGTACCGGTAAACGCAGAAAAGCCGTAGGCCCCGTACCGATTTCTCGGATACGAAGCCCACGGCTTTTCTTCAAATTTAGTTCGGCGGCGTCCTACTCTCCCACACGGTCCCCCATGCAGTACCATCGGCGCTGAAAGGCTTAGCTTCCGGGTTCGGAATGTAACCGGGCGTTTCCCTAACGCTATGACCACCGAAACACTATGAAACAATCAACAAACCAACCGGCAAAGGTCGTTCGTGGTTTCAGAACCAACACAGTGGACGCGAGCAACTGAGGACAAGCCCTCGGCCTATTAGTACCAGTCAACTCCACCGGTCACCCGGCTTCCATATCTGGCCTATCAACCCAGTCGTCTACTGGGAGCCTTACCCCATCAAGTGGGTGGGAGTCCTCATCTCGAAGCAGGCTTCCCGCTTAGATGCTTTCAGCGGTTATCCCTCCCGAACGTAGCCAACCAGCCATGCCCTTGGCAGAACAACTGGCACACCAGAGGTTCGTCCGTCCCGGTCCTCTCGTACTAGGGACAGCCCTTCTCAAGACTCCTACGCGCACAGCGGATAGGGACCGAACTGTCTCACGACGTTCTAAACCCAGCTCGCGTACCGCTTTAATGGGCGAACAGCCCAACCCTTGGGACCGACTCCAGCCCCAGGATGCGACGAGCCGACATCGAGGTGCCAAACCATCCCGTCGATATGGACTCTTGGGGAAGATCAGCCTGTTATCCCCGGGGTACCTTTTATCCGTTGAGCGACGGCGCTTCCACAAGCCACCGCCGGATCACTAGTCCCGACTTTCGTCCCTGCTCGACCCGTCGGTCTCACAGTCAAGCTCCCTTGTGCACTTACACTCAACACCTGATTGCCAACCAGGCTGAGGGAACCTTTGGGCGCCTCCGTTACCCTTTAGGAGGCAACCGCCCCAGTTAAACTACCCACCAGACACTGTCCCTGATCCGGATCACGGACCCAGGTTAGACATCCAGCACGACCAGAGTGGTATTTCAACGACGACTCCACACACACTGGCGTGCATGCTTCACAGTCTCCCACCTATCCTACACAAGCCGAACCGAACACCAATATCAAGCTGTAGTAAAGGTCCCGGGGTCTTTCCGTCCTGCTGCGCGAAACGAGCATCTTTACTCGTAGTGCAATTTCACCGGGCCTATGGTTGAGACAGTCGAGAAGTCGTTACGCCATTCGTGCAGGTCGGAACTTACCCGACAAGGAATTTCGCTACCTTAGGATGGTTATAGTTACCACCGCCGTTTACTGGCGCTTAAGTTCTCAGCTTCGCCCCACCGAAATGGAGCTAACCGGTCCCCTTAACGTTCCAGCACCGGGCAGGCGTCAGTCCGTATACATCGCCTTACGGCTTCGCACGGACCTGTGTTTTTAGTAAACAGTCGCTTCTCGCTGGTCTCTGCGGCCACCCCCAGCTCCGAGTGCAAAACTCATCACCAGGAATGGCCCCCCTTCTCCCGAAGTTACGGGGGCATTTTGCCGAGTTCCTTAACCATAGTTCACCCGAACGCCTCGGTATTCTCTACCTGACCACCTGAGTCGGTTTAGGGTACGGGCCGCCATGAAACTCGCTAGAGGCTTTTCTCGACAGCATAGGATCATCCACTTCGCCACAATCGGCTCGGCATCAGGTCTCAGCCCCATGTGTGACGGATTTGCCTATCACACGGCCTACACCCTTACCCCGGGACAACCACCGCCCGGGCTGGACTACCTTCCTGCGTCACCCCATCACTCACCTACTACAATCTGGTCACCGGCTCCACCACTCCCCTACACTCCGAAGAGCTCAGGGCGGCTTCACGGACTTAGCATCGGGATTCGATGTTTGGCGCTTCAAAGCGGGTACCGGAATATCAACCGGTTGTCCATCGACTACGCCTGTCGGCCTCGCCTTAGGTCCCGACTTACCCTGGGCAGATCAGCTTGACCCAGGAACCCTTAGTCAATCGGCGCACACGTTTCCCACGTGTGTATCGCTACTCATGCCTGCATTCTCACTCGTGAACCGTCCACAACTACCTTCCGGCGCTGCTTCACCCGGCACACGACGCTCCCCTACCCACCACAACAACCGTTAGGTCTCATGCTGCAGTGACACGACTTCGGCGGTACGCTTGAGCCCCGCTACATTGTCGGCGCGGAATCACTTGACCAGTGAGCTATTACGCACTCTTTCAAGGGTGGCTGCTTCTAAGCCAACCTCCTGGTTGTCTCTGCGACTCCACATCCTTTCCCACTTAGCGTACGCTTAGGGGCCTTAGTCGATGCTCTGGGCTGTTTCCCTCTCGACCATGGAGCTTATCCCCCACAGTCTCACTGCCGCGCTCTCACTTACCGGCATTCGGAGTTTGGCTAAGGTCAGTAACCCGGTAGGGCCCATCGCCTATCCAGTGCTCTACCTCCGGCAAGAAACACACGACGCTGCACCTAAATGCATTTCGGGGAGAACCAGCTATCACGGAGTTTGATTGGCCTTTCACCCCTAACCACAGGTCATCCCCCAGGTTTTCAACCCTGGTGGGTTCGGTCCTCCACGAAGTCTTACCTCCGCTTCAACCTGCCCATGGCTAGATCACCCCGCTTCGGGTCTTGGGCGCGCTACTAGGTCGCCCTCTTCGGACTCGCTTTCGCTACGGCTTCCCCACACGGGTTAACCTCGCAACACACCGCAAACTCGCAGGCTCATTCTTCAAAAGGCACGCAGTCACGACACCGAGTGCAAGCACTCGATGCGACGCTCCCACGGCTTGTAGGCACACGGTTTCAGGTACTATTTCACTCCGCTCCCGCGGTACTTTTCACCATTCCCTCACGGTACTATCCGCTATCGGTCACCAGGGAATATTTAGGCTTAACGGGTGGTCCCGCCAGATTCACACGGGATTTCTCGGGCCCCGTGCTACTTGGGTGTCTCTCAAACGAGCCGCTGACGTTTCGACTACGGGGGTCTTACCCTCTACGCCGGACCTTTCGCATGTCCTTCGCCTACATCAACGGTTTCTGACTCGTCCTGCCGCCGGCAGACGACAGAAGAGAGATCCCACAACCCCGCATACGCAACCCCTGCCGGGTATCACACGCATACGGTTTGGCCTCATCCAGTTTCGCTCGCCACTACTCCCGGAATCACGGTTGTTTTCTCTTCCTGCGGGTACTGAGATGTTTCACTTCCCCGCGTTCCCTCCACACTGCCTATGTGTTCAGCAGCGGGTGACAGCCCATGACGACTGCCGGGTTTCCCCATTCGGACACCCCCGGATCACAGCTCGGTTGACAGCTCCCCGGGGCCTATCGCGGCCTCCCACGTCCTTCATCGGTTCCTGGTGCCAAGGCATCCACCGTGCGCCCTTAAAAACTTGGCCACAGATGCTCGCGTCCACTGTGCAGTTCTCAAACAACGACCAGCCACCCACCACCCCGACACCAAAGCATCGAGTTCACTGGGGCCGGCACCGAAGGACAGCCATACGGCCGTACCCTCAGACACCCAACAGCGTGCCCGACCAGACCAGTTCACCCCACCTGCGTTCCACGCCGAAGCAGTACTAACAGAGAAGGCTCACCAAGCCGGCCGACTAGTCAACGTTCCACCCATGAGCAACCGTACGAGACATTCGCTCGTAGTCGGCTATGTGCTCCTTAGAAAGGAGGTGATCCAGCCGCACCTTCCGGTACGGCTACCTTGTTACGACTTCGTCCCAATCGCCAGTCCCACCTTCGACGGCTCCCTCCACAAGGGTTGGGCCACCGGCTTCGGGTGTTACCGACTTTCGTGACGTGACGGGCGGTGTGTACAAGGCCCGGGAACGTATTCACCGCAGCAATGCTGATCTGCGATTACTAGCAACTCCAACTTCATGGGGTCGAGTTGCAGACCCCAATCCGAACTGAGACCGGCTTTTTGAGATTCGCTCCACCTCACGGCATCGCAGCTCATTGTACCGGCCATTGTAGCACGTGTGCAGCCCAAGACATAAGGGGCATGATGACTTGACGTCGTCCCCACCTTCCTCCGAGTTGACCCCGGCAGTCTCCTGTGAGTCCCCATCACCCCGAAAGGCATGCTGGCAACACAGAACAAGGGTTGCGCTCGTTGCGGGACTTAACCCAACATCTCACGACACGAGCTGACGACAGCCATGCACCACCTGTACACCGACCACAAGGGGGCGACCATCTCTGGCCGTTTCCGATGTATGTCAAGCCTTGGTAAGGTTCTTCGCGTTGCGTCGAATTAAGCCACATGCTCCGCTGCTTGTGCGGGCCCCCGTCAATTCCTTTGAGTTTTAGCCTTGCGGCCGTACTCCCCAGGCGGGGCACTTAATGCGTTAGCTGCGGCACGGACGACGTGGAATGTCGCCCACACCTAGTGCCCAACGTTTACGGCGTGGACTACCAGGGTATCTAATCCTGTTCGCTCCCCACGCTTTCGCTCCTCAGCGTCAGTATCGGCCCAGAGATCCGCCTTCGCCACCGGTGTTCCTCCTGATATCTGCGCATTTCACCGCTACACCAGGAATTCCGATCTCCCCTACCGAACTCTAGCCTGCCCGTATCGAATGCAGACCCGGAGTTAAGCCCCGGGCTTTCACATCCGACGCGACAAGCCGCCTACGAGCTCTTTACGCCCAATAATTCCGGACAACGCTTGCGCCCTACGTATTACCGCGGCTGCTGGCACGTAGTTAGCCGGCGCTTCTTCTGCAGGTACCGTCACTTGCGCTTCTTCCCTGCTGAAAGAGGTTTACAACCCGAAGGCCGTCATCCCTCACGCGGCGTCGCTGCATCAGGCTTGCGCCCATTGTGCAATATTCCCCACTGCTGCCTCCCGTAGGAGTCTGGGCCGTGTCTCAGTCCCAGTGTGGCCGGTCGCCCTCTCAGGCCGGCTACCCGTCGTCGCCTTGGTAGGCCATCACCCCACCAACAAGCTGATAGGCCGCGGGCTCATCCTGCACCGCCGGAGCTTTCCACCCACCGAGATGCCTCGGCAGGTCATATCCGGTATTAGACCCCGTTTCCAGGGCTTGTCCCAGAGTGCAGGGCAGATTGCCCACGTGTTACTCACCCGTTCGCCACTAATCCACCACCGAAGCGGCTTCATCGTTCGACTTGCATGTGTTAAGCACGCCGCCAGCGTTCGTCCTGAGCCAGGATCAAACTCTCCGTGAATGCTTACCGGACTCATACCGGTTCAACACTCGCGTTGAGCGGAACAGCCAGGCGGAATAAGCCCGGCCGTTCACAGCGTCCTCGCTGTGTTTTTCAAAGGAACCTCATCCCAACCGGTCAAACCGGCCGGAACGGGGTTGTTTTATAGTCTGGCGTTGACTTTTGGCACGCTGTTGAGTTCTCAAGGAACGGACGCTTCCTTCGCTCCTGTTTCACCAGGCGCTCCGGGCGCTTCCCTTCGGTGTTTCACACTCTATCAGGCGTTTTCCGTCCCTCTCACCACCGTCATTTCGCATGCAAAAGCAAGACGAGCAGACAAAGGCGGCCCGAGGATCGGGATCACTTCTGAATGGAGTGCCGCCCGCGCCTCGCCCGCAGTCGCTGCGGGCCCCGGTCGTGGGCAGGGATCCGACAGTACAGCTCCCCGGCGGGACGAGGCAAATCGGTTACGGAGCGCACCGGACGAGGGTGGGCGCACTCGTGCGGAACCCTCAGTTCCTATGACTTAGGCTCTGGGCAGTGCACCGTCCAGGACAGGTAGTGACGGTGCGTGATGAATCTCCACCCCTGGGAGGCTTCCCATGACCACCGTGACGTCCCCGATCGCCGGACGCGCCATCGGGCTCGCGGCTGTGCCCGACCCGGTCTTCTCCGGCGCGATGGTGGGACCCGGCACCGCGGTCGACCCCGTGCGCGAGCCCTGTGAGGCCGTCGCCCCCGTCGACGGCGTCATCGTCTCGCTGCACGCCCACGCGTTCGTCGTCGTCGACGCCGAGGGGCACGGCGTCCTGACGCACCTGGGCATCGACACCGTCCAGCTCAACGGCGAGGGCTTCGAGCTGCTCGTCAACAAGGGTGACACCGTGACCCGCGGCCAGGCCGTCGTGCGCTGGAACCCGGCCGCGGTCGAGGCGGCCGGCAAGTCGCCGATCTCCCCCGTGATCGCCCTCGAGGCCACCGCCGACTCTCTCGGCGACCTGCGCGTGGACGGCGACGTCAAGGCGGGCGACCAGCTGTTCAGCTGGCAGTAGTCGCAGTAACGGTTCAGCTGAACCCAGTCAGTCAGGGACAGACACCGGCTTCTGACGGTGGTCCCGTTCGAGAGGACATGATGGAGACAACGCTGCGAGGCGTCGGCGTGAGCCACGGTGTGGCGATCGGCGAGGTCCGGCACATGGGCACGGCGGTCCTGGAGCCGCCGGCCAAGCAGATTCCGACGGACGAGGCGCCGCGCGAACAGGGGCGCGCGCGCCAGGCCGTGGAGGCTGTGGCCGCCGACCTGATCGCGCGGGGCAACCTCGCCGGCGGCGAGGCCCAGCACGTGCTCGAGGCCCAGGCCATGATGGCCCAGGACCCGGAGCTGATGGCCGACGTCGAACGGCGGATCGCCGTGGGCAGCACCGCGGAACGCGCGGTGTACGACGCCTTCGCCGCCTACCGGGCGCTCCTCGCCGGGGCCGGCGAGTACCTGGCCGGCCGGGTGGCCGACCTCGACGACGTGCGCAACCGCATCGTCGCCCGCCTGCTGGGCGTGCCGATGCCGGGTGTGCCCGACAGCGACGAGCCCTATGTGCTGATCGCCCGGGACCTGGCTCCCGCCGACACGGCGCTGCTGGACCCGACGCTGGTGCTCGGCTTCGTGACCGAGGAGGGCGGGCCCACCAGCCACAGCGCCATCCTGGCGCGCGCCCTGGGCGTGCCCGCGGTCGTGGCGCTGCCGGGTGCGGGTGAGCTGGCCGAGGGCACGGTCGTGGCGGTGGACGGCAGCACGGGCGACGTCTTCGTCAACCCGAGCCAGGAGAAGCGGGCCGAGCTGGCGCGCGCCGCCGAGGAGCGGAAGGCCGCGCTCGCCGCGTCGTCCGGTCCGGGCGCCACATCCGACGGTCACAAAGTGCCGCTGCTCGCCAACGTCGGTGGTCCAGGGGACGTCCCGGCGGCGGTCGAGGCGGGTGCGGAGGGCGTCGGGCTGTTCCGCACGGAGTTCCTCTTCCTGGACGACAGCCAGAAGGCGCCGTCCGAGGAGAAGCAGGTCGAGGCGTACCGCAAGGTGCTGGAGGCGTTCCCGGAGGGCCGGGTCGTCGTGCGCGTGCTGGACGCGGGCGCCGACAAGCCGCTGGACTTCCTGACGCCGGCGGACGAGCCGAACCCGGCGCTGGGCGTGCGGGGTCTGCGGACCCTGCTGGACCACCCGGAGGTGCTGCGCACGCAGCTCACCGCGCTGGCCAAGGCCGCCGAGGGGCTGCCGGTCTACCTCGAGGTCATGGCCCCGATGGTGGCGGACCGCACCGACGCGAAGGCGTTCGCGGACGCGTGCCGGGAGGCCGGGCTGCAGGCCAAGTTCGGCGCGATGGTGGAGATTCCGTCCGCCGCGCTGCGGGCCCGCTCGATCCTCCAGGAGGTCGAGTTCCTCTCGCTGGGCACCAACGACCTGGCGCAGTACACCTTCGCGGCGGACCGTCAGGTCGGTGCCGTCTCCCGTCTCCAGGACCCGTGGCAGCCCGCGCTGCTCGACCTGGTCGCGGCGTCGGCGGAGGCGGCGAAGGCCGAGGGGAAGAGCTGCGGCGTGTGCGGCGAGGCCGCCGCGGACCCGCTGCTCGCCTGTGTCCTGACGGGTCTCGGGGTGACCAGCCTGTCCATGGGCGCGGCCTCGATCCCCTACGTCCGCGCGACGCTGGCGAAGCACACGCTGGCCCAGTGCGAGCGTGCGGCGGCCGCGGCCCGTGCGACGGACACGGCCGAGGAGGCGCGGCTGGCCGCGCAGGCGGTGCTGTCCGGCGAATGAGCCGGTCCCTTGGGTGAGTTGAGACCCGTAGGTGAGTCGGGAGGGGTGTCCCGCCGTGACGGCGGGGCACCCCTCCCGCTTTCACGTCTCCTTCCCGTCGTCCTCCCCGGGGTCGAGGGCGATGCCCGCCTCGTAGGCGACGCCGGGCTCGGGCGGGACGGGCTCCCCGGTGACCGGGTCGGTGCAGTAGGCGGCGAAGACCTGGGCCTCGTCGAGCGGGCGGGTCCGCCCGCGGCGCAGGCTCCAGCCCCGCACGGTGTCCTGCCGGCCGGGGCGGTGGCTGCGGACGACGATGCCGCCGGGGTGCTCGGTGGTCGCGCTGGCGGCCAGGACCGTGCAGAAGAGGAGCGCCGACGGCTCGTCCAGCCGGAGGCCGCCCGTGTCGTCGCAGTGGGCCCCGAGGACGGCGACCAGCGGGGCGCCGGATTCGGTGGGGACGCTGCACACCAGGTGGTGCGTCCCGCCGCCCAGCGCCTCCAGGATGGCGCGCAGGGCGCGCAAGGCGCGGGCGAAGGGCTCTCTGCCGGGGTCGTCGCCGCAGGCGGGGCAGCCGGAGCGGGCGAGCAGCCGGGTGGCGTACTCCCAGGTGGCCTGCCGGCAGGCCTCGTCCACGAGGCGGGGCAGGAGGCGGGCGACGGGCTGGCCCTCGTAGGCGACGGTGCCGCCCGCGGCGGCGACTTCGGCGATGTAGCGGGTGCGGCTCGCGGGGCTGTCCGGGTCGAGGCCCGCCCGGTCGCAGTAGTCCGCGAACTCCCCGGGGTCGAAGAGGGCGACGCTGGTGGGCGTGCCCCGGGCGGCGAGGGCGCGGAGCAGGCCCTCGACGTGCCGCAGGTAGGCCGGGTGGTCGTCGAAGCCGAAGCTCGGGTATCTCCGCATCGCGGCGAAGTCCCGCTCGTCGGCCAGGACGGCCACCGTGCTCGGCGTCTCCCTGCGCAGTCTGCGGCGTGCGCTCTGCCGCTTCCGGATGTCGTCGGTGCGCGCCATCATGTTTCCACTCCCCCTCAACGGCGTGTGACCTGTGCTCACTCACCGTAGTGGGAGGCACTGACAACGCCCCCGGCCCGGGGGTTCAGACGCGGCCGCGGGCCTTGGCCAAGTCCACGTAGAAGCGGAGCAGTTCGACGTCGTCGACCGAGCCGGGGTTGACGGCCTTCTCCAGCGGCGTCCCCTGGAGGAGGCGCTTGACGGGGACTTCGAGGCGCTTGCCGGTGAGGGTGTGGGGGATGCCGCGGACCTCGACGACCTCGTCGGGGACGTGCCGGGGGGACAGTTCCGCGCGGATGGTGCTCTTGATGCGGGCGAGGAGGTCGTCGTCGAGCGTGGCGCCGGGGGCGAGGTGGACGAAGAGCGGCATCCAGTAGCCGCCGTCGGGCTCCTCGACCCCGATGACGAGCGATTCGCGGATCTCGGGGAGCCGCTCGACGGCCTCGTAGATGTCGGCCGAACCCATGCGGACGCCCTGCCGGTTGAGCGTGGAGTCGGAGCGGCCGTGGATGACGACGGTGCCGCGCGAGGTGAGGGTGATCCAGTCGCCGTGCCGCCAGACGCCGGGGAAGGTCTCGAAGTAGCTCTCGCGGTAGCGCTTGTCGCCGGGGTCGTTCCAGAAGCGGACGGGCATGGACGGCAGGGGGGCGGCGACGATCAGCTCGCCGACCTCGTCCGTCACGGGCTTCCCCGCCTCGTCCCACGCCTGGAGGTCCGTGCCGAGGGCCGGCGCCTGGAGTTCGCCGGCGTACACCGGCAGCGTCGGGACGGCGCCCGCGAAGCAGCTGCACACGTCCGTGCCGCCGCTGACGGAGGCGATCCACAGGTCGGACGCGACCTCGTCGTGGATCCACCGGAAGCCGTCGGGCGGCAGCGGCGAACCGGTCGTCGCGACGCAGCGCACACGCGAGAGGTCGAGGTCGCGGCCGGGGTGGACGCCGGCCTTGCGGCAGGCCATGACGTAGGCGGCGGAGGTGCCGAAGAGCGTGGTGCCGGTGCGTTCGGCGACGCGCCACTGGGCGTCGGTGCCCGGGTGGGCGGGGCTGCCGTCGTAGAGGACGAGGGTGGCGCCCACGAGCAGGCCGGAGACGAGGAAGTTCCACATCATCCAGCCGGTGGAGGTGTACCAGAAGAACCGGTCGCCGGGGCCCAGGTCGCAGTGGAGGGAGAGCTGCTTGAGGTGCTCGACGAGGATGCCGCCCTGGGACTGGACGATGGCCTTGGGCAGGCCGGTCGTGCCGGAGGAGTAGAGCACCCACAGCGGGTGGTCGAAGGGCACCTGCTCGAAGACGGGCTCGGTGGCGTCGGAGGTGAGCGCCGACCACTCCAGGGCGCCCTCGGGGGCGGGGGTGCCCAGCAGCGGGACGTGCACCACGGCGCGCACGGTGGGCAGTTGCCCGCGCAGCTCGGCCACCACGTCGGCGCGCTCGTGCCGCCTGCCGCCGTAGGTGTAGCCGTCGACGGCGAAGAGGACGACGGGTTCGACCTGTTGGAAGCGGTCGAGGACGCTGCGGGCGCCGAAGTCGGGCGCGCAGGACGTCCACACGGCGCCGACGGCCGCGGTGGCGAGCAGGGCGACGACGGCCTCGGGGACGTTGGGCAGGTAGCCGCTGACCCGGTCGCCGGGGCGGACGCCGAGCCGGCGCAGGGCGGCGGCCAGCGAGCCGACCTGCGAACGGAGTTCGGCCCAGGTGACGGGCTGCGGCTCGTGGTTCTCGCCGGTGTGCAGCAGGGCCGGTTCGCCGGCGCGGGCGGGGTCCTCGGCGGCGCGCAGGGCGTGCTCGGCGTAGCTGAGGGTCGCGCCGGGGAACCATACGGCGCCGGGCATCGACCGGTCGGCGAGCACGCGCTCGCTGGGGGTGGAGAAGCGCACGTCGCACCACTCGGTCAGGGCCCGCCAGAAGCGCTCGGGTTCGGCGACGGACCAGCGGTGCAGCGCGGCGTAGCTCGCGGCGGGGTCGCCGGGCACGGGGGCGGGGGCGCCGTGCTCCTCGGCCACCCGGGCGTGGAAGCGGGTGATCCGGGCGCGGGCGACACGGTCGGCGTCCGGCCGCCAGAGGGGTTCGTGCTGGTCGGCGGGGTGCGGTGCGGTGGTCATCGGCTGCTCCCGGCTCTGCGCGTCGTGGGCGGGGGGCCGCGCGGGCCGGGTGGGCGCGGGTGCGCGGCTGACCAGGACGATGCCACGTGATCGACTTCCGCACCAGGGGTGTCGGCTCACATCCGGCGGCGGCCGGCGGGCAGCGGGCCTTCCCCGGGTGAACGGCGGCCGAAGGCGCCCCGTCCGGTGGTCCGCCGGTGGCAGGGTGGGGCGCATGGATGCGCATGACCTGGGACGGTCGGTCAAATGGGTGACGTCGTTCAGGACGGTGGGGGCGGCGCGGGTGCTGCGTTCGGTGCGGGCCGCCTGGTGGCGGCGGCGCGCGGACGCGGTGGGGCTCGCCGGGCCGGGGCCCGAGCGGGCGCGGGTGCCCGGTGCGGCGCGGGGCGCCGAACCGGCGCCGGGCGGGGGTGTCGTGCACTTCGCGCGGTCCTCGCTGCGGGTGCGGGTGGCGGCGGGCGGCGCGGTGTTCTGCGGCTGGGACGGGGCGGCGCCCGAGCCCTCGTACGCGCTGGCCGGTCCGGTGCCGGAGGCGGACGAACGGGCGGTGCTGGAGCCCGACCGGGACGGGGGCTGGCGGGTGGTGTCCGAGCGGGTGCTGGTGACGGTGTCGCGGCACGGGGCGGTGGAGGTGCGGACGCCGGGCGGCGTGGTGCTGCGGCGCGACCATCCGCCGCGCTGGTGGGACCGGGCGGACGCGGCGGGTCCGGCGGGACGGGCGGCGGGCGGGGCGGGGCCGCGCTGGGCGCAGCGCTCCGAAGTCCCCGCCGACGCGCGGTTCTTCGGCCTGGGCGGCCGGTCGGCCGGGCCGCGGCTGCGGGACGGGACGTACCTGCTGTGGAACGAGGATCCGGGCGGGTCGTTCGGGCCCGGGGACGATCCGCTCTACATCACCATGCCGGTGCAACTGGTGGTGGCCGACGCCGGGACGCACCTGGTCTTCCACGACAACTCCTGGGAGGGCCGGGTGACGCTGTGGGAGGGCGAGGAGGGCGGGGGGTCGGGGCACGACCGGCCGGGCCGGTGCGAAGTGCGCGCGGCCGGCGGGCCGTTGCGCACCTGGGTGATCACCGGTACGCCGGCGCGGGTGCTGGGCGGCTGGTCGGCGCTGACGGGCCGTGCGGCCGTGCCGCCCGCGTGGGCGCTGGGTCCGCAGCACGCGCGCTGGGGGTTCGGGAGCGCGGACGAGGTGCGGCGGGTGGTGGCGGGGTACCGGGAGCGCGGGCTGCCGCTGTCCGCGGTGCATCTGGACATCGATCACTACCGGGGGCACCGGGTGTTCACGGTGGACCGTGAGCGGTTCCCCGATCTGCCCGGCCTGGCGGCCGAGTTGCGGGAGCGGGGCGTCCGGCTGGTGTCGATCGTGGACCCCGGGGTGAAGGCGGAGCCGGGGTGGGAGGTCTTCGACGGCGGGCTGGCGGCGGACGCGTTCGTCCGCGACGCGCGGGGGCGGGTGGTGCGCGGCGAGGTGTGGGCCGGGACGTCGGTCTTCCCCGACTTCACCGATCCGCGGGCGCGGGAGTGGTGGGGCGGGCTGTACGCGGAGCGGCTGGCGCAGGGCTTCTCGGGGTTCTGGCACGACATGAACGAGCCGGCGGCGTTCGCCGCGTTCGGCGAGCACACGCTGCCGCGGTCGGCGCGGCACGCGCTGGACGGCGCGGGCGGTGACCACCGCGCCGCGCACAACGTGTACGCGCTGTGCATGGCGCGGGCCGGTTACGAGGCGCTGCGGGCGCTGCGGCCGGACGAACGGCCGTTCCTCTTCTCGCGGTCCGGCTGGGCCGGGATGCAGCGGTACGGGGGGACGTGGTCGGGGGACGTGGTGACGGGCTGGCCCGGGCTGCGGGCGTCGCTGGCCCTGGTGCTGGGGCTGGGGCTGTGCGGGGTGCCGTACTCCGGGCCGGACGTGGGGGGTTTCACGGGGTCTCCGTCGCCGGAGCTGTATCTGCGCTGGTTCCAGATGGGCGCCTTTCTGCCGTTGTTCCGTACGCATTCGGCGATCTCGGCGGGGCGGCGGGAGCCCTGGGAGTTCGGGGCGGAGGTGCTGGCGCACGCGGCGGCGGCGCTGCGGGAGCGGGTGCGGCTGCTGCCGTACTTCGTCACGCTCGCGCATCTGGCGCGGCTGACCGGCGCGCCGTACGCGCGGCCCGTGTGGTGGCGTTCTCCGGAGGACCGGGCGCTGCGTGACTGCGAGGATCAATTCCTGTTGGGGGACGCGTTGTTGGTGGCTCCGGTGCTGGAGCCGGGTGCCTCGCGGAGGGCGGTGCGGCTGCCGCGGGGGCGGTGGTACGACGTGGCGACGGAGCGGGCGTACGAGGGGCCCGGGCAGGTGCTGCTGGACGCGCCGTTGTCGCGGATCCCGGTGCTGGCGCGGGCGGGGTGTGTGATTCCGGTGGCCTCGTCCTCCGGTGGCGGGGGTGTGGAGTTGGAGGTGTGGGCGCCGGCGCCGGGGGTGGGTGTGGGGCGTTCGGAGGGTGGGGTGGTGGTCGTGGAGCCGGCCGGGGTGGTGGAGCGGTTTGTGACGGGGTGGCGGGAGGGGGCTGTGGTGGTGGGGCGGGAGGGTGGGGGCGAGGTGGGCTATCGGGTGCGGGTGCGGGGTGTTTGAGGGGGTGCGCCCCGGTCGCCTCCCCCGGAGGGGCACCGGGGCACCTGTCACAAGGCGCGCAAGCCCGCTATCACCAGGCGCAGCACGCTCTCCTCCGGCAGTTCCGCCGGGGGGATCGGTCGGTCGATGCGGACGACGCCCGCTTCGAGGAGGTCGCCGACGAGGACGCGGACGACGCCCGGCGGAAGTTCCAGCAGGTCGGTGAGTTCGGCGACGGAGCGGGGGCGGGGAGCGGTGAGCTCGGCGATGCCGATGTGCTCGGGGCCGAGATGGGTGTCCGTGCCGCCGACGGATCGCAGGGCGATGACGAACGCCGTCCGGTCGAGCCGTCCTTCCGCCCCGCCCCGTGTGCGCCCCCGCGTCATCGCGTACGGCCGGACCACCGGTCCGGCTGCGTCGTCGTACCAGTGCCCGTCCGTCCGGTCCGTCATCCGCCGGCGGCCTCGCCGGTGCGCGGGGCGCTGGCCAGGTGGGCTCCGACGCGCTTGACGAGCAGGGTCATCTCGTAGGCGACGAGCCCGATGTCGGAGTCGGCGGCGGCGAGCACGGCGAGGGCGCTGCCGTGCCCGGCGGCGGTGACGAACAGGAAGGCGCCGTCGAGTTCGACGACGGTCTGGCGGACCTCCCCGGCGTCGAAGCGGCGTCCGACGCCCTTGGCGAGGCTGTGGAAGCCGGAGGCGACGGCGGCCAGGTGCTCCCCGTCCTCGCGGCCGAGGTCCTTGGAGGCGCCGAGGGCCAGGCCGTCGCCGGACAGGACGAGGGCCTTGCGGATGTCGGCCACGCGCTCGACGAGGTCGTCGAGGAGCCAGTTGAGGTTGCCGCCGGCGTCCGTCGCCGGTTCCGCGGCTGCCGATGCGTTGCGTATGGCGGTCATCGACCGTCCCTTTCGTCAGTGGTTCCGGTGGTTCCCGTGATTCCCGTGGTGTCGTTCTCGTGCTCGGTCGCGTCCGCCCGGCCGCGGCGCCAGCCCCGCTGGAGGGAGGCCATGCGGGCGCGGACGTCCTCGGCGTCGCGCACCGCCTCATGGGCGGAACGTTCCGCCGGGCGCGCGGCGGGTGCGGTGCGGCGCACCCGCCGGGGCAGGACGGGGGTGTCCTCGTCGTGGTCGCCGGGGCGTTCGTGGGAGGGCGTCTCGAACGGGCCGGGCCGGGGGGCGAGTTCGACGGGCTCGACGAGGGAGGGCCCGGCCGGCCGCGCGTCCGAGAGGAGGGCCGCGGGGAGGAGGACGACGGCGGTCGTGCCGCCGTAGGGGGACGGCTGGAGGGAGACGCGCACTCCCTGGCGGCGGGCGAGGCGGCTGACGACGAACAGCCCGAGCCGGTCGGTGTCGGAGAGTTCGAACTCCGGCGCCTCGGCGAGGCCGAGGTTGGCCTCCGTGAGGGCGTCCGGGTCCATGCCCAGGCCGCGGTCGTGGATCTCCAGGGTGAAGCCGTTGGGCACCCGCTCGCCCACGACCTGGACGGCGGTGTGCGGCGGGGAGAAGACGGTCGCGTTCTCCAGGAGTTCGGCCAGCAGGTGGGTGAGGTCGGCGACGGCGGGCCCCTGGACGGCGAGGGCGGGCAGCCGCCGCACCTCGATGCGCTCGTACGCCTCGACCTCGCCGACGGCGGCGCGGACGACGTCCATCAGCCGCACGGGCCGGCGCCACTGCCGGGAGGGCGCGGCGCCGGAGAGGATGACGAGGCCCTCGGCGTGGCGCCGCATGCGGGTGGTGAGGTGGTCGAGGCGGAAGAGGTCGGCGAGTTCGTCGGGGTCGTCGGTGCGCCGTTCCATGGTGTCGAGCAGGGCGAGCTGGCGGTGCAGCAGGACCTGGGAGCGGCGGGCGATGTTGACGAAGACGTCGGAGACGCCGCGCCGCAGGTCGGCCTGTTTGACGGCGGCTTCGACGGCGGCGCGTTCGAGGGTGTTCAAGGCCCGTCCGACCTGGCCGAGTTCGTCGTCGGGGTGGTCGCGGCGGGGTGCCTCGGCCTCCACGTCCACCGGTTCGCCGGCGGCGAGGCGGCGCAGGACGGCCGGGAGGCGGACGCCGGACGCCTCGTGGGCGTCGCGGCCGATGCGGCGCAGGTCGCGGACGAGTCCGCGGCCGGTGCGCCAGGAGACGACGACGGAGGCGACGAGCGCGGCGAGGCCGAGGACGCCGGCGAGGGCGGCCTTGGTGAGCACCCAGGTGGCGACGGGGTCGAGGCGGTCCTGGTGGCGGCGGTTGGCCTCGGCGTCGAGCCGGGCGAGGTCGGCGAGGACGGTGCTCGCGGCGGTCCGCCAGCGGGCGGCGGCCACGGCGCGGGCCGCGCGGCCGGGCCCGGCGAGGACGACGGCGTTCTCGGCGTCCTCCAGGGCGCGGGCCTCGGTGCCGCGCCAGTAGTCGTCGAACATCTCGCGGTCCTCGGCGGGCAGGACGGCGACGTTGGTCCGGTAGAGGACGGTGCGTTCGGCGATGTGGTCGGAGAAGGCGCGGAGCCGGCGCGCGTCCATGCCCTCGCCGGCGGAGGCGGCGGCGAAGAGGGCGTCCGCGCGGGAGAGCGCCTCGCGGGAGGAGCCGAGGCCGACCAGGGCACGCCGCTGCTGTTCGAGGCCGGCGTCGCTGACGGAGCCGAGGAGGGTGAGGAAGTCGATGTGGGCCTCGATGACGGCGTCGTACGTCCGGGAGGCGGCGTCGTGCGGGACGGAGTCGGCGCGGACCTGGGAGCGCAGGGCGGGGAGGCGGTCGAGGCGGCGTTCCATGGCGGCGAACCAGTCCGCGGCGGCGGGGCTCATGTCGTCCCGGACGTCGCGGCCGGCGCCGGAGCGCAGGGCCGCGCGGGCCTGGTCGGTGGCGCCCTCGGCCCGGCGCAGGGCGGTGAGCGCGGTGGCGCGGGCGCGGGAGGGCGCGGCGCCGGGGCGGGGGCGGGGGGTGGCGAGGACGACGAGGGCCTGGCGGCGTTCGGTCTGCAGGGCCGTGATGACGTCCTCGGCCGGGTCGCCGAGGGCGCGGGAGACCTTCGCGGCGGTGAGCAGGTCGGCGGCCTCCTTGCCGGTGATCGCCGTGGCGAAGGCCCACAGCACGGTCAGGGACAGCAGGGGCACCAGCAGCAGTCCCACGATCTTCCGGCGGATCGACTTCCCGCGAAAGGGCACGTTCCCGCGAAAGGGCATGGCCTCCCCCACTGCACCCCGTGGCACGGGGGTGGTGCTCCGACAGTGATGCGGTGCGTGAGCCTACTACTGCGGGATGAGGGCTCGAAGGGCTGTACGCCCCTGCGGAGCAGGGGCGTTGAGCAAGTCGTCCGACTTCTCCCGGGATTCCCGGACTTCTTCCGTCCGTTCTTGGCGCGGCCACCCGTTGGAGGGAAAAATTCCGGTTCGGTGCGACAGCGGACGCCCACCGTGCCGCCCGTCCCCCGCCCAAGTGGCCGGACGTGCACGCCGGTTCGCGCACCGGGCCGGCCGTCGCCGCGTACCCTCCGGGCGGAGACCCCGGACGCTGTCCGGCGCCGGCGCACGCGGGCCCGCCGCCCGGGTTATTTTGGGCACACCTGCGGGAAAAGCCCGAGCACGGGCAGCCACTGGGGGAGGTGAGCCGTCATGGACGGGACACGCCGGGTGGAACGTCCCGGGGCGCGCAGACCGTTGTGGATCGAGGAACCGGTCCACCGGCCCCGGATGCCCGACCCCGTGCGCGCCGCGGCGGTGCGCGCGGTGCTCCTCGTGGCGCTGACGCTGTTGCAGGCGATGGTCGTGCTGCTCCTCACCCTCGCCGGCTCCTGGTGGGCGTTCCCCGTGCTGCTGTCCACCGTGGCCGGCGTCGTCGCGACGACGTGGTGCGTGCTGGACGTCTGGGTGACGCGGCAGGTGTGGCGCCAGCGGCACGGGGTGGTCTCGGTGCCGAGCAGCACGGCGCGCGAGGTGCGCCGGGTGCGGCGGCCGCGCTATCCCTGACCGCCGTACCCGTGCTCCCGTACGGCCCTTACCGGGCCGGCACCGGCTCGCGCTCGTCCCCGCCGGGCGGGACCGCCTCCGGCGGGCGGCGGAACATCCGCGTCGCCGTGATCTCGCCGTGCACCGGCTCCGACTCCGGGTCCTGCTGCGGCAGGCCCGGCCGCAGGTGCTCCTCGACGCTGATGTACTTCAGGCCCGCCCGCAGGTCCGCGTCGTTGCGCAGCCTGATCACCAGCGGGAACTCGGCCAGTGCCGTGGTGTCGAACAGGCCCGTCGTGTAGAGGAGCTGGACGCCCAGCGCGTCGGCCACGGCCCGCTGGAGCTCCAGCAGATAGGTGGCGTTGGCCCGGCCGATGGGGTTGTCCAGGAACAGCGTGCCCGCGTGCTTCTGCCGGTCGCGGCCGCGGTCGTTGCTGCGCAGCGCCGCCATCGTGCAGTACAGGGCGATGGCCGCCGTCAGCAGCTGGCCGCCCGAGAACACGTCGCCCATCTGTCCGACCGGCACCCGCTCGGCGCGCAGCACCGCGTCCGGCTTGAGGATCTCGACGGCCACGCCGCGCGGCAGCAGCGCCGCCCGGACGCCGCGCAGCAGCAGCGACATGCCGTCGCGGCGCAGGTCGGAGTTCTTCTTGACGGCGGAGCGGGTGGCCTCGTCGATGACCTCGCCGAGCCGCTCGGTGAGGGTGCTCTGGTCGGGGTCCTCGAAGCGGATCCGCAGGAACTCCTGCCCGGACCACTCCCCCAGCCCCTCCGGCAGCCGCGACAGCCGCTGGGCCGAACGCAGCGTGGTCAGCGAGGACTCCACCAGGCCGCGCAGCCGGTCGACGATGCTGTCGCGGTTGCGCTCCAGCTGCTCCAGCTCGTCGGTCAGCACCCGCAGCCGGGGCGCGAAGGCGTCCGCCCAGGCCGCGGCGTGCTCCGGGAGCGCCGCGGCGGGCAGTTCTCGGATCTGCTGGCGGGCGGGGGTGCGGACCATCTCGTAGCGGGTGGAGTTCGCGTGCCGGACGAGGACGTCGCTGGCCTCGCGGACCTGCGCCTCGGCCGCCGACAGGTCGCCGGCGCAGCCGCGCAGCGAGCGGCGGGCCTCGGCGGCCGCCTGCCGGGCCTCCTCCAGCGTGCCGCTGTACGGCTCGGGCCGCTCCTCCGTCTCCTCGGCGGCGTTGTCGCGCAGCAGGTCGCGCAGGAGGGCCGCGGTGTCGTCGAAGCCGGCGGCCGCGTCCTCGGCGGCCCGGTGGGCGCGCAGCAGGTCGGCGTGGGCGGCGCGGGCGGCCTCCAACGCGTCGGCGCGGGCGGCCAGTTCGGCGGTGGCGGTGCGCAGCAGCTCCTTGGCGTGCTCGGCGTCGGCGGGCTCGCGCTCCTCGGGGAGCTCGGCGTGCGCGTCGCCGTCGGCCGGGGCGAGCCGCTCGGCCTCGCCGCGCAGCCGGCCGAGCTGCTCGCTCGCCGCCGAGGCGCGGCCCTCCAGCAGCTGCACCAGGGCCTCCGCGCGGGCGGCGGCGGCCTGGCGGGACGGGCCGTCGGCGCCGTCGGGGCTCTCCAGCAGCTGGGCGGCGCGGGTGCGGACCTTGTTGGTGAGGCGGTCGAGCTCCGCCCGGGCGGCGCTCTCGTCGCTCTCGGCCCGGGCCTGCTCGGCGCGCAGGTCGGCGCCGACGCCGACCTTCTCGTAGAGCTGGGAGGCGGCGCGGTACGCCTCGCGCAGCGCGGGCAGGGAGCCGGCGGAGCCGGACTCCTCCTCGCCGGCCTCGTCGGGGGCGCCGGCGATCTCCGCGCGCTCGGCGCGCAGCGCCCGCGCCGTACGGCGCGCGTCGTCGGCCGCGCGCTGGGCGGTGCGGCGGTCCTCGTCGGCGGCGCGGGCGCGGTCCACGCAGGCGGCGGCCCGCTCCTCCGACTCGGCGGCCTCCTCGGCGAGTTCGCGCAGACGGGTCTGCCAGTGGGCGCGCTCGCGCAGCCGGTGGGCGAGGCCGGCCAGCGCGTCGGCGACGCGGCGGGCGCGCTGGGCGGCCTCCTGGCGCTCGTCGCGCAGGGCGGCGGTGCGGGCGGCGGCCTCCTCGGCCTCGGCCCGGGCGGTACGCGCCGCGGTCAGCACCTCCTGGGCCGCGTCGGCGACGGCGCGGCAGCGCTCGGCCTCGGCGGCGAGCTCGGCGAGCCGGCCCTCCGGGCAGCCGGCGCGCCAGGAGGACAGCCGGGCGGCGAGGGTGCGGTCGGCCGCCAGCCGGGCGGCGACCGCCCGGATCTCCTCGTCGCGGGCGGCGGCCCGCTCGCGCAGGGCGTGCCGCTCCTCGTCGGCGGCGCGCTCGTCGTGCATGGCCGGGTTCGGCGGCACCAGGAAGACCCCGGAGCCGTCGCCGTCCTCGGGGACGGGGGCGAGGAGCGCGGCGGCGGTGCCGACGGCCACGGCGGACCGCGGCAACAGCGAGGCGGCGCCCAGCACTTCGCGGGCGCGGGCGTGCGAGTCGGGGTCGGTGATGACGACGCCGTCCACCAGCTCGGGACGGCGGGCGAGGACGGCGGCGTGCTCGGCCGGGTCCACGGACTGGGCCAGGTAGCGCCAGCCGGGGAGCGCCGGGATGCCGTGCTCGCCGAGGAACTCGACGGCGGCCAGGACGTCCGGGCCGGGGGGCAGCAGTCCGCCGTCGCCCAGGGCGCCCAGGATGCGGGAGTCGTCGGCGGCGGCGGTGCGCAGGTCGAACAGGGTGCGCTCGGCACCTGCGACGTTCTCCTCCAGCAGCTCGCGCAGCGCGTCCGCGTTGCGGTCGAGCTCCTCGGCGGTCAGGCCCGGGGCCGGGGCCTCGCCGGAGCGCTGCGCCGGGAGCTGCCCGGCGGCCGGCCCGCCGGGCAGGCCGAGGAGTTCGGCGATGCGGGGCTCGGCGCCGAGCGCCTCGGCGGCGCGCCGCTCGCCCTCGTACGCCGCCTCGGCGGAGGCCGCGGCGTCGGCCGCCCGGGCCGCCGCCAGCTCGGCGCGCGACTCGGCGCCCGAGGTCTCCTTGGCCCGCGCGGCGGCCTGCGCGGCGGCCTCGCGGGCCGTCTCGTACGCGGCGGAGGCGGACTTCTCGGCGTCGCTGGCGGCGAGCGCGGCGCGGGCCGGGTCGGCGTCGGGCGCCGAGTCGTCGAGCCAGCCGGCCCGGACGGCCTCCGCGGTCTCCTGCTCGACCTCCGCGAGGCGCTGGCGCAGGTGGCCGGACTCGCTGCGGGCGCGCTGGGCCTCGGTGGCGGCGGCGGTGGCGTCGCGGTGGGCGGCCTCCCCGGTCTCCTGGAGGACCGCCGAGCGCTCCTCCTGCTCGTTGGCGAGCCGCTCGGCGTCCTCCGCCGCGGCGTTGAGCGCGCGCACCAGGGCGGCGGCCGCGCGGGAGCGGGCCTCCAGCGCGGGGGCCGCGTCGCGCTCGGCCTCGTGGATGGCGGCGGCCACGCGGGCCGAGCGGTCGGCCGCGGCACGGTGGCGCAGCACGGTCTCGGCGGCCTGCCACGCGGAGTGCAGCGTACGGGCGTCGTTGAGCTCGCGGCGCTGGGCGGCGGCCGACTTCTCGGCGGCGGCCAGGGCCAACGAGGCGTGCCGGTAGGCGAGTTCGGCGGCGATCGCGGCGGCGCGGCCGCGGGCGTCCTCGGCGTCGGTGACGCGGTGCGCGGCGCCGGCCACCTGCTCGGCCAGCTCGGCGGCGCGCCCGCGCTCCTCGGCGGCGCGGGCCGAGAGGCGGCGGGCCAGGGCGCGGGTGCGGCGCTCGGCCCCGGCGTGGACACCGCGGGCGGTGTCCCGGCGGGCGCCGGCCTCGGCGATGCGGGAGAGCAGCTCCAGGGAGCCCGCGGTGAAGTCCCGCTCGGCGGTCAGCTCGGCGCGGCGGCCGAGCTTGTGGGCGAAGCCGTGCACGAGGTCGGCGAGGCCGTCGGTGTCGCGGGTGTCGGTGACGGCGCGCAGCAGCAGGTCGGTGAAGTCGGAGTCGTTCTTCACCGCGAACAGGCCGGCGGCCTCGCCCTCGTCGGCGTTCATCTCCCGCTGGTAGCGGAAGAGTTCGGGGTCGAGGCCGAGCTCGCCGAGGTGCTCGTTCCAGCGCTCGTGGATCTCCTCCCACACCACGTCCAGGTGCGGGTACGCCTTGCCGGCCTCGGTGAGGGCGTCGCGGAAGCCCTTCATCGTGCGGCGCCGGCCCCGGGCGCCGGAGGCGCCCTCGGCCGCCGGGCGCATGGCGGTGGACTCGGCGACCGGCAGCGCGTCCAGGCTCATGCCCGGACCGGGGCGGAACGAGTACCACGCCTCGGCGAACTTGCGCGGGTCGTTGGAGACCTGACGGCCGCGCCACTCGCTGACCTTGCCGACGACGACCGTCTCGCCGGTGAGGACGTGCTGCCACTCCAGCGCGACGTGACCGCAGTCGTCGGCGAGGAGGAACTTGCGCAGCACGCCGGAGCTCGCGCCGCCCAGCGTGTTGCGGTGGCCCGGCAGCATCACCGAGAAGATCAGCTTGAGCAGGACGGACTTGCCGCCGCCGTTCTCCAGGAAGAGCACGCCCGCCGGGGCGGGCCGGCGCGGCGGGCCGGCCGGCTCCTCCTCGAAGAACTCCGCCTGCGTCGGCGCGGGCGAGGGCACCGGGGCGCCCACCCCCCGCAGATCCAGCACGGTGTCGGCGTAGCGCGCACCGGCGGGCCCGATGGAGTAGAGGCGGACCCGGGACAGCTCGTACATGGCGGCGGACTCTCGTTGCTCGCGGATGGTCGGTTCGTCAGGACTGGTCGGTCGTCAGGACGGGTGGGTCAGGACTGGTCGGATGTCAGGAGTGGTCGGTCGTCAGGAGTGGTCGGTCGTCAGGAGTGGTCGGTCGTCAGGAGTGGAAGGGCAGGCCGGCGTCGGCGACCAGTTCGAGGTCGTCGGCGTCGTCCGGCGGCAGCAGGGTGGGGCGGCCGTCGCCCACCGGTACGACGCCCAGCTCCAGCAGCTCCGTCATGGCGGCGCTGCCGGCCATGTCGCGCACCTGGAGCTGGTAGCGCGGGGTCGTGCGGTACGTGCCGCCCGCGTCGTCGCCGGTGCGCTGGAGGAAGCCGGAGTCGACGAGGAAGGCGACGGCCTTCGCGATGATGCCCGTCGTCGAACCGGCCAGCCGGCGGGCGTCCTTGGTCGCGCCGGTGGCCGTTCGCCGCGCGTAGACCCGCCAGGCGGCCTCCAGGCCCGGGGCGTCGCTGGCGGGGTCGGTGTTCTCCCCGCCCTCGGCGGCCCGCTCCTCCAGCCGGCGGCACGCCTGGCGGACGAACGCGTCCACGCCGTTGACGGTCACGCGGCCGATGTAGCCGTCGTCGGCGAGGTCCTCCGGGCGCGGGAAGGCCATGGCCGCCACGGCGAGGTGGGCCAGTCCGTGCAGGAAGCGGTCGCCGGAGTCGGCGGTGGCCCGGCGGGCGTAGTCGCCCATCCGGACCGCGAACACCGAGTCGTCGGCGGCGGTGACGGCCATGCCCGCCCGCGTCGACACCTCCAGCACGACGAGCCCGAGCCCCGCCGCGACGGCGTCGGCGAGCCGCGCGAACGCGGGGTCGTCGCGGTGGCGGCGCAGCAGCTCCGTGTACTCGGCGTCGCGGGCGGGCTGCAGCTTGGGCTGCAGCCCGAAGGCGATGAGGCGGGCGGCGTCGGCGGCGTCGGCGGGGGTGAGGGGGGTGCTTCCCGCTGGGGAGGGGGCGTCCGGCTGGGCCGGAGCCTGTGCCTGTGCCGGGGCCTGTGCCGGTGTCTCGTCGACGTCGTGGTCGTCAGTCACGGTTGGTGCTCCTGGTGGTGCGTGGTCGCTGCGCTGGCCGGGGGTGGGGAGTTGTGCCCCGCCCCGCGCGGAGCGCGGCATGGGGGCATGGGGCGCAGCCCTGGAAGAAGCGGAGAAAGGGCGGGCGGGGGCGAACCCTCTCCCGGGCGGCCCCCCGCGCCCGCACCCCCCGCCGCACACCGCATCATCACACCCCCTCCGACCGGTCCGCCGCCATCCCCGCCGCGTCGAGCAGCGCCGTCCCGACGATGAGGTCGGCCCCGCCGAACCCGGGGTCGTCGAGCGGCGTGCCGTCGTCGACGGCGAACAGCAGGGAGGACTCGCCCTGGCGATAGGCCGTGCCCACGGCGGGGCTCGCCGCGTGGACGGCCAGGAGGGCGACGAGGTAGGGCAGTTCGGGATCGCGCAGGCGCGCGTCCGCGAGGAGGCCGGAGAGCCGGCGCGGCGCGTCCGCCGGCAGCGTCAGCAGCTCCATGGCGCTCGCGAGCTGCTCCTCGCTGAAGCGGCTGTCGTCGGGGGTGGCGATGAGATCGGGCTCGGGCATCTCGGCGCCGAGGTGCTCCCGTTCGGCCGGGGGCGTGAGCAGCAGCTCGACGAGGTCGCCGACGCGCACGGACGAGGGCGTGCGCAGCCCCGTGCCGCGGGCGAAGAAGGCGTCCGTGACGCGCCCGGCCCGTTCCAGCGGCAGGGTCAGGACGGGCGCGAGCAGCTGCCCGTAGAGGTCGAGGCCGGAGCGGGCGGCGGGGGAGGCGAACGCCTGGCGGTCCTGCTCGGCGCGGAAGAGCGGGCCGGCCTCCAGCAGCCGGGACTGGAGCTGGGTGTGCCGGCGGATGCAGTCCTTGACGATGTCGACGAGCTCGGCCGCGCGCCGCTTGTGCTCGGGGTCGACGCCGGAGGCCGCCTCGTCGCGCACCTTGCGGATGTTGGTGAGGATCGCGTTCTCGTGGCGGTAGCGGTCGGCGACGTGGTCGAGCGCCTCGGCGATCATGTCGGGGACGGTGTTGAGCCAGTCGACGGCGCGGACGTTGCGGCGGGTGGCGTCGAGGGTCTTGCGGAGGGTCTCGGCGTACTGAACCGTCCGGTAGCGGGCCTGCTCGGCGGCGAGCTGCGCGTCGGCGAGGCGGCCGCGGCTGACGAGGACCTCCAGCTTGACCTCGGCGGCGATCTGGGCGCTGGTGACGTCCGTGTCGAGCGCGCCGACGAGGACGTTGACGGCCTCGTCGGTCGCGCGCAGGAAGACGGTGCCGCCGGGGCCGGGGACCTCCTCGATGAGCTTGAAGTCGTAGTCACGGCGGACGTAGGCGCCGTCGGTGCCGAACGTGCCGTAGACGACGCGGAACCCGCGGTCGGCGCTGCCGACGTTGATGAGGTTCTCCAGGACCCAGCGGGCGACGCGCTCGTGCTCGGACTGCGGCCGCTCGGGGGCCTGGGCGGCGACCCGCGGCAGGAGGCGGGTCACTATCTGCTCGTGGTCCGCGCCGGTGTCGAAGTCCATGGTGAGCGTGACGAGGTCGATGGCGGCCAGGGCCACCTCGGCCATCGCGTACACCCCGTACTCGCCCGCGAGGTTGGCCTTGCGCGCGTCGAGGTCGTGCAGGGGCGCCGTGCAGGCGAG
The DNA here is from genome assembly GCF_001187435.1 of Streptomyces caatingaensis. Taxonomy (GTDB): domain Bacteria; phylum Actinomycetota; class Actinomycetes; order Streptomycetales; family Streptomycetaceae; genus Streptomyces; species Streptomyces caatingaensis. Next base: position 529,290 of record NZ_LFXA01000017.1, on the reverse strand, counting down.
CGCGCGCAGCCGGCGGGCCAGGCCCTCGTCGGCGGCCGGACCCGGGGCAGGGCGGTGGGGCCCGTTGAGCTGGGGCGGAACGGCCGCCGGGGCTGGAGATGTCACGTCGCACAGAGTAAGCGGTCGCACTGACATCGGCCGAAACGGCACGGTTCCCCGGGCCCGCCGCCCGCGCCCTCACACCGCAAAAAGGAACATAACGGAGATATTGCACCCAAGGAGGATGAAGGCGGTGGGCAGTTGGGCCTTGATGGGGCCGTACTGGTCCTTCAGCTCCAGCAGGGCCGCCGGGACGAGGTTGTAATTCGCGGCCATCGGCGTCACCAGCGTCCCGCAGAACCCGGCGAGCATGCCGACCGCGAGCACGGCGGGCGCGTTGCCGTGGGCCTGTTCGACCAGGACGGGCCAGCCGACGGCGGCCGTCATCACGGGGAAGGCGGCGAAGCCGTTGCCCATGACGACGGTGAACAGGAACATGCCGACGCAGTAGACGACGACCGCGAGGAAGACCGAACCGCCGGGCAGCACCGCGGTGGTGACCCGCCGGACCTGGTCGCCCACCCCGGCGGAGGCGAAGATCGCGCCGAGCGTGGCGAGCAGTTGCGGCAGGAGCATCGCCCAGCCCATGGACTCCAGCAGCGAACGGCCCGCGTGCAGCGGCGTGGAGATCCGCCGCTCGCGGAGCATCACCATCCCGACGGCCAGCGCGACGACCGAGCCGATGCCGAGCCCGAGCACCGTCTCACTGCCCTTCTGGAGCAGCGGACCGCCGCCCCAGTGGACCCTCTTGAGCCCGACGGCGCAGGCGAGGGCCACGGCGGGGATCGTCAGGGCGGGGACGAACAGCCGCCCGCCGAACCGCTCCGCGCCAGCCGCCCGCCGCTCCGCCGCGCCCTCGGGCGGCGCCCCGCGCCCGGTACGGCCGAAGCCCGCGAGGCAGACCATGACGAGGACGGCGGCGCCCAGCGGTTCGGCCGGGGCGCGGTGGTCGGCCACCCACGTCCCGTAGACAAACCCCAGTCCCAGCAGCCCCCAGAAGAGGGCGCTGCCGTAACGCCGGGGATTGGTGCGGTCGGTGAGCATCTGGGCGGCCATCACCAGGAACAGCCCGCCGACGAGCCAGTGGAACCACTCCGCCTCGATCACTTGACGGCCGCCTTCCGGTCCCACGCCGCCGGCCCGGCGGCGGACAGGCTGCCGTCCAGCCGCACCAGCCGCCAGCCGTGCACCGCGAGGGCGCACACGGCCGTCGGGACCGCCCACAGCGCGAGGTCGAGCGGTTCGAGACGCGTGTGGTACGTGGTGTTGACGAAGCCCGTGATGAGCAGGATCGAGCCGACGGCCAGGAAGACGTCCTCGCCGAAGAAGAAGCCGACGTTGTCGGCGCTGGCGGCGAACGAACGGATCCGCTCGCGGACCTTCGCCGGCAGCGGCCCGTGCGCCCGCTCGGCCGCCGCCTCGGCCATCGGCGCGGCCAACGGCCGTACGGTCTGGGCGTGTCCGAGCACCCCGCCCAGCCCGACCGCCGACGTCACCTGGCGCAGTAGCAGGTAGAGGGCGAGGAAGCGGCCGGCGGTCAGGGAGGCGAAGCGGGCGACGACCCGGCGGGCCTGCTCCTGGAGGCCGTGGTGCTCGAGCAGTCCGATGACGGGCAGGGTGACGGCGAAGATCGTCACTCCCCTGCTGGAGGCGAAGCCGGTGCCGAAGGCGGCCAGCACCTCACGCGGCGTCAGCCCGCCCAGCAGACCGGTGACGATGCCCGCGGCCCCGACGACGAGCAGGGGGTTGCGGCGTGCGGCGAATCCGGCCACGACCACGAGGACGCCCAGAAGTACGAGCATGCGCCCCGCCTTTCGCATCTCGGACCTCACTCGACCGGGTGAGGCGACTGGCGAGGAGGCTAGGATGTTGTTCAACAATCCTCAAGGGTTTGCGCCCGGTCACCTCTCCTGAGGAGATGTCATGACCCGTTCCACAGCGCAGCGCGTCGCCGCCGTCCTCCGCGAACGCGTCGAACGCGGCGACCTGCCGCCCGGGAGCCAGCTCTCGGAGGAGGCGCTCGGCCTCGACCTCGGGGTCTCGCGCAACACCCTGCGGGAGGCGTTCCGTCTGCTGGCCCACGAGAGCCTCGTCGAACACCGGCTGAACCGGGGGGTGTTCGTCCGCGTGCTCGGCCCCGACGACGTCATCGACATCTACCGGGTGCGCGGCGCCCTGGAGTCCGCCGGCGTGCGCGCCGCCGCCCTCGCGCCCCCCGCGCTGCGCGAGGCGGTGACCACCGCGGTCACGGAGGCCGAGTGGGCGGCCGACGACGGCGACTGGCCGGCCGTGGCCACCGCGGACCTGGCCTTCCACCGGGCGCTCGCCGGGCTCTCCGCCAGCCCCCGCGTCGACGCCGCCATGGACCGGCTGCTGGCCGAACTCCGCCTGGCCTTCCACACGATGCCCTCGCCCCGCCGCTTCCACGAGCCGTTCCTCGTCCGCAACCGCGCCATCGAACAGCTCCTGGCCAAGGGCGAGTACGCGCGCGCCGAGACCGAACTGACCACCTATCTGGACGACGCCCGGCAGCTGATAGTCGACACCATGCGGGAGGAACGACGGTGACCGTCCTCGATCTCAACGCCGACCTGGGCGAGGGCTTCGGACGCTGGCGGCTGACCGACGACGAGGCCCTGCTGTCCGTCGTCACCAGCGCCAACGTCGCCTGCGGCTTCCACGCGGGCGACCCCTCGACGATGCGCCGCGTGTGCGAGCTCGCCGCCGCGCGCGGGGTCCGCATCGGCGCCCAGGTCTCCTACCGCGACCTGGCCGGCTTCGGGCGCCGCGCCATGGACGTCCCCGAGGACGAGCTAGCCGACGAAATCGCCTACCAGATAGGCGCGTTGCGCGTCTTCGCCCGGTCGGCCGGGGCCGACGTGGCGTATGTGAAGCCGCACGGCGCCCTCTACAACCGCACCGTCCACGACGCCGCACAGGCCGCCGCCGTCGTGACGGGCGTCCTGCTCGCCGGGGCCGCGCTGCCCGTCCTGGGCCTGCCCGGCTCCCGGCTGCACGAGGCCGCCGACAAGGCCGGACTGCCCGTCGTCGCCGAGGCGTTCGCCGACCGCGCCTACACCTCCGCCGCCACGCTCGTCCCGCGCGGCACCGAGGGCGCGGTGGTCACGGATCCCGAGGCCGTGGTGGCCCGCTCCGTCCGCCTCTCCCGTGACGCCACCGTCACCGCCCTGACCGGTGAGGACGTCACCGTCCGCGCCCGCTCGCTGTGCCTGCACGGCGACACGCCCGGCGCGGCGGCGCTCGCCCGGCGGGTCCGGGACGCGCTGGAGGCCGCGGGCGTCCGGCTGGAGGCGTTCGCGTGACCGCCGTCCCCCGTCCGCGGCGCGTCGGGCGCCACGCCCTGCTCGTCGAGGTCGACGGCACCGCCGAGGCCCAGGCCCTCCACGCCGAACTGCTGCGCCGCCGGGAGGCCGGGACGCTGCCGCCCGTGACGGAGATCGTCCCGGCCGCGCGCACCGTCCTGCTGGACGGCCTCGCCGACCCCCGCTCCCTCGCCGCCGAGATCACGACGTGGACCGTGCCGCCGCTGCCGCCGGCCGAGGGCGACCCGCTGGTCATAGGGGTGCGTTACGACGGCGCCGACCTGGCCGAGGTCGCGGGCCTGTGGGGAGTCGCCGAGGAGGAGGTGGCGCGCGTCCACTCCGCGCTCGAATTCCGCGTCGCCTTCTGCGGGTTCGCCCCCGGCTTCGGCTATCTGACCGGCCTGCCGCCCGAGTTGCGCGTGCCGCGCCGCGCGACCCCGCGCACGGCCGTACCCGCCGGCTCCGTCGCCCTGGCCGGCGCCTACACCGGCGTCTATCCGCGCTCCTCCCCCGGTGGCTGGCTGCTCGTGGGCCGTACGGACGTCACGATGTGGGACACCGGGCGCGACCCCGCGGCGCTGCTGGTGCCGGGGCGGCGGGTGCGGTTCGAGGTGCTGGCGTGAGCGCGCGGCTGACGGTCGTCCGGGCCGGGGCGCTGACGACCGTGCAGGACCTGGGCCGGCCCGGCCACGCGCACCTCGGCGTCCCCCGCTCCGGCGCCCTCGACCGTCCGGCCCACCTGCTCGCCAACCGGCTCGTCGGCAATCCGGACGGGCTCGCGACCCTGGAGACCACGGTCAACGGCTGCGCGGTGTGCGTCTCCTCGGCCGTGACGGCGGCCGTGACGGGTGCCCCCTGCCCGGTCCGGGCGGACGGCCGGCCCGTCGCCTGGGGCGCCCCGGTGCGGCTGCCGGCCGGTGCCGTCCTCGACGTCGGGGCCGCGACGGCGGGACTGCGCAGCTACGTCGCCTTCGCGGGCGGGGTGGACGTGCCGCCGGTGCTCGGCAGCCGCTCCCGCGACCTGCTCTCCGGTCTCGGGCCCGAGCCTCTCGCGGACGGTGTGGTCCTGCCGCTCGGCTCCCCCTGCGGGCCGCCGGCCACGGCGGACGCGGTCCGCCGGCCGGGGCCGCCCCGCGGCGAACTCGTCCTCCCGCTCGTCCCCGGTCCCCGCGACGACTGGTTCGCCCCCGGCGCGCTGGCCGCCCTGGCCGGCGGCCGCTTCCGCGTCTCCGCGGCGAGCAACCGCATCGGGCTGCGGACGGAGGGGCCCGCGCTGGAGCGGGTCGTCGCCGGCGAACTGCCGAGCGAGGGGATGGTGCTGGGCGCCGTCCAGGTGCCGCCGGACGGCCGGCCCGTCGTCTTCCTCGCGGACCATCCGACGACGGGCGGCTACCCCGTGATCGGGGTGGTGGACGGCGCGGCGGCGCTGGCGGAGGCGGGGCAGGCGGGGCCGGGGGTGCGGGTGCGGTTCGTGCCGGCGCGGGGGTGAGTTCTGGCCCCGGGCCCTCCCCCGGAGGGGGTGCCCCCTCCGGGGGAGGCCATGGGGCCAGAACTCACGCGCCCGCCGCCTCCGCCCCGACTCCCCCGACTCCAGCGCCAGCACCGCCTCGCGCAACGCCTGCGCGTCCCCGGGGCGCACGTGCAGCCCCGTGCGCCCGTGCCGCACGGGACCGCAGGGATCACCACTCGCGGGCGCGATCACCGGCACCCCCACTCGCCGGCGCCTCCCGCCCGCTCAAGGAAGAGGCCCGCCCCGGCCCGGGATGGACGAAGACGTCCAAGGAGGCGTGGATACGGGCGACTTCATCCCCCGTCCGGCACCCGAGGAAGCGCGCCCCCGGGCAGGACGGCGCGCAGCGCCGCCGCGTGCGGTCCGGCGCCGGCGAGGACGAGCCGGACGCCGGGCAGCGCGGAGACCGGCGCCGGCAGGTCCAGCCGCGACGGTCCGCCAGGCCCAGTGGGCGGCACCGCCGACGTCGGGCGGAAACGATTCGGTGACGACGGCGATCCGCATATCGCTGTTCTCCACAGCAGGGGCGTGGCTGGAGCCACGGGGACCTTTCCGTCCGGGGAACGGCGCGTGAGCGCCGGGACGGCCTCCGCCCGGCCTCCCTGCGGGGCGGTCAGTCGATGCCGCGGACGATGTGCGGTTCGTCGTCCCCGTCACCGGGGGCGCGGAAGGCACGGAAGGCGTCGAAGCCGTCGGGCAGGGGGGTTTCGGCCTCACCGGGCGCCGGGCCGCCGCGGGCGGGCGCGGGCGCGGCCGGTCCGTCGCCGAGGCCGGGTAAACGCTCCGCCAGGCGTTCTTCCTGCGCTGCGGGCTGTTCCATGAGCGGTACCTCCCCCTGACGAGCCGTGTGGTGCCGGTCCGGGGACACGGGCCGGAAGGGCACCGGCCCCTGGAAGAACACCCTTCCCCGCACACCCGTCCGGTACGCCCCCGGGACATCGCACCTCATCAGATCGGACCATCCACCGCCACGAGGGTGAAGAACGACCATTGCGGTTAAACTACTAGAAGGTCCGAACTCTCCGTTCCACTTGTGGAAAGAAGGTGGCTGACGTGACCGCCCCTACGTCACCCCGGATCGAGCAGCACCCGGACATCATGGCCCTCCGCGCCCATTCGGAGGAGACGACGGCGCTCCCCGTCGCCCAGGCCGTCGAGGCACTCGCCCTCCTGTGCGGCGTCTACCTGGCCGCCTCGCCCTGGATCGTGGGCTTCAACGGCACGACCACCCTGACCGCCAACAACCTCATCACCGGCATCGCCTTCGCGCTGCTGGCCGGCGGTTTCGGTTCCGCGTACGAGCGCACCCACTCCATGAGCTGGGCCGCCCTGGGCGTGGGGGTCTGGACGATCATTTCGCCCTGGGTCGTGGCCGGCCACTCCTTCGGCACGGCCGCCACCGTCAGCAACGTCGTCGTCGGCGCCGTCTGCTGCGTGACGGCGCTCGCCCTGGCGGGGATGGGCGTGAACCGCTCCCGGGCCCGGCGCTGATCCGGCGGGCCCGCGCCGCCCGTCCGGCGGATCACTGGGGACGGGCGGGCACGGGCCCTTCCTCGGGCGGTCCGGGGACGGCGCTTCCCGCGGCGGCCGCGGCCGCCGCGGGCGCGTCCGGCCGGGCGGCGGCCCAGCCGGCCCGGTCCACCCCCTCGCCGAGCGCCCGGCGCGCCCTCTTGCGCAGCTGCGAGTCCATGTCACGGCGGATCCGTCCGATGATCTCATCCATGTCCGGCATGCGGGCGAGAGTAGATCATCGGACCCCAACTGCGCACCGGATCACGGGTATTCACCCGCGCGGATGACGCGCCGGGGCCGGGAGCCGGGAAACGGCCCGGTCAGCCGCCTTGTGCCGCCACGAGCACCCCGGCCCCGGCGCGCGCGTACCAGCGGTCGCCGCGCTGTTCCGCGAGGCCCTGCCCGGCGAGCCCGGAGACGTGCTTGAGGATGGTGCGCGGCTGGTAGCCGACCGCGGCGCACAGCTCCTCGACGGAGGCGCCCCCCGTCCCGTAGGAGCACAGGCCGTCCCAGGTCCTGGCCGTGTGCCGGCCGAGGTCGGGGACGACCGTCCGCTCCGGCTCGGGGCGGGTGCGCGGGCGGGACGGGCCGACCGGCCTCGGGGTGCGGTTGACCCTGCGGTGCCTGCGGCCCTTCTGGCGCTTGCTCATGAACCACTCTCCTGTTCCGGTGTGCCGGGGCTGTTCGGTGTGTCTGTGCCGGTCCGTGTCTGTGCCGGTCGCTCGCCGTGAGGTCAACTCACCGCGCCCCCGGGCGGTTACGGACGTCACCGTGGGTGGCGCGTCCTGACGCACCGCTACCACGGAGCGCCGGGTGACAGTCCCCCTTGTCGGATATGTGACGCTGGTGGCGTGCACATAGCGAATGTCGAGGATGAGACGGGACGCACCGGATTGCCGAGGATTCTTGGAGCGGCACGGGTTTTCCGCGGCCGGAGCCGATCAACATGACGGGTGTGACCGTGGAACCCGTGCGCGTGCAGGACGACGGCGACGCGGCGGCCGCGCCGCCCGCGGAGGGCCGCGGCCGGCGCCGCGCCCGCGAGGCCGTGCTGCTCTGCCTCGCCGTACTGATCAGCACCTTCGGCTACCTGTACGCCGGGCTGGCGACCACCGGGGAGATCCCCCCGCAGCTCGCCGGCTTCGCGGGGAGCATGGTGTGCCTGGCCCTGGTGCCGCACCTCGTGCTGCGCCGCTTCGCCCCGGACGCCGACCCGCTGATCCTTCCGCTGGCGACGCTGCTGTCGGGCATCGGACTGGTGCTGCTGTTCCGGCTGGACTTCGCCTACGCCAAGCGCTACGAGTCCCCCGGCACCGCGTCCGGACAGCTGCTGTGGACCGTGATCGGCGTGGCGGTCTGCCTGGGCGTGCTGCTCGTCCTGCGCGACCACCGCCGGCTCCAGCGCTACATCTACCTGACGATGACCGTCGCCCTGGTGCTGCTGATGGCACCCGCGGCCTTCCCCGGCGACACCTACGGCGCCAAGCGGTGGATCTTCCTCGGGCCGCTGTCGTTCCAGCCCGGCGAGTTCGTCAAGACCATGATCGCGATCTTCTTCGCGGGCTATCTGGTCACCCACCGCGAGGCCCTCGCCCTCACCGGCCGCAAGGTCCTCGGCTTCCGCCTGCCGCCCGGGCGGCAGCTCGCGCCCATCCTCGCGGTGTGGGTGCTGAGCCTGATGGTCCTGGTCCTGGAGCGCGACCTCGGCACCTCGCTGATCTTCTTCGGGCTCTTCGTGGTCATGCTCTACGCGGCCACCGAGCGCACCAGCTGGGTCGTCTGCGGCCTGCTGATGGCCGCCGTCGGCGCCGCCGCGGTCGGCTCCACCGAGCCGCACGTCAAGGGCCGCATCGTCGCCTGGCTGCACCCCTTCGACATCTACCTGCCCAAGGACCGGCGGCCCCCGGGCCTCATCTCCGACCAGGCCGCGCAGGCCCTCTTCGGCTTCGGCAGCGGCGGGGTGACGGGCACGGGCCTGGGCGAGGGGCACCCCGAACTGATCGGCTTCGCGGGCCGCAGCGACTTCATCCTCACCACCGTCGGCGAGGAGCTCGGGCTCGCCGGGGTGATGGCCGTCCTGCTGCTCTACGCGCTGCTCGTCCAGCGCGGTCTGAGCGTCGCGCTGCGCTCCCGCGACCCGTTCGGCACGCTGCTCGCCGTCGGACTCGCGGCCGCGCTGGCGCTCCAGGTCTTCGTGGTGGCCGGCGGCGTGCTCGGCCTGATCCCGCTGACCGGCAAGGCCCTGCCCTTCCTCGCCAAGGGCGGCTCCTCCCTGGTGGCCAACTGGCTCATGATCGCCCTGCTGCTGAGGATCAGCGACGCGGCCGGGCGCGAACGGGCGCCGGTGCGGCGGGAATAGCCGGGCGGCGGGGGCCGCGGAGCGCCCGTCGAGCGGGAGCGCGGCCCGCCCGAGGGGCGGCCCGGCGGGCCCCGGTGCACGATGAGGGCATGTTGCTGGACGCCCTCGCCCGGGTCTCCTCGGAGGTGTCGGCCGTGCCGTCGCGGACGGCGAAGACGGAGCTGCTGGCCGGGCTGTTCCGCCGGGCGGAGCCCGAGGAGGCGCCGCTCGTCGCCTCGTACCTGGCGGGACGGCTGCCGCAGCGCCGGACCCGCGTCGGCTGGCGCACCCTGCGGGATCCGCCCGCCCCCGCGGCCGTCCCCTCGCTGACCGTCCTGGAGGTGGACGCCGCGCTCGGCGCCCTCGCGGCCGTCACCGGGCAGGGCGCGCAGGCCGAGCGCAAGCGCCTGGTGGACGCGCTCCTGGCGCGCGCCACCGAGCGCGAACAGCACTTCCTGCTCCGGCTCATCGCCGGCGAGCTGCGCCAGGGCGCCCTGGACGCGCTGGCCGCCGAGGGCGTGGCCGCCGCCACGGGCGCCGACCCGGCCGAGGTGCGGCGCGCGGTGATGCTCGGCGGCTCGCTGGGCGCCGTCGCCCGGGAGCTGCTGGCGAGCGGCCCCGCGGCGCTGGCCGGCTTCCGGCTGCGGGTGGGCAGCCCGGTGCTGCCGATGCTCGCGCAGACGGCCAAGGACGTGGACGAGGCGCTGGACCGGCTCGGGCCCTGCGCGGTGGAGGAGAAGCTGGACGGCATCCGCGTCCAGGTGCACCGCGACGGGGCGTCCGTCACCGTCCACACCCGCACGCTCGACGACATCACCGCGCGCCTGCCCGAAGTGACCGCCGCGGCGGCCGCGTTGCCGGTCTCCTCCGCCGTCCTCGACGGCGAGGTGATCGCCCTGGACGCCGACGGGCGGCCGCACCCCTTCCAGGACGTCGCCGGGCGGGTCGGCACCCGCTCCGGCACCGGCCTACCCCTCTCGCCGGTCTTCTTCGACCTCCTGGCCGTGGACGGGCGCGACCTGCTGGACCTGACGACGGCGGAGCGGCACGCGGAGCTGGCCCGCGTCGTGCCGGAACCGCTGCGCGTACGGCGGCTGGCCGTGCCCGACCCCGCGGACGCGTCCGCCCGGGCGGCGGCCCGCGGCTTCGCGGCGGAGGTGCTGCGCCGGGGGCACGAGGGGGTCGTCGTCAAGGCCCTCGCCGCGCCCTACACGGCGGGCCGGCGGGGGGCCTCCTGGCTGAAGGTCAAGCCCGTCCACACGCTCGACCTGGTCGTCCTCGCCGCCGAGTGGGGCCACGGCCGCCGCACCGGCCGCCTCTCCAACCTCCACCTGGGCGCCCGGCGCCCCGACGGCACGTTCGCCATGCTCGGCAAGACCTTCAAGGGCCTGACGGACGCGATGCTGGAGTGGCAGACGCGGCGGCTGCGGGAGCTGGCGGTGAGCGACGACGGGTGGGTGGTGCGCGTCCGGCCGGAGCTGGTGGTGGAGATCGCGTACGACGGCCTCCAGCGGTCGTCCCGCTATCCGGCGGGGGTGGCGTTGCGGTTCGCGCGGGTGGTGCGCTACCGCGAGGACAAGCGGGCGGAGGAGGCCGATTCCGTGGAGACGGTCCTGGGGGGTGCTTCCCCGCCCCCGCCCTGATCCGTTGCCGCAGGGGCTTCGCCCCCCGGGCCCCGGCCGCCGCTCCTCCTCACGTGCCGGACGGGCCGTCCCGGTCGACCTGCGCCGGGCACAGGCGCCGCGGCTTCCCCTCCCCCTTCAGCGACGCGTCCACGCACCCGCCCGGCAGCCCCCGCCACTCCTTCGTCCCGAAGTTCGCGGTCACGGTGAGGACTCCGTCGCCGAAGACCGTCCGCTGCACGGTCCGGTCCCCCGTCAGCGTGCGGAACGACGTCATCGCCTCCGTGCCCGCCGCCTTGTGCAGGGGCGAGAAGTACTTCTGGAGGGCGGCCAGTTCGGCGCCGCGCGACCGCAACGACGGCCCGTCGAGGACGAAGTTGAGCGGCGTGTTGTAGAGCATGGCCAGCAGCGCCCGGTCCGTCTTCTGGCGCGGCAGCTTGTCGTAGGGCAGCTCCCACCGCTCGACGTTGACGAGCGAGTCGTGCAGCGCCGTCTCGTACAGCGGGACGCGGTACGCCGGGTCGTACATCGCCTTGGCGACGTCGGCCGGCAGCTCCGCCGGCTTGAAGAACACGGCCGGCGCCTTGGCCGGCGCGTAGCCGCCCCACTTCTCCTTGTCGCGCTCGGCCTTCCAGAGCCCGTCGGCCACCGGCGTGCCCGAGCCGTGGTCGTAGGCGAGCACCTGGTTGGCCCACGCGCCGGCCGACTCGGAGCCGAGGACGAGGCCGCGGCCCGCGCGCTTCATGCGGGCGAGGCGGTTGGCGCGGTCGCGGGACTTGGTCATGGGGTGGGCGGCGCTGTGGTCGCGGAAGAGCTCGCCCGCCGCGTCCACGTCGAGGAAGTAGCTGTCGGCGCCGTTGGCGGTCATGGCCCGCGTCCGGTCGGCGAGGTAACCCCGGCCCCGGGCGTCCTTCTCGAACGCCTCGGAGCTGAGGTAGCAGCCGCGGTCGTGGAAGCCCGGCTCGGGCGTGCCGTCGGCGCGCCGGACGCAGAAGTCCGGGTGGACGGTGCCGGGCCAGACCGAGGTGGGGGCGTCGGCTGCCTTGGGGTCCTGCCCGTTGGCGAAGGAGTCGTACGGGCCGACGAGGTAGCCGGCCTTCTTCGCGGCGGCCACCGCCCCGGCGGACATGCCCTTTTCGTCGGCGTCGTAGCCGAGCCACATGCGGTCGACGCCGAGGGCGCGCAGCGCCTTGATCCCGTCGGCGGTGCGGGCCTCGCCCCAGGTGTAGGCGTGGAAGGCGCCGAGCAGCCCGCCCGCGGCCGGGTTGGCCCGGATCTTGTCGCGGAGGCTGCCGAGCCGTCCGTTCTCCTGGAGCCAGGAGCGGTGGTCGGCGGCCGGGGCGACCGGGGAGCCGTCGGTGAGGGCGAAGGCGACCGTGTAGTCCGTGGTGCCCTCGCCCCGCGAGAAGCGGTGTTCGGCGGTGGCGCGCAGCCGCCCGCGCTCGGAGGCGACGCGGAGCGTGGTGCCGATGTCGGTGGGCACGAGGTAGCTCGCGCCGAGGCCCTTGCCCAGGGTGTAGCCCCACAGCGGCAGGGACAGCCCGGAGTCCATCCCGATCGCGCTCCCCGCGAGCCCGGCGCGGCCGGAGTTCCAGAAGCGGTCGGCGACGGGCAGCGACAGGCCCTCGCCGCGCGGCAGTTGGAGGGCGGTGGCCGCCGGGTCGGCGCCCGTGACGGGCCAGGCCAGGGTCCCGTCGGCGGCGCCGTCGGAGCGCACGGAGACCAGCAGCCGGCCGTGCTCGGCCCGCGCGGTGACGGTCCGTCCGGTCCCGGCGTAGGTCCAGCGCGCGCCGCCGTCGGTGACGGCGACGCGGCCGGGCCGGCCGGGCGACTGCGCGGCGGGCGCGGACAGTTCGACCGTCCCCGCCGCGGTGCGGGCGGTCACCCGCAGGGTGGCGGGGTCCACGGTGGCGGTGCCGCCCCGGACGGGGATGTCGACGAGGCCGCCGTGGACGGTGACCGCGGACGGGGCGGCGGCCGGCGCCGCGCCGGCGGAGGGGGCCGGCGCGACGCAGGGCAGGGTGACCGCGAGGGCCACGGCGGCGGCGCGCAGGACGGCATGACGTGAAGTGGTGTGGCGCATGGGGAAGTTGATATCGGCAGGGCGTAAGAGCTTTCTAAGAGCCCCCTCCCACGCCCGCCGGTCACTTCCCCGTGAACAGCTCCAACAGGTCCTGGCGCCCGAACATCCCCGCCGTCTCGATCGCCGACGGCGTCCCCGCGGCCGGGTCCGCCCCGTGGTCGAGGAGCAGCCGGACGACCTCGTCCTCGGCCTTGAACACGGCGCCCGCCAGCGGCGTCTGGCCGCGGTCGTTGGCGCGGTCCGGGTCGGCGTCGCGGGCGAGGAGCGCCTCGACGGTGCGCGGGTGGCCGTGGTAGGCGGCCAGCATCAGCAGGGTGTCGCCGCGGTCGTTGGTGAGGTTGACGGGGACACCGGCGTCCACGTACGCGGCGAGGGTGTCGGTGTCGCCGTGGCGCGCCAGGTCGAAGACCTTGGCCGCGAGCTGGAGCACCTCGGGGTCGTGGGCGGGCTCGGTCTCGGGGGTGGGCTCGGGCATGGGTCGCGTCCTCGGGATCGGTTCCGGTCTTCCGGCCCCACCCTACGTACCGCCGGCGGGTGCCCGCCCGCGGACGGGGCGTCCGGGTCCGTCCGCGGGCGGGCGGACGGCCCGTCACTCGTGTGCCTCTTCCCGGATGTCACGGTTCCGCCTTGCTGTGACTCTGGAAGGACCCATGGTGACCGCCCACCGGTCAGGCCCCACCAGTCAGGAGACCGTCCATGATCCTCTCCATCTCCGGCGTCGTGCTGCTGGGCATCGTCGTGTTCCTGTTCTTCCGCAAGGACGGGCTGAAGGCCTCCCACGCCCTGGTCTGCGCCCTGTTCGGGTTCTACCTCGCGGGCACGGCCATCGCCCCCAGCATCAAGGCGGGCGGCGCCAGCCTCGCCGGGCTGCTCGGCGGCCTCAGGTTCTAGCCCCGGGGCGTGCCCCCCGTTCCGAACGTCGTCCACAGGAGGCCGTGATGGGCCGACGAGGGATCTCCCGCGCCCTGCCCGACCGCACGCCGTCCGGCCGCGCCATACCCGGCGGGTCCCCGCTCCCCCGCGGCCGGGAGCTGGCCCGTACCGTCGCCGACGGCGCCCGGGACGTGCTGCACCCGGTGATCACCGTCGCCCGGGGCCTGCGGTCGCTGGCCGCGGCCGGGCGGCGCGGCTGGCAGCGCACGCCGCGCGACCAGCGCGGCGCCGCCCTGCTGCTGGCCGCCTCCTGCGTCATCATCGTCGCCCTCGTGCCCTACGGGCCGCCGCTCGCCGCGGCCGCCCTGCTGGCGGCCGGCGCCTGGCGCGGACGCGAGCGGGCGCAGCGGCCGGCGGGCGGCCAGGACCCGCTGGCCGCCCGCCTCCAGTCGCTGTACGAGGCGCTGGTGCCCTACTTCTCGTCGCCGCGGGATCCCGCGCCGCTCTACCGCCACGGGGGCTCCTGGCGGGAGGTCTTCGACGACCACGGCTTCGACCGGGACGGCCGGCTCGTCGCCCTGCGGCTGCGCTACCCCGCGTACTTCACGGACGGCGAGGGCGACGCCCGCGCCCGGGTCGAGCACCTGCTGCGGATAAGGGCGGGCCGGGACCGCGAGTACCGCTTCGTCTGGAACGAGGAGGAGGGCACCCTCGACGTCACCGCCCTGCCCGCGCTGCCGTCCGGCATCGGGGCCCAGCGCTTCGTGACGGCCCCGGGCGAGACCGTCCTCGGGTTCACGGACCCGGCCGGCGTCCGGCGCACCCTGCCGGTGACCGACGGGGAGCGCACCCTCGACGTCCCGCCCGTCGTCTGGCGCACCGGCCGCCAGTCCACCGAGCCGCACCTGCTGGCCCTCGGGACGCCCGCGGCGGGCGTCACGACCCTGCTGCGGTCGGTGCTGCTCCAGGCGCTGCCGCACGCGGACGCGGTCGTGGTGGACGGCGGCGGCACCGGCGAGTACGCCTTCCTGGCCGGCCGGGAGGGCGTGCCGGCCGCGGAGTCCTCTCCGGCCGGCTGCGCGGCGGCGCTGGAGTGGGCCGCGCGGGAGACCCAGCGGCGGCTGGTGGCCATCAACGCGGCGCGCCGGCAGGGCCGTCCGGCCCCCGAGGACGTCCGCCGGGCGCTGTGGGTCGTGGTGGACCGGCCCGCCGCGCTGGCCGAACTCGCCGTCCGCCAGGGCCTGCCGGACCCCGGGGAGCTGCTCCAGGTCCCGCTGCGGCACGGCCGGGCCGCGAACGTGACGGTCGTCGTCGGCGAACAGCTGGAGAACGCCCGGCTGTTGTCCGAGGCGGTCTTCGCGCACACCCGGGCCCGGGTGGTGCTCGGCCCCGTCCCCGCCGAGCGGGTGCACGCCGTGCTCGGCGCCCCGCCCGGCACCACCCCGCCCGACGACCCGCCGCCCGGCCGCGGCTACGCCCGGCTCGGCACCGGCCCCGTCCACCGCCTCCAGGTCCCGGACACCCCCGACCCGTACGACGAGAACGCCCCGGACGCACCCCGCCGCGCGGTGCTGGCGCTCCTGCCGGAGTGGCCGCCCTGCGCCGACGCGCCGTGCCCGGCCGCGCCGGCCGAAGCGGCGCTCGCTCCCGGCGGGGGCGCGCCCGCTGGTGAGCCCGCCGCTGCGGCCGCCTGTGCGCCCGCCGCTGCGGCCGCCTGTGCGCCCGCCGGTGCGGCTGCCTGTGCGCCCGGTGCGGCCGTTGTCGCTGCCGCCGGGGCGGGCGCCGGGTGGCCTGCCGGGACGGGCGGTGCTTCGGCCGCCGTCCCGGGCGCCGATCCGGGCGCCGGTCCGGGCGCCGAGGCGGCCGCCGTCGCCGCCGGCGGCTCAGGCGCCGTCCCGGCCGTCGGCCCGGTCGCGGACCCCGCCAACGGCCAGGGCGCCGGCTCAGGCGACGAACGTGCGGGGCGCGTCGGCGGCGACCGGGGCGCCGGTGGCGACGAGGTGGGCGGCCTCGGCGAGGCGGGTCACCGCCTCGTCGGCGACAGGGGCGGCGACGGTGAAGGGCAGGCGCACGTACCCCTCGAAGGCCCCGTCGACCCCGAACCGCGGTCCGGACGGCACGCGTACCCCCAGCCGCTCGCCGACCTGGGCGATGCGGGAGCCGGAGAGCCCGCCGGTGCGCACCCACAGGGTGAGCCCGCCGCGCGGGACGCCGAACTCCCAGTCGGGGAGCCGCCGTCGGAGCGCGTCCACGACCGCGTCCCGGCTGGCGCGCACCTCGTCGCGGCGCACGGCGACGGCGGCGTCCCAGCCGCCGCCCTCCAACAGCCAGGAGACGGCGAGCTGTTCGAGGACGGGCGTGCCGAGGTCGGCGTAGGGGCGGGCGGCCACGAGGCTGCGGATCACCTCGGGGGCGGCGCGCACCCAGCCGATGCGCAGCCCCGCCCAGAAGGACTTGCTGGCGGAGCCGACGGTGACGACGGTGCTGCCGGCGGGGTCGAAGGCGCAGACGGGGCGGGGCACGGCGAGCCCGGGTTCCAGGACGAGGTCGGCCATGGTCTCGTCGGCGACGAGGACGGTGCCGGCGGAGCGGGCCGCCTCGACGAGTTCGCGGCGCTGCTCCTCGGGGGCGAGGGAGCCGGTGGGGTTGTGGAAGTCGGCGATCACGTAGGCGAGCCGCGGGGCGGCGTCGCGCAGGACCTGGCGCCAGGCGGGCAGATCCCAGCCGCCGAGCCGGTCGGCCATGCCGACGGGGACGAGCCGGGTGCCGGCCTCGCGCAGGAGCTGAAGCACGTTGGCGTACGACGGTGACTCGACGGCGACCCGCTCGCCGCGCCCGGCCAGCAGCCGGCAGATGGCGCCGACGGCGCCCATCGCCCCGGTGGTGACCATGATCTGCTCGGGCATGGTGGGGACGCCGCGCGCGGTGTAGCGGTCGGCGAGCGCCCGGCGGAGGGCGGGGAGGCCGGCGGGGTAGTCGCCGTGGGTGTGCGCGTAGGGCGGCAGTTGGTCCAGCGCGCCCCGGAAGGCGTGGGTGAGCCAGGGCTCGGGGGCGGTCAGGGCGGCGCAGCCGAGGTCGATCATCGAGCCGGTGGCCTCGGGCGGGAGCGGGTCCAGGGCGCGGGTGGGCAGCGGGCTGCCCGCGGGCACGGCGGTCCAGCTCCCGGCGCCGCGCCGGGATTCGAGGAAGCCCTCGCCGCGCAGCGCCTCGTAGGCGGCGGCGACGGTGGTGCGGCTCATGGAGAGCGCGGCGGCGAGCTCGCGCTCGGCGGGCAGCCGGGCGGCGACCGGGACGCGGCCCTCCAGGACGAGGAGCCGGACGCGGTCGGCGAGGGAGCGGTAGGCGGGCACACGGCGGCCGTTGAGGGACGTCACCGTGCCCGTGGCCTCGGTCCCGGTCTGGGCGTCGAGGAGCCGGGCGAGCTGCTGGGCTCCTACGGAGGCGGTCCACTGACTCATCGTGTGCAGTCCACCTTCTTGGAATTGGCCATGGATCTCGGGTGCTTCCGGTCCACAGACTGCCACGGAACAGGCCACCCGCACCACCGTCGGGGTCGGCCGACGACATCGGGGAGGGGTTGTGCCGACACCGACACGGGCCGGTCTGGAGGAGACCGCCGGGCGGCTGGTCAGGCTGTACGCCGGACTCGCGCTGTACGGGACGAGCGCGGGGCTCCAGCTGCGGGCGGGGCTCGGGCTGCCGCCCTGGGACGTGCTCAACCAGGGGGTGGCCCGGCACGCGGGGCTGTCGATCGGGACGGCGTCGATCCTGATCGGGGCCCTGGTGCTGCTGCTGTGGATCCCGCTGCGCCAGCGGCCCGGCCTCGGCACGGTCTCCAACGTCCTGCTGATCGGGCTGTCGCTGGACGCCACGCTCGCGCTGGTGCCCGCGCCGTCCTCGCTGTGGGCGCGGGTCCCGCTGCTGGTCCTGGCCACGGCGCTGTGCGGGCTGGCGACCGGCCTGTACATCTCCGCCCGCTTCGGCGCGGGGCCGCGCGACGGGCTGATGACGGGGCTGCACCGCAGGACCGGGCGCTCGGTGCGGCTGGTGCGGACCTGCATCGAGCTGGCGGTGCTGGCGACCGGCTTCGCGCTGGGCGGCTCGGTGGGCGTGGGGACGGTGTTCTTCGCGGTGGCGATCGGGCCGCTGGCCCAGTTCTCCCTGCGCCTGTTCGGCCCCTCGGGGAGCAGGACGGTGGCCGGGAACACGGCGGTCGCGGCCGTCGCGCCGGTGCCCGTGGAGACCCCCGCCGCACGCCCCGGAACGGCGAGCCGGTAGTGTACGCCTCTGACCCACCGGATGAACCGTTACTGCGCGCTGAAGTGCCAGAAACGCTGGGTGACATCTGTTGTCAGATGTGACAAACCGGGCGCCGGTGGGTACAACAAGGGGCGGCACGACGGGCGACGCATGTCCCTCAACGGGGAATCTTCACCGCCGACCGGACGTTGACCGGATGACGACGACAGCGACACCTGTCCTGTGGGCGACAAGCCCGGGAGGCACGAATTCATGAGTGAGCGAGCTCTCCGCGGCACGCGACTTGTGGTGACCAGCTACGAGACCGACCGCGGCATCGATCTGGCCCCGCGCCAGGCGGTGGAGTACGCATGCCCGAACGGCCATCGCTTTGAGATGCCGTTCTCTGTGGAGGCGGAGATTCCGCCGGAGTGGGAGTGCAAGGCGTGCGGCGCCGTGGCACTCCTGGTGGACGGCGACGGTCCCGAGGAGAAGAAGGGCAAGCCCGCGCGTACGCACTGGGACATGCTCATGGAGCGGCGCACCCGCGAGGAGCTGGAGGAGGTGCTGGCCGAGCGGCTGGCGGTCCTGCGCTCCGGCGCCATGAACATCGCCGTGCACCCGCGCGACACCCGCAAGTCGGCCTGACGGCCGCGCGCGACGACGAGGGCCCGGCCACCGCTTCGGCGGTGGCCGGGCCCTTTCGCGTCCGAAGGAGCCAGGGACTAGCGCGGCAGCTGCGGGTCGTCGGCGCGCGGGGGCGAGGGGCGCTCGTCGTCCCGGATCACCTCGCCCTGGACGACCTTGCCGTCGGCGGTGCGCATGCGCGCCTGCGCGAACGCCCGGGCGCCCGCGGAGCGCTCCAGGCGGCGCCCCACGGCCCTGCGGATCGCCGAGCGGGTCGGCGGGAACAGGCACAGCAGCCCGGCCGCGTCCGAGAGCAGTCCGGGCACCATCAGCAGGAGCCCGCCCAGCATCGTCAGCGCGTTGCCGCCGCCCTCCTCGGCGGCCGGGGCGGCCGGCGCGCCGGGGCCCTGGAGCGACTCGCTCAGCCGCCGCCAGGCGCGCCGCCCGGCCCGCTTGATCACGTACGAGCCGGCGACCACGCCGGCGACCAGCAGCGCGAAGACGGCCCAGCCGCCGGCCGCGTCACCGACGAGGATCAGGAGCCAGATCTCCAGGACGGCCCAGACGGCGATCGCGAGCGGGATCAGCTTGCGGGGGCCTCCGCGGAGGGGCCGGCGGCTGGTGGCGGGCTGCTGCGGCGTTCCGAACGTCATGCCTCAAGTGTGCCTGGGCGGGGAGGGTGCCCCGGACCCTCCCCCGGAGGGGCCCCGGACCCTGCTCCGGAGAGGGGGCGGGCCCCTAGCCGCGCCGGCCCAGCGCCTTCGACACCCGCGCCTCGACGCCCCACGACGTGACCCGCCACAGCGCCTCCGCGACGATGTCCCGGCTCATCTTGCTGTCGCCCAGCTCACGGTCGACGAACGTGATCGGCACCTCGACCACGCGGAAGCCCGCCTTGACCGCGCGCCGGGCGAGGTCGACCTGGAAGCAGTAGCCCTGGGAGGCCACCTCGTCCATGCCCAGCCCCTCCAGCGTCTCGCGGCGGAAGGCGCGGTAGCCGCCGGTGACGTCCCGCAGCGGGACGTCCAGCATCAGCCGGGAGTAGGTCGAGCCGCCGCGGGAGAGGAACTCGCGGTGCCGGGGCCAGTTCACGACCCGCCCGCCGGGCACCCAGCGGGATCCGAGCACCAGGTCCGCGCCCTTGAGCGCGGTCAGCAGCCGGGGCAGCTCCTCGGGCTGGTGGGAGCCGTCCGCGTCCATCTCGACGAGCACGCCGTACCCCCGGTCCAGACCCCAGCGGAAGCCCGCCAGGTAGGCGGCGCCCAGGCCCTCCTTGCCCTTGCGGTGCAGCACGTGGACCTGGTCGTCGTCCTGGGCCAGCTCGTCGGCGATCTTGCCGGTGCCGTCGGGGCTGTTGTCGTCGGCGACGAGCACGTGCGCCTCCGGGACGGCGGCCCGCACCCGGCCGACGATGGGCTCGATGTTCTCCGCCTCGTTGTAGGTCGGAATGATCACCAAGGTCGTACCGAGCGGACCGAATGTCCGCTGACCGCCGTCTGTCACTGCTGGCCCTTCTTGTCCATCGTCTGGTCCGGTCGTTTCCGACGGCCGGTCAGGAGTGCGGCCGCGCAGGAGAGCAGCCCCACGATAGCGAGCGCCCATTCGGGCGCCGCACCGGCACGGTCCGCCACGGTGGTGCCGTCCCGCAGCGGGATCGAGGCACTGATGACCTGGCGGGTGAACTCGGGCGCGCGCTCCCGGACTTCGCCGTCCGGCCCCACCACCGCGCTGATGCCGCTGGTGGCCGCCGTCACCACGGCCCGGCCGTGCTCGACGGCCCGCAGCCGGGACATGGCGAGCTGCTGCTCGGGCTGGTCGGTGCGGCCGAAGGTCGCGTTGTTCGTCTGCACCACCAGCGCCCGGGCCCCCGCGTTCACGGTCTCGCGGACGATCTCGTCGTACGCCACCTCGAAGCAGATCACGTCACCGAGCCGCGCCGGCCCCACCTTCATGACGCCCGTGTGGTCGCCGGGGTAGAAGTCGCGCGGCACCCGCTGCAGCCGCGAGACGACCTTGCTGAGCTCCTCGCGGAAGGGCACGTACTCGCCGAACGGCACCGGGTGCTGCTTGGTGTACGAGGCGCCGGGCCCCGTCTTCGGGTCCCAGACGATGCCCTCGTTGTAGACGTAGCCCGCCTTGGTGGGGTGGTCGACGAGCGCGCCGACGAGGACGGGCACCCCGATCGCCCTGACCGCCTGGTCGATGCGGGCGTAGGCCACCTTGTCCTGGAACGGGTCGAGGTCGGAGGAGTTCTCCGGCCAGATGACCAGGTCCGGCCGCTTCACCCGGCCCGCCCGCACGTCCCGCGCCAGGTCCAGGGTCGCGTCGACATGGTTGTTGAGGATCATCATCGGGCGGCCCAGGAAGTCCATGCCCGGCTTCTGGACGTCGCCCTGGACGACGGCGATGTTCACCGTGTCGTCCGCCTTCGTCGGCACGGGGACGGCGTACCCGGCCACGGTCACCGCGACGGCCACCGCCGCCGCCTCCACCGGCGGCAGCAGCGGGCGGGGGCCGCGCGGCGCGCCGCTCCCCCGCAGCCGCCAGGCCGCGAGCCCGGCGAAGGCCAGCAGGCCGCCCGCCAGGGCCACCGCGAAGGACACCAGCGGGGCGCCGCCGAGGGCCGCGAGCGGGGTGAACGGCGAGTGGGTGTTGGCGAACGCCAGCCGCCCCCACGGGAAGCCGCCGAACGGCACCCGGTCGCGCGCCCACTCCTCGGCCACCCACAGGCAGGCCCCCCACACCGGCCACCCGCGCAGCCGCGAGGTCACCGCGAGCCCGGCGCCCAGCGCGCCGACGAACAGCGCCTCGGCGGCCGACAGGCCGAACACCACGTCGTAGCCGACCACGTTCAGCCAGCGCAGCAGCAGGAAGAAGAACGGCAGGGCGAGGACGAAGCCGGTCCAGGCGCCCTGGCGGGCGGTCCGCCCGTGCGTCAGCAGGGCCAGCGCCGCGACCGCGAGCACCGACAGCGGCCACAGGTCGTACGGCGGGAAGGCGAAGGCCAGCCCGGTGCCGGTCGCGGCGGCCAGGCCGGTGCGCGCCGCCTCGCGGCGGGCCAGGGCCGCCAGCCGGGCGGCCCGGCCGGGGCGCGGCGGCGCCGCCGGCGCGGCGGATGCGCCGACGGCTGCGGCGGAGGTGTCGGAACCCGGGGGCACGGTCGCGCCTTCCTGGAAGTCGTACAGGGGTCACGAGACCGTACCTCGGTCACGGGACGGCCTGCTCCCAGGGTGCGGGACAGGGCGGGGAACGGGGCGGGGACGGCGGGTGGGGCGCGGGGTCCTTCGGGCCGGCCGGGGAACCGCTGGCTGCGGGTTCCCCTGGAACCGTTGTCTACTGAACCTCCGGGCCCCACCCGGGTCACACCTGCCGACCCGGCGGAACGTCCCCCGCCCCCGTGCGCTGGACCTGGCTCCCAGTGGCGGTGCACGGTGGCGCCCCGCCCCATGGCCCAGCGGCGTTCGACGACTGCGTGGAGTTCTCCGGTCGGACGTCCTGTGGTGGACCCGGCCGAACCTACCGGCCCCCGCCCGCACCCTGTCAACACCGGTTTGACCTGCGGCGTTGCGCCAAATCACCAGGTCAGTACCGAGGGCGTCACACAGGGCGACAGGCCGACGGCACGTCGTTCGGCGGTACGCGGCGCGGGAGCGTCACTCGTTCGGCCGCTCGTGGACGGTCCGCCCGCCCACCACCGTCCGGACGCAGACGGGCAGTTGACCGCCCGGCGTCAGGTCCGGCAGGCCCGGCGTGCCCGAGCGGGGGTCGGTGGACCAGTTGGCGACGCGGGTGTCCGGCACCTGCACGACCAGCTCCCCCGCCTCCCACACCGCGTAGTCCGCCGGCGCGCCCGGCACCAGGACGCCCGCGTCGTCGCGGCCGATCGCCCGCCAGCCGCCGCGGGTGTGCGCGGTGAAGGCGGCGCGCACCGAGACACGGTGCTCCGGCGTGCGGTGGAACGCGGCGGCCCGCACCGTGCCCCACGGGTCGAGGGGCGTCACCGGGCTGTCGGACCCCAGCGCCAGTGGCACGCCGGCGCGCAGCAGCGCCGCGTACGGGTTGAGGGTGCGGGCCCGCTCGCGGCCCAGGCGCGCCGCGTACATGCCGTCCTCGCCGCCCCAGGCGGCGTCGAAGGCCGGCTGCACGGAGGCGGTCAGCGCGAACTCCGCGAAGGCGGCGATGTGTTCGGGCGTGAGCATCTCGGCGTGCTCGATCCGGTGCCGGGCCGCGCGGACCCGGTCCTGGCCGACCTTCGCGGACGCCGCCCGGACGCCCTCCACGACGGCGGTCAGCGCGGCGTCGCCGATGGCGTGGAAGCCGGCCTGGAGGCCCGCCTCGGTGCAGGCGGCGACGTGGGCGGCGACGCCGGCCGCGTCGAGGTGGGCGGTGCCGGTGGTGTGCGGGGCGTCGGCGTACGGCTCGTGCAGGCAGGCCGTGTGCGAGCCGAGCGAGCCGTCGACGAACAGGTCGCCCGCCGCGCCGACGGCGCCCAGCTCCCGGATCCGGGCGGCGTCCTTCGCGGACGCGACGGCCTCCGCCCAGTAGCCGACGACCCGCGGGCCGGGCTCCTCGGCCGCCAGCCGCAGCAGGCCGGTCAGGTCCTCCTCGCCCGAGATCCGCGGGCCGGCGCACTCGTGGACCGAGCCGATGCCGAGCGACGCCGCCCGGGCGAGCGCGGCGCGCTGCGCCTCCGTGCGCTGGGCGGGCGTCACGGCGGCGTGCGCCGCGGTGCGCACGGCGTGGTGCGCGGCGTCCGTCAGCGGGCCGTCCGCCGAGAACCCGCTCAGCTCGCGGAGGTTGGGGACGAGGTCCAGGAGGGCCGTGGTGACCACCGCGGAGTGCACGTCGGCCCGCGTCAGGTACAGCGGCCGGCCGCCCGCGGCCTCGTCGAGCTCGGCCCGGGACGGCGGCCGCCGCTCGGGCCAGCGGTCGGCGTCCCAGCCGTGCCCGATCAGGATCCGGTCCGCCGGGCGCGCCGCGGCGTGCGCCCGCACCCGGCCGAGCGCCTCGGCGAGCGTCGCCGTACCGGTGAGGTCGAGGCCGGTCAGTGCGAGGCCGGTCGCGGTGGTGTGCACATGTGCGTCGGTGAACGCGGGGGTGACGAGGGCGCCGTCCAGGTCGACCACCTCGTCGACGCCGTCCGCGAAGGAGTCCGCGGCGCCTTCGGAGCCGACCCAGGCGATGTGGCCTCGCTCCACGACCATCGCGGTCGCGAAGGGGTCTGCGGGGCTGTGCACGTCGCCGTTGCGCAGCAGGACGGTGGTCGGGTTCGGGCGCTCTTTCATGCCACCAGTGTGGCCTCCGCCCTCCCCACCCCCACCGGGAGGGTGCCCCGGCCCCGCCCTTTCACCATTTCCCAGGGGCCCGGCCCTTCCCCCGGACCGCGCGGGGCGGGACGGGGCTGCGCCCCCGCAGCCCGGGCGGGCGCCCGACCTGGCACCGCGCTCCGCGCGGGGCGGGGCAGGGGCTGCGCCCCCGCCGCACCCCTTGCGGGGCTCCGCCCCCGCACCCCACCGGGGGCTGCGCCCCCTGGACCCCCGGGTCGCGGCTTCGCCGCTCGTCCTCAAGCGCCGGACAGGCTGATTCGACGGGCTGATTCAGCCCGCCCGGCAGCGTCCCCATCGGGGCAAGCTGAGGACGAGCCGCGGAGCGGCGATGGAGCCCGCCAGCGCGGCGCACGGGGACAACCGCGCGGAGCGCGGTTGCGGGGTTCGGGGCGGAGCCCCGAAGCGGGGTCCAGGGGGCGCAACCCCCGGTGGGGTGCGGGGGCGGAGCCCCGCTCGGGGTGCAGGGGGCAGAGCCCCCGCTCCACCGCGCGACCCGGCTGCGCCGCGCGGCGCAGCCGGGTCGCGCAGGGGCGCAGCCCCTGTGGAAATGGGTTGGGGCGGGGCCGGGGCGGATTCAGCCGACCCGGGGCGGCCTCGCCTCGTACGGGGTCGACAGGACGATCGTCGTCCGCGTCGACACCCCGGCCAACGACCGGATCCGCGCGAGCAGGTGCTCGAGCTCCAGCGGCGTCGCCACCCGCACCTTGAGGATGTAGTTCTCGTCGCCCGCCACACTGTGGCACGCCTCGATCTCGGGGATCTCGGCCAGCCGGTCGGCGATGTCGTCGGGGGCACTGGGATCGAAGGGTTTCACCGAGATGAAGGCGGTCAGGGGCAGGCCGACCGCCTCGGGGTCGACCACGGCCGCGTACCCGCGGATGACACCGCGCTGTTCGAGCCGGCGCACCCGCTGGTGCACCGCCGAGGTGGACAGGCCGGTCGCCTTGCCCAGGTCGGTATAGCTCATCCGCCCGTCCTTGACGAGCAGTTCCACGATCTCTCTGTCCAGCTCCTCCACGCCCGTCAACCTACTGGGTCCGGACGCGCCGGGCACAGTCGGCGCCACCGCAGGCGCACGCGACGCGTGACGAACGCCACAGGTCCGCGCCCGTGTCCCCCCGGCCTGGGAGATTACCCCGCTCCGCCCGAGGGAAGTGCTTGCTGTGGCCGGGGCCGAGACGCCCCGGCCGGTCCCAGCCGAGGGGGAGAAAGACGATGACCGGCCTGGAACGCCTGGAGAACGACGGCGACGGCGCCGCGTACGGCGGCACGGACGACCTGACGGACCCGACGGACCTGACGTCGATGTTCCGGGTGACCTGCCCGGACTGCGCGCGCCCTATCGCGCTGCTGGCGGACGAGGAGGAGCTTCCCGAGCACGCCCTGTGCCCGTCCCCGTGGAACCCGTTCGGGCTGACGGTGTGCCCGGGCTCCGGGCGGTCGGTGGAGGACGCGGAGCCGGCCGACGCGTCGGGGGGCGCGCAGGAGCTGGACACGGCGCTGCTGCTGACGCTGCCGGAGAGCCTGGACTGGCGGCGGCAGCCGTTCTCGCACATCGGCGGGCCGGGCTCGCGGCCGCTGCGGGTGCCGGAGGCGCGCGGGCGCTGACGGGCGGGCGCACGGAGGGCGGGGCCGGCGGCCCCGCCCTCGCCCGCTAGTGGCCCTCGGGCCCGGCCAGATGACGCGCGATCACCATGCGCTGGATCTGGTTCGTGCCCTCCACGATCTGCAGCATCTTGGCCTCGCGCATGTACCGCTCCGCCGGGAAGTCGGCCGTGTAGCCGTAACCGCCCATCAGCTGCACGGCGTCGGTGGTCACCCGCATCGCCGCGTCCGTGGCGAAGAGCTTGGCCATGGCGGCCTGCCGGGCGAAGGGCAGGCCCTCGTCGCGCAGCCGGGCCGCGGCGAGGCAGAGGGAGCGGCCCGCCTCGATCTGGGTGGCCATGTCGGCCAGCATGAAGCGCAGGCCCTGGAAGTCGGTCAACGGCCGCCCGAACTGGCGCCGTTGGGAGACGAAGGCCAGCGCCTCGTCGAGCGCCGCCTGGGCGAGGCCGACGGCGCAGGCGGCGATGCCCAGCCGGCCGGAGTCGAGGGCCGACAGGGCGATGGAGAAGCCCTGTCCCTCGTCGCCGACGCGGCGGGCGTCGGGCACCCGCACCCCGTCGAGGTGCACCTGGGCGGTGGGCGAGCCCTTCATGCCCATCTTGCGCTCGGGCGGGGCGGCCGAGAGGCCGGGCGCGTCGCCGGGCACGAGGAAGGCCGTGATCCCGCGCGCCCCCTCGCCGCCCGTGCGGGCCAGCACCGTGTAGAAGTCGGCGATCCCGCCGTGCGTGATCCACGCCTTGGTGCCGTCCAGCACCCAGTCGCCGCCGTCGCGGACGGCCCGGGTGCGCAGGGAGGCGGCGTCGGAGCCGGACTGCGGCTCGGAGAGGCAGTACGCGCCGAGCAGCCCGCCGCCGAGCATCGCGGGCAGGTGCTCCGCGCGCTGCTCCTTGGTGCCGTAGCCGGCGAGCGCGTGGCAGGCGAGGGAGTGCACGCTGACCCCGAGGCCGACGGTCAGCCGCGCGGCCGCGAGCTCCTCCAGGATCTGGAGGTAGACCTCGTACGGCTGGTCGCCGCCGCCGAACTCCCCGGCGTACGGCAGGCCGAGCAGTCCCGAGGAGGACAGCAGCCGGAACAGCTCCCGGGGGAAGCGCCCGGCCTCCTCCTCTTCGGCCGCGTGCGGCGCGATCTCCCGCCGCACCAGTTCGCGCACGAGCGCGAGCAGGTCGCGGGCCTCCTCCGTCGGCAGCCGGCGCTCCACCGGCTGCGGGCCGTGGTCGGTCATCGCGGCTCTCCTCCCTTGTCGGGCGCTGGGGCGGCGGCGCCCGAGGGTGTCGGCCCGCCACCGGTCACTGCCCAGCCGATGGTCCCCTGCCGGGTCGCGGAAACCGGGTGACCTGCGGCTGTGGCGCTTGGAGTATGCCCGATCGGCGGGCGTGCGTCACCGGTTGACAGATCTTGTCCCGGCTGCATACCGGGGGAAACCCCCACGCGCGCACCGGCCGCCAACTGGCCGCACAATTCGGCCGATTCGCCCCACGGGTCCCGGCTTGCTCGGGCACGGCTCCGCACGGGCCGGGGCTCGCGGCTCCGCAGGGGCAGGGGGCTCACAGCTCCGCACGCGTCGGGGCCGGGCACTCCGGCACGTGGTCCTCGATCGCCCGCAGCGCGTCCCCCAGGGCGCGGACCAGCAGGGAGCAGACCACGTCGCGCGACGGCTCCGCGCGGCGCAGCCAGTCCAGGGTGACGCCCTCGACGGCGGACAGCCAGCCGACCAGGGCCGTGCGCGCCACGGGCGGGAGGTCGCCCCGCCCCCAGGCGGCGCGGGCCATGGTGGTCAGCAGCTCCTCGCGGACGCGGTCGCGGATCGCGAGCACCTCGACGTCGAAGCCGACGCCGCCGGTGACGATCGCGCGGTAGGCGGCCTGGTGGCGCCGGGCGTAGCGGAGGTAGCCGTCCACGGTGTGGCGGACGCGCCCGGCGGGCGGGAGGTCGTGGGTGGCGCCGGCGCGCTGGAGGAGCTCGGCGGCCGACTCCTCGATGATCGCCAGGTAGTAGCCGCGTTTGCTGCCGAAGTAGTAGTAGACCAGGCCCTTGGCGACACCGGCCTGCCGGGCGATGTCGTCCATCGACAGGGCGTCGTAGGAGGTGTCGGCGAACAACTTCCGCCCGACGGCGAGGAGTTCGGCCCGCCGGTTCCTGCCGCGTCCGGTACCGCGCTGTTGACTGTCGTTCAAATCCGGCCCTAGTCTCCAACTCCGCGAGCTGCACATGGACATCGGCAGTATCACACCTCGTACTTCCCTCGGTCATGGGAGGACGCAATGAGGGGATCGGACCGAAATCTGCCGGAGGGCAGGACCGCCTGGAAGAGGTCGGCGCTCGTCGCCGTGCCCGCCGTGCTCGCGGTCGGCGCGATGGCGGTGGGCATGGCCCAGGGGGCGCTGGCCGCCTCGTTCGCCGTCTCCGGCACGAACTTCCAGGTGGCGTCGCGCCGTTTGACGAGCGAGGGGCTCGCCTCGTTCGTGCAGACCGACCGCTCCGTGGACGGCAAGGGGCACCCCGTGGCCCTGCTCGGCATCGGCAACGCCCGGCTGAGCGACATCTGCCAGGCGGCGGCGGTCAGCACCCCGGTCGGCAAGGTCGTCTTCAAGCTGACGGCGGGCGGCGACGCGGGCGAGGTGACCGCGAGCGATCTGGTGATCGACGGCGAGGACCTGGTCGGCGACGCGGAGTTCGGCTCGGCGCAGATCGGGCGCGACGCGTCGACGCTGGACGCCGTGTCCGGAGTCAAGGGCAGGGCCGGGAAGTTCGGGCTCCAGGCCGGGCGGGTGACGGTCGCGGGGGTGCGGTCGCACGCCTGGTCGGCGACCGGGGGGAACTTCCGGCTCAAGGGCCTCAAGCTCAACGTCGCCCTGGACGGCGACCCGTGCTTCTGAGGTTCCGCGCCTGGCGCCGGACACGGCCCTTCTGGGCCGGCGCCCTGCTGGTCCTGTCC
This sequence comes from Streptomyces caatingaensis, assembly GCF_001187435.1. Lineage (GTDB taxonomy): Bacteria > Actinomycetota > Actinomycetes > Streptomycetales > Streptomycetaceae > Streptomyces > Streptomyces caatingaensis. The sequence goes on along the minus strand of NZ_LFXA01000017.1, from coordinate 501,257 downwards.
GGGGCGGAACTGCTCGTCGTCCCGCTGTCGCCGGTGACGGTGCTGGTCAGCCTGGGACTGGGCGGGCTGGCGGCGCTGGGCATCGGCCTGGCGCTGATCGCGGCGGGGCTCTTCCTGTGGTTCCTGCCCTCGGCGCGGCACTACGTGAGCGTCAACGCGCTGATCCTGTCGGTGCTGTCGTTCGCGGCGACGAACCTGGGCGGGTTCCTGCTCGGGACCGGGCTGGGGATCGCGGGGAGCGCGATGGGGTTCGGCTGGACCCCGAGGGAGACGCCGGGGAGGGCGCCGGGGAGGCGGCCGGCCGACCGGGCGCTGGCCGTCGTCCTGCCGGCGCTGCTCGTCACCGCCGCGACGCTGTCCCCGGGGGCGGCCGGCCGGGCGGCGGCCTCGTCCGCCGTCCCGGCCGCCGCCGCCCCGCCGGCGGTCACGGCGTCGCGGTTCGCCCCGCGCGGCTTCACACTCGCGGGCGTCGGCGAAGTCCCCACCGCCCGGGGCCCGTTGCGGGTCCTGGTCCTCCGCATGCGGGCGGCGTCGCTGAGCGACTACCGCCTGACGACCCGCGACGGCACGGCGGGCACCCAACTCGCCCTGGCCGCCCGCTCCCTGGAGCTGCGCGGCGACGTGACCCTCTACCTCACCCGCTTCCGCGGCTGCCTGGAGGGGATCCTGTGCCTGACCTTCTCCCCCGACACCCTGCCGGTGCCGCCGGTCGTGCCGCCCTTCGTCTTCATGACGGACGTCCGCGCCGAACAGGCGCTGGTGACGGCGGACGTGATCCGGGCGGACGGGCTGCGGCTGCGGGCGCTGCCGGGGGTGTGAGGGCGACGGGCTCACCCCCGGTGGTCGAAGGCGATCAACGGGTCGCCGGTCAGCGGGTGTTCGACGACGGCGGCCCGCACGCCGAAGACCTCGGCCAGCAGTTCCGGCGTCAGCACGTCCCGCGGCTTCCCCGACGCCACGACAGCGCCCTCGTGCAGCACGTGCAGCCGGTCGCAGAGCGACGCCGCCGCGTTCAGGTCGTGGAGGGAGAGGAGCGTCGTGCGGCGCTGGGCGCGCAGCAGGGACAGGAGCTCGACCTGGTGGCGGACGTCCAGGTGGTTCGTCGGTTCGTCCAGGACGAGGACCTTGGGGTCCTGGGCGAGGGCGCGGGCGAGCAGGACGCGCTGGCGTTCGCCACCGGAGAGGGCGGAGAAGCGGCGGCGGCCGGCGCCGGAGAGGCCGACGGACGCCAGGGCCGCCGCCACGATCTCCGCGTCGGCCGCGTCGTCGCCCGCGAAGGCGCGCTTGTAGGGTGTGCGGCCCATGGCCACCACCGCCCGGACCGACAGTTCGAAGTCGGAGCCGCGCTCCTGGGGGAGGGCGGCGACCCGGCGGGCGGACTCGGCGGCCGGCAGGGCGCGGAGGTCCGTACCGCCGACGAGCACCCGGCCGGCATGCGGCCGCAGGTAGCGGTAGACGGTGCGCAGGACGGTCGACTTGCCGCTGCCGTTGGGCCCGACCAGGCCGGCGATCTCGCCGTCCTCCGCGATGAGTCGGACGCCGGAGACGACGGACCGGCCGGAGAGGACGACCTCCAGGTCCTCGATGGCGATGCGCACGGCTAGTCCCTTTCCAGGCGGCGGTCGAGCAGGTAGAGCAGGGTCGGGGCGCCGACGAGGGCGGTGACGACGCCGACGGGCAGCTCCTGGTCGGGCAGCGCCGTCCGCGCCACCAGGTCGACCACCACCAGCAGGACGGCGCCGAAGAGCGCGGCCACCGGCAGCAGCCGGCGGTGGGCGCCGCCGACGACGAGCCGGCAGACGTGCGGGACCATCAGCCCGACGAAGCCGATCGCCCCGGACACCGACACCAGCACCCCCGTCAGCACGCTCGTCACCACGAACATCTCGCGGCGCAGCCGGGGCACGTCCACGCCGAGGCCGGCCGCCGTCTCGTCGCCCATCAGCATCGCGTCGAGCGCCCGGGCCCGCGCCAGGAGGGCGGCGAGGCCGAGGGCGACGGCGGCGGCGGGCACCGCGAGGGCGGACCACTCGGCCCCGCCGAGGGAGCCCATCAGCCAGAACAGCACGCCGCGCGTCTGCTGGTCGTCCCCGGCCTGGAGGACGAGGTAGTGGGTGAAGCCGGACAGGAACTGCCCGATGCCCACCCCGGCCAGCACCAGCCGCAGCGGCGAGAAGCCCCCGCCGCGCCGGGCCAGCGTCCACACCAGGGCGAACGAGGCCAGCGCCCCGGCGAACGCCGCCGCCGGGAGCCCCAGGCCGAACAGCCCGCCGGTGCCCGCGCCCAGGACGATCGCGGCGACCGCGCCGAGCGACGCGCCGCTGGAGATGCCCAGCAGATAGGGGTCGGCGAGCGGATTGCGGACGAGTGCCTGGGCGGCGGTGCCGACCAGCCCCAGGCCCGCGCCGACCACGGCCGCCAGCAGGGCGCGCGGCACGCGCAGCCGCCACACGATCAGGTCGTGGGTGCCGGGCACCGGCGCCTCGCCCGTCACCCCGCGCACCACGGCCGACCACACGTCGCCGGGCGGGACGCGCGACGAGCCCAGGCACACCGACGCGACCAGGGCCGCGAGGAGCGCCACGGACAGCGCGACGGCGACCGGCACCGGGCGCGGCTCGCGCGCGGCCCGCGCCTCGTCGGCGACCGCGGCCATCACTTGACCCGGTCGGGGTGCAGGGTGTGGGCGATCTCCCGTACGGTGTCGGCGCTGCGCACCCCGCCGATGGTGGTGCGCTCGGAGCCGATGCGCAGGAAGCGGCCCTCCTTGACGGCCTTGAGGTCCTTGGTCGCGGAGAAGGTCCTCAGGAAGTCGGCCGCCTCGTCGAACGCCTTGCGCTCGGCCTCCTCGCTGCCCCGGTTGCGGACGGCGAGCTGGATCCAGTCGGGGTTCTTCGCCACGACGTCCTCCCAGCCGACGGGCTTGAAGTCGCCGTCGCAGCCGGCGAAGACGTTGCGGCCGCCGGCCATGGTGATCACCGCGTTGGCCACCTGCCGGTTGCAGACGGCCATGGGCTGCTTGGTGCCGGCGTCGTAGTCGAAGAGGAAGTAGGACGGGCGCTTGTCCTCCGGCACGTCCTTGAGCGCGTCGCGGACGCCGTCGGTCTTCTTCCGCATGGCGCGGACGAGTTCGGCGGCGCGGGCGGAGGTGCCGGTGATCCGGCCGAGCTCCTCGATGTCGGCCGTCACGGCCGACAGGTCGGTGCGCGGGGCCTTGTTCATGGCCGCGCACGCGGTCGACTTCAGGAAGACGTGCTTGATGCCCGCGGCCTTGAACTCCTCGGGCTTGGGGGCGTCGCCCATGCCGCCCATGTTCTTCATCGAGGAGAAGGAGTCGATGTAGACCTCGGCGCCGGAGGCGAGCAGCTTCTCCTTGGGGATGACGGTCTTCCCCAGGACCGGCACCTTCCCCGCGCGGTCGGCGAACTGCCCCGGCACCGCGCCCTTCCCGGGCGGGAAGCCCGTGCCGACGACCTTGTCACCGGCCCCCAGCCACATCAGCAGCTCCAGGGCCGCCGCGTTGCTGGTCACGATCTTCTTCGGCGCCGCGTCGAAGGTGGTCCTCGCGCCCATGCAGTCCGAGACGGTCACGGGGAAGCCCGAGCCCTTGGCGGCCGCGCCGGCCTCCCCGGCTTCCGGGCCGCCACCGCCACAGGCCGTCGCCGACAGGGCCACCGCGGCCAGCACGCCGCACCACGCACGAGGGCGCATCAAACACTCCAGGAATCGTTCCGCTCGGGCCCGCCGCTGCGGGCCCGGACCAGTAGTCGGCGGACATACCGGCCGAGTTCCCGGGAACCGCGAACTTCTCCCTCGTACGCTGCGGACGTTCGGCGCACGCGACCCGAGGAGAGCCGATGCCCGGCCCGCAGCTCCAGGAGATGCCCACCGACTGGCGGCGCGCCCTCGCGGTCGTCGCCCACCCCGACGACCTGGAGTACGGTGCCTCGGCCGCCGTCGCCACCTGGCTCGACGGCGGCCGCGCGTGCGTGTACGTGCTGGCCACCCGCGGCGAGGCGGGCATCGGCACCCTGCCCCCGGCCGAGGCCGGGCCGCTGCGCGAGCGCGAGCAGCGGGAGAGCGCGGCGGCGGTCGGCGTGCGGACGGTGGAGTTCCTGGGGCACCGGGACGGCGTCGTCGCGTACGGCACCGCGCTGCGCCGCGACATCGCGGCCGCGGTCCGCCGCCACCGGCCGGAGCTGCTCCTGACCCTCAACCACCGCGACACCTGGGGCGGCACCGCCCTGAACACCCCCGACCACCGGGCCGTCGGCCGGGCCGCGCTCGACGCGGTGGCCGACGCGGGCAACCGCTGGATCTTCCCCGAGCTCGCCGAGGAGGGCCTGGAACCGTGGGACGGGGTGCGGTACGTGGCCGTCGCCGCCTCCCCGCGGCCCACGCACGCGGTGGACGCCCGCCCGGGCCTCGACCGCGCGGTGGCCTCCCTGCTGTGCCACCGCACGTACATCGAGGCCCTCACCGACGAGGAGCCGGAGCGCTACTGCCGCGGGTTCCTGGAGGGCGCCGTGGCGGCGGCCGCCGGGCGGTTCGGCGGCCGGCCGTGCGTCGCGTTCGAGCTGTTCACCCGGTGACCTTGCGGTAGGTGCGGGCGTCCTCGGCCGCCGCCAGTACGGCCGCGAGGTCGCCGCCGGCCGACGCCGTCACGACGGCGGCCACCGCGCCCTCGACGAACGGCGTGTCGGCGATCCGCACGGTCTCCCCGGTCAGCGTCCTGGCGGTGAGCACCGCGCTGCCCATGTCGCAGACGAGCACCACGCCCGCGCCCTCGTCCGCCTCCTCGACCGCCCGGCGCACCAGCTCGGGACTCGTGCCGACGCCGCCCTCCGGCAGGCCGCCGGCGGGCACGACCGGCGCCGGCCCGCCCGCCCCGTACAGCGCACGGGCCAGCGCGGCCGCGGCCTCGGCCAGTTCGCGGCTGTGCGAGACGAGGACGACGCCGACCCTGCCGGGCGCGCGCTCCTCCGCCGCCGGCTCCTCCCGGACGGGCGGTTCGGGCGCGACCGCGCACAGCGCCGGGTCGGTGGCCTCGTACAGGGCGGTGATCAGCAGGGCCGTCGAGGTGGCGCCCGGGTCCTGGTGCCCGATGCTGCGCTCGCCCAGGTAACTGGCCCTGCCCCGGCGCGCCTGGAGCGGAATGGTCGCCTCCGCGCCGGCGCGGGCGGCCTCGGCCGCGGCCTTCAACGCGGCGGCGGTGTCCTGCCGTTCGCCCAGGGTCGCGATGTACGCGTCGGTGGCCGGCTGGAGGGCGTCCACCATCGTCGCGTCGCCGGGCGCCGAGTCGCCCAGCCGCCGCACGCTCGCCACGGCCGCGGCGAGCGCCCGTCCCAGCGTCTCGGGCGCCACCTCGGCGTCCTCGCCCAGCATCTTGCCCATCCGCCGGAACACCGTCCCGTACAGCGGGCCCGAGGCCCCGCCCACGGTGTTGGTCAGGTGCACCCCGACGGTCGTGAGCAGGGCCCCGGGCGTGGCGGGCCCGGCGTCGGCGACGGCCTGCGCCGCCGAGCCGAAGCCGCGCTTGAGGTTGCTGCCGTGGTCGGCGTCCCCGATGGCGGCGTCGAGGTCCGTCAGGTACGCGGCGTGGGCGACGAGGACGGTGGTGGCGCGGTCGAGGAAGCGCCGGAAGAAGGACAGATCGAGGGGGATGCTGGTGATCGTCATGGGGCTCAGGGTAGGCGCGGGGAGGACGCGCGCCCCGCTGCCCCTCGGGCCGGGCGGCTGGACGCGTCGCCCGCCGCCCGGCCCCACCTCGCCGGCGCCTCCGCCGCGAGGCCGCGGTGGGAACGCCGTGGGGACGCCGCCGGGCCTACCGGAGGGCGTTCAGGGGGATCCGGGGGCCTCCTCGAAGTGACTCGGCCGTCCGCCCCGCCGCACCAGCCGCCCCCGCCCCTCCGCCTCGTCCCGCCGCACCAACCGGGCCCGGCCGTCGGCCGACTTCAGCACCACCGCGTGCCACGGCGTCGCCCACGCGTCCCCCGCCTCCAGCAGCCGGATGCCGAACTTGGGCGAGCCGACCGCCTGCGGATGGATCGACAGGCGCACCGAGCGCGGGAAGTGGTCGGCGATCAGGTCGCCCCAGGCGCGGCTGCGGGCGATCACGTCGTAGGCGCGGGCGCGGCACTCCCGTTGCAGGGCCGAGCGGGTGCCGGCGAAGCCGGCGGTGTCCTCGACGAGGAAGCGGGTGATGCCGCGGTAGAGGCGGGCGGTCTCCTCGTCGGAACGCACCTGGTGGCGCAGGGCGTCGCGGGAGGGCGCGTAGGCGGCGGTGACGAGGCGGCGCTTGGCGTCGTGGTCCAGGTCGCCGTGCACGGCCCGGAGGTCGAAGGTGTCGAGGTGGGACAGGCCCGCGTCGCGTATCAGGGTGCGCAGGCCGTCCGCGTACGCGTCGATGTGCGCGTCGGGGACGCCGATGACGTCGCCGAAGATGTGGCCGTCGGAGCAGATGACGAGGCGCGCCCCGGGGGCGTGCACCTCGGCGATCCGCGCGCAGAGCCCGTTGAGGAACTCCAGCGAGAGCCGTTCGCCCTCGTCGGGGAGGTGGCCGAGCACCTTGGCGGGGTTGGGGGACTTGCAGGGGAAGCCGGGGAGGGTGAGCAGCACGGGTTCGCCGGTGTCGGTGAACTCCCGTATCCGGGCGAGCTGTTCGGGGTGGTCGGCGGGGTCCGCGGAACCGGGTCCGCTGGTGCGGTGGTACGGCAGGAGCAGCCGCAGGACGTCGGCGGCGGCCGTCATCGGCCCTCCCCCGGCGAGGACGGCCGCGCGTACGGGCACCCGTCGTGGCGGACGGGGAGCGCGGACGTGCCGCGGCCGAGGACGGCCGGGATCCAGGGCAGGCCGGCGTCCGGCGCGGCGAGGCGCAGGCCGGGCAGCCGGGTGAGCAACGTCCCGAGGGCGATCCGGAGTTCGGCGCGGGCCAGGGCGGCGCCCGGGCAGTAGTGGACGCCGTGGCCGAAGGCGAGGTGGGAGCCGCGGTCCCGGTCGAGGTCGAGGGTGTCGGGGTCGGGGAAGCGCTCGGGGTCGCGGTTGGCGGCGCACAGCGAGACGATCACCGAGTCGCCGGCCGGGACGCGGGTGCCGTGGAGTTCGGCGTCCTCGGCGAGGAAGCGCCAGGTGGTGAGCTCGAAGGCGCTGTCGTAGCGCAGCAGTTCCTCGACGGCCGAGGGCATCAGCCGCGGCTCGGCGCGCAGCCGCTCCAGTGCCTCGGGGTGGCGGAAGAGGGCGACGAGGGCGGTGGTGATCTGGTTGGTGACGGGTTCCTGCCCGGCGACCAGGAGCTGGAAGATCATGGAGTCCAGTTCCGCGCGGGTCAGTTCGCCGGTGTCGTGGGCGGCGACCAGCCGGGCGAGCAGCCCGTCGCCGCCGCCGCGCCGGTCCGCGACGACCTCGGCGATGTACTCCTCCAGGCCGCGCAGCAGCGCCTCGTAGGCCGGGCGCCCGGGGTCGTCGGGCCCGACGGGGGCGACGACCTTGCCCCACTCGCGGCGGAAGCGCCCGGCGAGGTGCGGGGGAAGGCCGATGACCTCGGCGAGGGCCCGGAAGGGGAAGCGGGCGGCGAAGTGCTCGACGAGGTCGACCGGTTCGCCGCCGGCGGGCAGGGCGTCCACGAGCGCGTCCGCCAGCTCCTGGAGGCGCGGCCGCAGCGCCTCGACGCGGCGCGGGGCGAAGGCGTCGGTGATCAGCCGGCGCATCACGGTGTGCCGGGGGGCGTCCTGGTGCAGGAGGTGCACCTGGAGCCGGGAGTGCTGGGGTTCGGGCATGATCGAGGCCCGGGCGCGCCAGCGGTCGTTGCCCAGCGCGTGGTTCTTGCCCAGGCGCGGGTCGGCGAGGGTGCGCTGCGCGGCGGCGTACCCGGTCACCAGCCAGGCGGTGACCCCGCTGGGGAAGAGCACCCGGTGCACGGGGCCGGCCTCGCGCATCCGCGCGTAGAGCGGATAGGGGTCCCTCTTGTAGGCGGGGCCGCTGAGGGGTACGGGGTCGGGCAGGGACACGGCGATGATCTCCTCGGGAGTCGTGGACCCCCAGGAAGTCGTACGGTGGGGCGGGCGGGTTCCCGGCCGTCGCGTCCGGATTCCGGACGGTTCGCCGGCCCTCCCGCCTCCCCGGAGCGGATCCTCAGGTAGTCGGGCGGCGGCACCGCCCGGTTCCCGGCTCCGGAAGGGACAATCCTCACGCGCCGGGCGGGCGGCCCGCGGCCTCGGCGGGCGCCCACGGCGTGCCACGATGCGACGATGACCGCACGTCGATCCCTCGTCCCCCGTGCCGCGCTCTGCGGCTTCGTCCTGCTGCTGGCCGCCCTGTTCGGCGTCGCGTACGCCGTCGGGTCGGCGGCCGGCCCCGTCTCCCCCGGCATGCACCGCAGCGGCGGCGGCCCCGCGTCCGACGGGGGCTCCGGCGACGGCATGGGCGACATGCCCGGGATGGGCCACTGATGGGCGCGCCTCCCGCGGACACGTCCGCCGCGGCCGAGACCGAGCTCCTCGTCGGCGGCATGACCTGCGCCGCCTGCGTGGCGCGGGTCGAGAAGAAGCTCGGCCGGCTGGAGGGGGTGACCGCGAGCGTCAACCTCGCCACGGGACGGGCGCGGATCAGCCACCCGCCGGCCGTCTCCGCCGAGGAGTTGATGAAGGTGGTGGAGGGCGCCGGCTACACGGCGGCCCTGCCGGAGCCCGCCGGACCGGTGGACCCCTCGGACGCCGGGGACGGATCGCCGCTCACCCGGGTGCTGATCACCGCGCTGCTGTCGGTGCCGGTGCTGGTGCTGTCCATGGTCCCGGCCCTGCAGTTCCGCAACTGGCAGTGGCTGTGCTTCGCCCTCGCCACGCCCGTCGCGGCCTGGGGCGCCTGGCCGTTCCACTCCCGGGCGCTGCGCGGGCTGCGGCACGCGGCGGCGACGATGGACACCCTCGTCTCGCTCGGCGTCCTCGCCTCCTACTCCTGGTCGGTGTACGCCCTGTTCCTCGGCGGCGCCGGGAACCCGGACATGCGCATGCCGTTCAGCCTCTGGCCCTCGGCCATGCCCGGCACCGCCGACGTCTATCTCGAAGCGGTCGTGGCCGTCCCGCTGTTCGTCCTGACCGGCCGGCTGCTGGAGTCCCGGGCGCGGCGCGGGACGGGCTCGGCGCTGCGGGCGCTCGCGTCGCTCGCCGCCAAGGACGTCGTCGTGCGGGCCGCCGACGGCTCCGAGCGCCGGATCCCCATCGCCGGGCTGCGCGTCGGCGACCGCTTCGTCGTCCGGCCCGGCGAGCGCGTCGCCACCGACGGCACGGTGGTCTCGGGCAGTTCGGCGCTGGACCTGTCGCTCGTCACGGGCGAGAGCGCGCCCGTCGAGGCCGGGCCGGGCACGGCCGTCGTCGGCGGCGCGGTCAACTCCGGCGGCCTGCTGGAGGTACGGGCCGACGCGGTCGGCGCGGACACCCAACTGGCCCGCATCGCACGGCTCGTGGAGGACGCGCAGGCGGGCAAGGCCCGTGTGCAACGGGTCGCCGACGCCATCGCGGGCGTCTTCGTCCCCGCCGTCCTCTCCGTGGCCGTGACGGTCCTGGGCTTCTGGCTCGGCGCGGGCGCCGCCCCCCAGGCCGCGGTCACCTCGGCGGTCGCGGTCCTCGTCGTCGCCTGCCCGTGCGCCCTCGGCCTGGCGACGCCGACCGCCCTGCTGGCCGCGACGGGCCGCGGCGCGGGCCTCGGCATCCTCGTCCGCGGCCCCCGGGCCCTGGAGGGCCTGCGCCGCGTGGACACCGTCGTCCTCGACAAGACCGGCACGCTGACGACCGGTTCGATGACGGTCGCGGCCGTCACGGCCCGCCCCGGCGGCCTCGGCGCGGAGGCGGCCCTGCGCCTCGCGGCGGCCGCGGAGGCGGGCTCGGAGCACCCGGTGGGCCGGGCGGTCCACGCCCACGCCCCCCAACCGCTGCCGCGCGCCGAGGAGTTCACGGCCACGCCGGGGGTGGGCGTCCGGGCGCGGGTGGACGGCCGGGTGGTGGAGGTCGTACGGGCGGACGGGCCGACGGCGCGGGACCGCGCGACCGGGCCGGACGCCGGCGCCGTCCCCGCCCTGGCCGGGGCCGTCGAGGAGGCCGGGCGGCACGGGCGGACGGCCGTGCTCGTCCGGGTGGACGGGACGGCGGAGGCCGTGATCGCGCTCGGGGACACCGTGCGGTCCGGCAGTTACCGGGCCTGTGACCACCTCAAACGGCTCGGGCTGCGGCCCGTCCTGGCCACCGGCGACAGCGAGGCCGCCGCCCGGTCCGTCGCGGCGGAGCTGGGCATCGCGGAGGTGCACGCCCGGATGACCCCCGAGGGCAAGGCCGCGCTCGTCCGGGAGCTGCGGGCGAAGGGCCACCGGGTCGCGGTCATCGGCGACGGGGTCAACGACACCGCCGCGCTGGCCGGTGCCGACCTCGGCATCGCCATGGGCGGCGGCACCGACGCCGCCATCGGCGCCGCCGACGTGACGCTGGTGCGCGAGGACATGGGCGCCCTGGCCGACGCGGTGCGGCTGGCCCGCCGCACCGCGGTGACCGTCCGCGCCAACCTCGCCTGGGCCTTCGGCTACAACCTGGTCACCGTGCCGCTGGCCGCCGTGGGGCTGCTCAGCCCCATGGTCGCGGCGGCGGCGATGTCCGCCAGCTCCCTCCTCGTCGTCGGCAACAGCCTGCGCCTGCGCGGCTGGCAGCCGGCCCCCGCCCGCCGGCCGGGCCGCCCGGCGGCCGGCCCGCGTCCCGGGACGACCGCTCCCCGGACCACCGCTCCCGGAAAGGCAGCCCGATGAAGGACACCCTGCTGCGGACCGCGAAGGCGGCGCTCGTCCCCGTGGCCGCCTGCGCCGTGACCCTCGGCGGGCTCGGCGCCTGGACCGCCTCAGGCGCCGCGGGGCGCCCGGCCGAGGTGTCGGTGGAGGACGCGCGCGTCCTCGTCCCGTTCGGCACCGACGACACGGCCGCGTTCGTACGGATCCGCAACGACGGCGACGGGGACGACGAACTGCTGTCCGTCGAGGCCCCGTCGGCGGGCCGCGCCATGCTCAGCAGGACGGTGGTGAGGGCGGGCGCCGGCACGATGCGGATGCTCCCGTCGGTGCCGGTGCCCGCCCACGGCACGGTGGAGATGTCGCCGCACGGGACCGACATCATGATCTCCGCCCCGCCGAGGCTGCGGGCGGGCGAGCGCCTCCCGCTCGTCCTGCGGTTCCGCGAGAGCGGCACCGTGCGGACGGAGGCGGTGGCCGTCCCGGCGGGCAGCGCGGCGTCGTCCGCGACGTAGCGCCGGGCGTGCGGAGGGGCCGCGAGGGATCGTTCCCCCGCGGCCCCTCCGCCGTGCGCGGGCTCAGCCGGCGAGGGCCGGTTCCCGCACCCGCGCCGCCGCCTCCCGCTCGGCCGTCTCCAGCTGGCCGATCAGCGCCTCGCGGGCCCGCGCCACGCGCGACCGCACCGTCCCGACCGGGCAGCCCGCCACCAGCGCGGCCTCCGCGTAGGGCAGGCCCAGCATCTGGGTGAGCACGAACGCCTCGCGGCGCTCGCAGGGCAGCCGGTCCAGCAGCTGCGACAGGGCGACGCCCTCGTCGAAGCCGGGCAGTTCGGCGCGCTGGGTGCGCTCGGCGGCCGACTGCCAGTCGTCCGTGTCCGACAGCCGCGGCCGGGCCGCGAGGAACCGCAGCCGGTCCACGACCGTGCGACGGGCGATGGACAGCAGCCACGTCCGGGCGGAGGAGCGCCCCTCGAAGCGGGGCAGGGAGCGCAGGGCCCGCAGGTACGTCTCCTGGAGGAGGTCGTCGGCGCCCTGCGGATCGCCGCTCAGCCGGGCCACGTACCGGCGGACGTCGCTCTGGGTGGCGCGGATGAAGCGCTCGACGGCGTCGGCGTCGCCGCCGCGCGCGGCCAGCGCCCAGGCGGTCACGGTCTCGTCGTCACGCACGACGGCCTCCCGCGCGGAAACCCCCGGCACGGGGGCCGGTGCACCCGGGCGCACCGGCGCCGGGGACGATGGCGGGGTGCATTGCCGTGACGTACGAAGCGCCGTGTCCGCCCGCATCGACGGCGAGGAGCCGCCGCCGGGCGTCCCCCCGGCGGCGGTCGAGGCGCACCTGCGGGGCTGCGCCGAGTGCGGCCGGTGGGGCGAACGCGCCCGCCGGCTGAAGGCGCTGGCCGCGGGGCTCGACCTCGGCTGAGGGGGACGAGTCCGGGGACGGGGACGGGGGGACGTGCCGTCGCGGCACGGGAGAAGTGCGGGCAGGGGTCATCGCCCGGTGTCCTTCCTGGAATCCGGGAGCGCGGCCGCACACGGCGGCGGGGCCCCCGGTGAACGTCGTGAGCCTTTCCGGTCGCCGTCGGCGCCGGGGCACGCCGGGCCGCCGGTCCGCTGCTGCGGACCGGTCGCGGCGCGGCGGGCGCGGCGTCAGACGGCGTACGCGGCCGGCGGCCCCCGGGTGACCAGGACGTACGCGTAGAGCAGCTGCCGCAGGCGGTGCGCGGCGCGGGACAGGCCGGCGCGGACGCGCGGCGGCCCGGCGGCGGGCCGCGGCCCGTCGAGCAGGACGAGGAGGGGGGCGACGAGCCGGGCGCACGCGGCCCGGCCGATGCGGAAGACTGCCTGTTCGCCGCCGGAGAGCCAGATGCCCAGGACGAGTGCGGCCAGCAGGTGGGCGGACCACATGCCGACGGCGCCGTGGCTGCCGTGCATGCCCATCATGTCCATCGGCATGCCGTCCGGCGCGGGCATGCCGGGCATCCCGGGCATACCCGCCGCGCCCGCCGTGCCGCCGGTCATGTCCGCGTGGCCGGCCGTCGCGTGCGCCCCGCAGAGCATCCCGGCGAGCGGCGCGACCGGCGCCGGGCCCCCGGAGGAGGCGGCGGCACCCGCGAGGGACACGTTCTGCGCCACGGTGAAGAAGAAGTGCAGCCCCGTCTGGGCGCCGACGGTGGCGAGCGTCACCAGCAGCGGACCGCGTTCGCGGCCCGCGAGGAACCACGCGCAGCCACCCGTGCCGAGCAGCGCGGCGGCCACCGCCCACCAGGGGACGTGCGTCCCGGACATGAGCGCGTGCCCCAGGGCCGCGAGCAGCACGCAGACGGCCGCGAACACGGCGGCTCGCATCGTCCGCGGTACCTGCCCCGCCTGCTGTCCTGCACTCATGACGTGCACATCGTTGCACCCGCCCCGCAGGACGCGACGGCGGGGTGCGGGTCATCCCCCGTACGGCCCCGTCCGCGCCACGGGCCCCGCCCGCGCGCGGCTCCGCTCTGCGCCGTCCGCCCGGCGGCACCTCACCACCTTCCAGGTCCCCGCCAAGGCGGTGGGCACGGTGCGCCGGGCCTGGACTGCTCCTGACCTCGGCTCGCCCCGTATCCCCGACCAAGAACGGCGACGGCGGCGACGCCGACCCCATGGCGCCGGCCATGATCAATGATGCGATCGGCCGGGTGCAAGGCTTCGGCGACCAGCAGGCCGAGACCGGTGGCGCGCGGGTGGGCTGCGAGGTGGTCGTGGTGGGCGGCCGTGATGCCGTGTGTGCGACTGGGCCGTGCGCCCTCTCTCATCGGTCGGGACAGGGAAGTGCGGGCCGCGGCGGCGGCGCTTGCCGGAGCAGTTCCGCCGGTCGGCATTTCCAGTGCGGCGCCGGGTGGGGACGGGAGAACCGTCGATCCGTTCCGCTTCCCGCCCCGCCCGGCGATGCCATCTGAACCACACCTCGCGGCAGCACAGCCCGGCGCGACAGCCGAGCGGCGGGCACAGCAGGATGGCCGCTCCCCAATCCAACAACGCCCCTGCGGCCGGCCGATCACCCCATGCCGCGGCCGGTGCGTGCCGGCCGGCCGGTTCCGCTGCCGACGGGGGCCTCCGTTGACGGTGAGCTACCACCCGGCCGGCCGTGACACCGCTCTCTACGCGGCGGTGCAGGACGTGAAGGACGGGCATTGGATGCAAATGCGGTAGGTGCTGGCCCAGACGGGGACTTGGCAGGAGTGGACCGCTCGCACGCAGGTACTGGGCGTGGCGGCTGCCCGGTGCAACGTGGTCGAGTTGTGGTTGCGAGAAGAGCCGCAGAGTGTCGCCGCTCGGGTGATGTATGCCAGGGTGACCACCGAGCGGGCACTGGATGCCCATCGCAGCAGAGCCTCCGCGGAAGATCCACGGAGGATGCGGCAACTGGACGAGCTGGCGGACAGGGCCCGGCAGGCATGCCGCGTGGCGGGCGAGCTGAACCCCGGGGATCCGGTGGCCCCGATCTGTTTGCTGGCCCTGGCCGAAACGGATACGGCCGGACGCTTTCCGGAGCATCGAGTGGCTCCGCCCCCGCCGGATTTCCTGCTTCCCCACGGACCGTGGGGACTGCTGGAAGCCGCGCACCGGCGGGATGCGTACAGCCGCGAGGCGTGGCAGCGCATGCTCCGGGTGCTCCAGGTCGGTCCGGGGTCGGAGTATCTCAGCCGGCGGGCGGTCGCGATGGATTTCGCCCGCTGGTCGGCCTCCAAGGCGCCGATCGGCTCGCCGCTGCTTCTCCTGCCCCTCTACGCGCACGTGGAGGAGTACCGGGCCCGGCGGAGCAGAGGTGACTCCATGCTGAGCCTGTGGTGGGTCAATGAATCCATCACGCCGGCCATCTCCAAGGCTTTCGAGGACTGGTTCGGCCGCTGCGACCCGGCGGCCGCCTCCCCGACCGACCTGGGCCGCTGGAGCCGGCCGATCGGCTGGGTGGCCGTGCTCTGGGCGGCCGGGGCCTCGGTGCTGTTCCTGCTGCCGCAGTCCAGCCCGGTCACCGCCGAGAGCTTCAACTACGCCCCCGTCGCCCTGCTGGTGGCCCTGGCCATGGCCGCCCTGTGGTGGCGCACCGGACGCCGCTCCTACCGAGTTCCCCGCTCCGGCACGGCGAACGCCCACGCCCGGACCGAAAGACTGATCCGGCGACCCGGCTCCGGTCGGACCCGGCCTGCGACCCACGAAAGCCGCGACCGCCCTCGATCTGAGACCACCCGAACCGATACGGTTCGGGCACGGCACGGCAAAGAGCCCAAGCTCGTGATGCCTGGTTCAGGCGGTGAACTCGATCCGGAAGGGTCGCCGTCCACGAGGCGCTGGTGCTCGCGCGGGATCCTGGCCCCACCAGCCGAGCTGTTGGCGCGCTGGGTTATGCGGAACCGCAGGCAGGTCTCCGTGCCCGGGGCCGGGTCGACTTGACTTTCCGGGTCAGCTCGCCGACCAGGGCACGCGTCCACAGCGGCCGCCTGCCGGTGCGAGCTACACCGGCCCCTCACTTCGAGTAAGACGGCCAAGTGAATCCGCAGGGGCTCATGTTCGCGTGGCGGTCCCGCATTCCCTGTCGCCGCCCTCCTTCATCCGTGTGTCCATCGGCTTGCTCCGGTCGTACGGGTCGACCTGTCGGCCGCTTCCCCGTCCTGCGGCGTGCTCGGATCTGAAGGTGGGGATGAAGTAGCCGGTGGTGTTGTCACAGCCGCCGTTGGTCGTGTCCGACTTGTAGGAGACGAGGGAGAACGTTCCTGGCTCGGTGACCACCTTCTCCGGATTGTCCCAGCTCATCACGGTCTCGCGGCGCACGATGGTCCGCGCGACGTCGTCGCTGCCCGCCGTGGCGCGGACGACCGGATACACATAGGTGACATCGGCCGTCACCTCGAGCGCACCGCGCCGGCCCTCCCGGTAGGTGATCCGGCCCCGGGTCTTGACGACATTTCCGACCAGCCGCGCCTTCGCCGGGGCGAAACGGCTGAACAGCCGCAACGGCTCACTGTCCCGGCCGGGCGCACGGAACGCGGCCGCCAGGTAGTCCTGGACATCACGTTGGTGCGGATTGATCAACGCGATCGCCTTCTCGGGCCGCTCCCCACGCAGCACACCGGGATCCAGATTGGACGCGCTGAGGAAGTCCTGTGTCCGGGCGAGCGCCTGGGCCACCTGGCCCTGGCTCATCCAGCCGGTCGCCCGCGCCGCGGGCAGGTTCACCCCCTTCATCCCGTTGGCCCACTGCGCTGCGGGGGATCCTCTGAACGGCTCTGCCAGGGTGGGAAGTTGGCCGGACCCCTGCGCGGGCGGCCCACTGGGGCGGTCCGACTCGGCGGCGAGCGGCATACTGTCGTCGCTTCCGCCGCCGAACCAGCCCACCACCCGCTCCGGGGCCACCGCCGCGACCAGCAGTCCGAGCACGACCAGCACCCCGACCACACCCCACAGTGTGCGCCTGCGCCGCCGGGCCGGCGGGTATGTCCGCCACCCCTGGGGCCGGCCGCCCTCCCCGCGCAGCCGCTCCGTCACCATCCTGGCCCGCGCCGACGGCTCCTTCGGCGCCCCGCGAGTCCCCGCCTCCGCCTCCCGCAGGAAGCGCTCCCACTCCTCGTCCGGTATGGACGCTCCACTCTTGCCCACGATCTCTTCCTCGCTTCCCTCCCCGTCCCCTTCTCAGGGACGGTCATCACACCCCCACACGGGCGGGACCACCCCATCATGTTCTTGGATTCCGAAGCGCGGCGGGAAGGTGAGGGAGAGCGGCGACACGACAGGGGTTTCCATTACTCGGGCGAAGCGGAGAGCGTGGGGAGTCGGCAACTGCGGCGATCCGGGAAGCGTCACAGGAGAAAGCGTCGGCGTGCCTCCTCCTTATCCGCTCACAGGCGATCGGCATGCGTGGGTTCGTCGGCCTGCAGACGCTCTGCCGCGGCTGCGCCGCGACCGCCGACCGGCCCGCGAACCAGTGGGGCCCGCCGGGGGCATGTTTGCTGCCCTTATGAACCCTCCAGTGGGTTGCCGGTGTTGTGGAGGAGTCGCAGTCCATAGCCCGCTGTAGTCGGACACTGCGCGGGCCACGGGGTCCCATCCGGGAACTTCGTCCGCAGCTTCGCTTCGCCGGAGATCGGCAGCGTCCCACCATGGGTGCGGTGGTTCGGGCCGGTGTCGACCGTACCGGCCGGAGTCGCTCGGCCGGGTGCCCACCGCGCCCATGCTCGAACCCCTGCCGGCCGCGGGCGTCTTGCTCAAGGCCAGGTGTTTCCGTGGCCTGGGAGAGCCGGGCCAGGAGAGCTGATGTGGACCCCAGCCGGCCCGCCGCCCACAGCGTCGTTGCGTTGCTGAACGGCCGAACCGTGGGGTTGGCCGCCGGCCTTCCCGGGGATGGCGGCGCATGCGAACTGAGGTCGGTGCGGGCCGGCCGCTGGAGGACCGGGCGCCGCCGGTCGCGGCGGTACCGGCGCCCAGCCCGACAGCGTGCTCGGGCCGGGCGCCGGGACCGCCACCCAGCCCTGACTGCGACTTAGGTCTGTCCCGCACTGAAATCCTCAGTGCGGTCGGACACTCCCGCACCGCCGGGCCCGCGGCCCCGGCGCGGGGTGTCCACCAAGGTCCGCGGGACGGTGCACAGCGGTCAGAACAGCGCACTACGCAGACATATCGTCGCCATCTGACCTACGTCGAGAAGCCGTTGACCAAAAGTCAGTGTCACCGTTCCAGGCCGGTCGGGTTCTGCGTTGGTCAGGGTGGCACAGGCCTGGCCGGCCAAGTGACCGCGCCCACGCCAACTGGGACACCGCCTTGAGACGAGCCGCATTTCCTTCCTCGTCTCGAAGGTGGTTACCCCTCAAATCCTCGCTGTGATGCGAAACGCATGATTCATGGCCGGACATCACGCCTGCGGTATGGACCAAGCCCGCTAGGCTGCCGCGGGCACGTCGCACCACCACAGCACGGATCATTGCAACCGAACGGGAGAACAGTGATCAGCAACAGGTGGAAGGACAAAGTGGCCAGCGCTGTAGCAGTGCTCGCGTTGGCGTCGGGCACGGTCGTGGCCACCAGCAGCAGCGCATCGGCGGGAACCGCGTACGAGTGGGACCTGTGCAACTCGGGCAACGGGTCGTGCTTCGGCATCTTCTACAGCAGCGTCCCGGGCAGCCTTGTCATCGACTCTGCGTGTTTCCTGGCGAACCGCAGTGTCCCTGACCACTGGGGGCGGTATGAGAACGGCGGCACGATCCAGGTCCGCTACCAGTTCCGTAACCAGGGCTACAACGGTGGCCCGTTGATCGTCTTCGACCGCGTCAGTGGGGGTGTGGCATTCGCCAAGTGCCTTCCCAACGGGGCAGGGGCGGGCGATCCGTTGAAGAACAACGCCGCGTCCGCGGTGAACCAGGACACGGTGCCCCACACGATCTACTACAACAGCGGCTACGGCGGCCAACGGCAGACGATCAACTCGGGCCGTGGCTACAACATCATCGCTGAGCTGAAGAACAACAACGCTTCGAGCCTGAGAGGCTGACGGATGAAGCTCTCACGTACACGCCTGGCCATAGGTGCCGGCACCGCAGTCGTCCTTGCCGGAGCCGGGGCGTTCGCCGCGGCCTCTGCCTCGGGCAACGATGCCGCGAAGTCGGCGTCCGGTCAGGACAAGCAGCAGATCCTCAAGGTGCAGCGTGCCGCCCAGTCGCAGGTCAAGGCTTTCGCCGCCCGCAGCGTTGAAGGTGCCGCGCCGCAGTCTCCACAGTCCGGCCCGTTGAAGGGCAAGGAGCTGCCGATCGAGAAGTACCTGGTCGGCTCGGTCGATGGCGCGAAGGCACGGCAGGCCGAAGAGTTGCTGATCATCAAGTGCATGGCTGACTACGGCGTGGCCTACACGCCGGAGCAGAACCCCGTGGACTCGGCGCCGGCGAAGACCAGTGCGAACGATGCGAACATTGAGCGGCGCTACGGCATCGTCGATGTGGAGGAGGCCAAGCGCGGCGGCGTTGAACGGTTCGCGGAGTCGGAAAAGCGGCTTGAGCTTTCGGATGAGCAGATGCTGCTGCTGAGGACGACCGGCACGGATGGCAAGCCGTTCACCGGGGAGTTGCGGGGCAAGCCGACTCCGAAGGGCGGATGCCGGACGCAGGCGATGAATGAGCTCGGTGGTGATCTGCGAGCGGAGGCCGCCGACAATATCGCCGGCAAGACGTTCGTGGCCTCACAGAAGGACCCGTCCGTCGTCGCTCTGAAGGCCGAGCGTGACGCGTGTCTCAAGGGCAAGGGCGTGCCCGCGGAGCAGCCTGGCGTTCAGAGGTCGAAGGACCAGGCCGTGACAGAGGCTCAGTGCGCCGGCACCGTGGGGCTGGCGCAGAAGTGGTTTGCGATCGAGACCTCGATGCAGAACAAGCTGATTGGGGAGCAGTGCAAGGTACTTGACGAGGAGAAGGCCCGTAACCAGGCGATCGTGAAGAAGGCCGAGACCGTCTTGGCCCAGGCCCGACAGGCCGGCTGATCATCCTCACCAGTGGCAGAGATTCGGGGGTTGAGCACTTCCTGCTCAGCCCCCGTCCTGGTTCGGAAGGGAGTATGACGGTGGCCGATGAGATGGTGCGCCGGGCACAGAACTTCATCAACACGACCTATCACGGCAAGCTCGGCATCGATCCTCTGAAGGAAGACGGAGAGACGTCGTGGGCCGTGATGTTCGCGCTCACGCGGGCTCTTCAGTACGAGCTGGGCATCACGACGCTCTCTGACACGTTCGGCCCGACGACCTTGTCGGCGCTGGAGACAAAGTACCCCAGAATCAACGCGAGTACCCCGTTGATCCCCGACTTTGTCGGCATCATTCAGTCCGCGCTGTACTGCAAAGGCTACGACGGCGGCGGCCTCGACACCATGTGGAGCGGCCGTGTCACCGCATCCATCGAAAAGATGGCCGTGGATATGGGCGTCGGGGGAGCCTTCCCTGACTCGTCAAGCCTCTATCCGAAGATGTTCAAAAGCCTGCTCACCATGGACCCTTACGTTCTGGTGAACAACGGAAGCGCCGAAATCCGCACCGTTCAGCAGTACCTCAACGGCACATACGTCAACCGCAAGGATTTCTACATCATCCCGTGCGACGGTCACCACTCCCGCAACGTCGCCAAAGCCATGATCCTCGCTGTGCAGTATGAGGCCGGCATGGCGGACGGCGTAGCCAACGGGGTGTTCGGACCCGGCACCCAGACCGCCCTACGGCAGCATGCCGTCGGCGAAGGAGACTCAGGACGCTGGGTGGCTCTCTTCTCCTCCGCCATGGTCCTCAACCAGCGTCCCGCCGTCCTCCAACACTACTTTGGTGCCAGCCTCACGCCCGAGGTCCGCAACTTCCAGGCATTCACCAAACTCCCCGTGACCGGTAAGGGCGACTTCTCCACCTGGGCCAGTCTCCTTGTGTCCTACGGCGATCAGTCCCGTAAGGGCGAAGCCTGCGACGGCGTCACCAAGATCACCCCGGCACGTGCTGCCGCCCTGAAGGCAGCGGGCATCACCTACGTCGGCCGCTACCTCACCAACCCCAGCACAACTTCGCTGCCGGAGAAGGCCATTCAGCCCGGAGAACTCCAGACCATCGCCGACGCCGGCCTGCGCTGCTTCCCTATCTACCAGACCTACGGCCGCGACGCATCGGGCTTCAACTACCACCAGGGGCGCGCGGCCGGCCAGGCCGCGGTCAACGCGGCCGTCGATCACGGCTTCAAAGCCGGAACCCGGATCTTCTTCGCCGTGGACTTCGACGCCTACGACTACGAGGTAACCGACAGCGTCCTGCCGCACTTCAAAGGAATTCAGGACGCCATATCCGCCGACGGCAACCAGTTCCAGATAGGCGTGTACGGGCCGCGCAACGTCTGCATCCGCGTCTCGGAAGCAGGCCACGCCACCGCCAGCTTCGTCTCCGACATGTCCTCGGGCTTCTCCGGCAACTACGGCTACCCGCTGCCACCGAACTGGGCCTACGACCAGATCGTCACCCGCACCATCGGCTCAGGCGACGGAAAAATCGAGATCGACAACAACATCGCCTCCGGACGCGACACCGGACAGAACTCGTTCAACAGGCCCAGAAAACTTCTCCCGGACGTGCGGTTCGACGGACGGTTCCTGAACGCACTTCACGACGACATCGGCACATACATGCAGTCGATCGGATTTCCGAACGACGGCGGCAACAAGATCTTCACTCACACACAATGCTTCGAAACCATCCTCGCCCAAGACGACCTCGTGACAGCCCTGTCCAACCGGTACAGCATGCGCAAGGCCCTCATCCAGACATCTGCCTACTGGGAGATGCGCCATTACGACATTGTCGATCAAGCCGTGGACGCGGCCGTGGTCTACTACCACACTGGTGTCGGCGGGGGCATGACACCAAAACGCGACTCCTCAACAGGGATCGCCCAGATCAGTGGAGATGTAGGCATACGAGCGTGGAACCACTGCATCAGCAAGGGGTACGTATCCGGCACAACCCTCAACCCGGAGAAGGACCCAGACATCTGGACCATGTGGCAAAAGGTCAACAAGGACAACGCTTTTAGCATTCAGACCGTTGCACTGATTCACCTCTGGGATGCGGAAAGCAAGCCAAACGGCAACAATCCACCCGGAGGTGAGACCGTTCTGCGTCCCATGCGCCTGGACTACACAGAATGGGAAATCTTCCAGGTCCTGCGTCGATACCAAGGCTGGGGCAAAGAGGCGGAAGAGCACGCATCAAAGCGCATGGGCCTGTACCAGGTGTTCGAGAAATATAACGGCATAGTTCGCAACTTGGCCCTGTGATGGGGAAGTACAGCGCGCTGGAAACGTCGGAGAGGACATCCTCGTGATCGTGATGCTGGCCATCCTGGCGTGCCTGATCGCCCTGTTCCCGCTCCTCGGGCGCGGGATCATCCTCCTCGGCCGGAAGGACAAAGGCCCGGCCGGCATTGCCAAAGGTATGGCGCTTCTCCTCGGTGCGGCTCTCCTCGGCGTATACGCCTGGGGGCTCATCAACGTCCTGGGCGTGAAAATGGATTCCGCCGACGGAGGAACAGACTCGACTCCCCCACGTCCGTGCCGGCCGGGACATCGTCACGAAGTCGAGAACGTCACCGGATACAGCATCACCTACCTTCCGCTGCGCGTCGAGTGCCAGAGGGAAGAGGGACCCAGCTACTCGATAGCGGTGCCTGAGTACGTGAACCCGGCACTGCTGGGTCTCTCCGTCCTCACCCTGGGGTCAGCAACTGCTTCTCTTTATCTGCCTCGTACGCGCCCGGAAGAACGCTACGTGCCGCTATAGCGGACCTCGGCCCAGTTCTCCGGACACTCTCCAGAAAGGTGACGCACATGAGGAACGTGTCACGACGCGCGATACTCGGGCGCACGTTGGGCGTCGCATCCGGCATCCTGCTCTCACACACGCTGCTCACCACGCAGGCCAACGCCAAGCCGAAGCCACCCGCCCCAAACCTGAGCGAAGAGGCCAAGCGGGCCCTCGCACACCAAAGACGGGTCCAGTCGGGACAACGATCGGCAAACGGCTGGGAGATGGAGAACCTGGCGGACGACCACGGCAGCATCTACACCCGCCCCGTGCCTGGCACAGCCGTACACGGTATTCAGGTGCGTATGGGCGAGATTGAATGGCTGCTCGTGCATGTCATCCGCAGGTACAACTACGAAGTGGACGAACTTCGCGACGGCGACGTGACGGGCTGGCGTGCACCAGCAGCAGTCCGCAAGCACCTGGCCGAGTCGAACCTGGCGTCAGGGACAGCAGTGCAGATCCGGTCCGGTTCCTACCCGAGCGGCATGAGCGGTGGGCTCTTCCCCCTGCAACGGGCCGCAGTGCACCGTATCGTCAAGGATCTGAACGGGGTGGTGAGGTGGGGTGGAGACGATCACCACGCCGACGAGTCCCTCTTCTACATCGCCCTCCCTCCGGGCGACGGGCAACTGAAGAAGGAGGCCGGCAAGGTGTTTGACGAACACTACGAGCCGAGCAGGGGCGCCGGCGTGCCCTCCGGGGGCGCTTGACCACCGCCGAGTTCGTGGCTTGTGGAGTCCGCGACCGAGCCGTCGTACGAGGAGCCGAAGCTCCTCCTGGCGGCGAAGGACGCCGCGATCGCCCAAATGACCGACCTGGTCGAGCAGTTGGGCTCCCGCTGCGAGCGGTTGGCGGCGCGGGTGGAGGAGTTGGAGCGGCAGCGGGACCGGGACTCCTCGAACTCCTCCAGGCCGCCGTCGCCGGATGCGCCGTTCGCCAAGCCCGCGCCGAAGCGGTCCTCGCGGACGTCCTCCGGCAGGAGGCCGGGAAGCAGAACGGCGCGCCCGCCCCGCCGCCGCGCCCGCACGTGACCGGGCACCGGGTGGTGGCGAAGGCCTGTGCC
The DNA here is from genome assembly GCF_001187435.1 of Streptomyces caatingaensis. Taxonomy (GTDB): domain Bacteria; phylum Actinomycetota; class Actinomycetes; order Streptomycetales; family Streptomycetaceae; genus Streptomyces; species Streptomyces caatingaensis. The sequence goes on along the minus strand of NZ_LFXA01000017.1, from coordinate 478,092 downwards.
GGCTGCGGCGCCACCACCGTCGGGGACGTCCCCGCGTGGGCGAGGGGCCGGGTCCAGTACGGCCCGGCATCGCGGCGCGGGCCGCGTGGCCGGTGTGCACGCACCATGTCGTCGCCATCTTCCCCGGCCCGCAACGCCGTATGTCCGTGCAGCCCAACAAGCGATCCGGTACCTCTGGAGGCCCCGCTGGAGGAGGCTGGGTCATCAACGCTGTACAAGCCGGACGACAGATGCCGGACGACACATGCCGGACGGCACGCGCAGGAAGGCATGGCACGGTCGCGAGGGCTGCGACACGGACCAGTCCTTCACGGCTCGTTCGCTTCGGTGCACCTCGCTGTGAGTGCCCCCCCCGGCGACGGTGGCGGCCTGATGGGGGACGCCGTCGAGAGGATTCGCCGGTACTACGCGCACCGGATCTCCGAGAGGAGCGGTGCCGGCCTACGGACAGTGAACCAGGGGCTGTCAACGCCCGCGTGAAACAGGCGCGGTGCACAACACCCGACATATGGCCACACGATCGCCAATAGTTGATTTTGTCCGAGCGACACCGGAACGACGAGAAGGGCGCAATGGACGCGCGGCTACGACGCCCATGTGCCCGGGCTGTGCCCGATGGGCGTCGCAGCACCCACCCTGACCCGCAAGGTGGTAACCCGCTCTGCGCCGTCCGCCCGGCGGCGCAGAGCGGCGGGCCTCCGGCTCGGGGGGAAGACCGGGAGCCCGGTCCCGTCGCGCCAATGGGACTCGCGGGGCTCAGTCTTCCGGGGCGGCGGGGCGGGGGGAAGCGTGTGCGGGGCGCGGGCGCGGGCGCGCGGACCACACCCCGTGTGAAGGGAGGCATTCCGCTTCGCGGGCGGGGGGGGCGGCGGGGGCGGGTGGCACTCGGTGCCAATCTGATCGATCATCGATCATTACTCACCAGTAACCGTTGACCGGGGCAATCAGCCGCACCTAGCGTCGTAGATACGGAAGTTTCGTTCCATGTGACGGAACGCAGGCACGGCCCGGCCATCCGCACCGGGCGACGCGAAAGGGGATAACGGTGTCCCAACTCGACCAGCTGCCCGACCCGGACCCGGCGGAGACCGCCGAATGGCTGGAGTCCCTGGACTCCGCCGCCCGGGTGGGCGGCCCGCACCGCGCCGCCCACCTGCTGCGGCGGATGGCCGACCACGCCGGGCGCCTCGGGGCGGACCTCCCCCGGCTCCTGGAGACCCCGTACGTCAACACGATCCCCACCTCCGAGGAACCCGCCTACCCGGGCGACGAGGAGCTCGACCGCCGCATCACCGCCTGGAACCGCTGGAACGCGGCCGTCATGGTCACCCGCGGCAACCAGCGCGGCGGCCTCGGCGGCCACATCGCCACCTACGCCTCCGCCGCCTGGCTCTACGAGACGGGCTTCCAGCACTTCTTCCGCGGCAAGGAAGCCGACGGCAGCGGCGACCAGCTCTACCTCCAGGGCCACGCCTCCCCCGGCGTCTACGCCCGCGCCTTCCTGGAGGGCCGGATCGACGAGGCGCGGCTGGACCGCTTCCGGCAGGAGGCGGGCGGCGACGGCCTGCCGTCCTATCCGCACCCGCGCCGGCTGCCCTGGCTGTGGGAGTTCCCCACCGTCTCCATGGGCCTCGGCCCGCTCTCCGCGATCTACCAGGCGCGCTTCAACCGCTACCTGGAGCACCGCGGCATCAAGGACACCTCGCGCTCCCGTGTGTGGGCCTTCCTCGGCGACGGCGAGATGGACGAGCCCGAGTCGACCGCCGCCCTCGCGCTCGCCGCCCGCGAGAAGCTGGACAACCTCACCTTCGTCATCAACTGCAACCTCCAGCGCCTCGACGGTCCCGTCCGCCCCAACTTCAAGATCGTGCAGGAGCTGGAGGCCCGGTTCCGCGCCGCGGGCTGGAACGTCGTGAAGTCCCTGTGGGGCTCCGCCTGGGACGCGGTCCTCGCCCGCGACACCGACGGCGCGCTGGTGCGCCGCCTGGGCGAGGTGCCCGACGCGCAGTTCCAGACGTACGCCACGCGCGACGCCGCGTACGTCCGCGACCACTTCTTCGGCACCGACCCCGCCCTGCGCGCCCTCGGCGCCGGGCTCGGCGACGCCGAACTGCCGGAGCTCTTCCGCACCTCGCGCGCCGGCCATGAGCCCCGCAAGGTGTACGCGGCCTACCGGGCGGCCGTCGAGCACCGGGGTGCGCCGACCGTCGTCCTGGTGCAGACCGTCAAGGGGCACACCCTCGGCCCCGGCTTCGAGTCCCGCAACGCCAACCACCAGATGAAGAAGCTCACCGGCAAGGAGTTCCGCGCGCTGCGCGACCTGCTGGAGCTGCCCATCCCCGACCGGGCGCTGGACGACGGCCTCGTCCCGTACGCGCACCCCGGCGAGGACTCCCCCGAGGTGCGCTACCTGCGCGAGCGCCGCGCGGCCCTCGGCGGCCCCGCGCCCGCCCGCAGGGTCGTCCCCAAGCCGCTCCCGCTGCCGCCGGAGAAGCCCTTCGCGGCGCTCCACAAGGGCTCCGGCAGCCAGGAGATCGCCACCACCATGGCCTTCGTCCGGCTGGTCAAGGACCTGCTCAAGGACGAGGGGACCGGGCGGCGCTGGGTCCCGGTCGTCCCCGACGAGGCCCGCACCTTCGGCATGGAGTCCCTCTTCCCCAGCGCCGGCCTCTACTCCCCGCCGGGCAGACCTACGATCCGGTCGACCGCGACCAGCTCCTCTACTACAAGGAGGCGAAGGACGGCCAGATCCTCAACGAGGGGATCACCGAGGCGGGTTCACTGGCCTCGTTCACGGCGGCGGCGACCTCGTACGCCACGCACGGCGAGCCGATGATCCCGTTCTACATCTTCTATTCGATGTTCGGCTGGCAGCGCACGGCAGACCAGTTCTGGGCGCTCGCCGACCAGTTGGGGCGCGGATTCGTCATCGGCGCGACCGCCGGCCGTACGACCATGACCGGCGAGGGCCTCCAGCACGCCGACGGCCACTCGCATCTGATCGCCTCCACCAACCCGGCGGCGATCAGCTACGACCCGGCCTTCGCGTACGAGGTCGCGGTGATCGTCCGCGAGGGCCTGCGGCGGATGTACGGCCCGGAGGCCGAGGACGTCTTCTACTACCTGACCGTCTACAACGAGCCCAAGGTCCAGCCCGCCATGCCGCCCGGCGTCGAGGAGGGCGTCCTCAAGGGCCTCTACCGCTACCGCGAGGCCGCCGGCGGACTGCCGCCCGGCGCGCCGCGCCTGCAACTCCTCTCCTCCGGCACGGCCGTTCACTGGGCCCTGGACGCCCAGCGGCTGCTCGCCGAGGACTGGGGCGTGGCCGCCGACGTCTGGTCCGCCCCGTCCTGGACCGAGCTGCGCCGCGACGCGCTGGCCTGCGACGCGGCGCGGCTGCGCGGCGAGGACCGCGTCCCGTACGTGACGCGCGCCCTGCACGGCGCGCCCGGTCCCGTCGTGGCGGTCAGCGACTGGATGCGGGCGGTGCCCGATCAGATCGCGCCCTGGGTCGAACAGGACTGGACGTCCCTGGGCACGGACGGCTTCGGCCTCTCCGACTCCCGCGAGGCCGTCCGCCGCCACTTCGGCGTCGACGCCGAGTCGGTGACGGTGGCCGCGCTGGCGGCGCTGGCCCGCCGGGGCGAGGTGAAGCGGGAGACGGTCCGCGAGGCGGCGGCCCGTTACGCCCTGGACCGCTGAGCCGCCTTGGCGCGGGCCGTCCCGCGCCGGCGGGGGATCCACGCCGCGCTGTCCTTGTCCCCGACGTACCGGCCGAGGGCGCCCTTGATCACCGAGAGGGCGGCGGGCAGCGCGGCGATGGCGGCGGCCTTGAGGGCCGAGACGCTCGTCAGGTCGAAGCCGTCGGCCAGCAACAGGCCGATGAACGTGGTCAGATAGGCGGCGACGGTCCGCTCGGCGATGTCGACGAGCACTTTCTTGTTCATGGGTTCCCCCGCTTCGTGCATTCGGCGTGTACTCATGTGTACACCACATTGATGGGGTCTACGGCAAGGTTTCCCGGGGTAGCGTCCAGCCGTCGCCGCCCGCGACGGAGCGGGCGGCCGTGCCCGAGGAGGCCCGCCATGACCCGCTACGCGTCCCCCGGATCCCCCGACGCCGTCGTCGCGTACCGCCCGCGCTACGACCACTGGATCGGTGGTGAGTACGTACCCCCCGCCCGCGGCCGCTACTTCGAGAACCCGACCCCGGTCAACGGCGAACCCTTCACCGAGGTCGCCCGGGGCACGGCCGAGGACGTCGAACGCGCCCTGGACGCCGCCCACGCCGCGGCCCCCGGCTGGGCCCGGACGTCCCCCGCGGACCGCTCCGCCGTCCTCCTGCGCATCGCCGACCGCATGGAGGAACACCTCGAGGCGCTCGCCGTCGCCGAGTCCTGGGAGAACGGCAAGCCGATACGCGAGTCCCTGGCCGCCGACATCCCGCTGGCCGTCGACCACTTCCGCTACTTCGCGGGCGCGTTACGCGCCCAGGAGGGCAGCCTCTCCGAGCTCGACGAGGACACCGTCGCCTACCACTTCCACGAACCGCTGGGCGTCGTCGCCCAGATCATCCCCTGGAACTTCCCGCTCCTGATGACCGCGTGGAAACTGGCCCCCGCGCTGGCGGCGGGCAACACGGTCGTCCTCAAGCCGGCGGAACAGACCCCCGCGTCCGTCCACGTCTGGCTGGACCTGGTCTCCGACCTGCTGCCCCCGGGCGTGGTCAACGTGGTCAACGGCTTCGGCGTGGAAGCCGGCAGGCCTCTCGCCTCCTCCCCCCGGGTGGCGAAGATCGCCTTCACCGGCGAGACGACCACCGGCCGCCTGATCATGCAGTACGCCTCCGAGAACCTGCGTCCGGTCACCCTCGAACTCGGCGGCAAGAGCCCCAACATCTTCTTCGACGACGTCTGGGCGTCGGACGACGACTTCCGCGACAAGGCCCTCGAGGGCTTCACCATGTTCGCCCTCAACCAGGGCGAGGTCTGCACCTGTCCCTCCCGTGCACTCGTCCAGCGCGGCCACTACGCCGACTTCCTCGCCGCCGCCGTGGCCCGCACCGAGGCGATCGTCCCCGGCCATCCCCTCGACACCGACACGATGATCGGCGCCCAGGCCTCCAACGACCAGCTGGAGAAGATCCTCTCCTACCTCGACATCGGCCGCGCCGAGGGCGCCCGCCTCCTCACCGGCGGCCACCGCGCCGACCCCGGCGGCGAGCTCAAGGGCGGCTACTACGTCGAGCCCACCATCTTCGAGGGCACCAACAGCATGCGCATCTTCCAGGAGGAGATCTTCGGCCCCGTCGCCGCCGTCACCTCCTTCACCGACCTCGACCACGCCGTCGCCCTCGCCAACGACACCCTCTACGGCCTCGGCGCCGGCGTCTGGACCCGCGACACCACCACCGCCTACCGCACCGCCCGCGCCATCCAGGCCGGCCGCGTCTGGACCAACTGCTACCACCAATACCCCGCCCACGCCGCCTTCGGCGGCTACAAACAATCGGGCATCGGCCGCGAGGGGCACAAGATGGTGCTGGAGCACTACCAGCAGACGAAGAACTGGCTGGTCTCCTACTCGCCGAAGAAGCTCGGCTTCTTCTAGGCCCGTTGGGAATCGGGAGGGCCGATGCCCTGCGCGGACGCGCGGCTTCGGCCCTCCGGGCGGTCTCGGGGCCGTGGCCGCCCAACCTGCCGGTGGGCGTGGGCCAAGTCCGGCCGCCGCCCGGGCCAAGCCGGCAGGCACGCTTCCGTTGAAGGTCGACGTGCGCGGCGCGGACCGGCCAGTACGGCCGGCCCGTCGGGGACCACCCCCGCACGCGCGGGGACCGCACTTCCTGGCAGCGGTGCGGTGACCTGCTCCTGAACGACGTCGAGCCCTCGGCGTGGGACCGAGGGCTCGACGGTACCGCCCCGCCCGCCGGCTCCGGGTGGAGCGGGGGTGGACGCATGGCTGGATAGCGCCCCATGTGGCTGCTTGGCCTGTTTTGAAGCCATGAGGTTGCCGGGAAGTCGGGGTGAGGACATGATCACTGCTCGTATCGGCCTGATCACTCAACCGGGAGTCGAGAAGTGATACGCAGAACCGTGCTCCGCACCATCGTCACCGTCGCCGCGACCGCGGCCCTCGCCCTGCCCGTCGCTCAAGGGGCTCAGGCGGCCACCCCGGGCGTGACAACCCCGGTGGCCCCCGTCACCGCCACCGGCGCCGCGGTCAACGCGGACGACGACAACCCCTTCCGCTGGATGGAACTGGACGGCCTGCGGGCCGACTTCCGGTTCATGTGTCCCGCGGGACACTGCGTGGGATTCTGGTCCCTCGTCCTGACGGAGGACGTCGCGCGGCAGAAGTTCGAGGGCGGCAAGTTCTTCGTCTACGCCCCGGCCACCGGTGAGTTCGGTTTCTTCCTCGACACGGACGTCGCCGTGCGCACGGTCGGACGGCCCGGTCAGGTCCGGATCGTCGACAGCGAGTTCATGCGCTCCCACCCGCGCGTCGAGGTCCGCTACGGCGACCCCGGCCACCCGGCGCGGGCCCGTGTCGTCGCCTCGGCCACGACGCTGATGTAGCGGGCCGCCGGGCCCGCTCGGCCCCGGCGTCTCCGCCTGCTCCGCGCTGAGCAGCAGCAGCCCGCGCACATCCTCCACTTCTGCGACATGTGACATGTGACATGCGATGTGCCTTGTGCCTTGTGCTGCCGCGCGGCCCCATTCCACCACGCTTCACCGACAAGGGAGTTGTCCATGCATTTACGCCCGAGATTCCTCGCCCTCGCCACCGTCGGCGCGGTCATATGCACCGCCGGGTTCATACCGTCGGTCAGCCAGGCCGCGGGCGGTAGCGGTGGCAGCGGCGGTGAGGAGGAGAAGCGGTCGTACGCGGCAACGCACGGCCTGACGACGGACGATGTCAGCAGCATCAACGCGCTGAACGAAAGGGCTCTGACTCTCGGACGGTCCGGAAAGCCTCCGGTGGGGGCGGCTCCGAGTGCCGGGCCGTCCTTCCGGGCTCCCAGGTCCGTCGACGACAGGGAAACGCCTCCCGCCGAGCCGCTCGACAAGATGCCCGCCCCCTACCGGGCCTACGGAGGCCGGGCCACCACGGTCGTCAACAACTACATACGCAAGTGGCAGCAGGTCTACAGCCAGCGCGACGGCAAGAGACAGCAGATGACCGAGGAGCAGCGGGAGAAGCTGTCCTACGGCTGCGTCGGCATCACGTGGGCCAACTCCGGTCCGTATCCGACGAACAGACTGGCGTTCGCGTACTTCGACGAGAACAAGTACAGGAACACCCTCAAGAACACCGGACCCCAGCCCGGTGAAACGCGGGCGGAGTTCGAGGGCCGCGCCGCCAAGGAGAGCTTCGACGAGGAGAAGGGTTTCCAGCGGGCGCGCGAGGTGGCGTCCCTCATGAACAAGGCCCTGGAGGACGCCCACGACGAGGGAACGTACATCGACAACCTCAAGAGGGAGCTCAGCGCCAGGGACGACGCCCTGCTCCACGAGGACAGCCGCTCCAACTTCTTCTCGGCGCTGCGGAACACGCCGTCCTTCAAGGAGAGGGACGGCGGCAACCACGACCCGTCCAGGATGAAGGCGGTGATCTACTCGAAGCACTTCTGGAGCGGACAGGACGGGTGGGGCTCCTCCGACACGAGGAAGTACGGCGATCCGGACGCCTTCCGCCCCGACCGGGGTACCGGCCTGGTCGACATGTCGAGGGACAGGAACATTCCGCGCAGTCCCGCCGGTCCTGGTGAAGCCTGGGTCAATTTCGACTACGGCTGGTTCGGGGCGCAGACGGTGGCGGACGCCGACAAGACCGTCTGGACCCATGGGGACCACTATCACGCGCCCCATGGCGAGCTGGGCCCCATGCACGTCTACGAGAGCAAGTTCCGGAACTGGTCCGCAGGGTACGCGGACTTCGACCGCGGGGCCTACATGATCACGTTCATCCCCAAGAGCTGGAACACCGCCCCCGCCGAGGTCAAGCAAGGCTGGCCGTGACGGAACCGGGGCCCGGCCCGGGTCGCGGGTGACCGTCACGCTGCGGACGGTCGGCCGCCCGGTGCTCCCGCCGCAGGAAGCCGGGTCCGTGGTGGAGGAGAGGGCCGATGACGCGCGTGGAGGTGCGTCATCGGCCTTCCGGTCTCTCTCCCCTCCTCCCCCTCCCCCGGCGCACCGCGACGACCCCTCGCCGCGCCGGACGAATTGCCCGGCCGGCCGTCGTCATCGAACCCGGCCGGTCGGTCCACAAGCCCCCGAACACCCGAATAGCGTCCGGCGCGCTGTTTCGCCCGGAAGGCGGGGAAGGCGGGGAAGGCGGGGAAGGCGGGTAATTCTGCTTCCGATATACCGCGGCACTCCCCGGGCGAACTGCACTCACCTGAATTGGCGTCAACACCCCTTGCTCCACTAGACTTTCACCCGTTCCAGCAACGAGGAGGGGCGCCATCCATGGGCACCAAATTCATTGAGGTAGACGAATCCCACAAGGGCCTGCCCGGTGTGGAAGAAGGGGTGAAGACGATCGAGGTCGGGGGCCAGACGGTCACGACGCCGATTTTCGTGCAGCGGGTCGACTTCGACGATCTGACGCCCGAGGTGACCGAAAATCTGACCACGGTCAAGTTCGCCGTGACGGTGACCGAGGAAATGGAGGACCTCACCGGGGAGGTGGACGAGAACGGTTCCCCGGTGATGGAAATCAAGGAAATCCAGGTTCCCAAGTGGCTTGAGATCGACCTGGGTCCGGAATCCCTGAAGCGCTACGAGGAGGTCATGGCCCCCTTCTTCGCCGCCGCGCGCGAGACCGAGGCGCCGGCCCTGCCCGCGCCGCGCAAGCGCCGCAAGAAGTGACCTCACGGCCCCTCCCCCCGCCGGCCCTGCCGGCGGGGGGAGGGGCTTTCGCGTGCCCCCGTGCCCCCGGACTCCAGTGCGGCTCCAGTCGATGTCCAAGCGCGGGCGTCATCATCGGATCCACTCCCCCCCTCCGGGCCGGCCCACGGCGTTCGGATGAGGTTCGCCACGACAAGCCACGACAAGCCACGGCAAGAGCCACGGCAAGACCTACGGCAAGGGAAGTGGGTGAAGCGGGTGAAGAGAGTGAAGCGGGCCGGCGGTTCCGCCGTCGACGTGCTCGTGCCCTCCGAGGGATCGCCGGGCGACCGGCGGGAGCTGCTCGATCGAGGGCTCGTGCCGTTGGCCTCCCTGCTGGCGGCGATTCTCGACCTGGGCGGGAAGAGGGCCTCGGGGCAGTCCCGTTGACGCCCGCCCGGCACCTCGACCCGGGGTCGAGCCGGAGCCGAGCCGGACGTGCCACCGTGCGGTGCCGGAACGGCTAGCGGCATGCGCCGGGAAGCGGAGGTTCGAACCATGACGCGCGCTCAGGACGCACTGCAATTCCCGTTCGCCGCACGGCATCCGCTCCTGCCGCCCGACGAATTCGCCCGGCTGCGCCGCGAACGGCCGGTCGTGCGGGCGCGGTTGGCGAACGGACACGCCGTCTGGCTGGTCACCCGGCACGCGGACGTCCGCAAGGTGCTGGCCGACCCGCGCCTGAGCCGGGAGGCGATCACACGGCCGGACGCGCCGAGGCTGCTGCCGGTCGCCGCGGGCTCCAAATCCATCTTCGTGATGGACCCGCCCGCGCACACCCGGCTGCGCAGGCTGGTGGGGATGGCGTTCACCGGCCGGCGGATGGAGCGCCTGCGTCCGGCGGTCGTGCGGCTGGCGGACGAACTGGTGGCGCGCATGGCCGGGCAGGGACCGCCGGCCGACCTCGTCGCGCACCTGGCCCAGCCCCTCCCCCTGACGGTGATCTGCGACATGCTCGGCGTCCCGCGCCCGGACCAGGAGCTGTTCTCGGCGTGGACGGACGCGATGCTGAGCGTCGGCCCGCACCCCTCGCCCGAGGTGGACGGCGCCGCGGCCCGGCTGCGCGGCTATCTGACGGGGCTGATCGAGGAGAAGCGCCGCGCCCCGGCCGACGACCTGCTCACGGTGCTGATCGGCGCGCGCGACGAGGACGGTGCGCTGAGCGACGAGGAGTTGCTGGCGTTCGCCGAGACCCTACTGATGGCCGGCTACCACGCGACCACGTCGGAGATCGTGCACGGCGTCCTGGCCCTCGTCGAACGGCCGGACGACCTGCGCCGGCTGGCGGCGGACCGGGACGGACTCCCCGCGGCGGTCGAGGAACTGCTGAGGTTCTCGCAGGCCGGCGGCGGCGTCGGCCCCATCAGGATCGCCCTGGAGGACGTGGAGGTCGGCGGGGTCACGGTCAGGGCGGGCGAGGCCGTCCTGCCGTGCATCAACTCCGCCAACCGCGACGAGGGCGTCTTCCCCGACGCCGACGCGCTCGACCTGGCCAGGGAGCCGAACCCGCACGTCGCCTTCGGGCACGGCATCCACCGCTGCCTCGGGGCGGGCCTCGGCCGCATCGAACTCACCGCGGCGCTCGACCGGTTGCTCGACCGCCTCGGCGTCTTCCGCCTCGCCGTCCCGCCCGAGGACCTCGTGTGGCGGCGCGAGGGCGTGTTCACCCGACCGGACACCCTGCCGCTGCGGTGGTGAGCCGGGACCCCGGCCGCCGCCCGCACCGCCCTCACCCCGGACCAGGACCAGGACCACGACCGGAAAGGACCGCGACCATGACCACCTCCGGCAGCCCCAGGAGCACGACGGGCGCAGCCCCCTCCGCACGGCCCGTCATCGAGCTGGGGACCGCCTTCTGGGCGGCGAGGACGCTCCTGAGCGCCGTCGAGATCGGGCTGTTCACCGAGCTCGGCCGGGGACCGGCGGACGAGGAGCGGCTGCGCGCCCGGCTGCGCCTGCACCCCCGCGCCGCGCGGGACTTCCTGGACGCCCTGGTGGCGCTCGGCATGCTGGAGCGGGAGGACGGGCGGTACCGCAACACGCCCGCGACCGGGCGTTTCCTGGACGAGGGCCGGGAGACCTACCTGGGCGGGTGGATGCGGCAGGCCGGCAAGCACCTGTTCGGGGCGTGGGGCGGCCTCACGGAGAGCCTGCGCACCGGGAAGCCGTACATCGGCTGGGACAGCCAGGACTACTTCGAGCGCCTCTACGAGGACCCGGAGGAGCGCGACGGCTTCATCGCGGCGATGGACGCGTGGACGACGCACATCGCCGGCGAGCTGGCCACCGGCCTCGACTGGGGCGCGTACCGGACGTTCGTGGACGTCGGCGGGGCCCGCGGCAATCTGCCCGCGACGCTCGTCAGGGCCCACCCGCACCTGCGGGGAACGGTCTTCGACCGGCCCGAGGTCGCCGGGCTCTTCGACGCGCACATGCGCCGCAAGGGCACGGGCGGTCAGGTGCGTTTCAACGTCGGGGACTTCTTCACCGACCCCCTGCCCTCCGCCGACGTGCTCGTCTTCGGGCACATCCTGCACGACTGGGACGACGGGCAGCGGGCGGCGCTCGTGGAGCGGGCGTACGGGGCGGTGAACCCCGGCGGCCTCGTGGTGATCTACGACCGGATGATCGACGACGAGCGCCGGACGAACGCCGTCGGCCTGCTCGGCTGCCTGAACCTGCTGCTGGTGACGCCGGGCGGGTCGGAGTACACCATGGCGGACTGCCGGCGGTACGTGAGCGGGGCCGGCTTCGTCCCGGTGGCGCAACTGCCGCTGTTCGACGGCCTGGAGACCGCGCTCGTGGCCAGGAAACCGGCACTCTGACGGACAGGAGGCGGAGCATGCCGTACGCGGCCATCACCTACGACATCAAGAGCGGGTACGAGGACGAAGTCGCCGAGATCTTCGGCTCGTTCCGGCGGCCGGACTCCAGCGTCGTGCCGGGCGAGGACGGCGCACCGGCCGGGCGGATCCTGGCCACCGCGGTGTTCGTCCGGGACAGCACGCTCGTGCGGTTCATCGAGTACGAGGGCGATCTGACGGCGGTGGCGCGGTTCATGGCCCGCCAGCCGGGCGTGCGCGAGGTGGAGCGCCGGCTCGCGCCGTACACGAACACGCCGAGGGACACGGCGACCGTGGAGGGGTTCGTCCGCACGTTCCAGGACAGTCTGTTGCGGTGCGTGAGCCAGCTGTCCGTGCCGCGCTCCTGAGGGCGGGCGCGGCGGGAAGTGCCGGGGCCCGGTCGGGGCCCCGGCACTTCCCGCGGTCCGTACGTGCTGCGGTTCAGCCGTCCCGCCGGCAGATCACGAGCGTGTCGTCCTCGCCGAGGGGCACGTCCTCGAAGGAGGTGAAGCCGGCGGCGCGGGCGTGCTCGTGGACCTCGCCGGCCGGGTACTCGGAACCGCCGTCGGTGACCAGCAGCATGTCCAGGCTGATGACGAGGTTCTCGACGTGCCGGGGCTCGTCGTCCAGCATGCGGTCGTAGACCAGCAGCGCGCCGCCGGGGGCGACCGCGCGGCCGGCCTCCCGTACGAGGAACGCGCGGCGTTCGCGGTCGTAGTCGTGCAGGACGTGGCCGAGGATCACCACGTCGGCGGACGGCAGCGGGTCGTGGAAGAAGTCGCCGCCGTGGAACTCCAGCCGGCCGGTGAGGCCGAGGCGGTCCATGTGCTCGGCGAAGAACGGCTCCATCTGCGGCAGGTCGAAGACGTGGCCGGTCAGCCCGGGGGACGACTGGACGATCCGGCCGGCCATGTTGCCCCGGCAGCCGCCGACGTCCAGCACCGACCGGTACCGCGACCACGGGAACGCGGCGGTGAGCGGCGCGGCGAGGACCTGGGTCAGCGCGTCCATCATGCGGATGAACTGGCCGAGCAGTGCGGGGTCTTCGAGGACCCGCGCGAAGCCGCCGTCGGCCTGCGGCTTGCCGGTGCGCAGCGCGTCGGTGAGCCGGCCCCAGGCGGGGTAGAGGTTGTTGTTGGCGCGGTGGATGAACCCCCCGACGTAGGACGGGCGGTCGCGGACGAGGTACTCGTCGGCCGCGGGTGCGTTGCGGTAGCGGTCGCCGGTCTTCTCCAGCAGCCCGAGGGCCGCCAGCAGGTGCAGGAAGTCCCGCAGGCCGCGGCCGTGCAGCTCCAGCCGGTGCCGGATCTGCTCCTCGGTCAGGGGTCCGGCGTGCAGGACGGTGAACAGGTCGAGTTCCACCGCGGTGAGCAGTGCCTTGGCGTCGCAGAAGGAGTTGCAGAGCCTGAGGATGCGTGCCGGGGTGCTGACATCCGGAGCGGTGCTCGTCATGTGCTGGCCTCCCTGGATCGGTCCACCGGCGGCCGCGTGCCCTGCCGGATTACCGGACGACGGTGCCAGCGCGGGGTGGAGGGGGGCTTGAGGGCCGTTGGAAGCGGGGGCCCGTGGCGGGGGGAGGGGCCGGAGGACGGCCTCCATCCGGTTTCGAGCGGGGGTTCAGCGCCCCCTGCCAGCATCGGCGCCGCACGTCATACGCACGTCATTCGGACGGCAGGCGGCCGAGAGGGGTAGCTCCGGTGGATCAGGGACTGCGCGGGAAACGGGTGCTGGTGACCGGTGGCACCAAGGGCATCGGGCGGGTCACCGCCCTGGCGTTCGCCGACGCGGGGGCCCGGGTGGTGGTGTGCCACCGGGCGGACGACGAGGCGGCGGCGAGCCTGCCCCGCGAGCTGAAGGAACGCGAGGCGAGGGGACGCGGCCCGGAGGGACGCGGGCCCGAGGGCCTCGGCGGGGGGCACCGGGTGGTGCGGGCCGACGTGACGGTCCGCGCCGACGTCGAGCGGCTGGCGGACGTCGTGCGGGCGGCGGCGGGCGGGCTCGACGTCCTGGTCAACAACGTGGGCGTGGACGGCGGCGCGCCGTTCGCGGAGATCACCGACGCCGAGTGGCACCGGCTGGTCGACCACAACCTCACCGCGCCCTACCTGGTCACCCAGGCCGTGCTGGGTCTGCTGGCGGACGGCGCGTCGGTGGTGAACGTCGGCTCGGCGGCGGCGCTGCGCGGGCGGGCCGGCGGCACGCACTACACGGCGACGAAGGCGGCCCTGATCGGCTTCACCCGGGGGCTGTGCAAGGAACTCGGCCCGCGGGGGATCCGGGTGAACACGGTGGCGCCGGGGCTGACCGAGACGGAGCCGGGCGCCGGGCCGCCCCCGCACGTGCTCGGGCGGATCGTCGGCATGACGGCGCTGGGCCGCCTCTGCCGGCCGGAGGACGTCGCCGGGGCCGTGCTGTTCCTCGCCGGCGACACCTCCCGCTTCGTCAGCGGGGTCACGCTCAACGTCGACGGGGGTGTGTGATCCGGTGGCCGGCGGAACGCCGCGCCGCGGCCTGCGGGTCGTGGTGATCGGGGGCGGGGTCGGCGGGCTGTGCCTGGCGCAGGGCCTGCGGAAGGCCGGCATCGAGGTCAGCGTCCACGAGCGCGACACCTCGGTGCGCGGCCGCCACCAGGGGTACCGGCTGCACATCAGCCCGCAGGGCGAGCGGGCCCTGCGGGCGTGTCTGCCCGCGCGGGTGCAGGAGTTGCTGACGGCCACCGCCAACAGCCGCTACGGCTACGGCCTCGCGGTGTACGACGAGCATCTGGCGAGCCTGCCGGGGCCCGTGCTGGACGACCCGCGCGCCGCGGACCCGGACAAGGTGGACGCGGTGGACCGGGTGACGCTGCGCCGGGTGCTGCTCGCCGGCCTCGACGGCGTCGTGCGGTTCGGCAGCCGGTTCGTCGGCTGTGAACGGACGCCCGGTGGCGGCGTGCTGGCCCGGTTCGCGGACGGCGGCACGGCCGCGGGCGACGTGCTGGTGGCCGCGGACGGCGTCCGGTCGGCCGTCCGGCGGTGGCACGGGGCGCACGCCGAGCCCCGCGACCTGGGGGTGCGCACGGTCTTCGGCCGCATCCCCATGACGGAGGCGCTGCGGCGCGAGCTGCCCGGCACGCTCCAGGACAGGTTCACGTGGGTGATCGGTTCGGACGGGTACAAGCTGGGCCTGATGCCGATGGTCTTCCGCACCGCCCCGGCCGAGGCGGCGGCGCGGCTGTGGCCGGGGCTGGGCCTGGAGGACACCGGAGACTACTTCATGTCGGTGTTCTCCATGCACCGTTCGAGGACGGGGATGGCGGACGGTGAGCTCTTCGCCCTGGACGGCGCGGCCCTGTGGCGCTTCGTCCGGGAGCGGACCGAGGGCTGGCACCCGGCGCTGCGGGCCGCCCTGCGGTCCGCGGACGTGGACGAGACCTTCGCCGTGGCCGTGCGGGCCACCGTGCCGGTCGAACCGTGGGAGCCGGGGCCCGTGATCCCGCTGGGGGACGCGGTGCACGCGATGCCGCCGTCCGGCGGGGTCGGCGCGAACACGGCCGTGCGCGACGCCGCCGCGCTGGTGCGGGCGCTGCTCGCGGCGGACCGCGGCGAGTGTTCGGTGGCCGAGGCGGCCGGGCGCTACCAGGCCGGGATGGCCGGCTGGGCGACGGAGGCCGTCGCGGCGTCCCTGCGGGTGGCCAAGTGGTCGCTGCGCGACATCGACTTCGACGACTCGGCGCTGACGACGGCGGGCCGAGGGCCGCGGCGCGAGGACGGCGGGATGAAGACGGCGGATCGACGGGAGGATCGCTGATGGACGTGGGAGTGGGACTGCCGAACACCGTGCCGGGCGCCGACGGCCGGGAGCTGGTCGCCTTCGCCGCGCGCGCCGAGGCCCTGGGCTTCAGCACGCTCGCCGTGCTCGACCGGCTCGTCCACGACGGCTACGACGCCGTGACGACCCTGGCCGCGGCCGCGGCGGTGACCGAGCGCGTCACGCTGGCGCCGACGATCCTGCTCGCCGGCTGCTGGCCGAGCCCCGCGCTGCTGGCCAAGCAACTCGCCAGTGTCGACCGGCTCTCCGGCGGCCGGCTGGTCGTGGGCGTGGCGGCCGGCGCCCGGGAGGACGACTTCCGGGCCACCGGCGCCGACTACCGCCGGCGGGGCCGGTGGCTGGACGAGGTGGTGGAGGAGATGCGGCGGGTGTGGTCGGGCCGCGGCCGGGTGCCCGGCATCGGCCCCAGACCGGCCGACGGCACGATCCCCCTGTGGGTCGGCGGCAACTCCCCCGCCGCGCCGCGCCGTTCGGCCCGGTACGGCATCGGCTGGATCTCCGGCGGCGGCCCGGTCGCCCGCTACGCCGGACAGGCGGACCAGGTGCGCGCCGCGTGGGCGGAGGCCGGCCGGTCCGGCTCGCCGCGGCTGGGCGCGCTGACCTACGTCGCGCTCGGCGCCGGGCGGAAGCGGCGGGGCGGCGACTACCTGCTCGACTACTACGCCTACATGGGCCCGAAGGCGCGGGCCCTGGCGGACGGGGTGATCTCGGACGAGGCGCGGCTGCGGGAGACCCTGGACGCCTACGCCGCCGCCGGCTGCGACGAGTTGCTGCTCTTCCCGTGCACGGCCGACGTGGAACAGCTCGACCGGCTGGCAGAGGTCTGCCTCCGGCCACAGGAGCGGGCCCATGACTGAACCCACCGTGCCGGTGCTGGTGGTGGGCGCCGGCCCCGTCGGCATCTCCACCGCGCTGTTCCTCGGCCGGCTGGGCGTCCGGACGCTGCTGGTGGAGCAGCGGGACGGCACGTCGACGCTGCCCCGCGCGCCCGGCCTCCAGGCACGGACCATGGAGCTGTTCCGGTCGGCGGGCGTGCACCGGGAGATCCGCGCCCTCGAAGTCGGCGACTCGCACCCGCACTTCGAGGGCGGCATCATCCGGGTCCGCACGTTCGCCGAGATCGACGACGCCGTGACGCTGGAGTCGCCGTCCCTGGACGGCCCGGCGATCAGCCCGGAGCGGGCGATGGGCTGCGGCCAGGACCGCTACGAACGGGTACTGGCCGGGCTGGCGGCCGCGGCGGGCGCCGACGTGCGGTTCGCGACCCGCCTGGTGTCCTTCGCCCAGGACGACGACGGCGTCACCGCCGTCGTGGAGGACCGCGCCTCGGGCCGGCGCGGCACGGTGCGGGCCGCGTACCTGGTCGCGGCCGACGGCGCGGGCAGCCGCGTCCGCAGGGCGCTGGGCGTACGGCGCGCCGGCATCGGCACGGTCTTCAACGCCCTGAGCGTCTACTTCCGGGCGCCGGAGCTGACGGCCCTGCTCAAGGACCGCAAGTTCATCCTCTGTTACGCCACCGCCGCGCCGGGGACGCTGATGGGCCTGTCCCGGCTGCACGGCTGCGACCCGTGGCTCGCGGCCCCCCTCTACCACCCCGAGCGGGGCGAGACGCCCGCCGACTACCCCGACGAACGCTGCGCCGAGATCCTGCGCACGGCGGCGGGCAGGCCCGGCATGCGGGTGGAGGTCGTCGCCAAGGTGCCGTGGCAGGGCGCCCAGCTGGTCGCCGGGACGTTCCGCAGCGGCCGGGTCTTCCTGGCCGGGGACGCGGCCCACGTGCACCCGCCGGCCGGCGGCTTCGGCGCCAACACCGGGATCCACGACGCGCACAACCTGGCGTGGAAGCTGGCCGCCGTGCTCGACGGGTGGGCCGGGGACGCCCTGCTGGACACGTACGACGCCGAACGGCGGGGCGTGGGCGCCGCGATGGCCGAGCAGGCGATGGCCCGGCACCGCGTCCGGCACGGCCGCACCGCCCCGCGGGCGGCCGCCCCGCTGGTGGACGACCTCGTCGTCACCCTCGGCTACCGCTACCGCTCGGAGGCGATCACCGGCGGGCGGCCCGGCGCCCCGGTGCTCGCCGCCCCGCTCGACCTGACCGGCGAACCGGGCACGCGGGCGCCGCACGTCTGGCTCGACCGGGACGGGGAACGGCTGTCGGCCATCGACCTGTTCCGGGACGCGTTCGTGCTCCTCACCCCCTCGCGCCGCGCCGGCTGGGCGGAGGCCGCCGAACGCGTCGCCAAGCGGCTGAGCGTCCCGCTGCGCGCCCATGTCGTCGGGGAGGGCGGGCTCGTCCCGGTGGACCGCGACTGGGCCCGGGCCTACGGGGTCGGCGGGGAGGGGGCGGTGCTGGTGCGCCCGGACGCGTTCGTGGCCTGGCGGTCCCCCGGCCCCGCGGCCGACCCCGAGGGCGTCCTCGCCGGCGTGCTGGCACGCGCCTGCGGACGGTCCGGGGAGGGGCGGACGTGAGCGCGCCGCCACGGCTCGCGGCCCGGGCGCCCCGCGGGCCCGACGGCCCGGTGTCGCTGCGCCGCATGCCGCGCTGGTACGCGACGCTGTTCGTCACCGACGCCCTCGAACGGTTCGGCTTCTACGGCATGCAGGCCATCCTCGTCCTCTACGCCGCGGCGCCGGCGGCCCGCGGCGGGCTGGGCCTGCCGGCGGACCAGGCCGCCGCCCTGTTCGGGGTGTGGATCGGCGTCATGTTCCTGCTCTCGCTGCCGGGCGGCTGGGTGGGCGACCGTCTGCTGGGACGGCGGCGCGCCCTGCTGACCGGTTGTCTGCTGAGCGCGGCGGGGTACCTGGCCCTGGCCCTGCCGTCGGGCTGGACGACCGCGGCGGGACTGCTCGTCCTGGCGGCCGGCGGCGGGCTGTTCAAGCCCAACCACCAGGCGCTGATCAACCTGATGTTCACGGGCCGGAGGGGCCGCGAGTCCGGCATCTCCCTGATGTACGTCGGGGTGCAGGTGTCCGCCCTGACCGCGCCGCTGGTGACCGGGTACCTCGGGGAACGGGCCGGCTGGCACGCGGGGTTCGCCGTCGCCGCGCTGCCGCTGGGGGCGACCGCCGTGCTGCTGGCCCGTTCGGCGGGGCGGTTCGCGGGGGCCGACGGCGGTCCGCGGCGTCCGCTCGGCCGGGCGGAGCGCCGGGCGGTGCTGCGCGGCACGGGGCTCGTGGCGGGCGGGCTCGGGGCCGTGGTGGCGGGGCTGGGGGCGGCCGGTCTGCTGGACGCGGCCGCCCTGATCCTGCTGTCCACGGTGCTGACCGTGACGGTGCCGGTGGCCGGATACCGGGCGCTGTACCGGGACCCGGCGCTGGGTGCGGGCCAACGGCGGCGGCTGCGCGGGTACTTGGGGGTGTGCCTCGGCGCGACCCTGTTCTGGATCGTCGTCGCGCACGCGGCGTCGCTGCTGACCCTGTTCGCCCGGGACCACACCGACCTGCGGGTCGCCGGCCTCGCCGTGCCGCCGAGCTGGCTGCAGGCCGCGACGCCCGCGTGCGTGCTGGTGCTCGCGCCGGTCGTGGCCGCCGTCCTGCCGGCGGTGGGCGGGCGGCACGGCGTCGCGGTGAAGCTGGCGGGCGGGCTGCTGGCGGTGGGGTGCGGCTTCCTGGTGATGTGCGCCGCCGCCACGGCCGCCGCGCACGGGGCGCGGGTCTCGCCCCTGTGGCTCGTCGTCGTCTACGTGCTGCACGCCTGCGGCGAACTGGTCGTCCCGGCCGTGGTCGTCTCCTCGGCGGCCGAGGTGCTCGGGGAGCGGTTCATGGGCCGGGTCGTCGGCCTGCTGTGGCTGTTCGCCGCGCTCGGCGGCGGCCTGGGCAGCGCGCTGGTGCGGCTGAGCGGGGTGCTCGGCGAGCCCGTCTACTACCTGTGCCTCGGCGGCGTGGCGTCCGCCGCGGGCCTGGCCTTCCTGCTGGGCCGCCGGCGGCTGGCCGGCGCGCTCGCCCCCGACTGATCAGAACGGAACGGCACATCCACCGACGGAGCGTCGGACAAACGCGGTCCGGCGATCGAAAGGACGACTGCCATGCCCTACGCGGCCATCACCTACCGCGTCACACCCGGCCACGACGACGAGATCGCCGAGATCTTCGCCGGCTTCCAGCGGGTGGACACCCCCACCTTCCGCGGCGAGGACGGCGAGCCGGCCGGACGGCTGCTCGGCACCGCGGTGTTCGTCAAGGACGACGTCATGGTGCGGGTCATCCACTACGAGGGCGACTTCGCGGCCATCGCCCGGCACATGGCGGCGCAGCGCGGCGTGCACCTCGTCGAGGAGCGCCTCGCGCCCTACCTGGCGCGGCGGCGCGACACGAGCAGCGCCGAGGGGTTCGCGGCGTACTTCCGCGACGCCACCATGCGCTGCGTCTCCCAGCTGTCCGTGGACTCCCACCCGGCCCGGCCGGCGAGGGGGTGACCCCATGCGGACTTCACCGATCGCGGTGCTCGGCGCGGGCGCGATGGGCGCCGGCATGGCGCGCGCCCTGCTGGCCGCGGGATTCGCCGTGACGGTCTGGAACCGGACCGCGGAGCGCGCCGCGCCCCTGGCGCGCGAGGGCGCGGCCCTCGCGGCCTCCCCGGCCGAGGCGCTGGCGGACGCCGAGGCCGCCGTGTTCAGCCTCGCCGACGAGGCCGCCGTGGAACGCGTCGTCGCGGAGGGGCTGGGCGGGCGGCCGGGCAGGGGCCTGACCGTGGTGGACACCTCGACCGTGTCGCCGTCCTTCGCCCGGGCCGTCACCGCGCGGCTCGCCGCCCTCGGCGCGCGCCGGGTGGAGGCGTGCGTCATCGGCAACCCGGCGATGGCCGCGGCCGGCGAGCTGCGCGTCCTGGCGGCCGGCGAACGGGCCGGGGCGGACGCGGTGTCCGACGTGCTGGACGCGCTCGGCCGCGACGTGCGGTTCGTCGGCGGGCCGGGGGACGCGGCCGTGCTGAAGCTGGCGCTCAATCTGCTGCTGGGGGTGCAGACGGCCGGTCTCGCCGAGGCGGTCGCCTTCGTGGAGGCGATGGGCATGGACCGCGAGCGGCTGCTGGACGCGTTCGAGGACAGCGGCTGGCGGTCGCCGGTGCTCGCCTTCCGGGCGGGCTTCATGCGCCGCCGCGCGTACCGGCCCGCCGCGTTCCGCGCGTCCCTGATGCACAAGGACCTCGCGCTGGCCGGGCGGGAGGCCGGGGAGCGGGGCGTCGGGCTGCCGGTGACCGGCCGCGCCGCGGACCGGTTCGCGGCCGTCGTGGACGGCGGGCGCGGCGACGACGACGCGGCCGCGGTCGTCGAGCTGCCCCGCCCGGCGTCGGGGGGGTGAGCCCGCCGCCATGGTCGGTGCTGTGCTCTCGGTCGGCGTGCTCGTCGGCAGCGGGGTCGTGGCGGGGGTCCTGTTCGCGGTCGCGCTGAGCGTGCTGCCCGCGCTGTTCGCGATGCCGGCCGAACGGTACGTGTACGCGCACCGGTTGATCGGCCGCCGGTGGGACCCCACCATGCCGGTCCTGGTGCTGACGACGGCCGCGGCCGACGTCGCCCTGGCCGTGCACGGCGGTTCCGGCGCCGCGCTGTTCGCCGCCGCCGCGGGGCTGCTGGCGGCGGTGTCGGTGGTCTCCCACTTCTGCAACGTGCCGATCAACCGGGTCGTCAAGTCGCTGGACCCGGAGCGGATTCCGGCCGGCTGGCACGATCCGCGGCCGCTGTGGCGGCGCTGGCACCTGCTGCGCACCGTGCTGGCGCTCCTCGCGGTCACCGTCAACGCGGTCGCCGTCGTCGTGTGACGGCCGTACCGGCCCCGGCCGTCCGCGGCCGGTACGGCCGGCGGCCGCTCAGCCGTGCCCGGCGGGCCGGTCCGGGCCGGGCACGGCGGTGTCACCGGCGCCGTCGGGCCCGGCCCCGTGCTCGTCGGGTTCGCGCTGGAGCAGCCGGGTGAGGACGGCGATCTGGTCGGCGTAGTAGTGGAGGAACTCGGGCGAGCGGGGGTCGGTGCCGCAGACGCCCTCGATGACGTGCGGCAGCGTCGTCGTGGCCATCGCCGCCGCCATCAGCATGATCGTCAGGCAGGCGGGGTCCACCTCGGCCGGCAGGCGGCCGGCGTCCTGGAGGGCCCGGATGCCGTCGATGTCGCCCTGGATCCGCTCCGAGCGGGGGGCGCGGTCGGGGTCGGTCTCGGGGCCGGCGTACTCCAGGCCGCTCCACGCCAACAGGCGTACGCCGTCGGGGTTGTTGAGCGCCTCCAGCGCGTAGCGGCGGATCTGCTCGGGCAACGGCGTGCCGGGCGTCATGAGTTCGCGCTGCCGCTCGCGCCAGCGCTCCGACATGGCCTGGTAGAGGCCCTCTTTGCCGTCGAAGTAGTACGAGATCAGCTGCTGGTTGACCCCCGCCCGGGCCGCGATCGCGGCGATGCGGGCCCCCGCGTAGCCGTAGGCGGCGAACTCGGTCGCGGCGGCGTCGAGGATGAGCCTGCGTGTGCGCTCCGGATCACGCTGCCGCTCCTGCGGCTTGGGAGACCTGCGGGGCTTCGACGGGGACACGCTGTGACTATACACAACGATCCGCCGTTCCAAGTGTTCGCCTGCCTCAATCAAGTATTTGGTTGACAGTGCGGTCGTTGCGCTTGATTATTGCGTCGTCGGAGAGCGCGGGGGGCGGACAGGGCCGGGAAAGGGGCGTCGTGGAGAGAAGCCCGCTCAGGTGGTGGGCGCTCGCGGTGATGGTCGTGGCCGTCCTCATGGACATGGTCGACAACCAGATCGTCACGGTGGCGCTGCCGACCATCAGGCACCGGCTCGGGGCCGGCGAGGCGTCGCTCCAGTGGATCTCCGCCGGGTACGCGCTGGGGTTCGGGGTCACCCTGATCACCGGCGGCCGGCTCGGCGACCGCTACGGCCGCAAGCGGCTGTTCCTGTGGGGCATGGCGGGCTTCACGGCCGCGTCCCTGGTGGCCGGGCTCGCCCCCGGCGTGGGCGTCCTGATCGCGGCGCGGGTGGCGCAGGGGGTCGGCTCCGGGCTGATGGTCCCGCAGGTCCTCTCGTTCGTCCAGGCCGAGTTCGACGAGGACGAACGGCCGAGGGCGATGGCCTGCTACGCGGCCGCCTTCCCCCTCGGGGGGCTGGCCGGCCCGCTGCTGGGCGGCCTGCTCACCCAGGCCGACGTGCTGGGCTCCGGCTGGCGGGCCATCTTCCTCGTCAATCTGCCCGTCGGGGTGGCGGCGGCGGCCGGCGCCCTGCTGACCCTGCCGGCGCGGCCGCCCGGCCCGGCCCGGCGGGTCGACCCGGGCGGGCTCGTCCTGCTGACCGCCGCGCTGTTCGCCCTCTTCTACCCCCTGGTGCAGGGGCGCGAGCTGGGCTGGCCGTGGTGGTCGGCCGCCCTGATGGCGGCGGCCGTCCCGCTGGCCGCGCTCTTCGCCCGCCAGCAGCGCGCCCACGCGCGGCGCGGCGGCGAGCCGCTGATCCCCCCGGAACTCCTGCGCTGCCGCGGCCTGGTGGCGGGCCAGGCCGTCACCTTCGCCGTCAACACGGCGGTCGGGGTGTTCTTCGTCATCTCCCTGCACATGCAACTGGGGCTCGGCTGGTCGCCGTTGCGGGCCGCCCTGACGTTCCTCCCCACGACGCTGGGCATCGTGGTGGGCAACGCGGTGGCGCTGCGGGCGGCGCCGCGCGCCAAGCGGCCGCTGACCGTCGCCGCGATCGTGACGCTGGTGGCGAGCCTGGGGGCGATGGCGGCGTTGATCGCGTGGCGCGGCAACGCGCTGACCCCGTGGGCCCTGCTGGCGCCCGCGCTGGGCTTCGGCCTCGGGAACGGGGCCTCGCTCAACTCGCTGATGACGCTGTCGCTGTCGGAGGTCGGGCCGCGGCACGCGGGCGCCGCGTCGGGCGTGGTGACCACGACCGTCCAGCTCGCCACCGCGACCGGGATCGCCCTGTTCGGCACGGTCTTCTTCAGCCGGCTGGACAGCGGCTTCCCGGCGGCCACCGCGCAGACGACCGCGGTGAGCACGGGGGTTCTGGCCGTGGCGCTCGCGCTGACGGCCGCGTTGCCGCGGGCCCGGCCCGCGGACGACTCGTCGGTCAGGGAAAACGGAACCATGACAGGAGTGTCTGAACGATGACCGAGAACGACCGCACCACCTCCGTCCTCGTCGTGGGGGGAGGCATCACCGGGCTGTCCACCGCCCTGTTCCTCGCCCGGCAGGGAGTCCGGGCGACCGTGGTGGAACGGCACCCGTCGATCGCGATGCTGCCGCAGGCCCGGGCGTTCAACCCGCGCTCGCTGGAGATCTACCGCTCGCTGCGCATGGAGGAGGAGATCCGCAACCACACCTCCATGCTCGCCGCGTTCCCGGAGATGATCGGCGCGGACACCCTCGCGGGCGAGGAGCGCTTCCGCATCGACCTGCTCGCCCACGGCCGGCCCCCCGGGAGCCTCAGCCCCACCGACTGGGCGATGATCGACCAGGACGAACTGGAGCGCGTCGTACGCGCCGAGGCCGAACACTCCGGCGCCGACGTACGGTTCGGCACCGAACTGGTCGATTTCGGCACGGACGCGGACGGCGTCACCGCCACCGTGCGCGGTCCCGGCGGCGAGGCGCGGATCCGCGCGGACTGGCTGGTCGCCGCGGACGGCCACCGCGCGGGCGTCCGCCACCGGCTCGGCATCGGCACGGACGGGCCCGGAGTGCTCTTCCACAGCGTCTACTTCATCTTCGAGGCCGACCTCAAGTCCGTGCTGCGCGACCGCAGGTTCCTGCTCGCCTACGTCGACCGGCCCGTGCAGGGCACGGCCCTGGTGCCGCTGCGGGAGTTCGGCCGGTGGATGCTGGGGGTGCCCTTCCGCCCGGACCGCGGGGAGAGCCCCGAGGACTTCACCGAGGAGCGCTGCGCCGAACTGGCCCGCCAGGCCACGGGGATCGACGACCTGGAGCTCACCCTCGTGCCGCCCGTCACCGGCTGGAGCCGGAAGATCTCCCACAGCGCCGTGGGCGGCTGGGTCGCCCGGCGGTACCGCTCCGGGCGGGTGTTCTTCGCCGGCGACGCGGCCCACGTCGTCCCGCCCTCGGGCTCGTACGGCGCCAACACCTGCATCGCCGACGCCCACAACCTGGCCTGGAAGCTCGCGGCCGTGGTCAACGGCCAGGCGGGTGAGGCACTTCTCGACACCTACCACGAGGAACGCCGCCCGGTCGCCCGGGTCACCCTGGACCACACGATGCGGCTGCTGGAGAACCGGCACCAGGGAACCGCCGAGGACCTGGAGAGCATCGACGACATCGCCATGATCTTCGGCTACCGGTACGCGTCGGCGGCCGTCCTCGGCGGGGCCCCCGCCACGGACACCCCGGTGGTGGACCCCCGCACGGCCGGGGGGCGCCCCGGGCTGCGCGCCCCGCACGTCTGGCTGGACCGGTCCGGCACCCGGCTGTCCACCCTCGACCTGTTCACCGACGGCTTCACCCTGCTCGCCGGCCGGGACGGCACCGAGTGGACGGAGGCGGCCGCGGCGGCGACGTCCCTCGGCGTCAAGGTGACCGCCCACCGCGTCGGCGGCGAACTCCAGGACCACGACGACGCGTTCGCCGCCGCCTACGGCATCGGCGCCGCGGGCGCCGTCCTCGTCCGGCCCGACGGCTTCGTCGCCTGGCGCGCCGAGGACCGCTCCCCGGAGCCCGGGCGGGAGCTGGAGCGGGCGCTGGCCCGGATCCTCGCCCGTCCCTGACGGGCTTCCGGCCCCGCGAGCGGGCCCCCGCTGCCCCGCACCGTCGTGCGGCAGTGGAGGCCCGCTTTTCGCGTGGGGCGCGTGTGCGAGGCGGAATCGACCTGTCCTCGAGGCCCCGCTCCCATACTGACGTCGGTGCCGGCACCGGGGAATTCCCGGTGCCGCATTCCACTTTCTCCGCCTTTTTCAAATAAATTGATAATTCCGGAGCAACCGGCAGGACGATTCAGCGAGCCTTGAAAGTCCCGGGGTCGAGGGATAATCTTGGGCAGCTCTGCAACACCGTTGAGTATGGGGGATGTTGCATGGAATTCCGAGTTCTCGGGCCATTGGAAATCCTCGATGGTACGCACAACATCGCGCCGACCGCACCCAAGCCCCGTCAGGTGATAGCCCTTCTGCTCATGCGGAGAAACTCTCTGGTGCAGACGTCCGAACTCATCGACGAGTTATGGGAGGAAAACCCTCCCGCCAGCGCCATGACCACCCTCCAGACCTACATCTACAAACTCCGGAAAATCCTCGTGGCGCACGGCACCGAGGCGTGTATACGCACCCGGCCGGGGGGCTATGTGCTCACCGTGCCGGACTCCCGGGTCGATCTCCACGCATTCGAGGACGAGGCGCTGAAGGGAAAGGCCCTCCTGGAGAACAAGGATCCCCTGCGGGCGGCCGACACGCTGCGCCGCGCGCTGGACCGGTGGCGCGGCTCCGCACTGGTGGACGTCGTGTCCGGCGCACTCCTCTCCTCCTACATCACCAGACTCGAGGAATTCCGCGGGCGCACCCTCGATCTGCGCATCGAGGCGGATCTGCAACTGGGCCGCCACCAGGAGCTCGTCAGCGAACTCAAGTCGCTCGTCCTCAGCCGGCCGCTGCACGAACACGTCCACGCCTCGCTGATGATCGCGCTGCACCGCTCCGGCCGGCGCCACGAGGCGCTGGAGGTCTACCAGGAGCTGCGGCGCAGCATGATCGACAATCTGGGCCTCGAACCGGGCCAGCGGCTGAAGGCGCTCCACCAGGCGCTGCTGTCGGAGGAGCCGGTGGGCCCGCCGTACGAGCGGCAGCAGACCGTCGTGGCGGCCGCCGACGGCAGGGAGGCGGCGCCGCCCCGCACCGTGTCGGCCCGCATCCCGGTGCCCGCCCAACTCCCCCCGGACCTCTGCGACTTCACGGGGCGCGCGGCGCTCGTCGGCCGGGCCCCGCTCGCGCTGGCCCCGCGGGGCGCGGGCCCGTCCTGTCCGACCGCGACCCCGGTGGCCGTGATCACGGGCATGCCGGGGGTGGGCAAGACCGCGCTGGCGGTGCACATGGCACACACGGTCCGCCCGCACTTCGAGGACGGGCAGCTGTACGCGGACCTGCGCGGTTCCACCGGGGCCGGCCGGGACCCGGCGGACGTCCTGCACGGCTTCCTGCGCGCCCTCGGCCTGGCCGAGTCGCAGGTGCCCGAGGACCTGGAGGAGCGCTGCAAGCTCTTCCGCTCGACGACGGTCGGCCGCAAGCTGCTGGTGGTGCTGGACGATGCGGCGTCCCTGGCGGACGCCCGGCTCCTGCTCCCCGGGGGCCCGCGGTGCGCGGTCATCCTCACCAGCCGCCGCCGGCTCTACGGGCCCGGCGGCGCCTGGCACATCAGCCTCGACGCCATGGAGCCCGCCGAGGGCCGGGAGCTCCTCGCCCGCATCGTCGGCGCGGCGCGGGTCGGCCGGGAACCCGCCGCCGCCACCCGGCTGGTGGAAGTGGTCGGCGCGCTGCCGCTGGCCGTGCGCTGCATCGGCGGGCGGCTCGGCAGGAGCCCGGGGCTGTCCCTGACGACGCTGGTCGAGCAGTTGATCCGGTCCAGCCGGCTGCTGGACGAGCTCCGGCTCGGCGAGCTCGACGTGCGGTCCCTGTACGACTCCAGCTACGACCGGCTCAACCGGGTGGAGCGGAGCGTCTTCCGGCTGCTGAGCCTGCTCCCCCACAAGGAGTTCGCCACCGAGGAGGTGGTGGAGCTCCTGGGCAGCGACAGCAGGACGGTGGAGCGGTTCCTCCAGCGCTACGTGGACCGGCATCTGATCGGGATCGTCCCGGCGGAGAACGAGACGGTGCACTACACCTTCCCCGGGCTGACCCGGGTCTACGCCCGTGAGCGGCTGGTCAGGATGCTCGCCGGGCACGACGGGGACGGCGCCGGCGACCTGCTGCAGCCGGCCCTCGCCGCCGCGGACGACCGTCTGGAGTGGGTGGAGAACACCGGCTGAGGCCGTCCGGGCCGGTCGTACGGCCGTCCCACCAGGGGCCGACGCCGCCCGCCGCCTCCGGCGGGAGCGGCAGGCAGGCGGACAGGTTCGTCCCGACGGCGGCCAGCGCGACCAGCACCGTCCGCGCGGCGGACCGCCACCACGCACGGCTCCGCCCGCCGTGGTGGCGTCCCGCCGGTGTCCGCGGCGCGCACATCCCCTACCCCCGGGCCGCCGGGTACGCGGCCGTCACGCGGTACACGCCGAACGGCCGCTCCAGGGACAGGTCCCGGTACGGGCGCAGCGGTGCCGTCTGGTCCCGGTGCGCGGCGCCCCGCTCCCACGCGCGGAAGGCGGCGACGTCCCGCCAGGAGCTGACCACGACGAATCCGCGGGGGTCGTGCACCGAGCGCAGCAGTTCGTTGCCGAGCAGCCCGGGGACGCCGGCGAGGCGTGAACTCGCCTCGTGGTAGGCCGACTCGATGCCGGGGACGTCGTCCGTGACGTGGTGGAGCATCACCCGCAGTCCGCCGCTCACCCCGCCGCCTCCCACTGCTCGTGCGTACGGCCGGCCCCGGCGGCGCCCGGCAGGTGGGCGACCACGCGCATGGTGGTCATGGAGCCCGCCGAGCGGTACGGGTGCAGCGCCTGACGGTGTTTCAGGTGACGCCGGCTGGTCTCGAAGCGGCGGAAGCCGGTCTCGTCCGTCCAGTCGCTGACGATGTAGTAGTCGCCGTCCTCGCCGTGCGCCAGCCACTGGCCGAGGTTGGCCGGGTGCGAGGTGACCGCGTCCCCGATCTCCCGCCACACGCGCTCGAACTCGCCCTCCAGACCCGCCTTGATCCGCATCCTGAGCACGACCCGGAACGGGCCCGCCGCGCCGCTCACGAGATCCCCCCGTCGACGGGGAGGACCGCGCCGGTCACGTAGCGGGACAGGTCGCTGGCCAGCCACAGCACGGCGCCGGCGACCTCCTCGGGGGTGCCGAGCCGGCCCAGCGACGTCTTGCCGGCGTAGCGTTCGACCATGGCGCGCCGCTGGTCGTCCGGGAGCGCGTCGACCGCCTCGGTGTGGATCATGCCGAGGGAGAGCACGTTGAAGCGGACGCCCCGGCCGCCGAACTCCCGGGCCAGCGTGCGGTTCAGCCCGTGCAGGGCGGCCTTGGTGGCGGTGTAGTGCGCGCGCAGCGGTATGCCGACCTCGACGGACTTCGAGCTGACGCTCACCACCGAAGCGCCCTCGCCCAGCAGCGGAAGCGCTCCCTGGACGACCAGGTGGGCGGCGGTGAGGTTGGTGGCGAGCGTGCGCTGCCAGTCCTCCGGCGGCAGTTCGCCGTACGGTACGTGGCTGATGACGGCGGCGTTGTTGACGATCAGGTCGAGCCGGCCGAGGCGTGTGCGGCACTCGTCGAGGAGGCCGGTGATCTGCCCCGGGTCGGCCAGGTCGGCGCGCAGGACGTGGTGGTGGCCGCCGGTGTCCTTGAGTTCGCGTTCGAGCGAGGCGGCGGCCTCGGTGTCCTGCCGGTAGCAGGTGACGACGTCGACGCCGTGGCGGGCGAGGGCGAGGACGATGCCCCGGCCGACGCCCCGCGTGCCGCCGGTCACCAGTGCCTTCCTGCCTTCCAGGTCGAGGTTCATCCGCGGTTTCCTCTCTTCGTAACGGACGGTTTCCTGTGCGTCCCGCTCACAACGACAGCCCGACGGCGACGCAGTTGGCGACCAGGGCGTGCGCGGACAGCAGCGTCCTGACGCGGTTCCACCGGCCCCAGTGCCGGCGGGGGTCGCGCTCGGCGAAGTCGCCGGGCAGGTGGTCCGGGTCGAGCGAGCGCACCCACTTGTTGACCGGGACGTTCTTCGTGAGCGAGACGGCGACCGTGCAGAGGGCCAGCAGCGCCGCGGCGAGGAACAGCGCGCGGACGGCGGGTCCGTGGCCGGTCGCCCCGAGCACCGCGTCCCCCAGCAGCGTCACCAGCAGGCACACCGGCATGAACGGGTCGTAGCGGGTGGCGAAGAACGCGTGCGCGTGGACGTACCGGTCGGGCGGCAGGCCGCGCAGCAGGGGCCAGCCGCCGAGCTGGGTGCCGGCCAGGACGCCGGCGGCGAGGCCGTTGGCCAGCACCACGAGCGGGACGAGCACCTCACGCACGGCGCCCGCTCCGGGCCGCCGCCTCGACCTTCTCCTTGATCAGGCGCATCTGCACGGCGGTGTTGCGGTCGAGCCGCTGCCGCATCGCCGCGTCGTCGACCGGTGCCTCCGGCTTCATCTCGAAGTCCTGCACCCACCGCATCCGGACGCCCCGTTCGGTGGGGAGGTACTCCCAGAAGATCCACATGTATTTGAACGGCCCGGTCTCCACGCGCTGGGACCGCACCGTGCCGGTGGCCTCGTCCGGGGTCCGCGCGGAGACCCAGCTCCACACGGTGCCCTTCTCGTCCGGGTGCAGCGCGAGCCGGAAGACGACGGTGCCGTCCTTCTCGGACAGGACGGTCGCCTCGGAGTACTCGCTGAACAGCCGCGGCCAGGACGGGATGTCGTTGGTCATCGACCAGACCAGCTCGTACGGGGCGTCGATGACGATCGCGTTGTCCGTGTGGCCCGCCATCTCAGGCCCTCGCCTTCGCGAGCAGGGCGTTGACGTAGGCGACCGCCGCGGCCGGCGTCGGCATCTCCGCGACGGCGTCGTCGGCGACGGACACCCCGTAGCGCCGCTCCAGCCGGCCGCAGAGCTCCAGGATCGCCAGCGAGTCGAGGCCCAGCTCGGCGAACGGCGCGTCGGCGCGCTCGCCGCCCAGCTCGACCGGCTCGTCGGTGCCGGAGGCGGCCGAGAGGATCTCCTCCAGGTCGGACAGGGTGAACTCGTTCATCCGCTTCCTCCTCGTGTTCCGCTTGGTGCGCGGTGCTGATGCACGCTGCCGGCCGGCGCGCGGTGCCAGCGGGGCCGTCGCAGGACGAGCGCCGCGTTGAACCCCCCGTGTCCCCGGGCCACGACGAGCGCCGTCCGCAGGTCGGCGTCGCGGGGCCGGGCGGTCACCAGGTCGATCTCGCAGCCCGGCGCCGGCCGTTCGGGGCCGGCGGTGTGCGGGATGACGCCGTCCCGCAGGGCCAGCAGCGCGGTCGCCACGTCGAGCGCCGCGCCGCCGCCGTAGAGCCGGCCCGTCAGCGTCTTCGGCGCGGTGACGGGCACCGCCCGGGGGCCGAAGACGGCGGCGAGCGCCCGCGCCTCGGCCAGGTCCCGCGCGGGCAGTCCGGCGGCGTCGGCGAACACCACGTCCACGTCGGCCGGTTGGAGACCGGCGTCGGCCAGGGCCCGTTCGATCGTGCGGCGCAGCGCCGGCGGGCGGGGGGAGCCGGGCGGCGGGTCGAAGCCGGCGGCGTAGCCGGCGACGGTCCCGTAGCCCTCCCCGGCGCCGCGGTCGCGGGCGGCCGCGGCGCTCTCGACGATCAGCAGGGCCCCGCCCTCGCCGGGCAGGTGGCCGGAGGCCGCGGCGTCGAACGGCAGGTAGGCGCGGGCCGGGTCGTCGACGGTGGACAGCCCGCCGGCGGTGAGCTGGGCGGCCAGTCCGTAGGGGCACAGCGAGGCGTCCGTGCCGCCGCTGACGACCAGCCGGGCCCCGAGCCGGACGAGCCTGCGGGCCTGTCCGAGCACGTCGAGCCCGCCCGCCTGCTCGCAGCACAGCACGCCGCACGGTCCGCGCATGCCGTGCCGGATGGAGATCTGGCCGGTGGTGGCGGCGTAGAACCACGCGATCGACTGGTAGGCCCCCACCCAGGACGGGCCGTTGCGGTAGAGCCGCGTCATCTCGTGCTGCCCGAACTCCGTCCCGCCCGAGGAGCCGGCGGTGACCACCGCCATCTCGTACTCGGGGAGCTCCGCCGGGTCCACGCCGGCGTCGGCGAGGGCCGACGCGGCGGCGGCCAGGCCGAGGTGGGTCCAGTGGTCGGTCTGCGGGATCAGCCGGGCGGGCAGGTGCTCCTTCGCCGAGAAGCCGGGCACCTGTCCGGCGTACCGGACGGGGTACGGCGTCGGGTCGAAGCGGTCGATCCGGCGGATCCCGGACTTGCCCGCCAGCACCGCCTGCCAGTGCGCCTCCGTGCCGATCCCCGTGGGCGCGCACACGCCGATGCCGGTCACGACGGGACCGGCGGCCGCCTCTCGCGCGGTCATCCGCGTCCTCCGCGCGCCCCGGGCCGGGCGAGCAGCATCGCCGTCTGGAAGCCGCCGAAGCCGCTGCCCACGGTGAGCACGACGTCCATGGCGTGCTCGCGGGCGGTGCGCGGGACGTAGTCGAGGTCGCACTCGGGGTCGGCGTGGCGCAGGTTCGCCGTCGGCGGCACGACCTGCCGTTCGAGGGCGAGCGCGCAGGCGGCGGTCTCCAACGAGCCGATGGCGCCCAGCGAGTGGCCGATCATCGACTTGATGGAGCTGACCGGGATCTCGTGGGCGCGCCGTCCCAGGGCGCGTTTGAACGCGGCCGTCTCGTGCCGGTCGTTCTGCTTGGTGCCGGAGCCGTGGGCGTTGACGTAGTCCACGTCGTCCGGGCCGAGCCGGGCCCGGTCCAGCGCCACGCGGACGGCCTCGGCCATCTCCCGCCCGTCGGGCTTGAGTCCGGTCATGTGGAAGGCGTTGCTGCGGCCGGCGAAGCCGACGATGTGCGCGTAGCCGGGCGCGCCGCGCCGCCGGGCGGCCGCGGTCTCCTCCAGGACGAGGACGGCGGCGCCCTCGCCGAGGACGAAGCCGTCGCGGCGGGCGTCGAAGGGCCGGGAGGCGTGTTCCGCGTCGTCGTTGTTGGGCGAGGTCGCGCGGATCGCGTCGAAGCAGGCCGAGGTGATCGGTGACAGCGGGGCCTCCGTCGCCCCGGCGATCACGATGTCGGCGGAGCCCTCCTCGATGAGCGCGGCGCCGTGGCCGACCGCGTCCAGCCCGGAGGTGCACCCGGTGGAGACCAGCGCCACCGGGCCCTCGGCGGCCACCTCGCGGGCGACCTCGACGGCGAGGGTGCTGGGCACCATGTAGCCGTACAGGTGGGGCACGCCCAGGGTGTGGTCGACGAGCCAGCGGCGGCCCTCGTCGGCGAGCACCGCGTACTCCTGCTCCAGGCCCGTGGTGCAGCCGACGGCGCTGCCGATGCTCACGGCGAGGCGTTCCGGGTCGGCGCCGGCGAGATCGAGGCCGCTGTCGGCCACCGCCTCGCGGGCGGCGACCACGGCGAACTGGGCGGCCCGGTCCATCCGCCGGATCTGCGGGGCGGTGAGGCCGGCCGCCCGGGGGTCGAAGTCGACCTCGGCCGCGATCCGCGAGCGGAAGGCGGCGGGGTCGAAGAGGGTGATGCGGCGGGTGGCCGTCCTGCCCTCGGTGAGCAGCTCCCAGAAGGCCTCGCGGCCGAGGCCGCCGGGGGCCACGACGCCGATGCCGGTGATGGCGGCCGTCCTGCTCATGGGCTGCCCCCTCCGACGGCCGGGCCCGGCAGGCCGGGCCGGGGCGGCGGCTCGGTGTCGACGTGGCCGAGCTCGGGGCGGGGCGCCAGCGGGGAGAGGTGGAAGACGGCCCGGGCCCGCGTGGTGCCGGTGTTCACCAGCCGGTGGCGCAGGCCGGTGGGGACGAGCAGCGAGTCGCCCGGCCCGAGCGGGACCGGCTCGCCGTCCACCGTCATCTCCAGCTCGCCGGCGACGACGTGGACGAACTCCTCGGAGTAGGGGTGGTAGTGCTCGGTCACGGCCTCGCCGGGCTCCAGGTACAGGAAGCCCCCGAAGCCGGAGGCGGCCCCGACGGTGCGGGGGCTCAGCGTGACCCTGATGTCGCCGCCCCGGCGGCGGTTGGGCGCCGCGTCGGCGACGTTGACCTTCGGCGCGCGCGCTCCTTCCCCGGTGGCGGAGGTCATCGCACCCGGCCCTCCTCGGCCGTCCAGGTGTAGAAGGGCGACGCCATCGCGTCCTTGGGCTCCCGCCAGTCGGGGTCGTAGGGCAGCACGAGGTCCGCGAGCTTGGTGTTGATGTCCCGGTAGAGGGGGTGGCTGCGGGCCCGGTAGAGGTCGGGGGCGATGTCCTGGTCCGCCTCGACGAGGTGGAAGTACAGGTCGTGGAAGGTGAACAGCGTCCGCCGGGAGACGCCGACCATGTGCGGCAGGTCGGTGGCGTCGGACTCGGCGAAGACCTCCGCGATCCGCCCGGGGTCCCCGGTCCTGAGCTTCGCGACGATCAGGGTTCGGTGCACGGTCTCTCCTTCGGCGCGTGGGATCGAACGGGCCCGCCCATGCTGGGGGCCGGCGGTGGAGGCCGGCTCGACCCCGCCTCCACGGCCGCTGGTGGCGGCGGTCACCAGGGGATGCGCCGGCCGCGGGCGAGGAACGCCCCGGTGGGGCCGTCGTCGGGGAGGGTCGCCGCGTCGGCGACGTCCACCGCGGCCTCCTCGGCGGTGCGTTCGGCGGCGGGCGCCATCCGCGTCCGCACCCGGCCCGGGTTGACGGCGTTGACCAGCACCCCGGTGCCCCTGGTCCGTTCGGCGAGCAGGGTGGTCAGGCCGTTGACGGCGGTCTTGGACAGCGCGTACGCCGGCGCGCCGGACCACAGCCCGAGGTGGAACGATCCGGTGGCGCTGGAGACGAACACGACGCGCCCCCAGCCGCGGCGCACCATCCCGGGGACGAACGCCCGGGCCACCCGCCACCCGCCGAGCAGGTTGACGGCGACCGTGCGCTCGACGAGGCCGTCGGGCACGGTCAGCGGGTCGTGGCCGGCGTCGAGCAGGACCCCGGCGTTGCACACCAGGACGTCCACGGCGGGCAGTCGCTCCGCGGCCCCGCGCGCGGCGTCCGGGTCGGTCACGTCCAGGGGGTGCGCGAGGACGCCGGGGCCGGTGCGGGCGGCGGCGCGGGCGGCGGACGCGGCGTCGCGGGCGGTCACGACCACCCGCAGGCCGCGGCGGGCGAGTTCGGCGGCGACGGCGAGCCCGAGTCCCCGGCCGGCTCCGGTGATCAGTGCGGTGCGCGGTGTCATGGCGTCTCCCTCGCGTCGGCTGCGTCGGCCGGCCATGGTCTTCGCGCGGAGTCGAGCCGGGTTCGAGAGCGGCTTGTCACCGTCGCCGTGAGCGGGGGCGGAACGGCGAAGGAGGCCACCGGAGATGCGGATGGTGTTCACGGCGTGGGCGTGGCGGACTCATCTGCACGCGCTCGCGCCGCTCGCCCTGGCGTGCCGGGCGGCGGGGCACGAGGTGGTGTTCGCCGGCCAGCCCGCGCTGGTCGGCGACGTCGTGGCCGCGGGGCTGCCGGCCGCGGCCGTCGGCACGGACGTCGACTCCGTGGCCATGGTGCGGGAGTACCTGCTGCCGGCCGGACCGGGCGGCGGCCCCCGTCCCGGCGGTCCGCCGCGCGCCGTCCGCATGCTGCTCGCGCACGCCGAGGCGATGGCCGGTGACCTGGCCCGCCTGCTCCGCGGCCGGCGGGCCGACCTGCTGGTCCACGACGCGACGGCGCTGGCGGGCCCGCCGGCTGCCGCGGCGGCCGGGGTGCCTGCCGTGCGCCACCTGTACGGGGCGGACCTGCTGGCGGACGCGGGCCCGCTCCTGGCCGAGGCGCTCGCGCCCCTGGCCCGCCGCCTCGGCGCAGAGGCCTTCGACCCGTACGGGGCGGCCACCGTCGATCCCGTGCCGGCCGGTGTGCAGGTGGCCGGGCCCCACCGCCGGCTGCCGCTGCGGTACGTGCCGTTCGGCGCCCCCGCGCCGCGGCCGGACGTCCCTCCCCCGGCCCGTGGCCGCCCGCGGGTCTGTGTGAGCTGGGGGCACACCATCGCCCGGGTCGCGCCGGAGCGCTTCCCCGTCGGCCGGGTGGCCGCCGCCGCGGCCGGGGCGGGCGCGGACGTCGTCGTGGCGGTGTCGGCGGCGCAGCGGCCGCTGCTCGGTCCGCTGCCGGACGGCGTGCGGGTCCTGGTCGACGCGCCCCTCGACCAGGTCCTGGCCGGGTGCGACCTGCTGGCCGGGCACGGCGGTGCGGCGAGCGTCCTCACCGCGCTGCGGGCCGGCGTCCCGCTGCTGCTGGTGCCCCAGTTGCCGGACCACGCCGGGCACGCGGCGCGGGTGGCCGCGCGCGGCGCGGGCGTGGTGCTGGACGCGGGCGTGCTCGCCGGGGGCGCGGCGGGGGCCGCGGCCCTGCGGGAGGCGGTCGCCCGGCTGACCGGGGGCGGCGCCGCGGAGCGGGCGGCCGCCCGCGCGGTCGCGGAGGAGATGCGCGGGCGGCCGTCCCCGGCGGACGTGGCCGCGGCCCTGGAGTCCTGCGCCGCGTGAGTCCCGCCGGAGGGGGCGGTACGTGAGTCCCGTCAGACGGGGCGGTATTCGAGGAGCGCCAGGCTGCCCGGCTCCGGGTCGTTGGCGGGCCGGAAACCGGCGGCCGCGGCGAGGCGGTCCCACTCCCCGCGGTCGCGTTCCCGGCCGCCGATGACGGCGAGCGCCTCCACGTCCATCAGCTTGCCCACGTCCCACTCCCCCGGGCCCCGCAGCAGCAGGTCGACGATCAGCAGGCGGGCGCCGGCGTCGTCCCCGACGGCCCGCCGGATCCCGCGCAGGATGAGTCCGGCCTTGTCGTCGTCCCAGTTGTGGAGGGTGTGCTTGACGAAGTAGGCGTCGCAGCCGGCGGGCACCCCGGCGAAGAAGTCGGTCGGCACGACGGTGACCCGGTCGGCGACGCCGGCCTTCTCCAGCGTCTCGCGGGCCCCGGCGACGGTGTGCGGCTGGTCGGCGAGCACACCGGTGCAGGACGGGTGCCGGCGCAGGATCTCCGCCAGGAACTGGCCCTTGCCGCCGCCGATGTCCGCGATGCGGCGGAAGCGGCCGAAGTCGAACCCGTCGAGGATCCGGTCGGACGCCGGCCAGTGGTTCTGCTCCATCGCCCGGTCGAACAGCGCCCAGGTGTCCGGGTGCGCCCGCAGGTAGTCGTAGAAGGAGGTGCCGAAGACGTGGGACAGGGCCGTCCCGCCCGTGCGCAGGGTGTGCGCCACGTCCTCGTACGGCCGCCAGAACAGCGGGTCGGAGGCGAGCAGGAACATGTCGCGGACGCCCTTCGGGGCGTCGGAGACCAGCCCCTCGGTCAGCGGCGTCAGCGCGAACCGGCCGCCGGCCCGCTGCTCCAGGGCGCCGGTCGCCGCGACCGCCCGCAGCGCCCGGTGCAGGGCGTCGGTGTCGGCCGCCGTCTCCTCCGCGATCTCGGCGGCGGTCCGCGCGCCGGCGGCGAGCACGTCGGGCACCCGGAGCTCGACCAGGGCGCGGAGCGCCCCGAGGACCCACTTGCCGTACAGGAGGCCGAGGACCTGCTGCCGCGGGGGCAGGTCCGGGTCGAAGAAGCCGACGCCGCCGTGCAGTCCGCGCGGGTTCTCCCCCGCGTCCGTGCCCCCCGCGTTCGTCCCCTGCGCGTCCGTCCCCTGCGCGTCCATCGCGACCGCCTTCCGCGTGCCGATGATCCGAAAGAGCCGACAGGATCCTTCCCAACCGCCCCTCCCACACGGGGAGTTGCGTCTGCCGATCGTGGCGCAGCCGCCGCCCGCGGGCAACCCGCGCCGCGCGTCCCCCACCGTCGAGGGGCCGTCGAGCCCCTGTCGAGCGGGGGCGCCGACCATCCTGACCCTGATCGGCCACCGCGGACGGGCTGGACCTGGAGGGCTGTCATGTGCGGCGTCACCGGCTGGATGGACTTCTCACGGGACCTGACGGCCGCGCGCCCGGCCGTGACGGCGATGACCCGGGCCCTGGGCGCCCGGGGGCCGGACTCCGAGGGGACGTGGTGCGCCCGCCACGCCGCGCTGGGGCACACCCGGACCGCCGTCGTCGACCTGGCCGGCGGCGCCCAGCCGATGGCCGTCCGGGAGGGCGGGCGCACGCGGGCGGTCATCACGTACAGCGGCGAGGTCTACAACGCCGGTGAGCTGCGCGGCCGTCTGCGCCGCGCCGGCCACCGCTTCCGGACGGCCGGCGACACGGAGGTGGTGCTGCGGTCCTTCCTGGAGTGGGGGGCGGGCTGCGCGGAGCGGCTGGAGGGCATGTTCGCCTTCGGGGTGTGGGATCCGGGCCGCGAGGAGCTGACGCTGGTGCGCGACCGGCTCGGCGTGAAGCCGCTGTTCTACACGCGGCTGCCGGAGGGCGTCCTGTTCGGCTCGGAGCCCAAGGCGCTGCTGGCCAACCCGCTGGTGCGGCCGCGGGTGGACGGGGACGGGCTGCGCGAGCTGCTGGCCACGGCCAAGACGCCGGGCCGGGCGGTCTTCCGCGACATGCGCGAACTCCCGCCCGGGCACGTGGCGGTGGCGGGCCGCGGCGGCGTCCGCGAGACCCGCTACTGGGCGCTGCGGGCGGTGCCCCGCGCCGACGGGCGGGACGCGGCGGTCGCCGCGGTGCGCGGTCTGCTGGAGGGCGCCGTCCGCCGGCAGCTCGTCTCGGACGTCCCGCTGTGCACCGCCCTGTCCGGCGGCCTCGACTCCAGCGCGGTCGCCGCCCTGGCGGCCGCGGCTCCGGGCGCGCGGGACGGGCGCCGGGGGCGGACGGTGACGACCACCTTCGAGGGCTACAGCGCCGCCTTCCGCCCGGACGACACCCGGGGCGCGCCGGACGCCCCGTACGCGGCGGACGTGGCGCGCCGGATCGGCACCGACCACACCGAGATCGTGCTGACCACCCCGGAGCTGCTGGACCCGGGCACCCGGCTCGCGACGGTCCGCGCGCAGGACATGCCCACCCCGTACGGGGACATGGACGCCTCGCTGCTGCACACCTTCCGCCGCGTCAAGCAGCACTCCACGGTGGCGCTCGTCGGGGAGGGCGCGGACGAGCTGTTCGGCGGCTACCTCTGGCTGCACCGGCCGGAGTTCGCCGGGGCCCCGACCTTTCCCTGGGTGGCCATGGAGGACCTGCACGACAGCTGCCGGCCGGCGGGCATGGGGCGCGGCCTGCTGGCGCCCGCGCTGCTGGAGAAGATCGACATGCCGGGGCACTACGCCGAGGTCTACCGGCGCGCGTGCGCGGAGGCGCCGCACCAGGACGGCGAGGACGCCCGCGAGCACCGCATGCGCGAACTCTGCTACCTGCACCTGACGCGCTGGCTGCCGATGCTGCTGGACCGCGTGGACCGGCTGAGCATGGCCTCCGGGCTGGAGGCGCGCGTCCCGTTCTGCGACCACCGGCTGGTGGAGTACCTCTACAACGTGCCGTGGTCGCTGAAGACCTTCGACGGCCGGGAGAAGAGCCTGCTGCGGGCCGCGGTCGCCGGCCGGCTGCCGCGGCACGTGCTGCTGCGGCCCAAGAGCCCCTGGCCGGTGACCCAGGACCCCGCCTACGCGCGGGCGCTGCGCCGTGAACTGGCCGCTCTGCTGGACCGCCGGGACTCCCCGGTGCTGCCGCTGGTGGACACCGGCGCGGCCCGCCGCGCGGCGGCCGACGCCTCCGGCGCGGCCGGCGGCTGGCACAGCCGCATGAACATCGAGCTCGTCCTCCAGCTCGACCTGTGGCTGCGGCACTACGACGTCGAACTCGTCCTGTGACGGTGAACAGGACCGCGCACAGGCCCCTTTCGAGGAAGGACCGCCATGACCGACAGCCCGCGGCCCCTGCCGCTGACCCGGCGGCGTCCGCTGGACCCGCCGTCCGAGTACGCCCGCCTGCGCGCCGAATGCCCGGTCAGCCGGCTGCGGTTGCCGGACGGGAACGCCGGCTGGCTGGTCACCCGCTTCGCGGACGTGACGGAGGCCCTGGTCAGCCCGGCGGTCAGCGCCCGCCGGCAGTTCCAGACCACGGTCTCCTCGGTCACGCTCACCCCGGCGGAGTGGGCGGCCTCCGGGTTCGGCACCGCGTTCATCGGGATGGACCCGCCCGAGCACACCCGCTACCGGCGCCTGCTGACCGGGGAGTTCACCGTCCGCCGGCTGAAGGTCCTCGCCCCGCGCATCGAGGCGATCGTCGGCGAGCGGCTGGACGCGATGGCCGCCGCCGGCCCCCCGGCCGACCTGGTGCGGGACTTCGCGACCCCCGTGCCGTCGCTGGTCATCGGCGAGCTGCTCGGCATGCCGGCGGCGGACGTCGAGCGGTTCCGGCGGCACGCGGACGTGATGCAGCGGCTGGAGCGGACGAAGGAGGAGTTGCTGGCGGCGATGACCGGCATGGCCGACTGCATGCGCGCCCTCGTCCGGGAGAAGCGGCGGAACCCCGACGACCGGCTGATCAGCCGTCTGGTGCGGGCCGAGCCGGACGGCGGAGTACCTTTGTCGGACGACGAGTTGGTGGCCATCGGCAACCTGCTGGTGATCGCGGGCTACG
This sequence comes from Streptomyces caatingaensis, assembly GCF_001187435.1. Taxonomy (GTDB): domain Bacteria; phylum Actinomycetota; class Actinomycetes; order Streptomycetales; family Streptomycetaceae; genus Streptomyces; species Streptomyces caatingaensis. The sequence goes on along the minus strand of NZ_LFXA01000017.1, from coordinate 438,349 downwards.
CGACCACCGCCGGCATGCTCGGCATGGGCGCGCTCGCCCTGCTCACGCACCGCGGGGAGTGGGAGAGGCTGTGCGACCGTCCCGGGCTCGTCGAGGGGGGTGTGGAGGAGATCCTTCGCTATCTGTCGGTCGCGCCGTTCGGGCTGCCGCGCACCGCGCGGGAGGACACCGAGATCGGCGGGCGGCGGATCCGGGCCGGTGACCCGATCGTGCTGTCGATCGAGTCGGCCAACCGCGACCCGGAGCGCTTCGAGGCACCGGACGTCTTCGACGTGACCCGGCAGCCGGGACGGCACGTCGCCTTCGCCTACGGCGTCCACCAGTGCCTGGGCCAGCAACTGGCCCGCATGGAGCTGCGGATCGCGTTCGGCGCGCTGGTCCGCCGCTTCCCCGGCCTCCGCCTGGCCGTCCCGGCCGAGGAGGTGCCGATGCGTTCCGACATGCAGATCTACGGAGCCCGCGCGATTCCGGTCACCTGGTAGCCGCTCCGCCGCCACCCCCCACGCACCTGCAACTCCCCCATCAGACCGGGTGATTGGACCGATGCGATGAGAGTCCTGCTGAGATCGCTGCTCGGCGCCGCCGCGGCGCTGCTCCTGACGTGCGCCGGGATCCCGGCCGCGGGGGCGGCGCCCGCCGCGTTCCGGACGTACTACGTGGACTGCGCGAACGGGGACGACGCCGCGCCGGGCACCGACGAGAGCCACCCCTGGCGCACCCCGGCCCGCGCGTCGTCGGTCACGTACGAGGCCCGCGACCGCGTCCTCTTCCGCCGCGGGACGACCTGTGCGGGCCCGTTCGCCCCGAAGGGCTCGGGCACGGCCGTGGCCCCCGTCACCGTGGACGCCTACGGTTCCGGCGCGAAGCCCGGGATCGTCGGGGACGGTTCCCTGGCCGCCGTGCTGCTGCGGAACGTCGAGGGCTGGGAGATACGCGACCTCGACGTCTCCAACCCGGGCCCGCCGCCGGGCCCCGGCACCCTGCGCTACGGCGTCCTCGTGGAGCTGGAGGACCACGGGACCGGCCACCACTACGTCGTCGAGAACGTCGACGTGCACGACGTCGAGGGGTGCGACTGCCAGGAGCGGCACACCCCGGGCAGCAGCGCGGGCATCGCGGTGCGGGCGGCGGGGAGCACGACGCCGACCGCCGTCGACGACGTGCTGATCCGCGCCAACACCGTCCGCCGGGTGGGCCCCGAGGGCATCGCCACCCAGTCGGAGTGGCAGCACCGGCCCGAGTACCCCATGGGCAGGGGCACGCGGTACGTCCCGCTGACCGGGGTGCGGATCCTGGGCAACACCGTCGACACCGTCTCCGGGGACGGCATCCTGGCGTTCAACACGTCCGGCGCGCACGTCGCGTTCAACACCGTGCGGAACTTCGGGGCCGCCACCGCCCTGTACCGCTCCGGCATCGCGTCGGGCAACGCGGACGGCTCGGTCGTCGAGTCCAACACCGTCACGGACGCCCACGGCCCGCTCGCGAGCATCGCCTACGACATCGACCACGCGAGCAACGGGTCGGTGTTCCAGTACAACTTCAGCCGGGACGTCAACGGCGGGGCGCTGTTCGCGTGCAACTCGCCCGGGGAGAAGGCCGATCGCAACGTCTTCCGGTTCAACATCAGCCAGAACGACGGCTACGCGGACAAGAACGGGTTCGGCGTCGTCTTCCTGCCGTGCGGCCCGGCCCGGGACGTGGCCGTGTACGGGAACACCTTCTACGCGCCCGGGAGCCGGCTGCTGGTCGCGGCACCGGGGACCGTGTCGGTCGAGTTCTCCGACAACATCTTCGTCGGGCGGCCCGGCGGCTCCGCGGTCGAGGACACCCACGGCGTCTACCGCAACAACCTCTACCGCTCGGTCGTCGCCGTGCCGGCGGGCGACCCGCGCCCGGTGACCGGCGATCCGCTGCTCGTCGCCCCGGGCACCGCCACCGGGCCGGACGACGCGCAGGGCTACCGGCTGCGCGCGGGATCACCGGCCCTGCACGCGGGGGCGGCCATGACGAACCCCGGCTGGCACGACTTCTTCGGCAACCTCCTGCCCCCCTTCGCCCCGAACCAGGGGGCCTACCAGGGGGAAGGGGTCACGGCGGGGTGAGCCGGAGGCGGGAGGTCAGGGGCGCCGCGCGCCGGCCCCGCCCTGCTGCCCGGCCTTCGCCCGCTGCTTCTCCTTGACGCGGGCCGCCTCCTTGCGGACCTCCGCCTGGGTGGCCCGCTCCTTGCGGAGCCACTCGGGGTTCTCCTGCTTGAGGGCCTCGATGCGGTCGGTGGTGAGGGCCTCGGTGACGCCGCCGCGGGCGAGGCCGGAGATGGAGACGCCGAGCTTGGCGGCGACCACCGGGCGGGGGTGCGGGCCGTTGCGGCGCAGCTCGCGGAGCCACTCCGGCGGGTCGGACTGGAGCGCGTTCAGTTCGTCGCGCGAGACGGTGCCCTCCTGGAACTCCTTGGGGGTGGCCTCGAGGTACACACCCAGCTTCTTCGCCGCGGTCGCGGGCTTCATGGTCTGGGTGCTCTGGTGCGACTTCATGGGGTCCAGGGTATCGGGCGCGCCGGCCGGCCCCGACCACGCCCGGTGCCGCACCGCCCCGGGGGACACCCCCGGGCGCCCGGCCGCTCCTCGGGCCGCACCGGACCGGCAACCTGCGGGAATCCCGTAATCTGGCCGGGTGACAGGCTCGGAAGCACCTCCCTCGTTCCGGCTCGGGTACGTCCCGGGCGTGATCCCCGCCAAGTGGGTGCGGATCTGGCGGGAGCGGCTGCCCGGCGTCCCGCTGGAGCTCGTCCAGGTGCCCGCCGCCGACGCCCCGGGCGTGCTGCGGCGCGGCGAGGCGGACGCGGCGTTCGTCCGGCTGCCGGCCTGCGGGACGGACCTGAGCGCCATCCCCCTCTACACGGAGACGACGGTGGTCGTGGTCCCCAAGGACCACGTCGTGGCGGCGGTGGACGAGGTGGCCGCCGAGGAGCTGGCGGACGAGATCGTCTTCCACCCCCTCGACGACACCCTGGACTGGGAGCGGCCCCCGGGCCGGCCCGCCGTCGAGCGCCCGGCCACCACGGCGGACGCGGTCGAGCTGGTGGCCGCGGGCGTGGGCCTGCTCGTCGTCCCGCAGTCGCTCGCCCGGCTGCACCACCGCAAGGACCTCACCTACCGGCCGGTGACCGGCGTCCCGCAGTCGCGCGTCGCGCTGGCCTGGCCGGCGGAGGCCACCACCGACCGGGTGGAGGACTTCATCGGGATCGTCCGCGGCCGGACGGCCAACAGCACCCGCGGCCGCCGGGACGACGAGGGCGCGCAGGCCGCCAGGAAGCCCAAGGCCCGGGAGAAGGCCAAGGCGAGGGAGGAGCGCAAGCGCGCGGGGACGGCCGGCCGCCCCGTGGGCGGCCGCCGGGGGCGGGCGCGCCGCCGCTGACACCCGCGCAGCCCTGACAGGGGGTCAAGTGACTCCGGCCGCGCGCCGGGGATTTCAGCCGTAATCCCCGTCCCGGCCCACTCGGTCGGCCCATGTTCCTTACCGAATGGAGCAATACGACCACCCTGCGGATGCTCCGCCCGGGGTGCGGGGTGAACCTCGGATCAAGGAGGTACACCCCATGAAGTCAATTCGTACCGCTCTCTGCGGCACTCTGACGGCAGTCGCCGTCTGCGCGGCGCCCGCCGCCGCCTTCGCCCTGGAAGCCCCGGCCGTGCCCGGCGGCCAGGTCGTCAAGCACTGCGACCGTGACGACCACGGCTGCGGCCGGGACGACGGCTGGGACCGTGACGACCACGGGCGCGACCACGACGGCCGGGACGACGATCACGGCCGCGACCACGACGGCCGGGACGACGACCACGGCCGCGACCACGACCGTGACGACGGCTGGGCCCATGACGACCACGGCCGGGACGACCACGGGCGGGACGACCACGGCCGGGACGACCACGGGCGCGACCACGACCGGGGTCACCACGAGGACCACGGCCGTGACCACGGCCGGCACCACGGCGACCACGACCGGGGCGACCACCACAACCGCCCGCACGGCTGGTCGCACGCGGGCGGCGGTGCCACCGCGAAGGTGGCGGCGGCCGAGGAGTCGTCCTTCGTGGACACCCCGGTGCTCATCCTCGCGGGCGCCACGGCCGGTATCGCCGGCGGTCTGATCTGGTCCCGCCGCCGCGCGGACCGCACGGTCAAGCGCTGACGGGGAACCGACGGGAATCGGACCGGAATCATGTCGGAGAAGCGCACAGGCGGTCTCGGCCGCCTGCTGACAGGGGCGGCCTGGTTGGCACTGCTGCTGGCCCTGTGGCTATGGGGTCACGGCATCACCGAGGAGCCGATATCGACGGCTCCGGTCACCGGTGACGTCAAGCCCTCCGGCCGCCCCTCCGCGCACGGCCTGCCCCCGGCGCTCCCCCCGCTGCCGGGGGCGGCCCCGCAGACCCTGGCCATCAGGGCCCTGGGACTGCGGGCCCCCGTCGAGGGACACGGCCTCGACCCCCAGGGCGGGGTCGAGGCCCCCGCGTACACCCGGCCGGGGGTGGTGGCCTGGTACAAGGACGGCCCCGAGCCCGGCACGGCCGGCGCCGCGGTCATGGTGGGGCACGTCGACACCAAGACCTCGCGCGCCGTCTTCTACGAACTGAGCTCCGTCCGCACGGGGATGAAGATCACCGTGGGCCGGTCCGACGGCACCACGGCCGAGTTCACGGTCAACGACGTGGCCGTCATCCCCAAGGACCACTTCGACGCCGACCGCGCCTACGGCCGCGCGGACAGCCCGCGGGCCGAACTGCGGCTGGTCACGTGCGGCGGCGAGTACGACCGCGCGCGGCACGAGTACACCGCCAACGTGGTGGTGTCCGCCTACCTCACCGGCGCCGGGAGGACCCCGCCGCCCGCACCGCCCGCACCGCCCGCACCGCCCGCGCCCGCGAACCCGCCGGCGAACCCGCCCGCCAGCCCCCGTGCGAATCCGCCCGGGACGCCCCCCGCGAAGAAGCCCGCGCCCGCGCCCGCCCAGCCGGTGCGGCCGGTACGGCCCGCGCAGCCGGCGCAGCCCGTGCAGCCCGCGCCGGAGGCGAACGACGAGGGCAACGCGGAGGACCCGGCCGCGTCATGACGGGCGCCGGGCCCGCAGCGCGAACATGTGCGGCACCTTGGGCTCCGCCTCCGGCAGCCGCCACCAGCCGCTCTCCCCGTCCCGGACCATCCGCGCGAGGCGCGGCCACGGCAGCAGATCCGTCTCCCGCAGCAGCTCCACCGTCAGGCCGGCCCCGACGACGGCGGTGACGACGTCCCCCAGTCCGTGCCGCCACTCGTAGCAGGTCGTGTCGCCCGTGAGCGGCGGACCGTCCGTGTACGTACGGGAGTTGTCGCCGCGCAGCGCGCCCCGCCCCTCCAGGTAGTCGTGGCGCAGCAGCAGTTCGTCCTCGCCGGGCTCGGGCACCGGGCCGAGGGCGTTGAGCAGCGGGTGGAACTCGGCCAGGTAGAGCGTGCCGCCGGGGCGCAGCAACCGGGCGACGACGGCGGCCCACACGGTGAGGTCGGGCAGGTAGCACAGGGCGCCCTTGCCGGTGTAGACGATGTCGAACCGCCGCCCGTCCAGGGCCTCGACGGCCCGGTGCACGTCGGCGTGGACGTACTCCACGGCACGGCCGCGTTCGGCGGCCAGGCGGCGGGCCTCGGTGACGGCGGCGGAGGAGAAGTCGAGGCCGACGGTGCGGGCGGCGCCCCGCTCGTCGAACGCCTGGGTCTCGGTGCCGAGATGGCACTGGAGGTGCAGGACGGAGCGGCCGGCGAGGTCGCCGAGGTCGTCCCATTCGAAGGGTGCGAACCAGTCTCCGGCGGACCGCGAGCCGTCCAGTCCGTAGAAGGCGCTGGCGACGTGGACGGGCGTACGGGCGTCCCAGTTGCGCTCGTTGGCCCGCAGCATCTCTTCGGTGGTGGTGGCTCCTTGGTGCTCATGCGTCATGGGCGACTTCCTACCATCGCGGCCGCCGCGTCCACCACGGGGAAGGCGGTGCCGGCGGCGCGCCGCCAGCGGTTGCCGGGCAGCGCGGGGCGCAGGGCGGTGAGGGCGCCGCAGTACTTGGTGAAGACGGCGGGCCGTATGCCGTGGGCGTGCAGCAGCCGGTCGGCGTCGGTGAGGTGGCCGGCGCTCTTGGTCTCGACGAGGACGAGGCCGGGGGCGCAGCGGACGGTGGCGCCGGTGCGCAGGTCGGTGCAGGCCAGGGCGGCGTCACAGGTGACGCGTTCGCCGTCGGCGACCAGGGTGGCCCTGAGGTAGTCGGTGCTCAGGGAGGGGGTGAGGTCGTGGGGTGCTTCGATGCCGTAACGCTCGCGCAGGACGGCGGCGAGGTAGGCGCGGTACGGCGGGTCGAGCGGGGTGTCGGTGCCGGTCAGGGGGCGGCGGTGTTTGACGGTGTCGCCGCGCGGCCCTTTGAGCTTGATCTCGAACTGCCGCTCGCCGCTGTCCCGGTAGACCCGTTCGCGTATCTTGAAGCGCAGCCGTCTGCCCTGCCGGTGCTCGTGGAAGGAGCGCAGCCGCGGGGTGTCGTAGTAGACGGAGTGGTAGCCGAAGGCGCGGCGTCCGTCGATGGCCAGGGCCCGGAAGGGGCCGCCGGGTCTTTCCGGGTCGGTGAGGCGGGCGACGAGGTCGGTGAGGACGGCGGCGGGGACGAGGTAGCTGCGGTCGAAGCGGGTGAGCAGCCGGGCGCGGGCGTTGAGCCCGTCGAGGGTGACGGCGGGGGCGGCGGCGACGGTGCGGGCCAGGGGGTGGGCGGCCGTGGGAGCGGCGGTGCTCATACGGTCTCCCAGGTGTGCGTGCCGGTGCCGTGGCGGAGGGCGTCGCCGGTGCCGGCCGGCTGCGCGGGGGCGGTGCCGGGCGGGAACTCGCGGTAGCGGACGTCGACGACCATGAGGTCGCGGACGTAATCGATCTCCATGACGGTCCAGTTGAGCGGTTCGCCGAGGCGGCGGGCGAGGTCGGCGCGGAGGGCGGCGGGGTCGGCGTGCACGGTGTCGAGGGTGACGAGTGTGCGGCGCGAGCGGGGGTAGAGCCGGGGGTGGTCGGCGATCCAGACGACGGCCAGCAGGACGGCGCTGAGCGCGGCGGCGATCCACAGGCGCAGGTCCGGCAGTCCGCACAGCAGGCCGAGGACCAAGGTGTTGAAGTAGTAGGCGACTTCCTCGTGCTGCACGGCGTCGGAGCGGAGGCGGATGATGGACAGGACGCCGAAGAGGCCGAATCCCAGGGCGGTTCCGCCGGTGCCGACCTCGGCCAGGGCCGCGACGACGGCGAACAGCGCGACGTTCAGGGCGAGATAGGCCGGTACGAGGTCGCGCCGGCGGTGGCGCGGATGGTAGATCGCGAAGGTCAGCAGGCCGACGGCGAGCAGGTCGAGCCCCAGGTGCGCGGCGAGGTGTCGCACGGATTCCACGGTGTCATTCCTCCCTCTGCGTCTGCGGCGATCACAGACACCGGGGAAACGGTGGGTGAACGGCTCTCCCCATTCGAGCGAACCATGCGAATCCTTGACGGAGTTGTGGAGGAGCTGTCCGGATCCCGTGGCTGTCCGTCGTGATCGGCGGCCTTGCGCGGGGTGCGGCGGGTGTGCTGCGTGGGGGAGGGGCGGCCGCGGGCGGCGCACGGCGTCCGGTTCCTGTCGCAGGACGTCCGGTGACCCTCTGGTGCCGGGGGCCGCGCGGGGGCAGCCTGGAGGGGAGACGCGACGGACGGCCGGAGGGAGGGGTGCGGGCATGGCGGCGACGCGGGCGCGGCCCGGCGGCGCCCCCTCGCGGGTGGCGCTGACCCCGGCGGCGGCCCGGCTGGTCCGGCGGCTGGGCGAGGAGCACGGGCCGCTGATGTTCCACCAGTCCGGGGGCTGCTGCGACGGCAGTTCACCGATGTGCTTCCCGCGCGGCGAGTTCCGCACGGGCTCCTCGGACGTGCTCCTGGCGGAGCTGGCCGTGGAGGGCCTGGAGGAGCCGGTCGGCTTCTGGATGGCGGCGGACCAGTTCGCCTACTGGCGCCACACCCACCTGACGGTGGATGTGGTGCCGGGCCGTGGCGGCGGCTTCTCCCTGGAGGCGCCCGAGGGCGTGCGCTTCCTGATCCGTTCCCGGCTGCTGACGGACGAGGAGGCGCGGACCGCCGTGGTGCCGGGGTGACGCCCCGTCAGTGGCGCGGGCAGGATGCGGCGTCGGCCAGCGAGAGCGTGTGCAGCCGCTCGGGCGGGCCGGGACGGGCGTAGTACCAGCCCTGGCCGGTCTCGCAGCCCAGTATCCGCAGCCTGTCGGCCTGCGTCCCGGTCTCCACGCCCTCCACCGTCACCGACAGGTCGAGGGTGTGGGCGAGGGAGACGATGCCCTCGACGATCTTCACGTCGACGGGGTCGGCGGGCACGCACTGCATGCCGCGGGTGAAGGAACGGTCGAGCTTGAGCGTGCTGACCGGCAGGCGGCGCAGATAGGCGAGGTTGGAGTAGCCGGTGCCGAAGTCGTCGAGGGCGATGTCCACGCCGAGGTCGGCGAGTTGGCGCAGCGGGCGGAGCTGGTCCTCGTCGGCGCCGATGAGGGCGCTCTCGGTGACCTCCAGACAGAGCGCCGAGGGGTCGAGCCCGGCGTTGTCGAGGACGGCGACGGTCTCGGCGACCAGCGCGGGGTAACGCAGCTGGGACGGCGAGAGGTTGACGTTGACGCGCAGCGGCACCCGGCAGCGGCCGTCGCTGCGCCAGGCGCGGGCCTGGCGGGCGGCCTCCTCCAGCACCCAGCGGCCGAGCGGGACGATCAGGCCCGTGCTCTCGGCGAGCGGGATGAACTGGTCGGGGCCGAGCACCCCGTGGACCGGGTGCAGCCAGCGGACGAGCGCCTCGGCGCCGCGCACGGTGCCGTCGGCGAGGCGGACCAGCGGCTGGTACTCGATGAAGAACTCGCCGTTCTCCAGGGCGCCGGGCAGGCAGTTGGTGAGGTCGTGGCGGGCGATGGCGCGGGCGTCGGAGTCGGCGTCGGCCACCTCGTAGCGGTTGCCGCCGGCGGCCTTGGCCCGGTACATGGTGATGTCGGCGCTGCGCAGCACCTCGGCGGCGTCCGCCTCGCCGGCCCGGCCGGCGACGATGCCGATGCTGGCCCGGACGGACAGGTCGCGCCCGTCGAGGCGGACGGGGTCGGCGAGGGCGGTGAGCATCCGGTGGGCGAGCGCGGTGACGTCCCGCTGGGCGCGCGGCCCGGTGGTGAGCGCGACGAACTCGTCGCCGCCCAGGCGGGCCACGAGCTCGTGCGGGGCGGTGGCACAGCCGCGCAGCCGCTCGGCGACGGCGACGAGGAGCTGGTCGCCGACGGCGTGGCCGAGGCTGTCGTTGACGGCCTTGAAACCGTCGAGGTCGAGGTAGCAGAGGCCGAAGTGGCCGTGGGGGCTGCCGGGTTCGAGGGTGCTGCCGAGGCGTTCGAAGAAGAGGGTGCGGTTGGGCAGGCCGGTGAGGTCGTCGTGGGTGGCCTGGTGGCGCAGCCGCTCGTGCAGCAGGCGGCGCTCGGTGATGTCCTCCATCATCGCGAGCTGGTACTGGGGGCGGCCGGCGGCGTCGCGCAGCAGGGAGACCGTGAGGTCGGTCCACAGGACGCTGCCGTCGCCGCGGTAGTAGGGCTTCTCGACGCGGTAGTGGTCGCGGTCGCCGCGGACGAGCTCGGCGTACAGGCCCCAGACCTCGGGCGCGTCGTCGGGGTGGACGAGCTCGCCGACGTTCCGCCCGGCGACCGGCGCGTCCAGACTGCCGAACATCCGGACGAGGGCGTCGTTGACGTCCGTGATGTTGCCCTGGACGTCCGCGATGCCCACGCCGATGGCCGCACCCTCGAAGACGGCCCGGAAGCGGGCCTCGCTGGTGTGCAGGGCCTGTTCGGTCTCGGCCTGGGCGGCCAGCGCGGCGCGGGAGATGGCCTCCTGCTCGGCGAGGGTGCGTTCGCGCAGCTCGCGGGCGAAGCCGGCGGCCAGGGAGTGCTGGAGGCGGGTGCAGCGGGCGCGGGACTCGTCGGCGGGCACGCCGTCGTCCGGCGGGCAGTAGAGCACCAGATAGGCGTCGACGGCACCGAGGATCAGCGGCAGGGCCTCGGGGTCGGTGCAGTGGCCGCGCACCAGCTCGGCGCCCACCTCGGCGCCGGGCGCGGGGTCGAAGGGCCGGGCGTGCAGCGCGTCGCGCAGCCGGGCGGCCAGCGGGAGCAGGTACTGCTCGAACTCGGTGCGGCTCAGCGGCGCCGAGGTGGCGGGGTGCACCGCGCGGCTCCACAGCGCCGCGAAGCGCCGCAGCCGCTCCTCCTGGACCGCCGCGTCGTCGCTCCGCGGGACGGCGAACGGCAGCGGCTCCGCCCGGCCGCGCAGGGTGCGGCCGTGCCGCGTGCCCGTCACGGCCTGCGCCCCACGCCGGCCACCCCGGCGAATCCCGCCGCCAGGACGGGGTCGTCGGCGGCCGGCCCCTCCCCCGCGGCGTCGCCCGGACCGGGCCGCCACAGCGGGATGGGCACCAGACCCGGCTCGACCATGGTGAAGCCGTCGAAGAACCGTGCCACGTCGGCGTGGTCACGGGTGCACAGCGGCGATCCGATGGTGCGGTACACGTGCTGCACCTCCTTCACCTTCTCCCCTTCCTCGGGTTTCGCCTGCCCGGCGGCGGTCGCTGCGTGGGTGAGGACGAGGAGGCTGCCGGGGGCGAGGGCGTCGCGCAGCTCGGCCACGAGCGCCCAGGGGTCGTCCTCGTCCGGCACGAAGTGCAGGACGGCGACGAGGAGCAGGGCGACGGGCCGCTCCAGGTCGAGGAGGCCGCCGACCTCGGCGCTGCGCAGGATCTCCGCCGGCTTGCGCAGGTCGGCGGAGAGCACGCCGGCCCGTTCGTTGCCCTCCAGCACGGCCCGGCTGTGGGCGACGGCGACGGGGTCGTGGTCCACGTAGACCACCCGGCACTCGGGGTCGGCCTCCTGGGCGACCTCGTGCACGCTGCCGAAGGTGGGGATGCCGGAGCCGATGTCGAGGAACTGGGTCACGCCGCGGCCGGCCGCGTACCGCACCGCGCGGCGCATGAACGCCCGGTTGGCCTGCATGATCCTCGGCATGCCCGGGAACGCCCGGATGGCCCGCCGCCCGGCCTCGCGGTCGACCTCGAAGTTGTGCGAGCCGCCCAGGTAGTAGTCGTAGATGCGGGACACGCTCGGCACGGACAGGTCGATGCCCTGAGGGGCCCAGCCGGGACGCTCCATCACTCTGTCTCTCCAGCTCATCGCAGGGGGTGTAGAGGGGTCTGAGCAGAGGCTACTGATCGTTCGTTCGAATGGTAGAAGCAAGCGGAAATGGACGGTCCGCATGTGACCGCCGTTTCCCCTTCGACTCCAGCAGGTCTGCGGTTCGGCGTCGTTCAAAACCACTCGTTCGCGTGAGATGCGTCTCTGTTTGCCGTAGCAGGTGTTGTCGTTGTCGCGCTCGCACCCCGGCCGCTCGCGTCGGCGCGTCGGCGCGCACCCCTCCGTCCGCCGGGCCCCAGCCGAACGGGGCCATGTCTCGCATTATTGATCACATCATTGCCGACTACAGCAAATGATCATGGAGCGCCACCCCCCTGCGCAAGGGGCGCGTCCCGGTTCACGAGGGCGCGCGGACGCGCGGCGGGGACCGCCCGGGGCGTCTGCCGCCGGGAGTGCGGCCCCTGTCGCCACCTGTGATGCGGAAGGGAGGTTTGCCCGCCCCGACGGCGGGTCAGGAGGCCGTCAGCCGACGGGCGCCCCGGGCTCCGGCGCCGGTGCCGCCCCGCCGGCCGGCGCCCCCGGGCGGCGCCGGTCCAGGAACCAGTGCCGGGCCGAGACCACCCACCACAGCCCCGCCGAGCCCAGCACCACGGCCACCGCCACGGGCGCGTAGTTGAAGGTCTCCAGGGTCACCGGGTGCACCTGCGGCAGCATGAACAGCACGGTGATGACGGCCACCCAGCCGACCGCCACCCACCCCACCGGCCGCGACCAGCGCCCCAGGTGCCACGGCCCGCGCTCGAACCGCCCGCCCAGCCGCAGCCGCAGAAAGGTCGGGATCACATACGCGATCGACAGCCCGATCGTCGCGATGCTGGTCACCGCCGCATAGGCGGTGGTGTTGACCAGGTACGGCAGCCCCAGCACGAACGCCGCCCCGGCCGCGAGCCACACCGCGTTGGCCGGGGTGCGGGTGACCGGGTCGAGCCGGTGCCACACCCGGGAGAACGGCAGCGCCCCGTCCCGCGAGAAGGCGTAGATCATGCGGGAGTTGGCGGTGACCGACGCCATCCCGCAGAACAGCTGCGCCCCGATGACCACCAGCAGCAGCGCCTTGCCGAGCCCCGCCCCCAGCGCGTCCAGCAGGATCTGCGCCGGCGGCACGCCCGTCGGCGACGCCAGCGCGCCCGGATAGCTGCCGATGGCGGACGTCACCGCGAGCAGCAGCACGAACCCCGCGATCCACGACGTCCAGATCGAGCGCACGATGCCGCGCGGCCCGGCGACGGCGGCGTTCCGCGTCTCCTCGGTCATGTGCGCGGAGGCGTCGTACCCGGTGAACGTGTACTGGGCCATCAGCAGCGACAACAGCCCCACGTACAGCCCCGAGTCCCAGCCCGTCTCGTTGACGAACCGTCCGAAGACGAACGACGCCGGGCGGTGGTGGCCGGGCACGAGGGCCAGCGCGCCGGCGATGACCAGCACGCCGACGACGTGCCACCACACGCTGACGCCGTTGAGCACGGCCACGATCCGCACCCCGAAGGTGTTCAGCACGGCGTGCAGCAGCAGGATCGCGCCGAACAGGGCGATGGTGTGGCCGGGGGTGGCCGCCAGCCCGAACTCCAGGTCGAGGTAGGCGTTGAGAAAGGACGCCGCCCCGAAGTCCACCCCGGCGGTCACCCCGATCTGCCCGAGGACGTTGAACCAGCCGGTGAACCAGGCCCACGCCGCCCGGCTGCCCTCCGGCGCCATCCGGTGCGCCCAGAAGTACAGCCCGCCGCTGGTCGGATAGGTCGAGCAGACCTCGGCCATCGCCATCCCCACGAACAGGGTCATCAGGCCGACCCCGACCCACCCCCACGAGATCATCACCGGCCCCCCGGTGGTGAGCCCGTAGCCGTACATGGTCATGCAGCCGGACAGCACCGAGACGATGGTGAACGACACGGCGAAGTTGCCGAACCCGCTCAGGCCACGGGCCAGCGTCTGCCGGTAGCCGAGCTGGGCGAGACGCTCTTCGTCCGAAGGGATCTTGCCGGAAGGGATCTTGCCGGAAGGGGCGTCGGGCGGCACGGGCACCACTCCATCCAAAAATTCGCCAGAGGCATGACAACTGCCCCTGGCTTCCCCTCCTACACGATCCCGAGCCGCCGGAGCGCCTGCCGCTGCTCCGCCCGGAGGGCGAGCGGGAAGTAGAGGTAACACACGCCGCCGGAACCGCTCTTGACCCGCCCCTGCGCGTCGTGCCGCTTCGTCCGCAGCCAGATGTTCTCGAACTGCCGCCGCTTGTAGACGCGTTGGACGGCGTCGTCGGACGGGGACGCGGGGTCGTTGGCGATCACGTCGCCGGCGCGGGTGAAGCCGACGACGCACATCAGGTGCCCCGCCGTGCCGTAACCGGCGCCGTCGAGCTCGGAGGCGAGGAACGACTGCGAGGTGATCACCGGGATTCCGGCGCGGATCAGCCGCTCCGCGTCGGTGAGCGAACGCAGCCGGGTCACCACGCCCTGCATGTCCCGGTACGTGGCCGCGTACGCCGCGTTGAACGGCCAGTTGCCGCACCCCTTGTACTGGTGGTCGTACGTCATCCGGGCCGCCTGGCAGACCTGCGGGTCGGCGTAGTCGGGGTTCACCCAGGCGAGGTCGGCCGGGCCCGGCCGGCGGCCCCAGTACTCGACCACCATCTGGGACGAGGTCGGGCTGCACCACGCCTCCCCGCCGTTGTCGTACTCCGGGTACTGCCCCTTGTGGATCTCCTGCGAGTAGCGCGGCACGGCCAGCCGGTGCCCCGCCCCCTCCCCCGGCCGCGAGGCGGGCACGGTGAAGCGGTCCGGGATGTCGGACGCCATCGCGCCCACGCGCCACACGACGGGGGTGAGCGACGTGCCGGGCCGCCGGCAGAGCGTCAGCCTCAGGCGGTACGCGGCGATGCGCACCCCGGCGGCGGGATCGACGACGACGGTGTCCGTCGACACCGAACTCCTGCCGTCCTTCTGCCCGTCCACGGACGTCCGCCGGATGTCGCCCTTCGCGTCGCCGGACGTCCAGCGCCCCATCACGTACCACGGGCTGCTGCCGCCGTCCGTGTAGACGGCGCGCACCTCGGCCTGGATCCAGGTGCCCGCCGGGGTGCGGGCGTTCCACGAGACGACGAGCTCGCGGGCGGGGGCGGGCAGCTCGCGGGCCGGCGAGACCCATGTCCCGTACTCCCAGCGGGAGGTGGCCCCGCCCGCGTGCGGGTCGGCGTACTCCAGCGTCCCGGCCGGGCGCCCCCCGACCACGATCCCCGGCCGGTGCCCCTCGCGCACGGCCGTCCCGTCCCGGCTCCCGGCCCTCCAGCCGGCCGTGCCGCTCCACCCGTGGTGGTCGACCATCTCTCCCCCGGAGGCGGCGAGGGCGGACCCCGTCCCGCCGTCGGCGAAGGCGGCGGCCGCGGTGACGGCGAGGGCGGCGGTGAGAACGGTGCGTCTGCTGGACATGGCGGCTCCCGAGACAACGACCCGAGCCCGGACAACGACCCGGCCCGCCCACTATCCCGGCTCCCCCCACCCCCCGGCCAGCGCCCCGACAAGTGTCGCCCCACCCCGCCCTCTCACCCCCCAAGACGGGACACCACCCCGGCTCCCCCGGCACGGCCCCTGCCCGCCGCCCCCGGCACCGAACCCCGGTATCGCCCCGGCACCGGACCCCGGTATCGCCCCCGGCACCGGACCCGGCACCGCGCTCCGCGCGGGGGCGGTGGGCGGGGGCCGTGGGCGGAGGCCGGGGCCGTCGGCGGGGCGGGGGCCGTGGGCGGGGCCGGGGCCGTCGGCGGGGCGGGGGCCGGGGCCGTCGGCGGGGCCGGGGCCGTGGGCGGGGGCTCCGCCCCTGCCCCGGACCCCACAACCGCGCTTGGCGCGGGCGGCGAGCGGCGGGGCCGCGCTCGAAGGGGGTGAGGGGCGAAGCCCCGGCCCTTCGCGCGGAGCGCGATCCCGGAGTCCCGGGGCCCAGGGGGCGAAGCCCCCCGCGCGGAGTGCTGTTCCGGGATCCAGGGGACGGAGCCCCGATGGGGCGCGAGGGCGAAGCCCCGCCCACCGCGCGGAACACAGCCCCGGAGACCAGGGGACAGAGCCCCCGCGCGGAGCGCGACCCCGGAGTCCCGGGGCCCAGGGGGCGAAGCCCCGGCGGGGTGCAGGGGCGAAGCCCCGCCCACCGCACCGAGCGCGGCCCCGGAGACCCAAGAGACAAAGCCCCCGCGCGGAGCGCGATCCCGGAGTCCCGGGGCCCAGGGGGCGGAGCCCCCGGCGGGGTGCAGGGGCGAAGCCCCGCCCACCGCGCGGAGCGCGGTGCCGAGCGGGGGGAGGGGCGCAGCCCCTGGGAAACGGTGAAAGGGCGGGGCGGGGAGGAGCCCCCCACCACCCCCCTAGGGTGAAGCCGTGCACGACCTCACCCCCCTCGCCCACCACCTCCAAACCCACCCCCCCTCCCTCGGCCCCACCCGCCTCGTCGCCATCGACGGCCACGCCGGCTCCGGCAAGACCACCTTCGCCGCCCGCCTCGCCCAAGCCCTCGGCCCCGGCACCCCCGTCCTCCACCTGGACGACCTCGCGACCCACGACGAGCTGTTCGCATGGACGGACCGCCTCACCCGCCAGGTCCTGGACCCGCTCTCCCGCGGCGAGCCCGCCCGCTACCGCCCCTACGACTGGCAGACCCGCCGCTTCGGCGCCCCGAGGACGCTCCCCCCGGCCCCCGTCGTCCTGATGGAAGGCGTGGGCGCGGGCCGCCGCGCCCTGCGCCCCCACCTCGCGTGCCTCCTGTGGATGGAGTTGCCCCGCGAGGACTCCTGGGACAGGGGTCAACTCCGCGACGGTCCGGACCAGGCCGAATTCTGGGCCGGATGGATGCGGGCGGAGCACGCGCATTTCGCGGCGGATCCCACGCGCCCATACGCCGAACTCCTGGTGCACCAGGGAGACATGGGATACGAGTGGCTCCCGGGACCCCACGGGACCGACTGAACCCCCGTCACCCCTACGCTGCGTAGCCGGATTCCCGGCGGATTCCCGGACCCCGGAAGCCGACGTGTGTCCGATACCCGCCCCCGCCCCCAACTCGGCTTGACCCCGGGGCCGTACAGGACTTACGTTCTGAAGGAGCGGTCCGGCAAGGCCGCTTGTGGACACGAAGCCCCCGGTTGTTCCCCCGTGACCGGGGGCTTCGTACTACCCGCCGACGCCCGTTCCGGGCGTTTTGCCCCCTGCCCTCCCCGCCGCCCGCCCCGGCGCGCATCACCCACCGTGACGGGACCGCGGAGCGCGCCCCGGCCGCCCGGAGCCTCCCCCACCCCCGTGAACGACGGCACGGCACCCTACGGCCGACGCCGATCGCGCCGGTACGATGCGAGTCGGCGCACCCGTCGTCGGCGGGCGTCGGCAACACTGGTCAACTCCCGCCCACAGAACAGTGGTTCGAATGAAGCGGCCGGGTACCCGCCCGGCGGCGGCACCGCACGGGGGCAGGGTTCGTGGGGGATGCGATGGACTTCGGCACACAGGGCCCGCCCGCCCCGGCAGATCTCGCCTGGCTGCGCGGCGTCGACGCCTGCACGGTGGGCGCCTACGACCGGGCCGAGGAGGAGTTCCGGACGGCGGTGCGCGTCGATCCCGGCATGGCCGACGCCTGGCTGGGCCTGCACGCGCTGCGCGCCGAGACCTCCACGGCGCTGCTGCGCATGTACCGCCACCGCGAGCGGTTCGGCCAGCAGCGCTCCCGCCACCGGCGCGCCCTCAACTCCTGGTACTGGCTGGGCTGGTGGGTCCAGCCCGTCCTGGAGACCCGCCGCGACCTGCTGCTCGCGCACGCCTCCCACTGGCTCGACGGCCGCCACGTCCCCGAGCTGGACCGGGCGCTCGCCGAGTGCCCGCCCGTCGACGCGGACCCGCAGGTCCGCTTCCTGCACGCGTGCCGCGCCTACCTCGTCAAGGACTGGGAGCAACTCGTCCGGCACACCGAACCCTTACTCGACGATTCCCTGCTCGGCATCGAGGCCGGACTGTTCGGCGGCATGGCGCGCGTGCGCCTGGAGATGTACGGGCAGGCCGAACCCCTGCTCGCCACCGCGCTCATGCGCTGCCGCAGCGAGCAGCCGCAGCGCAAGGAGCTGCGCTACTGGCTGGCCCGGGCGCACGAGGGCACCGGCCGCAGCGCCGCCGCGCTCCCCCTCTACCGCGCCGTGCACCGGGTGGATCCCACCTTCATGGACACCTCCGCCCGGCTCACGGCCATCTCCGCCGGCGACGGGCTGGACGAGCACACCGACCCGGCCTCCGGGCCGCTGCCCCTGACCGGCGGCGGCCCGGAGGCCGGGGAGGCGACGGACGCCGTGGCCGATCCGGAGGAGCGCACGGGCGACGTCCTGACCGGTACGGGCCCGGCCCCGGTCGTTCCGCCGCCGCCCGCCGTGGCCGACGGGCCGCGGGAGAAGTCCCGCGTCCCCGCCCAGCCCTCGGCTCCCCCGGTGCCCGGCCCGTCCGATCCGGCGCTCCTCGCGAAGGCCCTGGCCGAGCTGGAGCGGATGGTCGGACTCGACCCGGTCAAGCGCCAGGTGCGGGCGCTGTCGGCGCAGTTGCGCATGGCCCGGCTGCGGGCGGGCCAGGGCCTGCCCGTCCAGCCGCCCAAGCGCCACTTCGTCTTCTCCGGCCCCTCCGGCACCGGCAAGACCACGGTGGCCCGCATCCTCGGCCGGGTCTTCTACGCCCTCGGCCTGCTCGGCGGTGACCATCTGGTCGAGGCCCAGCGGGCCGACCTGGTCGGCGAGTTCCTCGGCCAGACCGCGGTCAAGGCGAACGAGCTGATCGACTCGGCGCTGGGCGGGGTGCTCTTCGTGGACGAGGCGTACAGCCTCTCCAACTCCGGCTACAGCAAGGGCGACGCGTACGGGGACGAGGCGCTCCAGGTCCTCCTGAAGCGGGCCGAGGACAACCGCGACCGGCTGGTCGTGATCCTCGCCGGCTACCCGGAGGGCATGGACCGCCTCCTGGCCGCCAACCCCGGCCTGAGCTCCCGCTTCACGACCCGCGTCGACTTCCCGAGCTACCGCCCGTCCGAACTCACGGCGATCGGTGAGGTGCTGGCCGGGGACAACGGCGATTCCTGGGACGAGGAGGCCCTGGACGAGCTCCGCTCGATCAGCGCCCATGTCGTCGCCCAGGGCTGGATCGACGAGCTCGGCAACGGCCGCTTTCTGCGCACCCTTTACGAGAAGAGCTGCGCGTACCGGGACTTGCGTCTGTCCGGGTATCCCGGCACCCCGTCCCGCGACGACCTCGCGACCCTGCGCCTGCCGGACCTGATGCAGGCGTACGGGGAGGTGCTGTCCGGGCGGGGGCCCGGGTAGGGAATGTGCCCCGGACCCGCCCTTTCTCCCCCAGAGGGGGTGCCCCCAATTTCTCCCGGGGCTCCGCCCCTCGACCCGCATCGCCCTGCGGGCGATGTCCTCAAACGCCGGACGGGCTGATTCAGCCCGTCCGGCGTTTGAGGACGAACGCGGCGCAGCCGCGTTGCCCCGCGCGGAGCGCGGTGAGAAACGGTGAAAGGGCGGGCCAGGGGCAAATCCCTACCCCGACACCACCTCCCGCTCCCGAGGCACCGGAACCACCGCCGCGTCGCCGGCGCCGGACACGGGCGCCGACGACGCGACCCCCACCCGGTGGGAAGGATCCCGCACCTCCCCCACCAACATCTCCAGCACGTCCTCCAGGGCCACCAGCCCCACCACCTTCCCCCCCGCGTCGGCCACCGCCGCCAGATGCGCGGCGGCCCTCCGCATCACGGTCAGCGCGTCGTCGAGCGGCAGCTCGGCCCGCAGGGTCTCGATCCGGCGCCAGACGTGCTGCGGCACCGGCCGCTCCCGCTCCTCCAGGTCGAGGACGTCCTTGACGTGGACGTAGCCCATGACGGCGCCGCCGGGCGCGCAGACCGGGAACCGGGAGTAGCCCGTGCGCACGGTCAGCTCCTCGATCTCCCGCGGCGTGACCGACGTCGTGACCGTGACCAGCGACGAGGGGTCGAGCAGCACGTCCGTGACCGGCCGGCTGCCCAGCTCCAGCGCGTCCTCCAGCCGCTCCTGCTCGGCCGGTTCGAGGAGCCCGGCCTGGCGGGAGTCCTCGACGAGGTGGGTGAGCTGCTCACTGGTGAAGACGGCCTCGACCTCGTCCTTGGGCTCGACCCGGAAGAGCCGCAGCACCCCGTGCGCGCA
Organism: Streptomyces caatingaensis; assembly: GCF_001187435.1. Taxonomy (GTDB): domain Bacteria; phylum Actinomycetota; class Actinomycetes; order Streptomycetales; family Streptomycetaceae; genus Streptomyces; species Streptomyces caatingaensis. The sequence continues at coordinate 418,887 of NZ_LFXA01000017.1, read as the reverse complement.
GGCGCCCAGCAGCCGCGTCACCGGCCGGCACAGCCGGGCGAAGGCGACCAGGCCGGGGCCCAGCCACAGCGCCGCCCGGTCGGGGGCGGACATGGCGAGGTTCTTCGGCACCATCTCGCCGATGACCAGGTGCAGGAAGACCACCAGGGCCAGCGCGATGACGTAGCCGAGCGGATGGATGAGCCCGGCGGGCAGCCCGGCCGCGTGGAAGACGGGCTCCAGCAGCTCCGCGACGGTCGGTTCGGCGACCGCGCCGAGCGTCAGCGAGCAGACGGTGATGCCGAACTGGGCGGCCGCCATCATCTGCGGCAGGTTCTCCAGCCCGGTCAGCACGGTGCGGGCCCGGCCCGAGCCCTCGGCGGCCCGCGGCTCGATCTGGCTGCGCCGCACGGAGACGAGCGCGAACTCGGCGCCCACGAAGAACCCGTTGGCGAGCACCAGCAGCACGGCGAAGACGAGTTGCAGCACGCTCATCGCGCCTCACCCGCCACGGCACCGGTCCGGGAGAACCGGACGCGCTCGGCCCGGTGGTGTCCCACCCGGCGCACCGACAGCCGCCAGCCGCCGGGCAGTTCGGCCCGGTCGCCGGGGACGGGGATGCGTCCCAGCAGGTCGGCGACGAGGCCGGCGACGGTCTCGTAGGGACCGTCCGGCGCGTCGAGTCCTATGCGGCGCAGGGCGTCGACGCGGCAGGCGCCGTCCGCCTCCCAGACCGTGCGGCCGTCCTCGCAGGGCAGCGGGACGAGGTCGGGGCGGGCGGCGTCGGCGTGGTCGTGCTCGTCGCGGACCTCGCCGACGAGCTCCTCGACGATGTCCTCCAGGGTGACCACCCCGGCGGTGCCGCCGTACTCGTCCACGACGACGGCTATCGGCTGCTCGCTGCGCAGCTGTTCCAGCAGCGGCTGCACGGGCAGGCTCTGCGGGACGAGCATGGGGGCCACGGCGATCCGGGTGACCGGGGTGCGCAGCCGCTCCTCGCCCGGGACGGCCAGCGCGTCCTTGAGGTGGACCATGCCGACGACCTCGTCCAGCCGCTCCCGGTAGACGGGGAAGCGGGAGAGGCCCGTGGCGCGGGTGAGGTTGAGGACGTCCTCGGCGGTGGCGCCGGCCTGGAGGGCGCTGACCTTCACGCGCGGGGTCATCACCTGCTGGGCGGTGAGGTCGCCCAGCGAGAGGGTGCGGACGAAGAGGTCCGCGGTGTCCTGCTCCAGCGCGCCGGCGCGGGCCGAGTGCCGGGCGAGCGAGACGAGTTCGCCGGGGGTGCGGGCGGAGGCCAGCTCCTCGGCGGGCTCGACGCCCAGGGCCCGTACGAGCCGGTTGGCGACCGCGTTCAGCAGGGTGATGACGGGTCGGAAGAAGTGGGAGAAGAGGCTCTGCGGGCGGGCGACGAAGCGCGCGACCTGCAACGGCCGCGAGACCGCCCAGTTCTTGGGCACGAGCTCGCCGATGACCATCTGCACGGCGGAGGCCGCCAGCATGCCGGTCACGACGGCGGCGCCCGCCGCGGCGCCGGGGGGCAGCCCGGCCGCGCCCAGGGGGCCGCTGAGCAGCCGGCCGAGGGCGGGTTCGGCGAGCATGCCGACCACCAACGAGGTGATGGTGATGCCCAGTTGGGTGCCGGAGAGCTGGAAGGAGAGTTCGCGCAGGGCCGCGACGACGGTCCGGGCGCGGTGGTCGCCGCTCGCCGCGGCCCGCTCGGCCTCCGGCTTCTCGACGGTCACCAGGCCGAACTCGGCGGCGACGAAGAAGCCGTTGGCGAGGATCAGGAGCAGGGCCGCCGCCAGGAGCAGCAGCGAAACGGTGATGCTCATCGCGCCGCCTCGCCCAGGGGGGCAGCGGCGCGGGTACTACAGGACGGTCCGTCCATCCCGGAGGGGATCACTCCTCGGTTCGCAGGTGTCCCGCGGGCCGTGCGGTGGGCACGGCGGCTCGTGCGGGGCGGGGCAGGGATGTGCCCGTGGCACCAGAGTAATCAAGGAATCCGGCTCGGGGGCGGCCGACCGTCCTCAGTTCGCCACCCGGCCGGTGCCGTGCTCGGCGACGAGCGCGTTCAGGGCGCGCGCGTCGGCGATGGCCTTCTCCTTGGCGATGCCGGTCTGAATGCCCATGGCGGGCAGGGACGTTCCGTCGGCGAGGTCGAGGTGGACCCAGGAGTCGCCGGGGCGGAGGTTGACCCGGACGATCTGCGCCCAGGCCAGCCTCCGTACGGTGGTGAGGTTCACCACCGTGACGCCCTCGGGCGTGGCGACCACCTTGGGCCGGCTGAGCAGGGCGAGGACGCCCAGGCCCAGCAGCCCCGTGCCGATGAAGGTGGCACGGTCCCCGGCGGTGAAGGACTCCAGCAGGAACGACATCACCGTGAGCACGGCGACGAGGGCGAAGCCGATGCCCAGCAGCACCACCCGGGTGAGGGTGGGGCGGAAGGTGACGGGGAGGGGGGTCACGGTGGCGGTCACGGTTCCTCAGAGGCGGCAGGCGTGGATGCCGGTGGTCAGGATGGCGCGGGCGCCGAGCTCGTAGAGCTCGTCCATGATCCGCTGGGCGTCCTTGGCCGGGACCATGGAGCGGACGGCGACCCAGCCCTCGTGGTGCAGCGGGGAGACGGTGGGCGACTCCAGGCCGGGGGTGAGGGCGACGGCGCGCTCGACGTGCTCGACGCGGATGTCGTAGTCCATCATCACGTAGCGGCGGGCGACCAGGACGCCCTGCATGCGGCGGAGGAACTGCTGGACCTTCGGGTCGTCGGCGGGGGCGCCGGCGCGGCGGATGACGACGGCCTCGGACTCCAGGATCGGCTCGCCGATGATCTCCAGGCCGGCGTTGCGCAGGGTGGTGCCGGTCTCGACGACGTCGGCGATGACCTGGGCGACGCCGAGCTGGATGGCGGTCTCGACGGCGCCGTCGAGGTGGACGACGTCCGCGTCCACGCCGTGGTCGGCGAGGTGCTTGGTGACCAGCCCGGCGAAGGAGGTGGCGATGGTCATGCCGCCGAACTCCGAGACGTCCTTGGCCGTGCCCGGGCGGGTGGCGTAGCGGAACGTCGAGCCGGCGAAGCCGAGCTGCATGATCTCCTCGGCCCGGGAGCCGGAGTCGAGCAGCAGGTCGCGGCCGGTGATGCCGATGTCGAGCTTGCCGGAGCCGACGTAGACGGCGATGTCGCGGGGGCGCAGGAAGAAGAACTCGACCTCGTTGGCGGAGTCGACGAGGACGAGTTCCCTGCGGTCCTTGCGCTGCCGGTAGCCGGCCTCATGGAGCATCTCCGACGCAGGCTCGGAGAGAGAACCCTTGTTGGGGACGGCGATGCGCAGCATGAGGTCGGTTTCCTTAGAACGTCGGGATGGTGCGGTGGGGAGGGAGGGCGCGGACCGGAGGGGGATCAGAGGTGGGAGTAGACGTCGTCCAGCGAGATGCCGCGGGCGATCATCATCACCTGAAGGTGGTAGAGGAGCTGGGAGATCTCCTCGGCCGTGGCGTCGGCGCCCTCGTACTCGGCGGCCATCCACACCTCGGCCGCCTCCTCGACGACCTTCTTGCCGATGGCGTGGACCCCCTTGCCCACCAGTTCCGCGGTGCGGGAGGTGGCGGGGTCGCCGGTGGCCTTCTGCTGGAGCTCGGCGAAGAGCTCCTCGAACGTCTTCCTGTCCATGGTGGTCCTACCCTACGGTGTCCGCTCCCCCGCTCGGTGCCAGGGCTCGGACGCTCAGTGCCAGGGCTCGGAGAGCGAGCGCAGGACGACGGCGGTGGAGACGGCCGCGGTGACGGCCTCGTGGCCCTTGTCCTCGGCGGAGCCGTCGAGGCCCGCCCGGTCGAGGGCCTGTGCCTCGTCGTCGCAGGTGAGCACGCCGAAGCCGATGGGCACTCCGGTGTCGGCGGCCACCTGGGCCAGGCCCTGGGTGACGCCCTGGCAGACGTAGTCGAAGTGGGGGGTGCCGCCGCGGATGACCACGCCGAGGGCGACGACGGCGTCGTAGCCGCGGCCGGCGAGGACCTTGGCGGCCACGGGCAGCTCCCAGCTGCCGGGCACGCGCAGCAGCGTCGGCTCGTCGATGCCGATCTCGTGCAGGGCGCGCAGGGCCCCGTCGACGAGGCCGTCCATGACCTTCTCGTGCCACTGGGCGGCGACCACGGCCACCCGGAGATCCTGACAGTTCTTCACACTCAGCTGGGGGGCGCCCTTGCCGCTCACGTCGCTCGCTCCTCGGGGTCTCTCTGGTGGGTCACTGGTTGCCGCAGGGGGACACCTGGCCGTCGTCCAGCCAGGGCAGGTCGTGTCCCATCCGGTCCCGCTTGGTCCGCAGGTACCGCAGATTGTGCTCGCCCGCCGCCACGGGCATCGGCTCGCGGCCGGAAATCTTGATGCCGTGCCGTTCCAGGGCGATGGACTTGTCGGGGTTGTTGGTCATCAGCCGCACCGAGCGGACGCCGAGGTCGGCGAGCATCTGCGCGCCGGCGGCGTAGTCGCGGGCGTCGGCGGGGAGGCCGAGTTCGAGGTTGGCGTCGAGCGTGTCGTGGCCGGCCTCCTGGAGCTCGTAGGCCCGCAGCTTGGACAGCAGCCCGATGCCGCGGCCCTCGTGGCCGCGGAGGTAGACGACCACGCCGCGGCCCTCCTCGGCGATCCGCTCCAGGGACGCCTCCAGCTGGGGTCCGCAGTCGCAGCGCAGCGAGCCGAAGACGTCGCCGGTCAGGCACTCGGAGTGGACGCGCACCAGGACGTCCTCGCCCTCTCCGAGGTCGCCGGCGACCAGGGCGACGTGTTCGACGCCGTCGCGGACGGAGCGGTAGCCGTGGGCGGTGAACTCCCCGGCGGCGGTGGGCAGTCGGGTGGTGGCCTCGCGCTTGACGGTGGGCTCGGCGGACCGCAGGTGGCTGATGAGGTCCTCGATGGAGATGATCGTGAGGCCGTGGCGGCGGGCGAAGGGGACGAGTTCGGGCAGGCGCAGCATCCGGCCGTCCTCGCCGGCGATCTCCACGATGGCAGCGGCGGGGCGGAAGCCGGCGAGCCGTGCCAGGTCGCAGCCGGCCTCGGTGTGCCCGGGGCGGACGAGGACGCCGCCGGGGCGGGCGCGCAGCGGGAAGACGTGGCCGGGGCGGGTGAAGTCGGCGGGCACGCTGTCGGGCGAGGCCAGCAGCCGGATGGTGGTGGCGCGGTCGGCGGCGGAGATGCCGGTGCCGACGCCGTGCGCTGAGGTCGCGTCGACGCTGACGGTGAAGGCGGTGCGCATGGCCTCGGTGTTGTGCTCGACCATCTGCGGCAGGTCGAGGCGGTCGATGTCCTCCGCCTCCATGGGCATGCAGATCAGGCCGCGGCACTCGCTCATCATGAAGGCGACGGTCTCGGGGGTGGCCGCCTCGGCGGCGACGACGAGGTCGCCCTCGTTCTCCCGGCTCTCGTCGTCCACCACCACGACGGGCCGGCCGGCCGCGATGTCGGCGATGGCGCGCTCCACCGGGTCGAGGGCGAGGTCCTCGGTCGTGGACCGGCGCTGGGGGGCGGTCATGCTGTCACTCCTTGGTGATCGGTGGGGAAGGTGCCGGTGGCTCAGGCGGCCCGGGAGAGGGCCGGCCCGCGGGCCGCGGCGGCGCGGTCGGCGGCACGGGAGCGCAGCCACCAGTCGCGCATGCCCCACAGGACGATGACGAGGTAGACGACGTAGACCAGGCCGGAGAAGGCCAGGCCGCTGGAGAAGGCGAGCGGGACGCCGACGGCGTCGACGAGCAGCCAGGCGAACCAGAACTCCACGAGCCCGCGGGCCTGGGCGACCATCGCGGTGAGGGTGCCGACGAAGATGTACGCGTCCGGCCAGGGGTTCCAGGACAGTTGGGGCACGGCGCTGAAGAGGCCGCCGACGGCGAGGGTGCCCGCGGCGGTGCCGGCGAGCAGCACGGCCCGCTCGCGCCAGGTGGCGAAGCGGACGCCGGGGTGGCCGTCGCCGGTGTCCCGGCCGCCCGCCTGCCACTGCCGCCAGCCCCACAGGGCGACGCCGATGACGAGCAGCTGCTTGCCGACGCCGCCGCTGAGGTGGGCCGAGGCGTAGGCGGTGACGAGGACCAGGCCCGCGAGGAACTGGGCGGGCCAGGTCCAGATCGAGCGGCGCCAGCCGAGGGCGAGGGCGCCCAGGCCGATGGTGTTGCCGATCATGTCGGACCAGATGACGTGCTGGCCGAGGGCGGTGAACGCCTCGTCGCCCAGCCAGGAGAGCGCGCTCATGCCGGCTCCTCCGTCCGGGCCCGGTGGCCCAGCAGCCGCTCGGTGTACTTCGCCAGGACGTCGACCTCGAGGTTGACGGGGTCGCCGGTCTTCTTGACGCCCAGGGTGGTGAGGGCGAGCGTGGTGGGGATGAGGCTGACGGTGAACCAGTCGTCGCCGGCCTCCACGACGGTGAGGCTGATGCCGTCCACGGTGATGGAGCCCTTGTCGACGACGTAGCGGGCGAGGCCGTCCGGCAGCGAGATCCGTACGGTCTCCCAGTGCTGGCCGGGCACCCGTTCGGTGATGGTGCCGGTGCCGTCCACGTGCCCCTGGACGAGGTGGCCGCCGAGCCGCCCGCCCAGCGCCATGGGCCGCTCCAGGTTGACGCGGGAGCCGGGGACGAGGGCGCCGAGGGCGGAGCGGTCGAGGGTCTCGGCCATGACGTCGGCGGTGAACTCGCCGTCGGCGGTGGTGACCACGGTCAGGCACACTCCGTTGACCGCGATCGAGTCGCCGTGCCCGGCGTCCTCGGTGACCAGGGGCCCGCGCAGCCGCAACCGGGCCGAGTCGCCGCGGCGTTCGACGGCGACGACCTCACCGAGCTCTTCGACGATTCCGGTGAACACTTCTCAGTTCTCCTCTGGGGCGTGGGCGGGGGCGGCGGCGCCCCCGAGGGGCGCGGGGCTGTCACCCGGGCGGCTCCGCGACGGCGCGGCGGCCGGCCGGCGCTCCGGCGCGGCGCCTGCGGCGGGGCGCACGGGCACGGCGGTGACGCGCAGGTCGGGGCCGAGCCGGGCGACGTCGGTGACGTCCAGGCGCAGCGCCTGCGCGATGGTGCCGACGCCGGCGTCGCCGAGGGCGGCCGGCCCGGAGCCGAGCAGGGCGGGGGCGAGGTAGCCGACGACGCGGTCGACGGCGCCGGCCGCGAGGAAGGCGCCGGCGAGCCTGGGGCCGCCCTCCAGCAGGACGGAGCGCACGCCGCGGCGGTGCAGCTCGGCGAGCAGGGCGGCGACGTCGAGGCCGGCGGGCCCGGCGGGCAGCCGGACGACGTCGGTGCCGGGCAGGTGCCCGGTGTCGGCGTCCTCGCCGACGGCGATCAGGGTGGGGGCCGCGTCGTCGAGGACGCGGGCGGTCGGCCGGACGGTGGCCCGGGTGTCCATGACGACGCGCAGCGGCTGGGTGACCCCGGCGCGGCCGCGGACGGCCAGGTGCGGGTCGTCGGCGCGCAGGGTGCCGGAGCCCACCACGACGGCGTCGGCCTCGGCGCGCAGCCGGTGGACGTCGGCGCGGGACTCGGCGGAGGTGATCCAGCGGCTGGTGCCGTCGGCGGCGGCGCTGCGGCCGTCGAGGGTGGCGGCGTACTTCCACTGCACGAACGGGCGGCCGCGCAGCACGGAGGTGAGCCAGGCGGCGTTGCCGGCCGCGGCCTCGTCGGCCAGCAGCCCGCCCTCGGTCTCGACGCCGGCCGCCGCGAGGGTGGCCGCGCCGCCGGTGGCGACGGGGTCGGGGTCGGCGACCGCGTAGACGACGCGGGCGATGCCGGCGGCGATGAGGGCCTGGGCGCACGGGCCGGTGCGGCCGGTGTGGTTGCAGGGTTCGAGGGTGACGACGGCGGTGCCGCCCCGGACGTCGTGGCCGGCGGCGGCGGCCGCGCGGAGCGCCTCGACCTCGGCGTGCGCCGCGCCGGCGCGCCGGTGCCAGCCCTCGCCGGCGACCCGGCCGGCGGCGTCCAGCAGGACACAGCCGACGACGGGGTTGGGGCTCGTGGAACCGAGGGCGCGCGCGGCGAGCGCCACGGCGCGTCGCATCGCGTCTGCTTCGGTCGCGGTGGCCACCGGGGTCCTCCTGCCTCTTGGGCGTGGACTCCGGGGCGGTCGTCAGGGGACGACGAAGAGCGGACGAGGGCCGCCGGATCCTCCTGCCCGCGGCGGGGGCCGCCCCTCCGGGGGACCTCCGCGCAGCCACGGCGAGGACGCCGTCGCCTGTCCGCCGCGCACTGCCTCCCATCCGGACTTTAACCGTCGGTCCAGGAATTTCACCTGGTCAACCGGCCGCTGGAGGCGGCCGGGTCGCGGACTGTAACCGCCGGTTCGGACTTTCACCGACCCCGGAGTGCGCTGCGTGATGTGATCTTGTCTGGGTGCGGGCCGCGACCGGTTGAACCTTGGAGTGGTTGAACCTTCACAGCTCGACGGCTCCGAGCGTACGACGGAGCGCGGCGCGCTGTCCACGGGACTTGACACAGCGTGTGGCAGGTCACGTGGGCGCCGCGTACGGTGCTGCGGGGAGCGTGACGGCGGGGGCGGAGCAGGGGGGCGAGGGGATGGGCGGCACCGGGGGAACGGCGGAGGCGGCTCCGCGCCGGGCCCGGCGGGCCGTCGCCGCGGTGTTCGCCGTGCACGGCGCGGTCACCGGGAACTTCGCCACCCGCATCCCCTGGATCCGGGACCATCTCTCCCTGGAGGCGGGCGAGTTGGGGCTCGCCCTGGCCTTCCCGGCCGTCGGCGCCGCGCTGGCCATGCCGCTCGCCGGCCGCGTCGCCCACCGCCTCGGCTCCCGGGCGGCGCTGCGCCTGCTGCTCGCGCTGTGGTGCGCGTCGCTGGCCCTGCCGCCCCTCTCCCCCGGGCTGCCCGTGCTCTGCGCGGCGCTGCTGGCGTACGGGGCGGCGTCGGGGGTGGCGGACGTCGCGATGAACGCGCTGGGCGTGGAGACCGAGGAGCGGATGGGCCGGCCGATCATGTCCGGGCTGCACGGGATGTGGAGCGCCGGGGCGCTGGCCGGCTCGGCGGCGGGCACGCTCCCGGCGCACGCCGGCACCGACGCGCGGCTGCATCTGGGGGCCGCGGCGGCCGTCCTGACCGTCCTGGGCCTCCTCGTCTGCGGCGGGGTGCTGGACCTGCGTCCCCGGCCGGAGGAGCACCCGCCGCCGCGCTTCGCCCGGCCGCCGCGCGCCGCGCTGGTCATCGGGGCCGTCGGGTTCTGCGCGGTGTTCGCCGAGGGCGCGAGCCTGGAGTGGTCGGCGGTCTACCTGCGGGACGTCCTCGGCTCGGGCGCGGGGCTGGCGGCCGCCTGCACCACGGCGTTCTCGTGCGCGATGGCGGTGGCGCGGTTCGCCGGGGACGCGGCGGTGCGCCGGTTCGGCCCGGTGCGGACGGTCCGGGCGGGCGGCGTGCTGGCGGCCGGCGGCGGTCTGGCGGTGGTCACGGCCCCGCACGCGGCCTTGGCGATCGCCGGCTTCGCGCTGCTGGGGCTGGGGATCGCGGTGGTCGTCCCGCTGGCCTTCGCGGCGGCGGCCCGCAGCGGCCCCGAGCCCGCCCGGGCCATCGCCGGGGTCGCGACGATCACCTATACGTCCGGGCTGATCGCCCCGTCGGCCATCGGGCAGGTCGCCGACGCCACGTCGCTGACGGTGTCGTTCGGGCTGGTGACCGTGCTGGCCGCGGTGCTGGCGGCCGCGGCGGGCGCCCTGCGCGTACCGGCCGCTTCCGCCGGCCGGTCCCGGTCCGTCCCGGTGGCGCGGGGCTGAGCGGCCGGGGCCGGGCGCACACGCCACCGCGGGCCGCGGGACCGGACGTTCCGGTCGCGCGGCCCGCGGTGGAAGGGGGGACGTCAGAGGGCGAGCGCGGAATCAGAGGCTGATGCCCAGGATGTTGATGGAGTTACGGCAGTGCCCGCCGTGACCCCAGCCACCACGGTGGCCCCAACCGCCATGGCCCCAGCCCTCGTTCCAGCCGCCGTCGCAGTCGCGACCGCGGTGCTTCCAGCCGCCGCCGTCGCAGTCGTCACCGCGGCCCCAGCCGCCGTGGTGACCACCGCCGTGGCCCCAGCCACCGTCGCAGTCGTCACCGTGGCCCCAGCCGCCCCAGCGGTGGTGGCCACCGTGGCCCCAACCGCCCCAGCCGCCGGACCAGATGTTCACGTGGCCCCAGCCCCAACCGCCGTGGCCCCAGCCGCCGCGGTCGCAGTCACCACGGTCGCGCCAGCGGTCGCAGTCCCGGTCGCGCCAGTGGTGGTCGCAGTCCCGGTCACGCCCGCGGTCGCGGTCGCAGTCACGGTCGCGGTGGTGGCGGCCCCGGTCGCAGTCCCGGTCACGGTCGCGGTCGCGGCCCCTGTCTCTGTCACGGCCCTTGTCACGGCCCTTGTCCCTGTCGCGGTCCCGGTCACGGTCACGGCCGTGGTCGCGGCCGTCGTGGTCGTCGTCCCAGCTCACCGCCTTGGGCACGGACGGGGACTGGGGCGCGGCCATGGCCGCCCCGGCAGCCGGAACGATGACGCCCGCGGCGAGAACCGCGGCGACCGCAGAGCGGCCGACGAGCTTACGCATGTATGTCTCCTGGTTTGCAGGAAATCGGACAACTCACGCTTACCTCCCACCGGCCGGGGATCCGCGGGGGTGCCCGGTCATACAGCCTTACGAGGTGTTAATTGCGCCGATCGCAGCAGCCGTTCCGCAGCACGCCGGGCCCTGGACGGCGCACGGCCCGTCCCGCACGCCCGCTTACCATGTTCCGGATCTCATCCGGATCACCACAACGAGCACATTTGGAGCAGTCATGGGCCTCGGCGTGCGCTGGACCCTGCACGGCGACGGGCGCACCCCCGCACCCGGGGCGGTCGTCAGACCCGACGAACGGCTTTCCTGGCCCCGCACCGCGGGCCTCGGCGCCCAGCACGTGGTGGCCATGTTCGGCGCGTCGTTCGTCTCGCCGGTGCTGATGGGCCTCGACCCCAATCTCGCGATCATGATGTCGGGCGTCGCGACCATCCTCTTCCTGCTGGCCACCCGCGGCCGGATCCCCAGCTATCTGGGGTGCAGCCTCTCCTTCGTCGGGGTGGCCGCGGTCATCCGGGCCCAGGGCGGCGACAGCGCGGCCGTCACCGGGGCGATCTTCGTCGTCGGCGGGGCGCTGTTCCTCAGCGGGCTGGCGGTGCGCCGGTTCGGCGCGCGGATCATCCACGCGGCGATGCCGCCGGTGGTGACGGGCGCGGTCGTCATGCTCATCGGCTTCAACCTGGCCCCGGTGACGGCGTCCACGTACTGGCCGCAGGACCAGTGGACGGCGCTGCTGACCATGCTGTTCACCGGCCTCGCGGTGGTCTGCCTGCGCGGCTTCTGGTCGCGCGTGGCCATCTTCCTCGGGCTGGTCTTCGGCTACGCCCTCTCCTGGGTCCTCGACCGGGTCTTCGGGAAGATCCACTCGGTGAACGGCGGGCCCGGGGCGGTCGACCACTGGCGGCTGGACTTCTCCGCCGTCGGCGAGGCGGACTGGATCGGCCTGCCCTCGCTGCACGCCCCGTCGTTCGGCTGGTCGGCCGCGCTCGTGGCGCTGCCGGTGGTCATCGCGCTGATCGCGGAGAACGCCGGGCACGTCAAGGCGGTCGGCGAGATGACCGGCGACCCGCTGGACGACCGGCTGGGCACCGCGATCTCCGCCGACGGCGCGGCGACCATGCTCTCCACGGCGGTGGGCGGCCCGGCCAACACCACCTACTCGGAGAACATCGGCGTGATGGCGGCCACCCGGGTCTACTCCACCGCCGCGTACTGGGCGGCGGCCTGCTTCGCCCTGCTCTTCGGCGTGTGCCCCAAGTTCGGCGCGGTCGTCGCGGCCATCCCGGGCGGTGTGCTGGGCGGCATCACCGTCATCCTCTACGGGATGATCGGCCTGCTCGGCGCGCAGATCTGGGTGCACAACAAGGTGGACCTGCGCAATCCGCTCAACCTGGTGCCGGTCGCGGCGGGCATCGTCATCGGCATCGGCGGCGTCAGCCTCAAGATCAGCAAGAACTTCGAGCTGAACGGCATCGCCCTGGGCACGATCGTGGTCCTGACCGGCTATCACGCCCTGCGGTTCCTGGCGCCCGCCCATCTGAAGGAGCAGGAACCGCTGCTGGACGAGGGGACGAGCGGCTACGACAGCCTGGCGGAGCGAGGGGACGCCGAGGCGGCCGGGGAGGGCCGGACGCCCCGGAGCTGAGCGCGGCCGTCACGCTCCGTCACCCGTTCCGGTTAACTCGACCGGGATTCCCCCTACGCTCCGTATTCATGTGTCACTCTGCGTGCATGACGACGACTGGGGTACGGCCGGCGGCTCCCGCCGGCATCGACGGGGTGCTCGACCGGATGCGCGGTCTGGCGGCCCACCTTCCGCCGCGGGACGGGGTGGCGGTCTTCAACCGCGTGTATCTGACGGTCACCGAGGAGGTCGGGCGCCGGGTGGCCGCCGGCGCCTTCCGCGACCGCACGGCCACCACCGCGCTCGACGTACTGTTCGCCGGCCGCTATCTGACCGCGGTGGACGAGGCGGCGGCCGGGCGAAGACCGCCGGCCTGCTGGCGGCCGCTGTTCCAGCTCCGCGGCCATCCGGCCGTCCGCCCCGTGCAGTTCGCCCTCGCCGGCATCAACGCCCACATCGGGCACGACCTTCCGCTCGCCCTCGCCGACACCTGCCGGGACCTGGGCGCCGAACCCCACGAGCTGGAAGCGGACTTCCACCGGATCGGTGAGCTGCTCGTCTCCCTGGAGGAGCGGATCCGCGAGACCCTCATGCCCGGCCCGGACCTGCTGGACGTCGCCGATCCGCTCACCCACCTCCTGGGCTCGTGGACGCTGGAGGCGGCCCGCGCCGCCGCCTGGGCCGCCTTCCGCGCCCTCTGGGCCCTGCGCGAACGGCCGGACGTGGAGGCGGAGTTCGAGGACCGGATCGACGCGAGCGTGGGAATGGTGGGGCGATGTCTGCTCACGCCGCTGGGATGAAACGGACGGGGACACCGGCGCGGGCACGGTGGCGCGGGGCGGCACGCCCGCGCCCGGTCCCCCGGGGCTCAGTCCTCCGGCAGCTCGACGGGGGCGATCTCGTCGTAGACGTCGCCCGGGCCCGGGTTGGACGGGTCGGTCGCCCCGCCGAAGTGGTGCATCACGCCCCACACCGCGTTGAGCGCCGTCTGCACGGCGCCCTCGGCCCAGCCCGCCGTCCAGGAGATGTCGTCGCCCGCGAGGAAGATGCCGCGCTTGTCCTCGGGCAGACGGTCCTGCATGAAGTGGGTGAACAGCCGCCGCTGGTAACGGTAGTGGCCCGGCAGGTTCGCCTTGAACGCGCCCATGAAGTAGGGCTCGTTCTCCCAGGAGACGGTCACCGGGTTGCCGATGATGTGCTTCCGGATGTCGACGCCCGGGTAGATCTCGCCGAGGGACTTGAGCATGACCTCCATGCGCTCGTTGGCCGACAGCGGAAGCCACTTGAGGCTGTCGTCGCACCAGGTGTAGGAGAGGCAGATCACGGCGGGCTTGTCCGGGCCGTCGTCCAGGAGGTACGTCCCGCGCGTCATCCGGTCGGTGAGCGTCATCGACATCACGTCGCGGCCGTTCTCGTCCTTGTCCAGCCAGAACGGCCGGTCCACCGGGACGAAGAGCTTGGACGACTCCATGTAGTGGGTGCGCTCGACCGCCGTCCAGTGGTCGATGGGGAAGAGCGCGTCGTCGCACTCGATCTTCGACAGCAGCATCCACGACTGCGCCGTGAAGACGGCCGCCGCATAGGTGCGGATGTCGCCGCTCGCGTCGGTGACCGTGATCCGGTTGCCCGCCGTGCGGTGCAGCCGGGTGACGGCCGGCCGGGGCGCGCCGTCGTGCAGGGAGGACAGCGAGGTGCCCGGCGCCCAGTGGACGAGCTTCTCCGGCTCGCGCTCCCACAGGCGCAGCGGCAGCTGCTGGCTGCCGCCGACGATGCCGCGGTGGTGGTCGTCGGCCTCGGTGTAGACGACGCGCAGGATCTCCAGGATGGAGTTGGGGAAGTCGGTGTCCCAGCCGCCGGTGCCGAAGCCGACCTGGCCGAAGATCTCCCGGTGTCGGAAGGACTTGAAGGCCTCCGACTCGCAGAGGAAGCCGTAGAAGGTCTGGTTGTCGAGCTTCTCGACGAGCCTCGCCCAGATCGCGCGGATGCGCGGCACGTCGCGCTCTCGGATGGCGCGGTTCATGTCGGAGAAGTCGGCGCCCTCCTCCAGGCAGGCGTTCCACGCGTCGGCGACGTCGCGGTAGACCTGCGGCAGGTCCTCGATCGTCTCCGCGTAGTGGGACTCGCCCTTGAGGTCCACGACGGTGGACGGGGTGCTGGGCGCCAGCGGGTTGGGGAACGGCTTGGTCTCCAGGCCCACCAGGTCGATGTAGTGCTGGAAGGCGGTGGAGGACGGCGGGAAGCGCATCGCGCCCATCTCGGCGGTCAACTCGCCGTCGCAGCCCTCGAATCCGACCGTCCGCAGCCGGCCGCCGATCCGGTCGGCCTCGTAGACGACGGGCTTGAGGCCCATCTTCATCAGCTCGTACGCGGCGATGATGCCGGAGAGGCCGCCGCCGATGACCGCGACCTCGGTGCCGTGCTCGGTGGCCGGTATCTGGCCCAGGCCCGCGGGGTGCGCGAGGAAGTCGTCGTAGGCGAACGGGAAGTCCGGGCCGAACATGGTGATCGGCGGCTCGTTCTGGGGGACCTGCTCGTCGTGGACGGCGGTGGGCACCGTGGACGTCATCGGCGGGACTCTCCTGGTCGCGGGGGGCTGGCGGTGAAGAAGGTGAAGAAGAAGAAGGGCGGTGCGGGCTCAGACGAGCCGGGTGTAGAGCTCGGGGCGGCGGTCCGTGAGATAGGTGTTCTCGGCGCGCGAGCGCCGGAGCAGGGCGGGGTCGGCCTCGGTGACCAGCAGGTCCTCCGCCGCGCCGGCCCGGGCCCGTACGGTCCCGTCCGGGGCGGCGAGGCACGACAGCCCGGCGAAGGCGAACTCCCCTTCGGTGCCGCACCGGTTGACATAGGCGATGTAGAGCTGGCTCTCCCAGGCCCGCGCCGGGACGATCGTCTGCGGGACGATCTCATAGGGGCGCATCAGGGCGGTCGGCGCGAGGAGCAGCTCGGTGCCGGCGAGGGCGTGCGCCCGCACGGTCTCCGGGAACTCGACGTCGTAGCAGACCAGCAGGCCCAGCCGGACGCCGTCGAACTCGGCCTGGACGACGGCCTCGTCGCCCGGCGTGAAGGAGGTGGTCTCGTACTCCCCGAAGAGGTGCGTCTTGCGGTAGTGGGCGAGCGGGGTGCCCTGCGGGCCCATCAGCTGGAGGGAGTTGAAGATCCGGGCGCCGTCGCGCTCGGGGTAGCCGTAGCCGACGGCCAGTCCGTGCGCCGCGGCGATCCGGGCCACGGCCTCGGCGCCGGGGCCGTCGGCGGGCTCGGCCAGGTCCACGACGGAGGGGCCCAGCGCGTATCCGGTCAGATACAGCTCATTGGTGAGCAGCAGCCGGGCACCGGCGTCCGCGGCCCGCCGGGCCGCCGCCTCCAGCGCGCCGAGGGACTCCGCCGTGGAGGAGGGAACGCCGCAGGGTCCTTGGTACAGGGCGATGCGGAGCGGGTTCATGCGTCCTCTTGAGGTCGGAGTGGGGCAGGAGTGGGGGAAGTTCAAGGAGCTTTCGGACAAGGTTTCGTTAAACGCCTTGACGGTACGGCCCGGTAACTCCACGCGACAAGGGACGAATGTTGCGCGCTTCCGAGGGATTCGTTGCGCCTTTTCCCGGCGGAACGGCGATTCGTTGCGCGCCGTGGTCCGGGCCGCTCAGCCTGCGGAAACGACCTTGGCGTTGCCCGCCAGGCGCAGCAGGGCGGCGGTCAGCACGGCGCGCTCGTCGGCGGTGAGCCCGGCGGTCAGCGGCTCCTCCAGTCCGGCCAGGGCCTGCCGCATCTCGGCCAGCATCCGGTGGCCCTCGTCGGTCACATGGAGGGCGGCCGTCCGTCCGCGCCCGGCGGGGGTGACGCGGGCGACCGCGCCGGCGCGTTCGAGCCGGCCGACGGTGGCCTGCATGCTCTGTGCCGTCACTCCGGCCCGGCGGGCCAACTCACTGTAGGACAGCCCGGGTTCGTGGGCGAGGTGGCCGAGCGCGCCCATGAGGCGCAGCGAGTAGTCGCCCCGCTCCGCGAGCACGCGGTGGGCCGCGTCCTGGGTGAACCGGCCCACGCCGATGAGGAGCAGGGGCAGGGGCGGGAACGCCGTCGCCCCGTCGTCGCGGTCCATGCCCCTCGCTCCCCTCACCCTTCTCCCTGCTCTGCTCAGGGGGGATGCTAGCGTGCCCTCACCTTGTTTAAGCCCGACTGAAACTCCGGAGCGGGGCCGTCATGACCAAACTGCTGCTCAGCCTGCACGTCCTGGGAGCGATCGTCCTCATAGGGCCGTCCACGGTGGCCGCCAGCCTCTTCCCCCGCTACGCGCGGCAGGTCCTGGCCCCGGACGGGGACCGCACACCGGCGGGCACCTCCGCCCTGCGCCTCCTCCACCGCGTCACGCGCGTCTACGCGGGCGTCTCCATCGCCGTGCCGCTGCTCGGGTTCGTGACCGCGATGAAGATGGGGGTGCTGGGCGACGCGTGGCTGATCGCGTCGATCGCGCTCACCGTCGTCGCGGCGGTCCTGCTGGCCTTCGCCGTCTTCTCCCAGGACGCCGTCATCGACGCCCTCGACGCCCCGGACCGCACCCCCGCCGAGGTCACCGCCCTCTCCTCGACCCTCCCCCGCCTCGCCATGGTGACCGGCCTCTTCTCCCTGACCTGGGCGGTCGTGACCGTCCTGATGATCATCCGCCCCGGCTCAACGACGGGCGCGTAACCGCGCGCCCCGCCGCAGGGGTTGTTGACCCCCCACCCCGCCCTTTCACCGTTTCTACGCACTGCCGCGCGGGGGCATAGCGGCTCCGCCGCGAGGTCCTCGCCCCCCAGGGGGGCACCCCTGAACGGGCCGACTTTCAGCCGGTCCGGCGTTCGGGGACGAACGCGCGCCAGGGACCGAACCCCGTCCGTCCAGCGTTCGAGGACGAGCGCGGGGCAGCGGCCGAATCCAGCCCGTCCTGGGGTACCCCCCTGGGGGAGTTCGACGACAACCACGCGGCAGCGCTTCGGGGCGCAGGGGGCGCAGCCCCCACCCTCGCGCGGCGGGCGGTCACACGCCGCGCGCGCGTCGGGGGTGGCGCAGGGGCGCAGCCCCTGGGGAGACGGGGAGAGGGCGGGGCGGGGAGGAAAAACCGGCGGCCGTCACGACGGCGCCCCGGAGCTGAACCGCCGCAGCAACGGCGAAAGCACCAGCACCGACTTCGTACGCTCCACGAACGGCTCCCCCGCGATCCGCTCCAGCACCCTCTCGAAGTGCCGCATGTCGGAAGCGAAGATCTGCACGATCGCATCGGCCTCACCGGTCACGGTGGAGGCCGAAGCCACCTCCGGATACCGCGCGAGCCCCCGGTGAATCGCCTCCGGCGACGTGTTGCGACGGCAGAAGAGCTCGATGAACCCCTCGGTCTCCCAGCCGAGCGCCCCCGGATCCACCCGCACCGTGAAGCCGGTGATGGCCCCCTCGGCCCGCAGCCTGTCCACGCGCCGCTTCACCGCGGGCGCGGACAGGCCGACCTCGGCGCCGATGTCGGCGTAGGAACGCCTGGCGTCCTCGGCCAGGGCGTGGACGATACGTTCGTCGAGCTCGTTGAGTCGCACTGCGGGTGAATCACTTTTCTCGGGTACCTGCTCTGCCTATGAGCAGTAGATCACGTACCCGGCGGTCACTCCGACCCGCAGTGCGCGATCAGGCCTCCGCGGAGGCCTGCCCGGCCGGCTCGGCGGCGGCCGTGCCGTCCGCCGCCTCCCGCGCCAGCCGCGAGGACCGCATGCCGTACGCGAAGTAGATGACGAGCCCGACGACCATCCAGCCGCCGAACACCATCCACGTCACGCTGCGCAGGTTGAACATGTTGTAGGCGCACATCGCGAAGCCCAGCACCGGGAAGACCGGCCCGAGCGGCACCCGGAACTTCCGCTGCATGTCCGGGCGCGTCCGCCGCAGGACCACGACGGCCACGTTGACCAGGGCGAAGGCGAAGAGCGTACCGATGCTGGTGGCGTCGGCGAGCTCGTCCAGCGGAACGGCGGCGGCCAGGATGCCGCAGAAGAGCGAGACGATCAGGGTGTTGGACCGCGGGACGCCGCTCTTCGGGTGCACCTTGGCGAAGGTCTTGGGCACCAGCCCGTCGCGGGACATCGCGAAGAGGATGCGCGTCTGCCCGTAGAGCACGGTGAGCACGACGCTCGCGATGGCGATCACCGCACCCGCGGCCAGCAGCACGGACCAGAAGCCCTGCCCCGTGACGTCCTTCATGATCCCGGCGAGCGCCGCCTCGGCGCCGTCGAACTGCTTCCACGGCATGGCGCCGACCGCGACGGCGGCGACCAGGCAGTACAGCGCGGTGACGATGACCAGCGAGAGCATGATCGCCCGCGGCAGGTCGCGCTGGGCGTTCTTCGCCTCCTCGCCGGCCGTGGAGGCGGCGTCGAAACCGATGTAGGAGAAGAAGAGCGAGGCGCCCGCGTGGCTCATGCCCGCGAGGCCGAGCGGCATGAAGGGCGTGTACTTGCCGGCCTTGATGCCCTGGAAGGCGACGGCGCAGAAGAGCAGCAGGGCGGCGATCTTCACCACGACCATGATCGTGTTGGCCCGGGCGCTCTCCTTGGCGCCGCCGAGCAGGAAGGCCATGCAGAGCAGGACCACCAGCAGCGCCGGCACGTTGAAGATGCCGCCGCCCGCGCCGGGCGGGTTGGCCAGGGAGGCCGGGATGGTGACGCCGATGGTCCCGTCGAGCAGCTCGTTGAGGTACTGGCCCCAGCCGACGGCGACGGCCGCCACCGACACGCCGTACTCCAGGATCAGGCACCAGCCGCAGACCCAGGCGACGAGCTCGCCCATGGTGGCGTAGGCGTAGGAGTACGAGGAGCCGGAGACCGGGATCGTGCCCGCCAGCTCGGCGTAGGACAGCGCGGAGAACAGCGCCGTGATGCCGGCGATGACGAACGAGACGATGACCGCCGGGCCCGCCTTCGGCACGGCGTCGCCGAGCACCACGAAGATGCCGGTGCCCAGCGTGGCACCGATGCTGATCATCGTCAGCTGCCACATGCCGAGCGACCGCCGCAGCGTCCCGCCCTCACCCTGGCCGCCCTCGGCGACCAGGCGTTCGACCGGCTTGCGCCGCATGAGGCGGGAGCCCAGTCCGGCGGGCGGCTGCGGGGTTCGCTTGCCGTTGCCGGCGGCGGGGGGCGCTGTGCCTTGATCCAACACTGAGGTCGCTCCGTTCGTCGCTGCCGGTGGAACACACCGGTACCGCAGCGGTCACCCGCGGGGTGCGTCGGCAGGGTGAGCAACCCGGGAAGGAGGGGGACCGCGAGCAAGCGGTACCCGCCACTCCACGTACTGCGCGGAACCCTACGAGGTGAGGGACCGCGCTCGTAATGCACCATTCTTGCGCATGCCCGTACGATCATTGCGTCTGCATGCCAAGAATGGGCGTTCGTTGCATGTCACCTTACGAATCGGTACATGTAAGCGTCAACAACAGCCCGGCCGGAGTGACGCGAAAAGGGGCGCGGCCGTGACGGCCGCGCCCCTTTTCCGGGCTGGTGCGGGACTACTGCCAGCTGGCGTGCAGCGGCTTGCCCTCCGCGTAACCGGCGGCGCTCTGGACGCCGACGACGGCCCGCTCGTGGAACTCCGCGAGGGAGCCCGCACCCGCGTAGGTGCAGGACGAACGGACGCCCGCGATGATCGAGTCGATCAGGTCCTCGACGCCGGGGCGGGCCGGGTCGAGGAACATGCGGGAGGTGGAGATGCCCTCCTCGAACAGGCCCTTGCGGGCGCGGTCGTAGGCCGACTCCTCGCTGGTGCGGTTGCGCACGGCGCGGGCCGAGGCCATGCCGAAGCTCTCCTTGTACAGCCGACCGTCGGCCGTCTGCTGGAGGTCGCCCGGGGACTCGTAGGTGCCCGCGAACCAGGAGCCGATCATGACGTTGGACGCACCGGCGGCCAGCGCCATGGCGACGTCGCGCGGGTGACGGACGCCACCGTCGGCCCAGACGTGCTTGCCGTACTTCTTCGCCTCGGCGGCACACTCCAGCACCGCGGAGAACTGCGGACGGCCCACACCGGTCATCATGCGGGTGGTGCACATGGCGCCCGGGCCGACGCCGACCTTGATGATGTCCGCGCCCGCCTCGATGAGGTCGCGCACGCCCTCGGCGGCGACGATGTTGCCCGCGACGATCGGGACCTGCGGGTCGAGCGCCCGGACGGCCTTGATCGCGGCGATCATCGTCTCCTGGTGGCCGTGGGCGGTGTCCACCACGATGGTGTCCGCGCCGGCCGCCAGCAGGGCCTTGGCCTTGCCGGCCACGTCGCCGTTGATGCCGACCGCGGCGGCGATGCGCAGCTTGCCGTCGGCGTCGGTGGCGGGGGTGTAGAGCGTCGCGCGCAGGGCGCCCTTGCGGGTGAGGATGCCGGCCAGGCGGCCGTCCTCGTCCACGGCGGGGGCGAGCTTGCGGTGCGCGGCGTCGAGCTGGTTGAACGCCTCGCGCGGGTCGATGTCGGCGTCGAGGAGCAGCAGCTCCTTGGACATGACCTCGGACAGCTGGGTGAAGCGGTCCACGCCGGTCAGGTCGTGCTCGGTGACGACGCCGACGGGACGGTGGTCCCCGTCGACCACGACGCCGGCGCCGTGCGCCCGCTTGGGCAGCAGGCTGAGCGCGTCGGCCACGGTCTGGGTCGGGGCGAGGACGATCGGGGTGTCGAGCACGTGGTGGCGGCTCTTCACCCAGGAGATGACCTCTGTGACGACGTCGAGCGGGATGTCCTGGGGGATGACCACGAGGCCACCGCGCCGGGCGACCGTCTCGGCCATGCGGCGGCCGGCGATCGCGGTCATGTTCGCTACGACGAGCGGGATGGTGGTGCCCGTGCCGTCGGGCGAGGAGAGGTCGACGCCCTGGCGGGAACCGACCGCGGAGCGGCTGGGGACCATGAAGACGTCGTCGTACGTCAGGTCGTACGGCGGCTTCTGATCGTTGAGGAAACGCATACTGGCTCTCTCACCTGCGAAATTGATCTACAGAGCGGGTGGGGAGTCAGCTCGAACCAGCGCCGGATCGGGCTGAGGTTCCTGGACCCATCATCCACGATGAGACGGCCCGATGGCGAATGATCTGCGCATTCTGTGGCTTCGGCCAGCGGGGGCGGCGGGTGCCTGTGGCTTCCGCCGAGGGGGTTTTGCCCCGTTTCCCCCCGGATTCGTGTCCTCGAACACCGGGCGGTCCGGCACATCGGCCCGGGGAAAGGGCGGGGAGGCGCAAGCCTCCCCGCCGGGGGATCAGGGGGTCGGGGGGACGAGGGGGATCAGACGTCCGGGTCGGCCCGGTCGAGAGCCGGCCGCGGGCCCGGCTCGAACTCGTTCAGGAGGAAGTCCGCCGCGGCGGTGTCGGTGACCAGGCTGGTCACGAGACCGGAGCGCAGCACCGCCCCGATCGCGGCGGCCTTCCGCTGGCCACCCGCGATCGCCACGACCTCCGGTATCCGCCGCAGCCGGTCCGCCTCGACCGTGATGCAGCGCTCCCCCAGGTCACGGCCGATCCGCCGGCCCTCCGCGTCGAAGAGGTGGGCGGACATCTCGGCGGCCGCGCCCAGCGACGCGTAGTGGCCCCGCTCGTCCTCCGACAGCATGTCGTACACCGTGGAGATGCCCGGCTCCCAGGAGCCGATGGAGACGGCCGCGACGGTGACCTTGTCGAAGTAGTCGAAGGCCCGCGCGATGCCCGTCTGGCCGCGCAGCGCGGCCGCCGTGGCCGGGTCGGGCAGCAGCATCGGCGCGTAGATCGGGTGCGCCTCGCCGCCGGAGACCTGGGCCGCCCGGCGGACGGCCTCCACCGAGCCGCGCTCGGCGGTGCCCGCGTCGTAGACGCCGGTGAGCTGGACGACGGTGCACGGCGGCAGCCGGTGCAGGGCGGCCGCCATGTGGATCGTGGACCGGCCCCAGGCCAGGCCGAGCACGTCGCCCTCGTTCACCAGCTCGCCGAGGAGGCCGGCCGCCACCTCGCCGAGGTTCTCCGGGTCGGGGGCGTCGTCGGCCGCGTCGGCCGGGGACTCGACGACGACCGCGTGCCGCAGCCCGTAGCGGGAGCGCAGCGCGTCGGAGCGCTCCGCGTCCAGCTCGGCGGGCACCCGGATCTCGATGCGCACCAGATCGCGTTCGAGCGCCGTCTCCAGGACCCGCGCCACCTTGAAGCGGCTGACACCGAACTCCTCGGCGATCTGGATCTTGGACTTGCCCTCCAGATAGAAACGGCGGGCCATGGCCGCCGCCTGCACGAGCTCGGCGGGCCCCATCGGCGTCACTGAACGGCCCGTCGACACCGCGTTCTCCTCACTGCTGTCTTCCGCTGTGGACTCGACCGTCATCCTGTCAGAAACGGCGGGCCCCCGATCCCGCCCCGGCCCCCGGGCCGGCGGGCCTCAGTGGGCGCAGGCCCAGGGTGCGGCCGCGGTGGCCGTCTCCGCGAGCTCACGCAGTGAGCGTACGGCGGCCGCCGGGTCATCGGTACCGTAAACGGCCGATCCCGCCACGAACACGTCGGCACCGGCGTCGGCGCAGCGCTCGATGGTCTCCGCGGAGACGCCGCCGTCCACCTGGAGCCAGAGTTCCAGGCCGTGGCGCTCGATGAGCTGCCGGGTGCGGCGGATCTTCGGCAGCATGATGTCGAGGAACTTCTGGCCGCCGAAGCCGGGCTCGACGGTCATGATCAGCAGCATGTCGAGCTCGGGGAGCAGGTCCTCGTAGGGCTCGATCGGCGTCGCCGGCTTGAGGGCCATGGACGCCCGCGCGCCCTTGGCCCGGATCTCCCGCGCGAGCCGCACGGGGGCGTGGGCGGCCTCGGCGTGGAAGGTGACGGACCCGGCGCCCGCCTCGACGTACTGCGGGGCCCAGCGGTCCGGGTCCTCGATCATCAGGTGGCAGTCCAGCGGGGTGTCGGTGGCCCGGCTGAGCGACTCGACGACCGGCACCCCGAGCGTGAGGTTCGGGACGAAGTGGTTGTCCATGACGTCGACGTGGAGCCAGTCGGCGCCCTTGACGGCCTCCGCCTCGGCGGCGAGGCGGGCGAAGTCCGCGCTCAGGATGCTGGGGTTGATCTGGACGGTCATGCCCCAAGCCTGCCATGCCGCGGGGCCGCCCCTCGCACGGCCCCCGGACCGGGAGGGCGCCCGCCGGTCAGGCCGTACGGCGCAGCAGGGCCAGGTACATGGCGTCCGTGCCGTGCAGGTGGGGCCAGAGCTGGACGTCGGGTCCGTCGCCGAGGGCCGGGACGCCGGGCATCAGCGGGCGGGCGTCGATCCACTCGGCCTCGACGCCCTGCCGCTTGAGGACGTCGTCCACGACGGCCCGGGTCTCCGCCGGGTGCGGCGAGCAGGTCGCGTAGCCGACGACGCCGCCCACGCGGACGGCGCGCAGGGCCTCGCGCAGCAGGTCGCGCTGGAGGGGGCCGAACCCGGCGACGTCCTCCGGGCGCCGCCGCCAGCGGGCCTCGGGGCGGCGGCGCAGGGCGCCGAGCCCGGTGCAGGGCACGTCGACGAGGACGCGGTCGAAGGTGCCCTCGCGCCACGGCGGGCGGGTGCCGTCGGCGGTGACGACCTGGTACGGGCCGGGGTTGCCGGCCAGGGCGCGGCCGACCAGGCGGGCGCGGTGCGGCTGCCGTTCGGCGGCCAGCAGGGCGGCGCCCTCCTCGGCGGCGAGGGCGCCGAGGAGGGCGGCCTTGCCGCCGGGGCCGGCGCAGCCGTCGAGCCAGCGGGCGTCCGGGCCGTCCACCGGGGCGGCGGCCAGGGCGAGGGCGACGAGCTGGCTGCCCTCGTCCTGGACCCCGGCGCGGCCCTCGCGGACGGCGTCGATCGCGCCGGGTTCGCCGCCCTCGGTGAGCCGCACGGCGTGCGGCGACCAGCGGCCGGGCAGCGCGTGGTCCTCGCCGAGGGCGGCCAGCAGTTCGGTGACGCCGATGCGGCCGGGGCGGGCGACGAGGGTCACCTCGGGGCGCTCGTTGTCCGCCTCCAGCAGGTCCTCGATCCCGGCGCGGCCGCCGCCGAGCGCGTCCCACAGCGCGGAGACGATCCAGCGCGGGTGGGAGTGGACGACGGCGAGGTGCTCCTCGGGGTCGTCGTCGTAGGGGGGCGCGACGCGCTCCAGCCAGCCGTCGAGGTCGTGCGCGGTGACCTTGCGCAGGACGGCGTTGACGAATTTCGCCCGGCCGTCGCCGAGGACGCAGCGGGCCAGTTCGACGGTGGCGGAGACCGCCGCGTGCGGCGGGATGCGGGTGCCGAGGAGCTGGTGGACACCGAGGCTGAGCACGTCCAGCACCGGCGGGTCCACCTCGCGCAGCGGGCGGTCGACGCAGGCGGCGAGGACGGCGTCGTAGGTGCCCTGGCGGCGCAGGGTGCCGTAGACCAGCTCGGTGGCCAGCGCGGCGTCGCGGTGGTCGAAGCCGTCCTTCTCGCGGGCCTTGCGCAGCAGCGGGGGGAGCACCAGGTTCGCGTAGGCGTCCCGCTCGTCGACGGCCCGCAGCGCCTCGAAGGCGAGGATCCGGACCGGGTCCTTCTTGGGCCGGCGGTGCGGTTTCGCGGGGCGGCCGTTCTTCCGACGAGGCGGCTGATCGTTCACTGAAGGTGCTCCGGAGCTGGGATGACGAAGGGTTCCAGCCTACGCGGCCGGCCCGTCGCCCAGCTTCTCGCCCGGGGCGATGCGGACGCCGCGGGCCCAGTCGGCGGCCTTCATCGGCTTCTTGCCCTGGGGCTGCACCCACAGCAGCTCGACGGCGTGCGAACCGGTGCCGGCGTGGACGGAGTTCTTGCCGGCCGCGAGCTCGCCGGGCGCGAGGCCGGTGCGGTCCGCGGTGAGCGCCACCGACATCACCTTCAGCCGCTCGCCGCGGAAGAGCGTCCAGGCGCCGGGCGCCGGAGCGCAGCCGCGGACGACGCGGTCGACGCGCAGGGCGGGCGCGGACCAGTCGATCCGGGCGTCCTCGACACCGATCTTGGGGGCGAGCGAGACGCCCTCGGCGGGCTGCGGGACGGCCTCCAGGGTGCCGTCCTCGATGCCGTCCATGGTGGCGGCGAGCAGCCCGGCGCCGGCGAACGCGAGCCGCGTGAGCAGGTCACCGCTGGTGTCGGTGGGGCGGACCTGCTCGGTGAGGACGCCGAAGACCGGGCCGGAGTCCAGCCCCTCCTCGATGCGGAAGGTCGAGGCGCCGGTGACCTCGTCGCCGGCCATGACCGCGTGCTGCACGGGGGCGGCGCCGCGCCAGGCCGGGAGCAGCGAGAAGTGGAGGTTGACCCAGCCGTGGACGGGGATGTCCAGGGCGGCCTTGGGCAGCAGGGCGCCGTAGGCGACGACGGGGCAGCAGTCGGGCGCGATCTCGCGGAGGCGGGCGAGGAAGTCCTCGTCGCGCGGCCGGTTCGGCTTGAGCACCTCGATGCCGGCCTCCTCGGCGCGCTCGGCGACGGGGCTGGCGACCAGGCGGCGGCCACGGCCGGCGGGGGCGTCGGGCCGGGTGACGACGGCCACGACCTCGTGGCGCTCCGAGGCGAGCAGGGCGTCGAGGGCGGGGACGGCGACCTCGGGAGTACCGGCGAAGACAAGCCTCATGGGTGGCGAACACTACCTCTCACGCGCCGAGCGGGACGGCGCACCAGTCTAGGGGCGGGCTGCTGCGCGAGGGGCGCGCGGGGCGGTGCACGCCTCATTCCGGCGGATGTGCGCCCCCATACCGTGACCCGTCCGGCCTTGGCGCGTTGGGTGAATCGTTGGGTCAAGAGAGATTGACCGCCAGCAGCGGGCCGCGGCCGCGGCCCGCTCTCGTCGGCCCTCAACTCTCCTTCCCCCGCGTCCCGTTCACCGCCGGTCCGAGAGGCTTGTTGATGCCCGACCATGCCACCCATGACGCCCAGGCGCGAGCCAGTCTGCATCTTCTGGTCCGGGACATCGAGCGGGTCCGCCGACAGGTGGACGCGCTGCGTACCCTGACCGCTCAGCTGGGCAATGTCTACCGTCCACGCCGTACGGGCCCCTCCGCGGGCTTCGTGGTCTACGGCCGGGCCCCGGCGCCGACCGTCCGGCTGGCCCAGGAGCTGCGGGACAGCGTGGAGACGCTGGTCACGGCGGCGGTCGACTTCGACCGCTCGCTCGGCTTCTCGTGGGACGCGGTGGGATCGGCCCTGGGCGTCACCAAGCAGGCGGTGCACCGCCGTTACGGCGCCCGCCGGGCGAACGGGCAGAGTTCCGCGGACAGCCCGGCGGCCGAGCAGAACGCGACGGTCGCCGCCGGGGCGGTGCCGGTGGTCCCGGCCGCCCGCTCGGTCCCCGGCCAGCCCTCCGGTTCCCACCGCGAGGAGCCCCGGCCCCCGGCCTTCCCGGGGCCGCGCAACGGGTGACGGGGCGGGCGCCGACACCGGGAGCCCCCAACTGACCGTCGTACACGGCCCGTTGCCGCCACAGCGGGCGGTCAGCCGATGTCCGGCGGATCCATCCGCAGCCGCACCGGGGCGCCCTCCCGCCGGGTCAGCCGGACCGCCTGGGCGGTCTTGAGCGCGGCGGCCAGGGCCGCCCCCCGGCCGGGGCGCACCCGCACCAGCGCGCGCTCCCACCGCTCCCCCACCGGCGCGTCTCCGGGCCGGCGCGGCCGCCCCGCGACCGCCGCGGGAAGCGGCACGGGCCCGAGCACGTCGGCCCCCGGCGGCAGCTCCGCGAGCGCGAGGAACTCCGCGACGGCCTCCGGCGGGCCGCTGACGGACGCCATGCGCGACACCGGCGGGAACCCGAGCTCCTCCCGCTCGGCCAGCTCGCGCACCGCGTGCCCCGCCGGATCCCAGCGCACCAGCGCCTGCACGGGCCGCAGCGTGGGCTCGGCCACGACGACGACCCGGCCGCCCGCCTCCTGCCCCCGCACCAGCGCGGCCGCCGCCAGCCAGCGGCGCAGCGCCTCCTCGCCCGCGCGCAGGTCCGGCAGGTTCAGCAGGGCCCAGCCGTCCAGCAGCAGGGCCGCGGCGTAGCCGCCCTCGGCGACGGGCTCGGCGCCCGGCGTGGCGACGACCAGCGCGGGGGTGCCCGGCACGGTGTCCAGCACGTGATCGCGCCCGGAGGTGCGCACGGGCACGGCGGGAAACGCCCGGCCCAGCTCCTCGGCGGTGCGCCGGGCGCCCACGACCTGGGCGCGCAGCCGGGCACCGCCGCACTCGGGGCAGTGCCAGTCGCGCGCCTCGGTGCCGCACCAGCCGCAGTGCAGCGTGCCGCCGTCCCGGGCCTCCAGCGGGCCCGCGCAGTGCCCGCAGCGCGCGGGCTCGCGGCAGCGCTCGCAGGCGAGGCGGGGGACGTAGCCCCGGCGCGGCACCTGGACGAGGACCGGCCCGTGCCGCAGCCCCTCGCGCGCCGTCTGCCAGGCCAGTGAGGGCAGCCGGGCGGCCCGGGCCGCCTCGTCCCGCGCGAGGTCCCCGTCGCCGACCGTGCGGACCAGGGGCGCGACGGCCCGTATCCGCTCACGCTCGGCGGCCAGCGGCAGCGCCCAGCCGGTGCGGACGAGCTGCGCCGCCTCCACGCTGCATCCGAAGGCGCCGAGCAGGAACGCGGCCTTCTCCTGCGCGGCCCGCAGCAACAGCACCTCCCGGGCGTGCGGCTGGGGCGCGTGCTGCTCGCTGTGGCTGGAGTCGCCGTCGTCCCAGATCGCGACGAACCCGAGGTCGCGCACCGGCGCGAACATCGCGGCCCGCGTGCCCACCACGGCCCGCACGGAGCCACGGCTCACCGCGAGCCAGCGCCGGTACCGCTCCTCGGGCCCGGTGTCCGCGGTGAGCAGCACGTGCCGGCCCTCGCCCAGCAGCCCGGTCAGCGCGGCGTCCACCCGGGCGGCGGCCCGGCCGTCGGGGACGACGACGAGCGCGCCGCGCCGCGAGGCGAGCGCGGCGGCGGCGGCACGGGCGAGCTCCTCGGCCCAGTGGGGGCCGGGCAGCGCCGTCCACACCGCCCGCGGCGCGTCGCCCCGCGCGAGCGCCTCCAGATACGCGCGGCCCGTCGGATAGCGCTCCCAGCTGCCGGCCGCGGGCACCTTTGGGGGCGGCAGCAGCGCGGGCGAGGGCTCCGCCTCGATCCGGGCGTGCCGCGGCGGCACGGCGAGCTGCAGCACGTCGGCGAGCGACCCCGCGTACCGGTCGGCCACCGCCCGGCACAGGCTCAGCAACCGCGGCCCGAGCACGGGCTCGGGCGACAGCACCTGGGCGATGGCCGCGAGCGGCCCCCGGTACTCGGACTCCTCCACCCGGTCCACGATGAACCCGTCGAGCAGCCCGCCGCCCTCCCGCCGGCCGTCCCGTACGTTGCGCGTCCCCGCCCCGAACCGGACCCGCACCCGCACACCGGGCCGGGCGTCCTCGTCCAGCTCCGCCGGAACCGCGTAGTCCCACAGCTTGTCCAGGTGGACCGGCCCCTTGTCCACGAGCACCCGCGCGACCGGCAGCCGCCCGGCGAGCTCGGCCCCCCGCCAGGTACGCGGCTTCGCCCGGGGCGCCTTGGCCTTGGCCTTGCGCACGCTCTCCCTGATCAGGGCGAGCTGCTCCCCCTGAGCGTCGTTGTTGCTGCTCACGAGTTCAGTCTTAGCAGAGGGGACCGACAGGCGCGGGTGGCGTGCGTGCCGGGCGACCGGCCCCGACCGCCCGAGGCCCCGTCGACAGCGGTCGCGGGGTCCTGTTGCCTTCGCAGAGCACGGCTGCCCTCGCAGAGCACGGCGACGGCAGTGCACGGCGAAGAGGAAACAGGAAACAACCGTATCCACCTTGTCCGTCCGTGGTCCCCGGCCGCAGTCTGGCTCGCGGCGCTCCCGGGTTGCCCGGACGGACGGCGACGGACGGAGGTACAGGTGTCCGAGCAGCCACGCCGCTTCGGCCAGGAGCTCCGCAAGCGCCGGCTGACCGCCGGAATGACCCTTGAGGCCCTGGCCGGCCGGGTGCACTTCAGCAAGGGCCACTTGAGCAAGGTGGAACGGGGGCACAAGCCTCCGAGCCCGGAGCTGGCCCGGCTCTGCGACGCGGTGCTGGGGGCCCGGGGCGAGCTCGCCGCCCTCGCCCCGGGGCACCGGCCCGCCGGGCCCTCCGTTCCACCGGAGATCCAGGAGAGCGAGGTGTGGTCGATGCACTTGTCCGCCGGTGGTCAGAGCTGGTTCCAGCCTGTGAGCCGACGGCAGGTGGTGACCGGAGCGGCGGCTTCGGCCGTCGCCCTGGGGCTCGGGGCCGCACAGCCCCCCGTCGGGGCCGAGGGCTCCGCATTGCTCGACATCGCCACCTCGCTGTTCGACCAGTACCGCCGGCTCGGTCAGACGGCCGGCCCCGGGGTCGTCCTCCCGTCGCTGATAGCCCAGACGCATACGCTCCGGGACCTGGCTTCCCGGACGGGCCCGGCGGAACGCCGCAGGATTCTGCGGCTGGCCTCCCGCTACGCCGAGTACATCGGCTGGCTCGTCCAGGAGTCGGGCAACGACTCGGCGGCCCTGTGGTGGACGCGTCAGGCCGTCGCCATGGCCGCCGCCGGCGGCGACCCCGACCTGGCGGCGTACGCATACGTCCGGCGGGCACTGATCACGCTCTACCGGCAGGACGCCGCGCAGACCGTCGAGCTGGCCCGGCAGGCCCAGGACGGCCGTCTGCCGCCGCGGATCCGGGGACTGGCGGCCCAACGCGAGGCCCAGGGACACGCCCTGGCGGGCGCCCACGACTCCTGCATGCGCGCTCTGGACCGGGCCCGCGCCCTGCTCGCCCTCGACCCCGCCGACTCGGCTGGACCCGTCATCGGCACCACCAACCTGGCGGACCCCGTCGGCATGGTGACCGGATGGTGCCTGCACGACCTGGGCCGCCCGCGGCAGGCGGCCGCCGTCATCGACGAGCAGCTCCGGCGGGTGCCCGGCCACGCCCTGCGGACCCGTGCACGGTACGGAGCCCGGTGTGCGCTCGCCCACGCCGCCGCCGGGGACATCGACCAAGCCTGTGACGTGGCACGGCAGTTGATCGGCCCCGCCACCACCGTGGACTCCGCGACCATCGCCACCGACCTGCGCCGTCTCGAACGCACTCTGGCGCGCCATCCACGCAGCGCCTCGGTACGCGCACTGGCACCCGACCTCGCCGCGGCCCTGCCCGCCGTTCCCACCCACTAGCGAGCAACTGGAGAGAGGAAGTACCGCCATGGCCGACGTCTTCATCAACTACCGCACGGGGGACGGGGAGAAGACCGCCGCCCTGCTCGACACGGCGCTGTCGCACCGTTTCGGGGACGACCGGGTGTTCCGCGCCTCCAAGTCCATCAGGGCCGGCGAGTCCTTTCCCCCCGCCCTGCGGAACGCGGTGCGGCGCTGCGGCGTCCTCCTCGCGGTCGTCGGCCCCGGCTGGGGCGACTCCCCCCGCCTGCACCGGGCGGACGACTGGGTCCGCGAGGAGATCCTGGAGGCGTTCGCCTGCTCCATCCCGGTGGTTCCCGTGCTCGACGGCCGGACGACAAAGCGGCTGTCCGCCACGGCGCTGCCCGAGGAACTGGCCCGGCTGGCCGACGTCCAGTCCCTCCGCTTCGATCACCAGAACGCGCAGGCCGACCTGGCCCGCATCGGTGACGCCGTCGCCGAACTGGTTCCCCGGCTCGCGGCCGAGGACGCCGCCCCCGCCGACTCCGGCGCGGTGCACAACGCGGTGAGCGGCGGAAGCCAGGGAACGGTGGTCCAGTCGCGGGACTTCACCGGCACGGTGGGCGTCTCGGTGCACGGCTCCCAGGGACCCGTGCACGCGGGAACGGGCGACCAGTACGTCGGCTCCCAGCACTTCTCCGGACGCGGTTCGGGAGCGGGGGCCTTCTCCGTGTCCGGCGGCAACGAGGGCGGAATACGGCAGCACTTCGGCACGGGCGAGAGCCACGAGGACGAAGAGCGGTGAGCGACGGGGCCACTTATCGCGTCACGGAGACGCACGGGAACGTCCACGCCGGCACCGGGCCCCAGATCAACATCACCGCGGCCGGGCTGTTGACCAAGACCGGAGGGCGGACGCCGCGGAGCGTGGCCAGGGATCACCTCCGCTGGCTGCGGCAGCGCTTCGTCGCTCCGGCCGGACTCGGCACGGCACGTGGGCATCTCCTGGAGACCGGCACGGCACTGCTGGGCGGGGAGCCCGGAAGCGGACGGCACACCGCGGCCCTCATGCTGCTGCACGAGCTCCGGGACGCCGGGGCCTTCCAGGAACTGGTCCCGGAAGAGCGCACTCCGCGGCTCGACCCCGAGTACATCGCCGAGGGCGACCGTCTGTTGCTCGACCTCTCCACGAGCGGCGTACCGCTCTGGGCGGACGTGCTGGACGAACTCTCCGGGTTCCGCAAGACGCTGGAGGAGCGCTCCGCCCGGCTGGTGGTGGTACTCCCCCGGCACCTGACCCATCAACTCCCCCCGGTCTTCGCACCGTTCACGGCAGAACTGAAGCGCCCGACCGGCGCGGAAGTGCTGCGGGCCCATCTCCGACCGGACGGCATCGGTCCCGACACGACAAACGAACTGCCCAGGGAACTGGTCGCTTATCTGGACAAGTCGCCGCCTCTGCGGGACATCGCCACGCTTGCCCACTACGTCCTGCGGGCCCGGAGCGGCCCCAACACCCACGAAGGCTTTGCCTCCTGGTGCCGCGAGGCGCTCGCGGCCGTCACCGACCGGGGCCGGGACGTCGCCGACCTGGTGGCCTCGCTGGACACAGGCCCCCGGCGCGCGCTGCTCCTGGCCACCGCCATGCTGCACGGCGCCCACGCCGACGCGGTGCACCGCGCCACCGATGCCCTGCTCACCACGGTGCGACACCCGGACAGCGCGACCCCGTTACTGGAGCGGGCGGGAATCACCGAACGCCTCAAGGAAGTCCGGGCCGCCATGGACCGGTCCGGCCGGGTGCACTTCACCGGTCTCGGTTACGCGCCCTCGGTGCGCGACCACTTCTGGACGAACATGCCCGGACTGCGGGATCCCCTGCGCACCTGGGCCGGAGGCGTCGTCGGCCTGCCGGAGCTGTCACCGGACGACCGGGACCTGGTCGTCCACAGGTTCGCCGGACAGTGCCTGCGCACGGGGCGGCCGGAAGACCTGACGGTCCTCGTGCGCACGTGGACGGGCTCGGCACAGGACGGCCTGCGCCTGCGCGCCGCCGCGCAGGCCCTCGAACACGGTCTGGACGACGCCGCGTGGGGACCGTACTTCCGCTCCAGGATCTACGACTGGTCCCTCGACCGCCAGCTGTCCCCGGGCCTGGCGAAGGTCCTCGTGGGCGTGTGCGCCGAGGTCATGGCGGTGCGCCACCCGAACCAGGCCCTGGTGCGCCTCCACCACCTGGCGAGGCGCGAACACGGCAGCTCGGAGGCCCGGGAGGCGCTGCTGCGTCTCGTCCGCGCGGACCGCGGCCTGCGCCGGCGCCTCCTGTACCGGCTCGCTCCCGACGCCACCCGCCCGGGACGGCCGGCCGACATCGATCTCTTCCTGGAACTCGTCCACGAGCCGTCGTTGTTCGCCATGCCCGACAGCCACGCCCCCGCACAGGTGCGCGAACCGGGCGTGCGCAGCGCCCTGGCCGCGGGCTGGAACGCCGCGCTCCTGGACCGGCCCCGCGCCACCTGGCAGGCGGCTGTGGAGAGTTGGCTGCTCACCGCGGCGGAGGACGCCGCACTCGGCGATCTCCTCCTCGGCGTGCTGGTCGATGCCGCGGGGAGCCGTAACGATCTCCTCGGCCTGCTCTATGTCATCGCCCGCGACTGGGCCACCGCGGCTCCCGACGCACCGTCCCGAACCCGGCGCGGCCCCGTGTCCGACCGCCTGCTGGAGAAGATCGACCTTGCTCAGGACATGTAGGCCGGCCCCCGGGGCCCATGTCACCCGATGGAGAAAGCACGATGAGCTCTGGCCGTAAAACGGTGACGGCTTTCCTGACCGTCATCGGCGCACTGCTTCTCGTCATCCTGGGCCTGTCGGTCCACTGGCCGCGCTGGGCCTGGGCCGCCTCGGCCGCCGTCCTGGTGGCGGTCCCGCTGACGGCGACTGCGGTGTGGGGCCGCCGACGCGACCCCATCCCCCGCGAGCTGACCCTGGAACCTGACCTTCCGCTTCCTCCCCTGGAGCGCAGGGAGCAGCGCGTCAGGAATGTGGCGCTCCCCAGCGACACGGAGGACTACGACTTCCTCTTCTCCGCGACGGTCCGCTGGTACCCCAACGACGTCCCCTCCGGGGCGCCTCTCGTCAACCCGGGCGCGCTCGCCGTCGACGCCGTACTCGGCCGGGCCCGGAACATCACGGCGACGCGGGCACCGAACCGGTGCACGCTGGTCCAGCACGAGCTGAACGGCGATCTGGGAGTGATGCTCCTCGACAGTACGGGGCGTGTGCACGCCATGGCCGAGGACGTCGTGCTGACACTCACCGAGCAAGACCGGGAACGGCTCGGCAAGCTGTCCGCCGTCCGGAAGGACGAGGCGGTGTGGGAACACGAGAGGAAGCACGAGCAGAACAAGCGCGCCTACCTCGGTGAGGACGTCCTCAAGAACACCGGAAGCGCGGTCGTCTGGTGGCTGGCGAAGAACGACGACAAGATCGACAAGGCCGTGGCGGACCTGGGGCTGCTCGCCCAGTTGTCGTCCGCGGCCAACAACCAGGACATCCCCGACCACTTGCGGCACCTGGTGCCCCGGCCACCGGCCGATCCGGAGGAGGACCGCGGCCTGTCGGCGGCGGACCACTTCGCGGAGATGCTCAGGGCCATGGGACTCGGCGCCGACGACCCGCGGTGCGCCCTGTTCGTCCAGCGCGTCGTGCGGGCGGCGGCGGCCGCCGACCGGACCGCAACCGCCGAGGACCTGCGGCAGCGGTTCGCCCCGGCCGGATCCTCCGAAGACGGCGAGGAGGCACCGTCCGGAGCCGCCGGTGCGGCCTCGGCCGCCTGACAGCCGCGCACAGGGGACGGCCCCGGACCGTTCGCCGGTCCGGGGCCGTGCCGTTCGCCGTGGGCTGCTTACAGCCCCGCCGCCTTGCGCAGCGCGTCCACGCGGTCCGTGCGCTCCCACGTGAAGTCGGGAAGCTCACGGCCGAAGTGGCCGTACGCGGCGGTCTGGGAGTAGATCGGGCGCAGCAGGTCCAGGTCGCGGATGATCGCGGCCGGGCGGAGGTCGAAGACCTCGGCGATGGCGTGCTCGATCTTCTCCGTGTCGACCGTGTTCGTGCCGAAGGTCTCGACGAACAGACCCACCGGCTCCGCCTTGCCGATGGCGTACGCGACCTGCACCTCGCAGCGGGCAGCCAGCCCCGCCGCGACGACGTTCTTGGCGACCCAGCGCATCGCGTAGGCGGCCGAGCGGTCGACCTTGGACGGGTCCTTGCCGGAGAAGGCACCGCCGCCGTGGCGGGCCATGCCGCCGTAGGTGTCGATGATGATCTTGCGGCCGGTGAGGCCGGCGTCGCCCATCGGGCCGCCGATCTCGAAGCGGCCGGTGGGGTTCACCAGCAGCCGGTAACCGTCGGTGTCCAGCTTGATGCCGTCCTCGACGAGCTCCTTGAGCACGTGCTCGACGACGAACTCGCGGATGTCGGGAGCGAGGAGCGAGTCCAGGTCGATGTCGGAGGCGTGCTGCGAGGAGACGACCACGGTGTCGAGGCGGACGGCCTTGTTGCCGTCGTACTCGATGGTGACCTGGGTCTTGCCGTCGGGGCGCAGGTACGGGATGGTCCCGTTCTTGCGGACCTCGGTCAGGCGGCGGGAGAGCCGGTGCGCCAGGCTGATGGACAGCGGCATGAGCTCGGGCGTCTCGTCGCAGGCGAAGCCGAACATCAGGCCCTGGTCGCCGGCGCCCTGCTTGTCGAGCTCGTCCTCGTCGCCCTCGACACGGGTCTCGTAGGCCGTGTCGACACCCTGGGCGATGTCGGGGGACTGGGCGCCGATGGACACCGAAACGCCGCAGGAGGCGCCGTCGAAGCCCTTCTTGGAGGAGTCGTAGCCGATCTCGAGGATCTTGTCGCGCACCAGCTGCGCGATCGGCGCGTACGCCTTGGTCGTGACCTCACCGGCGACGTGGACGAGGCCGGTGGTGATCAGGGTCTCGACGGCGACGCGGGACTTCGGGTCCTCGCGCAGGAGGGCGTCGAGAATCGTGTCGCTGATCTGGTCAGCGATCTTGTCAGGGTGACCCTCGGTGACGGACTCCGAGGTGAACAGGCGGCGGGACACATCGCTCCCTGGGGTTGCAGCGGCTGCTGGCTGATCATTTGATGGCCCGGCCGAGAGCTGCGCTCGACGCGGGACCGGTGTCAGTTTATCCGCACCGGGCTCGCGGCGAACCTCTCGTCCCCGATCACTGGCGCCACAGCCTGTGACACTTGCCACTGCTTCCCCAGGAATACTTGCGATCATCCGGGAGAGGGCCTCAGCACAGGCGTTCGGCGACGAGGTCCCAGACGGTGTCGGCGAGGGCCTCCTTCGGGCCGTGCGGGACCTCCGTGGCGCTCCCGTCGGCGCCGAGCACCACGGCCTCGTTCTCGGTGGAGCCGAAGGTGCGCCGCTCCCCCACCTCGTTCACCACGAGCAGATCGCAGCCCTTGCGGGCGAGCTTCGCCCTGCCGTTGGCCAGCACGTCGTCGGTCTCGGCGGCGAAGCCCACGACGACCTGGCCGGGGCGGGCCCGCCCGGCGGACAGCTCGGCGAGGACGTCCGGGTTGCGGACGAGCTCCACGGGCGCGGGCTCCTCGCCGTCCTTCTTCTTGATCTTGCCGGTGGCGTAGCGGGCGGGCCGGAAGTCGGCGACGGCGGCCGCCATGACCACGGCGTCCGCGTCCGCCGCCGCCTTCAGCACCGCCTCCCGCAGCTGGACGGCGGTGCCGACGCGCACCACGTCCGCGCCGGCCGGGTCGGCCAGTTCGCTGTTGGCCGAGACGAGCGTCACGCGGGCGCCGCGGGCGACGGCGGTGCGGGCCAGGGCGTACCCCTGCCGCCCGGAGGAGCGGTTGCCGAGGTAGCGCACCGGGTCCAGGGGCTCACGGGTACCGCCCGCGCTGACGACGACGTGGCGTCCGGCCAGGTCGGCGGCGCGCGGCCCGCGCGCCAGCACCCGGCGGCAGACCTCGAAGATCTCGTCGGGGTCGGGCAGCCGGCCCTTGCCGGTGTCCACGCCGGTGAGCCGGCCGACGGCGGGCTCGATCACCACGGCGCCGCGGCGGCGCAGCGTGGCCACGTTCTCCCGGGTGGCCGGGTGCTCCCACATCTCGGTGTGCATGGCGGGCGCGAAGACGACCGGGCAGCGCGCGGTGAGCAGGGTGTTGGTCAGCAGGTCGTCGGCCAGCCCGTGGGCGGCCTTGGCGAGCATGTCGGCGGTGGCCGGGGCGACGACGACGAGGTCGGCCTGCTGCCCGATCCGCACGTGCGGGACCTCGTGGACGGACTCCCACACCTGGGTGACGGCGGGGTGGCCGGACAGCGCGGACCAGGTCGCCTCGCCGACGAAGTTGAGGGCGGACGCCGTGGGCACCACCCGTACGTCGTGCCCGGACTCCGTCAGCCGGCGCAGCAGCTCACACGCCTTGTAGGCGGCGATCCCGCCGCTGACCCCCAGGACGACCTTCGGCTTGTCCATGCCGGTTGCTCCCCGCACTCTCGTTCCGTACACGCTCTATGACACACCAAGGGCCCGGCAGCCGTGCTGCCGGGCCCTCGGTGAAGACGGTCGCCGCTTACGCCGCCGGGGCCTCGATGGCCTCGGAGGTCAGCAGACCCGCGTTGATCTCGCGGAGCGCGATGGAGAGCGGCTTCTCGTGGACGTGGGTGTCCACCAGCGGGCCGACGTACTCCAGCAGGCCCTCGCCGAGCTGCGAGTAGTACGCGTTGATCTGGCGCGCGCGCTTGGCGGCGTAGATCACGAGGCTGTACTTCGAGTCGGTCGCCTCGAGCAGCTCATCAATCGGCGGGTTGATGATGCCCTCGGGCGCAGTGATGGAAGAGGACACTCTCTGCCTTCCGATGGGGGTGAAGAAAGATGTTCAGCGCAGCAAGGCTAGCAGCTCACGGGCCACGTCCTCGACGGAGGTGTTGACCAGCGTGGTGTCGAACTCCGACTCCGCCGCCAGCTCCGTCCGGGCCGCCGCCAGCCGCCGCTCGATGACCTCGGGCGACTCGGTGCCGCGGCCGGTCAGCCGGCGGACCAGCTCGTCCCAGCTGGGCGGGGCGAGGAAGACCAGCTGCGCGTCCTCCATGGAGGCACGGACCTGGCGGGCGCCCTGGAGGTCGATCTCCAGGAGGACCGGCTCGCCGGCCTCCAGGCGCTCGAGGACGGCGCGGCGCGGGGTGCCGTAGCGGTTGCCGGCGAACTCGGCCCACTCCAGCAGTTCGCCGTTGGCGACCAGCTTGTCGAACTCCTCGTCGTTGACGAAGAAGTACTGGACGCCGTCGCGCTCACCGGGGCGCGGCTTGCGGGTGGTGCAGGAGACCGAGAGCCATACCTCGGGGTGGGCCTTGCGCATGTGGGCGACGACCGTGCTCTTGCCGACCCCGGAGGGGCCGGAGAGCACGGTCAGCCGCGGGCGTCTGGCCGGGGGGACGGGGGACGTCCCCCGGGAGACTGCAGTACTCATGGAGCGATTATCCCGGTTCCCGGGAGTGCCTGGGAAATCAGGCCGCGCTGCTGCCGAACTCCCGCTCCAGGGAGGCGATCTGGTTGGAGCCGAGGCCACGCACCCGGCGGCTCTCGGAGATGCCGAGCCGCTCCATGATCTGCTTGGCACGGACCTTGCCCACACCGGGAAGGCTCTCCAGGAGGGCGCTGACCTTCATCTTTCCGATGACGTCGTCCTCCTGGCCTTGCTTGATGACCTCGTGCAGCGAGGCGCCGGAGTGCTTGAGCCGATTCTTGACCTCGGCGCGGGCCCGGCGAGCCGCGGCGGCCTTTTCGAGCGCGGCTGCGCGCTGTTCAGGGGTAAGGGGCGGAAGAGCCACGCCTACGTCACCTCGGATGTCGAACTGTCGGATACGGACCGGTGAGGAACCTAGTCGGCCCACACCTGGGGAGCAACGAGCAACGCGCTTGCACGTTCGCTCTTGTCGGAGACTAGCGGCCGATGCCGCTCCAGTCAGCGAGAACAGCGGAAAAGTCCTGGTCAGCCTTGCCCGACGAGGACTTTTCCGGACATTCCGGCCGTCAATTTTCCGGCAGAACGCTCCTCGGGCCCCTCAGGCGGCCCCGGCGACGGCCTCCCGCACCTCGTCGGCGAAGCGCTCCGCGGCCGCCCGCAGGGCCGCGGCGCCGGGCCCGTGGCGCAGCACGCCGCGGCTGACGTTGGGGACGACGTCGCGGACGGCCGCGCCGAAGACCCCGGTCAGGTCGGCGGCGGTGGCGCCCTGGGCGCCGATGCCGGGGGCGAGCAGCGGACCGTTGATCGCCAGGTCGTACGAGGAGAGGTCGCCCAGCGTCGCGCCGACCACGGCCCCGTACGAGCC
Organism: Streptomyces caatingaensis; assembly: GCF_001187435.1. Lineage (GTDB taxonomy): Bacteria > Actinomycetota > Actinomycetes > Streptomycetales > Streptomycetaceae > Streptomyces > Streptomyces caatingaensis. The sequence goes on along the minus strand of NZ_LFXA01000017.1, from coordinate 380,301 downwards.
CATGGGCGCCGCGCCCGCGTTCTCCTCCTTGAGGTGCCGCAGGACCGTCGCGCCGACGGAGGCGCCGTCGGCGCGCACGGCGTGCTGCACCTCGGCGCCCTCCGGGTTGGAGGTCAGGGCGAGGACGAAGACGCCGGTGCCGCTCTCGCGGGCCAGGTCCAGCGCGGGACGCAGCGAGCCGTAGCCGAGGTACGGGCTGACGGTCACGGCGTCGGAGAACAGCGGGGAGGCGGGGTCGAGGTAGGTGGCGGCGTAGGCGGCCATGGTGGAGCCGATGTCGCCGCGCTTGGCGTCCATGAGCACCAGGGCGCCGGCGGCGCGGGCCTCGGCGACGGTGCGCTCCAGGACGGCGACGCCGCGCGAGCCGAAGCGCTCGAAGAAGGCGGACTGGGGCTTGAGGACGGCGACGCGGTCGGCGAGGGCCTCGACGACGGTGCGGGCGAAGCGCTCGCAGCCGGCGACGTCGTCGGTCAGGCCCCAGGCTTCGAGGAGGGCGGCGTGCGGGTCGATGCCGACGCACAGGGGGCCGCGCTCGTCCATGGCGCGGCGCAGACGGGCGCCGAAGGGTTCGGGCCGGGTGGTCATGGGGTTCCTCCGGGGGGCTGGGGCGCGGTGGGCGGGTGCGGGCCGGTGGCCGGGGTGTGCCCACCCGTTCCGCCCTGCGGAACGGCTGCCCACACCCCGGGCCGTCAGCGGGTGCCCGCCCCCACCGCCTCGGCGAGCGTGGCGTACGGGCTGGCGGCGAGCCTCTCGGCGAGGCCGCGGTGGATGCGGCGGCACCAGAAGGGGCCCTCGTAGACGAAGGCGCTGTAGCCCTGGACGAGCGTGGCGCCGGCCAGGATGCGCTCCCAGGCGTCGTCGGCGGTCTCGACGCCGCCCACGCCGACGAGGGTGATGCGGTCGCCGACGCGGGCGTACAGCCGGCGCAGGACCTCCAGCGAGCGCTCCTTGAGGGGAGCGCCCGACAGGCCGCCGGCGCCGATGGCCTCCACCGTGCGCCGGGGGGTGCGCAGCCCGAGGCCGTCGCGGGCGATGGTGGTGTTGGTGGCGATGATGCCGTCGAGGCCCAGCTCCACGGCGAGGTCGGCGACGGCGTCCACGTCCTCGTCGGCGAGGTCGGGGGCGATCTTCACCAGGAGCGGGACGCGGCGGCCGGTGACGGCGCGGTCGGCGGCCTCGCGGACGGCGGTCAGCAGCGGACGCAGGTGGTCGACGGCCTGGAGGTCGCGCAGCCCGGGCGTGTTGGGCGAGGAGACGTTGACGACCAGGTAGTCGGCGTGGGCGGCCAGGCGCTCGGTGGAGGCGACGTAGTCGGCGACGGCCCCCTCCTCGGGGACGATCTTCGTCTTGCCGATGTTGACGCCGACGGTGGTCCGGAAGACCTCCTTCCGGGCGGCGAGGCGGGCGGCGACGGCGGCCGAGCCGTCGTTGTTGAAGCCCATGCGGTTGATCAGGGCGCGGTCGGCGACCAGCCGGAAGAGCCGCTTCCGGGGGTTGCCGGGCTGCGGCTGGGCGGTGACGGTGCCGACCTCGACGTGGTCGAAGCCGAGCATGGCCATGCCGTCGATCGCGGCCGCGTTCTTGTCGAAGCCGGCGGCCAGGCCGAAGGGACCGTGCATCCGCAGGCCGAACGCCTCGGTGCGCAGCTCCTTGTGGCGCGGCGCGAGGACGGCGGCGGCGAAGGTGCGCAGGACGGGGATCCGGGCGAGGGCGCGGATCCAGCCGAAGGCCAGGTGGTGGGCCTTCTCGGGGTCCATGCGCTTGAAGATCAGGTCGAAGAAGAGTCGGTACATGTCCAGCCTTCGGGAGGTCGTCCGGTCATGGAGAGGGGGACACCTTCCGGTGTCCCCCTCCGCGGCGTCGCGCCGTTACGCCCGGCGGGCGGCGGTGAGCTGTTCCGCGTGCTCCTGGAGCGAGCGGACGCCCACCTCGTCGCGGGTCAGGGCGTCGATGCCCTGGACCGCGGCGGCGAGGGCCTGGACCGTGGTCAGGCAGGGCACCGCGCGGGCGACGGCGGCGGTGCGGATCTCGTACCCGTCGAGGCGGCCGCCGGTGCCGTACGGGGTGTTGATGATGAGGTCGACCTCACCGTCGTGGATGAGCTGGACGATCGTCCGCTCGCCGTTGGGGCCGGGGCCCTCGGACTGCTTGCGGACGACGGTGGCGTTGATGCCGTTGCGCTTGAGGACCTCGGCCGTGCCGGAGGTGGCCAGCAGCTCGAAGCCCTGGGCCGCCAGCTCGCGGGCCGGGAAGATCATCGCGCGCTTGTCGCGGTTGGCGACCGAGACGAACGCCCGTCCCTTGGTGGGCAGCGCGCCGTAGGCACCGGCCTGCGACTTGGCGTACGCCGTGCCGAAGACGTTGTCGATGCCCATGACCTCGCCGGTGGAGCGCATCTCCGGGCCCAGGACGGTGTCCACGCCGCGCCCGGACGGGTCGCGGAAGCGCGTCCACGGCATCACGGCCTCCTTGACGGAGATCGGCGCGTCCATCGGCAGCGTGCCGCCGTCGCCCTCCGCCGGGAGCAGGCCCTCGGCGCGCAGCTCGGCGATGGTGGCGCCGAGCGAGATGCGCGCGGCGGCCTTGGCCAGCGGGACGGCGGTCGCCTTGGAGGTGAAGGGGACCGTGCGGGAGGCGCGCGGGTTGGCCTCCAGGACGTAGAGGATGTCCCCGGCCATCGCGAACTGGATGTTGATCAGTCCGCGGACGCCGACCCCCTTGGCGATGGCCTCGGTCGAGGAGCGCAGCCGCTTGATGTCGAAGCCGCCCAGGGTGATGGGGGGCAGCGCGCAGGCGGAGTCGCCGGAGTGGATGCCGGCCTCCTCGATGTGCTCCATGACGCCGCCGAGGTAGAGCTCGTGGCCGTCGTAGAGGGCGTCCACGTCGATCTCTATGGCGTCGTCGAGGAAGCGGTCGACGAGGACGGGGTGCTCGGAGATCAGGCCCGCGTGCCGCTCCAGGTAGCCGGCGAGCGAGGGCTCGTCGTAGACGATCTCCATGCCGCGGCCGCCGAGCACGTAGGACGGGCGGACCATGACCGGGTAGCCGATCTCGGCGGCGATGGCCTTCGCCTCCTCGAAGGAGAAGGCCGTGCCGTACTTGGGCGCCGGCAGGCCCGCCTCGGTGAGCACCCGGCCGAAGGCGCCGCGCTCCTCGGCCAGGTCGATGGCCTCGGGCGAGGTGCCGACGATCGGCACGCCGTTGTCCTTGAGCGCCTGGGCCAGGCCCAGCGGGGTCTGGCCGCCGAGCTGGACGACGACGCCCGCGACCGGGCCGGCCTGCTGCTCGGCGTGGACGATCTCCAGGACGTCCTCCAGCGTGAGCGGCTCGAAGTAGAGCCGGTCGGAGGTGTCGTAGTCGGTGGAGACGGTCTCCGGGTTGCAGTTGACCATCACGGTCTCGAAGCCCGCCTCGCTCAGCGCGAAGGAGGCGTGGACGCAGGAGTAGTCGAACTCGATGCCCTGGCCGATGCGGTTGGGCCCCGAGCCCAGGATGATCACGGCCGGCTTCTCGCGCGGGGCGACCTCGCTCTCCTCGTCGTAGGAGGAGTAGAAGTACGGGGTCTTCGCGGCGAACTCGGCGGCGCAGGTGTCCACCGTCTTGTAGACCGGGCGCACGCCCAGGGCGTGCCGGACCTCGCGCACGACCTCCTCGCTGAGCCCGCGGATCGCGGCGATCTGGGCGTCGGAGAAGCCGTGCCGCTTGGCCTCGGCCAGCAGGCCGGGCTCCAGCTCGGCGGCGCCGCGCAGCTCCTCGGCGATCTCGTGGATCAGGAAGAGCTGGTCGACGAACCAGGGGTCGATGCGGGTGGCCGCGAAGACCTCCTCCTGGGTGGCGCCGGCGCGGATGGCGGCCATGACGGTGTTGATCCGCCCGTCCGTCGGGACCGCGGCCTTCTCCAGCAGGGCCGCCTTGTCGCCGGGCTCGGAGACGAAGTCGAAGGAGGAACCCTTCTTCTCCAGCGACCGCAGGGCCTTCTGCAGCGCCTCGGTGAAGTTGCGGCCGATGGCCATGGCCTCGCCGACCGACTTCATCGTGGTGGTGAGGGTGGCGTCGGCGGCCGGGAACTTCTCGAATGCGAAGCGCGGGGCCTTGACCACGACGTAGTCGAGCGTGGGCTCGAAGGACGCCGGGGTCTGCTCGGTGATGTCGTTGGGGATCTCGTCGAGCGTGTAGCCGACGGCCAGCCGGGCCGCGATCTTGGCGATCGGGAAGCCGGTGGCCTTGGAGGCGAGCGCGGAGGAGCGCGAGACGCGCGGGTTCATCTCGATGACGATGACCCGGCCGTCCTCGGGGTTGACGGCGAACTGGATGTTGCAGCCGCCGGTGTCCACGCCGACCTCGCGGATGACCTCGATGCCGATGTCGCGCAGCACCTGGTACTCGCGGTCGGTCAGGGTCATGGCCGGGGCCACGGTGATCGAGTCGCCGGTGTGGACGCCCATGGGGTCGAAGTTCTCGATGGAGCAGACGACGACGACGTTGTCGTTCTTGTCGCGCATCAGCTCCAGCTCGTACTCCTTCCAGCCGAGGATGGACTCCTCCAGGAGCACCTCGGTGGTCGGGGAGAGCGCGAGGCCCTGGCCGGCGATGCGGCGCAGCTCCTCCTCGTCGTGGGCGAAGCCGGAGCCGGCGCCGCCCATGGTGAAGGAGGGGCGGACGACGACGGGGTAGCCGCCGAGCGCCTCCACGCCGGCCAGCACCTCGTCCATGGTGTGGCAGATGACCGAGCGGGCGGACTCGCCGTGCCCGAGGCGGGCGTTGACGGCCTCGACGACGGTCTTGAACTGGTCGCGGTCCTCGCCCTTGTGGATGGCCTCGACGTTGGCGCCGATCAGCTCGACGCCGTACTTCTCCAGCGTGCCGGCCTCGTGCAGCGAGATCGCGGTGTTGAGCGCGGTCTGGCCGCCGAGGGTGGGCAGGAGGGCGTCGGGGCGCTCCTTGGCGATGATCTTCTCGACGAACTCGGGGGTGATCGGCTCGACGTAGGTGGCGTCGGCGATCTCCGGGTCGGTCATGATCGTGGCCGGGTTGGAGTTGACCAGGATGACCCGCAGGCCCTCGGACTTCAGGACGCGGCAGGCCTGGGTGCCGGAGTAGTCGAACTCGGCGGCCTGGCCGATGACGATCGGGCCGGAGCCGATGACCAGGACGGACTGGATGTCGCTGCGCTTAGGCACGCTGGCCCTCCATCAGGGAGACGAAGCGATCGAACAGGTACGCCGCGTCGTGCGGTCCCGCTGCTGCCTCGGGGTGGTACTGGACGCTGAAGGCCGGCCGGTCGAGCAGCCGGAGCCCCTCGACCACGTCGTCGTTCAGACAGACGTGGGAGACCTCGACACGGCCGTAGGGGGTCTCGGCCGGTCCGTCGAGCGGGGCGTCGACGGCGAAGCCGTGGTTGTGGGCGGTGATCTCGACCTTGCCGGTGGTGCGGTCCTGCACCGGCTGGTTGATGCCCCGGTGGCCGTACTTCAGCTTGTAGGTGCCGAAGCCCAGCGCGCGGCCGAGGATCTGGTTGCCGAAGCAGATGCCGAACAGCGGGGTTCTCCGGGAGAGGACCTCGCGCATCACCGCGACCGGGTGGTCGGCGGTGGCCGGGTCGCCGGGGCCGTTGGAGAAGAACACGCCGTCGGGGGCGACCGCGTAGACGTCCTCCGCGGTGGCGGTGGCCGGCAGCACGTGGACCTCTATGCCGCGCTCGGCCATCCGGTGCGGGGTCATGCCCTTGATGCCCAGGTCGATCGCGGCGACGGTGAAGCGCTTCTCCCCGATGGCCGGGACGACGTACGCCTCCTCGGTGGCCACCTCGGCGGAGAGGTCGGCGCCGGCCATCTCGGGGGCCTGGCGGACCTCGGCCAGCATGGTGCCCTCGTCGGGCAGCGCGTTGCCGGAGAAGATGCCGACGCGCATGGCGCCGCGCTCGCGCAGGTGGCGGGTGAGCGCCCGGGTGTCCACGCCGCTGATGCCGACGACGCCCTGCTTGCGCAGTTCCTCGTCGAGGGAGCGGCGCGAGCGCCAGTTGGACGGGACGCGGGCGGGGTCGCGGACGACGTAGCCGGAGACCCAGATCCGCGCGGACTCCGGGTCCTCGTCGTTGACGCCGGTGTTGCCGACGTGCGGGGCGGTCATGACGACCACCTGGCGGTGGTACGACGGGTCGGTCAGGGTCTCCTGGTAGCCGGTCATGCCGGTGGAGAAGACCGCCTCGCCGAAGGTCGCCCCCACGGCCCCGTAGGCGCGGCCGCGGAACGTGCGGCCGTCCTCCAGGACGAGTACGGCGGGGATCCTGCTCCCCGGTGCGGAGGTCGTCATCGTGCGCCTTCCGTAGTGCTGTTCAGGGTGGTGAGGGCCTCGACCCAGGCGGCGTGCTCCGCCGGGTGGTCGGCGCGGAAACCGGAGTCGATGTCCTTGTCGCCGTGCCGCCAGGTGACGACCAGCAGGCCGCCCTCGGTGAGGACCTTGCCCGCGATGCCCTTGTCGAGGCGGGCGCCGCGCAGGGCGGCGGCGGGGACGAAGAAGTCCTGGGCGCCGGGCCGGACCACGGCCAGGCCCCGGTCCGTCAGGGTGAGCTCGGCGCGGCTGCGGGTGCCGAGGCCGCGGGCGACGATGCGGTCGAGCCACTGGCCGGCGGTGGTCGAGCCGTGGTAGCGGCCGGTGAGGGAGAGCCGGGTCTCCCCCGGCTCGTCCGGGACGGCGGGCAGCTCGGGCAGGTCGCCCTGGAGCGTGCCGCGCCACTTCCAGCCCTCGCGCATCAGCCAGTAGAGCAGCGCGACGAAGAGCAGCAGGCCCACGACCCAGCCGGCGCGTGCCGCCCAGTCGGTGACCGCCTGCGACTTCTGCTCCGCCGCCAGGGGGGTGATGAAAGGTGTCACGTCAGCTTCCCGTCCACGACCGTCGCCCGGCCCCGCAGGAAGGTGTGGGTGACGCGACCCGGCAGCTCGCGGCCCTCGTACGGGGTGTTGCGGCTGCGGGAGGCGAAGCCCGCGGGGTCCACGGGTCCACGGTATGCGGAATCGACCAGGGTGAGGTTGGCGGGCTCACCGGGCGCGACGGGCCGGCCGTGGCCGGCGAGGCGGCCGATGCGGGCCGGGGCGAAGGACATCCGGTCGGCGACGCCGGCCCAGTCCAGCAGGCCGGTGTCGACCATCGTGTGCTGGACGACGGAGAGCGCGGTCTCCAGGCCCACCATGCCCATGGCGGCGGCGCCCCACTCGCAGTCCTTGTCCTCGTGCGGGTGCGGGGCGTGGTCGGTGGCCACGCAGTCGATGGTGCCGTCGGCGAGGGCGGCGCGCAGGGCCATGACGTCGGCCTCGGTGCGCAGCGGCGGGTTGACCTTGTAGACGGGGTTGTAGGAGCGCACCAGCTCGTCGGTCAGCAGCAGGTGGTGCGGGGTGACCTCGGCGGTGACGTGCCAGCCCTTGGACTTGGCCCAGCGGACGATCTCCACGGAGCCGGCCGTGGAGAGGTGGCAGACGTGCAGCCGGGAGCCGACGTGGGCGGCGAGGAGGACGTCGCGGGCGATGATCGACTCCTCGGCGACGGCGGGCCAGCCGCCCAGGCCGAGTTCGGCGGAGACGACGCCCTCGTTCATCTGGGCGCCCTCGGTGAGCCGGGGCTCCTGGGCGTGCTGGGCGACGACGCCGTCGAAGGCCTTCACGTACTCCAGCGCGCGCCGCATGATCACGGCGTCGTCCACGCACTTGCCGTCGTCGGAGAAGACCCGCACGCCGGCGGCGGAGTCGTGCATCGCGCCGAGCTCGGCGAGCTTCTTGCCCTCCAGGCCGACGGTGACGGCGCCGACGGGCTGGACGTCGCAGTAGCCGGACTCCTTGCCGAGCCGCCAGACCTGCTCGACGACGCCGGCGGTGTCGGCGACGGGGAAGGTGTTGGCCATGGCGTGGACGGCGGTGTAGCCGCCGGCGGCCGCGGCGCGGGTGCCGGTCAGGACGGTCTCGGAGTCCTCGCGGCCGGGTTCGCGCAGGTGGGTGTGGAGGTCGACCAGGCCCGGCAGGAGGATCTTGCCGTCGGCCTCGATCACCTGGGCGCCGGCGGCGTCGAGACCGGTGCCGACGGCGGCGACGGTCTCGCCGTCGATCAGGACGTCCTGCGGTTCGCCGCCGAGGATCTGCGCACCACGGATCAGGGTCTTCATTACTTGCTCTCCTCGGTGCGGTAGTTGGTGACGGCGGACTCGGAGCCGCCCAGCAGCAGGTAGAGGACGGCCATGCGGATGGAGACGCCGTTGGCGACCTGCTCGACGGCGGTGCAGCGGGCCGAGTCGGCGACCTCGGCGGTGATCTCCATGCCGCGGTTCATCGGGCCGGGGTGCATGACGACGGCGTCCTCGGGCATGCGGGCCATCCGCTCCCCGTCCAGGCCGTAGCGGCGGGCGTACTCGCGCTCGGTGGGGAAGAAGGCGGCGTTCATGCGCTCGCGCTGGACGCGCAGCATCATCACGGCGTCCGACTTGGGCAGCACGGCGTCGAGGTCGTAGGAGACCTCGCAGGGCCAGTGCTCGACGCCGATGGGCACCAGGGTGGGCGGGGCAACCAGGGTGACCTCGGCGCCCAGGGTGTGGAGCAGGTGGACGTTGGAGCGGGCGACGCGGCTGTGCAGCACGTCGCCGACGATGGTGACCCGCCGTCCGGACAGGTCCTGGCCGAGGCCCGCGTCGGGGCCGACCAGGCGGCGGCGCAGGGTGAAGGCGTCCAGCAGCGCCTGGGTGGGGTGCTCGTGGGTGCCGTCGCCGGCGTTGACCACCGAGCCGTTGATCCAGCCGGAGGTGGCCAGCCGGTGCGGGGCGCCGGAGTCGTGGTGGCGGATGACGACGGCGTCCGCGCCCATCGCCTCCAGGGTCAGCGCGGTGTCCTTGAGGGACTCGCCCTTGGAGACCGAGGAGCCCTTGGCGGAGAAGTTGATGACGTCGGCGGAGAGCCGCTGGGCGGCGGCCTCGAAGGAGATGCGGGTCCGCGTCGAGTCCTCGAAGAAGAGGTTGACGACGGTGCGGCCGCGCAGCGTCGGCAGCTTCTTGATCGGCCGGTCCGCGACCCGGGCCATCTCCTCGGCGGTGTCGAGGATCAGGACGGCGTCGTCACGGGTGAGGTCGGCGGCCGAGACGAGGTGGCCGCGGGTACGGGGGCTCCCCCCGGAGAGGTGCAGCATCCGGTGCTCCGTGGTTGAGGGTGTGCGGGAGGCCGGGTCCGGGCAGGCGGGAGCGCCGCCGGGCCGGACGGGCCCGCGGAAGGGGGCTACTGCCCGTCGGCCGGGCGCGCGCCGAGGAGGACGCTGTCGCGCCCGTCCTCCTCGGTGAGCTGGACCTTGACGGTCTCGCGCAGCGACGTGGGGAGGTTCTTGCCGACGTAGTCGGCGCGGATCGGCAGTTCGCGGTGGCCGCGGTCGACGAGGACCGCGAGCTGGACGGCGCGCGGGCGGCCGATGTCGTTGAGGGCGTCGAGCGCGGCCCGGATGGTGCGGCCGGAGAAGAGCACGTCGTCGACGAGGACCACGAGCCTGCCGTCGATGCCCTCGCCGGGGATCTCGGTGCGGGCGAGCGCCCGGGCGGGGCGCAGGCGCAGGTCGTCCCGGTACATGGTGATGTCGAGGGAGCCCACGGGGACGGTGGCGCCGGTGATGTCGGCGAGCTTGGCGGCCAGTCGGCGGGCCAGGAAGATGCCCCGGGTGGGAATGCCGAGGAGCACCACGTCGTCGGCGCCCTTGGCACGTTCGACGATTTCGTGGGCGATGCGGGTGAGGACCCGGGCGATGTCCGGTGCTTCGAGCACGGGACGCGCGGGACCGGCCGCGGATACGGTCGTGTCCATACGGAACGGACCTCCTTCTCCGCCTCACGGGACGGACATTAAAGGACGTCGGAATTGCGGGATCCACCCTACCAGCACCGCCGGACCGCACCGGCCCCCGCCCCTGACGGCGGAAGCGGTGGACCATTCGGCTTGACGAAGTCAGATTACGCTGCGTAACCTCACAGTGAGTTACCAGCCGCGCGGCAGTCGGGAAGACCGTCGCACGTCGATACAGCGTCCGGGAGCTTTATGTCCAGCGAATACGCCAAACAGCTCGGGGCCAAGCTCCGCGCCATCCGCACCCAGCAGGGCCTCTCTCTCCACGGTGTGGAGGAGAAGTCGCAGGGTCGCTGGAAGGCCGTGGTGGTGGGGTCGTACGAGCGCGGCGACCGTGCCGTGACCGTGCAGCGCCTGGCCGAGCTGGCCGACTTCTACGGGGTGCCCGTGCAGGAGCTGCTGCCCGGCACGACGCCCGGCGGCGCGGCGGAGCCCCCGCCGAAGCTGGTCCTGGACCTGGAGCGCCTCGCCCACGTCCCGGCCGAGAAGGCGGGCCCCCTCCAGCGTTATGCGGCGACCATCCAGAGCCAGCGCGGCGACTACAACGGCAAGGTGCTGTCGATCCGCCAGGACGACCTGCGCACCCTCGCCGTGATCTACGACCAGTCGCCCTCGGTGCTCACCGAGCAGCTCATCAGCTGGGGCGTGCTGGACGCGGACGCGCGCCGCGCGGTCCAGCACGAGGACGCCTGATACCACGCCTCATACGGCATCCTCATACGGCATACGGCCTCATATGAACGCCGCGGGGCGGGAAACCTTCGTTTCCCGCCCCGCGGCGTTTGTGCGTCGGGTCTCGCGCGGCGCCTCAGGCGCGGCGCAGGCCCGGCTTCAGTTCCTTGAACCGGCCGAGCAGGCCGTTGACGAAGGCCGGCGACTCGTCCGTGGAGAACTCCTTGGCGAGCTGCACCGCCTCGTCGATCGCCACGGCGTCCGGGGTGCCGTCCTCCCAGATCAGCTCGTAGGCGCCGAGCCGGACGATGTTCCGGTCGGCGGCCGGCATCCGGTCGAGGTCCCAGCCGACCGCGTAGGTGGCGATCAGCTCGTCGATCCGGGCCACGTGCTCGGCGTACCCCTCGACCAGCTGCATCGTGTACTCGTTGACGGGCGGCTGCCGGTCGTCGGAGCGCGAGTGCCGGACCCAGTCGGCGAGGACGTCCAGCACGGCGGCGCCGCGCTGGTCGGCCTCGAAAAGGATCTGGAAGGCGCGCTTCCGGGAGTTGCTGCGGGCGGCCACGGTTAGCTGTTCACCCGGCCGAGGTAATCGCCGGTGCGCGTGTCGACCTTGATCTTCTCGCCCGTGGTGATGAACAGCGGGACCTGGATCTCGTAGCCGGTCTCCAGGGTGGCGGGCTTGGTGCCACCGGTGGAGCGGTCGCCCTGCACGCCCGGGTCGGTGTGCTGGATGGTGAGCTCGACGGCGGCCGGCAGCTCGACGTAGAGCACCTGGCCCTCGTTCTGCGCGACGACGGCCTCGAAGCCCTCGAGCAGGAAGTTGGCGGCGTCACCGACGGTCTTGCGGTCGATGTGCAGCTGGTCGTACGTGTCCATGTCCATGAAGACGAAGTAGTCGCCGTCCATGTACGAGAACTGCATACCGCGCTTGTCGACGTTGGCCGTCTCGACCTTGACGCCGGCGTTGAAGGTCTTGTCGACGACCTTGCCGGACAGCACGTTCTTGAGCTTGGTGCGCACGAAGGCGGGGCCCTTGCCGGGCTTGACGTGCTGGAACTCGACGACGGACCAGAGCTGGCCGCCTTCGAGCTTGAGCACCATGCCGTTCTTGAGGTCGTTCGTGGAAGCCACGGTTGCGGAATCTCCTGGACTGAAGCTGCGACCCCGAAGAGGCACGCGCTACAGCGCGAGCAGCTCCTTGGTCGTGATGGTGAGTAGCTCGGGACCGCCGTCCGCCTCGGGGCGGACGACGAGCGTGTCATCGATCCGGACGCCGCCCCGCCCCGGGAGGTGAACCCCCGGATCTACGGTGACCGGCACGCAAGCGTCCAGTTTACCCATGGCCGACGGCGCCAGCCGAGGGTCCTCGCCGTTTTCGAGTCCGACGCCGTGTCCGACCCACGGACCGAGCCGTTCGGCGTGGCCCGCGGCGTCCAGCACCCGCCGTACCGCGCGGTCCACCTCACGGTACGGCGTCCCCGGCACGAGCGCCTCCCGCCCGGCCCGCTGGGCCGCGAAGACCTGCTCGTACAGCTCGATCTGCCAGTCCGCCGGGGACGAGCCGATGACGAACGTACGGGCCACCTCGCTGTGGTAGCCGTGGTAGTCGGCGCCCAGGCACACGGTGAGGAAGTCGCCCTCCTCGACCCGCCGGTCGCAGGGACGTGTCCCATCAGCCCCGAGTCCGGCCCCGTCCCCACCGAGGTGGCGAACGCGGCGCCGCCCGCCCCGTGGTCCACCAGGCGGCGCTCCAGCTCCAGCGCCAGGTGCCGCTCGGTGCGGCCCACCAGGATCGACTCCAGCAGCTCGCCCAGCGCCTGGTCGGCGATCTCCGCGGCGATGCGCAGACAGGAGATCTCCTCGTCGTCCTTGACCAGCCGCTGCTGCTCGACGGCCGGGCCCAGGTCGTCCAGCCGCAGCCCGGGGGCGACGGAGCGCAGGGCGCGGTGGCGCAGGACGGTCAGATGGTGCTCCTCCACCGCCAGGGCCCGCGCCCCGGCGGCCTCCGCGCGCTCCGCGGCCGCCACCGCCGGGTCGCCCTCGACGCTCGGCAGCACGAAGACCCGCAGGTCCGCCGCGGGTCTGCCGCCGGAGCCGGCCTCGAAGGGGTCCGAGACGCACAGGAGCAGGTCGTGACCGGGACCGACCAGCAGGGCCGACCCGGCCGGCACCCGGCCCGCGAGATAGCGCACATTGGCCCCGCCGGTCACCAGGGCGGCGTCGCTGCCGCCGGCCACGCACCGCTCCAGCAGCCGTGCGCGCCGCGCCGCGTACACGTCGGACATGCTCCGAGCGTACGTTCGGCGGGCGGAACCGGCCTCTCCGGAGCGTCCGGCGGGGCCCTACCAGCGGGGCGGGGCGGCCAGCGCCCGGGCGACGATCTCGTCCAGCAGCCGGGCCGTGGTGGCGACGTCCTGGCGGGAGTTGTCGATGATGGGCAGCCCCGAGCCGTACCAGCCGGCCATCCGCCCGTGGATGCGGGCGACCTCCTCGTCGCCGAGGCGGCGGTTGCCGGTGCGCTCGGCGTTGCGCTCCAGGACGACGTTCAGCCCCGGCAGCAGCACGACGGGCAGCAGGCCCGGGCCGATGTGGCGCTGCCAGCCGCCGAGGCCGACGGCGGGCTGGTCGGGGAAGACGGCGTCGTCGATGATGCAGGAGATGCCGTTGGCGATGAAGTTGCGCGCGGCGAAGCCGCAGGTGCGGCGGGCGAGGCGGTACTGGGCCTCGGAGTGGTCGTTCCAGCCCGACTGCGGGTCGGCGAAGCCCGCGCGCACCCACTCGCGGACGTCGTCGAGGCTGATGTGGGCGGTGGGGGCGTGGCGGTGGTCGGCCCAGTGGCGGGCGGCGGTGGTCTTGCCGGCACCGGCGGGGCCGATGAGGAGGACGGCGACGGGGGGCGGCCCGACGGGCGGGGCGGGGGCGCTGGGCGGGGGCGGCACGGCCGGGATCGGTGGGTGCTGCATCCGGTGGTACTCCGTCTCGTGCGGGTGGGTGGCCGTCGGGGGCTTAGTCTGCCCCAGCCCCTCCCCCGGAGCGGGAGGGGCCGGGGCACAACTCCCAACGCCCGGCCTCAGCCCCCGAGTTCCTCCGCCAGCGCCCGCAACGCCAGCCGGTACGACCCGATCCCGAAACCGGCCACGGTCCCGGAGGCGACGGGCGCGATGACCGAGGTGTGCCGGAACTCCTCCCGCGCGTACGGGTTGGAGATGTGCACCTCGATCAGCGGAGCCGTCCGCTGCGCGGCCGCGTCCCGCATCCCGTACGAATAGTGCGTGAACGCCCCGGGGTTGATCACCACGGGGATCCGCCCGTCCGCCGCCTCGTGCAGCCAGCGGATGATCTCGCCCTCGTCGTTGGTCTCCCGGACCTCGACCGCGAAACCGAGCCGGTCCCCCAGCTCGGTGCACTCCTTCACCAGCCCGGCATACGACGTGGAACCGTACACATCGGGCTCGCGGGAGCCCAGCCGGCCCAGGTTGGGCCCGTTCAGCACGAGGACCTTGCGGGCGCTCACACCGCTCATGCCGCTCGCGCCGCTCATGCCGCTCGCGCCGCTCATGCCGCGATCTCCGCGTGGGCGGCCAGCAGCATCGCCGGGTCCGGGGCCTCCAGCACGACCGGCTTCGCCAGGCCGTCCAGCACGATGAAGCGCAGCCGGTCGCCCCGGCTCTTCTTGTCGATCTTCATCGTCTCCAGCAGTTTGGGCCACTGGTCGCCCCGGTAGGTCACCGGCAGCCCCACGGCCTCCAGCACCGCGCGGTGCCGGTCGGCGGTCGCGTCGTCCAGCCGCCCGGCGATCCGGCCGAGTTCGGCCGCGAAGACCATGCCGACGGAGACGGCCGCGCCGTGCCGCCAGTTGTAGCGCTCGTTCTTCTCGATGGCGTGGGCCAGCGTGTGGCCGTAGTTGAGGATCTCGCGCAGGCCCGACTCCTTGAGGTCCTGCGAGACGACCTCGGCCTTGACGCGGATCGCGCGCTCGATCAGCTCGGCCGTGTGCGGGCCGGCCGGGGTGCGGGCGGCCTCGGGGTCGGCCTCGATCAGCTCCAGGATCGCCGGGTCGGAGATGAAGCCGGCCTTGATGACCTCGGCCAGCCCGCTGACGTAGTCGTGGACGGGCAGCGACTCCAGCGCGGCCAGGTCGCACAGCACGCCGGCCGGGGGGTGGAAGGCGCCGACGAGGTTCTTGCCCTCGGCGGTGTTGATGCCGGTCTTGCCGCCGACCGCGGCGTCCACCATCGCCAGCACGGTGGTGGGCACCGCGACCCAGCGCACCCCGCGCAGCCAGGTGGCGGCCACGAAGCCGGCCAGGTCGGTGGTGGCCCCGCCGCCGACGCCGACGATCACGTCGGTGCGGGTGAAGCCGGACTGGCCGAGCGCCTTCCAGCAGTAGGCGGCGACCTCGGCGGTCTTGGCCTCCTCGGCGTTGGGCACCTGGATGGCGATGGCCTCGTAGCCCTCGGCGGCCAGGTCCGCCCGCAGCACCTCGCCGGTCTCGGCGAGCGCCTCGGGGTGCAGCACGGCCACGCGCGTGGCGTCGCGGCCGATGAGGCCGGGCAGTTCGCCCAGCAGCCGGTGGCCGACCAGGACCTCGTACGGCGCGGTGCCCGCGCTGCCGGCGACCTGGATACGGGTGGGGGCGTCCGTCATGCGTTCCTCACTGCGTGGTGTCCGGGATGTCCCGTGCGGTGGTGGGGCGCGGCAGCTCCAGCGCGTCGAGGACGGCGTCGGCGACCTCGCCGGGCGTCCGGCCGCCGGTGGCCACGACGGCGCGGGCGACCTCGTGGTAGAGCGGGCGGCGGGCCTCCATCAGCTCCCGCCACCGCTGACGGGGGTTGACGGCGAGCAGCGGACGCGGCTTGTCCAGGCCCACCCGGCGTACGGCGTCGGCGAGTTCGACGTCGAGGAAGACCACGGGCAGGCCCTTGAGCAGGGCCCGGGTGTCCGGGTCCATGACCGCCCCGCCGCCGAGGGCGAGCACCCCGGGGTGCTCGGCCACGGCGGCGCGGACGGCCTGCCGCTCCAGTGCGCGGAAGTGCGGCTCGCCCTCGTCGATGAAGATCTCCGGGATGGGCTTGCCGGCCGTCCGCTCGATGTCGGCGTCGGTGTCCCGGTAGCCGGTGCCCAGCCGCTCGGCGAGCAGGGCGCCGATGGTGGACTTGCCCGCGCCGGGCGGGCCGACCAGCACGACGCGGGGACCGGTCACCCGACCGCTCACCTGATGGCCAGGTTGTCGAGGTAGCCCCGCACGTTGCGGCGGGTCTCGGCGACGCTGTCGCCGCCGAACTTCTCCACCACGGCGTCGGCCAGGACGAGCGCGACCATGGCCTCGGCGACGATGCCGGCCGCCGGCACGGCGCACACGTCGGAGCGCTGGTGGTGCGCCTTGGCGGCCTCGCCGGTGGCGACGTCCACGGTGGCCAGGGCCCGGGGCACGGTGGCGATGGGCTTCATCGCGGCGCGCACGCGCAGGAGTTCACCCGTGGTCAGGCCGCCCTCGGTACCGCCGGAGCGGCCCGACGCGCGGCGGATGCCGTCCTCGGTGCCCACGATCTCGTCGTGCGCCCGCGAGCCGGGCACGCGGGCCAGCTCGAAGCCGTCGCCGAGCTCGACGCCCTTGATGGCCTGGATGCCCATGAGGGCCGCGGCCAGCCGCGCGTCCAGGCGGCGGTCCCAGTGCACGTGCGAGCCGAGGCCCACCGGGACGCCGTGGGCGACGACCTCGACGACGCCGCCGAGGGTGTCGCCGTTCTTCTGCGCCTGGTCGATCTCGGCGACCATCGCCTTGCTGGCGTCGGCGTCGAGGCAGCGCACCGGGTCGGCGTCCAGCCGCTCCACGTCGGAGGGCTGCGGGACGAGCCCGTAGGGGGCCTTGGCCGAGGCGAGCTCGACCACGTGGGAGACGATCTCGATGCCGGCGGCCTCCTTGAGGAAGGAGCGGGCCACCGCGCCCAGCGCCACGCGGGCCGCCGTCTCGCGGGCGGAGGCGCGCTCCAGGACCGGACGGGCCTCGTCGAAGCCGTACTTCTGCATGCCCGCCAGGTCGGCGTGGCCCGGACGGGGGCGGGTCAGCGGGGCGTTGCGCGCCATGCCGTCGAGCTCGGCCGGGTCCACCGGGTCGGCGGCCATGACCTTCTCCCACTTCGGCCACTCGGTGTTGCCCACCATGACCGCGACGGGGGAGCCCAGCGACAGCCCGTGCCGGACGCCGCCGAGGAAGGTCACCTCGTCCTTCTCGAACTTCATGCGGGCGCCGCGGCCGTAGCCGAGCCGGCGCCGCGCGAGCGCGTCCGCCACCAGCCCGGTGGTGACCGGAACCCCCGCGGGCAGCCCCTCCAGCGTCGCCACCAGTGCCGGGCCGTGCGACTCCCCGGCGGTCAGCCAGCGCAACCTGCTCAACGGAACTCCTCCTGCTCGCGCCTTACGAACGTGCGGCGGCACAGGCCGACCCGCGGCGGGCCGCCACCCCCGATCCTCCCACGTCCCGGGCGGTTCGCCGGAGGCCGGTCCGTTTCTGGCCCTTTCCTGCCGATCTTCGGCGGACGGGAATGCGCCCGTCCGGAGCGCGGCCGCGGTCAGCGCGCCGCGAGCGCCGCCTCGCCCGCGGCCCGCATCGCGGCCAGCGGCGCGCGGACCGCCCCGGTCATCCGCTCGACCTGGAGCACCGCCTGGTGCACCAGCAGGTCGAGGCCGCCGAGGACGGTGCCGCCCCGCGCCGACCAGGCGGCGGCCAGCGGGGTCGGCCACGGCTCGTAGAGCACGTCGAAGAGGGTGCCCGGCCGCTCGGGGACGGCCCCGGTGAGGGCGTCGGTGGCGCCCGCGGGCGTGGTGGCGATCACCAGCGGCGCCTCGAACGCCTCGGCGGCGCGCGCCCAGTCGGCCACGCGCACGTCCACCCCGAGCCGCTCGCCCCACTGCCGCATCTCGGCGGCCCGCTCCGGGCTGCGGACGTAGGCGGTGACCTCGCCGGAGCAGATCCCGGCGAGGGCGGCCAGCGCCGAGGAGGCGGTGGCGCCGGCGCCCAGCACGGCGGCCGCGGGGGTCTTCTCCACGCCGCGCTCGCGCAGCGCCGCGACCAGGCCCGGGATGTCGGTGTTGTCGCCGACCCGGCGGCCGTCCTCGGTGAACAGCACGGTGTTGACGGCCTCGACGGAGCGCGCGGTGGCGCTGACCTCGTCCAGCAGCGGGATGACCGCCCGCTTCAGCGGCATCGTCAGCGAGAGCCCGGCCCACTCGGGGCCCAGCCCGGCGACGAAGCCGGGCAGCCCGGCCTCGTCCACCTCGAACCGTTCGTACGTCCACTCCGTCAGGCCCAGTTCGGCGTAGGCCGCCCGGTGCAGGACGGGGGAGAGCGAGTGCGCGATGGGCGAGCCGAGTACGGCGGCGCGCTGGCGTGGGGTCATTGGCCGGCCTTCTTGTGCTCCTGGTTGTACCGCTCCCGGTTCCGGTTGTGCTCCGCGTTGGTCACCGCGAACAGCGTCTCGTTCTCGTTGACGGAGACGAAGTAGTACCAGGGGCCGGAGGCGGGTTCGAGGGCGGATTTCAGGGCGTCCATGCCGGGGTTGCTGATGGGCCCCGGCGGCAGCCCCTTGATCTTGTAGGTGTTGTACGGGTCGTCGAACTTGCGCAGGTCGTTGACGGAGCCGGTGTCCAGGGTGCTCTGGCTCTTGGCGTAGTTGACCGTGGAGTCGAAGTCCAGGAGCCCGTAGGTCTCCTTGTTGTCCGGCTTGAGGCGGTTGTAGACGACCCGGGCGATCTTGTCGAAGTCGTGCTTGTACTTGCCCTCGACCTGGACGAGGCTGGCGACGGTGATCAGCTGGAGCGGGGACTTCAGGCCCAGCTCCCGGGACTTGCCCTCCAGGTCCTGCTCGCCGTAGTTCTTCACCGCGCGGGCGACCATCTGCTTCAGGAGGTCCTCCGGCTTGGTGCCCTTGCCCGCGTTGTACTGCGACGGGAAGAGGAAGCCCTCCAGCGGGTCCTTGACCTCGGAGGAGGCGGTGGCCCAGCCGGGCAGGCCCAGGTTCTTCACCTGGCTGTGCGCGACCTCCCTGGTGGTGCCCGGCTTGAGCTCCAGCTTCTGGTCGATCGCGGTGTAGACGGCCGAGGCGCGGATGCCCTCGCGCAGCGTCAGCAGGTTCTTGGTGTCCGTCATCATCGTCACGGCGGACGCGGCGGACATCTCCTTGTGGAGGGTGTACGTGCCCGGCTGGATGAGCTTGCCGTTGGCGGCCTCGGTGAAGGCCCGGGCGCTCTTGACGACGCCGTTCTTCTGGAGGGCATCACCGATCTGGGTGAGGCCCGCGCCCTTGGCGACCTCGACCTGCACCTGGCCCGTGCCCTCGCCGTCGTAGTCGGGCGCGGGGCCGTAGTGGGTCTCCCAGTAGTCGTAACCGAGGTAGCCGACGCCGCCGACGGCGCCGAGGAGCACCACGGCGACCACCAGACAGGCCGTCCCGCTGCGGCGCTTGGGGGCCTTCTTGCCCTTCCCGCCGCGCCGCCCGCGCCGGGGCTCGTCCGCGCCCTCGTCGACGACGTCGGTGTCGCCGCCCGGCAGGAGGTCCATGGCCGGGGAGGACGCGGCCGGCGCGTCCTGGGCGAGGACGGCGTGCGTGCCCGTGGAGGAGTCGTCCGCCCACTCCTCCCGCTGCGGGCCCCGCTGCTCGCCGACGTACGGCTGCTGTCCCGTGTCATGGGGCTGCTGTACGTAGGGCTGCTGCCCGGTGTCGTACTGCTGCCCCCCCTGGAGGTGGGGATGCTGACCGGTGTCGTACGCCTGATGGCCCTGTACGTGAGGGTGCTGGCCCGTGTCGTACGGCTGCTGGACGTGGGGGTGCTGACCGGTGTCGTAGCCCTGCTGCGGATAGCCGCCGCCCTCGTAGTAACCGGCCCGGTCGCCGTTGCCGGCCCCGTTCTGGTTCCAGGCGTACTGCTGCTGCTCCGGGTAGTGCTGCTCGCCGTAGGGGGGTTGTTGCTGCGACGGGTACTGCTGCCGGCCCTCGTATCCCGGATCCCCGTACCGGGGGTCGCCGGGATTCCACGGTTGGGAGCCGGAACCCCGGCCGTACTCAGTCATCTATCCCCTAGAGCCGCACAGCGGCAGCCGGGCGCCCCCTGAGGGGCGCGGGTCCGATCGTCTGCTCCGGTAAGGATGGCGTTCGAACAGCTGCCATGTCGCGCGGAAGGTTACCGTATCGCGATCAGATGACCACTTCGACGGCTTCGCCCGGAGGGCGGCCGGACACCCGTTCGGCCTCCAGCGCGCTCTGCAGGATGATCACGGCTGCCGCCTGGTCGACGACGGACCGCCCCTTCTTCGCGTTCACCCCGGAGGCGCGCAGCCCCTGCGCCGCGGTCACCGTGGTCATCCGCTCGTCCACCAGCCGGACCGGCACCGGCGCGACGCGCCGGGCCAGCTCCTTGGCGAACGTGCGGGCCTTGGCCGCCGCCGGCCCCTCGCGCCCGCTGAGCGAGCGGGGCAGGCCGACGACCACCTCGATGGGCTCGTACTCCTCGACCACCGCCACCAGCCGTTTGTGCGCGGCCGGGACGTCCCGGCCCGGCACGGTCTCGACCGGGGTGGCGAGGACCCCGTCGGGGTCGCACGAGGCGACCCCGATCCGGGCGTCCCCGACGTCGACGGCGATGCGTCTGCCTCGTCGCACGGTCAGGCCGCTTCCCCGACGAGCCGCTCGACCGCGGCCATGGCCTCGTCCACGGCCTCCGGGTTCTGGCCGCCGCCCTGGGCGACGTCCGGCTTGCCGCCGCCACCGCCGCCGAGCGTCTTGGCGGCGGTGCGCACCAGGTCACCGGCCTTGAGGCCGCGGTCACGGGCGGCGTCGTTGGTGGCGATGACGGTGAGCGGACGGCCGTTGGCCACGGTGAACAGGGCGACGACGGCCGGGCGGCCGCCGTTGATCCGGCCGCGCACGTCGAGGACGAGCTTGCGCAGGTCGTCGGCGCCGGTGCCGTCCGGCACCCGGCCGGTGACCAGGGCGACGCCGCGGACGTCCTTGGCGCCCTCGGCCAGCCCGGCGGCGGCCTGGAGCACCTTCTCGGCGCGGAAGCGCTCGATCTCCTTCTCGGCGTCCTTGAGCTTGGCGAGCATTCCGGAGATCTTCTCCGGCAGCTCCTCCGGACGGCCCTTGACCAGCTCGGTGAGCTGGGCGACGACCGTGTGCTCCTTGGCCAGGAAGTGGTACGCGTCGGCGCCCACGAGGGCCTCGACCCGGCGCACGCCGGAGCCGATCGAGGACTCGCCGAGGAGCTTGACCAGGCCCAGCTGGGCGGTGTTGGCGACGTGCGTACCGCCGCACAGCTCCTTGGAGAAGTCGCCGATGGTCACGACGCGTACGCGCTCGCCGTACTTCTCGCCGAACTCGGCGATGGCACCGGCCTTCTTGGCCTCGTCCAGGCTCATGATCTCGGCGTGGACGTCGAGTTCACGGGAGAGGACCTCGTTGATCCGCTGCTCGACGTCGGTGAGGACGGTGCCCGGCACGGCGGCCGGGGAGCCGAAGTCGAAGCGGAAGCGGCCCGGGGCGTTCTCCGAACCGGCCTGGGCGGCCGTCGGGCCCAGGGCGTCGCGCAGCGCCTGGTGGGTGAGGTGGGTGGCGCTGTGGGCGCGGGCGATGGCGCGGCGGCGGCGGACGTCGATGGTGGCGTAGGCGGAGGCGCCCACGGTCACCTCGCCGACCTGGACGACGCCCTTGTGCACGTGCACGCCGGGGACCGGCTTCTGCACGTCGCGGACCTCGATCACGGCGCCGGTGTCCAGCTTGATCCGGCCCTGGTCGGCCTGCTGGCCGCCGCCCTCGGCGTAGAACGGGGTGCGGTCCAGGACGACCTCGACCTCGTCGCCCTCGGAGGCGGCCGGCGAGGGCACGCCGTCCACGAGCAGGCCGACGACCGTGGACTCGCCCTCGGTGGTGACGTAGCCGGTGAAGTCGGTGGCGCCGGAGGCGTCGGCGACCTCGCGGTAGGCGGACAGGTCGGCGTGACCGGTCTTCTTGGCCTTGGCGTCGGCCTTGGCGCGCTCCCGCTGCTCCTTCATCAGGCGGCGGAAGCCGTCCTCGTCCACCGCGAGGCCCTGCTCGGCGGCCATCTCCAGGGTGAGGTCGATGGGGAAGCCCCAGGTGTCGTGGAGCAGGAACGCCTTGTCGCCGGCGAGGACCGTGCCGCCGGCGGCCTTGGTCTCGGTGACGGCGGTGTCGAGGATGTTGGTGCCGGCCTTGAGGGTCTTGAGGAAGGCGGCCTCCTCGGCGAGCGCGACGGTCTCGATGCGCTTGCGGTCCGAGATCAGCTCCGGGTACTGCTGCCCCATCGTGTTGATGATCACGTCGAGCAGGTCGGCGACGACCGGGCCGGTGGCGCCCAGCATCCGCATGTTGCGGATGGCGCGGCGCATGATGCGGCGCAGGACGTAGCCGCGGCCCTCGTTGCCGGGGGTGACGCCGTCGCCGATGAGCATCACGGAGGTGCGCATGTGGTCGGCGACCACGCGCAGCGAGACGTCGGAGGCGTCGGCGGCGCCGTAGGCGACCCCGGTCAGCTCGGTGGCCTTGTCGATGACGACGCGCAGGGTGTCGGTCTCGTACATGTTGCGCACGCCCTGGAGGATCATGGCGAGGCGCTCGAGGCCGAGACCGGTGTCGATGTTCTTGGCGGGGAGGTCGCCGAGGATCGGGAAGTCCTCCTTGCCGTCGCCGGCACCCCGCTCGTACTGCATGAAGACCAGGTTCCAGATCTCCACGTACCGCTCGTCGTTGACGGCCGGGCCGCCCTCGGGGCCGAACTCGGGGCCGCGGTCGTAGTTGATCTCGGAGCAGGGGCCGCAGGGACCGGGGACGCCCATGGACCAGAAGTTCGGGCCCATGCCCAGGCGCTGGATGCGCTCGGCCGGCACGCCGACGACGTCGCGCCAGATGCGCTCGGCCTCGTCGTCCTGCTCGTAGACGGTGATCCAGAGCTTCTCGGGCTCCAGGCCGTAGCCACCGTCCGCCACGGGAGTCGTCAGCAGCTCCCAGGCGTACTTGATGGCGCCTTCCTTGAAGTAGTCGCCGAAGGAGAAGTTGCCGCACATCTGGAAGAACGTGCCGTGCCGGGTGGTCTTGCCGACCTCCTCGATGTCCGGCGTGCGGACGCACTTCTGCACGCTGGTGGCGCGGGAGAACGGCGGCTTGACCTCACCGAGGAAGTACGGCTTGAAGGGCACCATGCCGGCGGGGACCAGGAGCAGCGTCGGGTCGTCCGCGATGAGCGACGCCGACGGCACGACGGTGTGCCCACGCTCTTCGAAGAAGCGCAACCAGCGGCGGCGGATTTCGGCGGACTCCATCAGTGGTCCTCTTTCCGGGTGAGCGAGTGGTGGGAGTGCTGGGGTTCGACGACCACGAGGCGGGGGCGTCCGGGGAGGGCCCGGGGCCCGGGCTCGGGGTCCGGCGCGGCCGTCAGGCCGAGCGCGTCCTTGAGCGCCGCTTCGCGGTGTGCCATGCCGTCGCGGATGTCGAGGGCGAAGAGCTTGACGCGTCGGCCGGCGAGCACGGCACGATCGGCGGCCTGGAGCGCCAGGCTCTCGGGCGTGAGCTTGTCCAGGGTGCGGTTGACCTTGGTGGTGGCCCACACACCGGCGGCCACACCGGTGGTGAACCAAAAAGCACGGCGGAACATTTCTGGGTCAACCCTTCCCACGGGTACGGCGGCCGCCGCGCCGGGCGGACGGCAGTTTCTTGCCGACGGTCCTGCCGCGGAACACCTCGGGCTCCGCGGGCGCGCCCTTGCGGCCGATCGCCCGCCGCACCCCGTAGCCGAAGGCGGCGACCTTGACCAGGGGGCCGCCGAAGGCGGAGGAGACGGTCGAGGAGAGCGCGGAGGCGTTCGCCGTGACCTCCTGGACGTCCGCGGCGATCGAGTCGACGCGGGCGAGCTGGGTGTGGGCGGAACGGACGGTCGCCGAGGCGTCGGCGAGGAGCGGTACGGCCTGTTCGGTGACGTCGGCGACCAGCTTGGTGGCGGCCTTCAGCGTCTGCGCCAGCCGGACGAGGACCAGGGCGATGAAGGACACCAGGATCGCCCAGAAGACGGCCACGAGGATCCCGGCCACCTCTCCACCGGACACTGCACCGCTCCCTGCTCGTCGTCGCTGGTCACACAGCTGGTCACCGACGTAGAACGTCGGATACCGACCTTATCGCGCCGGGGGTGGCCTCCCGTACTCCGTTTCGGCCCCGGGCTTCCGCCCCCGGCGGCCGGAAACACGGCGGCCCGCCACCTCGCCCGCCAGGAGGCGGGGAGACGACGGGCCAGCCGGGGAAGGAGGCGCTACACCCGGGTCTTATCGGGCGTAGTACTCGACGACGAGCTGCTCGTCGCAGATCACCGGGATCTCCTTGCGGTTCGGCTCGCGGTCCAGGCGGAAGGCCAGCGCGGCCAGGTTGACCTGGAGGTAGCGCGGGGTCTCGCCCTCGGCGGCGAAGCCACCGGCGCGGGCCGTCTCGAAGAGGGCCTTGGAGCGGCTGCGCTCGCGGACCATCACGACGTCGTCGGGACGGACGCGGAAGGACGGCTTGTCGACCTTGTGGCCGTTGACCTCGATGTGGCCGTGGACGACCATCTGGCGGGCCTGGTAGATGGTGCGGGCGATGCCCGAACGCAGGACCAGCGCGTCGAGACGGCGCTCGAGCTCGACGACCAGCGCCTCGCCCGTCTTGCCCTCGGCCTTCTTGGCGCGGTCGTAGGCACGCACCATCTGGCGCTCGCTGATGTCGTACTGGGCGCGCAGACGCTGCTTCTCGAGCAGACGGACCTTGTAGTCCGAGTTCTGCTTGCGGCCACGGCCGTGCTCGCCCGGCGGGTAGGGGCGGGCCTCGAAGTACTTGACGGCCTTCGGCGTCAGCGCGATGCCGAGCGCACGGGACTTCTTGACCTTGGGACGCGACTGGTTAGGCACGTTCTCCAGACCTCCGAAATAGGTTAGGTTAGGCTCACCTTACTCAAGGAGATCGCATGTCTCGTCCGGGGAACACCAGTCACATCACGGACAGCACGAAGAAGGGCGCTCCCGAAGGCGCCGACGTGACGGAGGTCCGATCCGATCGTGGTCAGCCGCGTCCCAGCGGACTTGAAACCGCCCGGATGCCGTCAGCAGCCGAGCGCACACGAACTCTCGTACAGAGTACATGCTCCGCCGTGCTGCTCGTCCCCGGGCTGGAGGCCACCCGTCCGGAGCTGCTCTGCCCCGAGGCCCGCAGCGTGGCCGGGGACGGCGACGTCCACCTCGTCTTCCCCGCGGACGCGCCCGCCGTGCGGGCGGCGACGCACGCCCAGGACGGCGACATCCGGGCGGTCCTGGAGCTCACGGACGTGGCCCCGGTCTCCGTGCCGCACCGCATCCGGGGCCGCGCCTGGCTCTCCGGGTGGATCACCGTCGTCCCCGGTACGGCCGAGCCCGGCCGCGCCACCGTCCGGCTGGAGCTGGACGAGGTGACGGTGGACGACCTCTGGGGCGCTCAGGGCGTCGATCCCGACGCCTTCGCGGCCGCCTCGCCCGATCCCCTCGCCGCGTACGAGACGGAGCTGCTCCAGCACCTGCACTCCGGCCACGGCGACCAGGTGCGCCGGCTGTGGCGGCTGCTGGGCGAGCACCGCGACGAGCCGGGCCCCGACGACCGGGCCGTGCCGCTGGCCCTCGACCGCTTCGGCCTCCGCGTCCGCTTCACACGGGGCGGTGCCACCGGCTCACCGGCCGACCGCTCCTTCGACGCCCGCTTCGAATTCCCGGAGCCGGCGGACGACCTGGTCGCCCTGCGCCGGGCCATGCACCGCCTCTTCGACGCGACGGAGGATTGACTCCCGCTCGGTCCTCGGGGCTCCCCCCGGGACGGGCCGGAAGCAGCCCGTCCGGGGCTCACTCCCCCTTCAGACGCCCCCGCACCCGCTCCACCACATCCGCGTACCGCGCCTCCGCGCCGTACCGCGTCGGCTCGTAATACCGCTTCCCGTGCACCGCGTCCGGCGCGTACTGCTGCGCGGCGATCCCGCCGGGCAGGTCGTGGGGGTAGACGTACCCCTGGCCGTGCCCCAGCTTCTCCGCCCCCTTGTAGTGCCCGTCCCGCAGGTGCGCCGGCACCGGCCCCGCCAGCCCCGCCCGCACATCGGCCAGCGCCGCGTCGATCGCGAGATAGGCCGCGTTGGACTTGGGCGCGAGCGCCAGCGCGATGGCCACCTGGGAGAGGGTGATCCGCGCCTCGGGGAAGCCGATCATCGCCACCGCCTGCGCGCCCGCGACCGCCGTCGCCAGGGCGGTCGGGTCCGCCAGGCCGATGTCCTCGCTGGCCGAGATCATCAGCCGCCGGGCGATGAACCGCGGGTCCTCCCCCGCCTCGATCATCCGCGCGAGGTAGTGCAGGGTGGCGTCGACGTCCGAACCGCGGATCGACTTGATCAGCGCGCTGGCCACGTCGTAGTGCTGGTCGCCGTCCCGGTCGTAGGTCACCGCGGCCCGGTCGACCGCCTCCTCCAGCGTCTGGAGGCCGATCTCCGTCTCGCCCTTGGCGATCGCCGCCCCGGCCCCCGCCTCCAGGGCGGTCAGCGCCCGCCGCGCGTCGCCGCCGGCGATCCGCAGCAGGTGCGCCTCCGCGTCCTCGGAGAGCGTGACGGCCCCGGCGAGGCCGCGCTCGTCGGTGAGCGCCCGGTACAGCAGCCCGCGCAGGTCGTCGTCCGTGAGCGCCTGGAGGGTGAGCAGGAGGGAGCGGGAGAGGAGGGGGGAGATCACGGAGAAGTACGGGTTCTCCGTGGTGGCGGCGACGAGGGTGACCCAGCGGTTCTCCACGGCCGGCAGCAGGGAGTCCTGCTGGGCCTTGCTGAAGCGGTGGATCTCGTCGAGGAAGAGGACGGTCTCCTGGCCGTAGCCGCCGGAGGCACGGCGGGCGCCGTCGATGACGGCCCGCACCTCCTTCACCCCGGCCGTGATGGCCGACAGCTCCACGAAGCGCTTCTTGGTGGCCTGGCTGACGACGTACGCCAGCGTCGTCTTGCCGATGCCGGGCGGCCCCCACAGGATCACCGAGGAGGGCCCGGCCGGGCCGCCGCTGCCCTCCCCCACCAGCCTCCGCAGGGGCGAACCGGGCTTCAGCAGATGCTGCTGCCCCACGACCTCGTCGAGGGTGCGGGGGCGCATGCGGACGGCCAGCGGACTGCTCGCCGGATCCTTCTCCTGGCGGTCCTCTGCGGCTGCGGTGAACAGGTCGGGCTCCACACGGAAACCCTAAGCCACCCCACTGACAGCCGGTCGAACCGCCGAACGGATCAGGACTGGCCCGTCCAGAACGACCACCAGTTGGTGAGGATCAGCAGCCCGATGATCCCGATCCACAGCACCGGCACCACCCAGTGGAACTCCAGCACCGCACGCCGCACCCCGTCCGGCAGCGGGATGAAGCGGTGCCGGACGTTCTGCACGGTCACGTAGCAGAACATGACGATCGTCGCGACCCAGGCCAGGCAGCACCACAGGCACAACGAGCCGATGACGTACAGCGACTGGTACTGGAGCCAGGTGACGAAGCCGACGCCGAAGAGGCAGCCGGCCTCCATGCCCAGCCAGTACCAGCGGCGGAAGCGGGCCCCGGCGAGCAGCCCCATGCCCACGGCGACGATCACGCCGTAGGCGACCAGCCCGAGCATCGGGTTGGGGAAGCCGAACGCCTTGGCCTGGGCGCTCTCCATGATGTTGCCGCAGGCGACGACGGGGTTGAGGCTGCAGCCGGGGGTGAAGGTCCTCCCGTCGACCTTGGCCTCGAGGATCTTGAACTTGTCGATCGTGATGACCCACGAGGCCAGCAGCCCGGCCGCTCCGGTGATCACCAGCAGCCACGCGAACCCGCGGCCGGCACCGACCGCCCCGGTGGCGGGTACGCCCCGCTCCGCGTCGTCGGTGTCGGAGCGGTCGAGTGCCGAAGTCGTCATAACGGTGTCGATCCCATCAGTAGGCCGTTGCGGGCCCATTGTGCACCAGGGGCCTGTGCGTCAGCCCTGGGCCGAAAGGACTTCACCCACAACGGTGTCGAGGGCCACGGCCCGCTGCTCACCGCTCTCCAGGTCCTTGAGCTGCACCACGCCCTCGGCCAGGTCCCGCTCGCCGGCGACCAGCGCGAAGCGGGCGCCCGAGCGGTTGGCCGACTTCATGGCGTTCTTGAGGCCCTTGCCGCCGAAGGCGAAGTCCGTGGCGACGCCGGCCCGGCGCAGCTCGGTCACCACGCCGAAGAGCGCCCGGCGGGCCTCCTCGCCCAGCGGCACCGCGTACACCTGGGTGGGGGCCGGGAGTTGGAGCTCGACGCCCTCGGCCTTGAGCGCCAGCACGGTGCGGTCCACACCGAGCGCCCAGCCGACGGACGGCAGCGCCGGGCCGCCGATCATCTCGGAGAGCCCGTCGTAGCGGCCGCCGCCGCCCACCGCGGACTGCGAGCCCAGGCCGTCGTGGACGAACTCGAAGGTGGTGCGCGTGTAGTAGTCGAGGCCGCGGACGAGCTTCTCGTCGTCCTCGAAGGCGACGCCGGCGGCGGTCAGCAGCTCGCGGACCCGCTCGTGGTACTCCTTGCACGCCTCGCAGAGGTGGTCGCGCAGCATCGGGGCGCCGACGAGCTGCCTCTGGACGGACTCGCGCTTGTCGTCGAGGACCCGCAGCGGGTTGATCTCGATGCGGCGGCGGGTGTCCTCGTCCAGGTCGAGCCCGCGCAGGAACTCCTGGAGCGCGGCCCGGTAGGCGGGACGGCACTCCTTGTCGCCCAGCGAGTTGAGCAGCAGGCGGAAGTTGGTCAGGCCCAGCGACGTGTAGGCGTCGACGGCCAGGATGATCAACTCGGCGTCCAGCGCCGGGTCCTCGGCACCGATGGCCTCGGCGCCGACCTGGGAGAAGTGGCGGTAACGGCCGGCCTGCGGGCGCTCGTAGCGGTAGTACGAGCCGGAGTACCAGAGCTTGACGGGCAGGTTGCCGGCCTTGTGGAGGTTGGCCTCCAGCGCGGCGCGCAGCACGGAGGCGGTGCCCTCGGGGCGCAGCGCGAGCTGGTCGCCGCCGCGCGTGGTGAGGGTGTACATCTCCTTGGTCACGATGTCGGTGGACTCGCCGACGCCGCGGGAGAACAGCTCGACCTGCTCGAAGCCGGGCGTCTCGACGTAGCCGTAGCCGGCGCGCCTGAGCGGCGCGGAGATCGCCTCGCGCACGGCGAGGTAGGTCGCCGAGTCGGGGGGCAGGAGGTCGTAGGTGCCCTTGGGGGCCTTGAAGGTGCTCACGGAAGCTTTCGTCACATTCCTCGTCGCGGAGCCGGGGATCCGGCTCCCTGGCCGGCGGCCACCTCGCGGAGATACGGGTTGGCGGCGCGCTCCCGGCCGATGGTCGTCTGGGGGCCGTGGCCGGAGAGGACCACGGTCGAGTCGTCGAGCGGCAGGCAGACACGGGCCAGCGATTCGAGCATCTCGGCGTGGTCACCGCCCGGCAGGTCGGTGCGTCCGATGGAGCCGGCGAACAGCAGGTCGCCCGAGAAGAACACCGAGGGGATCTCGGGGCTCTCGGGCATCCTGAAGGTCACCGACCCCTTGGTATGGCCCGGCGCGTGCGCGACGGAGAACTCCAGCCCTGCCAGCTCCAGCGTGCTGCCATCGGAGAGCTCCCTGAGGTCGTCCGGCTCCCCCACCGTCAGCTCCCCCAGGAGCTGCGCCCCGATGGACCGGCCGAGCGCCTTCTCGGGGTCGCTCATCATGTAGCGGTCCGCGGGGTGGATCCAGGCGGGGACGTCGTGGGCGCCGCAGACGGGCACCACCGACGCGACGTGGTCGATGTGGCCGTGGGTGAGGACGACGGCGACGGGCTTGAGCCGATGCTTCCTGAGCGTCTCCTCGACTCCCGGCGCGGCCTGGTGGCCCGGGTCGATGATCACGCACTCCTCGCCCGCGGCGGGGGCGACCAGATAACAATTGGTCCCCCAGGCCCCGGCGGGGAACCCGGCAATCAGCACGTTCGTCCTTAAATGTCGGCCTGTATCGACGCGGCGGGGGTCCGGCGGGCGCGCCCTTTCCGTATCCCGGCCGGTTCAGAGCCTACCGGCGGCGGGTGCGCGGCCGCGAACCCGTATACGGTACGGGCACACTCGCAACACGCGGCCCACCACGGACGAGCGACGACGAGAAGCACGAGGAGACGACCCGGTGGTCAGTAACGAGCAGCGGCGGCGGCAGCTCGCCCGGGAGAAGTACGAGCGGCAGCAGCAGCGCCGCGAGGCGGCGCGCCGCAAGGCCCGGCGCCGGAACGCGGCGATCGCGGCCGGCCTCGCCGTGGTGATCGCCGCCGGTGCCACCGCCTACGCGAGCGGCGCCCTGGGCGGCGGGGACGACGGCGGCAGGACCTCCGCCGACGCCGCCCCGTCCGGCCTGCCGACCCCCACCAAGGGCCCGGACCCCTGCGCCAAGCCGGCCCCCGGCTCCCCCACCACCAAGCAGTGGAAGTCGGAGCCGGAGATGACGGTCGACAAGTCGGCCACGTACGCGATGAACCTCAAGACCACCTGCGGCACCATCGACATCACGATGGACGCGGCGAAGGCCCCGCACACGGTCAACTCCTTC
Source organism: Streptomyces caatingaensis (assembly GCF_001187435.1). Classification (GTDB taxonomy): domain Bacteria; phylum Actinomycetota; class Actinomycetes; order Streptomycetales; family Streptomycetaceae; genus Streptomyces; species Streptomyces caatingaensis. The sequence continues at coordinate 350,155 of NZ_LFXA01000017.1, read as the reverse complement.
AACTTCCTCGCCGCGCAGGGGTACTTCGACCACACCAGGTGCCACCGCCTCACCGGCGAGGGCTCGGGGATCTACGTGCTGCAGTGCGGCGACCCGCAGGGCAACGGCCAGGGCGGGCCCGGCTACACACTGGCCGAGGAGAACCTCAAGGACCCGGTGCTGAAGGAGCCTTCGGACCCGGAGCTGAAGAAGGCCGGCATGAAGATCTACCCCGCGGGCACGGTCGCCATGGCGAAGACGGCCGCGCCGCACTCCACCGGCAGCCAGTTCTTCCTCGTCTACAAGGACAGTCCGCTCAAGCCGGACTACACGCCGCTCGGCACGATCGGCGCCGAGGGCAGGAAGACGCTCAAGAAGATCGCGGACGCCGGTGCGCAGGGCGGCGGTGCCGACGGTACGCCCAACGCGACGGCCGTCATCGACAAGGCGACGGTCAGCAAGTCCTGAGCGGCGGACGGCTGTCCGCGCCCGCGGCCGGAGGGCGAAATTTCGGTCGCGGGATACGGACAGCCGGGCCACCGTTCGCCTATGTTGGCGTTGTGCGGGGTGCCTGCTCCCGGCGGCTGCGGGGCACCCGGACAGCACCGATCGGCAGTCAATGGATCAAGCCGCCGGACCGGGCGGGGCGCGGCCCTGCCGGGACAACTGTGGACGATGCGCGCGGGCCGCGAACCGGCCCCGGCATCATGTGGAGGAGGCGCTGTGAGCAGCGACCCGTGGGGCCGCGTCGATGAGACGGGGACGGTGTACGTGCGTACCGCCGACGGCGAGAAGGTCGTCGGCTCGTGGCAGGCGGGGAGCCCCGAGGAGGCCCTCGCCTACTTCGAGCGCAAGTACGAGGGCCTGGTCGTGGAGATCGGCCTCCTCGAACGCCGGGTGAGGACCACGGACCTGTCGGCCAAGGACGCGATGACCGCGATCGAGCACCTGCGCACGCAGGTGGACGAGCACCACGCGGTCGGCGACCTGCAGGCGCTCCGGGAGCGGCTGGACCAGCTGGTCGCCACCGTCGAGGCGCGCCGCGAGGAGCGCAGGGCGGCCAAGGCGAAGCAGGCCGAGGAGGCCCGTACGGCCAAGGAGGCGCTCGTCGCGGAGGCCGAGGAGCTGGCGGCCAGTGAGCAGTGGCGGTCGGCCGGCGAGCGGCTGCGGGCCCTCGTCGACACCTGGAAGGGCCTGCCGCGGCTGGACCGCAGGACGGACGACGAGCTGTGGCACCGCTTCTCGCACGCCCGCTCGGCGTTCTCCAAGCGGCGCAAGGCGCACTTCGCGTCGCTGGACGCGCAGCGCGAGGAGGCCCGCAAGGTCAAGGAGAAGCTGGTCGCCGAGGCGGAGGCGCTGTCGGGGTCCACGGACTGGGGTGCGACCGCCGCGCGGTACCGGGACCTGATGACCGAGTGGAAGGCCGCCGGCCGTGCCCAGCGCGAGGCGGAGGACGAGCTGTGGGCCCGCTTCCGCGGCGCGCAGGACGTCTTCTTCCAGGCGCGCAGCGAGGTGTTCGCGGAGCGCGACGCCGAGCAGCAGGGCAATCTGGCGCTGAAGGAGGAGCTGGTCGCCGAGGCGGAGAAGCTGCTGCCGGTCACCGACCTCAAGGCGGCCCGGGCGGCGTTCCGTTCGGTCAACGAGCGCTGGGAGGCCATCGGTCATGTGCCGCGGGACGCCCGGCCGAAGATCGAGGCCCGTATGCACGCGGTGGAGCGCGCCATCCAGGAGGCCGAGGAGGCCGAGTGGCGGCGGACGAACCCGGAGGCCCGGGCCCGCGCGGCGGGTCTGACCGGGCAGCTCCAGGACGCGGTGGACAAGCTCCGCGACCAGATCGCCAAGGCCCGGGCGGCGGGCAACGACGCCAAGGCCGACAAGCTGGCCAAGGAGCTGGAGGGCCGGCAGGCCCTGCTGGACCAGGCGCTGAAGGGCCTGGAGGAGTTCGGCGGCTGAGGTCGCCCGGCTGACGACGATGGCCCCGGCGTTCGCCGGGGCCATCGTCCGTTCTACGGCCGCCGGGCCGACGTCACGCGGTAGACGTCGTAGACGCCCTCCACCCCGCGGACGGCCTTGAGGACGTGGCCGAGGTGCTTGGGGTCGCCCATCTCGAAGGTGAAGCGGGAGGTCGCGACCCGGTCGCGGGAGGTCTGCACGGCCGCCGAGAGGATGTTGACGTGCTGGTCCGACAGGACCCGGGTGACGTCCGACAGGAGCCGCGAGCGGTCGAGCGCCTCCACCTGGATGGCGACGAGGAAGACCGACGACTGGGTGGGCGCCCACTCGACGTCGATGATGCGCTCCGGCTGCTGGGAGAGCGAGTCGACGTTGACGCAGTCGGCCCGGTGGACCGAGATGCCGTTGCCGCGGGTGACGAAGCCGATGATGGGGTCGCCGGGGACGGGGGTGCAGCAGCGGGCCAGCTTGACCCACACGTCGTCCACGCCCTTGACGACGACGCCCGGGTCGGCGGAGGAGCGGCGCTTGGCGCGGGTGCGGATCGGCGCGGACTCCTCGATGTCCTCGGTGGCCGCGTCCTCCCCGCCGAGCGCCTGGACGAGCTTCTGCACCACGCCCTGCGCCGCCACGTGGCCCTCGCCGATGGCCGCGTAGAGCGAGGAGATGTCGGGGTAGCGCATCTCGTGCGCGAGGGTGACCAGGGAATCGCCGGTCAGGATGCGCTGGATGGGCAGGTTCTGCTTGCGCATCGCGCGGGCGATGGCGTCCTTGCCCTGCTCGATCGCCTCGTCGCGGCGCTCCTTGGAGAACCAGGCGCGGATCTTGTTGCGGGCGCGGGGGGACTTGACGAAGCCCAGCCAGTCGCGCGAGGGGCCGGCGCCGGGCGCCTTGGAGGTGAAGACCTCCACCAAGTCGCCGTTGTCCAGGGTGGATTCGAGCGGCACCAGCCGCCCGTTGACGCGGGCGCCTATGGTGCGGTGGCCGACCTCGGTGTGCACGGCGTAGGCGAAGTCGACCGGGGTCGCGCCGGCCGGGAGCGCTATGACGTCGCCCTTGGGCGTGAAGACGAAGACCTCGTTGCGCGAGAGGTCGAAGCGCAGGGACTCCAGGAACTCGCCCGGGTCCTCCGTCTCCTTCTGCCAGTCGAGCAACTGCCGCAGCCAGGCCATGTCGTTGACGGTGTCCTGGTTCTTGCCGGCGTTCTTCGGCACGTCCGTACGGATCTTGGAGGCGCCGGCGACGGCCTCCTGCTTGTACTTCCAGTGCGCGGCGATGCCGTACTCGGCGCGGCGGTGCATGTCGAAGGTGCGGATCTGCAGCTCGACGGGCTTGCCGCTGGGCCCTATGACCGTCGTGTGCAACGACTGGTACATGTTGAACTTGGGCATCGCGATGTAGTCCTTGAACCGGCCGGGGACCGGGTTCCACCGCGCGTGCACCGTGCCGAGGGCGGCGTAGCAGTCGCGGACGGTGTCGACGAGGACGCGGATGCCCACCAGGTCGTAGATCTCCGCGAAGTCCCGGCCGCGGACGATCATCTTCTGGTAGACGCTGTAGTAGTGCTTGGGGCGGCCGGTGACGGTCGCCTTGATGCGGGCGGCGCGCAGGTCGGCCTGGACCTCGTCGGTGACGATCGCCAGGTACTCGTCGCGCTTGGGGGCGCGCTCGGCGACCAGGCGGACGATCTCGTCGTACATCTTGGGGTAGAGGATCGCGAAGGCGAGGTCCTCCAGCTCCCACTTGATGGTGTTCATGCCCAGCCGGTGCGCCAGCGGGGCGTAGATCTCCAGCGTCTCGCGGGCCTTCTTCTCCTGCTTCTCCCGCTTGAGGTAGCGCATGGTGCGCATGTTGTGCAGGCGGTCGGCGAGCTTGATGACCAGGACGCGGGGGTCCTTGGCCATGGCGACGACCATCTTGCGGACCGTCTCCGCCTGGGCCGCCTCGCCGAACTTGACCTTGTCCAGCTTGGTGACGCCGTCCACGAGCAGCGCGACCTGGTCGCCGAAGTCGCGGCGCAGGGTGTCGAGCCCGTACTCGGTGTCCTCGACGGTGTCGTGCAGCAGCCCGGCCATCAGGGTGGCGGGGTCCATGCCCAGCTCGGCGAGGATGGTGGTGACGGCGAGCGGGTGCGTGATGTACGGGTCGCCGCTCTTGCGCTTCTGGCCGCGGTGCCAGCGCTCGGCCACCTGGTAGGCGCGCTCGATCTGGCGGAGGGTGGAGGCGTCGGCCTTCGGATCGTTTCCGCGGACGATGCGCAGCAGGGGTTCGAGGACGGGGTTGTACGGGCTCTGCCGCTGGACGCCGAGGCGGGCGAGGCGGGCGCGGACCCGGCTGGAGGAGGCGGAGCGCGCGGGGGCGCTCGGCGGGGGCGTGGGGCGTGCGGGCTCCTGCCCGGTGGTGCCCGGCCGCCCGGGGCCGGCCGCGGGCGTGCCCGGGGCCGGCGCGGCCTCGGGTGCGGGTGTGCCGGGCTGTGCGGCGGGGTGTCCGCCCGGGCGAAGCCCGGGGGAGAGCGGCTGGGCCTTGTCTGGCAAGAGCACTCCTCATGCGGGGTCCGGCCCCCGATCAGGTCCGGACTGCCATGGTATCGATCCGGGCCGGGAAGGTGCCTCCCGCCCGGCGGCGTCAAGGACGCGCGAAGCGGGCCCCGGGGTTCTCCCGGGGCCCGCTTCCGAGTGCCGCTCCGCGTCCGTCAGACCCGGATCAGGGCGTCGAGGGGGGCGCCGCCCAGGGCGTCCGCCAGGCGCGCCCGGCCGTCGAGGAAGCCCAGCTCCATCAGGACCGCGACGCCCGCCACCTCGGCGCCGGCGCGGCGGATGAGCTGGAGGGACGCCTCGGCGGTGCCGCCGGTGGCGAGCACGTCGTCGATGACGAGGACGCGCTCCCCGCGGCCCAGGGCCTCGGCGTGGATCTCTATCTCGGCCGTGCCGTACTCCAGGTCGTACGCCTGGCGCAGGGTGGCGCCGGGCAGCTTGCCGGCCTTGCGGACGGGGACGAAGCCGATGCCGGCGCGGACGGCGACGGGTGCGGCGAGGATGAAGCCGCGGGCCTCCAGGCCGACGATCTTGTCCACCCGGTGGCGCTCGCACAGGGCGGCGAACGCCTCGGTGAGGGCGGTGAACGCCTCGGGGTCGGCGAGCAGCGGGGTGATGTCCTTGAACACCACGCCCGGCTTGGGGTAGTCGGGGACGTCGACGATCCGGCCGAGCAGCAGCTCGCGCAGGGCCTCGTCGGCGCCTTCGGTGTGCTGGAGGGTCATCGGCGCTTCCCCTTGCGGCTCTCGGACTGACGGCGCTGGCCCACGACGCCCGCGGGGGGCGCGTCCTGCGGCTCCTCGTCCACCGGCTCCTGCTCGTCCTGCGAGGGGTCGGCCTTGGCGGACCGGGCGGCCCGCTTGGCCTCGACCCGGCGGGTGAGGGCCTTCATCTGCGGGTCGCGCTCCTTGAGGTCGGCGACCAGCGGGGTGGCGATGAAGATCGAGGAGTAGGCGCCGGCGGCGAGGCCGACGAACAGCGCGAGGGAGATGTCGTTGAGCATGCCCGCGCCGAGGAAGCCGCCGCCGATGAACAGCAGGCCGGCGACCGGCAGCAGCGCGACGACCGTGGTGTTGATGGAGCGCACCAGGGTGCCGTTGAGGCTGCGGTTGGCGATCTCGCTGTAGGTGAAGCGGGTCTGCTTGGTGATGTCCTTGGCGCTCTCCTTCAGGCCGTCGAAGACGACGACGGTGTCGTAGAGCGAGTAACCGAGGATGGTGAGCAGACCGATCACGGTGCCCGGGGTGACCTCGAAGCCGACCAGGGCGTAGATGCCCACGGTGATGGTGAGGTCGTGGATCAGCGCGACCAGGGCGGCGATGGCCATGCGCCACTCGAAGGCGATGGCGAGGTAGATCACCACGAGGAGCATGAAGATGGCGAGGCCCATCCATGCCTTGTTGGCGATCTCGTCGCCCCAGCTGGGGCCGACGATATCGGTGTTGATCTTGTCGGGCGAGACGTCCAGCTTCTTGGCCAGGGCCTGCTGGGTGGTGCGGGACTGCTCCGGGCTCAGCTCGCTGACCTGGATGCGCAGCTTGCCCTCACCGGTCTTCTGGACCACCGCGGTGTGGCCCGACGCCTGCTGGGCGGTCTGCTTGGCCGCTTCGGCCGAGACCGACGTCTTGTCCGTGTTGAAGATCGCGCCGCCGGAGAACTCGATGCCCATGTTCAGGCCGCGCACCGCCAGGCCCACGATGGCCGTGATGGTGATGAGGATCGAGATGCCGTACCAGATCTTCCGCTTGGCGACGAAGTCGTAGCCGACCTCGCCTCGGTAGAGCCGGGCGCCGAGGGTGCCGAGTCGTGACATCTCAAGCCTCCTTCGGGTCACGGGTGGCGGAGGGGCGACGGCGGGAGGCCCGCAGCGGCGGCTTGGCGCCGAGCCGCTTGGGGTCCAGTCCGGACCAGGGATGGCCGTTGGCGAAGAACCTCCGGCGGGCGAGGAGCGTCATCAGCGGCTTGGTGAAGAGGAAGACCACGACGACGTCGAGCAGCGTGGTCAGTCCGAGGGTGAACGCGAAGCCCTGGACCTTGCCGACGGTGACGAGGAAGAGCACCGCGGCGGCCAGGAAGGAGACGAAGTCCGAGACGAGGATCGTCCGCCGGGCGCGCGGCCAGGCGCGCTCGACCGACGGGCGCAGGGTGCGGCCCTCGCGGATCTCGTCGCGGATGCGCTCGAAGTAGACGATGAACGAGTCGGCGGTGATGCCGATCGCGACGATGGCACCGCAGACGGCCGGCAGGTTCAGCGCGAAGCCGATGGCCGGGCCCAGCAGGACCATGATCGTGTAGGTGAGGACGGCCGAGCACGCGAGGCTGGCGAGGGCGACGAGCGCGAGGCCGCGGTAGTAGACCACCAGGTAGACGATCACGAGCGCGAGGCCGATGGCACCGGCGATCAGGCCGGCGCGCAGCTGCTCGCCGCCGAGGGCGGCGCTGACGGTCGTCTCGGTGACGATGTCGAAGGAGAGCGGCAGGGCGCCGTAGGACAGGATGTTGGCCAGGTCCTGGGCGCTGGACTGGGTGAAGTTGCCGCTGATCTCGGCGCTGCCGCCGGGGATGGCCGAGCTGACCCGCGGGGCGGAGACGGACTGGCCGTCCATGACGATCGCGAAGCGGTTCTGGCCCTCGGGCTTGGCCGCGAGCTTGCCGGTGACGTCGGCGAACTTCTTGGCGCCGCTGCCGTTGAACTTCAGCTGGACCTGCCAGCCGGTGGCGCGCTGGGTGTCGAAGGCGGCCTTGGCCTCGGTGACGTCCACGCCCTCGATCGACACGGCGCCGAGGAGCAGCTTCTCCTGGCCGTCCTTGTCGCAGACGACGACGTCGTCGCCCGGCTTGGCGAGGGTGGCGGCCTTCGCCGCGTCGGCGCGGCCCTTCGGCGTGGCGCAGTCGAGCGCGGCGAACTGCTTCTGCAGGTCGCCGGCGGCCGCGCCGCCGGAGGGCGTCGGGGTGGGGGTGGGCTTGGGCGCCTGCGGGGCCTTCAGCGCCTCGGTGACGGCGCGGCCCTGGGTGTGCTTGCCCGAGGGGGTGGCCGACGGGGAGGACGCCGTGGGCGTGCCGGACGGCTTGCCCTTCTTGTCGTCCTTGTCCTTGCCCTTGTCGCCCTTGTCCTTGTCGCCCTTGTCCTTGCCGTTCGAGGCGCTGGGCGTGGGCTCGGGGAGCTTGCCGGCGGGGGCCGCCATGAGCACGGGGCGGAAGGCGAGCTGGGCGGTGGTGCCCACCTGCTCGCGGGCCTGCTTCGCGTTCGTCCCCTTGGGGATGTTCACGATGATGTGGCTCTTGCCCTGCGTCTGGACCTCGGACTCGGACACGCCGAGGCCGTTGACGCGGCGCTCGATGATGCCGACGGCCGTGTTCATGTTGGTCGTCGTGATCGCGTTGGGCTTGCCCGGCTGGTTCTTCGCCTGGAGCGTGAAGCTCGTCCCGCCCGCGAGGTCGATGCCCAGTCGCGGTGTCGTGTGCCCGGAGGCGAACATCCCCCCGACGAGCGCCACCATGGCGATCAGGATGAAGGCCAGGACTCTGCCCGGCCTGCCCTGGCCGCCCGGGGACCTGCGGCCCTTCTTCGGTGCTGCCACCTTGTCGTTTCTCCCTGTCCAACCGCCGGGCGTCAGGTGTTCGCCGGGCGGCCACGAAGTTTGTGGGGACGTGCCCCCCGCCGGAGCCTAGACCGTCAGCGGACCGTGACGCACCGAGCGGTGGTGCGTCACGGTCCGCCGATTGGGGCTACTTCGCGTCGGAGCCGCCGTCCTTCTTGCCGTCCTTGGGCTCGGCCTCGTCCGCGTCAGCGGTCTTCCGGGGCTCGGCGTCCTCGGGAGCGGCGCCCTTGCCGAGGTCGATCTTCTTCTCGCCCTCGGCGGCCTCACCGGCCTCGGTCAGCGAGGAGATGTCGTCCGGCACGGCCGGGCTCTCCTCGCCGGCGTTCTCGATGCCGTGGATGATGCGGTTGTACTCCTCGTCCTCGAGGACGGCGCCAATGGCGTTCTTCGCGTAGATCGCGTGGACGCCGGGGGCGACCTCGAGGAGGACCGAGTCCTCGCTGACCTCCTTGACGGTGGCGTACATGCCGCCGATCGTCCGCACACCGGTGCCCGGCTGCATCTGGTCGCGCATCTGGGCAGCCTGGCGCTGCTTGTTCTTGGCCGACCGGGTCATCAGGAACATGGCCCCGATGAGCACGATGAACGGCAGAAGAGTCACGAGATTCACGGGACGGGGTTTCCTTCACACGACCGCTTGGGGGTGCGGCCTGGTCTACGGGGGTGGTCTGCCGCCGGTAGGGACGGCATCGGCGGAGTCTAAGCGAGTCCGCGCCTATGGAACAACGCCCAGCATGGCACCCGGGTTCCTGGGCCGACCAGTCTCCGCGCCGTCACTCGCCGAACAGGTCGCCCTGGCCCGCGCCCGTGCCCGCACCCCTGGTGACCTGCTGCGGCGGCTGCATCCCCAGGTGTTCCCAGGCCGCCGGGGTCGCGATCCGGCCCCTGGGGGTGCGGGCCAGCAGTCCCTCGCGGACCAGGAAGGGCTCGGCGACCTCCTCGACGGTCTCCCGCTCCTCGCCGACCGCCACGGCCAGCGTGGAAAGGCCGACGGGACCGCCGCCGAAGAGCTTGAGCAGGGCGGTGAGCACGGCCCGGTCGAGCCGGTCGAGCCCCCGGCCGTCCACCTCGTAGACCTGGAGGGCGTGGGCGGCGATCTCGCGGGTGATCACCCCGTCCGCCTTCACCTGGGCGTAGTCGCGGACGCGGCGCAGGAGGCGGTTGGCGATGCGGGGCGTGCCGCGGGAGCGGCCGGCGATCTCGGCCGCGCCCTCCTCCTCGATGACCACGTCGAGCAGGCCGGCCGAGCGGTGGATGACGCGCTGGAGCTCGGCGGGGGCGTAGAACTCCATGTGGCCGGTGAAGCCGAAGCGGTCGCGCAGCGGCGGGGGCAGCAGGCCGGCGCGGGTGGTGGCGCCGACGAGGGTGAAGGGCGGCAGTTCGAGGGGGATGGCGGTGGCGCCGGGGCCCTTGCCGACGACGACGTCGACCCGGAAGTCCTCCATGGCCATGTAGAGCATCTCCTCGGCGGGCCGGGACATGCGGTGGATCTCGTCGAGGAAGAGGACCTCGCCCTCGGTGAGGGAGGAGAGGATCGCGGCGAGGTCGCCGGCGTGCTGGATGGCGGGGCCGGAGGTGATGCGGATCGGGGCGCCCATCTCCGTCGCGATGATCATCGAGAGGGTGGTCTTGCCGAGGCCGGGGGCGCCGGAGAGCAGGACGTGGTCGGCGGTGGCGCCGCGGGCGCGGGCGGCGCGCAGCACCAGGTCGAGCTGTTCGCGCACGCGCTCCTGGCCGACGAACTCGCCCAGGTCCTTGGGCCGCAGGGCGGCTTCGACGGCGTGGTCGTCGCCGTCGGCGGTGGCGGCGACCACGCGGTCGGACTCGTCGTTCCAGTTCACGGGTGTCCTCACGGTTCGTTGCGTCGTCGGTGCACGGGCGGGCGCCCCGGTGCGCGGGCGGGCGGCCGGCTAGCGGGCCCGGTTGAGCGACTGCAGCGCCGCTCGCAGCAGCTGTCCCACCTGGGGGGTGCCGCCCTCGGCGGCCACGGCCTCGGCCTGCGGGGCCACCGCCTCGACGGCGCCGTCCGCCTCGCGGGGCGCGTACCCCAGGCCGACGAGGGCGGTGTGCAGCTGGTCGCGCCAGCCCGCGGCGGCGGCCGGGGCGGCGGACGCGACGGCCGCGGTGCCGCCGCCGACGGGCGCGCCGAGCCGGTCCTTGAGCTCCAGCAGCAGCTTCTGGGCGCCCTTCTTGCCGATGCCCGGCACGGCGGTGAGCGCCTTCTCGTCGCCGGCGGCGAAGGCGCGGCGCAGCGCGTCCGGGGAGTGGACGGCGAGCATCGCCTGGGCGAGGCGGGGGCCGACGCCGCTGGCGGTCTGGAGCAGCTCGAAGGTCTGCCGCTCGTCGTCGTCGGCGAAGCCGTAGAGGGTCAGCGAGTCCTCCCGGACGACGAGGGAGGTGGCCAGGCGGGCGGGCTCGCCGACCGTGAGCCGCGCGAGGGTGCCGGGGGTGCACTGGACGGCCATGCCGACGCCGCCGACCTCGACGACGGCGGTGTCGGGGGCGAGGGCCGCGACGGGACCGGAGACAAAGGCGATCATCGGATGCCCTTCGGGAGGCGGACGGGAGCGGTGGCGCGGCGGTGGGCGGCGACGGCCTGCTGGAGGCGGCCGGTGGCCGGGGCGCGCCAGATGTGGCAGATGGCCAGGGCGAGCGCGTCGGCCGCGTCCGCCGGCTTGGGGGGCGCGGCCAGCCGCAGGATGCGGGTGACCATGGAGCCCACCTGGGCCTTGTCGGCCCGGCCGGAGCCGGTGACGGCGGCCTTGACCTCGCTGGGGGTGTGCAGGGCGACGGGCAGTCCGCGGCGGGCGGCGCACAGCATGGCGACCGCGCTGGCCTGGGCGGTGCCCATGACCGTGCGGACGTTGTGCTGGCTGAAGACGCGCTCGACGGCGACGTACTCCGGCCGGTGCTCGTCGAGCCACTGCTCGATGCCGCGCTCTATGAGGACGAGCCGCTCCGGGGTGTCGGCGTCGGCGGGCGTCCGCACGACCCCGACGCCGGCCATGCGCAGCGGCCGCCCCGCCGTCCCCTCGACCACGCCGACGCCGCACCGCGTCAGACCCGGGTCCACGCCCAGCACGCGCATCGCGCCCCCTCCTTCGGTCAACTGTTCCGGCAGGCTATCGGCCGGCACTGACAACGCCCCGGACCGACGGCGCCCGGGGCCCGCGGCACGCGGGGCCGACAGCGCGACGGGCCGGCGGGAAGCGTCCCGTCGGCCCGTCGTCGTCACCGGCCGTCGCCGGTCCCCGCAGGTCGGCTCAGGCGTCGACCTTGGCCATGACCTCGTCGGAGACGTCGAAGTTGGCGAAGACGTTCTGCACGTCGTCGCTGTCCTCCAGCGCGTCGATCAGCTTGAAGATCTTGCGGGCGCCGTCCTCGTCCAGCTGCACCTGCATGGTGGGGACGAAGTTGGCCTCGGCCGAGTCGTAGTCGATGCCGGCCTCCTGGAGGGCGGTGCGGACCGCGACCAGGTCGGTGGCCTCGCTGATGACCTCGAAGTTCTCGCCGAGGTCGTTGACCTCCTCGGCACCGGCGTCCAGGACCGCGCCGAGCACGTCGTCCTCGGTGAGCTCGCCCTTGGGGACGATCACGACGCCCTTGCGGTTGAAGAGGTAGGACACCGAGCCCGGGTCGGCCATCGAGCCGCCGTTGCGGGTCATGGCGACGCGGACGTCACCGGTGGCGCGGTTGCGGTTGTCGGTGAGGCACTCGATGAGCACCGCGACGCCGTTGGGGCCGTAGCCCTCGTACATGATCGTCTCGTAGTCGGCGCCGCCCGCTTCCAGGCCGGCACCGCGCTTGACCGCGGAGTCGATGTTCTTGTTCGGAACCGACTGCTTCTTGGCCTTCTGGATGGCGTCGTAGAGCGTCGGGTTACCGTCCGGGTCGGCACCGCCCATGCGGGCCGCGACCTCGATGTTCTTGATCAGCTTCGCGAAGAGCTTGCCGCGCTTGGCGTCGATCACGGCCTTCTTGTGCTTCGTCGTAGCCCATTTAGAGTGGCCGGACATCAGCCTGTCTCCTTCGCGTAACCCAATCTTGAAACGAACGACTGAGATCCTACCGGGATCTCAGGTACGCGCGGCGCGCACCATCTCCACGAACAGGGCGTGCACCCGGTGGTCCCCGGTCAGCTCCGGATGGAAGGACGTGGCCAGCACGTGGTCCTGGCGCACGGCCACCGTGTGGCCGTCGTGGACGGCCAGCACCTCGGCCCGCGCACCGACGGACTCGACCCAGGGGGCCCGGATGAAGACGCCCTCCACGGGACCGCCCGCGACGCCGGCCATCTCCACGGCCGCCTCGAAGGACTCGTTCTGCCGGCCGAAGGCGTTGCGGCGCACGATCATGTCGATGCCGCCCAGCGTCTCCTGGTCCTCACGGCCGTCCAGGATCTTGTCCGCCAGCATGATCATGCCGGCGCAGGTGCCGTAGACCGGCATCCCGGAGCGCACCCGCTCGCGCAGCGGCTCCAGCATCCCGAAGACCACCGCGAGCTTGGACATGGTGGTGGACTCGCCGCCGGGGATCACCAGGCCGTCGACCTCCGCGAGCTCCTCCGGACGCCGGACGGGCCGGGCCACCGCGTCGGCGGCGGCCAGGGCCACCAGGTGCTCGCGGACGTCGCCCTGGAGGGCGAGGACGCCGATGGTGGGGGTGGACACGGGGTCACTGCCTCTCTTGTCGTACGAGGGGTGGAACGGCCCGGTGGACGGTCCGCCCGTACCGCGGACCGCCCACCGGGGGAACGGCCGGACTACCAGCCGCGGTTGGCGTACCGCTCGGTCTCGGGGAGGGTGTCGCAGTTGATGCCGACCATGGCCTCGCCCAGGTTGCGGGAGGCGTCCGCGATGATCTTGGGGTCGTCGTAGAAGGTGGTCGCCTTCACGATGGCCGCCGCCCGCTTGGCCGGGTCGCCGGACTTGAAGATGCCCGACCCGACGAAGACGCCCTCGGCGCCGAGCTGGCGCATCAGCGCGGCGTCGGCCGGGGTCGCGACGCCACCGGCGGAGAAGAGGACCACCGGCAGCTTGCCCAGCTCGGCGACCTCCTTGACCAGCTCGTACGGGGCGCGCAGCTCCTTGGCCGCGGCGTAGAGCTCGTGGTTGTCGAAGCCGCGCAGCCTGGCGATCTCGTTCTTGATCTGGCGCAGGTGGCGGACGGCCTCGACGACGTTCCCGGTGCCGGCCTCGCCCTTGGAACGGATCATGGCCGCGCCCTCGGCGATGCGGCGCAGGGCCTCACCGAGGTTGGTGGCACCGCAGACGAAGGGGGTGGTGAACGCCCACTTGTCGGAGTGGTTGACCTCGTCGGCCGGGGTGAGCACCTCGGACTCGTCGATGTAGTCCACGCCCAGCGACTGCAGGACCTGGGCCTCGACGAAGTGGCCGATGCGGGACTTGGCCATGACCGGGATGGAGACGGCGTTGATGATCCCCTCGATCATGTCCGGGTCGGACATGCGGGCCACGCCGCCGTCCTTGCGGATGTCGGCGGGCACCCGCTCCAGCGCCATCACCGCGACCGCGCCGGCGTCCTCGGCGATCTTGGCCTGCTCGGGGGTGACGACATCCATGATCACGCCGCCCTTGAGCTGCTCGGCCATGCCGCGCTTGACGCGTGCGGTGCCGGTCTCGGGGTTCGGGAGCGTGCTGGGGGTGGACACGATGTGACCTCACTATCCAGGGCGGTGATGCTGCGGCGTCCGGGCAGTGGCGCCGCAGCGTCATCAAAGCCGCCCGGCCGGTGCGGGAAAAGGGCCAATTCGGGGCCGGTGGCCTGCAGGGGCGGCCCGGTCCGGAGGTCCCGGCCCTCTCCGGCCGGGGCCGGGCCCCACTGCCGCATCCCGGCGGCCCGCCGTGCGCGGCCGGTGCGGGAGCCGCTCGCGGCCGTCCCGGTGGCCCGTGGTGTTCCGCCGGCCCGTGGCGTTCCACGACCCCCGGTGATCCGCCGATCAGTGGTGATCCGCCGACCGTGGTGAGGGGACGGCCGTCAGCGGGCCGCGCGGCCGTCGAGGGCCGCGGGCGGCTCGTCGTCCATCTCGAAGGCCATCGGGAAGGGGGCGTGCCCGGCCAGCCGGAACCAGCGCACCACCCGGTGCCGCCGCACCGCGCGCGCCGCGCGCACCGCGTCGTTGTGGAAGCGCCGCGCCATCGGCACCCGGCGCACCGCCCGGTCCAGCTCCCCCAGCGACTCCTCGCCGCCGGGCGCCTCCCGGACGGCCGCCGCCTGCGCGGCCTCGGCGAACACCGCGCGCAGCGCCTGGCTCAACTCGCTCTCGGCGACCTCCCGTTGTTCCTCCTCGGCCTGCCGGGCGGCGTGCGCGGCCTGGTAGAGGACGATCGAGGCGGCCGGGTCGAGGACGCCCGCGGTGGCGACCTCCTGGGCGACCGAGGCGCGGCGCAGCAACTGCGCGTCGAGCGCGGCCCGCGCGGCGTCGATACGGCTGTGCAGCCGGTCCAGCCGCCCGGCGGTCCAGCTGAGGTAGACGCCGACGAGGACCAGGGCGGCGACGATCCAGAAGGAGATCCACAGAGAACCTGTCACGCCGGGCCACAGTACCGGCCCCGTTTCCCCGCCCCGTCCACCCTCGGGTGGAGGCCGGGTGGACGGCCGCCGGAAGAATCGACCCTGGCTCCGATCCGCCTCCACCCGCCTGCTCCGTAGCGTCATGGGTGGCAGGTCACGGCCGTTCCCACGGGGGGAGCGACGGCCCGTGGCCACCGGCGAGGCGAGGGGAAGTCCTACCGTGCAACCGACCGTGCAAGCCGAAGCACCGCGCGCCCGGCGCGCCGTGGTCACCACCGTCGTCACCACGCTGATCCCGACGCTGGGCGTCGCGGTGGCCCTGCCCCTGGCGCTCTACTACGTGCTGCGCTGGCAGGGCGTCGCCCAGTGGCAGGCGCTGCTGCTGAGCAGCGTTCCTCCCGTCATACAGGCCGTGGTCGAGGCCGTCCGCCACCGGCGGGCCCGCTTCTTCGACCTGCTGGTGGTCGTCCTGCTCCTCGTCTCCGCCGTCACCTCGCTGATCAGCGGGGATCCCAGGGTGCTGCTGCTCAAGGACGCCGCGCTTCCGGCGGTGCTGGGGCTGTGGATCGCGGGCACCCTGCTCGCGGCCCGGCCGTTCGCCTTCCAGTTCGGCCGGCAGCTGCGCTCGGCCACGGCGGACGAATCGGCCGAGCGGCGCTGGCGGCGCGATCCGGAGTTCCGGCGGGCGTTGCGCTCGCTGACCCTGCTGTGGGGCGCGGCGGAGCTGCTGGACGCGGCGCTGAGCGTGGTGGAGGCGGTGTCCCTCCCCGTGGACGTGGTGCCGGTGATCGGCCGCTCCCAGTCGCTGGGGATCCTGGCGCTGGTGGTGATAGCCACCGTCCGGCGCAGCCGGCGGTTCCGGGAGCGGCACGGCGTCCCGCTGTTCGGCCTGACGGCGGAGGCGACCGGGGAGCCGCCGGTGCCGGGGACGGCGCCGGATCCCTCCCGGAGTTGAGGCCCGGAGCGGGCGCGCGGGGTCGGGGGGAGATGGGGCCCGGGGTCAGGGCCCGGGGTCAGGGCCCGGGATCAGGACCCAGGATCAGAGCCCGGGTCCGGGCCCGGCGTCAGGATCCGGCGTCAAGGCCCGGGCCCGAGCCCGGAGTTGAGGTGGGGCGAGGGTGCGCACCCGGCGGGGCGCACCCGGCACGCACCGGTCTTGGAGGCCCGGGGCCCCGGGCCGTCCGCGGCCGGAGGGCCCCCGGCCGCGCTCAGTCGCGGGCCAGCCCCCACCGCGCCCACAGCCCCGTCCGCTCGTCCGTGGCGACGGACGCGGCTCCCGCGGTCACCGTCTCGTAGACGGCGAGGATGTCGGCTCCGACCGTCGCCCAGTCGAAGCGCCGCACGTGGGCGCTGCCCCGCTTGCTCAGCTCGGCCCGCCGGCCCGGGTCCCCGAGCAGCCGCAGGGCCGCCGCGGCCAGCGCCTCGGAGTCCTCGTTGGCGAACAGTTCCCCGGCCGCGCCCCGGTCGAGGACCTGGACGAAGGCGTCCAGATCGCTGGCGAGGACGGGTGCCCCCGCCGACATGGCCTCGACGAGGATGATGCCGAAGGACTCGCCGCCGGTGTTGGGCGCCACATAGACGTCCACGCTGCGCAGCAGACGGGCCTTGTCCTCGTCACTGACCATGCCGAGGAATTCCACGGCCCCCCGGGCCTCGGGCGGCAGTGCAGCGACGGCCTCCTCCTCGTCACCGCGGCCGGCCACCAGCAGCCGGGTCCCGGGGCGCTCGGCGAGGATCTTCGGCAGGGCGCGCATCAGGACGGGCAGGCCCTTGCGGGGCTCGTCGATCCGGCCGATGAATCCGATGGTCGCCGGGCGGTCCGGGTCCGGGGGGCCGTCGGGGCCGTGGCCGTTGCCGGTCCACTCGGGCCGGGGCTCGGCGCGGGCGAAGAAGTCCACGTCGACGCCGTTGGGGATGACCACCGCGTCCCCGCCCAGGTGCTCGACCAGGGTCCGGCGGGCGTATTCGCTGACCGCGATCCGGGCGCTGATCTTCTCCAGCGCCGGCTGGAGGATCGGATAGGCCGCGATCATGGCCCGCGAGCGCGGATTGGAGGTGTGGAAGGTGGCGACGATCGGGCCCTGGGCGGCCCAGCAGGCGAGCAGCCCCAGCGAGGGAGAGGTGGGTTCGTGGATGTGGATGACGTCGAAGTCGCCCTCGTGCAGCCAGCGGCGGACGCGCGCGGCCGACAGGAAGCCGAAGTTGAGCCGGGCCACCGAGCCGTTGTACGGCACGGGCACGGCCCGGCCGGCGGAGACGACGAAGGGGGGCAGCGGGGTCTCGTCGTCCGCGGGGGCGAGCACGGAGACCTCGTGCCCCAGCCGGATCAGGTGCTCGGCCAGGTCCCTGATGTGGAACTGGACGCCCCCGGGCACGTCCCACGAGTACGGACAGACGATCCCGATCTTCACGGCGTCCCCGTTCCCGTGCCCGTCGTCGTTCCCGTACCCGTCGTCCCGGTGTCCATCGTCCCCGGGCCTGTCGCCCCCGTACCCGTCGTCCCGGTGTCCGTCGGTACCCCCGTGCCCCGTCCCGCCGGGGCGCCGCCCTGCCGGGGAAGGTCGGCGAGCCAGAGGCGCTGGAGCATGTGCCAGTCCTGGGGGTGCTCGGCGATGCCGGAGGCGAAGGCGTCCGCCAGGGCCTGGGTCATGACGGCGGCCTTCTCCGGCCGGGTGCCCGTCTCCGGCATCTCCACCGGCGGGTGCACCCGCCCCTTCATCACCGGCGAGTCGTCGTACCAGAGGGTCACCGGCAGCAGCACGGCACCGGTCTGCACCGCCAGCCGGGCCGGCCCGCCCGGCATCTTGGCGGCCTCCCCGAAGAACTTCACCTCTATGCCGTGCGCCGACAGGTCCCGGTCCGCCACCAGGCAGACCAGCCCGCCGGCCCGCAGCCGCCGCGAGAGCGTGCCGAAGGCCGAGCCGCCGGCATGCGGCAGCACCTCCATGCCCAGCCCCTCGCGGTAGGCGACGAAGCGGTCGTAGAGCGACTCCGGCTTCAGCCGCTCGGCCACCGTCGTGAACGGCACCCCCAGCCGGGAGGTCACCCAGGCACCCGCCATGTCGTAGTTGCCCATGTGGGGCAGGGCCAGCACCACGCCGCGGCCGCGGGCCAGCCCCTCCTCCAGGTGGTGCAGGCCCTCGGGTTCGAAGGAGGTCCGCATGCGCTCCCGGCTCCAGGCCGGAAGCCGGAAGGACTCCATCCAGTAGCGCATGTACGAGCGCATGCCCAGCCGGGAGAGCCGGGCGAGCCGGGGCGGGGAGGGGTCGGGGACGACCCGGGCGAGGTTGGCCTCCAGCCGCAGCACCCCCTTGCCCCGCCGCCGCCAGGCGACATCGGCGATCTCACGGCCGAGCCGCGCCGCCACCGGTTCGGGAAGCCGCTTGACCGCGCCCCACCCCAGTCCGTACAGCGCGTCGGTCAACTCGTCCTTCACCGGGCGTCTCCCCCTCCCGCCAGGGTCGCCGCGTCCGCCTCCGCCGCCTCACGGCGCACGGTGACCACGCGCTGAATCAGAGTGATCAGGCTGCCGGCCGCCACGATCCACAGGGCGATGGGCAGCAACACCTGGATGCCGGGCACCCCGAACTTGTGCAGCCCGGAGAAACCGCAGGCCACCAGCGAGATCACCAGGCGTTCCGCCCGTTCGACCAGGCCGTTGACCTTCACCGGCAGCCCGATGCTCTCACCCCGCGCCTTGGTGTACGACACCACCTGCCCGCTCGCCAGACAGAAGATCGCCACGGCGCACAGGGCGATGCTGTGCCCCTCGTAGCTGGCGTACCACAGCGCCAGCCCGCCGAAGATCGCCGCGTCGGCGACCCGGTCGAGCGTGGAGTCCAGGAACGCCCCCCAGCGGCTGGAGCGGCCCAGTTGCCGCGCCATGTTGCCGTCGACCAGGTCGGAGAAGACGAACAGCGTGATGGTGACCGTGCCCCAGAAGAACTCCCCCTGGGGGTAGAAGACCAGCGCCCCCGCCACCACCCCACCGGTGCCGATGAGGGTCACCGCGTCGGGGCTCACGCCCAGTCGGATGAGCAGGGCGGCGAACGGCGTGAGAACACGCGTGAAGAACGCACGCGCGTACTTGTTCAGCATGGCCTTCCCGGAGGGTCGTGTGCGGGCCGGGTGGTCGATCAGCCACCGGCTGGCCCATCGTAGCCAGGCGGCGGGGACCGGCCGCGCGCACACCGCGCACCGCGCCCGCGCCCGGCTCCGCCGCGGCCGCCCGCCGCCCGCCCGCGGCCGCCACCGGCGCCCGCCACCCGGATGGACGCGCCCGGGGAGGGCGCCCGGCGGCCCCGCACGCCGGGGCGGACGGTTGCGCCTGCGTGTGCGACGTATGGACGCAGCGTGACCGCGGTGGAAAGCTCGAAGGACGCAGGTGTCAACCGGAAGGCGGGACACATGGGCGACAAGACCACCCACCCTGGAGCCGCCGGCAGAACAGCGGCGGCCGACCGGCCCGGCGGCATACGCAACGTCGTACTGGTCGGCCACAGCGGCTCCGGCAAGACGACCCTCGTGGAGGCACTGGCCCTGGCCACCGGGGCGGTGACCCGGGCGGGCCGGGTCGAGGACGGCGGCGCGGTCTCCGACTACGACGAGATCGAGCACCGCCAGCAGCGTTCGGTGCAGCTCTCCGCCGTCCCCGTGGAGTGGGCCGGCATCAAGATCAACCTGCTCGACACCCCCGGCTACGCCGACTTCGTCGGTGAGCTGCGGGCCGGGCTGCGGGCGGCCGACGCCGCGCTCTTCGTCGTCTCCGCGGCGGAGGGCGCCGAGGGCGTCACCGGGGCCACCCGCACCCTGTGGGAGGAGTGCGCGGCCGTGGGCATGCCGCGCGCCATCGTGGTGACGCACCTGGAGGCGGCCCGGGCGGACTTCGACACGATGACGGAGACCTGCCGCGCCGCCTTCGGCGGCGACTCCCCCGACAGCGTGCTGCCGCTCTACCTCCCCCTGCACGGCCCCGAGGGCCCCGACGGGCACCGCCCCGTCACCGGCCTCGTCGGCCTGCTCTCCCAGCGCCTCCTCGACTACTCCTCCGGCGAACGCACCGAGACGGCCCCCGGCCCCGAGGAGCAGCGCCGGATCGACGACGCCCGCAACCGGCTCATCGAGGGCATCATCGCCGAGAGCGAGGACGAGACCCTGATGGACCGCTACCTCGCGGGGGAGGACATCGACGTCAAAACCCTCATAGAAGACCTCGAACGGGCCGTGGCGCGCGGCTCCTTCCACCCCGTCCTCGCCGCCGCCCCGGCGCCCGACGGCTCCCGCCAGGGCCTGGGCACCGTCGAGCTCCTGGAGCTGGTCACCGGCGGCTTCCCGACCCCTCCCGAACGCACCCCGCCGCCGGTCACCGCGCTCGACGGCACCCCCCGCCCCGCCCTGGCCTGCGACCCGGCCGGTCCGCTCGTGGCCGAGGTCGTCAAGACCTCCTCCGACCCCTACGTCGGCAGGATCTCCCTCGTCCGCGTCTTCTCCGGCACCCTCCGCCCGGACGAGACCGTCCACGTCTCCGGCCACGGCCTGGCCGACCGCGGGCACGAGGACCACGAGGCGGACGAACGGATCGGCGCCCTCTCGTCCCCGTTCGGCAAGCACCAGCGCCAGATCCCCCAGGCCGTCGCCGGCGACGTCGTCTGCGTCGCCAAGCTCTCCCGCGCCGAGACCGGCGACACCCTCTCCTCCCCCGCCGACCCGCTGCGCATGGAGCCCTGGTCCATGCCCGACCCCCTGCTGCCGGTCGCCATCGCGGCCCACAGCAAGGCCGACGAGGACAAGCTCTCCCAGGGCCTCGCCCGCCTCGTCGCCGAGGACCCCACCATGCGCCTGGAGCACAACCAGCACACCCACCAGGTCGTCCTGTGGTGCCTCGGCGAGGCCCACCGCGACGTCGCCCTGGAGCGGCTGCGCACCCGCTACGGCGTCCAGGTCGACGTCGTCCCGCACAAGGTCTCCCTGCGCGAGACCTTCGGCGGCAAGGCGTCCGGGCGCGGCCGGCACGTCAAACAGTCCGGCGGCCACGGCCAGTTCGCCATCTGCGAGATCGAGGTGGAGCCGCTCCCGGAGGGCTCCGGCATCGAGTTCGTGGACAAGGTCGTGGGCGGCGCGGTGCCCCGGCAGTTCATCCCCTCCGTGGAGAAGGGCGTCCGCGCCCAGGCGGCCAAGGGCGTCGTCGCCGGGCATCCGCTGGTGGACGTGCGGGTGACCCTCCTCGACGGCAAGGCGCACTCGGTGGACTCCTCGGACGCGGCCTTCCAGACCGCCGGCGCCCTCGCCCTGCGCGAGGCGGCCGCCGAGGCCCGGATCCACCTCCTCGAACCGGTCGCCGAGCTCCGGGTGCTGGTGGCCGACGAGTACGTGGGCCCGGTCATGAGCGACCTGTCCGGCCGCCGCGGCCGGGTGGTGGGCACCGAGCAGTCACCGGGCGGACGCACCCTGGTCCGCGCCGAGGTGCCCGAGCTGGAGATCGGCCGGTACGCGGTGGACCTGCGCTCCCTGTCGCACGGCACCGGGCGGTTCAGCCGCTCGTACGCGCGGCACGAGCCCATGCCCCCGCAGCTCGCCGACCGCATTCGCGAACAGGCGGAGAACGGGGCATAGTTCACAAGCCGCCCGTCCCAACTCGCTTGGGACGGGCGGCTTTCGGATCTCCCGCCCACACGACCGTCCACACCGATACGCTGGACCGGCGGCCCCCGGCAACTGCCCCGGCAGGGCACCGGAGTCGGGCCGTGGCAGCAGCAGCGCGCGGCCTGGGGGGCAGCAGTGACAGACGGGTTCGACTTCAGCCCGGGCGCCCAGATCCCCATCTCGGGCGGAGCCGGCCAGACCGCGGCGACCCAGGCCCTCGCCTCCGCCGCCTACCGCGACGGCCCCGTCGACGAGCTCCTCAAGGCCAACTCCGACTGGGCCACCTCCTCCGTCAAGGCCCCCCGCATCTCCCTCTTCGAACCCAACCTCGGCGAGGCCTTCTCCCGCGCCGTCCAGCAGCGCATGCTCGGCGGCGGCCGCAAGCCCCTCATCCAGGCCTTCGGCATGGAGCCCCAGGTCATCGTCGAGCACTGCCTCGCCGCCAGCCGCATCCGCAAACAGCGCGACGCCCGCCTCACCGTCATCATGGCCGTCTTCGGCCTCCTCTTCCTCCCCGGCGTCCTCCTCTGGCTCGGCGTCTTCCAGCTCCGCCGCACCATCGCCGGCGCCCAGAACAAACGCGCCGGCGCCCTCGGCACCGCCCTCCTGCTCGCCCTCGGCGTCTTCGCCGTCATCTTCCTGATCAAGCTGCCGTTCAGCGGCCTCCTCGGCCTCTACCTGCGCGCCATGCTCGTCGCCCCCGTCATCGGCTGGGCCTGGGCCAAGACCGTCTGCGAACGCACCGCCAAGGACCTCCGCAGCCGCTGGACCGGCCTCCTCGACGGCGGCGGCATCGGCGCCAAGATCCCCGAGGCCGTCCCCAAGAACCCCGGCGAGAGCGCCGCCGAACAGCTCCGCCAGAACCTCGAACGCCTCTCGGCCGAGCAGAAGAGCAACATCGTCTTCTACGCCGGCCCCAAGGGCATACTCGGCATGGGCACCCGCTGGGGAAGCTGGCAGCTCGCCGAGGACCTCGCCCCCGCCGACCCCGACAAGGAGATCGAGCCCTTCCGCAGCTGGGACATCATGCGCGCCGTCCACGACCGCCTGCTCCAGCTCGAACGCACCCCCGTCAACACCGGCGGCCTGCCCGCCCCGTTCGTCGAGCACTGGGTCGTCTCCCCCGTCGGCGAGGGCGCCGGCGCCGTCTCCCGCCCGGCCGGCAGCGAGGAGACCTTCCAGCTCAGGGGCGCCGCCCTCCAGAAGATCTGCGACGAACAGCACTTCGGCAGCGGCAACCGCCACTACCTCGGCGTCCAGTTCGTCCTGTGGGACGGCCAGTTGGTCATCACCCTCCTGGTCAACGTCACCGTCCTCCACAAGACCCTGCGCATCGAGGTCACCGGCCACGCCCTCGGCCCCATCCACCCCGTCTTCAACGGCAAGCCGAAAAACCGCACGAAGACCTTCCGCAAGGGCCTCAAGTTCTGGGAGACCTGGGAGCGTCAGCTCCCCGTCGTCGAGGCCCGCGAGGTCGTCCGCCTCGCCGCCCGCGCCCCCCTCACCTACTACCCGCCCCTCCTCGAATACTGGGGCGGCAAGCTCAACCTCCCCGAGCCCTTCGGCCTCCGCCACGCCTGGGCCGACAAGCCCTGGCGCCACCGCTTCATGGCCGACGACGCCCTGCGGGCCGCCACCCCCGTCCTCCGCGTCGTCCACGAGGCCGCCCTGCAGTTCCTCGCCGAGAAGAACGTCAACACCGAACGCTTCGCCGGCCGCGCCGGCAACCTCAGCGGCGCCGTCCAGGACCCCGCCCCCCGCCAGGCCGACGTCTACAACGCGTAACCCCCGGACGTCACCGGAAGATCCCCGTGTGCCCCAGCGAATACCGCCCCGGCTGCGGATACACCGCCAGCCCGTGCGGCCCCGCCCCCACGGGGATCTTCGCGATCTGATGCCCGTCCGTCGTGTCGATCGCATACACCTCGCTGTTGTAACGCCCCGACAGCCACAGCACCTTGCCGTCCGCCGACACACCCCCCATGTCCGGACTGCCGCCCTCCGGCAGCTCCCACTTGTGCACCAGCTTCCGGCTCGCCAGGTCCAGCACCGAAATCGACCCCTCGCCCCGATTCGAGATGTACATCGACTTCGAGTCCCGGCTCACATACAGCCCATGCGCCCCCTTCCCCGTCGGCATCAGCCACGGCTCCGTGAACTTGTCCCCGTTCAGCACCCACAGCCCGTCGGCCATCATGTCCGCGATGTACCACGTCCTCCCGTCCGACGAGATCTTCACGTCCTGCGGCATCGCCCCGTCGAACGGCAGCTTCTGCTGCCCGATCACCTTCATCCGCGCCGTGTCCACCTTGAGCAACTCCCCCGAGAACTCACAGGAGACGATGAAGTACCGCCCGTCCGGCGAGAAATCCGCGTGATTCACCCCCAGACAGCTCACCGGCACCGTCTTCTTCCGCGCCATCGTGTGCGCGTCGCGGAACACCAACTCCCGGTCCATCGACGCCATCACCACCGCGTACTTCCCGTCCGGCGTGAAGTACAGGTTGTACGGGTCGTGCACCGGAACGGTCTTGCCGGCCCTCCCGGTGGCCGGATCGATCGGCGTCAGCGTGTGCCCCCGGTCGTTGTTCACCCACAGCGTCTTCAAGTCCCAGGACGGCACCACGTGCTGAGGCTGCGACCCCACCGGAATCGTCTCGATCACCTTGTACGTCTTCGGATCGATGACGCTCACCGTGTCGGACTCCGTGTTCGGCACGTACACCCGCGACGGAAAGTCCTTCACCACCGGCGACAGCATGTTCGGCCGGTCCGCCGCGTACACGTCGTGCGGGTCCAGCAGCGGCGGCATCCCCGGCAGCCCCTGCGGCACACCACGAGCCGCACCCTGCCGCTGCTTCTGCGCCTGCGGCCCGGCCGCCTCACTGCCACTGTCACCACCACAGCCGGACACCGCCAGCAGCACGCACCCGGCGGCCAGCAACGCCATGCGACGGAATCGTCTGTACGGGAACCGAGTCATCAGGTCAGCAGCTCCGAAGTCGTCACCGCACGCAGACCGCGCCGGTGCAGGCCGTCCAGGATCGCGGGCAACGCGGCCACCGTGCCCGCGTGCCCGAAGTGCAGACTCACCACCGAACCCGGCCGCACCCCGTCCAGCACCGTGCGCCGCACCGCCGCCGCGCCCGGGTCGGTGAAGTCCAGAGAGTCCACGTCGTACGACAGAACATGCGGATACCCCGCCTTGCGCGCCAGACGCACCACCTGCTCCGTGGCCACCCGCGCCTTCGACGGACGGAACCAGCGCCCGATGCTCCCGGTCAGCCGACGCAACCGGTCCGCGCACTGGGTGATCTCCGCGTACGCCGCCTTCGCGTCCAGCGCGCAGATGTCCAGGTGCCGCATGGTGTGATTGCCCAGCTCGTGCCCGCCGTCGAGCACCCGGCGCGCGAGCCGCGGCTGGGCGTCCAGCCAGTCCCCCACCGCCAGCACGGTCACCCGCGCCCCCGCCCGCTCGGCCTCCGCGAGACAGCCCGTGGCCGTCCCCGCGTCCCCGCGGCCGTGAAAGGTGAGCGCCACCGCCTTGCGGGCGCGCGGCCCGTGCTCGATCTGCGCCGGCAGCCCGGCGGGCAGAGCGGGCAGGGCGGGTACGCGCCCGGCGGGTACGGGCCGCACCGACGGGCTCCCCGAGGGCCGCCCTGCCGACCTGGGCGGCCGCCCGTCGTCACAACCGACGAGCGGTGCCCCCGCCACCGTGGCGAGGGCACCGCTCGCGGCCGCGCGCAGCACGGTTCGGCGGTGAACGAAGGTCACCGCTCCATTAGAGCCGTTTTGTCTGATTTAGGGGTGATTTTCCGAGTTTTTACTGTGCGCGTGTCACGCGCTCCCCGGCCAGACGTCGGCCAGCATCTTCCGCGTGTCGGCGAGGAGTTGGGGCAGGACCTTCGTGTGGCCGACGACCGGCAGAAAATTGGTGTCGCCGCCCCAGCGGGGTACGACGTGCTGGTGAAGGTGCGCGGCGATGCCCGCGCCCGCGACCGAGCCCTGGTTCATGCCGATGTTGAAACCGTGCGCACCGGAAGCGGCCCGGAGCGCCCGCATCGCCCGCTTGGTGAAGTCCGCCAGCTCGGCCGTCTCGGCCTCGTCCAGCTCGGTGTAGTCGGCGACGTGCCGGAACGGGACGATCATCAAGTGGCCGCCGTTGTAGGGGTAGAGGTTGAGCACGGCGTAGACGCACTCGCCCCGGGCGATGATCAGCCCGTCCTCGTCCGACTTCTCCGGAATCGAGCAGAACGGGCAGCCGTCGCCGGCACCCGGGCCGCTGGGCTTGTTCTCGCCTTGGATGTACGCCATCCGGTGGGGCGTCCACAGTCGCTGGAAGGCGTCCGGGCTCCCGACTCCGATCTGCTGCTCCGGCTCACTCGTCATGGTGAGCAGCATATTCCGTGGCGGGGACGCGGTGAGGGGCGGCCCTTGCGGGCCGCCCCTCCGACCCCGCGGACGCGGGGGCCACATCCACCGAGCCCTGCTCGGCTGCATCGAGCGTGGATCACCCCCGCACGTGCGGGGACAGGTCACACCTGAACGCGGCGCTCCACCACATCGACGAGCTCGGCGATGGCCTGGTCGCGCGGAATCCCGTTCTTCTGCGAACCATCGCGGTAGCGGAACGACACCGTGCCCGCGTTCATGTCATCGTCGCCGACGATCACCATGAACGGCACCTTGGACTTCTGCGCGGTGCGGATCTTCTTCTGCATGCGGTCGGAGGACGAGTCGACCTCGACCCGCAGGCCCTTCTTCCGGGCCTCCGCCGCGAACTCCTCCAGGTACTCGACGTGCGCGTCGCCGATCGGGATGCCGACCGCCTGCACCGGGGCCAGCCACGCCGGGAACGCACCCGCGTAGTGCTCCAGCAGCACGCCGAAAAACCTTTCGATACTCCCAAAGAGCGCCCGGTGGATCATGACGGGCTGCTGGCGCGAGCCGTCCGCCGCCGTGTACTCCAGACCGAAGCGCGCGGGCTGGTTGAAGTCGACCTGGAGGGTCGACATCTGCCAGGACCGGCCGATCGCGTCGCGCGCCTGCACCGAGATCTTCGGGCCGTAGAACGCGGCGCCGCCCGGGTCCGGGACCAGCGGAAGGCCCTGCTTCTCGGCCGCCTGGCGGAGCGCCTCGGTGGCCTCCTCCCACGCCTCGTCCGAGCCGATGAACTTGTCCGACTCGGGGTCGCGGGTCGAGAGCTCCAGCTCGAAGTCGGTCAGGCCGTAGTCGCGCAGCAGGTCCAGCACGAAGGTGAGGAGCGTGTCGAGCTCCTCCGGCATCTGCTCCTTGGTGCAGTAGATGTGCGAGTCGTCCTGGGTGAAGCCGCGGGAACGGGTCAGGCCGTGGACGACGCCGGACTTCTCGTAGCGGTAGACCGTGCCGAACTCGAACAAACGCAGCGGCAGTTCACGGTACGAGCGCCCGCGCGACTTGAAGATCAAGTTGTGCATCGGGCAGTTCATCGCCTTCAGGCGGTAGTTCTGCCCGTCGAACTCGATGGGCGGGAACATGCCCTCCGCGTAGTGCGGCAGGTGCCCCGAGGTCTCGAAGAGGTGTTCCTTCGTGATGTGCGGGGTGTTGACGAACTCGTAGCCGGAGTTCTCGTGCACGCGGCGCGAGTAGTCCTCCATCTCCTTGCGGATCACGCCACCCTTGGGGTGGAAGACCGCGAGGCCCGGGCCCAGCTCGTCCGGGAAGGAGAAGAGGTCCAGCTCGGCGCCGAGCTTGCGGTGGTCGCGGCGCTCGGCCTCGGCCAGGAACTCCAGGTACGCCTTGAGCTCGTCCTTGGTGGGCCAGGCGGTGCCGTAGATGCGCTGGAGCATTTTGTTCTGCTCACTGCCGCGCCAGTACGCACCGGCGGGGCGCATGAGCTTGAACGCCGGGATCACCCGGGTCGTCGGCAGGTGCGGACCTCGGCAGAGATCGCGCCAGCACAGCTCGCCGGTCTTGGCGTCGATGTTGTCGTAGATGGTGAGCTCGCCGGCGCCCACCTCGACGCTCGCGCCCTCCTCCTGGGCCGCCGAGCCCTTGAGGCCGATCAGCTCAAGCTTGTACGGCTCGTCGGCGAGCTCCTCGCGGGCCGCCTCGTCGGTGACCGCCCGGCGGGAGAACTTCTGCCCCCGCTTGATGATCTCCTGCATCCGCTTCTCGATGAGCTTGAGATCCTCGGGGGTGAACGGCTTCTCGACGTCGAAGTCGTAGTAGAAGCCGTCCTTGACGGGCGGGCCGATGCCCAGCTTGGCCTCGGGGAAGAGCTCCTGCACGGCCTGGGCCATGACGTGCGCGGTGGAGTGGCGCAGGATGTCGAGGCCGTCCTTGGAGGTGATCTCGACGGGCTCGACCTCGTCGCCCTCGGCGAGCTCGTACGCGAGGTCCTTGAGCCGGCCGGCGACGCGCGCGGCGACGACGGAACGCTCGCCGACGAAGAGGTCCGCCGCCGTAGTGCCCGTCGTCACCACGCGCTCTTCCCGCTCGGAATCGCGTTGGATGATCACACGGACGTCTGACACCGGACTCTCCTGACTCAGAGGACGCTGCAGCGGACGCTGCGCGTGGTGAATCGTACCGAGCCGGGTGCCCTGGTCGCGAAACAGTTACCCCTGGCCCTCCCGCTCCTCGAAGAGGTCGAGCTGGGTGTGGAGGGACTTGAGCAGCTGTTCCCGTTCGGCCTCGTCCACCCGTACGGGCCGGACGCCCCCGGCCGCGGTGAGCCTGCGGAAGCCTCCGCCGCTCTCCAGCCGTCCGGCGATCCGCACGGGCAGGCCCATGAGGTGGGCGTGGCCGGCGACGCGGTAGTCGTCCTCGCCGACCTCGGCGCGCACCTCGGCGACGTCGGCGCCGTCGAGGACCCTGAGCCGCAGGGCGCCGGGGCCGCCGGGGGTGTCGCGGTGGAGGTGGACGACGGTGCCGGTGAGGCGTACGGGCAGGGGCGGCTCGTCGCGCAGGTAGCGGGCGCCGGCCGCGCGCAGGACGGGGAGGTCGCCGGGGGTGAACTCCACGGGTTCCGGCCGGGCGGCGAATCCGGGCGGCGGGCCGGCCGCCGGAGCCCATGCGACGTGGACGCGGATCCCCTCCGAGCCGCCGACGAGGGCGACGAGGGCCTCGGTGAGCTCGCGGCACACCCCCGCCTCGACGGCGGCGGCGAACGCCTCGGGCCTGCCGGTGGCGCGTTCGTAGTCGGTGGCGTCCCGGGTGGCGTGCAGGGCCCTGAGCAGCGCTCCCACGGCCGGCCTGCCGTACGGCTGGTCGGGGCCGGCGGGGGCGAAGACGGTCAGGTCGCGGGCGCCGTGCTGGGGGCCGACGAGGAGGTGGGCGAGGGCGGCCTCGGCGGGGCGGCGGTGGCGGGCGCCGTGGTAGCCGGCGGTCTCCCGGGTCGCGAGGTGGCCGGCGAGCAGGAGGGCGCGGGCGCCGGAGCGCAGCCGTTCCTGGGCGGCCCAGACGGCGGCGGGCGGGCCGGGGTCGGGGATGTGCCGGTGCCAGTGGATCTCGTCGCTGGGGGTGCGGAGGGCGATGAGGATGAGGCGGGCGGAGGGGGCGGGGCTGTGTTCGAGGGCGGCGAGGGCCTCGGCGAGGAGATCGGCGCTGTCGGGGAAGCCGGCGGTCGCGGGGACGAGGAGGCTGGTGCCGGAGCCGTCCGGGGGTGTCCAGCGGCCGTAGCGGCCGCCCGCCCCGCCGTGCCGCCGCCAGCCGTGGCGGGTGAGCAGCGCGCCGAGGACCGCGGGGTCGGGGGTGTCGGCCGGCGGTCGCATCAGGGTCTCCCTCCCGCCCCGACGCGGGTCATGATCTCGCAGAGGGCGTGGTCGTCGAAGACGTGCGCGGTGGGGATGCGGACGGTGGTTCTGCGCCGGCCGGTGACGGGGTGTCCGGCGAGGTTGGCCCAGTAGCAGCAGTGGCGTACTTCGAGGCGGTCGTGGCCGGCGCGCAGCCAGTCGGCGGGGGTCCGGGGGACGAGCATGACGACGAGGATCTTGTGGACGGCGGCGGGGGTGCGGGCGAGTTTGGCGAGGTGGTCGTTGTCGAGGGTGAAGGGGAAGGTCAAGCCGCCCTGCCGGGGGCCGAGTTGGTAGGTGCACTTGAGCTGGACCTTGATGGTGACCTCGTCGTCGGTGGTGTGGCCGGGGGCGCTGTGGCTGACGTGCCAGTCGATGCCGTGGTCGGGGAAGGGCTGGGCGAGCGTGCAGCCGGCGGCCGCGGCGACGGCGTGGAGGTAGCCGATCTGGAGGGTCTCCATGCAGGCGGTGGTGGCGAGGGCGCCGCGGTGGGGCGGGGGCCCCGAGGGCAGCTCCCCGGCCGGGGCGGCCGGTTCGGGCTGCGCGAGCGACGGCATGTCCGAAACACCTTCCGGGGAGCGCGTCGGTTGGTCCCTACACGGGTGTTGTCTCCCGCCGAACTCCTTCGCAAACAAGGGCGGTTCGGGCCGCGAGGGGAGAGGGTATCACTCGACGGAGGGAGGGGAATCACGCCATTTTCCGCGCGAGCGCGAGGAGTTGTGACATGCCGTGCTGGTTCGAGGGGCCGCTCGCGGCGTTCGACACGGAGACCACCGGGGTCGATGTCGAGCGCGACCGGATCGTATCCGCGGCCCTCGTGGTGCAGTCACAGGCGGGGGCCTCGCCGGTGACCACCCGTTGGCTGGTCAACCCGGGGGTGCCGGTGCCGGAGGGCGCGACGGCGATCCACGGGCTGACCGACGTCCATCTGCAGCGGTACGGGCGGTGGCCCGCGCCGGTGATGGAGGAGGTGGGACGGGCGCTGGCGGAGCAGTCGGCGGCGGGCACCCCGCTGGTGGTGATGAACGCGCCGTTCGACCTGACGCTGCTGGACCGGGAGTTGCGCCGGCACCGGGCGTCGTCGCTGGCGGCGTACCTGGGCGCGGCGCCGCTGTGCGTACTGGATCCCTGGGTGCTGGACAAGCACCTGGACCGGTACCGCAAGGGCCGGCGGACGCTGGCGGACCTGTGCGCGCACTACGGGGTGGAGCTGGCGGGGGCGCACGACGCCGCGGCGGACGCGACGGCGGCGATGGCGGTGGTGCGGGCGATAGGCCAGCGTTTCGCGGTGCGGCTGGAGCGGCTGAGCGCGGCGGAGCTGCACACGCGGCAGGCGGTGTGGCACGCGGCGCAGGCGCGTGGCCTGCAGGCGTGGTTCGCGCGCAACGGGTCGGAGGAGGAGTGCGACCCGGCGTGGCCGTTGCGCACGGAGCTGCCGTCGGCGGCGTGAGGAGGGGCCAACGCAGCGAGCCGGTCCGTCTGTTGACGGACCGGCTCGGTTGCCGTGGGCGATACTGGGATCGAACCAGTGACCTCTTCGGTGTGAACGAAGCGCTCTCCCGCTGAGCTAATCGCCCGGGATTTCCCCGGGGTTTCCCCCGGCGACGCACTGAACAATACAGGTCGCGGCGGTCCGCCATCAAATTCCGGCCGCCGGGCGCTCCAGCCGGCGGCGCAGGCCGCGGCGGCCGCGGCGCATGACCCAGGAGTGGGCGGCACGGAAGACGGGACGGGCGAGGGGCGCCCAGCGCCGCATGCCGGGGTCGCGGAGCTCCACGTCCTGTTCGAAGCGGGCGCGGCTGCCGGTGCCGTGCGGAAGGACGCTCCAGCGGACGCGGCCTGTCAGGTCGCCGTCGAGGGCGGCCTCCAGGACGCGGGCGCGGGGGTCGCGGCGGCGTTCGCGGGCGGTCAGCCGGAGCTCGTGCGGCAGGAAGGAGCGGACGCCGAGGGTGCCGCTGTGCCGGTCGAGGCGGGCGCAGGAGATCTGGGGCCACCAGGCGGGGTAGTCCTCGACGGCCTCGAGGGTCGCGTAGACGGCGTCGGGTGCCGCGTCGAGGTCCCAGTGGCCGTGGAATCGGTAGCGGTGGCGCTGCGGGGCCATACGGACCAGCGGACAGGAAAAGACCCGGGGTCCGCAAGGCGTACCTCGCGGACCCCGGGTCCGTGGTGGGCGATACTGGGATCGAACCAGTGACCTCTTCGGTGTGAACGAAGCGCTCTCCCGCTGAGCTAATCGCCCGGGCGCACCGCAAACATTACCGCATGTCAGAGGGTGCGCCGAACCACGTTTCCGGCCGTCGCGGCCGCCGGCGGGCACCCCGCGACCCTCCGTCACTCTCCGTGGTGACGGACGCGGGGCGGCCGCGTTGACGGAACTCACCGGTTCGGCCGTACCGGTGCGGGACCGACTCGGCCGTACGAGGTATCCGAAGGGCCCCAAAACGGTCAGAGGGGTTTACAACGGCACCGTAGGTGGCATGTCGATTTCGCCGACGTGCGAATCCCCGAGCGCACACTGAGCGAAAGGCCCTGGCGCTTATGAACACCACGGTCAGCTGTGAGCTGCACCTGCGCCTCGTTGTGTCGAGCGAATCGTCACTGCCTGTACCCGCAGGTCTGCGGTACGACACCTCCGATCCGTATGCCGTACACGCCACCTTCCACACCGGAGCCGAAGAGACGGTCGAGTGGGTCTTCGCCCGGGATCTGCTCGCCGAGGGGCTGCACCGGCCCACCGGCACCGGCGACGTCCGCGTCTGGCCGTCCCGCAGCCACGGTCAGGGCGTCGTGTGCATCGCGCTCAGTTCTCCCGAGGGCGAGGCCCTCCTGGAGGCTCCGGCGCGAGCCCTGGAGTCGTTCCTCAAGCGGACGGACGCCGCCGTTCCGCCCGGCACCGAGCACCGGCACTTCGATCTGGACACCGAGCTCTCCCACATCCTGGCCGAGAGCTGAGGCCACGAGGTTCCGGCCCGGCGCGCCGCCCACTCGGGGAGGCGGCGCGCACCCCGTTCCACCGACACCGTCGTTCTCGCACTCGTCCGTACCCCTTCGCACCGAGCGTTCCGGCAGCGCCGTCACCGCGGATTCGTCCGTGGTGACGGCGCTGCCGCCCGTGGAGCCAGTAAGGTCGGGCCCGCAGTCGAACAATTGCCGCCCTACCGGCCGGGCCAGGGAGCGAACAACCGTGCTGATCAACCACGACACCCGGTGTGCGCTCGACGCCGTCGTCGACCTGCTCAACACCGGGCCCGGCGGGGCGGAGCCGGCCGGGGACGCCCTGGCGGACGTGGCGGCGCTGGGTGCCTTCGTCGAGCGGCACGCCATCAGCGGGGTCGGCGAGCTGGGGCAGGACGACCTGGTGGCCGTGCGGGCGCTGCGGGAACGGTTCGCCCGGATCTTCGACACGGGGGGCGCCTCGGAGGCGGCGGAGCTGCTGAACGCGCTGGTGGCGGAGGCGGGGACGACGCCGCGGCTGACGGACCACGACGGCTACGACTGGCATGTGCACTACTTCGCGCCGGGGGCCTCGCTCGCCGAGCACCTGGCGGCGGACGGGGGGATGGCGCTGGCGTTCCTGCTGGTGGCCGGTGAGCTGGAGCGGCTGCGGCGGTGCGGTGCGCCGGGCTGCGGGCGGGCGTTCGTCGATCTGTCGCGCAACCGGTCGCGGCGCTACTGCGACGGCCGCACGTGCGGCAACCGGCTGCACGTGGCCGCGTACCGGGCGCGGCGGCGCGGAGCGGGGGACTGAGCGGGCGGGACGGGGCGGGCGGCACCGCGGTTCACCACCGGTAGAGGTCGTGGACCGCGGTCCCGAGTATCAGGGTCGCCACGAAGGCGAGGAAGAGCATCAGGGGCGGCTGGGAGAGCGCGAAGAGACAGCCCCTCGGCTCGTCGGACAGGTCTGCGGTCAGGTCGGCCGGTTCGTCGTTCATCTCCGGCAGATCATGGCGCAGCGCGCTCCGTCAACGGGGCGTCCGTGTGGAGGTGTTCGTCAGATCCCGTGCTTTTTGAGGATTGCCTCGATGTCGGAGAAGTCGTCCCCGGTATCCTTCCGCCCCTTCGTGCCGGCGGGCTTGGGGGTGCGGCCGGGGCCGAGGGAGGGGGCGGACGCGGCCGGGGCGACGGCGTCGGGGCCGGCGCCGGCCCTGCGGCCCTTGCGGCCGGTGCCGCGGCGCTCGGCGGCCCTGGTGACCAGGAAGAGCAGGGCGGACAGGGCGAGGACGCCGAAGCCGGCCCAGACGGTCGGCTTGAGGGCGAGGTCCTTGACCCAGTCGATGATCCCGGTCATGACGAGGCCGAGCGGGATCAGCGCGTAGGCGGCGATGCGGGCGGCGGCGAGGAAGCGCTTGCGGTAGGCCGTCAGCAGGGCGATCCCCAGGCCGCCCGCGGACACCGCGGCGCATACGGTCGAGGTCAGCATCCGGTCCTCCTGCGGTGGTGGGTTCTGCGTCCATCCTGCACCGGCGGCGTGCGCGGGTGCCACGGCCGGGCCGGCGGATCGGGGAGAACTCCGGGTCGTCCCGGGGTGCGTCTCCTCCCCGGGACCGAGATCCCCTCCCGCCCGGCGGGCTGGGAGACTGGTCGCATGAGCGAGACCAACACCGCCGCCGCCCCGTCGTCCGTGGTCCTGGACGTGTGGTGCGACCTGGCGTGCACCGACTGCCGTGCCGCCCTGGAGGACCTGCGGGCGCTGCGCGCCCGTTACGGCGACCGGATGGAGATCCGGCTGCGGCACTTCCCGCTGGCGAAGCATCCGCACGCGTACGCCGCGGCGCAGGCCGCCGAGGAGGCGGCCGTGCAGGGCCTGGGCTGGCCGTACGCGGAGGCCGTGCTGGCCCGGGCCGAGGAGCTGGCCGGGCGCGGCGAGAAGCTGCTGGTCGCGGTGGCGGAGGAGCTGGGGGTGGACGCCGGGGAGGTGGACACCGCGCTGATCGACGGGCGGCACATGCTGGTCGTGGACGCCGACCAGGCCGAGGGCAAGGCGATCGGGGTGACGGGCACGCCGACATATGTGATCGGTGGTGAGCGGCTGGACGGCGGGGAGTCCCGGGAGGGGCTGCGGGAGCGGGTCGAGGAGATCGCGGACCGGCTGCTGGGCGCCTAGAGCAGGGGTTTGGAGAGGCCGATGGCGTAGGGCCGGTAGCCCAGGGAGGCGTGGAGCCGGCGGGCGGGGGTGTTGCCGGCGGCCACGGAGAGGGCGAGCCCGCCCAGGCCGAGGGCGAGGGTTTCGCGCTCGGCGGTGAGCATGAGGGTGCGCCCGTGTCCGCGTCCGCGGTGTTCGGGTGCCACGTGCACGTCGACGACGTAGCCCGACTCGCCGCGCCGTTCGAGCCAGAGGGTGCCGACGTCGGTGCCCCGGTGGGCGAGGACGCGGACGACGGGGCCGGGGGTGGCGTGGCCGTGCGGGAAGGCCCTGGCGTGGACGCGGGCGCTGAGGGCGGCGGCTTCGCCGGGGGTGAGGCCGCGGGCGGTCCAGGTCTCGGCGTGGGCCGCCTGCCGGGCCGCGAGCCAGGCGGGGAAGGCGGTGGCGTCCAGGGGGCGGGGGGAGTCGTCCGCCGGCAGGGCGGGCGGGTGCGTGAGGCGCTTGGCCAGGGAGCGGGCGTGCTCGGTGTAGCCGAGGGCGGTCGCGAGGCCGAGGGCGGGGCGGGCGTCGGCCGGGACGGCGGCCTCCACCCAGCGGCACCCCCAGGCGCGGAGCACCTCCTCGGCGGCGAGCGCGGCGACGGTGCCGCGCCCGCGGTGCCGGTCCGGGGGGTCGACCTCCAGCCGGTCTATGCGGCCGGCGGGGCCCTTGGCGCCGGGGTCCGTGCTGAGGAGGACTCTGCCGACGGGCCGGCCGTTGACGCAGATGTCGTAGGTGCGGGACCGGGCGCCGTCGTGGGCGCGCCGCTCGGGCGCGGTGGGCCGCAGGGTGGTGGTCACGGGGGTGTTCTACCCGTCCCCGGCCCGGCGTGTCGCGTGGTTCAGGGGTCGATGTCCGCCGCGGCGCGCTCGTCGAAGATCCGCATGGCCTTGGCGGTGACCGGGCCGGGCGCGCCGGGCAGGGCGCGGCCGTCGACGGTGTGCAGGGCCTGGACGTCGCGGAGGGTGGAGGTCAGGAAGACCTCCTCGGCCCGGTCGAGGACGTCCAGGGGCAGGTCGGTCTCCTCGGCGCCGGTCCATTCGAGGACGAGGGCGCGGGTGATGCCGGCGAGGCAGCCGGAGGCGAGGGGCGGGGTGTGGAGCCGGCCGTCCAGGACGACGAAGACGTTGGAGCCTGTGCCCTCGCAGAGGGCGCCGGTGGTGTTGGCGAACAGGGCCTCGGTGGCGCCCTGCCGGCGGGCGCGGGCCAGGGCGACGACGTTCTCGGCGTACGAGGTGGTCTTGAGGCCGGCGAGAGCGCCGCGTTCGTTGCGGGTCCAGGGGACGGTGACGGCGGCGGTGGCGTCGGGCCGGCGTGCGGCCTCGGCGAGGGCGACGACGAGGGTGGGCCGGCCGTCGCCGCGCGCGGAGCCGAGCGGGGAGACGCCGGCGGTCCAGGTGATCCGCAGGAGGGCGAGGGGCGCGGGGGCGTCGGCGAGGACGGCGGCGCAGGCCCGGCGGATCTCGTCGTGGTCGGGTTCGGGCAGGCCCAGGCCGCGGGCGGAGGCGGTGAGCCGGTCGAGGTGGCGGGTGAGGGCGAAGGGGCGGCCGTGCTCGGCCTTGAGGGTCTCGAAGACGCCGTCGCCGACCGTGAGTCCGTGGTCGAGCGCGGAGACGCGGGCGTCCGGGTCCGCGTGCAGGGAACCGTCGATCCAGATCGTCACTGTTGCCTCCCGGTGAGCGGGCGGGTGCCCGACGCTATCGCGAGCAGGCGGGCGGCCTTGAGTTCGGTCTCGGCCCACTCGTCGTCGGCGTCGGAGCCCCAGGTGATGCCGGCGCCGGTGCCGAACTTCAGGGCGGGGCCGCCGGGGGCGGCCCGGTCGATCCAGAAGGTGCGGATGCCGACGGCGAGTTCGCCGGTGCCGCGGTCGGCGTCGACCCAGCCGATGCCGCCGCAGTACGGGCCGCGGGGCGCCCGTTCCAGCTCGTCGATGATGCGCAGGGCGCTGCCCTTGGGAGCGCCGGTGACGGAGCCGGGCGGGAAGGTGGCGGCGAACAGCTCGGGCCAGCCGGCGCCGGGGGCGAGGTCGCCGCGGACGGTGGAGACGAGGTGGACGAGGCCGGGGTGCTCCTCGGTGACGCAGAGGCCGGGGACGGTCACGGAGCCGGTGGTGCAGACGCGGCCGAGGTCGTTGCGGACCAGGTCCACGATCATCACGTTCTCGGCGTGGTCCTTCGCGGTGAGGTCGGCGGTGGTGCGGCCGGTGCCCTTGATGGGGCCGGACTCCACGGTGCGGCCGCGGCGGCGCAGGAAGAGCTCGGGGGAGGCGGTGGCGACCTCGACGCCGTGGGCGGGCAGGCGGACGGTGCCGGCGTAGGGGGCGGGGTTGCCCTCGGCGAGGCGGGCGGTGAGGGCGTCGACGTCCGCCGCGTCCGGGTCGGGGAGCCGGGCGCTCAGGACGCGGCAGAGGTTGACCTGGTAGACGGTGCCGGCGGCGATGTGTTCGCGGACGCGTGCGACGCCCGCGAGGTAGCCGGCGCGGTCGAGGGAGGTGGTCCAGTCCTCGGGGGCGGGTCCGTGCCACCGGGCGGGGGCCGGGGCGGGGGCGGGCCGGACGTCGCCGAAGCGGGCGCAGCGGACGCCTCCCTCGAAGTCCGCGACGACCGCCCACCACCCCGTGGAGTCCAGTGCCGCGGGGTCGCTGGTCACGTCGCGCAGATCGGTGGCGAGGAGGCCGCCGAAGCGGGCCATCGGGGGGAGGTGATGCACGTCAACGAGTCTATGGCGAGGTCGGCGAGGGGGCTCCGGGGCCGGAGGGCGGGGAGGATCAGCGCAGCACGCTGCGGAAACGGAATTTGAGCTGGCGCCGGAATCCGCTAGAGTTCAACACGTCGCCGGGACGCGGAAGCGAAACGGCGGGGCAACTTCCGGATCACGGTCCGGAGGGGGCATGCGGACGTGGCTCAGTTGGTAGAGCATCACCTTGCCAAGGTGAGGGTCGCGAGTTCGAATCTCGTCGTCCGCTCGAGTGGGGGATCTTCCCGACCCCCGCACTCCTGGTGGAGTGGCCGAGAGGCGAGGCAACGGCCTGCA
Source organism: Streptomyces caatingaensis (assembly GCF_001187435.1). Classification (GTDB taxonomy): domain Bacteria; phylum Actinomycetota; class Actinomycetes; order Streptomycetales; family Streptomycetaceae; genus Streptomyces; species Streptomyces caatingaensis. Next base: position 312,981 of record NZ_LFXA01000017.1, on the reverse strand, counting down.
AAGCCGTCTACACGGGTTCAAATCCCGTCTCCACCTCCAAGGACGATTAGCTCAGCGGGAGAGCGCTTCCCTGACACGGAAGAGGTCACTGGTTCAATCCCAGTATCGTCCACTCGAGATCTTCACAGGTCTCGCCCGCGCGATTAGCTCAGCGGGAGAGCGCTTCCCTGACACGGAAGAGGTCACTGGTTCAATCCCAGTATCGCGCACGGGGTGTTCGCACCTTCCCGGACGATTAGCTCAGCGGGAGAGCGCTTCCCTGACACGGAAGAGGTCACTGGTTCAATCCCAGTATCGTCCACTCGAGATCTTCACAGGTCTCGCCCGCGCGATTAGCTCAGCGGGAGAGCGCTTCCCTGACACGGAAGAGGTCACTGGTTCAATCCCAGTATCGCGCACACGTTCGGCCGAGGGGTCGGGGCTTCGGCTCCGGCCCCTTCGCCGTTCACCAGGGCATGCAGTACGGCGGGCCGGGCACCTCCCCAGGTGCCCGGCCCGCGCTGCCGTCCGCCGCACCCCCGTCCCCACGGGGCTGTTGACCGGCTGGTCCCCGGCCCGGGCCGCTCTCCCGGTTCCGGGGGCGCTAGCGCCCCAGCATTCCGGCCACGGACGACGCTTGTGCGACGACGGTGTCCCAACCGCCGAAGGCCACGGCCAGCACGGCCGCGACGGGCAGCACCATGGCCAGGGCGACCAGGGGGTGGCGGGTGCCGGAGGGGCGGTCGCCGAAGACGCCGGTGGTGCGGTGGCCCCGCTCCCGGACCGTCCGTCGTCCCGTCCGCCCCATCGTCCTTCTCCCGCCCGTCCCCGGCCGCCCGGCCGGTGCCGCGATGCCGGTGGCGGCGGGCGTGCGACCTCGGGGGACGAGTGATGCGCCCGCCGCTCGTCCTCAACGGTAGGCGGCGGGGCCGCCCCCGGGCGTCATGCCCGCGGACCCCTTGGGCCGCCTTCCCCAGGAGGAGGCGGGAGGGGGCGGGTACTCCCCTGGGTGGAGAAGCGCCCGCCGGATCCCGGGGACTTCCCCGAGGGGATCCCGGGGGTGACTTCGATCACTCCGGGCGCGGGACCGCGCACCCTCCCCGCACTCCCCCGGCGGGACCCGCCGGACGCCGCGTCAGGTGCCGGGGGCCGGCGCCCCGGGTGCTTGATCGTTCCGGTGCGGGGGCCCGCCATGCCCCCAATCCCCCTGTGGCGGGCGCCCGTTGGGGGCGGGCGCGGGACGAGGCGCGGGACCGGCGCCCGTGCGCGACGGGACGCCCCGGGCCGCTCCCCGCGCCCGCGGCCGTCTCGCCGACGCATGCGCGGCCTCGCAGCGCGGCCGCCCGTCTATCCGTAAGCTGTGGCTCGTCAGCAGGACCGGCAGCGGGGATGAAGATGACGATGATGCGGCTCCGGCGCGAGGACCCGCGTGTCGTCGGCTCGTTCCGGCTCCACCGCCGGCTGGGCGCGGGTGGCATGGGCGTGGTGTACCTCGGGTCGGACAAGCGCGGCCAGCGGGTGGCGCTGAAGGTGATCCGGCCGGACCTCGCCGAGGACGAGGAGTTCCGCTCGCGCTTCGCCCGCGAGGTGTCGGCGGCCCGGCGCATCCGCGGCGGCTGTACGGCCCGGCTGGTGGCCGCGGACCTGGAGGCCGAGCGGCCGTGGTTCGCGACGCAGTACGTCCCCGGGCCGTCCCTGCACGACAAGGTGACCGAGGAGGGCCCCCTGTCGGCCGCTCAGACCGCCTCCATCGGGGCGGCGTTGGCCGAGGGGCTGCTGGCGGTGCACGACGCGGGGGTGGTCCACCGCGACCTGAAGCCCTCGAACATCCTGCTCTCCCCCAAGGGCCCGCGGATCATCGACTTCGGCATCGCCTGGGCGACCGGGGCGAGCACCCTCACGCACGTCGGCACGGCCGTCGGCTCGCCGGGGTTCCTCGCGCCGGAGCAGGTGCGGGGCGCGGCCGTGACGCCCGCGACGGACGTCTTCTCGCTGGGCGCGACCCTCTCGTACGCCTGTACCGCGGACTCCCCCTTCGGGCAGGGCAGTTCGGAGATCATGCTCTACCGGGTGGTGCACGAGGAGCCGCAGCTGACGGGCGTTCCGGACGCGCTCGCCCCGCTGATCCTGGCCTGTCTGGCCAAGGACCCGGAGGAGCGGCCCAGCACGCTCCAGCTCTCGCTGCGGCTCAAGGAGATCGCGGCGCGCGAGGCGCACGGGACGGACGGTGCCGTCCGCCGGGTGCCGCCGCGCCGCGAGCCGGAGCGGCCCCCCTCCCGCCGTCCCGCGGAGTACGCGCAGCAGTCCACCGAGCCGCGTCCCGCCGCCGGGACGGCGCCGACGGCCCGTCAGCCCGCGCCGCCGCGCCCGGCGGGGCCCAAGCGGCCCGTCGCGCGGAAGCGTTCCGCGCGGGGCCCGGCACGGCCGGGGACCCGGCCCGGGCAGGGCACCGGCGTGCGGCGCCCCGACCCCCGGCTGCTGCGCCAGCGGCTCATCGTCTTCGTCGTGGTGACGCTGCTGGTGGCACTGGGCATCGCGGCGGCGCAGGGCTGCGACGGACCCAAGAAGTCCGAGGGGACGCCGCGGGCCTGTGCCGCGGCCGCCGCGGCGGCGCCTCAGCCCTGCGGACGTCCCGACGCCACCGCGTAGAACGCGACGGCGGCCGCCGCGCCGACGTTGAGCGAGTCCACGCCGTGGGCCATGGGGATGCGCACCCATTCGTCCGCCGCCCGCAGGGCCTTGGCGGACAGCCCGGTGCCCTCCGCGCCGAGCATCAGCGCGACGCGTTCCATGCGGTGCGGAGCGGCCTCGTCCAGGGGGACGGCCTTCTCGTCCGGGGTCAGGGCCAGCACCCGGAAGCCCGCGGCCCGGAGCGTCTCCAGGTCCTGCGGCCAGCTCTCCAGGCGGGCGTAGGGGACGGAGAAGACGGCGCCCATGGACACCTTCACCGAGCGGCGGTACAGCGGGTCGGCGCAGTCCGGGGAGAGCAGGACGGCGTCCATGCCCAGAGCGGCGGCGCTGCGGAAGATGGCGCCGATGTTGGTGTGGTCGTTCACCGATTCCATGATCGCTACGCGGCGCGCGGTGCGCAGCAGGCCGGCGGCGTCGGGCAGCGGGGAGCGGTGCAGGGAGGCGAGGGCGCCGCGGTGCACGTGATAGCCCGTCACCCGCTCGGCGAGCTCGGGGCTGACGACGTAGACGGGCGCCTCGGAGGTGTCGATGACGTCGCGCATGACATCGGCCCACTTGGGGGTGAGCAGCATCGAGCGCATCGTGTAACCGGCCTGCAGAGCGCGGCGGATCACCTTCTCGCCCTCGGCGATGAACAGCCCCTCGGCGGGCTCGCGGCGGCGGCGCAGCTCGACGTCGGTCAGGCCGGTGTAGTCGGTCAGCCGCGGGTCGTCGGGGTCGTCGATGGTGATCGTCTCAGCCAGGGGGGCCATGGGGTGAACTGCCTTGCTCGTGGGGTGGGGTGTGGGGTCAGCGGCCGACGGTCACGACGTCGCCGACGACGATGACGGCGGGCGGGCGTATGCCCTCCTCCCGTATCCGCTCCCCCACCGTCGCGAGGGTGGCGTCCGTGCGGCGCTGGGTCGCGGTCGTGCCTTCCTGGATCACGGCGACGGGGGTGCCGGCGTCGCGACCGTGGCGGATCAGGGCCTCGGCGATCGCGCCGATCTTCTCCACGGCCATGAGCAGCACGAGGGTGCCGCGGAGCCGGGCGACGGCCTCCCAGTCGACCAGGGAGCGGGGGTCGTCGGGGGCGACGTGGCCGCTGAGGACGGTGAACTCGTGGGCGACGCCGCGGTGGGTGACGGGGATTCCGGCGACGGCCGGGACGCTGATGGAGCTGGAGACGCCGGGGACGACGGTGACGGGGATGCCGTGCTCGGCGAGCGCCTCGGCCTCCTCCTTGCCGCGGCCGAAGACGAACGGGTCGCCGCCCTTGAGGCGGACCACGGCCTTGCCGGCCTTGGCGTGCTCGATCAGCGCCGCGTTGATCGCCTCCTGGGCCATGAAGCGGCCGTACGGGATCTTCGCCGCGTCGATGACCTCGACGTGCGGCGGGAGTTCGTCGAGCAGGTCGCGCGGGCCGAGCCGGTCGGCGACGACGACGTCGGCCTCGGCGAGGAGCCTGCGGCCGCGCACGGTGATCAGGTCGGGGTCGCCGGGGCCGCCGCCGACGAGGGCGACGCTGCCGGGGCGCACGGCGGGGTCGCGGTGGTGCGGGGCGGCGATCGTGCCGTCGCGCAGGCCCTCGACGACCGCGTCGCGCACGGCGGCGGAGCGGCGCGGGTCCTGGCCGGTGAGCACGGCGACCGTCACGCCCTCGCTGCGGCCGGTGGCCGGGGTCCACGCGGTCGCGGCCTCGGCGTCGTCGCTGCGGACCGCCCAGACACGGCGGGACTCCGCCTCGGCGGAGGCGATGCGGTTCGCCTCCGGGTCGTCGGTCGAGATCAGGGCGTACCAGGCGCCCTCCAGGTCGCCCTGGCGGTAGGGGCGGCGCTCCCAGCGCAGTTCGCCGGCCTCGGCCATCGCCTCGACGGAGGGCGTGGCGGAGGGCGAGACGAGGACGACGTCGGCACCGGCGGCGAGCAGCGCCGGGAGGCGGCGCTGGGCGACCTGGCCGCCGCCGAGGACGACGACGCGGCGGCCGGCGAGCCGCAGTCCGACGGGGTAGGCGGCGAGGGCTTGGGGCTCGGCCATGGATGCGGCTTCTCCTTGCTGGTCAGGGGGTTGGTCATACCCTACGTGCCCGGTGGGGGGTAGGGGGATTGTGCCCCCGCCCCGCCCTTTCACCGTTTCCGCAGGGGCTCGCGCCCCTTCGCAACCCGGCGCGGCCGGGGGGCGGGGGCGCGCCTTGGGGGCGGGGCGCCTCCTTGGGGGCGGGGCGCCTCCTTGGGGGCGGGGCGCCTCCTTGGGGGGGTGCTTGGGCCGTGCTTAGGGGCGCGGGGGGTGAGCGTGGGGCGCGGGTGTCGTGGGGGATTGCGCTGCGGGCGGGGGCGCGGGCGCTGCCGGGCGGTGGGCGCCGCGGGCGCTGCCGGGCGGTGGGCGCCGCGGGCGCTGCCGGGCGGTTGGGCCGCACGGCGTGCGAAGGGTGCGCGGTGTGAGGCGCCCTCCGGGCGCTGTCCTCAAACGCCGGACGGGCTGGATTGCACGCCAGGGTGGGCAGTTCAAGCGCGGGAGGGCGAAGGCTTGCCGAAGTGCGGGCAGCCACTGCCCGGAAGGCAGGTGTGCGCCCCGTAGCGGGGGGCAGCGGGCGCCCCACACCGAGTGCAGGGGCGCAGCCCCGCCGGGCCCGCGCGGCGCAGCCCGCCCAGCCCCGCGCCGGAGCGTGGGCGCGGGGTGCCGGGGCTTGCCCCGGGGAAACGGTGAAAGGGCGGGGCGGGGGCGAGAAGTCGGGGGCGCACGGAGGCGGCCGGGCGCCGGGGGGGGCGATCCCCAGCCGGCGCCCGGGGCCGGGGGAACGCTAGCCCTTCTCTGCGACGCCCGCGGTGTCGAACGTGGCGACCTCGTGCATGGCCCGGGCCGCGCTCTGGACGACCGGCAGGGCGAGCAGCGCGCCGGTGCCCTCGCCGAGGCGCAGGTCGAGGTCCACGAGCGGGCGGAGGCCCAGCTTGGTCAGGGCGGCGACATGGCCGGGCTCGGCACTGCGGTGGCCGGCGATGCACGCCGCCAGGGCCTCCGGGGCGATGGCGCGGGCCACCAGAGCCGCGGCCCCGGCGCTCACGCCGTCCAGGATCACCGGCGTGCGCAACGACGCGCCGCCCAGGATCAGCCCGACGAGCGCGGCGTGTTCGAGCCCGCCGACGGCGGCGAGGACGCCGATCGGGTCCTCGGGGTCCGGGCGGTGCAGCTCCAGCGCCCGCCGCACCACGTCGACCTTCCGCGCGTGCATCTCGTCGTTGATGCCCGTGCCCCGCCCGGTGACCTCGGCCGGGTCCGCGCCCGTGTAGACGGAGACGAGAGCGGCCGACACCGTGGTGTTGGCGATGCCCATCTCACCCGTCAGCAGCGCCCTGTTGCCGGCGGTCACGAGGTCGCGGACCGTCTCGATGCCCACCTCGACGGCGCGCAGCGCCTCCTCGCGGGTCATCGCGGGGCCGGTCGTGAAGTCGCCCGTGCCCGGGCGGACCTTGCGCGGCAGCAGACCGGGACGCGTCGGCAGGTCGCCGGCCACGCCCACGTCCACGACGCAGACCTCCGCGCCGACCTGGTTGGCGAACGCGTTGCACACCGCCCCGCCGCCCAGGAAGTTGGCGACCATCTGCGACGTGACCTCCTGGGGCCACGCGGTGACGCCCTGGGCGTGCACCCCGTGGTCACCCGCGAAGATCGCGACGGCGGCCGGCTCGGGGATCGGCGGCGGGCACTTGCGCGACAGGCCGCACAGCTGGGCGGAGATGATCTCCAGCATGCCCAGCGCGCCCGACGGCTTGGTCATCCGCTTCTGCCGCTCCCACGCCTCGCCGAGCGCCTTGGCGTCCAGCGGGCGGATGCCGCGCAGCGTCTCGGCGAGGAGGTCGTGCGGGTCCTCGCCCGGCAGCGCGCGACGCCCGTACGTCTCCTCGTGGACCACCCACGACAGCGGACGGCGCTTGGACCAGCCGGCCTGCATCAGCTCCGGCTCGTCCGGGAACTCGTCCACGTACCCGATGCACAGGTAGGCGACGACGTCCAGGTGCTCGGGCAGGCCGAGTTCACGCACCATCTCGCGCTCGTCGAAGAAGCTGACCCAGCCGACGCCGAGGCCCTCGGCGCGGGCGGCGAGCCACAGGTTCTCGACGGCGAGGGCCGACGAGTACGGCGCCATCTGCGGCTGGGTGTGCCGGCCGAGCGTGTGCCGGCCGCCGCGCGTGGGGTCGGCGGTGACGACGATGTTGACGGGCGTGTCGAGGATGGCCTCGATCTTCATTTCCTTGAACTGCTTGGCCCGGCCCTTCGGCAGCGAGTCCGCGTACGCGATGCGCTGACGCTCGGCCAGTTCGTGCATCGTCCGCCGCGTCTCGGCGGAGCGGATGACGACGAAGTCCCAGGGCTGGGAGTGCCCGACGCTCGGCGCCGTGTGCGCGGCCTCCAGGACGCGCAGCAGGACGTCGTGCGGGATGGGGTCCGGGCGGAAGCCGTTGCGGATGTCGCGGCGTTCGCGCATGACCCGGTGCACGGCCTCCCGCTCGGCGGCCGCGTAACCGTCGGCGGGCGGGCCCAGGGGGGCGACGGGCTCGGCCGGGGCCTCCGGCTCGGCGGCCGGGGGCTCGTCCTCGACGAGGGTGAGGTGCGGGGCCGCCTCCGCGGCGGGCGCGGCGGCGGTCTCCGGGGCCACGGGGGCCTCGGGCGCCTCAGGAACCACGGGGGTTTCCGGGGCGGGCTGCGCGGCCGTCGGCTGCTCCGGCGCGGCGGGCGCCGGAGCCTGCGGCTGTGCCTCCGTCACGGGCGCCGCCTCGACCACCGGGGCCTGCTGGGGCGCCGGTTCGACGACGGGGGCCCCGGGCGCGACCGCCGGCGGCTCGGGAGCCCGGTCCTGCGGCTGCGGGGCCGGTGTCGGCGCCGGCGCCTGGACGGACTGCTCCTGCTGCCCGGCGGCGGGCGCCGCGTCGGCGGCGACGGGGGTCTCCACGGCAGGGGTGGCCTCGGTCTCGGTCTCGACGCCGGCGGCCGCCTGGGCCTCCGGCGCGGGGGCCGGTGCCTCGGCCACCGGGGCGGACGGTGCGGCGTCCGCGGCTGCCACCGCGTCAGCCGGCGCCGCGGCCGGGGCGGGTTGGGCGGGTGCGGTGGGGGCGGCGGCGGGTGCCGACTGGGCCACGGCGGGCGCGGCGGCCTCGGCGGGCGGAACCACAGCCTCCGTCTGAGTGGCGGCCTCCGGGGCGGCGGCGGCCTGCGCGGGAGCGACCGCCTCGGGGGCAGCGGCCTCAGGGGCAACGGCCTCAAGGGTCACGGCAGCAGGGGCCACCGCGTCCTGAGCCACGGGCGCGTCCACGGGCGCCGCCGACGGCTGCGCGTCCACCGCCGTGGGCGCAGCCTCGGGCTGTGCCACCGGCGCCGGGGCGACCGGCTCGGCCACGGCGGCCTCGGCCACGACCGGAGCCGGGGGCTCCGCCACGACCGGGACGGCTGCCTCGGCAACCTCGGCGGCCTCAACGGCCACAGCAGCGGCGGGGTCGGCGGGGGCAGGGACGGCCGCGACCGGCGCGGCCTGCGCGGCCGCCGTCGGTGCCGCGGGTACCGCACTCCCGGTCCCGGCCTCTCCCCCGGCCTCCGCCGCGGGCTCAACTACCGCCTCAGCGGCCGGAACCCCGGCCCCGGGAGCATCCGGGGCGGCAGGCTCAGCAGGCTCAGCAGGCCCCGCCGCGACGGGAGCCGCCGGAGCGGCCTGCTCCGGAGCCGGGGCGACGGCCGCCTCGGCCACAGCGGCAGCCGCCTCCGCCGGAACCGGTGCCACCGGCTCCACCGCGGCGGGCGCCGGCGTCTCCTCGGGCGCGGGCGTACGCGCCGGCGGCACCGTCTCCGGCTGCGGCGCGGCGGGGGCCTCCGGGGCGGCGACGTCCAGGGGGGCGAGCTGGGCCGGCACGGCGGGCGCCGGTTCGGCGGCGGGCGGCGTGTCCGACGGGCCGCCGGCCGGGGCCTCCGCCGTACCGGCTGACGCGCCGTCGGCCGGGGCCGTCGCGGCCGGCGGCGTGCCGGTGCTCTGCGGCGGGACGAACGCCACGACGGGCTCGGCGGCCGGCGCCTCCGCGGGCGCGGCGGGGGTCTCCGGCTGGGCGTCCCATATGCCCGGCCGGTCCGTCGGCGTCTCGGGGCGCGGCGCCTCCTCGGCGCGCGGCGCGTCGAGGTACTCGGGGCCGGGGACGGCCGTCGGCGGCTGCGGGACCTGGGAGCCCACGGGCTGCTGCGGCGCGGCCGGGCCGCGGTCGGCGAGCGAGCGCACGAGGCCGCTGGAGGACGGGTCGGGCGGACCCATGTGGAGGGGCCGGCGGGGCGCGACGGGCGCGGCCGGCGGCGGGGTGCGGACCTCCTCGAAGACGGCCGCGCCGGTGTCCCGGCCGCCCGTCTCGTGGGTGCCGCTCTGCGCGGCGGGCTGCTCCATCCAGGCGCCCTGGGCGCCCGGCATCAGCAGCAGGTCGTCCTCGTCGGTGCCGTCCCCGTCGGCGAGGAAGGCGTAGGTGGAGGGCCCCGTCATCGGTGCCGCCGGCGGCGGCGGGACGGTCGGGACCGTCGGAACTCCGGTGTCGGCAGGAGCCGCGGCGTCCGCGGTGAGCGGGTGCCCGGGTTGTGCGCCTGCGTTCTCCGGCTGTCCCTCACCCGGGAACCGGCCGGTGTCGGTCATGCGTACCCCTCGCCCATCGGTAGTGCTCCTTCCAACCGCTCACGCCCATAGAAAAGAACGAGCGTCCATGTCTCGCGGCACGTTGGCGTACCGTCCCGGTGCCACCCTGCCGTGCGCGCCGCCAAAAAGGTGGCGCGTCCGGGACATTGGTGCCTGTGGTGTCCGACACCGGGCCGCCGCACAACGATCCGCCAGCCTACCGTCCGCCCGGCCGGCCGGGATCACGGGTGCGGGTCGGAGGCGCGGGTCAGGGCTGCGGCCGGCGGCCGCTCAGCAGGAAGGCGACGGACCGTTCGCGCTCCGCCCAGGCCGCGGTGTCGAGTTCGACGGCCTGGATCAGGGCGCATTCGACGGCGTATCCGCGCTCGGCGAGGACGCGGCCGACGGCCTCGGCCTCGTCCCGGGTGGCGGCGTGCGCGACGATCGCCTCGGGCCGGCGGTCGGCGCAGGCGGCGACGACGGGGGCACCGCCGCCGCCGACGCGGACGACGTCGGGCTGCGGGAGGTCCTCCAGGACGATGGGGGCGGTGCCGTGGACGACCTGGAGCTGGACGCCGTAGTGGCGGGCGACGGCGGTGGCGCGCGCACAGGCGTCCGCGTCGCGGTCGACGGCGATGACGGCCGCGCCGAAGCGGGCGGCCTCGACCGCGGCGGCTCCGCTGCCGGAACCGATGTCCCAGACGAGGTCGCCGACGCGGGGCCCGAGGCGGGCGAGTTGGGCGGCGCGCAGCTCGGTGCCCTCGCCCTCGCCGGGGGCGCTGCCGTAGGCGGCGGCGGGCAGGGCCCAGCCGCGCGGGCCGGGGAGGCGGCCGGGGTCGCGGCCGGCGATCCAGCCGCCGGTGCGCTGGCCGGGCACGGCGGCCGTGTCGTCCAGGCTGGTGCCGCCGATGACGATGACGACGTTGGGGTCGTTCCAGGTGTGGTCGGCGACCTTGTCGGAGGTCAGCACGGTGACGCGTTCGCGGGCGGTGCCGAGCTGCTCGCAGATGACGAAGGTGCGGTGCACGGGGCCGAGCAGCAGGGCCAGTTCGGCGGGGCCGGCGCCGGGCGAGGTGAGGACGCAGACCTTGGGGTGGGCGCGGCAGACGTTGACGGCGCGGCGCAGGTCGCGGCTGTGGGCGACGACGACCTGGGCGTCGTCCCAGGGCATGCCGGCGCGGGCGAAGGCGGTGGCGACGGAGGAGACGGCGGGCACCACCTCTACCTCCAGGCCGTGTTCGGGGGCGCGCAGGGTGCGGACGACGCCGAAGAAGCCGGGGTCGCCGTCGGCGAGGACGACGGCGGTGCCGCGGTGCCGCGCGATGCGGCGGGCGGCGAGGTCGACGCTGCCGAGCCGGATGCGTTCGGCGGCGGGCGGGATCTCGGGCAGTGCCAGGTGGTGCGCGGCTCCGGCGACGAGGGTGGCGGCGCCCACGGCGGAGCGGGCCGCGTCCGTCAGCGGTGAGCCGTCCCATCCGATCACCGTGACCCGGTCGGCCATCGTCGTCTGTCTCCTGGGTGTCTCTCAGGGGCTTGTCTGCCGGCTGCCCCGGGGCGGGCGTGCCCCGGCTCCGTGGTGCCCTCCGGTCGGCGGGCATGGTGAGCGTACCCCGGCAGGTCCGGACCACCGTCCGGCCGCGGGGCGCACGGGCGCGCGGAGGGTGGTCAGCGCCAGCCGGGGAACGCGGCGGCGTAGCCGCTGCCGTCGGTCCGCGGGGCGCGCACCTCGTCGAGGTCCTCGGGGAGGAGGCTCCAGACGATGAGGTCGCTGCGGATGTCCGTCCAGCCGCCGTCCTCCGTACGGCTGCGGGCTATCCAGGCGTTGCGCAGGACCCCCTCGCTGATGCAGCCGATCTTCTGGGCGACCTGCTGGGAGGCGGTGTTGTCGGCGGCGGTGCGCAGTTCGAGGCGTTCGAACTTCTGGTCGCGGAACAGCCAGCGGGCGACGGCCAGGACGGATTCGCAGGCGTAGCCCTCGCCGCGGGCCCAGGGGGCGGTGAGGTAGGCGACCTCGGTGGAGAGGGTGCGCCAGTCGGTGTTGTGGAGGCGGACGGTGCCGACGAGGCGGTGGGTGAGGAACTCGGTGACCGCAAAGACGATTCCGCGTCCCGAGAGGCGCTCCGCGGGGGCGGCGCGCAGGGCCCAGTCGCGGGCGTCGGCGGTGGTGAAGGGGTGGGGGGCGGACGTCCAGGCGGTGATGAGTTCGTCGTTCATCATCTCCGTGAGCGCGGGGACGTCCGTCGCGTCGAACGGGCGCAGCACCAGCCGGTCCGTACTGATGGAAATGTCCGGAAAGGTGGAAGTCATGCGCTGCTCCAACGCCGGGGGCGGGGTGGGCTCGGATCCGTCTCGGGCACCCAGCATGCCGTATGAACTGATGGATGTCTGAGCGCGGCGGCCCCGCACCGCGCGTGGCGAGTGCGGGGCCTGCGGCCGCCGAGACGGCTGAGGTTACAAGGTGTCAGCTCTTGACGGCACCGAACGCCGGGATGACGGCGCCGTTGCTGAACTTCTCCTCGATGAACTTCTTGACCTCGTCGGAGTTGAGGAGCTTGGCGAGCTTGACGATGCGCGGGTCCTGCTCGTTGCCCTTCTTCACGGCGAGGAAGTTGGCGTAGGGGTTGCCCTCGGCCTTCTCCAGGGCGAGGGAGTCCTTGGCGGGGTTGAGCTTGGCGCCGATGGCGTAGTTGCCGTTGATGATCGCGGCATCCACGTCACCGAGGCGCGGGGGGATCTGGGCCGGCTCCAGCTCCGTGAACTTCACGCCCTTGGCGTCCTTGACGTCCTTCAGCGTGGCGGACGAGCCGACGCCGTCCTTGAGCTCGATGATCTTGTTGTCGGCGAGCAGCTTGAGGGCACGGCCCTCGTTGGTGACGTCGTTGGGCACAGCGATCGTGGAGCCCTCGCCGAGGTCAGAGATCTTCGTGACCTTCTTCGAGTACAGGCCGAGCGGCTCGATCTCGACGTTGACGACCGGGACGATGTCGGTCTTGTTCTTCTTGTTGAACTCGTCGAGGTACGGCTTGTGCTGGAAGAAGTTGCCGTCGACCTCGCCGCTCTGGGTGGCGGTGTTGGGCACGTTGTAGTCGTCGAGCACCTTCACCTCCAGCTTCAGGCCGTTCTTCGCCGCGAGCTGGTCGCGGACGAAGTTGAGGATCTGGGCGTGCGGGGTGGGGCTGGCCGCGATGACGAGCTTGGCGGAGGGGTCGGCGTCCTTGCCCTTCGTGGTGGAGGACGCGGAGGAGTCGGAGGGGGCGCTGCAGGCGCTCAGGCCGAGGGTGAGCGCGGCGGCGGCCGCGAGGGCGGCGGAGAGCTTGACGGTGGTACGCACGAAGAGTGCCTTTCTTGTTCTCACGAGGTGTTGCCACCCGGCAAAGGGTCCGGGCTCGTGGTGTTTCCTCGGGACCTCATGGGCCCCGGCGGGTTCAGGGGGTTTCGACGGCCGCCTTCGGCTCGTCGGCGCTCCGCTGCGCGGGCACGGCGGCCGGCTTCGCGGGGCGCAGGCGCCGCAGTCCGACGGGCGCGGCCTGGCGGCCGGTGCGGCGGGCGAGGCGGCGTACGGTCAGGTCGCCGGCGATCTGGACGACGGAGACGATGACGACGAGCAGCACGATGGTGATGTTCATCAGCCCGTGCTCCTGGCGCTGGTAGCCGTAGTTGATGGCGACCTGGCCGAGTCCGCCGCCGCCGACGGCGCCGGCCATCGCGGAGTAGCCGATGAGGGCGATGACGGTGGTGGTGAGGCCGGCGACCAGGGAGGCCAGGGCCTGCGGGAGCAGCACCTTGAAGATCACGGTCCAGGTGCCGCCGCCCATCGCCTGCACGGCCTCGATCAGCCCGTGGTCGACCTCGCGCAGGGAGGTCTCCACCAGGCGGGCGAAGAACGGGATCGCGCCGACGGTCAGGGCGACCACGGCGGCGCTGGGGCCGATGGAGGTGCCGATGACCAGGCGGCTGAAGGGGATCAGCCAGACGATCAGGATGATGAAGGGTACGGACCGGGCGATGTTGACGACGGTGCCGACGACCTTGTTGACGACGATGTTGCGCAGCAGGCCGCCGCGGTCGGTGAGGTAGAGCAGGACGCCGAGCGGCAGGCCGCCGACGACGGTCCACACGGCCGACCACCACACCATGAAGAGGGTGTCGAGACAGCCGTCGCGCAGCAGGGGCTGCATCTCGTTCCAGCTCACTGGGCACCTTCCTTCAGGAGGGCGTCGGCGGTGGCCGCCTCGCCGGTGTGCACGGGCGCCACCTCGACCTGGAGGCCCTGCTCGCGCAGGAAGCCGATGGGGACGACGTTCTCCTCGAAGCGGCCGGGCAGCTCGATGCGCATCCGGCCGACCTGGCGGCCGGCGACGGTGTCCATGGCGGCGCCCAGGATCGAGATGTCGATGTTGTACGTGCGCGACAGCTGCGAGATGACCGGCTGGGTGGCCGCGTCGCCGTGGAAGGTGACGTCCACGACGGTGCGGTCGGGGCCGGAGGGCTCGCCGCCGACGGGGAAGAGTTCGGCGGCCAGCTCGGAGCCGGGCTGGGCGAGGAGCTCGGCGACGGTGCCGGACTCGACGACGCGGCCGCCCTTCATCAGGGCCGCGGAGTCGCAGATGGTCTTGACGACCTCCATCTGGTGCGTGATGAGGAGGACGGTCAGGCCGAGCTGCCGGTTGAGGTCGCGCAGCAGCTGGAGGATCGAGCGGGTGGTCTCCGGGTCGAGCGCGGAGGTCGACTCGTCGGAGAGCAGCACCTTGGGGTCGCCGGCCAGGGCGCGGGCGATGCCGACGCGCTGCTTCTGGCCGCCGGAGAGCTGGCCCGGGTAGGCGGTGGCCTTGTCGGCGAGGCCGACGAGGTCGAGGAGCTCCCGCGCCTTGCGGGAACGTTCCTTGCCGGAGACGCCGAGGATCTCCAGCGGCAGTTCGACGTTGTCCTGGACGGTCCGCGAGGACAGCAGGTTGAAGTGCTGGAAGATCATGCCGATGCGGCTGCGTGCCCGGCGGAGTTCGGCGCCGGCGCGCGGTCCGCGTCCGGCGAGCGCCGTGAGGTCCTGGCCGGCGATGGTGACCGTGCCGGAGGTGGGGCGCTCCAGGAGGTTCACGCAGCGGATGAGGGTCGATTTGCCGGCGCCGCTCTGTCCGACGACGCCGTACACCTCGCCTTCGCGTACGTGCAGATCGACGCCGTCGAGGGCGGTGACCTCGCGGCCGCGTGAGCGGTAGACCTTTGTCAGGCCCTTTGTGGTGATCACAGGGGATTCCGTCACTGTCGAGTGCGCGGCAGTGGGGTGCCGGCGCACGGGAATTCATTGCGGAAACGCGGCAGGGGGAGCCCCGGCGGGCGCCGGTCGCGGCGCGGCTCGGGGGTTCCGGTGTCGCGGAGGGGTGGAGAGCGCGCCGTCCTTCGTCGGACGCGGGCTCTTCGGGTCTCGCTTCGGGGCGCGAGGCTCAGAACGGGGGCCCTCAGCGGTCACACATTCGACACATGCAACGAGCACCGGGCGTGGTCATCGCCTCGGTCGCAAGGATGCGGATGCTCGTCGTGGTCATGCGGGCAAGTAAAACAGACGCGTGAGCGAATGAGTAAAGGTTGTCCGAATGTTGGACATCGGTGGCTGGAATGTGGACGCCGCGGGCCGGGCGCGGGGGTGTCGGAGGGGCGGTCTAGAGTCTTCGCATGCCTGTCTTGTCCGCGCGTGCCGCCCTCGGTGTCCGGGGGGCGTGGTGATCGACGTCCTGACGCTCGTGGTCGGTCTGGCCGCCCTCGCGCTCGCCGTCTGGTGCGGCCACGCCTTCTACCGCGACCAGTCCACCAAGGACTGGCACTTCATCGGCATGGCCGTCGTCACCGTACTCGCCCTCGTGCAGCTCGTCATCGGTGTCGTCCAGCTGAGCCGTGGCGAGCGGCCGGCCAAGGGCACGGCCATCTTCGTCGCCTACCTGCTGGGGGCGGCGGCCTGCATCCCCGGCGCCGGCTTCGTGTCGCTGACCGAGCGGACCCGCTGGGGTTCGGCCACGGTCGCGGCCGGGGCGGTCGTCCTCGGGGTGCTGCAGGTGCGGCTCTACGACATCTGGGGAGGGTGACCGTGACGGAGTCGGTGCGGAGTGGTCTGGGGCGGGGGCCGGGGCGGCTGCTGGTGTGGGTGTACGGGGTGTTCACGGTGGCCGCGGCGTCGCGGTCGATCGTGCAGATGGCCCTGCACTTCGGGCACGCGCCGCTGGCGTACGTGCTGTCGGCGGTCGCCGCCGTCGTCTACGCCTTCATCACGTACTCGCTGGTGCGGGGTGGGGAGACGGCTCGGCGGGCGGCGCTGGTGTGCTGCGTGCTGGAGTTGGCCGGGGTGGTGACCGTGGGTACGTGGACGCTTGTGGACCGGGCCGCGTTCCCCGACGCGACCGTGTGGTCGGACTACGGGATGGGGTATCTGTTCATTCCCGTGATCCTGCCGGTGACGGCGATGGTGTGGTTGCGGAGGGCGGGGGCGCGGTAGGGCGCGCCGGGGGTTGTGCCCCCCGGACCCTTCCCCAGAGGGGCACCCCCCTTTCACCGTTTCTCGCGCGGCTCCGCCGCGAGATGTCGTCCGGAGGGCGGTCCGGGGCACAACCCCCGGCCGTCAGGCCGTCGTCGCGCAGGCCGGGAGCGGGGCGGGCTTCTCCAGGGTGATCTGGGCGGCGGACGCGCCCGCGAGAGGGGCGTAGCCGCGGCCCGCGCACAGGCGCAGGGCGACCTCGCTGCGGCGTCCGACCGAGACGCGGAAGCGCCGCGCCGCGTGGTCGGCCGCGAGGCGCTCCTCGAGGGCGGCGAGCAGGCGCCCGCCCAGGCCGTGGCGCCGCATCCGCGGATGCACGATGAGCGCGGCGAGGACGGCGACGCCGGACGCGTCGACGGAGGCACGGACGGAGCCGACGACCTCGTCCCCGAGCCGGGCCACCAGCGCGCAGCCGTCGGCCAGTTCGGCCCGGAGCGCGGCCAGGGGCTGGGTCAGCGGCGCGATGGAGTAGTCGCCGTAGAGCTCCGCCTCCCCCTGGTAGCAGAGGTACTGGAGCTTGAGGATCTGTTCGGCGTCGTCCTCGCCCGCCGTCGCGATGGTCACGCTCATGCCCATGTGCGCATGCCTCCCCTGGTCGCCTTCCGTGGCGCCTGTTGCCAACCGACCCAACGGCCCAACCGGCCCGACGGGCCTACCGCTCCTTTCCCCCGGGGTCAGGAGCCGCAATCGCCGCCGTGAGCATTCTGCGCAGGCATCCCAGGCAACGGGAACGGATGGGCCCCAGAGATCCTTGTGAGATACCCAACTCCCCTGCGATTTCCCGGTACGTCGGGTCGCCGGACGACAGCAGGGCCCGCATCAGGCCGGGGCAGCGGCCGGGCAGCCGCCGCACCGCGGCGCGCAGTTCGCGGCCCGACTCGGCGGCCAGCACGGCCCGTTCGACCCCGGAGTCCAGCGGATCGGCCGGCTCGTCGGCGACCGGGTCGTAGGGCACCTCGCGCCGGGTGTGCCGGCGCGCGGCGCGGGCCTCGGCCCGCACCGCGGCGCGCAGCCGCCGCCCCCGGTCCCGCTCCACCGGGGCGGTGGCGCGGCCCTCGCTCAGCAGCCGGACCCAGACGGCCTGTTCGAGGTCGGCCGGGTCCACGCCGGCGGCCGGCGCCTCCGCGGCGCACTCCGCGGCCAGCAGCGGGCGCAGCGAGGTGAGGAGGTCGTTCGGTGTCATGTCCGGCGGGACGAGGGCCTGTGATCCGCCGGTTGCCGACGCGGAGGGGCATCACCCTTCCGTGTCGGCACCCGGCGCGGGCTGACTCGTCAGCCCTTGCGTCCCGCGCGGAACGCGTCCCTGGCCAGCACCGCGGTGTCGCAGTTGTCCGAGAAGATGCCGTCGATCCCGGTGGCGAAGTAGGTCGTGAAGGCGGCGAACGCGTCGCCGTACGCGGCCGGGTCGGTGCCGCGCCGGAAGTCGGCGGGCAGGAAGTTGTTCTCGTTGCGCATGGTGTAGGGGTGCAGGATCAGCCCGGCGGCGTGGGCGTCGCGCACCAGCGAGGTGGGCTTGGTGAGCCGGCCGTCCTTGTCCCGGGGGATGATCGTGTCGAGCCAGGGGCCGATGCCGTCGGCGAAGCCGGCGATCCAGGCGAGGCCCTTGGGGGTGATGAGGTCGCGGACGGTGCGCGGGTCCTTGGCCTCGACGAAGTCCCAGGGGCGGACGGGCAGATCGTCCAGGAGCAGGATCTTGGGCCCGGCGACGCCGAGGCGGCCCAGCCGCTGGAGGCTGCTCGGCTCGAAGGACTGGAGGAAGGTGTGTCCGTCGCGGCCGGCCCGCCCGTAGCGGCGCAGCAGCTTGGCGAGCCGCTCCTCCAGGCCGAGGCCCAGCTTGCGGAAGTAGGTGGGGTGCTTGGTCTCGACGTGCAGCCAGATCCGCCGTCCGCGCTTGCGGCCCTGCTCGTCCGCCCACTTGAGGACCTCCTCGAAGGTGGGCACGGACCAGCGGCCGTCGTACAGGGTGTTGTGCTGGCGGACCTGCGGCAGGCGCTCCTTGGCGCGCAGGGTCTTCAGCTCGGCGAGGGTGAAGTCCTCGGTGAACCAGCCGGTGTGGGCCTCGCCGTCCACCGTCTTGGTGGTCCTGCGGGAGGCGAACTCGGGGCGGGAGGCGACGTCGGTGGTGCCGGTGATGTCGTTCTCGTGGCGGCAGACGAGGTGGCCGTCCTTGGTGGGGACGACGTCCTGCTCGATGACGTCCGCGCCGTTGTCGAGGGCGAACTGGTAGGAGCCGAGGGTGTGTTCGGGGCGGTAGCCGCTGGCGCCGCGGTGTCCGACGACGGTGGGCACCGGCAGGTCGCGGAAGTGACCGCCGTGTCCGCGTCCGCGCGCGGCGGCGGGGGCCGCGGGGGCCGCCGCCGCGGTGCCGGCGCCGCCGCCGAGGGCGACGGCTCCCGCGCCGAGGGCCGCCGCGGCCCCCAGGACCTTCCGCCTGCCCGGCCGCTGCTCCTGCTGCATGTGATGTGCTCCTCAATATCCGGAACCGGTCCGTCCGGCTCCTGTTCGGACGCGCAGATCGTAGGGGCGTCCGTCTTTCGTACAGAAGACCTGCGCCGAAACGGAGTGAAAACTCACGTCAACACTGCGTATCGACTCGGTTAACCCGATGTGCGAGGCTCTCGTACCCGCGAGTATCGTCCTGACCGCCACCGGCCCGAGCGGCCGCCGGCCCGACCCTGACACCGACCCGGAGGATCCGTTGTCCCGCATCCTGCTCAAGGCGTTCCTCGGACTGCTCATGCGTGTCCTGTACCGCCCCACGGTCGAGGGCATGGAGCGCATCCCCGGCAGCGGGCCCGTCATCCTCGCCGGGAACCACGTCACGTTCATCGACTCGCTCTTCCTCGCGCTCGTGGTCAAGCGCCAGGTGTTCTTCATCGGCAAGGACGAGTACGTGACGGGCAGGGGTCTCAAGGGCCGCCTCATGGCGTGGTTCTTCGGCGCGTCGGGGATGATCCCGGTGGACCGGGACGGCGGTCACGGCGGTGTCGCGGCCCTGATGACGGGCCGCCGGGTGCTGGACGAGGGCAACATCTTCGCGATCTACCCGGAGGGCACCCGCTCCCCCGACGGCCGCCTCTACCGCGGCCGCACCGGCGTCGCCCGGCTCGCCCTGATGACCGGCGCGCCGGTCGTCCCGTTCGGCATGGTCGGCACCGACAAGGTGCAGCCGAGCGGCAAGGGCCTGCCCCGCGTCGCGCCGGTGACGGTGCGCTTCGGCGAGCGGCTGGACTTCTCCCGCTACGAGGGGATGGACCGCGACCGCTACGTCCTGCGCGCCGTCACCGACGAGGTGATGAGCCACGTGATGCGGCTGTCGGGCCAGGAGTACGTGGACGTGTACGCCACCAAGGCGCGCGCCTCGAAGGCCGCCTGACCCGGCGTTCCGCCCGTCACGCCCCGCCGAGGCACCGCGGCTGGAAGCCCGGGTCGGCGGGGCCCTTGCGCGCCAGGGCGTTCAGCACCCACTGGTGGACGACCGGGTCCTTGGTGGCCTGGTCGTGCATGAACGGGTCGAGCGGGCACTTGTCCTGGAGCACGACGTTGGTCAGGCGCTCCTTCGGGCCGGACAGCAGGGCGCTGGTGTAGGGGATGACGACCTCGTCGTGCCGGGTCGTGACGACGGTGTAGTCGGGGCCGGCCGGGGTCTCCTCGCCCTCGTTGAGCTTCTTCAGCAGGTCGGAACCGGCCCGCTGGTCCAGGCAGGACGGGCAGAAGGTGTAACCGGCCGGGATCGCGAGGGGGTTCTTGGTGCCGTGGTTGGAGGGGACGATGCCGATGAGGTCGTCCACCTTGTCGGCGCCGCCGAGGAACTTGACGTAGTAGCGGGGCATCATGCCGCCCTGGCTGTGGCCGACGATGTCGACCTTGGCCGCGCCGGTCGCGCCGCGCACCGCCTCGACGAAGTCGCGCAGTTCGGCCGCCGACTGCGGGACGGGGTCCGTCTCCATGTGCCCGTAGTTGAAGGCGAAGACGCAGTACCCCTTCTCCTTCAGCTTCGGGGAGAGCTTGGCCCAGTTCTCGGCCATCAGCTTGAAGGTGCCGTTGACCAGGACGACCGGCTCGGGGTGGGCCGAATCCGGCTTGCAGGACCAGTCGTTGGCGCCCTTCGGCGGGATGTCGAGGATCGAGGCGGACGCCGGTGCCGCCGACATGCCGGTGAAGGTGAGGGCGGCGGTGGCCGCGGCGGCGAGCAGCAGCCTGACTCTGGCGCGCAGACGCATGGGGGGTTCCTTCCGCACGAGGAATTCGAACCGTGTTCGGCATTACCGACCGGCAGTCGCGATATTTGCGTCCGCATAAGGATGCCGTCAAGGGCACGGCCTTCCGGGAAACATCACAGGGGCCGGGGCTTGCCGCCCCGGCCCCTGAGGGGTTAGCTCATGTGAGCCCCGCGCCGCTCACTGCTCGCCGGCGTCGGGTGCGCGGTCGGCCGCGCCCTCCTCCAGCCGCTGTCCGCGCAGCAGGAACCACGCCGCCACCGCCGTGCTCAGCAGCACCGCCGCGCCCACCCCGGCGGCGATCCGCAGCCCGTCCACGAAGGCGTGCTGCGCCGAGGAGAGCAGGGTCGCGCCCGTGTCGGCCGGCAGCGTCACGGCCGCCTTGACCGCGCCGCCCAGCGACTCGTGGGCCGCGGACGCCTGCTCCGGCGGGACGCCCGCCGGCACCGCGAAGCCGCGGTAGACGCCGGTGACGATCGAGCCGAGGAGCGCGATGCCGAGCGCGGCCCCCAGTTCGTACGCCGTCTCGGAGACCGCCGAGGCGGCGCCCGCCTGCTCCTTGGGCACACTGGAGAGGATGACGTCGGCCGTGACGGTGAAGGAGAAGCCCGCGCCCACGCCGACGACCAGCAGCACCGCGCCCAGCAGCGGGTAGGCCGTGCCGGTGGAGAGCCAGCCGAGGACGGCCAGCGCGGTGCCGATCGCCCCGAGCCCGCCGGCCACCACGCCCCGCACCGACCAGCGGCGGGCGGCCTGTCCGGCGAGCAGTCCGGCCGTGACCGCGCCGATGGCGGCGGGCAGTTCGGCCAGCCCCGCCTCCAACGGGGTGCGGTCCTGCACCAGTTGGAGGAACTGGGAGAGGAAGAAGACCAGCCCCGACAGGCCCAGGACGGTCAGCAGATCGGCCAGCACCGCCCCCGAGAAGCCCCGGTTGCGGAACAGCCGCATGTTCAGCAGCGGCGCGGGCAGCCGCAGCTGGCGCCGGACGAACCAGAAGAGGGCCACCACACCGATGGCCGCCGCGATGCCCACGTCCGGGCCGGCGCCCGTCGTCGCGCCCTCCTTGATCGCGTAGACGACGGCCACGATGCCGGCCATCGACAGCGCGACGCTCAGCAGGTCCCAGGGGCCGGGCGCCGGGTCGCGCGACTCGGGCAGCAGCCTGGCGCCCACCAGCACCAGGACGGCCATCACCGGCAGGTTGATCAGGAAGACCGAGCCCCACCAGAAGTTCTCCAGCAGGAACCCGCCCACCACCGGGCCCACCGCCGCGCCCGCCGACGCCATGGCACCCCAGATGCCGATGGCGAGGCTGCGCTCGCGCGGGTCGTGGAAGAGGTTGCGGATCAGCGCCAGCGTCGAGGGCATCAGCGTCGCGCCCGCCACGCCCAGCAGTGCCCGGGCCGCGATCATCATCTCCGGGCTGGTGGCGTAGGCGTTGAGCACCGACACCGCGCCGAACGCCACCGCGCCGCTCAGCAGCAGCTTCTTGCGCCCGATGCGGTCGCCCAGGCTGCCCATCGAGACCAGCAGGCCGGCGATGACGAAGGAGTAGACGTCACCGATCCACAGCAGCTGGGTGCCCGACGGGCGCAGGTCCTCGCTGAGGAACGGCGTCGCCAGGCCGAGGACGGTGGCGTCCACCGCCACCAGCAGCACGGCCAGCACCAGGACGGCCAGCGCCAGCCAGCGCCCCCGTCCCGGCGTGCCCGGGCCCTTGGCCCCCTGCCGCGGTGCGATCGTCTCGCTGCTCACCGCTCCATCCTCCGTTGCGCGCCGCCGAGCAGCAGCTCGGACACCATCCGGGTGTGGTCCTTGGCGGCCACCCGGCCGTCCTGCACGGCCCAGGCGCCGGCGCCGATCAGCCCGTAGAGGGCCTCGGTGAGCCAGGCGGGCGTCAGGTCGAGCCGGAAGACGCCCTCCTCCTGGCCGCGCCGGAAGAGCGCCTGGACGCGGACGTCCAGGCGGTTCCAGCCCTCGTTGACGCCGGCCTCGTAGAGCTGGTTCTCGGTGAAGAGGAAGGCGAGGAAGCCGGCGACGGGCTCGGAGCACGCGATCAGCCGGCGCACGGCCTCGGCCGCGTCGCCCTCCTCGGTGCGCGCCTCGTCCAGGGCCCGCCCGAACTCGGCGATGCCGTGGTCCTCCAGGGCGCGCACCAGGGCGTCCCGGCCGGCGAAGTGCCGGTGGAGGGTGGCACGGCTGACGCCGGCCGCCCTCGCGATCTCGTCCATGGAAGCCGTCGCCTTGCGGGTGAGCAGGGCCGCGGCCGCCCTCAGTACATGTTCACGGTCGAGGCTCATGAGACGACGATAACCCGGATGAGACGATGATGTCTCATCCGGGGCATCCATGTCACGTACGCGTCAGCCCCGTCGCGCCCCGGCCCACTCCCGCTGGACGGCCAGGTCCGCCTTGACCTCCGTGAGCTGCGCCGCGACCGCCGAGGGGGCGGTGCCGCCGCGGCCGCAGCGGGAGGCGAGCGCGCCGGGCACGTCCAGGACGCCGCGCACCTCGGGGGCCAGGTGCGGGGAGATCGCGGCGAACTGCGCGTCGGTGAGCTCGTCGAGCTCGATGCCGTGCCGCTCGCACTCCTTGACGCACTCCCCCGCCACCTCGTGGGCGACGCGGAACGGCACGCCGCGCCGCACCAGCCACTCGGCCACGTCCGTGGCCAGCGAGAACCCGGCCGGGGCCAGCTCCTCCATGCGCTCGCGGTGGACGGTGAGGGTCGCCATCATCCCGGTGAAGGCCGGGAGCAGGACCTCCAGCTGGTCGCAGGAGTCGAAGACGGGCTCCTTGTCCTCCTGGAGGTCGCGGTTGTAGGCGAGCGGCAGGGCCTTGAGGGTGGCCAGCAGCCCGGTGAGGTTGCCGATCAGCCGGCCGGACTTGCCGCGCGCCAGCTCGGCGATGTCGGGGTTCTTCTTCTGCGGCATGATCGACGAGCCGGTGGAGAAGGCGTCGTGGAGGGTCACGAAGGAGAACTCCTTCGTGTTCCAGATGATCACTTCCTCGGCGATCCTCGACAGGTCGACGCCGATCATCGCGGTGATGAAGGCGAACTCGGCCACGAAGTCCCGCGCGGCCGTGCCGTCGATGGAGTTGGCCGCCGAGCCGCGCTCGAAGCCGAGGTCGGCGGCGACCGCCTCGGGGTCGAGGCCGAGGCTGCTGCCGGCCAGGGCGCCCGAGCCGTACGGGGAGACGGCCGTCCGCTCGTCCCACTGCCGCAGCCGCTCCGCGTCCCGCGACAGCGCCTGGACGTGCGCGAGGACGTGGTGCGCGAAGAGCACCGGCTGGGCGTGCTGGAGGTGGGTGCGGCCGGGCATCGCCACGTCGGCGTGCGCCTCGGCGAGGCCGACCAGCGCCTCCTGGAGGTCGGTGAGCAGCCCGCCGATGATCCGCGCGTGGTCGCGCAGGTACATCCGGAAGAGCGTGGCCACCTGGTCGTTGCGGGAGCGGCCGGCGCGCAGCTTGCCGCCGAGCTCGGGGCCGAGGCGCTCCAGCAGGCCGCGTTCCAGGGCGGTGTGGACGTCCTCGTCGGCGACGGTGCCGGTGAAGGTGCCGTCCGCGACGTCCTTCTCCAGCCGGTCGAGGCCGTCGAGCATGCGCTCCAGCTCGTCGGCGGTCAGCAGGTCCGCCGTGTGGAGCACGCGGGCGTGGGCGCGGGAGCCGGCGATGTCGTAGGGGGCCAGGCGCCAGTCGAAGTGGACGGACGCGGACAGCCTGGCCAGCGCCTCGGCCGGGCCGTCGGCGAAGCGGCCGCCCCAGAGCCGGACGTCGTCGGTGGTGCCGTTGCTCACTTGCGTGCTCCTTGTGGGTGGGGTGCCGCTACGGGCGATCCGTCAGGCCAGGTCCCGCTTGGCGGCGATCTTCGACGACAGGCTGAAGATGTCGATGAAGCCCTTCGCCGCCGACTGGTCGAACGAGTCACCCGTGTCATAGGTGGCGAGGTTGAAGTCGTAGAGCGAACTGGCGGACTTCCGGCCGGTGACGACGGCCCGGCCACCGTGCAGGGTCATGCGGATGTCGCCGCTGACGTGCTCGTTGGCCTCGGCGACGAAGCCGTCCAGCGCCCGCTTGAGCGGGGAGAACCACAGGCCGTCGTAGACGAGTTCGCCCCAGCGCTGCTCCACCTGCCGCTTGTAGCGCGCGAGTTCGCGCTCGACGGTGACGTTCTCCAGCTCCTGGTGGGCGGTGATCAGCGCGATGGCGCCCGGCGCCTCGTACACCTCGCGGGACTTGATGCCCACCAGCCGGTCCTCGACCATGTCGATCCGGCCCACGCCCTGGGCACCGGCCCGCTCGTTGAGCTGCTGGATCGCCTGGAGGACGGTGACGGCCCGGCCGTCGATCGCGACGGGGACGCCCTTCTCGAAGGTGACGACCACCTCGTCGGGGTCGCGGGGGGTGGCCGGGTCGGCCGTGTAGTCGTAGACGTCCTCGATCGGGGCGTTCCAGATGTCCTCCAGGAAGCCGGTCTCGACGGCGCGGCCGAAGACGTTCTGGTCGATCGAGTACGGCGACTTCTTGGTGGTGGCGATCGGCAGGCCCTTCGCCTCGCAGAAGGCGATGGCCTTGTCCCGCGTCATCGCGTAGTCCCGCACGGGGGCGATGCACTTGAGCTCCGGCGCGAGCGAGGCGATCCCCGCCTCGAACCGCACCTGGTCGTTGCCCTTGCCGGTGCAGCCGTGCGCCACGGTGGTCGCGCCGTGCTTGCGCGCGGCGGCGGCGAGGTGCTTGACGATGACCGGCCGGGAGAGGGCCGAGACCAGCGGGTACCGGTCCATGTACAGGGCGTTGGCCTTGATCGCCGGGAGGCAGTACTCCTCGGCGAACTCGTCCTTGGCGTCGGCGACCTCCGCCTCCACCGCACCGCAGGCGAGCGCGCGCTTGCGGATGACGTCCAGGTCCTCGCCGCCCTGGCCGACGTCCACGGCGACGGCGATGACCTCGGCGCCCGTCTCCTCGGCGATCCAGCCGATGGCGACGGAGGTGTCCAGGCCGCCCGAGTAGGCGAGTACGACGCGCTCGGTCACGGGGTTCTCCTTACGTGCATTGCATGCGGTGATGGGTATAACTATGCAGTGCGCCGCATGATTCGTCAATGACTCGGGAGAGTGAATCGCGTCGGGAGTGGATGTCGGCGGGGCGCTCTACGACGCGAGCATCCGGTGCCCGACAGGGGAGGTTTTCGACATGACCGTGCAGGACGACTTCGCGCGGCAGGCCGCGGAACGCGCGTTCACGGGGTTCGAGGGCTTCAAGATCGAAGTGGTGGGGGACCAGATCGTCGTGACACCGCGGAGCACCGTCCACACGTGGACCATCCGCCGCGTCCAGAACGCCGCAGAAACCTCCGGCATCGCACGTCGGCGTTCCCCTCTTCCTGATCATCGATCCGTTCCGCGGCCAGTTCACCCTGCTCACGCGGCCGAAGGGCGACTCCTGCGCAACACGGGCCGAGTACACGTACGGCGAGACGGTCACCCTCTGCCCGGCCGACGGCAGCAAGTCGGCATGCCGACCGACAGCTTCCAGCGCAAGGGCTGATCAAAACCCGTTCGATTCCCCGCCCGCCCCGGCCCTACGATCGCCCCACACACGATCGAACCGACCGAAACGGGCATACACCCTCATGCGCCGCGAGCACCACCTGGCCCGTGCCACCCTGAACGCCGCTCGATCGGGAGCCGCCCTCCCGTTCGACACCACCGATCCGACGGCGTGGGTCGCCCTCGACTGCGGCGTGCGGACGCACCTGATGGGGGAGGAACTGCCCACGGCCTGGCTGCACCGGGGCGAAGCGGCGCCCGGCGACGCGGCGTTCGCGATCACGCTCTGCCACTCCAGCGGGTACGTCCGCGAGACCGCCCTCCGGCACCCCGGCGCCGCCGCCCTCCTGCCGATCGTCGTCCTGCGCTGCGCCGACTGGGCCAGGCCGGTGCGCGAGCAGGCGCGCACGGTGCTGGCCGAGGCGCTGCCGGCGGCCGCGCCGGAAGGCGTGGCGCTCGGTGCGGCCGTGGCCCTGCGCGCGGCGGGCCGCAAGCACGGCGGCCACGCCCGCGACCTGCTCGCCGAGACCGTCCGCTCCCCCGAGCTGATCGACGCGCTGCTGGCGGGCCCGGACCGGGGCGCGCGCCGGTTCGGCCACCGGGTCGCCATCGAGCGGGACCACCTCTCCCCCGCCCGCCTCGCGCGCATCGCCGCGACCGACCGCGACCCCGTCGTCCAGGACCTCTGCGCGGACGCGGCACTGGCCCGGGTGCAGGACGGCGAGTTGCTGCGCCCCCTGCTCGGCTCCCGGCACCCGGGAGTCCGCGCCGCCGGGGTGACCGCGCTCCGCCGGACCGGGGACACCGACGAGGCGGCCCGCTTCCTGGCCGACCGCTCCGGGCTGGTCCGCGCCTGCGCCCGGTGGGTGCTCCGGCAGCACGGCGTCGACCCGCTGCCGCTGTACCGGGCCGCCTGCGCCGCCCCCGACGTCCTCCCCGGCGCCCCCGCCGGCCTGGGCGAGAGCGGGACGCGCGCGGACGCCGCGCTGCTGTGGCCGCTGCTGGACCACCCGCGCCCGGCCGTACGCGCCCGTACGGTCGCCGCGCTGCGGACACTGGGCGCCGGTGAGCCGGAGCGCTTCGTCCCGCTGCTGGACGACCCGTCCCCCTCCGTGGTCCGCGAGGCCACCACCGCGCTGGAGCCCGTGGCCGTCCGGCTCCTCCCCGAGGAGTGGCTGGACGGGCGGCTGGCGGCAGACCGCCCCCGGCACGTCCGCGTCTCCGCCTTCCGTCTGCTGGTGGCCCACCGCCCGGAGATCCGGCTCCGCTGCCTGCGCCGCCTCGTCGACGACCCCGACCCGAAGCTGCGCGTCCGGGCCCTGACCGCCCTCGCCGCCCGCGACGCGGGCCCCTGCGGGCCGCCCCCGGAGTCCCTGCCGGAGCAGGCCGTGGAGTCCCCGGCCGCACCCCGCGCGACGCTCCTCCGCCGGCTCTTCGGCGCCTCCCGCTGACCCCGGATTTGGATCACGGCCCGGAACAGGATATTTTCTTTCTGCACGCCCCACCGGGACGAAAACCGGAGGGGCCGGGCGAACCGGGACGTGGCGCAGCTTGGTAGCGCACTTGACTGGGGGTCAAGGGGTCGTGGGTTCAAATCCCGCCGTCCCGACGGTTCACGAGGGGCCTCTGCCGTACGGCAGGGGCCCCTCGGCGTGTGCCGGGGCGGGTCAGGCCGCCAGTGGCCGCGCGCCCGCGAGGGTGCGGGCCAGCTCGTCGTAAACGCCGGTCATCGCGCGGTAGCTGAGGACGGGCTCGGGGTTCCAGGTGCCGGTCTGGCCGGCGCGGACGGCGGGCAGGGCGCGCCAGACGCGGTTGGCGCGGAGCTGGTCGCGCTGGAGGCTGCTGGTGCGGACGTCCAGGAGGATCAGGTCGGCGGGGCGGCGGTCGGCGTTCTCCCAGGAGACCTTCTCCATGAAGACGCTCTCGCCCCGGTCCGGTACGCGGGCGGAGACGCCGAGGGACTCCAGGTCGCCGATGACCGGCCAGCCGCGGCGGGCGATCCGCAGGCCGTCGGGGTCGGCGGAGGCGAAGAGGACGGAGACGTCGCGGCGCGCGGCGGCGACCTTCGCGAGGCGGGCGCGCGCGGCCTCGAACTCCCGCCGCCGGCCGTCGAATCCGTCCGCGCCCAGCGCCCGGGCGAGCTCGGCGGAGCGCCGGACGGACGTGCGGATGCCGGAGGAGTAGATCTCGACGGACGCGACGGGGGCGAGCTCGCCGACGACGCCGAGGGCGTTGGCGTCGATGTGGTGGCCGCCGAACTGGAGGGGGTCCACGACGAGATCGGGCGACAGGCCGCCGAAGACCTCCAGGTTGATCTGGCCCCAGGTGCGGCCCAGGACGGCGACCCGGCCCAGGTCCACGGCCCCCAGGACGGTGGGGTCGGCGCCGCCGCCGCGGGTCTGGAGCGCGCCGTAGACGCCGACGGCGTGGATGCCGTAGTCCCAGAGCGTGGCCGCGGCGGTCGAGTAGGCGACGATGCGGCGGGGGCGGCGCGGGGCCGTGACGACCTTGCCGGTGTCGTCCCGGAAGGTCCAGCGCGCCGGTTCGGAGGGGCGGGGCGCCCTGGGCACCGCGCAGCCCGCGGTGAGGGCGGCGAAGGCGCCCGTGGCCGCGGCCCCCAGTAGTCTCCGTCGGCTCCAACCACGCAGTGCTGCCGCCACTCCAGGCTCCGTCCTCCCCGGCCGTCCCCGGCCGTCCCTTGCGAACTGAGGCAAGCCTAACCATAGTTGACCGTGTGTCACATGCCCCGGAAGAGATCATTCAGTCACAGCGGCCCGGCATGGCGTCCGGTCCCCCGCCCACCGGACCCTCCCGCGGAAAGCGCCGCCTGGCTCTGGGCCTGGTGGCGATCCTGGTGGTACTGGCCGTACTGACCGTGGCCAGCGTCATGCTGGGCGCCCGGTCCCTGCCGGCCCGTACGGTGTGGGACGCGCTGTTCCACTTCGACCCGGACAACTCCCGCCACCTGGCCGTCCGTTCGCTGCGGCTGCCGCGGACCGCCGTCGGCCTGCTGGCCGGCGCGGCCCTCGGGCTCGCCGGGGTGGTGATGCAGGGGCTGACCCGCAATCCGCTGGCCGACCCCGGGCTGCTGGGCGTCAACTCCGGTGCCGCGCTGGGCGTGGTGCTCGGGATCAACGTCTTCGGGGTCACCGCGCTGTCCGGCTACGTGTGGTTCGCGCTGGCGGGCGCGGCCGTGGCCGCGGCGGTGGTGTACGCGGTGAGCTCACTGGGCGGGGCAGGGGTCACACCCCTGAAACTCGCCCTGGGCGGCGTGGCGTTGACCGCCGTGCTGTCCTCGGCCACGAACGCCGTGCTGCTGCTGGACGTCGGGACGTTCGACCAGTTCCGCTTCTGGCAGGTGGGTTCGCTGGCCGGGCGGGACGAGGACGTCGTCGCGCAGGCCGCGCCGTTCGTGGCCGTCGGCGCGCTGGTGGCCCTGGCCCTGGCCCGGTCGCTGGACGCGCTGGCGCTCGGCGACGACCTGGCCACCGCGCTCGGCCGCCGTGTCGGCCGGGTACGGCTGACCGGCGCCGTGGCGGTGGTCCTGCTCTGCGGGGCGGCGACCGCCATGGCCGGGCCGATCGGCTTCGTCGGCCTGACCGTCCCGCACGCGGTACGGCTGCTGACCGGGCCCGGCCACCGCTGGCTGCTGCCCTACTCCATGCTCGCCGCCCCGGCGTTGCTGCTGCTGGCCGACATCGCCGGACGGCTGGTGATCCGGCCGGGCGAACTCCAGGTGGGCATCGTCACCGCGGCGATCGGCGCCCCCTTCTTCATGGCCCTCGCCCGCCGGCGCCGCATGGGGGCGCTGTGAGCACCGCAGGACTGCGGCACGAGGTGCGCAGGGGCCGGAAGGTGGCCGTGGTGCTGGCGCTGGCCGTCCTGGTGGCGGGCTGCGCGGGGCTGGCCCTCGGGGACTTCGCCGTCCCTCCGGGCCAGGTGATCGGGGCCTTCCGCGGCCACGCCGAGTGGAAGAACCAGCTCTTCGTCCTCGACATCCGGCTGCCCCGGGTGCTCACCGGGCTCCTCGCCGGGCTGGCGTTCGGGACGGCCGGCGCCGTCTTCCAGAGCCTGATGCGCAACCCCCTGGCCAGCCCCGACGTCATCGGCATCACCTCCGGGGCGAGCGCGGCGGCGGCCTCCTGCCTCCTGCTCCTCGGGCTGAGCGGCCTCGCCGTCTCCGCCGGGGCGCTCGTCGGGGCGCTGGTCACCGCCGCGGTGATCTACCTCGTCTCCTGGCGGGGCGGGGTGAGCGGGCAGCGCCTGGTCCTCGTGGGCATCGGCGCGGCGGCGCTGCTCTCCAGCGTGATCTCCTATCTGCTGACGCGGGCGAAGGTGAACGACGCGCAGCAGGTGCTGCTGTGGCTGACGGGCAGTCTCAACGGGCGCGGCTGGTCCCATGTGACGCCGCTGGCCTGGTCGTTGGCGGTCCTGTTGCCCCTCGCCTTCGCGCTGGAGCGGCCGTTGCGGATGCTCGCGCTGGGGGACGACGCGGCGCGGGGGCTCGGGGTGCGGGTGGAGCCGTGCCGGCTGGGACTGCTCGCCACCGCCGTGGCGTTGGCGGCCATCGCGACGGCGGCGGCGGGGCCGGTGGCGTTCGTGGGGCTGGTCGCGGGGCCGGTGGGGAGGCGTCTGGTGCGCGGGGGTGGGCCGGCGTTGGGGGCTTCGGGGTTGGTGGGAGCGTTGGTGATGCTGGTGTCGGATGCGGTCGCCCAGCACGTGTTCAGCCCCGTGGAGCTGCCGGTGGGGGTGGTGACGGGGGTGGTCGGGGGGCCTTATCTGCTGGTGCTGCTGGGGGTGCGGGCGCGCCGGGGCTGAGCCCCGGGGGGCCCGGACCCCGGCCGTCTCAGCCGCAGTTCGCCAGGGGGCGGGCATCCGAGAGGAGCAGGGTGATGTGCTGGACGACACGACGGGCGTCGCGTCCGTCGCAGCGGGCGAAGCCGTCCCGCAGCCCGGTCAGGCGCAGGCGCGCCCGTTCCGAGGCGACCTGCCCGTAGAGCCCCAGCGCCTCCTCCGTCGCGGCGACCGCGCCCTCGACGTCCCCGCGCCCCAGCCGCGCCTCCGCCAGCGACGTCCAGTGCAGCAGCCGGTTGCGCGGCTGGGTGTCGCCGAACAGCTCCAGGGCGTGGACGAGGTGCTGTTCGGCCCGGTCGGGGCGGCCCATGTCCAGCCACGCCCGGCCGGCGTCGGCGAAGAGGACGGCGGGGGTGACCCACTCGCTCCAGGGCGGGCTGCCGCCCGTCTCCTCGGCCTGGATCAGCTCGCACGCCTCGGCGACCGAGGAGACGACGCCCTCGCCGTCGCCGACGGCCGCGTAGGCCCTGGCCTGCCGGCTCGCCAGTAACGCCCGCCCGGCGCCCGCCGGTTCGGTCTCGGCGCCCTTGCAGGAGATCTGCGCGAGGCGCAGCGCCTGGCGGCCCTGGCCCTGCCAGATCGACTGGTAGCTGAGGGACGAGACGACGTAGGCGGCCAGCGCCCGGTCGCCGGCGTTGCGCGCCGAGCGCAGGGCGGCGAGCAGATAGCGGCTGCCGTGGCCGTGCATGCCGAGGTCGAAGGCGGTCCAGCCGGCGAGCTGGGCGAGTTCGGCGCCGGCCCGGTACAGCCGCCGTCCGGTCTCGTGGTCGTAGCTGCCCTCGGCGACCAGCCGGCGGGTCCAGCGCAGCTCCTGG
Organism: Streptomyces caatingaensis; assembly: GCF_001187435.1. Lineage (GTDB taxonomy): Bacteria > Actinomycetota > Actinomycetes > Streptomycetales > Streptomycetaceae > Streptomyces > Streptomyces caatingaensis. The sequence goes on along the minus strand of NZ_LFXA01000017.1, from coordinate 281,737 downwards.
ACGGCCCAGTCCATGACGAGGCGGCCGCCGCGGTCGTCGTCGAGCCGGCGCAGCTGGGCCACGCGGACGTCGAGGGCGTCGGGGATGCCGGGGCCGACCTCCTCGCCGCAGGTGCGGGCGGCGACCGGGGGGCGGCAGCCCACCAGCCAGTCCACGGCGGCGGTGACGGCGTCCTCGGCGGAGGGCGGGGGAAAGGGGGTGACCGAGGCGCCCACGGCCGGATCGAGGGTGTTTGCTGCCGCCATTCCGGGGAAGCGGTCGGGCCACAGGTCGCCGGGGGTCACCGGCTCTCCGAGCCGCTCGGAGAGGATCCGGGCGACGACGTGCGGCAGTCCGCGGCGGGGCACGGAGCCCTTCACCCAGTTGTAGGGGGCCTTGACGCTGATGGTGCCGGCACCGCAGGTCCGGTTGATCTCACGGGCCAGCCGGTCCGGTGACCAGGACAGCCGCTCCAGGCAACAGGCCAGTAAGGACTCGTGTTTCACCGCCGCACCGCCCGGCGCGCCGAACGGCTCGGGCGACAGCGGTACAGATGGTTCCACCGTCCCCGTGCATGACCAACAGAAGCTCCGCGGCCCACGGTTCCTCCAGCTCTCGCGAACGATGCACTGGCAACCTAACGGGCTGCGGGCAGCCTTGGCCAACGGTAAAGGGATTCCCTCACCGTCCGTGTTCGATTGTTCTTTACTTATTTCCTACGGCAAATCCTCCTGATGATTCGGCCGAAAATCCCCTAGGATGCGGGGGCTTGCGCCTGACTCGTCCGGCCGCCCGGCTGCGCAAGAGGGCGGCGCGCGGCGCCGCGGCCGCCCCCGGGAGCCCGGCGGACGGGTCATCCTTGGCCATGACCGCCCGGCCGGCGGCGCACACCCTGCGTACAGTACCGTGCGACGCTCGGTCATGCGGGCGGCCCCCGGAAGCCGGGCGGGAACCGCCGCACGGGCCACGAAGAAGACCAAGAATCCGTCAAGTCCGAGCGGCCCGCCGGGAGTTCGCCGGCCTCACCGGCCGCCGGCGGCGCACAGCACGATGTTGGCCCGGAACAGTTCGCGCGGGATCTCCTGGCGGATCTGCCGGACGCCGATCAGCCCCAGGTAGGCGCCGCCGGTGCCGACGGCGTGGAGGGTCTGCCACTCCCCCGCCCACACGGCGGTGGAGTCCATCCAGCCGGAGGTCTGGATCGTCCCGTCCGCGAACTCGATCTCCTCACGGTAGTAGGAGAGCACATGCCCGTCGGAGGGCCGCTCGTAGATCTTCCAGCCGCTGCCGGTGATGGTGCCCAGCACGGTGCCGGAGGCGTCGGCGAGCTTGTCCGTATGGGAGTTGTGGTCACCCACGGTGGGACCGGCCGGGGTGCCGGCGACGTGGAACCTGATGTCGGCGTGCTCCGCGAGACGGGTGCGCACGAAGCAGCCCTCGGCCCCGGCGGCCGTGGCGACGGCGGGGTCGGGCCCGTCGAGCGCGGCGAGGCAGCGGGGGCACAGGGCGGGTGCGGAGGGGATCGGCAGGGCCGACGGGATTTCGCTCATGTCTCCTTCGTCCGGACGGGGTTCGTTGAACCGGGGTCTCAGGCGCGTTCCTCGGCGCCGCCCCGGCGCGGCCGCCAGTCGGCGGACGGCTCGGCCAGGACCTTCTCGCCCGGGCCGACGTCCTTGAGGACCAGCGAGTGGGCGCCCAGCATCGCGTCGTCGCCGATGACGAGGGGGCCCAGGACGGTGGCGTTGGCGCCGAGGGTGACGCGGTCGCCGACGACGGGGTGGCGGCGCTCGCCGTCGTCGCGCAGGTTGTCCCGCCACCAGCCGACCGCGCCGAGCGTCACCTGCTGGTAGATGGTCACGTCGTCGCCGATCACGGCGGTCTCCCCCACCACGACGCCGGTGCCGTGGTCGATGAAGAGCCGGCGGCCGACCTTGGCCCCGGGGTGGATCTCCACCCCGGTCAGCACCCGGGCCACGCTGGTCAGCACCCGGGCGCCGATGCGGTGCTTCCCCCGGTAGAGCCGGTGGGCGGCCCGGTGGAGCCAGACCGCCGGCAGGGTGGAGTGGAACAGGGCCTCGGCCTTCGTCATGATCGACGGGTCGCGGGCGAGGGTGGTCTCCACGTCCTCGCGCATCCGCGCCAAGACGCCGAGGGCGGGTTCGCGGCCGGCGGGCCGGTCGGCGGAGCTGTCGGGGAGCGGCCGGAGCCGGGAGCCCGCGGCGGGCTGCTGCGGTGCGTCCATGGTCAGCGGCCCCGGCTCTCCGCCCGGGCCCAGTCCTCCTGGGAACCGGCGTCCGCGAAGAGCGTCACGACGGTTTCCTCCGGACCGTATTCCCGGGCCACTTCACGGGCCGTCAGCCAGTTCGCGGCGCTGGACGCGCCGATTTTCCGGCCGGTCCGCTCCCGGAATTCCAGCGTTCCGTCCAGCGACCGGTCGTAGGACACCTGAACGCTGCGCATCTCGCGGACCAGGTGCTCGACGAACGGCTGCCGCAGACCGTTTCCGAATCCCCCGGCACCGGCGAATTTGGCCAGTCCGTTGGGCGGGAGTTCGGTGCCGTACGGCAGTTCCTCGGGGGTGACGCCGACGACCGCGACGCCGGGGAAGCGGGAGCGCAGCGCCCGCGCGACGCCGGTGAGGGTGCCGCCGCTGCCGACCGCCGCCACCCAGCAGGCGGGGGCGGCGCCGTCGAGCTGGCCGATGATCTCCCGGCCGGTGAAGAACTCGTGGGCCGCCACGTTGGCGACGTTGCGGTGCTGGGACAGCAGCGTCCAGCCGGGCTCCTCGGCGGCGATCTCCTCGCTGCGCCGGATGATGCCCTGGAGGAACTCCTCGGGGTCGGTCAGCTCCACCCGGGCGCCGGCGGACCGCAGTTCGGCCTGCAGGCTCTCCGGCACGGACGCCGGGACGACGACCCTGACCTCGACCCCCATCAGGGCGCCGAGCCGGGCCAGGGCGCGGGCCATGCTGCCGCCCGAGGCGTCCAGGATCCGCAGCGGCGCCGGGTCGTCGCCGTGGGCGTCGACCGCCGCGCACAGCAGCGAGTAGGCGGTGCGGTCCTTCACCGACCCGAAGGGGTTGGCGAATTCGCACTTGGCCATCACCCGGGCGCCCCCGGGCGGTCCGGGCACCTCCAGGAGCGGGGTGCCGCCCAGCCGGGCGCGGAACGCGCGCAGGCCCGGATACGCGGCGAGCGCGGCGCTCTCCTCGACCGCCGTGTCCAGCGGCGGCGGGATGGAGAGATCGATCGCGGACTGCTGTACTTCCGTCACGAACACGGTCCCTTCGATTCACCGATTCACGCGCGGCGTCGCGCGCGATCGTCGAATTGACGGCTTGAGAACCCCGGCCGGATCCGGATCAGATCGTCTGCCGACCTCAATTCCCCGTCAACTGTTCGACATCGGGCGGTGAATACGGCGCCCTCACCGGACCTCGGCGGTGCCCATCCCGGCCGGGGCCGGTCCGGGCTCCGGCGCGGCCACCGGCCGCTTCAGCAGCCACAGGCCCACCACGCCGCCCAGCAGGCCGACGAGGCCGCCGAGGAGGAAGACGGCGCCCAGCCCGTCCGCGTACGCGGCGGGCGACGCCCCGGCGCCGGTGCCCGGCACGTAGTGGTGGAAGACCGTGCCCAGGACGGCGATGCCCAGCGTCAGCCCGAACTGCCGGGCGCAGTTGGCCGCCGCGGAGGCCACCCCGCTGTGCTCGGGCGGGGCCGACGCCATGGCCACGGCCGGCAGGACGGGCGAGACCAGCCCCGCCCCGAAGCCGGTGATCACCAGTCCGGGCAGCAGCACCGGCCAGGAGGAGTCCGGGCCCACCATGAGCAGCGCGAGGTTGCCCAGGCCGACGATCAGGGAGCCGCCGCCGATGGTCCAGCGGGCGGGCAGCCGGTGCAGGGAGCTGCCGAGCAGGGCGGAGGTGGCGAAGAAGGCCACCGACTGGACGGTGATGACCAGCGACGTGGCGAACGAGCTGAGGCCGAGGCTCTTCTGCAGCCACAGCGACATCACCGGCAGGAAGGCGTACCCGGCCAGGTAGTAGCCGCCGGCCGACAGCAGCATCCCGTCGAAGGCGGGCTTGCGGAACAGCTCCAGCGGCAGCATCGGGTGCGCCGAGGCCCGTTCCACCAGGACGAACGCCAGGAGCAGCACCGCGCCGGCGCCGAAGCCGCCGATGGTCGCGGGGTCCGACCAGCCCTTCTCGCCGCCGCGGATGAAGCCGAAGATGATGCCGATCGCGGCGAGCGTGAAGGTGACGATGCCCGCCCAGTCGACGCGGGTCGGGGTGCGGGCGTCCGCGTCGAGCACCTTGACGGAGAGGGCGATGGTCAGCGCGCAGACGGGTACCGCCCCCAGGAAGATCCACTGCCAGGAGAGGAACTGGGTGAGCATCCCGCCCGCGATGTTGCCGACACCGGCGGACGCCCCGGCCACCGCGCCCCAGGCGGCGAACGCCTTGGCCTTGTCCGTGCCGCTGTAGGTGAGGCCGATCAGCGGCAGCAGCGTCGCGAACATCGCGGCGCCCGCGACGCCCTGGACGGCCCGGGCGGCGACGAGCGTCTGGACGTTCCCCGCGAGGCCGCAGGCGAGCGTGGCGAGGGTGAAGACGACCAGGCCGGTCACGTACAGCCGTTTGCGGCCCAGGTTGTCGCCGAGCGAGCCCATGCCCATCAGGAGGCCCGCGAGGGCGAGGGTGTAGACGTCGACGATCCACTGCAGCGAGCCGAAGCTCGCGTCGAGGTCGTCGGCGATGTGCGAGAGGGCGACGGTGACGATCGTCGTGTACACGAGCAGCAGGAACGTCCCCAGGCAGGTGGCCACCAGGGGGAGCCACCTGCCCTTCCGGACGGGGTCTGGTGAGGTCATGCGCCCACTCTGCTGTAATGGGCTTATGCAGCTAAACCCTTACGGGGAGGACCCCGTCCGCTTTGTGGTCGAGCTCACCAACGACCCCCCGTCGACCGCCGAGGAGCTGGCGCGGCGGTGCCGGGAGGCGGGGATGGCCGAACAGCCCTTCAGTGAGGCCGACTTGGCCGATGTGCTGGAGTTCCTCGGGCGGTGGGCCGGGGTGGTCGACGCGGAGAGCGACGCACGGCGCGTCGCCCTCCTCAACGCGCTCCTCGCGGACTCCACAGCACATCCCCGGCTCACCGACCACGCCGGCGGGGGCTGGCACATCCACTACCGCGACGACGGCCTGGGGCCCGCCGGGGTGCTCAAGTCGGCGGCCTGCATAGGGACGGCGCTGCACCTGACGGGCCGGGGGATGCGGCGGCTGGGGCGGTGCGCGCTGGCGGAGTGCGGGCGGGCGTTCGCGGACTTCACGCGGGCGGGCCGGCAGCGGTACTGCTCGCACGGGTGCGCCAACCGGGACGCGGTGCGGCGCCATCGGGCGCGGCGGGGGTGAATCCGCCCCGGGCCCTGCCCCGGAGGGGGCGCCGCCGGCTCACCCCTCCGACGACGCCGTCAGCCGGGCCGCGAGCCCCGCCACCGTCGGGTGGGCGAGGAGCTCCCGCATGGGGACGGGCACCCCCAGGGCCTCCGCCGCACGGTTGGCGATGCGGGCCGCCAGCAGCGAGTGGCCGCCGAGCTCGAAGAAGTCGTCGTGGATGCCGATGGGTTCGTACTCCAGGAACTCCTCCCAGACGGAGACGAGCTGCTTCTCGACGTCGCCGCGGGCCGCCGCGTAGGCCGACCGCAGCCCGCCCGGCCGCGAGGCCCGCTGCCCGGAGGCCGGGGCCGTGACGGAGGAGGCGGAGGCCGGCCCCGGGCCGATCCAGTGGCGCTCGCGGGCGAACGGATACCCCGGCAACGCCGCCCTGGGGCGCGAACCGCCGTGCAGCGCCGTCCAGTCGACCGTCCCCCCGCCCAGCCACACGTCCCCGACCGCGAGGAGCAGCGTCTCCCGCTCGCTCCCCTCCTCCCCGGGGCGCGGCATCGTGCGGACGGTGGTGATCCCGCGCCGCCCGGCGGTGACGGCCTTGGCCAGGGAGGTGAGCGTGGTGCCGGGGCCGACCTCGACGAGGGTGGCGCGGCCGCCGGGCAGCGCGCCGCGCAGCGCGTCCGCGAACCGCACGGGCCGCCGGATGTGCTCGCCCCAGTAGCGGGGATCCGTCGCCTGCGCGTCGGTGATCGGCTCGCCGGTGGTGCAGGAGGCGAACGGCCGCGCCGGGGCGGCGGGCCCGGCGGCCCGTACCGCGTCGGTGAAGGGCGCGACGGCCGGTTCGGTCATCGCCGAGTGGAAGGCGTGCGAGGTGTGCAGCCGCCGGGTGCCGACGCCGCGTCCGGCGAGGGCGGCGGCGAACTCCTCGGTCAGCGGCCCGGGGCCGGAGACGACGCACAGTCCGGGCGCGTTGACGGCGGCCAGCGACAGCCCGTCGGGCAGCAGGGGGCGCAGCGTCTCCTCGTCGCACTGCACGCCGAGCATGGCCCCGGGCGGCAGCGCGCCCATCAGCCGGCCCCGGAGGGCCACGAGCTCCAGCGCCCGCTCGGGGGTGAACACCCCGGCCAGCGTGGCCGCGACGAACTCGCCGAGGCTGTGGCCGACCATGGCGTCCGGCACGACGCCCCAGTGCTCCAGCAGCCGGGCGAGCGCGTACTCGACGGCGAACAGCGCCGGCTGGGCGACCTCGGTCGCGGTCAGCCGCGCCGGGTCGGCGTCGCGGTCGAGCAGCAGCTCGCGCAGGTCGAAGCCGAGCCGGGGGCGGAGGGCCTCGGCGCAGTGGTCGAGGTGCCCGGCGAACACCGGCTCGGCGGCATGCAGTTCGGCGCCCATGCCGGGGTACTGGGCGCCCTGGCCGGGGAAGAGGAACACCGTGCCGGGCCGCCCGGTGCCCGCGTCGGCCTGGCGCACGACGCGTCCGGCGCGGTCGCCTCCCGGCCCGGCGGGCACGAGGACGGCGCGCCGGTGGCGCATGGCCCGCCGCCCGGTCTGCAGGGTGTAGGCGGCGTCGGCGAGATCCGGGGCGTCGGGCGCGGCGAGCCGCTCGTCGAGGAGCGCGGCGGACTCCTCCAGCGCCTCGGGGGTCTTCGCCGACAGCACCAGCAGCTGCGGCCCGTCGGCCGGTACGGGCTCGGGGGCCGCGGTGAACTCCTCCAGGATCACATGGGCGTTGGTGCCGCCGATCCCGAAGGCGCTCACCCCGATGCGCCGGGGGTGCTCGCCCGCGTCCCAGGGCCGCAGGTCCCGCTGGACGCGGAACGGGGTGGCCGCGAAGTCGATGCGCGGGTTGGGCTCGGCGAAGTGGACGGTGGGGACGAGCTGCCGGTGCCGGAGCTGGAGGACGGCCTTGACGAACCCGGCGATGCCGGCGGCCGCTTCGAGGTGGCCGATGTTGGACTTGACCGCGCCGACGGCGCAGAAGCCGTTGTCGTCGGTGTCCTCGCGGAACGCCCGGGTCAGCGCCTTGATCTCGATCGGGTCGCCGATGGGGGTGGCGGTGCCGTGCGCCTCGACGGCGGTGACGCCGCGCGCGGAGACGCCGGCGGCGCGCAGGGCGTCGCGCACCACCCGTTCCTGTCCGGTGATGCTCGGGGCCGTGTAACCGACCTTGTCCGAGCCGTCGTTGTTGACGGCCGAGCCCTTGACCACGGCCAGGACCCGGTCCCCGGCCGCGAGCGCGTCGTCCAGCCGCCGCAAGACGACGACGCCGACGCCGTTGCCGAAGACGGTGCCCGCCCCCCGCGCGTCGAAGGGCCGGCAGTGGCCGTCCGGGGAGTGGACCATGCCGCGCTCGGCGAGGTAGCCGGCGCGGTGCGGCACCCGGACGCACACGCCGCCGGCGAGCGCCGTGTCGCACTCGTCCGCCCGCAGCGACCGGACGGCCTCGTGCACCGCGACGAGCGAGGTGGAGCAGGCGGTCTGCACGCTGACGGCCGGCCCGGTGAGACCGAGGGCGTGGGCGGTGCGGGTGGCGAGGTAGTCCTTGTCGTTGTGGATCTGGAGCTCGAAGATGTCCGAGTCGAGCACGATCCGGCGTCCGCCCAGCAGGTTGGACATCCAGTACGCGGACATGTTGGCGCCGGCGAACACCCCGCCGCGCCCGGCCCGTCCGGGGTCCAGCCCGGCGTCCTCCATGGCGTGCCAGGCGCACTCCAGGAACACCCGCTGCTGGGGGTCGAGCAGCGCCGCCTCACGGGGGCTGAAGCCGAAGAACCGGGCGTCGAACAGGTCGTGGCCGTCCAGCAGGGGCGCCGCCCGCACGTACTCCGGCCGCTCGAAGGTGGCGCGGTCGATGCCCTCGGCGAGCAGGTCGTCCTCGTCGAGGGCGGTGATCGACTCGACTCCGTCGCGCAGGTTCCGCCAGAACGCGTCGACGTCGGGCGCGCCCGGAAGGCGCGCCGCCATGCCGACGACGGCGATGTCCCCGCCGCTCACCGGGGTGTCCCGGGCACCAGGCCGGTGAGGGCGTGGCGCGCGATGTCGTGCGCGGTCGTGCCGTCGAGGGCGAGTTCGGCGCAGATCCGGCCGAAGAGCGGGACGAGTTTGAACGCCCAGCCGGACGCGCAGACCACGACGCGGTCGCCGCCGTCGACCAGCTCCTCGGCGGTGCCGAGGTAGAACTGCCGGGCCGGGTCGCCGGGCAGGACGGCCAGGCAGGTGCCGGTCGCGGTCGGCTCGGGGTCCACCCAGGGCATGTGGGCGCGGACCCAGTCGGTGACGCGGCGCACGTGCCGGGGGTCCGGGCGGCCGGTGGCCCGGTCCGCGTGCTCCAGGGCGTTGACCTCGAAGTCCGGGCCGAGGCGCACCTCGTCGCTGAGCGACCAGGGATTGGGCGGGAAGCCGTAGAAGAGGTTGGTGTCCTCGTCGGTGGGCGGCTGGAAGGCGAACCAGAACGGCCGCTCGGCGCGGTCGCGCTGGCGCAGCGAGACGAGGGCCATCTCGTAGAGGTGGATGTCGAGCGTGCCGCTCCCCCACGGCGCCATCAGGTCGTTGGCCTGGGTGTTGTTGGCGAGGACGACCTTGTCGGCGCGGTAGGCGGCGCGGTCGGTGCGGACGGTCACGCCGGTCGCGTCGGGCGCGACCTCCAGGACCGTCTCGCCGCCGCGCAGGACCGCGCCCTGCTCCTGGGAGAGGTGGTAGAGGGCGGTCAGGGTGCCGCGGACGTCGATGGCGCCGCCGTCGCGCTGGAGGAAGCCCTCGAAGTGGGCGGGCAGGTGCGCGAAGCCCCACCGCTTCTCGATCTCCTTGCCGCTCAGCCACTCGTACGGTACGGACATCTCGTCCATGGCCTTCGCGGTGTCGGCGATGTGGCCCTCGTTGGTGGGCACCGTGACGTCCCCGAACCAGAGGCTGCCCACCTCGTGGATCAGCTTGCGGCCGGTCAGTTCCTCCAGCTCCCGCCAGAGCGGGCGGGTCTGGAGGGTGAGGGCGAAGATGTCCTTCTGGGTGTACTGGAGGCGCCAGTGGCGCTCGCTGCCGCTCGATCCGGCGCGCTCGTTGAAGAAGCCGTGCCGGTCGAGGACGAGGACCCTCCGCCGGCCGCGGCGGACGGCGTGCCAGGCCGTGGACAGGCCGATCGGGCCGCCGCCGACGACGACGAGGTCATAGCTTTCGGTGCCGCTCATGAACGTACGTGCCTTTCTTCGGTCGCGGGTTCCGCGGTGTCGGAGAGGGAGGAGGAGGGGGAGGAGGGGGAGGGGGAGGAGAGCGCGGAGAGGGGGCCCCGGGGGTCGTCCCGGAGGTAGAAGTGGCCGCCGGGGAACAGCCGGAGGGCGAAAGCGCCCGTGGTGAACGCCGACCAGCCCGCGACGTCCTCCGGGCGGACCTCGGGGTCGTCCTTGGCGCCCAGCGCCGTCAGCGGGACGCCGACGGGCTCGCCGTCGGAGGGCCGGTAGGTCTCCAGCACCTGGTAGTCGGCGCGGACCAGGGCGGCGACGAGGGAGGCGAGTTCGGGGGTGCGGCGGACCTCCGGCCCGGTGCCGCCGAGCCGTTCGGCCTCGGCGAGCACGTCGTCGTCCGTGCCCAGGTGGATGTCGCCCGCGGGCAGGGCGTCGGGGGCGTACTGGGCCGAGACGACGAGGTGTCCGGGCTCCGGGAGGCCCATGCGCTCCCACTGCCGGGTGGTCTCGTAGGCGACGAGGGCGCCCATGCTGTGCCCGAAGAAGCGGAAGGGGAGGTCGAGTTCGGCGGGGAGTTCGGCCGAGACGCCCGCGACGAGCTCGTCCATGCTCTCGGCGAACGGCTCGGTGAGGCGGTCCTCCCGGCCCGGGTACTGGACGACGAGCAGTTCGACGTCCGGGGGCAGGGCCGCCCGCCAGGGGCGGTAGAAGGACGCGGTGCCGCCGGCGTGCGGGAAGCAGACGAGCTGCCGCCGCGGGACGGCGTCCCCGGGGAGGCGTTTGATCCAGGTCATCGGTGTGCGTGCTCCTTGGGGTGGGTGCGGAGGGGGAGTTGTGCCCGGGCCCCCTCCCCCGGAGGGAACCCCGTCTCGCCGTCGCCCGCGCGGCCGCGCGGCGGGGACGTGCTACGAACCGGCCGCGGCCCGCTCCGCCGCGTCGCGCCGCAGCGCCGCCTTGTCGACCTTGCCGATGCCGGTCAGCGGCAGCGCCGGCACCGTCTCCAGGCGTTCCGGCAGCTTGTAGCGGGCCAGCCCCTCCCCGTCGAGGAAGCGCCGCACCGTCGGCAGGTCGAGGTCCCCGCCGTCGTCCGGACCGTCCCGCACGACGTACAGGCACACCACCTCGCCGTACAGCGGATGCGGCACCGCCACCCCCGCCGCGTCGGCGATCCGCGGATGGCGCCGCGCCACGGCCTCCAGCTCCTCCGCGGAGATCTTCTCGCCCCCGCGGTTGATGACGTCCCGGACCCGGCCCTCCACGATCACGTTGCCGTGACCGTCGACGCGGACGAGATCACCGGTGCGGTAGAAGCCGTCCTCCGTGAACGCGGAGGCCGTGGCGTCGGCGTTGCGGTAGTAGCCCGCGACGGTGTACGGGCCGCGGGTGAGCAACTCCCCCATGGCGCCGGGCGCCACGTCCGCCCCCTCCTCGTCCACGACGCGGATCTCGTCCAGCGGGGACAGGGCGGCCCCCTGCGTGCCGTCCGTGATCGCGGGCGGGTCGCCGAGGCGGGTGAAGCACAGGAGCCCCTCGCTCATCCCGTAGCACTGCTGCACGGTCGCGCCCAGCGCGGAGCGGAACGCGGCGGCCGTGTCGGCGGCCAGCCGCGCGCCGCCGACCTGCACCACGCGCAGGCTCGACAGATCGACGCCGGGCGACTCCCCGGCCGCGGCGATCCACTGCAGGACGAGCGTGGGGACGAGGGTGCTGTGCGTGACGCCCTCCCGCTCGACGAGTTCGAGGGCGCGCCGGGCGCTGGCCGGGGAGGAGAGCACGACCCGGCCGCCGGCCGACAACGTGCCCAGCAGACCGGGGCAGTTCATGACGAAGCCGTGCTCGGCGGGCATCACCACGAGGTTGACGGTGTCCTGCGAGACCCCGGCGACCTCCACGGCGGAACGGATCATGTACCCGTAGCCCTGGTGGGTGCGGGCGATGGCCTTGGGCAGGCCGGTCGTCCCGCTGGAGAGCAGGAAGACGGCCGTGTCCCCGGGCGCCGCGCCCGGCTCGTCGTACGGCGTCACCGGGCCGTCGGCCCGGCACAGTCCGGCCAGGTCGACGCAGCCGTCCCCGCCCCCGCGCACCAGCAGGTGCCGCAGCGACGGCCGCCGCTCCCGCAGGCGGCGCGCCGTGCCGAGCGCGTCGGACCGGCGGCCGCCGGCCTCCACCGCGAGGGCCACCGGCTCGGTGACGGAGACGATGTGGTCGAGCTCGTGCTCGCGGAAGGCGGGCAGGATCAGGACCGGCGGCGCGCCGATCCGCAGCAGGGCGAGCACCAGGACGACGTACTCGTAGCAGTTGGGCAGCTGGACGCCCACCCGGTCGCCGGGCCCGATGCCCAGCGCCCGCAGCCGGGCCGCCGCGCCGTGCACGGAGCGGCCCAGTTCCCCGTAGGTGACGCGCCGTTCGCCGTCGATCACGGCGAGGCTGTCGGGCGCCGTACGGCACCGCTCCAGGACGCGGTCGCCGACGAGTTCGTCCGTCCAGGCCCCGGACTCCAGGTAGCGCGCGGCCCGTTCGGGCGCGACGGCCGGGACGCGCGGGTCGAGTGCGGTCGTCACGGCCGGCTCCCCGCGGCCGCGATCCGCCCGGCGAGGTCGGCCAGGGTGTAGTCCTCGCGGTCCCACAGGTCGATGTCCAGGCCGAACCGCTTCCCGAGTTCGAGCTGGAGGTCGGTGGTCTCGACGGAGTCGAGCCCGAGTTCGGCGCGCAGCCGGGCGTGCGGGCCCGCCTCCTCCAGGATGGCGGGGTCGAGCCCGATGTCCGTCAGGACGCGGTGGACGTCCTCCATCGAGGCGTTCGTCGCAGCGTTGGTCGAGGCGTTGGTCGAGGCGTTGGTCGGCAAAGTGGCTCCTCAGGCAGAACAGAGGGGGAAGGAACTACGGCTCGCGCCGCGCCAGTTCGTCCGCGAACCGGGCCCACGCGCGGGCGCAGGCGCGCGCCGCCTCGGCCGCCGCCGGGACGCAGTGCGGCGGGACGGCGGCGGCGGACGCGGGGCCGGCGCCCGTGGCCAGCACCGCCTCGTGGGCGGACAGCAGCCGGATCAGCGCCCGCCCGGCGTCCGAGGACCGCAGCGCGGGGTCCTGGCGCAGGAAGGCCAGCCCCTCGGGCGGCCGGGGGGCCTCGGGCGCGGCGGCGCGGGCGTGGGCCTCCGGCCGCCCCCGTACCGCCGCCGCGTCGGCGCGCAGCCGGTCGGGCAGCGGGTCCAGGCCGCTGCGCAGCCGGCGGCTGACGTCCTGGGCGGTGCCCAGCGAGATGCCCGCCCGGTGGGCGACGTCGCGCAGGGACGCCCCGGGGTGCTCGCGCAGCAGGTGGCCGGCGCGGAGCCGGCCCTCGGCGGTGCTCGCCGGCCGCACCCGGCCGTCGCGGCCGAGCCGCCCGTCGTTCGACCGCGGCCCGTTCGCGGTCGAACGCCGCAGCCGGGCGATGGTCCGCGCGGACAGCCCGGCGACGTCTCCGAGCGAGCGGTCCGAGCAGTGCGGGTACTCGCGCAGGATCCGCAGGGCGGCCGCCTTGCGGTCCTCCAGGCTCAGCGGCAGCCCGTGCGCGGTGTTGGCGCGCACGGCGTGGACGAAGCTCTCCTTCTCCGGGCCGCACAGCAGCTCCGCGCGGATCTCGGACTCGCCGCGCAGGACGGCCGCCTGCACCCGGTGGACGCCGTCGAGCACCTTCATCGTGGCGCGGTGCACCACGATGGGCGGCAGCCCGGCGGGGTCGGCCTCGGCCAGCGCCCGCACGTGGTCGGCGTCGCACCCGGTCAGCCGGGGCGACCCCGACAGGTCCAGGGCGCTGATCCGCACGGCGACCGGCCCGTCGGCCGGCGGGGGCGCCGGCAGCCGGGTGCGCGGGGGTCCGGCGACGGCGGCGGCCGGCGGCGCGGGGCTCACCGGTCGCGGACGGCGGCCAGGACCGCCGGGGCCGGTGCCGACGGGCCGCCGCCGATCTCGGCCAGCGACTCGTCGAGCGCCTCCACGAGGTAGTCGGCCTGGAAGCCGCTCAGCCGCGGGTTGCAGGGCAGGTTGAGGTGCTCCTCGAACCACAGCCGCTCCGCCACCGGGCACTCGCCGGCCCGGTGGCCGCGGTGCCGCCACTCGGGCAGCAGGTGCTGCGGGAAGTAGCGGAGCTGGATCTCCACCCCGCGCCGGTCCAGGGCCAGCACGAGCTGGTCGCGCACCTCCTGCCGGTCCGCGAAGCAGGTGTAGAGGTGGTGGGCGTGGGCGCTGTACGCGGGCGTCGCCTGCGGCCGCATGAACGGGTACCGCTCCAGCACCTCGTCCAGCCGCGCGGCGATCGCGCGCCGCGCCTCCGTCACCGCGTCCAGCCGGCCGAGCTGCGCCAGGCCCACGGCCGCGGCGGCCTCGGACATCGTGGCGTTGGTCCCGGCGTACCGCAGGCGGCGCACCGAGTCGCTGTAGACGGACGCGGAGTACTTCATCCAAGGCAGCACGATCGGCTCCATCGCCCGGTCGGAACCGGGTGCGGGGACGGCCTTCTCCAGCTCCGCGTCCACGTCGTTGGAGCGCAGCCGGTCCAGCCGCACCGCCCAGTCGTCGCGGTCGCAGGTGACCATGCCGCCCTCGCCGAGGGTGGTGATGTTCTTGGCGTTCTGGAAGCTGAAGGTGGCGATGTGGGCCAGCGAGCCCGGGGCGCGGCCCTTGTAGTGCGCGCCCAGGGCGTGCGCGCAGTCCTCCAGCACCAGGAACCCGTGCCGGTCGGCCAGCGCCATGATCTCGTCCATCTCGGCCGGGCAGCCGCCGTAGTGCACGAGCAGCAGCGCCTTGGTCCGCGGCGTGATCAGGGCCCGCACGGCGGCGGGGTCGATGTTGAGGGTGGCCGGGTCGATGTCGCAGAACCTGACGGTGACGTCGTAGTCCAGCAGCGGCTGCACGGTGGCCTGGTAGGTCTGCGGGGTGACGATCACCTCGTCGCCCGGCTCCAGGTCGAGCATCCTGATGGCCAGTTCGAGGGCGACCGTCCCGCTGGTCGCGGTGACGGCGTGCTCGCTGCCGACCAGCCCGGCGAAGGACTGCTCGAACCGCTCCCGCCACGTCCCCAGCGACAACGGCGTGTCGTCGCGGACGAGTTCGGCCAGCACCGCGGCCTCCGCCTCCCCCAGAATGCCGCCCCGTTTCCCCCAGGGCACGACGTAACTCCGCTCCGTCATCAGATCTCCCAGCTCGTCTCACTCACCGGTCAGCCCGCTGCGACCATGAAACGGCGCGCCCCGCCGGTGTTTGAAGGGTCAGCGACGGTCAGCTGGGTCAACTGGGTCAGGGCCGGTCGGCCCCTGGTCAGCGCGCGCCGGACGGTCGGCCCTTCGGCGCGCGCCGGGGCGTTGTCAGGCGCAGCGGCCCGCCGGGCGGGCGCGGGTGACCAGGTCGGTGGAGCCGGTGGTGGCGTCGAGCCAGACCACCCGGCGGCCGCCCGCCGCCGCGGGGAGGAGCTGCTCGCCGCGGTTGCAGGAGACGCGGTCCCGCCGGCTCCCGTCGGGGGCGAACTGCCAGACCTTGCCCAGGGCTTCGTGTCCGGTCGCGCCCGGCGCCGCCGCCGCGCCGACGGTCACCGCGTCCTCGGACGCGGTCAAGTGACCGGCGGCCAGGGCGTCCTTGCCCGTCGCGGGGCTGATGTCGACGACGCCGGTGCCGTCGAGGTCGGCCCGGCGGACGGCGGCCAGCCCCGAGCCCCAGTCGGGCCGTCCCAGCCAGTAGACGTACCGGGAGGTCAGGGCGGTCCCCGGACTGCCGCCGTCCGTACCGGTCACCGTGGACGTCCGGCCGCTCGCCGGGTCCACCAGCTTCAGGTCGCACCGCCCGCCCGAGCAGTCCACGTAGGCGATCCGGCCGTTGCCCGCGGACGGGCTCTCGGTGGACGCCCACCGGCCCGGCGCGGCCGGCCGGACGACGACCGGGTCCGCCTCCCCCATCCGTACGTACACGACCCGGCCCGGGGTCTTGTAGGCACGCGTCGAGAAGACCACGGTCCTCCCGTCCACGCCGAGGGAGCCGAGAGACCCTTCGGTCCGCGCCCAGGTGTACAGCGTCCGCACCGGACCGCCGGCCAGCGGCCGCGCGAGGACGTCGATGGCGCGCCCCCTGTACGCCTTCCACACCACCGTCTTCCCGTCCGTGACCGGATCGACTTGGTAGCGGCCGTCGTTGGGGCTGACGAGCTTCCGTTCGCCGGTGCCGTCCAGCCGCCCGGCCCACACCGAGTACGGCTCCGAGCCGTTCTCGTCCGACGCGGAGGCGGCCCACCAGCCGCCGCCCGCGCCGGGGGCCGAGCGTCCGTCCGTGGCGACCCTGCCGAGGAGCGGGTCGGAGTCCACGCCGATGGCCGTCTCCCAGCCGGGGACGATGCCGTGGGCGTCGAACGCCCGCTCCACGGCGCGCAGGTGCGCCGGGCCCGCCCCGAGCTCACGCGCGGCGGCCAGCACGGCGTTCCGCCCCTCCGTGAAGCCGTCCAGCGGCGTCAGGTACGCGGTCAGCGCCCGGTACACGATCCGGTCGGCGAGTGCGTGATCCAGGTCCTTCCTCATGTCCCACAGCGCGCCCGAGAAGATCGTCGAGTTGAGGTGGGCGCCGCCGTTGTCCGTCGCGATCGTCACGCCGAGGAACGACTTCGACGTCGTCCGGCCGTCGTCGAGGTCGCGGGCGGCACACGCGCGCGGCGACTCGCCGGGGCACAGCGACGCGCCCATCAGCCCCGAGTCGGGCGCGTCCATGGGCCGGCCGGAGACGTCCGTCTCGACCGCCTTGCCGAAGTAGTCGGCGATCGCGGTCTCCAGCGCCCCCGACTGCCCCACGGGCACCAGTCCGGCGGTGCTCCCGATGACGCCGTACGTCAGCTGCTGGCCGACGACGTCCAGCGCGGCGGCCCCGACGCGGCGGCCGGCACCGCCCTGGTAGATCACCTTGGTGCCGTCCCAGAGGGACTCGGCGTAGGAGTCCCGCCCCAGCCCCACCACGGAGTCGACGTCGCCGCCCCGGCCGTCGACGCCGTTCCGGCCGAGCACGTCACGGTAGTAGTCGACGACCTTGCCCGCGCCCCAGTGCGCGTCCACCGCGCCCGCCTCGGTCGCCGCCGCGCCGAAGGCCGGGGTCGGCGAGCCGAACTCCCGGACGCCCTCGGGCCGTTCCCCGGCCAGCTCCCAGACGTAGCGGCCCTTGGCGTCCCACGTGGTGACCGCGCCGCCGCCGGACAGCCGCGAACGGTCGCGCAGGACGTACGCGTCGCGCGCCTCGTCGCGCTCGACGCCGAGCTCGACGGTCCTCCCGTCCAGCCGCACGCCCGACCCCCGCGCGGTGGCCGCCGCGGCGCCGGGGCGCCCTGCCGCCGGCTGCACCGCCGCCCGCTGCCCCGCCGCCCGCTGCCCCGCCGCCCGCTGCCCGCCGAACGTCCGGATTCCGCTGTACCGGAGGACCGGATATCCGGACCGCGCCTCGACGTACACCTCGTACAGCACCGGCGTGCGGGTGCCCCGCACGGTCACGTGCCGCGTCAGCACCCCGGCGCCCCGGGGCAGGACGACAAGTCCCCGGTCGGTGCCGGTGAGTTCCTCGTCGCCCTTCCGGACGGCCTCCACGGCGCGGGCGACGGCGGTCCCGGCGTCGATCTCCGGCTCGGTACCGACGGTCAGCCCCCCGAAGTACCGCCCCGAGGTGCCGGTGACGGTCCGCCCCCGCCCCATCCGCACCACATACTGCCCGCCGAGGACGTCCACCCCCCGGTGCCGCTGCTGCACCCGCACGGTCCCGCCCGCACTGCCCACCACCGTGAAGTCCCGCTCCGGGCGCCCCTTCTCCGCGGCGAGATACCGGACGGCCGCCGTATCCGGCTCCGCGGTATCCGCAGCCGCGGGCACCGCCGAAACGACGAGTGCGGCGGCGCCCAACAGCGCCGCCGCACCGGCCAGTCGTCTCCGCACCCGGGATCTTCTCCTGCCGGACGTATGCATGATCCGCCTCCGTCGCCGTCGCCGTCGTGGGAACGACACATATGCAATCGGCATACCTCACGCCACTTCAAAGGGTCGGACGCGCCCACGGGTCGGGTTTCGGCCCCCTGATCAACTCCGGCGCCGAGACCGGCGGTTGCCTCCCTGCCGGACGCCCCCGGGAATCCCCGAAGCGGCACACCTCGCATCCGGACGCCCTGCCGCACCACCCGGGCAAGCCGGCGCCGGGGCGCAGCCCCCCCCCGATCCGACGGCGGGCTCGACCCCCACAGCCCGCCGCCCAGCAGCCCCGCGCCGAACTCGCCACCCTCGCCCCGCCGCACGAGGCCCCGATGCCGGGGCACAGCCCTCGACCCACCGCACGAGGACCCGACGCCAAGGCGCAGCCCTCAGCCCACCCGCACGAGAACCCGATGCCTGGGGCGCAGCCCCTCACTCGCCGCGCCGAGCGCAGTCGGGGTGCACGCACCAGATCCCCGCCGCTGCGCGAAACCCACCCCGGCCCGACCCGAGGGCACAGCCCCACTCACCGCGCCGAGCACAGTAGTGACACAGCCCCACTCACCCCGCCAAGCACGGTAAGACCCCAGCCCCCCGCTCCCCCAGCGCGGTAAGGCCCCAGCCCCCGCCCCCAGCGCGGTCGCGGGCCTCCGCAGGCATCCCCGCCCAGCCCGCCCGGCGCCTCGCAGGGTGCAGGGGTGCAGGGGGCGGAGCCCCCGCTCAGCGCGCGAAGCGCGGTGCCGGGGCCGAGGGGCGGAGCCCCGGGAGAAACGGTGAAAGGGCGGGGCTGGGGCGCCCCCCCCCGAAGCCGCAACGGCACGGCATATGCCCAACGCAATCATTGCAAACTGCAAGAAAAAATCTCTATAGGCATTCCCAACTCTCCCAAACCACCCCCGCCCCCCCGCCCCCGAAGCGAGATCGTGGAGGCGCAACCAAGCGGAAGACAGCGCACCACGACGCGGAAGGTGAAGCGCGATGGCACGTCGTCAGGCCCGCAGGAGGGCCGAGCAGGCGGCCGCCGCCGCGACGGAGCGGCTGCTGCGGGCGGGGAGCACCCTGCGCCCGGCGGGCGCGAGGGCGGCGACGACACCCGACCGGCGAGCCGTCTTCCGGCCGGACCAGCGCGTCAACGACACCCCTTACCGCGAACGCTGGGCACACGACAGGACCGTCCGCTCCACGCACGGCGTCAACTGCACCGGATCCTGCTCGTGGAAGGTCTACGTCAAGGACGGCCTGATCACCTGGGAGACCCAGCAGACGGACTACCCGACCGTCGGCCCGGACCGCCCGGAGTACGAGCCGCGCGGCTGCCCCCGGGGCGCGTCGTTCTCCTGGTACACCTACTCGCCGACCCGGGTGCGCCACCCGCACGCCCGCGGCGTCCTGCTGGAGATGTACCGCGAGGCGCGGGAACGGCTCGGCGACCCGGTGGCGGCCTGGGCGGAGATCACCTCCGACCCGGAGCGCCGCCGCCGTTACCAGGCCGCCCGCGGCAAGGGCGGGCTCGTGCGCGTGGGCTGGGACGAGGCCCTGGAGATCGCCGCGGCGGCGCACGTCCACACGATCGCGGCCCACGGCCCCGACCGCCTGGCCGGCTTCTCCCCGATCCCGGCGATGTCGATGGCCTCGCACGCCGTCGGCGCCCGCTTCATGGCGCTGATCGGCGCGCCGATGCTGTCGTTCTACGACTGGTACGCGGACCTGCCCATCGCCTCGCCGCAGGTCTTCGGCGACCAGACCGACGTCCCCGAGTCGGGCGACTGGTGGGACGCGGCGTACCTGATGCTGTGGGGCTCCAACGTGCCGGTCACCCGCACCCCGGACGCGCACTGGATGGCGGAGGCCCGCTACCGCGGCCAGAAGGTGATCGTGGTCTCGCCGGACTACGCGGACGCGACGAAGTTCGCCGACGAGTGGCTGCACCCGCACCCCGGGACGGACGGCGCTCTGGCGATGGCGATGGGGCACGTCGTCCTCAGGGAGTTCTTCGTCGACGGGCACGTCCCGTACTTCACGGACTATGTGAGGCGCTTCACGGACCTGCCCTTCCTCGTCTCGCTCGACGCGCGACCCGACGGCACCCGCGTCCCGGGGAAGTTCCTCACGGCGAGGGACCTCGGGGACGAGGACGAGGCCGCCGCCTGGAAGCCCGTCCTCCTCGACGCCGTCACCGACCGCCCCACGGCCCCCGCCGGCACCCTCGGCGACCGCTGGACGGCGGACGGCGAGGGCCGCTGGCACCTCGAACTGGGCGCCGTCAAGCCCGCGTTGACCCTGCTCGCCCCGGGGGCGCGGACGGCCGAGGTCCTGCTCCCCCGCTTCGACGAGGGCGGGGACGGCCCCGCGACCGTCCGCCGCGGCGTCCCCGTCCGCCACGTCGCCGGCCGCCCCGTCACGACCGTCTTCGACCTGCTCCTCGCCGCCTACGGCGTGCGCCGCGACGGCCTCCCCGGCAGTTGGCCCACCGGCTACGAGGACGCGTCCTCGCCCTGCACGCCCGCCTGGCAGGAGGCGATCACCTCCGTCCCGGCGGGGCAAGCCACCCGTATCGCCCGCGAGTTCGCCCGTACCGCCGCCGCGACCCGCGGCCGCGCGATGATCGTGATGGGCGCGGGCACCAACCACTGGTTCCACTCCGACACCATCTACCGCGCCTTCCTCTCCCTCCTGCTCCTCACCGGCTGCCAGGGCGTCAACGGCGGCGGCTGGGCCCACTACGTGGGCCAGGAGAAGGTCCGCCCGTACACGGGCTGGCAGCAGCTGTCCACCGCCGCGGACTGGGTGCGGCCGTCCCGCCAGATGGCCGGCACCCCGTACTGGTACCTGCACACCGGCCAGTGGCGCTACGACCGGCAGGGCGCGGACGCGCTCTCCTCCCCCACCGGCAAAGGGCTGTTCGCCGGACGGCACACCGCCGACCTGGTGGCCCAGTCGGCGCGCCTGGGCTGGATGCCGTCCTGCCCGGCCTTCGACGCCAACCCCCTCGACGTGGGGCGGCGGCCCGCGCCTCCGGGAGGCCGCCCGCCGAGTGGGCCGCCGACGAGATCGCGGCCGGACGCCTCCGCTTCGCCGCCGAGGACCCGGACGCGCCCGCCAACTGGCCGCGTGTGCTGACCGTCTGGCGCGCCAACCTGATCGGCTCGTCCGCCAAGGGCAACGAGTTCTTCCTGCGGCACCTGCTCGGTGCCGGCGACAACGCCACCGCCGAGGAGGCCCCGCCCGCCGCCCGCCCCCGTGACGTGCGCTGGCGCCCCGAGGCCCCGCGCGGCAAGCTCGACCTGCTGCTGGCCCTCGACTTCCGGATGACCTCCACCACGCTCTTCGCGGACCTCGTCCTGCCCGCCGCCACCTGGTACGAGAAGCACGACCTCTCCAGCACGGACATGCACCCCTACGTGCACGCCTTCTCCCCCGCGATCGACCCGCCCTGGCAGGCGCGCACCGACTTCGAGACCTTCCACGCCCTGGCGGAGAAGTTCTCCGAACTGGCGAAGGGCCGGCTGGACACGGCGTACGACCTGGTGGCCACGGCCCTCCAGCACGACACCCCGGGCGAGACGGCCCAGCCCGGCGGGCGCGTCCCCGACTGCCGCGCGCCGGACACCCCGGCGCGGCCGGGCCGCAACCTGCCCGTCCTCACGCTCGTCGAGCGCGACTACACCGCCGTCGCCGACCGGCTGGCCGCCCTCGGCCCGCTGTGCGAGGAGGCGGGCATGACCGTCAAGGGCGTCACGGTGCGCCCGGGGCCCGAGGTCCGCTGGCTGGCCGAGCGCTGCGGGACGGACGCCGCCGGCCGGCCGCGGCTCGACACCGACGTCAAGCTGTGCGAGGCGATCCTCGCCCTCTCCGGCACCACCAACGGCCGCCTCGCGGCGGAGGGTTTCGACGCGCTGGCCCGCCGCTGCGGGCCCGCCACCGGCCTGAGGGAGCTGGGCACGGAGGTCGCCGGGCGGCGCGTCGTCTTCTCCGACACCCAGGAACGGCCCGTCCAGGTCGGCTCCAGCTTCGAGTGGTCCGGCAAGGAGGCCCACGACCGCCGCTACGCCCCGTTCACGGTCAACACCGAGCACCGCAAGCCCTGGCACACCCTCACCGGCCGCCAGCACTTCTACCTCGACCACGACTGGATGGCGGAGCTCGGCGAACAACTCCCCGTCTACCGGCCGCCCTTGTCGTCACCGGGCGGGGACGCCGACGGCCGGTCCGTCACCGTCCGCTACCTCACCCCGCACTCGAAGTGGTCCATCCACTCCGAGTACCAGGAGAACCTGCTGATGCAGACCCTCGCCCGCGGCGGGCCCGTCATCTGGATGAGCGTCGAGGACGCCGCCGCCATCGGGGCCGCGGACAACGACTGGATCGAGGCCGTCAACCCCAACGGCGTCGTCGTCGCCCGGGCCGTGGTCTCCCACCGCATGCCGCCCGGCACGGTGTTCATGTACCACGTGCAGGAGCGCCTGGTGAACGTCCCCAAGTCGCACGCCACCGGGCGCCGCGGCGGCGTCCACAACGCGCTCACCCGGCTGCTGGTCAAGCCCACCCACCTCATCGGCGGCTACGGCCAGCTGTCCTTCGCCCCCAACTACTACGGTCCCACCGGCAACCAGCGCGACGCCGTCACCACCATCCGGCGGCGCCCGCAGAACGTGGAGTACTGACGTGCGCGTGATGGCACAGGTCGCCATGGTGATGAACCTGGACAAGTGCATCGGCTGTCACACCTGTTCGGTCACCTGCAAGCAGACCTGGACCAACCGGTCCGGCACCGAATACGTGTGGTTCAACAACGTCGAGACCCGCCCCGGCCGGGGCTACCCGCGCGGTTACGAGGACCAGGAGAAGTGGCGCGGCGGCTGGGAGCTCCGGCACGGCCGGCTCGTCCCGCGCACCGGCGGCCGCGCCCGCCGCCTCGCCCGCCTCTTCGCCAACCCCGAACTGCCCGCCCTGGACGACTACTACCAGCCCTGGACCTACGACTACGACGAGCTGCTGTCCGCCCCGCTCGGCGACGACGTCCCCACCGCCCGCCCCCGCTCCCTCACCGACGGCCGCCCCACCGCCGTCACCTGGGGCCCCAACTGGGACGACGACCTCGGCGGCGGACCGGAACACCTCGCCGGCGACCCGGTGCTGCGCGCCATGAACGACACGGTCCGCCTGGAGTACGAGCGGGCGTTCATGTTCCACCTGCCGCGCATCTGCGAGCACTGCCTCAACCCGTCCTGCGTCGCCGTCTGCCCCTCCGGCGCCCTCTACAAGCGGATCGAGGACGGCATCGTCCTCGTCGACCAGGACCGCTGCCGCGGCTGGCGCATGTGCGTCTCCGGCTGCCCGTACAAGAAGGTGTACTTCAACCACCGCACCGGCAAGGCCGAGAAGTGCACCTTCTGCTACCCGCGCGTCGAGGCCGGCGAACCCACCGTCTGCTCCGAGACGTGCGTCGGCCGGCTGCGCTACCTCGGCGTCATGCTCTACGACGCCGACCGCGTCGGCGAGGCCGCCGCCGTCCCCGGCGAGAAGGACCTCTACCCCGCCCAGCTCGGCTGCTTCCTCGACCCGGACGACCCCGAAATCGCCCGCGCCGCCGAGGAGTCCGGCATCCCGCACGACTGGATCACCGCCGCGCGCCGCTCCCCGGTCCGCGCCCTGATCTCCACCTACCGGCTCGCGCTCCCCCTCCACCCCGAGTACCGCACCCTGCCCATGGTCTGGTACGTCCCGCCGCTCTCCCCCGTCGTCGACGCGCTCAGCGGCAGCGGGCACGACGGCGAGGACCCCGCGAACCTCTTCGCCGCCATCGACGCGCTCCGCATCCCCGTCGAGTACCTCGCCGGCCTCTTCACCGCCGGCGACCCGGCCCCCGTCGAGGCCGCCCTCTGCCGGCTCGCCGCCATGCGCTCCCACATGCGCCGCGTCAACCTCGGCGAGCCGCAGGACCCGCGCATCGCGGCGAGCGTCGGCCTGGACGAGCGGAGCATGCACGCCATGTACCGCCTGCTCGCCCTCGCCAAGTACGAGGAGCGCTACGTCGTCCCGACGACGTACGCGGCCGGCTCCCCGGAGCCGCAACCGGTGTCCGGTTGCAGCCTGGACGCCGAGGGCGGCCCCGGCATGCTCCCGGACGAGGAGGCCTTCCACGCCCCGCCGTCCGCCCTCCGCGAGCCCGCCGCCGGCCGCGCCAACCTCCTCACCTGGAACGGCCGCGACACGGCCGGACTCTTCCCGCCCCGCCGCCGGGGGACGAGCCGGTGACCGCCGCGTCCACCGTCCGCCAGGCGGCCTCCCTGCTCCTGTCCTACCCGGAGCGGGACTGGCCGGCCCGCTGCGCCCTGGTCGAGGACGCCCTCCACCCCGCCGTCCCCGGCGAACCGGCGCGCCTCCTCGCGGACTTCTGCCGCGCCACGGCCGCCGTCCCCGTCCTCGACCTGGCCGCCCGCTACGTCACGACGTTCGACCGCAGCCGCCGCCGCACCCTCCACCTCACGTACTACACCGACGGCGACACGCGCCGCCGCGGCGCCTCC
Source organism: Streptomyces caatingaensis (assembly GCF_001187435.1). GTDB lineage: Bacteria > Actinomycetota > Actinomycetes > Streptomycetales > Streptomycetaceae > Streptomyces > Streptomyces caatingaensis. The sequence goes on along the minus strand of NZ_LFXA01000017.1, from coordinate 257,710 downwards.
CTCGTCCGCCTCAAGTCCCTCTACCGCGCCCACGGCTGGGAGCCGGCCGGCGGCGAACTCCCCGACTTCCTCCCGGCCGTCCTGGAGTTCGCCGCCCGCTGCCCCGAGCCGGGCCGGGCCCTGCTCGTCGAGCACCGCCCGGCGCTGGAACTGCTGCACGCGGCCCTGACGAAGCACACCAGCCCCTACGCGGACGTGGTCCGCGCCGTGCTCCTCACGCTCCCCGACCCCACCTCCGGCGACCTCTCCCGCGTCCGGCACCTGGCCCAGGCCGGCCCCCCGTCGGAGTCCGTCGGCCTCTAGAAAGACCGCCACCGCCATGAACCACCCCCTGGACACCGCCCTCTGGGGCGTCCTCCCCTACCTCGTCCTCACCCTCTTCCTCGCCGGCTCCGCCTGGCGCTACCGCTACGACCGCTTCGGCTTCACCACCCGTTCCTCCCAACTCCACGAGTCCCGGCTCCTGTCGGTCGGCGGCCCCCTCTTCCACTACGGCCTGCTCTTCGTCATCGCGGGCCACCTCACGGGCCTCCTGATCCCCGAGTCCTGGACGGAGGCGCTGAGGGTCTCCGAGCACACCTACCACCTCACCTCCCTCCTGGTGGGCGGCGCCGCCGGCCTGGCCACCGCCGCGGGCCTCGCCCTCCTCCTCCACCGCCGCCTGTCCACCCCCTCCGTCCGCCGCGCCACGCTCCGCACGGACCTGCTCCTCCACCCCCTGCTCTCGGCCGTGCTCCTCGCCGGCCTGACAGCCACCGCGACCGGCGCCGCGGCCCACCCCTACGACTACCGCCGGGGCGTCTCGGTCTGGTTCCGCAGCCTCTTCGCCCTCGACCCGGACGTCCCGGCGATGACCCACGCCCCGTTCGTCTACCGCCTGCACGCCCTGCTGGCGATGGCCCTCTTCACCCTCTGGCCGTTCAGCCGCCTCGTCCACGCCTTCGCGGCCCCCCTGGGCTACGCCGTCCGCCCGTACATCATCTACCGCTCCCGCGCCCGCACATGACGGCCACTCGCCCGTCCTCACCCGAAGGGCAACCGATCCCCCGCGTCCCCCGTAACAGGCCGCCCCACCAGCCCCATCTCCTCCGCCGCCCCGGCCAGCGCCCGCAGCCCCGGCACGAGTCCGGCCCGCTCCTCGTCCGTCAACCGCGCGACCAGCGCCTCCACTTCGGCCCTCCGCCGCCCCATGACCTCCCGCACGAGCGCCTCCCCGTCCTCCCTGAGCCGCACGGTGACCTCCCGCCGGTTCTCCGGATTCACCCTCCGCTCCACCAGCCCGGCCCCCTCCAGCCGGTCCACCATCCGCATCGCCGTCGACGGATTCACCCCCAACACCCGCGCCAGCCCCACCAACTTCAACGGCCCGCAGTCCTCCAGCACCACCAACGTCCGCAACTGCGTCAACGTCAAACTCTCATCCGCCCCCGCCAGCGCCCGCGCCGACATCCCCACCAGCACGCGCGAGATCGCCATGATGACGAGCGTGATCTCCTCGGCCTCCTCCATGGGGATCTCTTATACCCGTCGCGCGGGCGGTTGGCGCGGCCACGGGGCTTTCCGGAATGGACTGATCCACGTCAATTCCTGTGAGACTTGACACATTGGAGATTGTCGCGAACAGCCCGCATCAGCCGTAAATACGGAGTCATCTCAGGTGTGGACCAAACGCGCCATGTACCTCTACCGTCACTTGCCGTTGCTTGACGTGTACAAGCTTTGGGGAGGGATGGGGGGATGTTTCGTCGTGCACAGACGCGTGCCTCCGGCGCGGCGGTCGCCTGCGGGCTCGGTCTGGCGCTGATCACCGGCACGCTATCGGGCGCCACACCTGCGACTGCGGCCGTAGCGACGCCATCGGGGCACACCGCTGCGATGCCCGGAGAGCCGGGCGACATCGGGACCGCGAACTCGGAAGCCGAGGCGCTCGCGCAGGCGAAGCGATCGGGCAAGGACATCGAGGTGGCCTCCCAGCGCGGGGAGAGCTGGGACGTGGTCGCCAAGCCCGACGGCACGCTGGAGACGCGGGAGTATCTGCGCCCGGTGCGTGCCCACGTCGATGGTGAATGGCGGCCCGTCGACGTCGCGTTGGAAAGAACGGCCGAGGGTTCGGTCTCGCCACATTTCGCCACCGTCGGAGTCTCGTTCTCCGGAGGTGGCGACACTTCTTTGGTCAAGCTCGACAAGGCCGGCCGCAAGCTGGCTCTCGAATGGCCCTCCAAGCTTCCGGCTCCACGGCTCGAGGGAGACACGGCCACCTACCCCGACGTCCTGCCGGACGTCGATCTCCGGCTCACCGCCCAGGTGGACGGCTTCACCCAGCTGCTGGTGGTGAAGTCGGCGAAGGCCGCCGCGAATCCGGAACTCTCGCAGCTCCGCCTGAAGATGGCGGGTGAGGGCGTGGCAGTCCAGGAGACCCCGCAAGGTGGCCTCACGGCAGTCGACCAGGGAGCAGGAGGAACAGTCTTCGAGGCGCCGACCCCGATGATGTGGGACTCCAGTCCCGGTGCCGTCTCCTCGAACCAGCCAGGAACAGCACTGCGCAAGCCGTCCCTCCGGAAGGCTGTACCCGCCGGCGGGAACGGTCGGCAGGACCCGGGCCCCGGCGAGTCCGGCCAACTGGCCCGCGTGGGCGTGGATGTACCCGACGGCGGTCGGGAATTGGTACTGACCCCGGACAAGAAAGTGCTGACCGGGCCCGACACCGTCTACCCGGTGTTCATCGATCCCCAGTGGTACTCACCTCGCTCGGCCGCGTGGACCATGGCCTCCAAGTACTGGGCGAACGCACCGCAGTGGAAGTTCAACGGCAACAAGGACGCCGGCATGGGCTACTGCGACTGGTACCACTGCAACCCGGGGGACACCAAGCGCCTCTTCTACGAGATCCCGACGTCCAGGTTCGCGGGCAAGACGATCCTCTCGGCGGAGTTCGTCGTACCCGAGACTTGGGCCGCCTCATGTACCAAGAAGGGCGTACAACTCTGGCGGACCAAGGGCATCGACTCCTCGACCACCTGGAACTCCCAGGACTCGTCCGACTTCTGGATCAAAAAGCTGGCGGAGTACGACTTCGCCTATGGCTTCGAGGGCTGCGCCGCCGGAGACGCGGAGTTCAAGGTTCTCGACACGGTCAAGGAGGCCGCTGCCAAGTCCTGGTCCTCGGTGACCTTCGGTCTGCGTGCGTCGGACGAGAGCGACACGTACGCCTGGAAGCGCTTCGCCGACCGGGCCTATCTGCGCGTTCAGTACAACCAGACGCCGCCGCAGATCGCCATGTCGCAGCTGTCGATGGAGTACGGCGGCAAGTGCAGGGTCCCGGAGAAGGCGGTCCACGTCCGGAGCCTGGGCAAGATCTACGCCAACCACGTGACCGACCCGGACGGTGACGACGTCGCGGTCGAGTTCCAGGCCGAGTGGGACGCGGGTGACGGCAAGGGAACGATCGCGCGCTGGAAGCCGGGACTGACTTCGTTCAAGAAGTCCGGTTCCGACTTCGCGGTCTCGCTCCCGTCCAACATCACCGTCAACACCCCGGTGAACTGGTACGTGCGCTCCTACGACCGGCGCGGATACTCCCCCTGGTCGTACGCCGGCTCACCGAGCGGCTGTTACTTCGTCCGCGACCCCAAGGTTCTGCCCGCGCCGAAGATGGCGTCCGCCGACTATCCCGAGTCGAAGCCGGGGTCGTCCGGTGACGACGACGATCCCTGGTACGACGGGGTGGGCCGGTACGGCTCCTTCACGGTCGGTCCGGCCGGCAAGGAGATCACCAAGTACATCTACGGCATCAACGGGGACGCGACTCCGAAGAACACGCTCGGCACCACGGAAGGAGCCGCGCGCACGATCAAGGCACTTCCCGGTGACTCCGGCCTGAACTTCATCACCGTCCAAGCCCTCGACGCCGTGGGCAATATGAGCGAGCCCTACACCTACCGCTACAAGGTGCGCGCCGGCCAGCCGGAACGGGCTACGTGGGCGATGGACGACGGCCCGGACGCGAAGCAGGCCGAGGGCAGCGCCCCGGCGCGGGCCGCGGAGTTGCACGGCGGCGCCGTCACGGGAGCCGACGGTGTCATGGGCAAGTCCCTGTCGCTGAACGGCACGGACGCGTTCGCCGAGACCGACGTTCCCATCGTGGACACGTCCGGTGGCTTCACGGTCTCCGCCTGGGCGAAGCTGTCGAAGATGCCGTCGGAGCCGGCGGCCATCGCCACCCAGCCGGGCAATCACTCCCCCGGATTCTCGTTGTACTACTCCAAGGACTACGACCGGTGGGCCTTCAGCCAGTTCGCGTCGGACACCGACGGCGCGCTGCCCGTCAGGGTCATGCAGAAGAAGCCCGGCGGAGTGAAGCCCGGGGAGTGGACGCACCTGGTCGGTGTCTACGACAGCGGTGACGACGAGCTACGGCTCTTCGTCAACGGCCAGCAGGAGGCCGCGGTTTCCTACAAGACGCCCTGGGACGCGCGCCGCGGTCTGCTGATCGGCGCATCGTCGTCCAACGGCAAGCCGAACGCCTTCTTCCCCGGGCAGATCGACGAGCTGGAGATCTTCAACAAGCCGGCTTCGGCGAACGAGGTGTCCCGGCTCTACGCCAAGGAGCACATCCGCGGTCCGGGACGCCCGGCGCGCGCAATGTTCCCCTTGGACGAGGCCGCCGGTGCCAAGGAGGTGACCGGCCGCGCGGACGTCATGCCGGCGGTCTTCCACGGCAGCCCGCAGCCGGGGGCCGACGGCGTCGACGGCAAGGCGCTCTCCCTGGACGGAGCGCACGACTACGCCACCGTGGACGCACCCCACTTCAACACCATGGGTGCGTTCGCAGTCTCCGCCTGGGTGCGGCTGCCGAAGGACAAGCCGACGCATACGGCGGTGGTCGTCACCCAGGCCGGAACCCATGCGAGCGGTGTCGAGCTCTACTACTCGCCCTCCTACGACCGGTGGGTGCTGAACCAGCATACGCAGGACACTCCCGATGCCGCGTCGAACAAGGTGGTTCAGAACGCGGGGGCGGCACCGCAGGGCGGTGAGTGGACGCATCTCGCCGGTGTCCGCGACATCGTCGCGGGGACTCTGACCCTTTACGTCAACGGAGTTGAAGCCGGGTCGGAGCCGCTGGCCGCCTCCTGGTACGCCGACAGGCAACTGCAGATCGGCGCCGGTGCGTACTCGGGGAAGCAGGACAACTTCTTCCCCGGTGAGATCGACGAACTCCGCGTCTATGACCGCCCGGTGTCGCTGCACGAGGTTCGGCAGCTCGTCAAACAGCGTCCCCTCGTCAAGGGCCGCTGGAAGTTCGAGGCGGCATCGGGAAGCCCGGTGGTCTCGCCGGATGCCCTTCCGGACAAGCGTGCGTCGCGGCACGACATGACGCTCACCGGGGATGCCGCCATCGGCGCGGGGCGTGTCGACAAGGGAAGCCTCAAGCTCAACGGCACGAACTCCACAGCCTTCACCAATGGCGTCCCTGTCGACACCAGCGGCAGCTTCACGATGACCGCGTGGGCGCAGCGCGTGGCGGACAAGCCCGGTCGTGCCATGACCGTGATGAGTGCGGAAGGCAAGTCGCAGAACGCTTTCGCGGTCCGTTACCTCCCGGGCGATAAGGGCACCGGTGATGGTCACGGGCGGTGGCAGGTGACGCTCCCCGGGAAGGACGCGGAGAAGGACGTCATGATCACGACGGTGGACCACAGGGCGTATCAGGATGCGGGGGATTGGAATCACCTGGCCCTGGTGTACGACGGCTTCTCGGACGAACTCCGGCTGTATGTGAACGGAGTGCTGGAGGAGTTCTCGTGCCCTGCGGACGCCGACAGTGCGAAGTGCGCCGACCGGTCCTCCCGGTCGGGCAATGCCACATCCTTCGGCGCGACCAAGGCCCTGCACGTGGGGCGGGCGATGATGAAGGGATCCGCCACGGAGTTCTGGTCGGGCCAGGTCGACGATGTCTGGGCCTTCCAGGGAGCGCTGAGCGACGCCCAGGTCAAGAAGCTCGCTGCCAGTAAGCACGATGTTCCCACTCAGGTTCCCAACGACTGACACGCCATGGGTGGGGAGTCCGCGACGGCCGGGCTCCTCACCCCTTTGTTCATTGCAATGCCGTCCGCAGATCAATTCCGCAGCACTCGCAGCGCGAACGGTGTGTTCGCGCTGCCTCAGCGAGGGATGACGAGAGATGAAAGGCAAGGCCGGAATACGTATTACCCCATGGCACAGACGCGTGGCACTGGGTGTGTCCACCGTCTTGGTGGGGTCTCTGCTGCAAGGTGTGGCCGCTTCGGCGGCGGTCGCGGGCAGCAGTCTTCCCGGAGCACCATCGCCGGGAACGCCCGTAGCGGGCAAGGAAGTCGGCAGCAAGCCGCGCAAGGTCGATCCAGCTCCCACGACACCTCGGCAGGCTCCCAGGGCCACCTGGAGCGGGAGCGGGAAAGCCGTGGCCGAACTGACAGCCGTGGCCGGTCGGCAGGCGGTCAAGCAGAGCGCCTCTCCCGCCAAGGCCGGGGTCCGGGTCCTGGAGCCGGAAGCGAGCCGCAGGGCCAAAATCGACGGACCCCTGTTCGTCATCACTGCGGAATCCGGGAAGAGCAGCGCCAGGACCGCAGCGCCCACGACCACGGGCGTGCGTGTCGACTACTCCAGTTACGCACAGGCTTATGGCGGCGGATACGCGTCGCGTTTGCGGCTCGTGGAGCTTCCATCCTGCGCGATCACCTCCCCGGACAAGGCCGCGTGCAGGACCACCAAGCCTCTCGCCACGAAGAACGACACCGAAAAGCAGATACTGACCGCCGATCGGATCGGTCTCCGAGCCGGGAGCGCCACCGTTTTGGCCGCGGCCCCGGCGGCCTCGGGCGAGAAGGGTGACTACAAGGCCACCCCCCTGTCCGCCTCGGCGACCTGGAAAACCGACCTGAGCAGCGGTGCCTTCAGCTGGTCCTACAACATTCCGGTGCCGGACGTGCCCGGCAGCCTGAAGCCCAACATCGGGCTCACCTACTCCTCGTCCGCCATCGACGGACGTACCGGAAACACCAACAACCAGTCGTCCTGGGTGGGCGACGGCTTCGACATGTGGCCCGGGTTCATCGAGCGCCGCTACAAGCCCTGTTACGACGACGGGGAGAAGCACGACGACGGCAATAAGCCCGGCGATCTCTGCTGGGCCTACGACAACGCCTTCATCTCCTTCAACGGCAAGGCCGGCGAGCTCGTCCCGGCCGGCGGCAACGAATACAGGCTACGGAACGACGACGGCACCAGAATCGCCAGGCTCTCCGGCAGCGAGCACGACAACGGTGACAACGACAACGAGTACTGGCGGCTGACCACTCCGGGCGGCACCCGCTACTACTTCGGCTACCACAAACTCAACGGCTGGGCGAAGGGCAAGGACACCACCGACTCCACCTGGACCGTACCCGTCTACGGGAACAACTCGGGCGAGCCCTGCCACAAGAGCGGTTTCAAGGATTCGTGGTGCCAGCAGGCATGGCGCTGGAACCTCGACTACGCCGTCGACCGGCACGGCAACGCGGTCGGCTACTACTACGGCAAGGAGACCAACTCCTACGGCCGGGACCTGGAGAAGAAGGCCGACACCCCGTATGTGCGCGGGGGTTACCTCAAGCGCATCGAGTACGGGCTGAAGTCCGCCGACCTGTACGCCAAGCCGCTAGCGAAGGTCGATTTCTCCAACGCCGAGCGGTGTCTCCCGCAAGACAAGGACAAGGTGACCTGCGCGGAGAACACGATCGACGACAAGAAGGCGTACTGGTACGACACTCCGTGGGACCTGAACTGCAAGGCGGGCACCGAGTGCGACAAGGGCCGCTTCTCGCCCTCGTTCTGGACGCGGAAGCGGCTGACCGACGTCTCCACCAGTGTCCTGAAGAGTGACGGCAAGTACGCGCCCGTCGACTCCTGGAAGCTGAGCCACCGTTGGGGCACGGCGGACATCGACTACCAGCTCCTGCTGGACTCCATCCAGCACACCGGCCAGTCCGCCAGCCCCGCCATCACTCTGCCGAAGACGACCTTCGCCTACACCCAGCGGCCCAACCGCCTGGACAAGACCGGGGACGGGAAGGCACCGTTCATCAAGGAGCGCCTCTCCACGATCTCGGATGAGACGGGCGGGCAGACGGACGTCGTCTACTCCCAGCCGGTGTGCGACTGGGCGAAGCTCCCCACTCCCGAGTCCAACACCACGCGCTGCTTCCCCCAGTTCATCGGCGGCAGCAGTAGTGACGACCCCACCAAGCAGTGGTTCAACAAGTACGTGGTCGAGGCCGTCGCGGCGACCGACCGCACGGGTGGAGCCCCTGACCAGGTCACACGCTACGACTATCTCGACGATGCCGCCTGGCACTTCGACGATGACGACGGGTTGACGAAGGAGAAGTTCAAGACCTGGTCCCAGTGGCGCGGGTACGGACACGTACGCGTCCAGAAGGGCGGCCAGGGCGCAGGCGCGATGAAGTCCCAGGAGGACACCTACTTCCTGCGCGGCATGGACGGAGACAGGAAGGACTCCGACGGCGGGAAGAAGTCCGTCAGCGTCCTCCAGAGCCAGGAGGAGGGCGGGCCGATCACCGACCACGAGTCGGCGGCCGGCTTCACGTACCGCACCGAGACGTACTCGGGCCCGGGCGGGAAGATCCTGTCGAAGTCCCTCAGCCGACCCTGGCACCACGAAACCGCCAAGCGCGACCGGTCCTGGGGCACGATCACGGCGAACTTCTCCGGCTCCGATGCGTCACGCACCTACACGTCGCTCGACAACGGGGCGGGTGAGAAGTGGCGGCAGACCCGTACGGCAACGGAGTACGACGACAAGACGGGCCGGGCCAAGCAGACCGACGACTTCGGCGACACGGAGACGGATTCCGACGACCGATGCACCCAGACCACGTACGCGGACAACCCCGACGCGAACATCTTCAGCCTGCCGTCGCGAGTGGTGACCGTCGCCGCCTCCTGCGACAAGGCATCGTCAGTGGACCGGACCAAGGCAGTCATCTCTGACGTGCGCACAGCGTACGACGGCGGGACCTACGGAGCGGCTCCCTCCAAGGGTGACGCGACCAGCGTGGCCACGCTGAAGAAGGACGACGGAAAGCAGGCGCTCTACCTGGAGTCCGGGAAGACCTTCGACGGCTACGGCCGGGAGCTGACGGCGACCGACCTCACGGCCGACGTCGTCTTCGACAGCTCGTCCGGCGAGCGCCGCTCCGTCACCAAACGGACGGACGGCCGCACCACCACGACCGCGTACTCCCCCGGCACAGGCTTCCCCGACACCGTCACCACGACCGCGCCTCCGGCCAAGGCCGGGGACCCGTCGACCGCCTGGTCCAGCACTGCCACGCTCGATCCGTTGCGCGGTCAGCCGCTGAGCAAGACGGATGCCAACGACCGGCGAACCGACTTCGACTACGACGCGCTCGGCCGGAGCACCAAGGTCTGGCTCCCGAACAAGCCGAAGGCAGCGGGCGGCGCGCCCAGCCTGGAGTTCGCCTACTTCATCACCGAGGGCAAGCCGACGGCGGTCGCCACCCGCACGCTCAACGACAACTACGGCCAGCTGACGTCGTACACCCTTTACGACGGCCTCCTGCGCCCCCGCCAGACCCAGGCACCCGGCCCCGACGGCGGCCGGCTGCTGACCGACACGTTCTACGACGAACGCGGCCTGACCACCAAGGCGTTCGCCACGTACTACGCCCTGGGTGCCCCTGCCACGAGTCTCTTCGCCCCGGACGACGCCCTGAAGGTGGAGTCCCAGACCTGGACCGCTTACGACGGTCTCGGCCGGGCGACCGAGACAAAGCAGATCGCCGGAAACAGCGACGCAGGCACCGTACTGTCCACGACACGCACCATCTACGGCGGTGACCGCACCACGGTGATTCCGCCCGTCGGTTCCACGGCCACGACCACCGTCATCGACGCCCGCGGTCAGACGACGGAACTCCGCCAGCTCCACGAGCGCAGTGCCGACGCGGACGCGGACATCACGCGCTACACGTACGGCCCCACGGGCAAGCTGACCAAGTTCACCGACCCGGCGGGCAATTCCTGGTCGTACTCCTACGACCAGCTCGGTCGCCAGATCTCCTCGGACGATCCGGACAAGGGCGCCAGCACGAGCGCATACGACGACCGGGGCCAGCTGATCAGCGTCACCAACTCCCGCAAGAGCAAGAACACGCTCTACTACGGCTACGACAATCTGGGCCGCAAGACCGAACTCCACGAGGGGTCGGCGAACGGCACCAAGCTGGCCGAGTGGAGGTACGACACGGTCAATCGAGGCAAGGGCCAACTCGCCTCCGCGACCCGCTTCGAGAACGGCAACGCCTACACCAACCTCGTCGACGAGTACGACTCCCTTTACCGCGTGACGCGGTCCAGATTCGAGATCCCCTCCAGCGAGGGTGCCTTGGCCGGCGAGTACTACTTCGACACGACCTACAACCCCTCCGGCAGTATTCAAAGCATGGGGCTGCCGAAGGCGGGCTCCCTGTCGGGCGACAGCGTCGTCTACACCTACGACAAGCTGCTCCGCCCCACGGAGGTCATCGGCTCCGGCGGGCTCAAGGCGAGCGTCACCAGCTACAGCCTCACGGGCAAGCCGCTCCAGGCGAAGCTGACCGGGGGCGGCAAGTTCACCCAGATCACCAATGGTTACGAGTGGGGCACGCAGCGCCTGGCCAACACGCGCGTCGACCGCGAGAACGCGCCGACAGTGGACAAGGCCGCGACGTATACGTACGACGAAACCGGCAACGTCCGCGCCGTCTCCGACGCCGCGTCGGGTGGCATGGACACCCAGTGCTTCACCTACGACTACCTGAGTCGTGTCACGGACGAATGGACCCAGTCCACACCCTCCTGCTCCAGTGCTCCTGACGGCAAGCTGATAGGCGGCCCGGCCCCGTACTGGAACTCGTACACCTACGACAAGACGGGCAACCGTCTCACCGAAACCCGCCACGACGTCGGCGGCGACAGCGCCAAGGACACCAAGCGCACCTACTCCTACCCGCCGGCCGGCGGCCCGCAGCCGCACACGCTGACGGCGGTCAACACCACCGCCCCGACGGGAACCGCCAAGGACTCCTATACCTACGACCCGACCGGCAATACGGCCACGCGCACGATCGGCGGTGACAAGCAGTCCCTGGACTGGGACGCCGAGGGCCACTTGGCCAAGGCCGTTCAGTTCAAGGATGACAAGGCCGCCAACAGCGCCTCCTATCTCTACGACGCCAACGGCCAACGGCTGATCGGCCGTACGGATACGGAGACCACGCTCTACCTGGGCTCCACCGAGATCACTCTCGCCAAGGGCTCCAAGACCCCGAAGGCCACTCGCTACCTGGATCTGGGCAACGGCGTCCAGGCCGTCCAGAGCGACGACAGCAGCGGCTCGTTCGTCGTCGCCGACCATGTGGGCACGGGTCAGCTCGCCATCGACGGGAAGGCCGCGTCGGCAACTCACCGACGCACCACGCCCTTCGGCACTCCTCGCGGCGAGCAGCCGAAGAACTGGCCGGGCACCAAGGGCTTCGTCGGCGGCACGAACGACACAGCGACGGGGCTGACGCACCTGGGGGCCCGCGAATACGACCCGGGCATTGGCCGGTTCATCAGTGTGGACCCGCTCATGGCCCTGGGCGACCCCCAGCAGAACCAGGGTTATACCTATGCCCACAACAACCCGGCCACGCTGTCCGACCCCTCGGGCCTCGCGCCGGCGGACTGCTGGCTCATCCCTGGGATGCAGTGCACGCGGCGCTCGGACGGTGGTTACGACCAACGAATGCCGGGTGAGTCCTCGTCCTCGGACGATGACGACAGCGGCGGCTACGACAGTGGCGCCAGTGAATCGTCCGGGGAGGAATCACCTGCCAGCCGCGGCATGGAGGTCATCTACGCGGACGTCGAAGTCCCCGTCAAGTGGAAGAACAAGCAGAAGTTCCAGGAGTCGTTCTACCAAGAGATCGCCAACTTCTGCGGCGCCGAATCGATCAACTGCCTGAGCGACGCCATATACCGCGGTGGTGCGATGGCGGATTCGGCCCTCAACCGGGTCCAATACGCGAAGTACATCGCCTGCATGACTACCGAGGGCTGTCCTTCAAGCGTGTCTTCGTGGAAGGACGGCCTGGCAGCCGGAGCGATGATCGAGCTCGAACATGGGATGGGCGGCATGCGCGGCCGCCTCAGGGGCGAGGGAAAGGGAGCAGGAGGAAGTCCCTGCCTGCACAGCTTCACGCCCGGCACTGAAGTCCTGCTCGAGGATGGCGACACCAAGCCCATCGAGAATGTGAAGACGGGCGACAAGGTCCTGGCAACGGACCCTGAGACAGGGAAACTGACGCCGCGCGAGGTCGTTGCCACGTTCGATACCCAGCACGACAAGAACTTCACCGACCTGACAGTCGAAACAGAACGGGGTGCGGCAAGCATTATCGCCACGGACACGCACCCGTTCTGGGAATCGACCGAAAAGAAGTGGGTCAACGCGGGTGACCTCCACTCAGGATCTCATCTGCGCACCGACAAGGGCGAAGTTCTCAGGGTCAAATCGACGCGGCACATCGTCAAGCAACAACGCACTCATGACCTTACGGTCAGCGGAGTCCACACATACTATGTGCTGGCTGGGACGACCCCGGTACTGGCCCATAATTGCCCGGATTTCAACTCGGACCTGTCTGCGGCAGCCCACTACGCGAAGCACGTCAAGGGGGTGGACATACGCCTCAAGAAGGGAAAACAACGCGAACCACGTGCCGTAGAAGCCGACATGCCGGAGTTCGATCGCCCAGGCGGCAGGAAGGCATACAGGCAAGCCGCTCGCGACTTCATGAGCGGCGACGGGCCAGACTCGGCAATCAGCGTAAATACTGCAAGCGGCGGTATGCATCGCTTCGATCCAAACACAGGGTACTACGGGTACATGAACAGCAGTGGCAGTATCTCGACATTCTTCCGGCCGACGGAGGGTCTCGCCTATTTTCGTCGAGCCACGATGAGATATCGATGATGTTCACGAAAGAGGTGCGCAATGTTGTTCCTTGACAGATTCAGGGAACTGGCCGGAGATCTCGGAAGATCTCCAAGGCTGACGCCACATCGTGCCATCGAAGAGTGGTCAGAGTTTGTCGACGACTGCACGGAAGGCTACGAAGGCACTCTCTTCGAGTACTGGGACGACGTGTCGATCCGCAGCTTCCTTCAGCGTGTAATTGACGACTCCGTAGTCAGAGAGACCCCCGAGCTGGAATGGTTCAAATCGGAGATCCATCGAGCGGATGAAAAGTTCGCCAATCTATTGGATCAAGGGTTCGAGATGAAGGGGGGTCGCGGTTGGTGGGAGCGGAAGATCCCTCGTATCGCCGGCCGCGAAATGGCGGAGAACGTAAAAGAGCAGTACGGCTATGAAGTCGACGTAATCTGATCAGCGCTTCAGCTCGGTAGTCAGCTGCTCGCTACCGAGCCCAAGTCGACTGCGTGCGAGGAGCCCTGCCGAAGCGCGATGCGGTGGGGCTCCTGCATTGCTTCACGGCAACAGTCACGGCAACGCCAGTGGATGACGACTGCTGCGAATAGAGCCCCGCTGATCTCGGATCAGCCGGGCTCTCCTCTTTGCCGCGACATCGAGGCTTTACTGTTACACGGAACCTTCGCCCCGCTCACGCCGCGAAGGATGTCGAGGACTGCACGTCACCGCTCCACCAGTCCGGCCGACGCAGTCGCGTCATGTCCCGCGTCGGAAACCGATGGTGCGCCGCGGCTCTGGTGCGGTTCGCCGAGTAGGGCTTGGCTCCTGGCCAGGTAAATGTCGCCTACGGCCTCTACCCGTCCTGGAGGGGGCGCGGCCTGGCCACGCGCGCGGTCCTCCTGGCGTCCCCATACGCGGCCGGTGAGGGCGGGGAGGAGGCGGTGATCCAGGTGGAGCCGGCGAACCCCGCATCCGCCGCAGTCGCGCGGCGGGCGGGATTCACCTTCAGCAAGCAGACCTACGGCGGAGACGGCGCACGGCTCGACTGGTACGTCCGGGACCTATGCGCCGCCAAGTGACGGCAGTCAGCCGAAGATGAGTTGCACGTTCTTGTCCAGGCAGAGCCTCATGACGACGATCAACTGGCGGGCCTCGTCAAAGCGCCGGCCGAGGGCCGGATCTCTGTCGCCCTGTTGCTCCTGGCCGACGATCGCTTCCAGGCAAGGCAGCATTGCCGCGCATTGAGCCGGTGTGAGGTTGGGTCCGCCGTCGTCCCGGTGATCGAGGAACGGTTGAAGCGTGGTGGAGACGCTGTTCCATGGGCGCTCCCCGCCGAAGCCGTACATCTCGGCGAGGTTGACCCCCTCGGCCTGCGCCAACCATCTCCTGAACGCACCGAAGTCGCTGTAGGACCAGGAGACATCCGGGCTGTTCATGTCGCCATCTCCTGGGAACAGCACGAGCCCCATCCTGTCCTCCTCGCTCGGCAGGGCCCAGGATCGGCCGCGAGGTGATTGTTCGGCAACCGCATTGATCGCTGAGCCTGGAGCCCTCAGCGATCCGATGCTCGATGCGAGTGCGAGCGCCCCAGACACCTCCCAGCTGCCCATGGACGTCAGGTGTGCTCGTGACGCAAACGCGCGCAAGAGCAAGAACACGCTCTACTACGCGTACGACAACCTCGGCCGCAAGACCGAGCTCCACGAGGGCTCGGCCAACGGCACGAAACTCGCCGAGTGGACGTACGACTCGGTCAGCCGGGGCAAGGGCAAGCCCGCCTCCTCGACCCGCTTCGAGAACGGCAACGCCTACACCAACCGCGTCACCGAATACGACTCCCTGTACCGCATCACGCGATCGATCGTGGAGATCCCCTCCAACGAAGGCCCGCTGGCCGGGGAGTACCTCTTCGGCACCACGTACAACCCCTCCGGCAGCGTTCAGGGCATGATGCTCCCCAAGGCGGGGGCTCTGTCCGGTGACGGCGTCGTCTACACCTACGACAAGCTGCTCCGCCCCACCGAGGTCATCGGCTCCGGCGGACTCAAGGCGAGCGTCACCAGCTACAGCTTCACGGGCAAGCCGCTCCAGGCGAAGCTCACCGGCGGCGGCAACTTCACCCAGCTCACCAACGGTTACGAGTGGGGCACCCAACGCCTGTCCACCACGCGCGTCGACCGCGAGAACGCTCCGACGGTGGACAAGGCCGCGACGTACACATACGACGAGACCGGCAACGTCCGCGCCGTCTCCGACGCCGCGTCCGGTGGCATGGACACCCAGTGCTTCACCTATGACTACCTGCGCCGCGTCACGGACGAATGGACCCAGTCCACGCCTTCGTGCACAGGTGCTCCGGACGGCAAACTGATCGGCGGCCCGGCCCCGTACTGGAACTCGTACACCTACGACAGGACGGGCAACCGTCTCACGGAGACCCGTCACGATGTCGGAGGCGACAGCGCCAAGGACATCAAGCGCACCTACTCCTACCCGCCGGCCGGCGGCCCGCAGCCGCACACGCTGACGGCGGTGAACACGACCTCCCCGACAGGAACGGCCAAGGACTCGTACGCCTATGACCCCATCGGCAATACGACGGCCCGAACCATCGGCGGCGACAAGCAGACCCTGGACTGGGACGCCGAGGGGCACCTGGCCAAGGCCGTCCAGTTCAAGGACGACAAGCCGGCCAACAACGCCTCCTATCTCTACGACACTGAAGGCCAACGCCTGATCGGCCGTACGGATTCGGAGACTACGCTCTACCTCGGCCTCACCGAGATCACCCTCGCCAAGGGCTCCAAGACGCCCAAGGCGACCCGCTACCTCGACCTGGGCAACGGCGTCCAGGCCGTCCAGAACGACGACGGCAGCGGCTCATTCGTCGTCGGCGACCACCTCGGCACGGGCCAACTCGCCATCGATGGAAAGGGCAAGTCGGCAACCCACCGCCGCACCACGCCCTTTGGCACGCCGCGCGGAGAACAGCCGAAGAACTGGCCCGGCACCAAGGGCTTCGTCGGCGGAACGAATGACACGGCAACGGGCCTGACGCATCTGGGGGCCCGCGAATACGACCCGAGCATCGGCCGGTTCATCAGCGTCGATCCCCTCATGGACCTGGGCGACCCCCAGCAGAACCAGGGCTACGCGTACGCCCACAACAACCCTGCGACACTGTCCGACCCTTCGGGCCTCGCGCCGGCGGACTGCTGGCTCATCCCGGGGATGCAGTGCACGCGGCGCTCGGACGGTGGATATGACCAACGGATGCCGGGTGAGTCCTCATCCTCCGATGATGGCGGCGGTGACGACGGCGACAGCGGTGGCAGCGAGTCAGGAGTATGGGAGCCAGCCCCGGCCTCGCGAGGCATGGAAGTCGTCTACGCGGGCGTTGAAGTCCCCGTCAAATGGAAAGAAAAGAAAAAGTTCCAAGAGGTCCTCTACCAGGAGATCGCCCGATCCTGCATGGGCGAGTCGATCAACTGCTGGAGCGACGCAATCTACAGCGGTGGACCACAGGCGGATACGGCGCTGAGCCGGGTTCGGTACCTCACCTACCTCGCCTGCGGTTACGTCAGCTGCCCCAAGAGCGTTTCTTCGTGGAAGGAAGGTTTCCTCGCCGGAGTCGCGCTTTGGGGAACCCCCGGAGTGGAAGGCGGCACCGCCCGCGGCCAGGGGGGCGGCTCTCGGGCCGGTGGGCGAGGTGGGCGAGGTAGCCCATGCCTCCACAGCTTCACATCCGGCACCGAAGTCCTGCTTGAGGACGGCAGAAGCAAACCCATCGAGGAGGTGAAGACCGGCGACAAGGTCCTGGCAGCAGACCCGGAAACGGGCAAACTGACGGCACGCGAAGTCGTCGCTACGTTCGACACGGCGCACGACAAGGACTTCACCGACCTGACAGTCGAAACGGATCGGGGCGAGGCGAGCATCATCGCCACGGACAACCACCCGTTCTGGGAAGCGACCGAAAAGAAGTGGGTCGACGCCGGGAGTCTCCGCCCGGGTTCCCACCTGCGCACCGACAAGGGCGAGACCCTTCGGGTCAAAGCCACCCGACGCTTCATCAAGCAGCAGCACACCCTCGACCTCACGGTCAGCGGCGTCCACACGTACCATGTGCTGGCCGGCGAAGCTCCTGTCCTGGTTCATAACTGCACTGTTGCGCCGGGCATGCATCATTTACCCACAGCGGCAGAGGCTCAGGAGATTATTCAAAGCGCGCCTCGCGCAAGCTCCGCAGCAAAAAAGTCGGACCCATACCATCGGGCTCCGATATACATGCAGGATCAGATCGCCGAGCATGGAACCGTCTGGCGCCAAGCACAGAGAGATCCGATGAACCCAGACACAATGCCCCATGTATCTGTGCCTGGCGAGGTCAATGGCAATAGTGGAAAATTTCACTGGATCGTAGATCCGCGAGGCGTTCTCGTACACGAGGCATTCGAACCTCGCCGATGATCGGAGGAGACAACGTATGCGCGAGGTATGGCCCAGATTCAATGCAGATTCTTTCCTGGATCCAGGATTCCCTTACCCCGGGGAACTCGCCTACGGGTACCGCAACGAACTCATCGACACCCACCTCCTGACCAGGGTGATCGATGCACTGGGTCGAAATTACATCCCCCTTACCCCAGAGGAGCTGGAGATTACCATGCTCCTCTCGGATGAGGTGGATCAAATTCGACACCTTGCACTTCAACTAGCCAAGTACGAGCACAAAGAGTCAAGTAAAATCTGGCAGTACTACTTTACGTCTGCCACGGTAGGCGAGATTCGTGATCCGGTGGAGAAATTCGAAGCGCTCGACTCGATTTGGGCGGATCTGGGATACCCAGACGCGATGATTTACGTCCTCTACCCTGAGGAAGGGAAGCCGGCGCACCTGCACCCGATGCTAGGTGAGAAAGCTTTGTCCAATTTTCTTGCACGATGGAGCCAATCACTCGCACAAAGGGAACCCATGAAGCGGTTGCGCGCGAGCGAATAAGGCCCTACTCCTTGGGGACCCGCCGATTCCAGCGGGCCCCCAAGGAGCGCCGTCACGCATGCACCTGACGCAGATGAACGCCCTTTGCCTCCGTCAGCGCCGCGGCCAGACGCAAGTCCCCACCTTGCAGGAACCGGAGCACTGCCACGTGGCGGTACCTGCCGCCGACGTTCGGGGGCCCGCCAGGACGGCACACCGCCGGTTCAGTGTCTGGACCCAGGCGGGGCTGTGGCGGCGGCTGCACCGGGGGGTACTGGACGAACTTGGAGCCCGGGGTGAACTCGACTGGACGTCGGTGATCGTCGATGCCGCTTCGGTGCGGGCGAGAAGGGGGGCCGCTGACCGGGCCGAATCCGGTCGACCGGGGCAAGTCCGCCAGCAAACTGCACGTCCTGACCGACGCCCGGGGCATCCCGCTCGCGGTCGCGGTGTCCGCCGCGAACACGCACGACAGCCTGGCCCTCAAGCCCCTCGCCCTCGGGATCCCGGCCGTGCGCTCCCGACGCGGCCCACGCCGCCGGCGGCCCGGCAAACTCCGTGCCGACAAGGCGTACTGCTCGAAGGAACACCTGCGCCGGCTGCGTCAACGCGGCATCCTCGCCCGCATCGCCCGTCCCGGCATCGAGTCCTCCGAACGGCTCGGCCGGCACCGCCGGAAGATCGAGCGGTCCATCTCCTGGCTGTTCGGCTGCCGCCGCCTCACCGTCCGATACGAACGCAAAGGATCCCACTTCCCCGCCTTCCTCGGCCTCGCCGCAAAGAAGCTCGCCAAACTCACCACGTGAGACAAGGTCTCAGCTCCATCGGGATACTGGCCACCACCAAGGACAGGACGACCATCCATGCGACCCACTATCGTCCTCCTCAGCCCCCCGCAGGACCACCAACGGATTGCGATGCGGATCCAAAATGCCGGCATCTACACCCAGGGGGCGACCTCCGATCGACTCGATCGAGGGGAGTACAGATTCGGCGTAGACACATCCGAGGGCGTCCTTAGAGGGTTCGACAAGGATGAGCTAGACGAAATCTCTCATAGATTCGACGGAGGCTTTCAGGCGATCCTGCTCGAATATTCTGGAGTGCGTTGCATTCGCGGCCTCCTCCGCGCGATACTCCAGGGGGCATCGGGCTTGCTGGACACCAACTACGGCGAACTGGTCGAGTACGAAGAAGTTCTAGCACGCTTTCTCCGTGAACCTCTTTGGGACTGGCGATCTACAGCAGCCGGGTAAGCATGAAACGTGCTGGCAGCAATGCAGAGAGCAGGTCAGGCAGACCCTGATGACGCAGAGGAGAGCATCGGATGAGCAATGAGCGAAAGCTGGCAGAGTTTCATCTGTGGACCTTGGCCGTTCTGAATCTGCTCGGCGCGACTCCAGGCCATCAAGCGCAGTATCTGCAGGAAACAAGGGTAGGAGCAGATGAGCTCTTACTCCAACTCGATGACGTACTGCATGTAGCTCGTGCCAGGTTGAGCGATGGCTCACTTACAAGGAAGGACTACCTATCACTGCTGGAAGTCGCTGAAGCTGCGGATTCTCTAGACAGTTCACCAGGTTCCGTCTACACGGACGCCGCCCTCGAAACGTCATCCGAGTGGAGAAACCTACGGACAGCAGCCAACTCGGCAAAGGCAAGCCTGGAGAAAACCTGGGACTTAAATTTGGAAGACCAGAACGTGTTCGACCTACAGCATCATGGTTGCTGACCATGAAACGACTGAGCGGCCGCCCTGTCTGCCACGGGGAATTACCGCTCAGCCGTCGCGCAACAGAATCGCTCCGCGACTCATCGACAGTGACCTGCTTCCCGCAGCGCGGGTTGCGAATCGCCGGAACCGCTCACAGGAGTGAACCTCTTTCATTTGGAGGAGAGGTGACTTCTTGGAAGTTCTTGCCGGGGGAGATACCGATCACGGGAGATTCCCTGTACTCCCAGCTCGCGGGGTCTCGCAGCAGCTGGTCAAGCTCAAGCCCTTCGACCACCTCACCCTCGTCCCAAGCCGGCATCTGCGGTCCCACATGCACCATGACCCAGCCTCTCTCGGACCAGCAAGAAATGATCTCAGTGAACGTCGGGACGTGGCGTCGCCATTCCTCTTCATCTTCGCTCTGAGCCCAGTCCGCCAGGATCGAGAACAGCGGAGACTACTCACAGGCGTTGACCACGACGCACTCTTCTTCGGCAGTGATCCAGTCCATGCGCTACCCCTTACTCAGGTTGAACTCTTGGAGCGTCAGCGGCCGGCATGGGTCGGCAGGGTGCTCCAGTGGGTGGGAGGCCAGGCTACGGTGACGGCGCGGCCCACCACGTCCCCCACCGGGACCATGCCCCGGTTCTTGTCACCCTGGTGGTAGCGGGAGTCCTCCGAAGCCTGACGGTGGTCGCCCATCACCCACACTTTTCCCGGAGGAACCGTGATGGTGAACTGGCCGCCCCGCTCGTCGACGCTGCACGGGGTATTGCCGTCGTAGACATACGGCTCCGCGAGCGGCTTGCCGTTGACCTTCAGCGGGCCGGTGCCGTGGCACTCGACCGTGTCTCCCGCCACCCCGATCACCCGCTTGATCAGATCCTTCTCATCGGCGGACGGCATCAGCCCCACGTACCCGAGAGCCTTCTGCAGGGCGTTCGGATGCGGTGTCGGCTCGTTCTTGAGCCAGCCCTCCGGGTCGTGGAAGACCACGACCTCGCCACGCTGCGGTGTCGAGCCGAACCACGGGGTGAGCTTGTCGACCAGCACACGGTCCCCCACCTGCAGAGTGTTCTGCATCGAACCGGAGGGGATGGAGAACGCCTGCACCAGGAAGGTCTTGATGACAAGCGCCAGCACGAGGGTCACCACCGCGAGGACGGGGAGCTCCTTCCACAGAGGGCGGCGTTTCGAAGACCGCGAAGTCCGCCGAGACCGCGAGCGCTTCCGGGACTTGGGGGCATCCGGTGGGCACTGATCCCCTGGATCACCCTCTCCCTTGGGCCGCGCCCCCTCCGTCACATTGCTCACGCCCGTCTCCCTGGTCGATTACCGTACCTCTTCGACCCCACAACGAACGGGAGTTCCCGACGGACCGACAGACCGCACGTCCAGGGCTGCTATCAGGCGTGCGCCTGGCGCAGGTGGATGCCCATGGTCTCGGTCAGCACCACCGCCAGCCGCAGGTCCCCCGTCTGCAAGGCGGCCGACCGCTCCCGGCGGATCTGCTGGCACCGCTCGCAGCGGAAGGGCCAGGGGGCGGGGGCCGTGGGCTGGACGTCGCAGGGGAGCGCCTCCCAGGTTTCGTCGCCGGAGAGGGCGCGGAGGTGGAGGCGGCCGGCGGTGGTGGCGGTGACCTCGCCGATGCGGTCGCGGCGCGCGTCGTGGACCAACTCGCCCACGGCGGGGGTGCGCTGGGGTGGCGAGGGCATGGTCATGGTTCGTACCTCTCGGGGGGTCGTTCGTTCCGGATCGCCTTCCAAGCATCTGTGCGCAGCGGTAGCGTCACCAGTGGTAACTGCTGTAGAAGAGCCGGGCCGGTTGCAGGGTTTCCCGGCTTCAACGGAGGGGCGAACGCACGTGCCCGCACCAAAGCGGACCGAACCGACGAATCTGAACGAGTGGTTCGGGCGCAAGATCCGCGACTTGCGCGAAGCGCTGGGTTGGACGCAGGCGAAGCTGGGTGAGGAGGTCCGGCTCTCGGGGAGCCGGATCGCCCAGTTCGAGCGGGCGGAGGACGTTCCGCCCAGGGATATCGTGGAGTTGCTGGCGGAGGTGCTGCCCGACGGGGGCATCCTGTTGGAGGTGCACCCCTTCCTCAAGCGCGCCTGGTACAAGAAGTGGCCCGAGGAGATCGCCGACGTCGAGGCACAGGCGCGGAAGATCCAGCAATTCTCGTTCGTCGCACCGGGGCTGCTCCAGACGGAAGAGTACGCCGCAGCGATTCTCGGCAGTGGAACCGCCTTCTTCGGCGGGGACCTCAACGAAAAGGTCGCGGCGCGTATGGCTCGTCAAGCCGTGCTCAGCAGCGAGACTCAGCCTTGGCTGTGGTGCATCATGGACGAATCCGCGCTGTACCGGCGTGTCTGCTCACGGGAGGGCATGCGCAACCAGTTGCTGCACCTGCTCAAGATGGCCGAGCAACCTCGCATCCGACTCCAGGTGCTGCCGTTCAGCGAGAACCGCGTCGTCGTATCGGAAGCAGGAAGAGTCCTGCTGTGGACACTTGCCGACGGCCGCATCGCCGCATTCAGGGACGACTACGAGGACGGGTGCTTCGTCACCAACCCCAAGAAGGTCTCACAGCTGGTCAACTACTACGACCAGCTGCATGCGGACTCCTTGAGCACCCATGCGTCAATGGACTTCATCCACAAGGTAATTCAGGATCAGTACTCATGAGTGCAACCTGGCGCAAGAGTTCGTACAGCGACAACATACAAGAATGCGTGGAGATCGCCGACACCTGCCCCGGCCCGATCCGCATACGCGACAGCAAACTGGACCACGCCACCCCCTCCCCCTGCATCACCGCGACCCCGTCCCCCTGGACCACCTTCCTCCACGCCCTCCGGGCGAAGAAACGGTGACCTGGGGGTGCCCCCTCTGGGGGAGGGGCTGGGGCACACCCTCCCCCCGACGGCCGACCCGCCGCACCGCAACCGCCAGCACCACCACCGCCCCCGCGGCCAGCACCCCGTTCGCCGCGTAGTCCACCGCCCCCTTCCCTCCGGCCGCCGACTCCGGCACCTCGAAGAACCCGGTCCACGCGTAAGCGAGCAACGCCCCGCCCGCCAGGGCGAGCCGATGGCAGGGGCTCCACGCGCACCGGTGGCCGATGACGGCGGCCGCGGTGACGAGGGCGAGGGCCGCGGTGGCGGACCACCAGCCGGGGAGGGAGTCCGTGAAGAGGAAGAGGCTGCCGGCGATGAGGGTCGCGGTGCCGAGGACCCAGGGGGAGACAGTGGCGGCGCGGGGGCGCGGCCGGGGACGGGCCAGGGCGTAGAGGACCAGCGTCACGACCGCCACAGCCGTGGCGCCCAACTGCCAGGGGGAGGCGACGAATCGCTCGTCGGTGTAGTTGCCGTACCACACCAGCGCGCAGCCGCCCGCGAAGACGAGCCCCGTCACCGCGAGCCCGGTCCGCCCGAGCCACGGCCCGTCCGCCCGTTCCGCCGGAAGCAGCGACTCCACAATGACGATGCCGACGTTCGTGCTCCACACGGCGTGCATGGTCACCACGGACACCGTCAGCCAACCGC
The DNA here is from genome assembly GCF_001187435.1 of Streptomyces caatingaensis. Taxonomy (GTDB): domain Bacteria; phylum Actinomycetota; class Actinomycetes; order Streptomycetales; family Streptomycetaceae; genus Streptomyces; species Streptomyces caatingaensis. Next base: position 234,449 of record NZ_LFXA01000017.1, on the reverse strand, counting down.
CCACGCCGAGGCCGGGAATGCAGGTGGCGCCCATCAGGTCGTGGCCGGCGTAGTGGCGGTTGAAGAGCATCTGGTCGACGAGGCCCTCCTCGATCAGCCCGTAGGCGACGCCCAGGAGCAGCATCGCCCCGTGGCCGCGTCCCGCCCGGCGCGCGCATTCGCGTACGAGGAGCGCGCCCGCCCCGTACATCGGGGCGAGCAGCGGCAGGAGCAAGCCCATCTCGGGGACGGTCAGGTTGCCCAGCAGGCATTCGCCGATCAGCGGGGCGAGGAGGAAGAGCCCCACGGCCGGGGCTGCGCGGAGGGCCGTCATGGTCTCAAGGGTTCCCGGGCGGCCCCGGCGTGCGGAAGCGCCGAAGGTCTACGGTCGGTGCGACTTCCGTCGACGAGGGTCAGCGTTCCTTCTGGGCGAGCCGCAGCAGGTGGTCGGCCAGCGCCTGGCCGCCCACCGGGTCACGGCTGATCAGCAGGACCGTGTCGTCACCCGCGATCGTCCCGATGATCTCGTGGACGCCCGCCTGGTCGATCGCCGAGGCGAAGAACTGCGCCGCGCCCGGCGGGGTGCGGAGCACGACCAGGTTGGCGGACGCCTCCGCCGAGATCAGCAGCTCGCCCGCCAGCCGCGCCATGCGCGCCTCCGTGGCGGACTCGCCGAGGGGCGCGCGCGGCGTGCGGTCGCCGCCCTCCGAGGGGACGGCGTAGATGAGCTCACCGCCCGTGTTGCGGATCTTGACGGCACCGAGCTCGTCGAGGTCGCGGGAGAGGGTGGCCTGGGTGACGGTCAGGCCGTCGTCGGCGAGCAGCCGGGCGAGCTGGCTCTGGGAGCGGACGGCCTGCCGGCTGAGGATGTCCACGATCCGGCGGTGGCGCGCGGTGCGGGTCTGCGGCACGGCCTGTCCGCTGTGAACGGGCTCGGTCTCCTGCGGCGCCTCGGTCATCGTCTCGTCAGTCTCCGGATCGTCGTTCTGCTGGGGACGTCTTCGTCCCGCCGCGCCCCTCACGCGGTGACGGCGGAGGCGGCGTCGAGGACGCCGGGCAGTGCCCGGAGGAACGCGTCCACCTCATCTTCCGTGATGATCAGCGGTGGAGCCAGCCGCACCACATCGGGTGCGACCGCGTTCACCAGGAGGCCGGCTTCCTGCGCCGCCCGCTGCACGTCCGGTGCGAGGGGCTCGGAAAGGACAATACCCAGGAGCAGGCCCGCGCCACGGACGTGGTCGACGAGGGGGTGGCGGAGCGCAGCGATCCCGTCACGGAGGAGTGTTCCCTTCCGCGGGACGCCGTCGAGGACGCCATCGGCGGCGAGGGTGTCGAGGACGGCGAGGGCGGCGGCGCAGGAGACGGGGTTGCCGCCGAAGGTGGAGCCGTGCTGACCGGGGGTCAGCAGGCCGGCGGCGGCGCCGAAGGCCAGGGTCGCGCCGATGGGGAGGCCCCCGCCGAGGCCCTTGGCCAAGGTGATCACGTCCGGTTCCACGCCCTGGGCGAGGTGGTCGAACCAGTGGCCGGTGCGGCCGATACCTGTCTGGATCTCGTCCAGGACGAGGAGCGTCCCGGTCGCGCGGGTGATCTCGCGGGCGGCGGCGAGGTAGCCGGCGGGCGGGACGACGACGCCGTTCTCGCCCTGGACGGGTTCGAGGACGACGAGGGCGGTGTCGGTGGTGACGGCGGCGCGCAGGGCGTCGGTGTCACCGTACGGGACGTGGGTCACCTCGCCGGGGAGCGGAAGGAACGGTCCCTGTTTGGCGGGCTGTCCGGTCAGGGCGAGGGCGCCCATCGTGCGGCCGTGGAAGCCGCCCTGCGCGGCGACCATGTGCGTGCGCCCCGTCCGCCGTCCGATCTTGAACGCGGCCTCGACCGCCTCGGCACCGGAGTTGGAGAAGTAGACGCGGCCGGGGCGGCCGGCGAGGGCGAGCAGCCGCTCGGCGAGCGCCACGGGCGGTTCGGCGACGAAGAGGTTGGAGACGTGGCCGAGGGTCGCGATCTGGTCGGAGACGGCGCGGACGACGGCCGGGTGCGCGTGACCGAGCGCGTTGACGGCGATGCCGCCGACGAGGTCGAGGTACGGGGTGCCGTCCGCGTCCCAGACGGTGCTGCCCTCGCCGCGGACGAGGGGCACGCGCGGGGTGCCGTAGTTGTCCATCAGGGCGCCCCGCCAGCGCTCGGTCAGTTCGGTGTTGTTCGTCATCGGGTGTCCCCCTGCCCGTCCGGCACGACCATCGTGCCTATGCCCTCGTCGGTGAAGATCTCCAGCAGGATCGAGTGCTGGACGCGGCCGTCGATCACCCGCGCCGTGCCGACGCCGTTGCGGACGGCGTGCAGACAGCCCTCCATCTTGGGGACCATGCCGCTGGACAGCTCGGGGAGCAGTGCCTCCAGCTCGCTCGCGGTGAGGCGGCTGATGACCTCGTCGCTGTGCGGCCAGTCCGCGTACAGGCCCTCGACGTCGGTGAGGACCATCAGCGTCTCCGCGTTCAGCGCGGCGGCGAGCGCGGCGGCGGCGGTGTCGGCGTTGACGTTGTAGACGTGACCGTCGTCGGAGCTGCGGGCGACGGAGGAGACGACGGGGATGCGCCCGTCGTCGAGCAGGGCCTCGATCGCGCCGGTGTCGATGGCGGTGATCTCGCCGACGCGGCCGATGTCCACGCGCTCGCCGTCGACCTGGGCGTAGCGCTTGCCGGCGCTCATGGTGTGGGCGTCCTCGCCGGTCAGGCCGACGGCGAGGGGGCCGTGCCGGTTGAGCAGGCCGACGAGTTCGCGCTGCACCTGTCCGGCGAGGACCATGCGGACGACGTCCATCGCCTCGGGCGTGGTGACCCGCAATCCGGCCTTGAACTCCGAGGCGATGCCGAGGCGTTCGAGCTGGGCGCTGATCTGCGGGCCGCCGCCGTGGACGACGACCGGGCGCAGTCCGGCGTGCCGGAGGAAGACGACGTCCTGGGCGAAGGCGGCCTTCAGCCCGTCGTCCACCATCGCGTTGCCGCCGAACTTGACGACGACCGTCTTGCCGTGGTGCCGGGTGAGCCAGGGCAGCGCCTCGACGAGGATCTGCGCCTTGGGAAGGGCGGTGTGCTTCCGGGTGGGAGTGCTCATGAGGAGTAGGCGCTGTTCTCGTGGACGTAGTCGGCGGTGAGGTCGTTGGCCCAGATGACGGCGGAGGCGTCGCCCTCGGCGAGGTCGGCGGTGATCCGTACCTCGCGGTAGCGCATGTCGACGAGGTCGCGGTCGTCGCCGACGGAGCCGTTGCGGCAGACCCAGACATCGTTGATCGCGACGTTCAGCCGGTCCGGGTCGAAGGCGGCGGAGGTCGTGCCGATCGCGGAGAGCACCCGGCCCCAGTTGGGATCCTCGCCGTGGATGGCGCACTTGAGGAGGTTGTTGCGGGCGATGGAGCGGCCGACCTCGACGGCGTCGTCCTCGCTCGCGGCGTTGATCACCTCGATGCGGATGTCCTTGCTCGCGCCCTCGGCGTCACCGATGAGCTGACGGGCCAGGTCGTCGCACACCGCCCGGACGGCCTCCGCGAACGCCTCGGGGGCGGGAGTGATCCCGGACGCGCCCGAAGCCAGCAGCAGCACCGTGTCGTTGGTGGACATGCAGCCGTCGGAGTCGACCCGGTCGAAGGTCGTACGCGTCGCACCGCGCAACGCCTCGTCCAGCCCGGCCGCGTCCACATCCGCGTCGGTGGTCAGGACCACCAGCATCGTGGCCAGCCCGGGGGCGAGCATCCCCGCCCCCTTCGCCATACCGCCCACCGTCCAGCCGTCACCCTTCGCCACGGCCGTCTTGTGCACCGTGTCCGTGGTCTTGATGGCGATGGCGGCCTTCTCGCCGCTGTGCGGGGAGAGTTCGGAGGCGGCCTTCTCGATACCCGGGAGGAGCCTGTCCATCGGCAGCCGGACGCCGATGAGCCCGGTCGACGCGACGGCGACCTCGCCCGCGCTCACGCCCAGGACCTCGCCGGCCTTCTCGGCGGTGGCATGGGTGTCCCGGAAGCCCTCCGGTCCGGTGCAGGCGTTGGCACCACCGGAGTTGAGGACGACGGCGGCGACCTGCCCACCCCTGAGCACCTGTTGGGACCACAGGACGGGGGCGGCCTTGACGCGGTTGGCGGTGAAGACACCCGCGGCGGCCAGCCGGGGCCCCTGGTTGACCACCAGGGCGAGGTCAAGGCCGCCGCTCTCCTTGATCCCGGCGGCGATCCCCGCCGCCGTGAACCCCTGCGCTGCCGTCACGCTCATGGCGCCACTCCCATGGTGGAAAGTCCCAGCCCCTCGGGAAGACCGAGGGCGATGTTCATGCTCTGCACCGCGCCACCCGCGGTGCCCTTCGTCAAATTGTCGATCGCGCTGACGACCACGATCCGCCCGGCGGACTCGTCCAGCACGGCCTGCACCTGCACCGCGTTCGACCCCACCACCGCACCCGTCGACGGCCACCGCCCCTCCGGCAGCAACCGCACGAACACCTCGTCGCCATAAGCCCTCTCGAAGGCGTCCCGCACGGCGCCGGCCGTCACCCCGTCCCGCGCCTTGGCGCTGCACGTGGCGAGGATGCCGCGTGGCATGGGCGCGAGCACGGGGGTGAAGGAGACGCCGACCCGTTCCCCGGCGACGGCCGACAGGTTCTGCACGATCTCCGGGGTATGCCGATGCGCACCCCCGACACCGTACGGAGTCATCGACCCCATCACCTCGCTGCCGAGCAGATGGGGCTTGAGCCCCTTGCCCGCCCCCGAGGTCCCCGAAGCCGCGACGACCACGGCCTCCGGCTCCGCCAGATCGGCCGCGTACACGGGCCACAGAGCCAGTGACACCGCCGTCGGATAGCACCCGGGAACCGCGATCCGCCGCGCCCCCCTCAACACCTCACGCCCACCCGGCAGTTCAGGCAGACCGTACGGCCACGTCCCCGCATGCGCGGACCCGTAGAACCGCTCCCACTCCCCCGCGTCCACCAACCGGAAATCCGCCCCACAGTCCACGACCAGCACATCCGGACCCAGCTCGGCCGCGAGCGCCGCCGAAGCACCGTGCGGCAACGCCAGGAAGACGACGTCATGCCCGGCCAGCACCTCGGGCGTGGTGGGCTCGACCGTCCGGCCGGCGAGCGCCGGCAGGTGCGGCTGCAGTTCGCCGAGCGGCCTGCCCGCGCTGGAGTTCGCGGTCAGGGCGCCGATGGTGATCCCGGGATGCCCGAGCAGCAGACGGAGGATCTCCCCGCCCGCGTACCCACTGGCTCCGGCGACTGCCGCTCGTATTGCCATCTCGCCTCACGCCTCCTCGGTGATGGCATGACTATACGAAGCAAAGAAGTTTTATGCAATGCACGGCTCCCGAGATCGGGTGACGCCGAGGCGTGGCCGCGGGCGGTCGGCGTGGGCGCGTCCTAGCGTGGCCGGCATGGCTGGGACCGGTGCGGGTGGCGTGGCGGACCGCGGCGAGGCGGCGGGAGCGGAGAGCCCCGAGCGGCTGGTCGCCCTGTCCGACGGGATCTATGCGATCGCCATGACGCTCCTCGTCCTCGACCTCTCCGTCCCCGGCGGGCTGAGCGAGCCCGGCTTCCGGCACGCGATGCGCCAGGTGTGGCCCCACCTCGGTGCCTACGCCCTCAGCTTCGCCGTCCTCGCCGCCCTGTGGCGCGATCAGCGGTGGCTTCTCCAGCAGGTGCGGCGGGTGGACATCCTCACCGTGCGCCTGACGCTGGCCGGCCTCGGCGCGGTGGCCCTGGTCCCGTTCCCCACCGCGCTGCTGTCCGAGTACGGCGGCCGGGAACCCCTGGCCGTGTCCGCCTACGCGGCCGTCATCGCCCTGATCAGCCTGTTGCACCTGGCCGTGTTCCTGACCGTCTGGCGGCGCAGCGGCCTGCAGGCCCGGCCGGTCCCCGACCGCGTCGGACGCGTCACCGTCACCGAGCTGGGGGCGGTCTTCCTGGTCTGCGCGGCGTCGGTGGTCATGGCCTTCGCCGTCTCTTCCCGGGCAGGGCTGTGGACCTGGCTCGTGTCGATCCCTCTCAAGCACGCGATCCGCGGGCGGATCCGAACGCATCGCCGCATCTGAACGGGGCGACCGGCCGGCCGGGCAGCGCGCGTGCCCGGTCACAGCGGCTCAGAACCGCCGGGCCGACTCCTCCGCGTGGGCCATGCGCCGCAGGCTCAGCAGCACCGGTTCGTACAGCACCGTCAGCGCGACGGCCGCCTCGATCTGGCCGGCGGGGGTGGGCTGGGCCTCGACCAGGTCGAGGTCGGTGACCGCCAGTCGGGCCGCCAGGCGGCCGTAGGGCAGGAGTTGGTCGACGCCGCAGGGGTAGCCGAGCCGGACCAGGGCGGCGACCGAGTCGACGAGCCGCCGGCGGGCGGGGCTGCGCAGGCCGGGGCCGGGGTCGGCGGACCAGCCGAGCCGTTCCAGCAGGGCCGCGACCGAGCGGCGGGCGGTCTCGACCGCCGGGTCGTCCTCGGCGGGCTCCTCGGGGCAGGGCAGCGCCCGGGTCGCCGCGCCGAGCCGCAGGTGGTGGTCCAGGGACTCGTCCTCCGCGGCGGCGATCACCTCACGCGCGGCGGCCACCGGGACCCCGCCGATCTGGATCAGTGCCCGCACGAGGCGCAGCCGCCGCAGAAACCGCCGCGTGCGGAGCAGCGGGGGCGCCGTCGGGATCTGGCACGAGACGTACGTCGTCCCGGCCGGTGCGTACGAGTCCGTCTACGTCGACATGCCGCCGGCCGGTCTGGCCGAGGTGCGGGGGGTCGAGCCCGTGGGCCGGCGCGGGGAGCGGGCGGCGCAGCGGCTGGCGGGCGGGGCCGGCGGCGCGGGACGGCCGGCAGAGGCCCTGGGCGGCTGACCGGGCTCACGGCCGGACGAGCACCTTCAGCGCCTCCCGGTCCGCCATGGCCCGGTAGCCGTCCGGGACTTCGTCGAGGCCGGCCGTGCGGTCGAAGACGCGGCCGGGGTCGACGGTGCCGTCGAGGACGTCGGGGAGGAGCTCCTCGATGTAGGCGCGGGCCGGGGCGACGCCGCCGGTGAGGGTGAGGTTGCGCTGGAACATGGACGGGCCGACGGGGCCGTCCTCGTACTGGGGGACGCCGACGCGGCTGACGACGCCGCCGTCCCGCACGACGCCGAAGGCCGTCTCCAGGGCGGGCAGGGTGCCGACGCATTCGAGGACCGCGCGGGTGCCGTCGCCGTCGGTCGACTCCCGTACGCGGGCGATGCCTTCCTCGCCGCGTTCGGGGACGACGTCGGTGGCGCCGAAGTCGCGGCCGAGGTCGGTGCGGGAGCGGTGGCGGCCCATGAGGAGGATGCGCCGGGCGCCGAGCCGGCGGGCGGCGAGGACGGCGCAGAGGCCGACGGCGCCGTCGCCGACGACCGTCACGGAGGTGCCGGGGCCGACGCCGGCGGTCACCGCGCAGTGGTGGCCGGTGCAGAAGACGTCGGAGAGGGTGAGGAGGGAGGGCAGGAGCTCGGAGTCCTCGCCGACGGGGAGTTTCGCGAGGGTGCCGTCGGCGAAGGGGGTCCGGACGGCCTCGCCCTGGCCTCCGTCGACGCCGTCCGTGGCCCAGTAGCCGCCGCTGGGACAGGAGGTGTGCAGGCCCTCGGCGCAGAACCGGCAGGTGTTGTCGGCGTAGGCGAAGGGGGCGACGACGATGTCGCCGCGCTTCACCCGGGAGACGTCGGCGCCGGTCTCCTCGACGACGCCGAGGAACTCGTGGCCGATCCGGTCGCCCTCGCGGGTCGCGGGGCGGGACGCGTAGGGCCACAGGTCGCTGCCGCAGATGCAGGTGCGCAGGACGCGGACGACGGCGTCGGTGGGGTGCTGGACGCGCGGGTCGGGGACCTCCTCGACGCGGATGTCGCCGGCCCCGTAGATCAGGGTGGCTTTCATGGGCTCGTCCGGTGGTCGGCGGTGGCGTGATCGCCCGTCCCTCCACCTTCGCACCGGCGGTGCCGGGCCGCACGCGGGCCCCGGAGGCACCGGGCGTTCCCCCGGGCGTGCCCGCGGCGTTCCCCCGGGCGTTCTCCCCGGCGTTCCACCGGCCGTTCCACCGGCCGCCGGACTGCGGGCGCGCCCGCGTTCGCCGACCCTGGACGCATGGACACGCACCACCACCACGAGCACTACGAGGTGACCGTCACCAACCGGACCGGTCACTCGCTGGAACTGACCGCCCGGTCCGTCTCCGGCGGCTTCGACCGGGCGCCGGAGACGGGGCACGTGCTGCGGCCCGGGGAGAGCGACACGTTCGGCGTGGGGACGGACCGGCTGCCCGGGGAGTCGGGCACGGCGTCCTTCTCGTACCGGATGACGGACGCGCCGGTCGCGGTGACGGCCGTCTGCGGTCCGCCGGGGACGGTGTGGCCGAGCGGGACGGTGCGGGGCGCGCGCGGCCGGGACTACGCGTGCACGGTCGACCGGGACGCGCGGGCCGGACGGGGCTTCATCGCCGTGGAGCGGGTCAAGTCCCGGATCCCGCCGATGGGGATGTGAGCGGGCCGCCCGCCGCCAGCAGCGCCGCGAAGCGCTCGACGGCGCGGTCGGCGCGCTCGCGGTCGCCGGTGACGGCGAGGTCGAGCAGCAGGCCCCGGACCAGCGCCATGACCATCGTCGGCGTGACGGTGTCGGCGGGCCCGTCGGCGAGGTCGCGGAAGGTGACGCCGAGGGTGTCGCACCACTCGGCGACCACGTCGCCCAGCTCCCCGTAGTTCTCCGGGTGCGCGATGGCGTCGGCGTGGACCTCGAAGAACAGCCGGACGTACGGGGCGCGTTCGGGCGCGCTGATCCAGGCCCAGATGCCGCGCAGCCGCTCCTCGGGCGTGGCCGTCCCCGGCAGCAGCTCTTCTGCGACGCGTGCCGCGCCGCGGCGGCGGGCCTCGGCGAGGACGGCCGCGACCAGCTCCTGCTTGCTGCCGAAGTCGTAGAGCAGCATGCGCGGGCTGGTGCCGAGCGCGGCGGCGAGCGGGCGCAGGCTCAGCCCGGCCAGGCCGTTGGCCAGGACGTAGTCGGCCGCGCGGGCGAGCGTGCGCTTCCGCCGGCCGGGGTCGGCGGGTCGTCCCATCCGGATCCCTCTTCCTTCGCTTCTCTTCGCTGCACGGCCTCTTCGCTGCACAGACTCTTCGCTGCACAGCCCCTTCGCCGTACGGACTCCGTGCCTTGCGGACCCCGTGCCTTGCGGGGTTTATGGTACGACTGTTTCAGCAACAGCTGTTTCACCAACGACGGGCAGAAGGGTGCGAGGCGTGAGCGCAGGGAGCGCGGAGGCGGACGGCGTGGTCGTCACGGGTCTGGGGGCCACGACGCCGCTGGGCGGGGACACGGCCTCGACCTGGTCCGCGATGCTGGCCGGGCGGTCGGGCATCGGCCGGATCGAGGAGGACTGGGCGGAGTCCCTGCCGGTGCGGATCGCCGGCCGGCTCGCGGTCGAGCCGACGGACGTCCTGGACCGCGTCCAGGCGCGCCGCATGGACCGCTGCGAGCAGGTCGCGCTGATCGCCGCGCGCGAGGCGTGGGCGGACGCGGGCCGTCCCGAGGTCGATCCGGAACGGCTGGCCGTGGTCATCGGCACGGGCACCGGGGGCGCCCTGACGCTGCTGGGGCAGGACGACGTCCTGGAGGCGTCCGGGGTGCGCAAGGTCTCCCCGCACACGGTCCCGATGCTGATGGCGAACGGCCCGGCCGCCTGGGTGAGCATCGAGCTCGGCGCCAAGGGCGGCGCCCACACACCGGTGAGCGCCTGCGCGTCCGGGGCCGAGGCCCTGGCGCAGGGCCTGGACCTCATCCGGCTGGGCCGGGCGGACGTGGTCGTGGCGGGCGGTACGGAGGCGTGCGTCTGCCCGCTGCCGATGGCCGGCTTCGCCCAGGCCCGCGCGCACTCCACGCGCAACGACGAACCCACGCGCGCCTCGCGGCCGTTCGACCGCGACCGGGACGGGTTCGTCATCGGCGAGGGCGCGGCCGTCGTCGTGCTGGAGCGCGCCTCCTTCGCGGCGGCGCGCTCGGCCCGGGCGCACGCGGGGCTGGCCGGGGCGGCGGTCACCTCGGACGCGTACCACATCACCGCCGCGCACGCGGAGGGCCAAGTGCGGGCGATGCGGGGCGCGTTGGCGGACGCGGGACTGTCCGCGCGGGACGTCGGCCTCGTGCACGCCCACGCGACGTCCACGCCCCTGGGCGACCTGACGGAGGCCCGGTCGGTGGCCGAGGCCATCGGCACGCACCCGGCGGTGACCGCCACCAAGTCGATGACCGGACACCTCTTCGGCGCGGCGGGCGCGCTGGGCGCGGTCGCCACGGTCCTGGCCCTGCGCGAGGGCGTCGTACCGGCGACGGCGAACCTCGACGCGCCCGATCCCGAGGTGGCACTCGACGTGGTGGCGGGCGAAGCGCGGGCGGTGCGGGCGCGGGCGGCGGTGGCGAACGCGTTCGGCTTCGGCGGGCACAACGCGTCGCTGGTGTTCACCGCCGTGCGCTGAGCGCCCCGTTCGAACGCCCCGGTCGCCGGGGCCGGCGCGGTGCGCTCAGACGTCCTCCGCGTCGTTGACGAGGAGCGCGATCTGCACCCGGTTGTTGAGTCCCAGCTTGGTGAGGATGCGGGAGACGTGGGTCTTCACCGTGGGCACGCTCATGTACAGCCCCGCCGCGATCTCCGCGTTGGACTCGCCCCGGCCGACCGCCCGGGCCACCTCCCGCTCCCGCTCCGCGAGCGCCGCGAGCCGGTCGCGGGCCCGGGCGGCGCGCTCCCGGCGGGCGTCGCGGCCGCCGCCCGAGACCCGCTCGATGAGCTGCCGCGTGACGGCCGGCGACAGCACCGGCTCCCCCGCGGCGACCTTCCGTACGGCGTCCACGATCTGCGCCGGCGGCGTGTGCTTGAGCACGAACCCGGCCGCGCCCGCCCGCAGGGCGCGCAGGACGTGCTCGTCGGTGTGGAACGTGGTCAGCACGATCACCTCCGGGGCGCGGGGGCGGGCCCGCAGCGCCTCCGTCGCCGCCAGGCCGTCCACCGTCGGCATGCGGATGTCCATCAGGACGACGTCCGGGGCGTGCTCCTCCACGAGCGCCGCCACCTCGCCGCCGTCGGACGCCTCCGCGACGACCTCCAGCTCCGGCGCGCCGCCGAGCATCAGCCGGAGCCCGGCCCGCACCAGGGGGTCGTCGTCCACGAGGAGGACGCGGATGGGCTCGGGGTCGGATGCGTGCTCTGTCACTCGGTCCGCCTGGGAAGGAAGTCGGGCTGATCTGCCGGGGGTTCGCCCTCGGGCGGTTTCAGCCTAATTCGTTTCTAGCGGTCGCGGTGACGCCCGAGGGCTTCACCCGGTCGTTCGAGTGCTGGGGCTGTGACACCTTTCTTGAGCCCGGCCTGTGAGGTCTACCTATAGACCGTGTGGGCAGCCCCGGCACTCGTGGTGGTGGCGGTCGCGTGGGCGCCGGGCGGATGTCTTCGCATGGCCTGGCCCTCGACGCCTCGGTACAGATCGGCAACGCTCGGCGTTCTCGCGGCTGCCACCACCTGCTCTGCTCGCTCGTTGATCTTCGTGGTGCGAGCCCGCCGCGCGGTGACCTCTCAATTCGCCCGAGCCGCTACCGAGCTCCCGTCTAGACCGAGGCCCGCGTGGCGCGCTGGTGCCACGAACGGCTAGCGAGGTGGCGGACCGGTCCTCTGGCCGAGTCCTGGAATTAGGTCGCTGCGTGGCCCGCATGCGCTCGTGACCAGCGCAAACACTCATGCTCAGGGGAGGAGCACTCTTGATCTACTGCGGTATCGACTGGGCCGAACGCACCCATGACGTCGCCTTGGTCGACGACAGCGGACAGCTGCTGGCCAAGCGTCATATCACCGACGACGCGGCCGGCTACCGGATCCTGCTGGACCTGCTCGCCGAGTACGGCGACACAGAGGAGACCCCGATCCCTGTCGCGATCGAGACGTCCCGCGGCCTGCTGGTCGCCGTGCTGCGGACCGGCAAGCGGCAAGTCTTCGCCATCAACCCGATGGCCGCCGCCCGCTACCGCGACCGCCACAGCGTCAGCCGAAAGAAGTCCGACCCCGGCGACGCCCTCGTCCTCGCGAACATCCTCCGCACGGACATGCACGCCCACCGCCCCCTGCCCGGCGACAGCGACCTGGCCCGCGCCGTCGCCGTGCTCGCCCGCGCCCAGCAGGACGCGACCTGGAACCGCCAGCAGCTCGCCAACCAGCTCCGCTCACTCCTACGCGAGTACTACCCGGCCGCCCTCGAAGCGTTCGGCGTCTGGCAAAACGGCCTGTGCCGTCCCGAGGCCCGCGAGCTCCTCAAGGCCGCCCCGACCCCGGCCCGGGCGGCCCGGCTGACGCGCCCGCAGATCACCGCCGCTCTCAAGCGCGCTGGCCGCCAGCGCGGCATCGACGCCGAAGCCGAGTGGCTCCGCGAGGTCTTCCGCGCCGACTGGGCCCACCAGCCACAGCTGGTCGAGGACGCACTCGGCAAGCAGATGCTCGCCCTCCTCGTCCAGCTCGACGCCACCTGCACCGCCGCCGACGGCCTCGCCGAGGCAGTCGAAGAGGCTTTCCCTCAGCACCCGGACGCCAAAGTGATCACTAGCTTCCCCGGTCTCGGCATCCAGCTCGGCGCCCGGGTGCTCGCCGAGATCGGGGACGACCGGGCACGCTTCGCCGACGCCCGCGGCCTCAAGGCATACGCGGGTGCCTCGCCCATCACCCGCGCGTCCGGGAAAAAGTCCAGCATCACCCGGCGGTGGGTGAAGAACGACCGCCTCAACCACGCCGGATACCTCTGGGCCTTCGCCTCCCTACGAGCATCGCCCGGGGCCATGGCCCACTATCGGCGCCGCAAAGAGCAGGGAGACTGGCACGCTGCTGCCCAACGCAATCTCTTCAACCGCATGATCGGACAGCTCTACCACTGTCTCAAGAACGGCGTGCTGTTCGACGAGCAGACCGCCTTCCCCACCGAGCTCGCCGCCGCGGCTTGACGCCTTAGCGTCGCGAGGTGTCTATAGGGGGTTCCGGGGCGGTGGGCCGCGGTGTGGCCGCGGGCCCGCACCCCCCGGGCTCACTCCCCCGGGCTCACTGCGCCGGGCTCACTCCACCGGGATCCGGCGCGGCGGGGCCCGCCCGTCAGCCGCGCCCCGCCGCGCCCCCCGCCGGGGCCACGGCCGGAGCGTCTCCGTCCGCCTCCCACGGCAGCCACGCCCGCAGGACGAACCGCCCCTCTCCACGGCCGTGTTCGAGGCGGCCGCCGGCCAGGTGGGTGCGTTCGGCGAGGCCGGTGAGGCCCTGGCCCGCGCCGGGGACGGGGGAGGAAGGGGCGTGCGGGACGAGGGGGTTGCGGACCTCGACGGTGAGGCCGGTACCGGGCGCGCCGGAGACGGTGACGGAGACGGGTGCGCCGGGGGCGTGCTTGCGGGCGTTGGTCAGGCCTTCCTGGACGATGCGGTAGACGGTGCGGCCGGTGACGGCGCGGGGCTCGGCGGAGCGGTCGGCCCGGAGGGAGAGGTCCACCTCGGTGCCCGCGGCGCGGGACTCGTCGGCGAGGCGCGGAAGGTCGGCCAGGGTCGGCTGGGGGCGCTCGGGGGCGTCCTCCCCGGCCGGCAGTCGCAGGACGCCGATGATCTCGCGCAGGTCCTCCAGGGCCTGGTGGGCGCCGGCCCGGATGATCGCGGAGGCGCGGCGGACGTCCTCCGGCGGGGCGTCCGGCCGGAACTCCAGCGCCCCGGCGTGGACGCTCAGCAGCGACAGCCGGTGGGCGAGCACGTCGTGCATCTCGCGCGCGATGTCCTCGCGGGCCTGGCGCCGCGCCTCCTCGCCCGCCCGCTCGGCGCGTTCGCGCAGTTCGGCGACGAGCCGCTGCCGGGAGCGGATGTAGAGGCCCCAGCCGAAGGCGCAGGTGACCAGCGCGTAGTAGGTGATCCCGGAGGCGACGGCGGTCGTGCTCAGCTCGGACTGCCGCAGGAGGAAGAGGGGGCCGGGCGCGGCGGCGAGGACGGCGATCCAGCGGGTGACGCGCGGCGGCCGGTGGGCGGCGACGGTGAAGACCGCGACGAGGGCCGGGCCGGTGACGAAGTGGGAGAAGCTGCCCGCGACGAGCAGCGCGGCGGCGAGCTGCACCGGCAGCCGGCGCCGCAGGAACAGCGCGGCGCAGGCGAGCCCGCCGGTGAGCTGGTCGGCGAGGAGCGCCCCCGGGGAGAGCTCCCGGCCGGCCAGCGCGTTGTCGGCGGTGAGCACCGAGAAGACGGCGGCGAAGAGGAAGAAGCCGAGGTCGGCGGCGCGGTCGCGGGAGGTGGAGCGGGTCATGTCCGCAATGTACGGCGCGGTGGCGGGCGTGCGGGGACCTGCGCCGGAGACCGATACCTTCGGACGACAGCCCGGCCCCCGCTCTCGTTCTCCGGTCGCCCGGCCGGCTGCCATGGTCCGACGCGCGGCACCCGGGCGGCCGCCTAGCGTCTCCGCCATGCAGAAGGTGCTGGGCTTCGTGAGCTTTGTTCTGATCGTCGGCGGGCTGGCCGGGCTGGTCCATGAATGGATCGGAGGGTTCCGGCTCTTCGGGTTCCTGCGGTATGTGACGCCCGAGGGGTACGAGGTGTACGCGAACGTGGTGTTCATCGTGGTCGGGGTCGCGGCCGGCGCCCTGGCGGAGGCGAAATCCCGGTGACGGGCGGGGTGTCCGGCGTGCATGATGCCGCGCATGCCGAGCATCCGAGAGGCGGGCGGGGACGACTGGCCCGCCGTCTGGCCGTTCTTCCGCGAGATCGTCGCGGCGGGCGAGACGTTTCCGTACCCGTTGGACCTCGGTCCGGACGACGCGCGGGAGCTGTGGCTCCGCCGGCCGCCGGGCCGGGCGGTCGTCGCGGTCGACGAGGCGTCGGGCGCCGTCCTCGGCACCGCGAGCATGGGCGCCAACCGCCCGGAGAACGGCTCCCACATCGCGAGCGCGAGCTACATGGTCGCCCCGGCGGCGGCGGGCCGGGGCGTGGGGCGGACGCTGGTGGAGGACTCACTGGGGTGGGCGAGGGCGGAGGGGTTCCGCGGGATGCAGTTCAACGCGGTGGTGGAGAGCAACGTGGTGGCCGTGGGGCTGTACCGGTCGCTGGGCTTCGAGGTGGTGGGGACAGTTCCCGGCGCGTTCCGGCATCCGCGGGCGGGGTTCGTGGGGCTGCATGTGATGTACCGGGGGCTGTAGCCCGTGCCACTCCCTTGCCGCTCCCGTACAACTCACCGGGAAAAACGGGGTGCTGGGCTCCGGGACCGGCTGGCATACTCCGCCGCGTGACGACCCACGACGCCCTCGCCCTCATCACCGGCGATCACGACCCGGAGCTGGCCGCCCGGCTCACCGACGAGCTGGTGGCCTTCAACGACGCGGCCACCGGCGCGGCCGGGCGCGGCACGTTGTCCGTCAAGGTGACGGACGCGGACGGGGAGCTGATCGGCGGGCTGACCGCGCGGACCTGGGGCGGGGTGTGCTTCGTGGAGCTGCTCTGGGTGCGCCCCGACAGCCGTGCGGGCGGCTGGGGCGGCCGGTTGCTGCGGGCCGCCGAGGCGGAGGCGGCGCGGCGCGGCTGCGACCGCGTGACCGTCTCCTCGTTCACCTTCCAGGCCCCGGACTTCTACCGGCGCCACGGCTACACCGAGACCGGCCGGACGCCGGGCCCCGCTGGCCACGAGGACGTCCACCTCGTCAAGTCGCTCGCGCCGACGTCGCGTTGACCGTCCGCCGCCCCTGCGGTCGGATCCTCCGCGGACCCGGGAGCGGCACGGCCGCCGACGGCACGCGGGGGGACGCGCCGTCGGACCGCGTGTCCGTCACCGCGGGACGGTGTGCGGCGGCCTGCCGGGGCCCGGGGCGCGGTGATCGCCCCGGGCGGCCGGTCTCTGCCGCCCGCGGACGGCACGTCGATGCCGCACCTGCGGGATCTACTCGGACGCGGAGCGCACGGTGGTGGCGCAGAGGGCGACGGCCGGGTCGGGGTCGGTGTCGGCGGGCGGGCGCAGCATGGTCTTCTGCTCGGTGTCGGCCGAGGTGGCGCCGGGTGACCCCGACGGCGCGCCGGACGTCCCCGTCGACCGGACGCCCCGGCGCCGCCCGTGGCCGCGGGCGAGGTCGGGGACGAGGGTGAGGAGTCCCAGCGCGGCCATGGCGGCGCCGATCCACAGGGGGCCGCGCAGTCCGGTGCGGTCGACGGCCAGTCCGCCGGCGGAGGAGCCGATGATGATGCCGAAGGTGATGAAGGAGGAGTGGACGGTGTTGACCAACGGGCGCGCGTTGGCCGTCCGTTGGACGCGGACGATCATCGCGGGGTTCATGGTGACGCCGACGAGGCCGATGCCCAGCATGCACGCCACCGCGGGGACGGCGAGGTGGGCGAGCAGCGCGAAGCCGGTGAGGAAGGCCAGGTTGAGGGCGAGTCCGCAGGCCAGGACGGGCAGGGTGTGGCGGTCGGCGAGGCGGGCGACGACGGTGTTGCCGACCACGGTGGCGGCACCGTAGGCGATCAGCAGCGGCGCCACGGCGCCGGTGCCGAAGCCGGTGACCTCGGTGAGGACGGGGTGGAAGTAGCTGAACGCGGCGAAGGTGGCGCCGATGATCAGGGTGCTGGTGGACAGCACCAGCCACAGCCGGGGGTTGCGGAAGACGGTGAGCTCCCGGCGGACGTCGCCGCCGCCCTCGGAGCGGCCGAGGCCGGGCACGCCGACGGCGGTGGCCACGGCGGCGGCCGCCGTCAGCAGGCCGATCGCCCAGAACGCGGCGCGCCAGCCCAGGTGTTCGCCGATCAGGGTGGAGAGCGGCAGGCCGAGGAGCGTCCCGAGCATGAGTCCGTTCATGACGACGCCGACCGCCCGGCCGCGCACGGCCGGTGCCGTCAGCTGGGGCACGATCGAGAGCGCGATGCCGAAGAACGCCTGGGCGGCGACGCCGGTGACGACGCGGGCCGCCATCATCACGCCGTAGCCGGTGGCCGTGGCGGCCAGCACGTTGCCGGCGAGGAAGACGGCGAACAGCGCGTACAGCGCGGTCTTCTGGGGGAGCCGCAGGAGGGCGACGGTGAGGAACGGGCCGCCGAGGGCCATGGCGGCGGCGTAGGCGGTGATGAGGTAGCCGATCTCGGGGACGGAGACGCCGAGCCCCTCGGCCATCTGCGGCATCAGCCCGGCGACGACGAACTCGCTGGTGACCATGGCGAAGATGCCCAGGGCGAGGACGTGGACGGGGCGGGGGACGACATCCTTCGTTGAGGACATTTTTTTCCAACCGATCGTTCCAGTAAAGGGGCCGAAGAAAGCCCCCGGAGCGCTCCGGGGGCGGTGCCGGCACGGACGGGTCAGCGCAGCAGGGCCAGCGCCGACTCCACGGCGTCGTCCAGCCGGCGCCGCGCGTCGGCGGTCTTCCCGACGACGCGCAGACCCTGGAGGAAGGTGACGAGGAAGCGGGCGAGGGCGCGGGGATCCGCGCCCTCCCCCAGCTCGCCCTGCTCACGGGCCCGGACCAGGGCCCCGGCGAGCGAGGTCTCCAGCTCGGTCAGCGCGGCCTCCACGCGCCGCCCGGCCCGGGGGTCGTGCGGCCCCAGCTCGACGGCGGTGTTGGTGACCAGACACCCCTTGCGGTCGGGGTCGTCCAGCGACTCGGCCGCGTACAGACGGATCAGGTCCCGCACGGCGGACAGGGCGGACCCGGGCCGGCTCAGCACCCCCATGGCCACGTCCCCCTTCGTCTCGCAGTAGCGGTCGAGGGCCCGCAGGTAGAGGGCGTGCTTGCTGCCGAAGGTGGCGTAGATGCTGCCCCGGTTGACGCCGAGGTGGTCCACCAGGTCCTGCAGGGACGTGGCTTCGTAGCCCTTGCGCCAGAACAGCTCCAGCGCGGAGCGGAGCGCCGCGTCCGGGTCGAATTGCTTGGTCCTGCCCATGCCGGGGACGCTACCCCAATCGAACCGTTCGTTCAAGAAACGCCCACGCCTGCGGGCTTCCCGGACCAGTGGCGCAGCGCCTCGCCGAGTTTCCCGTCGAGGTCCGTCGCGCCGCCGACGCCGAGGTTGGGAGTGAGGCCCTGCCCTCTCAACACCTCCGCATCGCCACCCCCAACCTCCTCACACCCTCCCCCAGTTCCCCGACTCCCCCCACCCCCGCCATACACAACCGCACATACGCCGCCGGCGGCTCGGCCGCGAAGTAGAGGCGGCCCGGCGCCACCGCCACCCCCTCGCGCAGCGCCGCCGCGACGACCCCCGCCTCGTCCATGCCGTCGGGCAGCCGCGCCCAGACATGGAATCCGCCGGGTGGGGCGAAGTCCACTCCGGCGGAGGGGAGTTCGCGGCGCATCGCACCCAGCAGCGCCTCCCGCCGCACCCGCAACTCCCCCGCCACCGCCCGCCCGTGCCGCGCCCACGCCGGTGAGCCGATCAGTTCCAGCGCCGCCTCCTGCACCGGCCGTGGCACGAAGAAGCTGTCGACGATCTGGACGGCGCGCAGCCGGTCGAAGACGGGGCCGCGCGCGGCCAGGGCGCCCACCCGCAGGCTCGGCGAGGTGAACTTCGTCAGCGAGCAGAGGTGGACGACGACCCCGTCGGGGTCCTCGGAGGCCAGCGTCGGCGGCAGCGGCGGCGCGTCCTCGTGCGCGAGCCGCCGGGCGAAGTCGTCCTCGACGACGAACGCGCCCGCCGCCCGCGCCAGCCGCAGCACCTCGCGCCGCCGCGCGGCGGAGAGGACGGCCCCGGTCGGGTTCTGGAACAGCGGCTGGGTGAAGAACACCCGCGCCCCGGTGGCCCGGAAGGCGTCGGCGAGCAGATCCGTCCGCACCCCGTCGGCGTCGACGGGGACCGGCACCGGCCGCAGCCCGGAGGCCCGGGCGGCGGCCAGGACGCCGGGGTAGGTCGGCGACTCGACGAGCACCGGCGCCCCGGGCGGGGCGAGCGCGCGCAGGGCGGTGGTCAGGGCGCTCTGCCCGCCGGCGGTGATCAGCACATCGGCGTCGGTGACCGTACCGCCGGGCCCGCCGATCTCGCGGGCGAACCAGGCGCGCAGCGCGCCGACGCCCTCCAGCGGCGGCCGCTCCCAGGCGCCGGGACGGCGCCCGGCCCGGGCGAGCGCGGCGGCGAGGGCGCGTTCGGGCTGGAGGGCGGGGTGCAGATAGCCGCCGCAGAGGTCGATGACACCCGGCGGGGCCGGGGTGAACGCGGCCAGCACCCGGCCGGCCTCCACGGAGCGGGGCACCGTCCGGTCCCCCGGCTCGGCGCTCAGCGCGACCTGCTGCCAGGAGGTGTCGCCACGCGGCGCGAGGGCGGCCGCCGCCGGCTCCGCGCGGAAGGCGCCAGCCCCGGGCCGGGTGGTGACCAGCCCTTCGGCGACCAGGACGGCCAGGGCGCGGGAGACGGTGACGGGGCTCGCCCGGAAGCGGTCCACGAGGGACCGGCTCGACGGAAGCTTCTCACCGGGTGAGTAGCGGTCGAGCTCCCCACGGAGGATCCCGGCGAGTTCGGCCACACTGCTACGCTCGTGCATGACAGCACAAGATAGCGCTACTCACTGCGGTGCGATAGCGGTGCGCGGCGGCAGCGGCACCCTCCTCGCCCTCCTCGGCGTGGGCATGTTCTCGCTGACCTTTCCGGCGACCGTCTGGGCGCTGGACGGTCTCGGCCCCTGGTCGGTGACGGCCTGCCGGGCGGTGCTCGGCGGCCTGGTCGCGGCCGGCTTCCTGGCGGCCCGCCGGGAGCGGCTGCCGGACCGGCGCCACCTCGTCCCACTGACTGTCGTCGCGGCCGGCGTCGTCGTCGGCTTCCCGCTGCTGACGACGCTCGCCCTGGGCTCCTCGACGACCTCGCACGCGGCGGTGGTCGTCGGCCTGCTGCCGGTGACCACCGCCGCGTACGCGGCCGTACGGACCGGAGCCCGGCACTCCGCCGCCTTCTGGGCCGCCGCGCTGACGGGCGCCGCCGTGGTCGTCGCCTTCGCGGCGTACCAGAGCGGAGGCCGTCCCGGCACCGGCGATCTGTACCTCTTCGCCGCCCTGCTGGTGTGCGCCGCGGGCTACGCGGAGGGCGGTCTGCTGGCCCGGGAGCTGCCCGGGTGGCAGGTGATCGGCTGGGCGCTGGTGTTCAGCCTGCCCCTGGCGCTGGCCGGCGCGGCGGTCGCGCTCGCCCTGGAGCCCTTCCGCCTCACGGGCCAGGCCACGGCCGGCATGCTCTGGCTGGGCTTCTCCACCTTCGTGAGCATGTGGGTCTGGTACCGGGCGATGGCCCTCACCGGGGTCGCCCGGGCCGGGCAGCTCCAGCTGGCCCAGCCGCTGCTGACGCTGGTCTGGTCGGTGACCCTGCTCGGGGAGCGGATCGGCCCGGCGGCGCCGCTCGCCGCCGTCGCCGTGCTGGCGTGCATCGCGGTGACGCAGCGGGCCGGGTCGCCGACCCGATCGGACCGTAGACCGAGCCCGGCCGCGTCCGCGAACCTAGACTTGGACGTATCCCGTTCAGTTCCCCGTCAGTCCTGAAGAGACCTGATGAAAGGGGCACCGCCGATGCATGCGAGCAAGGGCGACAAACTGGTCGTGCACGGCAGGATCGTCGGGCAGAAGGACCACGTCGTGGAGATCGTCGAGGTGCTGGGCCGCGACGGGAACCCGCCGTACCGGGTCCGGGCGGAGAACGGCCACGAGACGATCATGTCCCCCGGCCCGGACTCGGTGGTCGACCACCGCAAGGCGACCGGTACCGCCTGACACCGACGCTCAGCGAGGCGGGCGCGCGCGGCGCGGATAGTGGTCCCGCACCACGCGCGCCATCGCCCCGACGGGGTCGTCGGCCACCTGCCGGGCCGAGAAGTAGACGTTCCCCCGCACCTCGGTGTGGCGCCGGGCCAGCGTGAGGTGGCGGGAGAGTTCGGCCGGGTCCTGCCAGGGGGCGGGCTGACCGGAGGCGCCCTGGCGGTAGAGGGCCTCGCCGACGTAGAGGTCGACGCCCGTGCCGCGCACGGTCTTCGCCCACCAGGGGACGAGCTTGGCGTAGTCGGCCGCGGAGTTGCCGATGTGCCAGTACACCTGGGGGACGATGTAGTCGATCCACCCCTCGCGGACCCAAGTGCGGGTGTCCGCGTAGAGGTCGTCGTAGGTCTGGACCCCGGCCCGGGTGTCCGAACCCCGGGAATCCGTCGACCTGTTGCGCCACACGGCGAACGGGCTGACGCCGAACCGCACGTGTTTCCTGCGGCTCTTGATCCGCTCACCCGTCTCGCGCACCAGCCGGTCGATGTTGTCCCGCCGCCAGGCCGCCCGGCTGGGGAAGCCCCGGCCGTGCTCGCGCCAGGCGGCCGTGTCGTCGAACTCCTTGCCCGCGACGGGATAGGGGTAGAAGTAGTCGTCGAAGTGGACGCCGTCGAGGTCGTAGCGCCAGACCGCGTCCAGCATCGCGTCCTGGACGAAGCGGCGCACCTCCGGCAGGCCGGGGTTGTAGTAGAGCTTGCCGCCGTACGGGACGGCCCAGGAGGGGTGGACGCGGGCCGGGTGCGAGCGGACGAGGCGTCCGGGGTCGGTGTGGTTGGCGATGCGGTACGGGTTGAACCAGCCGTGCAGCTGGAGATCCCGGTCGTGGGCCTCGCGGACGGCGAACGCCAGCGGATCCCAGCCGGGGTCGCGGCCCTGACGGCCGGTCAGGTACTCCGACCACGGCTCGTACCGCGAGGGCCAGAAGGCGTCGGCGGTCGGCCGGATCTGGAGGATGACGACGTTGAGCCGCCGGGCGAGGGCCGCGTCGTAGAGCGCGCGCAGCTCGCGCTTCTGCCGGTCCGGGGAGAGCCCCGGCTTCGAGGGCCAGTCGAGGTTGGCCACGGTCGCGGCCCACATGCCGCGGAACTCCGTGCCGGCCGCGGCCTTCCGCTCGCCGCGGCCGCTCCGGCCGTCCGCGGACACCCGCGGCACGTCCAGGGCGAAGGCCGCGGCCGCCAGGGTGCCGGCCGCCGTGAACCGTCTTCGCGTCATACGTCCCATTGCTGGTCACTCCTTGTCGGATGTGTCACACCCCGAGCGCCCAGCATGCCCTCCCCGGGGCGCCCTTTACGGCAGGACGCGGAGTAACGTCTCCCCGAGGCGGGGCATCGGCGCGCCGCCGGTCGGCGAGGATCAGAAAGGGCACGTTTGTGAGCGACATCGAACGCGTCGGAGTGGTCGGCTGCGGCCAGATGGGCGCGGGCATCGCGGAGGTGTGTGCCCGGTCCGGACTGGACGTCAAGGTCGCCGAGACCACCGGCGACCGGCTGGAGCTGGGCCGCACCCGGCTGACCAACTCCCTGGCCAAGGCCGCCGAGCGCGGCAAGATCAGCGAGGAGGAGCGCGACGGGGCGCTCGGCCGGCTGAGCTTCACCACCGACCTCGGCGAGTTCGCCGACCGCGACCTGGTCATCGAGGCCGTCGTGGAGAACGAGCAGGTCAAGACCGAGATCTTCCAGGTGCTCGACCAGGTCGTCACCCGCAAGGACGCCATCCTGGCCTCCAACACCTCCTCCATCCCCCTCGTCCGGCTGGCCGTCGCCACCTCGCGCCCGGACCGGGTCATCGGCATCCACTTCTTCAACCCGGCGCCGGTGCAGAAGCTGGTCGAGCTCATCCCCGCGCTCACCACCTCGCAGGAGACCGTGGCACGCGCCGAGGAGCTCGTCGGCAAGGTACTGGGCAAGCACGCGATCCGCGCCCAGGACCGCTCCGGCTTCATCGTCAACGCCCTGCTGATCCCCTACCTGCTCTCCGCCATCCGGATGTTCGAGTCCGGCATCGCCAGCCGCGAGGACATCGACAACGGCATGGAGATGGGCTGCGCCCACCCCATGGGCCCGCTCAAGCTCTCCGACCTCATCGGCCTCGACACCGTCGCCTCGGTCGCGGACAGCATGTACGCCGAGTACAAGGAGCCGCTGTACGCCGCTCCCCCGCTGCTCCAGCGGATGGTGGACGCCGGCCGGCTGGGCCGCAAGTCGGGGGCGGGCTTCTACACGTACTGAGCCCGGCGGTGAACGGCCCCGCCGCGCGGGCCCGTTCACACGGTGTGTGCGCGGAGGGCACCAACTCACCCTCCGCACACGCTCCCTTCCCGGGCTTCCCCGCGGTTGACTCGTCGTGTCAGCCAGCACGGGGGAAGACCCGGAAGGAGTACGGACCGTGACCAGCCATCCCGAGCACGCCGCCAAGTCGGGGGAGCTCGCGGAGCTCCGGCGCAGGGTCGATGTC
This sequence comes from Streptomyces caatingaensis, assembly GCF_001187435.1. Classification (GTDB taxonomy): domain Bacteria; phylum Actinomycetota; class Actinomycetes; order Streptomycetales; family Streptomycetaceae; genus Streptomyces; species Streptomyces caatingaensis. Next base: position 211,266 of record NZ_LFXA01000017.1, on the reverse strand, counting down.
GGCGTCGTCCGCATCGACGGGCACCTCGCCCTGCTCACCCAGCGCAGTGATCAGACGGAGCGCGAGATCACCGAAATGACCGAGCGGGTACGGGCGTTGGAGCACGACAAGTGGCCGCTGCCGTCGCTCGCCGCGCTCACCGGCCTGGCGGCCCTGGCGCTGGCCGTCTGGCAGGCCGCCGGCCGGTGACCACCGGGTTCAGCCGAGCCGGATGTGGTGCAGCAGGAGCAGGGCCGCCGCCATGTTGGCGGCCGGCACCTCGCCCCGCGCGATCAGGTCCGGGACGAGCTTGAGGGGCACCCACTCGCGGCGGTCCGACTCGAAGCCGTCCTCCGGGTCACCGATGTACTCCGCCTCGTCCGACCAGTAGATGTGGTGCCGGGCGTCGGTGAGCCCGTTGGACGGCTCGACGGACATCAGGTGCCTGAGCGGGCCCGGCCGCCAGCCGGTCTCCTCCTCCATCTCCCGGGCGGCGGCCCGGGCGGTCTCCTCGCCGTCCTCGACGACCCCGGCGGCCAGCTCCCAGCCCCAGTTGTCGGTGATGAACCGGTGCCGCCACAGCAGCAGGACCTCGTTGGCCGCGTTGACCACCGTGGCGGCCGCGACCGGGCGCAGCCGGATCAGGAAGTGGTCGAGATGCCGGCCGTCGGGGAGTTCGACGTCCGCGAGGTTGACCCGGAACCACCGGTTCTCGTAGACGGTCAGTTCCTTGAGATTCTTCCAACGCACGTGTTGCCACCTTCCGCCGAGGTGGCCACCTACCCGGGCGTCGCCCTCACAAGGGTCCTCACAGAGGCACGCGCAGCGCCCCGTCGATCATCTCGGCGGCCTCGGCGGTGGCCGCGCACCCGCTTTCGATCAGGTGCTCCCGCACCGCCCGGAGCCGGTCGCGTAAGCGCTGCGATTCCATGCCCCTCGCCTGCTCGGTCATCTCCTGAGCGGTGGCCACCGCCTTGTCCGCGTCTCCCTGACGCAGCTCGATGTGCGTGAGCATGGCGAGCCGGTGGACACGGCCCCGGTCGTGGGCCGGGGTGTCGACGGCCCGGTCGGCGTGCTCACGGGCGGGTCCGAGGTCCCCCAGGCTGAGCAGCGCCTCGGCCACCTGGACGTTGACCAGCCCCGGCTGGACGTAGCCGGTCTCGGCGGGCTCCTGGCCCCGGTGGATGCGCTCGGCGGCGGATTCCGCGCGGCGGATGCAGGCCAGCGCCCCGGCGCCGTCCCCGAGCCGGGCGTACGCCTTGGCCTGCATCGCGTAGAGGTCGGCGGTGAGCGCCGGGGTCAGATGGGGTCCGCCGGAGCGCAGCGCCGACTCCGCGAAGGCGACGGCCTGCCGGTACTCCCCCAGGAACAGGGACTGGTTGACGAGCAGGGCGATCACATAGGCGCCCAGGCCGCGGTCACCGCTGGCCTTCGCCAGGCGCAGCGCCTGGTGGAAGTAGCGCTGGGCCAGCCCGTGCGCGTCCGAGTCGTAGGCGCAGATGCCGGCGACCGCCACCAACCCGCCGGTGGCGCGGTGCAGTTGGCGGCCGGTGGCGTCGGAGTAGCTGCCGCGCAGCAGCGGGGCGGCCTCGGCGTTGAGGAAGCCGACGACCCGGGCGCGGGTGGCGACGCCGCCGGCCTTCCGGTACATCTGCTCGTAGTGCGTGCGGGCCGCGCGCAGCATGGCGATGTCCTCCATCGAGACGCGGGTCAGGCCGCGCCGGGAGACATCGGCGTCCTCGGGCGGGTTCTCCCACTCCCAGACGGGCATCACGGCGTGGGTGCCGGTGACGGCCGGGGCGGCGACGACGTGCTCGCGCTGCTGCTCGTCGGAGCGCCACAGGGCGGTGGCCCGCTCGACGAAGCCGGACAGGGGGGTGCCGGGGACGCGCGGGGTGCCGGGGGTGCCCAGGCCGATGTCGTCGAGGGTCAGGGGCCGGTGCAGGCGCTCGCCGAGGACCTCGCAGATGAGGTCGGGCACCTGGCCGCGCGGGCGCTGGCCCTTCAACCAGCGGGCCACGGCGGTGTGTTCGTAGCGCAACGCGAGACCTCGGGCGCGGCCGGCCGCGTTGACGTGCGCCGCCAGGCCGGCGTGGGATATCCCCGCCTCGTCCAGGATCGCGTCGAGCAGAGTGTTGGGCTCCATTGCCGCCCTCCGTGTGCGCTCGGTGGACTCAGCGTAACGGAAGCGGATTCGCACGGGGTGCGAACCGCTGCGCGGGGCTTGGCTTGTGGGGGCCCGGTGGGGCCCGTGGGGGTGCCCCCTCCCGGGGAGGGGTTGGGCCACGCTACGTCCGGGCCAGCTCGCCCGGGGGGAGGGCCAAGGGGGCGCGGGGGCGGTCGTTGCGGAGGGCGAGGAGGGCGAAGTCGTCGGTCAGCGCTCCGCCCGTGTGGCGGAGCAGGGCGGCGCGGACGCGGTCCACCAGCACGGCGGGCCCCGTGGCCGCGCCCCGGGCCGCCTCGGCCAGGGCGCGGGCGAACGGGAAGAAGACCCCCGTGCGGTCCCGCGCGTCCTCCGCCCCGTCCGTGTGCAGCACGAGGAACTCCCCGGGCAGCAGCCGGGCCAGGGCCCGCACCGGCGGCTCGGCGGGCAGGGGGAAGAGGCCCAGCGGCGGCAGGGGATCGTCCCCGCAGAGGAGCTGCGCCCGCGCACCCCCGCCCGGCTCCCGCACGACCCGATGCGGCCAGGGATGGCCGCAGTTGAGGGCGACGACCTCCGTCCCGGGCCGGATCTCCAGCAGCAGGACGGTCGCGAAGTCCTCGCCGGAGGGCGGCGGTTCCCCGGCGCCCAGGTGCCGCTGGAAGGCCCGCTCCAGGCGCCGCAGTACCCCCGGCAGCGACGGCTCGTCGTAGGCGGCCTCGCGGAAGCTGCCGAGGAGGGCGGCGACGGTGGCGAGGGCGGGCAGCCCGTGGCCGCGGACGTCGCCCATGACGACGCGGACGCCGTGCCGGGTGGCGAGCGCCTCGTAGAGGTCGCCGCCGACGAGGGCGCCCTCGCTCGCGGAGAGATGGCCGCCGGCCAGGGCCAGCCCGTCGAGCCGCGCGGGGAGCGGGCGCAGCAGCGCGTGCTGGGTGGCGGTGGCGATCTCGCGCAGGCGCTCCACCTCGCGGGTCAGCCGCAGGCCGCGGCGGCTGGTGAGGTAGGACGCGGCGACGACGACGAGGATGGCGCAGCAGGTGCCGAGGCGTACGTCCGGGCCGCCCGGTTCCGAGGGGCCCAGCGGGACGAGTGCGAACAGCGCGCAGCCGCCGCCGAGCAGGACGCACTGGCGGCGTCCGGTGCCGGCGCAGGCGATGGCCGGTGCGGCGGCGAGGAGCTGGACGAAGTGCGTGCCGAGCGGGCTCAGCAGCTCCCAGGTGACCACCGCGGCGACCCACACCCCGGGCAGCACGAGCACCGCACCGTGCCGGTGGCGCGCCGCCCTGGTACGGATCATTCCGTGGCTCCCCCTAGCGCGATGACGCGCTCGATTCTCGCGAGCGCGCCCCCGTGGGCAACGGCCCGTGCCCGGTTTTCCACCCCATTGAGTGACCCTCGGCGGGGAAGGGGCCCCAGGGGCGTGGGATGCGCGAGGGGCGCCCCGGTGGTCCGGGGCGCCCCTCGGCTCAACTGCCGTTCACGGCCGCACGGCTACGCGCCGCGCAGCACCGCGCCGGTGCGCTCGACGGCGGCGGCCACCGCGGCGTCGCGGGCGGCGGACGCCTCGTCGGCGGTCAGCGTCCGGTCGGCGGCGCGGAAGCGCAGCGCGTAGGCCAGCGACTTCTTGCCCTCACCGAGCTGTTCGCCGGTGAAGACGTCGAACAGCCGCAGGGATTCGAGGAGTTCGCCGGCGCCGGAGCGCAGGGCGGCCTCGACCTGGCCGGCCGGCACCGAGGCGTCGACGACGAGCGCGACGTCCTGGGTGGCCACCGGGAAGGTGGAGATGCGCGGGGCCTCGACCGGGCCGGTGGCGGCCTTCTCCAGGCGGTCCAGCTCGATCTCCATGGCGCAGGTGCGCTCGGGCAGCCCGAACGCCTTGATGACGCGCGGGTGGAGCTCACCGGCGTTGCCGACGAGCACCTCCTCGCCGTCGACCACGGCGAGCAGCGCGGCGCAGCGGCCCGGGTGGAAGGGCGCCTGCTGGTCCTGGCGGACGATCAGCTCGACGCCGGCCTCGCGGGCGACGGTACGGCCGGCCTCGACGGCGTCCGCCCAGGAGGACGGGCGGGCCGGGCCCCACCAGCCGGCGCGCTCCCGCGCCCCGGCCAGGACGACGGCGGCGCGGCGCGGCTGGTGCGGCAGGGCCGCGTCCAGGGAGGCGATCTCCTCGTCGGTGGGACGGCGGTCCACCGGCAGGCGGTGGGCCGGGAGCTCCTCGCCGGTCGGCCGGAAGACGAGGCCGGTCTCGAAGAGCGCCAGGTCGTGCTCGCCGCGGCTGTCGTTGCGGCGCAGCGCGGCGAACAGCCCCGGCAGCAGGGTGGTGCGCAGCGCGGGCTCGGCCTCGGAGAGGGGGTTGAGCAGGCGCACGGTCAGGCGGCGCGGGTCGTCGGCCTCCAGGCCCAGGTGGTCGAGGGCCCAGTCGCCGAGGAACGGGTAGGTGAGGGCCTCGACGTAGCCGGCGCCGGCCAGCGCGCGGCCGACGCGGCGGTGCAGCCGCTGGCGCGCGGTCGGACCGCGGCCGGCGGGCGGCTTGGGCAGGGTGGAGGGCAGGCTCTCGTAGCCCTCCAGCCGGATGACCTCCTCGGCGAGGTCGTTGGGGTCGGTGAGGTCGGGGCGCCAGCTGGGGACGGTGACGATCAGCTCGTCCTGCCCGTAGACGTCGCAGCCGACCTCCTGGAGGCGGCGGACGACGGTCTCGCGGCCGTACTCGACCCCGGCCACCTTGTCGGGGTGGTCGGCGCGCACGGCGATGGTGCGGGGGGCGCTGGGCGCGGCGAACTCGGTGACGCCGGCCTCGGGGGTGCCGCCGGCGAGCAGCACCAGCAGGTCCACCGTGCGCTGGGCGGCGGCGGAGGCCGCCTGCGGGTCCACACCGCGCTCGAAGCGCTTGGACGCCTCGGAGGACAGCTTGTGGCGGCGGGCGGTGCGGGCGATGGAGACGGCGTCGAAGTGCGCGGCCTCGATGACGACCTCGGTGCTGCCCCCCTCGGCGGCGTCGGCGATCTCGGTGTTCGCGCCGCCCATGACGCCGGCCAGGCCGATGGGGCCGGTGTCGTCGGTGATGACCAGGTCCTCGGCGTCCAGGACGCGCTTGGTGCCGTCGAGGGTGGTCAGCTTCTCGCCGGGCTCGGCGCGGCGGACGCCGATGGTCCCGGTGACGCGGGAGCGGTCGTAGGCGTGCAGCGGCTGGCCCAGTTCGAGCATCACGTAGTTGGTGACGTCGACGGCGAGGGAGACCGGGCGCATGCCGGCCTTCTGGAGCCGGCGCTGGAGCCAGATCGGGGAGCGCGCCTCGGGGTCGAGGCCGGTGACGGTGCGGGCGGTGAAGCGGTCGCAGCCGGCCGGGTCGGCGACGGAGACCGGGTAGCCGTAGGAGTTGGGCGCGGGCACGTCCAGCAGGGCCGGGTCGCGCAGCGGGAGCCCGTAGGCGGTGGCGGTCTCGCGGGCGATGCCGCGCATGGACAGGCAGTAGCCGCGGTCCGGGGTGACGGCGATGTCGAGGACCTCGTCGCGCAGCTCCAGCAGCTCGACGGCGTCGCTGCCGACCTCGGCCTCCGGCGGGAGGACGATGATGCCGTGCGAGCCGTCGTCGCCCATGCCCAGCTCGTCGCCGGAGCAGATCATGCCGCGGGACATCCGGCCGTAGGTCTTGCGCTCGGCGATGGCGAAGTCGCCGGGGAGGACGGCGCCGGGCAGGGCCACGACGACCTTGTCGCCGACGGCGAAGTTGCGGGCGCCGCAGACGATCTCCTGCGGCTCGCCGGTGCCGTTGGCGGTGCCGACGTCGACGGTGCAGAAGCGGATCGGCTTGCGGAAGCCCTCCAGCTCCTCGATGGTGAGGACCTTGCCGACGGCCAGCGGGCCGGTGAGGTCGGCGCCGAGCTGCTCGACGCGCTCGACCTCCAGACCGGCGGCCACCAGCTTGGCCTGCACGTCACGGCCGGTCTCGCCGGCGGGCAGGTCGACGTATTCCCGCAGCCAGGAAAGCGGGGCGCGCATCAGATCTCCATCCCGAACGGCCGGGTGAAGCGCACGTCACCCTCGACCATGTCTCGCATGTCCTCGACGTTGTGGCGGAACATCAGCATCCGCTCGATGCCGAACCCGAAGGCGAATCCGCTGTACCTCTCCGGGTCGATGCCCGCGGCGACGAGCACCCGCGGGTTGACCATGCCGCAGCCGCCCAGCTCGATCCAGCCCTCGCTGGAGCAGGTGCGGCAGGGGCGCTCCGGGTTCCCGACGGACTCCCCGCGGCACACGTAGCACTGCATGTCCAGCTCGGCGGACGGCTCGGTGAACGGGAAGTAGTTGGGCCGCAGCCGGGTGGTCAGGCCCTCGCCGAAGAGCGAGTGCACCATGTGCTCAATGGTGCCCTTGAGGTCCGCCATCGTCAGGCCCTCGTCGATGGCGAGCAGCTCGATCTGGTGGAAGACCGGCGTGTGGGTGGCGTCCAGCTCGTCCGTGCGGTAGACGCGGCCGGGGCACACGACGTACAGCGGCGGCTCGCGGTCGAGCATGGAGCGGACCTGCACCGGGGAGGTGTGGGTGCGCAGCACGACGCCGGACTCGGTCTTCTTGGGGCCGGCCACGAAGAAGGTGTCCTGCATGGCGCGGGCCGGGTGGTCCGGCTCGAAGTTGAGGGCGTCGAAGTTGAACCACTCGGCCTCGACCTCGGGGCCCTCGGCGACCTCGTAGCCCATGGCCACGAAGACGTCCTCGACGCGCTCCATGAAGGTGGTCAGCGGGTGGCGGGCGCCGGCCGGCACGCGGTCGTACGGCAGCGTGACGTCCACCGCCTCCTCGACCAGCACGCGGGCGTCGCGCTCCGCCTCCAGCTCCGCCTGGCGGGCGGCCAGCGCCTTGTTGACGGCACCGCGGGCCATGCCCACGCGCTTGCCGGCGTCGGCCTTGGCCTGCGGCGGCAGGGCGCCGATCTCGCGGTTGGCGAGGGCGAGCGGCGAGGTGCCCCCGGTGTGGGCGGTCTTGGCCTGCGCCAGTTCGTCGAGGTCACCGGCGGCGGCGAAGGCGGCGAGCGCCTCGTCCCGCATGCGCTCGATCTCTTCCGGTTTCAGTGCCTCGACCTCGACAGGGTCGTACGACTTGTTGGGTGCCGACATCTCTTCCCGTGCTTCCGACTGGCTGGCATGGACCGCGGCGGTGACGCCGCGCGGTTTCGCCCGGACGACTTGGTGCCAAAAAGGTGCCAAAGGTCGAGTCTAAGGGGCGTGGGGGTCCTGATGAGCCCGAGGGGCCGGGGCCTCAGCTCTGCGCGAGGAAGGCCGGGGCGCCCACGGGCAGGGTAAATCGGAACCGGGCGCCGCCGCGCTCGGCCCGGCCGACGGTGATCGTCCCGCCGTGGGCCTCGACGATGCCCTTGACGATGTACAGCCCCAGGCCGGTGCCGCCGCGCTTGCTGCCCCGCCAGAAGCGGGTGAAGACGCGGCTCATCGCCCCCTCCGGGATGCCGGGGCCCTCATCGCTCACGGTGACCGCCGTTCCTTCCGCGCCGGCGCTCGTGGTGGCCGGTGCCACTTCCATGGTGACGGTTCCGCCGCCGTGCCGCACCGCGTTTTCCAGGAGGTTGCCCAGCACCTGGTCGATCTTGTCGGGGTCGGCCCACAGCGGCGGCAGCGGCTCCACCACCTTGACCAGGAAGCGGTCGGGCCGCTGGCCGCGGGCGGTCTGCGCGGCGACGTGCCGGCGCACGGCCGCGGCCATGTCGACGGGCTGGCGGCGCACCTCCAGGCGGCCGGAGTCGATGCGGGAGATGTCCAGCAGCTCGGCGATCAGCCGGGTGACCCGGTCCGCGTCGGCGTCCACGGTCTCCAGCATCAGCCGCTTCTGGTCGTCGGTGAACCGCTCCCACTTGGCCAGCAGGGTGGCTGTGAAGCCCTTGACGGAGGTCAGCGGGGAGCGCAGCTCGTGGGCGACGGTGGCGATCAGTTCGGCGTGGCTGCGCTCGGTGCGGCGGCGCGCCTCGGTGCCGCGCAGCTGGACGACGAGCCGCACCACGGGCCCGCCGGGCCGCTCGCGCACGTAGCGGGCGGAGACCAGCACCTCGCGGCCGCCGGGCAGCAGCAGGTTGCGCTCGGGCTGGCCGGTGCGGGTGGAGAGCCCGCCGTAGGGGTCGGTCAGCCGCCACCAGCGGCGCCCGTCCAGGTCCTCCAGCGGGAGGGCGGTCTCCAGCGGGCGCCCGAGGGCCTCCTCGGCCGGCAGGGCGGTGACGCGGGCGGCTGCGGCGTTGAAGCACACCACACGGCCCGACGCGTCGGCGACGACCAGGCCGTCGGGCAGGTCGTCGGGGTGCAGCGGCGCACCCGCGCCGCCGAAGGCGACGGCTCCGGACGTACGGTCCACGGCAGTTGTCCCACTCACACCCGACGCCCCCTCCCGAGCCCCAGGGGCGTCACCCTACTAGCTGGAAGTAACAGAGCGGCACCCTCCGGACGCGCGCTGCGCACGGGCCGAGGCGTACAGGCACACCGCGGCGGCCGTGGCGAGGTTGAGGCTCTCCGCCTTGCCGTGGATGGGGACGCGCACCACCTCGTCCGCCAGCGCGCGGGTCTCCTCCGGCAGCCCCCACGCCTCGTTGCCGAAGACCCAGGCGGTGGGGCCGCCCATGGCGCCGCGGTCCAGCTCGGCGTCCAGATCGCGCTCGCCGGCGCCGTCGGCGGCCAGGATCCGCACGCCGGCGCCCGCCAGCCCGCGCACCGCCTGCTCGACGGGCACGCCGACCGCCACCGGCAGGTGGAAGAGCGAACCGACCGACGCCCGCACGGACTTGGGGTTGTAGAGGTCGACGGAGGCGTCGGTGAGGACGACGGCGTCGGCGCCGGCGGCGTCCGCACAGCGCAGCACGGTGCCGGCGTTGCCGGGGTCGCGGACGTGGGCGAGGACGGCGACCAGCCGCGGCCGGGCGGCCAGGATCTCCTCGAAGGGGCTGTCCAGGAAGCGGCAGACACCGACCAGGCCCTGCGGGGTCACGGTCTGCGAGAGGTCGGCGACGACGGCGTCCGCCGCCAGGTGCACCGGGATCCCGGCCGCCCGCGCCGCGCCGACGATCTCCGTGTGCCGCTCGGCGGCGTCCGCGGTCGCGAAGAGCTCCAGCAGCGTGGGGCCGCCGGCGCCGCGGTGCTCGATCGCCTCGCGCACGGCCTGCGGGCCCTCCGCCAGGAAGCGCCGCTCCTTGACCCGGAAGCTCCGCTTGGCCAGCCGGCGGGCGGCGACGACGCGGGGGGAACGGGGGGAGATCAGCTCGGGGGTGCCCATGTGGCGGTGGCTCGATTCGTTTCCTGGGAGCGGTCCGTACAGCAGCCGGACCCGCAGGCCGAGGGGCCTGCGGGTCCGGGCGGGAGCCTGGTGGCTCGGTGGCTCAGGCGGCGGCCTTCGGCGCGTTGACGTCGGCCGGCAGCGCCTTCTGGGCGACCTCGACGAGCGCGGCGAACGCGTTCATGTCGTTGACCGCGAGCTCGGCCAGGATCTTGCGGTCCACCTCGATGTTGGCGGCCTTCAGACCCTGGATGAGGCGGTTGTAGGTCATGCCGTTCTGGCGGGCAGCGGCGTTGATGCGCTGGATCCACAGCTGACGGAAGTCGCCCTTGCGCTTCTTGCGGTCGTTGTAGTTGTAGACCAGCGAGTGGGTGACCTGCTCCTTGGCCTTGCGGTACAGGCGCGAGCGCTGGCCGCGGTAACCGCTGGCCTGCTCCAGGATCGCCCGGCGCTTCTTGTGCGCGTTGACTGCGCGCTTGACGCGTGCCACTTGTTAACTCCTTGTAGCGGGGCCGTGGTTGATCACCACACGGCCCGGAAACGAATGGGTCCCGGTCTCGAACTCAGGCGCGGTGCGCGCCCGGGCTCACTTGCCGAGAAGCTTCTTGATCTTCGCGGCGTCGCCCGGGGCCATCTCGGCGTTGCCGGTGAGGCGACGCGTCACACGGGACGACTTGTGCTCGAGCAGGTGGCGCTTGCCGGCGCGCTCGCGCATGACCTTGCCGGAGCCAGTGACCTTGAAGCGCTTGCTGGCACCGCTGTGCGTCTTGTTCTTCGGCATCGCGCCATTTCTCCTCGTCGGTGGCGCTCCCCGCCCGTGGTGCGGGCGTACGGGAGCGTCAGCTGTGTTCGTAGGTGTCCGGGGCCGGCGGCCCCGGGTGAACCGGGGCGCGAGCGCCCCGGAGTCACGACTCTGCGGACTCCTCGGCGTCCGCGCCGGAGGCGCCCGCGCGTCCCGCCTTGCGGGCCGCCTGCGCCTCGCGGGCTTCGGCCATCGCCTCGGTCTTCTTCTTGTGCGGACCGAGGACCATGATCATGTTGCGCCCGTCCTGCTTGGGGTTCGACTCGACGAAACCCAGGTCCTGGACGTCCTCCGCGAGGCGCTGCAGCAGTCGGTAGCCCAGCTCGGGCCGGGACTGCTCGCGACCCCGGAACATGATCGTGATCTTGACCTTGTCGCCCTGCTTGAGGAACCGGACGACGTGACCCTTCTTGGTGTCGTAGTCGTGCGGGTCGATCTTCGGCCGGAGCTTCATCTCCTTGATGACCGTGTGCGCCTGGTTCTTGCGCGCCTCACGGGCCTTCATGGCCGACTCGTACTTGAACTTCCCGTAGTCCATGAGCTTGCAGACCGGCGGGCGGGCGTTGGCCGCCACCTCGACCAGGTCGAGGTCGTACTCCTGCGCAAGCTCCAGGGCCTTGGCAAGCGGCACGATGCCGACCTGCTCGCCGCTGGGACCGACAAGTCGCACCTCGGGAACGCGAATCCGGTCGTTGATGCGGGGCTCGGCGCTGATGGATCCTCCTCGGTAGCACCACACGGCCGCCTGGCGGGCTGCCGCGTAACGTTTCGTAAAGACCAACCGCGCCGGGCTCTTTTCATGGACCGCATGAAAAAGGCCCCGGACGGGACACAGGCGGGGCTCCTGACAACCGGAGCACCACCACGGTGAGCCGCGGGGCGCATCTCGGACGGCTCCATCGTCCGTACGGAACGATGGGGACCGTCTGACCGGAGACCTGCCGACCGGAAGCCAGCGAGGTGGGAGTGCGGAGCCTCCACTTGTGGGTCGGGCACGTGAATGACCGACCGGTCGACTCACCACTTTACCAGCCGGGGAGCAGGGGTGCGAACCCGTGACAAACACCCACGCCGAACCGGTTCTCCGGCGGCACGTATCGTGTCGCCCATGAGTGACGCCAAGGCCCCCGAGCAGGCCGCCGAGCAGGCCGCCCCCGACTTCGACAGCATGACCCGCGACATCGCCGACGTGCCGGCGGTCGAGGTGATCACCACGGTGGCGGTCCACCTGATGAGCTCGGCCGCCGTCAACCTCGGCCTGGCCGAGGAGGGCGAGCAGCACAAGGACCTGGACGAGGCGCGCAAGCTGATCACGGCGCTGGCCGGTCTGGTCACCGCGAGCGCCACCGAGATCAGCAACTTCCACGCCGGTCCGCTGCGCGACGGGCTCAAGTCGCTCCAGCTGGCCTTCCGGGAGGCGTCGGTCGTGCCGGACGAACCCGGTCAGGGGCCCGGCGAGAAGTACACCGGGCCGGTCTTCGGCTAGCCCTCCGCCGACCGCGGCGGCTCCGTCGGCTCCGTCGGCTCGCCCGGGGCCGGCGGGTGCTCCGCCGCCCGGTGGGCGCCCAGGGCGCGCTCGTCCGCGATCAGCACGGGCGCGCCGTGCGGCTGGACGACCTGGTGGGCGAAGGCGGCCAGCACCGCGCCGATCAGCGGCGCGACGATGAACAGCCACAGCTGGGACAGGGCCCCGCCGCCCGCGAAGAGGGCCGGTCCCAGGCTCCGGAACGGGTTGACGGACGCGCCCGTCAGCGGGACGCCGACCAGGTGGACCAGCGCCAGGACGAACCCGAGGGCCAGCGGGCCGAAGCCCACCACGGCCACCTTGTGCGTCACGGCGAGCCACACGAACACCAGCAGGAACGTCAGGACGACCTCGGCGAGGAACGCGCCGCCGGTGTTGATGTGCACCGCCGAACGGTCCCCGTAGCCGTTGGTGCCGAAGGCGCCGTCCACGTTCAGCCCCGGAACCTGCTTGGCCAGCAGGAGCAGCAGCGCCGCGCCGGCGATGGCCCCGACGAGCTGGGCGATCCAGTACTCGATCGCCGTGCGCAGGGCGACCCGGCCCTCCAGCAGCATCGCGAGCGTCACCGCGGGGTTGAGGTGCGACCCCGAGATCGGTCCCAGGGTGTAGGTGAGGGCCAGAAGAGTGAAGCCGAAGGCCAGGGAGATGCCGAGGGCGCCGATGTAGTCCGCCGCGAGGACGGCGGAGCCCACGGCGAAGAAGACCAGCAGCAGCGTGCCGATGAACTCGGCCGCCACCGTCCGGATCTCCACGGGGTCGAGCTTCAGGGGGTCCAGCCTGGCGTCCATGGCGTCCTCCCGGGGATCTCGTGGACCTTCCTCGCATTGTCGGACGGTCCGCCCCCGGGCGCCTGTTCAGCCTGCCTCAGCGGCTGAAGAGCGGCTCCCCCGGGACCTGCGCGCCCGTCGGCAGCAGGGCCAGGTCCAGGCCGCGGACGAGCCGGGCGCGCAGCACCTCGTCGGCGGCCAGGGCGCCGGCGACGCGGTGGGCCACCTCGGCGGGCGGCGCGCCGTCGGCGAGCGCCAGGGCGAGCGTGCCGTCGGCGTCCTGCTGCCCGGGCACCAGGTGGGCCCGGACGACGCCCGCCTCGGCCGCCAGGACGGCGCGCAGCGCCTCGGTGACGGACGGGTCCGCGAGCGGGTCCGCGGTCGTGCGGCCCTCGGCGAGCGCGAGCAGGGCCGGGCCGGTCAGCGCGTACGTGACCGGGCCCGCGAGGTCCAGGACGATCGTGTCCGCCTTCTCGTGCGCGGCGGCCTGGAGCGCCTGGTGCAGCGGGACGGCCACGGGGCGGGCGTCCGCGCGCCAGCGCGCGAGCGTCTCCAGCGAGGTGAACGCCGGCAGGGCCCGGCGCCCGTCCGGAGCCTGGAGCGTGGGCACCGCCATATCGCTCGTCTTCTCCCGCTTGAGCCCGTCGGGCCCCGTCTCGGCCTCCCCGAGCACGGCGACCACGGGCACCAGCAGCCGCGCCCCCTTGAGCGCCCCGAGAACCCTCCCCTCGGCCGCCACCTTGGCCTCGCCCCTCCCCTCCGCCGCCCACACGGCAAGCGCCTCGGCAAGCGCAGGGTCGGCAGAGCCGTCGTCGTCGGAGAAACCGGGGTCCGGGATGTTCTTGAGGGCCACGGGGTGAGGGTATCGGGGGTGGGGGTGGCGGGTGGGTGGGGGGTTGGTTCGCCCGGTTCTTCCTTGGCGGAGCGGGGGCTGGGGGGAGCCCCGGAGCGGGGTCCAGGGGCGCAGCCCCCGGTGGGGTGCAGGGGCGAAGCCCCGCCGAGCGCGGGGTGCGGTGCGGACGCCCGGGGACCGGGTTCCGGGCCCACCTCGCAAGGCCCGGGCGGTGTCCCGGAGCGGGGTCCAGGGGGCGCAGCCCCCGGTGGGGTGGAGGGGCGAAGCCCCGCCCACCGGGCGGAGCGGGGTGCCGATGCCCGGGGGCCGGGCGCCGGGCGGGGTGCGGGGGCGCAGCCCCCGCCCGGCGCGCGGCGGAGCGGAGGGGGCCGAGGGGCGCAGCCCCGGGGGACAGGGGACAGGGGACAGGGGAAAGGGCGGGGTGGCGGGCTCAGGGGGTGGGGCGGCGGCGCGGGCGGAGGATGACCGCTGCCAGCAGCAGGACCGCGCCCGCCGCCCCCGCCCCCCAGGCCAGGGGGCGGCGCCGCCCGGCCGGTGGGGGAGACGGCCGGTGGGGGCCGGGGCCGAAGAAGGGCGGGTCCTCGGCGCGGAGCCGGGTCTGCGGCGTCGAGGCCCGCGCGATCGCCGCCGCGGGATCGACGACGCCGGCCCCGACCGCGTCGTCACGTCCTCCCGGCGGCCCACCCCGCGCCGTCGACACCAGCAGCTCGCGCACCCGCGAAGGGCTCAGCCCCGGGTGCGCGGAGCGCAGCAGGGCGGCGGCCCCGGAGACGAAGGCGGCGGCCGCGCTCGTGCCCCACCCCGCGTAGTAGCGCCGGTCGGGGTCGGCGATGACGACGTCGACGCCGGGCGCGGCGACGGCCGAGTACCACCGGCGCGTGGAGAAGGCGGCCCGCCCGCCGGCCCGGTCGACGGCCGTGACGGCGATGACACCGGGGTACGCGGCGGGGTACGAGACGCGGTCCCCGTGCTCGCCCCCGTTGCCGGCGGAGGCGACGACGACGGCGCCCTTGGCGAGCGCGTGGCGCACGGCGGCGTCCTCCCCGGGATCGGGGTGCGCGGTGGCGCTGTCGTCGCCGAGGGAGAGGTTGATGACGTCCGCGCCGTGGTCGGCCGCCCAGCGGATGCCCTCCGCGAGGGCGCTGCCGCGGCCGCCGCGGGCCCGGGAGCGGGCGGGGTCGCCCTCCTCGAGGATCACCCGCACCGGGAGGATCCTGGCCTCGGGGGCGACGCCGACGACCCCGTCGCCGTTCCCCGGCCCGTGGCCGCGCCCGGCGACGATCCCGGCCATGGCGGTGCCGTGCCGGGCCCAGGAGCGGTCGCCGCGCTCGGCGCCGAAGCCGACGAGGTCCTTGCCGGGCAGGACGCGACCGCGCAGGTCCGGGTGGGTGGCGTCGACGCCGGTGTCGAGGACGGCGACGGTGACGCCCGCGCCGCGGGTGGTGCGCCACGCCTCCCGCACGTTCAGGGCGTCGAGCCCCCACTCCTGGGCGCGGATGATGTCGGCGGAGGCGGGCCGGGCCCCGGCGGCGGCCAGGCCGGCGGCGAGCAGCAGGGCGGCCAGGGCGCGCCTCACCGCCGCGCCGCCGCTCGGTAGGCGGACTCGACGCGGGTGCCCAACTCCCGTGCCTCGTGGCCGAGTCCGGCCTGGGCGGCGACGGACGCCGCGCCGGGGGCCACCGCCCGGCGGGCGGGCTCGGCCGGCGTGCCGGTGCGGCCGTCGGCGAAGCCGGTGACGGCCCAGGCGACCAGGGGGAGGTCGGTGCGCACGGTGAGCCACCAGCTCACGCGCTGGGCGTCGCCGAAGCGTTCGGCGGCGGTGCCGGGCGGGGCGTACGGACGGGGCAGCATGTCGGTGCGTTCGTCGAGGCGTCCGGCGGCGACGCGGGAGCGCAGGGCGCGCATGCCGGCCCCGTCCGCCGCGGTGACGAGGAGGCCGACCGTGGTGACGGTGGTGGACGTGGCGTCGGTGTAGGTGGCGCGCAACATCCGTCGGCAGCCGGCCGGTTGGAGGGCGCGGGCCAGGGCGGGGTCGAGGGCGGAGGCGCAGTCGCCGTCGGGTGCGACGCCCAGCCGCGTCCAGTCGCGGCTCGCGCCGCCGGGCCCGGCGTCCGCGGCGTGCACGGTGCGCGGGAACAGGTCGTCCACCGGCACCTCCGACCAGAGCGTGCCGCCGCGCTCGTAGGCGGCCTCGGCGGCCGTCCGCGACGGCGGGGCGGTGAGCCATCCGCCCACCGCGGCACCGCCGAGGAGGCCCAGGCCGAGGACGGCGCAGACGGCGGCGGCCGCCGTGCGGCGCGCCGGCGGGGCGGGGGCGGTGGCCGGCGGGCACGTGGGGCGCGGGGGCACCGCCGTCCGCACCCGCTCGACTTCGGTGGTCACCCTCTGCTCCCCCGCCCGGCTCGCGCCCTGGACTCCGACTGCCTTGCGGGGCAGGCCGGTTCCGTCGCGTCCGGGCACCCCCGTAGTGCCGCGCCCACTCTACGGGGGACGGCCCCGCGGGGGCCATTCGCGGCGCGCACACCCCTACCCAGGGGTAACCGGCTCTGGCAGGCTGCGCCCCATGACTCCCGCCTTCGCACACGCCACCGGCCCCTCGGCCGACCGGGCCCGCTACGACCGGGCCACCGCCCGGCTGGACGCCCCGCTGGCGGTGGTGGATCTGCCGGCCTTCGACGCCAACGCCGCGGACCTGGTGCGGCGGGCGGGGGGCAAACCGGTCCGGGTGGCGACCAAGTCGGTGCGGTCCCGGGCCCTGTTGGAGCGGGTGCTGGAGCACGGCGGCTTCGCGGGGGTGATGACGCACACGCTCGCCGAGTCGCTGTGGCTGGCCCGTTCGGGCTTCGACGACGTGCTGCTCGCGTATCCGTCCGCCGACCGGGCCGGCTTCGCGGAGCTGTCGTCGGACGCCCGCCTCGCGCGGGCGGTCACGGTCACGGTCGACGACCCCGTGCAGCTCTCGCTCATCGACCGCGCCCGCACCGGACGCCAGGAGATCCGTATATGTCTGGAGTTGGACGTCTCACTCCGCCTCCTGGGCGGCCGGGTGCGCCTGGGGGCGCTCCGCTCCCCCGTCCACGACCCGGACCGCCTCGCCGCGCTGGCCCGCGCCGTCGTCCGCCGCCCGGGTTTCCGCCTGGTGGGGCTGATGGCGTACGAGGCCCATGTGGCGGGCGTGGCCGACGCGGTGGCGGGGCGGCCACTGTACTCCGCGGCCGTCCGCGCGATGCAGCGCGTGGCCCGGCGCGAACTGGCCGCGCGGCGGGCGGCGGCGGTACGGGCCGTACGGGAGGTCGCGGAGCCGGAGTTCGTCAACGGCGGCGGCACGGGGAGCGTGCAGTACACCGCGGCGGAGGCGGCGGTGACGGAAGTGGCGGCCGGCTCCGGGCTGTTCGCCCCGCGCCTCTTCGACCACTACACCTCCTTCCGGGCCCGGCCCGCGGCCCTCTTCGCCCTGCCCGTCGTCCGCCGGCCGGGCCTGGGCGTGGTCACCGTCCTCGGCGGCGGCTACCTCGCCTCCGGCGCCGCCGGCCCCGACCGGCTGCCGGCGCCCTGCCTCCCCGAGGGCCTGCGCCTGTCCGCCCGGGAGGGGGCCGGCGAGGTCCAGACCCCGCTCCTGGGCCATGCCGCGGACGACCTGCTCATCGGCGACAAGGTGTGGTTCCGCCACGCGAAGGCGGGCGAACTGTGCGAGCGCTTCGCGGCGTTGCACCTGGTCGAGGGGGACGAGGTGGTGGCGACGGTGCCGACGTACCGGGGCGAGGGACGTACGTTCCTCTGACGGCTCGTCAGTTCAGTGGCCAGGCCGGCCGGTACCCCATGGGAGCACAGCAGGCCGCCGCACCCACCTGTACTTGAATCAGCGGCGCCAGAGCACCCTCGCCCGGCGTTCACTGCTGAAGCCCAAACCGTGCCGGTAGATCTCGGCCACCCAGTAGCGGCCGTCCTTGCCCCGGGCAAAGACCCCGGAGTCCACGAGAAAATCGGCCTCTTCCGTAGTCAGTCCCACCGTCGCCAGCTCGAAGGGCACACTCACCGCCTGCTTGTCCTGCAACCTGGCGAGCAGTTCACCGACTTCCTGGTTCTCCATCTGGATCGAGGCAATCTTGTTCTTGCTGCACTCCAGTAGTGCGTTACGCATCGCACTGGGCACCAGCACGCGGTCTTCCCAAGTCGTTTGCCGAAGGGACAGGCGTGCCGCCTCAGCGAGAAACTTGACCACATCCCGGGCCTGGACCTGGTTCCGGAAATCACCCAGAGCCGCTGGCACCCAAAGATGAGATCGCGCCTCCTTGGACTTTTCTGTGCCCATTTTCCAGCCCCAGAGCTGGATGAGCGCCTCCACAACCTTTTCCTCAGAGAGCTCGGAGATCTCCGATTTGGGCATCGGCACCGGAAGAGCCTTGGCGTGCGAGGCGACCCACAGAGCCAGTCGCAACGCTTCTTCCTTGTCCCACCGCAGTGCGTAGGGATCGTACCGCCCCAACAGTTGACCGCTGTTCTGACGCACGGCCCGGGTGACCAAGTCCTGGCGGACGAAGACGACCAGTCCGAGGGGACGCCCCCGCAAGGACCGCAGCCAGCCGACCACATCGATCAGGAGCACGCGCAACGCGGTGCGCTTGACTTCACTGTCCAGCGATTGGAGGAGATCCTCGAGTCCGTCGATGACAAATACCGCCCGGGCATGCCTACCGAGTTCGGTCAGCGCCTTCTCCGCGCTTGAACCGTCCTCCGGGAACACACCGGCTGCATCGGCCAGGCACTCCAGCCATAGACGTCGCCAGCCGAGCTCATCCTGACTGTCCAGGGACGACAACCCGCCCTTCAATCTGTCACGGATGCCATCGGTGGTCCCTGCCTTCGCCTCTGCACCACCGCGGCTCAGAACAAAGGAATCCCTCAGGTCTTGTGGGGTCAGGTCGTGATCGCGATATTCCAGGTTGACGGATTCGAGCACAGGAATCACCGGGGCGTCCAAGCTGACCCCTTCGACCTGGGATTGATCAGCGAACCGCGCCCATGTGCGGGCCGCGCAGGCCTTGGCGTACATGAAGGTCTTTCCCGCACCTTTGGCACCAACTACCAAGGCAAGTGGAGCCTCCGTACGATGGTCCCCCAAAAGTCTGCGGAACGGATCAGTGACGAGGAAGCCACTGGCGGATGACAGCCCTTCCCGCTCCGCGTGGATGAACCGTGTTGCGGTATCGGTAAGCCTCTTGCGAAGAACTTCGTAGTCGACCTGCTCCGGGGCCACCGTGCCGGACGGAACGGACACAAGCGATACCGGGGTCGGAACAAGGGGCTCCAGAACATCGCCCACCTTGCATGTGTCCAGTATGCGTAGAACGGCGTCCCATGACGAGGGCAGCGCCAGCAGCTCCTCACGAAACGGACTCAGAACCGGCTGAGAAAGGACACTCGAAGCCACCTCATCGGTGACTGCCTGGCTGGGTTCGCCAGAGGCAGTCAACGCCGCGAGGAGAGCACCCCCGAGTTCTTCTCGCGCCTTGTCCGCCTGAGCGGCATGGACATCCGGTCGGTACTGCGTAATGATCACAGCACTGGCCGGGTCCCTACCCTGGAAGGCCGGCGCTCGGCGCCCCAATTGCTCGACTAGGCGTTTTGTGCCAGCAAGTGACTGATGGCTCAGCGTAGTGACGAATACCCGCTGTACGCGGGGGTCGAGCAATACCGGAGCGGACAATTCGGAAGCACCGGCGCGGAGGTCGACGACAACAGTGTCAGCGCCGACGCGTGCAGCGAGCGCGGCCAATGCCTCTGTGAGGAAATAGGGCGAGCGATGGGGGGTAAGAAGGTCAGCGGGCTCGATCGCCGGAGGACCGAGCACAGACCTGCGGCTCGTAGGGACGACTGTAATACGTCCGTTGCCGGCGTAACGGCCTACCTGCTGGTTCGGGAGATATGCTGCCGCGATGTTGACGGCCGCTGTCCAGCCGCAGTCCTCCGCCCCTTGCAAGAGAGCAAGGAAGTCTTCGTAGCAGAACTCGACTTGACCACCCTGGGCCCGGTGCATCCATGTGATGCCTGGCGCCTCCAAATCGGCATCCACCAAAAGGACATTGCCACCCCGCCGCGCGACGGCGTCGGCCATGGCGACGGCGTGGACCGTACGCCCGACACCGCCTTTGAAAGAGTGGAAGGCGACCAGCTGCACGTCATCGGCGAAGCGCTCGGAAGAAGGCCTCTCCAGGGGGTCCGCCAGTTGCGGGGTGATGTGCTTTTCCCTGAGCAGGGGGAGACGTCGCGGCTGGCCGCTGTCGCCTGACGACTCCAGGCTGAGCACCACCGGCATCCCCGTGAACTCCGCTGTCCGGGGATCGTCGAGTCCCAGCATGAGTCCATCATCGCGCCATTCCGTCGAACCTACGCCGAAGGCCCGGTCGAGCCAATCCTTTACCTGCGCAGTGTCCACGCCGGGGCGGACGACCAACTCCAATCCGTCCCACCAGCCGTCCGCCGCCAGGAGCCACCTGGGCCACTGACCGGCAGCCGCCAGATGAGCCAAGTGCTCATCCACATCCACCCAAGTAAACAGATGCTTAGGGGGCGTCAGCCCCTCCGGCTCCATCAGCTCGGTCACAACTCGTGGCTCCTCAGTCCTGCTCGCACCAGGTGATCAGAGTACGGAGTGCCTCGTGGGCGTGCTTCTCGTCCGCTGCATCCAGCTTGGCACCATATCGCCACGCCTGGTGCAAATCAGCCATGGGAACGCTGCCGCGTACGTGCGGGTGCAGACGGCAGCTCTGGAGCCGGTCGAGGTGCTCGCCGACGAAGCGTGGTAGGCGAAGCTCCTTGGCGAGCCGCCTCAAATCGTGTGTGGGTTCGATCCCTGAGGAGTCCCTGAGCCCGCGCCGCGCAAGGAGCCTCTCCTTGAGGCCACATTCGGCTGCATAGAAGAGTAATAGACAGACCGTAGCCATGTCCTCGGCCGGGTTGATCGCCTCCGCACTGCCCCGTAACTGATCACGCCTCCTCTGAAGCGCTCTCACCCCTACCTGAAGCACCATGCTGCCATCATGTCATCAGAGCATGGGATCACCAGTTGATATTGCCGAATCAACTTGCAGAAGCCGTGGGGGAATTGGGCCGCCTGCGCCCTCAGGAGGCACAGGCGGCCGGGCGGGAACGG
The DNA here is from genome assembly GCF_001187435.1 of Streptomyces caatingaensis. GTDB lineage: Bacteria > Actinomycetota > Actinomycetes > Streptomycetales > Streptomycetaceae > Streptomyces > Streptomyces caatingaensis. The sequence continues at coordinate 190,778 of NZ_LFXA01000017.1, read as the reverse complement.
CCTCAGGCGGCCGCGTCCACCTGGTCCGGGATGACGGAACCGTCGTGGCGGCGCAGCGGTGCGGAGGTGCCGTCGGGGCGGGTGTAGGCCGTCGAGGAGCAGGCGTAGGTGCCCGACTTGCGGGGCATCGGGTCGATGAACATGGGGTTGGCGACCCAGCGGCCGTCCTCGTTGTCGTAGGCGCGGCACATCAGCTCGGCCTTGTTGCGGTTGATCGCCAGGTGGGCGCCGGTGGCGTCGTCGACGAAGGTGACGTCGGTGTCGGCGTCGCCCGCGCCGAGGGCGATGCGGTGGGCGAAGTCCTGCTTCTTCCAGGCCTTGGCGCCCTTGATCTTGAAGATGTGCTCGTTGATCATGCAGCGCTTGCCGTCCATGTACGGCAGGGCCTCGCCCATGCCGTCCTTGACGTCGCCGCAGCCCTTGATGCCGGGGGTGAGCTTGCCCTTCCTGACGATGCTGCGGATGCCGATGGTGTGGGCCTTGTCGAGGCCGACGCCGCCGGACCAGGCCTCGGCGATGGGCTCGGAGGAGGCGGAGACGATGTAGACGTCGAAGCCGGCCGCCTTGAGCGTGCGGATGAGGTCCTTCTGCTGGTCGTAGTAGCGGACGTAGCCGGCGATGGTGTGGGTGCCGACGGTCTGCTTGCTGCCGACCGGGGCGGCGAGCTGCTCGGCGCGGGCCTTGCTCGCGAACGAGCCGAGGGCGGCCGGGGTGTGGCCGGAGAACAGCTGGGGGATCCAGGCGTACGCCGGGACCGTGCGGCGGTGGTTCCAGTCGCCCGCGAAGGCGGCGTCACCGGCCATCGTCCTCGACTTCTCGCGGATCTCGAAGATCTCGTCGGCGCAGCGGACGTTCTTCGAGGTGCGCAGCGGCTTGCCCACCGGGACGGACGTGCCGCACGCCTCGGTCAGCGCGCGGTCCGCGGCCGGGGTCAGCCACTTGCTGGTGTCCTTCCAGCTCCTGGGCCGGAGGATCTTGTCGTGCTTGAGGGCCCAGGCGAGGGTGGCGTCGGTGATGTCGTTCTTGACGACGGTGTTGTCCCAGTCGAAGGCGGCGACCGGGCGGGGCCCGCCGGTCCGGCCGGAGCAGGTGCCGCGCTCGTCGATCATCCGCTGGAGCTTGGCGCGGTTGGTGCCGAACCAACTGATGTTCTTGTCGAGCTGGGGGCAGTGCGCGCGGGCCGCGCGGGCCGTCCCGGCGGCGGGGGCCGCGGACGCGGCGGGGACGGAGGCGGCGAGGGCTGCGGTGATCACGAAGCCGACGGCGGTGGCGTACTTCTTACGCATGCGTTCTCTTTGTGCTCTTCGTAGGGACGGGTTCTGATCGCGGGGCCGACGCTTCGTGCACGCACCGGCCCCGACATCTGATCACGGACCCTACCTCCGGGCACTTACCGGGGGGTTACATAGGCCCCCGAGATGCCGCCGTCCACGAGGAAGTCGGCCGCGTTCACGAACGACGCGTCGTCGCTGGCGAGGAACGCGACGGCGGCGGCGATCTCCTCCGGGTCGGCGAACCGGCCGCCCGGCACGTGCACCAGCCGGCGGGCCGCCCGCTCCGGGTCCTTGGCGAACAGCTCCTTCAGCAGGGGCGTGTTCACCGGCCCCGGGCACAGGGCGTTCACCCGGATCCCGTCCCGGGCGAACTGCACCCCCAGCTCCCGGGAGAGCGCGAGCACGCCGCCCTTGGAGGCGGTGTAGCTGATCTGGGACGTGGCCGAGCCGAGGACGGCGACGAACGAGGCGGTGTTGATGATCGAGCCCTTGCCCTGTCGGCGCATGTACGGCAGGGCGGCCTTGCAACAGAGGTAGACGGAGGTGAGGTTGACGTCCTGGACGCGGCGCCAGGCGTCGAGGCCGGTGGTGAGGATGGAGTCGTCCTCGGGGGGTGAGATGCCCGCGTTGTTGAACGCGACGTCCACCGACCCGTAGGTGTCGTCCGCCGCCCTGAAGAGGGCTTCCACCTGCTCCTGGTCGGTCACGTCCGTCCGGACGAACAGCCCGCCGACCTCGTCGGCCGCCGCCCGGCCCGCCTTCTCGTCGATGTCCGCGCAGACCACGTGCGCGCCTTCGGCGGCGAGGCGGCGGACGGTGGCGAGCCCGATGCCGCCGGCGGCGCCGGTCACGACGGCGGTGCGGCCGGGGAGGCGGCGGCTGTAGGGGGTGGGGGTCTCGGTGCTCAAGTCGTTCCCTTTCTGCCGGGACTGCCGGACCGGGGAGGGGTTGCCGGACCGGGGGGATCAGGCGTCCTCCACCGCCACGAAGACGTTCTTCAGCTCCGTGAAGGAGGCCAGCGCCCCGGGCCCCAACTCCCGCCCCAGCCCCGACTGTTTGAAGCCGCCGAACGGGGTCGCGTAGCGGACGCTGCTGTGGGAGTTGACGGACAGGTTGCCGGCCTGGAGGGCGCGGGAGACGCGCAGGGCGCGGGAGACGTCCCGCGTCCAGAGGGAGCCGGAGAGGCCGTAGTCGGTCGCGTTGGCCAGGCGGACGGCCTCCGCCTCGTCCGCGAAGGGGATGACGACGGCCACGGGGCCGAAGATCTCCTCGCGGGCCGCCCGGGAGCCCGGGGAGCACTCCACGACCGTGGCGGGGTACCAGAACCCCTTCCCGGAGGGCGCCGCGCCGCGGATGACGGCGGGCGCGGTCTCGGGGACGTACGACCGCACCCGCTCCCGCTGCGCCGCGGAGATCAGCGGCCCCATCCCGGTCGAGGGGTCGGCGGGGTCGCCGACCACGACCCCGAGCACGGCCGGTTCCAGGAGCGACAGGAAGCGGTCGTACACCGGCCGCTCCACGAGGATGCGGCCGCGCGCGCAGCAGTCCTGGCCGGCGTTGTCGAGGAAGGAGGCGGGCGCGGCGGCCGCGGCCCGCTCGACGTCCGCGTCCGCGAAGACGATGTTCGCGCTCTTGCCGCCGAGTTCGAGGGTCACCCGCTTCACGCGCTCCGCGCACTTCGCCATGACGCGCCGGCCCACCGTCGTGGAGCCGGTGAAGACGACCTTCCCCACCCCGGGATGGACGACGAGCGCGTCCCCGGCCACGGCCCCCGTGCCGGGCAGGACCTGGAGCACCCCGTCCGGGAGCCCGGCCTCCAGGGCCAGTCCGGCCAGCCGCAGCGCGGTCAGCGGAGTCGTCTCCGCCGGTTTGACGACGACCGCGTTGCCCGCCGCGAGCGCCGGCGCGAAGCCCCACGCGGCGATCGGCATGGGGAAGTTCCAGGGGACGACGACGGCGACGACGCCGATGGGCTCGTGGAAGGTGACGTCCAGGCCGCCGGCGACGGGGATCTGCTGCCCGAGCAGCCGCTCCGCGCCGCCGGCCGCGTAGTCCAGCAGATCGCGGACGTTGCCCGCCTCCCAGCGGGCACTGCCGACGGGATGTCCGGCCTCGCGCACCTCCAGGGCCGCGAGCTCCTCGATGTGTTCGTCCACGACGGCCGCGAACCGGCGCAGCAGCCGCGCCCGGTCGCCGGGCGCGAGCGCGGCCCACCCGCGCTGCGCGGCCGCGGCCCGCCGGACGGCGGCGTCGGCGTCGTCCGGCGTCGCGGCGGGCACGGTGGCGACGACCTCCTCGGTCGCGGGGTTCAGAACCTCCAGGGTCTCCTGATCCACCACTCACGTCCTCACATGCGCTCGAAGGAGCGGAACCGCTCCCAGTCCGTCACGGCCGTGTCGTACGCCTCCTGCTCGACGCGCGCCATGTGCCGGTAGTGCTCGACGACTTCGTCCCCGAACGCGGCCCGCGCCACGGCGCTGTTCTCCCACAGTCCGGCGGCCTCGCGCAGCGTCCCGGGCACGTGCGGCGCGTCGCCGGTGTAGGCGTTGCCGGTGACGGGGTCGGGGAGCGCCAGTTCGTTCTCCACGCCGTGCAGCCCGGCGGCGATCATGCCGGCGACGGCGAGGTAGGGGTTGACGTCCCCGCCGGGCAGCCGGTTCTCGAAGCGGTGGGCGGCGCCGCGGCCGACGACGCGCAGCGCGCAGGTGCGGTTGTCCGGCCCCCACGCGACGGCGGTGGGGGCGAACGACGCGGCGCGGAAGCGCTTGTAGGAGTTGATGTTCGGGGCGTAGAGGAGGGTGAACTCCCGCAGGACGGCCAGCTGTCCGGCGAGGAAGTGCCGCATGACGGACGACATCCCGTACGGCCCGGAGTCGTCGGCGAGGACCGGCCGCCCCGCCTCGTCGCGCAGCGAGAGGTGGATGTGGCAGGAGTTGCCCTCGCGTTCGTCGAACTTGGCCATGAAGGTGAGGGCCACACCCTCCTGGGCGGCGATCTCCTTGGCCCCGGTCTTGTAGACGGAGTGCTGGTCGCAGGTGACGAGCGCCTCGTCGTAGCGGAAGGCGATCTCGTGCTGCCCGAGGTTGGCCTCGCCCTTGGCGGACTCGACGACGAGGCCCGCGGCGGCCATCTCGTTGCGGATGCGGCGCAGGAGGGGCTCGACGCGGCCGGTGCCGAGGACGGAGTAGTCGACGTTGTACTGGTTGGCCGGGGTGAGGCCGCGGTAGCCGGCCGACCAGGCCTGCTCGTAGGTGTCCCTGAAGAGCATGAACTCCAGCTCGGTGCCGGCCAGGGCGGTCCATCCGTACTCGCCGAGCCGGTCGAGCTGGCGGCGCAGGATCTGCCGGGGCGAGGCGGCCACGGGCGAGCCGTCGTGCCAGGCGAGGTCGGCGGTGAGCAGGGCGGTGCCGGGGTTCCAGGGGGTGCGGCGCAGGGTCGCCGGGTCGCCGCGCAGGGCGAAGTCGCCGTAGCCGCGCTCCCAGGAGGCCATGGCGTAGCCGTCGACGGTGCGCAGGTCGACGTCCACGGCGAGCAGGTAGTTGCAGCCCTCCGCGCCGTGTTCGAGGACGTGGTCGAGGAAGAACGGGGCGGCGAACCGCTTGCCCTGGAGCCGTCCCTGCATGTCGGTGAAGGCGAGGACGACGGTGTCGATCTCCCCGGCGTCGACGAGGCGGCGCAGTTCGCCGACGGTGAGCGGGGGCGTGCGGTCTGCCACGGGGGCCTCCCTGTCGGCGCTTCCCTGACGGTCCTGGCGGTACGGGTCCTGGTGGTGCGACCGGAGATTTAAGGTATGCCGGTAGACCATTGGTTGGGAAGGGGGCCGATGAGCGGGCGGACGGACGGGCCTTCGCACGGCGGCGCGGCCGCCGACCGGCTGTCACCGGTGCTGCGGCCGGTCCACGCGGGCCACGGCTTCGAGGCGGCGCTGGAGCGGATACTCCAGGTCATACGGCTGGGCCTGGTCGCGGAGGGGGAACGCCTGCCCGCCGAGCGCGAGTTGGCGGAGCGGCTGCGGATCAGCCGGGTGACGCTGCGCGAGGTGCTGAAGGTGCTGCACGAGCAGGGCCTGGTGGAGAGCCGGCGCGGCCGGTACGGCGGGACGTTCGTGTGTCCGCGCCCGGCCGCGCCCGACGTGTCGGGCATCGACATCGAGGACACGCTGCGCTTCCGGGAGGTCCTGGAGCTGGGCGCGGCCGAACTGTGCGCCTCCCGCGACCTGACGGCGGATCAGACGGCGCGGCTGCGTGCGGCGCTGGCCGCGACCCGCGACGCGCCGCCCGAGGGCTACCGCCGCCAGGACACCCTCTTCCACCTGACGCTGGCCGAGCTGTCGGGCTCGCCCTCGCTCGCCGCGCACTACGCGGCGGTCCGGGCGTCCGTCAACGGTCTGCTGGACTGCATGCCGCTGCTGGTGCGCAACCTGGAGCACTCGCAGCGCCAGCACGCGGCGCTGGTGGCGGCGGTGCTGGCCGGGAACGCGCCCGGGGCGCGGGAGGTGATGCGCGAGCACTGCGCGGGGACGGCGGCGCTGGTGCGGGGGTTCCTGGGCTGAACGGGGGCCGGGCCGGGGCGCGTTGGACGACGGAGGGGGCGCGCAGGCCGGCCGCGTGGTGCGCGGGGCTTCCCGGGGTGAGCAAGGGGCGCGTGGCGCGCGGGGGTTGCGCCGCGGCCCGCCGGGCAGCAATGGTATGGAGGGCGACCTTTGACCGGCCGTCGACGGTCGCACGCGCTCCGGCCGCCGCCGCGCGGCCGGCCGAGCCCCCGCCGCCAGGAGAGGACGCGAGCACATTGACCGGCCAGCCGCTGATCGGGGTCACCACCTACTCCACCCGGGCCCGCTGGGGAGGCGTCTGGGACCGGCACTGCTCCCTGCTGCCGACCGCCTACGCGCGGTATGTCCAGCGCGCCGGGGGGCTGATGGTCCTCCTGCCGCCCGACAACCCGGCCCTGGCCGGCGCGGTGGCCGAGCGGCTGGACGGCTTGGTGCTGGCGGGCGGCGAGGACCTGGACCCGGCGCTCTACGGCGAGCGGCCCCATCCCCGTACCGCCGCCCCCGTCCCCGAGCGGGACCGCTGGGAGCTGGCCCTGCTGGCGGCGGCCCTGGAGCGCGGCGTCCCGCTGCTCGGCATCTGCCGGGGCATGCAGCTGATGAACGTCCACGCGGGCGGGACGCTCAACCAGCACCTCCCGGAGACCGTGGGCCACAAGGGTCACAACCCGCGGGTGGGCGACTTCGCCGACCATCTCGTCGAGCCGGTCGCGGGGACCGTCACCGCGCACCTGATGCCGGCGCCGTGCGACGTGGCGACCCATCACCACCAGGGCGTCGGCAAGGTCGGCCCCGGCCTGATCGCCTCGGCCCACGCCGAGGACGGGACCGTCGAGGCGCTCGAATACCCCTGGGGCCAGGGGTGTTTCGCGGTGGGGGTGCAGTGGCACCCCGAGATGCGGGACGATCTGCGGCTGGTGCGCGGGCTGGTGGAGATGGCGGGGCGGCGGCGCGGCCGGTCCGCTGCTCCCGCGGCAGGCGGGTGAGGTGCACCTGGCGCTCCGCGTCCGCGAAGCCGAGCGCCCGGTAGACGCGGATCGCGTGGTACGCGGGGTCGGCGACGATCACGAGGGTGCGGGTGCCGGGCCGGGACAGGGCCCGCGCACCGGCCCGGTGGACGACGTGCGAGGCCAGGCCGCGGCCGCGGAAGCCGGGGTGCGTCTCGACGTTCTGGTAGCGGGCCGTGCCGCCGCCGTCCCCGAGGACGCCGGCCCCGGCGCGCAGGCGCCCGTCCACGAAGGCCCCGAACCAGGCGCCGTGCCCCGCCTCGCACAGCCGCCGCGCCTCCGCGACGCGGCGCACGGTGAACTCGCGGTGCCCTGCGGGTGGTTGAGCGCCTTCGTCCATGGCCCGGCGCAGCTCCAGCGCCTGCGCCCAGTCGTCGTCGCCGGCCAGCGGGCGGATCTCCGCGCCGGCGGGGAGGGGACGGGAGGGCGGCGCGAGGCGGTCGGCCGTGAGGACGGTGCTCACCTCGGCGGTGATGCCCAGCCGGGCCGTCTCGGCGGGGTCCCCCGCGTCCCCCTCCGTACCGTCCGCGCCGAGGGCGACGTACGGCGCGCCGGGGAACTCGGCCTCGAACACGGCCTGTTGGCGGAGGCCGTCCCCCGGGCCGGGCGGGCGGTCGAAGAGCACGAAGTTCCCCCAGCGGAAGGCGGGGTTGTCCGGGGTGCGGACGACCAGGTGGTCCGGGCGGTCATCGACGGCGGAGCCGGCCATGGTCCGCAGCATCAGGTCGGTGCGGAAGCCGAGGGAGATCACCTTCATGCGGCCGACCCTGGCGGCGGGACGCGGGAGGGGCCCGGTGCGGCGTTCCGCACCGGGCCCCCGGACGGGGAGGCCGGGCCGGCTCAGTCCTTGGTGTACAGGGTCCAGAGCTGGCTGGACCGGGCCGTGTACTGGTTGGTCACGACGGAGCGGTCGAGGCCGTTCCCCTGGAGGACCTGGCCCGGGAACTTCACGCTCTCGATCCTGGTCGGCTGCTCGACCGTGCCGGCCTTCCACTGCTGCGACAGCTTGTTGACGTCGCAGGCCTCCTGCTGGATCTGCTGGCCCGGGCCCTTGGCGGCCAGGCAGAGCCCGAAGTGCGACCCCTTGATCGTGTACTTGCCCGAGGCCGGGTTGCCCACGCTCGTGAACGTGAAGACCTGGTAGGCCTCCCGCGCGTCGCGGGTGAGCACCACGGCGCCCCGCTGGTGGCCGTAGTACTCGTCGAGGTTGGTGTCGTCGGCGTAGTTCTGGACCGACGCTCTGAACGTGTGCGCCTGCGGTGCGGCATGCGCGGAACCGGCGGTGGCGGCGAATCCGCCCGCGGCCAGGCCGGCCGTCGCGAGAACGAGTGCGAACTTCCGTGGTGCCGACACGTTTCGACCTTTCTCTCGGGAGTCGTTGACTCGCGGCAGCAAAGCTAGGCGCTCGCGTTACCGGCGAACCAGAAGGAATCGGGTCACTCGACGGTTTGAAAGTCCCGGATTAAACCCTTTTGCATTCCCGCGCATGCCAGGCCCCTGGCAAGTGCGCGAAGCGGCCACTCTCCCGGTGGCGACAATTCCGCTTCCGCGACGGCCATGTGCTCCCGCGCACGACGGCCCGCCCTCCACCGCCCCGGATGCCCCTCCCCCCTTCCGCCCCGAAGCCCACCCCCTTCCGGACACCCTCCCCCCTCACCCCCGCCCACCCCTCGTCCGATTCCGCCCGCCCGCTCCGGTGGCGCGATCTCTCGGGCTGAGGGGCCGGGGGGCCGACCATTGGTCGCGGGGTGCGCCGGGGCGGGGCAGGGGTCCGGGGCGGGGGCCCCGGTCGGGGCCAGGGGCGCTGTCCCAGCGGGGTGCAGGAGGCTCGGTCCCCGTCAAGGCCCAGCCGGGCGCAGCCCCGGCAAGGCTCACGGCCGGCCCCAGGTCGTCGCAAGCAGCAGCCCCGCCCCCGCGCGAGGCCGGGCCGGGGCGCCCCAGGAGCCACGTCAAGGCTGAGCGGGGTCGGCGGAGGCGCCCGGTGGGGTCGAGGTGGGGCGGGTCAGGGTGAGGAGGTCGCGGGCCGGGCCCGCGGGGCGGTGGCCGCGGGGCCAGACGGCGCGCAGGTCGCGCCGGAGCGGAACCCCGCGCAGCGGGATCTCGACCAGGCGCCGCCCGGCCAGCTCCTCCCCCACCGCCAGTTCGCTGAGCACGGAAGGGCCGGCTCCGCTGACGACCGCCGCCTTGACGGCCGTCGTGGAGGCGAGCTCCAGGAGGGGGCGGGCCGGGGAGGGGAGCGCCGCGTCGAGCACGGCGCGGGTGCCCGACCCCCGCTCGCGCAGCACCAGCGGCGTGGCCGCCAGTTCGTCCGCCCCCACGGGCTCCCGCCGGCGGGCCCACGGGTGGGCCGGCGCGGCGACGACCACCAGCCGGTCCCGCCCGATGACGGCCCCGTCGAGCCCGGCCGGCACCTCCGGCCCCTCGACGAACCCGAGATCCGCCGCCCCGGCCAGCACCCGCTCCGCGACCGCCGCCGTGTTGCCGGCGAAGAGCGACACGGCCGTGTCGGGACGCCCGCTGCGCAGCGCTATCAGCCAGCCGGGCAGCAGGTACTCCGCGATGGTCATGCTCGCGGCCACCCGCAGCCGCGAGTCCCGGCGCCCGCGCAGCGCCTGCACGCCCGCGTCGAAGGCCTCCGCCGCCTCGACGACGCGCCGGGCCCAGTCCGTGACGAGGACCCCGGCGGGGGTGAGCCGGGAGCCGCGCGGGGAGCGCTCGACGAGGGCGACGCCGAGGAGGCGTTCCATGGCGCGGAGCCGGCCGCTCGCCGCGGGCTGGGTGATGCCCAGTTCGCGGGCGGCCCGGCCGAGGCTGCCGAGCCGGGCCACGGCCAGCAGCAGCTCCAGCGAGCCGAGGTCGGGCACCCGGCCGGCGACGGGAGGGGACTCGCTCATCAGTCCAGCTTATGGCCTCATAGCAGAATCGTCCCTGGTGAGAGGCGTCCCGCCGGACGAGAGTGGTCACATGAGCACCCTCACCCCGCCCCGCGCGCGCCCGGCGACGAGCACCCCTCGCCCCGGCGTGCGCCACCTGGGCCCCAACTGGTACGCCACCGTCATGGGCACGGCCATCGTCGCGAGCGCGGGCGCCGCGCTGCCGTCGCCGCCGCCCGCCGTGGCGCTGCGGGCGGTGTGGGCGCTGTCGGCGGTGGCCCTCGCGGCCCTGCTCGCCGCGCGGGCGGCGCACTGGGCACGCCACCGCGACCAGGCGCGGCGCCACCTCGCCGACCCGGCCGTGGCCCCGTTCTACGGCTGTCCGGCGATGGCCCTGCTCGCGGTGGGCGGCACGACGCTCTCGGTCGGGGCGGGCGTGATCGGCGAGGGCGCGGCCGTCGCCGTGGACGCCGTGCTGTGGACGGCGGGCACGGTCACCGGCCTGGTCGCCGCCGCCGGCATCCCGTACCTGATGGTGACCCGGCACCGCGTCGAGCCGGGCACGGCCTCCCCCGTGTGGCTGCTGCCCGTCGTCGCGCCGATGGTGTCGGCCGCGCTGGGCCCGGCGCTGGCCGGTCACCTGCCGGCCGGCCAGGCCAGGGAGGCCCTGCTCCTGGGCTGCTACGCGATGTTCGGCCTGAGCCTGCTGATGACGATGGTGCTGCTGCCGCTGGTGTTCTCCCGGCTGGTCCACCACGGCCCGCTGCCGCTCGCCCTGACCCCCACCCTGTTCCTCGTCCTCGGCCCGCTCGGCCAGTCGACGACGGCCGTCAACAACCTGGCGGACGCCGTCGGGGACGCGCTCCCGGCCCCGTACCCGGCGGGCATGGCCGCGTTCGCGGTCCTCTACGGCGTGCCGGTGACCGGATTCGCCCTGCTGTGGCTGGCGTTCGCCACGGCGATGGTGGTCCGCGCCGCCCGCCGCGGCATGGGCTTCGCGATGACGTGGTGGGCGTTCACGTTCCCCATAGGCACGTGCGTGACGGGCACCGCCGCGCTCGCCCGCCACACCGGACTGCACGCCTTCACCTGGCTCGCGGTGGCCCTGTACGTGCTGCTGGCCGCCGCCTGGGCGGCCGCCGGAGTGCGCACGCTGGCCGGGCTGTTCAGCGGACGGCTGCTCGCAGCGCCTCGCCCAGCACCCGCGGCGCCGCCGTCAACGACGGCCCGTACCACGTGAGATGACGCCCGTCGACCAGCGCGGCGGGCAGGGCGGGGAACGCCTCGGGCCCGTCGTCGCGCCCGAAGCGGTACGGCTCGTCGGGCAGGACGACCAGGTCGGCGCCGCAGGCGGTCAACTCGCCGAGGGGCACGCGGGGATAACGCTCCGCGTGCCCCTCGTACACGTTCAGGACGCCCAGCCGGGCCAGCAGGTCGCCCGCGAAGGTGTCGCGGCCGAGGACCATCCAGGGCCTGCGCCACACCGGCACCACGGCCCGCACGGCCGGCCGTACGGCGGGCACGTCCCGCCAGGCCTCCCGCGCGTCCGCCAGCCAGCCCGGCGGCGCCAGCCCGCACCCGTCCGCCAGCACCCGCGCCAGCTCGGCGAACCCCTGCTCCAGGGAGCGGACTTCGGTCACCAGGACCTCGATCCCCGCCGCGCGCAGGGCGGCCAGGTCCGGGGCGCGGTTCTCCTCCTCGTTGGCGAGGACGAGGTCGGGGGCGAGGGCGGCGATCCGCGCGACGTCGGGGTTCTTGGTGCCGCCGACCCGGACGACGTCCAGCCCGGGCGGGTGCGCGCACCAGCGCGTGGCGCCGACGAGCAGGCCGGGCGCGGTGGCGGCCACCGCCTCCGTCAGCGAGGGCACCAGGGAGACGACGCGGCGTACGGTACGACGGCTGCTCACCGTCCCACCGTACGCCGCGTCATGAGCCGTGCCTCAGGAGGTCACCGGCGCCATCTTGTCCAGCAGCCCCGGCCGCGCGTTCAGCCAGCGGCCCGCGGACTCCTTCTCGTGGCCCTTGCCGCCCTTCTGGATCTCGGCCTCCAGCGAGGCGAGGTCCTTCTCGGACATCTTGAAGCCCTTCACCCACTCCGCGACGCGCGGGAACTCCTTGGCGAAGTCCTTCTTGCCGATGGAGTGCAGCTCCTCGCCCTTGCCCCAGGCGCCCTTGGGGTCCTTGAGCTTCTTGAGGTCGTAGGTGCCGTAGGCCCAGTGCGGCGACCACAGGGTCGTGACGATGGGCTCCTTCTTCTTCAGCGCCCGGTCCAGCTCGGCGAGCATCGTGGACGTGGAGGACGAGACGACCTTGTACTCGCCGTCGAGCCCGTAGTCCTTGAGGACGTTGCCGTTGAGCTTGCCCATCATGCCGGCGCTCGCCTCGATGCCGACGATCTTGCCGCCGAACTCCCCGGACCTGCCCTTGAGGTCCTCCAGCGAGTTGACGTCCTTCATGTACGACGGGACGGTCAGCTCCAGCGAGGTCGGGCCGTACCAGGTGCCCAGGTCGCTCAGCTTGTCGCCGTAGCGGTCCCAGTACTGCTTGTGGGTCGTGGGCAGCCAGGAGTCGAACTGGACGTCCATCTGCCCCTGCGCCAGCGCGGTGTAGAGCGGGCCCGGGTCGAGCTGCTTGACCTGGGGCTTGTAGCCGCGCGCCTCCAGGACGTTCTGCCACAGGTAGGTCGAGGCGACGGCCTCGTCCCACGGGAAGTAGCCGATCCTGACGGTCTTGCCCCGCCCGATGTCCTTCCCGGCCGCGACGCTCTCGCGGTCGCCGCCGCGCACCAGGTGCATGCCGCCCGCGACGAGCGCGAGGACGACGACGCCGACCGTGGCGACGGCGGTGCCGGGCCGGTAGCGCAGGAAGGCCGGGGTGCGGTCGGCGGACGCCGCCTTGGCGGCGCCGCGGCGGCCCAGCGGCGAGACGCGGGTGCCCAGCGCGCCGGTCATCCGGTCCAGGTACATGGCGAGGACGACGACGGCGAGGCCGCTCTCCACGCCGGCGCCGATGTCGACCTGGGTGACGGCCGAGTACACGGCCTCGCCCAGGCCGCCCGCGCCGGCCATGCTCGCGATGACGACCATCGAGAGGGCGAGCATGATGACCTGGTTGACGCCCGCCATGATGGTGGGCAGCGCCAGCGGGAGCTGGACGCGCAGCAGGGTGTCGCGCGGCGTGGTGCCGAACGCCCGCGCGGCCTCGACGAGTTCGCCGTCCACCTGCCGGATGCCCAGCTCGGTCATCCGCACGCCGGGCGGCATCGAGAAGACGATGGTGGCGATCAGGCCCGGCATGGGGCCGATCGAGAAGAACATCACGCCCGGGATCAGGTAGACGAAGGCGGGCATCGTCTGCATGACGTCCAGGACGGGGCGCAGCGCCTTGCTGACCCGGCGGTCGCGCGCGGCCCAGATGCCCAGCGGCACGGCGAGGACGAGCGTGATCACGCTGGCGACGAGGATCAGGGAGAGCGTGGAGGTCGCCTGGTCCCACAGCCGGAAGGAGTCGATCAGGGCGAGGCCGGCGAAGGCGAGGACGGCGGCGGCCAGGCCGCGCAGCCACCAGGCGACGACGGCGAGGATGCCCGCCATGAGGAGGGCGTCGGGGGCGGAGAGGACGGCGTGGACGCCGTCGTACATCCCGGTGAGGACGGTGCTGATGGCGTCGAAGAGCCAGGAGAGGTGGGACTGGAGCCAGTCCACGGCGCTCTTGGCCCAGGAGCCGAGGTTGATCCTAGGCACCGGCGGTCACCTCCGCCGGCTGCTCGCCGAGCGCGGCCAGCAGCCGTTCCCGGGTGACCACCCCCGCGATGCCGCCGTCGTCGCCCCTGACGGCGACGGGGGTGCCCTGCGCGAGCGGGCCGAAGAGGTCGGCGAGCGGGGTGTCCGCGCCCACCGTGGTGGTGGCCGCGTCCACCGCGCCCTCGGTCATGACGGAACCGGCGGTGAGCACCCGCGAGCGGTCCACGTCCTGGATGAAGGAGGCGACGTAGTCGTTGGCGGGCCGGACGAGGATGTCCTCGGCGGTGCCGTTCTGGACGATGCGGCCGTCGCGCATGACGGCGATGCGGTCGCCCAGGCGCATGGCCTCGTTGAGGTCGTGGGTGATGAACACGATGGTCTTCTTGAGCCGCTTCTGGAGGTCCAGGAGCTGGTCCTGCATGTCGCGGCGGATCAGGGGGTCGAGGGCGCTGAAGGACTCGTCCATCAGCAGCAGGTCGGCGTCGGTGGCCAGCGCGCGGGCGAGGCCCACGCGCTGCTGCATGCCGCCGGAGAGCTCGTCGGGCCAGGAGCGCTCCCAGCCGGCGAGGCCGGCCAGCTCCAGGGCCTCGGCCGCGCGGCGCTCGCGCTCGACGCGCGGCACGCCGCGCACCTCCAGGCCGTAGGCGGCGTTCTCGAGCACGCTGCGGTGGGGGAAGAGCGCGAAGTGCTGGAAGACCATGCTGATGTTCCGGGAGCGCACGTCGCGCAGCTCGCGCGGGGTGAGCGCGGTCAGGTCGCGGCCGTCGTAGCAGACGCTGCCCGAGGTGGGGTCGAGCAGGCCGTTGAGCATGCGCAGCAGCGTGGACTTGCCGGAGCCGGAGAGACCCATCACCACGAAGATCTCGCCGGCCTGCACCTCGAACGAGGCGTCGATGACGGCGGCCGTGGTGCCGTCGGCGCGCAGCTCGTCGCGGCTCGCGCCGCCTTCGAGCCGCTTGACCGCGGCTTCGGGTCGTCTGCCGAACACCTTGTACAGATGCTCGGCCTTCAGCCTGGACACATACACCTCACGGGTCGAACCTGGTGACGCCCGCCTCCCCCCCGGCGGGCGGCCGTGGAGCGGTACGGGCATCCGGCCCGCGTCCCCGGACACCGTGCACACCACGGGCGGGTTCGCTCCGGGGCCGCGCCTGCCCGGGATGCTTCGGGGCAAACGGAACAGTGGCCCACTTCACACCCGTGGCCGGGACGTGTCGGTGGCGTGGGGCATGATCGGTGCCGTGACGCCACGACGCCTGATGCTCCTCGACACCGCCTCCCTCTACTTCCGCGCCTACTTCGGCGTGCCGGAGTCGGTCCGCGCCCCCGACGGCACGCCCGTGAACGCGGTGCGCGGCCTGCTCGACTTCATCGCCCGCCTGGTGCAGGACCACCGCCCGGACGCCCTGGTGGCCTGCATGGACGCCGACTGGCGCCCGCAGTGGCGGGTGGACCTGATCCCGTCGTACAAGGCGCACCGGGTGGCCGAGGAGGTGCCGGAGGGCCCGGACGAGGAGGAGGTTCCGGACACGCTGTCGCCGCAGGTGCCGGTGATCGAGCAGGTGCTGGACGCGGTCGGGATCGCCCGCGTGGGCGCGGCGGGGTACGAGGCGGACGACGTGATCGGCACGCTGGCCGCCCGGGCGGCGGGCCCGGTGGACATCGTCACCGGCGACCGCGACCTCTACCAGCTCGTGGACGACGCGCGCGGGATCCGGGTGCTCTATCCGGTCAAGGGCGTCGGCACGCTGCAGCTCGTGGACGGGGCGGTGCTGCGGGAGAAGTACGGCGTGGACGGGCCGGGCTACGCGGACCTGGCGCTGCTGCGCGGCGACCCGAGCGACGGGCTGCCGGGCGTGCCGGGCATCGGCGAGAAGACGGCGGCGAAGCTGCTGGACGCGTTCGGCGACCTGGCGGGGATCCTGGCCGCCGTGGACGACCCGGCGGCGAAGCTGACCCCGGCGCAGCGCCGGCGGCTGGCCGAGGCCGGGCCGTATCTGGCGGTGGCGCCGAAGGTGGTGCGGGTGGCGGACGACGTCCCGCTGCCGCCGTTCGACGCGGCGCTGCCGCGGGTGCCGCGCGACGCGCGGGCGCTGGAGGTGCTCGCGGAGCGGTGGGGGTTGGGTGGATCTTTGCAGCGGCTGCTGACCGCCCTTCCTGGGTAGGGTGTTAGGTTAGGCAGACCTAAGTCCTAGATGCGGTGGGCCCGCGGGGCCCCAGGGGAGACTCCATGACCGACCGTCCGGTCCCGAAGAAGCGCCCGCTGCACCGGGCGCACGTGGTGCGCACCGAGTGGCTGAGCCCGCGCATGGTGCGGGTGGTGCTCGGTGGCGAGGGGCTGGACGCCTTCGGGGCGGGCGCGTACACGGACCACTACGTCAAGCTGCTCTTCCCGCTGGAGGGGGTCGCCTACCCGGAGCCGTTCGACATCGACGCCGTCCGCGCGGGGATGCCGCGCGACCAGTGGCCGCGCACCCGCACCTACACGGTGCGCTCCTTCGACCGGACGGCCCGCGAGCTGGCGATCGACTTCGTCGTGCACGGCGACGAGGGGCTGGCCGGGCCGTGGGCGGCCCGCGCCGAGCCGGGCGCCGAGCTGCTCTTCCAGGGCCCGGGCGGCGCCTACGCCCCCGACCCGGCCGCCGACCGGCATCTGCTCGTGGGCGACGAGAGCGCGCTGCCGGCGATCGCCGCGGCCCTGGAGCGGCTCTCGGCCGAGGCGCCGGACGCGGTCGTCCACGCCTTCGTCGAGGTCGCGGACGCGGGCGAGGAGCAGAAGCTCGATCTCGCGCCCGGCATCGAGGTGGTCTGGCTGCACCGGGGCACCGCGCCGGTCGGCGAGAAGCTGGTGGCGGCGGTGCGCGCGCTCGGCCTGCCGGCCGGCTGCGACGTGCACGCCTTCGTCCACGGCGAGGCCGGGTTCGTCAAGGAGCTCCGCCGCCATCTGCGCCTGGACCGCGGGATCCCGCGCGAGCGGCTGTCGGTCTCCGGCTACTGGCGCCGGGGCCACGACGAGGACGGCTGGCAGGCGTCGAAGCGGGAGTGGAACCGGCGCATCGAGGCCGAGCAGGAGGGGGCGGCCGCCGAGGCGGGCTGACATAGGGTCGGCCCATGCCTTCACCCGCACGGATATCCCTCGCCGGTCTGACCGCGGCGGCGCTGCTGCTCGGTTCCGCCGCCACGGCCGCGGCCGACTTCGACGACACCGTCGTCAACCAGCCCGACCCCGCGCGGCCCGGCGGGACCGTCGACCTCACCGTCTCCCTCCGCGACGAGGTCGCGGACCACACCTCCCGCGTCCTGGTCGAGTCGCCCGCCCTGAGCCGCGGGGTCGAGATCACCAAGCGGCACTTCGGCCACAACAAGGCGGACGAAGCGGTCATCCACACCCAGGCGCGGGTGCGCTGCGGGGCCCGGCCCGGGGCGTATCCGCTGACGGTCCGCCTCGACGGCGCGAAGAAGCCGGCCGCCGAGACCCGGCTGACGGTGACCGGCACCGCGGCGGCCGCGTGCGACGACGCTGCGCCGCCCGCCGAGGTCCCCGGCCTGGAGCTCTCCCCCGACCCCGGCCGCGCGCCGCAGCGCGGCAGCGAGGCCGTCTTCACCATCACGGCCGACCGCACCACGCTCGACGCCCACGACGCCCTCACCTTGCGCTCCCCCGCCTTCGTGACGCCCGTCAAGCGCGCCACCGACCGCTTCAAGGAGGGCAAGGGCAAAGGCCGGTGGACCCGGCTCGCCGGCATGGTGCGCTGCGACATCCAGCCCGGCACCTACGCGGTGGACCTGACGGCGGACGACGACACCGACTCGCCCCTCGCCTCGGTCCGGCTCACCGTCCCCAAGGCCATGGACCCGGCCCAGCGCGACTTCTGCGCGGGCCCCCGCTCCTACAAGGAGGTCGTCGACCGCACCAGCGAGACGGCCCCCGACGAGGACTCCGGCGCCGGCCACGACGGCGGCTCCGGCTTCGGCACCGCCGCGGTGATCGGCGTCTCCTCCGCGGCCGCCCTGGTGGCGGCCTCCGTGACCTACTTCCTGGTGGCCCGCCGCCGCAGGCGCGAGCGCGAGGCGGACACCTGGTAACCCTCTCCGGAGAAATCTTGAGCCCCCTCTTGTCAACTTTCCTCAGCCGAGCTATACACGAGGAAGGAGAGGGCATCCGCCAGAGAAGGACGCACGGAAGGAGATGACCCGTGATGCTCATGCGCACCGACCCGTTCCGCGACTTCGACCGGCTGGCCCAGCAGCTGTTCGGCACGACGGCACGGCCCGCGGCCATGCCGATGGACGCCTACCGCTCCGGTGACGAGTTCGTGGTCCACTTCGACCTGCCGGGCGTCGACCCCGAGTCCATCGACCTCGACGTCGAGCGGAACGTGCTCGGCGTGCACGCCGAGCGGCGCTCGCCGGTGCCCGAAGGGGCGGAGCCGATCGCGTCGGAGCGGCCCTCCGGCACGTTCAGCAGGCAGCTGTTCCTCGGCGAGAGCCTGGACACGCAGCGGATCGAGGCGTCGTACGACGCGGGTGTGCTGACGGTCCGCATCCCGGTGGCCGAGGAGTCCAAGCCGCGGAAGATCGAGATCAGCGGCGGCTCGAAGCCGAAGCAGATCTCCGGCTGACGAAAGCCCCCGCGGTGGGCGGAGCGGGCGGTGGCTGCCACCGCCCGCTCCGTCGGGCCGACGGCCTCAGCCCACCGACGAGTACGCCACGACTCCGCGCAGCAGCCCGTCGACCGCCTTGCGGGCGTTGCGCGCCACGGGGCTGCCGTGGGGGGCGGCCGCGGCGATCTGCCCGAGGACGTCGATGAGCTGCTTGCACCAGCGGACGAAGTCGCCGGCGGGCATCTCGATCTCGCGCAGCACCTCGTCCAGGCCGCGGCCGGACGCCCACTGGTGGGCCGCCCAGGCGAAGCCGAGGTCGGGCTCGCGCTGGCCCACGCCCTCGGCGGCCTTGATGCGGTGCTCCTCCTCCAGGGCGTCGAGACGGCCCCAGATGCGGACCATCTCGCCGAGCGCCGCCTTCGCCGCGCCGGAGGGCAGCTTGGGGGCCACGGCCTCGTCGGCCGCCCGGGCCTCGTAGACCAGGGCCGAGGCGCAGGCCGCCAGGTCGGCCGGGCCCAGACCCTCCCATACGCCCTCGCGCAGGCACTCCGAGGCGAGCAGGTCCAGCTCGCCGTAGAGCCGGGCCAGCCGCCGGCCGTGCTCGGTGACCTCCTCGCCGCGCAGGTAGTCCAGGTCGGTCAGCAGCGCGCAGATGCGGTCGAAGGTGCGGGCGATGGTGTTCGTCCGGCCCTCGATGCGGCGCTCCAGCTGGCGGGTGTCGCGCAGCAGCCGGTGGTAGCGCTCGGCCCAGCGCGCGTGGTCCTCGCGCTCGTCGCAGCCGTGGCAGGGGTGCGCGCGGATCGCCGCGCGCAGCCGGGAGATCCCGGTGTCGTCCGCGGCGGCCGAGCGGGCCTTGCGGTGCCGCTCCGGCACGATGTGCCCCGCCTTGGTGCGCAGCGCGGACGCCAGGTCGCGCCGCGACTGCGGGCTGCGCGGGTTGAAGGTGCGCGGGATGCGCATCCGCTCCAGCGGCTCCACGGGCACCGGGAAGTCGATCGCCGCCAGCCGCTTGACCTGCCGCTCGGCGGTGAGCACGAGCGGGCGCGGCCCGTCGTACGCGTCGAAGCCGCGGTGCCGGTCGGCGCGCCCGGGCAGCCCCGGGTCCAGCACCAGCGCGAGCCCGGCGAACTTGCCCGTCGGCACGTGGATGACATCGCCGGGCTTGAGCTTCTCCAGCGAGGCGGCCGCGGCGGCCCGGCGCTGCGCGGCGCCCTGCTTGGCCAGCTCCGTCTCGCGCTCCTTGAGCTCGCGCCGCAGCGCCGCGTACTCCTCGAAGTCGCCGAGGTGACAGGTGATCGCCTCGCGGTAGCCGGCCAGGCCCTCCTCGTTGCGCTGCACCTGCCGCGAGATGCCGACGACCGAGCGGTCCGCCTGGAACTGGGCGAACGAGGTCTCCAGCAGCTCCCGCGAGCGGTGCCGGCCGAACTGCGCGACGAGGTTGACCGCCATGTTGTACGACGGCTTGAAGCTGGATCTCAGCGGATACGTCCGCGTGCCGGCCAGGCCGGCGAGCGCGCCCGGGTCCATGGCGCGCTGCCACAGGACGACCGCGTGCCCCTCGACGTCGATGCCGCGCCGGCCGGCCCGGCCGGTCAGCTGGGTGTACTCGCCGGGGGTGATGTCGGCGTGCTGCTCGCCGTTCCACTTGACGAGCTTCTCCAACACCACCGAGCGGGCGGGCATGTTGATGCCCAGGGCCAGGGTCTCGGTGGCGAACACCGCCTTGACCAGGCCCTTGACGAAGAGCTCCTCGACGACCTCCTTGAAGGTCGGCAGCATGCCGGCGTGGTGCGCGGCGATGCCCCGCTCCAGCCCCTCCAGCCACTCGAAGTAGCCCAGGACGTGCAGGTCTTCGTCGGGGATGGCGGCCGTGCGCTCCTCGACGATCTCGCGGACCCGGCGGCGCGCCTCGTCGTCGTTGAGCCGCAGCCCGGCGTACAGGCACTGCTGGACGGCCGATTCGCAGCCGGCGCGGCTGAAGATGAAGGTGATGGCGGGCAACAGGCCCTCGGCGTCGAGCCGTTCGATCACCTCGACCCGGCTGGGCGTCCAGATACGGCTGCGCTCGCGGCGTTCGCGCTCGCGGTCGGCCTCGCGCAGCATCTTGCCGCGGCGGCGGTCGCGGCCGAACGGGCGGCTGTTCTCCATCCGGGCCAGGCGCACCAGGTCGGGGTTGACCTCGCGGCGGCCCGAACCGGGCGTGCCGGTACGGCCGTTCTTCTCCTCGAAGAGGTCGTACATCCGGCGGCCGGCCAGCACGTGCTGCCACAGCGGGACGGGCCGGTGCTCGGAGACGATCACCTCCGTGTCGCCGCGGACGGTGTCCAGCCAGTCGCCGAACTCCTCGGCGTTGGAGACGGTGGCGGACAGGGACACCAGGGTCACCGAATCGGGGAGGTGGATGATCACCTCTTCCCAGACGGCGCCGCGGAAGCGGTCGGAGAGGTAGTGGACCTCGTCCATCACCACATAGCCCAGGCCGGCCAGCGCCTGGGAACCCGCGTAGAGCATGTTGCGCAGGACCTCGGTGGTCATCACGAGCACCGGGGCGTCGGCGTTGATGCTGTTGTCGCCGGTCAGCAGACCGACCCTGCCCTCGCCGTAACGCCTGACGAGGTCGTTGAACTTCTGGTTGGACAGCGCCTTGATCGGCGTGGTGTAGAAGCACTTGCGGCCCTGCGTGAGGGCCAGGTGGACGGCGAACTCGCCGACGATGGTCTTGCCGGAGCCGGTCGGCGCCGCGACCAGCACGCCCTTTCCGGCCTCCAGGGCCTTGCAGGCGTCGATCTGGAAGGGATCCAGCTCGAAGTCGTACATCTCGCGGAAGGGGGCCAGCGCGGTGGCCTGCTCCGCGGCGCGCCGCTTCGCCAGGGCGTAGCGCTCAGCAGGGGACATGTCCTCGGTCATCTTGTCTACGAGCCTACCGGTGCCCCCGGACAGCCACCTGATCTTTAGCGAGCCCCCAGCAGCCGCACGGCCCCCGGCACGGTCTCGGCGGTGACCGGCAGCGGCCCGAGCGGCTCCCCGTCCGCGTAGCCGGTCGCCCCGGGTGCCTCCAGCGTCACTCGCGCCGCACGGAGGACGGAGACGGCGGGGTGGGAGAGGTGCGTCCCCCGGTAGACGCGGGGGAAGACCCGCAGCAGGGTGCCGCGGCGGCACGGGCCGACGACGGTGACGTCGAAGAGCCCGTCGTCCGCGCGGGCGCCGGGGCAGATCCGCATCCCGCCGCCGTAGGAGCTGCCGTTGCCGACGGCGATCAGCGTGGCCTCCACCTCCCGCACGGGCCCGTCGTCGAGCCGCAGCCGGTAGGGGACGGTCCGCAGGGCGGCGAGCTCGGCGACGAGCGCGAGGTCGTAGCGCAGGCCGCCGACGGGCAGGCGCATGCGGTTGCCGCGGTCGTTGACGCGGGAGTCCAGGCCGGACGCGAGGACGGTGCCGAAGTACGTGCCGTCGCCGGTGCGGCCGAGGTCGAGGGGCCGGCCGCCGTCCTCCTTGAGGGAGCGGGCGATCAGCCGGGCGGCGGCGGCCGGGTCGCGCACGGGGAGGCCGTTGGCGCGGGCGTAGTCGTTGCCGGTGCCCACGGCCACGACGCCCAGCGGTACCTCCGTCCCCGCGACCGCCCGCAGGGCGAGCGAGACGAGACCGTCCCCGCCGACCGCGACCAGCGCGCCCGCGCCGCCGGCCACCGCCTCGCGGGCGCGGCGCAGGGCGTCGGCGGCGTCGGTGCCCAGTACGGTGCGGACGGCGTACCCGGCGTCGCGCAGGACCCGGGCCGCGGGCCCGACGGCCCGGACCCCGCGGCCGCGCCCGGCCGCGGGGTTGACGAAGAGCGTGATGTCGGCGGTCACGCGCGGACCCTACCCGGTCGTGCCGGGCAGGGCCGGTCGTCACGTGACGTCGTCGTACCCGGAGCGGTGGACGGGCGTCCCGTTGTGGCCCTCGCGGGCGGGCAGCGGCTCCACGTCGCCGACCGGTTCGGGGGTCAGGTCCAGCGGGGCGGCCTCGTCGTCGTCGAGCAGACGGTCGGGGTTGGCCCGGACCTTGCGCTTGTCGTTGAGGAGGGCGATGCCGACGGCGATGAAGTAGAGGGCGATGATCGGGCCGGCGAGCATGAACATCGAGAAGGGGTCGACCGTGGGCGTGGCCACGGCGGCGAAGACCGTGACGCCCATGATCATGCCGCGCCACCAGCCGAGCATCCGGCGGCCGGTGAGGATGCCGCCGAAGTTGAGCAGCATGAGCAGCAGCGGCAGTTCGAAGGAGAGGCCGAAGACCAGGACCAGGCGCACGATGAGGTCGATGAGCTCGTCGAGCGGCAGGAGGTTGTTGACGCCCTTCGGCGTGAAGTCGATGAGGACCTGCGAGGCCGCGGGGAGGATGGCGTAGGCGAACCAGGCACCCGCGGCGAAGAGCGGGACACCGGCCGCGACGAAGCTCAGCGCGTACTTCTTCTCGTTGCGGTGCAGACCGGGCGCGAGGAAGGCCCACAGCTGGTAGAGCCACACCGGGCTGGAGATCACGAGGCCGGACACCAGCGAGACCTTGACCATGAGGGAGAAGGGCTTCATCAGGCCCGACATCGTCAGCGTGGCACAGGTCGCCTGCGTCTCCTTGCCGCCCTTGAGTATCTGCGACAGGGAGACGTCACAGCCGATCGACTGCTCGATCGGGTGCTTGAAGACATCGATGATGTCCATGTAGTAGAAGCACGCCGCGACAGCGACGACCACGATCGCGGCGACCGACTTCGCCAGCCGGTTGCGCAGCTCACGGAGGTGCTCCGCGAGCGGCATCCGCCCCTCGGGGTCCTTCACCTTCTTGCGGGCAGACTTGGGCAACCCACGTCCCTATCTCGTGCGGTGCGGCTAACCGCGACTGATCCGGTGTTTCAGCGCTGCGTCGTACGGTCGGCCGGCTCCTGGACCGGCCGGGAGGTCACGTCGCCGGGAGCGGCCTTGATCGTACGCGGGGCCTCGGCCTGCGCACCGGCGGACGTGTCGGCCGGCGCGGACTGCGCCTGGCCGCCCTCCGACTTCATCGCCTTGGCCTCGCTCTTGAGGATGCGGGCGGACTTGCCGAGGGCACGCGCCATGTCGGGGAGCTTCTTGGCGCCGAACAGCAGCACGACAACGACGAGAATGAGGATGATCTCGGGGGCCCCGAGCCGTCCGAACAACATAAGCGTTTACCTTCTCACCGAAGCGGTATGGGGTGTGGAGCGCACGACCGGTGGGACTTGTCCACCGTTCGTACCGGCAGCGATCGTAACGCGCAGGGGTGAACGCCGGGCAATGCCCGCGCGTCGTTCCCGCTGTTCCGGCCTGCGACCCTCCGCTTCGTCGGCAGGGTCACCCGCCCCAGCGTACCGTCAGCCCTCCCGGTGCAGCAGGGGCCGGTCGGCGGCGACTCGGGCGGCCTCCGCCGCGAGCGGCACCGCGGCCCGTTCGAGGTCCTCGGTCGCCCGGGTGATCCGCCGCGAGCTCTCCTCCACCTGCCGCGCCAGCCGCCGCACTTCCGCCAGGACACGGGCGGCGAGGACGCCGAGGACGGCGATGCCGCAGAAGGCGAGGACGACGGCGAGCATGGGGTAGAGCATGGGGGCCAACCTACCGGGGCGGACGGAGCGGGACGTCAGGCGGTCGAGTGCAGCCGCAGGGTGCGCACCCCGCCGCCGGTCAGCAGCTCGACGATCCGCTCCCCCGCCGGCTTGCGGACGGCCGCGCCGCAGTCCGGGCAGGTGAACGAGTAGAACGTGGTGCGCCGGCTGCCGCCGATCGCCAGCCGCAGCGCCCCCGCCGCCAGTTCGAAGCAGCCCCGGCAGTCGGGGCAGGCGGCCTTGAACACCGCCGTGTCCATGGCGTCCCTCACGCGCCCGCTCCCCCTCCTCACTCGCCGTACGCCGCGAGGGCCTCGCGCGCCGCCTCCCGGGCGCTCGCGGCCAGCTCCGGCGGGGAGACGATCCGGCCGTCGCGGCCCAGCCGCAGCGCCAGCCGGCGCAGGGAGGCCGGGTCGGGGGTGCGCAGCGTGATGCGCAGGCCGCCGTCGGGCAGCTCCTCGGCGCTGTCGTGCGGGTAGTACTCGGCGACCCAGCGGCCGCCCGGCCCCACCTCGACGACGACCTCGGGGTCCTCGGCGGCGGGCTGCACCAGCCCGGCCGACAGGTCGCGCGGCTCGACCGGCGGCGGGTCGGCGGGCTCGTCGAGCAGCCGGATCTCGGCCACCCGGTCGAGGCGGAAGGTGCGGCGGGCCTCGGAGAGCCGGCACCAGGCCTCCATATAGGTGTGCCCGACGGCGAAGAGCCGGATGGGGTCCACCTCGCGTTCGGTGAGCTCGTCGCGGGCGGGCGAGTAGTAGCGCACCCACAGCCGGCGGCGCTCGGCGATGGCCCGGTCGACGTCGGCGAAGACCCCGCCCTCGGACTCGAAGGTCACCGAGAGCCGCGAGCTGGCGCCGGCCGCCTCCCCGGCGGCGGCCTCGATCTTGGCGGTGGCCCGGACGAGCGCGTTCCGGTCGCTCTCCCTGAGCCCCGGCAGGGTGGCCACCGCGCGGGCGGCGACGAGCAGCGCGGTGGCCTCGTCGGCGGCCAGCCGCAGCGGCTCGCCGGTGCTGGTGCCGGACGCGTCCGGGTTGTGCCACCAGATGCGGTCGCCGTCGGTGTCGATGTCCAGCAGGTCGCCGCCGCGGAAGCTGGTGCCGCACATCGGCAGGACGTCGAGGTCGCCGATCAGCTCGTCCTCGGTGATGCCGAAGGCGCGCGCGACGTCGGCGACGCGGGCGCCCGGGCGCTCGCGCAGATAGGTGACCAGGGACAGCATGCGGCGCGTCTGGTCGATGGCGTTTCCGGCCATGAGAAGTCCGTCTCCCCGTTCCCTTGTCAGCCCTTGGCCACGGCACGCAGCCGGTCGAGTACGCCGTCCCGCAGCTCGGCGGGTTCCAGGACGACCACGTCCGGGCCGAACTCGACGAGCCAGGCGTCGAGCCCGTGCCCGTACGGGATCTCCAGCTCGTCCCAGCCGTCGCCGAGGTCGTGCAGCGCGGTGGCGCGGGCGCGCAGCGGATAGCCGTGCCCGGCCCGGACCTTGATCCGGGCGGTGCCGGTGGCCGTCTCGCCCGCCCAGGTCTCGACGGTCTCGCGGACGGTGACGTGGTCGGGGACGGGCGCGGTGAACGGCAGGGCGCGGGAGCGGACCTTGCCGGTGATCCGGGAGAGCCGGAAGACGCGCTCGGCGCCGCGGTCGCGGTCCCAGCCCGCGAGGTACCAGTGGCCGCGCCAGCACTCCAGCGTCCACGGCTCGACGTGCCGCTGCTCGGGCCGGGCGGCGTTGGCCTTGCGGTAGTCGAAGACGACGGGACGGCGGTCGCGGGCGGCGAGCATCAGCGGCTCGAACGCGGCCTCGTGGACGGGGATGCGGGTCTCCAGGGCGCCGTGGCCCTCGTACGCGTCCTCCGCCTCGGGCATGCCGGCCGCGCGCAGTTTCTGCAGGGCGCCGCTGGCCGCGGCCGCGAGCCGGGCCTGCTGCCAGACCTTGGCCGCCAGGCCCAGGGCCGCGGCCTCCTCGGCGTCCAGGGTGATCGGGGGGAGGCGGTTGCTGTCGCGGCGGGCCAGGTAGCCGGTCTCGCCGTCGGCGCCCTCGACGGTCTCGATGATCAGGCCGAGCTCGCGGAGGTCCTCCTTGTCCCGCTCGAACATGCGGTTGAAGGCGTCCTCGCTGCCGCCGCCGGCGTCCCGGGCGTCGGCACCCGACGCCGCCGCGCCGTTCCCCCGGCCGAAGGCCGCCCCATCCCCCCGGCCGAAGGCCTCAACGTATGCCTCGATGGACGCCCGCAACTCCCGCTTGCTGAGCGGACGTCGCGTCCCCAGCAGGCACAGCGCCAGGTTCATCAGCCGCTCGGCCTTGGCAATCGCCATCGACGCCCTCTCGCCCTCTTCTCATGTTCTTTCAACCGATGACCGTACCGCTCACGCGTCACACGGCAAAAGCCGAGGGCCCGCGCACCAGGCGCGGGCCCTCGGGAAGGCGCTGCGGGACCTCAGACGCCCATCAGGTCGCAGACGAAGATCAGCGTCTCGCCCGGGGCGATGACACCGCCGCCGGCGCCGCGCTCGCCGTACGCGAGGTGGGCCGGGATGGTCAGCCGGCGGCGGCCGCCGACCTTCATGCCCTGGATGCCCTTGTCCCAGCCCTCGATGACCTGGCCGGCGCCCAGCTTGAACTCCAGCGGACGGCCGCGGTTCCAGCTCGCGTCGAACTCCTCACCGGTGGAGTAGGCGACGCCCACGTAGTGGACCTTGACGAAGTCGCCGGCCTTGGCCACCGCGCCGTCGCCCTCCCAGAGGTCGACGATCTCCAGGTCGGTCGGGGCCGGACCCTCGGGGAAGTCGATCTCGGGCTTCTCGATGTTCACGTAAGTGCTCCTACGAACGGATTCTGCGGACAACCGTGCAAGTTTCGCAGATCGGCGATCAGACCTTGCCCACGATGTCCACGACGAAGACCAGCGTGGCCCCGGCCGGGATGCCGCTGCCCGGCGGCGGGTTGTCGCCGTAGGCCAGCTCCGGCGGGACGACCAGCAGGACGCGGTCGCCGACGTGCTTGCCGACCAGGGCCTTGTCCCAGCCGGCGATCACCGAGGAGGTGCCGATCTGGAAGCCCGTGGCACCGGGCGTCGGCTTGTGGTCCCAGGACGCGTCGAACTTCTTGCCGCCGTCCCACAGCACGCCCGTGTACTGGCCGACCAGACCGTCACCGGCCTTGAGCTCCGGGCCGTCGCCCTTGATGAGCACCTGCTCCTTGAGCTCCTTCGGGGGCTTCTCCCCCTTGGGAACGGTGATCTCGGCGGCCTTGCCCGACTCGGCCCTGACCTCCGGCATGCCCGCCTCGGGCTTGGCCTGCTCGCCCTTGGCCTCCCCCTTCGGGTCGATCTTCGCCGTGTTCACCACGTCGATGACCCAGATCAGCCCGTCGTCGGGGTTGAGCCCGTTCTGCGGGAGCTGGGCGCCGTACATCGTCTTGACGCTGCCCTCGGCCCACACGCGGCTGCCGGCCTTGTGGCCCACCAGCTTGTCGAACACCGCAGAGGGCACCGAACCGTTTCCGCCCACCTGCTGCACCATCGAACGGCGCGGCCCCTTGGGGGCGCCCGGCACCTGGGCCCACGAGCCCTCCGGCGTCGTGCCCTCCCGGGTGGTCTGCACCGCGTAGTCGAAGATGACGAAGTCGCCCTTGGCCACCGGGGCGCCCTTGCCCTCGGTCACCGTGTTGAACTTGATCTCGTCAGGCGCCTTCGCGCCCTTGGCCACCGTGATCTTCGGCTCCTGCCCGAAGGCACCCTGCACCGAGACCTTCCCGGAACCGGCCGCGGCCGAGCCGTTGCCGGAGGCGGAGGCGGAGGGAGAACTGGAGCCCGAACCGCCGCCGTTGTCGGACCCGCACGCGGCGGCGCCCAGCAGCAGGACGGGCACGGCCAGCGCGGTCGCCAGACGGGACGACGTCCGGTGCGTACTCCTCGGACGGGGACGGGGGTGCGGGGTTCGTCCCGCGGTGAATCGCAGCATCGGTCCAACTCGGGCTAGGGGGTGGCTGAACAGTGCCCGCCACTCTACGGCCTGTGCCCGCCCCGTCCGCTCCCCCGCGACACGGCGGTGCGCCGGGGACGGCGCCCCGGCGCACCGGATCCGCGGCCGCTCACATTCCGGCGATCAGCTTCTCCACCCGGTCGTCGACCGACCGGAACGGGTCCTTGCACAGCACGGTGCGCTGCGCCTGGTCGTTGAGCTTGAGGTGCACCCAGTCGACGGTGAAGTCCCGGCGCTGCTCCTGGGCCCGGCGGATGAAGTCGCCGCGCAGCCGTGCCCGGGTGGTCTGCGGGGGGACGGACTTGCCCTCGAAGATCTTCAGGTCGTTGCACACCCGGGCCGCCTGGCCGCGCCGCTCCAGCAGGTAGTACAGGCCCCGGCGGCGGTGGATGTCGTGGTAGGCCAGGTCTATCTGGGCCACCCTCGGGTGGGACATGCTGATGTTGTTCTTGGTGCGGTAACGCTCGATGAGCTGATACTTCATCACCCAGTCGATCTCGGTGGAGATCCGGTCCAGGTCCTCGTCGCGGATCGCCTCCAGGGAGCGGCCCCACAGCTCCAGGACGCGCTCGACGGTGCCGGTGCGGATGCCGCGGCGCTCGCAGAAGTCCACGGCCTTCTCGTAGTACTCCTGCTGGACCTCCAGGGCCGAGGCCTCGCGGCCGCTGGCGAGGCGGACCTTGCGCCGGCCGGTGGTGTCGTGGCTGACCTCGCGGATGGCCCGGATGGGGTTCTCCAGCGTCAGGTCGCGCATCACGGTGCCGGCCTCGATCATGCGCAGCACGAGGTCGGTGGCGCCGACCTTGAGGAGCATCGTGGTCTCCGACATGTTGGAGTCGCCGACGATGACGTGGAGGCGGCGGTAGCGCTCGGCGTCGGCGTGCGGCTCGTCCCGGGTGTTGATGATGGGGCGCGAGCGGGTGGTGGCGGAGCTGACGCCCTCCCAGATGTGCTCGGCGCGCTGGCTGACGCAGTAGACGGCGCCGCGCGGCGTCTGGAGGACCTTCCCGGCTCCGCAGATCAGCTGCCGGGTGACCAGGAACGGGATGAGGATGTCCGCGAGACGGGAGAACTCCCCGTGTCTGGCCACGAGATAGTTCTCGTGACAGCCGTAGGAGTTCCCCGCCGAATCGGTGTTGTTCTTGAAGAGGTAGACGTCGCCCGCGATGCCCTCCTCGTGCAGGCGGCGTTCGGCGTCGACGAGCAGGCCCTCGAGAATGCGCTCGCCCGCCTTGTCGTGGGTGACCAGCTCGGTCACGTTGTCGCACTCCGGCGTTGCGTATTCCGGGTGCGATCCCACATCGAGGTAGAGACGGGCGCCGTTGCGCAGGAAGACATTGCTGCTGCGGCCCCAGGAAACGACACGACGGAAGAGGTACCGCGCCACTTCGTCAGGGGACAGCCGGCGCTGTCCCCTGAAGGTGCACGTGACGCCGTACTCGTTCTCCAGCCCGAAAATGCGGCGGTCCATGCCTGAACACTACGCCTGATGCCCTGCGCTGAAACCGGGTTCGACGACGGCGTTCCGATCGTTTTCCGACCGCGCGACGACGGCCGACGGGGCCTCGGGAGCGGACAGCGCGCGCCGGGCGGCGAGCAGGACGAGCACCGCCGCCACGCCGCCTCCGGCCGCGACCGCGAAGCCCGCCCGGGCACCGCCGGCCTCGACGGCCGGGCCGACGACGCCCACGCCGATGGAGGCGCCGACGCCGAAGGCGGTGATCAGCCAGGAGAACGCCTCGGTGGCGGTGCCCCGCAGCGCGTGCCGGTCCACGACGACGAACGCACAGGCCAGCGCGGGCGCGAGGAAGATGCCGGCCACCCCGGCGAGGACCGTCATCGCGATGACGCCGGGCATGAGCAGCAGCGGCAGGTAGCCGAGCGCGAGCAGGCCGATGATCGCCCGGAGCCGGACCTCCGGGGTGCCGGCCCACTGCCGGGCGCCGTAGACGACACCGCCGACCAGGGCGCCGGCGCTGAGGGCCGAGAGCAGCCAGCTGGAGATCATCTCGCTGCCGTGCAGGTCGGCGTAGGCCACGGCGGCCACGTTGATGGCCCCGAGGGCCGAGCCGACGAAGAAGAAGGCGCCGAGCAGGACCAGCAGCCCGCGCGAACGCAGCGCGCCCAGCCAGTGGGCCTCGCGGGGCTCGCTGCGCCACTGCCGGGAG
Organism: Streptomyces caatingaensis; assembly: GCF_001187435.1. Taxonomy (GTDB): domain Bacteria; phylum Actinomycetota; class Actinomycetes; order Streptomycetales; family Streptomycetaceae; genus Streptomyces; species Streptomyces caatingaensis. The sequence goes on along the minus strand of NZ_LFXA01000017.1, from coordinate 160,983 downwards.
GGCGCGGAGGTGACGACGGCCAGCGCGCCGAGGAGGCCGAGGACGTTGATGACGAGCAGCGCGGCGGCCGCGGACCACTCGTGGACGAGCAGCATCACGATCAGCGGACCGGCCGCGTACATCACTTCCTGCGCGACGGCGTCGAGCGCGTACGCGGCGTGTATGCGGCCCTCGTCCTTGAGGACGGACGGCCACAGGGCCCGCAGGCCGCCCTCCAGCGGCGGGGTGAAGAAGCCGGCGAGGATCATCGCGGCGTACCCGACGGGCAGCGGCTCCAGGCCGACGACGGCGAACAGCCCCATGCCCAGCGCCGACAGCAGCGCGGCGGGCAGCATGACCTTGGGCTGCCCGCGCAGGTCCACGGCCCGGCCGAGCAGCGGCTGGCCGACGGCGTTGGCCACGCCGTAGGTGGCCGAGAGGGCGCTCGCGAGGGTGTAGCTGCCGCCCTCGGCGCGGACGAACAGCACGATCGCGAGCGCGGCGGTGGCGGTGGGCAGGCGGCCCACCAGGGTGCCCGTCAGCAGACGTGCCGCGTAGCGCGTCCTCAGCATCTCGCCGTAACCGGCTGCCATCATGTCCCTCTCGGTGGTGGTTTTACGTATAACCTCGGTCGTTATACGTACCATGCCGGTAACTCACGGGTCCAGCGGCGAACGCGCCGCGGAAGGGGGCGTCACAGCGGTGACGGAGCGCGAGAAGACCGGCGGGCGGTGGCCCACGGTCCGGGGGGCGCACGCGACGCCCGCCCGGGCGACCAGCCGGGACGTGGCCCGCGCGGCCGGCGTCTCCCAGGCGACAGTATCCCTGGTCATGGGGGACAAATGGCGCGGGCGGGTCTCCGAGCGGCGGGCGGAGGCCGTACGGGCGGCCGCCCGGGAGCTGGGCTACCGGCCCAATCTCGCCGCCCGCGACCTGCGGCTCGGGCGCACGCGCACCGCGCTGCTCGTGGTGCCAGCCCTCACCAACGAGTTCTTCGCCCGCGTCTACGCCGGGGCGGCCCGGGCGGCCGGCGAGCAGGGCGTCGGCGTCCTGCTCTACCCCTCCCCCGAGGGCATCGGGCCCGCGCGCGACCCCTTCGCCTCCGCGCGCTCGGCGATCGACGGCGTCATCGCGTCCTCGATGGCCGTCGACGCGCTGGCCGACCTGCGGGCCGGGGGCCTGCCGCTGGTCATGCTCGACAGCGACCCGGCCGGCGCGGACGCCTCGGCGACGGTCAACCCGGCCATCGCGGACGGCGTGCGGCAGGTCGTCGGGCACCTGCTGGGCCTCGGCCACCGCCGCTTCGCGCACCTCGCCGCCGACGTCGACTCCTGGACCTTCCGCGTCCGGGCCCGCGCCCTGGAGGCCGCGCTGCGGGCCGCGCCCGACGCGGTGCTGGTACGGACGGAGCCGGCGGCCCTGAACGTGGAGGCCGGGCGGGCCGCGGCGGAGCGCGTCCTCACCGCGGCCGGTCCCCGCCCGACCGCCCTCGTCTGCGACGACGACATGCTGGCCGCGGGAGCGTGCAAGGCGGCGCGGCGGCTGGGCGTGCGCGTGCCCTCGGACGTCTCGGTGACCGGCTTCACGGACCTGTCGCTGGCGACGGCGGTGGATCCGGAGCTCACGACCGTGCGGCTGCCCGCGGAGGCGGTGGGAGAGGCGGGGATGCGGGCCCTCATGGCCGTGCTGGGCGGTGTGCCGGACGGAGCCGGGGAGTTGCCGGTGGAGCTGGTCGTGCGCGGGTCGAGCGGGGCTGCGGTGGGGTAGTTCTCAGGCGCCGGACGGGCCGATGTCCGGCCCGTCCGGCGCCTGAGGACACCTCGCGGCGAAGCCGCGCCGGAAACGGTGGAAGGACGGGCGGGGAGGAACCCCCGGCGCGGACTACGACGCGTCGCCGCCCTCGCCCTCCCCCTCCCCCTCCGGCTCCGGCGAGCCCTCCTCCAGGAGCCGCGACAGCTGCCGGCCCAGCACCCGCTTGAACTTCCGCGTCTGGGGACGCGTACGGTCCAGCACCGCGACCTCCAACTGCTCGGCGGTGAGCGTCCGCTCGCCCCCGTTCGTGTCGCGCGCCAGCGACTCCACCGCGAGCTTGAGGGCCTCGGAGAGGGTCATCCCGTCCCGGTGCCGCTGCCCGAGGTAGTTGCTGATCTGGTCGGCGTTGCCGCCGACGGCGACCGAGCCGTGCTCGTCGACGATCGAGCCGTCGTGGGGCAGCCGGTAGATCTGGTCGTCCTCGGGGCCGTCCCCGACCTCGGCGACGATCAGCTCGACCTCGTACGGCTTCTCGCCCGCGCTGGAGAAGATCGAACCGAGCGTCTGGGCGTAGACGTTGGCGAGGCCGCGCGCGGTGACGTCCTCGCGGTCGTAGGTGTAGCCGCGCAGGTCGGCGTAGCGGACGCCGCCGATGCGCAGGTTCTCGAACTCGTTGTACTTGCCGACCGCCGCGAACGCGATGCGGTCGTAGATCTCACTGACCTTGTGCAGCGCACGGGACGGGTTCTCGGCAACGAAGACCACGCCATCGTTGTACTGGAGGACCACGACGCTGCGGCCGCGCGCGATGCCCTTGCGGGCGTACTCGGCCCGGTCGGCCATGGCCTGCTGGGGAGAGACGTAGAACGGCGTCGACACCGGCTACCCATCCCTTTCTGTTCGTAGGGGAAGCATGTCTAGAGGAGGGCGGCGCGGGGGCCGTCCGGCTCCTCCAGCCGACGCTCGTGAATCGCCCTGACCGTGCCGACGAGCTGCTCCTCGGAGAGCTTGCGGTATCCCTCGTCGGAGACGACCGTCACGATCGGGTAGATCCTGCGGGCCAGGTCCGGGCCGCCGGTGGCCGAGTCGTCGTCCGCCGCGTCGTAGAGCGCCTGCACGACGAGGGTGATGGCCTCCTCCTCCGACAGGTCGTCCCGGAAGAGCTTCTTCAGCGCGCCGCGCGCGAACATCGAGCCGGAGCCGGTGGCCGCGTAGCCGACGTGCTCCTCGGAGCGCCCGCCGGTGACGTCGTAGGAGAAGATCCGGCCCTTCTCCCGGTCCACGTCCCAGCCGGCGAAGAGCGGCACGACGGCCAGGCCCTGCATGGCCATGCCGAGGTTGCTGCGGATCATGGTGGAGAGCCGGTTGGCCTTGCCCTCCAGGGAGAGCTGGGTGCCCTCCACCTTCTCGAAGTGCTCCAGCTCGAGCTGGAAGAGCTTGACCATCTCCACGGCGAGACCGGCGGTGCCGGCGATGCCGACGGCCGAGTACTCGTCGGCCGGGAAGACCTTCTCGATGTCGCGCTGCGCGATGACGTTGCCCATGGTGGCGCGCCGGTCACCGGCCAGCACCACCCCGCCGCGGTAGGTGACCGCGACGATGGTCGTGCCGTGCGGTGCCTCGATCACGCCCTGCGCGGGCAGCTGCCGGTTGCGCGGCAGCAGCTCGGGCTGGTGGCCCGCGAGGAAGTCCATGAAGGAGGAGGAGCCAGGCGTCAGGAAGGCAGCAGGTAGACGCCCGGTGCTTCGAGGGTTGGCTTCCACGAGTTTCCTTCCAGGTAACAGTCCCATATCCCGATGCCGCGGTCGGGGCACCGGACACCACGGACCCTATCGGTCCCATGGCGATGATCCACATGTGCCGGTGGAGCCTCCGGACGGATGCGGCACGCCGCGAGGGCGCCGCAGCCGTCCGGCACGGAGGAACGGGGAGTGCCTACTGGCCGCCCTTTTGCACGAAGGAGCGCACGAAGTCCTCGGCGTTCTCCTCGAGGACGTCGTCGATCTCGTCCAGCACCGAGTCCACGTCGTCCGACAGTTTCTCGTGCCGTTCCTTGAGGTCCTCGGAAGCCTGCGCGTCCTGCGCCTGCTCCTCGACCTCCTCCGTCGAGCGCGTGGCCTTCTGCTGCCCGCCGCCGGTGTCCTTGGTCGCCATACCCCTCACCCCGCTCGGTTCGACGTACAAGATCACGTACAAGATCGGACGTTCTGTTGCCGACCCTACAAGCCGGGTCCGACATCGGCCCCGTACTTTCCGGAACGCCCGGGAACCACGGTCATGATTCCCGGGCGGGGTCACTTCCAGACTCCGGGATCAGCCCCCGGACAGCACCCGCACCAGGTCCTCCGCCGTGCGGCAGCGGTCCAGCAGCTCCTTGACGTGGTTGCGGGTGCCCCGCAGGGGCTCCAGGGTCGGCACCCGCTGGAGCGAGTCCCGGCCCGGCAGGTCGAAGATCACCGAGTCCCAGGAGGCCGCGGCCACGTCGTCCGCGTACTGCTCCAGGCAGCGGCCGCGGAAGTAGGCGCGGGTGTCCTCCGGCGGGGCCGTGCGGGCCTGCTCGACCTCGGTCTCGTCCAGCAGCCGCTTCATCCGGCCGCGGGCCACCAGCCGGTTGTAGAGCCCCTTGTCCGGGCGGACGTCCGCGTACTGGAGGTCCACCAGGTGCAGCCGGGCCGCGTCCCAGCCCAGGCCGTCGCGCCGGCGGTAGCCCTCCAGCAGCTCGCGCTTGGCCACCCAGTCCAGCTCGCCCGCCAGGCTCATCGGGTCGCTCTCCAGCCGGCCCAGGACGTCCTCCCAGCGCGCGAGGACGTCCTTGGTCTGCTCGTCCGCGTCGGCCCCGAAACGGTCCTCGACGTGCTTGCGGGCCAGCTCGAAGTACTCCATCTGCAGTTGCACCGCGGTCAGCGTCCGGCCGCTGCGCAGCGTGATGAGCCGCTTCAGGGAGGGGTCGTGGCTGATCCGGTGGAGCGTGCGGACGGGCTGGTCGACGGCGAAGTCCCCGGAGATGAAGCCGTCCTCGATCATGGAGAGGACGAGCGAGGTGGTGCCGAGCTTGAGGTAGGTGGAGATCTCGGAGAGGTTGGCGTCGCCGATGATCACATGCAGCCGGCGGTACTTCTCGGCGTCGGCGTGCGGCTCGTCCCGGGTGTTGATGATGGGGCGCTTGAGGGTGGTCTCCAGGCCGACCTCGACCTCGAAGTAGTCGGCGCGCTGGCTGATCTGGAAGCCGTGCTCGCGGCCGTCCTGGCCGATGCCCACCCGGCCGGCGCCGGTGACCACCTGGCGGGAGACGAAGAAGGGGGTCAGGTGCCGCACGATGTCCGAGAAGGGGGTCTCCCGCTTCATCAGGTAGTTCTCGTGGGTGCCGTAGGACGCGCCCTTGTTGTCGGTGTTGTTCTTGTAGAGGTGGATCGGCTGGGCGCCGGGGAGCTGGGCGGCGCGCTCGGCGGCCTCGGCCATGATCCGTTCCCCGGCCTTGTCCCAGAGGACGGCGTCGCGGGGGTTGGTGATCTCCGGGGAGCTGTACTCGGGGTGGGCGTGGTCCACGTACAGCCGGGCGCCGTTGGTGAGGATCACATTGGCCAGGCCGATGTCCTCGTCCGTGAGCTGGCTGGCGTCCGCCGCCTCGCGGGCGAGGTCGAAGCCGCGGGCGTCCCGCAGCGGGTTCTCCTCCTCGAAGTCCCAGCGGGCACGGCGTGCCCGGTGCATCGCGGCCGCGTAGGCGTTGACGATCTGGGACGAGGTGAGCATGGCATTGGCGTTCGGGTGACCGGGGACGGAGATCCCGTACTCCGTCTCGATGCCCATTACTCGCCGTACGGTCATGCGGCCCTCCTTGCCCGGTGGCGCCCCCGGGCGGGGTCGCCACTCAAGTACCGCTGCGCATCCGGTCCGTGTGCATCCCCCACGCGCGTCGCGGTGGTACCGACGAGCCTAGAACGGCTTTGCGGCCCTGGGGAGATCATTACTGGCTTTTGCTTCGCGTCGCCGGGCCGGCGCACCGCGTGGACCGGCGGTTCCGGCCGGGGGCCCGGCCCGCCGCGCGGCTGCCGTCGGGTGCGGTGCCCCCCGGGAAAGTGCGGCACAGTCGTCGCTCCGGTTCATGCGGCACATCGGCACGGTCGTGCCGTGCGCGGGACATCTGGCGCAAAACGCGTCCGGCCGCGGACGGACGGTTTCCGGCCCGGTTCCCGCCGGGAGGCGGGGAACCGGAAGGAAACAGTCATCCGCAGCCGGACGGAGGTGCTAGAGGTACTGACCGGTATTGGCCACCGTGTCGATCGAGCGGCCGGTGTCCGCGCCCTGCTTGCCGGTGACGAGGGTGCGGATGAAGACGATCCGCTCGCCCTTCTTGCCGGAGATGCGGGCCCAGTCGTCGGGGTTGGTGGTGTTGGGCAGGTCCTCGTTCTCCTTGAACTCGTCGACGCAGGCGGCGAGCAGGTGGGAGACGCGCAGACCCTTCTGGTTGTGGTCCAGGAAGGCCTTGATCGCCATCTTCTTGGCCCGGTCCACGATGTTCTGGATCATCGCCCCGGAGTTGAAGTCCTTGAAGTAGAGGACCTCCTTGTCACCGTTGGCGTAGGTGACCTCCAGGAAGCGGTTCTCCTCGGACTCCGCGTACATCTGCTCCACGACCGACTGGATCATGCCGTCGATGGTGGCCCGCGCCGAACCGCCGTGCTCGGCGAGGTCGTCCGCGTGCAGCGGCAGGGTCTCGGTCAGGTACTTGGAGAAGATGTCCTTGGCGGCCTCGGCGTCCGGACGCTCGATCTTGATCTTCACATCGAGCCGGCCGGGGCGCAGGATCGCGGGGTCGATCATGTCCTCGCGGTTGGAGGCGCCGATGACGATCACGTTCTCCAGGCCCTCGACGCCGTCGATCTCCGAGAGGAGCTGGGGGACGATGGTGTTCTCCACGTCGGAGCTGACGCCCGAGCCGCGGGTGCGGAACAGGGAGTCCATCTCGTCGAAGAACACGATCACCGGGGTGCCCTCGCCGGCCTTCTCCCGCGCCCGCTGGAAGATCAGCCGGATGTGCCGCTCGGTCTCGCCCACGTACTTGTTGAGCAGCTCCGGGCCCTTGATGTTGAGGAAGAAGCTCTTCCCCGCGGGCTTGCCGGTGACCTCCGCGACCTTCTTGGCAAGGGAGTTGGCGACGGCCTTGGCGATGAGCGTCTTGCCGCAGCCGGGCGGCCCGTAGAGCAGGACGCCCTTGGGCGGCCGGAGTTGGTGCTCCTTGAAGAGGTCCGGGTAGAGATAGGGGAGTTCGACCGCGTCGCGGATCAGCTCGATCTGGTTGCCCAGGCCGCCGATCTTCGAGTAGTCGATGTCCGGGACCTCTTCGAGGACGAGCTCCTCGACCTCGCTCTTCGGGATGACCTCGTAGACGTAGCCGGAACGGGATTCGAGCAACAGGGCGTCGCCGGGGCGGATGGTGACGTCCAGCAGCGGCTCGGCGAGCCTCACCACCCGCTCCTCGTCGGTGTGCCCGATGACCAGGGCCCGTTCGCCGTCCTCCAGGATCTCCTTGAGGGTGACGATGTCCCCGGCCCGCTCGAACGCCATGGCCTCGACCACGTTGAGCGCCTCGTTGAGCATGACCTCCTGGCCGGGCCTGAGCTCGTCGGCGTCGACGCTCGGGCTGACGTTGACCCGGAGTTTGCGCCCCCCGGTGAAGACGTCCACCGTGCCGTCGTCGTTCGCCTGGAGAAAGACCCCGAAGCCGGCCGGCGGCTGGGCGAGCCGGTCGACCTCCTCCTTGAGGGCCACGATCTGGTCGCGGGCCTCGCGCAGGGTGTTGGCGAGCCGTTCGTTCTGTGCGGACACCCCTGCCAGGTTGGTCTGGAGCTCGACGATCCGCTCTTCGAGAATCCTCGTGTGCCGCGGAGAGTCGGCGAGCTTGCGCCGCAGGACGGCGATCTCCTGCTCGAGGTAGGCAACCTGGCCGGCGGGGTCGTCACCGCCCCGTCCCGGCCGGATGCCGCGGTTCATGTCGTCGTCGTGGGCTGCCACGGTCCTCACCTCCTCCAAGGGGAGCTGGACGCTTCCAGACCCTACCTGGGCCGGTGCAGGTTGAAACCCCTAGATCACAAACCCGGTCGGAGTGTGTCCGATCTTCACCCTTGCGCACGTCCTCACGACAGGGGAATACCCACCCATCAACATCGGAAAGCGGGCGGTTGTATTGTCGAACTCGGTCAACACCCGTCCGTGCTGGCTCCAATTGATTCACGTAGGCAGGAACGTCACCGCAATGACCGTCCAGAACGCAGACCGTGCGACCGCCGCCGACGACCCGGCGGCCGGGGGCCCCGGCGAGGCCCTCGAGGTCTGGATCGACCAGGACCTGTGCACGGGGGACGGCATCTGCGCGCAGTACGCCCCCGAGGTGTTCGAGCTCGACATCGACGGCCTGGCGTACGTGAAGAGCGCCGACGACGAACTCCTGCAGGAACCCGGGGCGACGACGCGCGTTCCGCTGCCGCTGCTGGCCGACGTGCGCGACTCGGCCAAGGACTGCCCCGGCGACTGCATCCACGTGCGCCGCGTCTCGGACAAGGTCGAGGTCTACGGCCCCGACGCCGCGTGACGGCTCAGGCACCGCCCGCGACCGGCAGCGCCGTCAGCGCGAACTTCCCGTCCCGCCACCGCCATTGGACGTCGCGGCGCCGGTCGGGGCAGCACCGCGGCACCCGCGCCGAGGAGTAGCCGAGCAGAGTGGCCGAAACCACATCGCCGCGCACCGCGAACCCGGTGACGTCCATCCGCTGCGCGGGGTCGACCAGGGTCGCCGCGACCCTTGCCGCGCCGCCCTGTTCGCCCGTTCCCGCCGTTCCCCCGGGCGCGGCCGTGAGGACGTAGACGCCGCTGGGCGCGGTGCCGGCGCCCGCGCGGCAGCGCACGACCGCGATCGTCGCGGCGGTGCCGTCCAGTTCCGCGGCGGCGTGCCGCACGACCTCCACGCCCGCGCCCCCGCAGTCGAACGGGTAGCGCACGGCGGCCGGATCGGGCGCCGGGGCCGACGCGGTGGCGGTGCCGTCACCGGGGCCGACGAGGGCCGCGCCGAGCAGGACGGCGGCCACGCCCAGGGCGGTCAGCACCCAGTGGAGGGGGCGGGAGTGGGTGTGCGGGAGTCCTGCCGGGGGCTGCACGCTGCGCTGGCTCCTGTGAAGTGCCGGAATCGCGGGGGACGGTGCGCATCGTCGCACATGTCCCCGGGTCAACACGAGGGCGCCGCCCCCGAGTTCGTCACCCGGGGACGGCGCCCTCGCACCGCGCGTCCGGTCAGCGCTCCGCGGAGCCCGGACCGGTGTAGTCCTCGCCGTAGGCGCCCTTGGCCGGACGGCGGCGGCGCATCGGCGGCTCCACGCCGTCCGCCAGGCGGCGGGCGGTGAGCAGGAAGCCGGTGTGGCCGATCATCCGGTGGTCGGGGCGGACGGCCAGGCCCTCCACGTGCCAGGTGCGGACCATCGTCTCCCACGCGGACGGCTCGGCGAAGCAGCCGATCTCCCGGATGGACTCGACGGTGCGCGCGAGCTGGGTGGTGGTCGCCACGTAGCAGCAGAGGATGCCGCCGGGGACGAGCGCCTTGCGCACGGCCTCCAGGCACTCCCAGGGGGCGAGCATGTCCAGGATGACCCGGTCGACGTCGGTGTCGGAGAGGTTGTCCTGCAGGTCGCCGACGGTGAGCCGCCAGGCCGGGTGCGGGCCGCCGAAGTAGCGCTCCACGTTCTGGGTGGCGATCTCGGCGAAGTCGGCGCGGCGCTCGTAGGAGTGCAGCATGCCCTGGTCGCCGATGGCGCGCAGCAGGAAGCTGCTCAGCGAGCCGGAGCCGACTCCGGCCTCCACCACGCGGGCGCCGGGGAAGATGTCGGCCATCGCCAGGATCTGCCCCGCGTCCTTGGGGTAGACCACGGCGGCTCCGCGCGGCATGGACAGGACGTAGTCGGGGAGCAGGGGGCGCAGCGCGAGGTAGGCGACGTTTCCCGTGGTACGGACAACACTGCCCTCGGGAGCACCGATCAGCTCGTCGTGCGGGAAGGCACCCTTGTGGGTGTGGAACTGCTTCCCGGCTTCGAGCGTGAAGGTGTAGTGGCGTCCCTTGGGGTCGGTGAGCTGGACCTGGTCCCCGACCTGGAAGGGCCCGCGACGGCGGGCGGCACCGGTCGGTTCGGACATGTGACCAGCGTACCGGGTCGCCGCGCCCTGCTCGTACGGGTGGGTGGGCGCCCCGGTTTCCCGGTGCCGCCGGGGGTGCCCTAGGACGGCGTCCGGGCCATGGCCGCGACGAAGGCGCGCTCGACGTCGGCGGTGGACAGGACGCCGTAGACCTCGCCGGTCTCCTCGACGACCAGGTACTCGGTGGCGGGCGTCTGCCGCAGGGTCTCCAGGAGCTCCTCGCCGGAGAGTTCGGCCGAGATCCGCATGCCGTCCTGGAGGTCCTGGGCGAGGCTGCCGACGGCCACCCAGGGGCGGCGGTGGGCGGGGATGCCGACGATGGCGGACTCGCGGACCAGGGCGGCGGGCACGCCCGCGCCGTCCACGACGACCAGGGCGCGGGCGCCCTCCTCGTTCGCCCGGCGCAGGGCCTCGGAGAGCGGCGTCGCGGCGGTGACGGGGACGGCGCGGCGGGTGAGGGTGCGGGCGCGCAGGCCGGGCAGCCGCTCGCGCAGCCGGGCCATGCGCAGGCTGTTGCCGGCCCCGGTCCAGATGATCGCGGCGAGGATGGCGGCGAGCAGGGCGTCGGTGAGCGAGTCCACGCTGCCGAAGCTCTCGGCCCGGTCGGCCTGGGTGAGCAGCGGCAGGCCGACGAGGACGCTGACGGCGAGCGCGCGGCCGACCCAGGCGGCGGCGACGGTGCCGGTCATGGCCCGGCCGCTGATCTTCCAGACGACGGCGCGCAGCATCCGGCCGCCGTCCAGCGGCAGTCCGGGGAGCAGGTTGAAGGCGGCCACCAGGAGGTTGGAGACCATGAGCCCGGCGAGCAGCACGCCCGGGACGGTGGCCGGCTCGACGGCCTGGAGGGCCAGCCAGAAGACCCCGGCGAGGACGAGGGAGAGCAGCGGCCCGACGAAGGCGAGGACGAACTCCCGGCCGGGGGTCTCGGTCTCCTTCTCGATCTCCGAGACCCCGCCGAAGAACTGGAGCTGGATGCGGCGCACGGGGAGCTTGAAGCGGAGCGCGGCGACGGTGTGCGCCAGCTCGTGGACGAGGACCGAGGCGTAGAAGGCGACGGCGAAGAAGAGGGAGACGAGGTAGCGGGCGCGCCCCAGCTCGGGCAGGACGCGGTCGAGCTGGCCGCCGAACACCCAGGTGATCAGGGCCGCGACGAGGAACCAGCTGGGTGCCACGTAGACGGGCACGCCGAAGGGGCGGCCCATGAGGATGCCCCCGCCGGCCTCGCGCGGGCGCTGCGGCCCGGGTCCCTGCCGCCCGTCCTGGTGACCGGTGCCGGAACCGCCCTGCCCGGTGTTGTCCACGGTGTCCCCTCGTCGGATGCCGCTCGCGCACCGCCCGGTGCGCGCGCCCTGCCACGATCATGCAGTGCGAGGGCTTCTGGCGTCGATGGTATGCCGCTGCCGGGCCTTCCCGGGGGGCAACCCCCGGACCCCCGGCCGGAACCGCGGGTGCACGCGGGGTGAGCGTCGGCGACCGTCGGTGGGGGGCCGTAGGGTCTGTGCCATGGAATCCGCTCCCGACGCCCCCGACGCCGCGCCGGCCCCGCCGGCCCCGGCGGTGCTCCCGGCAGCGGCCGGCCCCGCCCGGCCGGCCTCCCTCTCGCCCTCGCGCGCGGCCGATTTCATGCGCTGTCCGCTGCTCTACCGGTTCCGGGTGATCGACCGGCTGCCGGAGAGGCCGAGCGCGGCGGCGACGCGCGGCACTGTGGTGCACGCCGTGCTGGAGCGGCTCTTCGACGCCCCGGCCGGGGAGCGCACGGCACCGCGGGCGCGCGGCCTGGTGCCCGGCGAGTGGGAGAAGCTGCTGGCGGCCCGCCCCGAGCTGGCGGAGCTGTTCACCGGTGAGGACGGCGCGCGGGACGAGGAGCGGCTGGCCGCCTGGCTGGCGGAGGCGGAGCGGCTCGTCGAGCGCTGGTTCACCCTGGAGGACCCGACGCGGCTGGAGCCCGCCGAGCGCGAGCTGTTCGTGGAGACGACGCTGGATTCGGGGCTGGTGCTGCGCGGCATCGTCGACCGGATCGACGTCGCGCCGACCGGCGAGGTGCGCATCGTCGACTACAAGACGGGCAAGGCCCCCGCCCCGCGGTACCGCGACGACGCCCTGTTCCAGATGAAGTTCTACGCGCTGGTGGTCTGGCGGCTGCGCGGCGTCGTGCCCCGCCGGCTCCAGCTCGTCTACCTGGGCAGCGGCGACGTCGTGACGTACGACCCGGTGGAGCCCGAGCTGCGGGCGGTGGAGCGCAAGCTGCGGGCCCTGTGGGAGGCCATCGAGCTGGCGACGGAGACGGGCGACTGGCGCCCGCGGCCGACGAAGCTGTGCGGCTGGTGCGACCACCGGGAGCGCTGCCCCGAGTTCGGCGGCACTCCCCCGCCCTACCCGTTGCCGCTGCCCGCGCCCCGCGCGGGTCAGGGCAGAATGGACGCGGTCTAGCGAAGGAGTGTTCCGTGGCGATCCGTGTCCTGCTGGTCGACGACCAGCCCCTGCTGCGTACGGGATTCCGCATGATCCTGGAGGCCGAGCAGGACATCGCGGTCGTCGGGGAGGCCGGCGACGGCCTCCAGGCGCTCGACCAGGTGCGCGCCCTGCAACCCGACGTCGTGCTGATGGACATCCGCATGCCGCGCATGGACGGGGTGGAGGCGACCCGGCAGATCACCGGCCCGGACCGGGACGGTCCGGCGAAGGTGCTGGTGCTCACCACCTTCGACCTGGACGAGTACGTGGTGGAGGCGCTGCGGGCGGGGGCGAGCGGCTTCCTGCTGAAGGACGCCCCGGCGCACGAGCTGGTGCAGGCGATCCGGGTGGTCGCCGGCGGCGAGGCGATGCTCGCGCCCAGCATCACCCGCCGGCTGCTCGACAAGTACGCGACCCACCTGCCGTCCGGCGAGGAGCCGCTGCCGGACACGCTGAACACGCTGACCGAGCGCGAGGTCGAGGTGCTCAAGCTGGTGGCCCGCGGCCTGTCCAACGCGGAGATCGCGGCGGACCTGTTCGTGAGCGAGACGACGGTCAAGACGCACGTGGGCCATGTGCTCACCAAGCTCGGGCTGCGCGACCGGGTGCAGGCGGCGGTCTACGCGTACGAGAGCGGGCTGGTGCGCCCCGGCTCGCAGTGACGCCGGATACGACGGAGGGCCCGCCGGACGCACCGGCGGGCCCTCCGTCGCGGGTGACGCGGGGTCAGTCCTTCTTGCCCTTGGCGATCTCCCAGAAGCGGAAGACGGTCGAGGCGTCCAGGGTCCACTGGAGGCCGGATATCCGCTCGTTGGCGACGGCGTACTGCTTGCCCTGCCACAGCGGGAGGACCGGCACGTCCTGCGCCACGGTCTGCTGGAGCCTGGAGAAGTCCCCGGAGGTGGCGGCGCGGCTGTTCTCCGCGGCGGTGGCCGGGAGGATGCGGCCGGAGATCTCCTTCGACTCGTAGTGGTTGGCGAGTTCGTTGTCCTCGCCGAAGAAGGGCGCGGTGAAGTTGTCGGGGTCCGGGTAGTCGGGGACCCAGCCCTTGACGTAGACGGGGTACCGGCCGGCCTCGATGCCCTTCTGGTACTCGTCGAGGGGGACGCTCCGCACGTCGGCCTCGAACAGCCCGCTGGCGTTGAGCTGTTTGGCGATGGCCTTCAGCTCGGGGACGGTGCCGGGGCCGTAGCGGATCGGCGTGCCCCACAGGGTGAGCTTGACCTTGCCCTTGATGCCGGCGTCCTTGAGCACGGCGGCGGCCTTGTCCGGCTGGGGCCGGTCGCCGTAGACGTCGAAGAAGGACGTGCGGTGGCCGGTGATGCCGCTGGGGACGACGGAGTACAGCGGTTCGGCGGTGCGCTTGTAGATGTCGCGGACGAGGGCGCCGCGGTCCACGAGGTAGGCGACGGCCTTGCGGACGGCGAGCTTGCCGGCCACCGGGTCCTTGGTGTTGAAGACGAGGTGCTGGACCTCGGCGCTGGTGCCCTGGACGACCTTGAGGTCGTTGCGGGAGCCGGCGGCCTCCAGGGAGGCGATGTCGTCCATGGCCAGGCCACGGTAGGCGAGGTCGACGTCGCCCTTCTTGAGGGCGTCCTTGAGCTCGTCCTGCTTGCCGTGGAAGAGCTTGAGGGTCAGGCCGCTGTTCTGGACGGCCGCGGGGCCGCGGTAGGAGCCGTTGACCTTGAAGACGGCCTTGTCCTTGTCGTAGGAGTCCAGCGTGTAGCGGCCGGAGCCCACCGCCTTGCCGTCGGTCCGCAGCCGGTCGGCGGGGTATTCGGTGTGGTCGACGATCGAGCCGGCACCCGAGGCGATCTTCAGCGGGAAGGTGGCGTCGGGCCGCTTGAGCCGGAAGACGACGGTCTTCTTGTCCGGCGTCCGGATCTCCTTGATCGTGGAGAGCATGGCCGCGGCCGGACCGGCCTTGTCGTTGATCCTGATCGTGCGGCGGAACGAGTAGGCGACGTCCTCGGAGGTGAGGGTGTGGCCGTTGCTGAACGTCAGCCCGTCGTTGAGGGCGCACTCGTAGACGGTGCTGGTGCGGTCCTTGAAGCCGCACTTCTTCGCGGCCTCGGGCTGCGGGGTGTTGCTGCCCTTGGGGAAGCTGAGCAGCGACTGGAAGACGTTGTTGAAGAGCAGCCAGGAGCCCGGGTCGTAGCCCGAGGCCGGGTCGGTGGCCACGACCTCGTCGGACATCCCCATGACCACCGACTCACCGGTGCCCGCCGCCTTGCCGTCGTCCGAGCCGCACCCGCCGAGCAGCGCGGCGGCGAGCCCCGCGCCGAGCGGGGCGGCAAGCCACTGGTCACGTTTCCTCACGTACACGTTCCTCACAGTTCGAGTCGTCCGGGCGGACGGATGTCCGCCCGGTGGGGAGTTCTGTGGTGCTGGTGGTGCAGGTGGAGCGTTGGTGTTGCGTGGTGATGTTGCGTCGTGGTGGTGCGTCGTGGTCCTACGAGGGGTTCCGCCGGGCCCCGAAGTGCCGCCGGGCCGGGGTCACTTGCCCCGGGCGAGCTCCCACGGCTGGAGTTCGGAGGCCGCGTTGAGCACCCATTCCCCGCCGGTGACGTTGGTCCGGGTCGCCACGTACTGCTTGCCCTGCCACAGCGGCAGGACCGGCACCTCGTCGGCGACGATGTCCTGCGCCTGCTGGAAGAGCCTGGCCGCCGAGTCGCGCTGCGAGGTCTGACGGGTGCGCGGGATCAGGTCGTTGATCTTGTTGTTCTGGTAGCGGGACCGGAGGAAGTTGTCCTTGCCGAAGAAGGGCGCGATGAAGTTGTCCGGGTCCGGGAAGTCGGGGAACCAGCCCATGCCGTAGACCGCGTACTGGCCCTTGGCGGCGTTGGGCCGGAACTCCGCCCACTTGACGTCCTGGAGCTTCACGTCGAACAGCCCGCTGCCGTTCAGCTGCTTCTGGAGCGTCTTGAACGCCCGCGCCGTCGCCTCGCCGTAGTGGTCGGAGGAGTAGGCGAGGGTGAAGCGCACCGGGGTGCTGATGCCGGCGCCCTTGAGCAGGGCGCGGGCCTTGTCGACACTGGGGCCGCCGTACTGGTTGGCGAAGGAGTTCTGGTGGCCGGGGATGCCGCTGGGGACCAGCGAGTAGAGCGCGTCGCTGGTGCGGTCGTAGCCCTCGCGGGCCAGCGCCTGGCGGTCGACGAGCTGGGCCATGGCCTGGCGGACGGCCTTGGGCTTGACGGCCGGGTCGTCCACGTTGAACGCCAGGTAGCCGATCTCGTGGCCCGGCGACTCCAGCAGCTTGACCTGCTGGCCGGCGGAGTTGCGCAGCTTGGCGATCTGCTCCGGCGCCAGGGTCCGGTTCATCACGTCGATGTCGCCGGCCTTGAGCGCGTTCTCCATCGTCCTGGCGTCGTCGTAGAAGCGCATCTCGACCTTGTCGTTCTGCACGGTGACGGAGCCCTTGTAGTCGGGGTTCTTCGTCAGGACGGCCTTGACGACGCGGTTGTCCTGCTCCTCGGTCTCCAGGGTGTACGGGCCGGAGCCGACCACCTTGAAGCCGTCGGTGAGCAGCTTGTCCTTGGGGTACGCCTTGGCGTCCACGATGGCCGCGGCCGGGGTGGCGAGCTTCTGCGGGAAGGTCGCGTCGGGCGCCTTGAGCTGGAAGACGATCTCGCGGTCGTTGGGCGTCTCGACCTGGTCGATGTTGCTCAGCAGCGAGACCGGGCCGTTTTCGAAGTTGATCGCGCGGGCGCGCTCGATGGAGAACTTGACGTCCTTGACGGTCAGTTCGTCGCCGTTGGAGAACGTGAGCCCCTTGCGCAGGGTGCAGCGGTACTGCTCGTTGCGGCGGTCGCTCCAGCCGCACCGCTCGGCGGCGTCGGGGGCGGGCTCGGAGCCCGAGCGGGGCAGCCGGAGCAGGGTCTGGAAGGTGCTGTGCAGCACGTTCCACACGCCGACGTCGTAGGCCGCGGCCGGGTCGAAGGGCGCGGGGGCGTCCGTCGTCTCCTCGAACCGGTCGGTGGTGCCGACGACGATGGCGCCCTTGCCCTTGCCGGCTCCGTCGCCGCCCCCACAGGCGACGAGCACGGGGGCCAGCAGGCCCACCACGGTCGGCAGCACCAACGTCTTGCGGTTCATTGTGCGGTGTTCTCCCTGTGGTGCGAACGGCGCGCGCCGGGACCCGTACGGAAGCACTGTGCACGGGCCCCACGGAGGCGGCCGTGAAGTACTCGCGAAGAGATTAGTGCGCACCACCACCATGACCGGAACGTGGTCTACCTGATGCGATATCACGCGGCGATAACAACGGGGCGTCGGCCGATATCGCGGACGCGGGAACGATTCGTGCACCAACGGCCGAATGCGGACACAAGGGTGCGCCATGACCCCTGGAAGGCCCCCTTCCAGGGGTCATGGATCCACCTGGTCCGCCGTATGCGGTGACGAACATCACTCGGCGAATGACCTTGCGCCCCTTGGCAATTACCGCGCCATCGGTCACGGAAAACAGTCGGACCTGCGCTCTGCGTTTCTTGAGGATTCCAGCACGCTCAGGCGCCGATCACCTTCCGCAGGAATCCGAGATCGACTTCTTCGAGGGAGCGGACGACGGTCCGTCCGGCGGCCGGCGGGATGGCGCCCACCGACGGCACGGCCACCACCCGGCAGCCGGCCGCCTCCGCGGCCGCCACCCCGGTGACCGTGTCCTCGACGACGGCGCAGCGGGCCGGGTCGACGCCGAGCCGGGCGGCGGCCGTGAGGTAGGGGTCCGGGTGCGGCTTGGTGCGCTCGACCTCGTCGCCCGCGACGGTGAGGGTGAAGTGCTCGGGGCCGAGGGTGCGCAGCACCCGGTCGATGATCTCCCGGTGCGAGGCGGAGACGAGGGCGGTGGGCACGCCGTGCGCGGCCAGCTCGGTGAGCAGCCGCCTCGCCCCCGGCATCAGCGGGACGCCGTGGCCGATCATCTCCGAGAACCGGCTGTTCAGGAGGGCGGTGAGCTCGGCCAGGGCGATCTTGGCGCCGGTGGCCTTGATGAGGAAGGACGCGCTGCGGTGCATGGGACCGCCGACGACGATCTCGCGGTACTCCTCCAGGAGCTGGTGGCCCAGCTCCGCGAAGACCGCGACCTCCACCTCCCACCAGAAGCCCTCGGTGTCGACGAGGGTGCCGTCCATGTCGAGCAGGACGGCCTGCAGGCTCCGTGTCGGGTGCTGGGCGATCGTGAGCGCGGGGATGCCGCTGGTCATCCGCACACCTCCTGGGGGGACAAGAAGGCCGGCCCGCGACGCGCGGACCGGCCTTCACCGGACAGCAATTCTACGGCGCCCAAGCCCCGGAGCGCGCCTCCCTTTTCCGCGCCGCCGCTCTCCGCGCTACCGGGCGTTGAAGTACTTCGCCTCCGGGTGGTGGATCACGATCGCGTCCGTGGACTGCTCGGGGTGGAGCTGGAACTCCTCGGAGAGGTGGACGCCGATCCGCTCCGGCCGCAGCAGCTCGGCGATCTTCGCGCGGTCCTCCAGGTTCGGGCAGGCGCCGTAGCCCAGGGAGAAGCGGGCGCCGCGGTACTTGAGGTCGAACATGTCCTCCACCCGGTCCGGGTCCTCCCCGGCGAAGCCGAGCTCGGCGCGGACGCGGGCGTGCCAGTACTCGGCCAGCGCCTCGGCCAGCTGGACGGAGAGGCCGTGCAGCTCCAGGTAGTCGCGGTAGGCGTCCGCCGCGAAGAGGGAGGCGGTCGCCTCGCCGATGCGCGAGCCGATCGTGACGACCTGGAGGCCGACCACGTCCCGCTCGCCCGACTCCTCCGGGCGGAAGAAGTCCGCCAGGCACAGCCGCCGCCCCCGCCGCTGCCGCGGGAAGGTGAAGCGCGTGCGCTCGCTGCCGTCCTCGTGGAGCAGGATCAGGTCGTCGCCCTTGGAGTGGCAGGGGAAGTAGCCGTAGACGACGGCGGCTTCGAGCAGGTTGTCCGTGTGGAGCTTGTCCAGCAGGCCGCGCAGCCGCGGCCGCCCCTCGGTCTCCACCAGCTCCTCGTACGTCGGGCCGCCGTCGCGCGACTGCTTCAGCCCCCACTGGCCCTTGAAGAGGGCGCCCTCGTCCAGCCAGGACGCGTAGTCCTTGAGCCCGATGCCCTTGACGACCCGGGTGCCCCAGAACGGCGGCTCGGGGACGGGGTTGTCGACGGCGACGTCGGAACGGACGGCGCCCTCCGGCTCCGGTTCGTCCACGACCAGCGGGGACGCGGTCTTCGCGACCCGGCGCTGCTTGAGCTCGGGCAGGGTCGCGCCGGGCACGCCGCGCTTGACGGCGATGAGGGCGTCCATGAGCTTGAGGCCCTCGAACGCGTCGCGGGCGTAGCGGACCTCCCCCTCGTAGATCTCGTGGAGGTCCTGCTCGACGTAGGCCCGGGTCAGGGCGGCGCCGCCGAGGATGACGGGGTAAGTGGCGGCGAGCTTGCGCTGGTTGAGCTCCTCCAGGTTCTCCTTCATGATCACCGTGGACTTCACCAGCAGGCCGGACATGCCGATCACGTCGGCCTTGTGCTCCTCGGCGGCCTCCAGGATCGCCGAGACGGGCTGCTTGATGCCCAGATTGACCACGGTGTAGCCGTTGTTGGAGAGGATGATGTCGACGAGGTTCTTGCCGATGTCGTGGACGTCGCCGCGCACGGTGGCCAGGACGATGGTGCCCTTGCCCTCCGCGTCGCTCTTCTCCATGTGCGGTTCGAGGTAGGCCACCGCGCTCTTCATGACCTCGGCGGACTGGAGGACGAACGGCAGCTGCATCTGGCCGGAGCCGAAGAGCTCACCGACGACCTTCATGCCCTCCAGCAGCGTGTCGTTGACGATGTCGAGGGCCGGGCGCTCGGCCAGCGCGGCGTCCAGGTCGGCCTCCAGGCCGTTCTTCTCGCCGTCGATGATGCGGCGCCGGAGCCGCTCCTCCAGCGGCAGCGCCGCCAGCTCCTCCGCCTTGCCGGCCTTGAGCGACTTGGCCGTCGCCCCCTCGAAGAGCTCCAGCAGCCGCTGGAGCGGGTCGTAGCCCTCGCGCCGCCGGTCGTGGATGAGGTCGAGGGCGACCTGGACCTGCTCCTCGTCCAGCCGGGCGATGGGCAGGATCTTCGAGGCGTGGACGATCGCCGAGTCCAGGCCCGCCTTGACGCACTCGTCCAGGAACACCGAGTTGAGCACGATGCGGGCGGCCGGGTTGAGGCCGAAGGAGATGTTCGACAGACCGAGCGTCGTCTGGACGTCGGGGTGGCGGCGCTTGAGCTCGCGGATCGCCTCGATGGTGTGGATGCCGTCCTTGCGGGACTCCTCCTGGCCCGTGCAGATGGTGAACGTCAGCGTGTCGATGAGGATGTCGCATTCGCGTATTCCCCACTTCTGTGTCAGGTCCGCGATCAGCCGCTCGGCGATCTCCACCTTCTTCTCGGCGGTCCGGGCCTGGCCCTCCTCGTCGATGGTCAGGGCCATCAGCGCCGCGCCGTGCTCGCGCGCCAGGGCCGCGACCTTGGAGAAGCGGGAGTCGGGGCCGTCGCCGTCCTCGAAGTTCACCGAGTTGATGACGGCGCGGCCGCCCAGCTTCTCCAACCCGGCGCGGATGACGTCGACTTCGGTGGAGTCCAGCACGACGGGCAGCGTGGAGGCGGTCGCGAAGCGGCCGGCCAGCTCCTCCATGTCCGCCACGCCGTCCCGGCCGACGTAGTCGACGCACAGGTCGAGCATGTGCGCGCCCTCGCGGATCTGGTCGCGGGCCATCTCCACGCAGTCGTCCCAGCGGCCCTCCAGCATGGCCTCGCGGAACTTCTTGGAGCCGTTGGCGTTGGTCCGCTCGCCGATGGCCAGGTAGGAGGTGTCCTGCCGGAAGGGCACCGACTGGTAGAGGGAGGCGGCGCCCGGCTCGGGGCGCGGCTCGCGCGGCGAGGGGGTCAGGCCGCGGACGCGCTCCACGACCTGCCGCAGGTGCTCCGGCGTCGTGCCGCAGCAGCCGCCGACGAGCGAGAGGCCGTACTCGCGGACGAACGTCTCCTGCGCGTCGGCCAGTTCGCCCGGCGACAGGGGGTAGTGGGCGCCGTCCTTGCCCAGGACCGGCAGGCCCGCGTTGGGCATGCACGACAGGCCGATGCGGGCGTGCCGGGAGAGGTAGCGCAGGTGCTCGCTCATCTCGGCCGGCCCGGTGGCGCAGTTGAGGCCGATCATGTCGATGCCCAGCGGCTCCAGCGCGGTCAGCGCCGCGCCGATCTCCGAGCCGAGGAGCATGGTGCCGGTGGTCTCCACCGTCACCGAGACGATCAGCGGCAGGTTCCGGCCGGTGGCCTCCAGGGCGCGGCGGGCGCCGAGGACGGACGCCTTGGTCTGCAGCAGGTCCTGGGTGGTCTCGACGAGCAGCGCGTCGGCGCCGCCGGAGATCAGGCCCTCGGCGTTGGCCTGGTAGGCGTCGCGCAGGACGGTGTAGGGGGCGTGGCCGAGGGTGGGCAGCTTGGTGCCGGGGCCCATGGAGCCGAGGACCCAGCGGTCGCGGCCGTCCGCCTCGGCGAAGGAGTCGGCGGTCTCGCGGGCCACGCGGGCGCCGGCCTCGGAGAGTTCGAAGACGCGGTGGGCGATGTCGTACTCGCCGAGGGCCGCGTGGTTGGCGCCGAAGGTGTTGGTCTCCACGCAGTCCACGCCCGCCGCGAAGTACGCCTCGTGGACGGAGCGGACGATGTCGGGGCGGGTGACGTTGAGGACCTCGTTGCAGCCCTCCAGCTGCTGGAAGTCCTCCAGGCTCGGGTCCTGAGCCTGGAGCATGGTGCCCATGGCCCCATCGGCGACCACGACGCGGGAGGCGAGGGCCTCCCGAAGGCGGTCGGAGCGGGAAGAACTGACGGTCAATGGCTTCGAGGCCATGGGGAGCTCCCGTGGTTGCGACGGCTGTCGGCTTTGCGCCCTCCCGGAGAGGACGCACGCGGCAAGCGTAGCCGTACAACCCGTTCGGCGCAGGGGGCGTCCCACGCCCCGGACGGGCGGGGCACCGGCCCGGCCCCGCCCTCAGCGATCATGATCACGCCACGTCGGCTACCCCCTGGTCGGCATCGGCCGATAGTGTTCAGCAATGCCGAACGGCATATGGGGAACGGCACTGTGGAGGAGGCTGCCCGATGGCACGGACCATCCAGTCGCTCGAACGCGCGGCGGCGATGCTGCGGCTGCTCGCGGGCGGCGAGCGGCGGCTGGGGCTGTCCGACGTGGCCTCCGCGCTGGGGCTCGCCAAGGGCACCGCGCACGGCATCCTGCGCACCCTCCAGCAGGAGGGCTTCGTCGAGCAGGACCCCGCCTCCGGCCGCTACCAGCTGGGCGCCGAACTGCTGCGGCTGGGCAACAGCTACCTGGACGTGCACGAGCTGCGGGCCCGCGCCCTGGTGTGGGCGGACGACCTGGCCCGCGCCAGCGGCGAGAGCGTCCACCTGGGCGTGCTGCACCAGCAGGGCGTCCTGATCATCCACCACGTCTTCCGGCCGGACGACAGCCGGCAGGTGCTGGAGGTCGGCGCGATGCAGCCGCTGCACAGCACCGCCCTGGGCAAGGTGCTCTGCGCCTACGACCCGGTCGCGCACAGCCAGCTCGCCGAGACCGGCCGCGAGGCGTTCACCGACCGCACGGTCACCGACCTCGCCGAGCTGGAGGGCGTCCTGGACCTCACCCGCGCCCGGGGCTGGGCGGCGGACGTCGAGGAGACCTGGGCGGGCGTCGCGTCGGTGGCCGCCCCCATCCACGACCGCCGGCGGATGCCGGTCGGCGCGGTCGGCATCACCGGCGCCGTGGAGCGCGTCTGCGCGGACGGCGAGCTGCGGGCCCAGCTCGTGGCCGCGGTGCGGGACTGCGCGCGGGCGGTCTCCCGCGACCTCGGCGCCGGCCGGTTCTGACCCCTTGGCCGGGTCCGTTCGAACGGGCCGAGACCCCCTCGTTACCGGTCGGTATTCAAACGGAGATTTCTGGCCAGTTGTCCGGGAGTTTCCGGTCACACAGGCCTTGACGTGCCCTTAACCGTGCAGAAAACTGCCGTGCATCGGTCGGCATTGTCGAACACCTACCGACAATATTCGCTATGGTGTGCAGTGCCACGGGACCGATCACCGCCCTCACGGAGGGCGCGGACCACCGGAGGGACCCGGGGTTCGCCTTCCCCTGGACGAAGGACAAAGGAGTCGCGGGTGTCCAGCTCCGACATCTTCATCAGCGAGACCGTGGGTACCGCTGTCTTGATTCTGCTCGGTGGCGGCGTCTGTGCCGCCGTCACGCTGAAGCGTTCGAAAGCGCTCAACGCGGGCTGGGTCGCCATCACGTTCGGCTGGGGCCTCGCCGTCCTGGCGGGCGCGTACATCGCCGCCCCCTCCGGCGCGCACCTCAACCCGGCCGTCACGCTCGGTCTCGCCATCGACGGCGGCACCGAGTGGGGTGACGTACCCGTCTACATCGGCTCCCAGATGCTCGGCGCCATGATCGGTGCCGCGCTGGTGTGGCTCGCCTACTACGGGCAGTTCAAGGCCCACCTGACCGACCCGGAGCTGGTCGCCAAGCTCGACGAGGAGGGCCTCGTCGACCGGGCCGCCGCCCCCAAGGCCGGTCCCGTGCTGGGTGTCTTCTCCACCGGGCCGGAGATCCGCAACGTCGTGCAGAACCTGGCCACCGAGATCATCGCCACCACGGTGCTCGTCCTGGCCATCCTGAACCTCGGCCTGACCAAGGGCCTCGCCGTCAGCGGCACCGGCACCCTGATCGTCGCGCTCGTCGTCGTGGGCCTCGGCCTCTCGCTCGGCGGCCCGACCGGTTACGCGATCAACCCCGCGCGCGACCTCGGTCCGCGTATCGTGCACGCGCTGCTGCCCTTGCCCAACAAGGGCGGATCGGACTGGAGTTACGCCTGGATCCCGGTGGTCGGCCCGCTCGTCGGCGCCGCCGTCGCCGCCGGCATCCACCAGGCCTTCTGACGCACGCACGACGACAGCCGAGACCTTCAGACCTCAGGAGCACACACCACATGACCAGCACCCACGGCCACGGTCCGTTCATCGCGGCGATCGACCAGGGCACCACCTCCTCCCGCTGCATCGTCTTCGACCGCGACGGCCGCATCGTCTCCGTCGACCAGAAGGAGCACGAGCAGATCTTCCCCAAGCCGGGCTGGGTCGAGCACGACGCCAAGGAGATCTGGGCCAACGTCCAGCAGGTCGTCGCCGGCGCCGTCGAGAAGGCCGGCATCACCGCCGCCGACGTCAAGGCCATCGGCATCACCAACCAGCGCGAGACCACGCTGCTCTGGGACAAGAACACCGGTGAGCCCGTCCACAACGCCATCGTCTGGCAGGACACCCGCACCGACGCCCTCTGCAAGGAGCTCGGCCGCAACGTCGGCCAGGACCGCTTCCGCCGCGAGACCGGCCTCCCGCTGGCCTCCTACTTCTCCGGCCCCAAGGTCCGCTGGCTGCTGGACAACGTCGAGGGCCTGCGCGAGCGCGCCGAGCGCGGCGACATCCTCTTCGGCACCATGGACTCCTGGGTCATCTGGAACCTCACCGGTGGTGTCGACGGCGGCGTCCACGTCACCGACGTCACCAACGCCTCCCGCACGATGCTGATGAACCTGCGCTCCCTCGCGTGGGACGACCGCATCCTCTCCTCCATGGAGATCCCGGCCGCCGTGCTGCCGGAGATCCGCTCCTCCGCCGAGGTCTACGGCACCGCCAAGGGCGGCGCCCTCGACGGCGTCCCGGTCGCCTCCGCGCTCGGCGACCAGCAGGCCGCCCTCTTCGGCCAGACCTGCTACGACAAGGGCGAGGCCAAGTCCACCTACGGCACCGGAACGTTCATGCTCATGAACACCGGCGACGAGCCCGTCCAGTCGTACAACGGCCTGCTCACCACCGTCGGTTACCGCATCGGCGACCAGAAGCCGGTCTACGCCCTCGAGGGCTCCATCGCCGTCACCGGCTCCCTGGTGCAGTGGATGCGCGACCAGATGGGCCTCATCAAGAGCGCCGCCGAGATCGAGACGCTCGCCAGCTCCGTCGAGGACAACGGCGGCGCCTACTTCGTGCCGGCCTTCTCCGGCCTGTTCGCCCCCTACTGGCGCTCCGACGCGCGCGGCGTGATCGCGGGCCTGACCCGCTACGTCACCAAGGCGCACATCGCCCGCGCCGTGCTCGAGGCCACCGCCTGGCAGACCCGCGAGATCACCGACGCCATGACCAAGGACTCCGGCGTCGAGCTGACCGCCCTCAAGGTCGACGGCGGCATGACCTCCAACAACTTGCTGATGCAGACGCTCTCGGACTTCCTGGACGCCCCCGTGGTGCGCCCGATGGTCGCCGAGACCACCTGCCTCGGCGCCGCCTACGCCGCCGGCCTGGCCGTCGGCTTCTGGCCGGACACCGACGCGCTGCGCGCCAACTGGCGCCGGGCCGCCGAGTGGACCCCCCGCATGGACGCGGACACGCGTGACCGCGAGTACAAGAACTGGCTCAAGGCCGTCGAGCGGACCATGGGCTGGATCGAGGACGAGGAGTAATCATGACAACCCCGCAGAGCGTTCCGACCCTGGGAACGCACCCGGCCGCCGGCGTCAACCCGGGCCGCGCCGAGGCCCGGGAGAGACTGTCCAACGCGACGTACGACCTCCTGGTCATCGGCGGCGGCATCCTGGGCACCTCGGTCGCCTGGCACGCCGCGCAGTCGGGACTGCGGGTCGCCATGGTGGACGCCGGCGACTTCGCCGGCGCCACCTCCTCCGCGTCCTCCAAGCTCGTCCACGGCGGTCTGCGCTACCTGCAGACCGGCGCGGTCAAGCTGGTCGCGGAGAACCACCACGAGCGCCGGGTGCTGGCCAAGGACGTGGCCCCGCACCTGGTCAACCCGCTGACCTTCTACCTGCCCGTCTACAAGGGCGGCCCGGTCGGCGCGGCCAAGCTCGGCGCCGGCGTGTTCGCCTACTCGGCGCTGTCCGCCTTCGGCGACGGCGTCGGCAAGGTGATCTCCCCGGCCCGCGCCAAGGCCGACAACCCCGGTCTGCGCACGGACGACCTCAAGGCCGTGGCGGTCTACTACGACCACCAGATGAACGACTCCCGCGTGGCGATCATGACCGTCCGCGCGGCCGTCGAGTCCGGCGCGGTCGTCCTCAACCACGCCGAGGTCCAGGGCCTGCGCTTCACCCACGGCAAGGTCACCGGCGCCGAGGTCAAGGACCGCATCGACGGCACCGAGTTCGGCATCGACGCCCGCGTCGTGCTCAACGCCACCGGCCCGTGGGTGGACCACCTGCGGAAGATGGAGGACAAGGGCGCGGCCCCCTCCATCCGCCTCTCCAAGGGCGCGCACATCGTGATGAAGCGCAAGTCGCCGTGGAAGGCCGCCATGGCCACCCCGATCGACAAGTACCGCATCACCTTCGCCCTGCCCTGGGAGGACCAGCTCCTCCTCGGCACCACCGACACCCAGTACGAGGGCGACCCGGCGGACGTCCGCGCCACCGAGGACGACATCCAGCAGATCCTCGACGAGGCGGCGTTCTCCATCGTGGACGCGGACCTCGACCGCTCCCTGATGACCTACGCCTTCGCCGGCCTGCGCGTGCTGCCGGGCGGCCCCGGCGACGTGGCCCAGGCCAAGCGCGAGACCGTCGTCACCGAGGGCCGGGGCGGCATGCTCTCCGTCGCCGGCGGCAAGTGGACGACCTACCGCCACATCGGCCGTACGGTCATGAACAAGCTCGCCAAGGTGCCCGGCAGCCCGCTGACCGAGGAGATGGAGCCCGTCTCCAGCCTGGTCCGCCGCACCCCGCTGCCCGGTGTCGCCAACCCCAACGCGGTGGCCCACCGCCTGCTCGTGGACCGCGAGCCCGGCAGCCGCATGGACCCGCTGACGGCCCGTCACCTCGCCACCCACTACGGCTCGCTGTCCTTCGACATCGCCCGCATGGTCAACGAGAACCCGGAGCTGGGCGAGCGCATCCACCCCGACGGCCCGGAGATCTGGGCCCAGGTCGCCTACGCCCGCGACCACGAGTGGGCGGAGACGGTGGACGACGTCCTGCGCCGCCGCACCACCCTGACCATCCGCGGCCTGGACGACGAGGACGTCCGCGCCAAGGTCAAGGACATGCTGGACCGCAAGGGCTGATCCGCGGCACCGCTCACGGAGGGCGGGGAGGGACGACGTCCCTCCCCGCCCTCCGTGTCCGCGAGGCAACCCCTCGCGGCCCCCGCCCGTCAAGGGAAGAAGAGGGGGGAGCACCATGAAGCGCCCGGATTTCCTGGCCCGCGTCCGGCCGCCGAGCCGGCGCGCCGTCAAACGGCTCCTGATCGCCGTCGTGCTCGTCGTCGTGGTGCCGGTGGTGGCCGCCGCCGGGGCGCTGCGGGCCTCCTACGCGGGGGTGCCGGCCGACGACGCCGTCACCCGCGGCCGCGACGCGCTCTGGCTGGGCCACGCCTGGCTGGACGGCCGCCGCACCGACGAGGACCTCGCCCGGCTGGAGCGGCGGATCGCCGGCACCGGCATCCGCGACCTGTACGTCCACGCCGGGCCGCTGGAGCACGACGGCACCCTGCCCGCCTCCGCCCACCGCGGCGCCCGCCGGCTGCTGGACGCCGTGCACCGCGCACTGCCCGGGATCCGGGTGCAGGCGTGGCTCGGCGACGTCGTCGCGCGCGACGGGACGGGCGGGCTGCGCCTGGACCGCGCCCGCACCAGGCAGGCGGTGGTGGCCAGTTCGGCCGAGGTGATGAGGGACGGCTTCGGGGGCGTGCACCTCGACGTCGAGCCCATACGCGACGGCGACCGCGACTTCCTGGCCCTCCTCGGCGCGCTCCGGCCCGCCGTCCGCGCGGCCGGCGGCGTCCTGTCCGTCGCCGCGCAGCAGATCGACCCGCTGCCGTCGATGCACTCCGCCTCGCGGGCGTTCGGCAGCCCCAAGTGGTGGTCGCAGGCGTACTTCGCCAAGGTCGCCCGGCGCACCGACCAGATAGCGGTCATGTCCTACGACACCGCGCTGCCGTGGGAGAGCCTGTACGGCGGCTACGTCGCGCAGCAGACCCGGCTGGCGCTGGAGGCCACCCCCTCGGGCACCGACCTCCTGATGGGCCTGCCCTTCTTCCACACCGACGACATGGGCCACCACGGCTCGGCCGAGACCGCGGCGGCGGCGCTGCGCGGGGCCCGGCTCGGGCTGACCCGGGAGGACCGGCACCGCGAGCGGTTCGGCCTCGCCCTGTACGCCGACTTCGCCGCCACGGACGACGACTGGCGCGCGTACCGCAGCGGTTGGGGCGTGCGGGGCGGCGAGGGACGGGAAGGGTGACGAGCGTCCCTTCCGGGGACTGCGACCGCGCGTCGCCGAAGTCGTAGGCTTGGGGGACGCAAGACAACTGCACGGAACGGCAACCGGCGGTGGTACGAGACCCGTCCGCCCCGGTCGGAAGGAGGCGCTGGGTGATCGAGCTTGAGGGAGTTCCCGAGCTGATCGACCCGGTCATGATCTGTGCCTTCGAGGGCTGGAACGACGCCGGTGACGCCGCGTCCGGTGCCGTCGCGCACCTGGACCGGGAGTGGAAGGGCGAGGTGTTCGCCGCGCTGGACGCGGAGGACTACTACGACTTCCAGGTCAACCGGCCGACGGTCTGGCTCGACGGCGGGGTCCGCAAGATCACCTGGCCGACGACGCGGCTGTCCGTGGTGCGTGCCGGCGGGGGCGCGGACGGCCGGGGCGGCACGCGCGACCTGGTGCTGGTCCGGGGCATCGAACCGAGCATGCGCTGGCGGTCGTTCTGCAACGAGATCCTGGGCTTCGCGCACGAGCTGGGCGTGGAGATGGTGGTGATCCTGGGCTCGCTGCTCGGCGACACCCCGCACACCCGGCCGGTGCCGGTCAGCGGCGTCACCTCGGATCCGGACCTGGCCCGCACGCTGGACCTGGAGGAGTCCCGCTACGAGGGCCCGACCGGCATCGTCGGCATCCTGCAGGAGGCGTGCACGCACGCGGGCGTCCCGACGGTGAGCCTGTGGGCGGCCGTGCCGCACTACGTCTCGCAGCCGCCGAACCCCAAGGCGACGCTGGCCCTCCTCAACCGCCTGGAGGACCTGATCGACCTGCGCGTCCCGCAGGGCGAGCTGCCGGAGGACGCGCGGGCGTGGCAGCTGGGCGTGGACCAGCTCGCGGCGGAGGACAGCGAGGTCGCCGAGTACGTCCAGTCGCTGGAGCAGGCGCGGGACACGGCGGATCTGCCGGAGGCGTCGGGCGAGGCCATCGCCCGCGAGTTCGAGCGGTATCTGCGCCGCCGGGACGGGCAGTCCCAGGGCGGTCCGGGCACCCCGCCCGCCCCCGGCCAGCCGGGCGGCCTGGCGGCCGAGCCGGGCGTGGCCGACGCGTCGTACCTGCGGGACACGACCAGCGGGCGCACCCGCCCGCCGCGGCCGAAGCCGCGGGACGAGGGGGACGAGACCCCGCCGCAGGACGGCCCGGAGAAGTGACCGCCGCGCAGGGCGCCGACCCCTCACCGGGGGCGGCGCCCTGCGCCGTCCGGGCCCCGCGTACGCTGGACCGCGAACATGCGAACGATCACCACATTCACGAAGAACGCCCTGGCGGCGTCCCTGGGCACCGCCCTTCTCCTCTCCCTCGCGGCCTGCGGCGGCGGCGAGAAGGAGGACACCCGCGATCCGCAGACCGTCCTGACGGCGGCGTCGAAGAAGACCGCGGAACAGAACTCCTACCGCACCAAGCGCAAGCGCACGGACCGGGAGGGCACGGAGCGCGGCGAGTACGCCTTCACCCGCCGGCCCGACATGGACGAGCGCAGGACCTGGCGGCCCGGCCCGAAGGGCAAGGAGGTCTTCGAGCACGCCATCGGCGACGGCCGGAGCCTCTACACCAAGCGCTCCGACGACGAGACGATGCGCACGTACGGCAAGGGCCGTTCCTGGTACAGCATCCCCCTGCACGAGGGCCCGGCCCCCAAGCCCGAGGACGTCCAGAAGCGGGCCGAGGGCGACCTCCCCGTCCTGCTGGGCGTGCTGCGCTCGACGAAGGACGTCCGCCGGGTCGGCACCGAGGACGTCGGGGGCGCGAAGGCCGCCCACTTCAAGGGCACGGTCGTCCTGGACGACCTGGCCCGGTACAAGGGCAACGCGCTGCGCGGCTGGCTGCGCGAGTCCTACGTCAAGGACCAGCGCAAGGCCGGCCTCGACCGCGTCGAGATCGACATGTGGATCGGCCGGGACGACCTCCCGCTCAAGGCCCGTGAGCACGGCAGGGGTTCGAAGGGCGAGACCCTGCTGACCGAGGAGTACCGGGACTTCGGGGTGGACCCGAAGCTGCGCGCCCCGGCGGCGGACGACGTGCTCACCTCCGAGCAGTTGCAGCGCGAGGTCTTCGAGAAGTCGATGAAGGACTTCGACCGGAAGAGCTGACCCGGCCGCCGGCGGCAGTCCCGCCGGGCGGCCCAGGTGCCCCGTCTCGGCGCCGGGACGCTGATCAGCAGGGCCAGCGCGGGGACCAGCGCGTACCACGCGAATCCGCGGCCGGGGCCGAACGCGTCCACCAGCAGGCCCAGGACGAGCTGGCCGCAGCCGATCAGCGCGGCCATGAGGACCACCGGGGTGCCCGGCACCAACAGCCGTACGCCCAGGCGCTCGTCGGCCCGCTCCGCCAGCAGCGGCGCGAACCCGCCGACGAGGCGCCCTGGCCAGCAGGACCGCGGCGGCCAGCAGCAACGCCCCGGCGGACCCCAGGTAGACCAGCTGCCAGGACACCTTCTGCAGGCTGCCGCCGAGCGCGATGGCCAGGGCCATGGTGGTGGCCCCGAGAACACGCCGCGCTGGAACAGGGAGTTGGCGAGGACGGCGTACACGTAGAAGGGCAGGGGCGTGCGCCGTGCCGTCCGCCCGCTTCCGTGGTCAACGCACCGTCTCCAGTCCCGCGCCCGCTCCTTCGACCGCCATCCGGTCCTCGGCTCCGACGGCCGCGTCCGGGAGACGACCGGGCCGGTGTGGGACGGACGCCGGGTCGGGCGCGCCCGCTGACCTTCGTGGGCGGGGAACGCCCCGGGCGCACAGGGGCGTTCCCCGCCGGGGACGTCAACCCGTCACCGCGCCCGCGTTCTTCAGCACCAGGGTGAAGGGACGGTCCGTCGCCCGGCGCGGGGTGGTGACATGGAGCGCTCCGCCGCGGTCGGACGGGTCGTACCACCAGCTGCCGCGGGGCAGCGGACGGCCGTCCAGGGTCACGGCGGTCGGCGCCGTGCGGGAGTGGACCGTGAAGACGTACGGGCGGGCGGTCTGCTTGCCGCGGAAGTGCCCCACGGACGCGCCGACGTCGACGGTCACCCCGCCGCGGTCCACCGCCACGTGCACCCGCTGCCGGGCGGCGGCGCCCTCGCGGTGGGCCCGGGTGACCCCGTCGTCCTCGTAGAGGGTGAAGGAGGAGTCGCCCTCGGGGTAGACGTCCCAGGCCAGCGGGGAGTCGGGCGTGCGGTCCCGGGAGGAGCGGATGCCGGGCCACATCGGGATCGCGGCACCGCCCTTGACGAAGAGCGGGAGGGTGTCCAGCGGGGCGCGGTAGCCGTTCAGCGTCGCCGGGCCCCGGTACGTACGGCCCGTCCAGTAGTCGGTCCAGGTGCCCTTGGGGAGGTAGATGCCGTCGCGGGTCTCCTTGTCCTCGTAGACGGGCGCCACGAGGAAGTGCTCGCCGCTCAGGAACTCGTACGTGGCCGCGTCCGTGGCCGCCTTCGGGTCGTCCGGGTACTCCAGGGCCAGCGGGCGGACCGGGCCGACGCCCGTGCGGGCCGCCTCGGCCGCGTAGGTGTACATGTAGGGCAGCAAGGACTCCTTGAGCTTCAGGTACTTGCGGTTGACGGACGTGTACGGCTCGCCGTACCGCCAGGGCTGCTTGTCGCTCGGCGCCCAGCCGTCCATCGTCATCACGGCCGGCAGGAACGCCTTCCACTGGAGGTCGCGGACGTACGTCTTCGGGCTGCCGCCGAAGATGCCGTCGATGTCGCCGGTGGTGTACGCGAGTCCGGACATCGTGGCGCCCGCGTACGTGGGGATCTGCCAGCGGATGTAGTCCCACGAGCCCTTCTGGTCGCCGGACCACTGGACCCCGCAGCGCTGTGCGCCGGACCAGCTCTCCGGGGCCCAGGTGAAGCCGCGGGCGTCGCTGTTGTCCTCGATGCCCCGGTAGGCGGCCTTGCAGCCGTCCAGGGCGAACTTGTAGCCCTCGCCGACCCAGGCGACGTCCAGCTTGGCCACGCGCTGGCCGGCCCTCACCTGGTCGGCGAGCCGGCCGAGGCCGTCCTCGGTCCACAGGCCCAGGTGCGCCTTCCGGTCCGCCAGGCCCTCGGCGGCCTCGGGGAGGTGCTCGTAGCCGCAGCCGTAGCCGTCGTTGACCAGCATCCAGCCGAGGGGCAGGTCGTGGGCGACGTAGCCGTCGGCGACCTTCAGCGCGTCCAGGGTGCGGCGCTCGCCGCGGTTCTTGTTGTGCAGGTAGCAGTCGGAGTCGCCGGGTTCGAGGCCGTAGAGGGGCGGGAGGAAGGGGCGGCCGGTGAGCTTCGTATAGCCGCCGATGACCTGCTTGGGGGTGCGGCCCGCGAAGTAGTAGGCGTCGAAGCGGCGTTCGCGGGCGGTGGCGGTCACCGGGTCGTCGAAGGCGTAGGTGTTGGGCGCGTAGGTGTTGCGGTAGACGCCGTAGCCGGCCGAGGAGAGGTAGAACGGCACGGAGTTGGGGTGGCCGCCGTCGTCCCAGTTGTAGTCGACGCCGACCTCGACCTTCTTGCCGCGGTGGGAGGTGCTGCCGCGGCCGTTCTGCATGCCCGCGCCGTAGAACTGCTCCGTCGCGCCGCGGGAGAGGGTCTGGGTGGTGCGGTCCTCGGTCCAGGTCAGCCCCTTGGTCTCGGACCAGAGGCGGGTGCCGTCGGCGCGGTGGAGCGCGAAGCGGAGGGGGTTCTTGTAGGCGCGCAACGTCAGCCGGGAGGTGCCCAGTTCGTAGTGGTCGCCGCGGTCGCGCCAGCGGGTGGGCGGGGGTGGGCCCTGGGGCAGGACGATGTCCCCGCCGGTGGGGTCGGCGAAGGGGCCTTCCGGGGAGAGTTCGAGGTGGAGGGTCTCGGGGGTGGGGAAACGGATGCGGGCGGTCGCCGGGCCGGCCTGGATGCGGAATTCGGCGGGGGCGGCGGTGAAGGCGGTCACCTTGCCCACGGTGTGTTCTTCCCCTGCCGGGGCACCGGGGTGGAGGCGGGCCTGGGTGCCGGCCTGGGTGCCGGCCTGGGTGCCGGCCGCCGACCGGGCCGGGCCGCCGGTCAGGGCCGCGAGGAGGCCGACGACGGTGGTGACGATCGCTGTTCTCCATCGGGTGCGATTGTCCATGGGGGCATGCCTATCGCATCTGTCGTGTGCACGACCATGGGCCGTGCCCGAGGAGTTGCCCCGGGCCCGGCACCACGCTCCCCCACGAGGCCCGCGCACGGCGGGGGTTCGCGTGCGAACGGGCCGCCGCCCTCCGGCGCGTGGCGCGGGAAGCACCGCCCGCCCGTCCGGGCCGTCGCCCTGCGGCCGCGGGGCCGGCCTGTCGGGCCGACGGCCGGCCCCGCCCCGGACACCCGCTAGCCCGCGCTGCCCGTCAGCCGTACGTCCCGCGAGGACGCCCCGACGTACACCGGCCGCGCCCCCCGCGTGCGGACCCAACCGCCGTGCCCCGCGTCCCAGTACGACAGCTGCCGCTCGTCGATCCGTACCGTGACGCCGCGCGACTCGCCCGGCTTCAGTTCGACGCGCTCGAAGCCCACCAGCGACCTCGGCGGCAGCTCCACCGGGCAGCCGGCGGGCGGGCCCAGGTAGACCTGGGGGACGTCGGCGCCCGCCCGGTCGCCGGTGTTGGTGACGGTGAAGGTCACCGCGTGACCGGAGCCTTCGGCGCGGACCTCGAGGGCGTCGTAGGCGAACGTCGTGTACGACAGCCCGTGGCCGAACGGGAAGAGCGGCTCGGTGCCCGCCCTGTCGAAGCCGCGGTAGCCGGTGAAGACGCCCTCGCTGTAGGTGACGACCTTGTCGACGCCCTGGTAGCGCTCGGGGTGGGCCGGGTCGTGCACCGGGTGGTCGGTGAGCTTCCGCGGGTACGTGACGACGAGCCTCCCGCCGGGGTTGGCGCGGCCGAGCAGGAGGTCGGCGATGGCCCGGCCGCCTTCCTGGCCGACGTAGCCCGCGTGCAGGATCGTGCCCACGGAGGAGCGCCACGGCATGGCCACCGGGCCGCCGGTGTTGAGGACGACGACGGTGCGGGGGTTGGCCCGCGCCACCGCGTCGATGAGGTCGTCCTGGTGGTTGGGGAGGGCGAGGGAGGTGAAGTCGTCGGCGCTGCCGATGGATCCGCCGGAGCCGTTCCAGGCGAAGACGACCGGCGTGTGCGCCGAGCGTGCCAGGTCCGCCGCCTCGCGGACGTTCGCGGCGCGCTGTTCGGGGGTGACCCAGGCGAGGCGGACCTGCACCGGGCCCCGGCCGGCGACGGACGCCGCCCAGCCCTGGGCGGTGACCTTGATCCGGTAGTCGCGGCCGGCGGTCAGCCGCACCGCCGTGCGGCCGTTGTCGAGGCCGTCCGTGGTGGGCAGGACGGTGGCCCACTTGCGGACGAAGTCGTCGCGCGGCACCGCCGCGGTGACCAGCTCCTCGCCGTCGAGGGAGAGCGCGAGGGCGGCGCCCCAGCCCTGGACGGCCAGCAGGTAGTCACCTGTCGAGGGCGCGCGCAGGACGCCCGTCCAGGTGCGGCTCGTGCCGGCGGGCAGCGCCCTGTCGCCGGTGAGGTCGAGGGTCGCGTCCGTGCCGCCCTCGCGGGCGAGGCCGCCGGGGAGCGCGGAGGCGGGCACGGCGGTGCCGGTGAGGTCGTTGCCGACGGCGTGGCGGATGTGCGCGGCGCTCCCCGCCGCGCGCCGGAGCGCGTCCAGCGGGCCGACCATCCGGTCCTCGAAGCCGTAGGCGCGTTCGCCGCCCGCCGAGACCAGGACCTGGGCGGCGCTCGGGCCGATGAGGACGAGGCCGGCGAGGGCGTCCCGGCCCAGCGGCAGGGAGCCGGAGTTGGCGAGCAGCACCGCGCCCTGGACGGCCACCTCGCGGGCGACCTTCGCGCCCGCCTCGACGTCGACGGAGGAGGGGGCGGGGACGCGGGAGCCGTCCAGCAGCCCGAGCGCGTCGTAGCGGCCGAGGACGCGGCCGACGGCCGTGTCGAGCGCGGCCGGCGGCACCGAGCCGTCCGCGATGGCCGCCTTCAGCTTGTCGCCGAAGTACGCGCCGTCGGGCATCTCCATGTCCAGGCCGGCCTCGACCGAGACGGCGTGGGTGGCGCCCCAGTCGGAGGTGACGAAGCCCTCGAAGCCGAGTTCGTCGCGCAGGACGCCGGTGAGGGTGGGTCCGCTGTCGCTGTTCCAGCGGCCGTTGAGGTGGTTGTAGGCGGCCATGACGGAGGCGACGTCCGCGCGGATCACGGCTTCCCAGGCGGGCAGGTAGATCTCGTGCAGGGTGCGGTCGTCGACCCGGAAGTCGTAGGCGCCCTCGCCGGTGGTCCAGTCGCCGGTCTGGCCGAGGACCTGGTTGTTGGCGAGGAAGTGCTTGGCCTGGGCGAGCATGCCCTGGGCCTGGATGCCCTCGACCTGGGCGGCGCCGATGACCCCGTTGAGGTACGGGTCCTCGCCGGCCTGGTCCTTGTCGCGGCTGAACAGCGGGGTGCGGGAGAGCTCGATCTGCGGGGCGAGCATGAGGTCCATGCCCAGGGCGCGTCCCTCGCGGCCCATCACCGCGCCGTACTCCCGGGCGAGCCGGGGGTTGAAGGAGGCGGCGAGGGTGGAGACGGGCGGCAGTCCCGTCGCGGACCTGGCGAGGTTGACGCCCGCCGGCCCGTCGGTGAGCCGCAGTTCGGGGATGCCCAGGCGCGGGACGCCGGGGAGGTATCCGGCGGCGCCGGTTCTCCTCGGGTCGGCGGCCCCGTGCACGAGGGAGATCTTCTCGTCGAGGGTGAGCCTGCCGAGCAGGGTGCGCACCCGCTCGGGCAGGGCGGCGGGCGCGGCGGCCGGCGCGGCCTGGGCGGCGGGTCCGGCTGCTGTGGACAGGGCGAGGGCGGCGGCGGTGCCGCCCAGCAGACCGAGGGCCTGGCGGCGGCTGGGGCCGGCGGGGCTTCCTTCCGAGGGTAATGCGGGCATGACGGCGCGACCTCCGAACGGGACCGGGCCACGCGGACGCAACCCGGACAGGACAGGACAGTACGGCCGTATGCGACGAGTCTTGATCGTCCGGTCCGCCGGGGTCAAGGGAATCGGACCAGATGTGATCAACTACCGTACGGTTACCCCTGGTTCGTGACCGAACGTCCCCGGTGCGTCCCGCTCAGCGCACCCGGCGCACCGCCACCACGTCGTACTCCCGCGGCGGAGGCTCCTCCGTGAAGCGGGAGTTGGGCAGGTAGAGCCGGTCCCCGTAGGCGGCTGCGGTGGTGGGGACGCGGAAGCGCGGGTCGGTGATGCGGGCGACCCGTACGCCCCGCAGGCCGGCGGCGTCGAGGTGGAAGACGTCGACGGCGTTCTGCACCTGCTGGACGACGTAGAGCGTGCGGCCGGTGAGCAGCGCCCCGTCGCCGTCGGGCAGCCGGACGCCGCCGAGGTCCACGCGGCGCGCGTCCCCGGTGCGCGGGTCGACGCGCAGCAGGCCGCCGCCGTCCTGGAAGACGTTGACGACGAGGAGGGCCCGGCCGTCGGGCGTGACCGAGACGCCGTTGGAGGTGAAGCCGCCGTCGGGCGCCTCCTGCCACTCCCCCGTCAGCCGCAGCGCCACCACGTCGCGGGCGGGCGGCAGTTCGCCGCGCGGGCCGAGCGGGAGGCCGTAGACGTACGGCCGGGTGGAGTCGGTGAACCAGGCGGCGCCGGGGGTCAGGACGACGTCGTTGACCAGGGTGCCGGGTCCGCCCACGGGGTAGCGGGCCAGGAGCCGGCCGTCGCGGGTGTCGACGACGCGCAGGTCCCGGGCGAAGGCGCCGGCGACGAAGGCCCGGCCGTGGCGGTCGGTCTTGAGGCCGAGCGAGGGGCCGTCCATGCCGGTGGGCAGCAGGGAGCCGCGGCCGGTGGGCAGGTGGGCGCGGTAGAGTGCGGAGCCGGCCCGGGAGCCGAGCCAGGCCCAGGGGCCGGGTCCGATGGCGATGCCCTCGGGGCGGAAGCCGTCGGGCAGGGGCAGGCGCGTGGGCCAGGAGGCCGGCGCGGCGGCGGCCCGGGCGGCCGGGGCGAGGGTGCCGACGGCCGCGGCCGCGCCGGCGCCGAGCAGTCTTCGGCGGGCGAACGGGCGGCGTGCTGCGGTGCGGTGCATGGCATGTCCCTCCAGTCGTCGCCGCCCTGCGGCGGTCGGTGAACGGGTCTCGCGCCCGGCGCCCACCTCAGCACAGGGCCCGCCCGCGACACACGGGATCCGCCCCGGCCTTCACGGAAGAACACATCCGGAAGTTGATACTCCGTCAACTCGGTGTGCGCGGACGCGAAAACGGGGTGCCCGCCGCCTGACGGCGGCGGGCACCCCGCGGGAACGGAACCGGGTCAGAGCGCCACGCCGAGCAGCGCGTCCACCGTGCGCGACACCAGGCCGGGCGCGCCCTCGTCCGTGCCGCCGCCGGCGGCCTGGGCGGCGGCCCAGCGGTCCACCGCGGCCAGCGCGGCGGGGGCGTCGAGGTCGTCGGCGAGCGCCTCGCGGACCTCTTCCAGGAGGGCGTCGGCGGACGGGCCGTCGGGGCGGGAGACGGCCGCGCGCCAGCGGCCCAGGCGCTCGACGGCCTCGGCCAGGACGGCGTCCGTCCACTCCCAGTCGGCGCGGTAGTGGTGGGCCAGCAGGGCCAGGCGGATGGCCGCCGGGTCCACGCCCGCGCGGCGCAGCGCCGAGACGAAGACCAGGTTGCCCTTGGACTTGGACATCTTCTCGCCGTGCAGCGCGACCATGCCCGCGTGCACGTACGCCTTGGCGAAGGGGTGCTCGCCGGTGAGCGCCTGGGCGTGCGAGGCGCCCATCTCGTGGTGCGGGAAGATCAGGTCGGAGCCGCCGCCCTGGACGTCGAAGCCCATGCCGAAGTGCTCCAGGGCGATGGCGACGCACTCGATGTGCCAGCCGGGGCGGCCGGGGCCGAGCGAGGCGCCGTCCCAGCTGGGCTCGCCCGGGCGGGCGGCCATCCACAGCATCGGGTCGACCGGGTTCTTCTTGCCCGGCCGGTCGGGGTCGCCGCCGCGCTCGGCGGACAGCAGGCGCATGGCCTCGGCGTCCAGGCCGGAGACCTCGCCGAAGTGGGCGTCGGAGGCCACCGAGAAGTAGACGTCGCCGTCGAGTTCGTAGGCGGCACCGGCGGCGAGCAGGCGCTCGACGATCGGGACGATCTTGGGTATCGACTCCACGGCGCCCACGTAGTTCCGGGGCGGGAGGAGCCGCAGCGCGGTCATGTCCTCGCGGAACAGGGCCGTCTCGCGCTCGGCGAGGGCCTCCCAGTCGTCACCGTTGGCGGCGGCCCGCTCCAGCAGCGGATCGTCGATGTCGGTCACGTTCTGGACGTAGTGAACCTGCCGCTTGGTGTCGAGCCACACGCGCTGCACGAGGTCGAACGCGTTGTAGGTCGCCGCGTGCCCCATGTGGGTCGCGTCGTAGGGCGTGATGCCGCAGACGTAGAGGCGGGCGACGGGGCCGGGGACGAGGGTCACCCGTCCACCGGTCGCGGTGTCGTGGATCCGGATGTCGCGGCCACTGCCGGGCAGGGCGGGCACATCGGAAGCGGGCCAGGCATGCATGCTCCGAGCGTAACCGGACGCGGCTTCCGGATACGAACCGGATCCGTCGGTTCAGTGAAGTGGGGCCCCCGGCTCCGCTCGCCCCGGCGCGGCCGGGCTCAGACCGGCGGCCACGGGATCGCCGGCCAGCGGCCGCTCGGCTCGCGGTGGCGGCCGGTGCGCAGGAGGCCGGCGACGCGGGAGCGGAGGGCGTCGATCTCGGCCGGGGTGATGAGCTCGGCCAGGCGCGCGGCCAGCGGACCGCCGTCGGCCAGGTCGGCGGAGAGCCGGCGCAGGGCCGCCAGCGCCTCCTCCGTCAGCGGCTCGCCCGCCCAGCCCCACAGCAGCGTGCGCAGCTTGTCGTCCGCGTTGAAGGTGACGCCGTGGTCGATGGCGTAGAGCCGGCCGTCGGCGGAGGGCAGCAGGTGGCCGCCCTTGCGGTCACCGTTGTTGATCACCGCGTCGAGGACGGCCAGCCGCCGCAGCCGCTCGTCGTCCGCGTGCACCAGCAGCGCCGGCCGCTCCTCCCCCACGTCCGCGTACCCCACGGCCTTCCAGCCGGGGCCCGGCTCCTCGCCCTCGACCAGGGCCAGCAGCCGCTCCTGGGCGGCCTCGTCGGGCACCTCGACCCACAGCTGGCACATGCCCCGCCCGTACGGGCCGTCGCGCAGCACCGTCGGCGGGACCAGGCCCCAGCCCATGGCCTCGGAGAGCTCGTAGGCGGCCACCTCGCGCTGGGCGAGCGTGCCGTCGGGGAAGTCCCACAGCGGGCGCTCGCCGGCGACGGGCTTGTAGACGCAGGCGGCGCTCACGCCCTCGTACTCGACCGTGCAGTAGAGGACGGCGTTGGACGCCTCGCGGATCCGGCCGCGCACCGTCAGCTCGCCCTTGGCCAGCAGCTCCTGCGGGCTCACGCTCCGCGACGGTATCCGTTCTGGCGCGGACATACGTGTCCCTCCGGGTCGAGCGGCAGGCTGCACAGCGGGCAGGGCGGGCGGCCGGCGTTGACGATCTCCAGAGCGCGCTTGGCGAAGGCCCGGGCCATGGTGCCGGTGATGCGCACGCGCAGCATGGGCGGCCCGTTCGACTCGTCCTGGAGGAGGCGCTCCTCGGCCGCGGCGAGGTCCTCGTCGGTGTCGGCCTCCAGCTCGACGAGGGCCTGCGCCTCGACGACCATGCGCTGGCTCTCGCCGTCCCAGGCCAGGGCCATGGTGCCGACCCGGAACTCCTCCTCGACGGGGGTCTCCAGGGGCGCGGTGTCGGCGAGCTCGGCGGGGGCCACGGCCGGGACGGGCGCGCTGCCGCCCGTGCGCCGGACGACCTCGTCCAGCAGCTCGTCGATGCGCTCGGCCAGCGCCTCGACCTGCGCCTTCTCCAGGGCGACGCTGGTGGTGCGGCCGGCCGCGCTCGCCTGGAGGAAGAAGGTGCGGCGGCCCGGCAGCCCGACCGTACCGGCGACGAAGCGGTCCGGCGGATCATAGAGGAACACCTGACGGGGCAACGTCCTGCTCCATTGGTCGGTGGTCGGTCGTGAACTCCGGTGCGGGGCGGGGGCCCGTGCCGCTCGCCCGCGCCACCACCCTACTGCGCACGGGGATCACGGTGCCCCCGCACCGCCCCCGACCGCGGAGTCCCCGGCGCCGGGGGCGTCCTCGTGCGGCGCGAGGCCGGCGAGCTCGCCGGTGTCGCCGAGGCGCAGCAGATAGGGCCGGAGCCGGGTCCAGCGGATCGCGGTGACCGAGCACGGGTCGACGTGGATGCGCTGGAAGAGGTCGAGGTGCAGCCCGAGGGCGTCGGCGACCAGCGCCTTGATCAGGTCCCCGTGGCTGCACATCAGGTAGACCGCGTCGGGGCCGTGCTCGTGCTCGATGCGGTCGTTCCACTCGCGGACGGCGTCGACGGCGCGGGCCTGCATGCCGCGGATGGACTCGCCGCCGGGGAAGACGGCGGCGGAGGGGTGCTGCTGGACGACGGCCATCAGCGGCTCGTCGCCCAGCTCGGCGAGCTTGCGGCCGGACCAGTCGCCGTAGTGGCACTCGCCGATCCGCTCGTCGGTGTGCAGCGGCAGCCCCGGCCGGGCGGCGAGCAGCGGGGCCAGGGTCTCCCGGCAGCGCCGCAGGGGGCTGGTGACGGCCGCGGCCAGCGGCACGTCCCGCAGCCGGCCGGGCAGGGCCGCCGCCTGGGCGGCGCCGCGCTCGTCGAGGGCGACGCCGGGGGTCCATCCCGCGAGCACGCCACCGGTGTTGGCGGTGGACCGGCCGTGCCGGACCAGGATCAGGGTGGGCATGCGGTCCAGCCTACGACGGGCCCCGGGCGGCCGTCGGGTGGAGAATGCCCGCGTGATCGTGGACTTCGCCCTCTACCGGGACGGCCGGCGGGCCGAGGGGCCGGCGGACTTCTCCGACGCGCTGGAGCTGGCGCGGACGGCGGGGAACGCCTTCCTCTGGGTCGGCCTGCACGAGCCGACGGAATCGGAACTCTCGCTGGTGACCAGCGAGTTCGCGCTCCATCCACTGGCCGTCGAGGACGCGCTCAAGGCGCACCAGCGTCCCAAACTGGAGCTCTACGCGGGCTCGTTGTTCGTCGTGCTCAAGCCCGTGGTCTACGACGACGCGGCGGACACCGTGACCACCGGCGAGTTGATGCTCTTCCTCGGCGACTCCTTCGTGGTGACCGTCCGGCACGGGGAGGGCAGCCCGCTCGCGGGCGTCCGGGCCCGGCTGGAGGACGACCCGGAGCTGCTGCGGCGGGGGCCGACGGCCGTGCTGTACGCGGTGTCCGACGCGGTCGTCGACGGGTACACGGAGGTCGCCGCGCAGCTCCAGGACGACCTGGACGAGCTGGAGACCGAGGTGTTCGCCCCGCTGGGCGTGGACAACCGGAACATCGCCATGCGCATCTACGGCTTCAAGCGCCAGGTCGTGGAGTTCCGCCGGGCCACGGTGCCGCTGGCGGAGCCGGTGGCCCGGCTGGCCGGGGCGGACCTGCCGTTCGTGGACGAGGCGGCCCGGGTGTTCTTCCGCGACGTGGGCGACCACCTCGCGCGGGCGAACGAGGCCGTGGAGGCGCTCGACCGGCTGCTCTCGGACGTCCTCTCGGCCCACCTGACGCAGACGGGCGTCCAGCAGAACGACGACATGCGCAAGATCTCGGCGTGGGCGGCGATGGCGGCCGTCCCCACGATGATCGCCGGCATCTACGGCATGAACTTCACCCACATGCCCGAACTCCGCCGGCCCTGGGGCTATCCGGCGGTGCTGCTGCTGATGGCGGGGGTGGTGCTGGGGCTGCACCGGTGGTTCAAGCGACGGGGGTGGCTGTGAGGGGGCCGGACGGCGGTCCCGCACGGACTCGGGGCCGGCGGTCCTACACGGACTCCGGGGCCGGGCGGGCGAGGGCCCCGGCGCCGAGCGCGTCCCGCCGCTCCGGCATCCGGAGGCTGACCATCCGCCGCCAGCCGCCGAGCCGTTCGGCCGTGTGCAGCGCGTGGATCCCGGCGGCGAGCGCCGCGGACTTGGCGCGCGGCCAGCCCAGGAGGCCGGTCATGCGGTCCATGACCGCGAGGCCGACGTCCCGGTGGATCCGGGTCTCGGCGAGGGCGGTCTCGCGCAGCACGGAGCGGATCACCGGGCCGTGGCCGGCGGCGGCCAGCCGCAGCAGCTCCTCGTGGCAGTAGGCGAGGTGGTTGGCCTCGTCGTGGCAGATCATCCGGATCGCCCGGCCGATCTCCGGATGGTCGCCGAAGTGCGCGGTGAGCATCCGCATCTGGTCGGCGGCGCGCTGCTCGGTGACGCGGCTGTGCGCGAGGTAGACGATGACGTCCCGCTCGGTCAGCGGCTCGTCCCGGCGCAGCTTCTCGTGCGGCAGGCCGATGCCCCGGCGCTCCAGGAGCATGGTGTAGTCGGTCTCCGGGGGCACTTCGACGGGGTCGAGCCCGCGCTTGCGCAGCAGGGCGAGGAAGATCCGGCCGTGCTTGTCCTCGTCGGCGCCGTGCCGGGCGATCTTGGGGGCGAGGGCGCGGAGCGGCTCGGGGACCAGGGCCGCGATGCGGCCGTTCTCCCAGCCGCCCTGCGCCTCGCCGCCGGCGGCGATGGAGCAGAACAGCCGGTACGACGCGTCGTCCTCGATGATTTCCTGGAACAGACTTCTGGCCGTGAGCATGGCCCTCACCTCCGGTCGGGCACACCCAGTCAAGTGCCGTGGCGAGGGGGGCGCCAGCCGGGGCGGCCGGCGCGCTCCGCCGAACGGCGGACGGCGCGCGCGGGCGCCGCGCCCGCCGCCCCGTCGCCGCGGCGCGTAACCCCGGCGGCGTACGGGCGTTGTGCTCGGTGTCGGCCGTGGCGGGGAAGACACCCCCGAGCCCCCACCACGGCCGCAGGGTTTCCCCGCCCGGTCGGTGGGGTGGCGGCGGTCAGGCGAGTCCGGCCCGCTCCAGGGCCTCGACGCCGGCCCGCAGGCCCGCGATCCGCTCCTCCAGCGTGAAGCCGGCGGGCGTCAGGGAGAGGGTGGTGACCCCGGCCTCCGCGTAGGCCCGCATCCGGTCGGCGATCCGCCCGACGGGGCCGAGCAGCGACGTCCGGTCGATCAGCTCGTGGGGGACGGCCGCGGCGGCGCCGTTCTTGTCGCCGGCGAGGTACTTCTCCTGGATCTCGGCGGCCTCCTTCTCGTAACCCATGCGCCGCGCCAGCCTGTTGTAGAAGTTCTGCTTGGCGCTGCCCATGCCGCCGACGTACAGGGCGGTGTACGGGCGGAAGGTGTCGGCCAGGGCCCGGACGTCGTCGCCGACGGCGAGCGGGACGGTGGGGACGAGGTCGAAGCCGGCCATGTCCTTGCCCGCCTTGGCGCGGCCGGCCCGCAGCGCGCCCAGCGTGGTCTCCTCGGCGTGCTCCGGGGCGAAGAAGAGCACGAGGGCGCCGTCGGCGATCTCGCCGGTCTGCTCCAGGTTCTTCGGGCCGATGGCCGCGATGTACAGCGGGATGCGCTCGCGGACGGGGTGGACGGTGAGCTTGATCGGCTTGCCGGGGCCGCCGGGGAGCGGCAGCGTCCAGTGCTCGCCCTCGTGGGTCAGGCGCTCGCGGGACATCGCCTTGCGGACGATCTCCACGTACTCGCGGGTGCGGGCCAGCGGCTTGTCGAACCTGACGCCGTACCAGCCCTCGGAGACCTGGGGGCCCGAGACGCCGAGGCCGAGGCGGAAGCGGCCGCCGGAGAGGGAGTCGAGGGTGGCGGCGGTCATCGCGGTCATCGCGGGGGTGCGGGCGGGGATCTGGAAGATGGCCGAGCCGACGTCGATCCGCTCGGTCTTGGCGGCGACCCACGACAGGACGGTGGCCGCGTCCGAACCGTACGCCTCGGCGGCCCAGCAGACCGCGTAGCCGAGGCGGTCGGCCTCGCGGGCGACCGCGAGGTTGTCCTCGTCCATCCCGGCGCCCCAGTAGCCGAGGTTGATTCCGAGTCGCATCCCGCTCTCCCTACCGATGAGTAACGTCGTCGTCGCGGGCGACTGTAGCGCGCCGACCTGCGGTACGTCACCGGTCCGCCGCCCCTCGCCCGGCCCGGGCGGCCCAGTAGTCTCAGCCGTCATGGAGCCAAGACATGCGGGCCGCACGGGCCTGCGGGTGTCCCGGATCGGGCTCGGCACCCTCACCTGGGCCCGGGACACCGACGAGCACGAGGCCGCCGAGCAGCTCAAGGTCTTCCGCGAGGCCGGCGGGACGCTCGTCGACACCGCCGACGTCTATGCGGACGGCGGCTCCGAGTACCTGCTCGGCCGGCTCCTCGGCACCGTCGTCCCGCGCCGCGAGCT
The DNA here is from genome assembly GCF_001187435.1 of Streptomyces caatingaensis. Lineage (GTDB taxonomy): Bacteria > Actinomycetota > Actinomycetes > Streptomycetales > Streptomycetaceae > Streptomyces > Streptomyces caatingaensis. Next base: position 117,070 of record NZ_LFXA01000017.1, on the reverse strand, counting down.
GGTGATCGCCACCAAGGCGGGCGGCGTCCTGGACCCCGGCCACCGCACGGACGGCTCGCGCGGCCATCTCCTCGCCGCGCTCGACGCGTCCCTCGCCCGGCTCGGCACCGACCACGTGGACCTGTGGCAGGTCCACGCCTTCGACCCGGCCACGCCGCTGGAGGAGACGCTGCACGCCGTCGACCTGGCCGTCGCCAGCGGCCGCGTCCGCTACGCCGGTGTCGCCGGGTTCAGCGGCTGGCAGCTCGCGAAGGCCGCGACCTGGCAGCTCGCCGCGCCGGGCGCGCGGGTGCCCCTCGCCACGACGCAGATGGAGTACTCGCTGCTCCAGCGCGGCGTCGAGCGCGAGGTGCTGCCCGCCGCGCTCGACCTGGGCGTCGGGCTGCTGCCGTCCTCGCCGCTGGGCCGGGGCGTGCTCACCGGCAAGTACCGCCGCGGCACGCCGCCGGGCTCCCGGGGCGCCTCGGAGACCCTCTCGGCCTTCGTCGCCCCGTACCTCGACGAGCCCTCCCGCCGCGTCGTCGACGCCGTCGCCACCGCGGCCGACGGCCTCGCCGCGACCCCCCTCCAGGTCGCCCTCGCCTGGGTCCGCGACCGCCCCGGCGTCACCGCCCCCATCGTCGGCGCCCGCACCGCGGACCAGCTCCGGGCCGCGTTGTCAGTGGAGAGCCTTACTCTTCCCGACGAGATCTGCCGGGCGCTCGACGACGTGTCGGCCCCGGTCCACCGCTACCCCGACCACGACTGGAGCGAGCTGTGAACACGGACCGCCTCGACGACGAGGCCGCCCCCGCGTCAACCCCGGACGACGACGCGGCCGCGGAAGCGTTGGCCGGCGCGGCCGCGGAAGCGGCCGCGCCGGCGGAGGGCGCCGGGGCGGCCGCCCCGGCCCCCGCGGGCGACCCCGGACCCCGCACGGACGCGCCCGCCGCCGGGCATCCGGCGGAGGCCGGAGCCCCGGCGCGGGGTGCCGCTCCGGAGGGCGGCGAGGGCGCGGCGCCGGGCGCGGCCGCGCATGGCGCTTCGGATGCGGCCGGGGACGCCCCGGTTACGCCCCCGGGCAACACGGCGGGCGCGGGCGACGCCCACGCGGCCCAGGACTCCCCGGCGCCGGGGGCGACCCCGGAACCGGCGGAGGGCGACAACGGCCCGGAGGCGGCCGCGCGTTCGGAGGGGGCCGAGGGCACGGCCCAGGGCGGCGGCGCGACCGCGCGTGACACTTCGGAGGCGGCCGGGGACGCCAACGGGCCGGAGGGCGCCGCCAGTTCGGGGGCGGCCGAAGGCGCCGCGGCGGGGCCCAGGCGGTCCGCCGTGGCGGAGGCGCTGGCCGCGGCTGTGCGGGCGGTGGAGAGCGGGGAGAGGTCGGCCGATTCGTTCTTCAACGAGCCGGTGCGGCGGGAGCGGCCCGCGCCGCGGACGGCCGTGGTGCGGGAGAGCCGGCCGCCCCGGCCGCGGCCGGAGCGGGTGGTGGACGAGGGCGTCCTGGGCGGCGTGCGGGAGGTGCTGGCCGCCGGCGGGGCGCCGGAGCGGCTCGCGGCGGCGGCCGTGGCCGCCCTCGGCGAGCAGGCCGCGGACCTGCTCCGTGAGGACCCCTGGCTGCTGCTGGGGGTCGGGGGCGTGCGCCCCGAGCAGGCCGACGGCTTCGCCCGCGCGCTGCTGGGCGCCGCCTGCGGGCCGGGCGACGAGCGGCGGGCCCGCGCCCTGGTCGCCTGGCTGCTGGAGCGGGCCGCCCTCGCGGGGCACACCGTGCTGGAGTCCGGGAAGCTGACCGAGGAGCTCGCCCGGCGCTCCGTCCCCGACCCGGACGAGGCCGTGCAGGCCGCCGTCGCGGAGGGCGCGGTGCTGGTCTTCCAGGAGCCCCTGCGCGAGCCGGCCGGCGAGGACGGGGAGGAGGCGCCCGTCCGGCTGCTGCTCGGGCTCGACCGGTACGCGATGGCCGAGGAGAGCCTCGCCGACGGCCTGGCCCGGCTGCTCGGCACCCTGCCCGAGCGGGAGCTCGACTGGGAGGCCGCGGCGGCCGGCGCCCCGACGCCCTCGGCCGCCGAGCTGATCCGCGCCGTGGCCGGCTCCGGCCTGGTCGCCCACAGCGGCGGCGAGGCCGCCCGGGCCGAGCCGGCCGCGGTCGTCGCGGCGGCCCGCTCGCTGGGCCTGCGGGCGGTCGCGGCCGCGTTCACCGAGGACGGCCGGCGGCGCCTCGCGGCGGCGGGCGACGAGGAAGCGGTCACGGTGGCCGGCCTGCTCTCCGGCGCGGAGGGCCCGGAGCGCGACCCCGAGGGCACGCTCCCCCTCGACCTCCTCGCCGTCCTGGACGCTCCCCAACTCGACGTCGAGACGGCCGCGATGCTCGTCGAGTCGCTGGCCGACGGCGCCCGCCTGGTGCTGAGCGGCGACCCGGCGGGCCTCGACTCGGCGGGCCCCGGCCGCGTCCTCGCCGACGTCCTGGCGGCCCGCGCCTGCCCCGTCGTGGTCTCGCGCACCCCCGACCCGGGCCCGATCGGCGAGCTGGTCTCGGGCATCGGCGTCGGCGAGCTGGCCCAGGTCGACGCCCCCGGCAAGGAGGTCGTGATCACACCCGTGCGGGACGCGGGCGAGGCCGTGCACCGCACGGTGCAGCTCGTCGCCGACTCGGTGCCGCGCGCCTTCGCCATCCCCCCGGAGGGCACCCAGGTGATCACCCCGGGCCACGGCGGCGCCGCCGGCACCCGCGCCCTCAACACCGCGCTCAAGCAGCGGCTCAACCCCGGCCCGGGCCGCTTCGGCGGCTTCGACCCGGGCGACCGCGTCGTCCACGTGCCCGCCCCCGGCCGGATCGTCCCCGGCACCGTGGTCTCGGCCGACGCCGAGGGCCTGCGGCTGGACTGCTCGGGCACCCCCGTCACCGTCCCCCCGTCCCGCGTCGCCGACGAGGTGCGGCACGGCTGGGCCGTGACGGCCCACCAGGCGGCCGGTACGCGCTGGCCGGCCGCCGTCGTGGTGCTGCCGGGCGACGCGACGGACGCGCTCGACCGGCCCTGGGTCCACACCGCGTTCGGCCGCGGCGAGCGGCACCTGTCCGTCGTGCACGGCGCCGGCCCGGCCCTCGCCCGGGCCGTGGCCGAACGGCCGGGGAAGGAGCGGAGCACCCGGCTGGCGTCCCTGCTCGGAGCGCAGGTGCGACCCGCCGGGTGAGCCCCGCGGGGAGCCCCGGGGCGAAGGGGGGCGGGGCTCAGCGCGCGGGGCCGGCGGCCCGCCCGCCCCGCGCCCCCGCGTCGCCCCCGGGCCCGTCGTCCGGCTCCTCCTCCAGATCGACGTCCTCGACCTCGTCCTCGATCTCGTCCACGTCGTCGTCGAGTCCGTCGAGCTCCTCGTCGAAGACGGAGCTGACGTCGAAACGGCACACCACCCGCTGCGGATCGGCCTGGTCGAAGGGGGCGGACAGCCACTCCCCCGGCTCGGCGAGCTCGTCCACGGCGGCCACCCACAGCGTGGAGTCGCCCTCCTCCAGGCCGAACTCCTTGTGCCGCGAGGCGATTTCGTCGGGTTCGTACTCGCCGAAGAGCACCCCGAGCGCCGCGTGCACACTGCCCGCCGCGGCCCCGGGCCGGTTCGAACCCAGCGACGGGTCAGGGGCGTCGGGATCGAGATCGGCCACCCGCTGGGCCTGCGAGAGCAGCCGCTGCGGCTCGACGACGGCGTAGTCGCGCCGGATCAGCACGCTCAGCGCGCTGGGCTCCTCGGGCCCCGCGTAGGCGGGCAGGCTGTCGTCCCCGGGGATCTCGAACGGAGTGACCTCGTCGTAGGCGTCGTACAGCAGCTCGTCGTACGCCTCGGCTGCCGCGGCCAGCTCGTTGAACGCGGCGTAGACGGCCGGGTCGTCCTCCCCCGACCGGCGTTCGACGGCGTCGAGGTGGCGGTCCAGAGCGGCTTTGACCGCCTCGGCGGCGGCCCGTACCTCGGCAGCGGTTGGCTGCGCAGCATCAGACATAGTGCAGACGCTATCCGTACCGGACCCGTTCCCGCACAATAGATGCGATGCCGGAATACGAATTCTGTGATGTGTATGTGCCGCGCGGGGTCTCCCGGCGTGCGGCGACCCGTCTGCTGACCGACCACGCCGAGTACGGGCACTGGGAGTTGGACCGACTCCGCCTCAACCCGGACGGCAGCCGGAGAGTGCGGCTGCGGCGGCGGATCATCCGCCAGCTCAAGGCCACCTGGTGACCGTGCGGACGGGCGGCCGGACAGCACGGGGAACGGAGCGGGCCCCGGCGCCTGGGGCCCGCTCCGTTCCCGTCCGGCGGCCGGGAGGACCGCCCGTGGATCAGCCCTGCTGCCCGGCGCGCGCCCGGCGGTAGAGCATGGTGCCGCCGGCCAGGAGGGCCGCGCTCGCCGCGCCGGCCACGCCCAGCTCACCCGCACCGGTGTGCGCGAGCTCGGTGTCCTTCTCCGGGGCCGGGGCCGCGACCGGGTGCTCGGCGGGACGGTGCCAGCCCTTCACCACCGGGGTGACGGGGGTGACGGCGTGGTGACCGGGGCCGGGCTTGTGCACCGAGTGCTCGGCGGGCGGGGCCTCATGCCCCGTCGGCGGCTGCTCGGACGGCTTCGGCCCGGGGTGCCCGGTCGACGGGTGGTGCGGGTGGTGCTGCGAGGGCTCGTGGTGAGCCGGCGTGCCCGGGTGGTGCGGCGCGCCGTGGTCGTGCCCCTGCGGGTGGTGCTGACCGCCGTTGACACAGGTGTTGCCGGTGGCGGGGTTGAGCGCCCCCACGACGTCCACGGTGTTGCCACAGGCGTTGACCGGCACGTGCACCGGCGCCTGGATGACGTTGCCGGAGACGACGCCGGGTGAGTTCACCGCCGCGCCGTCGGCCTGGGCGCCACCGCCGTGGTGCCCCTGGCCGTGCTCACCGTGCCACCCGTGCGCACCGTGCGCGTGGTGGCCGTGGCCGCCGTTGACACAGGTGTTGCCGGTGGCCGGGTTGAGCAGGCCCACGACGTTGACGGTGTTGCCGCAGACGTTGACCGGCACGTGCACCGGCGCCTGGACGGTGTTCCCGGACGCGACGCCCGGGGAGTGCGCGGCGGCGCCCTGGGCGCCCGAGTCCGCGTACGCGTAGCCACCCGCGGCTGCGAGCACGGTGCCCGCCGCCGCCGCGGAGAGCAGGCCCTTTTTTGCGACCTGTCGCATTGCTTTGCCCCTCTGCTGCTTCTTGCCATACGGAACGCGCGCGGGCGCCGAGCCCGCACGCGGTGTCCGGGTCGAAAGCCCGGCGGCTCCGGGGCGCGTGGCGCGCGCTCCCGGAGCCGCCCGGTTTCTCCATACCCTCACCCGGCGAGGGGCAACATCACTTGTTGACGCAGACGTTGCCGGTCGCGGGGTTGAGCAGGCCGACGACGTTGATGGTGTTGCCACACACGTTCGCGTCCACCTCGACGGGAACCTGGATGACGTTGCCCGAAACGACGCCGGGGCTGTTCACAGCAGCTCCCTGCGCGCCCCCGCTGGCGGCGGCCAGCCCCGCGCCCGCGAGCACGAGACCACCGGTGGCAGCCGCAGTGGCGACGACCTTCTTGAGCATTGGGTTCCTCCTTGTTGGGATGCGGTCCCAGCCGCGGACCGCACACCCTGTAACGAGAGGAAGGTAATAGGGCTACGTAACCGTGAGACTGTTCACTCTTTCCGGCTAAGAGACGCCAACTCCCGCCAAACTGACGACTGTTCAGGACTGGATACGGACCCGCTCAGCACGCGTCGAGGAACCGGTCGAGCACGCGCGTCCCGAATGTCAGACCTTCGACGGGCACCCGCTCGTCCACCCCGTGGAACATGCCGGCGAAGTCCAGCTCCGGCGGCAGCTTCAGCGGGGCGAAGCCGAAGCAGCGGATCCCGAGGTCGGCGAAGGACTTGGCGTCGGTGCCGCCGGAGAGCATGTAGGGGACGGCCCGCGCGATGGGGTCCTCCGCCCGCAGCGCGGTCTGCATCGCCTTGACCAGGTCGCCGTCGAAGCCGGTCTCCACGGCCTTGTCCGCGTGCACGTCCTCGCGCCGCACCCGCGGGCCGAGGACGCGGTCGAGGTCGGCGAGGAACTCCTCCTCGTAGCCCGGCAGGAAGCGGCCGTCGACGTGCGCGGTGGCCTGCCCCGGAATGACGTTGACCTTGTAGCCGGCGCCGAGCATCGTCGGGGCGGCGCTGTTGCGCAGCGTGGTGCCGATCATCTTGGCGATGCCACCGAGTTTGGCGAGGGTCGTCTCCATGTCCTCGGGATCCAGCGACGTTCCCAGCGCGTCGGACAGCTCGTCGAGGAACGAGCGTACGGTCTTGGTGACGCGGACGGGGAACTCGTGCCGCCCCAACCGGGCGACGGCCTCGCAGAGTTCGGTGATCGCGTTGTCCGTGTTGGTCATCGAGCCGTGGCCGGCCGTGCCCTCGACGGTGAGCCGCATCCAGTGCATGCCCTTCTCGGCCGTCTCGATCAGATACAGCCGCAGGTCCTCGTTGACGGTGAACGAGAAGCCGCCGACCTCGCCGATCGCCTCGGTGACGCCCTCGAACAGCCCGGGGTGCTTGTCCACCAGGTACCGCGCGCCCCAGGTGCCGCCGGCCTCCTCGTCGGCGAGGAAGGCGAGCACGACGTCGCGCGGGGGCTTGCGGCCGGTGCGCATGCGCTCGCGGACGACCGCGAGGGTCATCGCGTCCATGTCCTTCATGTCGACGGCCCCGCGCCCCCACACGCATCCGTCGGCGACCTCGCCCGCGAAGGGGTGGTGCGTCCAGTCGGCGGCGTCCGCCGGCACGACGTCCGTGTGCCCGTGGATGAGCAGCCCGGGCCGCGAGCGGTCCTCGCCCTCGATCCGGGCGACGACCGAGGCCCTCCCCGGATGGGATTCGAAGATCTGCGGTTCGATCCCCACCTCGGCGAGCTTCTCGGCCACGTACTCGGCGGCGGCGCGCTCACCGGGCCCGGAGTGGTCGCCGTAGTTGCTGGTGTCGATGCGGATCAGGTCCCGGCAGAGATCCACGACCTCGCTCTCGGCACCCGACGTGTGTTCCGCGCTCACGCTGCCTCCTCTGGCTTCCTCCTGCGGCGCCGGTACCGGGAACGGCCCGGCGCGGGGCCCGGCAGGGCCCGCCGCCATCCTGCTACCCGTGGCCCCCGCCCCCCAAGGCCGTGATCCCGCCGACACACTCCCGCAAAGAACCGCTGGTCGGGCCGGAGCCCGGCCGCCGGCCGGGGTGATCGGGCACCCCCGGAAGCCTGGTATTGTTTTCCATGTCGCCGCGGGGAACACCCCGCGAAGACAGACACCTTGTCCGGGTGGCGGAATGGCAGACGCGCTAGCTTGAGGTGCTAGTGCCCTTTATCGGGCGTGGGGGTTCAAGTCCCCCCTCGGACACCACGGAGAGAGCCCCGGCCCAGCCGGGGCTCTTCTCTTTGCCCGGGGCCGCTTCCGGCGGTTCCGGTCAGCCGCCGTGGGGGCCGCCCTGGCCCTCGGTGCAGACGGCGTGGACGGTGAGGTCGGCCGGGGAGGCCTCGATGCCCCAGGGGGCGCGCCAGTGGTCCTTGCGGACGGCGACGATCCAGCCGGTGCCGTTGTCGGAGGGGTGGTTCTCCAGGACATCGGCGGCCTGGGTGCCGAGCTGGCGGCCGGCGCCGGGGGTGATGGTGTAGCCGCCGCCGTAGGCCCATTCCGAGGGCGGACACTGGAGGAGGTGGGGTCTGCCGTCGGCGCCGCCGGTGAGGACGGGGCCGGTGACGGCGTGCGGGGCGTTGCCGGTGTGCAGGGGTGCCGCCGAGCCGCCGCCGGTCGCGGCGGCGAGGAGCACGATCCCGGCGAGGGCGGCCATGACGATCCCGGACTTGCTGAACATGCGGACCTCCTGGCGAGGGGTGGACGGGGGCGGCCATTCGATCACTCAGGGTCAGTAAGTCGACACGCGACGTGGCCCATATCGACAAATATTCATGCTATTACCGGTATGTCTACCCAGTCATGACTACGGGGCGTGCTGCACTGCGTGCACAGCGAAGTCGTCTCCCCGAGGAGCCCCATGTCTCCCAGAAGACCCCTGCCCCGCAGAAGAGCCCTGTCCCGCAGAAGACCCAGGACGGCGCTCGCGGCCGGCGCCGCCACCGTGATCGCTTTGTCGACCCTCACCCTGCTGTCCACCCCCGCGCCCGCCACCACCACCCCGACGGCCCCGTCCCTCGCTCCCGCGCGGCTGCGGGCCGCCGTCCGGCCCGCCGAGGTGGCCGCCCTCGGCAAGGACGAGGCCGAGGCGCTGGCCTGGCGCCGGCTCGTGGCGGCCGACGACACCTATCCGCAGTCCATGCGGACGCAGCGCTTCAACGACCTGACCGCGTCGCAGGCGCAGGAGAACGCACCGTACGACGTCCGGCAGTTCGGGAAGTGGACGGACTACTTCCCCTCCCCCGACTTCGGCGACCACGTCGCGCTGCTGCCCACCGGCAAGGTGCTGGTGTTCTCGTTCGAGATGTTCAACAGCAACCCGACGATCGAGCCCGCGCCCACCCAGCAGGTCGGCAAGAACAACACCGGCCGCGCCTACGTCTGGGACCCGAAGGCCGGCACCGGGCCGAGCGCCTTCAAGGCCGTCCCGCCGCCCGAGGTGGACATGGACGACGACACGGGCGTGCGGCGGGCCGCGCCCGTCTTCTGCGCGGGCCACTCCTACCTGCCCAACGGCATGGTGGGCGTCTTCGGCGGCAACTTCGGCGCGGACCGGGACGGCGCGGGCGCCCGGTTCGCGTTCGTCTTCGACCCGTGGACGGAGACGTGGCACCGGCAGCAGGACATGCGGCACGGCCGCTGGTACCCGGGCGTGGTCACCACGGCGGACGGCCGTCAGCTCATCATGTCCGGCCAGCGCGAGACCGGTTACGGCACCCCGTCCACGCTCATCGAGCGCTTCCCGGCCAGGACGATGCCGGTCCTGACGGACAAGGCGCCGGCCCCCGAGCGCCAGCCGCTCGACGCGTGGCGGGTGCAGGCCCCGTACACCCAGGACTACCCGCACCTGTTCGCGCTGCGCGACGGCAAGGTCTACGGCTTCGGCCGCGAGGCGGGCGAGCAGTTCGCCTTCGACCCGCAGAACGAGACCCGCGCCGGGCTGCCCGCCCGGCCCGACGGCGGCATGCGCCTCTACGGATCCGCCGTCCCGCTCCCCAACGGCACCAACGGGCCGGACTCGGTCCTCGTCCTCGGCGGCGACAACCACAGCAACAAGGTGTTCAAGTTCACGAGCGGCCCGAACGGCGGCCAGTGGACCGAGGAGACCCCCCGCAACTACAGCCGCACGCAGGATGACACCCTCATCCTGCCCAACGGCAACCTGTTCACCGTCAACGGGGCGTTCCACATCAGGGACTACGGGGCCGGCCTCCTCAACCCCAACGTCTCGGAGGAGTGGATGAAGCGCCGCTACACCGAGACCCGGGACGCGAGCGGCAGGTGGACGATCGGCCCGGCCCAGCGGCTGCCGCGCGGCTACCACTCCAACGCGGTGCTGCTGCCGGACGGCCGGGTCATGGTCACCGGTGACGAGCTCCAGCAGATGGCCGCCAACCCGAACATCAAGTCGGGCTACAACGGCACCATCGAGATCTTCGAGCCGCCCTACCTCCAGCAGGGCAGCCGCCCCGACCTGCGGAACGCGCCGAACGGGCCGGTGGCGTACGGCGCGACGTTCCGGGTGGACACCAACACCCCGACCCGCGCCGCCAAGGCCGTCCTGGTCGCGCCCGTCACGTCCACGCACGCCGTCGACACCAGCCAGCGCCGGCTGGAGCTGCCGATCCGGGCGAACGCGGGCGGCGCGCTGAGCCTCCAGGCCCCGCCGTCGGCCCAGGACGCCCCGCCCGGCTACTACATGCTCTTCCTGCTCGACGGGAACGGCGTGCCCAGCGAGGCCCAGTGGGTCCAGCTGAGGCCGAACGCCTGATCCGCCTCCCCCGCGCGGCCGGCGCGGGCCGTTCGCGGTGAACGCGCGGCCCGCGCCCGGGCGTTGCCACCGGACGCCCCCGCACGCCCCCCCCGAACGCCCGCGAGCGCCCCCGGACGCCCGCGCCTCCTTCCCGATCAGCGCACGACGAACGGATCACCCATGACCAACGGCCTTTCCCTGCGCGAGAACACCGAGATCCAGGGCGACGTCCTGGCCGGTTTCAAGAAGGACCACGTACGGCTCGTCCTCATCAACTTCGGCGACCCCCGGTCGGCCCGGGAGTGGATCGGCGGGATCACCCCGGAGATCGCCACGACCAGGAAGGTGGCCGAGTTCAACGCCCGCTACAGCGAGGCCAGGAAGGCCACCGGCGGCGGCAACCCCGACCTCAAGGCCGTCTGGACCGGCCTCAGCCTCACCTACCCCGGCCTCCAGTTCCTCACCGGCAAGGACGACCTGCTGGAGCAGGAGGCCCGGACCGGCGACACGCTCCAGGCGTTCATGCAGGGCCCCGGTGACCGCGACCGGGCGCTCCTGCTGGGCGACACCGACGACAGCGACCCCAAGCACTGGGACTTCGGCAGCCCCTACCGCACCGAGATCCACGCCGTCCTCACCGTCGCCGCCGACGACCCCGACGGCCTCGACAGCGCCGTGGAACGGCAGAAGCTGGCGCTGAGCCGGGCCAACGCCACCGTCGTCTACACACAGGAGGGACAGCACCTGCACGGCGACGCCGAGGGCAAGGAGCACTTCGGCTTCGTCGACGGCACCAGCCAGCCCGGCGTCGCCGGCTTCGACGCCGAGGACCCGCAGCGCAAGGGCTACGTCGACGGCAAGCCCGGCACCCGCCTCATCCCCGCCGGCGAATTCGTCATCGGGCTCCCGGGCGCCCCCAGGCACAACCTCGCGACCGCGGCCGTGGACCGGATCCCGGCCTGGATGGGCAACGGCTCCTTCCAGGTGCTGCGCCGCCTCGAACAGGACGTCCCCGGCTGGTGGACCCAGGTCGCCACCCACCTCAGACGGCTCCAGGACCTCAAGGCCGTCACCGGTGACAAGACCCAGGAGTGGCTGGCCGCCCGCTACGTCGGCCGCTGGCGCGACGGCACCCCGGTCGCCCTCTGCCCCGAGAAGCAGGACTGCATGCCCGGCCCCACCAACGACTTCGCCTTCAAGCAGGACGACGTCGACGGCCTGAGGACGCCGCTCTTCTCCCACCTGCGCAAGACCAACCCCCGCGACGGGCTCTTCGAGAAAGGCGAGTTCGTCCCCGAGGACCTCATCGACACCGCCCGCATCATGCGCCGCGGGATCCCCTACGGCCGGCCCTTCAACCCGATGAGCAACGACCCGGCGATGGGCCCCGACGGCGAGCGCGGCCTGGCCTTCGTCTGCTACCAGGCCGATCTGGTGGGCCAGTTCGAGTTCGTCCAGCACGACTGGATCAACGAGTCCGACTTCCCGCCCGAGCGGGAGCACAAGCCCGGCCCCGACGCCATGGTCAGCGGCCAGCTCAAGGGCGTGAACGACGGCACGGTCACCTTCGAGTGCCGCACCAACGCGGGCGTACGGGACGCGATCCCGCTGGACTTCAAGCCGTTCGTCCGCACCCGGGGCGCCGTCTACGCCTTCGTCCCCGCCATCAGCACCCTCAAGCGCCTGGCCCTCGGCGACCCCGGGGCCCGGCTCCCCGAGGAGCTGACGCAGACCGGCGGGCAGGAGGAGCAGCGGCCGCGGCCGCTCCCCGGGCAGAGCGTGCCGGTGGACGCGATCCTTCCGGTGCCCGACGCGAAGGACCGTTTCTGGACCTTCCAGCAGGGGACCATCCGCACGGTCCAGGTCGGCACGGCCGAGCGCTCCGCGCTCACCACGGGCGACGACACGAAGACGGGCGTCGTCGTCGAGACCGCGGGCCCGCTGTCGTCCTGGCCCGCCCTGGAGGGCGTCGCCCGGATCGACACGATCCTGCCCGTCCCCGACGAGCAGCGCTCCGGGGGGAAGAGCGCGTACTGGGTCTTCCACACCCTCAACGGGTCGCAGTACTCCCGCTACATCACCGTCAAGGACAGCGCGCCGTACACCAGCGCCAAGGCGGGCCCCGACCGGATGATGGTGTTCACGTGGACGTCCCTCAACTCCGCCCTCCGCGTGGACGCCTTCCTGCCCGACCCCGCCTGGCAGCCCGGGCCCGACGGCCGGTACCACTACTGGGCGTTCGTCGGCCCCGACGGACCGGGGAACCAGCGCTACCGGAGGATCGCCGTCGCCCCCGCCGGCGAGGACCACCGTGACGGACCGGTGGGGGACGCCAACCGGATGCTCACCGACTGGCCGTCCCTCCAGGGCGTCACGCGCGTCGAGGCGGTCCAGGCCGTGCCCGGCAAGAAGAACTGGTACTGGGTCTTCCACGACAACATGTACCGGGTCGTCACGGTCGAGGGCGGCGAGGAGCACGAGACGGACCTGATCCGCGACGACCGGCAGACCGCCCCCTGGTCGCGGACGCCGTAGCGCCGGCTGCGGGCGGGCGGGAAGTCCGGGCCGTTTCCCCGGACTTCCCGCCCGCCGGGGGGCTAACGCCCCTCCTCCGCCGCCTTCTCCAGCTGGAACGCCTCGTTGCCGAGCCCGATGCGGGCGTGCACCTCGGGGCGCACCGACTTGAGGACCAGGCCCAGCGTCAGTCCGGCCACCAGCGCGAGCAGGACGATGCCGGGCAGCGCCCACCGCAGCGGTGAGTCCGGCCCCGAGCCGACGAGCGCGTCGAAGTCGCGGACGCTGATCACGGCGATGGCGGTCAGGGCGAGGCCGGCGACGGCGGAGGCGGCCAGGCGCCACGCCTGGGCGCGGGCGGCGCCGCGGCGGACGAAGAAGACGACGACGCCGGCGGAGGCGGCGATCATCAGGACGGTGACGCCCAGCGCGCAGACGTTGCCGAGCCAGTTGGACAGCCGCAGGACGGGGGCGGTGGGGTCGCCCGCGGGCTTGTCGTCGGTGGCGGCGAAGACGGCGACGACGGCGAGGGCCACGCCGCTCTGGAGCAGGGAGCCGTGGGCGGGGGCGCCGCTGGTGCGGGAGGTGCGGCCGACGGCGGCGGGCAGCAGTCCCTCGCGGCCCATGGCGAAGGCGTAGCGGGCGACGACGTTGTGGAAGCTGAGCATGGCGGCGAACATGCCGGTCACGTAGAAGAGGTGCATGACGTCGGTGAAGCCGGTGCCGAGCCGGTCCTCGGTGAGGCCGAAGAGGAGGTTGGGGCCCTCCTGGAGGGCGAGTTCGTGGATGCGGGAGGGGCCGGCGGCGACGGTGAGGGCCCAGGCGCTGAGGGCGAAGAAGACGGCGACGAAGCCGACGGCGAGGTAGGTGACGCGGGCGACGACGACGCCCGGGCGGCTGGTCTCCTCCGAGTAGACGGCGGCCTGTTCGAAGCCGACGAAGGAGGCGATGGTGCCGCAGAAGGCGGTGCCGAGGCCGGGGCCCGCGAGCGTGTCGGGGTGGAAGGCGCGCGGGGAGAGGCCCTCGGGGCCGGGCGAGCCGAGCCCGGCGACGTCGAAGACGAGGACCATGACGACCTCGACGAGCAGCAGGACGCCCAGCACCTTGACGTTGAGGTCGATCTTCAGCCAGCCGAGGACGCCGACGGCCACGACGGCGGCGAGGGCGGGTATCCACCAGGCCACGGTCACGTCCAGGTGCCGTGCGATCAGCCCGGAGAGTTCGAAACCGAACAGGCCGTAGATGCAGCACTGCATGGCGCTGTAGGAGACGAGGGCGACGATCGAGGAGGCGGCGCCGGCGGTGCCGCCGAGGCCGCGGGCGATGTAGGCGGTGAAGGCGCCGGCGTTGTGGACGTGGCGGCTCATCTCGGCGTAGCCGAAGCTGAAGAGCAGCAGGACCAGGCCGAGGATCACGTACAGCAGGGGTGAGCCGACCACGCCGAGGACGCCGAAGGTGACCGGCATGCCGCCGGTGGTCACCATCAGGGGGGCGCTGGCGGCCACGACGGACATGAGGAGTCCGGGGAGGCCGATGCGGTCGGCGCGCAGGCGCCGTTCCTGTCCCTTGAAGGTGTGGATCTCGGCGGGTGTCGTGCGGCCCGTTGGCATGCTGGGTCGTCCTTCGTCGTGTGGGGGGGTGCGGGGGTCGGCGGTGGGGGGTCAGCGGGAGCCGAGGGCGGCCCGGCGGGCGGCGCGGTAGGCCGCGGCAGGGTCGCGGTCGGGGTAGGACCAGGGGGCCCGGGTGACGTGCGGGCCGATCCTGATCAGCAGGGCGGCGGCCTCGGCGAGCCGGCCCTCGTGGAACTTGGCGTGGGCGAGGTGGTTGAGGTCGACCTTGCGCCGGGGGTGGGTGGTGGTGCCGGCGGCCCGCTCGCCGTCCTCGGCGACGTCGTCGACGTCCCACTCCAGCCACCAGTCGAAGGCGGCCCCCAGCACCTGGCGGGCGCGGCGGCCGGTCCAGTGGCCGGAGGCGGCGGGGTCGCGGGGCAGGACGCCGGCGCGGGCCAGGGCGCGGTAGCGCTCGGCGTGGGCGACGACGGGCAGGAGGGCCAGGGGGGAGTCGGCGGGAGCCTGTTCGGCGGCCCAGGCGGCGAAGTCGTAGACCTCGTGCAGGGGGTCGTCGTGGTCGGCCTTGTGCCGGGCGAGGCCGGCGGCCATGAGGTGGTGGGCGTGGTGGTGCTCGGGGTGGCGGGCGCGGACCTGGCCGAAGTGGCGGGCGGGCTCGTCGTCGACGGCGCCGGAGTGCGCGAGGAGGAGCAGGGCCAGCCAGGGGGTGGGGTCCAGGGGCGCCAGGCGCGCGGCGGCCGCGCACAGGGCGCGGGCCCGCTCGGGGTCCTCCCGGCGGCGGGCGGCCTGCTGGGCGGCGGCGCAGGCCAGGAGGGCGGCGGCGTCGGCGCTGTCGGGCTCGGCGAGCTGCCACTCGCGGGCCCAGGCGGTGCCGGCCGGGACGCGGCCGAGGACGAGGAGGCGGTGGCCGCGGCGGTCCCAGTCGTCACCGGTCTCGGCGAGGAGCCTGCGGGCCTCGGCCCAGCGGCCGCGGGCCAGCTCGTCGCGGACGGTGACCAGTTCGGCGTCGTCGAGCGCGGGGTCGAAGGACGGACGTCCGCCCCCGAGCCGGGAGCGGCCCAGGGGGCGTGGAGGGGTCATCGGTGGGCGTCCTCCACGGTCCTCCAGTGCAGCTGTTGATCACGGACAGCAAAGCGTTAGTCACAGCTTCCGTCAAGGGCGGTGGCGGGAACCCGCAGGGCGACCCGGGCGGATCTGGATGAACGTCCGAAAGGGGGGTACTCGTTCCGCACAGTGCCCGTGAGGCGGCTATCGTTCTCGGGTCAAGTCCCCGACCTCCGGCCGGTCTTGAGGTGCGCGACACATGGTCTTCGCCTTCGCCCTGAGCGCGGCCCTCTGCCTGGGCTTCGGCTTCGTCCTCCAGCAGAACGCGGCGCAGCGGGCCCCCATGAGCGACTTCCTCTCCTTCCGGCTGCTGCTCGACCTGGTGCGGATGCCACGCTGGCTGGCGGGCCTGGGGCTGATGGTCGCCGGCATGGCGCTGGGCGCGGTCGCGCTGGGCGGCGGCGAGATCTCCCTCGTGGAGCCGCTGCTCGCGACGAACCTGCTGTTCGCGATGGCCCTCTCCCGCTGGCAGACCAAGCAGCCGCTGGGCCTCACCGGCTGGGGCGGGCTGTGGCTGCTGGCGGGCGGCGTGACCGCGTTCATCGTCGCGGGCCGGCCGCAGGGCGGCCACTCGGTGACCGATCCGCTGCGGCACTGGCTGATCGTCGGGGTCATGATCGGCGGCGCGCTGGTCCTCGCGGCGGTCTCCAAGCGGCTGCGGATGAGCGCGGAGGCGGCGACGCTGGCCGTGGCGGCGGGGCTGCTGTACGGCGTCCAGGACGCGCTGACCCGCGTCAGCGGCGAGCGCTGGACGCACGGCGGGCTCGCCGCGCTGATCGTCAGCTGGCAGCCGTACGCGGTGCTGGCGCTGGGCGTCACCGGGCTGGTGCTGGTGCAGAGCGCCTTCGAGACGGCGCCGCTGCGGATGTCCCTGCCCGCCCTGACCGCCGCCCAGCCGCTGGCCGGCATCCTCTGCGGGGTGGGGTTCCTCGGCGACCGGCTGCGGACCTCGCCGGGGGCGCTGGCCTGGCAGGCGGCGGGGCTGGCGGCGATCGTCGTCGGGATCGTGCTGATCGGACGGCACCCGGCGATGCCGCGGGGGCTGGCCGAGGAGAGGGTGCGGGATCTCCAGCCGCGCTGATGTGATGGCCTCATGGCTGACATGACCGATGTACCGCAACCGCTCGCCGCGGACGAGATCCTCGACGTCGTCGACGAGCACGACCGCGTCGTGGGGCAGGCGCCCCGCGGCGAGGTCTACGCGCGGGGGCTGCGGCACCGCTGCACGTTCGTCCAGGTCCGCGACCCGCAGGGGCGGATCTTCGTCCACCGGCGGACGGTGCGGAAGCTGATCTTCCCGTCGCGGTACGACATGTTCGTGGGCGGGGTCCTCGGGACGGGCGAGTCGTACGACGCGGCGGCGCTGCGCGAGGCGTCCGAGGAACTGGGCGTCTCCGGCCTCCCCGCGCCGACGCCGCTCTTCCGCTTCCTCTTCGAGGAGGAGGGGGTGGGGTCGTGGTGGTCGGGGGTGTACGAGGTGCGCTGCGAGGTGCCGGTGCGTCCCCAGGCGGAGGAGGTGGCCTGGCACGCCTTCCTCCCGGAGGCGGAGCTCGAGGCGCGCCTCCGGGAGTGGGCGTGGGTGCCGGACGGGCTGGAGGCGTACCGGCGGCTGCGGGAGTGGCGCCGCGGGCGTTGAGACCGCCCCGGCCCGCGGGCCGCGCCCCCCGGCCCGGCCCGCGCACCCCTACGGGACGATGATGATCTTGCCCCGCGTGTGGCCCTCCGCGCTGCGCCGCTGCGCCTCCCCGGCCCGCTCCAGCGGGAACACCTCCGCCACCTCCACGCACAGCCGTCCCCGCTCCGCCAGGTGGGTCAGGGCGGTCAGATCGGCCGCGTCGGGGCGGACCCAGAGCAGCCGGCCGCCCAGTTCCGTGACCGAGGGGTCGGCGATCGAGACGAGGCGGGCGTCCGGCACGGTGAGGTGGGAGGACGTCGTGACGACACCGCCGCCGACGAGGTCGAGGACGACGTTCGCGCCCTCGGGGGCGAGCGCCCGGAAGCGGTCGACGAGCCCCTCCCCGTAGGTGATGGGCTCGGCCCCGAGCGAGCGCAGGTACGCGTGGTTGCGCTCGCTCGCCGTCCCGACCACCCGCGCCCCCGCGTTGCGCGCGAGCTGCACCGCCATCGAGCCGACCCCGCCCGCCGCGCCGTGCACGAGCACCGTCTCGCCGTGCCGCAGCCGGGCCGCCCGGAGCGCCTGGTAGGCGGTGAGGCCGGCCAGCGGGAGCCCGGCGGCCTGCTCGAAGGTGAGGTTGCGCGGCTTGCGGGCCAGCGTCCGCACCGGCGCGGCGACGTACTCGGCGTACGTCCCCCGGGAGAGGAAGTCCTCCCGGACGTACCCGATGACCTCGTCCCCGACGGCCAGCTCGGGCGTGTCCGCACCGAGCCGCTCGACGGTGCCGGCCACGTCCCAGCCGGGGACGACGGGGAAGACCGGGGCGATCATCCCGTCCAGATAGCCCGCCTGGGCCTTCCAGTCCACCGGGTTGACTGCCGCCGCCCGGACCCTGACCAGCACGGAGTCCGGGCCGACCGGGGGCTCGGGGACCTCTCCGTACTCCAGGACCTCGGGCCCGCCGTAGGCGCGGTAGCTGACAGCCTTCATGTTGACGCTCCTCGGTCTCGTGTTCAGCGCGTGGCGCCTGCGGTTTCAGCGTCCGACGCCGGGGCGGAGCCCGCCACCCCAGCGGGGCGCGGGGCGTGCGCACCGCGCAGTCCCGGCCAGGCGACCAGCGAGACGAGCAGGAAGGCGGTGCCGGCGATGACGAAGGTCAGGGTGAACTGGCTCTCGGCGGGCAGCGCGGGCGCGCCCGGCGGCAGGTGCCCGACGCTCTTCGAGGCGAGCACGGTGGTGATCATCGCGCTGCCGATGGCGCTGCCGGTGGAGCGGGAGATGGAGTTGATGCCGTTGGCTATGCCCGTCTGGTGCGGCGGGACGCTGGTGACGATGACGGCGGGCATGGCCGCGTAGCCGAAGCTGATGCCGGCGCCGACGCACATCCCGGCGGCGATCACGGAGACGGTGTGCCCGTGGTCGAGGGCGATCCAGACGAAGCCGGCGGTGCCGATCAGGGAGGCGATCAGCAGGACCGGGCGCGGGCCGTGGTGCCGCACCAGTTTGCCGCCGACGGGCGCGGCCAGCAGCGAGACGATCGTGCTGGGCAGCAGGTACTCGACGGAGGCGCGCAGGACGGTCGCGTCGAAGCCGTAGCCGGCGACCGCCGACGGCATCTGCACCAGGTAGGAGACGCCGATGAAGAGGGCGAAGGAGCCGAAGCCGACGAGCAGCCCGGCGAGGTTGGCGAAGAGCACCGGCCGGTGGGCGAACATCCGCATGTCGACGAGCGGTTCGCGCACCTTCCGCTCGACCAGGACCCAGACGACGGCCGTGACCACGGCGCCGGCGAAGCAGCCCAGGGTGCGGCCGGAGCCCCAGCCCCACTCGTGTCCCTGGGTGACGGGCAGCAGGAGCAGCACGAGGGTGGCGGCCAGGGCGAGGGCGCCGAGGACGTCGGTGCGGCCGCCGGTGGTCTCGCGGGTGGCGGGGACGAGGGCGGCGACGGCGACCAGGGCGAGCGCGGCCAGCCCGGTGGCCAGCCAGAAGGCGCTGCGGTAGTCGGGGTCGTCGCCGGAGGTGAGCAGGCCGGTGGCGACGAGCGCCAGGCCGCTGCCGAAGGCGAGGGTGCCGCTGACCATGGCCATGGCGCCGGGCAGCCGGGCGGGGCGGATCTCCTCGCGGAGGACGGAGAGCGCCAGCGGGAAGATCGCCGTGGCGGCGCCCTGGAGCACCCGGCCGACGATCAGCCAGAGCAGGGAGTGGGTCACGGCGGCCAGGACGGACCCGGCGACCATCACGACGAGGACGCCGACGAGCGTCTTCTTCTTGCCGTGCTGGTCGCCGAAGCGGCCGAGCAGCGGGGTGAAGACGGCGGCGGACAGCAGGGTCGCGGTGGTGACCCAGCTGACGTTCGCCGAGGAGGTCCCCAGGTCGTGCTGGATGAGACCGAGGATCGGGACGACCAGGGTCTGCATCATCGAGACCACCATCGCCGCGAGGCTCAGGGCGAAGACGATCAGGGTCTCGTTTCTCGGCGGGGCCGGCCTTCTCGGCGGGGCCGACGCGGACGGGGACATGGGGGGTTCCTCCGGGTGGGTACCGAATGCTTCAGGAGCTGAATGCTTGATGTCTTCAAGCACCGACGACCGGGCAAAGCTAGACCCGATACTTGAGGTAGTCAAGTTAATGGTTTAGGGGTTCAAGCTCTTGAGTAGACTGGGCCGCATGACCGCCCCGACCTCCCCGACCAAGGAGCGGCTCCTCGAACTGGTGGCGGCCCTCGGCACCGCCCAGTGGCAGGACTTCTCCGCCTCCGCCGCGCGGCACGGCCTCACCGGCGTCCAGGCCAAGCTGCTCGCGCACCTCAAGGGCCCCGTCCCCATGCGCGGCCTCGCCACCCTGCTGGTGTGCGACGCCTCCAACGTCACTGGCATCGTCGACCGGCTGGAGGCCCGGGGCCTGGTGCGCCGCGAGCCCGACCCGTCCGACCGCCGGGTCAAGAACGTCGTCGCCACGGACGAGGGGCGCGAGACCATCCGCCGGGTCAGGGCCGGGATGCACGCCACGCACACCGCGCTGGACGCGCTCGACGCCGAGCAGCGGACCGCGCTCTACGCGCTGCTGGAGCGGCTGCGGGACGGGCTGCGGCCCGGCTCCTGAACGCCCCTCAGCCGGGCATGCCCGTATTCTGACGGCCTGTCCGGCGACGAGGAGAGGCGCAGATGGCGAGCAGTACCCACACGTCCCCGACCCCCGAGGCCGTGTCCGGCCCCTCGGCGGTCCCCGAGCCCTACACCGTGCCGCTCGCGCCCGGCGTGACCGCGTACGTCCAGCCGGACGGCGGCTGGTGCCTGAACAACGCCGGGTTCGTCACCGACGGGGACCGGACGCTGCTGATCGACACCGCGCCGACCGTGCGGCGCGCCGAGCTCCTGCGCGACGCGATCGCGGGGAGCGGGGCCCCGGCGCCGTCCCTCGTCGTCAACACCCACCACCACGGCGACCACACGTACGGCAACGGCGTGTTCGCCGCGCTCGGGGCGACCGTCGTCGGCCACGCCGGCTGCCGCGAGCAGACGCTGGCCGTCGGCCACCAACTGCACGCGATCTGGCCGTGGGTGGAGTACGGCGACGTGCGCATCACCCCCGCGACGCTCACGTACACCGACTCCCTCACGCTGCACCTCGGCGACACGGAGGTGCGGCTCTTCCACCCCGGGCCCGCGCACACGGTCGGCGACACCGTCGTCTGGCTGCCGCGGCAGCGCATCGTCTTCACCGGCGACCTCGTCTTCAACGGGGGTACCCCCTTCATCCCCTTCGGGTCGCTGAGCGGGTCGCTGCGGGCGCTGGAGCTGCTGCGGGGGCTGGACGCGTCGGTGGTCGTGCCGGGGCACGGGCCCGTCACCGACCCCGGCGTCTTCGACACGGTCGAGCGGTACCTGCGGTACGTCTCGGAACTGGCCGCCGCGGGGCGGGCGGCGGGCCGCACCCCGCTGGAGGTGGCCCGGGACGCCGACCTCGGCGAGTTCGCCGGGCTCAAGGAGAGCGAGCGGCTGGTGGGCAATCTGCACCGGGCGTACGCGGATCTGGACGGCTCGCCGCTGGATCTTCCCGCCGTCCTGCGGGACATGGCGGAGATGAACGGGGGGCGTCCGCTGTCCTGCCATGCGTAGGGGGCGGTGGCCCGGGTTGTGCTCCCCGCCTCGCCCTTTCACCGTTTCTGCGCGGCTACGCCGCGGTTTTGTCCTCAAACGCCGGACGGGCCGGTTCAGCCCGTCCGGCGTTTGAGGACACCCCGCGCGGCAGAGCGGTGGGAAACGGTGAAAGGGCGGGGCGGGGAGCAAAACCCCCTACGGACGCAACGCCCGCAGCAGCAAATCCGCCAGATGCTCCCCGACCTCCCGCGGCGTCAGCGCCCCGTCCGGCCGGTACCAACTGCTCAGATGGTGCAGCGACCCGAAGTGGTAGTCGACCACGAGATCCGCGGGGGTGGCCCCGCTGAACACCCCCTCCCGCTGCCCCTCCTCGATCAGCGCGCGGAAGCGCTCGTGATACCGCCGCCGTTCGGCCCGCACCTGCCGGTACTTCTCGGGCCCCAGCCGGTGCATGCTCTGGAAGAAGATCTTCGTGTCGTCGAGGTTCTCGATCGTCGTCACCGCGACGTCCACCGCCGCCGCCCGTAACCGCTCCGCCACCGGCGCCGAGGACGCGGCCACCGCGTCGAGGCGCTCCTGCTGCACGCGCAGCACCCGCGCGTAGATCTCGTGCAGGAGATCGTCCTTCGAGCCGAAGTAGTGGTACAGCGCCCCCTTCGTGACCCCGGCCGCCTCGACGATCTCCTGGACGGAGGTCCGGTCGTAGCCCTGGTCCGCGAAGAGCCGGGTCGCGGCGGCCAGCAGCCGCCGCGGCACCGGCCGGCCGCCGGAAGCGGTCCTCGCGTCTCTCCTCGTCGGCCCCACTGAACCCCACCCCTCCTCGACTGCGGTGCCGCGCCGGGCACGCGGCGTCCCCCGGAGGATCTTGCCACTCGCACACCTGCCCGTCGCACGCGATACCATCCCGCGCCGCTCTGGACAGCACCCGGCACCGGCAGGACCATGCGCTCCACACCGGAGGGGCAGGAGACGCCATGGCGGGCATCAGCGTGCGGCCGTACTGGGAACTGACCTTCGACAAGAACGGGCGCGCCGACCGGCGGGAACTGGACGCGCTGCTCCGGGGCGCCGCCGACGAACACCTCACCGACCTGGTCGTCTTCGCCCACGGCTGGAACAACACGCGCTCGACGGCCACCCGGCTGTACGACGCCTTCTTCGCCACGTTCCCGGCCCAAGAGCGCCTCGGGTACTGCGGGATCGTCTGGCCCTCCATGCGGTTCACGGACGAGGACGTGCCCGGCTGGCTCCCCGTCGCGCCCGCCGCCGGCCGGCCGGGGCTGCCGCCCGGCACCCGGGAGGCGCTGACGCTCGCCTTCCCCGGGCGGGACGCGGTCGTCGGCCGCCTCGCCGAACTGGCCGAGCGGCAACCGGCGGACCGGGCGCGGCTGGAGGAGTTCACGGGGCTGGTGCGCACGCTGGTCAGCCCGCGCCCCCGGGAGGCCGACCGCTCCGGGGCGGAGGACGGGGCCTGGGTGCGGGACACCGACTCGGAGCCCATGGTCCCGGTGATGTTCACCCAGAGCGCGGTGGAGGTCTGCGACGCGTTCGCCACCGCGCTGGAGTCCCTCGCCCCACCCGCCCCCGGCCTGTTCGGCGGTGTGCTCAAGCATGTCTGGCGGGGTGCGCTGGAACTGCTGCGTCAGGGCACGTACTGGGAGATGAAGCGCCGGGCCGGTGTGGTGGGCCGGCAGGGACTCGGCCCGGCGCTGGGCGAACTGGCCGGGCGGGCACCGGAGTTGAAGGTGCACCTGTCGGGGCACAGCTTCGGCGCCCGGCTCGTCTCGTTCGCGCCCGGCGGACTCCCCGACGGCGTCCGCGTCCAGTCGCTCACTCTGCTCCAAGGCGCCTTCTCGCACTACGCGTTCACCCCCCGGCTGCCGTTCGCGCCCGGCCGCTCCGGCGTGCTGCGCGACGCGCCGGAGCGGATCGCCGGCACCGTGGCCTGCTGCTGGTCCCGGCACGACACGGCGCTCGGCACGCTCTACCCGCTGGCCTCCCGGCTGGCGGGGGACGCGGAATCGCTGCTGGGACTGGACGAGTCCCGGTGGGGCGCCATGGGCCACGACGGGATGCGCGCCGTGCCCGGCTGCGCGGCGCTCTCCCTCGCCGACGCCCTGGCGGGCGCCCTCCCGGCGTCCGGCTGCGCGAACGTCGACGCAGGGGAGGTCGTGCGGCGCGGCGGCCCGCCCGCCGGGGCGCACAGCGACATCTGCCACGCGGAGCTGGCGCGGGTCGTACTGATGGCCGGACGGGGCATGCGTTAGCGGGGCGCGTCCTCCCCGGCGACGACGGAGAGGGCTCGCGCCGTCCGGAGGGATCCGATTCGCGCCGCGATACGTCCCTTCCGTGTTTGGCCGTCGTTTCTCGTCCGAGTCCGCACCGCCGGAGGTGGGATGCAGTGGCAGGTTTCAGAGCTCTCGCACGAGAGGTACGCAATCCGGGGAACACGATCGCTCTGCGACGGACCTCTTTGCGCAAGTGCCTCGAACGCTTCGCCCCGTACGGCCACCGGGCCACGTGGCAACACCTGTGCGCCCAGGCGGGCTTCGCTCCCGACGACCGCTCCCCCGACCCCGCCCGGCTGGTCCGGGCCCTGGCGGAGCTGGAGGAGGCCCGTGAGGTCTGGCTGGCCTACGAGGCCGAGTTCGCCGGCCGGCGCCGCCGGGAGAAGCACGACGGGATCCGCCAGCCCGGGGCGGTGGACGAGTGGCACCGCAACACCTGGGGCGGCTGTGACATCGTTCCCTGCGCGACGCCCGCCCTGGCACCGCGGGCCCGCCTCGCGGACGTGCTGCGCCGGGTGATCACGGCCATGGAGTCGGCGCCCGGGGACCACTGCCCCGTCTGCGCCCAGGACCACATCGAATGGCGCACCGACCTGGAGCGCTACCCGCTGGAGGGGCCGGTCTGCACCGACTGCGGCATCGTCGTGCCGGTCGCCGTCCTGACCCCCGCGGCGCTGTCCGCGGCCCGGCGGTACGCGTGCGAGCCGCGGTACGCGGCCGTGTGAGGCGGCGGTCCCGCGGCGGCCGCGCGCCGCGGGACCGTCACGACCGTCACGCTCCGCCCCCGTGCCCCACCATGCGCAGCGCCAGCCCCGCGTACAGGTCGCCGACCTCCTCCGGGGTGCGCTTGCCGTCCTCGCGGAACCAGCGCGCCACGTCCACGCACAGCGACAGCAGGGCGAGGCTGGTGCCCGGCACGTCGGGGACGTCGAACTCGCCCGCCGCGACGCCGTCCTCCACGATCGCGCGCACCGCCGCGTCCGTCTCCCGGCGCGTGCCGACGATCTCCGCGTGGTGCTCCTCGGCCAGCGCCCCCAGTTCGTACTGCACGACGCGGGCCGTGGTGTGGTGCTCCGCGTGCCAGCGCACGAAGGCCCGCACCGCGTCCGCCAGGCGCTCCGCCGCGCTGCCGGCGCCGTCGCGGGCCCGGCCGATGATGTCGAGGGCGAGCCGGTGGCCCACGCCGCTGATGCGGTAGAGGAGTTCCTCCTTGGTGCGGTAGTGGATGTAGAGGGCGGCGGGGCTCATCCCGGCCCGGCCGGCGATGTCCCGCGTGGTGGTGGCGTGGTAGCCGCGCTCGGCGAACGCCTCGACCGCGGCGGCGAGCAGCCGCCGGGCCGCGTCGGGGGTGACGTCCGCCCACTCCTCGGCCCGCTCCCCGCCCCGCCCGGCCTCCGCGTCCATCCGTTCCCCTCCCCTTCCGGCCCCGGTGGGGCCCCCTCGGCAGGACGAACACCCTACCGAGCGCGTACACGGCGGCGCGGCCGGGCATGCTGCGGGAACGACCTGGGAGGGGGCGCGGATGCGTGTGCCGGAGCGGGTGTGGCGGCTGGGCGGGCTGCCGGTGGCGGCGACGGTGCTGACGGGGACGGTGGCGGTGTACACGCTGCTGGTCGTCTTCGGCAACGTGACCGACTTCGGTACGAACCGGGAGTTCGTCCGTCATGTCCTCGCGATGGACACGACGTTCGGGGACGAGGACCTCATGTGGCGGGCCGTCACGGTCCGTTCGCTCCAGGACCTCGCCTACGTCCTCATCATCGCCTGGGAGGCGGCGACGGCCGCCGTCCTGACCCTCGCCACCCTGCGGTGGCTGACCTCCCTGCGCTCGTCCCGGCGGCGCGGCACCGGCTACGAACGCGCCCGCCGCACCGCGTCGTTGGGCCTCGTGATGTTCCTGCTGCTCTTCGGGCTCGGCTTCATCGCGATCGGCGGGGAGTGGTTCGCGATGTGGCAGTCGTCGCGGTGGAACGGGCTGGGGGCGGCGGAGCGGGATGTCGTTCTGGGTGGGTTGGCTCTGGTGGTGGTGCATCTGCCGTTCCCCGACTGACGCCGTCGCGCCCGGCGCGGTTTCCCCTCCCCGCCCCGCCCTCGAGTGCCAACACGACGGCTCCAGCGCCGAGCCACGTCTTGGTCTTCTGCTGCATGGTCCCTCCCCTGGTGGCTGCCCCCCGTGGTGATCTCTGCTTGCTACCACGCGGGGGTGGGAGTCCGACAGACCCCGGTATGCGCTCAGTCGCCGTTGCGGGCCCAGTAGCCGAGCAGCCACCACCCGGCCGCTTCCAGCGTCGGAACGAGCGCGGAATCGGTGCTCGCGCGCGGGGAGGGGCCGGGGCCGACGACCCAGCCGGTACCGTCGTGCGGCTCTTCCACCCAGCCGTGTGCAAGGTCGATCGGGGGTGCGTCCCGGGGCCACAGGCGTCCAGCCCATGGAACGGCGGTCCATCACTACGGCGTACGGTCCTGTGGGAGACCTCTCGGGCTTCGGCCCTGCTCGGGCCCCTCCACGGCTTCTGCCAGACGGACATACGGACGGGAACGGTGACGAACTCTGGATCTGCCGTGGCGGTGGTGCGGTGCTCGCCGTGGGCGGGCAGAAGCAGCCGGAGCGCCCAGCCGAGGACGCGAAGGACACTTGGTCGCGGCCCCGGTCTGCTGACTGCCGACACCATCGGGCACCGACCGGCGTCGGAGGCCTGTGAGTACAGGCCGGGCCACAGGTGACTGAGGGCCCCGGTTTGTGTCCCAGAGCCCTCTTCCTTTCACTCCTTACCTATTTGGTACGGGACTTGTCTGCGCCGGACAGACGGCTGAGCCAGGCAGGCTGCCTGCGGGGCTCACGGTTGTCCGACTCGGCTTTGTTGCAGGCCGGGCACGGATGCACCAGGCGCGTCCCGTTCTGTAGCTGTTCGTTGATGTACCCCACGTTGAAACACTTGCTGCACATGGCTACCTCCGCCGCCTAGCTGTGTTCAATACGCCCGGTCCCACCGCAGTCGGTGCACTGGTGGGTCAGGCCTTCGGCGTCGGTCACGTACCCGGATCCGGTACAGGTCGTGCACGGCGTTGAACCCATGGCGTCTCCCCTTCTGCGGGCTACTCACTTGTATCCCCGGCCGGCCGTCTGTGCCCAACGGGCCCCGCCCGGCCGGTGCGGTAGCGACCCCGCAGCCGGCCGGGCCTCTGCCACCCGCCCCGATCAGCCGTACAGGGCCCAAGGCCACCGATAGAAGCGGGGGTTAAGCCTGCCTCCCCGCCCGTTGAGGGGTGAGCGGAGAGGCAAGGGTCCAGGGAGCGCGGCGCACCAACATCCACTCGTCGCCCTCGGCGTCCATGACCGTGTCACCGGATCGCACCGCGTACCCGGGGATGGGAGCCGGTTCGATCCCGTGGGCCTCACACAGATGATCCGCAAGGCCGTACCGTCCCGCTGTGGCCGTCGAGGCTGCCCCGCGGAAGAGCGCCGTCGTGATCATCTCGGCATAGGCCCGGCAGGTGTTGCAGCCCTGGACGAGTGGAGGGAGAGTGACGAGCCTCATCGACGCCTCCGCTACCGGCGCACCGTGCCGTGCACGGCGAGCCACAAGACGGCCGCTCCCACTGCGGCGACCAGGACGACGACGAGCCTCAGAGCGACGGTCCATCGGATGCGCTGATCGCTCGTTCCGGTGGTCACCAGACCCCCGGGTGCCGGTTGTGGTGGTGCTTGACGTACGCGTCCGCGCACTTGTCGGCTGACGCACTGTCGCCCCGCTTCCGAGCGGTGCGCCGCGGTAGGTGTGCAGCACGGTGTCCGACGAGCGGGTGACCCCGGTCAGCGGGCGGGGGTACTGGTAGGTGGGACGCAGGTTGGTCATCGGCGTTCCCGCACGATGCCGCTGTACCGGTTGCCGACGAACGTGGGGCGCGACTGCCCCGCACCCGACTCCCGCCTTTCGCTGGCGGTGGCCAGGCGCAACTTGCGGGGGTCCGCTTCCCGCTCCCTTCCCCCGCGCGGGGGCCGGAGCTGAACGTTCGGCCCCTCATGCCCCATCACGACGCCGCCCCCGCCCCGGTCGGAGCGCTCATCCACAACAAGCGTGCCGTTCGGGGGTCCCTCCCTCGTGGCTTCGTCTGCGTCTCGATGCGGGCACTGTGGACGCCTTGGCGGGGGTGCTTGCCGCATATCGACGGCTGGATGACACGGTCAAGCCTCAGTCTGTGATCCCTGCGACCCTGGCGCAGATGAAGGAGGTCACCCGCCTGCTCAAGGGAGCACGTGGACCCCACCGTGACCGTCTCGCGGAAGTCGCCTCGGAGTTCGTCCAGTTCGGTGGGTGGTTGCTCGCCCAGGCGCGGCAGGACTCGAAAGCGGTGCAACTCCTCAACAGTGCCGTTGAGTTGGCTGACGAAGCAGGGAACGGCACGCTGGCTGCCCAGGCGCTCAACTTCAAGGGGTACCTCGCACGCCAGCAGGGGCGCCCACGAGGCATGGCCCGCTGGTTCTCCGCTGCCGCCTACACGCCTGGCGCCCATCCCGCTCAGCGCCTCGGAGACATGCTCCAGGCGGCTGCCGGCCTGGCAGAACTGGGGGAGAGGGACGACGCCCTTCGCATGGTCGAGGCCGCGGAGGGGTTGGTGGATACGGCTGCGGCGCTGCCGCCGCCGGAAACGGCCTACTGGCTGACGCCTGAGTTCAACCGCCTGAACATGGGCCTGGCAAACCTGGGGCTCGCGCGGTATTCGGATGCCGTGGACCACATCACGGCAGGGCTTGCGGGGCTACCGGCCGAGCTGCGAGAGGCTCCGTGGACTTGGGAGCACCGCGATGCGCTGAAGAGGGCAACTGCGGCACGGTGAAGGATCGGCCTGGCCCTCAAACCGGTACACGGATGAGGCCGCCGCACACCAGTCCCCGAGCAGAGCGCGCCGGGGTGGATTGCTCCTGGGCGTGGCAAAGCCCCGCTAACCCGGTATAGGGCTGACGAGCTCGTGCACAGGTGGCCGTGGCGCGTCGTCGGTCGAGTCGCGCCTTGTGATCAAACTGTTCGTGCCAACGGCCTGGTGGCGCTTTGCCGGTGAGAGACCACGGCTGCGACGGCTTGCATGGTTTCCGGCAGGGTTTCGCGGTGACCGTGGTGGCGGGCGAGGGTGCGCCAGTCTTTCAGGTGGGCAATACCGTGCTCGACGCGGATCCGCCGGGACGAGTGCGCGTGCTTCTCCCGGGCGTGCATCTCCTCGTACCAAGGCGGCGGGTCCTTGCGAAACTTGCGGTGCGGCCGGGTGACGACCCGCCCGCCGCATGAGCATCGCGCCGGAGTCCCGCCGACGGGGCCGGGCCGTCCGCCGCCCCGCCACCGGAGCGGCATCCTGTGCATGGCGGACTGTGCACCGATCACGCGTTCTTTGATACTGGTGGATTCCACCTCGGCCGCGAACGCGAGCATCGTCAGTTGAAGCTGCGACATGGGGTCGAGCGGGTTGCGGAAGTCGAAGATCATCCGTGCGCCGTTGCCGATCCCCTCGGCGAACACGATCACCTTGCAGTGTTGCTTGGCCCACTTGCCCGGCTCGTGCATGTCGTCCATGGACCGGATGGCCCGGTCAAACCGTCACCACACCAAGGCGTCGAAGTACCGGGCAGGGACAGCCACATGCCGAGCTGCGGACGGCGAAGGGGGACAGCTTGGACGCGGACAGATCCAGGTCTACGACTTCCCGGAGGTCGTCTCCCGCGCCGAAGTCGATGTTGTAGAACGCGGCGGCCCGGTCACATGCTTCGCGCTGCCGCTCCGGGCTGGTGGTCTCGTCGGTCAGGACGGACAGCCGGATACAGCGCCCCCCCCGCAGGGTCTCGTTGAAGACGGTCCCTGCGAGGGGGGTAGTGTTGTTCTCCATGCTCCCCGTGCGGAGCGAACCTTGCCTAGCGCCCTTGACCTGCGTCGATACCGCCACCAAAGATCACTCCAGATGTACCGGTCTGGAGATTCGGGAAGCGCGGTTGCGAGGTCCGGGGCGCAGCCCCGAAGAGGGGGCCAGGGGGCGCAACCTCGCAGGGGTCCAGGGGGCGAAGCCCCCGGTGGGGTGCAGGGGCGAAGCCCCGGTGCGGGGGGGGGCGCAGCGCGATCCCCCGCCCCTCGCGCGGCAGCGCGGTCCAGCCACCGCGCCCAGCGCGGCCCCCGCAGGGCAAGGGGCGCAGCACCACAACGGGGCGCAGGGGGCGAAGCCCCCGCCGCCTGCGCGCAGCGCAGTGGGCCCCGCCGCCCCGGGCCGAGGGGCGGAGCCCCGGGAGAAACGGTGAAAGGGCGGGGCGGGGAGAAAAAAGAGCCGCCGCACGACATTGACGCACCGCACCCCCAAATCCTACGGTCACCCATAGGATTCCTCCGGCACGTGGGAGCACTCAATGCCCGGCACGGACAACGACGAACAGGCCCGCAAGACGGCCGAAACCCTCACCTACCAGCCCGGCTTCGGCAACGAGCACAGCAGCGAAGCCACCCCCGGCGCCCTCCCCCAAGGGCGCAACTCCCCGCAGCGCGCCCCCCTGGGGCTCTACGCGGAGCAGCTCAGCGGCACGGCCTTCACCGAACCCCGGCACACCAACCGCAGGTCGTGGCTGTACCGGATCCGCCCGTCCGCCGCCCACCCCCCGTTCACCCGGGTCGACAACGGCGGCCTCCGCGGCGCCCCCTTCACCGAGACCGTCCCCGACCCCAACCGGCTGCGCTGGAACCCGCTCCCCGAGCCCCCGGCCGGGACCGACTTCCTCGCGGGGCTGTGGACGCTGGGCGGCAACGGCGACGCGACGCAGCGCACCGGCATGGCGATCCACCTCTACGCCGCCAACTCCTCCATGACGGACCGGGTGTTCAGCGACGCCGACGGAGAGCTGCTGATAGTCCCCGAGCGCGGCGGCCTCCTGCTGCGCACCGAGTTCGGGCTGCTGCGCGCCGAGCCGGGGCACGTGGCCCTGATCCCGCGCGGCATACGCTTCCGCGTCGAGCTCCTCGACGCCACGGCCCGCGGCTACGTCTGCGAGAACTACGGGCGGCCCTTCGTCCTGCCCGACCTGGGCCCCATCGGCGCCAACGGCCTGGCGAACGCACGGGACTTCCTCGCGCCGGTGGCCGCGTACGAGGACCGCGAGGGCCCGGTCCAGGTGGTCAACAAGTTCTGCGGCAACCTGTGGGCCGCGACGTACGACCACTCTCCCCTCGACGTCGTCGCGTGGCACGGCAACCACGTCCCGTACGTCTACGACCTGCGCCGGTTCAACGTCCTGGGGACGATCAGCTACGACCACCCGGACCCGTCGATCTTCACGGTGCTGACCTCGCCGTCCGACACCCCGGGCCTGGCCGGCGTGGACTTCGTGGTCTTCGCGCCGCGCTGGCTGGTGGGCGAGGACACCTTCCGCCCGCCGTACTTCCACCGGAACGTGATGAGCGAGTACATGGGCCTGATCGAGGGCGCCTACGACGCGAAGACGGCCGGGGAGGGGGGTTTCGTCCCCGGCGGCGGCTCGCTGCACAACATGATGTCCGCGCACGGGCCGGACCGGGAGACGTTCGACCGGGCGAGCGCCGCCGAGCTGCGGCCGCAGAAGATCGACGACGGGCTGGCGTTCATGTTCGAGACCCGCTGGCCGGTGACGCTCACCGGGCAGGCCGCGGGTGCCGGGCACCTCCAGGCCGGATACGACGGCGTGTGGCAGGGTCTGGAGCGGCACTACCGCCCTTGACCACCCGCCCGTCGTCCCGCCCGCAGAGCCGGAGTTGCCCGTGACCGTCTTCGCCCCCGACTCCCTCGCGCTCAACCGCAAGCTGCCGCTGTGGTACCAGGTGTCGCAGTCGTTGCGCGCCTCGATACTCGGGCGCCGCCCCGGGGATCCGCTGCGGCTGCCCACCGAGGACGCGCTCGCCGCGCACTACGGCGTGAGCGTGCTGACGATGCGGCAGGCGCTCAAGGAGCTGGAGGCCGAGGGGCTCATCAGCCGGCACCGCCGGCGCGGGACGTTCATCGAGCCGAGCGCCCGCCGGGGCTCCCCCGTGCGGCTGCTCGGCTCGGTGGACGCGATCGTCGCCCAGCAGTCCGGCGAGCGCACCACCGTCCTCGGGCACGGCCCGGCCCCGGTCCCCGTCGATCTGGCGGAGCACTTCCCGGGGCTGTCCGAGGCGGTCGCCTTCCGCCGGCTGCGGCGGGACGGCGAGACGGACGAGCCGGTCAACTGGGCGGAGAACCTGGTGCACCCGGAGCTGGCCGGCCGCATCGACCTGGACGACCTGACGCGCTGGCCGATGACCAAGGTGCTGCGCGACGCACTCGGCGTCCGCATCAGCCGCATCACGGACACCGTGGAGGCACGACTGGCCGACCCGGAGACCGCCGGGCTGCTGCACGTACCGCTGCTGAGCCCGATCCTGCACTACACGGGTGTCACCTACGACGGGGACGGCCGCGTCGTGGACGTGGCGCGCATCCACTACCGCGGCGACCGCTTCTCCTTCACCGTCACGGTCGACGCCCACTGAGGCGCCGCGCCGCCGGGGCGTGCCGGACGGGTCGGGTGGACGGCCGGCGGCGCGGGAACGGGCCGGGAGGGCGGGGTGCCGGGTGCGGGGCGGGAGGGGGCGTCAGCTGCGGCTGCCGAAGAGCGACCGGCGCAGCCGGCGCAGGGGCGCGAACAGGGACACCCGCGCCGTCCGGCTCGGTCCGGCCGCGGGCGCGTGGTCGCGCGCCGTCAGCTCGCGCATCAGCAGGGTCGCGCCCTCCACCTCGCGCCGGTCCAGGGCGGGGCCACCCAGCACCGCGAGGTGGCGGTCGAGGCGCGCGCTGGACGCGCCGCTCCCGCAATCGATCGCAGGCACGCGCGGCCTGCTGCGCATTGCTATCTGGTCCATGAGACTCCCCACCCGTACGAGGCACCCGGCCAAGGCAGGGTAACCCTATCGCCCCATCGCGTCACCCGCGCATCCGCGAACGGATTCACCACCCCGTCAAGGGGGTTGACGCCGCTGGCGTGAACCTGCCGTATCCCCAGCTCATCGCGGGGTTCCGGAACCTTTCCGACCGGGCGGAAATCACCCTCCGTTGCGGTACATTCACCCCCAATCGCTCGCCCCGGGGAGGGATGCGCGACGCCCGGCGGCCGCTGCGGGCGTCCGTCCGGGGCCGGTTACCGGCCGGGCCGGGTCCGTCACCGGCCGGCGGACGAACGCGCGCAGGGCGGTACGGCCGTCGCGCACCGGGTGCCGTCCCCGCCGTCAGCGGGTCGCGGCCGAGGTGAACACGGGCAGGTAGCCGCCGGATTGGCCGCCCGCCGTCGGGTGGTACGACTCGTCGACGGGGAAGGTCACACTGTGCAGCCACGCGCTCCCGGAGCACAGTTCGTGGCCCTTGAAGGTGGTGTTGACGTCGCCGTAGGAGAAGCCGTGGGCCGCCGCCCGGCCGGCGATGACGGAGTCGAGCAGGTCCGCGGCCTCGTTGATGGCCGTCCGCTTGGTCTCGCTGAGGCCGACGCAGTCGTCGGCGGCCGGCCGGTAGAAGCGGGGGTAGCCGAGGACCACGACGCGCGCCCGGGGCGCCCTGGAGCGGACGGCGTCGTACACCGCGTCGAGTCTGGCGGGGAGTTGGGTGCGGACGAAGGCGCTCGCGGTGTCGATCTTGTCGAGACACGCCTGGTCGTCGTCGAGGACGCAGGCGGTCATCGTGTCGGAGAAGCCGGCGTCGTTGCCGCCGACGCTGAGGCTGACGAGCCCCGTCGAGGCGGTGAGCGGGGCGAGCTGCTTGCCGAGGACGTCGCCGGTGCGGGCCCCGGAGCAGGCGGTGAAGGCGAAGGACGCGGGGCCGTGCGCGGCGGCCCACAGGGCCGGGTACGCCTTGGCGCTGCGCTTGCAGGCGTCGTCCTGGTACGAACCGGCGCCCACGCCCGAGGAGTAGGAGTCGCCGAGCGCCACGTAGGCCGGGCCGGCGGCGGGTCTGGGCGCGGAGTGCGCCGCGCCGGTCCCGGTGAGGGCGATCAGGACGGTGAGGGCCACGGCCGATGCGGCACCGGTGAGGCGGTGCACGTTCATGGATCCTCCCTAGCAAGGGTTCTCTGCCATCCCCGTGGTAGCAGCGCCACGGGGCTGCTGGAAGTGTCCATGTCAAAACTTGCGATGATCCCCTGCCCGGGTGGCCACGTCGTGAACTCCGTCCGCCCGCCGCCTTCACCACGACGCCGTCCGCCACCACTCGAACGGGGGTGCCGGGGCTCTCCCGTGCGACGGCCGGAAACCCTTGTACGACGGTGAAATGACGGGAAAACAGATTTCTCCGGCGTTCATCCGACGGAAGGCTTCCGGTTGCGCCCGAAGGCATCGGCCGAAGGCCGTTCGCACGCCCTTCACATCTTGACGGCCTTCGCCCGTTGCGCGACATTGAAGCCCGGCATCCGGCGCTTCGGGGGGCTAAGTCGCCAATGCAGAGCTTCAGCGATCCCGGTGAACTCCATATCGACACCATCGAAGGTCACGCGGACGGTCACGCACCGGACGGCGCCCCGTCCGGCACCACCGCCCCGTCCGCCACCACCGGCCCGCCCGGCCGCTCCGGGAGGAGGCCGCCCGCCGCGGACTCGCTCCCGGTGGTCGCGGGAGCCGCCGTCGCGATGGCGGGGGTGGGGGCGGCGCTGGCGCTCGCGGACATCGGCTCGCCGCTGCGGGCCCCGTTCACCCTCTTCTTCCTGCTCACCGCGCCCGCCTGCGGGATCGCGGCCGCGCTGCGCGGGCTCGACCCGCTGAGCCGGGCCGTGGTGGCCGGCGGCGGGGCGGTCGCGGTCGACCTGCTGACCGCCCAGACCATGCTCGCGCTGCACAGCTGGTCGGTGCGCGGCGGCGTCGCCGCCGTCGGCGCCGTCAGCCTGCTGCTCTTCCTGCTCGCCCACGGGTGGCGCCATCGGGGCCGCTCCACGGGAAGCCGGACGTCCTGACGTGGACATCAGCGTGCGCCGCCCCGGCGAGCTGACCGCCGCGGACCGGGCGGCGTGGTCGGCCATGCAGGCCCGGGCGGTGGAGGACGGCTCGCCGCAGCTCGCGAATCCTTTCCTCGCACCGGAGTTCACGCTCGCGGTGGGGCGCTGCCGCCGCGGGACCCGGATAGCGGTCGTGCGGGAGGAGGGGGTGCCCGCGGCGTTCTTCCCGTACCAGCGCACCTCCCTGGGCGTGGGCCGGGCGGTCGGGCTGGGCGTCTCGGACGCCCAGGGCCTGGTGCACCGGCCCGGCTTCCAGTGGGACGCGCGGGAACTGCTGGACGCGTGCGGGCTGTCGCTGTGGGAGTTCGACCATCTCGTGGAGGGCCAGAAGCCCTTCGAGGCGAGCGCCTCCGGCTCGTTCGCCTCGCCCGTGATCGACGTGGAGCAGGGCTTCCCGTCGTACCTGGCGCAGCTGCGCAAGCAGTCGCCCAAGTTCACCCGCACCACGCTCGCCAAGGAGCGCCGGCTGGGCCGCGACGCCGGCGGGGTGCGGTACGTGCACGACGAGCGCGATCCCGCGGTGCTGCGCCGGCTGATCGCCTGGAAGTCGGCGCAGTACCGAAGAACAGGGCGCAGCGACCGCTTCGCGCGCCCCTGGATATCCCATCTCGTCGAGCAGCTCTTCCACACCCGCTCCGCGTCGTTCGGCGGCCTGCTGTCCGTGCTGTACGCGGGCGGACGGCCGGTGGCGGCGCACTTCGGGCTGCGGTCGCCGACGGTGCTGGCGTGCTGGTTCCCGGCGTACGACCCGGACTTCGCGAAGTACTCCCCGGGGCTGGTGCTGCATGTGCGGATGGCGGAGGGGGCGGCCGCGGCGGGGCTGGCGTACCTGGACCTGGGGCGGGGCGGCAAGGCGTACAAGGATTCCCTGAAGACGCGCGAACTCAGCGTCTCCGAGGGGTGGGTGACGAGACGTCACCCCGTGGCCCTGGGGTATCGGGCGCGGCGTGCGCCGGTGCGCGCGCTGCGCAACGCCGTGCTCGCGCGCCCCCAGCTCTTCGAACCCGCCGACCGGCTGCTCAAGCAGGTGGGGCGGCTCAGGCGGGGCGCGTAAACGGCAGGGCGCTCCGGCGCGCGCGTCCGCACAGCGGACGGCACGTCAGGAACAAAGGACACCAAAGGAGGAGAGTCCGGCTCACCTCTTGCCATACAGTCTCAAGCTTCAATACCGTCGTACATCTACCCGCATCGGTCCATCAGTTCCTGCGGCTCCGGGGAGGGGTTCCAGTCGCCGCGCGATGGTTCCGGGGCGGGGCGCGGCAGGGGGTGCCGCGCCCGGCCGGCCCAGCCGGTCCGGGTCGCGTGCCGCGCGGCCTGTGCTACTCGCCAACTCGCCCTGTGAGCACGGCGGTTCCGCCGTCGTACGAGGCAGGACGAGACCCCCTTTTCGAACCGGACACTTCAAGGGACCGCTCGGGGGCGGGCGGTCCACCGGACGAGAGGGAAACAGAGACTCATGAGCTCGTTCCTGCGCCCGGCGGCCGGTCAGGCTTCTGACCCGGCCCCGGCATCCGACGGCCGGGCCGAATCCGGCCGCCCGCTCGAACCACCCGCCCAGTACCGCCCGGTGACCGCGCAGTTCGCCATAGCGCCGCCGGTCAGTGTGGTGATCCCGGCGATGAACGAGGCGGAGAACCTGCCGTACGTCTTCAAGACCCTGCCCTCCTGGATCCACGAGGTGGTCCTGGTGGACGGCAACTCCACGGACGACACCGTCAAGGTGGCCCGGGAGCTGTGGCCCTCGGTCAAGGTCGTCGAGCAGCGCGGCAAGGGCAAGGGCGACGCCCTGATCACCGGCTTCGCCGCGTGCTCGGGCGAGATCATCGTCATGGTCGACGCCGACGGCTCGGCCGACGGCAGCGAGATCGTCAGCTACGTCTCCGCCCTGGTGGGCGGGGCCGACTTCGCCAAGGGCTCCCGCTTCGCCAACGGCGGCGGCACGGACGACATGACGCCCGTCCGCAAGCTGGGCAACCGCGTCCTGTGCTCGCTCGTCAACCACAAGTTCGGGGCCCGCTACACCGATCTGTGCTACGGCTACAACGCCTTCTGGAAGCGCGTCCTGGACGACATCGCCCTGGACTGCGCCGGCTTCGAGGTGGAGACGCTGATGAACATCAGAGTGGTCAAGGCCGGCCTGAAGGTGCAGGAGATCCCCAGTCACGAGTTCGTGCGCATCCACGGGGCCAGCAACCTGCGCGCCGTGCGCGACGGGCTGCGGGTCCTCAGGGTGATCCTGCGCGAGCGCGGCTCCCGGCGGCGCAAGCGCCCCGGGCGCCCGGCCCTGGCGATCGCCCCGGCCGCGAGCCGCGGGGAAGTCTCTTGAACGCTGCGACGCCGGACGCGCCGCCGGACGTGTCGGTGGTCATCTGCGTCTACACCGAGGACCGCTGGGGCGACATCCTCGCCGCGGTGGCCTCGGTGGCCGCGCAGTCCCGCCCCGCGCTGGAGACCCTCGTGGTGGTGGACCACAACCCGGCGCTGCTGCGCCGGCTCGCCGGGCACTACGCGGACGACGGCCGCGTACGGGTGCTGGCCAACGCCGGGCCGCGCGGGCTGTCCGCCGGGCGCAACACCGGCGTCGCCGCCTCCTCCGGCGAGGTGATCGCCTTCCTCGACGACGACGCGGTGGCCGAGCGCGACTGGCTGCGGCACTTCGCCGAGGGCTACACCGACCCCCGGGTGATGGCGGTGGGCGGCCGGACCGAACCGGTGTGGGCCTCCCGGGGGCGGCCCGCCTGGTTCCCGGAGGAGTTCGACTGGGTGGTGGGCTGCACCTACCGCGGTCTGCCGCCCGGCCGGGTGCGGGTGCGCAACGTCCTCGGCGGGAACGCCTCGTTCCGCAGATCGGGCCTGCTCGCCGTCGGCGGGTTCGCCAGCGGCATCGGGCGCGACGGGCACCGGCTGCCGCTGGGCTGCGAGGAGACCGAGCTGTGCATCCGGCTGTGCCGGGCCGTGCCGGACGCGGTGCTGCTCATCGACGACCGCTCCGTCATCCACCACCGGGTGCCGCCCGAGCGGGAGCGCTTCGGCTACTTCCGCACGCGGGCGTACGCCGAGGGCCTCTCGAAGGCCCTGGTGGCGCACAGTGTGGGCACGCGCGACGGACTGGCCAGCGAGCGCCGTTACACCACCCGCGTGCTCCCGGCCGGCGTGGTGCGCGGCCTGCGCGACGCGCTGCTCGGGCGCGCCGGGGGCGCGGGCCGGGCCGGCGCGATCGTCGCTGGCCTGGCCGTGACGACCGGCGGCTACGCGGTCGGCCTGGCCCGCGCGCGGCGCGGGGCGGGGCGGTTCGCGGTGGCGGCCGTGCCGGGCGCTCCGGCGGCCGGCACGGGCCGTCCGGCCGGCGCCGGCGGCGAGGAGGCCGTCGCATGACGGACACCGGCGGCCCCGTGCCGATCCTCATGTACCACTCCGTGGCGCACGCGCCCTCCCGGGCCGCGCGCGGGCTCTCCGTGCGCCCCGAGGCGTTCGCCGAGCAGATGGCGGTGCTGGACGCGGCCGGCTTCGTGCCGCTGACCACGCGGGAGCTGGCCGCCGCCTGGCGGGACCGGCGGCCGCTGCCGCCGAAACCGGTGCTGATCACGTTCGACGACGGCTACGAGGGCGTGCACCGGCACGCCCTCCCCGTGCTGGCGGCGCGGGGCTTCCCGTCGACGGTCTTCGTCTCCACCGGCTGGCTGCGCGGGGAGCACGAGACCGCCGGCGCCCTGGACGTGATGCTCACCTGGGACCAGCTCCGCGACCTCACCGCGGCCGGCGCCGAGGCGGGCGGGCACAGCCACACACATCCGCAGCTCGATCAACTCGCCGACGCGCGGCTGGCGTTCGAGATCGAGCGGTGCCGCGACATACTCACCGGTGAACTCGGCCGGCCGCCGGTCTCCTTCGCCTACCCCTACGGCTACTCCAGCCGCCGGGTGCGGCGGGCGGTGCGGGCGGCCGGCTTCGGCATCTCGCTCGCGGTCGGCAACGGCCTGGCGGAGCGCGCCCAGGGCCCGTACGCGCTGCGGCGGGTGACCGTGCGCCGCACCACCTCGGCCGGCGACTTCGAGCGCATGGTGCACGGCCGGGCGGTCGGCCGGCTGTTCGCGGCCGACCGGGCCCTGACCAAGGGGTACGCGGTCGTCCGGGGGGCCCGGCGGCTGGTGAGAACGGCGAGCACGGCAAGCATCGGAAGGGCCAGAGAGACGCGTGGCTGACACGTCCACACAGGACACCTCCGAACCGGGGCTGTCCGCACGGACCGAGGAGCGGACGGTGGAACCGGCGGGCCGCAGGCTACGGCTGCCGGGACGCGGCGGGGGCGACGGGAGCCAGCTGTTCCGCAACGCCTTCGCGCTGATGCTCAACACCGGCATCAGCGCCGTCCTCGGGGTGGGTTTCTGGCTCGTCGCGGCCCGCTACTACAGCGAGGAGTCCGTCGGCCGCGGCTCGGCCGCCATCGCCGCGATGAAGCTGCTCGCCGGGCTCACGGCGGTCACCCTGACCGGGGCACTCGCCCGCTTCATCCCCGTCGCCGGCCGGACCACCGGCCGCCTGGTGCTGCGCACCTACGCGGGCAGTTCGGTGATCGTCGCCGCCGCGGCGGGCGTCTTCCTGCTCACCCTCGGCTGGTGGGGGCCGTCCTACCGGGTGCTCGGCGGGCTCTCGCACGGGCTCGGCTTCACCGCCGCGGTCATCGCCTGGTCCGTGCTCACCCTCCAGGACGGCGTCCTGACCGGGCTGCGCAGCGCGGTGTGGGTGCCGGTCGGCAACACCGTCTTCTCGGCCGTGAAGCTGGCGCTGCTGATCGCGCTGGCGACGGTGCTGCCGGCGTCGGGGGTGTTCGTCTCGTGGGTCGTGTCGATCGGCGCGTCCGTCCTGCCGCTGGGCTGGCTGGTGTTCCGGCGGCTGGTGCCCGCGCACGTACGGGCCACGGAGGCGACCGCCCGCCCGGCGGGCGCCCGGGAGATCGGCCGCTTCCTGGCCGGGGACTACACCGGGTCGCTGTTCTCGCTGGCCGTCGTCTACCTGGTGCCGGTGCTCGTCGCCGCGCAGATCAGCTCCAGCGAGAACGCGTACTTCTACATCGCCTCCACCATCGGCGGCACGGTCAACCTGCTCGCCATCAACATGGGCGCCTCGCTGACCGTCGAGGGCTCGCACGACCCGGAGCGGCTGGCGGAGAACTGCCGGGCGGCGCTGCGCCGGATGGCGAAGATCATGGCACCGGTGTGCGGGGGCCTGTTCCTCCTCGCGCCGTACATCCTCGCGGCGTTCGGGCCCGGTTACACCGAGGCGACGCCGCTGCTGCGGTGGTTCGCGGCGGGGGCGGCGCTGCGCGTGGTGATGGAGACGTACTTCGCGGTGCTGCGGGCGCAGAGCCGCACGGCCGGACTCGCCTATCTCCAGGGGCTGTTGTGCCTGCTGGTGCTGGGGCTGACGCTGTTGCTCCTGCCGCGCATGGGGCTGACGGGTGCGGGGGTGGCGGAGATCTCCAGCCTCACGGTGATCGTCTCCATCGCGGCGGTGAAGCTCCGCGGGATCCTCCGGGCGGCCTCCCCCCCGGGCGCGGCCCGCCGCCCCGCGGCGGCCGACGCGACGGCGCCGGACGGCGACCTGGCGGACCTCCCGGACCGCACGGCGCGCCACGAGGAACCGGCGCAGCCCGCCCCGGGCCACGGCACGCGCTGGGCGCTGCGCGCCGCGCTCGACGCGGACACGCTGCCGCTGGGCGTACGGCTGGACTTCGACCACCTGGAGCGGCGGCCGGACGTCCGGCCGTCGCCGGACACGCTGGTCCTGCGGGCGGGGGCGAGGGCCGAGGGCCCGGCGCCGGCGGCGGAGAACGGGGCGCCGGCGGACGGTCCGGCGGAGGACGCCAGGGGCGCCCGGCACCGGCCCGCGTGGTGGCGCCCCTCCCCGGGCAGGCGCCCGCCCGCGTGGTGGCGCCCCGAGACCGGCGTCGCGCTGCTCCTGCTGTCCGGACTCGCCCTGTACTGGACGCCGTTGAAGGCCCTCGGCGAGGTCAACCTGGACGGGATGGGCGGGCTCGGCCTGGTCTCCGTCCTGCCCACCACGACGCTGGTGGGCACCGCCGTCCTCGTCGCGGCGTTCGCCGCCGCCCTCGTCCCCGCCCGGCCGCGCACCTGGCTGCTGACGGCCGTCCTGCTGGCGACGGTGGTGTCCCTGCACGCGCTGCCGGCCGTGCTGGAGGACCGGCCGCGCTTCGCGACGGCCTGGCAGCACCTGGGCTTCCTCGACCACATCGACCGCACCGGCACCGCGGCGCCCGACCTGGACGCCCGCTGGAGCTGGCCCGGCTTCTTCGCGCTCGCCGCGTTCGCCGCGCGGGCGTGCGGCGTCCACGACCTGACCGAGCTGCTGCGCTGGTGGCCGTCGGCCGTCCAGCTCGCGTGCCTGGCGCCGCTGGCCCTGCTGCTGCGGGCGGTCCGGGCGGGGTGGCGGGCGAAGTGGACGGCGCTGTGGTTCTTCGCGCTCTGCGGCTGGGTCGGCCAGGACTACTTCTCCCCCCAGGCCCTCAACTACCTCTTCTATCTGCTCTTCGTGGCCGTCCTGCTGGTCTGGTTCCGCTGGCCCGGCCAGCTCCCGGGCCGGCGGGTGCCCGGTGAGCGGCGTGTCGAGCCGGCCGGGCGGCGGGAGCTGACGGCGCTGCTGGCCCTGCTGATCGCCCTGTTCGCCGCCTCGGTGGCGTCCCACCAGCTGACCCCGTTCGTCATGCTGGGCGTGGTGACCGCCCTGGTGCTCGCACGCCGCTCGGTGCTGCGCGGGCTGCCGCTGCTGTGCGGGGTGATGCTGGCGGTGTGGATCGGCTTCCTGGCCGAGCCGTACTGGTCCGGGCACTTCGACGAACTCTTCGGCGGGCTCGGCTCGCTCGGCGGCAACGTCTCCTCGTCGGTCTCCGGGCGGATCGAGGGCGGCAACCCCGTCCACAAGCTCGTCCTGTACGTCCGGGTCGCCCTCGCGGGCGGGGTGCTCGCCTTCGCGGCCGCGGGCTGGTGGCGCCGCCGCCGGGCGGGGCTCTCGGACGTCTCGCTCGCGGTCCTGACCTGCGTCCCCTTCCTCGCCTTCGGCATGCAGTCCTACGGCGGCGAAGTGGCGCTGCGCGTCTTCCTGTTCGCCGTCCCGGGGGCGTGCGTGCTGGCAGCCCTGGCGCTCTTCCCGGGCGCCGCGCGCCGCCGCCGCGCCCTGGCCGCCCCGCTGGCGGCCCTCACCGCCGGGCTCCTGCTCGCCTTCGGCTTCCTGGTCGCCCGCTGGGGCAACGAGGACTTCGAACGGGTGCGGGCGGGGGAGGTCGCCGCGATGGACTACGTGTACGCGCACGACCGTCCGACGGTGCGGCTGCTCTGGATGAGCAGCGACCCGGTCAACAACGTGACCCCCGCGCTCCCCTGGGGCGCGCGGGACATGGAGCGCGTCCTGTACGAGCCGACGCTCGCCCCCCGGGACCCGGGGCCCGCGGGCGCCGCGGCCCTCGTCAAGGCCCTCCGCGCGGCCGGCCCGAACTCCTACCTCGTCGTCAACCGCGGCCAGTCCGCGAATCTCGAACTCAGCGCCGGCTACGCGGCGGACTGGGACGGGCGCCTGCGCTCGTCCCTCGGCGCCAGCCCGCAGCTCCGCCCGGTCCTCTCCAACCCGGACGCGGTCCTGTACGAGCTCCGCTCGCCGCCCTCCGGCACGGCCCCCGCCCCCCGGCCCGGCCCGCCCGGCCCCCGGGTGACCTGGAACCCGGTCTCGGTGGTCGGCGGCCTGGCCGCGCTCCTGCTGCTCGTCCTCCTCACGGTCCGGGAGCTGACGCGCGTCGGCATGCGCACCGGCGTCCGCCAACTGCGCTGGCTCCAGGGCTCGTTCTGGTTCTCCGTGCCGCTGCTGGTGGTGCTGGGGGCGGTGCTGGTGTGGCGGCTGGCGACGATGTCGTAGCCGATTGCCGTTGCCGGGAGAGGAAGGGGAGGGAAGGGGAGGGGAGGCCGGCGGACGCTACGGCGTGAGCCAGCGGACCTCGTACGCCCCGAGCTCCATCCCCCGCCCGTCCACCTTCGCACTCACCCCGTGATCGGTCGTGTTCACGACCAGCGTCGCCCCCCGCCCGGCGAGCGCCCGCGCCTCGCCCTCGACGACGGGCACCCGCACCCCCGCCTCCGGCGGAAACACCTTCCCGAAGCGCGCCAGCAGGTCCATCATCGGCAGCCCCGCCCCCCCGTCGCTCAGCTCGGTGCTGCTCCACAGGCAGCCCGGGCACGCCCCGGTGTCGCTCTCCGGGTTCCAGTAGAAGGCCCCCGCGACCCCCGCCCGTGCCATCTGCATCATGGCCGTCGCCTGGACGGCGACCCGGCGCGGCTCGGTCCAGCCGGCGCGGTTGTCCTGGGCGTCGGGGGGCTCGACGTACCACTCGGCCCACCACACCGGCAGGCCGGTCGCGTCCTTCAGCCACGCCGTCACGTCGGCGAACTTCTGCGTGGCGCGGAACTCGTCGGGGAGGAGCAGACTGCCGTCCCTCGTGTAGCTGGAGCCGTCGACGACGACGAAGTCGGCGCCGGTCTTGTGCCGGTTCCAGTAGAGGAGCGCGTCGAGGGCGCGCTGGTCCACGACGCCCCAAGGGCCTTGCAGGGACGAGGCGTTGGAGGCGGACGCCGGGGAGTTGCTGTCCATGACGACGTACGGGCCGCCGATGAGGACGTCGTCCCGCTGTCTGCGCAGCTCGGCGTAGACGAGGTTGTAGAGCTCGGTGTAGCCCTCGTAGTCCCAGCGTTTGCGCGACTCGTCGTAGAAGCCCTTGAGTTCGTTCCAGACGATGAAGTGGTGGACGTCGGGGTAGCGTTTGGCGACCACGCCGGCGAGGTGGGCGAAGTCCTTGTAGTGGGCCGGCAGCGGCGCCTTCTCCAGGGACTTCTGGGACCAGTCGGTGCGCGCTCCGCCGCCCTTCATCCAGTCGGGCGCGCAGCACAGGGTGAGGACCGGGGTCGCGCCGGTGCGGCGCATCAGCGCGACGCGCCGGTCGAGGTCGGTGAAGTTGTAACTGCCCGGTCTGGGCTCGGGGTTGTCCGCTCCCCAGCCCATGATGTGCTGGTTCTGCGGCATCGGGTCGGCGGAGAGCAGCCCGGCCGCCGTGCGCCGGGCGCCGTCCTCGCCGCGGTCGGCGCTGTACTTGGTGTGGGTGAAGCCCCAGCCCACCGCGGCCCGCCGGTCGTGGCCCGCCCCGCCGCCGCGGGATCCCCCGCCGCCGAGCCGGACCGTGAACAGCAGGGCCAGCGCGCACGCGACGGCCGCGAGCAGCGCCAGCAGGCGCCACCGCCCCCGTTTCGACAACCACGGCCCCCCGGCATGACGTCCCATCACCGCAAGGGTATCGGCGGGCCGTACGGTTTGGACGGCTTCCGCCCGAACTCAGGCGTCGTACACGGCGCGTACCGCCTCCTCCGCGGCGACGAGGGCCGCGGCCCGGTCCAGACCGAGCCGCCGGGCCCGCTCGGCATAGCCACGCGCGGCCGCCGCGGCCTCCCGCTCCGCGGTGTCCCCCGCCGCCGCGACGAACGTCCCGTTGCGCCCCCGCGTCTCGATCACCCCGTCGGCCTCCAGCACCCGGTACGCCTTCGCCACCGTGTTGGCCGCCACCCCGAGCCGCCCGGCAAATCCCCGCACCGTCGGCAGCCGGTACCCCACGGGCAGCTCCCCGCAGCGGACCTGCTCGGCGATCCCGGCCCGGATCTGCTCGTAGGGCGGTTCGGGGGCGTCCTGGTCGACGGTCACGTGCAGGGTCACGATGTCGGTACTCCTGGCTGGTGGGGCGGTTGTACGGTCCCCCATTGTGCGTCAGCGGGCGGCGCCCGGCCGGCAGGCCGCTCCGTCCGGCTCCGCCCGGGGCCGGCTTGCGGTCACCGACGCCTGCTCCGCGCGGTCGCGCCGCCGGCACGGCTCGCAGGAGCGGGCCGCGCACACCGGTTCACGGCGTCCAGGGCGAGCCGCCACGGGTACGCATCCAGCCGCTGTCCGCCCGTGCCCGGCGGATGCGGCAGCCACTCCCCCTCCCCGTACAACACCCGGACGCCCGTCCCGCGCAGCACCTCGACCGAACGCCGCGTCGCCGGATGCCCGTCGAGGGCCGTCGACCAGAACGGCAGGGCCACGACGGGCAGTCCGAGCCCGACGGCCTCCGCCACGACCCCCGGCGCGTACGTATCCGCAATCCCCGCGGCCCACTTGTTCGCGGTGTTCACCGTCATCGGGGCCACGACGACCGCGTCGGCGGGCGGAGTTGCGCTTCTCCTCCCCGGAGCGGCGCCACGTGCTGCGCACCGGGCGCCCCGAGGCCGCCTCCAGCCCGGCACAGTCGATGAACTCCCCTCGGCGGCCGCGGGTGTGGCGATCACGCGGACGTCCCAGCCGCGTTCCACCGCGGCCGTGACCAGCCGCCCGGCGTCCTTGGCGGGCCCCGCCGCGCAGACGACGGCGTACAGGACGCCGCGCGCCGGGGCGTGCAGGGCCCTGGCGGCGTCCGTCCAGAAGAGGCCGGAGCTGTTCGTGCCGCCGCCGGGCGGATACGCGGGCCACCGGGTATGGGGCTTCCCGCGGGACGGGCGGTGGAACGTGCTCACCGACGCCGACGACCTCCGCGGCGCGCTCGGCGCCGCGGCCGCGCGGCTCGCCCGGAGGGCCGCCGCGCCGGGCCGGTGACGGACGCCGCCGGCGGGCCGGTGGGGCGGCCGGCCGCCCCACCGGGGGTGGAT
Organism: Streptomyces caatingaensis; assembly: GCF_001187435.1. Taxonomy (GTDB): domain Bacteria; phylum Actinomycetota; class Actinomycetes; order Streptomycetales; family Streptomycetaceae; genus Streptomyces; species Streptomyces caatingaensis. The sequence continues at coordinate 72,242 of NZ_LFXA01000017.1, read as the reverse complement.
CACAGCTTCAGATCGATCCCCCCGTCCCGCAGCCACGCGTCCAGGCCCAGTACGAGTTCCGTGGCGCCGCGGTAGCGGGTGCCGGAGTCGGGGGAGAGGGCGGTGGTGAGGGCGGAGTCGTCGAGGAGGTGGCGGACGGGGGCGTCCTTGTCGGCGGCGAGCTGGCGGAGTTCGGCGCGGAGGGCCTCGCCGTAGCGGGGGTCCTGGGTGGAGGGGTAGGGGCTCTTGACGCGGTCGGCGACGGCGGCGGGGAGGACGTCGCGGACGGCGGCGCGCAGGAGGGACTTCTCGCGGCCGTCGAACGTCTTCATGGACCAGGGGGTGTTGAAGACGTAGGAGACGAGGCGGTGGTCGCAGAAGGGGACGCGGACCTCCAGGCCGGTGGCCATGCTGGCCCGGTCCTTGCGGTCGAGGAGGATCTGGACGAAGCGGGTCAGGTGGAGGTAGCTGATCTCGCGCATGCGCTTCTGGTGGCCGGTCTCGCCGGGGAGCCGGGGGACCTCGGCGAGGGCCTCGCGATAGCGGGCGTCGATGTAGCCGGGCAGGTCGAGGGCGTCGAGGACGTCCTTGCCGAGGAGGGCCGCGTAGCCGCCGCTCCGGCCGCCGCCGAAGGTGTCGGCGACGCCGGCCGCGATCCAGGGGAAGGTGTCGGCGTTGACGGAGGCCGGGTCGTGGAACCACTTGTAGCCGCCGAAGACCTCGTCCGCGGACTCCCCGGAGAGCGCGACCGTCGACTGCTCGCGGATCGCCTTGAAGAGGAGGTAGAGGGAGGTGTCGCCGTCGCCGAAGCCGAGCGGCATGTCGCGGGCCGCGAGGACGGCGCGGCGGTGGCCGCGGTCCATGAGGGTCGCGGTGTCGAGGACGATGTCGCGGTGGTCGGAGCGGACGTGCTCGGCGAGGGCGTGGGCGTACGGGCCGTCGGGGGTGGACCGCAGGTCGTCGGGGACGAAGTTCTCGGTCTGGCCGACGAAGTCCACGGAGAAGGAGCGCACCGGGCCGCGCCCGGCCGCGCCGAGGCCCTTGGCGGCGAGGGCGGTGATGGCGGAGGAGTCCAGGCCGCCGGAGAGCAGGGTGCACAGCGGCACGTCGGCGACGAGCTGGCGGGCGACGATGTCGTCGAGGAGCTCGCGGATGTGCGCGACGGTGGTGTCGGTGTCGTCGGTGTGCTCGTGGGCCTCGAGGGCCCAGTAGCGGCGGACGGAAGGGGCGGCGCCGCGGCGGAAGCGGACGATGTGGCCGGGACGGACCTCGTGCAGCCCGCGGTAGACCGCGTGGCCGGGCGTCTTGACGAAGGCGAGGACCTCGGCGAGGCCCTCGGCGTCCACGACGGAGCGCACGGCGGGGTGGGCGAGCAGGGCCTTCTGCTCGGAGCCGAAGACGACGCCGTCGGGGGTGGGCGCGTAGTAGAGCGGCTTGATGCCCATCCGGTCGCGGACCAGCAGGAGTTCCTCGGTGCGGGCGTCCCACAGGGCGAAGGCGTACATGCCGTTGAGGCGCTCGGCGAAGCCCTCGCCCCACTCCAGGTAGGCGTGCAGGACGACCTCGGTGTCGCTGCTGGTGCGGAAGGTGTGGCCGCGGGAGGCGAGTTCGGAGCGCAGCTCGCGGTAGTTGTAGACCTCGCCGCTGTAGGTGACGACGGCCTGGGTGCGGCCGTCGCGCTGGACGAGCATGGGCTGGCGGCCGCCCTCGATGTCGATGACGGCGAGACGGCGGTGGCCGAGGGCGGCGTGGGCGTCCACCCACTCCCCCTCCGCGTCCGGGCCGCGCAGCGCCATGGTCCGTGTCATCGCCTCCAGCGTCGGACGGGCGGTGGGGTCGGCGGTGAGGTCCTGGTCGAAGGCGATCCATCCGGTGATTCCGCACATGGCGCGGTGTCCCCTTTCGTGGCGGTGGTCGGGGCCCCCGTTGGTTCGTGGCGACGCTACGCCTTATAGATGCATGTACCAACCATTGCCTCGTAAAACCCGTACGGAATCAGCCATCGGCCGTTCGGCCCGCCGGTCGCCGCAGGTAGTTGGGTCCGTTCACATAGTGCTTGGTCTCCTCCGCCGCGCCCGCGCGGAGGGTCCCGGCCGTCAGCATCGCCTGGACGGGCAGCAGCCGGGCGTCCAGCACCCGGGCGCGGAGCACCGCGGCGGGGCCGGGCTCCAGCCGGTCCACGGCCTCGGCGAGCCGGTCGCGCACCAGTGACGGGCCGTCGTCGCCGAGGAGGCCGGCCGCGGGCGCGCCCGCGCACTGGTGGACGGTGACGGCGGCGAAGAGGTCGGCGACCGGCCCGTCGTGCCCGGCGAGGACGCGGCGGTCGGCGAAGCCGAGGAGGTCGGCGGCCTGGCCGCCGAGCCGGGCGGCGAGCCGCACCGCGTTGACGCGCGGGCCGCCGTGGTCCTCGTACAGCAGCCGGAGCCGGGTGCGGCCGCCGGGCGCGTCGAGCACCACCGAGACGTTCCCCGGGTGCGACTCCAGGGCCACGCCGTAGGAGAAGAGCGTGGTGTGCCAGTCGAGGAGCAGCGCCGCGTAGGCGTCGAGGAACGCGCGCGGCGAACCGCCGTAGTAGAGGGCGGCGAGCGCGTCGCCGACCGTGCCGCCGCCGGGCGCCCGGGCGGGCAGCGCGGCGACGGGGACGACGTGGGCGCCGGCGAGCCCGTCCGGGCGGCGGCGCACCAGGGCGGCGAGGAGCCCGTGTCCGGCGTCCAGGTACGTGCGCTCGTCGGCGAGCAGGACGGCCGGGGAGAGCCGCGGCTCGCGGGCGAGGACCTCCTCCAGCAGGCGCTGCGTCACCGCGCCGTCCGCGAGGGAGCCGGGCGGGAGGGGACGCCGCTCCCCCAGCGGGAGCCGCAGGCGGAGGGCGGGGTCGTCGGCCAGGGCGACGGTGCGGGCGGACAGCGTCGGCACCACGTCGCAGAGGGACTTGTCGGCGAGGTGGGCGCCCTCCGCGCCGAGGGCGCGCAGCGCCCGGGCGAGCGGCTCGCCGGCGGTCAGCGGGTGCACCGGCAGCGCGGTGCGGCCGTCCGCCGGGCCGGGCAGCCCGAGCCGCTCGGGGGTGGGCCACCAGGCGGGCGGGTCCGCGGGCCGCGTGCGCAGCGCCGTGTCCGGCAGGACGAGCCAGCGCAGCGCGAAGCCGGGGTGGAACGCGGGCCCGTGGCCCGTGAGTTGGCCGGGGGCGAGGCCGGAGCGGGCGTGGCCGGCCGGGTGGAGCGGGTGGGGGCGGAAGGCGGCGAGGGTGTCGAAGGCGAGGGAGCCGCGCGGGCCCTTCCAGGCGGCGGGGCCGGGGCCGTGGGCGGCGGCGAGCCGTTCGGCGACGTCCGGTCGCAGCCGCTCGCGCAGCCGCAGGGCCTCCAGCTCCTCGGCGCACTCGGCGGCGAACGCGTCGAAGCCCGGCCGGTCCCGGGGCCCGGCGGCGGAGCGCAGCACCGCCAGGGCGGGCGCGAGCCGGGTGACGGTGGCGCCGCCGGTCTCCAGCAGCGGCCGGCGGACCCGGACCGGCTCGCGGAGGCCGTCCCCGGTGACAGGGACGCAGACGACGCGTCCCCCGGCGCGCAGGGCCAGCCAGTCCCCGTCCGGACGGCGGTGCCGGTGCGCGGTGCCGCGCAGCCGGTAGGCGTCCTCGCGGAGGAGGGCGTCGAGCACCCGGGCGAGGAGCTCGCGCTCGGCGGCGTCGGGGAGTTCGTGGGGGCGTATGGCGGGACGGGCGGAGGGCTCGGGACGGCGGTCGCTCATGAGATCTCCCATCGACGGGAAGCCGGACATTCCACCACGCACGGTCGATCCGGTCCCCGTCGGCGGCGCTGGGCCGGACCCGACGGAAAGCCCCAGGTGACGGAGTCGGTGGGACGGAGCGCGAGGAGTCCCGGCCGTGCGGTCGCACCGGTGCGGCGGGCCTCGGTCACACCGGGAAAGACTAGGTTAGGCAGCCCTAAGCATGTCAATTCACCTCCGCCGTACGGACCTTATGGGCCGTTATGTCGACCGCGCCCGTGCGTGCCGGACGCGCCGGGGAAAACCGTTTGCGCCCGCGCGCCGCCGGGTGGCAGGGTCCGCCCATGGCAGACATCACGGTTCGCCCGCTGGCCCCGGACGAGTGGCGGCTGTACCGGACGGTCCGGCTGGCCGCCCTGGCCGACGCGCCGTACGCCTTCTGCTCGACCTGGGCCGGGGAGAAGGCGTTCACGGAGGAGACGTGGCGCGGGCGCCTGGCCCGGCGGGGCACCTTCCTCGCCGAGGACGGGGGCGAGCCGTGCGGCCTGGTCTCGGTGGTGCCCGCGGAGTCCGCCGGGGACGCCGATCTGGTCTCGATGTGGGTGGCCCCCTCCGCCCGGGGCCGCGGCGCGGCCGGCCTGCTCGTCGGAGCGGCCCTCGCCCGCGCGGCCGAGGAGGGCTTCGCCCGCCTGCGGCTGTGGGTCACCGAGGGCAACGACCCGGCCGAACGGCTCTACGCCCGGCACGGTTTCGTCCGGACGGGGGCGGTGCAGTCGGTCCGGGAGGGCGAGGACGCCCGGGAGTTCGAGATGGCCCGCACGACGGCGCCGGCCGCGGGGTAGGACGGGTCAGCGGCGGGGGCCGGACGGCATCGGCCCGGGGAAGGGGAAGGCCCGCGCGACCTCGATGGGGTGGGAGCGGCCCACCACGTACGCGTTGCCGTCCTCGAACTCCAGCCGGGTGCGCGCCGGGAGGACGCACCGGACGTCCCGCACCCGGTGCGGAATCCCGCCGATCGCCACCACGTCGCCCACGCGGACGCCGTCACCGGTCACGGTGACCGTGGCGACGCGGCGGCCTGTGGCCCGGACGGACATGCGCGGATCACGCATCGCTCAACTCCCCAGTGGTACACGGCACAACGGACCGCCCGTGCGCGAAGGCGCCCGGGGTGCGCGACCCTATCGCTGTTCGCGACAGGCGGCAAGGGCGCCTGGTGAGCGGGCAGTTGGCGCGGCGCAGTAGGGTTCGGGGGTAGCGCGAGCGACCCTGCGGGAGGCAGCATCCATGAACGGCGGCGAGGGGGCCGGCGCGTCCGACCGGCGTCCGCTCCACCAGCGCATCGCGGCGGACCTGCGGGACGAGATCATGTCCGGCACCCTGCCGGCGGACGGCAGGGTGCCCTCCACCCAGCGGCTCAAGGACCGGTTCTGCGCCTCCAACGCCACGGTGCAGAAGGCGCTTCAGGCCCTCAAGGCGGAGGGTCTCGTCGTGGGACGGCCGGGCGCCGCGGTCACCGTCCGCCCGCACCGGCAGCGGACGGCGCCCGCCGGCGCGTACGCCGATCCGGACGCCGGCGGCCGGTCCCGCGCCAGGCTCCTGGAGGTCGCCGAGGTGGCCGCGCCCGCGGACGTCGCGGCGGCGCTCAACCTCGCCCGGGACGAGCCGGTGCTGATGCGGTCCCGGCTGCTGCTGTCCGACGGGGAACCGGCGGAGCTGGTCAAGTCCTTCTACCCGCTCGACATCGCGCGCGGCACCGCGATCGCCGAGCGCGGCCGGATCCCCGGCGGAACGCCCGCCCTCCTGGCGGAACTCGGCCATCCGCCGCGCCGCTGGGTGGACCGGGTCGCGGCCCGCGTGCCCACCCAGGAGCAGTTCTCGGCGCTGGAGCTGCCGGGCGACCTGCCCGTGCTGCGGACGTTCCGCGTGGTCTACAGCGATCACGAGCGGCCCGTCGAGGTCACGGTCGCGGCGAAGGCCGGGCATCTGCACGAGGTGTGCTGCGAGTTCGAGGGCGAGGGGTGACCGGGGGCGTCAGCCGGTGACCATGGAGGCGCAGCTCGACGGCGTGGCGTAGGCGGGGTCGAGGGCGTTGGCGACCTCGTGGAAGGCCACGCGGTCCACCGTGCCGATCGCCAGGTGCTCGGAGACGTCGACGGCGCAGCGCTCCTGGAGCAGGATGTTGCGGACGTTCGGGCCGGAGAGGAAGGACGTCCGCCAGGGGGTGACGACCTCGTCGTACCGGGTGGCGACGACGGTGTAGCGGACGCCCGGGACGGTGTCGGGGCGGGAGTTGAGCTTCTTGAGGAAGGCGGAGCCGAGGGCCTGGTCGGTGAGGCCGGGGGTCACCCCGTGGATCGCCTCGCGGGCGCCGGGGATCTTGTCCATCAGCCTGGTGAGGCCGGAGAGCGTCGTGCCGTGGCTGGACGGGGCGAGCGCGGTGAGGGAGTTGACCTTGGGGCCGCCGCCGAGGAAGTTGAGGTAGTAGCGCGGCATCATGCCGCCCTGGGAGTGCCCGACGAGGTCCACCTTGTCGGCGCCGGTCGTCGCGCGGACCCGGTCGACGTACGCGGAGAGCTGCTCGGCCGACTTGGCGACCGGGCCGAGGCCGTTGAAGAGCGGGACGCCGGGCAGCTGGCCGTAGTCGAGGGAGAAGACGCAGTAGCCGCGGTTCACCAGGTAGGGCGCCAGGAAGAGCCAGTTGTCCACGGAGTTGCCGAGGGTGCCGTGGACGAGGACGACGGGGCGGGGGTGGGCGGGCGAGGGTCTGCAGGAGTAGTCGTTCCAGCCGCTGCTGACGGTGCGTCCGGCGGCGGGGGCGGGGGCCGCCGTCGCGGCGGCGCCGGCGGTCAGGACCAGGGCCAGGGCGGCCAGGTACGCGCCCAGGGCGCGGAACAGTCTTCGCATTCCGGACATGGAGGTCTCCTCGCAGGTGGGATGTGAGGGGAGGGGGCGGGTGGGGGGTGCCGAAGGGTGCACGGCATCGGCACAGCGGCCCATGAGCGGCCGTGCGCTGAAAGGTCGTTAACTTACCTGCGAGTAGGCTGCGGGATGGTCATGAATTCGTCAAGGCGTTTGACGTGCACTCGTGCGACGTGTCGCCCCTCCGGGCGCGTCCGCGGCTACGCCGCGAAGGCGGCGGCCGGGCCGATCGTGCCGGGGCCGTAGCGCGCGTTCAGGGCGTCGATGACCGGCTCGACGCGCAGCCGGGCCTCGCGGGCGCGGTCCAGCGTGAGCTGGGTGTGCGCCTGCGTGTCGTCGACGGCGTCGGCGACCAGGCCGATCCGTCGCATGCGGGCCCGCTGGAGGCCGAATCCGTCGAGGATGCCGTAGACGGCCTCGCGCAGGTCGTCCGTGTGCGGCGAGGGCGCGGGCAGCGTCCGGGTCCTCGACAGCTCGCGCCGGTCGGCCGTGCGCACGACGACGGTGACCGAGCGGGCGGCCTGGTGGCGCGAGCGCAGCCGGGCGCCCAGCTCCGCGGCCAGCCGCAGGGCCGTGGCGCGGGCCCGCGGGCCGTCGAGCGTGTCCTCCGCGAAGTCGGCCCGGACACCGACCGTCTCCGTCGCCCGGCCCGGGACGACCGCGCGGCGGTCGCCGCCCCGGGCGCGCTCCTGCAACGGGCGGGCCTGCCGGCCCAGGATCCGCAGGGCGGTCGCCGGGGGCAGGGCGGCCAGCTGCCCGATCGTCTCCACGCCGAGCCGGCCCAGCTCCTCGGCCTGCGTCCGCCGGATCCCGTACAACTCCCCCACCGGGAGCGGTCCGAGGAAGTCCTCGACGTCCTCCGGCCGTACGTGGCGGACGCCGTCCGGGCCCGTGCGGGAGGAGGCGGTGGCCGCCACCGTCCAGGACGGGCCGATGCCGACGGCCGTGTCCAGGCCGTACCAGGCGGCGGCCTGGAGGCGCAGCCTCCGGGCCAGGTCGGCCGGGCCGAGGCCGAACAGCCTCAGCGCGCCGTCGACGCGGGCGACCGCGGCGCACGGCGGGAGCGCCTGCGCGACGGGCGTGAACCGCCCGAGGACGGCCATGAGTTCGGGCAGGCCGCCTTCGCCGCCGCGCCGCCGCCGGATGCGGACGTGCAGGAAGAGGGCGCCCCGCCCCCGCCCTTCCCCCGCTTCCTCCGGGGCCCCGTCCCCCGGCCCGGCACCGCGCTCCGCGCGGTGGGACGGTGGCCGCGCCCCCACGGGCTCCCGGCGGGCGGGGCCCGGCCCCCGCGCCCCGCCGGTTGCCCCGTCCCCCGGACCCCCGGTCCGGGCCGTACCCACCGGCCCGCGGCGCGGCCGCGCTGCCTCGTCCCCGAACGCCGGACGGGCCGAGTCGGGGCCGCGCCCCTCGGACCGCCCCTCGGACCGCCCCCCGGGCGCCGCCCCCGAAGCCCGGACGGGCTGCCCGTCCGGCGCTTGGGGGCGGACGCGGCGAAGCCGTGCCGCGGGACCCGGGGCGGTGACCCGGCCCGGACCGTCCGGCACGTGGGGGCTCCGCCCGAAGGGCGGGCGGGGGGCCGGGGGCCCGCCCCCGGGGAGACGGGGAGAGGGCGGGTCCGGGGCGCACCTCCCGCGGGTACGCTTCACCGCACTCATCCCGCACTCCCCCGGCTCGCGTGCCACAGCTTCCGTCCGGTCGCGGCCCCTTCGCCCGCCGGGCGCAGGTCGGCCCACGGGTGCATGGCGTACCCCGTGGGCAGGTCGACGTGCCGCCGCGGGGCGGCGTCCGGCACGGGCGCCGGCGCCGACAACTCCCCGGCCACCGCGCCCAGTCCGCCCGTCGACCGCAGCTCCGCCAGCCGCGCCAGATCCCATGCCCGCGCCCCCACCACGCTCACGCTGCGCGGCCCCCGGCGCTGGACGACACCGCGGACCAGCAGCAGCCAGGAGTGGAAGACCGTGTGGGCGCAGGCCGCGTGGGAGTCGTCGAAGAAGGCGCAGTCGACCAGGCCCGTCCCGTCGTCGAGGGTCGCGAAGACGACGCGGCGGCCGGAGCGCACCGGCGGCGTCTGGGTGGCGGCCTTGGCTCCGGCGACGAGGACGGTCTCGCCGTGCGCGGCGGCGCGCAGCCGGGCGGCGGGGAGCACGCCCAACTCGCGGAGGAAGTCCCGGTGTTCGGTCATCAGGTGGCGCGAGGCGTCCATGCCGAGGACGCTCAGCTCGGCGCCGAGCCGCTCGGCCGCGTCGAGGTCGGGCAGGCCGAGCGGCCCGGTCCGGGCCTCGTCGACCAGGACGGGCTGGGCGGCGGGCACCCGGCCGTGCAGCCGGTGCAGTTCGGCGATGTGCAGGAGCAGATCCCGCCGGTTGGGCCCGAAGGCGTCCAACGCCCCGACGCGCGCGAGCCGTTCGGCGACCGGCCGCCCGGGGCGGGCGCGCAGCCACAGGTCGGACAGGGAGCTGTAGGGGCGGCCGGCGGCGATGCGGGCCGCCGCCGCCTCGGAGATGCCGTGCACGTCGCAGAGGGCGAGCCGGATCCCGTAGCGACCACGCGCACCCTCTCCGGACACCAGTTCGATTCGATAGGTGGTGTCGGAGCGGTTGACGTCCAGCGGCAGGACCGGCACCCCGCGCCGCCGCGCGTCCGCCAGCAGCAGCCGCTTGGGGTACATGCCGGGGTCGTGGGCGAGCAGCCCGGCGTAGAAGGCGGCCGGGTGGTGGGCCTTCAGCCAGGCGGACTGGTACGTCGGTACCGCGAAGGCCACCGCGTGCGCCTTGCAGAAGCCGTACGAGCCGAACGCCTCGACGATCTCCCAGGTGCGGCGGACGACGTCGGGCGTGTACCCGCGCCCGGCCGCCCGCTCCGCGAACCAGGCGCGCACCTCGCCCACCCGCTCGGGGTCGGACAGCGCGCGGCGCGTCTCGTCCGCGTACCCCCGGTCGCAGCCGGTCATGATCCGCAGGATCTCGATGATCTGCTCGTGGAAGACGACCACGCCGTAGGTCTCGGCCAGCACCCCGGCGAGGTCGGGGTGCGGGTAGCGCACGGGGGCGCGGCCGTGCCGGGCGGCGACGAAGGGGCGGACCATGTCGGCGGCGACGGGGCCGGGCCGGAAGAGCGAGATGTCGACGACGAGGTCGTGGAAGGTCTCGGGCTGGAGCCGGCCGACCAGGTCGCGCTGGCCGGGCGACTCGATCTGGAAGCAGCCGAGGGTCTCGGTGGAGCGGATGAGCGCGTAGGTCTCCGGGTCGCCGGGGCGGACCTGGGCGGGGTCGTCCAGGTCGACGCGCCGCCCGGTGGCCCGTTCGAGCTCGGCCACCGCGTGCGCCATCGCGGACTGCATGCGCACGCCGAGCACGTCGAGCTTGAGCAGCCCGAGGTGTTCGACGTCGTCCTTGTCGAACTGGGACATGGGCAGGCCCTCGCCGCTGGTGGGCACGACCGGGGTGCGGCCGCGCAGGGCCGCGTCGGAGAGGAGGACGCCGCAGGGGTGCATGGCGACGCCGCGCGGCAGCGCGTCGAGGGCCTCGACGAGCTCCCAGAGCCGGCCGTGCCGCCCGAACCCGGCCGCCACGCCGCGCAGTTCGGGCAGTTCGGCCAGGGCGGCGCGGGCGTCGCGGGCCCGGATGTGCGGGAAGGCCTTGGCCAGCCGGTCCACGTCGGCCGGCGGCAGGCCGAGGGCGGCGCCGACGTCCCGGACCGCGTGCCGCACCCGGTAGGTCTCGGGCATGGCGACGGTCGCCACCCGCTCCGCGCCGAAGCGGCCGAGGACCGCCCGGTAGACCTCCAGGCGGCGGGCGGACTCGACGTCGATGTCGATGTCGGGCAGCACACGGCGGCCGCGGGAGAGGAAGCGCTCCATCAGCAGGCCGTGGGCGACGGGGTCGGCGTGGGCGATGCCCAGCAGGTGGTTGACGAGCGAGCCGGCGCCCGAGCCCCGGGCGGCGACGCGGATGCCCAGCGCCCGGGTGTCGTCGACGACCTGGGCGACGGTGAGGAAGTACGAGGCGAAGCCGTGGTGGCGGATGATGTCCAGCTCCTCCGCCAGCCGGTCCCAGTACGGGCGCCGGCCCGCGTAGCCGCGCAGCACCATGGCGGCGTCGCAGCGGGAGCGCAGCACCCGGTCGGCGGTGCGCAGGCGGGCCCCGACGAGGTGGGGTTCGGGGAAGTGGACGGAGCCGAGGCCGAGATGGGCCCCGGGCTCGACGCGGCAGGCCGCGGCGGTCTCCTCGGTGGCGGCCAGCAGCCGGCGGGCCCCGGCGGGGCCGAGGCCGGCGGCCTCGGCGACGCGCCCGGCGGCCTCCGCCATGGCGCCGGCGGCCTTGAGCCAGCGCTCGCCGGAGTCCAGGGCGCCGGGCGTGCGGAAGTCGACGGGCACGAGCCGCCGGGCGGCGTCGAGTACGTCGGCGACCGGGCCCTGCCCGGGGTCGGCGTAGCGCACGGCGTTGCTGAGGACGGCCGGTACGCCCGCTTCGGCGGCGAGGCCGAGGGTGCGGGCGGCGAGCCGCAGCGAGCCGGGGCCGGTGCCGGTGCGGCCGTGCCAGACGGCCTCCAGGCGCAGGGCGTCACCGTACAGTTCGCGCCAGGCGGCGAGCAGGGCGGCGGCCCGGTCGGGGCGGCCGGCCGCGAGCGCGCGGCCGACCTCGGAGTCGGGGCCGAGCAGCACGGTCACCGGGGGGCGCGGCCCGGCCGCGGCGGCCGCGAGGTCCGTACGGGACAGCAGGGGCCGGGGCGGCGCGGGCGGGCCGCCGCGCGGCTCCCCGGGGGCGGCGTGGGCGGCGGTGACCAGGCCGCACAGCGCGGCCCAGCCGAGCGCGCCGTCGCGGGCGAGGAAGACCGCCCGGGGCGCGGACTCGTCGACGAAGGCGCCGCCGCGCACGGGGGTGCGGGGGCGCGCCGCCGGGGTGTCCGCGGTGCCGGCGGGCGCCACGGCCAGGTCCACGCCGAACAGCGGGCGGACGCCGGCCGCGGTCGCCGCGCGGGCGAACCGGACGGCGCCGGCGAGGGTGTCGCGGTCGGTGAGGGCGAGTGCGTCCAGGCCGCGTTCCGCGGCCCGTTCGGCCAGCCGTTCCGGGTGCGAGGCGCCGTACCGCGCCGAGAAGCCCGACGCGGTGCGCAGGTGCGTGAACGCGGGATGGGTCATCGCACCTCCTTGCCGTGCCGTCATCGCCCCCTTGGCTGATTTCCGCCCCTTCTCTCCACCATAGACCACACATCGAACATCCGTACGAACATCTGCACGCGCCCCTCCTCCCCCACCGCTCGCCACCGCGCGTCACCGTTCACCACCACTCGAACGGCCCGCCCGCCCTGCGCCGCCCCGCCGCTCCCCGCAGGCTCGGGGGCATGAGAGCGTTCGCCCGGGAGGTCCGCACCGCGGTGACCGGCCACGCCGCCCTCCTGGTCACCGGGGTGCTGCTGCTCCAGCTCGCGTTCATCGCCTCCTACGTCGGCGCCTTCCACCACCCGGTGCCGTCGGGGATCCGGCTCGGCGTGGTCGCGCCGGCGCAGACCCGGGCGGCCCTGGTGGAGCGGCTCGGCGCCCTGCCCGGCCGGCCCCTGGACCCGGGCGCCGAGGAGGACGCCGGGCGGGCCGCGGACCGGATCCGCGCACGCGAACTCGACGCGGCGCTGGTGACCGACCCGCGCGGCACCACCGACACCCTGCTGGTGGCGGGCGGGGCGGGCGCCTCGCTGGCCCAGGCCGCGGAGGCGGTCGTCGGACGGGCCGAGGCCGGGCGGCAGCGGACGGTGCGGGTCGAGGACGTCGCGCCCGCGGCCGCCGGGGACGCCCGGGGGCTGACCTCCTTCTACCTGGTGGTCGGCTGGTGCGTGGGCGGCTACCTGTGCGCCGCGATCATCGCCATCAGCGCCGGCGCCCGGCCCGCGAACCCCCGCCGGGCGGTGATCCGGCTGGGCGCGCTCCTGCTCTACGCGGCCGCCGCGGGCCTGCTCGGCGCGGTGATCACCGGGCCGGTCCTGGACGCGCTGCCCGCCGGCATCGCCCCGCTGTGGGGGCTGGGCACCCTCGTCGTCCTCGCCGTCGCGGCCCTCACCCTCGCCCTCCAGGGGCTGGCCGGCGTCGTCGGCATCGGGCTGGCCATCGCGATCGTCGTCGTGCTGGGCAACCCGAGCGCGGGCGGCGCCTACCCCTACCCCCTGCTGCCGCCCTTCTGGCGGGCGATCGGCCCGGCGCTCCCGCCCGGGGCGGGCACCTGGTCCGCCCGCTCCCTGGCGTATTTCGACGGGAACGCGCTGACCGGTCCGCTGCTCGTCCTGGCGGCCTGGGCGGCGGCCGGGGCCCTGGTGACCCTGGGGTGCGCGGTGTTCCACGAGCGCAAGAGGCCGAAGAGTCCCGTGAGTTGACGCGAACCCGCATACCAGACGGTCGGGATGGCCGCTCTTCGGTCATTGCTGCGCCGCCCCGGGGCCGTCCGGAAACCCGCCCCGGCCCGTGCGGGCCCCTCTTTTCGGCCGGGCCTCCCCCGCCCGCCGACTGGAGCCCCCCGGCGCCGGATTCTTCGATTTCCCCGGCGTCAACCCTGCGTTTCAGAGGCGTGAACCCGCCATGGTCAACGATGGCAAGGCATCGTCGCAGGTCAATACTCCTGAAACAACAATTCGCCCCTTCTCCCCCGGACCGGGCGCCCGCCCCGCCCCGGATCGCATACACCGCCCCGGGACCGCACCGCCGGGTGCTCAATTCCGGCCACTACCGACTGTTTTCATGTGACGACTGGAAGTGATCGATCCATGTGCGTTCATGCCCGGGTTGGGCCAGACTGCCGGTCGTTATCGGAACCCACGAACAAGGGAGTGTTCGGAATGCGGTACATCACTGGGGGGATCGCCCTGGGGTCAGCGTTGATCCTGGGCAGCCTGGTGGGCGCCGGGACGAGCGCGACCGCGGCACCCGCCACCGCGCCCGCGCCCGCTGCCCAGCAGAGTCTGTACGCGCCCTCAGCGCTCGTACTGACCGTCGCCCAGGGCGAGAGCTCCACCAACTCCGGCGTCCAGCGCGCCGTGACCCTCACCTGCATGCCGAAGCCGGGCGGGACGCACCCCGACGCCCGCGGGGCCTGCAACGAACTGCGCGCCGCCGGCGGCAAGTTCGAGGACATCACCAAGGTGAAGGCCGGCACGGCCTGCACCAAGGAGTGGAACCCCTACGTCGTCACCGCCGAGGGCGTCTGGGAGGGTCAGCGCGTCAAGTTCGAGCACACCTTCGGCAACACCTGTGAGCTGAAGGCGGGCAAGGGCATCGTCTTCGAGTTCTGACCCCGGCCGGAGCGACGGCCCAGGTCGTGAACCCGTGGGGAACCGGCACGTGAAGCGGCCCCCGGACACCGTGGAGGTGTGTCCGGGGGCCGCGGCCCGTGCGGCTTCCGGCCCGTCCCGCCGCCGTCAGCCGATCGACGCGCCCAGCGCGCGCAGCGCCTCGCGCACCGGCTGGTAGTAGGTCTTCCCGCCCGTACGGCAGTTGCCGGTGCCGCCCGAGGTGATGCCGAGCGCGGTCCCGCCGTCGAAGAGCGGTCCGCCGCTGTCCCCCGGCTCGGCGCAGACGTCCGTCTCGATCAGCCCCTCCACCCGGCCCTCCTCGTAGTTGACCGTGGCGTCGACGCCCGTGACGGTGCCGCCGCGCACGCCGGTGGTGGAGCCGCTGCGCTGGACCCGCTCGCCGGGACGCGCCTCGCCGGCGCGGGTGATGACCCGGGTGCCGCCGCCGTGGAGGTCGACGGCGCTGGGACGGGGGGTGCCGTCCGTGTAGCGGGCGAGGGCGTAGTCGTGCCCGGGGAAGACCGACGTCTCGGTGACCGCGGCCCGTGAACCGCCCTTGTCCTCGGCCCACTCGGCGGTGGCCTTCCCGCAGTGGCCGGCGGTCAGGAAGGCCGCCCGGCCGCCCCGGCTGACGTTGAAGCCGAGCGAACAGCGGGCCGCGCCGCCCCAGACGGCGTCGCCCCCGGCGGCGTACCGGACGAGGGGCGTCGCCGTTCTGCGCACCTCCACCGCGTCCCCCAGCCCGGTGGTGACCTCCGTGAGCCGCGCCAGCCGGGTCCCCGTGACGGTCGGGTCCGCGGTGACGACGACCCGGTGGGATCTGGGGTCCGTCACCCAGGCGGTGCCCGGGATCGCGGCCATGGTGTCGAGCGTCCGCCGGGCGGCGGCCAGGCGGGCCGCGGTGGCGGCGCCGCCCGCCGCGGTGACGGCCGCGGGCGCCGTGGGGGACGCCCCCGCCTGCTGCGGGGGGAACGTCACGGCCGCGAGCGCGACGGCGGTGGCCGGCAGCGCGCGGAGGGACAACCGGAAGGTCTTCACGCTCGGCACCTCCAGGTGGGGGGTCGACCCCGACCGCGGAAGGCCGGCCGGGTCCGGAGGACGGACCCGGCACCGGCACGCGCTCCCCCGGTGGGAGGGGCGCGTCCATGCCAAGCCGTGGGTTCCGAGTGTTCCTGCCCGGGGAGGGAGTGCACAAGGGCGACTTCCGGTCGCGCGTATGGCCATGCGGGCGCGTGGGCGCGGAGTTGACGCTCCGTCAGGTGGGGACTCACCCCTCCCGCGGCGGCGCCGCCCCCTGTTCCGCCCGCTCCAGGAAGCGCAGCAGCTCCACCGGGAAGGGCAGCACCAGCGTCGAGTTCTTCTCGGCCGCGACGGCCACGATCGTCTGGAGCAGCCGCAGTTGGAGGGCGGACGGCTGCTCCGACATCGTCGCCGCCGCCTCCGCCAGCTTCTTCGACGCCATCAGCTCCGCGTCCGCGTTGATCACGCGGGCCCGGCGCTCGCGTTCCGCCTCCGCCTGCCGGGACATGGACCGCTTCATCGTCTCCGGCAGCGAGACGTCCTTGATCTCGACGCGGTCGATCTGGACGCCCCACCCGATGGCCGGGCTGTCGAGCATCAGCTCCAGGCCCTGGTTGAGCTTCTCGCGGTTGGACAGCAGGTCGTCCAGATCGCTCTTCCCGATGATCGAACGCAGGGAGGTCTGGGCCATCTGCGAGACCGCGAAGCGGTAGTCCTCGACCGCGATCACCGCCTCGGCGGCGTTGACGACCTTGAAGTAGACGACCGCGTCCACCCGCACGGTGACGTTGTCGCGGGTTATGCCCTCCTGGGCCGGCACCGGCATGGTGACGATCTGCATGTTCACCTTGCGGAGCCGGTCGACGCCCGGAATGATCATGGTGAAGCCCGGCGGCCGCACCTCGGGGCGCAGCCGCCCCAGGCGCAGCACCACACCGCGCTCGTACTGCTTGACCACCCGGGCCGCCGCCATCAGGTACATGGCACCGGCGGACGCCGCGGCCACGGCCGCCACCACGAGGTCTTCGACCATCACGGCCCCCTGTGTCCCACGACAGGTGATATGTCCACGGTATGCCCCGGGGGGCACGGGGTCGACCCCCTGGCCGGGGCTCCCCGCCGGGCCGTGCCGGGGCTCAGAAGACGTTGACCCCGTAGGCCTTGAGCGCCGGGACGACGGGCTGGAAGAAGGTCGTCCCGCCGCCGCTGCAGTTGCCGCTGCCGCCGGAGGTGAGGCCGAGCGCCGTGGAGCCGGAGAAGAGCGCGCCGCCGCTGTCGCCGGGCTCGGCGCAGACGTTGGTCTGGATCAGCCCGCGGACGATCTGGCCGCCGCCGTAGTTGACCGTGGCGTTGAGGCCGGTGACCTTGCCGCCGTGCAGCCCGGTCGTCGAACCGCTGCGCTGGACGCTCTGCCCGACGGTGGGCGTGCCCGCGGCGGTGATGCGCTGGGAGCCGCCGTTGTGGAGGTCGACGGCGCTGGGGTGGGGCAGCGAGCCGTTGGTGTACTGGACGATGCCGTAGTCGGAGCCGGGGAAGTTGGTGCCCGTGGTGGGGCCGATGGAGGTGGCGTGGCCGGAGTCGGCGTAGTAGGGCGGCTTGCCCTGGGTGCAGTGGCCGGCCGTCACGAAGTAGTACGTCGCGCCCTTGCGGACGTTGAACCCGGCGGAGCAGCGCCACTTGGGCGCGTAGACGGCGTCGCCGCCGGAGATCAGGGGGCGGAGGGTGCCGTTCGTGCGCTCGATGCGTATCGCGTCGGCGGCGTCACCGGCGGCCGCTCTGATCTTCTCGACGCCGGCCGCGCCGACGGTCCGGTCGACGGTGACGACGAGGGTGTTCGTCCGCTCGTCCACGAGCCAGGACGTGCCGGCCACGTCGGCCTCCTGCACGGCGGCGCTCGCGGCGGAGAGCTGTGCGGCGGTGGGCTTCGCGGGTGCGGCGTGGGCGCCCTGCCCGGGGGCGAGGGCCGCCGTGGCGGCGAGGAGGGAGGAGACGAGGGCGGCCGTACGGGTGCGTCGCTTGATCCTCACGGCGGGGTCCTCTCGGGGGGGGGTTGGCGGTGGGGGAAGGGGCGGTACGCGTTCCACTTTTGGGCGTGCCCCTGACAATCACTTGCCGGTTCCCGGGAGTATTCGGGGGTGCGGGCCGCCGCCGCAAGCCCCCTTTTCGGCCGCGGGGCCGCCCGCGCCGCCCCCCGGGGAGGGGGGAGCGGAGGTCAGCGCGTGAGCGCGAAGCGCTCCCCCGCCTCCACCGCCACCGGCAGCGCGTTCCCCGCCGGCGGAAACGGGCAGATGAAGTGGTCGGCGAACGCGCACGGCGGCAGCAGCGCCCGGTTGAAGTCGACCCGCACCCGCCCCTTCCCGTCCGGCACCGCCGGGTAGAGGAAGCGGAAGCGGTAGCTCGACACGCCGCTCGTCGCGTCCGCGAAGACGACCCACAACGACCCGTCCCCCTCGGCCCCCGCCCGCAGCACGTGCGTCTCACCGCCCAGCGTGAAGGAGAGTTCACCGGCGACGCTCAGCCCCCGCTCCTTCCCGTCCGCGTTCTCGACGGTCACCGTCCGCGTCCCCTGGGCGTACGGGCGGAAGCGCCCCTCCCGCACCCACCGCTCGTCGTAGTCGAAGGCGTCGATCCCGGCGAACGCCCGCCGGCCGGGCGAACGCGGGTCGAAGTCGCGGACCGCCCAGAGCCCTTCGCGCCGCATGACGAGCAGGCGCCGGTCGCCGAGCGCGACGCGGGCCGTCGCGGGGGTGCCGTCCACGCCGAGGAGGGCCCGGCCGGTCAGCGGCCGGGGCTCGCCGTCCAGACGGAGGCCGTCCTCGGCGGTGGCGGTGAGGAGGACGCCCGCCCCGCCGGGCGCCTCGGCCCAGTGGCCGGGGATCCCGGGCAGCCGGCCGTCGGGATGGTCGGCCAGCCAGTGGGTGCCGGTCAGGGCGAGCGGCCCGTAGGGGGCGGAAACCTTCTCGTGGCGCCGCTCGCGCCACTCGGTCCACAGCCGGTGCGCGTCCCGCGCGTCCTCGGAGGTCATGCCGGTGGTGCTCATGGCGGTCACCCTAGATCCCCGAGGTGCCCGCGGAGCGTCCGCCGGTGTACTCCGTACGGAAGGCGCCGCGCTCCTGGAGCAGCGGCACCGCTCACGCGGTCCCCCTCGCCGGCGCGCGGCCCGTCGCCGGGCGGGGCAGCTCCAGGTGCTCCCGGAGGGTGGCGCCCGGGTAGAAGCGGCGCAGCAGGCCGCGGTGCTGGAGGACGGCGGCGGTGCCGTCGGCCAGGAGGGGCAGGTCCCGGTCGGGGTTCCCGGGCCGGAAGTGGAAGCCGTCGGCCGCGCCGGTGGCGTACCAGTGGTGGACCTGGTCGGCGAGGCCGACGGCGTCGGCGGCGGTGTGCAGGTCGACGGGGACGGAGGCCAGGACGAGGGGCCGGCGGCCGCCCGCCCCGGGGCCGTGCGCGCGGGCCGCCTCGCGCAGGTCGTCCGAGCGGGCCCGGAAGACGGCCGGGTCGTGGGCGCGTTCGGCCCGCAGCAGGACCACGTCGGCGTGGCGGGCGGCGGTGGCGCGGGCGGCGGGCGCGGTGGCGTCCACGACGGTCACCGGGCGGCCCTGCGGGGACCGGGGGCCGGCGGAGGGGCCGGCACGGTGCGGGCGGTCGCGGTCGTGGCCGTCCCAGAGCCGGGCGACGGCGTCGGCGACGGCGTCCGCCTCGCGCCACGCCTCCTCCTCCGCGGGCGCCGCCCGGCGGCCGGAGGCACGCGCCCCGGCGGTGGGGAGCGGTGGCTCCACCACCCAGCCCGCCCGGCCGCGGCTCGCCCGGTCCAGCCCGGCCACGGCGCGGGCGAGGGGGAAGGGCCCGGTGCGGGTGGTGGCGGTGAGGGCGGGCACGAGACCGACGCGTCGGGTGGCCGGGGCGATCCGGGCGAGGACGGCGAGCGCGTCGGGACGCCCCCGGCCCTCGGCGGGCGGCCCGGAGGCGTCCCCGAGCGTGACGAAGTCGAACCGTCCGTGCTCGGCGAGGCGCGCGGCGCGGACGCAGGACTCCGCCTCCTGGACGCGGGCGTCGCGCCGGCCGAGCGCGACGGCGAGGTGGAGCGGCCGGATGGGTGCGGGCATGGGTTCCCCCGGGGGGTCGAGTGGGGTGTGGGACGGTCGGCGGAACCGCGCCGCGCGCCGCCGCCCCCCGGGCCCCGGAAACCCGCCCGGACCGTGCCCCTCAGCACGCCGGAGCGTCGAGGCTAAGCCGGGGTCGCGGCCCGCTGTCAAGCCTGTCCGCACTGTGGGCGGGCCATCTCACCGCTGCCGGACGGGAGTTGACGCCGGACCGGAGGGCTGTTCCACTTGGCCCATGCATCTGGGGCAACGGCTGGTCACACGGGGCCATATCGACTTCTGCCGGGTCTGGTCGGCGTCCTGTCCGGGCTGATCCCGCCCGTTCGCCCGTACGCCCTCACCCCCCGCGCGACACCTCTCCCCTCAGCAGTCGCATCCGCAACCGCAGTCCCCGTCACAGCAGTTGCCGCAGCAATTGCAGCAGTCGCAGCAGCCGTCACAGCCGCTGCAATCACAGTCGCCGCAGTCGCACCGGTGGCACCAGCCCTGCCTGGGCTCCCCGGTCCACGGGTCGTGGAAGGGGTCGCGGCAGCACAGCTGCCCGGTGCACAGCAGTCCCGTCCACACCGCGCATCCCCGCAACGGCCCGCGCCGCCGGTCCCGCCGGGGCGGCTCCGGCGGGGCCGGCGGCGGCATGACCGGCGGCGGCCCGAAGGCGCGGTCGACGGCGTGCGGCAGTTCGTGGACGAGCAGCAGGTGCGCCAGCCGCCCCTGGGCCCCGCGCGCGAACGCGACGTCGTCGAGCGCGAGCCGTATCCCGTGGACGGCGTCGTCGCACAGCCGCCGGACCTCCGCGAGGTCCGCGCCCGTCGCGGCGACGGGGTTCCACGCGCCGGACGCGGCGTCGTCCGCCAGGTCCTCGACGGCGTCCAGCAGATGGGCGAGCCGCCCGAAGAGCCGCCCGGCCTCCTCCAGGGGCGCCCTGTTCTCCGGCCGGCCGGCCAGGACGGCGGTGTGGCCGAAGGCCGCGGCGGTCGCCGTCCCGGTGGGTTCGGTGAGGACGGTCAGCGGGGTGCCGGGGCCGGCCAGGGCCTCCAGCCCCGGCTGCCGCTCGACCGCGTCCACCAGTGGCGCGGTGTCGAAGCCCAGCTCCGCGCCGGACCGGGCCCCGGCCCGGTCCCAGGCCGCGGCCACCCTGCGGGCGGCGGCCGCCGCCGGACGCCGGGCCAGCACGCCGTCGCCGTCGGCCGCGTGGTCGCGCAGCTTGGCGGAGGCGAGGACGAGCGAGACGGAGGCGGCCAGCCGGGCGCCCTCCCCCGTCGCGACGGGCGCCGTGCGCATCCCGCGCAGGGGACACGGCCCGGCCGTCCGCCGGCCGTCCGCCGGGTGCCGCCCCGGTGTTCGCGCCTCGGCCGTCTGCGCCTCGACGAGGACGGATATCACCAATCCGTCATAGTTCGTTGCAATTCGGGCGAATTGGCCGTGATCGGACCTCAACGCCAGGCAGAGACCGCACAGATGAGCCATCCATTCCGCACGCATGCTCGCGGACAGGCGGTGCCGACATGGCCTGATGATTCCGAACAATTCCGCCCCCGTGTGGTGCCGAGCAACCGGCGCATCCTAGCTCTAGGCTCGGTCCCGGCCGTCCGCGGCCGCGCGCGGGGGGCTCGCTTCGGGCAACTGACGCACCGCCACCTGCTTTGCACCAGATGCGTCACGAAATCCTCGCTCGGCCCCTATCCATTTGGCACACCATCCGCATCATGGACGACCATAGAGGGGCGGGCGGAACACACCGCGTGTGAGAGGAGGCGTCCATGGGTTCGGTGCGTAAGGCGAGTGCCTGGCTTGGTCTCGTCGACGACAGCGACGACGAGCGCTACTACGACGACGAGTACGCCGAGGGGCCCGAGCCCGGTGACTCCTGGGTGACCAACCCGAGGGTGCGCGTCGCCGACGAGGTCGCGCAGGAGCAGGGCACCCGGATCGCCACGGTCACCCCGGACGGCTTCCGGGACGCCCGCGGGATCGGCGAGCTGTTCCGCGAGGGCGTCCCGGTCATCGTCAACCTCACCGCGATGGAGCCCAGCGACGCCAAGCGGGTCGTGGACTTCGCGGCCGGCCTCACCTTCGGCCTGCGCGGCTCGATCGAGCGCGTGGCCAACCGCGTCTTCCTCCTGACCCCCGCCGACTACAAGGTCGTCAGCGGGGAGGCGGGGCGCGCGAACGGGGGCTTCTTCAACCAGAGCTGAGCCGGTCCGGGGGTGCCCCCGGGAAGCACGGCGGACGGAGCCACGACAGCTCCTCAGGGGGTGTTCACCGGAACGCGTCGATGCCGGTGAGTGCCTTCCCCAGCACCAACTGGTGCATTTCGACGGTGCCTTCGTAGGTGAGCACCGACTCCAGGTTCGACGCGTGCCGCATCACCGGGTACTCCAGGGAGATCCCGTTGGCGCCGAGGACCGTCCTGGCGGTGCGGCAGATCCCGATCGCCTCCCGCACGTTGTTGAGCTTGCCGAAGCTCACCTGCTCCGGGCGCAGCCGGCCCGCGTCCATCCGCCGGCCCAGGTGGTGGGCGAGCAGGATCCCCTTGTGCAGCTCCACGGCCATGTCGGCGAGCTTGGCCTGGGTGAGCTGGAAGCCGCCGATGGGCCGGCCGAACTGCTCGCGGGTGCGGGCGTAGTCGAGGGCCGCCTCGAAGCAGGCGCGGGCCGCGCCCATCGCGCCCCACACGATCCCGTACCGGGCGTGGCTCAGACAGCTGAGCGGGCCGCGCAGCCCGGTGACCTCCGGGAGGACGGCGTCCGCGGGCAGCCGCACCTCGTCCAGGACGAGCTCGCTGGTGACCGAGGCGCGCAGCGACCACTTGTGCTTGATCTCCGGGGCGGAGAAGCCGGGGCTGTCCGTGGGGACGACGAAGCCGCGGACGCCCTCGTCCGTGCCCGCCCAGACGACGGCGACCCCGGCGACGGAGCCGTTGGTGATCCACATCTTGCGGCCGGTGAGCAACCAGTCGCCGCCGGCGTCGCGCTTGGCGTAGGTGCGCATGCCGGCCGGGTCGGAGCCGTGGTCGGGCTCGGTCAGCGCGAAGCAGCCGATGGTCTCGCCCTTGGCCATGGGCGGCAGCCAGCGCTGCTTCTGCTCCTCCGAGCCGTAGCGGTGGATCGCGTACATGGCGAGGGAGCCCTGGACGGAGACGAGCGAGCGGATGCCGGAGTCGGCGGCCTCCAGCTCCAGGCAGGCCAGGCCGTACTGGACGGCGGTGGCGCCCGCGCAGCCGTAGCCGTCCAGCGACATGCCGAGCGCCCCGAGGGCCCCGAGCTCGCGCGCGAGCTCCCGGATCCCCGGCAGCTCGCCGCGCTCGAACCACTCGGCCACGTACGGCAGAACGCGGTCGGCCGCCCACTGGCGGACGGTGTCGCGGATGGCGCGGTCCTCGGGGGCGAGCAGTTCGTCGAGGGAGAGGGGGTCTCGGGGATCGAAGGGGGCCGGTGCCATGGGTTCCTCCGGTGCGGGGGTCTCGCTCGGGGTCACCCCGACGTTACGGCCCGGTAACCGGTGGCGTCCAGGGCGGGATCACGCGGGGCCGGCCCGGTGCGGGCGGGAGGCGGACGTGCCCCGCCACCGGCGGCGGTCCGTCCGGCCCCGCGGCCGTCCCGGCGCCGCGCGGCGCTCATCAGACCAGCGCGCCCTTCATCGCCGCTCCCCGTACGGTGTCGGCGGCCCGGGGGACGGCCGGCGGGATCAGGGGCCTGCCGATGTCCCCGAGGTCCATGGCGGCCGCGCTCGCCACCCCCGCCGGCGGAAGGCGAGCCGCGTCCGCGCACTACACCGGGTGCCGGATCCCTTACGGCGGTACCGGGGAGGGCCCGGGGAGGCCCCGCCGTGGTGGCGCCCGAGGGACCAGGGCACCCGGCGCGCCGCGGCGGGAACGAGGAAACGGTGGAAGGGCGGGGCTCAGTCCATCGTGCGGGGCAGCCGCAGGGCCGCCACCGCGCCCAGCGCCAGCAGCCCCGCGCTGACGGCCAGCGTCACGTGCAGCCCGTGCACGAACGCGTCCCGGGCCGCCACCCGGAGGGCCGCCCCCGCCTCGCCCCCGAGCCGCGCGGCGACCTCGTACGCCTCGCCCAGGGAGTGCCCCGCCGCGGCCGACGCCGCGCTCGGCACGCCGGGCGTGCCGGTGACCCCGGGGGTGTAGGCGGCGTTCATGACGCTGCCGAGCAGCGCGATGCCGACGCCCGCCCCGAGCTGGTAGGACGTCTCGCCGATCGCCGCCGCGCCCCCGGCGTCGCCGGGAGGCGCCTCGCTGAGCATCGACTCGTACGCCCCGAAGAGCGTGGTCTCCAGGCCGAGGCCGAGGAGGACGAAGCAGCAGACGAGCGTGACGGGCCGGTCCTCGCGGCCCATGACCGTCAGGGAGAGGACCGCGAGGGCGGTGAGCGCGAAGCCGGAGGAGACCATGGCGCGCGGTCCGAAGCGGGCGAGCACGCGGGAGCCCGCGAGCCCCGCGGCCATCGCGGCGAGGGTGAGCGGGAGCAGCCGCAGCCCGGTCTCCAGGGGGCTCAGCCCCAGCACGAGCTGGAGGTACTGGGCGGCGACCAGCTCCAGCCCGACCAGGGCGAGCATCGCCAGCACGATGCAGCCCACGGAGACCCCGAACGCCGGCCGGGCGAAGAGCGCCAGGTCGACGAGCGGGTGCGCGCGCCGCCGCTGCCGGCGGACGAAGAGGACGAGGAGGACGGCCCCGAGCGCAGCCGGCACCACCGTGAGCAGGGACAGCGGCTCGGCCCCGCCGATCCGCTTCACCCCGAGCACCACGCCGAACAGCCCGAACGCGGCCATGAGCGCGCCGAGCACGTCCCACGGCCCGTCCTGGGGACCGGTGGACTCGGGCAGCAGCCGGCGGCCGACGGGGAGGCTCACGGCCATCAGCGGGAGGTTGACGAGGAAGACGGAGCCCCACCAGAAGTGTTCGAGGAGGAGCCCGCCGACCAGCGGCCCGGCCGCCGCGCCGACGGCGGCGACGGCGCTCCAGACGCCGATGGCGAGGGCCCGTTCGCGCCGGTCGGGGAAGACCTGCCGGAGGATCGAGAGCGTCGCGGGCATGATCATCGCGCCGCCGGCGCCGAGCAGGGCGCGCGCCGCGATCAGCACCTCGGGCGCCGTGGCGAGCGAGGCGAGCAGCGAGGCGAGCCCGAAGATCCCGTAGCCGAGGAGCAGCACGCGCCGCCGGCCCACGCGGTCGCCCAGCGTCCCGAAGAGGATCAGGAGGGAGGCGCAGACCAGCGGGTAGACGTCCACGATCCACAGCAGCTGGATCGCCGAGGGCCGCAGGTCCTCGGTGACGGCCGGCACGGCGACGTGCAGGACGGTGGCGTCGACGGCGACGAGGAGCAGGCTGGCGCACAGGACGACGAGCACCGTCCAGCGGTGGGCGCCGGCCGGGCGCGGGGGCGCGGAGCCCCGCCGTTGCCGGGGCAGGCCGGCGGAACGGCCCCGGCGGGCGGTCGCCGTTCCTGACATTCCCACCTCCGAGTCGGGTCCCTGCCCGGCGGTGCCGGCGGACGGGCGATACGACAGATTACGCGAGTCCCGGCAGGTCACGGCCGTCAGCCCGACACAGGCGTTCGCCCTGTCGGCGGCGGATGCTGGACAATCGGCCGGTGACCGATCTCGCCTCGCCCTCCGGCATACGCACCGGCCCCCGCGCGGACCGCGCCGCCCCCGCCCCGGGCGCCTGCGGCGCGCCGCCCCGGCCCTGCTGGCGTACGCGGCGGTGCGGGCGCTGGGTCTCGCGGTGCTCGCGCTGTGGGGCCTGGGGACGGGGAAGGACGCGCACCATCTGCTGTCGGGGCGCTGGGACGCGGTCTGGTACGCGCGGATAGCGGAGGACGGCTACGGGTACACGCTGGCCCTCGGCGGCGGCAAGGTCCACTCCGACCTGGCGTTCTTCCCGTTGCTGCCGTGGCTGGAGCGGCTGCTGTCGTCCGTCCTGCCGCTGTCGGCGGCCGATGCCGGGCTGCTGGTGAGCGCGGTCTCGTCGCTGTGCGCGGCGGCGGGGATCTTCGCGGTCGGCGACCGGCTGCACGGCCGGCGGGCCGGGGTGGCGCTGGTGGTGCTGTGGGCGGCCCTGCCGGTGGGCGTGGTGCAGTCGATGGCGTACTCGGAGTCGCTGTTCACGGCGCTGGCGGCGTGGACGCTGTACGCGGTGCTGTGCGGCCGCTGGGCGGCGGCCGGCGCGCTGGCCGCGCTGGCCGGGCTGACCCGCCCGGTGGGCGCGGCGGTGGTGGCGGCCGTCTGGGTGTCGGCGGTCGTGACCCTGGTGCGCCGGCGGCCCGGACGCGCGGAGCGCGGGCGGGTGCTGGCCGGGGTGGCGCTGGCGCCGCTGGGCTGGCTGGCGTACGTGGTGTGGGTGGGCGTGCGGACCGGGAGTCCGTCCGGCTACCTGGACGTCCAGGGCGGCTGGGGCAACGGCTTCGACGGCGGGCTGGCGTTCGGGGCGTTCGTCGGGAGGCTGCTGGCGGGGCCGGCGTTCCCGGCGGGGCTGGCGCTGCTGGTGGGCGTGGCGCTGGTGGTGTGGCTGTATGTGACGGGGGTGCGGCGCGGGCAGCCGCTGCCGCTGCTCGTCTACTCGGGGACGGTGCTGCTGCTGGCCCTGACGGCGAAGGGCTACTTCGGGTCGAAGCCGCGGCTGATGCTGCCGGCCTTCCCGCTGCTGCTGCCGCTCGCGACGGCGCTGGCGCGGCTGCGCGCCTCCCGGGCGGTGCCGGTGGCGGGGGCGGCGGCGCTGGCGGCGGCCTGTTACGGGGCGTTCTGGCTGAACGGCTCGGGCCCACCATGATCATTTACGGGGGCCGGCGCGGGCCGTCCGCCCCCGGGCGGCGGGAAACACTCCGGGACACCCCGTCCAACCCCCGATAAACACCCTCGCAAAAAAGCACGCAAAAAAGAGGGAAAGAACGCCTGCGGCGCCCGGCCGCCACGGAACGGGGATTCTTTAACCCTTTCTTATTTCACCGGCCCGGCTTCCCGGCCCACCGCATCAAACGCGCCGAACGTCGTGTTTGAGACGCATTCCACATCACATCGTCATCACAAAGCGGCGGGATCGACCGAACCCTCCCGTCACGCAATGTAACGTCGATTGAGTGCGTACCAACGACGAGCCCGCCCCCGCCGAGGAGCGCCCGAGCGACCCCCCGCGACCACGGATGACCCGGACCCGCCTGGGGATCTTCGTGGCGACCTCCGTGGTCTACGCGGCGATCGTGGTCGGTGTGCTGACCACGTCCTGGCCCGTGCGCTTCGACTGGCAGGTCATGCTCTTCCGGCCGTACAAGCAATGGCCCGCGATCCACACCTTCCTCGACTACTTCGTCGTGCTCGGCCAGCGCGGCCCGACGGCCGTCGCGGTCGCCGCCTGGCTGGGCTGGTGCGCGTACAAGCGGAGGACGCTGCGGCCGCTGCTGGTGCTGGGCACCGCGCTGCTGCTGCTCAACGCCACCGTCGGCGCCGCGAAGATAGGGATGGGCCGGCTCGGCCCGCACTACGCGACCGAGATCGGCTCCAACGAGATGTTCGCCGGCGGCGACATATTCCCCTCCGGCCACACCGCCAACGCGGTGGTCACCTGGGGCGTGCTCGCCTATCTGGCGACCACTCCGCGGGCCCGCCGCATCGCCTCCGTGAGCGCGGCGCTGCTGGCCCTGGGCGTCGGCATGACGACGGTCTACCTCGGTACGCACTGGATGAGCGACGTCACCCTCGGCTGGACCGCCGGCCTGCTGGTGCTGCTGGCCCTGCCCTGGTTCGAGCCGCTGATGGCGCGGGCCGAGACCTGGCTGCTGACCGCCTGGGAGCGGATCCGCGAACGGCGTGCCGCCCTGGCCCCGGTGGTGGCGACGGCTCCGGTCGGGCTGTGGGGCCCGCGTGCCCCCGGCGACGACAGGGCCCCGGTGCGCGAGCCGGTGGGCGCCGCGTCGCGCTCCGGCCGGGCCCGGCGTGCGGACCGGCCGCACACGCCCCGCTCGGAG
The DNA here is from genome assembly GCF_001187435.1 of Streptomyces caatingaensis. Taxonomy (GTDB): domain Bacteria; phylum Actinomycetota; class Actinomycetes; order Streptomycetales; family Streptomycetaceae; genus Streptomyces; species Streptomyces caatingaensis. The sequence continues at coordinate 45,256 of NZ_LFXA01000017.1, read as the reverse complement.
CGGACGCCGGTCACGCCCAGTGGCAGCCGCCGGCCGCCGCAGCGCACGGCGCCGCCGGTTCCGGCGACGGGCCGTGGACGCGCCGTCGGCTGACCGTCCTGGTGTGCGTGAGGGCCGTCCCCCGGCCGGGGGGCGGCCCTCACGCATGGTCCGGCGTCAGCCCTTCCAGCTGCGGCGCACGACGCCGTCGGCCACTTCCAGATTCAGCCGCCCCACGACGTACTCCAGGGTGATCACGGTGTCCGGCGGCAGCGTGCGGACGGTCGTCCAGCCCCGGGCCCGCGCCCGGGCGGCCGCCTCCTCGGCGCCGAGGCCCACGTACTCCTCGGGGTCGTCGCCGGGGTCCGGGGGCGACCAGGGCGGCCGGGGCGGATCCGGCGGTTCCGGTGTGTGCGAGGGGGGCACCATGGCAGCCACCGTAGCCCCCGCGCGGGGCTCCCGGCAGCCCGCCCCGGGCGCGCATCACGCGGCCCTGGGCCCTCGCGGGTCACACTTCTGTCACGGAAAGGGCGGCCGCGTTTAACGGTGCGCGCATCACTCCCACGGGTCGTTTTTCGCCCTCGCGAACCGGCCCGGAAAACTCCGCTTGAGAATACGGCCGGCGGGCGGACCGGATCACGGAACCCTTTCCCTTTTCCGGGGTTCCGGGGACGTCGGTCCTTTCCGCCCGCCCCTGCGAAAGAATCCCGGAGAGCGCGGGAACGTTCCCCGCACGCTCCGGAATATTCAATTCCGGAAAGCGCCGCGGAGCCCACGCCCGAACGCCGGTCGCCCCGGCCGGGGCGACCGGCCCCCGGGGCGCGGCGCTAGCGGATCGGCGGCCGCTCGTCCACGCGGATCGCCAGGTCGTTGTCGGCCGTGTAGAAGGGGCCGGCCTGGGCGGGGGCGTAGGGGGCGTCGAACGGCTGGGCGGGGTAGACGAAGACCGTCCCCTTCTCCGCGACGTCGTCCAGGAGCCGGGCGACGCGCGCGTCCGGCGAGCCGTCCGCGGGGCGCAGCCACAGGTCCCAGACCTCCGGCCCGCCCTCCCAGGACTCGCCCAGCTCCGCCAGGGCGAAGGTGAAGGAGAAGTCGGGGCCGGTCGCGGTGACCGGAGCGGTACGGACCGGCCCGGCACCGCGGCGGCTGCGCGCCTCCGCGACGGCGCCGGCGAGCCACGCCTCCGGGTGCTCCACGCGGTGCAGCGTGCCGGCCACGGTGATGCCCTTGGCGTCGATCCCCAGGTCACCGGCCTCCGCGTGCGGCGCCCGCTGCCAGCTGCGCAGCGAGAGGTTGCCGTGCTTGGTGGTGTAGGGGATGCGCACCGCGAGCGGCGAGGTGCTGGGGCCGGGCCGCCGGTCGACCAGCGAGCGCAGGTCGGCCAGGCCCGGCAGCAGCCGCTCGGGCTCGGCGTCGCCGCCGCCGAGGTGGACGTCCCAGCGGCCCTCGGGGAGGTGGACGGTGCTGGGCAGGACGGCGCGCAGGCGGCCCTGGCCGTTGGGCGTGAGCGGCAGGCGGACCTCATCGTCGGGGTTCTCGACAACGTTGCCGCCCCGGCGGAGCAGCACCAGCGCCGCCGACCAGTGGCCGGAGGCGTCGGCCCCCTCGGGGGCGTCGAGGTCGAAGGTGAGTCCGCCCGCGGAATCCGCGATGCAGTCGGCGCGCGGCGGGGCAGACACGATGGTGAACTCCTCGGGGACGGTGGCGCCCGCGTCCGCGGGCCCGGCGGGGATCGGGGAAGACGTCATGCGGCACGCACCCGTCGCAGGGCGGACCGGCTCGCGTCCTTCGTCTTCAGGGCCCCGCTGAGCAGGGCCCCGCGGGTGCGGTGCAGGGAACCGCGCAGGGCGCCGCGGCCGGTGAGGTCGGCGAAGAGCCGCTCGTAGCGGCCGGCGATCTCGGCGGGGTCGAAGCGGGCCGAGTTCTCCAGCGCCGCCCGGCCCATGCGCCGGCGCAGCTCGTCGTCCTCGATCAGCTTCAGCAGCCCGGCGGCGATGGCGCCGGGCTTGCCGACCGGCACCAGCAGGCCGTCGGTGCCGTCGGCGATGATCTCGCGGGGGCCGTGCGGACAGTCCGTGGAGACCACGGGCAGGCCGCAGCGCATGGCCTCGACGATCGTCATGCCGAACGACTCCAGGCTGGAGGTGACGGCGCCGACGGACCCCTTGACCCACTCCGCCTCCAGTGGATTGGCGGGGCCCATGAGGAAGACGTGGTTGTAGAGGCCGAGCTTGTCGATGAGGGCCCGCAGCTTGGCCTTCTCGGCGCCGGCGCCGTAGATCCTCAGCCGCCAGTCCGGACGGACGGCCACGACCTCGGCGAACGACTTCACCAGCACGTCGTAGCGCTTGGCGGGGGCGAGCCGGCCGGCGGCGATCACCCACTTCCCGGACGCGTCGGCGGGGGCGACGGCGGGGGCGGGGACGCTGTTGGGCACGGCCTCGATGCGCACCCCGGGCAGCCGCATCAGCTTGCGGTAGGTGCGCGCGTCCGCCTCCGTCACGGTGGTGACGGCGTCGAGGCGGGGGTAGTGGGTGCGCAGCGCGAGCTTCAGGGGACCGGAGTGGGTGCTGAGGGTGAGGTGTTCCTGGCCGACCCGGGCGACGCCGCGCCGGGCCTGCTGGGCGATGTGCACGTTGAGACCGGGCCGGGTGCCCACGACCACGTCGCACTCCAGGCCGCGCAGGTGGTCGGCGATGCGCCGGTCGGTGAGGGCGCTGTACTGCTTGTAGCGGCCCTCGGCGGCGGGGAAGACGGCGGCCGGCCGCTCGTACTCCGGGTCGTCGCCCTCGTACCCCGGGCCGCCCTTGCGCAGGTCCACCAGGTGCCGCAGCCGTACCTTGCCGGACGGGGCGAGGACGGGCTCGTCCCGGTGCCGGAACACCGAGACGACCTCCACGTCGTGGTGCTCGGCGAGCGTGCTCGCCAGGTTGTACGTGGTGCGGATGGTGCCGCCGATGCCGTAGGCATTGTGAATCAGGAATGAGATGTGCATTCGTCCCCACAGCCGGTGTGCGTGCCCGGTGGCGCGCCTCCTGAAGATTAGACCGTACTGACGATCAGGAGGTTGGCTCCGGTCATCGACTCGATCTCGGAACGATGAGCATTCCATGACGCGGGGCGACGGGTTTCCGCCACCTTGGCGGTGCCGTGAAGCGCCGCCGCGCCAGGGCGTGACTCCGGCCGTGGGTCCTCCGTTGTCTTCGTTACGAGCCGGGAACCGCCCGGCGCCGCCCTGCCCCCGCACCGGAAGTACGAGGAGCCCCCGTGCCTCGCATGCTCGACGTCAGCGACGAAGTACGCGCCGAGATCGGCGACGAAGAAGCGGACCGCCTGCTCGGGGGCGACAACGCCCCGGGCACCTACGACTGCACCTCGTGCCGCACCCCCGGCGACAGCGAGCGGGAGCGCACCAGCACGGTGCTGTTCGTCGGCGAGGAGACGGCGGTGCTCGCCTTCGCGCACGCCTCCTGCATCCCCTCGCAGGTCGTCCCCGTCTCCGAGGAGCAGCTCCAGGGCGCGGTGCGGTCCATCACCGGCGGCGAGGGGCAGCGGCCGCAGCCCGAGCCGGACCTGCCGCTCCAGGCGGAGCTGGGCGTCACCAGCGGTCTGCTGCTGGTGGGCGGCGAGGTGCAGCCCGCGCTGGTCGTCGAGCCGCTCGTGCCGATCGCCCGGCCGGGCACGAACGGTCCGGTGGACGTCTTCCTGGAGCTGCTGACCGAGCAGGGCTTCTCCACGGTGACCGCCCTCGACCAGACGCCGGAGCAGCTCCCGGGCTGGTCGGTGCTGCTGGTGATGGGCAAGCTGCACGCGGTGCTCCAGCCCAACGCCAACGGGGGCGCGCCGGTGGCCTGGTGGCAGGCGCACCAGGCGATGCAGGTGGCCGAGGAGTGGCGGTCGGCCGTCAACAAGTCGGGCCGGGTCCTGGTCTTCGCGGCCCCGGTCGGCACGATCGGCCAGCAGCCGCGCGAGGACCTGCTGCGGGAGGCGCTGGACCGGGCGGCGGCCGCCGGGAAGCTGGTGGGCGCGGCGATGCCGCTCGCGGGCACATGATCGACGGCGTGCGCCCCGCGGTGCACCGGCGCACTCCTGTTTCCCCCGGCCCCGGCTGAAGGATTCGCGGGCCGGGCCGCATCCGATGGCCCCCGGGGTCGTTGGCAGGGATGTGTACTCTTACGAACCCGCTTCCCGGACCTCGTACCAGAACTACATCCCCGGCATGCGCCCACCCCGCGACACCGCCGCACAGAGCCGCCCGGCCTCGGTGACCCCGATCTACGACGCCCTCTGCTCCGAGTACCGCCGCTCCTTCCGCACGCTGCCCGGTGACCGGGCGGGCGAGGAGGAGCTGGGCTTCAAGGGCTTCGGCCTGCCGCAACAGGGGGCGGCCCAGGGCTACTACGGCCAGCTCACCGGGCACGCGCCGTATCCGGGGCACACGGGCTGGCAGGGGAGCTGGGACACCTACCCGCCGCCCGGGCGGCAGCGCGGGCAGTTGCCCGCCCTGCCGCCCGCCTCGCGCGACGGGCGCCCGCGCGGCTTCTAGCCACCCGGCGCCCCGCCGCCGCCTACTTCTTGCGGCTGCGCTTCTCCCGCACCCGCACCGAGATGTGGATCGGGGTGCCCTCGAAGCCGAACTCCTCGCGCAGACGGCGCTCCACGAAGCGGCGGTAGCCGGCCTCCAGGAAGCCGGAGGCGAAGAGGACGAAGCGCGGCGGCTTGGTGCCCGCCTGGGTGCCGAAGAGGATGCGCGGCTGCTTGCCGCCGCGGATCGGGTGCGGGTGGGCCGCGACCAGCTCGCCGAGGAAGGCGTTGAGCCGGCCCGTGGGCACCCGGGTCTCCCAGCCGGCGAGGGCCGTCTCGATCGCCGGGACGAGCTTCTCCATGTGCCGGCCGGTGCGCGCGGACACATTCACCCGCGGCGCCCAGCCGATCTGGCCGAGCTCGGTCTCGATCTCGCGCTCCAGGTAGAAGCGGCGCTCCTCGTCCAGCGTGTCCCACTTGTTGATCGCGAGCACCAGCGCGCGGCCGGCCTCGACGGCCATGGTGATGATCCGCTGGTCCTGGACGCTGATCGACTCGCTAGCGTCGATGAGGACGACGGCCACCTCGGCCTTCTCGACGGCGGCGGCGGTGCGCAGCGAGGCGTAGTAGTCGGCGCCCTCCTGGAGGTGGACGCGGCGGCGGATGCCGGCGGTGTCCACGAACTTCCAGGTCCTGCCGCCCAGTTCGATCAGCTCGTCGACCGGGTCGCGGGTGGTGCCGGCCAGCTCGTTGACGACCACGCGCTCCTCCCCCGCGACGCGGTTGAGCAGCGAGGACTTGCCGACGTTGGGGCGGCCGACGAGGGCGACGCGGCGGGGGCCGCCGAGGGGGGCGGCGAAGGTCTGGGCCGGGGCGTCGGGCAGGGCCTCCAGGACGGCGTCCAGCATGTCGCCGGTGCCGCGGCCGTGCAGGGCGGAGACCGGGTGGGGCTCGCCGAGGCCCAGCGACCAGAGCATGGCGGCGTCGGCCTCGCCCGACGGCCCGTCCACCTTGTTGGCGCAGAGGACCACCGGCTTGCCGGCCCGGCGCAGCAGCTTGACGACGGCCTCGTCGGTGTCGGTGGCGCCGACGGAGGAGTCGACGACAAAGACGACGGCGTCGGCGGCCTCGATGGCGAACTCGGCCTGGGCGGCGACGGAGGCGTCGATGCCGAGGACGTCCTGCTCCCAGCCGCCGGTGTCGACGACCTTGAAGCGGCGGCCGGCCCACTCGGCCTCGTAGGTGACGCGGTCGCGGGTGACGCCCGGCCGGTCCTCGACGACGGCCTCGCGGCGGCCGATGATGCGGTTCACCAGGGTGGACTTGCCGACGTTGGGGCGGCCGACGACGGCGAGGACGGGCAGCGGGCCGTGGCCGGCCGCGGCGATCTCGCTCTCGACCTCCTCGGCGTCGAAGCCCTCCTGTGCGGCGAGCTCCATGAACTCCGCGTACTCGGCGTCGCCAAGCGCACCGTGCTCGTCGCCGGTGGGGATCTGGTCGTTCATGGAGTCCGTTCCTCGTTCGTATGGTCTGCGGACCGGGCGGTCCGCTACTCAGTCTCGTTCAGCGCCCGGTGAGGCGCTTGGCTTCCGCCAGGTGTGCGCCCAGCCGGCGCCGGATGCGCACGGTCGCCTCGTCCAGCGCCGCCCGCGTGCGCCGCCCGCTGCCGTCGCCGGCGTCGAAGGGGTCGCCGAAGACCACGTCCACCCGGCCGCGCAGCGGCGGCAGCGCGGGGACGAGGCGTCCCTTGCGCTCCGTGCTGCCCAGCACCGCGACGGGGACGACGGGCGCACCCGAGCGGAGGGCGAAGTAGGCCAGGCCCGCCCGCAGCGCGGCGAAGTCGCCCTCGCCGCGGGTGCCCTCGGGGAAGATCCCCAGGACGCCGCCGTGCTCCAGGACCTCCAGGGCGCCGGTGACCGCGGCCCGGTCGGTGCCCCGACGGTCCACCTCGAGCTGGCCGATGCCGCGCAGGAAGGCGCCGAGCGGGCCGACGAACGCCTCCTTCTTGATCAGGAAGTGCACGGGCCGGGGCGCGGTGCCCATGAGCATCGGACCGTCGATGTTGTGGGAGTGGTTGACGGCCAGGATGGCCGGTCCCGCGGCGGGCACCCGCCAGGCGCCCAGCACGCGGGGCCGCCACAGCCCGTGCATCAGGCCGATGCCGATCCGTCTGCCGACGGCCGCACCGGAGGCGGATGCGGTCACGCGGACCGCTTCTCCGTGCCTTCGGCCGCGCTCCGCCTCGACTCCACGAGGGTCACCACGCACTCGACGACCTGCTCCAGGGTGAGGTCGGTGGTGTCCACCTCGACGGCGTCGGCGGCCTTGGCGAGCGGGGAGGTCTTGCGGCCGGAGTCGGCGGCGTCCCGCTTGACGAGCGCGGCCCGGGTGGCGGCCAGGTCGGCCGGGTCCTGGGCGTTCTTGCCCTTCAGCTCGCCGTTGCGGCGGGCGGCGCGGGCCTCCGGGGAGGCCGTCAGGAAGATCTTGAGGTCGGCGTCCGGCAGGACGGTCGTGCCGATGTCGCGGCCCTCGACGACGATGCCCTGCGGGGCGGCGGCGGCGATCGAGCGCTGGAGCTCGGTCAGCCGGGTGCGCACCTCGGGGACGGCGCTGACGGCGCTGACGGCGGAGGTGACCTCCTGGGTGCGGATGGGACCGGCGGCGTCGGCGCCGTCGACGGTGATCGTGGGCGCGGACGGGTCCGTGCCGGAGACGATCTCGGGCTTGCCGGCCGCGGCGGCGACGGCCGCGGCGTCCTCGACGTCGATGCCGTTGCTCAGCATCCACCAGGTGATCGCCCGGTACTGCGCACCCGTGTCCAGGTAGCGCAGGCCGAGCTTGGCGGCGACGGCCTTGGAGGTGCTGGACTTGCCCGTGCCGGAGGGGCCGTCGATGCCGACGATGACTGCTGCCGGCGCGGTCCTGGCGGCGGTTTCCACGGTGTCAGACACCTTCCTTGTACACGGTTGACGAGCGCACGACCTACTCGGGCCCCCTCAAGGTTACTGGCTCGCCGGAGCGGATCCCGCCGCCGGGATCCTCACTGGCGCAGCGCCCAGCCCCGCTCGCGCAGGGCCGCGGTCAGCGCGGCGGCCGCCTGCGGCTCGACCATCAGCTGGATCAGACCGCTCTGCTGGCCGGTGGCGTGCTCGATGCGGACGTCCTCGATGTTGACGCCCGCCCGGCCGGCGTCCGCGAAGATGCGGGCCAGCTCGCCCGGCTGGTCGCCGATCAGGACGGTGACGGTCTCGTACGCCGCGGGGGCCGCGCCGTGCTTGCCGGGGACGCGGGCGCGGCCCGCGTTGCCGCGGCGCAGCACCGACTCCAGCCCGGCCGCCGCCTCCTCGGCGGCGCCCGCGCAGTCCAGCGCGCGCAGGGCCCGGACGGTGGCGGTCAGGTCGGCGGCGAGGCCGTCGAGGACGTCGGCGACGGGGCCGGGGTTGGCGGAGAGGATGTCGAGCCACATCCGGGGGTCGGACGCGGCGATGCGGGTCACGTCCCGGATGCCCTGGCCGCACAGGCGCACGGCGGTCTCGTCGGCGTCCTCCAGCCGGGCCGCGACCATGCTGGAGACGAGCTGGGGGGTGTGGGAGACGAGGGCGACGGCCCGGTCGTGGGCGTCGGCGTCCATGACGACGGGGACGGCCCGGCACAGGGCGACGAGTTCGAGGGCGATGTTGAGGACCTCGGTGTCGGTGTCCCGGGTGGGGGTCAGCACCCAGGGGCGGCCCTCGAAGAGGTCGGCGGAGGCGGCCAGGGGGCCGGAGCGCTCGCGGCCGGCCATGGGGTGGGTGCCCAGGTAGCCGGAGAGGTCGCAGCCGAGGGCCTCCAGCTCGCGGCGGGGGCCGCCCTTGACGCTGGCCACGTCGAGGTAGGCGCGGCCGCGGCCGGCGCCGATCGCCTCGGCGAGGGTGGCCGCCACGTGGGCGGGGGGCACGGCGACGATCACCAGGTCGCAGCGGCCCTCGGGCTCCTCGTCGGTACCGGCGCCGCGGGCGGCCGCGGTCCGGGCCTGCGCGGGGTCGTGGTCGCTGAGGTGCACCCGGACGCCGCGGGCGGCGAGCGCGAGGGCTGCGGAGGTGCCGATCAGGCCGGTGCCGATGACGAGGGCGGTTCTCACGGGGGCGATGGTCCTTGCGGTCTCGACCTGGGCGGGGGACGGGTTGCTGCGCGTCCCACCCTAGCCAGCCCGGAGTCGGGTACAACCGAGGGCATGATCTTTCACGTGGTGCCCCTCGACGACTGGCTGGCCGTCCCCGACCGTCCGTACGCCCCCGAGTCCCTCAACGACGAGGGCTTCGTGCACTGCTCCCCCGACGAGGAGACGACGCTCGCCGTGGCCTCCGCCTTCTACCGGGACGCCCGGGGGCCGCTGATGGCGCTGCTGATCGACGAGCACAAGCTCGGCGTCCTCGTCCGCTGGGAGGCGGCCTCCCCCGCACCGCCGCCGGGCGTCGCCCCCGGCACCCTCTTCCCGCACGTCTTCGGCCGTATCAACCGTGACGCGGTCGAGGGAATGATGGAGATCCAGCGCGACGAGGAGGGACGGGCCACCGGCCTGACGGTCTGGTCGTAACCCCGACCGGAACCCACGTGATGCACCTCCCCCCGCCTCCCCGGCAGCGCCTGCGGCCTGCTGCGCACCGGCACTCTCACGATCGCGGCCGGCGAGTGCCACCCCGCACGTGGGGCGGCGGGTGCCGCGGCTGCCGGCCGGGCGCACGTGTGCGGGCGCCGGCCAGGGGGCGGGGCGCAGGGGGCGCAGCCCCCGCCGTGCCGCCGGCTCCTCCGGCAGCCGGGCCGCCCGGGCCGTGGTCGGCCCCGGGCATCGGCCGGGGATCCCGGGCGCCCGCCGTGGCGGGGCGCCCGGGTCCGGGGGCGGGCCTAGAGGTCGACCTCGCGCATCAGCATGCCGACCTCGGTGTTCGTCAGGCGGCGCAGCCAGCCCGACTTCTGGTCGCCGAGGGCGATCGGGCCGAAGGAGGTGCGGACGAGCTTCTCGACCGGGAAGCCGGCCTCGGCCAGCATGCGCCGCACGATGTGCTTGCGGCCCTCGTGGAGGGTGACCTCGACCAGGTAGTTCTTGCCGGTCTGCTGCACCACGCGGAAGTTGTCGGCGCGGGCGTAGCCGTCCTCCAGTTGGATGCCGTTCTTGAGCTGCTTGCCGATGTCGCGCGGCAGCGGGCCCGTGATGGCGGCCAGGTAGGTCTTCTGGACGCCGTAGCGCGGGTGCGTGAGGCGGTGGGCCAGCTCGCCGTGGTTGGTGAGCAGGATGATGCCCTCGGTCTCCGTGTCGAGGCGGCCGACGTGGAAGAGCCGGGTCTCGCGGTTGGTGACGTAGTCGCCGAGGCACTGGCGGCCGTCCGGGTCCTCCATGGTGGAGACGACGCCGGCCGGCTTGTTGAGGGCGAAGAACAGGTAGGACTGGGTGGCGACGGTGAGGCCGTCCACCTTGATCTCGTCCTTCTCCGGGTCGACCCGCAGGCCCTGCTCGGTGACGATGCGGCCGTTGACCTCGACGCGGGCCTGCTCGATCAGCTCCTCGCAGGCGCGGCGGGAGCCCATGCCGGCCCGGGCCAGCACCTTCTGGAGGCGCTCGCCCTCCTGCTCGCCGAAGGTCTTGGGCAGCTTGAGGGCGGGCTTGCTGTGCCGCTCCCGGTTGCGCTCCTCGATCTTGGCGTCGAGCTCGCGCGGGCGGGCCGGGGCCGTCCGGCGGCCGCCCGACGCGGCGGAGCCGCGGCGCGGGCCGCCCTTGGCGCCACCGCGGGCCGAGGCGCCGCGGCCGGTGCGCTCGGCGTCGGGACCGACGTCGTAGCGGCGCTCCTCGGGGCGCGGACGGCGCGGACGCTGCTCCTGCCGGCCGCCGTCGCGCCGGCCGCCCCCGTCGTAGCGGGAGCCGCCGTCGCGCGGGCCGCCCTCGTAGCGCGAGCCCCCGGAGCGTCCGCCGCCGCCCGTGCCGCGTCCGCCGCCCGAGCGCGCGCCGCCGGACCCCTGCCGGGGGGACCCGCCGCGTCCGCCCCGGTCGTCCCGGTTGCCGCTACCGCTGTTCCTGCCGCTGCTTCGCATCAAAGTTCCGTCTTGTCGTCCGCTTCGGTGTCCGGGGCATCCGGATCGAACGACGGCACCCCTTCCTGGGAGTCGCCCTCGACCACGTCCGCCTCCGGGAGGAACGGTGCGAGCTCGGGGAGCTCGTCCAGGCCGCGCAGGCCCATCCGCTCCAGGAAGTAGTTCGTCGTCCTGTACAGGATCGCACCTGTTTCGGGTTCCGTCCCCGTCTCCTCCACGAGGCCCCGCTGGAGGAGGGTGCGCATGACGCCGTCGCAGTTCACCCCGCGGACCGCGGAGACCCGCGAACGGCTGACCGGCTGACGGTACGCGACGACGGCCAGGGTCTCCAACGCGGCCTGCGTCAGCCGGGCCTGCTGGCCGTCGAGCACGAAGGCCTCGACGGCGTCCGCGTACTCGGGCCGGGTGAAGAAGCGCCAGCCCCCGCCGACGGGCCGCAGCTCGAAGCCGCGGCCCTGGGCGGTGTACTCGTCGGCCAGCGCGGCCAGGGCGTCGGCGATCTCCCGCCGCGGGCGCTGCAGCACCTTCGCGAGGTGCTCCTCGGTGACGGGTTCGTCGACGACCATGAGGACGGCCTCCAGGGCGGGCCCCAGCGCGAGCGTCTCCGTGTCGGTCATGCCTGCCGCTCCTCCTGCTGATCGAACTCGTCCGTCACCCTCGGCGCCGCGTCCTCCTCGCCCGTCCAGCGGACCCTGAGGTCGCCGAGCGCCTCCTCCTGCTCCAGCTGCACCGCCCGCTCGCGGTAGAGCTCCAGCAGGGCGAGGAAGCGGGCGACGACGGTGAGGGTGTCCGCGGCGTCGACCGTCAGCTCGCCGAAGCTCGCGGCGCCCGCCTCGCGCAGCCGGGCCACGACGATCTCCGCCTGCTCGCGGACGCTCACCAGCGGGGCGTGGATGTGGTCCACGTACACCTGCGGCGCGGGCCTGGGCTGCATCGCCTTGACGGCCAGCTCGGCGAACCGCTGCGGCCCGATGCCGAGGACGACGTCGGGTAGCAGCTCCGCGTGGTGCGGCTCCAGGCCGACGGTGCGGGGGTAGCGGCGGCCCTCCGTGGCGAGCCGTTCGCCGAACATCTCGGCGATGCGTTTGTACGCGCGGTACTGGAGCAGGCGCGCGAAGAGCAGGTCGCGCGCCTCCAGGAGGGCGAGGTCCGCCTCGTCCTCCACCTCGGCGGCGGGCAGCAGCCGGGCCGCCTTGAGATCGAGGAGCGTCGAGGCGACGACGAGGAACTCGGTCGTCTGGTCGAGGTCGAAGTCGGGCCCCATGGCGCGCAGGTGGGCCATGAACTCGTCCGTCACCCGGGAGAGGGCGACCTCGGTGACGTCCAGCTTGTGCTTGGCGATGAGCTGGAGGAGAAGGTCGAAGGGCCCCTCGAAGTTCTCCAGGTGGAGCGTGAACCGGCCGTCGGCGGCGGACCCGGCCCCCGGCCCCCCGGGCTCCGGCCCCCCGGGCTCCGGGCCCGGCGCCTGTTCGGCGGCGGGCCCGGGAACGGCGGCGTCGCGGCCCCCGGCGTCCTCCCCCGCGGCGGCGGCCGCGGGCGCCTCACCACCTCGCCCGGCGGCCAGGGCCCCCCGCCCCAGCGGACGACGGGCCGGCGGAGGCGGCGGGGGCGGCACGGGCGTGGGCATGCGGAGGTGGTCCAGGGGGCGAGAGCGTCTGAGACGGCCCGGGACGGGCCGCGTCGGCGGGGTGTGGGCCCGCCCGAGGCAGGGTAGCGGCGAACCCGCTCAGCGGCCCCGCAGGCGCCGCACGAGGATGCTCGCGTCGCCGCGCGCCTCGAGGTCGGCGAGGACGACGGCCACGGCCTCCCGCACGATCCGGCCGCGGTCCACCGCGAGCCCGTGCTCGCCGCGCAGCACGAGGCGCGCGTGCTCCAGGTCCATCAGCTCCTCGGCGGAGACGTAGACCGTGATCTTCTCGTCGTGGCGCTCCCGGCCGCTGGGCCGGCGGTTGGCGGCGCGGCCGCGGCGGCGCGCGGGGGCGGCGGGGTCACCGGCCCGGCCGGTGGTGGCGGAGGCGGCGGAGGCCGTCCGCCCCGCCGGGCGCTCGCGCTCGACGACGGAGGGAACGGAGGGACGGCGCTCGGGCCGCTCCGCGTCGGCCGCGTCCCGGTCCGCTCCGGCGGGCGCCTCGGCCGGCGCTCCGCGCCCGGAGCCGTCACCGGACGCCGGTGCGGCGGCGCCGTCGGGCTCGGCGGCGGCCGGACCGGGCACCCGCGCGGCGGCGGCGCCCTTGTCGGCCTTGGCCTGTCTGCGGGGGGCCGAGGACTGGAGCCCCACCCCGCCGGTGGTGCGGAACAGCTCGTCGGCGCCGGGCAGACTCACTCGGCGTGACACCGGGCGAGCACCTCCCTGGCGAGCTGGCGGTAGGCGGCGGCGCCGACGGAGTTGGACGCGTACGTGGTGATGGGCTCCCCCGCGACGGTGGTCTCGGGGAAGCGGACCGTACGGCCGATGACCGTGTGGTACACGTGGTCGTCGAACGCCTCGACCACACGCGCGAGCACCTCGCGGCTGTGGACGGTGCGCGAGTCGTACATGGTGGCGAGGATGCCGTCGAGCTCCAGCTCGGGGTTGAGCCGCTCCTGGACCTTCTCGATGGTCTCGGTGAGCAGCGCGACGCCGCGCAGCGCGAAGAACTCGCACTCCAGCGGGACGATGACCTTGTGAGCGGCCGTCAGGGCGTTCACCGTCAGCAGGCCCAGCGACGGCTGACAGTCGATCACGATGTAGTCGTAGTCGGCCATCAGCGGCTTGAGGGCGCGCTGGAGCGTGGACTCGCGGGCCACCTCGCTGACCAGCTGGACCTCGGCGGCCGACAGGTCGATGTTGCTGGGGAGCAGGTCCATGTTGGGGACCGCGGTCTTCAGCAGCACCTCGTCGGCCGACATCCCCCGCTCCATCAGCAGGTTGTAGACCGTCAGGTCGAGCTCCATCGGGTTGACGCCCAGTCCGACGGAGAGCGCGCCCTGCGGGTCGAAGTCGACGAGCAGCACCCGGCGGCCGTACTCGGCCAGCGCGGCACCCAGGTTGATGGTCGAGGTGGTCTTGCCGACCCCGCCCTTCTGGTTGCACATCGCGATGATCTTGGCGGGGCCGTGGTCGGTCAGCGGGCCCGGGATCGGGAAGTACGGCAGCGGACGGCCGGTCGGGCCGATGCGCTCGCGGCGCTGGCGGGCGGCGTCCGGGGCCAGGGTGGCCGCGTACTCGGGGTCGGGCTCGTACTCCGCGTCCGGGTCGTAGAAGTGCCCGTCGGGCACTTCCTCGTAGTCGGCGAGACGGGCGGGATCACCGCCGCCGGCCATGGCGTTCACGTGTTGACCGTCCATGCTCTGGTGGGCTGTCGTCATGCTCTGGATGTCCTGCTGGCTTGCGAAGGTGTGGACAGCGACGGAGCCGACGGCGTGGAGTCCCGCGGGACTCTGGCCCTGCGCAGGCATTCCTGGTTGACCACCCCCGGGAGCAAATGTCGACTCATTCACAAGTCGTCCTACCTCCTTGGTGACCAGGAAACATCTAGATAGGTCAGCGTGGCACCATGCCGACGGTTGGCGACTCTATGGCGTGTCGGCGGTCCGCAGCAACACAATCCGCCGGAGACGGCACGATGTGTCGGCAATCGAACGCCCTTCTGTCAAGGGTGTTCAGCGCGTCACCCGCACATTTTCCCGGTGTGCGTCACCGGGGGAAATCGTGCCGAAAACACCCCGGCAGGGCCTTGCGCGCAAGACCCTGCCGGTTGTGCATTCCCGCTGTGGGCGCGCCCACGCCTCAGCCGACGAGCGTGCTCAGTTCGACGGACGGAAGGCCGTGCGCCTCGGCGACCGGACCGTAAACGACCTGTCCCTCATGGACGTTGAGGCCCTTGGCGAGCGCGGCGTCCCGGCGCAGCGCCTCCTGCCAGCCGCGGTTGGCCAGCTCCACGATGTAGGGCAGCGTGGCGTTGGTCAGCGCGTAGGTGGAGGTGTTGGGCACCGCGCCCGGCATGTTGGCGACGCAGTAGAAGACGGAGTCGTGGACGGTGAAGGTCGGCTCCGCGTGGGTGGTCGGCTTCGAGTCCTCGAAGCAGCCGCCCTGGTCGATCGCAATGTCGACAAGTACACTTCCGGGCTTCATCTTGGCGACGAGCTCGTTGGTGACCAGCTTGGGGGCCTTGGCGCCCGGGATGAGGACGGCGCCGATGACGAGGTCGGCCTCGACGACGGCCTTCTCCAGCTCGTAGGCGTTGGAGACGATCGTCTGCACCTTGGTGCCGAAGACCTTGTCGGCCTCGCGCAGCTTGTTGATGTCCTTGTCGAGCAGGGTGACGTGGAAGCCCATGCCCACGGCGATCTGCGCGGCGTTCCAGCCGGAGACGCCGGCGCCGATGACGACGGCCTTGCCCGCGTGGGTGCCTGGGACGCCGCCCGGCAGCACGCCGCGGCCGCCGGCGGAGCGCATCAGGTGGTAGGCGCCGACCTGCGGGGCCAGCCGGCCCGCGACCTCGGACATCGGGGCGAGCAGCGGCAGGCCGCGGTTGGCCAGCTCGACGGTCTCGTAGGCGATGGCGGTGGTGCCGGACTCCAGCAGGGCGTCCGTGCACGCGCGGGAGGCGGCCAGGTGCAGGTAGGTGAAGAGGGTCTGGCCCTTGCGGAGGCGGTGGTACTCCTCCGCGATCGGCTCCTTGACCTTCAGCAGCAGGTCGGCGGTGGCCCACACCTCGTCGGCCGTGTCCAGGATGGACGCGCCGGCCGCGACGTACTCCGCGTCCGTGATGGAGGAGCCGAGGCCGGCCCCCTTCTCCAGGACGACCTGGTGGCCGTGGCGCACCAGCTCGTGGACACCGGCGGGGGTGATGGCCACGCGGAACTCGTTGTTCTTGACCTCGCGGGGGATGCCGACCTTCACGTCGATCACGGTCCTTGAATCAGAGGTTTTCAGGCTAATCCGGATGTGCGGGGACACACCAGAGCAGACCGCGTCGATCGCGGCGCAACCAGTCTAATGAAGGAGGCCGAGCTGTCTAGCCTTACAAAGCACCAATCTTTGCGGATCCTGCTACCGAATTCGTAGGTTGCCCCTGGATGTACCCCGGGGTGTGCAGCGCTAAGCGCCCACCGTCACGTCCAGGGCCCCGGCCGCCTTCCGCTGCTCCAGCGCCCCGGCCGCGTCCCCCAGCCGCTCCAGCGCCCCGGCCAGCCGCAGCCGGGCGACGGCCTCCAGCCGCCCGTCGCCCGACCGGCGCGCGCACTCCACCGCCTCGGCCCCCGTGCGCACCGCCTCCTGCCCGCGCCCCAGCCGCTCCTGGGCGGCGGCCGCCTCGGCCAGCGCCCGGACCTGGCCCGGCGGATCGCCCAGCCGGCGGCAGGCGGCGGCCGCGGCCCGCCAGCTGCGCAGCGCCTCGCCCCACTCGCCGGCGTGCCCGTGCACCTCGCCCAGCCGCGCGTACAGCCGCGCCTCGTCGGCCAGTTCGCCGCGGGTCAGCCGCAGCTCCAGGCCCCGCCGGTACCAGTCGGCCGCGCGCTCCCAGTCCTCCAGCTCCCGGTACGCGGCGGCGACCGACTCCACCGAGCGGCTCGTCGCGTACGGGTCGCCGGCCTCGCGCGCCGACTGGAGCGCCTCGCGGTAGCGGCCGAGCGCCATCCGGGTGCGCCCGGCCCGGGCGTCCAGGTCGCCCAGGTTGAGCAGGGCCGCCGACTTCTCCAGCGGCATCGAGCGGCGGCCCGCGACGTCGAGGACGAGCCGGTGCAGCCCGTACTGCTCGGGGCCGGCCTCCTCCGGCGGCAGGTGGGCGCCGAGCGCCCGGGTCAGCGCGGAGACCAGGCGGCGGGCGAGGGTGTCCAGCCCGCCGTCCTCCACCGCCAGCCGGGCGGCCGCCAGCAGCGCGGGCAGCCGCGAGCGCAGCCACTCCTCCGCCACCCGCGCCGACGGGAACCGCAGCGGGCGCGGGAGTTCGGCGACGCGGCGGCGGACGGACGGGTCCGTGAGCCCCGCGGCGGCCCGGCACGAGTGCAGCTGCCGGACGACCCGCTCCAGCATCCGGGCCCGCGCCAGCTCCACCTCGGCGGGCCGGTCCGTGGCCTCCAGCAGGGCCCGCAGCAGCGGGGCGAGCGCGCCCGGCACCTGGTACTGCGGCGGCAGCGCGCCCGGTGCGCCCGGGACGCCGTCGACCGGGACGGTGCGCAACAGCCCGCGGGCGACGAAGCCCTCCAGCGCGGCCTGGGCGGCGGCGAACGAACACCCGGCCAGCGCCGAGGCGGTGTGCGCGTCGGCCGGACCGGCCGGGGCGAGCGCCAGCAGCCGCAGTATCCGGGCGTCGAGCGGCGGCAGCGCCTCGTAGGCCAGCCGCAGGGCGCGGGCCAGGGGGCGGCCCGTGCCCTCCTGCCCGTCGGGGACGGGCAGTTCGCGCAGCCGGCGGGCCGCGTCGGCCACCGACATCTTCGGGTGGGCCGCCAGCCAGCCGCCCACCAGCACGAGTGCCGCGGGCTGGCCCGCGCACTCCTGGACGACGGCGGCCGCGGCCGTCGGGTCGACGGTGATGCGGGTGGGGCCCGCGTACCACTCCAGGAGATCGACGGCCGGGGCCGTCTCCAGCCCGCCCAGCGTGCACGGGCGGACGTCGGGGACGCCGGTGAGCGGGCCGCGGGCGACGGCGACGACCAGGCACTCCGGTTCGTCCGGCAGCAGCGGTTCCACGTGCTCCGCGCCCGGGGCGTCGTCCAGCAGCATCAGCACCCGACGGCCCGTCAGGGCGCCGCGCAGCGCGGCGGTCAGCTCGTCCTCGTCCGCCCCGGCGGGGGCCGTGGCCGTGGCGCCGAGGTCGGCGAGGAGGGCGCGGGCGGTGCGGTCGGTGGGGACGGGGGTGCCGTCGGCGTCCGTGAGGCGGGCGCGGAGTACCCCGTCCGGGTAGTCCCGCTCCAGCCGGCGGGCCAGCTCCTCGGCGAGCGCGGTGCGGCCGGAGCCGGGGCGTCCGGCGACGAGCAGGACGCGGCAGCGCGGGCGTTTGCGCCCGGAAAGGGTGTCGAGTCCGGTGCGGGCGATGTCGGCCCGCAGCTCCTTGAGCTCCCGGTCGCGTCCGGTGAACGGGGCGGCCGCGCCGCTGGGCGCTCGGCCGGGGACGGCCGCTCCCGACCGGCGCGGGCGTGCGCCGGTCGCCACGGCCAGTTCGTCGGTCTCCACGGGCCGAGCGTAGTTCACCGGCGCGGCGGGGCGGGTGAGCCGCGTCGCGGCTCTTCGTACCATCACCTCTTCGGTTTGTCTTTCCCTCCCCCACCCCGCCCTTTCACCGTTTCTCCGGGGCTGCGCCCCCTGACCCCCCGGCGCGGGGCTCGCCCCCGCGCCCGGCAGCGCGGCGACCACGCCGCCTTCGTCCTCAAGCTGCTGAGAGGGCCGCAGGACGGGCTGGTTTCCGCGCCGGCCACGGGGGTTCGGCCCGGGCTGGAGCCCCCTGGGAGCTGGGGGACGAACCGCGCAGGGCGCGGTAACGGGGTGCGGGGCGGAGCCCCCCGAGGCGGGTGCGAGGCGGAGCCCCGAAGGGGCCCGGGCGGAGCCCCGAAGCGGATACGGGGCGAGGCCCCGCACAGGGGACAGGGGGCGAAGCCCCGCTCGGCGTAGGACAGGGGCAGCCCCGATGGGCGGGGGCGGGAGGCAGCCCCGGTGGGAGGAACGCAGAGCGCAGCCCCTGGCAGGGAGCCAGGGGCGGAGCCCGCCGGCGCGCACGGGACGAACCCCGAAGCGGGGACCAGGGGGCACAGCCCCCGGTAGGGCGCAGGGGCGAAGCCCCGCCCCGCGCGGAACGCACCCCCGCCGAAGCCCGCCGGCATGCTCGAACCCCGAAGCGGGGACCAGGGGGCACAGCCCCCGGGGGGCGCAGGCGTGAAACCTCGCCCCTGCACGGAACGCACCCCGCCCGGAGCCCGCCGGCGCGCACGGGACGAACCCCGAAGCGGGGACCAAGCGGCACAGCCCCCGGTGGGGCGCAGGGGCGAAGCCCCGCCCCACGCAGAACGCACCCCCACGCAGAACACACCCCCACGCGGAACGCACCCCGCCCGGAGCGCACCCGCCCCCCGCCGGGGTACCGCAGGGGCACCCCCTGCGAAAACGGATTAGGGCGGGGCTGGGGCCTACGCCTCGAAGGGGCGGGCCGGCCAGGGGGCGGTGGCGGGGCGGAGGGCGTCGACGCCCTCGCCCGCCCGCGCCGCGGCGAGCGCCAACACCCCCACCGCCAGGCAGGTGTTGTGCAGCTCACCCGCCAGCACCCCGCGCACCAGCTCCCCCAGCGGCACCCGCGCCAGCTCCATGTCGGCCTCCTCCTCGGAGACCTCGAAGCGCTCGCCCTCCACGTCCGACAGATCGCGGGCGAGGAAGATGCGCAGCGCCTCGTCGCAGCCGCCGGGGGAGGTGAAGACGTCCGTCAGGACCCGCCAGTCCTCGGCCTTGACGTGCGCCTCCTCGTAGAGCTCGCGCTGCGCGGCGTGCAGCGGGTTCTCGCCGGGGACGTCCAGCAGCCCGGCCGGGATCTCCCAGAGCCGGTGCCGCACGGGGTGCCGGTACTGGTTGATCACCAGCACCCGGTCCTGCCCGTCGATCGCGAGGACGGCCACCGACCCGGGGTGCACCTGGTAGTCGCGCTTGGCCGTGGACCCGTCGGGCATGACCACCACATCCGTCCGGGCGGCGGTCTTGTTGCCGGTGAACGGGGTCTCACTGGCGGTGACCCGCCACGACTCGGCGGTGTCCTTGATAGTGCGCATTGCGTCCTCCAGAAAAGCGGAACCGGGGCGAGCCCCCCTCACGAGGAGGAGGCGCTCACCCCGGCCCACCGTATAAGACGCCGGAGGTCAGCCCTTCTGGCGCTCGACGGCCGCCTTCACCAGTCCGGCGAAGAGGGGGTGCGGACGGGTCGGCCGGGACCGCAGCTCCGGGTGGGCCTGGGTGGCCACCAGGTACGGGTGCACCTCGCGCGGGTACTCGACGAACTCGACGAGCTTGTTGTCCGGGGAGGTGCCGGAGAAGACGATGCCCGCCTTCTTCTCCAGCTCGGCGCGGTACGCGTTGTTGACCTCGTACCGGTGGCGGTGGCGCTCCTCGATGTACGGCTCGTCGCCGTAGACCTCGCGCACGATGGAGCCCTCGGCGAGCTTGGCCGGGTACATGCCCAGGCGCATCGTTCCGCCCATGTCGCCCTCGCCGGCGACGATGTCCATCTGCTCGGCCATGGTGGAGATCACCGGGTGCGCGGTGCCGGGCTCGAACTCGGTGGAGTTGGCGTCGGCAATGCCGGCCAGGTTGCGCGCGGCCTCGATGACCACGCACTGGAGACCGAGGCAGAGGCCCAGCAGCGGGATCTTGTTCTCACGGGCGTAGGTGATCGCGCCGACCTTGCCGTTGACGCCGCGGTCGCCGAAACCGCCGGGGACGCAGATCGCGTCAACGTCGGACAGCTGCTTCTTGGCACCGGCAGGGGTGACGCAGTCGTCCGACGTCACCCACTTGATCTTCACCCGGGCGCGGTTGGCGAAGCCACCCGCACGGATGGCCTCGGTGACCGAGAGGTAGGCGTCCGGCAGGTCGATGTACTTGCCGACGAGCGCGACGGTGACCTCGTGGTCCGGCTTGTGGACGCGGTCCAGCAGGTCGTCCCACTGCGCCCAGTCGACGTCGCGGAAGGGCAGGTCCAGCTTGCGGACGACATAGGCGTCCAGGCCCTCGGCGTGCAGCACCTTGGGGATGTCGTAGATCGACTTGGCGTCGATGGCGGCGACCACCGCGTCCTCGTCGACGTCGCACATCAGCGAGATCTTGCGCTTGATGGCGGTCGGGACCTCGCGGTCGGCGCGCAGCACGATCGCGTCGGGCTGGATGCCGATGTTGCGCAGGGCGGCGACGGAGTGCTGGGTCGGCTTGGTCTTCAGCTCGCCGGAGGGGCCGATGTAGGGCAGCAGCGAGATGTGCACGACGAAGACGTTGTCGCGGCCGACCTCGTGGCGGACCTGGCGGACGGTCTCCAGGAACGGCAGCGACTCGATGTCGCCGACCGTGCCGCCGACCTCGGTGATGACGACGTCGACGTCCTCGGTCGCCATGCGCCGGATGCGGTGCTTGATCTCGTTGGTGATGTGCGGGATGACCTGCACGGTGTCGCCCAGGTACTCGCCCCGCCGCTCCTTGGCGATCACGGAGGAGTAGACCTGGCCGGTGGTGACGTTGGCACTGCCGTCGAGGTCGACGTCGAGGAAGCGCTCGTAGTGGCCGATGTCCAGGTCGGTCTCGGCGCCGTCGTTGGTGACGAACACCTCACCGTGCTGGAACGGGTTCATCGTGCCCGGGTCGACGTTGAGGTACGGGTCGAGCTTCTGCATCGTCACCCGCAGGCCCCGGGCCTTGAGCAGCGCGCCCAGGCTGGAGGCGGTCAGCCCCTTGCCGAGCGAGGAGGCGACACCCCCGGTGACGAAGAGGTGCTTGGTCGTCGTGGGCTTAGCGGCAATGGCCAAAGGGGGTCTCCCGTGGTCGCTTGGTGAGGTGCGTACCGGCGCTCACCCGGCGTCTTTGCGGGGGTGCCGTCGCTGCGGTCGAGGGGTCTTGCGCCCACCGGTCCACGGGGTACCAGGGTATCAGCGCCCCAGAGCGGTCGCCTCCGGTGACGCGGCGCGACGACCGTACGACCCCTGCGTCACAGGCCACCCATTCGGCACAGGATTCCCCGGCCAACCGTCGCGCATCCCCCAACTCGGCGTCGTATCCTGCTCGGACACACGCAGCGAGCCGGCCGGCACGGCACCATCCCGCCCTCCTCCAGCCACCTCCCCCAGGCACCACCGGGGGCTTCTTCCCACCAGGGGCGGGACCCCCCTTCCGGAACCACAGGCTCGTCTACAGATCGCTTCGCTTGACCGCCAGAGGCCCCCTTCGCGGGGTCACGATGCCGTTCGACTGGAGATGACGTGGCCGGGCGTATCGAGGATTACGCACTCATCGGCGACATGCAGACCGCCGCGCTGGTCTGCCGGGACGGCACGGCCGACTGGCTGTGCCTACCGCGGTTCGATTCCCATGCGGCGTTCGCCGGGCTGCTGGGCACGGAGGAGCACGGCTACTGGCGGATCGGCCCCGCGCACCCGTCGGGGGCCGCGCCGCCGCGCGCCGACCGCCGCCGCTACCGGGGGGACTCCCTGGTCCTGGAGTCCGAGTGGGACACCGCCCGCGGCACCGTCCGCATCATCGACTTCATGCCGCCGCGCGACGGCGCCCCCCAGCTGATCCGCATCGTCGAGGGCGTCAGCGGCCGGGTGCCGATGCGCTCCGCGCTGCGGATGCGCTTCTCCTACGGGCGCGTGGTGCCCTGGGTGCACAAGGTGGGCGAGCGCACCGTGGCCGTGGCCGGGCCCGACTCGGTGTGGCTGGACACCACCGCCGAGACCTTCGGCAAGGACCTCACCACCTACTCCGACTTCACCGTCTCCCCCGGCGAGCGCGTCGCGTTCACCATCAGCTGGCAGCCCTCGCACGGCGGCCCGCCGGCCCTGCCGGACCCGGAGGGGTCGCTGGAGGCCACCGAGGAGTTCTGGCGCGAGTGGGTCGAGCACTGTACGTACCACGGCCCCTACCGGGACGCCGTGGTCCGCTCGCTGATCACGCTCAAGGCCCTGACGTACGCGCCCACCGGCGGCATCGTCGCCGCGCCGACGACCTCGCTGCCCGAGGAGATCGGCGGCGTCCGGAACTGGGACTACCGCTTCACCTGGCTGCGGGACGCCGCGATCACCCTCTCGTCGCTGCTGCGCACCGGCTACCGCGAGGAGGCCCGCGCCTGGCGCGAGTGGCTGCTGCGGGCCGTCGCCGGCGACCCCGAGAACCTCCAGATCATGTACGGCATCGCGGGCGAGCGCGAGCTCAGCGAGGCCGAGCTGCCCTGGCTGCCGGGCTACGAGAACTCGCAGCCCGTCCGCGTCGGCAACGGCGCCGCCGGCCAGCTCCAGCTCGACGTGTACGGCGAGATGATCGAGGCCCTGCACCTGGCGCACATGACGGGCCTGGCCCGCAACGACTACGCCTCGCTCCTCCAACTCCGCCTGATCAGCTACCTCGAGGACCACTGGAACGAGCCGGACGAGGGCATCTGGGAGGTGCGCGGCCCGCGCCGCCACTTCGTCCACTCCAAGGTGATGGCCTGGGTCGCGGTGGACCGCACCATCAAGCTCATCGAATCGGGCGACGTGGACGGCCCGTTGGAGCGCTGGCGCGAGCTGCGCGACGACATCCACCGCGACGTCTGCGAGAAGGGCTACGACAAGGAGCGCAACACCTTCACCCAGTCCTACGGCTCCAAGGAGCTGGACGCCTCGCTGCTGCTGATCCCGCAGATGGGCTTCCTGCCGCCGGACGACAAGCGCGTGATCGGCACCATCGAGGCGATCCAGCGCGAACTGTCCACCCCCGACGGCTTCGTCCTGCGCTACCCGACGGCCGGCGACGAGGCGGGCGTGGACGGACTGGAGGGCGACGAAGGGGCCTTCCTGGCCTGCTCGTTCTGGCTCGCGGACGACCTGGCGATGATCGGGCGGGTGGACGAGGCGCGCCAGCTCTTCGAGAAGCTGCTGGCCCTCCGCAACGACCTGGGGCTGCTCGCGGAGGAGTGGGATCCGCATCTCAAGCGGCAGGTGGGCAACTTCCCGCAGGCGTTCAGCCACGTCCCGCTGATCGACACGGCGCTGCGGCTGACGGCGTCGAGCGCCTTCGGGGGCTGACCGCCCGGGGCGGCGGCCGGGGCCCGGTCTAGGTTCTTCCCATGGAACCCCACGGCACCGTCACCGTCGCCCGTGCCCTCGAACTCCCCGCCCTGCGGCGGGGACTGCCCGAGGTGCTCGCCGCCGCCGACGGGCTGCACCGCCCCGTGCGCTGGGTGCACGCCGGCGAGGCGCCCCACATCGCCGCCCTCCTCAAGGGCGGCGAACTGCTCCTCACCACCGGCCTGGGCGTGGGCTCGCGCCCCGCGGAGCAGCGCGCGTTCGTCCGCGGGCTGGCAGAACGGGGCATAGCGGCCCTGGTGGTGGAGCTGGGGGCGTGCTTCCGCACGCTGCCGGCCGCGGTCGTGGAGACCGCGCGCTCGTGCGGCCTGCCGCTGGTGCAGCTGCACCGCGAGGTGCCGTTCGTCGCGGTGACCGAGGAGATCCACACGGAGCTCGTCAACGAGCACTACGCGGTGCTGCGGCGGGCGGACGAGCTCCACGACCGGTGCACGCGGGCGCTGCTGGACGGCGGCGGGGTGCCGAAGGTGCTGCGGCTGCTCGCCGGCTTCACCGGCAACCCCGTCTTCCTGGTGGCCGCCGACGGGCGCCTCCTCCACGCGGCCGGGCCCGATCCCGCGCCGCCGGGCGCGGCCGGGCCGCTCCAGGTGTGGGAGGGGCTGCGCACGGCCCCGCCGCCGGACCGGGTCGAGTCCCCGATACCCGGGCGCGGTCCGGGTCCGGACCGCGCCCGGCTGGTCGTCCTGCCGGTGAACGGGCCGTCGGTGCCCGTGCACCGGATCGCCGCCGACCGCACGGCGGCGCTGCTGGCCGTCGTCCTCCTCCAGGCCCGCCAGGAGGAGGAGCTCGCGGCGCGGGGGCGCGGCGACTTCCTCACCGACCTCGCCGAGGGCCGGCTGGAGGCGGCCGACGCCCCGGCCCTGGCCCGGGTGCTGGGCTTCCGCCCGGGCCCCGGCCCGCTGCTGCCGGCCGTCCTGAAGTCGCCCTGTCCGGACGCGGATTGGGCGGCACTGACCTCCGCCGTCCAGTCGGAGCTGCCCGGCGTCGGGGTGCCGGTGCTGCTGGGGGTGCGGCTGCCGGAGGGGCGCATGCCGCTGCTGGCCGCCCCGCGCTCCGCCGCCGACCGGACCGCGGTCGCCGACCGGCTGGCGGCGGCGCTGCGGGCGGGGGCCCGGCGGGTGCGGGTTCCCGCCGTGGTGGTCGTGGGCACGCCGTGCGACTGGGCCTCGGCCGGGGCGGGGCTGCGGCACGTCTCGGAGGCGGCGGAGGCGGCGTCCGGCCTTCCCGAGCGCCCCTGGTACGACGTCCGTTCGCTGGACGTCGACCTCCTGCTGTGGCGCCTGCGCCCCTCCGACCTCTCCGCCTTCGTGGACCGGGCGCTCGGGCCCCTCCTCGCCCACGACGCGCTGCTCGCCACGCTGGACGCGTACCTGCGGCGCGCGGGGCGCAAGGCGGAGGCGGCCCGTGCTCTGCACGTCAACCGCCAGACGCTCTACGACCGCCTCGCCCGCATCTCCGCCCTCCTCGGCGCCGACCTGGACGACCCGGACACGCGCCTGTCGCTGTCCCTGGCCCTGCGGGCGCGCCACCGCCGCCTGCCGGACGGATGAGCCCCGGTCCGCGCACGGCGGCCGGCTACCCCCACCCGCTCAACTCGTCGTAGACGCTCAGCACATGGGCCACCGCGTCGTCCTCCGAAGGCCACTCCCCCAGCCGCTCCCGGCCCGCCGCCACCAGCCGCTCCCGCCGCAGCGGATCCTCCAGCAGCCCGGAGACGGCGCCCGCCAGGGCGCCCGCGTCCCCGTACGGCACCAACTCCGCCGCGTCCCCCACGAGATCGGGCACCCCGCCCACCGACGTCGCGACGAGCGGCACCCCGGCCTGGAAGGCCTCCTGCGCCAGCAGGGAGCGCGCCTCCCAGCGGCTGGGCAGGATCGCGACGTCGGCGGCGGCCAGCA
Source organism: Streptomyces caatingaensis (assembly GCF_001187435.1). Taxonomy (GTDB): domain Bacteria; phylum Actinomycetota; class Actinomycetes; order Streptomycetales; family Streptomycetaceae; genus Streptomyces; species Streptomyces caatingaensis. The sequence goes on along the minus strand of NZ_LFXA01000017.1, from coordinate 20,003 downwards.
GCTGGGGGACGTCGTCGCGCCGCCCGACGAGCCGGACGGGCAGCCCCTCGCCCTCGATCCGCCGCTGCAGAGCGCCCCGTTCGGGCCCCTCCCCCGCGACGACGAGCAGCGGCTCGGGGTCGAGACCGCGCCAGGAGCGGGCCGCGTCCAGCAGCGGCCCGTACCCCTGCCCCTCCTCCAGCCGCCCGACGGCGAGGAGCAACGGCCGTCCCAGCACGCCGAGTTCGGCCAGCACCTTGTCCCGCGGAAGGTCCTCCTCCGGACCGGTGGCCGGCGGCCGGGGCCCGGGCAGGGCGACGGCCGTCAGCCGCGCGTCCCGCGCGCCCCGCAGCCGCGCCTGGTCGACGAGGTCGGGGGAGGGCGCGAGGACGACCGCCGCGCCGCGCGCGGCCCGGCGCTCCATGAGCCGGACGACGTGGGCACGGGCGCCCGCGGCGCACACCCGCCGGTGCCAGGTGACGACCAGCGGCGTGGCGCGCCCGCGCAGCGCGAGGGCGGCGAGGACGCCCCAGCGCAGCCCGTGCGCGTGGACGACGTCCGCGTCCGCGCTCGCGGCGCGGATCCCGGCGACGAGCAGCGCGTCCGTCCCGGCGGGCAGGGCCTCGAACGCGGCACCGGCCTCGGTGAACCCGTACCGCGCCTCCGCGCACCCGGCCGCGCAGACCGTCACCCGCAGCCCGCGCGCGGCCAGCCCGGCCGCCAGCGACCGCACATGGGCGCCGGTGCCCCCGCTCCCGCCGCCCAGGACCTGGACGGCGTGCAGGGGCGGCCGCCCGTGGGACGTGCCGGGTGTGCTGCTCACGCGGGAGTGGCTCCTGGGTCGGCTGGGTCGGCTGCGAGGAGGGGGGAGACCGCAACGGCGGCGGTGCCGAGCCCAGGATGCCAGCCGCCACCGGCATCCACGCACCACCGCTCCGCGCACGGCCCGCCCTGTCTCGCCCGCACTTCAGCGGATTCACCCGGTTTGGGGATGACGACCCTTTACGGCCCGGCGGTCCGTTACGTCACCGCACGGCCGCGTCACGACCCGGCCGCATCACCACCCCGACCGCCTCTCCGTCCCGGCCGCCTCTCCGTCCCGCCGTGTCACCGCCCGGCGCGCGCCGCCGCCAGCAGCTCCTCGGCGTGCGCGCGGGCCAGTTGGGAGTCCTCCTGGCCCGCCAGCATCCGGGACAGCTCGCGCACCCGGTCCTCGCCCTCCATGACCTTGACCCCGCTGCGGGTCACCGACCCCTCGTGGGTCTTCTCCACGACGAGGTGCCGGTCGGCGAACGCGGCCACCTGCGGCAGGTGCGTGACGACCACGACCTGCGCCGTCCGCGCCAGCCGCGCCAGCCGGCGGCCCACCTCGACGGCGGCCCGCCCGCCGACGCCCGCGTCGACCTCGTCGAAGAGGTACGTCGGCACCGGGTCGGAGCCCGCGAACACCACCTCCACGGCCAGCATGACGCGCGAGAGCTCACCGCCGGAGGCCCCCTTGGCGATGGGCCGCGGCCGGGCGCCGGGGTGCGGGGCGAGCAGCAGCTCGACGTCGTCGGCGCCGTGCGGCCCGAAGGCGACGGCCCGCCCGCCGACCTCGATGCCCGACTCCTCGTCGTCCACCGGGTTCTGCCCGATCGCGAACGAGACGCGCGCGTGCGGCATCGCCAGCTCCGCCAGCTCCGCCGTGACCGCCTCGGCGAACCGCCCGGCCGCCTCGGCGCGGGCGTCGCTCAGCTCCTGTGCCAGCGCGCCGAGTTCGGCCCGCAGCGCGTCCCGCTCGGCGGTGAGCTCCGCGATCCGCTCGTCGTCGCCCTCCAGCTCGCCGAGGCGCTCGGCGCTCCGCTCGGCCCAGGCGAGGACGGCGGTGATGTCCTCGCCGTACTTGCGCGTCAGGTGGGCCAGCGCCGCGCGCCGCTCCTCCACGGCGGCCAGCCGGCGCGGGTCGGCGTCCAGGCCGGCGGCGTACCCGGCGAGTTCGCCGGCCACGTCGGCCAGCAGGATGCCGATCTCGCCGATCCGGTCCGCGAGCGCGGCGAGCGCCGGGTCGTGCGAGCGCACCGCCTCCAGCGCCCGGTGCGCCCCGGCGACCAGGGAGGACGCCTCGACGCCGGCCGGGTCCTCGGGGTCGCCGGCCAGCGCCGCGTGGGCGGCCGTGGCGGCGGAGGCCAGGGCCTCGGCGTGGCCCAGCCGCTCGGCCTCGGCGGCCAGTTCGGCGTCCTCGCCGGGCAGCGGCTCGGTGGCGGCGACCTCGTCCAGGCCGAACCGCAGCAGGTCCGCCTCCTGGGCGCGCTCACGGGCGCGGGTGGTCAGCTCGTCCAGCGCGGCGGCGACGGACCGCAGCCGGCGGTAGGCGTCGGCGTACTTGGCGAGCGGCACGGCCACCGCGTCCCCCGCGTACCGGTCGAGGGCCTCGCGCTGCCGGGCCGGCCGCAGCAGCCCCTGCTGGTCGGTCTGGCCGTGCACCGCGACGAGGTCGTCGGCGAGCTCGCCCAGCAGCCCGACGGGCACGCTCCGGCCGCCGAGGTGGGCGCGGGAGCGCCCCTCCGCGGAGAGCGTGCGGCTGACGAGCAGCGTGCCGTCGTCGAGCTCGGCGCCCGCCTCCTCGGCCCGCACGGCCGCGGGCGACCGGCGGTCGACGGCGATCCGCCCCTCGACCACCGCCGCCTTGGCGCCGGCGCGCACCAGGGCGGGGTCGGCCCGGCCGCCGAGCAGCAGCCCGAGGCTGGTGACAACCATGGTCTTGCCGGCACCGGTCTCGCCGGTCACCGCGGTGAAACCGGGTGACAGCTCGACCACCGCGTCATCGATGACGCCCAAGGACCGGATCCGCATCTCCTCCAACACGGATACGACCATACGAGGTTCCGGGCCCCCCTCGCGACGGCCTCCCCCGCCCCGGCCGCCCCGGGAGCGCCCCGGCGAGACCCCCGCCGCCGGCCCGGCCGGCCACCGCCGGACACGCGGGCACCCCCGCCCGCCAGGCCCGGAACCCACACGTCCGCACGCCGCCGGCCTCCTCGCGGCCGGGCGCGCCCCCACGGCGGGCGGTGCCGGGCCGCCTAGTGCGGCGCCCCCCGCCACCCCGCCACCGGCAGGGCGAACTTCGCGACCAGCCGGTCGGTGAACGAGGCGTGATGCAGCCGCGCCAGGCGCACCGGCACCGCCCCCCGCCGCACCTCCACCCGCGCCCCCGCCGGCAGCTCCACACTCCGCCGTCCGTCGCACCACAGCACGCCGTTGGGCGTCTGCGGCTGCACCTCCACCGCGAGCACCGAATCCGGCGCCGTCACCAGCGGCTTGGCGAAGAGCGCGTGGGCGCTGATGGGCACCATCAGCAACGCCTCCACCTCCGGCCACACCACCGGCCCGCCGGCGGAGAAGGCGTACGCCGTCGAGCCGGTCGGCGTCGCGCACACCACGCCGTCGCCGCCGAAGCGCGAGACGGGCCGCCCGTCGACCTCGGTGACGACCTCCAGCACCCGCTCCCGCGCCGCCTTCTCCACCGACGCCTCGTTGAGCGCCCAGTCCGTGTGGACGACGTGCCCGTCGGTACGGACGAGGACGTCGAGGGTCATGCGCTCCTCGACCTCGTACGCACGGGTGACCACCCGGTCCACGACCTTGTCGAGGTCGTCGCGCTCCGCCTCCGCGAGGAAGCCGACGCGGCCGAGGTTGACCCCGAGCATCGGCACCCCGGAGACCCGGGCGAACTCCGCGCCGCGCAGCAGCGTCCCGTCACCCCCCAGGACGACGAGCAGCTCGCAGCCCTCCAGCACGTCCGGGTGGTCCGGGCCGGTCTCCACGCGTTCGACGGTGGACGGCAGCGGCAGGTCGGCGGCCTCCTCGGCCAGCACGCGGACGCCGATGCCGCAGCGCAGCAGGCCCTGCACGACGAGTTCGGCGCTGCGCACGGCCGCCGGGCGGCCGGTGTGCGCGAGCAGGAAGACGGTGCGTCTCTGTGTCGCTGTCACTTCTGTCGTGGTCAACGAGGCCCCTCCGCCACAGCACGGTCAACGTCCGCCGGGTCCAGTTCGGGCGCACCGGCGCGCAGCCACAGAAAGTACTCGACGTTGCCGGAGGGGCCCGGCAGCGGGCTGGCGGTGACCCCGAGGACGCCGAGGCCGAGCCCGGCGGCGCGGCGGGCGACGCCCTTGACGGCCTCGGCGCGCAGCTCGGGGCTGCGGACGACGCCGCCGCTGCCGAGCCGTTCCTTGCCGACCTCGAACTGCGGCTTGACCATCATCACGAGGTCGGCGCCGGGGGCGGTGCAGGCCACGAGCGCGGGCAGGACGAGGCCGAGCGGGATGAAGGACAGGTCGCCGACGACGAGGTCGACGGGCTTCCCGTCGATCTGCTCCAGCGTCAGCTCGCGGACGTTGGTGCGGTCCTTGACGGTGACGCGGTCGTCGCTCTGCAACGACCAGGCGAGCTGTCCGTAGCCGACGTCGACGGCGACGACGTGCGCGGCGCCGGCGCGCAGCAGGACGTCGGTGAAGCCGCCGGTCGAGGCGCCGGCGTCGAGCGCCCGCCGGCCCTCGACCCGCAGCCCCTTCGGGACGAACGCGGCGAGCGCGCCGGCGAGCTTGTGCCCGCCGCGGGAGACGTAGTCGGGGTCGCTGTCGTCCTGGGCGACGACGAGCGCGGCGCCGGTCTCCACCTGGGTGGCGGCCTTGGTCGCCGTGGTGCCGCCGACGGTCACCCGGCCCGCGGCGATCAGCTGGCTCGCGTGCTCGCGGGAACGGGCCAGCTTCCGGCGCACCAGCTCAGCGTCGAGTCGTCGGCGGGTCACGGCCACGTGCGGTTCAGCTCCTGTTGTCGAGTGAGGCGAGGACGTCCTTCAGTCCTCGGTGTACATCCTCGTACACCGCGAGGTGACCGTCCGCGTCGAGGTGGTCGGCGTCCGCGAGCCGTGCGAGGTGGGCGTCCACCTCGGGGTGCCCCGTGGGGGCCCGGTCGATGTCGGTCATGCCCTCGACGCTACCCCGTGTTCGCCTCCCGCTCGGGTACCGTCCAGTGCGATGGCGACGACCGAGGAGTGCCGCGCGGCACTCGACAGACTGGCGGAGAACCTCGCGGGTGCCGACGCGGGCCTCCGCGGCGCGGCCATGCCGGACCGCTCGCTCAGCTGCCACGTGACGGACCTGGACGTGACCTTCGTGGGCCACCTGCGGGAGGGGCACATCCGGGAACTCCGCTCGGTCCCCGGTGTGCCCGAGCGGCAGGCGGAGATCGCGCTGGAGATGACCGGCGACGACCTGATCGCCCTGGTCGACGGCCACCTCGATTTCCCCCGCGCCTGGGCCACCGGCCGCATCCGCCTGAAAGCGTCCCTGCGCGACGTCCTCCGGCTCCGCGCGATCCTGTAGCGCCGGGTAGGGGTTCCTTCCCCCACCCCGCCCTTTCGCCGTTTCCTCCGGGCGAGCACCGGCCCCCGGCCTGCGCCGGCCGCGCCGCCCCTCCTGCGGTGCGGCTCCGCCGTGTGGTCCGCAAGGGCCGGAGGGCTGGGCGGGCCGGGCGGGCGGGCCGGACGGCCGGGCGGGGGGGCTGAATCAGCCCCCCGCCCGGTGCCTGAGAGATGGGGGCGCCCCCTGGCACTTCGGAGCCCGGGGCGCGGGGCGCAGCCCCGGTCAGGGGGGCGGGGGGCGAAGCCCCCGGTGGGATGCCGGGGCGAAGCCCCGCCCACCCGCGGCTCGCGGGCGCAGCCCGCGCCACCGCGCGGCAGCGCGAGCCGGGGCGCAGGGGGCGCAGCCCCCGCCGTCGCGCGGCACGCGCGCGTCGGGGTGCCGCAGGGGCGGAGCCCCTGCGAAAACGGATCAGGGCGGGGCGGGGGCATCCTCACCCCGCTGCCACCCTCACCCCGCTGCGGCCACCGCCGCCGCCCCTGCCGCCGCCCCCGCCGACGCCCGCACCTTCCGCGCCGCCGGCACCACCAACGGCGTCCCCGTCTGCGGATCGTCGATGATCTCGCACCGCAGCCCGAACACCCGCTCCACCAGCTCCGAGGTCACCACCTCCGCCGGCGCTCCCTCCGCCACCACCTTCCCGTCCCGCATCGCGATCAGATGCGTCGCGTACCGAGCGGCGTGGTTCAGGTCGTGGAGGACGGCGACCAGCGTCCGCCCCTGCTCCTCGTGCAGCTCGGCGCACAGGTCGAGGACCTCGATCTGGTGCTGGATGTCGAGGTAGGTCGTCGGCTCGTCCAGGAGCAGCAGCGGCGTCCGCTGGGCGAGGGCCATCGCGATCCACACCCGCTGCCGCTGCCCGCCCGACAGCTCGTCGACGTACCGGTCGGCGAGCGCCGCGACCCCGGTCGACTCCATCGACTCGCGCACGACCTGCTCGTCCTCCGGCGACCACTGCCGCAGGAGCCCCTGGTGCGGGTAGCGCCCGCGTGCGACGAGGTCGGCGACGGTGATCCCGTCCGGCGCCACGGACGACTGCGGCAGCAGCCCCAGCATGCGCGCCACCTTCTTCGCCGGGTACGACCCGATCGCCTGCCCGTCCAGCAGCACGGAACCCGCCTCCGGCTTGAGCATCCGCGAAAGCGCCCGCAGCAGCGTGGACTTGCCGCAGGCGTTGGGCCCGACGATGACGGTGAAGGAGTTGTCGGGGATCTCCACCGAGAGGTCCTCCGCGATGACCCGCCGGTCGTAGGCGAGGGTGACGGAGTCGGCCTTCAAGCGGCTCATGCTGGGGTCTCCTTAGTCATTCCGGTCATCACGGTCGTATCCACCACCACATCCATCACCACAACGTCCACCACCACAACAGCACCCATGACGGCGCTCACGACGGCGCTCACCACACCACCCGTCAACCCCCTCACACCCGCCCGCCCTTGCGCTCCGCATACAGCAGCCACAGCAGATAGCAACCGCCCAGCATGCCGGTGAGCACCCCCACGGGCAGCCGGTCCGCCCCGAAGAGCCGCTGCGCGGCCCAGTCCGCGGTGACCAGCAGGGTCGCGCCGGTGCAGGCGGCCGCCACCAGGCAGGGGCCGGGCGACCGGGTCAGCCGCCGGGCGATCTGCGGCGCGGAGAGGGCGACGAAGGCGATCGGCCCGGCCGCGGCCGTCGCGCCGGCGGCGAGGAGCACCGCGCAGGTCAGCGCGGTCAGCCGGGTCCGCCCGACCCGCACACCGAGCGCGTGGGCCGCGTCCTCGCCCATCTCCAGCATGCGCAGGCCGCGCGCCTGCCCGAGGAGGACGGGGACGAGCACGGCGCAGACGCACAGCAGCGGCCACACCTGGCTCCAGTCACGGCCGTTGAGCGAGCCGACCATCCACAGCGTGGCGCGTGCCGCGTCCGTGAGGTCGGCCTTGGTCAGCAGGTAGCCGATGACGGAGACGAGGATCGCGGACGTGGCGATGCCGACGAGGACGAACCGGTGCCCGTGCACGCCCTTCTGCCATGCCAGCAGGTAGATCGCGGCGCCGGTCAGCAGCCCGCCCGCCAGCGCCCCCGCCGCGACGGCCGCCGGGTCGCCCTTGAGGAGGACGATGACGAGGAGCGCCCCGACCGTGGAGCCCTGCCCGAGCCCGAGCACGTCCGGACTGCCCAGCGGATTGCGGGAGACGGACTGGAAGACGGCGCCGGAGAGCGCGAGCGCGGCACCCACCAGGAGGGCGACCAGCACCCGCGGCAGCCGCAGCTCGTTGACGACGAACTCCTGGGCGGCCGTGCCGCCGCCGGTCAGCGTCCGCACCACCTCCGCCGGCGAGAGCGGATAGTCGCCGGTGCCGACGAGCACGACGGAGACGGCCAGCGCGACGGCCACCAGCAGGAGGACGACGAGCACGGCCCGCACCTCGACCCGTACGGACAGCCCCTGCGTCCGCAGGACGCGGCTCCGGAGGACACTCACAGCCTGGCCATCCTTCGGCGCCGGACGAGGTGGATGAAGACCGGCCCGCCGACCAGCGCCGTGACGACGCCGACCTGGAGCTCGGAGGGCCGGGCGACGGCCCGGCCGAGGATGTCCGTGCCGAGCAGCAGGACCGGCGCGAGGACCGCCGCGTACGGCAGGACCCAGCGCAGGTCCGGGCCGGTGAAGGAACGGACGGCGTGCGGCACCATCAGGCCGACGAAGACGACGGGCCCGCAGGCGGCGGTCGCCGCGCCGCACAGCAGGGTGACGGCGGCCAGGCCCAGGACCCGGGTGGGCGTCGGCCGCGTGCCCAGCGCCCGCGCCTGGTCGTCGCCGAGGGCCATCGCGTTGAGCGGCCGGGCGAGCGCCAGGGCGAGGACGACGCCGGCACCGACGAAGGGCGCCACCTGCCCGACGACCGTCGCGTTCGCGGAGGCCAGCGAGCCGACCGTCCAGAAGCGCATGCGGTCCAGCGCGGCGGAGTCGGTGAGTTCGACGGCGAAGACGTAGCCGTTGAGGGCGGCGGTGACGGCGGTGCCCGCCAGGGCGAGGCGCACGGGCGAGGCGCCCCGGCCGCCGCCGAGCACGTAGACGACCGCCGAGACGACGGCCGCGCCGGCGAAGGCGAACCAGACGTACCCGTCCAGCGAGGTGACGCCGAGGAAGCTGATGCCGGAGACGACGGCGGCCGCGGCACCGGCGCTGATGCCGAACAGACCGGGATCGGCGAGGGGGTTGCGGGTGAGGGCCTGCATCACGGTCCCCGCGAGCCCCAGCGCCGCACCGGCCAGCAGCCCCAGCAGGGTGCGGGGGACGCGGACGTCCCGGACGACGACGTCGGTCTCCTTGCCGGAGTAGTGGAAGAGGCCGTGCCAGACCTGGTCCAGGGGAACCTGCTTGGCGCCGACCGCGAACGAGGCGGCCACGACGAGCAGCAGGAGCCCGGCGGAGACGAACAGTCCCACGACGCGCCGGACGTTCCGGCGGGGCACGGCCTCGGGGGCGGCGCCCGGCGGGGCTTGGGGGGAAGCGACAGCCAACACTTGAGTTAGGTTAGCCTACCCTCATCGCACCGTCCCCCACGGAGAGAAGCACCACCCCATGAGCACCCCCCGCACCACAGTACTGTCCCGCCGCGGCCTCCTCGCGGCGGGTGGCGCCCTCGGCGCCGGCGCCCTCCTCACCGCCTGCGGGGGCGGTTCCTCCAAGTCCTCGGGAAACACGGGCGGTTCCGGCGGCGGCCCGTGGACCTTCAAGGACGACCGCGGCACGACGGTGAAGGCCGGCAGCACCCCCCGCCGCATCGTCGCCTTCACCGGCACCGCCGCCGCCCTCCACGACCTCGGTGTCGAGTGCGTCGGCGTCTTCGGCCCGACGAAGCTCAAGAACGGCAAGCCCGACCCGCAGGCCGGCGACATCGACGTCGACAAGGTGAAGATCATCGGCAACACCTGGGGCGAGTTCGCCGTCGAGAAGTACGCGGCCCTCGACCCCGAACTCCTCGTCACCACCATGTTCGACCCCGGCGCGCTCTGGTACGTCCCGGACGAGAGCAAGGACAAGATCCTCGGCCTCGCCCCCAGCGTCGCCCTCACCTCCGCCCGCGTCCCCCTCCCCCGGATCATCGAGCGCCACGCCGACCTGGCCGCCTCCCTCGGCGCCGACCTCCGGGCGAAGAAGGTCACCGACGCCAAGGCCCGGTTCGAGAAGGCCGCCGAGACCCTGCGGAAGACCGCCAAGTCCCGCCGCCTCAAGGTCATGGCCGCCTCCGGCAGCGCCGACCTCTTCTACGTCTCCAACCCGGCCGTCAACGCCGACCTCATGTACTTCCGCGAGCTCGGCGTCGACTTCGTCGTCCCGCAGAAGCTCGACAAGGGCGGCTACTTCGAGAGCCTCAGCTGGGAGAACGCCAACAAGTACGAGGCCGACCTGATCATCCTGGACAGCCGGACCTCCACCCTCCAGCCCAAGGACCTGGCCGCCAAGCCCACGTGGGCCAAGCTCCCCGCCGTCGAGGCCGGCCAGGTCAGCCCCTGGCTCAGCGAGCCCCGCTTCTCCTGGGCCGGCAGCGCCCCCCTCCTGGACAACCTCACCGCCGCCCTGGAGAAGGCGAAGAAGCTCCGATGACGACGCCCACCTACCGCTTCTTCGACGTCCACGTCGTCCGCACGCGGCACGTCAGCCCCTCCCTCATCCGCGTCACCCTCACCGGCGACCGCCTGCGCGAACTGGTCACAGGCGGCCGCGACCAGCGCTTCAAGCTCTTCCTGCCGCGCCCCGGCCAGGACGCGCCGGTGCTGCCGGACGTACGGGACGAGCGCTGGTACGCGGAGTGGCGCGCCCAGGACCCGGCCGTACGGTCCGTCATGCGCACCTACACCGTGCGCGAACTGCGCCGCGATCCCGACGAGTTGGACGTCGACTTCGTCCAGCACGGCGCGGGCCCCGAGGCCGGGCCCGCCTCCCACTGGTCCCGCACCGCCCGCCCCGGCGACCGCGCCGCCCTCCTCGCCCCCGTCGTCGAGGACAACGGCGGCGTCGACTACCAGCCCCCCGCGGACACCGGCTGGACCCTCCTGACCGCCGACGAATCGGCCCTCCCCGCCGTGGCGGGCATCCTCTCCTGGCTCCCCCCGGGGATGCCGGCCAAGGTCTGGATCGAGGTCCCGCACGAGGACGACGTCACCCCCCTGCCCACCGCCGCCGACGCCGACATCACCTGGCTGATCCGCGGCAAGGACCCTACGGTCGTGGACGCCGTCCGCACCGCGTCCCTCCCCGACGGCACCCCCTACGCCTGGATAGCCGGCGAGGCCGGCACCATCCGCACCCTCCGCCGCCACCTGGTGAACGACCGCGCCGTCGACCGCACCCGCATCACCTTCACCGGCTACTGGCGCAAGGGAAAGACGGAGGAAGAGCTTCTGGCGGAACTGAGCTGACCGCTCAGCCTCCGTCCCCGTACGGCACGGCCCCGGGGCGGAGCCCCGACAAGGGGCCGGGGGAGCAGGGGCCGGGGAGCAGGGGCCGGGCCGGGGGCGAAACCCCCCGCCCCGCCCGCCCCACGGCAGGCCCCCGCCTACCAGCCCAACCGCCCCAGTACCTTCCCCGGGTCGGCGTCACACGCCCCGTCCCCCGCCGCGCTCCACGCCGCCCCGCACAACGCCCGGAGCCCGTCGGCAGCAGCCCCCTCACCGTCGAGGACGAACTCCCCGTCCCGGACGGACGCCGTCCACCCCCCGCACCGGAAGCCCTCCGCCGCCTCCACCACAGCCGGCTGCGCCTCCAGCAACCCCCGCAGATCCTCCGCCACATACGTGGCCCGGTGCTCCGGCCGGGCGGCCAGCAGCTCCGCCGCCGTCGTCACCCCCGTCAGCACCAGCAACGAGTCGACGCCCCCGACCCACGCCCCCTCGATATCCGTGTCGAGCCGGTCCCCGACGACCAGGGGCCGACGGGCCCCCGTCCGCAGCACCGTCTCCCGGTGCATGGGGGGCTGCGGCTTCCCCGCCACCCGCGGCGACCGCCCCGTCGCGATCTTCACCACCTCCACCGCCGACCCGTTCCCCGGCGCGATCCCCCGCCCGGTCGGAATGGTCAGATCCGTGTTGGAGGCGAACCACGGCAACCCCCGCGCCACCGCGTACGACGCCTCCATCAGCCGCGACCACGGCATCTCCGGCCCGCCGTACCCCTGCGCCACCGCCACCGGCCCGTCGTCCAGCGACTCCACCGGCACCAGCCCGCGCTCCCGCAGCGCGACCCGCAGCCCTTCCGCCCCGATCACCAGCACCCGCGAACCGCCCGGCAGCTCGTCGGCTATCAGCCGGGCCACCGCCTGCGCCGAGTTGATCACGTCCTCCGGCGCCGCCGGAATCCCCAGCTCGGTCAGATGACCGGCGACGGTCTCCGGCGTCCGGGCCGCGTTGTTCGTCACGTAGGCGAGGTGCATCCCGCCCTCACGGGCCAGCTCCAGCGAACGCACCGCGTGCGGAATCGCCGCCCCGCCCGCGTACACGACGCCGTCGAGATCGAGCAGCGCCGTGTCGTACGCCGCGCTCAGCGGCCGCTCGCAGCCCTCCGGCCGGGTCCGCACGCTCTCGTTCATAAAGGATTCGCTCCTCGTGCCGTTCATCTGTGCTGTTCGTCTCTGTTTTCGATCATTGCTCATCCGGCCGCAGGCCATAACAATTTCGGAATGAGCACTCCGGACCACGCAGGGCAAGGTCTCCGCACAGGGCAGGGTCTCCGGCTCGCCCCCTTCCGAGGGCTGCGCTACGTCCCCGAACGGGTGGGCAGCCTCGCCGCCGTGACCTCGCCACCGTACGACGTCGTCGTCCGGCCCGACGGCCTGCGCCACCTCGAGACCGCGGACCCGCACAACATCGTCCGGCTCATCCTCCCGCAGGCAGCCACCGCCGCCGACCGGCACCGCCAGGCCGCCGACACCCTGCGCCGCTGGCAGGAGGAGGGCATCCTCGCCGCGGACCCGGTACCGGCGCTCTACGTCTACGAGCAGCGCGGCGACGGCATCCTCCAGCGCGGCCTGATCGGCGCGCTGCGGGTGACGCCCCCCGAGGAGGGCGTCGTCCTCCCCCACGAGGACGTGATGCCGCACATCGTCGAGGACCGCGCCGCCCTGATGCGCGACACCGGCGCCAACCTGGAGCCCCTGCTCTTCTCCTACCGGGGCGACGGCTCCGCGACCGGCGCCGCCGCCGTCATCGAACGCGTCATCCGCACGACGCCGCTGCTCTCCACGACCACCGAGGACGGCTTCGCCCACCGCCTGTGGTCCGTGACCGACCCGGACGACCTGGCCCGCATCGCCGGCGACCTCTCCGGACAGCACGCCCTGATCGCCGACGGCCACCACCGCTGGGCGACCTACCAGCGGCTGCGCGCCGAGCAACCGGCGCCCGGCCCCTGGGACTTCGGCCTCGTCCTGCTCGTGGACACCGCCCGCTACCCGCTGCGCGTCCGCGCCATCCACCGGCTCCTGCACAGGCTGCCGGTCGCCGACGCCCTGGCCGCGCTCGCCGGCTCGTTCCGCGTCCGCACCCTCGGCGCGGAGCTGCCCGCCGCGCTCGACGCCCTCGCCGAGGCGTCGAAGGCGGACGAGCACGGCAACGCCTATCTGCTCGCCGGCGACGGCCGCTTCCACCTCGTGGACCGCCCGGACCCGGAGCTGCTGGCCCGCACCGTCCCGGCCGACCGCCCGCGCGCCTGGCGCGAGCTGGACGCGACCGTCCTCCACTCCACGCTGCTGGAGCACGTGTGGCGGGTCCAGGACGACCCCGAGCACATCGGCTACATCCACGAGACGGCCGCCGCCGTCCACCAGGCGGAACGGCACGGCGGCACCGCCGTCCTCATGCACCCGGTCCACGAGGACGTGGTGCGGGAGCTCGCGGAACAGGGCGTGACCATGCCCCGCAAGTCCACCTCCTTCGGCCCGAAGCCGGCGACCGGCCTCGTCCTCCGGAGCCTGGCCCTGAACTGAGCGAAGCAAGAGGGCGGAACCCCGTGGGGTTCCGCCCTCTCCGCTCACTTCCGCTCGCCGCCCTCGGCGTCGGCGCCCTCGTCCTGGACCTCTCCGGCCCCGGCCCCGGCCCCCGCCTCGGCGTCCTCCTCGGCCTTCTCCTCGGTCACGGCGTCCTCCGTGTCCTTGGCGTCCTCGACCTCCTCGATCTCGGACAGGACGTCGGTGAACTCCACGCCGTCCAGCTCGGCGAGCCGGTCGGAGGCGTTCGTCGTGCCGCCCTGGTCGGCCTCCAGAGCCTTGGCGAACCACTCGCGCGCCTCGGCCTCCCGGCCGACGTCGAGCAGCGCGTCGGCGTACGCGTAGCGCAGCCGCGCGGTCCACGGCTGGACGGAGTGGGAGGCCAGCTCCGGGCTCTGCAGCGTGACGACGGCGGCCTCGGCCTGGCCCATGTCCTTGCGGGCCCCGGCCGCCACCAGGCGCATCTCCACCTGGCCGGCCTTGTCCAGCTTCTGCACCTCCGGCTCACCGGCCATGGCCAGCGCCCGCTCGGGACGGCCCATGCCGCGCTCGCAGTCCGCCATGACGGGCCACAGCTCGACCGAACCGGTCATCCGCCGGGCCGCCCGGAACTCGGCCAGCGCCTCGGCGTACTTGCCGGTCGCGTACGACGCGAAGCCGGCCGCCTCACGGACGGCGGCCACGCGCGAGGCCAGGCGGAGGGCGATGCGGGAGTACGCGTACGCCTGCTCCGGCTCCTCGTCGAGCAGCTTGGCGACCATGACGAGGTTGCGGGCGACGTCCTCGGCAAGGGTTCTCGGCAGGCTCATCAGCTCCTGCTTGACGTCCTTGTCGATCTCGTCACCGGTCACGTCGTCCGGAATCGGCAGACGCTTCACGGGCTCGCGGTCACCGCGGTCCCGGTCCCGGTCACGGTCCCGGTCGTCACGGCGCCCGTACCCACGGGAACGGTCGTCCCGCCCCCGGTAGCCACCGCCCTGACGCTCCCGGTCGTCACGCCGGCCGTACCCACCACCGCCGGCCCGCCCGCCACGGTCGTCGCGCCGGAACCCACCGCGGTCGTCCCGCCGGTCGTCGCGACGGAAGCCGCCACGGTCGTCGTCCCGACGCGGCCCACGCTCATCACGCCGCTCATCACGACGGTCGTCACGACGGAACGAGGGCCGGTCCTCACGCCGGAACCCACCCCGGTCGTCGCGCCGATCGTCACGCCGGTCATCCCGACGGAACGACGGACGGTCATCCCGACGCTCGTCCCGACGGAAACCACCGCGCTCGTCACGGCGGTCGTCGCGCCGGAAGGACGGACGGTCGTCCCGCCGGTCGTCGCGACGGAAGCCACCACGGTCGTCGTCCCGACGCGGCCCACGCTCATCACGCCGGTCATCGCGCCGCTCATCACGCCGGTCGTCACGACGGAAGGACGGACGGTCATCGCGACGGAACCCGCCACGGTCGTCACGACGGAACGAGGGCCGGTCGTCCCGACGGAACCCGCCCCGGTCGTCGCCCCGGTCGTCGCGCCGGTCGTCGCGCCGGTCGTCCCGTCGCTCGTCACGCCGGAACGACGGACGGTCATCCCGACGCTCATCGCGGCGGAAACCACCACGATCGTCGTCACGCCGGCCGTAGCCACCACCACCGGGCCGCCCGCCACGGTCGTCACGACGGAACCCACCGCGGTCGTCCCGCCGGTCGTCGCGACGGAAGCCGCCACGGTCGTCGTCCCGACGCGGCCCACGCTCATCACGCCGGTCATCGCGCCGCTCATCACGCCGGAAGGACGGACGGTCGTCACGGCGGTCGTCCCGGCGGAAGCCACCACGATCGTCGTCGCGCCGGCCGTAGCCACCGCCGCTGCGGCCACCACGGTCGTCACGGCCGCCACGGAAGCCGCCACGGTCTTGGTCACGGCGGAAGCCGCCCCGCGAACCGCCGTGACGGTCGCCGCCCGATCGGCCGTCGGGAGAGTTGGTGGACATCGACGTGACTCCTGTCTTGAGGTACCGCAGCCATTCTCGCGCAGGTGCCCGGCATCTGCGCTTCGACAAAAATGCTGCGTTTCTACAAAAAACAAATGGACCCTTGGTCCCAGCGTGAACGCTGGGACCAAGGGTCCATGAAATATTGTTCGGCGGCGTCCTACTCTCCCACACGGTCCCCCATGCAGTACCATCGGCGCTGAAAGGCTTAGCTTCCGGGTTCGGAATGTAACCGGGCGTTTCCCTAACGCTATGACCACCGAAACCCTATCGGTTTCGAGCGAACAAGCACACTCTTCAATTAAGTGGTTCTGCTCAAAGCCGGCAACTGTTCGTTGCCTCAGAACTTACACAGTGGACGCGAGCAACTGAGGACAAGCCCTCGGCCTATTAGTACCAGTCAACTCCACCGGTCACCCGGCTTCCATATCTGGCCTATCAACCCAGTCGTCTACTGGGAGCCTTACCCCATCAAGTGGGTGGGAGTCCTCATCTCGAAGCAGGCTTCCCGCTTAGATGCTTTCAGCGGTTATCCCTCCCGAACGTAGCCAACCAGCCATGCCCTTGGCAGAACAACTGGCACACCAGAGGTTCGTCCGTCCCGGTCCTCTCGTACTAGGGACAGCCCTTCTCAAGACTCCTACGCGCACAGCGGATAGGGACCGAACTGTCTCACGACGTTCTAAACCCAGCTCGCGTACCGCTTTAATGGGCGAACAGCCCAACCCTTGGGACCGACTCCAGCCCCAGGATGCGACGAGCCGACATCGAGGTGCCAAACCATCCCGTCGATATGGACTCTTGGGGAAGATCAGCCTGTTATCCCCGGGGTACCTTTTATCCGTTGAGCGACGGCGCTTCCACAAGCCACCGCCGGATCACTAGTCCCGACTTTCGTCCCTGCTCGACCCGTCGGTCTCACAGTCAAGCTCCCTTGTGCACTTACACTCAACACCTGATTGCCAACCAGGCTGAGGGAACCTTTGGGCGCCTCCGTTACCCTTTAGGAGGCAACCGCCCCAGTTAAACTACCCACCAGACACTGTCCCTGATCCGGATCACGGACCCAGGTTAGACATCCAGCACGACCAGAGTGGTATTTCAACGACGACTCCACACACACTGGCGTGCATGCTTCACAGTCTCCCACCTATCCTACACAAGCCGAACCGAACACCAATATCAAGCTGTAGTAAAGGTCCCGGGGTCTTTCCGTCCTGCTGCGCGAAACGAGCATCTTTACTCGTAGTGCAATTTCACCGGGCCTATGGTTGAGACAGTCGAGAAGTCGTTACGCCATTCGTGCAGGTCGGAACTTACCCGACAAGGAATTTCGCTACCTTAGGATGGTTATAGTTACCACCGCCGTTTACTGGCGCTTAAGTTCTCAGCTTCGCCCCACCGAAATGGAGCTAACCGGTCCCCTTAACGTTCCAGCACCGGGCAGGCGTCAGTCCGTATACATCGCCTTACGGCTTCGCACGGACCTGTGTTTTTAGTAAACAGTCGCTTCTCGCTGGTCTCTGCGGCCACCCCCAGCTCCAAGTGCAAAACTCATCACCAGGAATGGCCCCCCTTCTCCCGAAGTTACGGGGGCATTTTGCCGAGTTCCTTAACCATAGTTCACCCGAACGCCTCGGTATTCTCTACCTGACCACCTGAGTCGGTTTAGGGTACGGGCCGCCATGAAACTCGCTAGAGGCTTTTCTCGACAGCATAGGATCATCCACTTCGCCACAATCGGCTCGGCATCAGGTCTCAGACTATATGTCACGCGGATTTGCCTACGTGACGCCCTACACCCTTACCCCGGGACAACCACCGCCCGGGCTGGACTACCTTCCTGCGTCACCCCATCACTCACCTACTACCACCTCGGGTCACCGGCTCCACCACTCCCCTACACTCCGAAGAGCTCAGGGCGGCTTCACGGGCTTAGCATCAGAGGATTCGATGTTTGGCGCTTCAAAGCGGGTACCGGAATATCAACCGGTTGTCCATCGACTACGCCTGTCGGCCTCGCCTTAGGTCCCGACTTACCCTGGGCAGATCAGCTTGACCCAGGAACCCTTAGTCAATCGGCGCACACGTTTCCCACGTGTGTATCGCTACTCATGCCTGCATTCTCACTCGTGAACCGTCCACAACTACCTTCCGGCGCTGCTTCACCCGGCACACGACGCTCCCCTACCCACCACAACAACCGTTAGGTCTCATGCTGCAGTGACACGACTTCGGCGGTACGCTTGAGCCCCGCTACATTGTCGGCGCGGAATCACTTGACCAGTGAGCTATTACGCACTCTTTCAAGGGTGGCTGCTTCTAAGCCAACCTCCTGGTTGTCTCTGCGACTCCACATCCTTTCCCACTTAGCGTACGCTTAGGGGCCTTAGTCGATGCTCTGGGCTGTTTCCCTCTCGACCATGGAGCTTATCCCCCACAGTCTCACTGCCGCGCTCTCACTTACCGGCATTCGGAGTTTGGCTAAGGTCAGTAACCCGGTAGGGCCCATCGCCTATCCAGTGCTCTACCTCCGGCAAGAAACACACGACGCTGCACCTAAATGCATTTCGGGGAGAACCAGCTATCACGGAGTTTGATTGGCCTTTCACCCCTAACCACAGGTCATCCCCCAGGTTTTCAACCCTGGTGGGTTCGGTCCTCCACGAAGTCTTACCTCCGCTTCAACCTGCCCATGGCTAGATCACCCCGCTTCGGGTCTTGGGCGCGCTACTAGGTCGCCCTCTTCGGACTCGCTTTCGCTACGGCTTCCCCACACGGGTTAACCTCGCAACACACCGCAAACTCGCAGGCTCATTCTTCAAAAGGCACGCAGTCACGACACCAAGTGCAAGCACTCGATGCGACGCTCCCACGGCTTGTAGGCACACGGTTTCAGGTACTATTTCACTCCGCTCCCGCGGTACTTTTCACCATTCCCTCACGGTACTATCCGCTATCGGTCACCAGGGAATATTTAGGCTTAACGGGTGGTCCCGCCAGATTCACACGGGATTTCTCGGGCCCCGTGCTACTTGGGTGTCTCTCAAACGAGCCGCTGACGTTTCGACTACGGGGGTCTTACCCTCTACGCCGGACCTTTCGCATGTCCTTCGCCTACATCAACGGTTTCTGACTCGTCCTGCCGCCGGCAGACGACAGAAGAGAGATCCCACAACCCCGCATACGCAACCCCTGCCGGGTATCACACGCATACGGTTTGGCCTCATCCAGTTTCGCTCGCCACTACTCCCGGAATCACGGTTGTTTTCTCTTCCTGCGGGTACTGGAGATGTTTCACTTCCCCGCGTTCCCTCCACACTGCCTATGTGTTCAGCAGCGGGTGACAGCCCATGACGACTGCCGGGTTTCCCCATTCGGACACCCCCGGATCACAGCTCGGTTGACAGCTCCCCGGGGCCTATCGCGGCCTCCCACGTCCTTCATCGGTTCCTGGTGCCAAGGCATCCACCGTGCGCCCTTAAAAACTTGGCCACAGATGCTCGCGTCCACTGTGCAGTTCTCAAACAACGACCAGCCACCCACCACCCCGACACCAAAGCATCGAGTTCACTGGGGCCGGCACCGAAGGACAGCCATACAGCCGTACCCTCAGACACCCAACAGCGTGCCCGACACCCACCCTCCAGACCCACGTTCCACGCCGAAGCAGTACTAGTGATCCCTTCAGGAAAGTGCCGAGTAGTCAACGTTCCACCCATGAGCAACCGTACGGATCGTTCGTCCGTAGTCGGCTATGTGCTCTTAGAAAGGAGGTGATCCAGCCGCACCTTCCGGTACGGCTACCTTGTTACGACTTCGTCCCAATCGCCAGTCCCACCTTCGACGGCTCCCTCCACAAGGGTTGGGCCACCGGCTTCGGGTGTTACCGACTTTCGTGACGTGACGGGCGGTGTGTACAAGGCCCGGGAACGTATTCACCGCAGCAATGCTGATCTGCGATTACTAGCAACTCCAACTTCATGGGGTCGAGTTGCAGACCCCAATCCGAACTGAGACCGGCTTTTTGAGATTCGCTCCACCTCACGGCATCGCAGCTCATTGTACCGGCCATTGTAGCACGTGTGCAGCCCAAGACATAAGGGGCATGATGACTTGACGTCGTCCCCACCTTCCTCCGAGTTGACCCCGGCAGTCTCCTGTGAGTCCCCATCACCCCGAAAGGCATGCTGGCAACACAGAACAAGGGTTGCGCTCGTTGCGGGACTTAACCCAACATCTCACGACACGAGCTGACGACAGCCATGCACCACCTGTACACCGGACCACAAGGGGGCGACCATCTCTGGCCGTTTCCGATGTATGTCAAGCCTTGGTAAGGTTCTTCGCGTTGCGTCGAATTAAGCCACATGCTCCGCTGCTTGTGCGGGCCCCCGTCAATTCCTTTGAGTTTTAGCCTTGCGGCCGTACTCCCCAGGCGGGGCACTTAATGCGTTAGCTGCGGCACGGACGACGTGGAATGTCGCCCACACCTAGTGCCCAACGTTTACGGCGTGGACTACCAGGGTATCTAATCCTGTTCGCTCCCCACGCTTTCGCTCCTCAGCGTCAGTATCGGCCCAGAGATCCGCCTTCGCCACCGGTGTTCCTCCTGATATCTGCGCATTTCACCGCTACACCAGGAATTCCGATCTCCCCTACCGAACTCT
>NZ_LFXA01000016.1 GCF_001187435.1 Streptomyces caatingaensis | reverse complement strand
GGGCTCACCCAAACACTCACCCACTGGCTCAGCCAACACCACCCTCACGCCCATCTCCTCCCCCTCCGCCCCGACCTCGTCGACAGACAGCAACTCATCGAGGTCATCGAAGCTGTTCCACCGGATCGCCCCATCACCGCTGTCTTTCATGCGTCACATGACATGCGCCCTTCGTTCGTCGCGGATTGCGCACTCGACTACCTCGAATCGGTCATCGCGTCCGGGACCTCCCTGCCTTGCGTCCTTCATGAACTCCTGCAAAGCCATAAATACCTTGAGCAGTTCGTGCTCCTGGCATCGACCCCGGCGTCATGGGGTTCAACGGGACACGTCGCTCAGACGGCTGCCGGCACTTACCTGGACGCGCTGGCCAGCCACCGGCGGACCCAGGGCCTCCCCGCTGTCTCCATCGCTTGGGGACCATGGGAAGGGGACCATCTCACGGACGAGGTCCGCGACATGCTGCGGGGCGACGGCCTCCGCCCCATGCCGGTCGACCTTGCCCTCACCTCCTTCGGACAGGCCGTCAGCCGCAATGTCACACCATCGGTCATCGCAGATATCGACTGGACGAAATTCGCTCCGGTCCACCCCGAGTCTGCCGGACTCTTCGAGACGATCCTCGATTCTCAGAAGCCTTCTGGCAGTGCCCAAGCACCGATGGACCGGACAGCAGCTCCTCTCGAACTCCCTGGGATGAACCCGGCTCAGCGCCATGAGGCTCTTCTCGAACTCGTACGCACGCACACCTCCGCCGTCCTCGGCCATCGCGACTCCCAGGCCGTCGACGCCGATCGCGCCTTCAACGACCTCGGCATCACATCGCTCACGACCATCCGTCTGCGAAATCGTCTCGCCTCTGCCACAGGGCTCACGCTTCCTGCCTCCCTGGTCTTCGACCACCCCACCCCGACAGCCCTCGCACGCCATCTCGACCACCTGCTCACCGGTGAACCGAGCGGCTCCTCCCCCCATGCTCCACTCATGGTCCCGAACGACGAGCCTTTCGCCATCATCGGCATGGCCTGTCGGTACCCAGGGAACGTCGCTTCTCCCGAGCAGCTGTGGGGAATCGTCGCGTCCGGGGAAGACGCCATTTCCGGATTCCCCGTCGACCGTGGGTGGGCACTGGAAGAGCTCTACGATCCGGATCCCGAACGGCAGCACACCTGTTACACCCGGCAAGGCGGCTTCCTTCACGACGCCGGCTACTTCGACGCGTCCTTCTTCGACATCAGCCCCCGTGAGGTTCTTGCCATGGACCCTCAACAACGGCTGCTGCTCGAAACCTCATGGGAGGCCCTGGAACGCGCCGGCATCGACCCACTGTCGGTTCGCGGAAGCCGGACAGGAGTTTTCGCCGGACTGGTCTACCACGACTACAGCGGCCGCTTCTCAGTCGCCCCCGACGGCTTCGAGGGATATCTCTCCAATGGAACCGCGGGCAGTATCGCCACCGGACGCATCGCATACACCCTGGGCCTCGAAGGCCCTGCGGTCACCGTCGACACGGCTTGTTCCTCCTCGCTGGTGGCGCTCCACCTGGCCTGCCAGGCCCTGCGCTCGGGCGAGTGCACCATGGCTCTCGCCGGTGGCGTCACGGTGATGTCGACGCCGACCGCCTTCGTCGAGTTTTCAAGGCAGCGGGGGCTGTCACCGGACGGCCGGTGCAAGGCCTTCTCCGCGGCGGCCGACGGCACCGGATGGGGCGAAGGCGTCGGCATGCTCCTGGTGGAACGGCTCTCCGATGCACAACGGCTGGGGCATCCAATCCTGGCCGTGGTACGGGGAAGTGCCATCAACCAGGACGGCGCAAGCAACGGGCTGACCGCGCCCAACGGCCCCTCCCAGCAACGCGTCATCCGGCAGGCACTCGGCAACGCAGGGCTGTCCCCCGCTGATGTCGATGCCGTGGAGGCCCATGGGACAGGCACTGCTCTTGGCGACCCCATCGAGGCTGAGGCACTCCTCGCCACCTATGGACGAGACCGGCCGGAGGGGCGGCCGTTGTGGCTGGGGTCGGTGAAGTCGAACATCGGGCACTCTCAGGCTGCGGCGGGGGTGGCGGGGGTCATCAAGATGGTGATGGCGCTGCGGCATGGGGTGTTGCCTGCCACGTTGCATGTCGACGAGCCGTCGCCGCATGTGGATTGGGCGTCAGGGGCGGTGGAGTTGCTGAGGGAGGCGGTGCCGTGGCCGGAGACAGGGCGGCCCCGGCGGGCCGGCGTCTCCTCCTTCGGCGTCAGCGGCACCAACGCGCATATCATCCTCGAACAGGCACCAGCCGAAGAGATCCCGGTCGAGGCCGCGGCGGTTCCGCCGGGGCCGTGGGCGTGGCCGGTGTCGGGGAAGACCGAGCAGGGCTGAGGACCAGGCCAGCACGCTGCGGGCGTTCGTCACCGACCACCCGGACCTGTCCTTGCCTGATGTGGGGCATGCGCTGGCATCAGGGCGGTCGGTGTTCGACCATCGGGCGGTGGTCCTGGCCGAGGACCGGGACGGCTACCTCGACGCCCTCCAAGCCCTGGCGGCGAGTGAGGAACACCCCGGCGTGGTGACAGGAGACGGGCCGGTGTCGGCGGGCGGCAAGGTCGCGTTCGCCTGCGCGGGACAAGGCACCCAGTACCCCGGCATGGGATACCAACTCTACGAAACCTTCCCCGTCTTCGCCGAGGCACTCGACGAGGCCTGCGCCCACCTCGACCCCCACCTCGACCAGCCCCTGCGGGAGATCCTCTTCGCACCGCCGGAGGAGGGGCAGAGAGCGCTGGTGCACCGCACCCAGTACACCCAACCCGCCCTGTTCGCCCTGCAAATCGCCCAACACCGCCTCATCACCGAAACCTTCGGCCTGACCCCCGACTACCTCGCCGGCCACTCCCTAGGAGAGATCACCGCAGCACACCTCGCCGGAATCCTCACCCTCCCCGACGCCGCACGGCTCGTGGCCGTGCGCGGACGGCTCATGGCCACCCTCCCCACCGACGGCCTCATGGCCAGCCTCCAAGCCACACCCGAAGAAATCCTCCCCCTGCTGGAGGGCGGGAGGACGTGGTCTCCCTCGCCGCAGTCAACAGCCCCACGTCCCTGGTGATCTCCGGCGCCCTATGCCTGTCCACGACGTCGTCCGGCACTTCCACGACCTCGGGCGCAAAACCACCGTCCTCCACACCAGCGGCGCCTTCCACTCACCCCACATCGACCCCCTCCTCCCCCAACTCCACGAAACCACCAACACCCTCACCTACCACACCCCCACACCCCACTCGTCACCAACAGCGGTTCATCCGAGTCCCTTCTCACTCCCGACTACTGGACCCGCCAGACCCGCGAACCCGTCCACTACCACAACACCACCTGCACCCTCCACACCCTCGGCGTCACCACCTACCTCGAACTCGGCCCCGACAACACCCTCACCACCCTCACCCACCACAACCTCACTGACACCAACCTTCAAGCCCGCCCCGTCCTCCAGCCCGGCCAACCCGAAACCCACACCCTCCTCACCACCCTCGCCCACATCCACACCCACACACAAAAAATCAACTGGACCACCCACACCACCCCCCACCAGCACATCGACCTCCCCACCTACCCCTTCCAACACGAACGCTACTGGCTGACCAACACCCCCACACCAGGCGGCACCGCCCCCGACACCGGAAATCAACGCAAGGCCATCGACGCCCAGTTCTGGGAGACCGTCTCCAACCAGGACGCCGACGCACTGGCCACCACGCTCGACGTCCCGCCTGACACTCCTCTCCCTGAACTCCTCCCCGCCCTCCATGCCTGGCACCAACAGCAACAACAACAGAACACCATCACCAACTGGACCTACACCATCACCTGGAAACCCCTCCCCCCACCAACCACACCACCCCACCTCCACGGCACCTGGCTCATCCCCCACCCCGAAGACCACACCAGCCTTCCTCTCACCCAGAACATCCTCAACGTCCTCCACCAACACGGCGCCCACACCATCACCCT
The DNA here is from genome assembly GCF_001187435.1 of Streptomyces caatingaensis. Taxonomy (GTDB): domain Bacteria; phylum Actinomycetota; class Actinomycetes; order Streptomycetales; family Streptomycetaceae; genus Streptomyces; species Streptomyces caatingaensis. The sequence goes on along the minus strand of NZ_LFXA01000016.1, from coordinate 22,878 downwards.
CCCCCTCAACCACACCCACACCAACCCAGAGGCACTCGCCCAACACCTCAACCACACCCTCACCACCCACAACCAACCACCCCACACCCTCACCGGCCTCCTCTCACTCCTCCCCCTCGACGAAACACCACACCCCGACCACCCCACACTCCCCACCGGACTCACCCTCACCCTCACCCTCATCCAAACCCTCACCCAACACCCCCACATCACCACCCCCCTCCGGACAATCACCCACAACGCCACCAGCACCCACCCCCACGACCCCCTCACACACCCCCAACAAGCACTCACCTGGGGACTCGGCAAAACCACCGCCCTCGAACACCCCCACCACTGGGCCGGACTCATCGACCTCCCCCACCACCCCACACCCCACACCCTCCACCAACACCTCCCCACCGCCCTCACCCAAACCACCGAAAACCAACTCGCCATCCGACCCAACGCCCTCCACACCCCACGCCTCACACCCACCACACAACCCAACACACCCACACCAAAACCCACCCTCCACGGCACCATCCTCATCACCGGAGGCACCGGAGCACTCGCCACCGCCCTCGCCCACCACCTCACCACCCACCACCAACCCCACCACATCATCCTCGCCAGCCGACAAGGACCCCAAGCCCCCAACGCCCACCACCACCTCAAACAACTCACCCACCACAACACCCACACCACCATCACCACCTGCGACACCAGCAACAAACAACAACTCACCCACCTCCTCAACACCATCCCACCCCAACACCCCCTCACCACCATCATCCACACCGCCGCCACCCTCAACGACGCCACCATCCCAACCTCACACCCCACCACCTCCACACCACCCTCACCCCCAAACAACTCACCGCCCAACACCTCCACGAACTCACCCAACACCACCCCACCCTCCAACACTTCATCCTCTACTCATCCACCGCCGCCACCTTCGGCTCCCCCGGACAAGCCAACTACGCCGCCGCCAACGCCTACCTCGACGCCCTCGCCCACCACCGCCACACCCAAGGACAACCCGCCACCTCCATCGCCTGGGGACTCTGGGAAGAGGGAGGGCTGGCCAACGCTGAGATCACTGGACACATGCGGCGTCACGGACTGCCGCCGATGCCCACGGACCTCGCCCTCGCCGCCTTCGAGCGAGCCATTAGCCACCCGTCCCCCACTGTCGTCGTTGCGGATATCGACTGGTCGTCCTTCGTACCGGCCCACACTGATGAAGCTCCTCCGTTCTTCGAAGAGATCCCTCAGACCAGGAGTGCCAAAGGACGCTCGGCCGCTGCTCCCCTGCAAGGAGGCGATGCGGAGCTGCGTCACCGGCTGGCCACTCGGATTCCCGCCCAACAGCGCCAGCTGGTCCTCGCCTTCGTCCGCGAGCAAGCTGCCGAAACACTCGGGCATGAAGGTGCCGGCGGCGTCCCGGAAGACATCTCGTTCAAGAAGCTCGGATTCGACTCGCTGTCCGCCGTACAGTTCCGCAACCGAATCGCCAAGTCCACTGCCCTGCAACTGCCCACCACCCTGGTCTTCGACCATCCCACGCCTCGGAAGCTCGTCGAATTCCTGATCGCGGAACTCCACGCCAGTGGAGTACGTGCCGCCGTGAGCACCGGGGACGGGCCGGTGCTGCCGTCCGCATCGGCCTCGGCCGATCACGACCCCATTGCGATCGTCGGTATGGCCTGCCGATTTCCCGGTGGTGTCGAGAGCCCCGAAAATCTCTGGGAACTCCTCGTCAACGAACAGGACGCGATCAGCGACTTCCCGGCGGACCGCGGCTGGGACACGGACAACCTCTACGACCCCGACCCGGATACCCTCGGCACCACTTACTCCCGTCTGGGCGGCTTCCTATACCAGGCAGCTGATTTCGATGCGGACTTCTTCGAGATCAGCCCCAAGGAAGCCCTCGCCATGGACCCCCAGCACCGACTGCTCCTCGAAACGTCATGGGAAGCCATCGAGCGGGCAAACATCGACGCCAATACGCTCCGTGAGAGCCGGGTGGGGGTCTTTACCGGCCTCAATGGCCAAGATCACGTGGCCAGTTTGCAGGGCGCCATCGACGCCCTGGATGGTTACATCCTGACCGGAGCCTCGACGAGCATCGCCTCTGGGCGTATCGCCTACTCGCTCGGGTTGGAGGGCCCGGCGGTCTCCCTCGACACCGCGTGCTCGTCGTCACTGGTCGCGCTCCACCTTGCCTGCCAGGCGCTACGTGCCGGCGAGTGTTCTATGGCACTTGCCGGAGGGGTGACGGTGATGTCGACCCCGGTCACGTTCGTGGAGTTCTCGCGGCAGCGGGGGCTGTCCCCGGATGGTCGGTGCAAAGCCTTCTCGGCCGCGGCCGACGGAACCGGCTGGGGCGAAGGCGTCGGCATGCTCCTGGTCGAACGCCTCTCGGACGCCCGCCGCAACGGCCACCGCGTCCTCGCCCTCGTACGCGGCAGCGCCGTCAACCAGGACGGAGCGAGCAACGGCCTCACCGCCCCCAACGGACCCTCACAACAACGCGTCATCCGCCAGGCGTTGGCCCACGCCAATCTGTCCCCAGGGGATATCGATGTGGTGGAAGCCCACGGCACCGGTACGACCCTCGGCGACCCCATCGAGGCACAAGCCCTCCTCGCCACTTTCGGCCAGGACCGACCGGAAGGCCGGCCTCTCTGGCTCGGCGCCATCAAGTCCAACATCGGGCACGCTCAGGCAGCGGCCGGAGTCGCCGGCGTCATCAAGATGGTCATGGCCCTGGAGCACGCTCATCTCCCCGCCACCCTGCACGTCGACGAGCCGTCGCCGCACGTGGACTGGTCGTCCGGTGCAGTGAAGTTGCTGACCCAACCGGTCCCTTGGCCGGAGACCGGACGGCCCCGCCGGGCCGGCGTCTCCTCCTTCGGAATCAGCGGCACCAACGCCCATGTCATCCTCGAACAGGCTCCAACCGAACCCTCATCCGGAGCTTCGCCCGATGAGGAAAGGGATCAACTTGCCGACGAGACAGCCCCCATGGCCGCCCACTCTTCTGCGTCGTCATTCCTACCGTTCGTCGTGTCTGCCAAGTCAGCCGCAGCCCTTGCAGCACAGGCACGACAACTCCACCAGTTCCTGCGGAGCCGTCACGACCTCTCTTTGGGGGACGTACAGCACACTCTGGCGACCGGGCGGTCGACGTTCAGCCATCGCGCCGTGATTCTGGCTGGGGATCGGGACGGCTACCTCGATGCCCTCCAGGCCCTGGCGGCGGGGGAGGACCATCCCGCCCTCGTCCACGGCACGCCACCCCCCGGCGCGGACGGATACAAGACCGTTTTCGTCTTTCCCGGTCAGGGTGGTCAGTGGGCGGGGATGGGGTTGGGGTTGCGGGAGTCCTCGCCGGTCTTCGCGGCAGCGCTGGAGGAGTGTGCCCAGGCGCTGGAGCCGCATACCGGATGGGCGGTGCCGGACATGCTGGGCCGGCCCGCCGAGGACGCGGTGTGGGAACGGGTGGAGATGGTCCAGCCGTTGCTGTTCGCGGTGATGGTCGCGCTCGCGGCGGTCTGGCGCTCCTACGGGGTGGAGCCGGACGCGGTGGTCGGGCATTCGCAGGGGGAGATCGCGGCGGCGCATGTGGCGGGGGCGCTCTCATTGCCGGACGCGGCAGCCGTGGTGGCCCTGCGGGCCCGGGTGCTGCAGTCCCTGCAGGGAACGGGCGGGATGGCCTCCCTCGCACTGCCAGCGGACCGAACAGCCGATCTGCTGGAGGAGCGTTGGGAGGGGCGGTTGTGGGTAGCCGCGCACAACAGCCCCACGGCGACGGCGGTTTCCGGGGACGCCGACGCACTGGAGGAACTGCTGGACCACTGCCGCAGTGAGGGGGTACGGGCACGGCGCATTCCCGTCACCTACGCCTCCCACTGCCCCCACATCACCCCCCTCGAAGACCAACTCACCACCCTCCTCGCCCACATCACCCCCCAACCTTCCACCATCCCGTTCTACTCCACCCTGGACAATGCCTGGGTGGACACGGCTTGTTTGGATGCCGGGTACTGGTACCGCAACCTGCGCCACCCCGTCCACTTCACCGAAGCCACCACTGCTCTGACCTCCGAGGGGCATCAGACCTTCATCGAGTGCAGCCCGCACCCGACCCTGGTTCCCGCCCTCAACGACCACACTCCGGCCCCGGCGGTCGTCACCGGCAGCCTCCGCCGCGACCGCGACGACACCCACACCCTCCTCACCCACCTCGCCCACCTCCACACCCACGCCCAAAAAATCAACTGGACCACCCACACCACCCCCCACCAGCACATCGACCTCCCCACCTACCCCTTCCAACACCAGCGCTACTGGCTCAGCACCACCACACCAGGCAGCACAGCCGCCAACACCCGGCATGAACTCCACGCCATCGACGCCCAGTTCTGGGAGACCGTCTCCAACCAGGACGCCGACGCACTGGCCACCACACTCGACGTCCCGCCCGACACTCCTCTCCCTGAACTCCTCCCCGCCCTCCATGCCTGGCACCAACAGCAACAACAACAGAACACCATCACCAACTGGACCTACACCATCACCTGGAAACCCCTCCCCCCACCAACCACACCACCCCACCTCCACGGCACCTGGCTCATCCCCCACCCCGAAGACCACACCAGCCTTCCTCTCACCCAGAACATCCTCAACGTCCTCCACCAACACGGCGCCCACACCATCACCCTCCCCCTCAACCACACCCACACCAACCCAGAGGCACTCGCCCAACACCTCAACCACACCCTCACCACCCACAACCAACCACCCCACACCCTCACCGGCCTCCTCTCACTCCTCCCCCTCGACGAAACACCACACCCCGACCACCCCACACTCCCCACCGGACTCACCCTCACCCTCACCCTCATCCAAACCCTCACCCAACACCCCCACATCACCACCCCCCTCTGGACAATCACCCACAACGCCACCAGCACCCACCCCCACGACCCCCTCACACACCCCCAACAAGCACTCACCTGGGGACTCGGCAAAACCACCGCCCTCGAACACCCCCACCACTGGGCCGGACTCATCGACCTCCCCCACCACCCCACACCCCACACCCTCCACCAACACCTCCCCACCGCCCTCACCCAAACCACCGAAAACCAACTCGCCATCCGACCCAACGCCCTCCACACCCCACGCCTCACACCCACCACACAACCCAACACACCCACACCAAAACCCACCCTCCACGGCACCATCCTCATCACCGGAGGCACCGGAGCACTCGCCACCGCCCTCGCCCACCACCTCACCACCCACCACCAACCCCACCACATCATCCTCGCCAGCCGACAAGGACCCCAAGCCCCCAACGCCCACCACCACCTCAAACAACTCACCCACCACAACACCCACACCACCATCACCACCTGCGACACCAGCAACAAACAACAACTCACCCACCTCCTCAACACCATCCCACCCCAACACCCCCTCACCACCATCATCCACACCGCAGGCGTCAACTTCGGACTCGCCGTCGCGGACACCACGCTCCATGACCTCGAACGCGCCGCCGCTGCAAAGGCCGTAGGTGCGTCCCACCTTCACGAACTCCTGCAGGACTACGACTCACTTGAGCACTTCGTACTGTTCTCCTCCGGGGCGAGCGCCTGGGGAGGTGCCGGTCACGGCGCCTATGCCACCGCCAATGCGTACTTGGACGCCCTTGCCCTCCATCGTCAGGCGCAGGGGCTGCCCGCCACCTCCATCGCCTGGGGTGCCTGGGACGGCGCCGGCATGTCCGCCGACGAATCGACACGCACGTACTTGAGGAGCCGGGGACTGTCGCCCATGGCTCCGAAGCTGGCGCTGGCAGCGTTTGAGCACGTCCTCAGCACTCACCCTCAACAGAACACCGTCATCGCCGACATCGACTGGGCGACCTTCGCGCCCATCTTCACTTCTCAGCGCCCGAGCCCACTGATCAGCGACATCCCGGAAGTCCGTCGGGCCCTAGGGCCGACTCCGGCGGACGCTGCCCCTGCCTCCTCAGCCACTCCCCAAGAAGCCACCGAGCATACACTGCGGAGTCGGCTCGAGCGTCAGTCACCGGCAGAACGTCATCAGACCCTGCTCAAGCTGGTCAACAGCCGTGCGGCTGCGGTCCTTGGGCGCGCCGATGCCAACGGCATCGAAGCAGAACGGCCGTTCAAGGAGCTGGGGTTCAACTCGTTGGGATCGGTCGAGCTTCGCAATCAGCTTGTCTCCTCGGTGGACGTTCCCCTCGCACCCACTCTCGTCTTCGACTACCCGACCCCGTCCGCACTGGCTCGCCACCTCGAAGTTGCTTTGCTGGGCACGGAGTTCGATACCGAACGGGCGGAGCCCGTCCCGAAGGTGCCCGCCTCGGCCGACCAGGTCGAGGAGCCCATCGCCATCGTCGGCATGGCGTGCCGGTACCCTGGCGGAGCAGTCAGCCCGGAGGCGCTCTGGGATCTACTCATCACGGGCACCGACGCGATCAGCGAGTTCCCCACGGACCGCGCGTGGGACATCGACCGGCTCTACAACCCCGACCCGGACCATGCCGGTACGTGCTATACCCGGCACGGCGGCTTCCTCTACGACGCGGGGCACTTCGATGCCGAGTTCTTCGGGATCAGTCCACGCGAGGCGTTGGTCATGGACCCGCAACAGCGCCTCCTCCTGGAAGCCTCATGGGAGGCGTTCGAGGACGGTGGCATCGATCCGGCTTCACTCCGAGGGAGCCGTACCGGTGTGTTCACGGGAATCAATGTCCAGGACTACGCCGCTCATGTGCGCTTCGCACCGGAGGAAGCAGCTGGTTACGCACTGACTGGCAGTTCGGGCAGCGTCGCCTCGGGACGCATCGCCTATACCTACGGTCTCGAAGGCCCAGCGGTGTCCGTGGACACGGCGTGCTCGTCGTCCCTGGTCGCCCTGCACATCGCCGGTCAGGCGCTGCACTCCGGCGAGTGTTCGCTGGCTCTGGTCGGTGGCGTCATGGTGATGTCCACACCGGCGACGTTTGTGGAGTTTTCGCGGCAGGGGGGTCTGGCGCGGGATGGCCGGTGCAAGGCGTTCTCGGCTGCGGCGGACGGCACCGGCTGGGGTGAGGGTGTCGGCATGCTGCTGATGGAGCGGTTGTCGGATGCCCGCCGCAACGGCCACCGTGTCCTGGCGGTCGTACGCGGCAGCGCCATCAATCAGGACGGGGCGAGCAATGGGCTGACGGCGCCGAACGGTCCGTCCCAGCAGCGGGTCATCCGGCAGGCTCTGGCCAACGCCGGCCTGGCGCCGGGTGACGTCGATGCCGTGGAGGCCCATGGGACGGGGACGACGCTGGGGGATCCGATCGAGGCGCAGGCGCTGTTGGCCACTTACGGTCAAGGACGTCCGGAGGATCGGCCGTTGTGGCTGGGGTCGGTGAAGTCCAACATCGGCCACACCCAAGCCGCCTCCGGCGTCGCCGGCGTCATCAAAATGGTCATGGCCCTGCGCCACGGCCACCTCCCCTCCACCCTGCACGCCCAGGAGCCGTCGCCGCATGTGGACTGGGCGTCAGGGGCGGTGGAGTTGCTGAGGGAGCCGGTGCCGTGGCCGGAGACAGGGCGGCCCCGGCGGGCCGGCGTCTCCTCCTTCGGCGTCAGCGGCACCAACGCGCATATCATCCTCGAACAGGCACCAGCCGAAGAGATCCCGGTCGAGGCCGCGGCGGTTCCGCCGGGACCGTGGGCGTGGCCGGTGTCGGGGAAGACCGAGCAGGGGCTGAGGGACCAGGCCAGCACGCTGCGGGCGTTCGTCACCGACCACCCGGACCTGTCCTTGCCTGATGTGGGGCATGCGCTGGCATCAGGGCGGTCGGTGTTCGACCATCGGGCGGTGGTCCTGGCCGAGGACCGGGACGGCTACCTCGACGCCCTCCAGGCCCTGGCGGCGGGTGAGGAACACCCCGGCGTGGTGACAGGGGACGGGCCGGTGTCGGCGGGCGGCAAGGTCGCGTTCGTCTGCGCGGGACAGGGCACCCAGTATCCCGGCATGGGACACCAACTCTACGAATGTTTCCCGGTGTTCGCGGAGGCACTCGACGAGGCCTGCGCCCACCTCGACCCCCACCTCGACCAGCCCCTCCGGGAGATCCTCTTCGCACCACCGGAGGAAGGACAACAGGCCCTGGTCCACCGCACCCAGTACACCCAACCCGCCCTGTTCGCCCTGCAAATCGCCCAACACCGCCTCATCACCGAAACCTTCGGCCTGACCCCCGACTACCTCGCCGGCCACTCCCTAGGAGAAATCACCGCAGCACACCTCGCCGGAATCCTCACCCTCCCCGACGCCGCACGCCTGGTCGCCACCCGGGGCCGGCTCATGGCCACCCTCCCCACCGACGGCATCATGGCCGGCCTCCAAGCCACACCCGAAGAAGTCCTCCCCCTGCTGGAAGGCCGGGAGGACGCCATCTCTTTGGCCGCAGTCAACAGCCCCACGTCACTCGTCGTTTCCGGCGACGCTGAGGCCGTCCACGACATCGTCCGGCACTTCCAAGACCTCAGGCGCAAAACCACCCTCCTCCACACCAGCGGCGCCTTCCACTCACCCCACATCAACCCCCTCCTCCCCCCACTCCACGAAACCACCAGCACCCTCACCTACCACACCCCCCACACCCCACTCATCAGCAGCACAACACCGGCGGAAACCCTCCTCACCCCCGACTACTGGACCCACCAGACCCGCGAACCCGTCCACTACCACAACACCACCTGCACCCTCCACACCCTCGGCGTCACCACCTACCTCGAACTCGGCCCCGACAACACCCTCACCACCCTCACCCACCACAACCTCCCCGACCACACCCCCCAAGCCCACCCCCTCCTCCAACCCAACCAACCCGAAACCCACACCCTCCTCACCACCCTCGCCCACATCCACACCCACACCCACACCATCAACTGGACCACCCACACCACCCCCCACCAGCACATCGACCTCCCCACCTACCCCTTCCAACACCAGCGCTACTGGCTCACCGCACCCCCCGGCACGGGAGACGTCACCACCGCCGGCCTGCAACCCGCCCACCACCCCTTCCTCGGCGCCACCCTCACCCTCGCCGACAACGACACCCACCTGTTCACCGGACAGATCAGCCTCACCACCCACCCCTGGCTCGCCGACCACACCATCGCCGGCACCCCCCTCCTCCCCGGCACCGCCTTCCTCGAACTCGCCCTCCACACCGCCCACCACACCACCACCCCCCACATCCAAGAACTCACCCTCCACACCCCCCTCCCCCTCCACCCCACCCACCCCACCACCCTCCAAATCACCACCACCCCAACCAACACCCACGGCCAACGCCAACTCACCATCCACACCAACACCGACGACGGCAACACCCCCTGGGTACTCCACGCCACCGCCACCCTCACCCCCCACCCCACCCCCACACCCCCCACCAACAACACTCCCTGGCCACCACCCGACGCCGTTCCCGTCGATCTGGACGAGCTGTACCAGCGACTCGAAGCGGCCGGTCTGTCGTACGGTCCCGCGTTCCGTGGCATGGTCGCCGGATGGCGGGACGGTGACGACCTCTACGCCCGCGTCTCGCATCCCGACTGGGAAACGGGAGACACCTCATCGTTTGCGCTGCACCCAGCTCAACTCGACGCGGCTCTGCATCTCCTGGGGGCGCGGCCGGTGGGGGACGGGACGCCGTCCCCCCATCTCCCGTTCGTCTGGCGCGGCGTGAGGCTGCATGCGCCGACGTCCGCCGGTTCCGAGCTGCGGGTCCGGTTGTCGGCAGCCTCTCCCGCAGTCGGGGGCGAGGAGGCCAACGCGGAGACCGGCACCATCGCCGAGGTGGCCATCGACGTTGTCGACGAGGATGGACGCCCCGTGGCATCCGTCGAGTCTTTGGTGCTGCGCCCGGCGTCTGCCGAGGAAGTGCGGTCCGCGCGCTCCGCAGCCCGATCATCCCTGTACGGAGTGGAGTACACCCCGGTCATGGCAGCGGTGTCGGCAGCCTCACCCTGCGCTTCCGAGACGTGCGCGTTCGTCGGCACGGGCAGCAGCCAACTGCCGACGGCTCTCTCGGTTCCTCCCTCGGACGGTCCGGCGACGGCTCCCGACAGTGCGCAGGTGTACGCGGATTGGGATGCCCTACTGCAAGCACTCCACGCCGGTGGCCCGGTCCCTACCGTCGTGTTCGTCCACGCGGCCGGTCCGGACACCGACGGCGGCAGTCTCGGTAGCAGGGGCAATGAACCTTGTGACGGTGAGGACGGCGGGGACGACGCGCCCGCAATCACCCCGTACTCCGCCGCGTGTTCCCTCACGGAGGAGGTGCTACTGCTGCTCCAGCGATGGCTGCGGGATGATCGACTGGCCGGCAGCCGGATCGTCGTGCTGACGCGTGGCGCGGCGGCCGTTCGCCCCGGGGAGGACGTCACCGATCTCGCCGGTGCGACGGTGTGGGGGCTGGTCCGTTCGGCGCAGTCAGAGAATCCAGGCCGGATCGTACTGCTGGATCTCGAAGGTTCTGGCGTCGGTAGTGACTCGCTGGGCGTTCCCTGGCACGTGCTGTCGCGGGTCCCCGGGGCCGGGGAGCCGCAACTGGTCTGGCGGGACGGCCGGGTGCACGCTCCACGGCTGCTGCGCGTGGAGGTGAGGACGGAGCAGCAGCAGTCCCGGTGCGACACCGGCGACGACGTGCGGTCGGCGGGCGCTGAACTCGGGGGGGCCGAGCTACAGGTTGAGGGGCTCAGGGGTCCCGTGTTCGATCCCCACGGCACGGTGCTGGTGACCGGGGGCACCGGTGCTCTCGGTGGGCTGGTGGCGCGCCGCTTGGTGGAGGCGCACGAGGTGCGGCGCCTGGTGCTGGCGAGCCGCCGGGGCGTGGAGGCCCCGGGGGCTGGGGAGCTGGTGGCGGAGCTGACGGCCATGGGTGCGTCGGTGGATGTGGTCGCGTGCGACCTGGCCGAGCGGGATGCTGTCGCCGCGCTGCTCGCCGGGATTCCGGAGGATCATCCGCTGACCGCGGTGGTGCACGCGACCGGTGTGCTGGACGACGGGACCGTTCTGTCGCTGACGCCGAATCGGCTCGGGAGGGTGTTGCGGGCCAAAGCTGCTCCGGCGTGGCATCTGCACGAGCTGACGCGGGGCAGGGCTCTCGGCGCGTTCGTCCTGTTCTCGTCCGCGGCGGCGGTGCTTGGCTCCCCCGGTCAGGGCAATTACGCGGCCGCCAACGCGTTCCTGGACGCCCTGGCCCATCACCGTAGGGCCGAAGGTTGGGCGGCGGCGTCCCTGGCGTGGGGGCTGTGGGCGCAGGGCAGCGGCATGACGCGTCATCTCGACGAAAAGGACCATGCCCGGCTGAATCGCGGAGGGATGGCGCCGTTGCTGGACGAGGAGGGGCTGGCGCTCTTCGATTCCGCTCTGGCGTCAGGGGAGGCGTTCCTCCTTCCGGCGCGGCTGGACTTCGCGGTGCTGCGTGCCCGTGCGGTGGAGGGCGGCGTTCCGCCACTCCTGAGCGCTCTGGTCCGGATGCCCGAGCGGTCGTCGGCGGCATCGGCGGAGGCCGGGGGTGGGGCGGCGGACGCGGCGGCGGCCTTGAGGAAGCGGCTGGCTGGGCAGGGTGCTGCCGAGCGGCGGCGGACGGTGCTGCGGCTGGTGAAGTCGCACGTCGCGACGGTCCTCGGCTTCGGTTCCGGCTTCTCCCTCGAGGAGGAGCGGCCGTTCCGGGATTTGGGCTTCGACTCGCTGACGTCCGTGGAGCTCCGCAATCGCCTCGGCGCCGCGCTGGACCTTCGGCTGCCTTCCACGATGGCGTTCGACTTCCCGACTCCGGCGGCGCTCGTGCGGCATGTGCTGGGCAGGCTGCCGTCAGCTGGGGGCTCCGCCGGTGATGAGGCGAGTGGTCGAGGAAGCGGTGCCGCCCGCCCGGAGGTGCGGGTGGGGGAGGACGGACTGCGGAGGTTCCTGGCGGCTGTTCCGCTGCGGCGGCTGGAGGAGGCCGGCCTGTTGCCCGCTCTGGTGCGGCTGGCAGAGGAGCGGTCCGGCGGCGCGTCCGGTTCGGAAGGCGGCGCGAGAGCGGGCGCGTTGGGCGGTGTTCCGGCCGAGGGTAGTGACGACGGTTCTCCGGTGATCGACGAGTTGGATGTCGATGGCCTGGTGCGGTTGGCTCATGAGGCGGGGGACGACGAAGGTCTCCCCGGAGTGGATGCGTCCGGGGAAGGATGGGCTGGCTAGGGGTACTTGACGGTCGAAATCCATCACTACGTTCGTAGATGCATGGAATTGCCCTGCTGTCAGTTTCATCCGGTTTTTCAGGCACATTGGATTCTTGTGATTCATGGAAGGGGCACCATGCCGACTTCTCTTCTCGCCCAGGTCCTCCGGCGGAACCCGGGTGAACCGGAATTCCATCAGGCGGTCGGCGAGGTGCTGGAGAGCCTCGCTCCGGTGCTCGCCGCGCGGCCGGAGCTGGCCGATGCCAAGCTCGTCGAGCGGCTCATGGAGCCCGAGCGGCAGATCATGTTCCGGGTGTGCTGGACGGACGACCGGGGGGAGACGCACGTCAACCGGGGGTTCCGGGTGGAGTTCAACAGTGCTCTCGGGCCGTTCAAGGGCGGGCTGCGCTTCCATCCCTCGCTAAACCTCGGCATCGTGAAGTTCCTCGGCTTCGAGCAGATCTTCAAGAACGCCCTGACGGGGCTCGGCATGGGCGGTGCCAAGGGCGGCAGCGACTTCGACCCGCACGGTCGCTCGGACGGTGAAGTGATGCGTTTCTGCCAGGCGTTCATGACGGAGCTGAGCCGTCACATCGGCGACCGGACCGACGTTCCCGCCGGGGACATCGGTGTCGGCGGCCGTGAGATCGGCTATCTCTTCGGTCAGTACCGGCGGCTCACCAATCGCTGGGACGCCGGGGTGCTCACCGGAAAGGGGACCGGCTGGGGCGGGTCCCAGGTACGCAAGGAGGCCACGGGCTACGGGAACGTGCTGTTCACGGCGGAGATGCTGAGGAAGCGCGGGCTGGATCTGGCGGGTCTCCAGGTGTCCGTCTCCGGCTCCGGGAACGTGGCGCTGTATTCGATCGAGAAGGCCCACGCCCTGGGCGCGCGCGTGGTGACGGTGTCGGACTCGGACGGCTACGTGGTGGACGAGAAGGGCATCGACCTGCCCCTGCTCCGGCACGTCAAGGAGGTCGAGCGGGGGCGCGTCCGGGATTATGCCGAGCGCCGCGGCTCGTCGGCCCGTTATGTGCCGGGTGGCCGGGTGTGGGAGGTGCCGGCCGATGTGGCGCTGCCGTCGGCTACCCAGAACGAGCTGGATGCCGACGACGCCCTCGCGTTGGTGCGCAACGGTGTGCGGGCGGTGTCGGAAGGGGCGAACATGCCCACCACCCCGGAGGCGGTACGGATCTTCGAGGAGGCCGGGGTGGCGTTCGGTCCGGGGAAGGCCGCGAACGCGGGGGGTGTCGCGACCAGCGCGCTGGAGATGCGGCAGAACGCCGGCCGGGAGTCGTGGTCGTTCGCCCGCGTGGAGCAGGAGCTCGCGGATGTCATGCGGCGCATCCACGACACCGTCTACGAGACCTCGGAGCGGTTCGGGCAGCCCGGCAACTACGTCGTGGGGGCCAACATCGCCGGGTTCGAGCGCGTGGCCGATGCGATGCTCGCCCAGGGGCTCGTCTGATCCGGCCCGGTGGGGGCAGCGGTCCGGCAGTGGGCGGGCACCGCCGCGGCCGGGCGGCTCCGGCGACCACGCCGGGCGGGGTTGCCGGGACATGGCGCCCCGCCCGGCGTGCAGGTTGCGTGAGACCCGGGATACGCGGGAGGGGATACGGAAGAGGGTACGGGACAGCGTCCGGCGATGGGCGGTGCGTGGCTGCGCCGCCCGGGAAGCGTCCGCGCGCACGGCTCAACGCCCGTCCGTGGCGGGGGCTTTCTGTGGTGGGACGTTCGCGCAGGCCCGGCGACAAGGCTCCGTCTTCCGGCCATGCGAGCGAGCGGAGACGACCGTGGGTCCCGCGGGCGTACCGACGTGTACGCCGTCGCTCCCGCGCGATGGTGCGGTCGCCTCGGTCGTCTCCGCGTCCCGGGGCCCGCCCCGCCGCCCGGCCCACGATCGGGAAAGGTGCGGGCGGGGGGCAGGCGGGCGCCGCGCTCAGACTGCGGCGTTCTGGCGCTTCTGCGCCGTCCGGGGCTGCACGATCATCCGCAGCTTGTGCGGGAGGACGTGGGTGGCCTCGGTGACTTCGCGCACGTTATGCCCGGGGAGCGGGCGCAGGCGCCAGCGGGAGGCGATGACCGCGATGATGGTAACGGTCTCGGTGATGGCGAAGGCGTCACCGATGCATTTGTACACGCCCGCCGAGAAGGTGACCCAGGCGCCCTTCGACACCTTGCCGCCGCCCTGCTTGCTGTCCCAGCGGTCGGGGTCGAAGCGTTCCGGGCCCGGGTACCAGCGGGGGTCGTTCTGGAGCGCGTAGGCGCTGTAGATGACCTCGGCGCCCTCCGGCAGCGTGTACTCCCCCAGCCGCGTTTCCCGGACTGCGCAGCGCATGCCGACCCAGCCGGGGTATTTGCGCAAGGCTTCCTTCACCACCTGGTGGGTGTAGGTGAGTTGGGCGATGACCTGGGGGGTGGGCGGGAGGTCGGTGACGAAGGTGTCGAGTTCCTCGTGTACGCGGCGTTCGATATCCGGGTTCCTGCCCAGTTCGCAGAGGACCCATGAGGCGGTGGCGGCCGGGCCGCCGATGCCGGCGACGGCGAGTCCGAGGACTTCGGTGCAGATCTCGTCGTCGGAGAGTGTTCTGCCGGCGGAGTCCTGGGCCCTCATCAGCATCGAGAGCATGTCGCCGTGGTCCCGGCCGTCGGCGCGGTAGGCGTCGATGGTGTGGTGGATGGCCTTGCGCGCGGCGGGCAGTGACCGGTTTCCCGGGGTGGGGAGCCACCGGTAGAGGTTGGGGGCGAGGCTGGCGATCCTGGCTCCCGCGAGGATGGCGTGGCCGGCCTTGCGGAGTGCCGCTTCCGCGTCGGTTCCCAGCTCGGAGAAGAACAGCGACTTCGTCATCGTCAGCACGGCGATGTCGGTCATGGCCGGTGCGACCGCCACCGCGTCGCCCGGCGACCAGGGGGCGGTGACCTCCTCGGTGGCCGCGGCCATGCTGGAGACGTAGCTGTCGAGCCGGGCCCGGTGGAAGGTGGGCTGCATGAGGCGGCGCTGCCGCAGATGGGGCTCGTCGCGGGTGGCCACGAGGATGGGGCCGACGAATCGCAGCGACTTGGCCGTCCTGCTGCTGCGGCTGAAGTCGTGCGCGTTGGTCACCAGCATGGACCGGGCGACTTCCGGGTGGGTGGCCACGTAGAGGGGCTTGCGTCCGAGCCGGATTTCCACCAGGTCGCCGTGTCCGGCGAGGGATTTGAGGAATGCGAGGGGTCGCAGGACGAGCTGCGGTACATGGCCGACCACCGGCCAGGCACCCGGAACGACGGGAATGGGGGGACTGGAAGACATCTATGGGGGCTCCTATCGGGTTCCGGGCTGCAGCCGGCCGGTTCCGCATGTTCGATCATGGTCGTGGACGCGGACGCGCTGAATTCCCGGTGTGCCCCGGGCCGGGGTGGCACGGCGGTCGTGGGACCAGCACCCGGGACGTCCAAGGAGCAGACTAGGTAGGGGCGTTGCCGACGGATAGCCCCTATCGGCCCGAGGAGGAATTCGAGCGGTTACGGCACCGCCGGGCCGTTTCCGGACGCGGCCGCAGCAACTCCTCGTCCAGAAACTTCTCGTCCAGTGAACCAAACCCGAGGGGCGGACGCAGTTTGCCTCACGCACGGATTCGTCACACTTCGTCATCGAACTGCGAGATCCAGTCGTGGATGTACCGACCCGTTGCTTCCGCATGGCTTTCGATCATGGTGAAGTGGTCCCCGCGGATTTCGGCGACCGTGTGCGGAACTCCCCATACGGGCGGCTTCTGTTCGCCGTCCTGTCCTCGGACGAAGAGGGCGGGTGTGACGATGTCCGGCGGGGTCCAGCCGGAGAAGATCCTGAAGTAGCCGCCCATGGCGGTCAGCCGTGCGTAGTCCACGTCGAGGAACTGGGTGACGCGGTCGAAGATCTCGCTGGTGAGGGCCGAGGCGACGGGGGCCATGCCCTCGTCCGGGAGCCAGGCGTCCATGGCCACCGCGGCCCGTGGGAACACGCCGCGCTCCTCCAGGTGCTGGGTGACGGCGTAAGTGATCCAGCCGCCCGCGGAGTGTCCAGCCAGGGCGAAGGGCGCCTCGCCCATGAAGTCCACGATGGCCTCGGCGAACGTCCGGACGAGGACGTTGACGTCGGCGGGCAGCGGCTCGCCGGCGACGAAGCCCGGCGCCGGGACGTACCAGACGTCGCGCAGACCTTCGAGGGCCGCCGCGAACCGCACGTACTGATAGGCGCTCGACACCGCGGCCACGGTGGGCAGGCAGATCAGGGCGGGACGGCCGGCCGCCGGGTCGCCCTGGGCGAGGCGTACGAACTGCGGTGTCGTCTCAGGCGTCACCCGGTCGAAGGAGGGCCGGAACACCGAGGCAGCCGACAGCAGATCCATGGATTCCTTGATCCGGCCGGTGTCGTGCCCCAGCCAGAACAGGGACTCGACCGTCGCTTCCGGCGGTCCGCCGTGCTGCCGCTTGGGGCCGTATTTGCGGCGTGCCGCCGATTCGTGGCCGCCGGGGTGTTCCTGGGCGCCGCGGCCGTCGGACTCGTCGCTGTCGCGCCCATGCCGGTGCTCCCCGTCGTCCAAGCCGCCGGTGCCCTCCGGGCCGTGGGGGGGGCCGGAGACGTCGGCGTTCCTCCGACCGCCGTCACGGTCTCCGTCGTCTGCGTGCGCCGTTCTCCCATCGGGCGGACGGTGGGCCGGAGTTGCGGCGCCGCCGTCCTCGACCATCAATTCCAGCAGGTGGAGTGCCAGGGCTTCGGGGGTGGGGTGGTCGAAGACCAGTGTGGTGGCCAAGCGCAGCCCGGTGAGGGAGTTGAGGCGGTTGCGCAGTTCGACGGCCGTGAGCGAGTCGAATCCGAGCTCGCGGAACTCGGTGCCGGCCGGGACCTGTTGACCGGCACCGTGTCCCAGGACGAGGGCGGCCTGGGTGCGGACGAGCTCCTGGGCGATGCGGGTGCGCTCGCCGGGGTCGGCCGCCCGGTCCAGCCTCCGGCGGAGGGCGGCGGCCGTGTCGGCGTCCGCGCCGTCCCTGCCAGCCCGCCGGGCGGGAACCCTGACCAGTCCCTGAAGGATGCGTGGCAGCGCACCGGCGGCCGCCTGGGCGTGGAGCGCCCGCATGTCCAGCCGGGTGGCCAGCAGGAGGGGTTCGTCGATGGCGCCGGCGGCGTCGACGAGGGCGAGTCCCTGCTCGTTGGAGAGCGGTGCCAGCCCGCCACGGGACATGCGGGCGCGGTCGGTCGCGTCGAGGTGGCCGGTCATCCCGCTGGCCTCGGCCCACAGGCCCCAGGCCAGGGACTGGCCGGGCAGGCCCTGCGCACGCCGGTGGTGCATCAGGGCGTCGAGGAACGCGTTGGCGGCGGTGTAGTTGCCCTGGCCGGGGCTGCCGAAGCTGGCGCCCGCGGACGAGAAGACGAGGAAGTCCCGCAGGCCGGGGGCGAGGGTCCGGCTGAGTTCGTGGAGGTGCAGGGCGCCGAGGGCCTTCGCGCCGAGCACGGCTTCCATGCGCGCGGCGTTCAGTGAGGTGACGATGCCGTCGTCGACGACTCCCGCCATGTGGATCACGGCGCCGAGGGGGTGCCGGTCGGGCGCCTGGGCCAGCAGGCGGGCCACCGCGTCGCGGTCGGCCGTGTCGCAGGCGTGGACGGTGACGTCGGCGCCGTGGGCCGTGAGTTCGGCGACGAGTTCCGTAACTCCGGGGGCCGCGGCTCCCCTGCGGCCCGCGAGCATGAGGTGGCGGGCGCCGTGCGTGGTCACGAGGTGCCGGGCGACGATTCCGCCGAGGACACCGGTGCCTCCGGTGATGAGCACGGTGGTCCCGGGGTCCCAGCGCACCGGCTGTCGGGCCCTGTCCGCGTGGCCGGTCCCGTCCCCGCCTCCTTCTCCGTCGGCGGGGTCCGCCTCCGTTCCTGTCCCGGGTACAGGTGTCCCGGGTACGGGGGCGCGGGTCACGGCGACGCGGTTCAGCACGGGCGTGCGGGCCGTACCGTCCCGCAGCGCGAACTGCGGTTCGCCGGTGAGGAGGGCGCCCGGGAGGGTCTGGAGCGAGGCGCGCGAGCCGTCGGTGTCCACCAGCACGAACCGGCCCGGGTGCTCGCTCTGGGCGGAGCGGACGAGCCCCCACACCGCCGCGTGTGCGAGACCGGGGACGGTGTCCTCGCCGTCCGTGGCCACGGCGCCCCGGGTGACGAGGGCGAGCCGGGAGTCCGCGAACCGGTCGTCGGCGAGCCAGCCCTGGAGGAGGCTCAGGGCGCGTCCGGCCGCCTCCTGTACAGCGACGGCGCTGACGGGGCCGTCCTCTCCGGTCCCGCCGTGTTCGCGTTCACCGGCGCTCCTTCCGCCGCCATCGTCGGCTCGGACGTTCTCGCCTCGGTCGTTCTCCTCCGTCGCCTCTTCGGCGCCGCACGACACGACCGTCATGCCGGGGGCCGGGGCTCCCGAGGCGACGGCCTCGCCCAGCGCCGCGAGGTCGGGGTACGCCTGCCAGGCGGCTCCCGCCGCGTCGAGCGCTTCCGGCAGTCCGTGCACCGGGCTGCCGACGACGGCCCACCGGCACCGGCCGACGGGGCCGTCCCCTCCCTCGACGGGCGGCACGGGCCGAGGCTTCCACTCCACGCGGAACAGCGACTCGTGGTACGTGGTGCGGGCTGCGCGCAGCTGTTCCTCACTGATCGGCCGGAAGGTCAGCGCCCGGGCGGAGAGCACCGGCCGGCCGGTGCTGTCCGCCGCCTCCAGCGCGACGGTCTCCGGGGACGTGGGGGACAGCCGGACGCGCAGGGCGGGTGCGCCCGTGGCGGTCACCGAGACGCCGCTCCAGGAGAACGGCAGGAGACCGCCGCCCTGTTCCCGGTCCCGGGTCATGTCGACGCCGAGGACGACGGGGTGCAGCGCGGCGTCGAGCAGGGCGGGGTGCACGGCGTACCGGGCGGCGTGACGCGTCTGGTCCTCGTCCAGGGAGACCTCGGCGTAGACGTCACCCGCCAGGCGCCAGGCGGCCCGCAGTCCTTGGAATGCCGGACCGTAGCCCAGGCCGGCGCTCGCCAGGTCCGCGTACCAGCCGTCCAGGTCCACCGGTTCGGCGTCCGGGGGCGGCCACGGGGCGTCCGGGTCGGCCCAGGGGTCGTCCGGCCGCCCGGGCCCGGAGAGGGCGTCGGGGGCGAGCACGCCGGTCGCGTGGCACGTCCATGCCTTGCCCGCGGCGAGCGTCGGCGAGGCGTCGCTGCGGTCGTTCCCATGACCGTCGTCGGGGTACGAGTGGAGGGAGAAGGAGCGTTCGCCGGACGGGCCGGGAGCGTCGACGGCGAGCTGGAGGACGACCGCTCCCCGTTCGGGCAGCGCCAGGGGAACCTGCAGGGTCAGCTCCTCCACCGTTCCCAGCGCCGCCTCCCGGGCGGCGCGGACGGCCAGCTCCAGCATCGCCGTGCCCGGGAGCAGGACCGCGCCGAAGACGACGTGGTCGGCGAGCCACGGGTGGGTCCGGAGGGAGAGCCGGCCGGTGAACAACAGCCCCTGGGACTCGGCGAGTTCGACGGCCGCCCCGAGGAGGGGGTGACCGGGACCGCCGAGGCCGGCCGCCGTCATGTCACTGCCCGCGGGGCGGGGATCCAGCCAGTAGCGGCGGTGGTCGAAGGCGTACGTGGGCAGTTCGACGGTCCTGGCCGCGGGGCACGGGCCGATGACGGCCGGCCAGTCGACGCCGCCGCCGTGGACGTGTACCTGGGCGAGTGCGGCGAGGAACGTACGGGGCTCGGCGCGGTCCGGGCGCAGGAGGGGGACGGCCAGGGCGGGATCCTCGTCGCTGAGCACGGCGGCGGTGTCGGCGGGTACCGGTGCGCCGGCGGACTCCTGGGCGAGGGCGGAGAGCGTACCGTCCGGGCCCAGTTCGACGAACGCGGTGGCCTCGGCGTCGTCCCGCAGCCACTCCAGGCCGGCGGCGAACCGGACCGTTTCCCGGACGTGCCGCACCCAGTACTCCGGGTCCGTGAGGAGGCCGGGAGTGGCCGGCCGGCCGGTGAGGCACGAGACGACGGTCAGGGTGGGCTCGGCGTACGACACGGAGCGCGCGGTCCGCCTGAACTCCTCCAGCATGGGGTCCATCAGCGGGGAGTGGAAGGCGTGACCGACGCGCAGCCGACGGGTCTTGCGGCCGCGCGCCGCGAACGCTTCCGCCACCCGCTCGACGGCCTCGGCGGCACCCGAGACGACGACGGACGTGGGTCCGTTGACCGCCGCGACGGACACCTGTTCCGCCGCCTCGTCCCTGGCCAGCGCACGTGTCACCTCGTCCTCCGAGGCGCGGATCGCCGTCATCGCCCCGCCCGGCGGCAGGGCTTCCATCAGCGTGCCCCGGGCGGCCACGAGGAGAGCGGCGTCGGCGAGGGAGAGCACGCCGGCCACGTGGGCGGCCGCGAGTTCGCCGACCGAGTGCCCGATCAGGTACTCCGGGCGCACGCCCAGGGTCTCGATCGCCCGGAACAGGGCCACTTCCAGGGCGAACAGTCCCGTCTGGGCGTACCCGGGACGGTCGAGGAGCGCGGCTTCGGCGGTGCCGGGCGCGGCGAAGACCACGGAGCGCAGCGGACGGTCCAGGTGCGGGTCGAGCGCCGCGAACACCTCGTCCAGGGCGTCGGCGAAGGCCGGGACCGTCCCGTGGAGCTCCTGCCCCATGCCGGGGCGCTGGGTGCCCTGGCCGGCGAAGAGCAGGGCGAGGCGGAAGCGCGGCAGGGCCCGGGCCGGTCCCTCGACGACGCCCGGGGCCGGTGTGCCGGTGACCAACGCGTCCAGACCCTGGAGCAGTTCGGCGTGTCCGTCGCCCAGGACCACGGCACGGTGTTCGAAGAGCGCCCGGTCGGTGGCGAGGGCCCGTGCGACGGCCCTGGCGTGCCCCTCGGTGGCGTTCCCCGCGAGGTCGTCGGCCGCGAACCGCCGCAGCCTGCGCGCCTGCCGTCGCAGAGCGCTTTCGGAGCGCGCCGAGACGATCCACGGCACCGGGGAGGGGGCCGACGCGCGGCTGTCTGCCGGGGCGGGGTCGAGGCCGTTCTCCTCCAACTCCTCTGTCGTGTCCGGTGCTTGTTCGATGATGACGTGGGCGTTGGTGCCGCTGACGCCGAAGGAGGAGATCCCGGCACGCCGGGGACCGCCCTCCGTCGGGGACTGCGGCCAGGGCGTTGCGTGGGTCAGCAGGCGTACGGCGCCGGCCGCCCAGTCCACGTGCGGCGACGGCTCGTCCACATGCAACGTCCGCGGCAACACCCCATGCCGCATCGCCAGCACCATCTTGATCACACCCGCCACCCCGGCCGCAGCCTGCGTATGACCGATGTTCGACTTCACCGACCCCAACCACAACGGCCGCCCCTGCACCCGCCCTTGACCATACGTCGCCAGCAACGCCTGCGCCTCGATCGGATCCCCCAGCACCGTCCCCGTACCGTGCGCCTCCACCGCATCCACATCCCCCGCCCCAGACGGGCGTTCGCCAGCGCCTGCCGGATCACCCGCTGCTGCGACGGACCATTCGGCGCCGTCAACCCGTTGCTCGCCCCGTCCTGATTGACCGCACTCCCCCGCACCACCGCCAACACCCGATGCCCCCGACGCCGCGCATCCGACAACCGCTCCACCAACACCACACCAACACCCTCACCCCACCCCACACCATCAGCACCCGCGGCAAACGCCTTGCACCGACCATCCGCAGCCAACCCCCGCTGCCGCGAAAACTCCACGAAGGCACCGGGGTGGACAGGACGGTCGCGCCGCCCACGAGGGCGAGGGAGCACTCGCCGGAACGCAGTGACTGGCAGGCCAGATGCAGGGCGACGAGGGACGAGGAACAGGCCGTGTCCACCGTGACGGCCGGTCCCTCGAAGCCGTAGGTGTACGCGATGCGTCCGGAGAGGACGCTCCCGGAGACGCCGGTCATGGCGTAGCCCTCCAGGTCCTCCGATCCGTGACGCACCAGGTCCACGTAGTCCTGCTGGGACATGCCGGCGAACACACCGGTATCGCTCCCGCGCAGCGTGTGGGGGTCGATGCCCGCGCTTTCGAGCGCCTCCCAGGACACTTCCAGCATCAGCCGTTGCTGCGGGTCCATGGCCAGCGCCTCACGCGGACTGATCCCGAAGAAGCCGGCGTCGAACTCCGCCGCGTCGTAGAGGAACCCGCCTCCGGCCGAGGAGGCCCCGTCCGGCTCCCCGGGTCCGTCGGAGGTGTCGGCTGCGGCCAGTCCCTCGGCGAGGAGTTCCAGGTCCCATCCGCGGTCCGTGGGGAAGCCCGACACCGCGTCCCCGCCCGCCGAGAGCAGCTCCCAGAACTCCTCGGGCGACCGCACGTCCCCCGGGTAGCGGCATGCCATGCCCACGAGGGCGATCGGCTCGTCCGTTCCCACTGCCGGCTGGGCGACGGGGAGGCTCGGGGAGGACGCGCCGTCGTCACCGGACAGGGCTTCGAGGAGGTGGGCGGCGAGGAGGGAGGCGTTGGGGTAGTCGAAGACGAGCGTGGTCGGCAGACGCAGGCCGGTCAGTGCGTTCAGCCGGTTGCGCAGCTCGACCGCTGTCAGTGAGGTGAACCCGAGGTCGCGGAAGGCTTGTTGGGGTGGGATGGCCGAGGGGGATCCGTGGCCGAGCACGGCGGCGGCGTGGGCCTGTACG
>NZ_LFXA01000015.1 GCF_001187435.1 Streptomyces caatingaensis | reverse complement strand
GCCCGGTCCAGCGCGGCCTTGATGGCCAGGCCGCCGAGGTCCGCGGCGGAGAACGTCCGCAGCGAGCCCAGCAGACGGCCCATGGGCGTCCGCGCGCCCGCGACGATCACGGAGGTGGTGCCGGTCGAACCGTTCGTGCCAGACATGGACGGGGCTCCTTCGGGCGGGGGTTGACGTCGGTGTCGAGGGTGGTTTCGTCAATGTACTGAGCGGTACCCACGCGGTCACCGGCCCGTCGGTGTGATCGCGCGCACGTTGCGTGACGGCTCCGCGCGGCGGTGCACTGGTCCCATGCTGACGCGTATCGACCACATCGGGATCGCCTGCACCGACCTCGACGCCACCGTCGAGTTCTACCGTGCCACCTACGGCTTCGAGGTGTTCCACACCGAGGTCAACGAGGAGCAGGGGGTCCGCGAGGCCATGCTCAAGATCAACGGAACCTCGGACGGGGGCGCCTCCTACCTCCAGCTCCTCCAGCCCCTGCGCGACGACTCGCCGGTCGGCAAGTGGCTGGCGAAGAACGGCGAGGGCGTCCACCACATCGCCTTCGGCACCGCCGACGTGGACGGCGACGCGGAGGCGATCCGGGACAAGGGCGTACGCGTGCTGTACGACGCCCCGCGCACCGGATCGATGGGATCGCGCATCACCTTCCTGCACCCCAAGGACTGTCACGGGGTGCTGACGGAACTGGTCACCTCCGCGCCCCGCCCGGCCGAGGAGCACTGACCCACCCCCGCCCCGGCCGGTAGAGTGCAGGTTCGGCCGGGGTACGGGTGGGGCCCGGCCCAGGCTGTGCCGATGATCTGACACCATTTCTTCGGAAGGGCGGGCTCCGGGTTCCACCACCACGCACGGGGCCGGCCACCGACGCGACCAGGGGACGGATGGACCGCGCAGTGCGGGGCTACGAGCGCCAGGACAGCCAGCGGGCTGAAACCGACCACCTCTCGCAATTCGAGGCCGAGATGGAGCGGCTGAAGAAGGAGCGGGAGAAGGCGGTCCAGCACGCCGACGACCTCGGCTACCAGGTCGAGGTGTTGCGCGCCAAGCTCCACGAGGCGCGCCGCGCCCTCGCCCACCGTCCCGCGTACGACGCGGCCGGACTCGACTACCAGGCCGAACAGCTGCTGCGCAACGCGCAGATCCAGGCCGACCAGCTCCGCGCGGACGCCGAGCGCGAGCTGCGCGAGGCCCGGGCCCAGACCCAGCGCCTCCTCCAGGAGCACGCCGAGCGGCAGGCCCGCATGGAGGCCGAGCTGCACGCCGAGGCCGTGGCCCGGCGCCAGCGGCTGGACGAGGAGCTCAACGAGCGCCGGGCGACCGTCGAGTCGCACGTCAACGAGAACGTGGCCTGGGCCGAGCAGCTGCGCTCGCGCACCGAGGCGCAGGCCCGGCGGCTGATGGAGGAGACCCGGGCCGAGACCGAGCAGACGCTCGGCGCCGCCCGCGCCGAGGCCCAGCGGCTGACCGAGCAGGCCCGCACCCGGCTGGCGGCCGCCGCCGAGGAGGCCCGGGCCGAAGCCGAAGCGATCCTGCGCCGGGCGCGCACGGACGCCGAGCGGCTGCTGACGGCCGCGTCCCAGCAGGCCCAGGAGGCCACCGACCACGCCGAGCGGCTGCGCACCGAGGCGGGCACCGAGTCCGACCAGGCGCGGACGGCCGCCGCCGAGCTGACCCGGGCCGCCGAGGCGCGGATGCAGGAGGCCGAGACGGCGCTGCGCGAGGCGCGCGCCGAGGCGGAGAAGCTCGTCGCCGAGGCCGAGCGCACCGCGGCCGGCCGGCTGGCCGCCGCCGAGGCGGAGAACGAGCAGCGCACCCGCACGACGCGGGCGGAGATCGCCCGGGTCGTCGGCGAGAAGACCAAGGAGGCCGAGGCCCTGCGGGCGGAGGCCCAGCAGCTGCGCGACGACGCGGCGGCCGAGGCCGAGCGGCTGGTCGCCGAGACCGCGGAGAAGGCCCGCAGCAAGGCAGCCGAGGACTCCGCCGCCCAGCTCGCGAAGGCCGCCCGGGCCGCCGAGGAGATGCTGGCCAAGGCGTCGGAGGACGCCCGGGCCGCCACGAAGGCCGCCGCCGAGGAGGCCGAGCGCATCCGCACGGAGGCGGAGGCCGAGGCCGAGCGGCTGCGGGCGCAGGCGGAGGAGTCCGCCGAGCAGCTCAAGGCCGGCGCGAAGGACGACACCAAGGAGTACCGCAAGAAGACCGTCGAGCTCCAGGAGGAGGCCCGGCGGCTGCGCGGCGAGGCGGAGCAGCTGCGCGCGGACGCGGTCGCCGAGGCCGAGCGGCTGCGGTCCGAGGCGCGCCGCGAGGCCCTGCAGAAGGTCGAGGAGGCGGCGAACACCGCCGAGGAGCTGCTGGCCGAGGCCAAGGCCGACGCGGAGGAGACGCGGTCGGGCGCGACGGCCGAGGCGGAGCGGGTGCGCGCGGAGGCCGCCGAGCGGGCGGCCGGGCTGCGCAAGCAGGCCGAGGAGCTGCTGGAGCGGGCCCGGGCCGAGGCCGAGGAGATGGCCGAGGAGGCCGAGGACCACGCCGAGCGGGTGCGCACCGAGGCGGCGGAGGCCGCGAAGGCGCTGCGCGAGGAGGCCGAGCGGGCCGCCGAGGAGCGCCGCGCGGAGGCCGCCGAGGAGCTGACGCGGCTGCACACCGAGGCCGAGCAGCGGGTGGAGGCCGCCGAGGAGGCGCTGCGCGAGGCCCGTGCGGAGGCCGAGCGGCTGCGCCGGGAGGCGGCCGAGGAGACCGAGCGGCAGCGCGCGGAGGCGGCCGAGCGGGCGCGTACGGTGCGGGCGCAGGCCGAGGAGGAGGCCGAGCGGCAGCGGGCGGAGGCGGCCGAGGAGACGGCCGCGCTGCGGGCCGAGGCCAAGGCGGCGGCGGAGCTGGCGCTGTCCGAGGCGGCCGAGGAGGCGGAGCAGCTGCGGTCGGAGGCCCGGGAGGCGGCCGGCCGGCTGCGGGCCGAGGCGAACGCGGCGGCCGAGCGGACGGCGGCGGAGGCCGCCGAGGCGCTGGAGGCGGCCAAGGAGGAGGCCGCGCGGCGCCGGCGCGAGGCCGACGAGCTGCTGGGCGACGCCCGTGCCGAGGCGCAGGCGGAGCGCGAGGCGGCGCACGAGCAGTGCGAGGAGCTGCTGGCCGCGGCGCGCAAGCGGGTCGCGGAGGCGCAGCAGGAGGCCGAGCGCCTGGTCGAGGAGGCCGAGCGGCGCGCCGCCGAGCTGGTGGCGGCGGCGGAGCAGACGGCCCAGCAGGTGCGGGATTCCGTCGCGGGCCTGCACGAGCAGGCCGAGGAGGAGATCGCCGGGCTGCGGTCGGCGGCCGAACACAGCGCCGAGCGGACGGTCGCGGAGGCGCAGGAGGAGGCGGACCGGGTCCGCGCCGAGGCGTACGAGGAGCGGGAGGGCGCCCGCGAGGACGCGGTGCGCATCCGGGCCGAGGCCCAGTCGGCCGCGGAGGCGGCGCGGGACCTGGCCGAGCGCACGGTCAACGAGGCGATCGCCGAGGGCGAGCGCGTGGAGGCGGAGGCCGCCCGCGTGCTGGAGGAGGCCCGCGAGGCGGCCAACAAGCGCCGGGCGGACGCCGCGGAGCAGGCGGACGCGCTGGTCGCGGAGGCGACGGCGGAGGGCGAGCGGCTGCGCGCCGAGGCGGCCCGCGCGCTGGAGGAGGCGGAGGAGACCGCCGACGCCGAGCGCAAGCAGGCGGCGGAGGACGCGGAGCGGCTGCGCGCCGAGGCGACGGCCCTGGTGGACGAGGCACGGGACGCGGCGGACGCGCACCGGGTCGAGGCGGCGCAGCAGGCGGACGAGCTGCTGGCCAAGGCGACCGCGGAGGCGGAGCGGCTGGTCTCGGACGCGTCGGCGAAGGCGCAGCAGATGCGCACGGACGCCTCCGACGCGCTGGCGCAGGCCGAGCAGGACGCGGCGCGCGCCCGGGCCGAGGCCCGCGAGGACGCCAACAAGATGCGCGCGGACGGCCGCGCGGAGGCCGAGCGGATCGTCAACGAGGCGGCGGAGCTGACCTCTTCGGCGCAGGACGACGCCGACCGCATCGTCGACGAGGCGCGCGAGGCGGCCAACCAGCGCCGCACGGAGGCCGCTCAGCAGGCGGACGAGCTGATCGCCGAGGCGGCGTCCGAGGGCGAGAAGGTGCGGGCGGAGGCGGCCCGGGCCGCCGAGGAGACGCGGCGGCTGTCCGAGGAGGAGCGGGGGCGCGCGGAGGCCGAGGCGGAGCGCACGGTCGCGGACGCGAAGGCGGAGGCCGAGCGGCTGCGGGCGGACGCGGCGCAGGAGCTGGAGACGGCCCGTCAGGAGGCGGCGCGGACGGCCGACGAGGCGCGGGACGCGGCCAACAAGCAGCGCCGGGAGGCGGCGCGGCAGGCGGACGAGCTGATCGCCGAGGCGACGGCGGAGGCGGAGCGGATGGCCGCCGAGGCGCAGGTGGCGCTGGCCGCGGCGCAGGAGAACGCCAACAGCACGCGGGCCGACTCGGCGAAGCTCAAGGCGGACGCGGTGCTGGAGGCCGAGCGGGTGCGCGCCGAGGCGCGCGAGGCGGCCGAGCGGACGGTCGACGAGGCGCGGGAGGCCGCGGCCCGGCGGCGCACGGAGGCGGCCGAGCAGGCGGACGCGCTGATCGCCAAGGCGCAGGAGGAGGCGGTGAAGGCCGCCGCGGCGGCCGAGGAGCAGGCGGACACCATGGTCGGTGCCGCGCGCCGGGAGGCCGAGCGCATCGTGGCGGAGGCCACCGGCGAGGGCAACGCGCTGGTGGAGCAGGCCCGTACGGACGCGGACACGCTGCTGGCCGAGGCCCGCGGGGACGCGACGGCCATAAGGGAGCGGGCGGACGAGCTGCGGGCCCGCGTCGAGAGCGAGGTCGAGGAGCTGCACGACCGGGCGCGCCGGGAGGCGTCGGAGGCGATGCAGTCGGCGGGCGAGCGCTGCGACAAGCTGGTCGCGGCGGCGACCGAGCAGTTGTCGCAGGCGGAGGCGAAGGCCAAGCAGCTGCTGTCGGACGCGAGCGGCGAGGCGAGCAAGGTGCGCATCGCCGCGGTGAAGAAGGCCGAGGGGCTGCTGAAGGAGGCGGAGCAGAAGAAGGCCGCCGCGGTGCGGGAGGCCGAGCGGCTGCGGGCCGAGGCGCTGAGCGAGTCGGAGCGCCTGCGCACCGAGGCCGAGCAGGAGGCGCGGCGTCTTGTCGAGGGCGGGCGCAGCGAGTTGGAGGCGCTGGTGAAGCGCCGCGAGGACATCAACGCGGAGATTTCCCGTGTCCAGGACGTGTTGGAGGCGTTGGAATCATTTGAGTCCCCCGGGGCAGGCGGCTCCAAGGAGGGCGGGGTGAAGGCGACGGCGGGTGCCGGCGCTACTCGTTCGGGTGGCAAGCAGGACCGGAAGTAGCCACTCAATCGAGGGGAGAAATTCCCAATCCCCCGCCCCAGTAAGCCAATCCACTCCATACGACGCCGCTCGCCGCCCTAGGATTCCCTTATCACCTCACCGGTCTCTTTCGACAGGATCCCCATGAGCGACACTTCCTCCCCCTTCGGCTTCGAGCTCGTGCGGCGCGGATACGACCGCGGCCAG
The DNA here is from genome assembly GCF_001187435.1 of Streptomyces caatingaensis. GTDB lineage: Bacteria > Actinomycetota > Actinomycetes > Streptomycetales > Streptomycetaceae > Streptomyces > Streptomyces caatingaensis. Next base: position 66,987 of record NZ_LFXA01000015.1, on the reverse strand, counting down.
GTGGACGACCGCATTACCAAGCTCGTCGCCGACCGTGACAGCGCGCTGGCGCGCATCACCTCGCTGGAAAAGCGGATCGAGGAGCTGCACCTCGAGACGCAGAACGCTCAGGCACAGATCAATGACGCGGAGCCGTCGTACGCGGGGCTCGGCGCGCGGGTCGAGAAGATCCTCCGGCTGGCCGAGGAGGAGGCCAAGGATCTGCGGGAGGAGGCCCGCAGGGCGGCCGAGCAGCACCGTGAGCTGGCGGAGTCGGCGGCGCAGCAAGTGCGCAACGACGCCGAGGCGTTCGCCGCCGACCGCAAGGCGAAGGCGGAGGACGAGGGCGCGCGCATCGTCGAGAAGGCGAAGGGGGACGCCGCGACGCTGCGGGCGGAGGCGCAGAAGGACGCCCAGTCCAAGCGGGAGGAGGCGGACGCCCTCTTCGAGGAGACGCGCGCCAAGGCGGCCCAGGCGGCGGCCGACTTCGAGACCAATCTGGCCAAGCGGCGCGAGCAGTCCGAGCGCGATCTGGCGTCGCGGCAGGCGAAGGCGGAGAAGCGGCTGGCGGAGATCGAGCACCGGGCCGAGCAGCTGCGCCTGGAGGCCGAGAAGCTGCGGACGGACGCGGAGCGGCGGGCGCGTCAGACGGTGGAGACCGCCCAGCGCCAGGCCGAGGACATCGTGGCCGACGCCAACGCCAAGGCGGACCGCATCCGCAGCGAGTCCGAGCGCGAGCTGGCGGCGCTGACCAACCGCCGCGACAGCATCAACGCGCAGCTGACCAACGTCCGCGAGATGCTGGCCACGCTGACGGGTGCGGCGGTGGCCGCGGCCGGGGTGCCGGGCGACGACGAGCCGATCTCGCGGGGCGTCCCGGCGCAGCAGAGCCGCTAGCCGGTACGGGCCGGTGGGAGGGCCCGCCTCCGGTGGCGGGGCGGGTCCCGGGCCCGTACCGTGAGTGGATGATCGAGCTGGAGGATCTGAGCAAGCGCTACGGCGACCGGCTCGCCGTCGATCACCTCTCCTGCACCATCCGTCCCGGTGTCGTCACGGGCTTCCTGGGGCCCAATGGCGCGGGCAAGTCGACGACGATGCGGATGATGCTCGATCTCGACAGCCCGACGGGCGGCACGGTCCGCATCGACGGGAAGCACTACCGGCAGCTGCACAACCCCCTGCGGACGGTGGGCGCCCTGCTGGACGCCAAGGCCGTGCACGGCGGCCGCAGCGCCTGGAACCACCTGCTGTGCCTGGCGCGGAGCAACGGCATCCCGCGCTCGCGGGTGGGCGAGGTGCTGGATCTGGTGGGCCTGACGCCGGTGGCGCGGAAGCGGGCCAAGGGGTTCTCGCTGGGCATGGGCCAGCGGCTGGGGATCGCGGCGGCGCTGCTGGGCGATCCGCGGATCCTGATGTTCGACGAGCCGGTCAACGGCCTCGATCCCGAGGGCATCCACTGGATCCGGACGCTGATGAAGTCGCTGGCGGGCCAGGGCCGTACGGTCTTCGTCTCCTCGCACCTGATGAGCGAGATGGCGCTCACCGCCGACCACTTGATCGTCATCGGCCAGGGGCGGCTGCTGGCCGACACCTCGATGGCCGACTTCATCGCGCGCAACGCGCGGTCGTTCGTGCTGATGCGCTCGCCGGAGCAGGAGCGGCTCAAGGACGTGCTGTCGGGCGCCGGGATCACGGCGGTGCCGGGTGCGTCGGGCGCCCTGGAGGTGTCGGGCGAGGACGCCGCGCACCTGGGCGAGCTGGCGGCGCGGCACCGGATCGTCCTGCACGAGCTGAGTCCGCAGCGGGCCTCGCTGGAGGAGGCGTTCATGCGGCTGACGGCCGGCTCGGTGGAGTACCACGCGCGCACCGGGACGGGGGGCTGACGATGGCGGTCGTGACCCAGGTCCTGGGCTCGGAATGGACGAAGATCAAATCCGTGCGTTCCACGGTGTGGACGCTGGGCGTCGCCCTGGTCGTCACGGTCGCCCTCGGCGTACTGATCAGTGCTCTGGTGAACAACGAGTACGACCGGATGTCCGTGCGGGACCGGCTGGTTTTCGACCCGACCTATGTGAGTTTCACGGGGATGGGACTCGGCCAGCTCGCATTGATCGTCTTCGGGGTGCTGGTGGTCACCAATGAATACAGCACGGGAATGATCCGCACTTCGCTCGCGGCCGTTCCCCAGCGGGGGATCTTCCTCTTCTGCAAGATCGCAATTGCGGGGGCGCTGGCGCTGGCCGTCGGAATGGTCACCAGCTTTCTGACCTTCTTCGCCGGGCAGGCGGTGCTCGACGGACACCGGGCGTCGATCGGCGATCCCGGGGTCGCGCGCGCGGTCGTCGGCGGCGGCCTCTACATGACGCTGATCGCCGTCTTCTCGATGGGCGTCGCGGCGATGCTGCGCGGTCCGATGCTCGCGCTGGGCATCCTGATGCCCTTCTTCTTCCTCATCTCCAACATCCTGGCCACGGTCTCGGCCACCGAGAAGATCGCCGAATACCTGCCGGACAAGGCGGGCCAGAAGGTCATGCAGGTCGTCCTCACCGACGACACGTCCCCCTACGGCCCGTGGGGCGGCTTCGGCATCATGCTCCTGTGGGTGGCCGCCGCCCTGGCGGGCGGCTACGCCGTCCTGAAGAAGCGCGACGCGTAGTGCCCCTCCGGCGGATCCCCGCGGCGACCGGGCGCGCCCCCGCGGGGCCCGCCCGCGCCCCGGCGCGGGCGGGCCGGGCATGACGGGCCGCCGGCTGCGGGATCTCGGGCTGCACTCCGTGCCGTTGCGGCGGCCGCTGGACTATCCGGGGCGGCCGGTGCGGGAGGCGTGTCTGCTGCGCGGGGACGAGCTGTTGCCGCTGCGGGCGCGGGAGGGGGCGCTGGGCACGTGGCGGGTGGTGGACGGGGGTGCGACGGGGGAGCTGGACGGGGTGCTGGAGGCGCTGGGGGCGGCTCCGGCCGGGCGGCGGCATCCCGTGGTCGCCGTGGGGTCCAACGCCTCCCCCGCGCAGATCGCGCACAAGCTCGGGACGGCGGGTGTGCCGGCCGTGGTGCCCATGGTCCCGGTGACGGTGCGCGGCATCGGCGTGGGCTGCTCGGCCCACATCGGCCGGGCCGGGTACGTGGCCGCGGCCCCGTACGCCGACCCGGACGCCGAGCGGCCCCTCGTGGTCGGCTGGCTGGACCCGGCGCAGATGGCCGTCGTGGACGCCTCCGAGGTGCACTACCGCCGGGTCCTGCTGCCCGGGGCGGCGTATCCGATGACGCCGCCGGCCGGCCCCCGGCTGGGCGGCGCGTACGTGTACGTCTCGCGCCACGGCGTCCTGCTGGACCCGGCCACCGGCCGGCCCCGCCCGGGCGGGGGCGACCAGTCCGCCCTGCTGCGGGCGCTGCTCGCGGCCTCGCCGCGGCTGCGCGCCCTGCTGGGCCCGGATCCGGCGGCCTGGATCCGGCGCGCGCGCAACGAAGACGCGGTGCGGGAGCTGGGGGCGCGGATCTTCGCCGAGGAGGGCTGGGTCCGGGCGGAGGAAGGGCTTCCGGGGGCATCGGGCCAAGGCGACCTGAGCCACGCCGAGTTGTCCCCGTGAGCGCCGCGGACCGCCGCCCCGGCGGCCGTCGCGCATTCCGTGATTCCGTCACCCCCTCGTTATCCTCCTAACCCGAACGGGGGCATGCGCCCCGACCATCTCGCGAGGGGCGGAGAATGATCGAGGCAGTCGGCCTGACGAAGCGCTACGGCGCCAAGACGGCCGTGCACAACCTGACGTTCCAGGTGAGGCCGGGCATGGTGACCGGCTTCCTGGGCCCGAACGGCTCCGGGAAGTCCACCACCATGCGCATGATCCTCGGCCTGGACGTGCCCACCGCGGGCCGGGTCACGATCGGTGGCCGCCCCTACCGGGAGCTGCCGAACGCGCCCCGCCAGGTCGGCGCGCTGATCGACGCCAAGGCCGTGCACGGCGGGCGCAGCGCCTACCACCACCTGCTGTCCCTCGCGCAGCTCTCCGGCATCCCGGCCCGCCGGGTGGACGAGGTGCTGGGCGTCGTCGGCCTCCAGGACGTGGCGAAGCGGCGCTCGAAGGGCTTCTCGCTGGGCATGGGCCAGCGGCTGGGCATCGCCGCGGCGCTGCTCGGCGACCCCCAGGTGCTGCTCTTCGACGAGCCGGTCAACGGCCTGGACCCCGAGGGCATCCTGTGGGTCCGCAACCTGATGAAGCGGCTGGCCGCCGAGGGCCGCACCGTGTTCGTCTCCTCGCACCTGATGAGCGAGATGGCGCTCACCGCCGACCACTTGATCGTCATCGGCCGCGGGCAGCTGCTGGCGGACATGAGCGTCGAGGACTTCATCGCCGCGAACTCCGCCGGCTTCGCCCGCGTCCGCACGCCGGACGGCGAGCCGGAGGGGCGCGAGAAGCTGACCTCGGCGCTGGTGGAGGCCGGCGGCCAGGTGCTGCCCGAGCCCGACGGCGCGCTGCGCGTCACCGGTCTCGCCCTGCCGCGCATCAGCGACCTCGCGCACGCCGCGGACATCCGGCTGTGGGAGCTCTCGCCGCACCAGGCGTCCCTGGAGGAGGCGTACATGCGCATGACCCAGGCCGCCGTGGACTACCGCTCGACGCAGGACGCGCGCGCCGGCTTCCAGCAGCCCGCGCCGGGGTACGCGATGCCGGGCGCGCCCGTCCCGCCGGGCTGGGGCGGCCCGGGCGGCTACCCGGTGCTGCCGGGCGAGCAGCCCAACCCGTACGCGCAGCAGCCGCCCGCCCCGCCGCAGCAGGCGCCGCGGCAGCCCGCGCCCGGGCAGCAGGCGCAGCCGCCCGCGCCGCAGGACCGCGCCGCCGCGGCCCCGCCGCCGCCCCCGGTCGCGGCACCGCCGTCCGGCGAGGCGCCCCCGGCCCCGGCCGCCGCTCCCGCCCCCGCCGCACCCGAGGGTGCGGCCGCCCCCGCCGACCTGACCAAGCGTGACAGCGAGGACGCCCGATGACCGCCCCGATGACACCCCCGCCCGCCGCGCCCGCGCCGCAGCACCAGGCCCAGGCCGCCGGGCAGCCGTACTGGCCCGGCCAGGCCCCGGCCGGCGGCTACGTCTCGCCGATCCCCGTGCGCCGGGCCACCCTGGGCGACGCGATCGCCGCCGAGTGGACCAAGATCAAGTCGCTCCGCTCGACGATGTGGACGCTGGGCACGATGCTCGTCGTCGTCATCGGCATCGGCACCCTGATCGCCCTGGTCACCTACAACGTCGCCGACGACGCCGACTTCGGCGAGGACTCCCAGATCCTGGGGATGGGCTTCGTCGGCATCCTGCTCGGCATGATCCCGCTGCTCACCCTGGGTGTGCTGACCATCTCGTCCGAGTACGGCACCGGCCTCATCCGCACCACGCTCACCGCCTGCCCCAGCCGGGGCCGGGTGCTGGGCGCCAAGGCGATCGTCTTCTTCGCGCTGACCTTCGTGCTGACGCTGGTGGCGACGACGCTGGTGGCCCTGCTGGACGCGGGCCTGCTGGCCGACCGGACGCCGAACGGGGTCGGCGGCTCCGAGTGGGTCAAGGCCACCCTCGGCGTCAGCGGCTACGTGGCGGCCCTGGGCCTGCTCTCGCTCGCCGTGGGCGCGCTGCTGCGGCACTCCGCCGGCGCGATCACCACCATGCTGGGGCTGGTGCTGCTGCCCCCGCTGCTGTCGCTGTTCATGATGGCCGAGTCGGTCCGCCCGATCGGCAAGGCGCTGGCCACCTACTCGATCCCCAGCCAGCTCGCCGTCTTCTACGGCGCCGAGCTCGGGGACGACGGCCCCACCGGCTGGACGCCGCTGTGGATCGTCCTCGGCGTCACCGCCGTCGCCCTCGGCGGCGCGTACGCGGCGATGACGAAGCGCGACGCCTGACGCCCCGGCCCGGTCAGTACCGGGGCGCGTTACGGGACCGCTGGAGCCTCGCGCTCCGGCGGTCCCTCGCGTTCCAGCACGACGTGTGCCAGTGCCGCCGGTCCTCCACCCCCGCGCCGTACTGCGGCCACACCACCAGGTGCGGCACCCCGGGCGGGATCTCCTGGTCGCAGCCGGGGCAGCGGTAGTGCTTGGCGGCGGCGCCCCCGCCGATCATGCGGACCGACCAGTCCTCGCCCTGCCAGCTCTCCGTCCGCTCCAGGCCGTGGCGCACCGCGCCGGTCCCGTACGCGGCGGACGCGGCGGCTTGTCGGACGGCGCCGCCTCGCGGGCGGTTTCGGCGCGGGGACACGGGTCACCTCGGAGGTCGGGGCGGGCTACGGGCCGTGACCAGGGTACGCGGCACGGTCACGGCCCCGGCCCGGTGCAACCGGCCCCTACCCACCCGCCTCCTCTGATCATCATGAAAACTTCCTGAACGCCCGTACCTTCCGGCACCGGTCAAACGTTAATTCGTCGATGGACCGCACGAGACCGGCGGCAGGACCGCCAGGAGGCAGACGACCGATGCGCGTTGGAGCGTTCGTCCTGGCCGCTCAGTTCCCGGGCCAGGGCCACGACGAGGCCCTCCACCGGGCGGTGCGGACCGCGGAGGTCGCCGAGGAGGCCGGGCTGGACGCGGTCTGGGTGGCCGAGCACCACTTCGTCCCGTACGGCGTCTGCCCCTCCGCGATCACGCTGGCCGCGCTGCTGCTGGGCCGCACCCGGCGCATCGGGGTGGGCACCGCCGTCAGCGTCCTGCCCACCACACACCCCGTGACCCTCGGGGAACAGACGGCGCTCCTGCACCTCACCTCCGGCGGCAGGTTCACCCTCGGGGTGGGACGCGGCGGCCCCTGGGTGGACCTGGAAGTGTTCAACGCCGGCCTCGCGGCTTACGAAGAAGCGTTTCCGGAATCCCTCGAACTGCTGATGCGCTGGCTGCGCGAACCCCGCGTGGCCGCCGCCGGCGAGCGCTTCGCCTTCCGCGAGGTCCCCGTCGTCCCCCGCGCCGACGACCTCTTCGGCCGGCCCGGACCGCCGGTGACCGTCGCCTGCACCTCCCCCGCGAGCGTCCGGCTCGCCGCCCGGCACCGGCTGCCCATGCTCCTGGGCATGCACAGCACGGACGAGGAGAAGGCGGACATGGTGGCCCTGTGGCGCGCCTGTGCCCTGGAGGCGGGTGCGACGCCCGAGGAGGCCGCGGAGCCCGGGCACGTGGCGGCCGGCGTCGTCCAGGTCGGCGACCGCCGGCCCGAGGCGGCCGAGACCCTGCTCAAGGCCATGCCCGGCTGGCTGCGCCAGGGGCTCGGGGCCCACGTCACCGTCGACGGGCGCGAGCGCCGCATGCGCGACCCCCAGGAGTACACCGAACTCCTGTGCCGCATCCACCCGGTGGGGCCGCCACGGCTGTGCGCGGACCGCCTCGCGGCCACCGCCGAGCGCACCGGCGTCCGCCGCTTCGCCCTGCTCGCGGAGGGCTCCGGCGACCTCGCCGCCACCGAGGAGAACCTGCGCCGCCTGGGCACCGACGTCCTCCCGCTGCTCTCCTGACCTCCGTCGCCCCCGGGTCACAGGCTCCGGGGAGCTGCCGCTCCCTGCCCGGGCGGGGCGGCGGCAGCGCCGGACGGACCGGCCGGTCAGCAGTCGCGCAGCTCCGGGGACTGGTTGAGCACCTGGCTCCGCACCGAGGTGAAGCGCTCCAGCCGGGCGTCGGCCGCGGGGTCGAGCGGGAAGACCGCCACCCGGTGGCAGTTCTGGAAGGCCAGGCGGACCCCGAAGTGCCGCTGCACCGCCCCCCGGATCGCGTCGCTCGCCAGGACCCGCAGCAGCTGGCCGCGGTGGAATTCGGACGGCGGCGGGGTGAGGTTGTCGGCGAACTCACCACCGTCTTCCCTGAGCCGGTCCACGAGCGAGCTGATCAGCTCCCATGCGTACGGCAGGGAGGTCCGGACGCAGTCGACGAAGGCCGCTTCGTCGACCTCGCCTCGCTCGGCCTGTTCAAGGAGGGCCGGTGAGACGTCGAGCGACATGGGTGTCTCCTCTCGCGACCCCGCCGCGGGGCGGGGTCTTCGGGATGGGCGAGCGGACGACGACGCCCTGTGCCCGTACGACGGCCGCCCGGCTCCCACGGTAATCCGGCCACTGCTGCCCCACCAGGAGAACGTACCGACAACTGGCCAACGGCGAAGGGGACGGTCCAGGGCGAATCGCGTCCGGTGCCGGGAGTCGAGTAGCGTGGCCCACCATGCGTCTCGTCATCGCCCGTTGCTCCGTGGACTACGCGGGCCGGCTCACCGCCCACCTGCCCTCCGCCCCCCGTCTGATCCTGGTCAAGGCAGACGGCAGCGTCTCGATCCACGCGGACGACAGGGCCTACAAGCCCCTCAACTGGATGTCCCCGCCGTGCACCCTCAAAGAGGACGAGGGCGTCTGGACGGTGATCAACAAGGCGGGCGAGAAGCTCATCATCACCATGGAGGAGGTCCTCCACGACTCCTCGCACGAACTCGGCGTCGACCCCGGGCTCATCAAGGACGGCGTGGAAGCGCACCTTCAGGAACTCCTCGCGGACCGCATCGAGACCCTCGGCGAGGGCTACACCCTCATCCGCCGCGAATACCCCACCGCCATCGGGCCGGTGGACATCCTCTGCCGCGACGCGGACGGGGGGACGGTGGCCGTCGAGCTCAAGCGCCGCGGCGAGATCGACGGTGTGGAGCAGCTCACGCGCTACCTGGAGCTGCTCAACCGCGATCCCCATCTCGCCCCCGTGCGGGGAGTCTTCGCCGCCCAGGAGATCAAGCCGCAGGCCCGTGTGCTCGCCACGGACCGCGGCATCAGCTGCGTCGTCCTCGACTACGACGCCCTGCGCGGCATCGAGGACGACAAGCTCCGCCTCTTCTGAACGGCCCGCCCGGGCGCGGCGGTCAGCGGCCCGCCGCGCTCGCCGTCGTCCCGCCGCCGCTCCCGCTCCCCGGGGAGTGCGACGCCGGCGGCGGCACCGTCTCGTGGCCGCCGTCCGTCGGCCCGGGGTCCTTCGAGGGCTCCGGCTCCCCGGTCGGCGGCTTCGGGGGGTCCGAGGGCTTCGGCTTCCCCGTGGGCGACGGATCGCCCGTCGGCCCCGGCGACGACGTCTCGTGCCCCGGCGTCCGCGTCCCGGACGGCGAGCCCGACGGCTGCCCGCTCCCCGAGGGCGACGGCGTGCCCGTCCCCGACGGCGTCCCGGTCGGCTCCGCGCTCTCCCCCGGCGTCCCCGACCGCTCCGGCCGCCCCGGCGACCGGCCGTCCGACACCACCGCCGGCCCGTCGTGCCCGACCTGCGGACGGTCCGCGCTCATGCCGCCGTCGCCGTCCTGCTGCGACGCGGACGGCCCGGGCTTGCGGTCCTCCGAGTCCGTCGCGCCCCCGCCCCCGTTGCCCGACGTCGCGCCGAGCGTGACGACCGTCCCGAGGACGGCCGCGAGGACGACGCCGGCCCCGGCCGCGACCAGGTTGCGCCGGGCCCCGCCGGACGTCAGCCGCTGCGCCCACGCCTGGACGCCGGCGGCCCGCCGGCCGGCCGCCGCGGGGGGAGCGACCTTGCGGAAGGCGGCGGTGGTCACCCCGTCCGGGTCGGGAGCGACCGCGTCCGTCCGTACGGCCGGACGCACCGCGGGCGGCGGCGCCGACTGCTCGCTGCGCGCCGCCGGGACCTCCTCGCCCCCGGGCGTCTGCGGTGTCTGCGGCGCCTGTGGTGTCCGCGGCGACTGCGGCGCCGACGGCATCCGCACCGGCCGGGCGGCCGCCCCCGAAACCCCGGGCGCACCGGGAGCACCGGCCGCACCCGCCGCCACCGCCCGCGCCCGGTCCGCTACCAGCGCCAGCGCGCGCCGGCTCGCGACCGCCCCCCGCTTGTCCGCGAGGACCCCCCGCAGACCGGTGGACGCCTCCAGCTCCGCCCGCGCCCGGTCGATGTTGCCGGTGCACAGCGCCAGCACGCCCAACTCGTGGTGGAAATAGGCCTCTTCACCGACCTCGCCGGCCAGCCGCGCCGCCTCCTGCCCGTGCCGCAGCGCCCGCTCCCAGGCGCTCCAGTGCAGCGCCCCGGCGAAGGCCGGCGCGGCGGTGCGGGCCAGCAGGACCGCGGCGGCCGGCTGCCCGGGCGCGCCGCCGGAGACGAGGGCGGCCAGCGCCGCGAGGATCGTGTCGGCCTCGGCCGCGATGCGCTCGGGGGCGACGGACGGGTGCCCGGCCCACCAGGAGTAGTGCCGCGCGACGGTCAGCACGCGCCCGGCCGCCTCCGCGGCCTCCTCGCCGTAGCCCGCCTCCGACAGCGCCGCGGCGACCCCGGCCGCCAGCCGGTAGTGCGCGCCCGCGGCGGTGACGAGCCCGGCGGCGAGCAGCTCCCCGACGGCGGCGTCGGCGTGGGTGTCGCCGACGAGGGCCGGCAGCTGCGCCTGGTGGGGCACCTCGCCGCCGAGGGCGAGCGCGAGGCGCAGGGTGTCGCGGGCCGCCGGACCGAGCCGGGCGGCGAGCGGCACGGCCGGCGCGACCCCGCGCGGCAGCCCGGCGAGCCCGACGGCCGGCTCCTCCGCGCCCGCCGGGGCGCCGTCCTCCGGGATGCTGAACGGCCGTTCGTCCGTGACGACGGCGGACCCGGCGACGTCCGCGTCCCGCAGCCGCAGCACCGCCCCCGCCTGGACGAAGCGCAGCGGCAGCCCGTCGGACTCGACCCACAGGTCGGCGGCCCAGTCGGCCTCCTCGTCCGTCAGCGGCCGCCCGGCGGCCGCCTCCAGCAGCTCCAGGCAGTCGGTGCGGTCGAGCCCGCCGAGCGCCACCTCCTCCACGTGGGCGCCCTCGGAGGGCGCGGCCACGCCCGGCGCCGCCGCGAAGAGGAAGGCGCACTCGGGGGTCGCGTCCAGCAGCTCGTCGAGCGCGGCGCCGCCGAACTCCAGGTCGTCCAGGACGACGACGGCGCCGATCTCCCGGACGACGGCGAGGAGTCCGGCCCGGTCCGGCCGGTGCAGCGGCGCGTGGTGGACGGCGGCGAAGAGCTCGTGCAGGAGGTCGGCGGCGGTGCGGTGACGGCCGTTCAGCCGGACGACGCCGTCGGGCGCGAGGTCCGCGCAGTCGGCGGCGACCGCGTCGAGCAGGGCGGTGCGCCCGGAGCCCGCGGGGCCGGTGAGGCGTACGGAGCGTCCGCGCGAGAGGAGTTGGCCGAGTCTGCCGCGCACCTCGCCGCGGCCGACGAGGGGCAGCGCGGGCCCGGTGTCCCCGGCGGGCTCCGGCGGCGCGGCGGCCCGGTCCCGGTCGGCGCGGCCGGCGGCGTCGTGGCGCTCGGCGGGGGCGGGCAGCCGGCCGGGCGGGCAGGGCTCTATCTCGCTGCCGTCGACGGGGTTGACGGTCAGCAGGTAGTCGCCGGCGACGAGCTGGACGACCCGGACCGGCCCGGGTTCGCGCGCGGCGGCGTCCTCCGCGGACGCGTCCGCGTCCGTGCGCGGTGCCTCGGGTTCCCGGTTCGTCGGGTCCATGGTCCAAGCCCCCAGTCGCGTGGCGTGCCTCGTGTCTCCCGGCCTTGTCCGGGCGCTGCGACCTCGGGTCCGGCGACCGCCGAGGACCGGAGCACAGACGGGAAACCGAACAGACCTTGGGACAGTATCTCCGACGGGGAGGGCACCACGGTGCCCCGGGCGTCACAGTCTCATGAGGATTGCGGACGCCGCTCCGGCGAGGCCGGCGGGCGCCGCCTCAGCGGGTGCGCTCGCACGTGGGGAGGGGGGCCTCGGGCCCCGGCTGACCGCCGTCCTCGAAGGCGAGGATGCGGTGCAGCCGGGTGGCCACCAGGACCCGGCGCATACGGTCCGGCACCCCGCGCAGCACCAGCCTGCGGCCGGTGCGCCCGGCGCGGCGGTGGGCCCCCATGATGACGCCGAGCCCGGTGGCGTCCCAGGAGTCGAGCTCGGTCAGGTCGAGGACGAGGTCGCCCCGCCCGGCGTCGAGGGCGGAGTGCAGGACCGTTCGGGCGTCCGCCGCGTTGCGGACGTCGAGGCGGCCCCCGACGACCAGTTCGGCGTGGTCGCCCCTGATGTGCATATGCGCTCCCCTGGGTGCGGCAGTGCGGTGGGATGTGGATGTGGCTCTAAGGAACTGACGGCCTCTCGCACAACAAAGTTGCCGTCTGTTAGCGAACCAATACCCAATTCACACGGTGGGGTGAACGAGTCTGGCGCCAGCGGCTCAGTACTGGTAGAAGCCCTGTCCGCTCTTGCGGCCCAGATCCCCCGCGTCGACCATGCGGCGCATGATCTCCGGCGGCGCGAACTTCTCGTCCTGGGTCTCGGTGTAGATGTTGCCCATCGCGTGCAGCAGGATGTCCACGCCCGTGAGGTCGGTGGTCGCCAACGGGCCCATGGCGTGGCCGAATCCGAGCCGGCAGGCGACGTCGATGTCCTCGGCCGAGGCGACGCCCGACTCGTACAGCTTGACGGCCTCGCCGACCAGCGCCGTGATCAGCCGGGTCGTCACGAACCCCGCCACGTCGCGGTTGACCACGATGCAGGTCTTGCCGACGCCCTCGGCGAACTCCCGCGCCGCGGCGAGGGTTTCGTCGCTCGTCTTGTGCCCGCGCACCAGCTCGCACAGCTGCATCAGCGGGACCGGGGAGAAGAAGTGGACGCCGACGACCCGCTCGGGCCGGCGCGTCGCCGCCGCGATCTTGGTGATCGGGATGGCCGAGGTGTTGGAGGCGAGGACCGTCCCCTCGCCCACCATCCCGTCCAGCGCCCGGAAGATGTCCTTCTTGACCTCGACGTCCTCGAAGACCGCCTCGACGACGACGTCGGCGCCGGCCGCGGCGTCCAGGTCCGTCGTCGCGGTGATCCGCGCGAACGCCGCGTCCGCCGCGGCGGCCTCCAGCTTGCCCTTCGCCACGAACTTGTCGTACGACGCGCGGATCCCGTCGGTCCCCCGCTTCAGGGCCTCGTCCGTCACGTCCCGCAGGACGACGTCCCAGCCGGCCTGGGCGGACACCTGAGCAATGCCGGACCCCATCAGTCCTGCCCCGATGACGGCGAGTTTCTTGGCCACTGGTGTCCCCTTCTCCCTGTGCGTGCACGGCTGTTCACGGCGGACCTTAGCGCCCGCCCGTGCGCTGGAGGAGGGTTAGAGATGCGCGTCACGTCCCACATGACGGACGTCACACTGGACAGCGCTACCGGGAGGAACACACGCCGCATTCGCGCCACTTCCGGGAAGGGCGCCCCCGCCCGCCGCGGACTACGCTCGGTGGCATGGTCAACCTGACGCGCATCTACACCCGCACCGGAGACAAGGGCACCACCGCCCTCGGCGACATGAGCCGCACCGCCAAGACCGATCCGCGCATCGCGGCGTACGCGGACGCGAACGAGGCCAACGCGGCGATCGGGGTCGCGCTGGCGCTCGGGCGGCTGCCGGACGAGATCGTGGCGGTGCTCGGGCGGGTGCAGAACGACCTGTTCGACGTGGGGGCCGACCTGGCGACGCCGGTCGTCGAGGACCCCGAGTACCCGCCGCTGCGGGTCGAGCAGACCTACATCGACCGCCTGGAGGCGGACTGCGACCGCTTCCTGGCCGGACTGGAGAAGCTGCGCAGCTTCATCCTGCCGGGCGGGACGCCGGGGGCGGCGCTGCTGCACCAGGCGTGCACGGTGGTGCGGCGGGCGGAGCGCTCCACCTGGAAGGCGATGGAGACGCACGGCGAGACGATGAACCCGCTCACCGCGACCTACCTGAACCGCCTCTCGGACCTGCTGTTCATCTTGGCCCGAACGGCGAACAAGGAGGTCGGCGACGTCCTGTGGATCCCCGGCGAGAACCGCTGACCGACCGCACCGGCCCCCACCCCGGCCGGGGGCGGGCGCAGCGGCCGCGCCCCGGGCGCTCAGCGCGAGCCGGCCCCGTCCGGCTCGCGCTTGGGCCAGAGCGTGTAGCTCAGGGCGATGACGAGGTTGATGCCGACCACGTAGAGCATCGCCTGCTGCCAGCCCCGCAGGGAACTCGTGTCCCCGGAACCCCCGACGTACCAGATCGCGGCCTGGAGCAGGGCGAGCGCCACCACCGCCGCCAGGATCCACCTGCCCGCCGCCCGCCACTCGTGGACGGTCCGGGCCCGGCCGTACTTCGGCGGTTTGACCGGCGGCGGCCCACCCGCGAAGCGGTGGGCCACGCGCTGGTCCACCCACTTGATCGTGGCGTGGCCCAGGCCCACGGAGTAACCGATGTAGACCGCCGCGATGCCGTGCTTCGTGCTCGCCGCGGCCCCGTTGCGCAGGTCGATCGCGGTGGCGATCAGCAGGACGAGCTCCAGCAGCGGCTCCAGCAACAGCACCGCCGCCCCCGCGCGCGGCATCTTCGCCAGGTAGCGCAGGGCCAGCCCGCCGGCCAGCAGGATCCAGAAGCCGACCTCGCAGGCGACGATCAGCGTGACGATCACGGTCTCTCCTTCCCTCCCCACCAGGATCCCGGTCCCCGGCGGCCGTTCCGTCGTCACCGGTGGCGATCGTGGACTGCATCCTTCGATGTACGCGGCGGACCGCCCGGCGGACCGCCGGCGGACGCCCGCACCCGCTCCGACGTGCTGTGATGGTGGCATGCCCCGCCTCCTCCCCCACCGCGACGACCTGCTGATCGCGGCCGCCGGACTCACCGGCGGCCTGGTGCTGTACGCGCTGGGGCTGGGCAGCCGGCCGGTCGTCGGGGGCCTCCCGGGGCGGCTGGCGCTGCTCGCGCTGGCGGCGATCGCCGGGGCGGAGCTGCTGCGCCGCCGCAGGCCGCTCGCCGGGCTCGCCGTGGGGGTGCCCGCCCTGGCCCTGGACCTGTGCTCGGGGAACCTCGTCACCACCACGGTGATGTTCACCGACCTGGTGTACGCGGCCGTGCTGTACGGCCCCCCGGCCGCGTACCGCCTCCTGCCCCGCGCCTGCGAGATCCTCAGCGTGTCCGGGATGCTGCTGGCGGTGGCGCTGGTCCGGCGGCCGGATGCGGTGCTGATCGGGCTCGCGCTGGCGGTGGTCACCGTCGCCCCCGCCTGGACCGGCGTCGGCGTCCGCCGCCACCGCGACGCCGCCGAGGCCGCCCGCCTGGCGGCCGAACAAACCGTCCTGCTGGCCGAGATGGACCGGCGCCAGGCCGTCGGCGCCGAGCGCGCGCGGATGGCGCGCGAGCTGCACGACCTCGTCGCGGGCCACCTGTCGGCGATCGCGATCCACTCCACCGCGGCCCTGTCGATCAACGAGGAGGAGGCGTCCCGCGAGGCGCTCGGCGTGATCCGGGAGAACAGCGTCCAGGGGCTCGCGGAGATGCGCCGCCTGATCGACCTGCTGCGCAGGGCGGGCGACGCGGACGAGCCGGCCCCCACGCCCACCCTCGACGGACTCGACGCCCTGCTCGGCCGGGCCCGCGCGGCCGCGCACGGCGCCGGCCTCCGCTTCGCGCTCCGCGACGGACGCGCCCCGGCCCGGCTGCCCGCCCCCGTCGAGCTCGCCGCCTACCGCGTCGTCCAGGAGTCGCTGACCAACGCGGTCAAGCACGCCGCCCCCGGCGAGGTGACGGTGGAACTCGCCCGCGCCGACGGGGCGTTGACGGTGCGCGTGACGAGCCCGCTGGGCGGCGGCGGGGACGGCCCGAGGGCGCCCGGCTCCGGGGCCGGCCTGATCGGGATGCGCGAGCGGGTCGCCCTGCTCGACGGGGAGTTCACGGCCGGCCCGGCCGGGGACGGGACATGGCACGTACGGGCGGTACTGCCCGTGGACGAGGAGAGCACGTGACCACCACCGTACGGATCGTCGTCGCCGAGGACCAGGCAGCCGTCCGCTCCGGCCTCGTGCTGATCCTCCGCTCCGCGCCCGGCGTCGAGGTCGTGGGCGAGGCGGCGGACGGCGAGGAGGCGGTGCGGCTGGCGCGCGGACTGCGCCCCGACCTCGTCCTGATGGACGTCCAGATGCCCCGCCTGGACGGCATCTCGGCCACCCGTCTGATCACCGGCGAGGGCCTGGCCGACGTCCTCGTCCTGACGACGTTCGACCTCGACGAGTACGTGTTCGGCGCGCTGCGCGCCGGCGCGGCGGGCTTCCTGCTCAAGGACAGCGAGGCCGCCGAACTGGTCGCGGCGGTACGGACGGTGGCGCGCGGCGAGGGCCTGATCTCTCCCGCCGTCACGCGCCGCCTCATATCGGAGTTCGCCCGCCGCTCCCCCGCCCCGGAGGCGGACGCCGAGGCCCTGGGGGCGCTCACCCGGCGCGAGCGGGAGGTGCTGGTGTGCCTGGGCGAGGGGCTGTCCAACGCGGAGATCGCCGACCGGCTGGGGATGGCCGGGGCCACGGCGAAGACCCATGTCAGCAGGCTGCTCGGCAAGTTGGGACTGCGGAGCCGGGTGCAGGCGGCGGTGCTGGCCCAGGAATGGGGTCTGGTCCAGACCTCTTGACCATTGGTACGGACCTTCTTACGCTCCCCTCACAGCTGTGGTGAGCGTCACCGCGAACACACCCCCCAACCACCTTTCAGCGCCCTCCGTTTTCGCATGCTCACCTCACGGCTCACAGGTCACGGAAGCAGCTCCATCCCCACCCTCTCCGGACCTCACCCGAGGAGCATCCTTGAACAGACATACCTCCCGGCTGACCAGGATCACCGCCGCGCTGGGCACGCTGCTGCTCCCGGCCGCGGCGCTCGTCGGCCTCGCCGCCCCGGCCAACTCGGCCGCCGCGGACGGCCCTTCGGCGACGGCGACCTTCGCGAAGACCTCCGACTGGGGCGGCGGCTACCAGGGCGAGTGGACCGTCAAGAACACCGGCACCACGACGATCGACGGCTGGACCGTCGAGTGGGACCTCCCCTCCACCACCACGGTCGGCGCCTACTGGGACGCCCTGATCACCGGCTCCGGTACGCACTACACGGCCAAGAACCGCGAGTACAACGGCACGATCGCCCCCGGCGCCAGCGTCACCTTCGGCTTCGTCGCCGCGGGCGACGGCGCACCGGCGGGCTGCAGGCTCAACGGCGGTGCCTGCGACGGCTCTTCGACCGACACCCCGCCCAGCGCGCCCGGACAGCCCGTCTCCACCGGCGTGACCGCCGACAGCGTCTCGCTGAAGTGGGCCGCCGCCACCGACGCCAAGGGCATCAAGAACTACGACGTCTACCGCGGCAAGGACAAGGTCGCCACGGTCGCCAAGCTCGCCTACACCGACACCGGCCTCAGCGCCGACACCGAGTACACCTACACGGTCGTCGCCCGCAACGTGAACGACAGGACCGGCCCGGCGAGCCCCGCGGCCACCTTCCGTACGACCAAGGGCGGTTCGGACAAGCCGCCGTCCGCGCCCGGCACCCCGCAGGCCACGGCGGTCACCGACACCTCCGTCGCGCTCAAGTGGACCGCGGCCGCCTCGGACCGGGGCATCAAGGAGTACGACGTCTACCGCGGGACGGTGAAGGCGGCGACCGTCGCCAAGCTCGCGTACACCGACACCGGCCTCACCGCCGGCACGGACTACACGTACACCGTCGTGGCCCGCGACACCGCCGGGCAGACGGGGCCCGCCAGCGCGCCGCTGACCGTCCGGACGACCGGCGGGGGCGGCACCCCGCAGCCCGGCGCGGGTGCCGTCAAGGCCGGATACTTCGTGCAGTGGGGGATCTACGGGCGCGGCTACACGGTCAAGTCCCTCGACACCACCGGCGCCGCCGCCAAGCTCACGCACATCAACTACTCCTTCTCCAACATCGACCCGAACAACCTCACCTGCCTCAATGGCGTCACCAAGGCCACCGGGTCCAACCCCCAGGACCCCAACCAGGGTGACGGCGCGGGCGATTCCTGGGCCGACTACGAGAAGGGCTTCGGCGCCGGCGAGTCCGTCGACGGCGTCGGCGACACCTGGGACCAGCCGCTGGCCGGCAACTTCAACCAGCTCAAGAAGCTCAAGGCCAAGTACCCGAGGCTGAAGGTCCTCATGTCGATCGGCGGCTGGACGTACAGCAAGTACTTCTCCGACGTGGCCAGGACGGACGCGTCCCGGCAGAAGTTCGTCAAGTCCTGTATCGACATGTACATCAAGGGGAACCTCCCGGTCACCAACGGCCGTGGCGGCGCCGGGGCCGCGGCCGGGATCTTCGACGGCTTCGACATCGACTGGGAGTGGCCGGGCTCGGAAGGCCACGCGGGCAACCACGTCTCGAAGGACGACAAGGCCAACAACACGCTGCTCTTCGCCGAGTTCCGCCGCCAGCTCGACGCGCTGAGCGGCCCGGACGGCCGGAAGTACCTCCTCACCGCGTTCACCCCCGCCGACCCGGCGAAGCTCGACGCCGGCTGGGACATCACGACCAAGGACGGTACGCCCAGCGTCTTCGACTACATGGACTACGCGAACGTCCAGGGCTACGACTTCCACGGCTCCGGCAGCGACAACAGCTGGGAGCCGAACCGGACGGGACACCAGGGGAACCTGTATCCCGACCCCAAGGACCCCTACACCACCAGGTTCAGCGTCGAGAAGACCGTCGGGACCTACCTCGACGCCGGCGTCGACCCGCGCAAGGTCGTCCTCGGCCTCGCCTTCTACGGCCGCGGCTGGCAGCAGGTCGCCGACGGCGGCGCCAACGGCGCCTGGCAGAAGGCGAACGGGGCCGCCCCCGGCCAGTTCCCCGAGGAGGCCGGGACGCGCGGCTACGACAACCTGCTGGCCTCCGTGCCCGGCCTGAAGGTCTACCACGACGAGACGGCCGTGGCGACGTACGGCTACACCGGTGACAACGGTCAGTGGTGGACGTTCGACGACGCCTGGTCGATCGGCAGGAAGACGGCCTGGATCAAGTCGAAGAGCCTGGGCGGCGCGATGATCTGGGAGATGTCCGGCGACAGCGGCACGCTGATGACGGCGGTCGACAACGGCCTCCGCTGACGCGGGCCGTGCTGCGCTCCGCGCGGAGACTCCCTGGGCGCCGGACGGGCCGAACCTCGGCCCGTCCGGCGCCCGAGGTCATGGGCGCGTTCGGAGAGACGCCCCGCGGTCACGCCACATTGACCCTCTGCCCCGGAGGCGCCGCCTCCAGCCAGGCCAGGAAGCCGGTCAGGGCGTCCTCGCTCATCGCCAGCTCCAGCCGCGTCCCGCGGTGCGAGCAGACGAGCACGACCGCGTCGGACAGCAGGGCGAGCTCCTCGTCCCCCACCGGAGCCCGCCGCTCCAGCACCTCGATCGAGGCCCGCTCCAGCAGCCGCCGCGGCCGCACCGCGTACGAGAAGACCCGGAACCACTCGATCCGGTCACCGCTGTAGCGGGAGACCCCGTACACCCACCCCTTGCCGACGGGGGGCTCGGGGGAGGCCGGCCCGTCCGGGACGTCCCACCGCAGGCTGCAGTCGAAGGTGCCACCGGACCGCTGGATGAGCCGCCTGCGCAGCCCGAAGACGAAGAGTCCCAGCAGGACCAGCAGCACGACGATGCCGCTCACGAGCAGAGCGAGGACCATCACGACCGACCTCCTCGCATCATCTAGAGCAACCGCACCTGTATTGCCTCAGCCGCGGACCGCCCTGGTTTGTTCCAGGCGGCCCGCGGCTGAGGGACGTTCTTCAGTGGGCAGCGGCCTAACCGGGCACCGCCGCCGCACGCAGCCGGACGTCCGCGCGGCGCTCGGCGGCCGCGTCGGCCTCCGCCTTCGCGCGCTCGAGCGCCCGCTCCGCACGGGTGACGTCGATCTCGTCCGCCAGCTCCGCCATCTCCGCGAGCAGCGACAGCTTGTCGTCGGCGAAGGAGATGAAGCCGCCGTGCACCGCGGCGACGACCGTTCCGCCGTCGGCGGTCCTGATGGTCACCGGGCCGGACTCCAGCACACCGAGCAGCGGCTGGTGGCCGGGCATGACGCCGATGTCACCCGATGTGGTACGCGCGATGACCAGAGTGGCCTCGCCGGACCAGACGCTTCGGTCCGCCGCGACCAGCTCGACGTGCAGCTCAGCAGCCAACGTGGCTCCTCGGGTCTCCACCCGCCGGGTCCGGCGGGCGTTGGGTCAAAGAATAGGGGACGTACGGTCCGGGGGCGGGGGCGCCCCGCCCCCGGACCGCGAGCACCGGGGTGCTCAGGAGACGCCCAGCTCCTTGGCGTTGTTCTTCAGGTCCTCCAGGCCACCGCACATGAAGAACGCCTGCTCCGGGAAGTGGTCGAACTCGCCGTCGCAGATGGCGTTGAACGCCGCGATGGACTCGTCCAGCGGGACGTCCGAACCGTCGACACCGGTGAACTGCTTCGCCGCGTGGGTGTTCTGCGACAGGAAGCGCTCGACGCGACGGGCGCGGTGGACGACCAGCTTGTCCTCCTCGCCCAGCTCGTCGATGCCGAGGATCGCGATGATGTCCTGGAGGTCCTTGTACTTCTGCAGGATGCCCTTGACGCGCATGGCGGCGTCGTAGTGGTCCTGCGAGATGTAGCGCGGGTCCAGGATGCGGGACGTCGAGTCCAGCGGGTCGACCGCCGGGTAGATGCCCTTCTCCGAGATCGGACGCGACAGAACGGTGGTGGCGTCCAGGTGGGCGAAGGTGGTCGCCGGGGCCGGGTCGGTCAGGTCGTCCGCGGGGACGTAGATCGCCTGCATCGAGGTGATCGAGTGACCGCGGGTCGAGGTGATGCGCTCCTGGAGGAGGCCCATCTCGTCGGCCAGGTTCGGCTGGTAGCCCACCGCGGAGGGCATGCGGCCGAGCAGGGTCGAGACCTCGGAACCGGCCTGGGTGAAGCGGAAGATGTTGTCGATGAAGAACAGCACGTCCTGCTTCTGGACGTCACGGAAGTACTCGGCCATGGTGAGGCCGGCCAGCGCGACGCGCAGACGGGTGCCCGGGGGCTCGTCCATCTGACCGAAGACCAGGGCGGTCTTGTCGAGGACGCCCGACTCCTCCATCTCCTGGATGAGGTCGTTGCCCTCACGGGTGCGCTCGCCGACACCGGCGAACACGGAGACACCGTCGTGCAGCTTGGCCACACGCATGATCATTTCCTGGATCAGCACGGTCTTGCCGACACCGGCGCCACCGAACAGACCGATCTTGCCGCCCTTGACGTACGGGGTCAGCAGGTCGACGACCTTCAGACCGGTCTCGAACATCTCGGTCTTCGACTCGAGCTGGTCGAACGCGGGGGCCTTGCGGTGGATGGACCAGCGCTCGGTGACCTCGTTCTCGGCCTCGGGCTCGTTCAGGATGCGGCCCAGGGTGTTGAACACCCGGCCCTTGGTGACGTCACCGACGGGGACGGTGATGCCGTCGCCGGTGTCGGTCACCGGCGCCTGGCGGACCAGGCCGTCGGTGGGCTCCATGGAGATGGCGCGCACCAGGCCCTCACCGAGGTGCTGCGCGACCTCGAGCGTCAGGGTCTTCTTCTTGCCGGCCTCGGACGGGTCGGCGACCTCGACGGTCAGGGCGTTGTAGATCTCCGGCATCGCGTCGACGGGGAACTCCACGTCGACGACCGGGCCGATGACCCGGGCGACGCGGCCCGTCGCGGCGGCCGTCTCAACAGTGGTGGTCATTTATCGGTCACTCCCCGCGGTCGCGTCGGCCAGGGCGCTCGCGCCACCGACGATCTCGCTGATTTCCTGGGTGATGTCGGCCTGTCGGGCCGCGTTGGCAAGCCGCGTGAGCGACTTGATGAGCTCTTCGGCGTTGTCGGTCGCCGACTTCATCGCCCGGCGGCGGGCCGCGTGCTCGGAGGCGGCGGCCTGCAGCAGGGCGTTGTAGACACGGGACTCGACGTACCGCGGCATCAGCGCGTCGAGCACCGCCTCGTCCGACGGCTCGAACTCGAACAGCGGAAGGATCTGGTCCTTCGCCGCCTCGTCCTCGGCCTCCGTCGTGTCGAGGGTCAGCGGCAGCAGCCGCTTGTCCACCGGGGTCTGCGTCATCATCGACACGAACTCCGTGAAGACGATGTGCAGCTCGTCCACGCCGCCCTCGGCCGTGTCCGTGAGGACGGCCTCGATCAGCGGGTCCGCCACCTTCTTGGCGTCCGCGTAGGTCGGGCTGTCCGTGAAGCCCGTCCACGACGCGGCCACCGGGCGCTCCCGGAAGGAGTAGTAGCCCACGCCCTTGCGGCCGACGACGTAGTGGACGACCTCCTTGCCCTCGCCGCGCAGCCGCTCGGTGAGCTTGTCCGCGGCCTTGATGGCGTTGGAGGAGTAACCGCCCGCCAGACCGCGGTCGCTCGTGACGAGCAGGACCGCGGCCCGCACCGGCTGCTCGACCTCGGTCGTCAGCGGGTGCTTGGTGTTGGAGCCGGTGGCGACGGCGGTCACGGCCCGGGTGAGCTCACTGGCGTACGGAGTGGACGCGGCCACCTGGCGCTGTGCCTTGACGATGCGCGAGGCGGCGATCATCTCCATCGCCTTGGTGATCTTCTTGGTCGCGGAGACGGACTTGATCCGCCTCTTGTAGACCCGGAGCTGGGCACCCATGCTCAGCCCTCGCCCAGCAGCTTGCCGTCCGCGGTCTGGAACTGCTGCTTGAAGGAGGCGACGGCGTCACCGAGCGCCTGCAGCGTGTCGTCGGACATCTTGCCGCCCTCGACGATGCTGGTCATCAGGCCCTTGTGGGCCTGGTGCAGGTAGTCCAGCAGCTCGCGCTCGAAGCGGCGGATGTCCTCGACCGGGACGTCGTCCATCTTGCCGTTGGTGCCGGCCCAGATGGCCACGACCTGGTCCTCGGTGGCGAACGGGGCGTACTGCGTCTGCTTCAGCAGCTCGACCATGCGCTTGCCGCGCTCCAGGGCCGCCTTGGAGGCCGCGTCCAGGTCGGAACCGAAGGCGGCGAACGCCTCCAGCTCGCGGTACTGGGCGAGGTCCACGCGGAGCCGGCCGGAGACCTGGCGCATGGCCTTGTGCTGGGCCGAACCACCGACACGGGAGACCGAGATACCGACGTTCAGGGCCGGGCGCTGACCGGCGTTGAACAGGTCGGACTCCAGGAAGCACTGGCCGTCGGTGATGGAGATGACGTTGGTCGGGATGAACGCCGAGACGTCGTTGGCCTTGGTCTCGACGATCGGCAGACCGGTCATCGAGCCGGCGCCCATGTCGTCGGAGAGCTTGGCGCAGCGCTCCAGCAGGCGGGAGTGCAGGTAGAAGACGTCACCCGGGTAGGCCTCGCGGCCCGGCGGACGGCGCAGCAGCAGGGAGACGGCACGGTAGGCGTCGGCCTGCTTCGACAGGTCGTCGAAGACGATCAGGACGTGCTTGCCCTGGTACATCCAGTGCTGGCCGATGGCGGAACCCGTGTAGGGGGCGAGGTACTTGAAGCCCGCCGGGTCCGACGCCGGGGCGGCGACGATGGTGGTGTACTCCAGGGCGCCGGCCTCCTCCAGCGCGCCGCGCACGGACGCGATGGTGGAGCCCTTCTGGCCGATGGCGACGTAGATGCAGCGGACCTGCTTCTTCGGGTCGCCGGTGCGCCAGTTGGCACGCTGGTTGATGATCGTGTCGATCGCCAGGGCGGTCTTGCCGGTCTGACGGTCACCGATGATCAGCTGACGCTGGCCACGGCCGATCGGGGTCATGGCGTCGACGGCCTTGTAGCCCGTCTCCATCGGCTCGTGGACCGACTTGCGCTGCATGACCGTGGGGGCCTGCAGCTCGAGGGCGCGGCGGCCCTCGGTCTTGATCTCGCCGAGGCCGTCGATCGGGTTGCCCAGCGGGTCGACGACGCGGCCGAGGTAGCCCTCGCCCACACCGACGGAGAGCACCTCACCGGTGCGCTGCACCGGCTGGCCCTCCTCGATGCCGCTGAACTCGCCGAGGACGATCGCGCCGATCTCGCGCTCCTCGAGGTTGAGGGCGAGGCCGAGGGTGCCGTCCTCGAACTTCAGCAGCTCGTTCGCCATGGCCGAGGGCAGCCCCTCGACCTTGGCGATGCCGTCGCCGGCCAGGCTGACCGTACCGACCTCCTCGCGCGAGGCCGCGTCCGGCTTGTACGCCTGGACAAAGTTCTCCAGCGCGTCCCGGATCTCCTCCGGCCGGATCGTGAGCTCCGCCATCTGGGTTCCCTGCTCTCCTTGTTGGGCCCGAAGTATTTCTTCCCCAGGGGGCTTCCCCCGTGGGACACCGTCGGCCCAACTCGGGCCGTCAGTCATGCTCTTGAGTTGGTGGCCGGTCAGCCGGCCATCCGGCGGCCCGCCTCGGCGAGCCGGTCCGCGATGGTGCCGTTGATGACCTCGTCGCCGATGCGCACCTGGATGCCGCCGATGACCTCGGGGTCGACGTCCAGGTTGAGGTGGACGCGCTTCCCGTAGATCCGGCCGAGGGCGTCGCCGAGGCGCTGCTTCTGCCGGTCGTTCAGCGGCACCGCGGAGGTGACCTCCGCGACCACGCGGCCACGGCGGTCCGCGGCCAGCTTGGAGAGGGCGGTGAGCCCCGCTTCCAGGCTACGGCCTCGCGGTGCGGTGACCAGCCGGACGATCAGCCGCTCGGTGACCGCGTCGGCGCGGCCGCCCAGCAGTGTGCGCAGCAGCCCGGCCTTGGCGGCCTTGTCGGCGACCTTGTCGGTCAGCGCGGCGCGCAGACCGGGGTTGGACTCGACGATGCGGCCGAAGCGGAACAGCTCGTCCTCGACGTCGTCCAGCCGGCCGGCGCCCTGGGCGGCGGCCAGCTCGGCGCCGGCGGCGAGCTCCTCCAGCGCGTCCACCAGGTCGCGCGAGGACGACCAGCGGGACCGGACCAGGCCGCTCACCAGGTCGGCCGCGTCGCCGCCGACCTGTCCGCGCAGCAGGCGGCCGGCCAGCTCGGACTTGGCGTCGGCGGGCTGCGCCGGGTCGGTGAGGACCCGGCGCAGGGACACCTCGCGGTCGAGCAGCGCGGTGACGGAGGCGAGGTCCTCGGCGAGCCGGGCGGCGTCGGCCGAGGCGCTGTCCAGCAGCGCTTCGAGGTTGTCGCGGGCCGAGGCCAGGGCCTCGCGGCTCGCTCCGTTCATCGGGTGACCTCAGCCTTCGTCGGGTCGGCCGGCTTGGCCTCGAGCGCGTCGAGGAACCGGTCGATGGTGCGTTCCTGCCGGACGGAGTCCTTCATGGACTCGCCGACGATCCGGTCGGCCAGGTCGATGGCCAGCTTGCCGACGTCCTGCCGGAGCGCGGCCGTGGCGGCCTGGCGGTCGGCCTCGACCTGGGCGCGGCCGGCAGCGATGATCTCCTCACGCTGCCGCTCGCCCTCGGCCCGCATCTCGACGACCATCGCGGCGCCCTGCTCCTGCGCCTCCTGGCGCAGGCGCGCGGCCTCGGTGCGTGCCTCGGCGAGCTGAGCCCGGTAGTCCTCGAGTACCTGCTTGGCCTCCTCCTCGGCGGCCTTCGCCTTCTCCAGGCCGCCCTCGATGGCCGCCCGGCGCTCGTCCAGGGTCTTGTTGATGCCCGGGAGGAGCTTCTTGCCGAGGACGACGAGGACGATGAGGAAGGCGACCAGGCCGATGACGAGCTCCGGCATCGGGGGAAGGAACACGGGCTCCTTCTCCGAGGCCAGGGATGCTGCCAGGGCGATCACATCAGTGCCTTTCGTCGCGTCAATGGTGGTCGTCTGCCGGATCAGCTGGCGTAGACGAAGCCCATGACGAGGCCGATGAGGGCGAGCGCCTCACAGAGGACGAAGCCCAGGATCTGGTTGGCGCGGATCAGGCCGGCCGCCTCGGGCTGGCGGGCCAGGGCCTGGGTGCCGTTGCCGAAGATGATGCCGACGCCGACACCGGGGCCGATGGCCGCGAGGCCGTAGCCGATGGAGGCGAGGTTGCCCTTGAGGGAAACGCCTTCGGCAAGGGTCTGGAGCGCAGCGGACATGCCGTTTCTTCCTTCTCTTTCACGGACCGGTGGGGGTTGGCCACCGGACGTCTGGGGGTCTGTGGGAGGGGCCGCTCAGTGGTGCTCGGCGAGAGCGCCCTGGATGTAGGAGCAGGCCAGGAGGACGAAGACGTACGCCTGAAGGGCCTGGATGAACATCTCGAAGACGGTCAGCAGGATGACCATCACGAAGGAGACGCCGGCGTAGGCGATGCCGATGCCGTTGAGCAGGTACCAGCTGGCGATGGTGAAGATCAGCAGCAGGACGTGGCCGGCGAACATGTTCGCGAAGAGCCGGACCGCGTGGGTGAAGGGCCGGATCAGCAGGTTGGAGAGCAGCTCCAGGACCATGACCAGCGGCAGGACCCAGCCCAGCTCCTTGTTGTAGCCGGAGATGTTCTTGATGCCGCCGATGAAGCCGTGGCGCTTGAACGTCAGCGGCACCCAGATCAGGTAGACGAGCAGGGCGAGGCCGGCCGGGTAGGCGATGATCGACGTCACCGGGAACTGGGCGACCGGGATGATCGACCACAGGTTCATGATCCAGATGAAGAAGAACATCGAGACCATGAGGGGGACGTACTTGTCGCCCTCCTTCTTGCCGAGGGCCTCGTAGACGACTCCCTTGCGGATGAAGTCGTAGCCGGCCTCACCGATCATCTGGAGCTTGCCCGGCACGACCTTGGCCCGGCCGAAGGCGGCCCAGAGGAAGACGAGCACGGTGACCGAGCTCAGCACGGCCAGCAGCATCGGCTTGTTGACCTCGACACCGCCGATGGTGAAGAGCGGTTCGAAGACGAAGGAGTGAAGGCCTGGTGTCGGGAAGCCGCACCCATCGAAGATGTGGCAATCGGTCTCGAAGGCGAGCATCTGGTCAGCACTCACCGCGAGCTCCTTCAGCGTGGCGCATAGGTACGGCAACCTCGTTGTGTCGGCGCGGCAAGCAGCCACGGAACGGCACTGGACTGGTCTTACGGTTAGGGGTGCGGCAGGTCGGCCGGCGGCCGGCGGCCACCGCAGGCGTCAGCCGGACGGACCGCCGATGTGCTCCCGCGCGGGGCGGGGCTCCGGCCGTCTGCGTCCGCTGCACCTCAGATGGCACCGGACGATAGCAGGTGAGCACACGAGCACTTATCCCGGCCCTACCTGTCATGACGGGGACTCCGCCGGCGCGGGCTTCTTCGCGTCGGCGGCGACCTCCGGATCGACGTAAAGGATCTTCATCTTCAGGTGCGCGCGCAGCTGGGCCGCGACCCAGACCAGGGTGGCGGCGAGCACCGAGAAGGCGAAGGACCGGACGTTGAAGAGCGTGGTGTCCTTCAACAGGCCGAGGAGTACGGCGATCACGAGGAACTGCACGGCGTAGAGCGCGAGTCCCATCATCTGGAACACCTGCGGCCACTGCCGCGCCGTGCGCTGGAGCATGTAGAGCCCGAGCGACATGTTGGCCAGGGCGAGCGCGGTGCCCGCGACGGCTCCGACGGCTCCCTTGCCCCCGCGAGCGCGAAGGCGACGGCAACGGCGACGACCCCCGCGGCAGCGGTCGGTACGGCGCACTGAAGTAGCGTTCGGGCGTCGTTGGCCTGCATGAAGGGTCTCTCCGGCGGAGTCGGAAGCAACGATTCGTCGGGGACGAGCGTATCCCGGGGTTCGGCGCGCAGGAGCGCGGCGAAGGGTCCGTTGGAGCTACCGCGCTACGGTCCTTCGGCTCTGCCTCCGGTTTCGTGAACGGTATCACAAACTATTTGATGAGGCCTTTACCTATATCGTGTGCTGCCTATCACACGCAAGAGTGAAGCCGCCCGTCAGGCCACTGACGGGCGGCTTCTCGTCTGCTAGCGCCGGCCGAGGTCGCGCACGGCGCGGAAGCGCGAGCGGTCGCCGATCGCCGTCGCCCCGTGCAGGCCGGCCGGGACGGGCTCGCGCGCGTCCCGCCCGGCGTCCTCGCGGTCCTCGGGCGCGGCGGGGACGGCCGCCGGCGGGGTGCCCCTGCGCCGGTACCTCGGCGGCACCAGGCGCTCGGCCCAGCGCGGAGCGCGCGGAGTGAACCGCGGCATCAGCAGCAGCACCAGCCCCACCGCGCTCAGCGCCACGATCACCAGCAGGATCCGGCCGCCGGCCTCGGAGTTCACCGAGTACGCCACCGTGCCGAAGGCGATCAGCGCCGACCAGAAGTACATGATCAGCACCGCCCGGCTGTGCGAATGGCCGATCTCCAGCAGCCGGTGGTGCAGATGACCGCGGTCCGCGGCGAACGGCGACTGGCCGTTCCACGTCCGGCGCACGACCGCCAGCAGCAGGTCCGCCACCGGCACCGCGATGATCGTCAGCGGCAGCAGCAGCGGGATGTAGACCGGCACCGTCGCCTGCACGGTCGCCTTCTCCGAGCCCGTGAACGAGCCGAGCAGGTCGGGGTCGACCTGGCCCGTGATCGAGATCGCGCCCGCCGCCAGCACCAGGCCGATGAGCATCGACCCCGAGTCGCCCATGAAGATCCGCGCGGGGTGCATGTTGTGCGGCAGGAAGCCCAGGCACATGCCGACGAGCACCGCCGCGAACAGCGTCGCCGGCGCCGCCGCCTCCACGTTGTGCCCGTACCAGAGCCGGTAGGCGTAGAGGAAGAACGCCGCCGCCGCCAGGCAGACCATGCCCGACGCGAGGCCGTCCAGACCGTCCACGAAGTTCACCGCGTTGATCGTGATGACCACCAGGGCGACCGTCAGCAGCGTGCCCTGCATGGGGGTCAGCGCCACCGTGCCGATGCCCGGCACCGGCAGCCACAGGATGGTCAGGCCCTGGAGCACCATCACACCGGCCGCGATCATCTGGCCGCCCAGCTTGACCAGGGCGTCCACGCCCCACTTGTCGTCCAGCACGCCCAGCAGCCAGATCAGCCCCGCCCCCGAGAGCAGCGCCCGGGGTTCGTTGGAGGTCTCGAAGACCGGCTTCAGGTTGGGCAGGTACGCCGCCACCAGCAGACCCGCGCACAGGCCGCCGAACATGGCGATCCCGCCGAGCCGCGGCGTCGGCTCGCGGTGCACGTCGCGCGCGCGGATCTCCGGCATCGCCCCGGCCATGATCGCGAACTTCCGCACCGGGCCCGTGAGCAGATAGGTGACCGCCACGGTGACGCAGAGCGTCAGCAGGTATTCACGCACGGGCTGCCCCAGGGATCTCGCCGGACCTCACAGCCCACCACCATATGCGCGCACGGTCTCGTTCCGTGAATGCCGATGAAGACGTTCACCACCCCCTGATGGTTGCCGACGATCAGTCCCGCGCAGGATAGGGCGGAAACGCCGCGGTCAGTTCGGCGACCTGCTCCCTGAGCCGGCCCGCCGGCTCCGCGCCCCGCAGCGCGGCCCCCATCAGGGCGGCCACCCGGGCCATCTCCGGCTCGCCCATGCCCTGGGTGGTCACCGCCGCGGTGCCCAGCCGCAGACCGCGCGCCGAGCCCCTGCCCAGGCCGCAGACGTCGAGCACGATACCGGCGGCGGCCAGCCGGCCGCGGGCCGCGGTGGCGTCCAGGCCCAGCGGGCCGGTGTCGGCGGCCACGAGGTGGGTGTCGGTGCCCCCGGTGGCGACGGCCAGGCCCTCGCCGGCCAGCCCGGCCGCCAGCGCCCGCGCGTTGGCCACCACCTGATGGGCGTACGCGGTGAACGCCGGCGTCGCCGCCTCCCCGAAGGCGACGGCCTTGGCCGCCACCGCGTGCATCAGGGCACCGCCCTGGACGAACGGGAACACCGCCCGGTCCACCCGGTCCGCCAGCCGCGCCCCGCACAGCAGCATCCCGCCGCGCGGCCCGCGCAGCACCTTGTGCGTGGTCGCGCACAGCACGTCCGCGTACGGCACCGGGGTGGGCGCCGCTCCCCCGGCGACCAGGCCGATGGGGTGCGCCGCGTCCACGACGAGGTACGCGTCGACCTCGTCGGCGATCTCGCGGAAGAGCGCGTAGTCGGGGTGGCGGGGGTACGACGTCGAGCCGCAGACGATCGCCCGCGGCCGGTGCGCCAGGGCCAGGGCGCGCAGCCGGTCGTAGTCGATGAGCCCGGTGTCCGGGTGGACGCCGTAGCCGGTGAAGTCGAACCAGCGGCCCGAGAAGTTGGCCGGGGAGCCGTGGGTGAGGTGCCCGCCCTCCCGCAGGCCCATGGCCAGCACCTTGTCGCCCGGCCGCAGCAGCGCCGCGTAGGCGGCGAGCACGGCGGCCGAGCCGGAGTGCGGCTGGACGTTGGCGTGCTCGGCGCCGAAGAGCGCCTTGGCCCGCTCCGTGGCGACCCGCTCGGCCAGGTCGGCCACCTCGCAGCCGCCGTGGTGGCGGGCGCCGGGATAGCCCTCGGCGTACTTGTCGGCCAGCGGCGAGGCGAGCGCCGCGAGAACGGCGGACGAGGTGAAGTTCTCGGCGGCGATCAGCTGGAGGCCGGTCGCCCGGCGGTCGGCCTCGGCGAGCAGGATGCCCGCCATCTCGGGATCCTGCCGCAGCAGTTCCTCGGCGCCCCGGCCCGGGCCGGGTGCGAGCCGCGGGGCGCTGACGGGTGCGGGGGTGACGGGCATCGCGGGCTCCGTGCGGTGGGCGGGTGAGCCGTGCTCACCACCCAATGTAGGCCCGCGCCCGAGGCTACGCAGGGTGCCGGTCGGCCGGGATGCCGGTGAGCGCGGTGAGGACCGGGTCGAGCGCCTGGTTGATCTCGTCCCCGATGGAGCGGAAGAAGGTGATCGGCGCGCCGTAGGGGTCGAGGACCTCGTCGGCCTCCGCGTCCGGCGCCAGCAGCCAGCCGCGCAGCGCGGCCGCGGCCTGGACCAGGGCCCGGGCCCGGGCGACCACCCCGCCGGGGCGGACCGGGTCGGGCAGCGTCACCGGGTCGATGGCCCGCACCAGCCGGGTGAACTCCTTGAGCGTGAAGGTGCGCAGGCCCGCCGAGTGGCCCATGGAGATGACCTGGGCGCGGTGGTCGCGGGTGGCCGTGAGGACCAGGTCGGCGCGGATGACGTGCTCGTCCAGCAGCTCCCGGCCCATGAAGCCGTGGGCGTCGGCGCCGAAGTCGGCGAGCACGGTGGCCGCGTGCGCCTCCATGGGCGCGCCCTCGTGGCCCCAGGTGCCCGCGCTCTCCACCACCAGGCCGCCGGCGCCCGGGTCGCCCAGGCGCTCCGTCAGGGCATGGCGGGTCAGCCGCTCGGTGATGGGCGAGCGGCAGACGTTGCCGGTGCTGACGTGGAGGATGCGGAAGATGTCGGTGCTCGTCTCCGGTCCCGCTATGCCACGCCCCTGCGGGGCGATCAATTCGCCACCTCGAGGTCGGGTACCACCTCGCGGAGCTGCTCGGCGCTGATCGCGCCGGCGCGCAGCAGCACGGGGACCTTGCCGGTGACGTCGACGATGGAGGACGGCACGTCGGCCGGGGTGGGGCCGCCGTCGAGGTAGACGGAGACGGAGTCGCCGAGCATCTCCTGGGCGGCGTCGCAGGTCTGCGGGGCCGGGTGGCCGGTGAGGTTGGCGCTGGAGACGGCCATGGGGCCGAACTCGGTGAGCAGCTCGATGGCGACCGGGTGCAGGGGCATGCGGATGGCGACGGTGCCGCGGGTCTCGCCCAGGTCCCAGGTCAGCGAGGGCTGGTGGTTGGCGACCAGGGTGAGCGCGCCGGGCCAGAAGGCGTCGACGAGCTCCCAGGCCTGCTCGGAGAAGTCGGTGACGAGCCCGTGCAGGGTGTTGGGGGAGCCGACGAGGACGGGCGAGGGCATGCCCCGGCCGCGGCCCTTGGCCGCCAGGAGGTCCCCGACGGCCTCGCGGCTGAAGGCGTCCGCACCGATGCCGTACACGGTGTCGGTGGGCAGCACGACCAGCTCGCCGCGGCGGACCGCGGCGGCCGCCTCGCGCAGACCGGTCCTGCGGTCGGTCGCGTCGCCGCAGTCGTATCGCCGAGCCATTAGCCAACCTCCTCGAACGGGATGTCTGTGTGAGCGGGGTGCGTCCCCCGGGAGGACGCGGTGGTCGCCGTCGTCACGGCATCGCCTTCCGGGCCGTCGCGAACCGGGGGCGGTTGTTGAGGTCGGGGTGGTCGGCCGCGTCGGCCCAGCCCCGCTCCTCGGTGAAGATCCACGGCACCTGGCCGCCCTGGGTGTCGGCGTGCTCGATGACGACGACGCCGCCGGGGCGCAGCAGCCGGTGGGCGGTGCGCTCCAGGCCGCGGATGGTGTCGAGGCCGTCCTCGCCGGAGAACAGGGCGAGCTGCGGGTCGTGGTCGCGGGCCTCGGGGGCGACGTACTCCCACTCGGTGAGCGGGATGTACGGCGGGTTGCTGACGACCAGGTCGACCTGGCCGTCGAGCTCGGGGAGCGCGGTGAGCGCGTCCCCGTGGTGCAGCTGGACGCGCGAGCCCTCGACGTTCTTGCGCGCCCAGGACAGGGCGGTCTCGTCCAGCTCGACGGCGTGCACCCGGGAGCGGGGCACCTCCTGGGCGAGGGCCAGGGCGATGGCCCCGGAGCCGGTGCACAGGTCGACGATGAGCGGCTCGACGACGTCCATGGCGCGCACGGCGTCTATGGCCCAGCCGACGACCGACTCGGTCTCGGGCCGGGGCACGAACACCCCGGGGCCGACCTGGAGTTCCAGGTAGCGGAAGAAGGCGCGGCCGGTGATGTGCTGGAGCGGTTCGCGGGCCTCGCGGCGCGCGACGGCCTCCCAGTAGCGCGCGTCGAAGTCGGCGTCGGCGACGAGGTGGAGTTCGCCGCGTTTGACGCCGTGGACGAAGGCGGCGAGCTCCTCCGCGTCGAAGCGCGGGGAGGGCACGCCGGCGTCGGCCAGCCGCTGGGTGGCCTGGGCCACCTCGGCGAGCAGCAGGTTCACTGGGCCTTCCTCCTGTAGCGCTCCATGCCGGTCTCCTGGGGTTCCGTACGCTCCGTGCGCGGGGTGCGCGGGTTACTGGGTGGCGGCGAGCTTGGCCGCCGAGTCGGCGTCGACGCACGCCTGGATGACCGCGTCGAGGTCCCCGTCGAGCACCTGGTCCAAGTTGTACGCCTTGAAACCGACGCGGTGGTCCGAGATGCGGTTTTCCGGGAAGTTGTAGGTCCGGATCTTCTCGGACCGGTCCACGGTGCGCACCTGGCTGCGGCGGGCGTCGGCGGCCTCGGCCTCGGCCTTCTCCTGGGCGGCGGCGAGCAGCCGGGAGCGGAGGATGCGCAGGGCCTGCTCCTTGTTCTGGAGCTGGCTCTTCTCGTTCTGGCAGGAGGCCACGACACCGGTCGGCAGGTGCGTGATGCGCACGGCCGAGTCGGTGGTGTTGACGGACTGGCCGCCGGGGCCGGACGAGCGGTAGACGTCGATGCGCAGGTCGTTGGGGTTGATCTCGATGTCGATCTCCTCGGCCTCGGGCGTGACGAGCACGCCGGCGGCGGAGGTGTGGATGCGGCCCTGGGATTCGGTGGCCGGCACGCGCTGGACGCGGTGCACGCCGCCCTCGTACTTCAGCCGGGCCCAGACGCCCTGGCCGGGCTCGGGGGTGACGTTGCCCTTGGTCTTGACCGCGACCTGGACGTCCTTGTAGCCGCCGAGCTCGGACTCGGTGGAGTCGATGATCTCGGTCTTCCAGCCGACGCGCTCGGCGTAGCGCAGGTACATCCGGAGCAGGTCGCCGGCGAAGAGGGCGGACTCGTCGCCGCCGGCGCCGGCCTTGATCTCCAGGATGACGTCCTTGTCGTCACTGGGGTCGCGGGGGACGAGCAGCAGGCGGAGCTTCTCGGTGAGCTCCTCGCGCTGCTTCTCCAGCTCCTTGACCTCGGCGGCGAAGTCGGGGTCGTCCGCGGCGAACTCGCGGGCGGTCTCGATGTCGTCGCCGGCCCGCTTCCAGGAGCGGTAGGTGCCGACGATCGGGGTCAGCTCGGCGTAGCGCTTGTTGAGCTTGCGGGCGTTCGCCTGGTCCGCGTGGACGGCGGGGTCGGCGAGCCGCTGCTCGAGGTCGGCGTGCTCGCCGACCAGTTCCTCGACTGCCTCGAACATCTTGATTCCCTGTGAGAAACGGACGGACCTGCTGGACGACAAAGCGCCGGTGCGGCCCTCCCCCGGCACGCGGGGAAGGGCCGACCGGCGCGAGCGGGCCGCTACTTCTTGGCGGACCCGGCGTTCTTGCCGAAGCGGGCCTCGAACCGCGCCACACGGCCACCGGTGTCGAGGATCTTCTGCTTGCCCGTGTAGAACGGGTGGCACGCGGAGCAGACCTCGGCACGGATGGTGCCGCCGGCGATGGTGCTCCGGGTGGTGAACGAGTTGCCGCAGGTGCAGCTGACCTGGGTCTCGACGTACTCCGGGTGGATGTCGCGCTTCAAGGGTTCTCCTAGTTTCGGGAGGGCACCGGGTCGAGGGGCGGGATTGCCCCCCCGTGAACCGGGGCCGACGTACCAGTCTGCCAGTCCTGGCCGTATCCCCCAAAACCGGGGGTGGGGGCCCGGTATTCCCGGGGCCCCGGGGGCCGCTACCTGACCACGCCGTCGGCGTCGGTCTTCGTCCCCTCGCCGTCCTTGAGGGCGGACTCGGGGATGGGCCGGTCGTCGTGGAGCGCCTTCCAGACCTGCTTGGCCTGGGGCAGGGGGGCGACGCGGTTCTTGTCGAGCAGGTCGGGGCCCACCGGGAGGGTGGTCATGTGCATGTCCCCCGAGCCGATCCCCTTGAGGCCGTTGGCGAAGGAGAGCAGCTTGTCGACCGAGGCCAGCTCGGAGTCGGTGGTCAGCGCCTTGGTGGCGGTGTCGGCGATCCCGTAGAGCTTGGCGGGGTTGGTGAACAGGCCGACGGACTTGACCTGGTCGATGAGCGCCTTGATGAACGCCTGCTGGAGCTTGATGCGGCCCAGGTCGCTGCCGTCGCCCACGCCGTGCCGGGTGCGCACCAGCCCCAGGGACTGCTCGCCGTCGAGCCGGTGGGTGCCCGCGGGCAGGTTCAGGTGGCTCCACTTGTCGCGGATGGGCCTGGTGGTGGTGACCTCGACGCCGCCGAGCTTGTCGATGAGCTTCTGGAAGCCGGCGAAGTCCACTTCGAGGTAGTGGTCCATGCGGATGCCGGTCATGGCCTCGACGGTCTTGACCGCGCAGACCGCGCCGCCCACCGAGTAGGCGTCGTTGAACTGGGCGCGCCGGACGGCCGGGCTGACCTTGCCGTCGCGGGTCCGGCACTCGGGGCGGGGAACCATGGTGTCGCGCGGGATGCTGACGACGCTGGCCTTCTTGTGGCCCGCGTAGACGTGGACGATCATCGCGGTGTCGGAGCGGGCGCTGCCCTCGTCGCGGCCGTACTGGCCGTTGGCGCCGGCCCGCGAGTCGGAGCCGAGGACGAGGATGTCCTGCGAGCCGTTGTCCACGTTGTCGGGGCGGTCGGTGCCGAGCGCGGAGTTGATGTCGACGCCGTGCAGGTTGCCGTTGAGCTTGAAGTAGGCGTAGCCGATGCCGGAGCCGCCCAGGACGACCAGCGCCGTGGTCGTCCAGAGGGCTATTCGCCAGCCCTTGCGGCGCTCGCGGGGCTTGCGCCGGCGGCCACGGGGCCCGCCGGGACGCCGGCGGCGCCCGCCGGCCCTCGTACCCCTGCTCTCGTCCGCCATACCTTCCTCAGTCCTCCGCTGGTTCGGCTTCCCCCCTGCCGTCGTGGAACTCAGACGGCGAGGTCTGCGACAGGGTTGCACGGGGCCGTGTGAGGGCTTTCTTAGGAACCGGCGGGAAACCGCCGCGCCCGGATCTCGGCCGCACCCCCCGCGACCTGCGTTTTCGCCCGTTTCGACGGACTTGCTGGGGCATGCGCCGGGCGGTGCCCCTGTGGCGGAAGTCTCAGAAGGTCACGGGGAGGACTCGACAAGATCACGACGGCGAAAAGGCGGAACCCCCTCCCGCGGTGCGGGAGGGGGTTCCGCCTTTTCGCGGACCGTCAGTCGTTGCCGTTGCCCGGCGCGGGCGCCGTCTTGGCGATCTGCATCAGGAACTCGGCGTTGGACTTCGTCTGCTTCATCTTGTCGAGGAGCAGCTCGATGGCCTGCTGGGAGTCCAGCGCGTGCAGCACGCGGCGGAGCTTCCAGACGATGGACAGCTCGTCGGCGCCGAGCAGGATCTCCTCCTTGCGGGTGCTGGACGGGTCGACGTCCACCGCGGGGAAGATGCGCTTGTCGGCGAGCTTCCGGTCGAGCTTGAGCTCCATGTTGCCGGTGCCCTTGAACTCCTCGAAGATCACCTCGTCCATCCGCGAGCCGGTCTCGACCAGCGCGGTGGCCAGGATGGTCAGCGAGCCGCCGTCCTCGATGTTGCGCGCGGCGCCGAAGAACTTCTTCGGCGGGTAGAGCGCGGTCGAGTCGACACCACCGGACAGGATGCGCCCGGACGCCGGGGCGGCCAGGTTGTACGCGCGGCCCAGGCGGGTGATGGAGTCGAGCAGGACGACCACGTCGTGACCCAGCTCGACGAGGCGCTTGGCGCGCTCGATGGCCAGCTCGGCGACGGTGGTGTGGTCCTCGGCCGGGCGGTCGAAGGTCGAGGAGATGACCTCGCCCTTGACCGACCGCTGCATGTCGGTGACCTCTTCCGGACGCTCGTCGACCAGGACGACCATCAGGTGGCACTCGGGGTTGTTGGTGGTGATCGCGTTGGCGATCGCCTGCATGATCATGGTCTTGCCGGTCTTCGGCGGGGCCACGATCAGACCGCGCTGGCCCTTGCCGATGGGCGCGACGAGGTCGATGATCCGGGTCGTCAGCACGCCCGGGTCGGTCTCCAACCGCAGCCTGTCCTGCGGGTAGAGCGGGGTCAGCTTGTGGAACTCGGGCCGCCCGCGGCCGGTTTCGGGCGCCATGCCGTTCACCGAGTCGAGGCGCACGAGGGCGTTGAACTTCTCGCGGCGCTCGCCGTCCTTGGGCTGGCGCACCGCGCCGGTGACGTGGTCGCCCTTGCGCAGGCCGTTCTTGCGGACCTGGGCGAGGGAGACGTAGACGTCGTTGGGACCGGGCAGGTAGCCGGAGGTCCGGATGAAGGCGTAGTTGTCGAGGATGTCGAGGATGCCCGCGACGGGGATCAGGACGTCGTCCTCGGACAGCTGCGGCTCGCCCGCGAAGTCGTCGCGGCCGCGGCGGCCCCGGCGGTCGCGGTAGCGGCCGCGGCGGCCCCGGCGTCCGCCCTCGAACTCGTCCTCGTCCTGCGGGCCCTGCTCGGCGCGGCCGGCGCGCTCGCGCTGCTGGCGGCCGCCGGCCTGCTGGCCCGCGCCCTCCTCGCCGCGGCCGCGGCGGTCGCGCTGACCGCGCTCGCGGCGGTCGCCCTTCTGGCCGCGCTCGCCGCGGTCCTGGCGGTCGCCCTTGCGGCCGCCGTCGGCCTCCGCCTCGGGCTTGTCCGAGGTGAGCACCTCGGTACGGGCCTCCCCGCGGGTCTCGGTACGGGCCTCGGCGCGCGCCTCGGTGCCCTCCGGGCTGCCCGCGGGCGCGGTGGCCCGGCGGCGGCGGCGCTCGCCGGCCGGCGCCTCGTCGCCGCCGCCCTGGCCCGGGATCTCGATCTGCTGCTGGGCCGCGGCCTGCTCGGCGGGGGCTTTCCCGTCCGCGCCCTCGCCGGTGCGCGCCCGCGAGGTCGCGCGGCGCTTCGGCTTCTCCGCCGGGGCTTCCGCGGGCTGCTCGGCCGCGGGCTTGGCGGCGCCGCCGGAGGCGGCCTGCCTCTCCTTGATGACCTCGATCAGCTGGCCTTTGCGCATCCGCGCGGTGCCCTTGATGCCAAGGCTGGAGGCGAGCTGCTGGAGCTCGGCCAGCACCATGGCGTCGAGGCCCGTGCCCGAGCGGCGCCGCCGCGGGGCGGCGGCAGCACCGGTGGCAGGCGCGGCGGGAGCGTCCGTGGCGGGCGCGGAGGCACTCTTGTCAGTGCCGGCGGCGTTCACGCCCATCAGATCGGTGGTGTCGCTCACGAAGGGGTCCTTCCCTGGAGCGGGCGTCGGCCTGTCTGGCTCGGCGACCGGTTGTGCTGTCCGGCTGCGGTCTGCTTGCGGACCGGGCCGGGGCGGTGGTCCGCCGCGGTACGGCGGAGGAATCAGTGCATTGATGCCGACGTGAAGGAATCAGTGAAGAACAAGACGCATCGCTTCACTCATGTCGCCCACGCCGATTCCGGAGCGTGCTCGAATCTGCTCAGGCAGTCTGGGAGGCTCCCGGAAGAAAAGCGGTCCCTGATCGGGACACAGAGCACCGAGCCGATGTGGCTTCGGGTGCAGACTTGAGGTTAACACTACCGGATCCCACAAACATTCCCCCTCTCAAAGACCGGCAACCGTGTTTCCGCGGCGCCTTCTCCGGCGACCGGCCCGCCCGGGCCGCCGCCGCCCCTGACTCACGCGGCGAGCGGCAGCACGCTCGTCCCCCCGGCGTCGAGGGCCAGCCGGTTGGCCGCCCATCCCTCGCCCGCCAGCCGCGCGACCTTGTCGGCCGCGCCGTCCTCGACCAGCGCGAGCACCGTGGGGCCCGCGCCGGAGACGACCGCGGGCACACCGTCCGCCCGCAGCCGGTTGACCAGGGCCACGCTCTCCGGCATCGCCGGGGCGCGGTACTCCTGGTGGAGCCGGTCCTCGGTGGCCGGCAGCAGCAGCTCCGGACGCCGGGTCAGC
Organism: Streptomyces caatingaensis; assembly: GCF_001187435.1. Taxonomy (GTDB): domain Bacteria; phylum Actinomycetota; class Actinomycetes; order Streptomycetales; family Streptomycetaceae; genus Streptomyces; species Streptomyces caatingaensis. Next base: position 28,667 of record NZ_LFXA01000015.1, on the reverse strand, counting down.
GCCTCGACCAGCAGCGCGGCCCGGCCCGCGTTGGCCGCGGCGTCCACGTGGGGGACCTGCCGCGGCAGCAGCCCCCGCGCGGTCTCGGTGGCGACCGGGCGGCCGGGGACGAAGACCACCGGAACGATGGAACCGGCCGGGTCCATCCGAATGGCCCGGGCCGCGCCCCCGTCCGTCCAGGCCAGGGTGAAACCGCCGAGCAGACACGCGGCGACGTTGTCGGGGTGGCCCTCGATCTCGGTGGCCAGCTCCAGCATCGCCCGCTCGTCGAGCCGCTCGGCCCCGCCTATCGTCACCGCCCGGGCGGCCACGATCCCCGCGCAGATCGCGGCGGCCGACGAGCCCAGGCCCCGGCCGTGCGGAATGCGGTTGGCGCAGACCACCTCGAGGCCGCGCGGCTGGCCGCCCAGCAGGTCGAACGTGGTGCGCAGGGACCGTACGAGCAGGTGGCTCTCGTCGCGCGGGAGGGAATCGGCGCCCTCGCCGGCGATGTCGATGTGCAGCCCGGATTCGGCCACCCGGACGACGACGTCGTCGTAAAGGCCCAGGGACAGACCGAGGGCGTCGAAGCCGGGACCGAGGTTCGCGCTGGTGGCAGGGGTGCGCACTCGGACGGCGGCGGCGCGGAAGGCGGGACCGGCCATCGCTCGATGACTCTCCTTGATGTGGCCTTGGTAGGGCGTGCGACATCCGCAAGGGGCCGCGACGGCGACACCGCATGGAGGGCGGCTCGGTTCTGCGACGGGGCGGAGTGAGGACAGCCTATCGAAGGAAGGTTCTGTGGCGACATAGGGCGCACAGGAGGCGCGCGATGCGTGTCGCCTGCGGCGCGCCGGATTTGGGACGGTCTTTCCCTGATCATGCCCCTTCCTGTGCGCCGGGGCGGAAGCGCCGGACCTGCCCGGGCCGCACACCGGGACGGCCCCCGCGAGGGGGGCGCGCCCCCGGCGCACGGCGCGGGCGGGGCCGCCGCCGCGCGACGGCCGGCGCGCCCGGCCGCCGACGGGCGGCGGGCTACGCCAGGCCCAGCCGCTCCGCGGCCGTCGCGGCGTCCACCGGGACGGTGACGGGCTGCGGGGCTCCGGCCACGGCCCAGTCGGGGTCCTTGAGCCCGTTGCCGGTGACCGTGCAGACGATGCGCTGGCCCGGGTCCACCAGGCCCTGCTCGGCCGCCTTGAGCAGGCCGGCGACGCTCGCCGCCGAGGCGGGCTCGACGAAGACGCCCTCCTGCGCGGCCAACAGCCGGTAGGCGGCGAGGATCTGACGGTCCGTCACCTCGTCGATGCGGCCGCCCGACTCGTCGCGCGCCTGCTCGGCCGGCTGCCACGAGGCGGGATTGCCGATGCGAATGGCCGTGGCGATGGTGTGCGGGTCCTTCACCGGCGCGCCGCGCACGATCGGCGCCGAGCCGGACGCCTGGTAACCCCACATGCGGGGGGTGCGGGTGGCGAGGGCCCCCCACGGGGAGGAGGCGTCGGCGTACTCCCGGTACCCCTTCCAGTAGGCCGTGATGTTGCCCGCGTTGCCGACCGGCAGCACATGGATGTCGGGGGCGTCGCCGAGCGCGTCCACGATCTCGAACGCGGCCGTCTTCTGGCCCTCGATACGCACCGGATTGACCGAATTGACCAGCGCCACCGGGTAGTTGTCGGCCAGCCCGCGCGCCAGGTCGAGACAGTCGTCGAAGTTGCCCGCGACCTGGAGGATGCGCGCCCCGTGCACCAGCGCCTGCCCCATCTTGCCGAGCGCGATCTTGCCCTCGGGGACGAGGACGGCGCAGACCATGCCCGCGCGCACCGCGTAGGCGGCCGCGGAGGCCGACGTGTTGCCCGTGGAGGCGCAGATGACGGCCTTCGCGCCCTCCTCCTTGGCGCGCGAGATGGCCATCGTCATGCCGCGGTCCTTGAAGGAACCCGTGGGGTTGGCGCCCTCCACCTTCAGGTGGACCTCACAGCCGGTGCGCTCGGAGAGCACCTGCGCCGGCACCAGCGGCGTGCCGCCCTCGCGCAGCGTCACGACCGGCGTGGCCTCCGAGACCGGCAGCCGGTCGCGGTACTCCTCGATGACGCCCCGCCACTGACGGGTGGGCTTGTTCGCACTCATGGTGGTTCCTCTTGCTTCCCTACTCGCCCTCAACGCGCATGATGCTCGCGACCCCGCGCACCGTCTCCAGCCGGCGCAGCGCCTCGACCGTGGCCGACAGCGCGGCGTCGGCGGCCCGGTGGGTGACGACGACCAGCGCCGCCTCGCCGTCCTTGCCCTGCTGGCGGACGGTGTCGATGGAGACGCCGTGCTCGGCGAAGACCATGGCGACCTGCGCCAGGACGCCCGGCCGGTCGGCGACGTCGAGGCTGATGTGGTAGCGCGTGACGACCTCGCCCATCGGGCTCACCGGCAGCGCCGCGTACGCCGACTCCCCCGGGCCGGTGGTCCCGGCCAGCTTGTTGCGGCAGACGGCGACCAGGTCGCCGAGGACGGCGGAGGCGGTCGGCGCGCCGCCGGCGCCCGGGCCGTAGAACATCAGCTGCCCGGCCGCCTCGGCCTCGACGAACACCGCGTTGTACGCCTCGCGCACCGAGGCGAGCGGGTGGGTCAGCGGGATCATCGCCGGGTGCACCCGGGCCGTGACGGAGCGGCCGTCGGCGGCCCGCTCGCAGATCGCCAGCAGCTTGATGGTGCAGCCCATCTGCTTCGCGGAGGCGAAGTCCGCGGCCGTGACCTCCGTCATGCCCTCGCGATGGACGTCGTCCAGCCGGACCCGGGTGTGGAAGGCGATGCCCGCCAGGATCGCGGCCTTGGCGGCGGCGTCGAAGCCCTCGACGTCGGCGGTCGGGTCGGCCTCGGCGTAGCCCAGCGCGGTGGCCTCGTCCAGCGCCTCGGAGTAGCCGGCGCCGCTGGTGTCCATCTTGTCGAGGATGAAGTTGGTGGTGCCGTTGACGATGCCCAGCACCCGGTTGACCTTGTCGCCGGCCAGCGACTCGCGCAGCGGCCGGACGAGCGGGATGGCGCCCGCGACGGCGGCCTCGTAGTAGAGGTCCACGCCGTGCTGCTCGGCGGCGGCGTGCAGCGCGGCGCCGTCCTCGGCGAGCAGCGCCTTGTTGGCGGAGACGACGCTCGCGCCGTGCTCGAAGGCCGTGGTGATCAGTGTGCGGGCCGGCTCCAGACCGCCGATGACCTCGACGACGACGTCGATGTCCCCCCGTTTGACCAGGGCGGTCGCATCGGTGGTGAGCAGCTCCTCGGGGACCCCGGCGCGCACCCGGCCGGGCCGGCGGACGGCGATCCCGGCCAGCTCGACGGGGGCGCCGATCCGGGCCGTGAGGTCGTCCGCGTGCGTCGTCATGATGCGCGTCACCTCGGAGCCGACTACTCCACAGCCCAGCAGCGCCACTTTCAGCGGACGCGTACGCATCATGCGACCTCGTTTCTCATACATCTTGGGTGGTACACAGTCTCACTCACCGGACGGGCCGTTCCCCAGCCCGTCCAGCATCCGAGACCACGCCGTTCGGGGACAGGATCAGCCGACGTCGAGCCGGAGCAGATCCTCTTCCGTCTCGCGCCGGACGATCGCGCGGGCCGTGCCGTCCCCGACCGCCACGACGGGCGGGCGCAGCGCGTGGTTGTAGTTGCTCGCCATGGACCGGCAGTAGGCGCCGGTCGCGGGGACCGCGATCAGGTCGCCGGGGGCGAGGTCCGCGGGGAGGAAGGCGTCGCGCACGACGATGTCGCCGGACTCGCAGTGCTTGCCGACGACGCGGGAGAGCATGGGCGGTGCGGTCGAGGTGCGGGAGACCAGCGCCACCGAGTACTCCGCGTCGTAGAGCGCCGTACGGATGTTGTCGGACATGCCGCCGTCGACGCTGACGTAGGTGCGCAGTCCGGGCAGCTCCTTGACCGTCCCCACCTCGTAGAGCGTGAAGGCGGTCGGGCCCACGATCGCGCGCCCGGGCTCGACGGACAGCCGCGGCACCGCGAGCCCGGCGGCGGCGCACTCGCGCTCGACGATGGCGCGCAGCGCGCCGGCGATCTCGTGGGGCTCGCGCGGGTCGTCGTCGGAGGTGTAGGCGATGCCCAGGCCGCCGCCGAGGTCGATCTCGGGCAGTTCGACGCCGTGTTCGTCGCGGACCTCGGCGAGCAGGCCGACGACGCGGCGGGCCGCGACCTCGAAGCCGGAGGTGTCGAAGATCTGCGAGCCGATGTGCGAGTGGACGCCGACGAGCTCCAGCCCGTCGAGCTTGAGGGCGCGCCGCACGGCCTCGGCCGCCTGTCCCCCGGCCAGCGGGAGGCCGAACTTCTGGTCCTCGTGCGCGGTGGCGATGAACTCGTGGGTGTGCGCCTCGACGCCGACGGTGACGCGGATCTGCACCCGCTGGCGCGTCCCGGCCGCCTGGGCGACGTGGGCGACGCGCACGAGCTCCTGGAAGGAGTCGACGACGATCCGCCCGACGCCGGCCTCGACGGCGCGGGTGATCTCGTCGAGGGACTTGTTGTTGCCGTGCAGGGCGATGCGCTCGGCGGGCATGCCGGCGGCGAGCGCGGTGGAGAGCTCGCCGCCGGAGCAGACGTCGAGGTTGAGCCCCTCCTCGTGCAGCCAGCGCACGACGGCGCGGGAGAGGAACGCCTTGCCGGCGTAGAAGACGTCCGCGTCGGGGCCGAACGCCTCGCGCCAGGCGCGGCAGCGGGCCCGGAAGTCCTCCTCGTCGAGGAAGTAGGCGGGCGTCCCGAACTCCTCCGCCAGGTGCTTGACGTCCAGCCCGCCGACGGTGACGGTGCCGGCGGCGTCGCGGGCGACGGTGCGGGACCAGACGCGCGGGTCGAGGGCGTTGAGGTCGGCGGGCGGCGCCGGGTGGTGCCCCTCGGGCAGGACGTCGGCGTAGCGGGGCCCGGCGGGGTGGGCGGAACGGCTCATGGTGGCGATCCCCTCGTGAGGCGCTCAGAGGTGTGCGGGTGCGGTGATGCCGAGCTGGTGCAGGCCGTCGGCGAGCACCGTTCCCGTGGCTTCGGCGAGGGCCAGCCGGGCACGGTGGACGACCGAGGGTTTCTCGTCGCCGCGCGGCAGCGGCGTGCAGGACGTCTGCCAGCGCAGGAAGGCGTCGGCCAGCCGCTCCAGGGCGCGGGCGAGCCGCTCCGGGTCGCGGGCGGCGACGACGCGGGGGTGGTCGGCGAGGACGGTCAGCAGCGGGCCGTCGGGCTCGCCGTAGACCTCCGCGGCCTCCGGCCCGAAGCCGAGGTCACGGGCGTTGCGCAGCAGCGCGCGGCAGCGGGCGTGCGCGTACCGCACCCGGAAGAGGGGGTTGCTCTCGCGCTGGACGAGCAGCAGGTCGCGGTCGAGGCCCGGGGGGCAGAGCAGACTCCAGCGGGCGGCGTCGGAGCCGAGCCGTCGCACGAGGGCGTCGGGGGCGCGCAGCGGAAGCGGTTCGCTCTCCCCCGGGCGCGCGAGCGCCTCGCGCACGATGCGTGCGCCGTGCGGGCCGTCCAGGGTGATGTTGAGGAAGCCGGGCCCGGCGATCTCGACGCGGGCGATGCCCGGCTCCTCCGCGAGCCGGCGCCCGATGGTCTCGGCCACCTCCCGGGCGGGCCGTCCGCTGTCCTTGGCCAGGCGCAGCGCGACGTTGGTGGCGTAGTCGCCGCAGCCGGGCCGGGGCGGCACCCGCACGCCGGCCGTCGCCGGCACCACGGCGGGCAGTTCGTCGGCCTCGACGGCGCGACGCACGGCGTCCAGCACGGTGCGGGAGAGATCGGCGGGGGTCACGGCCCCCAGCCTAGGGGAGGCGGCGGGGCACTCCGCCAACCGGTTTCCGTCGGCGTGCTATCCGGCGGGGCGTACGACCGGCTCCGCGTCCCCCGGGGCGGCTCCTTCGGCCGGCACGGCGTCCCCCGCTCCCCCGCGGCCGCGGCGCAGTCTGCGCACCATCCGCACCAGATCCGCCGGCTCGAAGGGCTTCGCCAGGAACGCGTCCACCCCCGCCGACCGCCCGCTCTCCACCTCCAGTTGGGTGCAGGCGCTGATGATGGCGACGGGTATGTGCCGCGTCCGGGCGTCGGCCCGCAGGCGCGCGGCGGTCCGCAGTCCGTCGAGCCGGGGCATGACGAAGTCGAGCGTGACGACGTCCGGGAGCACGGCGTGCACGATCTCCAGGCACTCGGCACCGTCGGCCGCGGTCACGACCTCGAAGCCCTCGAGCTCGAGATTGACCCTGATCAACTGCCGGATGACCTTGTTGTCGTCGACAACGAGGACCCGGCCGGACAAGCCAGGCACACCCCGAGAGTAGGCGCGCGACCGGCGCCGCGTCCGGCTTTTCCGCACTTCCGCCCCCTGCGGGCGAGCCCCCCGCTCCCCGCCCGGCAACCCGTTACGGATCACCCGCCCGGAGCTGGTACTGTTCTTCCTGTCGCCGCGAGCGAGAGCCCGCACGGACGACACGCCCCCGTAGCTCAGGGGATAGAGCAACGGCCTCCGGAGCCGTGTGCGCAGGTTCGAATCCTGCCGGGGGCACTTCGAAGGAAGTGCCGGAAGACCCCGCGATCAGCCGCAAGGCGGACGCGGGGTCTTCTGCATGCCCCGGGGCGGGGCGGCGGTGTGAGCGGAGTCACGGTTTCCGGGCCCCGTAGCGGCGCCCTTCGTGGTCATCGCAGGTCAGCGGAGCATGTAGAGTAGTTCTCGCAGCCGGCGCTCGTAGCTTAACGGATAGAGCACTTGACTACGGATCAAGAGGTTGCAGGTTCGAATCCTGCCGAGCGCACGCACCGAAGGCCCGTTCCGATCTCATCGGAACGGGCCTTTCGCATGGGCGGGGGCGAACGCGCGGCCCGCGGGCCGGACTTGGGGGGTCGCGGCCCGAAGGCGCCCGCGCCGTCGCGATCTTGGGACCGGATCCCGGGTTCGGGGCTTGGGTTCCGATCTTGGGGTCAGATCTTGGGGAAGCTGAAGCCGTAGCCCTGCTGCTTCAGCCAGGGAAGCGTTTCTTCCATGGCGGCCAGCGTCTGACTGCGGTCACCGCCCGCGTCGTGGAAGAGGATCGTGGGGCCGTCGGCCACCTCCCGCTTGACGTTGGCCACGATGCGGGCGGTGCCCGGGCGCTGCCAGTCGCGGCTGTCGACCTGCCAGCCGAGGGGGCGCATGCCGTGGGCGGCGGCCACCTTGCGGCTGTAGGGGGTGAACGCGCCGCCGGGGGCGCGGTAGTAGCGGACCTTCGTGCCGTCGCCGGCGGCCTCCTCTATCAGCTTCTGGGCGTCGAGGATCTGGCTCGCCTGGTAGGACTCGGGGCGCTTGTCCATGGCGGTGTTGTGGTCCATGGAGTGGTCGCAGAGCCGGTGGCCGTCGGCGACGACCTTCTTGACGAGGGACGGGTACTCCTTGGCGCGCGGACCTATCATGCAGAAGGTCGCCTTGACGTTGCTGCGCCGCAGCAGGTCGAGCACCTTGGGGGTCCAGACGGGGTCCGGGCCGTCGTCGATGGTGATGTTGACGACCTTGCCGGGGCTCTCGCTCTCGTGCGAGATCTCCTCCGACACCGGCCCGCCGGCGTCGGGTTCGGCGGCGCGGCCGCGCTCGCGGGGACCTTCGTCTGCGGCGCCTCCGCGGCCACGCGATCGCTCCCCGCGCCGTCCGAGCTCTGGTGGGCCATCGCCGCCGAGCCCACTATCACCCCGAGGAGCGCCAGTCCCGACGCCGCCGCCACGGCGATGTGCCGCCCCCGCCCGGTAGTTTGCGACATGAACGATCCACTCCCTCGCACGCCTGTCTGTACCCTGCCCGCGAAGACGTGCTTGTACCGCATGTCGTTCCGTTATGCGGTATCGCTCACAAAACGGTGACAAAGCAGGCACCATGTGCCTGAAAAATCCTCAATCACCGTACGGCGCTCACTCTTCCGGCTTCCGCGCTCCATCTTCCCCCGGAATCAGCCCGTCCAGCGCCACGGCCCCCGCGGTCGCCGACAACAACGTCCGGTACGGCCGGAGATGTTCCGTGCGGCCGCCAACTCGGCCGTTCCCCCGCCCTCATGGCCATTGACGGGCTTGCTGACAAGTAGTCTCATAAGCTGTGACCACGGGTAACCCGCAAGTGAGGTGGGATCGGTCATGCCAGAACGGACGCCTGTGACGGAAACGGACGCGCTCGGACCGCTCAGGGACCGCGAACAGGTCGCCCGGCGGCTGCTGGAGTCCTCCGCACGGCACTCCTTCGACCCGGACACCGAGCTCGACTGGGACGCGCCGCCCGAGGAGGGCAAGTGGTACTGGCCCCCCGAGCTCGTCTCCCTCTACGGCACCCCGCTGTGGCGGCGGATGCCGGAGGAGCAGCGTCTCGACCTCGCGCGGCACGAGGCGGCCTCGCTGGCCTCGCTGGGCATTTGGTTCGAGATCATCCTGATGCAGCTGCTGGTCCGGCACATCTACGACAAGCCCGTGACGAGTGCGCACGTGCGGTACGCGCTGACCGAGATAGCCGACGAGTGCCGGCACTCCAAGATGTTCGCCCGCATGATCCAGCACGGTGGCGCGCCCACGTACCCCGTCCCGCGGCTGCACCACAACCTGGCCCGGATCCTCAAGACCGTCTCCACGACGCCCGGTTCCTTCGCCTGCACCCTGCTCGGCGAGGAGATCCTCGACTACATGCAGCGGCTGACGTTCCCGGACGAGCGGGTGCAGACGCTGGTCCGCGGCGTCACCCGGATCCACGTCGTGGAGGAGGCGCGGCACGTGCGGTACGCGCGGGAGGAGTTGCGGCGGCAGATGCGGAGCTGTCCGCGGTGGGAGGCGGAGCTGACGCGGCTGAGCTGCGGGGAGGCGGCGCGGGTCTTCTCCGTCGCCTTCATCAACCCGCAGGTGTACACGAACGTGGGACTCGACCGGCGCGAGGCGATGGCGCAGGTGAAGGCGAGCGGTCACCGGAGGGACGTGATGCAGGCCGGTGCGAAGCGGTTGACCGATTTCCTCGACGAGATCGGGGTGTTGAGGGGGGTGGGGCGGAAGTTGTGGCGGAGCTCCGGGTTGCTCGCGTGAGGGGTTCGCCCCGGGCCCCTCGCCGGGCCCCTCACCGGGCCTCCGCCCCTCGCCCGTGGCGTCATGGGGAAAGGCGGGAAAGGGCGGGGCGGGGGCGGAACTCCCCCGACCCACTACCCTTCCCGCATGAGCGGCAGCAGGAGCAGCGGGACCTCGTCCTACCGACGGCTCGACGTCGCCCGGCGGCGGGCGCAGTTGATCCGGGCCGCGCTCGGGCTGTTCGCGCACCGGCCGCCGGAGGACGTCTCGCTGGACGACGTGGCGGCCGCCGCCGAGGTCTCCCGGCCGCTGGTGTACCGCTATTTCCCGGGCGGCAAGCCGCAGTTGTACGAGGCGGCGCTGCGCAGCGCGGTGGAGGAGCTCACGCAGTGCTTCGCCGAGCCGCAGGAGGGGCCGCTGAGCCGCCGGCTCTCGGCGGCGCTCGACCGCTACCTGGCCTTCGTGGACGAGCACGACACCGGGTTCAGCGCGCTGCTGCGCAGCGGCAGCGTGGTGGCGACGTCGCGGACCGGGGCGATCGTCGACGAGGTGCGGCGCGGCGCCGCGGAGCACATCCTGGCGCACCTGCGGGTGCCGGAGCCGGGGGTGCGGCTGCGCATGGCGGTGCGCACCTGGATCACCGCGGTCGAGGGCGCGTCGCTGGGCTGGCTGGACGAGGGCAAGCAGCCGCCCGTCGAGGAGCTGCGCGACTGGCTCCTGGACCACTTCGTGGCGCTGCTGCTGGCGACCGCCACGGGTGACCCCCAGACGGAGGAGGTGGTCTCCCGGGCCCTGGCCAGGGAACCGGCCGACGGTCCGGTGGCGTCGCTGGCGCGGCGGACGATGACGCTGCTCACCCGGGCGGAACATCTGCTTCCGGCCCCGTAGGGGATCCGTGGGCGACCCGCGGGCGCACCCGTGGGCACCCCGTAGGCTCGGGGCGTGCGAAGCGAAGACGTGCCCTTCGAGGGCGGGCCCCTGGACGGGCGCGTGCTGCCGGTGCTGCTGGGGCCGACGGGGCATCCGCCCAAGGTCTACGAAGTGCCGGTGCCCGACGCCGGCGGCGGCCCGCCCACCGTCCTCGTCTACCGGCGGACCCAGGCCGGGACGACGCGCCGGCTGGGGCTGCCGAAGGGCTGGAGGTACGTGTACGACCCCGAGGGACGGCGGCGCACGGGCCCCCGGTGGCCCTGGTCGCGCCCGGCGGCCGATCGTCGGGCGGCCGGCCGTCCGGCGGCCGACCACTCGGCGACCGATCACCCGGACCCGGCAACCAACCGCCCGACGGATTGACCGCATTGGGCGGTTTCGGCCACGGACGTGCCCACAACGCCCTATTAATGCTACTGCCCCATGACACGATCCTCCCGAGGTCCGACCGGACCCCGCCCCCGACCGCGGCCCAGGAGGTGAACCCGTGTCAGGACGGCTGGTGCGCCGTCTGTGCGCCCTGCTGCTGGCCGCCGCCGTCGCCCTGCCCGGCCCCGCCGCCCCCGTCCACGCCGACCCGCCGCCCGGCCGGCCGGTCAGCACCCTGCTCGGCCGGCTGCGCACCCTCCACCGCTCCGCCGAGGAGGCCACCCGGGCGTACGAGGCCACCGACGCGCTGCTGCGCCGGCAGCGGGCGGCGGTGGCCCGGTCGGAGGAGGAGCTGGCCCGGGCCAGGACGGAGCTGGCCGACAGCCGCGACGAGGCGGGCCGGCTGGCCCGCGAGCAGTACCGCGGCACCGCCGAGGCCCTCTCCCCGCTCATCACCTTCCTCTTCACCGCCGATCCCCGGCCCGCGCTGGACCGCCGGCACGAGCTGCGGCGCGCGGCCGGCCGCCGGGCCGGCACGCTCGGCCGGCTCGCGGACGGCGCCCTGCGCATCTCCTCCCTCGCCCACCGCGCCCGCGCGGCCCTCGACGCCCAGCTGAGCCTGGCCGCGGAGAAGCAGCGCCGCCGCGACACCGCCCGCGACCGGCTCGACGAGGTCGAGAAGCTCCTCGCCGCCCTGACCCCGGCCCAACTGGCCGAGCTGCGGCGGCTGGAGGAGAGGGAAGAGCTCGCGGACCGGCCGCCCGCCGACGGCGCCCCGCCCACCCGGCACGGCGCGATGGCCGTCGACTACGCCTACCACCAGCTCGGCAAGCCCTACGTGTGGGGCGCGGCCGGCCCCGCGTCCTTCGACTGCTCCGGCCTCACCTCGCAGGCGTGGGCCCACGCGGGCAGCGCCATCCCCCGCACCAGCCAGGAGCAGTGGCGCTCCCTGCCCCGGGTCCCGCTGAACCGGCTGCGCCCCGGCGACCTGGTGGTCTATTTCCGGGACGCCACCCACGTCGCCCTCTACATCGGCGCCGGCCGCGTCATACAGGCGCCCCGGCCCGGCACGGTGGTGCGCATATCCCCGCTCGCCGCCAACCCGCCGCTGGGCGCCGTCCGCCCCGACGCGCGGCGGGACGGCCGGGAGGGGCGGGACGACGGGGACGCGGACGGGGCCGTGGTCGCCCCGCCCCTGCCCGTCCTCCTCGCCGCGCCCCTCGCCCCGTCCCTCTCCCGCACCGCACCCGCCGCTCAGGCACCGGACCGGGCCGGGGCCGCCGACCGCGCCACCTCCCGCAGGTAGGCGTCCGCGGCGGCCTCCTCGAAGAGCCAGCCCTCGAAGTCGGCCGGGTCCGCGAAGCCGTTGGCGAACCGGTCGGCGACCGGCTGGAGGCCGGCCGCCGCGCCGATGAGCCGCCGCAGGTGCCCGGGCGCGGGCGCCAGCATCGCGTTGGTCCACCGCGTGGCGTGCCGGGCGTCCGCCGTCCACCAGCGGTCGAACGCGGACCGCATCCACGCCTCGTCGAACGCCCCGTCCCCGCGCTCCGTGACCGACTCCAGGTACGACGCGGCGCACCGGGCCGCCGAGTTGGCGCCCTGGGTGGTGACCGGGTCGTTGACGACGACCGCGTCGCCGACCCCCAGCACGAGCCCGCCCGACGGCAGCCGCCCGACCGGGTCGCGGACGACCGGGGTGTAGCGCCCGGCCAACGTGGCGCCCGCGTCGGTCAGTTCGACCTCGGTGGCCCGCCCGTACTCCCAGGGCGTGAAGCGCTCCACCAGGGCCAGCATCCGCGCCAGGTGCTCCTCCGGCCCCCCGGCATCCTGGAAGACGTCGAGCGGGCCGCCCGGCAGGCCCTCCCAGAAGAGGATGTCCGCCCGGCCGGAGAGCGTGAGCGCCGGTATCACCAGCAACTCCCCCACGCCCGGCACGATGTTGCAGCGCACCGCGTCGTACTCCGGGTGCTCCGGGCGCGGGCCCAGGCCGTGCACGTACGCCAGCGCGAGGCAGCGCTGCGGCGCGGTGTACGGCGAGCGGGCCGCGTCGCGGGGGAAGAGGTCCGCCAGCTCGCCCTTGCCGGCGGCGACCAGGACGAGGTCGTAGCGGTGCGCGAAGTAGTCGAGGTCGCCCACGGTCACGCCGTGCACGACGAGCCGGCCGCCGCGCGCCGCGAAGGTCTCCAGCCAGCCGGCCATCTTCAGCCGCTGGTCCACGGACTGGGCACAGCCCTCCAGCCGGCCGACCCAGTCGACGATGCGCCGCACCCGCCCGCCGCCGCCGGGGCCCGGCGGCGCGGCCACCGAGACCCCGAGCCCCTCGATGCGCGGGGCGCGCCCGCTCCAGAAGTCGAGGCCCAGCTCCCGCTCGTGGGCGAGGGCGGAGGCGAACATGACCTGGGTCGAGGTGACCCGGCCCGAGCGCATCTCGTCGGCCGTGCGGCTGGAGACGAGCGTCACGTCGTACCCCCGGGACTGGAGGCCCAGGGCGAGCTGGAGTCCGGACTGGCCGGCTCCGACTATGAGGATCCGTCGCATGGTTCCCTGTCTCGTGGCTCCCTGCCGTGCGCGCCCTGGCGGGGTCCGGCCGGACGGCAGCGCGGTTCGGGGGTGACGTCGAGGGCGCGGCCGACGAGGGTCAGCAGGGACTCCACGACCGTGACCCGCTCCCGGGCGTCCATGACCAGCACCGGGACGCCGGTGGCCAGGGACAGCGCCTCGCGGACCGCCTCGGCCTCGTAACGGGGCGTCCCCTCGAAGTGGTTGACGGCCACGATGTACGGCAGGCCGCTGCTCTCGAAGTAGTCGAGGGCGGGGAAGCAGTCCTCCAGCCGCCGGGTGTCGCACATGACCACCGCGCCGATGGCCCCGCGCACCAGGTCGTCCCACATGAACCAGAACCGCTTCTGGCCGGGCGTGCCGAACAGGTACAGCACCAGGTCGGGTTCGAGGGTGATCCGCCCGAAGTCCATGGCGACGGTGGTGGTGTCCTTCTCCGGGACGGCGAGGACGTCGTCCACCTCCTCGCCGGCCACCGTCATCACGGCCTCCGTGCGCAGCGGGGTGATCTCCGAGACGGAGCCGACGAACGTCGTCTTCCCGACGCCGAAGCCGCCCGCCACGACGATCTTCGTGGCGGAGGGGGCCCGGGTCCGGCCGTGCTGGTCCGGCTTCTCCCGGGCCGGTTCCGGACCCGTTATGGTGTCAGATCCTGCGAAGTCCACACTGCACCCTTTCGAGCAGCGCGCGGTCGGGCCGGCCGGTGCCGTGACCGGGGCCGTAGACGCGGATTCTTCCCTGGTCGGCCAAGTCGCCGAGGAGGACGCGGACCACCCCCAGCGGCATCCTCAGCAGCGCGGAGACCTCGGCGACGGAGCGCAGCTTCCGGCACAGGCCGACGATGGCGCCGATCTCGGGGAGCGCCCGGGCCGCCTCCTCCCGCCCTCCGCCGGGCGGCGCCTGGACGAACGTCTCCAGTTGCAGGACGTGTCCGCAGGGCGCGCGCCCGCCGGTGAACGAGTACGGGCGCACCCGCGCCGCCGTCCGCGGGCCGCTCACCGGACGGCCTCCACCGACTGCCGCAGCTCCCTGCGGAGTTCGGGGGTGAGCACGTGTCCGGCCCGGCCGACGAAGAGTGCCATGTGGTAGGCGACGACGCTCATGTCGCAGTCGGGGGCGGTGTGGACGCCCAGCAGCGAACCGTCGCTGATGGTCATCACGAACAGGCTGCCCTCCTCCATCGCCACCATCGTCTGCTTGACCGTGCCCCCGTCCATCAGCGCCGCGGCGCCGGTGGTCAGGCTGCCCAGGCCCGCGACGATGGTGGCCAGGTCGGCCGTCGAGTGCCGCGGGCCCTCCGGCCGGCAGCCGGCGCGCCGCCCCTCCGGGTCGGAGGAGAGCAGCAGCAGACCGTCGGAGGAGACGACGGCGACCGACCGGACGCCGGGCACCTCCTCGACCACGTCGGTCAGCAGCCAGTGCAGGTTGCGGGCCTCGTGGCTCAGCCCGTACCCGGCGCCGCCGTGCGGGCCGGTGCCGATGGGGGTGACGGGCGTCGCCCCTCCGGAAAATGCAGTCAACCGCGTGCCTCCTCGACATCGCCGCCCTCGTTCGGCGCCCCGGCGCGGCGCCGATCACTGTCCCGCTGCCCCGCGAGCTCCTGCGCCACGTCGCGCCGCCCCTCCCGGGCCCCCTGCTGGAAGCCGGCGAGCTTGGCGCGCAGCGCCTCCGCGTCCACGCTCCGGCGCATGGGCCGCACCGGCGGCGGCTGCGGAACGCTGCGCGGGGTGCGCTTGGGCAGCCCCGTGCCGGTCGTCGCGCCGGCCGCCCCCGCGGACGGGGACGGCGGCGGGGCCGGTGGCGCGGGCCGCTCGGGGGCGGGCGGCCGGGCGTGCCGGCCGGCGGGGGTCTGCGGCCCGGGGCCGGCGGGGCGCTGCTCGGGCACCACCGGCCGCACCCCGGGCGGGACGATCAGCTGGATGGTCGCCTCGTCCGGCGGCCCGGACGGCGCGGGCTGCGGGGCGAAGCCCGCCATCCGCCGCGAACGCCCGGGCAGCTGGTGCGAGTTGGCCTCGGCGGTCGCGCCCGGCAGGTGGACCGGGGGCGCCGTCGAGGTGCCCGGGACGGGCGGGGCGGCCTGCGGGTCGGCGACGGCCGGGGGGCCGGCGGGCAGCAGCCGGGCGGGCAGCACCACGACGGCCGTGATCCCGCCGGGCCGCTGCTCGCGGAGCTGGACGCGGACCCCGTGCCGGGCCGCGAGCCGCGCCACGACGTACAGCCCGAGGCCCATCGCGGCCTCCTCCGGGGGTGCCGGGGCCACCGCGCCCGGCGGCTCCGGATCGCCCTGCGCCAGCAGGGAGTTGATCTCCTCCAGCCGGTCCGGCGCCATGCCGATGCCCTCGTCCTGGATGGAGAGCATCACGTCGCCGTTCTCCAGGAGCCAGCCGGAGACCTGCACCGGCACGTCGGGCGGGGAGAACGCCGTGGCGTTCTCCAGGAGTTCGGCCACCAGGTGGCTGATGTCGTCCGAGGCGAAGCCGGCGAGCTGGGCGCGGGCGGGCAGGGAGTGGATGCGCACCCGCTCGTAGCGCTCGATCTCGCTGACGGAGGCGCGCAGCACGTCCAGCAGCGGCACCGCCCCGGCGTGCCCGCCGGTGTGCTCGGAGCCGGCGAGGACCAGCAGGTTCTCGCTGTGCCGGCGCATCCTCGTGGCGAGGTGGTCCAGTTTGAAGAGGACGTCGAGGCGGTCCGGGTCGGCCTCGTGGGCCTCCATGGCCTCGATGACGCCCAGCTGCCGCTCGACGAGGCCCAGGGTGCGCAGCGACAGGCTCGCGCAGGTGCTGTGCGCCCGCCCGGCGGTGCGGGCGGCCTCGGCGTCCCGCAGCCGGTCGCGCTCGCGCAGCGTGTCGCGCTCGGCGGCCAGGTCCTGCCGGGCCGCGTCCAGCCGGGCGCGCTCGCCCTCCAGCAGGTCGATGCGCTCGCGCTGCCGCACGACCGTGCCGTGCAGGACGTTGACCGAGCGGGCGACCTCGGCGAACTCGTCGTCGCGGCCCTTGACGGACACCGGCTCGCGGGCCGCCGGGTCGGCGCAGACCCGGCGGGCGCCGAGCCGCAGGGCGGTCAGCGGCCGGGTCACGGAGCGGGTGGAGCGCACCCCGGCCAGCAGGGCCACCAGGAAGCAGGCGCCGACGAGCCCGGCCCGGGTGCGCAGCGCGGTGACGTCCTTGTCCCGCACCCGCTCCAGGTGGTCGGCCTCGGCGGCGGCGAGGTCGGACTCGACGCCGCGGGTCGTGCGCAGCCGGGCGGTCAGGGCCGTGCCCAGCGCCTCGGCCTCGGCCGGGGTGGCGGAGGGCGGCTGCGGGCCGGAGAACAGGCCCGCCAGCCGGTTCTCCACGGCCGTCCGCCCGGGGGTGCCCGTCGCGCGGGCGTAGGCGTCCTTGGCCTTGGCCGGGGCGAGCTGGGCGAAGTCGGCGAGGGCGGCGCGCTCGCGGGTGTCGGTCTGCTGGGCGGCCGCGGCCAGCGCGGCCCGGTCGCCGCGGGCGGCGAAGGAGGCCAGGAGCAGGCCACGGGTGGCGGACGCCTCCTCGACGGCCCGGCCGAGCAGGGCCACGGCCGCCGCGTCCCCCGTCCCCGCCCGGGCCGGGAGCCGGGCCGCCAGGGTGCCGGCGACGCCGTGCAGCGCCTGCACGGTGGCGGTGTACTGACGGAAGACGGTCAGCGCGTCGTCGTGGCCGGTCAGCACCGTGCGCCGCTGCCGGGTCAGCTCCTCCAGCCGCTCGCGCACCCCGGCGGGCAGGGCCGTGCGGGACGCGCGGGACGTCAGGAACGCGCCCAGCCGGCGGTCCACCGCGGTCCGCCGCGCGGTGAGCCCGGCGGGGACGCCGCCGCGCCCGGCCGCCACGTACGCCGTGACCTCGTCCCGCTCGTCCGCCAGGGAGTGCGCGAGGCGCACCGCGTCCTCGGCCGCCCCCGCCAGCGGGACGAGCCGGCCGGTGTCGGCCGCGTCCCGCGAGGCGTCGGCGACGCCCAGGGCCCCCGCCCCCAGGACCGCCAGGGAGGCGAGCACGACGGACACGGCCAGCCGGTTGCGGGCGCGCGCGGTGCGCTCGGGCACGCCCGTGGTCTGTTGCTCTCGCTGGCCGCCCCGAAGCCGCTTCTTCCGCACCGGTGCTCACATTCCGCTCTGTGTGGTCTCGTCGGTCCCGTCCGTCCACCCCCTGGTGCTGAAGTGGACCTTGTCAGCACGGCAGCGGGGCATGCGGCCGTCACCGGCCCGCCCACTCGAAGGAGTGGGGTTCCGTCCCGGAAGTTGCCGTGTGCGCCGGCGTCGTCCACGATGCGCGTCCGCCCCGTCGCCCTCCCCCGGCAACCGCCACCTGATAAACCGCCCGGCGCGCCGGAAGGATGCGCGCCAACCGCCGTGGAAATCACGGCCCGTGCGGCGGCTCGGGCACACTGGCCCCATGCGTATCGAACTGGCCGGGCGGCCGGGCGACCCCTCCCGGCCGGACGAGGACTTCGTCTCCGCCATCCTGCCCGCCTCCGGGCGGGGCGGGGCGCTGGTCCTGCTGGACGGGGTGACCCCGCCGCCGGACGGGGACGACGGTTGTGTGCACGGGGTGGCCTGGTTCACGGCGCACTTGGGCGGCGCACTCGTCGAACTGTGCGCCGCCCGGCGGGAGATGAGCCTCCGGGAGTGCCTGGCCGAGGCGATCGCGCGCACCGCGGCCGCCCACGGGGCCGGCTGCGACCTCGGCCACCGCCGCACCCCGCAGGCCACGGTGGTGCTGGCCCGCTGGGACGGGGCGCGGGTGGAGCACCTGGTGCTCTCCGACTCCGTCCTCCTCGTCGGGCGCGCGGACGGCGCCGTCGTCCCCGTCCTCGACGACCGCATCGCCCGCCTCGCCGCGCGCGGGCCCGTCACCGACGCCCAACGCAACGCGGAGGACGGCTTCTTCACCGCCGCCGCGGATCCGGCCGTCGCCGGGCGGGCCGTGACGGGCGTCCTCCCGCGCGCCGAGGTGCGGGCGCTGGCCGCGCTGAGCGACGGGGCGTCCCGCTGGGTCGAGGTCTTCCGCGCCGGCGACTGGGCCCGGTGCCTGGACCTCCTCGCGAAGTCCGGGCCGCGGGCCCTGATCGACCGGGTGCGGGAGGCGGAGGCGGCGGACCCGGACCGCGTGGCGTTCCGCCGGGGGAAGACGCACGACGACGCGTCGGCGGTGTACGTGGAGCTCTAGCCCCTCGGGGAGGAGCGCCCCGCTACCCCCCGAGGCTCGTGTTCAGCTGGCGCAGCAGCCGCGCCAGTTCGCCGATCTCGCCGCGGTCCCAGCCCTCCAGGCGGCGGACGTACTCCGCGCGCCGGGCCTCGCGGACGCGGGCGAAGCGGGCGCGGCCCTCGGCGGTGAGGTCGACGAGGGAGGCCCGGCCGTCGGCGGGGTCCGGCGTGCGGGCGACGAGGCCGAGCTCGTCGAGCGCCCGCAGCTGCCGGCTCATCGTCGCCTTGCCGACCCCGAAGTAGGCCGCGAGGTCGGTCGCCCGCTGCCGCCCCGCGTCGGCGAGGCGGACGAGGAGCCCGTACGCCGCCGGCTCCAGCTCGGGGTGGACCTCGCGCGCCATCTCGCCGGAAGTGGCCCGCGCGCGGCGCAGGAACACGGACAGCTCGCGCTCCAGGGCGAGGAACGGCTGGTCCTCGCCCTCGGCGGGCGGCGGCGTGGCGGCGGTCTGGTGCACGGTGGCCCTCTCCGGGTCGGCAGGGGTCGACAGGATCGAAAGGGCCCAGTATTTCGCAGGTTCCGACCCGCTACAGCACCGCCGCCCCGGGTATGACATGGACACACCACCCCCCTGGGAACGGAGGCGGCTGCATTGTCCAGAACCCGAACCGCCGCGATCGCCTTATTCGCCCTCCTCGCCCTGCTCCTCACCCTCCCCGGCACGGCCCGCGCGTCCGCCGGCCTCGCCCCGCCCCGCCCGGCCCACCCCGAGCGCGACTGGATGGGCTCGACCATCCGCGCCCACGAGGGCGGCCGGAGCCCGAACAGCCCGCCCCCGGTGGCCGCGTCCGTGGAGGGCGTGGACGTCAGCAGCCACAACGGCGAGGTCCCCTGGGCCACCCTCTGGAAGTCCGGTGTCCGCTTCGCCTACACCAAGGCCACGGAGGGCACCGGCTACACCAACCCCTACTTCGCCCAGCAGTACGACGGTTCGTACGACGTCGGCATGATCCGCGGCGCGTACCACTTCGCGCTCCCCGACCACTCCTCCGGCGCGGCGCAGGCGAACTACTTCGTCGACCACGGCGGCGGCTGGTCCGGCGACGGCAGGACGCTGCCCGGGGTGCTGGACATGGAGTACAACCCGTACGGCAGCACCTGCTACGGCAAGAGCGCGAGCGCGCTCGTCTCCTGGATGAGGGACTTCTTCACCACCTACCGCGAGCGCACCGGCCGCGACGCGGTCATCTACACCTCCACCACCTGGTGGCGGCAGTGCACCGGCGACAACGGCTCGTTCGGCTCGGTCGACCCGCTGTGGATCCCGCGCTACGGCTCCTCGCCGGGGACGCTCCCGAACGGCTGGGACTTCCACACCTTCTGGCAGTACACCGACACCGGCCCGACGGTCGGCGACCACGACCGCTTCAACGGCTCGATGACCCGCCTCCGGGCGCTGGCCGACGGCTGACCGGCCGCCGGGCGGAACGCCGTGCCCCCGGGGTGCCGGGGGCACGGCGTTCCGGCGCTCGGCCGCTCAGCCGCAGGTGCCGGCCGGGCGGCCCCGCGTGACCAGGTCGGTGTAGCCGGTGGTGGCGTCCAGCCACACCACCCGCCGGCCGCTCTCGGCCACGCCCCACAGCTGCTCGCCGCGGTTGCACGAGACCCGCGCCCGCTGCGTGCCGTCGGGCGTGAACTGCCAGATCTTGGCCAGGGTCTCGTTGCGCGGCTCGGCGGCCGGCGTCTCCGCCGTCACGGTCACCGCGTCCTCCGAGGCCGACAGGGAGATGCCGTTCAGCGCGTCCTTGCCCTTGGCCGGGCTGACGTCGATGACGCCCGTCCCGTCCAGGGCGGAGCGGCGCACCGCGGTCCGCGGGCTCTCGGGGTCCTCGCCGGCGAGCCAGTAGACGTACCGGGAGGTGAGGGCCGTCCGCCCGACGAGGTGGCCGGGGTCCAGCTCCTGGACGACGCTCCGCTTGCCGGTGGCGGTGTCCACGAGCCCGAGGATCTGCCGGGCCTTGCCGCCCTCCCGGTGCTCGTCGACGAACGCGACGCGGCCGTCCTTCAGCGAGGGCCGCCCGGTCGACGCGAAGCGGCTGGACGCGCCCGGTTCGAGGACGACCGGGTCGGTCTCGCCCATCCGCACATACACGACCCGCGAGGTGCCGCGCCGCCCGTTGACCTGGAAGGCGACGGTCCTGCCCTCGACGGAGACCGAGGAGTAGCGGTAGCGGTTGGTGTACAGGGTCTTGACCGGCCCGCCGGCCAGCGGCCGGGCCAGGAGCTCGACGGTGCGGCCCTTGTACGCCGTCCACACCACCGTCCTGCCGTCGGTGACCGGATCGACGTGGTTGCGGCCGTCGTTGGGGCTGATCAGCCGGGACTGCCCGGAGCCGTCGATGCGCCCGGCCCACACCGAGTACGCCTCGGTGCCGTCGTCGTTGGACGTGGAGGCGGTCCACCAGCCGCCGCCGGCGCCCGGCCGGGTCGCGTCGGTGTTGACCTTGCCGAGGAGCCGGTCGGAGTCCACGCCGAGGGCGAGTTCCCAGCCCGGGACGATGCCGTGCCCGTTGAACGCCCGCTCCACCGCGCGCCGTTGCCCGGCGTCCAGCTTGAGGTCCCCGGCCGCGGCGAGGACCGCGTCACGGCCCTCGGTGAAGCCGTCCAGCGGCGTCATGTACTCGGTGAGCGCCTTGAGGACGAGCTTGTCGGCGAGCACCGGGCCGAGGTCCTTGCGGACGTCCCACAGCGCCCCGGAGAAGATCGTCGAGTTGAGGTGCACCCCGCCGTTGTCGGTCCCGAAGGCGACGCCGAGGAAGGACTTGGAGGTGGTCCTCCCGTCGTTGAGGTCGCGGATCGCGCACTCGCGCGGGGACCTGGTGCGGCACAGGGTGTCGCCGAGCAGCCCCGAGTCGGGGCTGTCCATGGGGATGCCGAAGGTGTCGACCTTGATGGCGTTGCCGAAGTAGTCGGCTATCGCCTCGTTCATGGCGCCGGACTGGCCCGCGTAGACGAGGTTCGCCGAGTTCTCCACGACGCCGTGGGTCATCTCGTGCCCGACCACGTCCAGCCCCGAGGACATCGGACGGTACTCGGCGTCGCCGTTGCCGTACACCATCTTGGTGCCGTCCCAGAAGGCGTTGACGTACGGCATCCCGTAGAACGTCACCCCGACGACCGAGTTGAGCTCCCCGCCGCGGCCGTTGAGGCTGTCGCGGCCGTGCCGGGCCCGGTAGTAGTCGTAGACCTTGCCCGCGGCCCAGTGCGCGTCCACCGCACCCGCCTCGGTCGCCTCCTTGCCGAAGGCGGGGGTCTTCGAGCCGAACTCCTTGAGGCCCTCGGGCCACGTGCCGGAGACGTCCCCGACGGACAGCGCGTGCCCGTCGAAGGTCGCGATGTCCTTCTTGCTGCTGTCGCGCATGCGCGTGCCGTCGCGCATGACGTATTCCTTGCGCTGCTCGTCGTACGAGAGCTGGAGGCCGACGCCCTTGCCGTCGAGCCGGGTGCCGGTCCCCTCGACGGCCGGCCGCCCGCCGGTGTCCGCCCCGGCCGCCGTGCGCGACGGCCGCGCCTGCGCGCCGCCCGCGGCGGCGGCCCCCGGCGCGCCGAACGTCTTGATGCCGCTGTACTGCAGCACCGGGTAGCCGGTGCGCGCGTCGACGTAGACCTCCTGCAGCACCGGCTGCCGCGTGGCGGGGTCCGTGCCGCGCACGGTGACGTGCCGGGTGAGGACGCCCTCGCCCCGGGGCAGGACGACCAGCCCGCGCGCGGTGCCGGTCAGCGGGTACTCCGCGTCCTCGGCCGGGGCGCGGACGCCGGCCCCGTGGGCGCCGAGGCGTGTGGCGGTGGCCTCGACGGCGCGGTCGACGGCGAGTTCCTCGTCGACCTCGGGGGTGGTGTCCGCGGTCAGCCCGGTGAAGTACTTGCCGGAGGTGCCGGTGACCACGCGCTTGCCGTTCCTGTGCTCCATGCGCACGACGTACTGGCCGCCGAGGACCTCGACGCCCTTGTACCGCTGCTGGAGCCGGACGGTCTCGGTGGTGCCCGCCTCGACCGTCCGCACGGGCCGGAGGTTCCGCCCGGGGTCGGCGATCCGGTAGCGGCCCTCCTTCGCGGCGAGGTGCCCGCGCGCGGCGTCGGCCGCGCTGCCGCCGGCGGCTGCGGGCTCCCGGATGCCGGTCACCAGCGCGGGCGTCGCGGTCCTCGGCGCGGGGATGACGCGGGCGGGTCCGGCGGCCGGGGGCGGGTCCGCCGCCTTCGCCGCGTTGGCCGGGGCGGCCGATACGACGAGTGCGGCGGCGCCCATCAGCGCCGCCGCACCCGTGATGCCGCTCTGTGCCCTGCTTCTCCCGGATCTCCCGGATCTTCTGGTACGTGCACGGGGATTGCGCAAGATATCCCTCCACGTCATGCCGGACGGCCGTCCGACGGCCGGCCCACCTTTGGGCAGAGCAATGCAAGCGGTGGCAGCGGCCGGTTCTCAACGGCGTGTTCACGTCGCAGGTGAGTTTCGGCCGGACGGTGTGGGGCGGGCGCGGGCGGGGTAGGAGCACCGGCCCTTCTTCTCCTGCCGTGCGAACAACCAACAGAAAGTGGGGTCATGTCCGGCATACGCCGCCGCGCGCTCGTCGTCCTGCTCACGCACCTCCTGGCCGCCGAGGCCGGCCTCGCGGCCTTCCTCCACCTCAGGGACCGCCTGCCGACCCGCCTCGCCATCCACTTCGACGGCGAACGGGCGGACGGCTTCTGCGACCGCACCGCCTTCCTCGTCGTGGCCCTCGCCCTGCCGGCCGCTCTCGCCGCCGTGTTCGCCGCCCTGTCGGCGCTCAGGCGCGTCCCGCCGGCGCACCGGCGCGGACTGGCCGCCATCGGCAGCTCGTTGTCCGGCCTCTTCGGCTACTTCCTCGTCGCCACGCTCTGCGCCAACGCGGACGTGACCGACGCCGCGGCCGTCCGGATGCCGGCCTGGCACGTGGCGGCGGGCCTCGGCGCCGCGGCCGTCACCGGCGGGACCGGCTGGCTGCTGGGCGGCGGGGACGCACCGCCGGCCCACCCGGGCGGACCGGCCGGACCGGTCGTCCGACTCCCCCTGGCGGACGGCGAGTCCGCCGTCTGGACCCACGTCATCGGCTCCCGGGCGCTGCCCTTCACCGCCCTCGGCACCCTCGCCCTGGCCGTGCCCCTCGGCTTCCTCGCCGGCCCCCTCACCGCGGTCGTCCTGATCGTGATCGGCCTCCCCCTTGCGGCGCTCTCCAGACTCCGCGTCACGGTCGACCGCCGCGGCCTCACCCTGGCCTCCACCGCCCTCCCCCGCCCCCGCCTGACCATCCCCACGGAGCGGATCCTGGACGCCTCCCGCCGCGACATCGGCGCCTGGCGCGACTTCGGCGGCTGGGGCTACCGCGCCGTCCCCGGCGCGAGCGGCCTAGTGCTGCGCTCCGGGGAGGCGCTGTCCGTACGGCTCACCACCGGCGGCGAGTTCGTCGTCACCGTGGACGACGCGGCCACGGCGGCGGCCCTGCTCAACACCCTGGCCGCCCGCGCGCGCACGGCGGCGGGGGCCTGACGGTGCTCTTCCGGGTCGCCCCCGGCTCCCCGACACCCCTGGCCGGCCAGGTCGCCGCCTGCGTGCGCGGCGCCCTCGGCGCCGGCGCCGTACAACCCGGGTGAGCGCCTCCCCGCCGCCGACGAGGACGTCCTGGCCCTCGTCCGCGCCTCCCTCACCGAGGGCCGCTGACCGGCGTTCCGGTCAGCGGCGCCCCCAGGACGCCGTCGCGACGACGCGCCCGCCCGCGTCCTTCAGCGTCGCCTTGTCCTTGGTGTTGTTCCAGACGTAGGCCCGCCGGTTCTGGTACACGTCCTTGGCCGTGTCCTTCCCCTTGCCCGTGTGCACGCGCACGGACGCGTGCGGCGCCAGGCGGACCTTGCCGAACCGGTAGACGTGGCGCGAAGTGTCGGACAGCGTCCACCGGTTGAGGTCCACGGCCTTCTTGCCGGTGTTGGTGATCGTCACCCACTCCGCGTTGAGGCTCTTGGCGGACCGGTCGTCCTTGCCCGGGCTGTCGTACTGGATCCTGCCGAACACCACGGGGTTCCTCCCGGCCGCCGAAGCGGGCACGGCGGCGGAGGCGAGCACGACACCGCAGGCGGCGGCGGTGACGAGACGGGCTATGGCTCGGGACAAGGGGACCTCTGCTTTCGGTCGCTTGCATTTGGGCGCTTGCATTTGGGCGCTTGCTTTCGGCGCTGCGCGATCAACCCGCCCACTCTGCCGCAGCACCGGGCGCCCCGCGCGCGGATTCGCCGCCCATGTGACGCACTCCTCACGGGCGTGAGCAGTGCGTCATACCGCGTCGGCGAACCGGGGGGGTGCCGTCCCGCCCCTGCTCCGCGTCGGTGGCCCGCCGGGCCGTGCCGGGGACGACCCTCCGGAAGGCCCGGGCGCGGGGCGGAAGAAACAGTGAAGGGCTGGGCACGGGGCCCGGCCGCTCCCTAGCCTGGCCCCATGCCCAGCCCCGACAGCCTCCGCACCCCCGCCACGGTCTTCGGCGAGGCCGCCGAGCAGTACGACGCCGGCCGCCCCGGCTACCCGGACCGACTCGTCGACGACGTCCTGGAGTTCACCGCCGTCCCGGCGGCCGACGCGCTCGAGGTGGGCGCCGGCACCGGCAAGGCCACGCTGGCCTTCGCCGCCCGCCCGGGCGTCACCCTCACCTGCCTCGAACCCGACCCCCGCATGGCGTCGGTCCTGACCCGCAACTGCGCCCCGCACCCCCGGGTCACCGTCGTGGGGGCGGACTTCGAGACCTGGTCGCGCCCGGGCCGCCGCCCCTTCGACCTCCTCCTCTCCGCCCAGGCGTGGCACTGGATCGCCCCGGAGGTCCGCTGGTCGAAGGCCAGGCAACTCCTCCGCCCCGGCGGCACCCTCGCCCTCTTCTGGAACGACTGGTACGTCGCGGACGACGCCCTCCGCGAGGACCTCGCCGCCGCCCACGACCGCCACATCCCCGACCGGCCCCCGCACTCGATCCTGGACAAGGTCCCCAGCGGCTCCGTCATGACGTCCGACTCCTGGGTGCCGCGCGAACTCCTCGCCGACGGCGGCTTCACGGACATCACCCACCACCAGTACCCCTCCGTCCACCACCGCTCGACCTCCGGCCTCGTCGACATCCTCACCTCGCTCTCCTTCTGCCGGGCCCTGCCGGAGCCGACCCGCGAGGCGCTGCTGGCGGACGTCGCCTCGGCCGTGGACGCGCACGGCGGAGAGGTCCGGCTGGACACGCGGACCGGCCTCTTCCTGGCCAGGACGGCCCGGCCGGCCCGCTGACCGGGTCAGCGCCCCGGCCGCGCGAGCGCCTGCCCCGGGCAGCGGTCGCCGGCCGCGACGCCGATCGTTCCGGCCCCCGCGGCCGCCCGCCGGGCTACCGCTCCAGACAGGCGTACAGCGCCGCCGGCCCCTTGAGACACCGCAGGCTGCGGGCGTCCAGCTCCCTTTCCCGCGCGGCCGGTTCGCCGAGCACGTCGGCGGGGCCGCCCTTGGTACCGAGGGCTCCAGGACGGCTCCGACGGCCGCGAGCGGCTGGTGGCCCCGGCGGAGGAGGGCGACGATGCGGGCCCTGCGGAGCGTGTCACGGTCGTAGAGGCGGTAGCCGGTGCCCGGTTCGCGGGCCGGGTGGAGGAGGCCCCTGGACTCCCAGAGGCGGAGCACGGGCGGGCGGACGCCGACGGCCGAGGCGGCCTCGCCGATCCGGGGGGGGCGGCGGGGACCGTCCGGGGCGGCGGGGCGCCCCGCCAGGCCTCGCGTACGGCCGCCAACTGCCCGCTCTCGCGGGCGGGTTCCGCGTGGCTCGCGTCGATCGCGGCCGGCGCGGCGGCCGTGTCGCCGGCGTGGACGGCGCGCATGACCGTACGGGCGGCCGGCCGTGGCCGCCGGCCAGCTCGCGGACGGCGACGAGGGCGTCCACATGGGCCCGGGTGAACACGCGGTAGCCGGCGGGCGTGCCCTCCACGGGCGGCAGGACGCCCGCGTCCAGGTAGTCGCGCAGGTGCTGCACGGAGAACCCGGCCGGGCGCGCCGGCGCGCCCGCCCTGGCGCCCGGCGACGGCGAAGCGGTCCGCGACTCGTCGTACGCGGAGGTGGGGCGGTGGCGCGTCGGCGCGCGGGAGGGGTGAGGGCGCCCTTCCCGCGGCCCGGCCGCCGCCCCGCAGGGCGTCACGCCGCCACGGCGACCTCCACCGAGGCCGGTTCCAGGGCCAGTTCGAGGACCTGGCGGACGTCCGACACCGGGTGGACGGAGAGCTTCTCCAGGATCTCGGACGGCACGTCGTCGAGATCCGGCTCGTTCCGCTTGGGGATGACCACGGTGGTGATGCCGGCGCGCTGCGCGGCCAGGAGCTTCTGCTTGACGCCGCCGATGGGCAGGACGCGGCCCGTCAGGGAGACCTCGCCCGTCATCGCGACGTCGGGGCGGACGCGGCGGCCGGAGAGCAGCGACGCCAAGGCCGTGGTCATGGTGATGCCGGCGCTCGGGCCGTCCTTGGGGACGGCGCCGGCGGGGACGTGGAGGTGGACGCCGCGCTCCTTGAAGTCGCCGACCGGAAGCTCCAGTTCGGCGCCGTGGGAGCGGAGGAAGGAGAGGGCGATCTGGGCGGACTCCTTCATCACGTCGCCGAGCTGGCCGGTCAGGGTCAGGCCCGCCGCGCCCGTCTCGGGGTCGGCGAGGGACGCCTCGACGAAGAGGACGTCGCCGCCGGCGCCCGTCACCGCGAGGCCGGTCGCGACGCCGGGGACGGAGGTGCGGCGCTCGGCCGGGTCCTGGGCGGACTCGGGCGTGTGGTGGGGGCGGCCGATGAGGGGCCGCAGCCCGTCCGCGTCGATCGTGAACGGGAGGTCGCGCTCGCCGAGTTCGTGCTGGGTCGCGACCTTGCGCAGCAGCCGGGCGAGGGAGCGCTCCAGGGTGCGGACGCCCGCCTCGCGGGTGTACTCGCCGGCCAGCTTGCGCAGGGCGTCGTCCGTCACCGCGACCTCGTCCGCCGTCAGACCCGCCCGGTCGAGCTGCCTGGGCAGCAGGTGGTCGCGGGCGATGACGACCTTCTCGTCCTCCGTGTAGCCGTCGAGACGGACGAGCTCCATGCGGTCGAGGAGGGCCTCGGGGATGGACTCCAGGACGTTGGCCGTGGCGAGGAAGACCACGTCGGACAGGTCGAGTTCGACTTCGAGGTAGTGGTCGCGGAAGGTGTGGTTCTGGGCCGGGTCCAGGACCTCCAGCAGGGCCGCGGCCGGGTCGCCGCGGAAGTCGGAGCCGACCTTGTCGATCTCGTCCAGCAGGACGACGGGGTTCATCGAGCCCGCCTCCTTGATCGCGCGGACGATGCGGCCGGGGAGCGCGCCCACGTAGGTGCGCCGGTGGCCGCGGATCTCCGCCTCGTCGCGGACGCCGCCCAGCGCGACCCGGACGAACTCACGGCCCATGGCCTTGGCGACGGACTCGCCGAGCGAGGTCTTGCCCACGCCGGGCGGGCCGACGAGCGCGAGCACCGCGCCATCCCCGCGCCGCCCTCCCCCGGGCTCTCGGCTTCGCTCGAGCAGGGGGGACCCCCATTCCACGCCCAGCCCCCGGTCGGCACGCCGCTTGCGCACCGCCAGGTACTCGGTGATCCGTTCCTTGACGTCGTCGAGGCCCGCGTGGTCCGCGTCGAGGACGGCGCGCGCGCCGGGGATGTCGTAGGCGTCCTCCGTGCGCTTGTTCCACGGCATCTCCAGGACCGTGTCGAGCCAGGTGCGGATCCAGCCGCCCTCGGGGCTCTGGTCGGAGGCGCGCTCCAGCTTGTCGACCTCCTTGAGGGCCGCTTCGCGGACCTTTTCGGGGAGGTCGGCGGCCTCCACCCGCGCGCGGTAGTCCTCCGACTCGTTCCCCGGGTCGCCGTTGAGCTCGGCCAGCTCCTTGCGGACGGCCTCGAGCTGGCGGCGGAGGAGGAACTCGCGCTGCTGCTTGTCGACGCCCTCCTGGACGTCCTTGGCGATCGACTCGGCGACGTCCTGCTCGGCGAGGTGCTCGCCGAGCTGCTTGGCGGCGAGCCGCAGGCGGACGACCGGGTCGGCGGTCTCCAGCAGCTCGACCCGCTGGGCCACGGTGAGGAACGGCGAGTAGCCGGCGTTGTCGGCGAGCTGGGAGACGTCGTCGATCTGCTGGACGCGGTCCACCACCTGCCAGGCGCCGCGCTTGCGGAGCCAGCTCGTGGCGAGGGCCTTGTACTCCTTCATCAGCTCGGCGACCGCGCCGGGGAGGGGGTCGGGGGTGACCTCCTCGACCACCGTGCCCTCGACCCAGAGCGCGGCGCCCGGACCCGTCGTCCCGGCGCCGATGCGGACGCGGCGCAGGCCGCGGATGAGCGCGCCGGGGTCGCCGCCGGAGAGCCGGCCGACCTGCTCGACGCTGCCCAGGGTGCCGGTGCCGGCGTAGGTGCCGTCGAGGCGCGGGACGAGCAGGACCTTCGGCTTGGACCCGTCCCGCGCGGCGGCCTGGGCGGCCTCCACGGCGGCACGGACCTCGGCGTCGGTCAGGTCCAGGGGCACCACCATGCCCGGCAGGACGACCTCGTCGTCGAGGGGCAGCACGGGCAGGGTGAGCGGTGCGGACGTCGAAGCCATGATCT
>NZ_LFXA01000014.1 GCF_001187435.1 Streptomyces caatingaensis | reverse complement strand
CCGTCCCTTGGCCTTGTGGGCGGTGGAGACGGTGACCTGTGCCTTCTCCTCCGGAGACAAGCGGTCCACCGCGGTGATGATCTGGTCGGGGCCGTAGGTGTCGACCAGTTGCACGATCGCTTTGAGGTCCTGGCCCGTCTTGTCCTGCTCGGCGTACTCCTGCACCTCGCCCCAGGAGGAGAACAAGAACAGCTCCGGGTGGCTGGTGCGCCGGCCCGCCTTGAGCTCGAGTGCGGCCTTGGCGATGCGCTGCAGCGCACTGCCTCCGCCGGTCAGCGCCACGGGGATGCCGAACTCCAGGTAGGACAGGACTTCGCTCATCGCGTCCACATTTCCCCGGCACAGCACCGCCTCGGGCTGTGCCACCTTGCCGACGCGCGAGCCGGGGCCGTGGCCGGTCAGCTGCATCTCCGACTCGGCGTGTCCCAGCCACTTGTTGGCCACCTCGGCGATGGCTGGGCCGAAGCGGAAGGACTGGGTCAGGCGCAGTTGCTCGGCGGGGAAGCCGGTCATCACATCGCGCGCGTTGCGCCAGCCGTAGATCTGCTGGGCAGGGTCCCCGACGCATACCCGCTGCGCGTCCTGGGCGAGGAAGACTTCCTCCAGGACGGGGTTGGTGTCCTGGGCCTCGTCCAGCAGGACGAAGTCCGCGCCGAGCTGCGGGGACGTCATCGCCCACAGCTTCATGTAATGGTCGTGCTCGAACCGCAGCCGGCCCGCGGGCGAGCAGATGTCCTCCCACGCGCGATGTGCGTAGGGCAGCAGGGTGCGGGCGAGATAGTCCTGGCCGGGGCCGTCGAGGCCGTTCACCGGCTCCATGTGGCGGGCCATGACCTGCCGGTCGGTGGTGTAACAGAACTTGCGGACCATGCCCATCACCAGGCGCGCGGCGTGAGTGACCTTGATCTGGCGGGAGTTGACGTCAAGGTCGCGGGTGATGCCGAGCAGGCGGGCGGTGTGCTTGGCGGGGATCCTCGCCGAGGCGTCCAGACGCTCACGGTAGTGGTGGCCGACGGCGCGGAAGGCCAGGGAGTGTGCGGTACGGCACTCCACATGGGACCCGAATCGCCCGCGGGCATCGTCGGCGATCGCCCGGTTGAACGCCACGTACAGCCCGCGTCTGCGGGTGGCGGCGCCCATCAGGATCAGGGTGGACGTCTTGCCCGTCCCGGCACCTGCGACCAGGGCCAAGTCCCGGCCGGAGGCGAACACCTCACGGGCAGCCGGCTGCTCCTTCGTCGGCTCCATGGCCATGGATTCCTCTCCGGGAAGCGGCTTCATGTACCGCAGCCCCAGAGACTGAACTATCTGATGACCAACCGTCAATACTGTCATACGTTCGGTAGCCGGTTCTGGCCCGGTGGAGCTGTGCGCTGCCGGTTCCCTGCCCATCCCTGGAGCGGCGCACCCCCGTCGCAGCAATCAGAGCAGCGAACTGTTCTGATTTCGGGAGGAGTTGGATTGGGTATCGCGCCGATGCCCGGGCGTGCGATCACAGGGGATGTGCGGGATGCCGACGTGTGTACCCGACAGATCGAGTGGACCAGCCGTGGAGACCGTGTCGTAGGTGGTGAGATGGATAAAGGCGCTCGTAGGAGTAGATCGCGGTTGCGAGGCCGAGAATGGTAAGGGAGTTGCGGGGGCGCATCCGTAGCGGATGGGCGGATGGTGAGGCGGTGGTAGCCGGTCAGCCACGACGTCGTCCGCTCGGTCATCCGACCAACGGCGCCGTCCCAGCCGTCTGCCCGGCTCGATGCTTTGCGGGCGGTGCGGGCGCCGATGTGCTTGCCCGCAGGGCCATTTGCGCGGGTGAGGGACGTCGTATGCCGTGTCGGCACGGGGGCGCTCGGGTGCGGAGTGCCGGCCCCGGTGGGGGCGCGTCTCGTTTGGTGACCGGCGACCACGGGTTTCAGTGCTTCGCTGTCGTGGGCGCTGGTGGCGGAGACGCCGAACGACGAAGGCAGACCGTTCCGGTCCGGCAAGGCGTGCATTGTGGAACCCGGCTTCTCCCGGTCCACTGCTGACGGACCCGTGGGTTCGCTTCTTTCTCGCCCTGACATGGGCGGAATCGCGTGCTAGAGAGTGGTCGGCAATGAGATCGCCGGCAGGCGGGAATGGCGTGGCCCGTCTGGGCACATACCAGGACGAGGAGTTGGAGAACGATCGCTGGACCCCAGGCCGGCACACCATTCACATAGCGATCAATAATGGATCTGTCACGTCCACTACGTCTGGGAGCCCCGCCTGGGTGCGGCAGGTTGCGCCAGTGCGTCACTTCGTCGCTCGTCGGAGTGATTTGCCGTCAGGACGGTTACGGACAAGACCCCGCAAGGCGGATCCTTCGGCTCGGAGCTGACTTTTCTTCCACGAAGGAGAACCCCATGCGTGCGTTCGAGCGGGCAGGAAGAGCAAGTCTGGTCGTCGGCGTGGCCGCCGTGCTGGTGACGGGGCTCGCCACCAGCAGTCAGGCCGCCACGGGTACCTTCACCTACACCACGGGCAGCGGCGTCGAGTTCGAGCTCAAAGACCCTGCCGACCGGTTCTGCTTCACGCTGAACGGCGGGGCGACCGGCGCGACCAACGAAACGAACGGGACGGCGACCGTCTATCGCGACGAATCCTGTCAGGACGCCGTACTGGAGATCGGGCCCGGGCAGAACGCCATCTTCGGACGGCCGCCGAAGTCCGTGGCGTTCAACGTCTGAGGGCGCAGCCCTCTCCGTCGGGCTGCGGGGCCGCCGCACCCCCGTGGTGGCGGCCCCGTCCGGGTTCAGCGCAGGCGGGTTGCGGCGTACGCCTCGATGGCGGCCCGGTGGTACGCGGTCAGGCCCGGGGCGATGGAGTCGTAGGCCGCGCCAGTACTGGTTCTCCACGCAGGAACGCCCGATCGCGCGGTACTCCTCGGCGGTGGCTGCCCGGATGCGGGCCAGCATCCGGTCCTGGGTGTCGATCTCGGCACGGACCGCTTCGGCGTCGGCGGGGCTGCCGGTGGCCAGGGCGGTGCGTTCGCGCTCGTCGGCCTCGATCTCGGTCTCGCTCAAGGCCGAGGTGTGCTGTTCGACGGCGCCGACCAGGTCCGCGAAGTCGTGCAGGATCTTCATGCACCGGGCGGGCCACCCGATGCCCTCGAACAGGTTCTCCGGCCCGTTGATGATGGTCGTGTCTGTGCCGTCCTTCCTGGACTGCCGGCCAGGGCGTCCAGCCGGTGGTGGTGGCGCCGCAGGGCCTCCAGTTCGTCGGTCTGCGCGGCGAGGATCCGGCCGGTCTCGGGCAGGCCCAGGCCCAGCGCCCGCAGCACGAGGGCCTGTTGCAGGCGCAGCGGTTGGCGCTCCTCGTAGGAGCGGTGGCCGTTCGTGCCGGCCAGGCCGGAGGCAGGAGGCCGATCTCGTCGTAGTGCCGCAGTGTCCGGGCCGTCACGCCCGGCATCCGGGCGACTTCGGCGATCGGCCAGGCCATCGCTCCCCCACGGGTCGCTTCACCGGGCCGGAATCCCCGGCCCTGTTCAGGACGGCAGAGGCTTCCGCTGCGGCAGCTTCGGGTCCGGCCCTCAGGCTCCCTGGGCGTCGGCGTCGTCCGTGGCGTCCGGGGCGTCGGTGCCCACGGTGTAGACGTCCTTGACCTTCACCTCGGTGACACCGCGTCCCTCGGGGAAGACCCGGTGCCAGTCGCCCGTGACGTGCAACTCGTCCGTGCCCATGGCCCGTACGACCATGAGGCCCTCGCGGTGGGCCTTGTAGGCCTTCATCCAGAGGTTGGCGAAGGCCTGGGAGCGGATGATGTGCATCCAGTCGGGGCGGTACAGCTCGCGGTTGTAGTTCGACTCCCCCATCGTGGAGACGAACTTCGAGTACATGGCCTTCACATACTCCAGCGTCACCGTGTCGTTCTCGGCGAGAGCGGTGTCCCGGGCGTCCTTGAGCGCGGTCCGGAACTTCTCCAGGAGGTTCTCGGTGGCGCCGGAGGTGTAGGACTCGTGGATCTCGGGCGGGTCGCACAGGCCGTAGGCGGGGCCGGACAGGCGCAGCAGGAGGCGCAGGGTGGGTTCGGTGACCCACAGGGGTCCGGGTTCGTCGCGCCGGCCCAGGGGGTTGGGCAGGACCGCTTCGTGTTCCCAGACGGGCGGGGTGATCAGGTGGACTCCGGCGCGGCGGCGGTCGTGCGGGAGACCGGTGGAGTGTTCGAGCTGGCCGATGGGGAGGTGGGTCTTCAGGGCGCTCAGGTAGGCGCCGTTGATGTCGAGGGCGGTGATCTCGTGGCGGCCGGGGGGGAGTTGGGGGCGGGTCCACTTGGGGCGGGCCTCCCAGATCTGGTCCGCTCCGCGGGAGGTCTGCTTCTTGAGGATGTCGGGGATCCAGGGGTGGGCGATCACGTCGTAGCGGCCGCCCTTGCGGGTCTCGTCGAGGAGACGCATCGCGTGCGGGATGGCCTTCTTGAGGAGGGCCGCGGTGGCCGTGTCGACGTCGCCGCCGTGTTCGGCGAGGGTGTCGCGGACCGTTTCCCGGATGAGTCCGGCCGGTCCGGTGGGTGCCGGGAAGGCGCGGCGGGCGGGGGGCCTCGTCGTGGTGGCCGGCCGCTCGGCGGGGGCGGCGGGTGCGGGGGCTGTCGTCGCGCACTGCTCAGGGTCGAGGTGCTGGGCGAAGCCCGCCACCCGGTGCCGGGCCGGGTGGCCGCACAGCACGCAGGGTTCGGGGGTGGGGAGGTTCTCGACGTCGTCGGTGCCCTGGTCGGGTGCGAGGCCGGGTGCGGGCGCCGTGGGTTCGGCGGGCGGTTCCGGGGGCGGGGACGTGGTGCCGGACGGGGCGAGCTTCGCGGCCAGACCGTCCAGCAGGTAGGCGTACTTGGTGCGCGTCTCGCCCGCGGGGTCGCGGCCCGATTCCCAGGCGGTGACCGTGGAGGGGCTCACGCCGAGCGCGCGGGCCACCTGGGCCTTGGACAGCAGCGCCTGTTCGCGCAGGGTGCGGCGTACCTGCGGGGCGGGGAGGTCGGCCTGCGGGCCGACGGCGGAGAGCAGCGAGTCGATCGCGTCGAAGTCACTCACCGGGTCGGCCCTTTCAGATGTAGGTGACGGGGTTGCGGGAGAGGTGGGGGCTGGGGGTGGGGCGGCCGACGCGGGGGTCGCCGCGCAGCAGGTCGCCTTCGAGGGCGTAGCGGTCGCCGTGCTTGGAGATGCCGGTGATCCTCGCGACGGCGAGCACGGTGCCCTCGGTGTTGATGATCTGCACCTCGTCCTGGGAGAGGGCCCGGTCGGCGTTGAACTTCCACACGCCGCGCCCGGCGTGCCAGGCGTCGTCCTCGCTCATGCCGGGACGCCAGCCGAGGACGGTGCGTCCGAGGCCGTCGTCCGGGTCCGCGGCCCGTTCGGCGCCGATCTGGATCTGCAGCACGCGCCCGCCCCTCCGTACATACTTCTCAACTTGTTGGGAAGTTATCAGGAGGGAGACCGGCCGCACAACGTGCCGGCGCGCGGTGCCGGGCCACCGGGGTGGCCGGATCGGGGGCGGAATGGGGCGGCGGTGGGCGGTGGTCCGGGCGCTGTGCGGGGTGCTGGTCCCGGCGCCGGTGGTGGCGTGGGCGCTGTCGGGGGACGACGCGGCGGGGCGGGCGGCGTGGTCGGCGGGGGCGGCGACGGCGGGGCTGTTCGGCGTCCTGGCGCTGTGGGCGTGGCGCGCGCGGCCGCAGGACGGCCGTTCCACGCACGGTCAAGTGACGGACGCCACCGAGGTGTTGGCGCGGCTGGTGCACCGGCAGTGGGAAGAGGAGGCGATGCTGCGGCAGTTGTTCTCGCCCGCGCCGCTGCCCGTCCTGTGGTGGGATTCCGCCCTGCCCGACGTGTCCGACCACCGCGAGCTGATCGGGGATCCCGTCTCGTGCCGCGCGGACGCGCCGCGGGAGCTGGCGGTCGCGTTCCGGCACCTGCCGCACCAGCGGCTGGTGGTGCTGGGGCCGGCCGGGGCGGGGAAGACGACGTTCGCCGTGCTGCTGACACTCGCCCTGCTGCGCGACCGCGTTCCCGGGACGCCCGTGCCGGTGCTCCTCTCGCTCGCCTCCTTCGACCCGTCGCGGCACAGCGTCCCCGAGTGGCTGGCGCGTCAGATCGCGGCGGGGTATCCGGCGCTGGCCGACGTCCAGGCCTTCGGGCCCACGGTGGTGGACGACCTGCTGGCCGGCGGGCGGGTGATCCCCGTCCTGGACGGGCTGGACGAGCTGCCCGCGCCCGGCCGGCCGGCTGTCCTGGCGGCGCTGAAGGCCGCCTTCCCCTCGCACGCGCCGCTCGTGCTGACCTGCCGCACCGCCGCCTACGCCCGGGCGGTCGCCGGGGCCGGGGTGCTGACGGGGGCCGCGGTGGTCGAGCCCGCTCCCCTGGACGCGGCCGACGCGCTGGCGTCGCTGCGGCTGGCCGCGCCTCCCGGTGCGGCGCAGCGCCGCTGGGAGGTGCTGGCGCGGCACGTGGCGGAGGTTCCGCAGGGGCCGGTCGCGCTGGCGCTGCGCAGTCCGCTGCTGGTGACTCTGGCGCGGAGTGTGTACGCGGACGCGGGCGGGGATCCGGCGGAGCTGGCCGATTCCGGGCGTTTTCCCACGGTGGCGGCGGTCGAGCAGCATTTGCTGGACGCGCTGGTGCCCGGGCTGTACGACCGTGCGCGGCGGCGGGATCCGGGACGGCGGTGCGGGCCCGGGGCGTCCGGGGTGCGGCATCTGGCGTTCCTGGCGCGGGGGCTCGGCCGTCAGGGCACGCATGACCTGGCGTGGTGGCAGCTCTACCGCTGGGTTCCGGTGCTGGACCGTGCGGGGAGCCGCGCGCTGCTGTGGAGCGCGGTGGCGGCGGGGGCCTCGCTGGCGGGGTACGGACTGCATCATCTGGCCGGACCGCGGCCGCAGTTGGGGCTGCCGGGGTTCCTGCTCGTGACGGGCGGGGTCGCGCTGGCGCTGTGGTGCATGCAGTGTCTGGCGGCACGGATCGTTCCTGCGGCCGGGGCGCGTTCCCGTCCGCTGCGCGTGGCGGCGGCGACGGCGTTGTGCGGGGCGCTGGCCAACGCGCTGTTCCAGGCGGCGGTGCGGCGGGTGTTCACCGGCGCGGGCACCGTGGTGACGGTCCAGCACAATCTCAAGCACCTGACCGTGTACGGCCTGGGGCTCTTCCTCGTCCTCCACGCGTGCGGCCCGCCGGCCCCGCCCCCGGTGCCGAGCCGCGGGTCGCCCGCCCTGTCGCACTGGCGCAAGCGGCTGCCGCGGGCGGGCGCCACGGTCGTCGGCGCCGCCGTCCTGACCGGGGCGGCGCTCCACCTCTATGTGCTGATCGGGATCTGGCCGTCGGACCCGTGGACGCGCAGGACGGCCGTGCCGGCGGGGACCGTCTGGGCCACGGGGGCCGTCACCGGGGCGCTGTTCGGGACGGTGCTCGGGGTCGTCCGCTCGGTGCGGACCGCCGCCTCCCGGCAGGACGTCACGTCACCGGCCGAGTCGGTGCGGGCCGACCGGTTCATGACGCTCGCCGGCGCGGCGGCCGCGGCGCTGCTGTTCCACCTGCCCGACGACGTGGCCCTGGTGATGAGCCTGGCGACGGGGCGGGGGCCCGCGCCGCCGGTGTCGGACGTCGCGCTGTTCGCCCTGTCCGAGCTGCTGCCGGTGGGCGTCGTCCTGGGGCTGACGGCCTTCGCGTGGCCGCACTACGGGGTGGCCCGGCTCGTCCTGGCGGCGCGGGGGCAGCTGCCGCTGCGTCTGCAGGCGTTCCTGGCCGACGCGCACCGGCTGGGGATCCTGCGCCGGGTCGGGCCGGTGTACCAGTTCCGGCACGCCAGCCTCCAGCACCGGCTGGCGGCGACGGCGGACGGGCCGGGCCGGCACCCCGCGCGGGCGCGGGGCGGCCGGGGTGTCACTCGACGACGAGGGTGACGGGGATGTTGCCCCGGGTCGCGTTGGAGTACGGGCACACCTGGTGCGCCTGCTCGACCAGCGCGTGGCCCGTCCGCGCGTCGACGCCCTCGGGGAGCTCGACGCGCAGGGTGACCTCCAGGCCGAAGCCCGCGCCCTCCTTGCCGAGGCCGACCTCGGCGGTCACCGCCGCGTCCGCGAGGTCGGTCTGCGCCTGCCGGGCGACCAGGCCGAGCGCGCTCGCGAAGCAGGCCGCGTAGCCGGCGGCGAAGAGCTGCTCGGGGTTGGTCCCCCGGCCGTCGCCGCCCAGCTCCGCCGGGAGGGCGAGCCCGACGTCGAGGCGTCCGTCGGAGCTGACGGCGCGGCCTTCGCGGCCGTGGGTCGCGGTGGCGGCGGCGGTGTAGATCACGTCCATGGGAACCATCTCTCTCGGTGCGGGGCAGCGGCCGTCGGGACCGGCCGGCACGAACAGTGGAGCACACAATTCAGTTGCGCGCAATCAATTGGCGGGCGAGGTAACCTGAGGCCATGACGAAGCCGACCCCGACCAGCGCCCCGGAGCCTGGATCCACCGAGGACGTCCTGCGCCTCGACCGGCAGCTGTGCTTCTCCCTGAACGCCGCCGCCCGCGCCTTCGGCGCCGTCTACCGCAGCCTCCTCAAGGACCTCGGACTCACCTACCCGCAGTACCTGGTCATGCTGGCGCTGTGGGAACACGGCGAGCTGCCCGTCAAACGGCTGGGCGAGCTGCTGAGACTGGACTCCGGCACACTCTCCCCGCTGCTCAAACGCCTGGAGTCGGCAGGGCTGGTGCAGCGGGAACGCAACGCGCACGACGAGCGATCCGTGCTCGTCGGCCCCACCCCGGCCGCTACCGCACTACGGGAACAGGCGGCGCGCGTGCCGCACCGGATCGCGGCCGCCACCGGCCTCGACCCGAAAGACGCCACACGGCTGCGCACGCTCCTGGACCGGCTCACGCTCGCACTCGACGGCGCAGCCCTCGACACCACGCCCACCTGCGACTGACCCGCACCCCGCCCCCGGCCCCACAGGTTCGCACACCCCCACGCGTGGGAACAGGCCCGGACCATGAGCGAAGAACTCGCCCTGGACGTCGGCCCGTCAGGCATCCAGATAGCCTTCGAACGCTTCGGCGACCCGGCCTCACCACCCGTCCTGCTGGTGATGGGCGCAGGAGCCCAGATGATCTACTGGCCGGACGGCTTCTGCACCGCACTCGTCCGGCACGGCCTGCACGTCATCCGGTTCGACAACCGCGACTGCGGCCGATCGACCCACTTCCCCAACACACCGACGCCCTACACCCTCTCGGACATGGCCGCCGACACCACCGGCCTACTCGACACCCTCGGCCTCGACAGCACCCACATCGTAGGCGGCTCCCTGGGCGGCATGGTGGCACAGACCCTCGCCATCGAACACCCCACGCGCGTCCGGTCGTTGACGTCGGTGATGTCCACCACCGGGGCCCCCGGCGTGGGCCTGGCCGACCACCGCGCGACGGCCGGGCTGGGAACGCCGCCCGCGGAGCGCGCGGCCTACGTCGCCTGGGAGGTACGGGCGGTGCGGACGGTCGGGTCCCCCCGCTTCCCCCTCGACGAGGAGGAGACGGCCGCCCTGGCCGGCCGCGCCTTCGACCGGGGACTCGATCACCCCGGCGCGGCGCGGCAGGTGGCCGCCGCGCGGGCGTCGGGCGACCGCACCGGGCGGCTGCGGTCCGTACGGGTGCCGACGCTCGTCGTCCACGGGACGAACGACGTCCTGTGCGACATCAGTGGCGGCCGGGCCACCGCGGCGGCCGTCCCCGGCGCGGAACTGATGGTCGTGGCAGGCATGGGCCACAACCTGCCGCCCGGGGTGTGGCCGCAGATCACCGGCCGGATCGCCGCCCTCGTACGGCGCGCCGAAGGCGGCGCCCCGCGCGCCTGACGGCCGGGCCGCGTCCTGCCCGCCCCCGGCCGGCGGGGACAGGGCAGGACGCCGGGGTCACGGCAGGACGACCAGCCCGTTGCGCTCGGGCGCGCCCGAGTGCCACGGGTCCGCGCTGGCGGCGTTGGCGTTGACGCTCACCAGGCGGCTCCACGGCGCGTCGTCGGCGCTCGCGGGCCCGGTGAGGATGCCGAGGGCCGCGGCGGCGGCGAGGAGGACGGTGGTGATACGGCGCATGATGTGCCTTCCGATGTACGGGTGATCAGGTCGGGCCGGGTCTGCCCGCGCGCCGCGGGCCGTATGCGCGCCCTCACCCGTGCGGGGACGGGGAATCGATCCTGCGCCCGGGTGTTCGTCACGCCGTCCCGTCCGGGACCCCCTCGACGATGTCGAGCACGGTGGACGTGGGGAGGCTCCGGGCCAGCCGGAGGCCGGCGGCCTCGAACAGGGCCCGGAAGTCCGCCTCGGTGCGTTCGCGGCCGACCAGGGAGGCCATCGTCATCAGCTCCAGGGCCTTGGCCCGGTGCGGGGAGGCGTCCTCGGGGACGACCGCGTCCACGACGAGGACCCGGCCCCCGGGACGCAGCGCGCGGCGGCAGTTGCGCAGGAGGGCGACGCACTGGTCGTCCCGCCAGTCGTGCAGGATCCGCTTGAGCAGGTACACGTCCCCGCCGGGCACCCCGGTGAAGAAGTCGCCCTCGGCGACGCTCCACCGGCCGGTGAGGTCCTCGTCGTCCGCCAGCCGGTGGCCGGCCAGGACGTGGGGCGCGTCATGGAGGACGCCGCGCAGTCCGGGGCGGTGGCGCAGCACCTCGGCGAGGAAGCCCCCGTGGCCGCCGCCGACGTCGACGACGGTGCCCTTCTCCGGCAACTCCGCGGCGGCGGCGACCGGCTGGTTCTCGGCGTCGGACATCGTGGCCGTGCCGTCGTGGAAGACGGCGGCGGTGTCCGCGTCGCGGGCGAAGTGGTCGAAGAACGGCCGGCCGAAGACGCCCTCGAAGGCGGAGGTGCCGTCGGTGGGACAGCGGTGCATCTCGCCGGCCGGCAGCCACATGGTGCGGCCGGTGAGCATCAGGATCGCGGCGCCGGTGGTGCCCGGGGGCCGGGCGCCGGAGTATCTGCGGCTGGATGTCGAGGTGCGGCGGATCGTGCGGCACTTCTTCGAGGCGGACAGGCCGTTCGTGGGGGTGCCGCGGGCCAAGGCGCCGGTGCGCCGGCCGGGACCGCCGTCCCGTCGTACGCGTTAGGCTGGGCGCGATCCGCCGGGTGGGCGGCCGAGCGGGCGGGGAGGGGTGCCGGGTGGGCGAGCGCGTGCGCCGGGCTCCGTTCCGTGCCCTCGTTCTCGTACTCGCCG
The DNA here is from genome assembly GCF_001187435.1 of Streptomyces caatingaensis. Classification (GTDB taxonomy): domain Bacteria; phylum Actinomycetota; class Actinomycetes; order Streptomycetales; family Streptomycetaceae; genus Streptomyces; species Streptomyces caatingaensis. The sequence goes on along the minus strand of NZ_LFXA01000014.1, from coordinate 294,808 downwards.
CGCTGTGGGCCGTGTTGGCGGCCGGCGGGACGCCGGTGCCGGCGGCCGGCGGCGGGACGGGCGCGGCGTCCGTCGCGGTGGCCGTGCGCGGCCCCGTCGGTCCGCCCCCGGCCGAGGCACGCCCCTCCCCCGTCCGCACCGCGCCCGTCCGGGCCGAGGCGCAGGTCCGGTCCCGGGCGGAACAGGCGCACGTCCGGCAACTGCCGCAGCCGCCCCTCGCGTTGCCGGGCGTCCCGGTGGCGGGTCCCCTGGTGCCGCCGCCGGTGCCCGGAGAGGTCGTCGGGCCGCGGCGGGAGCGGGGGCCGCCCGCCGCCGCGCACTCCCCCCGGTCGTCCCGGGGTCCTCCTTCCCTTCACAGCTGCTGACGCCCAGGGCGCGGCGCACCGTGACGCAGCGGTGGCCGGCGCCCCGCCTCCGTATGCCCTGAAGGGAAGAACCCATGTCGTCCCGCGCCTCGTTGTGGCGTGCGCTGCTCGCGCTCGTCGCCGTCGCCGCCTCGTTGTACTCCGCCCTCACCAGCCCCGTCCGCCTCGGTCTCGATCTGCGCGGCGGCACCCGGATCGTGCTGGAGACCCGCGACTCGCCCCCCGCCCGTGCCGACGCGGCGTCCACCGACCGGGCGCTGGAGGTGCTGCGGCAGCGGGTGGACGCGCTCGGCGTGGCCGAGCCGTCGCTCGTGCGCTCCGGCGAGCGGCGCATCGTCGTCGAACTGCCGGGGGTGCAGGATCCCGCGCCGGGCCGTGGAGGTGATCGGCCGCACCGCCCTGCTGACCTTCCACCCGGTGCTCCCGGCCGGCGCGCCCGGCGGGGAGGCGCGGACCCTGGCCGATCCCGACGCGCCGGGCCGGTCGCTGCGGCTGGCCCCGGCGGCCCTGACCGGCAAGGACGTCAAGGACGCGAAGGCGCTCCTGGACACCGCGTCCGGGGCGGGCTGGACGGTGGACCTGTCCTTCCGCGGCGGCGGGAAGGCGTGGGCGCGTCTGACCGGCGACGCCGCGTGCGCGCCGCCCGGGGACGTCTCCCGCCGGGTGGCCATCGTCCTGGACGACCGGGTCGTCTCGGCGCCGGCGGTCCGGGAGGACGTCGGGTGCGGCACCGGGATCCGGGGCGGCGGCACGCAGATCACCGGTGGTTTCTCCGCGTCCGGGGCGCGCGATCTTGCGGCACTCGTCAAGGGCGGTGCGCTGCCGGTGCCCGTCGACGTCGTGGAGCGGCACACGATCGGTCCGACGCTGGGCGCCGAGGCGATCCGGGCGGGTGCGGGCGCGGCGGTGATCGGGGTGGTGTGCACGGCCGTGTTCGTGGTGGCCGTCTACCGGCTGCTCGGCCTGCTCGCCACCGTCGCGCTGGGGCTGTACGGACTGATCTCGTACGCGGCGCTGGCCGCGCTGGGGGCCACGCTGACGCTGCCGGGGCTCGCGGGCTTCGTCCTGGCGATCGGCATGGCGGTGGACGCGAACGTGCTGGTCTTCGAGCGGACGCGGGAGGAGTACGCGCGGGCGGCCCGGCGCTCGCGGGGCCTGCCGGATCCGGCCGGGCCGCTGCGGCGGGGGTTCGCGAGGGCGTGGAGCGCCGTCGTCGACTCGAACGTCACGACGGTGCTGGCCGCGGGGCTGCTGTTCCTCTTCGCCTCCGGCCCGGTCAAGGGCTTCGGGGTGACGCTGTCGGTGGGCGTGGTGGCGTCCATGGTGTCGGCGCTCGTCATCACGCGGGTGCTGGCGGAGTGGGCGCTGCGGCGCGGTGCCGTGCGGCGGCGTCCGGGGCTGGCGGGGGTCGTCTCCGGCGGGCGGGTGCGGTCGTTCCTGGCGCGGCGTGCGCCGCGTCCGATGCGCCACCGCCGGGTGTGGCTGGCGGCCGGTGCGGGGCTGGTGGTGCTGGCGGTCGCGGGGGTGCTGGTGCGGGGGCCGCAGTTCGGGGTGGAGTTCACCGGCGGGCGGGTCGTGGAGTACGGCACGGGCCGGGCGGTGGACGTGGCGGAGGCGCGGTCGGCCGTGGCCGGCGCGGGGTTCCCGCGGGCGGTGGTGCAGCTGTCGGGGGACGGTGATGTCGTCGTCCGTACCGGCGGGACGACGGACGGGGAGCAGCAGCGGATCCGCCGGTCGCTGGAGGCGGCGGTGGGGCCGGTGACGGTCGAGCGGGACGAGCGGGTGGGGCCGAGCATCGGCAGGGAGCTGCGGGACAAGGCGCTGCTGGCCCTGGGGGGCGCGGTGGCCGCGCAACTGGTCTATCTCGGCGTCCGGTTCCGCTGGACGTTCGCGGTGGCGGCGGTGGCGGCGATGGTGCAGGACGCGGTGCTGGTGGTCGGCCTGTTCGCCTGGCTGGGGCGGCCGATGGACAGCGTGTTCCTGGCGGCGCTGCTGACGGTCGTCGGCTACTCGGTCAACGACACGGTGGTGGTCTTCGACCGGATCCGTGAGATGCGGCGGACGGGGGCGGGGCGCGGGGGCGCCGGGGCCCTGGCGTCGGTGGTGGACAAGGCGATCGTGCAGACGGTGCCGCGGACGGTGAACACGGGCATGGGGGTGCTGTTCGTCCTGACCGCGCTCGCCGTCCTCGGCGGGGACGCGCTGGGCGACTTCTCGCTGGCGCTGCTGGCGGGCGTGGTGTTCGGGATGGGCTCGACGGTGCTGACGGCGGCGCCGCTGGCCGTGGTCCTGGAGGGGCGCCGTCCGGCACCGGCCGCGCCGCGGCCGCGGGAGCGGTCGCGGCGGGATACGGGGGCGGTGGTGTAGCAGGGGCGCGTGCCCGGTGCCGCCGCGCGGGCGGCACCGGGGCGGGTCTCAGTGGCCGCCGGGGACGGGTTCGAGGACGAAGACGGGGATGACCCGGTCCGTCTTCTCCTGGTACTTCGCGTAGTCGGGGAAGGCCGCGACGGCGCGCTCCCACCACACGGCCTTCTCCTCGCCGGTGACCTCGCGGGCCCGCATGTCCTGGCGCACGGTGCCGTCCTGGAGCTCGACGCGGGGGTCGGCGACGATGTTGTGGTACCAGACGGGGTGCTTGGGGGCGCCGCCGAGGGAGGCGACGACGGCGTAGGTGCCGTCGTGCTCGACCCGCATGAGCGGGGTCTTGCGGATCTTCCCCGTCCTGGCGCCGCGGGTGGTGAGGATCACGACGGGCAGACCCGTGTCGCGCAGGGTCGTGCCCTCGGTGCCTCCGGAGCTCTCGTACTTCTCGACCTGGTCCCTGACCCACTGTTCGGTGCTGGGTACGTACTCGCCTTCGAGCGGCATCGTCCTGTCCTCTCCTCGGGTCCTCGAAGTCTCCGGTGGTGCGCGGCGGTTCCGGTGGTTCCGGTGCCGCCGGGGTCCACGCATACCACTCCGGGGCACCGTCCTCCGGCAACAGGCGCGGGAACCGGCTCATTCCCGCGGCCGTCCGTCCGGTGTCCGACGGCCCACCCCCGACTGTCCTCGCGGGCCCGTTGTGTGCAAGGGTGATCCCTGCCGCCGCTGCCGACGCGCGCGCTCGTGTGGTGCCCCCGTGGCAGCGGGAGTGCTCCTGTGGCGATTCCGTCGGCAGCCGGGGGCGACGACAGCCTTGGGCTGATCGGGCGAGCCGCGCGGTGTGGCTCTCCGGACAGCTCGAACCGACCCCTGTTTCGTGGGTTCCCGCACACGGGTTCCCCGGAGACACGACAAAGGAGCACAGACATGGCCGAGACCGGAGCGAACGTCTTCTTCGACATCACCGTCAACGACGAGCCGATCGGGCGCATCGTCTTCAAGCTGTTCGACGACGTCGTGCCGAAGACCGCCCGGAACTTCCGCGAGCTGGCGACCGGTGAGCACGGCTTCGGCTACGCCGGCTCGACGTTCCACCGCGTCATCCCCGCGTTCATGCTCCAGGGCGGTGACTTCACCAACCACAACGGCACCGGCGGCAAGAGCATCTACGGCGAGAAGTTCGCGGACGAGAACTTCCAGCTCAAGCACGACCGCCCGTTCCTGCTGAGCATGGCGAACGCGGGCCCGAACACCAACGGTTCGCAGTTCTTCATCACGACCGTCGTGACGGACTGGCTGGACGGCAAGCACGTCGTCTTCGGCGAGGTCGTCGAGGGCCAGGACGTCGTCAAGCAGATCGAGGCCCTGGGCTCGCGTTCCGGCGCCACCGCCGCGAAGGTCGCCATCAAGGAGTCCGGCACGCTGTAGGCGCCCGGGCCGGGGATGTGCCCCAGCCCCGCCCTTCCGCCGTTTTCCCGGGGCGCGGGAAGCGGCGGGAGGGCGGGGCTGGGGCAGAAGCCGTCCGGCCGGGCACGGGTCGCCGCGCGCGGCGACCCGTCAACCTCGCTGTGCCGGGGCGTCAGTTGACATTGACCGCCGTCCAGGTGGCGCCGACCACCCGGTACTCGTCGCTGTCCTGCCCGTACAGGTCCGCCGCGGCCTTGAGAGTCGCCTCGCGGGCGGCCGCGTAGTCCGTCGTGGTGGTCATGTAGGTCGTGAGGGCCTTGTACCAGACGGCCAGGGCCTTGTCGCGGCCGATGCCGGGGACGGACGAGCCGTCGTACGTCGGGCTGTCGTAGGTGACGCCGTTGATGGTCTTGCGGCCGCTGCCCTCGGAGAGCAGGTAGAAGAAGTGGTTGGCGATGCCGGACGAATAGTGGACGTCCACGTTGCCGGCGTCGGGGCTCCAGTAGTCGAGCGACGAGCCGTCCTTGCTCGGCTGGTCCATGTAACGCAGCGGCGTGCCGTCGCCGTTGATGTCGATCTGCTCGCCGATGAGGTAGTTCGGCGGGGTCTTGGCGTTGTGGGAGAAGAACTCCACGCCCGTGGCCATGATGTCGCTGGTGGCCTCGTTGAGGCCGCCGGACTCGCCGCTGTACTCGAGGCCGGCCGTGGCGGAGGTGACGCCGTGGGTCATCTCGTGCCCGGCGACGTCGAGGGAGGTCAGGGGGTGGGTGTTGCCGGACCCGTCACCGTAGGTCATGCAGAAGCAGGAGTCGTCCCAGAAGGCGTTGACGTAGTTGCGGCCGTAGTGGACGCGGGAGTACGAGGCGACGCCGTCGTTGCGTATGCCGTTGCGGCCGAAGACCTTCTGGTAGAAGTCCCACGTCTGCTGCGCGCCGTAGTGGGCGTCGACCGCGGCCGTCTGGCGGTTGCTCGGGCTGCCGTTGCCCCAGGTGTCGGTGGAGTTGGTGAAGAGCGTGCCGCTGCCGGAGGTGCCCCCCTTGAGGTCGGTGGTGCGGTGGCCGCCGCGGGAGTTGTCGGTCATCTGGTAGCCGCTGCCGCTCCTGGCGGTGCCGATGGTGACCTTGCCGTTGTACTGGCCGGTGCCGGTGCCGGTCTCGATGCCGTCGAAGGAGTGGAGCTTCTTGCCGGTGGTGGCGTCGGTGATGATGTGCAGGACGCTGGGCGTGCCGTCCTTCTGGACGCCCCGGACGACGGACTCCCAGGCGAGGACGGGCTTGCCGGACGCCGCCCAGATCACCTTACGGGAGGCGTCGGCGTCGGCCTTGGCGGACGTGACGCCGGAGGCGGCGCGCAGGGCGCTCCTCAGCGCTCCGGCCGCGGGCACCTTGGGCGTGGTGCCGGGCACGGATATGGGCTTCGCCGTCGCCTTGGTGACGGTCCTCTTGCCGCCCTTGACGTGGACGACGAGGTCGCCGCCGAGCACGGGCAGCCCGTCGTAGGTGCGGTCGTAGCGGGTGTGCACGGTGCCGTCGGCGTCCTTGACGACGTCCTTGACGACAAGGCGCTCGTGGCCGCCCAGGCCCAGCGAGCGGGCGGTGGCCGGGGCGCCGTCGCGCGCCGCGGAGATCAGCGCGGTGCGCTGGTCGGGCGACTGCCGGGCGGCGCCGGCGGCGTGGGACGGGGACGGGTCGGCGAGCGCGGGGCCGGCCTGGGCGGCGGCGGCCACCACGGCGGCGAGGGCGACGAGGACGGCGCCGCGTCTCGCGGTGCGGGACGGACGGACGCTGCGGTGGGGGGTGTCGTTCACGCGAACTCCTTCTGCTCGGCCGCCGGGTGCGGCCTGTGAGGGACGAACGGCGGGTTGTGCGCCGTGTGGTGCACGTGGTCCGAGCCGAGCATGCCATCCCGTTCGCGTTCTTGACAGGTTCACGATAGGAACTTGGCAGGGAGTTGACCGATGAACGTTCCCGGGCGTTCGCTATCCGGACACCAACCGGCCGTCCGCGCACCGTCGTTGCCGTGCGTCCCCCTCCCCTCACGCCCCGCTCGTTCCGTGGGGGCCCTGTCGGCGCGGGGCCCGGGGCGGGCTGCGGTGACGAGCGGGGCGGGGGCGACACCCCGCCGGCCCGGGGCCGTCCCGTCCGTTCCGCCGGACGCGGTGCTCGGGGCGGACAACCTGATGGCGCTCGGCACGCTGGAGGCGGCGGGGAGGTGCCGGTGATACCGGTGGTACTGGTGACGAAGGAGAGCGCGGCCCGGTTCGCGGGCTGAGCACGAGGAGCGGGAACGGGAGTGGCTGTGATGACGCGGGCGTACGACGTCCTGGTGGTGGGTTCGGCGAACGCGGACCTGATGGTGCGGGTGGACCGGCGTCCGGGTGCCGGGGAGACCGTGCACGGTTCGGACCTGGTGGAGTCGGCCGGCGGCAAGGGCGCCAACCAGGCGGCCGCAGCGGCCCGGTTGGGGGCGCGGACGGCGCTGCTGGCGCGGGTCGGTGACGACGCGTACGGCGAGTTGCTGCTGGAGGCGCAGCGGGCGGCGGGGACGGACGTGCGGCACGTCCGGGTCGAGGGCGGTGCCCGGACGGGCACGGCGATGATCGTGGTGGGCCCGGACGGCGACAACGCGATCGTCGTCTCCCCCGGTGCCAACGCCCGGCTCTCGCCGGACGACGTGGCGGCCGCCGGGCCGCTGTTCGCCGCGTCGTCGGTGGTCTCGCTCCAGTGGGAGATCCCGCCGGAGACGGTGCGGGCGGCGGTCGCCCTGGCCGGGGAGACGGGGACGCGTGTGGTCCTCAACCCTTCGCCCGTCCCGGACGGTCTGGACCCGGAGGTGCTCGCGGCGGCCGATCCGCTCGTCGTCAACGAGCACGAGGCGCGGCTGTTGTCGGGGGACGCGGCCGGGGGCCCGGCGGGCTGGGCGCGGGCGTTGCGCGGCCGGGGCGCGCGGTCGGTCGTCGTCACGCTCGGCGGGGAGGGCGCCCTCGCCCTGGACGGCGCGGCCCCGGAGCCGGTGGCGGTGCCCGGTGTCGCCGTGCGCGCCGTGGACACCACGGGTGCCGGGGACGCGTTCACGGGTGCTCTCGCCGCCCGACTGGCGGGCGGGGCGCCGCTGGTGGAGGCGGCGCGGTTCGCGGTACGGGTCGGGGCGGCGTCGGTGACGCGCCCCGGCGCGCAGTCCTCGTATCCGACGCCTGACGAACTGCCCTCCTAGCGGCGGGCTTCCGCGTTCACTCCCCGTCGGCCAGCCAGCGCAGGCGGCCGTCCCAGGGCGCGATCCGGCAGGTGAGCCTGATGCCGTGGGAGGAGACGGCCGTCGCCCCGGCCTGCCGGCACTTGCGGTGCGGCTCGTTGCAGCTGCCCTTCTTCTTGCCGGGGATCTTGGCGCAGTTCTTGGTGGCGTGCGCCCGCTCGCTGTCGAGCGCGAGGGGGCCGTCCTTGCCGGGGTGCCGCTCCGGGGAGCCCGCGCCCTCCTCCGCCGCCAGTGGGGCGGCGGGCGATCCGGCCGAAGAGGCGTGCGGGGCCGGCTCGTCCGGTGTGGTCTTCGGCGTGCTCTTCGGCACGGGCGCGGCCGTCGCCGCCGTCGTGGCCGGCGGCGCGGCCGCCTCCGTCGGCGAGGCGCTGCCGCCGCAGGCCGTGACGAGGCCGAGCAGGAGGCCGGCGGCGGCGGTCCTTGCCGCGCGGTGCGTGATACGTCTGAGGTCCATGAGGTTTAACTGTATTGCGCAATCAACAGGGGCGACAGTTCTGCCGCCGGAATCACAGATACGTCCGCAGCGCCTCCAACAGCTCCCGGAATCCGCGGGGATCGAGGCCGGCGGCCAGGGTGCGGGCCTGGTCGCGGGGGGTGGCGCCGAGCCGGCGGACGAGGAGGGCGGCGGCGGGGACGACGGTGCGGGGGACGCCGGGGCGGTGGGGGTGCGGGCGATGGGGGTGCCGGGGTGCGGGCGGCCGGCCCGTGGTGTCCGCGGGCAACGGGGGTGCGGCGGGCGGGGCTTGCGGTGCCGGGGCGGGCGGGACGGGGGCTTGTCCGCGTCTCTTGCGGACGCGTGTGGCCCTGCCGTAGGCCAGCAGTTCCTCGGCGCTCAGCCCGGGGTGGTTCTTGTGGTGGCGGGCCAGGCGGCGGCCCTCGCGCTCCGGGAGCTCGCCGGAGCTGAGCATGGCCTGGATCTCGGGCGGCAGGCGCAGGAGGGCGAGCTGGTTGGTGACCCAGGAGCGGTTGCGGCCCAGGCGGGCCGCGGCGCGGCTCTGGGCGCCGACCGGGCCCTGTTCCGCGCAGGTGGCGACCAACTGCCGTACGCCGCGGGCGCGTTCCATGACGTCGAAGTCCTCGCGTTCGAGGTTCTCGGCCAGGACGTGGTTGACGAGGTCCTCGCGGGAGGTGGCGAGGTCGTCGCGTATCGCGAGGTCCAGCGTGGGGAGTCCCACGTGCAGGGCGCTGCGGTAGCGGCGCTCGCCGTTGAGGAGGACGTACGCCGCGTCCCCCAGGGCGGCGTCGTGTTCGGGCCACAGGGCGGTGTAGGCGCGCCGGGTCGCGGCGACGCAGGGGGTGAGCTGGGTCCTGCGCATGCTCTCGCCGAGGGCCGTGCGCTCCTCCGGGGTGCCGAAGTTGCGGCGGGGGTTGAGGGGCGTGGGGGCGACGGCGGTCAGGGGAACGGTGCGCAGTTCGTAGGCGCCGCTGTCGGGCGGTGCCGGTTCCGGATGATCGACGGCTTCCATACACACCTTTCGGAATGACGTGCGGGCGGGGTCCGGAGGCCATTTTCGATCATTCCTATGCCATGTACAGCTAAATGACCGGCGGTGGGCGGGAGAAGTTTTCTATGGGGTGTTAGGCGGTCCCTATTCCGCGGGCGTCGAGGGGGCGTCACCCCGTGCCGGTGGTCCAGGCGCGGGCGGGCGCTCCCGTGGCGGGGGTGGTGGTGGCGGTGGCGTGCAGGTAGCGGCCGAGGGCCAGCGCCGGGAAGCAGGCGGCTCCCAGCCGGTGGTTGACCATCCCGGCGGTGAAGAGGACGCCGTTGACGTGGCCGTTCTCCCAGGAGCCGTCGGGCCGTTGGTGGTCGCACAGCCAGCGGACGCCCCGGTCGACGACGGGGTGGCGGGGGCCGAGGGTGTCGAGCGCGGCGAGGACGGCCCAGCCGGTCGTCTCGGGCAGGCCGTGGCCGAGGGGGAGGTGGCGTCCCTCGACGACGCCGCGCCAGTCCTCGCCCCAGCCGCCGTCGGCCAGCTGGGCCGCGGCGAGCCAGCGGCCGAGGGCGGCGGGGGCCGGGTCGTCGCGGCGGACGCCGGCGGCGCGCAGGCCGCGGGCGGCGTGGAAGGCGGCGTAGGTGGGGTGGATGCCGCGGGTTCCGGCGAAGGAGCCGTCGGGGTTCTGGGCGGCGCGCAGGTAGGCGACGGCGCGTCCGGTGGCGGCCTCGGCGCGTCTGCGGTCCCCGGGGCCGAGGTGGCGGCGCAGGCGGCCGAGGGCGGTGAGGACGGAGCCGGTGCAGTCGGCGCAGGAGGTGTCGGTCATGCGGCCGGGGAACATGCCGGCCGGGTCGAGCGCCTCCAGCCATCGCCCGGCCCGCTGCCGGTCGAGGATGCCGAAGCCGCCGTCGCGGTTCTGCCGGTCGAGCATGACCTCCAGCGCGGCGCGCAGGGCGTGCGGCGGCAGCGGCGGGGGTGCGGAACCCTCCGGGTGCAGCAGGGCGTTGAGGGCCTCGGCGGTGCAGTCGGCGGCCGGCCAGGGGCAGTCGCCGCCGGAGAGCGCCCATCCGCCGAGGACGGTGCGCAGCGGGGGGACGAGCCCGGTGTAGGTGGTGACGCGGGCGGCGGCGAGGCGGGTGCGGGCCCGGTGGACCGCGTCGGGGACGTGGCCGGGGTCCGCGGCGAGGAGGGCCTGGACGGCGAACGCGGTGTCCCGGACGGTGGAGCGGTCGTCGCGGAGGCGTACGCCGTCGCGGGCGTCGGTCCAGCGCCAGTGGGAGAGGCGGGTGACGGCGCCCTCCAGCAGCGGGTGGCCGGGGTCGCGGGCGTACAGGGCGAGGCATTCGACGAGGGCGCCGGCGGAGGACAGTCCGTGGCGGGGCGAGGCGTGCTGTTCGTCGGCGACGGCCCGGTGGCAGCGTTCGAGGGCGACGCGGCGCAGTGCGCGGCTGTGGATGTGTTCCCAGCCGCGCAGGAGGCGGGTCAGGAGGCGTGGGGGGCGGCCGGGCGGGAGGGGGGCGTCGGGGCCGACGGGGGCGCCGGTGCGGCCGCCGTGGGGGAGGAGTTCCCGGCGCAGTTCGGCGGTGAGCGGGCCCAGGTCGGTGCGGAAGCGGGTGCCGTGGACGAGGGCCATGGCCTGGTGGAGCAGGCGCGTCCGGCCGTACAGGCGCGAGGGGTGCAGGGGCGTCCAGGCCGGGAGCAGCAGGGCCTCGGGCGGGAGGGGGTCGGTCTCCTCGTAGGGGATCAGGCCGAGGACGGCGAGCCAGAAGCGTCCCCAGGGGGGCAGGGCGGGTGCTCCGGGCAGGGACCGCAGCCAGGCGGCGGCCTCGGCGGCGAGGGGGTCGGCGGGGGCGGTGCCGAGCAGGCGCAGGGCGAGGTAGGCGAGGGTGGTGGCGTAGGGGGAGGGCGGGCCCTGGGGGTGCAGGGCCCAGCCGCCGCCGGGGCGGCGGGTGCGGCGGAAGTGCTGGACGATGCCCCGGCGGGTGGTCTCGTCGAGGGGGCGTCCCAGGGCCCGCAGGACGATGACGTACTGGGCAGTGCCGGTGGTGTTCGACTCCATCTCGCCCTCCCAGGAGCCGTCCTGGCGCTGGAGGGCGAGGAGGGCGTCCCGGGCGGCGGCGTGGGCGGCACGGGCGTCGCGTGCCGGGAGGGGGGCCGGGGAGTCGTCCGTGGTGCCGGTGGGGGCCATCGACGCGCTGCTCCTCGGTTTGTGTCCGCGGTGTCCGTGGTGAGGTCCCCTAGAGGCTGGCGCCGGGCGGGGGCGGGAAAACGCAACTCATCCGAACGAGCGACGAGATGGCCCCGGTGAGGGTGTTTCCTGTGCGCGCCCGTGCCCGAAGTGGGCGTATTCGGGGGTGGCTTGGCGGCGGTGGCGGCCAACCCGGCGGGACATGGCGGGCGTTCGGGAACGGTTCGGGCGACATCTGCGTCCTCCTGTCGCGGGCGCTGTCCGGACGGGGGGGGACGGACACCGTTCGCTCACCGACCCTTCGCCGACCGTTCACACTCCGGCCAGGGCCGTGCGCGAGGTTGACGGCCCATCATGACCTGAACAGTAGTGCGATTCTGCTGTCCGGCACCCACCAGGAGATCGAGGCATGTCCTCCTACAACAGGCGCCAGTTCCTCACCGGTACGGCGGCCGTCGCCGCCGCGGCGTCCCTGCCCCTGGCCGACGGCCGCTTCGCGTCCGCGGCCGCGCTCGACCGGGCCCTCGCCGCCACCGCCGCGCGGGCCGTCCGCGTCGAGGGCACGACCCTCGCCCAGGTCGCCGAGCCGGCCGGCGCCGGGCCGTACAAGCGGCTCCAGGCCGGTCCCGGCTGGCCGCTGGTGGTGCGGGACGAGCTCGCGCCCCGCGGCGTCCGCCGGGCCGCGGCCCGCGACGGCGGGCGCACCGCGCTGGCCTGCTTCGTGCAGTTCACCGATCTGCACCTGGCCGACACCGAGTCGCCCGTGCGGTTCGAGTACCTGGCCCGCCTCGTCGACAGCGCGCACCGTCCCCACGAGACGCTCACCGTGCGCGGCGCCTCGTCGCTCGTGGAGCGCGTCAACGCGCTGGGCCGCGGCCCCTATACGGGCGCGCCGTTCTCCCTGGTGATGGCCACCGGCGACAACACCGACAACCACGAGAGGATCGAACTCGACTGGTACCTCTCGGTGATGAGCGGCGGCCGGATCACTCCGAGCAGTGGCGACCCGGCCCGTTACGAGGGCGTGCAGAACTCCGGCAACGCCGAGTTCTGGCAGCCCGAGTCGGCGGCGAACGACGTCTACAAGGCCCGGGGATTCCCCCGGATCCCCGGCTTCCTGACGGCCGCGGGCCGCCCGTTCACCGCGCCGGGGCTGCGCACCCCGTGGTACACCACGGTCGGCAACCACGACGACAGCGTCGAGGGCACCCTGCCCGACCTCGGGCTGCTGCGCTCCCTGTACACGGGCGACCGCAAGCTGGAGGGCTGCGACAGCGCCGAGGCGGCGGCGCTGGCCGACGCCCTGCGCACCGATCCCGGGAAGGCCGTCGAGCGCGTGGCCCACCTGCTGCGGACGGCCGGTCCCGTGCGCCGCGTCACCCCCGACCCGCGCCGCGCCCCCTTCACCCCGGCCGAGTTCGCCAAGGCCCACCTCGACCCGCGGTACACCGGGGCCGGGCCGGCGGGCCACGGCTTCACGCCGTCGGCCGTGGAGCAGGGGCGGCTGTACTACACCTTCCCGGTCGCGCCCGGGGTCCTGGGCGTGAGCCTGGACACCACCAACCGGGCCGGTTTCGCGGACGGTTCGATCGGGACGGCCCAGCTGAGATGGCTGGAGTCGGTGCTCAGGTCGCACAGCGGCCACTGGTACGACGAGGACGGCCGTGTGGTGCGCGGGCGGGGGGCGGACGAGCCGGTCGTCGTCTTCAGCCACCACACCAGCACCTCGATGGGCAACCTGCTGCCCGATCCGTACCGCCCCTTCGAGAAGCGGCACGACGGCGGCGCGCTGGCCGCGCTCCTGCAGCGCTTCCCGAACGTGGTCGCCTGGGTGAACGGCCACAGCCACGAGAACCGGATCACCCCGCACGGCCACGCCGTGCCCGAGCGGGCCTTCTGGGAGGTCAACACCGCGTCCCACATCGACTATCCGCAGCACGCGCGGGTGATCGAGCTGACCGACAACGGCGACGGCACGCTGTCGCTGTTCACCACGCTCGTCGAGTCCGCGGCGCCGTACCGGGCCGACGCGGCCGACACCTCGGAGGCCGGACTGGCCGCGCTGTACCGGGAGTTGTCCTACAACGACCCGTACGCCACCCCGGCGAAGAAGCTGGGCTCGGCCCGGGACCACAACACGGAGCTGGTGCTGGCACGGCCGGGCGCGCGCTGAGACGGCCCGCCGCCGCGCCCCTGCCGCCCGCTTCCGCAACCGGTGCGGAATGACCCGTGGTCCGGGCGGTGGCGGCGCCGTAGGATGACGGCACCGGGGTCGGGGCACGTCTCTCCTGGATCCGTGGTGCCCGTGCGGCCGTGGTGCCGGACGGGGCGGGCAGCGATTCCGGTGCACGAAGGGGCGTTCGAGCCGCTACCTTCGGTCCGTGAACGGTGATGAGGCGAGACGCACGTCGCACGCCCCCGCGGACCCGTGGGGCCGGGCATCGGGGGGAAGCGCTGCGCCCGGTGCCCGGGAGGAGGTCCGCATGACGCCCGCGGAGGAACTGCTCCGCCTGATCGGGCAGCACGCGGACAGCATCCGCTCGTGCCTGGACGACGACCAGTACGACCTGCTCCTGTCCGCCCTGCGCGACCTCACCTGCGCGGACGGCGACGGCGCGGCGACGGCCCGCGCGGAACGGGACGTCGAGCGCGCGCTGGCCCCGCTGCCGGCCGGCCACCCCGCCTCCCCCGCCCGCAGACCGCCCGGGGCCCCGGCCGCGCCGGGGCATCCGCGGCCCGGCCCGGCCGCACGGGCGTGGCCGCTGCTCGTCCAGCTGATGGCGGGCCGCCCGGCGACGCGCCGCACCGCGGGGATCATCGCGGCGGTCAAGCGGCGGCTGCTGGCCGCCCCTTCGCTCTCCGCGGCCGAGGTGCGCGACCGGTGCGCCGAGGAACCGCTGCCCGGCGATCTGATACGGCTGGCGGACCCGGTCCGCGGCGACCGGTACCCCGCCTTCCAGTTCGCCGGTGAAACCGGCGGGCCCGTCTCCGTCGTCCGTTCGGTCAACCAGCTGCTGCTCGCGGAGGTCGACCCCTGGGGCGCCGCGGACTGGTGGTTGAGCGGCAACACCTGGCTGGGCGGCCCGCCCGCCTCCTTCCTCGGGGAGTTGCCGGACGAAGTCCTGGCCAGTGCCGCACGGGCGCTGGTGAAGGGGGAGGAATGACCGGCAACGTCTCCCCGGCCACCTACACGATGCGTCCGCACACCTACGTCGTCCCGGCCGGCCGGCGGTGGTGGCGGGTGCACACCGCCCGGCGGGGCCCCGGCCAGTTCAAGCCCGCCGCCCCCGGCGCCCGCTTCTGCGGCAACCGGTTCGACGGCACGCCCCTCGACCCGTACGGCTCCCTCTACATGGCCTCGGACCCGGCCACCGCCCTGGCCGAAACGCTCCTGCGCTCGGTGGACTTCGACGTGGAGTCCGGGATGCGCCTCATCCCCTACGCGGCGGTCGCCGGACGGGCCCTGAGCATGCTGGTCACGGCGGCGGAACTGCGCCTGATCTCGCTGATCACCGAGGAGGACCTGGCGGCGGTGTGCCAGGACTCGTGGCTCCTGGAGGCGGAGGGGGAGCACTATGCCACGACGCGGCGCTGGGCGAGCGCGATGCGGACGCAGACCCCCGACGCCATGGGACTGGTGTGGCAGTCGCGCCGCCACCGGCCTCGGCTGTCCGCGGTGCTCTTCGAGGACCGCTGCCCGGACCCGGCGGTCTCCCCCGTGCGCGTCCACGCCTACCGGGACCTGGGTTCCCCCCGGGGCATCGCCGAGGCGAATCTCCTCCTCGCCCCGCTGCGCGCGGCCATCGTCCCCCCGTGGCCGCAGTGAACCCACCGGCCCCACCGCACCGTCCGTCCCCACCCGCTCGTCCGACCCCGATTGGCGGAGCCATGCCGTCCGACCCACCGCTGGATGATGAATTCCCCGCCATTCTCCGGGAGCTGAGGGAGGTCAGGAGGGCGGGCCTGACCCGGCTGCGCTCCCTGCGCCTGCCCGCCCTGGAGATGGCGGCGGCCCAGACCCCCGACGGCACCGTCGAGAGCCTGCTGAGGCTCTCGGTGGCGCGGCTCGACGAGGGCACCCTGCGCACGGCCGCCGAGTACGTGCTCGGCCTGGCGCAGGGCACCCGCGACTGGCCGGGCGCCGACCGGCGGCGGCGCGCGGCCGAGTTGTACGGGGTGAGCGTCGAACGGTTCCGCAAGGACCAGGAGTTGATGGTGCTCGGGCAGGTCACCGAGGTGATCGGCCGGACGTACGGGCCCGGGGCCACGAGCTGGCAGACCACCGCCACGCACCGGGTCCTGCACGTCCCCGTCGCCCGGCGCACCGCCCGTTTCACCGTCCACGTCCACCCGGTGGACCTGCTGCGCGACGTGGACGTGGTGGTCTCCCCCACCAACACGCACCTCGCCCTGCCCGAGCCCTACAAGTCGTCCGTCTCCGCGTCGCTGCGCCGCGCCGGCGCGGTGCGCGGCGTCAACGGCGACATCCTGGAGGACTGCGTCCACGAGGCGCTGCGCGCCTGGGCGAAGGACAACGGGGCGGCGGGGCGGCCGGTGCCGTCCGGCACGGTGGCCGCGACGGGGGCGGGGGCGCTGGCGGCCCAGGGCATCCGCCGGATCTACCACTCGGCCGTCGCCATCCCCCGGCCCGGCACCAACGACTACGACGTCCTGCCCTCGGACGTCACCCGCACCGCGGCCCGG
Source organism: Streptomyces caatingaensis (assembly GCF_001187435.1). Taxonomy (GTDB): domain Bacteria; phylum Actinomycetota; class Actinomycetes; order Streptomycetales; family Streptomycetaceae; genus Streptomyces; species Streptomyces caatingaensis. The sequence continues at coordinate 279,098 of NZ_LFXA01000014.1, read as the reverse complement.
GTCTTCGCGGTCATGGCCGAGGAGCGCGACCTGTTCGACCCGCCCCTGCGGTCGGTGTGCTTCCCACTGCTGGGGTCGGGGCGCGGCGGGCTGCCGTACGGGACGAGCGTCGGGGCGCTGTGGGCGGCGGTGGAGGCCGAACTGGCGCGCGGCGCCGACTGGGACGTGCACTTCGTGATGCGCCGGCCGGCGGCCGCGGCGCTCCTGGCGACCCTCGTCGCCGGGAACCGCCCGGCGGGCGACCGCCCGGCGACCAGCGGGTCCGGTTGACTGGAGGTACCGGGCCGGGCCGCTCAGGGAATCGGGGGAGGGCGTCGGGGTACGTCCGCCGAGCGGCCCGGGCCGGTGCTCCGGTCGTGGGGGCCCGGAGCGGGTCGCCGCCGGGCCGGCGGCACCGGGTCGGCCGGACCCGGAGCCGGCCGGGCGGCGGCCATGGCCTCTTCATGACCTGTTCATGACCTCTCGCCGGCCTCTTATGCTCCTTACTGCTTCTTACTGCTTCTTGTGCCTCTTATGGCCTTTGTGGCTTTTGGATCGAACACCCCTTGCCTTCCCTTCATCGCCGTGCGCCCTCAAGGGTGTTGTCGTCCCGAAACGCCCGTGCCGTCCTTGTCTGCCGTCTAGGTTGACCGCAGGTGCGGGCGGGCCGGGAGGGCGGATGGAGTATCTGCGGCTGTTGCGGCGGGGGCCCGTGCTGCTGCTGTGGCTGGCGCGGGCGTTGTCCGTCCTGGGCGACCGTCTCCACACGGTCGCGGTGATGTGGAGCGTGTGGGCGGGGACGGGCTCGGCCTCGCTGACGGGTCTGGTGGCGATCCTCGAGTCGGCGCCCTACGTGGTGCTGGGCGCGGCGGGGCGGCGCGTGGTGGCGCGCTTCGCCTCGTACGGGGCCCTGGCCCGGGTGGAGGCCGCGCGGGCGGCCGTCGCCACGGCCCTGCCGTTCCTGTGGTCGCCCGACGTGCCGGGCACGGCCGTCGTCCTGGCGGGCGTCCTCGTGCTCGGGACGCTCGGGGCGCTCTTCGACCCCAATCTGGAGGCGCTCGTCCCCACGCTCGTCGAACCGTGGCGCGTCCAGGCGGTGACCGGGCTGTTCGACCTCACCGGCCGCATCGCCCGCACGACCGGACACGCCTGTGCGGCCCTGCTGTTGCTGGCGTTCTCCAAGGTGGAGCTCTTCGCCTTCGTCGGGGCGGCCTTCGCGGTGTCCTCGGCGGCGCTGGCCGCGACGGCCCGCCGGCACGGTCCGGTGGTCCCGGCGGCGCCCGGCGGCCGTCCCGCGGCCGCGCGCGCCCCGGAGCTGCTCAGGGAGCATCCCCGGGTGGGCCTCGGCATCCTCGCACACGGCGCGCTGCCGTTCACGGCCGCCGCGACCACGGTGGCGATGCCCGCGCTGCTGGCCGCCCGGCACGGCGCGGGCGCCGGCGTCTACGGGCTGATCACCGCCGCCGTCGGCGTCGGCGCGCTCATCGGCAACCCGGTGGCGGGTGCCTGGCGGCCGCGGGCCTGGCTCCTGGTGTGCTGTGCGGCGTGGGCGACGGACGGGGTGGCGACCGCGTGCATGGGCCTGACCGACCACGTGCCCGTCCTCGAACTCCTCTCCGTCCTGGTCGGCCTGGCCGCCCCGCTGGGGACCGTCACCCTCCGGGCCCGCCTGGGCGCGTTCCCGCCCGCCGAACGGCTGCGCCTGATGTCCGTCGAGCACACGGCCACCCGCGCGGGCAGCGTCACCGCGATACTGCTCCTGCCGCCGCTCGCCGACCTCTCGCCCCCGGGGGCCTTCGTCACGGCCGGCACGGTGGTGACCGGCCTCGCCGCGGGGGCGGCGCTCCTGTCCCGCCCGCTCGTCCGGCGCGGCAGCGCGCCGGGCGCGGGCGCGGTACCGGCGGCGCGGGGGCCCTTTCCCGACGCCCGGGGGGCGTGGGGAGAGGGCGCGGCGGAGCGCCGGCCGTTGTGAAGGGCGGCCGGTCGGATCGCGGGCGGCACCGCGCGGGGCGGCCGTGGCCGTCAACGCCCTGGAGCGGCAGCCGGTTGGGGACCTGCCGACGGTCCGGGCGACCGTCGAACCGCGCCCTGCGGGACGGCCCCGGCGCTCAACTGCCCTTGGGCGGACGCCGATCCGTCCGTCGCGAAGGGCATCGGCCGTCCACGGGGCCCCGTCGGCGGCGACGCGGCGTCAGCCGGTCCGTACGCCGTCCGCGGGTCGGTGCATCGCGGCCGGGCTCCCCCGGTCCGGTGCGCTCGGCCCGGTGGCGAGCCGGTCGCGGACGAGGCGGTGCTGGAGGAGGCAGGAGAGGGCGATGGCGGTGCCGAAGAGTCCCCAGCCGAGGGGGCCGGTGGCGACGGCGGCGGTGACGGCGAGCGGGCCGGCCGCGCGCTGGCTCGCCTGGGCCAGTCCGTGGACGCCCAGGTAGGCGCCCTGGGCGCGGTCGGGGGCGAGGGCGATCGACAGCTCCCAGGAGACGACGGCGTGCAGCATCTCGGCGAGGGTGAAGGCCGCCGCGCCGAGGGCGAGGCACACGGTCGCGAGGGCGGCGCCCCGCACGGCGGAGGCCGCGAGCGCGACGCCCCCGGCGGCGAAGGCGAGGGAGAGCGGCAGGAGCAGCCGGCGGGCGGCGGCGGTCGTGGTGCCGAAGCGGGCGAGGGGGACCTGGAGGGCCACGACCATCACGGTGTTGACCATGAGGAGCAGCGGAACGGCTCCGTCGGGGGCGGCGGTGGCGTGCACCGCCCACAGCGGCAGTCCGACCTTGAAGACGGCGTCGTCGAGGAACAGCACCGCGTCCGTCACGACGTAGGCGAGATAGGTGCGGTCGCGCCAGGGGCCCGCGGGTCCGGCGCCGTCCGGGGCGGCGGCGGGGGTCGGGGCGGCGGCGGGGAGCTCGGCGCAGCGGGCGGTGAGGAGGGCGGCGGCCGCGAACGACAGGGCGTCGCCGAGCAGGAGGAGGCGGTAGACGGCGGTCGTCCCGGCGGCGAGGGCGGCGGCCGCGCCGAGGCCGCCGACGGTCCAGCCGACGTTGGCGACGGTGCGGTTGACGGCCTGGTAGCGCACCCGGTCGGCGCCGGCGACGCGGGAGGCGTAGAGCTTGGTGAGCACGCTCGCCGCCCGGTCGCCGAATCCTCCGGCCGCCGAGCAGACCAGCAGCGGCCAGAAGGCGTCGCCGGTCAGCATGCCCAGGGAGGCGGCGGCGCGCAGCAGTTGGAAGGCGAGGAGGACGCGGGTGACGGGGAACCGGTCGGCGAGGCGTCCGCCGGCCGGCGCGCCCGCGAGGCCGGCGCATCCGGCGACGGCGGCGAGGGCGCCGACCCGGCCCACGGACAGGTGGGCGACGTGGGTGAAGTACAGGACGGAGGTGGCGGCCCACAGTCCGCTGCCGGTCCGGTCCACCAGGGCGACCAGCAGCATGCGGCGGCCGTCGCGGCCGCCGGGTATGCGGTGCACCGCTGTTCGGACTCTCGTGGTCATTGCGCGTCCCCCCGTGCTGTCGCGGCCTTGCCAACCACTTTGTACTGGTACATAGTTGATTACGTGGCGATACAATATGCGATCAACGGGACGACGGCCAAGGAGATTTCGGCGTCGGCGGAACGCGCCGTGTCGGCGGGCGCGTTGGGGGCGGGGGCCACCCTGCCCCCGGTGCGCCGCCTCGCCGAGCGGCTCGGGGTGAGCCCCGGCACGGTGGCGGCGGCCTACCAGGAGCTGCGCCGCCGGGGCATCGTCGTGACCCGTGGCCGGGGCGGCACGGTCGTCGCGGAGGCGCCCGCCGCCGCGTCGCGCCGTCCGCCGAAGGTCCCGGAGGGGCTGCGCAATCTGGCGGGCGGCCGTCCCGACCCCGCGCTGCTGCCCGACGCGGCGCCGGGCGTACGGGCGTTGCCGGTGTCCCGGTCGCACCGGGCGGCGCCCCGGCTGCCGGAGCTGGAGGAGGCGGTGCGGGGGTGGCTGGAGCGCGACGGCGTGCCCGCCGGGCATGTCACCTTCGCGCACGGGGCGCTCGACCTGGTGGGCCGCCTGCTGTCGGTCGAGCTGCGGCCCGGTGACGCGGTCGCCGTCGAGGACCCCGGCTACCACCACCTGCTCGATCTGGTCACCGCCCTGGGGCTGCGCACGGTGCCGGTGGCCGTGGACGAGGAGGGGATGCGGCCCGAGGCGCTGTGCGCCGCGCTGCGGGAGGACGGCGTACGGGCCGTGGTGCTCAGCCCGCGCGCCCAGAACCCGTACGGCGGCTGCCTCTCCCCCGCCCGCCGGGACGCCCTGGCCGCGCTGGTGCGCGGGGCGTCCGACGTGCTCGTGGTCGAGAACGACTACGCGTGGGGCATCGCCGGCGCCCCGCTGCACTCGCTGTGCGCGGCGGGCCCGGCCCGGTGGGCGCATGTGCGGACGGTCACCAAGTCGCTGGGCGCGGACCTGAGATGGGCCGCGGCCGCGTGCGACGCGACGACGCTCGCCCGGCACGACGGGCGCCTGCTGCTGACCTCGGGCTGGGTCAGCCATCTCCTCCAGGCCACCGTCCTGGCGCTGTTGACCGATCCGGGCACGAGGGACCTGGTCGGTCGGGCGGGCGCGGTGTACGCGCGGCGGCGCGGCGCCCTGGTGGCGGCGCTCGCGGAGCGGGGCGTCACCGCCCACGGCCGGAGCGGGATGAACGTGTGGGTGCCCGTCGCCGACGAGTCCGCGGTGGTCAACGGGTTGCGCACGCGCGGCTGGTGGGTGGCGGCGGGGGCCCGGTTCCGCGTGGCGTCGGGGCCGGGTGTGCGGATCACGACGGCGGACCTCACGGAGGCGGAGGCGGTGCGGCTGGCCGGGGACTTCGCGGCGGTGCTGGGCGAGGCGGAGGCGACGTACGGAGGGTGAGCCCGGGGAGCGGCCGCTGACATGCCGTCAGGCGGAGGCGGAGGGAAAGCCGCAGGTCCGGCGCCCGGCTCGGGACCAAAGTCCCTACCCACGGGAACACGATGCCGATTGCATTGCCTCTCAAGCGACTTCGGTCGCCGTCCCCCCAATCCCCCGCTCGAAAGTACGGAATTCAATGAGTCATGTCTCCAGACGGCGCCTTCTGACCCTCGCCCCCGCCGTCGGCGTCGCCGCCGCCGTCCCCGCCGGGGGCCTCCTCGCCGCGCCCGCCGCCTCGGCGGCCACCCGCGTCCAGGCCGCCGGGAGGGGCGCGAAGGGCAAGGGCGTCTCCTCCCGTCCGCTCCAGGAGATAACCGACGCCTGGGGCCGGTGGATGGCCAAGGAGCGGTTCCCGCAGTCCAACGGGTGCCGGTTCACGGCCTCGACGGACTACGGCAGGCAGAGCGCCCTGGGGAGCTACCACCAGTACCAGGTCCGCGCGAAGTACAGCGGGATCGTCTACGACCCCAACGCCCCCTCCCCCGTCCCGGGCCAGGTCACCTCCGTCGTCACCACCTACCGCAACGGCACGGACGTCGAGCAGACCGTCACCTACAAGCAGAGCCGGACGACCGAGCAGGACCTGCGGATCTCGGTGACGGAGTCGCTGAAGGCGGGGGTGACGGTGCAGGTGTCGGCGGAGGTGCCGGCCGTCGCGAAGGTGAGCGAGACGACGTCGATCGAGGCGACGCTGTCGTCCACGCAGGAGTTCTCGCACAAGGAGACGCAGAACTGGAGCGTCGACCTGCCGCTGAAGATCCCGGCGAAGTCGGTGGTCGAGGCGTCGCTGGTGGTCGGGACGCAGAAGTACGACATCGACTGGACGGCGACGGTCGGCCTCACCGGCAGCGTGGCCGTCTGGTTCGAGGAGAAGGTGGACCTCAACCACGACGGGGACCGCCACTGGCTGTGGTTCGTCCCGATCGAGGAGGTCTTCCGCGACTGCCGGGCCAACGGGATCGCCGACACGTCCGGCTACGAGATCACGGGCGACGGGGTGAACGCCTTCGCGAGCGGCACGTTCTCCGGCGGGCAGGGCGTCTCGCTCAGCGTCAACGCCGTGCAGAAGCCGCTCGACGGGCGGGCCAGGAGCAGTGCGGCGCCGGTCGAGCGGACGATCCCGGTGCCGCTGAGCACGGCGGGCCGGAAGGTCGTGGTGCCCGGCCGCTGACGCCGGCCTCCGGCGGAGCTCCGTGGATGTCCGGGGCACCGAATTCCGGACATCCACGGGAGCGTTCCGCAGTCGCCCGCGTACCGCCCGTCACCCGCTCTCACATGGGGTGACGTTCATCTGACGGTACGGAACCGTTTGCCGCGCCGTGCACACCTGGTTGTCCGTAATGCGGACAGGGGTGGCCGGATACGGTCGCTTCTTTTGACTGAACGCACCGCAGTAGCCAAATGTCTGTCAAATGTTGTCAATGACCTCCGACGGCGGCGGCCCCTTACGCCACCGTGACTTCCGGCTGCTGCTGGCCGGCGCGGCGACCGGCCAGGTCGGCGCCCAGGTGACCCTGGTGGCCCTGCCGCTGGTCGCCGTGGTGGAGCTGGACGCCTCGCCGTTCGGCACGGGGCTGCTCACCGCGGCCGAGACCGCCGCGTTCCTGCTCGTCGGTCTGCCCGCCGGTGCCTGGGTGGACCGCATGCGGCGGCTGCCCGTGCTCGTCCGCGCGGACGTCGTACGGGCCGTGGCCATGGCCTGTCTGCCGCTGGCCGCCTGGGCCGGGGTGCTGACCATGCCCCAGCTCTATCTGGTCGCCCTGGTCACCGGGGTGGCGACGGTCTTCTTCGACGTCGCGCACCAGAGCTATCTGCCCTCGCTGCTCCCCCGCGAGCAGCTCGTGTCCGGCAACGGGGCGCTGGAGACGGTGCGTTCGTCGGCCCAGGTGGCCGGGCCCGGGCTGGGCGGGGCCCTCGTCCAGGCCGTCGGGGCGCCGTTCGCGCTCGTCGCGGACGCCGCCGGCTATCTGCTGTCCGCGCTCTTCCTGCGCGGCATCCGCACCCCCGAACCACCCCCGGCGCCCGCGACGGGGGCCTCGCTGCGCGCCCAGGTCGGAGAGGGACTGGCCTTCGTCTTCCGGCACCCGTCCCTGCGCATGATCGCCTGCTCGACGGCGGTCGCCAACTTCTTCGGCGCGATGCTCGTCGCCGTGCAGACCGTCTTCCTCGTCCGCGTCCTCCAGCTGCCCGCCGGTGTCGTCGGCCTGATGATGTCCGCCTCCGCCGTCGGCGGCCTGGCCGGGGCGCTGTGCGCGGGCGCCCTCGCGCGGGCGGTGGGAAGAGCCCGCGTGATCTGGCTCGCGCCGCTGGCCACCGGCCCGTTCGCCGTCCTGTGGCCGCTGGCGGGGCGCGGCGCCGCGGCGCTGTGGTTCGCCGTCGCCTCGGCCGCCGTCTTCTTCGGCGCCGTGGTCTACAACGTCGCCCAGGTGTCCTTCCGCCAACTCCTCTGCCCGCCGGAGCTGTCGGGGCGGATGAACGCGACCCTGCGCTTCCTGGTCTGGGGCACGATGCCCTTCGGCGCCCTGGCCGGCGGGGCCGTGGCCGACGCCGCCGGCCCCCGTGCGGCGGTCTGGACGTGCGCGGCCGGCTTCCTGCTGGTGCCCCTTCCGCTCCTGTTCTCCCCCCTGCGGCGGCTGCGCGACCTGCCCGTGCCGGCCGCCGCGCACGCGCCCGGCCCCGTCGCGGGCTGAGGCCCCCACCTCCCCCCACACGTCATCGTCCGTCGTCCCCGTGAACCGTCGCGCCCCGGGGCGCGCGGGAGGTCAGCGTGCAGTCCCGCAGCATCACCTCGTCCTATCTCGGCCGCTACCGGCACGTCGCCGAACAGGCCCCGGACACCGAGGCGTTGCTCCCCCTCACGGGAGCGCAGCGCCGTTTCGTCCTCGCCCGCCGGATGCGGCCCACCGGCCGGCCCGATCTCGTCCCGCTGTTCTTCTCGTTCCCCGCGGGCGCGGTGGACGTGGCCCGGTTGCACGCGGCCGCGTGTCATCTGGCGGCCCTGCACCCGGCGTTGCGGTCCCGCGTCGAGGTGCGGCGCGGCGTGCCCGTCCAGCGACTGGCCGCCGCCGAGGGCCTGGTGCGGCGACTGCCGGTGCCGCCGGGGCGGACGGCGGAGGACGCGCTGCGCCGGGCGCTGGCCGGCTGGTCCCCCGACGGGCCGCCGCTGCGGCTGTTCCTGGCGGCGGACGGCGGGCCCGCCGGGCCCCGGGAGCTGCTCGCGCTCGTGCTGGACCACACGGTGTGCGACGAGCGGTCGCTGGGCCGGATCACCGCCGATCTGTCGCTCGCCTACGGCGAGGGGCTCGGCCCGCAGGACGTGCCCGCGCCGCGGGCCGCCGGCGAGGCGGCCGCCTACGGCGAGGCCGTCCGGCTCCAGCTCGCCGCCGAGGAGCGGGCGTCGGCGCCCGGCTCCCTCGCCTACTGGGCCGGGCGGCTGTCCGCCCTGCGCCCGCCGCCCGCACCCGCCGGAGAGCCGGACGCGGCGGGCACGGGCAGCGCCGAACGCCGGCTGCCGCTGCCGGAGGGCGGGGCCCGCGCCGTGGCCTTCCCGGCCGCGCTCGACGCCTGTGCCGAGGCCGCCCGCGCGGTGTACGGCGAGGCGTACGTGCCGGCGCTGGGCTACCCCTGGGGCGGGCGGCCGGCAGGGGCCGGGCCGGTCCTGGGCTGCTTCCTCAACACCGTCGCGCACCCGGCCGACGGCGCCGGCCGGGAGGCGCGCACCGCCGCGTGGTGGGACGATCTGGACCATGCCGACGCCCCGTTCGACGAGGTGGTGCACGCGGCGCGGGCCGCCGGTGTGCCCTGGGCCGGACGGCTCGACGGCCTGCTGACCTTCGAGGACCTGGACCGGCGTCCGCCGCTGCGGCTCGGCGACGCCACCGGGCACGAGACGCACCTCGACGGCCGCCCCCTGCCCGGGCCCTTCGCCGTCACCGTCTCCTACGGCCGGGACCTGCTGGTCCGCATGGACTGGCAGCGCACGGCGCTCCCCGGCGACCGGGCGGAAAGAGCCTTCGCCCGCCTCGTCGCCACGCTCTCCGGCTCGGCGGGGGTCCGGCCCGACCGGCCCTGACCCCGCCGCTCCCCGGCACGCGCCGCCCGCCCGACCGGCGTACGGCGCCGCCGGCCCGCCCGCACGATCTACGCGCGACAACCACCCGACAAGGAAGGGTTGATCATGTTCGGACTCTCCGCATCCCAGGAGATCGTCTGGCTGCACGAGCAGATGCTCCCCGGCAGCCGCGCCTACAACTTCACCGCCACCGTGGACCTGCGCGGCGTGCTCGACGAGGACGCGCTGCGGGCCGGTCTCGCCGCCGCGCTGGAGCGCCATCCGGCTCTGCGCCTCGAACTCGTCGACAGGCCAGGCGCGTTGCCGCTCCAGCGCGTCCGCGAGGGCTGCGCGCCACGGCTGCGGAGCGTGGACCTCTCGGGGGAGGAGGATCCCGGGGCGGCGTTCGGCCGGCTGCTGCGCGCGGAGGCCGAGGCGCCGCTGGACGTCCACGAGGCGCCGCTGCTGCGCTGGTGCCTGGTGCGCCTGGCCGAGGACCACCACCGGCTGATCCACGTCGAGCACCATCTCGTCCACGACGGGCACTCGTTCGCGATCCTGCTGCGCGACGTGTTCGCCGTCTACCGGGCGCGGGTCCTGGGCGAGCCCGTGGCGCTGCCCGCCGCGCCGTCGTACGCCGAGCACGTCGCGGCCGACGCCGCCGGCCGCGCGGAGCGGCGCGGGGCGAGCCTGGCGCACTGGCGGCGCGAGCTGGCCGGCGCCTCCTTCGGCCTGCCGCTGCCCGGCCTGGCCCGGCCGGGGGTCCGGCGCCGGCACGCGGGCGCCCAGCTGCGGCAGTCCGTGGACGCGGAGCTGGCGGAGCGGCTGCGCGAGCACAGCCGCGCGATGGGCCATACCCCGTTCTCGACGCTCCTGGGCCTGTTCGCCGAGCTGCTGCGGCGGCACAGCGGCCGCGCCGACCTGGTCGTCGGCACGGCGGTCGGCAACCGCCCGGCCGGCTTCGAGGAGACGGTCGGCATGTTCGTCAACACCCTTCCGCTGCGCCTGCGCCTGGACCCCGGGGCGGGCGCGGACGAGATGGTGGACGAGGTCACCGACGCGCTGATCCGGGCGCTGCCCCATCAGGAGGTGCCGGTCCAGGAGTTGACGCGCGAGCTGGGCCTGCACACCACGGGCGCCGACAACCCGCTGTTCTCCGTGATGTTCAGCGCCCACGACGCGGCGCTGCCCGGGACGGAGGTGCCGGGCCTGGAGGTGTCGCTGTTCGAGGGCTTCAACACCGGGACGACCCGTTTCGACCTGGACCTGGTGCTCATCCCCGACGACCGGCGCACGGTCGGCCCGCGCCGGGGGCCGGCCGGGATGACGCTGGTGTGGGACTACGACCGCGACCTGTTCGACGAGGAGACCGCGCGGCTGCTCGCCGACCGCTTCCTCGCCCTGCTGCGCGCCTATCTCGACACGCCGGCGGCCGAGTTGGCGGCGCTCGCCCCGGAGCCCGTCCCGGCGCGGACGGCGCCGGCGGCGGACGAGGCGGACGGCGCCCTGGACCCCGTGGCGCGCCACGACGCGGGCCGCGTCGCGCTGGTGAGCGGCGCCCGGCGGCTGACCTACGGCGAACTCGGGCGCGCGGCCGGCGAGTTGGCCGCCCGGCTGCGGGCGGCGGGGGTGCGCCCGGGGCAGCCGGTGGCGGCGGTGCTGCCGCGCGGCGCCGACAGCGTGGTGGCCCTGCTGGCCTGTCTGCGGATGGGCGCGGTGTACTGCCCGCTGTCGCCGAACGACCCGGCGGACCGGCTCACGACCCTGCTGGAGCGGCTCGGCCCGGCGCTGGTGCTCGCCGACCGGGAGGGCGCGCTGTCCCTGCCCGCCGAGGGACTGCCGGTCGCGCTCCTGGACGAGGGGTTCCCGGCGGCCCGCGACGCCGGCGTCATGCCGGGGACGGCGTACGTCATCCACACCTCGGGTTCCACCGGTCTGCCGAAGGCGGTCGCGGTCGGCCGTCCGGCGCTGGCCCACCACACGAGGGTCATGGCCGGGCGCTACGGACTGACGGGCGACGACCGGGTGCTGCTGTTCGCCCAGCCGTCCTTCGACGTGGCGCTGGAGGAGGTGCTGCCGACGCTGTGGGCGGGCGCCTGTCTGGTGGTGCCGCAGCGGGAGGTGCCGACGGGCGCGGAGCTGACGGCCGTCCTGGCGTCACGCTCCGTCACCGTGGCGAACCTGCCCACGAGTTACCTCCTCGCGGTGCGCGAGGAGCTGACCGAGGCGCTGCGCGACGGCCGTTGGCGGCCGCGGCTGCTGGTGGCGGGCGGCGAGCGGTTCCCCGCGGCCGCGCTGCGGGAGCTGCTGGCGGCGACGGACGCACCGGTCCTCAACGCGTACGGGGTGACCGAGGCGACGGTCACCACCACGGTCCACGAGGTCTCCCGCGACCGGCTCGCGGAGGATCCGGCGGCCGAGGTGCCGCTGGGCCGCGCGCTGCCGGGCATGGCGGTGCACGTGCTGGGCGCGGGGCTGCGTCCGCTGCCGGACGGCGCGGTCGGTCAACTGGCCGTCGCGGGCGCCGGGCTGGCCGAGGGGTACGTCGGTGACGAGGCGGCGGCCGAGGCCACGGCGGCGCGGTTCGTGACCGTCCCGGCGCTCGGCGGCGAGCGGGTCTATCTGACGGGCGATCTGGGCTACCGGGGCCGCGACGGGCTGCTGCGCTTCCTGGGCCGCCACGACAACCAGGTCAAGCTGCGCGGATACCGCATCGAGCCCGAGGAGATCGAGGCGGCGGCCTCCGCCGAGCTGGGCGGCCGCTCGTGCGCGGTCGTCCTGGGGACCTCGTCCGCCGGCCCGTGCCTGGTCGGCTTCCTCGACGGCGGCGCCGAGCCCGACCAGGTACTGCTGCACAAGGCCCTGTCCGCCCGGCTGCCCGCCGCCCTCGTCCCCGCCCGCTGGATCCGGCTGGAGCGCATGCCGCTGCTGCCGGGCGGCAAGCCCGACCGGGCCGCGCTGTCCCGCCTCGCGGAGACCGCCCGGCCCTGGGCGGAGCCGGAGGAGGAGGCGGCTGCGGACCGGGCCGCCGATCCGGCGGTGGCCCTGCTGAGCGAGGGCTGGCGCGAGGTGCTGGGCCACGACCGGTTCGGCCCGTCGTCCCACTTCTTCCAGGTCGGCGGGCACTCGCTGCTCGCCGCGCAGCTCGCGGCGTGGCTGGAGCACCGGCTGGGCACCCGCCCGCCGCTGCGGATCCTCTTCCAGCACCCCCTCCTGGCCGAACAGGCCCGCGCCGTCGCGGAGGCCACCCGATGACCACCGCCCCCTCCTCCGTCCTGGAGGCCGGACACCGGGAGATCGTCGACTCGTTCGAGTCGTTCGTCCGCCGCGAGCTGGTGCCGCTGGCCGCGGACCTCCCCGGGAACGGCGACCTGCCGCCGGCCGACCTGCGCTCGTACGTCCGCGGGCGCTCGGCCCGGCTGGGCTTCTACGCCGCCGACCACCCCGAGGAACTGGGCGGCTCCGGCATGCCGTTCACCGCCGTCGTCCTGCTGCACCACGCCGCCGGCCGCAGCGGCTGCCCGCTGGCGCCCTACGCGCTGGCCGGTTCGGACGGGCCGAGCCCGCTGCTGCGGCAGGGCACGCCCGAGCAGATCGAGCGGTACCTCGTGCCGCTGGTGCGCGGCGAGGCGACGCGCTGTCTGGCGCTGACCGAGCCGGACGCGGGGTCGGACGCGTTCCGGCTGAGCAGCACCGCGACCCGCCGGGAGGACGGCGGGTGGGTGCTCAGGGGCCGCAAGACGTTCGTGAGCAACGCCGGGCACGCCGACTTCGCGCTGGTGATCGCCGAGGCGAAGTCCGAGGGCGGCGGCGGCCCGACGGCGTTCGTCGTGGACATGGACCACCCGCGGCTGCGCGTCGGACAGCGCTACGCCGGGATGTCGGGCGAGGAGCTGTACGAACTCGTCCTGGACGACGTGGAGTTGCCCGCCGACGCGGTCGTCGGCGGCGAGGCGGGCGTCGGCGCGGCCCTGGCCCACGGCATCGACAGCCTCTCGCGCGGCCGGCTGGTGGTGGCCGCGATGTGCAACGGCATCTCCGAGTACGCGCTGCGGCTGGGCGTGGAGTACGCGCGGGAGCGGCGTGCGTTCGGGGAGCGGATCGGCGCGTACCAGCACGTCCAGGAGCACCTGGTGACCGGCCGGGCCGAGACCGAGGCGGCCAAGCTGCTGACGCTGGCGTGCGCGCGGCTGGTGGACGAGGGCGTGGAGGCGCCGGAGAACGCGGCGCTGGCGAAGCTGACCGCGTCGGAGACGGCGGTGCGCGTGGTGGACCGGGCGCTGCGGGTGCACGGGGCGACGGGGTGGGTGCGGGGGCATCCCCTGGAGTTCCTGTACCGGTACGTCCGGATGATGACGATCGTCGAGGGGACCTCGGAGATCCAGAAGGTGATCGTCGCCCGGGCCATGGGCCTGGGCTGACCCCCGGCGGAACTCCCCGCCGGGGCTCTCCCGCCGGAACCCGCCTGCCACGGACCGAAGCTGAGCGAACGAGGAATCATGACCACTGCATCTGTCGCGTACGGCCCCGCCGACGCCCCTGCCGGCCCGGACGACGTCCTGGCCCTCTTCGCGGAACGGGTCCGCCTGGACCCGTCCGCCCCCGCCGTCGAGGACGGCGAACTGTCGTGGAGCTACGGCGCGTTGGACGAGCTCGCCGACCGCGCCGCCGACGCGCTGCGCGGCCGGGTGCGCCCCGGCGACCTCGTCGGCGTGTGCCTGGACCGGTCCGCCGCGCTGGTGGCGACCGCCGTCGCGGTGGCCCGGCTGGGCGCCGTCTACCTGCCGCTGGGGCCGCGCCCCGGCGAGCGGCGGCTGGCGGCGGTGGCCGCCGGTCTGCGGGTGACCTGTCTCGTCGGGACGGCCGGCACGCTGCCGGAGGCGTACCGGGCGGGCGGCACGACGCCGCTGCCGCTGCCGTCCTCCGGCGCGAACGCGGACGGCGAACCGGTCGCCGTCTTCCCCGCCGCGCACGGCGAGCCGGCGCCCGCGGGCGCCTTCTACGCGGTGCTCACCTCCGGCACGACCGGGACGCCGAAGGCCGTCGCGGTGTCGTCGGCGGCGCTCGCGGCCCGGCTGCGCTGGTACGCCGCGCGCACCGGCAGCGGGCCCGGGGAGCGGCACAGCCTGCTCGTCGGCGTCTCCTTCGACCCGCACCTGATGGAGCTGTGGACGGCCCTGACCTCGGGTGCCGCGCTGGCCGTCGCCCCGGACGACGTGCGCTGGGACCCGGAGACCCTCACCGGCTGGTGGCGGCGGGCGGGGGTGACCGCGTCCATCCTGCCGACGCCGCTCGCCGAGCTGGTGCTCGAACGGCCGTGGCCGCGCGGTCTGGCGCTGCGGCACCTGAGCACGGGCGGCGACCGGCTGCGCCGCCGGCCCGGCGCGGACGTGACCGCGCGGGTGGACAACCATTACGGCCCGGCCGAGGGCACGGTGCTCGTCACCGCGCACGCGCTGGCCGCCGGCGGGGAGGGCGAGCCGGCGCCGCCGATCGGCACGCCGCTGCCGGGCGTCGTCGTCTGCGTCACCGACGCGGCGGGCGCGGTGGTGCCGCGCGGCGAGCCGGGCGAACTGCGCGTCGGCGGCGCGGCGTTGGCGCTCGGCTACCTCGACGAGGAGCTGACCGCGCGGCGTTTCGTCGCCCCGCCGGAGGGGGTGACGGGCACGGACCGGGTCTACCGCACCGGGGACCGGGTGGTGATGCGCGAGGACGGCGTCCTGGAGTTCCTGGGGCGGCTGGACGGGCAGCTGAAGATCCGGGGCGTGCGGATCGAACCGGCCGAGGTGGAGGCCGCGTTGGAGCGCGACGCGCGCGTCCTGCGCGCGGTGGTGGCCGCGGAGCCGGCCGCCGGCGGCGGCACCCGGCTGACCGCCTACGTCCGCCCGGTCCCGGGCGCGGAGGCCCCGCCGGCCGCGGACCTCCTGGCGGAGGCCCGCGCCTGGCTGCCCGAGCAGGCGGTCCCGGCGGTGGTCCGCCGGGTGGACGCGTTCCCGCTGGACGCGAACGGGAAGGTGGACCGGGCGGCACTGGCCGCAGCCGCGGCGGCCCCGGCCCCGGAGTCTTCGCGGGGCCCGGCGCCGTCCGCCACGGAGGACCTCGTCCTGGACCTCTGCCGCGGCCTCCTGTCCCGCCCGGACCTCTCCTTGGACGACAACTTCCTCGCCTCCGGCGGCGATTCGCTGTCCGCGGCCCGTCTGCTGACGGCCCTGGAGGAGCACCGCGGCGTCCGTCTGCGCGCCCCGCAGGTGCTGCGCCGGCCGGACCTGCGGGCGCTGGCGGCGCTCGTGGACCGGCGGGCGGCGGCGAACGCGCCGGACGGCGCACCGCGGACCGTCACGACGCCGGGGCTTGTCGCGTCCGCGGATCCCGAACCGGGCCCGGCCCGCGCAGGGAGCGCACCCTCCGGGGGCGGAGTCTCCGGGTACAAGGGCCCGGACGGCGGTGTCCTCGCCCGCGTCCTCGCCCATGCCGCCGCCACGCCGTCCGCCCTCGCCGTCACCGACGGCGGCACTGCGCTCACCTACGCCGAACTGACCACCGCCGCGAGGAACTTGGCGGGTGTGCTGCGCGAGCGCGGTGTCGTCCCCGGCACGCCCGTGGGCCTGCTCCTGCCCCACTCCCCCGGTCTCGTGGTCGCCCAGCTCGCCGTCTGGTGGGCCGGCGGTCACTATGTGCCGCTGGACGCCGCGTACCCTCGGGCGCGCACGGAGCGGATGCTGGCGGACGCCGGGGCCGCCCTCACCGTGGGCGGGAAGGACCTGCTGGAGGCCACCGGCATCGCGGCCGGGCGGGCGCTGGCCGTCTCGGCGGCGACGGGCGCCGCCGAGGACGCCCCGGACGTCCCGCAGGCCGCCGCGCCGGAGCCGCACCCGTGCGCTCCCGGCGCCACCGCCTACGTGATGTTCACCTCGGGCTCGACCGGGCGCCCCAAGCCCGTCCCGGTCCCCCACGGTGCCGTGGCGGAGCTGGTGACGGATCCGGAGTACGTGACCCTGACGCCGCGCGACCGGGTCCTGTTCCACTCGCCGCTCGCGTTCGACGCCTCCCCGATGGAGGAGTGGCTCGCCCTCGCCAACGGGGCCGCCCTGGCGGTCTCCACCGGGGACCGGCGGTCGCTGGAGGGCCTGGCCCGTGACGCGGAGCGCCTCGGTGCCACGGTGGCGCTGCTGACGACGGCGCTCTTCCACCACCTCGCCGCGCGGGGCTCGGCGCTGTTCTCCGTCC
This sequence comes from Streptomyces caatingaensis, assembly GCF_001187435.1. Taxonomy (GTDB): domain Bacteria; phylum Actinomycetota; class Actinomycetes; order Streptomycetales; family Streptomycetaceae; genus Streptomyces; species Streptomyces caatingaensis. Next base: position 262,935 of record NZ_LFXA01000014.1, on the reverse strand, counting down.
TGCGCGGTGTGCTCGTCGGCGGGGAGGCGCTGTCGGCCCGGCACGCTCGTGCGGTCCTGCGGGCGCACCCGTGGCTGGAGTTGCTGAACGTCTACGGTCCGACGGAGGCCACCAGCGTCGCCACGGTCCACCGGGTGCGCGAGGCGGACTGCGACGGGCCGCCGCCCATCGGCCGCCCGGTCGCGGGGGCGACGGCGCACGTCGTGGACGGCCGGCTGGCCGCCGTGCCCGCCGGCACGCGCGGCGAGCTGCTGATCGGCGGCGGCCGCCTGGCCCCGGGCTATCTGGGGCAGCCGGAGCGGACGGCGGAGCGCTTCGTCGACCATCCGGAGTGGGGCCGGGTCTACCGCACCGGCGACCTCGTCTCGGCCCGCCCGGACGGCACGCTGGAGTTCCACGGCCGGCTGGACGGCCAGGTCAAGGTGCGCGGTTACCGCATCGAGCCGGGCGAGATCGAGCATGCGCTGCGCTCGCACGCCGGGGTGGCGGACGCGGTGGTGACGGCCGTCGGGAACGACGACGGCACGGACGCGCGCCTGGCCGCGTTCGTCGTGCCCGCCGGGGGCGCCGGGGCCGAGGAGGCCGCCCTGCGCGACCACCTCGCCGCCCTGCTGCCGCCCCACATGGTGCCGACCGCCTGGTCCGTGGTGGAGTCCCTGCCCGTGACGGCCAACGGCAAGGTCGACCGGGCCGCGCTGGCCGCCGCCCCGGCCGGCGGGCAACAGACACCACAGCCTTTGGGTGCACGGGAGTTGACCCCGGTGGAGCAGGCGGTGGCGGCCGCGTGGTCGCGGGCCCTGGAGCGCGAGGTCGTCTCGCCCGACGCCGACTTCCTGGCGCTGGGCGGCCATTCGCTGCTGGCGCTCGGCATCGTGGACGACCTCCGCGAGGACCTGGGCGTGGAACTGTCCCTCGCCGCGTTCTTCGCGGCGCCCACCCTGGCGGAACAGGCCCTGCTCGTCGAGCGGGGGCTGTCCGGCTCCCTCCGCGCGGAGGACGGCCGATGCTGACCGCCCAGGACATCGAGCGGCAGCGGGAGTTGCTGCGCCGGGCCCGCGCCCGCACGGCGGGCCCCCGCGCCGAACGGGCGGCGGCGGACGGCCCGGCGCCGCTCTCCCACGCCCAGCACCGCATGTGGCTGATCGAACGCCTGGGCCACGCGGGCGCCCTGTACAACGTGCCGTTCGCGTCCCGCCTGCGCGGCCCCTTCTCCCCCGGGGCGTTCGCCCGGGCGCTGACCGGGCTCGTGCGCCGCCACGAGGTGCTGCGCACCCGTTACCCGCACACCGACGGCGAGCCGTACCAGGAGGTGACGGCGCCGGGCCCGGTCCCGGTGCGGACGGTGGACGCCCCGGCCGACGCGGAGGGGGCGCGGCGGCTGCTGCGCGACGAGGCGGCCCGGCCGTTCGACCTCGCGGCGGGCCCCGTCCTGCGGGCCCTGGTCCTGCGGCACGCCCCGGACGACCACACCGTCCTCCTGACGTTCCATCACATCGCCGTGGACGGCGGCGCGCTGGAGATCGTCGCCCGGGAACTGGCGGACCGCTACGCGGCGGCCCTGGAGGGCGGCGACGGTGACCCCCCGCAGGAGGCGCCGCGCTACACGGACTTCGCCCGGCGCGAGCGCGCCGCGACGGCCGGTGACGGCGGCGCCGGCCTGGCGTACTGGACGGAACGGCTCGCGGGCGCCCGCCCGTTGACGCTGCCGGGCCCGGCCCCGGAGGGCCCGCGCGGTGCGGGCCGCGTCCTCACCGCGCCACTGCCGCCCGGCACGGCCGACGGCCTGCGGGCGGTGGGCCGTGCGCACCGCGCCACGCTGTTCACGGTCGTCCTCGCCGCCGCGTTCGCGACGCTGCTGGAGGCGACGGGCGAGGAGGACCTGGTCGTCGGCTGCGCGAGCAGCCACCGCGACCGGGCGGAGCTGCGCGGCCTGGTCGGGCTGTGCGTCAACACCCTCGCCGTCCGCCCGGACCTGTCCGGTGTCACCGGCTTCCCCGCGCTGCTGGTGCGGGTGCGCGACGAGGTGCTGCGGGCGCAGCGGTTCCGCCACGTGCCCTTCGACGCGGTCGTGGAGCGGCTGGGCGCGGCGGCCCGGGACGGGGGCGGCGGCGCGCTGGTGGGTGTCACGGCGGACGTGCCGGGCCGTCCGGTCGTCCTGGAGCTGAGGGGCGCGAGGGCCGAGGCGGTCGACGTGCCGCTGGGGACGGCCAAGTTCGGTCTCGGCTTCTTCCTGGAGGAGGCGTACGGGGACGTTCCCGAGCGGTGCGTGGTGCAGTACGACACCGGGCGTCTGGCCGAGGGGACGGCCCGGGAGCTGCTGACCGGCTTCGCGGAGATGCTGACGACCGTGTCGGCGGTGTCCGGCGCCCGTCCCCTCACCCGCGGGGCGCCCGTCGCACCGGCGGCCCGGGGCGGGGCCCGCGCGCCGGAGGCCGGGGCCGCGGCGGACTCGGTCGAGGCCGTGGAGGCGGTGTTCGCGGATCTGCTGGGCGAACGGCCGGGCCCGGACGGGGACTTCTTCCTCCTGGGCGGGCACTCGCTCCTCGCGGTCCGGGTGGCCGAGCGCCTGCGGGAGCGGTTCGGCGCCCCGTTCACCGGCCTGGAGGTCCTGGAGCACCGCACGCCGCGGACGATCGCGGCGGTGCTGGAGGAGCGCGCCCGGCGGCGGGCGGCGCGCCGTTCCGGCCGGCCGGGCGGCCCGGTGCGGTCCGGGACGACGCTGGTCACCGGTGCGACCGGGGGCGTCGGCGCGTTCGTCCTGTGGGAACTGGCCGCCCGGGGCCGCCCGGTGCGGGCGCTGGTGCGCCCGGAGTCGGCGCACCTGGTGCCGGAGGGCGTGGACGTCGAGCTCGCCGAGGGCGACCTGGCCGATCCGGAGAGCCTGCGGGCGGCGGCCGAGGGCGTGGCCGCGGTCGTCCACGCGGCGTGCACGTTCACGTCGCCGGAGGTGGACGTGGCGGCGATGCGGGCCCTGCTGTCGGCGCGCCGGGAGGGGCCGTTCGTCTTCGTCAGCAGTGTCGACGCGTACGGCGTGCCGTCCGTGGCGGATGTCGCGGAGGACGCGCCGTCGGAGGAGCCGCTGTCCTCGTACGGGCGGGCCAAGCTCGTGTGCGAGCGGATGCTGCTGGAGGCGGCGGGTCCGGGGGGCGGGGCGAGCGTGGTGCGCGCGCCGATCGTGTGGGGCGCGCACCCGCGGCTGCGGGACCAGTTGCGCTGGGGTGCGACGGGCGCCCTCTACCAGGCGGCCAGGGCCGGGGAGCCGGTGGTGCTGCCGCCGGCGGGCGCCGTCCCGCCGTCCGGCGACCGCTGGTCGGGTGCTCCCTGGGTGCACGCGGCGGCGCTGGCGCGGGCCGTCGCGCACTGCGCGGAGCGGCCGGTGGACGGGGTGGTGAACGCCGTCGGCGGGCACGTGGCGTGGTCGGAGTGGGCCGGTGAGCTGGTCCGGCTGCTCGGCGGCCGCAGCGTCGTCGTCCCCTCGCCGCAGGCCGGTCCCGGGCTGCTGCACCGGCACCGCTACCGGGCGGAGACCCTGGCCGGGCCGCTGGCGGAACGGCCGGGCGAGGACTGGCGGTCGGTGCTGGCGGAGATGCTGCGCGGCTGACGGCCGTCCCGCGCACGAAGGCGCCGGGCGGGCCGGATCCGGCCCGCCCGGCGCGGACGGCACGGGGGTTCACACGTGGTCGACGACGCCCACCTTCCCCTCCTGCCGGGCGCAGTGCGCCCCGCAGTACCAGTGCCCGTCCGCCTCGACGCCCTGTCCGATGAGCCTGCTGCCGCAGTGCTCGCAGATGGGGGCCATGCGCTGGATCGCGCAGGCGAAGGAGTCGAAGACGTGCCGCGCGCCGTCCCGGGTCTCCACGGTGAACGCGAGGTCGTAGTCATTGCCGCAAGTCTCACAACGTGCCATGGGCCGCATCGTCCGGAGCGCGAGGGCCCGAGGCAAGCGCCCCCCGGGCGGGTCGGCGGGCCTGCACCCGCCCGGCGCATACTGGACGGCGTGCGCCCCGACGACCTCACCCGACACCAGGACCTGCTCCAGGCGGAGGCCGATGCCGTCGCCGCCGATCTGGGGCTGGCGGAGCTGCTGGCGCCGGCGGGCGAGGCCGTGCGGGTCGGGAGTGCGGCGCTGGGGCTGATGGTGCGGCGCGACCTCGACGTGACGGTCGTCTGCCCGGTGCTGGACGCCGCGGCCACGGTGCTCGTCGCGGGCATCGGCGCCCGTCTCGCGGTCCACGACCGCGTCCGCGAGGTGCGCTTCCTCGACGACACCGGGCCCTGGAACACCGATCCCCGCTACCCCGACGGCCTGTACCTGGGCGTCACCTGCCGTTCGCCGGCCGGCCGCCCGTGGACGCTCGACCTCTGGTTCGTCGACGATCCCGGGCGCCAGCCCGACCTCGCGCACCTCGCCGAGCTCCCGCCCCGGCTCACCGACGCCCGCCGCGCGACGATCCTGGCGATCAAGCACGTCCTGGCCGGGCGGGACGCGAACGGCGGTGCCCGGGTGCCGAGTCACGAGGTGTACCGGGCGGTGCTGGACGCCGGGGTCACCACGGTCGAGGCGTTCGACGCCTGGCGGTCCCGCAAAACCTGATTGCGGGACGGGCCGGGGAGCGGATAGGGATAACGCTTCATGAACGCCGACACCTTGACCGTCCGCCCGCTGTCCGGACCTGACGAACTCGCTCTCTTCTGCCGTCTGCCCTACGCCCTCAACGGGGAACTGGCGGACGACCTCGCCCGGGGCCGCCGCCGCGCCGGCCGGATGTGGGTGGCGCTGCGCGGCGGCCGGCTGCTGGCCAGGGCCGCCTGGTGGGGGCGGGGGTCGCTGCTGGACGTCCTGGACGTCGACGACGCCCTGCCCGCCGCCGAGCGCGTCGACGTCGGCGTCCGGCTCCTGCGCGCCGCACGGGAGGCCGTGCCCGGCGCGGGCGAGTACAGCCGTTTCGTCCCGCCCGGCTGGCGCGACGACCCCGCCGTCGCACGGGCCGTCGAGGACCGCATGGCGATCGCGCGCCGCGCGGGCGCCCGGCCGTTCGTCGAACGCCTCCGTCTGGAGTGGCGCCCCGGCACGCCGCTCCCCGCGCCGCGCGGGCGCCTCGCCTTCCGTCCCGTGCGGGACGCCGAGGAGCTCCTGGACCTCATGACGGCGGCCCTGGAGGGGACTCTGGACGCCTACAGCCGGGCCGATCTGGCGCGCATGACGGCCCGCGAGGCGGCGGTCGCCCACTACGAGGGCGAGTTCGCACGCTTCACGAGCCCCCGGGGCTGGTGGCGGGTCGCGACCCTGCCCGGCGGGGAGGCGGCCGGGTTCGTGATCCCGGCCCGCAACGACTACAACGCGATCATCTCCTACCTCGCGGTGCTGCCCGCGCACCGCGGCCGCGGCTACGCCGGCGACCTCCTCGGGGAAGGCACCCGCGTCCTCGCCCACGAGGGCGTCCCCCGCGTGCGGGCGGCCACGGACGTGGCCAACGTCCCCATGGCGGACGCCTTCCGGCGCGCCGGGTACGCCGAGTTCGAGCGGGAGATCGTGATGACCTGGCGGGGCGACGCCGGGGAGTGATCCGGCGAAAGGGGCGGCGGGCGGCGGGAGTTCAGAGTCCCATGCGGTAGCGGCACCACCGGTCGGTGACGCGCAGGCCCGCCGCGGTCAGGGCCTCGGCGGTCACGGGGTCGTCGTGCTCCTGGACGGTCAGCCGGGTGACGGCGGGGAGTTCGCGGCGCACCCGGGCGAGGAGTTCGGTGACGAAGGCGGTGAGGGCGCCGGCCCCGGTGCCGGGGGTGCGGAAGATCACGTCGACGAACGCCTCGTCGTCGAGGGCGGTCGCGGTGGCCTGGGCCGCGACGGTGCCGTCGGGGGCGAGCAGGTCGAGCGTCACGTGCGGGACGGGCGGCAGGTCGGCGAGGAGTTCGGCGGCGTCCTCGGGGTCGTAGGGCTGTCCGGTGACGGCGGTGTAGAACCGGGCGTGTTCGGCCAGCAGGTCGGCGCCGGGCCCGGCGGGCACGGTGCGGACGGTGACCTCCGGCGGGCCGGCCGGCGGCTGCGGGCCGGCCGGCGGCAGGGGCGTGCCCCAGCGGCGGCCGAGCTCCTCGCTCTCCTCGGCGCCGAGTTCGGCCGCGACGCGCTCGTCGAGGCCGTCCCCCGCGCCGTTCCACTCCAGGGCGGTGCGGCCGGCGGCCGCGGCCCCGGTGGCGGCGCGGCGCAACAGGCGTACCGCCGTTTCGAGTTCCTCGTCGGTGCCCGGGCGTCCGGTGTGGCGGCCGGTGGTGATGCGCTCGCGTTCGCGGTCGACGAGGAGCCACTGGACGAAGGGCGGGACGCCCGTCCCGTCGTCCTCCTCCCAGACCTCGGCCCAGCCGAGGAGCCGGCCGTCGGTGTGCCGGGCGACGACGGTGGCCGCCGGCCGGCCGGCCGCGGGCCCGGAGAGGTCGGGCACGGGGACCGCGGTCCCGGCGAAGAGCTCCTCGTACAGGGGGACGTCCACGTCCGCGTCCTCCGCGTCGCGGTGGTACTCCACGGTGATGCCCATGCGCTGCCGCTCTTTTCCTCATGATCCGGACCGGTTCCGTCCGCCGACCGTACCCGAACTATTGTGCTCGGCGTCCCGGACCCGCTCCACGAGAGGAACTCCATGCCCCACCGCCGCCCGGCCGTTCCGGCCGTCGCCCTTCTCGCCGCTCTGGCGGCCGTACCGGCCCTGCCCGCCGCCGCCCGGGCCGACGCCCCGCCGGCCGCCGCCGCGGCGCGGTCCGCCGAGGTGCGGATCGCCGAGGGCCAGGTGCGGGAGGCCGCCCCCGGCGGGAGCATCCTCTACCCGTCCGTGACGAGCTGTCTGACGATCACCGTCCGTCTGCGGGGCGGCGGTCTGGCCGGGGCCCACGCGAGCCTCTTCCAGGTGCCCGGCGAGTACCGCTCCGACGCGGTTCTCCCGGCCCTGCGCCGGCTGACCGGGGCCCGGCGGGCGACTGCCGTGGAGGTCCGGGGCGCCGTCGGCGCCTGGCATCCGGGCTATCTGACGAAGGCCGTCGAGGCGTACGGGGAGGGCGAGGACGTGCCCACGCCCGCGCACCCGGACCCGGACGGGATCGCTGAGGCCGTGGCGCGCGGCCTCGGGCTGCCGCGCGCCCTGGTCACCGTCGAGGACGTCCCGGACGGCGACATCAGGGTCCGCTGAGCGGCCGCATCCGGCCGGGTCAAGTCCGGCCGGACGCCGGGGCGTTGACACGATGGGGGCATGAAGCCGTCTCCGCGTACGCTGCTGCGCCCGCTGGCCGCCGCCCTGCTCGCGGCCGTCTGCGCCGCCCCGCCCGCCCCCGCCGGCACCGCCCGCCCGCCGGACGTCACCGGCGTCCGGCCCGTGGCCTCCCTGGAGCGGGCGTTCGCCTCCTACGCCGAGCGGGACCGCTCGCCGCGCCACTGGACGGGCGGGGACGGCACCTACTCGGTGCCCACCGCCGCCGGGGAGCTGTGGATCTTCTCCGACACCTTCCTGGGCCGGGTACGGCCGGACGGCTCCCGGCCGCCGACGCCCTTCGTGCACAACAGCTTCGTGCTGTGGGACGGGACCGGGCCGCACACCGTCACCGGCACCGACCGGGCCGGGCGGCCCGTCTCCGCCGTGCCGGAGGCGGGCGGCGACTGGTACTGGGCCCGGGCCGGCGTCCCCCTCGGGCGCGGCGCCGCCGTCGTCCTCGCCCGCTACGCCCGCACCGGCCCCGGCCCCCTGGACCTGGCCTGGCGCGCCAACGTCCTGGCCCGCGTCACCCCCGGACGGCCCGTGCGCACAGGGGACTTGACGCCCCTGCCGTCCGCCGCGGGCATCGCCTGGGGCGCCTGGCTGGCCCGGGACGGGGACGTCACGTACGTCTACGGCACCGAGCAGGCGCCCGGCGGCGGCGCCCACCTCCATGTGGCCCGCACCCTGGACCCGGCCCTGCGCGGCCCGTGGCGCTACCGCGCCGCCGACGGTTCCTGGAGCGGGCGCGAGCGGGACTCGGCGCGCCTGACGGCCGCGGACGGGCGGGCGCTGCGGGTCTCGCAGGAGCTGAGCGTGGTGCGCCACGGACGCTGGTGGGCCCTGGTGGCCCAGCGTTCGGACGTGGCCTTCGGCGCGGAGGTGCAGCTGGCCTGGTCGGCCTCCCCCACCGGCCCCTTCACCCGCCCGCGCACCGTCTGGCGCGCTCCCGAGGCCGGGCCGCAGGGCACGTACCACAACCCACGGGTGATCGCCTACAACCCGCACGAGCACCCCGAACTGGAGCACGGCGAACGGGAGTTGGTAATCTCCTACAACGTCAACAGCCTGGACGTGCGGGACGTCCTGCGGCAGGCGTCGGTCTACCGCCCGCGCTTCGTGCGCGTCGCCCTCGGCCGGGGGTGACCGGCCGAGGCGTGCTCCTCCAGCACCTCCCGGATCACGTGCCGGGCGTTGTCCGCCATCGCGGGGTTGGTCGTCCGGTAGTACGGCAGCGCGACCAGCGCCTGCGAGAGCGTGCGTCCCCGCCCGCGGAGCCAGGTCGCGTCGTCCACGCCGAGCGCCGCGCGGAAGACCTCCCGCGCCCCGGACGGCAGCAGGTTCCAGGCCGGGAACAGGTCGCAGGCCGGGTCGCCGGCGCCCGCGCACCCGAAGTCGATCACGGCGGTCAGCCGGCCGCCGTCCACCAGCAGGTTGCCCGGCATCAGATCGGCGTGCAGCCACACCGGCGGCCCGTCCCAGGGCGGGGCCGCCAGCGCGGCCTCCCACACGGCGAGCGCGGCGTCGCAGTCCACCGCCTCCCCGGGGATCCCGCGCAGCTCCTCGACGGCCGCCCGCGTCGCACGGTCCAGCGAGGCGACCGGTCCGCCGCGGTGGGCCACGGGCGCGCCCGGCAGGGAGACGCCGCGCATCGCCGTCACGAACCGGGCCAGGTCCACCGCGAGCGCTTCCGGCGCACCGAGCGCCCCCGCCCGCGGGTTCTCCCCCGGCAGCCACCGGTACACCGACCACGGCCACGGATACCCCTCGGCGGGCTCCCCGGCCCCGAGCACCTCGGGCACGGCGACCGGCAGCAGGGGCGCGAGACGCGGCAGCCACGCGCGTTCCCTCGCCACGTCGCCGGCGCCGCCCTGTGTCAACGGCAGCCGCACGACCAGGTCGTGCCCCAGCCGGTACAGGGCGTTGACCGTCCCGCCGGACGGATACCGCCGCACCGTCCGCCCCGCCCAGCGCGGGAACTGCCGGGCGACGAGCCGCCGTACGAGGTCGTCGTCGGCGGCCCGCTGGCCGGGGTGCATCTGCCCTGTGGTGTTCATGGGACGCCATCCGACCGCCGCCCCCCGCCGGGCGTCAACCGCTTTCGGCGTCGACCGCCGTGGGGCGTGGGCAGATCCCTCGCCCGCACCGTCCGGGCCACGTCCAGCAGCAGCCGTTCCCACGGGTCGCGGGCGTCCAGCCCGGTGAGCTCGCGCACCCGGCGCAGGCGGTAGCGCAGGGACTGCGGATGCAGGTGGAGCAGCCGGGCCGCGGCGGTGGCCGAGCCGCGGTCGAGGTAGGCGGTGAGGGCCGTGAGGAGGTGGTGGTGTTCCGGTGCGGTGAGGGGCCCGAGGACGAGGCGGGCGATGCGGTCGGGGGCGGCGGCGGGGTGGCCGCCGAGCAGGGCGAGGACGTGGGCGTCGGCGTCGGTGAGGAAGGGGCGGGCGTGCGGCGGCGCGGCGTCCAGGGCGCCGTCGGCGAGGCGGTGGGCGACGGCGACGCGGTCGGGGCCCTCGCACCGGACGGCGCAGCCGCGCCGGCCCCGCTCGTGCAGGACGGGGGCGGCGGCGTCGGCGGACGCGGCGGGCAGGAGCAGGACGGCGCGGTGGCCGTGGGCGGTCGCGAGGGGCGCGGCGTCCGGGTCGAGGGCGGTGAGGAGTTCGAGGGCCGTCCCGTGGGGGACGGCGTCGCGGGGCGCGGGTTCGGCGACCAGCAGGGCGCAGGGGTCGGGGAGCCGGACGCCGAGCCGGTCCGCCCGGTCGGCGGCCGCGGCGGCGGAGGCGTGCCGTCCGGCGATGAGGTCGTCGAGCAGCAGGCGCAGGGCCCGGGCGCGGTCGCCGGCGAGGCGTTCGCCGGCGGCCGCGTAGGCGGTGGTCATGGCCTCGGAGAGGGTGTCCAGGGTGGTGAGCACGTGCCGTGTCAGGGCGAAGGCGTCCGCGGCGGCGGGCCGCGGGGCGCGGGCGGCGACCTCGTCGACGAGGACGGCGGCCGCGACGCGGTAGGCGCGCAGCACGGCCTGGAGCGGGCGGCCGTCGGCCGCGCGGGCCGCCGCGATGCCGCGGAAGCGCCGCAGGTCGTCGGGGCCGAGGGCGCTGTCGGCGGCCCACAGGCGGAGCAGCCGGTCCAGGGCCCAGCCGGCGATGGCGCGTACGTCGCGGAGCCGTTCGTCGTCGAGATCGGCGTAGGCGGGGATCCGGGTGTGCACCGCGTCGACGACGGCCTCCAGGACGCGGGGGTCGGCGGCCAGTTCCCGTCGTATGCGCTCGCGGGTGTTTGTCACGGGGTGATAGTCGCAGCCGCACCCCTGTGCGCACCACCGTGGACGGACGGGCCCGCCGTCGCGAGGATCGTCGGGAGTGACGACGACGGGAGGCGGACCGGCCGATGCCGACGAATCAGCCCTGGGCGGACTACCAGTACGAGATCTACCTCGGCGGCCTGGCGGGGGCGGTGCCCCGGCTGCCCACCGATCTGACCCGGCTGGAGGGGCTCGTCGAGCGCCGTCTGCCGCCCGGACCGGTGGGCTACGTGGCGGGCAGCGCGGGCGACGGCAGCACCGCCCGCGCCAACCGGGCGGCCCTGGGGCGGTGGCGGATCGTGCCGCGGATACTGCGGGACGTGGGCGAGCGCGATCTGTCCGTGGAGGTGCTGGGGCGCCGGCTGCCGGCGCCGCTGGCGCTGGGCCCGGTCGGCATCCTGACGATCCTGCACCCGGGCGCCGAGCCGGCGGCGGCCCGCGCCGCGGCGGCGCGGGGCGTGCCGTACACCCTGTCGTCGGCGTCGAGCACGCCGATGGAGGAGGTCGCCGAGGCGATGGGCGACGGGGAGCGGTGGTTCCAGCTGTACTGGTCCAGGGACCGGGAGGTGACGCGGAGTTTCCTGTCCCGCGCCCGGGCGGCGGGCTACAGCGCGCTGTTCGTCACGCTGGACACGCCGATGCTGGCGTGGCGGCCGCGCGATCTCGACCAGGCGTACCTGCCGTTCGTGCACGGGGTCGGCACGGCCAACTACTTCAGCGACCCGGCGTTCCTGGCGGGGCTGGCCAAGCCGGTGGCCGAGGACCGGGAGGCGGCGGTGCGGCACTTCCTGGGGCTGTTCTCCGATCCCGGGCGCACCTGGCCGGACCTGGCGTTCCTGCGCGAGAACTGGGACGGGCCGATCGTCCTGAAGGGCGTCCTGCATCCCGACGACGCGCGGCGGGCGGCGGACGCGGGCATGGACGGCGTGGTGGTCTCCAACCACGGCGGCCGCCAGGTTGCCGGGTCGGTCGCGGCGGCCGACGCGCTGCCCGGCGTCGTGGCGGCGGCCGGCGACCGGCTGGAGGTGCTGTTCGACAGCGGGGTGCGCACGGGCGACGACGTGGTCAAGGCGCTGGCGCTGGGGGCCCGTGCGGTGCTGCTGGGCCGGCCGTACGCGTACGGGCTGGCGCTGGACGGCGAGGCGGGCGTGGAGCACGTCCTCCGTTGTCTGCTGGCCGAGTTCGACCTGACGCTGGCGCTGTCCGGGCACGCCCGGCCGGGCTCGCTCTCCCCCGCCGACCTCGTCCGGGAGGCGGCGTGACGGCCCCCGCCGCGAAGAACGTCCTCGCCGTCGTCTCCCCGCACGTCGGCGGCCGGTCCGCGGGCGCCGCGCTGAGCGGGCTCTTCCCGGGCCGGGCGGCCGTCACGGTCGTGGAGTCGGCGGACGAGGACCCGGCGGCCCTGCGCGCGGCCCACGTCGTGATCACGGGCCTCGCGCCGGTGACGGCGGAGCACCTCGCCGCCGCGCCGGACCTGGAGCTGGTGCAGTGCGCCAGCCACGGCTTCGACTACGTCGACGTGGACGCCGCCCGCGCACGCGGCGTGCCCGTCTGCACGATCGGCTCCACGGGGGCGGAGAAGCAGAACGTGGCCGAGCAGACCTTCGCCCTGATGCTCGCCCTGGCCAAGCAGCTGATCCCGGCGCACACCGCGCTGGTGGCGGCCGACTGGGCGCTGCCGCGCCTGCAGTCGTCCATCACCGAACTGTCCGGGAAGACCCTCGGCATCGTGGGCCTGGGCCAGATCGGCCGGGAAGTCGCCCGCCGGGCCGTCGCGTTCGACATGAGCGTCCTCTACGCGGGCCCCGAGGCCGCCCCCGCGGAGACGGAGGAGCGGCTCGGGGCCCAACGCGTCGATCTGGACGAGCTGTTGCGCGAGAGCGACTACGTGACGCTGCACGCGCCGCTCACCGAGGCGACCCGCCACCTCCTCGACGCCCGGCGGCTGGCGCTGCTCAAGCCGACGGCGTTCGTGGTCAACACGGCCCGCGGCGCGCTGATCGACCAGGACGCGCTGGCCGACGCGCTGGAGTCCGGCACCCTGGCCGGCGCCGGACTGGACGTCTTCGACCCCGAACCGCCCACCGCCGCCCTGCGGTTGCTCGGCGCCCCGAACGTGGTGCTCTCGCCGCACGTGGGCGGTGTGACGCGGGAGACGCTCGTACGGATCGCGCTGGCGGCCGTCCACAACGTCCTGGAGCACCTGGAGGGCAGGCCCGTGCGGGACGTGGTGGCCTAGCCCAGGCGGGCGGCGGCGGCGCAGACCGCGCGGATCAGGCGGGCGTTCTCCGGGGCGGGGCCGACGGGGAACGGGAACCGCCGGCGGCCGTAGCCGTACGCCAGCCCGTTGCGCGGGTCGGCGAACGCCTGCTGCCCGCCCGCCCCGCCGTGCCCGAACGCGCCCTGCCCCAGGGCCGGATAGTGCTCGGCCGTGGCCTCGAAGCCCACCCCGTAGGCCCGGTACTCGCGGGTCGACCAGGTCGTGGCCGCTGGAGTGGATCTGCGCGAACGCGGCGGCGGTGTCCGGCTTCAGCAGCGGCGCCGCGCCGTCCGGCGGGACGGTCGCGGCCGCGTACATCCGCGCCAGGCCGCGCGCCGAGGCCACGCCGCCGAACGAGGCGGGGCCCAGGGCCCTGACCACGCGGAAGTTGGGCAGCTCCCACATGCCGGGGTTGTCCGGGCGGGGGTAGTTGAAGGCGATGCCCGGCAGCGAGCGGGGGCCGACGGCGTCGGCCGCCAGCCCGGCCAGCCGCTCCGGGGTGGCCACCATCGGCAGGACGCCCAGGAATCGGGACTCCTGCTCCTCGGGGAGCCCGAGGTGGACGTCGACCGCGTACGCGTCGCGGACGCGCTCGGCGAAGTGCTCCTGGAGCGTTCTGCCGGTGGCGCGGCGCACCACCTCGCCGGCCAGCGCCCCGATGACCAGCGCGTGGTAGCCGAAGGCGCTGCCCGGCCGCCAGTAGGGGCGCTGCGCGCCGAGGCGTTCGGCGACGACGCGGTCGTCGGCGAGTTCGCCGAGCGTGAAGCCGGCGTCCGCGCCGACCAGTCCGGCCTGGTGCGCCAGGAGCCGGCGCAGGGTGATGTCGCGTTTGCCCTCGGCGGCGAACTCGGGCCAGTAGTGGCTGACCGGGCGGTCCAGGTCCAGGACGCCGTCCTGCACGAGCAGGGCGACGACCAGGTAGGCGGCGCCCTTGGTCACGGAGAACACGCCGAGCAGCGAGTCCCCGGTGACGTCCGGGCCGGTCCACAGGTCGACGACCAGTTCGCCGTGCCGGTAGACGGCCAGTTGGGCCGCGTGGTCGCCGCCCTCCTCGGCCGCGACGGCGGCGAACTCCTCGCGCACGGCCTCGAATCCGTCGGCCACGCGGCCCTGTATCGGGTGGTCTCCCACGGCAGTTCCCTTCCTCCGGAATACGGTCCTGGAAATGCGGTCCTCGGATCGCCTCCGCTCGATCATGCCCACTTCGGGGCGCGCCCATGGGGCATACCCGGGTATGACCTCGTCCTTGGCGCGGGGCGGGTGGCTGCTCTGTCCGGCGGTGCTGCTGCGCTGGCCGGTGCGGGCCGCGGCCGTGTGACCGCCGGGCCCTGGCCGGTCCCCGCTCCGTGGCTGCCGGGCCCTCCCCTGCCCTAGCCTCGGGGGATGGCGATGAACCGTTACCACCGCTTCTTCTGCCGCTCCCGCCGCTGGGCCCGCACGGTGGAGGACGAGGTGCTCCCGTGGACGCTGAGCGGTGTTCAACTGGGCTCGGACGCCCTGGAGATAGGCCCCGGTCCCGGTGTGACCACACGTGTCCTGCTGGACCGGGTGCGGAACCTCTGCGTCGCCGAGACCGACCGTTCGGCGATCGAGGGGCTGTGCCGGCGCTTCGGCCACCGTACGGAGATCCTGCACGCCGACGCGGCGAACCTGCCGGTGTCGGCTGGGCGTTTCGACTCGGTGGCCTGCTTCACGATGCTGCATCACGTGCCGTCGCGGGAGCGGCAGGACCGGCTCTTCGCCGAGGCCTTCCGCGTGCTGCGGCCCGGCGGGGTCTTCGTGGGCTGCGACGCGGTGGACGGGCTGCGCTTCCGCCTGCTCCACCTCGGGGACACCTGCGTCCCCGTACCGCCGGACACGCTGGCCGGCCGGCTCCGGGCGGCGGGCTTCGACGAAGCCCAGGTCAGCGTGCGCGAGGGGCGGTTCCGCTTCCGGGCGTACCGGAGATGACCCGGTCGCCCGCCGCCTCAGCCCAGCAGGCCGGTGACCTGGGCGCGGACGGCCTCCCACGCGGCGTCCGGCAGATCGCCGAGGGCCGTCGCGCGCAGCGCGCGCAGGACCTCCTCGGCGCCGGCGGCGCACGGGGCGCTGCCGTCGGTCACCTCGTAGCCGTCCCGGACGGCGACCCGCAGGCGCTCGCCGGCGGCGTCGCCGTGCACCGCCGAGGCGACCACGAGGGGCGGCGGCCCGCCGGCCTCGGCGTCCAGTTTGCGGTAGGCGCAGGCGACCGGCTCGCGCCAGTGCAGGCTGAGCAGGACGGGGCGTTTGGCCACCACCTCGGCCAGATCGGTCTCCCGTATGCCGTCGGGTTCCAGCACGGTCGCGCGGGCGTCCAGGACGAGCGCCGCCGGCAGCAGGCAGCGCAGCGTGCTGCCGACGAGGTTGCCGCCGACCGTCGCCGTCCGCCGCACGGCCCCGGTGCCGACCGCGCCGGCCGCCAGCCGCAGCACGTCCGGGACCCGGTCGTCCACGCGGTGCAGGACGACCGCGCCGCCGACCGTGTCCCGCCCCAGGACGTTGGCTTCGGGGAGTTCCCGCAGGGACATCGCCAGCGGCGGGAAGCCCTCCCGCTGCCAGGTGGCCCACACGAGCGTGGCCCCGCCGACCGGCACGGCCCCCTCGGCCAGGTACTCCTGCGCTTCGGACACCGTTGTGGGCAGACGCAACAGCACAGCGACCGACCTGCTTTCGTGAGTGCGTGGCGGGCGGGTGTTCGTCCGCTTGCGCTTCGGGGGCCGAGGTGCCGGGAAGCGCGCGGGCGAGACCGAGACTAGCCCCGATCCGGCGGAGCGTGCCCTCAACTGCCCGTAAGTGAAAGGAAACGACTCCGCGCCACGAACGACAACGGCGGTCGGCCCCCACCGCCGCGCCGGGTACTCCCTGATCGCCGTGTGCCGCACCTCGGTTCGGACGTCACCGTGCACCCGGCCGGGCGTCCGGCGGCCACGGCCCGGGCGTGACCCGGCCGACGCCTGCCCCGGAGCCCGCCCTAGGATCCGGTCATGACGGAATTCGTACTGGTCGCCGGCGCACGGCTCGGATCCTGGGCGTGGGACGAGGTGGTGCCGCACCTGCGCGCGGCCGGCCACGGCGCCCATCCGCTGACCCTGTCCGGCCTCGCGGAGAAGCGGGGCATGCCGGCCGGGCAACAGACCCATGTCCAGGACATCGTGGACGCGATCGAGCACCGGGATCTGCGCAACGTCATTCTGGTGGGCCACAGTTACGCGGGCATCCCGGTCGGCCAGGCCGCCGGGCGGATCGGCGACCGGCTGGAGCACGTCGTCCTCGTCGACGCCGGCGTCCCCGCCGACGGCGCGTCGTTCGCCGCCGGGTGGCCGGACGGCGGGGCGGCGCTGAAGGCGTCGCTCGACGCGAACGGCGGATTCTGGGCCGTTCCGCCCGCGTCCCACTACGCCGGTCACGGCCTCACCGACGAGCAGATCGCCCGGATCGTGCGCGGTTCGACGCCGCACCCGGGCGCCACGCTGACCGAACCGGCCGTGCTCGTCCGGCCGCTCGGTGAGTTGGCGGGGACGTACGTCGTGTGCGGGCTCGCCGGTGAGGGGCCCGGTGAGGACGTGGCCGAGCTGCTGGGCGAGGAGCGGTGGCGGGCGGCGGGGCTGGACACGGGCCACTGGCCGATGTTCTCCCGGCCGCGCGAGCTGGCGCGGATCCTCCTCGGCGCCTCGCCCGGCTGACCGCAAGCACCCGCGCCGTCGGGTTACGCGCCCTGCTCCTGGCAGCGCGGGCACCAGTACGTGGGACGCTGCTGCCCGGGCGGGCCCTGTGCCCCGCCCCGGACGGGGGTGCCGCAGCGGCGGCAGGGGCGGCCGGCCCGTCCGTAGACCCACAGGCGCCGGTCGGGGCGCGGGTCGGCGGTGGTGACGCGGGCGGTGCGGGACTTGTTGAGTTCCAGGAGCTTCTTGGCGAGGGCCACCAGGCGCTCGGGGGACGGCAGCCGCGAGACCGGCAGCCAGGGTGGGACGCGCAGCAGGAAGCAGAGTTCGCTCTTGTAGACATTGCCGATGCCCGCGAGGTTGCGCTGGTCGAGCAGCGCCTCGCCGACCGGGCGGGCGGGGTCGGCGAGGAGACGGCGCACGGCCTCCTCGGCGTCCCAGTCCGGGCCGAGGAGGTCGGGGCCGAGGTGTCCCACGGCGGTGGACTCGTCGGCCGTGCGCAGGAGTTGGAGCACCGGGAGGTCGTAGCCGACGGCCGTGTGCCCGGCGGCGGCCAGGACGGCGCGGATCCGGTGGTCACCGGTCCGCAGCGTCGCCCCGGCGGGGCGGACGCGCCAGGAGCCGTCCATGCCGAGATGCGAGTGGAGGGTGAGGCCGCCTTCGACGCGGAGCAGCAGGTGCTTGCCGCGCGGGACGGACGCGAGGACCCGGCGGCCGGTGAGGTCGGTGGCGGCGAGGGCCGGCACCCGCAGGTCGCACCGGGTCAGCGGCGCGCCGGCCAGGCCGCGGTGGAGGTCGCGCGCGGTGCGCCAGACGGTGTCCCCCTCGGGCACGCGCTGCCTCCTCGGGCGTGGGCCGGTCCGTGTCCCGTCAGAGCCGGGAGAGGGGCGTCTGGACGGACACCCCGCCCGACACCTCTCCCGGGACGGTGCTCTTCACATTCTCCTTGACGAGGGAGACGGCCCGCTCGGCGGAGACGTCGTCGGCGACGGGCCCGACGAGCCGCGAGAAGGGGCCGGCGGCCGCGGGCTCCGGGGCGGCGGCCGCCCCGGGTTCGGCGGCGTGCGCGGTGGCGGACGCGGCGGCGACGCCGCCGGTGGCGAGGAGGAGCGCGCCGAGGGCGGCGCGGGTCAGGCTGTGCCGGTTCATGCCCTCCTGAACGAGCGGGACCGGAGGGACGACACGGACCGGCCGCGGGAGCCCGCGCGGTGGGCGGTGCTCAGCGGACGTCCTCCAGGTGGCTGCCGTTCCGCAGGTACGCGCACCGTCCGCCGCGCAGGCCGTCGCGCGCGATGGCCAGGACGCGGGCCTGCCCGGGGTGGACGAGGGGTGCCCACTCCTCGGCGGTGAGCATCCGCCAGTCGTCGTGCTCGTCGGACAGCGTGATCTCCAGGCGGTCGGGGTCCACCAGCGGTCCCCGGAACAGGGCCCAGCACTCGGCGATGCCCTCGGGGTGCACTCCCCAGTCGACGGCGAGCAGTTCGGGGTGCGGCGGCATGCCGAGGCCGGTCTCCTCGGCCGTCTCCCGCACGGCGGTCTGCCAGAGGTCCTCCCCGTCGTCCTGCCCGCCCCCGGGGAACTGCCACTCGTCCACCCAGCTCGCGTGCAGGAGCAGGATGCGCTGCCGCGCGTCGTGGACGACGGCCGAGGCCGAGGCGAGGACCCGGGGCCGGGTGGCGAGCCAGTCGGCCCGCGGCATCAGAGGGTGCTTGGTCAACGTGATCACCTTTCGCGCAGGGGGCGTCGCCGGGGCACCGGGCACGGCGGGAACACCGCCCCTCCCCCTGCTCAACAGGGCCGAACGGGTGAAGGACACGCGGCTTTCCGGTGGCCCGCGGGCGGCGCGGAGGCGACGGCCCGTCCCTCACCCCACCCGCAGCAGCTTGTCGGGGTTGCGCACGGCGTAGAGCGTGTGGATGCGCCCGTCGCCGGTGTCCGCGAGGACGAGCTGCCGCTCGGCGCCCGAGGCCAGCAGGACGGCCGGCCGGCCGTTGGCGTCGACGAACCGGGCCCAGGAGATCTCGTGCCGGCTCGTCAGGCCGAGGACGAAGGCCGTGACCTTGTCGCGGCCCGTGATCGGGCGCCGGGCCGCGCTCACCTTGCCGCCGCCGTCGCTCCAGGCGGTGATGTCGGCGCTCAACACGTCCTCCAGCGCGGCGAGATCACCGCCCGTGGCCGCGTCGAGGAAGCGGGTGAGCAGCCGTTCGTGCTCCTCGGCCGAGGGCCGGGCGCGGTGGCGGGACGCGGCGAGGTGGCCGAGGGCACGGCGGTGGATCTGCCGGCAGGTGGCCGCGGAGGCGCCGACGACCTCGGCGATCTGCGCGTACGGCATCTCGAAGGCGTCCCGCAGGACGAACACCGCGCGCTCCGGCGGGGTGAGGCGCTCCATGAGGTGGAGGGTCGCGTAGGAGAGGGTGTCGAGCAGCTCGGCGGTGTCCAGGGGGCCGGCGGAGTCGGTGGCGACGGGCTCGGGGAGCCAGGGGCCGGGGTAGGCCTCGCGCGCGACCCGGGCGGAGCGGAGCCGGTCCAGGGCCAGGCGGGAGACGACCGTGGCGAGGAAGGCGCGGGGCTCGCGGACCCCGTCCCGGTCGGTGCGCAGCCAGCGCAGGCAGGCGTCCTGCACCACGTCCTCGGCGTCCCACATGCTGCCGAGCATCCGGTAGGCCAGCCCCAGCAGCAGTGGGCGCAGGGCCTCGAACTCGTCGGTCACTTCTCTCCCAGCTCGGCCCGGAACCCGTCGCGCCATGTCGTGTAGCGGGGGCGCCAGTCCAGCGCGAGCCGCGCGCGGGCGTTGTCGGCGCCGCGCAGCCGGGTCATGTAGGCGACGCCCACCGGCCCCGCGACGATCCTGGCCGGTGCCGTGGGGATCTTCCGCGGGGCGGGAGCGCCCAGGATATCGGCCAGTTCGGGGAGCCATTCCCGGACCTGGGCGGGTTCGTCGTCGACGATGTTGAGGGCCCCGGTGGCGGGGCGGGCGAGGGCGGCGACGACGGCGGTGGCGGCGTCGTGGGTGTGGGTGAAGGAGAAGGTGGCGGTGCCCGGGCCGACGAGCGGCATCCGGCGGGCGCGGACGCGGCGGACGGTCGAGCCGTCGGCGGCGAGGGCGGTGCCGGGGCCGTAGAGGTGGCCGAAGCGCAGGACGAGGCCGCCGGCCCGGGCGGTGAGGCGTTCGAGCTCCTTCAGGGCGGCGACGGAGTCGCGCATCGGCCGGGGCGGGGCGTTCCAGAGGGGCTGGTCCTCGTCGGCCGGGCCGGGGCCCGCGCCGGGGTCGTAGGAGAAGGCGACGCCCTGGGTGATGACGCGGCCGGCGCCCGCTTCCCGGGCGGCGTCGAGGAGGTTGCGGGTGCCCTCGCGGCGGAGGCGGCCGGTGGGGCCCATGTCCCGTGCCATGCGGCGGGGGTCGATGTCGGCGGGGATGGCGGTGATCAGGTGGACGACGGCGTCCGGGCGGGCGTCCCGTACGGCCCGGGTGAGGGCCGCGCGGTCGAGCGCGTCGGCCGCGACCGCGCGGACGCCCGGGCCCCCGACGGGCCGTCCGCTGCGGGAGAGGGCGGTCACCTCGTACCCGGTCGCGGTGAGCAGCGGGACGAGCTGACGGCCGATCACTCCGGTGGCTCCGGCGACGAGGACACGCATGAGGACTCCTTCGGTGGTGCGGTGCGTGGTGCGTGTGACGTGGACAGGACGGGGCGGGGCGCCGGATGTGACAACTCCCCGGGTGATCCGGGCCACATGAGGCCCGAGGGGCCAGGAATGACCGCTGATGCGAAAGGGTGACATTCCGGAACTTCCCGGAAAAGCCCGAGTTGCTCACGGTGCTTTCCACGCAAGAGCCCACCAACAGCCCTCGTCGATCGAAAGGCGCAGACGTGCTGCAGAAGGTACTGGTCACGGCAGCCATGACGGCCACCGCGCTGGGCGCGGCGGCCACCCCGGCCACGGCCGTCGGGAACGGTCAGGACACCGTCGACGCGAACGGCGCGAAGTCCGCTTACGGGGACACCGTCACCGGGGGCAAGGAGAGCCCCCAGATGACCGCGATCGAGGGCTCGCTCAACAAGCCCTGCATCGCCCTCGGGAAGGTCGGCGTCCAGTCGGTCATCGGCATCCTGCTCAACCTGGGCATCCAGGACGTGCCGATCGCCACCTCGCAGCAGATGCAGGAGTGCACCGACAACTCGGTCATCAGCGACGGCGACGACCAGCTCTCGCACATCGCGGACGGCATCGCCCTCGTCGCGGGCAACGGCTTCGGCAACGAGTGACGCCGTCCGGCGCTCACACGGGCGGGACGAGGACGTAGGACCGCCCGAGCTCCCCCCGGTCCCGCGCGGACGCCGGCCGAGGCGTCCGCGGGGGACCGGGTTCCGGGGGAACAGCAGCACATCCGGCGCCGTCCCGGCGGGTTCGGCGTCGCAGGGCCCGCCGGCCCCTCGCATGACCTGGCCGTCGAGGACGGCGGCCCGCTCCCCCGGCCCGTCGGTGCGGCGGAAGCGCAGCCGCTCGCCCCGGCCGGCGGCGCCCACCGCGCCCCACCCGGCCCGCGCGTGCTCGTCCGGGCCGTCCCGCACGCAGGTCACGGGCGGGGCCGTCCCGCGTTGTCCCGCCCGGCCGTCCCAAGGGTGTCCGCCGCCGTACGCCGGTGGCAGCGTACGGCGGCGGAGCGAATGCTCCCGACACGACGGGAAGGACAACGATCATGCGGTGGAAGACCTTCGCCCCGGCGGCGGCCGGCCTGGCCCTCGGGGGCACGCTGCTCGTCGGGCCCTCGGCGGGCGCGGACCCGTCGGGTGTGCGGATGGACTCCGTGACCTGGAAGCGCAGTTGCGGCACCACCTACAAGGGGTGGATGGCCAACAACTACGCCAGGACCGTCAAGGCGGGCGGCGGCACCTGCCAGGGCGACGCCTGGGTACGGGTGTACTGGGCCGGGGGCTGGAGTTCGTGGGAGCACCACGCGCGGGACATCGAGGTCCGGCTCCCCGGCGTCGCGCGGTCGCAGCACAAGGGGTGCGCCGACTGCAAGGTGTACACCCTCCCCTGACGGGCGGCGGCGGGGGCGGTGCCCGGCCACCGTCCCCGCCGCGGGGGTGACGGCACCGCGGCCGGCTGAGCGCCCTCCCGCCGGCTCCCGTCCCCGCTTCTGCCCGGCGGTCCCCTTCACCGCGGCGTCCGGGACGCGCGTATAAGGAAGGGCCGGTCACGCGAAGGCGGCCCCGCCGGTGCGGAGTTGGGCATTCCGCGTCCGTCCGCGCGGCCCGCGCCCGGTGCCGGGCCGGGGCCGTCCGGTCCGCAACCGGGCGGCCCCGCGGCGGAATTCGGTCAGTCCCGGCCGGGCACCACCGTGAGGACGACCTTCCCGGTCACCCGGCCGGTGTCGCCGAGGGCGTGGCCCTTGGCCGCCTCCTCCAGCGGGAACACGGCCTCGATGACGGCCCGGAGCCGGCCGTCCACGACGAGGTCGCGGATCGAGCGCATGCCCTCCTGGTCGGCCTCGACGAGGAGGGGGCGGGCGCTCAGGCCGCGGGCGGCGGCGCGGTCGGAGAGGTCGGCCGGGAAGTCGCGGATGGCGATGGAGACGAGCTGCCCGCCGGGCTTGAGGACGTCGAGGGAGCGGACGGCGGTGTCGCCGCCGAGGGTGTCCAGGACGACGTCCACCGGCTCGATCGCGGTGAAGTCCTCGGTGCGGTAGTCGACGAGCTCGTCGGCTCCGAGCTCGCGCAGCACCGCGTGCTTGGGCGCGCTGGCCGTGCCCACCACGTGCGCGCCGCGCGCCTTGGCGATCTGCACGGCGAGGTGCCCCACGCCACCGGCGGCCGCGTGGACGAGCACGCGCTGCCCCGCCTCCAGCCGCGCGGTGTCCACCAGCGCCTGCCACGCGGTCAGCGCGGCCAGCGGGATGGCGCCGGCCTGGACGTGGTCGATCGTCGCCGGCTTGGTCACCATGGCCCGCGCCGGGGCGACGACGTACTCCGCGAAGGAGCCCACGCCGTACGGGTAGGGCAGCATGCCGAACACCTCGTCACCGGGCCGGTGCAGGGTGACACCGGGTCCGACGGCCTCCACGACCCCGGAGACGTCCCACCCCAGGACCAGGGGGAGGCGGTCGAGGAACCCGGCTCCGCGCCGGTGCTTCCAGTCGGTGGGGTTCATGCCCGCCGCGTGGACGCGGACGAGGACTTCGGAGGGTCCGGGTGAGGGGCGGTCGGTCTCGACCTCGTGGAGGACGTCCGGGCCGCCGTAGGTGTTCTGGCTGATCGCTTTCATCGTGCTCATGGACCCAGGTTCGCCCGGCGGGAGGGGCGGGAGTAGTGGCCTGATGGCCATGGTCCGCAAAGATCGGGCCACGGGCGGGTGCCAGGGGTGACGCCTGCGCTCCCGGAGGACCGATCCCCGTGACACGCGTCCTAACCACACACTTTCGAGGGACACCACCGCGCCCGGGCCGGCGCCTAGCATTCTCAGCACCGCCGGCCCATGCAATTGCATATGGGAAACGGCGGCCCGGCGCAGTGCGCGGCCATCGACTGAAGGAATCGACCGAAGGAGAGGTCACCGCATGGTGTTCGACAACGGCATGCCGGCATGCGACATCACCGGAGTGGAGTGGGTCAAGAGCAGCGGGAGCGTGGGACAGGGGAACTGCGTCGAGCTGGCGAAGCTGCCCGGCGGGCAGGTGGCCGTGCGCAACTCCCGCCACCCGGGCGGTGCCGCGCTCGTCTACACCCGGGAGGAAATGATCGCCTTCCTCGCGGGGGCCAAGGGCTCCGAGTTCGACCACTTGACCATCTGATCCCCTAAGTTCAGGCCAAAGGTGGATCGGCGGACGTCCAGGCCCCATCCTGGGAGCTGACCCTGTCAGCTCCGAGCGGGAGTCCGGATGTCCGCCGTCCCCCGGCCCGGCACGCCTCCGGGCGCTTCGGTGACCGGCCCGGCCGCCGATCCCAAACGCGCCGCGTCGCCACGGCTGTTGGGCGACCTGCTGCGCCGGCTCCGGCAGGAGCGGGGGCTGGGCCTCAAGGACGTGGCACCGGTCATCCGGGGCTCGGTGTCGAAGGTGAGCCGGCTGGAGCGGGGGGAGAGCCCTCCCAAGGAGCGGGACGTGCACGACCTGCTCCACCACTACCGCGTCACCGCCGAACTCTACGCCCACGCCGAGGACTTGCTGCGGCAGACGCGGAACGAGGAGTGGTGGAAGCACTACACCGACGTCACCCCCGACTTCCTCAAGCGGCTGATCAGCCTGGAGGGTTCGGCGGAGAAGATCTACACCTATGAGACGCATGTGGTCCCCGGTCTGCTCCAGACCCCGGAGTACACACGGGTGCTGGTCCGGGCCGCCATGCACGGCGAGCCGGCCGCGGCCGTCGAGCGGCGGGTCGACCTCCGCCAGGGCCGCAAGGCGATGTTCGCCAACGGGCGGCCCCGGGTCGTCGCCCTCCTGGACGAGGCCGTGCTGTACCGGCTCGTCGGCAGCCCCTCGGTGATGCGTGAGCAGTTCCAGTACCTCCTGGAGATCGGCCGGCGCCCGCACATCAACATCCGGATCGTGCCGTCCGACCGCGCCGCCGACGCCGTGCCGCTGTATCCGATCACCCATCTGTTCTTCGACGACGGCGGGCCGCCCGAGCTGGTCTACGTCGAGCACATCGACAGTGCGCGCTACCTCACGCGGCCGAAGGAGATCGATCAGTACCGCCATGTGCTGAACCGTCTCAGCGGCGCGGCCGCGGACCGGGAGGACAGCGAGACCCGCCTGCGGAAGGCGATCGACCGGTACCGCAGGCTGGAACGCGGGACGGCCGGTGACGCCTAGAGCCGCGCCACCCCGCCCCACTCGGCCCATTCCTTGGGCCGGCGGTGCTCCGGGGGCGGGGGGCTCTCCGGCCGCCAGTCGACGACGTCGACCAGGCCGGGGTCGAGCACCGTGAATCCCTCGAAGTACGCGCGCACTTCGTCGCGCCGGCGTACGCGCCCCCACCTGCCGTGCGTGCTCCGGGCCATGAGGTCCGTGACCTCCCGCCGGACGGCGGGGTCGTCGCTGACGAGCTGGCAGATCACCATGAGGTTGCCGGGGCCCAGCTCCCTCAGGCGCGCCGCCGTGCGGCGGACGACGGCCGCGGGGTCGCGCTCGTCTCCGGTGTCCGGCAGGCAGTGCAGCACGGACACGAACAGGGCGGCGGTCCGGCGGCCGGGCCGGATGAGCCGGCCGGTGTCGGGGTGGTCGAAGATCTCGTCCGTGTCACGCATGTCGGCGTCGATCACGGCGGTGTTGGCGTTCTCGTCCAGCGTCGTACGGCCGTGGGCGAGGACGATCGGGTCGTTGTCCACGTAGACCACGCGGCAGTCCGGCTCGATGCGCTGGGCCACCTGATGGACGTTCTCCTGGGTCGGCAGGCCCGAGCCGTGGTCGATGAACTGCTCGACCCCGTGGTCGTGGACCAGGCTCTTGACGACGCGGCGCAGAAAGGAGCGGTTGTCGCGGGCCAGCGCCCGGGAGCTGGGCACGATCTCCAGGAGCTCCGCACAGGCCGTCCGGTCGGAGAGGTAGTTCTCCACTCCCCCGAGCAACCAGTCGTACATGCGCGCCACGCTCGGTGTGTTCACGTCAATGGCGCGAGCTTCCCCCCGCCCTCCGCCGGCCATCCCGTCCCCCTCCGGTCGCTGTCGGCCACGGCATGAAGCCGCCCATGGTAGGGAGGCGGCCGTGCCCCGCGGTAGACCCCGGACGGAGGGCCGGAGGGGAGGCGAGTGGATTCAGTCACCACGCGGACGCACGCCACGCGCCCGCGAACGGTGGGCAACGGCACCCCGCCGCCCACCGCAGGCGGCCGTGCCGGAGTCAGATCCGCGGCGGGACGGCCGGAGCGCGGCCCGGCGATAAGGCACTCCCCAGGACCTGCGCGAGGAACTCGGCCAACGGCGGGTGGCCGAGGAGCAGGAGCAGGGCGAGGATCACCAGCCAGACACCGTCCGGATGCAGGGTGATCTCGCAGGGGCAGGGGAGGTGCTCCCCTGTCCGCGGGGGAGGCATGGTTGACTGACGTGAAGCCGAGGGCGTCCTGCTACGGCCTCGGCGATGACTCGTGGACATGCGCATCCTTTCGGGGGTCGTTCACGAGAGGAGGTGGCCCCGGGGTAGGGCCCGGGGCCACCTTTCGTCGTGGCATCTCCTGCCAACTACCGCGCCACGATAACAAATTCGCGTTCGCGTCAGCCAAGAAGAAGAGAAAACGCCTTTCTCCTCCTGCAAGCGCAGGCTTTCCGCCGGAGAGGCGCACTCCACCCCGCCGCCCGGAGGAAGGCAAGGAAGTGCGGAGTATGTATCCTCTCGGGCGCAACAGGGCGCAAAACCCGTGCAGTTCCAGGGCATAAACCGATCGTGGCCGATCAATACGCGACGGCACTACAGTAATTCACCATTCCACCACCCGTGGACAGCGACTGCTGAAAGCAAGGCACCAGTCCGTCCCGCCGGTCATGCGGGAAAGGGGTTTTCCCAACCTCACCCGACTCTGCACATGCAGATGCAAAAAATAGTGAATCGCAGGTGCACACGGCCGCCTTCGGCACCCGCTCGGCACGGCCCCTCACCGGCACCGGGAACCGGTCACCGCGCCCGTGTGCTCCTTTGCGCGCGGACCAGAGGGACCGTCCCGGATCCCCCACGCGCACAAACCATGCGGCTTCGTGCCGTACGTCACCACGACGCGATGGCCGGCGCCCTCCTCACACGCCGCCGCGCCCCCTCGCGCACGCCTCCAGGATCAGGCGCGCCACCGTCCCCGGCTCCCGCAGCGACGGCAGGTGATCGCAGTCCGGCAGGCGCACGACGCGGCAGTCGGGGATGCGGGCGGCCATCTGCTCGTTGCAGCGGACGACTTCGGGCTGGTCGAGGCCGGTGATGGCGATGAGGCAGGGGGGACGCAGGGCGGGGAGGCGGTCGTAGGCGGGGGCGTCGGGCACCTGGTGGGGGTGGGTGGTGAACCAGGCGGGGATCGCACGGCGGACGAAGTCGGCGGCCTTGGCGTCGGGGGCGGTGCCGGCGGCGGCCCAGGTGCGCAGGGCGAGGGCGACCAGGCCGTCCATGTCGCCGGCGCGGGCGAGGGTGCCGATCTCCTGTGTCAGGGCGGGCGGGTCGGGGTCGGGGCGGCCGGTGACGCCGGGGCAGAACAGGGCCAGGGCGGTGACGCGGTCCGGGGCGTCGAGGGCGAGGCTGACCGCCGTGGCGCCGCCCATGCTGGTGCCGGCCAGGGCGGCGCGGTCCAGCCCGAAGTGGTCGAGGACCGCGGCGAGGTCCTCGGCCTGGGAGTACGCGGCGGTGGGCGCCGGCGAACGGCCGTATCCGCGGGCGTCGTAGCGGATCACCCGGTGGTGCGGGGCGAGTTCGGGGACGACCCGGTCCCAGACTCCCGAGTCGGCGATTCCGGGGTGGAGGAGGACGAGGGGCGGACCGTCGCCGCCGGTGTCGTCCGCCCAGATCTCGCCGTTCCGCACGCGCACGGTGGATTCCATGATCCGATTCTGCGGGAGGGGCGGCCCGTTGGCCAGGGGCGGGCCGTCCCGCCTCAGTCGGAGGGCAACCGGTCCGCCGCCTCCACCCGGTGCAGATGGATCAGCACGTCGAACGAGCGGGCGAGGGCGACCTGGCCTTCGGGCCAGGGGTAGGCGGTGCCGATGTTGCGCGTGGGACGGGCCTGGCGGAGCCAGTCGCGGGCCGGGGCCGGGGCGGTCCGCAGGTCCAGCAGGTAGCCGGCGCCGGCGCCGACGTGCGCGCGGTCCAGGGTCGCGCCGTTGCTGCCGGGGGCGTCCGGGCCGACGGTGACGCGGCGGACGTTGCGGTCGAGCATCGCGTCGTCGGCGCCCACGGCGTTGAAGGAGCCCCGGCCGAAGGTGAGGCCGACGTTGACGTAGCGGGGCCCGTAGTGGTCGCGCAGGTAGGCGCCCTGCGTCCGGGGGTAGTGGGCCGGGTCGTCGGTCTCGTACTGGACGTGGCCGTTGTGGGCGGAGAGCAGGACCTTGGTGCCGGTCTCCTCCTGCCACCAGGCGGTGTTGGCGGCCATCGTCCGGTCGCGGAAGCGCATGGCGGCGGCGATGTCCTTCTCCGCGGTGAGGTCGAAGGCGTACTGCCGTGCGCTCTGCTGGACGACCCGGGCGTTCTGCACGGCCCAGCGCTGGGCCTCGGCGGCCGCGCGGCCGCGCCCCGGCCGCAGCGAGCGAACCAACTCCAGGGCGCGGTCGGCCCGTTCGGCCATGGCGCGCCGCTCGGCCGGCGGCTTGGTGAGGTAGGCGCGCATGTACGGGCCGGTGGGCGCGTCGGGGCGCAGGCCGCGGTAGAGCTCGGCGAGGCGGGGCAGCGCGGCGGGGTCGGTGGTGCGGACGTGGTCGAGGACGCGGTCGTAGAGCTCCGGGCCGGCCCAGGAGACGTCGTTGCCCATGAAGCGGACCGGGTCGTCCGGGTGGGCGCGGTTCCAGGAACGCATCCAGGTGAGGAGGGAGAGGTATTCGCGGGTGTTCCAGAAGAGGTAGGCGTCCTGGAACTCCTCGCGCATGATGCGCCGCGGGTCGCCCTTGCCGTGCAGGACGTAGTCGTTGAGCCGCAGGCCGGTGCTCCAGGGGGCCTCCAGGGCGTAGGTCCGGAAGCCCCGGTCGCGGACGAGGTGGCGGAAGGCGCGCTGTTTGAGGGTGAAGAAGTCGCGGGAGTTGTGCGTGGCCTCGCCGATGCCGACCACGCGCGCGTCGCCGATCATGCGGTCGAGGGCCCGCAGGTCGTCGTCCGGGGCGGAGGGATCGGTGGAGCGCAGGGGGTGGGCGGCGCGTTCGACGGCGCGGACGACGCGGTCGTCGGCGCGCTCGCCGGTCCGGGCGGCGCTGCCGGCCGCCGGGGCCGGGGCCGGGGCAGTGGCCGGGGCGGCGAGGGCGGGGGCCGTGGCGCCGAGGGAGAGCAGCAGGGTCAGGGCGGCGGTGAGGCGTCGCTGTTTCATGATCCCAGCGTCCCGGGCGGTACGCGCCGGGGCCATCCGGCGCGTACCCCTCCCCTTGCTCGGGTTGTCCCCACCCCGGCCGTCAGGCCGCCCGGAGCGTGTCGGGGCGCCCGGCGCGCAGCGTCAGGCGCGCGCCGGTGAATCGGGCGCGCGCGGATCTCGGGGTGAGCCCAAGGCGAACCCAGTTGAACTCGGGCGGAGAAGAGTGATGGTGCGGGGGCACCGCATCGTGGGGCCGCCGTGCGGGACGGGCGTGGCAGGAGGAGGCCGATGACCGCTGGGCAACGGGCTGCTCAGTGCCGACGGCGGCCGCTTCGGGACGCCGAGATCATTGGCTGTCGTTCCTCACCGTGAGTGGGTCTGCGAGATCGCAGACAACATTCCGCTCTTCCATGGTCGGCGAGGGCGGGCAAGGGCTTTTGCTGTCCTCGGCAACGGTGACGGTTCGGTCGGCGGGGTCGCGGGCCCTGGCCGCAGGCGGCACGACCGCGGCGGTGCCCGGGCCTGGTCCCGGCGGGGGATCACCCCGGTCAGCTGTGTCCGGGGCCGGTCCCGCAAACGTATCTCCGGTGCAGCCGTTGCCTGTTACCGGCCCGGACTCCGCTCGCTGAGCTGCTCGGCCAGGCCGATCCGCTATCGAAAACGGTCCGCTGAGGGGCCCCGGCCGCCCGTTCCGTTCTCGGAAGTCGATCTCACTCAACCGGCACCGGACCCGTGGTGTGGGAATCGGCGGCGGGTGCGGAGGTGCGTGGAGGAAGGCGTCAGCGGCGGAGTCGGGGGCCCGACGCGGCTGCGCGCCCGGCTGTCACAGAGAACCCATGCGTCACAGCCTAGGGACGCCTCACCGGCCCCGCGACGCCTTTTCCGCGCCGGTCGCGGCACCCTGTTGCCCGGCGCGTCGTTACCGCCGCGCGCCCGCGGGGTACCTCAGGCGCCATGCTCACCGACGCCGTTCACCGGCTCCTCGCGGCGGCCGCGTCGCCCGGCGACCTCGCCGCGGCGCGGGCGCAGATGGGCTTCTCGCTGGCCTGGCACATCGTCGTCGCGTGTCTGGGCGTCGGGCTGCCGCTGCTGACGCTGGTCACCGAGTGGCGCGGGCTGCGCACGGGCGATCCGGTGCTGCGGCTGCTGGCCCGGCGGTGGGCGCGGGCGATGGGGGTGCTGTTCGCGGTGGGCGCCGTCTCCGGCACGATCCTCAGTTTCGAACTCGGCCTGCTGTGGCCCGGGCTGATGGGGCGCTACGGGCAGGTCATCGGGCTGCCGTTCGCCCTGGAGGGGATCGCCTTCTTCATCGAGGCGATCTTCCTGGGCATCTATCTGTACGCCTGGGACCGGCTGCCGCCGCGCGTCCACCTGTGGACCGGCGTGCCCGTCGTCGTCGCGGGCGTCGCCTCCGCGTTCTTCGTCGTCTGCGCCAACGCCTGGATGAACCAGCCGAGCGGCTTCACGGTGCGCGCGGGGCGGATCACCGCGGTCGATCCGTGGGCCGCGATGCTCAACCCGGCGGCCCCGCCGCAGACCGTCCACATGATCCTGGCCGCGCTGATGGTCGCCGCCTTCCTGACGGCGAGCGTCCACGCCTGCGCGCTGCTGCGCGGCCGGAGGTCCGCCTACCAGCGGGCGGGTTTCCTCGTGCCCTTCGTGCTCGGCGCGGCCGTCGCCCCGTTCCAGATCGTGGTGGGCGACTGGGCGGCCCGCTTCGTCGCCGCCAACCAGCCCGTCAAACTCGCCGCGATGGAGGGCGTCTTCCGCACCGGCGGCCATGTGCCGCTGACGCTGGGCGGCGTGGCGGGGGCCGACGGGCTGCGGTACGGGCTGGAGATCCCCAGCGGGTTGTCGCTGCTGATCGGGGACAGCCCCGGCGCGGTCGTCCGCGGTCTGGACCTGGTCCCGCCCGCGCGGCGGCCGGCGGTGACCGGGGTGCACTGGGCGTTCGACCTGATGGTGGCGGCGGGGTTCTTCCTGCTGCTCATGGGCGTCTGGCTGCTGTGCGCGTGGTGGCGGGCCCGGCGCAGGGGCGGCGGCGACCCGCTGGCCGGGCGCGGCGGCCGGGCGTTCCTGCTCCTGGCCGTGCTCACGGGTCCGGCCGCCGTCGTCGCGCTGGAGTGCGGCTGGTGCGTGACCGAACTCGGCCGCCAGCCGTGGATCGTCCAGGGGCTGATGACCGTCCGCGAGGCGGTCAACCCCGCGCCCGGACTGATGACCGGGCTGTGGCTCGTGCTGGTGGTCTACGCGGCGATGACGGCGGCGACCGTCGTGGTGCTGCGCCGGATGGCCACCGAACGGCCCGTACCCGTCGCACCGCAGGAGCGGGACGTCGAGGACTACCCGGTGGTGTGAGGAGGGACCGACGATGCTCGCCGACGCCCTGCTGGCCGTGATGTGGCTGGGCCTGACGTGCTACGCGCTCTTCGGCGGGGCCGACTTCGGGGCGGGCCTGTGGGACCTGCTGGCCGGGGGCAGCCGGCGCGGCCTGCCGCAGCGCCGGCTGATCGAACACGTCATCGGGCCGGTCTGGGAGGCCAACCACGTCTGGATCATCTTCGTGGTGGTGCTGCTGTGGGCGGGCTTCTCCCCGGTCTTCGCCGCCGTCCTCTCCACGCTGTACCTGCCGTTGACGTTCACCGCGCTGGGCATCATCGCCCGGGGCGCGGCGTTCGCGTTCCGCAAGGCGAGTACGGGACTGGCGGCGCGCCGGCTGTTCGGGGCGTGTTTCGCGGTCTCGTCGGTCGTCACCCCGTTCTTCCTGGGCACGGTGGCGGGGGCGGTGGCGTCGGGCCGCGTCCCGCCCGGGCTGGCGGCCGGCGGTCCCGTGGCGAGCTGGGTGAGTCCCACCTCGGCGCTCGGCGGCGTGCTCGCGGTGCTGGCCTGTGCACATCTCTCGGCCGTCTACCTGTGCGCGGACGCGCTGCGGGAGGGCCGGCCGGAGCTGGCCGGGGCCTTCCGCGGGCGGGCCCTGGCCTCGGGCGCCGCCTGCGGGGTGGTGGCGGTGGCCGGCATCGCCGTCCTGCACGCGGACGCGCCGCGGCTGTTCACCGGGCTCACCCACCGGGCGCTGCCGCTGGTGCTGTTGAGTGCTGTGGGCGGGCTGGTGGGGATGGTGCTGCTGGTGCGTCGGCGGTACATCGTGGCGCGGGCGAGTGCCGCGGTGGCGGTGGCGGCGGTCCTGTGGGCGTGGGGCGCGGCGCAGTATCCGCTGATGCTGGTGCCGGACACGACGGTCGCGGCGACGGCCTCGCACCCGGCCGTGCTGACCGCCTGTCTGGCGAGCCTGGGCGTGGGCGCGTTCCTGCTGGTGCCGTCGCTGTGGTGGCTGTACCGGCTCTTCCAGCAGGACATGGGGGCGGGGAGGGGCGCCGCCGGGGGCGGGCGGGACGAGCAGGGCGGGTGGGAGGGGCGGGACGGGCGGGACGGGCCGGGCTGACGCCGCGTGCGTACGTCCTCACGTACGTCCCCGCGTACGTCCCCCCGCCGCACTCCCCCGGCGGCCGGCACGGTCGCGCGCCCGGCGGGCCCGGCACGCCCAGCACGGCCGTCCCGCCCGCCGGACCCGGCGAGCCCGCCACCCCCCACCGGGGCAACCGCCCTTGCGCACCACGGGGATTCGAGCGCGCCGGTAGATCTCCGCACCCGCGGGCGGGACGAAGTCGGTGCGGCGCCACAGCGGTTGCGCGGGGGCGCGGCCCGGGGACGGGCCACCTGGCCGCGGCGCGGGCGTTCCCTCGCCGGGCCGGGCTCGTTGAACGAGGACGAGCAGGGATCAATCGACCACATCAGGAGGAATGCTGTGCGTTGGACGACGCTCATGATGGCCGCGGCGATGGCGTTCGGCGCGGTCGCGGCGACGACGGTCGCGGCGGCCGCGGCGGCCCCGGTCCGGCGGGCCCCGGTCGGCGACCAGCCGCCCTACCCGTACGCGGACTGCCTGGCCGCCGCGAAGAAGAACCACGAGACGCCGGCCCACGCGAAGTGGCACTGCGACGAGCTGGTGAAGAAGGGGTGGATCAAGCCGCCGAAGAAGTGACGCCGGCCCGGCCGGGGGCGGCGCGGGTCCGGGCCCGCCCCGTCCTCCCGCCGCGGGCCCGGCGGGAGCCGCGCGAGCGGTCCGCCGCCTCACCGAGCGGGGTCGTCGCAGAGCACCTGCCGCCCCCCGGCGAACCCGCCGCTCCGGAGCGGGGGAGGCCCGAGCCGAGCCCGCCCCCGGCCGCCGCGGCGGTGGTGCGGGGCCCGGTGCCGCGCCCCGGGCCGCTCGCGGGCGTGTCAGGCACCGACCGCCGGGACGGTGCCGGGCCAGGCGATCTCGTAGTACTTGACCCGGTCGTCCTCCCCCGCGGGCCGCATGCCCGCGCTCGCCATGACCCGCTGGGAGGCGATGTTGTCGAGGTCGGCGTCGCCCTTGACGCGGGTGACGCCGTGGTCGCGGGCGAGGGCGAGCAGGGCGCGCAGGGCCTCGGTGGCGTAGCCCCGGCCGCGGGCCGATTCGACGAGGCCGTAGCCGATGGTCACGGTGCGGTCCGCGTCGGGCGGGCTGTGGAAGCCGAGGCTGCCGATGACGAGGCCGTCGGGGCGCCGGCGGATCTCGTAGTCCCCGAACGGCTGCGGATCGCCGGTGGCGGCGCAGTGGTTGAGGAAGTCCGTGGCCGACTCCACGTCGCCGTCGGTGGGGTAGCCGGGCGCCCAGTGGTCGCCGGGCGCGGGGCGGCGGGCCACGAGGCGCCGGGCCTCGTCGGCGGTCAGGGGGTGGAGCACGAGCCTTTCCGTCTCAAGATCGTTCATGGCCATCTGGGTACCACGCGGCCCGGCGGTGCGCATCCGACTTTTCCAGCACTCTCAACTACCTTTGCCCGGCAGGGTGTTCGGCGGGCGTGCGGTGGATCGCGGTCCGGGTGCCGGTGAGCGGGAGGCCGGTGCCGCCGTGGCGGGCGGCGACGATCTCCGCCGCGATGGACAGGGCCGTCTCCTCGGGCGTGCGTCCCCCGAGGTCCAGGCCGACGGGGGCGCGCAGCCGGGCCAGTTCCCCGTCGCCGACGCCGGCTTCGCGCAGCCGCCGGACCCGGTCCTCGTGGGTGCGGCGCGAGCCCATCGCGCCGACGAACGCGACGGGAAGCCGCAGGGCGACCCGCAGCAGGGGTACGTCGAACTTGGCGTCGTGGGTCAGGACGCACAGCACGGTCCGTTCGTCGGTGGGGGTGCCGCGGAGGTAGCGGTGCGGCCAGTCGGCGACGACCTCGTCCGCCCCGGGGAAGCGGGCGGCCGTGGCGAAGACGGGCCGCGCGTCGCAGACGGTGACGTGGTAGCCGAGGAACGCGCCGATCCGTACCAGGGCCGCCGTGAAGTCGACCGCGCCGAAGATGATCAGGCGGGGCGGTTCGGGGACGGACTCGACCAGGAGCGTCAGCCCGCCGGGGCAGAGCGTGCCGTCCGGCGACAGGTCGACGGTGCCGGTGCGTCCGGCGCGGAGCAGGGCGTGCGCCTCGGCCGCGGCCGTGCGGTCGAGGGCGGGCCGGCCGCCGAGGCCGCCGTCGTACGTGCCGTCGGGCCGGACGAGCAGGGCGCCGTGGAGGAGTCCGGCCGGGCCGCGGACGGCCCGGGCCAGGGCGGCCGCCTCGCCGCGCGCGGCCGCCGTGAGCGCGCGGACGAGCACGTCCCGGCCCGGTGCGGCCGCCGGGAAGGGCGCGGCCACGACCTCGATGGTGCCGCCGCAGGTGAGGCCGGCGGCGAAGGCGTCGTCGTCGCTGGGTCCGAAGCGTTCGCGCAGGACCGTGCCGTCCTCCAGGGCCCGGACGCACAGGTCGTGGACGGCCGCTTCGATGCAGCCGCCGGAGACCGAGCCGGCCGCCCGCCCGGCGCCGTCCACGGCGAGGGCGGCGCCGGGCCCGCGGGGGGCGCTGCCGCTCACGGCCACGACGGTGGCGACGGCGAAGTCCCGCCCCTCGGCGGCCCATTGGACGAGTTCCTCAGCGATGTCCAGCACGGTCGCGCTCCGCCGTCAGGACCCGGTCGGGCCGGATGGGCAGGTTCCGGTGGCGGACGCCGGTGGCGTGCCAGACGGCGTTGGCGATCGCCGCGGCGGAGCCGACGGCGCCGATCTCGCCGATGCCCTTGATGCCGACGGGGTCCTCGGGGTCGGGGTCGTCCAGCCAGTCCGCCTCGACGGCGGGCACGTCGGCGTGGGCGGCGATGTGGTAGCCCGCGAGGTCGGCGTTGACCAGGGTGCCGGAGGCGGTGTCGCGGACGGCCTCCTCGTGCAGGGCCATGGACAGGCCCCAGATCATGCCGCCGGTCAGCTGGCTGCGGGCGGTGAGGGGGTTGACGATCCGGCCGGCGGCGAAGACGCCGAGCATGCGCCGGACGCGGATCTCGCCGGTGCCCGGGTCGACGGCGACCTCGGCGAACTGCGCGCCGTAGGAGTGGCGTTCGCGGGCGGCGAGGGCGCCGACGGCCTGTGTGGTGTCGGAGCGCACGGTGAGCCCGTCCGCCGGGACGCCGCCGCCGAGGGCGAGGCGTTCGCGCAGGTCGCGGGCGGCGAGGGTGACCGCCCAGCCCCAGGAGCGGGTGCCCATGGAGCCGCCGGCCACCCAGGCGGCGCCGAAGTCGCTGTCGGCGATGAGCAGGCGCACGCGGCCGGGCGTCACCTCCAGGGCTTCGGCGGCCAGTTGGGTCAGGGCGGTGCGCGCCCCGGTGCCGATGTCCGCCGCGGCGATGCGCACGGTGAAGGTGCCGTCGGGGTGGGCGGTCGCGGAGGCGGTCGCCGGGAAGGCGCCCGCGAAGAAGGTGGCGGCCGCGGTGCCGGTGCCGACGAGCCAGCGCCCGTCGCGCCGGACGCCGGGCCGCGGGTCGCGCCCGTCCCACCCGAAGCGGCGGGCCCCTTCGGCGAAGCAGTCGAGCAGGCGGCGTCCGGCGAACGGGAGCCCGGAGACGGGGCCGACGGCGGGTTCGTTGCGGCCGCGCAGGACGATCGGGTCGATGCCGCAGCGCTCGGCCAGTTCGTCGAGCGCGCACTCCAGCGCGAACGATCCGGGGGCCTCGCCGGGGGCGCGCATGTAGGTCGGGGTGGGGATGTCGAGGGGCACCACGCTGTCGACGGTGCGGTGGCCGCGCGCGTCGTACAGGGAACGCCCGTAGGCGGCGCTGGTCTCGACGAACTCCTGGACCGTGGAGGTCGCGCTGAGCGCCGTGTGCTCCAGGGCGCGCAGCCGCCCGTCGGCGCCGGCGCCGAGCCGGACGCGCTGGGCGGTGGCGCTGCGGTGGCCGATGAGCGTGAAGGTCTGGGCCCGGGTGAGCGCGACGCGGACGGGCCGGGCGAGCAGGGTCGCCGCCATGACGGCGAGGACGAGGTGCGCGCGGACCTGGGCCTTGCAGCCGAAGCCGCCGCCGACGTGCTCGGAGCGCAGGCGCACCGCGGCCGGGTCGAGGCCGAAGAGCCGGGCGAGGTCCTGGGCGGTGGCGTGGGCGCCCTGGGTGGTGTCGACGACGTCGAGCCGTCCGCCGTCCCAGTGGGCGAGGGCGGCGTGTGGTTCCATGGGGTTGTGGTGTTCCTCCGCGGTGGTGTAGCGGGCGTCCACCACGACGTCGGAGGCGGCGAGTTCGGCCTCGACGTCGCCCTTCTCGGCGGCCGCGGGGCGGACGGGCCGCGCCTCGGGGGTGTAGGCGGCGGGGTGGCCGGGGCGGAAGTCGACGTCGTGCGGTTCGGTGGCGTAGGTGACGGTGAGCGACTCGGCGGCCTCCCTGGCCTGTTCGGGGGTCTCGGCGACGACGAGGGCGACCGGCCAGCCGGCGTGCGGGACGCGGTCGTGCTGGAGGATCTGTGTGGTGGCGTCGGGTCCGAAGGTGCCGGAGAAGTCCTCCTTCAGGCGGGGGGCGTTGCCGTGGTGCAGGACGGCGAGGACGCCGGGCATCGCGAGGACGGGGGTGTCGGCGACGGAGCGTATGCGGCCGCGGGCGACGGTGGAGACGACGATCCAGCCGTGGGCGAGGCCGTCGGCCGGGAAGTCGGCGGCGTAGCGGGCGGCGCCGGTGACCTTGTCGCGGCCCTCGAGGCGGATGTGGGAGGTGCCGACGGCGCCGGTGGCGGGGCGGGGCGGGGTCGTCGCGGTGGTCATCGGGCGGCCTCCTGGGCGAGTTCCGTCAGGACGGCGACGGCCAGGGTGCGCAGCAGCGGCAGTTTGTGGCCGTTGTGGGGCAGGGGCCGGGCGGCGGCCAGTTCGGCGTCGGCGGCGGCCGCGAAGGCGGTGGCGTCGGCCGGTCCTCCGGTCAGGGCGCGCTCGGCCCGCCGGGCGCGCCAGGGGTGGGAGGCGACGGCGCCGAAGGCGAGGCGTACGTCGCGCACGGTGCCGTCCCGGACGTCGAGGGCGGCGGCGAGCGAGCCGATCGCGAAGGCGTAGGAGGCGCGTTCGCGGACCTTGCGGTAGCGGGAGGCGGCGGCGACCGGGGCGGGCGGCAGGACGACGCCGGTGATCAGCGCGCCGGTGGGCAGCGCGGTTTCCAGGTGCGGGGTGCCGCCCACGGGCCGGTAGAGGCCGGCGAGCGGCAACTCGCCGGTGCCGTCGGCGGTTTCGTAGGTGACGGTGGCGTCGAAGGCGGTCAGAGCGACCGCCATGTCGGAGGGGTGCACGGCGACGCAGTGCTCGGTGGCTCCGAGGACGGCGTGGTTGCGGTGTTCGCCGGCGATCGCGGCGCAACCGCTGCCGGGGGCGCGCTTGTTGCAGGCGGTGGTCGTGGCGGGGGCGGTGAAGTAGCCGCAGCGGGTGCGCTGGAGCAGGTTGCCGCCGACCGTGGCCATGATGCGCACCTGCCCGGAGGCGCCGGCGAGGACGGCCTGTGCCAGGGCGGGGTAGCGGCGGCGCACGTCGGGGTGGGCGGCGAGGTCGCTGTTGGTGGCCGTGGCGCCGATGCGCAGGCCGCCGTCCGGGGTGGCCTCGATGCGGTCGAGGGGGAGGTCGCGCAGGTCGACGAGGAGGGCGGGCCGTTCGACGCCGGTCTTCATGAGGTCGACGAGGTTGGTGCCGCCGGCGAGCGGGCGGGCCCCGGGGTCGGTCCCGAGGAGGGCGAGTGCGTCGGACACGCGGGCGGGGCGCCGGTAGTGGAACTCCCTCATGCCGCCACCGTCCCGGACTCCCCCGGGCGTTCCTGGGCGGCGCGCGCGACGGCCCGTACGATCGCCGGGTAGGCGGCGCAGCGGCACAGGTTGCCGCTCATCCGCTCGCGGATCTCGTCGTCGGTGAGGGCGGGCGGGCCGGCCTCGGGCCGCAGGTCGGCGGTGACGGCGCTGGGCCAGCCGGCGGCGTGCTCCTCCAGGACGGCGAGGGCGGAGCAGATCTGTCCGGGGGTGCAGTAGCCGCACTGGTAGCCGTCGAGTTCGAGGAACGCCTGCTGGACGGGGTGGAGCCGGTCGCCGTCGGCGACGCCCTCGACGGTGGTGACCGCGCGTCCCTCGGTGGCGACGGCGAGCTGGAGGCAGGCCAGGGCGCGGCGGCCGTCGAGGAGGACGGTGCAGGCGCCGCACTGTCCGTGGTCGCAGCCCTTCTTGGTGCCGGTCAGCCCGAGGCGTTCGCGCAGGGCGTCGAGCAGGGTGGTGCGGTGGTCGACGGTGAGGGTGTGGGGTTCTCCGTTGATGTGCAGGGTGATGACGCTGGACGTCGGTGCGGTCATGTGGCCCTCTTCGGCATGGCGGTCGCGATGGCGGTCGCGCGCCGCGGCGGTGCCGGACGGGGCGGCCCGCGCGGGCGGTCGACGCGGTGGGTGACGCGGGCGGCGCCGGCCGTTCCGCCGCCCCGGCTGCCACTAGAGTGCTTGTGCGGGAGGACGGGCGGCTGCCCCAAGGCCCCGAATTTAGCGGACAGTTGTCCGCTTAACAAGGGTGGTGGACGGGGTGCGCGGACCGGGACGAGCGGAGGGCGAGGCCACGTGCGGACCAGGGTGCCGGCGCAGGACGACGGGCCGCCCCGGCGCTCGGACGCCCGGCGCAACCGGGAGCGGATCCTGGAGGTCGCCCTGGCGGAGCTGACGCGTTCGCCGGCCGTCGCGCTGAGCGCGATCGCGCGGAAGGCGGGTGTCGGGCAGGGCACCTTCTACCGGAACTTCCCCGACCGGGAGTCGCTCATCCTGGAGGTCTACCGCTTCGAGGTCCAGCAGGTCCTCGAAGCGGCCCGCCAGTTGCTCGCGACCCGGCCGCCCGACCGGGCGCTGCGCGAGTGGCTGGACCGCCTGGCCCAGTACGCCGCGGCCAAGGCGGGCCTGGCCGACGCGATGCGGGCGGCCACCTGCGCGCCCGCCGCCCCCGCGCGCTGGGGCCACGCCCCGGTCACCGCGGCCGTCGCCCTCCTGCTGGAGGCCAACGAGAGGGCGGGCACCATCCGCCCCGGGGTGACCCCCGACGATCTCCTCCTCGCCATCTCCGGCCTGTGGCACGTCGCCGCGCACGACGACGCCCACGAGCGCGTCCGGCGCCTCTTCGACCTCGTCACGGACGGCCTCCGGGCGGGGGCGCCGGGGCCGGGGGGCTGAGGCCCCCGGCCGTCGGGCGGCGCTCGCGGCCCGCGCGCCGCGGTGAGGGCGGCGCCGCGGGCGGGGGACGGTCGAGGGGCCCTACGGCAGGATCTCCAACTGGACGGCGCTGTCGCTGCCGTGGAGGCCGGAGGTGAGGCAGTCCGTGGGCAGTTCCCGGGGCAGGGCGGTCACGGTCCGCCGTACTGGGTGCCCGGCAGCGCGTCCCTCGACGACGCGGCCCGACTGAAGAACCTCCAGGACACCCGCGACGCGGACGGCGGTGGCGTTGTCGAGGACGATCACCGACCGTCCGCCGTCGGCGTACCGGACGGTCTCCGCCCCGCCCGCGCCCGACACCGAGACGCAGGACGCCGACGTCGGGAACGAGTCGAACGTGCCGACGGCCCCGACGGTACGGCCCGGGCCGACCGTGCAGGCGTACCGCACGTGCGCGTGGTTGCGGGTCGTCCGGGGCAGCAGGGCGAGCGGCGGATCGTAACGGCTCGTGGAACGGCCCGTGCAGGTGACGGCCTCGTACCCGCCGTGCCCGCCGCGTCCCTCCGCCGAGGCGGGGCCGGGTGACGAGCACACCAGCGCCAGGGCCCCCAGGGCCACGGCCACACCACGCGTTCCGTACACATGTCCTCCAACTCGTCTGTTTTGCACGGACTGTGACTGCCCCGGGCCGCTGTTCCCACCCCGGCGCCCGGAAGCGCGCCTTCCGCGTGCGCCCGCCCCTCCGCGCGGCCCCGCGCGCCGTCGCACCCGCCGGACGCCGTCCGTCGCCACGGCGGCACGGGCAACCGGCGGCACGCGGGTAGGAAGGGCGGGACGAGCCCTCGTCGCACCGGAGTGAGCAGGAGGACAGCCGAGTTGGACCGTACGACCACCACCGCAGCCGCCACCCCCACCGCCCGCGTCTTCGCGATGATGGACGCGGACGGGGACGGCGTGATCTCGGCGCACGACTACCTCTCCCGCATCGACCGGGTGGTCCGGGCGACCGGGCGCACGGAGGACGACCCGCTCGTCAAGGCCGCCCGCGCGCACGGGCGCACGGCCTGGGAGACGATGGACGCCGACGGGGACGGCCGGCTGACCTTCGGCGCCTACGACGCGTGGGTGGACGGCGACAAGTTCGACAACGTGTGCCGCTTCGCGCTCGGCTCGCTCTTCGACCTCGTCGACGCCGACGGGGACGGCGCCCTGGACCGGGCGCAGTTCACCACCCTGCGCACCGCGCTGAACAATCCGCCGGACAACGCCGGGGCCGCGTTCGACGCCCTGGACACCGACGGCGACGGGCGCGTCGGCCGCGCCGCGTACCTGGCCGCCATCCGCGCCTACGTCGTCGGCGACAACTCGCCCATGGGCGAGGTTCTTTACTAGGGACGCCGGCGCGGGACGAGGCGAGGAGCCGCGCCCGCCAGGGCCCCGGCCCCCGGACCCGGGAGCGGGCGCGGGCTGTGGCGGTGGCGGGGACGGGCCCGTACCGACGGTGCGACGGTGGCCGCGAGAATGCTCCTGGAGGCCGGACGGCGGGGTGCAAGTCGCCCCGCCCTCCGCCTCCTGCCCGCACCCTCGACCGCCGCCGGGCCCGCCGTTGCGCGGCCCGCCGTCCGAAAGGCCCCATTCCATGATCATCGTTGCCGGGGAAGCCCTCATCGACCTCGTTCCGGCGGGGCCCCGGGACCAGGAGGGGACCGCCGCCGACGGCCTTCCCGCCCTGCTGCCCCAGCGCGGCGGCGGTCCGTACAACACCGCCGTCGCGCTGGCCCGCCTCGGCACCCCCACCGCGTTCTGCTCCCGGCTGTCCACCGACCACTTCGGGCGCGCGCTCCTGGCCGGTCTGCGGGCGGACGGCGTGGACACCTCCCTGGTCCGGCGCGGTCCCGAACCCACCACCCTGGCCGTGGCGCACGTCGGCGACGGCGGCTCGGCCGAGTACTCCTTCCACGCCGGCGGCACCGCGGACCGCCTCTTCACCGCCCCCGACGCGCTGCCGGCGGCGGCCCGCGCGGTCTCCTTCGGCACCTGCTCGCTCGTCCTCGAACCCGGCGCGAGCGCCTACGAGGAGCTGCTGCGCCGCGCCTCCGCCGGCGGCCTGTTCACGGTCCTCGACCCGAACGTGCGCCCCGGCATCGTCCCCGACGCGGACGCCTACCGGGCCCGGTTCCGCTCGTGGCTCCCGCACGTGAGCCTCCTCAAGCTCTCGGAGGAGGACGCGGCCTGGCTCGCGGGTCCGGCGGCCGACCCGGCGGCCGCCGTGCGGGAGTGGCTGGCCGCGGGCCCGTACGCCGTCGTCCTCACCCGTGGCGGCGCGGGGCTGACGGTCCTCACCCGGGACGGCCTCGACGTGTCCGTGCCCGGTGAGCGGGTGACGGTCGTGGACACCATCGGCGCGGGCGACACCGTCAACGCCGCACTCCTGCACCGCCTCGACGGCCACGGGGCCCTCACCGCGTCCCCCGCCCTCGGTGCCGGGGAATGGCGCGACATCCTCTCCTTCGCGGCCCGCGCGGCCGCGGTCACCTGCTCCCGTGCCGGCGCCCGGCCCCCGTACGCCGACGAGCTCGCCCTGTCGCCCGCCGGCTGAGGCCGCCCGGGCCGAGGCCCCAACCCGCCGGAATCGCCCGGCCGGTGAGGTTTCGAGGGGGGCGTTCGAGGGGGCGGCGACCCGCCCGCCGGAGTGGCGCCGGAAGGCGTCACGGAGGTGCACTGCCGGGCCGTCCTGATCACGCGTGGGGGCCGGCCGGTCCGCGGCCGGTGCCGCCCAGCGCCGCCAGGACGTCGTCGAGGGCGTGCTCGAAGAGCGGCTCGGGGTCGGTCAGGGCGAAGTCGAGGTGCCCGAAGACCTCGACGGCCACGGTGCCGTACAGCCGGGCCCAGGAGGCGACGAAGACGTAGAGGACCTCCGGCGGCACCGGCTCTCCGGAGAGGTGCTCGCGCACCTCCTCCAGCTGCGCGGTCCAGGCCGGGTCGAGCCCGGCGGGCGCCCGGACGCCGCCGTCGCGCCAGAGCCGGACCATGAGGTCGAGGACGACGCCGCCGAAGCGCCAGCCGGAGTCGTGGGCCAAGGTGCCCGGGGCGGTGTCGGCGTCCGTCACGGGCTTGGCGAAGAGCAGGCCGAACTCGCGCGGGTGGTCGAGGGCCCAGCGACGCAACTCGCGGCAGACGGCGCGCAGTTGCGGCCCCGCACCGGCGTCCGGGCAGCGGTCGCGGGCGGCGGCCAGGGCGGCGGCCAGCTCGTCGTAGAGGGACGAGGCGAGCGCCTGGACCAGGTCGCGGTGGCCGGCGTAGTACCGGTAGAGGCCGGGCGCGGTCATGCCCATCTCGCGGGCGATGGCCCGCAGGGTGACCGCGGCCGGCCCCTCCTCGACGAGCAGCCGCCGGCCGGTGCGCAGGATCTCGGCCAGCGC
The DNA here is from genome assembly GCF_001187435.1 of Streptomyces caatingaensis. Taxonomy (GTDB): domain Bacteria; phylum Actinomycetota; class Actinomycetes; order Streptomycetales; family Streptomycetaceae; genus Streptomyces; species Streptomyces caatingaensis. Next base: position 220,571 of record NZ_LFXA01000014.1, on the reverse strand, counting down.
CTCTTCGCGGACGCGATGACGCCGCCCGCCTGCGGAGGTTCGCGGAGTGCTCGGCACAGCGCCCTTCCCTGCCTTCCCGCTTGACAAAGTTAACGCCTGTAACTTTACCTTGCCCCCGAAAGTTAACACCGTTAGCAATTTCTCCGGGGGTCCCATGAGGTACGGCATCGTCCTCACCTGCACCGTCACTCCGCGCTGGCTCGCGCTCTCGCGCGAGGAGCGCGACGCGATGCGCGCGGCGCACCTGGATCCGGTCTTCGCGGCGTACGCGGACCGGGTGCGGGCGCGCTTCTTCGACGCCGAGGCGTTCAACGGCCGCTTCTCGGACTTCGCCGTCCTGGAGACCGACGACCTCGGCGCGTACTACTTCCTCGTCGAGGCCCTGCGGGACACTCCCCTCGTCAGTGAGGGCCACTTCGTCCTCGGCGAGGTCTTCCTGGGCGTCGAGGACGGCTTCCAGGCGTACCAGCGGGCCCTGGCCGAGGGGGCGGGGTCCCGGTGAGCGCCCGGGCGGAGGACCGGCTCCCCCGGCCCGTACGGCTGCTGCGCGCCACGGCCGTGCCCGTCCTGCTGGACACCCTCGTCCAGGCCGCCCTCGCCGGCCTGTTCGTGACGGGCGACCTGGAGCTGCTGGCGTGGCACGCGGCCGACGCCGGGGTGCTGAGCGCGCTCACGGTCCTTCAGGCCGTGGCCACGGTGCTGGTGTGGCGCCGGCTGCGCACACCGGGCGGGCCCGCGGCGGCCGCCGCGGTGCTCGTCGGACTGGTGAGCGCGCAGCGGGGGCTGGGAGAGGCACGCGCGCTGGCCGGGCACATGCCCCTGGACATGGGGGTCTTCGGCTGCGCGACGGCCCTGACGTACTGGGCGTTCACGTGCCGCGCGCGGCCCGTCGCGGGGTCGGGGGTGGCCGGGTGAGGCCGTACGCGCGGCGCACGCCGGCATGGCGGGCGCCGGCGCCGGCCGGACGGCCGTGGGCAGCCGCAGTTACGTGTATCCGCTGCCGCAGCGGGCGGCGACGCTCTGGTACCACGACCACCGCATGGACTTCAGCGCCCCGCAGGTGTGGCGCGGGCCGGCCGGCCTCTTCCTCGTCGGCGACGACGAGGAGGACCGGCTCCCGCTCCCGCGCGGCGACCGGGACGTCCCGTTGATGCTGTGCGACCGGTCGTTCGAGGAGGACGGCTCCTTCCGCTACCCCGTCCGTGGCCACGAGGGCTTCCCCGACGGGGTGCTGGGCGACGTCCAGCTCGTCAACGGCGCGCCGTGGCCCGTGCTGGAGGTGTCCGCCGTCCGTTACCGCCTCCGTCTCCTCAACGCCTCCAACGCCCGCCGCTACCACCTGCGTCTGGAGGCCGGCGGGGGCGGCCGGGGGCGGTTGGTTCGTCCAGGTCGGCAGCGACGGCGGTCTGCTCGGCGCGCCGCGGCGGCTCGACGCGGTCGGCCTGGCACCGGGGGAACGCTGCGACGCCGTCGTCGACTTCGCCGGCTTCCCGGTCGGCAGCCGCGTCACCCTGCGCAACACGGCGGCCGAGGGCGGGATGCGCGACGTCATGCGCTTCCACGTCGTGCGCCGGGGACGGGACGACAGCCGGGTACCGGCGCGCCTCGCCCCTTCCTTCGAACGGCTCGTGCCGGCCGGGGACATGCCGGTGCGGGTCTTCGACTTCCGCCGGACGCGCGACGGTGGCGACCGGCCGATGTGGACGGTCAACGGCCGGCCGTTCCGCCCTGACACCGTGCTGGCGTCGCCGCGCCTGGGCAGTGTGGAGCGGTGGCGTTTCAGCAGCGACTTCCACCACCCGGTGCACGTGCACCTGGCCCGGTTCCAGGTCGTCGCCCGGGGCGGGCGGCCGCCGGGCGCCGCGGACGCCGGCTGGAAGGACACCGTGGACGTCCGCCCGTACGAAGTGGTGGAAGTCCTCGCCCGGTTCACCGGCTACCGGGGCCGCTACATGCTGCACTGCCACAACCTCGAGCACGAGGACATGGCCATGATGGGCACCTTCGAGGTCGTCTGATGCCCCGGCCGTGAGGCTTTGCCGGGTTCTCCGAGGCAGCTCGAAAGCCCGGGTCCGGTGCGGGCCCCGCCCCGGGGGCTCGCCCCGGGGCTTGCCCTTCGAGCCGGTCGCGTGCTCGGATGGGGGCGGCATCGCGTGCCGGTGGCGGACCGCGTCAGGCATGGAGGTGCGGTACCGAAGGGCACACTTCCGTGTCTCTCCCCCACGACGGCGACCGCGTGGTCGCCCTGGGCCGACAACTCACGCAAGCACACGACGAACTGCGCAGCCGCCTGGCCGCAGTCAGGGCCGGCCTCGGGCGCCGCCGCCTGGACGACGACAGCCTCGTCGCCCATTGCCTGGCCTTCTGCGCCGCGTTGACCTCCCACCACCGGGGCGAGGACGCCGGCCTGTTCCCCCGGCTGCTGCACGTCCGCCCGGACCTGGCCCCGGCGATCCGCAACCTCGCCGAGGACCACGGCCTGATCGCCTCCCTCCTGTCGCGCGTCGCCGAACTCGCCGGCCGGGCCGCCTCATTGGACCCGGGCCCGGCCCTCGACGCCGTCGGGCGCGAACTCGACGGCCTGGCGGCCATCATGGAGTCGCACTTCGCCTACGAGGAGCGCGCGATCGGCGCGTTCCTCGATCAGGGCGTGGACGGCGCGGAGCAGCCGGACGGGGAGCCGTCCGGCGCGGAGTGGCGCGGCATGGTGTTCGGCTCCGGTACGGGATGAACTCCCGTCCGGGTCCTCCCCGGGTGCCGGTGAGCGCGGGGCCGAGGTGCGGGCCGTGCCGCGGCCGCGCGCCCCGGTCCCACCCGGTGTGTCAGGATTCGTCCATGGATCACGTCGACATCGTCCCCATGCAGCTGTCCCATCTGGAGGCCGTGCTGAACCTCGGCTACCGCTCCTACGACGTGAACGCGATGCCCTACACCTCGTGGTCACTGTCCAGCGTCGCCACGCACTGGGACGCAGCCGGAGGCGTGCTGGGTCGCCCTGGACGACGAGGGGCTGCTCGGATTCGTGCTCGGGTCGCTCTCGTACGACGAGCGGGAGGACTGGGGTTATCTGGAGTGGATCGCGCTCGACGAGCGGGCCCGCGGCAAGGGCATCGCGAGCGCGCTGGTCGAGCGGTGCTGTGCCGCGCTGTTCGCGGCGGGCGCCTCGCGCATCATCACGGACGTGGAGGCGGGGAACACGGCCTCGGCCGCGATGATGCGGCGCAACGGCTTCACGGAGGGCGTGACGGTGACCCTGTTCGCCCGGTCGAACCCCGAGCGGCCCGCTCCCCCGGCGGCCCAGGTGCCGCGGGATCCGGCCCGGTCGCGCCTGCGCCGTGCCGCCCGTACCGCCACGTGAGGTCAGTCCGTCCGGCCGGTGCGGTCGCGGACGCGCAGCAGGCCCTCCTGGGCGACGGTGGCGACGAGGAGTCCCGCGCGGCTGAAGACCCGGCCCAGCACCAGCCCGCGTCCGCCGGAGGCCGCGGGGGTCTCCTGGTCGCAGAGCAGCCAGTCGTCGGCGCGGAAGGGCCGGTGGATCCAGAGGGTGTGGTCCATGCTCCTGCCGCTCGTGGAGAACCAGGAGACGCCGTGCCGGACCAGCACGGTCTCCAGCATGGCGACGTCGGACATGTAGGTCAGCAGGCAGGAGTGCAGGAGGTGTTCGCGGTCGCCGGCCGCGGGCACCTGGCCCTTGGTGCGCAGCCACACGCGGGTGCGGTCCGAGACGAGTGACAGGTCCTTCTCGGTGTCGAAGCTCAACGGCCCGGCGAAGCGCAGGTCGTACGGCTTGCCCAGGGGCTGCACGGCGGCGCCGAAGGCCGTGGTCAGGCGCTCCTCGTAGGTCGGCAGGGCGTCGGGGGCGGGAACGGGCGGCATCGGGTCCTGGTGGTCGAGGCCCGGCCCGGGGCGGTGGAAGGAGGCGGTCACGGCGCACACTTCGCGTCCGCGCTGGCCCGCCCGGACCCGCCGGGTGGCGAAGTCGGCGCTGTCCCTGACCCGTTCGACGCGGTAGTCGAAGGGCGCCGTCGGCAGGGAGGGCCGCAGGAAGGAGCAGTGGACGGAGTGCACGGGCAGGTCGCCGGGGACGGTGCGGCCGGCGGCGGCGAGGGCCTGGGCGGCCACGTGCCCTCCGTACACCGGGGCGGACGGCTCCGCGGGAGGGTCGCCGGTGAAGTGCCGGACCCCGTCCCCGTCCCCGTCGTCGACGGGGTCGAGGTCCAGCAGGTCGAGCAGGTCGGGCAGCGCGCGTTCCTGGTCCATGGGCCCCGCTCCGTCGTCCCGCACCGTCCCGGCCCGGCGGGCCGACAGCCAGTATCACGGCGGGGTTCCGCGGATATCAACCAACCGCCCCGCCCCGAAGCCGGGTTGACGTCCGCCCGCCGGTCCCACCGCCGCCGGTCCGCCGGCCTCACTGCCGTTCGGCGCCGGCGGCGAGCGGGCCGCGGCGGAGCAGGGCCCGGGTCGGCAGGCCGGTGGCGGCGAGGGCGAGCAGGACGGTCGCGGCGGCCAGCGGCAGGGCCGTGCCGGCCGGGACGAAGGGGGCGGAGCCGGTGACGCCGCGGGTGACCGGCACCAGGGTCGTCCAGGCGATGGCGCCGCCCACGGCCAGTCCGGTGACGGCGACGAGGAGCGCTTCCCAGCGCATCATGCGGCGCACCTGGCGGCGCGTGGTGCCGGAGAGGCGCAGCAGGGAGATTTCCCGGCGGCGGTCGAGGACGGTCATGACCAGGGTGTTGGCCGCGGCGACGGCGGCGAAGCCGCCGAGGACGGCCGCCATCACGTTGTTGGCCCAGGCGTTGACCTCCCGGTCGCGGTCGGCCCGCGCGGCGAAGCCCGCGGCGTCGGTGACGGTGGTGCCGGGGGTGCCGAGCGCGGCGAGGCGGCGGGCGACGGCGGCGTGGTCGGCGCCGGGGGCGTCGCGGACCAGGACCTGGGCGTCGAGGGCCGCGGAGACGTGCGGGGCGACGGCGGCCCGGGGCAGCAGGATCTCGCCGATGCCCAGCCCCCGTTCGTAGGTGGCGACGAGCCTCGGCCGCACGGGGGTGCCGTCGCCGAGCCAGAGCGGGACGGTGTCGCCGGGCTCGGCGTGGAGGGCGCGGGCGAGCGCGGCGTCGAGGGCGACGGTGCCCGGGGAGGTGCCGAGGGCGGCGAGGGAGCCGTCCCGGACGCCGAGGTCGAGTACCCGGTCCAGCTTCGCCGGGTCGCCGGAGACGCCGAGCGCGGTGGCCGGCAGCAGGGCGTCGCCGGAGCGGTGGACGGCTCCGGTGCGCAGGACGCCGACGGCGGCGTCGACGCCGGGGACGCGGGCGGCCCGCCCGGCGGTGGCGGCGGGCAGTCCCGCGCCCGCGGGCACCAGGACGTGGTCGGCGACGACGCCGCCGCGGACGTGGTCGTCGGCGACGTGCCGGACGGTGCTCTGCAGGAAGACGAGCGTGCCGCAGAACGCCGTCACCATGGCGATGGGGGTGATGGCGGACGCCAGCCGGTGGGCGTGGGCCCGGGTGTTGTCGGCGGCCAGCGACCCGGAGGCGCCCGCCGGGCGCAGCGGCAGGCCGAGGAGGGTCGTGCACAGCCAGGTGAGCGGCGGGCCGAGGAGGGCGACGGCCAGCAGGAAGCACATGACGACGCCCAGGGCGGTGTTGGCGGCGTTGTCGCCGTCCTGGCCGGCGGCGAGTCCGGCGAGGGTGACGCCGCCGGCCGCGGCGGCCAGGCCGAGGAGGGTGCGGACGGGGCCGGGGCGGCGGCGGGGGACGGCGGCCTCGCCGAGCGCGAGGCCGGGGCGCAGCCGGGCGGGGCGGCGGGCGGCGGCGTACCCGGCGATCAGCGCGGAGACCAGGTTGACGCCGATCGCGGCCGCCATGGGGACGGGTCCGATGTCCAGGCTCACCCGCCCGGGGACGGCGCCGCGGTCGACGAGCTGGTCGAACCACCAGGAGGCCAGGGCGAGGCCGGGCGCGATCCCGAGGGCGCCGGCGACGGGGGCGACGATCGCCGCCTCGGTGGCGACGGTGCGGCGGATCTGGCGCGGAGTGGCGCCGATGGCCCGCAGGAGGGCGAATTCGCGGGAGCGCTGGCCGGTGGCGAGGGCGATGGTGCCGATGACGACGAAGACGGCGGTCATGGCGGCGATGCCGCCGAAGGAGCCGCCCAGTCCGGTCAGCAGTTCCTTGGCCTCGGTGAGGGCGGGTTCCTCGGCCCGGCCGCGGGCGTCGCCGGTCAGCACCCGGCCGTCGCCGCCGACCGCCCGGCGGATCTGGGGGGCGAGGGCGGCGGCGGTGACGCCGGGGCGGGGGCGGACGGCGATGGCGTCGGCCGTTCCGGGGTGTCCGGAGAGCCGGTCGGCGGTGGTGTCGGCGAACCAGGCGGCCGGGCCGCCGCCCGCCTCGGGGGCGAGGCCGGAGACGCGGTAGGTGGCGGTGCCGCCGGGGGCGGCGAGCGCGACGCGGTCGCCGGTGGCCAGGCGGGCGGAGCGGGCGGAGGCGGCGTCGAGGACGACCTCGCCGGCGCGCGGGGCGCGGCCCTCGGTCAGGGCGGCGGTGCCGGCGGCGGTGTCGAGGCCGGCGGTGGCGTAGGGGCGTCCGGTCCAGTCCGCCGCGGGGGCCGTGGTCCCGGCGCCGGGCCGGACGGGGAAGGAGAGGTCGGGCACGGCGGCGGCCACGCCCGGCAGGGCCCGGATCCTCGCGGCCAGGCCGGTAGCGACGCGGGCGCGTTCGGGCGTCGGGGCCTCGGAGGTGGCGCGGTTGTCGCCGTGGCCGGTGGTGATCCGTACGTGGGTGTCCCCGGCGACGACCACGGGGGTGTGCCGGTAGCGCTCGGGGGCGATGCGGGCGGTGAGGCCGGTCTGGAGCAGGACGCCGCAGGCGGTGACGACGGCCGCGCTGATCAGCAGGGCGACGAGGCTGCCGGCGAAGGACGCGGGGCGGAAGCGGACGGAGGCCCGGGCGAGGCCGTTGGTCATGCGGGCGCCCCCGCGAAACGGCCGTCGTGCGCGGCGGTGAGCGCGGTCATCCGGTCGGCGACGGTCCCCGGGTCGGGGTGCGCCAGCTCGCCGGCGAGGCGGCCGTCGGCGAGGAAGAGGACGCGGTCGGCGCGGGAGGCGGCCACGGGGTCGTGGGTGACCATGACGACGGTGGCGCCGAGCGCGTCCACGGCCCGGCGCAGCAGGGCGAGGACGTCGTGGGCGGTGCGGGTGTCGAGGGCGCCGGTGGGCTCGTCCGCGAACACCACCTCGGGCCGGTTGATGAGCGCCCGGGCGATGGCGACCCGCTGCTGCTGGCCGCCGGAGAGCTGTCCGGGCCTGCGCCCGCCGTAGCCGTCCAGTCCGACCTCGGCCAGCAGGTCCCGGGCGCGCTGCCGGTCCTGCCGCTGCCCGGCGAGGCGCTGGGGCAGCAGGACGTTCTGCAGGACGGTGAGCGAGGGCAGCAGGTTGAAGGACTGGAAGACGAAGCCGACGCGGGTGCGGCGCAGCTTGGTCAGCCGGTCCTCGTTCAGTCCGGTGATCTCCTGGCCGCCCAGCAGGACCTGTCCCGCTCCGGGCCGGTCGAGTCCGGCGGCGCACTGGAGGAACGTGCTCTTCCCGGATCCGGACGGGCCCATCACGGCGGTGAAGCTGCCGCGCGGCAGCGCGAGGTCCACGCCGCGCAGGGCCTGGACGGCGCCCTCGCCGCGGCCGTAGGTGCGCCGCACGGCGCGTAGCTCGACGGCGGGGCCGTGCCCGGGGTGCTGCGGGGTGGGTTCGCGGTCGCGGCGCGGGGCCATGGTGTCCCTTCCGTCGTCGTTCATCGTCGCTACGACGGTAGAAAGGCCCAGGTCAGTGCGGAATGGTGGCAGCCGGGCAGTGGGGGGTGGGGTTTACCCCAGGGCCGGGCGGCGGGCCCGCATGACCTGCGAAACCCCGCCGGGCGCCGGACCATCGGAGACATGGCCCTGCCCGTCGCCCCGCTCCCCGCGATCCGGCCCATGCTGACGGTCTCCGGATCGCTGCCGGACGAGCGCGAGGAGGCGGAGTGGGGGTTCGAGGTGAAGTGGGACGGGGTGCGGTGCGTGGTCACCGCGCCGGGCGACGGCAGCGTCCGGCTGGTCAGCCGGACGGGCAACGACGTGACCTCCACCTACCCCGAGCTGCGGGAGCTGGGCATGCAGCTCCAGGGGCGCCCGGCCGTCCTCGACGGCGAGGTGGTGGCGATGGACGAGAAGGGCCGGCCCGACTTCGGGCTGCTCCAGCGCCGCATGGGGATCACGAATCCGCGGCGGGCCGCCCACCTGGCGATGGAGTACCCGATCCATCTGATGCTCTTCGACGTGATGCACGTCGGCGGCCGGTCCCTGATGGCCACCCCCTACCAGCAGCGGCGCGCGGTGCTCGCCGGGATGGGCCTGACGGGCCGGAACTGGTCCGTCCCCACGCATCTGGAGGGCCACGCCCGGCAGGCGTGGGACGCCACCCTGCGCCATGGGTACGAGGGCGTGATCGCCAAGCGGCTGACCTCGCTCTACCTGCCCGGGGTCCGGTCACCCGACTGGCGGAAGGTGAAGCATCTGCTCACCCTCGACGTGATCATCGGGGGCTGGACGGAGGGCCGGGGCTCGCTGGCCGGGCTGCCGGGGGCGATCCTGGCGGGCGTGGACGAGCCGACGGGCCTGCGCTACGTCGGCTCCGTCGGCTCGGGGCTGTCGGGTCACGAGCGCCGTGACCTCGCCCGTTATCTCGCGGCGGTCGCCCGGGAGGACTCGCCGTTCGCCGGGCCGGTCGACGCGCCCGGGGCGCACTGGGTGGAACCGCGGCTCGTCGCCGAGGTCACCCTGACCGGCTGGACGCCCGCGGGGCACATCCGGCACCCCGTCTGGCACCGGCTGCGCCCCGATCTGACCCTGCCCGGCTGGTGAGCGGCTCCCGCCGGATCAGTAGGCGGAGTTGACGTTGTCCATGGAGCCGTAGGTCTTGGCGGCGTAGTTGCACGACGCGACGATGTTGGCGACCGGGTCGTAGATGTCCCAGGACGTACCGTCCACGTGGAACGCCTTGAACGTCGGGTCGATGATCTGCAGCAGACCCTTCGACGGCACACCGTTGACCGCGTTGACATCCCAGTCGTTGACCGCCTGCGGGTTGCCCGTCGACTCCCGCATGATGTTGCGCTTGATGCCCTCGTACGAACCCGGGATCCCCTTGGCCCGCATGATGTCCAGCGCCTGGTTGATCCACCCGTCCAGGTCGTTGCCGTACGCCTTCGGCGCCGCGGCCGGGGCCTCGGCGGCCTTCAGCGGCTTGCGGTCGGTGGACCGGCTCGCGGCCTCCTTCCCGGCGCGCTCCTTGGCCTGGCGGTCGGCCTTCGCCTTGGCGTCCTTGGCGGCCTTCGCGTCGGCCTTCGCCCGGGCGGCCTTCGCGTCGGCGACGGACTTGACCTTCGCGGCGGCCTCGGTGCGCGCCTGCTCGGCCGCGCCGTCCGCCTGCCGCGCCAGCTCGCCGCGGCCCTGCTCGTCCGAGGTGAAGGCCGTGGCGTCGAACGCCACCGGCTTCACGGCCACCGGCTGCGCGGCGGCCGGCCCACCGGAGACCACCGCGAACACCACGGCGGCCGCACCCGCGGCACCGAGACCGGCGGCGGACATCTTGTGGACCTTGGACAGACGGGTATAGCCGGAGTGAGTGGAACGCATGACGAAGAAGAACACCTTCCCGATCGCGGAGCCGCACCGCACCGGAAACCCGGCACGAAAGAAGCGCCGTAAACCGACGGCGCCCAGCGACCCCGCAATTGTTAGCGGCGCCGAAAACCCCTGACAAGGACGCGGACCTACTACCCGGCACCGCACCCAGGAGATCAACACGACACCCCGGCCCGGGAATTCACCGCCGCTTTTCACTAAAGACCGCAGTATGTGACGCGCGCCCTATGCCCGGCCTCACACGCCGGCGCCCGCCGGCTCACTCCGCGGCCGGCGGGCGCTACTCGTTGCGAGCGTTTTTCCGGGGTTTTCAGCGCATCAGCGCGCCGCCGTTGATGTCGTAGGTCGCGCCGGTGATGAACCCGGCGTGCGGCCCGGCCAGGTAGACGGCCAGCCGCGCCACCTCCTCGGGGGTGGCGATGCGCCCCACCGGGACCTGGGCCGTCAGCGCGGCCAGCACCTCGTCCCCGACGGAGCGGACCATGGGCGTGTCGATCATGGCGGGGGCGATGGTGTTGACGGTGATGCCGTGCGGGCCGAGCTCGGCGGCGAAGACGCGGCCGAGCGCGATCAGTCCGGCCTTGGCCGCGCCGTAGGCGGCGCCGGTGGGCCGGGGGGCCTGTCCGGCGATGGAGGCGAGGTTGACCACGCGGCCGCTCCCCCGGGCCCGCATGTCGCCGGTGACCTCGCGGGTGAGGAAGAAGGCGGCCCGCAGGTTGACGTCGAAGACCTGGTCCCATTCGCCGGGGGTGATGTCCCACAGCGGCTTGGTCAGGGCCCGGGCGGCGTTGTTGACGAGGACGTCCACCGCTCCGTGGCGCTCGCGGACCTCCGCGTAGCACTCCGCGAGCGCGTCGAGATCGGCGAGGTCGCAGGTCATGGGGACGACCCGGTCCCCGTCCGCGCCGGTCTCCCGGGCCATGGCCCGGTTCGCCTCCTCGTCCACGTCCCAGGCCACGACCCGGGCGCCGGCGTCCAGGAAGGCCCGCACCAGGGCGCGGCCGAGGCCCCGGGCGCTGCCGGTGATCAGGGCTGTGCGCCCGTCGAGTTCCGCCATCGTGCGCGTCCTTTCCTCCCGCTCGGGGACGGTCCGCTCAGGCATTGCCGAAGAACAGCCGCCGGCCCGTCCGCGCCTCGATGCGCAGGTACTTCCACAGCCGCCGCTCGCCGACGGGTGTCTCGCGGACGATGCCGCAGATGCCCTCCACGGCGGCCAGGTCGGGCACGTCCGCGAGGATGTACGAGGTCCACGGCCAGCCGGCGGAGGCGCCGACCATCAGGCGGTCGTCGTCGAAGGTGCCCAGCACGGTGGCGCCGAAGCGCCCGGCGAGGTCGGCGAAGGCGCCGGGGATGGCCTCCATCACGGAGGCGCGTTCCTCGTCACCGGCGTTGAAGAACTCCTGGGTCACGGCGATGCAGAAGAGCGTCCGGATCATGGGAAGCGCGCCCCACCCTTCACGGGAAGTTCGAAGATCATTTGGTGTTCCGCACGTTACCCGACGGCCCGTGCCGGAACGCACGGAGGGCGGTGGCCCCCACCGGGGAGGCCACCGCCCTCTGCGGTGCGTGACGGATCAGTACGCCGAGTTGACGTTGTCCATGGAGCCGTAGGTCTTGGCGGCGTAGTTGCAGGACGCGACGATGTTGGCGACCGGGTCGTAGATGTCCCAGGACGTACCGTCCACGTGGAACGCCTTGAACGTCGGGTCGATGATCTGCAGCAGACCCTTCGACGGCACACCGTTGACCGCGTTGACATCCCAGTCGTTGACCGCCTGCGGGTTGCCCGTCGACTCCCGCATGATGTTGCGCTTGATGCCCTCGTACGAACCCGGGATCCCCTTGGCCCGCATGATGTCCAGCGCCTGGTTGATCCACCCGTCCAGGTCGTCGGCGTAGGTCTTGGGCGCCGGGGCCTCGGCGGCCTTCAGCGGCTGACGGTCGGTGGACCGGCTCGCGGCCTGCTTCCCGGCGCGCTCCTTGTCCGCCTTCGTCCGGTCGGCCTTCTGCTGGACCTGGGCCTTCGCCTGCGCTGCGGCCTGGTCCGACTGCTTCGCCAGCTCGCCCTGGTCACCGTCGGCCGTGAACGCCTTGGCGTCGAACGCCACCGGCTTCACGCCCACCGACTGCACGTCGGCTGCGGCCGGACCACCGGAGACCACCGCGAACGCCACGGCGGCCGCACCGGCGGCACCGAGACCGGCGGCGGAGATCTTGTGGACCTTGGACAGACGGGTATAGCCGGAGTGAGTGGAACGCATGCTGAAGAAGAACCTCTTCCCAATCGCGGAGTCGCACCGCGCCGGAAACCCGGCACGAAAGGAGCGCCGTAATCCGACGGCGCCCAGCGACCCGGTAATTGTTAGCGGCGCCGAAAACGCCTGACAAGGACTGTGACCTACTACCGGGGACCGTTCCGGCGGGCCGTCGCCCCGGGAAATCCGCGCGGGCGTGCGGCCGTACTTCACTAAGCCGCGCAGTAAGTGATGTACGCCCTATGCCCGGCCTCACACGCGGGCGGTCCGGGCGTCACTCGGGGCCCGCCGGACGCTACGCGCCGTTGTCGCATTCGAGAGGATCGGAGAGGAACAGGGAGGAACAGGGAGGAACGGGGAGGAGAGGAACGACGGATGCCGCGGCCCCCCCGGGGAGGGGCCGCGGCATCCGTCGTGGGCCGGGCGGGAGGAGGGGGCTTACCCCTCGGCGCCGCCCGCGCGCAGGAGCTCCGCCTCGCGGCGCACGCGCTCGACGCGGCCACGGACGAGGAACCAGCCGCCGGTCAGGGCCGCCACGATCAGCGGGAGGCACAGGACGGTGGTGCGGCCGGGGCCGTCGTCGGCCGCCATCAGGCCGAGCACGCCGGCCAGGAAGGCCAGGGTGACGATCTGGGTGTACGGGGCCCAGGGGAGCCGGTAGCCGGGGCGGGTGACCCGGCCGTCGCGGGAGCGGCGCCAGAACAGCAGGGAGCAGACCATGATCATGCCCCAGGTGCCGATGATGCCGATCGCGGCGAAGTTCAGGACGATCTCGAAGGCGTCCTTCGGGACGACGAAGTTCAGCCCGACGCCCAGGACGCAGAAGAACGCGGTGAGCAGGATGCCGCCGTAGGGCACCTGGCCCTTGTTCATCCGGCCGGTGAAGCGGGGCGCGGAGCCCGACATGGCCATCGAGCGCAGGATGCGGCCGGTGGAGTAGAGGCCGGAGTTGAGGCTGGAGAGCGCGGCGGTGAGGACGACGAGGTTCATCACGCCGGCCGCGTACGGGACGCCGATCTTCGACAGGACGGTGACGAAGGGGCTCTCGTCGCCGCTGTAGGCGGTGTAGGGCAGGAGCAGCGCCAGCAGGACGACCGAGCCGACGTAGAAGATGCCGACGCGCCACATGATCGAGTTGATCGCCTTGGGCATGATCTTCTCGGGGTTCCTGGTCTCGCCGGCGGCGACGCCGCAGAGCTCGACGGAGGCGTAGGCGAAGACGACGCCCTGGATGACGAGCAGCATCGGCATGACACCGCTCGGGAAGATCCCGCCGTGGTCGAGGATGTTGCCCAGGCCCGGGGCGGAGTCGCCGACGTGGTGCTGGGTGGCGAGCAGGAAGATGCCGATGCCCATGAAGACCACGAGGGCGCCGACCTTGATGATCGCGAACCAGAACTCCATCTCGCCGAAGTACTTCACGGAGATGAGGTTCACGGTGAGGACGACCGCGAGGGCGATCAGCGCGAGGATCCACTGCGGGATGTCGCTGAACATGCCCCAGTAGTGGGTGTACGTGGCGACGGCGGTGATGTCGGCGATACCGGTGGTGGCCCAGTTGAGGAAGTAGAGCCAGCCCGCCGTGAAGGCGCCCTTCTCGCCCATGAACTCACGGGCGTAGGAGACGAAGGCGCCGGAGGAGGGGCGGTAGAGGACGAGCTCGCCGAGTGCCCGGACGACGAAGAAGGCGAAGAGGCCGCAGGCGGCGTAGGCGATGAAGAGGGAGGGTCCCGCGTGGGCGAGGCGGCCTCCGGCGCCGAGGAAGAGGCCGGTGCCGATGGCGCCACCGATCGCGATCATGTTGATGTGGCGGGACTTGAGGTCCTTGCTGTAGCCCGCGTCGCCGGCGTCCACGTGGGCGGACGCCGTGGCCGGGGCCGGCGCGTCGGTCGCGGCGCCGGCCGCGGTGAGAGTGCGGTCACTCATGAATGTCTTGCCTTCGTTGGTGGGGGCAGGACCGGGTCCGGTCCGTGGGGGACCGCGCCCGGCACTCGGCACGTCCGGCGGCGCCGGCCGGCCTGGGGGTCGGAAGGTAGGAGTGATCTAGGAGTTGTACGGGGAGGGGGGAGGACTTACCCGCGGTATCTGACAAGTCCTGATCGGAATGGTGAAAGCAGCGTCAGTATGTCGTCAAGAGTTTGAGGGGAATTGACATTTTCAAAGACTCACGCTAAGTGACCCCCCGCCGCAAGATCGCAGGTCACCCGGCCGCGGCTCCGGCGGACGGCTACGCAGCGCCACCAACGGGCCCGCCGAGGCCGGGACACCGGACCGAAAGGGTTTTTCCGCCGACGGATTCCCCCGGAACGGAAAAAGCCTTTCACTGAATTCCGGCCGGTGGATGACTCATCTCACATCACCGGCGGGGCGCGGCCGGGGCCGTCCGGGTGATCCGCGCGTGCGGGCGCGGGGGCGCGGGCAGAGTAGCGGCCGGGCCGTGTCCGATGAGCCCGATCGGCAGTGGATTCCACTGCTTCGTCCCGGATTGTCAGGCGAGTGTCAGGAGGCCGCGCCATGCAGAAGATCAGCCCGTTCCTGTGGTTCGACGACCGGGCCGAGGAGGCCGCCGAGCACTACACGTCCCTCTTCCCGGACTCCCGGATCGTCCACGTGCAGCGCTACGGGGAGGCGGGCCCGGGAGAGCCGGGGACGGTCATGACGGTCACCTTCGAGCTCGCCGGACAGCAGTTCATCGCGCTCAACGGCGGTCCGCAGTTCACGTTCAACGAGGCCGTCTCCCTCTATGTGGACTGCACGTCGCAGAAGGAGGTGGACGAGCTGTGGGAGAAGCTCGGGGCGGGCGGCGAGGAAGGGCCGTGCGGCTGGCTCAAGGACCGCTACGGCCTCTCCTGGCAGATCATCCCCAGGACCCTCACCGACCTGCTGAGCGATCCCGATCCCGTGAAGTCGGACCGCGTGATGCAGGCCATGCTCGGGATGACGAAGATCGACATCGCGGCGCTGGAGGCCGCCTACGAGGACGCCGCCTCCGACGAGGGCGCCTCCGGAGCGGGGGACGAGGAGTAGGCCGCCGCCCCGGGCGTCCGCGCCGGCCGCCGCCGCGCCCACGCGTAGTAGACGACGCCGGTGACGACGAGCCCGACGATCCACGAGACGTCCGCGCCGCCGAGCCACCCGGTCACCGGGCCGGTGTAGAGCTTCTGGGACAGGAACGGGACCTGCGCGAGCACCCCCAGGGCGTAGCAGGAGAGCGCCATGCCGTTCCAGCGCCCGTAACGGCCGTCGGGGTCGTGGAGGGCGGCGGTGTCCACCCGCTCGCGGGAGATCAGGTAGTAGTCGGTGAGGTTGATGGCGCTCCACGGCGTGAAGACGGTCAGGAGCAGCAGGACGAAGTTCTTGAAGGTGTCGAGGAAGTCCGCGCTCGCCAGGGTCGCGATGAGCACGGCGACGGCGGTGAAGGCGGTGATGCACGCGGCGCGTGCGGCGGGGGCGACGGCGGAGCGGCCGGTGAACGCGGTGACGGCGGTCAGCAGGGACATGAAACCGCCCTACGCGTTGAGGCAGTTCACGGTGAGCTTGCCGGTCACGATCACCAGGAGGACGGGGAGGGCCGCGGCCGCCGGCCCGGCGAGGTCCCCCACGAAGCCCACCTGGTCGGACAGGAAGGCGTCGCCGGCGACGGCGGCGATCAGGGCGCCGAGCGTCATGGCCCACTGCGAGCCGGCGACGCTGCCGGCGAAGACGGACCAGAACGCCGCCCGGGCGCTGGTGTCCCTGGGCAGGTAGCGCGCGTAGTCGGCCACGTACGGCCCGAAGGTCAGCTGCCAGCCGGCCCCGAGGGCGACGGCCGGCAGGAACGTGGCCGCTCCGAAGGGCTTCTCCCCCACGTGCGCGGGCACGTCGTGGCGGACGAAGAGGGCGGCCGTCAGGTAGGCGAGGCCGGCGGTGCCCACGACGGTGGCGATCCGGCCGGCGATGTGGATGACCCGGTAGCCGGTCACGGCCACCACGGCGGTCAGGGCGCCGAAGACCAGGATGCCGGCGGTGGTGTTCCCGAGGTGCAGCAGCCTGCTGACCGCCTGGCCCGCCAGCACGCTGCCGGTGGCCGCGAAGCCGAGGTACATCAGGACGACGAGGGCGAGGGGCAGGACGGCGCCGTACACCCCGAACTGCGCCCGGCTGGAGATCATTTGCGGCAGGCCGAGCCGTGGGCCCTGGGCCGCGTGCAGGGCCATGACGGCGCCGCCCAGCACGTTGCCCAGGAGCAGCGCGGGGATCGCCCAGAGCGCGTCCGCCCCCGCGACGACGGCCAGGGCGCCGTCGACGATCGCGGTGATCTGCGTCGTGGCGCCGAACCACAGGGTGAACTGGCTCCGCGGGGAGCCGTGCCGCTCCTCGTCGGGGACGACCTCGATGGTCCGGTGCTCGACGAGCGGGTCGGATCTCATGGCACTCCCTGGCTCCGGGGACGGTGCGCAGAATCTGACACGCGGGGCATGCGGGGTCAACGTCGTTGTGCGGCGGGCGCGTTGCCCGCGCGGGGATCAGTGGCCGTGGTGCTGCCCCGGCGCGTGATGGCCGAGGGCCAGCACTTCCGGCGGCATGACGACGAACGGCCGCATCATGCCCAGGTCCTCGTGCTCCAGCAGGTGGCAGTGGTAGACGAACCGTCCGTGCCCGCCCGTGAACCGTCCGGCCACGGTGACCAGTTGTCCGCCGGGCACCCGGAACACGTCCTTCCAGCCTTGTTCCTCGGGGCCGACGGGCACCGGCCGGGCGGTGTCGACGGTGACGGGGGCGCGGGTGCCGCCGAGTGCGAGGTCGAAGCCGGCGCTGTCGACCGGCTGCCGCGCCAGCAGCTGGAAGTCGGCGAGGTGGATGTGGACGGGGTGGGTGAACCGGCTGATGTTCAGCAGGTCCCACGCCTCCAGGTCGCCGTGGGCCACCGTGAAGCCGAGGGCGTCGTCGAAGGCCCGCGCGGTGCGCCGGTAGGTGCGGAGCGCCCCGTCCTTTCCGCGGAGTTGGACGACGCCGTCGGAGGGGACGGGGACGGAACCGTCCGCGGCCTCCTCCATCTCCCAGAGTTCGGGGTGCCCGCCGCCGCCCTTCGTGCCGGGCTCGGTGATGACGACGAGCCGGCGCCGGTCGTGCTCCCCCACCTCGACGCGCCGGAAGGAGGGCGAGAGCACCCGGGGCGGCCGGAACGGGTCGGCGACCGCCTCCTTGCCCACGCGGAACTCCATCACCTGGGGGAAGGGCAGGTCGTTGACCGGGTCGGGCCGGCCGGGCGGTGCAGTGGCCACGTTGACGAGCCGCGGCCTCGTCCCGCGCAGCGCGCGGAAGTCGACGAGCAGGTCCAGGCGTTCGGCGGGGGCGACGGTCAGCCGCGGCCGGCCGGGCCCGAAGTCGACGGGTACGGGGTGCGGGAGGAGTCCCCCGTCCGACCCGATCTGCTGGACGGCGCCGGGCAGGAGGCGGTCGTGTTCGTCGATGAGGGCCAGGTCGTAGGTGCGGGCGTTGGAGGCGTTGAGCAGCCGGAAGCGGTACCAGCGCGGCTCGACGTCCAGGTGCGGCCACAGCACGCCGTTGACCAGGGTGTACGGGCCGGTGAACGGGAAGGTGACGTGTCGGCCGGTCTCCGGGTCCGGGCCCTGGTCCAGGGTCTTGTGGAGCAGGTCGCCGGTGAGGCGGCCGTGCTCGTCGGTGTCGAAGTTGCGGTCGGCGACGATCAGCGGGATCTCGTACGGGCCGGACGGCAGGCCGAGCGCGTCCTCCTCGTCGTCGCGGACCAGGTACATCCCGGCGAGTCCGGCGAAGACGTTCCACCGGGTGATGTTCATGGCGTGGTCGTGGTACCACCAGGCCGTGGCGCGGTGGGCGTTGGGGTATTCGGCGAGCTGGGTGTCGCGGTAGGGGACGGCGTTCTCCGTCCAGCCGTCGTTGCCGCCGCCGGTGACCGCGCCGTGCACGTGGGTCACCGTCCAGGCGGGGAGGCCGGCGACGGCCCGGACCGGCGTGGCGCCCTCCCGGCCGGGCCGGGTGGTGGCCTGCACGGCGCCGGTCCCGGGGACGAACGGCACCTCCACCGCCGTGACCGGCATGCGGCCGGCGATGCCGTTCGTCCAGGCGACGCGGATGCGCCGGCCGCGCCGCACCTCGATGGTGGGTCCGGGGAACTGCCCCTCGTAGCACCAGACCAGCGTGGGCGGCAGCTCGCTGTGCACCGTCTTGAGGGCCTCGCGGAGCTGGATCTCCAGCTCGGTGCCGACGCCCTGTTCGCCGGGCCGCAGGACGGGCGGGACGAAGAGGGGGTCGAGGTGGGGCGTGGGGACGGCCGCGGGCGTGCGCGGCTGTCCGGTGACGGTGGCGGTCTCGGACATGGTTCTCCCCCGTGAGCGGCGGCTGTCTTTCTGTCCGGTGCGGCCGCGCGGCAATCGCGCGCGGCCGGGGTCGAATCTCTGACCCCATGAAGTGCCGCGCGGTTCCTGCCACGTGGCCCGCTGCCGTAGAGTCCGACATCCGTGTCGGAGTCGAGACCGCCTGGAGGACCGCGGTGAGGATCGGCGAACTCTCCCGCAGGACCGGTGTCCACGAACGGCTCCTGCGCTACTACGAGGCCCAGGGCCTGCTCCACCCCGAGCGCCGCCCCAGCGGCTACCGCGAGTACGCCGAGGCCGATGTCCGGACGGTCCGCCGGATCCGTGGTCTGCTGGCCGCCGGGCTCACCACGGCCACCATCGCCACGATCCTCCCCTGTCTGCGCGACGAGGACGACCGCCTCGTCCCCACCTGCCCCGGCCTCCTCATGGACCTCCTCCGCGAACGCGACCGCATCACACGCTCGATCACCGATCTGCGGGCGTCCCGCTCGGCCCTCGACAAGGTGATCGCCGCGGCGCCGGAGGAGGTCACGAGCCGGGCCCGGGAGGCGCTGCGGGGGACCGCCGCCCGCTGACGGTCACCGCCGGCCGGGGCGCCGGTAGCGCTCGGCGAGCGCGTGGAACGCCTTCTTCGGCTCCCAGGGCATGCCGGGGTACGTCCGGGCGGACGCCGGGACGGCCCCCTCGGCGTCGTCGGCGTAGACCTCGACGATGCCGTACGAGGCGAGGTCCCGGTCGGGCCCGCCGGACGGGCGGTGGGGGTGGGCGTATCCCGCGAAGCTGAACCAGAAGACGGTGTCGACGCCCTCCTCCTCGAAGACGGTCATGAGGTCGTCCAGGTAACGGACTTGCTCGTCCTCGTCGCGCACGAGATCCGGCTTGGGGGGTGACGCCGTCCGGTTCCATGGCCACGTACCAGCCCGCGCCGCCGTAGTCCCCGGCCCCGCGGAAGGTGCAGCAGCCGGCCTCCAGGATCGCGACGGGCCGGTGACCAGCCGGACGGCGGCGCCGGCGCGGCGCAGCCGTTCGGCGCGGCCGGCGGCGTCCTGGGCCGAGCTGGCCGCGGCCGGCTACGAGCGGTTCACGTACGAGGCGGTGGCCGCCCGCGCCGGCACCAGCAGGCCGGTGCTCTACCGGCGTTGGCCCGCGAAGCGGGACCTGGTCCTCGCCGCGCTGCGGCACCGAGCCCCGGCCCTGCCGGACGCGCCGCCCGACACCGGGAGCCTCCGCGGGGACGTCCTCGCCCTGCTGCGCCTGGTCGTCCGGCGCACGCGCGACCTCGCGCCGGTCCACCGCGTGCTGGCCGCCGAGGGGCCCGGCACGGAGCTGTCGGCGTACCTCGCGGCCCGCGACCGCGGCCCGGGCGCGGACTGGATGCGCACGGTCCTGGAACGGGCGGCCGCGCGCGGGGAGATCGGGGCGCCCGGCTCGCTTCCCGACCGCGTCGTCACGCTCCCGGTGGTCCTCGTCGTCCACGAGCTGTTCCTGGCCCACCGCACGCCCTCCGAGGGCGACTTGGAGGAGATCGTGGACCGGCTGTTCCTCCCCCTGGCCGGGCTCCGGGGCCGGCGGGAGGGGTGACCCCGCACGCGCCGCGGGCGGCCGCACCCCGTCCCCGGGTGCGGCCGCCGTCGGGTCACCCGCCCTGCGTGCCGTTCTGGTCGACGGGGTGGAGGCCGAGCCGGCCCTCGGGGTCGGCCGGGTCCGCGCCCTTCACGTCACCGACGTAGAGGCCGACGCGCGCCTTGTAGCGGTCGAGCGCGGTGCGGTCGCCCATGAACTTCCCGAGGCCGAGCGGGTTCATGTTCGTGTAGTCGAAGATGCCCTTGCGGCCGGCGGGGGCGGGCACGTCGGTGCGGGCGCTCCAGCCGTACGCGTGCTGCTGGTAGCCCTTCGACAGGATCCAGCTCATGTACAGCTTGGCGGCGGCCTTGTGCGGCGCGTCCTTGAGGATGGCGCCGGTCTGCGGCCACGCCACCCACGGCGACTTCTCCGGGATGCTCGTCCTCGACAGCCCGCTCGCGCTGCCCGAGCTGCCGAAGTTGGCCACATAGCCGCCCTTGCCGACCTGCGCGGCCGCGTCGGCCGTGCCGCGGACGAACGTCGGGTTCTGCGCCTTGAGCTTCTTCAGGTAGTCGAAGCCGTACTTGTCGGTGAGCTGCTTGAAGTAGTAGAGGACGGCGTCGTCGTCGTTGGGGTAGGTGAAGACGAGCTTGTTCTTGTACTCGGGCTTGAGGAAGTCCTCCGCCTCGACGGGGGCGTTGTCGCCGAGCGTGGTGGCGGTGACGTCGGCGAAGCCGATGAAGTACAGGCCGGTGTAGTAGCCGTCCTTGTCCTTGATCTTGTCGTAGACCTTGTTCCAGCCGACCGGCTTGTACCGCTCCAGCGCCCCTTCCTTCTTCCAGCGCGGGAAGTCGTCGAGCGTCTGCAGGTGGACGACGTCCGCGACGACCTTGTGCTCGGCTATCTGGTTGTCGAGGCGCGCGTCGTGGTTCTTGCTGAAGTCGACGACGGTGTCGACCTTCATCTTCGGGAACTGCTTCACGAACGCGTTCTTGAGGTAGTCGGCCTGCCCCGGCTTGTCACCGCCGGCGTAGACGACCAGCCGGCCGCCTTCGGCCACGGCGTCCCGGTACAGCTTCTGCAACTGCCCGTCCTCGCTCGCGGCCTTCGCCGGGCGGGAGGACGAGGGGGCGGCGGCGGCCGCGGTGGCTCCGCTCGCGGCGAGCACGCCGAGGGCGACGGCTGCGGCCCAGGCCTTGCGGGTGGACTTCACGACGACTCCTTCGTGGGGAGAAAGGAGTTCTTGAACGTTCAAGAACTTGCGGCGCTCACCTTAGGTCCAGGTCGCTTGAAACTTCAAGGAACGCATTGACGGTGTCCTTACATGCGGCAGACGCGGCGCGATCAGCGCGTTCCGGCGCGGCGGCTTCCGGGACCTCCCGTAACCGCCGTGTTCTCGCGCCTAGTTGTCGGTCGCGCCGCCGCGCAGCCACAGGGCGTACAGACCCCCCGCGGCGAGCAGGACGGCCGCGAGGGGGAGGGCCGGGGCGCCGCGAGCGAGGTCGACGGCCAGGACGAAGGCGACGGCGACCGTGCCGACGGCACCCGCCGCGGCCGGGAGCTGCCGCCCGGGGGCCGCGAGGCGGGCCAGGGCCGACAGCCCCGCCAGGAAGGACAGGAAGACGGAGACCGCGAGGCACAGGACCAGGCGCTGGTGCCGGCCGCCGGCCGCGCAGAGCGTCATCGCCGTGACGGCGAGGAGGAACAGGGCGGCGGTCGTGCGGGGTGCGGGCCTCCCGCCGCGTCCGCGGTGGCGGGCGAGCGCCGCGAGGAGCCCGGGCCCGGCCCGGAAGGAGGCGGCCGCGGCCGCCAGCAGGAGCAGGACGGCCAGCAGGTGGAGGAGCACGTCGGCCGTGCCGGGGGCCGTCCGGCCGGACCCGGGCCCGCCGGGGTGCGCCGCCTCCGCGGCCAGGGCCGGGACGGCGCCCCCGACGACGAGAAGGCTCGGCCACAGGACGACGCGGCGGGATTGCGTCCGCACCGGCTCGCCGCGCCGGCCGGGGCGGGCCAGGGCCTCGATGCCCGTGGTCACCGCCAGCGCCACCGGGAAGGCCACGAGGACCGCAGACGCGGGCGCGTGGACCGCCTGCGGGGCCAGGGTTCCGGCCGGCACCGGGGACGCGCCCGCCCCCTCGGCGAGCACCGCGAAGGCGACGGCGAGGAGGGCGAGGGCCGTCACCGCGAACGCGGCCCGCCCCGCGGGCCCCGACCAGGTCAGGCCCGCCACGGCCGCCACCACGGCCGACGCCAGCGGGACCCGCCACGGGGCGACGGCGGGCAGCCGCGCAGCGGACGCGAGGGCCCCGCAGGCCGAGCCGGCGGCGACGCACAGCACCAGGTCCACGAGCAGCGCCCCGGCCGGGACGGGCGCCCGCGCCCCCGCGCCGTCCGCCCGTACGCGGTGGGCGACGACGAGGCCCGCGACGGCGGCCGCGCCCACCGCGGCGGGCGGCAGCGGACCGGCCTCCTCGCGCAGGGCCCGCAGCGCCGCCCCGGTGGCGCGGGCCGCGGTGGAGGCCGGATCGGCGAGGGCCGCGAAGGCCAGCGCGGCCGCCAGCAGGGGCCGGACGCCCGACGCCCTCGACGCCGCGCGCCGGGCGCGGCGCGCACAGTACGACACGAGGTGCCGGGACGGCGCGGTCTTCATCGGCAGGGGCCTCCCGCTCCTGATGGACATGCTGCGACGCACACGCCGACCAGGCTTCCCGGCACACCAGTGGGCAGCACGCTATCCCGGCGCGGCCCCGAAGTCCCGCCCCGGGCGGGCCCGTTCACTCCCCGTGGGGACGGGACGGTCACAGAGGTGGACCGTGCGCACCGGGCTCAGGCGCCGGCGGCCTGCCGGACGCGGCGTGACGGGGTGAAGGCGTAGAGGTCGAGCACGCCGGGCGGTTCGGCGAGGCCGGGACCGCCGGCGCGTATCCAGGCCGCGATGTCGGCGGTGGCGTCCGGGTCGTTGACGAGGCCGAGCCAGACGGGGCGGCCGCCGGCGGCGCGTCCCTCGGCGGAGGGCTGGACGATGACGACGTTGCCGTGTTCGCAGGCGTCGACGCAGTCCGTGACGCGGAGCCGCCCGTCGGTGCCGGCCAGGTCGCCGCGCAGCCGGGCCAGTTGGGCGGCGTGGTCGACGCCGGGGATCTTGGGCGTGCCGCAACAGCAGCCGCGGCAGACGGTGACCGTGCAGGGCGCGGCGGCGGGGGCGGGGGTGCGGTTGCGGCGGCTCACGGGCCGTTCTCCTTCCGGGCCCGGGCGCCGGGCGGGGTCGGCCGCGGGCGCGGGCCGTCGGGGCCGACGATGACGGTGGGCGGGGCCCCGGGCCTGCGGCGCGGGGCAGGGGAAGCGTACCCGCAAGATCGCGGACGATGGCGCCGGTGACGCCGGTCAGCGTCCCGGCGCCGCGAGCGCCGCGTCCGCCGCCTCCCGCAGCGCCGCCCGGCAGGCGCGGATCGCCGGGTGCCCGCCGTGGCCGCGGCGCACGGCCGTGGAGAGGGCGCGGACGGGCCCGCCGGGCAGGGTGCGCAGCGGGACGGACGGGGTGCGGCCGGCATGGACGAGATCGGGCAGGAAGGCGGCGGCGTGGCCCTGTTCGGCGAGGCGCAGGTGCAGCAGGAGGTCGGGGGACTCGAAGCGCACGTCGGGTTCGAAGCCGGCCTCGCGGCACAGGGCGACGGCCCACTGCCGGGCGGCCGAGCCCTCGGGCTCCATGGCCCAGGGGCGGCCGGCCAGCGCCCGCAGGGCGGCCGCGGGCGCGGAGGGCGCGTCGGTGCCGGCCGGCAGGGCGAGGCGCAACGGGTCGTCGCCCAGGGGCTCGTGGTCCGCTCCGTCGGTCCGGGGGTGCGGCCGGCCCGGGAACTCCTCGGTGACGACCAGGTCGAAGTCCCGGGCGAGCAGCGCCGGGAGGGCCTGTTCCGGTTCGCTCTGGGTGAGGTGCACGCGCAGGTGCGGGTGGGCGGCGCGCAGCCGGGTCAGCGCGGCGGGCAGCAGGACGAGGGCGGCGGTCTGGAAGGCGGCGACGCGCAGGGTGCCGGTGAGGCCGGTGGCGGAGGCGGCGATGTCGGCCTCGGCCCGTTCGAGCCGTTCCAGGACGGCCTCGGTGTGGGCGACGAGGATCTCGGCCTGTGCGGTGAGCCTGACCCGCCGGCCGGCGGGTTCCAGGAGCCGGACGCCGGTCTCGGCCTCCAGCCGGGACAGCTGCTGGGAGACGGTGGACGGGCTGTACGACAGGGCGGCGGCGACGGCGGCGAGCGTGCCGCGGTGCTTGAGTTCGCGCAGCAGCCGCAGCCGGTGCAGGTCGTAGGTCATGGCGCGGTGTCCCCCCGGGTGTCGCCGGGAACCCTAGTCGATCGTTCGGCCCGGCCGACGGGTACCGGTGGAAAACATGTGCTGGACCGATCGTTGTCCGGGCCGCAGGCTGACGGGGTGACGACATCCGCTTCCCTCACCGCCCTCCCGTGGTTCTCCCGCCCCGCCGCCCGCGACTGGACGTGTGCGCCCGCCCCCTCCGCCGTGCGGTCCTTCCACGCCTCCCTGCCGGACCACACCCCCACCCCGCTCGTCGAACTCCCGGCGCTGGCGGTGGAGCTGGGGGTGGGCCGGGTCTTCGTCAAGGACGAGTCCCGGCGGATGGGGCTGCCCGCGTTCAAGGTGCTGGGCGTCTCCTGGGCGGTGCACCGGGCGCTGGCCGGGCGGGCGCGGGGGACGGTCACCCTCGTCACGGCGACGGACGGCAACCACGGCCGGGCCGTGGCCCGTACGGCGCGGCTGCTCGGGCAGCGGGCGCACGTCTTCGTGGCGCGCGGCGTGCACCCGGCCGCCGTGGCCGCCATCGCCGCGGAGGGCGCCGAGGTGACCGAGGCGGGCGACTCGTACGACGCGGCGGTGCGCCGGGCGTCCGAGGCGGCGGCCGCGCCGGGCGCCGTCCTGCTCCAGGACACGGCCTGGCCCGGCTACGAGCGCGTCCCGGGCTGGATCTGCGAGGGCTACTCCACCCTCTTCGCCGAGACCGACGCCCAGCTCGCCGCGGCCGGGGCCCGCCCGCCCGCGCTCGTGGCGGTGCCGGTGGGCGTCGGCTCCCTCGCCCAGGCCGCGGTCACCCACTACCGCGGCCGCCCCTGCGGGACGCCCACGGCGCTGCTGTCGGTCGAGCCGGTGACGGCGGCGTGCGCGCTGGAGAGCCTGCGGCGGGGACGCCCGGTCACCGTCCCGGCCGGGACGACCGTCATGGCCGGCCTCAACTGCGGCACGCTGTCCGCCCTCGCGTGGCCGTACCTGCGCGACGGCCTCGACGCCGCCGTCGCGGTCACCGACGCCGCGAGCACGGCCGCCGCCCGGGACCTGGCGGCCCTGGGCGTCTCCTCCGGGCCGTGCGGCGCCGCCGCCCTCGCGGGCGTCCGCGCGGCACTCGGCGGCGAGGGCGGCGCCGGCCGGCGCGCGGAGCTGTCCCTGGGCCGCGCCTCGACGGTCGTCCTCCTCAACACCGAGGGCGCGGCGGCGAACCCGCACACGTGACGGCCGGCCCCCGGGCCCCCGCCGGCCGGGAATGCCCCCTGAGCTGCGAACTGTTTGCACTTACGATGGACCTGCAACTGGACCAGTGGTGACGAAGGGATCCGTGAGCGCGACGTGCGTACCGCCGACATCCGTACCCGATTCCTGGACTTCTTCGCGGCGCGCGGTCACACCGTCGTCCCCAGCGCTCCCCTGCCCACGCCCGACCCGACGCTGCTGTTCGTCAACGCGGGGATGGTGCCCTTCAAGCCGTACCTGACGGGCGAGTCGCCCGCTCCCTGGCCGCGGGCGGCGAGCGTGCAGAAGTGCGTGCGCACGCTCGACGTCGAGGAGGTGGGGCGCACCACCCGGCACGGGTCGTTCTTCCAGATGAACGGGAACTTCTCGTTCGGCGACTATTTCAAGGAAGAGGCCATCGCGCACGCCTGGGAGCTGTCGACGACGCCGGTCGCCGACGGCGGTTTCGGGCTGGACCCGGCCCGGATCTGGGTGACCGTGCACCACTCCGACGCCGACGCGCGGGGCGTCTGGCGGCGCGTCGCCGGGCTGCCGGACGAGCGGATCGTGGCCCGGGGCGACGAGGACAACTTCTGGTCGATGGGCGTCCCGGGGCCGTGCGGGCCCTGCTCGGAGCTGTACTACGACCGCGGCCCGGCCTTCGGCCCCGAGGGGGGGCCGGCGGTCGACGAGGACCGGTACATGGAGTTCTGGAACCTGGTCTTCATGCAGTACGAGCGCGGCGAGGGCCCCGGCAAGTCCGGCTACCCCATCCTCGGGGAGCTGCCGCGCCGCAACATCGACACCGGCATGGGCCTGGAGCGCATGGCCACCCTGCTGCAGGGGGTGGACAACCTCTACGAGATCGACGAGACGCGCCCGGTCCTCGACCGCGCGGCGGAGCTGGCGGGCGCCCGGTACGGGGCGGACGCGGAGGACGACGTGCGGCTGCGGGTGGTCGCCGACCACGTCCGCACGGCGCTGATGCTGCTCGCCGACGACACCGTCCCCGGCAACGAGGGCCGCGGCTACGTCCTGCGCCGGATCCTGCGCCGCGCGGTGCGCTCGATGCGCCGGCTCGGCTTCGAGGACCGGGCGCTGCCCGAACTCCTGCCCGTGGCCAGGGACGTGATGGCGCCGGGCTACCCGGAGGTGGTCGACTCCTTCGCCCGTATCGCCGAGCGGGCCTTCGCCGAGGAGGACGCCTTCCGCGAGACCCTCAAGCAGGGCACCGCGGTGCTGGACACCGCCGTCGCCAAGGTCAAGGCGCTGGGCGGCCGTTCGCTGCCGGGCCGGCAGGCGTTCCTGCTGCACGACACCTACGGCTTTCCCATCGACCTCACCCTGGAGATGGCCGCCGAGCAGGGCGTGGAGGTGGACCGGGAGGGCTTCACCGCGCTGATGAACGCCCAGCGGGAGCGGGCCCGCGCCGACGCCCGCGCCCGCAAGTCCGGCTCCGCCGACACGGCCGCGCTCCGCGAGGTCCTGGGCGCGCACGGCCCGACCGACTGGCGGGCCTGGGAGGCGCTGGAGACGGAGTCGCGCGTGCTGGCCCTGCTCGGCCCGGCCGGTGCCGTGCCGGTGGCGCGCACCGGGGAGATCGTCACCGTCGTCCTGGACCGCACGCCGTTCTACGCCGAGTCCGGTGGCCAGGACAGCGACGCGGGGCGGCTCACGGGGGCGTCCGTGGAGGCCGACGTCCTCGACGTGCAGCGGCCGCTGCCGGGGCTGGTGGTCCACCAGGTGCGCGTCACCGCCGGTGAACTCGCCCCCGGCGACGGGGTGCGCGCCGCCGTCGATCCCGAGTGGCGGCTCGGCGCCCGGCAGGCGCACTCGGGCACGCACGTGGTGCACGCGGCCCTGCGCGAGGTCCTCGGCCCGACGGCC
The DNA here is from genome assembly GCF_001187435.1 of Streptomyces caatingaensis. GTDB lineage: Bacteria > Actinomycetota > Actinomycetes > Streptomycetales > Streptomycetaceae > Streptomyces > Streptomyces caatingaensis. The sequence continues at coordinate 193,351 of NZ_LFXA01000014.1, read as the reverse complement.
CTCCAGTCCGGCTCCTACAACCGGCCCGGCTACCTGCGCCTCGACTTCCCCTGGCGCGGCGCCCTCGGCCCCGCCCTGCGCGGCGACGTCGAGGAGGCCGCCAACCGCGCGCTGCGGCGCGATCTGCCGGTCGCCGTGCGGTGGACGACCCTGCCGGAGGCCAAGGAGCTGGGCGCGCTCGCCCTGTTCGGCGAGACGTACGGGGAGCGGGTCCGCGTCGTCGAGATCGGCGGGCCGTGGTCGCGCGAACTGTGCGGCGGTACGCACGTGGAGCGCTCCTCGCAGATCGGTGTCGTCTCGCTGGTCTCGGAGTCCTCCGTCGGCTCCGGCATGCGCCGGCTGGAGGCCGCGGTCGGCCTGGAGGGCTTCGACCACCTCGCCCGCGAACGCGACCTCGTCACGCGCCTCGCCGAGCAGGTCCAGGCGCCCCGGGCCGAACTCCCCGACCGCATCGCCTCGTTGCTCGACCGTCTCAAGGCGGTCGAGCGCGAGAACCAGCGGCTGCGCGCCGAGGCGACGGCCGGGCGGGCGGCGGCCCTGGCCGGGGAGGCCGTGGACGCGGACGGGGTGCGGGTCGTGACGACCGTGTCCGACGAGGGCCGGGCCCTGGCCCTGGCGGTCCGCGACCGGCTGCCGGCCCGTTCGCCCGGGGTCGTCGCCGTGGCGAGCGAGCAGGGCACGTTCGTCGTGGCGCTCAACCGGGCCGCCCGCGACCGGGGACTGTCCGCCTCGGACCTGGTCAAGCGGCTGCTCGACGGGCGGGGCGGAGGGTCGCCGGACGTGGCCCAGGGCGGCGGGCTGCCGCGGGAGCGGGTGGGGGCGGTGCTGGGGGATGTGCCGCGGGTGGTGGCCGGCGCGTAAGGGTTCTCTCCCCGCCCCGCCCTTCAGCCGTTTCTCGCGCGCTGCCGCGCGGTGGGGCGGGGCTTCGCCCCTGCACCCCACCGGGGGCTTCGCCCCCTGGACCCCCGGATCGCGGCTTCGCCGCTCGTCCTCGAACGCCGGACGGGCTGATTTTCAGCCCGTCCTGGGGGTACCCGCCTCTGGGGAAGCTTGAGGACAAATGCGGCGAAGCCGCATTGCCCCCGCGCGGCAGCGCGCGAGGAACGGAGAAAGGGCGGGGCGGGGAGACCCCCCTCCCGGGGCACGCGCACGCGGGGCACGCGCACGCAGCCCCGCCCTACTCCAGCCAGAACGCCGCCGCCTCCCGCCACCGCCGGAACAACTCCCCGTCCCCGCGCACCTCCACGGCCCCCTCCCCCACCGGCCGCCCGTACATCGACAGCAGCAGATCCGTGGCGGAGCCGCGCACGTCGACGGCGGCGGAGCCGCCACCGCGGCGCCACGCGGGCGGGTCGGCGCTCAGATCGACGAACCACTCGGCGCCGTCCCCCACCGAGAAGTGGAGCGTGCGGCCCGGCCCTCGGAGGGAGGGCGCCTCCGGCGACACCGAGAAGCCGATCCACTCGTCGAGCGCGTCGACCGCCGCCCAGCGGTCGAGCGCGTAGGGCGCCCCGGCCGCGAACGCGGCGTCCGCCCGGTGGACGGCGGTCTCGTGGGCCATGCGCCGGGCCCAGAACGCGGCCGTGCCGCCGGGCCCGGCGGTCCACAGCGGCACGTCCGGACCGGTGGACCGCAGCGCCGCGGCGAGGCGCCGCGCGGCGGCGGCGCAGCGGGAGGCGAGGGCGGCCGGATCCTCGTCGTCGGGGCCGGCGACGTCGTCGACCTCGTCGTGGGGGACGGGCTCGGAGGACCGTGCGGTGACGACGCGGGCGGACCAGGTATGGGTTCCGGCCAGGTGCCGCAGCAGGTTGCCCAGGTTCCAGCCGGGGCAGGTGGGGACGGGGGTGCTGGTCGCGGCGCCGGTGACGTGGGAGATCAACAGGTCGGTCTGGCGGACGATGTGGTCGCAGTGGCGGTCGAAGTCGGACGTGGCGGAAGTCATGCGGCTCACAGTAGGCCCGGGCAGGAGCCCTTCGCACGGGGGAAGTTGACCTCAAGCCGACTTGAGCGGGCATCGTGGAAAGGCCGGAACACGGGTGGCCCCGGCCAACTACCCTGAGACATCCAATCAATGGATGCTGGAGTGGATATGCGCGAAGTGACACGGACCTCCCTCGTCGACCAGGCCATCGACCAGATCCGTGAAGGCATCAAGTCCGGCGAGTGGCCGGTCGGCGGGCGGATTCCCGCGGAGAACGAGCTGATCGAGGCCCTGGGCGTGGCGCGCAACACCATGCGCGAGGCGGTCCGGGCGCTCGCCCACGCGGGCGTGCTGGAGGTCCGCCACGGCGACGGCACCTATGTGCGGGCCCGGGACGAGACCCAGGGAGTGCTCATGCGCCGGCTCGGACTGGCCGACCTGCTGGACCTGTTGGTGGTCCGGCGGGGCCTGGAGGTCGAGGCCGCCCGCCAGGCGGCCGAGCGGCGCCTGCCGGAGGACGTGCCGCGGCTCCGCGCGCTGGCGCGCAGTTCCGTGCCGGCCGAGGGCGACGGCACCGAGCAAGTGGTGGCCGGGGCCATGGAGTTCCACCACACCGTGGTCGAACTCTCCCGCAATCCCGTGCTGATCGAGCTCTACAGCGCCCTCTCCTCGGCCACGGAGGCCGGGATCCGCCGCTCCACCGACGATCTGGAGCTGCCGGACTTCGACCACGAGGCGCACGCGCTGCTGGTCGAGGCGATCGCGCAGGGCGACCCGGCACGGGCCGCCACCGAGGCGGCCCATCACATCAACATCGTCATCGACCGGGTGCGCGAGCGCCTGAGGAGTACTCCATGAGCCACATCAGCCCACCACCGGGCGTCGTCACCGGGCAGGCCGCCGCCGCGCCGGAGCGGAGCCGGGCGGGGACCGGCGCCCTGCTGGTGACGGCCTTCGTCCTGCTCAGCCTGAACCTGCGGGTGGTCTTCGGCGGGGTCGGCCCGCTCATCCCCAGCCTCGGGCTCGGCCACACCGCGGCCACCGTCCTGACGACCCTCCCCCCGCTGTGCATGGGCCTGTTCGCCCCGCTGGGCACCGTGGTCAGGGGCCGGTTCGGCGAGGAGCGCGCGGTGTTCGGGGCGATGGCCCTCCTCGTCGGCGGCATCCTGCTGCGGTCGGCGGGCACGGTGGGCCTGTACGCGGGGACGGTGGTGGCGGGCATCGCCATCGCGGTCCTGAACGTGATCACCCCGGTGCTGGTGCGCAAGCGGTTCCCCCCGCAGCGCATCGGCGTGATGATGGGCGTGTACGCGATGATGATGGGCGGCGGCGCCGCGGCGATCGCGGCGCTCTCCGAGCCCGTCTACCGCGCGTCCGGCGACAGTTCGGCCATCGCGCTGGGCTGCACCGTCGTCCCGGCGGTCCTGGCCCTGGCGTTCCTCGCCACCCAGGTGCGCGTGCCCCACGACCGCGCGTCCGGCGGCGGCGCGCTGAAGTGGGCGGGGCTGCTGCGCAGCGGGACGGCGTGGAGCGTCACGGCGTTCTTCGGTTTCCAGTCGCTGTTGTTCTACGCGGTGTTCTCCTGGCTGCCGACGATTTACGTGGACAAGGGAGTCGACCGTACGACGGCCGGTTTCTACCTCTCGGTCTGCGCGGTGTTCGTGGCCGTGGGCGGCTTCTTCGGCCCCAGCCTGGCCGGGCGCGGCGCCGACCAGCGGCGGCACGTGGTGACCACGGCCGCCCTGTGCTTCGCGGGCCTGGCCGGCGTGCTGTTCGCGCCGGCGGCCAGCGCCCCGGTGTGGGCGGTGGTCCTGGGCCTGGGTCTCGGCGCCGGGCAGGGCATCCCCGGCGTGCTCTACGTCCGGCGGACGCCGGACGCCCGGACGGCGGCCCAACTGTCGGGCATGTCACAGACGGTGGGCTACGTCATCGCGGCGGCCGGGCCCCCGCTCGCCTCCGCCCTGCGCTCGGCGAGCGGTTCGTGGACGCTGCCGCTGGCCGCGCTGATGACGCTGATGGCGGTGAACGTGGTGGTGAGCCTGCCCGCCGGCAGTGACCGTTCCGTGTCGTAGCGGGGCGCCGGGAAAAACCGCCGGGCCCGTCCGCCTCCCCCCGCGGACGGGCCCGGTGATCCGTCAACTTCCGGTCGGTTCAAGGTCATTACTTGCCCATGACCAAAGCCGGGAGGTAGGCTCGGAGACATTCAATCATTGGTTGTCTGGGCTCCTATTTGACTGCCTGCTCACGCGCCCGTCCCGGACGCGTGGCGGGTTGCGTGCATCACGGGGGGTGGGAGCGTCCCGACGCGACGTTTTCCCCTTCCGCGGCCGACCGATCCGCCCCCTGACCGGGGGATCGCCACGCGGAGGTTTTCTGCTGTGAGCCGGCGTCACCACGATCTGACACCACGGGCGCTGAGGGACCGCTGGACCGCTCTCGGGCTGTATCCGGGCAAGGACGTCTTCACCGCCTTCACCGAACAGGCACGGCGCGCCCCGGACCGCACGGCCGTCGCCGACGAGGACGGTAACACCACCTACGCGACGCTGTTGACCCGTTCCCTGAATCTGGCCGGAACCCTGCGGAAGGCCGGCGTCCGCCAGGGGGACGTGGTCGCGGTCAACCTGCCCAACGGCTGGCGCGCCTGCGCCGCCGACCTCGCCGTCGCCGCCCTCGGCGCGGTCGTCCTGCCGTATCCCGTGGGCCGCAAGCGGCGCGAGACGCTCTCCCTGCTGCGCCGCTCGGGCGCCCGCGCGGCGATCGTCACCCGCCGCGTCGGCGGGACGGACTACGCGGCGCTGGTGGACGAGTTACGGCCCGAACTGCCCGCCCTGGAGGCGGTGTTCGTGCACGACGGGGCGCCCCCGGGCACCCTTCCCCTCGACGAGGCCCTGACGGGCGGCGCCCCGCCCGGGGAGCTGCCGGAGGTCGATCCCGGCGGGCCGGCGCGCATCATGGCGTCGTCGGGGTCGGAGGCGGAGCCCAAGCTCGTGCTCTACTCGCACGACGCGCTCGTCGGCGGCCAGACGCCGTATCTGACGGAGCTGGGGGACGACGGCGCGGGGAATCCGCCGCGCTTCCTGTTCTGCGTCCCGCTGTCCTCGCCGTTCGGCTCGTTCGGCACCCCCTGCACCCTGGCCGCCATGGGCGCGACGCTGGTGACCGTCGACCGCTTCGACCCCGCGGCCACGGTGGCGGCGGTCCGGGCGCACCGGCCCAGCCACGTCTTCCTCTCCCCCGCCATCCTGGAGCGCCTGCTGACCGCCGACGGCGCCGACCGGGAGACCTTCGCCCCGGTGCGCGCGATCGTCTGCGGCGGCGCCCACGTCCACGCGGAAACGATCCGCCGGTGCGAGGAGACCTTCGGGGTGGTCTTCGTCCACTCCTACGGCTCGGCCGACGGCATCTGCTGCCACACCGCGCTCGACGACGACTTCGCCACCAAGACGGACACGGCCGGGCGGCCCGACCCCCGCGTGGTGGAGGTGCGCGTCGCGGACGAGGCGGACGAGGCCCTGCCCGCCGGCGCCCCGGGCGAGATCCACGCGCGGGGGCCGATGTCGCCGCTGTGCTACCTCGGCGCCCCCGAGCTGGACGGCCGTTACCGCACGGCGGACGGCTGGGTGCGCACCGGCGACCTCGGCTTCCTCGACGCCGACGGCCGGCTGCACATCACCGGCCGCAAGAAGGACGTCATCAACCGCGGCGGCTACAAGATCAGCGTCGCCGAGCTGGAGGAGGCCCTCCACCAGCACCCGGACGTCCGCTCGGCCGCCGTCCTCGGCGCCCCGGACGAGCGCCTGGGCGAACGCGTGCTCGCCTGCGTCGTGCTGCGCGACGCCGCCGGGGGGCTGGACCTGGCGGGGCTGTGCCGGCACCTGCGCGACCGGGCCGGGCTGGACAGCGGCAAGCTCCCCGAACGCCTGGCCGTGCTGCCCGAGTTCCCGCTCACCCCGGCCGGCAAGGTCGACAAGCGGGCCCTGCGCTCCCTGGTGCTGCCCTGACGGGCGCCGCTCCGGTGCCCCCCCGTCCCCGCGCCGTCCACCGTCCGCCCGACCGCATGTCATGGGAGAGGTGCTCGCATGCCCGCACACGCACAGGCCACCGGCCCCACACCGCCGGCTCCGCCCGGGCCCGCCACGGCCGAAGAGATCATGAACCTGCTGACCGGTGTCGAACGGGCCGGGATCCTGCGGGCGGGCATCGAGCTGCGCGTCTTCGACGCCCTCGCCGACGCCCCGCTGACCGCCGCCGCGGCGGCCGCGGCGATCGGCTCCGACGCCCGCGCGACCGAGGTCCTGCTGGAGGCCCTGGCCGCGCTCGCCCTCCTGGAGGCCCGCGTCCCGGACGAGCCCGGCGGCAGGACGCGGTACGCGCTCACCGACACCAGCCGCCGCTTCCTCGTCACCGGCGCCTCCCGCTACATCGGCGGCCTCGCCAAGGTCTACACCTGCGACTACGTGCTGGACTCCGTCAAGGACCTGGCCGGCGCCGTACGCCACGGCCGCACCCTCCTGGAGGACGACGCGGAGAAACCCGGCCACCCCTACTGGCGGGAGTTCGCCGAGGGCATCACGGCGACCAGCCGCGCCACCTCCCGGCACGTGTGCGCCCTGCTGGAGGAGTGGGCCGGGCCGCGCCCCACGCTGGACGTCCTCGACGTCGCCTGCGGCAACGGCATCCAGTCGCTGACGCTCGCCCGGCGCTTCCCCCGGGCCCGGGTGCACGCGCTGGACTGGCCCAACGTCCTGGAGGTCACCCGGCGCACGGCCGAGGAGTTCGGGGTCGCGGACCGGGTGGCGTACCTGCCGGGCGACATGTTCGAGGTGGCGCCCGGCGGCCCGTACGACCTCGTCCTCGTCAGCCACGTCCTGCACTTCTTCGACGTGCCCACCTCGGTGCGGCTGCTGTCCCGGCTGGCGGCCACCCTGCGGCCGGGCGGCCGGCTGCTGGTCAACGACTTCCTGGTGGTCTCCCGCGACCCGCTGGCCGATCCGGCCTCGCGGGTGTTCTCGGCGCAGATGCTCGCCATCTCCAAGGGCGGACACACCTATTCCCTGGAGGAGTTGAGGGCGACGCTGACCGCGAGCGGCCTCGCGTTCGAGAGCCTGCACAGCCTGCCGGGCATGCCGGTCCACACCGTCCTGGCCAGGGCGGCGGCCGACGGGAGCGGCCGGTGACCGGGGCCGCGGAGGGCGTCCGCGTCGAGGCGGGCCTGCTGATACCCGGGCGGGGGGAGCCCGTGGACGACGGCGTGGTGGAGCTGTCCGGCGACCGCATCGCCTACGCCGGGCCCCGCTCGCAGGCTCCGGCCCCCGTCCCCGGGCACCGGACGGTCCGCGTCCCGGTGGTGATGCCGGGACTGTGGGACTGCCATGTGCACTTCGTGGGGCTGCGGGAGGCCGTCAGCACCCAGAACCTCCTGCTCACCCCGGCCGCCGTCGCGGCGGCCCGCTCCGTCAAGGACGCCGAGACCGCGCTGCTGGCCGGCTTCACCAGCGTCCGCGAGGTCGGCGGCTACGGCGTCTTCCTGGCCCGCGTGATCGCCGAGGGCACGGTGAGCGGGCCGACGGTGTACGCGGCGGGCAGCGTCATCAGCCCGACCGGCGGGCACTCCGACGCGCACGGCCTGCCCCACCCCTGGGTCGCCGCCCCGGACCGCCCGCAGGGGATGCTGCACCTCGCCGACGGGGTGGACGCCTGCCTCAAGGCCGTCCGCCTCCAGCTCCGGCTCGGCGCGAAGGTCATCAAGGTCTGTACCTCGGGCGGCGTGATCAGCGAGCTCGACCACCCGCGCCACCAGCAGTTCAGCGCCGCCGAGTTGCGGGCGATCGTCGAGGAGGCGGCCCGTGCGGAGCGGGTGGTGGCGGCCCACTGCCACGGCAAGGCGGGCATCATGGCCGCGCTGGAGGCCGGCTGCCGGACCATCGAGCACGGCACCGACCTCGACGAGGAGGCGGCCGTCGCCCTGCGCGAGGCGGGGGCCGTCCTGGTACCCACCCGGACGGTCTACGAGGGGATCCTGGCCCGCAAGGAGCTCGTCTCCCCCGACGCCCGCCGCTCCCTGGAGGAGCTGGAGGACCGCCACCGCACGGCCATGGCCGTGGCCCACGCGGCGGGGGTGCGCATCGCGGCCGGCACCGACCTGGGCACCAGCACCCGCGGCGGCCCGCTGTCCTGGGGCCGCAACGGCGCGGAGTTCGCCCACCTGGTGGCCACCGGGCTGACGCCGCTGGAGGCGATCGAGGCCGGCACGGCCACGGGCCCGCTGACGCTGGGCCCGCAGGCCCCGCTGTCGGGGCGGCTGGCGGCGGGCCACGACGCGGACGTGATCGCGCTGGCGGAGAATCCGCTGGAGGACGTCTCCGTGCTCGCCCGCCCCGGCGCGGTGACGCACGTGTGGAAGGCAGGGGCGCCGGTGAAGGGCCCCGGGAGCACACTCGACGAGGGAAACCAATGACTGGCACCGGTACGCTCACCCAGGATCTCGAAGCGGCGCTGAAGACGATCGACGAAGTGCTCGCGCACTTCCAGGAGGTCGGCGACCTGGCCCGGGAGGCGCGCGACAGGCTCTCCGCGCTCCAGGACCTGGCCGCGGTCCCCGAACGCCCGCCCGCGAAGGACACGACGACACCGTGCGTGCACCTGACCCAGCGCCAGCAGGAGGTGCTGGAACTGCTCGCCCAGGGGTCGTCCAACCGTCGCATCGGGCGGACGCTCAACATCACGGAGCAGACGGTCAAGGCCCACCTCCACATGATCTACCGGAAGCTGGGAGCCGCGGACCGGACGGAGGCGGTGGTGATCGCGATGCGGCGAGGGGTGGTCTGACGGCCGTTCCTCCGGGTCCCCACCCCGGAGGAACGGCCCTGGGCGGGACCGCGCGGGGAGCGGGTCCCGCGCTCAGGTCCCGCCCAGGGAACGGGAGATGCTGTTCAGCAGGATGTTCGACGTCCCCTCGTAGATCTTGCCCGCCTTCGCGTCCCGGTAGAACCGCTCCACCGGGTACTCCCGGGTGAAGCCGTTCCCGCCGAGCACCTCGACGGCCCGCGACGCGGTCCGCTCGGCCACCTGGGAGGCGAAGTACTTGGCCATGGCGGACATCCGCAGCCGCTCCGCGATGTCCGCCCCGGCCTCCACGTCGCGCACCACGTCGTACAGCAGGGCCCGGGCGGCGGCGACGTCGGTGGCCATGTCGGCCAGCGTGAACCGCACGCCCTGGAACTCCCCGACCGGACGGCCGAACTGCTCGCGCCGCCCGCTGTAGGCCACCGCCTCGTCCAGCGCGCCCTGCGCCAGCCCGACGAGCTGGGCGGCGATGCCGATGCGGCCGATGTCGAGGGCGGCGATGGCCACGCCCTCGCCGTTGCCGATCCCCCCGACGCAGTCCGCGCGCCGCACCCGCACGTCCTCCAGGACGAGGTCGGCCGTGGACGCGGCCCGCACGCCGAGCTGTTCGGTGCGCGGGACGACGTCCAGCCCCTCGGCCGCCCGCTCGACCAGGAAGGCCGAGGAGCCGTGCCCCTCGGTGCGGGCGTACACCAGGAAGAGGTCGGCCGCGCCGGCGTTGCTGGTCCAGCGCTTGCGGCCGGTCACCAGCCAGCCGTCGCCGTCCGGCGCCGGCACCGCCGCGGTGGTGCCCGCGAAGGCGTCGCTGCCCGCCCCCTCCTCGGAGAGCGCGAAGGCGCCGACGCGCCGGGTGGCCAGCAGCGGCAGGTGCCGCCGCCGCTGGTCGCCGCTGCCCTGCCGCAGCAGGGTCGCGACGATCAGCGCGTTCTGCACGTCGACGGCCACCGCGACGCCGGGGTCGGTGCGGGCGATCTCCTCGATGGTGAGCGCGACCCGCCGCAGCGACCCGCCCCCGCCGCCGTACCGGGCCGGGGCCTCGACGGCCATCAGTCCGGCCGCGAACAGCTTCTCCCGCAGCCCCGGGTCGAGGGCGGCCGCGCGGTCCATCGCGTCCGACAGCGGGGCCACGTGCTCGCGGGCGAAGGCGCGCACCCGCTCGCGCCAGGCCGCGTCCTCCTTGGCGCGGGTGTCCTCCGGCACGGTCACGGCTGCTCCTTCCGGGCCCGCTCCACCAGGCGGGCCAGCGCGGCGACGGTGGGGGACGCGTAGATCTCCCGCAGGGGAACCGCCGCGTCCCAGCGGGAGCTCAGGGTCGTCATCAGCCGCATCAGGTGCGCGGAGTGCAGCCCGAGGTCGGCGAACCGGTCGTCGGGTCCCACCTCCGGCAGTCCGGCCAACCGGGCGACCAGGGCGGCCAGTTCACGCTCCAGCGGGGTGCGCGGCTCCGCCCGGCCGGCGGGGCGGTGCGCGGCGGGCGCGGGCAGCGAGCGGACGTCCACCTTGCCGCCGACCGCGACGGGCAGCGCGTCCAGCCAGACGAAGGCGGACGGCACCATGTGCGCGGGCAGCCGCTCGCCGAGGTCCGCGCGCACCTCGTCCTCGGGGACGCGCGTGGCGGCCGGGACGCCGTAGCCGACGATGCGGCCGCCCCCGCCGTCGTCGCGGACCACGGCGACGGCCGAGCGCACGGCCGGGTGGGCGCGCAACGCCGCCTCGACCTCGCCGAGTTCGACGCGGTGGCCGCGGATCTTGACCTGGGTGTCGTCGCGGCCGAGGTACTGGAGGGTGCCGTCGGGCAGGGCGCGGGCGAAGTCCCCGGTGCGGTAGAGGCGTTCGCCGGGCGGGGCCGGTTCGGTGCCGAAGCGCCGGGCGGTGAGCTCCTCGCGGTCGTGGTAGCCGGCGGCCACGGCCGGTCCGGCGACGCAGAGTTCGCCGCGTGTGCCCTCGGCGACGGCGCGGCCGCGCTCGTCGAGCAGGTAGGCCCGCTGGTTGGGCAGGGCCCGGCCGATGGGGACGGGGGCGTCGGCCAGGACCTCGTCGGCGGTGACGGTGTGCCAGGTGGAGACGACGGTGGCCTCGGTGACGCCGTAGAGGTTGTGCACCCGGGGCCGCCGGTCGCCGTGCCGCTCGATCCAGGGCCGCAGGACGGCGGTGGTGAGCCGGTCGCCGCCGAGGAAGACGTGCCGCAGGGCCAGCGGGTCGCCGGCCGCCTCGTCGGCGGCGGCGAAGTGCTCGAAGAGGGTGGGCGTCTGGGAGGAGACGGTGACCCGCTCGTCGCGCACGAGGGCGTGGTAGTCGCCCGGCGACCGCACGGTCTCCGGCGGGACGAGCACGAGGCGGGCGCCGTTGCCGAGGGCGCCCCAGATCTCCCAGACCGAGTAGTCGAAGCCGAAGGAGTGGCTGCACGTCCACACGTCGTCCGCGCCGAAGCCGAACAGCGCGCGCCCGGCGGCGAGGAGGCTCTGCACGTTGCGGTGGGTGACGACGACGGCCTTGGGGCGGCCGGTGGAGCCGGAGGTGTGCAGGACGTACGCGGGGGTGTCGGGCCCGGTCTCCGGGAGGGCGGGGCCGGCGGGCAGGGCGAGGTCGTCACGGACCTCCAGGACGGGTCCGTCGAAGTCGCCCAGGAGACCGGCGCGTCCGGGGGTGGTGAGGACGGCGGCCGGTGCGGCGTCCCGGACCGTCCACGCCAGGCGCGCGGCCGGGTGCGCCGGGTCCAGCGGCACATAGGCGGCTCCGGCCTTGAACACCCCGAGCATCGCCGCGATCAGGTCGGGGCCGCGGTCGAGACAGAGCCCGACCCGGTCGCCGGGCCGCACGCCCGCCCCGGCCAGCAGGCCCGCCACGGCGTCGCCGCGCTCGTCGAGCTGACGGTACGTCAGGCGTGTGCCCTGGTACGACAGTGCCTCGGCGTCGGGGGTGCGGGCGGCGTGCCGGGCGAACGTGCCGTGCAGCGTGGCCTCCTCGGTCTCCAGGCGGACCGCCGGGGCGGGGACGGGGGCGGCGGCGCCGGCGCCCGGGGAGAGCTCGCCCAAGGTGAGTTCGGGGCTCGTCGCCATGCGGGTGAGCACGGTCCGCAGCTGGTCGCAGAAGCGCTGGGCGGCCTCCGGGGAGATCCGGCCGCGGTCGTGGATCACACGCAGCGGCATGCCCTCCCCCGGCATGATCACCATGGTGATCGGGTAGTGCGGCCGCCCGTCGTAGCGCATGGAGCTGAGCTTCATGCCGGTCTCCTGGAGGGCGAAGTCCGGCATCGGCATGTTCTCGTAGCTCACGCTGCTCTCCAGCAGCGGCACGTCCAGCGGCAGCCCCGCCAGCCGCTGGACGTCAAACAGCGGCATGCCGGTGTGCTCGCGGACGGCGGCGATGTGCACCTGGAAGTCGCGCAGCCACGCGAGCGCCGTGCGGTGGGGCTCCAGGCGCTCGCGCACCGGCATGGTGGAGATCAGCGGGCCCAGGATCGTCTCGCTGCCGCGCAGTTCGCCGGGCCGGTGGGCCATGGTGAAGCCGCACAGGACGTCGTCGGTGCCGTAGTGGTGGGACAGGACGAGCAGCCAGGCGCCCTGCACGATGGTGTTCAGGGTGAGCTGGTGGGTGCGCGAGAGGGCGCGGACGGCGGGCTCGATGTCGGAGAGGTCGAGTTCGACGAAGCCGTGGCTGGGCTCGCCCGGGGCGGGCGGGCGGCCGCCCAGCCGCAGCGGCTCGGGCGGGGTGAAGCCGGCCAGCTCGGCCGCCCAGAACTCCCGGTCGGCGGCGGCGTCCTGGCGGGCCCACCACGCCGCGTAGTCCCGGTAGGGCCGCATGGGCCGCCGCTCGGGCTCGTGGCCGAGGCACAGGCCCCGGTAGCAGTCGATGAAGTCGCCGACCGCGAGCCCGAAGGACCAGCCGTCCATGAGGAGGTGGGACAGCCGCCAGACGAACACCCACTGCTCGGGGGCGGTCCGCACGACGCCGATCCGCATCAGCGGCGCCCTGGTGAGGTCGAAGCCCTCGACGCGCTCGCGGTCGAGCCATTCCTCGAACCGCCGCCGCTGCCCGTCCTGGGGGACGTCGCGCCAGTCGAGGACCTCCAGCGGCAGTTCGGCGTGCCGGTGGACGACCTGGAGCGGCAGTCCCTCGTCGCGCCAGTGGAAGGAGGTGCGCAGGATGGGGTGCCGGTCGACGACCATCTGCCAGGCGCGGCCGAAGGGTTCGGGGTGGAGGGTGCCGTCGAAGGTGAGGAGGAGCTGTTCGATGTAGACGCCGGCCTCGGGGCGGGCGAGCTGCTCGAAGAGGAGGCCCTGCTGGATGGGGGTGAGCTCGTAGATGTCCTCGATGGACTTGGTGGTGGGCACGGTAAGGACCCTTCACTGGTGGGGAGGGGCAGGAGAGGGGGAACGCGCGTCCCGCCTAGGGCGTGTCCTCCTCCCCCTCCAGCGAGCCGAGGAACTCGGCCAGTTCGCCGGCTTCGATCCCGGCCAGCGGGAAGTCGGACGGTTCGTAGGAGCCGGCGGCGGCGCCCGCGCAGTGCGCGGTCACCCGGCGCACGGCGCCGTCGAGGGCCCCGGCGGCCGCCCGGACGGCGGCCTCGGCGCCCTCCGCGTACCGCCACCGCAGCCTCAGCCCGCCGTCGGCCAGGGCACCGGCGACCTCGGCGAGCACGCCGTGGGGTGCCGGCAGCACCAGCGGGCCGCCGTCCACCGGCCGTACGGGCCACTCGGCGTCGGGGATCTCGCGCAGGTGCACGCGGTCGCCGGCCGGGGCGGCCGCCGGGCGGGCCCGCAGGTCCTGCTTGACGGCGGCGAGGACGGTGCCGAGGTCCTCGTCGCCGGGTTCCGGGGCGGGCACGCGCACGGCGGTCACCTCGGTGAACCGGCCCAGGGCCCCCTCCCCCGTCTCCGGCCGCCACGACCGCTCCACCGTCAGGGCGGTGCCCGGCAGCGCCCCGCCGACGGCCAGGGCCAGGGCGGCGGCCACCGCCTCCCCGAGGTCCAGGTGGTAGGCGCCGAAGGCCGCTTCGCGCAGCCCGGCGACCGCCTCCGCGGGCAGCGCGCTCACGAGTTCGCCGTCGAGTGCCGCCGTACCCGCGCCGTCCGGTGCGGCCCCGGCGGGGGCCGATGCGACGAGGGCCGGGAAGGACTCCACCGGGCCGTCCCAGCCGACGCGTTCCCGTCCCTCGGCCAGCTGCCCGTGGGCGTGGGCGAAGTCCGCGAGCAGCAGCCGCCAGGAGGAGTCGTCGAGCAGCGCCGCCGGTGCCAGCCACACGAGACGGTCGGCGCCGGCGCCGGTGCGGACGAGGGCCAGCCGGACGCCCCCGGTGCCGGCCTCGCCGGAGGCGGTCTCCTCGGCCATCTCGGCGACGAGTTCGGCGAGGGCGTCCTCGCGGGCGGCCTCCGGCAGTCCGGACAGGTCGATCTCGGAGAACGCGTCGTCGGGCACGCCCGCGTCGGACTGGCCGGGCGTCCCGTCCTCCGTCGTCCCGAGGCGCAGCCGCAGGGCGGCGTGGCGGGCCGCGGTCTCGCGCAGCGCCCGCCCGGCGAGGGCGGCGTCGGCTCCGGCGGGCCACGGGACGACGAGCCGGGCGACGGCTCCGGCGCCCGCGAGGCGGGCCTGGTGGGCGGTGAGCGGCACGGCGGCCGTGTCCCCGGCGGCCGTGGGCGCGGCCTCGGCGGCGCGGCGGGCGAGGTCGAGGAAGGAGTCGCTCTCGAAGAGGTCCTGCGGCCCGATCACCAGTCCCTCGCCGGCGGCCCGGCCGACGAGCTGGATGCCCATGATGGAGTCGCCACCGAGGGCGAAGAAGTTGTCGGCGGCCCCGGAGACGGAGACGCCCAGCACGTCGCTCGCGAGGGCGAGCAGCCGTGCGACGGTCTCGCGGAGCCGTTCGTCGACCTCGTCGGCGGGGCCGCCGGGACCGCCGGGGGCCGCGCGGTCGGGGGCCGGGAGGGCGGCGCGGTCGACCTTGCCGTTGGCGCTCAGCGGGAGCGCGTCGAGGACGACGATGTCGGCGGGGACGAGGTAGGCGGGGAGGGTCGCGGTCAGGTGCTCGCGGACGGAGGCGGTCAACTCGCCCGGGTCGGCGGTGGGTTCGGCGGGGACGACGTAGCCGGCGAGGCGTTGCTGGGTGCGTGCCCCGAGGGCCGTGACGGCCGCGGCGGCCACGCCGGGGTGGTGGGCGAGGGCGTGCTCGACCTCGCCGAGCTCGACCCGGAATCCGCCGATCTTGACCTGGAAGTCCTCGCGGCCGAGGAACTCGATGGTGCCGTCGGGCAGGTAGCGGCCGAGGTCGCCGGTCCGGTAGAGGCGTTCGCCGGTCCGCGGGTGGGTGACGAAGGACTCGGCGGTGCGGGTCTCGTCGTTCCAGTAGCAGGTGGCGAGTCCGGCGCCGCCGATGTAGAGCTGTCCGGCGGTCCACACGGGCGCGGGTTCCATGCGGTCGTTGAGGACGTGGAAGGTCTGGTTGCGCAGCGGGCGGCCGTAGGGGATGGAGGTCCAGTCGGGCGGGACCTCGCCGACGGGGTGGGCGATGGACCACACGGCGGCCTCGGTGGCGCCGCCGAGGCTGACGACCTGGAGTGCGGGGGCCAGGGCGCGGGCGCGGTCGGGGAGGCGGACGGGGATCCAGTCGCCGCTGAGCAGGGCGAGCCGCAGGGGCAGTGGTCCGGTGTCGGGGGCGGGGGTGTTCTCCAGGTGGGTGACGAGCATGTCGAGGAGCGCGGGCACGGAGTTCCATACGGTGACGCCGTGGTCGCGCAGGAGGCCGGTCCAGCGGGCGGGGTCGCGCCTCGCCTCCGGTTCGGGCAGGACGAGGGCGCCTCCGGCGCCGAGGACGCCGAAGACGTCGAAGACGGAGAGGTCGAAGCTGAGCGACGAGAGTCCGAGGACCCGGTCGTCGGGGCCGACGCCGAAGCGTTCGGCCACGTCCGTGAGGGTGTTGAGGGCGGCGGTGTGGGAGACGGCGACGCCCTTGGGGGTGCCGGTGGAGCCGGAGGTGTAGATGACGTAGGCGGTGTCCTCGGGCCGGGCGGGGCAGTGCCAGGTCCGCTCGGGCGGGCGGCCGTCGCCGGCGGGGACGGCGAGGGTGGGGACGCCGTCGGGCCAGCAGCCGGGGTCGGGTGTGCCGTCGGTGAGGACGAGGTCGATGCCGGCGTGCTCGACGAGCCAGGCGCGCCGGGGGGCGGGCAGTTCGGGGTCGACGGGGACGTAGGTGCAGCCCGCGGCGGAGGTGCCGACGGCGGCGACGATCTGCCGCCAGCTCTTGGCGAGGCCGATGCCGACGACCGCGCCGGGGCCGAGGCCGCGGCCGGCCAGGGTGCGGGCCAGTTCGACGGCGTGGCCGGTGAGTTCGGCGTGGGTGAGGGTGCGCTCGGCGGTGACGACGGCGGGGCGGTGGGCGGTCGCGGGGGCGGTGCCGGCGGCGAGGACGCGGTCGGCGAGCAGTCCGCCGGGGACGGGTCCGGCGGTGTCGTTGGCGCGGTCGCGGGCCTCGAGCTGCCAGGCGGGCAGGGGGACGGCGGGCGGGCGGTGCCAGCCCTGGGGTTCGGCGAGGCTTGCCAGGAGGTCCTGGTAGGCGGCGAACATCTCGGCCATCATGCCGTCGGGGAACAGTTCGTCGACGGCGTGCCAGGCCAGTTCGAGGACTCCGCCGAATTCGAGGACGAAGTGGTCGATGGTGACCTGGGGCGTCTGGGAGATGAAGGCGTTCTGTTCGCCGAGCCAGGCGACCGGTGAGGGGACGGCGGCGGGGTCCTGCTCGGTGGACAGGGCGCTGGTGAAGACGACGGGCATGACGCCGCCGCTGGTGTCGCGCCGCACGCGGTTGAGTTCGCGCAGGATGCGGACGCCGCTGATGTGGCGGTGTTCGAAGTCCTCCCAGCTGCGGCGCTGGACCTGGGCGACGAGGTCGCCGAAGGTGTCCAGGGCGCGGGTGTCGACCTCCAGGAGTTCGAAGGAGGCGAACTCGCCGACCATGGCGTCGACTTCGGGGTGGAAGGGCAGCCGGTTGACGGCGGTGAAGTTGAGGGTGAAGTGCTGGTTCTTGCTCCAGGTGGCGACGGTCGCGGCGTAGGCGGCGACGAGGGCGCTGGAGGGGGTGACGCCGTGTTCGCCGGCCTGTTCCTTGATGCGGGCCCAGAGGGCGGCGTCCAGGCGGGCGTGGCGGCGGACGAAGCGGGGGCGGGTGAGGTCGCCGGGGGCGACGGCGGTGGGCAGTTCGGGGGCGGGGGGCAGGGCGCGGACGCGGTCCTGCCAGTAGGCGAGGGAGCGTTCGTAGAGCGGGGTGTCGCGCAGGACCTCCTCGGCGAGGACGTAGTCGCGGAAGGAGAGGGCGGGCGGGGTGTCGGGGAGGCCGGGGTCGTCGTGGAACTCCCGCCAGGACGGCAGGATCTGGTAGAAGAAGCTGGCCACGTCGGCGCAGAGCAGGTCGAAGCTGACGTGGGTGCGCAGCCGGCCGTCGGGGAGGGTGCTGGTCCTGATCTCCCAGAGGGGCCAGGTGTCGGCGGGGCGGACGTCGGCGCCCATCCGTTCGGAGATCTCGGCGAGCCGGGCCTCGGCGTCGGCGGGGTCGGCGCCGGTGAGGTCGAGGTGGGCGAAGCGGTAGTCGGGGACGTCGTCGAGGATGCGCTGGCGGCCGTCGGGCAGGACGACGATGCGCAGCATCTCGTGCCGGCGGACGACCTTGTGCCAGGCGCGTTCGAGGCGGTGGCGGTCGAGGGTGTCGCTGTCGAATTCGAGGTAGAGGTGGGGGGCGACGCCGCCCATGTCGAAGCTGCCGAGCCGGCCGATCCACTGGGCCTGCTGCATCTCGGTGAGCGGGAAGGGTTCGTGGCGGTGGCCGGGGTCGGGGACGAGGGCGGGCAGGCCGGTGGTGTCGTCGCCGGCGGGGGCGCGGTCCGCGAGGAGGGCGGCGAGGGCGGCGACGCTGGGGCGGGCGAGGAGTTCGCTGGGGGATGCGGAGCGGCCGGTGCGGGAGCGGAGCCGGTTGAGCATCTGGGTGGCGAGGAGGGAGTGCCCGCCGAGTTCGAAGAAGTTGTCGTGGACGCCGACGGGGGCGAAGCCGAAGAACTCCTCCCACAGGGCGGCGATGTCGCGTTCGAGGTCGGTGCGGGGTGCGGCGTAGGGGGTGAGGAGGTGGGCGGGGCGGTCGCCGCCGCTCTCCCCGGTCTCCCCGGTCTCCCCGGTCTCCCCGGTCTCGGGCACGGTGACGTCGAGGACGGGTCCGGTGCCGGGGGCGGTGCGCGGGGCGATCCAGTGGCGCCGGCGCTGGAAGGGGTAGCCGGGCAGGTGGGCGCGGCGTCCCTCGGGTTCGAGGAGGGTCCAGTCGATGTCGGTGCCGGCGAGCCAGAGTCCGGCGACGGCGCCGAGGAGGACGTCGGTGTCGGGGGCGTCCTGGTCGTGGCGGCGCATGGCGGGGACGACGGGGGTGCCGGCGGGGACGGCCTGGCGGGCGAGGGAGCCGAGGGTGTTGCCGGGGCCGACCTCCAGGAGGACGCAGCGGCCGAGGTCGGTGACGGCGCGGTGGACGGCGGCGCCGAACCGTACGGGGACGCGCATGTGGGTGCCCCAGTAGGCGGGGTCGGTGGCGCGGTGGTCGTCGATCCAGTCGCCGGTGACGGTGGAGACGAACGGGAGGGCGGGTTCGGCGAGGGCGGTGTCGGCGACGCGTGCGGTGAAGTCCGGGACGATCGGGTCGATCATGCCGGAGTGGAAGGCGTGGGAGGTGTGCAGCCGCCGGGTGGGGATGTCGCGTGCGGCGAGCTCCTGTGCGAGGGCGTCGGTCTCCTCGTGGGGTCCGGAGACGACGCACAGGCCGGGGGCGTTGACGGCGGCGACGGACAGGCCTGGGGTGAGCAGCGGGGTGACGGTCTCCTCGGCGGCGCCGACGGAGAGCATGGCGCCGGAGGGCAGGTCGCGCATGAGGCCGCCGCGGGCGGCGACCAGGCGCAGGGCGTCGGGCAGGGTCATGACGCCGGACAGGCAGGCGGCGACGAACTCCCCGATGCTGTGCCCGATCATGGCGTCGGGGGTGATGCCCCAGGCGGCGAGCTGCCGGGCGAGGGCGTATTCGGTGACGAACAGGGCGGGTTGGGCCAGGGCGGTGTTCTCCAGGTGGCGGGCCGTCTCCTCGGGGTCGGCGCCGGCGGGCGGGTGGAGGGCGGTGCGCAGGTCGGTGCCGAGGAGGGGGTGCAGGAGGTCGGCGCATTCGTCGACGGCGGCGCGGTAGACGGGTTCGTCGGCGTAGAGGCCCCGTCCCATGCCGGGGTACTGGGTGCCCTGGCCGGGGAAGAGGAAGACGGTTTTGGGGGTGCCGGGCGGGACGGCGGCGCCGGGGAGGCGGGCGGGGTCGGCGCCGGCGAGGACGTCGGCGGCCTCCTGGGCGGTGCGGGCGACGAGGGCGCGGCGGAAGCGCTGGGGGGCGCGGCCGGTGCGGGTGGTGTGGGCGGTGTCGGCCAGGGGCTGGTCGGGGTCGGCGGCGAGGTGGCCGGCGAGGTCGGCGGTGGCCTGCTCCAGGGCCTGGGGGGAGCGGGCGGAGAGGAGGACGATCTGGGGGGTGCGGCGGGGTGCGGGGGCCGGGGCGGGCCGGGGGGCCTGTTCGAGGATGGCGTGGGCGTTGGTGCCGCCGATGCCGAAGGAGCTGACGCCGATGCGGCGGGGGTGGGTGCCGTTCTTCCAGGGGGTGAGTTCGGTGGTGACGTGGAAGGGGGTGGCGTCGAAGTCGATGCGGGGGTTGGGGCGCCGGAAGTGGAGGCTGGGGACGAGTTCCTGGTGGCGGAGCTGGAGGACGGCCTTGATGAGGCTGGCGATGCCGGCGGCGGTCTCCAGGTGTCCGATGTTGGACTTGACGGAGGAGACGGCGCAGAAGCCGCGTTCGGTGGTGTGCTCGGCGAACGCGCGGCTGAGGGCGGTGATTTCGATGGGGTCGCCGATGAAGGTGCCGGTGCCGTGGGCCTCCAGGGCGGTGATGGTGGTGGCGTCGACGCCGGCGGCGGCCAGGGCGGAGGCGATGAGGCGTTCCTGTCCGGCGGCGCTGGGGGCGGTGTAACCGACCTTGTCGGAGCCGTCGTTGTTGACGGCGGTGGCGCGGATGACGGCGAGGATGTCGTCGCCGTCGGCGAGGGCGTCGCTCAGCCGGCGCAGGACGACGGCGCCGACGCCGTTGCCGAAGACGGTGCCCCGGGCGTCGGCGTCGAAGGGGCGGCAGTGGCCGTCCGGGGAGTAGATGAGGCCCTGTTCGTAGAGGTAGCCGACGCGGTGCGGGACGCGCAGGTGGACGCCGCCGGCCAGGGCGGTGCCGCATTCGCCGGCGACGAGGGCACGGACGGCCTGGTGGACGGCGACGAGGGAGCTGGAGCAGGCGGTCTGCACGGTGACGGCGGGGCCGGTGAGGCCGAGGAGGTGGGCGGTGCGGCTGGCGAGGTAGTCCTTGTCGTTGTGGATCTGGAGCTCGAAGATCTGCGGGCTCATGACGACGGGCGCGCCGCCGAGCAGGTTGGACATGAGGTACGCGGACATGCCGGCGCCGGCGAAGACGCCGACGTCGCCGTCGGTGCCGGGGCCGCGTCCGGCGTCCTCCAGGGCGTGCCAGGCGGTCTCCAGGAAGAGGCGCTGCTGGGGGTCGAGGAGGGCGGCCTCGCGGGCGTTGACGCCGAAGAAGGCGGCGTCGAAGAGGTCGAAGCCGTCGACGAGGGGGGCGCGCGGGACGTATTCGGGCCGGCGGCGGACCTCGGGCGGGACGCCCTCGGCGGCGAGGGCCTCGTCGGTGAGGGTGGTGATGGACTCGACGCCGTCGCGCAGGTTGCGCCAGTAGGTGTCGAGGTCGGGGGCGCCGGGGAAGCGCCCGGACATTCCGGTGATCGCGACGGCGTGGTCGGTGGTGTCGGCTGCGGGGTGGCCGGTCACGGTTGAGCCTCCTGCGGCGCGGTCGGGGCGAGGCGGGCGATGTCGGACGCGGTGCGGCCGTCGATGGCCAGGTCGGCGCAGATCCGGCCGAGGAGGGGCACGAGTTTGAAGCCCCAGCCGGAGCTGTGGAGCACGAGGTGCTCGCCGTGCGGCACGAGGCCGTCGGCGCGTCCGAGGTGGAACTGGCGGGCGGGGTCGGCGGGGAGGACGGCCAGGCAGCTGCCGGTGCGCACGGGGTGCGGGTCGAGGACGGGCAGGTGGCGCTCCACCCAGGAGCACAGCCGCCGCACGTGGCGCGGGTCGGCCCGGCCGGTGGCCGCGTCGGCGTCGGGGAGCGGGTCGACCTCGAAGTCGGGGCCGAGGCGGACGAGGTCGCCGGGCGACCAGGGGTTGTGGCCGAAGCCGTAGAAGAGGTTGGTGTCCTGCTCGGCCGGCTGCTGGAAGACGAACCAGAAGGGCAGGTGGTCCGGGGCGCGGCGGCGCAGCGTGACGAGGGCCATCTCGTAGAGCCGTATGCCGAGCCGGGCGCCGAGCGGGGCCAGCAGGTCGTTGATTCCGGGGCCGTTGGCGAGGACGGCCTTGGCGGCGCGGTGGGTGCCGCGGTCGGTGCGGACGGTGACGCCGTCGGCGTCGGGGAGCACCTCCAGGGCGCGTTCGCCGCCGCTGAGGATCGCGCCGTTCTCCTGGGCGAGGCGGTAGAGGGCGGCGAGGGTGCCGCGGACGTCGATGGTGCCGCCGTCGGGCTGGAGGAAGCCCTCGTAGTGGGCGGGCAGGCGGGCGAAGCCGAAGCGTTTCTCGATGTCGCGGGCGCCGAGCCACTCGTAGGGGACGTCGAGGCGGTCCATGGTGCGGGCGGTGGCGGCGATCTGGCCCTCGTTGGTCTCCACCTCGATGTCGCCGAACCAGAGGCTTCCGGTGGAGTGGACGAGGGTGCGTTCGGCCAGTTCCTCCAGGCGCCGCCACAGCGGCAGGGTCTCCAGGGTGAGGCGGAACAGGTCCTCCTGGGTGTACTGGAGGCGCCAGTGCCGTTCGGCGCCGCCGCTGCCGGCGCGTTCGTTGAAGAAGCCGTGCCGGTCCAGGACGAGGGTCCGCCGTCCCCGGGCGGCGGTGTGCCAGGCGGTGGCGAGCCCGGTGGGTCCGCCGCCGACGACGACGATGTCGTACTCCATGTGTCCGCCTCGGGCTCGGGGGTCAGTGGGGGATCCGCATCGGTACGGGGGCGGGGCCGGCGGGCGGGCGGCCGCGGGCGGTCTCGTCGAGGACGGTCTCCAGCGCGGCCAGCAGCCGGTCGACGTGCTCGTCCGAAAGGCCGGGCTGGCAGGGGAGGTTGACCTGCCGCTCGAACCACATCCGTTCGGCCACCGGGCATTCGCCGGGGCCGTGCCCTCGGGCCCGCCACTCGGGCAGCAGGTGCAGGGGGAAGTAGCGCAGCTGCATCTCCACGCCGGTGGCGACGAGCCGTTCGACGAAGGCGTTGCGGCTGACGCCGCACGCCGGGTCGAGGAAGAAGGTGTACAGGTGGTAGGCGTTGCGCACGCCTTCCGGTTCGCGGACGACGCGGACGAAGGGGTAGCGCTCCAGGACGGCGGTGATCCGGGCGGCGATGGCGCGGCGCCGGGCCACGAGGGCGTCCAGGCGGCCGAGTTGGACGAGTCCGACGGCGGCGCCCGCCTCGGAGAGCGTGGCGTTGGTCCCGGCGTGGCGGACCTCGACGCAGGCGTGCGTGTAGGAGTTGCCGGGGTGCAGCATCCAGGGGAACGGGTCGTCGCCGTCGGCGAGGCGGCGCGGGGCGGGGACGAACGCCGCGTCGGACTCGTTGGAGCGCATGCGGTCGAGCCGTTCGGCCCAGGCGTCGTCCCGCAGCGTCACCATGCCGCCCTCGCCGAGGGTGGTGATGTTCTTGCTGGAATGGAAGCTGAAACAGCCGATGTCGGCGAGGGCGCCGGGGCGCCGGCCGTGGTGGAGGGCGCCGAGGGCGTGCGCGCAGTCCTCGACGACCACGATGCCGCGCGGGCGGGCGATGCGCATGACGGATTCCATGTCGGCGGGGAGTCCGCCGTAATG
This sequence comes from Streptomyces caatingaensis, assembly GCF_001187435.1. Classification (GTDB taxonomy): domain Bacteria; phylum Actinomycetota; class Actinomycetes; order Streptomycetales; family Streptomycetaceae; genus Streptomyces; species Streptomyces caatingaensis. The sequence goes on along the minus strand of NZ_LFXA01000014.1, from coordinate 170,643 downwards.
GACGAGCAGGATCGCCCGGGTCCGGTCGGTCACCAGGGATTCGACGCTCGCCGGATCGGCGTTGAGGGAATGCGGTTCGACGTCGCAGAAACGCACGCGCACCTGCCGGTCGAGCAGCGGCTGGACGGTGGCCTTGTACGTCTGCGGCGTGGCGATCACCTCGTCGCCCGGCCGCAGGTCGAGCAGGTTGACGGCGAGGGCCAGCGCGACGGTGCCGCTGGTGACGGACAGCGCGTGGCGGCTGCCCACGAGCCGGCGGAAGCCCTCCTCGAAGGCTTCGCGGTGGGTGCCGGCGGACAGCGGGAGCTGTGACCTGACGACGTCCGACAGGGCTTCCAGTTCCTCCTCGCCGAGGACGCTGCCGCGCGTCGGATACGGCACGGCGAATCGTGGTGGCATGGTCCGTGAGGGCATTTTGACGACACTTCCCCCGAAGCGCGGTGTGCCTTTCACACCGTCCCCGGAATCGTCCTGCCGGGTGTACCGCGCGGCTACTGGCCGTTGGATGCTGTGGGTTCTACGACCAGTGATGTAAAGAACACGGGCCGTCGGCGCGCTACGGTGAGCGAAAGGTGAGAGGGAGGGCGTCGCCGTGGACGGATCCGTGGACGGGATACGCACCATCCTGCGGGAAATCGGGGTGGACGAGGAGGAGTTGCTCCCGGACCGCCTGCTCCGCGCCCATCTGGCGCTGGACTCCACCGAGACCGTGGAGCTGGAGACCGCGCTCCGCAAGCGCTTCGGCGTCGAGGTGGACCTGTGGGACAAGCACGACTTCACGCTCGCGGAGCTCGACGCGCTCATCAGCCGCGCGGCGCCGCGCCGGTGGCCGGTGATCGCCGGGGAGCGGGCGGAGCGCTACCGCCGTGAGGGGCTGTGGCGGGCGGAGCGGATCGACGAGATCGTCCTGGCGCACGCCGCGTCGCGGCCCGGTGCCCCGGCGCTGGTGTGCGGGGAACGGCGGCTCACGCACGGGGAGTTGGCCGCGGCCGTCGGCGCGGCCGCGCGGCGGCTGGCCGCGCTCGGCGTCCGGCGCGGCAGTCCGGTGGTCGTCCAGCTCCCCAACGGCGTCGAGCTGGTGGTGCTCACCCTGGCGCTGTCGCGGCTCGGCGCCCCGCCGGTGCTCACGCCGGTGACGCTGCGCGCGTTCGAGCTGGAGCACATCGTCTCCGTCACGCGTCCCGCCGCGCTCGCGCTGCCGCGCCGGCACGCGCGCTTCGACCACCTGGCGCTGGGCCGTGCGCTGCGCGACGGCCACCCGGGACCGGAGGGGCCGATGGCCCTGCTGGTGACCGGCGGGCGGCCCGAGGACGCGGCCGACACCGTCGACCTGACGGCGCTGTGCGCGCCCCCGGACGGGCCGTACGAGGCCGGCGGGGAGGGTGAGCCGGCCGGGCCCGGGGATCCGGCGGTGTGCCTGCTGTCCAACGGCACCACGGGCCGGCCGAAGGTCATCCCGCGCCTCCACGAGGCGTACGGCCACCAGTTGCGGCACACGCCGGCGGTGGCCGGGGTGGGCCCGGACGCGATCTATCTGGCGGTGATGCCCGCCACCCACGGCTTCGTCCTCGGCTGTCCCGGGGTGCTGGGGACGCTGAGCGCGGGCGGGACGGTCGTCCTGGGCGGTTCGGCCGAGCCGGCGGCCGCGTTCGAGCTGATCGAGCGTGAGGGCGTGACCCATACGACGCTGGTGCCCGCGCTCGCCGAGCGGTGGGCGGAGGCGGCGTCCGAGCCGGGCACGCCCGACCTGAGCAGCCTGCGGGTGCTCCAGGTCGGCGGCGCCCGGCCGCACCCGCGGCAGATCGAGCGGATCCCGGAGGCGCTGGGCTGCCGGGTGCAGCAGTGCTACGGGATGAGCGAGGGCCTGCTGTGCTACACCGCGCTCGACGACCCCGACGAGGTCGTCCTCGGCACCCAGGGCCGGCCCCTCTCCCCCGCCGACGAGATCCTCGTCCTGGACGACGAGGGCGCGCCGGTGGCGGACGGCGGTGTGGGCGAGCTGCTGACCCGCGGCCCGTACACGGTCGCCGGCTACCTCGGCGATCCGGCGGCGGACGCCTCCGCGTTCACCACCGACGGCTTCTACCGCACGGGCGACCTGGTCCGCGTCCATCCCTCCGGGGCGCTGGTCGTGGAGGGGCGCACGCGGGACGTCGTCAACCGGGGCGGTGAGAAGATCCCGGCCGCGGAGCTGGACCTGCTGGCGGCCGAGCACCCGGCGGTAGCCGCCGCGGCGGCGGTCGCGGCGCCGCACCCGCGCTTCGGCGAGATCGTCTGTCTGTACGTGGTCCCGTGCGCGGGGCGGTCGTTGGACCTGGAGGACGTCCGGGCCTTCCTCCGGTCCCGCGGCCTGGCCGGCTTCAAGCTGCCCGAACGGCTGGAGGTGGTGGACGGGTTGCCGTACCTGGGCATCGGCAAGGTCGACAAGGCGGCGCTGCGGAGGCGGGCGGCGGCCCGGTAGGACGCGCGGCGTCCCGCCGGCCCGGTGGGCCGGCGGGACGCCGGTGGAACCGACCCTCGCGGGTCCCGCGCCGGTCAGATCCAGCCCTCCAGGGCGGCCAGGTAGCGCGGGAAGTCGTCCACGTGGACGTTGTGCGTCAGGCCCGGCAGCTTGCGGATCTCGAAGCCGGCGTGGGCGAACTCGGCCGCGTGCTCCGGGGTCATGATCTGGCTGGGGTCGGGGACGACGACGAGGGACGGGACGAGCGGGACGACCGGGATGTAGGCCGTCTCCAGGTAGTCCATGTGCGTCGTCTCCGTGTCCCAGTCGGCCAGTTCGGCCAGGCGCGCGTCGTAGGAGCCCTGGGACCAGTGGGGCGAGGCCCTCCGCAGGTCGTCCAGGGTCCAGTTCTTCATCTCGCGCATCCAGATCATGACCTTGCCGAAGCCGCCCTCGGTCACGTACCAGGACGGGTCCTCGTAGACCGCGCGGGCCGGCTTGAGCCGGTCGGCGATCATGGCCAGGAGCGTGCCGCCGAGCGAGTGGCCGATGGCGACGTCGGGCCGGGTCGGCAGGTTGTCGAGCAGGTCGTCGGCCCAGGACTCCCGGCTGTAGCGGTCGCGCCGCGGGCTCTTGCCGTGGCCGGCCAGGTCCGGGGCGAGCACCCGGTAGCCGCGGGCGGCGAGCGCCGGCCCGAGCTCCCACCAGGTGCGCGAGCTGCCCATGATGCCGTGCAGCAGCACGGCGGTCTTCTCCCCGCTTCCCCACTCCTCGATGTGCAGTTTCTCGGTCATCCCGGTTCCCCCTGTTGTCCGTTGCTCGGTACGGCACGGGCGGCGCTCAGCGTCCCCTCGGTCCACGCTTCGTCCCGGCGTTCCCCGGTGCGCGGGAAGAGCCCCCGCAGCGCGGTGAGGGACTCGTCCTGAGTCCGCTCGGTGGCCGGGCGGTTCGCCGTCTCCCACGCCCGGAGGGCGGCGGGAACGTCGGCGGCGTCCGCCACGGCGCGGGCCAGGTCGAGGGCGTTGAGCATCGCGGTGCCCGCGCCCTGGCCGATGGTCGGTGGCATGGCGTGCGCCGCGTCGCCGATGAGCGCGGCGCTCCCGGCGGACCAGCGGGCCGGCCGGATCAGTTCGTAGCGGTCGAAGCGCGGGTGCGCGGGCAGGTGGGCGAGGAGCGGTCCGAGGACCGGGAAGCTCTCGCACCAGACCCGCGGGTCGAGGGGCGCGCGCAGGGCGGCGTCGCCGTCGACGGCGCTGATCAGCAGGTACAGGTGGCGGCTGTCGCAGGGCACGTAGAGGACGCGCCGGGACAGTTCGGTGTTCCAGTAGTTGACGTAGTCGCGCCACTGGCCGTCGGTGCCGGGCGCGCGGTCCAGCGGGACCAGGAAGCGGTAGAGGCCGACCGGGAACTCCCGGTGCTCGCCGTCGAGTCCGAGGGCGGTGCGGACGGCGGAGCGGATGCCGTCCGCGCCGGCCACGAGGTCGGCCGCGTGGATCCAGCCGTCCTCCGTGCGCAGTGCTCCGTCGGGGTGGGCGCCCAGGACCCGGGATCCGGCGACGATTTCGGCGCCGTGGGCGCGCGCCGCCTCGTGGAGGGCGGTGTGCAGGGTCTGCCGCGTCAGGGTGATCATGCGCAGTCCGCCGGGGAGCGGGAGGGGGCGGGTGCCGATGAGGGCGCCGTCGGAGTCGCGTTCCTGCCAGTGGGGCGCCTCGTGGCTGTCGGCCAGGACGGCGTCGAGGGCGCCGAGTTCGGCCAGGACGCGCAGTCCGTTCTCCCAGAGGAAGATGCCCGCCCCGAAGGCGCGGGGTTCGGGGGCCCGTTCGTGCACGCGGACCCGCCATCCGCGGCGGGCGAGTTCGGCGGCCAGGGTCAGGCCGGCGAATCCGGCCCCCGCGATCTCGGCCGTGCGTCGCTTCTCGGTCACGTCCCCACCCTGGCACCCGGAAGGCGGCGAACGTACTGGCTGAAAGGTATAGAGGGGTTTACATCCCCGTAGTACCAGGTGAGGGGAATATCGCGCTCCACGCGCGCGCCCCGCGCACGGCACGGCCCCGGGGCGGAGCCCCCGGGGCCGGCGGAGGGGAGGACCGGGCGGTCAGCCGTGTGTGGCCACGCGCCAGCCGCGGGCCTCCTCGTAGCCCCGCCACAGGCGGGCGAAGACGCCGTCGCCGCGCAGGAGTTCGTCCATGGGTCCGCTCTCGACGACGCGGCCGCCGTCCAGGGCGATGACGCGGTCGGCGGCGGCGAGGGTGGCGGGGCGGTGGGCGATGACGACGACGGTGCGGTCGGGGTCGGCGCACAGGTTGGCGACGGCCCGCTGGACGGCGCCCTCGTTCTCGGGGTCGAGGGCCGAACTGGCCTCGTCCAGCAGGACGATGCGGGCCTGCTTGAGGAACGCCCGGGCGATGGAGACGCGTTGGCGCTCGCCGCCGGAGAGCAGGGCGCCGCCCTCGCCGACGCGGCTGTGCGGTCCGTCCGGCAGCCGTGCGATGACCTCGTCGAGGCAGGCGGCGCGGGCGGCCGCGGCGAACTCGGCGTCGGTGGCGCCGGGCCGGGCCATGCGGACGTTCTCCTCGATGGTTCCGTCGAAGAGGTGGACGTCCTGGAAGACGATGGCCAGGGAGCGCATGAGCGTGTCGTGGTCCAGGTCGCGCACGTCGGTGCCGCCGACCCGGACGCTGCCGGCGTCGACGTCGTGGAAGCGGGCGACCAGGCGCGTGACGGTGGTCTTGCCGGAGCCGGAGGGGCCGACGAGGGCGGTCGTGGAGCCGGGCGGGCACTGGAAGGAGACGTCGCAGAGCGCGGGCCGCGCGTCCTGTGCCGCCCCGCCCGTCCCCTCGCCGCCCGTCCCTTCGCCTGGGGCGCCGTAGGCGAAGGTGACGCCGTCGAACTCGATGCCGCTGTGGGCGAGTTCGCGCACCGGCCGGGCGGGCCGCGGCAGGGCGGGGGTGGCCAGCAGGGTCTCGACGCGCACCAGCGCGTTCTCGATGGCGCGGATCCCTCCGACGAGTCCGCCGAGCGAGCCGAGCGACTCCAGGTAGCGCACGGAGAGGACGAGGAGGGCGACGGCGTCGGGGGCGGCGAGGCTGCCGTCGAGCAGGAAGCGCGCCCCGAGGGCGAGGACGACGACGAACGCGGCCATCACGACGCCGACGTAGCCGAGTCCGGGCAGCAGGGAGCGGCGCAGGGCCCGCCGGTAGCCGGCGCGGTGCTCGTCGAGCGCCTCGCGCAGCCGGGCGCCGCCGGAGGCGCCCTGGCCGGCGGCGCGCAGCACGTGCTGGGCCTGGCCTAGTTCGACGGCGCGGCCGGAGACCTCGGTGGCGGCCCGGTCCATCTCGGTGTCGGTCTCGGCGGCGATGCGTCCGGAGCGGCGCAGGGCGAGGACGGCGAGCGGCGCGGTGACGAGGAAGACGATGCCGAGCCGCCAGTCGAGGAGGCCGATGACGACGACGAGGGTGGCGGGGACGACGGTGGCGGAGACGGCCTGGGGGCCGAGCTGGGCGACGAGGCGGCCGAGGTCGCCGGTGGCGGTGACGACGGTGCGGGTCAGGCGGGCCTTGTTGGCGGAGCCGAACCAGCCGAGCGGCAGGGTGGTGACGTGTTCCATGAGCCGGCGCCGCGCGTCGGCGGTGAGCCGCATGCTGGCGGCGAAGCCGACGGGGGTGGCGTGGACCGTCAGGGCCCAGTAGACGAGGGTGCCGATCGCGCCGGTGATCAGCCAGGGGCGGGCGGCGGCCAGGTCGGGCGGGCCGGCGACGAGGGCGTGGAGGACGGGGACGAGCAGGGCGAGGAGGAGGCCCTGGAGGACGGAGAGGGTGACGTGCAGGAGGCCGAGGCGGACGAGGATGCCGCGGTGCGGCCAGAGCCGGAGCAGTCGGCGGATCACGCGGTCCTCCCCTGGGCGGCGGCCTGTTCCCCGGCCCGCTGGGCGCGCCACATGCGGGCGTAGCGGCCGTCGCGGGCGAGGAGTTCGGCGTGGGTGCCGGTCTCGGCGACGCGTCCGTGGTCGAGGACGACGATGGTGTCGGCGTCGGCGATGGTGCGCAGGCGGTGGGCGATGACGACGAGGGTCTTGCCGGCGGTGAGCCGGGAGAGGGCTTCCTGGACGGCGGCCTCGTTGTCGGGGTCGATGGCGGCGGTGGCCTCGTCGAGGACGACGACGGGGGCGTCGGAGAGGATGGCGCGGGCGATGGTCAGGCGCTGGCGCTCGCCGCCGGAGAGCTGGGCGGTGCGGTCGCCGAGGACGGTGTCGTAGCCGTGCGGGAGGCGGGCGACGACGTCGTCGACGCGGGCGGCGCGGGCGGCCTCGCGGACCTGTTCGTCGGTGGCGTCGGGGCGGCCGACGCGGATGTTCTCGCGGACGGTGTCGCGCAGCAGCACGACGTCCTGGAAGACGAGGGACATGCGGGAGAGCAACTGGCTTGTGGGGATGGCGCGTACGTCGGTGCCGCCGAGGCGGATGGCACCGGAGGTGACGTCGTGGAAGCGGGGCAGGAGCATGGCGAGGGTGGTCTTGCCGGAGCCGGAGGGGCCGACGACGGCGGTGGTGGTGCCGGGCGGCAGACGAGGGAGACGTCGTCGAGGGCGTTGCGGACGCCGTCGTAGGAGAAGGTGACGTGGTCGAGTTCGAGGGCGGCGCCGTCGGGGAGGCGGGGTTCGGCGGGTTCGGGGAGCGGGGGGACGGCGAGCAGGTCCTCCAGGTGGGCCGCGGCCATGCGCGCCTTGCGGAGGGTCTGCGAGCTCTGGATGACGGGGAGGACCGGGGTGGGCAGGCCGATGCCGACGACGAGGAAGGGCAGCAGGTCGGTGACGGTCAGCGTGCCGGCGGAGACGAAGGCGGTGCCGGCGGCGAGGACCACGGCCAGCACGGTGACCTCGGAGAGCAGGACGCGGCCGGCGGCGGAGCTGTGGCGGGTCTCGGCGACCCAGACGCGCAGGGCCTCGGTCTGCTCGTCGACCGCGTCGGAGAAGCGGCGCAGGATGCCGCCCTCGGTGCCGAAGGTCTTGACGACGGCGATGCCGTCGGCGTACTCGACGGTGGCGGCGGCGACCTTGCGTTCGGCGGCGGTGAGCCGGCGGACGTGGGCGGTGACGGAGCGCATGGACAGCCGGTAGGAGGCGGCCATGAGGGCGGGGACGGCGGCGGTGATCAGGGCCATGCGCCAGTCCACGGAGAAGAGGTAGCCGAGGCCGGCGAGCACGACGGTGAGGGCGGCGGCGGTCTCGCCGACGGCGTGGGCGATGAGGTGGTGCATCTCCTCGATGTCGTCGGTGAGGGCCTTGCGGACCTCGGTGGCGCCCGCGTCGCGGAACCAGCCGAGCGGCAGGGTGCCGAGGTGGCGGACGAGCCGGGAGCGGATGCCGTGCTGCATCTCGGCGTCGGCGTAGTGGCCGAGGTCGTTGCCGAGGGCGCCGGCGAGGAGGCGGACGAGGGCTCCGGCGGCGCCGACGGCGACCCAGGTCCACACCGTGGCGGAGTGCCCGGTGCCGTGGAGGAGGAGGGTGCGGGCGAGTTCGGCGACGGCGATGTAGGGCGCGAGGCCGGCGGCGGCGCCGAGCCCGGAGAGCAGGGCGGCGGTGATCAGCCGTCCGCGGACGGGGCGCAGCATGCGGGCGGCCGCTCCGGTCCGTACCAGCCGGCCCGTCGTGGGGGCGCCCGTCGGCCGGACCGGTGGCGCGGGGGCGTCGGTGCGGACGGGCTGTTCCTGGGCGGTCGTGGTCACGTCGTGTTCGTTTCCTTCGTTTCTCGGGCGCCGGGTGTCCGGCGCGGTGCGCCGTTCAGACCGTTGCGGGGCGGTTGTCGGCCGGGGCCGCGGCGGCGGCGAGCCGGGGGTGGTGGGTGCGGGCCCAGCCGGCCGCGGCGAGGGCCCCGGCGGCGGCCGCCGCCGAGGACGCCGCGATCAGGGGGAGGTAGCCGAGGAGGCCGGCGAGGGCGAGGCCGGTGGAGTTGGCGGCGAGCCGCAGGATGCCCAGGACGGCGACCTGGACGGCGAAGTCGGTGGCCGCGGTGCCGGGGCGGGAGAGGTCCATGGCGATGGTGTAGACGGCGGTGCTGGCGGCCGTGTTGAGGGCCTGGACGGCGACGACGACGGCGGTGGTGAGGAGGGCGGCCGACGCGCCGGCCAGGGCGCGGGTGTCACCGCCCCCGGCGAGGGGCAGCAGGCCGAGCAGGGCGCAGGACTGGGCGAGGCCGAAGAGGAGGAGGGCCGTGCCGCGGCCGACGCGGGCGGTGACCACTCCGGCGCCGAGGGCCGCGGCCGTGGCGGCCAGGCCGCCGAGGGTGCCCTGCACGAGCGCGATGCGGGAGAGCGACCAGTGGGCGTCGACGAGCATGGTGGGGACGACGGCCTCGGCGACGTAGACGCCGCAGGTGTAGAGCGGGATGACGAGGAGCATCCAGCGGGCCGCGCCGGGGCGGCGGGGGAAGGAGAGCAGGCCGTGGGCGGCGCCGGCCCGTCCGGGCGCGAACGGCCGGGCGGGGGCGGGGGGTTCGGGGAAGCGCAGGAGCAGGGCGAGCGGGAGGGCGAAGACCGCGGCGAGGACGGCGAGCGCGACGCCCCAGCCGGCGTGCTCGTACAGCAGCAGGGAGCCGCTGGAGCCGATGACCATGCTGATGCTGATGGCGGCGGTCTGGAGGGCGCCGGCCACACCGCGGGAGCCGGGCGGCAGGAGGCGGACGGCGAGTCCGCCGATGGCCACCTCGTGGGCGCCGGAGGCGAGCAGGACGACGGTCATGACGGCGAGCACGAGCGGCAGGTGCCCGGCCGGGTCGAGCGGGATGAGGCTCAGCAGGGCGGCGACGGTGACGAGTTGGGTGGCGAGGAGCCAGGAGCGGTAGTGGCCGAGGCGGGGCAGCCCGAAGCGGTCGACGAGCGGGGCGAGGAGGAACTTGCCGGCCCAGGCGAGGCCGAGCAGGTTGACCAGGGCCAGTTGTTCGAGGGAGACGCCGCGCCGGCGGAGGATCACCACCAGGGCCAGGAAGAAGAAGGAGTACGCGATGTCCTGGACGAGGTAGAGGGCGGCCAGGAGGGTGGTGGTGCGGGCGCGGGTCACCGGGACGTTCCTCCTGGCCTGACGCTGTGGCACGGGGCCTGTTGCGGATGACTTGCAACTGATTTTCCTTGGCAATAAGCCTGCCACCTCAAGGCGGCTTGAGGTCAAGGGCGCGTTTTGCCCTGTCCCGATCGGGTGAGTACCGCTTGCGGTCAAGCCGACTTGAGGTGCGAGCCTCCGCAGGAATGGACCCTTCCGGCTCCGGGGCCCGGGGCCGGAAGGGATCCCTCCCCCCACAGCCCCGGCACGAGGAAGTGATGGACATGTGCGGCATCGCAGGATGGGCCGACTGGCGGCGCGACCTCGGCGCGGAGCGGCGGGTGCTCGACGACATGACGCGGACCCTCGTCCCGCGCGGCCCGGACGCCGGCGGCACCTGGCTGTCGGAGCACGCGGCCCTCGGCCACCGCCGGCTCGCCGTCATCGACATCGAGGGCGGCGCCCAGCCGATGCGGGCGGCCCGCGGCGCCGAGGAGCCCTGCGTGATCACCTTCAGCGGCGAGGTCTACAACTTCCGCGAGCTGCGCGGGCGGTTGCGCGACCGGGGGCACCGCTTCCGCACCCGCTCCGACACCGAGGTGCTGCTGCGCGCGTACCTGGAGTGGGGCGAGGGCTGCCTCGACCGCCTCAACGGCATGTTCGCCTTCGGCATCTGGGATCCCGGCCGGCACACCCTGCTGCTCGCCCGCGACCGGCTCGGCGTCAAGCCGCTGCACTACCTCGCCTACGACGGCGGCCTGATCTTCGGTTCCGACCTCAAGACGATCCTGGCCCATCCCCTGGCCCGCCCCGAGGTCGGCCCCGACGGCCTGGCCGAGATGCTCACCTTCGCCCAGACGCCCGCCCGCGAGGTCTTCCGCGGCATCCGCGCCGTCCGCCCCGGCCACTACGTCCTGGCCGGCGCCGGCGGCTGCGCCGAACGCCCCTACTGGCGGCTGGAGAGCCACGAGCACCCCGACGACTACCCGACGACCGTGCGCACCGTGCGCGACATCCTCACCGACACCGTCGAGCGCCAGCTCGTCTCCGACGTGCCCGTCGGCACGCTGCTCTCCGGCGGCCTCGACTCCAGCACGGTCACCGCGCTGGCCACCGACTCCCTGCACCGGCGGTACGCGGGCCCGGTCGCCACCTACTCGGTCGGGTTCGAGGACGAGGAGCGGTACTTCACCCCGGACGCCACCCGTCCCGAACAGGACGACGCGTACGCCCGCCTGGTGGCCGAGCGGCTGCGGACCAAGCACACCGCGATCGTGCTGAGCACCGAGGAGGTGGTGCGGCACCGCTCGGAGGTGCTGCGCGCCCGGGACCTGCCCGGGTTCGCGGACATCAACGCCGCCCAGTACCTGATGTTCCGCGCCGTCCGGGAGGAGGTCACGGTCGCGCTCTCCGGTGAGTCGGCGGACGAGTCGCTGGGCGGCTACGCCTGGTTCCACTCCGACGCGGCCCGCGCGGCCCGCGCCCACCCGTGGGCGTCCCTGCCCTCGGCGCTCGCCGCCGTCCTCGAACCCGGGCTGCGCCGGCGGGTGGAGCACCACCTGGTCGACGACTACGAGCGGGCGCTGGCCGAGGTGCCCCGGCTGTGCGGCGAGGACCCCGCCGGGGCGCGCGCCCGGGAGCTCTTCCACCTCAACCTCACCCGCTGGCTCACCCTCATGCTCGACTTCAAGGACCGGATGAGCATGCGCACGGGGCTGGAGGTCCGCGTCCCCTTTTGCGACCACCGCCTGGTCGGCTACCTGTGGAACGTGCCCTGGCACTTCAAGACGCCGGACGGCCGGGTCAAGGGCCTGCTGTGCGACGCCATGGCCGGCGCCGTGCCGGAGGAGGTCCTGCGCCGGCGCAAGACGTCCTTCCCCGTCAACGTCCACCCCGGCTACGAGGCCGCGCTGCGCACCGAGCTGAGGGACGAACTCGCCTCGCCCGCCTCGCCGTTGACGCCCCTGCTCGACCGGCCCGCCGTGGACGCCCTGCTGCGGGACGGCGCCCCGCCGCGGGGGGTGTGGCGGACGGCGGACACCTTCGCGACGCTGCTGCAGATCGCCGAGTGGCTGCGCGTCTACCGGGTCAGCCTGCGCTGACGCGGCCGCGCGGGCCGCGGCCGGTCCCCCGGTCGCGGCCGTGCGGCGGCCGCTCGTGGAGGTCGGCGGGGGTGATCCGGTTGCCGCGCATCCGCTCGGTCACCACCCGGCTCAGATAGGTGCACTCCGCGGCGGGGTCGTCGCAGGGGCAGCTCAGGAGGTGTTCGAGGTGCTCCTTGGCCATGGTCAGCCGGGCGACCTGCTCCTGGATGGCGTCGATGCGGCCCTGCACCGCCTCCCGCCAGTCCCGCTCCGCCGACTCCCCGGCCAGGGCGACCGCGATCTCGTCCAGGCTCATCAGCCCCGTCTCGCGCCACATCTGCACCAGGCCTATGCGGTGCAGCTGCTCGGGCCCGTAGAACCGCCGCCCGCCGCGCCGCTCGGTCGGCTGGATCAGCCCGCGTTCCTCCCAGTAGCGCAAGGTGGCCACGCTCAGGCCGAAGCGTTTGCCCGCCTCGCCGATGACCACGGGGGCCGCGGCCGGCGATCCGGTCCCGGCGTCGTTCCGCTCCGAGTTCGAGATCATAGGGAGATCCTGCGGGACACGGCCCGGCAGCGGCAAGGGCGGGCGTTGCGGATCGGGCCGCCCCGGGGCCCGCCCGGCGGCCGGCCCGTCCCGCTCCCCGGACGGGCACCCGGTCCGCCGGGAGGGTAAGCAGGAGACATGCGCCGTACGCACCGAACATCCGGATTCGGGGAGATCCGGCACCACCCCGCGCTGGCGGCCGTGCCCGTCGGCCTGGTCGTGGTGATCACGGTGGTGGACCTGCTGACCGGGCCCGACATCCACCTGGGCCCCCTGCTGGTCGTCGCCCCCGCGATCACGGCCACGTTCGCGGGCCCGTTCGCCACCGGCTGCGTCGGGGCGCTGGCCGTGGCCGCCCAGGTCGTGATCGCGGTCTTCCACGGCGGGCTGACCACCTCCAACCACGAGGCGCAGATCGCCGCCCTCCTGGTGATCTCCGTGTTCATCGTCGTCTTCCGCCGCGTCCACGAGCGCCACCGCCGGGAGCTCGTCCGGGTGCGCTCGGTGGCCGACGTGGCCCAGTCCGTGCTGCTGCGCCCGCTGCCGGCGCACAGCGGGCCGCTGCGCATCGCGTCCTTCTACGCGGCCGCCGAGGAGGAGGCGCGGATCGGCGGCGACCTGTACGCGGCCGCGCGGGCCCGGCGGAGCACCCGGCTGATCATCGGCGACGTGCGCGGCAAGGGGCTGACGGCCGTGGGGGACGCCGCGCTGCTGCTGGGCGCCTTCCGGGCGGCCGCCCACCGCGTCCCGCCGCTGCCCCGGCTGGTGGCGCACCTGCACAACACCGTGTACTGGGACGCGGCGGACCCGCAGGCGGGGCCGGAGGCCTCCGAGGCGTTCGTGACGGCCGCGGTCCTGGAGATCCCCGACGACGAGCCCGTGCTCGGGCTGATCAACTGCGGCCACCTCCCGCCGCTGCTGCTGCGCGACGGGAACGCCACCCCGCTGGCGGTCACGGACCCGGCGCTGCCCCTGGGGCTGGGCGGGGCGGACGTGACGGAGGACGACTACGCGGCCGAGACCTTCGCCTACCGCCCCGGCGACCTCCTGCTGCTGTACACGGACGGCGCCGTGGAGACCCGCGACGCGCGGGGGCGCTTCTACCCGCTGGTCGAGCGGGTCACCTCCTGGCGGGAGACCGACCCCCGGCGGCTGGTGCGCCGCATCCACGACGACCTGCTGGCGCACGCGGGCGGGGCGCTGGGGGACGACGTGGCCGTCGTGGCGGTCGAGCGCCGCGGCTGACGGCGTCCGCGTCAGGCGCCGGCCGCGGGCGCCGGGTCCTCGCCGAACACCCAGGGCGCGAGCACCACGACCCAGCCGTCCGGGTCCTCGAACAGCACCGCGCCGTGTTCGGTCCAGTAGGGGTTGGCCGCCTCGACGGGGCGGTGTCCGCGCTCCTGCATCCGGCGCGCGGCGGTGTCGCGCGCCGCGGTCCCGCGCAGGTAGAGCACCAGCTGGTTCTCGGGGTCGGGGTCGGGGATGTGCGGCGGGGTGCCGTGCTGGGTGATCTCCATCTGGACGGGCGTGCCGGGCAGGCCGAAGACGACGCCGTCGTAGCCCGCGTGGCCGCGGAAGGAGGCGAGCACCGGCAGGCCCAGGTCGTCACCGTAAAAGGCCAGGACGGCCGCGTAGTTGGCGGTGGGGCGGGCGAACCGGACGGCGCCCACGGCGAGATGGTCGGGCCAGGTGTGTGTCATGCGTCCACCTTGTCACACCAGCCTCATCAGCCTCTTCCGGCATAAGCCTGCACCGCGCGTCAGCCGCCGGGCCTAGGTCTCCCCGAACGGGGCCGTTTGCGGCCGCGCCCCACCCGCCCGCGCCACCCCTTCGGTGGACCCGCCGCCGACGCCGTCCCGGCCGGCCGGAGCCGCCCGTAGCGTCGTGGCGACCACGGCGGCCGCAGGGGTGGAGGGGACATGGCCGAGGCAGCGGAGGAGACGGGGATCCCGCGGCGCGCGGTGCTGGCGGGCGGGGCGGCCGGGCTGGGGCTGGCCCGCCCCCGGCGCGCGCGGGCCGCGGAAGGCGGCGGGCGGCGGGTGGCGGTCTTCGGCGCGGGGGTCGCCGGGCTGACGGCCGCGCACGAACTGGCCGAGCGCGGCTTCGAGGTGACGGTCCACGAGCGCCGCTCCGTCGCCGGCGGCAAGTCGCGCTCGCTGTACGTCCCGCACAGCGGCACCGGCGGCCGCCGCGGCCTGCCCGGCGAGCACGGCCTCCGCGCCGTCTTCGGCTTCTACCACAACCTCCCGGACACGCTCCGGCGCATCCCGCTCGCCGGCGGCGGGACGGTGCACGGCAACCTCGTGGCCGTCGACCGGGTCGAGTTCGCCCGCGCCGGCGGCCGCCGCTCCGTCACCCTCCCCCTGCGGCCGTGGACCGCGGCCCTGTCCGACCCCGGGCTGCTGGTGCGCTCGCTCGCCGGCGCGCTGGAGGAGGCGTTCGCGCTCCCGCCCGGGGAGACCCTGTTCTACGCCCGGCAGCTCGTGATCCTCTTCACCAGCTGCCGCGAGCGCCTGTTCGGGCAGTGGGAGTACGTCCCGTGGTGGGACTTCATCCGCGCCGGGCGGATGTCGCGGGAGTACCAGCAAGTGCTGGGCGGCAACGTCCAGTTGCTCCAGGCGCTGCGTCCTGCGACCGCCAGCAGCCGCACCTGCGGCCAGGGGTACGAGGCCCTGCTCTACGACGCCCTCGGGCGCGGCACCGACGGCCCCGCCGACGCCGTCCTCGACGGGCCCACCAGCGAGGCGTGGATCGACCCCTGGGTGGACCATCTGCGCGCGCTCGGCGTGCGCTTCGTCTTCGGCAGCGCCGTCGAGCGGCTGGAGCCGCAGCGGGGCCGCGTCGCCTGGGCGGCCACGCGCACCGCCCGCGGCGGGACCGAACGCGTCGACGCCGACTGGTTCGTCGTCGCCGTGCCGTCCGACCGCGCCGTGCGGCTGTGGAACCCGGCGCTGCGTGCGGCCGACCCCCGGCTGGCGGCGATGGACGGGCTCCAGCAGACGTGGTGCAGCGGCGTGCAGTTCTTCCTGCGCCGTCCGGCGGACGTCATCGCCGGTCATGTCGCCCACGTCGACTCGCCCTGGAAGCTGGTCTCGATCGACCAGTCCAAGCTGTGGCGCGCCCCCTTCGAGCGGACGTGGGGCGACGGACTGGCCCGGGAGTCGCTGTCGGTGGTCGTCTCGGACTGGGACACCCCGGGCGTCCTCTACGGCAGGCCGGCCCGGCAGTGCACGCGCGCCGAGGTCGCCCGCGAGGTGTGGGCGCAGCTGCGGGCGCACCTCGGGGCCGCCGTCCTGCCCGACTCGTCGCTGCACTCCTGGTACCTGGACGAGGCGATCTCCGAGGGCGCCGACGGACTGCGCAACGACGACCCGTTCCTGATGAACACCACCGGCTCCTGGGACCTGCGCCCGGAGGCCGTGACCGCGGTCGGCAACCTCTTCCTGGCCGGGGACTGGGTGCGCACGTACAGCAACGTCGACTTCGCGACGATGGAGACGGCGAACGAGGCGGGCCGCCGGGCCGCCGCCGGTGTGCTGGCGGCGGCGGGCGGCGCGGACGGGGCCGGGGTGCGCACCTTCAAGGGCTACGAGGCACCCGAGTTCGCCCTGGCCAGAGCGGTG
The DNA here is from genome assembly GCF_001187435.1 of Streptomyces caatingaensis. Taxonomy (GTDB): domain Bacteria; phylum Actinomycetota; class Actinomycetes; order Streptomycetales; family Streptomycetaceae; genus Streptomyces; species Streptomyces caatingaensis. Next base: position 154,920 of record NZ_LFXA01000014.1, on the reverse strand, counting down.
GACAAGGAGCGCTGGCGGCTGGGTCTGCCGCATCTGCTGGACACCGGGCGGTGATCCGGCGGTCCGGCCGGGCGGGCCGTGGGCCGGGGCTACTTCCCGACGGGCTTGAGGGCCACGCCGGCGGCGCCGTCGGCCGGGAGCTTCTCGTTGGGGCAGGTCTTCAGGACGCGGGCCATCGCGTCCTTCTCCCCCGGGTTGACCGTGAGTCCGTACTTCTTCTTCACGGCGATCTGGCGGGCCACGTAGGCGCACTGGAACGCGGTGTTCTTCGGCAGCCACCTGGAGGCGTCCTGGTCGGACTTCTGTCCGTTGGCCGGCCCGTCGGCCGCTATCAGGTTGAGCGGGTCGTTGGCCAGCGCCTCGCGCTTCCGCTGGCCGATCTTCTGCGCGCCGGAGACCCATGCCTGGCCGAGGGCGACGACGTGGTCGATCTGCACGGCGGAGGACGTGCCGGTGCCGCGCTTGAACCGTATCTTCCGGCCGGTGTAGGGGTCGTCGAGGGTGCCGGAGGCGATGACGCAGGCCGAGGAGCCGTCGTTGCGGGCGCCGACGAGGTCGCGGGCCAGGATGTCGTTGCGGGTGTCGCAGCGGTTCCCGGAGCCGGGGGCGTCGGTCTTGTCGGACCAGGCCCGGCCGAACTTGCCCTCGCGGTCGTAACCGGCCTTGGACGCGGGCGCCTTGACGGCCAGGGTGTCCAGCGCCGCCCGGGCGGTCCCGGCGGGCGCGCCGCCGCCGGCCTTGTCGTCCTGGGACCCCGAGCATCCCGTCACGACGACGGCGAGCAGCGCGGCGGTGCACACGACACCGGGGGTACGGGATTTCACGGGGCCTCACTTCGGTGGAACGGAACGGTGCGACCCGTAAATGATCACTTATGCGGCCGGAAAGGTCACATCGGCCGCGGGGGGTCACCTCCTGTGTAGCAAGAGCGTCCGGCAACTCGGTATCCGCCGGATGGAGTTGGGCGGGGGCGGTCAACGCCGGGTCAGGGTGCGCCGGTTCGTACGGCGGTGACCGCGATCGCCTCGTAACGCATCGTGAAGGAGCCCCCCATGGCATCGACGGCCGCCCCGGTGGCGGCGAGCAGTTCCTCCAGGGCGGCCGGGGAGAGCCGGGCCGTGAGACCGCTCGTGGGGAGCTGGTCGAGCCACTGCGCGCGGGTGTACGGGCGCTCCCACGGGACGCACCAGCGTTCCGGCGCACCGAAGGCGCCGGCGCGGCGCATGCCGTCGGCGGCCCTGTCGAGGAGGGCGTCGGGGGCTGTTGCGGTCCAGGGGTTGAGGGGGGCGTCGGGGACGACGCGGCGGTGGACGGCGGCGAAGGCCTCCGCCACGCGGGGCGACGGCCGGAAGACGTTCCAGAGGGCGGCGAGCCGGCCGCCGGGCCGCAGGACCGCGGCGGCCCTGGCCGCTCCGGCGACGGGGTCGATCCAGTGCCAGGTCTGGGCGGCGACGACCGCGTCGAACACCCGGCCGCGGGCGTCCCAGGTCTCGAAGGGCGCCACCTCGGTCTCCAGCCCGGCGCGGCGGGCGAACGCGGCCATGCGCGCGTCGGCGTCGACGCCGAGGACCGTGCAGCCCGCCGCCCGGAACTGCCGGGCGGCGATGCCGGTGCCGCAGCCGACGTCGAGGACGGCGGGGCCGGGGCTGCCCGCGACGATCCGCTCGATCAGGGCGTCGGGGTAGCGCGGCCGGGCGCGGTCGTAGCGTTCGGCGTCGGAGCCGAACGACTCGGCCATGTCCCGCTGTTGATGGGACGCTTCGGGGGAACGGCCGGACGGCGGGGTCCGGTCCGGAGGTATCGTGGGCATGCGCCCACTATGATGGACAGGTGCCCACTCGTCAACGACCGGGCACCGCAGACGACATGAGGGAGACCTGTGCCGACCGGAGTGGCCATCCGCGACCCGCGCCGCCAACTGTTCACCGCCGCCGAGCGCGTCCTGCTCCGCGACGGGCCCGACGCCCTCACCAGCCGGGCGGTCACCACCGAGGCGGGCTGCGCCAAGGGCGTACTGCACCGGCACTTCCCCGACTTCGACGCCTTCCTCGCCGAGCTCGTGCGGGACCGCGTCGCCCGCCTCGACGACCTGGCCGCCGCCCTGCGCGCGGCCACCGGCACCGGCACCGTGGCCGGCAACCTCACCGACGCGCTCACGACGCTGTTCGAGTCGGTCGCCGTGGCGATCGTCGGCCTCGTCACCTCCCGCGACGGCCTGCGCGCCCGGCTGCGCGCGGTCACCCCGGCCGGCATCCCGCTGCTCACGGAGGCCACGGCCGTGCTCGCCGGCTACCTCGCCGCCGAGCGGGACGCGGGCCGCCTCGCCGCGGACGCCGACGTCGCCGTCCTCGCACCCGCCCTCGTCGGCACCGGCCACCTGCTCTTCGCCGACCGCACGGGCACCCCGCCACGGGCCGAGGACGTCCGCCAGGCCGTGACGGCGGTCGTCGCGGGCGCCCTGCGCCGGCGGGAAGAGCGCGCGGGGCCGTGACGAGGTGCGGCCCCGCCGCGGCGGGGCGCGCCTGAGCGACGGGCCGAAACTCCCTGTTCCCCTCCCGTACCGTCCGGCGTCACAGTGAGGCCACTGCCCCTTCGGCATGTCCCGCTGTCCTGGGGGCGCTTCTTCCGCTTCCGTCCCCCGACACCACAGAGGTCACCTTGCCCATGGGAGAGATCGACCGCCGGCGCTTCCTCCGGCTCGCCGGCGGGACGGCCGCCTTCGCCGCCCTGTCGCAGAGCATCGACCACGCCGCCGCCATCCCCGCCCGCCGGCGCACCGGCAGCGTCCGCGACGTCGAGCACATCGTCGTCCTGATGCAGGAGAACCGGTCCTTCGACCACTACTTCGGGGCGCTGAGGGGTGTGCGCGGCTTCGGCGACCCGCACCCGGTGACGCTGCCGACGGGAAAGCCGGTGTGGCACCAGCCGGACGGCGCCCGCGAGGTGCTGCCGTTCCGGCCCGAGGCGGACAACCTGGGGATGCAGTTCATCCAGGACCTCAACCACGACTGGGCCGGCGGGCAGCGCGCCTTCAACGGCGGCAGGTACGACCGGTGGGTGCCCGCCAAGACCGCCACCACCATGGCGTACCTCACGCGCGAGGACATCCCCTTCCACTACGCGCTCGCCGACGCGTTCACGGTGTGCGACGCCTACCACTGCTCGTTCATCGGCTCCACCGACCCCAACCGCTACTACCTGTGGACCGGATACACCGGCAACGACGGCAAGGGCGGCGGCCCGGTCCTGGGCAACGAGGAGAAGGGCTATGGCTGGACGACGTACCCCGAGCGCCTGGAGAAGGCGGGCGTGTCCTGGAAGGTCTACCAGGACGCGGGCGACGGCCTGGACGCCGCGGGCCACTGGGGCTGGACGGGCGACCCGTACATCGGCAACTACGGCGACAACTCGCTGCTGTACTTCGACGCGTTCCGCGGCGCGAAGCCCGGCGACCCGCTGTACGAGAAGGCCCGCACCGGCACGCACGCCAAGCGCGGCGAGGGACTCTTCGACGTGCTCAGAGCCGACGTGAAGGCCCGCCGGCTGCCGCAGATCTCCTGGATCGCCGCCCCCGAGGCGTTCAGCGAGCACCCCAACTGGCCGGTCAACTACGGCGCCTGGTACATCGCGCAGGTGCTGGACGCGCTCACCTCCGACCCCGAGGTGTGGAGCCGGACGGTGCTGTTCATCACCTACGACGAGAACGACGGCTTCTTCGACCATGTCGTCCCCCCGTTCCCGCCCGCGAACGCGGACCGGGGCCGCTCCACCGCGGACGTGACGGCCGACCTCTTCAAGGGGGACCTCGGGCACGTGGCGGGCCCCTACGGGCTCGGCCAGCGCGTGCCGATGCTGGTCGTCTCGCCCTGGAGCACCGGCGGTTACGTGTGCTCCGAGGTCTTCGACCACACCTCCGTCATCCGCTTCATGGAGCACCGCTTCGGCGTGCGCGAGCCGAACATCTCGCCCTGGCGGCGGGCCGTGTGCGGCGACCTGACCTCGGCCTTCGACTTCAGCCGGGCGCACACGGCACCGGCCTCGCTGCCGTCCACGGCCGGGTACGAGCCGCCGGACCGCACACGTCACCCCGACTACGTCCCCAGGCCACCCGCCGTCGGCGCCCTGCCCCGCCAGGAGCCGGGCACCCGCCCCGCCCGGCCGCTGCGCTACGCCCCGTTCACCGACGCCACGACGGCCCCCGCCACGGGCCGGATCACCCTGGCCTTCGGCGGCGGCCCCGACGCGGGCGCGCAGTTCCTGGTCACCTCGGGCAACCGGACGGACGGGCCGTGGACCTACACCGCCGGGGCCGGCCGGCGGATCGAGGACACCTGGAACACGGCGTACTCGCACGGCGTCTACGACCTGACCGTGCACGGCCCGAACGGGTTCTTCCGGACCTTCCGCGGCGAAGGGAGGAGCACCGGCCCCGAGGTGACGGCCCGTCATGACGCGGCCACCGGCGGGCTGGTGCTGACGCTGGCCAACCCCGGCCCGGAGGCCCGTCGTCTGACGGTGACCTGTGCCTACGGCGCCCCGGCCGAGACCCTGACGGTGGGCGCGGGCGCCGCCGTACGGCACACGGTGCGCCCGCGCGCCGCCGGGCGCTGGTACGACGTGACGGTGACCTCGCGGGAGGATCCCGCCTTCCGGCGCGGCTTCGCCGGGCATGTGGAGACCGGGGCCCCGGGCGTGAGCGACCCCGCCCTCGGCCGGCCCTAGTCAGCCCTCCCCCGGCCAGCGGCCCGTGCGCCACAGATGCGTGACGGCACGGGCGAGTTCGCGCGACTCCGGCGCGGCCAGCCGGCCGGGATCCCCGCCGGCGGCGGCGAGGTCGTCGACGAAACGGCCCACCGCCGCCCGGCCCGCGCGGGCCAGCGTCGTGGCGTGGTGACGCGCCACCAGCCCGGTCGCCCGCAGCTCGTCCTCGCCCCGCCCGGTCAGCCGGGCGGACAGGGCGAGGAAGCCGGGATGCTCGTCGTACCCCATGACCGGTTCTCCCCCTCATGCATGGCCTTCTTCACGGGCCGCAACTCCCGTACCGGGTGGCGGACGCCTCCCCCGGCCCCGACCGGAATCATTCCCACCGCGGGGGAATACCCCACCGGACCGAGGGCAGGAGCCGCAGCGACGAACACCCGACAAGGAGGACGCACGTGACCAGCACAGGCGTGACGCGCACGGCACCGGCCCCGCGGAACGGCACTGCTGCGTGCGGGCCCGTCGGTGACGGTCTGCCGCGGGTGGACGACGCGGGGGCGGTCGATCCGCAGGACGCCCGGGCCCTGACCTCGCTCTTCCTCGGCCGCCTGGCGGTCCTGGAGGAGGGCACGCACGAATACCAGTACGTCCGCAACACCCTCATCGAGATGAACCTCTCCCTGGTGCGCTTCGTCGCCGGGCGCTTCCGCAACCGGGCGGACCAGATGGAGGACATCGTCCAGGTGGGCACGATCGGCCTGATCAAGGCGATCGACCGGTTCGACCTGACGCGCGAGGTCGAGTTCACCACCCTCGCCATCCCCTACATCACCGGCGAGATCAAGCGCTTCTTCCGCGACACCAGTTGGGCCGTGCACGTTCCCCGCAGACTCCAGGAGCTGCGCGTCGAGCTCGTCAAGGCCACCGAGGAGCTCTCGGGCCGGCTCGGCCGCTCCCCCACGGTGCGCGAACTGGCCGCCGCGCTGGACCTGTCCGAGGAAGAGGTGATCGAGGCGCAGGTCGCCAGCAACGGCTACACCGCCCACTCCCTCGACGCGCCGGCCGAGAGCGGCCCCCGCGCCCCGGACCGGCCGCGCGCGTGGTCCGACCGCATCGGCGCCGCCGACGAGAGCCTGGAGAAGGTCGAGTCCCTCCAGGACCTCAAGCCCCTCATCCGCGAACTCGACGACAGGGAGCGGCTGATACTCGAGCTGCGCTTCGGCCAGGAGCTGACGCAGTCGCAGATAGGCGAACGCCTGGGCATCTCGCAGATGCACGTCTCCCGGTTGCTGAGCCGCATCCTCGCCCGGCTGCGCACCCGGATGCTCGCCCAGGCGTGACGCACGGCCGTTCCCCGTGCACCGCGCGGACAGGGGGCCCGGGCAGGGTTGACCGCGTGTTTCCGGGCGAGGCGTGGGAGAAAGCCACCCGGAAACGGAGGTCCACCATGAGCGAGGACTGGCGCGGGCACGCCGCGTGCCGCCGAGAGGATCCCGATCTGTTCTTCCCGGTCGGCTCGGGCGCCCCCGCCCTGGCCCAGGCGGAGGGCGCCAAATCCGTGTGCCGGCGCTGCCCGGCGCGCGAGCCGTGCCTGCGCTGGGCGCTGGCGACGGGACAGGAGTTCGGGGTGTGGGGCGGGACCACCGAGGCGGAACGGCGCGCGCTCCGCAGGGGGAGCGCCCCCGGCGGGTGGGTAGCACTCCGGGGGACGGTGGCCCCGGCGCGCGCGGATGACCGCGTGCCGCGACCCGGGCGCCGCGGGGAACGAGGTGACGCTGTGAACCACATGACGGCCGCGGACGAACCGTTCGTCCATCCCGCGCTGTTCTACCGGGACCGGGACGAGTACCTGTCCGCGGTCGCCGCCTTCGTCCGCGAGGGGCTCGTGGCGGACGAGCCCGTGGCGGTCGCCGTCCCCCGCGCCGGCCTGGAGCTGCTCCGCGGTGAACTGGGCGGCGACGCCGGGGCGGTGCGGTTCACGGACATGGAGGAGGCGGGCCGCAATCCGGGCCGGATCATCCCCCGCGTCCTGCGCGCCTTCGCCGACGCCCACCCGGGCCGGCGGGTGCGCATCGTCGGCGAACCGGTCTGGGCCGGGCGCTCGGCCGCCGAGTACCCGGCGTGCGTGCAGCACGAGGCCCTCATCAACCACGCCTTCACCGGGCGGGCGGTGACGATCCTGTGCCCGTACGACGCGTCCCGCCTCCCCGCCCGGGCCGTGGCCGACGCGCACGCCACGCATCCGCTCGTCATCGACGGCGGGCGCGGCGCGCCGAGCGCCTCCTACGCCCCGGACCACATGGTCGCCGCCTACAACCGGCCGCTGCCCCCGCCGCCCCGGGGGGCGGACGTCCTGTCGCTGCGCTTCGACGACACGCTGCTGCCCGACGCCCGGCACCTGGTGGTGACGCGGGCCGCGAAACTGGGCCTGGCGCCCGAGCGGTGGGACGACCTGGCGCTGGCCGTCGCCGAGCTGACCGCCAACAGCGTGGAGCACGGCGGCGGGAGGGGCACCGTGCGGGTCTGGGCGGAGGGCGGCCGGGTGGTGTGGGAGGTGAGCGACGGCGGGCACATCCGCGACCCGCTGGCCGGGCGCCGTCCCGCGCGGGACGGAGTGCCGGGCGGGCGGGGGCTGTTGCTCGTCCACGCGCTGAGCGACCTGGTGCGGACGTACACCGGTCCGGACGGCACGGTGACGCGGTGCCACCTGCGGTGCGCGCCGTCCCCGTGACCTCGCGAGCCCCGGCATGCGGGTGAACCTCGCCGGGTTCGGTTGCGGCCCCGGACGGCGGGGGGCGAACGTGAACGGGCGCCCGTCAAATCCGGGACGTGGCGCGCGAATCCGACATCATGCCGAGGAAAGCGGAGTAGATGAAGCGCATCGCTGTGAGAACCCGACGGTACCTGCGCGCGGTCGCGGTGGCGGCCGGCGCCGTGGCCCTGTTCACCGTCACGGCGCCGCCGGCGTCCGCGAATTGGGGAGGCTGTTCGGGCCAGACCTGTCTGGAGGTCGAGGGCTCGGGGCTGTACGTGGCGCGGCTGACGGTCACCCCGGCGCCCGGCTCGAAGTTCTACGGCCGCTTCCACCTCACGGGGCCCGGGATCAAGGGCGAGAGCGCGCTGATGAACTGGCACAAGGGCTCGCGGTACGGCGTCGGGGTGGGGCACGGGGTGAACAACCACACCAAGTTCTGCGCCGAGGGCTGGGAGTACACGGTCTCCGGCGAGATCAAGCGGTCCGTCGGCCGGACCTGCGTGGACGTCCACATGTGAGGCGCCGGGGCGGCGGCCGGCGCTCTCCCCGTGCCGCCGCCCCTCAACTCCCGTGCGGCCGGTGCCCGATGAGGCCGCCATCGGGGCCGCGCACGTGCGCCGTACGCGGGGACGGCCCCCACGCGGGCCGGCCGGCCCGTCCGGCGAGCAACCCGCGCCGGCCGTCCGGCGTCCTGTACGGAGCCGCGCGGCACACCCCGCGCGGACCCCGCCCGCCGAGGGCGGACAGGACCGGAGCGCGGAGGCGGAGAGCGTGGGGACGGACGGCGGCATGGGCGGCACGACGGCACCGCGGGGCCTGGTGGACCTGCGCGGGCGCGGACGCGCCCCCGAGGTGCTGGCGTACCCGCCCGGCGCGGTGGTCGTCGTCTCCGGTCTGCCGGGCAGCGGCAAGAGCACCCTGCTGCGCCGGTGGTCGGGGGCCGGCCGCGTCGTCGATCCCCGCGACTCCCACGTCGCCTGGGCGTCCGTGATGCCGGGCTTCCTGCCGTACGCGGTCTACCGCCCGGGGGCCCGGCTGGCGCACGCCCGGCGGCTGCGCGCGGGCGTGCGCGCCGGCGGGCCCCTGCTGGTGCACGACTGCGGCAGCCGCGCGTGGCTGCGCCGCCTGCTCGCCCGCTCCGCCGGCCGCCGGGGCCGGGAGCTGCACCTCGTCCTGCTGGACGTCGGCCCGGCCGAGGCGCTGGCCGGGCAGCGCGCCCGCGGCCGCCGCACCCGTCCCCGGGTCTTCGTCCGCCATCACCGCGGCCTGTCCCGCCTGTTGTCGGCCCTGCCCGCGCCGGGCGCGCCGGCGTGCGGGGGCCGCCCGGTGCCGCGGGCGCTGGCGGAGGCGGCGTCGGTGGTCCTGCTGGACCGTACGACGCGGGAGCAGGTGCGCGCCGTGACGTTCGGCGCGTAGCCCTCCCGTACCTCTCGTACCCAGGGGGCAGGCACGGGTTGGCTCCGCGGTATGACGCCCGGCACGGTTCCGGCTCCCTACCTTCCCTCCACCGCGCGTCCCGCGCGCAGTCGGAAGGAAGACACCATGCCCGGACCCCGCGCGCTGGCCCGCGCCCTCGACGCGGCGACCCCGCCGGACCGTGACCGCTCCCTCGACGCCCTGCGCGCCCTGGCGATCCTCGGCGTGGTCCTGGGCCACTGGCTGGTGACCGCGCTCGTCGCCGGCGGCGGAACGCTGGACGGGGACAGCCCGTTGCGGCACATGCCGTGGCTGGCCCCGGTCTCGTGGGCGTTCCAGACGCTGGCGCTGTTCTTCTTCGTCGGCGGCGTCTGCGGCGCCCGCGGTCACGCCTCCGCCCGTGCCCGGGGCACGGCGTACCGGAGCTGGCTCGCCGGCCGGCTCGTCCGTCTCGGCCGGCCCGTGCTGCCGGTCCTGGGCGTCTGGGCGGTGTCCTGTGCGGTCGCCCTGGCGTGCGGCGCCCCGCCCGCCGCGCTGCGCACGCTGGCGGGCCTGGTGGTGTCCCCGCTGTGGTTCCTGCTGGTGTTCGCGGCGCTCACGGCGACGACGCCGCTGGCCGTCCGGGTGCATCCGCTGGTGCCACTGGCGGTCGTCGCTGCGGTGGACGCCGTCCGCTTCGGCCTCGGCGGGCCGTCGTGGACGGGCTGGACCAATCTGGCCGCCGGCTGGCTGGTGCCGTACGCCCTCGGCGCGGCCTGCGCCCGGGGCCGGTTCGCCCGTGGGCGCTCCGGACTGCCGCTGTTCGCCGGGGGGTTGCTGGCGGCGGCCGTGCTGGTGCGGTACGGCGGCTACCCGGCGAGCATGGTCGGCGTGCCGGGGGCGGCGGTCTCCAACCTCAGCCCGCCGACCCTGGCGGCGGTCTGCTTCGGTCTCGCCCAGTGCGGTCTGGCGCTGATGCTGCGCGCGCCGCTGCGGCGGGTGCTGCGGCGGCCGCTGCCCTGGGCGGCCGTGGCGCTGACGAACCTGTCCGCGATGACGGTCTTCCTGTGGCACCAGACGGCGATGATGGCGGTGACGGCCGCCGCCCTGGCGGCGGGGCCCGTGCCCGGCCTGCACACCGCGCCCGACGGCCCCGGCTGGCTGGCGGCCCGGCTGGCGTGGCTGCCCGTCTTCGCCCTGGCTCTGCTGGTGCTCCGCCGGATCTTCGGGCGTTTCGAGCGGCCGCGCGCCGGTCACCGGGCGAGGAAGTCGCGTACCTGGCGGGCGACTACGGGGTCGGAGAGGAGATCGTTGTGGCGCAGGCAGCCGGTCTCCGTGTTGACGGCGCCGGCCAGGCGGGGGCTGGAGACGGGGTCGACCTGTTCGTCGCAGGACGACCACCAGGTCGCGTACGCCACCGGAGCGGGCGTCTCCGAGCCCTCGTTGAGGCGGGTGAGGACGTAGGAGCCGGGCGTCATGTCCCGGCATCCCTGGTCCCACAGGGCGCAGAGCCGGGCGACGCCCGTGCCGTGGTTGGGGCCGGCCAGCGAGGCCCAGTGCGCCACTTTGCGCCCGCCGTCGCCGAACTTGACGTACCAGCGCGTGGGGAGGCTGCCCAGGCTGTGCGCGACGAGGTCCACGCGGGACGCGCCGGTGCGGGCCAGGACCGTGTCGACGTGGTCCGAAAGCCGGGCGGCGAGCGTCTCGTTGGTGGAGGCGGCGGTGTCGTAGGACCAGGCGAAGAGCCGGTCCCGCGGATAGCCCGCGGCGGCGAGGCGGTCGGTCATCGTGTTCCAGACGCCGGGTCCGGCGTTCCGGCCGTGGACGAGGACCACCGGATCCGGTGCGGGTGCGGCGGCAACTCCCCCGGCGGGCACGGCCGTGGCGCCGAGCAGGCCGGCGAGGACGGCGGCGAGGGTTCCGCGCATGGGGGCACCTCCTGGGGCCGCCGGGTCGGGGGCGCGGCCGGGTACGGACTATGGCAGCGCGGCCGCCCGCTGCCAAGGGCCGTTGTCGGACCCCTCTGTCACGATCGACGGGTGGGCATCCGCGAGGGCGGGTGCGGGAGGGATCGGCATGGGTTTTTTCGACGAGCCGCTGGTGGTGGGTCAGCAGGCCGGTGGGGCGGTGGAGTTCGTCGACCTGCCGCCGCGCACGGCGGGGCACGCGGACGACGGGCCGCCGGAGGACCGGTGTCTGCCGACGGTCCTGCCGCGGGTGGCGCGGGTGGGGGCGGGCCCGCATGTGCGCCTGATGTTCACGGGCTGGACGGTGTGGCCCGGCATGGCCGAGTTCCGGCTCGATGTCTTCTGGCGCCGCAAGCGGGCCGACGGCGCGTTCCCCGCCGCCGGGTTCGGGCCGCCGGGCCCCGAGGCCCTGCGGGTGGGCCTGCTCCTGGCCGACGGCCGCCGGGTGACCACGCTGGACCCCGAGCCGTGGCCGCCCCCGCCGCCGGGCCGACGGCCCCTGGCCCTGCGGGAGTCCGGCTCCGGGGGCGGCGGCTTCCACTGCACGCTCGTCCTGGCCCTGTCGGAACTGCCGCCCGAGGGGCCCACGGTGCTGGTCGTCGAGTGGCCCGAGGAGGGCGTGCCGGAGACGCGTACGGTGCTGGACACCGGCGGACTGGCGGAGGCCGCGCTCGGGGCGACGGAGGTCTGGCCCGAGCTGTCCGGCCCCGCGGGGGCGGCACCTCCCGCGTCGGCCGTCCCGGCGCCGCCGGGCTGGGACGGTGCCGGCCGGGACGCGGACCTTCCGGGCGCGGTGCGGCCGGCCCGCGGTGAGCGTGCCGCGCAGGCGGCGGCCGACCGTCTGACGGCGGTGTTCTCCGGTGTGGACGCGGCGGGCCTGGGCGTCGCCTTCGTCGCGGGGATCGACGAGGACGAGGCGATACGGCGCCTGGGCGCCGGCCCGCAGGGGGCGGACGGCCCCGACCCGGACGACGCCGGGGCGTCGACGCCCTTCGTGGGCGTCACCGGTGTGCCGGGAGGCTGTGTGGTCGCGCAGCCCCTGGGCCGGCTGCCCGCGGAGGCGGCGGTGCTGGAGCGGCTGTCCGCCGGCACGGTCGCCTACGGCGTCCACTTCGACGCCGCGGGCGGCGTGTTCGGCACCCTGGCCAGGGACGGGCGGGCCGAGGACGAGGAGGAGATCGGCCTCGACGCCTCGTCCGACGACCCCGTCGAGTCCTGGCTGTACCGCTTCTGGCAGCGCGACGACGCCTCGCGCGACGCCCGTTGCCCGGCCCACGCGTGCGCCCGCGCCGGGATGCGCCTGACGGACAGCGCCCCCGTGACGGGCCCGCCCCGCCACTGGGTTCCCGTCCGTCTTGGCGGAAACCGGCGCGACGGACGGCCGGCGGGCTCGGTAGCGTGGGCATGGTGACGACCGTGGGCAAGGGGGTGCACGCGCTCGCGCCGGCGCCGGGCGCGTCATTTTCGCCGAGTGCTATCCGGACGGGCCAGCGCGCGCGGAGCGGGAGGCGTGGAGCGGGCCCGAGGGGACGGTGACCCATGCGTGACAAGCCCGCCCTGCGGCCCGTCGTGTGGCGTCCGCCGCGCCGCCCCCGCAGGGCGCGTTCACGGACCGGCCGCGTCCCGATGCCCCCGGTCCGGCGCCTCTCCCTCGGCGGCGGCACGGGCCCGGAGGACGTCCGCGTCGACGCCGGCGGCCGCGTCCTGACCGGCGTGTCCGACGGCCGCGTCCTCGCCCTGAACCCGTCCGGCGGCCCGCCCCGCACCCTCGCCGACACCGGCGGACGCCCCCTCGGCCTGTGCCCCCTGCCGGACGGCGGGCTTCTGGTCTGCGACGCCGAACGCGGACTGCTGCGCGTGGAGTCGGAGTCCGGACGCGTCCACCCCCTCCTCCGTGAAGTCGCGGGCCGCCCCCTCCAGTTGTGCAGCAACGCGGCCGCGGCCCCCGACGGCACCCTCTACGTCACCGACTCCAGCGGCCGCTTCCCCCTCCGGCACTGGATGGGCGACCTGCTCGAACACTCGGGCACCGGCCGCCTGGTCCGCTGCGCTCCGGACGGCGGCGACGCCGAAGTCCTGCTCGACGGGCTGCACTTCGCCAACGGCGTGACCCTGGCCCCCGACGCGTCCTTCCTCGTGGTCGCCGAAACCGGCGCGTACCGCCTGCGCCGCCTGTGGCTCACCGGCCCCCGCGCGGGCCGCGACGACATCTTCGCCGACGGTCTGCCCGGCTTCCCCGACAACCTCTCCACCGGCCCCACCGGTCTCGTCTGGACGGCCCTGGCCGCCCCCCGGAGCCTCGCCCTCGACCTTCTCCACCGCACCCACCCCGCCCTCCGCCGCGCCCTCTGGTCCCTCCCCGCTTCCCTCCACCCGGACCCCTCCCCCACCGCCTGGGCCATGGCCTTCGACGCCTCCGGCCGCCCGGTCCACGACCTCCAGCGCCCCGGCAGGGACTTCCGCATGGTCACCAGCGTGTGCGAGCACGAGGGCCGGCTCTACCTGGGCAGCCTGACCGAGGACGCGGTGGGCGCCGTCCCCCTGCCCCCGGCCGCCCGCCCGTAAAGCCTGCGAACGCCCGGTGCACCCGCTTGCCTTCACGATCCCCCGAATGTCATCATCCAATGACATCACGCGATGACAAAGGACCGGGTCATGGAATCGACAGCCTCACGCCGGCAGGCCCTGCTCGCGCCCGCCTTGATCTTCACGGGCATGGCGCTGGCCGTGATCAGCAGTCTGGGGGCGCCCTTGGTCCCCCGGATCGCCGACGCCTATCAGGTGTCCGTCTCGGACGCGCAGTGGTCGCTGACGGTCACCCTCCTGGTGGGGGCCGTCTCCACCCCCGTCCTTGGACGGCTCGGCGACGGCCCGCACCGGCGGGCCGTGACGCTGGCCTCCATGGCCGTCGTCCTGGCGGGCGCCGTGCTGGCGGCGCTGCCGCTCGGCTTCGGCTTCCTGATCGCGGGACGGGCGCTGCAAGGGGTGGGCGCCGGGCTCGTGTCCCTGGCCATCACCACCGCGCGGGACGCTCTGCCGCGGGAACGGTCGCGCCCGGCGCTCGCCGTGCTGTCGATCACCACCGCGGCCGGTGTGGGCCTGGGGTATCCGCTGACCGGGCTGATAGCCCAGGGCTCCGGGATCCACGCCGCGTTCTGGTTCGGCGCGGCCGTCAGCGCGCTGACGCTGGCGGTCGCCGTCCTGGTCCTGCCCTCCAGCGCCCATCTGCCCCGGCGTCCGCTGGACACGACGGGCGTCCTGCTCCTCGCGGCGCCGGTCACGGGCCTGCTGCTGGCCCTGGGCGAAGGCGGCGGATGGGGCTGGGCCTCGGCGCGCACGCTCGCCCTGCTCGGGGGCTCGCTCGTGCTGCTGGCCGGATGGGCGGTCCATGAGCTGCGGACGGAGCATCCGCTGGTGGACCTGCGGCTGCTCCGCAACCGGTCCGTCCTGGCCGCCGACCTCGTCGTCCTGGTCGCCGGGGTCGGGATGTACCTGCTGATGTCGATGGTCACGCGCTTCGCGCAGACCCCCGCCGCGGCCGGTTACGGCTTCGGCGCGTCGGTGGCGGTCACCGGCCTGGTCCTCGTCCCCTTCTCCCTCGCCGGCGTCGCGGCGGGCAAGCTGGCGCCACGGCTCACCCGGCGTCTGCCGGTGCGGCTCGTGCTGGGCCTGGGGTGCGGCGTGTCCCTGATGTCGATGCTCAGCTTCGGCCTCGTGCACGGCAGCCTCGGGTACCTGTTCCTGGCCATGGGGATCTCCGGCCTGGGCATCGGCACCGTCCTCGCCGTCATGCCGGCCCTCGTCGTCCAGGCCGTCCCCGCGCACGAGACGGGCAGCGCCATCAGCTTCAACCAGCTGCTGCGCTGCATCGGCTACGCCGCGGGCAGTGCCCTGAGCGCGGCCGTCCTCCAGGCGCACACCGCCCCCGGCCGTACCCTGCCGTCCGCCGACGGCTACCGGACGGGCGCCCTGCTGGGCTGCGCGGTATGGGTGATCGCTATCGTCATGGCAGCCCTCCTCCCCCGGCGGCGGAACCACGACGGCCCCGCCCCGGCCGCGGAAGAGGAGCCGACGACGCGAGAGACGACGCGAGACCGGCGCGGCCCGGCGGCCGTGCCCGCACGGAGGACACCATGACCGGCTCCCGCCCCGCCCGTACCGGCAAGGCGCCCGTGCGACGCGCGTACGACTCGGCCCGCAGCCGCGAACTCCTCCTCACCGCGGCCCGCGACCTCTTCACGGAGAAGGGCTTCGACCGCACCACCACCCGCGACATCGGCGAACGCGCCGGTGTGGACCCGGCGTTGATCGCCCGCTACTTCGGCAGCAAGACCCAGCTCTACCTCGCCACCCTCACCGCCCGGAGCGCCGAGGGCACGCCCCCCGACCTGCTGGCCGGGGACCGCCTCCACACCCTGCTGAGCAGGGCGGACCGGGGCGAACTGGGGCCGGTCCTGCGCACGGCCGTGATGCCCCACGACGACCCCGCCGTCCAGGACGCCGCCCGCACCCACCTCTACACGCGCCTCGTCGCCCCGCTCAGCGACCGCTTCGCCCGCGACGGCGTCCCGCAGCCGCGCCTGCGCGCCGAACTCGCCGTCGCCGCCCTGGCCGGCATCGTCCTCGGCCACACCGCCTCGACACTCACCGAACTCGCCGCCGCCACCCCCGACGAACTCCTCGCCGCCGTCCGCGACCTGCTCACCCCGCAGCCCGCCCCGGACTCGGGGGACACGCCCGACCGCTGACCCGGCAGCCGGGCGATCCGCGGTCCCCCCTCGTGCGTGGGTGCGGCGCGGCCGGCACGACCCCGGCGTCCGCCGTCACCCCTCCGCGTCACTCTCGACACGGATTCCCGCGAGGCCGGACGCGTCCCCGGTGACGGTGACCGGGAGATCGACGGGAGGACGATCCGGCTGTCGCCGAGCACCCCGCCGCTGATCGTGGTGTCGGCCGCGGCGGTCGCCGTACCGCCCAGCACCAGCATGCTCACCGCACCCACCGTGATGACGCCCGCCCGCAGTCCCGTCATAGTCCCCTCCTCGGTGTGGTCGCCGTCCTCCTGCCGGAGGCTGCCCAGAAGAGACGGCTCCTCTTCCGGCGGACGGACGCGCGACGCAGCGCCCGCCGCCCCCTGCGCCCGGGGCGCGATCGGCGCACCGCGACGGGGGCGCGGCGGCACGCCGGCGCCAAGTCCCCGCGCTGTTCCGGCGCTTGAGGCGGCCCCGGGAAGCCGCGGGCTCCTCCCCGCGCCCCGGCCGCGACATGGGCCCGCACAACGCAGGGCATCGAGCGCGGTCCGGTCGGTGCCTGCCGGTCAGCGGGTGACGATCCGCGCGGCCACGCAGGGGTCCTCGTTGCGGTAGCCGAGGCGGGTGTAGAGACGGTCCGCGGGGGTGTTGTCGGCGAGCTGCCACAGGGTGCAGAAGCCGTACCGGCGGACGGCGTACCGGGTCAGCCACGAGGTGAGTGCCGCGCCGAGCCCCTGGCCGCGCAGGGCCGCGTCGGTGGCGACGGACGCCATCAGCGGCGCGCCGCTGTCCCGCAGGCTGCTCATGGCGCCGCACGCCACCAGGCGCCCGTCCGCGTCCCGGATCCCCGCCCAGAGGGTGACGTCCGAGGAGCCGGGTCCGGTCGAGTGGGCCGGGCTGTGCTCGCCGAGGAAGGCGAGCAGTTCGCCGTGGTGTGTCTCGTCCAGCTCGGTCACCCGCTCCTCCGCCGGGTGGAGCGGCGGCTCGTCGAGCGTCCAGCGGAAGACCCAGGCGACCGGGTCGGCCACGGCGAGATGACGGCCGAGCAGCACGTCGGTGCCCCGTGGTCCCGTGAACTCCCGGACGCTTCCGGGGAGTTGGTGGGCGGCGCGGAGGGCGAGACCGGCTGCGGCGGTCGGTTCGCCGACGCTCCACAAGTGGCCGCGCGGCTCGTCGAGCCAGGCCACCGCGCCGTCGCCGGACCAGCCGATCCGGCCGGCCGGGCGGGGCCGCGCGGCGCCGAAGCGCAGCAGGGCCGAGCCGGTCTGCGTCTCCAGGCCCTGGGTGAACAGGTCCGCGGTCCGGGGAGGAAGGGTCGTCGCCTGCATGGTTCTCTGGGGAAGGGTTCCTCTGGGGAGGAGGGCGGAAGGGCGGGCGGACGGTCCGGATCCGCGCGGGGCGGGCCGGAACCGTCGGTCGGGGATGGGAGTTGTGGGGATTCCGGCGGCCGTCGCGCACGCGGCGGAGCGGCCGGCGAGCCGGTGGGCCCACTGTGGCACACCGCCCCCGGCCCGGTGCAAATCCGTGCCCGGCCGTCCTGCCGGGCGGCCCCTGTCCGGCGCCGCCGCGGGCGGACCCGTCGGCCCCGCCCGCGGGCGTGCGCGGCCGCCCGGCGCTTGCGGTCCCGTGGCCGTACGCGCCTGGAGCAGTCCAGGGAGCGCGCGGCGGTGCGGTCGTCCATGCTGGGCCAGGAGCGGTGGGAGCCGCCGCCGCAAGGGGGACGCCCGACCGAGGAGCGAAGGGCCGAGCAGTGACGATCAAGACCTTCCTCGCTTCCGACGCGGTTCGCCCCCATGAGCTGGCCTCCGTCAAACGGGACAGCGCGGCGCCCACCGGTGCGGCCCTCCGCGTCTCCGTGGTGATCCCCGCCCGCAACTGCGCCGGCACGATCGAGGGCGTGGTGACGCCGATCGTCGACGACCTGCTGGCCGTCGGTGCCGTCGACGAGGTGATCGTCGTCAACCACGACTCCGTGGACGACACCGCCCGGCTGGCGGCCCGGGCCGGAGCACGCGTCATCGACTTCTCGGCCGCGGGACCGATCACACGGATCCCGGACTCCGGCAAGGGGTCGGTGATGTGGAAGGGCATCTGGGCCAGCGACGGCGACATCGTCGTGTTCATCGACGGGGATCACCTGAGGTTCGACTCCTCGAAGGTCTCCCGGCTGATCGGCCCGTTGCTGCGCGACCCCGCCCTCCACCACGTCCGCGGCTTCTACGACACCTACGAGGGCGGTCGCACCACCGAGGCCATGGCCCGCCCCGTGCTCTCCCTCCTCCGTCCCGAACTCGCCGGCATGCGTCAGCCGCTCAGCGGCGAGCACGCCAGCCGCCGCACCACGCTGGCGGAGCTGGTCTTCCCGGTCGGGTGGGGGACGGAGTTCAGCATCCTCGACCAGATCAGCCGGCGGCACGGCGCCCCGGCCATCGGCCAGACGGATCTGGAGTACAAGCAGCACACGAAGGGGGACTGGGCCCACATCTCCCTGCAGGCCTTCGAACTGCTCTACGTGGCCCTGCGCACCGAGCTGCGGGCCCAGGGCCGGGAGCTGCCCGGCCACTGGGGCAGCGTGGTCATCACCCCCGGTGCGCGGCCCGGTGACGTCGTCCCCCGCGCGGCCCGGACGGCGGAGCTGCCGCCGCTGGCGAGCCTGCCGGGATGGGCGGACCGCGAACGCGAACGGACCGGCTGACAGGGGACAGGGTCTCCGCTCGCGCCGGCCCCTGCCCGCCGTCGCCGACGGCCTCGACCACGAGGACCGGCGCAGCGAGCCCTCCTCATGGGCCTCCCTCGCGTGCTCCCGTCTCGCGTGCTCCCGTCCACGAGGCCAGTGCCCGGGCGCGTTCGGCGGCGCGGGGCCCGTGGCCGGTGGCGCGGGTGGCCCAGGCGACGCGGCCGTCGGGGCGTATCAGCACCTCGGTGGCGCCGTCGAGGCGGGGGTGTTCCTCGTGCCGCCGGGCGCGGACGGTGGTGACCGGGCCCGCCGTGCCGCGCTCCGGGGGGCCGCCGCCGTCCAGGAGCAGGAGGACGAAGCCGCCCCCGTGGAGGAAGTCGTGGACGTGCGCGACGCCTTGACCGGTGGTGACGGCGATGTCGGGCATGCGCGCTCCGACGAGCGGGTGGGCGTCGGGCTGCGGGGGCGGGTAGACGGTGGCGAGCCCGGAGAGCCGCGCGGCCAGGTGGCGGTTGGCTCCCTCGATGCCGAGGAGGCCGTCGAGGAGTTCGCAGAGCAGGGCGGCGGGTTCGCCGTAGGCGGCGGTGAGCGGCAGTTCGACCAGCAGCGTCTGGGCCCGGGTCAGGGTGGTGACCGCGTGGCCGACGGGCCGGCGTTCGCCGTCGTAGGTGTCCAGGAGCCCGGGAGGCGCCCAGCCGCGCACCGTGGCGGCGAGCTTCCAGCCGAGGTTCATGGCGTCCTGGAGGCCGGTGTTCAGGCCCTGGGCGCCGACGGGGAAGTGGACGTGGGCGGCGTCCCCGGCGAGCAGGACCCGGCCACGGCGGTACGTCCCGGCCAGGCGGGTGGTGTTGCCGAACCGCGACAGCCAGCGCGGCCGCCCGATGCCGCAGTCCGTGCCGCACACGTGTCTCAGCGACGTGCGGAACTCCTCGAGGGTCACGGGTTCGGTGGAGGGCACCCGGAGGCGCGCCGGGTCCATGACCACGTACCGGGTCAGCCCGGCCTCCAGCCGGGCGACGAGGACGCCGTGCCGCCGGGCGCGCTCGTTGGCTCCGTGGTCGGCCACGGCGAAGTCCCCGACGACCGCGGTCATCGACTCGGCGGTGCCCGGGAAGCCGATGCCCGCCGCCCGCCGGACGAGGCTGCGCCCGCCGTCGCAGCCGGCCGCGTACCCGGCCCGGAGCACGGTCCGGCCGCCGGGCCCGTCGACGTCGGCCTCGACGCCGTCGGCGTCCTGGCGCAGGGCGACGGCCTCGTGTCCGCGGCGTACGGGGACGCCGAGTTCGGCCGCGCGCCGCGCGAGCAGTTCCTCGGTGCGGGACTGGGCCAGCAGCAGGGCGTAGGGATGACGGGTGTCGAGGGCGCGGAAGTCGAGCGGACGGCGGAGGGTGGCGGTGAACTGCCAGCCGGGCACGGTCCGGCCCGCGGCGAGGAAGCGGCCGGCCAGGCCGCGCATGCCGAGCAGCTCCAGGCTGCGCGGGTGCAGGTTGAGCGCGCGGGACTCGCGGTGGGCTCCGGCGCGCCGCTCCAGCACGACGGTCCGGACGCCCGCGAGGGCCAGCTCGCAGGCCAGCAGCAGCCCCACGGGCCCCGCGCCGACGACGAGCACGTCGGTGTCCGGGCGTCCGCCCACGCGTGTCACCTCTTCACCTCGGGAACGCCAGGGATCCCCACCTTCGGGCGGCCGGACGGGTCCGGTCAACGGCGTCCCTTGCGCCAACGGGAGGCCCCGCGGCCGATGTTGGCCGGACGCGTGCTTGGCGGCCGCCGGTGTCCCGTACTGGAATGACGGCCGACCGCCGGGCACCGCGAGGGGAGCCGCGCCGTGATCCACATGACCGAGACCCTGGCCCTGCAGACCGTCGAGGGGTTCCTCACCGCCGAGGAGACCACCGCTCTCGTGAAGCTGCTGGACGAGCACCTCGCCGCCACCGGCTGGGTTCCCGCGCGCCCGAGCGAGGGGACGACGCCGCCGCGGCCCGTGCAGGATCTGCTGGACGGGGCCGTCCGGCGGGCGCTGCCCGCCCTGCGGCGGGCCTTCCCGTCGGCCACCGGCGTCGATCCGTGGCTCTACCACGACCTCCGGCCGGGGGACAGGATCCGTCCGCACGTCCACGGCGTGGGCGACCCGGCGGCGCGCCCGCAGCGGATCGCGCGCGTCGCCTTCAACCTCCAGGACGCCGAGGAGGGCGGGGAGTTCTACCTGGACACCTGCTCGGCCGACGCCCTGTGGAGCGACGTCAGGGCGCCGGCGGGCGGCGCGTACGGGCCGGGGACGCGGTTCGTCCACGAGATCACCGCCCGGAGGGGGCCGGTGCGTCTCGCGGACGTGCCGCACACGCGGTGGACGTGCGCGCCGCCGCCCGGCACGCTCGTCGTCTACGGCACCCAGCTGGTCCACGGCGTCCTCCCCGTCGTCGAGGGGCGGGTGCGCAAGCTCATCACCAACCTCCTGGCGTGATCCGCAGCGCGGCCGTGCCGCGGGCGAGCCGGGCCGCCGCCTCCTGCCACGGGCCGGGCAGCGTGCCCGGCGGCAGTGCCGCCAGCCAGTCGCGCGCCGCCTCTTCCCGGCCCGGCGGGACGCCGAGGACGCACCGGTGGAATCCGCCGACGCGGGGACCGGGGTTGGCGGGACTCCCCGGGAAGAGCAGCAGTTCGGTGCCGGGCGGCGGGGGCGGCGGCACGGCCTCACCGGGCACCGGGAGTTCGAGCGCGACGCGGTGGGCCGCCGGGGCGGGCCCGGGGTGCCGGCCCAGCACGGCGCGGGCGTGGGCGGCGTGGGGGTCGAGGCCCGTACAGGCCCAGCTCATGTTGGACACGCCGCCGAAGCGGCCGTTCAGCTCGATGACCCTGAGCCGCCCCGCGTCGGTGACGGCGAAGTCCATCTGCCAGGGGCCCCGGGGAGCGAACGCCCGCTCCAGATCCCGCACCACGGCCTCCAGCTCCCGCCGCGCCCCGGCGGGCGGGGCCGCGGGCGCCACCCGCACCCGCCGCCCGGGAGCGCAGCGTTCGTCGAGCCGCCCCAGGGACGCCACCGGCCAGGCCACGGTCGAGCCGGGCCCGGACAGGAACTCCGCCGCGAACTCCTCGCCGGTCACGGCCTCCTGGACCAGCAGGGGGAAGACGGCACCGGCGCACAGCGGGCCCAACTCCCGTTCATCCCGCACGTAGTGGCGCCCGGCGTGGAACTCGCTGCGCGCCTCCTTCACCAGCACCGGCAGCCCCAGCTCCGCCACGGCCCGGCGCACCGCCCGCGGTCCGTCGCAGACCCGCCCCCCGGGGCACGGGCCAGCCCCGCTCCCCCGCGACCCGGTGCAGCACCACCTTGTCGCTGGCCAGCGCCGCGAATCCCGCCGGGTGCACCGGCGCCGCCCCGCCCGCCTCCCGCCACCGGGCCGCCACGGAGGCGTAGACGGGCAGGAACTGTTCCTGCCCCGGGCACCCGGGGTTCGCCACGACGACGTCCGCGCCGAGGCCGTCGAGCAGCCGTAACAGCGGCTCCTCCCGTACGTCCTCCGGCAGCCGCCCGCACACCACGCCGTCCCCCAGCAGCGCGGAGGGGTCCGCGAACCCCAGCACGACGACGTCCGCCCCGCCCGAGCGCAGCACGGGCACCACCCGGTCGGACCGGAACTCCCCCAGGACCACCACACGCATGAACCCCACCCCTCCCCGCCCCCGCTGCGGCGACGACACGCACCACCCCATCGGCCCACCGCCGGCGGAGGCCGCCGGGCCGGGCATCGGTGATAAGTATGGGACTCCCCTCTGACATCGCCCCTCCGGCACCACCGCTCACACCGCCCCCGCCGCCGACCCCGCTGCCCGGCCCTCGCGCTCACCGCCGGCCCACTGCCCCGCCCCGCTGCTCCCCCGAGGAGACCGCGTGCCCGGACCCGCCCCGCCCCCGACGCCACAGCGCCACCGGCTCGCCCCCGCTCCCGCCGGGCGGGCCCGTGCCTGACGAGGAGCCCGTGCCTGACGACGAGGCCGTGCGCGAGGAGCCCGTTCGCGGGGAGGAACCCGTGCTGCGCGTCCACGACGTGCACCGGGCGTACGGCCGGCACCGGGTGCTGCGCGGGGCCTCGTTGGAGCTGCCGGCCGGATGCCTGGCCGGCGTCGTGGGCGAGAACGGGTCGGGGAAGACCACGCTGCTGCGCATCCTGGCCGGCCGGCTCAGACCGGACCGCGGGACGGTCTCGTACCGGGGCCCCCTCGGCTACTGCCCCCAGGAGACGGTGCTCAACCCGGCCTTCACCGTGGACCAGCACCTGGAGCTGTTCCGCGTGGCCTACCGGCTCGCCGACCTGAGCAGGGCCCACGAGCTGCTGGACACGCTCCGGTTCAGCGACTGCCGGCGCCGTCGCACCGGCACGCTCAGCGGGGGCACCCAGCAGAAGCTCAACCTCGTCCTCGCCCTCATGCACGACCCGCCGCTGCTCCTGCTCGACGAGCCGTACCAGGGCTTCGACTGGGAGGCGTACCAGCGCTTCTGGGAGCTGGCCGGCGAACTGCGCACGGCGGGCCGCTCGTTCCTCGTGGTCTCCCACATCGCCTTCGACACCGGCCGCTTCGACCGCCTGTGGCGGCTGGAGGACGGGCGGCTGGTCGACGACGCGCGCCGCGCGCACGACCCCGCCGGGGAGGGATGACACGGTGACGCCCACGCCCTGGACGTACTTCTCGACGGCCGCCCGCTACGCGCTGCTCGAGCACTCCCGCAACCGGCTGGCCCTCGTCCTGGTCGTGGTGTTCGTCCCGCTGTGGATCTCGCTCGGGCACGCGGTGGTCGACCGGGCCGGCGTGCGGTTCCTGCTGCGGGCCGTGAACGCGACGGTGACCGCGCACGGCAACGACCTCAGCAACATCTCCGGGGCCCTCAACGCGGTGACCCTCATCGTCGGATTCATGATGTTCTCGGTCACGTTCAAGGCGGGCAGCTTCGACCAGCGGCTGGCGATGGCGGGGTACCCGCGCCGGCACCTCGTCGCGGCCAAGTTCGCCGCGCTGGTGGTCGTGGCGGCGGTGACCTGCGCCTACGCGACGCTGGCGGTCTGCTTCTACTGGCCGCCGCGCCAACCGGTGCTGCTGGGGCTGGCGTTGGGGAGCGGGGCGCTGACCTACGGCGGTTTCGGGGTGATGCTCGGCGCGATGCTGCGTAGCGAGCTGGCGGGCATGCTGCTGATCATCATGACGAGCATCATCGACACGGGCCTGCAGAGCCCCATCGCCAACCCCGTCGCCGACAAGGCCCTGATCCGTTTCCTGCCGTCGTACGGGGCGATGCAGGTGGCCGCCACCGCGGGCTTCCGCGACTCCGTCCCCGTGCGCTACCTCCTGCTGGGCCCGGTGTGGTTCCTCGGCGCGGTCCTCCTCGCCGCCCTGGCCTTCCAATTCCACACCCGCGACCGGCGGTACGCCTTCCTCACCCGGTGACGGCGGGGGCGTCCGCGACGGCGCGGGGACCTGCGCTCAGGCCGTGTTCCCGGCGAGCGGCCGGGCGTACAGCGCCTCCCCCATCGGGGAGCCGGCGCCGATGACGTGGGCGCGGACCGAGGCGATGTAGTCGTCGCGGACCACGCGGCCGTCCCCGTCGGCGTCCAGCACGGCGAACGCCGCCTCCGCGTTGCCGGCCGGGTTGCCCAGCGCCGTGCGCAGCGCGGTGAACTCCCCGAGGGACAGGGCGCCGTCCCCGTCGGTGTCGGCGAGGTCGAAGAGGGCGCCGAGCACCGGCGCGCAGACGGTGTCGAACGCCTCGGCGCCCGCCCAGGCCGCGTACTCGTCGAAGGTCATCCCTCCGTCGCCGTCCGCGTCCATGGCCTCCCAGGCGCGTTCACCGGCCGTGCGGGCGAGGACGACGAGGGGGTCGTCGGGGGCGCGGCCGGTCGCCCGGGCCACGCGTTCGGCCCGCGCGGCGTATTCGGCGCGGGAGACGGTCCCGTCGCCGTCGGTGTCCAGCATGGCGAAGACGAGTCTCTTCGCGGCCATGTCGTCCATGCCGGTTCTCTGTCCCGGCGCCGCCCGCCCTACCCGGGCCGCCGGGTGCACGGAGGGCGCCCGTCCCCCGCGTGCGGGGCGGTCGAGCGCCGCCGGCGCGCTGCGGGGAGCCGGAACGGCCTCGGGGTGGCGTCCATGTCGCCGGGTAGTCAGCCCCCGGCGCAGTGGATCGGTCTCTGGAGGGCATGTGCGGGGCAGGGGTGGAGTGGCGACGGTGTTGAGTTCCCTGGTGCTGCTGGGGGCGTCCTTGGCCTGGGCGCCGGCCGGAGCGGCGCACGGTGGCAGACCGGGAGGGGGTGTGCTGTGCACGGGCGGCAGCCGGAGCACGTACGACCCGCCGCTGACGCTCGCGTCCCGGTCCGTCAGGGTCCGCACGCGCGCCGAGTACACCTGCACCGTCGCGCCGGGGCGGACCGTGCGGGCCACGGGCGACCTCGACGGCGTGTCCCCGGCGGCCTCCTGCGTCCAGTGGGACGCTCCGCGCATCGCCGAGCGCCTCCACTACGCCGACGGGGAGGGCGCGTTGATCGTCTACGACGGCGGCACCAGCGTCCGCGTCGCGAACGCCCTGTTCGTCAGGTTGAGCGGCCGGGTCGTCGAGGGCCGCGGCGAGGGGCTGCCCGCGCACCGGACGGTGCCCGCGCTGACCGGCCAGCTCCCCACGGACTGCCTGACGTCGGGACTTCAGGGCAGCGAGGGCGGCGCGCAGCTGGAGGTCGGACCATGATCCTGCCCACCGAACCGATCGGCAGTATTCCGCGCCCTCCCGAGCTGCTGGCGGCCGTCGCCGACCACGCCGCCGGACGGATCGACGACGCAGGGCTCGCGGCCGTCCGGGACGCGGCGGTGCGCGACACCGTCCGGCGGCTGGAGGAGCTGGGCTCCCCGGTGGTCACCGACGGCGAGCAGGCCAAGCCCAGTTTCGTCACCTACCCCTTGGCGGGCGTGGACGGGCTGGCGCCGGACGGTGTCGTCATCCCGTTCGCCGACGGGCACCAGCGGCGCCTGCCCCGGCTGACGGCCGGCCCCCTGCGGTACGGCGTGCGGGCCGACCGCTATCTGCGGGCCGCCCTCCGGCACGCCTCCGTGCCCGTCAAGCAGGCCGTCGTCGCCCCGTCGGCGCTGAGTCTGCTGTACCCGCCGGAGGGCGTCGCGGGCTATCCCCGCGAGGCCTTCCTCGACGACCTCGTCGCCGAGGCCGAGGCCGACGTCCGCGGCTGTCTGGAGGCCGGGGCGCACAGCGTCCAACTGGACTTCACCGAGGCGCGCCTGGCCCTGAAGATCGATCCGGGCGGCGGGGTGCTGGAGGAGTTCGTCGCGCTCAACAACCGTGTCCTGGAACGCTTCTCCCCCGGTGAACGGGCGAGGATCGGCGTCCACACCTGCCCCGGCGGGGACCAGGACTCCACCCACAGCCTGGACGTGGACTACGCCGCCCTGCTTCCCGCGCTGCTGCGCGTCAAGGCGGGCATCTTCTGGGTGCAGCTGGCGAGCGAGCCCGAGCCGGACAAGGCCCTGGCCGTGCTCGCCGGGCATCTCCCCGCGGAGGCCCGGGTGTTCGTCGGCGTGACCGACCCCGTCGATCCCCGGGTGGAGACCCCCGAGGAGGTCCGCGACCGCGTCCTGGCCGCCGCCCGCCATCTGCCCCTCGACCGCCTGGGCACGTGCGACGACTGCGGCTTCGCCCCCTTCGCCGACGACGTCTCCACCTCGCGCGAGACGGCCTTCGCCAAGATCCGCGCACGGATCGAGGGCACGGCGCTGGCCGCTCGCGCGCTGGGCGGCTGAGCCGCGCCCGGGGGTGGTCAGAGCTGGTCGCCCCAGCCGCCCTGGAGCATCGTCTGGAAGGCCCAGGAGTCGCCCCGGCGGACGAGGACGTCGGCGTAGCGCAGCCGCTGCGTCCCGCCTCCGGCCGTCATGACCGAGTCGGTGAAGACCACGACGATGGACGGGCCGAGGAAGACCGGGGTCCGGGTCGACTCGAAGGTGATGTCCTCGTCGCCGTCGCCCATGACCCGGCTCATGGTGGCGACGAACCGCTCGCGGTCCCACTGGGCGCTCGCTCCCTGTCCGTCGGAGCGGTCGCTGACGAGGTTGAGCGGGAAGACCGCGAGGTCCGCCATGGCCTCGACGTCGCGCCGGCCGGCGGCCGCGTCGTAGGCGGCGAACCAGGCGTGGACGCCGGCGACTTCCTCGTCGGTGGGGCGGTAGCCGGTGTCGGGCGGAACGGGCATGGGACCTCGATCGTGTAGCGGCCGGGGAGCGCGGTGCTCGGGTGGGTGCGGACGAAGATAGGACCCTCCCACCCACTAGTCAAATTTGAAGAGTGGCTCGGCGCACCGCCGCCGCGAACCGCCGGGGTGCCTCCACCGGTACGAAGTGGCCCACGCCGTCGGCCGGTTCGACACGCACGTCGCGGAAGAAGTCGTCGAGCCGGTCCGCCCACGCCCGGGGGAACAGCGGATCGTGTTCCGGCCACAGGACGGTGGTGGGGACGGGGATCCGCGCCCCGCGCGCGGGCGGCCGCTCCTCCTGCGCGAGGGCGACCGCGCCGGCGCCCGCCCGGTACCAGGCGGTGGAGGCGGCGAAGGCCCCGGGCGCGCCGTACACCCGGACGAGGTGGTCGAGGGCGGCCTCGGCGAGGACGAAGTCCGGGCCGGACCAGTGGGACCAGAAGTGCCGCAGGTACGCGCGCACGGCCGCGGGGTCGCCGTCGATCAACTGCTCGGCCAGTGGCAGCCGGTGGAAGGTCTGGTACCAGAACTCCCGCTGCGCGTCGGGGGCGAGGATGCGGTCCCCGATCCCGGGCAGCGGCGGCGAGAGGACCAGTGCGCCCGCGCGGCCGGGGTGGTCCCTGGCGACCGCCTGGGCGACGCGGCCGCCGATGTCGTAGCCGGCCAGGACGGGCCGCCGCAGGCCGAGTTCGTCGAGGAGCGCGACCACGCCGCGCGCCTGGGCGGCGGCGCCGTACGGGCGGGCGTCGTGCGGCGCGTGCTTGTCGGAGGCGCCGAAGCCGCGGAGGTCGGGGACGACGACGTGGCAGGCCGCGGCGAGCAGGGGGACGACGTCGCGGTAGTCGGTCCGGTCGCCCGGCCAGCCGTGGAGGAGTACGACCGTGGGCCCGGCACCGGTCCGTTCGTAGGCGAGGCGGAAGCCGTCCACCGCCGTGCTGTACGCCATCGGCACCTCCCTCGGGCCGCCGCGCGGGCGGCCCCGTCGGGCTCGTTTTCCTCAGCTTTCCCTTTTCCCGGAATACGGATCCCCCGCCCCACCGCCATTTCCCCGAAAAATTCACCTGTGCGCATTTCCCGCCGCGCCGGTTTCCGATAGGTTTTCCCCTTCCGTTCCTGTGGGGAGTTGGTGAGACGGTGAGCGAGCAGAAGGCCCTGAACGTCGGCCCGGCAGGTATCGAAGTGGCCTACGAGCGCTTCGGTGACCCCGGCGCACCGCCGGTGGTCCTGGTGATGGGCGGCGGCGGACAGCTGATCAACTGGCCGGTGGAATTCTGCGCGGAACTCGTCGCCCACGGTGTGCAGGTGATCCGTTTCGACAATCGCGACAGCGGCCGTTCGACGCATTTCCACGACGCGCCCGTGCCCGATCTCCAGGCGGCGCTGGCGGGTGACTTCTCGTCGGTCTCGTACACGCTGTCGGACATGGCCGCCGACACCGTCGGCCTGCTCGACGCCCTGGGGCTCGGGAGCGCCCATGTCGTCGGCGCCTCGCTGGGCGGCATGATCGCCCAGACGATGGCGATCGAACACCCGGACCGGGTCCGGTCGCTGACGTCGATGATGTCCACCACCGGCGATCTCGGCGTGGGGCAGCCGGACTTCGCGGTGCTGGCCGGCGTAGGAGCGCCGCCGGAGGACCGCCAGGGCTACGTCGAGTGGTTCGTGCGGGCCTTCCGCGTGGCCGGCTCCCCGGGGTTCCCGTACGACGAGGCCGCCGCGGCCGAGCGGGCCCGGCTCGCCCACGAGCGCGGGCTCGACCCCCTCGGCCTGCGGCGGCAGGCCGTCGCCGCCCTGGCCTCCGGCGACCGCACGGCGCGGCTGCGCCGCCTCGACGTCCCGACGCTCGTCATCCACGGCGCCGCCGACCTCATGTGCGACATCAGCGGCGGGCGTGCCACCGCGGCGGCCGTCCCCGGCGCCGAGCTGGTCGTCGTGGAGGGCATGGGCCACGACTTCCCCCGGGGCGCCTGGCCCCGCATCATCCCGCCGATCGCCCGTCTCGTGCACCGCGCCGAGGCGGCCGCGTCCCGCCTCTGACCGGCACCCCCGGTCCACACGGGGTTGACGCCGGCACGGGGCGCACCCTCCGTGGTGCATAGGATGCCGTGCGTGACAGAGGTGCGCGACGCGCTGGAATGGACCCTGACCTCCGAACGTCCGGGGCTGGCGGGCTACTTGAAGGCGGGCTGCCGCACCTACCTCCAGCCGGACGGCAGGGAGTCGGACTGGGACGTCCTCGACGGGGCGCCGGCCGTCGCGGTCGTCGCGCTGACCGACGACGGACACGGCGTGCTCGTCCGCCAGTTCCGCCCGGGCCCGGGCAGGGTCCTGGCGGAGCTGCCCGGCGGGCTGGTGGACGCGGGCGAGGCGGTCGAGCACGCGGCGGCCCGCGAGCTGCTGGAGGAGACCGGCTACGAGGCGGGCTCCCTGGAGATCGTCATGCGCACCTACCAGGCCGCGTACGCCACCCAGCTCCGCTACGCGGTCCTGGCGCGCGGCTGCCGCAGGGTCGGCGGTCCGCGGCCGGACCCGGAGGAGTTCCTGGAGCCCGTCGCCCTGCCGCTCCCCGCGTACGTGGCGCACATTCTCGGCGGCGAACTGACCGACGCCGGCCTGGGGCTGGCGGGGCTGGTGGCGGCCGGCCTGCTGCACCGGACGGTGTGAGGCGGGGCGGCGGCCTCCTCCCGGAGGTTTCCTTCCGGAGGCGCCCGGTTAGACGTGGGGGTTGACCGCGCCCCGCCCCCTCCCGGAGAGGACTCCCCGCCCCCATGACCGCTGCCGCCGCAAGACCCTCCCGGACGGAGTTCGGCTACTTCCTGTCCTGCGAGGAGCACGGCCCCGCCGCCCTCCTCGAACAGGCCCGGATGGCGGAGGACGCGGGCTTCACCTCGCTGTGGATCTCCGACCACTTCCATCCCTGGACGGACGAGCAGGGGCAGAGCCCCTTCGTGTGGTCGGTGATCGGCGCCCTGTCCCGGGTCACCTCGCTGCCCGTCCTCACGGCCGTGACCTGCCCGACCGTCCGCATGCACCCCGTGGTCACCGCCCAGGCGGCGGCGACCAGCGCGGTACTGCTGGGGCCGGGCCGGTTCCGGCTCGGGGTGGGCAGCGGGGAGGCGCTCAACGAGCATGTGCTGGGCGACCGGTGGCCCCAGGCGTCGGTGCGACTGGAGATGCTGGAGGAGGCCGTCCAGGTGATGCGGGCCCTCTTCGCGGGCGGTGCCGTGAGCCATCACGGCCGGTACTACACCGTCGAGAACGCCCGCCTCTACACCCTCCCCGACGAGCCGGTGCCCATCGACGTCTCGTCCTTCGGCCCCGCCTCCCTGGAGCTGGCCTGCCGCGTGGGCGACGGACTCGTCACCACCATGCCCGACCGGGAGTCCGTGGCGCGCTTCCGCGACGCCGGGGGCCAGGACAAGCCGGTGCTGGGCGGGGTGAAGGTGTGCTGGGGCCCGGACCGCGACGAGGCCGTCCGCACCGCCCACCGGCTGTGGGCCGTCGAACAACTGCCCGGCGAGCTCAACCAGGTGCTCCCCACCCCCGCCCACTTCGCCCAGGCCGCCCAACTGGTCACCCCCGACCAGGTAGCCACAGCCGTGACCTGCGGAAACGACCCCGACGCCCACATCCGGACCCTACAGTCCTACGCCGACGCCGGCTTCGACCGCGTGCACATCAGCCAGATCGGCCCCGAGCAGCGGGGCTTCTTCGACTTCTACCGCACCGAGGTCCTGCCCCGGCTGCGGGCCTGAGGCCACGCCCCCGCCGAACGGCCTGTCGGCCGGGCCGCGCCCACAACCCGGCCGAGCACGTCGGGCCGGCGCCGTCCGTCACCGGCGCCCGCAGAACTCCGCGTCCAGGACGGCCCCGACGTCCCCCGCCCGGTCCGTGTTGAAGTTGAACGCGATGGAGTGGCGGCCGTCCTCCGTGGCGGCGACCTGGCTGAGCGAGCCGTGGAGGCCGCCGTCGTGGCCCCAGACGACGGTGCCGCAGGAGAGCCGCTTGCGGATCAGGCCGGGGCCGTGGCGTTCACCGGGGAACTCGTTCTCGGCCGAGACGGTGGTCTTCATCTCCTTCAGCTGCCGCGGCGGGAGCAGCTCGCCGCCGAGCAGGGCGGTGATGAAGCGGTTGAGGTCGGCGGAGGTGGAGATCATCTCGCCGGCCGCGCCCGCCCAGGAGGGGTTGAACTCGGTGATGTCGTACATCGTGTCGCCCGCTCCCCCGCCGAACCGCGTGTACGCCCGGGCGCCGGGGCCCGGCAGGCGGCTGTCGGTGCCCGGCAGCGAGGTCGAGCGCAGCCCCAGGCGCTTGATGATGCGCCGGTCGATCTCCTCCGCGTACGGGTGCCCCGTGGCCCGTTCGACGACCAGTCCGGCCAGGAGGTAGTTGGTGTTGGAGTAGTGCCAGCCGGTGCCCGGGGCGAAGTCCGGCGGGCCGTTCAGGGCGGCGGCCAACAGCCGCTCCCGCGGCCAGGTTTCGTACCGGTGGTCCAGGAACTCCTTCGTCGTCAGCCTCTTCTGGACGACGGGGTCCTCGAGGTAGTTGCGGATGCCGCTGGTGTGGTCGAGCAGCTGACGCAGCGTCACACGGCGGCCGTCGTGACCGTGGCCCCGGACAGCGCCGGGCAGCCAGCGCTCCACGGTGTCGTCGAGGCCGAGCTTCCCCTCGGCCTCGAGCTGCAGCATCACGGTGGCGACGAACGACTTGGTGATGCTGCCGATCCGGTACCGCTCGTCCGCGCCGCGCGGACGGCCCGTCGTGATGTCCGCGACGCCCGCCGTGCCGTCCCAGCGGCCGTGCGCGTCGCGCACCTGCGCCGTCACCCCCGGCACGCCCCGCTCGACGGCTTCGTCCATGGCCTGCCGCACCGCCGCGTGCTCCGGGGCGGCCCGGGCCGCCGTCGGGGACAACAGGGCCCCCATCGCCCCGGCGAGCACCAGCCACTTCCGCCCGGCCGTCATACCGATCACTCCTTCTCGTTGGCCGCAAGGACAAGGAAGATGATCGTCCGCATGTTGCCGTCCGGCACTGGTGCCGGCACCAGATCCTTCCTGGGGACAACCGGAGGGGGCCCACCGGTGTCGTGTCCGCCCTTCCGGGCAGAATGTCCCTGATTGAGGGAACTTCCGGATATCAGGGGGGACTTCATGCCGGACGACGGGCAGGGGAACACGGGAAGCGTGGTGCGGGAGGGCAGTCCCGATTCCGCGGTGGACCGGGTGGCGGACTTCTACGGGGCGTACATCGACGCCGTCTCCGACGGCACGGACGACCTCTCGACCGAGCTGCGCGCGCACTACCTCACCGAGGACCTGCGGCAGCGCCTGGCCGCCTGGGAGGAGGCGAACCACGCGGACGGCGTCCTGCGCGCCCAGGACGTGCCGACGCACTGGGAGGTCCGCTACCACGACTCGGGGGCGGGGCACCTGTTCACGACGGTCACGCTGACGTGGGGCACCGGCCCGGACGCCGGTCGCACGCGGCTGGCCGTGCAGAGCGACCTGAGCACCCGGCTCATCTCGGACATCGAGGACGGCTGAGGAGCACGGCGGGTGAGCGGGCGGCCCGGCCCGCCCGTTCAGACCTCCTGCGAGACCGGCCGCACCGCGATCTCGTTGACGGCCGCGTGCGGCGGCTGCGTCACCATGAAGACGACGGCGCGGGCGATGTCGCCGGCCCTCAGCCAGGTCTCCGGCGGCATGTCCTGGTCGAGGGACGCCCACGCGTCGCCGGCGGTCATCTCCGTCGCCGTCATGCCCGGCTCGACCAGGCCCACCCGGACACCCCTGCGGGTCACCTCCTGGCGCATCGCCTCGCTGAAGGCGCACACGGCGTGCTTGGTCGCGGAGTAGACGCTGTTGTTCCTGCGCGGGATGCGGCCCGCGACGGAGCTGACGTTCACCAGGTCGGCCACGCCGCGCGGCCCGTCCGCCGCCGCGGCGAGCAGGTGCGACAGCGCCGCCTGTGACGTGCGCAGGACGGCGATGAGGTTGAGGTCGACCATCCGCCGCCACTCCTCGGAGTCGCCCTCCTCGACGGCGCCCCGGACCACGTACCCGGCGTTGTTCACCAGGACGTCCAGCCGGCCGAGCCGCCGCGCCGCCTCGTCGACGGCCGCGCGGGCGCCCTCCGGGGCGGTCAGGTCCGCCGGGACGACGACGCAGGTGCCGCCGTCCGCGCCGATCGCGGCGGCGAGCTCCTCCAGCCGTCCGGCGCGGCGGGCCGTCAGCGCCAGGGAGGCGCCCTCGCGGGCCAGGGCGCGGGCGGTGGCCGCCCCGATGCCGCTCGACGCGCCCGTCACCAGTGCCGCGCAGCCCGTCAGCGGAGCACCGTTCGTGTCCCTCACCCTGGCTCCTCGCTCGCGGTCGTCCCGTTCGTGCCGTCTGCCGACGAGGTGGTGGGTACCCGGTCAGGGGCGATCCATGACCACCGGCGGGTCAGGAGAGCCGGCCGCCGTAGTCCGGGAGCTTGAACCCCTTCTCGTAGAAGCCGCCCTCGAAGTCGGTGGAGCGGTTGCCGATGTTGGCGGTGATCGTCCAGCCCTCCTCGGTGAGCTCCTGCCGGCAGCGCTCCTTGCCCTCGCCCTTGTCCTCGCCGTGGTCGCGGGTGCACATGCCGTCCACCGGGTAGCCGGCGGCGCGGAGCTGCTTGCGCGCGGACGAGGAGGACGTGCGGGCCGTGACGAAGAGGACGGCCACGTCGTGCTCGTGCGCCCACCGGGCCACCTCCAGCACGGGCTTGTTCGCCTGCCCGGGGTGGTAGGAGGTCTCCAGCGCGGTGTTGTCGATGTCCAGCACCACGGCCTGCTTCCCGCCGCCGCGGCCGACGCGGTCGCGCAGCCACGGAACGGCGGGGCCGACGGCCTTCTTCACGTCCGCCTGCCAGGTGCCGTAGGCGGGGACGCCCTTGGACGACCCGTCCTCCGCCGCGGCGGCGGTGAGCGGCGTCGCGGCCGCGAGCGCGAGCGCGGCCAGCGCGGCGAGAGGAGCGGTACGGCGGTACTTCGTGAGGGACATCGCCTGGTTCCTTCCGGTGGGGGGCGTGCCTCCGGCAAGATCAGCACGGCCGGTGGGCGCGGAGGCGACGGAAGGATGTCACGCGGGTGAAGAACCCGGCCCCTGACGGTCGTTGTGCTCCTCGTCACAGCCACGGCCGGGCGGCGGGGCGCCGGCGTCTTCCGTGCCGTTGTTGCGCCAGCGGATCAGGTGAGCCGCCCGGCTGCCACGAGGTCGTCGAAGAGCAACCGGTCGACGGGCGGCACCCGTTCGCGGTCGCCGTACGAGAACCACTCCGTCTCCTCGATCTCGGCGCTCGGCACCGGCACCCCCCGGTGGGCGGCGGTGTAGCAGGCCATGCGCACGACCGCCCCCTCCGGGAGGTCCGGGGCGCCGGACTCGTAGGTGCCGACGTGCACGGCCGAGGCCGGGTCGAGGACGACGTCCAACTCCTCGCGGATCTCCCGCACCAGGGTGTCCAGGTCGCTCTCCGCGCCTTCCCGTTTGCCCCCGGGAACGAAGAAGACGTCCTTGCCGCGCGGTCGGGCGCACAGGATCCTCCCTCCGTCGATCAGCACCCAGGCCACCGTGTCGATCAGCACTGCCCGTCTCTCCCCGACGTCGACGCCTTCACCGGCGGGTAGCGTACGACGCGTCCGCCCGCTGCCCGATGATGTCCCCATGACCGACATCACGTTCGTCCGGGGCGACATCACCGAACAGGCCGTGGACGCCATCGTCAACGCCGCCAACTCCTCGCTGCTCGGCGGCGGTGGCGTGGACGGCGCCGTCCACCGCAAGGGCGGCCCGGAGATCCTCGCGGCCTGCCGCGACCTGCGCGCGTCCCGCTACGGCCGGGGTCTGCCGGCCGGCCGCGCGGTCGCCACGACGGCGGGCCGTCTGCCGGCCCGCTGGGTGATCCACACGGTGGGGCCCCGCTGGTCGGCGGCCGAGGACCGTTCCGCCCTCCTGGCCTCCTGCTACCGCGAGTCGCTGAGGGCGGCCGACGAACTCGGCGCCCGTACGGTCGCGTTCCCGGCCGTGTCGGCGGGCGCCTACGGCTGGCCGCTGGACGACGCCGCGCGGATCGCGGTGGAGACGGTGCGCGGCACCCGGACGGAGGTCGAGGAGGTGCGGTTCGTGCTCTTCGACGAGCGGGCGTACGAGGCGTTCACCGCGCGGGGACGCTGACGTCCGGCCCCGCCCCGGGCGGGGCGACGCGCTTCTCGAACCAGTGGTGGGCGTACGGCTCGTCGTTGAACGCCTCGACCTCCTCGAAGCCGTAGGCGCGGTACAGGCCGAGGGCGGCGGTGAGGGCCTTGTTGGTGTCCAGGCGCAGGAGGGTGCTGCCGTGCCGGGCGGCGCGGGATTCCAGTTCGGCGAGGAGGCGGCGGGCCAGGCCGAGGCCGCGGACGTCCGGCGCGACCCACATGCGTTTGACCTCCGCCGGGGCGCCGGGCGGGAGTTTGAGGCCGGCGCAGCCGACGGGGTCGCCGTGCAGCCGGGCGACGAGGAACAGGCCGTGCGGGGGCCGGAGTTCGCCGGGGTCGGGCAGCAGGCTGCGGGCGGGGTCGAAGCCGGTGTCGAGGCGCTCCCCGAGTTCGGCGGCGTAGGCGCGCAGGCAGTGGACGGCGTCGGGGTGGCCGGGGTCGAGGGTGTCCAGGACGACCGTCGCGGCGGTCAGCAGCCGCTCCACCTCGGCCATGGCGGTGACGAGGCGGGCGCGCTGGGCGGGGTTGAGCGGCCGCAGGAGGGAGCCGGCGAGGGCGTCGCTGCGGGTGTCGAGCGCGGCGCGCTCGGCGCGGCCGGCCTCGGTGAGGCGGACGGTGCGCACGCGCCGGTCCCCGGGCGCCGTGCCGACGGTGACCAGTCCGTCGGCCTCCAGGGAGCGGAGGAGCCGGCTGACGTAGCCGGAGTCGAGGCCGAGGCGGTCGCGCAGGCCCCGGACGTCGCGGCCCTCGTCGCCGATCTCCCAGAGGAGGCGGGCCTCTCCGACGGGCCGGTCGCGGCCGAGGTAGTGGTCGTGGAGCACGCCGACGCGCTCGGTGACGGTGCGGTTGAACCGCCGGACCCGGGCGATCTGCCCGGCTTCCCGTTCAGCATTCATTCTCTGACTTTAGTCAGAGAACCATGCTCCGGGCCATGCCCCGCCGGTCCGCCGTGGCGGACATCGCGGCGCGGAGGCCCTCGGCGCCGGGGTCACACCCCCGCCCCGGCGCCGAGGGATCACCGGCGGCCCGTCAGACGACCGCCACCCCGCTGGGCGACGTCGCCAGCCCCAGCGGCGTACGGGCCACCACGGCGAGGGATGCGGCGTCCACCGCGTCGAGCGTGCTGGAGGCGTTCGTCGCCACCCAGAGGGTGCCGCCGGCGACGGTGATGCCCGTCGGCACGTGCCCGACGCGTACGGTGCCGAGCACGCGACGGCCGTCGGCGTCCACGGCGGTCACCGTGTCGTCGTTCGCACTCGTGACGTAGACCCGGCCGCCGTCCGGGGCGGGCACGACCTGCCAGGGGTTGCGGCCGACGCGCAGGGCCGCGCGCACCCCGCCGCCCCGGGCGTCGAGCACGGACAGGGTGTCGTCCCAGGTGTTGGCGACGTACACCCGGCTGCCGTCCGGATGGACGGCGAGGCCGCCCGCGCGGGCCTGCCCGGGGTGCCGGGTCCGGACGGCGCCGTGGCCGGTGTCGACGACGAACAGCCCGTCGGCGCAGGCCACGTAGAGCGTCCGGCCGTCGGGGGCGAGGGCGACGGCGCGGGGGCCGGGGCCGGTGTGCCAGGTCGCGGTCACCTTGTCGGTGGCGGTGCGGATCACGGAGACCGACGTGGAACCGCCGGGGCCGTCGGGCCCGGTGTCGGCCACGTAGGCGTACGCGCCGTCCGGCGAGACGGCGATCCCGTGCGGGTAGAGGCCGACCGTGACGGTGGAGACGATGCGGCCCTGCGCGGTGTCGAGCACGGAGACGTCGGCGGCACCGGAGTTGGTGATGTAGAGCTTGCGCCCGTCGGGGGTCCGGGCGATGCCGTACGGGTTGATGCCGGCGTCGACGGCGGCGACGAGCTTGTGGGTCGTCGCGTCGACGACGGAGACGGTGTTGCTGACGATGCCGGCCGCGTAGACGTGAACTCCCTTGGCCGGGGCGCGTTTCGGCACGGACTCCTGGATGCGGGGGAAGACGGCCCCCGTGCCGCCGCTGCTGCCGTCGAGGAGCCGGCTCCTGCCGTACGGGCGGGCACCGCGCAGCTTCCCGGCCTCGCCGGACGCCGCCGGGGGCCGGGCGGCCGCGACGCCCTCCTCCTGGTGCGGCGGTTCCTGGTCCTCGCCGGGGAAGGCCGCCGGCGGCAGCGTGGCGACGTCGTGCTCCGCGCGCCAGAGCGGACCCCGGGTCTCCGGGAGCCGGGGGAAGGGCCGGCCCGCCGGGAGGCCGAGCGCCGAGGTGAGGTCGCCGAAGGTGCGCCGGCGCCAGTCGCTGATGTTCGGTTCGCGCACCCCGGTGACGCGTTCCAGGAACCGCAGGACGGAGGTGTGGTCGAAGGGTTCGCCCGCCACGTAGCCGCC
Organism: Streptomyces caatingaensis; assembly: GCF_001187435.1. Lineage (GTDB taxonomy): Bacteria > Actinomycetota > Actinomycetes > Streptomycetales > Streptomycetaceae > Streptomyces > Streptomyces caatingaensis. Next base: position 117,885 of record NZ_LFXA01000014.1, on the reverse strand, counting down.
CTGGCTCCAGGGCGAGACGACGAAGCAGGGCACCCGTATCCCGGCGCCGATGGGCGCGCCGCGGGCGAACTCGTCGGGGGTGCCCGGGGGCGGCATCGGCGGGACGACGTGGTCGAACAGGCCGTCGTTCTCGTCGTAGTTGATGATGAAGACGGTCTTGTCCCACACCGCCGGGTTGGCGGCGACCGCGTCGAGCTGCCGGGCCAGGAAGTCGGCGCCGGCCGCGGGCAGGTAGTCGGGGTGTTCGCACTGGGGGGAGGCCGGGACGATCCAGGAGACGGTCGGCAGCCGGCCGGCACGCGCGTCGTCGGCGAAGCCCTCCCCCGAGGTGATGGTCAGGCCGTGCTCGTACAGCGGGTCGCCGGGCCCGGCGTCCTGGAAGGCCTGGAAGAACTCCAGCGGGTTGCAGCCGTAGTCGTCCTCCTCCTGGTAGACGTGCCAGGAGACGCCGGCGGCGGTGAGCCGTTCCGCGTAGGTGGTCCAGCGGAAGGGCCGGGGGATGTCGTTGCTGGTGACCGGTCCGCCGTGGCGGCCGCCCGGGTCGATGGTCCCCGTCCACAGGTAGAGCCGGTTCGGCCAGGTCGGGCCGAGTACGGAGCAGTGGTAGGCGTCGCACAGGGTGAAGGCCTCGGCGAGCGCGAAGTGGAAGGGGATGTCGTCGCGCTCGTAGTACCCCATCGTGTAGGGGCCGCGCTTCTCGCCGTCGGCCTTGCGGTGCGCGGGCACCCAGTTGTCCATCTTCCCGCCGTTGACGGCGGCGTGCTGGACGGTCCAGGCGTGGCTGGTGGAGGGGATGGCCTGCGAGCTGGTGGTGCGGGTGTCGAGGTGGAAGGGCAGCAGGTAGCCCTCCGGGTTGGCGGGGTCGGGCTGGTGGAAGACGGAGCGGCCGTCCGGCAGGGTCACCGCGTCCGGGTCGTCGAAGCCGCGGACCCCGTGCAGGGTGCCGAAGTAGTGGTCGAACGAACGGTTCTCCTGCATGAGGATCACGACGTGCTCGATCTCGTCCAGGCTTCTCAGCCGCTTGGCCGGCCGGGCCACCGCGCGTCCGAGGTGGTACGGGAAGAGGGAGGACACCGCGGCCAGACCGCTCGCGCCCAGCGCCGATCCGAGGAGCCGTCTCCGGGATAACTCGGCCATGTTGTCACCTCGTGGCAGAGGGTCGGGAGTGCGCCGACGCACACCGAGTGGCTCCGTGTGTACAAGACGGACCCTCCTCCGTCAGCCGTCGGGAGGCCGCCGGGCGCCAGAACGGCCGGAAGCGGTGCCTGGGCGGGACCGGGAAGCGGCCGCGGGTGACGGGAATTGCCGGATATAGAACGGCAGTTGAGGGAATTCTCAGACTTTCCGTGTACGGTCCTGTCATGCCCTCCGTCGCACGCCCGCTCCGGGTCTGCCAGTTCGTGGCGACCGCCCTCCTCGCGGGGCTCCTCGCCGCCGGTGCCGCCCTGCCCGTCGTGGGCCCCCTGGGGGCGTACGCCAGAACCGCCGCGGAGGACTTCGAGGCCCTGCCCGCCGCCCTGCGGACGTCCGCCCTCACCCAGTCCTCCCGGATCTACGACGCCGACGGCGGCCTCGTCGCGACGGTGTACGCCCGCGACCGCACCGTCGTGCCCGGCGACCGGATCGCCCCGGTCATGCGCCGGGCGATCGTCGACATCGAGGACCACCGCTTCTACCGGCACGGCGCCCTCGACTCCCGGGCCGTCCTGCGCGCCCTCGGCACCAACGCGGGCCGCGGCCGCGTCACCCAGGGCGCGTCCACCCTGACCCAGCAGTATGTGAAGAACGTCTTCGTGGAGGCCGCGGGCGACGACGCCGCGGCCGTGCGCCGGGCCCGCCGCCAGACCCTCGACCGCAAGATCCGCGAACTGCGGTACGCCATCGGCCTGGAGAAGACCCGCTCCAAGGACGACATCCTCACCGACTACCTCAACATCGCCTTCTTCGGCGAGCAGGCGTACGGCGTCGAGGCCGCGGCGGAACGGTACTTCGGCGTGCACGCCGCCGACCTGTCCCTGCCGCAGGCCGCGCTGCTGGCCGGACTGGTCCAGGCGCCGACCGCGTACGACCCCGTCACCCATCCCCGCGAGGCCCGGGAACGCCGCGACACCGTCCTGCGGACGATGGCCCGCTACGGCACCGTCACCGGGGCGGAGGCGCGGCGGGCGATCGGCACGCCCCTGGGCCTGCGCGTCAGCGCGCCGCGCCAGGGCTGCGCCGCGGCCGCCGACGGCGCCGGGTTCTTCTGCGACTACGTGCGCCGGGCCGTCCTCGCCGACCCGGCGTTCGGCGGCACGGCGGAGCAGCGGCAGGCCCTGTGGCAGCGGGGCGGCCTGGAGATCCGCACCACGCTGTCGCCGAAGGCCCAGCGGGCCCTGCACCGGTCCGTCACCTCGCACGTCCTGCCCACCGACGACGCGGCCGCCGCGATGGCCGTGGTCCAGCCGGGCACCGGGCGGATCCTGGCGATGGGCCAGAGCCGTGACTACGGCCTGGGGGCCCACCGGACGCACATCAACCTCGCCGTCGGCAGGCGGATGGGCGGCGGCCTGGGCTTCCCGACGGGCTCGGTCTTCAAACCGGTCGTCGCGGCCGCGGCCCTGGAGAACGGCATCCGGCCCTCGCGCACGTACCCCTCGCCGTACGCCATGCCGTGGCCGGCCATGAGGGACTGCCGGGGGCGGGACTTCCCCGAGGCCGGCGAGGTCCACAACGACAGCCGGTCGCTGACCGGCCCGTACACCATGCCGGAGGCCATGGCCCAGTCCGTCAACACCTACTTCGCCCGGCTGGAGGCCGACACCGGGCTGTGCGACGTGGCCGCCATGGCGGGCCGGCTCGGCGTCACGGCCCGGGCCGACGGCAGCCCCCTGCAGGTGGTGCCCTCGCTCACCCTGGGCAGCAACGACCTCACGCCGCTGGACGTCGCGGGCGCCTACGCGGCCTTCGCCGCCCACGGCACGTACTGCTCCCCCGTCGCCGTCCTCTCGGTGCGCACCCCCGGGGGCCGCACCCTGCCGGGGCCGCCGTCCCGCTGCCGGCGGGCGATGTCCGCCGGCACGGCGGACGCGGTGACCGGCATGCTGCGCGGCGTCGTCGAGGACGGCACCGGGCGGCCCGCCGCGCTCACCGACCGCGACAGCGCGGGCAAGACGGGCACCACCGAATCGAGCAGGCAGGTCTGGTTCGCCGCCTACACCCCCGAACTGTCCGGCGCGGTGGTCGTCGGCGACCCGGCCCGGCCCCGGGACCTCGACGGGCAGAGCGTGGGCGGCGAGGTGGTGGACCGGGCGTTCGGCGGCACCCTGGCCGGGCCGGTGTGGCGCGACGCCGTCGAGGGCGCGCTGGAGGGGGAGCCGGCGGGCCGGCTGGCGTCGGGGGGCCGGGCCGTGCGGGAGGCCGCGCACGGGCCCGGGCGGAGCGGGCGGCACGGCTCGTCGCACTCCCGGTGAGCGCCGTCGCGCCCTGGGCGTGCGGGCCCGCCCGGTTCGTGCTTGGCTGTCGGGAGGTCTCTATCGCACGTTCCGCATCACCGGGAGTGACCATGGGCGACGCCGACGAGAGCGCCGAGAAGGCTCAGCAGATCCGCGACAAGGCCCGGCAGTTGGACGAGCGGGCGCGGCGGACCGAGGATCCGGGCGAACGCGAGCGCCTCCAGGAGCGGGCGCGCCGGCTGCGCGAGCGCGGCGACCGCAAGAGCGAGGCGGAGGACACGAGGGGACGTCCGCGGCCGATGTGAACCGGCACGCCCGGGGCGTCCCGCGCGGTCACCCGCCGCCGGAGGCCGCCGCCATGGCCGCGCGCAGCGCGCGCCGCGCCTCGCGGGCCGCCCAGTCCGCGGCGGCCCGTTCGGCGAGCCGGCGGCGCAGACCGCGGAAGGCCGGGCCGGGGAAGACCGGGCCGTCGAGCCCGACGGCCGCCAGCAGGGCGCCGAGCCGCAGGGCCCGGAGGTCGGCGGTGGCGTCGGCGTCCCCCTGTGCCGCCGCCTCGATCCGCGACCGCAGTTCCGCGACGGCGTCGTGCCCGAGGAGCGGGTAGCGGGTGACGGGCAGGACGCCCGCGAGGCGGCGGCGCCGGGCCCGCACCAGTCCGCGCGCGGCCAGGTGGTCGCCGTACCGCGCGATCGCGCCGCCCCGGGCGTGGCGGGCCAGCCACCTGCGGGTGAGGGCCCGGCCGGCCGTGCCGGAGGATCCGGTGACCGCGACCCTGCGGCCGTCGGCCTCCGGCCGGACGCTCCCGGTGAGCTCCCTCTCCATCAGTTCCGCGGCGGCCAGCGCGTAGCGGGTCCGCAGCCGGCCGCGCACGCGGCCGGACCCGGGTTCGAGGGCGAGCAGCATCAGATCCTCGGCCATGCTGGAACGGCCGTGGGCGGCGGCGGTCATACTTCCCGAGGTTAGGGCCGGCCCGGCAATCCGGTCACCCCGCCCCGCGGGCCCGGCGTGACCGGAACCCGGCGCGGGCCCCGCACCAACAGACCGGGCCGGTAAGGGAGTTCGTCCGGATCCGCGGCGAGGGTCAGGTGCGGGAAGGTCTCGAAGAGCAGCGGCAGGGCGATCGCCGCCTCCAGCCGGGCCAGCCGGGCGCCGGGGCAGAAGTGCGGCCCGTGGCCGAACGCGGCGTGCGGCGCCGGGCGTTCACCGCCGAGGAGCTGGCGGCCGGGGCGGAAGGCGTCGGGGTCGGGGAAGTGCCGCGGGTCGCGGTTGGCGGCCGCGAGGACGACGAGGACGGACGCGCCGGCGGGCAGCACCGCTCCCCCGCCGAGGTCCACCGGCTCGGTCGTGCGCCGCCATGTGGTGCCCTCCAGGGGGCTGGCGTGCCGCAGCGTCTCCTCGACGACGGCGGCCCAGCGCCGGGGCCCGCCGCGCAGGGCCGCGGCGCGCTCGCCGGGGTGGGTGAGCAGCAGGAGCGCGGCGGACGCCAGGAGGTTCATGGTGGTCTCGTAGCCGGCGAACAGCAACAGGAAGGCCATCGCGAGGAGTTCGGCGTCGTCGAGCCCGCCCTCGTCGGTGTCGTGCACCAGGGCGCTGAAGAGGTCGCCGCCCGGGGCGCGCCGCTTCTCCGCGATGAGGGCGGTGAAGTAGGCGTGGAGGGCGGACCACGCCTCGTCCACGGCGCCGGGCGCGAGCGCGTCGGCGGGCGATCCGACGCGGTAGGTCCACTCGCGCAGGTCGGCCCGGTCGGCTTCGGGCACTCCCAGCACTTCGCCGATCACGAGGACGGGCAGGGGGAAGGCGAAGGCGTCGACGAGGTCGGCTGTTCCGTGGCGCTCCAGCTCTGCGGCCAGGCCGGCCACCAGCCCGGCCGCAAGGCGCTCGATGCGCGGGCGCAGCGCGTCCACGCGGCGGGGGGTGAACGCGGCCGTGGTCAGGCGGCGCAGCCGGGTGTGGTCGGGGGCGTCGGAGTTGAGCATGTGGCGGGCGAGGCAGGCCCGGGCGCGTTCGGCGGGCGAGTCCGGTTTGGGCCGTCCGGCGCGCCGCGGCGGGACGTTGGAGAAGCGGGGGTCGGCGAGGACGGCCCGGGCCTCCCGGTAGCCGGTGACGAGCCAGGCGTGCGTGCCGTTGGCGAGCTCCACCCGCGCGGCGGGGCCGCGGGCGCGCAGCCGCGCGTAGTACGGGTGGGGGTCGCGCGCGAAGGCGGGGTCCGCCGGGTTCAGGAGTTCGGCCACCCGCACATCCTCACCGATCACCGGGGGTCGCGGTCCTGGGACAACGGTCAGGCCCGGCCGGGCTGTTCTGTGGGGTTCCTACAAGGGGCGGGAGGGTGCGGCGCGTTCCCGGCGGGTGGCGGGCCCGCCGGGGCGGTCGAGCCCGTACCGGGCGGAAGGGGTGCTGATGCCGGTGATGCCGGTGATGCCGGCTGCGTCGGCGAGGGCGGTGTCCGGCCCCGGCTGGGATTCCAGGCCGGGGGCCGGCGGATCCTGCACGGACACACCTTCACGGACGCACCTCCTCCGAACGCGTCGTGAGCCCCTTCACGCCATCTCCGCCCCGGAAGGGGCTCCGCCTCCCACCCGCTCAGCGGCGAGCGCCCTCGTCGAGGATGCGGAGGAATTCGCCCGCGAGCGGGGTGGTGCCGGTGCGCGGCCGGACGGGGACGTACTCGATGCGGGGCAGGTGGGGGAAGGGCAGCCAGACGGTGTCGGGCCGGCCGTGGTACTGCTCGGCGCGCGCGGAAGCGAACGTGACCCCCCGGCCGGCGCCGACCATGGCCAGCGCGTCCTGCCAGCAGCCGGCCACGAGCCGCGGGATGGGCGCTCCCGAGGGGGTGCGGCGCGGGCAGTGGTAGTCCAGCCAGTACGGGGGTACGGCGGAGGCGAAGGTGATGACGGTCGTGGCGGCCAGGTCCTCCAGGGTCACTCCGGAGGAGCGGGTGAACGGGTGCTCGCGGTGGACGAGGATCCTGCGGTCCTCGGCGATGAGGACGGGGCCGACGGCCAAGTCGGGCTCGTCGACGGGCAGTTCGGTGATCTGGAGGTGCACCTGGCCGCTGCGGATCGGCCCGAACGGGTCGGGGAGCTGGATCTCCCGGATGCGGACGTCCACGCCGGAGCGGCGGGCGGTGAGCCGGTCGGCGGTCCTGAGGACGAGCTCGGCCGCCATGGGGCTGGAATAGCCCACCCTCAGCACCTCGCGCGCGCCCCGCGCGGCGTCCGCCGCGTCGGCGAGGGCCCTCTGCATCTGCCGGTAGGCGGGCAGCAGGTCGTCGCGCAGCTTTTCGCCGACCGGGGTCAGGGCCACCTTCCGGCTGGTGCGCTCGAACAGCGGCACCCCGAGGCGGAGTTCCAGCTTCCGGATGGTCTGGCTGACCCGGCCCTGGGCCAGACCGAGCCGTTCCGAGGTGCGCCGGAAATGGAGTTCCTCGGCCAGCGTGAGGAACGCCTCCATCTCGTGCCGTTCCACCGTCGGCCCTCCCGTGGTCGTCGATTGGTGAGTGTGGCGCACCGATCGTAGATGATCTTCGCTATTGATCACGGCTTCGGAGCTGTGCAGAATGACTCCCGGCCGCAACGGCAGGGAAGAGCGCCAACGGACCGGTATGCGTACGCAAGCGAAACCGGAACGGCGTTCACCATGTTTCGCCGCGGCTTTTGAGAGAACCACGGGGGATGTTTCATGCAGGCGAACGGGGCGGGGACCGTCACACGATTTCTGTGTGCGGCTGCCGCATGGGGTGTGGGCCCGCTCGCCACGGAAGGCATTCCCTAGGACCGGCCGGGGCCGCACGCGGCCATCGGCGGTCGATCACTGAACCGCCGGGCGTACTTTCACCGATTCCGCCCGGCGGCATTTTCCCGAACCCTCTTCGGCAACAGGCCCGTCGGCATGCCGTCGTCCAGACGGCCGGGCGCCGATCACGAGTACAGCAAGAAGGAAAGAATGAACCGCAAGATAGCGAGCGCAGTGGCTTCTCTCGGTGTTTTCGCCGCGGCTACTACGGTTTCCGTCATCACCGCCGCTCCCGCTTCCGCGGTGACGTCCCAGTGCGTCCGGTACCTGCAGAGCAAGAACTACGCGCCCACCAATGAGCGCATCGAAGACTGCTCCATCGGCGGTCACTTCAACGGCATGGCCGACAAGGGCATCGCCCATCAGGCGTGCAAGTTCGGCCTGAACGCCACCGGCGTGCGGTTCGAGGACGCCATCACGGCCTGCAACTACGCGCAGGAGAGCCAGTAAAACGTTCCTCCGGACGGCCTGACGCCGCCGGAGCGAACGTGAGTCACCGCTGACCATGGCCGGTGGGTCCTCAACGACCCACCGGCCATGGCGCATTGGGCCGGCCCCGGCGGAAAGCCGGGCAGCCCGTCACCGCATCGCCCGCCGACGCGCCGGCGGGATCGCGGATGCAACAGCGCTCCTTTCAGGACGTCCAACTGACCATCGGGGCCGTGCCCTGTCCGCCCGCCGCAGAACCGATGGCGTCCTCCCCCGGACCGCCGCCGCACGACGTACTCATGGAGACGTACCCGGTGCTCCGGGGAGGACCAGGGTGAACGTGGTGCCGGGATGGGGGTGGTCGGAGCGGGCGGTGAGGGTGCCGTGGTGGCGTTCGGCGATGTCGCGGGCGATGGCGAGCCCGAGGCCGCTGCCGCCCGTGTCGCGGGTGCGGGCCTCGTCGAGACGGGTGAAGCGCTCGAAGACGCGCTCGTACTCGTCCGGGGCCAGGGGCGTGCCGTCGTTGTGGACGGTGACCGTGTGTGCGCGGCCGTCGGTGGTGATCTCCAGGACGACGGAGGTACGTGCGTGGCGTACGGCGTTGTCGAGGAGGTTGCGCAGCAGGCGGTGGAGCTGTACGCCGTCGCCGCGGACGGGGACCTGGTCGGGGGCGCCGCGCAGGGAGACGGGGTGACCGCGGTGCCGGTACTCGTGGACGAGTTCCGCGGCGAGGCCGGCCAGGTCGACGAGGGAGTGGGCGGCGGGGTGGTCGGGGCGGGCCAGCAGGAGCAGGTCCTCGGTGAGGGTGTGGATGCGCCGCGTGGCGGTGAGGGCGTTGCGGAGCGTCTGGTGCGCGTCGATGGCGTCGGGGTGGGCGAGGGCGGTCTCCAGCTCGTAGCGCAGTGCGGCGACGGGAGAGCGCAGTTCGTGCGAGGCGTCCGCGACGAAGCGGCGTTGGCGTTCCACGGCGGTCTCCAGCCGGTCCAGCGTGGTGTTGGTGGTCAGTGCCAGGCGGCGGACGGGGTCGCGGGCGTCGGGGACGGGGACCCGGCGGTCGAGGCTGGTGTCGGTGATCTCGGCGACCTCCCGCCGGATCGCCTCGACCGGGCGCAGGGAGCGGCGCGCCGCGGTCCAGGCGAGGGCGGCGACCAGCAGCGCGGCCAGCGGGACACCGGCCATGAGCGGGGTGCGCAGTGAGGCCGTGGCCAGCTCGGCGTCGCCGGGTGGCACGAGGACGTAGAGGGTGGAGCGGCACGACCCGTCGGCTTCGGTGGGCAGGCGGCATTGGCTCGCGGGGGTGTGCACGGCGGTGGCGAAGACGGTCATGGTGTGGTGGGCGAGGATATGGGCCTGCCGGTGGGCGATGAGCGCCTTCTGCTCGGCGGAGGTGTTGCTGCTGGGCGGCGGTTTCAGCGTTCCGTCGGAGCGGTGGAAGCGGTCGTGGTCGCGTTCGTCGACCGCGCCGACGTGGACCGTGCCCCGTTGCGGGCTGCCGGTCTCCCGGTGGCGGGGCTGGTCGGGGGGCGGCGGGAGCAGGGCCGGCAGGCCGCTGAGGTCCTGGGTGCCGCCGGCCGCGGCGACGGTGCGGCCGGCCCGGTCGATCTCGATGAGGGGCCAGCCGCGCAGGGGGTCGCCGAGGATTTCCTGGCCGGCGGCCGCCTGGCCGGCGAGTTGGACGGACAGGTCGTACGCCCGGTTGTCCGTCGTCCGGTAGGCGCCCGCGCGGACGTGCTGGAAGAGCCACCACGCCCCGGTGCCGAACAGCACGAGGGCGGCGACTCCCGCCACGAGCGCGATGCGCGCCTGCCCGGGCAGGCGGCGGAGCAGGGCCGGCGCACGGCGTGAGGGATGCCGCCGGACGGTCATCAGGGCTGTTCGCGGGGGGTGAGGCGGTAGCCGTGGCCGCGGACGGTCTCGATGCTGTGGGTGGCGAAGGGGGCGTCCACCTTCTTGCGCAGTGCGGAGATGTAGACCTCCACGATGGCGGTGCCCCCGGTGTAGGCCGGATCCCAGACCTCGTCGAGGATCTCCTCCTTCGACACCGGGCGGTCCGGTGCGTGCAGCAGACAGGTGAGGATCGCGAACTCCTTCGGGGTCAGGGCGAACTCGACGGCGCCCCGGCCCGCGCGGCGGGAGGTCAGGTCCGCCCACAGGTCGCCGGCGCGCAGCACGGACTGCCCGGCCGTGGCGGCGGCGCCGCGGCGCAGCAGGGCCCGCAGCCGTGCGAGCAGGACCACCGAGGAGAACGGCTTGACCAGGTAGTCGTCGGCGCCGGTGTCCAGGCCCTCCGCCTCGTCGTACTCGCCGTCCTTCGCGGTGAGCATCAGTACGGGCGTGTCGACGCCCGCGGCGCGCAGAGCGGAGCAGATGCGGTAGCCGTTCAGACCGGGGAGCATGATGTCCAGCACGATGACCGAGTGCCCACCGGCCAGGGCTCGCTCCAGCCCGGTGGTGCCGTCGCGGACGAGTTCGACGCGGTAACCCTCTGCTGTCAGACCGCGGTGCAGGGCGGGGCCGAGCTGTGGATCGTCCTCGATGACCAGGATGCCTTTCACAGAGTGCAGCCTGTCATGCCACCTGTCCCTTTTCCTCAAGATGACCTTTGGGTTCTTCAGGTCCTCTTTGGGTTGGGTCACGCATGCTGTGTCTCCGCCGCACAGGACGGACGGGCCCGTCGTCACTCACGGTCGACCGGTGTTGGACGGACCGGTCCGGCCGGGCCGATCCGGGCCGGTGCTCCTCCGCACCGTGATCGCTCCCACTCTGATCGCTCCCGCTCGGAAAGCCGTCCTCATGCCGCGGACCGCCGCCGTGACCGCCCGACCGCCTCCACTCGCCCCACCAGCCGCCCGAGGTGTACCAGCCCATGCGTATTTCCTTCCTGCTCCACAACGCCTACACCATCGGCGGCACGATCAGATCGACGTTCAACCTCGCCGCCGCGCTGGCCACCCACCACGAGGTGGAGATCGTCTCCGTCCTGCGCTACCGCGAGACGCCGGCCATGGGCGCACCGCCGAACGTGCGGCTGACCCATCTGGTGGACCTGCGCCGCACCTCCGCGCACTATGACGGCGACGATCCTCGTCACGCCCGGCCCGCCCGCGTCTTTCCCCGAGCGGACGGCCGGCACCGGCAGTACAGCCGTCTCACGGACGAACGCATCGGCCGCTATCTGTCCCGCCTGGAGACGGACGTGATCGTCGGCACCCGGCCCGGGCTGAACGTGCACATCGCCCGGCAGGCCCACCCCGCCGCCATCAGGGTCGGCCAGGAACACCTCGCCCTCTCCGGCCACGGGTTGCGCATGCGCCACGAGATACGCCACCGCTATCCCCTGCTGGACGCGCTCACCACCGTGACCGAGGCCGACGCCCACGCCTACCGTCAACTCGGCCTGCCCGGCGTGCGGGTGCAGGCGATCGCGAACAGCGTCCCCGCCCTGACGGCGGAACCGGCCGAGCACACCGGCAACGTCGTCGTGGCCGCGGGACGGCTCATCCCGGTGAAACGCTACGACCTCCTCGTCAGGGCCTTCGCCCACGTCGTCGCCGCGCACCCGGACTGGCGGCTGCGGATCTTCGGCCGGGGCGACACCACCGGCGACGAACGGCGCGCCCTGACCGCCCTCATCGACAGCCTCGGGCTGAACGGCCACGTCTTCCTCAACGACCATGTCGGCGCGCTGGAGCACGAGTTGGCGAAGGCGTCCATCGCCGTCTCCGCCTCCGACCGGGAGTCCTTCGGCATGACCATCGTCGAGGCCATGCGCTGCGGCCTGCCCGTCGTCGCGACCGACTGCCCCCACGGGCCGCGCGAGATCATCACCCACGGCGTGGACGGACGCCTGGTCCGCCCCGGCGACGTCGACGGCCTCGCCGCCGCGCTGTGCGACCTCATCCGTGACACCGCCCTGCGCCGGCGCATGGGGCAGGCGGCCCGGCAGAACTCGGCCCGCTTCGCCCCGGACCGCATAGCCGGGCAACACCTCGCCCTCTACCAGGAGTTGCTCGGGCGCGGCCCCGGCAAACGCTCCCTCGGCCCGCTGCGGGAATCCGCTCACCGGGCGCGTACCGCCGCCATCGACACCGCCCACACCCTGCGGTCGACTGCGCGCCGGGCGGTGAGGAAGTAGCCCCGTCCCGTCTCACGTCAGCGGCGCGGGCGAGCGCACTCGCCCCTCGGGGCCGGCCGAAACCGTCCTTCCGCCGATTGCGGCGTACTACCGGCCATGGGCTTCGGCCCCGGGAGCTGCGAGCATGAGCAGGCCTGATCCGACGATCCTCGTCCTGTGGAGGCTTGATGCGTGCAGGTGTCGTGGTCGCCGCGCACCCCGGTGTGGAGGATCTCGCCGTGCGGGCCGAGGAGTTGGGCCTGCACAGCTTCTGGGTCAACGACAGCCCGATGGTCCACGGCGACCCCTTCGTCGCCCTGGGCCTGTGCGCGAAGGCCACCCGCCGCATCCGGCTCGGTATCGGTGTGACCTCACCGGCGTTGCGCTCGGTCCCGGCCGCGGCGAGCGGGTTCGCCAGCCTCAACGCCCTGGCGCCGGGCCGGATCATCTGCGGGGTCGGTACCGGGAACACCGCTCGTCGCACCCTGGGCATGCGCCCGGTCTCGACGGCTGCGCTGGAGAACTTCACCGCGGCGCTCCAGGAGCTGTGCGCCGGGCGCTCGACCGAGTACCGCGAAGGAGACCGGGTCCGCGACATCCGGTTCCTGCACTCCGGGGCGCACGTGAACACCGGCGATCCGATCGAGTTCGTCGTGGCCGCGCTGCACGGACCCAAAGCCGCCGGCGTCGCCGGCCGCCGCGGCGCCGGCCTCGTCTCCTTCGGCCTGCTCGACCCCACCGCCTGGCGCGCGCTGCACGACGCCCGCCGCCGAGCCGCCCGGGACACGCCCCGCACCCCCGCCTCCCACCCCAACTCCTACCTGGTCACCGCGCTCCACCTGCTGCGCGGCGACGAGGACTCCGACAGCGACGCCGCCCGGGACGCGACAGGTCACCTCGTCCTGTCACTGCTGGGCTTCGCCGCCGACACACCCGCCTTCGCCGATCGCCTCGCCCCCGACCAGCGCGAGGCGGTGCGGCAACTCCTCGACCGGCGCGGCACCACCGCCACCGCGCCGGACCGCTACACCAAGATCTACCCCAACTACCTCGGACGCATCACCCCGCAGGAGCGGGACCTGATCCTGCCCTCACTGATGAACAGCGTGGCCCTCGTCGGCACCCGCGACGACCTCCGCACGCGCCTCACCGCTCTGGAACAGGCGGGCGTCGGCGAGCTCCTCATCCAACCGGTGATCGACCCACCTGCCGAGATGGCCCAGCTCACCGAACTCCTCGCCTGAGCGCCCGCCTCTGGGCGGGGGAAGGACGTCGGCCGGTCAGCTCGACGCCGTTGCCGACGACGCGTTTGCGTTCGTTCCTCGCCGGTGAGGGCGGTCCACGCCCCGGACGAAGTCGATCGCCCGGCTCGGGCCGGGGTGAAGCGCAGGAGCGCCACGCCCACCCACCAAGCGACTGTGCGGGCGAGAAGCACGTGATGACTGCCGAAGGCTCCGTACTGCGGGTTGCCGCGCGGGCGCAGGACGCCGGGTTCCCGGCGGACATGCCGACCCGAGACGGTGTGTTGGCGACCGGGCCTGCGCAACCCGGCAGGGCGACAACCACACCCCCGGCACCGCCGCAAGTCCCGCGGCACAAGGAACAAGCTCCCCGTACGGGTGAAACAACGCTTGGCGTTGCCCACCCTCGGGGAGGCTCATCGGCATCGCAACTGTGCGTCATCGTGGGGGTGTTCATGCGTCGTCTTGCCGTCGTCCTCCTGGGGATTCTCGCCTTCTTCGGCTTCGCCGTCCCGTCGGCGAGCGCGGTGTCGGACCACAACGGTCTCCGCACCTGTTCCTTCGGGGACGCCATCGGTCCTGTCGAGTCGCCCATCGCGGTGACCGTCGGACTCCCCGACTGCCTGATGCCGTGAGCCGAGCCCCCGCCCTGCGCCGGCCGTCCGGCGCAGGGCGGGGCGATCGCGTCCATCCGGGATGAATCGATCGTTGATCGGCTGTCTATCGCCACCCCATAGCTTTCCGGTGCATTGCTTCCGGGCTTGCGGCCCAGGCCCTTCACACCAGAAAGCTGATCAACTCCATGTTTCGCAGAGTCACCAAAGCTCTGACGGTCGCCGTCACGGCTCTCGCGGCCACAGCCGCCCTCGGCGTCGCCGTTCCCACGACGGCCTCCGCCGACATCCCCAACGGTCTGGACTGCCGCCAGTTCGTCGGCGGAGTGAGCAAGTCCGTCGTCAGGACGGGGGTCATCACCCCCAGGAGCTCCGAGAGCGGCCTCGGGGCCGAGGCCGGATCCCTCATCGGCGGGGTCTTCTCGGGGGCCAACTTCGTCAAGGCCCTCATCGACGAGTCCCGGAAGAGCGCCGAGACGCGCGCCGACCAGGCGGGCTTCGTCGAGAGCCTGGAGAAGAAGCTGGAGTACCTCACCAAGGGCGAGTACAACATCAGCATCTTCCGCGCCGGCCGCGGCTTCAAGGAGAACGTCCTCCAGAAGTCCAACTGCTACGGCACCGTCCAGTACCAGGGCAAGGACGACTCCGCCTCCTACGACGTCTACGTCTTCGACTCCGACGGCCAGGTCTGGAGCGACGAGGGCAACTACGGCTACCAGAACTGGCGCCACTACGGCCACACCCACTCCACGGGCCAGGCGGGCAGCCGTTCGGACAAGTACACCTACTGGTTCCCCACCCGCAGCCAGAAGTCGGCGCACGACGCCGCCGACGCCCGCAACGCCGGCAGCGGCATCAAGCCCGCCCACGGCCGGGTCACGTCCCTGATCTCGGACAACGGCTTCGCCGCCGACCTGCACAACGCCAGCACCAACCCCGGCACCAGGATCAAGGCTTTGGGCCCCAACGGCAACCAGGCCCAGAAGTGGGCCCTGTGGGACAAGGGCAACGGCCGCTGGCTGATCGAGACCGACTTCCGGGGCGGCATGGTGATGGACGTCGTCCCCAACGGCTGGAACACGCACCTGGTGAAGGAACACGGCGGCACCAACCAGCTGTGGCGGTTCGAGGACTACGGTAACGGCTGGTACAAGATCCGCTCCGTCTACAACATGGAGAACGGCTATCCCAACGGCGGTTGCCTGACCGCCGACAGCCAGGACGCCGACCTCCACGCCTGGAACTGCGAACGCGGCTTCGGCGGCGGCCAGCTGTGGCGCCTGCCCGGCTGACCCGCTCCCTGCCGTCCCCGGACCGACGGATCGCCCCCCTCGGTCCGGGGACGAACTACCCGACCCCCGCCCGTGACATGACGAGCACGCGCACCGCCCAGGAAGAGACCTGTGGCCGGATGCAGCGGTCAACCCGCCGGCCTCTCACGGGCGTTGGGTAGGTATGAGCGGCGGAAGCCGCGCTGACCGTTCCGGGAGCGCGAGGTCGGCCGGAAGGCCCGGGAAGGGGAGCCACCATGGGTGACACGACCGAGAGCGGAACGCCCGGTGACGAAGGCGCACCGGATGCCGCGACGCCACCTGCCCAAGGCCGGCCTCGCAGCGTCGAGGCATCGGCGCGAGTGCGACCGGGAGGGGGCACGGAGAGGGCATCAGCGGAGTACGGAGCCACCACCGTGGCCAATGGGTCCGCCAAGGTCGACGTCGCCAGGCTCACGCAGGCCATGAGGGCCATGCTCGACGCCTCGGCGAAGGGGGTGAAGCTGGACTACGACGACCCTTGGAAGATCGCGGAGTACGCCCTCTCGATCCTCTACTCCATGATGGGGTTCTTCCCCGGGGGAACCCAGCTCGTCGGAATCTGTCAGATCGTCACCAGCCTCTTCTGGCCCAACGGCGCACAGAGGATGTGGGAGAAGCAGCTGGAGATCATCTCGAAGCTGATAGACGCCAGGATCGAGCAGAAGGAGATCACCGATCAGGCATCCCTCATCGTAGGCATGAAGGATGGCCTGAACGAGTACGCGGCCGCCGTCAACGCCCTCCAGAACAATCCGACCGACACGGGCGCAAAGGAGCGTGTCCGAACCTACTTCAGGTCGGCTTACGGCGACGTCGTCCAGAGGATTCCCAGCTTCCAGAAGCAGGGCTACGAAACCGTCTCGATCTTCAACTTCGCCCTTGCGGCCAACATGCGCCTCCTCATGCTGGCCGACGCCGTCAAGTACGGCCACAAGTGGGATCTTCCCGGCGATGAAATCAGTCATTACCGGAACGAATTCAACCGGCTCGTCGGGAGGAGCTCCACCGAGGTGACGCATGAGGAAAACCGCCGCCACCTCGGCCGCCTGGAAGAGAGCATCAAGGCGGCACCGGAACTGGGTCTGAGCGCCAGGGGCGTCAGTGCCCTGACGAAGGAACGCGACCGCATCCGTGACCAGCGGAACGCCCCTCAGCACACCTCTCAGGGAAACTACGTCAAGTGGGTCATCGACTGGACCGCCGAGGGTGCCAAGAAGACATCACTCTCCCCGGAGAGCATCCACTACAACGGGTACGACAAGGGCGGCAGGGAAGGAAACGAACAGAAGGCCAGGTGGGACTACGCCTCGGCCCTGGCACTCGGCGTCTACCTCTATTCCGACCTCTGGCCCCTCCTCCTACAGGAAAAGGGCGACCTGCCGGTCCGGAACCTCTGCTACCCCGTGGGCCGCGGTACGGAGAACATGAGCGTCCTCCTGACCGACCACGAGGACACCGGCAAGCCCTACGGACGCACCGACCAGCTCGGCTACAGCAAGTGGATCACCGGGGTGAAGCTCTGGCCCTCCACCGACAGGAATCTGGGTTCCCTGGCAGTCCGCCGCGGAAACGGCGAATACGAGCGGTACGAGGCAACAACCTACGGCGAGCCGAGCGTACTTGAGCTCGGCAACGACGAGTACATCTCCTGCGTCGAAATCTGGTACGGCTTCAAGGTCGGCAAGGTCAAGCTAACGACCAACAAGAACCGCGGCATCGAAGCCGGCAACCGGCACGACTCGCACTACCACGACGACCACGACAGGGAAGGGCACCTCACCTACGCGCCCGACGGCTACCGCCTGTCCTACCTGGCATCCACCCAGTCCTCCGCAAGTCACCCGACCGGCACCGAGGGCCTCGTCCTCGGCTGGTGGCCCCTCGCCATCGACGTCGAGCACGACCCCACCCCCACTCCCGACCCCATCAAGGACGGGCACCCCTACCGCCTGTGGATTGAGCACAGTGACAGGCTCCTGGAAAGCCCGCCGGGTGACACGGGTCCGCTTCAATCAGGGCAGCCCAGGCCCTGGCTGAACGATTGGTTCTACTTCGTTTCCAGTCCAGGCGGCGGCTACAACATGCTGGTGAGTGGCGGCGGCGGCAGCAAAACGTTCTACATCACGGACAACAGTGATTACGTGCGCCAGAGTTCACACAAGGCGGATGCCGCAACCTGGTACCTCGAATCCGCGGGCAGCGGACTTTTCTACGTCCGCCACGGTTCTTCCCCCTCGGGATATTTGACAGTACCTCCCGGTGGGTGGATCGTGACCCGCGAAAAAGGTGCCCCCAACTCGCAGTTGTGGCGCTTGCAGGACATGGGGTAGCCGGATCCTCAGCCGCAAGCACAGCGGATATTGCCGGCCTGCGGCGATGCGGCCACTCGACAGGTCGCGCGGCACCGGGAAGTCCTGATGCGCCCGCGGCGCCCCCATGACAAGGCGGGCGGCGATGTCGCGCGGGCCTGCCCACCGGGTGGCCGGCGCCCCAACCGCCCGCCCGACACCCACCGCGGCGGGGAGCCGGCCGGATCCGGCCGGCTCCCTCACGTCCGTCGGATCAGTGGGCCTGCCGCCCGGTCGCGGCCGGGGCGAAGGCCCCGCAGTTGGTCTTGTAGCGGGCGACGACGTAGCCGTCGATCTCGCCGCCCCAGTCCACGCACTTGCCCTTGGCGTCCAGGTACACCGGCCCCGCGTAGGAGGTGAAGAGCCCGTACTGCTCCTGCTTCGACTTCACGTCCTTGTCGCGCTGGATCCACGAACCGACCCACAGCCGTGCGCCGGTGGAGGTGTTCCGCTTGGTGACCACACAGTTCTTGCCGGTGGCGGCGTTGTAGGTCAGGAAGACCGCGCCGCGCCCCGGGATCGGGACCTGGTTGACCTGGGCGTAACCGGCGCCGCACTCGTGGTTGTAGGCGGCGGTGGGGCCGGCGGGAGCCGCGACGGACGTCCCGGCTCCCGCCGCCAGCGCGGTGACCGTGGTGGCGGCGAGCAGCGCGGCTCCGGCGACACCGGTACGTACAGCACGCTTCACTGTGTCCTCCGTCAAAGTCGAAGTGCCGGTTGGTGATGGTGCGGCGGGACGGCCGTCTCCCCTGCCACACAGACACTCCACACCCCGAAGAGGTTGCGCGCCCCTCCCTCCCCACGATGCAGAACCGGCCACATCGCGGCGCCGCGGACGTCTCCCCCGCCGATGCCCCCCGCGGATGTCTCCCACGCGGACGTCAGCCCTTGAGGGCGCTGCGCGACTTCCAGGCGGGCCAGTCCAACTGCCAGGCGCCGAAGCCGTTTCCGGGATCCGTCGCCTCGGTGTTCCGGGTGTTCTTCACGACGACCGGGTCGCCGAGGCGGATCCGGTCGAAGAGCTTCTTGGCGTCGGAGCTGTGCATGCCGACGCAGCCGTGGCTGTCGTTGAGGGAGCCCATCTTGTCCGCGTTCCAGTCGGCGGCGTGGATGAACGTGCCCGAGGACGTCAGGTGCACCACCGAGGTGGTGGGCAGGCTCGGGTAGGCGTCGCCGAGGCCGACCGACGCGGACTTCATCGTCTCGTGGGCGTTCTTGGCGAGGACGACGTGCGTGCCGCCGCGGGTCGGGTAGGTGTCGGAGCCGGCGGATATCGGATAGGCGGCCACCTCCTTGCCGCCTTCCGTGACCGTCATGCGGTGCGCGGCGACGTCCACGGTGACGACGCGGTTCTCGCCGACGGTGAACGCCAGGTCGTAATCGCGGGCGAAGTAGCGCCCCTGGCCGCTCGGCAGGCCGGCGAGCGCGCCCTTGAGGGAGACCTTCGTGCCCGGCTTCCAGAACTCCTTGGGCCGCCAGTCGATCCGGTCGTTGCCGTCGAGATCCTTGACCCAGCCCCAGGACCCTTCCGTCCTCGGTGACGTCTCGACGCGCAGGTTCCGCTCGATGTCGGCCTTCTGGGCGTCCGTGACGGGGTGGTCGAAGAGCAGCGAGACCGGCTGCGCCACGCCGACGGTCGACCGGTTGCCGGGCTGGAGTTCCAGCTTGTTGGGCTTCTCGGGCGCGGCAGTGGTGATCGTCGCGGACCCGCTCCGCTCACCGCCGTTCCTGGCCCTCGCCTTGTAGCCGACCTTGTAGGTGCTGCTGGGCCTGGTCCCCGTACGGGACGTCCAGGAACGGCCGTCGGCGGCGAGCGCGCCGTCCAGGCGCTGTCCGCGCTGATCAGTGACGGTCACATCGGCGAGGACGCCGTCGCCCCCTGTCACCTTGAGCGTGATCGGGAACCCGGGGGCCGCGCCGGTCGTCCTGCCGGCCGGTGTCATGCCGACCTCGACCCCCTCGGCTCCGCCGCTCGCGCCGTCCGCCCGCCCTCCACCGCCGGAACCGCCGCACGCGGTGGTGAGCAGCAGCCCGGCCGTCGCGGTCAGCGGCAGCAGGGCGCGGGAGGCGGTTACGGTACGGATCACGACGGCAGCTCCGGATAAGACGGGAAGTGAGGGAAGTAAGGGAAGTAAGCGGCGACTCGTCCCATTGGCATCGCCAACCACACAGACCGGTACCGCGCCTTGTCGGTTCCCCTCACCCCGACCCTCTTTCTCCGTGACCTGCGTCACGTGCAGTGAGCTCGGGGACGTACGAGGGCTCGCTCGGCGGCGCAGCCTGGCCCGCTCCCCGCGGAGGGCCCCCGCCGCGGACGAAGGCGCTGCACACAGAACGAACTTCGCGTCCCCAAGGGCCCGCCCCACTGCCCCTCCAGAGCCGGCTGCCCAACCTGGCCGTCGCCGACCTCATGCCCCGCCGGCGCGGACGGCCCGCCGATCGCCTCGCTCCGCCGGCACATTCCGGCGATTCGAGGTAAGGGAGAGCAGGGATCCGGCGACGTGCCCGAGAGCGCACGGCACCGATCAGGAGCGCCGAGGACTCACCGCCGCCACGTCGACCGCCCTCCCCCACCAACGTGTCACGACACTGCGTCAGGCCCGCCCGCTCGGCCCTCCGGTCTCCGTCACGGCCCTGCGGAACACGGCCCGGACGGCCACGGCGCAGGCGTAACCGGCAACGCACCCGAGGGAGTTGGCCAGCAAGTCATTGACATCGGCCGTCCGTCCGGACGAGGTGAGGTACTGCGTCACCTCGATGGCGAGGGAGCCGAGAAATCCGCAGGCCGCCGCGGCCGCGAAGCGCAGACCCGCACTGGCCGACAGCAGGCCGCCGGGGACGAACATGAGGATGTTCAGGAGGAAGTCCCGGACGTCCGCCGGATTCGAGACGTCGAGCAGCTCGACATTCACCGCCCGCCCCCCGCCGGAGCGCGTGCCGAACGTCAGGCCCACCACCCCGGCCACCCACAGCCATCCCAGAGCGGCGCACACGCGATGGGACATCCGCCGGGGGCGGCCCGCCAGAAACGTCACTGCCGCGATGGCGGCACAGCCGAGGACGCCGATGCCGAGGGCCATGGAAAAGGACACGGGGACGCTCTCTCCTTCGATTCCCGACGCGGCGGGGGTGGGGCAGCAGGTATCGGAGGGAGAGACGTGAAGGGCGAAAAGTCCGGTTCTTACGTAAGTGGTGACGTATCTC
Source organism: Streptomyces caatingaensis (assembly GCF_001187435.1). Taxonomy (GTDB): domain Bacteria; phylum Actinomycetota; class Actinomycetes; order Streptomycetales; family Streptomycetaceae; genus Streptomyces; species Streptomyces caatingaensis. Next base: position 97,396 of record NZ_LFXA01000014.1, on the reverse strand, counting down.
ACCAGGGAGCCCCGGGGCGGGCACGAATCCAGCGTCTCCGGGCCAGGGCCGGTCCGTTGATTCGGTCGTCTGGTCAGCGGTCTGCCCAGTACGGCACCCACACGTCGTGCGGGGTTCGCGGGCCTGCGGCGCGCAGATGGTCGCGTAGTGCAGTCAGCACGGGGTGCTGGTCTCCGCTGCGGAACAGCAGCATGTGCGGGTAGACCGGGGTCGGTTCGTGCAACCGGATGCGCCGCAGGTCGTGGTTCTGGGGCCACAGATAGCGGTCCCCGTTGCCGACGAGGGTGGTCAACGGGGCCGAGTCGGCCAGTGCGTCCATCAGGGCCTCGTCACCGAAGTTCGGGCCCAAGCGCGTCGATGCTCAGACCGAAGGCCTCGGACAGCGCCTGGTAGAACGCCGCCCACTCCGTGCCCGGCCTGATCCCGGGGATCCAGATGCGGTGGCCGGCCAGGTCCGCAGGACTGACCCAGGGCGCGTCAGCCAGCGAGTGGCTGGAGCCGACCATGAGCTCCAGGGACGCGTCCAGAAGTCGTTCGGCACTGATCCCGGCCGGGATCTGGTCTGCTGGCAGGGGACGGAAGGACGCGTCAACGCTGCCTTCGAGCACCGCCTGGGCGGCCTGGTCGGCATTTTCCTTGCTCAGCGTGACCGCGTCCAGGTCCATTTCGGGGTGGGAGCGGTAGAACCGGTAGACGGCCTGGGCCGGGGAGATGCGCCGATTGAGGACATCGACGCGCAAGGGGCGGCTGCCGGGCGCACGGCCTGCTCGGCCTGCTCGATGGCCGCCAAGACCTTCTTGGCGTGCGGCAGGAAGACCTGCCCGTCCAGGCTCAGTCGGGAGCCTCGGGAGGTTCGCACCAGAAGCACGACCTCGATGTGTCTCTCCAGGGCCGCGATCCGCTTGGGGACTGCCTGCTGGCTGATCCCCAACTCGTCGGCCGTAGCCTGGAACTGGCCATTCTCGGCGATGGCCACAAACGTCCGCAGCGCTTCAACATCCACGCTTCTACCCTGATCCCACAGCCACTGGTTGTGGCCGGTGTGGTGCCGGGTCGTTTGATCGAGTGTTCCGAGTGGTGGTGGGATCAGCGTATGTCCACCCGCACAGAGCAAGTCATGTATGTCCGTACGCCCGAGTTCGCGCGCCATGCGGAGCGAATCGCGGAAGTGACCGACGCGACGTCTCGGCTGAACGTGCTGCCGTTCAGCGACCACAGAGGTCGGGCTGAACTACTGGCTGTTGTGTTCGGTGACCCGCTCCCCGAGTCGGTGACGATCTATCCCCCGTTCTTCACCGAGCACGGGCTGAACACGACGTTCGGGGAGAACGTCTTCGTCAACCAGGGATGCACCTTCATGGACAAGGGAGGCATCAGCATCGGCAACGGCGTCATGATCGCCCCGAAGGTCAGCCTCATCACCGGGGGGCACCCTCTGCCCCTGGCCGAGCGCCGCGAGTACCTCTCCTTCGCCCCGATCACCATCGAGGACGACGTCTGGATCGGGACGGCTGCCGTGATCATGCAGGGGGTGACCATCGGTGCCGGTGCGGTGGTCGCTGCCGGTGCGGTGGTCACTCGTGATGTTCCTGCCGGCACCGTGGTCGCGGGAGTGCCCGCCCGGGTGATCAAGACGATCGACTGAGTCCGGCCGCCGGCCCGGGTGCGCAGCACCTCTGCGGTCCGGTTCCTGATGCCTCGTCACACCCGGCCGACCGACCGGCAGTGGGACCGTGTCCGGCCTCTGCTGCCCTCCGGTATCGGTCACCGTGGCAAGCCGTGGGCCGACCACCTGCGCATGGGGGAGGCGATCGTCCACCGGTACCGCACCGGTATTCCTCGGCGAGACCTCCCCGGCGGGTTCGGATCCTGGAAGACCGTGTGGGCCGGCCACCGCCGCCGGGCCGCCGACGGGACCTGGGACCGCGTACTCGGCGTGCTGCGCGCCCGCGCGGACGACGATGGGCTGATCGACTGGTAGGTGACGGTGGACTCCGCCATCACCCGGGCCCACCAGCACGCCACCAGCAACCGCCGCCCCGACAAGTGCTGGGCCCCAGCCCGAGGACAGGGCCTTCGACGCCCACCGAGAGCCTGTCAGGCACTGCTATCGGCCGTTCCCGCGGCGGGCTGACCACGAAGATCCACCACCCGGTGGACGGTCAGAGCCGACCGCTGGCCATCGTCGTGACGCCCGGGCAGGCGCACGACGGCCAGTCCCCGCCCTTGCTGCCGGGAGCCTGCGAGTCCCCAGGACGGGGCAGGCCGCCCGCGCACGACCCCGACCATGCTGCTCGGGGACAAGACCTACTCCTCCCGCGGGATCCGAGCGGCACCCAAGACCCGCGGGATCACCGTGGTCATCCCTGAACGGAGTGACCAGCAGGAGCATCGTCGCCGCCGCGGTTCAGCAGACGGGCGTCCGCCGAAGTTCGATCCGGTGGCCTACGAGAACCGCACCGTGGTCGAGCGGTCCTTCGCCCTGCTCAAGCAGTGGCGGGACCTGGCCACGAGGTTCACAAGCTCGCGATCGCCGACCGCTCGGCCGCGGTCCTCGCCGCAGTGCTGGTCCGGGCTCGCAGTCAACGGACAGGCCTTAGACGTCCCGTCCGCACAGCCGGTCCACCAGCGCCGTGGTGGACCGCTGCCCGGTCAGCGGGAACTCCCAGAGCTCCGCCGACAGGACGTCCGCGGCCCGCTGCTTCTCCCGCACGTACGGATCGTTCTGCGTACAGGCGAGGGCCCGCGGCGCGAGCGTGGCCAGGAGCTTCGCGTAGTCGTCCCAGTAGACCCGTCCCGGATCGCCGTGGACGACGAACACCGCCTCCACACACTCCAGCGCCGCCAGGATCTCGGCCCGCTCGGCCTCCGGCTGGACGGGACGCCGCGGCCCCTTCCAGGCGGCGGTACGGCGGTCGTCCTCGACGCCCACGACCAGCGGCAGGCCGCGCGACGCGGCGTCCTTGAGGAAGCGCACGTGCCCGACGTGCAGGAGGTCGAACACTCCGGTCACCACCACCGGACCGGAGCGACGCGGTCTCCCGGTCACCCAGTCCAGGCCGAGGCCGGCGGATTCCGGAGTTCCGTCGTGATGACCGTTCATGCTGTCCCCCGTTTACATCTGCGCTTCATTTCGCGGCAGTTGCCGACATCCCGTCACCATAACAGCCGTCGAAGCAGCCTCGTTTTCAACGGCCTTGTCCTGGAGCGTCCGCTCTCTCCCCCACCGGCGGCCGAGCCGGCCGGTGACCGACTGGGCCCTCCCCGGTATGCGCGGTGGGCGGAGACACCGCCGAGCATCCCCACCCGGACCGCTCGAATTCGCCGCAGCCACACACATCGAGATCCCCAAGTGCCCCGTCGTACATGGGAATTGCGCTAAGCTCCCGCGACGGATTCAGCCTGCACCAATGTGTGTGGTGCGGGGAGAACGAAAATGCCGTCGCCCCCGGGAGCCATACTCCGGGGGCGACGTCGAGTGGCGCGGGCTCGCGCCTGCACTCTGTGTGGCACGCGCCTCGATGCACGGGGCATGGAGCCACCGCCAGGAAGATGACGGGGAGGCCCCATGGAACGCATCGGGATCATCGGCGTGGGCGAGATCGGCCGGGCCATCGTGACGGGACTGTGCGACGGCGTCGAGGAGCCGCCGGAGATATACCTGTCGCCTCGCGGCGCCCGCACTTCCGCCGCGCTCTCCGGCAGTATCCGAACGTGCACGTGTGCGCTGACAACCAGGACGTCGTGAACCACTCCGACGTGGTAATCATCGCCGTTCGCCCTCTGGACCACGCCGAGGCGCTCGCCGGACTCCGGATCGACGGAGACCGTGTCGTTATCAGCCTGATCGCCGGCGTCGGCATCGACGGACTGCGCCGGACGCTCGGCACGGACGCTCCCCTGGTACGCGCCATCCCGCTCCCCACCGTGCGCGAGCGCCGGTCCGTCACCGTCATCCACCCCTCCCACCCGGTGGCCGACGCCCTCTTCGGCCGGCTGGGCGAGGCACTCCCGGTCGCGGACGAAGCGGACTTCAGCGTCTTCTCCGCGCTGACGGGCACCCTGACCACCCATTACCGGTACCTGGCCACCCTCACGGCCTGGGCCTCCCGGCAGGGGATCCCCGAGGACGCGGACCGTTACGTCCGCAGCCTCTTCGAGGGCGTCGGGCGCTCGCTGGGTGACAGCACGCGTTCCCTGGACCAGCTCGCGCGTGACCACGAGACCCCGAACGGAAGCAACGAGCGCCTCCGCACCACGTGGTTCGACGCGGCCAACTCCGAGGCGCTGTCCAGGGCACTCGACGCCCTCCTCGCCCACCTCGGGTAGCCCCTCCGGCCGGTCGCCGGGGGGCAGCCGGGCAGACGACGGCACTCGGGATCGGGCAACACGCCGGTCTCGGCGGCCGCCCCGCGGGCACCGATCCGTCAGAGCGGGTTGAGACGGGCCTTGAGCAGGCAGAACTCGTTCCCCTCGGGGTCGGCGAGGACGTGCCAGGGCTCGTCGCCCGTCTGACCGATGTCGGCCGGCCGCGCCCCGAGCTCCAGGAGGCGTTCGAGCTCGGCGTCCTGGTCGCGGTCGGTGGCGTTGACGTCGATGTGCAGCCGGGACTTGCCCGGCTCCGGCTCGTCACTGCGGCTGAGGAAGATCGTCGGCTGCGGGCCGCCGAATCCTTCGCGCGGGCCGATCTCGATGCTGCCGTCCTCCTCGCGGTCGAGCACGACGAAGTCCAGGACCTCGCACCAGAACCGCGCCAGCACCTCGGGCTCGCGGCAATCGAGCACGAGTTCACCGATACGACATGCCATTGAGGGAACCTACTCTCAGCGCACGGACTTCCATGGGCTCCCCCGTGGAGGGAACACGCCCGTGACCGTACCGGGCGGGGCGAGCGGGCGCGAAGGGTTTTCGGGGGCGGATGGGCCGCGCGTGAAGATCGGCATCGCGTGAGTGTCAGACCCTGCTGCCATGATGCGGTCATGATTCTCCAAGCGTGTGTGAACGGCCCCAGAAGCAAGCGGGAGTTCGCCTCCCTGCCCGTCTCGCCGGACGAGATCGCCGAGGCGGCGCGGGGGGCGGTTGCGGCGGGAGCGGTGGATCTCCATGTGCATCCCAAGGACCCGTCGGGGGCGGACACTCTCGCGCCCGACGTGGTCGCGGAGGTGGTCGGGCGGGTCCGGGCGGTGGTGCCGGGCGTGCCGGTGGGGGTGACGACCGGGGCGTGGGCCGTGCCGGATCCCTACGAGCGGGCCAAGTTGGTGCGGGCGTGGACGGTGCTGCCGGACCACGCCTCGGTCAACTGGCATGAGGAAGGCGCGGATCTGGTAGCCGCCGCCCTGGCCGAGCGAGGGGTGGGGATCGAGGCGGGGTTCTTCTCCGGGACGGACGCGGTCACCCGGTACGGCGCCTCGCCGTTCGCCGGAAAGGTGCTGCGGATCCTCGCCGAGGTCATGAGCGAGGGGGACGAGGGAGGCGGGGCGGACGCAAAGGCCGCCGAGACCGCGGCCGGGGCGTTGTTGAGGGAGATCGGGACGATCGGGGACGGCGGCATACCGGTGCTGTTGCACGGTCAGGACGGCAGCGCATGGCCAGTGCTGCGGAGGGCCGTGCGGGAGGGGCTGTCCGTCCGGATCGGTCTGGAGGACGTCCTGGAGTTGCCGGACGGCACACGGGCCGGGGGCAATGGGGATCTGGTGCGGGCGGCGGCACGGGAGTTGGGACGGTGAGCGGCTGACGGGCGGTCGGCCGGGCCCCGCGTCCACTCCTGCCGCGTGCGACGCCGGTCCGGGGGTGGTACCGGTCCGGACGGGGGCGCCGGTCCGGAGGGGGTGTGGCGAACGCTCAGCCATGTCTCCGTGCCTCACCGACCTTCCCCGGGCAGGCCGCCCGGCAGCCCGGCCAAGGCTCAGCCTTCCGCGTCCGGGGCGGGCGCCGGGCGCGGCGGCCACAGCCACCGTGTCGCGCACAGGGCGAGGCATCCGCCCAGCAGATTGAGGCCGACGCGGACTCCGGCCGCCCACCAGGGCAGAGGTTCGCCGTAGTCGCTGAGGAGCAGGAGGAGGACGGGGGAAGCGAGCGCCCAGTAGGCGTAGTTGGCGGTGCGGAAGGCGTAGGCGAGGGCGCCGGAGAGGCCGACGACGGCGGCGACGGCGTACGGGCCGGGGTGGGCGAGCAGCAGCAGCGCGGCCGCCACGCCGCCGGCGGTGTTGCCGACGATGCGTTTGGCGAACTTGACGCGGGTCTCCTCGGGCGTGGGCCGCAGGGTGAGGAGGAGGGACGTGACGAGCCAGTGGCCTTGGCCCCACAGCGTCCCCGAGACGCCGGTCGCGGCGACGGCCCCGCCGGTGAGGAGCGCGAGCCGCGCCCCGTGCCGCAGGCGGTCGGCGCCCGGGAGCCGGCGCGGGGGCGAGCCGCCCTTCCGCATGTCGCGGTACCGGCGCGGCAGGAGCAGGGCCGTCGTCCAGGCGCAGCCGATGAGTTGGAGCAGACCGGGGTACGCCGACTGTTCGGGTCCGTCGCCGGTGATGCCCGTGAGGAGGACGGCGAGGGCCCCCGTCGTTCCCACGCCGGGCAGCATCGCCCCGGCGAAGGCGGTGACGGCGACACCGGCGGCGAGGGCGGGCATGCCGTGGCCGGCCAGGGCGGTGTACGCGCCGGCGGCGGTCGTCCAGACGGTGCGGATGGCGAGGGAGCGTGCCCTGCCGCGCGGGCCGGCCCCTTCCGGCAGGGGCATGGCCAGCAGCACGGCGGGCAGGGCGACCGCCGCCCCGGCGCCCGGCCGGCCGGACAGGGTGCCGACGACGAGCGGCACGACGAGGGCGAGCCCGGCGGCGGCCCCGTCCGCGTACCGCGGCCGGCCCTCCGGCCGCAGCAGGACGCGCAGGCGCCCACCGAGTCGCCGCGCCGCGGCCCGGGCGCGCGCGGTCACGGGACGGCCGGCCCGGCGGGCTCCGGACCCCCGCCCTCCCCGTCACCGTCGGCGGTCGGCAGCCGGACCTCGACCGTCGTCCCGCCGCCGGGCGAACTGTCGACGAGGAACCGCCCGCCCGCGCTCTCCACCCGCATGTAGTGGCTGGCCAGGCCGATGTGGCCCTCGCGCAGGCGGCGCATGACGATGCCCGGGTCGAAGCCGGTGCCGTTGTCGTGGACGGTCAGGACGGTCTCGTCCTCCTCCGTCGTCAGGCCCACCCGGACCTCGGTCGCCCGCGCGTGCTTGACCACGTTGCGGAGGACTTCGCGGGCCGCCGAGTAGAGCAGCGTCTCATGGCCGGTGCGGCCGGACAGGCGGATGTCGTAGTGGACTCGGAAGCCGCCCTGGCGGGCGTACCGCTCCCCCGCCGCCTCCAGGGCGGCGCCGAGCCCGGCGGCGGCGAGGACCTGGGGGTGCAGATTGAAGATGATCTCCCGCATCTCCCGTACCGTGCGCCGCACTTCGTCCTGCGCCCGGCCGAGCGCGGCGCGTCCCTCCGTGCCGTTGGCGCTCTCCTCGGCCTCCTCCAGGTCGTGCAGGGCGGCGAGCAGCGTCTGGACGGCGCCGTCGTGCAGTGCGTCGGCGACACGGGAGCGTTCGCGGGTCTCGGCGGCGAGCGCGTCCTCGAGGAGCAGTTCGCGGGTGTCCATGAGGTCGGCCACGCGCCGGGTGCGTTCCTCCAGGAGGAACGCGATGACGACGGAGGCGACGACGGTCCACAGGAGATACGCCTCGTCGACCACGACCGACCAGGCGTCCCACTCGGTGTGGCCCAGCGCGTGCGGCAGGGACATGGCCGCGTAGCACAGCATGCAGACGCCGCCGAAGACAGCGGTGACGCGCGGCATCTGCCAGAGGATGGTGGCCATGGCCCACATGAAGTAGGCGTAGCGGACGGAGGATCCCGCCCCTCCGGAGACCGCCGCCAGCCCGGTGATCACCACGAGGTCGACGACGAGCGCCACCGCGGCGCCCCGCATCCCCGTCACCGGCCGGTGGTGGACCCACAGCAGCCGGCCGAAGGCCCACAGCAGGTAGGCGACGAGCAGGCCGTCGAACCACGCGCCGTACGTGGCCGCGGCCGGGTGTCCCCCGGCGAGGAAGAGGGGGACGGACATGCCGAGGCGGATCCAGGCCACGCGCCGGGACGCCTGCGCCGTCATGGCGCTCATCTGCTCCTCGCGCCAGCGCGTGGTCATGATCGGTCACCCGCGACGGGCCGCCCGGGTCTCCCGCGCGGCCCGTCGTCGCCCGGCCCGTCTCTGCCCGGTCTCGCGCGGCACAGCACATATCCGACGGTAATCCGGCACCGCCGCACACGCCCGGCGGCTCCGCCGGGCGGCCGACGGCCGGTCCCCCGGGGGACGGTCCGGTCAGGGGAGGCGGAGGGAAAGGGCGGTGCCTAGCGTGGAAGACATGCCTGGCGTGACTGGCGTGCATTGCGTGCGTGCACGGCCTGCCCGCGGAAAGGAACGTCCCCATGAACACGACCGGCCGATTCCCGGGCGGCCCCCGGGGCGCCTCCCCCGCACTGCCGCCCCAGCGCGCCGTCCTCGATCATGGACGGGACGAGCGGGACGAGCGGGACGGGCGGTGGGTGCGGGTGCGGCCCACCCCCCGGCGCTGCCCGCACCGCCGGGTCGGGCGCTGCCCCGGGTGCTCTGCCACCGGGTAGGCGGCGGCCGGGCAGGGCATTCGCGGCCTGCCGCGACGCCCCCCCCCGGAGACCGACCGCCGTCGGCGGAACACGCCGCTCGCTCCGTACCGCTGGGTGCCTGGGGTCACGTCCGCTCAAGTGGTGCACTGACGGCCACTCGGCGATCTGCTGCTGAGGTTATGCGGTGAGTTGCGCGGGGACTGCGCGGGATCCTGGTGCCCCGGTGAGCTTCGCCGCCAGCGTCGCGTCGTCCTCGTGAGCTGTCCGGATTGATCGCTTCATGTCCGAGATGGCCCAGCGCGTGATGGGGTCGGGCGGACCCTCGGAAGAAATGAACGGCAGAACCCCAAGTCCCCTTGATACGGTGCCCCGATGTCAGAGATCAAGAAGTTCCAGGTCACCTTCGACTGCGCAGAACCTGAGCGTCTCGCTCGTTTCTGGTGCGAGGTGTTGGGGTACGTCGTACCGCCGCCACCTGAGGGGTTTGCCACTTGGGATGATTACAGGCGCTCGCAGCCGCCTGAGCAGCGGGATTCTTGGTTCGCCTGCATTGATCCCTCAGGTGTCGGCCCACGGCTGTACTTCCAGCGCGTCCCCGAGGGGAAGGCCGCCAAGAACCGGGTACATCTTGATGTGCGGGTCGGCACCGGGCTGGTGGGAAGAGAGCGCCTCGCAGCACTTGAGGCCGAATGCGCACGACTGGTCCCGCTCGGCGCGGTACACGTGCAAACGCTGTATGACGGCAATGATTCGTGCATCCCGATGCTGGACATCGAGGGCAACGAGTTCTGTATCGACTGAGCGTACGGGGCGGGAATCATCCCGTGAGGGCGAGATTGTGCAGCCCGGCGATGCCGAGCATGGCGGTGGGGACGCCGTCGCGGCGATCGCGGCGGCCTTCCCGACGGCGGCCTCGGCGCCGGACTCAGCCCAGTCCCGGCAGTCGTTGCGGTTGCCCGGCAGCGGCCGGCCGACCATCACGACCAGGCGGGTGCCGGGACGGGCGCTGTGCCTGGCTCGTCTGCCAGCATGCAGACGGCCACCCCACTTCCTGGAGCAGCGGGTCAGCCTCCTCGCCGAGGCGGTCACCGACGGCGACGCTCCACCTTGGCAACTCGCCTTCCTGGAAGACCTCATCGCTGTTCTTGCTGACGGCGACCGGGGGTTCGGCATGCAGTTCCGCCAACCACCGGGCGGCGATGGGGAACCTTTCCCGATCCGCGAGCCCGACGATGTCGACCAGCGCATGGCCGCACTCGGGCTGAACCCGGTCGCCGAACGCGCCAAGGAGATCAACACCGAAGTCAACCCGCGGAAGCCATAAGGAGGGCCAGCAGGTGGGCGACGACTTCGCCTACGCGCAGGTCATGAGCGAACGCCCAGGTCCGGAAGATGATCGAGACGGGCACAGAGCAGCAAGCGACAGGGCAGGCCCGAGAACAGCCCTGAACACCCTCCACGGGGCCAACTATGCGATCAAGGGCCTCGGGTGCTCTTGAGCACCCAAAGGTGCTGACAGCACGCCCGGAGCCCTCGACAGCGATAGCCGTCAAAAGCCGGGCGAAGCATCAGCCAGAACGTCACCAGTGGGGGTAGGGGGAACTTGGTGAGGGTCTTAGTAAACACGCCTGGTTCACCGGGGACCGGTCGACCGACGACTGGAAAACCGACGCCTGAAAACCCGTCCCCGGTGAGCCTCCGCGCTGCCGGACTCAGACCGGCATCTCCCGCTGATGCTGCTCGATGACGGCGTTCGCCCACGGGCACATGACCAGACGCGGGATCAGGACAGGCGGGAACCAGTGCAGCATGATCCCCTCGGTGAGGGGCAGCGCCTGCGCGTCACCGTCCCAGCGCCCCAGGAAGACCGTGATCTGGTCGCTCGCGTCGGCCGGAACGTGCGCCGACACGACGGTGTACCTCCTCAGCTCCGGCAGGACCAGGCCCGCTTCCTCCTTCAGCTCCCGCGCGATAGCCGCCTCGGCCGTCTCCGCCCCTTCCCGGCCCCCGCCGAGCAGAGACCACGTGCCCGGATCGCAGATCCCCTCGATGTTGTCCCGCAGATGCAGCAGGTACTCGCCGGCCGAGTTGATGACGAGCGCCGCTGTGCCGTTCGGTTCCCGCACGACCTACCCCTTCCCATCTATGTGCCACGGGTGACGGGCCGTTGAAATCGCCGCCCCTACGGGCGGGGGAAAGCGCAGGGCCCGTACGGCGCCGAAGAGGAGCCGGTGGCCAGCGCCCAATACCGGTCGCCATACGACCAGTGCCACCATTCCGTCGGGTAGTTCACCAGTCCCACGGCCATCAGAGCATCCCTCAGGATCTCCCGGTTCTTCCGGGCCGGGGCGCCGATGTTGCCGGCGTCGGTGTAGCAGGCCCCCGCGCTCTCCTCCGGGTTGGCGTTCACCCGGGTCCCCATGTCCAGCTCACGCCCTTGGGCATCAGCGAGGGTCAGATCGACGGCCGCCCCGGCACTGTGCGGGGCGACCTCCGGCGGCGACGTTCAAGATCTACCGGAGGCGGGGTTGGGTTTGTCTGGGCTGGGCCCGATGCAGTCGGGACGGACTGCTGTCTGCCGTAGGTGAACACCGCCCCGAGCGGGCGCAACGGTCGTTACTGTCCAGTCGCATGACGACAGTCACAACCCGTACGGTCGAATATCCGGCCGACAACCTGACGATGATCGGCCACCTCGCGCTCCCGGCCGGTGCCGAGCGCCGGCCCGCGGTCCTGATCGGCCCCGAGGGGATGGGGCTCAGCGACGTCGAGCGCCGGCGGGCCGAGGCTCTGGCCGAACTGGGGTATGTGGCGCTGGCCTTCGACCTCCACGGCGGACGCTATTTGGACGACCCCGAGGAAATGTTGGCCCGTTGCATGCCGCTGCTCGCCGATCCCGACCGCATGCGGGAAATCGGTCACGCCGCGCTCAACGTGTTGCGTGCCGAACCACGGGCCGACCCCGACCGGACCGCCGCCATCGGCTACGGCACCGGGGGCGCCATCGCACTGGAACTCGGTCGCGATGGCGTCGACCTGCGCGCGATCGGGACGGTCAACGCACTCACCACGGGCCGACCGGGCGAGGCGGCACGCATTCGCTGCCCGGTATGGGCCGGAGTCGGGTCGGAAGACCCGATCATGCCGCCCGCGCAACGGGAGGCGTTCACCGCAGAGATGCAGGCCGCGGGCGTCGACTGGCGCCTCGCGGTCTACGGAGGAGCCCTTCACGCCTTCCACCACCCACCGGTCGACCACACCGCGCCTCCCGGCGTCGGCCACCACCCACGGCACGCACAGCGAGCCTGGCGTGACATCGTCGCCCTGCTCGCCGAGTGCCTGCCCGTCACGGATTGATCCGAGCGGCTCCTGATACGCACTCCTGCCCGCCGTCGTGAGTGGTGGCCCGCCGCAGCGTCAGTCATCCCGACGAGATCGCTTACTGTCTGGCCCACGCTCCACCGGAACCGGTGTCGGCAAACTGGTCGAGGTCGCCGGCAGCCGCTGGGCCACCGAGTCGTTGCTTCCAGAGCAGGAAGAACGAATACGGCCTGGACCAGTACGAAGTCCGCCGCTACCCGGACCGGTACCGGCACCGCCATCCGGCCACCGCCCGGCACTGCCACTACAAACGCCGCGCCGCCGGTCACGAACCCCCGCCACATGACGCCCAGTCAGGTCACTGCATCAGCGGCGGCAATAGCGAACTGCAACTGGAGTGCTCAGTAATAGCCCTTCGTGCCGTCGAGGAGTTCCCGGACGATGTCCGCGTGCCCGGCATGCCGCGCCGTCTCCTCGATGAGGTGGATCAGCATCCAGCGGAGGTTGGCGCTGCCGGAGCGCAAGTCGGGGTGGCGGCCGACGTCGTCCAGGGAGGCTGCGGCGGCGATCTCGTTGCTGCGGGTGCACTGGGCCTCGTACTCCGCGAGGAGTTCGGCGAGGGATCGGCCGTCGGTGTGCCAGTCGGCGTCCTCGTCCGCCTCGTCCTCGTCGAACGACGGGTTCTGCTTCTCGTCGGTGCCGAGGAACAGCACCTCCATCCACAGATGCTCCGTCCAGCGCATGTGGGAGATGAGACCGGCCATTGTCATGGCCGGTGAGGTCGGGATGACCGGGCGGTGCGCGTCCTCGTCGCCCAGTCCCTCGCATTTCCAGCGCAGGATCTGCCGCTGGAGGTCCAGCCAGCCGATGAGTGCCGTGCGTTCGTCCGCTTGGAGCGGAGGGCGTTCGCGTTCCGATGTCATGTCGGCGCACGCTACCGGGGCGATCGGGAGGGCGCAGCAGGATTTGTGCTCCAGCCCTTGGGCCATGACGCTGTTGGCAGCGCGTCCGCGCCAGGTGGCCGATGTGCGGTGATCTGCCGTGCTCGTCAGCGGATTTCATTGTTGGGTGAGTCTGGTCGTATGCGCGCCGTGCCTCGGCGATGACGGCGCGATGGGCAAGCGACCAGTCGGCGAGTGCCTTGACGAGGTGGGTCAGGCCGGCACCGGTCTCGGTCAGGCGGTAGTCGGCCTGGGCCGGGACGGTCGGGTACACGGTGCGCAGCACGAGGCCGTCGCGTTCGAGCCTGCGCACGGTGAGGGTGAGCATGCGCTGGGAGATGCCGTCGATGGCGCGCTGGAGTTCACGGAACCGACGCGGGCCGCTCGGCGCCGTGGACGATCCTGCGCAACGGCTTGTACGCCGAACTCTTCGGCGGCGGCCTGCTGATGTGGGGCGAAGGTGGTGTGGAGTCCGCGTTCGGGGAGGGCGCCCTGGCGGCGGTCGCGCGGGAGGATCTCGCCGATGCCGCGGCGATCGTCGCGGCGAGTCCGGCCGAACACGGCGGACGCGTCTACGACCTCGTCGGCACGCCGATCACGGCGGGGCTGGTGGCCGACCGGCTCGGGGTCCCCCATCGCGCCATCGACCTGGCCGAGTACCGGCGCAGACTTCTCGACGAGACGCCGGGGCTCCTGCCGTTCCAGCCGCCCATGCTCGCCTCGATCGCCACGGGCATCCGGCACGGCTTCCTGGACGGCACCGCCCCCGACCTCACCGGCCTTCTCGGCCGCCCGGCCCGCGACCCGCCGGCTGCGGCGGTTGCGGCCGCCTCCGCCACGCGCCCGGGAGCAAGGGCCTAGCAGCGGATGAGTCCTCCCCGGCGATCCTCCCGGAAAAACCGGAGGCCGGGTCGCGGTGTGATCGTTACGATCCGGATCATGAATGCTCATCTTGCCGGTCCTACCTATGTCCTTGTGCACGGGTCCGGCACCAGTTCCTTCATGTGGGCGCCCGTCCAACGGGAGTTGGCGTTGCTCGGTCGCCGGAGCTTCGCCGTCGACCTGCCGGGCCACGGGTTCGACGCCCAGTACCCGACGTCCTACCAGGCCCCGCAGGACCTCGACGCCTGGGCGGACGAGCCTTCGACGCTGGCCGGGGTCACCTTGCGCGACAACGTGGACATGGTGGTCGACGTCGTCCGCCGGGTGGCCCGGTACGGGCCTGTGGTACTCGTGGGCGCGAGTCTCGGCGGGACCACCATCACGCAGGTGGGCAACGCCGTCCCCGAACTGGTGGACAGGCTGGTGTACATCTCCGCCTGGTCGTGCGTACAGCGGTCCAGCCCGGTCGAGTACATGCAGGAACCCGAGTTCGCCGGCAACCTGTTGGCCCCGCTGGCGGCGTTGAACGTGGGTGACCCGGCCGCACTCGGCGTCGGACGGGCCAACTACCGCACGGCCGATCCCGCCCTGCTCACGGCCCTCAAGGCAGCGATCATGGCGGACGGCACCGACGAACAGTTCCGCGCGTTCCTCAACATCCTGCAGCCCGACGAGTCCCTTGCCGTGATGACGGCCGACGCCCGCGGGCGGGCCGACACCTGGGGAACGATCCCCCGCACCTACATACGGCTCACCGAGGACCGCACACTTCCGGTGGCGATGCAGGACCGTCTCATCGCCGAGGCGGACGCGTTGACCCCCGACAACCCCTACGAGGTGCACTCACTGGACACCAGCCACACCGGCTTCCTGCTGCGGCCGGTGGAAGTGGCCGGAATCCTGGACCAGTTGATCGCCTGAGGACTGCTCCGGGGGAAGGCCTGGGTACGGGCCGGCATGTGGCCGTGCGGAAGGTTCGCCGGAGTGACTGCGACGAAGTGCTGGCGCTGACCGGCGGCTGCACCGCCCAGTTCCGCGGGGGCGACGGCTATGCCCGCAGCCCCGACCACGCCGCCACCACGGTGGGCACCGACAAGGCGGTCTGAGGACTGTACGGCTGTACGGCAGGCCATCGACCGACCCCCGGCCGCTGACCGGCTGTGCCCCCGGTGGGCGGCCGCCGCCCGGGCGGGCGACGGGCCGGGCGGGCGACGGGCCGTGCGGGCGACGGGCCGTGTGGGCCATCAGCCCTTACCGGGGAGGGTGCTCCCGACGTGGACCGTGCCGTGCGCGTCCTCGCAGTGCGGGGCCTCGGGCCCGCCGGTCACCGAGCCGGCTCCCACCAGGGGTGCGGGGGCGTGGTCGACCTGGAGGGTCGCGTGGGTGATGCCGTACTCCTCGCGGAGGGTGGTCTGGAGGGCGCGGCGGACGCCGTGGCAGTCGCCGCCGACCGCGACGATGACGTGCGCGGAGAGGACGACGTCGCCCGAGGTGATCTCCCAGACGTGCAGGTCGTGGATCTCGACCACGCCCTCGTGGGCGGCGAGCCGGGCACCGATCGCGTCCGGGTCGGCGCCGGCCGGTGCGGCCTCCAGGAAGATGCGGCCGGCCGCCCGGACGAGGGTGGTGCCGGAGCGGAGCATCAGCGCGACGACGATGAGGGTGGCGACGGCGTCGGCGCGGGCGAAGCCGGTGAACATGACGACGGCGCCCGCCGCCGTGGTGGCGATGAAGGCGTACAGGTCGGTGAGGATGTGCTGGAAGGCGCCCTCGACGTTGAGCGAGGAACGGTTGGCCTTCGACATGCACCAGGCCGCGGCGACGTTGACCACCACGCCGGACAGGGCCGTGTAGAACATCAGCGGCCCGTCGACCTCGGGCGGGCTGACGAGCCTGCTGACCGCCTCGTAGGCGAGCCAGACGGACACGAGCAGCAGCGTCAGGCCGTTGGCCAGGGCCGAGAGTATCTCCGCGCGCTTGAGCCCGAAGGTGTAGGTGCCGCGGGCGGGCCGGGCGGCGAGCCGCATCGCGACCAGCGCCAGCACGATGGACGCGGCGTCGGAGAGCATGTGGGCCGCGTCGGACAGCAGCGCGAGGGAGCCCGCGGCCAGCCCGATGACGACCTCCACGGCCATGTAGACGACGATCAGCCCGAGGGCGATCGACAGCCAGCGGCGGTCGGCGTCGGGCGCCACGCCGTGACTGTGGGCGTGGCCGTGCCCATGGCCGTGCGCGTGGCTGTGGCCGTGGGCACGGTCGTGGTCATGGTCGTGGTGAGCGTGCGCATGCTTTTCCGCGGCGTTTCCCCGCCCCTTGTTCATGAACACCCCATCGAGTCGCGAACGAATACGGGGAAGTGAAGCGCATCGGGAGCGGATTCCGCAAAGGCTGCAATGGAGACGGTTATCGATAGCGGCCGCAGAGCGCTCGCCGTGAATACGGTTGTCGATTGCATTGTCGACAACGGTGCGGAATGGACGTAACCCGCCCGGATTTTCCGGGTGTCCGTCGCACGGGAAATCAACGTCCGGAGTGAGCAAGGTCATTGCCCCGTGGGCGGTCGTCCCCGGGTGCGGGGTCCTTCGTCCGGGTGGCCGTCGCATGGGGCGGCCGGCGCCGGGGCAGGTGTCCGGGGTCCTCGCCTCCCCGAGACGGAAGGACGTCCATGCGACGCCTGGTCCCGCAAGTCCTCGGTACGCTCGTCACCGCGGTGGTCGTGTCCCTCGCCGTGCCCGGATCCGCGTCCGCCGCGTCCGGCGAACTCGTCCTCAACGGACGGACGTTCACCAATCCGTCCGGCTGCTACCGCAACCTCGACGCGCCCCTCTCGGTGCAGAACCGGACCCGCGGCGTCGTGTTCGTGCACAACTCGGCGGACTGCACGGGCCCGGCCCGGGCCGTTCCCGCGGGCGGGACCTTCGCCGCCACCTCCGGGCACAGCGTCCGGGTCTAGACGACCGGCCGGCTACAGGCGGGGCAGTGCGTCCAGCCGCGGGCGGATGGCGCGTTCGGCGTTCCCGGGGTACGGGAGGCCGTGGGCGGCGGCCACCTCCGCGGCCAGCTCGGCGAAGAGGTCGGCGGTGGCGCGCGCACCGCGGAGGAGGCCGTCCGCGGTGAACTCGCCGAAGGTCTCCGGAAGGCGCTCCCACACGCCGGGGGCCGCCCAACGGTGCATGCGCGTACCGCCGTACCAGACGTCGTGGCCGGCGCCGCGGCGCGTCAGGGCGTGCCACTCGATCATGGATTCCAGCAGTTCCTTCGCCGTCCGGTCGCGCGAGGCGGCCACCCAGAGCTCGCCGCGGGCGAGGCACCACGGCAGGTGGGCGACCTCGAACCAGAACTCCGCGCACAGGTCGTGGAATTCGTCCGCGTCGGGAAGGGCGGCCCGGGGGGCGCCGGTGGCGGCGGGGAGCCGGGCGGCGGCCCCGTCGCGGTCGAGGAGCACCTCGTAGCCGCGCTCGTGCAGGTCGTCCAGGCCGTCGGCGGCCATCTCCGCGAGGCGGGCCACGGGGACCACTTGGAAGTCGGCCTTCGGCCCGTCCTCGAAGAGCACGAGCCGCGCCGGGTTCTCCCAGGGGCCTTCCAGACCGACGGAGACGAGCACCGGTCCGATGGCGGCGACCCACTCGTCCGAGGCGGCGTAGGCGTCCGGGTCGGTGGTGTAGAGCTCGATGTCGTGGTCGGAGGCGGCGTCCACCGTGCCGTCGCGGCGGGCGCGCGAGCCGGTGCGCAGGACGGCCCGGATGTCGGGCCAGGCGCGCGCCCAGTCGAGCACCCGGACGACGAACTCCTCGGGGGCCGCGGCGTCCTCGGTGGAAGCCACGGCGTCCTTCACGGCGTCGTTCTCGGTGGAAGCCATGCCGACCACCCTAGGTGATCACCGGCGTCCCCCGAACGGCTCACCCCGTCACGGACGACTCGTCCCGTCGCCGGACGGACGCGTTCGGTCATCCCGCCGTCGCATTCCGCCCATCCGTCGTTCAATCGCGGAGCAATGGCGGCGGAGCCCGGTATTACCAGGCGTCTCTCCCGTAATATTTCGACCATGGCCGACGAGAAGACCCCCGACTACGAGCGGATCAGCATCACCGTCCCCCGTGAGCTCGCGGAGCAGCTGCGGGGGATGAAGGACGCGAACGTCATCGAGTCCGTGTCGGCCTTCGTGGCCCGGACGCTGGCCGGACAGATCGACCGGGACCGCCGGCACCGCGAGAGCGACGAGCGGCTGCGGCGCGAATTCGGCCTGGGCGACGAGGAGATCGCGCTGGCCCGGCAGTGGGCCGACGACACCACCGGCCGGCGCACCCGCCTCTCCCTCGACCAGTACATCGCCACCCGGCGGAGCAGCGCCGCGTGACCGTGGAGGCGGTGACGGGCGTCGTCCTGGACGCCGGGTTCCTCACGGACCTCGCCACCGGGTACCGGATCGAGCACGAGGTCCTCACGGACCGGTGGAGCTGGCACGCCGTCTCGGTGAACGTGCCGCAGAGCGAGCTGGTCCTGGTCGAGCGCGAGAAACCCGGCCTGGCGCGTACGGCGCTGGAGCTGCTCCTGGCCCGCTGCGGCCCGTCGGTCCTCATCCGTCCGCTGGACCTGCCGGCCGTCGCGGCGGCCGGGGCGATGATGCGCCGCTACGGGCTGGACAACCTCGCGCTCGCCCACACCGCGGCGGTCGCCGTGCCGTCCGGGTGGACGGTGTTCACCACGGATCCCGGGCGGTACCGGCCGCTCGGCGAGGCCGTCGACGTCTTCGCCCTCACCTGACCGCGGCGGCAACGCGAGCCCGGTGCCCGGGGGTTGGGAGGCCGCTACCCTGGGCGCCATGCCGGGGATCCAGCGTCATCCGAACGTCGACCTCGCCGTCCGATACCACCGGGCGGTCGCCCGGGGCGCGACGGGTGCGGACCTCGCCCGCTTCTTCCATCCGGACGTGGTGCAGCGGGAGTTCCCCAACGCCCTCGTGCCGGAGGGGGCCGTGCGGGACCTCGCCGCCATCCTGGAGGCCGCGGAACGCGGCCGACGGGTGCTCGCCGAGCAGGACTTCGAGGTGCTCGACGCGGTCGCGGCGGACGGCCGGGCGGCCCTGGAGCTGCGCTGGCGCGGCACCCTGGCGGTGCCGCTCGGCGGCCTGCCCGCGGGGCACCGGCTGCGGGCCCGCATCGGCGTCTTCCTCGTCATCCGGGACGGGCTGATCGTCTCGCAGCACAATTACGACTGCTACGAACAGCCGCTGCCGTAGCGGCCACGGCGTGCCGGACGCCACTCCCCTCGCAGTGCAAGATGTGGCACCCTTGAGTTCAGCACACTGACCCAAGGGAGTCCCATGGCCGCCGACACGTCCGACCTCAAGAGCTGGCTCGACGCCGCCGCCGTCGATCCCGCCGTCCACGCGCTGCGGCCCGACTACCGGGCGCTGCTGGTCGCCGCCGAGGGCCTGCGGCCCGGTCCGAGCGACGAGGCGAGCGAGGAGCTGCTGGCGGCGGCCGAGGAGGACGCGCGCCGCCGGTTCGCGGACCTCGCACCCGAGGAGCACCCGCACCTGGCCGCCTGGCGCGAGGCGTTCCGCGCGTTCGGCGCGAAGCCGCAGCGCACGCGGCCGAGCGCGGAGGCGCTGCTGCGCCGGGTGGACGCCGGGCTGCCGCGGGTGGACCGGCTCACCGACCTCTACAACGCGATCTCCGTCGCCCACGTCCTGCCGCTCGGCGGCGAGGACCTGGACCACTACGCGGGCGCGGCGCGCCTCGTCCGGGCCACCGGCGACGAGCCGTTCGAGACGACGGCGGGCGGGGAGCCCGTGGTGGAGCACTGCCCGCCCGGCGAGGTGGTGTGGCGGGACGACGCGGGGGTCACCTGCCGGCGCTGGAACTGGCGGCAGTGCACGCGGACGCGGCTGACCCTCTCGACGACGCGGGCGGTGTTCATTCTGGACGCCCTCGGCCCGCTGGGCGACGGCGAGCTTGCCGCAGCCGGGGACGCTCTCGTGGAGGCGCTCGTCAGGAGCAGTCCCGGGGCGGCGGTCGCGACGCGGCTGCTGGCGGCGTAGCGCGGGCGTCGGACGGGACGGGGCGGCACGCTCCCCGTACGCCCGGGTGCATCGGCGCGTACGGGCCGGGGCCCCGGCCCGTACGGCCGTCCGCCCCGGGCCGGGATCTGCTCGCGGCGGACGGGACCGTCGGCCGTGCGAGGACCGTCAGCCCCCGGCGACCGCCAGCGGGGCGAGGGCCACGCCGCGGAAGACGCTCAGGGCTGCGGTGGCGGCCCGCCGGCGCTGCTTCTTCTACTTCTTCCTGGTCCGCTTCACCTTCTCCATCGCCTCGTGCAGATCGCCCTTGATCTTCTCGGCGCGGCCCTCCGCCTGCATCCTGCGGTCGCCGACGGCGCTGCCGGCCGCCTCCTTGACCCGGCCCTTGACCTGTTCGGCCTTCGCCTTGGCCCTGTTCTTGGCGCTCATCGCGGCGCACTCCCTTTCGAGGACGGGACGGTATCCCCCCTCGTTCCACACTCCTCCACCCGCCGGGCGCCCGCACCTCCGGAGCGCCGGACGGGCCGGAGCGGGGGTCCCGGGGCCGGCCCGGACGCCGTCAGGACAGCAGCCCCGCCACGACCCGCAGGTCCGCGACCAGTCCGGCGTACGCCTGCGCCCGCTGTTCGTCGTCGGCGCGCAGGACGGCGGACGGATGGAGGGTGGCGACGAGGACGCCCTCACCCGCGTCCTCCCCGTCCGCGCCGTCGAGCGGCGGCAGGGGCAGGGCGACCCCGCGGTCGCGGGTGACGCGGAAGGACGGGCCGAGCAGGGCCTTGCCCGCCGTCGCGCCGAGCGCGACGACGACCTCGGGGTCGACCAGACGCACCTCGGCGGCGAGCCAGGGCCGGCAGGCGCGCATCTCCCGCAGGTCGGGCGCCTTGTGGATGCGGCGCTTCCCGGGCCCGGTGCGGGTGAACTTGAAGTGCTTGACGGCATTGGTGACATAGGTGTCGCCGGGGTCGATGCCGGCTTCCTCCAGCGCCCGGTCCAGCACGCCGCCGGCCGGGCCGACGAAGGGCCTGCCCTTGCGGTCCTCCTGGTCGCCGGGCTGTTCGCCGACGAGCAGCAGCCGGGCGGAGGAGTCGCCGGCGCCGAAGACGGTCTGCGTGGCCTCCCGGTGCAGGGGGCAGCCCCGGCACCCGGCCGCCGCCTCGCGCAGCGCCTTCAGTCCGCCCCGGGCGGGGACGAACGGGGAGGCGTCGTAGCCGGTCTCGTCGTCGGTCATGGCTCCACCCGCTGGTTGAGGCGGCGTGCGGCACGGTCGTTGAGGGTGGTGACGCGGTCCACGGCGGCGCTGCCCAGCAGCCGGGCCGCCCGGCGGCCCGGCACGGCGTGGTCGGGGTCGGGTCCGGCCCGGGGCAGCAGCCGGGCGCCGAGCGTGAGGGCGCGGGTGGTGGTCGCCGGTGCGATCCCGTGCAGGCGGACGGCCGCCTTGGCCACGGGGGTCAACACCACTTCGGGGCGGCGCCGTTCGGCGGCCCGGACGATGGCCCGCGCCGCCCGCTCGGCGTCCATCGAGAGCAGCGGCAGCCCGGCGGAGGCGGCGAACCAGGCGTACTCACGGGCCGGTTGGCCGCTGAAGCGGGCGGCGGTGTGGGAGCCGGTGCGCATCAGACCGGGCACGACGGTGGTGACGCTGACGCCCTCCGCGGCGAGTTCGGCGCGCAGCCCCTGCGAGAGGCCGGTGAGCGCGAACTTCGCCCCGGCGTACGGGAGGATGTGCGGAGCGGCCACGCGCCCGCCGAGCGAGGCGATGGTGACGATCCGCCCTCCGCCCCGTTCCCGCCTTCCACCCCGTGCACGTCCTCCGCCCTCTCCGCGCTCCCCGCCCCGTTCGCGGCCCCCTTCGCGCAGGACCGGCAGGGCCTCCAGGACGAGCCGCAGCGGTGCGAAGTACATCGTCTCCATGGCCTCGCGGAAGTCCGCCTCCGTCATGGCGGTCACGGGTCCGACCTGGATGATCCCGGCGTTGTTGACCAGGATGTCCAGCCCGCCGAAGGCGGACCTCGCCGCGTCGACGAGCCGCCGGGCCGCCGACGGCCCGGTCACGTCGCAGGCCAGGGCCCGTACCTCCCGGGCTCCCTCGGCGCACAGCATGCGCTCGGCGCGGCCGAGTTCGGCGCCGTCGCGGGCGCAGATCAGTACGCGGCAGCCGCGCCGGGCCAGTTCGCGCGCGATCAGCAGCCCGAGGCCGCGCGACGAACCGGTGACCAGTGCCGCCTTGCCCTCCAGGCGGTCGTCCGACCGATGCGCCATGGAACCTCTCCTCGCGCTCGGGTACGTCGTCCGGCCTTCCCAGTCTCCCCCGCGCGGGCCGCCCCGGCGATCCGGGGGCCGACCGGTCCCCGCCGCCCCCGCCGCCACCCGTACGGGTGAACCGCCGGCGGCCCGCGCGACCGCCCGTGACGGCCTCCGGGGGCCCTCGTTGGTCCGGACGGCCGGGGGGGCGCCCGCCGCCGCCGGCCGTCCCCGCGAAGGCGAAGGCCGAGAGACACCTGGTGACACCCCCTGCCGGCACCCTCCTTTCCGCCCGTTCCGCTTCTGCCGCCGTTTTCTGCCACCGTTCCGCCCGCCCGCGAGCCCGGGCACGACCGTCCCCGCAACCGCCGTACCGGACGGACGGCACGACCTGCGGCCGACGGGCGCGGGCGCGGGTGCCGCCGCCGTCGCGCCGTCCGCGCCGGCTTCCCCCACCGCCCACCGCCGTGCCCGCCGGATCCGGAACGCCACCCGAAAGGACCTTCCTCCCTTGCCCTCTCCCCTCCCCGGCACCCCCGCCGAGGACATCCCCGACCGCCAACCAGCCTCTGTCCCCCGGCAGTTGACCGGCTCCTCGCGGAGCTCCCTCGACCCGGAGGACACACGGCGCCTCGCCTCCGTCGTGACCCGCGCCCGCCGCGCCCTCGGCGACGGACCGCCCCTCCCCGCCCCGCTCACCGACGGCATCGTCCCCGGGCACTGCGCCTTCTCCCACTGCGCGCTCCTGCTCTTCCCCGCCGAACTCGACGCCGCCGTCGAGGATTTGAGAAACCGCGGCCTTGCCCCGTCGCCGCCCGTGCCGAGCGTCGTCGTCCGGCGGCGGCTCAGCGACCGTTACGGCATCCCGGCCGCCGACTGCGACGTGTGGATCACCCGGCTCCACCTGGCGGCCGGGAAGCGGCGCGGCGCGGCGCCGGCCGTGGAGCTGTTCCTCTTCCCGCGCACGGCGCCCGCCCTCGACCGCCGGATCGTCGAGCGGGAGCGGCTGCGGGGCTTCGAGAACCACACGGCCCTCCAAGTCACCAGCCCCACCCGGCCGTTGGTGGAGAGACTGTACGACACGTGGTGCGGGGACGGCGGGCTGCTGTGGGAGGGCGGCGGCTACAGCCCGCACGAGGGGGACGGCGGCAGCACGGTGCTGTACTTCGTGCGCGACGGCGCCACGGCCTCGCCCGGCTCCCCCCTGGAGCGGTGGGAGCTCAACTGCCCCGGGGATTTCCGCCCGTTCCTGGCGGACCGCCCGGTCGACACGGCGGCGGTGGCCCGCGCGTACGGCCGCCCGGACCACTGAACGCCGCGCGAGGTCCGGCCGCGCCTCAGCGCAGCAGCAGCGCCAGGCCGCAGGCCGCCAGCACGCACGGCGGCTGGAAACTGGCCCGGTTGAACAGGCCCAGCGCCGTGGCGGCCGAGGGGCGGCGCACCAGGGCCGCACCGGGGACGAGGAGCAGGAACACCGCGCTGAGCACCGCGCCCAGCACGCCGAGCGGCCCGAAGGAGGGCAGGGCGGTGACGGCGAGCGCGGTCCCGGCCGCGGACGCGACGAGGAGGCAGCCGAAGGCGACGCGGGCGCTGCGGCGGGGGCCGTGGACCGTGGGCAGGGTGGTGATACCGAGCACGGCGTCCTCCTCGACGTCGGCGAGATCGTTGGGGATGTTGCGCCCGCCCATCTCCCAGGACGCCATCCACAGCCCGAAGAGTCCCAGGCGGAGGGGGTCGGGGGCGGGATGGGCGGCGGCGAACCAGCCGATGCAGCCGCCGAGGGCGACCAGCAGGCCGCTGACCAGGAACTTGTACGGGGTGACCCGGGCGAGCAGACAGTAGAGGACCTCCAGCGCGGCGCCCGCGAGGAACAGGGCCGCGCAGACCCCGCCGAGCACGGCCAGCGCGACGACGGCCACGGCGCCGAGGGCGGCGGCCCAGGCGACCCCGGCCGCGTAGGGCAGTTTGCCGTCGGCGAGCGGGTGCAGCCCCGCGCGTTCCAGGTCGAAGCCCCGGGCGGGGTCGTCGCACGTGCGCCGCAGCCGGTCGAGGGGCGCGTCGAGGAGGTCGTTGAGGGCGAAGACCGCGAAGAAGCCTGCGAGGACGGCCGCGGCCGCCAGGGCGAGGCGGCCGGGCGCCGGGTGCTCGTCGGCGAGGAGCAGCGCGATGAGGGGCTGGGCGATGCTCAGGGTCGCCTGGGTGCCGCGCGACAGGCCGTACAGGGCCTTGGCCTGCTGGAGGGCGAGGGTCATGGCGGGCTGCCTCCGGGGACGGGTGCCGGTGCGGGGCCGGGGGTGGGGAGGGCGGGCGGCAACTCCCCGGTGCCGGCGTACTGGTGGGCGAAGTCGGTGCCGAAGGGGCCGTCCTCGGTGAGGCGGCGTATGCGCTCCCGTTTGAGGTGCAGCCCGAAGCGGCCGTCGTCGCCGTCCGGCCGTGCCGTGTTGAGGAGGTCGAGGAACCGGTCGGCGAACTCCTGGACGCGCCAGATGTGGTGGAGGCGGCGTGCGCTGTAGCCGGCGAGCGGGGCGTCGTCGCGGTCCTGGTAGTGGCGGACGAGCGCGTCGGCGAGGTCGGCGGCGTCGGCGACGGCCGCGTTCATGCCCTTGGCCCCGGCGGGGGCCAGCAGGTGGGCGGCGTCCCCGGCGATGAACACCCGTCCGTGGCAAAGGCGTTGGCTGATGGTGCTGCGCATGCGCAGGACGCCGGTGTCCGTGAGGCGGCCGACGCGCGGCAGTGCGCCGTGGGGGGTGAGGAGCCGGGTGCCGAGTTCCGCGCGGACGCGTTCGCGCGGCCAGTCCGCGGCGCTGTCGCCGGCGGGTATCTGGAGGTAGCAGCGGGCGAGGCGGGCGGTGCGGGGCATGATGCCGGCGAAGCCGCGCCGGTGCACGCCGTAGACGACTCCGTCGACGGGGCGGTCGACCTCGGCCAGGACGGTGAGCCAGTCGTAGGGGTAGCGGTGGGAGGCGTCGTCGCGCAGGGCCGCCGGCAGCGCTTCGCGCGTCACGCCGTGGGGGCCGTCGCAGCCGACGAGGTAGTCGGCCTCGACGACGAGTCCGGGGCACCGCAGGGCGGGCCGTTCGCCGGCGGGGGCGTGGACGGCGGTGACCGGGCGGGCGAAGTACGGTCGCCCGCCCGCCGTTTCGAGGGCGGCGACGAGGTCGCGGACGAGGTACTGCTGCGGGTAGACCCAGTGCGCGGCGCCGCCCGCCCGCGCGGCGTAGTCGAGGCGCAGCCGCTCGCCCGGGATCAGGAAGTCGCACCAGCCGTGCCGTACGCCGTGGGCGAGGAGCCCGTCCGCGAGGCGGTGCGCGCGGAGGTACTCGACGACGCGGTGCTCCACCATCCCTGCCCTGGCGCGTTGTTCGACCGTTTCGCGGGGCTGCCGTTCCACGATCTCGACGGCTATGCCGGCCCGCAGGAGGACGCAGGCCAGGACCAGTCCGGCGGGTCCGGCGCCGGCGATCGCGACCTGGGTGCGGACGGTCCGCTCGGGACGCGTCACCGGGCGGCGGTGAGCGAGGCGACGAGGTAGCCGGGGAGGCTGAAGCGGCAGCGCACCGAGACCGGTGCGGGGCACTCGGCCGCCATGGCCTCCACCGCCCGCGCGCTGTAGCACTTGCGCAGGCTGATCACGCCGTCGTGGGCCTGGACCAGGCCGCCGGTGAGGACGAACAGCGGGGTGATCGCGAGGAATCCGGGGTGGCGCCAGCCGTCGACGATCAGCAGCCGGCGCGCCACGCGGGTGCCCTCGGCCATCAGCCGCCGCACCCGGTCGGGCGTCAGGTGGTGCAGGGCCATGCAGAAGACGGCGACGTCCCAGCTGTTGTCGGGCGCGTCGATGTCCGTCGCGTCCACCACGCGCAGGTCCACCCGCGGGTCCGCGCCCAGCGGGCCGGCGCGCAGGGCCTCGACGGACGCGGCGCTCACGTCGCTGACCGTCACGCGGGCCGTGGGGCGGTCGATCAGCATGCGCTGCGTCAACCGCCCCCGGCCGGCGCCCAATTCAAGGATTCTGGGGCGCTCGACGCCTGCGGCCTCGGCCAGGGTCAGACGGCTGCACACGCGGTAGGCGCGCGTCATGCGCTGGAAGCGGTCCAGGCCGCGCAGCACCTTCGCGGCCTCGGTGGCCCGCGCCGGCAGGTCGATGTACTCCGGCCGGTCCGTCTCGTACAGCCGGTCCCACCACGGCGCGTCGGGCCCTCCCCGCGGCATGTACGCACCCACTCGCTCCGACTCCCCTTCCGCCAGGCGTCACCGGCCCGTCCCGTCACGGGCAACTCGTCCATTTCAGCGGCGGGTTCGGCACCGGGGGCGGGAGCGGGGGCGGTTCACCCGAACGTGCCGGGGCGGCCTGCCCACGCTGACGGCGGGCGGGCCGCCGCTACCGTCCCCCGCGGTAGCGGTGCAGCGCCCACATGGGCAGCGCGAACCAGCACACCAGGAACCAGACGGCGAGCCCCGCCACCACCCAGACGGCCGCCGACCCGTGCAGCGCGACGCGCAGGATCAGCAGCAGGGCCGAGGTGACCGTGGCCAGCAGCAGCACGATGCCGACGAGGGTGAGGCGGGAGACCCACACGACCGTCTCCGGCTTGATCCGCCGCCCGGTCACGATCCGGTGGAAGGACACCGGCCCGATCAGCGCGCCGGTCGTCGCCGCGCCCAGCGCGACCGTGACGACGTAGATCATCCGGTCCGTCTCCGTGACGGTCGCGAAGCGCGGGGTGAAGACCACGGTCAGCAGGAAGCCGAAGAGGATCTGCACCCCGGTCTGGGCCACCCGCACTTCCTGGATGAGCTCGGTCCACCGCCGGTCGGCCCGCTGCTCGGGCGTCTCGTGCCGGCCCGTGTCCGGCCCGCCGGCCGGCGCGCTTCCGCCGTGCTCGGGTGACCTGGGCATGGCCGACGAGTACCCCGGCCATGCCGGGGCATGCGTACGGTCCCGCGGACGGCGGCGGCCCCGCTCGTTCGGGACGGAGCAGTGGCCGCCCGTCCGCGGCCGGCGTTCGAACCGCTCACACCATTCGAACTATTTTTCGGAGGTGATCACCGTGTTGCCCCTGCTCCTGGTCCTGATCCTCGCCCTCGTCCTCTTCGGTGCCGGCTTCGCACTGAAGGTGCTGTGGTGGGTGGCCCTGATCGTCCTGGTCCTCTGGCTGCTGGGCTTCCTCGTCCGGTCGAACGGGGGCCGCTGGTACCGCTGGTAGACGGCCCGCCGCGCGGCCGCCCGCCCGGGGGAGCCCGAGCGGGCGGAGCGGTGAGGCGCCGAGGCGTGCGTACCGGCGGGCTCGCGGATACCGCTGGGCTGTTCCCACCGTCGCGGGGTGCCGGCTGGTCACCAGGTCGAACGCCTCGTCGGCGAAGGGCAGCGGCGGCTCGTCCGGGTCGGCGACGACCACGGCACCGCGCGGGTGCAGCAGCCTGGTCGCCTTGGCCACGTTCGGCGGCCAGGATTGCGTGGCGGCCATCGTGGGAGGCGGTTTCTCCGCCCCGGCGAGGACCGGACCGGCGTTGTTCGGCTTCCTCCTGCAAGCCGCATCGGGAGCGGGCGCCGGCCTGCCGGCGTGTCACCCGGCTTCCGGGCCGGTGCCCGGCCGGCGACGGCGTCGCTTCGACCGCCGCCCGCCGGTGCGGGCCCGGGGTGCGGCACGCCCCGGGCGGGCGCAGGCTGGGAAGGGGGAGCGGGGGAAGGCACCTGTCCGGGAGGCTGTCATGGCGCAGACGATCGGGGATGTGCTCGGGGCCGTCGGCCATGCCGTCGCCACTGTGGTGGCGGCGCCGTTCCGGCTGGTCGCGCGGCTCTTCGGGGGTGGCTGAGCGGCCTGCGGTCCGAGGCGGCCGGGCCGCGTGCCACGGCGGAACGAGGCAGGCCGGAGGGAAGAGGTGACGCCCGTGCCCGACCGAGCGCACGTGCCCGCCACCGGCCCCGCGGAGGGTCCGGCCGCGATCGACGACCAGCGGCTGGAAGACCTGATCTCGGCGGCGCACATGGCGATGCCGGTGGAGCTCTCCTCGCTGCTGCGCCGGGGCGCCGCGCTGCTCGGCCTGGACAACGCGCTGATCTACCTCGTCGATCTCCAGCAGAGGCACCTCGTGCCGCTCGACGAGCGGCACCCGACGCTCCCGGTGGAGGGGACGCTGGCGGGGTGGGCGTACCGCACGGTGTCGCTGCGGGTGACCGACGCGGACGACGGCGTGCTGGTGTGGGCGCCGCTCGTGGACGGTTCCGAGCGGCTGGGGGTGCTGGCGGTGCGGTCGGCGTCGCTCGACGGCGCGCGGCTGCGCAGGAGCCGGATGCTGGCGGACCTGCTCGCGATGGCGATCACCTCGAAGCGCGCGTACAGCGACTGGCTGGTCGCGCGGACGCGCACCGCGCCCATGAGCCTGCACGCCGAGATGCTGCGGGCCTTCCTGCCGCCGCGCACCATCGGCAACAGCGAGTGCGTCTCGACGGCGGTGCTGGAGCCGGCGTACGAGCTCGGCGGTGACGCCTTCGACCACGCGGTGGTCAAGAACGTCCTGCACACGGCGATCTTCGACGCCATGGGGCACGACCTCTCCTCGGGCCTGACGACCTCGGTCGCCATGGCGGGCGCCCGCAACGCCCGCCGCAGCGGTGCCGATCTGCCCGACCTGGTCGGCACGGTCGACGAGGCGCTCGCGCAGTGGCTGCCGGACCAGTTCTGCACCGGGGTGCTGTGCGAACTCGACGTGTCCACGGGGGTGTTGCGCTGGATCAACTGCGGTCACCCGCCGCCGCTGCTGATCCGCGAGGAGCGGGTCATCGACCACGCCCTGGCCGGCGGCCCGCAGCCGCCGATGGGGCTGCCGTTCCGGCTGGCGCCGGTCGGCCGGCGGGTCCGGGAGACGGTGCTGCGGCCCGGCGACCGGGTCCTGCTCTACACCGACGGCGTCACGGAGGCGCGCAGCGAGGGGGGCGAGGAGTTCGGGCTCGACCGGTTCACCGACTTCATCATCCGCTCCACCGCCTCCGGCCAGCACCCGGCGGAGGTGCTGCGGCTGCTCATCCACGCGATCCTGGACCACCAGCACAGCGACCTGCGGGACGACGCGACCATCCTGCTCTTCGAGTGGCGGCCGCGCGGGCACAGGACGGATCAGACCCGGACGTCGGCGACGTCCACGGGCCGTCCGGTGCGGCGGGAGAGGTCGCAGGCCTCCGCGACGTAGAGGGCCTCCAGGGCGTCGTCCGGCGGGCAGGGGTTCTCCCGGCGTCCGGCGGCGACCTCGGCGAAGGCCGTCAGTTCGGCGACGTACGCGTCGTGGAAACGCTCCATGAAGGTGGCGTACGGCGTTTCCTGACGCCACGTCAGGTTCTTCTCGGCCGTCGGGAGGGGGGCGCGGTCGTCCAGGCCGACGAAGCGGGCGCCCCGGGAGCCGCAGACCTCCAGCCGGACGTCGTGGCCCGCGCCGTTGTAGCGGGTGGCCGTGACGGTGGCGAGCATGTCGTCGTCGAAGCGCAGCAGGGCGGCGCAGGTGTCGACGTCGCCGCCCTCGGCGAAGAAGGGCGCGCCGCGGTTGGCGCCCTGGGCGTAGACGGAGACGACCTCGCGGCCGGTGAGCCAGCGCATGATGTCGAAGTCGTGGATGGAGCAGTCCCGGAAGAGGCCGCCGGAGGTGGGGATGAAGGCCGGGGGCGGGGGTGTGACGTCGCCGGTGCAGGCGCGCAGGGTGTGGATCCAGCCGAGTTCGCCGGAGCGGAGGGCGTCGCGGGCGGCGGTGTAGCCGGCGTCGAAGCGGCGCTGGAAGCCGATCTGGACGGGGACGGTGCCGGCGGCGGCGCGTTCGACGACGCCGAGGGTGCCGGGGACGTCGAGGGCGACGGGTTTCTCGCAGAAGACCGGGACGCCGTGGTCGAGGGCCTGGTGGATGAGTGCGGCGTGGGCGCTGGTGGCGGCGGTGACGACGACGCCGTCGAGGCCGGCGGCGTACATCTCGTCGATGCCGGCGGCGGCCTCCAGGCCCAGGTCCGCGGCGAGTCGTGCGGCGCGGGCGGCGTCGAGGTCGGCGACGACGACGGTGTCGACGCCGGGGACGGCGGCGAGGGTCCGGGCGTGGAAGGCGCCGATGCGCCCGGTGCCGATCAGGCCGATTCTCATGGGGAGTTCACTCTCGTCGGGAAAGGGAAGGGGGGTCAGGCCGCGTCGGCGGCCTTGCGCAGTTCGTGCTCCAGGTCCTCCAGCGCCATGCCCTTGGTCTCCGGGGCCCAGCGCTTGCAGAACGCGAAGGAGAGGACGCAGGCGACGGCGAAGAGCCAGAAGGTCACGCTCGCCCCGGCGGCGTCGAGCAGCACGGGGAAGAGCAGGGCGACGGCGAAGTTGACCAGCCA
Organism: Streptomyces caatingaensis; assembly: GCF_001187435.1. Lineage (GTDB taxonomy): Bacteria > Actinomycetota > Actinomycetes > Streptomycetales > Streptomycetaceae > Streptomyces > Streptomyces caatingaensis. The sequence goes on along the minus strand of NZ_LFXA01000014.1, from coordinate 67,012 downwards.
CATGACGAACACGGCGGTGCCCATGGCCAGTCCGCGGACCCTCAGGGGGAACATCTCGGCGAGCAGCAGCCAGACGCCGGTGTTGAGGGTGGCCTGCATGAACGCCATGTAGAGGACCATCAGTCCGAGGACGAGGACGCTGACGGCGGTCGAGCGCGGCAGGTGGAAGGCGGCGCCGAGGGCGACGAGGGAGACGGCCATGCCGGTCAGTCCGCCCATGAGCATGGGGCGCCGGCCGAGCCGGTCGATGAGGGACATGCCGGCCGCGGTGGCGATGACGGATACGGCGCCGACGGCGATGGTGGCGGTGATCGCGGCGTTCGTGCCCAGGCCGGTGGACTCCAGGATCTTGGGCGCGAAGTAGATGACGGCGTTGACGCCGGTGATCTGCTGGACGACGGCGAGGCCGACGCCTATGAGGAGGATGCGGCGGACCCAGGGGGTGCGCAGTTCCTTCCATGCGCCCCGCCGGGCGCCGGCCTCCAGGGCGCGGGCGTGCTCGATGCGGCCGAGTTCGGCCTCGACCTCGTCCGCGGGCAGGGTGCGGCGCAGGACGCGCCCGGCGTCCTCCGCGCGGCCGCGGCTGATGTACCAGCGCGGGGTGTCGGGCAGGAAGAACATGCCGGCGAAGAGGGCGACGGCGGGCAGGGCGGCGAGGCCGAGCATCCAGCGCCACGCCTCCCAGCGGGCGAGGATCGCGTTGACGACGTAGGCGAGGAGCTGACCGCTCACGATCATCAGGGAGTTGAAGGAGACGAGCCGGCCGCGGATGTGCGGCGGGGCGATCTCCGAGAGGTACAGCGGGGTGATGACGGAGGCGCTGCCGACGGCCAGGCCGAGGACGAAGCGGGCGGCGGTCATGACGGGGACGGTGGGGGCGACGGCCACCGCGACGGCGCCGCCGGTGAAGACGGCGCCGGCCCACAGCAGGGCCTTCTTGCGGCCCAGGGTGTCGGCCATGCGGCCGCCGGCGAGGGAGCCGAAGGCGGCGCCGATGAGGAGGGCGCTGGTGATGACGCCCTCGCCGAGGGAGGAGAGGCCGAAGTGCTCCTCCATGAAGGGCAGGGCGCCGGAGACGACTCCGGTGTCGTAGCCGAAGAGGGCGCCGCCGATCGCCGCGACGGCGGCGATGGCGAGGATGAAGCGTCCGGCCTTGCGGGGGGCGGCTGTCGGGGTGGTGCGGGGTCGGTCCGCGGACGGCGGTTCGACGGCGACGTTCATCGAGGGGTGGTGCCTTTCGGATCGGCCTTTCGGAGGGCGGGTGCGGTGGCCCGGGTCAGCGGTACAGGCCCGGCCGGCCGGCCAGTTCGACGGCCGCGCGGGCGCCGGTGGTCTGGGCGCGGACGCCGGCCTCGCAGGCGGCGGCCGCCGCGTAGCCGTCCCAGCAGCTCGGTCCCTCGACGGTGCCGCGGCGGGTGGCGTCCACCCAGCGCTGCACCTGCCGGTCGTAGGCGTCCGCGAAGCGCTCGACGTAGCCGGGGGTGATGGTGCCGCCCCAGCGGCCGTCGGCGTTGACGAGGAGGCCGTGGTCGTCGCCGGTGCGGGCGGTGCCGCGCTCGCCGACGGCCTCGCAGGCGACCTGGTAGCCGAAGCCGCAGTTCTGGAAGAGCTCGGTGTCGCAGATCTGTCCGCCGGTGGTCTCGAAGAGGACGAGCTGCGGGTCGCCCAGGCCCGCGGGGGCGGCGCCGGAGGGGGTGGGGCGCAGCACGTGGACGGCGGTGATCTCCTCGCCGAGAAGCCAGCGGGTGACGTCGATCTCGTGGACGACCGAGTCGTTGATGAGCATCGCGTCGGTGAAGCCGGGCGGGGTGGCGGGGTTGCGGTGCCTGTGGTGGAGCATGAGGGTGCGGCCGTGGGCGCCGGAGTCGAGGAGTTCCTTGAGGCGGAGGTAGCCGGTGTCGTAGCGGCGCATGAAGCCGACCTGGACGAGGCGGCGGCCGAGGCGGGCCTCGGCCTCGACGACGCGCAGGGCGGAGGCGGCGTCGGGGGTGAGGGGTTTCTCGCACAGGACGGGCAGGCCGCGGGCGAAGGCGGCCGTGAGGGCGGCCTCGTGGGCGGGGCCGGGCGAGGCGACGAGGACGGCGTCGACGCCCGGGGCGGCCATGGCGGCGGCGGGGTCGGTGTGGGCGGTGCAGCCGTCGATGCCGTGGGCGGCGTGCGCGGCGCGGTCGGGGTCGAGGTCGGCGACGGCGGCGACCCGGGCGCCGTTGGTGACGGTGTGGAGGCGGCGGATGTGGTCGGCGCCCATGCGTCCGGTGCCGATGACGGCGATGCCGAGGGGGGTGTCGGTGCTCATGCGGGGGTGCCCGCTCCTTGGTCGGTGAGGGGGTGGGTGGTCAGGCGCCGCAGGAGCGCAGGAAGTGCCGGGTGCGCCGGGCGATGGGCAGGGGCCGGTCGGGCGCGCAGGGGTACATGTCCTGCTCGACGATGGCGAAGAGGTCGACGCCGAGGTCCTGGGCGGCTTCGAGGACCGGCGGCAACGCCGGTACGCCGAGCGGGGGTTCGCACATGACGCCCTGGCGGACGGCGGGCCCGAAGGGGGTGCCCTTGGCGGTGACGTCGGCGAGGACCGCGGGGTCCACCTGCTTGAGGTGGAGGTAGCCGATGCGTTCGCCGTAGGTCTTGATGAGTTTGACGCTGTCGCCGCCGCAGTAGGCGTAATGCCCGGTGTCCAGGCAGAGGTTGACGAGGCCGGAGTCGGTGGAGTCGAGGAAGCGCTCGACGTGTTCCTCGGTGTCGATGTGGGTGTCGGCGTGCGGGTGGACGACGATGTCGAGGCCGAACTCCTCGCGGACGCGGCGGGCGAGGCGTTCGGTGCCGGTGGTGAGGTGCCGCCACTGCTCGTCGGTGAGTTCGCTCGGTTCGAGGAGTTCGGCGGTCCTGTCGTCCCGCCAGAAGGAGGGGATGACGACGAGGTGGCGGGCGCCCATGGCCTGGGTGAGGGTGGCGACCTCGGTGACGTGAGCCCAGGTCCTGTCCCAGACGGCGGGGCCGTGGTGCAGGGAGGTGAAGATCGTGCCGGCGGAGACCTTGAGGCCGCGGCGGGCGGTCTCGTCGCGGAGGACGGCGGGGTCGGTGGGGAGGTAGCCGTACGGGCCGAGTTCGATCCACTCGTAGCCGGCCTCGGAGACCTCGTCGAGGAAGCGCCGCCAGGGCACCTGCTGGTCGTCGTCGGGGAACCACACTCCCCAGGAGTCGGGTGCCGAACCGACGCGGATGCGGTCCAATACGGGCGAAGCGGCGCTGGATGCGGACATGCTGCGGCTCTCCTCTCGCCGGTCGGCGGTGACCGGGAGGCGCTGACGGTTGCGGGGCACAGCCTCCACGGCGGTCAAGGGAGTGTCAAGACTTCGTCCTGACATACGGACTTAAGGACGTTGTGGACGGACGGACACCTCACGGGTGCCCGCGGCACACCCTCCCTTCACGTCAATATGTAAGGACAAAGTGTTGACAGGGCTTGATCTCCCCGGTTAGACCTGTGGGCAGAGCCGACGGGCCGCACCCCGGCCGAACCGAAAGGGCGCACATGACCGATCCGTACGACCTGATCACCATGGGCCGCATCGGAGTGGACGTCTATCCGCTGCAGACCGGCGTCCCGCTGGCCGACGTGGAGACCTTCGGGAAGTTCCTGGGCGGCTCGGCCACCAACGTCGCGGTCGCCGCCGCCCGGCTCGGCCGCCGCACCGCCGTCGTCAGCCGCACCGGCCGCGACCCCTTCGGCGACTACATCCACCGGGCGCTGCGGGAGTTCGGCGTCGACGACCGCTGGGTGACCCCCGTCGAGGAGTACCCGACGCCCGTCACGTTCTGCGAGATCTTCCCGCCGGACGACTTCCCGCTGTACTTCTACCGCCGCCCCAAGGCCCCCGACCTGGTCATCCGCCCCGAGGAACTGGACCGCGACGCGGTCCGGGCCGCCCGGGTCTTCTGGATGACCGGCACCGGCCTGTGCGAGGAGCCCAGCCGGTCCGCGACGCTGGCCGCCCTGGAGGCCCGCGGCAGGTCCGGCGTCACCGTCTTCGACCTGGACTGGCGGCCGATGTTCTGGGGCGGCGAGGGCGGCGCCTCCGGCGACGGCGGCGCCACCGGCCCCCGGGCCATGGCCGCGGCCCGGCCGTACTACGAGGCCGCGCTCGGCCACGCCACCGTCGCCGTCGGCAACGTCGACGAGGCCGAGGTCGCCACCGGACTGCGCGACCCGCGCGCCTGCGCACGGGCCCTGCTGGACCGGGGCGTCGAACTGGCCGTCGTCAAACAGGGCCCCCGGGGCGTCCTCGCCGCGCACCGCGACGGCCGGGTCGCCGAGGTCCCGCCCACCCCCGTCGAGGTCGTCAACGGCCTGGGCGCCGGCGACGCCTTCGGCGGCGCGCTCTGCCACGGCCTGCTGGCCGGCTGGGACCTGGAGACGGTGATGCGCTACGCCAACGCCGCCGGCGCCATCGTCGCCTCCCGCCTCGCCTGCTCCTCCGCCATGCCCACGGCCGCCGAGGTCGAGGAGTTCCTCGCCCGGCGCACGGCGGAAACCCCCCGCTGACCCCTGCACTTCCGCACTTCGAGAAGGTGCACCGCGAGAAGGTGAGTCACCCCTTGACCCCTCGGATCTCCGACATCCCGGCGCTGCGGGCCCGGCACCCCGAAGCCGTCGCGGAGGCCGCCGCCCGCCGCACCCGCCGCCCCCTCCTCGGCGACCGCGGCCGGCTGATGATCGTCGCCGCCGACCACCCCGCCCGCGGCGCGCTCGGCGTCGGCGACCGCGCGCTCGCCATGGCCAACCGAGCCGACCTGCTGGAACGGCTGTGCCTTGCGCTGTCGCGCCCCGGCGTCGACGGCGTGCTCGCCACCGCCGACATCCTCGAGGACCTGCTCCTCCTCGGCGCCCTGGAGAACAAGGTCGTCATGGGCTCGCTCAACCGCGGCGGCCTCGCCGGCGCGTCCTTCGAGATGGACGACCGCTTCACCGGCCACCGCCCGCAGGACCTCGCCCGCCTCCGCTTCGACGCCGGCAAGCTGCTGCTGCGCATCGACTACGACGACCCCGGCTCCGTGGAGACCCTGGAGTCCGCCGCCCGCGCCGTCGACGCGATGGCCGCGCTGCGCCTGCCCGTCTTCGTCGAGCCCTTCCTCTCCCGCCGCGTCGACGGCCGTGTCCGCAACGACCTGGGCGCCGACGCCGTCACCACCTCCGTCGCCATCGCCTCCGGCCTCGGCGGCACCTCCGCCTACACCTGGCTGAAGCTGCCGGTCACCGAGGACCCGGACGACATGGCGCGGGTGTGCGAGACGTCCACGCTGCCCACCGTCCTGCTCGGCGGGGAAGTCTCCCGGGACCAGGAGAAGACGTACGAGAAGTGGCGCAAGGCCCTGCACCTGCCGACGGTGCAGGGGCTGGTCGTCGGCCGCTCGCTGCTCTACCCCGGCGACGGGGACGTGGCGAAGGCCGTCGACACCGCCGTCGGACTGCTGTAGACCACGGAGACCGGACCTTTCATGAACGCATTCCGCGGATTCCACCTCAGGGCGGGACAGGCCGCCGCCGGGCCCTACGCCCTCGACATCACGCCCGAGAAGGCGGGTTGGGGGCACTCCTCCCTGCGCGTCCTCGAACTGCCGCCCGGCGCGGGCCACTCCTTCCCCACCGGCGACAGCGAATGGATCGTGCTGCCGCTCTCCGGCGGCTGCACCGTCACCACCGGCGGCGGCGAGACCTTCGAACTGACCGGCCGCACCGGCGTGTTCGACGCGGTCACCGACTTCGCGTACGTGCCGCGCGACGAGGAGGTCCGCGTCTCCAGCACCGGCGGCGGACGCTTCGCCCTCGCCGGCGCCCGCTGCCGGCGCCGCCTGCCCGCCCGCTACGGGCCCGCCCCCGGCGTCCCCGTCGAACTGCGTGGCACCGGCTCCTGCTCCCGCCAGGTCAACAACTTCGCGGCGGCCGGCTCCTTCGTGTGCGACAAGCTCATCGCCGTCGAGGTCCTCACCCCGGGCGGCAACTGGTCCTCCTACCCGCCGCACAAGCACGACGAGTGCCGCCCCGGCGAGGAGAGCGAGCTGGAGGAGATCTACTACTTCGAGATCGCGGAGGCCGCGGGCCGGCCCGGCCTCGGCTACCAGCGCGTCACCCCCTCGGGCCACGGCCGCGGCACCGACGTCCTCGCCGAGGTGCGCGGCGGCGACGCCGTCCTGATCCCCGACGGCTGGCACGGCCCGTCGATCGCCGCCCCCGGCCACGCCATGTACTACCTCAACGTCATGGCCGGCCCCGGCGAGGCCCGCGAGTGGCTCATCCGCGACCACCCCGACCACGGCTGGATCCGCTCCACCTGGCCGGACCAGCCGGTCGACCCCCGCCTGCCCCTCTACAACGCGCCCGCAGGAGACGCCCGATGACCGCTACCGCGACCCGCCGGCTCACCGTCGCCCAGGCCCTGGTCGAGTTCCTCGCCCACCAGTACACCGAGCGCGACGGGCACCGCCGCCGGCTGATCAACGCCTGCTGGGGCATCTTCGGGCACGGCAACGTCGCCGGCCTCGGGCAGGCCCTGCTGGAGTCCGGCCCCGGCGCGATGCCCTACCTCCAGGGCCGCAACGAACAGGCCATGGTGCACGCCGCCGTCGGCTACGCGCGGCAGAACGACCGGCTCGCCGCGCAGGCCGTCACCACCTCCATCGGCCCCGGCGCCACCAACCTCGTCACCGGCGCCGCCCTCGCCACGGTGAACCGGCTGCCGGTGCTCCTGCTGCCCGGCGACGTCTTCGCCACCCGCCCCGCCGACCCCGTCCTCCAGCAGCTCGAAGTCCCGTACGCGGGGGACGTGTCCGTCAACGACTGCCTGCGGCCCGTCTCCCGGTACTTCGACCGGGTCACCCGCCCCGAGGCCCTGATCCCCGCCGCCCTGCGGGCCATGCGCGTCCTCGCCGACCCCGTCGAGACCGGCGCCGTCACCCTCGCCCTGCCCCAGGACGTACAGGCCGAGGCGCACGACTGGCCCGAGGAGTTCTTCGCCGACCGCGTCTGGCACGTCCGCCGTCCCTCCCCCGACACCGACGCGGTCGTCGAGGCCGCCCTCGCCGTGCGCGCCGCCGAACGCCCCCTGATCGTCGCGGGCGGCGGCGTCCACCACAGCGAGGCCGAGGACGCCCTGCGCGCCCTCGCCGAGGCCACCGGCATCCCCGTCGCCTCCACCCAGGCCGGCAAGGGCTCGCTGCGCCACGACCACCCGGCCGACGTCGGCGGCATCGGCCACACCGGCACCGCCGTCGCCGACGAACTGGCGCGCACCGCCGACCTCGTGCTCGGCGTCGGCACCCGCTACACCGACTTCACCACCGCCTCCTCAACGCTCTTCGCCCGCCCGGGCGTTCGCTTCGTCAACCTCAACATCGCCTCCTTCGACGGCCACAAGATGGGCGCCCTGCCCCTCGTCGCGGACGCCCGCGCCGGGCTGGAGGAGCTCACCGCCGCCCTGGCCGGCCACCGGGTGGGCGAGGCGTACGAGGCCGAGTACCGTGCGGGCAAGGCCCGTTGGGAACGGCTCGTGGACGCGGCCTACGCCGCCGGCGACGACTCCGTACGGCCGTCCCAGACGCAGGTGCTCGGCGCGCTCGACGCCGTCGTCGGCGACGAGGACGTCGTCGTCAACGCCGCCGGCTCGCTCCCCGGCGACCTGCACAAGCTGTGGCGGGCCCGTTCGCGGCGCCAGTACCACCTGGAGTACGGCTACTCCTGCATGGGCTACGAGATCCCCGCCGCCATCGGCGTCCGTCTCGCGGCCCCGGACCGCCCCGTGTGGGCACTGGTCGGCGACGGCACCTATCTGATGATGCCCACCGAGCTGGTCACCGCCGTCCAGGAGGGCGTCCACATCAACGTGGTGCTCGTGCAGAACCACGGCTACGCCTCCATCGGCGGGCTCTCCGCCGCCACCGGCGGCGAACGCTTCGGCACCGCCTACCGGTTCCGCGACAAGGACGGGACGTACACCGGCGCCCCGCTCCCCGTCGACCTCGCGGCCAACGCGGCCTCGCTCGGCCTGCACGTCCTGCGGGCCTCCACCGTCGGGGAGTTGCGCGCGGCCCTCGCCGAGGCCCGCGCCTCCGACCGGCCGACCTGCGTGTACGTCGAGACCGACACGTCCGAGGGCGCACCGGCCGCGCCCGGCGCCCAGGCGTGGTGGGACGTCCCCGTCGCCGCCGCCGCCACCCGGCCGGCCGCCGTGGAGGCCCGCGCCGCCTACGAGCGGGAGGCGGCCGCGCGCCGCCACCACCTCTGAGCTCCCCCCGACCTCTCCCCCGGCCGGGAAGCCCACGCCCGGCAAGCCCCGGCCGGGAAGCCCACACCCGGGAAGTCCACACCCGGGAAGCCCACGCCAGGGAAGCCCCGACCGAGAAAGGCCCGCACGCACCATGAAGACGATCAACCACTGGATAGGCGGCAAGCCCGTCGAAGGCGTCTCCGGGAACCACGGACCGGTGGTCGACCCCGCCACCGGCGTCCAGGAGAAGCGCGTCGCCCTCGCGTCCGCCGAGGAGGTGGACGCGGCGGTGGCCGCGGCCCGCGACGCGTTCCCCGCGTGGGGCACCTCCTCGCTCGCACGCCGCACGGCCGTGCTGTTCCGCTACCGGGAGCTGGTGCACGCGCACCGCGAGGAACTCGCGCGGCTGATCACCGCCGAGCACGGCAAGGTGCACGCCGACGCCCTCGGCGAGGTCGCGCGCGGGCTGGAGATCGTCGAACTCGCCTGCGGCATACCGGAGAAGCTCAAGGGCGAGCTCTCCACCCAGGTCTCGACGCGCGTCGACGTCGCGGCGATCCGGCAGCCGCTGGGCGTCGTCGCCGGCATCACCCCGTTCAACTTCCCGGCCATGGTGCCGATGTGGATGTTCCCGCTCGCCGTCGCGTGCGGCAACACCTTCGTCCTCAAGCCCAGCGAGAAGGTGCCCTCGGCGGCGCTGCGCCTCGCGGAGCTCGCGGCCGCGGCGGGGCTTCCGGACGGCGTCCTCAACGTCGTCAACGGCGACAGGGCGGCCGTGGACCGGCTGCTGGAGCACCCGGACGTCGCCGCCGTCTCGTTCGTCGGCTCGACCCCCGTCGCCCGCTCCCTCCACGCCACCGCCACCGCGCACGGCAAGCGCGTCCAGGCCCTCGGCGGCGCCAAGAACCACATGCTCGTCCTGCCCGACGCCGACCTCGACCTGGCCGCGGACGCCGCCGTCAACGCCGCGTACGGGTCGGCGGGCGAGCGCTGCATGGCCGTCTCGGTCCTGGTGGCCGTCGGCGGCACGGCCGGCCCCCTCATCGAGAAGATCAAGGAGCGGACGGCCGCGCTGCGCATCGGCCCCGGCGACGACCCGGCGTCCGAGATGGGCCCGCTCATCACCCGCGCCCACCGCGACAAGGTCGCCTCATACGTGGCGGGCGCGGCGGCGCAGGGCGCGGACGTCGTCCTCGACGGCACGGGCCACACGGTCGAGGGCCACGAGGGCGGCCACTGGATCGGCGTCTCGCTCCTCGACAAGGTGACGCCGGAGATGGACGCCTACCGGGACGAGATCTTCGGCCCGGTGCTGTGCGTGGTCCGCGCGGAGACCTACGAGGAGGGCGTCGCCCTCATCAACGCCTCGCCCTGGGGCAACGGCGCGGCCGTCTTCACACGCGACGGCGGCGCGGCCCGCCGCTTCCAACTGGAGGTGCAGGCGGGCATGGTGGGCGTGAACGTGCCCATCCCCGTGCCCGTGGGCTACCACTCCTTCGGCGGCTGGAAGGACTCCCTCTTCGGCGACCACCACGTCTACGGCAACGACGGCGTCCACTTCTACACGCGCGGCAAGGTCGTCACGACACGCTGGCCGGACCCGGCCGACGGCGGCGTGGACCTGGGCTTCCCCAGCAACCGATAACTCCGTCCCCGCGAGCCGCGAGAGCCGCGCGAACAGCGCGAACAGCGCGGACCCGGCCGGAGGTGAACAAAATCCCCCGGGTCCGCAACCGTCCCTCCTCTCCCGTCGTCCCCAAGAACAGAACCACTGTTCGGAAAAGGAGCGTGTACGACCTTGACTCCCCCTCGCGTTCGCCCCACCCGCCGTTCCCTGCTCGCCCTCGGTACGGGCGCGGCCCTGGCCACCGGCCTCGGCGTCGCGCCCGCCGCGTCCGCGGACGGCAGAGCGGCGGCCGCGGCGCCGTCGGGGCGACGCGGCGGGGAGGAGGTCACCGCGAGACTGCGCCGCCTGGAGGCCGCGCACTCGGAGCGCCTCCAGGTGCCGGTCCGGCTGGGCGTCTTCGCGTACAGCCCGGCGGGCGGCACGACCGTCGAACACCGGGCCGGCGAGGCCTTCCCGATGTGCTCGACGTTCAAGACGCTCGCCGTCGCGGCCGTCCTGCGGGACCTGCGCCAGGGCGACCGCTTCCTCCACGAACGCGTCCGTTACCCGCGGCGGGACACCGAGGAGTCCGGCTACGCCCCGGTCACGGGCCGGGCCGAGAACCTGCGCGACGGCATGACCGGCGCCGAGCTCTGCGGCGCCGCGGTCTCGTACAGCGACAACTGCGCCGCGAACCTCCTGCTGCGCAGGCTGGGCGGGCCGGGCGGCGTGACCCGCTTCTGCCGGTCCCTCGGGGACGACGACACCCGCCTCGACCACTGGGAGCCCGCGCTGAACTCGGCCGTGCCGGGCGCGGTGGAGGACACCACGACGCCCCGGGCCATCGCCCTGACGTACGCGCGGCTGGTGCTGGGCAACGCCCTTCCGGCCCGGCACAGGGAGCGGCTGACGGGCTGGCTGCTGGCGAACACGACCGGCCGCAACCAGCTGCGCGCGGGGCTGCCGCGGGACTGGGCGCTCGGGGACAAGACCGGGGCCGGCAAGTACGGCACCAACAACGACGTGGGCGTCGCCTGGCCTCCGGGCCGTCCGCCGGTCGTCCTGTCCGTCCTGACGACGACGGGCGACAAGGAGCTGGACAAGACGAAGACCGACGTGCTGATCGCCGAGACGGCCGCGCTGCTGGCGGGCGAACTCGGCTGAGCGGGCCCGGCCCCCGCACGGGCGGTCAGCCCCCGCACCGGGCGGGCGCCGGGGCCGAGCGCCACTGCAGCGCGCCGGCGAGGACGGCGACGACCCCGGCCACGGCCACCAGCGCACCGCCCAGCCCCCAGTGCGTCACCGCCGTGGCCCCGGCCGCGGCGCCCGCCCCCGTGGCCCCGACGACGCCCAGCCGCCGCGCCGTCCGCGCGGGCGAACCGGACCGGGCGCCGAGGTCGTGCAGCAGCGCGATCAGGGCGCCGGTGAGCGCGAACGTCGCCTGCAGCTCCGGGACGGCCAGGCTGCGCAGCGCGGCGCACCGCATGCCCATCGCCACCGCCAGGACGGTGATCACGGCGTGCCGTCCCGTCGCGGCCCGCGGGGCGGCGCTGAGCAGCGCCGCGGTCAGCAGGAGCGCCATCTCCAGCAGCAGCACCGCCGCGAACCACCGCCCGCACCCGGTCACCCGCTGCCTCCGCACCACCCGGCCCGTCGTGACCACCCCGGCCGCGAACCCGGCCAGCGCGAGCAGCGGGGCCGGTTCGGTGAAGTGCGGCGCACCGCCGAGGGCGAAGCCGAAGGTGACGACGTTCCCCGTCATCATCCCGACGAAGACCTGGCCGAGTTCCAGGAAGCTGATGGCGTCGAGCATGCCTCCGGTCACGGTCAGGAGCACGATCACGAGCGGTAAGGGGTCCCCGCGCCGTCCGGCGCGGTCGAGGGTCTCGGGGGTCTCGGTGTCCTGCACGAAGCACTCCAGGGCCACTGCACGCTGCGGGCAATCGGAAAGGCGCACGAGAGGCAGCCGTCGCGCCGGTCCGTCGCACCGGGCGGACGAGGTCTGCCGGCGAACGGGCGCTCCGCACGGCGCGGTCGCCGCCCGGATCGCCCCCGGGCCGGCGCCGGCCCGCGCGCGGCGGCCTAACGCCGGCCGCTCCCAAGGCTCTTCATCACGCCTCTTCCCACGGACCGGACCTGCGGGAGCCGGCGGCCCGGCGGGCCGGGCTCCCGCCGGAGGATCTTTCCCGGGGCCCCGGATCCCCGCAACCCCGTCCGTCACGTTCTCGCCACCGTGAGCAGCGACGCGGTCGCGGTGCGTCCGCACCTCCTTCCGGGCCGGCCCGCGAGCCGCGCGCCGTCCGCGCGGGCCCGGACGCGTACGGTGCCGGCATGCCGCCGCGCGGAGCGGCGGGGTCACGGCCGGACGGGCGGTTCTTCCGACTGCCCGGAATAGAGCCTTCATTCTGTGGCATGGACATGGCACCATGCGCTCGGCCGGTCGTCGGCACCGGCCGGGCACGTGCCCCGCATCCCCCCACGGAAGGCCCTCTCATGTCCCGGAAGACCCTCGCGGCGCTGGCCGCAGGAGCGACGGTCATGGCGCTCACGGCCCTGTCCCCCGGCATGTCCCCGGCGTTCGCCGGTGCCGCCCGGCAGACGGCGGCGGCGCCCGCCGAGCGCACCGTGGTCGTGTACCGCGTCCCGACGCACGGCCGGCAGGACGCGGCGCAGAAGCTGATCACGTCGGGGTTCGATCTCATCGAGCGCCGGCAGGGCGACGACCTGTTCGTCATCGGCGGCCCGTCGACGGCGTCCGGCCTGCGCAGACTCGGCTTCTCCCCCACCGTCGCGGAGACGATGAAGAAGCCACTCCCGCACAAGTCGCCCGTCCGCCACGGCGCGGGAAGCGTGAACGACACCTACTACGGCGGCTACCACACCGTCGGCGCGCACTACGCGCACCTCGACCAAGTCGCCGCGCGGCACCCGGACTTGACGAGCGTGGTCACCTACGGACAGTCCTGGCTCAAGCAGCAGGGGCGCGGCGGCAACGACCTGAAGGCCATCTGTGTCACCAAGAAGAAGGAGGGGGACTGCCGGCTGAGCCCGGACGCGGCGAAGCCCCGGTTCTTCCTCATGAGCCAGATCCACGCCCGGGAGATCACCACGGGTGAGGTGTCCTGGCGCTGGATCGACGCCCTGACGGACGGCTACGGCAAGGACCCCGCGATCACGGCGCTGATGGACTCCACGGAGATGTGGGTGGTGCCCATCACCAACCCCGACGGCGTCGACATCGTCGCCCAGGGCGGCGACAACCCGATCCTGCAGCGCAAGAACGCCGACGACGCCCGCGGCACCGACTGCGGCTGGACGGGGCAGATCGGCGTGGACCTCAACCGCAACGCCGGCACCCACTGGGGCGGCGCCGGCACCTCCCGGCAGCCGTGCAGCGAGACCTACCTCGGGCCCAAGGCGGACTCCGAGCCGGAGAACGCCGCGCTGGAGGGCCTGTTCAGGAAGCTGTACCCGGCCGTGCGCACGGGCACCGGCGACGGCGACCCCGCGCCGGACACGGCCAAGGGCCTGATGATCAGCCTGCACAGCGACGCGAGCATGGTCCTGCTGCCCTGGGAGTCCGACCACACGATCCACACGGGCAACGACGCCTCACTGCGGGCGCTGGCCCGGCACCTGGGCTCGCTCACCGGCTACCAGTCGGGCCAGGCCGGCGAGATCCTCTACGACGCGTCCGGCGGCTCCGACGACTGGACGTACGACAAGCTCGGCGTCGCCGGCCTCACCATTGAGATCGGCGACAGCGACGGCCGCGGCTGCTCGGGCTTCACCCCGGCCTTCTCCTGCCAGGAGGACTACTTCTGGCCCAAGCTGAAGCCCGCGCTGCTGTACGCGGCACAGCGGGCGGCGGCCCCTTACCGGACGACGGCCGAGGACGGCGACCGCCCCGCGCACCGGAGTTGAGGGCGCCGGCATCCAACCGTCAAGGGAGCCTTCCGGCCGTACCGGCGGCCGGAAGGCCCCTGTGGCGACAACGGCGGCCGGCGGTCAGCCCTCGCCCTCGCCGCCGGGGGCGTAGGTGCCGAAGGTCCAGATGTTGCCCTCGATGTCGCGGGCCATGTAGTCCCGCGAGCCGTAGGGCTGGTCGGCCGGCGCCGTGAGGATCTCGGCGCCGGCGGCGCGGGCCCGCTCGCAGTGCGCGTCGGGGTCCTCGACGACGACGTAGACGCCGACGGGTCCGCCGGCGCCCATGGCCTCGTCGAAGACGCCGCCGCGCCCCCGGCCGCCGAGCATCACCACGCCGTCGCCGTGGGCGAGTTCGGCGTGGAGCACCGTGCCGTCCTCGCTCTCGTACAGCGCGCCGCGGGTGAGGCCGAAGGCCTCCGTGAGCTGCCGGACGGCCGCGTGCGGATCCCGGTAGCGCAGCACCGGGCAGATCGTGGGCACGCCGGTCATGACGATCACCGTTCCTCTCTCGGTGGGGGCGGAGGTCCCGCCGGGACCCGGTGCCATTCTGGGGGCCGGTCCCGGCGGCGGCGCGCTCCGCGCGGCCGGCAGGGCGTTCCTCCCGGGCGGTGGACACCGCGCCGCCGAACGGAGGAACCCGGGCCGCCGCTCGGGGTACCGGGGGACGGGCCGGGAATCCGTCCCGTATGGTGACGCAGCCTCCCGACGAGCCGTACTGGATGTCCACGACCCCCGTCACGTCCTACCCCCCGCTCGGTACGGGGGCGGGCGTGGACGTCGACGTCGCCGTGGTCGGCGGCGGCATCGCGGGGCTGAGCACCGCCTGGGAGCTGGCGCGGGCCGGGCGGTCGGTGGCCGTGCTGGAGGCCGGGCGGATCGCGGAAGGGGTCAGCGGGCGGACGACCGCCAAGGTGACCGCGCTGCACGGCCTGGTGTACGCGCGGCTGCGGCGCACCCGGGGGCCGGACGGCGCCCGGCTGTACGCGCGGTCGCAGCAGGACGCGGTGGAGCACGTGGCGGAGGTCGCGCGGCTGCTGGGCGTGGACTGCGAACTGGAGCGGCGGGCCGCGTACACGTACGTGACCGAGGCGGCGGGGCGGGGCACGGTGCGCGAGGAGGTCAACGCGGCCGAGCAGGCGGGTCTGGAGGCCGCGTTCACGGAGCGGACGGGGCTGCCGTTCCGCGTGGAGGCCGCCGTGCGCCTGCCCGGGCAGGCGCAGTTCCATCCGCGCAAGTACCTGCTGGCGCTGGCCGAGGACGTGGTGGCGCGGGGCGGGGCGGTGTTCGAGCACTCGCGGGTGGTCCGGCTGCACGAGGGCACGCCGTGCCGGCTGGGCACGGAGAACGGCGCGGCCGTCACCGCCCGGGACGTGGTCGTGGCCACGCACTACCCGGTCTTCGACCGGGCGTTGCTGTTCTCCCGGCTGTCGCCGCGCCGGGAGCTGGTGGTCACCGGGGCGATCCCGGCCGCGCAGGACCCGGGCGGGATGTTCGTGACGGAGGAGGGCACCAGGCGTTCGGTGCGCACGGCGCCGCTGCCCGACGGGCGGCGGCTGCTGATCGTCACGGGCGAGAGCTTCGCCCCGGGCACCGCCGACGTGGCCGCCCGCTTCGAGCGGCTGGCGGCCTGGGCGCGGGAGCGCTTCCCGGCGCTGGAGCCGGGCGTCCGGTGGGCGACGCAGGACAACGACTCCACGGACACCGTGCCGCTGGTCGGCCGGTTCCATCCGCGCGCCCGCCGCACCTGGGTGGCGACCGGCTTCGGCGGCTGGGGCATGAGCGGCGGGGTGATGGCCGGGACGCTGCTGGCCGAGCTGATCGACGGCCGGCGCCCGCCGTGGGCGGACCTGTACGACCCGCGGCGGCTGTGGAGCGCGGTGCGCGAGGCCCCGGCGTTCCTGCGCCACCAGACCGGGGTGGCCCGGCACTTCCTCGGCGACCGGCTGCGCGCGCCCGGCCCGGACCGGGTCGCGGACATCGCGCCGGGCACGGGCGCGGTGGTCCGCGTCGACGGCCGGCACTGCGCGGTGTACCGGGACGAGCACGGCACGGCGCACGCCGTCTCGGCGCGCTGTACGCACCTGGGGTGTCTGGTGGCGTTCAACGCGGCCGAGCGGTCGTGGGACTGCCCCTGCCACGGGTCGCGATTCGCCACGGACGGCTCGGTCCTCCAGGGGCCGGCGCTACGGCCGTTGGAGGAGAGGGACGCCGGGGAATGAGCGGGGCGCCCGCGCCCCGGCACCCGTCCGCGAGCAGCACGGGCGGGCGGCTGAACTGGCTGCGCGCCGCGGTCCTCGGCGCCAACGACGGCGTCGTCTCGACGGCCGGCCTGGTCGTCGGCGTGGCCGGCGCCACCGACAGCCGCGGCACGCTGCTGACGGCCGGCCTGGCGGGCCTGCTGGCGGGCTCGATCTCGATGGCGGCGGGCGAGTACGTCTCGGTGTGCACCCAACGCGACGCCCAGCGGGCCGCGTTGGAGGTGCAGCGGCGCGAACTGCGCGCCCGTCCCGAGGCGAGCCGCGAGGCGCTGGAGGAGGAGCTGGAGCGGCGCGGCCTCAGCCCGGCGGTGGCCGACGCGGCCGCCCGCGAGCTGAGCGCGAAGGACGCGTGGCGGGCCCACGCCCGGGTGGAGCTGGGCATCGACCCGGACGACCTCACGGACCCCTGGCGGGCGGCCGCCGCCAGCCTCTGCGCCTTCACGGCGGGCGCGCTGCTGCCCCTCCTGATGATCGTCCTGCCGCCGCCCTCCTGGCGCCTGCCGGTCACCATCACCTCGGTGCTGGCGACCCTCGCCCTGACGGGCTGGACCAGCGCCCGCCTCGGCGCGTCCCCGGCCCGTCCCGCCGTGCTGCGCAACGTGATCGGCGGGGCCCTGGCGATGGGGGTGACGTACGCGGTGGGGTCGCTGCTGGGGTCGGTGGTCTGACCGCCGGGCCGGGGAGCGGCTACCGCTTGAGCCGCTGGGGTGCCTTGCGGGTGGCGGGGCAGCGCCCGTGCGGCTGCTCGGGGGGCGGGCCGGCCGGCAGCGGCGGGATGGCGCGCGGCACCGGTGTGCCGGGGACGAGTTCGAAGGCGTCCCCGCAGTGCCCGAGCTCCAGGGCCTCGCCGTCGAGCAGCGTGTAGGTGGCCGTCGTCCCGGTGATCTCCACCCGCAGCCGGCGCCCGCGGTAGACCATCGTGAAGGCGAGCCGGCCGATCTGCTCGGGCAGCCGGGGGGCGAAGGTGAGCGACCCGCTCTGGTCGCGCATGCCGCCGAAGCCGGCGACCAGGGCGAACCAGGTGCCGCCGAGGGCGGCGATGTGGATGCCGTCGCGGGTGTTGCCCTCCAGGTCCTCCAGGTCCATCATCGCGGCCTCGCCGAGGTAGTCGTAGGCCAGGCGCATCTGGCCGACCTCGGCGGCCATCACGGCCTGGCCGCAGGCGGACAGCGAGGAGTCGCGGACGGTCAGGGGCTCGTAGTAGGCGAAGTTGCGGGCCTTCTCCTCCGCGGTGAAGGCGTCGCCGCGCAGGCACATGGCGAGGACGAGGTCGGCCTGTTTGACGACCTGTTTGCGGTAGAGGTCGAAGTAGGGGAAGTGCAGCATGAGCGGGTACTGGTCGGGGCGCGTGCGGTTGAAGTCCCAGACCTGGTGGCCGGTGAAGCCCGCGGACTGTTCGTGGACGGCCAGCTCCTCGTTGTACGGCACGGTCATCCGCAGCGCGGCGTCGCGCCAGGCGGCGGTCTCCTCGTCGTCCACGCCGAGCACCGCGGCCGCGTCGGGGTGCCGTTCGGCGGCGGCCGCGGCCTCCCGGAGGTTCTGCTGCGCCATCAGGTTGGTGTAGACGTTGTCGTCGGCGACGGCGCTGTACTCGTCGGGGCCGGTGACGCCGTCGATGTGGAAGTCGCCGTGGTGGTCGTGGTGCCCGAGCGAGCGCCACAGCCGGGCGGTCTCGACGAGGAGCGGGAGCCCGACCTCCTGCTCGAAGACGGCGTCGCCGGTGGCGGCGACGTAGCGCACCACGGCGTCGGCGATGTCGGCGTTGACGTGGAAGGCCGCGGTGCCCGCGGGCCAATAGGCCGAGCACTCGTCGCCGTTGATGGTCCGCCAGGGGAACGCCGCGCCGCGCAGCCCCAGTTGGCGGGCGCGCTCCTGGGCGGCGGGCAGGGTGCTGTGGCGCCAGCGCAGGGCCTGCTCGACGGCCTGCGGGGCGGTGTAGGTGAGGGTGGGCAGGACGAAGGTCTCCGTGTCCCAGAAGCAGTGGCCGTCGTAGCCGGGCCCGGTCAGGCCCTTGGCGGGCAGGGCGCGGGCCTCCCCGCGCGCCCCGGTCTGCAGGATGTGGAAGAGCGCGAACCGCACGGCCTGCTGGATCTCGGCGTCGCCGTCCACCTCGACGTCGGCGCGGCTCCAGAACTGGTCGAGGAACGCGCGCTGTTCGGCCACCATGCCGTCCCAGCCGGTGCTGAGGGCGCCGGCCAGGGCGGCGTCCACCTGGTCGTGCACGGCGGGCACGGAGCGGGCCGCCGACCAGCCGTGGGCGACGAACTTCTCCAGCCGCAGCCGCTGTCCGGACCCGAGGCGGGACGTCACCGTGAGCCGGGCGAGGTTGTCGCTGCTCTCCGCGGCGAGCACGGTCCGGTCCGGCCCGTCCACCACGTGGTCGGCGGAGGCGGCGACCTTCAGGTCGCTGCGGGCGGTGCAGTGCAGCAGCCGGATCCGCGCACCGTGGGCGGCGTGCTCGCCCGGCACCAGCGGATCCTTGAGCTGGGCCGAGGTGCGCGGGTCGGCGCCGATGTCGGGCATCGGCTCGTTGGCGACGAGTTCGGACTGGACGACGATGCGGACGTCGCCGTCGAGCGGCTCGACCTCGTAGGCGATCGCCGCCACCGCGCGCTGGGCGAACGAGACGAGCCGGGTGGAGCGGACGCGGACGCTGCGGCCGCTGGGCGAGGTCCACTCGGCGGTGCGGTGCAGCAGGCCGGTGCGGAAGTCCAGCAGCCGCTCGTGGCGGTGGAGTTTGCCGTAGCGCAGGTCGAACGGCTCGTCGTCGACGAGGAGCCGGATGACCTTGCCGTTGGTGACGTTGATGACGGTCTGGCCGGACTCGGGATAGCCGTAGCCGGCCTCGGCGTAGGGCAGCGGGCGGAACTCGAAGACCCCGTTGAGGTAGCTGCCGGGCAGGCCGTGGGGCTCGCCCTCGTCGAGGTTGCCGCGCCAGCCGACGTGCCCGTTGGAGAGGGCGAAGACCGACTCGCTCTGGGAGAGGATGTCGAGGTTCAGCTCCGTCTCGCGCAGGCACCAGGGTTCGACGAGATAGGCCGGATGCGTGATCATGTGGCGTCGTCCTCCAGCAGGTCGGCGAGGTCGTCGACGACGATGTCGGCACCGTGCCGGCGCAGCGCCCCGGCCTGTCCCACCCGGTCGACGCCCACCACGAAGCCGAAGCCCCCGGCGCGGCCGGCCTCCATGCCGGCCAGGGCGTCCTCGAAGACGGCGGCCTCGGCGGGCTTGACGCCGAGGTCCTCGGCCGCGGCGAGGAAGGTGTCGGGACGGGGTTTGCCGGGCAGGCCGCGCTCCTTGGCGACGATGCCGTCGACGCGCACCTCGAAGAGGTCCTCGATGCCCGCCGCGGCCAGGACGTCACGGCAGTTGGCGCTGGAGGAGACCACGGCCCGGCGCAGGCCCGCGGCGCGCGCGGCCTCGGCGAAGCGGACGGAGCCGGGGTACGCCTCGACGCCCTCCCTGCGGATCTTCGCCAGGACGAGGAGGTTCTTGCGGTTGCCCAGGCCCTGGACGGTGTCGGCGTCGGGCGGGTCGGTGTCGGTGCCCTCGGGGAGGGTGATGCCGCGGGAGGCGAGGAAGGAGCGGACGCCGTCGGCGCGTGGTCTGCCGTCGACGTACTCGTCGTAGTCGGCGACGGGGTCGAAGGGCCGGAAGGCGGGCCCCTCGCGCCGGGCGAGGAAGGCGTCGAACATCTCCTTCCAGGCCGCGGCGTGCACGACGGCGGTCTTCGTCAGGACGCCGTCGAGGTCGAACAGGCAGGCGCGGACGTGGGCGGGCAGGCCGAGTGCGGTCACGCTGTTCCCCTTTCCCGGGTTGCCGCACAGCCTGCCCCGGGGGTGGGCGAATCACTCGTTCGCGCTTTCGGGCGCCGGTGCGCCGGCCGTCAGCCGCCGCACCGGCGCGCGGCCGGCGCGCCGTGGTGCGCGGTGAGGGCACGGTCGAGATTGGTGGCGGCGCTGATGAGTGCGAGGTGGGTGAACGCCTGGGGGAAGTTGCCGAGCGCCTCGCCCGCGGGCCCGATCTCCTCGGCGTACAGGCCGAGATGGCTGCTGTGGGTGAGCATCTTCTCGAAGATGTACCGGGCCTCGCCGACGCGGCCGGCGCGGGCGAGGGCCTCGACGTACCAGAAGGAGCAGAGGTTGAAGGTTCCCTCGTCGCCGGGGACGCCGTCGGCGCCGTCGGTGCGGTAGCGGCGGACGAGGCTGTCGCTGACCAGGTGCTCCTCGATGCGGCGCACGGTGGACAGGAAGCGCGGGTCGCGCGGGCCGGAGAACTTGACCAGCGGCATGACCAGCAGGGAGGCGTCCAGGGTGCGGCTGCCGGCGCTCTGGCAGTAGGCGCCGAGCTCCGGGGACCAGCAGCGCTCCTGGACGAAGCGGTACGCCTCGGCGGCGTTGTCGCGCCACCGCTCGACGGGGGCGGGCATGCCGCGGTGGCGGGCGATGCGCAGGGCCCGTTCGAAGGCGACCCAGGTCATCAGGGCGGAGTAGGTGAAGCGGCGGGGGCCGCCGCGGGTCTCCCAGATGCCGTCGTCGGGGTCCTCCCAGTGCTTCTCCAGCCATTCGAGCTGGCGGGCGAGCGCCTCCCACAGTTCGTAGGAGAGGGGTTCGCCGTGTTTGTCGTAGAGGTAGACGGAGTCCATCAGCTCGCCGTGGAGGTCGAGTTGGGTCTGGCGGGCGGCGGCGTTGCCGATGCGCACGGGGCGGGCGCCGCGGTAACCGCCGAGGTGGTCGAGGACGGTCTCGGGGAGGTCGGCGCGGCCGTCGACGCCGTAGAGGACGTGCAGTCCGCTGCCGGGCGGGGCTTCGACGCAGCGCTGGTGGAGCCAGTCGATGAAGGCGGCGGCCTCCTCGGTGAAGCCGAGGCGCATCAGGGCGTAGAGGGTGAAGGCGGCGTCGCGGATCCAGGTGTAGCGGTAGTCCCAGTTGCGGCTTCCCCCGTCCGGGGACTCGGGGAGCGAGGTCGTGGGGGCGGCGACGAGGGCGCCGGTGGGCTGGTGGACGAGGAGCTTGAGGGCGAGGGCGGAGCGTTCGACGCTCTCGCGGTAGCGGCCGCGGTACTGGGAGTTGCGCACCCAGCGGTCCCAGTACTCCAGGGTGTCGTCGAGCAGTCCGGCGGCCTCGTGGGCGTCGAGGGGGGCCGGCGGGGCGGGCACGTCGGCCCACTGGGCGGCGAGTTCGAGGGTGTGCCCGGGGTCGAGGGTGACCGTCGCGCGGACCTCGCGGCCGTCCCCGGCGGGCTCCAGGGGCACCGAGGAGCGCAGCAGCAGGGCACCGCGGGGGGCGGCGAAGACGGCGCCGTGGTCGGTGACGGTGAGGCTGTGCGGGGCGCGGGCGTAGTCGAACGCCGGCCGGCAGCACACCTCCAGGACGGCCCGGCCGCGCGGCACGCGCACCTGGCGGACGATCTGCCGGACGCGGCGCCCGGGGAAGGAAGGGTGGTCGGGGACCATGAAGTCGTAGAGCTCGGCGACGGAACTCCGGCCCAGGAAGCGGGTCAGGAGGACGTTCGAGTCGGGCATGTACATCTGCCGGGTGCGTTCGGCGTCGCGGGCGGTGACGCGGAAGTGGCCGCCGATGCGGGCGTCGAGGAGGGCGCCGAAGACGGCGGGGGCGTCGAAGCGGGGCAGGCAGCACCAGTCGATGGTGCCGTCGGCGCCGACGAGGGCGACCGTGTGCAGGTCGCCGATGATGCCGTGGTCCTCGATGGGCAGGTAGTCGGGGTGCCGCGGGCCGCTGTCGTAGGTCATCGGCCGTCCCTCCCCGGGCGGGAGTCGTCGCTCCCTCCGTTGTACCTCGGTCCGCCGGGCGGTGCCCCCGCACCAGGCAACCTTCGTTCCATTGCGAAACCGTGAATCATTCCTTTCATTGCCAGGCCGTAGGCGTTTTTGACCATACGATCACCGGACCGCCGCGCCTCCGCGGCCCGCCCTCCGTCCCGTACCCACCGGAATGAGCCCCGATGAGAACCACCCTGCGCCGCGCCGCGGCGACGTCCTTGGCCGCCGCCCTCGCCGTCCTGCTCCCGGCCTGCGGCCCGTCCGGCTCCGGCGCCGGCGGGCCGGTGCGCATCGGGATCAGCGGCGCCGACCCCGAGTGGGACGTCCTGGCGGACGAGGCGAGGAAACAGGGCGTCGACGTCAAGACCGTGACGTTCGACGACTACCAGCTCCCCAACAAGGCGCTCGCCGACGGGGACATCGAGCTCAACGCCTTCCAGCACCTGGCGTTCCTCGGCAAGTTCAACCGGCAGCACGGCACCCGCATCGTCCCCCTCGCCTCCACCTCCGTCGCCCCGATGGGGCTCTACTCGCTCAAGCATGCCTCGGTGGCCGCCCTTCCCGACGGCGCGCGGATCGCCGTCCCCAACGACCCGTCCAACCAGGGCCGGGCCCTGCTGGTGCTCCAGGCGGCGGGCCTGGTCCGCGTCGCGGAGAAGGCGGGCGTCTACGCCACCCCCGACGCCATCACCGACAACCCACGGCACATCGTCATCACACCCGTCGACGCGCAGCAGACGCCCCGCGCCCTCCAGGACACCGCCGCCGCCGTCATCAACGCCGGCGTCGCCGAACAGGCCGGCTACGACGTGCGCCGGGCGATCTTCCACGACGACCCGCGCGCCGCCACCACGCGTCCGTACGTCAACGTCATCGCGGCCCGGAGCGGGGACGAGGACGACGAACGGCTCCGGAAGATCGTCAGGATCTACCGCTCGCCCAAGGTGCAGGAGGCCGTCCGGAAGTCCTCCGGCGGCGCCCGCTACGTCGTCGACATCCCCCGCGCCGCACTGCGGAGCGAACTCGACCGCCTCACCCGGCAGGAGGGATGACCACCGTGATCGAACTGCGTGACGTGGCCAAGACCTACCCCGGCGCGGGCCGGGGCGCGAAGCCCTTCACCGCCGTCGAGGACGTCTCCCTCACCGTGGCCGCGGGCCGCGTCCTGGGGATCGTCGGGCACAGCGGCGCGGGCAAGAGCACCCTGCTGCGCCTGGTCAACCACCTCGAAGTCCCCACCTCCGGGCGGGTGCTGGTGGACGGGCGGGACCTCGGGGCCCTGGACGGGAGGGAGTTGCGGGCGGTCCGCCGCTCCATCGGCATGGTCTTCCAGCAGTTCAACCTGTTCCGCTCCCGGACCGTCCTCGGCAACGTCGCCTACCCGCTGCGGCTGGCGGGCGTGTCCCGCGCCGGGGCACGCGCCCGCGCCACCGAGGTCCTGCGCTTCGTCGGCCTGGAGGAACAGGCCCGCCGCCACCCCGAACAGCTCTCCGGCGGACAGCGCCAGCGCGTCGGCATCGCCCGCGCGCTCGCCACCTCCCCGGGCGTGCTGCTGTGCGACGAGGCGACCTCCGCCCTCGACCCGCACACCACCGGCGAGGTCCTCGACCTGCTCCGCCGCGTCAACACCGAACTGGGCGTCACCATCGTCCTGGTGACGCACGAGATGGACGTCGTCCGCGCGCTGTGCGACGAGGTGGCCGTCATGTCGGGCGGCCGCCTCGTCGAGCACGGCGACGTCTACGACGTCTTCGCGCGCCCGCGCCACCCGGTCACCGAGGTCTTCGTCCGCTCCGCCCTGCGCGACCTGCCCGGGGACGCCGCGCGGGAGCGGCTGCGCGCCCGGCACCCGGGGCGGCTGGTGACCGTCCCCGTCACCCGCGACGCGGCCGCCTCCGCACGGCTGTCACGGCTGCTGCGCGCGCACGGCGTGGACTTCACCGTCGCGCACGCGGGCGTCGGCGAGGTCCGCGGCGCCCCGCTGGGCAGCGTCACCCTCGCCCTGCACGGCGAGGACGCCGACGTCGACGCCTTCCTCGCCGGCCTCACAGCCCGCGAAGCGGCCCGGGACGCGACCGAAGACGCGCCCCACGGCGCGACCCGCGAAGAGGCGCACGGAAAGGCGGTGGCCTGATGCACGCCGACTGGCACACCTTCTGGCCCAAGGTCGTGGACGCCACCGGCGAGACGGTCTACATGGTGCTCGTCACCCTGGCCCTGTCCGCACTCCTCGGCACCGGCGTCGGCCTCGCGCTCCACACCACCCGCAAGGGCGGCCTCCTGCCCAGCCGCCTCGTCCACACCGTCCTCAACGCCCTGATCAACGTCATCCGCCCGGTGCCGTTCATCATCGCGATCGTCGCCCTCTCCCCCGTCACCCGCAGCGTGGTCGGGACGATGATCGGGACCGACGCGGCGGTCTTCCCGATGGTCGTCGTCGCCACCTTCGGCGTCGCCCGGATCGTCGAGACGAACCTGCTCACCGTCGAGCCCGGGGTGATCGAGGCCGCGCGGTCGATGGGCGCGGGGCCGCTGCGCATCGTGGTGACCGTGCTGATCCCCGAGGCCCTCGGGCCGCTGGTGCTCGGCTTCACCTTCGTGCTCGTCGCCCTCATCGACTTCTCGGCGGTGGCCGGGACGGTGGGCGGCGGGGGCGTCGGCAACCTCGCGATGACGTACGGGTACCTGCGCTTCGACACCTCCGTGATGGCGGTGTCGGTGGCCGTCCTGATCGTCCTGGTGCAGATCGCCCAGCTGCTGGGCAACCTCCTGGCCCGCAAGGTGCTCCGCCGCTGACCTTGCCCGCGGGCCAGGGGGCCGCCGAGACTGGAGGGAAGGAGGACGCGGGAGGTGCGACGGTGACCGTGACCGTGGCCCTGGCCGGGGACACCATGCTGGGACGCGGCGTCGCCGAGCGGCTGGCGGCGGCGCCGGAGCCGGCGACGCTGCTGTGCCCGGCCCTGCGCGGGCGGCTCGCGGCGGCCGACCTGGTCGTCCTCAACCTGGAGTGCTGCGTCTCGGACCGCGGCGAGCCCTGGCCCGCCCCGGGGAAGCCGTTCTTCTTCCGGGCCCCGCCCGAGGCGGCGCGCGTCCTGGCGGAACTGGGCGTGGACTGCGTGACCCTGGCCAACAACCACGCCCTGGACTACGGGTACGACGCCCTCGCCGACACCCTGGACCTGCTGGCCGCGGCCGGGATCGCCGTCGTGGGCGCGGGGCGCGACGAGGAACGCGCCCGCGCCCCGGCCGTCCTGGAGGCCCCCGGCCTGCGCCTGGCGGTGGTGGGCGCCACCGACCACCCCGAGGACTTCGCGGCCACCCCCTCCCGGCCCGGCGTGGCCCTGGCCGACCTGCGCCACGGGCTGCCCGCCTGGCTGCGCGGCACCGTGGAGGAGGCCGGGCGCTCGGCCGACGCGGTGCTCGTCACCCCGCACTGGGGCCCCAACATGACCGCCCGGCCGCCCTCCTACGTCCGTGCGGCCGCCACCGCCCTGCACGCCGCCGGGGCCGCCCTGGTCGCCGGCCACTCCGCGCACGTCTTCCACGGGGCCGGGCACCGCACCCTCTACGACATGGGTGACTTCGTCGACGACTACGCCGTGGACCCCGTCCTGCGCAACGACCTCGGCCTGCTCTTCCTCGTCGCCTTCGACGGCCCCCGCCCCGTCCGGCTGGAGGCCGTACCGTTGTGCCTGGAGCACTGCCACACCGTCGAGGCCGAGGACGGCGCCCGCCGCCGGATCAGCGACCGCTTCGTCCGCGCGAGCGCCGCACTGGGCACGACGGTCACCGAGGGGGACGACGGGCGGCTCACGGCCGACTGGCCGGCGGACGGGTAGCGGTCAGCCGACCCGCTCGGGCCGGGCCGGCCGGACGCCGCTCCCGGACGGGACACCGCGGTCACCGGCGAGCAGCGACCACACCGCCATGTCCAGCCGCGCCCCGTCCACCTCGACCGCCTGCCGGAGCACGCCCTCCCGGGTCATGCCCAGCCGCCGGGCCACCGCCGCGCTGCGGTGGTTGCCCACCGCCGCGCGCCACTCGACCCGGGCCATGCCGCGCACGTCGAAGGCCCAGTCGATCAGCCTCCGGGCCGCCGCCGTGACCAGCCCCCGCCCCTCCGCCCCGCGGCTGATCCACGCCCCCAGCTCGCAGACGCCCGAACGGGTGTCGAAGACCCGGAACAGCACGCAGCCGACGAGGGCTCCGTCGAGCCGTATCGCGAAGAGACGCCCGGTATCGGCGCTTTGGGCATCCGCATAGCGCTGGAGGTACGCGCGCGCCGCCTCGGTGCCGGTGATGGCGGAGGCCAACGGCAGCCACCGGCCCAGGTGCTCACGGTGGGCGTCGATGTAGGCGGCGAACTCCTCGGCCTGCCAGGGCTCCAGGGGATGGAGTCCGGCGCCGGGGGCGAGGGGCGAGCTGAGCACGGTGGTCCTCCGGGTGCGTTCCGACGGCTGGTACGTCCGGCAGCATAGGGACGGTGCGGTCTCCGGCCGGCAACGCCCCCACCTGCACCGGCGCTGGGCGCCGCCTCCCCCGCCGCCCCGTCCGGCGGGCGCCCGGTCAGCGGCGGCGCCCCGCGTCACCGCGCCCCCGGGCAGCCCTCTCCTCGAACGCCGCGAACGCCTCCTCCTGCCGCCACTGCACGGCGGCCTTGGGGCTCGCCGCCAGCACGGCCGCGCAGGCCGCCCGCGGCCGGGAGGTGCCCGGGCGGTCGTGGGCGCACTCGGGGACGGGGGTGAAGGCGTCGCGGCCGCGCCACAGGCTGCGGCCGGGCAGGAAGGCGTACTCCAGGGAGGTGCGGGCGAGGTCCTTGAGGGCCCGGTAGCCGAGGCGGTGGGAGGTGGCGGCGCGCTGGTACTCGGTGGTGATGTCGGAGCGTTCGACGCCGCCGTCGTCGGTGGCCAGGGCGACGGGGACGCGGTGGCGGCGGTAGAGGCCGAAGGGGTGGCGGCGGCCGGAGACGCCCAGGATCTGGGAGTTGCTCGTCAGGGGCGTCTCCACCAGGACGTGCCGCGCGGCCATCGTGGCGAGCAGCCCGGAGCGGTCGTCCTCCCACAGCACGTCCACGCCGTGGCCGATGCGTTCGGCGTGCCCGGTGCGCACGGCCTGCCGGATGTGCGAGCGCAGGGCGTCGCGGGCGACCAGGCCGGGCACCAACTCCCCGGCGTGAAGGGTGATGTGGACCTCCGGGTACCAGCCGTGCAGCCGGTCCAGCATGCGCATGTGCAGTCCGTAGTCGCGCAGCGCCACCGCGCCGTCCTCCGGGGTCACCAGGTTGACGGCGACGAACCGCGGGTCGCGGTGGGCGAGTTCGAAGCCCAGCAGCAGTTCGGTGAAGACCTGCTCGGGGGCGGCGGCGCGGTCGACCTGGGTGATGAGGCGCACCGGCAGGCCGCATCCGGCGTGCGGGCGGGGCGTGTCGCAGCGGGAGGCGGCGTGGAACTCGGCCATCGCCCGGTCCGTCGCGGCGCGGGCGCGGGCGACGAGCCGGCCGAGCCCGTCGCCGGCCAGCAGTCTGCGCCGCATGCGGCTGAGGTCCCGGTCGTGTCCGGCCCGGGCGGCGAGCGCGGCCACGCCGGCCGCCGGGTGGCTGACCATGGTCTCCAGGTAGAACTGGCGCTGCTCGGCGGCCCGGTCGGCGATCTCGCCCAGCAGCCGGCCCATGTGGCCGGTCTCGATCTCGTCGAACTTCTCGAACGTGGCGAAGAAGTGGTCGTGCCCCGTCTCGCGGCCCGGCACGAAGTCCTGCATGGACCAGGCCCGGAGGAGTCGGCGGTGGAACGCGGCGTCGTGTCCGGCGTCCGCGGCCGGTCTGCCGCCGGCGCGGCAGGGCGGCGGGACGGCGCGCAGCGTGTCCGGCTCGATGCACAGGCCGTCGCGGGCGGCCAGTTCCACCATGAGTTCCGTGGGGGCCGCCCCGCCCAGGTGGTTGTGGAGGTCGGCGCCCTTGGGCAGGGCCCTCAGGAACGCCCGCAGCGCGCGGGGGCGGCCGCGCAGCTCCTCCATGTACGCGGCGGTGGCCGCCTCGGCCGTGTTCTCCTCCCGCCGGGCGCGCTCCGGCGCTCCCCAGGCGGGCAGCACGGCCGCGCAGAGAACAGCGGCCAAGGCACTGCGCAGCAGCACACGTCGATGGTTCACCGGACCTCCTGGCAGTGGCCGTCGCCTGCGATGACGACACCGGTCTACCGTCTGGCCGACCCGTTCACCATGGCAACGCTCCACTGCCCGCACAACGGGCCTGTCGCTGTTGTCCAGTTGACGCCGGCGCCGCCGGCGACACGCCTGGCGGGCGCCCCGCCCGGGGCGGTCAGCGCGGCAGGTGCACGTCCATCAAGCAGACGTCGTCGCGCTGTTCCCTGGGCAGCAGCCGGGCGAGGAGGGCGTCGAGGGAGCCGGGGCCGTCGCCCCCGAACTCCTGCCGGGCGGCCGCGGCGAGGCGGCCGAGGCCCTCGTCGAGGAGCTCCCCCCGCCGTTCGAAGAGGCCGTCGGTGTACAGCAGGAGGTGGTCGCCGGGCCGGAGGCGGCACTCGGCGCGGACGTAGGAGGGCTCCGCCACCGCGCCGAGCAGCACGCCGTCGGGCGGGGTGAGGAACTCCGCCTTTCCGCCGCGCACGAGCAGCGGCGGGGGGTGGCCGGCCTGGGCCCAGGCCAGGCAGCGGGTGGCGGGGTCGTAGCGGCCGAGCACCATGGTGGCGGTGGTGTGGTGGGTCTCGGGGACGTGCAGGAGCAGGGTGTTGAGGCGCCGCAGCGCGTCGGCGAGCGAGGATCCGGTGAGGACCATTCCCTTGGCGGTGAACCGGAGCTGGGCCATGGTCGCCACCGCGTCGAGGCCGTGCCCGGCGACGTCGCCGACGGCGAACAGCACTCCGCCGTCGGGCAGTTCGACGGCGCTGTACCAGTCCCCGCCGACGTTGAGGTCGTCGTGGGAGGGCAGGTAGGCGACGTCCACGCGGAGGCCGGCGAGGTTCAGCGACTGGCCCGGCAGCGGCAGCAGCGCCTGCTGGAGGCGGGCGGCGACGGTGCGTTCGGCCTGGAGGACGGTGCGCTGGGCCAGGACGGCCTGCCGGGTCTCCGTCAGGGCCAGCTCGGCGAGCCGCTGGGCGGTGATGTCCTGGACGAAGCCGTGCACCTCGACGGGGGTGTCCTGGGCGTCGAGGACCGCCTCCGCGACGACCCTCAGGTGCCGGACGCCGGACCGGGTGACGATCCTGAAGGGGTGGTCGACGGGGGTGCCGGCCTCCAGGAGCCCGCGGACCGCCCGGCCGAAGGCGGGGAGGTCCTCGGGGAGCAGGTGGCGGGGCAGCTCCTCCAGGCTGAGCGGGCCCTCGGCGGGGTCGCGGTCCAGGATGGCGTAGACCTGCTGGGACCAGGTGATGGTGTCGGTGACGAGGTTCCAGTCCGCCCAGCCGAGGTTGGCCAGCCGCTGGACGTCGCCCAGCAGCTCGCGCTGGCGGGCCGCGCCGTCGTGGCAGGTCCAGGTGACGACGAGCGCGTCGTCCAGCCGCGCGGCCCGCACCGAGAAGGTGGACAGCCGCCGGACGCCGGGGGCGACCTCCTCGTACGGGAAGGGGCCGCAGGCGTACGGGCGTCCGGTCCGCAGGGTCTCCAGGTAGCCCCGCCACACCTCCGTCCCGGCCAGGGTGGGGTAGCACTCGAGGACGCGGCGGCCCACGAGCCGGCGTCCGCGGCGTCCGGCGACGTCGACGGAGTACGGGGCGGCGGCGTCGATGCGGAAGTCCTCGACCTCGCCGCTCGCCGAACGGACCGGGGTGAGCAGCACGGCCGCGCCGGGGAGGGCGTCGAGGACCGGCTGGACGAGCCGGGCCGTGCGGCCGGCGGGCCCCTCCGGGCGCTCGGCCGGCCGCGGGCGGCCCGCCGGCGCGCCGCCGTCCTCGCAGGTCCGGAGGCTGCCGGCGCACAGCCGGGCCGCCTCAAGCAGCAGCGCGCGCACGGCCGGGCCGAAGGGCGCCTCCGTGGCGCGCAGGACGCCCAGGGCGGCGGTGACGGTGCCGCCGGTGGCCAGCGGGAGCCAGGCCCGGGTGGGCCACCGCCGGGGCGGGTCGCCGGGCGGCCGGTGGCCGCCGCCGTCCCGGTCCGGGTCCTCCAGCCAGATCGCTTCACCCGATCGGATGACGTCGAGCGGCGGGACGCAGCACCACTCCGTCGAGAGGACCGCCCCGGTGCCCGCCTGCCCGGCGGGCTCCAGGGCGCCGTCCTCGTTCCGCACGAGGACCGTCACGGCGTCGAGCCGGGCGGGCGGCCCCGCCAGGTGCTCCAGCAGCCGGCCGGCCAGCTCTCGCGCGTCGGTGACGTCCGTCAGCGCTTCGCCGAGGGCGCGCAGGATCTCCGCGCCGGTCGCCTCCCGGCGCCTGGGCGAGGGCACGGCCGCCCGGTCCCGGCGCGGCCGGAGGTAGCGCTCGGAGTCGAACACCGAGCCGCGGCCGGGGGCGTGGCCCTCCGGGCCGTCCTCCGGCGGCCCCGCGGGCTCCCGGCCGGCGGCCGGCTCCCCGGCGTCCAGGTCGCCCAGGACGCGCCAGCACTCCTCCATCAGCGTGCGGCCGCCGGCCGACGCGCGGCGCGTCAGCTCCTGGTACGCCGCCGGGGCCGAGCGGCCGGTCCGGGCCATGAGGACGCCCTTGGCCCGCTCCAACACGGCCGCCGTGGAGGCCAGATGCTCCAGCCGTTCGTTCTCCTCCCGCAACTTGGCCACGACTCTGGCCAGTTGGGCCACATCGGGCGCAACACCGGACTCGCCGTCCCGCACAGACTCGCTCGTCACGGTCCCGAGCATGGCACAACCGGGCCCGGGACGGCCCCGGCTCCGCCCCCCATTCTCGTACGACCGTCCGCACGGACCCCACTACCCACGGTAGCGAACACGGCCCCGGGCGTTCGCGCCGGGACGGGCGGCGGCAGAATGGAGTCGGGCTCGGGGCCACTCGACGACGCGACCGAGGAGTTCAGCCATGGAGCACACCACGGAGTGGCGGATCCGCGTGAACCTCACCGAGGACGGCGAGACGACCAAGGCCCGCGCGGTCCTGGACACCGGCGCCGCCTCCTTCACCGGCCAGGGCGTCGCCCACCGCTCCCCCGAGGACACGGACGTCCGCCTCATCGGCGACGAGTTCGCCGCCGGCCGCGCCCTGCGCGAACTGGGCGAGAAGCTCATCGGCACGGCCGAGCGGGACGTCGCGGCACGCGGCGCGGGCCCGGAGGGACGCCGCTCCCCGATGTACGGCTGGGAGCCGTAGACCGCGCGGCCCGGGGCGTGAGCGCCGGCGGTGCGGTCCCGAAAGGCCATCCCGAAAGGGTGTTCGCGCCGGGGCGGTCAGGACGCCGCCGGCCCCGGCTCCCCCCGCAGGACCTCCAGCACCACCGCCCCGTCCACCGTCTCCTTGGCGACGAGGAGTTCCGCCAGCCGGTCGAGGGCCGGGCGGTGTTCGCGCAGCATCGTCACGGCGCGCTGTTCGGCGTGGGCGAGGAGCCGGGCGACCTCCTCGTCGACGATGCGCTGGGTCTGTTCGCTGTAGGGGCGGTGCTGGAGGTCCTCCATGGACTCGCCGAGGAACTGGGGGGTGGAGGAGCCGTAGCCGACCGGGCCCAGGGCGGCCGAGAGGCCGAACTCGCGGACCATGCGGGTGGCGATGAGCGTCGCGCCCGCCAGGTCGTTGGCCGCGCCGGTGGAGCCCTCGCCGAAGACGACGAGTTCGGCGGCCCGCCCGCCGAGGCGGACGGCGAGGAGGTCGGTGAGGTACGCCTCGCTGTACAAGTGGCGTTCGGCCTCAGGGAGTTGTTCGGTGACGCCGAGGGAGACACCGGCGGGCAGGATGGTGACCTTGGCGACGGGGTCGGCGTGTTCGCACAGCGCCGCGACGAGCGCGTGGCCGGACTCGTGGACGGCGACGGAGCGGCGCTCCTCGGGCAGCAGCGCGTTGGAGGTCTCGCGGCGGCCGAGCAGGACGCGGTCGCGGGCGGTGTCGAGGTCCTGGGCGGTGATGACGGCGCGGTCGGCGCGGACGGCGTTGATGGCGGCCTCGTTGACGAGGTTGGCGAGGTCGGCGCCGGAGAAGCCGGGGGTGCCGCGGGCGACGGTGGTGAGGTCGACGCCGGGGTCGAGGGTCTTGCCGCGGGCGTGGACGGCCAGGATGGCGGCCCGTTCGGCCTGGTTGGGCAGCGGCACGGTGACCTGCCGGTCGAAGCGGCCGGGGCGCAGGAGGGCGGGGTCGAGGGCGTCGGGCCGGTTGGTGGCGGCCAGGACGACGATGCCGCTGCGCGGGTCGAACCCGTCCATCTCGGCGAGGAGTTGGTTGAGGGTCTGCTCGCGCTCGTCGTTGCCGCCGACCCGGCCGGCGCCGCCGCGCCGCCCGCCGACGGCGTCGATCTCGTCGATGAAGATGATCGAGGGGGCGCGCTTGCGGGCCTCGTCGAAGAGGTCGCGCACCCGGGAGGCGCCGACGCCGACGAACATCTCGACGAAGGCGGAGCCGGTCACCGACAGGAACGGCACGTCGGCCTCCCCGGCCACGGCCCGCGCGAGGAGCGTCTTGCCGGTGCCGGGCGGCCCGACCATGATCACGCCGCGGGGTCCTTTGGCGCCGGCCCGGGCATACCGCTCGGGGCTGCGCAGGAAGTCGACGACCTCGCTGATCTCCTGTTTGACGCCGTCGTAGCCGGCGACGTCGGCGAAGCCCGCGGTGGGCCGCTCGGCCTCGATGATCTTCGCCCGGGAGCGGCCGATGGCGCTGATGCCGCCGGTCAGGGAGCCGGCGGCGCGGCGGGCGCCCCACAGGAAGAAGGCGCCGAGGAGCAGCAGCGGCAGGAAGGCCAGCAGGACGGAGAGCCAGGGGTTGCCGCCGCCGCTGGTGGTGGCGGTGATCTGGACGTCGTGGGACTGGAGTTGCTGCTGGAGCTGGCCGGTGCCCAGCGCGGTGGGGAGCTGGCTGGTGAACTGCGTGCCGTCCTTGAGCCTGCCGTTGACGCTGCCGTTGGAGCCGACGTCGACGCTCCGCACCTGCCCGGCGTTCACCTTGGCGACGAAGTCGCTGTAGGAGACCTGCCGGCTCTTCTCCCCGGGCAGCCCGCGGGCGATCAGCAGGACGACGACGAACATCACCAGGACGAAGGCCAGGATCCAGCGTCCCCAGGGGGTCGAGGGCGGCGGGGCGGGCCGCCGGGGCGGCTCGGGCGGCGGCCCGGGGTGGCCCGGCGGGGCCAGGTGCCGGTGCGGCAGACGGATACGAGTGATCACGGGAGCGCTCCCTCTCACGGGCGACGCGGCGCCCTGTCCCCAGGATCGGGGATGGGGGCCCGACCCGGCAGGGCCGGACGGGTCCGGGTTAGCCCGGTCGGGGCATGCGGCCCCGACCACCGGGTACCCGCGCCCGCGGCGCGGCACCCTGCCCCCGGACGGCCGCGCCCCGCGTGCCGCCCGTCCGGCCCTCCCTTACGGTCGAGCCGAACAACCGCGCGGCAGCGGCCGACGACGGCAAAGGAGTCCCGGGTGAGCAGCGCCCCCGAAAGTGCGGATCACGTCAGCGTCCATCTGACCGGCTGCGACGAACGGGCCGCGGACGCGGTCATCGCCGCCCTGGACGCCGCCTTCCCCGCCGGCGCCGGGGTTCCGGTGCGGGAGGCCGCGCCGCCGGGCCCGCCGAGGACCGGGGAGGGCAAGCCGGTCATCTGGTGCACCGTGGTCGACACCCGCTCCCGGCGGGCCGGCCGGGAGCCGTCGCCGGCGGCTCTCGGGGCCCCGGTGACCGCCGACCTGTTCGGCGCCGCGGATCCGGTGCACCAGGTCAAGGAGGAACTCGCGGCGGCCTTCGGCGTCGAGGAGCACGGCACGGTGCCGGGCGAGCACGAACTCGAAGTGCGGCTGCTCCTGAAGCCGCTCCCCGAGACCTAGGAGCGCAATATGGGAGCAACATCCGCTTAACAGTGCCCGGTTGACGAAGAGACGGCACAAGGCGGCGCGACCGGAGGGAGAATCGGGAAAAAGTCTTTGCCCCGTCAACCGCTTCACCGGCGGGATCGAGCCGGGCCCCGCACCCCCCGGGCGTCCTGGCTCCACCGCCGGCGGACGGTCCGGTGGTGACGATCCGTGAACAGGGTGCCGGCGCCGCCCCGCTCGGGCCGCGCCTTCCCCGGGGGACCGTCACCGACGGTGCCGGGGACCTCCCGGAACGAGCCGGCGCACCTTGGCGCGGGGAGTGCTGGTCCCCGCACCGGACGCCACCTAGGTTTCACCCCGCTCCGAGGCGCGACTTCCAAGGAATCGGGCGGACGCGCGAAGGCCCGCCGGAACCGCCGCCCTTCACCTCGGCGTCACCCCCGATTTCCCGCCGGACGGCGCCCGGACCGTATACGGCCCGCCGGCCGCCCGAACAGACCAGAAGACAAAGTCGTTTCATCACCTTCCGCCCAGGGGGAAGTCCATGTCCCATACGAGTTCACCCGCCAGGACCGGGGAATCCGGTTCCGGGGTGCCGCCCGGTCCCCCCGGCCGGCATCCGGCCGGGGCCCGCGTCCTGGCGGACTGCTTCGAGCACTCGTGCGACCGCCACCCGGAGGCCGTGGCCGTGGTCCACGAGGGCCGGGAGCTGACCTACCGCGAGCTCGACCGGCGCGCCAACCGGCTGGCGCACCTGCTCGCCGGGCGCGGCGCGGGCCCCGGGAGCACGGTGGGCATCCTGCTGGAGCGGTCCCCCGAGCTCTACGTGGCGCTCCTCGCGGTGATCAAGTCGGGGGCGGCGTACGTCCCGCTGGACCCCTCGTTCCCCGCCGACCGGCTGGCGTTCATCGCCGAGGACGCCGGCCTGCGCGACCTGGTGACGGCCTCGGACCTGCGCGCCCGCACCCGGGGCCTGCCCTGCCCGGTCCTGGAGGTGGACAGGGCCGGCGACGAGCTGGCCCGGCGGCCGGACGCCCGGCCGCGCCCGGACGTGGACCCGTCGTCCGTCAGCTACGTCGTCTACACCTCGGGGACCACCGGCCGTCCCAAGGGCGTCGCCGTCTCCCACGCCGGCATCGTCAACTTCCTCCGCGTGGCCGGGCCGCTGTACGGGGTGACCGCCGAGGACCGGGTCTACCAGGGCCTGTCGATCGCCTTCGACTTCGCCGTCGAGGAGATCTGGCCGGCCTGGACGGGCGGCGCGACCCTCGTCGCCGGCCCCGCCGACGGCCGCCGCGCCGGCCACGAGCTGACCGCCTTCCTCGTCGAGCAGCGCGTCACCGTGCTGTGCTGCGTCCCCACCCTCCTCGCGACCCTCGACGCCGACGTGCCGCTGCTGCGCACCCTGCTGGTCAGCGGCGAGGCGTGCCCGCCCGACCTGGTGCGCCGCTGGTCGCGGCCGGGCCGCCGGATCCTCAACGCGTACGGGCCGACGGAGGCCACGGTCACCGCCACCTGCGCCGAGCTCGACCCGCACCGGCCGGTCACCATTGGCACGCCGCTGCCCACGTACACCGTCTACCTGCTGGACGACGAGCTGCGGCCGGTGGCCGACGGCGAGAGCGGCGAGATCTGCGTCGGCGGTCCGGGGGTGGCCATCGGCTACCTCAACCGCCCCGAGCTGACCGCCGAAAGGTTCCTGCCCAACCCGGTCGAGCGCGACCGCGCCGAGGTGCCCCGGATCTACCGCACCGGCGACCGGGGGCGCTTCACCCCCGCCGGGGAGATCGAGTACCTGGGCCGGGTGGACACCCAGGTCAAGATCCGCGGCTACCGCATCGAGACCGCCGAGATCGAGGCCGTGCTCCGCGAGGACCCCGCCGTCGAGAACGCCGTCGTCACCCCGCTGGAACGCGACGGCGTCGTCCAGGACCTCGTCGGCTACGTGACCCTCACCTCCGAAGCCGCCTGCGGGGACGAGGAGTTGCGCGACCGGCTGCACGCCGTGCTCCAGCGCCGGCTGCCGTCCTACATGATCCCGGCGTATGTCGAGGTGCTCCCCGCGTTCCCGCTGCTGGCCGCCGACAAGGTGGACCGGGCCGCCCTGCCCGCCCCCTCCTCGCCCCCGCTGGCCCGCCGCGCCCGGCCGCACGTGGCCCCCGCCACCGAGCGGGAGCGCCAACTGGCCGCCGCCTGGCGGGAGATCCTCGGCGGCGGCGAGGTCTCCGTCGAGGACGACTTCTTCTGCGACCTGGGCGGCCACTCGATGACCGCCGCCCGGCTGATGTCGCGGCTGCGCCGGCACCCGGAACTGCGCGGCCTGTCCATGGGCGACCTGTACGCGCACCCCACCGTCCGCTCCCTCGCCGCCCACGCGGGCACCGCGCCCGCCGCGCCGGAGCCGGGCACGGGAGCCGCCGCCGAGCCGCCGCTGCGCCACTCCTCCGCGCGGGTGTGGGCCTGCGGGCTGGCCCAGGCCGCGGGGCTCCACCTCTGGCTGCTGCTGCTCGGCCTGCCCGCCGTGGTGCTGCTGTACCGGGCCTTCGCCGCCACCGGCGCCGATGTGCGGATGCCCGCGCCCGGCGGCCTCCTGGACCGCGTCATCGGCCTGCCGCTCGGCACGTTCGTCGCGCTCGACGCGGCCTGGCTGTCCGTCAGCGCGCTCGTGCTGCCCCTCCTGGGCGGGCGCCTGCTGATGGCGGGGGTGCGTCCGGGCCGCTATCCGCTGTGGGGCGTGACGTACCTGCGGTTCTGGCTGCACGGCAAGGTGCTCGCCCTCAGCGTCCTGCCGCTGCTGGCCGGTTCGCCGCTGCTGGCCCCCTGTCTGCGGCTGCTGGGGGCCCGCGTCGGCCGCCGCTGCCACCTGTCGTCCGTGATCGCCCCGCCGTCGCTGCTGGAGATCGGCGACGACACGGCCGTCGGCTACGGCGCCCGCCTCCAGACGTACGCGGTCGAGGACGGGCGGCTGTCCCTGGCGCCGGTGCGGCTGGGCGCGCGCTGCCACGTCGGCACCAACAGCGTCGTCCTGCCCGGTGCCCGGCTGGGCGACGACGCCTCGCTGGGCGACCAGTCGCTGCTGCCGGCCGGCACCTCCGTCCCGCCGGGCGAGCACTGGGCGGGCTCGCCGGCCCGACGCCGGGACGCGGCGCCGCCGTTGCTCCGCGACCTGACCGCCCGCGCCGACGACCGGCCCTGGCCCCCCGCCGTGCTCGCCGGCTACCTGGCGGGCGCCGTGCTCTCCGTCGTGGCCGCGCTGGCCGTCGCGGCGGCCGGTTCCGCCGCCGTGGCCTGGGCGGCGTACCGGCACGGCTTCGGCTGGGGCGCCGTCGCCACCCTGGCGGCCGGGCCCCTGGTGGTGCTGACCACCTGTCTGCTGGTGGTCGCCGTCAAGAGGGCCGTCCTGCCGTCCGCGCGGGCCGGCATCCACGCGGAGCGCGGGTCCTTCGGGGTGCGCAAGTGGATCGCCGACGGGATGCTGGCCATGAGCCTGACCGTCACGCACGCCCTGTACTCCACGCTCTACCTGGTGCCGTTCCTGCGCGCGCTCGGCGCCCGCACCGGCCGCTGGTCCGAGGTCGCCACGGTCAGCTTCGTCGACCCCGACATGCTGATCATCGGGGAGCGCAGCTTCGTCGCCGACGTCAGCGTCGTCGGCCCGGCCGTCTTCCACCGCGGCCGGGTCGCCCTCGCGCCGGCCGAGGTCGGCCGGATGAGCTTCGTCGGCAACGGCGCGCTGGTGCCCGGTTCCTGCCGCCTGGCCGACAACAGCCTGCTCGGGGTCCACTCCGTGGCGCCCGAGCGGCCGGTGGACCCCGAGACGACCTGGCTGGGCTCCCCCGCGATATTCCTGCCGCGCCGGGAGGAGAGCCGCACGTTCCCGGCGAGGCTCACCTACGACCCGGGCCGGGGCCTGATCGCGGCGCGCCTGGCCATCGAGTACTTCCGGGTGACCCTGCCCGCGACCGTCGCCGCGCTCGGCGCCCTGGCCGCCCTGTGGGCCGCGCTGCGGCTGGCCGCCGCCGCCCCGCCCCTCGTGCTCTTCCTGCTGGGCCCGGCCCTGCTGCTGGGCGCCGCGCTCGCCGCCACGCTGGCCGCCGTCGCGCTCAAGTGGCTGGTCGTCGGCCGCTACCGGCCGCGCACCGAGCCGCTGTGGAGCGTGTGGGTGCGGCGCACGGAACTGGTCACCGGCCTGTACGAGAACCTCGTCGTGCCGGCCTTGGTCAACCTGCTGACCGGCTCCCCGTGGGCCGCGCCGGTCCTGCGGCTGTTCGGCGCCCGGATCGGCCGCCGGGTGTGGCTGAACACCACGTACCTCACCGAGTTCGACCTCGTCGAGGTCGGGGACGACGCGGCGGTCGGGGAGTTCACCTCGCTGCAGACCCATCTGTTCGAGGACCGGGTGATGAAGATGTCCCGGGTCCGCGTCGGGGCCGGCGCCTCGGTGGGCCCGCGCTCGGTCGTCCTGTACGACGCGCGGGTCGGCGCCGGGGCCGGCGTCGACGCCCTCTCCCTGGTGATGAAGGGCGAGCGGCTGCCCGACCGGACCCGCTGGCGCGGCATTCCCTCCCGTCCCTGCTGACCCCCGATTTCCGCCCCGACCCGACCCGGAGACGCCAATGACATCGCTCGTCCACCCCGATACCTGGGCCGGCCCCCGTGTCACCGGAGCGGTGCCCGGCCCCCTCTCGGCCGAGTACCTCGCCCGCCAGGACCGCTGGGAGTCCAACGCCCGCACCTATCCGCGCCACTTGCCGATCGCCCCGGCCGAGGGGTACGGCAGCTTCCTGCGGGACGTCGACGGCAACGTCTTCATCGACTTCCTCGCCGGCGCGGGCGTGCTCTCCCTGGGCCACAACCACCCCGCGCTCGTCCGCGCCGTCACCGAACAGCTCGGGCAGCTCACCCATGCCCTGGACTTCCCCACCCCCGCCAAGGACGCCTTCGTCCGGGCCCAGTTGTCCATGCTGCCGCCCACGATGCGGGACCGGATGAAGATGCACTTCTGCGGCCCGACCGGGGCGAACGCCGTGGAGGCGGCCGTCAAACTGTGCAAGGTGGCCACCGGCCGCGGCGACGTGGTCTCCTTCCAGGGCGGCTTCCACGGCAGCACCCACGCCACCATGGCCCTCAGCGGCCTCCTCTCCCCCAAGCAGGCCGTGCCCAACATCATGCCCGGCGTCCACTTCTTCCCGTTCTGCGCCGACGGCTGCGACACCGACTGCGCCTCGTACCTGGAGCGCTCCCTGCGCGACAGCAACGGTGGCGTCCCGCTGCCCGCCGCCGTGGTCCTGGAGCTCGTCCAGGGCGAGGGCGGCGTCTACCCCGCCTCCGCCGAGTTCGCCCGCCGGGTCCGCGAGGTCACCCGCTCCCTGGGCATCCCGCTGGTCGTCGACGAGGTGCAGACCGGCTGCGGGCGCACAGGCACCTGGTACGCCTTCGAGCAGTACGGCATCGAGCCGGACGTCGTCGTCGCGTCGAAGGCGCTCAGCGGCATCGGCACCCCCGTCGCCGTCATCTTCTACGACGCCTCCCTGGACACCTGGGCCCCCGGCACCCACATCGGCACCTTCCGCGGCAACCAACTGGCCTTCGCGGCCGGGGTGGAGGCCGTGCGGATCGTGCGCGAGGAGGACGTCCTCGGCAACGTCCGCCGGCGCGGGGAGCAGATCCGCGGACGCCTCGCCGGGCTGGCCGACGACCCCCACGTGCGCGACGTGCGCGGCCGCGGCCTGATGTGGGGCGTCGAGCTGGCCGACCCGGCGACCGGCCGGCCCGCCACCGCGCTCGCCGCCGCCGTGCAGACCGAGGCGCTCCAGCGCGGCCTGATCCTCGAACTCGGCGGCCGCGACGACAGCGTCGTCCGTCTGCTGCCCCCGCTCAACGTGACCGCGGAGGTGGTCGACACGGCCTGCGCGATCCTCGTCGCCGCCCTCGCGCACGCCACCGCGCGTCGGCCCTAGCACGCCCGCCCTCAGGGGGAGGCCCCTTCCGATGGCTCTCATCGTCCAGAAGTACGGCGGCTCCTCGGTGCGGGACACCGAGTGCATCCGGCGCGTCGCCGAACGGATCGTCACCGCCCGGGAGGCGGGCCACGACCTCGTGGTCGTCGTCTCCGCCATGGGCGACACCACCGACGAACTCCTCGGCCTGGCCGGGCACGTGAGCCCCATGCCGCCGCGCCGCGAGGTCGACATGCTGCTCACCGCCGGGGAGCGCATCTCCAACGCCCTCACCGCGATGGCCGTCCACGCGCTGGGCACCGACGCCTGCTCCCTCTCCGGCGACCAGGCCGGGGTGTTCACCACCGCCGCCCACGGCCGGGCCCTGATCACCGAGGTGCTGCCGGACCGGGTGCGGCAGCACCTGGACCGCGGGTCGGTCGTGCTCGTGGCCGGCTTCCAGGGGTTCCACCGGGAGAGCGAGGAGATCACCACGCTGGGCCGGGGCGGCTCCGACACCACGGCCATCGCGCTGGCGGCGGCGCTCAAGGCCGACGTGTGCGAGATCTACACGGATGTGGACGGGGTGTTCACCGCCGACCCGCGGATCGTCCCCGACGCCCGCCGGCTGGACCGGCTCCCCTACGAGACCATGGAGGAGATGGCGGCCAGCGGCGCGAAGGTGCTGGCGCCGCGCAGCGTCGAGTTCGCCCGCCGCTACGGCGTGACCGTGCACGTCCGGCCGGCGCACGGCTCCGGTCCGGGGACCGTGATCAGCGCCGAGGGCGAACAGCCGTCGGCGGAGGTCCGGTCGGCGGTCACCGCGGTCGCCCACGACCGGTCCGGCGCCGAACTCACCGTCTGCGGCGTCCCGGACGGCCCGGGCACCACGGCCGCGCTCTTCCGGATCCTGGCCGACGCGGGGGTGGACGTCGACACGGCCGTGCAGCAGGCCGTCCGCCCGCCGGGGCGCTGCGGCGACCTCACCCTCGTCCTGCCCCGGAGCGACGGGCCGGCCGCGCTGGCCGCCCTGCGCGAACGCCGGGCGGATCTCGGCTTCGACGAGCTGCGCTACGACCCGTCCATCGGCAAGGTGTCCCTCATCGGCACGGGGATGCGGGCCGAGGCCGGCGTCATCGCCCGCTTCTGCGAGACGCTGTCGGCGGCGGAGGTGGACATCACCGCCATCTCCACGGCGGAGAGCCGCATCTCGGCGGTCTGCGGCGCCGACCGGCTGCACGAGGCGGTGCGGGCGCTGCACGCGGCGTTCGAGCTGGGCTCGCCGGGCTGAGCCCGGTCAGTGCGGGTCGCCCGCCACCCTCCCGGCGAGGGCCCGGGCGGACGGCCCGAGCTCGCGCAGCCGCGGCACCAGCAGCAGGGCCGCCAGCCCCAGGTAGACCCAGGCGAGGACGGTCCGGGCCCCGGCCCCCGGCAGCGCGAACTGCACGCCGAACAGGACGAGCAGCAGGCCCGCCTTCCACGGCGCGAACCGCAGGTCCAGCAGGAGGACGACGGCCAGCGCGGTCTGCGCGGCCGTCAGCAGCACCTCCTCCACCTGCCGTTCGGTGAGCGGCAGCGCCGCGCCGCCGCCGCCGGCGAGGTGGGCGAGCGGCAGGCTGCCGATGAGCAGCGTCCACTGGTTGACCTTGCTCGACAGCAGCGCCCCGAGCCCGTCGTCCCCGCGCAGCCGCCAGGCGAACACGACGGCGACGATCAGCTCGGGCGCCTCCGAGGCGAGCGGGGCGAGCCACTGCACCAGCAGGAAGCGGTCGACGCCGAGGGACGTCCCGGCGTCGACGAGCGCGGTGGCGAACGGCTCGGCGCAGGCGAGGACGACACCGGCGGCGAGGACGAACCCGGCGACGGTCGCCGCCCTGCGCGGCCCGGCGGGCAGCCGGGCCAGCCGGGCCGGTACGCCGACCGGTTCCTCCTCGTCCGTCTCGGCGCACCGTCCGACGCGGAAGAGGTAGTACGCGTACCAGCCGATGAGCACGGGGCCGAGCCACCAGGCGATCTCCCGTGTCGCCGGCATGACGAAGGCCACGGCGCCGGCCGCGCCGAGGAAGGCGACGTCGATCCGCCGGTGCGCGCGCAGCCGGATGGCGCCGCCGGTTCCCCCGCGCCGCGCGGTGACGGCGGCCGCCAGGGCGACGAGGGGCCAGCCGACGCCGACCAGCATCCGGTTGGCGCCCGTCATGTTGGCGGCGGCGTAGGCGGCGTACTCGGGGCGGCGGCCGGCGGTGTACGCGAAGTACAGGTCGACGGCGTACTCGGGCAGCACGGCGATGAACGCCAGCAGCGCGAGCGCGAGGGGCCCGGAGAGGTCCGCGCGCGCGGTCTCGGCGGCCCACATCAGCAGCAGCGCGGCGGCGAGCACGCCGACGCCGAAGACGGCGATCGCGGCCGGGGCCCCCGGCTCGGCTCCGGTGATCCGCAGCACGACGGCCGGCAGCGCCGCGGCGACGGCGGCGCCCACGCGGACGAGAACACTCCTCACCCGGCGGATGCCTGCCCGGCGGGCGCGGCGGGCTACCGCTCCCCGGGCGGCCATGACCGGCATGGAGTCACCGCCGCGGCTCCGCCGCCAGGTCGAGTCCGTCGGTGACGAGGACGTCGCTGGTGACCAGGGCCTGTTCGGCGGTGACGTCCGTCAGGAAGACGAGGGGCGGCACGAGCGGCGGGACGGGCAGGCCGTCGGGGGTGAAGGTGAGGCACATCAGGCCCTCCACGCAGCCGCTGAACCGGGTGAGGTAGAGGGTGACCCGGCCGGTGAGCCGGAGGGTGC
The DNA here is from genome assembly GCF_001187435.1 of Streptomyces caatingaensis. Classification (GTDB taxonomy): domain Bacteria; phylum Actinomycetota; class Actinomycetes; order Streptomycetales; family Streptomycetaceae; genus Streptomyces; species Streptomyces caatingaensis. The sequence continues at coordinate 24,561 of NZ_LFXA01000014.1, read as the reverse complement.
CGGCGCCCAGGGTCAGGTCGTGGCCGGTGCCGTCGCGGGTGCGCAGGCGGTAGTCGCTGAGCGAGGCCGCGCGCATGCTCAGGGCCATCACGCGCAACGGGCCGGAGGCGGTGGGGAGTTCCACGACCCGGGCGAGCACGGGTCCGTCGGGGGCGAAGCGGGTGGTGGTGACGGCCGGCGGCACGGCGGCGGCCGCGGGTCGGGCGGCGGGCGGGGCGGCGGGCGCGAGGTGGGCGGTGAGCAGGACCAGGGGCAGCGCCGCGGCCATCGCCCGGGGCGGCGGGGGCGTGCGGGCACCGGGGGCGGGCCCGGTCCCGGGCTGCCAGGCGAAGCCCATGGCGCCGCCGGCGATGCCCAGGAGGGTGCCGGCGAGGAAGCCGCCCAGGTTGGTGGCCGGGAAGGCGAGCACCGCGAGGATCATCGCGTGGATGCCGATGTAGTGGTGGGCGTGCGGCAGGAACCACAGGCTCAGCCCGGCCAGCACGAGCGCGGCCCCGAGGCCGAGGGCCGCGATGCCGCCCCGGCCCAGCCCGAGGAGGATCCGCACGGGTGCCAGGGGCGCGGCCACCAGCTCGGCGCCGGCGAGGAGGAGCAGGGTGCCGGCCCAGAAGGGGCGGCCGCGGCGCCAGGCGCGCCACCGGCCGTGCGGGGACGCGGTCAGAAGCATGCCTTCCCGTTCAGCGTGACGTCCAGGGCGAGTCCCTTGAGGCGGAGGTCCCCGCCGGTGGCGGAGCGGGCGTGGGACCGCACGCCCGTCACGGTGACGCCGCCGGCCTGGAGGCCGAAGGGGCCCGGCTGCCCCCGGACGCCGGGCACGGTGTCGAGCGCGCCGGCGTCCCGGCCGATCTCGACCCGCTCGAAGCGGGCGTCGCCGGTGAGGTCCTCGCCGTCGATGACCAGGTCGCGCGCCGCGATCGGGCCGGCCCTTCCGCCCGCGGTCAGTCTGAAGACGACCGTGCCGACGGGGGTGGGGACGCGGGCGGACTGGCAGAGGTCGGAGAGGGTGGCCTCGCCGAGGCCGAGCAGCGCCACCGGGTGGCCGCTGCCGTCGGCGGCGTGGTCGACGGTGACGTAGGAGGCCAGGCCCTTGCTGGTGAGCCGGCCGGCCGAGACCTGGAAGGCGGTGCCGGACACGGCGAACGACGAGGCGAGGGCGCCCTGTGCCATGGCGACGGCCATGGCGGCGACGGCCGCCACCGCCGGCAGGGCGACGGCGGCGGCCCTGCGCCAGGCAGTCCGCCCCTCGGTGCGGGGGGTCATGCGGGTCGCTCCTTCGGTCGGGGGGCGGGGGTCGGGGGAACGGAGGCGGCGCAGTGCCGGACGGCTTCGGCGCGGGCCGCCGGTCGCCGGAGGCCGGGCCGGGCCGGCGCGTACGCCCGTCAACCTGCCTGTGGGGGCGCGGAGTTCGGGGTCACCGGCTTCGGCGGCGCGCGGGGCGGGGCCGGGGCGGGTGGCGCTGTCGCGCCCGAGGGCGGTGGCGCTCCGCCCGGTGGCCGGGAGGGCGTGCGACGGGCGGGAGCCGGGAAGCCGGTGGCACCGGTGGGGACGACGGTCACCGGCCGCCGTCCTGCACGCGTGCGCGGGCCTGGCGCAGGAGGTGGGGCAGGACGGTCCCGGCGATGCCGTGGACGGAGCCGTCGGAGTGCAGGAGTTCCATGACCGGGACGTCCTGCTGGAGCCGGCTGCGGAAGGTGGAGAGCATCTCCAGGCCCATCAGGGAGTCCATGCCGTACTGCTGCAGGGGCCGGTGGCGGTCGAGTTCGCCGGGTGCCATGTGGAGGACGGACGCGGCCATGCCGGCGACGAGGTCCTCCAGGAGGCCGGCGGCCTCGGCGGGCGTGGCGGTGGCCAGCCGTTCGAGGAACTCGTCCAGCTGCCAGTCGGAGCCTTCGATCCGGTCGGGCAGGACGGCGGCGAAGCGGGGCACGGCGCCGGGGGCGAGGAGCACCGACAGGCGCTGCCAGTCGATACGTCCGAAGGTCGTCCGTTCCGCACGCCGTTCGCAGAGGTCCTCCAGGGCGGTGAGCGCTTCCCGGGGGTCCATGGGAGGGCAGCCCACCGCGGTGGTACTGGCCGTGAGGTTGTTGCGGGCGACGTAGCCGACGCGGCCGATGGCGCCCCAGGCGACGGCCAGGCCGGGGCGGCCGGCCGCGCGCCGGGCCCGTACCAGGGCCTCCATGGCCAGGTTCGCGGCGGCGTAGTTGCTCTGGAGGGGGTTGCCGACCAGCGGGCTGACGGAGGAGTAGGCGATGAACTCGGCGTCCGGGCAGAGGGCGTCGAGGGCGAGGGCGCCGCCCCACTTGGGGGCGAGGACGGACCGGAAGCGGTCGTCGTCGAGTTCGGCCAGGGCGCCGTCGTCGAGGTGCATGGCCGCGTGGACGATGCCGCGGACGGGACGGCCGGCCGCCGTGACCTCCTCGACGAGGGCCCGCACCGCGGCGGGGTCGGAGACGTCGGCGGCGTGGGCGCGGGCCCGCGCGCCGAGCGCGCCCAGTTCCCCGACCAGTCGCGCGGCATCGGGGGCCTCCGGGCCCCGGCGGCTGACCAGGGCGAGGTGGCGGGCGCCCCGCTCGGCGAGCCGCCGGGCGGTCTCGGCGCCGAAGCCGCCGAGCCCTCCGGTGACGAGGTAGGTGCCGTCGCCGTCCAGGTGGAGGCGGCGGGGCGCCCGGTGGACGGGTACGGGCCCGTCGAAGCCGATGACGATCTTCCCCAGGTGCTTGGAGTGCTGCATGAGCCGGAAGGCCTCGTCGATGCGGTGGGCCGGGTAGATCTGGTGGAACAGCGGCAAGTAGGTCCTGGTGCGCAGCCGTTCGGCGACCTCGTCGAAGACCGTGCCGGCGTGGCGGGGGTCCTGCCACACCAGGTTGGCCGCGTCCACGAAGAAGAGCGAGGCGTTCTCGGCCAACGGCCGTTGCAGCATGCGCTGGTTGGTGAAGACGTCGCGCTTCCCCAGCTCGACGAAGCGGCCGCGCGGGGCCAGCACCTCGCGGGTCCGGGCGCCCGCGTCGCCGCTGAGGGAGTTGAGGACGACGTCGACGCCCCGTCCGCCGGTGTGGGCGAGGACCGCGTCGGCGAAGGCGGGCGTGCGGGAGTCCAGCACCAGCTCGGCGCCGAAGACGGTCGCCATGTCCCGCTTGGCGGGCGTGCCCGCGGTGCCGATGACCCTGGCGCCGGCGCGCAGGGCGAAGCGCCCCGCGGCCATGCCGACACCTCCCGCCACGCCGTGCACCAGCAGGGTCTCGCCGCTCCTGAGGCGGGCCAGGTGGGCGAGGGCGTGGTGGACGGTGAAGTAGGCCACGGGCACGGTCGCGGCGTCGGCGAAGGACAGCCCCCCGGGGATCCGCCGCACCGCCGTCGCGGGCACGCGGACGTGCGAGGCGAAGGCGCCGGGGAGGAACCCGAACACCCGGTCCCCCACGTCGAACCGGCCGACGCCCTCGCCCACAGCGGTGACCACCCCGGCCCCCTCCAGCCCCAGGAACGCCTCGGAGGGCAGGCCGTCCTCGGCCCCCGGCGGCAGGAGGCCCGTCGCCACCATGACGTCGCGGTAGTTGAGCGCCGCCGCGCGCACCGCGACCACCACCTCGCCCGGCCCCGGCACCGGCGGCTCGGTCTCGGTCCACCGCAGCCGGTGGGCCAGCCCCTGGTCCCGGAGGTCGAGCCGGTAGGCGGTCCCGTCGTCCGGCCGGGCGAGGACCGTGGCGGGACGGGCCCGTTCGACGAGGTGCACGAAGCGGCCGCCGCCGGTCAGGGCGACCTCGTCGTGCACCTGCTCCCCCTCCTCCGCCGGCGCGTCGGCCAGCAGCTCCCGGGCCAGCCGGGCGGCGTCCAGCGCCGGGTCCGGCCCCCGGTCGAGGGAGATCCGCCGTCCCGTGACGTCCTGTTCGCGCGACAGGGTACGGGTCACCGCCCAGGCGGCGGCCTGTCCGGGGAAGGCCGGGCGCTCGGGCGCGGGGAGCGCCCCGCTGGGGTGGGTGACCAGCACCAGGCGGCGCGCCCGGTCACCGGTCCGGCCCTGCTCGGCGCGGGCCAGGGAGCGCAGCGCCGCGGCCCGGCGCACCGCCAGCTCGACGGCGGCCGCGGGGTCTTCTCCGGCCGCCCGGTCGCACGCGGCGCCCAGCATCAGGACGACGGTGGCGTCCGGGTCGTCCGCGAGGGCCTTCTCCCACTCCCCGGGCCCGGCCGGCCAGGGCCGTACCTCCGGGAGGGAGCCGCCGGCGGCGGCCAGCCGGGCGGCGAGCAGCCCGGCGAGGGCGTGCTCCTCCTCGTGCTCGGCGACGAGCAGCCAGGAGCGGTCCTCGGACGGTGCGGGGCCGGGACACTCCGGCGGCGGCCCGGCGGGCGTCCGGGCGAGCAGCACGGAGAACTGCTCGCGCATTCCGGGCACGTCGGTCTGGACGACGTCCTCGAAGCCGCCGTCGGCCAGCACGCCCGGCCATCGGTCGTGGGGCAACAGGACGCTGTCAGGGCGCAGTTCGCGGTCCTGGGCGCTCCAGAAGCTCTCCATCGCGCCGAAGAGCAGTGCCAGCAGCTCCGGTTCGTGGGTCTCCAGGGCCAGCAGGTATCCGCCGGGGGCGGTCAGCCGGGCCAGGCGCCCCAGGGAACGCCGCAGGTCGGCCGCGGTGTGCAGGGCGAATCCCGCGACCACCACGTCGAAGGAGCCGTCGTCGAACCCCTGGTCCGCGGCGTCGCGGTCGAGGTCGAGCGTGCGGTAGGACAGGTGCGCGGCGGGGGCGTCGAACCGCGCCTGGGCGGCGGGGAAGAAGGCGGCGGAGACGTCGGTGAAGACGTACCGCGCGCGGTCGTCCAGCAGCGGCAGCAGGTGCGCGGTCAGGCCGCCGGTGCCGGCGCCGATCTCCAGGACGCGCAGCGGCCTGTCCGGCGGCCAGGACCGGACCACGGCCGCCAGCAGTTCCGCGGCGAGCCGGTTGTGGAGGGCGGTCGGCGGGTCGAGGTCGTAGTACAGCTGGGCCAGCTCCGGGCCGCTGTCCTGGAACAGCAGGTCCAGCGGGTCCCGCCGGCCGCACAGCAGGTCCGGCAGGTGCAGGGCGAACCGCTGGCCGAGGCAGCCGGTGGCGACCCAGGAGGCCAGTGTGGAGAGGAATTCCCAGCCCCTCGGCCGTTCCGGCGCGTCGGCCGCCGGCAGCCGGCGCCAGCCCGCGCCCTCGTCCGCCAGCAGCCCCTCGTCCCGGGCGAGGCGGGCCAGCAGGCGCACGAGCTTCCCGTGCCGGGGCAGCACCCCGGCCGCGGTGAGGTCGTCGAAGGTGAACGTCCCGCGCCCCGGCAGCAGCCGGGCGAACGCCCGGACCGCGCACTCCGCGGTCATGCGGCGGAACATCGGGGCCCCGGTCGCGAACTGTCCGACGACCGGAGCCGATTCCCACACCCGGCGCACCCCTTCCGCGGCCGCCGCGGCCACCTCGCTCGGCGCCGGAGGGGTCCACGGCGGCACGGGCTGTCCGGCCAGCGGCGCGGCCCGCAGCACGGACGCGTACTCCTCCGCGCGGCCGCCCGCGCGCAGTCCCACCCGCCGCAGACGGCAGCCGGTCAGTTCCAGGGCCACCGTCCCGTCGGGGCCGGCCACGGTGACGTCCCACACCGCCTCCCGGGCGGTCCGCGAGCGCTGCCGGACGTGCACCAGGCCGTCCGGCGCCGGGGGCGCCCAGAACCGCACCCGGTCGATGCGCGCCGGCAGGTAGCCGTCCTCCGCGACCTCCAGCAGCGGGGCGCCGGCCTGCAACGCGCCGTCCAGCAGGGCGGGATGGACGACGTAACCGCCGTAGCCGTCGTCCGGCGGGTCGCAGCGGTATCCGGCCAGGACCTCCCCGGCGGAGGCGCGCAGGTCCCGCAGGACCCGGAAGGCCGGGCCGTACTCCAGGCCGGCCTCGGCCAGTCCGGCGTACAACTCGCCGGTGTCCAGGGCGCGTCCGAGCCGGGCGCGCACCGCGTCGGTGTCCATGCCGTCCGGCCGGGCGGCGGCCAGGCGCCGGACCCGGGCCCGGGCGTGCGGCCGCCAGCCGCCCGGCTCCCCGATGCGGCTGGCGACGCGGAGGATGCCGTCCTCGTCGCACAGGGAGGTCTGGAGCCCGACGTCCGTCACGGCGTCCCAGGGCAGGGGCAGGGCGCGGACGATGTCCAGGTCGTCGATCTCGGCCGGGGTGCCCGCGCTGTGGACCTCCCGGGCGGCGGCCAGCGCGAGTTCGACGAACCCGGCGGCGGGCATGACGACCGCGCCCGCGATGCGGTGGTCGGCGAGCCACGGGGTGCGGGTGCGCTCGACGGCGGTGTGCCAGGTGGGCTCCAGGACGGGCACCCGTTCGCCGAGCAGGGGGTGGACGAGCACGCCGTCGCCGCTGGTACGGATCCAGTGCTCCGGCGTGCCGTGCCAGTGCCGTTGGCGCTGCCAGGGGTAGGGCGGCAGGTCGGCGACGGCGCCGGGGCGGGGGAACCGGGCGTCGAGGGCGGCCGGTTCGGCGGCGGCCAGCAGCCGGGCGGCGGCCCGGCGGACGTCGGCGCCGGCGCACCGCTCCCTGGAGACGGGCGAGACGACGGGGAAGGCGCCCCGCGGCGCGTCGGCGGCGATGCGGCACAGCGCCCCGGCCAGGGCGGGCTGCGGGGCGATCTCCACCACGGCGCCGAGCCCCGCACCGGCCGCGCGGCGCACGGCGTCCGCGAAGCGGACCGGCCGGCGGGCGTTGTGCCACCAGTACGCCGCGTCGAGTTCGCCGGCCCCGACGGGGTCGCCGGTCACCGTGGAGTACATCGGCAGGCGCGGGGCGTGCGAGGTCAGACCGGCCAGGGCCGCCCGCAGCGGCTCCTCGATGACGTCCATGGCGGCGCTGTGGAAGCCGTGGTCCACCGCGAGCGCGCGGAACGGGACGCCGCGTGCGGCCAGTTCGCGGCCGAGGGCGTCGAGGGCGGCGGGGTCTCCCGAGACCGTCACGTCCCGGGCGCTGTTGACCGCCGCGATCTCCAGGCGTCCGCCGTGTGCGGCGAGGGCCTCGCGGGCGTCCGGCTCGCCCAGTCCGATCGCCGCCATCCGGCCCGTCCCGGCCGTCGCGGCCTGGGTCCTGCTGCGGGCGGCGACCACCCGGGCGGCCTCGGCCGTGCCGAGCGCGCCGCAGGCGTGCGCCGCGGCCACCTCGCCGACGCTGTGGCCCAGCACCGCGGCCGGACGCACCCCGTGCTCCGCCAGCAGCGCCGTCAGCCCGAGCTGGTAGGCGAAGAGGGCGGGCTGGGCGCGGGCGGTGTCGGTCATGGCCTCGGTCATCGCGTCCGTCGCGGTGTCCGCTGTGCCGTCCGCCGTGCCGTGCGTGCCGGCCAGGAGGCGGGCGACCGACCATCCCAGCAGCGGCTCCAGTTCGGCGTCGGCCGCCTCCACGGCGGCGCGGAACGCCGGCTCCCCCGCCATGAGGGCCGCGCCCATGCCGGGCCACTGCGTGCCGTTGCCGCAGTAGACGAAGACGGTGCCGCCCGGCTCCGGCACCCGCACCTCGGCGGCGGCGAGCCCGGCCCCGTCCGCCGCCAGGGCCTCCAGCCGCCCGGCGGCCTCGTCCGGTCCGGACGCGAGCACGGCCACGCGGTGCGGGTGGCGGCCGCGCCGGCGGGAGGCGGTCCAGCACAGGTCGTAGAAGTCGCCGGGCGTCGCCTCGCGCACGCGGCCGGCGACGGCGCGGGCCGCCTGCGCGAGCGCGTCGTGGGTGCGCGCGGAGACGACCAGCGGCAACGGACCGTGCTCCGGCGGGAGTTCCGTCCTCGCCCGCGCGGGCGGCGGGCTCAGGACGACGTGCGCGTTGGCGCCGCCGAAGCCGAAGCTGTTCACGCCCACCACGCCGTCCTCGCGTCCGGCGAGCGGACAGGCGTCGTGCACGGGGCTCAGGTTGAGGCCGGTGAAGTCGATCGCGGGGTTGGGCGGGTCGCCGTGGAGGGACGGCGGGACGGTGCGGTGCCGCAGCACGAGCAGGCCCTTGAAGAGTCCGGCCATCCCCGAAGCGGGTTCCATGTGGCCCAGGTTGGTCTTCACCGAACCGATCGGCAGCGGCCCGGTCGTGCGGCGCACGCCCAGCGCCTCGCCGACCGCCCGGCACTCCAGCGGATCGCCCACCGGCGTGCCCGTGCCGTGCGCCTCGAAGTACAGCACCTGGTCGGGGGCGGCCCCGGCCCGCTCGTACGCCTCGCGCAGCAGCCGCCGCTGCATCTCCGTGCTCGGCACGGTCATCGCCGAGGTGCGGCCGTCGCTGTTGGACGCGCTGGCCGCGATCACCGCGTGCACGCGATCGCCGTCCGCCAGCGCGTCGGACAGCCGCTTGAGCACCACGACCCCGCCGCCCTCGGCCCGTACATAGCCGTCCGCCCCGGCGGAGAACGCGGCGACGCGCCCGCGCGGCGAGAGCATCATCGCCTTCGAGAACCCGATGAAGTGGGCCGGGCTCAGCAGCAGATTGGCGCCGCCGGCCACGGCCACCGGGCTGCGGCCCGTCCGCAGGGCCTCGCACGCCTGGTGGACGGCGGTCAGTGACGAGGAGCAGGCGGTGTCCACCGCGAGGCTGGGGCCGCGCAGGTCGAAGGCGTACGACAGCCGGTTCGCCGTGATCGACAGGGCCGAACCGCTCATCGAATGACCGCAGATCTCCTCCACCTTGCTCATCTGCAGCCCGCCGTAGGACAGATCGCTGACGCCGACGTACACGGCGGTGTCGGAACCGGCCAGGGCGGCCGGGGCGATGGCGGCGTCGTCGAGGGCCTCGGCCGTCATCTCCAGCAGCATCCGCTGCTGCGGATCCATGTGCCGGGCCTCGCGGGGCGAGATCCCGAAGTACTCCGGGTCGAAGCCCGCCACGTCCTCCAGATACCCGCCGGCCATGGTGTACGCCCGTCCCGGCCGCTCGGGATCCGGATCGCTGAACCGCGCGGCGTCGAACCGCCCGTCCGGCGGACCGGGACTGATCAGGTCCCGGCCGTCCGCCAACGCCCGCCACAGCCCGTCGAGTTGCGTGATGCCCCCGGGCAGCCGGCAGGCCACCCCCACGACCGCCACCGGGACGGACGACCCGCACGACTCCATGGCAACTCCCCCAGGGGTGGCGACCGATGACCAACTCATGCCTGGAGAAAGGCTTTTCCCGTCGCAACAACGCGTATATGACCCAAGCCGGGCATTCACCCATTCGATACAAAACGATCAATACGAACCGGCCGGCCCGCACAGGTCCGCGAACGGACTGACCGAATGCGCCCGTTGACGCCCCGCCACCCCTCCCCCAGGCTTGTCCCCCGTCCCGTACGGAACCCGCCCCCCGGGAGGACCTCATGCGAGCACGCGCCACGGCCGCCGCCCTGTCCCTCGCCACGGGCGCGGCCCTCCTGCTCACCACCCAGGCCACGGCCGACGAGGCGCCCCGCCCCGCCTCCTGGTGCGCCCGGCAGGGCGGCCACCCCGCGGCGTACCGCGCCTACTACGACAACGGCGCCCGCCTGACGCCCCTCGGCGCGGTCCGCGAACTCTGCCACTTCCAGTCGGCCCAGGACCACACCCAACTCGTCCTCCCCACCGACACCCTCGCCGCCGACGCCCCCACCCTCGCCTCCCTCGCCTACCTCCGCAAACCCGCCCTCCCCACCCACCCCGTCGGCAACCCCTCCTCCGCCTACTGCGCCAAACTCGGCGGCACCACCCGATTCGGCGACCGCGCGTCGGACACCGGCGGCTGGATCCGCCAGGGCGACCCCGTCGACCGCGACCACCTGCACACCATGTGCGTCTTCGCGGACGCCTCGGCCATCGACGCGTGGGGCCTGACCTACCACACGGCGGGCGTGATCCGCGGCGCGGACCTGGAGAAGAAGTTCCGGGCGCCGGTCCCGCCGGCGGCGGCTGAGCCCGGAGGGAACCAAGCGGAGTAGACGGGCAGGGGAGGGCGTGGTCGCGGGCGGCGGCGTTCCGCCTCCACCCGGCGAGGCGGGCGAGCCCGATCGCCGGGCCGCGGAAGGGCGCGAGGGCTCGGGGCAGGCTGCCGGTGCGGGCGCGGCAGACGTCCTCGCCGAAGGTCACCGCGCGAGACGCCGCGCTCCGGCAGGAGGTCAGGCGCTGGCGCTCGGCTCGCCGGGGCCGGTGTCGGTGAACACGGCGGGGACCTCGTTCTCCGAGACCACTCGGGCGAGCAGTGCCGCCAGGCGGGTGCGGTCGGTGTGGTCCAGGCAGCGGGTGAGGGCGTAGAGCCGCCGGCAGGTCTCGGTGGAGAAGTCGTCCGCGAGCTCGGCGCCGGCTTCGGTCAAGGCGATCACGACCGCGCGGCCGTCGTCGGGTGACGGCTCGCGCCGCACCAGGCCACGCCGGGCGGTGCGATCGACCAGACCGGTCAGGCTGGACTTCGCCAGCCGGAGCATCCCGCCGAGTTCGCTCATCCCGTACGGCTGCGCCATCAGCACACAGAGCAGCTGTCCTTGCTGGTGCGTGATGCCGTACTCCCGGGCGGACTCGCTGTAGACCGCGTCCACCAGGAACGAGGACCGCACCAGTCCGGCGACGACTCCCATGGCCTCGTCCGAGGGTTTTCTCATGCCGCCATCATACATTCGCGCCACGAACTACTTGTGAACTCTCACGCCACGGCCGCAGGTCAGGGCGTCCGGCACGGAAGACCTCTTGCGGTTCGCGCTGCGAACTATTACCTTCTGGTTCGTGAGGCGAACTAGTTAAGTTCGTACAGCGAACGTGATTTCGTGTCGAGAGAGGTCATGCCATGAGTCGCACGGTCGTGGTCGTCGGCGGAGGCTACGGAGGCGCCGCGGTCGCCAAGGCGCTCGGGTCCGAGCCCGGGGCGGACGTCGTGCTCATCGATCCGCGGGAGGACTTCGTCAACGCGGCAGGATCGCTGCGGGCGCCGGCCCGGCCCGACTGGGCGCCGAACACGTTCTTCCCGTTCGAGACGCTGCTGCCGAAGGGCACGGTGATACGCGACCGCGCGGTCTCCGTCGATCCCGGCGGAAAGGAACTGCTGCCGGCACAGCGGGTGCTGATCCTCGGCGCCGGCCCGGTCGGGCTGGAACTGGCCGGGGAGCTCAAGGAGGTCTGGCCGGACAAGCACGTGACCATCGTCGATCCGGCGAAGGAGCTGCTGCCCGGCTTCCGGCCGGAGGTCGTCGCCGACCTGCACCGCCGACTGGCGGCCCAGGGCATCGAGGTGCGCCTGGACACGGCCCTGACGGAGCCGCCGAGCACCGAGTCCGGCCGGGCCGGGACCGTCACCGTCACCACCACCGGGGGCGGGACGATCACCGCCGACATCTGGTTCCGCGCCTACGGCACCACCGTCAACAGCGACTATCTGGCCGACGGCAAGCTCACCCCCCGTACACCCGAGGGCCGGGTGCCGGTGACCGGACGCCTCACCGTCCAGGACCACGAACACGTCTACGCGGTCGGCGACCTCACCGATGTCCCCGAGGCCAAGATGGCCGGCTACGCGATGCAGCACGCCGAGGTGGTCGCGCAGGACATCACCGCCCAGCTGAACGGGAGGCCGCCCACCGCCACGTACCAGCCGCTGGGGCACCCCGTGATCCTGCTGCCGCTCGGCCCGAACGGCGGCGTCGGCCAACTGCCCTCGCCCGAGGGCCCGTTCGCCGCCCCGGCCTCGACGGTCGCCGAGTTCAAGGGCGCGGATCTGTTCACCGGCCGCTTCACCGGCCAGTTCGGCCCGACCGCCGCCCAAGGGTGGTGACCGCCGTGCAGTACACCCGCCTCGGCCGCAGCGGCCCGTCGGTCTCCCGGCCGGTCCTGGGCACCATGCGCGCTGAACATCGGTGCTGCCCGCGGCCCGCCACTACGGCATCGGCGTGGTCCCGGGGGGCCCGCTGAACGGCGGCGTCCTCGGCGGCTTCCTGCGCAAGCGGCGGGAGGGCACCGCCGCCCGCGCCGAACGGGACCAGGCCCGCGCCCGAGGCATACGCCTGGTAGCCATACCTGCAAGCTCATCGACCAGCGGCACGGCCCCGTCGCCGCATCGAACGAAAGGCGGAGCAATGTCCGTACCACCAGTGGTCTTCGGCTTCGGCGCGCACAGCGTCGTCGAGGACACGGCCGAGCTGCTGCGCATGACGCAACAGGCCGACCGCGACGGGCTCGACCACTTCTCTCTGTCCGACCACCCTTACCTCGGGGAGCGCCTGGACGCCTACGCCACCATCGGCTTCGTCCTCGGCCGCACCCGGCACATCGCCGGCTTCGCCAACGTCACCAACCTGCCGACCCGGCCGCCGGCCATGCTCGCCCGCACCGTGACGACGCTGTCCGCGCTCTCCGGCGGCCGCATCGTGCTCGGCATGGGCGCCGGCGGACGGTGGGACCGCATCGCCGACATGGGCGTGCCGCGCCTGACACCGGCCGAGGCCGTGGACGCCTTCGAAGAGGCCGTCGTCCTGGTCAAGAAGCTGTCCGGAGGCGGCCCACCGGTCACCCACCAAGGCCGCCACTACCGGGTGAACGACATCGAACCGGCCCCCGTGGCCGCACCCGCCGTGTGGACCGGCTCCGTCGGCCCCAAATCCCTGGCCGCCACCGGCCGGGTCGCCGACGGCTGGATCCCCGGCCACGCCGCCGACTGGCAGAGCGAGCGCTACCGCACTTCGCGGCCGGTCATCGACGAGGCCGCGGCGGCCGTGGGCCGTGATCCGGGCGAGATCCGCACCGTCTTCAACCTGCCCGGACGCATCACCGACCGTCCCCTGCCCGCCACCCGCGACCGTGACGGCCGCTGGCTCGGCGGCTCCACCGCCCAGTGGACCGAGGAACTCACCCACGCCGTGCTGGAACACGGCGCCGCGGGCTTCACGCTCTTCTCGCCCCGCGGCGGAACGCCGGACCCCGCCTCCGTCGGCCGCTGGGCCACCGAGATCGCCCCGGCCGTACGCGAAGCCGTCGCGAAGCAATCCCCCCACCCGGCACGGCCGGGGAACCCGGGCAGTTGACGAGCCGTCGGCTAGTCCGGCCGCGTCGGCAGGACCAGCTCCGTCCGGTCCGAGTGGAACGTCAGCGTGGAGCCGGGGCGGTTGCGGGAGAGGTAGAGGGGGTCGAGGCCGTCGATGACGAGGGCGAGGCGGTGGCCGGCGGGGAGGTCGTAGGCGGTGGCGAAGAGGTCGAGGTGCGCGTGGAGAGGGGTTGCGGGGGTGTGGTGGGCGAACGAGTAGGGGGCGTGGGTGATGAGTTGGGCGGTGCCGGTGGGGGTGACGTCGTAGAGGTAGGCGATGAAGGTGCCCGCCGGGGCCGAGGGGGTCACCGTGGTCCGCAGGGCCGGGATGCCCCTGAGGCGCTGGACGTGGCGGGCGGGGGCCGTCTGCCAGACGGCGGCGGCGGTGGGCGGCAGGAGCCGGGGCAGGGCGGGCGGGGAGATGCCGAGGAGCTGGTCGAGGAGGCCGCTGACCATCAACGACCCGCCGTTCGCCCCGGAGTCGGCGAAGGCGTTGATCGTGGGGTCGGCGCCCGTCAGCGGCTCCAGACGGGGCGCCCGCGGGGCGGTGGCCGCCGGCCAGGGGCGGGCGAAGCGCTCCTCGGGGTGGGCGAGGCCGTGGCCGCGGACCTCGACGAGCACCGGCGGCCCCTCGCCGACGCCGTCGCTCCGGACGCCGAGCCGGCGTTCCAGCCAGCGCTGGGCGCCGGCCCACTCCTCGCTGGGCAGGGCGAACCCGGGGATCTCCTGGGTCGCGTGGCCCCCGCGCCGGTATTCGAGGCGCTTGGGCACCGTGAGCCCGTCGAAGAACGCGCCGATCCCGTTGGGGGGTTCCAGGGGGTCGAGCCAGCCGTGCGCCATCAGGACGGCGGTGCCGTTGGCGTTGAGCCGGTCCCGGTACGTCAGCGGGGAACGGGCCCGCGCGAAGGCGCGGAAGGCGGGGGTCGGTTCCGGGCTGGTCGCCAAGTCGCGCAGGACGGGGCCGAGTTCGGGGTCGAGGCGGGCCTCGGCCAGGGCGATCAGGGCCTGGAGGAGCGGAACCCGCAGCCTCCGCGTGCCGCCCCCGTACGTCACGTCGAGCAGGTCCGCCCAGCCGGACAGGGCGGCCACCGCCCGCACCCGCCGGTCGGCGGCGGCCGTCAGCAGACCGAGCCCGGCCCCGTACGAGACCCCGCACAGGCCCACGCGGTGCGGGTCCGCGGCGGTGTGCTCCAGCGCCCAGGTGATCATCTTCGAGGCGTCCGCTACGTCGGCCGGGCCCGCGAGGCCGTACGTGCCGCCCGAGCCGAGGAAGCCGCGCGGCTGGTAGGCGACGACGACGAACCCGGCCGCCGCGAAGCGCAGTGCGCGGAGGGAGTAGACCTCGGCGGGCACCAGGAAGGGACCGGGCATCACGAGCAGCGGGTGCGGGCCGGGGCCGGCCGGCCGGTAGACCTCCGTCCGCAGGCCCACGCCGGGCGCCGTCCGGACGACGGTGACAAGTGGCGCGGCGGGCGCCGCCCGTCCGGCGGCGGGCGCGGCCGCGGCGGAGACGGTGAGGAGGACGACGGCCGCCGCCATGCCGAGGAACGTTCTGATCCGGCCGGTTCGCATCCCCGTTCAGCCCGCCCGTGAGGGGACGCCCGGTTCACAGGCGCAGTACGGGAGTTCGTCGATCCGGCGGCCGGAGAAGAAGCGGAGGAGGATCTCGGAGAACTCCTCGGGGCGTTCGAGGCAGACCAGGTGGCCCGCGTCGGCCACGGTCGCGAAGAGGGATCCGGGGATCGCCGCGGCCACGCGGCGCCCGGCGTCGGGCGGGGTGCAGGCGTCGTGCTCGCCCGTGAACACCAGCGTCGGGACGTCCCGGAGGCCGGGGCGGAGCCGGGGGTGCGCGAGGACGCGCTCGTAGTGGTCGGCGTACTGCTCGGCCGTCCCGCGCGGGAGGCCGGTGAACTGGGAACGCAGCATGAACGCGAGCGCCTCGCCCCGGCCGGCCGGGCCGGACGGCCGGGAGGGCATGATGTGGGCCAGGACGGTCTCGGCGAACTCGACGGTGCGCCCGGACCTCAGCAGCCCCGCGAGGCGCGTGCACACCGCGCGCATCTCCGCGGGCAGCCGGTCGGACATGCCCGACAGCGCCATCCGCGCCACGCGCTCCGGGCTGCGCTGCGCGAATCCGTAGGCCACGAAGGCGCCGTAGGACACGCCGACGAGGTTGACGCGCGGGCGGGCGAGCTCGGTGAGCAGATGGTCCAGCGCCCTGGCGTAGAAGGCGCTGCCGTGGCGGACCGGCAGCCGTCCGGTGTCGCCCGTGCCGGGCAGGTCGACGGTGATGACGTCGGCGTACGGGGTGAGGAACCGCTGGTGGACCAGCCAGGAGTCCTTGTTCTGGAAGGCGCCGCCGACGAACAGGAGGGGGTCGGGGAGCAGCCGGCCGTCCGGCGGCGCGGTGCTCGGCACGATGCGGCATGCGATCGGGTAGCCCTCGTACGCGGTCTTCCGGATCTCGGCGGGGTCTTCGTGCATGGGCCTTCCTGGCGTGGGTGCGGCTCGTGCGGGTCCTTGCCCGGTGCGGGTCATGTGCGGCCGGCCGGGGCGGTGAGGATCCTGGGCAGGGAGCGGCGGGCGAGGTCGGTGACGCCCGCCGCCTGGACGACTTCGACGGACGGGAGGGAACAGCCGAGCCTGCGGCGGACGGCGACGACGAGTTCGGCGGCCATGAGGGAGTCCAGTCCGAGGCGGTCGAGCCGGCGGGCCCGGTCGATCCGGCCGGCGTCGGTCTGCAGGACGGCCGCCAGCTCCTCGGTGAGGACGTCGGCCACCAGGGCCTCCGCGTCGTCCGGGGGCAGGGCGGCGACGCGCCGCCGCAGCTCCCCGGGGCCGGCGTCGGGCCGGTGCGCGCCGGAGGCCAGGAGGGGGGCGAAGCGGGGGCGGTCCAGGGCGGGGAGGACGTGCCGCGCGCGTTCCCAGTCGAAGCGTCCGGCGGTGAGGTGGGTGGTGCCGGCGGACAGGCACGCCTCGACGGCGGCCCGGCACTCCTGGGCGGTCAGGGTGCCGATGCCGGCCCGGGAGAGCCGCTCGGTGACCTGCCGGTCGCGGGCGGCGTGGCCCGTGCCGGCCAGCGCGCCCCAGGCGACCGCGAGGCCGGGCAGCCCGGCTCGCCGGCGGGCGCGGACGAGGGCTTCGAGGGCGAGGTTGCCGGCCGCGTAGGGGGCCTGGCCGAGGTTGCCGACGTGCGCGGCGACGGACGAGTGGACGAGGAAGAGGTCCGGCCGCCGGCCGGCGGTGAGGCGGTCGAGCAGCATGCCGCCGAGCATCTTGGGGGCCAGGACGGCGCGGACGCGCTCGGGGGTCAGCTCGGCGAGCGGGGCGTCGTCGACGCCCATCGTGCTGTGGACGACGCCGCGCACGGGGTGTCCGGCGGCCGCGGCGGTCTCCAGGACGCGGCCCAGGGCGCCGGCGTCGGTCACGTCCGCGGCGTGCACGGTGACGTGGGCGCCGGCGGCGGCGAGGGAGGCGACGAGGCCGGCGGCGCCCGGGGTGTCCGCGCCCCGGCGGCCGACGAGGGCCAGGTGCCGGGCGCCCTGCTCGACGAGCCAGCCGGCCGTGGCGGCGCCGAGGCCGCCGAGGCCGCCGGCCAGCAGGTAGGTGGCGTCCGGGTCGAGGCGGGCCGGGCGCGGGGCGGCTTCGACGGGCGGGCGTTCGCCCAGGTCCACCACCACCTTGCCCAGGTGGCGGGAGTGCTGGAGGGTGTGCAGCGCCTCGTCGACGCGCGGGGCCGGCCAGAGGCGGTACGGCAGGGGCGGGTAGTGTCCGGCGGCGATGTGCCCGGCCGTCTCGCGGAAGGCGGCGGCGAGGGTTCCCGGGTCCCGGAGCAGCCGGGCGAGGTCGACGGCGAAGAAGGCCTGGTTGTCCCTCAACAGCCCCAGGGGGAAGGGGCTGTTGGCGTAGATGTCGCGTTTGCCCAGCTCGATGAAGCGGCCTCCGGCGGCCATCGCCTCGGCGCTGCGGGTGAGGCCCTCGCCGGCGAGCGAGTTGACGACGACGTCGACGCCCCGGCCGCCGGTGATCCCGCGGACCGCGTCGGCGAAGCCGGGTCCGCGGGAGTCGAGGACGTGCTCGACTCCCATCAGCCGCAGCAGGGCGCGCTTGGCGGGGGTGCCGGCGGTGGCGATCACCGTCGCGCCCCGGTGCCGGGCGACGTGGAGGACGGCCTGTCCGATGCCGCCCGCTCCGCCGTGGACCAGGACCGTCTCTCCCGGGGCGAGGCGCGCGAGGTGGTTCAGGGCGTAGTGGGCGGTCAGGTGGACCACGGGCAGGGTGGCGGCCGCGGCGAAGTCCGTTCCGGAGGGGATCGGGGCCACCAGCCGGGCGTCCGCGACCGGGCCGGAGGCCAGGGCGCCCCGGGTGATGGCGAAGACGCGGTCGCCGGGGGCGAACGCGCCGGCTCCGGGTGCGACGGCGGTGACGACGCCGGCGCATTCGAGCCCGAGCCCGCGGGCGGAGGCCGCGTCGGGGTCGGCGCCCGGCGGCAGGAGGCCGGCCGCGAACAGCGCGTCGCGGTAGTTGAGTCCGGCGGCCCGGACGTCGATGACCACCTGGCCGGCGTCCGGCGTGACGGGTTCCTCCGCCGTCCAGGCCAGCCGGGGCGAGAGTCCGGGCTCGCGCAGCTCCAGCCGGTACGCGCCCGGGCCGCCGGTGCCGGGCGGGCCGGCGGGCGGGTGCTGGGGGGCGGTCGTGGGGGTGAACCGGCCGCCCGGGGTGAGCACCACCTCGTCGTCCTCGGTGGGGACGGCCAGTTCGCGGGCGAGCCTGCGGGCGTCGTGCTCGGGGTCGGGGCCGCGTTCGAGGGAGACGCGGCGGACGGTGGCCGAGGGGTGTTCGTTGGCGAACGTGCGGGCGGCGCCCCAGACGGCCGCGTCGCGCGGGTGGGTGGCGGCCTCGGGCGCGGGCAGGGCCCCGCACGGCCGGGTCACCAGGGAGAGGGCCGGGTGCGCCGCCGAGGTGAAGCGGTCGCGGCGGGCGAGCGCGGCCAGTGTGCCGAGGCGGGTCACGGCTTCGTCCAGGGCGGCGTGCGGGTCGTCGGCGGCGGCCGGGTCCTCGCCGAGGAGCAGCACGATGTGCGGGCGCCGGGACGCCTCGGCCGTGAGGACGGCCTCCCAGCCGCCGTCCGCGTCGTCCCCGGCGGGCGGGCGCGTGACGTTCACCGTGCCGTACTTCTCCAACGCGGCCGCGAGGGCCCCGGTGAGGGCGTCGTCGGGCCGCTCGGCGGCGACGATCCAGTGGGACGGCGGCGGCGAGGCGGGGGGCGGGGCGGCGGGAGGGAGGGGTGCGGGTCGCGGGGTGCGGCGGCCGAGGAGGACCGTACGGCCGGGGGTGACCGCGTGCACGTCGCCGAAGCCCGCCTCCTCCAACAGCCCGGCGGTGGTGAGGGGGTGGGGACGTCGGGCCGGGGCTCCGGCCGGGGTGTCCTGCCCGTCGAGCACCAGGAGCGCTCCGCCGTCGGCCAGGAGCCACGCGCACCGTCGCAGCGCGGGGCGCGGGTCGGCGGCCCGGCCCGGCGGGCCGACGGCGACGACGAGGTCGAAACCGCCCTCGGTGAAACCCTGGGCGGCCGGATCGGCGTTCAGGTCCAGTCGGCGGTGGTCGAGGGTGTGCCGGGTGTGGGGCCGGGGCCGCGTTCCGGAGGGCGGCGCGGCGTCGCCGAGGACGTACCGGGTGCGGTCGGGAGGCAGGACGGACAGCAGCTCGGCCGTGAGCCCGCCGGCAGCCGTGCCCGCCTCCCCGCACGTGCCCGTCTGGAGGATCCGCAGGGGCCGGTCCGCGGGCCACGCCTCGGCCGTCGCCCGCACCAGCTCGCGGGCCGTGCGGTCGAGGAACCGGCGTTCCGCCCCGCCCTCCTGGCACTGCCGGACGAGGTGCAGGTCGGTCTCGGCGTCCTCCTCCGCCGCCTGGCCGCGGAGGATGCCGGTCAGCCGTTCGCCCCACCGGGCGGTGAGGGCCAGGGCCGCGGGGTCGGGCGGCGGCCCCTCGGTGAGGGCGGCGCGCAGCGCGGCGCCGGGATCGGGCGGGCCCGCCGGCCGCCACCGGGGGGCGTCGCCGTCGGCGGTGGTCCGCTCCAGGAGGCCCTGTTCCTCGGCGAGGGAGCACAACAGCCGTACGGTTCCGGCCTGCTCCCGCCGCACGCCGGCGGCCAGGAGGCTCTCGACGGTGAACGTGTCGGCGCCGGGCAGGATTTCGGTCACCGTGCGCAGGAACAGGTGGGCCCGCACGGCCTGTTCGGCGGCCCGCGTGCGGGCGGGGTGTGTCCGCTCGTACGCGGCGGCCAGTGCGGCGCGGCGCGGGGCGGTCGCCGCCAGCAGGGCGCCGGGGGCGGGCATGGGGGACGGCCGGCCGTCGTCGTCGGGCCGCGGTGCCGCGCGCAGGACGGTCTCCAGTCGCTGCACCGGCGCGGCCGAGCCGGCGGCGCGGCGCAGCCGGCAGCCCGTCATCTCCAGGGCGACGGTGCCGTCGTCGTCGGTGAAGGTGAGGTCCCAGCAGGACTCCAGCTCGCCGGTTCCCTGCCGGCGGGCGTGGATCCAGCCGGCGGGCGGCAGGTCGTTCCAGGAGCTGATGGTGTCGACGGCGACCGGCAGGTAGAGGGCGTCGAGTCCGTTGATGACGCCCGTCAGGTGCGAGGCCGTCTGCAGTCCGGCGTCCATCAGGGCCGGCTGGGTGCCGGGGCCGGTGGTGTCGGACGTGGCCCGGTAGGCGGAGAGGGCTTCCCCGTCACCCAGGACGAGCCGGTGGAGTGTGCGGAAGGCGGGCCCCAGGTGCAGGCCGCGGTCCGCGGCCGTGCGGTACGCCTCGTCCACGGAGATGTCGGTGTGGACGCGCTTGAGGACGGAGTCGATGTCGAGCGGCTCGGGGGCGGGGCGCAGCAGCCGGCGGGCGCGGCAGCGGGCGTGTTCCTGCCAGTCGCCGTCCGTTCCGGCGGTGCGCCCGGCCACGCGGAGGGTCCGGTCCTCGGTGGAGAGGGAGACCTGGACCTCCAGGGCGGTGGTCTCGTCGTCCCAGGGGACGGGCAGGGGCCGGCCGATGGTGAGGTGGTGGATCTCGGCGGGTCCGCCGGCGGTCTGCCGCACGGCGGCGAGGGCCATCTCGGCGTAGCCGACGGCGGGCATGACGACGGCCCCGTCCACCCGGTGGTCGGCGAGCCAGGGCAGCCGGGCGGGTTCGAGGGTGCCGGACCAGACGGGTTCGGCGGCCGGCAGCCGGGTGCCGAGGAGGGGGTGCGGGGAGGGACGGCCGTGTCCGCGGCGGGTCCACCAGCCGGGCTCTCCGTTCCAGTGCCGTTCGCGCTGCCAGGGGTAGGCGGGGAGGTCCACCACGCGTCCGGTGCCGGGGAGGGCTCGGGTCCAGTCGGCGTCGGCCCCGGCGGCCAGGGCGCGGGCGACGGCCCGGCGCAGTTCGGCCGGGCCGTCGCCGGAGCGGGTGCAGGTGGTGACGGTGGCGACGGGCTCGGGGCAGAGGGCGGCGGTCCGCTTGAGGTAGGGGGTGAGGACGGGGTGGGGGCCGATCTCGACGAGGATGTCGCAGCCCTCGTCGAGCAGGGCTTCGGCGGCCGGGGCGAAGAGGACGGGGCGGCGGACGTTGTGCCACCAGTAGGCGGCGTCCAGCCGGTCGCCGGGCAGGAGTTCCCCGGTGACGGAGGAGAGGAACGGGAGGGTGCCGGGGCGGGGGCGCAGTGCGCGGAGGGCCGCGCGCAGGGGCTGCTCGACGGGGTCCATGGCGCGGCTGTGGTAGGCGTGGTGGAGGTCGAGCATGCGGTGGAAGACGCCGCGGGCCGTGAGGTCGCGTCCGAGCGCCAGGAGGTCGTGCTCGGGGCCGGAGAGGGTGACGTCCACGGGGCTGTTGATCCCGGCGATCTCGATGGTGCCGGGGCGGGCGGCGAGTTCGGCGCGGGCGTCCTGCTCGGACAGGCCGACGGCGGCCATGCGGCCGTGGCCGGCGGTCGGTGCCTGGGCGCGGCTGCGCGCGGCGACCACCAGGGCGGCGGAGGGGAGGTCGAGGGCGCCCGCGGCGTGGGCGGCGGCGATCTCCCCGACGCTGTGGCCGAGGACGGCGCGGGGGACGATGCCGTGGGAGGCCAGCAGGGCGGTCAGCCCGGTCTGGACGGCGAACAGGAGGGGCTGGGAGAACTCGGCGTCGGCCGGCCGGGCGCAGCGGCCGGCCAGTTCGGCCCGTACGGACCAGCCCAGGTGGGGGCGGAGGGCGGCGTCGGCCTCCTCCACGGCCGTACGGAAGACGGGTTCCGTCGCCAGGAGGTCGGCGCCCATCCCGGCCCACTGCGAGCCGTTTCCGGAGTAGACGAACGCGACCTTGCCCCTGGTCACCGCCTCCTCGGCGGCGGCACCGGCGGGTGGTTCGCGGCCGTCGGCCAGGGCCCGCAGTCCGTGGGCGGCGTCGGCGGGGCCGGCCGCCAGGACCACCGCGCGGTGTTCGTGCCGGCCGCGGCGGCGGGCCAGGGTGTGGACGACGTCGTGGAAGTCGGGGCGGTCGGGGCCGGTCAGCCGGTCGGCGAGGCGGGCGGCCGCCGCGGCGAGGGCGGCGGGGGTGCGGGCGGTGACGAGCACCGGCAGGGCGGACGGAGTGGTGGTCCGTACGGGCGCGGGGGTGTCGGGCGGTGGGGCGAGGACCACGTGGGCGTTGGCGCCGCCGAAGCCGAAGGAGTTGACGCCGGCGACGGGCCGGGGCGTCGCGTCGAGCCGGAGGGGGCGGACGGCCGGGGCCAGCTTCCAGTCCGCGAAGGGGACGTGGGGGTTGAGCGGTTCGGCGTGCAGGGTGGGCGGCACCCGGCGGTGGCGCAGCACGAGGAGGGCCTTGAACAGTCCGGGCATGCCGGACGCCGCCTCCAGGTGGCCGAGGTTGCTCTTGACCGATCCGATGGGCAGGGGGCCCTTGGTGCGGCGGGCGGTCAGGGCGTGGTGGAGGGCGGCGCACTCGATGGGGTCGCCGGAGGGGGTGCCGGTGCCGTGGGCCTCGACGTAGGCGAGGTCGTCGGGCTCCACGCGGGCCCGGGCGTAGACCTCGCGCAACAGGGCTTCCTGGGCGGCGCTGTTGGGCAGGGCGATCCCCGGGGTGCGGCCGTCGCTGTTGGCTCCGGAGGCCAGGACGAGGGCGTGCGGCCGGTCGCCGTCGGCGAGCGCGTCGGAGAGCCGTTTGAGGACGACGACGCCGCCGCCCTCGGCGCGTACGTAGCCGTCGGCGGCGGCGGAGAAGGTGCGGCAGCGTCCCGTCGGGGAGAGCATGGCGGCGGCGGAGAAGCCCACGAAGCCGAAGGGGTTGAGCAGGATGTTGACGCCGCCCGCGAGGGCGGTGCGGGAGCGGCCGGCGCGCAGGTGCTCGCAGGCGCGGTGGACGGCGGTGAGGGCCGAGGCGCAGGCGGTGTCGACGGCCATGCTCTCGCCGTGCCAGTCCATGGTGTGGGAGAGGCGGTTGGCGGTGTTGGCCATGGCAGCGCCGGACATGGAGTAGGCGTTGGCGCTCTCCGGGTCGGCGGACTGCAGGTCCCCGTAGTCGTGGCTGGAGACGCCGATGAACACGGCGGTGTCCGAACCGGCGGTCGCGGCCGGGGCGATGCCCGCGTCGTCGAGCGCCTCGACGGCCAGCTCCAGCAGGAGTCTCTGCTGGGGGTCCATGCGGGAGGCCTCGCGCGGGGAGACGCCGAAGTACTCGGCGTCGAAACCCGCCACGTCGGCCAGGAACCCGCCGGCCGGGGTGCAGCTGCGGCCCGGCCGGCGCCGGTGTTCGTCGACGAAGGCGCCCGGGTCGAACCGGTCCGCCGGCACGATCGTGACCAGATCCCGGCCGGCCTCCAGGGCGGACCACAGCCCCGCCAGGTCCTCGATCCCCCCGGGCAGCCGGCAGGCGGCGCCCACGATGGCGATGACATCGTCGTCCTGAGCCATGGCTCTCCCCCCGCGGACACGGCCGGCACGTACGAGGAGGATCCTGTCAGGCACGGAGAGTGACGCACAGGGCGTACGGGGTCGCACCACCCGCGCAGGTGGTCAAGGCGCCCGGGAGGCATGGGAGTTGGCGGAGGGGGTATAGGGGCCCGGCTCGTCGGCCCGGGTCGTCCCACACCAGCGTCCACGCCGGACTGCGAGCCCTCCCGGCCGACGCCGTTCAGGGGCGCCGTGGCGGAGGCGGTCTGTGTGCGGATTCCGGTGGCTCCGGGGGTGGTTGGAGCGGATGGAGTCATGGGGGCCGAGGAGGTCCGGGGGCGGATCCGCGGGGTGTTGGAGGTGCTGGTGGAGCAGGGGAGGGGTGGGAGCGGAGCAGGGTAGCGGGGGCGGGGACGGCTGTGGAGGGGGCAGGTCCGTTTCGCGCCGTCCGTCGTGACGGAGGGGTGAAGGGCGGGGAACGCGCGGTGGTGCGCGGGCGTTCGCGCGCCCTCCGGCGCGGGTAGGCGCCCCCCTGGCAAGGAACACACGGGTGAACTCCGGGGAAAGGATGGGTATTCGTGACACGTCAGACCGTCATGCGGATCGCGGGGGCGGCCGCGGCCGTGGGGATCGCGTTCGCCGTCGCCGCGCCGGGGACCGTCCAGGCCGCCGGGCGGGCCACGCCCACGTGCGGGACGGACGACCTGCGGATCTCGTTCGCCGACCGGCTCGGCGGCGGGATGAACCACGCCGGCGGGACGCTGGAGTTCAGGAACACGACGGGGCGCACGTGCGCGCTGCGCGGGTACCCCGGCCTGGGGCTGGAGGACGCGCGGCACAAGGCGCTGCCCACCACGACGGTGCGGGGCACCACCTGGTACGCGGACGACCCGGGCAACCAGCTCGTCCTGCTGAAGCCGGGGCAGGCCGCGCAGGCCGTCGTCGCCTGGACGCACACGGGGACGGACGCGCAGAAGGGGGCGTCCCTGCGGGTGACGCCGCCGGCCGCGCGCTCCTACCGTACGGTCCCGCTCGACGACACCGTTGATTTCGGGGAGTTGCACGTCACCGCGGTGGCGCACCGGGTGCCGGTGCGCGGCTGACCCGCCGGGCCCGGGCGGCTCACGCGCATGCGGCCGCACAGTCGGCGCAAAAGCATCGCACCGCCCGGGACTTTACCTTCCGATCATTGCTCCATGACCATTGCTTGACTAATCTCCGGGTCCGGAGCACCACCGCACACACGAAGAACCCGGGTGCACGCCGTCGCCACGGCGCACACCCGGGTCCTCAACGGATCGGCACGCCCCGGCCGTTCACAGATGCTTGGCGGCAGTGTGGCCGGCGCGTTCCCCACTCACCCCGGAGGGTACCGTGAACCACCCGGCTCGGCTACGCGAGGCGATAAAGGCCGACGGCACCACCCCGCTCATAGGCGTCTTCGACATGTTCTCCGCATCCGTGGCGGCCCAGCACTACGACGGCATGTTCGTCTCCGGCTTCGGCTTCGCCGCCTCCCACTACGGACTGCCCGACATCGGGTTCATCGCCTGGCCCGACCTCGTCCACTTCGTCCAGCGGCTGCGCCAGGCGTTCCCGCGCCAGCACCTGCTCGTGGACATCGACGACGGCTACGTGGACCCCGAGACGGCCTGCCACGTGGTGCGTTCACTGGAACAGGTGGGCGCCTCCGGGGTGATCCTGGA
>NZ_LFXA01000013.1 GCF_001187435.1 Streptomyces caatingaensis | reverse complement strand
AAGGGGGCGGGAACAACGAGCACGTTCTTGCCAATGTGACGCCCCTGCTGCATATGGCGGAAGGCATCCGTGGCGTCCCGGATGTCCCAGCAAGTGAGCGGCAGGGGTTGGAAGGCACCCTCCTCGAAGAGACGCAGGACCTTGGTCAGGAGATCACGGAGCAACTCGGGCGTCGCGCTGAGCAGATCGAAGGCCTGGTAGGAGATGCCCGGATGGGCCCGGCGCACCTCCTCGGGGTCCCGGATGTCACTCTTTCCCATTTCGAGGAACCGGCCCCCGCGACGGGATGCGAGACGTAGTGAGGCATCAACGAATTCACGGGCCAGGCAGTCTAGTACGACATCGATGCCTTGCCCGCCGTCGCTGCTTCGCCTTCCGATGAGAGAGCCAAACTGCTCCTCGAAGTCCAAGGTGCGGGACGAGGCGATGTGCTCGGGCGGGATTCCGTGGGCCCTCAGCACGTGCCACTTCCCTGGGCCGGCTGTGGCGAAGACCTCCGCTCCCAGATGCCGGGCCAACTGGACCGCCGCCATTCCCACTCCGCCCGCTGCGGCGTGAATGAGGACCGACTCCCCGGCCCGGAGCCCCGCCAGTTCGACGAGCCCGTAGTAGGCCGTGGTGAAGACGACGGGCACTGATGCGGCCTGCGCGAACGACCAGCCGTCCAGAATGCGCGCCAGCAGGCGCTCGTCCGCCACCGCGACCGGTCCGAAGGAGGCCTCGAAGAAGCCGAATACCCGGTCACCGGGTTTCCACGAACTTACGCCGGAGCCAACCTCGAGGATGACACCCGCTCCTTCACTGCCCAGTCCGGCCTGCGTTCCTTCGACCATTCCCAAGGCGATCAGGACATCACGGAAATTCACGCCTGCCGCCCTCACCGCGATCCGTACCTGGTGTGCTCGCAGCGGGACTCCGGCCGTGTCGCAAGGGACCGGACGCAGACCCGTCACAGTTCCCGGGGTCGTGGATTCGAGGCGCCACCCTCCCTCCCGGTCTCCCACCGGCAGAAGCGCGTTGGAATTCGAAGGTTCCTCCCTGCCATCGAGCTTGACGAGGCGGGGGACGCATACCTTGCCGCCGCGCACTGCCGCTTGCGGCTCCTGCGTCTGGAGGATCGACGGCAACAGCGCCCAGGATGCTGGTTCATCGGCACCGTCGAGATCGACGATCACGACACGACCGGGTTCCTCGGACTGAGCTGATCGCACCAGTCCCCATGCGGCGGCGCCCGCGAGGTCCGGTACATCCTCGGTCTTGTCGCAGGCCACGGCTCCACGGGTGACGACAAGGAGTCGTGAGTCGGTGAGACCTTCTGCGCCCAGTCCCTGCTGGAGCAGGAGGAGCAGACGCTCGGTCCGGCAGTGGATCTCGTCGATGGTCGACCCGTCGAAGGTCCCCTGGCGGCAGTCGATGACGATGACGTCGGGGCAGCGCTCAGGAGTGCCCGAGGGCTCGATCACCGAGGCGAGGTCGGAGTGGAACGTCAGGCTGACTCCGTCGAGTACCGCCTCGTGACCGAGCGCCCCCTCGGTCTCGACGAAATCCGATTCGTCTCCGACGATTGCCCATTGGGCACCCAGGTCTCCTTGCAGCGGCTGAACCGGAGATGCTTCCCATGCCACCTCGAAGAGGCCGGGGTGACCGGTGGCGCTGTGGGCGAGGGTCCTGAGTTCGTTCATGTTGACGGGACGCAGAGCGAGTGAATTGACGGAGAGGAGACGGCGCCCGAGCTCGTCGGTGGTTTCCAAGGACAGCGTCTGATGCCCGTCCTTCGTGGGGCCCGGCGAGAGGTGGACCCTCATGGACGACACATCTGCGGTCCGGATCGGCGTGGACGAGGTGTCTGCCGTGTGCAAGGTGACGCCTTGCCATGCGAACGGCAGACATTCCCGCTCATTCGATGCCAGCACAACTGTTTGTACGGCGGCATCCAAAAGGGCGGGGTGGAGAGCGAACCCCTTTGCGGCGTCCGGCAGATCATCCGGCAAGGCCACCTCGGCGTAGATGTCCGCGTCCAGACTCCAGGCCTTGCGCACGCCTTGGAACAGAGAACCGTAGGAGAACCCCATTCCCTCCATGCGGGGGTAAAAGTCGTCTACTTCCAGTGGTACAGCGCCGGTGGGTGGCCAAGCACTGTTACTGGGCGCATTCTTGGCCCGGTGCGTGGTGGGGGTGGGGTGGGGGGTGAGGGTGGCGGTGGCGTGGAGGGTCCAGGGGATGGTCTGGTCGTCGGGGGTGGTGGTGGTGTGGATGGTGAGTTGGCGTTGGCCGTGGGTGTTGGTTGGGGTGGTGGTGATTTGGAGGGTGGTGGGGTGGGTGGGGTGGAGGGGGAGGGGGGTGTGGAGGGTGAGTTCTTGGATGTGGGGGGTGGTGGTGTGGTGGGCGGTGTGGAGGGCGAGTTCGAGGAAGGCGGTGCCGGGGAGGAGGGGGGTGCCGGCGATGGTGTGGTCGGCGAGCCAGGGGTGGGTGGTGAGGCTGATCTGTCCGGTGAACAGGTGGGTGTCGTTGTCGGTGAGGGTGAGGGTGGCGCCGAGGAAGGGGTGGTGGGCGGGTTGCAGGCCGGCGGTGGTGACGTCTCCCGTGCCGGGGGGTGCGGTGAGCCAGTAGCGCTGGTGTTGGAAGGGGTAGGTGGGGAGGTCGATGTGCTGGTGGGGGGTGGTGTGGGTGGTCCAGTTGATTTTTTGTGTGTGGGTGTGGATGTGGGCGAGGGTGGTGAGGAGGGTGTGGGTTTCGGGTTGGTTGGGTTGGAGGAGGGGGTGGGCTTGGGGGGTGTGGTCGGGGAGGTTGTGGTGGGTGAGGGTGGTGAGGGTGTTGTCGGGGCCGAGTTCGAGGTAGGTGGTGACGCCGAGGGTGTGAAGGGTGCAGGTGGTGTTGTGGTAGTGGACGGGTTCGCGGGTCTGGCGGGTCCAGTAGTCGGGGGTGAGAAGGGACTCGGATGAACCGCTGTTGGTGACGAGTGGTGTGTGAGGGGTGTGGTAGGTGAGGGTGTTAGTGGTTTCGTGGAGTTGGGGGAGGAGGGGGTTGATGTGGGGTGAGTGGAAGGCGCCGCTGGTGTGGAGGAGGGTGGTTTTGCGCCCGAGGTCGTGGAAGTGCCGGACGATGTCGTGGACGGCCTCAGCGTCGCCGGAAACGACGAGTGACGTGGGGCTGTTGACTGCGGCCAGGGAGATGGCGTCCTCCCGGCCGTCCAGCAGGGGGAGGACTTCTTCGGGTGTGGCTTGGAGGCTGGCCATGAGGCCGTCGGTGGGGAGGGTGGCCATGAGCCGTCCGCGCACGGCCACGAGCCGTGCGGCGTCGGGGAGGGTGAGGATTCCGGCGAGGTGTGCTGCGGTGATTTCTCCTAGGGAGTGGCCGGCGAGGTAGTCGGGGGTCAGGCCGAAGGTTTCGGTGATGAGGCGGTGTTGGGCGATTTGCAGGGCGAACAGGGCGGGTTGGGTGTACTGGGTGCGGTGGACCAGGGCCTGTTGTCCTTCCTCCGGTGGTGCGAAGAGGATCTCCCGGAGGGGCTGGTCGAGGTGGGGGTCGAGGTGGGCGCAGGCCTCGTCGAGTGCCTCGGCGAAGACGGGGAAGGTTTCGTAGAGTTGGTGTCCCATGCCGGGGTACTGGGTGCCTTGTCCCGCGCAGACGAACGCGACCTTGCCGCCCGCCGACACCGGCCCGTCTCCTGTCACCACGCCGGGGTGTTCCTCACTCGCCGCCAGGGCTTGGAGGGCGTCGAGGTAGCCGTCCCGGTCCTCGGCCAGGACCACCGCCCGGTGATCGAACACCGACCGGCCTGATGCCAGTGCATGCCCCACATCAGGCAAGGACAGGTCCGGGTGGTCGGTGACGAACGCCTGCAGCGTGCTGGCCTGGTCCCTCAGCCCCTGCTCGGTCTTCCCCGACACCGGCCACGCCCACGGCCCCGGCACGTCGGTGGGCTGGTCGGCGGGGTGTTCCTCGGGCGGTGCCTGTTCCAGGATCACGTGGGCGTTGGTGCCGCTGACCCCGAACGACGACACACCCGCCCGTCGCGGCCGCCCCGTCTCCGGCCACGGCACCGCCTGTGTCAGCAGTTCGACGGCGCCGGAGGACCAGTCCACATGCGGCGACGGCTCATCGACATGGAGAGTGGCAGGCAACGAATCATGCTGGAGGGCCATCACCATCTTGATGACGCCGGCGACACCGGCGGCGGCCTGGGTGTGACCGATGTTCGACTTCACCGATCCCAGCCACAACGGCCGCCCTTCCACCCGTCCTTGACCGTAAGTGGCCAACAACGCCTGCGCCTCGATCGGATCCCCCAGCGTCGTCCCCGTCCCATGGGCCTCCACGGCATCGACGTCACCCGGCGCCAGGCCGGCGTTGGCCAGAGCCTGCCGGATGACCCGCTGCTGGGACGGACCATTCGGCGCCGTCAGCCCATTGCTCGCCCCGTCCTGATTGATGGCGCTGCCGCGTACGACCGCCAGCACCCGATGGCCCAGACGCCGCGCATCCGACAACCGCTCCACCAACAGCACACCGACACCCTCACCCCAGCCCGTACCGTCCGCCGCAGCCGAGAACGCCTTGCACCGGCCATCCCGCGCCAGACCCCCCTGCCGCGAAAACTCCACGAAGGTGAGAGGTGTGGACATCACCGTGACGCCTCCGGCGAGCGCCATCGAGCATTCGCCGATGTGGAGTGCCTGGCAGGCAAGGTGGAGCGCTACCAATGATGAGGAACAAGCCGTGTCGACGGTGACCGCAGGGCCTTCGAGGCCCAGGGTGTATGCGATGCGTCCGGAGGCCACACTGCTTGAGGTGCCGGTGAGGACGTAGCCCTCCAGAGTGTCCGAGGACGATTGGGCCAGTGTTGCGTAGTCCTGCGAGTTGAGCCCGGTGAAGACGCCCACTTGGCTTTCCAGGAGTGAGTCAGGGGCGATGCTCGCACGTTCGATGGCTTCCCAGGAGACCTCGAGGAGGAGTCGCTGCTGCGGGTCCATGGCGAGGGCTTCTCGTGGGCTGATGCCGAAGAAACCGGCGTCGAAGTGTCCCGGTTTCCGGAGAAAGCCGCCGTGTCGGACGTACGAGGTACCGGACCGCAGAAGATCCGGGTCGAACAGGCGGTCGTTGTCCCAGCCGCGGTCTGTGGGAAATTCGGTAATCGTCTCTCTTCCTGAGATGAGGAGGTTCCACAGAGCACCTGGGCTCTCGACACCACCTGGGAATCGGCATGCCATGCCGATGACTGCGATTGGTTCGTCTGCAGGCGTGGATCGAGGAGCAGGGGCGGGTGCCGGAAGCGAGGTTCCGGACAGTTCGGTTTGCAGGCGACCGGCAAGCTTGAGCGGGGAAGGATGGTCGAAAATGAGAGTGGAGGGGAGGCGCAGGCCCATTGCATTGGCGAGTCGATTGCGGAGCTCCACGCCGGTTAGGGAGTCCAACCCCATGGACTTGAAGGGCCGTTCGGCCGGAACTGATGCGATGCTCGTATGGCCCAGAACGAGCGCGGTCTGCTTACGAACCAGATCGACCAGCGTCGCGAGCTGCTCGCTGTGCTCTTGAGCCGACAACGTATGGCGTAGAGAAGCTTTCACGTCGCTGAATTGCTTGCCGCTTTCCTCGACTTGGTCGGCGACCTCCGGGATGTCTGCAAGCAGAGGGATCGGATCGGGTGTGCGGGAGGGACGGAACGTCTTCCAATCGATGTTCGCGATAGCGATGCTCGGTTCCGGCCGGCTGATCGCTTGCTCGAATGCCGTGAGGGCAAGCTCGGGTGGCATGGGCAGAATGCCGAGTCGCCTGAGCTGGCGGTGAGTTGCTTCAGCGCTCGCGAGACCTTCGCCTTCCCAGAGTCCCCAGGCGATGGAGGTGGCGGGTTGTCCTTGGGTGTGGCGGTGGTGGGCGAGGGCGTCGAGGTAGGCGTTGGCGGCGGCGTAGTTGGCTTGTCCGGGGGAGCCGAAGGTGGCGGCGGTGGATGAGTAGAGGATGAAGTGTTGGAGGGTGGGGTGGTGTTGGGTGAGTTCGTGGAGGTGTTGGGCGGTGAGTTGTTTGGGGGTGAGGGTGGTGTGGAGGTGGTGGGGTGTGAGGTTGGGGATGGTGGCGTCGTTGAGGGTGGCGGCGGTGTGGATGATGGTGGTGAGGGGGTGTTGGGGTGGGATGGTGTTGAGGAGGTGGGTGAGTTGTTGTTTGTTGCTGGTGTCGCAGGTGGTGATGGTGGTGTGGGTGTTGTGGTGGGTGAGTTGTTTGAGGTGGTGGTGGGCGTTGGGGGCTTGGGGTCCTTGTCGGCTGGCGAGGATGATGTGGTGGGGTTGGTGGTGGGTGGTGAGGTGGTGGGCGAGGGCGGTGGCGAGTGCTCCGGTGCCTCCGGTGATGAGGATGGTGCCGTGGAGGGTGGGTTTTGGTGTGGGTGTGTTGGGTTGTGTGGTGGGTGTGAGGCGTGGGGTGTGGAGGGCGTTGGGTCGGATGGCGAGTTGGTTTTCGGTGGTTTGGGTGAGGGCGGTGGGGAGGTGTTGGTGGAGGGTGTGGGGTGTGGGGTGGTGGGGGAGGTCGATGAGTCCGGCCCAGTGGTGGGGGTGTTCGAGGGCGGTGGTTTTGCCGAGTCCCCAGGTGAGTGCTTGTTGGGGGTGTGTGAGGGGGTCGTGGGGGTGGGTGCTGGTGGCGTTGTGGGTGATTGTCCAGAGGGGGTGGTGATGTGGGGGTGTTGGGTGAGGGTTTGGATGAGGGTGAGGGTGAGGGTGAGTCCGGTGGGGAGTGTGGGGTGGTCGGGGTGTGGTGTTTCGTCGAGGGGGAGGAGTGAGAGGAGGCCGGTGAGGGTGTGGGGTGGTTGGTTGTGGGTGGTGAGGGTGTGGTTGAGGTGTTGGGCGAGTGCCTCTGGGTTGGTGTGGGTGTGGTTGAGGGGGAGGGTGATGGTGTGGGCGCCGTGTTGGTGGAGGACGTTGAGGATGTTCTGGGTGAGAGGAAGGCTGGTGTGGTCTTCGGGGTGGGGGATGAGCCAGGTGCCGTGGAGGTGGGGTGGTGTGGTTGGTGGGGGGAGGGGTTTCCAGGTGATGGTGTAGGTCCAGTTGGTGATGGTGTTCTGTTGTTGTTGCTGTTGGTGCCAGGCATGGAGGGCGGGGAGGAGTTCAGGGAGAGGAGTGTCAGGTGGGACGTCGAGTGTGGTGGCGAGCGCGGTGGCATCCTGGGCGCGGACGGCCTCCCAGAATTGCTCATCATTGGACTGAACTCCCTTTGCAGGGGCCGAGACTGCGGTTTGCGATGTGGGCGTGGTGGTGCTGAGCCAGTAGCGTTCGTGTTGGAAGGGGTAGGTGGGGAGGTCGATGTGCTGGTGGGGGGTGGTGTGGGTGGTCCAGTTGATTTTTTGGGCGTGGGTGTGGAGGTGGGCGAGGTGGGTGAGGAGGGTGTGGGTGTCGTCGCGGTCGCGGCGGAGGCTGCCGGTGACGACCGCCGGGGCCGGAGTGTGGTCGTTGAGGGCGGGAACCAGGGTCGGGTGCGGGCTGCACTCGATGAAGGTCTGATGCCCCTCGGAGGTCAGAGCAGTGGTGGCTTCGGTGAAGTGGACGGGGTGGCGCAGGTTGCGGTACCAGTACCCGGCATCCAAACAAGCCGTGTCCACCCAGGCATTGTCCAGGGTGGAGTAGAACGGGATGGTGGAAGGTTGGGGGGTGATGTGGGCGAGGAGGGTGGTGAGTTGGTCTTCGAGGGGGGTGATGTGGGGGCAGTGGGAGGCGTAGGTGACGGGAATGCGCCGTGCCCGTACCCCCTCACTGCGGCAGTGGTCCAGCAGTTCCTCCAGTGCGTCGGCGTCCCCGGAAACCGCCGTCGCCGTGGGGCTGTTGTGCGCGGCTACCCACAACCGCCCCTCCCAACGCTCCTCCAGCAGATCGGCTGTTCGGTCCGCTGGCAGTGCGAGGGAGGCCATCCCGCCCGTTCCCTGCAGGGACTGCAGCACCCGGGCCCGCAGGGCCACCACGGCTGCCGCGTCCGGCAATGAGAGCGCCCCCGCCACATGCGCCGCCGCGATCTCCCCCTGCGAATGCCCGACCACCGCGTCCGGCTCCACCCCGTAGGAGCGCCAGACCGCCGCGAGCGCGACCATCACCGCGAACAGCAACGGCTGGACCATCTCCACCCGTTCCCACACCGCGTCCTCGGCGGGCCGGCCCAGCATGTCCGGCACCGCCCATCCGGTATGCGGCTCCAGCGCCTGGGCACACTCCTCCAGCGCTGCCGCGAAGACCGGCGAGGACTCCCGCAACCCCAACCCCATCCCCGCCCACTGACCACCCTGACCGGGAAAGACGAAAACGGTCTTGTATCCGTCCGCGCCGGGGGGTGGCGTGCCGTGGACGAGGGCGGGATGGTCCTCCCCCGCCGCCAGGGCCTGGAGGGCATCGAGGTAGCCGTCCCGATCCCCAGCCAGGACCACTGCCCGATGGTCGAACACCGACCGGCCCGAGGCCAGTGCATGCCCCACATCAGGCAAGGACAGGTCCGGGTGGGCCTCGATGAACGCCCGCAGCGCGCTCGCCTGGTCCCTCAGCCCTTGCTCGGTCTTCCCCGTCACCGGCCAGGCCCACGGTCCCGGCGGAACCGCCGCGGTCTCGACCGGGACCTCTTCGGTTGGTGCCTGTTCGAGGATGACATGCGCGTTGGTGCCGCTGACCCCGAACGACGACACACCCGCCCGCCGCGGCCGCCCCGTCTCCGGCCACGGCACCGCCTCCCTCAACAACTCCACCGCACCCGCCGACCAGTCCACATGCGGCGACGGCTCATCGACATGCAACGTCCGAGGCAGAAAACCCTGGCGCAGCGCCATCACTATCTTGATGACCCCCGCCACCCCCGCCGCAGCCTGCGTGTGCCCGATGTTCGACTTCACCGACCCCAGCCACAACGGCCGCCCCTCCACCCGCCCTTGACCATAAGTGGCCAACAACGCCTGCGCCTCGATCGGATCCCCCAGCCTCGTCCCCGTCCCATGGGCCTCCACGGCATCGACGTCACCCGGCGCCAGGCCGGCGTTGGCCAGAGCCTGCCGGATGACCCGCTGCTGGGACGGACCGTTCGGCGCCGTCAGCCCATTGCTCGCCCCGTCCTGATTGATGGCGCTGCCGCGTACGACCGCCAGGACACGGTGGCCGTTGCGGCGGGCATCCGACAACCGCTCCATCAGCAGCATGCCGACACCCTCACCCCAGCCGGTGCCGTCCGCCGCAGCCGAGAACGCCTTGCACCGGCCATCCCGCGCCAGACCCCCCTGCCGCGAAAACTCCACGAACATCCCGGGCGTGCTCATCACAGTGACCCCGCCGGCGAGTGCCATGGAGCATTCGCCGGACCGGAGGGACTGGGCGGCCAGGTGCAGGGCGACCAGCGACGATGAACACGCGGAGTCCACTGTCAGGGCGGGTCCCTGCAATCCAAGGGCGTATGCGATGCGACCCGAGACGACGCTGCCGGTCGTTCCTGTAAGGACGTGCCCTCCGACCTCCTCGGGCGCCTGATGCATGCGGGGGCCGTAGTCGGGGGAGAGGAGTCCGGCGAAGACCCCGGTGGTGCTCCCACGTACCGTCTCGGGGGCGATCCCGGCGTTTTCCAGCGTCTCCCAGGCGACTTCCAGGAGCAGGCGCTGCTGGGGGTCCATGGCTAGGGCCTCGCGTGGGCTGATGCCGAAGAAGTGGGCGTCGAACTCGTCGGCGTCGTAGAGGAAACTCCCATGGCGGGTATAGGACGTGCCGAGGTGCTCGGGATCAGGGTCGTAGAGCTGCTCGACATCCCAGTCCCGGTTGTCGGGGAATTCCCCGACGGTGTCCTTGCCGGTGGCCACGAGCTGCCACAGGTCCTTGGGGCTCTTCACTCCCCCTGGGAAGCGGCAGCCGATTCCCACAATGGCGATCGTTTCCTCCGTCCCCTTCTCAGGCCGCGGGGACACCGCCAAACCTTGACTTCCGTAACCGTCGTCTCCGAACGCCTCCGCGTTTCCATCGCCGAGCACCATGCCGGCCAGGTGCTTGGCGAGTACCGCGGGCGTGGGGTAGTCGAAGACCGCGGTCACAGGGATGCGCAGCCCTGTCGCCTGCTCCAGGAGATGCCGCAACTCCACGGCGAGTGATGAGTCGACACCCATGTCGTGGAATGTGGCGGTCGTCAGCATGCCTTCCGTCCTCGCAGCGCTGCTCTCCAGAACCTGCGCGGACTTCTCGGATACCAGGCGAGTGAGGTGCACCTCGAGCTCCGCTCGGCCCAGCAGGGAAAGCGCAGCACGCGCATCCGAATTCCGGACGGGCTCGGGGCCTGGTTCAGCGTCGTCCGTCTCGCCCTGCGCGGTAGACTGATGCAACGGCAGGCGCTGGAAGGCGTATGCGGGAAGGTCGGCCCAACGGTGGTCGTGCCCGGCGAACGCGGGCCTGCAGTCCGTGGACAACGCACCATTGACGTGGAGTTGCGCCAGCGAGGTCATGAACTTCCGCATCCCGCCCTGGTCGCGTCGCAGGGTGCCGACGGCAACGCCGCCGGTGCTCATCGCATCGGCGGTGGCCAGCACGTCCATGACCATCACGGGATGGGGGCTGATCTCTGTGAAGCAGCGATGCCCCTCGCGCAGGAGCCGTTCTGCGGCAGCTGAGAATCGAACGGTGCTTGTCAGGTTGCGCGACCAGTAGTCGGCGTCGAGTTCGGGTCCGTCCAGCCACTCCCCGGTGACCGGGGAGAGGAAGGGGACGCTTGCCCGACGGGGAACGATGCCGGACAGCGCGGAGCGCAGGTCGGCCTGGGAGGCTGAGAAGTGAGGCGAGTGCACCGGTACGTCGATCGGGAGCGGGCGGTTCCAGATGCCGTTCGCGGAGAGTTCGGCCAGCAGCTCTTCAACGGCCTCCCGTTCACCGGAGATCACCGTGGTGGACGGGCCGTTCGTGGCGGCGACCACCACCGCGCCGTCCCATCTCTGCAGGCGCGACGCCAGGGTGCCGGCGCCAAGGCGCACGACGGCCATGGCACCCGTGCCGGCGACGGCGGCCTGCGCGTTGCCCCACGACGCGACCACCCGGACCGCGTCCTCCAGGGTCAGCGCCCCGGCCACCTGGGCTGCCGCGATTTCCCCGAGGCTGTGGCCCAGGACGGCCGCCGGTTCGACGCCGTGGGCGCGCCACAGCCCGGCCAGCGACACAATGATGGCGAACATGACGGGCTGTGCCACGTCGGGGCGATTGAGCGAGGGAGTGTCCGGTGCGCCGTGCAGCACATCCTCCAGCCGCCATCCCAGCAAGGGGGCGAAGGCGTCCGCGCAGGCCCGCACGCCGTCCCCGAACACGGCGGAGGTCTCCAGCAACTCCACCGCCATGCCCGGCCAGTGCTGCCAGTGGCCGGGGAAGAGGAAGACGGTGCCCTGGGACGGGCCGGCCGTGCCCCGGACGAGTCCGGGGTGCTCCTCGCCCTCGGCCAGGGCGTGCAGTCCTCGCAGGAGGTCCTGCCGTTCGCCTGCGATCACGACGGCCCGGTGCGCGAAGGACGTACGGGTGGCCGCCAACGCGTACCCCACGTCCGTGTGCCGCAGTTCGGGGCGGTCGGTCATGTGGTCGTGCAGGCGTCGGGCCTGCGCCCGCAGTGCGGCGTCGGTGTGGGCGGAGAGGACATAGGGCAGTACGGCGGCGTCCGGTGGGGGAGTGCCGTCTTCGTGCGTCGTGGCGGGGGCGGAGAGAGGCGCCGGCGACGCCCCGGGGGCAGGGCCGAAGACCAGGTGGGTGAAGCTTCCCCGGGCGTCGAAGGAGGCGACGGCGCCCGGGCCGTCGCACCTGCCCTGGCACGCGAGGGCCTGAAGGATTCCCGCCATGTCCGGAGCCGCCGCCCGGTGTGGCGGGGTGGGGGCCGAGGGGTCTGGGTCTGCGGAGTGTCCGGTGCCGGCCGAAGCCGGCACACCAAGGACGGCCCTCACGGCGGCGACGTCCGGTTGGAACGCGTCGGGCACATCGGTGCTGCTCAGGTGGAGGTGGCGCAGTGTCTCGGGGCCTGCGCCCGCTTGTTCGTGCGCCGCGTGCAGTGCGCGCACCGGGCCGTCCCCGCGGGTGTCGCTCGTGGCGCTGCCGTGGATGACGCAATGAACGCGGTTGCCGTCGGCCAGTGCCCGGGAGAGGGGTTTGAGGATCAGGAGTGCGCCGATCATGCTGCGTTCGCCGCTGTCGGCGGAGGAACCGGACGCCGGTGCCGTCCCGTCCTCCCGCGCGACGGGGTGCACGCCGCCGGCGACTGCCAGCGTGTACGCGCCGGTGCGGAGAGCGCGGCATGCCTCGTGGACGGCGGCGGGCCCGGACACGGCTGTGGTGCCGGTCGAGGTGGTAAGTCCATGGGAGGCGAGGAACGCGCTGATCGGAGGTGAGCGGTCCGGTTCGGGGGGCCGTGTCGTCCGGGCGTCGTTCTCGGTGGCGACGGCAGGCGTGGCGAGGAACAGCCCCGTCTGGTCCTGTACTTGGGCTGTGACCAGTCCCGCGTCCTCGAACGCTTCCCAGGCCAGTTCCAGGAGCAGCCGCGCCGAGGGGCTCATTGCCGCGGCCTCCTGGGCCGTGACGCGGAAGAAGGCGGCGTCGAAAAGGTCCATCTCCGTGGGAATTTGGCGGCTGCCGCAACCGATGACGGCGACGGCCTCGTCCGACGATGGCGACGATGGAACTGACGCACACCCCTCGGGGTCGGGGCCCTCGGCGTCGTGAGGGGCGGCCGGTTGATACGTCTTGTCATGCATCTCACGCACCTGACTGCCTCCAAACCGCAAACCGCAGCCTTCCGGGGGAAGACCCTAGGAAGGATCGGTTTGGGCGGTAACCCCTACGATCCCCGGGAAGGGCGGCGTGGAGCTTCGGTCGGGTTCGCACGCGTGAACTGCCAGACAAAAGAGGTCACTTGGTCGTATCGGCATTGCGCAGCGTCCCGGCATTTCCCCCGGTCTCATCGTTCTGTTCCCCGGTCGCCACCGATGGGATTCCGGTGCGCGAATGCGGCGTTCGGCAGGGGGTACCCCAGACATGTTCCGCAGCCCTCGTCGGGCCTCGGCTTCCTCGGTAGCGTGGGAAATCCCGCGGCCGCGCGCGGGGGTGGCGTTCCGCTCGGCTGCCGCCGGTTCCCCGGCCTCGGGCCGAGATGCTCGGCTTCCAGCCGGTCCCGAGAACCCGCGGGACGCGAAAGGGTCGAGGACGTACGAGCTGAGGAGACCGGGTAACCCATGTCAGAGTCATGCCGTCCCGTGCCGGGCGAATGCGCCTTCGCTGTTGCACGCGGAGCGCTCCCGGTCATCGGACACCTGCGCAACTTCCTGTGGGAGCCACTGGAGCTCCTGGAATCGCTGCCCGCCACCGGGACCTCGTGGAAATCCGCCTCGGGACGCGCAGAGTCTATGTGGCCTGCCGCCCCCGCCGCATGCGCCGTATCTTCGCCGGCAGTCACCTGTTCGGCAAGGACGGACGGCAACTTGAGGAAGCGGAGCAGGCGTACGGACATACGCTCGCCACTACGCCGGACGAGCGGCACCTTCGGCTCCACCGCATGCTGCAACCGGCTTTCGACCGGAGTGCCCCGGCCGGGTACGGGGCCCTGCTGGAGCGGAATGCCGCCCTCCTCGCCGGTGGGTGGCGGACGGTCAGGTCGTCGATGTCTTCCCGACTTTCCAGGCCTTCGCGACGGATGCCGTCAGCCGTGCCCTCTTCCCCGGCTCCCTGGGCGACGAACGCCTCGCCGAGGTGCGGAACCTGTTCCGCGAGGTGAGCGAGACGGACGAGGGAGTCGGCATCGCTGCCGCCCTGATGCTGCTGCGGGGCGCGAACGGCGGGCGGAGGGGACGGAAGGCCGTCCGGGAGCTGTGCGACAAGGGGAGCGACGACGTGTTCCTCCTCTCGCCGTTGCTCGCTGCCGGCGCGCCGCCCCCGCATCCGGGGGCGGCGGGCGGAGCGAGCGGGACGGAGCCGGTGCTGACGGACGAGGAGACCCGCGCCTGGGGTGACCTCCCACGCCCCGGTACAGAGCCGCTGCCCTTCGGGCCAGGGGTTCCTACGGGTTGGGGCAGCCGTCCCCGACCGGTACAAAAAGGATGAGTCGGACGCGAGGCGAGGAGGTGCGGTGCCCGTGATCAGGGTCGGGCTGTTCGGCTGTGCCGACACCCCGTGGCTGGGTGTGGTCTCGGCGCTCGTGGCCTCCCCCTTGGTGCGCGTCGTGGCGGTCGCCGGCCGTACCGACGGGGAGACGGTGGCGGCAGCCGGCCGACTGGGCTGCGCCGCCGTGAACGGTTACGCGGCCTTGCTGGAACGCGGGGACCTGGACGCGGTCTACGCGCCCCTGCCGCCGGAGCTGCAGACCGAATGGATCGGCAAGTCGCTCACGGCGGGCAAGCACGTCCTCGTCGGAGAACCCCTGGCTCTGAACCGCATGGAAGCCGCCATGCTGGTCGCGGCCGCACGCATGGGCGGGCTCCTGCTCATGGAGAGCTTCGCGTTCCCGCGGCACAGTCAGCACGCGGCCGCCCAGCAACTGATCGATGAAGGCGCCATCGGCGAGCCGCGGTCGTTCACCGCCGCTCTCTTCCTTCCCCCGCCGCCCCCCTCCAGGTGGAGCGGCGCGTGCCCTTCTGAGGCCGGTGGCGCGCCCCCCTTGCACGGAGGGCGTGGCGCGCTGCTCGACACGGGTGTGTACGCGCTCCGGGCCGCGGGTCTTCAGCCGGGCAGGAACCCGCAGGTGGAGGGGGTCGTCCTCCACCGCGACCGGGACACGGGGGTGGACGTCGCCGGAACGGTCCTTCTGTCGACGGCGGACGGTCGGGTCGGCAACGTGTCCTTCGGCCACGACCGGTTGCTCGCCCGTTCCACCTACTTCGTACAGGGCAGCCGGGGCAGCATCACTCTGCCCATGGCCTTCACCGCTCCGCCTGGGTTGCGGCCTGTCCTCCGCCTGGAACGACCGGAAGGGGTCGAGGAACGCACGCTGGACGCCGACTGCCAGAACGGTGCGCTGGTCTCGGCGTTCGCGAGGAGAATCCTGGAGGGCGGCGATCTGATCGGCCCGGGCGAGGACATTCTCCGGCAGGCGTCCTTGCTCGACGGCGTCCGCGAGACCGCCGAACGGGACAGGCGGCAGCGGGGGTTGTAGACAGGAATGGCCGGTGATCACTACCGGCCGAGTGGCCGGCCTCGTCCCAGGATCCGCCGCGGCGTCACGGGCGACAGCCCGGCGGGCCGGGTTCCCCAGCCGGTTGCCAGACCGGCCGGTTGTGGACGTACCACTGCACGGTGTCGGCGAGTCCGTCCTAGAACGGCACGCGCGGACGGTAACCCAATTCGGCCACTGCCTTGCCGATGCCCAGGGCGTAGCGGAAATCCTGCCCCGGGCGGTCGGGGACGTGCTCGACGGAGGACCAGTCGGCGCCCAGGCGGGCGAGCAGCAGGACGGTGAGGTTGCGGTTGGAGAGTTCAGTGCCGCCGCCGATGTGGTAGACCTCGCCGGACCTGCCGTGCTCGGCCACGAGGGCGATGCCTCGGCAGTGGTCGTCGACGTCCAGCCAGTCCCGGCGGTTGGATCCGTCGCCGTACAGAGGGATTGTCTCCCCCTCCAGGATGCGGGAGACAAAGCGGGGGACGAGCTTCTCCGGGTACTGGTACGGCCCGTAGGTGTTAGAGCCGCGGGTGACGCAGACCGGCAGCCCTGCGTGCGGTGGTGTGCACTCCCCGGTCGCGCTCCATGGCCCACACGTACTGGCCAGCCCGCACCAGCGCGTCGTGGGTGCCGGTGTCGAACCAGGTAATGTCTGGCTTCAGCGGCACGAACCGGGCCCTGCCCCCGCTCGACGTAGACCGGTTGACGTCGGTGGCTTCCGACTCGCCCGCGTGCGTAGGGCCGGAGACCGCGTGCGATGCCGACTACGTCGCTGCCGTACAGGTAGGGGCCGGTGATGGCCAGGTTGGACTTGTGGTACGGAGGGCTTCTCTACGAGGGACACCAGCCGGCCGGCGGCAGCGATCTTCCCCACCCTGTACCGTTCGGGGTCCTCGACCGGATCGCCGAAGACGACGCAGCCGTCCACGTAGCCGGTGTGCCGGCGCAGGGACGGGAGACCGGGGCCCTGGTGCGGTGGGCGAAGATGCGCTGTCGGATCGAGCACGACCACCGCGAGCTCAAACACGGCCTCGGACTGGACCACTTCGAAGGCCGCAGCTGGCGGGGCGGGCACCACCACGTCACCCTCGTCACCGCCGCCCAGGCATTCCTCCCCCTCCACCGGAACGACCCAAAAGTCCCCGCACCAGTCTGAGCCTCTACCAGGTTCTCGACGCCATCCAGGGCCTGTTGCGGTGCTGGACTACCACCTGCGGCCGCCCTCAGCCAGCCAGCAGCCGAACCACAACCAGACGCCAACCGACTTAACGAAGCACTACTAGGCCTCATACCGCCAGGCGTACACCAGGAAGATATCGGTGTCCTTGAACACCAGGTCCTGTTCGAGCGCCGTGGCGAGGCCGTGGGAGGAGAGGAGGGAGAGCACGGCCTGGAGGGATCCGTCGACGTCATGCACTTCGGCGACACACTGCCGGACCTTGGGCCAGTCGTCCTCCGACAGCCCCCGGAAAACCTCCAGTTCGCTTTTCTGGACGTCCACTTTCAGCAGCCCGATCGAGGACACGTTCCGCTCCGCGATGACCTCGGACAGCGTGTGCACCGGGACCTCCACCGTCTCCGGTACGCCCGTCGCCCATTTCTCCGCCACCATGGCGTCGATGTCCTCCGCCGGATATCCGCTGTTCACCATGACGGAACGGACGAGGGCCTCTTCCTCCTCCGGGCTAGGGTGCAGGCCGGACATCGCGGTGAAGTGCGGATAGTAGGCCAGCTCGGCGGTGCCGGACCGGTCGGAGACCGCGCACCGCGTGGTGACCGCGTCGATGCCGTGCGCGGCGACGTTCGCCTGGAGGGCCGCGTACGGCCCGGGGCCGGGCTCGAAGGCGTGGACGCGCACCCCCGGGCACTCGGTGTGGAAGAAGAGCGTGGCCAGCCCGATGTTCGCGCCCACGTCGAAGACGGTGTCGCCGGGACGCAGCGTGATGCCGTTCCGGGCGTAGCAGCGTTCGACGAAGATCTCACGGTAGAGGATTTCGGTCTCACCGGGGTTCACATGCTCGACGGTGAGCTTGTTGGGCAGCTGCGTTGATTCCATTGAGTTGCGTCCGATTCTCTTGGCAGTGGTGAGAAGTGAGAAGCGTGCACCGGCAATTGCTGCATTCCCGGC
Organism: Streptomyces caatingaensis; assembly: GCF_001187435.1. Taxonomy (GTDB): domain Bacteria; phylum Actinomycetota; class Actinomycetes; order Streptomycetales; family Streptomycetaceae; genus Streptomyces; species Streptomyces caatingaensis. Next base: position 334,023 of record NZ_LFXA01000013.1, on the reverse strand, counting down.
CCCCGGATGCAGTGAATACCGAGTGTAGAAATTCTGTGATGCCGCGAGAACCCGTGTCCTGGCCGGGAGCCGGAGCCCTGGAACAGGGGAACGCAGGGGTGCCTGCCACCACGTCTCCGTCCGTAGTCTCTCGGCTGTCATTGCGGCTCGGTGAGGCGCCCCGGCCGTCACGCCGCCGGAGGAACGACGGCTACCAGGACGAGGAGAATGCGGCCGTGACAGAAGACGACGAACTCTGGCTGCGTTGTTTCCGGCCCGCACCGGAGAGCAGCCACCGGCTGCTCTGTTTCCCGCACGCCGGCGGAGCGGCGAGTTCCTTCCTCCCGCTCGCCCGGTCGCTCGCCCCGGACGTCGAAGTGCTGGCCGTCCAGTACCCCGGGCGGCAGGACCGGCGCAACGAGCCGCACTTCACTTCCATCGGTGAACTCGCCGACCGCATCCACCGGGTTGCCGCGCCCCGGCTCGACGAGTCGACGGCGCTCCTCGGCCACAGCATGGGGGCTGTTCTGGCCTTCGAAGTCGTCCGGAGGATGGAGCGGGAGACCGGCCGCACCTGTGCCGGGCTCTTCGCCTCCGGGCGCAGGGCCCCGTCCTGCAGGCGCGAGGAGGACGTCCACCGGCGCGATGACAGCGGCCTTCTCGCCGAACTCATGGACCTGGGCGGAACCGACCCGCGGATTCTCCAGGACGACGAGCTCCTGGCCGCCTTCCTCCCCTGCCTGCGCGCCGACTACGAGGCCATCGAGACCTACCGGGCGGATGACGGCGTCACCGTCGGCTGCCCTGTCACCGTCATGGTGGGTGAGGACGACCCGAGGACCACGCTCGAGGAGGCGGACGCCTGGCGTCAGCACACCACGGCCGCGTTCGAGCTCTGGTCCTTCCCCGGGGGCCACTTCTTCCTGGACGGTCCCCACCACGCCCAGGTGGTCCGCACGATTGCCGGTCGGCTCGGAAATCGCTGAACCGACCGTTCTTGGTGACGTGTTGGTCTGCGACGTGTTGCCGTCGGAGGCCAGAGGGCTGTCGTCCTGTCGTAAAGGAGGCCGTACGTGGCCGTCTCGATCTCCACCGTCATGCTCATGGGCATCGTCGTCGTCTTTCTGATCAGAGGCGGCCACATCCGCCCGGGTTCCGCCGTTGCCTGTGTGCTGTTCGGGTTCACGCTCGCGTCCACCGGAATGGCCCCGACCATCAACAGCGGCCTCCTCTCCATCGCCCGAGTAGTTTCCAGCTTCTGAACCAGAGGTTCGGCAACTTGCGCGCTTCCTCTGTGATGAACGATCCGTTGCTCGGCGGGGGACAGAAGACGGACAGCGCGCGCAGCTGCGCTACTGCCCGCGGGAACTGCCGCCGACAGTGCGGGCTTTGTCATGTGCGGCCGGCGTTCCGGCCCGGGGACGCAGGGAGGTAGCACAGGGAGCCTCCGGAGGGCAAGAGACATTCGTTACGGGCGGGCAGGGGCATCCGGTCGCCTCCTGTGTTTCCTAATCTCGGACGGCGGTGTTCTTCTCAGCCAGCGGTGATCAGTCCTGCGCACCGACTCTCGGGTGCAACAAGGAGGTTGGGCATGCGGCCCCTTCTTTCCCCGATTCCTTCCCGGTTCGGTGGTCGCGGGCGTCGGCGGAATCCTGAACCGTCGGAACGCAATCTCGTCCACCTGCCACGCGCCTTCCAATACGCGGGAGACACCTTCGACGAACGGTTCGTCTTCGTCGGCCCGTGTCTGGGGGGAGCGCCGCTTCCTGGGCGAGTGGGCGCCGTCCGGCGACGGACTGCCGGTCGTACTCGTCTCGTTGGGTACCGTCTGCAACGCACAAAATTCCTTCTTCCGCATGTGCGTCGAGGCCTTCCACGAGTTTCCGGCCCATATCGTGATGGCATTGGGGCAGGAGATCGGCTCTTGTGACCTCGATCCGTTGCCACCCTCCATCGAGGTGCACGAGTGGGCCCCACCTTTCGGTGCTTCCCCACGCCAGCGCCTTCGTCGCGCACGGCGGTATGGCCAGCGTCATGGAGTCGCTCTACTCCGGGTGCCCGGCGCTGGTCGTGCCGTTGACCGCCGACGCCCGGCGACCGGCCGACGTATCGCCGACCTGGGACTGGGTCGGACGACGCGTCCGGAAGACGTCACCGCACAGACACTCCGGAAGACCCTGCTGGAGCTCATGGCGGACGAGGAGGCCACCAGGCGGGCCGGGGAAATGCGGCAGCACTGCCTCGCGGCGGGCGGCACCCTCCGGGCGGCGGATGAATGCGAAGCGCGCGTAGGGCGAGTGCGGTAGAGCACCCCTGCCAGGGCCGTTCTGCCATCGCCGCGGAACTGCTATCGGGGTCGGGTCGGAGCCGATGGCACGGTGCCGGAAATCCAACCGGAACCGGACGGATTGTTCAGGCGTACGTACCGGCGATCGTCCTGGCATGGACGATCGCGGGTACGCCGTTCAGCCTTCGTACCCCATCTTCCGCATCTCGGTGCTGACATCGGAGTCTTCGAAGTACTCCACGTCAGGAATGCGCCGGAGCTTGTCGAGCATCTCCACATCAAGGTCCATTGAATCCGCCATGTCGAGGATCTCCCCCTTCACAGCGGGAAAGGTCAGGCTCATGAGCAGTTGCTGGAGCGATGCGTACGGCATGGCGGTCCTCCAGAGAGCGAAGGGGTGACGAATGAGGCAGAGTGGTGAGGTGAGTTGGGAGCCCGGTGCCGGCTCTTGGACGAACGGTGTTCGGCTCACGGGCTCCGGGTCAGCCGGTGCGAACGGCCGCCAGGGAGAGGTAGCCAATCCCTCTCACCGCATTGGTCCGGGCGAAACGTTCGGCGATGGACAGGACGTCTTCGGCGCTGGTGCCCAAGGCCGTCGCGCAGTCCTCCACCCGTTTCCGCACGTACTCGGCAATAGCCGCGAACGAGGGAGCGATGACGTCGTCGCCGACGTTGGTGAACTCCTCGACGAGGAACCCGGTATCGGTGACGGTCCGCCGTTAGTCGCGGACTGGTGTGATCTCGTGAACCGCGAACATGACGTCCAGGGAGAACTGTCGCTGCGCTCTCCCTCTGCGTGACGCTCCTCCCGCCGGACCAGATCCGTGGCCACAAGGCGCCCACCGGCACGGAGCACCCGGGCGGTCTCCCGTAGCACTTGAGGGACGCTGGCATGTGGAGAAGACATTCGAGCGCCCATACGGCGTCGAACGACGCGTCGTCGAAGGGAAGGGCCATGGCGTCCGCATGCAGGAAGCGAACCCGGTCGGCGACCCCCGCCTGCTCCGCCAGAGCCGTGGCCATCCTCACCTGTACCCGGCTGATGGTGACGCCGATGGCCTCCACCAGCTCCGCCAGGGTGCACCGTACCGTCGGCCGGCCCGAGCCGAACCCCCACGTCGAGGATCCGGTCGCCGGGGGAACACCCAGTTTCTCGATGGCCTCGTCCATGTCCCCGACGTCACTCGGAGGCGGCGTTGGTTCGGCTGGCACAGGCACGACCTCTTTCGTCTCTGTCGTCGGCGGAGCGGAGGGCTGCCACCAAGGTGTCGTGGGCTGTCCGGAGTGACAACGTGCGCAGAGGTGGGCCGGCAGAACGCAGGGGGTCTCTCTCAGACGCCCCCCGGGTCCCTGGGGGAGTTCACAGCAGGTCCCGGACCCGTCGTCCGGCCTTCCGATTCAGGGGTGGGCACGGGTGACCGGGACTCGCCGGTGTCGCTAGCTTCGGCGCTGCCCAGGTCTGTCGTGGCAACCGTTGGAGATGATGGTGACTTCGTCTGGTGACAAGGTCATTGAAGCACTGAGGGCATCCCTCAAGGCGAACGAGAGGCTGAGGCAGCAGAATCGGGAACTCGCCGATGCGGCGAGGGAACCGATCGCGATCATCGGCACGGCCTGCCGCTACCCCGGGGGGATCCGCTCGCCCGAGGACCTGTGGAACCTCGTGGAGTCCGGGCGCGACGCCATCGGCGAGTTCCCCGACAACCGGGACTGGGACCTGGAACGACTCTACGACCCCGACCCCGCCCACCCGGGAACCTCGTACACCCGCCACGGCGGCTTCCTCTACGACGCGGCCGACTTCGACGCCGCATTCTTCGAGTTGAGCCCGCGCGAGGCCCTGGCCACCGACCCGCAGCAGCGGCTGCTGCTGGAGACGGCGTGGGAGGTTTTCGAGCGGGCCGGTATCGACGCGGGGACGGTGAGGGGCAGCCGTACGGGCGTGTTCGCCGGAGTCATGTACCACGACTACGGAAGTCGCCTCCATACCATCCCGGACGGGTTCGAGGGATACCTCGGCAACGGCAGCGGCGGCGCAGTGGCCTCGGGCCGTATCGCCTACACCTTCGGGCTGGAGGGGCCGGCGGTCACGGTGGACACGGCGTGCTCCTCGTCGTTGGTCGCCCTGCATCTGGCCTGTCAGGCCCTGCGGTCGGGCGAGTGCACCATGGCCCTCGTTGGCGGCGTCGCCGTCATGTCCACCCCCAATCTGTTCGTCGAGTTCGCACGGTTGCGGGGGCTCTCGCGCGACGGCCGGTGCAAGGCGTACGCGGCCGCGGCAGACGGCACCGGCTGGGGCGAAGGCGTCGGCATGTTGCTGGTCGAGCGGTTGTCGGATGCGCGGCGTCTGGGCCATCGGGTGTTGGCGGTGGTGCGGGGGAGCGCGGTCAACCAGGACGGCGCGAGCAACGGGATGACCGCTCCGAACGGCCCGTCCCAGCAACGCGTCATCCAGCAGGCGTTGCTGGGCGCGGGGCTGGAGCCGGGTGATGTGGACGTGGTGGAGGGGCACGGGACGGGGACGACGCTGGGGGATCCGATCGAGGCGCAGGCGTTGTTGGCCACATATGGTCAAGGGCGGGTGGAGGGCCGGCCGTTGTGGCTGGGGTCGATGAAGTCGAACATCGGTCACACGCAGGCCGCGGCGGGGGTGGCGGGGGTCATCAAGATGGTGATGGCGCTGCGGCATGGGGTGTTGCCTGCCACGTTGCATGTCGATGAGCCGTCGCCGCATGTGGACTGGTCCTCCGGCGCCGTCGAACTGCTGACTCAGGCGGTGCCGTGGCCGGAGACGGGGCGGTCGCGGCGGGCGGGTGTGTCGTCGTTCGGGGTCAGCGGCACCAACGCGCATGTGATTCTGGAGCAGGCGCCTGTTGAGAAGCCGGGTGGCTCCGAAACGGTGGCGGCCGCACCTGTATCGGGGCCGTGGCCGTGGCCGGTCTCGGCGAAGTCGCCGCGGGCCCTGCGGGAGCAGGCGCGCAGGCTTCACAGGTTCCTGGCGGCGGACGCCGACCTGTCGCTGCCGGACGTGGGGCACATGCTGGCGTCGGGTCGGTCGGTGTTCGACCACCGGGCCGTCATCCTCGCCGAGGACCGCGACGGATACCTGGAGGCGCTGCGGGCTCTGGGCAGCGGCGAAGCACACGGCGCGGTGATCGAAGGACCGGATGCGGCGGCCGCGGGAGCCGGAACGCGGTCACGTGCCGGAATGGACGGGGTCGTTTTCGTCTTTCCCGGTCAGGGTGGTCAGTGGGCGGGGATGGGGTTGGGGTTGCGGGAGTCCTCGCCGGTCTTCGCGGCAGCGCTGGAGGAGTGTGCCCAGGCGCTGGAGCCGCATACCGGATGGGCGGTGCCGGACATGCTGGGCCGGCCCGCCGAGGACGCGGTGTGGGAACGGGTGGAGATGGTCCAGCCGTTGCTGTTCGCGGTGATGGTCGCGCTCGCGGCGGTCTGGCGCTCCTACGGGGTGGAGCCGGACGCGGTGGTCGGGCATTCGCAGGGGGAGATCGCGGCGGCGCATGTGGCGGGGGCGCTCTCATTGCCGGACGCGGCAGCCGTGGTGGCCCTGCGGGCCCGGGTGCTGCAGTCCCTGCAGGGAACGGGCGGGATGGCCTCCCTCGCACTGCCAGCGGACCGAACAGCCGATCTGCTGGAGGAGCGTTGGGAGGGGCGGTTGTGGGTAGCCGCGCACAACAGCCCCACGGCGACGGCGGTTTCCGGGGACGCCGACGCACTGGAGGAACTGCTGGACCACTGCCGCAGTGAGGGGGTACGGGCACGGCGCATTCCCGTCACCTACGCCTCCCACTGCCCCCACATCACCCCCCTCGAAGACCAACTCACCACCCTCCTCGCCCACATCACCCCCCAACCTTCCACCATCCCGTTCTACTCCACCCTGGACAATGCCTGGGTGGACACGGCTTGTTTGGATGCCGGGTACTGGTACCGCAACCTGCGCCACCCCGTCCACTTCACCGAAGCCACCACTGCTCTGACCTCCGAGGGGCATCAGACCTTCATCGAGTGCAGCCCGCACCCGACCCTGGTTCCCGCCCTCAACGACCACACTCCGGCCCCGGCGGTCGTCACCGGCAGCCTCCGCCGCGACCGCGACGACACCCACACCCTCCTCACCCACCTCGCCCACCTCCACACCCACGCCCAAAAAATCAACTGGGCCACCCACACAATCCCTCACCGACACGTCGATCTGCCCACCTACCCCTTCCAGCGCGAGCGCTACTGGCTCACCGCACCCCCCGGCACGGGGGACGTGACCCGCGCGGGCCTGCAACCCGCCCACCACCCCTTCCTCGGCGCCACCCTCACCCTCGCCGACAACGACACCCACCTGTTCACCGGACAGATCAGCCTCACCACCCACCCCTGGCTCGCCGACCACACCATCGCCGGCACCCCCCTCCTCCCCGGCACCGCCTTCCTCGAACTCGCCCTCCACACCGCCCACCACACCACCACCCCCACATCCAAGAACTCACCCTCCACACACCCCTCCCCCTCCACCCCACCCACCCCACCACCCTCCAAATCACCACCACCCCAACCAACACCCACGGCCAACGCCAACTCACCATCCACACCAACACCACCCCCGACGACCAGACCACCCCCTGGACCCTCCACGCCACCGCCACCCTCACCCCCACCCCACCCCCACACCCCCCACCAACAACACCCCCTGGCCACCACCCGACGCCGTCCCCATCCCCCTCGATGACTTCTACCACCGCCTCGCCCAAGCCGACTTCACCTACGGCCCGGCCTTCCAAGCCCTGACCGCCGCGTGGCGACACGGCGACGACATCCTCGCGGAGGTCAGGTTGCCTCGGGAACTCGCCGACGAGGTCGGCTCGTACGGGTTGCACCCCGTCCTGCTCGACGCCGCGCTCCAGGCCACCTGCCTCGTGGCAACGGACGAGGAGCAGGCCCGGCTGCCCTTCGCCTGGCGGGACGTGTCCGCCTACGCCACCGGCGTATCGACGCTGCGCGTACGCGTCCGGCCGCTGGGTCCGGACGCCGTGGCGCTCGACGTGGCCGACTCGGAGGGGCTGCCCGTCCTCTCCCTCGGTTCCCTGGTCACGCGGCCGGTGTCGATGGCTGCGCTCCGGTCCGCCGGGTCGGCGGTCGAGGAGTCGCTGTTCGGGCTGGACTGGGTGCCGATCGCCCGGGGTCCGGAGCCAGAGGGTTCGCGGCGTCGCGTCCTGCTCGGCCATGCCGCTCCGGGGCTGCTCGCGGCTCTGTCCGCACTGCCTGGGCCCGCGCCGGAGTGCTGCGCCGGTGTGGACGAGCTGGTCGCGGCCGTGGAAGCGGGTGCACCCGCCCCGGACGAGGTCTTCGTCCTCTCCCTCCCGCCCGAGGGCATCGCTCCCGCGGGGCAGCCGACCGCAGTGCGGGAGAGGACCGAGCAGATGCTGACCCTTCTCCAGCGCTGGCTCGGCGAGGAGGCGCTGGGCTCGTCCCGGCTCGTGGTCGTGACCCGTGGAGCGGTCGCCGCGGAGGACGGGGACGACGTGGCGGACCTGGCCGGGGCCGCCGTCTGGGGACTCGTCCGCTCGGCCCAGGCAGAGGAGCCGGGCCGCTTCCAGGTCGTGGACGTGGATCCGGGCGCGGCCATGGGCGAGGCGGCCGGTGCCCAAGTGCCGGAGGACGAGGCCGAGTCGTGGGCGGCCGTGGTCGCAGCATCGGGATGCGGCGAAGACCAAGTGGCCGTCCGGGCCGGGCGGTTGCTGGGGGCCCGGCTCGTGCGCGCTAGAGCCGCAGACGGGGCGTGGTCGCGTGACGAACCGTGGCGGCTGGAGAGCAGCGCGTCCGGGTCGCTCGATGACGTGACGGCGGTGCCCGCTCCGGAGGCGTCGGCGGAACTCGCCCCCACGCAGGTGCGGGTGGCCGTGCGGGCGGCGGGAATCAACTTCCGGGATGTGCTCGTGGCCCTGGGCATGGTCCCGGAGCAGGTGGGGCTGGGCAGCGAAGGGGCCGGCGTCGTGCTGGAGGTCGGTGCGGACGTCACCGACCTGCGTGCCGGGGACCGGGTGCTGGGCGTGTTCGGAGGGGCTTTCGGGCCGGTCGCGGTGGCCGAGCGGCCGATGCTGGCCCGCATGCCGGAAGGATGGACCTTCGCCCAGGCGGCGGCGGTGCCGGTGGTGTACGCGACCGCGTACTACGGCATGGTCGACCTGGCGGACGTCCGGCCGGGCGAGGCGCTGCTGGTGCACTCCGCGGCCGGCGGAGTGGGCCTCGCCGCCGTGCAGTTGGCACGTCATCTGGGCGCCGAGGTGTACGCCACGGCCCATCCGTCGAAGTGGCCGCTGCTGCGGTCCCGGGGAGTGCCCGGGGACCGCATCGCCTCGTCCCGCACGCTCGACTTCGAGGAGCACTTCACCTCGCTCACCGGCGGGCGTGGCGTGGACGTCGTCCTCAACAGCCTCTCCGGCCCCTTCACGGATGCCTCGCTTCGACTGCTGCGGCGCGGCGGCCGGTTCCTGGAAATGGGTAAGACGGACCGGCGGGACCCCGGTGAGGTGGCCGCTGCCCACCCCGGCGTGGCCTACCGGGTGTACGACCTGATGGAGGCCGGTGCGGAGCGGATCGGGGCGATCCTGCGAACGGTGCTGGAACTGTTCGCGCGAGGCGCCCTCGACGCCCAGCCCCTCACCTGCTGGGACGCCCGGCGCGCGGTCGACGCCTTCCGCCACATGCAGCAGGGGCGGCACACCGGCAAGAACGTCCTCGTCCTTCCGGCCGGACCCGACCCGGCCGGTACGGTTCTGATCACCGGGGGCACGGGAGTTCTCGGCGCGGCCCTCGCACGTCACCTCGTGACGGCCCGGGGGGTGCGCCACCTGATCCTGGCCGGCCGCAGCGGGCCCTCCGCCGAAGGGGCCGCCGAACTCCGGGCCGAGCTGACGGCGGCGGGCGCTGACGTGAGGATCACCGCATGCGACGCCGCCGACCGCAGAGCACTGGCAGGGCTCCTGGCCTCCGTCCCCCCGGAGCATCCGCTGACGGGCGTGGTCCACGCGGCCGGTCACCTCGACGACGCCACGCTCCCCGCGCTGACCCCCGAGCACCTCCGGACCGTCCTGGCACCCAAGGTCGACGGGGCCAGATGGCTGCACGAACTCACCCGGGACGCCGACCTGGCCTTCTTCGTCACCTACTCCTCCGCGGCCGGCCTCCTCGGCTCGCCGGGCCAGGCCAACTACGCCGCCGCCAACTCCTACCTCGACGCCCTCGCCGTCCACCGCCGCCTCCAGGGACTCCCCGGACACTCCCTCGCCTGGGGCATGTGGGAGCAGGCCAGCGGCATGACCGCCCACCTCGGCAGCACCGACCACGCCCGAATCGCTCGCTCCGGGCTGCGTCCGCTGTCCACGGAGGACGGCCTCGCCCTCTTCGACGCCGCCCTCCGCTCGGAGCGGGCCGTCCTGCTGCCGGCCCACCTGCGCGTGCAGAACACGCTCGCGGAGGAGACGGAGGAGAACGTGCCGCCGTTCTACCGCGGCCTGTTGTCCTCCCCGAGACGCCGCTCCCTCGACGGCTCCGCGCCGGGTGCCGGCCCGGACTCGCTGCGTGCCCGGCTGACCGGCCGCGGCTCGGCCGAACAGACCGACATTCTGCTGACCACCGTCCGCACGCACGCCGCCATCGTCCTGGGCCACACCGGCCCCGAGGCGGTGCAGGCGGACGCCGCCTTCCGCACCATGGGATTCGACTCGCTGACGGCCGTCGAACTCCGGAACCGGCTCAACAACGCCACCGGACTCCGGTTGCCGGCCACCCTCGCCTTCGACCACCCCACCCCTCTGCTCCTGGCCGGGCACCTGAGGGACGAACTGCTGGGAGCGGCGGCCGGCAGCCGGGCCGATGCGGCGGCTCCCGTCACGGTGACCGGCAGCCCGGACGAACCAGTGGCGATCGTCGGCATGGCCTGCCGCTTCCCCGGAGGAGTGCGCTCCTCCGACGACCTGTGGGAGCTGGTGTCCGAGGGCATCGACGCGGTGGACGGCTTCCCCCTGGACCGCGGCTGGGACCTGGAACGGCTCTGCGCCGAGGACTCGGACCAGCCCGGTTCCTCGTCCACCCGCTACGGCGGTTTCCTCTGCGGCGCCGACGAGTTCGACGCGGGGTTCTTCGGCATCAGCCCGCGCGAGGCCCTGGCCATGGACCCGCAGCAGCGTCTGCTTCTGGAAACGGCATGGGAGGCCTTCGAGCACGCCGGCATCGACCCCGTGTCGGTGCGCGGCAGCCGAACCGGGGTGTTCGCCGGGGTGATGCCGCAGGAATACGGACCGCGCCTGCACGAGGCCGTCGAAGGCGCGGAGGGCTACGTCCTGACCGGTACGTCGGGCAGCGTGACTTCGGGCCGCGTCGCCTATGTGCTCGGTCTGGAAGGCCAGGCCGTCTCGGTGGACACCGCCTGTTCCTCCTCCCTCATCGCCCTGCACCTGGCCTGCCAGGCCGTCCGGGCGGGGGAGTGCTCGATGGCGCTGGCGGGCGGCGTCACGGTGATGTGCACCCCGGGGGCGTTCGTGGAGTTCTCGCGGCAGGGTGGTCTGGCGCGGGATGGCCGGTGCAAGGCGTTCTCGGCTGCGGCGGACGGCACGGGCTGGGGTGAGGGTGTCGGTGTGCTGTTGGTGGAGCGGTTGTCGGATGCGCGGCGTCAGGGGCATCGGGTGTTGGCGGTGGTGCGGGGGAGTGCGGTCAATCAGGACGGGGCGAGCAACGGCCTGACGGCGCCGAATGGTCCGTCGCAGCAGCGGGTCATCCGGCAGGCCCTGGCCAATGCGGGGCTGGGGCCGGGTGATGTGGACGTGGTGGAGGGGCACGGGACGGGGACGAGGCTGGGGGATCCGATCGAGGCGCAGGCGTTGTTGGCCACTTATGGTCAAGGGCGGGTGGAGGGGCGGCCGTTGTGGCTGGGGTCGGTGAAGTCGAACATCGGGCACACGCAGGCTGCGGCGGGGGTGGCGGGGGTCATCAAGATGGTGATGGCGCTGCGCCAGGGTTTTCTGCCTCGGACGTTGCATGTCGATGAGCCGTCGCCGCATGTGGACTGGTCGGCGGGTGCGGTGGAGTTGTTGAGGGAGGCGGTGCCGTGGCCGGAGACGGGGCGGCCGCGGCGGGCGGGTGTGTCGTCGTTCGGGGTGAGTGGGACCAACGCGCACGTGATTCTGGAGCAGGCGCCTGTCGAGGAGTCGCCTGTCGTTGCGGCGTCGCCGGGGCCGTGGGCGTGGCCGGTGTCGGGGAAGACCGAGCAGGGGCTGAGGGACCAGGCGAGGGCGCTGCGGGCGTTCGTCGCTGCCCATCCGGACGTGTCGCTCGCGGATGTGGGGCATGCGCTGGCGTCGGGGCGGTCGGTGTTCGATCACCGGGCGGTGGTCCTGGCCGAGGACCGGGACGGTTACCTCGGCGGGCTGGGAGCTCTGGCGGCGGGTGAGGAGCATCCCAGGGTGGTGGTGGGGGACGGGCCGGTGGTGGGGGGTGGTGGCAAGGTCGCGTTCGTCTGCGCGGGACAGGGCACCCAGTATCCCGGCATGGGACACCAACTCTACGAAACCTTCCCCGTCTTCGCCGAGGCACTCGACGAGGCATGCGCCCACCTCGACCCCCACCTCGACCAGCCCCTGCGGGAGATCCTCTTCGCACCGCCGGAGGAGGGGCAGAGAGCGCTGGTGCACCGCACCCAGTACACCCAGCCCGCCCTGTTCGCCCTGCAAATCGCCCAGCACCGCCTCATCACCGAAACCTTCGGCCTGACCCCCGACTACCTCGCCGGCCACTCCCTAGGAGAAATCACCGCAGCACACCTCGCCGGAATCCTCACCCTCCCCGACGCCGCACGGCTCGTGGCCGTGCGCGGACGGCTCATGGCCACCCTCCCCACCGACGGCCTCATGGCCGGCCTCCAGGCCGCACCCGAAGAAGTCCTCCCCCTGCTGGAAGGCCGGGAGGACGCCATCTCCCTGGCCGCAGTCAACAGCCCCACGTCACTCGTCGTTTCCGGCGACGCTGAGGCCGTCCACGACATCGTCCGGCACTTCCACGACCTCGGGCGCAAGACCACCGTCCTCCACACCAGCGGCGCCTTCCACTCACCCCACATCGACCCCCTTCTCCCCCCACTTCACGAAACCACCAGCACCCTCACCTACCACACCCCCCACACACCACTCATCAGCAGCACAACACCGGCGGAAACCCTCCTCACCCCCGACTACTGGACCCACCAGACCCGCGAACCCGTCCACTACCAGAACACCACCTGTGCCCTCCACACCCTCGGCGTCACCACCTACCTCGAACTCGGCCCCGACAACACCCTCACCACCCTCACCCACCACAACCTCACTGACACCAACCTTCAAGCCCACCCCCTCCTCCAACCCAACCAACCCGAAACCCACACCCTCCTCACCACCCTCGCCCACATCCACACCCACACCCACACCATCAACTGGACCACCCACACGGCCCCCGCCCGACATGTCGACCTACCCACCTACCCCTTCCAGCACCAGCGCTACTGGCTCACCACACCCCCCGGCACGGGAGACGTGACCACCGCCGGCCTGCAACCCGCCCACCACCCCTTCCTCAGTGCCACCCTCACCCTCGCCGACAACGACACCCACCTGTTCACCGGGCAGGTCAGCCTGACCACCCACCCCTGGCTCGCCGACCACACCATCGCCGGCACCCCCCTCCTCCCCGGCACCGCCTTCCTCGAACTCGCCCTCCACACCGCCCACCACACCACCACCCCCCACATCCAAGAACTCACCCTCCACACACCCCTCCCCCTCCACCCCACCCACCCCACCACCCTCCAAATCACCACCACCCCAACCAACACCCCCCACCAACGCCAACTCACCATCTATTCCTCCCAGATGGAGTCCACAGGCTCCGGTACAGCGGCGGAAGCATCCTGGATCCGCCACGCGGTAGGTGTCCTGACCGACGAGCCGTGCCGTGATGGCGACGGGAGTGACTGGGCAGCGGAGGCATGGCCTCCACAAGGAGCCGTGTCTGTACCCCTGGAAGATCTGTACGAGAGGTTCGAGTCCGCCGGGTTTGCCTACGGCCCGGCCTTCCAAGGGCTGCGGCAGGTCTGGCAGCGGGGCGAAGAGACCTTTGCCGAGGTCTGCTTGGAGGAAGAGACGCTGAGCGAGGCGGCGCGCTTCGCCCTGCATCCCGCGCTTCTCGACGCGGCCGTGCAGGCGGTTCCCCTGGTTGGAACCCCAAGTCCGGGCACAGCGACGGCAGATGAGGAGAGTGGTCTGCCGTTCAGCTGGTCCGGTGTCTCCCTGTTCGCCGAGGGGGCGGCGACGCTGAGGGTCCGGCTCAGCCGCACGTCCAGGAACACCGTGTCCCTCCACATCGTGGACGCGGAAGCGCAGCCAGTGGCTTCGGTCGAGTCTCTGGAGCTGCGGCCCGTTTCCATGGACGAACTGCGGTCTGAGTTCGGCGAGGGGACGTACGAGTCGCTGTTCGAGGTGGTGTGGCAACCGGCCGACACCGGTTCTTCCCGTGCTTCGCAGGGTTCACGGCGTGGTCGCGAGTGGGTGGTTCTGGGTTCGGAGCCGGATGCGGTGCCCGTGCCCGCCGCCACGGTGGTGACGGCTTTCCGGGACATGGACGGGCTGCTGGAGGCGGTGGCCTCCGGCATGTCCGTGCCGGAAGTGGTCGTGGCTCCGTGCGGTGGGCTGGCGGGGGTGGAGGGGGAGCCGTCGGAGGTGCTGGAGGCGGTGGCGGCGGAAGCGCTGACGTTGTTGCAGGGCTGGCTGGCCGACGAGCGCTTTGCCGACAGCCGGTTGGTCGTCGTGACGCGCGGAGCGGTGGCCGTCACGGCAGGCGACGACGTGGTGGACCTGGCGGGCGCGGCGGTCCGGGGGCTGGTGCGGTCCGCGCAGGCGGAGAGCCCCGGCCGGATCTGTCTCCTCGATGTGGACGACGCGAACACTGCGGGCGGCGTGGTCGACGTCGGGGACCTGGACGCCTGGGACGCTGCCGCGTCGAGGATCGAGGCGGCGGTGTCCTGCGGCGAGCCCGAGGTGGCGCTGAGGAGCGATCAGGTGCTGGTGCCGCGCCTGGTGCGGGTTCCCCGGCCCTCGGACGTGCCGGAGGGCACGGGCTTCGACGTGGAGGGCACGGTGGTGGTGACCGGCGGGACGGGGGCGCTCGGTTCCGTGGTGGCCAAGCACGTGGTCCGGTCGTACGGCGTCCGGCACCTGCTCCTGGCCGGGCGGCGGGGCCCGGAGGCCCCGGGCGCCGCAGAACTGACCGAGGAACTGCTCGCGCTCGGCGCGGCGGAGGTGCGGATCGTCGCCTGCGACCTGGCCGACCGCGAAGCCACAGCGCGGCTGCTGGAATCCGTGGCGCCCGAGCATCCGTTGACGGCCGTCCTCCACCTGGCCGGCGTGCTGGACGACGGCACACTGCCGTCGCTGACGCCGCAGCGGCTGGCCACGACCCTGCGGCCGAAGGCCCTGGCGGCCCTGCACCTCCACGACCTCACCGGCGCCGATGGTCGGGAGCTCGACGCCTTTGTGACCTTCTCCTCCGTCGCGGGTGTCATGGGTTCGGCCGGCCAGGCCAACTACGCCGCCGCCAATGCCGTCCTGGACGCTCTCGCCCATCGTCGTCGTGCCTCGGGGCTGCGGGCGCTGTCCCTGGCCTGGGGCTTGTGGGAGGAGTCGGGAGGCATGGCCGACCGGCTCCAGGAGACGGATCGCTCGCGCGTTGCCCGTTCGGGGATCGCCCCGCTGTCCACGCAGGAAGCACTGACGCTGTTCGACGCGGCATGGGACCGTGCCCGGTCGGGCCCGGAAGCTCGCCCGGTGATGGTGCCGGCGCGGGTGGACGCAGCCGCCGTCCGGGCAGCCGAGCAGGTACCACCCCTCTTCCACAAGCTCGTCCGCGTACCGAAGCGCCGCAGCGCACAGCGCGCGGCAGATGCGAACGGCGGCGCCCTGCGCGCCCGTCTGGCCGGGAAGTCCGGCCCGGAGCGCACGAGGATGCTCCTGGCGCTGGTGCGTCGGCACGTCGCCAGCACGCTCGGGCACGACAGCGCCGACACCGTCCGTGCGGAGAGTTCCTTCCGGGATCTCGGGTTCGACTCGCTGACGGCGGTCGAACTGCGCAACCGGCTCCAGAGCGCCACCGGCCTGCGTCTGCCGGCCGGTCTGATCTACGACCACCCCAGCCCGGCCGCCCTCGCCGAGCACCTGAACCACGCGCTCATCGACGACCCGGACCACCGCCCCGCCCTGCCGTCCGCCGCCGTCCGGGTGAGCGACGAACCCGTCGCGATCATCGGCGCGACATGCCGCTACCCCGGCGGGGTCCGTTCCCCCGAAGACCTGTGGCGGCTGCTCACCGCGTCACGGGACGCCACCGGCGACTTCCCCGACGACCGTGGCTGGGACGTCGACAACCTCTACCACCCCGATCCCGACCAGCCCGGCACCTCCTACACCCGGCGAGGCGGCTTCCTCTACGACGCGGGCGACTTCGATCTGGCCTTCTTCGGTATCAGCCCACGCGAGGCCCTCGCGATGGACCCGCAGCACCGCCTGCTCCTGGAAACCTCATGGGAGGTGTTCGAACGCGCCGGCATCGACCCCATGTCCATGAAGGGCAGCCGTACGGGCGTGTTCGCCGGAGTCATGTACCACGACTACGCCAGCCGCCTCCCCACCGTCCCGGACGGCTTCGAGGGGTACCTCGGCAACGGGAACGCCGGCAGCATCGCCTCGGGCCGTATCGCCTACACCTTCGGGCTGGAGGGACCGGCGGTCACGGTGGACACGGCCTGCTCGTCGTCCCTCGTCGCCCTGCATCTGGCCTGTCAGGCCCTGCGGTCGGGCGAGTGCACCATGGCCCTCGCCGGTGGTGTCACCGTCATGTCCACACCGGCGACGTTCGTGGAGTTCTCGCGGCAGCGGGGGCTGTCCCCGGACGGTCGGTGCAAGGCGTTTGCCGCCGATGCCGACGGAGTTGGTTGGGGTGAGGGTGTCGGTGTGGTGTTGGTGGAGCGGTTGTCGGATGCGCGGCGTCTGGGTCATCGGGTGTTGGCGGTGGTGCGGGGGAGTGCGGTCAATCAGGACGGGGCGAGCAATGGGCTGACGGCGCCGAACGGGCCGTCGCAGCAGCGGGTCATCCGGCAGGCCCTGGCCAGCGCGGGCCTGGGGCCGGGTGATGTGGACGTGGTGGAGGGGCACGGGACGGGAACGACGCTGGGGGATCCGATCGAGGCGCAGGCCCTCCTTGCCACCTACGGTCAAGAGCGCCCCGAGGGACGGCCGTTGTGGCTGGGGTCGGTGAAGTCCAACATCGGCCACACCCAGGCCGCTTCCGGTGTGGCGGGCGTCATCAAAATGGTCATGGCTCTGCGTCATGGTCACCTTCCCTCCACCCTGCACGTGGAGGAGCCGTCGCCGCATGTGGATTGGTCGGCGGGTGCGGTGGAGTTGTTGAGGGAGGCGGTGCCGTGGCCGGAGACGGGGCGGCCTCGGCGGGCGGGTGTGTCGTCGTTCGGGGTGAGTGGGACCAACGCGCACGTGATCCTTGAGCAGGCGCCCGTCGAAGAGCCGTCTGATGAGGAGGAGTTGGCGGTGCCGGCGGGGCCGTGGGCGTGGCCGGTGTCGGGGAAGACCGAGCAGGGGCTGAGGGACCAGGCGAGGGCGCTGCGGGCGTTCGTCGCCGCCCACCCCGACCTGTCGCTGCCGGATGTGGGGCGTGCGCTGGCGGTGGGCCGGTCGGTGTTCGATCACCGGGCCGTCATCCTCGCCGAGGACCGGGACGGCTACCTCGACGGGCTGGAAGCCCTGGCGGCGGGTGAGGAGCACCCCGCCCTCGTGCACGGCAGCCCACCCCCCGGCGCGGAGGGGTACAAGACCGTCTTCGTCTTCCCCGGTCAGGGCGGCCAATGGGCCGGAATGGGTCTCCAGTTGCGGGAATCCTCACCCGCGTTCGCCACCGCCCTGGACCAGTGCGCCCAGGCGCTGGAACCGCATACCGGGTGGGCGGTACCCGACATGCTGAGCCGGCCGGCAGAGGACGCCGCGTGGGAGCGAGTCGAAGTCGTCCAGCCGCTGCTGTTCGCGGTGATGGTCGCACTCGCGGCGGTGTGGCGGTCGTACGGAGTGGTACCGGACGCGGTCGTCGGGCATTCGCAGGGCGAGATCGCAGCGGCCCACGTGGCCGGGGCGCTGTCGTTGCCGGACGCCGCAGCCGTCGTGGCCCTGCGCGCCCAGGTACTGCAATCCCTGCACGGCACCGGCGGCATGGCCTCGCTCGCCCTCCCCGCAGACCAAACAGCCGCCCTGCTCGATGAGCACTGGGAGGGTCGGCTGTGGGTGGCCGCGCACAACAGCCCTGCAAGCACCGCTGTGTCGGGGGATGCCGATGCGCTGGACGAATTGCTGAACCACTGCCGCCATGAGGGGGTGCGGGCGCGGCGCATCCCCGTCACCTACGCTTCCCACTGCCCTCACATCACCCCCCTTGAAGACCAACTCGCCGGTCTTCTGGCCCACATCACCCCCCAACCCGCCGCCGTCCCCTTCTACTCCACCCTCGACAACGCCTGGACCGACACCACAGGTCTGGATGCCGGGTACTGGTACCGCAACCTGCGCCACCCCGTCCGCTTCACCGAAGCCATCACCACCCTCACCACCCAAGGCCACCAGACCTTCATCGAGTGCAGCCCCCACCCCACCCTCATCACCGCACTCAACGACCACACACCCCCACCCCCCGTCATCACCGGCAGCCTCCGCCGCGACCGCAACGACACCCACACCCTCCTCACCCACCTCGCCCACCTCCACACCCACGCCCAGACAATCAACTGGGCCACCCATACGCCCTCTGCCCGGCATGTCGATCTGCCCACCTACCCCTTCCAACACCAGCGCTACTGGCTCACCGCACCCCCCGGCACGGGAGACGTGACCACCGCCGGCCTGCAACCCGCCCACCACCCCTTCCTCGGCGCCACCCTCACCCTCACCGACGGTGACACCCACCTGTTCACCGGGCAGGTCAGCCTGACCACCCACCCCTGGCTCGCCGACCACACCATCGCCGGCACCCCCCTCCTCCCCGGCACCGCCTTCCTCGAACTCGCCCTCCACACCGCCCACCACACCACCACCCCCCACATCCAAGAACTCACCCTCCACACCCCCCTCCCCCTCCACCCCACCCACCCCACCACCCTCCAAATCACCACCACCCCAACCAACACCCACGGCCAACGCCAACTCACCATCCACACCAACACCACCCCCGACGACCAGACCACCCCCTGGACCCTCCACGCCACCGCCACCCTCACCCCCCACCCCACCCCCACACCCCCACCAACAACACCCCCTGGCCACCACCCGAAGCGGAGATGCTGTCCCCAGACCAAGTGCGGGAGCTGTACACCGCATTGGCAGCAGCCGGGTTGGAGTACGGGCCCGCCTTTCAGGGGCTCGGCGCTGTGTGGCGGCACGGGGCGGACGTCCTCGCGGAGGTGACGCTGGCAGACGAGGAGGCGCGTGAAGCACGTCACTTCGGTCTGCACCCGGCGCTGATGGACGCCGCCCTGCACGCCGCCGCCCTCCTCGGACCCGCGACCGGAGTGCAGGACGAGTCCCCACGGACCGGCATGACCGGTGCCTCAGTGCCCTTCTCCTTCTCCGGGGTCACGCTGCACGGGACCGGTCCCAGCGTCCTGCGCGTCAGGTTGTCCCCCGGTCCACTGCACGGCGATCAGCCCTCCGTGCGGCTGGCGCTCTTCGACGAGGCCAACAGGCCCGTGGCAGAGGTGAAATCCCTGGAGCTGCGGCCGTTGCCACCGGAGGCGCTGCGCGCGGCCTCGGGGGCGCGACGGCACGAATCCCTCTACAGCCTGGAGTGGCAGCAAGTGCTTCGGGGGGGAGACGGAGAAGGGGAGGAACCGCCCGGCCCTGCCATGGCGTGGGACATCGGCCCCTTCTCCGACAACGCCCTGCTCCTCGGACTGCTACGACATCCGGACGCGATGTGCGGCGTGTTCACGGACCCCGCCGAACACGCGGCGGCCTTGGAGGCGGAAGGCCGGGTGCCGACGGGGTGGTTCCTGCTTCCCGTTCGGGCCCCACACCCTGACGGTGGGCTGGTATCCGCCGTGCATGGCGCGGTCCTTGCGGTGCTGGAGGCAGTTCAGGCGTGGGCGGGTGACAGCCGGTACGACGGCACGCGGCTTGCGGTCGTCACCCGGGGCGCCGTGGCGGCGTCGCCGGGTGAGGACGTGACGGATCTGGCCGGTGCGGCGGTATGGGGGCTGGTCCGCTCCGCTCAGTCGGAGAACCCGGGCCGTATCGTCCTGCTCGATGTGGGCGTCGAGGCAGGGGCGGAGGGCGGTTCTTTCGGCGCGGGCGAGGAGGTCGAGAAAGTCCGTTCCGCCGTCGCGGCGCTCGGTACCCGCGGAGAGTCCCAAGGCGCTCTCCGCGCCGGGGAGCTCCTGGTGCCGCGCCTGTCACGGGTTCCAGTGGAACCGCCGTCACCACCAGTTCCAGCCCAACTCTCCGACGGCAAAGCTCCCTTCAAGACCTCCACCGGCGCACCACCGGTCGCGTTCGGACCCACCGGTACGGTCCTGATCACCGGAGGGACCGGGGCCCTGGGCGCCGCGCTGGCGCGGCATCTGGTCGTCGTGCACGGCGTGCGCCACCTGCTGCTGGTCAGCCGGAGCGGCCCGGCCGCTCCGGGGGCCGGGACGCTGGGCGACGAGCTGATCGAGGCGGGCGCGGCCGAAGTGACGATCACGGCTTGCGACGTGGGTGACCGGGGCGCCTTGGCGGCGGTCCTGGAGAGTGTGCCCGCCGATCACCCGCTGACCGGGGTCGTCCATGTGGCGGGTGTGCTGCATGACGCCACCCTGGCCTCTCTCACGTCCGAGCACCTCGACGACGTCCTCGCCCCCAAGGCCGACGCCGCCGTCCACCTGCACGAGCTCACCCGTAATGCGCCGGATCTCTCCGCCTTCGTCATGTACTCCTCGGCCGCCGGCACCTTCGGCTCGCTCGGCCAGGCCAACTACGCTGCTGCCAATGCCTTCCTGGACGCCCTGGCCCATCACCGTCGGGCCGGGGGCCTGCCCGCGCTCTCCCTGGCGTGGGGGCTGTGGGAGGAGGAGACGAGCGGGATGACCGGCCGCCTGGGGCGTGGCGACCGCGATCGTATGGTGCGGACGGGGATCAGGCCGATGGTGACGGGGGAGGCGCTCTCCCTGTTCGACGCCTCCCTGCTCAGTGGACTCCCGGCGCTGCTTCCCGTGCGGCTGGACACCCGGAGGGCCTGGTCGGGGGAGGCCGTGCCGCCGCTCTTCCGGAACCTCGTCCGGGCGCCCGCGCGGCGTGCCCGCGCGGCGACGGCCTCGGAAGGGGGCGTCGAATCCCTGCGCAGGCGTCTGGCGGGGAAGAACGCCGCAGGGCGGCAGGAGGTGATGCTCGACCTCGTCCGCAGCCGGGTCGCCGCCGTCCTGGGCCACCCGGGGCCCGCGGCCATCGATCCGCACGCGGCCTTCCGCGACCTCGGGTTCGACTCGCTCGCCGCCGTCGAGCTGCGCAACGGGCTGCACGCCGACACGGGTCTGCGCCTTCCGTCCACCCTCGCCTTCGACCACCCCACCTCCACCGCGCTCGCCGCTCACTTGCTCCGTTTGCTCCGCGAACTCCTGGGGGACGACGGCGTTCTCGCCCCCGGCTCCGAACCGGGGCTCGCGGAGGTCGAACGACTGGAGGCGGCGCTCTCCCGCGCTTCGCTCGGCGCCGCCCAGCGCACGGTCCTGGCGAAGAGGCTGCGGGTGCTGGCCGGGCGGCTGACCGGCCCGGAGGACGGGGCCGCCGGTGCCCATGACATCGGCGCGGAGCTCGAAACGGCGTCGGACGAGGAGATGTTCCAACTGATCGACAACATCGACAACGTCGTGAGTATCGACAACACCGACACCGCCGGTACCACCAACACCACCGACATCCCCGACCAGCACTCCGGTGGCGGCGACGGCCCCTGACGGACGGACGCCCCGCGGGGTTCTCCGCAGCCGGGCCCGCGCGGCGCAGGGCCACTGCCCCGGGCGTCGGACCACCGTTGGAACACCGTCAGATCAACGCGCTGATCTGCTCCTCGACGCCGAGCAGCGTCCGGCCGTACACCTCGCCCGTCGCGGACGGATTGAGCAGCGCGTGCCGGCCGGCGGTCTCCAGGTCGCGCCAGAAGCGTTGCAGTGGGCTGGTCTCGGCGAAGCTCCTGGCGCCCTCGAGGGTGAGGAGGAGGTCGAGCGCCTCCCGTGAGCGGCGGGCGACGGTGGCGGCGTCCATGCGGACGCGGGCCCGGTCGGGGAGGGGCATGGGGCGTCCCTCGGCCGCCCAGCGGTCGACGTCGTCCGCCGCGCGGGTGAGGTGCAGGGCGGCGGTGTCGATCAGCTGGGCGGCGTCGGCGAGTTGGGTGTGGGTGGAGGGGGCCTCGCGCGCGTCGGCGTAGAAGGTGTGCGAAATGCCGCGTCCCGTCCCGAGCGAGGACAGGACGTATTCCAGCGCGCCGCGGGCCATGCCCAGTTGGGGGCCGACGAGGGACAGGGCGAGTACGGGGACGAAGGCGGCGCGGTACAGGGGCTCGTCCGTGAACTCGGTCGGGTACGCGCCCTCCCGAGCCCTGGTCACGGACAGGATGCGGTGTGCGGGGACGAAGACGTCGTCCGCGACGAGGGTGTGGCTGCCGGTGCCGCGCATGCCGGCCACGTGCCAGGTGTCCTCGACGGACAGCTCGGACATCGGGACCAACGCCAGTCCCTGGTCCAGCCGTTCGCCCGACGTGCCGGTGACCGGTATGCCGAGCAGGGCCCACTGGGCGTGGAGGCAGCCGGAGACGAAGCCCCAGCGGCCGGTGACGGTCTGGCCGCCGTCCGTCGCCCGGGTCGTCGCGGCGGGCGGGAGGGCGGTGCAGGCGCGGGCGTGGGGGTCGGTCCCGTAGACCTCGCGCTGTGCGCGTTCGGGGTAGAGGCCGGTGATCCAGGCGGCGATGTTGATCAGTGAGGTGGTCCAGGCGGTGGAGCCGCAGCCGCGGCCCAGTTCGGACGCCGTCTCGACGAGGGTGCGGATGCTCTCCTGCCGGCCGCCGAACCGCCGGGGGAGCAGGAGCCGGAGGAGGCCCGCCTCCTGGAGGGCCGTGATGTTCTCCTCGGCGACCCGCCGGTCGTCCTCGGTGCGGGCGGCGTTGCGCCGCAGCAGTTCGACCAGTGCGTCCGTGCCGGCTGTCCCCATGGGAGGGGACTGTACCCGCGTACGCGGGCGCGTTCGCGGTGGCGGTCGTGCCCGAGGGGCAGGCTTTGGGACGGCTGCCGACGGGCATCCGTTCAGTAGCCACGGCCGGTGGTCCCGTCCGGTCCGATCCGCAACCGCCTTCGAGGTGACGTCATGACAGGCCCCTCCTACTACGGCGACCGCCCGGCACCCGGGTATCACCGTGACGACCGCCGGGGCGGGCCCTCCCGGCCGCCGGTGGACGCGGGCCGGCTGTGGGCCACGGGGGTCGCCACCGCCGTGGTCGCCGCGCTCGCCGCGGTCGTGGCCACGCTGCTCGTGCGCGGCGTGTTCGACGTCGCCGTCTTCGCCCCGCGGCACGCGGGCGCCTGGGGGGATGTGACCACCGGGTACCTGGCCGCGGTCGCGGCCGGCGCGGCCCTGGTCGCCACCGGGCTCGTCCACCTGCTGCTGGTGACCACGGCCCAGCCGGCCCGCTTCTTCGTCTCGATCACGCTGCTGGTCACCGCCGCGATGATGCTCCTGCCGTTCACGACGGGCATCGGGACCGCCACGAAGTTCGGTACCGCCGCGGTGTATTGCGTGATCGGGGCGACGATCACCGGTCTGCTGTCCGCCGCCGCCTCCGGCGTGGCCGGGGCCGACCGGCCCGGGAGCCGCTGACCGGGCCCAGGCTCACCCGGGGATTCCGGCTTCATCGAGGCGGTATTCCTGGCGGTCGGCGTCGTAGGAGTAGAGCTCGGCGTAGCGGCCCCAGTCGGTGGCGGTCTCGAGCTGCTGCCCGACCTGTTCGCTCGTGTAGTGGTGGGCGAGGAGGTCGCGGAAGAAGCCGGCGCGCAGGGTGCTGTCCGGGTTCTGGCGGAGGCTGGTGGTGATGAGTTTGACGAGCGGTACGTCGCGGACGGCCTCGGCGAAGATCTTCTTGGACTGCTGGACGTCGGCGCCGGCGAAGGCCGTGCCGCGTTCGGTCAGGACCAGGTCGTCGCCGCTGACCTTGCCGAGGCAGAGGAGGTCGAGGGCGTCCACGAGGGGGAGGATGTCGTCGACCTCCAGGCCCAGTTCCTCGGCCAGGTCGGCCAGGTCGCAGCGGCCGCCGCGGTGTTCGACCATCTCGACCAGGCCGGACAGCCCGTCGACGCCGGCGGTGGGCAGCGGCGTGTTGGCGGGGGTGCGCTTCTCGGCCTCGACGGTGTCGGTGCGGCCGGGGACGCGGGTCACCTTGGGGCGGCCGGTCATGGTGCGGTAGACGCGGTCGATGAGGTCGTCGAAGGCGGGGGAGTTGCGGTCGCGGGGGTGGTCCAGCGGGACGTCGAAGGTCTCGCGGATGGTGCCGGGGCGGGAGCCGAGGACGACGATGCGGTCGGTCATGAGGACGGCCTCCTCGATGTTGTGGGTGACCAGGACGACGGCGCGGGTGGGGAACTGGCCGGACTCCCACAGCTCCATGAGTTCGCCGCGCAGGTTCTCGGCGGTGAGGACGTCGAGGGCGGAGAAGGGCTCGTCCATCATCAGGACGTCCGGTTCGACGACCAGTGCCCGGGCGAAGCCGACGCGTTGGCGCATGCCGCCGGAGAGCTCCTTGGGGTAGGCGGATTCGAAGCCGTCGAGGCCGATGAGGTCGATGGCCCGGAGCGCGGCCTCGGCGCGGCGGGCGGCGGGGACGCCGCGGGCCTCCAGGCCGAGTTCGACGTTCTGCTGGACGGTGAGCCAGGGCAGGAGCGCGAAGGTCTGGAAGACCATGGCGGTACCGGGGTTGGCGCCGGTCAGGGGCTCGCCGCGGTAGGCGACCGTGCCCGAGCTGGGCGGGACGAGCCCGGCCAGGCAGCGCAGCAGGGTGGACTTGCCGGAGCCGGACTTGCCGAGCAGGGCGACGATCTCGCCGGCCCGGACCTCCAGGTCGATGCCGGTGAGGACGGGCAGTTCGCCGTCGGCTCCCGCGTAGGACTTGGTCAGGCCGGTGGCGGCGAGCAGGACGTCGCCGTCCGCCGGGCGCGGGGGCCGGTGGGCCGTCCCGGCGGCCCGGCCGGGGCGCAGGTTGCGCAGGGCGCTCAGGACCATGAGGGGCTCCCTTGCTGTGTTCGGTGGCGGACGGGGTCAGGAGGCGTAGCGGGTCTCGGCGAGGCGGTGGAGGCGGCGCCAGAAGAGGCGGTTGAGCCCGACGACGTAGAGGCTCATCACGGCGACGCCCGCGATCAGGTGCGGGAAGTCGCCGGTGGCGGTGGCGTGGGAGATGTACGCGCCGAGGCCGGTGGCGGTGAGGGTGGTGGCGCCGAAGGGGACGATCTCGGCGACGATGGAGGCGTTCCAGGCGCCGCCGGAGGCGGTGATGCCGCCGGTGACGTAGGACGGGAAGATGCCGGGGAGGATCAGGCGCTTCCAGCGCTGCCGGCCGCGGACGCCCAGGTCGTCCATGGCCTCGCGCAGGTCGGTCGGGATCGACATGGCGCCGGCGATGGTGTTGAAGAGGATGTACCACTGGGCGCCCAGGGCCATCAGCAGGACGCCGCCGACGTCGATCGACAGTCCGGTCCTGAGGAAGAACCAGACGGCGAGCGGGAAGAGGAAGTTGGCGGGGAAGCTGGCCAGGACCTGGACGAGGGGCTGGGCGATGCGGGTCAGCCTGGGCGAGAACCCGATCCGTACGCCGATCGGCACCCAGATCAGGGTGGAGCCGACGACCACCACGGCGACGCGGGCGAGGGTGGCCAGGCCGAGCAGGAGGGGTTCGCCGAAGACGCCGAGCCCGGTGCGGTCGCTGAGGTAGCCGACGAGGTCGGCCAGGCCCCACAGGATCAGTCCGCCGGCCACGACGGCGAAGGCGATGTCGCCGGTGCGCCGCCGCCGGTGGTCCGGGGCGAGGGGGCGGTCGTCGACGCCCAGGACGCGGCCCGCGCGGTTGAGCCCGTGCCCGACGGGTCGCAGCAGACGGCCCAGCAGGCGCGGCCAGTTGGAGCGGCGCAGGAAGTCGAGGACGACGCTGCGCTGGATCTCGCCCGCCTCGGACTGCTCGTTCTTGAACTTCTCGGCCCAGGCCGTCAGGGGGCGCCAGAAGAAGAAGTTGACGCCGATGACCATGACGGCCATGGTGAGGATGGCCCAGCCGATCCTGCCGAGGTCGCCGTCGGCGATGGCGGCGCCGGCGTACGAGCCGACGCCGGGCAGGGCGTAGTCCTTGTTGCTGACGCTGATGGCCTCGGAGGCGACGAGGAAGAACCAGCCGCCGCCGAAGCTCATCATGCCGTTCCAGACCAGGCCGATGGCCCCGGCGGGCACCTCCACCTTCCAGAAGCGCATCCACCGGGTGAAGCGGAACGAGCGGGAGAGCTCGTCGAGTTCGCGGGGGAGCGAGGTGAGGGAGTGGTAGAAGCCGAAGGTCATGTTCCATGCCTGCGAGGTGAAGATCGCGAAGATGGACGCGCACTCCAGGCCGAGCATGGAGCCGGGGAACAGGGCGATGAAGCCGGTGACGGCGACGGTGAGGAAGCCGAGCACCGGGACCGACTGGAGGATGTCGAGGGCCGGGATCAGGATCCGTTCGAGGCGGCGGCTGCGGGCCGCGGCGCAGGCGTAGAGGAAGGTGAAGACGGTGGAGGCGGTCAGTGCGACGAACATGCGCAGCAGGCTCCGGGCCGCGTCGTAGGGCAGCTGCGACGGGTGTGTGTCGATCTTCACCGACTGGCTGGTGGAGAACCGGACCGTCGTTCCCTGCCCCACCCGCAGGGTGATGTAGAGCAGCACGAGCACGGCGGCGGCGACCACCACGTCGACCCAGGTCATGCGGGACATCCGGCCTGCGATGCGGGACGGCAGGGACGTGCGGGCGGCGGCGGGGCCCGTGGGGAACGGCAACATCACACAACCTCCGACCACACTCTGGGCACAGATCGTCCCGTGCCGCGACCGTGGCGGGCGGGCCCGGGGATGGGACGGAAGGGTTGCAAGGGCGGCTGCGTCTGCTGTGACCTGCGCTGATGGCGCAGGGGACGGGACGTGTCGCGAGCAGTATCACCATTTGTTGCACTGTTGCGCAAATATCGCGGGCGGCGCCTTCCGTCCCGGCGGCGGTCCGTGTCAAGACTGGGTCAAATAGTTGCGCCGTTGCGCAAGTACGGGCACACTCGTGGAGGTTTGAAGAGGCACCTCGTTCGGTGAGGCGTCTGTACGGACACAGGCCACTGACCCCACGACGTCGAGAGACGCCCAGGGTCAGGACAGATCTCCCCGGCTCAAGGGGTGATCCCAAGTGGCTTCCCGCGCCAGGGGATTACGCCGTGCAGTGCCAAAGCTCTGACGAGTCGGGGTGAACCGGCCGCACGGGCCGGTCCGCTCCTTGCCGCGTCCGTCATGGCGCCCGCGCGCGCCCCGGCCGGGAGGAGGCGAGAGACATGGATCGAAGTCACAGTAGTCCGGGCCTCACCGGGCCCCGCATCCGTACGTCCTCGTCGACCTCCGGTACGCGGTAACCGCCCTTCCCCGCGCCCACGCGCGCCACAGCACTGCGCCCCCTCGGTGCGGCGACCCCGCCGCCCCGGGTCCTCGTGCTGCCCGCCCGCGGGGGAGAGCGCCGCCGTGTGCCCCGACCTCCCCCGCCGGGGGACCCGGGAGGCTGCCATGACCGACCTGACCACCACCGCCCCGGCCGTGCCCGCACCGCGCACGGCCGTCCTCGACGACGCCCACGCCGGCGACATCCACGGCGCGCTCGGCACCATCAGGGTGGACGACACCGCCCCCCGCAAGGGGCTGTCCGCCAAGCTCAGGACGCTCCTCGCCATCGTCGGCCCCGGCCTGATCGTGATGGTCGGCGACAACGACGCCGGCGCCTTCGGCACCTACACCCAGGCCGGGCAGAACTACGGCACCGGCCTCCTGTGGACGCTGCTCCTGCTCGTACCGGTGCTGTACGTCAACCAGGAAATGGTGCTGCGGCTCGGCGCGGTCACCGGCGTCGGGCACGCCCGGCTGATCCTGGAGCGGTTCGGGAAGTTCTGGGGCGCCTTCTCGGTCATCGACCTGTTCCTGCTCAACGCGCTCACCCTCGTCACCGAGTTCATCGGCATCACCCTCGCGGTCGGCTACCTCGGCCTGCCCAAGGTGCCCGGCGTGCTGCTGGCCGCCGCGATCGTCGTCGCCGCCGCGTCCACCGGCTCCTTCCGCCGCTTCGAGCGCACCGCCGTGCTCCTGTGCGCGGGCTCGCTGCTGCTGATCCCGGTCTACTTCCTCGTCCACCCCGGCGCCGGACAGATGGCCCACGACTTCGTCGTGCCCGGCCTGCCGAAGAACTCCCAGCTCTCCGACGTCATGCTGCTGATCATCGCCATCGTCGGCACGACGGTCGCGCCCTGGCAGCTGTTCTTCCAGCAGTCCTACGTCATCGACAAGCGCATCACCCCGCGCTTCATGCGCTACGAGAAGGCCGACCTGTGGATCGGCATCGCGATCGTCGTCATCGGCGCCGCCGCCATGATGGGCTTCTGCGCCGCCGCGTTCGCCGGGCACGCGGAGTCCGGCCACTTCACCGACGCCGGTGACATCGCCCACGGCCTGGAGCGGTACGCGGGCAGGACCGCCGGCGTGCTCTTCGCCGTCGCCCTGCTCGACGCCTCCGTCATCGGCGCCGCCGCCGTCTCCCTGTCGACCGCCTACGCCATCGGCGACGTCCTCGGCCTCAAGCACTCCCTGCACCGCGGCATCAAGGGCGCCAAGGGTTTCTACGCCGTCTTCGCCGGACTCGTCCTCGCCGCCGCCGTCATCGTGATCATCCCGGGCTCCCCGCTCGGCCTGCTCACCGAGGGCGTCCAGACCCTCGCCGGCGTCCTGCTCCCCTCCGCCACCGTCTTCCTGCTCCTGCTCTGCAACGACAAGGCCGTCCTGGGCCCCTGGGTCAACGGACGCGCCATGAACGTCTTCACGTCCCTCGTCGTCGCCGCCCTGGTCACCCTCTCGGTCGTCCTGACCGCCGCCGTCCTCTTCCCGGACCTCACCTCCGGCGCGATCCTCGACATCATGGGCGTCTGCGGCGTCGCCGGCATCCTCGCCCTCGGCTACGCCGAGACCCGGCGCCGCCGCAAGGGCTGGGCCCCGGCCGGACCCGTGGACCGCACCGGCAAGGAGAACTGGCGGATGCCGCCGCTGGAACGGCTGCCCAGGCCCCTCGTCTCCACCGGCCGCAGGGTCGGCCTGACCGCGCTGCGCACCTATCTGTTCGCCGCGATGGTCCTGGTCGTCGTCCGCGTCGTGCAGCTCGCGACGGGCAACTGACCGACCCGCGCAGCCCGTTGACGGCGCCGGGCTGCGCCGCCCGGGCTCTGCCGCCACCGGTCCGGCCTGACGGCCTTCCGCTCCCCGTTCCCTCTCGACCGCGTCACGGAGGTGACCTTCGCATGTCCGTCCTCACCGTGCTCCACGTCCGCCGCGTCCACCGCGCGGCCGCCCTCCGGGCCTTCGTCCGCGACGCCGCCCGGCGCATCGCCGACAGCCCCCTCGACAGCACCGTCCTGCGCGCGGCCCCCGTGACGTCCCCGGGCCGCCGGACTACTCGGTGACCGGGCGCCGGACCCGGCGCGCGGCGGTGCGCGCGGGCGCGTGCTGTTCCTGCGCGACGGCGGCCGTCTCCGTCCGCGCCGCCGCCGTGCCGGAGCCGGCGCCCGTCGCGCCGGCCGCCAGCACCGCGCCTTCCAGCAGGGCCTCCACATGGGCGCCCGCTACGCGGTAGTAGATCCTGGTGCCCTCCCGCCGGGAGGACACCAGCCCGGCGGTCCGCAGCTTCGCCAGGTGCTGCGACGTCGCGGCCACGTGGGCGCCCAGCAGCTCCGCCAGGGTGCTGACCGGCAGCTCCTGGCGTCTGAGGGCCCAGAGCAGGCGGTAGCGGGACGGGTCGGCGACCGCCTTGAGGACCGCGACGGCGCGGTCGGCACCGGCGGAATCCCAGGGAGGAACTTGCGCTTCCATGCAAAAAGGGTAGCGGCCGCCCTCCGCTCCGGCCGGTCCCGGCGCCTCCCGCCGCGGCCGCGCCCGCGCCGGCAGGAGGCGGGGGAGCGGACGCGCGCGGTGACCGCGGTCAGCCCTTGAACAGGCCGGTCCCGCCGTTGCCCTGCTTGGCCGGCTGCTGGGGGTCGTAGCCGGCGAAGGGGCGGTCGAAGAGCCAGTTGTAGAGCATCTCCCGGCAGATCTCCGGCTGGAACGCGGGCACTTGGTGCCCGGAGTCGGGCACGGCGACCTGGGTCAGATTCCTGAGGCGGCGGACGAATCCCTTCGGATTTCCCTGCGCCTGCGTCCAGATCAGCCGGGGGGCGTTGCGCCATTCCCCGTGCTCGTGCTCGCCCTTGCGCCGCATGAGGTCGTCCAGGATCTCCTCGGTGCTCCGGAATCCGCAGGCGGTGTCGAAGTTCCCGGTGTAGAGCAGGGTGGAATATCCCGCGTCGAGGAGTTCGGCGTACTGGCCGGTGCAGTCCCGCATGTTGTCGTTCACCAGGGCGTCGGCCACGGGGCCCTCGTTGTCGGCGCACTGCCAGGGGACGTGCGGGGGGACGTGCAGGGACTCCTTGACGTGCTCGCTGTTCAGGTAGGCGTTCAGCGCCCCCATGGACAGGTCGTCCCAGCGCCGCACGTCGTAGAGGTCGAAATTCCCTCCGTACGCCAGCGTGGCCGAGACCAGGGCGTTGCCCAGCTTGGTCGCCTGCCGCATGTCTCCCGAGCGGAGGACCTCCTGGAATTCCGCGTACGACTCGTCCAGGGAGTTCTTCTGGGCGATGCCGAGGAATCCGGTCGTGTAGGCGTAGTCGACCAGGGCGCGGAGCGACAGCTCGGGCCTGATCCAGCCGTTGCCGACAGCGATGCCCCGCAGGCCGATGTTCCGTGCACCGCTGTTCTCCCGGTTCCGCCGGTGGATCTCCAGGGCGATGGCGGGGACGTACTTGCCGGCGTAGCTCTCGCCGCAGACGTACAGCGGGCAGTTCGCGTACTCGGGGTGCGCGGAGAAGAATTCCTGGAGGCCCTTCCAGAACATCCGGGCGAGGGCGTCCTCGTCCTCGGCGTACTCGTCGGCGTCGGAGTAGCTGTATCCGGTGCCGACGGGCTGGTCCCAGTAGACGACGTGGGCCTCCTGGTTCCAGGATCCGGGGGAGACCGAAACCGTTCCCGCGGGGTCGTCGCCGATGGACAGCGGGCCGTTCTCCAGGAAGAGCCCCAGCAAGGAGGACGCGCCGGGGCCGCCGTTGAGCCAGATCAGCAGCGGCGTGCCGTCGATCAGGGCCTGTTGGTCGGGGGCCGCGACGTGCGGGTTGCAGGTCTGGCTCTCGAAGAACCAGTAGAACAGGTGGTTCTTCTTCCCCTGGTGCCTGACGCTGTCGATGTGCACGTGTCCGGCGTAGGAGCGGACCTTCTTGACGTCCTTGGTGAGGAAGGCGATGCGCAGGGTGTCGGGGATGTTCGCCGGGATCGAGGCGACGAGGTCGTCCGAGGACATGGTTCACCCTTCGTGCTGCGGCGGGTTGACGGCGACGGGGCGGCGTCCGGGCGGTCAGGGAGCCAGCCGGCGGAGGCGGCGGGACTGCAGGTGGTGGTGGCTGGTGAACAGCTTCTGCACCCTTTCCTTCCGCTCCAGGAGCCCGATGCGCTGCCCCTGGAGGACCTGCAGCGCGGGGAACCGGTCCTTCTCGAAGAGCAGGATGTTCAGCGAGCCGCCGTACTGGAAGTAGCCGATCTCCTCGCCCTTGCGCACCGGCACGGGCTGCGATTCCGGGCTGATCGCCCTGAACTGCTCCTGGTAGACCACGGAGGCGATCGAGTTGAGGCCGACGGTCACCATCCCGACGTGTCCGACTCCGTCCGGCCCCGGCACGGGCTTTCCCTCGGCGTCCAGGTACCTGGTCCTGATGACGACGTAGCCCCGGCGGAACTGGTCGAACATCTCGTAGTCGTAGCCGTAGCCCACGTCGCCCTTGTTGAGCAGGTCGGGGAAATCCCGCATTCCGTAGTAGACCCCGCCGACGTCGGCGCGGGACTCCACCACCTCACCGGACACCGGGGCGTGGTAGCGGTGGTAGTTGTCGGGCATCAGGACGCACGAGACCGCCGTGCCGTCCAGGAACTTCTCGGCGTACGGGGATCCGTCGAGCAGCTGCTGGACGTTCATGGTCACCGACTTGACCGGGATGGGGGTCTCCAGCGTCAGCCTGTCGACGATCATGTTGATGACGCAGTCGGCCGGGGCGACCACCACGCTGTCGTCCGCCGGGGCGTCGACCGGCCGCCTGTCCTTCTTCACCTCGCGGACGAAGAACTCGTTGAAGTTCCGCCAGTCGAGGGCGACATAGTCGTCCATGCGCTTCTTGCCGAGCTGCTCGATCCACCGCTGGGTGACTTTCCTGGACTCCTCGGAGTCCATCTGCCTGCCCTGCAACTGGGTGAAGTCGGCGAGCATCTTGAGCCCGGGGCCGCAGGTCACGAAGACCATGCCGTAGTCGTTCTCGTAGTTGAGCTCGCTGAACTTCTCTATGTACTCCAGCCCGTTGTCGACGCCGCATTCCTCCAGCTGCCAGCGGTGCCAGCTCCGGAAGAACTCGCACAGGCCCTTGATGTCCTTGTTCTTCCATTCGTTGTCGCGCTGTCCCCCCTCGGGGGCCGGATACGGCACGACGTTGGCGACCGCCGCTTCGTAGAGGGTCTGGAAGCCTTCGCGGTCCGCGTGGTACCAGTCCTCCACGGTTTCGAGGAAGTGGTTGATGTCGGCCGACGGCGGCCATTCCCTGCCCTGCGTCATCCGTGTGTCCCCTTCACTCGTCCGCTTCTGTCTCGCGCCGGACCAGGCTGGCCCGGTGCCGGGACACCACGAAAGGGGACCATGGGCGCGAACCGCACTTCTCTGCCACGGAGTTGGCCGTCACTCCCGCCACGGCGGGGCACAGGGGGCACAGGCCTGCCGGGCGAGGGCTCGGGCGGAGTTCCCCCGCGCCCCACCGGTCAGCCCCGTCCCACCGCACACGGCCGGACGGCCCACGCCGAAGCGGTTGACGATGACCGGGACTCGGTCCAATGCCCCTCGGCGGACGCGGACCGATGCCGACACCGGCCCGGTGCCGGGTGGCTGTCGGCATGATCGGTGAGCTGTCGGAGAGCTGTCGGCGTGATCGGTGAGCTGTCGGCGATCGGTCGGTGCACGCCACGACAGTGGATCAGGCCGGCGCCGGTCCACGACGGCACCGGCGCACCGGCCCGACTCGCCGCAACGGCGCTCACGACCAGGGAGAAAGCCCCATGACCACCACGCACGTCACGATCATCGGCGCCGGGCTCGGCGGCCTCACGCTCGCCCGCGTCCTGCACCTCCACGGCATCCCGGCCACGGTCTACGAGGCGGAGCGGTCCCCGGCCGAGCGGTCGCAGGGCGGGCTGCTCGACATCCACGCCGACAACGGCCGCATCGCCCTGGAGAAGGCCGGCTTGACGGACGCGTTCCGCGGCATCGTCCTGGAGGGCCGCCAGGCCCTGCGGGTTCTGGAGCCGGGCGGGACCGTCGTGCTCGACCAGGCCGACGACGGCACGGGCGAACGCCCCGAGGTACAGCGCGGCGAACTGCGACGGCTCCTGCTCGACTCGCTCCCGGCGGGCACCGTCCGGTGGGGACACAAGGTCGGCGGCGCCCGCACCCTCGGCGACGGGCGCCACGAGGTGACGTTCGCCGGCGGCGGCACCGTCGTCACCGGCCTGCTGGTCGGCGCGGACGGCGCGTGGTCACGCGTCCGGCCCCTGCTTTCCGCCGCCACTCCCGCGTACACCGGCAAGTCGGTCGTCGAGACGTACCTGTTCGACGCCCTTACCCGGCACCCGGCCGCCGCGAGGGCGGTCGGCGGCGGGGCGATGGTCGTGCCCGGGCCGCGCCGGGAGATCTTCGCCCACCGGGAGAAGGACGACACCCTGCACGCCTACATCGGGATCACCGAGCCGCAGGAATGGTTCGCCGCGATCGACTTCGCCGATGCCGCCGCGGCCACCGCGCGCATCGCGCGGGAATTCGACGGCTGGGCGCCGCAGCTCACCGCGCTGATCACCGACGGCGACACCGCGCCGGTGCTGCGCCCCCTCCACGCCCTGCCGGCCGGTCACCGGTGGGACCGCGTCCCGGGCGTGACCCTCCTCGGCGACGCCGCCCACCTCGCGGCCCCGAACGGCGAGGGCGCCAACCTGGCCATGCTCGACGGCGCCGAACTCGGCGAGGCCCTCGCCGCGCACCCCCACGACACCGAGGCCGCGCTCACCGCGTACGAACGGGCCATGTTCCCGCGCGGGGCCCTGGCCGCCGCCCGCGCGGAGGAGGGGGCCGTCTCCGGCGGGTCCGCGGCCCAGGGCCTGATCGACGCGGTCGTACGGCAGTGAGCCGCCCCGGCAGGGCACCTGACGGAGGCGCCCGCCGCGCTCGTGACCGCGGGTGTTACCTTCTCCTCCCGTGGCGGAGCACCAGGACCGGACCAGGGCGGCCTACGACGGGGTCGTCGAGCTGTACGCGTCGATGTTCGCCGGACGGCTGGAGACGCAGCCGTTCGCGCGGGCCATGCTCGGCACCTTCGCCGAGCTGGTGCGCGGGACGGGGAACGCGCGGGCGGCCGACGCCGGGTGCGGGCCCGGACACATGACGGCCATGCTCGCCGACCTGGGGCTGGACGCCTTCGGGCTCGACCTCTCCCCGGCCATGGTCGAGCACGCCCGGCGGGTCCACCCGGCGCTGCGCTTCGACGAGGCGCGGATGGAGGCCATGCCGGTCGAGGACGGCGCGCTCGGCGGCGTGCTGGCCCACTACTCGATGATCCACACCCCGCCCGGGGACCTGCCCGCGCTGCTCGCCGAGCAGGTGCGCGTCCTGGCGCCCGGGGGCCTGCTGCTGGTCTCGTTCTTCGGGACCGAGGAGCCGGAACCGGTCCGCTTCGACCACAAGGTGGCGCCGGCCTACAGCTGGCCGGTGGACCGGTTCGCCGGCCTGCTGACCGGGGCCGGGCTCGTCCCCTTCGCCCGGCTCGTCCACGACCCGGCCTCCGAACGGGGCTTCCTCGACGCCCACTTGCTGGCGCGCCGCCCCTGGGACGGCCCGTCGCCGGCGATCAGCTCTGCGGCCGGCGGCCGTGATTGGCGGCCTTCATACGGGACTTCTTCTTCTTGCGGCGCCGTTTCGAGGACATGAGGTCCCTCCTCTCCGGTACACCTCCGACCAATTTATCGCCTCCGGCGGAGAGGCGCCGGTCGAGGGACCGCGTGCACGGCCGCACCGCCGGCCCGCTCGCCTGATCGCGTGACACGCGCCTCCGCCGCGGTGGTGCGGCCCGCGCGGGCCGGCCCGTTCTGGCACCGTCGCCCCCGTGCTCACCGTGCTGTTCGCCGTGCTGGCCGCCCTGAGCAACGCCTCCGCCGTCGTGCTGCAGCGGGCCGCTGCCCGGAGCGTGCCCCAGGACCACGCCTTCAGCCTGCGGCTGGTGGGCGATCTGCTGCGGAACCCGGTGTGGTTCGCGGGGATCGCGGCCGTGATCTGCGCCGCCGTCTTCCAGGGACTCGCCCTGTCGCAGGGCTCGCTGGCCCTGGTGCAGCCGATCTTCGTCAGCGAGCTGCCGTTCGCCCTGGTGCTGGGCTGTCTGGCGTTCCGGCGGCGGCTGCCGGCGTACGGGTGGGCGGCCGTCGTCATGGTCGCCGCGGGCCTGGCGCTGGGGCTGGCGGGCGCGGCGCCCGCCGGCGGGCACGCGCGGGTCGGCACGGTGCGCTGGCTGCCCGCCCTCGCCGCCTCGCTCGCCGCGATGGCCCTGTGCGTCGGGGCGGCGCTTCCCCGCCCCCGGGGGAAGGCCCGTGCCGCGCTCTTCGGGGCCGCCGCGGCGATCGGCTACGCGCTGACCGCCGCGCTGATGAAGGACGCCATCGGCGCCTTCGCGCGGCACGGCGCGGGCGCGTTCTTCACGAGCTGGCAGACCTACGGCTTCGGCGCCGCCGGGGCGGCCTCGCTGTTCCTGCTCTCCAACGCCATGGAGTCCGGCCCCCTCGTCGCCTCCCAGCCCGCCCTCACCCTGGGGGACGCGCTCGTCAGCCTCACGCTGGGGCTGCTGGTGTACGAGGAGCGGGTGCGCACCGGGCCATGGGTCCTCATGGAGGCGGCCGGGGTCGTCCTCATCACCGCCGGGGTGCTGATCCTGCCGCGCGTGGAGCCCGGCCCGCCGAGGCGGGCGGACGGCACCGGGCCGCCGCCCGTCACCTCCTGACGGCCCGCAGGATCACGAACTTCGGGTCGCCCGCGACGACTTCGCAGGCGCCGAAGAGCTTGCGGAGCTTGACGTGGTACCCCAGGTGCCGGTTGCCGACGACCCACAGCTCGCCGCCCGGGCGCAGCACCCGGCGGGCCCCGGTGAACATCCGGTGCGCGGTGGTGTCGGTGGTCGCCTGGTGCGAGTGGAACGGCGGGTTGTTCAGGACGAGGTCCGCCGAACCGGCCGGCAGGGCGGACAGCCCGTCACCGGCGAGGAACCCCGCCGCCCGCCCGGCCGCCGTGTTCGCCCGGAACGTCGCCTCCGCCGAGGCCACGGCCTGGTAGGACTCGTCGACGAAGACCACCTCCGCCTCCGGGTTCGCCACCGCCGCGGCCGTGCCCAGCACGCCGTTGCCGCAGCCGAGGTCCACCACGCGCTCGGCGCCGCGGGACCGGGGGAGGTGGTGCAGGAAGAAGCGGGTGCCGATGTCGAGGCGGTCGGCGCAGAAGACGCCCGCGTGGTTGACGACGGTCAGTCCGGCCGCCGGGCCCGCGTCGTCGCCCAGGACGTACTCCAGCGGCCAGGGGCTGGGGCCGGGCCGCGGCTCCGCGGCGGGCGAGCAGAAGATCAGGCGGGCCTTCTTGGCGGCCAGGGACGTGCGGGTCGGCCCGAGGATCCGCTCGAAGAGCCTCAGCGTCGAGGTGTGGATCTCCGTCACCTTCCCGGTGCCGACGACCACCGTGCCGGCGTGGACGCCGGGCGCGAGCCGCAGGAGCTGGTCCTCCAGCAGCGCGAGGCTCTTGGGCACGCGGACCAGCAGGACGTCGACGCGGTCCGGCGGGGTGTCCCGGGTGGTCAGCAGCCGCACCGCGGACGCCTCGGCGCCGTTGCGCGCCAGGTTGGCCCGCGTCGCTTGCTGCGTCAGGAACGAGTCGGTGATCTGCACGGGCCGGTGCGCGGCGAGGGCGGTGGTCAGGGCGCCCCACCGGTCGCCCAGGACGACGACGGAGCCGTCGAGGTCCGCCCGCGCCGCGGGCGTTCCGTCGGCGGCGGCGACGGGCTCCGCGAGGTGCCG
The DNA here is from genome assembly GCF_001187435.1 of Streptomyces caatingaensis. Lineage (GTDB taxonomy): Bacteria > Actinomycetota > Actinomycetes > Streptomycetales > Streptomycetaceae > Streptomyces > Streptomyces caatingaensis. The sequence goes on along the minus strand of NZ_LFXA01000013.1, from coordinate 297,135 downwards.
CAGCAGGTACTCGTCGGCGGCGTCCCAGGGCAGGAGCCGGTCGCGGGGGTCCTCGGGGAAGCGGGTGAGGTCGAACTCACCCATCGGGGTGGAAAAGCGCTTCATCGTGGGACTCAGGCTAACGGAGCGGGCAGGCGGCCCGCCCTCCGGACCGGCCCGGCCGCCCCGCGGCTGGTTGAATGCCCCGCATGCACCTGATGTTCGTCGGCGACTCCATGACCATCGGCAGCGCCGGTGACCTCACCTGGCGCTACCGGATGTGGCAGCACCTGTCCGCCACCCACGGCGGCCCCTTCCGCATCGTCGGCCCCCGCGACACCCTCCACGACATCGCCGCCGACGCCCCCGTCTCCCTCGACTACGGCGCCCCGGACTTCCCGGAGAAGGCCCGGGCGCACCTCGCCGGCTGGGGGCAGGGCTGGTGCCACATGGCGCCGCTGATCGAGGACGCGGTGCGCGCGCACCGGGCCGACACCCTCCTGGTCTCCCTCGGCCTGATCGACCTCGGCTTCTACACCGACGCCCGGCAGACGGCCGGGAACGTCCGCCGCTTCGTCGCCGGGGCGCGCGCCGCGAACCCGTCCGTACGGGCCGTCCTCCTGCCCGTCATCCACAACGTCCGGGCCCGCCAGGAGCCGCGGTTCGCGGCCGACTGCGACCGCTTCAACGACCTGCTCGCCAAGGCCGTCGCCGACCTCGGCACCCCGGGCTCGCCGCTGCTGCTCGCCTCCGTCCCGCCCGGCTGGGACCTGGACCGCGACACCTACGACGGCACGCACCCCAACGCCCGGGGCGAACACCTCCTCGCCGCGGCGTTCGCGGACGCGATGCACCAGGCGTGGGAGGTGGGCGGCCCCTACGCGCCCGTGGCCGCCGCCGGCCGGGACACGACGCCCGTCCGGCGGGGTGCGCCACAAGCCCGTACGCGCAGGGTCAGGCGTCCAGGCGCCGGTCGATGACCGTGCGCAACTTGCCGCTGCTCGCGGCCCGTTCGAAGCCGTCCGGGCCGACCGCCTCGACCCGCAGGTCGAGCAGGCGCTCGTCGGTGACGGCCGCCCGCAGCTCGGGGTAGTGGGCCAGGAACGCCGCCGTCGCCGCGTCGGGGTCCGCGCCGTTCATGCGCAGGACGACGCGCTCCCGGGCGGCCCCCGGCTCGACGAGCATCTGCAGCTCGCCGCAGTACCCGAGGTGGTCCTCGGCGATGCGGGCGAGGCGGCGGTAGTTGAGGAAGTACGTGCCGGTGCGGATCACGTCGCCGGTGCGGCCCAGCAGTTCGAAGCGCGGCGTGGTGCGGCCGCAGGCGCACGCGCCCTCCACCCAGCGTCCCAAGTCCCCCTGTTCGTAGCGGGAGATGGCGGGGGCGCTGCGGGTGTGCGGGGTGAAGACGATCCGCCCGGTCCCGCCCGGGGCCACCGGCTCGTCGCTGTCCATCGCCAGGATCTCCAGGGTGAACAGGTCGTCGAACAGGTGGTAGACCGTGCCCTCGGCGTGCTGGCACTGGTGGCCCATGGTGCCCAGGTCGCTGCCGCCGTAGGCGAAGCCGCGGATCGCCTCGATGCCGAACTCCTCGGCCAGGTGGCGGCATTGCTCGGCGCCGAAGTGCTCCCCGCCGTAGAAGACCTTGCGGATGCCGCCGTAGGCGCGCAGGGCGTCGCCCGCGTGCCGGAACAACTGCCAGACGTACGACGGCATGGCGAGGATCGCCGTCGCGCGGTGCCGGATCAGGACGGCCGCGTCGCGCGCGTAGTCCGTGGACCCGGCGACCGGCAGCTGCGCCGCGCCGATCTCCTCCAGCAGGCCGTTGCCGTACAGGAAGCTGCCGTACATCCCGCCCGCGAACAGCAGGTTGGCCACCCGGTCGGTGCGCACGTCCAGGCCGGCGGCGACCAGGCCCTCGCCGCCGCGCCGCAGCTGGGTCCTCCAGTCGGCGTAGGCGTGGACGGCCAGGGCCGGGGTGCCGCTGCTGCCGCCGCTGCAGATGTGCAGCTGCTGCTTGCCGGCCGGGATGTGCGGGTTGAGCCGCTGGACGTCGGCCTTGGTCATCACCGGCAGGGCGGGGGAGGGCCGCTGCCAGGCCGCCGGTCCCGCGGCGGCGCGCGGGTGCAGGTCGTCCAGGCGGGTGTCGTGGGCGAAGCGCTCGTCCAGGCGGACGCTGACGCGGCGGCTGTAGCGCTGCAGCGGATAGAGGCCGTCGTGCGGCTCGCCCGGGTAGCTGTCCAGCATCGAGCCGACCGGGGTGACGCGCAGCACGCCCGCGGTGAACAGCCGCTCGGCCAGCACGGGGACGTCGGTGCGGGCCGCGGCCAGGCCGGCGGTCTGCAGGTAGCGGCGCATCGGCCGCAGCACGGCGGTCAGCTGCTCGCGCGGCAGCGGCTTGACCCACACCGTGCGGTACAGCGGCGAGGCGCGCAGGGCGGAGCGGTGGTCGACCAGGACGCGCCAGGCGCCGTCGGGGCTCTCGTACGTCCTCGTCAGGCCCAGGTGCTCCTCGCTGCGGGCGACCAGCAGCGTGGTGGTGATCTCCGCCTGCTCGGGCACGTCGGGCCGCGCGGCCGGGAAGCGGCCGCCGCGCCGGTCCAGGGCCGCGCCCAACCGCTCGGCGAACGCGGCCAGTTCGGCCCGGTCGGCGGTGTCGAGGTAGACCACCTGGGGGCTGGAGCACGCCTGCTGTTCCAGGCGGCAGACGCTGTCCGCGACGCCGTCGAGGACCTCCTCGTCGGCCCAGGCGCCGGCGGTCAGGTAGGCGAAGGAGATCCGGTGGCCCCAGGTGATCAGCCGGCAGCCCGCCGGGACGTGCTCCGAGACGCCGGCGACGGCCTCCTCGCCGCCCCAGACGGCGACCGCGTCCGCCGGGGCGCACAGCAGCCGCAGCCAGTCCGTGCGGGACGAGGAGAAGCGCAGCACGACCAGCCGGGACGCGATCGTCCCGTCCGGGTCCTGCTCGCCCAGCGCCTCCAGGAGCAGATGCGTGAACAGCGAGCCGCCGCCGCTGGTCTTGAGGACGTTGACGTTGCCGGCGAGCAGGCCCTCGACCGCGCTGAAGACGCCGACGATCGGGTCGTTGCCGGCCGTGACGTGCGCCAGCAGGCCCACCGGCGCCCACGACTCGAACACCGGGGCGCGGAAGTCGGTGCGCCGCAGGCTCTCCGGGTCGGTGCCGCCCAGCTCCACGGCCAGCTTGCGCTCCAGGCCGTCACGGCTGAGGAACTCGGCGATCTCCGCCAGACTCCGGCGGGCCGACTCCTCGTCCGCGCCCGAGCCGACCAGGTGCGCCGCCAGACGGCGGTGCAGGTCCCCGTCCGCGTCGGACAGCAGGCGCGACAGCCGGTCGCAGGCGGCGACGACCTGCCGGGCCGGCAGCGGCCGCGCCAGCTCCTCGCCGGCCAGGGCCGGCAGTTCGGCCAGCAGCTTCCCGGCCTCGGCGTCGTCGACCCAACGCCCCTGCCAGAGATGGTTCTTGTGCTCGTTCGTCCGCTCGGCCATCACGCCGCTCCCTTCATGAGTTCGGCAGCGGCGACGGCGCAGCTGCGGTTGGTGCTGGTGCCGGCGCGGCCGTGGATCTCGAACCAGTCGGTCTCCAGGCCGCAGCCGCACGCGGATCCGGGGTGCACGGAGACCAGGTCCCCCATGAGCACGCTGTGCACGGGCACCGACGTCATGAACGGCGACACGCAGTGCAGGAAGCCCCGTTCGCCGTACGGCAGCGGGTCCAGGGTGGTCACGTGCCGGGCGAAGACCCGCGACCAGACCGGGGCGTGCAGACGGTGCCGGGCGCACTCGGCGTACGTGACGCCGTGCTCGACGGCGCCGTAGCTGTCGCGCACCCGCTCGTGCGGGATGCCGAGCTGCTCCTCGATCCGGTCGTACAGCTCGAACTTGCCGATCCGGCGGCCGGCGTGGCCCTTCCAGCCGCCGCCGAGGTAGACGAACGAGTCGGCGCGCAGCTTCAGCGGCGGAACGCCCAGGGCGCGCATCCGCTCCAGGGTGAACCACAGGAACGACGGGAAGCCCAGCAGGCGCACCGGCAGGTCCTCCTCGGCGTAGCGCACGAGGGTCTCGACGCAGCCGAAGGGGTCGAAGACGTGCTCGTCCCCGACCGAACGCAGCGCGTAGGCACGCCGGTTGACCGGGGCCATGTCGCACAGGAAGTCGTCGGTGAAGGCGGTGCCGAGCTTGAGGCCGACGGCGGGCTCGTAGCTGTAGAGCAGGTAGTTGGCGGGCCGGTCGGGGGTGACGAAGCCGTAGTGGTCCAGGACGAACGCGGCCATGCGCATCACCGAGCCGATCGACCAGGAGTCGAAGAACATCTGCGACTTCTGGCCGGTCGTCCCCGAGGAGGTGAAGTGCGCCGCAACGTCCTCGTCGGGGATCGACTTCACCACGTGGGTCTTGAAGAAGTTGGCGTGCGTCAGCGGGAGCCGCGCGGCGTCGGCGGCGGTGCGCAGGGCGGGTTCGCCGTGGGCGCGCCACACGTGGCCGTAGAAGTCGGACCGTTCGGCGTGCCAGGTGTTGACCTCGGTGAGGGCCCGCACGAACAGGGCGTCGATGTCGGGGCCGGTGGCGTAGGGGGTGCGGAGGTCGCCGAGCCGTTGCAGGTGCGGCAGGCGCCCGGCGTCGGGCACCGGCAGCGGGGCGAAGTACTTCGCGTGCGGGGCCGGGTCGGGTGTGGTCATCGCGGGGGCTCCGGGGTGAAGGTGTCGAGGTAGGTCGCGGTCCAGGACCGGCTGTACTGCTCCACGTAGGGCGTGAACACGGCGTCGGCGTCCAGGGCGCGGAAGTCCGGGCGGCCGGCGGCGTGCGTGAGGACGACGTGGTCGTGCCACAGCCCGTCGTCGTGCCGCATCGCCGGGTACAGCGCGCTGGGGACGAAGCCGTGCGCCAGGTAGTGCTCCAGGCGCTCGCGGTCGGCCAGCGGCAGCAGCGTCTCGACGTACGCGGCGCCGTGCCGGGCCATGGCGTGCACCACGTCGCCGAGCGCCTCGCCCGGCGCGGCGGTGGAGGGGAGGATGTCGAGCAGGGTGCCGCAGCCGCCTTCGTCGTCGATCACGCCGTACGCCTCGAAGCGGCCGTCCGCCGGGGTGAGCAGCACGTCGGGCGGGCTCAGCGGCAGCGAGGGGGCCCCGCCGCCGGTGTGCTGCGCGTACCGGCGGCGTACGAAGGACGCGGCCCGGATCACCTCGATCGGCTCCGCGCCCGGACGCGGGCACGCCCGCGGCGGCGCGGGGAGCGGCCGGACGTCCTCGTAGCCCAGGGGGCCGGCGGCGCGGCCCGCCGCCTCCAGCAACGGCAGGATCTGCGCGGGCACTTCGGGGACCGGCGCGCGCCGGGCGAGCACGCCGTCGCGGTGGCGGATCACCAGGGCCAGGGTTTCGCGGCCGCGGAGCTCCACCGCGCCCGGCAGCAGGCCCATCGGCCGGAACCCGTGCCGCATCAGGGCCCGTTGGGGCACCGGGGAGACGCAGCGGGCGGTCGCGTACACCGAGTCCAGTTCGCCGTCCGGGCCGAACGCGCCCTCGCACAGGCCGGACAGCAGGGCGCGGGCGATGCCCGCGCCGGCGTGGCCGGGGTGCACGGCGAGGCCCTCGACCTTGCCGACCCGTGCGGCCGCGTCACCGCGCAGCACCGCCGAGCCGATGACGTCGCCGGACTCGGCGTGCCGGGCGACCAGCCAGCGCACGCCGGGTGCCTGGAGCGCGGCCGTCATCGCGGCCGGGTCGGTGCCCAGCCGCAGCGGATAGGACGGGCCGTACACGGCGAAGTACAGCTGGCGGAGGGCGGCCACGTCGCGGAGGCCGGCGGTGTCGATCAGTACCGGGCCGTGCCCGGTGGTCCGGGGCAGTAATTGCGTCACAGGAACTCCGTTCGCCGACGCGAAGCGCCGAAGAAGTCGAAGAAGTCGAGAAGTGAAGGAGGAAAAGGGGTGCCGGTTTCAGCGGGCGTCGGTCGCGGACGCCTCGTCGTCGGTCCCGGCCGCCGAGCGCGCGCGGGCGAAGAGCAGCGCGGCGACGGGCAGCAGGCCCACCGCCTGTGTCAGGCACAGGACTTGGGGCGACACCACGTCGCCGATGAGGCCGAAGGCGAGGGCGGCCAGCGGGAAGCTCGCCCCGAGCAGCGCGAGCATCGCGGCGAAGAAGGCCGGCCGCGCCGCCGCCGGCACGCTGCGCTGGAACAGCGCCACGAACACCACGTTCGTCGCTCCGACCGCCCAGCCCGCGACGATCAGGCACGCCACGAACAGCTCGCGGTCGGCGACGAGTCCGGGCAGGATCAGGGAGGCGCCGAACAGGGCGATGCACGCGGCGCCGATGTGGCCCGGGTGGCCCGGCAGCCGGCCGCCGGTGAAGATGCCGAGCAGCATGCCCAGCCAGAGGGAGCCCTCCAGCACGCCCAGGGTGAGGGCCGGCGCGTCCAGGACGTTCTTGGTGTACAGCGGCAGGACGAGGAAGGTCGCGTTGATGAAGAAGTTGGCCGCCGCGAAGCAGATCAGCGCCAGGCGGATGAAGGGCAGTCCGGCCAGCATCCGCCAGGTCCGGGCGAGTCCGCCCTGTGTCCCCTCGTCGTCCGCCGCGGGGAGGGGGGTGAAGCGGGCGCGGGTCACCAGCAGGGCCGCGCCGAGGTAGGCCAGCGCCCCGGCCGCCGCCACGCCCGCCAGGCCGACCTGTTCGACGAGCGCGGCGCCGAGCAGCGCGCCCGCCATGCCCACCATGGAGAACGTCGACTGCTCGAAGGCGGTGGCGTCCTCGATGTCCGCGTCGTCGACCAGCTCCGGTACGGCCTTGGACAGGCACGGGTCGAACAGGGCCTGGCAGGCGGCCAGTCCGAGCATCACCGGGTAGACGGCGAGCAGCGGGAGGTCGGCCGGGGCGGCGTACGCGGCGATCGCGGCTGCCAGCACGGCGGCCGCCGACACCGACGACCGCAGCACGCCGCGACTGGGGTGCCGGGCTATCGCGCGGGCGATCCACGGGGCGCACAGCACGGGCGGCAGCGCCGCGCAGGCCAGCAGCAGGCCGGAGGCGAGGCCGCGTCCGTCCGCGGTGACCTCGCCGAGGAGCCACCACATGACGGCCATCTGGTACATGCGGGTCGCGCTCTGGCTCAGCAGTTGCGCACCCCACACCCGGGCGAAGTCGTGGTTGCGTATCAACAGCGGACGGGCGCGGTCGCGTACGTCCGTATCAACAGGGTTCACAGGAGGGCTAATTCCCTTGCGATTCATGGTCCGCCGACCGGGAAGAGAGCGCCCCCACAGGCACACGGTCGGAACGGAGGGAAAGGTGATGTCGTCGGCACTGCGACGAGATGAGGAGAGCGGCTGCCGTCATGCGCGGCCCGCGTCGCGGAGTGGTCCCGCGTCGTTCCTCACGGGGAGAAGAGAAGAAGGTGGGGGCGCCGGTGGGGCCACCGGTGCAGTGGGACGCGGCCCCGGGAAAGCGGGCCGGCCGGCGCGCGGAAAAGCGGGCGCGCGGAAGGCGGGTGGTGAGCGGGGAACGACGGTAACGGGTCCGATGGCGGGTGGACGGACATGTGGCCTTGCCTAGGGTTGACGAAGACACTGCGTGGGCGCGGGGGCCCACGAGAATGGGTGGCTCGAGGCCCGCTTCCGGGGTGCGGTGAATACCGCACCCCACGCGCGTTCCGTGTGAACGTCGGTCTGACGTTCCCTCACGGACGCGGCGCCTCGTCGAATATAGCGCACGGCTGATCGACTCACGTCAACCGTTCAATTTTGAACGGGGTGCTGGCCGGAAAGCGATGCTTCTCTCATATGAATGCGCCGCCCGGTATCGGCATTCGAAAGTCTTCGACCGCTCCCCGCCGAAGGGGCCGACGGCCCCCTCGGCGGGGAGAGCGGGCGCCACACTCGGGGGCCGGGTTGTTCCGGGGGCGCGCCCCGGTGGCGGCCGCCGCACGGCACCGCGGACCCCGCGGCCCTCGCATAAAGAATGCGGGGCCCCGGCCGGTATTGGCCGAGGACCCGCATTCCAGGCGGAAAGAAAGGCGGGAGCGTGTCACTCCACCTTCCTCTTCTCGTACCAGCCTGATCCGCCTCTGACTCCGGAGGGGCATTCGGCCTTCTGGTACTCGAATCGCCACGGACCTTCGGAGTACGAACCGTCGCTGCAGTAGATGAATGCCTTCACGTGCAGGCGGGTTCCCGCGCACTTGGCGTGGAAGCGCCGCGCTCCGCCGGGCCCCGCATTGTCGTACCAGGTTTGGCAGCCGGCCTGGACGGACGCTTCCTGGGTGGCGGCCTCGGCCGCCGCCGGCGCCACGAGGAGACTCGATCCCATCAGTGCGACGGCGGAAACTCCCATCGCGATTCGCTTCGCCAACTCATCCTCCGGGGTGCGAAAAGGTGCGCGAGACGTGTGCGCCGACCTTATGAGCGCCGGATGGTGCTGTCACGAAAGGAATCGGCCAACCGAGCATTCTGCACAGCCGAAAGCGAAGTTTCCGATTCCGTCCGCCCCGCCTCGCGGGCCGCCCCGTTGTCGCTCGTGCGCCCCACCGGGCACCGCCCCCTGCGCTGCCTCCCCCCACCGCGCCCGGCCGGGATCCACGCCGCGATCGTCTAAGGTTGCCTCGGGCGAGCTCCGCGCCCGAGGTCTCATGAACTCAAGGTCGTAGAGCGGAGGTTGCGTTCCATGGTCGAAGCGCGTGAGGGGGACGGGGCGGCGGAGGAACGGGTCGACCGGTCCTTGGTGCTGGCCTGCGGGGTGCTGATCCTCGGTGCCTTCCTCGCCCTGCTGGACACGACGATCGTCAGCGTCGGCGTGGACCGGATCGCGGGCAGTCTCCGGTCGCCGCTGACCACCATCCAGTGGATCGGCGCCGGGTACATGCTCGCGATGGCCGCGGCCATCCCCCTGTCGGGGTGGGCGGTCGACCGGTTCGGCGGCAAGCGGATGTGGACGGCCTGCCTGGCGCTGTTCCTCCTCGCCTCCGCGCTGTCCGGACTCGCGTGGTCGGCGGAGAGCCTCATCGTCTTCCGCGTCGTGCAGGGGTTCGCCGGCGGGCTGATCGAGCCCGTGGCACAGACGCTGATCGCGCGCACGGCCGGGCCGCGCAGGGTGGGCCGGGTCATGAGCCTGGTGCAGATCCCGATGATGCTCGCCCCCGTCTTCGGGCCGGTCCTCGGCGGCGGGATCGTCGAACTCGCGGGCTGGCGCTGGCTGTTCTTCCTCAACCTGCCGATCGGCGCGGCCGCGCTGCTGCTGGCCCGCCGCACGGTACCCGCCGACCACCCGGACAGCGCCCCCGCGCCCACGCCTGCCGGCACCGCCAGGAGCACCGCGCGCTTCGACGCCCCGGGCTTCGCGCTGCTCTCCCCGGGCCTGGGGGTCCTCGTCTACGGCCTCTCGCAGGCGGGCGCGGGCGCCGCGGCGGGCTCGCCTGCGGTGATCGTGCCGCTCGCCGTCGGCGCCGCGCTGCTGACCGGTTACGCGGTCCACGCGCTGCGCACCGCCGCCGAGCCGCTCATCGACCTCAGGCTCTTCCGCAACCGCCGGTTCGCGCTGTGCACGGTGACGCTCTTCCTCCTGGGGTTCACGGTCAACAGCGGGCTGTTCCTCCTGCCGCTGTTCGACCAGATCGCCAGGGGCGAGGGCCCGGTGCACGCCGGGCTGGTCGTGGCGCCGCAGGGCCTGGGGGCGGCGCTGGTGCTGCCGTTCGTCGGCCGCCTCACCGACCGCTTCGGGGCGCGCGGCGTCGTCCCTGTCGGCATGGCCCTGGCCGGCGTCGGCACCCTGGCCTATACGCAGATCGACGCGGAGAGCGGCCAACTGTGGCTGGCCTTCTGGCTGTTGGTGCGCGGAGTCGGCACGGGAGCCACCTTCGCACCCGCGCTCGGCGCCGCCTACCAGGTGATCGACGGCGCGGTCGCCGCCCGCGCCACCAGCGCCCTGTACGTCCTGCTCCAGCTCGGCGGCGCGGTCGGCACGGCGGGGCTGGCGCTGCTGCTCCAGAACCGCATCGCCGCGGCGGTTCCGGGGGCCGACGCGGCGTCCGGCCCGCCGAGCGTCGCCGACGACCCGCACGTGGCCGGGCCGCTCGCGCACGCCTTCGGGCAGACGTTCTGGGGCGCCGCGGCCGTCTGCGCCGTGGCGGTCGTCGCCGGGCTCTTCCTCCCCGGCCGCTACCGCGGCCCGGACGGCGGCCGGGATCAGGAGGTCGCCGAGACGGCCGGCTCCGCCGGCAGATGATCCGCCGGCAGGTGAGAGGTGTCGTTGTGGCACAGCAGCGCCCACCCCAGGGCGCTGCCGGGCACGGGCGGCCACGGCAGCGGCCGGCGCGCCCAGTGCGTCAGCCCCGTGGGGTGCGAGACGAACGCGGTGTGCGCGCGGACGTCGGCGGGCAGCCGCAGCAGGATCTGGCTGACGGCCGCGACGGTCTCGCCGTGCCCGACGACCAGGACGCGCTGCCCGGCGTGCCGTTCGAGCAGCCGGTCCAGGGCGGCCCGTACCCGGCGCAGGTAGGCGCCCCAGCTCTCCGCGCCGGGGGCCAGCGGCCGCTCGGGGCGCAGCGCCGGGGCTCCGCCGAAGGCGGCCACCACCTCGCGCCAGGGCCGCCCGTCGGCCGCCCCCATGTCCGCCTCGCGCAGGCCGGGTTCCGTGACGACGTCCAGCCCCAGCGCCGCGGAGACGAGACGGGCGCTCTGCTGGACGCGCGTCAGGTGCGAGGCGGCGTACAGGGCGTCGAGCGGCCGGCGGGCGTGCTCGGCGCGCAGCCGCCGGGCCAGCCGCCCGGTCTGCCGGCGCCCGTGCGCCGTCAGACCGCGACAGCCGAGCGGCCCGCCCACCGTGCCCGACCTGCTGCTCTGCGATTCGCCGTGGCGGACGAGCAGCAGTTCCGTGGGTGCGTCCCGGTTCACGCCGCGGGCCCCGGGCCGGGGCGGGACGGCGTGCCGTCCGGTCCGGGCGGGACGGCGGGCGGTGAGGCGAGCACCGCTTCCAGGCCGGTGCCCACGCGGGGGCCCGGGGCGAACGTCGCGGGCAGGGCGGCGAACCCGTTGACCTGTCCCACCGAGGGGTAGTCGGTGGCCCCCGCGAGGTCCACCTCGTACGCGGGCATCCGTTCCAGGACGGCCGAGAGCATCGTCTCGAACATCAGCCGGGCGAAGTGCGCGCCCAGGCAGCGGTGGATGCCGACGCCGAAGGCCAGGTGGCGGTTGGGGGCCCGGTCGACGACCAGCCGCTCGGGGTTCTCCACCGTCGCCGGGTCGTGGTTGGCCGCGGCCCAGGAGATCAGGACGCGGTCCCCGGCCCGCAGCCGGCGGCCGCCCAGCTCCGTCTCCCGGGTCACGGTCCGGGCGTTGAAGTGGATGGGGGAGAAGTAGCGCAGGAACTCGTCGGTCGCCCTGTCCGTCAACTCCGGTTCCTCGCGCAGCCGTCGGCGTTCGTCCGGGTGGCGGCCGAGCCACTCCAGGCTGCGGCCGAGGAGGGCGGTGGTGCTGTCCGCGCCGCCGAAGAACAGCAGTTGGCAGATGCTGACGACCTCGTCGTCGGACAGGCCCGTGCCCCGCCGCGTCAGATGGCTGATCAGGTCGCCCCGCGGCGCCCGCCGCCGGTCGGCCACGACCTCCCGGAGCAGGGCGAGCACGTCCTCCAGGAGCCGTCCCGCCGCACGGTGCTCCGCGCTGCCGGGGGCGGCGGAGACGAGGGTGTGGAACGGGTGGGTCAGCTCCCGCCAGTCCTGCGCGGGCAGGCCGAGCCAGGCGACCACGAAGCAGGCGGGCAGCGGGAATCCCAGGTCGCCGACGAAGTCGATCCGCCCCGTCCCGATCCGCTCGTCGAGCAGCGCCGTGGCGAGGTCGGCCAGCCACGGCCGCCACACCTCGCACGCCGTACGGGAGAAGCGCGGTGCCAGGACGCGCCGGTAGCGGTGGAACTCCGGCGGATCCACCTCCTGCGGGATGCTGCGCGTCCCGGAGGAGAAGGGGACGCCCACGCCCCGGAAGCCGCCGCGCGCGCCCTCCGGGTCGTGGTCGGAGGAGTAGGTGGCGTCGTCCCCGGCGACCGCGGCGACCGCCGCGCCGCTGGAGACCACCCAGAACCCGCCGTGGTGCGGGGAGTGGGCCACCGGGCACCGCTCCCGCAGCTCACGGTAGAGGTCCTGCCACCGCTGCCCGTACTCGGCCGAGCCGAAGTCGACGTCGGTGTCGTACCGTTCGACGGGCCCGCCGGATCCGGGAGGGCCGGAGGACCGGGCCATCAGTAGCGGTAGTGCTCGGGCTTGTACGGACCCTGCACCGGCACGCCGATGTAGGCGGCCTGCTCCTCGGTGAGCTCGGTCAGCTCGCCGCCGAGCGCCCGCACGTGGATCCGGGCCACCTTCTCGTCCAGCTCCTTGGGCAGCCGGTACACCTGGCGCTCGTACTTCTCGCGCGCCGTGAACAGCTCGATCTGCGCGATGACCTGGTTGGCGAACGAACAGGACATCACGAACGACGGGTGGCCGGTCGCGTTGCCCAGGTTCACCAGCCGCCCCTCGGCGAGCACGATGATGGAGTGCCCGTCCGGGAACCGCCACTCGTCCACCTGCGGCTTGACGGTGATGCGCCGGATGCCCGGCACCCGCGCCAGACCGGCCATGTCCAGCTCGTTGTCGAAGTGGCCGATATTCGCCAGGATGGTCTGGTGCTTCATCCGGGCCATGTGCTCCAGGCGCACCACGTCCTTGTTGCCGGTGGTGGTGATGACGATGTCGGCCCGGTCCACGACGCTGTCCAGGGAGGCCACTTCGTACCCGTCCATCTGGGCCTGGAGCGCGCAGATGGGGTCGATCTCGGTGACGATCACCCGGGCGCCCTGCCCGCGCAGCGAGTCGGCGGACCCCTTGCCGACGTCCCCGTAGCCGCAGACCACGGCGACCTTGCCGCCGATCAGCACGTCGGTTCCCCGGTTGATGCCGTCGATGAGGGAGTGCCGGATGCCGTAGCGGTTGTCGAACTTCGACTTGGTCACCGAGTCGTTGACGTTGATGGCCGGGAACAGCAGCTCGCCCGCGTCCGCCAGGTGGTACAGCCGGTGCACGCCGGTCGTCGTCTCCTCGCTGACGCCCAGGATCTCGTCCGCCGCCCGGCTCCACCGTGAGCCGTGCGCGGCCAGGGAACCGCGCAGCTGCTCCAGGAAGGCCCGCCACTCCTCGGAGTCGTCCGGCCCGGGCTGCGGCACCGCGCCGGCCTTCTCGTACTCCACGCCCTTGTGGACGAGCAGGGTCGCGTCGCCGCCGTCGTCGACGATCGCCGTCGGGCCGCGGTCGCCCGGCCAGGTCAGCATCTGCTCGGTGCACCACCAGTACTCTTCGAGGCTCTCGCCCTTCCACGCGAACACCGGTACGCCGGCGGGCGCTTCGGGTGTGCCGTCGGGGCCGACGACGACGGCGGCGGCCGCGTGGTCCTGGGTGGAGAAGATGTTGCAGGAGGCCCAGCGCACCTCGGCGCCCAGCGCGACCAGGGTCTCGATCAGCACGGCCGTCTGGACCGTCATGTGCAGCGAGCCGGAGATCCGCGCGCCCCGGAGCGGGCGGGCGTCGCCGTACTCGCGGCGCAGCTCGACCAGTCCGGGCATCTCGTGCTCGGCGAGCCGGATCTCGTTGCGGCCGAACTCGGCCAGGGACAGGTCGGCGACGGCGAATTCGACGCCGTTGCGGATCTGCAGTCGATCGGCGGTCATCGGTGCGGGTCCTCTCGTGTCGTCAATGTGCTGCGACGATAGATCAATAGGCGGTGTGATCAAGGGAGTTGGGGAAAGAGTCCGGCCACCCGCGACTGGTGAACCAGCACCCGGCGCGGTAGTTGACGATCGCGGCGCGCATGTACGGGACGACGTCGGCGGGCAGCGCGTCGAGCGGACTCCACAGCAGCCCGGCGCACTTGTGCGGCTCGGCGTTGGACACCTCGCCCGTCCAGCGCCCGCAGACGGCGAAGAAGTCGACGCGGCTGCCGCCCTCCAGGCGGTGCACGACCGACACCACCTCGACCTCCCGGCGCCGCACCGTCACACCGACCTCCTCCCGGGCCTCCCGGGCGGCCCCGCCGTACACGCTCTCGTCGTCCTCCAGATGACCGCCGACCAGGCTCAGCCAGCCGTCCCGGTAGCCGGTGCCGCGCCGGCGCGAGAGCAGCACGTTGCCGTCGCGCACCAGGAGGAGCCAGACGGCCGCGATCACCTCAGGTGACCTCGGCGGCCTCGGGCCGGGGGTCCTCCCCGGCCCGGGAGCCGCGCGCGGCCGTGACCGGGCCGGCCGGGGGCCCGGGCAGCAGCGCCGGGTCCTTGGCGGCCAGCCGGCCGTCCAGGACGAGCAGGTCCAGCTCGCTGCCCAGGAAGGTACGGACCGCGTCCCGGGGGAGTTGACGATCGGCTCACCCGCCAGATTGAAGGAGGTGTTGAGGAGGACCGGGACCCCGGTCAGTTCCTCGAAGCGCCGGATCAGCGCCCAGTAGCGCGGGGCGTGCGCGCGGTCCACCGCCTGCGGGCGCGCGCTGCCGTCCACGTGCACCACCGCCGGAATGCGGGAGCGCACCTCGGGCCGTACCGTCGCCGACACGTTCATGAAGGGGGAGCGGTGCGCGGCGTCGAAATAGTCGTCGAAGCGCTCCGACAGCACGCTGGGCGCCAGCGGCCGCCAGATCTCCCGCCCCTTGATCCGGTTGAGCCGGGAGACGATCCGCCGGTCCCGCGGGTCGGCGAGCACGCTGCGGGCGCCCAGGGCCCGGGGGCCGATCTCCGCCCGGCCGCAGAACCAGCCGACGATCCGCCCCGCGGCCAGGGCGGCGGCGACATAGCCGGTCAGCTCGGCGTCCGACAGCCGCACCGATGTCAGGCCGCCCGCCGACAGGGCGTCGGCGATCTCGGCGTCGGTGGCGCCGGGCCCCCAGTAGGCGTGGTCGATCCGGGTGGGGGCGAAGGGACCACCGGTGGCGCGGGCGTGGGCGTGCGCGGTGTGCAGGGCCGCGCCCAGGCTCACCCCGGGGTCGTGGGCGACGGGCAGGAAGTAGTACGCGTCGAAGAGGCCGCTGGCGGCGATCCGGGCGTTGGCGGAGCAGTTCTGGGCCACGCCGCCGGCGACGACCAGGCGGCCGCTGCGGGTCGACCGGCGGGCGGTGCGGGCGAGTTCGAGCAGCGCCTCCTCCAGGGCGGCCTGCGCGGCGGCGGCGAAGTGCGCGTAGGCCATCTGCTCCTCCCCGTGGCCCGCCACGTACGGGAAGGCGGTGCGGCGCCACCAGTCCAGCAGCGCGGCGCGCATCTCCGTGCGGGTGTCGGCGGTGTGCGGCACCCGGACCCCGGCCGCCAGGGCGGGGCCGCCGTCCTCGGTGATCAGGGGCATCGTCTCCCGCGCGGCGGAGGCCTCGGCGCGTCCGTAGGCGGCCAGGCCCATCAGCTTGCCCTCGCCGCGCGAGGCGGGCGACTCCAGCCCCGCGTACTGGGTGGCCGCGCGGTAGAAGTGCCCGAGGGAGGCGTTGACCGGGTAGCTCGCCAGGATGCGGATGCCGTCCGCGTCCCCGTACGCCACGGAGCTGGACTCGCGCTCGCCCTGCCCGTCCACCACCACGATCGCCGCCTCGTCGAAGCCGCTGGACCACAGGGCGCTGGCGGCGTGGGCCATGTGGTGGGCCACGGGCACCACCGTGGGGCGCAGCGGGCGGGCGAAGTCGGCCGGCAGGGCGTTGTCCAGCTCCAGGCAGGGCGCGGGCGGCAGCGGCGGGTCGAAGCGGGCGACGTCCCAGCCGGTGGCGACGGCCTCGACGTCGCCGGCCCGTGCCCCGGCCTGCCGCAGGCAGGACTGGACGGCCTCGATCGGCATCTCCAGGCGGGCCCGCTTGCGGCGGCTGAACCGCTCCTGCTCGGCCATGGCCAGCAGCCGGCCGTCCTCCAGCAGCGCGGCCGAGGGGTCGTGGAAGCCGAAGTTGATCCCCAGGACGAGCATCAGAACCCGCCCTGCGCGGTGCGCGCCCGCCCGGCCGGTGCCCCGGGCCGTACGGGGGCCACGGGGTCCACGAGGTCCCGCAGGGGGTGTCCGGCCCGGAGCCGGTGGATGTTGGCGCAGGCGGAGCGGAAGTACATCTCGGCGACCTCCCGGGTGCGACCGGCGATATGGGGTGTCAGCAGCAGATGGGGGGACCCGTCCAGCGGGGAGGACGGGCCGGGGGGCTCGGTGGTGAAGACGTCCAGCGCGGCCCCCGCCAGGTGACCGGCCCGCAGCGCCCCGGCCAGCGCGTGCTCGTCGACGAGCGTGCCGCGCGAGGTGTTGACGAAGTATCCGCCGGGGCGCATGAGGCCGAAGAGCCGGGTGTCGAAGACGAAGGGCGCGGCGGGGTCGGGGCGGATGTGCAGACTGACGACGTCGGCGGCGGCCAGCAGCTCGTCGAGGGGCCGGTGGACGGCCGCCAGGTCCCGCTCCTCCCCGGGGGCGAGGCGGGTGCGCGACCAGTAGGCCACCTCGGCCCCGAAGGCGGCCAGCAGCCGGGCGGTGGCCCGCCCGACGCGGCCCATGCCCACGAGCGCGACCGAGGCGCCGTCCAACTGCCGGGTCGCCGCGTCGAAGCGGTGGGAGCCGCCGGCCTCACGCCACTGCCCTGACCGTACGAACGCGTCGGCGTCCGGCAGTTGCCGCAGCAGCGCGAGGATCACCATGACCGTGTGCTCGGCGGTGGCGCGCGCCGCGAAGCCCGAGCGGTTGTGGGCCACCGGGACGCCCCGGGCGCGGGCGGCGGCGAGTTCGCCGGAGATGTCGAACTGTCCGCGCCCCAGGCGCTGGACGAGGCGCAGGCGCGTCATCCGCGCGAAGTCCGCCTCGGTGAGGGGGGCTTGGTCGACCAGCACCGCCTCGCACCGGGCGAGCCGCTCGGCGCGCAGCGGGTCGGTGTCGTCGGTGAACTCCAGGTGGTAGGGGGGCGGGGCGAGTTCGTCGCGCAGCACCCGTTCCCCCAGTGCGCTGACGGCGCCGCAGACCAGCACGTTCACCCGGTGCTCCCTTCTTCCGCGGCGGCGGGCCAGTCGTGTCCGAGCGCGGTGAGCTTGCGCCGGGCGACCTCGGCGTCGACCGCGTCCGGGACCGGCAGCAGGCGCCGGGGCAGCCGCGTCGTGCCGAGCCCCGCGAGGTGCGCCAGGCACAGGGCGTGCAGGGCGAGGGAGACGTCCATCATCTCCGGCGGGTTGATCCCGGCGAAGACGTGGTTGTGCCCCGGCCCCTCCAGCAGCGTGAGGTGCTTGCCGTCCAGGAGGTAGGTGATCCGGCCGGGCCCGGCGCGGCGTTCGGTGGCGGCGCCGTCGAGTGCCGCGCGGTCGATCTCCTCCCGGGAGTGGCCGATGCCGCCGACCACCGCGCCGTCCTTGAGCGCGCGCAGCCGCTCCAGGGTGAGCACCCGGGCGGAGTCGGTGACGGTGAGGACCACGTCGGCCGCCGGCAGGCCCTGGTCCAGCGGCACCAGGCGGTGGCCCTCGTAGACGGCACGCAGCGCGGCCACCGGTGAGACCTCGGCCACCGCGACCCGGCCGTGGCACCCCCGGGCGTAGTCGGCGACCGCCCGTCCGGTGACGCCGAACCCGACCACCAGGACGTTCTTGCCCGCCAGCAGGACGCCCGCGTCGAGCAGTCCGCGCAGGGCGGCCTGCCCGGTGCCGTGCGCGGTCTCCACAGCGGCCTTCAGCGGGGAACCGAAGACGGAGAGCAGCGGGAACGGCAGGTCGCCGCCGAGCGCCCCCAGGTTCTTGACCGCGTTCCGGGAGTGCGCGGTGCCGCCGGTCACCGGCGGCGGCTGCGGCGTCCGGCTCCAGAGCCGGGCGAACTCGCCGTTGTCCAGCACCAGGTCCGGCGCCGCCGTCAGCACGGCGCGGGCGGTTGCGGCGGACTGCTGCACCGGGGCGGCCCATACCTCGGCGCCCAGCTCGGTCATCTCCTTCGCCGCCCCGGCGTCGAAGGTCGTGGTCTTGGAGGAGACGACGGTGACCCGGGCGCCGCCCGCCACCAGCACCCGCACCAGGCCACCGGCCTCCGGCGTGACGTTGAGCGCGGCGGCCACCCGGCGACCGGCCAGCGGGCCGCGGTCGCCGAAGTCCCGCTCCAGGGACGACAGAACGGGCATGACGGGGCGGGCGGCCGCGGGAGGTGTGCGGGTCATGCGACGTACCCCAGGGACCGGAGCTTGGCGCGGGCCACGGCGTCCGTCAGCTCGCCGGGCATCTCGCCCAGCCCCGGCGGCAGTTGGCCGCGCCGCTCCCACAGGCGGACCGTGCACAGCGCGTGCAGGGAGAGCGAGAGGTCCATCATCTCGCCCGCGTTGCCGTCCCCGCAGACATGGTTGAACTGCGCGCCGCCGCCCAGCAGGTAGAGCGACTTGCCCGGCAGCTGGTACTCCTCCAGACCGGGCGCCACCGGCAGCACCTTCTTGGCCGCGGCCCGCAGCGCCGGGACGTCGATGGCGTCCGGATAGTGCCCGATGTTGCCGAGCACCGCGCCGTCCTGGAGCAGGTCCAGGTCGGGGCCGGTGATGACGTCGTGCGTGCCGCTGGCGACGATGACGGCGTCGGCGTAACTCAGCGCCCCCGTCAGCGAGTCGATGCCGTACCCGGCGGCGACGGCCCGCAGGCACGCCACGGCCGAGACGTCCACCACCGTCACCCGTGCCCGCAGCGCCGAGAGGTAGGCGGCGATGCCGGCTCCCGCCGTGCCGTACCCGATGACCACGACCCGCTTCCCGCCGAGCTGCATCCCCGTCGCCCTGATGAGCGCGGCGGCGGTGGACTGGCCGGTGCCCATCGGCGTCTCTATGGCGCTCTTGAGCGGGTTGTCCGCCATGGCGATCACGGGTACGGGAGGCCGGTCGGGCTCCTCGGCCAGCAGCTCGCGGACCGTCCGCAGTCCGCTGCGCGAGTGCACCGTGGCGCCCGCCAACTCGCCTGCTGCCCGGGGTGATCGACGGCATACGCCCAGGAGCGTCGAGTTGTCGATCAAGAGCTGCGGGCGGAACCGGTCCAACTCCTCGGGGAGCGCACCGGGTTCCCCGGGAAGCACGCGCACCGCGCGCAGCCGCTCCAGCTCGGCCACGGCGCCCGGGTCGACCGTGCGCGGGTCGGACGGGAACAGGAGGAGCTGTGCGCCGGCGTCCTTGAGGGAGACCAGCAGGTGGGCGCTCTCCGCGCTGATGTGCAGGGCGGCGGCGATCCGTACGTCGCGCAGGGGTTTTTCGGGGCGGAACCTGCGGCGCAGCGCGGTCAGGACGGGCATCTGGCGCCAGGCCAGCTTGACCCGGGCGCGCTCGGAGGCGGGGGTGGGGGCGGGCGGGGGCACGGGTGCGGGGGAGGAGGGGGACGAGGAAGGGGCCGGGGCCGGGGAACCGGGCAGGGACGGGGAAGTCACCGCGTTCGTCGCCCCGTTCACGCCTGCGACTTCCACAGCCGGCACATGGACACCAGCCCGTCGGGGGTCTGGGGTTTGCCGTTCTTGGCGAGCACCGTCTCGGCCGGGCAGCCGCTGAGCCACGGCTCGTCCTTGGCCTGGAAGGTGGCCTGGGTGAACAGCTCGAACTCGTTGTGCTGGCGGTTGAGCCGGAGCCCCCGGTCGGTCATCGTCGCGAAGTGCATCGGCTCGTCGAAGAGCACCGAGCACACGTAGCAGCGGCCGTCGGGGAAGATCGACAGGCGGTCGAGCGAGCAGCCGACGCAGCCGCGGTAGCCCTCGTCGATGTAGCGGTCGAGCTTCTTGGCGTGGGCGTAGGTCGGCGGGTACCAGATGGACGTCTTGTAGTCGTCCTTGATCGACTCCAGGTGTTCGTAGAAGTCGATCCAGCGCTGCGGCGAGAGCGACCAGTCCTCGGCGTTGGCGATGCCGCGTCCCTCCTCGGAGAAGACGTGGAAGTTGACCATCTTCACGCCGAGTTCGTCGGCGAGCGCGAGCAGCGGCTCCGCGTCGTCGATGTTGAGCTGGGAGATGGTGCAGATCAGGCGGACGTCGTAGCCCGCGGCGATGGTCTCGCGGATGCACGGCACGGTCTTGTCGAACATGCCCTCGCCGCGGATCGCGTCGTGGGTGGCCGGGCTCGCGCCGTCCAGGCTGAAGGAGATGTAGTGCAGCTTCTCCGGGGCGATCTTGTCGATGGTGCGCTCCAGCAGGCCATTGGAGTTGATCATGACCTGGCGGTAGCCCTGGTCGAGGGCGTAGTCGACCATCCGGGGCAGCTCGGGGTGGAGCGTGGGCTCCCCGCCGAGGAAGGTGATGTACTCGCCGCCCAGTGTGCGGCAGTAGTCCATGATCTTGGTCGCGCGCTCGTACGTCAGCGACAGGCCGCGCTCCAGCCGGTCGCCCATGTAGCAGTGGCCACAGCGGAGTTGGCACTTCTCGGTGATGTAGAGGTAGATGTTGTGGAACCGCTTGTAGTGGACCCGGGTGCGGTCACGGGGCGCTGCGGTGACGCTCTCCGTGGGTATGAACGCTTCCATCGGCACTCCCTGTACTGCTGTACGGAAGGAAACCCGGCCGGGGTAAGACTTTCGGCGGACTCGTCAACAGGCGCTCTGCGCAGGCGAATGCGGCCGATCCATGTACCCCTCACGCTTTTTCGAGGCTAGTGGCGCTGCTTCGTATGAGGAGAGAGGTGTTCCGGTCGCTGCCCTGGGCGAGTGCCGGGAGCACTCTTCCGGAGGGCGTACGGGGGCAAAGCCGGGCAAAGGTGATGGTTGAAGCCGGGTGGGCGTGGTGGCCGTCGACGGCCGCCGGCGCTCGCGAGGCGTCGCCTCACCGCACGGATTCGCTGATCAGGCGCCTACTCATGGCGTTCGCCGGGGAATTGACGACCCGTCTTGTCCACTTTTCGTGCACTGCGGCCGAATCCCGATTGTGCTGGATGTGCCCTGCGTCGTAGGTTGATCCATTTAGGTATGCCTTACCTAAGCGGCTTGGGGGGTGTCGCGGCCGGGAGCGGGGCGCGGCCATGGGAGACGCGGCCGCCGCCGGGCGTCGGCGGGTCCGGTGCCGGCTCGGGGCCTCCGGGGTGTTGTCGGGCCGGGCACATTCGGTGAAGCGCCGGTGGTGCGTACCGCCTGCGCGCCCGAGGGCCGCGTGCCGCTCGCCCAGGGGCGGGACGCCGTGGTGTGCGCCACCGTGGTCCGGTGCGAGCGGGATGTGGGCTCGCGGTCAGGGACGCTCCGCTCGGCGGGGGTGGGCGGTCATGGGCAGATGGTCGGGGTGGGGCATGCCGGCGGGAGAGGGTCTGGGCGTGTGGCCGGCGACGGGCGCGAGATGCCAGCGGGCCAGGACCGTGGCCAGGGTGATCACGCTCTCGGTGACGGCGTACGTGTCGCCGACGCATTTGCGGTTCCCGGCTCCGAAGGGGATGAACCCCGGAGGCAGAAGGGCGCGCGCGGGCCGGTCGGGATCGAAGCGATCCGGGTGGGGAAAGAGGCGGGCGTCGCGGTGGAGGGCGTAAGGGCTGAAGGCCAGTTCCGTGCCTGGCGGGAGGGCGTAGCCGCCGAGGTCGACGGGTTCAGTGGCGCGGCGCATGAGCAGGGTGATGCTGTGCAGACGCAGTGTCTCCTCGAAGACGCGGCGGGTGTACGCGAGTCGGGGCAGCTGGTGGCTCCCCACCGGAGACGGGGGCGTCCCGAGCACGGCGTCGAGTTCGGCGACGATCCGTTCCTCGACCCGCGGGTGCCGGGCGATCTCATGGAAGGCCCAGGCGAGGGTGGAGGCCACGGTTTCGGTGCCGGCGAAGAGCAGGGTGACGAGTTCGTCGCGTACCTCGGTGTCGGTCAGGGGCGAGGCGAGCAGGGCGGACAGCAGGTCGGTCCGGTCCGAGGGCGGGTTGTGCCGGGCGGTGGTGATGAGGTCGTCGACGGCCCGGTGCAGCCGCTTCGCGGTTGCGTGGAAGCGGCGGTTCGGCGAGCTGGGCAGGCGGTCAAGGAAGGCGGGCGTCACCGCCCGCATGAGCATGGCGTGATGCCGGGCGGGACCCGAGCCGACCGCTTCGGCGAGCGCCCGGTGTCCGTTCCCGGCGACACCGGTGGGGAACAGGGTCGCCGTCAGCGTGCCGACCGCGAACGTCCTCATCTCCTTCTCCACCGCGATGAGTTGGCCCGGCGTCCAGGACTGGGCGAGCTCGCGGGCCCGCTCACCGATGATCCGGCAGTAAGCGGTGATGCGGTCGTTGTGGAACATCGGCTGGATCAGCCTGCGGTGCGCGCGGTGGGTACGGGCGTCGGCGGTGCCCAGGCCGTTGCCGAGCATGGGCCGCATCAGCTGGTGGAACCGCCCCTTTTCGAAGCCGCGGGCCTGCCGGGTGGTCACCGCCTGGATCAGGTCGGGGCAGGCGACGAAGACGACGGGCAGGGCGCCGATGTCGATACGGACCAGTTTCCCGGCGTTCTGGAGGCTCCTGAGGAAGCCGAGGGGGTCGCGCCGCAGGGGCAGGGCGTGACCGAGCAGCGGCAGGCGGCCGGGGGCTGTGGGCATCTGCTCGAGACCGCGGAGCATGGCGCACCTTCCTCCGTAGGCGCTAGAGAGACCACCACCAGGAGATGGCGGGGATGGCGAGCGGCTCATCACTGCTGTCGGAGGGGCGGTCGGTGAAGGCGGCGGGCAGCGGCGCGGGGGCGTCGGGGGTGGTGTAGCGGCTGGTGGTGATGCTCCAGTCCTGGCCGCCGCGGATGAAGGAGTCCAGCATCCCCAGATGCGTCCCCAGTCCCGGGCCGCCGTCGGCGGCCGCGAGCCGGTCGCGCAGGTGCAGATAGCGGCACAGGACACGGTCCCGTTGGGCGACGCACTCCCGCACGGCCGCCGGTGCGGACAGCGACCGCTCGTGGGCGAGGACGCTGACGGCGTTGAGCCGGTGGCGACTTGTCCGGCTCTCCCGGTGCAGCGAGAACAAGTCGTTGTCCCAGCAGATGACGAACTGCGCCATCTCGGTCACCGCCCGCACCGCACGGGCATCGCGCACATCGGCGTCGAGCCGGTGGGCGGGGTTGGTCTCCATGAGGCGCCAGATCGCGGGAACGGCGCCGTCGTAGAGCCGCATCAGGGTGTAGTCGCCCAGCCCCGGCACGACCCGGCGCCGCCGGTGCTCGGCCTCCCACACCACCGCCAGGAAGTACTCCCGCAGGCCGTCCACCCAGCGCGCCACCCCGCTCGGCGGGGCGTACGCCTCGGCCCTCCGCCGCACGTCCCGCAGCCCCGCGGCGAGCCGGTCGCCACGGAGCACGTCGCTGTCCGGGTGCTGCGCGACCCTCAGCAGCCGGGAGAAGGCACCCGCCAGCCACCCCGGGTCGCTCCCCAGCTCGTCGTCCTCGCAGTACCCGTCGTCCACCCCGCACAGCCAGCACATGAAATCCGCGACCACCTGGACGAAGGCTTCGTCCGCCTCGGGCAGCATCCGCGCGGCCAGCGTTCCGAAACCCTGCCCCGCCAGCTCCTGCCGCTGCGGCAAGGTGCCGATGCCGAAGCGCTCCACCCACGCCGCGCTCCGTTGATCGACGGCCGCGTGCGCCGGGTGGATGGCCGACACGAACGGTGAGTACAGCGCCGAGATCGTCACCCGGCCCAGCTGCGCGGGGAGCACCTGCCCAGGCGCCACCGCCTCCCCCTCCTCACAGACCACGACTCGTCCCGCAGCGGGATACCCGCCCGGACACGACACATCGCCCTCCCCTCCGGCACGGCGATGTCGCTCGCATCCGCCCGAAGTCCTTCTCCCTCTCCCTCAGCAAAACTCCACCGTGGCAAGCGCGCAGCCCCGACCCGCGGGGCGCATGGATGCACACCGAGGGGAGGGGTGTACGCCCTCTGCGCCGTTGCGGGGACGGCCTCGTTCTGCTGGGGAGAGGGGTGGCCGGGAGGTCCGGACAGGCGGCTGGGGGCCGACGGCACCGAGGTCGCGGTGCAGCGCGGGACGTTCAGCCGCGGGCACCGGTCCCCGGGACTGGACTCGGGGTAGAGAGCGGAGGGCCCCGCACGGAACCGCCGGGAGGCCGGGGGTTCACGTGCCGGGCCGCGCTCACTTGGTGGGGCCGTCAGACTGCGGTCAGGGCGAACGTACCCGTCCCGTCCTGCCTGCCACTGGAGTACTGGCGGATCAACTCCCCATCCGCGTAGCGGTCGTAGCCCATCATGGAGCCGGTGTACTTGTTCTGCACACCGATCTTCGAGCTGCCGGGTACGTCGCGGTAGATGGAGAACCGCTGGAGGTCGTCCTCACCGCAGGTGGCCGTCGTCAGGTATGCCTGTTCCACGTTGGCGATGTCCGCCGGGATGGTCGCGCAACCGCCGTTGCCCCAGTTCCACAGGGTCGCCTCGATGATCCCGTTGTTCTCCGTCACATCGCACAGCCGCCAGTTGTCCAGGTGGGCACTGGTCCAATTGGACTGGCGCAGACGGATGCCGTCGTTGGCCAGGAGCGGTGCGCTCCAGTTCAGGGGCTTGCCGGGGACGTCGATCCTGTAGGCGGCGGGTTGGCAGTTCAGGGCGGCGCGCGGGGCGGGCTTGGCCGCCTGGGCGGCCTTCATCCGCTGGGGGTCCTTGGCGGCTGTGGCGGCGTTGCCGGCGTCGTGCTTGGCCTGGTCGGCCTTGGCCGAGGGAACCGGTCCGGCCGGGTGCTTCGCGGTGGCGGCGGGGGAGCCGCAGTCGAGGAGATCCTGTGCCTTGCGCATGATGCTGTTGGCCGGGACGGTGTCCTCGCAGCGGACCGCGCCTTCTTCGAGGGTGGTGTAGGTGGTGTAACTGCCGCTCCCGGGCCCATCGACCCACGTGGTGGCGTAGGTGCCGTTGCCGGTGTCGACGCGGTTGCAGTTCAGGCTGCCGTACCGCCCGGTGACCTTGCGGGTTCCCTCATAGACGCCGTAGTAGCCGGGCCTGCGGAAGTCCCAGGAGATGGACTTGGACTGGCTGCTGGTGGTACTGGAGGACATCTGCACGTTCAGGCCCAGGCTCCCGCCCACCTGGCCGAGCAGCTCGACCTGGAAGCTGCCCTGGATGTTGGCGGAGAGGCCGACCTGGACGGTGACGACGGTCTGTGTGCTGGTCTCGATCGTCTGGGAGCCTGTCGACCCCTCGGTGACGTACCAGCCCTTGAAATGCGTGATCGTCGGAACGACCTGCGTGGACTTGATGTACGGGTAGCGCTTGCCGAGGTCGGCCGACGTACAGGAATCGCCGAGTTTGGGCTGACCGGCCGCCGGAGTGGCCGGTTTGACCGCGGCCGGAGCCGCCGCGGGCGGAGCGGCCGTCGCCGTTGCAGCGGCGAACGCGGAGGCGGCGAGCGCGGTGAGGACTGGCAGCCCTCTTCTCCAGAGACCGGACGATCGTGAATGACGCATCGTGCTCATCCCCCTCGGACCAGGCTCCGCGTTGGGGCAGGTGGGAGTCCCGGCCAGTGGTGTGGTCGGTGTGAGGGTGGGCGGTTCTTGATCAGGGTGAACGTAGCGTCGGCGGCGGCGGAGTGGCGATGACGGAATCGGTCGGTTTCGGGGCGCAGCCCGTGGCCTGTCATGGACTGTTCGGCAGGCTTGCCCTGAACGGGTTCAGCAGAATTTCATGTGCGGAGATACAGTCCGCCGCAATCAGTGTGGAGATGGCTGCTTGGTCCTGAATCTGCTGCCACGCCTCCGGCAATCAGTGAGTGCCGGACCAGTTCCTCATGATCTGCCGACGCGGCCGACCGCCATCAAATAGCCATGGAATTCGGCCAATTCGTGCACTCCGGAATCGAGTGCCTTCGGCGGCCGGGGCGGCCTCGATATTTGTGCGCTTGCCCAAACAGCTCTAAGAACGACGCAAGCAGGCCGTCACCGGCGAGATGAGGGGACTCGGCAAAGGTGGCGCGCCTGCCCGAGGAGAGGCCGGGCTGTCCAGGGCCGCATCTGCTCGGCGCCAGAGGAATCCCTTGTGAACCGGGATCAGATGCGCCTGCCGGGCCGACTGCGGATGCGAGCACCAGAGCCGGCCGGTGTCCGAGAAGGCCATGACGCAGCGGCACCGTACGACAACCTCGCCTGCCGCCGAGGTCGAGCGCCCGGTAGCTGATGGCCGGCCGTGCCCCACGGCCGGCCCCCGGCAGCGTCCGCAGACCCCGAGCACGTCCGCTACGCGCACCGAGACCGTACCAACCGGAAGACACGGAGAAGGAGATGAACATGTCCATACCGGGTTTACGTCGCCACCGCGGAGGTCGGGACCGAAAGCCGAACAGGCTGCGCCGTGCACTGTCAGGGGCGACGGTGACCGCGACGGCCGCCGCTGTCGGGTTCAGCGGTGGCGCGGCAACGGCCGCCTCCGCGCCCACGTATCCCGCCGACCGCGGGAGCGTCGTCACGGAAGGCCCGACGGAACACACCATCACGTCCAAGATGACCACGGTGCGGGTGACGGAGCTGGTCCCCACACCACCGGACCGCGCGGGCAACGTCACCGTGCGGCTGGCCGACGGGAGGACCATTCCCATCCCGGCGGCCCACAAGGACCTTGTGATGCGCCGCGCCGCCCAGCAGGCCAGGGCCCGGCTCAAGGCCGCCGAGCCCAGACCCTGCGGCATCCCCTGGGTCAGGCTCAAGGAGAAGTCCAACCACCACCCGTTCGCCATGGAGACCGGGTTCGATGTGTTGGGCGGGTCGGCCATCGGCTACAAGTGGCGCGTCACCATCAAGGGGCCGAACAACTACACCCACGAGTACACCAGTCAAGGCCAGCTTGCCTTCCGCGGCAGCTGGCAGGGCGGCTACACGAGCGATAAGAACCAGGACGAGGGACTCTACACAGCCGAGGTCGATCCCGCTGTATCCCACTTCCAGTTCCTGAACGGCGACATCTGCGTGGCGGAGCCGGCGCGCAGAACGGAGCGCCTCACCAAACCGAAGGCCGCATGCCTGAAGATGATGCAGGCCAATTCCGGCGACGGGTGGATCCTCAACAGCACCCAACCGGTCCCGCACCGCAACCAGACCGACCCGACCAGCCCGGCCGGTACCCGGGCAGCCGGCGCGCAAGCCTGCCTGCGGAAGACACTCGGCAAGGGCAGCCCGGCTTCCGGGGAGATCACCGGCTGGCAGGACGCACAGGAATTCGCCCGCCCGTACGCCACGCCCGGCACCCCGGCACCGTACGGGCTCGCCCGGTGCCATCTGATCGCCAACATCCTCGGCGGGAAAGGACAGACACTGGACGGGGGACAGGACAACCTCGTCCCCTGCTGGCAGGTGGGGATGAACACCGGAACACCCAGCATGCGGACCTACGAGACGCAGGTGAAGGACGCGGTCGACGCGACCACCATGGGACCGGACGATGCGGTCTACTACCAGGTGACACCCCTCTACAAGAACGATGCCAGTACGATTCCCACGGGCGTCACCATGAGTGCCGCGATTCAGCGGGCGGACGGAACGCAGAGTCTGCTGCCCATCGCCGGTGTGACCAACACCAAGGGGAACACCGGGCTGCTCAACCTCGGAAACTGACATCCACCGGTTAGTGCCTACGGGAGCCAGTATGAGTCGCACCACGCCGCCGCGGCCGCTCGACGTCACCGCACTCTTCCCTCAACTGGCCCCGCTGGCACGCACGGCGACCCGGTTGCACCCCCGCCCCGGATCACCGTCCGTGCACGACAGTTCCGTCGGCGGGCCGCTGCTGTGGCCCGCCGACGAGCCGTGGCCGCACTGCGACGAGCCGCACGAAGAATACGGTGCGAACGCAGGCCCCTCGCCAGAGGACGTGCGGCTGCTGCGTCGCCACCGGGCGGCGATAGAAGAGCGGCGGCGCCGCGAACCTCAGGGCCCCTGGGCCACGCCCGAGGAACTGGCGACCGACACCCGGCTCCAGGCCGGCCGTCCGTGGCCCGAGGGCCCGGTCGCCATGCTGCCCGTGGCCCAGCTGTACGTGCGTGACATTCCTCAACTCCGCACGCTCGGGCCGTCCGAGGCCGATCTCCTCCAGGTCCTCTGGTGTCCCTTCGACCACCCGGCGAACCCCAGGCCCGTACTGTTCTGGCGGTCCGTCGCCGAGGTCACCGACATCCTCGGCGCCCCTCCCGAGCCCTCCGCGCTCCAGTTCTCCGACTACCTGCCCGATCCCTGCCTGTTCGCACCGGAGCAGATCACCGAGTACCCGAACTTCCTGGAGCTGAGCAAGGAGCTGCAGGAGCAACTGAGCGACTGGAACAGGTGGCAGGCGGCCGGATCAGCGGTGGACAGCTCCTACGAGCCCGCCCCGGACGAGTTCTACCTGAACCACCTCTCGGTCTCCCCCGGTTGGAAGGTCGGCGGCTGGAGCAACTGGGGCCTCACCGACCCCATGCCCCGGCGCTGCCCCGCGTGCGGCACCGAGATGGAGCCGCTGCTGACGATCGCCTCGACCGAATGGGACGGTGGCACCGAGAGCTGGGCCCCCATCGAGGACCAGGCCGGCGACCCCCTGCCGCCGGGAAATCCCCCGGCGAACTTCACCGGTGTCGTCCTCGCCAGGGGCTATGGCATGCAATTTCACATCTGCCCGGTGTCCCCGGAGCATCCGTTCATGGAACTGATTCAGTGAGGATTTCTCGGACACCATCCGCCTCGGGCAGGCCCTAGACCATGTCTCTCCGATCATGAGCGGAGCCGGATGATGACGGTCGCGAAGGTCACGGTGCCCAGGAACACGTAGCCTCGCTTGTCATAGCGGGTTGCCACGTCTTGGAAGCCCTTGAGCTTGGTGATCGCCCGCTCGACGACGTTGCGTTTCTTGTACCGTTCCTTGCCGAAGCCGGGAGGCCGGCCGCCGTGCGAGCCGCGCTTGATGCGGTTGGCCGCCTGGTCGGCCTTCTCGGGAAGGACGTGCCGGATACCTCGTTTGCCCAGGTAGGCCCGCGTGCGGCGGTTGATGTACGCCTTACCGGCGCTGACGCTGTTGGGGCGGGTGCGGGGCCGCCCGGCACCGTTGCGCGGGAGGCGGATCTACTCCATGACGGGGGAGCCGGCTCGAACTGGATGCAGTCGGCCCGCTGTCCAGGTGTGCCCACCAGGGACAGCGGGCGACACCGGCCGTCGGCGCTCAGGTGCACCTTGGTGGTGAACCCGCCGCGCGATACTCCGGACCGTACAGCGTCCCCGCCCAGCCGAAGACGGCCCCGAAGAACTCTGCGGATTCCCGAGCCGAGGCGGTGGGAAACTCGACCATCGTGAAGCTGTTCATGCCCTCGATCATGTGAAGGGCCGTTGAGGCGGGGTGCCCATACATCCCGGTGACAGTTCCGGGTGTGGCCGACAGCGGCCACCCGACATTCCCCAGGTACGGCCAGCTGGCACGCCCGCCCATGGCCAGCAGTGCCCCTCATGGGCGGCCAGCAGCACTGTGTGTGACAGCGCGCGTGGGCCCGGGCAGGGCCGCCGGCGCACGACCAAGCGTTACGGGAGGGGCGGGAGTGTCAGTGGGGGATGCCAGGATGCGATCTTCGAGATCATCGCAGGAGGTTGTGCATGCGTTCGGTATCAGTTGCGGGAACGACTGTCTCCTACCGGAGGGAGGGCCAGGGCACCGGCCTCACCCTGCTGCACGGCAGCATGAGTGATGGGGCGTCAGGTTTCGGGCACCTGGTCGGCCGATTTGCCGACTGCCGTGCGGTCGTGACCCCCGACTTCGCCGGAGCCGGGAATTCGACCATCCCGAACGGGCCGCTCTCGCTCGATCTGCTCGTTGCCCAGGCCGTGGCGGTCATCAAGGACTCTGCCGATGGGCCGGTGGACCTGTTGGGCACCTCCCTGGGGGCCGTGGTCGCTGCCGCCACGGCGGCCACCCACCCCGAACTCGTCCGCCGGCTGGTTCTGGTGGCGGGGTGGGCGAGCAGCGACGACGCCCGCCACCAACTGGTCTTCAAGACGTGGGAGCGGTTGCTGCGCTCCGACCCTGCCCTGGCGACACCGTTCGGCCTCTCGCTCGCCTTCAGCCCGTCGTTCCTCGCCGGTCTCGGAGGCGAGCGGGTCAGCCAGCTCGCCAACCGGAAGTTCCCGGACGCGACGGACCGGCGGATCGAGCTGGGCCTGCGCATCGACATACGCCACCTGGTCGGCAGAATCACCGCGCCCACTCTCGTCGTCGGCCTGACCCAGGACTACTTGGTGCCTTCCCGGCACGCCAAGGCTGTGCACACTGCGATCCCCGCCAGCCAGTACGCGGAGATCGACAGCGGCCACGCCGTACAACTGGAGAAGCCGGACGAACTGGTACATCTTGCGCGAGGCTTCTTTCTGACCGACACCGCCACGGTGACGGGCTGAGTCGTTGAGTCCGCACCCGCGCAACCTGGACAGATCAACCATCTACTGACTACCCACCGTCACCGCTGGCGGCCGGCTTCACTCCCCCTCAACGGGCCGCCACTGGGGAATTCCACGCGGCCACCAACATGTGGCCGCCCGCTATGACAAGCACAGCTACGCCTGTCCGGCACGGTCACCACAGCCGGGCTGCTTGTCTGGCTCTGCTCATGATCGAGGAGACAGGCCCTAGGCCGCTGCGCAAACGGCCTCCGCCCGTTTGCGCAGCGCCTGGTTGAACGTGTCGAGGTCGCCCGTCCCGGCGAGGATCCTGCGGCGGAGGAGAGGGACGAGGACGCCGGTGAACCGCTCGTGCTGGACGAGGCGGGTACCGCCGCCGTCCAAGTCCGTGAGGACGAAGCGGTGTTCGCGGTCGAGCAGGCCCGGTACGAGCAGCCGGCCGCGCCAGCCCAGCTCGCGCCCGGGGACGACGGCGCACACGCGCGGGCGGACGGTCCTCGGCCGGCGGCCCGCCGGGTGCGTCCGCAGCCGCAGCCGGGCGCCCACGGTCACGGAACCGGACGCCTCGCGGACGAACGGATTCCAGTCTCCGTAGTGCCCGAAGTCGGTGAGCACCTCCCAGACCCGTGCGGGAGGCGCCCCGATGTCGATCCAGGCGGCTGTCTCACGCATCTCACCCCGATGGTCCCCCGGTTCCCGCCCCATCGCCATAGGAGGCGACGATTCCCAGGGTCACGAAGACCGCTGTGTGCACCACCAGCACCGTGCGTAAGGCGTACGGGGCGAGGGCGGCCGGCCCACGGGTCGGTGCCGCCGCGCGGCCGACCCGCCGCGCGGCTCCCGGCGCCTTTGGTGCGGGTTCCCCCACCCACCCGGTGTAGCCGGAACGGCGCATCCGCCTGGCAGCGTCACGCCGGCTGGGTCACTATCACGCTATGTCAATAAGTCGACATAAATCGGAATGCGGCGACACCGTCGCCGCCCGCCGCACGATCGCAGTCGGGATGATCGGCACCACCCTGGTCTGGTACGACTTCTTCCTGTACGTCGGCGCATCGGTCGTGGTGTTCAAACACCAGTTCTTCCCCTATCTCGCCCCCCTGTCCGGGGTGCTGACGGGCATCGGTCTGTACGGTGCGGGGCTGGTGGCGCGCCCGCTCGGCGGTCTGCTCTTCGGTCATGTGGGCGACCGGTTCGGCAGGCGCGTGGCCGTGACGACGACGCTGTTGCTCACCGGGGCCGCGACGGGCCTGATCGGCCTGTTGCCGTCGTACCGGCAGATCGGGATCGCCGCGCCGCTGCTGCTGGTGGCGCTGCGCATGGCGCAGGGGCTCGGCCTGGGAGGCGCCTGGGGAAGCGCGGTCGTCATCTCGCTGGAGTCCGCCCCGCCGGGACGTCGCGGGTGGGTCACCAGCTGGGCCCAGATCGGGGCACCGGCCGGGAACCTGCTGGCCTTCGGCGTGACAGCGGCCGTCACGGCCTGCATGACACCCGCCGAATTCCTCGCCTGGGGCTGGCGGTTGCCGTTCCTGGTCTCGGCCGTCCTGGTGGCGGTGGGGCTGTGGGCACGGGTACGCATCGCAGAGACACGGCCGTTCCGGCAACTGTCCATGACGGGTTCACGTCCCAGACTGCCGGTCCTCACGCTGGTCACGAGGCACCGGAGCGAGCTGATGACGGCCGCCGCCCTGGCGCTGGGGATGGACGTCGCGCTGTTCACCTTCTCCTTCGGGTACGTGCTGAACGCCCTCAACGTCACGGGCCTGTCCGTCGTCCCCCTCCTGTGCTTCACGGTGCTCGCACCCCTCGCCCTGATCACGCTGATCCCCGTCTTCGGCGCCTTGTCCGACCGCTGGGGACGACGGCGTGTCTGTCTGGCCGGCACCGCCGTGACCGCACTGTGGGCCGCCACGTTCCCGGCCCTGTTCCGGACCGGATCGCTGCCGGCCCTGGCCGTCGTCTGTCTGCCCGCCCTGCTCGCCTTCGCGGCGGCGCTCGCCCCGCAAACGGCCCTGATCGCCGAGCTGTTCCCCAGCCGGGTACGGCTCAGCGGCGCCGCGATCGGCCATCAGCTCGCCGGCCTCCTCGGCGGCGTTCTCGCCCTCTTCCTCGCCGAGCAGGTGACCGGCTGGGGGCGCGCCCCCCTGGCGGTACCGCTCTGTACCGCGGGGGCCCTGACCCTCAGCGGCGCGGTGCTGCTGATCGCACACCGCTCTCCACGAGAAGCACCGGCACGAGGAGAACCGGCATGAGAATACCCTGGCGTCTCACCTCCGTCGTGACGGCCGCCGCCCTGCTCGGCGGCCTCTTCCTCCACAACGTCTCGTCGGCGCGAGCAGCACAGATCATCACCTGTGACCACTCCTGGACGATGACCTTCGAGCCCGGCCTGACCATCACACCCCAGCCGAAGGTCTCGGTGAGAGTCGGGAACCCGGACGGCACGCTGAGCCGGTGCACCGGCGATCCCGCGATCAGCGCGGCGACCTTCGTGACCGAGGGCGCGGGCTCCAACGTGACCTGCGCGGCGGGCATATACGGCAACGAGGCCGGTTCGACCGATCACGTCGTCTGGAACGCCACGAGCGGCGAGACCGCCATGGACTACAGCTGGACCATGCGGCCCGTCGGGGACCTGCTGAGCGTCAGCACCCCGTTGAGCGGCGGCATCACCCAGGGCCGCTACAAGGGCGGAACCTGGACCGCGACGATCGACCCGACCCGCTCCACGATCGGCCTGACGGACTGCATGGCCCCGGGCGGCCTGAAGTCCATGAAGATCGCGGGCACGCTCATCATCACCACGCCCGGATGAGCGTCCGCCCTGGGAAAGGCCACGGGAAAGGCTTCCTGATGCGCACCCGCCCGAACCCCGGCACCGTCGCGCGGTACTACGACGCCATGACGCCCAAACTGCTGGGCAAGTACGGAGCCGGCCCGCGCGTTCACTACCACATGGGCTTCTACGCCTCCCGGACGTGCCCGGACCACCCGGACGGGACACCGCCCGACACGATCCGGGCCAGTATGAACCGGCACCAGGAGCTGCTCCTCCGGAAGACGGCCGAGGTGTGGGACGCCCCCACCCGGTTCAGCGGCGCCGTCCTGGACGTCGGATGCGGGCTCGGCGGGCCGGCCATCTGGTGGGCGCAACGCTACGGGGCGGACGTCACCTGCGTCACCATCGCCCCTGGGCATCCACCGATCATCGAGCAGCTGGCCGAACGAGCCGGCGTGCGGGACAGGATCGAGGTCCTGCTGTGCGAGGCGGAACGCGTCCCCGCCGGGAGGCTGTACGACACGGCGGTGGCGATCGAGTCGGCGGACTACTTCGACCGGTCCCGCTGGTTCCAGCGGCTCGCCGGGCTGGTCAGGCCCGGTGGCAGCGTGTGCGTGGAAGACGTGTTCACCAGGGAACCGAGAGGAGCCCCGGTCTGGTCGGACTACTTCTACGCCCGTCCCGGCAGCGTGGAGGAGTTCACCGAGGCCGCGCGCGCTGCCGGGTTCCGCCTGGCCGACCTCGTCGACGTCACCGAGGAGACGGCGCCCTTCTGGACGGAGAGCGCCGCCTGGACGAGGGCGGTGCTCGACGGCCCCGGCAGCGAGCGTCTCGACTGCGAGGAGCGGCGCCGCCTCCGCATCTCCCTCCACATGCACCGGGCGCTGCATGAGGAGTGGCGCTCCGGGAGCATGCGCGAGGCGATCCTCCGGTTCGAGAGGACCGGTGTCTGAGATGCGGCTCGCCTGCGGCCACGGCTGGGTCACCGTGCCCGGACTGAGGATGCCGATCCCGGTGCACGCCCCGAACCCCTTCCGGGAACACGCCGCACGGGAGGTGGCCGACTGGCTGGACCGTCATGGCCTGTGCCGGTCCCCCGGTTCGCGGAAGCGGCTGGAACGTGCCAGGATCACGCTGCCCGCCGCCCTCGCCTTCCCCCGGGCCCCCAAGGACGTCATCGTCCTGAACGCCCTGTGGACGGCGTGGGTGTTCATCGTGGACGACGAGTTCGAGGAAGGGCCCGTCGGCCGCCGGCCGGAACGGGTCGGGGACGTCGTCGGCGCCCTCCTCGCCGCCCTCGACGGAGACGGCGCCGGGAGCCCGGTGGAGCGAGCCCTCGCCGAGCTGTGGCAGCGCACCCGGACCGGGCGCTCCGATGCCTGGTGCCGGTACATGCGCGCCACGGTCGGGAGGTGGATGCTGACGTACCACCAGGACAGCGCCGACCGGGCCGCCGGGCACCGGCCCACCATGGAGGAGTACCTCGCACGTCGGCCGGCGGCGGTCGCCGCGTACGTCTACCTGGCCCTCGGCGAGCCCGCCGCGGGCCTCGACCTCGCCCCGGAGAGCCGCGCCCTCCCGTCCCTCCGCCGGCTGCGGATCGCCTGCGCCGAGTACTGCGCCCTCTCCAACGACCTGTGGTCGGTGGCCAAGGACGACCGGTCCGGGGACGAGAACGCGATGACGCTGATGCGGTACCACGACGGGACGCGGCCTCAGGACGCGATGAACAAGGTCGGCGCCGTCCTGGACCGGTGCGCCGGCCGCATCGTCGCCCTGCGCGAGGAGCTGCGGTCGGCCGGGGCGGGAGCGAGCGTCCTGGCCTGTGCCGCCGCGTACGAGGACGTCGTGCGCGGTTGCTTCGACTACTGGCCGCTGGCCGCCCGGTACGCCGATCCGTCTCGCGAGGCGGAGGGGACGGAGCCGTCGGAGCGGTCGGACAGTGTCCACCGGCTCTTCGACGGACTGTTCCTGAACGCCGATCAGCGCGACTCGCTCCGCCTTGCGTCTCCCGCGAAGACGCTGGTCGACGGACGCGACTGAAAGTCCGTGGTCTCCGTCGGCCCAGGGCCGCGCCGGGCTTCTACTCTCGCTCCATGACCGAGAACGAGATCAAGCTCAAGGCTATTGCCGCGTTGACGGCTCTCCGTGGCGGTGTGGGTGCGGAGTATGTCTCGGATCTGCTCGGTGAGGTGGTCCCCCCGCACTTCGTGGTGCCTGCCGACGGGGACGCCAGAGAGGTCGGGCTTGCCGTGCTGAGGCAGCTCTCCGAGCCGTTGAGCGCGCTGATCACCGGGTTTGTGCTGGCCTTCGGGGCGCTCGCGGAGGTCTACGAGCAGACGGGTCCGACGGCCTCCGTGGAGGAGATTCTGCAATCACTCGCACTTGAACTCTCACGCAACTCGGAGT
This sequence comes from Streptomyces caatingaensis, assembly GCF_001187435.1. Taxonomy (GTDB): domain Bacteria; phylum Actinomycetota; class Actinomycetes; order Streptomycetales; family Streptomycetaceae; genus Streptomyces; species Streptomyces caatingaensis. Next base: position 261,711 of record NZ_LFXA01000013.1, on the reverse strand, counting down.
GACCTGCCGCAAGACGGCTGGTCACGAGGGGGACGGCGGCGGGTTCCAAAGCGTCGGCCTCCACCCGGGTACGAGGCCGCCTTGATTCTGTCCGGCTCAGGTTTTACGACAGATAGGAGGGCAGTGGCGACGGTGCCGCGCCTCTCGCGGTCTCGGGAGAGGAGGTCCGAGGATGGCACGCGCGGTTGGAATCGATCTGGGGACGACGAACTCGGTTGTCAGTGTCCTGGAGGGCGGTGAGCCCACCGTCGTCACCAACGCCGAGGGTGCGAGGACCACTCCTTCGGTCGTGGCCTTCGCGAAGGGGGGCGAGGTGCTCGTCGGTGAGGTCGCCAAGCGCCAGGCCGTCACCAACATCGAACGCACCGCCCGCTCGGTCAAACGGCACATGGGCGATGCGCAATGGCGCTTCCCGGAGAAGGGCGACATCGACGGCAAGCGGTACACGGCGCAGGAGATCTCGGCGCGGGTGCTGCAGAAGCTGAAGCGGGACGCCGAGGCGTACCTGGGCGAGGACGTCACGGACGCGGTGATCACCGTGCCGGCGTACTTCAACGACGCCCAGCGCACCGCGACCAAGGAGGCCGGTGAGATCGCCGGACTGAAGGTGCTGCGGATCATCAACGAGCCGACTTCTGCCGCCCTGGCGTACGGACTGGACAAGGAGAAGGAACAGACCGTGCTCGTCTTCGACCTGGGCGGCGGCACGTTCGACGTCTCGCTGCTGGAGATCGGCGAGGGCGTGGTCGAGGTCAAGGCGACCCATGGCGACACGCTTCTGGGCGGTGACGACTGGGACCAGCGGATCGTCGACCACCTGGCCAAGCAGTTCAAGAACGGCTACGGCGTCGACCTGTCCAAGGACAAGATGGCCGTGCAGCGGCTGCGGGAGGCGGCCGAGCGGGCCAAGGTCGAGCTGTCCTCGTCCACCGAGACCACGATCAACCTGCCCTACATCACGGCCTCCGCCGAGGGCCCGCTGCACCTGGACGAGAAGCTCACCCGCGCCCAGTTCGAGCAGTTGACGGCGGACCTGCTGGACCGCTGCCGGGAGCCGTTCGACCAGGCGGTGAAGGACGCGAACATCAAGGTCTCCGACCTTGATCACGTGATCCTCGTCGGCGGTTCGACGCGGATGCCGGCGGTGACCGGCCTGGTGAAGGAGCTGACCGGCAAGGACCCCCACAAGGGTGTGAACCCGGACGAGGTCGTCGCCATCGGCGCCTCGCTCCAGGCCGGTGTCCTCAAGGGCGAGGTCAAGGACGTCCTGCTGCTGGACGTCACCCCGCTGTCCCTCGGCATCGAGACCAAGGGCGGCATCATGACCAAGCTGATCGAGCGCAACACCACGATCCCGACGAAGCGCTCCGAGATCTTCACGACGGCGGAGGACAACCAGCCGTCCGTGCAGATCCAGGTCTACCAGGGCGAGCGCGAGATCGCGGCGTACAACAAGAAGCTGGGCATGTTCGAGCTGACCGGCCTCCCGCCGGCCCCGCGCGGCGTCCCGCAGATCGAGGTCACCTTCGACATCGACGCCAACGGCATCATGCACGTGGCCGCGAAGGACCTCGGCACGGGCAAGGAGCAGAAGATGACCGTCACCGGCGGCTCCTCGCTGCCGAAGGACGAGATCGACCGCATGATGCGCGAGGCCGAGCAGCACGCCGAGGAGGACCGCCGCCGGAAGGAGGGCGCCGAGGTCCGCAACCAGGGCGAGCAGCTCGTCTACCAGACGGAGAAGTTCCTCAAGGACAACGAGGACAAGGTCTCCGCCGAGGTCAGGACCGAGGTCGAGACCGCGGTCTCCGAGCTCAAGGAGAAGCTGAAGGGCGAGGACACCGCCGAGATCCGCACCGCGTCCGAGAAGGTCGCCGCGGTCAGCCAGAAGCTCGGCCAGGCCATGTACGCCGACGCCCAGGCCGCCCAGGGTGCCGCCGGCGCCGCGGGCGCGGCCGGCGGCCGGCAGGCCAAGGCCGAGGACGACGTCGTCGACGCGGAGATCGTCGACGAGGACGAAGGGGAGAGGCGGCGGCACTGACAGGTGCCGCCGCCTTGGGGAACCGGCTCAGTCGGCCCGGTTCTCCGTGTGCTTGGGCAGGAAGAACATCAGGGCCCACATCAGGGTGAGGAGGCTGCCGACCCACCACAGCACGGTGACGAACGCGTCGCGGTGGAGTCCGGCGTCGGGCGAGCCGCCGGTGGTGGCGAAGAACACCAGGGCGGTCAGCGCGGTACCGAGGGCGATGCCCAGGTGGATGGCGGTGTTGAACAAGCCGGAGGCGGCTCCCGCGTTCTCGTGCGGGACCTTGGCGAGGGACAGGTCGGCGAGCGGGCCGCTGACCATGCCGAGGCCGAAGCCGATCAGTACCACCGGAGCGGTCATCGCCGGCAGGGTCAACTGCGCCTGATCTTCGGCGGCCTGGAGTCCGTAGGCGGCCATCGCAGCGGCCGCGATGAGGGCTCCGGCCTGGGGAAGGCGACGGGCGAAGCGCCCGCCGCTCCTCGCCGCGAGCGTCGCGCCGGCCAGCTCACCGACGGACAGCAGCACGAAGGCCAGGGCCGCGTGGAAGGGGCTCATGCCCAGCCCGCGCTGGAGGTAGAGGGTCCAGGTCATGAAGAACAGCCCGCACAGCAGGCCGTGCAACAGCTGCGCGGCCGTGCCGCCGGAGAACTGCCTGCCCCGGAAGAGGGACAGGGGCACGAGGGGCGCCTTGTTCTGCTTGCGCCGCTGATGGCGCAGGAAGACACCCAGGGCAAGGAGACCGGTGGCGAGCATGGCGAAGCACCACAGCGGCCAGTGATGGAGGTGCCCCTCACTGAGCGGGAAGACGATCAGGACGAGGGCCAGAGCGGACAGCAGCATGCCGGCCAGGTCGGGCCGGGCGGCGTTCTTGACGGTCGACTCGGGGATGAACCGGCGTCCCAGGAGGAGCACGGCAAGGCCGACGGGCACGTTGACCAGGAAGATCGGCCGCCAGGACAGCCCGAACACGTCGGCCTCGGTGAGCAGGCCGCCCATCACCGGGCCCAGGACATTGGCGAGCGACATGACGGCCCCGTACAGACCGAACACTTTGCCGCGGTTGTGCCCGTCGAAGGTGACGTGGAGGGTGGCCAGGATCTGCGGGATCATGATGGCCACGCCCACACCCTGGAGGGCGCGGGCGCCGATCAGCACGCCCGGCCCGGCCGCGAGGCCGCACAGCAGCGAGGCCGTGGTGAACACGACGGTGCCGATGAGGAGGACCCTGCGCCGGCCGTAGAGGTCGCCGAGGCGCCCGCCGGTGATCAGCCCGACGGCGACGGGCAGGGAGTAGCCGGTGGTCAGCCACTGCACCGCGTCCGGTCCGGCGCCGGTCGACTCCTGGATCGCGGGCAGGGCGGTCAGGACGACCGACTGGTCGATCATGTCCATCAGCTCGGCGCCCAGCAGCACCAGGAGGGCGATCCAGGCCGTCAGGCCCATCTTCGACAGTCCGGGCGTGGGGTGGTTCGGGGGTTCGGTGGTGTGCTGCGGCTCGTTCTCGAGCGCGGGGGAAGGCACTGCGGGGCTCCTGATCCAAGGAGTCGGGGAGCCCTGCCGTCGGCCGCACCGGGGCCGGACAACACGAAACCCGGGGCAGACGGCAGAGCTGCACCCGGAACATGACAGGGAAACGCGGGGGTGGGTAACGCAACTCAGGCCGGTGCGACGTCCGCCCCCGGACACGTTCAGACGATCAGAACGTGGGGGAACTGCGGACGGCTACTTGGCCTGGGAGATAAGTCGCCACCTCGAAACACAGCGCCGGGGCCCCGGAGTGGGCACAGGCGGAACGTGAAACAGGGTAAAGGCCCCTCCGGCGTGCATGCAACGCGATAACTCACACACCTCGCGGCACCCGCCTCACCCGGGCCCGCACGGCCCGCCCCTCACTCCGTTGCTGTCCCAGATGGTGCCTTCCCACTTCACGTACGGAGGTTCGCGGTCACGGAGCAGCACGGGCTTGAGATGGCCGTGGAAGAGGAGCGTGCGGCCCTGGTCCTTGCGGCTGCGGCGGCTGAACCACAGAGCGCTCTGCTGGTGGCCGGCGGGAGGCGACTGCAAGGACACTACGGCTGCGTGATCCGGTCGCGCAGCCAGGATTCGACGCCGCTGAGGGCCGTCCTGGCCACGGCCGTGGGGTGGCCGGTGAAGCCATGAGGTGATTCGGGGTAGACCCTGAGTTCGACGTCATTGCCGGCCGCTGACAACCGACCCGCCAGCGCCAGGTTGTCCTCCAGCAGCACGTCTGCGCTGCCGACGACCAGCAGCGTGGGAGGAAGTCCGCGAAGAACGCCGTAGACGGGAGAGATGTCGGGAACGGTGCGGTCTTCCACGTGACCGGCATACGCCTGGATGAAGTATTCGTCCGAGATGCGGCGACCGGCCGGGGTGCGTCCGCTCAAGTCGTAGGCGCCGAATTGGAGTGCGGCGCCGGTGAATTGGCCGACTGCACCTCTGTCTCTCAGCCGGAGCAGGGTAGTCAGGGCGAGAGTGGCTCCGGCGGAGCTCCCGCCGATCGCGAGTCGGGACGTTCCGAAGCGGGCTTCGGCTTCTTCGACGAGCCAGAGGGCCGCCGCTTCACAATCGTCGGGTGCCGCCGGCCATGGGTGCTCAGGGGCCAGCCGGTAGTCGACGCTGACGACGGCGAGACGCGCGGCGTTTGCGAGTTCGCGGTTGCGTCTGTCCCCTTGCGCCGCGGAGTCCATGTAGAACCCGCCGCCGTGTATGTCCAGGTAGACGCCCAGCGGCGGACCGTCGACAAGCGTGAAGATCCTGACAGGGACGCACACTCCTGCGGCGTCGATCGTCTCTTCGAGGGCAGGCGGATAGGCGACGGGAGGCGCAGGCCTCTTCGCTCTGGTCTCCTTCAGCTCCTCCAGCGAGCCGGGGCCACGGCCTGCCGCCCTCGACTTGTAGAAGTCACGGGCTTCAGCGACGTACTCCGCGGGTACGTCGGCCAGCAGTGCGTCCAGCGCGAACCGCACGCGCCCTCCTCGTCGTTCGGGTTTTGACTCGCACGCTATCGCGGCCTTGAGGTGGCGCAGGCGGCGAGTGTGGGGCCGTGGTCGGAGGGGAGGCCTGGACGCCGGTGACGCCGGCCCGGTTACTCCGCTGCCCGGTGTTCGCGCGCCGACCGGACGGCCAGCACGTTGTCGACCAGCCGTACGGCCTCGGTCGCCGGGTCCATCGGCATGGAGAGCAGGGCGCGGACGTAGGCCGGGGCGAGGACCAGCTCGAAGATGTCCATCCAGGTCAGGACGGTGGCGTCGGCGGCGTCCAGGGTGGCCTGGATCTGGCGGATGCGGGGTTCGGCGAAGGCCAGGGTGTCCTGTCCGTCGCCGCCGGCCCGGAGGAGGGCGCGGAAGAAGGCCAGATGGCCGGGGTGGGTCAGGTCGGTGAGCAGGTTGGTGATCCAGGTGTGGAGGTCGGCTCGCAGGTCGCCGGTGGCGGGGAGGGGGGAGCGGCTGTCCAGGTCGTCCACGACCGCGTCGATGATCAGGCCGTCGGCGGTGCGCCAGCGCCGGTAGACGGTGGCGAGGTGGACGCCGGAGCGGGCCGCCACCTCGGCGATGTCGACGGTGCCGTCGGTGGATTCGGCCAGCAGCTCGCGGGTGGCGGCGCGGACGGCCTCGCGGGTGCGGGCGGTACGGCCTCCGGGCCGGGCTGTTCCTGGTGCGTGCGTCACCATCCCATCCTATCGCGAAACTCTTGCATTAGTGCGGTCGGCGGGTCTACGTTAAACGCGAATTATTCGCGTCAGGGGTTGCAGGGGAAGCGGAGGCTCTCGTGGCTCATGTACTGGTCGTCGGCGGCGGAATCGCGGGTGACACCCTCGCCCTGCTCCTGGAGCGGGACGGCTGGACGGTCACCGTCGCGGAGATCGCGCCGGCCCTGCGCACCGGCGGCCAGACCGTCGACCTTCGCGGCGACAGCCGGGAGGTGCTGGAGAGCGCCGGACTGCTCCGGCAGGCCCTTGCCTGCCTGGTGCCGCAGCGCGGTGCGGCCTGGATCGACGCGCAGGGGCGGCACCTCGCCGAGATGCCGGTCGAGGCGTTCGGCGGGCGTGGCTACGTCTCCCGCGAAGAGCTGCTGCGCACCGACCTCGCCCGGGTCATCCACGAAGCGGCCGGGCCGGGCGTGACGCACCGGTTCGGCGAGACCGTGGACGCGCTGGAGGACACCGGGACGGGTGTGCTCGCCCGCTTCCGCAGCGGCACGGAGGAGACGTACGACCTCGTGGTCGGTGCGGACGGCGCGCACTCGCGGGTCCGCGCGCTGCGGTTCGGGCCGGAGGAGGACTACCGCAAGCCCCTCGGCCTGGCGCACGCCTGGTTCACCCTCACCGAACAGCCCGGGACGCCGCCGCTGGACGGCTGGTTCCTCATCCACAACGCACCCGGCCGCCGAGGCGTCGAAGCCCGCCCCGGACACCCGGGCGAGCAGGAGATCGGCCTGACCTTCGCCGCCGACGGCCTGCCCCCGCGGCACGACCGGGAGGCCCGATTCGCGCTGCTGGAGCGGACGTTCGCGGGCGTCGGATGGCGCACCGCCGAGTTCCTGGCCGCCGCCCGGCAGGCCGACGACTTCGCCCTGGACACCTACGACCAGGTGCACATGCCGCGGTGGCACACCGGCCGGACCGTCCTGCTCGGCGACAGCGCCTGGTGCGCCAGCCCGCTCAGCGGACTGGGCACCGCTCTCGCCCTGCGCGGCGCCGCCGAGTTGGCGGCCGCGCTCCGGGCCGCCGGTGCGCCCGGCGACACCGCGGGGGTGCCCGCCGCGCTGACCGCCTTCGAGCGGACGATGCGGCCCAGGACCGCCTCGGCCCAGCAACTCCCGCCCGGCCGGGTCGTGTCCATGGCCCCGAAGTCCGCGCTGGGCATCCGGGTCAACGCGCTGGCCATGCGCGCACTCCAGTCCAAGGCCGCCCGCCCGCTCGTCAACCGCGCCCTCGCCGCCTCCGAGCACGGCCGCACCCCGGCCCCCGCCGCAGCGTCGCAAACGGGCGCCGGCGTCTGAGCGGCGCGGCCGGGCAGGGCCGGGACGGTTCAGCAGGTGCGCCTGACGGCCGCTGAGGGGGCGTCGGCAACTTCCGTGATCTCGTCCAGATGTTGTTCCACCCAGCGGCGAAGTCCGGACAGCGGGACGGCCGCACCGCGGCCCAGGTCGGTCAGGGCGTACTCGACGTGCGGCGGGACGGCGGGGAAGACCGTGCGGGTGACGAAGCCCATGGCCTCCAGGCCGCGCAGGGTGGAGGTGAGGACCTTCGGGCTGATGCCGTCCAGGCGGCGGCGCAGGGCGCCGAAGCGTTGCGGGCCGTCCTCCAGGGCTCCGATGGCCAGGGCCGACCACTTGTTGGCGAGCAGGTCGAGCACCTCGCGGCACGGGCACAGGGACGCGTAGACGTCGTGCCGGTCGTGCCTGCCGGACGGGCAGTTCATCGCCATCGCATATCTCCCACCCCTATCCATTATCCATCTCAATGGTATCCGTCGGATACTAATGTCCCTTGCGGGTAACCACCGCCCCATCGATACCGTCCCCGACGTCATCAACGGACCGCACCGGTCCTGCACTTCGGAGGGGACGCCATCACATGAGACTGCACGCGATCCTGCTGACAGCGGTGCTCACCCCGGGCGGCGCCCGATGAGCGAAGAGCCCGTCACGCTGGCCGTCATCGACCTGTCCTTCCACCGTGCCACGGCCGCCGTGGTCCGCCGGATCCTGGAGGCACACGGGCACGAGGTGCGGACCGTCGAGGCGCCGCACGAGGCGGCGTTCGGGCTGCTGGCCGAGGGCCGGGCCGACGTGCTCGTCTCGGCGTGGCTGCCGGCGAGCCACGGCACGTATCTCGCCGCCTGCGGCGACGCAGTGCAGGTCCTGCCCACGCACTACGCGCCGTACTGCCTGTGGGCGGTTCCGCCGTACGTCCCCGCCGGCCCGGTGCGCGAGATCGGCGACCTGGCACGGCCGGACGTGGCCCGGCGCTTCACCCGCATCATCGACGGCATCAATCCCGGGGCGGGCATCAGCCGGTTCTCCGTCCGCGCCGTCGAGGAGTACGGGCTCGGGCGGCAGGGCTACGCCTTCGTGCCCGGGACGGAATCCACCTTCACCGAACGGGTCGAGCGGGGGATCGCCGCGGGCGAGTGGTTCGTCGTGCCGCTGTGGCGGCCGCAGTACCTCAACCTCCGCCACGGGCTGCGGCCGCTCGGCGATCCGCGGGGCGTGCTGGGCGGCGTCGACGCCGCGCGTCCCGTCGTCCGGCGGGAGGCGGCCGGGCGGCTGCACCCCGCAGCACTGGCACAGTTGGAGAACCTGTGGCTCGGCAACGAGGGCGTGGAGGCCATCGACTTGCTCGCCCACTCCGGGCATCTCACCCCCGTCGAGGCCGCCGACCGCTACCGGTGCGGGAGATCCGGCCCACTCGGCGGCTGATCGTGCCGTTGCGGCGCAGCGCCCGGGCTCCCCCCGCCCCACGCCCCGTGGGAAGGCACCGCAAGGCCCCGCTACAGGCCCGGGATCCGGCCGTTGCGGAAGAGGTCCACGAAGATCTGGTGGTCCTGTCGGGCGCGGGCGCCGTAGGTGTGGGCGAAGTCGGTGAGCAGGTCCGGGAAGCCGGCCTCGTCGGCGGCGAGCACAGCGTCGATGGCGTGCTCGGTGGAGAACGGTACGAGTGAGTGGCCGCTGGTGTCGTCGGCGGCGGCGTGCATGGTGGCGGTGGCGCGGCCCAGGTCGGCGACGACGGCGGCGATCTGCGCCGGGTCGTCGATGTCGGACCAGTCGAGGTCGACGGCGTACGGCGAGACCTCGGCGACCAGTTGACCGGCGCCGTCGAGCTCCGTCCAGCCCAGCCACGGGTCGGCGTGCGCCTGGAGGGCGCGCTGGGAGATCACCGTGCGGTGGCCCTCGTGCGCGAAGTACGCGCGCACGCGGCGGTCGGTGACGTGCCGGGAGACCGCGGGATGCTGCGCCTGCTTCATGTAGAGGACGACGTCGTTCTCCAGGGCGTCGCTGTTGCCCTCCAGCAGGATGTTGTAGGAGGGCAGGCCGGCGCTGCCGATGCCGATGCCGCGGCGGCCGACGACGTCCTTGACGCGGTGGGCGTCGGGGCGGGCCAGGCTGCTGCCGGGCAGGGTGTCCAGGTAGGCGTCGAAGGCGGCGAGGACCCGGCGGCGGGTGGCGGCGTCCAGTGCCACCGAGCCGTCGCCGTCGAGGAAGCGCCGGTCGTGTCCGCGGATCTCGGTCATCGTCGACAGCAGCCCGAAGCGGGTGCGGGCGCGGGCCTCGCGCAGGGCGCCGAGGAGCGGGCCCTCGGCGGTGTCGAGGGTGAAGGGCGGGACCTCGTCGTCCTTGGCGCCGGTGGCCAGGGCGTGGATGCGCTCGCGGTAGGCGGCGGCGTAGATCCGTACCAGCTCGGTGATGGTGGCGTCGCTGAGCGCCTTGGCGTGGCCGAGCAGGGCCACGGAGGCGGCGAAGCGCTTGAGGTCCCAGAGGAACGGTCCGACGTACGCCTCGTCGAAGTCGTTGACGTTGAAGACCAGGCGGCCGTTGGCGTCCATGTAGGTGCCGAAGTTCTCGGCGTGCAGGTCGCCGTGGATCCACACCCGGGAGGTCCGCTCGTCCAGGTAGGGGCCGGAGTCCCGCTCGTGGGCCAGGTCGTTGTAGAAGAGGCAGGCCGTGCCCCGGTAGAACGCGAAGGCGGAGGCCGCCATCTTCCGGAACTTGACGCGGAAGGCGGCCGGGTCGGCCGCCAGCAGCTCTCCGAACGCGGTGTCGAAGACGGCGAGGATCTCCTCGCCTCGCCGGGCGGCCTGGTCGTGCTCGAGCGCCATCGCTGGTCCTCCTGGGGTGGGTCATCGGGCGGACAGATGTGCGTCCGCCCTTCACCGCGTGAGGCTAGCGTGGTGCGGTGCCGGCCTCCGTCGGTGGGGGCCGCCGGCCCGCCCGGAGCCGGCCGCGTCGACGGCACCGCGCGGCGGCCCCGGCCGGCGGCCGTCCTCGGACGGACGGACCCGGTGGCCGCACATGATCGCGCGTGGCCCTTGCGCGACTCCTGCGCGGCCTTTGCGCGACCGCGCGCACCCGGCCCCGGACAGGAGGACCGCTACGCCCCGGACCGAGAACCGCTACGCGGCGGCGATCGACTGCGGGAAGCGGAAGAACCCATAGGGGTCGTAGGCCGCCTTGACCCGTCCCAGCCTCGGAAGGTTCGAACCGTAGTAGGCGTCGGCCCAGTCCGTCAGTTCGGGGTCGGGGAAGTTCACGTAGGAACGCCCGTTGGAGTAGGGATCCACCGCGCCGAAGACGCCGTTCAGCCACTGCCCGGCGGCCGCCTTGTCCTCGTCGGTGAGGGAGGCACCGCTGAGACTGGCCGTGATGGTCGCGCTGTAGAGCGCGTCACGGTGCACCCAGGCCGTGGAGTCCGTGGCGGGCAGGTTGGCGTTCTTGCCCAGGCCCAGCAGGCTGATGACGCGGAAGTGGCCCGCGCGGCGGTCGGCGTCGAAGGCGGCGAGCATCTCGTCCACGCCCGTCCGGGGCATGACGCGGCTGAACATCCGGCCGCGGTTCCTGACGTACGCGGTGCGGGGGAGGGACGCCTCGGGGCTGCTGCCGGTGAGGTGGCAGGCGTCCACCGTCTTGTCCTCGCAGCCGAAGACCCGCATCATCGCCTTCTCGTAGGTGAGGTCCTGGACGGCGCGCGTCGCGGGCTCGCCGCCGATCAGGGCCGACAGCAGCCGCAGTTCGGCCTCCAGCGCCTCCATCGGGCCGAAGTGCACACCGGAGACGACGAACACGGGGAGCGCTCCCGGGCGCGCGTCGGCCAGCCGCAGGACACCGCCGCAGGCGAGGTCGGCGGACGCCTGCGCCGCCCACTCCAGATAGCCGGAGACCGCGGCCTGCGCCTTGTCCCAGGGCCACGTCAGCGTGTAGTGCCCGACCCGGGTGACGGAGGTCGGTCTCATCCGGTACTCGGTGACCACGCCGAAGTTGCCGCCCCCGCCCCCGCGCAGCGCCCAGAAGAGGTCGGGGTGCTGGTACTTCGACGCCGTGACGATCCGCCCGTCCGCCAGGACGACCTCGGCGGAGAGCAACCGGTCGGACGCGGGCCCGTACTTGCGGTACTGCCAGCCGGTGCCGCCGCCCGTGACGAACCCGCCGGGGCAGACGCTCGCGCAGAATCCCGCGGGCACCGTGAGCCCGTAGGGGCTCAGCCGAGGGGTGACGTCCACCGTCTGGACACCCGGGCCGAGCCGGACCTCGGTCGCGCCGGGCACCACGCGGTTCATCCGGGTCAGATTGATGACGAGCCCCTCGGTGGTCGACCAGCCGCCGTAGTTGTGGCCGCCGCTGCGCACCGCGGCGTGGATGCCGTGGTCCTGGGCGAACCGGACGCAGGCGCCGACGTCCTGGGGCGTCTCGCACAGCGCGACGGCCTGCGGGTGGATGGAGTCGAACTGGGCGCTGGCGAGCCTTCTGGCGCTCTCGTACGCGGCGTCGGAGGGCAGCACCACGTCGCCGGTGAGCGAGGCGCGCAGCGCGTTCCACTTCGCGTCCTCGCCCGCCGTCGCGGGGCGGGCCGTGGCCGCGCCGGCCGTGGCGATTCCGCCGGAGGCGGCGAGTGCGGCGCTCGCTCCCAGGAGCGTCCTGCGGCTGATCATTGCGTCAATCTCCCTCGGTGTGCACGTCGTCGACGTGATGGGACGGTGGGGAGGCCGGCACGCACCAGGCGTCGACGCGTCCGGCCAGGACGTGGGTGGCGATCTGGTCGGGGCGGGCCTGGAAGCCGCTCAGCAGGACGGCGACGCCGAGCGACGAGCGGACGGTGTCGGCCAGTTCGAGCGCGTCGAGCAGCGCCTCCGGGTCGGCCGTGCCGCCGTCCGGAGCCGCGAGGTCGACCAGATCGCACAGGCCCGCCCGGCGCATCACCCGCAGCCGGGCCAGCGTCGCCCCGGCCGCTCCCGTCCCGCCGGAGCAGGGAGTGCGTACGGCGACGGCGGGGGCCGGGGGCCGTCCGGCGGCGCGTGCGTCCTCCGCGAGCGCCTCGGCCAGGGACGTCGCGAGGGTCTCCGCCTCGGTGGCGGCCCGCGCACCGTCCGGCGGGCACGGCCCCATGTCGATCAGGCCGAGGGCGGCCGTCGCGCCGTCCCGGCCCGTGAACGCGATCCGCCCGGTGCGGACGGCCGTTCGCGGCCCGGGACCACCGGTGGCGGCCGCGCGCAGGAGGCGTCCGGGCAGGCGGGCGGCGCCCGCCTCCAGGGGCAGCGCGAGAACGCCGGCGGGCGGGAGCGGTGCGTCGCCGGCCAGCACCCGCGTGGCCCGCCGCACCAGCTCGGGGGCGTCGTCCGCGAGCTTCTCCACCGACGGCAGCGAGGCGCGGCTGAGCAGGTGCACGGCGAACTGCGGCGCGGGGCGCCGCAGGAAGGCCGGGGCCTGCTCGAACCAGCGCATGCTGCGCTCGCCCGCCGCCGTCAACTCCCGCGCGGCGGGCAGCCGTCCGCGCTCGTACTCGGCCAGGGCGGCCGCGAGGTCGTCGTTGCGCCCGAGCGCCTGCCCGAGGGTGAAGGCGTCCTCCAGCGCGAGGCGGGTTCCCGACCCCACCGAGTAGTGCGCGGTGTGCGCCGCGTCGCCGATGAGCACCACGTTCTCGTGGACGCACCGGTCGAGGCGAACGGTGGGGAAGTGCTCCCACCGCAGGTCCTTGGCGCGCAGCGGCCGGTGGCCGAGGTGCTCCGCGAAGACCCGCGACCAGTGGCCGAGATCGCGCTCCGCCCGTTCCCGCGTTCCGGCCGCGGGGCCGTCGCGTCCGGGCACCTCGACCACGAACGTGCTGATGCCGTCGCCGTGCGGGTAGCCGTGGGCGACGGCGAGTCCGTCGGGGGTCTCCTCGAAGACGAACGTCATGGCGTCGAACGCGGCCGGAGTGCCGAGCCACGCGAACCGCGAGCGGCCCCGCCCGACGCGGGCGCCCAGTTCCGCCGCGAGCGCCGCGCGGGTGCGGCTGCGCGCTCCGTCGGCGGCGACCACCAGGTCGTACCGGGACCGCAGTTCGTCCAGGGCGACGGGGGTCTCGTAACGCAGTTCGACCCCCGCGTCGAGGGCCTGCGCGCGCAGTTCGGCGAGCAGCCGGTGCCGGGAGAGGGCGACGTAGCCGTGACCGGAGACGCGGTGCCGCAGGCCGTGGGCCCGGATCTCGACGTCCTGCCAGGCCACTTGGGAGGCGAGGACCGCACCGAGCGCCGGTGTCATGAACCGGATGGTGCGGACCGCGACGTCCGAGAAGACCACGCCGTACCCGTACGTCACGTCCTTCGGCGACCGCTCGTGGACGACGACCTGCCAGTCCGGCCGGGCGGCCTTGATCCGGGCGGCGGCCAGGAGACCGGCCGGACCGGCCCCCACGCAGACGGCCCTCCCGCGCGCCCGGCCGGGACGGGGACCGCTCACCGCGCCCCGCCGCACTGTTCCGCGAGCACCCGCCGCAGGATCTTCCCGGCCGCGTTCCGCGGGATCCCGGAGACGGTCCGGACCTCCCTCGGGAGCTTGTACGAGGCGAGCCGGCCGTGCAGGAAGGTGAGGAGCGCGTCGGGGGAGAACGCGGCACCCTCGCGGACCACGACGAACACCAGCGGGACCTCACCCCACACCTCGTCGGGGACGCCGATCACCGCGGCGTCCGCCACGCCGTCGAAACCGGCGACGGCGTTCTCGACCTCCGCCGGGAAGACGTTCTGGCCGCCGCGCTTGATGACGTCCTTCTTGCGGTCCTTGAGGTGGACGTAACCGTTCCCGTCCATCCAGCCGAGATCGCCGGTGCGGACCCAGCCGTCCACGAGCGTGCGGCCGGTCTCCGCCGCGTCACCGACGTAGTGCGACATCCGCCCGGGGGCCAGGACGCACACCTCCCCGACCTCGCCGTCGGGCAGCGGACGGTTCTCCTCGTCGTGGATCTCGACGCGGACGCCGGGGACGGCGCGTCCGCTGGACTCCAGCGGCACGCTCGCGGTCTCCTCCAGGGAACTGTCGGACAGCCAGGTGCAGAAGGTGCCGCCGGCCTCCGTCATGCCGTAGATGTTGCGGAACCCGCAGCCGAAGGCCTCCCGGGCACCGCGCAGCAGCTCCTGGTCGATCGGCGCCGCCCCCAGCATGATCTCGCGCAGCCGGTTGGGCACCCGGGCGTTCTCGCCGACCGCCATCATCAGGAACCGCAGCATCTGCGGCACCATCCAGACGTGGGTGACGCCCTGTTCGGTGATCTGCCGCAGGACGGCCCGCGGCTGGAACTCGCGCATCAGGTGCAAGGTGGCGCCGGCCGCGAGGTAGTGGAACGTCACGGTGACCCCGCCGTGCGCCAGCGAGTTGAGGTTGAGCAGGCGGACGGTGTCGTCCGCGCGGGCCTGGGCCAGCCACGACAGCGTCATCTGCCGCAGCGCGCCGGCGGTCTGGAGCACGCCCTTGGGCCTGCCGGTGGTCCCGGAGGTCAGCAGCACCGCCAGCGGGTCCTCCAGGGCCGCGGTGGACGGCGGCGGGGCCTGCCCGGCGACGAGTGTCTCCTGGAACTCCACGGAGTCGAACACGGTCGTCCGCTCCTCGGCGGGACCGAGCCTCTCCACCGGGCGCCGCTCGCCCATGACGTGCCGGATGTCCATGCGCTCGGCGGCGTCGGCGAACTCGGCCGGCGACATGGCGTGGTTGACGGGCACGAACGGTGCGCCCAGGTGCGCCAGCGCGAAGTAACTCACGACGACCTCCAGCCGGTTGCGCGAGTACACCGCGACCCGGTCGCCGTGCCGCACGCCCCGCTCGCTCAGGCGCGCCGCCACCGAGTGGGCCGCGCCGCGCAGTTCGAGCCAGGTGAGGCCCCGTTCGCCCTCCACGACGGCGGGCGCGTGCCCGCGCTGGCGGCAGTGCCGGTCGAGAATGTCACTGAACCACATGGGTCTCTCCGATGAGTCGCCGCGCCGCGTCCGTCCGCGCGGGCCGGTGCCTGTCCGGCGCGGCCAGGCCGGCGAGCACCGTGACGGCGTGGTGGATGTCCGTGTACGAGACGTAGAGGCTGTTGAAGCCGAAGCGCAGCAGGGCGGGGGGACGTACGTCGCCGAGCACGCCGCGCGCGGCCAGCCCGTCCATGAGCTCGGAGGCGTGCGGGTGGCTCAACGTGACCTGGCTGCTGCGCCGTTCGGCCGCCCGGGGAGTGACCAGGCCGAAGCCGAGGCCGGCCAGGTGCTCGTCGAAGCACTCGATGAAGAACCGGCCGAGTGCGGTGTTCTTGGCGCGGATGTCCTCGACGGAGACGCCGTCGAAGACGTCCAGCGCCGCGTCGAGCGCCGACAGGGACAGCATGGGCGGCGCGCCGATGCGGAAGCGGGACATGTCCTCGGCGGGGCGGTAGCCGGCCGCCATCGCGAACGGCGCGGCGTGGCCGAGCCATCCGGTCAGGGGCTGATCGGCGGCGGCCCGGTGCCGCCGGGCGACGTAGAGGTAGGCCGGGGCCCCGGGGCCGCCGGAGAGGAACTTGTAGCCGCAGCCGACCGCGAGATCGACGCCGTCCGCGTCCAGCGACAGCGGCAGGGCCCCGGCGGCGTGACACAGGTCCCACACGGTGACGGCGCCGGCCCGGTGGGCCCGCGCGGTGATCGCGGCGATGTCGAAGAGCTCACCCGTGCGGAAGTCGACCGGGGCGCCCAGGACGACGGCGACCTCCTGTCCGTACGCCTCCAGAGCCGCTCGCATGTCGCCCATGCGGCACGGGCGGAGCTCCAGGCCGAGCAGGCGTGCGACGGACGAGGCGAGATAGCGGTCGGTGGGGAAGCCGTCGGCGTCGTACAGGAGGACCGTGCGCTCCGGCCGGAGCCGGGCCGCGGTGACCAGCGCGTTGAACAGCTGGACGGAGGTGGAGTCGCCGGCGACCGTCTGGCCGGGCGCGGCGCCGAGGAGCCGTCCCACGCGGTCGCCGGTCCGCGTCGGCGCGTCCAGCCAGCCGTCGTCGGTCCAGCCCTTGATCAGGTGGTCGCGCCACTGCCGGACGGTGCGGTCGAGGGCCCGCGGGACGCCGCGGGGCAGGGCGCCGAGCGAGTTGCCGTCCAGGTACACGACTCCCGGCGGGATGTCGAAGGACGCCCGGGTGCGGGCGAGGGGGTCGGCGCGGTCGAGCCGCTCGGCGGTTGCGCGGCTGGTCATCTGCGGGATCTCCGATCGGACGGTGGCGGGTCGTCGTCGGGGGTGACGGGCCCGGGGGGAGCGACGGGCGGCGGGGCGTCCGGCGGGCCGGTCACGCGGCGTTTCCTCTCGCGGGGGCCGGCTCCCGGGCGGGGGCGGGCGGGCGGCGGTGCTCCGCGCGGTCGACGGCCAGCAGGGCGGGCCCGGTCAGGGCGGTGGTGGTCAGTGCCATGACGAGGAAGGCGAGGTAGAGCGCGGTGGTCAGGACGCCGGCGCTGTGGCAGACCTGGAGCACGATGAGCTCGGTCAGGCCGCGGGTGTTCATCAGGGCGCCGACCCGCAGGGCGTCGAAGTGCCCGTACCGGCCCAGCCGGGCGCCGCAGTACCCGCCCAGCGCCTTGCCCGCGACGCCGAGCAGCGTGGTGAGGACGATGAGGGCGGGCGACGCGGAGCCCAGGGCGCCGGTGAGCACGGTGACGCCGCCGACGACGAAGAAGACGGGCACCAGCGCGTGGCCGGCCCTGGTGACGGCGGCCACCGCGGGCACCCACTCCCGGCGGGTCCGGGAGGGGACGGCCAGTCCGGCGAGGACGGCGCCGATGATCGCCGTCATGCCGTGCTCCTTCATGGTGAAGGCCATCGCGAGGGCGAGCCCGGCGACCGCGAGGGCGGCCGCCCGGGGGAAGCGCCCGGCGAGACGGGTGGCGGCGGGGCGGGCGAGCAGCGCGCGCAGGGCGGCCGCGGCCAGGACGCCCGCGCCGAGGACGGCGGCCGCCCGCAGGAAGCCGCCGCTGTCGCCCGAGCGCAGACCCACGGCCACCGGCAGCAGCAGCCAGGCCACGGCGTCGATGACGATCGCGGCCAGGAGGGTGTCACGGCCCGTGCCGGTCTCCATGAGCCCGCGGTCGTCGAGGATCCGGGCCAGCACGGGCACCGCCGTGATGGACGTGCACACGGCCACGGCGAGCAGGAAGGCGGGCAGCGGGGCGCCGCCGCGGGCGGCCCGGTCGTCGGTGAGCAGGATCCAGCCCGCGAGCAGCAGCCCGGCGGCGCAGGCGGGCAGGAACGATCCTGCCACCAGCCACCCCGTCCGCGCGCGCCTGGCGGCCGCCCGGCCCGGCCGGAGGTGGCCGGCCAGACCCACCATGAACAGGGCGAGTCCGGCCTCGGCGATCACCTTGAGGGTGCCGAGCACGGGGGCGGGCAGGAGCGCCGCGAAGGTGCCGGGCCCGAGCAGCCGGATCAGGACCGGGCCGGCCAGCAGGCCGGTCACGATCTCGCCGATGACCTCCGGCTGGCGGGCCGCGCGGGCCGGCAGCCGGCCCGCCCGCACGACCACCATCGCCGCGCAGAGCACCGCCAGCACGTGGGCGGCCCGGAGCAGTGGTTCAGAGGCTGTCACGCGATTCCTGTCGGTCGGGGACGGAGGACGGCCGCCGGTGAGGCCGGCTGCCCGTGAGCCGGCCGCTCACTTCCGGTGCAGCCGGCGCAGGTAGTCGTAGGTGCTGGGCAGCGTCCGCAGCAGCTCCTCCCGGCGCTTGGCGACCTCGGCGAACGCGGACTCGGCGGTGGCGATCGACTCGGGACGGTGGGCCAGCGCGGGCATCACGTGGTCGGGCAGGTAGTCGAGCCCCGCGAACACGCAGTAGTAGTTCGCGTTGCTCCAGAAGTTGCGGAACTCGGCCTCGAAGTTGCCGTAGTAGCTGCTCTCGTCCGTCACTGGCAGGTTGACGCCGAGGCCGGACTTGTAGAGCGCGACCTTCTCCTTGAAGCCCTCGGCGAGTTCCAGTTCCTTGCAGGCCCGCCAGAACGGGGTGTCGTCGCGGGGCGCGAAGCTGAAGTGGGCCTGGATGAAGTCCCGCGTGTCGTCGAACATCGTCTCGATCTCGCTGTTGAAGCGGTTGACCAGGACGGGGTCGAAGCGCTTGTCGGGGAAGTTCTTGACCAGCTGGTAGAGGGCCGCGTAGACGAAGTAGATGCCGGTGGACTCCAGCGGCTCCAGGAAGCACGAGGACAGGCCGATGCCGACGCAGTTCTTCACCCACGCGCGGCGGTTGCGGCCGACGCGGAACCTGACGTGGTTGAGCGGCTGCGTCGCGGGGTCGAGGCCCCACATCCGGCAGAACTCCTCGGTGGCCTCGTCCTGCGTGGTGAACCGGCTGGAGTAGACGTAACCGGTGCCGAAGCGCCCGAGCATGGGGATCTTCCAGGTCCAGCCCGAGGACATCGCGATGGCCGAGGTGAAGGGCTCGACGCCGTCCGCCTCGTCGTCGTGCGGCACCTGGGTGGCGACCGCGCGGTCGTTGAGGAGGTGGTCGCTCATGTCCAGGAACGGTTCCTTCATGACCTGGTTGACGAGCAGGCTGCGGAAGCCGGAGCAGTCGACGAAGAGGTCGGCCTCCAGGGTGCGTCCGCCCTCGGTCCTGATCGCCGTGATGTGGCCGCGCTGGTCGATGTCCGCCCCGACGAACGTGTCCTCGACGTGGATCGCGCCCTGCTTCTGCGTGGCGAAGCGGCGCAGGAAGTCGGCGACCAGCTGGGCGTCGAAGTGCCAGGCGTAGCTGGCCCACTTGGTCCCGTCGAGGAAGCGGGGGGAGAGCTTGCGGTCGAAGACCGCCGGCTGCGGGTAGCAGGCCCGGTCGAACGGCTCGTCGGTCAGCCCGTTGAGCCGCTTGTACGTCCAGTAGTGCGACAGCGGCAGGTCGTCGTGCTCGGGCAGCAGGCCGAAGAGGTGGTCGAAGTGGTCCTTGCCCCCGCCCAGCGGGCGGCCCGTGGCCTCGCCGGCGCCGGGCGTACGCCAGTTGACGAACCGGATGCCCATCTTGAAGCTGGCGTTGCACTCGGGCATCCAGTCCTCCTCGCGCAGCCCGAGGAAGTCGAAGAACACCTTCTGCAGATTGGCGATCGTGGCCTCGCCGACGCCGATCCTGGGGATCGCCGGTGCCTCCAGCACCGTGATCCTGACGGTGTCGCCCAGCGCCCGGCCCAGGTAGGCGGCGGACATCCAGCCGGCGGTACCGCCGCCGAGGACGACGATGTTCTTGATCCGGTTGTCGTCGGTCATGAGTGAGTGCACCCCAAGAAGTCAGCTGGTTCGACGCGGAGATGAGGAGAGAAGCGATCAGGAAGCCGTCAGCCCCAGCTGACGGAACACGGCCCCGCCGAGATCCGTCGCCGGATCGTCGAGGTCGAAGGGGAGGTCGAAGTGGTTGCGGTGGGGGACGATCAGGTTCCGCACGGCGGGCGAACGCCCCGCGACCGCCTCGGCCAGCTCGTCGTGCTGGCGCCGGAACTCCTCGGTCTCCACCCCGCCCAGGGCGACGGTCAGCGGCGGCAGCCGGCCGGGCAGCCGGCGCACCGGGCTCATCAGGCGCGCGGTGCGCTCGGTCAGGCCGAGCGGCTCGTTGACGTACGTCAGCCGGAGCGGCTCGAGGTCGTAGACACCGCTGAGCAGGACGGCGCCCGCGAAGACGTCGGCCGGGTGCCGGCCGTCCGGCCGCCAGTCGTCCAGCAGCGCCATCAGCACCAGGTGGGCGCCCGCGGAACTGCCGCTCAGATGGATGCGGTTCTTGTCCACGCCCAGCTCGGCGGCGTGCGTGACCAGCCACTCCAGTCCGCGGCGGACCTGGCCGACGATCTCCTCCAGCCGGTACGCGGGGGCCAGCCCGTAGTCGAGGGCGGCGAAGGCGGCGCCCGCGGGCACCGTCCGCCGCGCCGGGAAGGAGGAGTCGTCCTTGCCCAACTCCTGCCAGTAGCCGCCGTGGACGAACACGAGCAGCGGCGCCCCGGGCCGCGCGGCGGGGAAGAAGTCCAGCGTCTCGCACTCCCGGCGGCCGTACGGGACGCCGGCGCGGACGGTGAGGCGGTTGCGGGTCCGCTCGCTGAGCGCGGCGTACTCGTCGAGGAAGACGGTGATGTCGGGAACGCGGGAACTGGGGGAGTACTGCCGGTCCAGCGCCTCCTGGTCGTACGCCCCGTAGACGAGCGGGCCGCGTGCGGTGTCCTCCGGCATCACAGTTCCGTACGGACGGACCACAGTTCGGGGAAGAACCGGTGCTCGGCGACGCGCCGGAGCCACTCGACCCCCAGCGTGCCGCCCGTCCCCGGCTTGTACCCCATGATCCGCTCGACGGTCAGCAGGTGCGTGGTGCGCCAGCGGGAATACTGGTAGTTCAGCTCCGCCAGCGCCTCGGCGAGGGCGTGCAGCTGCGGGTCGTCCGCCGGGGACCGGTAGACGGCGCCCCACGCCTCCTCCACCAGGGGATCGGGCACGTAGGGCGCGGCGTACTCGCGCGGGACGCAGCTCCCGGGGACGCGCCCCCGGCGGTGCAGCAGCGACAGCACCGCGTCGTACAGGCCCGGAGCCCGCAGCACCGCCGTGACCTGCTCGTACAGCCAGGGAACGGCGCGATAGGCCTCGGCCATCCGGCGCTCCTTGTTGCCGAGCGAGAACTCCAGCTGCCGGTACATGTACGACTGGAACCCCGATGCCGTGCCCAACTGGTCCCGGAATCCCGCGAATTCGGTGGGGGTGAGGGTGCTGACCGGCTCCCAGCAGGCGGTGAGGACGCGCTGGACGCGCTCGATCCGGCGGAGGTGGCGGAGCGCGTCGTCGACCCGGTCGTCGAACAACAGGTCACGGACCCGGTTGACCTCGGTGAACATGAGCTTGAACAGCAGTTCCTGAACCTGGCCGGTGATGTAGAAGGTCAGCTCCGCCGGCTCCTCGGTGCGCGGGTGCTGGAGGCTCAGCAGCACGTCGACGCTGTGGTAGTCGATGTACGGGGTGCTGTCCTCGTTGACCCGGCCCACGCTGAAGTCCAGGACCGGCTCGCCGTCGGTCCTCCGGGACTGCGAGCGCCGCTCCTCCTCGCTCATGGCGCGGTACGCGCGGGGCCCCGGCGCAACTCCCTTGGATGTCATGGGTGATGAGCTCCAGTCGTGCGTGGTGGACCCCGGACGGTGACGTGGTCGCCACGGGTCCGCCGGTACAGGGATCGGTCATGGCGTGGCGGGACGCCGTGTGCTGTGCCCCGCGTGCCGCGCATCGGACAGGGCGGGACGTGAAAAGCGGCGGGCGGCCGGAAAGCCGATTCAGGGCCCTCGGCCGGCATCGCTTTCCGCCGTACCGGAAGGGGAGTTATCGAAATTCCCCCACTCCCGGACGCGTCGGTCCGCCGGTACGAGGCGGGACGGTAGTGCAGATTTTTTTGCCAAGTCAAGAGCTTCGCCGCCGACTTGGCGCGGGGCCCGGCGGCTTTCGCTCCCGCCCTCCACGTCACACGCTCACCCGTGCGACCTGCAATACTCGTGACATGTGAATCAGGTCACGCCGGGAAATCCGGAAGGTCAAGTCATTGCTTCCGCTTTTGATTCGGCGCGTGAATCCGGTGTTCCGTCGCATGCGGATCCGTTCAATTCCGCCCGGGTTGACAGTTCCGTTCCCCGTGAAAGGGTCCGGTTGCGGCCTGTCCGGGGCAGGCCGGGCCGGGGCCGGGCCCTGGCGACGGCGTATCCGGCTCCCCACAGCGCCCCCGGGGAAGGCCCGGAGTGTTCAACTGGGGACGCCGGCACGGCACTCGACGGAGACCAGGACACCCACTATCTTCAATGTCGTGAAGATGGCCACGACAGTCGAGTGGATGGCCCACGTCTGCCTCACGCTGGCGTGTGCCCCGCCGGGAACGTCGCTGCAGGCCGCCGCGCTGGCGGAGTTCCACGGACTGCCCAAGCCCTACCTGACCAAGCAGCTCCAGGCCCTCGTGAAGTCCGGGATCCTGCGCTCCGCACCGGGGGTGCGGGGCGGCTTCTCGCTGGCGCGTCCCAGCTCCGAGATCACGCTGATGGACGTCGTCGTGGCGGTCGAGGGCCCGGCCGACCTGTTCCAGTGCACCGCCATCAGGAAGAACGGCGTCGTCGCCGCGGCCGCTCCCGGCAGCGGCGATCTGCCGTGCATCGTCCAACTCGAAATGAAAAAGGCCGAGATGGCCTGGCGCAAGGCCCTGGCCTCGCAGACGCTCGAAAATCTCGCCGAGCGCCTGGAGCAGGGCGCACCGCAAGTGGTGACCATGACCCGTGAGTGGATCCGGGCGATCTGAACCCGGGTCCACCCTCCACGCTCCTCCGTGCTCCGGGCTGCCCCCGGGCCTGTGATGCCCCGTCGTGGCGTCGCACGCCCTCGCGTGGTGGGCACCCCCCGGCATGCCCGCGTCCCCGCATCACCGGCACATCACAGGCAGAAGGGTGCCATGACCAGCAGCGCGACCGTCCCGCGGCCAGCAGGGACAACTCAGCACGCATCGCCAGGACTTGCCGTCGCCATCGTCCTGGTCGCCGCGTTCCTCGTCCTGGCCGACACCTCCATCGTCAATGTGGCGGCGCCCGTCCTGCAGAGCGATCTGGGGGCCAGCTTCGCCGAGACCCAGTGGGTGGTGGCCGCCTACCAGCTCGCCTACGCGGTGCTGTTGATCACCGGAGGCCGGCTCGGGGACCTCCACGGCCGCCGGCGGATGTTCGTCACCGGCCTCGTCGGCTTCGTCCTCACCTCGGCCGCCTGCGGCTTCGCCACCAGTTCGGGCATGCTCATCGCGGCGCGGGCGCTGCAGGGCGCGACGGCCGCCCTCATGTACCCGCAGACGCTCGCCGTCATCCAGGTGGTGGTTCCCCCGAGCGCCGCCCCAAGGCCTTCGCGGTCCTCGGCATGGTCGTCAGCGGTGCCACCATCGCCGGGCCGATGATCTCCGGCGTCCTCATCCAGGCGGACCTCTTCGGCAGCGGCTGGCGGCCGGCGTTCCTGGTGAACCTGCCGATCGGGCTCCTCGGCGTGCTCGGCGCGCTGCGCTTCCTTCCCGAGTCGCGCTCCGACCAGGCCCGCCGGCTCGACCTCCCGTCGGTCCTGCTGGTCAGCGCCGCGCTCGTCTGCCTGATCTACCCGCTGATCGAAGGCCACGAACGCGACTGGCCCTGGTGGTCCTTCGCCCTGATGGCCCTCTCCGTCCCGCTCTTCGCCGCCTTCCACCTGCGCTGCGTGGCGACGCACCGGCGGACGCGGTCGGCCCTCGTGCCGCCGTCCCTGTGGCGCGACCGGGCGTTCACCGTCGGCCTGGGCATGTACCTGCTGGCCTACTCGGGCATCGCGTCATTCTTCCTGTACCAGTCCTTGATGCTCCAGTTCGCCTATGGATACAGTGCGTTGGGCGTCGCCGCGACGATGAGTCCCTTCGCCGTCGGGTCGATGGCCGGCTACTACTCCTCCGCCCCCTTCGTGAAGCGGGCGAGCGGGCGGAAGGCCGTCGCCATGGGCGCGCTGATCTGGTCCCTCGGCGTCGCCGGGGTCGGTGCCACCACGCTGCTGTCCGGAAACGGGCTCAAGGGCTGGTACTTCGTCCCCGCCTTCGCCGTCGCCGGTTTCGGCCTCGGCTTCGCCCTCGCTCCGCTGCTTGGTGTGGTCCTCGGCTCGGTGCGCAGCTCCGACGCCGGTTCCGCCTCCGGCACCCTGAGCACCGGCCAGCAGGTCGGCGCCGTCCTGGGCGTGGCCCTCATGGGCGCCGTCTTCTTCGGCACGCTCGGCAGCTCCGCCGAGCACTCGGCGGAGGAGCGGGCCGCCACGGTCCGCACCGCCGTCTCGGCGACGGCGGGGCCCGACCAGGCGGAGCGGCTGGCGGCCCGGTTCTCGTCCTGTGCGATCGCCCAGGGCGAGGGCGGCCAGGTCACCGACGAGAAGTGCCGGGCGCTGCTCGCCGGTTCCGAACCCACCGTCAAGACCCAGTTGAGGGAGGCCAGGAGGGACGACTACCGGATGGCCTACGCGATGAGCGCCTTCGTGCTCGCCGTGGCCGCCGCGCTCGTCGCCCTCGGCGTCAGGTTCCTGCCGCGTCCCGCACCGGCCCCTCAGCAGTGAACTCGTACGGCCAGAACGGACCTTCCACCATGACCGAAACGCTCCCGCAGCTCATGGAGAGCCGCGGCGCGCTCTCCTCCCTCACCTTCGTGGAGGAGAACCGCCGCCTCTCCCTCGCCGGCCTGCTGGCGGAGTCCCGGGCCACCGCCGGCGGCCTGGTGACCCTGGGCGCCGCCCCCGGCGACCGGATCGCCTTCATCATGCACAACGGCAGCGGCTTCCTCCGGGTGCTCTTCGGCGCCCAGTACGCCCACGCCGTGCCCCTGTCCATCGCCCTGCCCTTCGGCTACGGCGGCGTGGACGGATACGTCGAGCACGTCCGGGGCATCCTGGACGACGCCGGCGCCCGGATCCTCGTCGTCGACCCGGAGCTGGCGAGCGTCCGGCGCGCCCTGGAACAGGCGCTGCCCCACGTCTCCGTCGTGCCTGCCGACACCCTCCACACGGCGCCGGACCCCGGCCCGGTCCCCGCCGGCGCCGGCGACCCGCGCCGACTGGCCTATATCCAGTACACGTCGGGCAGCACGTCCCGGCCGAAGGGCGTGCCGCTCACCCACGCCAACATCCTCGCGGGACTGCACGCCCTGGCCGTCCCCTCCGGGACGACCGACCAGGACCGCTGGGGCCTGTGGGTGCCGCTCTTCCACGACATGGGCATGTTCTGCCTGTTGACCGCGCTGTCCGCGGGAGCCGACGTGGTGCTGTGGCGGCCGAGGAGCGGCATCAGACGCCCCCTCGACTGGCTGCGCCGGTTCGCCGCCGAGGGCTGCACGCACACCGCCGCGCCCAACTTCTTCGCCGACGCCCTGGTCGCCGCCGCCCGGGCGGAGGAGACGGCCCCGGAGCCCGCCGACCTGTCGGCGTGGCGGGTCTGGTGCAACGGCGCCGAGCCGGTCAACGCCCGCTCCCTGGAGGAATTCCAGAAGACCTTCGGGCCCTGGGGCTTCCGGCCGCAGTCCATGTGCCCGGTCTACGGCATGGCCGAGGCGACCCTCACCGTGACCTTCCCGCCGCCGGGCCGCGAGCCCGTGGTGCGCTGGGCCGACCGCGAGGCCCTGGCCGACGGGCACTTCGTGGCCGCCGGGGAGGGACCGGGCGCGCGCCCGCTCGTCGGCGTGGGCCGTCCCGTCCCGGGCATCGGCGTACGGATCCGGGCGGACGGCCGCCCCGCGCCCGAGGGCCGGGCGGGCGAGATCGAGATCTGCGGGCCGCCCGTGATGGGCGGCTACTACCGCAGGGAGCCGGGGGAGGAGCGCTCGCCCGACGGCTGGTACCGCACCGGCGACATGGGCGTCGTCGTGGACGGCGAACTCTTCGTCTTCGGCCGCAAGAAGGACATGATCATCGTCCGTGGCGTCAACTACTACGCCGAGGACGCCGAGACGGTCGTGCGCGACCTGCCCGGGGTCTACCGCAAGCGGTGCGCCGCCGTCGCGGACGAGGACCGCATGGCGCTCGTCGTGGAGACGGCCCTGGAGACCGAGGAGGAACGTTCCGCCCTGGTCAGGGAGTGCCACCGGCGGATCCGCACGCGCATGGGCCTCGACGAGGTGACGGTCTGCCTCGCCCCCGCCCGCTTCCTGCCCCAGACCAGCAGCGGCAAGGTCCAGCGCGGCAAGCTGCGTTCGTCCCTCGCCGAGCTGGCCGCCGGCGGGTCCACCGGCCCCGGTGGTCCGGCATGACCGCATCAGCTTCCGCCTCCGCCGCCCAACGAACCGAAGGAGAAACGGAGATGGCGATGACCGTTCCCGTCGACGTCGCGGCGTCCGTACGCGACGCCCTCGTGGCCGAGCTGGGCATCGACGCCACCGCTCTGGCCGGAGAGGCCGAACTCTCCCTGCTGCCCGGCATGGAGTCCGTGAAGCTCCTGCGGATCGTCAGCGCGCTGGAGGAGGTCCACGGCGTGTCCCTCGACGACGACGTGCTGTTCTCCATCGAGACCGTGGACGACCTGATCCGGGCGCTGGGCGGCGCCCCGGACGCCGGCGGGACCACCGGGGAGACCGGGCCGTGACCGGCCCGACGGGGGCCCCGGCCACCGCCGCCGGGCGCGGCGCGGCCGGGTGGATCGACGCACTGCACCGGATCGTGCCCACGCCCGAGCGCTATGCCCGCTTCGACACCGACCGCCACAGCGCCCTGGCCATCATGCGCTGCCCGCCCGGCGTCCTCGACCTGCTGATGAAGGAAGGACTGCGGTACCGCGCCGACGGCGACCGCGTCCTGTTCGACGACAGCGACATCCGCAACGTGGCCGCGGCATCCGGATCCGGCGGTTCCGTCCTGGAACTGGTGCAGCGCTACCTGTTCCGCTTCGCCGCCGCCGCACCGGCCGAATGGACCGCCGAACGCACCTGGGCCGTCCGCAACCTCGCCGCCTGCCCCGCCGGCGACCCCTGCGCCGAGCCCTGGGAGTTCGCCCCCCTG
Source organism: Streptomyces caatingaensis (assembly GCF_001187435.1). Lineage (GTDB taxonomy): Bacteria > Actinomycetota > Actinomycetes > Streptomycetales > Streptomycetaceae > Streptomyces > Streptomyces caatingaensis. Next base: position 235,192 of record NZ_LFXA01000013.1, on the reverse strand, counting down.
GCCGCCGAGGACTTCGGCGGGCGCTCCTGGGACGTGCGGACGGCGACCGGTGCCGCCGTCGACGCCCGCGGCGCCGGCGTCGACGGACTCGCCCCGCTCGCGGAGTTCGCCGCCACCGTCCGCACCGCAGGCGCCGTACGGAGGGTCCGCGACCGGCTGGTGCGCGACGCCTTCCACGAATCCCTCGACGAGATGCGCAGCGGCCGCATGGCCTACCAGGCCATGCCCCCCGCCCTGCGCAACGACCCGGCCGCCGCCCGCGCGAACGGCACGGCCAACTGCATCAGCGTCAGCCTCCACCTGGAGCGGGTCTTCACCGACGCCGGACTCGAGGCCCGCACCCGCAAGGGCTACCTCATGGGCCTCCTCGGCAGCGACCACTCCTGGGTGGAGATCCGGGAGGACGGCCGGTGGAAGGTCGTCGACCCCGTCTTCGCCCTCCTCGGCCTCCGCCAGGGCGCCTCGCAGGAGTTCGTCGAGTTCTGCCTCGGCTCCGTGCCCAACCGGCTGGTCCCCTGCGCGTGCCCCGCGGACCTGGAGACCGTCCGCCACACCCACCGCCGGACCCCGGCCCCCACCCGCAACGTGGTGCTCGTCACCCCCCTCAAGGAGGTCCCCCATGAACGGCCGTGAACTCCTGGCCCAGTGCGTCTCCGCGCCCGGCGTCCTCGACTCCCTGACCGACGACCAGGACCTGCGCGAGGCCGGACTCAACTCCGGCGAGATCGTCCTGGCGGTCATGCGGCTCGAAGAACGCCTCGGCCGGGCCCTGGACGACGACGAGATCGCCTCGGTCACCACGATCGCCGGCATCGACGCGCTCCTGCGCCCGGCCGGCGGACCCACCGCGGACACACAGGACGCCGCGTAACCACCGCGCGGCCGAAAACGGGGGACGATGCGGTGGGGGACGGAACGGCCATGGGAGCGGGCGTCGCACGGCGCGGCGGCCCGCCCCGGGGAACGGTCATCGGATTCGCCGACGCGGACGAGGACGGGACGGCGCTCCCGCACGGAGCCGAACGCGGCCTGATGGCCGCGCTGCCCGCCGCCCGCAGGGACGACTTCCGGCTCGGCAGGACGGCGGCCGCCCGCTGCCTGGCCCGGCTCGGCACACCGGGCCCCGTCCTGGCCGACGGAAGACTGCCCCGGTTCCCCGCCGGCGTCGTCGGCTCGATCAGCCACCGCGACGGCACCGCCGTATGCCTCGCCGCCGCCGACCCGCACATCCGGGCGGTGGGCGTGGACATCGAACGCGCCGGCGCGCTGCCCCCCGCCGCGGCCCGCCTCCTGTGCACCGAACGCGAGCGCGCCTGGCTGGAGCACCGGCCGGACGGCACCGCCGGCCCGCTCGCCGCACTCTTCTCCCTCAAGGAATCGGTCTACAAGGCGCTCTGCGCACTGGGCGTGACCGTCCGCGGCTTCAAGGACATCGACTGCCCGACGGGCGGTCCCGACGGGCTCCCGGTCACCGGACCCGTCACCGTGCGGGGCGTCCGGCTCGAAACCGGCGGCCTGCGCTCCGCACACACCGTACTGACCTGGGCAGTCGCCCGCACCTGACGGCAAGGACGTTGCATGCGCGGATACCACCGACTCCTCGACGGGATCGTCGCCGGCCGGGCCGGCCCACCGCCCGTCGTCGAGGCCATGAGGCTGCCCGGCATCGACGGCTGGGCCGACGGCCGCGTCTGGGGCACCTGGGACGTCGATCCCGTCGTCGTCGGGCCCGGCGGGGTCTTCGGCGGCTACCTCGCGGCCGTCGCGGACAGCTTCTCCGGCATCTGCATGTACACCGTCCTCGAGGACGGCCAGTGGCTGGCCACCCGCGAACTGACCCTCCGCTTCCTGCTGCCGGTGACCGGCGGACGCGTCCGCACCGAGTCGTCCGTCGTCCGCACCGAAGGCCGCCGGGTCTGGATCGACACCGTGTTCCGCACCGACGACGGAACCAAGGTCTGCACGGCCCGGGCCGTGCAAGTCGTCGTCGCCGGGCAACCCCCCGCCCCCCGCCCCACCGCACCGTCCACCGCACCGTCTGGAGACACCTCCCATGCCCGCATCCCCCAGTGAGACCCTCCGCATCGGCGAGCTGTTCGACATGGGCGCCGCGCGGCACCCCGGCAGCCACATGACCCTCGACCACACCCTGCGCATGTTCCCGGAGTCCGGGACCAGGATCACCTTCCGCCGCCTCGCCGACCACGTCGCCGAGACCTCCGCCCGCCTCACCGCCGCCGGCGTCCGGGCCGGCCGGCACGTCGTGCTGTTCGCCTCCAACACCTTCGACCTGGTGCTCACCGCCTGCGCGCTCGCACGGGCCGGCGCGATCCCCGTACTCCTCTCCCCGCGGCTCGACGGCGACGTCGTCGCCCAACTGCTGGCCAAACTCGACGAACCGCCGCTGCTCCTCACCGACGCCGACACCCTGGGCGGCGCCCTGGACGGCATCGACCTGTCCAAGACGGTCGCCCGCGTCCTGCTGATCCACGGCGAGGCCGACGACCACCCCCGGCTGGAGACGTTCGCCGGCGCGCCCCGCCGCGCCCCCGTACGCACCGCACCCGACGCCCCCGCCCTGGTCACCCACACCTCCGGCACCACCGGACTGCCCAAGCTCGTGGTCCAGTCCGCCCGCAGCCTGTGGTGGCACCTCAAGCCCCAGCTGAGGACCGCCACCATCATGCGGGCCCACGAGACCCGCGGCATCTGCGTCTCGCTCGTGCACGCCCGCATGTGGCCCCTCCTCCACATCGTCATCTCCCGGGGCCAGCACACCGTCGTCCTCACCGACCCCGACCCGCGCAAGGTCGCCGACATCTTCAGCGAGACCCGCCCCGGCCTGGTCGAGGCCCACCCCAACTGCTTCATCCTGTGGGAGAAGCTGGCCGACGACCCGCGGGGCCCGCTCGCCGGCGTCCGCTACTTCATCAACACCTTCGACGCCATCCACCCGCGCACGATGCGCATCCTGCTCGGCGCCAGCCGGCGCAGGATGCCCGTCTACATCCAGGGCTACGGCCAGTCCGAGACAGGACCGATCTGCCTGCGCCCCTACACCCGCGCCCTGGCCCGGACCGCCGACGGCCGCTGCCTCGGACGCACCTTCAACGGGATCACCGAGGTGAGGATCGGCGAACCCCTGATCGACGCACCGGGCCCCGAGAGGATCGGCCCCATCCTCGTACGCACCCAGGGCCACTCCCTCGGCATCATCGGCGGCGCCGAGCAGTTCGCCGGGCGCTTCGCCGGCGGCTGGTGGCGCATGGGCGACCTCGGCTACCGCAGCAAGTGGGGCTGCGTGCACCTGCTGGACCGGGAGATCGACCACATCGACGGCGTCACCAGCAGCCTGCGCGTCGAGGACACCCTCATGGAACGGCTGCCCCAGCTCACCGAGATCGTCCTGGTCGGCGACGGCGCGGGACGGCCCGTCCCCGTCGTCGCCACCCACGACGACGCGCCCCTCGACACCCGCGCGTGGCAGCGCGCGGTGACCGACCTGCCCACCATGGCCGCACCCCTGCACTGCGCCTGGAACGCCATCCCCATGACCTCCACCTGGAAGGTCCGCCGCCAGGCGCTGTCCGCCATGGTGACCGCCGGCACCCTGCCCCTCCTGGGCGCCACCACCACGGCCTGACCGAGGGGCCACGATGACCACCGACACGACCGCCGCACCCACCGTCGACCTCTTCGCCCAGGACTTCGCCGCCGACCCGTTCCCGGTCCTCGCGGACCTGCGCCGCACCGCACCGGTGCACTACGACCCGGCCACACGCCTGTGGCTGGTCAGCCGGGACAAGGACATCCGCAAAGTCCTGCTGGACCCCGCCACCTACCGCAACGACAACGCCCTCGGCGCGGTCCTCCCGCTGCGCCTCCCGGCCCTGCGCATCCTGGACCGCGCCGGGTTCAAGACCCTGCCGCCCGCCCTGTTCAACAACAGCGACGCGACCCATCCGGCCCTGCGCGGAGCCGTCCTCAGACTCCTGAGCGCGCAGCGGGTACGGGACGCCCTCCCGATGATCGAGAAGATCACCCGGGAGGAACTCGACCGCATGGCCGCCGAGTTGGAGACCACCGGGCGCTACGACCTCGCCCGCGGCCCGGCCCGCGCCATCCCCGTGCGCGTCATGCTGGAGATGCTCGGCATCCCCCGGGCGGAGCGGGCCGACGTCACCACGGTCGCCGACTGGACGGACGCGTTCATCACCCTCTTCTGGGGACGCACCGACAAGGACCGGCAGCGCGAACTGGCCCACCAGGTCGCCGACTTCCACACCTGGCTGTGCGGCCTGGCCGCGCTCCGCGACGCCCCCGCCGACTCCCTCCCCGGCGCCCTCGCCCGTGCCCGCATGCCCGACGGCTCCCCGGTGAGCCCCGAGGTCGTCGTCGCCGTCTGCTCCAACCTGATGATCGCCGGCCACGTGACCACCTCCCAGCTCCTCCGCACCGCGGCCTACCGCGCCCTGGAGAGCGACGGCCGGTGGCAGGCCCTCGCGCGGGACCCCGACCGGGCCGAGGGCTGGATCGAGGAGACCCTGCGCCGGGAGCCGTCCCTGACGGCCTGGCGCCGGGTCACCAGCCGCGCCACCACCCTGGGCGGGGTGGACCTTCCGCGGGGCGCGCAGCTCCTCCTGCTGCTCACCAGCGCCGGCACCGACCCCGAGGCCCACGAGGAACCCGAACGGATCTGCCCGGTGCGCGGAGCCGGCCGCGGACACCTCGGCTTCGGCCTCGGCCGGCACCGCTGCCCGGGCGCCGAACTCGCCCGCGCCGAGGGCCGCGTGGTGCTGGCCGCACTGGCCACCCGGTTCCCGCAGCTGAGGCTCCTCGCCCCGCGGCGCCCGCCCTTCCTCGAACTGGTCTCGTTCCGCGCCCCCACACGCCTGGACGTGACCCATGGCCCCCGAGCGGGACGAGAGGCCGCACATCCCGCGTGAAACCGGCGGACCTCCACGGTTCCGGCCCCTCCCGGGCCGGGAGGCCCGCCCGCGCGGCGCCCCGCCGACCCGGTCCCGCACCCCGATCACCTGGAAGGTCCCGTGAAACCAGAGATCGCCCCACCGGGTGGCGCCCCCCACGCCCGCATCCTCGGGGTGGGCGCCCACCGCCCCCGGCGCGTGGTGGACAACGACGAGGTCTGCCGGTTCATCGACTCCACCGACGCGTGGATCCGGCAGCGGACCGGCATCGTGACCCGCCGCTGGGCCGCGCCGGACGAGACCCTGGAGACGATGGGCGCCGAGGCGGCCGGCAAGGCCCTCGCGGCGGCGGGCATCGACCCCCCACGGATCGACTGCGTCATCGCGGCCACGTTCACGCACCTCCTCCAGACCCCGGCCGCCGCCGCGCTGATCGCCCACCGCATCGGCGCCACCCGCGCCGCGGCCTTCGACGTCTCGGCCGGGTGCGCGGGCTTCGTCCACGGCGTGGCCCTCGCCGCCGACACCGTCCGCGGCCGCGGCGGCCACGTCCTGGTGGTCGGCGTGGAGCGCATGACCGACGTGCTGGACCTCCACGACCGCTCGACCGCCTTCATCTTCGGCGACGGCGCCGGGGCCGTCGTCCTGGGCCCCTCCGACACCCCCGGAATCGGCCCGGTGGTCTGGGGCGCCGACGGCTCCCAGGCGGACGTCATCACCCAGACGGAACCGTGGACGGCCCTCAGGGACACACCCGGCCGCGCGTTCCCCTCGCTGCGGCAGGAAGGACAGCGCGTCTTCCGGTGGGCCATCTCCCAGATGCCCGGCGTGGCGCTGGCCGCCCTGCGCGCGGCCGGCCTCCCGGCGGAGGACCTGGACGTCTTCATCCCCCACCAGGCCAACGTCCGCATCATCGACTCCCTGACGTCCCGCATCGGCCTCCCCCCGCAGACGGTCGTCGCCAAGGACATCGTCCACACCGGCAACACCTCGGGCGCCTCCATCCCCCTGGCCATGGAGGCGGTGCTCGGCTCCGGCCGGGCCGGGAGCGGCGACACGGCCCTGCTCCTCGGATACGGCGCGGGCCTGTCGTACGCCGGGGTCGTCGTGACCCTGCCCTGACGTCACCGGGCCTGCCGCGCAGGGCAATTGACCGTCACCGACCCCGGAATCCGGCGGCCGTGTCACCGCCGCCGGCCGGGACGGGCCTCCGCCGCGGCGCGGGCGGCGTGGGGGAGGGCGTCGAGGACGCGGTCGACCGCGCGGTCGTCGTGGGCGGCCGTGACGCACCACGCCTCGTAGACGCTGGGCGGCAGGGCGACGCCGCGTTCGAGCCTGGCGTGGAAGAACGGCGGGAAGCGGAAGGCCTCCTGGGCCTGCACGTCGTCGTGGTTCCGGGCCGGCTGCGGGGCGAAGAGGACGGAGAACAGGTTGCCCGCCGACCGGACGGTATGGGGCACGCCGGCCTTCGACAGGGCGTCGGACACCGCTGTGCGCACGGTGGCGCTCGTCCCGTCGAGGCGGGCGCAGGCCGAACGAGAGCCCCGCGACGCGGCGTCCCGGACCGCGGCCACGACCTCCGGACGGGCGTGACCGAGGATCGCCGGCCCCCAGGAGGCGAGCTCGGTCCGCCGGGCACGCGCCCGGTCACGGGGAACCGGCGCCCGCGGGAGCCTGTCCACCCGCTCGGCGGCCCTCGCCTGCGGCCTCCTCCGGCTCGGCGAGCCGGCTCGCGAGCCGTTCTATCGCCGCACGGATGCCGTGGCCGTAGCCGTCATCCTTGAGGGCGTCGAGGTGTTGCCGCGCCTTGGCGAGGTGCGTGCGGGCCTGCCCGGTGTCACCAAGCTTGTGGTGGTCGGCGGCGAGGTTGAGGTGCAGGGACGGGTAGAAGCCGCGGATCGACAGGGACGCGTGGTGCTGTTCGGCGCGCTCGTCGGTCACCGACCCGGCGGCTTCCAGGGCACGCAGGTCCCAGGCGAGTTCGTCCCGCGGGTCCTGCTGGAGATCGGCCATGTAGTGGGCGAGGACGCATCGGTGGAAGGGGTCACCGTCGGAGGCGATCTCGTCCCAGATCTCGGTGAACCGCTGCCGGGCGCTCCCGGTGTCGCCGGCGTGCTGCAGCGCGATGGCCTCCTCGATGCGCCTCATCGTCCTGTCCTCGGTGGTCACGGGTCCTCCTCGGTGGTTGCCGGTGGTCGTGCCCGAAGCGTAGGGGCGGCCACTGACACCCGTGCCGGACGCGCCGGGGCGGCGCACGTCGCTCCCGGCTTCCCGGCGCGGCTGTGCGCCGTCGCCGCACCCGCGCCGTGGCACGGCCGGGCCACCGCTGCACGAGGAAGGACGCGCCGTCCGCCGGCGTCCCCCGCCCGCACCGGCGGCGGTCAAGGGCGCAACGGGTTGGACAGCAGGGTCCACTGGTCGCCCGCCGGGGACAGGCGCATCAGGGTCAGGGCCTTGGCGGGGAGGGGCTCGGTGCGGAGGGTGTGGAGGTCGGGGGTCGGGGGGAGGCCGCGGAGGGCGGACTCCAGGAGGGTGCCCAGGGCCGCGGCGTTCCCGGCCAGGGGGCCCAGGGCGCCGGTGAGCAGGCAGCCGAAGACCTTGCGGCGGAGGACGGTGGGGTCGTCCTCGAGGAGGCGGCCGGTCAGGGGCGGGGGCGGGAAGCCGTGGCGCAGGAGGCGGGACGGGCTGACGCGGATGTCGGCCAGGTCGCGGTAGACCAGCCGCCGGGCCCAGCCGTCCGCGTCGACCACCGCCAGGAGGTTCTGGCCGTGGCCCTCCACCGCCACGCCCAGACGCAGGAGTTCCGAGCACACCTCCAGGGCCAGGCGGGCGAAGGCGATGGTCCTGGACAGGCGTTCCCCGCCGGGAAGGGGGGCAAGGAGGGTGGGCAGCTCCGCCACGGGGACGACTTGTTCGTCCGCACCGGCGTACACGTACGGGGACTCGCGTAGCACCGCCGCCAGATCCGGCGTGCCCGCGCCCGCCGCGGCCAGCGTCCGCGCGATGTGCAGGCGGCCGTCCAGACGTTCCGCGACTTGTTCGGCGACCCGGGAAGTGACCAGGGCGTTGTCGACGGAGTAGGGCGAGATGTCGCGGACGGCCGAGGTCAGGCGGGTGCTCAGGGCCGTTTTCACGTGCGTCCGGCCGTCCAGGGCGAGGGAGCGGAGGGCCAGCAGGGGGTGCGCCGCCGGGCCCGGCAGCAGCGGGCGGCCCACCAGGACGTGGCCCGCCTGCCAGGGGTGTACGGGAATCAACGGCGTTGCGCCGTCGTGGAGTTCGGGCGGCCACGGGCCCGTCACCGTGGCGGTTCTCACCGGCGCCAGCCGCAGGGACACCAGCGGCCGGTGCTCCGGCGCGTACGCCAGCTGCTCGGCGGCCGAGAAGCCGGGGCGGGAGCGGCAGCCGGGGTGGTAGGGATGGCCGTCCGGCGAGCGCTGCTCCCAGTCCCACGGCGTCAGCGGTGGGGCATCGGGGCGGGGTGCCGTTCTGGACAGGGCCAGTGACGCGACGCTGTTGTCGAGTTCGGTGGCGAAGCGGTCGCCGCCCGGTACCGCGAGGGCCGTCAGGAGGCGGGCGGGGTGGTCGTACGCGACGTCGTCCAGCTCCAGGGCGGCGACCGTCGCGCCCGTCGTCCACGGGTCCGACGGAGGGCCGTGCAGGCGTCGTCCGTCCGCCAGCCGGAGGGTGACGCCGTCGGCGGACGGCGCGCGGGACGTGACCCAGGGCAGCGGCTCGTGGACCAGGCCGCGCCACAGCCGGGCCAGCACCGCCGCCCGCGCACCGGGCAGGGCGGCGAGGTACGCCGTGGTCAAGTCCGGTCGAACGCTGTCCAGTTCCTTCGCGAGATCCTGCTCGGCGATGGTGTGGCGCACGGGCATGTCCTACCGCACTCGAACATCCTCCACACATACTGATGCTCGATGAATGCCTCGTCGATGAACGCCTCCGCCCGGGCGGCCGACGTGCTGGCCGTCGCTCCCCTCCTCAACTGCCTGCTCCGCGAGGCCGCCGCACCGGTGGGGGAGGAGCCGGTCGCCGGCCGTGCCGTCCACCGCCTGCGCAGGAGCGGCCAGTTGCTGCGGTTCCGCACCGGGCACCGGCCCTCCGCCCCCGAACTGCGCACCGGCGGCACCTGGCGGCCCCTGCGCCATCACGACCTCGTCGCGCTCGTCGCGCAGGAGATGCGCGCCGCCACCGGCCGCACCAACGCCGCCCTCACCGCCGAAATGGCCGCCAGCCGCGCCGCGGTGGAGGCCCTGCTCGCCGCCCGCGCCCACGGCACGCCGCCCGGTGACCCGTGGCTGCGCTCCGAACAGGCCCTCGTCATGGGCCATCCCTTCCACCCCGCCCCCAAGTCCCGCAGCGGTGGCGGGCCGCCGCAGTCCTGGCTGCGCTACGCCCCCGAGGCGTACGCCCGTTTCCCGCTCGTCCTGCTGGGCGTGCGGGAGGACGCGGTGGTCGACGACGGCGACACCCGCGCCCTCGACGCCCTGGGGCAGGCCCCGCCCGGGCATCGCCTGCTGCCCGTTCACCCCTGGCAGTTTGCCCTCGCGGGGCAACTGCCCGCCGTACGCGCCGCCTTGGCCGACGGGCGGCTCGTTCGGCTGGGGGATACGCCCTGGGAGGCCCGCGCCACCTCGTCCGTGCGCACGGTCCATGTCCGGACGGGGCCCCAACGGCCGGATCTCTTCCTGAAGTTCAGCCTTGAAGTGCAGATCACGAACGACGTCCGGCGGATCCGGCGGCATGAGCTGAGCGCCGTCCGCCGCACCGACCCGCTGGTCGCCGCCGCCTTCCGGGCCATGGACGGCCCCGCCGCCTGGTTGCGGGAGCGCGGGCACCGTACCGTACGCGGCCTGGAGGAGACCTTCCCCGTCCTCGTCCGCGACGGACTGGACGGCCACCTGCTGCCGGGCACCACCGCCGTCCTGGCCGCCGCGCTCCCCGAGGGCTTCGACGGCAGCCCGCTGGACCGCCTGACCGATCCGCTGCCGTGGTGGTCGGCCTACCTGGCCCACGTCGTGCCGCCCGTCCTGGAGGCATACGACCGGCACGGCGTCGCCGTCGAATGCCACCTCCAGAACACCCTGATCGCCGTCGACGGGGACGGCACGCCCGTCCAGGCCGTCTTCCGTGACACCGAAGGCGCCAAGGTGATCCCCGTAACGCCCCGCGCGAGAGCCTGGGAACGTCTCGCGTACTGCCTCGTGGTCAACAACCTGACCGAGATCGCGGGGGTGCTCGCTCACCGCTTCCCCCGTTCCGCCGGGGCGCTGTGGCCCGCCGCGCGGCGGGAGGTCGAACGGTGCGCGAAGGAGCGGGGCTTCGCCGGGGCCGAGGAGCTCCTCGCCGCGCCGACCGTGCCGGCCAAGGCGAATCTCCTCTCACGGTGGATCGATGCGGACGGGACCGAGCCGCGCTACCTTCCCGTCCCCAACCCCCTGGCCCTCACGAGCCCTGCTGATCCGCCGAGTTGACGCCGTCCTCCGGTACGGTGCGCCGGGCGCGCAGGGCCCGGACCTTGTGGCGGTTCCCGCAGCGCTCCATGGAGCACCAGCGGCGCCGGCCGGGGCGCGAGGTGTCGACGAACACCAATTTGCAGTTGTCCGCCGCGCATTCGCGGATCCGTCCGGCGTGCGGGCCGGTGAACAGCTCGACGGCGTCGCGGGCGACGGTGGACAGCGCCTGCGTGGCGGTGGCCGGCAGGGCCCAGGCGCGTGTGCCGGCGGAGGCGATGCGGGGGACGAGCGGGGGAGCGGTCGCTGCCGCGTTGACGGCGGCGACGTCGTCCGGGTGCGGTCGCGTGCCGCGGACGATCGCTCCGGCCGCGCGCCACAGCGCGTCCCGCAGGGCGCGGCCTTCCCCCAACTCGGCCGCCGAGACGGTCACTTCGTCCGGCCGCAGCCCCAGCCGCGAGCGCCCCAGCCAGTCGGCCAGATCCCGCGGCTCGTGCAGCCGCTCCCAGTGGGCCAGTTCGCCCGGGCCGCCCGTGCACAGGAGCTCCAGGCACAGGGTGCCGGGGTCGAAGCGGAAGCTCGTGCCGTCGGAGGAGTGCAGGAGGAGTCCGGTTGCGATGGCGATCACGTAACCACTATAAGTGGTGTCGGGCCTCAAGGTCCCGGAAAATCGGAGGAACATCTCATGGCCGTCCACTGGAAAGTCGTCGTCGACTGCGCCGACCCGCTGCCTCTCGCCGACTTCTGGGCCGCCGCCCTCGGCTACGAGGTCGAGGACCACGGCGCCCTCATCGACCGGCTGCTCGCCGCCGGCGTCATCGACGACAGCCAGTGGACGGCCGTCGGCGACCGCAAGGCCTGGGTCCACGCCGCGGCCGTCCGCCACCCCGACGACCCCGTCGACGCGTCCACCGGCACCGGCCTCGGCCGCCGCATCCTCTTCCAGGCCGTCCCCGAACCCAAGGAGGGCAAGAACCGGCTCCACCTGGACCTCCACTTCGGCCCGGAGCAGCGCGACGTGGAAGTCGCCCGGCTGGAGGGGCTGGGGGCGCGGGTGCTGCGGACGGTGGTCGAGCACGGCAGCCACCACGTCACGATGGCGGATCCTGAGGGGAACGAGTTCTGCGTGCAGTGACCCGTTCACGCGGGGGGGGAGGGTGGCTCGTCAGGCTTGCCATCCCTTCCTCGATGCCGGACACCGTGGTGGCCCCCGCCCTCGACCGCTACGGCCGGTCCCTCCAGGGCCTGATCAAGATGGTGGCCGAGCCCCGCCGCCGCGAGATCGGCTTCACCTCGGCTCCGCGAAGACCTCGGCACCCCCTCGGGCGGCCGGCTCGTCTGCCAGGTCTTCGCCGCCCTGGCAGACCGCCATGCCACAGCAGAGGCCGGCTGCTCATTAAATGCTTGGCGACGCAAGGGAGTTCGGCGCTAGGGTCCGGCCGGACGTGAACTCGCATCAGGCTTGGCCAAGCAGTTGGGCCTCTCACGAGAGGAGTGTGACGTGGAGGGGTTCGATCCCAAGACGAGCTTCGGCTACGAGGTGTCCCAGCGGTACGACGACGATCCACGCGGTGATGAGGCCGAGACGGTCGAGTTCCTGGCGAGGCTCGCCGGTCAACGGGACGCCCTCGAACTCGCCGTGGGCACCGGCCGGATCGCGCTCCCCCTCAGGGGGGCCGGGGTACGGGTGGACGGGATCGAGTTGTCGCAAGACATGGTCGACCGGATGCGCGAGAAACCAGGCGGAGATCAAGTCGACGTGACCATGGGCGACATGTCGCGCGTCACCACCGGCCGCACCTACGGGCTCGTCTACCTGGTCTTCAACACGATCGGCAACCTGCTCACCCAAGAGGACCAGGTCCGGTGCTTCCAGAACGCCGCCGGCCATCTCACCGAGGACGGTGTGTTCGTCCTCGAATGCCGCATCCCCACCGCACCCTCGCGCCCCGGGCACCAGTACCTCGACACCGAGCAGGTCGGTCTCGATCACGTTGACCTCGACGCCGGCCGGTACGACCCGCTGACCCAGATCCTCGATCTGAACCACATCCGCATCAGCAGCAAGGGCATCAGGCTCTCCCCCATCAGGCTGCGTCTGGCCCACCCTCCCGAGTTCGACCTCATGGCCCGCCTCGCCGGACTCCGGCTCCGCGAACGCTGGGGCGGCTGGAAGGGCGAGCCGTACACCGCCGCAAGCTGGCGCCACATCAGTGTTTACGAACGCGACCGCTAAGAACACCCCTTTCGTCTCTGGTCGGGTCCGCCCGTTGCCCGGGAACTGACCTCGCTGGCCGCGGTGCCCGCGGGCACCGCGATGCCGCCGATGACGCTGCCCATGACGACGGTGCGGGAGAGGCACAGGGCCGAGGGGACGCCGACCAGGACCGAACAAGCCGAGCCCAATGCCGGGCGACAGCTCGGTTGAAGACGCCGCGACGGCGCCGATGTTTTCGCGCATGCCCGCAGTGTGAAGTCGGCCCCGCCGGGGCTGCGGAGGGGGTGTGCGGGCTCACGTCAGCCGAGCTGGTCATGGCCCGTGCCCCCGCCGTTGCACCCGCATCACCCGCGACCGTCCCCCGCCCCCACCGCGGGCGGCCCGCCCCACGGTGCCTCCAGTGCCGCCCGCAGCGCGTCCACCGCCGGCCGGCCGATGCGGGCGGCGAGTTCGGACTCCAGCTGCTGGAGGATGAACTCGGCCTGCTGGTGGGCGCGTTCGCCGTCGGGGGTGCGGCGGATGAGGCGTTGGCGGCCTGGGGTGGGGGAGTGTTCCAGGAGGCCGGCGGTGATGAGGGTGTGGACGGCCTGGTGGGCGGTCTGGCGGGTGACGCCCATGCGGCGGGCCAGTTCGGAGACCGTGGTGCCGGGCTCGTCGAGGACGGCGAAGAGCTGGACCTGGGTGGGGGAGACGGGGGTCGCGCCGGTTTCCTGCATGGCCGTCGTCAGGGCGTCCTCGAACCAGCGGCGGGCCTCGGTGAGCAGCTGGGGGAGGCTGCGGGCGGTGGGGGGCATGTGGTCCTCACGGTGCTGACGGGATGGCTTGCCGTGCGGCAGGCGCTCGTGTCAGGCTACCTGACATTCGACGTCCCGCGACTGGAGACGAGCATGACCATCGAGTACGCCACCCCCTACCGCCGGGCCTCCCGCATCCCCGCCGAGCCGGGCAAGCCCTACTTCATCGAGAAGGGCGAGGGCGACCGCGCCCACCTCTTCGGCGACCTGATCACCGTCTACGCGGGCGGCGAGCAGACGGAGAACGCCTTCAACTTCTTCACCGTCGAAGGCCCGAAGGGCAAGATCATCCCTGCCCATCTGCACCCCGACACCTACGAGGTCTTCTACGTGACGGACGGGGCCGTCCGCCTGTTCGTCGAGGACACCGGGGGCGAGCAGCAGGAAAAGCTGCTCACCCCGGGCGACTTCGGCTTCGTCCCCAAGAACTGCCCGCACGCCTACCGCATGGAGCGGCACCACAGCCGCGTCGTCGGCGTCGCCGCCGGCCCCGGCGGCACCTTCGAGCGGTTCTTCGAGAACCTCGGGGTCCCCACGGAGCAACTCGGGCTGCCCGGCGCCCCCGTCGTCCCTCCGGCCGAGAAGTTCGCCACCGTTCCTCGGCGTTACGACGTGCGGTTCCTCCCCGATCACCAGTGGCGCACCGGCTGAGCGGCGGCCATTCCCGGCCAAGTCGTACGCCTGTGCGGACAGGGTGATGGGCGTCGCACCAGCACCGGACGTCACGGGAGTGCTCCACAGCGTGGCCGAAGCCTTTCGGGCGGTGGTGTCAGGCGCCCCACAGGTCCCTACTCTCCTCCGCCATGCGCCCTACAACACGCAGACGCCTCGGTCTCTCCAGTGTCCTCGCCCTCGGCATCGCCCTGCCCGGCCTGGCGGTCCAGCCCGCCTCGGCCGCCGCGGCGGCGCCCATGACGATCAGCGTCGACAAGGCCAGCGCGACGCCCGGTTCCACGGTCACCATCACGATGACCTTCACCAACGACCAGCAGACGAACACCCAGTTCGTGTACCAGTCGATCCAGCCGACGTGGAACACGACGCAGGACCCCGGCCTCAAGTACGCGTTCAAGTCCTGCACCGGCGAGGCCGTGCAGTGTGACGTGAACGGCACGAGCGGCACGGTGCGTTACAACGTCCCCGTCATCCCCGGCGCGACGCGGACCGTCAAGCTGACGTACGACATCGCCGCGGATTCGGCCTGCGGGCCCAGCCGCCGCATCGACTTCTACTCCTACGTCTACTACGAGTACCAGGGCGGCCAGGCCAAGAAGGACGGCGTCTACAACACGGGCACGGACATCGCCTGCAAGACCACGCCGGCCAGGGCGGCGCTGAAGGGCGCGCACACCGCGAAGGGCCTCAAGGCCCCGGCCGGGAGGCACTGAGGCACGGTCGAGGGGGCCGGGCCACCGCTGCCCGCCCCCTCACCTCGCCCCGCCTCACCTCACCTCGCCCGGCGCGCCGCGGCGTGCGCCCGCAGCCCGGCCGCGCCGAGTGACAGCCCCGTCAGCGACACGACCGCCGCCAGGGCGGCGATCGTCCGCCCGCCGCCCGCCGGCCCCCCGTACAGCACCGCGGCGGCGGCCGCCCCGGCCGTGAGCGGACCGGCCAGCAGCAGACCCGCCACGGTGCGGCGCGGACGCGCCACAAGTCGGGCCGTGTCCCGGCCGGTTGGGCGGATGACGGCGGCCGCCCCGGCCCCGCCCGTCAGCTCGGCCCACTCCTCCCGCGCCGCGCGCCGCTCCCGCCGGCGGCACACCGCGGCGCCGCAGCCCAGCCCCGCCGTGAGGACCGCCCCCGTCAGGGCCACCGCCGCGACGACGGGCCACGGGGCGCACAGGAACAGCAGAGGGGCCAGCAGGGCCGTCGTCGCCCAGCCCGACAGACACGCGGCCGCCGCCGTGCGGCGGTGACGGGGGCGGTCGTCGCCCGCGCGGAGGTCGGCGACCGCCGGCAGGTACCAGACGCAGCCGGAGACGCACAGGGCCGCCGCCCCCAGGCCCAGGACGGCGTGGGACATGGACTGTTCCTCCTCGCGGTCGACGCACGGAGCCGGGAAGGGCCTCGATGCCGCGGGGGACTGGGCATCCCGGGCCCTTCCCGGCCCTGTCCCAGGATCCGGCGCGGCCCGCCCCGGGCCGTAGGGCCGAACGGGGCCCAGGCCCTCGGACCGAAGGTCCCGCCCCCGACGTCCTGACGGCACGTCACCTCGCACACCCCGCACCCCCTCCGCTTGGGCCGAACGGCCCCGTCACCCAGGGCCCCTCGGGCACATGCGGCCAGTGCCATACTGACGCGCGCCGCCCACCGGCCGGCCGGGAACACCGGCTCCACGGCAGCCGGCCCGTACCACCCCGCCTCCCCCAGGAGACCCGCCCATGGCACGCCCCGACCCCCACGCCCCCACCGCCGGCCCGGCGGCACGGGCCCCGCGAGCGAAGGGGTGCCGCCCGTGAACACCGTCGGCGACGAGTACCACGGCCTGCTGGCCCGCCACGACGCGATGCGGCTGCGCCGCTCCCTGCTCTCCCCCGGGCAGCCCGAACGCCCGGCCGCCCCCGTGCGGGCGCCCTACGACGGCCGGGCCGACCAGCAGCTGATCCTGCGCGGCCTGGACCTCGTGTCCCCCTTCGACGGCCTGATCGCCGAGCTGTACGCCGAACTCTTCGCGCGCCACCCCTACTTGCGCGCCCTCTTCCCCGAGTCGATGGAGTTCCAGCGCCGGCACCTCGCGCACATCTTCCACTACCTCATCGAGCACCTGCACGACCCCGACCACGTGACCGCCACCTTCACCCGCCTCGGCCGCGACCACCGCAAGCTCGGCGTACGGCCCGCGCACTACGAGGCGTTCGAGGAGGCCCTGCGCGAGGCGCTGCGCCGCACCGCCGGCTCGCGCTGGACGGGCGCCCTGGAGGGCGCGTGGCTGCGGATGCTGCGCTTCGCCGTGGCCGCCATGGTCGAGGGCGCCGAGGCGGCCCTCGGGGAACCCGCCGCGTGGCAGGCCGAGGTCACCGGGCACGAGCGCCGCCGCCGCGACCTCGCGGTGCTGCGGGTGCGGACCGGCGAGCCGTACTCCTGCCGGGCCGGCCAGTACGCGGCCGTGCAGTCGCCGCTGCTGCCGCAGGCGTGGCGGTACTACTCGTTCGCCGGCGCGCCGCGCCCCGACGGCGAGCTGGAGTTCCACGTCCGGCTCGCCGGGCGCGGGGGCGTGAGCGAGGCCCTGGTCGAGCGCACCCGGGCCGGCGACACCCTGCGGCTGGGGCCCGCGAGCGGCACGATGACCCTCGACGAGGAGCTGCCCCGCGACCTGCTGCTCGTCGCGGGGGACACCGGATGGGCGCCCCTGAAGGCCCTGCTGGAGGAGATGACCGCGCGCCGTCCCGGGCCGCGCTCCGTCCACCTCTTCCTCGGCGCGCGCCGCTTCGCCGACCTCTACGACGCCGACGCGGCCACCGAACTGGCCCTGCGGCGCCCGTGGTTGCGCGTCGTCCCGCTGATCGAGGACGAACCGGGGCCGCGCTGCTGGGAGTCGGTGGCGGGCGCGGTGCTCCGGCACGGCGACTGGTCGCGCCACACCGCCTACCTCGCCGGCCCGCCCGCCCTCGTCGCCACGGCCGCGGCCGGCCTGACCGCCGCCGGGCTGCCCGCCGGCCGGGTGCGGCACGACCCGCTGCCCGCGGCCCCGGACAGGGCGCGGGTGGGCTCATGAGGCCGCGTGTCCCCCCGCGGTACCGTCGTCCGCCCGGTCGTCCAGGACGATGGTGACGGCGGTGCCGGACCGCGCGTCGCCGCCGGTCCGTTCGACGGCGGCGGCGACGCGCACGTACAGCTCCACGGCCAGCGCCCAGTCCCCGGTGGCGGCGTGCCCCGCACCGGCCGTGTGCCACAGGCTCGTCAGGACGGCGATCAGGGAGCGGCCCGACAGGGCGGCCTCGACGCGGTCGCCGCCGGGGCTGAGGACCTGCCCCGGGGCGCGGAAGTGCCGGTCGCGGGCGGCCTGTTCGAGGACGAACGCCCAGGTGTCGCGGTGGCACAGGAGGGTGGCCGACGCGATGCCGGCCGCGCACCGCAGCAGGCCGGGCAGGCGCGCCGGGGCCAGCGGCGACGGCTCGTCCGGCCCGGCGGCCTCCCCGCCGTCCTCCGCGGCAGGTGCCGGGGCGGCGGGCTCCGGCGGCCGCCGCGCCTCCAGCAGGTGGCGGCGCAGGGACTCCATGTCCGTACGGGCCCGGGCGATGTCCTGCCGGGCCTCGGCCAGTTCGCCCACCGCGCGGTCCAGGCGGCGGCGCAGGTCGCGGTTCTCGTTGCGCAGGTCCGAGACGCCGGAGGTGACCGCGTCGAGGAGCTCCTGGCGTATGGCCCCCAGGGAGCCGCGGAGTTCGGCCAGACCCGAGCCCAGCGCGTCACCGATCTCGCGGCGGGTCGCGCGGTTGTCCTCCAGGACCGCCGCCGTATCGCTCCGGTTGTTCCAGGCCATGCGCGGTCCCCCTGACTCCCGGCTGCCGACGCGGAGATGTCTTTCCGTGCGGACCGCCGCCGACGCATCACTTTTCGGACGTACGACGCGTCCGGTGCGGGAAGCGGACGAACCGGTGGGACCGCTGGGTCAGCGGACGCGCCACGAGCCGTCGGCCAGCGCCTCCGTCACCCGGCGCTTGACCGCCGCGCGCGCCTCCACGTCCAGTAACTCCCGGTCCAGCAGGCCCGGTCGGTACTCGTACGGCGCCAACCGGCCCCGGATCCAGGCGTATTCCTCGGCGTACAGCTCCGCCAGCCGGCAGCCCGCGCGGTCGCGCGCCTCGGCCTCCGCGACGCACCGCGGGTCCTCCCGGCCCACCCGCCCGGCGGCCGCCGCCACGTGCCGGGTGCGGTGGCCGCACTCGACGCGCCGCTGCAGCACGGCGGCCATGAACCGCCGGGCGTTGAGCAGCCGGAACAGCTCCCCGTGCGGCAGCGCCGCGGCCGCCGGCGGCAACGGGCCGAGCGCGCACGGGCTCCCGGCGCCCGCCAGGGGGAACGTGATCCTGGCCAGCTCGCGCAGCGCCTGGTCCCACCGGCGCAGCAGCAGCGGGTGGAGGAGGGCCGGCTCGCGGCCCTCCGGGCGGCGGGCGTCGTCGGCCGCGGCGTCCCGCACGGCGCGCGCCGGGGCGCGCAGCAGGCCGCGGACGCCGGGGGTGAGCGGGGCCTCGATCCAGCCGCGCCGGTAGGCCAGTTCGATCGAGTCGTAGACGTCCCGGGCGGCCGGCTCCTCCAGCGGAGGGAGCCCGTGCGCGGCCCGCTCCTCCGCCAGGAGCTTGGCGAACTCGTCGGCGTGCGCCTTCGACAGCCAGTTGCGGGCCGTGTGGCAGGCGTCCCGCATCGGCGAGCGCAGCAGGCCGCTGTTGTGGGCGCGGCGCCGGAAGTCGGCCGCGACGCGGTGGGCGGCGGTCAGGGTGCTGCGCACCCGGCGCAGGCGGTACTCGTTGCGGGTCGCCCGGGCGTCGCCGGTGCACAGCATCCGCTCCACCGACACCTGGAGCTCGCCCTCGGCGTACTTGAGCGCGTCCAGCCAGTCCAGGTGCCACTCCCGGCGGCGCAGCAGCCGCCGGGTGGACGACGGGACGCGCATCGTCGCCTCGGCGATGGCCACCGTCACCAGGGCCGTGAAGCTCCGTTCGACATACGGGATCAGCTCGGCCGTCGGCATCACGGCGACGTCGCCGAGCCTGAGCCTTGGGTGTGCCGCTGGTCCGTCCACGCTTCCCCCCTCGCAGGCCGGTGGGCAATCGCGAACATTCTGTCCCGCGCGGCGGCCGTAAGGGGGCGGTTCCGGCAGGCCGCCGCCCGCCCGGGGCATCCGGGGGCGGCGGCCCGCCGTCAGTGCCGGCGGGCGGACAGCCAGGGGGACACCGGCAGTCCCACGGGCTCCCTGTACGTCACGTCACCGGGGACCGGGACCACCAGGGTGGTGGCCGGCGGGAAGAGGCGGGTCCGCAGACGGGCCCGCCCCGCGTACACCGCGTCCAGGAACGCGGCCGCGTGCTCGTGCGGCACGTCCGCGAACTCCACGCCCTCCACGACGATCCTGGTGTCGCCCTCGGGGTGCACCGTCAGCTCGACCGCCGGCGGGCCGGCGATCTCCGCGTACACCTCGTGCGGGAGCGAGCCGTCGGGGTCGGTGACCGCGAGGAGCGGGGCGCCGGTGCGGCGGGAGACGCGGTCCGCGCCGATGTCGTGCTCGACCGTCGTCAGGGTGCGGCCGTGCCGCGCGGCGACGTCGCGGACGGCGGTGAGGACCTCTTCGGTGTACATGGGCCCAATCATGCGGGAGCCGGTGCGGACGTGCCGGGGCGGGTCTAGAGGTGGATCTCCTCGCACGCCCGCCCGCGCGACTGGAAGCCCCCCTTCACGTGCTCCCAGCCCTCCGCGCACACCACCGACCGGTTCGGCAGGTCCCGCCCCACCGGCACCGTGAACTTCTGGTGGTAACCCCAGAAGCCCGTACGGCTGTTGGTGTCCAGGCCACCGCCCCACACGTGGAAGTGCCCGGTGAAGTCACCGCCCCACGTCGTGGACGCCGACACCGCGTCGACGTGGAGCCCGCTCCCGTCGACGGCGATGCACGTCCGGTGGTTGCAGCCCCGGGAGCCCGCGCCCGCCGGCGGCGCGCCCACCGCCAGGAGCGCCACCGCCCCGGCCGCCACCGCCCCCGTCCGCAGGGCCCGTCGCGCCCTCGCCCCCGCCGTCGGTCCGGCCTTCGTTCCCCAGAAGCTCAAGAAACCCACGCAGCTCACGCTCTCCGTCTCACACCGCTGCCAACGCGGGCGACCCTGCCAGTGATCGGGCCCCGGCGCCTCGTCCGGCCGCCGATTCCACCCGATCGATGGAGGCGGGGGCCGTCGTGTGAACGGCTGGGAGCAGGCGGGCAGTTCGGGCCGCCGCCGGGGAGAGGTCCGGGATCGGGCGCGCGGCCGATCCGGTGACGGCGTGCGCGCCGGGCCGGGCCGGGGCCGCGCGCGCTCCTAGCCTGACCGGATGCGCATCAGTACCGTCATCCTCCCCGTCCACCGCTGGCCCACCGCGCAGGAGCACTGGCGCCGCGCGGAGGAACTGGGCCTGCACGCCGCCTACACCTTCGACCACCTGGCCTTCCGCAGCTTCCGCAGCGGCCCGTGGCTGGGCGCGGTGCCCACCCTGGCCGCGGCCGCGGCCGTCACCTCGCGGATCCGGCTCGGCACCCTGGTCGCCTCGCCCAACTTCCGCCACCCCGTGACGCTGGCCCAGGAGCTGATGAGCCTGGACGACATCTCCGGCGGCCGGGTGACCGCCGGGATCGGCGCCGGCGGCGAGGGGTACGACACCACCATCCTCGGGCAGCGGCCGTGGACGCCGCGCGAACGGGCCGACCGCTTCGACGAGTTCGTGCCCCTGCTGGACCGGCTGCTCACCCGCCCGGCCACCACCTCCCGCGGCACCCACTACGCGGCCGTCGAGGCGCCGATGATCCCGGGCTGCGTCCAGCGCCCCCGCATGCCCTTCACCATCGCGGCCACCGGGCCGCGCGGCCTCGCCCTGGCCGCCCGGTACGGGCAGGGCTGGGTGACCTTCGGCGACCGCCGGCAGGCCGCCGGGCAGAGCGGGGACGCGGCCGCCGCGGCCGTGCGCGACCAGGTGACCCGGCTGGGCGAGGCGTGCGCGGCGCTCGGCCGCGACCCCGGCGACCTGGAGAAGGTCCTCATGACCGGCTTCACCAAGGACCCCTGGCAGGCGTCCGTCGACGCCTTCGTGGACCTCGCGGGCCGCTACTCCTGCCTCGGCATCACCGAGATCGTCCTGCCGCGGCCGGTGCCCGGCACGATGTTCGACGGCTCGGAGGCGGCCTTCGAGAAGATCGTCACCGAGGGCCGGGGCCAGCTGGCGGACTGACCGGCCCGCCGGCCGGAGGGCTCAGGAGGCCCCGTCCGGCACCAGGACGAGCGCCGCCACCTCGCCGTCCGCGTCGTGGACGTCGTCGATGACGAGCCCGGCCGCGGCGGCGAGGGCGTTCCACCCGGCCAGGGTGCGCTCCCGGCCGCCGGTGATGGCCATCATCCACATGTCGGCCAACCGCCCCCGGTCCGGCCCCCGTTCGGACAGGACACGCTCCAGCAGGACGATCCGCCCGCCGTCGTCCAGGGCCCGGTGGCAGCGGCGCAGGACGGCGACGGCCTCCTCGTCGGCCCAGTCGTGCAGCACACTGCCCAGCAGGTAGGCGTCGTGGCCCGGGGGCAGGTCCGAGCGCAGCATGTCCCCGGGGTACAGGACCAGGCGCTCGCCGAAGCGGGCGCGCAGGGCGTGCGGCACCCGCTCGATCACCTCCGGCCGGTCGAGCAGCGTGACGCGCAGCGCGTCGTCGGCGGCCAGCAGCAGTTCCGTCAGGCCGCCCGTGCCGCCGGCCACGTCCACGACGTCGCCGAAGCCACGCTTGCACAGGTACGGGACGAGCGGCGCGTACAACTGGGCCGCCCGCGTCCGCATGTAGGAGTGGAAGGCGTCCAGGGACGCCGGGTCGGCGCCGATCCGCTCGAACAGCGCGCCGCCGCGGGCCCGTTCGTAGCTGGTGCCGCCGTGCGCGACGCACTCGGCGAAGGCGCCCCAGCCCAGGAACATGTCGGTCTCGGCGAACTCCGGCCGCAGCGTGTCCGGATGGTCGGAGCGCAGCAGCCGCCCGCCCTCGGTCAGGCGCACCGTCCCGGACGCGTCGACGCGCAGCACACCGAGCGTCTCGGCCGCCAGCACCAGCCGGGTGAGCCGGCCGGGATCCGCCTCGGCGGCCGAGGCGAGCCGGCCCGTCCCGATGCCCTCGGGCGGGATCAGGTCGGGGACGGCCAGGGCGCACAGGGCGTGCAGGATCCTGCTCGGCGCGACGTCGAACAGGTCGGCCAGCCGCCGCCGTTCCTCCTTCAGGTCCGCCTCGTCCATGCCTGTCCTTTCGGCCGGTCCTTCCGGCCCGTCTTCTCGGCCCTCGCTTCCGCCGGTGCCGCGGCGGGCGGGCTACGCCGGCAGCGGGGTGTGCCAGTCGAGGAGCCGCCGCAGGCCCTCGTCCAGGTGCGAGAGGCGGCGCAGCGGACTGCGCGGCCGGCGGGCGGTGGCGACCGGGATCCAGTCCGGGGGGCCGCTCGCGGTGAGCAGGGCGCTGACGGCGATGTTCCGCTCGGCGCGCGGCCTGCGGTGGCGTTCGTAGCGTTCCAGCGCCGCCTGCCGATGGGGGGCGTCGCGCAGGGCCTTCGCCAGGACGACGGCGTCCTCGAAGGCCATGGACGCGCCCTGCCCGGTCGCGGGCGGCGCGGCGTGGGCGGCGTCGCCGACGAGGACGACGCGGCGGCCGCACCAGCGCACGCCGGGGGTCAGCCGGACGGCGTTGGTCACCATCAGCTTGTCCTCGGTGGCCCGCACGATGTCGGCGGCGGGGGAGCGGTCCGGGCGCAGCAGGGCGACGAGCCGGTCGCGCCAGGTGCCGGGCGGGGTGACGGCGGCCTCCTCCGCGCCGACCGCGGGGCCGCGCAGACGGGCGAACCAGTACGTCTCCCCGGCGGGCGAGACCAGACAGCCGAAGAGCACCCGGCTGGCCCTGATCATGGTGAGCCGGTCGGGTTCGAGGCACGCCCCGGCGGCCGGGTCGCGGGTGTAGCCGTAGAAGATGCTCTGGCCCGCGTAGACCGGCCGCGCCGCCGGGTCGAGGTGCGCGCGGACGGCCGAGCGCAGCCCGTCGGCGCCCACGAGCAGGTCGCCGGTGGCCGAACTCCCGTCGGAGAAGCGGGCGGTGACCCGCTCGTCGTCCTCCTCGACGGACACCAGACGGGCCGACCAGCGGAACGGCACGCCGCGCCGCCGGGCCTCCTCCTGGAGCGCGGCGCCCAGCTCGGCGCGGCGCATGCAGCGGTAGCGCAGCAGCGGCGCGTCCTCGCCCAGCGGGACGGACTCCAGCCGCGCGCCGCTCTCGTCGACGAAGCGCATGCCGGTCACGGGGAAGCCGTGGCCGGTGACCGGCCCGGCCGCGCCGATCTGCGCGAGGGCCTGCATGCCGTTGCTCGCCAGGGTGAGGAACGCCCCGATGTCCGCGCCGGTCTGCGGGTGCGCCTCGTGGACGGTGACCTCGAAACCGGCCTGCCGCAGGGCGAGTCCCGCGGCGGACCCGGCGACGCCGCCGCCGACGACCAGGATCCCGGACACGGCCGTCAGCAGCCTTCGGCGTCGTACATCGCGCGCTCCCAGTCGGTGACCGCCCCGCAGAAGCGGGCCCACTCCTGGCGCTTCAACCGCAGGAAGAGATCGGTCAGTTCGGGGCCGATGCCCTGCACCAGCACCTGGTCGGCGGCCAGGAGGTCGAGCGCCTCGTCGAGCGCCAGCGGCAGGGTGCCGAAGCGGTCGGCGACGGCGGCGTCGGTGCCGCCGCGGGGCGGGCCGGGGTCGATGCTGTTCTTCAGGCCGTCCTCGACGGAGGCGAGGATCGCGGCGTGCGAGAGGTACGGATTGGCCATGGCGTCGGGCGCCTTGACCTCCAGGCGCCCGGCGGCCGGCAGGCGCACCGCACAGGTCTTGTTGTCCATCCCCCAGTTGATCGCCTGCGGCGCGAACTGGCCCGTGGCGACGAAGCGTTTGTAGGAGTTGACCGTCGGCGCCATCACCGCGGCGGCCGCCGCGGAGTGCGCCAGGATGCCGCCGAGCGCGTGCCGGCCCGTCAGGCTGAGGTGGAGGCCGGACGCCTCGGGATCGAGGAGGACGTTGCGGTCGCCCTCCCAGAGGCTGATGTTGTGATGGCAGCCGTTGCCCAGCCGGTCCTCGGCCGGCTTGGGCATGAAGGTGACCTTCGCCCCCAGCTCGCGGGCGACCTGGCGGCAGATCAGCCGGTGCAGCACCAGCCGGTCCGCCGTGCGGTCGGCGCGGTCGTACATCCAGTTGAGCTCCAGCTGCCCGGGGCCCTCGCAGTTGCTCTCGATCATCGCCAGGCCGAGCTCCTGCCCGTAGGACATGACCTTCTGGTAGACCGGCCGCAGCTGTTCCATCTGGCCCACGTGGTACATCGGGTGCGGGGCGCCGGGCACGTGCTCGCAGGACATCCCCGGCACCGTCCAGGTGGCCTCCGGCTCGCAGCCGCTGCGCAGCTCCAGCCCGGTGCGGGCGGTGAACGCGGCGTGCGACCGGGCGAAGGCGCCGCGCGCGTCCAGCGGCATCGGCCGGCCGCCCGTCCCGTCCGGCGCGCCCGGCGGTTCGTACATGCGGCAGAAGAAGAAGCCGGTGCGCCGGTCCCAGGGCAGGACGGCGAACGAGTCCAGGTCCGGCATCACCACGCACTCGCAGCGCTCGGGGTGCCCGGCGAGCATGATGCCGGCGCCGTCCGTCTGGAGGTCCGCGAGGACGCCGGGGTGCGCGCGCAGTCCGTTCTCGACGTTGCGCATCAGCTCGGTCGCGGGCGCCACCTTGCCGACGATCCGGCCGGTGACGGTCACCACCTGGTAGTAGACGAACTCCACGCCCGCCTCGGCGACGCGCGCCCGCACCGCCTCGATCGCGGACTGGTCGCCGTTGCGTTCACGGTGCTCGTCCAGGAGGGACTGCACGGGCTGGGGGGCGGCGGTCGTCATGCGGGTCTCCCGTGGGTGGTCGCCGAACCGGCGGAGCGGGCGGACGCGGAGGGGGAAGTGGGGGCATGGAGGGGACCGCGGGCGGTGCGCGCCGCCCGCCGGCGGGGCCGGAACCACGCGCCCCGCGGGGGCACGGTCTCCCGGCCCCGGACCACGTTATGCCACGCCGCGGCGGCCCGCGCGCCCGACCACCGGGGCACATAGCCCGTTGGGGGGACATTCCCGCCGGACCGCATATCGCCCCCGGCGGGGGGAACACGTCAGCCGCTCGCTTCCCGCCCGTGGGGCGGAAGCGCCGGACCGGCACCAACAGGCCTGTTCCCAGGCCGAGTTGGGGAAAACCGCGGGTCCGTTCGGGGAGAGCGCGTACGGCCCCCTTTCCCGGGCGCTGTGCAACACGTCCTGAGCAAGGGAGCGATGGGTTCATGGTGCTTCACCGCATGGCGCGCAGCGGCATCCGACTGGGGACCCTGGCCGAACGGGCCGCCGCCCGCCACCCGGCCAACGTCCTCGTCCTCGACCACGACCTCGACGTCGCCCCGCACCTGGGGCGCCGCACCACGGTCGCCGAAGTCGCCGACCTCGTGGCCGACCTGGCCTCCCGGCTGGCGGCCGCGGGCGTCCGGCCCGGCGACCACGTCGCCGTCCACAAGGCCGACGGCCTCGACATCACCCTCCTGGCCTTCGCCGCCGCCCGCGCCGGCGCCGTCCCCGTCCTGCTGTCCGCCCGGCTCGACGGCGCGACCGTCCTGCGGCTGCTGCGCCGCGCCGGCCGGCCGTTCCTGGTCACCGACCGGCACAAGCTCGACCGCGAGCTGCCCCAGCCGGTCTTCGACGAGACCGAGCGCGTCCTCGTCGTCCGCGGCTCCTACCCCCGCGCCACCGGCCTCGAAGCCCTGGCCGGCGCCGAGCGGATCGCCCCCGTGCACACCGCGCCGCACCGCCCGGCGCTCATCACCCACACCTCCGGCACCACCGGTGTCCCCAAACTCGCCGTGCACACCGGGATCACCCAGGAGATCCGCTACCTCCTCCAGCTCTCCGCCCTCGCCCCCGTCGTGCCCCGGCGCGAGACCATCGCCATCCACGCCTCCTTCGTCCACTCCCGGATGATCAGCGTGCTGGCCATCGCCCTGCTGCGCGGCCTGCCCATGCTCGTCCTGGCCGACGAGAACCCCCAGCGGGCCGCGGACCACTTCGTCCGCATGCGCCCGGGCATCATCGAGGCGCACCCCAACACCTTCATGGCCTGGGAACCGCTGGCCGACGACCCCCGCCGCCCCTTCGCCAACGTCAAGCTCTTCAGCAGCACCTTCGACGCCCTCCACCCGCGCACCGTGCACCGCATGCTCGGCGCCTCCGGCCGGCGCGCCCCGCTCTTCGGCCAGATGTACGGCCAGACGGAGACCGGCCCCGTGGTCTGCCGCGGCTTCACCCGCCGCCGCTCCCACCGCGCCGACGGCCGCTGCGTCGGCTTCCCCTTCGTCGGCACGACCGCCGTCCGCGTCGTCGGCCGCGACGGCCGGCCGCCCTCCGCCCGCACACCCGGCTTCATCGAGGTGCGCAGCAAAGGGCGCTTCGTCACCTACCTCGGCGAACAGGAGCGCCACGACCGGCAGTTGTCGGCCGACGGCTGGTGGCGCACCGGCGACGTCGGCTACCGCACCAAGTGGGGCTGCGTCCACCTGCTGGACCGCGAGGTCGACGTCATCGACGACTTCGGCAGCACCCTGGACGCCGAGGACCGGCTGCTCGGCGGGATCGCCGACCTGACCGAGGTCGTCATCGTCCGCGGCGCCGACGGCCTGCCGGTCCCGGTGGTGTGCACCCACGACGACCGGCCGTTGGACGAGGCGGCCTGGCGCGCCGCGGCCGCCGCCCTCCCGCCCATGGCCCCGCCGGTGCACTGGCGCGAGGACGACCTGCCCAAGACCGCCACCATGAAGATCAAACGGTTCGAGCTGGCCCGGATCCTGGCCGAACGGCAGAGCGCGGCCCAGGGCCCCCGCCGGACCCCATGAACCGGCCCCCGTCCGCGGGAGACCGCCCCCGGGAGACTGCAGGAGACTGTGACGTGGCAGAGATGCGAGCCATCCTCAAACAGGGCACCTCCGTCCAGGTCGAGCACGTCCCCGTGCCGGAGCCCGCCGCCGGGGAAGTGCTCATCCGGGTGGCGGTGGCCGGCGTCTGCCGCAGCGACGTCAACGCCGCGCTCGGGCTCGTCCCCTGCGCCGACCCCCTCGTCCTGGGCCACGAGTTCTCCGGCGTCATCGCCGGACTCGCCCCGGACGTACGGGGGTTCGCCGTCGAGGACCGGGTGACCGTGATGCCGCTGATCCCCTGCATGAACTGCGAGCGCTGCGCCGAGGGCGACACCGAGAGCTGCCCCTACCACGAGTGCCTCGGCTTCCAGCGCCCCGGCGCCTTCGCCGAGTTCGTCACCGTCCCCGCCCGGGTCGTGCACCGCATGCCCGGCACGCTCACCTTCCGCGAGGGCGCCTACGCCGAACCCGTCTGCTCCTCGCTGGGCGTCCTCAAGGCCGACATCAAGCCCCCCGACCGCGGCCTGGTCCACGGCGCCGACCGCACCGCCCGGCTCGCCGAACGCGTCCTGCGCTCCTACGGGTTCACCTCCCTCGACGTCCGCGGCACCGGCACCGGCGAGGACCGCGCCGGGCGCATCCCGCCCGACACCTACGACTTCGTCGTCGCCAGCGAGCCCCGCGCCGAGGTCCTCGACGAGATGATCCGCGTCGTCCGCCCCGGCGGCCGCGTCATCGTCCGCGGCCGCCCCCTCGAACCCGTCCCCCTCGACCTCGCCACGGCGCTGCGCAAGGAAGTCACCCTGGAATCCGTCTCCTACGGCACCTTCGCCGCCTCCCTGGCCTTCCTCTGCCAGGAGCGGGGACACGTCTCCGATCTGCTCGGCAGCGTCCGCCCGCTGGAGGACTTCGAGGACGTCTTCTCCGCCGAGAGCGAGAGCCAGCGCCTCAAGAGCTTCTTCTGCCCCGACTTCGCCGGGATCGGCACCGACGAGATCGAGGCGTGGGCGCGGCTGATGGGCCCGGGGGCCTGACGGCGGCCGGTCCCGCGGCCCGTCCCGCGAGCGCTCCGGGTGCCGCGGACGGGCGACGGCGCGCGGGGGCCCGCCGGGGACGTGCGGAGTGCACGGGGGCGTACGGTTCCGCGGCGGGCTTCGGAACGGAGGCCGGGCATGCACTCACAAGAGTGGTCCTTCCTCTTGAACGTGACATTCCGGTCCAAGCTGGGTGGAGACCGTACGGACAGTGTCCACCGTCGGGAGGAGCACCGCCGGCATGAGCGATCCGTTCACCCGGGAGCCCGCGTGGGATCCCCGGCTCTTCCCGCCGGCCTTCCGCGCGCCGCGCGCCGTGCAGACCGCGCGCAACCTCCTGGATCCGCTGGCGTACGGGCAGGCCCTGCGCCGGAGGTTCGGCCCGGTGTACTCGCTGCGCATGTACCCCTACCGGGGCGCCCTCGTCTGCGCGACCGACGTGGCGACGAGCCGGGCGGTGATGACCGACCACAAGCGGTTCCCCGGCGGGGACGCCGCCGCCGGCCTGGCCGCCGTCGTCGGCGCCGCGTCGCTGATCTGCACGCCCCCGCCCCGGCACCTGCCCCACCGCATGCTCCTGCTGCCCCCCTTCCACGGCGAGCGGGTCACCCGCTGGACCCGGCGGGTGCGGGAACTCGTCCGCGCCGGACTGCCCGACCTGCTGGCCCCCGGCCCCAAGGCGGTACGGCCCTGGGCGCAGCGGCTGACGCTCGACGTCATCCTGCGCGCCGTCTTCGGCCTCACGGACCCCGCCCGCATCGCGGCCTTCCGCGACGCGGTGGACGCGTTCATCGGCATGGGCAACTTCCCCGTGCTCTTCCTGCCCCGGCCGCTGCGCCGCGACTTCGGCCCCCTCTCGCCCGGCGGCCGCTTCCTCCGGCGCCGCGCGGCCGTACGGAAGCTGGTCCGCCAGGAGATCGCCGCGCGCCGGGCCGTCACCGACCGCGCCGGCCGCGACGACGTGCTGTCCATGCTGCTCGACGTCCGCGACGAGCACGGCGCCGGGCTCAGCGACCAGCAGCTCCAGGACGAACTGCTCGGCCTCGTCCTGGCCGGCCACGAGACCACCGCCACCACCGTCGCCTGGGCCCTGCACCTGCTCGCCCACCACCCCGCCGCCCGCGACGACCTCATCGCCGACCTCGACGCCGGATCGGACCGGCTCCTCAAGGCGGTCCTCAAGGAATCCGGCCGGCTGCGCCCCGCCGTCTACGGCTCCCTGCGCACCGCCGCGCACGACACGGAACTCGGCGGGCACCCCGTGCCCGGGCACGCCTTCGTCGCCGCGATGTTCCCCCTCACCCACCTCGACCCCGAACTGTGGCCCCAGCCGCACGCCTTCCGGCCCGAACGGCACCTGGGCGCCGACCCCGTGCCCTACGCGCTGACGCCGTTCGGCGGCGGCGTGCGCCGCTGCATCGGGGTGTCGCTGGCGCACCTGGAGGTCGAGACCGTCCTGCGGGAGACCCTCGCGACCGCCGTTCCCGAACCGGCCGGGCCGCTGGAGTCGGCGCGGCTCATGACCGTCATGCTCGTCCCCGCCCACGGGGCGCGGATCCGGCTGCGCCGCCGGACGGCCCGAGTGGCGTGCCGGTAGGGGAGGCCGGCCCGGCCGCCGGGGTCAGCGGCGGCGCCACAGCGCGGCGGTGGTGAGGGAGAAGAAGAGCAGGTTGCCGACGCTCAGGGCCGCGCCCCGGAGCGCGGTCCCGGCCGCTCCGGGCAGCGCCTTGGTGATCAGCGCGCCGACGGGGACGAGGACGAGGGGCGTGGCCGCGCACATCCACCTCGGGAAGGCCGTCGGCCCCCGCAGCACGCACACGGCCATCCCGACGGAACCGGCCGCCCAGCAGGCCAGCAGGACCGCGTACGGGACGACGAGCACCGCGGCGATGTCGCCCGGCAGGCGGTGAGCACCTGCGCGCGGGCGCCGGAGTCGTGCACGGCCCGGGCGGCCCGGCCCCAGTAGGAGAACGAGCCGTGCGCGAAGGGCGCCAGCGCGAAGCCGGCCGTGAGCAGGGCGACGGGCGGCAGCGACAGCCGGCGCGGCGCGGTCCGCAGCCCGCACCACACGTGCCGGCAGGCCGCCAGGTACAGGGGGCCGGTCAGGAACGCCCAGGAGGGCTCCGACGGCGAGGCGCGCCGTCGAGGCGGGCAGCATGGCCGCCAGCGAGTCGCGGGCCGTGCCCTCGTACGCCGCCGGCAGCGGGTACCGGTCGGCTGTGCCCATGGGCTCGCCGAGCAGCAGGACGTCCCCCGCCAGCCAGGCGACCGAGGCCGGCACGCCCGCCAGTCCGGCCAGCCGTGGCCAGGGGGTGCCGAGGGGGAGAGGGCGGGGCGGGGCGGGCGGGGCCGTGGGTAAGGCCTCCGGCCGTGCCGACGACGTCATCGAGGAGTTCCCCCTCCGGGTCGACCAGGATCAACTTAGGTTAGCCGAGCCTAAATTGTCGATCGCAGGGGCGGGCCGCCGGGGGCGCGTCACATCGCCCGCAGGACGCGGCCGCTCACCTCCGCGGGCACGACCCGGATCCACAGGTCGCGCTCGCCGCCCGCCCACGGCCGCGCCCCCGGCCGCTCGGCGAGCGTGCGCACCACGTGCGGGTCGGTGACGCGGTCAGCGGTGCCCTGGACGAGCACACTCCAGCCGTTGCTCAGGTGCTCGTCGAGGTGGTCCGCCTCGAAGGCCAGCCGCTCCCCGGCGGCCACCGCCGCCGGTCCGTCGGCCTCCGTCCGGTAGACGACCGTGCGGGCGTCGACCAGGAAGTTGACCGGCAGGACGACGGGACCGGCCCCGCCGGACAGCCCCAGGCGGCCGATCCCGTGCGTACCCAGCCGCTCCCAGCACTCCTGCTCCGACAGCCGCATCAGCACCGGGCGGGCCGCCGGTGGCGCCTGGCCGGGCGCGGCGTCCGGACGGCCCGACACCAGCTCCGCGTAGGGCATCTCCAGGGCGGCGGCCAGCCGCATGACGGCGCCCGGGTCGAAGTCGCCCCGGAACGTCTCCAGTTGACGCAGATAGGCGACCGACATGCCGGCCCGCTGCGCCAGTTCCTCGCGCGACATGCCCAGCTGCCGACGGCGCAGGGTGGCGCGGGTGCCCAGCGTGTCGCCGTCGGACTGCACCGTTCCGTCTTCGTCTCGCACGGCCGCTCCTCCGCACTGTCGCCCGCCGCCGGTCCCCTCGTTCAGAGGATCAGACGGACCGGTGTCGTGCCACCGCTGGGCGGCCGTTCGGCACGGGTCAGGGCTGCGGAGCCACGTCCGGCGCCTCCGCGAGCCGGAGCTCCACGTTCACCACCCCGTCCACGGCCCGGACGAGCCGCGCCAGGACCGCCGCCAGCGACGGATCGGCCGGCGACCCGGAGAGCGTGACCACGCCCTCCCGCACCCGGGCCTCCACCGGGGGCCGCCGGTCGCGGAACAGGTGGGCGAGCACGTCGTCGCGGATCTCGCGGGCGATGTCCTCGTCCTCCCGCAGGTACACCTTGAGCAGGTCGCCGCGGCTGACGATGCCGGTCAGCATGCCGTGCGCGTCCACGACCGGGAGGCGCTTGACGCCCCTGCGCGCCATCACCCGGGCCGCCTCCGCGAGGGACGCGTCGGCGTGGACGGTGACCGCGGGCGTGCTCATGAGCTCCTCGGCCGTGCCCGCGTCGGCCTTCGCCAGCTCGTCGAGCCGCGGCGACAGCTCCGGCCGGGACGGGTCGCGGTCCATGAACTCCTCCTTCGGCAGCAGGTCGGCCTCGGAGACGACGCCGATGACCCGGCCCTCGCCCTCGAGCACCGGCATCGCGCTGACCCTCCACTCGGCGAGCGTCCTGACGATCTCCTTGTAGGGCGCGTTGCGGCTGATCGCCACGACCGTCTGGGTCATGACGTCGCTGACGGTGCGCCGGTTGTCGTTCATCGCTGACTCCTCGGGTCGCGATCCGACGGACCAGGAAGCGGGGAAGGGGCCGCGCACCCGGACCACGTTCCGCGTCATGAGCCCGCCGACCGCTCGGGGCCGCCGCGGCATGGCCCCGCTCCTTCTCCGGGGGCTTTCGGTGCCCACGATTCCAGCGTCGCAGGACGGGCGGCACCGCCGGAACGAAGCCGGTCGGCCACCCCGGCGCCCGCGCCGCGGTACTCACCGCGGCGGCGGAGCCCCGGTGGAGCGCAGCACCTCCAGGCGCCGCCGGTACTCCTCCTCGTCGATCTCGCCGCGGGCGAAGCGCTCGGCGAGGACCTGTTCGGCGGGCGCCGTGGGCGGAGGGCCCCAGCGGGTGTGCTGGTGCGGCCGCCCCAGGGAGCGGGCCAGCAGGACCAGGGCCGCGACCACCACGGCCCAGAAGAGGACCATGCCGATCGACATGGCGACCCAGCCCCAGCCGCCGCCGTGGTCCCCGTACCAGAACGTCATCGTCGGTCATCTCCCGGCCGGACGGTCCCCTCCTCCCAGCCTGCCGCACGGCGCGGCCGGGGGCGGCCCGCCCTCACCGCGGTTCGCCGCTCCCGGCCGGGCCGTAGAGGTCCAGGAGCCGGGTGCGGGCGGCGCGCAGGCGCCGGCCGATGGTCTCCGCGACGTAGACGAGCAGCGCGTGGTCGAGCTCCGGGTCGCGGGCGCACAGCGCGCGGACCTCGTCGGCGTCGAACTCCCAGGCGCGCACGGGGCCGGTGGCCTCGGCGCCCAGGTGCCACTGCCGGGGCGCGAACAGCCAGGACCAGCCGAGGAGTTCGCCGGAGCCCACCGTCTCGATGACGGCCGGGCGGCGGCCGGGGACGTGCAGGTCGAGGGCGACGGTGCCGGTGTGCAGGACCCAGAAGCGGTCGGCGTGCCCGCCCTCCTCGAAGATGCGGGTGCCGACCGGGAACGACACCTCGCGCGCGGCGGCCAGCAGCGTCTCGCGCCGGCCCTCGGGCAGGGCCCCGAAGACGCCCGCCCGGGCCATCACGGCGGCTCCCCGGCCGGGAGCGCGTCCGTGCTCTCCTGCGGATCCCGCGGGGCGGTGGCACACGCCATGCCCCCAGCGTGACCGCACCCTCGCCGGCCCGCACCCCGAGCGGGCCGCCCCGCCCCCGCGGTGGCCGTTCCCCCGCGACGGAGGTCTCCTGAACGGACGGGGTCTCCTGGACGGACGGAGATCCCCGGATGGTGGAGGGAGGCGACGACGGCCGTGCCGGAGCGGAACCCACCGGAGGCACCCGGGTGGACCTGGGAGTACACCGGCTACGACCCCGCCACCGAGGGGCTGCGCGAAGCGCTGTGCACGCTCGGCAACGGACGCTTCGCCACCCGGGGCGCCGCCCCCGAGAGCCCCGCGGGGGCCGGGCACTACCCGGGCACCTACGCGGCCGGCTGCTACGACCGCCTCGTGTCGTCCGTCGCCGGCCGCGAGGTCGAGAACGAGGACATGGTCAACCTCCCGAACTGGCTGCCGCTGCGCTTCCGCCCGCTCCCCGACGACGGCCCGCCGGGGCCCTGGGCCGTCATGGACGACGGCGGGTTCCTCGACCACCGGCTGACGCTGCGGCTGCGGCACGGGACGCTGATCCGGACCTTCCGCCACCAGGGCGCCGACGGCCGCGTCCTGGCCGTCGCACAGCACCGGCTGGTCCACATGGGCGACCCGTACACCGCGGCGCTGCGCACCGTCCTCACCCCCGAGGGCTGGAGCGGCCGGATCGAGGTCGAGTGCGCCCTCGA
The DNA here is from genome assembly GCF_001187435.1 of Streptomyces caatingaensis. Taxonomy (GTDB): domain Bacteria; phylum Actinomycetota; class Actinomycetes; order Streptomycetales; family Streptomycetaceae; genus Streptomyces; species Streptomyces caatingaensis. Next base: position 201,431 of record NZ_LFXA01000013.1, on the reverse strand, counting down.
CGGCGCCGTCGAGAACGCCAACGTGCCGCGCTACCGGGACCTCGACGGCCGCCACCTGACCGGCTTCCGCACCGGGACCGCCGGGCCGGACACGGTCTGGCTGCGCTGCCGCACCCGCACCTCCGACATCGCCGTCGCCCTCGCCCAGCGCACCACCGTCACCAGCGGCGGACCCGTGGACGCGCGACGCGAGGCCCGCGCCCGGTGCGCGGTCCACCGGCTCCGGCTCGCCGTCGCCGACGGCCGGCCCGTCACCGTGGACAAGACCGTCGCCCTGCACACCTCCCACGACCGCGCCGTCAGCGACCCCTTCACCGCGGCCGTCGAACGCGTCGGCGCCGCACCGGACTTCGCGGAGCTCCTGCGGACGCACACCGTCGCCTGGGAGCAGCTGTGGCGGCGCGCGGACGTGCGGTTCCCGGGGGAGGCGGGCCGGGTCCTGCGCCTGCACGTCTTCCACGTGCTGCAGACGCTCTCCCCGCACACCACGGACCTGGACGCGGGGGTGCCCGCGCGCGGACTGCACGGCGAGGCCTACCGGGGCCACGTCTTCTGGGACGAGCTGTTCGTCCTGCCGTACCTGAACCTGCACTTCCCCGAGGTGTCCCGGGCGCTGATCGACTACCGTCACCGCCGCCTGCCGAGAGCACTCCTGACGGCCCGTCAGGAAGGCCGGGCCGGGGCGCGCTACCCCTGGCAGAGCGGCAGCGACGGCCGCGACGAGACGCAGACGCTGCACCTCAACCCCCGTTCCGGCCGCTGGCTCCCGGACCGCTCGCGGCTCCAGCACCACGTCGGCTCCGCCGTCGCCTACAACGTGTGGCAGTACTGCCAGGCGACGGGCGACGAGGAGTACCTGCACACCAAGGGCGCCGAGATGCTGCTGCCGATCGCCCGGTTCTGGTCCCACAGCGCCGTCCACGATCCCGCGAGCGGCCGCTACCGCATCCGCGGGGTCGTCGGCCCCGACGAGTACCACGACGCCTACCCGGAGTCCGCCGCCCCCGGCATCGACGACAACGCGTACACCAACGTCACCGCCGCCTGGGTCCTGGGCCGGGCACTGGAGCTGGTGGGGAGACTGCCGGGGCGGCGGCGCCGGGAGCTGGCCGAGCGCGGCGTCCTGGACGCGGAGGAGCTCGCGCGGTGGGAGGAGGTCGCCCACCGCCTCCACGTGCCGTTCCACCGGGGCGTCATCGGCCAGTTCGAGGGGTACGGGGACCTGGCCGAGCTCGACTGGGACGCCTACCGCGCACGCTACGGCGACATCCGCCGGCTCGACCGGATCCTGGAGGCCGAGGACGACACGGTCAACCGCTACCAGGCGTCGAAACAGGCGGACGTGCTCATGCTCGGCTACCTCTTCTCGCCCGCCGAACTGGCCGATCTCTTCCGGCAGTTGGGCTACGAGCTGACCGACGGCACCTGGCGCCGCACGGTCGACCACTACCTGCGGCGCACCAGCCACGGCTCCACCCTCAGCAGCCTGGTGCACGGCTGGGTGCTGGCCCGGGCCCGGCGGGCCGACGCCTGGCGGTACTGCCGCGAGGCGCTGGAGGAGGACGTGGCGGACGTCCAGGGCGGCACCACCGCCGAGGGCATCCACCTCGGCGCGATGGCCGGCACCCTCGACCTGGTACAGCGCGGTCTCACCGGACTGGAGACCCGCGAGGACGCCCTGTGGACCGACCCGGTGGCGGTTCCCGGGCTCTCCGGGTTCGGCTTCACCCTCCGCTACCGGGGGCACTGGGGGATCGGCGTGCGCCTCAGCGGCGACCGCCTCACCGTCAGCGTCCCGGAGTCGGCCGGATCGGCCCTGCGCATCGTGCTCCGCGGACGCCCCCTCACCGTCCGGCCCGGCGAGACCCGCACGTTCACGCCCGCCCGCGGCGGCCGCTGACCCGGCGCGGCCACGGACGGCGCACGCTCGTCACGGCACCGCCGCCCGCTCCCCGTCCGGATCCGGATCCTCCGGCCGCACCCGTCCCCCCAGCCGCACCGACAGGCACTCCCGGGCGATCGCGTCCGCGTCGCCCAGAATGACCGAGTCGACGCCCGGCCGTATCCCGGCGGCCGTCGCCCAGTGCACCGTCTCCGTCGGCACACCGAAGGCGAACCGGTACGGATGCGGGCGGCCCGCCGCGTCCACCAGGCGGTACGGGCGCGGCGTCACCATCAGCCCGCCCGTCTCCACATGGCCGTCCCACCCGGAAGGGATCAGGTAGGGGCGGCAGGCGCCCCGGGCCCGCAGGTCGCGCACCAGGGGATCGGTCGTGCTGCGTACATCCACCTCTGGGAGCCGCGCCTCCACCAGCGTCGTCACGCGCCGCTCCGAGCCCGGCACGGCCGCCGAGGCGACCGCGAAACCGCCGGGCACCGGGGCCACCCGCATCCCCGGCCCCACCATCTCCACCACGCCCGCCTCGATCAGCGCGATCAACTCCTCGATGCGGCGCGGCGGCGGGCCGATCGACAGGTACGCGTTGAGCGGGGTGAACCAGGTGCGCAGCTCGTCGCGGTACGACTCGCCGGTGATCCCCGCGTGGTCCACCGCGAGCCGCACCTCGTTGCGCAGGTCCCGCAGGACGTCCAGGGCCGCCTTCAGCGGACCGTCCACGTTGCCGAGGCGGGCCTCGGCGAGGTCGTCGCGGAGGTAGCCCAGCAGCCATTCCCGGTAGGCCGCGGGGCCCGTGAACTCCCGGTCGCCGTACGGCCGGCAGATCCGCTCCCAGTCCCACGCGTCGTCCCGCACGATCCCGAAGCGCTCCAGCAGCCGTTCGTCCACCGGCGTGCCGAACGGCTGCCGCAGGTACTCCCTCAGGAACGCCTCCCGCTCGCCGCGGCGCGACCGCCGGGCCAGCAGGGCCGCGAAGTACACGGCCGTCACCTCCCGGTCGATCAACGGCCACACGTCGCGCAGGAAACGAATCTGCTCCCCGTTCCGCCGCCGGCGCCGCAGCGCGGCGATCCGCTCCTGGGTCAGCACCACCGGCCGGTGCCGGCCGAAGGCGCCCTTCTGGTTCTCGCCGCGCGCGTGGTACGGCACTCCGCGCCGCGACCCGGCGAACAGCCGGGGCTCCCAGCCGGACGGCAGGTAGCGCAGCCGGCCGCCCGCCGTCCGGTGGAAGGAGCCGCCGCGGCCCACCGTCAACAGGGCGAGATAGTCGAAGAAGTTGAGGCCCAGGCCGCGCAGGGCGACCCGTTCGCCCGCCGCCACCGCCCCCAGGTCCGCCTCCGCCGGGCTGGCCGGCGGGAGGTAGCCGAGGCCGTACCGCCGCGCGTGCCCCAGCAGTTCCGCCTCCTCCGGGCACGTGGCCGCCGGCATGTCCAGGTGCCCCTGCGCCAGGACCACGCAGTCCACCAGCAGCCGCGCCCCCGTCTCCAGCGTGACGACCTGCGCCGCGCCCTCCGCCTCCGTCAGCCGCACCGCCCGGTGCCGGTGCGTCCGGACGGTCACCCCGTCCGGCGCCGTACGCGTCAACAGGTCGAGCACCCACGTCAGATAGCGGCCGCAGAAGGCCCGCGAGGGGTACGACCCCGGGCCCAGCCGCGCGGCCTCCGCCCGCACCCAGCCCGGCACCGCGCCCGCCGGCTCGGCCGGCACCACGTCCTTGGCCCAGTCGTACAGGCTCGGCCCCGGCCGGATCGGCCCCGCGCAGCTGACGCTCCGGTCGGTGAACATCGTCACCTGCGCCGCCACCGTGTTCATCAGCAGCTCCCGCGGCTGCGTGCTGCGCCACACCCGCCCGCCGGCGCCGAGGTAGGGGTCGACGACGTGGACGACGACGGGCCGGCCCGCCGCGCCCGCGTTCGCCGTCAGGCGCTCGACCACCGACAGCCCGCGCGGGCCCGCGCCGATCACGGCGACCGTTCTGGCCCGTCCCTCGTCCACCACCGCCACCCTCCCCCCGTCGTCAGCGGCAGATCAGCAGGGAGCTGCGGGGCGCCCGCTGGTAGTCCTCCCAGAACGCCGCGTTCCAGCGTTCGTCCGGCGGGGGCGTACGCGTCGACTGCCACCGGACGTTCCCGAACCCGGCCTCGCGCGCGGCCTGTTCGTAGTCGGCGCGCTGCCACTCGTAGTACGCGAACGGCACCGGCGGGTCGGACAGGAACTCCATGCGCATCAGCGGTGCCTCCCCGCCCGGCACCCGCTCCACCAGCCGCGCGCCGGCGGCGCCGTGCGCCTCCTCCAGGAAGGGGCCGGTGTTGGGCACGATCGCCAGCAGCGTCCCGTCCGGCGCCAGATTGGCCCGGATCGCCGCGAACATCGCGCGCTTGACCGCCCGCGTGGGCGCGTAGTTGAACAGATAGCTCGCCGTCGCCACCGCGAAGCGGCCCAGCACCGGCAGTTCGGCCGCGTCCGCCACCAGGTACCGGATCCCCCGCGGCTCCCGGTGCTCCAGGGCCCGCGCCAGCCGCACCATCTCCGCGGACACGTCCACGCCGATCACCGGGGAGGCGCCGCGCCCGGCCAGCAGCCGCGCGATGTCGCCGTGCCCGCACGCCACGTCCAGCGCGGGCTTCCCGCGCAGGTCCCCGCAGGCCCGCAGCGCGTCGAGGAGCGTGTGGGAATCGGCCACGCAGAAGGCCGCGTTCTCCTTCATCCGCGCGTACCGTTGCCCGATCACGTCGTACTGCGCCTTCTCGGTCATCTGCCCTCACCTCGTGCGGACGGGACGGGTGGTGCGGCGGACCGCCGCCGGGGCGTGCCCCGTGCGGGGCGCGCCCTCGTCCGGCAGCGCCTGGACGGTGGCGGCGGCCTTGAGCAGGATCTCGGCGTACTCGGCGGCCGGATCGGAGTCCAGCAGGATCGCCCCGCCGGTCCCCGCGGTCAGGACGCCGTCGTGCAGGACGGCGGTGCGGATGACGATGCTCAGGTCCGCCGGGCCCGAGGCGGACAGATAGCCGAGCGCGCCCGAGTATATGCCGCGCGGCCGCTTTTCGAGCCCGTCGAGGATGTCCAGCGACCGCAGTTTCGGCGCGCCCGTCATCGACCCGCCGGGGAAGCACGCCCGCACGGCGCCCACCGCCCCCACGTCCGGGCGCAGCCGGCCCCGGACCGTCGACACCAGCTGGTGGACGGTGGCGTAGCTCTCCGTCGCGAGGAACTCGGGCACCTCGACGGTGCCCACCTCGCAGACCCGGCCGAGGTCGTTGCGGAGCAGATCGGCGATCATCAGGTTCTCGGCACGGGTCTTGGGGTCCTCGCGCAGCGAGCGACACAGCGCCTCGTCCTCCGCCGGGTCGTCGCCGCGCCGGGCGGTGCCCTTGATCGGCTTGCTCTCCGCCGTCCGGTCGCGGTCCACGCGCAGGAAACGCTCCGGGGAGGCGCTGAGCACCCACGTCCCGCCGAAGCGCAACAGGGCGCCGTACGGGGCCGGGTTGAGGGCGCGCAGCCGGGTGTAGCAGGCGAGCGGGTCGTCGGGCGCGGGCAGGGTGACCGTGTTGGTCAGGCACAGCTCGTAGCTCTCGCCCGCGTACAACTGCCGTCGGCACTCGGCGATGTCGGCGAGGTAGCCGGCCTCGGGGCGGGCCAGGGCGGCCTCGGCGCGGCGGGCGGCGGCCCGGGTGTCCGGCGGGCGCGCGGCCGCGGCGCCCGGCGGGCGCCGGGTGTGCGGCAGTTCGCGCACCGCCCGCGCGGTCGCCGCCAGCCAGTCCTCCGCGGCCTGCGGCTCGCCCGGCTCCTCCGGGCGGCACAGCGCCACCAGCCAGGTCCGCTTCTCCCGGTGGTCGACGGCGACGAAGCGGTCGCAGAACAGCCACTGGGCGTCCGGGGCGGGGGCCCGGCGGCCGTGCGGGGAGCCGCAGTCGGCCCGCAGCTCGTACCCGAAGTAGCCGACGTACCCGCCGGCGAAGTCGAACGGCGGATCGTGCGGCGGGGCCACCGACCGCACCCGCAACCGCTCCTCCAGGACGTCGAAGACGCTGCCGGGGCAGGTGGTGGTCACCCCGTTGCCGTGCCGGACGGTCACCCGCCCCTCGCCGGCGCGGTACGTCAGCAGCTCGCCCAGCGGGCCGGACGCGTCACCCAGGAAGGAGAAGCGGGAGAGCCCCTCCGCCACATGCGCGCTGTCCAGCCAGAAGACCGGGTCGCTGTCGCGGTACAGGGCCGTGAAGACGGCGCGGGTGTCGGTCTCGCCGGGCAGGACGGTGTACTTGACCTCCAGCGGCGGCGCGCCGGGGGCCGGTCGCGCGGCCGTCCGGCGGGGGGCCGCGCGCGGGGCCGAGGGCCGGGCCGCCGTCCGCCGGCCGTCCCGGCGGTGGGCGGCGCGCGCCAGGGAACGGAAGTTGGCCATCAGCCGGGCACCGTGCTCCGAGGCCACCGACTCGGGATGGAACTGCACACCCCACCACGGGCGTTCGCGGTGGGCCACCGCCATGACGACCCCGTCCTCGGCCCGCGCGGTCACCCGCAGGACGTCCGGCACGGGCTCGGCCAGGCACAGCGAGTGGTAGCGCACCGCCGTGAACTCCCGTGGCACGCCCGCGAACAGCGCGTCACCGGTGTGCGTGACGGTCGTCAGGTGCCCGTGCCGCGGGCGCGGGGACTGCACCACCCGGGCGCCCGCCTCCGCCCCGAGGCCCTGGTGGCCCAGGCACACGCCGAGCACCGGGAGGCGGCCGTCGGCCAGGACGTCCCGCGAGCGCCCGAAGTCCCGCGGTCTGCCGGGGCGTCCGGGGCCGGGGGAGATGACGGCCGCGTCGTAGGAGCGGAGGTCGACGCCCTCCCACGCCGGGTCGTCGTTGGTCAGGACGTCGGGTTCCGTGCCGTATTCCGCGGCTATGAGCTGGAAGAGGTTGTACGTGTACGAGTCGTGGTTGTCGACGAGGAGGACTTTGATGGCGGGCTCCGAGGTTCGCGCCGGACGGGGGACCCTGTGCTGGGTGTCCCCTCGTCCCGGCCGCAAAAGCACCCGGCTCCCCGGCCACACGGATGGACGCACGACATCGGCCGTTCGCCACGGCCGGGTTGCGGGCCCCGACCCCCGGGCTCAGCGCCAGAACTGCGCGAGGATGCCCTCCTTGAACGGGGTGGGCGGGATGGTGAGGTCGCCGGAGAACGGGCGGTCCAGGGTGAGGACGAGGAGGACGCTCACGCCGATCAGGGCCGCGACCGCGCCGACGAAGACGATCTGCACGCGGATGCTGCGGATCCCGTACACCCAGGTCAGCGGGATGATCACGAGCGCGCCGCCCAGGACCAGGACGGTGAGCAGGACCGGGAGCTGCTCCTGGGAGGTCGCGAGCCGGCTGCGGCGCGCGGCGGCGACGCCGCCCAGGTTGGAGACCGCCTGGGCGTAATAGGCCTTCTGCGCCTCGGTGGTGGGCTCGTAGGTCTGGAACGCCCGGTAGAGGGCGACGACTTGGGGGTTGGTGAGGTTCGGGTCCGGATGCCCCTCGCGCATGCGCGGCCACTGCTTGTCGACGATGGCGTGCACGTACGCCCCTATGGCGGAGGATACGGCGCGCTGCTGCGCGGGCGGGAAGACCGCGGCGTCCCGCAGGACTTCGGCGGTCTGCGTGGCCTCGGTGGCGACGTTGTTGCGGGCGGTGCCCAGGGCCTCCCACTCGGCCACGATGACGAAGGCCAGGATGATGCCGTAGATCGCGCCGTAGATGCCGAGGACGACGCCGACGGTCTCGTTGTGCCGCCCCGCGACGGTGTGCGGCATCCGGCGCCGCACCAGCAGGCCGCCGGCCACGGCGAAGAGCACGATGCCGCCGATGAAGACGGTGGCCAGGGCAGGGGTGCTGAAGGTGTTGAGCAGCCAGAGTTCCACGACGCCCTTCCGCGAGCCGTCCGGTCGGTCCTTTCCGGATCATCCCGTGGTGCGGGGGTGCCGGGCGGGCGGACGGCCCGGGGAGCACAGGGCCTTCGCAGCCGCTTCACCGGGACGTCGTCCGGAGGCCCGGAAAAAACCGGATGCGGAGGGCCGGGCTCCGCGTTAGCATGCCTCCCATGCCGACGCCCCGCATCTCCTAGCCGAGGAACCCGCCTCCACGCCACCCGTGTGTTCCTCAGCCCTTCCGGAGCGTCATCCCATGATCACCGCCCGTGGTGTCGACCTGCGCGTCGGCCCCCGCCTCCTGCTCTCCCAGGTCTCCTTCCACGTCGCCCCCGGCGACCGGGTCGGCCTCGTCGGCCGCAACGGCGCCGGCAAGACCACCCTGCTGACCGCCCTGGCCGGACGGGCCAGGCCGGCCGCCGGCACCATCACCCGCACCGGCGGCGTCGGTTACCTGCCCCAGGACCCGGCCGCCGCCGACCCCGCCGCCACCGTCACCGAGCGGATCCTGTCCGCCCGCGGCCTCGACGGGGCCGTCCGCGCCCTGCGCCGCACCGCCGACGCCATGGCGGAGGCCACCGCGGAGGCCGGCCGGGAGCGGGCCATGAACGCCTACGCCCGCGCCGAGGCCGAGTTCCAGGCGGGCGGCGGCTGGGCCGCCGAGGCCGAGGCGGCCCGCGTCGCCGCGGGCCTCGGCCTGCCCGCGCACGTCATGGACCGGCCCGTCGGCACGCTCTCCGGCGGCCAGCGCCGCCGCGTCGAACTCGCCCGCGTCCTGTTCGCCGGCCACCCCACCCTGCTGCTCGACGAGCCGACCAACCACCTCGACGCCGACTCCGTCGCCTGGCTGCGCGGCTTCCTCGCCGACCACCGCGGCGGCCTCGTCCTCATCAGCCACGACACCGGCCTGCTCGCCGCCACCGTCAACCGCGTCTTCCACCTCGACCCGCAGCGCGCCGCGCTCGACGTCCACAACACCGGCTGGACCGCGTACCTGGAGCGGCGCGCGGCCGACGAACGCCGCCGCGCCCGCGAACGCGCCAACGCCCAACGCAAGGCCGCCGCCCTGCACGCGCAGGCCGACCGCATGCGCGCCCGCTCCGCCACGGCCGTCACCGCGCGCAGCATGGCCCGCCGCGCCGACCGGATGCTCGCCGGCCTCGAACCCGCCCGGCGCGCCGAAAAGACCGCCCGCATCCGGCTCCCCGAACCCGCCCCCTGCGGCCGCATCCCCCTCGGCGCCGTCTCCCTCGCCAAGTCCTACGCCGGCCGGCCCGTGCTCGACGGCGTCGACCTCGCCGTCGACCGCGGCAGCCGCCTCGTCGTCCTCGGCCTCAACGGCGCGGGGAAGACCACCCTATTGCGCCTGCTCGCCGGCCGCGAACGCCCCGACGCCGGGCGCGTGGTGCGCGGACCGGGGCTGCGCGTCGGCTACTTCGCGCAGGAGCACGACACCCTCGACGGCGACCGGACCGTCCGCGCGAACCTGGCCGCCGTGGCACCGCACCTGACCGACGGCGAAGTGCGGCACGTCCTCGGCGCGTTCCTCTTCGGCGGGGACGACGCCGACAAGCCCGCCCGCGTCCTGTCCGGCGGCGAGAAGACCCGCCTCGCCCTGGCCTGCCTCGTCCACTCCGGCGCCAACGTCCTGCTGCTCGACGAGCCCACCAACAACCTCGACCCCGCCTCCCGCGACGGCGTCCTCGCCGCCGTGGGCACCTACCCGGGCGCGATCGTCATGGTCACCCACGACGAGGGGGCCGTCGACGCGCTGCGCCCCGACCGCGTCCTGCTGCTCCCGGACGCGGACGAGGACCTGTGGAGCGAGGAGTACCGGGAGCTGGTCACCCTCGCCTGAGCCGGGCCGTCGCCGCCGCGCGCAGCTCCCCGCGCACGGCGGCGACGGCCGTGCGGAGCGTGCGGGCGGTCACCTCGGCGGGGATCATCGGCACCGGGGCCGGGAGCCGGCGGGCGCGCTCCAGCAGGCCGGTGCGGTCGCCGGCGCCGTCCGCGATCCAGCGGCCCATCGCCTCGCGCAGGTCGCGGCGCACGGCGTCGGGGACGGACTCCCAGCGGAACATGGGCAGTTCGAGGGTGAGGACGGGGATGCCGAGGGCGTCCGGCAGGAAGCACCCGGCGCTCTCCTGGCCGCGCACGCCCAGGCGGGCGGCAGGGAAGTAGGCGTAGGTGCGCGGCCCCAGGCGGTCCGTCCAGGCGGCCGGCGGCACCGTGCCCGCCGGGTGGTCGGGGGAGCGCAGCAGGGCGTCCTCCAGGGCGGGCCAGGGGCGGTGGGCGTAGAGGTAGGGGAAGGGGGAGAACGCGTCGTTGTGGAGGAGGAGCAGCGCCTCGGCCCCGGTCGCGCCGACGGCGCGGCGGAAGGCGTGCGCGCGCCGCTGCCCCAAGGTCGCCGGCTCCGCCGCGGTGTGGGAGAACTCGGCCTGGTCGGGGAGGGGCGGCAGGTGTCCGCCGGCGAGGAAGGCGAGGAGGTCGCAGGGCAGGGGGAAGCGGCCGGCGGCGGGCGGGGGTTCGACCGGGCCGACCAGCCACAGCCCCTCCGGGTCGCCGGCGTAGTCGCCGGTCCGCGACAGGACGACGTTGCCGAGGGGCTCGTTGGCGTGGGGCAGCAGGCCCAGGGCGACGGCGGGCCCCTCCGTCCCGCCGACGCGCGTCGCGGTGACCGCGTCGTGCGCCGGCCACGCGTACCACGCCTTCTGGGTGGGGGAGTTCACCAGATGCTGTACCCCCCGTCGGCCACGAGCACGTGTCCCGTGACGTGGTCCGACATCGCCGAGGCGAGGAAGAGCAGCGGGCCGTTGAGGGAGTCGCCGCGGCCGACGCTGCCGTTGGGCATGAAGCGGTCGACGAAGGACCGGCCCGCCGGGGAGGCGAAGTAGCCGGCGTTCTTGGGGCCTTCGAGGTAGCCGGGGGCCAGGACGTTGGCCTGGACGTGGCGCGGGGCGTACTCCAGGGCGATGCTGCGGGTGAAGCCGATCAGGGCGGCCTTGGCGGCGGCGTAGGCCGCGACCGTCGGCACGGGGTGCATCGCCAGGACCGACGAAACGTTGATGATCTTTCCGTGGCCGCGCTCGCCCATGCCCGGGGCCAGGCGCCGGCACAGCCGCACGGCGGGCCGCAGGTTGGCGTCCAGCATGCCGTCGAGCTGCTCGTCGGAGGTGTCGGCCAGGGTGATCGAGACGCCGGAGCCGACGTTGTTGACGAGGACGTCCACCACGGGCCACTGGTCGGCGACCGCGTCGCAGAACGCCGGGTCCGCCAGGTCCCCCACCAGGTGGCCGGCGAGCACGCCCGCCGCCCGCAGGCCGTCCAGCGGCCCCTGGTTGCGGTCCACGGCGAGCACCTTGGCGCCCGCCTCCGCGAAGGTGTGGACGGCTTCCCTGCCGATGGCCCCGGAGGCCCCGGTGACCAGGACGTGTTTGCCGTCCAGTGAACAGAGCGACTCGATCCGCTTCACACCGCCTCCTTGTCACACTGCTTCACCCTGCATCGTCCCTTTCACACTGCGTCCTCGCGCCGGGTCCTCGCCGTACCGAGGTGGCCGGCCGGCTGCGCAGCCGCCGGCCGGCGCAGCTGGACGGACATCGTGGCGCCCGCCGCCAGCAGCAGCGCCGTGCACGTCAGCGCCAGGCCCGTGCGGTGGAGCCGGTCGACGAGCAGGCCCAGGAAGGGGGCGAGCACCGCGAAGCCCAGGCTGGTGGTCGTCGTGACCAGGCTCATGGCCGCGGCCTCCCCGTACCGGCCCAGGTCCCGCATCACCCGGGCCCGGTAGCGCGGCAGCAGCCGGGCCTGACCGGCCTGGACGAGGACGCCGCCGGCGAGCGCCACCGCCGCCACCGGCACCGTGAACGCCAGCGCCCCGGCGGCGGCCAGCAGCACCGGGACGCGCAGGGTCCAGCCGCCCGGCAGCAGGTAGCCGAGACCGGCCGCCACCAGGGAGATGCCGGCGCTCGCCGCGCCGGTGAGGTGGGCGTCGACGCCCGCGCCGACCAGGAACGCCGGGACGAGGTAGAGCAGCGCCGCGAACGCCGTGCCCGTGAGGACCATCGCCGCCAGGTCCAGCCGCAGGGCGGGGGAGGCGCGCAGGGCCCCGTACAGCCGGCGGGCCCAGGCGGCCATGCCCAGCCGCTCGTCCGCCCCGCCGCCCGCGCCGCCCGCCGTACGGCAGTCCGGCACGGTGAACAGCAGGGCCACCGCGGCGAGTTGGGTGATCCCGGTGGCCAGGAACGTCGCCGGGAAGCCGATGAGCGACAGCGCGCTGCCGGCCACGAACACCGCCGCGTTCCAGCCCAGGCTCGTCGACTGCAGGATCCGCTCGCCCCGCTCGAAGGCCGCCTCGAACGCGGCCTCCCGCGCCGGGTCCGCGCGCGCCTCCCGCCGCAGCAGCGCCCCCGCCAGGCCCGCGTCGGCCCCCTGGGTCAGCGCCATCGCCCCGGCGAACAGCGGCTGGGCGGCCCAGAAGACCCCCGGGTGCGCCCACAGGCCCAGCAGCAGCGCCCCGGCCGCCTCCAGGGACGCTCCCACCACCAGCGCCCGGCGCGGTCCGATGCGGTCCGCGAACTGCCCGGCGGGCAGATCGGCGAGGACGACCAGCAGGGAGAAGAACGCCTCGACGGCCAGCAGGGTGCCCAGCGACACCCCGATGTCCTGCGCGTACAGGACGATGAAGGGGACGAAGAAGTAGCCGCGCAGCAGCACCCGGGCGCCGAGCAGCCGTCTGTAGCCGCGGGGCCAGGCCCGGGTGCGGCCCGCCGGGGCCGCTACGGGTGCGCGCACGTCACTGCCCCGGTGCGGCGGTCAGGGCGTCCCAGCTGCCGGGTTCGGACTGTTCCAGCCAAATCAGTTCCTCGTAGATCCGCTTGTAGTAGGAGCAGTGCTCGGACTCCCGGTCCAGCCGCTTGAAGTGGGTGTAGCTCTTGTGGACGCAGCCGCCGTGGCACAGCTGCTTCCAGGTGCACACGGCGCACTCGGGGATCTCCTCCACGTGCCGCTCCCGGAGCGTGCGCACCACCTCGCTGGTGTCGACGGCGTTGCGGATGGTGGTCCGGGCGAGGTTGCCGATGACGAACTCCGGCTTGCCGATCATCTCCTCGCAGGGGTAGAGGTCGCCGTTGACGTCCACGGTGATCATATTGACACCGGCGCCGCACGGGTTGCGCATGCACATGTACTCGCGGCGGAAGGAGCGCAGCGAACCCAGCTCGCCCGCCACGAGGTTGGCGAGCGGCACGACCTTCTCCCCGGCCCGGCCGCGGGCCGCCACGTGGCGGACGACGCCGAAGTACGCCTCGAAATAGCGGTCGCCGGTCAGCCAGTCCCCGTCGTCGGCCTTGCCGGTCTTGAAGACGGGCAGGAAGCGGATGCTCTCCACGCCGAGCTCCGCCATCGAGTCGTACATCTCGGTGACGCGGTCCACGTTGCCGAGGTGGACGACGCACACGGCGTGCACCGGCACCCCGCGCTCCTGCAGGCGCCGGATGCCCTTGACGACGCCCCGGTAGGTGCCCTTGCCGCCGCGGTCGACGCGGAACTCGTCGTGCATGTCCGGGGTGCCGTCGAGGGAGACGCGCACGGAGAAGCGGTTGTCGGCGAGGAAGTCGCGCACCCGGGGGCTGAGGTTGTAGCCGTTGGTCTGGATCGAGAAGACGGCCTTCTTGCCCGCCGCGCCGTAGACGCGCCGCGCGTAGGCGGTGACCGCCTCGATGTCCGGCATGGCCATGGTCGGCTCGCCGCCGTGGAACTCGAAGCTGGTGAAGGCGGTGGGCATGGCCACCATCTCGTCCACGGCCTTGCACATCAGCTCCCGCCCGATCTTCTCGGGCGGCGCCTCCTCGTCGATGGTGTAGCAGTAAGTGCACGCCAGATTGCACCAGTTGTGGACGTGGAAGACGGCGAGCACCGGATAGGAGTTGTGGGCCGTCCTCGGCGTGAGGACCTTCAGCTCGCCGGGGCGCGCGCTGGAGGTGGCGTAGGCGACGCCGTCGAGCGCCACCAAACCCCGGCGGAACAGCTCCAGCACCGCCTCGCGCGGCACCGCGGTCTCGGCCTCGCCCATCGTCGTCCCGGATCCGCCGTCCAGCCGGCCGAGCAGACCGACGAGCGCCTCGTCGTCCGTCACGGTCCAGCCGGCCGTGCCCGGCGAGACCACGAGGGTCCGCCCGTCCCGCTCGATGAACCGCAGCCCGTCCGTGGCGGTCACCCGGGTGGCGGGGGTCAGCGACAAACTCGGCATGTCATTCTCCTGGATCGGCAGGGGGTCGACGGGCCGGTGAGCGGGGCGGGGAGCGGCCGCACCGCTCCCCGCCGCGCCGGTCCGGTGGCACCGGATCAGGTGGCCGTCCAGCTGGCGGCCACGGTCTCCTCCTCCTCGGGGAGCTCCACGGTCTCCTGCATCGTCAACACCTCCCCTCTCCGACGGGCGCCCCCGTCAGCGCGTCGGAACGGCGCTTCGGCGGGGTGCGGAAAGGGACACTACGGATCCGGCCGGCTGTCGTACGACGCTCCTTTGCGACATTCCGAATGCGGCTTTTCATGGGGATTGCCGCATGACACACGTGTCCGGTCTGTCAGGTTCTGCCGTCATGACCAGGTATGGCGTGAACCGTATCTCGCCATGTGAGAGAACATGTTGAGACGGCAACGGAGTCCGGATGGCCGCACTTGACCGGCGGCGAAAGATACGTACCCGGCGGTTTGCCCGCCCCGAAGGGCGGCCGGGCCGCACACCCGGCACTGTGGAAGGGGTGGCCGCGGAAGGAGGCCGGCGATGGCGGACGGACCGATGACGCTCTTTGACGAGAGCCCGGAGGACCCGTTCTCGGCCGCCCGCGCCGCCCTGGCCGTCGTCGACCACCGCGGCGTCGTCACCGGCTGGGGCGCCCGCACCCAAGAGCTGCTGGGCCACCGCCCCGAGGACGTCCTCGGCCGGCCCGCCCGCTGCGTCCTCATCGACCCCCGCGACCACGACGACATCGCCCGCGCCACCGCCGACTGCCTCCGCGGCCACGGCTGGTTCGGCATCCTCCCCCTGCTCCACCGCGACGGCCGGCGCGTCCACGTCGGCATCCGCGCCCGCCGCGTCACCCGGACGGACGCGCCCCCCGAATGGTTCCTCGTCGGCGCCGCCGCCGCCCAGGTCGTCCAGTGGGAGACCGACCGCGCCGTCCTCGACGGACTCTTCCGCCGCTCACCCATCGGACTGGCCGTCCACGCCCCCGACCTCAGCGTCCTGCGCGTCAACCGCGCCGTCGCCGGCATCGCCGGCATCCGCCCCGACCAGGCCGTCGGCCACCGCACCGGCGACTTCGTCGTCGCCGCCGACACCGAGACCGTGGAAAGCCGCCTCCGCCAGGTCCTCGAGACCGGCCGGCCCATGATCTTCACCGAACAGTCCTGCCGGCTGCGCTCCGACCCCGCCCACGAACGCTACGTCTCCGTCTCCGCCTTCCGCCTCAACGACTCCGCCGGCCGCGTCCTCGGCGTCACCCAGCTCGTCGAGGACGTCACCGAACGCCACCGCGCCCGCCTGCGCCTCGCCCTCCTCAACGAGGCCGGCACCCGCATCGGCACCACCCTCGACGTCGCCACCACCGCCCGCGAACTCGCCGACGTCCTCGTCCCCGAACTCGCCGACTGCGCCTCCGTCGACCTCCTCGAACCCGTCAGCCGCGGCGAGGAACCCTCCCAGGACGCCTTCGGCCCCGTCCGCCGCTGCGCCCTGCGCTGCGCCGTCCCCGGCGCCGAGACCATGCTCCACCCCGTCGGCCACCGCATCGACTTCCCCCCGGACAGCCCCCAGGCCCGCTGCCTCACCGAGATGCGCCCCTTCCTCGTCCCGCACGGCGCCGGCCCCACCGGCCTGGCCGCCGTCGCCCAGGAACGCGCCGGCAAGACCCCCGACCCCGCCGTCCACTCCCTCATGCTCGTCCCGCTCGCCGCCCGCGGCCTCGTCCTCGGCCTCGCCGTCCTCTGGCGCGCCTCCCGCCCCGAGGCCTTCGAGGCCGACGACCTCACCCTCGCCGGCGAGTTCGCCGCCCGCGCCGCCGTCTGCATCGACAACGCCCGCCGCTACACCCGCCAGCACCAGGCCGCCCTCTCCCTCCAATGGCGCCTGCTCCCCGGCGAGCTGCCCGACCTGCCCGCCGCCGAGGTCGCCCGCCAGTACATCCCCGCCGGAGCCGCCGAAGGCGTCGGCGGCGACTGGTTCGACATCATCCCCCTCTCCGGCGCCCGCGTCGCCTTCGTCGTCGGCGACGTCATCGGCCACGGCATCGACGCCGCCGCCACCATGGGCCGGCTGCGCACCGCCGTCCACACCCTCGCCGAACTCGACCTCGACCCCGAGGAACTCCTCTCCCACCTCGACGACCTCGTCCACCGGCTCGCCGCCGAACAGGAGGCCGCCAGCCACGACTTCCCCAACGACCAGGTCACCGGCGCCAGTTGCCTCTACGCCGTCTACGACCCCGTCTCCCGCCGCTGCTCACTGGCCCGCGCCGGCCACCCCCCGCCCGTCCTGGTCACCCCCGACGGACAGGTCACCTTCCCCGACCTGCCCGCCGGACCGCCCCTGGGCCTGGGCGGGCTGCCCTTCGAGGCCGCCGAACTCGAACTCCCCGAGGGAACCCTCCTCGCCCTGTTCACCAACGGACTCATCCAGGCCGCCGCCATCGACATCGACACCGCCCTCGACCGGCTCACCGGCCAACTCCGCGACCGCGAACGGCCCCTGCCCGACCTCGCCCGGTCCGTGGTCGACGCCCTCCTGCCCGCCCGCCCCCTGGACGACGTCGCCCTCCTGCTCGCCCGCACCCGCGTCCTCGGCCCCCGGCACGTCGCCGCCTGGACCCTGCCGCCCGACCCCCGCGCCGCCTCCAGCGCCCGCACCCTCGTCGCCGGACAACTCGCCGACTGGGACCTCGACGAACTCGCCTTCGCCACCGAACTCGTCGTCAGCGAACTCGTCACCAACGCCTACCGCTACGCCCACGGCCCCGTCACCCTGCGCCTCATCCGCGGCCAGAGCCTCATCTGCGAGGTCTCCGACACCAGCAACACCTCCCCCCACCTGCGCCGCGCCCGCAGCACCGACGAGGGCGGCCGCGGCCTCTTCCTCGTCGCCCAGCTCACCGAACGCTGGGGCACCCGCTACGAACGCGAGGGCAAGACCGTCTGGACGGAACAGCCACTGCCACCGGACAGCGGCCCGGCCCCACGGCCGGCCTAGGGGGACCACGCTCCGCGTAGCCTCTGTCCCATGCCAGCCTCCCGCCTCCACCGCGTCGCCGTCCTCGTGCTCGACGGCGCGAAACCACTCGACGTCGGAATCCCCGCGCAGGTCTTCACGACCCGCACGAGCATGCCGTACGAGGTGCGGGTGTGCGGCGCGGCGCCCGGTCCCGTGACCGGCGGCGACGGTCTCGCCTACCACGTCGCCCACGGCCTCGACGCCCTGGCGTGGGCCGACATCGTCTTCGTCCCCGGCTACCGCTTCCCCGACCGGGACGACCCGCCGCGGCCCGTCGTCGACGCGCTGATCGCCGCCCACGACCGGGGCGCACGGCTCGCCGCCATCTCGACCGGCGCCTTCGCGCTCGCCGCCACCGGCCTGCTCGACGGCCGGCGCGCCACCACGCACTGGCACTACACGCGGGAACTCGCCGCCCGGCACCCGCTCGTCCGGGTCGACGAGAACGTCCTGTTCGTCGACGAGGGCAGCCTGCTCACCTCGGCCGGCGCCGCCTCCGGCATCGACCTGTGCCTGCACATCCTGCGCCGCGACCTCGGGGTGGCCGCGTCCAACCACGCCGCCCGCCGCCTGGTCGCCGCCCCCTACCGCAGCGGCGGCCAGGCCCAGTACGTGCCGCGCAGCGTCCCCGACCCGCTCGGCGAGCGCTTCGGCGCCACCCGCGAGTGGGCGCTGCGCCGCCTCGGCGAGCACCTCACCCTCGACATACTGGCGCGGCAGGCCGAGGTATCGCCGCGCACGTTCTCGCGCCGCTTCGTCGAGGAGACCGGCTGCACGCCGATGCAGTGGGTGATGCGCGCCCGCGTCGACCGGGCCCGCGAACTGCTGGAGCGGTCGCAGCGCAGCGTCGAACAGATCGCCGCCGACGTCGGCCTCGGCACCGGCGCGAACCTGCGCCTGCACTTCCAGCGCATCCTCGGCACCACCCCGACCGAGTACCGGCGCACCTTCACCCGGGGCGAATAGCACCGCGGCGGGCCCGGCGAGGCGTGGCGGGATCCTTGTGAACCATGGCGGTCCCGCCACTGTCAGCGGCGCGCGCCGCGGGCCAGCCTGGAGGCGAACGAAAGGGAGACCGCTCATGACCCGCATCGCCATCAACGGATTCGGCCGCATCGGACGCAACGTGCTGCGCGCCCTGCTCGAACGCGACAGCGCCCTCGACGTCGTCGCCGTCAACGACCTGACGGAGCCCGCCGCGCTCGCCCGGCTGCTCGCCTACGACAGCACGGCCGGCCGGCTCGGACGCCCGGTGACCACCGACGGGGACGCGCTCGTCGTCGACGGCCGCCGGATCGCGGTGACGGCCGAGCGCGAGCCGGCGCGGCTGCCGTGGGCCGAACTCGGCGTCGACGTCGTCCTGGAGGCCACCGGCCGCTTCACCTCGGCCGAGGCCGCCCGCGCCCACCTCGCCGCGGGCGCGAGGAAGGTGCTCGTCAGCGCGCCGTCGGACGGCGCCGACGTCACGCTCGCCTTCGGCGTCAACACCGACGCCTACGACCCGGCCGCCCACACGATCGTCTCGAACGCCTCCTGCACCACCAACGCGCTCGCCCCGCTGGCGGCGGTCCTGGACGAACTCGCCGGTATCGAGCACGGGTTCATGACGACGGTGCACGCCTACACGCAGGAGCAGAACCTGCAGGACGGCCCGCACCGCGACCCCCGCCGCGCCCGGGCCGCCGGCGTCAACATCGTGCCGACCACGACCGGCGCCGCCAAGGCCATCGGCCTGGTCCTGCCGCGGCTCGACGGCAAGCTGTCGGGCGACTCGATCCGCGTCCCCGTGCCGGTCGGCTCGATCGTCGAACTCAACACGACCGTCGCCCGCGACGTGACGCGCGACGAGGTGCTGGCGGCGTACCGCGCCGCGGCGCGGGGGCCGCTCGCCGGCATCCTCGAGTACTCCGACGACCCGCTCGTGTCGTCCGACATCACCGGCAACCCCGCCTCGTCCATCTTCGACTCGGCCCTCACCCGCGTCGACGGCCGCCACATCAAGGTGGTCGCCTGGTACGACAACGAGTGGGGCTTCTCGCACCGCGTGATCGACACGCTCGAACTCCTCGCCGCCACCGGCTGACCGGACACCACACCGGCCTCCGCCCCGCGCCGCGCAAAAGGGGTCGTCCGGTCCGCGGCGGGCGACTAACGTCCGTGACATGACGTCTTCCGCCGCCGACAGGGGCTCGCACCTCCGTTCCGCGGTCGTCCTGATCACCGGCGTGATGGCGGCCGGGAAGTCCACCGTGGCCGAACTCCTGGCCCGGCGGCTGCCCCGGGCCGCCCACGTGCGCGGCGACCTCTTCCGCCGGATGATCGTCTCCGGCCGGGCGGAACCGCTGCCCGAGGAGACCGCCGAGGCCAGGGCCCAACTGGAGCTGCGACACCGGCTGTCCGCGCTCGTGGCCGACGAGTACGCGCGGCACGGCTGGACCGCGGTCGTCCAGGACATCGTCCTGGGGGAGGACCTGGTCCGGTATGTCGCCGGCGTGCGGACCCGCCCCCTGTACGTCGTCGTCCTGGCCCCCTCCGCCGCGGCCGTCCGGACCAGAGAGGCCGCACGCGCCAAGACCGGCTACGGCGCCTGGACCGTCGAGGCCCTCGACCGGGCCCTGCGCAGCGAGACCCCGCGCATCGGCCTCTGGCTGGACACCTCGGACCAGACACCGGACCAGACGGTCTCGGCGATCCTGGACGGACTGCCCGCCGCCCGGGTGGAGGCCGGCTGACCGGGGCCGCCACCCGGCCCGCAGGCTCCGCCCGGCCGTCAGCCGTCCCTGCACAGGACGGTGCGCACGGCACGGTCCAGGACCGGGGCCGCCTCCTCGCGGGGGCGGGCGTGGGGGTCGCGCCAGGCGACGTGGCCGTCCGGGCGCACCAGGACGGCACCGCCGGAGGTGATGCCGTACAGGGCGGTCCAGGAAGGGGCGATCCACGAGGGGTCGCGCCCCAGGACGTAGGCGTGCACGGGAACGCCCAGGCGGGCGGAGAGGCGGGCGGCCGCGGTGGCCCACGGTCCGCCGTCCGGGCCGGCCAGCAGGGTCAGTTCGGTGGTGAAGAGGTCCAGGAGGGAGCCCCGGGCCGCGGCGGGGCCCAGGGGGAGGTGCGGGGCGCGGTGGCCGGGGCGGGCGGTCGGCACGTACTCCGTGCGGGCGTCGGGGGGAGCGGGGCGGGGGGTGCCGTCGGGGACGAGCGCGCCGCTCTCGTAGTGGACGCCCAGGACCAGGCCGTCCTTGACACGGCGCCGGGGCAGTTCGACGCGCCAGCGGTCCCAGGAGCCGGTGGCGAGCGCGGCGGCCGTGCCGGCGCGGTCCTCCCGGACGTGCCGCTCGGCGACCGGGCGGCGCTCGGCGTCGTAGCTCTCCAGCAGGCCGGGCCCGGCCCGGCCCCGCAGCACGGCGGCCAGTTTCCACGCCAGGTTGTGCGCGTCCTGGACGCCCAGGTTGAGGCCGGAGCCGCTGAAGGGCGTCACCAGGTGGGCCGCGTCGCCCGCGAGGAACCCGCGGCCGGCGGACATCCGGTCCGCGGCCTCGCTGCGACTGGTCCAGTCCCGCGCCGCCAGGACCGTCACCGGCACATCGTCGCGGCCGGTCACGGCCCGCACCACGGCCTCGTCCGGGAGCCCGGGCGCGCCCGGGTCCAGGATCCGGTTGAACGTCCAGCGGTCCGGCCGCGCGGTGGGCTGGAGGTAGCCGCGGACGCCGCCGGCGTGCAGGAAGACGATGCCCGCGGCGCGGTCGCCGAGCAGCGGGCCCAGCCCGGCCTCGAAGAGGACGTGCCGGTTCTCCGCGACCGGCCCCCCGGGCCGCAGCCGCAGCCCCAGCGCCCGCCGCACCGCGCTGTGCGCGCCGTCGCATCCCACGACGTACCGGCAACGCACCTGCTCCACAAGCCCGTTGGCGTCGACGAGCCGGGCGGTGACCCCGGTGCCGTCCTGCTCCAGGCCGGCGAGCCGCACCCCGTGCCGGACGCGGCCGGCCGGCACCCGGCGGCGCAGGATCTCCTCGACGACGTCCTGCGGGCACAGCACCGTCGCCACCGGACTGTGCCCGGCCCGCCGGCCGGTGACCACGCTGCGCGCGACCAGCGCGTCCGGCTCGTGGAGCGACGCGAGCGTCCGGGCGAACGCGAAGGGGAGACCCGCGTCCTCCCGGCCGAGCGCCGCGTCACGGACCTCCCCGGCGACGCCGAGCCAGCGGAAGACCTCCATCGTCCGGGTGTTCACGGCCCGGGACCTCGGCAGGGCGCCCGGCGAGGCGCGCCGCTCGACCGTGAGGGACGGGACGCCGAACCGGTCCAGCAGGAGACCCAGGACGAGCCCCGCCGGACCGGCCCCGGCGATGAGGACGGGGACGTCGGCGGACGCCGTGTCCGCAGCAGCCATGGCCCTCACGACCGCGCCCCTCACGACCGCCCGAAGGCGAGCACCACGTTGTGCCCGCCGAACGCGAAGGAACTGGACAGCACGGCCGACACGGAAACGTCGCGCGGCTCGCCCGCCACCACGTCGAGGCCCAGCTCCGGATCCGGGTGGTCGAGATTGGCCGTGGGCGGCACCACCTGGTACATCAGCGCCTGCACCGCCGCCACCGCCTCGACGGCGCCGGCCGCGCCGAGCGTGTGACCGGTCATCGACTTCGTCGCGGTCACCGGCACCCGCGCGGCCGCCGCCCCCAGGGCGCGGTGCAGCGCGGCCGCCTCCGCCGCGTCGTTGAGGACGGTCCCCGTGCCATGGGCGTTGACGTGCGAGACCTCCCCGGGCGCGAGCCCCGCCGAGCGCAGCGCCCGGGTCACGGCCCGGGCGGCGGCCGACCCGTCCGGGCGGGGCGCGACGATGTGATGGGCGTCGCCGGTCCGCCCGTAGCCGAGGAGCTCCGCCAGCGGCCGCGCCCCCCGGGCCCGGGCGTGGCCGGCGCTCTCCAGGACGAGGACGGCCGCGCCCTCCCCGAGCACGAAGCCCGTGCGGTCCCGGTCGAAGGGCCGGCTCGCCCGCCCCGGCTCGTCGTTGCGGGCCGACAGCGCCTTCATCCGCGCGAAGCCGCTCACCAGCAGGTCGGTGAGCGGCGCCTCCGCGCCGCCCGCCAGCACCACGTCCGCCTCGTCCGCGACGATCATCTGATGGGCCGTCACCAGCGCGTCCGCGCCGCTCGCGCAGGCCGTGACGCTGGTGGTGACCGGACCGCCCAGACCGTGGCGGATGGCGATCCACGCCGCCGGGCTGTTGGACATCGACATCGGCACGAAACGCGCCCCGACCCGTCCGCCGCCCACCAGCGCCGCGGCCGCGTTGGCGCGGATGCTCTCCGCCCCGCCGCACCCCGTGCCGAGCACCACCCCCACCCGCTCCCGGTCGACCGCGTCCAGATCCAGCCCGGCGTCCCGCAGCGCCAGTCCGGCGGCCGCCGCGGCCAGGTGCGTGACCCGGTCGGAGATCACGGCGTCCCGCCGCTCCGGCCGCAGCCCGTCCGGCAGATCGACCTCCGCCCCGATGCGGACCGGAAGACCGGACGCGTCGAACCTGCCGAGGGCGCGCACCGCGCTGCGCCCCTCCAACTGGCCGGCGTGGAACTCCTTCGCGCCGACCCCCACCGACGTCACCGGGCCCAGCCCGGTGACCACCACCCGGCGCCCGCTCACGCCGGTGTCCCCGCCGCCCCGCCCCGCAACGACTCCACATAGGCGACGACGTCGCCGAGCGAGGTCAGGGACGCGGCCGCCTCGTCGGGCACCGACGTGCCGATCTCCTCCTCCAGGACCGTGACCAGCTCCACCATGTCCAGGGAGTCCAGGCCCAGATCCTCCTTGAAACGGGCGGTGCGGCTCAGCTCGTCCGGCCGCATGCCCAGCCGGTCCACCAGGACGTCGACCAGACGCTGTTCCACGATGCTGCTCATGAGGGTTCCTCCCGCGTGATGTTGGGGTTCAAGGGGCTCAAGATCCGGACGGACGCCAGGCGTCCAGGTCCGCGTGGAGCGCCAGCTCCCGGCAGACCGCCTCGACCCCGTCGGCGAACCGGTCGGCCTCGGCGGGCGAGAGCACCAGCGGCGGCTGGATCCGCATCACCTGCGTGCGGTTGGCCGTGACGAAGGTGAGGATGCGGTGGTCCCGCGCGAGCGCGCTCACGAACCGCAGGCACATCAGGTCGCCCAGGGTGGACTCCACCGCCGTGCCCGCCCGGCGCAGCGCCGTCCGCAGGTCGTCGGGCAGCCAGTCGGCCAGCGCGTGGAGATCGCCCGGCAGCCGGGTCAGCAGCTCACCCGTCAGCGAGGACACCGCCCCCGAGAAGTCCCGGTCGAACTCCAGGGCCGTCATCAGGCCGATGCCGCGCACCTCCTTGACGAAGCCGTACGGCTCGCACACCGCCCGCAGCCGCCCGCGCAGGTGCTCGCCGACCGCCGCGGCGTGCTCGGGCAGCCGCTCGGCGGCCAGCACGTCCAGGGTGGCCAGCCCCGCCACGGCCGCGAAGTTGCCGCCGCCGAACGTGGAGGAGTGCAGCGTGGACCGGTCGGTGCTGCCGTAGGCCGCGTCCCACAGGTCGCCGCGGAACAGCGTCGCGCCGATCGGCACCAGCCCCCCGGACAGCGACTTCGCCACGCACAGCACGTCCGGGTCGAGCCCGTCGTGCTCGGCCGCGAACAGCCGCCCCGTCCGCCCCAGCCCGGTCTGGATCTCGTCCAGGACGAACGCCGCGCCCGCCCGGCGGCACAACTCCCGCGCCGCCGTGAGGTATCCGGGCGGCGGCAGGACGACCCCGCCCTCGCCCTGCACCGGCTCCACGACGAACGCCGCCGCGCCGTCGATGACGGCGGCCAGCGCGTCCAGATCCCCGTAGGGCACCGCCACCGTCTCCGGCAGCAGCGGGCCGAACGGCGCCCGGTGCCGGTCGCGGCCGGTCACGGACAGGGCGCCCAGCGTCTTGCCGTGGTAGCTGTTCTCCGCGTGGACCAGACGGCCGCGACCCGTCGCGGCCCGGGCCGCCTTCAGCGCCGCCTCCACGGCCTCGGTGCCCGAGTTGCAGAAGAAGACGCGCTCCGGCCGGCCCGGCGCCACCGCGCACAGCCGCTCGGCCAGCTCGGCCGCCTGCTCGGGCATCGACACGTACTGCACGAAGCTCGGCGCGCCCCGGTCGAGGAACTCCCGCAGCCGGCCGGTCACCTCCGGGTGGTTGTGGCCCAGGTTCAGACACCCGTAACCCGCCACGAAATCCAGGTAGTCGGTGCCGTCCTCGGTCGTCAGGGTGCAGCCCCGGCCCCGGGTGAACACCCGGTCCAGGCCGTGCGCCCCGAACAGCCGGGCCATGGGCGGGTTGACGCGCTCGCGGAACCGCCGCCGGGTGAGCTCGGTGACGCCCGGCGCCGCGCCCGGGCCGCCGCGCGCCGGGTGGTGGTGGCGGGCCAGGCGCAGCACGTCCTCGTCGCGGACGGGCCGCCCGAAGGAGGCCAGCGGCAGCGGCAGGAAGCCGTGCCGGGCCGCCAGTTCACCGACGGCGCGGACGCGGTCGACCGGCAGGTCGCGGCCGAGCGAGAAGGACTCGGCCCGTCCCTCCAGGGCCAGGACGACCGTCTCGGCCAGGCAGCCGTTGAGCTGCTGCGTGGGCCCGGGCAGGTCACCGTCGCCGACGGTCACCTCCGCCGAGCCGCTCACCAGGCCCCCGTCGACCACCAGGACGTCCGAGCCGGCGCGGGGCGGGACGGGGACGTCGCGGGGCAGGGCCACGTCGATCACCACGGAACCCGGCGGCAGCCGCTCCGGGTCCAGCAGGCCGCCCACCGACGACGCCGCCACGAACAGCCGCGTCCCCGCCGAGCACTGGGACACGTCGTCGATCAGCCGCACCCTGCCGTGGTCCCGCGGGTCGAGGTGGGCGAGCAGGGCCGAGGGCGCGCGGTTGCCGCGCCGGCAGACCAGGTCCGGCGCGAAGCCGTCGGCCAGCAGCAGCCGCGTCATCGCCAGCCCGATCGACCCGGGGTACCCCACCACCGCCACCCGCGTGTCCTCGGGCTTGAGCTCCAACAGCCGGGCCACGTGCAACAGTTCCTGGTGGGCGGCGTAGACGGTCAGTGAATTGCCGCTGGTCACCGGGGTGCCTACCTGGCGGGCCGTCCACTCGCCCCGGTCGCCCACGATGGACGTGGCGCCGCCCAGACCGATCAGCCGGGCCCCGGCGTCGCGCAGCCGGGCCGCCTCCTCGGCGACCATCGCGCGGGCCGCGGTCGGACGGCGCAGCAACTGGCCGGCGGTATAGGGCAGATACCGCACCTCACCGGCGCAGCGGGCGCCGGCCGCCGAGACGACCGAGGTGAACAGCGGCAGCGGGACGCTGTGGCGCACGCCGGGGTCGCGCGCCGCGCCCCGGTGTTCGTCGAGGAGCCGGCCGAACAGGTCGAGGGCGCGGACCTGGTTGCGGTGCCCGGGGCTCACGGGATGGGCCAGGAAGCCGAAACGGACCGGGGGTGGGATGGGTGTTTCCGTGCGGGACAAACTGTGCCTCCGGAAAGGAAGAACGAGGACGCCGCGGGACGGGGGCGGGGCTCCGCCGCCTCAGCCGCGGCCGTGTGCCGTGCCGCCGCGCCGGGCGGCCGCTACGGCGAGCGGGGAGAGTTCGTCGCGCTGCCAGCCCATGGACGACAGCAGGCTCAGGCCGTCGCCCTCGTTGTTGTGGGACAGGAGCACGGAGCAGAGGGTGACGGTCGCGGGGCGGGTCAGCCAGTCGCGCAGCCGCTCGGGCGGGACGTCGGCCAGGTGACGGTGCCGGACCGTCAGGTCGCCGAAGTCCTTGGTCCACTCGGGGTCGAGGAGGTGCAGCACCTGGTTCTGCCGGCTCAGCCCGGAGCCGGAGCGGCCCTCGTGGTACGAGCGGATCACCGAGTGCCCGCCGTCGATGAGCCGGAAGACGGTCACGTTGCGGCGCAGCCGCCGCCCGTACAGGCACACCTGCTGGACCAGGGTGGGCACGATGTCGGGCACCAGCGCCGACGCGCCGTCGCCGACGAACGCCAGGACGTTGTCGTCCCGGGTCAGCGCCACGGCGGGCACGGCCTGCAGCGCGTCGCCCATCAGGGCCCGCCCGTACCACCCGGAGAAACCGGGGCCCGTCCGGGGCAGGTTGCGGATCGCCGACAGGCCCCCGCGGCCCACGTCGTACACGCCCGTGTACGTGTAGCCCTCCTCGGTGATCAGGCGCTCCAGCACCTCGCGTACGCGGTGGAAGAAGTAGTTGGCGGACATGGGCTGGACGGGCAGGGCGTGCACGGCGTCGTCCGCGCTCTCCCGCGTCCGCTCCAGGGCGGCCCGCCGCCGGGCCAGCAACGCGGGGTCCACGTCGAGGCGTTCGCGCAGCGCCCGCAGGAACGGGAGCGCCTCCGCGTGCACCGGATGGTCGGTGAACGGCGCCAGGTGCGCGGCCTCACGGGTGACCTGGACGATCCGCAGTCCGCGTGCCAGGGCCCGGGGCGAGAACGGCGTGGAGACCTCGCCGGCGCGGCTCTTGAGGAGGAACAGGCACTGCTCGTCCCGCGGCCGCAGCCGCCCGCCGTCGTGCAGGAAGGCGTGGACCCGGGCCGCATAGCCGTACAGGCCCAGGCTGCCCAGGTACTCCTCCACCCGCCGGCCGTCGCGGTAGGCCGCCACCGTGCCCGGCCGGGCCAGCGAGTCGGCGAGCCCGGCGCCGGCCCGGGCCGCGATCTCGTGGACGAGGGCGGACTCCTCCGCGTCGAGCCGGCCGCACTGCCAAAGGAGCCGGTCGGGGCCGGTGTTGACGAGGTCCACCACCGGGGCGAGCTGGTCCTCGCGGACGGTGGGCGCGGCCCGCGGGGGCGGCGGCGCGGCGGTCGTGGGCGGTGCGGCGGGCGGCGCGGTGGCCGCCAGGGCCTCGGGCGTGGCGAGGACGACGACCGGGCCCTCGTCCGCGAGGTACGCGGCCCGGGCGGCGGCCAGGCCCTCCGCGAGCCCGTCCGGCCCCTCCAGGTACACGTGCCGGATCCCGCGGGCGGCGAGGACGGCCCGGGAGTCCTCGGCGGCGTGGACCGTGCCCTGGAAGGGGAACCAGGCGTTCCGCGCGGAGTCGGCGCAGACCACGAAGCCGCGGGCCCCGGCCTGGCGCAGATTGGCCAGCGTGCCCCGGAACTCGTCGACCATGCCGCTGGTGACGACGATCAGGAAGGGCGCCTCGTCCAGCTGCCAGCGGGCCAGCGCCCCGCAGGCCAGGGAGTGTTCGCTCGGGCCCCGCAGGACCGGGTTGCCGGAGGCGCCGGCGAGGCGTTCCAGCTCGGAGATGAGGCCCGAGACGACCGAGCCGGTGTAGTAGTGCAGGCCCCAGCGGGAACCGGCCTGCTCGGCGAGGAAACCGTGCAGGGCCGCGGCGAGCGCCGGCGGGCCGGTGCGGGACGCCGTGCGCAGGGCCGCGGCGCCGTGGTGGAGCTGCACGTGGTCGGTGAACCGGCGCAGCACGTCGGCGGTGAGCACCCACGGCTCGTCGGGCAGCCGCAGCACCTCGTAGGGCTGGGCCACGCGGACGGCGGCCGGCGGCCCCTCCGCGTACACCGCGACGTTCCCCGTGGACAGGGCGTCGGGCGGCGCCCCCGACAGGCGGGCGGTCAGCGCGTCGGCCGTGCCCGGCGGCCGGGGATCCAGGGGGGCGCCGCCCAGCCCCGCGCCCGCCGCGTCGACGAGGACGAGGGGCGGCACGCCGGGCCCGGCCGGGCGGGACCGCGCCGCACGGGCGGCGCGCGCCGGGGTGTCGGCGGTGACCATCAGGACGTCCGCGCGCGGCAGCGCCTGGTCGAGGAAGCGGCGGGCCCTGGACAGCAGGTCCCGGTAGGCGGGCTGCCCGGGGCGGCCGGTGGTGGTGCCGCCCGGCGGGGAGCCGCCGGCGGAGCGGTGGCGTAACGTCCGGCCGGAGCCGGCCGTCAGATCGGTGAGGGCCTGCCGCACCGAGGCGTGGAAACTGGAGCGCTTGCCGATGGAGACGACGACGAACCGGGGAGGACCTTCCATGCTGTGGACAGGACTCAATTTCTTGATCTCCGTTCCGGTCATGGAGCGAGCGCGCGAACGCCGCACCCGCACGGCGGCAGACCAGAACGAATCCCCGTTGATTCCCCCGTTGTCCCCCCGTGCGCGTGCCGCGGGGCCCGTTGATCCCGGGCCGGGCAGGCGGTCGCGCACGCTTACTATAGCCGCACTCTAGTTCCGTCATCCATGAGAATCGGTGTGAGGAAGGCCCCTCCGCGCGGGGAGCGGAGGGGCCTTGGGGGGCCCGGCGGCGAACGCCGGTTGCGGACGGGCGCGTTCAGCCCTCGCGCAGCCCGATCCTGTCGTGCAGCCGGCGGACCGGGCCGGGCGCCCACCAGTTGGCCCGGCCGCACAGCTTCATCACCGCGGGGACCAGGATGCCGCGCACGAGCGTCGCGTCCACCAGGACCGCCAGCGCCAGCCCGGCGCCCAGCAGTTTGAGCAGGCTCAGCGACGAGGTCGCCAGGGCGCCCAGGACCGTGGCCACGACCAGGGCGGCGGCGGTGATCAGCCGGCCGGTGTGGTCGATGCCGAACACCACGGCCCGGGTGTTGTCGTCGGAGGCCAGGTACTTCTCCCGGATCCGCGACAGCAGGAAGACGGTGTAGTCCATGGAGAGCCCGAAGGCCACGCAGAACATCAGCACCGGGACGGTGACCTCCAGCTGGCCGGTGTGGATGAAGTCCCCCACCAGCCACTTGAGATGACCGTCCTGGAAGACGTACACCATCGCCCCGAAGGAGGCCGTGAGACTGAGCGTGTTGAGCAGCAGCGCCTGGAACGGCACCACGAGGCTGCCGGTGAACAGGAACAGCAGCACCAGCAGGCTCAGGGCGATGACGGCGGCGGCGTAGGGGATGCGGTCCTTGAGGACGTCCTTGGTGTCCGCCAGCGCGGCCGCCTCACCGCCCACCAGCGCCGGGGCGGGCGGCGGGACGGCCCGGACCTGCTGCGCGTAGCGTTCCCCGGCGGGGGAGTTGGGGTTGACGTCGGAGACGACGTTCAGCCAGGCGCCCCGGGCGTCGGAGAAGGCCGCGGCCGCCGCCCCCGGCGGGGCCACCTGCCTGCCGCCGGCCCAGCTGCCGAGCGGTCCGTCGACCCGCACCGTGCCGTCGACCGCCGACAACCCGGCCATGTAGGAGCCCAGTTCCGTCGTGCGGCTCTTCGCCGGGAGGTCGGGCAGGACGACCGTCAGCGGGTCCGTGCCGGCCCCGGAGAAGTCCTTACGGATGGTGTCCGCGGCGGTCTGCGCCGGGGCGCCGGGCGGCAGGATGCGGTCGTCGGTCAGCCCGAAGCGGGCGTGCGCGAAGGGCAGCGCGAGGGCGACCAGCAGCACGGCGACACCGGCTCCGGCCAGGGCGGGCCGGCGCATCACCCGGGTCGCCAGCGTGTGCCAGGCGCCGCCCCGTTCGGGATCGGAGCCCGGTGTCCGGCGCCGCAGCCGCGCGAAGACGTCCAGCCGGTCGATCCGCCGTCCGATGACGGCCAGGACCGGTGGCAGGATCACCAGCGAGGTGACGGCCGCCAGGGTGACCACCGCGATGCCGGCGTACGCCAGCGACTCCAGGAACATCATCGGGAAGGCCAGCAGGGCGGCCAGCGAGAGGACGACGGTGAGCGCCGAGAACAGCACCGTCCGGCCGGCCGTGCGCAGCGCCTGCGCGATGGCCGCCGCGACGTCGAGGCCGCGCGCCAGCTCCTCGCGGTACCGGGTCACGATGAACAGGCTGTAGTCGACGGCGAGTCCGAAGCCCAGGGCCGTGGTGACGTTCATCGCGAAGAGCGACACGTCGGTGAAGGCGGCGAGCAGCCGCAGCACCGCGAGGGTGCACACGACCGAGACGATGCCCACGAGCAGCGGCAGCAGGGCGGCGACCAGGGAGCCGAAGGCGGCCAGCAGGATGACGAGGGTGAGCGGGGCGCCGATCAGCTCGGCCTTGGTCAGGTCCTCGTCGCTCTGCTTCTCGATCTGGTCGTTGATGACGGCCGTTCCCGTCGCCGTGACCCGGAACGGGCCCTGTGCGCCCCCGAGTTCGTCGACGAGCGTCCCGGAGCGGCGGTTGGCGGTGCTGTCGTCGCCGGAGAGCCGGACGAGGATCAGGGCGGAGCGGCCGTCCTTCGAGCGCAGGGCGGGATCCCGGCTCGTCCAGTACGACTCGGCGTGGCCCACCCCGGACAAGTGGCCGATGCGCTCGGTGAGTTCGCGCCCGGCCCGCGCGGCGGCCGCGTCGTCCACCGGCTGCCGCCCGGCGGCCAGGAGGACCATGTTCGGCGGGCCCGCGCCGAACCGCTCGTCGAGGATCTTCTCGGCGCGCGCCGAGTCGGAGCCGCGCGCCGTGTAACCGCCGCTCGACAGATCGCCGCCGGCCCCGGCCCCGAAGACGGCCGCCGCCGCGGTGATCACGGCGATGACCGCGAAGAGCGGGATCCGGCGGCGTATCAGGCGCCGGGCCAGGCCGGCGAGTCCGCGCGCGGGCGGCCCGGCCGCGGCCGGCGGGCCCGTGGCCGCGCCGTCGGCCGTGCGCGTGGGCTGCTGCGACTGGTTGGTCAAGGGTGCCCCCAAGAGTGTGGGTGGGGTGGGCGACCGGCCCCGGCCCGCCGTCCGGCGTCCGGGCGGTCCTCGTCGATTGTCCTCGGCGCCCGCTTCCCGCCGGCCGCGGCCCGTGGGTCACGCCTCGCCGAGCAGGTGGCGGCGGAGCCCCGCGTGGGTCCAGTCGGCCCACTCGTCCGGACTCCAGCCGCGCTCGCCGACCAGGAGCTGGTGGACCTCCGGGCCGAGCAGGGAGTAACTGATGTCGGTGGCCCGCTCGACGGTCAGGCCGGCCGGCAAGGAGCACTTCCCGGCGAGGGACGTGATCAACTGCCGCTGGACCTCGTAGCGCTGGGCCTTGTTCCGCTCCCACAGCGGGGCGATCTCCTCGTTGCCCTGCGCCGCGTTGCGCAGGACCTCCAGCAGCTCGCCCACCCGGCCGTAGATCTCCCGCGCGCCGTCCACCTGGTGGCGCAGGTGGACGCGCGGGTCCTCGGCGGCGACGGCGTCGCGGAACCACTGGCGCTCCACGGTCGGCACCGGCTCGTCGTCGCCCGCGACCCGGACGTCCAGCAGCTCCTTGAGGATGGTGACCTTGGTGCCGAACTTGAAGTACACGGTCTGCACCGCGACTTCGGCCTCGCGGGCTATCGCCTCGATCGTCGTCCCGTCGTAGCCGTGCGTGACGAAGAGCCGCAGCGAGGCGTCGAGCAGGCGCATGCGGGTCTCGTGCGAGCGTTGCCGGCGGACGCCAGTTTTTCCAGCCATGTATAGGACTACCGTTTCAATTACTAGAGTTGGCATCTAGAGTTTAGCAACACCTAGCGTTCTTCGGTGAGGAAGGCAAGCGTGGACACACAGGATCGTGCCGAGGCCGTCCGGCCGGACGGGGAGAAGGCGGGCGGGAAGAACGGGACGCGGGGACTGCTGCCGCTGGTCACCACGAGCATGGGCCTGTCGATGTTCGTGCTCTACGCCGTCGGCGCCCTGGGGCCCACGCTCCTGGCCGACCTCGGCATCTCGCGGTCCCAGCTCGGCTCGCTGACCGCCGTGGCGTTCGGCACCGCGTCCCTGCTCTCCCTGGTCAGCGGCCACCTCGCCGACGTCGTCGGCGGCCGCCGCGCGCTGCTGGCCCTGCTGCTGACGGTGGCACTGGCCTTCGCCGTGCTCGCGCTGGGCGACGGCTACGGCTGGCTCCTTGCGGGACTCGTCCTGGCCGGCGTCGCCCAGGCGTTCGCCAACCCCGCGACCAACCGCCTCATCGCGGCCCACCTCCCGCCCGAGCGGCGCGCGGCCGCCATCGGCGTCAAACAGTCCGGCGTGCAGCTCGGCGCCTTCGCCGCGGGGGCGCTCGTGCCCTCGCTGGCCGGGGCCACCTCCTGGCGCGTCACCCTCGCCCTGGTCGTCCCCGTGGCCCTCGCCACCGCCGTGCCCGCCCTGCTGCTGCCGCGCGAACGGCCCGCCGCGCCGGGCCCGTCGGGCCGGATCCTCCCCAAGCCCCCCGGCGCCGCCGCCCGTTGGCTCATCCTCTACTCGCTCGGCATCGGCACCGGCCTCGCCGCCCTCAACACCTACCTCCCGCTGTACGCCCACGAGGAACTCGGCATGGGGGAGCGGGTGTCGGGCACCCTGATCGCGGCCATCGGCGTCGCGGGCATCCTCGCCCGCGTGATGTGGACCCGGATGAGCGGCAGGCTGTCCGACATCGGCGTCCCCCTGATCGTCCTCGCGGCCGCCGCGGCCGCCTTCCTCGCCCTCGTCCCCGCCGCCACCGCGCTGCCCCCGCTGGTCTGGCCCGCCGCCATCGGCCTCGGCGGCTCCGCCGTGGCGGCGAACGCCGTCTCGATGGTCGCCGTCGTCCGCAGCCCCGCCTTCGGCGCCACCGGCCACGCCTCCGCCCTGGTCTCCATGGGCTTCTTCGGCGGCTTCGTCCTGGGCCCCCTCGGCTTCGGCCTGCTGGCCGACACGTCCGCCGGCTACACCGGGGGCTGGGCCCTCGCCGGAGCGGCCTTCCTGGTCTCGGTCGCGAGCGGCTGCCGGGTGCGCCGGGCGGTGGCGCGATGACGGAGGCGGCCGCCCCCGGCTTCGCGCGGGCCCGCGAAGCGGTGCTCGGACGGGTCGACGCCACCGCCGCCGCGGTGGGCGACCGCTTCCCGCTCCACGCCGGCCCCGCGGACGGACGCTGGACGACCACCCGCCGCGGCTCCTGGACCGGCGGCTTCTGGGCCGGACTCCTGTGGATCGCCGCGGAGGCGAGCGGGCACCCGGCGGACCTGCGACGCGCCCGGACCGTCACCGCCCGGCTCCTCGAACGGGCCCACGACGACACCGACACCCGCGCCATGACCTTCTGGTACGGAGCCGCCCAGGGCCGGCTGCGGTGCGGCGACCTCGACGCGGCGCGCGTCGCCCGCGCCGGAGCGGAGGCCCTCGCCGCGGCCGCCCACCCCCGCCACGGCGTCGTCCCCGCCGGTACGGCACTCGGACGCGGCGCCCGGGGCGCCAACGAGCTCACCGTCGACGCGGCCGCCGCCCTCGTCGCCCTGCTCGCCTGGGCCGGCCGGGAACAACTCGCCCGCCGCCAGGCCGACATGGTCCGCGACCGCTGCCTGGACCCCGGCGGCCGCGTCCGCGCCGCCGTGCCCCTCGACGGGCCGGCCCGGGACACGCCGCCGGGGGAGTGGGCGCGCGGCCAGGCGTGGGGCGTCCTCGCCCTCGCCACCGCCGCCCGCACCCTGCCCGGCGGCGACTACCGGCAGGCCGCCCTGCTCGCCGCGGACCACTGGCTCGACCGCACCGGCGAGGCCGTACCCCCCTGGAGCTTCCGCGACCCCGACGGCCCCCGCGACACCTCCGCCGCGGCCATCGCCGCCCAGGCCCTCCTCGACCTCGCCGGCATCACACCCGGGCCGCGGGGCGACTCCCTCGCCGGAGCGGCCACCGGCCTGCTGCACCGGCTGGTCTCCGGTCACCTGACCACGACCGGCAGGCTGCTGGACGGCTGCTACGACATGGCGTCCGGCACGGCCGTCGCCCACGAGCTCGTCTGGGGCGACCACTTCCTGCTCTCGGCCCTCCAGAGCCTCGCCGCGCGCCGGTGACCGGACGGCTCAGAAGACGTCCGCCTCCGCCTCCGGATCCCCCGCGTACCGCTTGAGCAGCCGCTTCGCCACCGTGTGGACGTGCAGCTCGTCCGGCCCGTCGTAGATCCGCGTGGCCCGGGCCCGCAGGTACATGCGGCTGAGCGGCGTGTCGTCCGTCAGCCCCTCGGCGCCGTGGATCTGCACGGCCCGGTCCAGCACCCGGCACAGGGCCCGCGACGCCAGCACCTTGGCCGTGGCGGCCTCCACGTACGCGCCCCGGCCGGCCCGCACGGCCGCCGCGGCCCGCAGCACCTGGCACCGGGCCGCCTGGATGTCCGTGTACGCGTCGAAGACGTGCTGTTGCAGCAACTGCTTGGCCGCGAGCGGCTCCTGGAACGCCGTGCGCCCGTGCAGCCGCCGGCACATCAAGCCGAACGCCCGCCGCGCCTGCCCCAGCCACTGCACGGCACGCAGCGTACGGCCGAGGTCCAGCCGCTCGCCCGCGACGGCGAACCCGGCACCCCGCCCGCCGATCATGTGGTCCTCCGGAACGCGTACGTCCTCGAAGCGGACCTCCCGGTGCCCGTCCTCCACGCCCAGCACCGGCAGCTCGCGCACCTGCCGGTACCCCGGCGTGCCCACCGGCACCACGAACATCGTGAACGCCTGGGAGTTGGGCACGCCCAGCGGTTCCGTACGGCACATGACCGTGATGAAGTCCGCCCGCGCGGCCCGCATGAACCACTTGCTCCCGCGGATCGTCCACCCGTCGCACGCCGGCCGGGCCCGGGTCGTCATCAGCGAGGGGTCCGAGCCCGCGCGGCCCGGCTCGGACATCCCGTAGCAGGGCGTGACCCGCCCCTCCAGGAGGCCGGGCAGATAGCGGTCGCGGACCGCGGGCCGCGCGTGCCGGTGCAGCATCAGGGCGTCCAGCAGGTGCTCCGACCCCAGGACGGCGGGGCCGAACTCGGACTCCCCCTCCGCCTCGCCGAGCGGGACGTAATCGGTCAACGGCAGCCCGCGCCCGCCGATCTCGGCCGGATGGGCCAGGCCCCACAGCCCCTCCGAGCGCGCCCGTTCGCGCAGCCGGCCGAGGGCCAGGCGCCCGGTATCGCCGCCGGCGAGCAGCACGGGCTCGGCGGGGATCACCTCGCGCCGCACGAACTCCCGCACGCGGTCGCGCAGGAGGCGCAGGTGTTCCGGCAGGCCGAAGGGGTCGGCGGCCGACTCCTGCGGCGGACCTGCCTGTTGGGGTGTGCGGGTCGTGCCGGCGGTCTCATGGGGCAGTCCGACGGGGAACGGTGTCATCGTGAACGCGTCCTTAGGGCGTGGGACAGGGGCTGGGGGAGGGAAGGTGCCGGGCCCCGGCGGGGGAATCCAGGGCCCGGCACCGGCTCAGGGCGTGCCGGCCGGCGCGGCGACCGAGGCACGCAGGGCGTGCTTGTCGACCTTGCCCGCCGGGCTGATCGGCAGCTCGTCGACGACCCGGAGCAGCTCGGGCAGCTTCGCCCGCTCCAGACCGCGCTCCTCGTAGAGATAGCGCCGCAACTCCTCCAGGTCCGGGGCCTGTTGTCCCGGAGTCCCGACCACCCACACGCAGACGCGTTCCCCGAGCGAGGGATCCGGGACCCCCAGGCAGACGGCGCTCTTGACGCCGGGATGGGTGTTGACGAGCTGCTCCACCTCGGCGGGGCTGATGTTCAGCCCGGCCCGGATGATGATCTCCTTCTTGCGGCCGGTGATGTTCAGCCGCCCGGCCGCGTCGATCCGCCCGAGGTCGCCGGTGCGCACCCAGCCGTCGGCGGTGCGGTAACGGCCGTCCAGCTCCGGCGCGTTGACGTAGCAGAGGGGACTCATCGGGCCCCTGGACCAGATCTCGCCCGTCTCCCCGGGCGCGGCCTCCCCGCCGTCCTCCCGCGTGATCCGGATGGTGGTCACGGCGGGGTTCGGGCGGCCCGCCGTCGTCTGCGCCGTCACCAGGTCGTCCTCCACCTGCGTATGGCAGTTGACGCCGTCCGCGGAGCCGTAGAGGTTGACGAACGCGCAGCCGAAGGCGCGGACGCAGTCCTCGACGGTCCGCGGGTCCACCCCGGCGCCGCCGCAGACGACCGCGGTCAGCGAGGACGTGTCCACACCGCCGTCCCGCAGCCGCGGATCGGCCAGCATCTCCTGGAACATCGTCGGCACGCCCATGATGTGGGTGGGCCGGTGCCGCCCGACCGCGGTGACCGCGGCGGCCGCGTCGAACCGCGGCAGCACCACCAGCGTGCCGCCGAGCACCGTGAGGGTCACGGACGTGCCGGTGGAGCCGAAGGACGACGCCAGCGGCACCAGGAACATGACGCGGGGCGGCTCCTGCCCGCGCACCAGCGAGCGCAGGAAGGCCCCGCGCCCGCCGGCCAGGGCGTTGTGCGAGTACGCCACCATCTTCGGCTCGGCCTCCGAACCGGAGGAGACGAGGACGCGGGCCGCCGCGTCGGGGTCGGGACGGAACGACGGGGCGAACGACGCGGGCGGATCCGCCGGCACGGCGTCCAGCGGACGCATGCCGGGCAGCGGCTCGCCGAGGACGAACACCTCGCGCAGGTCCGGGAGTTCGGGCCGCAGCCCGTCGAGCATGGCCCCGTAGTCGGTGCCGCCGGTGTGCCGGGTGACCACCGCGACGGCCGCCCGGGAACGGCGCAGCATGGCGAGGGTGTCCTGGCGGCGCCGGCCGACCGGGTACGGCAGGCACACCGCGCCGAGCGCGGCCACGGCCAGGTCGGTGGCGCAGGCCAGCCGCCCGTTGGCCAGGTTGACGGCCACCACGTCACCGGGCCGCGTGCCCGCCTCGGCCAGGGCGTGGGCCAGCGCCAGCGCCCGGCGGCGCAGTCCGGCGTACGTGACGACGCCCTCGCCGTCGATGACCGCCGGCCGGCCGGGGTGCGCGGCCACCCGCTCCTCGAACAGCTCGAAGAGGGTCTTCCCGGGATAGTTGCCCTCCCGCGTCCAGCGGGCGCGCAGGGCGGCGGGGACCAGATCGCGGAACGCGGAGCTCATGCCTCGAACCTCCAGGGAGCGGTGACGAAGACGCATTCGGCGCGGGTGAGCGCGGGGCGGGCGACGGCCGAGCGCTCCAGGTCGCGCACGTCGGTGACGACCTCGGTGGCCGTCACGCCGGCGGCCGCGAGCGTGCCGGCCCAGGACCTGGCGGAACGTTCCAGCAGGCGGGCGGCCACGGCGGCGCCCAGCGCGTCCGCCGGCAGCCCGGGGTCCAGGCCGAGCGCCCGGCACAGCCGGCCGACCGCGGTGTGCGAGGCGGCCGACACGGCCAGCCGGCCGTCCGCCGTGCGCCACGGCCCCGTCAGATCCGGAACGGCGGGCTTCGCGCACCCGGACCGCCCGTGCCGCGGACCCCCTTCCAGGGCCGCGTACTGGAGCACGGTCGTGGCGGACAGCAGCGAGGAGTCGACCCGCGCCCCGCGCCCGGTGCGCTCGCGCAGCAGCAGCCCCGCGAGCATGCCCTCGGCGGCCACCAGCCCGCCCAGGACGTCGATCAGGGTCATCAGCGACGGCCGGGGAGCCGCCTCACCGCCCATCGTGTGCGCGAGCCCGGAGTGCGCCTGGGCCATGAAGTCGGTGCCCAGCGGCGGGCGGGGGCCCAGCGCGTCCCCCCAGCCGGACGCGTGGGCGAACACCAGGCGGGGGTTGACGGCGGACAGCGCGTCGGAGTCCAGACCGAAGACGGCGGCCTTGCCCGGCGCCCAGTTGTGCAGGAAGGCGTCGGCCCCCCGCAGCAGGTCCACCACGGCCGCCCGGCCCTCCACCGCCTTGAGGTCGGCGTGCAGGACCCCCTTGCCCTTGTTCAGCGCGAGGAAGCGCGCCGAACAGTCCCCGGCCATCGGCGGCATGCCCCGCAGCGGGTCGCCGTCCGGCGGTTCCACCCGGATCACCTCCGCCCCGAGCAGGTGCAGGACGTGCGCGGCGAGCGGGGCCTGGACACGGCGCCCCGCCTCCACGACGGTGAGCCCCTCCAACGGCCGCTCGACGGAGGGCGGCCGGCCGCCGGCGGCGGTGCCGGTCCCGGCCGGGGAGACGGCGTACGGGGTGATCCGCCACGGGCCGGCCACCGCGCCGTCGGTGAACAGCCCCGGATCCAGGCGGCGTTCGGCCAGGGTGCGGATCCGGCACAGGCTCACCCCCGTGGCCTCCGCCGTGGCGGCGAGGTCAGCGAAATCGCGTGCGGCCACCGCCGCCGCCAGCGAACGCGGCAGCGGCGACACGGCCTTGGAGAAGCGCAGCATGAACGGCCGCCAGCCACGGCTGACATCCGCCGGCGGCACGCCCAGCGCGGACCAGAACGCCCGCCAGGGACCGGCGTCCAGCGTCTCGGCCTCGAACCACACACCGTCCCGGCTGCGGAACGGCGGACCGGCCGCCGGGTCGTCCGGGGGCAGCACCTCCTCCTCGTCACCCGTGGCCGCGGCCAGGTACTGGGAGACCGCCAGCAGCGCCGCGTGGACGACCGACGTCCCGACGCGCCGTACCTGGCCGCCGCGCTCGCGGGCGACGAGCGCGGCCAGCACCCCCTGGACGGCCAGGACCCCGGCGCACGCCGAGGCGTAGTCGAGCGGCAGCCGCACCGGCCCGCCCACGCGCCGGCCGTGCACCGCCATCACCCCGGTGGCGGCCTGGACGGACGTCTCGTCGTCCGGTCCTCCCGGCGCGGCGCCGCACGACCAGTCGACCCGGCAGCCCACCTCCGGGACGGAACCGCCGGGGAGGACCACCTCCAGCGTGGCCGGAGCGTCGCCGCCGCCCGGGCGCGCCTGCGCCCGGGCGCCCAGACAGGACAGGTGCCGCAGGGCCACGTCCAGCGCCCGCGACCGGCCAGCGTACAGCACCGTACAGCCGTCCAGAGGCCCGGATACGGGCCCGGTACCGGAGCACGCGTCCTTCGCCATAACCGCTTCTGCAAATACTTCGGAATGCGCTGTGCCGGTGTGCAAGGAAAACCCTCCGAAGGAATGGGACGGATACATGTCTTCGTTCGGAAAGAAATGCGGAAGCCGCAGCCCGCCGATGGCAGCCCTATGCCATGGAGTGCTGTCACCGGTGACACCGTGATGGCCGGTACGAAGAGCCGGCAAAGAGCCGTTCGGGGAAATCCCGGCCGCGGTGGCGGGCCGGCGCGGCGGTCAGCCGCGTGGCGGGCCGCCGGCCAGTTCCAGCGAGCCGTCCATGCGCAGCCGGCCGAGCCGGCCGGAGCGCAGGGGACCGTCCACGGCGCCGCGCACCCCGCCGCCCGCGCGCCGCGGCAGCGCGTGCGGGAGGGCGGCGCCCTCGGCGCACACCTCGCCGACCAGGCCGGGGGGCAGCGAGCGCCCCGCCGGATCGAGGACGCGCACACGGACGTTGGGGGAGGGCGGCCCGGCGTTCCACAGGGCGCGGCCCGCGTCCGCGGGGCCCACCTCCCGGGCGGCCCACGGCAGCGGACCGCCGTCCCCGCTGAACTCGGCGAACAGCCGGCTCCCCGGCCACCGGGCGAAGTGCCGCCCCACCAGATCGGCGGAGCAGGGCTCGCCGCAGAGGACCACGGATCCCGGGCCGCCCCCGGCCGCCGGCGGGAGGCCGTCGAGCAGCCGCCGGTACCGGCCCGGGGAGAGGACGGCGGCGGTCGTCCCCGTCCCCCCGCCCTCCGGCGCTCCGCCGGGCGGGGCGAGCGGCCGGCGGGGGCCGGCCCACCGCAGCTCCGCGCCGCAGGTGAACGCCCACCACAGCGCGGTCAGCGCGGCGGCGTCGGAGAGGTCGCCGGCGGTGACGACCCCGGCCGGCGGGTGGCCGGCGCGTGCGGTGCGCGAGGCCAGCGCCGAGGTCCACGCCGTGTGGGCCGACAGGGCCGCCCGGCCGTGACGGCCGCCGCCGGGGCCCACCAGCAGATACGCGGGCGCGGTGAAGTCGGGGGCGGGGAGCGCCGCTTCGGCGGGCGGGGCGCCGGGCGGCTCCGTCACGTCCAGGACGCGGCAGTGGCGCTCCCAGACCTCACGGCTCGCCGCCGCGCACAACGCCCGCCGCGCACCGGCGACTTCGGCGATCTCCCCGGCCTCCCCGGCGGTGACCCGGCCCACGGGGACGCACACCGCGCCCGCCTTGAGCACCGCCACGTGCCCGACGACGGCGCGCTCCACGTCGTCGCAGGCGACGACGACCGCCTCACCGGGCCGCACGCCGGAACCGGCCAGCCGCCGCGCCAGGCGCACGGCCTCCGCCTCGATCCGGCCGTAGGCCAGGCGGCGTTCCGCCGGGACGCCGCCCGTCCCCGCGGGCAGGACGAGGGCGGTCCGGCCGGGCGCCGCCCGCGCGATCCCGCCGCACGCCTGGTCCAGCGTGACGGACGGGATGGGGGCCAGGGTCCGCGCCCATAAGTCCAGGTCCGCCTCGTCCGTGGGGCAGGCCACCGGGACGTCCCCGACGGTGGCGTCCGGCCCGTAGGCATGCCGCAGCGCGTGCAGGAGCCGCTCGGCCTGGCGAGGGGAGCAGGAGGCGCGGAGCGTGAGGCCGCCCGCGCCGTCCCCGGTGACCTCCAGGCGTACCGTGGCGGGGAGTTCGGACGCCGGGGCCGGCGTGGCCACGGTGACGGGGCCCGCTCCGGTGGCCAGGCGGGCGCGGACGCGCAGCGCCGCCTCGCGCAGCGGGAGCCCGGCGGGGAACGCCCAGCGGACCGGGGCCCCGCCCCCGCGGCCGGCCTCCACCGTGGCGTCGGCGGTCTGACGGGACAGAGCGGCGAGCATCACCGCGAGGGCGATGTGCGACGGTTCGACGTCCCACTGCTCGGCGAGTGCGGCGAGGCGCCGCGCACCGTCGCCGGGCAGCTTCCTACAGTCCGTTTCGGCATCCCGCCTCATCGCGCGACCCCCCGGTATGTCGCTCTGCATGACGTTTGGTGCCTGCACGCGCTGTTCTTCGGTGTTTTACGCGGATAGTGGTACGTACCAAAAAGACCGTGCCCCCATGCGGATAACTGAATCCTCACTCCGGCGTTCGAAACAGTCAAGAAATTTACAAGTGCGAATAAAATAAGTCCGATTCCGGTTGACGCGCGTCGGCGCGCCCCGTCGGCCGGTGCCGTAGCCCTCGGCGCGGTCCCCCGGTGCGGCCCCCGGCGCTTGAATAGTGGCTCACTCTAGTGACAGACTCTAGACCCTGACTCGGACAAGTCCCGGACGGGTACCGGGACGCGTCCCGGTACCGTCCCGGGTACTCCCGGGCGAGGGGAGGGTGGGGCCGTGGCGGCCGTGCTGCGGGGCAGAAGAGGTGTGCTGTTGCTGCTCACCTCGGTGGAGCTCGTGGTGTTCCTGGACGTGTCGATCGTCAACGTCGCGCTGCCCGCCATCGGCGCGGGCCTGGGGCTCACCGTCGTCGGGCTCGCCTGGGTGGGCACCGCCTACCAAGTGACCTTCGGCGGCTTCCAGTTGGGGGCCGGGCGGGCGACCGACATCCTCGGACGCCGCCGCCTCTTCCGGGCGGGACTCACCGTCTTCACCCTGGGATCCCTGCTCGCCGGGCTCGCCGGATGGGCGTGGCTGCTCATCGCCGCGCGCGCCCTGCAGGGCGTCGGCGCGGCGATCCTCGTCCCCGCCGAACTCTCCCTGCTCGCCGCCTCCTTCACCGAACCCGCCGCCTACCGCAGGGCCTTCGGCTGGTGGAGCGCGATGGGGGCCGTCGGCGCGGCCGGCGGTGTCGTCCTCGGCGGA
The DNA here is from genome assembly GCF_001187435.1 of Streptomyces caatingaensis. Taxonomy (GTDB): domain Bacteria; phylum Actinomycetota; class Actinomycetes; order Streptomycetales; family Streptomycetaceae; genus Streptomyces; species Streptomyces caatingaensis. Next base: position 160,020 of record NZ_LFXA01000013.1, on the reverse strand, counting down.
CTCATCGTCCAACTGCTCAGCTGGCACTGGATCTTCCTGATCAACGTGCCGATCGGCGTCGCCGGACTGCTGTTCAGCGGGCGGCTGCTGCCCGCCGACGCGCCGGCGACCACGCCCGCCGCCCGGCTCGACCTGCCCGGCATCGTCACCGGCACCGGCTCCCTCCTGCTGCTGGTGTACGTCGTCACGGTCGCCGCCGAGGGGGACCTCGGCCCCGTCACGGCCGGGCTCGGCGCGGCCGGAGTCGTCCTCGGCGCGGCCTTCCTCTGGATCGAGACGCGCTCCCGTGACCCGCTGCTGCCCTTCCGGTTCTTCCGCGACCTCGACGTCACCGGATCCACGCTGGCCAGTGTCATCGTCGGCGCGGCCCACGTCCCGGCCTTCGTCTTCCTCGCCCTCTACTTCCAGGAGGTCCAGGGCTACAGCGCCCTCAAGAGCGGGCTCGCCGTCCTGCCCATCGCCGCCGTGAACCTGGCGGTGTCACGCCTGGCCGTGCCCGCCGCGCTCGCCAAGTGGGGCCCGCGCGTGGTCCTCACGGCCGGGATGGCGCTGCTCGCCACCGGCTTGGTGCTCTTCGGGATGCTCCCGGCCGGCGGCTCCTTCGTGACCGACTACCTTCCCGGCGCCCTGATCTTCGCCGTCGGACTCCCGGCGGTCTTCGTCGGATCCACCATGCCCGCGGTGAAGGCCGTGGCCGACCACGAGACCGGCGTCGTCTCCGCCGTCGTCAACACCGCCCAGCGCGTGGGCGCCGGCCTCGGGGTCGCCCTCCTCGCCGCCCTCGCCGACGAACGCGCCGACGCCGTCGGCGGACCCCGCCGCGGCGCCCTCAACGAGGGCTACCACCTCGCCTTCCTCGGCGCCGCCGCCCTCGCGGCCCTCGGCGTCCTCATCGGCCTGTGGCTCGTCCTCCGGGGGCGCTCTGAGGGGGCGGTGGCGGAGGGGGAGGAGGGGGAGGACCGGGAGGGGGCGGTCGACGCGACGTCGGCGTGAGGGGACGGGGGCGGGGGACGGGGACGGGCCGAACGGCCGGCTCTTCAGGTACCGAACGGCCGGTGCCTCGGGCGCCGGAAGGCCGGCTCCTCAGCTACTTGAACGGCCCGTGCCTCGGGCGCCGGAAGTCCGGCGCTCCTCAGACCGCGCCCGCGAAGAGCTCCTCCGCCGCGTCCAGGGCCCGGTCCAGCGACGACACCTCGGCCCGCATCCCGGTCACGATCGCGTCGAGGCCACGCAACCCCGCCCGCTCCAGCAGCCGCTTCTCGTTGGTGACCCACTCACCCCGCCCGGCGAGCACCGCGTGGGCCGTCTCCGCCGCCGCGACGGCCAACGCCCCGGCGAGCTCGGTGACGAGGCCGCGCGCGGCATAGGCGGCCCGCGCGTACCGCAGCGTCAGCGTCGCCCGCTCGCGCCACACCGGCGGCGCGGCGGCGCGCAACGCCTCGGGGAACCCGGGCCGGGGGAGGGAACCGCGCAGCACCTCGTTGAGCGCGAGCTCCGCGACGACCAAGTAGCTGGGAATACCGGCGAGATGGAACATCAGGGGCTCCCAGTGGAAGCGCCCCTCCCGCGCCTCGGCGAGCTCGTGCTCGACGACGTCCAGGTCACGGTAGTGGACGTCGAGCCGCCGCCCGTCGACGGTGAACCAGCCGCCCCCGTTGAAGACGCCCCCGCCCCAGCCGCCGATCTCCGACGCCTCGCCCTCCCAGCCGACGGCGCGCAGGTCGTCCGGGTCGAAGCCGCCCCGGTAGTACAGGGCCACGTCCCAGTCGCTGGCCGCGGTGTGCGTGCCCTGGGCGCGCGACCCGCCGAGGGCCACGGCCTGGACGGACGGCAGGCCGGCGAGCCGGCCGGCGACGTGGCCGAGAAATTCCGCGTCGTTCATGCGAGGACCAATCGGTACGGAAACAAGCTGAGTCCGGGGCGCGGGAAGAGCCGCTTGCCGGGCTCGGCCGCCAGGTCCTCGTCCTCCATGCGTTCGAGTCCGCGGTGGATCCGCTGCGGACCGGCCGTCCAGAAGCCGGCGACCGGCGCCCCGAACTGCTCGGCGAGGTCGCATCCGGAGGCCCCGCCCTCCAGGAGCGCGACCATGACCGCGTCACGAAGAGCCATGCGCTCCAACGTAGCACTGCGCCGATCAGCAGAGCGGGGCGGCGGGGAACGGCGTTCGACTACGGTGGGCGCATGACCGTCACCTGGGACGAGGGCGCCCCCGGCGTCATGCAACTGCCCTCCGGCCGGCGCGTCCGCGGCCGCGCCCTGAGCCGCCCGCTGCCCGCCGGCCCCGAACCCGCCTTCGCCCTCCACCTCCTCGGCAAGCAGCCACCCCAAGTCCCCTGGGACGCCCGCTGGTTGCGCTGGCCCGACTTCCGGCTGCCCGCCGACGGCCGGCAGGCCCGCGCGCTCCTGCACGAGGCCTGGCGACGGGCCGCGACCGAACGCGTCGAACTCGCCTGCGGCGGCGGGCGCGGCAGGACGGGAACAGCACTCGCCTGCCTCGCCGTCCTGGACGGCGTCCCGGCCGCGGAGGCCGTCGCCTACGTCCGCCGGCACTACGACCGGCGCGCGGTCGAGACGCCCTGGCAGAAGCGGTACGTCCGCCGGTTCCCGGCCGACGGGTCGGTCGCCGGTCCCCGGCCCTAGGATCACCCGCGCCCGGGACCGGTCACGGCACACTCCCGCCCCCCGCCCGGGAGCGGGGCACCTCGGAGCGCCCACGCCGGACGGGACGGTGTTCCGCCCCGGCGCCATGGCGGCGGGCGCGGTGGCGGTGCGCTGCCGCTCAGCCCTTCGCCCTTTCATAGGCGGCCAGTTCGTGGGCGTTGCCCACGAAGAGCGGGCCGCTCTACGCGGGCAGCCGTTCGACGACCACGGCGACAGCGGCCTGGGCGCTGTCCGTCTCGGCGATCCGCGGGCAGACCCGCGTCGGTCCCTCGACCCAGTAACCGCCGGACGCCCCCGGGCAGATGTAGGGGAGGTCCCAGGTCGGAGGGAATTCCGTGCACCTGCTGAAGTGCAGCTCCCACATGCCTGTCCACGGACGGAGCCGACGCAACCGCGGCTCGGCGTATGCCACCCGTGCCAACTCGGCTAACCGGTCGCGGAACGGGATCCCCTTCGGCCCGACGGGCTGGTCGGCGAGGGTCAGGATCTTCTGCCAGGCGGCTTCGACACTGCTGTTCATTCTGTGATGATGCCGGGGAGGGGAGGTGGGAGGCCAGGGACGACCGGGGCACAATCACGGAATGATCAACAACCGGATCACCTACCGGACGGCGGATGGCACCCGCATACCCGGAACCTGGCGGCACGCCTTCATCCGCAACGGTGGGACGTTCTTCCTCACCGACCTCGTCATGTACGCCGACGGCCTGATCGACTGCTGGGGCCTGGTCACCCTCGAGGAATTCGAGCGGAAGCTGCGCTGCGGCTGGGTGGCCACCGAAATCCCCGAGGGCGCCCGGGCGTCGGCCGGTAACCTGGCCGCCTGGAAGTTCGGTGAGCCGAGCACACGGCTCACCCCCGAGCTGATGATCGCCGAGGTGCGGGACACCATCGAGCGGCTGAACGGCCGTCCCGATTCGGCCGCGCGGTGCCGGGCCGCCGTCGACGTGTTCCTCGCCGACCGGACCGAAGAGAACCGCGCCGCCGTACGTGCCGCCTACCTGGCCGTCCCGGAGACCCGGCGCCGGTACGTGCTGAGCGACATGGACCGCAAGGACTGGCCGCTCAAGGTGCTGGTCGCCGGGCCGGGGGCGGTGGTCGAGGGCTGGTGGACGGGGAAGCCCGTCTCGCAGGAGGACTACGACCAGGCCGTCGCGTACTTCGAGAAGCGGGCCCGGTCGGCCGCCGAGGCGTCCTCGCGGGTCCCTGCCGACGGGCCCGCGACACCGTACGCACCGGCGATCCACCTATACCAGTCGTATCCGCAGGAGCGTCGGGACGACCCGGGCACGGTGGGCCTGCGCAACGACTACCCTGCCCCCGTCGACTTCGACGGCAGCACCTACACGTCAGTGGCCCACGCCTATTGGGCCCTGTCGGTCACCGATCCCGCCGTGCGGGCCGCCGTCGCCGCGGCGGACACCTCGTCCGATGCCTGCGCACTTGCCGCCGGGGCCACCCGGCGCGAAGGCTGGGAACAGGCCCGCACGGCCGTCATGACCGCTCTCCTGCGCGCCAAGTACACGCAGCACCCCGACTTGGCGGAGATCCTGCTACGGCACCGGTGACGCGACTCTCGTCTACGACGACGCCGACTCCGCCTTCTGGGGCGACAAGGCTGGCCGGGGCCGCAACTGGACCGGGCGGCTGCTCGAACTCGTCCGCTCCGAACTGCACGCCCGGCGGGCCGGTGTTGGGTCGCATGCGGCATTTCAGTAGGCAACGGCTTGACCTGGGCACTGAAGCGCAGCGTTTTGTTCAGTTGGACAGACTTGTCTCGTCCGGGGTTTGGTCCCTGGCCCTTGATCGTGGACACGGGTTATGCGGCTGAGGCCAGCGTAGTTGATGGTGTGTCGAGTGTGTGTTCGTAGGTGATGGGGCTGCGGTGTCCGAGGGCGGTGTGGCGCCGGACGGTGTTGTAGCGGTGCAGCCACCGGAACAGGGTGAGCCGGGCTTCGCGCTCGTCGGCGAAAGCCCGCCGTCCTTGCAGGGTCTCGTGTTTGCAGGTCGCGTTGAAGGACTCCGCGAGGGCGTTGTCCGCGCTGCTGCCGACCGCGCTCATGGACTGGATCACGCCGGCCTGGCGGCAGGCCGCGGCGAAGGACCGGGCCGTGTACTGGGCTCCGTGATCGGTATGCAGCACCGCGTCGCGCAGGGTGCGGCGGGTCCGCCGGGCGGCGGCCAGGGCGTCGGTGACGAGTTCGGTGCGGATGTGGTCGGCCAGGGCCCAGCCGGCCGGGCGACGGGATGCCAGGTCGATGACGGTCGCGAGGTAGAGGAACTTTCCGCTGGTCAGAGGGATGTGGGTGATGTCCCCGACGTACTTCGTGTTCGGCGATCTGGCGGTGAAGTCCCGGCCGATCAGGTCCGGGGCCTTCGCGGCGGCCGGGTCGGGGACGGTGGTGCGATGACGGCGCCGCAGGCGCAGGCCCGCCAGGCCGATGGACCGCATCACACGGGCGACACGCTTGTGGTTCACGCGCCCGCCGCCGTCCTCACGCAGTTCAGCGGTGCTCCTCGGGACGCCGTGGGTGCCGTCGGAATCCCGGTGGGCCCGGCGTATTCGCGCCGCGAGCTGGGCGTCCGCGGTCTGCCGGGCGGCCCGGGCGGGAGCGGTGGAGCGCCAGTAGTAGAAGCTCGAACGGGCGATGCCCAGGATCCGGCACAACCGCTTGACGCCGTATCGGCGCTGGTGGTCCTCAACGAACTGGCAGCGGTTCACCAGCGCGTCTCCCCGGCGAAATACTTCGCGGCCCTCCGCAGGATCTCGCGTTCCTCCTCCAGCTCACGGATCCGCTTGCGCGCGGCGGCGAGCTCGGCCTCGAGCGGGGACTGCGGCACCGGGGCCGTCTCGCCCCGTCCCCGGGGCCGGCCCGCGCCGGCCGCCCGGATCCAGTTCCGCAGCGTCCCGGGTTGATGCCCAGGTCAGCGGCGACCTGCTTGATCGTTGCCCCGGGACGGGACCGGAAGAGCTCGACCGCGTCCCGCTTGAACTCGGCCGGATAGTGCTTCATGACCACGACATGTCCGTTCTCAGACCCTCAAGATCTACTGTCTCGAGTGTCCGAGATCCGGGGTCAAGGCCCCTTCGACATGAGCGCGGACTACGGGCCGCTGGAGCCGGTCTCCCGGCACCGGGTGCAGGCCGAGCGGATCCGGGCGCACTGGGAGGACATGCTCCGTGTCGCCGGGTCGTTGCAGACCGGGAAGGTGCGGGCGTACGACCTGCTGCGGATGATGATGGCCAGCGGCGACCGCATGACCGGCCTGGGGGACGCGTTCGCCCGCTACGGGCGCATCTTCAAGACCCTCCACCTGCTCCAGTTCCTCGACTCCGAGGCATACCGGCGCATGATCGGCGTCCAGCTCAACATCGGCGAAGGCCGCCACTCACTGGGCCGGCGGATCTTCTTCGGACGGCTCGGCGAGCTCCGCCACGGCTACCGCGACGGCATGGAAGACCAGCTCGGCGCCCACGGCCTTGCCCTCAACGCCGTGGTCTGGTGGAACACGCTCTACATCGACGCGGCGGTCAAGAAGCTGGAGGCCGGGGGCGTCACCATCTCTCCCGAGATCCGCTCACGCCTGTCCCCGCTGGTCCACGAGCACATCAACTTCCACGGCCGCTACCCCATCATCCGTTTCCACAGCAACGGGGCCCTGCGGCCCCTGCGGGAGCCGGGCGAGGCCGAGGAGTAAGGGGACGGGTACACCCTGGGCGGGGGCCGTCGCACTCCCCGTCCATGGCACCGGCAGCGTACGGACAGTGGCCCGTCAGGCGACGGCCGGGAGCACGGCGCCGGGGTCGCCGGTGTAGACGACGGCGTGCTCGTCGGGCGCCGGGGGTTCGAAGCGGGCGAAGAAGTCGTCCAGCGCCTCGGGACTGACGGTGAGGGCGTTGGCGTCTTCACGCTGGTTGCGGTCGGCCAGGCGCCGCAGGAGCTCGTCCCGGTCGACTGGCAGGTAGATCAGCCGCCACCGGCCACCGGCGGCCTCGACGAGCTTCTTCCAGGCGTCGCGGTCTTCGCGCAGCCACAGGCCGTGGTCCAGGACGACGTCGCCCCCGGCGGCCAGGTGCTCGGCGAGCCGGCGGCGGATCGCCTCGACGACGGGGCGTTCGCGCTCGAAGTAGGTGTCCTCGGGGTAGTCGATGCCGTAGCGGCCGTGGAGGCGGTGGACCTCCTCGTCCACGGACAGCCGGACCATCCCCCGGTCGGCGAGGGCGCGGGCGAGCATGGTCTTGCCGGAGCCGGTGATGCCCACCAGCAGCACCGCCGTCGGCGCGCGCTCCGTCACGTCCGCCTCTCCCTTCCCAGCTGGTCCCACGGTGTCCATTCTTGCCGACCGGGACCGGCTACCGGTGGCTGTTCGCGGCGGGTGGCCGCCATCGGGTGACGATGGTCCGGGCCTCAGCCGCCCACCCGGCCGGCGGGCCGTCGAGGGTGACGCGGCGGAAGCCGAGGCGGGGGTCGGCGACGTCGATCCGGCCGTGGTGCCGGCCGGTGTGCTCCAGCAGCCGTCCGGCCTCGTCCCGTACGGCCGGGGTGTGCTCGGCCCAGGCGCCGGAGGTGAAGTTCTCGACCCGGCGGCGGAGGTCGTCCAGGACGCCCGCGCGCCATTTGAAGTGGTGCACGCAGGCCAGCGTGCCGTGGTCGGGCCTGTGGCCGGGGGCCCGGTGGTTGCCGGACGCCACGGAAACCTCGGACCGGGCGAGGACAATCTTGCGGGGGTCGCCGTGCAGGAGCCGGTGGGTGAGGTGCCCGCCGAGGGGAAACGCGCGGTCCAGCCCGGTCTCCGCCTGCCAGTGGGCAAGGCGGCCGTCGGGGGCGACGCGGTCGAGCATCAGCCCGCCCACCACCGGCCGACCTGCCGTCTCCGCCGCGGCGATCACCTCTGTGAGTGGGGCGGGGTAGGTGTGGAGCTCGTCGGAGTCGGCGAGCAGGTGCCAGCCGGGCCCGGCCTGCTCGCGCAGGGTGTCCCGGAGCTGGGTGTTGGTGTGCTCGTGCCACGGACCGGTGCTGACCGTCGCAGGGGGGACGCCGAGCCCTGCGGCGGTGGCCAGCAGCTGGTCCCGCCAAGGGGCGGGGGTGTGGTCGGGGAAGTGGAAGGCGAGGCGGAAGTCGGTGATGCCGAGCGCGCGGTAGTGGGCGGTCCAGGCGGTCAGCAGGGCCGGTTCCACGGGGCCGATCACCGCGACCAGCACGGGCGGGGCGGGTGTCATCGCGACTCCTCGATGAGGCGGGTGTAGGTGGTGGTGAGGAAGACGGCCTGCTCGGCCGCCGTGGCCATGCCCACCGCCTCCGGGGCCCCCGGCCCGGGCCGCTCGGGCGGCCCGGAGGCGAGGCTGTCGAGGATGGTGGCGAGGGCGGCGGGGTCGCCGGCCGGGAACAGCCGGGCCCACGGCTGCCCGGCGATCCTGCTGGTGAGGGCGGGGTCGTGGTCGGAGACGAGAAGGGGGACGCCGAGGCGGGCGGCGTCCATGACCAGCCCGGACTCCTTGCCGACCCCGGGGCGGCGGGTGACCAGGGCCGCGTCGGCAGCGGCGTAGACCAGGCGGAGAACCTGCTCGCCGACCGGTCCGGGCACGGTGTGGAGGCGGACCCGCGGGAGCTGGTGCCAGCGGGCCAGCACCTTCTCGTCGAGCGGGGTGCCGGTGACCAGCAGGTGCAGCGGCCGGGTGAGCCGGGCGAGGGCGGCGTCGACGGTGGCGATGTCCTTGTAGGGCCACCAGCCGCCGACCAGGCACACCGCCGCAGCGTCGGCCGGGATGCCAAAGGCGGTACGGGCGCCGTCCCGCTCGGCCCCGGTGAGCCGGCGGCCGTCGTCGACCGCGAACGCCCGTGCCTCCCGGGCAACGCACGGGAAGGCGTCGGTGAACTGGTCCCGGACGGCCTCCGTCGGGTACAGCGCGATCACCCGCCGCTCGCCGCGGCGGGCGAGTCGCCCGAGGAGCCGCACGGGGGCGTCCTCGGTGGTGATGGCTTCGTGGATGAACCGCAGGTGGGGCTGTCCGCCGAGGAGAGCGGCGGCGCCGTGCAGGGCCTCGCTCGCGCTGAGCACCACCACTGCCCCCGGCTCCTGGACCAGGTGCCGGGCCGTCCGCAGACAGGCGGCCTCGGTCAGGCACCGGGCGATCAGCGTGACCTGGTGCGGAGATCGTCGCACCGCTAGCGGCCACCGGCGAGAAGCGAACGCCTTCTGCCCGGCCGCCGAGACGGCGGTCGCCCACTGGGCGGCGGCCAGCAGCACGGCCGCGGCCGGTCCCCGGGCGCCGGTGACCAGGTGGGCGCCGGCCTGGCGGAGCGGGGCGGGGTCGGCGGCGCCGTACGGGGCGATGACCACGCTGCCGGGCCTGGCGGCGACGAGCGCGGCGAGGGTGCGCGGGTGGTGCCCGCCGAGCCGGTGGGCACCCGGCTCGATGACCACCAGCGGACGATCGGCGGTCATCCGGCGACCGCCTGCTCGCCGTGCGCGGCCGTGAACCGGTCCTTCAGCCACGCGGGATCGTTGAGCGCGTCGAACCGGGCCGTGTCCCGTGCGGCCTGGCGGGCAAAGGCGATGCCGTCGCAGGCGCCGGCCGCCGCGTAGGTGGCGAAGTCGCCCTCGCGGCTGGCCGTCCAGGCGTCGAGGCGGGCCTGGGCGTCGGCATCGGCCATGCCGTACTCGCTGCCGCGTGCAAGCATCGCGCACTCCCGGAAACCGGCCTTCCAGGCGTGGTACGGGCTCTGGTTGAACTGGGTCGTCCCGGCCGTGACCTCGCAGAACTCCACCTTGCCCGGGAGGGCTGCGAGGACGTCGACGGCCTCGCCCATCTCCCGCAAGGCCGACCGCCGGATGAGCTTGAGCCCGCCGTAGCCGTAGGTCAGGCCGTTGACCGGGTTGACCGCCCGCCATACCCGCATCGAGATGCCGTCGGCCAGCGGCTGCACGTCGGCGGTGGGGAAGCGGGTGTCGATGGAGAAGTCGCCGTCGGCGAGGAAGAACTGCTCGGTGTCGGCCAGCTCGGCGCACAGCCGGTAGGCCCGGCGCATGCCCCGCACGCCGTGCAGACGCTTGACCGTGCCGCCCAGCACGCGGCCCAGGCGTCGGTGCAGGGCGTTGGCCATCGGCTCGTCGTAGGACAGCAGCACGGCGTCGAACGCGCTGGTCATGCGATGGCCTCCAGGTAGCGGGCGGCCACGGCGGCCGGGGCGAAGTCGGCGGTGGAGGCGTGGGCGCGCTTGGCGTGCACCCGGTAGAACTCCGCGTCGGTGGCCAGCCGGCAGGCGATCTGGACGGCCTGGTCGTCGGTGTCGAAGAGCAGGTCGTCGTCGATGTGCTCGGCCAGCCATCCGGTGCGCGGGGCGATGACCGGCAGGCCCATCCCCTGGCAGTCCACCACCGACATCGACCACGGGCACCCGGGCCGGAAGGGCGCGATGCCGAAGTGGGCGCCGGCCAGCAGGTTCCGGTAGCGCACCCGGTCGCCGCGGTCCGAGGCGATGGTGACGCCGTCGAGGGTGGCGAGTTCGTCGCGGTGGCGTTCGGGGCTGGGGTCGAGGCGGACGCGCTCGGGGCTGCGGGTGCCGAAGAGGTCCATCACCGTCAGCTCCACCGGCGCCTCGGCGACCAAGTGCTGGGCGAGCTGGGTGAAGCGGGCGGTGCCGTAGTGCGCGTAGAGGCGGTGGTTGTAGACCGCCGTCGCGCGGCCGTCCGGCGGCAGGTTGTCGGCGGGGTCGCGGACCAGGCGCTCGTCCCTGGGGGCGGGCACGACGTGCAGCTTCTCGGCGAGTTCCACGCCCGTACGGTCGGCGGCCGCCGTGGTCCAGGACGCGGCCGTGGCGGAGTGGACGAGGACGCGGTCGCAGGCGGCGAGGCCGGCGGCGAAGGACAGCAGAACACTCCGGCCGAGGCCACCGTCGTCGAGGGACGGGTCGAGCTCCAGGTCGCCGTCGTCGGTGAAGGAGAAGGGAAGGTAGTGGCAGTACCCGGCGATCCGTGCGTCCGTCCCGGCTTCGAGGAGGGCGGCGCGGATCGCGGGGGCGGCCTCGATCTGGTTGGCCACCACCACCTCCGGCCGGACCCGGCGCACGAGCGCCACGAGCTCGTCGAGGCCGGGGTCGAGGCGGGCCCGGTACTTCGTGGACGGCGAGACCGTCGGCGCGAAGCCCACCCGCTCATCCCCGGCGGGGGCCGGGGCAGCCACGGTCACGTCCACCCCGGCGTCAGCCAGGGCCGGGCTGAGGAGGTCGGCGAAGGTGAAGCCGGAGTCGGCCGAGAGCCGTCCGGGGTTGGAGATGTTCAGCAGATACAGCAGCCGCACGGCGGTCTCCCTCCCGCCGGGCCCGCGGTCGTCCGGGCCGGTTGAAGGGAAGAAAACCGGGGCCGGGAACGGTGACGGGATGGTGAACTGACCTCACTCACGGTTCACTCACGTTCGTCATCAACCAGCCAGCCGGGCGGGGGCCTTGATGGAGGAACAGCACGATGCGATGACCACGGAGCAGGCGGCCGAGGCGTTCGCGGCCGAGACCGCCTACTGGCGCGAAGTGAGGGGCCTGTCGAAACGGGCGCTCGCGGCGGCGATGAGCTTCGATCCGTCGTACGTCAGCCACGTGGAGTCCGGACGGCACAAGCCGACCGAGGACTTCGCGCGGCGGGCGGACGAGGCCCTCGGTGCCGGCAAGGCCATCTGGAAGCGGTGGTGCGACTACGAAGCGGCCAAAACCCGCAACGGGCGGATGGCGCCGAGGGCCCCGCAGGCAGTGGCCGAGCAGCCGTACGCGTCGGGCTCCGCGCTCGTAGTCGAGCACGACGCCGCCCGGCTCGACTACGACGGGCGCCTGTACCGCCTGACGATGCGCCGGCTGCTGCGGAACACCGGCACCGAGCCGGTCACCCGCTACCTCATCCGCATCAGCGTCGACCGCTACCCCGGCGAGCCGGAGCGGTCCAACGCGCACTACCGCACCCACCCGCTGACCTGGGAGGAGCTCGAGCTGAGCGCGACGTGCCGGGGCGAGGCGATGCGGTGGGAGGCCAAGCACGACCGCGACGCCTTCAAGGAGGTCTGGCTACTGTTCGAGAACGGCCAGGGCCGCTTCCCCCTCTACCCCGGCGAGTCCGTGTGGATCGAGTACGCGTACGCGGTCGGGGACGAGAAATGGGGCCGGTGGTTCCAGCGGGCCGTCCGCCTGCCGACCGAGCACCTGGAGGTCCAGCTCGCCTTCCCCGCCGCCCTCGACCCGGTGGTCTGGGGCACCGAGACGTCGATGACCGCCGAGGCGTCCCCGCTGCGGACCGCCCCCGTCCGCAGGGACGAGAACGGCACCAGGCTGTTCTCCTGGACGACCTCCACACCGCCCCTGCACGCCCGGTACCGTCTGGAGTGGCGATTCCGCGCGAACGGCGAACGCGACGCGACTCACGAGGAGTTCAGGTGACCACGGTGCGGCCCAGCGAGCAGATGCGTGACCTCGGCGTCGTGCAGTACGGTGCCCCCGTCCTCGCCGAGGCCGCCCACCCCTTCGACCTGCCGGACGAGAAGGACACCGCCGAGCAAACCGTCGAGACGCTCTTCGCGGCGATGGAGCGGATCGCGCGCGTGCACCCCTTCGCCAAGGGCATGGGGATCGCGGCCCCGCAGATCGGCATCGACCGGGCGGCGGCCGTCGTCCAGCCCGCCGGCCCCGCCGCCGCGGCGATCGTCCTGCTCAACCCGCGCATCACCGCGCGCTCCGAGGAGATGGACGAGCAGTTCGAGGGGTGCCTGTCGTTCTTCGACGTCCGCGGCATGGTCCCGCGCCCCCTGGTGATCACGGTGGTGGCCACCGAGCTGGACGGCACCGAGGTCACCACGGTGTACGAACGCGGGCTCGCCCGGCTCGTCGCCCACGAGATCGACCACCTCGACGGCCTCCTCTACACGGCCCGCATGCGCCCCGGTGTCGAGCCGATCCCGGTGGAGGAGTACCGGCAGACCGGCCGCGAGTGGGCGTACGACCAGTAGCCCCCGGTCCCAGGCATGATCGTGCGCAGGGACGTGACGAACTGGGTCGAGACGGGCGTATACGGGCTCCAGGCCCGCCACGGCGAGGACGGCCTGGTGCACACCCCCACGAGCGGCGGCGTACGAACCATCGACCTGTACCGCCTCCGGCAACTGGCCCAAGGAGTCGGCCGCAGCAGCGGGCCGGACTCCCATGGACACCCGGCCTCGCGCGGGCCGTCCTGCACGCGCTCGGCGTCGCGTGACGTCAACGCGTCGCACCCGCCGGTACGACCCCTTTTCCCGACGCCTGGACGTCACGCAACGCCCAGCGCCTCCGGCGGCGGAAAGCACTGTCACGGCACTTCGCGGAACTGTATGTACTGTCCCGGCGCCGGGAGCCGGCCGCGTGGGTCATGTGCCCGCAGACCGGGCACAGCAGGCGCTTGTTGTCGGTGGCCACGGCCTGGAGGTAGATCCGGCCGAGTGCGGCGAGCCGCTCGATGCGAACCGAGGTCCGCCCCGGCCGCGCAGGGTGGCGCCGGCATCCTGCTGGAAGCGGTCAGCGCGCGCTGGCGGGGTCTGGTACTGCGGCCGGGCGGGGGCCGGGGACGTCGGCATCTGCCTGCCTGGCGTTTTGCATGACGGCGAAGTCGGCGCGGGCCTGGGCGACAGCCTCCGGGTACGCCTCGCGCTTGGCGTGCTCGGCGAGCGCCCGGTAGATGCTGGCGACGGAGGGGTTGGCTCCCTTGCGTTTGCCGGTGGGGATGATCAGGTCGGGCTGGATCTGCTCGACGGACTCGCCGCCCGCGCGGCGCCGCAGCACGGTGTGGAGCATGTCGTCGGTGATGACCGGTGGCCGGCCGCCGTGCTTGCCCTTGCGGGCTGCGGCATCGAGCCCCTCCAGCGTCGACTCGCGGATGTTCTCCCGCTCGGTCTCCGCCATCGCCGCGAAGAACGCGAACAGCAGCCGCCCCGGTCCGCTCGGGCCGTACATCCCCGGCAGCGGTCCGGCGAGCATCTCCAAGACCAGGCCGTGGGCGGTGAGGTGGTCGGCGAGCGCGGTGAGCTCGGCGGCGTCGCGGCCCAGCCGCTTCATCTCGTCCACCGTGAAGATCACCCGGCAGTGCGGTGCGTGGGCCTTGATCTCCCGCGCGGTCTTCAGCGCCTTCTCGAAGGCGGGGCGGACCCGCACCCGGGTGCTGATCTTCTCGCTGAAGATCTTGTCCCTGGGGATGCCGTGCTTGGTGAGCGCGTCCAGCTGCGAGTCGAGTTCCTGGCCGAGCGTCGAGCAGCGGGCGTAGCCGATCCGGATGTCGGCACTCACCACGTCGGGGTCGACCGGCGCCGGGGGCGGGGTGCCGGGCCGCCACGGCTGTCCCGGCCCCCGGTCGGCGGGGGTCGGCACGCGCAGCAGCTTCGCGAGCCGGGGCACCTTGGTGAACCGGCCGGTGTGGTACGTGCCGGCGACCGCGCCGCCGCGCGGGCGGCACGGTGAGCCGGGCTCGGCGCCGCACCGTGGACAGGGGTGCGCTCGACATCGTCCGCATCCGACAGAGGTGCGGTTTGAGGGCCCGTCATGCCCGCACGGACCTTGTCACAAACATTTCTCAGAAGGGGGTGGGTTCCACTTTTGAGTGAGAACGGGTTGTGCGAACCGAATTGCGGCCCGGAGCGTTCTTCCGCCTCTCGGATGATCTTGTACGAACAAAGGACCCCCGTTTATGAGAACCGGCAGAAGTGCCGCCCGAGCCCGGCGATGTCCCCGAGGACGTCTTCAACGACGTCTGCCCCGACGCCGACCCGCCCGCCAGGAGACTGTCCTCCACCTCGAAGCCGCCGCGGACGCCGAGCCGGAGGCGAACGAGCCGCTGCTGTCGGCGATCGCCGCCGCCCGCCGGCGCCGCGACGCCGCCGAAGCCGAGATCCGCCGCCTCGCCGCGTACGGACGCGAGTTCACCCGGCCCCGCCCCTACAAACTCGCCGACCTCGCCGCGGCGGCCGGCATGTCCATCTACGGCGTCCGCACCGCGTACGACCACGAAGAGGTCGCCGACGTCCAGCACGCCACCGGCCTCAAGCCCCGCGAGTGGCGGGCCACCAGCCCCGACGACCCCACCGAAGACGGGAGCACCGCATGACCGCACCGGCTGACGACGCGTTACCGAACGCCTGCACCTGCCCAACGCCGTGGGAGAAGCTCGTCGCCATCGTCGAGGGCCAGCCCCTGCACGCCCGGCCCGCCGACTCCCTCGGACCGGCCGGCGCCCTCTACCGGGTCCACTGCGCGACCTGCGGCGTCGAATACCCCGGCCACCGAACTGGCGACTCACCCCCCGGCCAACGCCGCACCTTCTGACCAGCAGCGACTTCCTTGGCGTTCAATCCTGGAGCAATACCGGCGGGACCCCGAAACCGAAGCACTGCATGAGAACCGACAGCCGGGATCGGACGGGCTTCCGATCCGTCGGCGGGCTGATTCCGGCAGGGCCGGAATGGGGCGGGCCGGGGTTTCCGGTGCGGGGGCGGGGTGGGGCACGGTGAGGGGGCCGGCTCGGACGGGGCGGTGGTGTGGGGCAGGAGGGACGAGGGGATGACGTGCCGAGGGTTTTGATCATGACCGGTGACGCCGGTGAGGTGCTGGAGGTCCTCCATCCGTACTGGCGGCTCCGGGAGGAGGGCCACGAGGTGCACATCGCCGCGCCGGCGCGCAAGCGGCTTCAGCTCGTCGCCCACGACGGCGTCGCCGGCTTCGACACGTTCACCGAGAAGCCGGCCCACACCTGGCCGGCCGACCTCGCCTTCCGCGAGACCGACCCGGCCGGCTACGCGGGGCTGGTGCTCCCCGGCGGCCGCGCGCCGGAGTACCTCCGGCTCGACGGGGACTTCCGCCGCGTCGTGCGGCACTTCTTCGACGAGGGGAAGCCCGTCGCGCACATCTCCCACGCGGCCGTCGCGCTCGCGCCCCTCGGCGTCCTGGCGGGGCGGCGCACCACCTGCTGGCCCGCCTGCGCGCCGGACGTGGCGGCGGGGGCCGGGACGTTCGTGGACGAGCCCGTCGTCCTCGACGGCCGGATGGTCTCCGCCCAGGCGTGGCACGCCCAGGCGGGCTGGATGCGCCACTTCGTGGAGCTCCTGCGCGACAGCGCCGCCGCCCCCGCCTGAACCAGCCCGGTCCCGACGCGCCCGGCGAGCCGCCACCACCGCCGTCGCCGCCCACGGAACGATCCACTTCGCACGGCGGCGAGAACGACCACGACCACGACGAGTGAGAAAGAGGAATCCCCTGTGACCGGAATTCCGTCCGTCACCCTGAACAACGGCGTCACCATGCCGCAGCTCGGCTACGGCGTCTTCCAGATCCCCGACGAGGGCGCGGCCACCGCCGTCTCCACCGCCCTGCGCGAGGGCTACCGCAGCGTGGACACCGCCGCCGTCTACGCGAACGAGAAGGGCACCGGCGCCGCCCTGGCCGCGAGCGACGTCCCCCGTGACGAGCTGTTCGTGACGACCAAGCTGTGGAACGGCGCGTCCACGACCTGGACCCGCGACCTGGTCCTGCGCGAGTTCGACGCCTCCCTGGAGCGCCTCGGCCTGGAGTACGTGGACCTGTACCTGATCCACTGGCCGCACCCGATGCGCGACGAGTACCTCACCATCTGGCGCGCCTTCGAGGAGATCGCCCGCAGCGGCCGCGCCCGCGCGATCGGTGTCAGCAACTTCCAGCCGGCGCACCTGCGCAGGCTGGTCGCCGAGACCGACACCGTCCCGGCCGTCAACCAGATCGAGCTGCACCCCTGGCTCCAGCAGGCCGAGCTGCGGTCCCTGCACGCCGAACTCGGCATCGCCACCGAGGCGTGGTCGCCCCTCGGCCAGGGCAAGCTGCTCGACGCCCCGGCCCTCGCCCGGATCGCGGACAAGCACGGCCGGACCCCCGCCCAGATCGTCCTGCGCTGGCACCTCCAGCTCGGCAACGTCGTCATCCCCAAGTCGGCCACGCCCTCCCGCATCCGCGAGAACATCGACGTCCTCGGCTTCGCACTGGACGAGGAGGACCTCGCCGCGCTGGCCGCGCTCGACAACGGCACCCGGCTGGGCCCCGACCCGGACACCTTCGACGCCAACTGACTCCACCCCGCCCGCACCCCAGCACGAAAGACAGCTCATGATCTTCATCACCGTCAAGTTCCCCGTCCGCCCCGAGCGCAGCGAGGAGTGGCTCGACATCGTCCGCGACTTCACCGAGGCCACCCGCGCCGAGCCGGGCAACCTCTTCTACGAGTGGTCCCGCAGCGTCGACGACCCCAACGAGTACGTCCTGGTGGAGGGCTTCCGCGACGCCGAGGCGGGCCGCGAGCACGTGGAGTCCGCGCACTTCCGGCAGGCCATGGAGGACCTCTCCTACGCCATCGCCGCAAAGCCCAAGATCATCAGCGTCGAGCTGCCCGACCGCCACGGCTGGGACCTGATGGGCGAGCTCTCCCCGCGCGAGGCCTGACGCCACCCGCCGCGGGGGCCGGCACCCGGGACCGGCCCCCGCCCACCGGGGCCGGTGACCGGCCCGATCCGGGCCCAGGCACACTGGAACCGGACGGTGAAGAACGAAAAGGAGCAGGCGTCATGCCAGGTCAGACCGGACCCCGGGCAGCGGACCGCACCCTCGAGGTGCTGGACATCGTCGGCCGCGCGGCCGCTCCCGTATCGGCCAAGGCCCTGGCCCGCAGCCTCGGCTGCGCCCTCTCCACCGTCTACACCCTGCTCACCCCGCTCACCGAGCGCGGCTACCTCGTCCGCCGCGACGGCGGGTACATCCTCGGCTACCGGATCTCCGCCCTCCACCGCTCCTTCCAGCACCAGATGGGCCTGGACGACGGCATCCACGGGCTGCTGGCGCGGCTGCGGCACGCCACCCGCGCCTCGGCCAACTACGTCGCCTACCAGGGCGACGGCCTGCTGATCGCGGACATCAGGACCGCCGCCGTCGACGGCGACGACGGGCCCGACCTCGCCGTCGGCGTCGACCCGCGCAGCCACGCCTGGGCCCACGGCAAGATCGCACTGGCCTCCG
This sequence comes from Streptomyces caatingaensis, assembly GCF_001187435.1. Lineage (GTDB taxonomy): Bacteria > Actinomycetota > Actinomycetes > Streptomycetales > Streptomycetaceae > Streptomyces > Streptomyces caatingaensis. Next base: position 142,324 of record NZ_LFXA01000013.1, on the reverse strand, counting down.
CCGCGCCGGCCGCCCGCCGCCGCTACCTCGAGGAGCCCGGACTGCGCCGGTTCACCCCGAACACCATCGCCTCCGCCGAGCGGCTCGACGGGGAACTGCGGCAGATCCGCAGGACCGGCGTCGCCCTCGACCTGGAGGAGGCCCAGGAGGGACTGGCCTGCCTGGCCTCGCCGGTCCTCGGCGCGGACGGGACCGTGATCGGTTCCGTCTCCCTGTGCGTCAGCCCGGACGACCTGCGCACCCGCCGGCAGCAACTGATCACCACCGTCCGGCAGGCGGCCCAGGAGGCCACACAGGCCCACCAGCGCTGAGCACACCGGGCCATGGCCGGGAGACCGCGGCCGCCCGGACCTCACGTCGCCTCCCGCACCGCCTCGACCGTCACCGTCCGCCAGAAGACCGGCACGGTCGCGAGGACCCCTCCCGCGAAGAAGAGGAACGCGACCCGGTCGCCGAGCCACTGCGCCAGCACCCCGACGAGCCCCGCCCCGACCGGCATGGCGCCCCAACTCAGCAGTCGGTACGCGCCGTTGTAACGGCCGGCCATGTCCTCCGGGACGAGGTTCTGGCCGATCAGGCGGGCGTTGACGGTCCACAGCGTGCCCCCCGCGCCGCCGAGGAACGCCGCGGCCGCGACCGCCCACAGGCTCGACGTGAGGGCCGGGACGGCCAGCATCGCGAACGTGGTGACGAGGTCGGCCAGCAGCGCCCGGCGGCGGCCGAGCAGCCGGTTGACGGCGCCGGCCGCGAACGCGCCCGCGAGCCCGCCGCACCCCAGGGCGCTGACGACGACGCCGTACTCCCGGGCGGACAGTCCCATGCGTCCCGTCGCCACGAGGGGCATCAGGGCCGTCCAGGCGCCCCAGCCGGCGCACAGCACCGTCAGGGTCAGGGACATCACCCTCAGCAGCGGGTGCCGCCACAGATGGCGCAGCCCTTCGCCGATCTGCCCGTGCACACCGGGCGCGCCGCCGGGGACGTGCCGGGGGACGGCGCGGAAGCGGCCGACGAGCAGGAGGAGCAGACAGGTCGCTCCGAGGTAGGCCGTCCACGCGGCACCGAGGGCGACCGCCGCCCCGGCCGCGAAGAGCAGCCCGCCGAGGAAGGGCCCGCCGAACTCGTTGGCGGCCGTCTCGGCCCCGGCGATCCAGGCGTTGACGCGGGCGCGCCGGTCCCGGGGGACGAGCGCGGGCACCAGGGCCGCCGCCGAGGTGAGCGCGACGACCTCGGCGACGCCGAGCGCCAGGGCGGCGAGGACGAGGGCCGTGATACCGCCGCGCCCCGCGGCGGTCAGCACGCCCAGCACGCCGACGGCGAGCAGGCGTACGCCGTCGGCGAGCCACAGGAGGCGGCGCCGGTCCGCGCGGTCGACGAGCGCGCCGATGTGCAGGGCGGTCAGCAGCCAGGGCAGCGTCAGGGCGAGCGAGACGGCCGAGACCGCCAACGGCGACGAGGTCAGCCTGGTGGCCAGCAGCGGCAGTGCGATCTTGGTGATGCCGTCGGCGAGATTGGTGACCGCGGTGAACACCAACAGGACGACGGAGTTCCGGGACCCGTCGGCGACGGATACCGCCCGCACACTGCTCACGCTAACCCCCTAAATGCGTTGACCGGTTACGAGGCGGCAGCGTGTCACCCCGCGCGGACACCCGTCAACCGGTTATCGCGATAGGCGGTTAGACTTCGGAGGGAGAGGAGAGAGAGAAGGCGAAGGGGGAGGGGATACGAGATGCGTGACGCACCGCCGGCCGCCCGTCTCGTCGAGTCGTTCGTCAACACGGTGGACGTGGAACTGGGTACGGACGGGATCGACAGCGCCGAGCGTCTGTCCGCCTGGCTCACGGATCAGGGCCTGCTGCCCGCTGGCGAGGGCGTCTCCGACGCCGACCACCGGCTCGGCCTGGCCCTGCGGGCGGGAATCCGCGAGGAGTTGGGCGCCCATGCCGGCGGTGCCCCCGACGCCGCCGTCGTCGCCGAGGCCGAAAGCGCCCTGGAATCGCTCCCGTTGAGAGCCGCCCTGCGTCGCTCCGGGCCGGAGGGTCCTGTCGTCCTCGGCCCGGACCCGCGCCTCCCGGCGGCGCGGCGGGCCCTGGCGACCCTGGCCGCCGTGTGGAGCGAGCTGCTCGTCACGGGGGAGTCGACCCGCCTGAAACGCTGTGCGGAGCACGCGTGCGCCTGGGTCTTCTGGGACGTGTCCAAGAACCGCAGCCGGCGCTGGTGTTCCATGCGTGTCTGCGGGAATCGCGCGAAGGCGCGGCGGTTCGCGGCGCGGCAGGAGACCGCAGCGGCCGATTGACCTCGTCAGGGCGGCGGGCGCGCGCCGGGCCGGAGGGGCGGGAGGCGTCAGCCGTCGGGGTTGGCCTCCAGGCAGGTCAGTTCGATCTCGTCGACGAGCGCCTCGTACGTCTTGCCCGTGAGCTGGGCGACGTTCTCCATGCCGACGGCGGCCCAGCCGGCGAGGCTCATCACGAGTGACCGCAGTCCGTCCGTGCCGTGCTTGGCCAGGATGTCGTCGGCGACGTACATGGCCTCCTCCGGCACCCGCTCGGCGGGCTCCAGGCCGACCACCGTCCGCAGCAGACCGACCGTCCGCCGGCTGATCTCGGGGGCGATCGCGCGCAGGCGGCGGTCCTCTTCCTCGTCCATGCTTCCCTCTCGGTCGGGCGACGGGGAGCTGTCTACCAGAAGCCGGTCGGGGGCTACCAGGCGTACGGCGGGTGCGAGTTGGGGCAGCGGGAGAGCGGAATTGACGCCTCCTGGCCCTGTCCTGCGGAGCGTCCCGCATGGGCTCGCCCTGGAGGGTGAATCCGAGTCCAGGGCGGCGGGGGCTCGTCCGGCGGGTGGGGCGGGAGGGGCCGGGGTGTACCCGATCGGTAAGGTTAGCCTAAGCTAAGCCTGGTCCGGGTGGTGGGAACGCCCGGCGGAACCGCCCGCACCCGTTCGAGGACGACGGACCTGCCGGAGGTCCCGGCCGCCATGACCGGGCCGGCGCCAGGCAAGGAACGAACCGAGGACGGGACATGGTGCGCATAGCTGTGGCGGGCGCGAGCGGATACGCGGGCGGTGAGGTGCTACGGCTGTTGCTGGGGCACCCCCACGCCGAGATCGGCGCGCTCACCGCCGACTCCAACGCCGGCCGGACGGTGGGGGAGGTGCAGCCCCACCTCGCCCCGCTCGCCGGACGCGTCTTCGAGAAGACGACCCCGGAGGTGCTGGCCGGGCATGACGTCGTCTTCCTGGCGTTGCCGCACGGTGCTTCGGCGGCGCTCGCGGCCGAGCTGGGTCCGGATGTGCTGGTCGTGGACTGTGGGGCGGATTTCCGGTTGGTGGACGCGGGGGAGTGGGAGCGGTTCTACGGGTCCGCGCATGCGGGGACGTGGCCGTACGGTCTGCCGGAACTGCCGGGTGGGCGTGAGGCGTTGAGGGGGGCGCGGCGGATCGCGGTCCCGGGGTGTTATCCGACGGCGGTGTCGCTGGCGTTGTGGCCGTTGTACGCGGCGGGGCTGGTGGAGCCGGAGGCGGTGGTCGTCGCGGCGTCGGGGACGTCGGGGGCGGGCAGGGCGCTCAAGCCGCATCTGCTGGGCAGTGAGGTGATGGGGTCGATGACTCCGTACGGTGTGGGGGGCGTGCACCGGCATGTCCCGGAGATCGTGCAGAACTTGTCGGCCGTGGCCGGGGAGCGGGTGAGTGTCTCCTTCACGCCCGTCCTCGCTCCGATGCCGCGGGGGATTCTCGCCACGTGCAGTGCCAGGGCGAAGTCCGGGGTCACCGCGCAGGCCGTGCGCGGTGCGTTGGAGAAGGTGTATGGCGGTGAGGAGTTCGTGCGGGTGCTGCCGGAGGGGCGGTGGCCGTCGACGGGGGCGGTGGTGGGGTCGAACGCGGTGCAGGTGCAGGCCGCGTACGACGAGGCCGCGGGGCGGGTCGTGGTGGTGAGCGCGATCGACAACCTGACCAAGGGCACCGCGGGTGGCGCGGTGCAGAGCATGAACATCGCCCTCGGGTTGCCCGAGGGGCTGGGACTTTCCACCACGGGAGTGGCGCCATGAGTGTGACGGCAGCACAGGGTTTCACGGCGGCGGGCATCGCCGCGGGGATCAAGGACAGCGGGGCCCCGGACCTGGCCCTGGTCGTCAACCAGGGGCCGCGCCTGGCGGCGGCCGGGGTCTTCACGGCCAATCGTGTCAAGGCCGCTCCCGTCCTGTGGTCGCGGCAGGTGCTCAGGGGCGGGCGGGTGGCCGCGGTGGTGCTCAACTCCGGTGGCGCGAATGCCTGTACCGGGCCGGAGGGGTTCCAGGACACGCATGCCACCGCGGAGAAGGCCGCCGGGGTCCTGGGGGTGAGTGCGGGGGAGGTCGCCGTCGCGTCCACCGGTCTGATCGGGGTCCGCCTGCCGATGGACCGGGTGCTGGCGGGGATTGAGAAGGCGGCTGCGGAACTGTCCCCGCACAGTGGGGAGAAGGCGGCCATCGCCATCAAGACCACGGACACCGTGCACAAGACGGCCGTGGCGAAGGGTGAGGGGTGGACGGTCGGGGGGATGGCCAAGGGTGCGGGGATGCTCGCGCCGGGGCTGGCCACGATGCTGGTGGTGCTGACCACCGATGCCGATGTGGATGCGGCGGGGCTGGAGGGGGCGTTGCGGGCGGCGACGCGTACGACGTTCGACCGGGTCGATTCCGACGGGTGTATGTCGACCAATGACACGGTGTTGTTGCTGGCTTCGGGTGCGTCGGGGGTCGTGCCGGACGAGGCCGGGTTCGCCGAGGCGGTGCGGGTGGTGTGTGACGACCTGGCCCGGCAGTTGATCGGGGATGCGGAGGGGGCGAGCAAGGACATCCGTATCGAGGTGGTCAACGCGGCGAGTGAGGACGACGCGGTCGAGGTCGGCCGTTCCATCGCCCGCAACAATCTTCTCAAGTGCGCGATCCATGGCGAGGATCCGAACTGGGGGCGGGTGTTGTCCGCGATCGGTACGACGTCCGCCGCGTTCGACCCGGACCGTCTCAACGTCGCGATCAACGACGTGTGGGTCTGCCGCAACGGCTCCGTCGGCGACGACCGCGACCTCGTCGACATGCGGGACCGCCTCGTCCGTATCACCGCCGATCTGGCCGAGGGCGACGCCTCCGCCGTCATCTGGGCCAACGACCTCACCGCCGACTACGTCCACGAGAACAGCGCCTACTCCTCATGAACTCCACACTCACTCCCAAGGCCCGCACCGTCATCGAGGCACTGCCCTGGCTGCGGCGCTTCCACGGCAAGACGGTCGTCATCAAGTTCGGCGGCAACGCCATGGTGGACGAGGACCTGAAGGCCGCCTTCGCCGAGGACATGGTGTCCTTGCGGTACGCGGGGCTGCGCCCGGTCGTCGTCCACGGCGGCGGCCCGCAGATCAGCGCGGAGCTCGACCGCCACGGCATCGCCTCCGAGTTCAAGGCCGGGCTGCGGGTCACCACGCCCGAGGCGATGGACGTCGTCCGCATGGTCCTCGCCGGACAGGTGCAGCGCGAGCTGGTCGGGCTCATCAACCGGCACGGGCCGTTCGCCGTCGGGCTGACGGGCGAGGACGCCCACACGATGACCGCGACGAAGCGCTACGCGCACATCGACGGCGAGCGCGTGGACATCGGGATGGTCGGGGAGATCGTCTCCGTCGACACCTCCACCGTCGAGGCCCTCCTCGCCTGCGGCCGCATCCCCGTGGTCTCGCCCGTCGCGCGCGGCGCCGACGGAGAGATCTACAACATCAACGCCGACCTCGCCGCGGCGGCCCTCGCGGGGGCGCTGGGGGCGGAGAAGCTGGTCGTCCTCACGGACGTCGAGGGGCTGTACGCGGACTGGCCGCACAGCGACGAGGTCATCCGGCGGCTGACCGTGAGCGAACTGGAAGCAATGCTTCCGGGGTTGGCGAGCGGCATGGTGCCGAAGATGGAGGGCTGCCTCCGGGCGGTCAGGGGCGGAGTGGGCATGGCCCATGTCCTGGACGGCCGCGTTCCGCATTCGCTGCTGCTGGAGGTGTTCACGGACGAGACGGTGGGGACGGCGGTCGTGCCCGATCCGCTGCCGCCCGGAGCCGTTCCGGCCGCCGGCGCACCCGTCGTGGGTTCACCGGCCGCGTCCGGCCCCGGCACGTCCGCCGTGGCCGTGCCCGCCGTCACCCCCACCGCCGCGGCGCCGGCCCCCGCCGAGGTGACCGCATGAGCACGCGCACGCGGGACAACACGCGGCGGATGAGCGCCCGTTGGCGCGGCGCCGTCATGGACACCTACGGCACCCCGCCGCTCGCGCTGGTGAGCGGTTCGGGGGCGACCGTGCGGGACGCGGACGGGCGGGAGTACACCGACTTCCTCGCCGGGATCGCGGTCAACTCCCTCGGGCACGCCCATCCCGCCGTGGTCGCGGCCGTGAGCGAACAGGTCGCGCGCCTCGGTCACGTCTCCAACCTGTATATGGCGGAGCCGCCGGTGGCGCTCGCCGAGCGGCTGTTGGGGCTGGCGGGCCGGGAGGGCAGGGTGTTCCTGTCCAATTCCGGTGCGGAGGCCGTGGAGGCGGCCTTCAAGATCGCTCGTCGTACCGGGCGGCCGCACATCGTCGCGGCGCAGGGCGGTTTCCACGGGCGCACGATGGGGGCCCTCGCGCTGACCGGGCAGCCCGCGAAGCAGGAACCGTTCCTGCCGCTGCCCGGCGAGGTGACGCACGTCCCGTACGGGGACGTGGACGCGCTGCGGGCCGCGGTGACCGGGCGGACGGCGGCCGTCGTCCTGGAGCCCGTCCAGGGGGAGAACGGCGTGGTGCCGGCGCCGCCCGGCTACCTCCGCGCCGCCCGCGCGATCACCGCCGAGGCCGGGGCGCTCCTCGTGCTGGACGAGGTCCAGACCGGCATCGGGCGTACCGGGCACTGGTTCGCCCACCAGGCCGCGGGCGTGGAGCCGGATGTGATGACGCTGGCGAAGGGGCTGGGCGGCGGTCTGCCGATCGGGGCGACGGTCGCCTTCGGTGCGGCGGCCGGGCTGCTGACGCCGGGTCAGCACGGCTCGACCTTCGGCGGCAACCCCGTCTCCTGCGCCGCCGCCCTCGCCGTCCTCGACACGATCGAGAGGGAGGGGCTGCTCGCCCACGTCGGGCGCGTGGGGGAGCGGCTGCGGGCCGGGGCCGCCGCGTGCGGGCACCCGTTGCTGCGCGAGGTGCGCGGCGCCGGGCTGCTGGTCGGGCTCGTGCTGGCCCGGCCCGTGGCGCGGGAGGCGCAGCGGGCGGCGCTGGAGGCCGGGTTCCTGGTGAACGCGGCGGCCCCGGACGTGATCCGCCTGGCGCCCCCGCTCGTCGTCACGGAGGAGCAAGTGGACGCGCTCGTGCGGGCGTTGCCGGGCGTCCTGGACGTCTGAGCGGCGGCCGGGGGATGGAGCAGGGCGTCCCCCGCCCGTCCCGCAGCACCACCCCGGAAACATCCGGGCCGAGCCGGTGAACAGGGCCGGGCCGTGTGCGCACCAGTGCACCGCCCGGCCCTCGGCGTATCCGGCGCGGCATGCCGTCGTGGCGTCAGAAGCGTCCCGTGGGGCGGAAACCGACTCCCCGGACTTGCCACTGACCTGGCGAGATAGTTAGGTTAGGCATACCTAAGCATCGTGGTCCTGGGTCGCCTCACCGGCCCAAGGCCCGGCCAACAGGTTCCCATGGCCCGGCCAAGAGAGGGAAGGGCCCCTCGGGACCGAGCGGCACAACGAGAGGACGAGCATGGCGGCACGGCGCGGGGAGACCGCGAACACGGCGGGTGGACCCATCGAGGATCTGGTCGGCATAGGCTTCGGCCCCGCCAACCTCGCCCTCGCCATCGCGATCGAGGACCACAACCGCCGCAATCCCGGCAGCGCGATCCAGGCCCGCTTCCTGGAGCGCCAGGAGACCTTCGGCTGGCACCGGGGCATGCTCCTCGAAGGCGCCACCATGCAGGTGTCGTTCCTCAAGGACCTGGTCACCATGCGGGACCCGAGCAGCCGCTTCTCGTTCCTACGCTACCTCCAGGACCGCGGCCGGCTCGCCGACTTCATCAACCAGAAGACGTTCTTCCCGACGCGCGTCGAGTTCCACGACTACTTCGAGTGGTGCGCCGCCGAGTTCGCCTCCGTCGTCGACTACGGCCGCACCGCCGTCACCGTCCGCCCGGAGGCCGGCGACGGCCCGGTCGAGAGCGTCGAGGTCGTCTCCCGGCCGGCGGACGGCCCGGGCGGCGAGACCGTGCGCCGCGCCCGCAACCTCTCCCTGGGCACGGGCCTCACGCCCAGCGTCCCGGACGGCGTCCGCCTCGGCGAGCGCGTCTGGCACAACCGCGACCTGCTCTTCCGCGCCGGCGGCCTGACCGTCCGGCCGCACCGGCGGTTCGTCGTGGTGGGCGCGGGCCAGTCCGCCGCCGAGTGCGCCGAGTACCTGCACCGCACCTTCCCCGACGCCGAGGTCTGCGCCGTCTTCTCCCGCTACGGCTACAGCCCCGCCGACGACAGCCCCTTCGCCAACCGCATCTTCGACCCCGCCGCGGTCGACCACTACTTCGACGCCCCCGACGACGTCAAGCGGGAACTGCTCGCCTACCACGCCAACACCAACTACTCCGTGGTGGACGGCGAGCTGATCGAACAGCTCTACCGCACCACCTACCAGGAGAAGGTCCGCGGCCGCGAGCGGCTGCGCATCCTCAACACCACCCGGCTGAGCGCCGTCGAGGACATCCCGGGCGGCGCCCGCGCCGTCGTCCGCTCCCTGACCTCCGGAGAAACCTTCACCCTCGACTGCGACGCCGTCGTCCTCGCCACCGGCTACCGCTCCGCCGACCCCCGCGAACTCCTCGGCGACCTCGCCGCCGAGTGCCTCACCGACGAGCACGGCCGGCTGCGCGTGGACCGCGACCACCGGGTGATGACCACCGACCGCGTCCGCGTCGGCCTCTACGTCCAGGGCAGCACCGAGCACACCCACGGCATCACCTCCTCGCTCCTGTCCACCCTGGCCGTCCGCTCCGGCGAGATCTGCGACTCGCTGCTGCTGCGCCGCACCGAGCGGGACGTCCTCGCCGGCCGCGACGTGGCCGCGACGGCCTGAACCCCCCGCCCGCCCGCGCCCGCGAAGGAACCCCCATGGCCACCGCCACCCTCGACGACCTGCGCGCCGACGTCGCCGACGTCCTCGGCGAGGACCCCGCCGACCTCCCCTGCGACGAGGACCTGCGCGACCTCGGCCTCGACTCGATCCGGCTGATGACCCTCGTGGAGCGCTGGCGCGCCCGCGGGCTCTCCGCCGACTTCACCGAACTCGCCGAGGCCGAGCCCACCTTGACCGGCTGGCACGCCCTGCTCACCGCCTGACGCCCCTCCCACCCGTACCGCTCTAGGAGAACCATGAACACCCGCGCCGTCGCGGCCGTCCTCGCCGCCGCCGCTCTGCTGACCGTCACCGCGTGCGGCAGCGAAAAGTCCGACGACGCCAAGCCCGCGGCCGACGGCGGCAAGGAGCGGGTGATCGAGGCGACCAACGGCAAGATCACCGTCCCCGCGCACGCCAAGCGCATCGTCAGCCTCTCCTACGCCACCGGCGCCCTGCTGGACCTCGGCGTGGAGCCGGTCGGCACCAGCGCCATCGACGAGAACAACCCGATGGAGCTGCTGCCCTCGCAGGTCGACAAGGGCAAGAAGATCACCTCGATCGGCTCGGGCATCGAGACCAACATCGAGAAGGTCGCCTCCCTCAGGCCCGACCTCATCATCGTCGAGGGCGCCAGCGCCTTCGACTGGAACATCAAGCGGCTCCAGGGCATCGCCCCCACCCTCTACTTCGGCATCAAGACCCCCGGCGACCTCTACGCCGCCCAGGAGAAGATCGCCAAGGCCGTCGGCAAGGAGGACGCCTTCGAGAAGCTGAAGGCGGAGTACACCAACAAGGCCCGGAAGATCAAGGCCACTTACGGGGACAAGCTCACGTCGAAGAAGTGGGCCATCGCCTCCTCCTACGGCAACGGCGAGTTCCTCGTCGACACCCGCACCTCCTGGGTCGGCCGCATCCTCGCCGACGTCGGCGTCACCTTCGCCAAGGCCGCCGACGAGGGCAAGGAGCACGAGGTGACGTACTCCCAGGAGAAGATCAACGTCCTGGACGACGCGGACGTGATCCTCGTCCCGAGGATGTTCGCCACCGGCGAGGTCCCCAAGGAGACCAAGGAGCTCCAGGAGAAGCCCTCCTGGAAGCTCCTCAAGGCCGCCAAGGACAACCACGTCCTGCCCGTCACCTACGCCACCAGCGACCGCTACGGCACGTCCATCGACGTCCTCGACCAGATCGAGAAGATCGCCAAGGGCCTCTAGGACCCCCTGGGCCCCCACGGCCGCCCCGGCCCGCCGGAACCCCCGCCGGGCGGGCCGGGGCCGCACCACCCCCGCTTCCTCCCCGCCGCGCGCACCGCGCCCGGCGGTCTCCCCGCACCACGAACGACCCGGAAGGCGCCATGCCAGAGGTGACCAGCGACGCAGGACGGACCCTGGAGCTCACGCGAGCCCAGGAGGGTGTGCTGTCGGCGCAACGGATCGACCCCGAGAACCCCGGCTACAACGTCGGCCAGTACGTGGAACTCAAGGGCGACCTCGACGTCCCCGCCCTGGAGGAAGCCCTCCGCCGCACCCTCGCCGAGGCCGACGGCCTGCACATCCGCCTCGCCGAGCAGGACGGCCGCACCGTCCAGGTGCCCGTCCCCTTCGACGCCGCCGCCTGGCACCTGCCCCGCCTCGACACCACCGGCGCCGCCTCCCCCGTCGACGCCGCCGTCGAACTCGTCCGCGCCCAACTCGCCTGCCCCCCGCGGCTCGACGCCGCCGGCGGCGAGGCCCCCGCCCTCACCGGCTCGCTGCTGGTCACCGTCGCCCCCGGCCACCACCTGTGGTTCCAGTACTTCCACCACCTCGTCGTCGACGGCTACGGCGTCACCCTCTTCACCCGCCGCGTCGCCGCCGTCTACACCGCCCTCGTGCGCGGCGAGGACGTCCCCGCCTCCCCCTTCGAGCCCGTCGCCACCCTCGTCGAGGCCGACCGCGCCTACCTCGCCTCCGACCGGCCGGACACCGACCGCGCCTACTGGACCGCCCGGCACGCCGGCCGGGCGCGCGTCACGGGCCTCACCGAGCAGACCGCCCAGGCCTCCTGGACGTTCCTGCGCCACCGCACCAGCCTGGACGCCGAGCGCTCCGCCGCCGTCCTGGCCGCCGCCGCATCCGTCCGCTGCACCTGGGCCGAGGCCGCCACCGCCGCCGTCGCCGGCTACCTGCACCGCATGACCGGCACCACCGACGCCGTCCTCGGCATGCACTTCATGGCCCGCGGCGCCCGCGGCACCCTCCGCGTCCCCGGCATGGCCGTCAACGTCCTGCCCGTCCGCCTCGCCGTCCACGGCACCGACACCCTCCCCGAACTCATCCGGCGCGCCGCCGGCGAACTCAAGGACGCCCGCCGCCACCAGCACTACCGCGGCGAGGACATCCGCCGCGACCTCGGCCTCGTCGGCAGCGACGAGCGGCTGTACGGGCCGATGCTCAACCTCAAGCCCTTCGACCTCGACCTCGACTTCGCGGGCATCCCCGGGCACACCGTCAACCTCGCCTCCGGGCCCGTCGAGGACCTGTCGGTCTCCGTCAGCAAGAGCCCCGACGGCATCCTCCACCTGGAGTTCGACGCCAACCCCGCCCTCTACGACGCCGCTTCCCTCGCCGGGCACGCCGAGCGCTGCGCCGACCTGCTGGCCCGCCTCGCCGCCGACCCCGCCCTCACCCTCGACGCGGCCGAACTCCTCGCCGACGCCGAGCGCGAGACGGTCCTGCGCACCTGGAACGCCACCGACCGGCCGCTCGCCCCGGCCACCCTCGTCGAGCACATCGCCGCCCGCACCGCCGCCACCCCCGACGCCACCGCCGTCGTCTTCGAGGGCACCACCCTCACCTACCGCGAACTCGACGCCCGCGCCGGGGCGCTGGCCCGTACGCTCACCGCCGCCGGGGCCGGCCGCGACACCGTCGTCGCCGTCGCCGTGCCGCGCTCCGCCGAGCTGATGGTGGCCCTGCTGGGCGTGCTCAAGTCCGGCGCCGCCTACCTCCCGCTCGACACCGACTACCCCGCCGACCGGCTCGCCGCCATGGCCGAGGACGCCGCGCCCGTACGCGTCGTCACCGTCGCCTCCGTCGCCGGCGGGCTCCCGGCCATCGCCCGCGAACGCGCCCTGCTCGTCGAGGACGTGGCGGACGCGGCGGACGCGGACGCCGCACCCGCCGCCCCCCGGCCCGACGACGCCGCCTACGTCATCTACACCTCCGGCTCCACCGGCCGCCCCAAGGGCGTCGTCGTCACCCACCGCGCCATCGTCAACCGCCTGGCCTGGATGCAGCACGCCTACCGGCTGCGCCACGACGACCGCGTCCTGCAGAAGACCCCCGCCAGCTTCGACGTCTCCGTCTGGGAGTTCTTCTGGGCCCTGTGCGAGGGCGCCACCGTCGTCCTCGCCCGCCCCGAGGGCCACAAGGACCCCGCCTATCTGGCCCGGCTGATCGCCCAGCAGAAGATCACCACCGTCCACTTCGTGCCGTCGATGCTCCGCGCCTTCCTGGAGGAGCCCGCCACCGCCGGCTCCTGCTCCGGACTGCGCCGCGCCTTCTGCTCCGGCGAGGCCCTGCCGGGCGACGTCGTCGAGCGCTGGCACCGAACGCTGCCCGGCGTCCCGCTGCACAACCTCTACGGCCCGACCGAGGCCGCCGTCGACGTCACCCACCACCGCACCCGGCCCGGCACCGGCGCCGTCCCCATCGGGCGGCCCGTGTGGAACACCCGGCTGTACGTGCTCGACGCGGCCCTGCGGCCGGTGCCCGTCGGCGTCCCCGGCGAGCTCTACCTCGCCGGCGTCCAGCTCGCCCGCGGCTACCTCAACCGGCCCGGCCTGACCGCCTCCCGCTTCGTCGCCGACCCCTTCGGCGGCGACGGCGAGCGCCTCTACCGCACCGGCGACCTCGTCCGCTGGGCCCCGGACGGCTCCCTCGAATACCTCGGCCGCACCGACGACCAGGTCAAGGTCCGCGGCTTCCGCATCGAACTCGGCGAGATCGAGGCCGCGCTGGAGGCCCTGCCCGGCGTCGCGCAGGCCGCCGTCACCGCCCGCGAGATCACCCCCGGCGGCGCCCGCCGCCTCGTCGGCTACGCCGTGCCCGCCGCCGGCGCCGCCCCCGACCCCGAGGAGCTGCGCACCGCCCTGGCCGCCACCCTGCCCGAGCACATGGTGCCGCCCGCCCTCCTCGTCCTCGACAGCCTCCCGCTCAGCCTCAACGGCAAGCTCGACCGCAAGGCCCTGCCCGACCCCGGGCCCGCCACGGCCGCCGCGGCCCGCGCCCCGCGCACCGAGGCCGAGCGCGTCCTCGCCGGGATCGCCGCCGAGGTCCTCGGCCTGGACGCCGTCGGCGCCGACGACAACTTCTTCTCCCTCGGCGGCGACAGCATCTCCGCCATCCAGCTCGGCAGCCGCGCCCGCCAGGCAGGCTGGGGCATCACGCCCCGCGTCGTCTTCGAGCGCAAGACCATCGCCGCCGTCGCGGCCGTCGCCGAACGCCTCGACGGCGGCGCCGCCCACGACACCCGCGAGGACGCCGACGGGCCGGTGCCCGCCACGCCCATCACCGAGTGGCTGCGCGAACGCGGCGGCCCCGTGCGGCGGTTCGCCCAGACGACCGTCGTCACCGTCCCGGCCGGACTCGACGCCGAACGCCTGACCACCGCCCTCACGGCCCTGACGGAGCGGCACGACGCGCTGCGGCTGCGGCTGGTGACGGGGAACCCCTCCGGCGGCTACGGCGCGACGGCGGACGGCACCGGCGCCGCCTCCTGGTCCACCGAGATCCGCCCCGCCGCCACCGTCCCCGCCCCCGCCCTCCACCGCGCCGACCTCACCGGCCTCACGGGCGACGCCCTCGACGCCGCCCTCGGGCGCGAGCGCGCCGCCGCCGCCGACCGGCTCGACCCCGCCGCCGGCACCGTCCTCGCTGCCACCTGGTGCGACCTCGGCCCCGGCACCCCCGGCCGGCTCGTCCTCGCCGTCCACCACCTCGCCGTCGACGGCGTCTCCTGGCGCATCCTCCTGCCCGACCTGCGCGCCGCCTACGAAGGACACGACCTCGCCCCCGCGAGCACCCCGCTGCGCCGCTGGGCCCGCGGCCTCCACGACGCCGTCACCGACGACGCCGTCCAGGCCCAACTCCCGCTCTGGCGCGCCATCCTGGCCCCAGGCACCGGGCCGCTGCTTGGCGAGCGCGCCGTCGACCCGGCCCGCGACACCGCCGCCACCTCCCGCACCCTGCGGCTGACCCTGCCCGCCGACCGCACCGCCCCCCTCCTCACCGACGTGCCCGCCCTGCGCCGCGCCGGCGTGGACCACGTCCTGCTCACCGGCCTCGCCCTGGCCGTCGCCGGCCGCCGCCGCGACCGGCAGGGCCCCGCCGCCCGCACCGACCTGCTGCTGCGCCTGGAGGGCCACGGCCGCCAGGACCACCTCGTGCCCGGCGCCGACACCGCCCGCACCGTCGGCTGGCTCACCAGCGAATTCCCCGTCCGCCTCGACCTGGACGGCATCGACCTCGACTCCGCCGCCACCGGCGGCGACGCCGCGGGCCGCGCCCTCGGCCTGGTCAAGGAGCAGCTGCGCGCCCTGCCCGACGACGGCACCGGCTACGGCCTCCTCCGCTACCTCGACCCCGCGGCCCGCGCCGAACTGTCCCGGCTCCCCGCGCCCGAGCTGCTGTTCAACTACCTCGGCCGGTTCACCGCCGACGACGCCGAGTGGACGCCCGCCGGCGACGCCTTCGGCGCCGCCCACGACCCGGAACAGCCCGCGCTGCACGCCCTGGAGATCGGCGCGTTCGTCCACGAGCGGCCCGCCGGACCGGAGCTGACCGTCCTGCTCACCTGGCCGGACGGCGTCCTCGGCGAAGAGGCCGTACGCGACCTCGCCGACCGCTGGTTCACCGCCCTCGACGCCCTGGCCGCCCACGCCGCCGGACCGGGCACCGCCCGCCCCACCCCCTCCGACGTGCCCCTCGCCGGCCTCGGCGCCGACGCGCTCGACCGCGTCCTCGACGCCCGCCCGGACACCGAGGACGTCCTGCCGCTCTCCCCGCTCCAGGAGGGCCTGCTCTTCCACGCCCTCTACGAGACCGGCGCCGACGACCTCTACACCTCCCTCACCGGCCTCGACCTCACCGGCCCCCTCGACGAACAGGCGCTGCGCCGCGCCGTCGACGCCGTCGTCGCCCGCCACCCCGCCCTGCGCGCCGGCTTCGACCACACCGCCGCCGGCCGGCCCGTCCAGACCGTCGCGGCCCGGGTCACCGTCCCCTGGACGCTCCACGACCTGACCGGCACCCCCGAGGACGCCCTCGCCGAGGCCGTCGACGCGATCGAAACGGCCGAGGCCACCCGGCCGTTCGACCTCACCCGCCCGCCGCTGCTGCGCTGCGCCCTGCTGCGCCTCGCCGACGCGCGCCACCGCCTCGTCCTGACCCGCCACCACATCGTCATGGACGGCTGGTCCACCCCGGTCCTGCTGCGCGAGATCCTCGCCGCCTACGCGGCCGGGGGCGACGCCTCCGCGCTGCCGCCCGCCGCCTCCTACGCCGACCACCTCGCCTGGCTGGCCCGCCAGGACGCCGACGCCCACACCGCCGCCTGGAACGAGGCCCTCGACGGCCTGACCGCCCCGACCCTGCTCGCCGACGCCCTCCCCGGCGCCGGGCAGGGCGGAACCCGCGCCGGCGAGGTGGACCTCCCGCTGCCCCGGGCGACCGCCGACGCCCTCACGGCGCTGGCCCGCGGCCACGGCCTCACCCTCAACACCCTCGTCCAGGGCGCCTGGGCGATCCTGCTCGGCCGCCTGACCGGCCGCACCGACGTCGTCTTCGGCGCCACCGTCTCCGGCCGCCCGGCCGACATCCCCGGCGTCGAGTCCATCGTCGGCCTGTTCAGCAACACCATCCCCGTCCGCTTCACCGTGGACGAGGACGAGACCGTCGCCGACGCCCTCGTCCGCCTCCAGGACCACCAGTCCCGGCTGCTCGACCACCAGTACGCCTCGCTCGCCGACATCCAGGCCCGCGCCGGGCACGGCACCCTCTTCGACACCCTCCTCGTCTTCGAGAACTACCCCATGGACGCCGACGAGCTGACCGCCGGCGGCCTGCGCGTCACCGGCATCGGCCACCGCGGCGCCACCCACTACCCGCTCACCGTCCTCACCCTGCCCGGCGACGCCCCGCAGATCACCGTCGAGTACCGGCCCGACTCCTTCACCGCCGAGCGCGCCGCCGACCTCGGCGACCGCCTGCTGCGCCTGCTCACCGCCATGGCCGAGCGGCCCCGGGCCACCGTCGGCTCCCTCGACATCCTCGCCCCCGCCGAGCGCGACACCCTGCTGCACGCCTGGAACGCCACCGACCGCCCGGTCCCGGACGGCACCGTCGTCGACGCCTTCGAGCGGCAGGCGGCCGCCACCCCCGACGCCACCGCCGTCGTCTGCGGCACCGAGCGCCTGACCTACGCCGAACTCGACGCCCGCGCCGACGCGATGGCCGCCCGCCTCGCCGGGCGCGGCGCCCGCCCCGGCGCGACCGTCGCCCTGGCCCTGCCCCGCTCCGCCGACCTCGTCGCCGCCGTGCTGGGCACCCTGAAGTCCGGCGCCGCCTACCTGCCGGTGGACCTCGACCACCCGGCCGAGCGCGTCGCCCCCATGCTGGAGGACGCCGCACCCGCCGTCTGCCTGACGACCCGTCAGGCGGCCGGACGGCTGCCGCTGACCGACGTGCTGCTCCTGGAGGACGTACCGCAGGCCGCCGCCCGCCCCCGCGGCCTCCGCCGCCCCGCGCCCGACGACCTCGCCTACGTCATCCACACCTCCGGCTCCACCGGCCGCCCCAAGGGCGTCCAGGTGCCGCACCGCGGCCTGGTCAACATGCTCGACCACCACCGCTCCACCGTCTTCGCCCGCGCCGTCGAGGCGGCCGGCGGCCGCCGCCTGCGCGCCGCCCACACCGCCTCCTTCTCCTTCGACTCCTCCTGGGAACAGCTCCTCTGGCTCATCTGCGGCCACGAACTCCACGTCTACACCGAGGAGTTGCGCCGCGACCCGCAGGCCCTCGCCGCCCGGCTGCGCGCCGACCGCATCGACACCCTCGACGTCACCCCGTCCTTCGGCCGGCAGCTCGTCGAGTGGGGCCTGCTCGACGGCGACGGCCACCGGCCCGTCCTGTTCCTCCTCGGCGGCGAGGCCGTGGACGAGGCCCTGTGGACCCGCGTCCGCGAGACCGAGGGCGTCATCGGCCACAACTTCTACGGCCCCACCGAGTACACCGTCGACACCCTCGGCGCCGCCCTCGACGACAGCCCCACCCCCTTCGTCGGCCGCCCCATCGCCAACACCCGCGTCTACGTGCTCGATGCACGCCTGCGGCCGGTGCCGGCCGGGGTCGCCGGCGAGCTGTACATCGCCGGACCCGGCCTCGCCCGCGGCTACGGCAACCGCCCCGGCCTGACCGCCTCCCGCTTCGTCGCCGACCCCCACGGCCCCGCGGGCAGCCGCATGTACCGCACCGGCGACATCGTCCGCCGGCGCCCCGACGGCACCCTCGACTACCTCGGCCGCGACGACGACCAGGTCAAGATCCGCGGCTTCCGCGTCGAGACCGGCGAGATCGAGGCCGCCCTGGCCGCCCTGCCGGGCGTCGCCCAGGCCGCCGTCCTCGCCCGCACCGCCGCGGCCGGCGTCAAGCGCCTGATCGCCTACGCCGCCCCCACGCCCGGCACGGCCCTCGAACCGGCCGCGCTGCGCACGGCCCTGGCCGGACGGCTGCCCGAGTACATGGTCCCCTCCGCGGTCGTCGTCCTGGACGCCCTGCCGCTGAACGTCAACGGCAAGCTCGACCGCCAGGCCCTCCCCGAGCCCGACGCCGCCCACTTCGCCACCACCGGCGGCCGCGCCCCGCGCGACGACCGCGAGGCCCTCGTCTGCGGCGTCTTCGCCGACATCCTCGGCCTGCCCGGCGTCGGCCCCGACGACGACTTCTTCGCCCTCGGCGGCCACTCGCTGCTCGCCACCCGCCTCGTCGGCCGCGTCCGCACCGCCCTCGGCACCCCCGTCACCGTCCGCGACCTCTTCGAGGCCCGCACCCCCGCCGCCGTCGCCCGCCGCCTCGACGCCGCCGGCACCGACCGGCCCGGCCCCACGGCCCGCCCGCGCCCCGACGAGGTACCGCTCTCGCCCGCCCAGGCCCGCCTGTGGTTCCTCCACCAACTCGGCGGCCCCAGCACCGCCTACACCATCCCCTGCTCCCTGCGCATCGAGGGCGGCGGCCTCGACACCGCCGCGCTGCGCGCCGCGTTCGCCGACGTCGTCGCCCGCCACGAGGCGCTGCGCACCGTCTTCCCCGACCGCGACGGCCGCCCGCACCAGAAGATCCTCGGCCCCGACGAGGCCCGCGTCCCCTTCGAGGAGCGGCACGTCGCCCCCGAGCACCTGGACGCGGCCGTCGCCGAGGCCGGCGCCCGCGCCTTCGACCTGGCCGCCGCGCCCCCCGTCCACGCCACCCTCCTCGGCACCGGCGGCGACGTCCACGTCCTGGTGGTGGCCCTGCACCACATCGTCGGCGACGAATGGTCCGAAGGCGTGCTGCTGCGCGACCTCGACACCGCCTACGCCGCCCGCCGCCGCGGCGAGGCCCCCGACTGGGCCGCACCGCCCGTGCAGTTCGCCGACCACACCCTGTGGCAGCGCGAACTCCTCGACGCCGGCTCCGCCGAGGGCGGCCGCCTGACCGCCTACTGGACCGAGCGCCTCGCCGGCCTGCCCGGCGAACTCGCCCTGCCCACCGACCGGCCGCGCCCCGCCGAGCCCACCGGCCGCGGCGGCGCCGTCCGGCTGACCCTGCCCGCCGGCCTGCACACCGCGCTGCGCGACTACGCGCACCGCACCGGCGTCACCCCGTTCATGGTCACCCAGGCCGCCGGCGCCCTGCTGCTCGGCTCCCTCGCCGGGGCGCGGGACGTCGCCCTCGGCACCCCGGTCGCCGGACGGGCCGACGAGGCCGTGGAGAACGTCGTCGGCTTCTTCGTCAACACCCTCGTCCTGCGGCACGACCTGAGCGCCCCCGAGGGCGCCGCCGCCCCCACCTTCGACCAGCTCGTCGCCCGCTCCCGCGACACCGTCCTCGGCGCGCTCGCCCACCAGGACCTGCCCTTCGACCGCCTCGTGGAGATCGTCAGCCCCGAGCGCTCGCTCGGCCGCCACCCGCTCTTCCAGGTCATGGTCCAGCACCGCAAGGAGGCCGCCGGACTCGACGCCCTGCTGGGCGCCCGCACCGAGCTGCTGCCCGACCCCCTGCACGCCGCCCGCTTCGACCTGGCCTTCACCTTCGTCGAGTCCGCCGACGGCGACCGCACCGACCTCACCGTCATCCACTCCGCCGACCTCTACGACCGCGCCACCGCCGAACTCCTCGCCGACCGGCTCCTGCACGTCCTCTCCCAGGCCCTCGCCGCCCCCGCCCGCACCGTCGACCGGATCGACATCCTCAGCCCGCGCGAGAGCCGGGCCCTGGCGGGGGAGTGGAACGCCACCGCGCACCCCGTGGCCGAGGGCACGCTCGTCACCCGCTTCGCCGAGCGGCTGGCCGCCACCCCCGACGCGACCGCCGTCGTCCACGAGGGCGTCGAGCTGACGTACCGTCAACTCGACCGGCGCGCCGGTGCCCTGGCCGCCCGCCTCGCCGCCGAGGGCGCCGGTCCCGACCGGATCGTCGCCGTCGCCGTGCCGCGCTCGGCCGAGCTGATGGTGGCCCTGCTGGGCGTGCTCAAGTCCGGCGCCGCCTACCTGCCGCTCGACCTCGACTACCCCGCCGACCGCCTGGCCGGCATGGTGGAGGACGCCGCACCCGTGTGCGTCGTCACCGTGGCGGACGAACGCGGGCGACTGCCGCGCACGGACGGCGTGCCCGTCGTCCTCGCCGACGCGCCGGCCCCGGCCGCCGGCACCCCGCTGCCCGCCGCCCGGCCGCACCACGCCGCCTACGTCATCTACACCTCCGGCTCCACCGGCCGCCCCAAGGGCGTCGTGGTGACCCACGAGGCGATCGTCAACCGCCTCGACTGGATGCGCGAGCAGTACGGCATCCGGCCCGAGGACCGCATCCTGCAGAAGACCCCGGCCAGCTTCGACGTCTCCGTCTGGGAGTTCTTCCTGCCGCTGGTCAGCGGCGCCGCCGTGGTCCTCGCCAGGCCCGGCGGGCACCGCGAGCCCGACCACATCGCCGCCCTGGCCGCCCGAACGGGCGTCACCACCGCCCACTTCGTCCCGTCCATGCTCACCGCCTTCACCGCCGCGGCCGAACAGGACGAGGCCCTGCGCACCGGCTTCGCGGGCGTGCGCCGCGTCTTCTGCTCCGGCGAGGCCCTGCCCGCCGCCGCCGTGGACCGCTTCGCCGCCCTGTGGCCGCACATCGCACTGCACAACCTCTACGGCCCCACCGAGGCCGCCGTCGACGTGACGTACCACCGGGCCGAGCCCGGCGCGGGCGTCGTGCCCATCGGGCGGCCCGTGTGGAACACCCGCCTCCACGTCCTGGACGCGGCCCTGCGGCCGGTGCCCGTCGGCGTCCCCGGCGAGCTCTACCTCGCCGGCGTCCAGCTCGCCCGCGGCTACCTCGACCGGCCCGGCCTGACCGCCTCCCGCTTCGTCGCCGACCCCTTCGGCCCCGCGGGCAGCCGCATGTACCGCACCGGCGACCTCGTCCGCCGCCGCGCCGACGGCACCGTCGAGTACCTCGGCCGCACCGACGACCAGGTCAAGATCCGCGGCTTCCGCATCGAACTCGGCGAGATCGAGGCCGCGTTGACCGCACTGCCGACCGTCGCGCAGGCCGCCGTCACCGCCCGGCCGCTGGCCCCCGGCGGCGCCCCCCAGCTCGTCGCCTACGCCGTCCCGGCCACCGGCGCCGCGCCCGGGCCGCAGGAGCTGCGCGACGCCCTCGCCGGCCGCCTGCCCGAGCACATGGTGCCCGCCGTCGTCGTCCCGCTGGACGCGCTGCCGCTGAGCGTCAACGGCAAGCTCGACCGCAAGGCCCTGCCCGACCCCGCCCGCCCCGCCCGCCCGGCGGAGCCGGCGAGCGAGCGGCAGCACAGCCCGGCCGCCGCCATGGCCGCCGTCTTCGCCCGGGTCCTCGGCCTGCCGCGGGTCGGCGAGGACGAGAACTTCTTCGCCCTCGGCGGCGACAGCATCGTCTCCATCCAGCTCGTCAGCGCCGCCCGCAAGGCCGGCTTCACCGTCGCCGCCAAGGACGTCTTCCAGCACCCCACCCCCGCCGCCCTCGCCGCCGCCGGCGCCACCCCCGCACCGCGGCCCGAGGAGCCCGCCGCCCCCGCCCCGGACGCCGACGGCGACCTGCCGCCGCTGCCCGTCGTCCACTGGCTGCGCGAACGCGGCGGCCCCGTCGACCGGTTCAACCAGTCGGTCCTCCTCACCGTCCCCGCCGGCCTGCGCACCGACGCCCTCCGCGCCGCCCTCGCCGACCTCGCCCGCAACCACCCCGCCCTGCGCCTGCGCCTGGACCGCACCGACGGTCTGTGGACGCAGGAGATCCTGCCCGCCGGCCAGGCACCGGCCGTCACCGACCCGGCCACCGTCCGCCGCACCGACATCACCGGACTCGACGCGGCCGCCCGCGCCGAACTCCTCACCAAGGAGGCCGACGCCTCCGCCGCCGCCCTCGACCCCGGCCACGGCACCGTCCTGCGCGCCGTCCACCTCGACGCCGGACCCCGCACCGACGGCCGCCTCCTGCTGACCATCCACCACCTCGCCGTCGACGGCGTCTCCTGGCGCGTCCTGCTCCCCGAACTCGCCGACGCCTACACCGCCCGCGCCGCGGGCTGCACCCCCGCCCTCGAACCCGAGGCCACATCCCTGCGCGCCTGGGCCACGACCCTCCTGGACCACGCCCACAGCCGCACCCGCACCGCCGAAACCGGCCACTGGCGCACCGCCCTCGCCGGACCGCGGGCACCCCTGTCCCGCACCCCCGCCGACCCGCGCCGCGACACCACCGCCACCCTGCGCACCCTGCGCCTGACCCTGCCCGCCGACCGCACGGCACCCCTCCTCGACACCGTGCCGCAGGCGTACTCCGCCGGCGTGGACGACGTCCTCCTCACCGCACTCGCCCTCGCGGCCGCCGACTGGCGCCGCACCGCCGACCCCGCCCTGCCCGCCGCCTGCGCCGGCGCCCTCCAGATCGACCTGGAAGGCCACGGCCGCGGCGGCAGCGACACCGCGGGCCTCACCCCCGACCTGTCCCGCACCGTCGGCTGGTTCACCACCGTCCACCCCGTCCGCCTGGACGTCTCCACCCTCGACGTCGCCGGCGCCCTCGCCGGCGGACGCCCCGCCGGGGACGCCCTCAAGCTCGTCAAGGAACAACTGCGCGCCGCCCCCGACCGGGGCCTCGGCCACGGCCTGCTGCGCCACCTCAACGCCCAGACCGCCCCGCTGCTCGCCGCCCTGCCCGCCTCCCAGCTCCTCTTCAACTACCGCGGCCGCACCGACCACAAGGGCGCCGTCACCGGCTGGCCCTTCGCCCCCGACGCCGAACGCGCCGCCGTCACCGAGGGCGCCGCCCCCGACGCCGGCATGCCCGTGCCCTACCCGCTGGAGCTCGACGCGGTCGTCCGCGCCGGCGCCGACGGACGGCCCGAGCTCGCCGTCGAATGGAGCTGGCCCGCCGCCCTGTTCACCGAGGAACAGGTCACCGCCCTCGCCCGGCGCCTCTTCGACGCGCTCGACGCCCTCGCCCGGCACGCCGCCGCCCCCGACGCCGGCGGCATCACCCCCTCCGACGTGCGCCTGGTCGCCATGGACCAGAAGCGCATCGACCGCCTCGAAGCCCGCCTGCGCAGGCGCCGATGACCGACCACCACGGCCCCGCGCCGACCCCGCAGACCCCGCAGACCTCCGCCACCCGCGACCCCGAGAGCGCCCCCATGACTGACACCCCCGACCTGATCCCGGCCGACGACCCTGCCGCGGGGTCCGCGCTCGAGGACGTCTACCCCCTGTCGTCCCTCCAGGAGGGCCTCCTCTTCCACGCCGTCTACGACGAGGACGCCCGCGACGTCTACGTCGTCCAGTCCTACGTGGACCTCGAAGGCCCCCTGGCCACCGAGGACCTGGCGTGCGCCACCGACGCCCTGCTGCGCCGCCACGCCAACCTGCGGGCCGGCTTCTGGTACGACGACGGCGAGGAGCCCGTCCAGTTCGTCCCCCGCCACACCGACACCCCGCTGCGCGAACTCGACCTCACCGCCCACGCCGACGACGCCGCCGCCCGCGACGCGGCCGTCCGCGCCGCCATGGACGAGGACTGGAACCACCGCTTCGACCTCGCCGAACCCCCGCTGCTGCGCGTCACGGTGCTGCGCCTGGGCCCCGGCACCGCCCGACTCGTCGTCACCTGCCACCACCTGCTCCTCGACGGCTGGTCCATGCCGATCGTGATGCGGGAGCTCCTCGGCCTCGTCGGCTGGCGCGGCGACCTCGCCGGCCTGCCGCCCGTCCGCCCCTACCGCGACCACCTCGAACTCCTCGCCACCCGGGACACCGAGGCGGCCCGCCGGGCCTGGGCCGCCGCCCTCGACGGCGTCACCGAGGCCCATCCGGTCGCCCCCGGGGCCGCCCTCGGCGCCCCCGTCGAGCCCGCCACGGTCGAGGCCGAGGCCGACGCCGCGCTGACCGCCGCCGTCACCGCCGCCGCCCGCAGCCGCGGACTGACCCTCGGCAACGTCGCCCACACCCTCTGGGGCGTCCTCGTCGGCTCCCTGACCGGCGCCACCGATGTCATCAGCGGCACCACCGTCTCCGGCCGCCCCGCCGACCTCGCCGGCGCCGAGACCATGGTCGGCCTCTTCATCAACACCCTCCCCGTCCGCGTCCGCCTCGCCCCCGGCGCGACCCTCGCCGCCACCGCCGCCGCCGTCCAGGCCGAACAGGCCGCCCTCATGGACCACCAGCACCTCGGCCTCGCCGGCATCCAGCGGCTCACCCCCGTGGACGGCCCCCTCTTCGACACCCTGCTCGTCGTCGAGAACTACACAGGCAGCAACGACGTGGACGACATGCTCGCCCTCGCCGCCGGCGGCGCCGGACTCGCCGTCACCGGCCTCGGCGCCCGCGACGCCACCCACTACCCGCTGACCATGTCCGTCCTGCCGGGCACCACCCTGCGCCTCGAACTCGGCTACCGCCCCGACCTGTTCGACCACGCCACCGCCCGGCGCGTCACCGACCGCTTCCTGCGCCTGCTCGCCCTCTTCGCCGAGCACCCCGACACCCCCCTCGCCCGCCTCGACCTCCTCCTGCCCGGCGAGCGCGAGCAGCTGACCGCCGCCGCCGACGGCGGCGACCACCCCGTCCCCGACGGCACCGTCCTCGACCTGTTCGCCGCCCGCGCCGCGCGCACCCCCGACGCCACCGCCGTCACCGGCCCCGCCCTCGACGGCCGGACGGACACCGTCACCTTCGCCGCGCTCGACCAGCGCGCCGACCGGCTCGCCCGCCTCCTCGCCGCCCACGGCCTCGGCGCCGAGCGCACCGCCGCCCTCGCCCTGCCCCGCTCCACCGACTCCGTCACCGCGATCCTCGCGGTCCTCAAGTCCGGCGGCGCCTACCTGCCGATGGACCTCGACCACCCCGACGAGCGCCTCGCCCTGCTCCTGGACGACGCCCGGCCCGCCCTGCTCCTCACCACCCGCGAGGTCGCCGGCCGCCTGACCGCCGGACCCGGCACCACCGTCCTCCTCCTGGACGACCCCGCCCTGCGGGAGGACCTGGCGGCCCTGCCCGCCGGGCCGCTCACCGACGACGAGCGCGGCGGCCCCGTCCTGCCCGCCCACCCCGCCTACCTCATCCACACCTCCGGCTCCACCGGCCGCCCCAAGGGCGTCGTCATCGAGCACCGCGGCCTCGCCGCCCTCGCCCACGACCACCTCGACACCGTCTTCGCCGACGCCGTCCGCGCCACCGGCCGCACAACCCTGCGCGCCCTGCACACCGCCTCGTTCTCCTTCGACTCCTCCTGGGAACAGCTCATCTGGCTCCTCGGCGGCCACGAACTGCACATCCTCGGCGAGCACGAGCGCCGCGACGCCGAGGCCGTCGTCGCCTACGCCGCCGAGCACCGCATCGACACCCTCGACGTCACCCCCACCTACGCCCAGCAACTCCTCGACAGCGGACTGCTCGACGGCGACGCCCGGCCGCGCGTCCTCCTCCTCGGCGGCGAGGCCGTGCCCGAACCCCTGTGGACCCGCCTCCGCGAGGAGCGCGACCTCGTCCGCGTCAACTACTACGGCCCCACCGAGTTCACCGTCGACGCCCTCGTCGCCGACCTCGCCGACAGCACCACCCCCACCGTCGGCCGCCCCCTGCGCAACACCCGCGCCCACGTCCTGGACGCGATGCTCCGCCCGGTGCCCGTCGGCGTCCCCGGCGAGCTCTACCTCGCCGGCGTCCAGCTCGCCCGCGGCTACCTCGACCGGCCGGGCCTGACCGCCTCCCGCTTCGTCGCCGCCCCCTTCGGCCCCGCGGGCAGCCGCATGTACCGCACCGGCGACCTCGTCCGCCGCCGCGCCGACGGCACCCTCGACTTCCTCGGCCGCACCGACGACCAGGTCAAGATCCGCGGCTACCGCATCGAACTCGGCGAGATCGAGGCCGTACTGGCCGCACAGCCCGACGTCGGCCACGCCGCCGTCCTCGTCCGCACCACCGCCGCCGGCATCAAGCGCGTCGTCGCCTACGTCGTCCCCGCCCCCGGCACCACCCCCGACGCCGCCGGACTCCGCGCCGCCTGCGAGGCACGGCTGCCCGAGTACATGGTCCCCTCGGCCTTCGCCGTCCTCGACGCCCTCCCGCTCAACGTCAACGGCAAGATCGACCGCACCGCGCTGCCCGACGACGCCCTCCAGTACGCCTCCGGCACCGAGGACCGCGCCCCGGCCGACGCCACCGAGACCCTGCTCTGCACACTCTTCGCCGACGTCCTCGAACTGCCCCGGGCCGGCGTCCACGACGACTTCTTCCGCCTCGGCGGCGACAGCATCACCTCCATCCGCCTCGTCGGCGCCGCCCGCAACGCCGGACTCTCCCTCAGCCCCCGCGACGTCTTCGAGGGCCGCACCCCAGCCGGAGTCGCCGCCCGCACCGGCCGCGACTCCGCGCCGGACACCCCCCTCGAACTGCCCGCCCCCAGCGAGGAGGCCCGCGCCGCCGCCCCCGCCGGCGCCGAGATCTGGCCGCTCTCCCCGCTCCAGCAGGGCCTGCTCTTCGAAGCCCTCTACGACGAGGACGCCCTCGACGTCTACACCTCCCGCGACGTCGTCACCCTGCGCCGGCCCGTCCCCCTGGTCACCCTGCGCACCGCCGTCACCGCCGTCCTCGACCGCCACCCCAACCTGCGCGCCGGCTTCCTCCACGACGGACTCGACCAGCCCGTCCAGTTCGTCCCCGCCGCCGTCGACGTCCCCGTCACCGAGGCCGACCTGCGGCACCTCGCCCCCGAGGCCGCCGACGCCGAACTGCGCCGCCTCCAGGACGCCGAGGCCCGCACCCGCTTCGACCTCGCGCACCCGCCACTGCTGCGCCTGGTCTCCGCCCTCACCCCCGACGGCCGCCAGCACATCCTGGTCACCAACCACACACTGCTGTGGGACGGCTGGTCCTCCGGCCTCTTCCTCCAGGAACTCCTGGCCTGCTGCCACGGCCTGGTGACCGGCGCCGGCCTCCCGGCGACGGACGCGGACGAACAACCGCTGGCCTACCGGGACTTCCTCGCCTGGCTGCACGGCCAGGACACCGCCGCCGGCGAGGAGGCGTGGCGCGCGGCCCTGGCCGGCGTCGAGGAACCCACCCTCATCGCCCCGCACGCCCGCGAGCGCGCCTCCCTCCTGCCCGAGGAACACAGCACCGAGCTCACCGCCGGCCTCAGCGCCCGCCTCGCCGACTGGGCCCGCACCCACGGCCTCACCCTCAACACCGTCCTCTCCGGCGTCTGGGGCCTGCTGCTGGCCGGACTCACCGGGCGCCAGGACGTGGTCTTCGGCACCACCGTCTCCGGCCGCCCCGCCGACCTCCCCGGCATCGACCGGACCATCGGCATGTTCCTCAACACCGTCCCCGTCCGCGTCCGCCTGGACCGCGACGAGACGGCCGCCGCCTTCCTCACCCGCCTCCAGGCCGAACAGGCCGCCCTGCTGCCCCACCACCAGCTCAGCCTGGGCGCCATCCAGCGCACCACCGGCCTCGGCCGCCTCTTCGACACCCTCCAGGTCCTCCGGAACACCCCCGTGGACCAGGACGAACGCGACCGGATCGGAGAAGCGCTCGGCGTGACGGGCGTCACCGACGTCGACGCCACCCACTTCCCGCTCATCTTCACCACCAACCCCGGCGAACGCCTCGTCCTGGAATGGAAGTTCCGCCCCGACGCCTTCGACCGCGCCACGGTCGAGGAACACGCCGGACGCCTCGTCTCCCTGCTGGAACGCATCACGGCCGAGGACGCCACCATCCGCTCCCTCGACGTCCTCACCGAGCGGGAGCGCACCCTCGTGCTGGGGGAGTGGGCCGACACGGCGCACGACCTGCCCGAGGCATCGGTCGCCCACCTGCTGGCGGAGCGTGCTGCGTTGATGCCGGATGTGGTGGCGTTGGTGGATGGTGAGCGGGTGTGGTCGTTCGCGGAGCTGGATGCTCAGGTGAATCGGCTGGCGCGGTTGTTCCTGGCGCGGGGTGCCGGTCCGGATCGTGTGGTGGCGTTGGGGTTGCCGCGGTCGTTGGAGATGGTGGCGGCGTTGTTCGCGGTGTTGCGGGCGGGGGCGGCGTATCTGCCGCTGGAGCTCGACTACCCGGTGGACCGCCTGGCGTTCATGGTCGAGGAGACCGGGCCCGTCGTCCTGGTGACGCACTCGTCCGTCCGCGACCGGATGCCGGCGGGCGTGCCCGTCGTGGAGCTGGACGATCCGGTGGTGGCTGCCGAACTGGCGTCGTTGTCGGGTGAGTCGGTGGATGCGGTGGTGGATCTGGATGCGGCGGCGTATGTGATCTTCACGTCGGGTTCGACGGGTCGTCCGAAGGGTGTGGTGACGCCGTACCGGGGTCTGACCAATATGCAGCTCAATCACCGGGAGGCGATTTTCGGCCCGGTGGTGGAGTCGGTGGGTGGGTGCCGGCTGCGGATCGCGCACACGGTCTCGTTCTCCTTCGACATGTCGTGGGAGGAACTGCTGTGGCTGGTCGAGGGCCACGAGGTGCATGTCATGGACGAGTCGCTGCGCCGCGATGCCGAGGGGCTGGCCGCGTACTGCGCCGAGCACAGGATCGATGTCATCAATGTGACGCCGTCGTATGCGCAGGCGCTGGTGGAGTGTGGTCTGTTGGACGAGGGGCGGCATCGGCCGGCGTTGGTGCTGCTCGGTGGTGAGGCGGTGTCCGAGTCGCTGTGGACGCGGTTGTGCGGGACGCCGGGGGTGATGGGTTACAACCTGTACGGTCCGACCGAGTACACGATCAACACGCTGGGTGGCGGCACGCTGGACAGTGACACGGCCACGGTCGGGCGTCCGATCTGGAACACCCGCGCTCACGTCCTCGACGCCTGGCTGCGGCCCGTACCGGTCGGCGTCCCGGGCGAGTTGTATGTGTCGGGTGTCGGTCTGGCGCGCGGCTACCTGGACCGTCCGGGGCTGACGGCCGGCCGGTTCGTGGCCGATCCCTTCGGTGCGCCGGGTGACCGGATGTACCGGACGGGCGATGTGGTGCGGTGGCGTCGGGATGGTCTGCTGGACTTCCTGGGGCGGGTGGACGACCAGGTGAAGATCCGGGGTTACCGGGTCGAGCCGGGGGAGATCGAGGACGCGCTGACGCGGCTCGTCTCCGTGGCGCAGGCGGCGGTGGTGGTCCGTGAGGACACGCCGGGCGTCAAGCGGCTCGCGGCCTACCTCGTCCCGGCCGGGCCGGAGGCGATCGACGTCGCCGCCGTCCGCTCCGTCCTCGCGGGCGAGCTGCCGGAGTACATGGTCCCGTCCGCGTTCGTCGTCCTCGACGCCCTCCCGCTGACCGTCAACGGCAAGCTCGACCGTGCCGCCCTCCCCGCCCCCGAGCACTCCGGCACGGGCGGCCGCGAGCCCCGCACCGAGCGTGAGGCCCTGCTCTGCACCCTCTTCGGCGAGGTGCTCGGCCTCGAAGCCGTCGGCCCCGACGACCACTTCCTCGACCTGGGGGGCCACTCGCTGCTGGCCACCCGGCTGGTGAGCCGGATCCGTACGGCGCTCGACACCGACCTCTCCATCCGCGACCTCTTCGAGGCCCCGACCCCGGCCGCGCTCGCCGAGCGCACCGCCCGCACCGACGACGCACGCCCCGCGCTGGTCCGCCGCGACCGGCCGGCCGCGCTGCCGCTGTCCCACGCCCAGCGCCGGATGTGGTACCTCCAGAACCTCGACGCGTCGGGCGCCACGTACAACGTCCCGCTCGTCGTCCGCGTCACCGGCGTGCTGGACCTCGACGCGCTGCGGCACGCCGTGGCCGACGTGACCCGGCGCCACGAGAGCCTGCGGACGGTCGTCGGCCGGTACGAGGGACAGGACGTCCAGGTCGTCCTCGACCCGCCCGCCCCCGCCGACGCGCTCCACACCGCTCCCACCACGGAAGCGACGCTCGACGCGGACATCGAGGCGGCCGTCCGGTACGGCTTCGACCTCGCGCACGAACTGCCGCTGCGCGTCACGGTGCTGGAGGCCGGACCCGAGGACCACGTCCTCGTCCTCCTCTTCCACCACATCGCCGGCGACGAGTGGTCGATGCTGCCCTTCATCGACGACCTCACCACCGCCTACACCAGCCGCGCCGCCGGTGCCGCGCCCGCCTGGGAGCCGCTGCCGGTGCAGTACGCGGACTACACCCTGTGGCAGCGCGAGCTCCTCGGCGACCCCGCCGACGAACACAGCCTGCACAGCCGCCAAGTGGCCTACTGGAAGCGGGCGCTGGCCGGGCTGCCGGAGGAACTGCCCCTGCCGTCGGACCGGCCGCGCACCCAGGCCACGAGCCACCGCGGCGACACCGTGCGCGCCCAGGTGCCCCCGGCCGTCTACCGCGGGCTGCGCGCCGCCGCCGCGGCCACCGGCACCACGACCTTCATGGTGCTCCAGGCCGCCGTCGCAACCCTGCTGCACCGCATGGGCGCCGGGAACGACATCCCCCTCGGCGCACCCGTCGCCGGCCGCTCCGACGCGGCGCTCGACGGGCTCGTGGGCTTCTTCGTCAACACCCTCGTGCTGCGCAACGACCTCTCCGGCGACCCGACGTTCACCGAACTGCTGGGCCGCGTCCGGGAGAACGACCTCGCGGCCTTCGCCCAGCAGGACCTGCCCTTCGACAGCCTCGTCGAGGCGATCAACCCGGCGCGGGTGCCCGGGCGGCACCCGCTGTTCCAGGTGATGCTCGGCTACCAGAACAACGACGGCCGCGGCGGCCGCCTCCTGGGGCTGGAGAGCCGGATCCTGCCGTTCGAGCTGGGCGCCGCCAAGTTCGAGCTGGACTTCAACTTCGAGGAGACGCCGAGCGACGAAGAGATCGACATCGCCTTCGAGTACCGGACCGACCTCTACGACCGCTCCACCGCCGAGGCCCTGGTCGAACGCCTGCTGTCCGTCCTCGCCCAGGTCGCCGAGGACCCGTCCCGCCGCATCGGCGCGCTGGACGTCCTGACCGAGTGGGAGCGCACCCTCGTGCTGGGGGAGTGGGCCGACACGGCGCACGACCTGCCCGAGGCGTCCGTGGCGCACCTGCTGGCGGAGCGTGCTGCGTTGATGCCGGATGTGGTGGCGTTGGTGGATGGTGAGCGGGTGTGGTCGTTCGCGGAGCTGGATGCTCAGGTGAATCGGCTGGCGCGGTTGTTCCTGGCGCGGGGTGCCGGTCCGGATCGTGTGGTGGCGTTGGGGTTGCCGCGGTCGTTGGAGATGGTGGCGGCGTTGTTCGCGGTGTTGCGGGCGGGGGCGGCGTATCTGCCGCTGGAGCTCGACTACCCGGTGGACCGCCTGGCGTTCATGGTCGAGGAGACCGGGCCCGTCGTCCTGGTGACGCACTCGTCCGTCCGCGACCGGATGCCGGCGGGCGTGCCCGTCGTGGAGCTGGACGATCCGGTGGTGGCTGCCGAACTGGCGTCGTTGTCGGGTGAGTCGGTGGATGCGGTGGTGGATCTGGATGCGGCGGCGTATGTGATCTTCACGTCGGGTTCGACGGGTCGTCCGAAGGGTGTGGTGACGCCGTACCGGGGTCTGACCAATATGCAGCTCAATCACCGGGAGGCGATTTTCGGCCCGGTGGTGGAGTCGGTGGGTGGGCGCCGGCTGCGGATCGCGCACACGGTCTCGTTCTCCTTCGACATGTCGTGGGAGGAACTGCTGTGGCTGGTCGAGGGCCACGAGGTGCATGTCATGGACGAGTCGCTGCGCCGCGATGCCGAGGGGCTGGCCGCGTACTGCGCCGAGCACAGGATCGATGTCATCAATGTGACGCCGTCGTATGCGCAGGCGCTGGTGGAGTGTGGTCTGTTGGACGAGGGGCGGCATCGGCCGGCGTTGGTGCTGCTCGGTGGTGAGGCGGTGTCCGAGTCGCTGTGGACGCGGTTGTGCGGGACGCCGGGGGTGATGGGTTACAACCTGTACGGTCCGACCGAGTACACGATCAACACGCTGGGTGGCGGCACGCTGGACAGTGACACGGCCACGGTCGGGCGTCCGATCTGGAACACCCGCGCTCACGTCCTCGACGCCTGGCTGCGGCCCGTACCGGTCGGCGTCCCGGGCGAGTTGTATGTGTCGGGTGTCGGTCTGGCGCGCGGCTACCTGGACCGTCCGGGGCTGACGGCCGGCCGGTTCGTGGCCGATCCCTTCGGTGCGCCGGGTGACCGGATGTACCGGACGGGCGATGTGGTGCGGTGGCGTCGGGATGGTCTGCTGGACTTCCTGGGGCGGGTGGACGACCAGGTGAAGATCCGGGGTTACCGGGTCGAGCCGGGGGAGATCGAGGACGCGCTGACGCGGCTCGTCTCCGTGGCGCAGGCGGCGGTGGTGGTCCGTGAGGACACGCCGGGCGTCAAGCGGCTCGCGGCCTACCTCGTCCCGGCCGGGCCGGAGGCGATCGACGTCGCCGCCGTCCGCTCCGTCCTCGCGGGCGAGCTGCCGGAGTACATGGTCCCGTCCGCGTTCGTCGTCCTCGACGCCCTCCCGCTGACCGTCAACGGCAAGCTCGACCGCAAGGCGCTGCCGGTGCCCACCGCGGCGGACATGGCCGTCGGCCGTGCCGGCCGGGCCCCGCGCGACCTGACCGAGAAGACGCTGTGTAACGTCTTCGCCGATGTCCTCGGACTGCCCGATGTCGGCATCGACGACAGCTTCTTCGACCTCGGCGGGCACTCCCTGCTGGTCATGTCGCTGCTGCACGGGGTCCGCGAGGCGTTCGGCCCGGACCTGGGCGTCGCCGACCTGCTGGCCCGGCCGACCGTGGCCGACCTCGCGGCGTTCCTCGCCGCGCGGCCGGGCACCGGGACCGGCTCCGGTCCGGGGGAGGCGACGACGGATCCCTCCTGACACGGCCGGCCGAGACAACCCACAATCCTCCTGACCCACTTCCGCACCACCTTTCACAAAGGAGCACCACCATGAGCGCCACCAACCCGTTCGAGGACGCCGACGGCCGCTACTTCGTCCTGGTCAACGCCGAGAACCAGCACTCGCTGTGGCCGGCGTTCGCCGAGGTCCCGGCGGGCTGGACGGTCGTCCACGGCGAGGACAGCCTCCAGGGCTGCACCGACTACGTGGACGCCAACTGGACCGACATGCGCCCGGCCAGCCTCGTGGCCCGGTCCTGACCGGACCCCGCACCCCCGCACCGCGCGGTCCGGACCGGGACACCCGGTCCGGACCGCGCGGCCGAACCGACCTGCTGAGAGCGGAAACCTGACGTCGTGAGCACCCAACCCGCCAAGCCGGAGCAGCATCCCGGCCCCGCCGACCGGCCACCGGGCACCGAGCCCTCGAAGGAACGGGAGGTCACGGCCCCCGCACCGGACGACGAACGGCTCGACGACGAGGACCTGAGCCCCAAGGAGCTCTCCGCCGAGCGCCGGGCCCGCGCCCGCGGGCTGCTGCGCGGCGCCCTGCGCCCGCACCGCGGCACCGTCGCCCTGGCCATGGCCGCCGCGTGCCTGCGGCAGCTCTCGCTGCTCGCCGTCCCGTGGTGCGTCAAGAACGCGCTCGACCACGGGATCCAGCACGAGGACCACCGGGCCCTGCTGCTCTGGGCGGGGGCCACGGCCCTCGCCGCCGGTCTGCAGTTCGCCGGGCTCTACGGCTGGCAGTTCTGGTCCGGTTCGGCCGACGCCAAGGTGGGCGCCGACCTGCGCGCGCGGCTCCTGGAGCACCTGTCGGTGCTGGACCGGGCCGCGCTCGCCTCGCGCGGCCACGGCGACCTGGCCATGCGCGCCACCCGGGACACGGACCTCGTACGGGAATGGGTGCACGGACTGGCGGTGTGGGTGGTGCTCGCCACGACCTTCGTCGTCGTCCTGCCCGGGCTCGCCGTCCTCGACCCGATGCTGCTGCTGGTGACCGTGGGCATGCTGCCGTTCCTGGTCTGGGTCAACCTCTACTTTCCCCGCCGCTTCGGCGCGGCCAGCGACGAACTGGCGCGGGCGCACGGCGAACGCGCCGAGGCCGTCACCGACCTCCTCCAGCTCGGCACCGGGCTGCGCGGCACCGGCGGCCACCGCCCGCTGGTGGCGCGGCACGAGCGGACCAGCGCGGAGGTCACGGACCGGACCGTCGTCGCAGCCCGCATCGAGGCGTCCTGGGCGGCCGTCGCCCCCTTCGTGCCGCGGGTGGCCGTCGCGGTCGGTGTGGGCGTGGGCGGGCTCGCCGTCCTCCACGACCGGCTGACCATCGGCGGACTCGTCAACTTCACGTCCTGGATGGCCTACATCACCCTGGCCACGACCGTCCTGGTCGACCGGCTGCGCGAGCTGGGGCAGGCCGACGTGGCCGCCGCCCGCATCGACGAGGCGCTGACCATCCCCGCGACCGTCACCGACCCGGAGCGGCCCGTCGCGCTGTCCCCGGGCGGGGACCTGGAGCTGTCGGGGGTCAGCGCCGAGCGCGACGGCGTCACCGTCCTGGCGCCCGTCGATCTGACCGTGCGGCGCGGCGAGTTCGTGGCCGTGCGCGGGGCCACCGGCTCGGGCAAGAGCACCCTGCTGCGGCTGCCGGCGCGGCTGGACGACCCGGCGACCGGCGCCGTCCGCTACGGCGGCGTCGACCTGCGCGACGCGGCGCTGGACGACGTCCGCCGCCGCATCGGCTACGTGGCCCAGCGGCCGCTGCTGCTGTCCGGGACGGTGGCGGAGAACCTGCGGCTGGGCCGCGACCTGTCGGACGACGCGCTGCGGGCGGCCTGCGAGACGGCGTGCATCCACGACCAGATCGCCGCCATGCCCGACGGCTACGACACCCCGCTCGGCGAGAGCGGAACGGCCCTTTCCGGCGGGCAGATCCAGCGCCTGGCCATCGCCCGGGGGCTGCTCGGCGACCCGGAGGTGCTGGTGCTGGACGACTCGACGTCCGCCCTGGACACCACGACCGAGAAGCTGGTGCTGGAGCGGCTGCGGGCCTGGGCCGACGGCCGCACCGTGATCTTCGCCACGCACCGGACGGCCGTCCTGGAGGCCGCCGACCGCGTGGTCCGGCTGCCGGACCGTTCCGGTGACGCCGTCCTGTCCCTCGCGAGCTCGGAGGCCGACCGTGGCTGAACCGGTCCTTCTCGACGACCAGCCCGACGAGCGCCGTGTGCTCCGCCGGGCCGCCCCCTATCTGCGTCCCCACCGCTGGGGCCTCGCCGTCGCCGTCGCCGTCGGACTCGCCGACTCCGCCGCCCTGGTGGCCGTGGCCCCGCTCGTGGGACGTGCCACCGACGCCCTGCTCGCCAAGGACCGCGGGGGCCTGCTGGTGGCCGCCGGCGCCCTGCTGGCGCTGGCCGTCGTCCAGCTCGGGCTGGCCCGCGCCGGTGAACTCCTGCTCGCCAAGGCGGGCGAGAACGTGGTGCGCACGCTGCGCGAGCGGTGCGTGGAGAACCTGGCCTCGGCGCCGCTGCGCTTCCTGGAGTCGCACCGCACGGGCGAGTTGCTGCGCCGCACCACCGGCGAGGTCGCCGCGCTGGCGTCGTTCGTGCGCATGCACCTGCGCAACATCATCTCGGCCGTGGCCACGCTGGTGTTCACGCTGGTCGTGCTGTTCGGGTACTCGTGGCAGATGGCGCTGGTGCAACTGGCGGTGTTCGTGCCGCCCGCGCTGCTGGTGATGCGCTGGTTCCGGCGGGACGCGCCCGGCGCGTTCGGCGGGAAGGCGGCGGCCGAGGCGACGGTGGCGGCCACGTTCACCGAGACCCTCACCGTCCGCGAGGCGCTGCAGACCGGGCGCGGACTGCCGGGCTGGATGCGGCGGTTCGACCGGGAGAACGCCCTCGCGGTGCGCGCCGCGCGGCGGGCGATCCGGGTGGAGAACCGCATCGACCTGGTCAGCCTCATCGAGGGGCTGGCGATGGTGGTGCTGCTGCTCGTGGGCGGCTGGTCGGTCTCCCGCGGCGCGATCGGCGTCGGCACGGTCGTCGTGTTCATCCTGGCCAGCCGCAACCTCTTCGACTCGTTCTCCGACATCTCCCAGCTCGTCGGGCACGTGCAGACGGCGCGCACGGGCCTGGCCCGGCTGCTGGACCTGCTCGCCGCGACCGACCGCGCCCTGGCCTCCCAGGAGCCGGCGGCGGGGGCCCGGGAGGTGCCGCTGCGCGCCGAGTTGAGCTGCGAGGGCGTGGGCTACTCCTACCGGGACGGCACCGAGGTGCTCGGCGGCGTCACGCTGTCCTTCCCCGTGGGCGACCGCGTCGGCGTCGTCGGCGAGACCGGCTCCGGCAAGACGACGCTGTCGAAGCTGCTGTGCGGGCTCTACACGCCCGACCGGGGCAGCGTGCGGTTCGGCGGGGTGGACCTGAGGGAGATACCCGAGCCCGAACTGCGGCGCCGCGTGGTGCTGGTGCCGCAGGAGGTGCGCATGGTGACCGGCACGGTGGCCGACAACCTGGAGCTGGTGCGCACCACGCCCTCCCGTGCCGACATGGAACGGGCCGTGGCCGAGCTGGGTCTGGAGGACTGGATCCGCGACCTGGGCGGCCTGGACGCCGAGGTGGGGGTGCGCGGCGGGCGGCTGTCGGCGGGGGAGCGGCAGATCGTCGGGCTGCTGCGGGCGGCGTTGGCCGACCCGGCGGTGCTCGTCCTGGACGAGGCCACCGCCGACATCGACCCGGTGACGGCCGAGCGGCTGGAGCACGCCCTGGACGGGATGAGCGCGGACCGGACGCTGATCGTCATCGCCCACCGGCCGGCCACCATCGCGCGGTTGCCCCGGGTCGTCGCCCTGGAGAACGGACGGGTGGTCAAGCGGATGGCGCATGCACGATGATGTAGGTTAGGGTTGCCTAACCTTGGTTGGGGGTCCGCCTCCGACCTGTCATGACGAGCCGTCGGCGACCCCGCGCACCC
Organism: Streptomyces caatingaensis; assembly: GCF_001187435.1. GTDB lineage: Bacteria > Actinomycetota > Actinomycetes > Streptomycetales > Streptomycetaceae > Streptomyces > Streptomyces caatingaensis. The sequence goes on along the minus strand of NZ_LFXA01000013.1, from coordinate 105,584 downwards.
CCTTCGCGAGGGGCCGCCGACGGAACGGCGCCGGCCCCGGGCCGCGCGCCCGGCCGGATTGGGATGATCGATGACCGTCGACACGCTGCCGCCCCGCATGCGGATCGTCCGCCACCCCCTCAAGTACCGCCTCCTGGAGGTCCGGAAGGTCGACCGGATCACCCCCTCCACGGTACGGGTCACCTTCGGCGGCGAGGAGCTGGAGGGCTTCTGCGAGCAGGCCCCCACCGACCACGTGAAGCTCTGCTTCGCCGAGGACGGCGCCGAACTGCCCGTCGAGCCGGTCGTCGTCAACGACACCTGGATGGACGCCCCGGTCGAGCCCATCACCCGCGACTACACCGTCCGCCACTACCGGCGCGACACCCGCGAACTGGACGTCGACATGGTCCTGCACGGCCGCGGCGTCGCCTCCTCCTGGGCCGAGCGCGCCGAACCCGGCATGCGCCTCGGCGTCCTCGGCCCGCGCGGCTCCGAGGTGCTGCCCATGGTCCACGACTGGTACCTGCTGGCCGCCGAGGAGACGGCCCTGCCCGCCCTCGCCCGCTGGCTGGAGAAGCTCCCCGCCGGTGTGCGCGTCATCGCCTTCGCCGAGGTCGCCGGCCCCGAGGACGAGCAGGAGTTCCGCACCGCCACCGACCTCACCATGACCTGGCTGCACCGCGGTTCCGCCCCGGCCGGCACCACCGACCTCCTCGAGCGCGCCATCCGCGCCGCCGAACTGCCCGCCGACGGGCTCGGGTTCGCCTGGGTCGCCGGCGAGGCCACCAGCCTCAAGCCCGTCCGCCGCTACCTGCGCCGTGAACTGGGCCTGGCCAAGGAGCAGGTGGACGTGGACGGCTACTGGAAGCGCGGCGTGGAGAACCACGACCACCACGAGGACGAAGAGCACGAGCACGCGTGAGCACCACAGTCGCGGCCACCACCGGCGCCCCGGCCCCCGCCCCCGCGCGGCCCGCCGGGCGCGCCCCCCACGCCCGGCGGGCCGCCGGGCTGCTGGCCCTCCTCGCCCTCGTCGCCGTCCTCGCCGTCCTCGGCATCGGCATCGGCGCCAAGACCATCGCCCCCGGCGACGTCGTCCACGCCCTCCTCCACCGCGAGCCCGGCAACGACGACTGGATCGTCGTCCGTACCTCCCGGCTGCCCCGCAGCCTGCTCGGCATCACCGTCGGCGCCGCCCTCGGCCTCTCCGGCGCCCTGATGCAGGCCCTGACCCGCAACCCGCTCGCCGACCCCGGCCTGCTCGGCGTCAACGCCGGCGCGGCCGCCGCCGTCGCGGGCGCCACCTCCCTGCTCGACCTCTCCGGCTTCACCGGCTACGTCTGGGCCGCCCTGCTCGGCGCCGCCGTCGCCTCCGCCGCCGTCTACCTGCTGGGCACCCGCGGCCGCCAGAAAGCCACCCCCGTACGCCTCGCCCTGGCCGGCACCGCCGTCACGGCCGTCCTCACCGCCGTCGTCAACGGGCTGATCCTGCTCGACCCGCTCACCCTCAACAAGTTCCGCTTCTGGCAGATCGGCACCCTCGCCGGCGTCGACGCCTCGCTCCTGGGCCAGGTCATGCCCTTCCTCGGCGCCGGACTCGTCCTCGCCCTGCTCCTCGCCCGGCCGCTCAACGCCCTGGCCCTCGGCGACGACACGGCCCGCGCCCTCGGCGCCCACCCCGGCCGCACCCAGCTCGCCACCATGGTCGCCGTCACCCTGCTGTGCGGCGCCGCCACGGCCGCCGTCGGCCCGATCGCCTTCGTGGGACTGGCCGTTCCGCACCTCGCCCGCCTCCTGGTCGGCCCCGACCAGCGCTGGCTCATGCCCTACAGCGCCGTCCTCGCCGCCGCCCTGCTGCTCGCCGCCGACATCCTCGGCCGCGTGGTGCTCACCCACGGCGAGATGGAGGCCGGCGTCGTCACCGCGTTCCTCGGAGCGCCCCTGTTCATCGCCCTCGTCCGCCGCAAGAGGATCGCCGAACTGTGACCAGCCGCACCCCGCTCGCGCCCGCCGCCGGGCGCGTCCCCGGGCCGGCGGAGGACCCGTCCTCCGGCCCGGCCGCCGGGCTCCGCCTGCACGCGCTGCGCCTGCCGGGCCCCGGCCTGTCGGTGCGCTGGCACCCGCGCGCCACCGCCGTCGGCCTCGCCCTCGCCGCCGCCGCCCTCGCCGTCGGCCTGTGGACCCTGACCACCGGCGACTTCCCCCTCCCGGTCACCGACGTCCTCGCCGTCCTCACCGGCGGCGGCACGCCCGGCGACGCCTACATCGTCAACGAACTGCGCCTGCCGAGGCTGTTGACCGCCCTGCTCGTCGGCGCCGCCATGGGCCTGCCCGGAGCCCTCTTCCAGACCCTCGCCCGCAATCCCCTCGGCAGCCCCGACGTCATCGGCTTCACCGTCGGCTCCGCCACCGGCGCCCTCGTCGCCATCCTCGTCCTGAGCGCCGGCGCCGCCTCCGTCGCCGTCGGCTCCGTCATCGGCTGCGCCCTGACCAGCGCCGCCGTCCACCTGCTCGCCCGGCGGCGCGGCGCGGCCGGCTACCGGCTCGTCCTCGTCGGCATCGGCGTCAGCGCCCTGCTCTCCTCCGCCAACGCCTACCTCATCGCCCGCGCCTCCTTCACCGACGCGCAGAGCGCCCAGGTCTGGCTCACCGGCAGCCTCAACGGCCGCGGCTGGGAACACGTGTGGACGATGACGGCCTCGCTCGCCGTCCTCGCCCCCGCCGCCCTCGTCCTCGGACGGCCGCTGCGCATGCTGGAGATGGGCGAGGACGCGGCCGCCGCGCTCGGCGTCGCCGTCGAACGCGCCCGGGGCCGGGCGCTCCTGGTCGGCGTGGCGCTCACCGCCCTGTCCACGGCCGTCGCCGGCCCCGTACCGTTCGTCTCCCTGGTCGCCCCCCAGGTCGTCCGCCGCCTCACCCGGGCCACCGGCCCCAACCTGCTCGCCTCGGCCGTCATGGGCGCCCTGCTCCTCGCCGTCAGCGACATCGCCGCCCAACGGGTCCTGGCCCCCACCCAGTTGCCGGTCGGCGTCCTCACGGGCGTGGTCGGCGGCTGCTACCTGGTGTGGGTGCTGGCGCGCCAGTGGCGGGCGGGGCGGGGCTGATCCGCGCGGCGCGGCCCGCCCGCGACGCGTCCGTACGGAGGGGCGCGCCGCGGGCGGGCCGTCGGTGTGTCCACCCGGCGGGAGGGGGCGGCGGGTGCGCGGTGCGGACCATACGTCCCCGCGACGGTGTCCCTGCGGTTCCGTCCGTCGTGGACGAGCCGCGCCGGACGCCCCTCACACCACGCGGACGAAGATCCGTGAACCGCGCGCCGGGTCCAGCGCCGCCGCCCAGGCGCGTGGCGCCCGCGCGGCCCCCGTCTCCCGGAACCCGGCGCGGACGAACGACTCGCCGCCGCCCGTCGTCGCCGCGAAGACCTCGGTCACCGAGCGCGCGGCGGCGTCCGCCAGGAGGGCGGACAGCAGCCGGGAGCCCACGCCGCGCCGCTGGCGGTCGGGCCGGACGCAGAAGTTGTGCAGCACCGCCGGCAGTGCGCCCGGCGCCCCCTCGCCGGGATGGACCCGCAGGGCCACACAGCCTTCCATCACCCCATCGGCGTCCTCGGCGACGAAGAACTGCGCGGCCGCCGCCACGTACAGCCCGGGGGAGCGGCGGCGCAGCGCGCCCGAGCGCATGAACGGCTCGGACAGCGCGTGGAGCGCGGCGGCGTCGGCCGGCGAGGCCGTCCGCACCCCGTCGAACGCCCGGGCGGGGCAGGGCCGTTGCCGGGGGAGCGCCGTGGTCATGGGGCACCTTTCCTCGCGGGACCCGGGAGGACACCCGGAGCGACAATAAGGTTAGCCTAGCCTAAGTTGACCTTGGGATTGCGGGGTGCCCCGGCCCCAAAAGCGCATGACGCCACCCCACTTGGCGGTCTAGCGTCCACTTATGACCACCGTGGAGTTCCGCACCCTCCCCAAGGCCCACCTCGACCGCGCCCTCGACCTCGCCGACATCGTCTTCCACGAGACCCCCGAGGACGAGTGGCGCGCGGCCCACCGCGAGTACCTCCTGCGCTGCGACCGCATCGGTGCCTACGACGGGGACGAACTCGTCGGCATGCTCGGCGCCTACCCCCTCACCCTCTCCGTCCCCGGCGGCGAACTGCCCTGCGCCGGCGCCACGTTCGCCGCCGTCGCCCCCACCCACCGCCGCCGCGGCATCCTCAGCGGCATGCTCGCCGAACTCTGGCGCCGCTGCGCCGACCACGACCGCCCGCTCGCCGCCCTGTGGGCCTCCCAGGCCGCCATCTACGGACGCTTCGGCTGCGGCCCCGCCACCCACGGCTGCACGGTCGAGATCGACACCGGCCGCCCCCTCGCCCTGCGCATCGCCCCCGCCGACGACCTCCCCCTGCGCCTCGTCGCCCCCGAGAAGGCCCCCGGCGTCGTCGGCCCCCTCCACGCCGCCCAGCGCGCCCGCCGCGCCGGCCGCGTCGCGCGCGACGACTACTGGTGGCGCACCCGGGTCCTCCCCGAGACCGACGAGGACGACGACGACCTCGGCCCGCCCCGCGTCGTCACCATCGGCGCCCCGCCCGTCGGCTACGCCGTCTACCGCACCGAATCCGGCGACGACGAGCCCGGCGCCCCCGGCGGCGTCGTCCACCTCGTCGAACTCGAGGCCGAGACCCCCGGCGCCGCCGCCGCGCTGTGGCAGTACCTCGCCTCCATCGACCTCACCTCCAAGGTGCGGGCCTGGGGCCGCCCCCTGGACGACCCGCTGCTCCTCCTGGCCGCCGACCGCGACCAGGTCCGCGTCACCCAGGAGTTCCCCGCCCTCTGGCTGCGCCTCGTCGACGTCGCCGCCGCGCTGGAGGCCCGCTCCTGGGCCGCCCCCTGCGACCTCGTCCTCGACCTCACCGACGCCACCCTGCCCGCCAACGCCGGCCGCCGCCGCCTCACCGCCGGACCCGCCGGCGCCACCCTCACCCCCACCGACGCCGCCCCCGACCTCGCCCTCGACGTCCGCGAACTCGCCGCCTGCTACCTCGGCGGCACCGAACTGCGCCACCTCGTCCGCGCCGGCCTGGCCGCCGAACACACCCCCGGCGCCGCGGCGGCCCTCGACGAGGCGCTGCGCACGGCGTATCTGCCGCACACGACGGACGAGTTCTGAGCCCGCGCCCATCGCGCGCGACAGCCCGTGGACCGGCCACCGGCCGGCCCACGGGCAGGGCGGGAACCGCCTCGTCAGCCCTTCTCGTACTGGGCCAGCGCCAGCCCCAGACCGAAGAACGTGGGCGCCCACTCGCCGACGAAGATGCCCCACCGGTCGGCCCGGTCCGTCCCGGCCGACTCGGCCTTCATCGACGCCGTCCACGACAGGAACGACAGGCCGATCGAGGCAACGGCGGCCGTGTACGCGTGGTCACTGCGCACACCCGCCTCGTGCAGTTTCTTGATGATCATGAACAACTCCTCTGACGGAGGTCTGCAGACACTGCCACCGTCTCCTCACCCCGGGGCGTCCGCCCCCCACGTGCGGCCGATCGGGTGACCCGCCGCCCCGGGGCCCGGCGATCACGGAGCGGGCGACTCTGCTCCGGACCGCAGCTGACGCGCACGGCATGCCCATGCTCCGAATACGGATGCCGAGACCCGCCGCCACCCTGCTCGCCGCCGGCGGCATCGGCGCCTGCATCGCCGGCGTCACCGCGCCCGCCGCCCTGCCCGCCGTCGGCGAGCGCGGCACCCTCACCGTCACCGTCACCGCGCGGACCGCCGTCCCGCACGCCGGACTCTCCCTCCAGCTCCCGCCCGCCCTGCGCATCACCGACAGGGCCGCCGCCCTCGCCGCACCCACCGCCGACGCCTTCGGCCAGCGCACCGGCCGCACCCTCGCCCTCACCCCGGGCACCCGCAGCATCACACTCGGGGTCCGGGCCGTCGCCGCCGGACCCGCCCAGATCCAGGCCGACGTCAGCGACCTCGACCGCCCCGACCCCCGCCGCGCCGGCCACGCCTCGCTGGAACTGACCATCGGCACGGCCAAGGGCTCCACCCGCAAGGGCGTCTCCGTCACCCGCGCCCCCGCCACCCCCGTCAGCGGCCCCACCCGGCACGACCGCCCCGTCCGCCCGGGCGCCGCCGGCCCGGCCGCCCCGGCCACACGCCCGCAGACCGCCGCCCCCGCCGGCCGCTACGCCCCGGTCTGCGTCAGCGGCACCCTGCGCAACCGCTTCCAGTCCTCCGAAGGCGGCACCTGGAACGGGAAGGCCGACCGCGACCTGCCCGTCAGCAACGCCACCATCACCCTCTGGGGCCGCCCCACCGCCGGCTCCGCCACCCAGCGCCTCGCCACCGGCATGACCGGCAACGGCGACGGACGCTTCACCCTCTGCTACACCCCCACCACCGCCGTCACCGCCAAGGTCTGGGCCGAGTTCCAGTCGCAGGCCGGCGCCATGTGGTCGGTCGTCGACGGGTCCGGCCGCCGCTACGCGACGACCTCGTACGCGCTCGACGCCGTCTCCGGCCACCGGAGCCTGGGCGACGTCTACGCCAACACCGCCCAGAGCCGCGCCTGGCACGCCTTCGACACCCTCAACAAGCTCTGGTGGGACCGAGGTTCCACCACCGACTGCTGGACGGGCAACCAGCGCGAGGGCCGCTGCACCCCCATCACCGTCCGGTGGTACCCCGGCTCGCAGGACGGCACCTACTGGACGGGCAGCGACGACAGCGTCCACCTCGCCGACAACGACCCCGACTCCGGCCACACCACCGTCCACGAGGCCGGCCACTCCCTCATGGGCAAGCTCTACGCCGGCTGGTGGCCGTACGTCACCAACTGCTCGCCCCACTACGTCGACCGCACCTCCTCCACCACCTGCGGCTGGACCGAGGGCTACGCGGACGCGGTGGCGTTCCACACCTTCAAGGACACCACCATGACGTGGGGCAACGGCAGTTCGGTGAACCTCGCCAACGACCGCACCACCCGCGGCATGGACTGGGGCGACGCCTGCGAGGCCCGCGTCGCCACCGCCCTGACCGACCTGTGGGCGCAGGTCGACGGCGGCTGGACGCGGAGCAACACCATGATGTCCCGCGAGCGTTCGTCCACCCTCCGCGAGTACTTCCTCACCGACCGGCCCGCCCACGGCCTGGACAGCGGGGCCAAGGCCCGGACGATCCTCTACCACCACACCATCCAGTACTGACGCGGTGTGCCCGCCCGTGCCGCACGGCCCACGCCGTGCGGCACGCCCCTTTCCTCCGCCCGCCCCATATCCGCTCGACAGCGTGCCGCCCACCATCCAAGATCGTTTCCATGACGAATCCGCTCAGCCCCCGTGCCGAACGCGCCGTCGCCCTGGCCACCCGGGCCGGCCGCCGCCTCGGACTGCGTGCCGGCGAACCCCGCGTCCTCCACGACGTCTTCAGCGTCCTCGTCCACCTCGCGCCCGACCCCGTCGTCGTCCGCGTCCCCACGGTGGCCCTGACGCCCCCGGCCGAACTGGCGGCCAAGCAACGGCGCGAACTGGCCGTCGCCGGCTGGCTCGCCGACACCGGCGTCCCCGTCGTCGGTCCCAGCCCCCTCGTGCCCCGCGAGCCGGCCGAGGTGGACGGCGTCTCCATGACCTTCTGGGAGTACGTCGACGAGACCGATCCCCTGCGCGACCTCCCCCAGGACGACCCGCAGGCCCTGGAGGACCGCTTCACCGAACAGACCGGCTGGACCGCCCGGTTGCACGCCGCCCTGGCCGACTACCCCGGCGCCGCCGGCCTCCCCCTCCTCGCCCCCCTCGTCCCCGCCATCGGCCAGGCCCTCACCGCCCTGCGCCGCGACCCGCAGTCCCTCACCCCCGCCGACCTCGACCGGGCCGAACGCGAATACGCCGCCCTCGAAACCCTCCTCGCCGACCTCCCCGCCCGCTTCCCCCACGCCCGCCTCCAGCCCCTCCACGGCGACGCCCCCGCCTACAACCTGCTGCGCACCGCCACGGGTCACCGCTTCGCCGACTTCGAGGACGTCACCCTCGGACCCGTCGAATGGGACCTCGCCTTCACCGGCCCGCGCGCCGTCGAGGCGTACGAACGCGCCGGCGGCACCCGCGTCGACCGCGACCTCCTCGCCCTCATGGAAGGCGCCGGACTCCTCCGCGGCGTCTCGGCCCTCGTGGCCGTCCCCGAGGTCCCCGAACTCGGGCCCATGCTCGCCCCGTTGATCGACCGGTGGCGGGCGCGCGAGCCCCTCGCCCCGAGGTAGGGCCGGCCCCGCCGGGGGAGGGAGGGGACGACGGGCATCGGGCAACGCCCGCACGGCGCTTGCGGCGGGGTACACGGGACGGACCGTGCCCCGCCGCCGGCGTACGCCTACGCCCGCTCGGCGAAGACGTACTCGACGCGCCCGCGGAACGAGTCGCTCAGCGCGCGCCCGTACCCCGCGGCCGCCTCCTCGGCCGGGACGGTGCGCGTCCGCCACCCCAGCTCCGACAGGCGGTCCGCGGGGTGGGGCCGGGGCTCGGTGTGGATGAGGCCGGTGATGTCGACACCGAGGGTCTGCACGCTGCCGGCCGTCGCGGACTCGTCCATCCCCTCCGGCGGGAAGGCGATCGCCTCCACCCCGAGCCGGCTGCCCGGCGCGGAGAGCCGGTGGACCTCCCGGAAGAGCCTCTCCTCGGCGTCGGCCGGCAGATAGGGCAGGAGCCCCTCGGCGAGCCAGGCCGTCGGCCGCGACCGGTCGAAGCCCGCCTTCTCCAGGGCCGCGGGCCAGTCCTCCCGCAGGTCCACGCCCACCGGCCGGTGCTCGCAGGGCGCGGCCGCCCCCGCCCCGCGCAGGACGCGGAGCTTGAACTCCAGCACCAGCGGCTGGTCCACCTCGTACACGACCGAGCCGTCCGGCCACGGCAGCCGGAAGGCGCGGGCGTCCAGCCCCGAGGCCAGCACCACCGCCTGCGTGACGCCCGCCGCCGCGGCTTCCTGGTAGTAGTCGTCGAACGCCTTGGTGCGCACCGCGAGGTACGTCGCCGCGCCCGGCCAGTAGCCGTGCGGATCGGCGTCCGCCTGCGCCGCCGTCGTCGGCATCCGCCCGGCGGGCAGGGCCTCCTCGACGAACCGGACCGCGTACGGATCCTGGATCAGCGCGTCCGCCCGGCTGGTCTCGACGGCTCTGGCCGCCGCCACCGCCAGGGCCGTGACGCCGACCCCCGTGACGATGTCCCACTGCTGGTCCGAGCCCACGATGGCCTCCCCTGCCCGATCAACGTGCTGTGGACACGGACATGCTAGTGACTCGTCCCGCACCCCCGGCCGGCCGGGTCGGCAGGGACGAGCCACCGGTCACACGCCGATGTTCACCGTCCCTGGAGGGAGCGGACGTTGTCGCCGAACGTCCAGCCCCTGGCGCCGTCCCAGTTGACCGACCAGGTCATCAGCCCCTTCAGCGAACCGCCGTAGTGGTTCCAGGACCGGCCGACGAGGGAGGCGTCCATGTACCCGCCACCGGCCCCCGGTTGCGCCGGCAGTCCCGGCACCTGCCGGTCGTACGGCACCCGGATCGTCGTCCCCTGCACGACCAGCCCCTTGTCAAGGCAGTCCGTCTGCGCGACGAACCCCTCGACCGTGCCCGCCGCGTACGAATCCCCCGAGCAGCCGTACATGTTCCCGTTGTAGTACTGCATGTTGAGCCACCACAGCCGGCCGTTGTCCGCGTACCTCTTCACGATCGGCAGGTACGCGCCCCAGATCGACCCGTACGTCACACTGCCCCCGGTCACGTACGCCGTCTCCGGCGCCATCGTCAGCCCGAACCCCGCGGGCATGCGCGCCAGCACCCCGTCGATGATGCGGACGAGATTCGCCTGCGACGTGGACAGCGTCCCGATGCTGCCGCCGCCCGTCAGACCGGTCTCCAGATCGATGTCGATCCCGTCGAAGTTGTACTTGGTGAGGATCGGCACCACCGTCTCCACGAACCGGTCCGCCACCGCCGCGGAGCCGAGGTCGATCCCCGCCGCCGCACCCCCGATCGACAACAGGATCGTCGCCCCCGCCGCCTTCGCCCGGCACATCTCGGCCGGCGACGCCACCTTCACGGTCGCGTCCATCCCGTCCTCCCACAGCACCGTCCCGTCCGAACGGATCACCGGGAACGCCGCGTTGAGCACGTTGTACCCGTGCCCCGCGATACGCCCGTCCGTGATCGGCGTCCAGCCGAACGGCGGATGCACCCCGTTGGCCGCCCCGTCCCAGTTCTCCCAGTACCCCTGGAGCACCTTGCCCGTGGGTCGCGGCTTGACCGGACACACGTCGTCCCGCGGCGCCGGCCGCGCGACGGAGGCGAGCGCGAGCGTCAGCACCAGGGCGAGGAGGGAGACCAGAGCGCGGCGGAGGAGCGGGGGCGATATTCGGCCGGTCATGGGACGGACGGTAGGGAGGGGTGGGGGAGGCGTCAATAGGTCTGGACCAACTGCCCGGTCAGCGCGTCAACGGGCTGTGGCCACCACGTCGCCCAGCCGCTCCCGTGTGTCCGTCCCCGGCCGGGGCAGCAGCAGCGTGATGCGAAGATCCGGATGATCGGCGACGCGGAACGCCGTCCGCTCGAAGTGCAGAGGGCCGGCCGACGGGTGTGTGACGGACTTCGTCCCCAGGGCCGTGTCCCTCACCTCCTGCCGCGCCCAGAGCCGGGCGAACTCCGCGCTCCGCCGCGACAGATGCGTCACGGTCCGGGCGAACCCGGGATCGTCCGGGTGACGAGCGGCGTCCGCGCGGAACTCCGCGACGAGGGACGCGGCCATCCCGTCCCACCCGGACAGCCCGTGGAACGTCTCGCCCTCCTCCCGCAGAAAGCCGTCCAGACAGCTCTCCCCCCTGCCGACCTCGCCGAAGACGGCGTGCACGGCCCGGTTCCCGCAGAGGAAGCGCCAGTGGCGGTCGAGGACGTAGGCCGGGTTCGGCAACCACTCCTCCACCAGGCGCAGGAGCTCCGCCGGCACATCCTGCCGTTGCGCGGAGGGCTCACCGGGGACATGCCCGGCCAGCCGGTAGAGGTGGGCCCGGTCCGTCGCGTCCAGCCGCAGCGCCCTGCCCACGGCGTCGAGGACGGCCGTCGTCACCGAGATCCGGCGGCCCTGCTCCAGCCAGGTGTACCACGTCAGGCCGATACCGGCCAGAGAGGCCACCTCCTCGCGCCGAAGCCCCGGAGTGCGCCGCCGCTCACCGGCCGGCAGACCGACCTCCTGCGGAGTCAGCCGGGCCCGGCGACTGCGCAGGAAGTCCCGTAGCTCCACACGCCGTTGCTCACGGCGGGCTCCTGTCGTGGTGGTCACGGCAACAGCATAAACGGCAACTTGGCCCGCACGAGGGGGCGGATGAGACTGACGCCGGCACGCAAGGACATCACCCCTCCATGTGACTCGGTATCGCGAGGTGCGACTTTGTCGACGAACGAAGAAATGCGGCAGGAAGCGGGACGGAATACGGCACGACGCGCCAACGATTCCGTCACCCCCGCAACGAGCAGATCCCAATGGGCGGCGCTGTGGATCCTGTTGCTCGGTGCCTTCATGGGATTCCTCGACATCTTCATCGTCAACGTCGCCGGTCCCTCCATCCAGAGCGGGATGAACGCATCGTTCGCCGACATCCAACTGGTGCCCGCCGCCTACACCCTTGCCTACGGCGCCGGACTCGTGACGGGCGGCCGACTCGGCGACCTCTTCGGACGCCGGCGCGTCTTCGTCCTCGGTACCGTCGCGTTCGCCCTGGCCTCGGTGGCGTGCGCGGCGGCCCCCGACCCGGGCCTCCTCGTCGCGGCACGGGTCCTCCAGGGACTGGCCGCGGCACTCATGCTGCCGCAGGTCCTGGCGCTGATACAGCTCACCTTCCCGCGCCCGGCGGAGCGGTCCCGCGCCATCGGCCTCTACGGCGCCGTCATCGGCTCCGGCGCGGTCGCAGGCCAGATCGCCGGCGGCCTGCTCGTCAGGTGGGACGTGGCGGGGCTGGGCTGGCGCGCCGTCTTCCTGGTGAACGTTCCCCTCTGCCTCCTCACGCTCGTCGGCGCGACGACCGTCGTCAAGGAACGAGGGGAGCGGTCGCCGGCCAGGCCGGACCTCGGCGGAGTCCTCCTGCTCGCCCCCGGTCTGTTCGGCCTGCTGCACCCCGTCGTCGTCGGCGGCGAACGGGGCTGGAACGCGCCGCTCATCGCCGAACTCTTCGCCGCGGCCCTGCTTCTGGCCCTCTTCGCCCTATGGGAACGCCGGGTGTCGAGGACCGGGGGCGCGCCGCTGCTCCCGCCCCGTCTCTTCAGGCAGCGCGGATTCTCCGTCGGACTGCCCACGGCACTGTTCTTCTACGGAACGAACGGCGCGTTCGTCTTCCTGCTGGCCTTCCACCTGCAACGGGCGGGGGGATTCACGCCGTTGGCGTCGGCCCTGGAATTCCTCCCATGGCCGTCGCGACTTCCGTCTCGTCGATGCTCCACCGACGCCTGGAATCGCGATTCGGTCCCGCGATCGTGCCGTGGGGCGGTGCCCTGACCGGCATCGGCCTCCTGGCCACCTGCCTTGCCGCCGGGACGACCGCCCCCGCCGACCAGGCCGTCCCCCTCCTGCCCGGCCTCCTGCTCTACGGATTCGGCGGTGGCATCGTCGCCACCTCGCTGACCGGGCTGACCCTTGCCGGGGTGAGCCCCGCCGACACCGGCGCCGCCTCCGGCGGCCTCCTGACGGCCGTCCAGTCCTCGGAGGCGATCGGCGTCGCCGGCATCGGCGCGTTCTACGGCGCCTCGGCGGCCTCGGGCGGTTACGCCCACGGCTTCCTGGTGTCCGTGGCCGTGCTGGCGGGACTGTCGGTGCCTGTGACGGTTCTGCTGCGGGTGCTCCGGCCGCGGGTGCGGGAGCGGTCGGGGGGCGGGGAGGCGGGCGGGCGCCGGCGGTAGACGGCCGCCCGGCGCGGCCGCATGCCGACTTCAGGACGACGACGTACCGGGGTTCTCCATGGACGCCTGCGCCTTCGAACCGGTGAAGGCGGGCCTCGTCGCGCTCTGGACGAGGGAAGAGGGACGGGGACACGGCATCGGGCATCTGTAGGATTTGCGGTGAGCGAACGGTGTGTTCCGTGCTTCCGAGGGAGCGATGTGGGCGGGCGGTCGTCTGTGGGCAGTGTTCGGAAAGCCGGTTCGGGGGAGTTGGCCTTTTGCGCACCGCATCCGCGGCTGGCGGGGCTGGTGCTCGACTACACGGGGCAGGACTGGACGCTCACACGGCCGCTCGTACGGCAGGTGATGGCGCTGGAGACCGTGCTGTGCGTCATCGACTTCGAGCCGCACGTGCGCAGGGTGGACACCGACAGCCGGGCGGGGCGGTGGAGTTCGGTGGGCTCGCCGGTGACGGGGGTGAGGGACCGGCCCATGGCGATCGAGCAGGACGGGCGCATGTACGGCCTGACGGTGCGGCTGACCGCACCGGGGGCGCGGGCCCTGTTCGGGCTCCCGTTGTCCGAGATCGCCAACAAGTGCGTGGGGCTGGGTGATCTCCTCGGGCCGGGTGCCCGGCGGTGGGCCGAACGGCTGGCCGAGGCTCCCGACTGGCCCGCGCGTTTCCGGATGGTCGACAGCTTCCTGAGCGCCCGCATTTGCGCCGGTCCGGAACTGCCGCCGCCGGTCCGGCGGGCGTGGCAGCGGTTGACGGACCGGTCGGGGGACGTGCGGATCGGCGCCCTCGCGGACGAAGTGGGCTGGTCGCGGCAGCACTTGAACACCCGCTTCCGGAGCGAGGTCGGGCTGTCCCCCAAGACCGTGGCACGCATCGCCCGCTTACAGAGGGCCATGTTCCTGATGCGCGACACCGCGTCGTCCTCGTGGGCGGACGCGGCCGCGGCGTCCGGCTACACCGATCAGCCGCACTTCAACCGCGACTTCCGCCTCCTGACGGGCTGCACCCCGACCACCTTCCGGGCCCTCACCTCCGAGTGGACCGACCCATGGGAGACCGACCGCCCCCGGACCTCCGTCCACCCCGGGCAGTTGATCGGCGCGCCGTGGTGGAGCTGGCAGTGATCAGCCGCCCTCAGGACGTACGGACGATCAGCCGGGCATTGGGCGACGTGCCCGCGATCGGGGAGTACCGGCAGCTGCTCGAGTAAGAGCTCTGCCGGATCGGCCAGCCGCCCGGCGGGTACGTGGAGGCACAGGCGTTGACCTGGGTACCGACCGGCAGGCCCGTCAACTCCTTGATCTGCCCGGAGTCGGGCCCGCTCCCGCCACAGCCGCCCGCGGTCCACCACTGCGTGCCCACCCATCCGGCAGGCGTACGCACCGAGGCGCAGACATTATGCGTGTCGCGCTCCGCCGCCCCTGCTGTTCCAAAGCCCTCTTCTCCGCGACCTCTGTCCGGTCTGCTGTGTCCTCGGTCGGAGCGCATGGTCAGGCCGAGGCCGCTCCTGCATCGGGCGGGCCCCAGGTGCGCGGACCGTCACGCTACCCAGACACCCCCTCAACGAGAAGAAGCCGCCGCTCCATGGCTGCCTTCCGGATCTCGAGTGCCTCCGCGTACTCGGCAGAGGCGTACCACTCCTTGGCCCGCTCCGCGTCAGGGAACTCGACGATTACCACCCGCTGGGACGAGGGCCAGGTGCCCTCCACGGCTTCGGGTACGGCACCGCGGACGATATAGCGACCGTCGTAACGACGGATGGAAGCTTCCGCCAATGCCCGGTAGGTGTCGGCCAGTTCCTCGTCCAGCACATCGACCTCGGAGATCACGTAAGCAGACATGCCGGCATTGTGCCAGGCGCGTCAAACGGCGGCCCCGGCCACGGCCGGCGGCTGGCCGGAGCGAGCGTCCCCAGCCCGGCAACCGTCACGAGCCCGGTGAGTTCGAGGAGTCGTTCAGCCGGGGGCGGTGGACGGCGAGACGAGTGGCTGTCAGGGGGTCGGAGGGCGCCCGCCGGGATGCCGGTGCCGCCACACCCAGAAGACCGTCGTGGAGACCGAGGCCCAGACCGCGAGGACCGCGAAGGGGAAGAGGTGCTGGTGGCCGCGGAAGTAGACGGCGGTGTGCTGGGCGTTGACGGAGGCGCCGGGAGGGAGCCAGCGGCCGACGACGCCGAGGGGGGAGGGGAGGAGGGGCCAGGAGACGGCGCCGCCGGAGGAGGGGTTGCCGAGGAGGACCATCAGGCCCCAGGTGGGGATCATCGCCCAGCGGCCGAAGAGGGTGTTGAACATGGTGTAGACCATGCCGGTGGTGAACATGGTCAGGCCGAGGATCAGCCAGGACTCGGCGAAGGGCAGGCGCAGGGCGCCCAGGCCCCAGTCGACGATGGCGCAGATGGCGAAGCCGCCGAGGACGGAGTACAGGACGTGAAGGCGATGCGCTCGGCGGGGTTGAGGGCGCGGGCGTTGACGCCGAGCTGGGTGGCGCCGACGAAGCCGACGATCACGGCGGCGAGGGTGATGTAGAAGAGGGCGAGGCCGCGCGGGTCGCCGCGCTGGAGCGGGTTGATGTCGGTGACGGTGACGGGCACGCCGATCCTGGCGCCGACCTTCGGGGCCGTCTCCGCGAGGAGTTGGGCGACGGTGGCGCCCGAGGCGCCCGAGATGTCCAGCGCCGCGCCGTTGCGCCCGGGGTGGAGGATGGCGTACACCTCCTGCTGTTCCACGGCCTCGCGGGCGGCCGCGTAGCTGTCGTAGTGGCGCAGTGCGAGGGAGGTGTCCAGGGCCCGTTCCATGCCCTGGACGAACGCGACCCGTTTCACCTCGGAGGTCGGTACTCCGGAGATCGCGGTGGGGATGCGGTGCGGGGTCGGGTTGGCCATCGCGTAGGTGTAGGAACCGGCGAACAGCCCGGCCGCCGCCGTGGCGATGAGGACGATGACCGTCGCCGGCAGGAACGGGGAGCGGAGGAACCGGTTCCAAGGGCCGTCGTGCTCCTCCGTCGCCATGCGGCCACCGTAAGCGCGCCGGGCGCGCGGCGCGGCATGGGACCGGCCGACGGGGGTACGAGGGAGGCATGACCGAACGCACTTCCGCCACCCGCGTCGCCGTGGTCACCGGGGCGGACTCCGGCATCGGCCGTGCCACCGCCGCCCGGCTCGCCACCCAGGGCATGGACGTCGGCATCACCTGGCACAGCGACCGCGAGGGCGCCGAACGCACGGCCGTGGAGGTGCGCGCCCACGGACGGCGGGCGGCCGTCGAGCGGCTGGACCTCACCGAGCTGCCGGAGGCCGCCGGGGTCGTCGACCGGTTCGCGGACGAACTCGGCCGGATCGACGTGCTCGTCAACAACGCCGGCGTCGGCTCGGCCACCCCCTTCCTCGACCTCGACCTGGACACCGTGCGGCAGGTTCTCGACGTCGATCTGGTCGGGCCGTTCCTGCTGGCGCAGCGCGCCGCCCGCCGCATGATCGCGCAGGGCGACGGCGGGCGGATCGTCAACGTCACGAGCGTCCACGAGCACCAGCCGCGCGTCGGCAGCGCGCCCTACTGCGCGGCCAAGGGCGGTCTCGGGCTGCTCACCCAGGTCATGGCCCTCGAACTCGCCGAGCACGGGATCAACGTCAACGCCGTCGCCCCCGGCGAGATCGCCACGCCGATGACCGGGCAGGTGGACGTCGACGTCCACGAGGCCCGCAGGCCCGGCGTCCCGCTGGGCCGGCCGGGGGACGCCCGCGAGGTCGCGGCCGTCATCGCCTTCCTCAGCGGGCCGGACGCCGCCTATGTGACCGGGGCGTCCTGGGTGGTGGACGGGGGCATGCTGCGGATGGGGCCGCACGCGGGGTCGCACCTGCGGGACGACGACTGGCGCCGGCTCTGAGGGGCCGGCCTCAGCGGTCCTCGTCCCTCAGCGGTCCTCGTCGTAGCCGGTCTCCGGCTCCTCCGGGACGATGTGCATCGCCGCCTCCTCGGCCGAGGCCGCGCCGCCGTTGATCCCCACGTCGCGGGCGAAGACGTCGTTGCGCCGGGGCGGCAGGACGTCGAGGGTCGCGGTGAGCCGGCCGGCGCGTTCGTCGCCGACCTCCTCGTCCATCGGCTCGCCCTCGCCGCCCGGCTGGTCGCCGATGCCGTCCCCGTCGGGCACGGCGATGTCGGGGAGCTCCTTCGCCAGCCGCTGGTCGAGGCTCTCGCGCTCCAGCTGTTCACGGGCGGTCGTGCCGTGGCGGCCGACGGCCAGCGGCCTCTCCGGGGGCGAGTAGCCCTCGTCGAGCACCTCGTCGAGGACGTCGCCGTCGAGCGCGTTCTCCAGGTCCAGGTCGGCGACGTTGTCCCGGCGGTCGGTGCGGGCCGGCTGGTAGACCTCGTCGCCCATCGCGTCGTCGGACATGCTGCGCTCTCCTTCCTCGCGCGCGTCCGCGCGGCGACCGCACACCTCCAGTCTCCTCCGTACGCCTGCCCCGCGCTCCTCGGGATCCACGGATGGTGGAAGGTTCAAGCACCTCCCCGGCGGGGAGTCCGTTCGCGGGCCGTCCCTTGACCTCGCGCGCACTCCAACTCCTAGCCTCGCGATCATGAGCACAGACCATCCCCGCCCCGCCCCCGGGGCCCGCAGCACCGCCGCCGACGTCCTCGCCGGCACCGACCTGACCGGACGGACGGCCCTGGTCACCGGCGGAGCCTCCGGCATCGGGCTCCCCGGGACAGAGGCCGTCGGCCTTGACCTCGGCGACCAGGACTGCGCCGTCGCCCGGCCCGCCGCCACCGACGACATGCTCGTCGGCGGCGTCAAGCCCTGGGCCACCGACCCGGCCGCGGCGGCGCGGCTCTGGGAGCTGTCCGCAGGGCTCACGGGGCTCGACGCCTTCACCCCGTGACGCCCGCGCCCCCGGCAACGCCGGTACTACGCTGCCGGCATGACCTCACCAGGCATACCTCCCGTCCCCGGACTCCACGGCCGCACCGCCCTCGTCACCGGCGCGGCGAGCGGCATCGGTGCCGCCTGTGCCCTGCGGCTCGCCGCCGCCGGGGCGCGGGTGCGGGCGCTGGACCGGGACGGCGACGGGCTCGCGGAAGTCGCCGGACGGGCGCGGGGATTGCCGGGGGCGGTCGAGGCGGAGGTCCTCGACCTCGTGGATCCCGACGCGGCCGAACGGGCGGCGGCCGGCGCCGACATCCTCGTGAACAACGCGGGTGTCCAACTCGTCCGGCCCATCGAGGAGTTCCCGCCCGAGGCGTTCCACGCCATGCTGACCGTCATGCTGGAGGCGCCGTTCCGGCTGATCCGGGGAGCGCTGCCGGGGATGTACGCGCGGGGGTGGGGACGGATCGTCAACGTCTCGTCCGTGCACGGGCTGCGGGCGTCGGCCTTCAAGTCCGCCTACGTCACGGCGAAGCACGGGCTGGAGGGACTCTCCAAGGTCACCGCGCTCGAAGGGGCACCGCACGGCGTCACCTCCAACTGCGTGAGCCCCGGCTACGTCCGCACCCCGCTCGTCGAGAAGCAGCTCGCCGACCAGGCGGCCGCGCACGGCATACCGGCCGAACGCGTCCTGGCGGACGTCCTGCTGGCGGACTCCGCGGTCAAACGGCTCGTCGAGCCGGAGGAGGTCGCCGAGGCCGTCGCGTACCTCTGCGGACCCCACGCCACCTCCGTCACCGGCACCACGATGGTGCTCGACGGCGGCTGGACCGCCCACTGACCACCCCCGACCGGCGCGGCCCCGGGGACCGCCCCCGCGGGCCGGCCGCCCGCATCATGGAGCCCGGGTGCGGCACCGCCCGGGAGGGGCTGGAGCATCGCGCCGTCCTGATGGAAGATCATGATCAGGCGTTCGCCGCCCGCCGTCGCCCACCCGTCGACGGCCGGTGCCCGGCGCCCGCAGGACCACGGCTCTACCGCAACCGCCGCTCAGGAGAGGTCAGTCTGATGCATCACGACACGCACACCCCGCACGGGACCGGCGCGGAGGCGTACGACACCGCCACCCTGCGCGAGATCTCGCGGCGCGTCCTGTGGCTCGCCACCGCGATCGTCGACGCGGCCAACCGCGGCCGCCCCAACGACACCGGCGTCAAGGTGGGCGGACACCAGGCCTCGTCCGCCTCGATGGCCGACATCATGGTCTCGCTGTGGTTCCACGAACTGAACGCCCGGGACCGCGTCTCCGTCAAACCGCACGCCTCGCCCGTCCTGCACGCCATCAACTACCTGCTCGGCGACCTGGATCCGGCCTATCTCACCACCCTCCGGGCCAAGGGCGGCCTGCAGAGCTACCCGAGCCGGCTCAAGGACCCCGACACCGTCGACTTCTCCACCGGCTCCGTCGGCATCGGCGCCACCGCCACCGTCTGGGCCGCGACCGCCCACCGCTACCTGCGCTCGCACTTCGACGCGACGCCGCCCGCGGGCCGGTTCGTCGGCCTGATCGGCGACGCCGAGCTGGACGAGGGCGCGATCTGGGAGGCCGTCGCCGACCCGGCGGTCGCCTCGCTCGGCGAACTCCTGTGGATCGTCGACCTCAACCGCCAGTCCCTGGACCGCGTCGTGCCGGACGTCCAGACCGGCCGCCTCCAGGGCATGTTCGAGGCCGCCGGCTGGCAGGTCCTCACGCTCAAGTGGGGCCGCGAGACCGAGAAGGTCTTCGAGCGCCCCGGCGGGCAGGCGCTGCGCCGCCGGCTGGAGGAGATGCCCAACGAGGAGTACCAGCGGCTCCTGCGCGCCGACGACGCCGAACTGCCCGCGCGCATAACCGGGGACGCCGCCGACCCGGCCCTGCGCGCCCTCGTCGACGACCTCGGGCCCGCCCGGCTCGCCCACGTCCTGCGCGACCTCGGCGGCCACGACATCGGGCTGCTGCTGGACACCTACCGCACCGTCGACCCCGACCGGCCCACCGTCGTCTTCGCCTACACCGTCAAGGGCCGCGGCCTGCCGACCGAGGGCCACCCGAGCAACCACTCCGCCCTGCTGACCGGCGAGCAGATGACCGCCCTCGCCGCGGCCTGCGGCACCGACGAGGCCGACCCCTGGCGGGCGTTCGACCCCGGCACCCCGGCGGCCGAGCTGTGCGCCCGCCGCGGCGAGCTGCTGCGCCGCACCCCGGTCGTCCCCCAGGGGCCCACCGCCCTGCCCACCTCCTTCGGCCGCGCGCACAAGGCGCCGATCTCCACCCAGGCCGCCCTCGGCCGGTTCCTCACCGACCTCACCCGCCAGGCCCCCGACACCGCCGCCCGCGTCGTCACCTGCAGCCCCGACGTCGCCTCCTCCACCAACCTCGGCGGCTGGATCAACAAGACCGGCGTCTGGTCGGCGACCGAGCGCCGCGACTGGTTCGCCGACGACGCCGAGCGGCTGCTCAAGTGGTCCGAGGGCAGCGGCGGCCGGCACATCGAGCTGGGCATCGCCGAGGTCAACCTCGTGAGCCTGCTCGGCGAACTGGGCGCCACCTGGAGCCGCTGGGGCCAGCGGCTCATCCCCATCGGCACGCTCTACGACCCGTTCGTCCCGCGCGCCCTGGAACCCTGGTCGTACGGCATCTACGCCGGCGGACAGTCCATCCTCGTCGGCACGCCGTCCGGCGTGACCCTCTCCTCCGAGGGCGGCGCGCACCAGTCCGTCACCACGCCCTCGATCGGGCTGGAGCAGCCCGGCTGCACCGCCTGGGAGCCGGCGTTCGCCCAGGACCTGGAGTGGTGTCTGCTGGAGGCCATGGGACAGGTCGGCGTCCCCGGCGGCACCTCCGCGTACTTCCGCCTCTCGACCCGGCCCGTCGACCCGGCGCTGGCCAGCCCGCCCGCCGACGACGCGCTCCTCGAACGGCGCCGCCGCCAGGCCGTCGCCGGCGGCTACCGGATCACCGCCCACGACCCCGCCGACGAGCAGGTCACCCTCGTCGGCGTCGGCGCGATCATGCCCGAGGTCGTCCGGGCCGCCGAACTCCTCGCCGGCCAGGGCGTCACCGCCGGCGTCGTCTGCCTCACCAGCCCCGACCTCGTCTTCCGCTCCCTCCAGCACCGCGGCCGGCTCTCCGGCGGGGACGGCGGCGGCATCGTCGACGTCCTCTTCCCGGCCGCCCACCCCGCGCCCCTGGTCACCGTCCTCGACGGGCACCCGCACACGCTGGCGTTCCTCGCGGGCGCGCGCGGCGACCGGATCCGCTGCCTGGGCGTCACCGACTTCGGCCAGTCCAGCGACCTGCACGACGCCTACGCCCTGCACGGCATCGACACCGTGTCCCTCGTGGACGCCGCGCTCACGCTCCTCGGGCGCTGAGCTCCGTCAGCGGCCGCCGCCGGGTTCCGGCGGCAGCCGCCGGTAGACCGAGCTCTGCAGATGGTCCTTGGCCGGGCCGGTGGTCCGCCAGCGCACGTGCCACTCATCCGCCGAGACGACCGTGAACGCGCCGTCGTAGCGGTCGGCCGCGCACGGGTGCCGGACCGTCCACCGGCCGGTGCGCAGGTCCAGGCCGTGGAACGGACGGCCGTCGGCGAACGTCACCTCGGCCGTGCCGTCCGGCGCCGGGGCCAGCCCGAGCATGCGGCCCGCGCGGACCGGCGGGGCGCCGTCCCAGCGCAGCTCCCCATCCTCGACGTGCCGGACGCGGCCGCCGTCCCCGTCGCGTTCGAAGCGGGCCGTGCCGCGGAACGAGCCGGCGGTCCCCGTCCGCAGGTCGAACAGCTCGCGCTCGACGGCCCACCGGCCGGTCAGATACGCGACGGCGTCGGGGACGGGACGGCCGGGACGGGCGGGACGGAGCGGGGCGGCGGGGCTCATGACCCCATTGTCCCCGCCGCACGACCCCGCCCCGCGCCGTCCGCAATGGCCGGATGATCGACATCTGCGAAGCTTGTCCGTATGAAGACTCGGTTGCGCTCGTTCGCCGTGCGGTGGCCCGCCGTCGTGCCGGTCGTCGCGTTCGTCGTCCTCGTCCTCACCTGGGGGAGTTCGCTGGGCGCGGGGCTGGTGGCACTGGTCGGCTGCTGTCTGGCCGGGGCGGTGCTCGCCGCCGTCCACCACGCGGAGGTGATCGCGCACCGGGTCGGCGAACCCTTCGGCTCCCTCGTCCTGGCGCTCGCGGTGACCGTCATCGAAGTGGCCCTCATCGTGACCCTGATGGCCGACGGCGGCGACAAGAGCAGCTCGCTCGCGCGCGACACGGTCTTCGCCGCCGTGATGATCACCTGCAACGGGATCGTCGGCCTGTCCCTGCTGGTCTGCGCGGCGCGGCGCCGGGTCGCCGTCTTCAACCCCGAGGGCACGGCGGCGGCCTTCGGGACGGTGGCGACGCTGGCCGGACTGAGCCTGGCCCTCCCCACGTTCACCACCAGCACCCCCGGACCCCGCTTCTCCCCGCCCCAGCTCGTCTTCGCCGCCCTGGCCGCGCTCGTCCTCTACGGCCTCTTCGTCGCGACGCAGACCGTCCGGCACCGCGACTACTTCCTGCCGGTGACCGCCGAGGGCGCGGTCATCGACACCGACGACCACGCCCACCCGCCGTCCACCCGCACGGCCCTCGTCAGCCTCGGCCTGCTGGCCCTCGCCCTGGTCTCCGTCGTCGGCCTCGCCAAGGGCGTCTCGCCCACCATCGAGTCCGCCGTCGCCGCCGCCGGCCTGCCCGCCTCCGTCGTCGGCGTCGTCATCGCCCTGCTCGTCCTCCTCCCCGAGACCATCGCCGCCGTCCGCGCCGCCCGCCGCGACCGCGTCCAGACCAGCCTCAACCTCGGCCTGGGCTCCGCCATGGCCAGCATCGGCCTGACCATTCCCGCGGTGGCCGTGGCGTCGGTCTGGATGGAGGGGCCCCTCGTCCTGGGCCTGGGTGCCTCGCACATGGTGCTGCTCGCGCTGACACTTGTGGTCGGGACGCTGACGGTGATCCCGGGCCGGGCCACGCTGTTGCAGGGCGGGGTGCATCTGGCGTTGCTGGGGGCGTATGTGGTGCTGGCCGTGAGTCCTTGAGCCTGTGAGCCCTTGAGTCCGTGAGTCCCCCTGGGGGTCCGGGATGTCCGGGGGCTGACGTGCCGGGGCCGTCCCGGGCGGCCGGGCCGAAGGGGGAGCGGGGGAGGATGCGACGGCGCCGTCCCGGACCCCGGGTGGTGACGGTCAGCGCGTGCCGGCGAGGCGGCTGCGGGTGCGGGCCGGGGCCGAGGGCGGTATCTCGGCGAGGAGGTCGGCGATCGAGACCCCGGCGAGGCTGCGCCGCCACGCCTCGTGCGCGGCGGCCATCTTGGTGGCGATGAGGCAGGGCGTGCGGCACTCCTCGGGGGCGAACGCGCCCCGCCCCTGCCGGCGGATCTCACGGCACTCGTACGGCGAGGCGGCGCCGTCGACCGCCTCGACGATGTCGAGGAAGGTGATCGCGGAGGCCTGCCGCGCGAGCCGGAAGCCGCCCCGCGGGCCCGTGGTGGCGCTGAGCAGGCCGGCCCTGACGAGCGCCTGGAGCTGCTTGGCGAGGTAGGGCGCCGGCAGGTCGTAGTACTGCGCGAGTTGAGCCGCGGACGCGGTCGTTCCCGGTTCGAGCTGGGCCAGCGTCGCCACGCTGTGCAACAGCCATTCGGTACTCACGGGGAGCTTCATGGCCCCGAGTCTAGCCCGGACGTCCCACATCACCGTCATTGCGGATCTGAGAAGTCCGAGATAGCGTCAGGAGCGACAGCAGGCCGCCACACGGGAGTTGGGGAGAGCGTCATGCGTATTGCCGTCGCCGGTGCCACCGGGAACATCGGGGCCCTCACCGTCGCCGCCCTCGAGAGGGACGGGCACGACGTCGTCCGCATCAGCCGTTCGCTCGGCGTCGACCTGACGACCGGTGAGGGGCTCGACGCGGCCCTCGCCGGTGTCGAGGCGGTCGTCGACGCCACGAACGGCCCGTCGGCCGACGCCGAGGAGGCGGTGGCGTTCTTCGGCACCGCCACCCGCCACCTGCTCGCCGCCGAGGAGCGGGCGGGCGTCCGCCACCACGTCCTGCTCTCGATCGTCGGGATGGAGCGCCCCTTCGAGGGCAACGCCCACTACGCGGGCAAGCGCGAGCAGGAGCGCCTGGTGAGCGAGGGCCCGGTGCCGTGGACGATCGTCCCGGCCACGCAGTTCCACGACTTCGCGGAGCTGGTGGCCGGCTGGACCGAGAAGGACGGGACCGCCGCCGTCGCCCCCGTGGTCGTGCAGCCGGTCGCGCCCGCGGACGTCGCCGAAGTCCTCGCCGAGGTGGTCACGGGCGCACCGCAGGGGCGCTACCCGGATCTCGCCGGGCCCGACCGCCATGACCTGGTGGACATGGCCCGGCGCACCCTCGCGGCGCGGGGCAGCACCGTCGAGGTGGTGCCGAGCACGTCGGCGCCGCTCGGCGCCGTGCCGGCCGGCGGGCTGCTGCCCGGCGAGCGCGCCCGCATCGCGCCGACGACCTTCGACGCGTGGCTCGCCGGGCTGCGCTAGCGCGGGGTCAGCGCAGCGCCGCCAGCCGTGTGAGTCCGGGGTCCGGAGTCCCCGCCGTGCCGCAGTACTCGGCCTCGATCAGCGCCGCCGAGTTCTCGTCCCAGTCGCCGTTCAGGTTGAACGCGGCGGTGTGGCCCGCGTCGCGGGTGGTGGCGACGAGGGACGTCGAGCCGTGGATGCCGCCGCCGTGGAACCAGACGGTCGTGCCGCACGAGAGCCGGGCCCGGGCGATGCCGAGGCCGTAGGAGCCGATCCCCGCCTGCCCGGCCGGCACGGTGGTCAGCAACTCCCGCTGCTGGTGCGGGGGGAGCAGCCTGCCGCCCAGCAACGCCTCGTAGAAGCGGGTGAGGTCACCGGTGGTGGAGATCATCTCGCCCGCGGCCCAGCCCCAGGACGGGTTGAGCTCGGTCGTGTCGTGGATCCTCGCGTCCCGGCCGTCGGTCCGCAGCTTGCTGTAGCCGCGGCCGTGGGGGTCGGGCATGCGGGGCGAGGTGCCCGGGAGCGTGGTGTTGCGCAGGTCCAGCGGGCGCAGCACGCGCCGTCGGATCTCGTCGGCGTAGGAGTGGCCGGTCACCTTCTCGACGACCATGCCGGCGAGGACGTAGTTGGTGTTGGAGTAGTGCCAGCCCTTGCCCGGCTCGAAGTACGGGCGGTGCCCGACCGCCGTGGCCACCAGCTCGGCGGGCTTCCTCGTGTCGTAGCGGTGGCGCGGGAAGTCCGTCGTGAGCTGCCGCCAGAGCCCGGGATCCTCCGTGTAGTTGAAGACGCCGCTGGTGTGGTTCAGGAGCTGGCGGACCGTCACGCGGCGGCCGTCGTGGCCGTTGCCCCGGAGCACGCCCGGGAGGCGGCGCTCCACGGTGTCGTCGAGGCTCAGCCGGCCCTCGGACTCCAGCTGGAGGAGGACCACCGAGGTGAACACCTTGCTGATGCTGCCGATGCGGAAGCGGTCCAGGGAGAGCCGCGGGCGGTGCGTGGTCAGGTCGGCGACCCCCGCGCTGCCGTGCCAGGAGCCGTGCCGGTCGTGGGCGCGGCCCAGCACGCCGGGCACGCCGTCGGGCCCGGCCGTCCGCGCCTCCATGGCCGCCTGCGTGGCGGCGTGTCCGCCGGCGCCCCCGCCCGCCGGTGCGGCCGACGCGGCGGGGGCCAGGGCCGTCGCCCCCAGCGCCGCCGCGGCGACTACGGCCGTCAGCACTCCCCGTAACGTCCTCGCGGTCATCCGTCTCTCCGTTCACAGGTGACAATGCGGCCTGTACGAAAGGGAGGACTCCGCAAAGCGCCGTTCCGTTGAGCCGGATCCGGCCATGAAGGAGGCGCTCAGTCGCGGGAGTTGCCGAAGAGGATCCGGTAGGCGACCAGCAGCACGAGGGAGCCCACGATCGCCGCGCCCCACGTCGGCGCGTCGAAGAAGTGCTTGGCGATGGGCTTGTGCAGGAACTTGGCGGAGAGCCAGCCGCCGAGGAACGCCCCGGCGATACCGATCGCGGTCGTGCCGATCAGCCCGCCCGGATCGCGTCCGGGCAGCAGGACCTTGGCGATCGCCCCGGCCAGCAGGCCGAGGACGATCCAGCTGATGATGCCCATGGTGGTGTCAGTCCTTCCGGGTGCGTGCGTACGGAAGGACGTCCGGCCGCCGCACGGCGGTTGCCGCGCGGCGGCCGGGCGCCCGGCTAGTCGAGGGTGACGCCGTAGTCGGCGGCGATGCCGGCCAGCCCGCTGTCGTACCCCTGGCCGATGGCCCGGAACTTCCACGCGCCGTCGCGGCGGTAGAGCGCGCCGAAGACCATCGCCGTCTCGGACGCGGCGTCGTAGGACAGCTCGTAGCGGCACATCTCGCGGCCGGTGGCGTTGTCCACGACGCGGATGTACGCGTCGCGGACCTTGCCGAAGTCCTGGCCGCGGGCGGCCGCGTCGTGGATGGAGACGGTGAAGACCACCTGCTCCACGCCGCCCTCCGCGTCCAGCCCGTCGAGGTCGACGGTGATGCGCTCGTCGTCCCCCTCGCCCTGCCCGGTGGTGTTGTCGCCGAGGTGGCGCACCGCGCCGCCGGGGAGGGCGAGGTTGTTGTAGAAGACGAAGTGCGCGTCGGAGAGCACCTTGTTGCCCGGGCCGCAGACCAGGGCGGCGGCGTCCAGGTCGAAGGCGGCGTCGCCCTCCCCGGCGTCCCAGCCCAGACCGACGGTGACGTCGGCGAGCGGGGTGCCGTCCTGGGTCAGGCTGGTGTTCTGGCCCTTGCTGAGACTGGTGCTCACGGTGATCGGGGAATCCTTTCCGTACGAGGTCGCTGCCGGCCCGGATCAGACCCGGACGCCGAAGTCCTGGGCGATGCCGTGCAGCCCCGAAGCGTAACCCTGGCCGATCGCGCGGAACTTCCACTCCCCGCCGTGCCGGTAGAGCTCGCCGAAGACCATCGCCGTCTCCGTGGACGCGTCCTCCGTCAGGTCGTAGCGCGCCAGCTCGCGGCCGTCCGCCCGGTTCACCACGCGGATGAAGGCGTTGCGCACCTGGCCGAAGCTCTGGCCGCGGACGGCGGCGTCGTAGATGGAGACGGGGAACACCACCCTGTCCACCTCGGCCGGCACCGCGGCCAGGTCGACCTGGATCTGCTCGTCGTCGCCGTCGCCCCCGCCGGTGAGGTTGTCCCCGGAGTGCACCACCGAACCCTCGGGGCTGCTCAGGTTGTTGAAGAAGACGAAGTGCCGGTCGGAGACGACCTTGCCGTCGGCCGCGCACAACAGGGCGGAGGCGTCCAGGTCGTAGTCGGCACCGGTGGTGGTCCGCACGTCCCAGCCGAGGCCCACCGTGACGGCCGTCAGGCCCGGGGCCTCCTTGCTCAGCGAGACGTTGCCGCCCTTGGCCAGGGTCACTGCCATGAACATCCTCCGGGGAAAACACGTGGAACACGGGTCACGACCTGCCGGTATGACACGCCGTGACCTGAAGAACGCGGGACAGGGGCGGAAGGTTCCCGGGTTGCGCAAGCACTGAAGTGGATCGCTCGCGGCGGCACCCGTGGTCGTTCCGCCGGTTGCGCAACACCTAAAGTATCCCCATGACAGAAGCCGAGACGTTCATGCCGGAGAAGGCCCGCCTGGAGGGCGGCCCCGCCGACGGGGTCCGGGTGCGGGTGACCGGGCGGCCGGGAGTGCTCCAAGTCGCCTACCCCTGCCCGACGGTGGGCCCGGCCGGCGGCGCGCAGGTGGAGGCGCTGTACCTCTACCGCCGCGACCTCACCGTCACCGAGGAGCCCCTGCGCTACGGGTACGACGCCGCCAGTCCCTGACCGGCCGTCCCGCCCCGCGGATCACACCCTCCCCAACAGTTGCTATATTGCGCAACCGAGCAAGGAACGAGTGGGGTGGGATGACACGCACACCAGTGGCCGAACGCCGCGACGGGCGACGGGCCGCCCGCATCAGACGACGACGGCGCGGCCGCGCCCGCCTCATCGGCGCGATAGCCGGCTCCTGCGCCCTCCTCCTCGTGGGCGGCGCCGCCTGGCTCTACTGCGAACTCGACGGCAGCATCGACAGCTTCGACGCCAAGGGCCTCGCCAAGGACCGCCCCGCCGAAGGCTCCGGCGGTCAGAACGTCCTCGTCATCGGCTCCGACTCCCGCGCCGGCGCCAACAGTTCGCTCGGCGGCGGGGAAGGCGAAGCCGGCCGCTCCGACACCGCCTTCCTCCTCCACGTCCACGGCGACCGCAAACACGCCGTCGCCGTCTCGATCCCCCGCGACACCCTCGTCGACATCCCGCCCTGCCGCCTCCCCGACGGCCGCTGGACCGAGCCGCGCACCGGCGCCATGTTCAACTCGGCCTTCTCCGTGGGGCTCACCCCCCAGGGCAATCCCGCCTGCACCCAGAACACCGTCGAGAAACTCACCGGACTCCGCGTCGACCACACCGTCGTCGTCGACTTCGCCGGCTTCTCCGCGATGACCTCCGCCGTCGGCGGCGTCCGGGTGTGCCTGCCCCACGACGTCCACGAGGGCGACCTCAACCCCCACCGCGGATCCCGCGGCGCCCGCATCTTCGCCAAGGGCCCCCAGACCGTCTCCGGCCAGAAGGCACTCGACTACGTGCGGCTGCGCCACGGCATCGGCGACGGCTCCGACATCGGCCGCATCAAACGCCAACAGGCCTTCGTCTCCAGCCTCGTCAAGAAGATCAAGGACGAGGGCTTCGACCCCGCCACCCTGCTCCCGCTCGCCCAGGCCGCCACCAAGTCCATGACCGTCGACCCCGGACTCGGCTCCGCCCGCAAACTCCTCTCCTTCGCCATGTCCCTCAAGGACGTGGACCTGCACGACACCAAGTTCGTCACCCTGCCCTGGCGTTACCAGGGCAACCGGGTCGCCGTCGTCCACCCCGACGCCGACGCCCTCTGGGAGGCGCTGCGCAACGACCGCACCATCGACGGCCACGACGCCGGCGGCAGGCGGCCGGCCACCCCCGGCACCGAGCCCGCCCCCACGCCCCCCTCCGGCGCCGGCATCAGCGTCGCCGTCCACAACGGCACCACCGTCGAGGGACTCGCCGCCCGCGCCGCCGAGACGCTCCGGAAGGACGGCTTCACCGTCACCGCCACCACCACCGTCCCCGCCACCGGCCACTCCGCCACCCTCGTCACCTATGGCCCCGGCCTCAGGAGCCGGGCGGAGACGGTCGCCCGCCGCTTCCCCGGCGCCGAACTCCGGCAGACCGCGGCCGGCGGCATCGGCGTCACCCTCGGCACGGCGTACGCCGCCGGCCCCTCGCCCGCCCCGTCCTCCCCGGCGCCCACGGCCGTCCCGTCCCGCGTCGCCGAGCAGGCCCGCTCGGCCGACGACGACGTCTGCTCCGACCTCTCCTACGGGTGACCGGGCCCCTCCCGCGTACGCTGGGACCGCCGGACCGGACGGACGGGGAGGCGGGGATGGCGTCGCCGAGCAGCGGCACGGAGGACCCCTCGCCCGAGGAACTCCGGCGCGCCGCCGCCGTCTTCGCCCTGCTGGCCTCGCCGGTCCGCCTCCACGTGCTGTGGCTCCTCTCCCGGGGCGAGCACAACGTGACCGGCCTCGCCGAACGCGTCGGACAGTCCCTGCCCGCCGTCAGCCAGCACCTGGCCAAACTCCGGCTGGCCGGTCTCGTCGACGCCCGCAGGTCCGGACGGCACACCGTCTACCTGGCCGGCGACCCGGCCGTCGGCGCCGTCGTGGAGCGGGTCCTCCGGCACCTGACGGACCGGCGGGACACGGCCCCTCCGGGCACCCGCGCCCGCTGACGCGGAATCCGCCGGGGGCGGACGCCCAACTCCCGCGCGCCCGGCGGCGCGTGCCCCGGCGCGCGGCCCCGCCCCGTGCAACGGCCGGACCACGCACCCGCCGGCGGACCACCGCCACCACCCGTACGCACCGCCGACGCCAGGACGCCGCGCCCGGCCCCGTCCCGGGCGGCACGGCGCGGCACGGGGGCGCCGCCGCGCCGCGGGCGGAAGCGGGTGCTCACCACGACGACGGGGAAAAATCGGCCAGTTGACCCCATGGGCCCGCGCTCCCGCGGGTCCGCCGCCCCGCCGGGCCGACGGGGGGTCCTTCCCGGAAGGGGGATCGATGGACGGCTATGTGATGACGTGTGGTCGGTCACGCGGAGACGCGGAGGAGGACCTCGGCGTCCTGGGCGAGGAACCCCCGCGGGCCTGGTGGCACTCCTACGCGGGGACCACCGACCCCGGCCGGCCGACCCTCCTCGTCGAGGCGGACGCCGACGGCTGGCGCGCGTACCTCGGCGGCATACCCACGGGCCCCGCCGGCCCCGACGGCGGCGGCGAGGACGGCGCGGACGACGGCGGGGGCGCCGCGTCCGGCTTCGCCCTGGCCTTCGCCGGCGGACCGGGGGAGGAGGCGTCCGGCGGCGTCGTCCGGCTCGTCGCCCGCTGGCTCGAGGACCTCGCCGAAGGCCGGCCGGACGGACCCGTCAGCGCCTGCCTGCGACGGCACTTCCCCGCCGGCACGCTCGAACGGCTCCGGCACGCGGACCCGCGGGAGGCGGCCGAGGAGACCCGCCGGCTGCTCGCCCGCACCCTCGCGGACGTGGCCTGGCTGCCCGCCCCCGGCGACGCCGCCGGCCCCGGCCGGCCGGCCGCCGGCGGCGAACCCCCGGCCTGGATCGGCACGGTGCACCACCGCTCCTCCCGCGAACGCTTCGTCCTGCGCGTCGAGGAACTGCTCTCCGGCGCCGAGGGCCGCGCCCTGCTCCTCAACCGCGTCGGCGGCCCCGCACAGGCGCCCCCCGGACGCCCCGGCGAACGGCTCAGCGTGCTCACCGACCGCCCCGCCCCTGCCCTCGACGCCGGCCCGGTGGCCCTCGCCGGCGGCGGCCCCTCCTTCGGCACCCTCTCCGCGAGGGCGCTGATCGTGGCGGGCGCCGTGGTCGCGGTCGGCTGCGTGGTGTGGGTCCTGTGGATGGCCACGGCCTGAGCGGACGGCCGGGGCACCGGCCCCGCGGCCCGGCGGCCGCCGCCCCCCGGCCATCATGGACCACCATGACCGCGAAACCCCAGGAATCCTTCATCACCCTGCGCGGACGCCGCTTCGCCTACCGGGACTTCGGCGGCTCCGGCCCCGCAGTCCTGGCGCTGCACGGGCACTTCGGCCGCGGCCGCGCCTTCGCGCCCCTGGCCGCCGCGCTCGCGCCCCGCCACCGCGTGGTCGCCCTCGACCAGCGCGGCCACGGACTCTCCGACGACGGCGGCGAGTTGACACCCGACGCCTACGTGGCCGACGCCGCCGCCTTCCTCACGGCCCTGGACCTGGCACCGGCCGCCGTGGTCGGCCACTCCATGGGCGGACACGTCGCCCTCCTCCTCGCCCGCCGCCACCCCGGACTCGTCCGCTCCCTGGTGATCGTGGACACCACCGTCCTCAACCGGGAACCCGAGACCCGGCCCGTCCTCGACGTCTCCGACTGGCCCCGGCACGCGCCCACGCGCCAGGCCCTCGCCGCCGCCGTCGAGGCCCGCGTCGGCCCGTACGCCGTCCACTTCCTCGACAGCGCCGCCGAGACGGACGACGGCTGGTCGCTGCTCTTCGACCCCGCCGCGCTGACGGCCTCCCAGCGCGCCTTCGCCGGCGACTTCTCCGCCGACTGGGCCGCCTCCCGGCAGCCCGCGCTGCTGCTGAGGGGCGGCGACAGCTTCCTGCTCAGCTCCGCGACGGCCCGGCGCATGGCACGGGAGCGGCCCGGCACACGGCTGCGCGAGTTCCCCGGCTGCGGGCACTGGCTCCACGAGGACGACCCGGACGGGTTCGCCCGGGAAGTGGGCGCCTTCCTCGACGAGGGCCACGGCTGAGGCGACGGGGCAGGGCTGAGGCGACGGGGGACAGGGCTGAGGCGACGAGGGGTACGGCTGAGACCCGCCGTCGCGCCGGAGCCGACGGCCCCGCCCCACGGAGCCGTCGGCTCCGGCGCGACGGGCCGGGGCCCGTCCGCTCCCCGGGAATCCGTGCGCGCGCGCATTCCCGCGCTTCCGGTCGCGTTCCGGGTTTGACGGGGGCGTCCCCGGTCATTCGTGTCGTGACGGCCGGCAACGGGCAGAAAGGCGAACGGACATGGGAATCATCGCGTGGATCGTCATAGGGCTGATCGCGGGCGCGGCGGCCAAGGCCATCATGCCGGGCCGGGATCCCGGCGGAATCTTCGTGACCATGCTCATCGGAATCGCCGGCGGTCTCCTCGGCGGATTCCTCGGCAAGGTGATTTTCGGGATCCATTCCCTCACCGGGTTCTTCCACCTGTCGACCTGGATCGCCGCGATCGTCGGCTCGCTGCTCATCCTCGCGCTGTACCGGGTCTTCGCCGGGCGCCGCTCGTCCTCCCGCGGATGACGACGGGCCCGGCCCGGGCGGAGGGGCGGGTGAGAGACGAGGAATGAAGCGCCCCTTCCGGGGAAGGCGCGTGGCGGTCATCACATCCGTCGCACGTTCCGCCGGGAGGATTCCATGCTGCTCGCCCACCCCGCCGTTCTCCGTGACCTCGTCGAGCGCCATGCCGCCCTCGAGCGCGCCGCGGCCCCGGGGGCGGCGGACCCGGCGATACGGCAGGAGCTGGCGGACGTCACCTACACGCTGTGCGTCTCGACCGGTACCCGGGACCTCGCCGCCGCGCTGCGCGTCGCCCGCCACCGCCTCGCGGAGGCCGCCGACGGCCACGAGGAGGCGCCCCTCACGGCCGGGACCGACCGCGATCGGTGACCCGCCGGGGAAGCGCCCGGCCCCTCCCGCCCCGGGAGGGACCGGGCGCTTCCCCGTGCGCGAGGCGTGAGGGAGACGTCGCGCTGAGTGGCGCCGGCGGTCCCCCGGTGTGAGGCCGGGCATAGGGCGCGCGTCACATACTGCGGTCTTTAGTGAAAAGCGGCGGTGAATTCCCGGGCCGGGGTGTCGTGTTGATCTCCTGGGTGCGGTGCCGGGTAGTAGGTCCCCGTCCTTGTCAGGGGTTTTCGGCGCCGCTAACAATTGCGGGGTCGCTGGGCGCCGTCGGTTTACGGCGCTTCTTTCGTGCCGGGTTTCCGGTGCGGTGCGGCTCCGCGATCGGGAAGGTGTTCTTCTTCGTCATGCGTTCCACTCACTCCGGCTATACCCGTCTGTCCAAGGTCCACAAGATGTCCGCCGCCGGTCTCGGTGCCGCGGGTGCGGCCGCCGTGGTGTTCGCGGTGGTCTCCGGTGGGCCGGCCGCCGCGCAGCCGGTGGCCGTGAAGCCGGTGGCGTTCGACGCCACGGCCTTCACCTCGGACGAGCAGGGCCGCGGCGAGCTGGCGCGGCAGGCGGACGGCGCGGCCGAGCAGGCGCGCACCGAGGCCGCCGCGAAGGTCAAGTCCGTCGCCGACGCGAAGGCCGCCCGGGCGAAGGCCGACGCGAAGGCCGCCAAGGACGCCAAGGCGAAGGCCGACCGCCAGGCCAAGGAGCGCGCCGGGAAGGAGGCCGCGAGCCGGTCCACCGACCGCAAGCCGCTGAAGGCCGCCGAGGCCCCGGCCGCGGCGCCGAAGGCGTACGGCAACGACCTGGACGGGTGGATCAACCAGGCGCTGGACATCATGCGGGCCAAGGGGATCCCGGGTTCGTACGAGGGCATCAAGCGCAACATCATGCGGGAGTCGACGGGCAACCCGCAGGCGGTCAACGACTGGGATGTCAACGCGGTCAACGGTGTGCCGTCGAAGGGTCTGCTGCAGATCATCGACCCGACGTTCAAGGCGTTCCACGTGGACGGTACGTCCTGGGACATCTACGACCCGGTCGCCAACATCGTCGCGTCGTGCAACTACGCCGCCAAGACCTACGGCTCCATGGACAACGTCAACTCCGCCTACTGACCGTCCCGTCGCGGAACCTCCCCACGCGGCCGCCGCCCGGCACTCCCGGGCGGCGGCCGCGTCGCGTCGTCCACCCCGGAGTCCCGCCCGGCCGAACTCGTCCCCGCCCCACGGCGGTTGGTGACCGCCGAGTAGGCTGATCATGGCCGGACCGGACGACAGCCGCGGCGCGGCGCCGGCCCGGCGGAGGGGAGCACCATGCGGAGCGGATCACGGCACGCGGTCGTCATCGGGGGAAGCATCGCCGGACTCCTGGCGGCCCACGTGCTCAAGGACCATGCGGATTCGGTGACCGTCGTCGAGCGCGACCGCTATCCCGACGGACCCCGGCACCGCGCGGGCGTGCCCCAGGACCGGCACGCCCACATCTTCCTCGAGGGCGGCGTGCGGGCCCTGGAGGACCTGCTGCCCGGCCTGCCGGACGAGTTGGTGGAGCACGGCTCCCCGCGCCTGGGCATGCCGGCCGACTTCGTGCAGTGGCAGGGCGGCCAGTGGTTCCGGCGCACCCCCGCCAGCACGCACGTCCTCACCGGCTCCCGGCCGCTGACCGACTGGCTCGTACGCCGCCGGGTCCTCGCCGACGCGCGCGTCACCGTCCTGGAGGAGACCGAGGTGACGGGTCTCACCGGCGACGCCGCGCGCGTCCGCGGCGTCCGGGTGCGCCGCCGCGGCGCCCGCCAGGAGACCCGCACCCTGGACGCCGGCCTCGTCGTCGATGCGTCCGGCCGCTCCACGCGCGCCCCCGCCTGGCTGCGGGCGATCGGCGCCGAGCCGCCGCGCGAGGAGACCATCGACTCGGGCCTCGCCTACGCCACCCGCTTCTGGGCCGCAGGCACCAACACCGACCTGTCCTTCCGGGCCGTCTACCTGGCGATCGACGGGCGGCACCCGCGCGGCGGCCTGCTGCTGCCCGTGGAAGGGGACCGGTGGATCGCCCTCCTCTCGGGCTTCAGGGGGCACGAACCGCCCACGGACGAGCAGGGCTACCTCGACTTCGCCGCGACCCTGCCCGACCCGGTCATGCGGGAGTGGCTCGACAGGGCCGAACCCCTCACGGCCATACACGGCTTCCGCGGACTGGCCAACGTCCGCCGCCGCTACGACCGTCCGGGCCGGCGCCCGGCCGGCTTCCTCGCCACCGGGGAGGCGCTGTGCGCCTTCAACCCCGCCTACGGACAGGGCATGTCGGTCGCGGCCCTGTGCGCCGTCGCCCTGCGCGACGCCCTGGACGACGGCCGCCGCACCCCCACCACGCGGCGCGTGCAGCGCGCCCTGGCCGACGCCACGCGGCAGGCGTGGGACATCTCCTCCGGCGCCGACCGCGTGGTGCCCGGCGTCACCGGCAACGCCGTGCGGCCCCGCGTGATCGACCGGCCCGCCGCCTGGTACCTGAACCGGGTCCTGGAACGGCTGCCCCGCAACCCCCTCGTCGGCGACACCTTCCGGAAGGTCGGCTCGCTCGCCGCGCCGGCCACGGCCTTCTTCGCCCCGCGGGTCGCCAGGGAGGTCCTCTTCACGCCGGTGCCCGCCTCGCCCTCCGCGCCGCCGCTCCTGCCGGAGAGCGCCGAGAGCGCCGAGAGCGCGGAGAGCGCCGGGAGGACGCGGCGTGCCGGGAGGACGGGGCGTGCGGGGAAGACGGGGAGCGCCGGGAGCACGGAGGCGCGGCGCTGACCGGCGCGCCCTAGGCCGCCGTCCCCTTCTCCACCGCCGCCAGGAAGTCCAGCAGCGCCGCGTTGACCTCCTCCGGGCGCTCCTGCTGTGTCCAGTGGCCGCAGCCGGGCAGCTCCACGGCGGCGTGCAGCAGCGGGGCGACCCGGCGCAGCGAGGAGCGCAGGGCGTCCACCCCGGCCAGGGACGTCACCATGTCGCGGTCGCCCACCACGTACAGGGCGGGCACCTCGACGCGGCGGCCGGAGAAGGGGATGAGCAGCCGCTGGTTGAGCGCGATGTTGCGGTACCAGTTCAGCGGGCCGGTGAAGGCGCGGTCGCCGTGGCCGGCGTAGTCGTGGACGAACGCCGCGATGTCGTCCTCCGTCAGCCAGGCGGGCAGCCGCTCGGGGTCCGGCATGAGGTCGAGCACGCCCCTGCCCTCGGGGACGACCCACGGGCGGGGGCGGGCGTTGGCCGGGTTGTCGCCGGAACCGCCGTACAGGACGCGGCGGAACGTCGTGGCGGGATCGCGGGCCAACTCGGCGTCCGCGACGCCCGGTTCCTGGAAGTAGACCTGGTAGAAGCCGTCCCCGTACAGGGCCCGGGTGGCCTCCGGCGGGGCCATCCCCGCCGGGGGCGGGGTCGGCGGGACGCTCAGCCCGGCGACGCCGCGCACGAGGTCCGGGCGGAGCAGCGCCGTCGTCCAGGCGACCGGCGCGCCCCAGTCGTGGCCGACGACGACGGCCTGCCGCTCGCCGAGCGCGGCGATGAGCTCGGTGACGTCGCCGACGAGGTGCAGCAGGGTGTACGCGTCGGGGCGCCCGGGCCGCTCGCTGCGGGCGTAGCCGCGCTGGTCGGGGGCGACGACCCGGTAGCCGGCCGCCGCGAGCGGGCCGAACTGGTGGCGCCAGGAGTACCAGCTCTCGGGGAAGCCGTGCAGCAGCAGGACCAGCGGGCCCTCGCCCTGCTCGGCGACGTGCAGGCGCACGCCGTTCACCTCGACGGAACGGTGCGTGACGGACGGGTTCACATCGGCTCCTTCGGTGGACACGGACCCATGGTCGCCCCGATCGTCCCCCGGGTGAACACCGGCGTCCGGCACCCGCGCGGGCGCCGGACGCCGGGGGCCGTGCCGCGTCAGCGGCGCAGCGGTCCCTCGCAGGTGTAGTCGGTGGTGCCGGCGGTGCCGTCGGGCCAGATGTCGACGGTGCCGAAGTGGCAGTTCATGTCGGCCAGGTTGGGGGAGGCGGGGCGGGCCCGCTCCAGGACGAAGGCGTCGACCGTGCGGGAGACGTCCTGGAACACCCGGTCCGGGTCGCCGGAGGCGTCGAGGCGCGCCGTGATGCGGCCGGTGCAGACGAAGCGCCGCATCGCCGGGTCGGGGCCGGCCGCGCAGGCGGGGTCCAGGTAGGTCGCCGCGGCGAAGGAGGCGCGGACGGCGTCGGCGGAGGACTCGCGCAGCCGGTCGTTGGGGGTGAAGTCCGTGCTGGGCACGTGGAGTCCGTCCACCTGCGCGATCTGCCGGTCGAGGAAGGCGTCGTAGGCGCGCTGGAGCGAGGTGTCGCGGCCGGCGCGGTCGCGCCAGGCGTCGAAGCCCCCGGGGTCGTTCGCCCGCAGCAGGCCGTACATCTCCCGCAGCATCGAGGGGTGTTCGGTCCACAGGAACTCGAAGAACGTGCCCGCGTAGTCGTAGAAGCGGAAGTGGTCGCCGTCGTACGTGGCGTGCAGCAGCCGGTTCACGCTCATGCGCGGGCCGCCGCCGGAGGTGTCCTTGATGACGCCCTTGACCAGGGACTTGCGGACCTTGACGCCCGCGTCGCGGGTGGAGCCGGCGAAGAACTCGGCGGTGCCCTCGTCCATCGCGGTGGTGCGGTCGGCCTCGTACCAGGGGCCGGAGCCGAACAGGCCCGGCACCGCCCAGCGGCCGTTGAGGTAGTGGGTGTACTCGTGCCGGAAGAGCTCCTCGAGGGTGAGCGAGGAGTCCTGCGGGACGCGCCGCTGGTAGGTGTAGAAGGTGGCGCCGTCCTCGATGTACATGCCGCCGTTCTCGGTGGACAGCCCGGTCAGCAGCGTCTGGAACGCCGCGTAGTGGGCGCGGGAGTCGTACAGGACGATGTGGAGGGTGGAGTTGGTGTCG
Source organism: Streptomyces caatingaensis (assembly GCF_001187435.1). Classification (GTDB taxonomy): domain Bacteria; phylum Actinomycetota; class Actinomycetes; order Streptomycetales; family Streptomycetaceae; genus Streptomyces; species Streptomyces caatingaensis. Next base: position 68,116 of record NZ_LFXA01000013.1, on the reverse strand, counting down.
TCGGCCAGCGGCCGGTCGGTGCCCAGGACGCGGAAGAACTGCTCCTTGACCTGCTTGCTCGCGTAGTAGAGGTGGTCCACGGTGTCCCGGTCCAGCGCGGTGCGGACGGTGATGCCGCCGCCGTCGTAGGAATAGGCGCGCGGGAACAGCCGCTGCTCGAGGTCCGGTTCGCACACGTGGTAGGCGGAGCACCGCCGGTAGTCGACGAGCCAGGCGACGGCCTTGGCCCAGGGGTCGCCGAGGGCGCCGAAGTTGGCTTCGGTGACGGGCAGCAGCGCCCCGAGCCCGTTCACGGTCTCGTCGCGCAGTTCGGCGATCTCGCCGAAGCGGCCGTACTCGCCGATCGCGTCGCGCACCACCCACTCGTTGGGCGTGCCCTTGAGGTGGGTGTGGCGGGCGAACGCGCGGAAGGCGTCGCGGTACGCCGCGTTGCGTGCGGCGACGGTGCGGAAGGCGGTGTCGTTGTTGCCGGGGTAGAGGCCCAGGTAGTTGACGGAGAGTCCGGCGAGGGCGGCGCCGCCCCAGGACGGGTCCTTGAAGGTGGTGTGGTACGGGTCCATGGTGGCCAGTACCTTGCGGATCAGCGGGAGTTGGGACTGGCGCAGCCCCTGGCCGCTGCCCGCGTACAGGGCCTCGCGCAGGCTCTCGGCGTTCTCGCGCGTCACGTCGAAGCTGTGGCGCGCGGTGCCGAAGGCGTTGACCGCCCGGCGCATCGCCTCGGTGGTCGCCGGGTCGGTGACGTCGATCTCCGAGTGGGAGAAGTCCTGGTAGACCACGGCGTGGAGGTAGGTGAGCAGCTCCAGCAGGTGGCTGCCGTCGCGGCCGTCGTGGGCGGGGGAGAGGGCGGATATCCGGCGGGAGACCGCCTGGACGTGGGGCCGTGACATGACGGGCGCGAGGCGCGGATCCCAGGTCCAGATCAGCTGTCTCAGACAGCCGTCGGCGGTGACGGCCGGGTCGGTGAGGAAGTCGGCGAACCGCTCGGGGCCGAGGCCGGTCACGCCGTCGAGGGTGCAGGGCGCCGTGGCCGGCCGTCCGAGGTCCTTCGGCGGGACGGCGGGGGGACGCGGGCCGGGTATGCGGCCCTCGGGCAGCCCGCCGGGGGCGGGCACCGAACGGTGCCCGGTTTTCGGCGCCTTGGCCAGGTGCGGGACTTGGTCACGGGGGCCGCGAGGGTCGTCGGCGGTGGCCGCGGGGCGCTCGTGCGGGGCTGCCGCCGCCGTGGCGAGCAGGTTCGCCGGAACGAGGAGCGCGGCGGCGGCCGCGGCCGCGAGCAGGGTGCGGTGAACGGGTCTCCAATGGGACACGCTGGTCTCCAGAGTGGGGGGACGTGCGGACAACGTCCGTGAGAAAGGGGCCACTTGGGCCGGACGGCGCGGAGGCGCCGTGCGAGGGGTACCGTAGTTATGTGACATTGCACTGACAAGGTGTCTGCGGCTCCTTTGCCGACTCGTGGTCGGGCGGGGTGCGGCCGGACGCCGTTCCGTCCGGCCGCGTCCGGCCGCTAGCGCGCGGGCTGTCCGAGGCCGTCGCTCTGGTGGATCCACAGGGTGGCGCGCGGGTCCGCGTAGGGCGCCCGGGTGCGGGTGCTGTCGTGTCCGCACCGCAGGCTGACGGTCGTCGGGCCCGTGCCGGAGAAGGCGCCCTGGACGGTGACGGAGGCCGCGTAGACCCCGCTGCCCGCGCCCGTGGCGGAGTTGCCGATCATCGTGGTGGCCCCGCCGATGACGGTCTCGCCCGCGTAGAGGGTGCAGCGGGTGTAGTCGCTCGGTTCCCAGCTGACGAGCGTCGCGGTGGCGGAGACCACCCACGAACCGCCGGACACCGTCTCGGAGACGACCGTCGTGGGCACTCCGCCCGTGGCGCTCAGCAGGACCGTGGACGGGGTCTGTCTCACCACGTCCTGCGAGGACACCAGGTGCGGCCGCGCCACCGCGGAGGTGCCGCCGGCGCCCGCCGACGCCGTCGAGGCCGTCAGGAGACCGCCGGCCACCAGGCCGCCGGCCGCCACCGCCGCCATCAGCCGGGAGGACTTCCTCATGGCTTCCGTTCCCTTCGCTCGGAGGAGGGTACGCGTGCCGTGCGCGCCGCAGGATGCTGGGCGGGGGAGCGGGGGGACAGGCGCAGTCAGGCCGATCGCCGGCGCGGACAATTACGGTGGGAAGCGCCGAACTCGCCTGCCGGTGGGAGGACTTCGCGGGGTCGGCCCCCTTGGCAGCCGGCAGTGCCATGTGAAATGGTACTGGCCGTGTCCCCGACAAGACCCCCGGACGTCATCGTCGTCGGCGCGGGAGCGGTCGGCGCGGCCTGCGCCTACCACGCGGCCCGGGCCGGGCTCTCCGTCACCGTCGTCGACCGCGGCCCCGTGGCCGGCGGCACCACCGGCGCCGGTGAGGGCAACCTCCTGGTGTCCGACAAGGAACCCGGCCCCGAACTCCACCTAGCCCTTCTCTCCACGGACTTGTGGCGTGAACTGGCGGACGCGCTGCCGCCGGACATCGAGTACGAGGCCAAGGGCGGCCTCGTCGTCGCCCCCGACGCCGGCCGCCTCGACGCCCTGCGCGCCCTCGCCGCCGCCCAGTCCGCCGCCGGAGCGGAGGCCCGCCCCGTACCGGCCGCGGCCCTGCGCGACCTGGAACCGCACCTCGCCCCCGGACTCGCCGGCGGCGTCCACTACCCCCAGGACGCCCAGGTCATGCCCGCCCTCGCCGCGGCCCGCCTGCTGCGGGCCTCCGGCGCCGCCCTGCGCCTCGGCGAGGAGGTCACCGCCCTGCTCACCACCGCGGCGGGCCGGGTCCGCGGCGTCCGCACGACCCGCGGCGACCTCCACGCCCCCTGTGTCGTCAACGCCGCCGGGGCGTGGGCCGGTTCGCTCGGCCGCGCCGCCGGCGCCGGGCTTCCCGTCCGGCCCCGGCGCGGCTTCGTCCTCGTCACCGAACCGCTGCCGCGCGTCGTCCGCCACAAGGTGTACACCGCCGACTACGTCGCCGACGTGGCCGCCGACACGGCCGCCCTGCGCACCTCCACCGTGGTCGAGGGCACCGCCGCCGGCCCCGTCCTCGTCGGCGCCAGCCGCGAACTCACCGGCTACGACCGTACATTGTCGCTCCCCGCCCTGCGCCGCCTCGCCGCCGGGGCCGTCGCCCTGTTCCCCGTACTCGCCGGGGTGCGCGCCCTGCGGACCTACGCCGGCTTCCGTCCCTGCCTCCCCGACCGCCTGCCCGCCATCGGCCCCGACCCCCGCCTGCCCGGCCTCGTCCACGCCTGCGGACACGAAGGCGCGGGCATCGGCCTCGCCCCCGCCACCGGCCTGCTCGTCACCCGCGCCCTCACCGGCGGCGAACTCCCCGCCTGGGCCCGGGCGTTCCGCCCCGAGCGCTTCGCCACCGCACCGAAGGAGCCCCGCCCTGAAACGCCGACCCCACCGCGCTGAACCGCCCGCCCCCTTCACCGTCACCTTCGACGGCCGCCCCCTGCCCGCCCTGCCCGGACAGTCGCTCGCCGCCGCCCTGCGCTCCGCCGGCGTCCTCGCCTGGCGCACCACCCGCACCGGCGGCGCCCCGCGCGGCGCCTTCTGCGGCATCGGCCACTGCTTCGAATGCCTCGCCACCGTCAACGGACGACCCAACCGCCGCCTGTGCCTGCTGCCCGCCCGCCCCGGCGACGCCGTCACCACCCAGGAGGGAACCGGCCGTGCCGACCTCGCCGTCTGACGCGCGCGACCTCGCGATCGTCGGCGCCGGACCCGCCGGACTGTCCGCCGCCGCCACCGCGGCCCGCCTCGGACTGACCGTCACCCTGCTCGACGCCGCCCCGCGCCCCGGCGGCCAGATCCGCCGCCACCCCGCACCCGGACTGCGCACCGGACCACCGGACCCGTCCCTCCGCCGCGCCCAACTCCACCCGCTCGTACGCCACTTGCCCCGCCACCACGTGTGGAGCGCCGCCCGCGGGGAAACGGGACTGTGGACCGTCCACGCCGTCACCGGCGACGACGGGGACGGCGAACGACCGGTACGCGTCACCGCACGCGCCCTGCTCCTCGCCACCGGCGCCCACGAACGCCACCTCCCCTTCCCCGGCTGGACCCTGCCCGGGGTCGTCGGCGCGGGCGGCGCCCAGGCCATGCTCAAGAGCGACCTCGTCCTGCCCGGCCGGCGCGTGGTCGTCGCCGGCAGCGGACCGCTGCTCCTCGCCGTGGCCTCCTCGCTCGCCGCCGCCGGCGCCCGCGTCCCCGCCGTCGTCGAGGCCGCCGGCTACCTCCGCTACGCCCGCCGGCCCGCCGCCCTCGCCGCCGACCCCCGCAAACTCGCCGAGGGCGCCGCCCACCTGGCCGCCCTGCTGCGCCACCACGTCCGCCTCCTCACCCGCAGCGCCGTCACCGCCGCCCACGGCACCGACCGCGTCGAGGCCGTCACCGTCACCCGCCTCGGCCCCGACTGGCGCCCGCTGCCCGGCACCGCGCGCCGCCTGCCCTGCGACGCCCTCGCCGTCGGCCACGGACTCGTCCCGCAGACCGACCTGGCCACCACCCTCGGCTGCGCCACCCGCCGCACCGCCGACGGCACCTTCGCCCTCCTGCTCGACGACGACCTGGAGACCACCGTGCGCGGCGTCTGGGCGGCGGGCGAGAGCGCCGGCGTCGCGGGCGAACGCGCCGCGCTCGCCGAGGGCGAACTCGCCGCCCGCGCCGTCGCCCGCCGCCTCGGCCGCCCCGCCGCCCTCAGCCCCGCCCTGCGCCGCCGCCGCGCCCGGCTGCGCGCCTTCGCCGACGCCATGACCGCCGTCCACGCCCCCGGCCCCGGCTGGACCGGCTGGCTCCCCGACGCCACCGAGGTGTGCCGCTGCGAGGAGGTCACCGCCGGCCGCGTCCGCGCGGCCGTCCGCGACCTCGGCGCCCGCGACGCACGCACCGTCAAACTCCTCACCCGGGCCGGCATGGGCTGGTGCCAGGGACGCACCTGCGGACAGGCCGTCGCCCGGCTCACCGCCCCCGACGGGCGGCCCGCCGCCCCCGAACGCCGCCCGTTCGCCGTCCCCGTCACCCTCGGGACGCTCGCCGCCCTCGACGACACACCCCACGGGAAGGAACCGCGATGAGCACCACCTCCTGGACCCGGCAGCATCCCTGGCGCGGCGTCATGGTCGCCACCGCCCTGCCGCTGCGCGACGACCTCTCCGTCGACCACGACGCCTACGCCGCCCACGTGCGCCACCTCCTCGACCAGGGCTGCGACGGCGTCGTCCCCAACGGCTCGCTGGGGGAGTACCAGTCCCTCACCGCCGACGAACGCGCCCGCGTGGTGCGCACCGCCGTCGAGGCGGCCGGCGACGGCGCCCGCGTCATGCCGGGCGTCTCCGCGTACGGCGCCGCCGAGGCCCGCCGCTGGGCCGAGCACGCCGCCGAGGCGGGCTGCGGCTCCGTCCTGCTGCTGCCGCCCACCGCCTACCGGGCCGACGACCGCGCCGTGCTCGCCCACTACGCCGCCGTCGCCGCCGCCGGACTGCCCGTCGTCGCCTACAACAACCCCACCGACACCCGCACCGACCTCACCCCCGCCCTCCTCGCCCGCCTCCACGACGCGGGTCACATCACCGCCGTCAAGGACTTCAGCGGCGACGTCCGCCGCGCCTGGGAACTGGCCGAACAGGCCCCCGGGCTCGACCTGCTGGCCGGCGCCGACGACGTCCTGCTCGAACTGGCCCTCGCCGGCGCCAAGGGCTGGATCGCCGGATACGCCAACGCCTTCCCCGCCGACTGCGCCGCCCTCTACCGCGCCGCCGTCGCCGGTGACCTGGAGACGGCCCGGCCGCTGTACGCCGCGCTGCACCCGCTGCTGCGCTGGGACTCCCGCACCGAGTTCGTCCAGGCCGTCAAGCTGTCCATGGACCTCACCGGCCGGCCCGGCGGGCCCGTACGGCCCCCGCGCCTGCCGCTCACCGCCGAGGCGGCGGCCGCCGTGCGCGCCGCCACCAAGAAGGCCGTCGCCGACGGCCGCCGCTGAACGGGGGGACGATGCGCAGCCGTCACGTCCTCCACGCCGTCGACTCCCACACCGAGGGCATGCCCACCCGCGTCGTCACCGGCGGCGTCGGCACGATCCCCGGCGCCACCATGGCCGAACGCCGGCTCCACTTCATCGAGCACCTGGACCACCTGCGCACCCTGCTCATGTACGAGCCGCGCGGCCACGCCGCCATGAGCGGCGCGATCCTGCAACCGCCCACCCGGCCCGACGCCGACTGGGGCGTGCTCTACATCGAGGTCTCCGGGGTCCTCCCGATGTGCGGACACGGCACCATCGGCGTCGCCACCGTCCTCGTCGAGACCGGCATGGTGCCCGTCACCGAACCCGTCACCACCGTCCGCCTCGACACCCCCGCCGGACTCGTCACCGTGGACGTCCGCGTCCAGGACGGTGCCGCCCGCGCCGCCACCTTCACCAACGTCCCCGCCTACTGCGCCGCCCTCGACCGCACCGTCGACGTCCCCGGATACGGCACCGTCCCCTACGACCTCGCCTACGGCGGCAACTTCTACGCCTTCGTCGAACTCGACGCCCTCGGGCTGCCGTTCGACCGCAAGCGCAAGGACGACCTGCTCGCCGCCGGGCTCGCCGTCATGGACGCCGTCAACGCCGCCGACCGGCCCGTCCACCCCGAACAGCCCGAGATCAACGGCCTCAAACACGTCTACCTCGCCGCCCCCGGCTCCGACGCCCGCCACTCGCGGCACGCCATGGCCATCCACCCCGGCTGGTTCGACCGCTCCCCGTGCGGCACCGGCACCTCCGCCCGCATGGCCCAGCTGCACGCGCGCCACCTCCTGCCGCTGGGCCGCGACTTCGTCAACGAGTCCTTCACCGGCACCCGCTTCACCGGCCGCCTCGTCGCCGGCACCACCACCGGCGGGCTCCCCGCCGTCGTCCCCACCGTCACCGGGCGCGCCTGGATCACCGCCACCGCCCAGTACCTCCTCGACCCGGACGACCCCTTCCCCGGAGGCTTCCTGCTGTGACCACCGTCGTCTCCCACAACCCGGCCGACCCCGGCGACCGCGTCGTCACCACGGCCGCCGCCGGGGCCGCCGCCACCGCCCGTGCCGTGGAACGCGCCCGCACCGCCCAGGCCGCCTGGGCCGCCGGCGGCGCCACCGCCCGCAGCGCCGCGCTCGCCCGCGCCGCCACCGCGATCGAGGACGCCGCCGACGACCTCGCCGCCCTCACCGTCCGCGAGGTCGGCAAACCCCTCACCGAGGCCCGCGCCGAGGCCGCCCGCACCGCCGCCATCTGGCGCTACTACGCCCAGTTCCCCTACGGGCCCGCCGGCGCCGTCCACGAGAGCGCCGACGGCGCCGGCCTGCTGCTCACCCGCCGCCGCCCGCACGGCGTCGCCGGCCTCGTCACGCCCTGGAACTTCCCGCTGGCCATCCCCGGCTGGAAGGCCGCCCCCGCGCTCGCCGCCGGCAACGCCGTCGTCCTCAAACCCGCCCCGCAGGCCACGGCCTGCGCCCTGCTCCTCGCCGAAACCCTCCGACGGGCCCTGCCCGACGGGCTGTTCACCGTCGTCCCCGGCGGCGTAGAGGAGGGCAGCGCCCTGACCGGCACCGCCGACGCCGTCTCCTTCACCGGCTCGACCGCCGCCGGCGCCGCGGTCGTCGCCGCCGCCACCGCGCGCGGCGTCCCCGTCCAGGCGGAGACCGGCGGGCTCAACGCGGCGATCGTCCTCCCGGACGCCGACATCGCCCGCGCCGCCGCCCACATCGCGACCGCCCTCGCCGGGTACGCCGGCCAGAAGTGCACCGCCACCGGCCGCGTCATCGCCGTCGGCACGGCGCTGGAACCCCTGCGCGCCGCGCTCGCCGAGGAGCTGGGGAAGCTCCCCGTCGGCGACCCGGCCGACCCGGCGACCGTCTGCGGACCGCTGATCTCCCGCGACGCCCGCGACCGCGTCCGCGAGGCCGCCGCCGGCCTGCCCGTCGTCGCCGCCGGCACCGCGCCCGGCGGGCCCGGCTGGTACACCGCCCCCGTCCTGGTCGAGGCGCCGGACGGCCACCGGCTGCTGCGCGAGGAGGTGTTCGGGCCCGTCGCCGCCCTGCTGCCCGCCCGCGACCTCGACGAGGCCGTCCGCCTCGGCAACGCGGTGCCCCACGGGCTCGTCACCTCCGTCCACACCGCCGGGCTGGACAGCGTGCTGCACGCCCTCGACCGGCTCGACACCGGCATGATCCGCGTCAACGCCCCTTCCACGGGCGTCGACTTCCACCTGCCCTTCGGCGGGACCAAGACCTCCGGCCACGGACCGCGCGAACAGGGCCGCACCGCCCTGGAGTTCTACACCGCGAGCCGCACCTACACCCTCGCCCCGGCGGCCGGAAGGACAACGTGACATTGTACGCTGGGACTTCGCCGGCACACGGAGGGAAGTCCATGGGGCGACTGCAGCGCCGCGCACCGATCACCGCCACGGAACGCCTGCGCGACCAGGTGGCGCACGCCCTGCGGGCCGCCCTGATCTCCGGTGAACTCCGGCCGGGCGAGGTCTACTCGGCGCCCGGCCTCGCCGAGGACTTCGGCATCTCCGCCACCCCCGTGCGCGAGGCGATGCTCGACCTGGCGCGCGAGGGCCTCGTCGAGCCCGTCCGCAACAAGGGCTTCCGCGTCACCGAGGTCGACGAGCGCGACCTCGACCAGTACACCGAGATCCGGCTGCTCATCGAGGTCCCGATGACCGGCCGGATCACCCGCACCGCGGCCCGCGCGGACCTGGAGGCCCTCCGCCCCGTCGCCGAGGAGATCGTGCGCGCCGCCCGCGACCACGACCTCATCGGCTACCTGGAGGCCGACCGCCGCTTCCACCTCACCCTCCTCGGCCTCGCCGGCAACGAACGCCTGGTGGAAACCGTCGGCGACCTGCGCAAGCGCTCCCGCCTCTACGGCCTGACCGGCCTGGACGAGCGCGGCGAACTCATCCCCTCCGCCGAGGAACACCTCGAACTCCTGGAGCTGATGCTCGCGGGCGACGCGCAGGCCGCCGAGGCGTGCATGACCCGGCACCTGGGGCATGTGCGCTCGCTGTGGGCGCGGGACTGAGGGGCGCCGACGTCCCGCCGGCGCGACGGGGGTTCAGCGCATGGCGTCGCGCACCTTCGCGGTGTCCACGAACTGCTCTCCACGAGCGGGAAGCCGGCCATCTCGGTCCACTCCACGTCCGGGGCGAGGGTGGCCCGCAGGGCGTCGAGGTCGCCGGCGGCCGAGGCGAGGTACTGGCGGCGCACCACGTCGGCCGGGGCGGGGGGCGTCGGCGGTCCACACGTGCTCGTGCGGGAAGAGCAGGACGCCGCCGAGGGTCGCCCGGTGTCCGGCCTGCCACAGGTAATGGCGGTCGGGCAGGGCCTCGGGGCCGCCCCTGACCTCGAAGCGGCGGCCCTCCAGCTCCAGAAAAGCGCATCACCTGAGTCAGGGGCCCGGCCCTGCGCCCTCCGCGCGCCGGGCGGCGGCGCACAAGAGGAGGGAGTCGCACCGGACAGACCCTAAGGTTGTCGTCCTGACCATTGTTCCGAATCACGAACGGCAGTGCGCGCACGACCGCTCTCGTGAGGCCAGCAGAAAGGCGGTCCTGCGGTGGAGGCTCCGCGCGTCCGGTTCAAGGTGCTCGGGCCCCTGGAGGTCGTCGCCGACGGCCGTGCCCTGCCGCTCGGCGGATCGAAGCAGCGGACCCTGCTGGCCACCCTGCTCCTGCACGCCAACACCCCCGTCCCCGGGGAGCGCCTGTGCGACGCCCTGTGGGGCGAGCACCCCCCGGCGTCCGCCCAGGCCAACATCCGCAACTACGTCGCCGCGCTGCGCAGGGTGCTCAACCGGGCAGCCGGGGAGGAGCGGTTGAGCATGGGGCACCGCGGCTACGAACTCCGCGTCCACCCCGGCGAATTGGACCTCGACACCTTCGAGGACCTGACCGGACGCGGCCGCGAGGCCCTCGCCGCCGGCGAACACCGCGCCGCCGCCGCCCGGCTGGGACAGGCCCTGGACCTCTGGCGCGGCGACGCCTTCGACCGCGTCGCCCACCACGAGGCCCTCCACATCGAGGCCGCCCGCCTGGAGGAAGCCCGGCTCGTCGCCTTCGAGGGCCACGCCGAGGCCCGCCTCGCGCTCGGCCAGCACCTCGAAGCCGTCGCCCCCCTCCAGGCCCAGACGGCCCGTCACCCGCTGCGCGAGTCCCTGTGGGCCAAGCTGATGCTCGCCCAGTACCGCTGCGGCCGCCCCGGCGACGCCCTCGCCTCCTACACCCGCGCCCGCACCGCCCTCCGCGACGAGCTCGGCCTGGAACCCGGCACCGAACTGCGCCGCCTGCACCGCGCCATCCTCACCCGCGACCCCGCCCTCGGCCGCACCCCCGCCCCCGTACCCCCCGCCCGCACCGCCCCCGCCTGGCGCACCGTCAGCCAACTCCCCCTCGACACCCCCGACTTCACGGGGCGACACCTCGTCATGTCCCGCGCCGCCGCCCTCCTGGAGCCGGCCGCCGGCGCGGCCCACGCCCCCTCACCGGCCACCACCCCCGTCGTCGTCCTCACCGGACCCTCCGGCACCGGCAAGACCGCCCTCGCCACCCGCATCGCCCACCTGCTGCGCCACGCCTTCCCCGACGGCCAGCTCTTCCTGCGCCTCGACGGCGCGCGCGGCACCCGCCGCCCGCCCGGCGCCCTCCTCTCCGACCTGCTCCTCAGCCTCGGCGTCGCCGGCTCCTCCCTGCCCGAGGCGACCGTCGACCGCGCCGCCATGTTCCGCTCGCTGCTGTGCGGCCGTCAGGTCCTGCTCGTGCTCGACGACGCCCGCGACGCCGCCCAGATCCGCCCCCTGCTGCCCGGCTCCTCCCGCAGCGCCGTCCTGGTCACCAGCACCACCCGGCTCGACGGACTGGACGGCGCCCACCTCGTCGACGTCCCCCCGCTCGACGACGAGGAGGCCCAGGCCCTGCTCCGCCGCCTCACCGACTGCCGCCGCCTGGACGCCGAACCCGACGCCACCCGGCGGCTGCTGACCGCCTGCGCCGGCCTCCCGCTCGCCCTGCGCGTCGCCGGGGCACGACTCGCCGCCCACCCCGACCTGCCCCTCGCCGCCCTCGCGGACGCGCTCCACGCCGCACGGCACGACGGCGCCGTACCCGCCGCGGCCGCCGCCGGCTACCAGGGCCTCGGCCCCGACGCCGCCTGGGCCTTCCGCGCCCTCGGCCTGCTGCCCTCGCCCGAGTTCCCCGGCTGGGTCCTCGCCGCCCTGCTCGACGAACCCGACACCGACCTCCTCGCCGACGCCCTGCTCGACGCCCACCTGATACAGGTCTGCGCCATCGACGCCCAGGGCCAGCCCCGTTACCGCATGCACGACGCCCTCCACGCCCACGCCGCCGAACGCGCCCTCGCCGAGGAACCCCCCGCCTGGCGCCGCGCCGCCGTCGCCCGCGTCCTCGACGGCTGGCTCCTGCGGCTGCGCACGGCCGGCGACCGCCTCGTCCGCGGCGGCCCCGCCGACCTCCTCCGGGGCGGCACCGTCGACCCGTTCGGCTGGCTGGAGAGCGAACGCACCAACCTCGTCACCGCCGTCGAGTTCGCCGCCGACTCCGGCTACGGCGCCCAGGCGGCCGCCCTCGCCGCCGCCATGGAGAACGTCTGCCACCTGCGCAACTGGTGGGACGAGTGGGAGCGTGTCGCCCGGGCCGCCCGCGAGCGCGCCACCGCCGACGACGACCCCGTCGCCGCCGCCGTCGCCCAGGGCTCCCTGGCTCGCGCCGCCGCGGCCCGCGGCCGCGTCGACGACGCGGCCGGCCGCTTCGCCGCCGCCATCGACCAGCTCGACGCACTGGGGGAGGAGCGCCACGCCGCGCTGCTGCGCGTCCACCGCAGCTTCGCCCTCGCCGACCGCGGCATGGCCGAACTCGCCTACGAGGACGCCGCGTCGGCCGCCGCCGTCCTCGAACGCCTCGGCGACGCACACGGCCGCGTCACCGCCCTGCGCAGCCTCGGCTACGCCCTGGTGTGCCGGCAGCGCGAGGCCGAGGCCATCGAGGCCGGGGAGGCCGCCCTGGCCGCGGCCGAACGCCTCGGGCATCCGCTGCTGTTGGCCGACGTCCTCCAACTCCTCGCCGTCGCCGAGATCGGCCACGGCCGCTTCGGCCGCGCCGCGCGCCATCTGCACCGGGCCCTCGCCGAGTACCGGTTGCTGCGGCACCGGCCCGGCGAGGCGTACACCCTCCTGACCATGGGCCGGCTCCACGTCGGCCTCGGGCCCGACCAGGCCCCGCGGGCGCTCGGGCCGCTCGGTGAGGCGGTGGCGGTCTTCACGGAGCTGGGGGAGCTGCGCGGCGAGGCGCTCGCCCACTACTGGCTCGGCCGCACCCACGCGGCTCTGGGGGATGCGGGGCGTGCCGCGGGGCACTTCGGTGAGGGGCTCGCCGGTTTCCGGCGGCTCCGGATGCCGGTCTGGACCGAGCGGGCCCGGCTGGAACTGGACGCGGCCCGGTCGGCGGTGGCGTCGATGAGCGCGTCCTGACGCCCCGTCGGGGTGCCCCCGCCGGGGGAGGGCCCGGGCACAGCACCCCCCGCCCACCGCCATATGCGTTTCTCATGCGCCCGCGCACCACCGTGGATCCCAGTCCACGAAGGGAGGCGCGGTGTCCGATCACGCCGCACCCGATACCGCCGCACGCATCGTCCACGAGATCCTGGCCCACCAGCGCAGAACGCGCGACGCCGGCTGCGACGGCGACATCTGCCCGAAGTGCGCCGCACATCACCTGGACGCGGTCCGGCAGGCCGTCGAGAGCGGCCGGCCCATCGAGTTCGTCCTGCCGGCGTTCCCCACGAAGTCCCCCAACCCGGCCAAGGTCCTGGGCCCCCTGCCCGACCTGGCCGAGGAACTCGCCCTGCGGTTCCTCGACTCGCTCGGCGAGCGCATCGCCGCGCTCCACGAGCCCGGGGCCGTCATCCGCATCTGCTCCGACGGCCGGGTCTTCAACGACCTCCTCGGCGTCCCCGACCACGACGTCACCGCCTACGTCACCGGCATCGACCGCATGATCAAGGACATCGGGGCGCGGCACCTGCGGCAGTTCACCCTCGACGACGTCCACCCCGGCTCCACCCACGAGGGCATGCGCGACCTGCTCTCCACCGGCTACGCCCCGACCCTCGACGCCCTGCGCGAGGAGGTGCGGGCGGGCGGCGCCCCGCTCGCCATGTACCGGGGCATCACCCGCTTCATGCTGGAGGACCTGTCCGGCCCGCAGTGGACCGGCACCCGCTCCGCCCTCCAGCGCAAGTGCCGCGACCTGGCCTACCGCGTCATCCAGCGCAGCCGCGCCTGGGGCGACCTGCTCCTGGAGCTGTTCCCCGCCGCGGTGCGCCTGTCGATCCACCCCCAGCCCTGCTCCACGGGGAAGATCGGCATCCTGCTCGCCGACACCCCCGACGCCTGGCTCACCCCCTGGCACAGCGTCGTGGTCGACACCGGCGACGGCTTCACGCTGATGAAGCGCGCCGAGGCCGAGGCGGCCGGAGCCGTGCTCCGGCACGTCGACGGCCGCCCCAGCCACTACGTCCTCGCCCCGGCCGCGTCCCGCGCCGCCTGACACCCACCGGAGGAACACCATGAGCACACCGGCCACCGACAGCCGCTGGGCCGTCGAGCCCGTCACCCCGTTCGGCCTCGCCCTGCACGCGACCGTCCCCGGCACGCACGTCCGCGAGGTCCCCGTCGAGGCCCTGCGCGCCCTCGTCCGGGAGCACCACCTCGTCCTCCTGCGCGGCTTCGACTCCTTCGACAGCGCCGGCCAGTTCTCCGCCTACTGCGAGAGCTGGGGCGAGCTCGCCCAGTGGCCCTTCGGCACCGTCCTCGAACTCGTCGAGAAGGAACAGCCCGAGGACCACATCTTCGACTCCAGCTACATGCCCATGCACTGGGACGGCATGTACCGCGACCACATACCCGAGTTCCAGGTCTTCCAGTGCGTCCACGCCCCGGGCGTGGACAACGGCGGAGAGACCACCTTCTCCCACACCCCCCGCGTGCTGGAGCGCACCGACCCGCGCACCGTCGAGCAGTGGGCGCGGGTCACCGGCACCTACCACCGGGCCATGGAGTTCTACGACAGCGTCACCGTCTCGCCGATCGTGACCACCCACCCGGTCACCGGCACCCCGGTCATCCGCTACAACGAACCCACCGCCGCCGACGACCAGGACTTCGTCAACCACCCCGACCTGACGTTCACCGGCCTCGACGACGCCGGCATCGCCGAGGTGCACCGCACCCTGCGGGCCGCCCTCTACGACCCCGAGCACCTCTACGCCCACGCCTGGCAGACCGGCGACCTGGTCTTCACCGACAACTACACGCTGCTGCACGGCCGCAACGCCTTCACCAGCGGCGCCCCCCGCCACCTGCGCCGCGTACAGGTCCACGGCAACCCGCCGCTGGCCAACCCCGGGCTGGTGAAGTGATGAGCACCACCACCAACGCCCTGATGACGGGCGACAGTTACCTGGAGAGCCTGCGCGACGGCCGCAACGTCTTCGTCGACGGCGAGCGCGTCAAGGACGTCACCCGCCACCCCGCCTTCCGCAACTCCGCCCTGTCCGTGGCCCGCCTCTACGACGCGCTCCACGACCCGGCCACCGCCGGCGCCCTCACCGGCGTCGACGAACACGGCATCCGCACCCACAAGTTCTTCAAGCCCAGCCGCTCGGCGGCCGAACTCGCCGAGGCCGGCGAGGCCATCGCCACCTGGGCGCGCATGGGGTACGGATTCCTCGGCCGCACCCCCGAGTACAAGGCCGCCTTCATGTCGGGCCTCGGCGTCAACGCCGACTACTACGGCCCGTACGCGGACAACGCCCGCCGCTGGTACCGCGAGTTCGCGAGCCAGGCGCTCTACCTCAACCACGTCCTCATCAACCCGCCCGTGGACCGCAAGCGGGCCATCCACGACATGGAGGACGTCTTCGTCCACGCCGTGCGCGAGACCGACGCCGGCGTCGTCGTCAGCGGCGCCAAGATGCTCGCCACCGGATCGGCCGTCACCAACGCCGGCTTCGTCGCCCCCGTCGGCTCCGCGGCCCTCGCCCCCGGCAAGGCCGAGGCGTTCGCCCTCGTCTTCCTCGTCCGCATGGACAACCCCGGCGTCAAGCTCATCTGCCGCACCCCGTACGCCAACCGGCACGCCACCCCGTTCGACGCGCCGCTCAGCAGCCGCTTCGACGAGAACGACGCCGTCCTCATCCTCGACGAGGCCCTGATCCCCTGGGAGGACGTCCTCGTCCACCGCGACATCGAGCGCGCCACCGGCTTCTACGCCACCTCCGGATTCGCCAACCTCTACAACTACCAGAACGGGATCCGCCTCGGCGTCAAGCTGGAACTGATGGCCGGCCTCCTCGCCCGCGGCACCCGGGCCAACGGCACCGACGAGTTCCGCGGCGTCCAGGCCGCCCTCGGCGAGGTCATCACCATGCGCCACATGGTCGGCGCCCTCACCTCCGCCATGGCCCACGACCCCGAGCCCGGCAGCGGCGGCACCGTCGTCCCCCGCCTCGAACACGCCTCCGCGATGCGGATGTACAACGCCCAGATCTGGGCCCGCGTCCACGAGATCTTCGAAACCACCCTCGGCGGCGCCCCGCTGGCCGTCCCCTCCAGCGCCCGCGACCTGGCCGACGACGAACTCCGGCCGCTCATCGACCGCTTCTACCGCGGCTCCGACACCAGCGCCCACGACCGGATCAAGCTGCTCAAGCTGTGCTGGGACGCCATCGGCACCGAGTTCGGCGGACGCCACGAACTCTACGAGCGCAACTACTCGGGCAACGGCGAACAGATCCGCCTCGACGCCCTCAAGTGGGCCACCCGGCGCGGCGGACTCGCCCGCTACGAGGCCCTCGTCCAGGAGTGCCTCGACGACTACGACCTCGACGGCTGGCGCAGGGGCCCCTGGGAGACCCCCGCCCCCGGCGACCGCTGACCCCACCGACAACGGAGCAAACCATGTGCGGCATCACCGGATGGGTCGCGTTCTCCCGCGACCTGTCCCAGCAGTCCACGGTCGTCGGCGCCATGACCGACACCCTGGACCACCGCGGCCCCGACGCCCGCGGCCTGTGGCTCGGCACCCACGCCGCCCTCGGCCACCGGCGCCTGTCCATCATCGACCTCGAACACGGCACCCAGCCGATGCCCACCCCCGAGCAGGGCCCCGACGGCCTGCCCCGCGCCGTCATCTCCTACGGCGGCGAGATCTACAACTTCCGCGAGCTGCGCGAGGAACTCACCCTCCTCGGCCACCGGTTCACCACCCGCAGCGACACCGAGGTCGCCCTGCGCGGCTACCTCCAGTGGGGCACGGACCTCGTCCACCGCCTCAACGGCATGTACTCCCTCGCCATCTGGGACACCGCCCGCGAGGAACTCCTCCTCGTCCGCGACCGCCTCGGCGTCAAGCCCCTCTTCTACCACCCCACCGAGGACGGCGTCCTCTTCGGCTCCGAACCCAAGGCCATCCTCGCCAACCCCCTCGCCCGGGCCCGCGCCGGCGCCGAGGAACTCTGCGACGCCCTCCTCTTCCTGCGCACCCCCGGACGCGTCCCCTTCCGCGGCATGCACGAGGTCAAGCCCGGCCACCTGCTGCGCGTCGGCCGCGACGGCATCCGCGAGGAACGCTACTGGGCGCTGGAGGCCCGCCCCCACACCGACGACCTCAAGACCACGATCGCCACCGTCCGCGACCTCCTCGACGACATCGTCCCCCGGCAGATGATCGCCGACGTGCCCCTGGTCTCCCTGCTGTCGGGAGGACTCGACTCCAGCACCGTCACCGCCCTCGCGGCCCGCACCCGCGCCGCCGAAGGCCGCCGACTCTCCACGTTCTCCGTCGACTTCACCGGCCACACCGAGAACTTCCGGGCCGACGCCGTCCGCCCCACCCCCGACGGCCCCTACGCCCGTGAGGTCGCCCGGCACGTCTCCAGCGACCACCACACGATCACCCTCGACCGCGGCCGGCTCCTCGACCCCGCCGTCCGCAAGGCCGTCCTCGGCGCCTGGGACCTCCCGTTCAACTTCGCCGACCTGGACGTCTCCCTCCACCAGCTGTTCGCCGCCGTCCGCGAACACGCCACCGTCGCCCTCTCCGGCGAGGGCGCGGACGAGGTCTTCGGCGGCTACCTCTGGTTCACCGACCCCGGCGCCCGCGCCGCCGAGACCTTCCCCTGGCTCAAGCTCGGCGCCCACCGCGGACTCGACCCCCGCTCGCTGTTCCACCCCTGGTTCATCGACGGCATCGACCTCGCCGAGTACGAGGCCGACCTCTACCGCACCGCCCTCGCCGAAGTGCCGCACCTCGACGGCGAGAACGCCGGGGAACGCCGCACCCGCGAACTCGGCCACCTCACCCTCACCCGCTGGCTGCCCATCCTCCTCGACAAGAAGGACCGCATGGGCATGGCGAGCGGCCTCGAAGGACGCGTCCCGTTCTGCGACCACCGCCTCGTCGAGTACGTCTTCAACGTCCCCTGGGAGATGAAGACCTTCAGCGGCGAGGAGAAGGCCCTGCTCCGCGCGGCCGCCGCCGACCTCCTCCCCGAGTCCGTGCTGCGCCGCAAGAAGGCCGCCTACCCCTCGATCCAGGACCCCGCCTACGACCGGGCCCTGATCACGAGCCTGGCCACCGCCGCCGACGGCGAGGCCGGCGCACCGCTGGCCCCGTTCCTCGACGGCGGCTCCGTCCGCCGCCTCACCGACAAGACCGCCGACGGCAGCCTCTCCGAGTTCGAGCGGATCCTCGTCGAATCCACCGCGCGCATGGACGACTGGCTGCGCACCTACCGAGTCGAACTGACCGATGTGAAGGACTGTTCCGTCCCGGGGGACACCCCCCGGACCCCCGGCCCGAACCACAGGTCCACGGTGTCCGCCGGACCTGTCATGCGAGGTGTATCCGAGTAATGCACGCGATCGAGATCCGCGAGACCGGCGGCCCCGAGGTCCAGCTCTACGTCGAGAAGCCCGACCCCGGGGCACCCGGCGAGGGCCAGCTCCTCGTCGAACTCGCCGCCGCCGGCGTCAACTTCATCGACCTCTACCGCCGCGAGGGCCGCTACCCGCTGCCCGTGCCCTGCGTCCCGGGGGAGGAGGGCTCCGGCACCGTCCTGGCCGTCGGGCCCGGCGTCACCCGGTTCAAGGCCGGCGACCGCGTCGCCTGGACGACCGTCCTCGGCAGCTACGCCACCCGCGTCCTCGTCCCCGAGGACAAGGCCATCGTCGTCCCCGACGACATCGACCTGACCACCGCCGGCGGCGTCCTCGTCCACGGCATGACCGCCCACTTCCTCGCCCACGACTCCTACCCCGCCCGCGAGGGCGAGACCGTCCTCGTCCACGCCGCCGCCGGCGGCGTCGGGCAGCTGCTCGTCCAGATGCTCAAGCGGCGCGGCGTCCGCGTCATCGGCACCGTCTCCACCGAGGAGAAGGAACGGCTCGCCCGCGGCCACGGCGCCGACGAGGTCATCCGCTACACCGAGACCGACGACCTGGCCGGCGAGGTCCGCCGGCTCACCGGCGGCGAGGGCGTCCACGCCGTCTACGACGGCGTCGGCGCCGCCACCTTCGACGCGAGCCTCGACTCCCTGCGCACCCGCGGCACCCTCGTCCTCTACGGCGGCGCCAGCGGCGCCGTGCCGCCGGTCGACGTGATGCGGCTGCTGTGGGGCGGCTCGCTCACCCTCACCCGCCCCTACCTGGAGCACTTCCGGGCCACCACCGAGGAGTTCGAGCGGCGCGCCGGCGAGGTCTTCGCCGGCATCGCCGACGGCACCCTGCGCTTCACCGTCGCCGGCACCTACCCGCTGGCCGAGGCCCACCGGGCGCACACCGACCTCGCCGCCCGCAGCACCACCGGAAAGCTGCTGCTCGTCCCGTAACCACCGCACCCAGCAAGGAGGTTCCGCCATGGGAGACATCGTCGGCGCGGGTCTGCTGTCGCACGCGCCCGTCATCATGTTCCCCGAGAGCGCCCGCACCGAGGCCAACGGGGGCAGCGACTTCACGCTCGCCACCGGCCTCGGGGAACTGCGGCGCGAGGTGTTCGACACCACCGAGCACGACGCCGTCGTCGTCCTCGACTCGCACTGGGCCACCACCACCGAGGCGGTGATCACCGCCCATCCGCGCCGCGAGGGCCTGTTCACCTCCGACGAGATGCCCGCCGCCCTCAGCCGCCTGCCCTACGACCTGCCCGGCGACCCGGAACTGGCCCACGCGGCCGCCCGGCTCGCCGAGGAGCGCGGCGTCTGGCTCCAGGCCAACGACGACCCGTACCTGCCGGTCCACTACGCCACGCTCAACCTCTGGACGTACCTCGGCCGCCCGGACACCCCCTGGCTGTCGGTCTCCGTCTGCCAGACGGCGACCGACGAGGACTTCCTGCGGATCGGCGAGACCCTGGGCGACGCCGTCCGCGCCCTCGACCGCAAGGTGCTGCTCCTCGCCTCCGGCGGCCTCTCCCACCGCTTCCGGCCGCTGGCCGAACTGCGCGACCGCATGGCGGGCGACCCGGCCAACATCGTCACCCCGGAGGCCCGGGAGGCCGACGAACAGCGCCTCGCCTGGCTGGAGGAGGGCCGGCACGACCGCGTGGTCGCCACCATGGCCGACTACCACCGCTTCGCCCCCGAGGCCGGCTTCGGCCACTACCTGATGCTGGCGGGCGCGCTCGGCGGACCGCGCTTCACGGGCAAGGGGCGCCGCTACAGCGCCTACGAGAGCGGGATCGGGACGGGGCAGGCGCACGTCTGGTTCACCGTCTGACACCGCGGGCCGCCGGGCAATCCGCCCGGCGGCCCCTCCTCCCGAGAACCCCCGAAGGAGCGGCATGACCCTCGACCCCCGGCAACTGCGCACCTGCCTGGGCCACTTCGCGACCGGCGTCACCGTCGTCAGCTGCGGGCCCGACGGCGCCCCGCACGGCGCGACGGTCAACTCCTTCACCGCCGTCTCCCTCGACCCGCCGCTGGTGCTGGTCTCGCTGCACCGCGACAGCAAGGCCGCCCGCCTGCTGCCGGGACGGCCCTTCACCGTCAACGTCCTCGCCGGGGAACAGGCCGCCCTCGCCCGGCACTTCGCCGGCCGGGGGAGCGGTGCCGCGCCCCGCTGGATCCCCTCGGGCACCGGACTCGCCCCGCGGCTGGCCGGCTCCCTCGCCACCGTCTCCTGCGCGCCCTGGGCCACCCACGACGGCGGGGACCACCTCCTCTTCCTGGGCCGCGTCGAGGAGTTCGCCGTCCGCCGGGACGCCCGGCCGCTCGTGTTCTACCGGGGCGAGCTCGCGGTCTTCCGGGCGCGCCCCGCCGCGGAGATGATGGATGCCACAGGCATCGTGCGGCGGGGAGGCGACCGGTAGTGGGCGGTACGGGCGGTTTCGGCAAGGGCATCGACACGGCTCAGGCGCGGCTCAAGTGGAACCCCGCACCGCTCGGCGCCACGCCCCACGACCTCGACCTGATCGTCGCCGTCCACGCGACCGGCGACCCGCACGGCGCCCCCGTCCAGCTCGTCCACTTCGGCCGCCGCTCGACCGACGGCACGGTCTCCCTCAACCGGGACAGCCGCACGGGCCAGGGGCTGGGCTGGGACGAGGTGATGACCCTGGAGCTCTCCCGCATGCCGGACACCAGCGGGCGCGTCGTCGTCGGCGCGGCCATCCAGCAGCCGGGCGGCACGACCGTCCGCTTCGCCGACGTCGCCGACCCGCGGGCGCAGATCACCGCCGGGTACGACGTCCTGGCCGAGCAGGACTTCGCGGCGGTCGGCGGCGCGACGGCCGCGACGGTCGGGGAGTTCCTCCGCGACGCGGCCGGGCTGTGGACGTTCCGTCCACTTCTGCGGGGCTTCGACACCGACCCGGTGACGTTCGCGCGGACGATGGGCTCCGTGTGAGGGGTTGCTCCTCCCCGCCCCGCCCTTTCACCGTTTCTCCGGGGGAGCCCCCCTCAGCCCGCATGCGGGGGCTGCGCCCCCTGCCCCCGAAAGCGCCCCCGCGCGGAAGCGCGGCCGGCCCCGGCCCCCTGTACCTTTCGCGCTGGGGCGGGGCTCCGCCCCTGCCCCCCCTGGAACCGTGCTTCGCGCGACTGCGAGGGGCCGGGGGAGGGCGGGGCCGGGCCAGGAACGGAGTCCCGCGCACCCGCCCGGGAAGGCGGTGCCGCGCCGAGGGACGGAGGCCGGCGCGTCGCCGGGAGGGCGGGGACGGGGACTGCCCGGGAGGAAACGGTGAAAGGGCGGGTCGGGGGCGAAATCCGCCCCTCCCGGCCGGAGACGGTACCTTTGGCCACGGACTGGAGGTACGGCCGGTTCGTGACCTGGTCGTTCCGGCTCGTCGGAACAGTCCGGCACGCCCTCCCCCGGAGCTCCACTCCGCCGCTGTTCGGCCGAACAGAGGGCCCCTCCGTGAACGAAGACAGACAAAGACGTCGAGCCATGAACGTTTCTCTCACCGGCGACCGCGCCGGCGACCCCGGCGGCTCCGGGACCGCCACCCGGGTGGGCGTGCTGGTCACCGCCCTGCTGACCGCCTGCATCGCCTTCCAGCTCAACGCCAGCATGCTCAGCCCGGCGCTCAAGAGCATCGAGGACAGCCTGGGGGCCACCTCCGCGGAGATCGGCCTCACCCAGACGGCCTTCTTCACCTCCGCCGCCCTGTTCTCGCTGTTCCTGCCCCGCCTCGGTGACCTCGTCGGCCGCCGCAAGGTGCTGGTCGGGATGCTGGCCCTGATGGCCGTCGGCTGTGTCGTGGCCGCCCTGGCGACGAGCGTGCCGATGCTGTTCGTCGGCCGTGTGATCCAGGGCGCGTCCGGCCCGACCGTGCCGCTGTGCCTGATCATGCTGCGGCAGGAGGTCACCGAGCCCAAGAAGTACGGCACGCTGCTCGGCGTGATCACCGCGGTCAACGGCGGCATCGCCGGCGTGGACTCCCTCGCCGGCGGCTACCTGGCCGACAACCACGGCTTCCAGTCGGTCTTCTGGGCCATGGCCGGCGTGGCGCTGATCGCGACGGTGATGGTCGCGGTCATGACCCCGGAGACCAAGGTCGCGGACGCCCACCGCATGGACTGGCCGGGCGTCGCCATGCTGGTCGTCTCGGTCGGGGCCATGCTCGTCGCGCTCAACGAGGCCGGGAAGCTGGGCGCCGCGAACTGGGCGATGGTCGGCGTCCTCGTCGTCGTGGCAGCGGCCGCGTTCGCCCTGTTCTGGCGGACGGAGGACCGCACGCGCCACCCGCTGGTGTCCACCCACCACCTCAAGCGGCGCGGCACCTGGGCGACCCTGCTGACCACCGTGCTCACCATGACCGGTGTCTTCGCCGTCATGAACGGTCTGATCCCGGCGTTCGCCCAGGACGCCAAGGCCGGTCTGGGCATGAGCGCCGAGCAGTCCGCGTGGTGGACGCTGACGCCGTACGCGCTGGCGGGCCTGGCGATGGGCCCGGTCGCGGGCCGGCTGGCCGCCACCTACGGCTACGGGCGCGTCCTGCGCGCCGGGCTCGTGGGGGCCGTGCTGTCGGTCGTGCTGATGATCGTGACGATTCCGGCGCACTCGCGGGTGATGCTGCTGGTGGCCTCCGTGCTGGTGGGCATCACCTACGCGGGCGTGGCGAACATCGTCCTCAACGGCCTGGGCATCGTCCTGTCCCCGAAGGCCAACCCCGGCTTCCTGCCCGGGCTGAACGCCGGGGCGTTCAACCTCGGCGCGGGCCTGAGCTTCGCGGCGCTGTACGCGGTCAAGACGGCCACGGTGTCCGCCGACACCTCCTCGGCCGAGGGCTACGTCACGGGCATGATCGCCGGTGTGGTGATCCTGGCCGTCGCCTTCGGGACCTCGTTCCTGATCCCCAAGCCCGTCGAGGCCGAGGCGCACGAGGACTGAGCCCCGGAGACCGGGACGGAACGAGCCGGGGGCGGCCCGCGAAGGGCCGCCCCCGGCTCGTTCACGCCGCGGGACACTGCTTCCAGGCGAAGCGGTAGAGGGTGCTGATGTTCCCGTCGGTCGAGTCCATCGCCAGGAAGCTGGTGGTGCGGGCGGTGTCGGAGGTGCCGGCGTCCACCCGCAGCTCGGTGTTGATGTTGAGGAACCGCATGGCCCCGCAGGGCGCGTAGACCAGGGCGTCGATGTCCGTGGAGTCGGACGCCTGCCAGTTGTCGTTGAGCGGGCCCGCGAACGGGTGGTTCACGAACGCCGTCTGCTGCATGCCCTGGAAGTAGTAGTTGGCCCGCTCCAGCCCCGCCGCCCCCTTCTCCAGGTGCGCGAAGCCGCGGTAGTCCGCCCGGGCGACCGCGTAGGTGAACCCCTGCGGCACGTGGACGTTCAGGCTGAGCTGGCAGTTCTTGCGCATGTCCGTGGGCTTGGAGCCGACGCCCACCTGGGCCACGTAGTCACTGTAGGAGACCGTGAAGGCCGTGTTGTCGGGCGAGACGGCCACATTGGCCGTCCCCGCCGGACAGCCGGAGCCGTTCACGGTCACCACGTCGATCACGATCTTGTCGGGCGGGGGCGTGCCGTACGGATCCGCGGCCGCGCCCGGGGCCGGCACCCCGAGCAGCGCCGCCGCCACGGCCGCGGTCATCGCCGGTCTGAGCATGGGTCTCCCTCCCGTACGCTGCGCGGGCGCCGGTCAGGGACACTGCTTCCAGGCGAAGTGGTAGAGGGTGTTGACGCTGCCGTCGGCGGAGTCCATCGCCATGAAGCTGGTCGTGGACGCCGGGTCCGAGGTGCCGGCGCCCACGCGCAGCTCGGTGTTGACGTTGAGGATGCGCTGCGAGCCGCACGGGGCGTAGACGAGCGAGGCGACGTCCGTGGTGTCGGTGGTCTGCCAGTCGTCGCTCAGCGGCCCGGAGAAGCGGTGCGTCTGCGAGGCCGTCTGCGACATGCCCTGGAAGTAGTAGCTCGCCTTCTCCAGGCCCGTCGCCCCGCTCTCCAGGTGCGCGAAGCCGCGGTAGTCGGCCTCGGCGATCGCGTACGTGAAGCCCTGGGGGACGTGGATGTTCAGCCCGAGTTGACAGTTCTTGCGGAAGTCGGTCGGCTTGGAACCGACGCCCACCTGGGCGAGGTAGTTGCTGTACGAGACGGTGAAGGCGGTGTTGTCCGGGGCGACCGCCACCGCCGCCGTACCGGCCGGGCACCCCGAGCCGTTGACCGTCACCACGTCGATCACGATCCTGTCGGGCGGGGGAGTGCCCTGGGGAGCCGCCCCCGCGCCCGGGGCGAAACCGGTCGCCAGGAGCGCCACCGCGGCGCCGCCGGTCACGAGTGGTCTGATCATGGGAACCCCTCCGCTGCTCGGGAATGACGCGGTCATGCCACCACCGAGGCAGGGGCATGTACAGGTCAGGATTGGCCGACTCCGGCCACCCGTCCATAAGGAACCCGTCACCCTGCGACCGGTGACTTGTTGAATCGCGCATGATTGGCTCGACACGCCGTACCCCTCCTCATCACCGCGAAGGAGCAGCGTGTCCACCGTCTGTCAGCCCGTGCTGTGCCTGCCCGAGCACACCCTCGCCCTGGACGAGGTCGTCGCCCACATGGCCCGGCGGCACGCCGGGCACCCCAGGATCCGCACCGCGACCCAGCTCATGCGCAACACCTCCGTCCGCACCAGATCCCTCGTCGACCCCTTCGAGGAGGTCGTCAGCGGCCGGAGCTTCGGCGCGCGCACGCGCCGCTACGCCGAGGCCGGCACCGACCTCGGCGCCCGTGCCGCCCGGCGCGCCCTCGCCGCCGCCGACACCGCCCCGGACGAGATCGACAACCTGCTGGTCGTCTCCTGCACCGGATACCTGCTCCCCGGCCTCGACGCCCACCTCGCCGGCCGGCTCGGCTTACGCCGCGACGTCCGCCGCCTCGCCTTCACCCAGGCCGGCTGCGCCGGCGGCGCCTACGCCCTGGCCCGCGCCCGTGAACTGGCCGTCGCCCACCCCGGATCCGTCACCCTCGTCGTCGCCGTCGAACTGTGCTCGCTCTCCTACCAGCCCGACGACGACCGGATCGCCTCCTTCGTGTCGGCCGCCCTCTTCGGCGACGCCGCGGCCGCGTGCGTCGTGCGCGAGGACCGGCCCGGACTGCGGCTGGAAAACGCCTATGAGGACCTCGCCCCGGACACTGTGCGCCACATCTCCTACGACATCGACGAGTTGGGCTTTCATTTCGACACCAACCCCCGCATATCCCGCGTCGTCGCCGACGCCATGCCCGGTCTGCGGGACTGGCTGCTCCGCGAGACGTCCGTGCTCGCGCCCCAGCCCGACGTCCTCGTCAGCCACACCGGCGGACCGCGCATCATGTACGAGGTGAGCAAGGGCCTGGGCATCCCGCCGGCCATGTTCGAGCTCAGCGAGAACTCCCTCGCCGAACGGGGCAACACCGCCAGCGCCGTCGTCCTCGACGTCCTGGCACAGACCTTCGCCACCCGGCCCAGACCCGGGGCGCAGACCCTGGTCCTCGCCTTCGGCCCCGGCGTCACCACCGTCGCCGTGACCGGCACCTGGACCGGCTGACGCCCGCCGCCCGGCACACGGGAGGGGCGGGATCCCGGAGGATCCCGCCCCTCGCCGTCGCACCGGACCTACGCCGGGCTGCGCACCGCGCCGTCCACGCCCTCCACGGCGCCCCCGGCCCGCGCGGCCGCCGCCCGCGCACGCCCCCGCTTCCCCGTCCGGACCGTCCAGCTCACCAGCGCCGCCACCACGACGGCCGGCAGCACGTTGTTCAGCACCACCATGACCCCGGTCGGCAGCGCGTAGGTCAGCACCACCCGGACCACGGCCTCCAGCAGGAAGGCGACACCCCACACCGTCGTCATCAGGTACTGCATGCGCCGGAAACCCGGGTACCGCCACAGCCCGTTCCAGTGGGCCAGCCCCTCCGGCGACCCGTCGGTGGCGAAGCGGCGGCCCAGGTAGAACATCAGCGGCCGCGGCAGGGCCAGGCTGCCCAGGTACACCAGCCCCAGCAGGCCGGTGATCGCCGAATCCTTGACGAAGACCAGCTCGGTCGAGTTGTAGGCCACCGCGCTGAGTGCACCCAGCAGCATCAGGGCCAGCATCATCATCCCGAACTCGTCGACCCGCCGCCGCACCGCCAGCGAGATCAGCGTCTCCACCACGGGCCACAGCGAGATCAGCAGCAGGGCGTTCACCTTGCTCACCCCGTGGTCCGTCAGCACGCCGTACGTGACGAACGGCAGGACCGCACCGAAGAGGACCGCCGGTCCCCAGTTCATCAGGGCCGATCCCCCGGATCTGCCAGAGCTCTCCTGCGTCATTCCCCCGCCAACCCCTTATGTGTTGCTTATGTGACTGTGAGAGCGAGAGGGTAACAGATCATCAGCGCCCCACCGCGCCCTGACCAGCGCCGGAGCAACTCCCGGCAGATAACCGGAATGCCTGCTTCCGCTACCGGCGCCGCCCGCACCCCGGACAGAACACCGCCCCCTCCGGCAGCACCGCCCGGCAGCCCGCGCACTCCGTCCGCCGCGCCAGCTCCGTCCCGCACGCCGGACAGAACCGCCCGCCGTGCGCCTCCGCCCGGCACGACGGACACACCAACTGCCGCTCCCCGCCCGCGTCATGGCCCGCCGCGCGGCGCTGCCCCTCGTCGTACGCGCGCCGCGCCACCGAGTCGTTGAAACCGCGCTGCCGGGCCGCCAGTTGCTCACCCGCGGTGTCCGGGGCACAGGTGAAGCAGAGCCCCTGGTCCGCGTGCCAGCACCGGCCGCACACATGACAGGCACAGCGCGCACAGCGGTTGAAGCGCCCCTCGGCCTCCGCGACGGCCCGCCGGAACGACGCGTCGCGCGCCGTGCCCCAGCCCGAGCCGGCCAGCCCCTCCACGGCCGTCGAGAGCCGGGCCACCGCCGTGCCGAACGGCCCGGGGACCGCCCCGACGCCCCTGCCGAGCCAGCCGGCCAGCCGCCCGCTGCGGTACGGCTCGAACGCCGACCGCCAGGTGTCGTGACAGCGCCGGCAGGAGAACTCGAACTGGAAGCCCGCCGCCGTCCCGTAGTGCTCGCACAGATCCCGGTAATCGCCGCCGAAATACGTCTCGTTGCCCATGTACGCCCCCCGTACGCGACCGCCAGTCGCAGTGTGGCACAGCCCGGGAACCTGCGTGGTCAGGTCACCGAGGCCCGCCGGGCACGGATCTGTTCGGGCGTCAGGTACGCGTCGGTGAACTCGAAGTCCCGCAGCGTCGCCCGCCGCCGGCTCTGGAAGCCCGTGCGCACGTAGTCGTCGCCCGCCACGGCGTTCAGCAGCCAGTTCGTCGCCGTCCGCACCTTGGCGACACCGGTCCGCAGCGCCATCAGGTGGTAGCCGCGCGCCACCGCCTGCGCCGGCAGGCCCGTCAACTGCACGCCCAGCGGCCGCGAGACCGCGTCCGTGCCGCCGAGATCCACCACGAGCCCCAGGTCCTTGTGCGCGTACGGCCGCAGCGGGTGCCCGTGCAGGCGCGCCACCACGTTGTCCGCCGCCACCTTCCCCTGGCGCAGGGCGTGTTGGGCCGTGGGCGGGCAGACCGCGCCGTCGCCCTTGGTGACGTCGGGCACCGCCGCGGCGTCCCCCAGGGCGAAGACCCCGTCGAGACCGGGCACGGTCATGCGGTCGGTCACCACGAGACGGCCCTTGACCGTGTCCGTGCCGAGCGTGCCCACCAGCGGGCTGGCCGCCACCCCCGCCGTCCAGACCAGGGTCCGGCAGGGCAGCTCCCGCCCGTCCGTCAGCCGCACCCGGTCGCGCTCCACCCGCTCGACCGACGTCCCCAGCGACACCTCGACACCGCGGCGCCGCAGCGTGCGCAGCGCCTCGGTGCCCAGCCGGTCGCCGAGTTCGGGCATCAGGCGGGACGCGACGTCGACGACGTGCCAGCGGATCCGCCCGGCGTCCAGCCGCGGGTACCGCCGCGCCGCCGCGGTCGTCAGCCGCTGCAGACAGGCGGCCGTCTCGGTGCCCGCGTAGCCGCCGCCCACCACGACGAAGCGCAGCCGCGCGGCCCGTTCGGCCGCGTCCGTCGAGGCGTCGGCCAGGTCCAGCTGGGCGATGACGTGGTCGCGCAGGTAGGCGGCCTCGGCCAGGGTCTTCATGCCGAGGGCGTGGTCCGTCAGGCCGGGGATGTCGAAGGTGCGCGTGACGCTGCCGGGCGCGAGCACGAGGACGTCGTACGGCTCGTCGAGGACCGCGCCGTTGATCTTGCGGATGACGCAGACCCGCGCCTTCGTGTCCACGCCGATGGCGCCGCCCGGCACGACGCGGGTGCGCCTCAGACTGCGGCGCAGCGAGACCGCGACGGACTGCGGGGTGAGGACCCCGGAGGCCACCTGGGGCAGCAGCGGCAGGTAGAGCTGGTAGTCGAAGGGCGCCGTGAGGGTGATCCGGGCCTCGCCCGGACGCAGCCGGCGCTCCAGGCGGCGGGCGCAGGCGACTCCGGCGAAACCGCCGCCGACGACGAGGATGCGGGGAGTCCGTTGGGAAGTCATGCTCTGGAGCATGCTCAGCCGGCGCGAGTTCAGTGCTCCCCGTGCCGGACGGACCGCGTGGGATCCGCCCGGCACGGGCGGACCGGGCTAGGGCTCGTCGGGCGTCACGGGCGGGACGACGGGCGGCCGGGCCGGCACGGGGAACTGCCCGAGGTGCCGGGCGACGAGCGCGCCGACGCGGTCGGCGTCGGCGGCGGGCGGTGCCGCGGCCTCCGCGTCGCCCTCCTCCCCGTCGCCGCCGGCCAGGGTGTTCCACATGTCCTCGGCCGCCGCGACGACTTGGTCGAGCTCGTCGCGGAGCGTCTCCCACGCCCCCGCGCGCAGGGCGGCGTCGACGCGCGAGAACGCGCTGAGGAGTTCGACGTAGTCGTCGGCCAGCTGCTCCTCGACCGGGTCGGGCTCGACAGCGGGGATCACCTGAGCGATGGTGGACACTCCTACCTCCAGCGGGAACGTGCCAGGGACTGGCGGGACGAAAACCCTCGACGCATGGTCGCGCGTCCGCCGGACCGATCCGGGTGAAAGACCCCATAGGGGACGGACAGATCACCCGCCCGGGGGTGCGCGGCGGCCGGCCCGCCGCGGGGGTCAGTCGTCCGGGCCGGGGTCGGGCGTGGCCGCCGTCGCGTTGCGCGGCGCGCGCAGCAGGGGGAGCGCGAGGTCGGCCGCGACGCCGAGGACGGCGGCGCCGAAGGCCGCGTAAGCGCGGGCGCGGCGGCGGTAGTCGGGGCGGAGGACCGGCTGCGGTTCCGGCCGGGGGTCCGTCTGCGGAGCCATGTTCACCTTCTTTCCGTGTCCAGTCGGTATCCGTCAGAAAGGACGTCGGTATGGACCTTTGCGTTCCGTTTTCATCACGCCCCTTGTCCTGCGGCCCGATGATCCGGAAGATCGTGCGAAGATTCCCCACCCGGCCGTGAAGAGGCCGGGTGACAAGGGGAAACTTCGTGAATTCAACGACACTCAGAACCGCCGTGGGCGTCGTGCTGGCCGGCGCCGTCTCCGCCGTCCTGCTGCCCGCCTCCGCCGCGAACGCCGCGACGCCCTCCGCCGGTGTCGACAAGGCCACGGCCGACGCCTTCGGCCGCGTCGCCACCGCCGTGCTGACCGAGCGCACCGACGCCCTCGTGGACGGCCGTCCGCAGCACCGAATAGCCGCGAAGGCCGACCGCAGGGCGGGCCTTTCGGCCCGCATGGCCCGCACCGAGCGCACCGACGTCTCCTCGCTGCGGACCCGCAAGCAGCGGCTGGCCGCGCTCGGCGAGGTGTACACCGCCGGTGACACCAAGGTCTCCGTGGACGGCGTCCGGGTCTCCGGGAAGCGTGCCACGGTCCGGGTCACCGAGACCACCACGTTCACGTACAAGAAGATCCGCGGCGACGAGCCGGCCTCGACCGGCTTCAAGGCCCACCACGAGCTGGGCTTCAGCGCCGCGCAGGGCGGCCGCTGGGAGCTGACCGGCATCAAGGCCACCGACGACGGCCCCCGGCCCGTCAACGCCCCGGCCCCGGGGCCGGCCGCCGCCGCGGCCGCCTCGACGACGCCGGACGCCCCCCGGGCCGCCACCTCCTGGCCCGTCCGCGCCGTGCCGAAGAAGCGGACCTCCTACAACTACGCGGCCATGGCGGCGTACTCGGAGAAGTACTGGCGGAACTACAACCCCGCCTACCGCAAGTTCAACGAGGCCGGCGGCGACTGCACCAACTTCCTCAGCCAGGCCCTCAAGGCCGGCGGCTGGAAGCCCGAGACCGGCAAGGCTGGCGACTACCGGAAGTGGTGGTACGACGCCAAGGGCCAGTCCGACAGCTGGATCGGCGTCAACGAGTGGTCGTGGTACGCGCTCAACTCCAAGCGCGTCACCCCGCTGTCCAACGTCTTCCAGATGGAGGTCGGCGACGTCCTGCAGATGGACTTCGACGGCGACGGGTCCAAGGACCACTCCATGATGACGACGTACCGCAGCAGCTACGGCATGCCGTACCTCACCTACCACTCCACCAACACCTACCGGAAGTCGATGGCGAGCATCCTCGCGTCCTACCCGGACGCGGTCTACTTCGCCTACCGCACCTGACGGCCCGGCCCGTCCGGCCCCGTTGCCCGGGGGCCGGACGGGCCCGGTGGTTCGCCTGTGATACTGAGGGCAGAACATGTGTTTTGGTGCCAGGGGGCAAGAAGAATGACGAAGAGAACCGCGCGCAGCGCGTCGGCCCTGGTCACTGCGGCCGCCCTCACCCTCGGGCTCTCGGCCTGCGACGCCGGCCCGGGGGAGAAGGCCGACGGGGCGGACAAGGCCGGCGGTACGGCCGCGCCGTCCGCCCCGCGTCCCTCGGCGGACGCCCCGAAGAAGGACAAGAACAAGAAGAAGCCCGAGGAGAAGTGGGACGGCAAGGTCCGCGTGCTGGGGGACGGATCGACGTCCTTCACCGGCCCGCAGCCCAAGCAGCCCAGACCCGCGAAGCTCAAGCCCGGCGAACGGCCGCCGCAGTTCGTCGTCTTCTCCTGGGACGGCGCGCTGGAGGGCGACGACCACCTCTTCTCGCACTTCCGCGAGGCGGCCAAGGCGAACAACGCCCAGATGACGTTCTTCCTGACCGGCACGTACCTGCTGCCCAGGTCCAAGGCGAAGATGTACCGCCCGCCGCAGCACAAGCCCGGCGAATCGGCCATCTCCTACGCCACCGACGAGCACATCAGGGACACCCTGAACCAGCTCCGCGCCGCCTGGCTCGACGGCAACGAGATCGGCACCCATTTCAACGGGCACTTCTGCGGCGCCAAGGGCGGTGGCGACTGGAGCCCGGCCGAGTGGAAGAGCGAGATCGACCAGGCATACTCCTTCGTCGAGCACTGGAAGACCAACACCGGCTACAAGGACCTGCCCCCGCTGCCCTTCGACTACCGGAAGGAGCTCGTGGGCGGCCGCGCCCCCTGCCTGGAGGGCCAGAAGAACCTGCTGAAGGCCGCCAAGGGCTACGACTGGCGCTACGACGCCAGCTCGCCCGGCGACTTCCAGATATGGCCCTCCCGGACCGACGGCATATGGAACTTCCCCCTCCAGCTGCTGCCCTACCCGAAGAGCGAGAAGCAGGTCCTCTCCATGGACTTCAACTTCCTCTACAACCAGTCCGGGGACAACACCAAGGGCGACCCCAAGAAGTACGCGGAGTGGCGCAAGCTGACCCGCGACGGCTACCTCAACGGCTTCGAGCGCGTCTACCACGGCAGCCGCGCGCCGCTGTTCATCGGCAACCACTTCGAGGACTGGAACGGCGGCATCTACATGAAGGCCGTCGAGGACGTCATGAAGTCCGTCTGCAAGCGCGCGGAAGTGCGCTGCGTCTCCTTCAAGCAGGTCGCCGACTGGCTCGACGAGCAGGACCCCGAGGTCCTGGCGAAGCTGCGCCGGCTCGACCCGGCGCAGTCGCCCGACTGGAAGTCCCTGGTCACATAGGTTCGTCGGGGCGCCGGGCGGCGAACGGCCCGGCGCCCGGCCCTACTTGGCGGTCATGTACCGCGTCCACAGGTCGAGCGGCAGCGAACTGCCCAGGGTTCCCCCGGGCGTTCCGCCGATGCCGTCCAGCGGCAGCAGCTCCTGCGTCTTCGGGTCGATGCGGGCCACCGAGACGGCGGTCGACAGCGTGCCGCGGTAACCGACGTACCAGGCGGACTTGTTGTCCTGCGCGGTGCCCGTCTTGCCGGCCGTGCCGGGGCCCGCGGCGCCCGCCCGCCTCGCCGTGCCCTTGCGGACGGCCTCGCGCAGCGCGTCGTCCACGGCACCCGCCACCTCCCGCGGCAGGACCTGCCGGCCCTCCGGCCTCTCCACCGGCACCTCCTCGCCGTTGCGCCGCAGCCCGGTGACCGAGTACGGCTCGGCGTGCCGGCCCCGGGCGGCGAACGTGGCGTACGCGTCGGCCATGCGGATGGCGCTGGGCGTGGCGGTGCCGAGCGAGAACGACGGGAGCTTCTCGCCGAGGCTGCTCTCCAGCAGCCCCGTCTGGACGCCCACCGTGCCGACCTCGTCCAGCCCCACGTCCATGCCCAGCTGCATCATCGGGGTGTTGACCGAGTGCGCGACCGCGTCCTTGAGCGAGATCTTCCCCCAGGACTTCCCGCCGTCGTTCTCCGCCTTCACGATCTTCCCCGACCGGTCCCAGTAGGGGCCCTCCGGGGTCCGGAGCGAGATCTTGTCGTCGCCGTCGTAGAGCGTGGCCGGGGTGACGCGCGTACGGGGCTTGCCGCGCTCGCGCAGCACGCCGTCGCGCAGGGCCGCCGCGTAGACGAAGGGCGTGAAGGCGCTGCCCGCCGGGACGACGGAGGAATTGGCGTCGTTGAAGCCCTGCTTGAGGTAGTCGGGCCCGCCGGAGAGGGCGACGATGCGCCCGTCGGTGGTCACCGAGGCGGCCCCGATGCGGACGTTGCGGTCGGCCGCGCGCCGGTCGGGGGCCAGGCCGTCCCGCGCCTGCTTGACGGCCCGGGTCAGCGCCGCCATCCGCCGCCTGTCGAAGGTCGTGAGGATCTGGTAGCCGCCGAGCGCGAACTCCTGCTCCGACACGTGCGAATGGGCGAGCACGTAGGCGCGGGCCGTCTCGACGAGGTAGCCGGTCTGCCCGGTGAGACCGGTGGCCTTGGGCGGGGCGATGGGCTCGGGGAAGCGCGTGTACCGGGCCCGCTCCTCCTTGGAGAGCCGGCCGATGGCCACCATGCGGTCGAGCACCCACTCCCAGCGCTCCACCGCGCGCTTGTGGTTCTCGGGCGAGAGGGCCGGGTCGTAGAGGGCGGCCCCCTTGAGCAGGGAGGCCAGGAACGCGCCCTCGCTCGCGTTCAGCTGGGAGACGTCCTTGCCGTAGTAGGCGTGCGCGGCCCGCTGGATGCCGTAGGTGCCGCGCCCGTACCAGCTCGTGTTGAGGTACTGCTCGAGGATCTCGTCCTTGCTCAGCTTGTTGTCGAGCTTGATGGCGATGAACATCTCGGTGAGCTTGCGCGTGAAGGTCTGCTCCTGGTTCAGGTAGGCGTTCTTCACGTACTGCTGGGTGATGGTCGAGCCGCCCTGGGTGTCCCCGCCGCCGATCATCTTGGTGACGGCGCGGAGCATGCCGCTGGGGGAGACCCCGCTGTCGGAGTAGAACGTCTCGTTCTCCGCGGCCAGCGCCGCCCAGCGGACCTTCTTGGGCACGGTCTGCAGCGGGGCGTCCTGCCGGTTGACCTCGCCGGTGCGGGCCATCTCCGTGCCGTCCGCCCAGTAGTAGACGTTGTCCTGCTGCGTGGCGAAGGCGTTGAGGTCGGCGGGTATGTCGGTGCGTATGTACATGATCGTCAGCAGCCCGGCCACCACGGCCACGACGGACGTGAACAGCCCCAGGACCTGGCGCCATGACGGGATCCAGCGCCTGAACCCCTTCCGCCCCGGCCGCGGATAGGCCGGCCGCAGCCGCGGCCTCCGGCGGCGGTGCCCCGCCTCGCGGCGCTGCCGCCCGCCCCCGCTGCGGGCGGAGAAGGGACGCCGCCGCAGCAGCGGCGGGAGGAGGGTCAGGGCATCCACTCTCTTGCGACGATCGCTCACGGATCGACCCTATGGGATGAACCCAAGAGCGGATGTTTGGATTCCAGTCCTCGAACATTACGGTTCAGGGTCATTTGGCCGGACATCCCGGAGGCCGCCGCGTAGCGTTTACTCGGATCCGAGTAGTAGGGTCCGAGTGCACCGCCTCGACGCCCGACGCGACCGAACGGAGCCACATGCCCGACCGACGACCCGCCAACCCCCTCGCCCTCGCCGTCCTCGGCCTGCTCCTCGAACGCCCCCTGCACCCGCACGCCATGGCCACCGCCCTGCGCGAACGCGGCATGGACCGCGCCTTCAAAGTGACGACGGGATCCCTCTACGACACCGTCCGGGCCCTGGCCCGCGACGGCTGGATCGAGGCCGACGGCACCGAACGGGTCGGCGCCCGCCCGGCCCGCACCGTCTACCGCCACACCGCCCACGGAACACGGCAGTTCACCGCCTGGCTCGACGAGCTGATCCGCGAACCGGCCCAGGAATACCCCAGGTTCCTCTCCGCCGTCAGCTACCTCGCCGCCCTCGGCCCGGACCGCGCCGCCGCGGCACTGCGCGAACGGGCCGCGGCCCTGGAGACGCGCATCGCCGCGGCCGAACGGGCCCACCGCACGGCCCGCGAGGAGCACGGCGCGCCCCGGCTGTTCGTCATCGAGGCCGAGTACGCGCGGGAGATGGCCCGGGCCGAGCTGCGCTGGGTGCTCAGGACCGCCGAGGAGATCGAGACCGGCGCCCTGGAATGGCCGGAGGCGGTCCCCGGTGTCTGAGACCGACGTCCTGATCGTGGGGGCCGGACCCGCCGGGCTGACGCTCGCCTGCGAACTGGGCCTGGCCGGCGTCCCCGCCCTGGTGATCGAGCGCGACCCCGCCCCGCCCGGCCACTGCCGCGGCTTCAACCTCAACGCCCGCAGCCTGGACCTCCTGGACCGGCGCGGGCTCGCCGCCCGCTTCCTCGCCGAGGGCCCGACCGTCCCCACCACCGCCTTCACCGGCACGGCCCGCCTCGACCTGACCGCCATGCGCACCGGCCACCCCTACGTGCTGGGGATACCCCAGACCCGCGTCGAGGAGCTCCTCGCCGAACGGGCCGCCGAACTCGGCGTACGCGTCCTGCGCGGGCATCGGCTCACCGCACTGCGCCAGGACGACGACGGCGTCGACGCCGAAGTGGACGCCCCCGACGGGCCGTTGACGCTGCGCGCCCGCCGGCTCGTCGGCTGTGACGGCGGCCGCAGCACCGTGCGCCGGCTCGCCGGCATCCCCTTCCCCGGCACGCCCGCGCGCCGCTTCACCCTCCTCGGCGACGTGGTCCTCGCCGACCCGGACTCCCTGCCCTTCGGGGTCACGGGCGCGGTGTTCGCCGTACCGCGCCCCGGCTGCGTCCGGCTGATCACCACCGACCCGGAGCCGCCGCAGGACCACCGCGAGCCGGTCACCCCGGCCGGCTTCCAGCGGGCCCTCGACCGGGCGCTGGGCCGCCACGTCCAGATCGCCGAGGCCCGATGGCTGACCCGGTTCGGCGACGCCGCCCGGCTCGCGGAGCGGCTGGTGCACGGGCGCGTCCTGCTGGCGGGCGACGCCGCGCACATCCACCCGCCCGCCGGGGCCGTCGGCGTCAACGCGGCGATCGACGACGCGATGAACCTCGGCTGGAAGCTCGCCCTCGTCTCCCGGGGCCACGCGCCCGCCGGGCTGTTGGAGACCTACCACACCGAACGGCACGCGGCGGGCGAAGCGCTCCTGCGCGCCACCCGGGCCCAGGCCGTCCTGGCCCGCGAGGACGAGGACCTGGCCCCCGTGCGCGAACTCCTCGCCGCGCTGGCCACGGAGGAGGAGACGGCCGGGCTCCTCGCCGAGACCGTCACCGCCGTGGGCACCCGCTACCCGGCCCCCGGCAGCTCCGGCCACCCCTGGGACGGCCGCATGGTGCCGGACGTCCCGCTGGAGGGCGAGGGCCTGCTGCCCCTGCTGGCCCGCACGGGCGGCGGGGTGCTGCTGCTGGACGGGGATCCCCAACCGTCCGCCGCGGCGGCCGCCCCCTGGGCGGACCGGGTCGTGCCGGCGCGCGCCCGGCCCGGGGCCCTGGCCGGTGCCGCGGCCGTCCTCGTCCGCCCGGACGGGCACGCGGCCTGGACGGCCGCCGGACCGGCGTGCCCGGCCGGACCCCTGCGCGAGGCCCTCGCCCGCTGGTTCGGCCCGCCGGGGCGGGAGACGGCCGGCGGCGCGCGTCCCGACGCGGGCGCCGCGGGGTGAAGGCGCCGGCGGGCGGCGGACCGCCGTGACGAGGCCCACGCCGTAGGCGTCGGGCGGCGGGCCCGGGCCGCTGCCCGGCGCTCCGCCGGCCGGAGATCTTCGGCCGGCGCCGGCACACGGCGATCCCGCCGATGTCCCGGTCCGCCCGCGCGGCCTTCAACTTCCGCCCGTGCCAGTGCCGTTGAGACCTGCCGGAGCAGCCGGCCGCCACCGGCGGGCACTGCGCGACCCGGTGAGGGCGAACCGTTCCCCGGTCGCTCTTCCCGGGGAACGCCGGAAAAGCGAAAAGTCCGTAAAATCCCTATCGGATCAGCTCGCCCGGCAGACCCTCGCGGGACCCACAGGAGGCGGCGTGACGACAGATCAGCGGCAGCAGACCGGCACCACCGTGGGCGTCGCCCACGACTTCTGGGACCGGCTCCCCCTCGACGTACGCGACCCGGCCTTCCACGCCGACCCCTACCCCTTCTACGAACGCCTGCGCGCCCGGGGCGACGGCCCCGTCGTCCGCCTGCCCGACGGCGTCCTCGTCGTCACCGGCCACCAGGCCTGCCTCGACGCCCTGGGGGACGACCACCTCGGATTCGGCACCCTCGACACCGAGACCCGGTCCTTCCTCATGGTCGACCCGCCCGAGCACCGGCGGCTGCGCACCCGCGTCGCCGGGCCCTTCGCCGCCCGCGCCGTCGAACGCCTCCGCCCGGCCATCGAGCACCGCGCCGCCGAACTCCTCGCCGGCGTCGACCGCGCGTCCGACGTGGACGTCATCGCCGACCTCGCCGAACCCCTCGCCCTGGACGTCATCTGCGCCCTGGTCGGCGTCCCGCCCGGCGAGCGCGAGGAGTGGGTGGACGCCCTGTCGTGGATGGTCACCGGCTTCGACCCGCAGGCCCTGCGCGACCCCGGGACCGACGCCAAGGTCACCAGCTCCCGCCTCGACTTCGCCCGCCACCTGCGCTCCCTGGCCGAGCGGCGCCGGGCCGCCCCGGCCGGCGACTTCGTCAGCGCCCTCGTCGCCCCCGGCCCCGACGGAAGCGTGCTCACCCTCGAACAGGTCATGACCGCCGTCGCCCAGGTCGTCATCGCCGGCTTCGAACCCACCGTCAACCTCGTGGGCAACGGCTTCCACGCCCTGCTCAACCACCCCGGCCAGCTCGACCACCTCCGCCGCCACCCCCGGGACGCCCCCG
Organism: Streptomyces caatingaensis; assembly: GCF_001187435.1. GTDB lineage: Bacteria > Actinomycetota > Actinomycetes > Streptomycetales > Streptomycetaceae > Streptomyces > Streptomyces caatingaensis. Next base: position 30,549 of record NZ_LFXA01000013.1, on the reverse strand, counting down.
CCGCCGTCGAGGAACTCCTGCGCTACGACCCGCCCATCCAGCTCCTGACCCGCGTCGCCCTGCGCGACACCGCCGTCGCCGGCGTCCCGGCGCCCGCCGGCACCGTCGTCGGGCTCCTCGTCGGCGCCGCCAACCGCGACCCCGCCGCCCACGACCGGCCCGACCGCCTCGACATCACCCGCCCCCGCCGGCACCTCTCCCTCGGCTGGGGCGAGCACTTCTGCCTGGGCGCCCGGCTCGTCCGCGTGCAGGCCGAGATCATGCTGACCGCCCTCGCCCACTGCGGGGCCGTCGCCACCGGGGAGCCCGTCCGCCACAAACCGACCATGATCAGCCGGGGACTGGAACGGCTGCCGGTGGTGCTGACCGCGGGGTCCTGAACGGCAGGCGCTCCACTGCCCGGCGTTCCCCTGTCCCCGGCCCGTCCGTTCCGGTGCCGGGCCGGGATGGTCCCGCGGAGGCGCTTGGAGGAGACGCTCAGGCCGGCCTCACGGCCTGTCACGGCGACCACCACCTACACCTGTCCCGCGCCCGGGAGACCTACGGCCCCGACCGCTTCCTCCGGACGGCGCAGCACGTCCGACGGACGGCCGCCCGGGCCCTCCCCGGCGGCACCGCCGCCCGCGGGCGCCTCCCGCCCCGCCGCCCCGCCCGACGGCACCGACAGCCGGCGCAGACACCGCCGGGCCAGGTCGCCCACCGTGGCGCTCCCCAGGATCTCCACGGCGGGCACGTCACAGCCCAGCCGCTGGTGGAGGGCCGTCATCAGCTCCGCGCCCATCAGGGAGTCCAGCCCCAGCCGGTCCAGGCGGTCCTCCGCGCGGACCCGGCCCGGCTCCGCCTGCAGCACCCGCTCCAGCAACGCCACCACCGCCTCCGTCACCCGGGCCAGCGCCTCCTCCGGACCGGCCTGGGCCAGGGCCTGCGCGAGATCCCGCGCCTGCCGGTCCGCCGCACCGTCCGACTCCGGCCGCGCCGGCGCGAAACGCGGCGCCGCCACGGACGCCACCGCGTGCCGCAGCCGCTCCCAGCCGAAGCCCGCCACCACCGCCACCGCGTCCTCCCCGCCCAGCAGACCGTCCAGGAAGTCCAGCGCCCGGCCCGCCGGCACCGGCGGCAGCCCCACCTTCTCCATCACCCCGTCCAGACCGTGCCGCGCCACGTGCCCCGCCCCGCCCAGCGCCCCCCAGGCGACCGTCAGCGCCGGCAGCCCGGCCGCCCGCCGCGCCCGCGCCACCGCCTCCAGGGCGAGGTTGGCGCCCGCGTACGTCGCCTGCCCCGGATTGCCGATCAGCGCCGACGCCGACCCGTACAGGACGAAGAAGTCCAGCCGCCGGCCGCGCGTCAGCCGGTCCAGGACCCGGGCGCCCTCCGCCTTGGGGGACAGCACGCGGCGCGCCGACCCCTCCGTGATCCCCGTCAGCGGACCGTCGTCGAGGACCATCGCCGCGTGCACCACACCCCGCAACGGGCGGCCGGGAGCGTCCACTTCGTCCAGCAGCGCCGCCATCGCGGACTCGTCCGCGACGTCCGCCGCGCGCACCGTCACCTCCGCGCCCGCGCGCCGCAGCCCCTCGACGAGCTCCGCCGCCTCCGGGCTCTCCATCCCCCGGCGGCCCACCAGACACAGGTGCCGCGCCCCGCGCGCGGCCAGCCGGCGGGCCGTCTCCGCGCCGAACCCGCCCAGCCCGCCGGTCACCAGGTAGCACGCCCCCGGGTCCAGCACGACCGGCCCGGACTCGCCGCACAGCGGCGGGGCGGCGTCCAGCGCGACCACGACCTTCCCGATGTGCCGGGAGTGCCGCAGCGCCTCGAACGCCTCGGCCACCCGGCCGGCCCCGTACACGTGATGCGGCACCGCGCGGTACGCGCCCTCGCGCACCCACCGCACCACCTCCGCGAACTCCTCGGCCACCACCGCGGGCCGCTCCCGCGCCAGGTGGGCCAGATCGACGGCCGCGAAGGAGAGGTTGCCGAGGAACGGGCCCAACGGCAGCCGGCTGTCGGCGTACAGGTCGCGCTTGCCCAGCTCGACGAAGCGGCCGCCGGGCGCCAGGCACTCCAGCCCCCGGCCGATCGCCTCGCCCGCCAGCGAGTTGAGGACGACGTCCACGCCGCGCCCCGCCGTCAGCGACCGCACGCGCTCGGCGAAGGCCATCGAGCGCGAGTCCACGACGTGCTCCACGCCCAGCAGGCGCAGCAGTTCACGCTTGGCCGGCGTCCCGGCGCTCGCCACCACCCGGGCCCCGGCCCGCCGCGCGTACTGGAGGGCGGCCAGCCCCACACCACCGGCACCGCCGTGCACCAGCACCGTCTCGCCCGCCGACAGACGGGCCACCCGGTGCAGCGCGTGATGCACCGTCAGCAGCACCACGGGCAGCGTCGCCGCCTCCGCGAAGCCCATGCCGTCCGGGATCCGGCCCGCCGTCGCCGCCGGCACCGCCACGTGCGAGGCCAGCGTGCCGGCCCCGAAGGCGAACACCCGGTCGCCCACGGCCGGTTCGGCCACGCCCGCCCCGACGGCCGTGACGACACCGGCGCACTCCATGCCCGGACGGTGCTCCCCGCCCGGCACGTCGAGCGGCATCGTGCCCTGGGCCTGGAGCACGTCCCGGTAGTTGAGCGCGGCACAGCGCACCTCCACGACGACCTCGCCGGGCCCGGGCCGGGGCACCTCGGCCGGGACCCACTCCAGGCGGTGGGCGCTCCCCGGCTCGCGCACCCGCAGGGCGAAGGACGGCGCGTCCGGGCCGCCGCCGGCGTCCGCGCCCTCGCGCAGCCGGGTGACGAACCGCCCGGCGGCGGTCAGCAGGATTTCGTCCTCCTCGCCGTCCGCCGCGGCCAGTTCGGCGGCCAGCCGGTCCGCGTCCTCGTCCGCCCGCCCGGCGGACTCCAGGGAGACCCTGCGGACGGTGAGCTGCGGGTGCTCGGTGGCCAGGCAGCGCGCCACGCCCCACACCGCCGCCGTCCCGGGGGCGGAGGGCCGCTCGGGGCGGGGCAGCGCCCCGGTGGGCGGCGTCACCAGCCACAGCGCGACGCGCGCGTCCGGCTCCCGGTCGGCCGCGACGGCGAGCGACCGCAGGACGGCGGTGCGGCGGACCTCCCGCTCCAGGACCCCGCCGTCGCCACTGGCGTCGCTGCCGTCGCCGTCGCCGCCGAGGAGGAGCAGGACGCCGTCGGGGAGGGGCGACCAGTGCTCCGGTTCCGTGCCGGGCGCCGCGCGGCGGACGGTGGCGCCGGCGGCGGAGAGCCGTTCGGCGACGGCGGCCGCGAGACCCTCCCGCTCCGGCTCGGCGGCCACCACCCAGGAGCCGCCGGCCGCCCCGGGCGCGGGCGGCGGCACCGGACGGCCGAGGTCCGGACGCCGGGCCAGCAGGACGGACGCGGTGGCGCGCGCCGGATCCTCCTCGTCGCCGAGCACCACGGGATCCCGCCAGCCCGCCCCCGAGAGCACCTGCCGCCACGCGCCCGCGGACAGCAGCGGCCCGTCCGGCCGCACGTCCTCGTCCCGCCGGTCCCAGAAGCCCGGCCGCAGACCCGTCAACAGACAGAGCGGAACGGGGTCGTGGGGCTCGGTCATCAGCAACTGCCCGCCGTCGTCCAGCAGGACGGCCAGATGGCCGAGCGCACGGCGGACGTCCCGGGCGGTGTGCAGGGCGTGCGGGGCGACGACCAGGTCGAAACCGCCCTCGTGCCAGCCCTGTTCGCGCGGGTCGCGGTCCAGGTCCAGGACGCGCAGGTCGAGCACGTCGTGCTCCGCGAAGCGCTTGCGCAGCCGCGGGAACGAGGCGTCGGTGGTGTCGGCGCACACGTACCGGGTCCGCTCCGGCGGCAGTTCCGGCAGCAGGAACGCGGTGGCGCCGCCGCTGCCCGCGCCGACCTCCAGGACCCGCAGCGGCCGGTCCGCCGGCCAGTCCCGCACCAGACGCCGCAGCACGGCGCGCGCCGCACGGTGGACGAAGCCGCGCGGACAGCCGTCGGTCGACAGCTCCTCCAACAGATGCCGGTGCCCCTCCGACCGCAGCAACTCGCCCGCGTCCCGGTGCCCTTGCAGCACCTCCGCCAGCCGGGCGCCACAGGAGGCGAGCAGCCCCAGCTCCACCGCGAGCCCGGGCGCCTCCCCGGCCGCCGCCCGCAACCGCTCCGCCGGAGCGGCCGCACGCACCATCCGCCACCCGCCGTCCACCGGCTCGGCCAGCCCCTCGGCGCACGCCGCCCCCAACAGCGCCTCCACCAGCGGCAGATGCTCCCGCAGGACCCCCGACGCCACCAGCCCCTCCACCTCGACGACACCCGCCGCGCCGCCGCCCGCCAACGACGCCACCACCGCGGCCCCCAGATGGGCCGTCAGCCCGCGCAGCCGCTCCGCGCCCGCCCGGGCGGCGGTCGCCCGCAGGCCCCGCACCTCCTCCGCGCACGCCCGCACCACCTCACCCGGCGGCGGCAGCGGACACGGCGAGCCCGCCGGGCCCGGCCGCGGCGCGGCCCGCCCGACCGCCGTCAGCCGCCGGGGGAGCACCCGGCCGCCCGGGTCGAACCGGCGCAGCCGGCAGCCCTCCAGCGCCAGACACGTCAGCCCGTTGGGCGCGAGCACCGTCACGTCCCACAACGCCTCCCGCGCCGACAGCTCCCGCGACCGCACATGGACGTACCCCGTGGCCGGCATCCGCCGCCACGCCCGCACCCGGTCCACCGCGACCGGAAGGAACGGCATCCCGTCCGCGGTCACCTCCTCCAGCAGCGCCGACCCCGCCTGCAACGCCCCGTCCAGCAGCGCCGGATGCGCCTCGAAGTCCGCGGTGCCGTCCCCGCCCGCGTACGCGGCCACCACCTCGCCGTCGCCCACCCGCAGCGCCCGCAGCACCCGGAACGCCGGGCCGTAGCCGATCCCCTTGCGCAGCGCCGCGGCGTAGTGCTCCTCCGGCGTCCGCGTCCGCGGCGCCCGGGCGGCCAGCGCGTCCAGGTCCGCCGGCACCGGCACCGGCGTGTGCAGCCGGCGCACCCGCCCGCGCGCGTGCTCCCGCCACGAGGCGTCCTCCTCGCCCCGCGACGCGATCCGCACGACCCCGTCGTCGGCCGCCAGCGCCGTCTGCAGATCCAGCCGCCGGCCGTCGTCGAACGGCAGCACCAGCGCCGTCGGCACCACCACCCGGGTGATCTCCACCGGGGCGTCCAGCACCCGCCGCCCCGCCGCCAGCATCATCTCCAGGTACGCCGAGGCCGGCATCACCACCGCGTCCCCCACCCGGTGCCCCGCCAGCCACGGCACCCGCGCGCAGTCGAACGGCCCGTGCCACACCGGATCCGCCAGCGCCGCCCGCTCGCCCAGCAGCGGATGGTCCACCGTGCCGTCGCCGCAGCCGCCCGCCCAGGACTCCGGGCCGCCGTTCCAGTGCTCCTCCCGCTGCCACGGATACGCCGGCAGGTCCACCACCCGCCCCGGGCGCGGGAAGAACACCGCGTGGTCGTGCCGCGCCCCGGCCGCCACCAGCCGCGCCACCGCGCGGTCCACCGCCTCCGGCCCCGGCACGTCCCGCGTCAGCGCCGGCACCGTCACCACCTCCGCCCCGCCGGCCGACCGCCGCACGTAGCCGCACAGCACCGGATGCGGCCCCACCTCCACGAACACGTCGCAGCCCTGCTCCCGCAACTGCTCCACGGCCTGCGCGAACAGCACCGGCCGCCGCAGGTTGTGCCACCAGTAACCGGCGTCCAGCTCCGTCCCGCCCAGGACCGTGCCCGTCGTCGCCGACGCGTACGGCACCGCCGCCCGGCCCGGCTTGAGGCCCTCCAGCGCCGCCACCAGCCCCTCCTCCAGCCCGTCCATCGCCCGGCTGTGGAACGCGTACGCCAGGTCCAGCGGCCGCACGTGCACCCCCTCCCGCCGGCACCGTTCGTACAGCTCCTCCAGCGCGCCCCGGTCACCGCTGACCGTCACGTCCCGGCCGCTGTTCACCCCCGCGACCTCCACCCGCCCGCCGTACGGCGCCAGCAGCGCCCGGGCCCGGACCACGTCCGCGCCCAGCGCCGCCATCCCCCAGTTCCCCGCCGTGGACGCCTGCGCCCGCGACCGCGCCACCACCACCCGCGCCGCCGACGCCAGATCCAGCGCACCCGCCGCCCACGCCGCCGCCATCTCGCCCGAACTGTGCCCCGCCACCGCCGCCGGCACCACACCCCGTTCGCGCAGCACCGCCACCAGCCCCACCTGCACCGCGAACAGCAACGGCTGCGCCACGTCCGTCGTATCGGCCCGCCGCCGCCCCTCCTGCGCCGCCAGCTCCTCGGCCACCGACCAGCCCAGCCACGGCCGCAGCGCCCCGTCCGCCTCCTCCACCGCCCGCCGGAACACCGGGTCGCCCGCCAGCAGATCCGCCGCCATCCCCGCCCACTGCGACCCGTTCCCCGAGAAGACGAACGCGACCGCGCCCCGCGCCGCCCCCGCCACCCGCGCCCCCGCGTCGTCCCCCGCCGCCACCTCCCGCAGCCGTGCCGCCGCCGTCGCCGGATCCGCGGCCAGCACCGCCGCCCGCTCCTCGTACCGGCCCCGCCGCCGGCACGCGGTGTACGCCACGTCGTAGAACTCCTCCGGCCCGCACCCCTCCAGCCGGTCCGCCATGCGCCGCGCCGCCTGCGCCACCGCCTCCGGCGTACGCGCCGAGACGACCACCGGCAGCGCCCGCCCGGCCGGCGGCGCGGCCGGCGGCGCGGTGGAGGGGGCCGGGGCGGCGAGGACGACGTGCGCGTTCGCGCCGCCGAAACCGAAGGAGTTGACCCCCGCCACCACCCGCCCCCCGGGCAGCGGATCCAGCTCCGCCTCCCGCACCGCCGGCGCCAGCCGCAGCCCCTCGAAGTCGATGTCCGGACTCAGCGGCAGCGCACCTGCGTTGGCCGGCACCCGCCCGTGCCGCAGCACCAGCAGCGTCTTCACCAGCCCCGCCATCCCCGACGCCGGCTCCAGATGCCCCAGATGCCCCTTCACCGACCCCACCGGCAACGGCCGCCCCGCACCCCGCCGCATCCCCAGCGCCCGCCCCACCGCACGGCACTCCACCGGATCGCCCACCGGTGTCCCCGTACCGTGCATCTCCAGATACACCAGCTCGTCCGGCGCCACCCCCGCCGCCTCGTACACCCCCCGCAACAGCGCCTCCTGCGCCGCCGCGCTCGGCTGCGCCAGCCCCGGCGTCCGCCCGTCGGCGTTCACCCCGCTGCCCAGGATCACCCCCCGCACCGGATCCCCGTCCCGCACCGCCGCCTCCAGCGGCTTCAGCACCACCACCGCGCCCCCCTCGGACCGCACATAGCCGTCCGCCTCCGCCGAGAACGGCCGGCAGCGCCCCGCCGGCGACAGCATCGACGCCTTCGCGAACCCCACGAACTCGAACGGGCTCAGCAGCACGTTGACCCCCGCCGCCAGCGCCAGACCGCTGCGCCCCGACCGCAGCGCCTCGCACGCGTGGTGCAGCGCCACCAGCGACGACGAACAGGCCGTGTCCACCGCCAGACTGGGCCCGCGCAGGTCCAGGAAGTGCGACACCCGGTTGGCGATGTTGCAGGCCGCCCCGCCCGTCATCGTGTACGCGTTGGCCGACCGCGGTTCGAGCCCCTGCAGGAACGCGAACGCCTGGCTCGACGCCCCCACGTACACCGCCGTGTCCGACCCCGCCAGCGACGCCGGCGCCACCCCCGCCGCGTCGAGCGCCTCCACGGCCATCTCCAGCACCAGCCGCTGTTGCGGGTCCATGCGCCGCGCCTCCCGCGGCGACACGTTGAAGAACCCGGCGTCGAAGCCCCGTACGTCCGGCAGGAACCCGCCCGCCATCGCGTACGCCTTGCCCGGACGACCCGGCTCCGGATCGGTCCAGCGCGCCGCGTCGAACCGGTCGGCCGGCACCGGCCCCACCAGCGGACGCTCCTCGCGCAGGGCGGCCCACAACGCCTCGGGCGTGCACAGACCGCCCGGGAGCCGGCACGCGACCCCGACAACGGCAACGGCTTCACGGGAGGTCACCACGGCTGACTCCTCACGACGGCGCGACTTCCCTGGTGGCATGCCCTCCCGCGCACCCGGGCGCCGCACATTTCACCCGATCGGTGGCACAGGGGATGCCCCGGCGGGCGGTAAAGGGAAGCCGCACTCCATGAACACCGCCATCACCCCCGCCACCGTCCCGGCCCCCCTCACCGTCCCCCTCCTCGGCTCCCCGCCCGCCGTCGCCCCCACCGCGTTCGTCGCCCCCACCGCCGTCCTCGCCGGCGGCGTCCACGTCGGCGACCGGGCCAGCGTCTGGTTCCACACCGTCCTGCGCGCCGACGGCGACGAGATCCACATCGGCCCCGAGAGCAACGTCCAGGACGGCACCGTCGTCCACGCCGACCCCGGCTTCCCCGTCCGCCTCGGCGCCCGCGTCTCCGTCGGCCACAACGCCGTCCTCCACGGCTGCCGGATCGAGGACGACGTCCTCGTCGGCATGGGAGCCGTCCTCCAGAACGGCACCCACGCCGGCCCCTGGAGCATCGTCGCCGCAGGCACCGTCGTCCCCCCGGACCGGCGCGTCCCCCCGAACACCCTCGTCGCCGGCCCCCACGCCGCCGTCGTCCGCGAACTCACCGACGAGGACAAGGCGCTCATCACCGCCGCCACCCACACCTACCTCGGACTCCTGCGCCTCTACCGGACCACGGACGGCGCGGACCCGGCCCCCCTCGCGTGAGCGGCGTCCACGCCCGCCGCCGCGGCCGGCGGGCCACCGCCCTGGCCGTCGTGTCGAGCTCCGTCTTCATGGCCATGCTCGACAACCTCGCCATGAACAACGCCCTGCCGCGCATCGCCGCCGAAATGGACCTCGGCGTCAGCGGACTGCAGTGGGTCGTCGCCGGCTACACCCTGCCCTTCGCCGCCTGCCTGCTCTCCGGCAGTGTCCTCGGCGACCGGCTCGGCCAGCGCCGCGCCTTCGTCACCGGCCTCCTGGCCTTCTGCACCGGCTCCGCGCTCAGCTCGCTCGCCCTCACCTGGGGCTGCCTGGTGACCGGACGCGTCGTCCAGGGCGTCGGCGCCGCCGTCCTCATGCCCCCCGGCATGGCCCTGCTGCGGCACGTCTTCACCAACCCCGTCCACCGCACCCGCGCCATGGGCGTCCGCGGCGGCGCCGGCGGACTCGGCGTCGCCCTCGGCCCCACCATCGGCGGCCCCCTGGTCGACCTCCTCGGCTGGCGCAGCGTCATGTGGATCAACCTGCCGGTCGGCGCCGCCGTCCTCCACTTCGCGCTGCGCAGCCTGCCCGACGTGCCCCCGGCACCGGCCCGCTGGGACCCGCGCGGCCAGCTCCTGGCCGTGACCGGCCTCGGCAGCCTCGTGTACGCCCTGGTGCAGGGCCCGGTGGACGGCTGGGACGACCCCGCCGTGCTGACCACCCTCGCGCTCGCCGCCCTCGCCCTGCCGGCCTTCGCCCTCGCCGAGGCGCGCGGCACCGCCCCCATGCTGGAGATCCGGCTGCTGCGCGACCCCGTCGCCGCCGCGGCCGCCACCGCCTGCTTCGCCACCGCCCTGGGCCTCTTCGGCTCCGTCTTCTTCCTCACCCTCTACCTGCAGAACATCCTCGGCTGGTCACCCACCGGCGCCGGGGCCGTCTTCCTGACCGCCTCCGCCCTGATCGCCCTCACCGCCCCCCTCGCCGGCGCGCTCTGCGCCCGCCACGGCCCCCGCCTGCCCCTGCTCTGCGGAACGGCCCTGTGCGCCATCGCCCTGCTCGGCCTCACCCGGCAGGGACGCGACGCGGCCTACGCCTCCTACGGCTGGCTGCTGCCCGTCCTCGGCACCGGAGTCGGCCTGACCTTCGTCTCCGCCGTCATCGCCACCGTCCTGCGCGCCCCCGCCGACCGCACCGCCATGGCCTCCGCGCTCATGGACACCCTGCGCGAACTCGGCGGTGTCGTCGGCGTCGCCGCCCTCGGCGCCGTCCTGACCGGCCGCATGCGCGACTCCCTGTACGAACGGGCCACCGCCGGCGGCCTCCCCGACGGCACCGCCCGGGACCTCGTCACCTCCGTGCTCCGCCACGGCGCCGCCGCCGGCCTCGAACGGGCCGCCCCCGGCGGCGCCGCGGCCGCCGCCCGCACCTGGGTCGAACAGTCCTTCGTCGCCGGCCTCCACCAGGCCCTCTTCGGCGCCGCCCTCGTCCTGGTGGGCGCCACCGCCGTCGTCACCCTCCTGCTGCGCGGCGACCGGCCCGCGGCCACCGAACCGTCCCTGCCGCTCGCCGAGTAGCAGGGCGGCGCCGGCCGCCTACGCCCTCCGTCGCCCCCCGCCCTCCCCCCGCCGCCCCCAACACCCCTGCGCACGGCGGCGGAGCGCGCCCCACGGCAGGGGGCGCGCACCCCTTCCCGCGCCCGGCGAACGGTACGGACGGCGACCCCCGTGCCCCCCGGACCGCACCCGCCACCACCCCGGCCGCACTCCCCGGCCCCACCCGCCGCCAGGCCGCGCCGCCCAACCGCCGCCGCCGGTGCCAGACTCGAAGGACAGGAGCGCCAACGGGACCTGCCCGGCGCTCCGTTCACGGGGGAAGCACACGAACGAGAGCAGGTGGCACCGTGCCGGAAACCCACTGCCCGGCCCTGTCGTCCGCCGCGGTCTCCGCGGCCTTCCTGGCCCCGTCCGCCGCCGGCCTCCACCCGCTCCTCCGGCAACTCCGCGCCGACGCACCGGTGTTCTTCAGCGAGGAACTGAACGTCTGGATCGTCACCCGCTACGAGGACGTCCTCACCGTCCTCAAGGACGCCGAACGCTTCCCCGCCTCCACCCGCTCCGTCATCCTCGGCGCCTACCCGCCCGACGTCCGCTCCCTCCTCGCCGCGACCGCCACCTTCACCGCGCCCAACATGGGCTTCGACGGCCGCCCCACCCACGACCGCCTGCGCCGGCCCGTCGCCCCCTACCTCTCCGCCCAGGGCGCCGCCCGCCTCGAACCCCGCATCCGGGCCATCGCCGAACACCGCGCCGCCCTCCTCCCGGACGAGCCCCCGGCCGACCTCGTCGCCGCCTACGCACGGCCCCTCGCCACCGACCTCGTCATGACACTGACCGGCCTCCCCGAGGAGGACCGCGACCGCATCCTGCGCTACCACCGCGCCGTCAGCGAGTTCTTCTTCGGCAGCCCGCCGCCCGAGCGCCAACTCCCCTACGCCCGCGACGTCCAGGAGTGGGAAACCTACCTCTCCGCCCTCATCGCCCGCCGCACCCGCCGCCCCGCAGACGACCTCATCAGCTTCCTGACCGCCCAGAACGCCTACACCGAAGCCGAGTTGATCAGCCTCATCAGCTTCGACATCGTCACCGCGGGCATCGGCCCCACCGGCTACGCCCTGACCGTCCTGTGCCGCGAACTCCTGGAGGACCCCCGCCGCCGCGACACCCTCCTGTCCCGCCCCCACCTCTTCGACCACTGCTTCGCCGAAAGCCTGCGCCGCTCCGGCCCCGCCCTCGGCGTCTTCCGCACGGTCGCGCACCCCACCGAACTCGGCGGCGCCCGCATCCCCGCCGGCGCCGGTCTGTGGGCCCTGATCGCCTCCGCCGACCGCGACGAACGCCGCTTCGAGCACCCCGACGACCACGACCCGGCCCGCCCCCGCCTCGGCACCAGCCTGCACTTCTCCCACGGCCTGCACTACTGCCTCGGCGCCCACCTCGCCCGCACCACCGTCCGCACCGCCGTCACCACCCTCCTCCACCACCACCCGACCCTGCGCCTCGTCCCCGACCAGCCCAGGGTCTACGAACCGGGGATCAACGTCATCGCCCCGGCGCGGCTGCTCGTGGAGTGGTGAACCGGACCGTGGCCCCGCCACCCGCCCGCGGCGGCCCGTTCCGTACCCTGCGGTATGGACGACCACCTGCTCAGTGGGCATGACAACCCGCACACCCCGCCCGCACGCCCCCTCACCCCCGCCGACGCCCCCGCCCTCACCGCCCTGCGCGCCGCCGTCGAACGCGCCGACCGCTCCGGGACGCACTTCGACGAGACCGACATCCGGTCGGAACTCGCCGACCCCAAGCTCGACCTGGCCGCCGACTCCGTCGGCCTGTGGCGGAACGGGCAGTTGACGGCCTACGCCGCCCTGTACCAACCCGAGCGGGTACGGGACGTCGTACGCTTCGAGGCCGCGGCCGCCGTCCACCCGGCACACCGCCGCCAGGGCCTCGGCGGCGAACTGGTCCGCCGGCTGCGCCACCGCGCCCGCGCTGTGCACGCCGAGCGCGGCCACACCGCCCCCGGCGAACTGCTCCTCACCGGCGTGGCCACCAACACCGGCCTGGCCGCGCTCGCCCACCGCACCGGCTTCACCCCCCGCCGCCACTGGGCGGGCATGACCCACGACCTCCACCCGGACCGCATCCCGCGGGCGGCCGTCCCCGAGGGACTGCGCCCGGTGCCCTACACCCCGGACCACGAGGAGGCGACCCGCCTCGCGCACAACGAGGCCTTCGCCGACCACTGGGACTTCACCGGGACGGACACCGAGGACTGGCGGGCCTGGGGACCCGGCGGCCCCTCCTTCCGGGCCGGACTCTCCGGACTCCTCCTCGACTCCGGCGACCGCGTGGCCGCGTACCTCCTCACCGACGCGTACGCCGCCGACGCGGCCGCCACCGGGGTCCGCTCCTGCACCCTGGCCTTCCTCGGCACCCGCCGGGCCCACCGCGGCCGCGGCGCGGCCCGCGCCCTGCTGGCCCGCACTCTGCACCGGGCGCGCGAACTCGGCTAGGAACGCGCCGACCTGGTCGTCGACACCGCGAGCCCGACCGGCGCGCCCGCCCTCTACGTGTGGGCCGGCTTCCGGCCGGGCGTCCGGTTCGTCACCTACGCCGGACCGCTCACGGGTTGTTGAAACGCACCTCCGGGTGGGCCGGCGACGGGCCCTCCAGCAGCGGCTGCGGCAGGTGCCGCAGATTCCGGTCGAAGAACGCGGCCGTGTACGCCCGGGTGATGGCCACCGAACGCTCGCCCGACAGCGCCGGCCGGGGGACGCTCGGCGGGAAGACCTGCTCGGTGAGCACGGGCGCGTCGGTGAACGTGAAGTGGTCCGCCCGCTCCACCGTCAGCCACCGCTTCCAGCCGCCCAGCCGCGCCCACGCCTCGTCCCAGGACGTGTCCCTGCCGCCCGGCCGGTGCGTCTCGTCGTCCGTGCCGAGCATCATGAAGGCCCGTCCGCCCAGACCCTCCGCCGGAACGGCCCCCTGGAAGGCGCCGTCCATGTTGACACCCGCCCGGATCCGGCCGTCCGCCGCCATCGCGGCCGCCGCGCTCGCCCCGCCGATGGAGTGCCCGGCCATGCCGATCCGCTTCTCGTCGATCATCCGCGCGTACGGCCACGCCGCCCGCGGACCGGTCAGCCGGTCCAGGACGAAGGACACGTCCGCGGCGCGCCCCGTGACCAGGCGGTGGAAGTCCTCGGGCGTCCGCGCCTTCTCGCAGGCCGCGCACGGCAGGACGCGGTCGCCGAAGGCCGCGCCCACGGCCTCGTAGGCGTGGTCCACGGACGCGACGACGTACCCCCGGCTGCTCAGCTCCTCGGCGAGGGCGGTGAGCGTGTACCGGGCGACGCTGAAGCCCGGCGAGAGGACCACCAGCGGATGCCGGCCGCCGGCGGGCAGGGCGCCGGTGCGGCTGTCGATCCGCGTCCGGCTCACGGCCTCGGGCGGGACGCCCTCCAGCCCCCGCGCCGCGAGCAGTTGGCGTATCTCCTCGGCCGAGGCGTACGGGGCCGGGGTGCCCGTACCGCGCAGCGCCGGGTAGAAGACGTCGACCATCAGCCGGCGGTCCCCGGCCTCCGGCACCCACGGGTCCTTGCGGCTGTGGTCGGTCAGCTGGAGCGTGCTGCGGCCGACACCGTACGGGCCGGTGGAGTGCGGCAGTTCCGCGTGCTCGGCCGCCGCGGTGGCGGCCCGGGCCGCGGACGCGTCCACGGCGTGCGCACCCGAGGCGGAGGAGGAGGCCAGTGCCGTGCTGGGAGCGGTGAACGCGGCACAGAGAGCGAGCGCGGCCGCGGCAGCTGTACGCATGAGTCTCGTCATGACCCGCAGCCTAGGCCGCCCACCTGCCACGACGGGCGGCCCGCCGGGCCGATGGCCGGTAACGGACCCTCAGCCTTCGCCGACGGAAGCGCACAAAACTGACAAGCCGCCACATCCCCAGCGCACAGCGGCACCCACCGGTGCGAAGGCGCCCCCGGGGTGGTGCAGGATGACATCCCGCGCCGGGCACACCCACCGCCCGGCGCGATCGTGATCCCACGGGACAAGCAGGCAGGTACACGTGACGAATCAATGCTCCGGGCTTCCGGCGGCCCACCGCGCCGCCGCCCCGTTCCCCGGAACGGAGGGAGGACACCGATGAGCCGGGATCTGACGCTGCACGACATCATCACCGCCGGCATCGCGGTGGCCGCCGGCCTGGCCGCGGCCCTCGTGCTGCGGGTGGTCCTCCGCTGGCTCGGCGAGCGGGCCCGCAGGACCAAGTGGACCGGGGACGACATCATCGTCGACGTCCTGCGCACCGTCGCCCCCTGGGCCGCGGTCGCCGCCGGCCTCGCGGCCGCCGCCGCGGCCCTCCCGCTCACCCGCACCGTCGGGCACACCGTCAACCAGATCCTGACCGCCGGCGTCATGGCGACCGCCTCCTTCGCCGCCGCACGCGTCATCAGCGGCCTGGTGCGCAGCGTCGCCCAGTCCCGCTCCGGCGTGGCCGGATCCGCCACCATCTTCGTCAACATCACCCGCGTCACGGTGCTGGCGATCGGCTTCCTCGTCATCCTCGAGAGCTGCGGCATCTCCATCGCCCCGCTGCTCACCGCCCTCGGCGTGGGCGGCCTCGCCATCGCCCTCGCCCTCAAGGACACCCTCGCCAACCTCTTCGCCGGCGTGCACATCCTCGTCTCGAAGACCGTCCAGCCCGGCGACTACATACGCCTCAGCAGCGGCGAGGAGGGCTACGTCGTCGACATCAACTGGCGCAACACCGTCGTCGAGCAGCTCTCCAACAACCTGGTCATCATCCCCAACGCCAAGCTCGCCGGCACCAACATGACCAACTTCAACCGGCCCGAGCAGAAGCTGTCCGTCACCGTCCAGGTCGGCGTGGCCTACGACAGCGACCTGGAACACGTCGAACGCGTCACCACCGACGTCGCCGACGAGGTCATGCAACAGGTCAGCGGCGCCGACCCCGAGCACGAACCCGCCGTCCGCTTCCACACGTTCGGCGACCACCGCATCGGCTTCACCGTCATCCTCGGCGTCGGCGAATTCAGCGACAAGTACCGCATCAAACACGAATTCATCAAGCGCCTCCACCGGCGCTACGCCGCCGAAGGCATCCGCATCCCCGTCCCCGCACGGACGGTCGCCCTCCAGCACACCACCGAGCCGGCGATCCCGCGCCTGCGCGTGCCGTGACCCGGACGCGGTGACGGCCGGTCGACCCGTCACAGCCAAGGGCCTCCGGCCGAAGGTCTCGACGACCTCCTCAGGCGTCGCGAGCAGACGGGCATGAGGCCCATGGAAGGCGCGGCACCCGGAATCCCTGACCGGCCCCTCCCGGAAAAACACCAGGTGCTGTCGCCTTCCCCTTTGTTACCCTCCGCCCTTCGAAGTGGCGTTCACCGAACCGACGTTGGAGGATCGCGTGGCTTACACGGAGGAATGGGTGACACGGCGCGCACGGGCGGCCTACGCGCGGGGACACGCGTCGTTCCCGGTACATCCCGACCGCTCGGCGCTCCTCGTCATCGACATGCAGGACGAGTTCGTCCGCCCCGGCTGGAGTCCGTACTGGGTTCCCGCCGCGACCAGGATGGTCCCCAGGCTGCGACGGCTCGTCGAGCACTGCCGCGCCCTGGACGTCCCCGTGATCTGGACGGTCTTCGACGACACCCACCTGGGGCTCGACCGCCCCCACGCCCTGCGCCACATGCCGCACGCCGATACGGAATGGCGCAGACCAGGACCGGCCGAGGTCTGGGGCGAGTCGGGCTTCCGCAGCGACGAGGTGCTGATCCGCAAACCGTCCTACGGGGCGTTCTACGACACCCCGCTGGACACCGTCCTGCGCAACCTCGGCCGCGACACGGTCGTCATCACGGGCACCCTCACCAACTACTGCTGCGGCACCACGGCCCGGCAGGCGTACGAGCGCGGGTACCACGTCGTGTTCGGCTCCGACACCACGGCCACCGACGACGAGTCCCGCCAGGAACCCGAACTCGCCGTACTCCGCAAGGGTTTCGCGCTCGTCCTGAGCGCCGACGAGATCGCCGCCCGGCTCTCGGAGGCGGACGCGGGCCGAGGAGGGGACCGCCGCACGCCCGGCACCTGACCCGCCTCGCGCGGCTGTCAACCGCCTGCCGCGACGAGTTGTGGCCGACAGGCGAGGAGGGCGCCGTGCCCGTCCCCGCGAGCAGGGCCGGCCGCGTAGTCGCCCACCCCGGCCGAGCACCCGGTCATGGAGCCTCCCGCTCACGGAACAAACACCACACGCCGCGCATCATCGCCCCGTCCCCACACCTTCTCCACATCGGCGAGCGGCACCGCATCGACGTCCAGCATCAGCTCACCCCGCGCCGCGTCATCCAGCAACTCCCCGAAGGCGGCGGCCACGTCGGCGAGCGGTGCCCGCCCGCCGGTCCCGCTGCCGACCACCTGGACCGGGGCCTTCCGCAGGGCCGCGGCGGGTACGCGGGCCACCTCGCCGGCGGTCATGCCGACCAGGAGGTGGCGGACGAGCCCCGGCGGTCGGCCGGAAGGCCGGTCATCACGGGCCAGGGCGGCGAACACCGCCTCGGCCGGCGGTCCCCAGAGATAGTCGACGATCAGGTCGAAAGGGCCCAAGGAGCCGATGACGTCGGCGAGTTCGTCAGGGGGCAGCCCAAGCCAGATCGTGGCATGCACACCACTCGCCTCCACCAGCCGCTCCAGGACTGGCCGGTTGCGCCCGGCGGCGACGACCCGTGCGCCACGCCGCGCGGCCAGCAGGGCCGCGACGCGTCCCGAGGCCCCGGTCGCGCCGAGCACCAACACCGACTGCCCGGCTGTGAGCCGCCCCTCCCACGCCACCGCCTTCCAGGCGGTCACCCCAGGGTTGAGCAGCGCCGCGGCCGTCACATCGTCCGCCCCGCCGGGGACCGGGATCCACATCCCGCGGCGGACCAGCACCTCCTCGGCCATCCCTCCGTACGGCGCCCGGGGAGCGAAGAACGCCACGCGTGTCCCGTCCTCGAGCCGCCCCACCCCGTCCAGCCCCGCCACATGCGGCAGAACGGCAGGCGCGTAGTGCAGCCCGTCGGCCATGAGGCGATCGGACGGCTTCAAGGCTGCCGCCGCGACCCTGACGACGACGTGATCGGCATCGGCGACCGGCGCCCGGAAACGGCTCGTAGCGTGGTGCCTGACCCGTGCCGTGCAGGACGGCGGCGCGGACGTACCGGTTGCTCATGGGAACTCCGAAGGATCGGGACGCCGATGCGACAGTGGGGCCGGAGAGGGATCCGTATCGCCTCCGCCCACGACAGCACCGGCCAACCCGGCGCAGCGGCCCCGCTCTACCGCCAGGCCCTCGCTGCAGGCCTGACCGGCCACCGACGCCGCCGCGCCGTCATCCAACGCGCCAGCACCCTCCGCAACCTCGGCCGACCCGACGAGAGCATCGCCCTCTTGACGGCCGAACGCGCACTGGACCCCTCCTCACTGGACGAAGCCACCGCCGACCTCGCCGACGCCGTCGACGCCTTCCTGGCCCTGGCCCTCGCCGACACCGGCCGCGAACGAGAAGCCACGGCCCTCGCGTTGAACGCTCTTTCGCACCACCTCCCTCGCTACAACCGCTCCCTCGCCCGCTACGCCGAGGCCCTGCGCGACAGCTCGGTCCAATAACCCACCCGCATGAGCCCCCGGACGCCGAAGCCGCGCCGGCGTCCGCCCCGACGGGCAGGCCGCTGCCTCACGACCGCAGAGCGCGCCGTTCCGTCCCCGAGGGTTCGGACGCGGATCCCGCCCGTGCCGGCACGAACGCCGTCGCCGCCAGCCCCAGCAGGACGAAGGCCGACGCCGCAAAGGCGCTGTAGGTCATGGCCTGCGTCATCGCCGCCTTCGCGGCGTCGGCGGCGGCCGCGGAGGAGGACTGGGCGGCCAGCGGCTCGATGGCGGCTCCCGCGCTGTCGGTGATGGCACGGGTGAGGACGTGGACCTCCCCGGCGGGCAACCCGGTGCCGAGGAGGCGATCGTGCAGACCGGCGCGGAGCACACTGAAGAAGACCGTGGTCAGCAGGGCGATACCGAGCGCCGAGCCCAGCTGACGGAAGGCGCTCTGGACACCCGACCCCTGCCCGGCGTCCGCCCCGGGCACATCGGCGAGGGCGACATTGGTCACCTGGGCGGTGGCGAAACCCACACCGGTGCCGTAGAGGAAGAGCACCGGGGCGACGGCCCACCACGGGCTGTCCGGGGACGCGACGCCACCCAGTGCGGCGAGCCCGGCCGCCTCCAGGACGAGTCCGGCGCGAACCTGCCGCAGCGGTGTGACGGCCGCAGCCCCGAAGCTCGCGCCGCTGGCGACGAAGCTTCCCGCGGCCAGCGGAACGAGAGCCAGTCCCGCCTCCAAAGCGCTGTATCCGAGGGCGAATTGGAGCCACATGGGCAGCACCGCGATGACACCGAACTCGCCCATCCCGATCACCGCCGTCACGATATTGCCGCCGCGGAAGGAAGCCCTTGAGAACAGGCGGACGTCCATCAGCGCCCGCTCCGCATCACCACGCCGGACAAGCGTCACCTGGCGGCGGACGAACGCCGGCAGTGCCGCGGCCGCCAGGACGAGCGCGACGAGGACGGGCGACGGCCCTCCGTCCCAGACGAACCCGGCGACATGCAGCGGACGAACGCTCAACACCCAGCCGTACACCCGCCCATCGACCAGACCGAAAGCGAGCAGACCGAGACCGGCGACGGAAAGGACGCTGCCCGCCGCGTCGAAGCGCCCGCCCTTCGCGGACGACGGCCTGAGGCAGACCAGCGCACCGACGCAGAGCAGGGCGGTCGCAGGGACGTTGACCGCGAACACCCAGCGCCAGGAGGCGTGTTCGGCGAGCCAGCCGCCCAGCAGGGGGCCGAGAGCCGACGCCGCCCCGATGGTGGAGCCCCACACGGCGAACGCCCGGCCGCGTTCCCGGCCGGTGGACCCGGCGTTGAGCAGGGCCAGGGAAGCCGGCAGGATCATCGCCGCCCCCGCACCCTGCAGTGCGCGGGCCAGGATCAGCGACGTGCCGTCCGGCGCGACCCCGGCCGACACGCTGGTGACGCCGAACAGGGCGACGCCGGCGAGGAAGACCCTCCTCGCCCCGACGGCATCGGTGAGACGGCCGGCCAGCAGGAGCAGCGCCGCGAAGACGATCGCGTACGACTCCTGGACCCACTGCACCTGCGTGGAACTGATGCCGAGGTCTTCGACGACGGGGGCGACGATCACGTTCGCGACCGTGGCGTCCACCACGACCAGCGAGACACCCAGGGCTATCACGACAAGGCCCGGCAGGCGCCGGGCGGTGGAGGGGAGGGGGACCTTCGCGTTCACCAAGTACCTCCATCATGAAGTAACTTTGCGATGAAGGTAGATTGGGGGCGGTAGGTTGTCAAAGGCGTACGGCCGACGCGAGGGATGGCGGCGGCGTGGTGAAAAGGAGGCCAGGGACGATGGACGAGCCGGTGACGCCCGACGGTGTCGCGGCCCAGCGGGAACGCCTCGTGGAAGGACTCAGGGCCTACGGCGCGACGTTCACGGAACTCGGCCGGCGTTTCGCGGACCGGCTCGGCGTGCACTCCACCGACGCCTTCGCACTCCTCGAGATCGCCACCGCCGAGGAGGCGGGCACTCCGATCTCACCCGCCCTGCTCGGCCGGCGCATCCCCCTCTCGTCCGGCGCGATGACGGCACTGCTGAACCGCCTGGAACAGGCCGGCTACATCACCCGCACCCGCGAGCACACAGACCGACGGATCGTCACGCTGCGCTGCAGCACCCGCGCCAAGGAACTCGCGGACGCCTTCTTCGACCCCATCAACGCCCACCAGGAACGGATCCTGTCCCAGTATCCGCCCGCATTGCTCCGGCAGTTCGAGACCGTGCTCACCGAGCTGCGCACGACCATGGACACCGGCCTCGCCACGCCCGACACACCCTGACTCCCGACCCTTCCGGCACAACGGGCGTCACGGCGAGGGAGCCAGGGAACAGCGAACCAACGCCCCTCTCACCCAGCAGACCCCAACCCGAACAGCCCCCGCGCGTTCCCGTCCAGGATCTTCTCCGCCTGTCCCGGCGGAAGCCCCGACTCCGCGATGTAGGCGACAGCCGTGCGGAAGAGGTCGCCGTCCTCGTAGGGAAAGTCCGTGCCCAGCACGATCCGGTCGGCGCCGAGGGATTCGACGGCCGCCCACAGGGCGGGCGCGTGGCCGTGGCCGACGCTGTCGTACCACAGGCGCCGCGCGGTGGCGCTCGGCTTCTCCGCAAGCTCCGGAACGTCCCATTCCCAGGCGTACTGGTCGTCCATGCGCTGCAACAGCATCGGCAACGCCCCGCCCAGGTGGGAGGCGACGAACTTGACGCGCGGGAACCGCCCCGGAATCCCCGCCCGCACGAGATGGGCGACGGCGATGGTGTCCTCGAGGGGCGCACCCACCGACCAGGTCAGGCGGAAATCCGTCACCAGCGGGCTGCCCCCGCCGCACCCGGCGGGATGGACGAACAGGACGGCGCCGCGGCGGTCGAGCTCGGCGAGGACGGGCGCGAAGACGGGATCGGCGAGGGACCGGCCCAGGACGGACGTGGTCACACACGCCCCGTGCAGGCCGAGTTCGTCCAGACACCGGGCCAGTTCCTCCAGCGCGAGGTCGGTGTGGGGGAGGGGCAGGGAGGCGAGGGCCATGAACCTCTCCGGCCAGTGAGCCACCGTCTCGGCGTACAGGTCGTTCACGGAACGCGCCGCCCGCGCCGCGTGCCGCGGATCCGCGAAGTGGGGCGACTGGGGGGCCGCGGAGAGCACCTGACGGGTGACCCCCGCCGAGTCCAGCAACGCGAACCGCGCCTCGATCTCCCGCTCGTCCAGCCCCGCCCCCACACCGCGCTGGAAGGCCGTGTCGGTCTTCCCGAACCCCTCCAGCAGGTCGAGGTATTCGTCGGTCCACACATGGGCATGGACGTCGATGCGCATGAACCGCCTCCTCACGTCCATCTCACCCCGCGACAGGTCCGTGACCAGCAGACTTTCCCCGGCAGGGCCATAACCGGACCCCTCACACGCATGCGGTCCCCACCACCAGGCTGAGCCGCCCGCCAGGAGCCCGCAAACGCACGCGATGCCGTTCCTGATCTCTCCGGCCGGGACGGACGGGGACGTCCCCGTCGATGAACGACGACGGGGAAGGCGCCCCCCCCCGCCGCATACCCCTCCCACCAACGCCACTCGTGCCGACAACACGCCTCCAAGGCCCCAACCAACCCCCCACGGCCCCCACTTCACCGTCCCCAAGGCGACCGCACAGAACAACGCCCCCTGGCGAACCGGCCCCCGCCACCGCACCCTGGTGCCAGTGCTTCCATCGGAACACCGCCCAGGAGGACACATGCTGTACGCCTTCGGCTTCGAGCGGATCGGCGTGGTGGCGAGCGACCTGTACTTCGTGGACCCGGACCCGATCCCGGGCCAGGAGGGCGCCGAACGCGGAGTGCGCCTGGAGGTCCGCGTCCTGCGCCCAGGAGACCTGCCGGGCAGCATCTACGCGTCCCGGCCCATCGTCGTCGACCGCCCCGTGTGGCGCGCCGACCTCCTGGAATCGGTGGCGGGGCCGATGGGCAGCTTCGACCGGGCGCACCACCACCCGGCGTTCGAGGGCTGGGAACCCGGCGAGCGCGTCTTCGACGACGACCTGTCCGCCGCGCCGCTGGACTGGGTGGCCGCAAGGCTGGCCGACCTGGACACGCTCCTCGCGGAGGCCCGCGTCCCGGCCTCGGAGGCGGGACCGCGCGACGCCGAGGACCTCCGCAACGCCGTCCCCGACATCATGGCCGCCGTACGGAAGCTGCTCGACGGCGTGGCCAAGGGCGAACTGGCCCGCCCGCCCGAGGACCGGGCAGGCGAGGACATCACGAACGCCCGCGTCAGCTGGCTCTGACCACGCCCGCGGACCGCCGGCCGACCCCGCCCGCCGGCCCGCACGAAGCCCCGGACGGACATCCCGGAAGATCCCACGAGCGCCGGGGCTTCCGCGACGGACCCCCGCCAACCGCCCCGCGCCGACCCCCGCCCCCCGCACGAGCCCTCACGCCTCCCGCGCCACCACCACCCCGCCCACCCCGAGAAGGGCCCGCAGCCGGCCGGGCGGGTAGCCCGTGGCACGACGCACCACATGGGTCATATGGGCCTGGTCGGCGAAGCCGAGTTCAAGGGCGAGCTGGCGGAGGTCCCGCTCACCCTCGCTGAGCCGGTCCAGCACCTGCGCGGTCCGCAACCGGTTGCGGTAGTGACTGAGCGTGGTGCCGGTGACGTCGGCGAAGACACGGCTGAGATGGTGGGGCGAACACCCCACCTCCCGGCTCAGCGCGTCCAGCCGCAGCCCCGGACGCACGGCCAGCGCGGTCCGCGCGTCGTCGACGAGTCGCCGGCGCGCGGCCTCCGTGGCGGGCCGCCCGGCCGCCACCCGGTCCGGGGCCAGCTGAGCGAAGATCGTGGCGGCGAGCCGCACCGAGTTCTCGGCGACCTCGAAGCCGTCCCCGTCCTCCGCACGCGCCCGCGCGAGCAGCAGCCTGTGCCGCAGTCCGATCGTGGGGGAGACGTGCACCAGACCGGAGGGAATGCCGGGGTCGTCGTCCAGCAGGGACGCCACGGCGGGCTCGGACAGAACGATCTCCGTATAGGCGTCGCCCCCCAGCGGATGGGCGAACTGCTGCTCCACGCCGAGGCGTTCCACGAAGACGGTCGCCGGGTCCATGAGCTGCTCGACCCCGTCGACCCGTGAACGGACGACACCCCGCCGGACGAGGACGAGACCGAAGACGGGGGCCGGACGCGGCTCGGTCCAGCTCCGTGGCGGGCCGCCGCAGCTCACATCGGCGACGTACACGTCGTCGGAGCGCAGATGCACACGTCGCTCCACTGCCATGACGTCACCCTACGAGCGCCGTTCCCCCGGGGGAAAGGGACAGCCGCCCGCTGTGGCCTGTTCCGGCAGGCGGAAACGACGCGAAAAACACCGTGGCAACCGACCGGACGCCCCCGGGAGGTGAGGCCCGCCGGCGCGGACGGTCACGCCTACAAGTCCTGTTGACCCTGCTCCGCCGCCCTGCCCGCCGATCGGGGAACGCGCGGTTCCGCCACCGCCGGGCCGCCGGACCCCGGTGCTACGTTCGAGCGCATGGCGCTTTCCGTCCACGAACGAGAGCAATTCCTGGCCGAACCCCACATCGGCGCGCTGGCGGTCACGCGCGGCCCCGACCGCGCACCGCTGACCGTCCCCATCTGGTACCACTACACACCCGGCGGTGAGCTGCGGATCCGTACGGGACCGGACTCGCGGAAGGCCCGGGCGATCCGCTCCGCCGGCCGGTTCAGCCTGATGGCACAGCGGACAGAACCGACGGTCCGCTACGTGTCCGTCGAGGGCCCGGTCACCGGGATCACCGCCGGCGGCCCGGACAGCGCCTATGCGATGGCCGCACGCTATCTGCCCCCGGACAAGGCCGCCGCCTTCGTCGAGTACGAACGAACCCGGCTCGGTGACCACGTCGACATCTACATGCGCCCCGAGCACTGGCTGTCCGCGGACCTGGGCGCCTTCTAGACACACAGCCCCCGTAGCCCTCGCGCCCCCGCGGCCTCGCTGCCCCCGCCCCCGAGCGGGAACGCCCGGCTACTCGCCCTTCCCCTCCGCCTCCAGCGCGACCAGCAACTCGTCCAGAGCGGGCAGGGCACGCTCGATCGCCTCGCGGCTCCGCGGGCTCAGGCTTCCGAGGGCCCGGCGCAGGGCGGTGGTGCTGATGTGGTCGTAGCGGTCGAGCATGCCGAGGGCGGCCGCCGAGGCGGACAGGTGGACCGTCCGCAGGTCCGTCGACGAGGGCGTGCGCTCGACCAGACCGGCGGCGCTCATGGTGCGCACGAGGTTGCTGACGGTGGAGGGGGCGACGCGCAGCCGCGCCGCCGCCTCCCGGGGCGTCAGCCGGCCGCTTCCGGCGAGCAGCCGCAGCAGCTCGATCTGGGCCTCGGGAAGGTCGGGCAGGTCCTTGTCGGCCCGGCGGGTGCGCAGTACGGCGCGGCGCAGCGGGCCGATGAGCCGGCTGAACCTGGTCGCGGTGTCCATGACCCCATTCTGCGCCACCCTTCCGTTTGCCACAAAATAGTTTTGTGGCAAACTCAAATAGTGCCGGGTGACGGACGGGGCACCCGCCCGCCGGCCCGGGTACCCCAAGCTTGATCAACAGCAGGAGGCCCTTCCCATGACAGCCAACGGAGCGTTCACCACCACCGTCGACCGGCCCGTCCCCCCGCAGGACCTGTCCGGCATCGTCGGCCACCGCTTCATCTACACGTACGCCAACGGCTGGCAGTACGAGATGTACGTGAAGAACGACCGCACCATCGACTACCGCATCCACTCCGGCCACGTCGGCGGCCGCTGGGTCAAGGACCAGGAGGTCGACCTGGCCCAGCTCGACGACGACTGCTACAAGGTCTCGTGGACCGAGCCCACGGGCACCTCCGTCGTCGTCAACGTCCTGCCCGGCAAGCGCCGCCTGCACGGCACCATCTTCTTCCCGCACTGGATCCGGGAACACGGCGAGCGCACCGTCCTGTTCCAGAACGACCACCTGGACCGGATGCGCGAGTACCGCGACGCGGGACCGACGTACCCGATCTACGTCGTCCCGGAGTTCGCGAAGATCACCTTCTTCGAGTACGTCGGCCAGGACGACGAGGACGTCGTCTCCGTCGCCCCCGGCGACCTCCCCGCAGGCTGGTCCGACCGCACCAACTGACCACTGGGCGAAGGGGGTCGCGGCCGGCCCGGCGGCCCCCGTGCCCGGCCCCGACCGGCTCCTGCGATCCCACGGGGCGGCCGGGGCCCGGCGGCCCACCGGCTGGTTGACTGCACCCCATGGACCACACCGACGTACACACGAGCACCGATGGGCCGTCCGGGCCGGGCGTCCCGGCGTCCCCCCACCCCGCGGAAGTACCGGACACGATCGCCCCCGCGCCCCCCTTCGACCCCGAACTGGCCGTGGTCCTCGGGGCGTTGGGGGAGGGGACGAGGGAGCCGGTCACCCCGCAGAACCTCGCGGCCCGCCAACGGCAGGACGCCGCCGCCCGGCCCAGGCCGACGGCCGGCGAACTCCGGGCCGACGGCCGCTTCGACGTGGAAGACCTCCGCATACCGGGCCCACCGGGCGGCCAGGACATCACGCTCGTCAGTGCCCGCCCCGCCGGCATCCCCCGGCCCCTCCCGCTCCTCTACTACCTCCACGGCGGCGGAATGATCACGGGCAACGCGTGGTCCGTCCTCCCGCGCCTGCTCCGCGAATGGGCCCTCACCCTCGAACTGGCCGTCATCTCCGTCGAGTACCCCCTCGCACCACGGACGCGGTACCCCGGACAGGTGGAGGCCTGCTACACCGGACTCGTCTGGGCGGCCGGCCACGCGGACCGCCTGGGCATCGACGCCCACCGCATCGTCATCGGGGGCAAGAGCGCCGGCGGCGGACTCGCCGCCGCCCTCGCCCTGCTCACCCGCGACCGGGGCGGCCCCGCACCGATCGGGCAACTGCTCCTCTGCCCCATGCTCGACGACCGCAACACCACCTGCTCCAGCCACCAGATGGCGGGCATCGACCTCTGGGACCGCACCTCCAACACCACCGCCTGGCGAGCACTGCTCGGCGACCGCCACGGCGCCCCCGACCTGGCGCCCTACGCGGCACCCGCACGCGCCACCGACCTGTCCGGACTCCCGCCCGCCTACATCGACGTCGGATCGGCCGAGACCTTCCGGGACGAGGGCGTCGCCTACGCCCAGGCGCTGTGGCAGGCCGGCGGCCAGGCCGAACTGCACGTATGGACCGGAGCCTTCCACGGCTTCGACACCGTCGCACCACGCGCGGCCATCAGCCGGGACGCCCGCGACGCCCGGCTCCGCTGGCTCCGGCGCGTCCTCTCCAGCCCCCGCCCCAGCAGCGGAGCCACCCGCTGAGCACACCGCGACACCCCCGGCCGAGGGGCCCATGAGACCCGAGGGACTGTGACAGGACCCGCCCGGGTAAAGGACAACAGATTCCCGGCCCACGGCACCCGACCCGCCCCCTCACCGACCCGCCCCCGCTCCGAGGAGACCCTGCATGGCAGCTCCTCCTCCCCTCCCCGGCTTCCTCAGCGACCTCGCCCCGGTCCTGGAGCACTGGGGCTACCTGGCAGTAGCCGTCCTCGTCTTCATCGAGGACTTCGGCATCCCCGTCCCGGGCGAAACCGTGATGGTCGCGGCCACGGTCTACGCGGGGGCCGGGCGGCTGAACGTCGGCATGGTCGCCGGCATCGCCTTCTCCGCCGCCGTCCTGGGGGACAACGTGGGCTACGCCATCGGCCGTTACGGCGGCAAGCGCCTGGTCGTCCGCTACGGCCGCTACGTCCGCCTCACCCAGGAGCGCGTGGCCAAGGCCCAGGAGTTCTTCGCCCGGCACGGCGGCAAGGTCGTCACCGTCGCCCGCTTCATCGAGGGCCTCCGCCAGATCAACGGCATCGTGGCCGGGATGGGCGAGATGCCCTGGCGGAGATTCCTCGCCTTCAACGCCCTGGGCGCCGCCCTGTGGGTCGGCACCTGGGTCACCCTCGGCTACTTCGCCGGACAGCACATCGACACCCTCTATCCAGCCATCGAACGCTCCGAGCTGTACCTGCTCGCCGCGCTCGGCCTGGTCGCCGCCGTCCTGATCGTCCGCCGCGTACGCCGCCGGGCCCGCCGCACCGCCTCCAAACGCCGCTGACCGGCACCCCGCGCTCTCTCGACGACGACTTTTTACCTCTGTACGAAAACGCTTACGAACGATCTCCCCGGGTACGCGCGCGCCTGACCCCCCTCCACAAGGCCAAAGAGCGCCAAACCGCACATAAGGATTGAATAGCTTCATGGACGCCGACCCGAGGAAGGCCCCGAGGCCCGGCCAGGTCAGAACCCCGCGGGAGAGCACCCCCGCGACCGACCGGCTGGTCCGCATCATGCTGCGCCGCCGCAAGAGCCCCCTGAGCCTCGAAGAGGTCATGGTCACCGACCGCCCCGAGGTGCGCAGGGCCGTCTCCGCCGCGGCGCTCGGCAACATGATGGAGTGGTTCGACTTCGGGGTGTACGCCTACCTCGCCGCCGTGCTCGGCAAGGTCTTCTTCCCCGGAAGCTCCCCCGGCGTCCAGGTGATCTCCGCCTTCGCCACCTTCGCCGCCGCCTTCCTGGTCCGCCCCCTCGGCGGCCTGGCCTTCGGCCCCCTGGGAGACCGCATCGGGCGCCAGCGCGTCCTCTCCGCCACCATGATCATGATGGCGGTGAGCACCTTCGCCGTGGGCCTGCTGCCCGGCTACGGCACGGCCGGCCTGCTGGCCCCCGCCCTCCTCCTCGTGTGCCGCCTGGTACAGGGCTTCTCCACCGGCGGCGAATACGCGGGAGCCACCACCTACATCGCCGAGTACTCGCCCGACGAACGCCGCGGCTTCCTCGGCAGCTGGCTTGACTTCGGCACCTTCGTCGGATACGCCCTGGGCTCCGCGCTCGTCACCACCCTCACCGCCACCCTGGGCGAGAGCACCATGACCGACTGGGGCTGGCGCCTGCCCTTCCTGCTCTCCGGCCCCCTCGGCCTGATCGGCCTCTACATGCGCATGAGGCTGGAGGAAACCCCCGCCTTCCGCGCCGCGGCCTCGGTCGGCATGGCCAACGACCCCGACGAGTCCCCGACCGCCCTCGCCGAACACGCCGAAGAAGGCCGCCAGTCCGGCCACGGACGACTCAAGGAGACGTTCACCCGGCACTGGCAGGCCGTACTGATCTGCATGGGCCTCGTCGTGGTCTACAACGTGACCAACTACCTGGTCACCTCCTACCTGCCCACGTACATGACCGAGACCCTCGGCCGCGACGCCACCACCTCCCAGCTGCTGATCCTCTGCACCATGATCGTCGTCGCGCTGACCATCACCACGGTGGGCCGCTACTCCGACGTCTGGGGACGCCGACCGGTCTTCATGGCCGGCAGCGCGGCGCTCGTGGCCCTCGCCATCCCCGCCCTGCTGCTCATCCAGGCCCAGGGCGCCGTCCTGCCGGCCATCGGATGCCTGATCCTGGCCCTCCTGCTCGTCTCCTTCGCCGGCACCGCGGCCTCCACCCTCCCCGCCCTCTTCCCCACCCGGCTCCGCTACGGAGCCCTCTCCGTCTCCTACAACATCTCCGTCTCGCTCTTCGGCGGCACCACCCCCCTCGTGGTCTCCGCCCTGATCGAGAACACCCACAACAAGATGATCCCGGCCTACTACCTCATGGCCGCCGGCGCCATCGGCTTCGTCTCCGCCTTCTTCCTCCACGAAACAGCCGGCCGCCCCCTCCGCGGCTCCGGCCCCATGGTGGGATCCGAGGAAGAGGCCCGCGAACTCGTCGCCCGCAGCCGCATCGAGGCCGGCCGCCACGCCCGGGACATCTGGCTCCGCCTGCGCCACCCGGGCCACCGCCACCACACCGAGGACTGAGAGCCGGGCAGATCACGGCCCCTTTCCCACCTGTCGGCAAAAGCAGGCCAGAGGCTTTCTCGCCGTTCCCCGTGCTTATTCGCACGAGTGCTTCGAGAGAGCCTCTCCCCGTGGCGCTGACGAGTGAACTAAGGCCGCTACCAGCAGAGTTGTGCTATTCTGACGTGGTTGAATTCGAGGATGAAGGCCGTTGGCGAGGGTGAGGACGAGTGCCGGAACGCACTATCGAGTTCGGTAAGTACGGCGCTCGCGGCATCAAGGGTCATGAGGCCGTGGCGCGACAGCTCGACGCCCTGGCCGGTTTCATCGCCACCCCGGTGTCCGTACGCCGCGGCCTGGTGGCGCGCCTGCGGTATCTGACCCGCTCGGGACACGCACGCACTGCCGCGCGTGAGGCGGGTTTGTCGGTCACGGACCGCACGGTCAAGGCATGGCTGGACGGAAAGCGTTCCCCTTCGAAAAGGAACCTGGAACGCATCGAGAGCGCTTATCGCACGGTGCGCCGCAGAAACGTGGCGCCGTACCTCGTGGGGCGCCTGAACAGGGAGGGCCGCGGCACGCGCGTGGAGATTCATCCCTTGGACCAGTCGCATGTGCTGCGCCCGCGTCAGCGCGTCGTCGAATTCCGCCTCCTGAACATCCGTCAATGGGACGCGATCGTGAGGGCCTGGGCCGAGGGGGACGATCGGGGGCTGGACGACGCCTGGGTGGAACAGATCGTGGACCTGGGAAGCCAATGGGGTCAGTACGAGTACGTGTCGAACGTAGGGTTTGCGGCCTGATTACTGCTTTGTCCGGCTCGCCGGTGGACGAGAAACCTGCGGGAAAGGGACAGCCCGACCGTTGGGCCATCGAAGATGGCCCCGGACCGCACTACAGGGAAACAAAAACAACTCGTCGGATTTCTGCGCGGACATGCAAGCCCGCTACCATCTGCAGTTCTGCCACCTCCTTCGAAGCGGTTCAGCCCCCGAACCCAAGCCCTCGGCAATGCGGTTTTAGAGGCCGGTGTCACCGTCCCCGGCCGCCGGCAACGTGAAGTACCTCCGGCCGCGCTCGTCGTGGAGACTCAGCGCACCGCGCCGGGCAAGAGCCTTTAAATCCCGCCGCGCTGTGCCCCGGCAGGGGCCGACCCCCGAATCACGGTAGAGGCGCTGGACATCGCGCGTCGTCCACTTCCCGGGAGAGGCGATGATGGCGGCGAGGAGGCGGGCCCGCCGTCTGGTCAGACCAGGGGCGGGTGAGGAGTCCGCACAGGCGAACTCCGCGCTCCAAGCCCTGTCGTCGGACACGGAATCCGACGGACGCACAGCCGCGAGAATGTACCCTGCGACCACTTCGCCCTCAGGAACAGTCGTGGAGACCTGAACAGCCACACGTGAACCATCCCGAGAACACGCAGTGCAGGTGTGCAGAGTCCAGGTCTCGACACCCTCACATGCCGAGACACGGATCTCACCCCCACGTTCCGCGACCCATTCGCCGAGGTCGTCCAAGTTCGACACGGAGACGTACACCGCCTCCGGCCGGGGGATGCAGACCGAGGCCGGCAAGCCGGTGCTGTCGAGAAGCATGCCGACAGCGGTCGCGTTGGCACGCATGGCCGCGAAGCCGGTATGCCCAAGGCGTTGCGGCGCAGCGGACAGTGAAGTCACGATCCTTTTCTCCTTTCACTGAGCGGAACAAGGCCCGCCGAAGGGTACTGACAGTCAGGGCGGCCACCGACAC
>NZ_LFXA01000012.1 GCF_001187435.1 Streptomyces caatingaensis | reverse complement strand
ACCGGCCACATCGACAGCGAGAAGCGCGCGAGTGCCCGCTCGGCCGGGTCCGTCGCCTCCGCTCCGGCCGCCGCGGCGGCCTGGAGAGCCTCGGCGGCCTCCTCGGCCAGCGCCTCCAGGAGTGCCGCCCGTCCGGGAAAGTGCCCGAAAAGAGTGCGCCTGACGACACCGGAGGCGCGCGCCAGCTCCTCCAGTGTGGTGTCGGGGTTCCGCCCGAGCTCCTGGCGCGCGGTGGCCAGGATGCGCGCCCGGTTGGACCGCGCGTTGCGTCGCTGCGGCACACGGCCGACGGGCTGGGACACGGAAGAACCTCGATGACGAAAGCCGGACGAAGAACGGGCACATCCATTCTGACACGTGAGTCCCGGCCCGGTCCGTGGCCGCATCCGCGAATCGCCTGCCTGGTCAGGCGGTCAGCTTCTTGATGCCCGCCGGCTCCTGGGGGCGACCCCGTTGAGCCGGTGGCGGACGTCGCTGGAGCTGGGACAGGTGGCGCGGCGGGAGCGCATGATGGCGCCCAGCGGATGGTGGGCCTGCTGTCCGAGGCCGGGGCTCGAATGGCTTGCGCATGCCAGACACCTCCCCTGTGCGGTGGGCGTGTTCCTGGACGCGAGTGCGAGGTCCAATCGGTGTTTCCGGTGACCAACCACGGGTAGATCGCGAATCGTTCGGGATGGGGCGATCCGGGCAATAGGTCGTCTCTGCGTCTGCTTCGGGCTGCAGGCCCGGGGGAGGGCGCGAGGGAGTTGGTGGCGCGTTCGCATACTTGGGGGGAGTTTGCGCGCATCGGCCTGCTCACATACGGGAAGTCGGCCGGGAGCGGCGACCGGCCTGGAACGCGACGGATTGGCGGCGCTCGGGCGACTGGCCTCCCGGCGGCGCCGGTGGGTGACTGCCGCGGCGTTGCTGGTGGCCGTCGCCGCGCTGTGGTGGGGGCATGCGGTTGCCGGGCGTCTCAGTACGGGCGGGTGGGCCTGGAAGGAGGCGTCGTCGTCGCGGGCGGAGGTGCTGCTGACGCAGCGCTTCCACGGCGGTGTGCCCGACATGGTGCTGATGGCGCGTACCCCGGGCTCGGTCGACGCCCCCGAAGCGCGCGATGCGGGGCGGCGGTTGGTGAACCTGGTCCGTGCGGACCGCAAGGTGATCGGGGTGGATTCCTACTGGACGGGCCCGTGGGCCGGCATGCCCCGGGGAGGGGCGAAGCCTCGGGGGACACCGGCGGGTGGAGACGAGCGGTTGGGCTCGGCGGACCGCCATTCCGCCCTCGTACTGGGGTGCGGTTGTCCGGAGACCGGGGGCACGCGACCGTGAACCGCTTGATGCCGGTCGTCACGGGCAGGCACGGTCCGCTGCGTGTCGTGGCGTCGGGGCCGGCGCTGATGGCCCGGGACATGCAGGAGCAGAGCCGACGGGACCTTCGTACCTCCGAGTTGGTGGCCGTGCCCGTGACGTTGGTGCTGCTGCTGTGGGCGTTCGGTGGTGTCGCGGCGGCCTGCCTGCCGCTGGCGGTGGGCGGGGTGGCGGTCGTGGGCACGCTGGCCGTGCTGCGTGCCGTCTCCGCGTACACCGAGGTGTCGCTGTACGCGCTGAACGTGACCACCGTGGTGGGACTGGCACTCGCCGTCGACTTCAGCCTCTTCCTCGTCGCCCGCTACCGGGAGGAACGGGGCGGGGGGAGAGCGCACGAGGAAGCGGTCGAGCGGGCGATGGCCACGGCGGGGCGCACGGTCGTGGTCTCGGCGGTCATCGTGGCGCTGTCGCTGACCGGGCTGCTGGTCTTTCCGCTGCCCTTCCTGCGGTCGTTGGCGTATGCCGGTATCCCGGTGGTGATCCTCGCCGCCGTGGCCGCCTTGGCGCTGGTGCCGGCAGGTCTGTCCTGCTTCGGCGCCGACCGGTTCGTCGGCCGCCGATACGGAGCACGTGGCCGGACCTCCGATGCATGGCGGAGGTTGGCCGGGGGAGTGATCCGGCACCGGTTCCCGGCCGCCGTGGGGGCAGTGCTGGTCCTGGTGCTGGTGGCGCTGCCGTTCCGGCACGTGTCGTTCTCCCTGAGCGACGAGCGGGTACTGCCCGGCACCGCCCCCGCCGTCGCGGCGATGCGCGACATACGCGCGGAATTCCCCGACTTCGGCCCCACGGAACTGGACGCCATCCTGCCCGGCTGGGGCCCGGGCGGCAGCGCTGCCCGGCTGGCGGAACTGGACCGTTACGCCCGACGCCTGTCGGCGCTGCCGGGCGCGCTCTCGGTCCGTACCGCGACCGGGACCTACGCACACGGCTCCCGTACCGAGGGGCCGAGTCGCGCGCTCGCGGACCGGTATCTGTCAGACGGCGGGACGTGGTTGGCCGTCCAGGGCCCCACCGAGCCCTTCGGCCCCGCCGGTGTACGGCTCGCCCGTGCCGTACGCACGACCCGCGCCCCGACCGCACCGCTGGTGACCGGGCCGCCCGCCAGGCTGCTCGACGTACAGCAGGTCGTGGGATCCCGTCTGCCGGCAGCCATCGGCATCGTGCTGTCCGCCACCTTCGTCGTGCTGCTCCTGTTCACCGGCGGGCTCTTCCTGGCGGTCAAGGCGCTGGTGATGAACGTACTCAGCATGACCGCCGCCTTCGGCGCCATGGTCTGGATCTTCCAGGACGGCCATCTCCGGCCGCTGCTCGGGGATTTCGTCGTCACGGGCGGAACGGATCTGTTCACTCCGGTCATCGTGTTCTGCCTCGCGTTCGGCCTGTCCATGGACTACGAGGTGCTGTTGCTCGCCCGGGTCGTCGAGGCCCACCGGCGCACCGGCGAGACGATGCCGGCCGTCGCCGCGGGGCTCGCCGCGGCCGCGCCGCTGTTCACCACCTCGGCCGTCGTGGTCGGTGCGGCCCTGTTGAGCCTCGCCGGGTGCGGCATGGCCACGATCAAGGTCATCGGTGTCACGGTGGCGCTGTCGGTCGTGGTGGACGCCCTGATCGTCCGCCCGCTGCTGGTGCCCGCCGTGATGTCCCTCGCCGGCGCCGCGAACTGGTGGTCACCGCTGCCCGGCCCCGCCCGCAAGGCGCGGCTCCGGGCTGGGTGAGGCGGTCACCGGAGTCCACGCCGGACCCAGACGTATCCGGACCCGGACATATGCAGTGCCACGTTCCTTGATCCGCCCGGTGATTCCGTCCTCGCGCTCCTTGGTCCTCGCGCTCTTCGGTCCTCGCGCCCCTTGGTCCTCGCGCTCCTCGGTCCTCGCCCTCCTCGGTCGCCCGCAGGGCAGGTACCCGGGAGGGGAATCGTGCCGGTTCGGGATCTTGTGCGGCCCCCTGAACCGTGCAGGCCGGGTGGAGCGGCCGCCGAGCATGCTCGCAGCCAGGGACATGCTCCCCGCCGGCCCGGCGGGAGCGGCGCGGCAGAGTCAAACAAACAATGAACGTCGGCTGCCTGTGACCGGCCTTCGTGAGATCTCGGCCGAGCTCCGAACAACTCATGTCGGTGATCCAGCCCGTGAAAGC
The DNA here is from genome assembly GCF_001187435.1 of Streptomyces caatingaensis. Lineage (GTDB taxonomy): Bacteria > Actinomycetota > Actinomycetes > Streptomycetales > Streptomycetaceae > Streptomyces > Streptomyces caatingaensis. The sequence goes on along the minus strand of NZ_LFXA01000012.1, from coordinate 188,784 downwards.
CGGGGCGGGTGCAATGCACCCGCCCCGGCGTGATCGCGCACGGCGACTGACGGTTCGTCAGAGTGCCGTGAGCAGTGCGCTGCTGGCGACGCTGCCGTCCTGGAGCGGCCTGAGGGCCAGGCGCATCAGGACGAGCGCGTTGTCGTCACCGGCGATGCGGTTGGCGCTGAGCTCACCGCAGGACAGGCAGTGATGGATGATCATCCATTCGCCGTCCGGCCGTACGGTCAGACTCAGTGCCTCCATGCGCCCGTGGCACTCCGAGGCGCGGTCGCCGGGGACGCGGTCGTCGACGTGCAGGCTGACAAGGCAGTTCGGGCAATGGTTGCGGTGCGCGGTGCCGGGCGCGACGAGAGACACGTCGAGCCGGCAGCCGACACACCGGAAGTCATTGGCCCGGTGACCGCCGTTGCCGTGGAGCACGTCCTTGTAGCGCTGCGGTCGGTGCCGGTTCTTGCGGTTTCCCGGCTGGGTGCGGCGTGGCATGGCCGGCCTCCTTTCCTGATGGGCGCTCAGAGGGTGCCGAACGCTTCGAGCGGGAACGGAGGTTGCGCCAGCGGCCGCACGGCCATGCGCATCAGGATGAGCTGGTTGTCGTCCGTGGACACCGGGTTGGAGGTGAGCTCGTCGCAGCGGACGCAGCGGTGGACGATCATCCAGTCGCCGGTGCGGAGCACGGCGATGGCGATCGGGCTCATCCTCGAACCGCACTCCGACGGACCGCCCTCGACATGGTCGATGACGTGCTTGGAGTGCAGACACGACGGACAGTGGTTGCGGCGGCTGCCGTCGGGGGCCTGGGCCGAGACGGTCAGTCCGCACCACACACAGCTGAACGTGTCAGTGCTGAGGACGTTGTTGACGTTGTTGGCGGTGTTCTGGTGAGCGAGGTTGTCGCTGGACACCCGGGTGCTCCTTGCTGAGAAGTGTGCGATGACAGCAAGAGCAGGCCGAGCGGCCTCGGGAAACCCATGGGCGGCGGAGTGGACCGACGGCCGCGGATACGGTCGTAGGCCTCCACGGCCGCGAGGCCACGGGAGGGGGTATGGGCACCGGGATTCCGTCCCGGCAGATCGCCGTGGCCATCACGGCGAAAGGGGACGGCTACGCGATGCGGCGAGGCGCGCTCGGCGCGGGCCGGGACATCAAACACCTCTTCTAGGGCAGAACAGCCCGAGAGTGATCAACTGGGGACTTCTCCAAGTTAACACGCGGGGGCGAGGAGAAGTCCAGCGCTTTTCTCCGCAGGGGTTCTTTGCCACAGGACTATCGTCCCTCTCTGTCTCCTCCGGCGCCGCCGGGGATTCGGGCCAGGTCCTGTGCGACCCCGGCCAGCCATGCCTCGGCGTCCGGTGCGAGTACCCCTGCGTGGGTGGTGTGCCGCGGGGCCGGGCCGACAGCCCCTCCTCCGGGGCGGTGGCTCGCCGCGGCCCACAGGCTCGCCGCGGCGCACCGCGCCCGGTCGGCGACCTCCTCCGCGCGGGGGGCCAGGGACGCGGCGGCCGCCGGGGGCAGTGGGGCGCTCCCCGGGCGCCCGTGGCGGATCAGCAGCAGTTCGCCGCCGACGGCCATGTGGTAACCGCACGTCAACGCCCGTTCGATCAGCTCGTCGTCCGCGCGCGGGCGGAACTTCTCCGCCTGGTTCTGGACGTAGGCGGCTTCCGCGCGGAGCATCGCGCGGCGGACGGGGAGGAGCGGATCCGCCGTGGCCGGGCGGCCGCTCAGGATGCCGACGACGGTCCGGCAGCCGTCCCCGCCGGCCGCGAGGAAGTCGGCGACGGTGCCGCACAGGGTGCCGTGGCTGCCTCGCGGCCAGGCCAGCAGGCTCGCCGCCGCGCCGATCGCCCCGCCGATCAGGACGTCCTCGAGCCGTTGTTCCGAGAGGCGCCAGTCGGGCACCGACAGCTGCGTGAAGATCAGGACGAAGGCGACCGTGAACGCCGCCTGCTCCCAGGCCGGGCCGAGCAGCGGCCCGGCGCCGAAGCCGCACAGCATGGCGACGGGCAGGGCGCACGCGTAGACGAGGGGGACGTCGCCGACCCCGTGGAGGACCAGGCCCATGGCCCCCGCGCCGGCGGCCGTACCGAGGAACGCGGGCCGCAGCCCCGCCCGGGTGTCGGCCGCGGACGTCCGCATCAGGCTCAGCACGGCGAACAGCACCCAGAAGCCGTGCGAGAGACCGAGCAGGCCGACCAGCACCCGGGCGCAGCCCAGCGCCAGGCCGATGCGCAGCGCGTTGTGCAGGTGGACCGAGTGCCGGTGGAGATGGGCCCGGAGGCGGCGCAGGCGGAGCGCGAGCGGGGGCGCGGTGGCGTACCACGGCGTGGGGCCCTCGTGAGCGAGGGCGGCCCGCCGCCCGCCCGCGGCGATGCGGGACGTCAGCAGGGCGAGCCCGATACCGGCGGCGGTGGCCCGGGCCACCGCGTCCTGCCGCTGCTCGCCGGGCGGGTCGTGCGCCGGGCGCGGGGGCGCGTCGAGGGCTTCCAGGGCCTCGGCGGGTCCATCGCCCTCGGGCGGGACGCCGCGCAGGGCGGCCGCCGCCGCGTGCAGGCGGGCCGTGCCGTCCCGCAGCAGGGCCGCGGCGCCGGGCCGGAGGGGTCCGCCGGCGGCGTACAGGCGGTCCAGTCGACCTCGTACGTAGCGAGCGGTCGCGCGGGCGTGGCAGAGGGCGAGGTCGCGCACCGTCGGGGCGACGGGGCGCTCGGCGGCCGCGGTTCGCGACAGCCGGGCCGCGTCGACCGCCCGGTGGGCGGCCTCCCGGCACCGGCCGACGGACGCGCCCGCGCCCGTACCGGCGAGTGCGGCGGCGTAGTCGCCGAGCGCGGACATCGCGTCCGCGAGGGCGGCCCGGTAGGGACGCGCCGGTACGTCGGGCCACACCCACCGTTCGGCACAGCTGATCAGCACGATGCCGACGCCCAGTCCCACCAGGCGGGAACCGAGCGTCTGCGGGGCGTACGGCGGGAAGCACGGCAGGACGTAGAACAGCTGGAGGGCCGGGGCGACCCCGCTCACGCGCGGGCCGCACACCGTGCCGAACGCCACGGCGAAGCCGACCACCACCATGCCGCCCGCGGCCGCCCAGCCGTCCACCGCCAGCAGGGTTCCGGCGGTCACGAGCGCCCAGCCCGCCGGGAGGACCGCCAGGAGCGTGCCGGCGCGCTGCCGCGCGTCGCCCGGCAGGCGGGCGAACAGGCCCAGGGGCAGCGCGCCGAACATGGCGTACAGCCCCATGGCCGGATCCCCCAGCCCGTAACGGAAGCCGTAGAACCCCGCGCACCCCGCCAGGGTCACCCGCACGGCACGCCGGACCTCGGGCGGGGCGCTTCCCGGGTTCACGGGCTCCGGACCGCCGCGGCCCGGGGCGCCCGGGCCGTCGGGGCCGCCGGGGACGTGGGGGACGTGGGCGTCGGCGGGCGTGATGAGGGCAGGGCCATGTCGGTTCCCAGGCTTGGGCATGCCGACCGCCGGCGCAACAGGATCTCGGTCGTCCCGCGATCGCACCGGCACGAGGGGACCCGGTGCCGGCCGGCGCACAGGACGACCGGCCGACCTCTTCGCGGCTGTTCCGCGGCGCCGCGGTCACGCGTGCTGACACAACTGCCGGTGCTGTGGGGGTCATTGGGCAGGCGTACGGAGGAGCCGCCGCTTGGTGGCCGGGCGTTGTTCGAGGGTGATAACCACGCCGCGGGCGCTGTGGCGCTGGACCGGGGAGAAGCCGGCGCGGGCGAGGGCCTGTTCCTGGGCCGCGGCGGTGCGCTCGGCGGACTGGCGGGCGCCGGCGGAGAGGTGGGTGCAGGTGACGTGCCAGACGCGGGACGTCCGGGACAGTCTCTGTTCCAGCAGGGCCGGGTCGGCGGGCAGGTGGTCCAGGGTGCCGAGTTGGGCCGCCGTCCGCCCTTGGCCCAGGTCGGGGCGGTTCATGAACGCCTCCTTGAAGGCGCTGGCGATCAGGCCGCACCGGGCGCCGCCGAAGAGAACGGCGTCACCGGGGGCGTCGTGGACGCGCAGGGTCCTGATCACGGCGCCGGTATCCCACGGGCGGCTGTCCTCCTGGCGAATGGCCAGGTGGGAGGCGGCCGTCGGAACGGCCGCGAGGAGCGCGAGCAGCGCGTACAGACGCCGGGGGATGACGGTGGCGGCCGTCGCGAGCAGCAGGGCGAGCGCCGGCAGGCAGAACAGCAGGTAGCGGTAGGCGAAGAGGGGATGGCCGAGCGAGGCGGCCGCCAGGAGCAGCGGGGGGACGGTCAGCCAGGGCACGCCCACCGCGAGGGCCGGCGGCGGGGCCTGGTGCCGACGCGCGACGAGGAGGGTGAGGGCGGTGAGGGTGAGCAGGAGTTTCAGCGCGGTGGGGAGGGTGTCCTGGCCGGGGGTGAGGAGCCAGGTGAAGTAGTTGAACGGGGTTCCGGCGGTGACCGGTGCGGCGTCGCCCACGGCGGAGCTCTGGGACGAGGCGAGGAGCAGCAGCGGGACGACGGCGGCGATGCCGGCGGCCTGGGCCGCCAGCAGGCGTACGACGACGCGGCGGCCGGGGCGCCGGAGCAGCACGGTGACCGCGTGGGCGGCCACCAGCAGCAGCCCCAGCAGGTTGAACCAGCCCAACAGGGCCAGCAGCACGGCATAGCCGATCGGCCACCGGCCTCGGGCCCGGCCGGCCAGGGCTTTCACCAGGGCACCCGTGGCCAGGACGGCCACCGCCATGACGAAGGCGAACGAGCGGGCCTCCTGTGCATAGCGTGACGCGGTCGGCAGAACGGCGAGCAGCAGCCCGGCGCCCAGCCCGAGGCGCGGACCGCCGAGCAGCCGCCCCAGCCAGGTCAGTCCGCCTGCTGCTACGGCCACCGCCATCGCGGAGGGCACCCGCGCCAGGAACTCGTTGAGCCCTCCACTCGCCTGTCCGACCAGGTACATCAGCACGTAGTGCAGGCCGTGCACCGCGTCGACCCGCCCCAGCAGCTCCATCAGCTGCGGCCAGGACCGCCGCGCCACGTCGATGGTGACGATTTCGTCGGTCCACGCGGACGGGTTCGTGTTCCCCCACACGCCGAGGCCGAGCGCGAGCACCGGCGGTACCCATCGGACCGCGTGTCTCCAGTGCATACGGCGCATACGGCCGGCGGACGGGCCGGGCATGACGGAGAGGGCGGTATGGGGCGAGGTCGCTGTCACAGTGGTGCTTTCGTTGCTGGTGATGCGAAATATGAGCCTCTCATGTCGCGGATTCCCCGGATTCCCTTGTCGCCGTCGTGCACCCCGTCCACGCGGCCGCCGCACGGCACGCGGCAGTTCTGCGGAGGCAGGGGGACGGAGGGGGAGCCGGTCCCGTGCGTTGCTCGCCCGGCCCGACGTGCTGCTGCTGGACGAGGCCACCTCGCACCTGGACTCCGACTCCGAGAAGGCCCTGCGCGACGCCATCACCGCCATCGGAACCCGCTGCCAGGTCGTCACCATCGCCCACCGCCTCTCGACCACCGTGGACGCCGACCGCATCCTCCTCGTCGAGGACGGCTGGCTGCGCGCCAGCGGCACCCACGCCGAGCTGATGGCGGCCGACAGCACCTACCGGCGGCTGGCCGGACGGCAGCTCGCCCCCCTGGAGGCCACCTCGTGACCGCGGCCCGCGCACCCCGCCCGAGCCGTCCCCGAGCCGGCCCGCCGGCCGGGGCCGACCCCGCCCCCCGATGAGAGGAGAAGCACCATGAGCGGCATCCAGAGGATCCAGAGCATCGACCGGTACGACCTGGACGAGCTCATCGCCAAGGCCTTCGACGAGGTCAGGACCGCCGTCACGACGCACAGCGAGAAGAGCATCCAGACGTACAGCCACGCGCTCCGGGCGCTGGTGGAGCTGCGGCAGCAGGTAGCGCCGGAGGCGTGACGGCGGACGGCGGGGAGTCGGGGGGCCGGCTCCCCGCCGTGCCGCCCGTCCGGCCTCAGCGCGTGTAGAGGCGAATGCGGTAGCGCAGCCCGGACGCGGAGGACTGCCAGCCCCGGTCCTCGGTGATCTTCCATGTCGTGTCGAGCGCCGGGGCGTACGTGTCGCCGTCCACCGCCGAGTCGACCTCGGTCACGGAGAGTGCCGTGGCGTACGGCAGCGCCGCCCGGTAGATCTCCCCGCCGCCGATCACCCAGGTCATGGGAGCGGAGGGGCCGGTCGCCGCGATCTCCAGGGCCTCGGTGACCGACCCGGCGCGCTCCGCGCCGTCGGCGGACCACCGGGGATCGCGGGTCACCACGATGTTGCGCCTGCCGGGCAGCGGGCGGAACCGCGCGGGCAGCGAGTCCCAGGTCCTGCGCCCCATCACCACGGGGTGGCCGAGGGTCATGGCCTTGAAGTGCGCCATGTCCTCGGGCAGTTGCCACGGAATGGCGTTGCCCGCCCCGATGACACCGCCGGGGGTCTGCGCCCAGATCAGCCCGACCCTCATACCGCGACCGGGGCCTTGATGGCCGGGTGGTGCCGGTAGTCGACGACCTCCACGTCGGAGTACGCGTAGGAGAAGAGCGAATCGGCCCGGCGCAGCCGCAGCGTCGGGAACGCGAACGGGGTGCGCGAGAGCTGCTCCGTCACCTGCTCGACGTGGTTGTCGTAGATGTGGCAGTCGCCCCCCGTCCAGATGAAGTCTCCCGGCTCCAGGCCCACTTGCTGCGCCACCATGTGCGTGAGCAGCGCGTAGCTGGCGATGTTGAAGGGCACGCCGAGGAACAGGTCCGCGCTGCGCTGGTACAGCTGGCAGGAGAGCCGGCCGTCGGCGACGTAGAACTGGAAGAAGGCGTGGCACGGCGCGAGGGCCATCGCGGGCAGCTCGGCGACGTTCCAGGCGGAGACGATCATCCGGCGGGAGTCCGGGTCCCGGCGCAGCGTCTCCAGGACCTCGCTGATCTGGTCGATGTGCCGGCCGTCCGGCGTGGGCCAGGAGCGCCACTGTACGCCGTACACCGGGCCGAGGTCACCGTTCGCGTCGGCCCACTCGTCCCAGATGGTGACGCCGTGCTCCCGCAGCCAGCCGACGTTCGAGTCGCCCCTGAGGAACCACAGCAGCTCGTAGACGATGGACTTGAGGTGCACCTTCTTGGTGGTGACCAGGGGGAATCCGCGCGAGAGGTCATAGCGCAGTTGGTGCCCGAAGACACTTCGGGTGCCGGTGCCCGTCCGGTCGGCCTTGGCCGTCCCGGAGGTGAGCACCAGCCTCAACAGGTCTTCGTACTGGGTGTCCGCCACGTCCGTCGATTCTACCGGCTCTCCGGGGGGCGCCCGTCAGGCGCCCACGTACTCCGCGAGGTGCCGCCCGGTCAGGGTCGAGCGGGCGGCGATCAGGTCGGCGGGGGTGCCCTCGAAGACGACCCGGCCGCCGTCGTGACCTGCGCCGGGGCCGAGGTCGATGATCCAGTCGGCGTGGGCCATGACCGCCTGGTGGTGCTCGACGACGACGACCGACGTGCCGGCGTCGACGAGCCGGTCGAGCAGGGCGAGCAACTGCTCGACGTCGGACGGGTGCAGGCCGCTGGTCGGCTCGTCCAGGACGTGGACGCGCGCCGTGCCGGCCATGTGCGCGGCCAGCTTGAGGCGTTGGCGCTCGCCGCCGGAGAGGGTGGTCAGCGGCCGGCCGAGGCTCAGGTAGCCCAGGCCGACATCGGCGAGCCGGCCGAGGATCGCGCACACCGCCGGAGTCCGCGCGGGCCCGTCGCGGAAGAACTCCGCGGCCTCGGCCACCGGCATCGCGAGCACCTCGGCGATGTCCCGCCCGCCGAGCCGGTGCTGGAGCACCGACGCCCGGAAGCGCCTGCCCCCGCACTCCTCGCAGGTGGTGGCCACGCTCGCCATGATCGCCAGATCGGTGTGCAGGACGCCGGCGCCCTTGCACGCGGGGCAGGCGCCCTCGGAGTTGGGGCTGAACAGCGCGGGACCGACGCCGTTGGCCCGAGCGAAGGCCCTGCGGATCGGATCCAGGGCGCCGGTGAAGGTGGCCGGGTTGCTGCGCCGGGAGCCCCTGATGGGCGACTGGTCCACCACGACCACGCCGTCCCGGCCGGCCACCGAGCCCTGGATCAGGGAGCTCTTGCCGGAGCCCGCGACGCCGGTGACGACGGTGAGCACGCCGAGCGGGATGTCCACGTCGACGTCGCGCAGGTTGTGGGAGGCGGCGCCGCGCACCTCCAGCACCCCGGTCCGCCGGCGCACCGACGGCTTCACCGGCGCGCGGTCGTCCAGGTGCCGTCCGGTGAGGGTGCCGCTCGCCCGCAGGTCCTCGACGGTGCCCTGGAAGACCACGTCGCCGCCGTCCGCGCCGGCGCGCGGCCCCAGGTCCACGACGTGGTCGGCGATCAGGACCGTCTCCGGCTCGTGCTCCACGACCAGCACGGTGTTGCCCTTGTCGCGCAGGCGCAGCAGCAGGTCGTTCACGCGCCGGACGTCGTGCGGGTGGAGGCCGGCGGTGGGCTCGTCGAAGACGTACGTCACGTCCGTCAGCGCCGAGCCGAGATGGCGGACCATCTTGACGCGCTGCGCCTCGCCGCCGGAGAGCGTGCTCGTCGGCCGGTCGAGCGAGAGGTAGCCGAGGCCGATCTCGACGAACGCGTCGAGCACACCGGTGAGGACGGAGACGAGCGAGGCGACCGAGGGGTCGGTCAGCCCGCGTACCCAGGCGAGGAGGTCGCCGGCCTGCCACGCGCAGGCGTCCGCGATGCTCACCCCGTCGATCTTCGCGGACCGGGCCGTGGCGCTGAGCCGGGTGCCGTCGCACTCCGGGCAGACGGAGAACGTCACCGCCCGCTCCACGAAGGCCCGGATGTGCGGCCGCAGCGTCTCCTTGTCCTTGGCCAGGAACGACTTGCGGACGCGCGCGAGGAGCCCCTCGTAGGTGGTGGTGAGGCCCCCCACCGTGACCTTGACGGGATCCCGGTGCAGGAGGTCGTGCCTCTCCCGCGCGGTGTAGTCGCGGATCGGCTTGGCGGGGTCGAGGAAGCCGGACTCGGTGAAGGACCGCACCACCCAGCTGTCCGTCCGCCAGCCGGGCACCGTGATCGCGCCGTCGGCCAGGGACCTGGACTCGTCGAGGAGCCGCGCCGGGTCGATGCCGGTGACGGTGCCCAGGCCCTCGCAGCGCAGGCACATGCCGCCGACGACGCTGAACTCCTTCCCGGTCTGCTTGCCGTTCACGACCAGGACGCCCGATGCCTCGGACGAGGGGATGGTGAAGGCGAACGCCTTCTGCGAGCCGATGTACGGCTCGGCGAGCCGGCTGAAGAGGATGCGCAGCAGGGTGCCGGCGTCGGTGGCGGTGCCCACCGTGGAGCGGGCGTTGACGCCCATCGGCCGCTGGTCGACCAGGATCGCGGCGGTCAGCCCGTCGAGCACGTCGACGTCGGGCCGCGCGAGGGCGGGCATGAAGCCCTGGACGAAGGCGCTGTACGTCTCGTTGATCAGCCGCTGGGACTCCGCGGCGATCGTGTCGAACACCAGGGAGCTCTTGCCGGATCCGGAGACCCCGGTGAACACCGTCAGCCTGCGCTTCGGGAGCTCGACGCCGACGTCCTTGAGGTTGTTCTCCCGCGCCCCCTGCACGCGGATCAGGCCGTGGCTGTCGGCGGCGCACGGCGTGGTGGCGCGTTCCGGGACGTTCCGCACTTCCGGGTCATCAGTCATACCGCTCAACCGTATACCTGCAAAGCCGATTGGAACTTTTCGAGCAAAGGCCCAGGAGGGGCGGGTTAAAGTCTCAAACCATGGAGTTCCTGCGCCCCGTCGACCTGGCCCGCGAGCACGGTCTGTCGACCCAGGCCGTCCGCAACTACGAGCGGGACGGGTTCCTGCCGCCCGCCGGGCGCACCGCGTCGGGCTACCGGACCTACACCGCCGTGCACGCGGCGGCCCTGCGCGCCCACCTGGCCCTCGTCCGGGCGTACGGGTACGCCGAGGGCGGACAGATCATGCGGGCGGTCAACGCCGGCGAACTCGACGCCGCGCTCACGGCCGTCGACCGCGGCCACGCCCAACTCCTGCGCGACCGGGGGACGTTGGACGCGGTCGGCCGGGCTGTCGAGGACCTGACCTCCGACGCCCCCCGAACGGCCGGCCCCGGAACGGCTGCCCCCGGAACGGCCGGTCCCGGAACCGCCGGTGGGGGGCCGCTCGGCATCGGCGAGCTGGCGCACCGGCTGGGCGTCACCCCGGCGACCCTGCGGAACTGGGAGCGGGCGGGCATCCTCGCCCCGGTCCGGGAGCCCGTCACCGGGCACCGCTCGTACGGCGCCCAGGAGGTCCGCGACGCCGAGCTGGCCCATCTCCTCCGGCGCGGCGGGCACCCGTTGGCGCAGATCCGCACGGTGGTCCACCAGATCCGCTCGGCCGGGGGCACCGGCGAGCTGTCCGCGGCCCTCGACGACTGGCGGCGCCGGCTCACCGCGCGCGGGGTGGCGATGCTCGACGCGGCCGCCCGGCTCGCCGCCTACGTGGCCCTCCTGGACCTCGCCCCGGCCGCTCCCCGCCGCGGGACGTGATCATCGCGACATCGCGCCGGGCGCCCGGGCGCGACAGGATGACGGGGCCGGACCGGACACCACCGGCCGGCCCAGCAGCCCAGCAGCACAGCGGAACAGGAGAAAGAACCGTGAGCCGTCCCGCGCCCTCCGCCGAGGCCCCTCCGCACTTCCTCGCCCGGCTCGACGCCGCCGCGGCCGGCCGGTGGGACGAGCGCGCGGCGGACGGGCCCGGCCTGCCGGGCTGGCTCGCACAGGTGGCCGGCGCGCTGTGGGCCGGGCGGGAGCCGGAGGCGGCGGGGGAGTGGGCCCGGCGCCTGTACGACGCCTGTGCGCGGCTGGACGGGCGGGTGCCGTTCGGCGTCGTCCACGACTGGCACGCCCGCACCGTCGTGCCGCCGCAGGGCGAGGCGGTGCGGGCCCTGCACATCAGGGCGCTGGCGGGGGAGCCCGTCGCGGAGGACGTCTGGGCCGCCGCCCTGGAACCGGCGCTGCGGGACGTCCACCGGCGCGCCTACCCCTACGCCGACGCCTTCGCCACCGCGGCGGCCACCGCCCGCGCCTGGGCGAGGGAGAACGACTACGGCGAGGCCGAGGCGGAGGAGTTCGCGGACGGCTACGCCCGGCTCAACACCGGCGCCAATGTGACCTCTTACGCCGACGCCAACGCGATGGTGCACGCGCGGGCGCTCGCGGCCGCCTACGCCGCGGCGGACGCGGACGCCTACGCGGCGTGCTGTCCGTTCGCGACGGTGAACGCCCACGCCTTCGCGCTCGCCGGGCAGGACACGGCGGAGGGCCGGGAGGAGCGGCTCCGCGCGGCGTACGGGCGGCTGGCGGACGGGCTGGCCGACAGCCTGGAACGGGCCGCCGGACACTGAGCATGTGGGACGGGCCGCCCGTCCCCTCCTCCGCGGGGAATCCCCCGCGGAAGGATTCCCCGCGGAAGGATTCCCCGCGGAGGGGAGGAGGGGACGGGCGGCCGTCGGGCTCGACGGGTCAGGCGCGCGGCCGCGTTCCGTCGATGGCGACGCGCCGGCCGTAGCGGCTGTGCGGGTAGTAGTCCCAGATGGCGTGGTGCTGGACGCAGCGGTTGTCCCAGAACACCAGGGTGTTGGGCTGCCAGCGCACCCGGCAGGCGAGCAGCGGCGTCCCCGCGATGTGCCGGTAGAGCATCTCCAGCACGGCGTCGCTCTCGGCGCGCGACAGCTGCGGGATGCGCGCGGTGTAGGGGCGGTTGACGAACAGGAGCTTGCGGCCGGTCTCCGGGTGGCGGACGACGACGGGGTGCTCGTTCACCGGCACCTCGTACTCGGCCGGCGGGCCCTGCTCGCCCCACGGCTGGGCGCCGTCGTGGACGGCGGTCAGGCCGTCGAGGAACGTCTTCATGGCGGGCGAGAGCATCTCGTAGGCGAGGTGCATGTTCGCGAACATCGTGTCGCCGCCGGCGCCCGGCTCCGGGATGCGGGTGACGTGGAGCATCGACCCGAGCGAGGGCTCGGCGTCGGCGGTGCCGTCGGCGTGCCAGCCGTTGCCCGCCACGTTCTTCGACTCGGCCGAGGCGCTGATCTCCAGCACGTACGGGTCGCTGCCGGGCGCGGGCAGGGCCACCGGGTGCAGCGGGCCGAAGTGCGCCGCGAAGCGCTTGTGGTCCTCGGGGGTGATGTCCTGGTCGCGGAAGACCAGGACGTGCCGGTCGAGGAACGCGTCCTTTATCTCGGTGAGTTGACGCTTCGTCAGCTCCTCGCGCAGGTCGACGCCGGAGACCTCGGCGCCGAGCACCGGGGTCAGCGGGTCCAGGGCGATCGTCTCGTAGGCGGGCTTCTCGCGGGTGGTGATCGCCTTCACGGCGTCGAGTGCGTAGTCTTCCATGACCTTTCCGGTGCACCTTTCTCGTGCTGCTTGCTCGTGCTGCTTGTTCGTGCTGCTGTCTCAATGGGCGGCTTTCCCGTGCCGCTTCGCGGCGGCGGGGACGCGGGCCGGATACGGGTCACAGTCCGCGGTCGAGGAGTTCGGCGAGGATGATCCGGCCGAAGGCGAGGTTGCCGTGGATGATGTCGTCCTTCTCGCACAGCTCCGGCCGCTGGAGCCCCGACGCGTCCGTGGTGCGCGCCCGCACGTCCACGACCTCCACGCCCAGTTCGGCGACGGCCCGGCCGACGCTCTCCTGCGCCGCCATGAACACCTCGCGGTCCGACATGCCGGGCACCCGCTGCGGCGGCATCACCGCCAGCACCCGCAGGCCGAGGCCGCGGGCGTGGGCGTAGAAGGCCAGCGCGTCGCGGACGGCGGCCCGGACGAGCGCGTCGAACAGCGGACCGCCGAGGAAGCCCGGCGGGAAACCGCCGTCGCGCGTGCGGTAGATCCGCCAGTTCTCCGTCGTCGCCACGAAATGGGCGCTGAAGCCGAACGTGCACACCAGCGGCACGGTCAGCCGGTCCAGGCCCGGCACGCCCAGCTCGTCGAGGGCCGACCGGTAGCGGGACTCCGTCTCCGCGTCGCGGAAGACGACGTCGTCCCCGCGCAGGTCGTGGAACCCGGCGGTGAAGTCCCGCCCCGAGCCGATGGGCCCGCCCGCGAACGGGACGCCCGCGGCCTTCGCCGCCCGGCCCACGGGACCGGCGTGCGAGTCGCCCAGCAGCAGGAACCTAGCGGGCGTTGTAGTAGTCGAGTACGGCGTCGTCACACCAGAAGTCCTCTCCGGCGGTGGGCCGGTCGTGGCGGTCGGGGGCGGTTGCGGACGGGCCCGTGGCGGCCCCGGGCCGGCCGGCGAGCGCGCCGAAGAACCGGTCCATGACGAAGGCGACGCCCTCCCGCGTCACCGTGCGCAGGTTGGGCTCGAAGAACGCGCCCCGGAACGGGGTGCCCGTCACGATCTCGTACGCCGGGAAGTAGTCGATGTCCTCGTGTCCGGCGGCCAGTTCACCGGCGACGGCCCGCAGGACCGCCTTCGAGTGCGTGGTGGCCGTCAGCGCGTGGCCGCCGGTGGCGGTCGCCGTGAGCGGCACCGGCGAGACGGTGAGCAGCACCCGCAGCCCCGGGTTGACGGACCGGGCCAGCTCGACGGCGGCGGTCAGGTCCCTGCGCACCTCCTCGAAGGTGAAGTTGTGGAAGACGTGCCGCGCGGGGTCGAAGGTGCCGCGCACGGTGCCCGGGCACACCGGGAGCACCGTGCCGTCGGCGGTGTCGCGCCACGCCTCGGTCAGCCCCAGCGTGAAGATCAGGCAGTCCGCCTCGGCGAGGGCCCCGCGGATCGCGGCGAGCGTGGCGGCGCGGGCGGCGAACAGCTCGTCGGGGGAGGCGTGCCCGGCCGGTTCGACGGACGGACGGCAGGGGTCGTACCAGCGGCCGTCCTCCCGCCACACCTCGCGGGGCGGCTCCTCGGCGCCCAGCGCCCAGGCGAACCACTGCCGCAGCACGGCGGCGGTGTAGATGTTGCCGGTGCGGAAGGAAAAGACGCCGAAGTGGCGGTCCCGGCGCTGCTCCGGCGTCAGGCCCGGGGGAGCGAGCTCGGCGTCGCGCCAGTTCATGCCCCGGTCGCGCAGGGCGCGGCCGATGTGCCGGGCGAAGCAGGACCCGGCCGTGAGGAGGACGTCGTCCTGGCCGATGGCGAACTTCGGGGTCCACAGGCCGTCGATGTCCGCCCACGCGGGTTCGGCGACCGCCGTCCGCCAGAAGGAGCGGGGCGGGAGTGACTGGTAGGGATTCATGGGACGTGCTCTCGGCCTCGGTTCGTCGGTTGGTCGGCGGTCGGTGACGGTGGTCGGGGGTGGCCCGGACCCGGCGGCGGGGGTGTCCGCCGGGCCCGGACCGGTTCAGGTGCGGGCGGACGCTCCCGCCGCCGGGGCGCACGCCGCGTTGACGGCCTCGGCGACCACCGCCACGTGCGGCGCCCGGACGATCCCGTAGTGCGTGGTGTCCAGGCACCGCGCCTCCGCCAGCAGCGGCAACCGCTCCCGCCACAACAGGCCCTGCTCCTCGGCCGGCCGGCGGGCCGGCAGCCCGGTCTCCGCCCGGCCCGCCAGCCACAGCCGGACCGGCGTGGCGGGCAGCGGCGGCGGTTCGTGGCCCGCCATGCCGGCCAGGTTCGCCCGGCAGCAGCGCGCCAGCCGCTCGGCGTACGCGCGGGCCTCCGGCCCCGCCGGGCCGCCGGAGCCCGCCTCGGCCAGCTCCCGGGCGAAGAGCCGCTCCAGCCGCTCCTCGTCGTACTCCACGGCGTCCTTCCCGGCGCCGGGCGGCGGCGGGTCGAGCAGGTACAGCTCCGCGACCGGCCCGTCGGACGCCTCGGCCCCGGCCGCCATCGCCTGGGCCACCCACGCGCCGAACGACCAGCCCGCCAGCCGCCAGCGCCACGCGTCCCGGGGGAAACGGCCGCGCAGCGCCGCGAGGTAGCGGGCCGCGCGCTCGGCGACCGTCCAGCCGGGGGCCTCGTCGCCGCGCAGCCCCGGGTCGGTGATCAGGCAGACGGTCAGCCGGGGATCGAGGGCCGACACCAGCTCGCGGTACGCCTGGACGTCCCCGCCGACCGGGTGCACCAGGCACAGGACGTCACCGCCCGTGCCCTCCTGCCAGACGTCCAGCGGCACGGCCTCCGCGGCGTCCCCCCGCGCGTCGCCCTGCGGACCGGCGGTGGCCGCGGCGAGGTGCTCCAGCACCTCGGACAGGCTCACCCGGTGGCTCAGCCGCGACAGTTCGAGCTCGACGCCGTACTCCTCCTGGACCGTGCTGATCAGGTCGAGCAGGGTGAGCGAGTCGGCGCCGAGGTCGTACAGGGACGCCTCGGGGTCGAGGGCGTCGACACCGAGGGACCGGCACAGCCAGTCCGCGAGCCGCCCGGCGGCCGGAACCGGCGCCGGTGCCGAAGCCGGCGCCGCGACGGGAGCCGTCCCGGGCCGCGGCGCGTAGAAGACGCGCGCCTGCTCCATCTCCGTGGTGCACACGAGGAGTTGGGGAAGCCCCAGCCGCAGGGCGTCGGCGAACAGCCGCTGCCCCTCCTTCACCGTCAGGCCCACCGCGAGGTGCGCCCGGTGGCGCGCGTCGGCCTCCGGCGCGCCCAGCGCCATGCCGGTCTCGTTCCAGACGTCCCAGTCGATACCGACCCGCAGCGTCGTCCCGCCGTCGCCGCCCCCGTACCGGGCGAACCCGTCGAGCAGCCCGTTGGCGGCGGCGTAGTCGAACTGCCCCACGCCGCCGAACTGCGCGGACATCGACGAGCAGTACACGGCGAACGCCGGCCGGTGCCGCTCGATCAGCCGCTCCACCAGGAGCGCGCCGCGCACCTTGGCCGCCGAGGCGTGCCGCGCGGCGGCGGCGTCGCGCCGGGCCAGCAGCCCGCCCGCCGCCACACCCGCCGCGTGCACGACGCCGTCGACGCGCGGGGCGACGCGGGCGAGACGGGCGAGGACCTCCTCCGGCGCCGCCGTGGCCAGGTCCGCCTCCAGCAGGTCGACCCGGCCGGCCCACGGTTCCAGTTCCTCCGGCAGTTCCGCGCGGCGGGCCACCAGGACGACGCGGCGGTCCGGGCCGTCCAGCAGCCGGGCCGCGACGCTCCGGCCGATGCCGCCGGTGCCGCCGAGGACCACGTACGTGCCGGGCCCCGCCGGGTGTTCCGGCGCGGGGGCGGGGGCGGGCACCGGCAGCAGCGCCTGCCGCCACCAGTAGCCCTGCCGCAGCGCCAGCCGGCGCGGCGGCTCCCCGCCCGCGGCCGCCGCGGCCAGCAGGGCGGCCAGCGGCGCCCACCCGGCCGGGTCGCGGCCGGGCAGGTCCACCCAGCGGCCCTCGACGCCGCACTCCTGCGGGACGACCTCGGACGCGCCGGCCAGCAGGCCGAGTTCGGGCCGGACGACGGGGCCCTCGACGGGCTGGGCGCCGTACGACAGCCACCACGGGCGCAGCCGCGTCCCGGCGGGGAGGCCGGCGGCGGCCCGGAGCAGCGCGGCGGGTGTGTCGAGGCAGGCCCACCGGGCGCGTTCCAGCGTCTCCTCGTCCGGCTCCCCCTCGACGGCGAGGGGAAGGGCGTGCAGCCAGTCGACGCCGGTGGCCCCGGCGCCGGTGAGCGCGTCCAGCACCCGCCGCAGCGACGCCGGTTCGGCCGGGTCGGCCTCGTAGCGGTCCGCGCCGGCACGGGCGAAGGCCGCCGCGGCGCGGACGTGCACCACGCGCTCGTACACCGCCTCGAACGGGCGCAGCGCCCCGGACGGCAGGGGGCCGTCCGTCAGCACCACCAGCGTGCCGGCGCCGCGGGAGGCCGCCGTGCCGGACGCGTGCCGCCACCGCACCCAGTGCGGCTGGTGCAGCCACGCGCTCTGCGGGAGCCGCTCCGGCCAGGCGGGCCCGGGGGGCGGCCCGGGTGCGGCAGGGGCGGTTCGCACGACGTAGCGGTCCAGGTCGAAGGCGGGCGGCGGGAAGTCCCACGGTGCCTGTGCCGTACCTCCGGGCCACCGGACCTCCGCGCCGGCCAGCCAGGCGGCCGCCAGCTCCCCGGGCGGCACGTCCTCGGCGGCCAGGGTCGTCCCGTCCGCCGTCACGGCGGTGCCGCCGGTCACCGTCCGCAGCCAGGCCACCGCCTCGGCCGCGTCGGCGCACACCGCCGCCGCCCGCCGGGCCAGGGCCGGGCGTCCGGCCTGCAGGTGCCGCAGCACCCGCCCGTACTCCTCCGGCCGCTCCCGCAGGTAGTCGGCGATCCGCGCCGCGTCGGCGCGCAGACCGGCCTCGCCGGCACTGGACAGCGGCAGGACGGGCACGGGCACCGGGACGTCACGCGGCGCGTCCGCCGGGTCGCCGGCCTCCAGCACCAGGTGGACGTTGGTGCCGCCGATGCCGAAGCTGCTCACCGCGGCCACCCGCGGCCGCCCCTCGGGCCAGGGCTCCGCCGCCGCCGGGATCCTGAACGGCAGGCGCTCCGAGGGGATTTGGGGGTTGAGGCGGCGGAAGCCGACGGTGGGCGGGACGATCCCGTGGTGCACGGCCAGCGCGGCGCGGACCAGGCCGACGACGCCCGCCGCCGCGCCCAGGTGCCCGAGCTGGCTCTTGACCGACGACAGCGCGCACCGGCCCGGCTCCTCCAGGCCGTACGCCTGCCGCAGCGCGCCCACCTCGACCGGGTCGCCGAGCCGGGTGCCCGTGCCGTGCGCCTCGACGTAGCCGAGGTCGGCGGCGTCACGGCCGCTGCGGCGCAGCGCGGCGCGGATCACCTCGCGCTGCCCGGCCAGCGAGGGAGCGCTGTAACTCATCTTCTCCGCGCCGTCGTTGTTGACCGCCGAGCCGGTGACCACGGCGTAGACGGTGTCCCCGTCCCGCCGGGCCAGCCGCAGCGGCTTGAGCACGACCACGCCGACCCCGCTGGCGCCGACCGTCCCCGCGGCGTCGTCGCTGAAGGGGCGGCAGTGCCCGTCGGGGGAGAAGATGTGCTGCGGCTGGTAGCGGTAGCCGCCGGTGAGGGTCGGATCCACGAGGACGCCGCCGGCGAGCATCACCTCCGCGTCGCCCTGCCGCAGCAGCCCGGCGGCCACGTGGACGGCCAGCAGCGAACTGGAGCAGGCGGCCTGGACGGTGAACGCCGGGCCGGTCAGCCCCAGATGGTAGGCGACCTTGGTCGTCAGGAAGTCCTTGTCGTGGTGCTGCGCCAGCCGGAACCCGTCGGGCAGCGCCGCCGGGTCGGCGTCGCGCAGCAGCGACTGGAAGTAGGTGTTCTCGCCGCAGCCCGCGACGATGCCGGTGCGGCGCGCCGCCGGGCCGCCGCCGAGGCCGGCGTGCGCCAGGGCCTGCACCGAGGCCATCAGCAGGTGCCGCTGCTGCGGATCCATCAGCCGGGCCTCCTGGCGGCTGACCCCGAAGTGCCCCGGGTCGAAGTCCAGCGGCCCGGACAGCTGGCTGCGGGCCCCGACCAGGCCGTCGTCCGCCTCGAAGTGCTCGATGCCGCGCCGTCCTTCGCGGACGAGCTCCCAGAAGGCGGCGAGGTCGTCGGCGCCGGGCAGCCGGACGGCCATGCCGACGACGGCGACGGGCTCGTCGCCGCCCGCGGCCGGCGTGCGGTCCGGTGCCGCGGCCGGGCCGGCCGGCTCCAGGAAGCGGGCCAGCCGCCGCACCGTGACGTGCTCGAACAAGTCCGGTATGGAGAAGTCCAGTCCGGGTTCGTCCGTGCAGCGCAGGTGGAAGCGCATCAGGTCGAGGCTGGAGGCGCCGGCGTCGAAGAAGCGGTCGTCGGGGGCGACGGGGCGGCCGAGCACCTCCTCCAGCAGCGCGGAGAGCCGTGCCTCCAGCGGCGACGGCGCGGGCCCGGCTGCGGCCCGCGGGCGCAGGTCCCTGCCCGGCGCGGCGAGGGCGCGCCGCCGGTCGAGCTTGCCGCTGGGGGTCAGCGGCAGCGCGTCGGTGACGCGGAAGCGGTCGACGCGCACGTGCGAGGGCAGCAATTCGCCCAGGTGGGCGGTCAGTTCGTCGGCGGTCGGGGGCTCGCCGTGGCACTGGAGGCAGGCCGCCAGGCGTCCGCCGTCCGCCACCACGACCGCGTTGACGACGGCGGGGTGGCGCAGCAACGCCGCCTCGACCTGGCCGAGTTCGAGCCGGTGGCCGCTCAGTTTGACCTGCTGGTCCTCGCGGCCGAGGTAGTGCAGCAGGCCCTGCCGGTCGAAGAAGGCGCGGTCGCCGCTGCGGTAGAAGGTCCCGGCGCCCGGGACCTCGGTGAAGCGGGAGGCGTTGAGCTCCGGGTCGCCCAGGTAGCAGGGGGCGGCCATGGGCCCGCCGATCAGCAGGCTGCCGGGGCAGCCCGGCGGCACGGGCTCGCCCGCCGCGTCCACCACCCGCAGCCGGGCGCCGGCCACCGGGCGGCCGATCGCCGGGCGGGACGGCCAGGCCGCCGGGTCGCCGTCCAGGCACAGTCCGCTGACGACGTGCGTCTCGGTCGGCCCGTAGTGGTTGAACAGCCGGGCCCCCGGCAGCCCCGCGAACCAGGCGCGCACCGCGTCGGTGCACAGCAACTGCTCGCCGGCGGTGACGACTTCGCGCAGCCGTGACGGGTAGCGGCCCAGTCGCACCCCGTGCTCGGCGAGGAGCTGGAGGGCCACGTACGGCAGGAAGAGCCGCTCGACACCGGCCGTTTCGAGCTGGTCGAGCAGGGCCGGCACGTCCTGCCGCCAGCCGGGCCGGACCAGGTGCAGGCGGCCGCCGCCGGTCAGGGTGGTGAGGATCTCCTGGAACGACACGTCGAACGACAGCATGGAGAACTGCTGGGTGACCGCGGGGCCCGCGAGCCCCCCGTCCGTCTCCTGCCAGCGCAGCAGGTTGCACAGGGTCGCGTCCGGCACCTGGACGCCCTTGGGGCGGCCCGTGGAGCCGGAGGTGAACAGGGTGTACAGGGGGCGGGCGCTGCCGTGGGCGGGGGCCTCGGGCAGATCCGCCGCGCCCGGCGCCGGCGCGTCGTCCCGCAACTCCACCGCGTGCCGGGCGAGTCCGTCCGGGGCGATCGCGTCGAGCGCAGGTGCGCCGCCCGGCGGCACCAGCACGCACAGCGGCGTCGCCTGCTCCAGCACGTGCCGCAGCAGCTCCGGCGGGTAGGCGGGGTCCAGCGGGACGGCGGTGACGCCGAGCCGGGCCAGCGCGAGGAGCGCCGCCACGTGCTCGACGGAGGGCTCCAGGTACAGCGCGACGCTCGCGGGCACCTCGGCGGGCGGCAGCGGGTGCAGGTCCCGCAGCCGGACCGCCAGCCCCGAGGCGTACGAGGCGAGTTGGGCGTAAGTGACGTGCCGGCCGTCCGGCGTCACCACCGCCGTCGCGTCCGGCGTGCGGCGCGCCTGCCGGGCGAAGCCCTCGGCCACCGTGGTGAACGCGGGCTCGGCCTCCGGGGCCCGCCCGGGCTCGGGCAGGCCGCGCCGGTGCCCGGCGACCAGCTCGGCCGGGGTGCCGTCGCCGCCCTCGGCGAGCGCGTCCAGGCCCTGCCGGAAGAGGCCGTCCACGGCCGCGACCTCGTCCGCCGTGAAGTGGTCGGCGGCGTACTCCCACAGCAGGTCGAGGCCGTCGCCGCGCTCCACGACGGAGAGGGTCAGCGGGCACTTGGCGTCGGCCGGGGCGTGCCACACCGGGCGCGCCTCGACGCCCGGCAGGGCCAGCGCGGAGAAGTCCGTGTTCTCCAGCACGAACAGGAAGTCGAACGGCGGGGCGTCCGTGCGGGACGGCCGGTCGGCGAGCACGTCCGCGAACGCCACGTCCTGCCGCTCCAGCACCTGCCTCACGCGCTCGCCCTCGCGCAGCAGTTGGCCGCGCAGGCTCTCGCGCGGCGCCACCTCGACGGGCAGCAGCACGGTGTTGGCGAACATGCCGACGCTGTCGGCGAATTCGCGCACCGGCCGGTTGGCGACCGGGGCCGCCAGCCGCGGCCGGGTCCGGCCCGCCACCCCGTACAGGCTCCACGCGTACACGCCCAGCAGCAGTTGGAAACGGGTCAGCCCCAGGCCGGCGCAGAGCCGGTCGAGCACGGCGCGCCGCTCGCCGTCCAGCGCGGTGCACAGCAGCCGCCCGGAGCCGTCCGGCCGGGGCAGGGACGGCAGGACGGGCTCCGCCTCGTCCAGTCCCGCCAAGTGGCCGCGCAGCGCGGCGCGCTGCTCCGCGTAGCCGGGCGTGGCGAACCACTCGGCCTGCCATCCGGCGAAGTCCAGGGGCGTCGGCGCGGCGCCGGGCGCCTGCGGGCGTCTTCCGGCGGCCAGGTCCGCGTAGGCCGCCGACACCTCTGCGAACAGCACGTTGAGCGACCAGCCGTCGACGGCGATGTGGTGCAGGCGCAGCAGCAGCGTTCCGCCGCCGGTGCCGTCGGGCAGCCAGCGGGCGTGGAAGAGCTCGGGCCGGGCCAGGTCGAACGGCGCGTCGAGGAAGTCCCGCACGGCCGCCTCGGCCGTGTCCGTCCCGGTCGTCCACGGGTCGTAGGGCGCGCCGGTCTCCTGGCGCAGGCCCTCGGCCGAGGGGACGAAGGCGGTGCGGAGTGCCGGGTGGCGTACCACCAGCAGGCGCAGCGCCTCGCGCAGCGCGCCGGTGTCCACGGGGCCGTCCAGCCGGAAGGCCAGCGGCACGTGGTAGGCGCGGGAGCCGGGGTCCTGCTGCTGGAGCAGCCAGAGCCGCTGCTGTTCGGAGGTGGCGGGCGCGGTCGTCGCGCCGGCCGGGGCGGGCACGGGCGGGCAGGGGGCCGTGCCCGTCTCGCGCGCGGCGGCGAGGGCGGCGGCCAGGGAGGCGAAGTCCCCGTCGACGACGGCCGTGCGCGGCGGTTCGCAGCCCCAGCGGCGGCGCGCCTCGAAGCGCAGCCGCAGGGCCTTGAGGGAGTCGCCGCCGCAGGCGATCCACCGGTCGGCCGGCCGCAGGCCGATGACGCCGAGCACCTCCTCGGCCAGGGCCAGGACCTCGCGCTGCCACGGTGTGACGGCGTCGCCGTCCGCCGTGCGCGCGGGCCGCCAGGGCTCGCCGGCGCGGGCGAGCAGCGCGGCCTCGTCGACCTTGCCGTTGGCGTTCCGGGGGAGGGCGGGCACCCGGTGGACGTGGTGCGGGCGCATGTACGGGGGCAGGGCCGCGGTGAGGTGGCGGTCGAACTCCTCGTAGGACAGCGCCTCGTCGGTCACGACGAAGGCCAGCAGCTCCAGTACGCCGGCGGCGTCGGGCCGGGCGCACACGTGGGCCCGGCGGACGGCCGGGTGGGCGGTGATGCGCTCTTCCAGCTCGCCGGGCTCGATGCGGAAGCCGCGTACCTTCACCTGCCGGTCGACGCGTCCGACGTAGGTGACGAGCCCGTCCTCGTCGAGCCGGACGAGGTCGCCGCTGCGGTAGTGGAGCTCGCGGCCGCCGTCGTGCCGGGGCAGGCGGACGAAGGCGCGGGCGGTCTCCTCGGGCAGGTTGCGGTAGCCGGCCGCCAACCCCTCGCCGGAGAGCAGGAGTTCGGCCAGCTCGCCCGGGGCGGCCGGGCGGTCGCCGGCCACGACGGCGAGCGCGCCGGTGCCGGGCAGGGGGCGGCCGATGGGCACCGCGTCCCCGTCGAAGTCGCGCGGGATCGGGTGGGTCAGCGCGAAGGTCGTGCACTCGGTCGGGCCGTAGGCGTTGTACAGGACGGTGGCGCTGTCCGGGTTGGCGCGGTACCAGTCGCGGACGACACGGGCGTTGAGCTTCTCGCCGCCGATCAGCACCTCGCCGACGCCGGCGAAGCAGTCGGGGACGGTGTCGACGACGGCGTTGAAGAGGGCCGCCGTGACGAACAGGGCGTCGACGCGGGTGTCGCGCAGCGCGGCGGCCAGCAGGTGGGGCGACTGCACCGTCGCGTCGTCCAGCACCACGCAGCAGCCGCCGGTCAGCAGCGGCACCCACACCTCGAAGTTGAGCGCGTCGAACGCCGGGTTGGCCAGCCAGGCGTGCCGCTTGGGGCCGCCGGGCCGCAGCCAGCCCTCCCGGGCCAGCCGCAGGACGCCGGCGCCCGGGACCTCGACTCCCTTGGGCAGGCCGGTGGTTCCGGAGGTGTAGAAGACGAACGCCGTGCCGGGCGCGTCGGTCACCGGCCCGTCGGCGGCGGGGTCCGCGCCGTCCAGGAGCGCCGCGGCCTCCAGGGCGGTGACGCCCTCGCCCGCGCCGGCGGGCGGCGTCCCGTCGTGCACCACGACGACGGCACCCGAGTCGGTGAGGATGTGCCGCTGCCGGGCGGCGGGGCTCTGCCCGTCCAGCGGCACCACCACCGCGCCCGACCGCAGGGCGCCGAGCATCACTTGGACGAGCCGGGCCGAGCGCGGCAGGCACACCGCCACGGCCTGCCCGGGGCGGACGCCGTGGGCGCGCAGGGCGCGGGCGACGGCGGCGGAGCCGGCGTCGAGGCCGGCGCCGTCGAGGACCCGGCCGCCCTCCACGACGGCGGGCGCGGACGGGGCGCGGCGGATCCGGTCGAGGACGCGGCGGGCCAGGCCGGGGGGAGCGGATGTCATCGTGCCTCCTGGGCCGGGGCGGTACGGGGGGCGGGAACGGCGGCCGGGGGCGCCGGGGAGCGGGACAGCTCGGCCGCGACGACGGCGGCCACCCGGACCGCCCCGTCGCCCTCCAGCACGTCCCAGTGGCCGCGGGCCAGCGGCTCGACGACCAGGCCGCCCGCGGTCCGGCGGGCCCAGAACTCCCGGATGCGGCGCAGGTGGGCGGGGTCCACGGGGTCGTCGTCCGGCCCCTCGGCCTGCACCAGGACCGTGCGGGCCGCCGTCGCCGGCACCTCGTAGGCGCGCGCTGTGAGCCGGCTGTGGTTGTAGACGCGGAAGTACCGCTCGATCTGCTCGTCGTCGATGCCCGGGTACATCCCGTTGAAGCGGACGAGCTTGTCGCGGAACTCGGCGAGCCCCACGGGCTCGACGCGGGCCCGTTCGGCCGGGTCGTCGGTGCCGTGGGTGTCCAGCAGCACCACGCTCACGCCGGTGCGGCCGGCCGCCGCCAGCCTGCGGCCCATCTCGTGGGCGATCAGGCCGCCGTACGACAGCCCGGTGAGCACCAACGGTCCCTCGGGCAGCGGTCCGACGAGGCGCAGGTACTCCTCGGCCATCGCCTCGACGGACGGCAGGAGCTGTTCCCCCTCGTTGATGCCGGGCGCCTGGACGCCGGTCACCCCGGCACCGTCGGGCAGCAGCCCGGCGAGCGGCAGGTAGCAGAAGGCGGTGCCGCCGGCGGGGTGGACGCAGATCACCCGGGCCCGTCCGTCGCCGGGGCGGAACTCGACGACGCTCCCGGGGCGGCGGTCCGCCGCGCCCTCGCGGAGCAGCCCGCCGAGCGCCTCGATCGTCGGGTGCAGCAGGACGTCGCGCACCTGGAGGGGCACGCCGAACGCCTCCCGGACGGCGTGGGCCAGCTTGATGGCGGAGATCGACGTGCCGCCGAGGGCGAAGAAGTCGTCCCGTATCCCGATCCCGGGATGGAGCAGCAGCCCCCGCCATATCTGGTACAGCGTCAACTCGATGTCGTCGCGCGGGCTTCCCTGGTTGACGGCGGCGGGCCCGCGGGCCGCGGCCCGCTCCAGCACCGCCGCGCGGTCGAGCTTGCCGTTGGCCGACAGCGGCAGCCGGTCGAACTCCACGAAGACCTGCGGCACCATGTAGTCCGGCAGCCGCCGGGCCAGCGCCGCCCGCCACTCCGCCGCCGGGCGCGGCTCGGCGCCGTCCCGGCCCACGGCCGCCACCAGCACCGGGCCGCCGGGCGCGGCACGGTCCACCAGCACCGCCGCCTCGCCGACCCCGGGCTCGGCCCGCAGCGCCGCCTCCACCTCGCCCGGCTCGATCCGGAACCCGCGCAGCTTCACCTGGTCGTCCAGGCGCCCCGCGTACTCCAGCGCGCCGTCCGACAGCCACCGGGCCAGGTCGCCGGTGCGGTACATCCGCCCGCCCGGCACGAACGGGTCGGCCACGAACCGCCCGGCCGTCAGCCCCGGCCGGCCCAGGTAGCCGCGGGCCAGGCCCGCCCCGGCCACGTACACCTCGCCGGGCACACCCGGCGGCACCGGCCGCAGCCGCCCGTCCAGCACGTACACACGGGTGTTGGCGACCGGCCGGCCGATCGGGCTCTGCCGCTCCAGCGGCCGCGGCGCGACGTGCGCGGTGCTGTACACCGTCGTCTCCGTCGGCCCGTAGCCGTACAGGATCCGCAGCCCCGGCACCGCCTCGGCGAGGCGGTACAACGCGCCCTCGGGCAGCGGCTCCACGCCCGTCAGCAACTGGCGCAGCTCCAGCCCCTTCAGCCGTTCCCCGGGCGCCTCGTCGATCCACCGGACGAAGGCCGGCGGCAGATACGCCTGCGCCACCCGGTGCTCCCGCATCCAGTCCAGCAGCGCCGCCGGGTCGAGGCGCACCTCCTCCGGCACCGGGTACAGCACGCCCCCGGTGGTCAGCGGAAGCAGCAACTCCTGCTGGGCCACGTCGAATCCGGTGCTCGTCCACTGCGAGGCCGGCGCGCCGGGCAGCGCGCCGAACCGCGCCAGCCAGTGGTCCAGCAGATTGAGGACGGCACCGTGCGGCACGCCCACGCCCTTGGGGCGGCCCGTCGAACCCGAGGTGTAGACGACGTACGCCAGGTCGTCGGCCGACACCGCGACACCTGGCGCCTCCCCGGACCCCGCCTCCGCCTCGACGTCCGCGAGCGGCAACCAGCCGGCGGGCGGCGCCGGTTCACCGCTCAGCACCACGGCGGGAGCGGCGTCCTCCACCAGCCCGGCCAGCCGCTCCGCCGGCAGGCCGGGATCCAGCGGCAGACAGGCGGCCCCCGCCTTGAGGACGCCCCAGACGCCCACCGCCAGCCCGGCCGACCGGCGCAGATGCAGCCCCACCGGCTGCCCGCGCCGCACGCCCCGGGCGATCAGCGCCCGGGCCAGCCGGTTGGCCCGCCGGTCCAGCTCCGCGTAGCCGGTCCGCACGGCACCGTCCACGACGGCCGGGGCGTCCGGGCGCGTGCGCGCCTGCTCCTCGAAGCGCTCCACCAGACCCGCGGGGCGGATCCGCAGCGCGGTGGCGTTCCACTCCTCCAGCACGCGGCGGCGCTCCCGCCCGTCCAGCAGGGACAGGTCCGCCACCGGACGTTCCGGGTGGCGCGTCATCCACTCCAGCACCCGCCGCAGCCGGCCCACATAGCCCTCGGCCGTCACCTCGTCGAACAGCGCCTCGGCGTACCGCAGGCTGCCCGTCAGCCGGCCGTCCTTCTCCGCCACCATCAGCGTCAGGTCGAACGTGGCGCCCGGGGCCGGGAGCCGCAGCGGCGACAGCTCCAGCCCCGCCAGCTCCAGCGAACCGCCGTCCGCGTACTGCCACGCCAGCATCGTCTGGAACAGCGGTGTGTGCGCCGGGCTGCGCACCGGCCTCACCAGCTCCACCACGTGCTCGAACGGCAGGTCCTGGCGGCGCAGCCCCGCCCGCGTCACCGACCGCACCCGCTCCAGCGCCCCGGCCACCGTCGGCCCGTCCGACAGATCGACGCGCAGCGCCAGGGTGTTGACGAAGAAGCCCGCGACGCCCTCGACGCCGCCCCGCCGGCGGTTCGCCACGGGGACGCCGACCACCAGGTCCCGCTGGCCCGACATCCGCGACAGCAGCAGCGACCAGCCGGTGAGGACGGTCATGAACGGGCTCGCCCCGTGCCGCTCGCCGAGCGCCCGCACCGCCGCCGTCAGTTCCGCGCCGAAGGAGAAGTGCACCTCCTCGCCGCGGTAATCCTGTTCCGCCGGACGCGGCCGGTCCGTGGGGAGTTCCAGCAACGGCGGTGCGCCCGCCAGGGATTCCGTCCAATACGCGGCCTGTTCCGCGAACGCGCCGTCCTCCCACTCGCGCTTCTGCCGCACCGCGTATTCCGCGTAACCGGCGGTGAGCGGTGGCAGGGGATCGGGCTCCCCGCGCAGAAAAGCCCCGTACAGCGCGCCGAGTTCGCGCATCAGCAGGACTTCCGTCCAGCCGTCGTACACGGTGTGATGGAACGTCAGCAAAAGGTGATGCCGGTTCTCGTCCAGGACGACCAGCCGGCCGCGCGCCAGCGGGCCGCGCGCCAGGTCGAAGGGCGCGGCGGCCTCCTCGCGCCGCAGCCGCTCCAGCCGCTCCTCCGCGCCGGCGCCGGGGGTGCCGGACAGGTCGTCCACGACCAGCGCGAAGCCGGTGTCCACCGGGTCCACGTGCTGGAACACCTCGCCGTCCACGGCCGACAGGCGTGTGCGCAGGGCCTCGTGCCGGGCCGTCAAGGCGTCCAGCGCGCGGGCCAGCGCGCCGCGGTCGAGCGGTCCGCGCACGTCGAAGGCGAGCGGCACGTGGTAGGCCGCGCTCGCCCCCGGGAGCTGCGCCAGGAACCACAGCCGCCGCTGCGCGAACGACGCCGGCACACGGTCCCGCGCGCCGGCCTCCTTCCGTACCGCGTCGGGCAGTTCGGGGTCGGGGACGCTGGAAGTCTGCTGGGCGGGCAAGGCTGCTTCTTCTCCTCGGGGGAGGGTGGTTCTGGTGCGGGCCCGTACCCGGCCGCCCGGAATCAGCGGACGGGGGGAAGGAGTCCGCCCCGGCGCGGCACCGCACCGCGGGGCCGGCGGGGGAGTGGGGCACGAGGCGCGCCGGGGTCGTGGCGCGCGAAAAAAAGGGGGGGTGCCGGCTGCCTTCACAAGGCGCCGTCAGGGCATGGCAAACCTCCGGGCCGACCGGTCGTCACGGGCGTGCTCGACGCGGTGACGACAGCCGCCGTATAGCGCTTCCTGGCTGTACGGCGATGATTGATCACCGGATTGAGCGTGTCAATGGTGATTGCCCGAATGTGATCCTGGTCCCGGAACACCTCGGCCGCCGATGGATGGCACCGGCAAAGACCGCTTGTGGGCGGGGCGCGGAACGTTCCCGAAAGGCGACGAGGACGCGGTCACGGCGCCCCCCGGAATACCGGCCGGTAATACTCCGGAAATACCCGGTCGCCACTTCTCCCGCGCCACGGCGCCCCGCCCGGGACACCGCCCGCCCCCACCGGGACAAGGCACCGGCCCCCCGCCCCTACCGCACGCCCGCGAGCCCCCGGCGGATCGTGTCGAGCACCGCGCCCTGGTGCCGCTCCAGGAAGAAGTGCCCACCGGAGAACGTCGACACCGCGCACTCCCCGTCCGTGTGCTCCCCCCAGGCGGCCGCCTCCTCCGCACTGGTCCGCGGGTCGGCGTCGCCCGTCAGCACGGTCACCGGCGCCGAGATCCCGGCCCCCGGCGCCGCCCGGTAACGCTCGATCGCCCGGTAGTCGGCACGGAGCACCGGCAGCACCATGGCCATCAGCTCCTCGTCCTCCAGCCACCGCGAGTCCGTACCGCCCAGCAGCCGCATCTCCTCGACCACCGCCGCGTCACTGCCCTGATGGACCCGCTCGTCCCGGAACCGGCCCGGCGCCCGCCGCCCCGACGCGAACAGCCGCACCGGACCGGGCCCGCCGCGCCGCTCCCGGCGCAGCGCCACCTCGAACGCGAGGACCGCGCCCATGCTGTGGCCGAAGAACGCGTACGGCACACCCGAACCGAGCCCGGCGGCCGTCAGCACCTCGTCGATCCGGTCGGCCAGCCGCCCGATGTCGTCGACGCACGGCTCGCCACGGCGGTCCTGCCGGCCCGGGTACTGCACGGCGACGACGTCCACCTCCGGGGCCAGCGACGCCGACACCGGGAAGTAGTAACTGGCCGAACCCCCGGCGTGCGGGAAGCACACCAGGCGCACCCGCGCTCCGGGAGCCGGGTGGAAACTGCGCAGCCACTCGCGCTGGTTCGCGGTCGTCGTCGTCACCGTTCGTTCCTGTCGTCCGCCGTCGGGAAGCCGTCGAGAAAGGGCTCGGGAACCCCGAACCTCGCACCGGCCGCCCGCCCCGGACAACCCCTATCGGCCCCCTGTCCCACGGCCGGGACCGGCTCAGGCCGTACTGCCGGCCCCGGCCAGCTCCGGCGCGCCCCGGTCACCGCTCTCCTTCAGACGCAACGGCAGATCCGCCCGCTGCTTCACGTTGAGCTTGCGGTAGACCCGCGTCAGATGCTGCTCGACCGTGCTGACCGTGATGTACAGCTCACGGGCGATCTCCCGGTTGGTGTGCCCCACCGCCGCCAGCGCCGCCACCCGCCGCTCCGCGTCGCTCAGCGCCTCGACCCCGTCCGCGCCGCTGTCCTCCAGGCTCTTCGCCGCGTCACCCGTCGACAGCAGCGTCCGGCACAACTGCTGCGCCCCGCAGTCCTCCGCGAGCTGGAGCGCCTGCTGGCCCAGCAGCCGTGCCCGGCTGAACTCGCCCAGCTCATGGTGCGCCCGGCTCAACTCGGCCAGTGCACACGCCAGTTGGGCCTGGTCGCCGGAGGTGCCCAGCAGGTCCACCGCCTCCCGCAGCAGCGCCGTGCGCCGCTTGCCGTCCTCGGCCTCCGCCAGCGCCCGCAGCGACAGCCCCCGCACCCGCGGATCGTGCGCCCCCGGCATCGCCAACTGCTCGGCGAGCAGCTCCCGCGCCGCCTTGCCACGCCCCAGCGCGAGATGGGCCAGCGCCAGGTCACTGCGCCACGGCACCATCTCGGGCAGGTCCATCGCCCACGACCGCGACAGCTCGCCGCACCGGTGGAAGTCCAGATACGCGTCGCCCGGCCGGTGCGTCGCCAGGTAGTGGTGGCCGCGCGCCCGCAGGTAACGCAGCCCCGACGGACTCTGGAACATGCCCTCCGGCACCGCCTGCCGCAGCACCCGCGCCGCCTCCTCGTGCCGGCTCAGCGACGTCAGCGCGAACAGCTGCACCGACAGCGGATGGCCGATGGCCGTACCCCAGCCGCGCGCCGACAGCAGCCGCAGGGCGTCCTGCGCCTGCTCGACCGCCCGGTGCAGCGCCCCCTGCCGCAGCGACACCTCCGCCAGGAACGCGGTCAGCAACGCCTCCCACGTGGTGGTCTGCTGGACACGGGCCTCGGCGAGGAACTTCCGGCAGAAGGCCGCCGCCTTCCCCGTCCGGCCGGTGTTGATGAGGGCCGAGAGCGCGAACTGCACCTCGCCCATGGTCTTGCTCGACAGCCGCAACGTCGTGGCCAGCGCGTTCTCCGCCCAGTCCACCACCCGGCCGCGCATCCCCTCGTGCAGCGCGGTGACCAGCGCCGCCTGCGCGGAGCGCGGCGCCGTCGCCCCCTGGTCGCCCGCCCCGGCGTCGGCGTCCAGGGCCTCCAGCCCGTTGTGCGGCGGCTGCGACCCCAGGTGCAGCCAGTGATGCAGGCTCTTGAGCGGGCACGACCGCGAGGAGTCCCGCGCACCGGCCTCCTCCGCCGAGGACTTGAACCAGGCGATGAGCTCGTGCGCCTCCTGCGTCCTGCCGTGCCAGAACAGCTGCAACGCCACCGTGAGCGCCTTGCTCCGCTCCAGGTCCCCCCGCACCGCCGCCTCCTTGAGCGGAGTCAGGTAACGGGCGGCGGCCGACGGGTCGCAGCTCCAGAGCAGCTCGGTCAGGGACAGGGTGAGCGAGGCGCGCAGAACGGGGTCCTCGCAGTCGCGCTGCGCCAGCTCCAGGCAGCTCAGGGTGAACCGCAGGTTGGCCTCGGCCAGCGCCTGGGTCCCCGCGTCCTGCAGCACCCGCACCGCCCACTGGCCGGGAATGCCGCCCGCGGCCACCAGATGCCGGGCCACCGCGGTGGCGTCCGCGCCGCCGTCGTGCAGCAGTTGGGCCGCGCGCAGGTGCAGGCCCACCTGGTCGTCGAGCGGGAGAGTGTCGAGGACGGCGGCCCGCACGGCCGGGTGGCGCAGCTGGCCGTCGCGCAGGAGCCGGGAACCGGCCAGCGAGTCGACGATCTTCACCACGCGCGGCTGCTCCATGCCGACGAGCTGGCCTATGATCCCCGGCTCGGCCGGGCCGTCGAGCACGGCCAGGCCCCGCGCCACGTCGATGGCGCTCTGGTCCCAGCGGTACAGGCAGGCGAACACCGCCTGGCGGAAGGATTCCTCGGTGCTGGGCACGGCCGGCAGCGCGTTCTGGTCGTCCATCGGCCGCAGGACGCCGTCCTCGATCAGGCCGCGCAGGAGGAGGGGGTTGCCGCCGCAGACGTCGTGGTAGGCGGGGGCCAGGAGCCCGGCCGCCGTCTCGTTGAGGTATTCGGTGAGGACCTCGGCCACCTGGCCGACGGAGAGCGGCCGCAGCCGGATGCCATGGCAGTTCGGCTGGCGCAGCAACTCGGCCCGGAAGGCGGGGTGCGCGAGCGGCGAGACGGTCCATTCGGTGAGGACCACGAGGAGTTTGTCGGTCTTCAGCCGCCGCAGCAGATAGAGGAGGACCTGGAGCGACGGGGCGTCGGCGTACTGCACGTCGTCGATGCCGATCACGATGGGCCGGTCGGCGGCGAACTCCAGCAGCGCCGCGCACAGGGTCCGGGCGATGCGGGCCGTGGCCTGTTTCATCGCCACCGGATCCTGGTCCGGGACCGGATCCCGCTCGGGGGCGGGATCCCCCGGTGACTGGCCGAGGAAGGCGCTGATCTGGTCGTCGGCCCAGCTCTGCAACTGCCGGTCGTGCAGATCGTGGAACAACTGGCTCAGCACACCGAAAGGATGGCTCCGTTCGGCCCGGGAGCCCATGGCCGTCAGGACCAGTGCCCCGGCCCCCGCCGCTTCTTCGCCGAACGTGTGGAGAAGGACCGTCTTCCCGCTGGCGACCGCGCCCTCCACGAGCGCGACTTGTGCCCGGTGCCGTTGGGACTGTTCGAAGAGTTCTCTCAGGAGAGCGATTTCACTGCCGCGCTCCGCAAATATCATGCGCCGTCACCCCCGTACGTACTTGGGGAGCAACCTCGTCAGGTCCGGCAAAAGCTTGGGCAATTCTTGACCATCTTTTTGCTCGACTCAATGGTTGGCGCTCCCAAACCCGTTCTTCGTGCAATCTATCGCATCAGGCCATATGCGGAACATGACCGTCTGGTTGTGAACGACTCCTTGCCGGAGGTGTTCACCGAGCCGTCAATCGGGTTGACGAGGGGACGGAATGATTGGTTCCGTGTGTTTGCCGGGAGTTGGTCCGGAGTTCGCCCGGAAGGTGCCGAACGGCCAGTAGCGTGGCCGGAACCGAAAAGAACAGGGCCCGCGCCAACGGCACGGGCCCACCAGCGAGGTGACGCCACGTCACTCCGGATCGGCGGAGCCGGTGTGCGGTGCCCGCTTCTCGACCAGCAGCGCCGCCGCGACGAACCCCAGGGCCGCCACACCGGCCGCGACCAGGAAGGAGAGGGAGATCGACGTGACGAACCCCTCCTTGAACGGCCCGGCCAGCCGCGGATCGAGACGCTGAAGGAACGACATGTCGGACAGGGCGCCCTGCCCCGCACCACCCCCCTTCACCGCAGAGAAGAACGGCGCGTTCTCCGGCGCCGACCGCACGGCCGGATCGTTCAGCGCCGCGAGGAACTCCCGCGTCCGCGCGGCCTTGACGAACGCGTCGTGGATATTCCCCGCCAGCGGACGGAAGAGCACCGACATCAGGGCCGCCAGCCCCAGCGAGCCGCCGATCTGGCGGAAGAACGTCACCAGTGACGTGCTCAGCCCCATCGCCTCACGCGGTACGCAGTTCTGCGCCGCGACCGTCAGCGTCTGCAGGCAGTTCCCCAGACCGACGCCGAACACCACCATGTACACCACCGGTTGCCACAGCGGCGTCCGCACGTCCACGGTCGCGAACAGCGCCAGCCCCGCCACCGTGAGGACCATGCCCGCCACCGTGAGCCCCTTGTAACGGCCGGTCCGCGAGACGGCACCGCCCGAGAACACCGCGGCGGCCATCATCCCGACCATCAGCGGAATCGTCATCAGCCCCGCCTCGGTCGGTGACTGCCCGCGCACGATCTGCAGGTACTGGGGAACGAGCACGATCCCGCCATACATCCCCACCCCGCTCAGCGCGGCGGTCACCATCGTCGTCCGGAACGCCGGGATCCCGAACAGCCTCAGCGGTATCAACGCCTCCAGCTTCATGGCCCGTTCCACCAGCAGGAAGGCCACCAGGGCCACCGCCCCCAGCGCGTAGCAGCCGGCCGACCGCGCCGACAGCCAGCCCCAACTGCCGCCGTGCTCGGCCACGATGAGCACCGGGACGACGGCGAACGGCAGGATCGCCGCCCCCCACCAGTCCACCCGCTGCCGGCCCCCGCTCCGCGAGCCCTTGAACGCCACGGCCACCAGCACCAGCGAGACCACCCCCGTCGGCACGTTGACGAGGAACACCCACCGCCAGCCGGTCACCCCGAGGATCGACCCCCGCCCCGAGAAGAACCCGCCCAGCAGCGGACCCACCACACTGGAGAGCCCGTACACCGACATGAAGGCGCCCTGGTACCTGGGCCGCGCCTCCGCAGGCACCGTGTCCGCGATGATCATCAAGCCGGTGATGACCAGGCCGCCCGCACCCAGGCCCTGCACCCCGCGGTACACGGCCAGCTGATAGACCGACCCCGCGAACGAGCAGGCGACCGACCCCAGGAGGAAGACGGACGTCGCACCCAGGAAGAGCGGCTTCCGTCCGTAGACGTCCGACAGCTTCCCGTACAGCGGCGTCGTCATCGACAGCGTCACCAGATACGCGGTGCTGACCCAGGCCTGGGCGTCCACCCCCTTGAGGTCGTCGGCGATCGTCGCCATCGATGTGGCGACGATCGTCTGGTCCAGGGCCGAGAGGAACGTCCCGAGCATGAGCCCGAGCGTGATCAGCCCGATCCGCCGTCGCGAATAAGGGGAAACGGGCGACGGCGCGCCGGGGCCGGCGGTATCCGTGGCCCCCGGCGGAGCGGCGGACGGGGAGACGGGAGGTCCTTCTTCGGCACGCGCCGGCTTTTCCATGGAAACAGCTCCCTCACGTTCGGGGTGCGTTCGGCGGAATGCGGAGACCCCGCCGCGGACGAATCCGGACGCGGCCGTGCGCGGAGACCTGCGCGGAGAACGGACGGTCGGGGCGGACCGAATCCTGTGAAACGGGCGCGGAAAACACGGGGGCGCGGCACGGCGACGAGGCCGGACCCGGACACCTAAGCACGCACCGGCCCTCCGGTCCCCGCCCGCCGGCACGATTAGGGGCCGCACCACGGCGAAGTGGGGAACTCCCCCTACCGCGCCCGCACGGCCCCGCGGGTCACAGCCAGCCCCGGTTCTCCGCCAGCAGCACGGCCTCGGCACGCGTGCCCGCACCCGTCTTGCGCATCGCCGAGGACAGGTGATTGCGGACCGTCCCCTCCGACAACCGCAGCCCCCGGGCCACCTCCGCCACCGTCCGCCCGTCGCTCGCCGCGCGCAGCACCTCGCGCTCCCGGTCCGTCAACGGACTCACCCCGCTCGCCAGCGACTCCGCCGCCAGCTCCGGATCGACCACCCGCAGCCCCGCGTGGACCCGGCGCACCGCGTCCACCAGATGTTCCGGCGGCGCGTCCTTCACGATGAAACCGGCCGCCCCCGCGGCCAGCGCCCGCGCCAGATACCCGGGCCGGCCGAACGTCGTGCAGATGACCACCCGGCACGACGGCAGCACCGACCGCAGCTCCGCCGCCGCCTCCAGCCCGTCCCTGCCGGGCATCTGCACATCCAGCAACGCCACGTCGGGCCGGGTCCGCAGCGCGGCCTCCACCGCCTCCTCGCCCGAACCCACCTCGGCGACCACCGTGATGTCGCCCTCCAGACCGAGCATGGCCGACAGCGCCCCGCGGACCAGCCGCTGGTCGTCGGCGAGCAATACCTTGATCATGTCTTTCCTGTCGGCCGGACTCCGCCCCGACCGTACCCGACCCCCGGCCCCCACCCCACCCCGCCGGGGAGCCGGCCGACCCCGCCCCCAGCACATGATCACTGATAGGGGCCGGTTAGGGGTGTTCGCCCCGAGGCCGTCTCCATAACCTGACGGCAACCAGCCGACTCGGTAATTCCCGGACGCACGCGCACCCATGTGCCCGCGACCCGTGAACGAAAGGCGGCCGGCCGCCAGTCGGCCCGGATTTCGGCGGTCTCCGCACCGCTCCCGGAATTCCCCGGCCCGAATCACGCCCCAGACCGGTTTCAAATGAGGTGACATTGTGGGGGACGGGAACGAAGCGAAGCTTCTCGACTACCTCAAGCGTGCGACGGCGGACCTGCGGGACGCGCGCCGGCGCTTGAAGGAGATCGAGGCGGAGCAGGCGGAGCCGGTCGCCATCGTGGGCATGGCCTGCCGCTACCCCGGCGGCGTCCGCTCCCCCGAAGACCTCTGGCGCCTCGTGGCCGCCGGCGGCGACGCCGTCTCCGGCTTCCCCACGGACCGCGGCTGGGACATCGAGAACCTCTACGACCCCGACCCCGACCGGCCCGGCAAGACCTACACCCGCGACGGCGGGTTCCTGCACGACGCGGCCGACTTCGACCCCGCCTTCTTCGGCATCTCCCCCCGCGAGGCCCTCGCCATGGACCCCCAGCAGCGCCTGCTGCTGGAGGCCACCTGGGAGGCCTTCGAGCGCGCCGGCATCGACCCCGCCACCGCCCGCGGCACCCGCACCGGCGTCTTCGCCGGCGTCATGTACCACGACTACGCCTCGCGCCTGCACATCATGCCCGACGGCCTCGACGGCTACCTGGGCAACGGCAGTTCCGGCAGCATCGCGTCCGGCCGCGTGGCCTACACCTTCGGGCTGGAGGGCCCGGCGGTGACCGTCGACACCGCCTGCTCGTCCTCCCTCGTCGCCCTCCACATGGCCATCCAGGCGCTCCGCAACGGCGAGTGCGAGATGGCCCTCGCGGGCGGCGTCACCGTCATGTCCTCCCCGGACACCTTCATCGAGTTCAGCCGGCAGCGCGGCCTGTCGGCCGACGGTCGCTGCAAGCCGTTCGCGGCTGCCGCGGACGGGACGGGTTGGTCCGAGGGCGTCGGCATGCTGCTCGTGGAGCGGCTGTCGGACGCGCGGCGCAACGGGCACCAGGTTCTCGCCGTCGTGCGGGGTTCCGCGATCAACCAGGACGGCGCCAGCAGCGGCCTCACCGCCCCCAACGGCCCGTCCCAGCAGCGCGTCATCCGCGCCGCCCTCGCCAACGCGCAGATCGCCGCCGACTCCGTGGACGTGGTCGAGGCGCACGGCACGGGGACGAAGCTGGGCGACCCGATCGAGGCGCAGGCGCTGCTGGCCACCTACGGCCGGGAGCGGCCGGAGGGCCGCCCGTTGCGGCTCGGCTCGATCAAGTCGAACATCGGTCACACGCAGGCCGCCGCCGGTGTGGCGGGCATCATCAAGATGGTCATGGCGATGCGGGAAGGGCTGCTGCCGCAGACCCTGCATGTCGATGAGCCGACGCCGCACGTGGACTGGTCGGCGGGCGCCGTCGAGCTGCTGACCGAAGCCGCAGCCTGGCCCGCGGCCGAGGACAAGCCGCGCCGCGCCGCCGTCTCCTCCTTCGGCATCAGCGGCACCAACGCGCATGTGATCCTTGAGCAGGCGCCGGTGGCCGTGGAGGACGAGCCGGAGGGGCGCGAGGCTCCCGGCGTGGTGCCGTGGGTGCTGTCCGGCCGGACGGCGCGTGCGCTGGAGCAGCAGGCGCAGCGGCTGCGGGAGTTCATGGCCGAGCGGCCCGGACTGGAGCCGGTGGACGTGGCGTTCTCGCTGGCGTCGTCGCGTGCCGCGCTGGAGCACCGCGCGGTCGTGTCGGGCGCGAGCCGTGAGGAGCTGCTGGCGGGCCTGGGGGCTGTCACCGGGACGGTGGCGGTCGAGGGGCGCCTTGCGGTGCTGTTCACGGGGCAGGGTGCGCAGCGGGTCGGGATGGGGCGTGAACTGCGCGCCGCGTTCCCGGTGTTCGCGGAGGCGTTCGACGCGGTCTGTGCCGAGCTGGACGGGCACTTGGGGCGTTCGCTGGTCGAGGTGATCGATGAGGACGGGGAGGCGCTGGACCGTACGGAGTTCACGCAGGCCGCCCTGTTCGCGGTCGAGGTCGCCCTTTACCGGCTGGTCGAGTCCTGGGGGATCCGTCCGGACTTCCTCGGCGGGCACTCCGTGGGTGAGATCGCCGCCGCGCACGTGGCGGGCGTTCTGTCGCTGGCGGATGCCGCTCGTCTGGTCACGGCGCGGGGTCGTCTGATGCAGGCGTTGCCGGCCGGCGGTGCGATGGTGTCGGTCCAGGCGTCGGAGGAAGCGGTGCTGCCGCTGCTCGTCGGGCGGGAGGACGAGGTCGGTATCGCGGCTGTCAACGGCCCTGCGTCCGTGGTGGTTTCGGGTGCCGAGTCGGTCGTCCTGGAGATCGCCGAGGCCCTGGCGTCCGAGGGCGTGAAGACCAAGCGTCTGCGCGTCTCGCACGCGTTCCACTCGCCGCTGATGGACCCGATGCTGGACGACTTCCGCCGCGTGGTGGCGGGCCTGTCGTACGGGACTCCGGTCATCCCCGTCGTCGCCGGGGGCGACGTGACCACGCCCGGTTACTGGGTGGACCACGTCCGGGACGCGGTCCGTTTCGCGGACCGCGTCCGCGACCTGGAGGGCCGTGGCGTCCGTACGTTCCTCGAACTCGGCCCGGACGCCGTACTGTCGGCCATGGGCCCGGACTCCGCGCCCGACTGCGCCTTCGTCCCGGTCCTGCGCCGGGACCGCGACGAGCAGCGGGCGATCACCGACGCGCTCGGCGGGCTGCACGCCCGTGGGGTGACGGTCGACTGGCAGGCGTTCTTCGCGCCGTACCGCGCCCGTCGCGTCGATCTGCCCACCTACGCCTTCCAGCACCAGCGGTACTGGCTGGACGACGATCTGTCACTGGCCGGGGATGTCGCCTCGGCGGGTCTCGGGGCGGCCGGCCACCCGCTGCTGGGCGCGGCGGTGGCGCTGCCCGGCTCGGACGGGGTCCTGTTCACGGGCCGGCTGTCGCTGAGCACGCACCCGTGGCTGGCGGACCACGCCGTGGGCGGCACGGTGCTGCTGCCGGGCACGGCCTTCGTCGAACTCGCGGTGCGCGCCGGTGACGAGGCCGGCTGCGGAACGCTGGAAGAACTCACGCTCGCCGCCCCGTTGGTGCTCCCCGGACGCGCCGGCGTTCAGCTGCGCGTCATGGTGGGCGAGGCGGACGCGTCCGGACGCCGTTCGGTCGAGGTGTACTCGCGGGCCGAGTCCGCCAACCCGGACGAGCCGTGGACCCGCCACGCCATGGGCACCCTGACCGTGAACGCCCCGGCCGCCGACTTCGACTTCACGGCGTGGCCCCCCGCCGGCGCCGAGCCGGTGGAGACCGAGGGGCTGTACGAAGCCCTCGCGGCCGGTGACTTGGAGTACGGCCCGGTCTTCCGTGGGCTGCGCAACGCCTGGCGCCTGGGTGACGACGTCTATGCCGAGGTCGCCCTGCCGGAAGCCGTGGACGCCGGCGGCTTCGTCGTGCACCCGGCGCTGCTGGACGCTGCGTTGCACGCCATCGGCATCGGCGTTCCCGCGACGGGCGCTGAACTGCCGTTCGCCTGGGGCGACGTGACGGTCCACGCGAGCGGGGCCTCGGCCCTCCGGGTGCGGGTGTCGCCGGTGGGTTCCGGTGGTGGTGTGGCGTTGGCGGTTGCGGATGCGGCTGGTGTGCCGGTGGCGTCGGTGGGTTCGCTGGTGCTGCGTGCGGTGTCGGTGGGTGAGCTGGCGGGCCCGGTGGCGGGTGCGGAGTCGTTGTACCGGGTCGAGTGGCCGGTGGTGTCGCCGGTTGTGGTGGACGGTGGTTCGCGGGTGGCGGTGGGTGCGGTGCCCGCCGGGCTGGTGGACCGTGTGCCGGTCCGTGCGGATCTGGCGTCGGTGGAGTCGGCGGATGTGGTCTTCGCTTTCCTGCCGGTGGTGTCCGATGCCCGTGAGGCGGCGCACGGGGCGCTGGCCCTGGTGCAGGCGTGGCTGGCGGAGGAGCGCTTCGCGTCGTCGCGCCTCGTGGTCGTCATGCGGGGCGCGATGGAGGCCGCCGACGGCGATGTGGTCACGGAGCCCGCCGCGGCGGCGGTGTGGGGCCTGGTGCGTTCGGCACAGGCCGAGAACCCCGGACGTTTCGTCCTCGCCGATGTCGACGGCACCGACGCCTCGTACGAAGTGCTTCCCACCGTAACCACCCTGGACGAGCCGGAGTTCGCGCTCCGCGAGGGCGTGGTACACGTCCCTCGCCTGGCCAAGGCGGCCGTTGCCGCCGATGCCGGTGTCACCTGGGGTGAGGGGCCGGTGCTGGTCACGGGTGCGACGGGCAGCCTGGGTGGGCTGATCGCCCGTCACCTGGTGACCGGGCACGGTGTGCGTCGTCTGGTGCTGACGAGCCGGCGCGGCCCGGAGGCTCCCGGCGCCACCGAACTCCGCGAAGAACTCGTCGGGTTGGGCGCCGAGGTGACGTTGGCCGCGTGCGACGTCGCGGACCGTGAGGCGCTGGCGGGACTGCTGGGCGAGCACCCGGTGACGGGTGTCGTGCATGCGGCCGGTGTGCTGGACGACGGTGTGGTGGAGTCGCTGTCGCCGGAGCGGATCGACAGGGTTTTCCGGGCCAAGGTGGACGCGGCCCGCAATCTGCACGAGCTGACGGAGGGCCTGGACCTCACCGCGTTCGTGCTCTTCTCCTCGGCCGCCGGCACCTTCGCCAGCGCGGGTCAGGCCAACTACGCCGCCGCCAACGCCTACCTCGACGCCCTGGCCCAGCACCGCCGTGCGGCCGGCCTTCCCGCGCTCTCCCTCGCCTGGGGGCTGTGGGCCGACGAGGCCGGCGGCATGGCGGGCTCCCTCGCCGCCGCCGACCTGCGCCGCATGGAGCGCGAAGGCTATGTGCCCCTGACGGTCGCGGACGGCCTCACCCTGTTCGACGCGGCCTGTGGCACCGACCAGGCCGTCCTCGTGCCGATCGCCCTCAACACCCGGGCCCTCTCCGGCAACGACGTACCCGCCCTGCTGCGGGGTCT
Source organism: Streptomyces caatingaensis (assembly GCF_001187435.1). Classification (GTDB taxonomy): domain Bacteria; phylum Actinomycetota; class Actinomycetes; order Streptomycetales; family Streptomycetaceae; genus Streptomyces; species Streptomyces caatingaensis. The sequence continues at coordinate 148,959 of NZ_LFXA01000012.1, read as the reverse complement.
CGTGCGCACGCCCTCCCGGCGTGCCGCCGCCTCTGCCTCGCCGGCCGCTGCCGAAGGCTCCCTGGAAGCACAACTGCGCGCTCTTCCCGCCGACGAACGCGATGCGTTCCTCGTTGACCTGGTCAGGACCCATGTGGCCGGGGTGTTGGGCCATGGTTCGGTTGATGGTGTCGAAGGTGGCCGTGCCTTCTCGGAGTTGGGCTTCGATTCGCTGACGGCGTTGGAGTTGCGGAACCGGTTGGGTTCTGTCTCCGGGTTGCGGCTGCCCGTTACGTTGATCTTCGACTATCCGTCGCCGGTGGCGCTTGCGGCCTTCCTGCGGGGCGAGTTGCTCGGCGAGGAGGCCGGTGCGGAGCAGTCCGCCGACGCCGGTACGGCACCGGTCGATGATGAGCCGATCGCGATTGTGGGGATGGCGTGCCGGTATCCGGGTGGTGTGTCGTCGCCTGAGGATTTGTGGCGTCTGGTGGTGGGCGCTGGGGATGGTGTGTCGGCGTTCCCGGTGGATCGTGGTTGGGATGTCGAGGGTCTGTACGACCCGGATCCGGATCACGCCGGGACGTTTTATGCCCGTGGTGGTGGGTTCCTGGAGGGTGCGGGGGAGTTCGATCCTGGGTTCTTCGGGATTTCGCCGCGTGAGGCGGTGGCGATGGATCCGCAGCACCGGTTGCTGCTGGAGACGTCGTGGGAGGTGTTCGAGCGGGCCGGTATTGATCCGGTGGCGGTGCGGGGGAGCCGTACGGGTGTCTTCGCGGGTGTGATGTATCACGATTACGCGGAGGTGGTGGGCCGGGCGGCCGACCCGGTCGAGGGCTTCATGGGCACGGGCGGCAGCATCGCGTCCGGCCGCGTGGCCTACACCTTCGGGCTGGAGGGCCCGGCGGTGACCGTCGACACCGCCTGCTCGTCCTCACTGGTCGCTCTGCATATGGCCGTTCAGGCGCTGCGCAGCGGTGAGTGCGAGATGGCGCTCGCCGGTGGCGTGACGGTGATGGCCACGCCGAGCACGTTCGTGGACTTCAGCCGGCAGCGGGGGCTTTCCCCTGACGGTCGCTGCAAGCCGTTCGCGGCTGCTGCGGACGGGACGGGTTGGTCCGAGGGTGTCGGCATGTTGCTTGTGGAGCGGTTGTCGGACGCGCGGCGCAAGGGGCACCAGGTGCTGGCCGTGGTGCGGGGTTCCGCGATCAACCAGGACGGTGCGAGCAACGGTCTGACCGCGCCGAACGGTCCGTCGCAGCAGCGTGTCATCCGTCAGGCGCTTGCCAACGCGCAGATCGCCGCTGACTCCGTGGACGTGGTCGAGGCGCACGGCACGGGGACGAAGCTGGGTGACCCGATCGAGGCGCAGGCGCTGCTGGCCACCTACGGTCAGGAGCGGCCGGAGGGCCGGCCGTTGTGGCTCGGTTCGATCAAGTCGAATATCGGTCACACGCAGGCCGCCGCGGGTGTGGCGGGCATCATCAAGATGGTCATGGCGATGCGGGAAGGGCTGCTGCCGCAGACCCTGCATGTCGATGAGCCGACGCCGCACGTGGACTGGTCGGCGGGCGCCGTCGAGCTGTTGACCGAGGCTGTTGCCTGGCCGGAGACCGACCGGCCGCGCCGCGCGGGCGTGTCGTCCTTCGGCATCAGCGGCACCAACGCCCACGTCATCCTGGAGCAGGCCCCCGTCGCCGTCGAGGACGCGCCGGAGCGCGGCGCCGACGACAGCGGCGTCCTGCCGTGGGCGCTCTCGGCGCAGACCGAGCAGGCACTGCGCGACCAGGCCGGGCGGTTGCACGCCTTCATGGCGGAGCGTGGTGAACTCCCGCTGGCCGATGTGGGGTTCTCGCTTGCCGTCACGCGTTCGGCGATGCCTCATCGGGCCGTCGTTCTCGGCGAGGGGCGTGAGGAGCTGCTTGCGGGTCTCGGCCGGCTGGCCCAGGGCGAGGCCGCTGTTCAGGGCCGGGTCGTGGACGGCCGGATCGCCGTGCTGTTCACGGGGCAGGGTGCGCAGCGGGTCGGGATGGGGCGTGAACTGCGTTCCGCCTTCCCGGCGTTCGCCGATGCCTTTGCTGAGGTCTGTGCCGAGCTGGACGGGCACTTGGGGCGTTCGCTGGTCGGGGTGATCGATGAGGACGGGGAGGCGCTGGACCGTACGGAGTTCACGCAGGCCGCGTTGTTCGCGGTCGAGGTGGCCCTGTTCCGTCTGGTGGAGTCGTGGGGCGTCCGTCCGGACTTCCTCGCCGGGCATTCCGTGGGTGAGATCGCTGCTGCGCATGTGGCGGGGGTGTTGTCCCTCGCCGACGCCGCTCGTCTGGTCGCGGCGCGGGGGCGTCTGATGCAGGCGCTGCCGGCGGGCGGTGCGATGGTCTCCGTCCAGGCGTCCGAGGAGACGGTCCTCCCGCTCCTGGCCGGCCGGGAGAACGAGGTCGGCATCGCGGCCGTCAACGGCCCGGCGTCTGTGGTGGTTTCGGGTGCCGAGTCGGCCGTCCTGGAGATCGCCGAGGCCCTGGCGGCCGAGGGCGTGAAGACGAAGCGTCTGCGCGTCTCGCACGCGTTCCACTCGCCGCTGATGGACCCGATGCTGGAGGACTTCCGGCACGTCGTCTCCCAGCTCACCTTCTCCTCCCCGGCGACCCCGGTCGTCGTGCACGGTGACGTGACATCCCCCGACTACTGGGTGGACCACGTCCGCGACGCCGTCCGCTTCGCCGACACCGTCCGCACCCTGGAGGCCGACGGCGTCCGCACGTTCCTCGAACTCGGCCCCGACGCCGTCCTGTCGGCCATGGGCCCCGACTCCGCACCCGACTGCGCCTTCGTCCCGGCCCTGCGCAGGAACCGCGACGAACAGCGCACCATCGTTGAAGCCCTCGGCCGACTCCACACCCGTGGTGTGACCGTCGACTGGCCGGCGTTCTTCGCCCCGCGCCACCCCCGCCGCATTGACCTGCCCACCTACGCCTTCCAGCACCAGCACTACTGGCCGAAGGCCGCCCCGGCCGTCCCCGATGTCGCGGCGGCGGGTCTCTCGATGACCGAACACCCGCTGCTCGGCGCCGCGGTGCCACTGCCGGACTCCGACGGCTTCCTCTTCACCGGCCGTCTCTCCCTGGAGACGCACGCCTGGCTGGCCGACCATGCCGTCGCCGGTACGGTGCTGCTGCCCGGCACCGCATTCGTCGAACTGGCCGTGCGCGCCGGTGACCAGGTCGGCTGCGGCCTGCTGAAGGACCTGACGCTGGCCGTACCGCTGGTGCTGCCGAAGCAGGGCGGTGTCCAGGTCCAGGTGTGGGTCGGTGCCTCGGAGGGGAACGGGGAGCGTTCCGTCAAGATGTTCTCGCGCCCCGAGAACGCTGCTGACGACACCCCGTGGGTCCTGCACTCCACCGGCGTACTGGCCGCCGGCACCGTGGCCCCCGATTTCGACCTCTCCGTGTGGCCGCCCGCCGGCGCCGAGCCCCTGGCGACGGAGGGACTGTACGAGGCCCTGGCCGGGGACGGGCTCCGGTACGGTCCGCTGTTCCAGGGGGTGGGCCGCGCCTGGCGGTCGGGCGACGACGTGTACGCCGAAGTGGCCCTCCCCGAGGACGCCGGCGCGGAGGCGTTCGGCCTCCACCCGGCCCTGCTCGACGCCGCCCTGCACACGATCGGTCTGCGGTCGGACGGCGCCGCAGGCTCCGGCCCCGAGCTTCCGTTCGCCTTCGGTGACGTCGCGCTGTTCGCCGTGGGCGCGTCCACGCTGCGCGTCCGCGTGTCGCCGGTGGGTTCCGGTGGTGGTGTGGCGTTGGCGGTTGCGGATGCGGCTGGTGTGCCGGTGGCGTCGGTGGGTTCGCTGGTGCTGCGTGCGGTGTCGGTGGGCGAGCTGACGGCTACGCCGGGTGTGGAGTCGTTGTACCGGGTCGAGTGGCCGGTGGTGTCGCCGGTTGTGGTGGACGGTGGTTCGCGGGTTGCGGTGGGTGCGGTGCCCGCCGGGCTGGTGGACCGTGTGCCGGTCCGTGCGGATCTGGCGTCGGTGGAGTCGGCGGATGTGGTCTTCGCTTTCCTGCCGGTGGTGTCCGATGCCCGTGAGGCGGCGCACGGGGCGCTGGCCCTGGTGCAGGCGTGGCTGACGGAGGAGCGCTTCGCGTCGTCGCGCCTCGTGGTGGTGACGCACGGTGCGGCCACCGATCCCGCCCAGGCCGCGGTGCAGGGTCTGGTGCGCTCGGCGCAGTCGGAGAACCCCGACCGCTTCGTGCTCGTCGATGTCGACGGCACGGATTCCTCGTACGAAGCACTTGTCGGCGAAGTGGCCGTGGAGGAACCCGAGTTCGTACTCCGGGACGGCGTCGCGCACGCGCCGCGCCTCGGCCGTGCGTCCGTGTCGTCCGGCACCGCTGCGTGGGGCGATGGCCCGGTGCTGATCACCGGGGCCACCGGAAGCCTCGGCGGGCTCATCGCCCGTCACCTGGTGACGGAGCACGGCGTCCGCCGACTCGTGCTGACGAGCCGGCGCGGCCCGGAGGCTCCCGGCGCCACCGAACTCCGCGAAGAACTCGTCGGGTTGGGCGCCGAGGTGACGTTGGCCGCGTGCGACGTCGCGGACCGTGAGGCGCTGGCGGGACTGCTGGGCGAGCACCCGGTGACGGGTGTCGTGCATGCGGCCGGTGTGCTGGACGACGGTGTGGTGGAGTCGCTGTCGCCGGAGCGGATCGACAGGGTTTTCCGGGCCAAGGTGGACGCGGCCCGCAATCTGCACGAGCTGACGGAGGGCCTGGACCTCACCGCGTTCGTCCTCTTCTCCTCGGCCGCCGGCGTTTTCGGCAACGCCGGTCAGGCCAACTACGCGGCCGCCAACGCCTCCCTGGATGCCCTGGCCCAGTACCGCCGTGCGGCCGGTCTTCCCGCCGTCTCCCTGGCCTGGGGCCTGTGGGCCGACGAAGCCGGCATGGCCGGTGAACTGGCCGACCACGACCGGGCCCGCATGTCCCGCTCGGGCACCCGGGGCCTGACCGCCGCCGAAGGACTCGCCCTCTTCGACGCGGCCCTGGCCGCCGCGTCCGACGAGCAGGCCGTACTGGTCCCCATCCACCTGGACACGGCCGGCCTCCGTGGCGAGGCCGTACCGGCCCTGCTGCGCGGCCTCGTCCGCACCCCGGTGTCCCGGCGCACCGCGGACTCCGGTTCCGGCACCGGCGCCGAAACCCTCCAGCAGCGCCTTTCCGGCATGACGACCGAGGAACAGGACACCGCGCTTCTCGACCTCGTACGGTCGCACGTGGCCGGGGTGTTGGGCTACGAGTCGGCCGATGACGTCGAAGGGACCCGTGCCTTCTCGGAGTTGGGCTTCGATTCGCTGACGGCGTTGGAGCTGCGGAACCGGTTGGGTTCTGTCTCCGGGTTGCGGCTGCCCGCTACGTTGATCTTCGACTATCCGTCGCCGGTGGCGCTTGCGGCCTTCCTGCGGGGCGAGGTGCTCGGCGAGGATGTCGCTTCGGGTTCGTCCGAGGCCGACGTGGTCGCGGTGGCGGAAGATGAGCCGATCGCGATTGTGGGGATGGCGTGCCGGTATCCGGGTGGTGTGTCGTCGCCTGAGGATTTGTGGCGTCTGGTCGTGGGCGCTGGGGATGGTGTGTCGGCGTTCCCGGTGGATCGTGGTTGGGATGTCGAGGGTCTGTACGACCCGGATCCGGATCACGCCGGGACGTTTTATGCCCGTGGTGGTGGGTTCCTGGAGGGTGCGGGGGAGTTCGATCCTGGGTTCTTCGGGATTTCGCCGCGTGAGGCGGTGGCGATGGATCCGCAGCACCGGTTGCTGCTGGAGACGTCGTGGGAGGTGTTCGAGCGGGCCGGTATTGATCCGGTGGCGGTGCGGGGGAGCCGTACGGGTGTCTTCGCGGGTGTGATGTATCACGATTACGCGGAGGTGGTGGGCCGGGCGGCCGACCCGGTCGAGGGCTTCATGGGCACGGGCGGCAGCATCGCGTCCGGCCGCGTGGCCTACACCTTCGGGCTGGAGGGCCCGGCGGTGACCGTCGACACCGCCTGCTCGTCCTCACTGGTCGCTCTGCATATGGCCGTTCAGGCGCTGCGCAGTGGTGAGTGCGAGATGGCGCTCGCCGGTGGCGTGACCGTCATGGCCACGCCCGGTACCTTTGTCGATTTCAGTCGCCAGCGTGGCCTGTCGGCCGACGGTCGCTGCAAGCCGTTCGCGGCTGCTGCGGACGGGACGGGTTGGTCCGAGGGTGTCGGCATGCTGCTCGTGGAGCGGTTGTCGGACGCGCGGCGCAAGGGGCACCAGGTTCTCGCCGTGGTGCGGGGTTCCGCGATCAACCAGGACGGTGCGAGCAACGGTCTGACCGCGCCGAACGGTCCGTCGCAGCAGCGTGTCATCCGTCAGGCGCTTGCCAACGCGCAGATCGCCGCTGACTCCGTGGACGTGGTCGAGGCGCACGGCACGGGGACGAAGCTGGGCGACCCGATCGAGGCGCAGGCGCTGCTGGCCACCTACGGTCAGGAGCGGCCGGAGGACCGGCCGTTGTGGCTCGGCTCGATCAAGTCGAACATCGGTCACACGCAGGCCGCCGCCGGTGTGGCGGGCATCATCAAGATGGTCATGGCGATGCGGGAAGGGCTGCTGCCGCAGACCCTGCATGTCGATGAGCCGACGCCGCACGTGGACTGGTCGGCGGGCGCCGTCGAGCTGTTGACCGAGGCTGTTGCCTGGCCGGAGACCGACCGGCCGCGCCGCGCGGGCGTGTCGTCCTTCGGCATCAGCGGCACCAACGCGCATGTGATCATCGAGCAGGCCGAGGCGGCCGACGAGCCGCCACGGGACGGCGCCGACGACAGCGGCGTCCTGCCGTGGGCGCTCTCGGCGAAGTCCGCGGAAGCACTGCGGGACCAGGCCGAACAGCTGCGGGCCTATGTCGAGCAGCGTGGTGAACTCCAGCTGGCCGATGTGGGGTTCTCGCTTGCCGTGACGCGTTCGGCGATGCCTCATCGGGCCGTCGTTCTCGGCGAGGGGCGTGAGGAGCTGCTTGCGGGTCTCGGCCGGCTGGCCCAGGGCGAGGCCGCTGTTCAGGGCCGGGTCGTGGACGGCCGGATCGCCGTGCTGTTCACGGGGCAGGGTGCGCAGCGGGTCGGGATGGGGCGTGAACTGCGTGCCGCCTTCCCGGCGTTCGCGGAGGCGTTCGACGCGGTCTGTGCCGAGCTCGACGTCCACCTGGAGCGTTCGCTGGTCGGGGTGATCGATGAGGACGGGGAGGCGCTGGACCGTACCGAGTTCACGCAGGCCGCCCTGTTCGCCGTCGAGGTGGCCCTTTACCGGCTGGTCGAGTCCTGGGGCGTCCGTCCCGACTTCCTCGCCGGACATTCCGTGGGTGAGATCGCTGCCGCGCATGTGGCGGGGGTGCTGTCCCTCGCCGACGCCGCTCGTCTGATCACGGCGCGTGGCCGCCTGATGCAGGCGCTGCCGGCGGGCGGTGCGATGGTCTCCGTCCAGGCGTCCGAGGAGACGGTCCTCCCGCTCCTGGCCGGCCGGGAGAACGAGGTCGGCATCGCGGCCGTCAACGGCCCGGCGTCTGTGGTGGTTTCGGGTGCCGAGTCGGCCGTCCTGGAGATCGCCGAGGCCCTGGCGGCCGAGGGCGTGAAGACGAAGCGTCTGCGCGTCTCGCACGCGTTCCACTCGCCGCTGATGGACCCGATGCTGGAGGACTTCCGGCACGTCGTCTCCCAGCTCACCTTCTCCTCCCCGGCGACCCCGGTCGTCGTGCACGGTGACGTGACATCCCCCGACTACTGGGTGGACCACGTCCGCGACGCCGTCCGCTTCGCCGACACCGTCCGCACCCTGGAGGCCGACGGCGTCCGCACGTTCCTCGAACTCGGCCCCGACGCCGTCCTGTCGGCCATGGGCCCCGACTCCGCACCCGACTGCGCCTTCGTCCCGGCCCTGCGCAGGAACCGCGACGAACAGCGCACCATCGTTGAAGCCCTCGGCCGACTCCACACCCGTGGTGTGACCGTCGACTGGCCGGCGTTCTTCGCCCCGCGCCACCCCCGCCGCATTGACCTGCCCACCTACGCGTTCCAGCACCGGCACTACTGGCCGAAGGCCGCCCCCGCGGGCGGGAACGCGGCCGAGCTGGGCATGGGCGCCGCCGGTCATCCGCTGCTCGGGGCCGCGGTGCAGCTGCCGGACGGGGTGTTGTTCACCGCCCGTCTGTCCCTGGAAACCCACCCGTGGCTGGCCGACCATGCCGTCGCCGATACGGTGCTGCTGCCCGGCACCGCCTTCGTCGAACTGGCCGTGCGCGCCGGTGACGAGGCCGGTTGCGGTGCGCTGGAGGAACTGACGCTCGCCGCGCCGCTGGTGCTCGCCGAGCGCGGGGGGAACGCACCTGCGTGTCATGGTCGGTGCGGCGGACGAGTCGGGCCGTCGCCCGGTGGAGGTGTACTCGCGGGCGGAGTCCGCGCGTTCGGACGAGCCGTGGACCCGCCACGCCATGGGCACGCTCGCCCCGGCCGCCCCGGCCGCCGGCTTCGACCTCTCCGTCTGGCCGCCGGCCGGTGCCGAGCGGCTCGCCACGGACGGCCTCTACGAGCGGCTGGCCGTCGGCGGGTTGCAGTACGGTCCCGTCTTCCAGGGGCTCACGGGCGCCTGGCGGCTGGGTGATGACGTGTACGCCGAAGTGGCCCTCCCCGAGGACGCCGGCGCGGAGGCGTTCGGCCTCCACCCGGCCCTGCTCGACGCCGCCCTGCACGCGGTCGCCCTCGATGCCGCGGACGGCACGGAAGCCACGGAAGCCACGGGCGGCACGGACACTGCGGACGGATCGGCCGGAGGACCCCAACTCCCCTTCGCCTGGAGCGATGTGGCCCTGCACGCCGTCGGCGCCTCGACGCTGCGGGTGAGGCTGTCGCCCGCCGGCACCGACGGGGTGTCCCTCGCCGTGGCCGACGCCACCGGCGCGCCCGTGGCGACCGTCGGTTCCCTCGTCCTGCGTGCCGTGGCGGCCGGTGACCTGGCGGGTGCCGCCGCCCCCGCGCACGTGGACTCGCTCTTCCACGTCGAGTGGCCCACCGTGCCCGTCGCCTCGGCACCCCTCGCCGACGCCGGCTCCACCGGCTCCACCGCCTCCGGCGCGCACTCCATCGCCGCCCTGGAGCCCGTACCGGCCGCGTTCGACGCGCAGTTCGGCTCGGGCCCGGCCTTCGCCGGCCTCGCCGAGCTGGGCGAGGCGGCCGCGGCGGACGGCGTCCCCGCCGTGGTGCTCGCCTCGCTCGCCCCCGTTCCCGCCCCTCCACACAGTGACGGTGACAGCGACCGGGCCGACGCGGCCCGGCAGGCCGTCCACCGGGCGCTGGACCTCGTCCAGTCCTGGCTGGCCGACGAGCGGTTCGCCGACTCCCGTCTCGCCCTGCTCACGCGCGGCGCCGTCGCCGTCCAGGGCGGCGAGGGGGCCGTCGACCCCGCGCAGGCCGCCGTCTGGGGCCTGGTGCGCTCCGCGCAGGCGGAGAACCCGGGCCGGTTCGTCCTGATCGACGTGGACGACGACCCGTCCTCGTACGCGGCCCTCACCGCCGCGCTCGCCTCGGACGAGCCCCAACTCGCCCTGCGGGCGGGCACGTCGCACGCGCCGCGCCTCGCGCGCTCCGCCGCCGGCGGTGAACTGGCCGTCGTGGAGGGCACCGACAGCTGGCGCCTCGACTTCACCGAGAAGGGCACGCTGGAGAACCTGCACTTCATCGCCCACCCCGAGGCCGAGGAGCCGCTGGGGCCCGGCCAGGTCCGCATCTCCGTCCGCGCGACCGGCCTGAACTTCCGCGACGTCCTCAACGTCCTCGGCATGTACCCCGGTGACGCGGGCCTGCTGGGCCTCGAAGGCGCGGGAGTGGTCGTCGAGACCGGCCCCGGCGTGACCGGACTGGCCGTGGGCGACCGCGTCATGGGCATGCTCTCGGGCGGCTTCGGCCCGCTCGTCGTCGCCGAGGAGCGGCTCGTCTCCCGGATGCCCTCCGGCTGGACGTTCGCCCAGGCCGCGGCCGCGCCCATCGTGTTCCTCACCGCGTACTACGCGCTGACCGACCTCTCCGGCCTGCGAGCCGGCGAGCGCATCCTCATCCACGCGGCGGCCGGCGGCGTCGGCATGGCGGCCGTGCAACTGGCGCGCCACATCGGCGCCGAGGTGTACGGCACGGCCAGCACCCCCAAGTGGGGCGCGCTGCGGGCCGCGGGGCTGGACGACGCGCACATCGCCAACTCCCGCACGCTCGACTTCGAGCAGGAGTTCCTGGCCGCCACCAGCGGGCAGGGCATGGACGTCGTCCTCGACTCCCTCGCCCGCGAGTTCGTCGACGCGTCGCTGCGCCTGCTGCCCCACGGCGGCCGCTACGTCGAGATGGGCAAGACCGACATACGCGACGCCGACGAGGTGGCCGCCGCCCACCCGGGCGTCACCTACCGGGCGTTCGACGTCGTCGACGCCGGCCCGGACCGCATCCGGGAGGTGTTCGCCGAACTCCTCGCCCTCTTCGAGTCCGGCGCGCTCCGGCCGCTGCCCGTCACCGCCTGGGACGTCCGCAACGCCCCCGAGGCGTTCCGCTTCCTCGGCCAGGCGCAGAACGTCGGCAAGGTCGTCCTGACCGTGCCCGCCCCCCTCGACCCCGAGGGGACGGTGCTGGTGACCGGTGCGACCGGGACGCTGGGGGCGCTGGTGGCCCGGCACCTGGTCACCGAGCACGGCGTCCGTCATCTGCTGCTGACGAGCCGTCGCGGGGCGGAGGCGCCGGGTGCGGCCGAACTCCGCGCGGAGCTGGAGGCGTTGGGTGCCGAGGTGACGCTGGCGGCCTGCGATGCCGCCGACCGGGAGGCGCTGGCCGCGCTGCTGGCCGCCGTCCCGGACGGGCACCCGCTCACCGGCGTGTTCCACGTCGCGGGCGTGCTGGACGACGGTGTCGTCGCGTCGCTCACCCCGGAGCGCGTCGACACCGTCCTGCGCCCGAAGGCCGACGCCGCCTGGAACCTCCACGAACTCACCCGGCACCTGGACCTGTCGGCGTTCGTCCTCTTCTCGTCCGCCGCCGGCACCTTCGGCAACCCCGGACAGGCCAACTACGCGGCGGCGAACAGCTTCCTGGACGCCCTCGCCCGGCACCGCCACGCCCTCGGCCTGCCCGCCACCTCCCTCGCCTGGGGGCTGTGGGCCGACGCCAGCGGCATGACCGGCGCCCTCGACACGACCGACCTGCAACGCATGGCACGCTCCGGCGCCGCCGCGCTCACCGCGGACGAAGGACTCGCACTCCTCGACACCGCCCTCGGCCACCCCGAACCCCTCCACGTGCCCATGCACCTGGACCCCGCCGCACTCGCGGCGGACGCGGGCACCGACGGCGTCCCGGCCCTGCTGCGCGGACTCGTCCGCACCCCCGCCCGGCGCACCGCCGAGGCCGCGACCGCGGCCCCGGGCGCCTCGCTCCAGCAGCGCCTCGCCGCCCTGCCCGCCGCCGAACGCGACGCCGTCCTGCTGGACGCCGTCCGGACGCACGTCGCCGCGGTCCTCGGCCACGCCGACGCCGACACCATGGACGCCGACAAGTCGTTCAAGGAGCTGGGCTTCGACTCCCTGACCGCCGTCGAACTCCGCAACCGGCTCGGTACGGCCACCGGCCTGCGCCTGCCCGCCACCCTCGTCTTCGACTACCCGACCCCCGCCGCCCTCGCCGAGCACCTCCGCACCGGTCTCATCGGCGACGAGGAGCCCACGCCGGCCACCGCCGCGCCGACGGCCCTCGCCACCACCGCCGGTGCCGACGAACCCATCGCCATCGTCGGCATGGCCTGCCGCTTCCCCGGCGGCGTCGCCTCGCCCGAGGACCTCTGGGAGCTGCTGACGGCCGGCGGGGACGCCATCACAGAGTTCCCCGCCGACCGCGGCTGGGACGTCGAGTCGCTCTACGACCCGGAGGCGGGCCGCCCCGGCACCAGCTACACCCGGCAGGGCGGATTCCTGCACGAAGCGGCCGAGTTCGACCCGGCGTTCTTCGGGATCTCGCCCCGCGAGGCCGTCGCCATGGACCCGCAGCAGCGCCTGCTGCTCGAAGCCTCCTGGGAGGCGGTGGAAAGGGCCGGCATCGACCCGACGACCCTGCGCGGCAGCCGCACGGGCGTGTACGCCGGCGTCATCTACCACGACTATGGCCTGCGCGTCACCGACGTCCCCGAGGACGTCGACGGCTACCTCGGCACCGGCACCTCCGGCGGCGTTGTCTCCGGCCGGCTGTCCTACACCTTCGGGCTGGAGGGCCCGGCGGTGACCGTCGACACGGCCTGCTCGTCGTCGCTCGTCGCCCTGCACCTCGCCGTCCAGGCGCTGCGCAACGGCGAGTGCGAGATGGCCCTCGCGGGCGGTGTCACCGTCATGGCCACCCCCGGCACGTTCGTCGACTTCAGCCGCCAGCGCGGGCTGTCCGCCGACGGCCGCTGCAAGGCGTTCGCCGGCGCGGCCGACGGCACGGCCTGGGCGGAGGGCGTCGGCATGCTGCTCGTCGAGCGGCTGCCGGACGCCCGGCGCAACGGGCACCAGGTGCTGGCCGTGGTACGGGGTTCCGCGATCAACCAGGACGGCGCCAGCAACGGCCTCACCGCCCCCAACGGCCCCGCCCAGCAGCGCGTCATCCGGCAGGCCCTCGCCAACGCACGCGTCCCCGCCGGGTCCGTCGACGTGGTCGAGGCGCACGGCACGGGCACGACGCTCGGCGACCCGATCGAGGCCCAGGCCCTCCTCGCCACCTACGGCCAGGAACGCCCGGCCGACCGGCCGCTCCTCCTCGGCTCGGTGAAGTCCAACATCGGCCACACGCAGGCCGCCGCCGGTGTCGCGGGCATCATCAAGATGGTCATGGCGATGCGGGCGGGCGTCCTGCCGCCCACGCTGCACGTGGACGAGCCGACGCCGCACGTGGACTGGGCCGCCGGCGCCGTCGAGCTGCTGACCGAGACGACGGCATGGCCGCGGACCGACGCGCCGCGCCGCGCCGGCGTCTCCTCGTTCGGCTTCAGCGGCACCAACGCCCACGTGATCATCGAGCAGGCACCGGGCGTACCGGACGCCCCCGACGCCTCGGACACCGCGCCGGTCACCGGCGCCCTGCCCTGGATCCTCTCCGCCCGCAGCGCCGACGCCCTGCGGGAACAGGCCCGGCGGCTCCACGCCCACGTGAGCGCCAGGCCCGGCCTGCGGACCGTCGACATCGCCTCCTCGCTCGCACTGACCCGGGCCACCTGGGAACACCGCGCCGTCGTCGTCGGCGGCACCCGCGAGGAGCTGCTGACCGGGCTCACGTCGTCCCTGGTGGGGGACGAGGCCGTGGGCGGGAAGCTGGCGGTGCTGTTCACGGGGCAGGGCGCGCAGCGGATCGGGATGGGGCGTGAACTGCGCGCTGCCTTCCCGGTGTTCGCCGACGCCTTCGCGGAGGTCTGTGCCGAGCTGGACGTCCACCTGGGGCGTTCGCTGGTCGGGGTGATCGATGAGGACGGGGAGGCGCTGGACCGTACCGAGTTCACGCAGGCCGCCCTGTTCGCCGTCGAGGTGGCGCTCTACCGGCTGGTCGAGTCGTGGGGTGTCCGTCCGGACTTCCTCGCCGGGCACTCGGTCGGTGAGATCGCTGCCGCGCATGTGGCGGGCGTGTTGTCCCTCGCCGATGCCGCTCGTCTGGTCGCGGCGCGTGGCCGCCTGATGCAGGCGCTGCCGGCGGGCGGTGCGATGGTCTCCGTCCAGGCGTCCGAGGAGACGGTCCTCCCGCTCCTGGCCGGGCGGGAGGACGAGGTCGGCATCGCGGCCGTCAACGGACCGCTGTCCGTGGTGGTTTCGGGTGCCGAGTCGGCCGTCCTGGAGATCGCCGAGGCCCTGGCGGCGGACGGTGTGAAGACGAAGCGTCTGCGCGTGTCGCACGCGTTCCACTCGCCGCTGATGGACCCGATGCTGGAGGACTTCCGTCAGGTCGTCTCCCGGCTCACCTTCTCCTCCCCGGCGACCCCGGTCGTCGCCAACGGCGACGTCACGTCCCCCGACTACTGGGTGGACCACGTCCGCGACGCGGTCCGGTTCGCGGACGGCATCCGCGAGCTGGAGGGCCGTGGCGTCCGCACGTTCCTCGAACTCGGGCCGGACGCCGTCCTGTCGGCGATGGGCCCGGAGTGCGTCGCCGAGGCGGAGTTCGTCCCGGCCCTGCGCAAGGGACGTGACGAGCAGCGCACGATGGTCGAGGCCCTCGGCAGGCTGCACACCCACGGCGTCACGGTCGACTGGCAGGCGTTCTTCGCGCCGTACCACGCCCGTCACGTGGATCTGCCCACCTACGCCTTCCAGCGCGAGCGTTTCTGGCTGGAGGACTCGGCGGACCGGTCGCGGGAGGGTGCTGCCCCACTCGACCCGGCGGAGGCCGCGTTCTGGGAAGCGGTGGACGGCGAGGACCTGCCGGCCCTGGCCGGCACGCTGGACCTCGAGGACGACGCGCCGCTGAGCGCCGTCCTGCCCGCCCTCTCCGCCTGGCGCGCCCGGCGCCGGGCCGCGGCCGCCGTCGGCGGCAGCAGCTACCGGGAGATCTGGAAGCCGCTCACCGGCACGCCGGCCGCGGTTCCCGGTGGGACGTGGGCCGTCGTGGTGCCGGCGGGCTTCGCGGAGCACGCCTGGGTGACCGCCGGCGTGACGGCGCTCGAAGCGGCAGGCGTGCGGGTGATCCATGCCGAAGTGGATGCCGGCTGCGTGGACCGCGAGGTGCTGGCCGAGCGGCTGCACGACGCCGTGCGGGGAGCCGGTGCGGTGGACGGCGGCGTGCTGTCGTTCGCCGGACTGGACGCGACCTCGGGGCTGCCGCTGACGTCGGCCCTGGTGAGCGCCCTGGGCGCGGCGGGAGTGAGTGCGCGGCTGTGGGCCGTGACCCGCGGCGCGGTGTCCGTGGGCGCGTCGGAGCGGCCGGCCGCCGAGGCCCAGGCCCGGATCTGGGGCCTGGGCCGGGTGGCGGCGCTGGAGTACCCGCAGCTCTGGGGCGGTCTCGTCGACCTCCCCGAAACCCCCGACGCGCGCACGGTGGCACACCTGCTCGGCGTCCTCGCGGCACCGGGCGCCGAGGACCAGGTCGCGCTGCGGCCGTCCGGCGTCCATGGCCGACGCCTCGTCCGCGCCGCCGAGACCGGCGACGGTCCGGCCTGGACCCCGTCCGGCACCGTCCTGATCACCGGTGAGCCCGGTGCCGGGGCCGGTCGTGTCGCGCGCCGCCTCGCCGCCCGGGGTGCACGGCGGATCGTGGTGGCCGGCGGACGGGACACCGAGGCGACCGCCGTCCTGCGCGAGGAACTCGCCGCGCTGGGTGTCGAGATCACGGTCGTTCCCTGCGGCACGTCCGACCGGCGCGACCTCGCCGCCCTGCTGACGGAACATCAGGTGACGGACGTGGTCCACACGGCCGCCGCGCCCGACGACGGAGTGGTCGAGTCGCTGACGCCGCAGCGCTACGCCGCCGCCATCGCCGGGACCGTCGACGCCGCCCGCCACCTCGACGAGCTCACCCGTGAACTCGGCGTGGAACTGCGCTCGTTCGTCGTGTTCTCGGCGCTCGCCGGGACCGTCGGAACCGCCGGGCAGGCGACGTACGCCGCCGCCACGGCGGAGCTGGAGGCCCTGGTCCGCCGGCGCCGCGCCGACGGCCTGGCCGCCACCGCCGTCGCCTGGGGCCCCTGGGCCCCGACGGCCACGGAGGACGGGACCGGCGCCCGCGGGGAACAGCTCCGGCGTGTCGGCATTCCCGCCCTCGCCCCCGAGGCGGTCGACTCCGCCCTGGACCGGGCCCTGGACGGCACCGCCGAACCGGTGCTGACCGTCGCCGACATCCAGTGGGACACCTTCCTGCCGGCCGTCACCGCGGCGCGCCCCGGCGCGCTCTTCGCCGAGCTGCCCGAGGCGCGCGACCTCGCGGCGGCCGCGGAGAGCGCCACCGCGGGGGCCCTGCGCGAACGGCTGGCCGGACTCCCGGAGGGCGAGCAGCACCGCGTCCTGCTGGACGCGGTCCGGACGCAGATCGCCTCCGTCCTCGGCCACGCCGGGCCGGAAGCCGTCTCGACCGGCCGTGCCTTCAAGGAGCTCGGCTTCGACTCGCTGACCGCCGTCGAACTCCGCAACCGGCTGAGCAAGGCCACCGGGCTGCGCCTGCCCGCGACCCTCGTCTACGACTGGCCGACCGCCACCGAGCTGGTCGACCACCTCCGCACCGAACTCCTCGGCGCCGAGGACGAGATGGCGGCGTCGCGGACCGTGGTGCCGCTGGACGACGACCCCATCGCCATCGTCGGCATGGCCTGTCGCTACCCGGGCGGCGCCCGCAGCCCCGAGGAGCTGTGGCGGCTCGTCGTCTCCGGCACGGACGCGATCTCCGAGTTCCCCACCGACCGCGGCTGGGACCTGGACGCCGTCTACCACCCGGACCCCGAGCACCCCGCCACCTCGTACACCAACCGAGGCGGATTCCTGCACGACGCCGCGGAGTTCGACCCGGCGTTCTTCGGGATCTCGCCGCGTGAGGCGCTGGCGATGGACCCGCAGCAGCGGCTGCTGCTGGAGACCTCGTGGGAGGTCTTCGAGCGGGCGGGCATCGACCCGGCCTCCCTCCGGGGGAGCCGGACGGGCGTCTTCGCCGGCGTCGCCTACCACGACTACGGTTCCCGACTGCGCGCCGTGCCCGACGAGTTGGAGGGATACATCGGCACCGGCAGCTCCAGCAGCGTGGTCTCCGGCCGCGTCGCCTACACCTTCGGGCTGGAGGGCCCGGCGGTGACGGTGGACACGGCGTGCTCGTCGTCGCTGGTCGCCCTGCACCTCGCCGTGCAGGCGCTGCGCAACGGCGAGTGCTCCCTCGCCCTGGCCGGCGGCGTGACCGTCATGGCCACCCCGGGCACGTTCGTCGACTTCAGCCGCCAGCGCGGGCTGTCCGCCGACGGGCGCTGCAAGCCGTTCGCCGGCGCGGCCGACGGCACGGGCTGGGGCGAGGGCGCCGGCGTGCTGCTCGTGGAGCGGCTGTCGGACGCGCGCAGGAACGGCCACCCGGTGCTGGCGGTCGTCCGCGGCTCGGCCACCAACCAGGACGGCGCGAGCAACGGCCTCACCGCGCCCAACGGCCCGTCCCAGCAGCGCGTCATCCGCGCCGCGCTGGAGAGCGCGGGACTGGCGGCGGCCGACGTGGACGCGGTCGAGGCGCACGGCACGGGCACGACCCTGGGTGACCCGATCGAGGCCCAGGCCCTCCTCGCCACGTACGGCCAGGACCGGCCGGAGGACCGGCCGCTGTGGCTCGGCTCGATCAAGTCCAACATCGGCCACACCCAGGCCGCCGCCGGCGTCGCCGGTGTCATCAAGATGGTGATGGCGATGCGGGAGGGCCTGCTTCCGCGGACGCTGCACGTGGACGAGCCGACGCCGCACGTCGACTGGTCGGCGGGCGCCGTCGAGCTGCTGACCGAGGCCATGCCGTGGCCGCGGACGGACGCGCCGCGCCGGGCCGGTGTCTCCTCGTTCGGCTTCAGCGGAACCAACGCGCACGTCATCGTCGAGCAGGCGCCCGACGAGGAGCCCCTGGCAGAGCCGTCCGCACAGGCCGGGGCCGACGGGACGCCGCTCCCGTGGGTCGTCTCCGCCCAGGGCGCCGACGCCCTCCGGGCCCAGGCGCGCCGCCTGTTGGCGCACCTGCGGACCCGCGACGACCAGTCGATCGCCGATATCGCCCACTCCTTGGCGACGTCGCGCTCGGCCCTCGATGCCCGTGCCGTCGTCACCGGTACGCGGCGTGACGATCTCGTGACGGGGCTGACGGCCCTCGCCGCGGGCGAGCCGGCCGACGGGCTCCACGAGGGCCGCGTCGAGGACGGCGCGCTGGCGGTGCTGTTCACGGGGCAGGGTGCGCAGCGGATCGGGATGGGGCGTGAACTGCGCGCCGCCTTCCCGGTGTTCGCCGATGCCTTCGCCGCTGTGTGCGCCGAGGTGGACGGGCGCTTGGGGCGTTCGCTGGCCGAGGTGATCGACGAGGACGGCGAGGCCCTGGACCGCACGGAGTTCACGCAGGCCGCACTGTTCGCGGTCGAGGTGGCCCTTTACCGGCTGGTCGAGTCCTGGGGCGTCCGCCCGGACTTCCTCGCCGGGCACTCCGTGGGCGAGATCGCTGCCGCGCACGTCGCCGGTGTTCTGTCGCTGGCGGATGCTGCCCGTCTGGTCGCGGCGCGGGGGCGTCTGATGCAGGCGCTGCCGGCGGGCGGTGCGATGGTCTCCGTCCAGGCGTCCGAGGAGACGGTGCTTCCGCTGCTCGCCGGGCGGGAGGACGAGGTCGGCATCGCGGCCGTCAACGGACCGCTGTCCGTGGTGGTTTCGGGTGTCGAGTCGGCCGTCCTGGAGATCGCCGAGGCCCTGGCGGCCGATGGTGTGAAGACGAAGCGTCTGCGGGTCTCGCACGCGTTCCACTCGCCGCTGATGGACCCGATGCTGGACGACTTCCGCCAGGTCGTCTCCCAGCTCACCTTCTCCGCCCCGGCCGTCCCGGTCGTCGTCCACGGTGATGTCACGTCCCCCGGCTACTGGGTGGACCACGTCCGCGACGCCGTCCGCTTCGCCGACACCGTCCGCACGCTGGAGGCCGACGGCGTCCGTACGTTCCTCGAACTCGGCCCGGACGCCGTCCTGTCGGCCATGGGACCGGACTCCGCGCCCGACTGCGCCTTCGTCCCGGCCCTGCGCAAGGACCGCGACGAGCCCGAGGCCCTGGTGGCCGCGCTGGCGCGGCTGCACGTCCGCGGGGTCACGCCGGACTGGGCCGCGTTCCTGGCCCCGTGGGCCGGGCGCCGGGTGGAGCTGCCGACGTACGCGTTCCAGCACGGGCACTACTGGCTCGACGACGCCCCGACCGAGGCCGCCGGTGCGTCCGGTGCCGCCGCCGATCCCGCCGAGTCGGCGTTCTGGGAGGCCGTCGAGCAGGAGAACCTGCCCGAGGTGCTGACCACGCTCCAGCTCGACGGCGACGCGTCCCTGAGCGAGGTGCTGCCGGTGCTGTCGGCCTGGCGGGTCCGCAGCCGCGAGCGGGCGACGGTCGACTCCTGGCGGTACCGCGTCGGCTGGCAGCCGGTCGCGGAGCCGGCCGCCGGACTGCCGTCCGGGGACTGGCTGTTCGTGACGGCGTCGGGCACGGGGGCGCTCACGGAGTCCGTGCGGCAGGCGCTGGCCGACGCCGGCGTCCGGCCGGTGCCCGTGGTGGCCGACGCGGACTGCCGGGACCGTACGGTGCTGGCCGCGCGCCTGAGGGAAGCCGTGGCCGCGGCGGGGCTGTCCGCCGCGCCGGCCGGGGTGCTCTCCCTCCTCGCGCTGGACGAGGAGCACGGCACGCTCCTCACCTCCGCCCTCGTCCAGGCCCTGGGCGACGCGGAGTTGGAGGCGCCGGTGTGGGCCGTCACCGCGGGGGCCGTGGCCGTCTCCGCCGACGAGCGTCCCGACAGCCCGGCCCAGGCCCAGGTCTGGGGCGCGGGACGGGTCGTGGCCCTGGAGTACCCGCACCTGTGGGGCGGTCTGATCGACCTGCCCGGGGCCGGGGTCGCGGACGACCGGGCGCTGGAGCGTCTGGTCGGCCTGCTGGCCGACGCGGGCGGCGAGGACCAGATCGCGGTCCGTCCGTCCGGCGTCCTCGCCCGCCGCCTCGTACGGGCGCCCGAGGGCGCGGGTGCCGAGCGGGAGTGGACGGCGCCGGACACGGTGCTCGTCACCGGCGGCACCGGCGCGCTCGGTGCGCGGATCGCCCGTTGGCTGGTCGAGCGCGGCACGAGCCGTCTGGTGCTGGTCTCGCGCCGGGGCCTGGAGGCACCGGGCGCGGCCGGACTGCAGGACGAACTCGTCGCCGCCGGCGCGGACGTCACCGTCGCCGCCTGCGACGTGTCCGACCGGGACGCCCTCGCGGCGCTCCTGGACGCCCACCCGGTGACGGGCGTGGTCCACGCGGCCGGTGTGCTGGACGACGGGGTCCTGGAGACGCTCACCCCCGAGCGGTACGACAGCGTTCTGCGCCCGAAGGCCCTCGCGGCCCGGAACCTGCACGAGCTGACCGAGGACATGGACCTCACGGCCTTCGTCCTCTTCTCCTCCATCGCCGGTACCGTCGGCAACGCCGGCCAGGCCAACTACGCCGCCGCGAACGCCTACTTGGACGCCCTGGCGCAGCAGCGCCGGGCCGACGGCCTGGCCGCGACGGCCATCGCCTGGGGCCCGTGGAGCGGCGACGGCATGAGCGACGGCGAGGAACTCGCCGAGCGGCTGCGCGAGGGCGGTCTTCCGCCCATGCACGCGGAGTACGCCATGTCGGCCCTCGACCGGGCGCTGGCCGCGGACGAGAGCGGGCTGACCGTGGCCGACCTGCGGTGGGACCGGTTCGTACCGCCGTTCACCGCGGGCCGTCCCAGTCCGCTCCTGGGCGACCTGCCCGAGGTGCGGGAGCGGACCGCCGCCGCGGCGGCCCCCGTGGCCGCGGCCGGGGCCGACCCGGAACGCGCGCTGCGCGAACGGCTGGCGGGGCTCGCCGGGGAGGAGCGCGACCAGGCGCTGCTGGACCTGGTGCACGAGCAGGTCGCCGCGGTGCTCGGCCACGCCTCCACCGCCTCGGTGGAGGACGGCCGGGCCTTCAAGGACCTGGGCTTCAGCTCCCTGTCCGCCGTCGAGTTCCGCAACCGGCTGGGCACCGCCACGGGCCTCCGCCTGCCGGCCACGCTGATCTTCGACTACCCGACCCCGGCAGCCCTCGCGGGCTTCCTGCGGAGCGAACTCCTCGGCGCCGGGGAGGCCGCCTCCGACGGGGCCGACGGCGTGCCGCTCCTCGCCGAACTGGACCGCGTGGAGGAGCTGTTCACCACCATGGGCCCCGGCGACCCGGACGCCGGCCGGATCACCGCCCGCCTCCAGTCCCTCCTGGTGCACTGGAACGACCTCCAGAAGGCGGAGGACGACGGCGGGGACGACCTCGCGGCGGCCACGGCCGACGACATCTTCGACATCATCCAGAACGAGTTCGGAAAGTCCTGAATTGCCGACCGCACACGTGACGACTGTTCCCCCCGGTACCGAAGGACTGATTTCCCATGGCGAATGAAGAGAAGCTCCTCGAAAACCTGAAGTGGGTCACCAACGAACTGCGGCAGGCCCACCGCAGGCTGCGCGACATCGAGGCGGAGCAGCAGGAGCCCATAGCCGTCGTGGGAATGGCGTGCCGTTTTCCCGGTGGCGTCCGCTCCCCCGAGGACCTGTGGCGGCTGGTGTCCTCGGGCACGGACGCGATCTCCGCGTTCCCCGGGGACCGCGGCTGGGACCTGGAGGGGCTGTACGACCCGGACCCCGACACGCCCGGCACCAGCTATGCCCGCGACGGCGGATTCCTCGACGGCGCCGCGGAGTTCGACCCGGCGTTCTTCGGGATCTCGCCGCGTGAGGCGCTGGCGATGGACCCGCAGCAGCGGCTGCTGCTGGAGACCTCGTGGGAGGTCTTCGAGCGGGCGGGCATCGACCCGGCCTCCCTCAAGGGCGAGCAGGCCGGGGTGTTCGTCGGCTCCAACGGCCAGGACTACGGCTCGCTGCTGCTGACCGGCGCCGAGGAACTGGAGGGCCACCTGGGCACGGGCAGCGCGGCCAGCGTCGCCTCCGGCCGGCTGTCCTACACCTTCGGCGTGGAGGGCCCGGCCGTGACCGTCGACACGGCCTGCTCGTCGTCGCTGGTCGCCCTGCACCTCGCCGTGCAGGCGCTGCGCAACCGCGAGTGCTCACTCGCCCTGGCCGGCGGCGTCACGGTGATGGCCACGCCCAACGCGTTCATCGACTTCGCCCGCCAGCGCGGCCTGTCCGCCGACGGCCGCTGCAAGGCGTTCGCCGCGGCGGCGGACGGCACGGGCTGGGGCGAGGGCGTGGGCATGCTGCTGGTGGAGCGGCTGTCGGACGCGCGGAGGAACGGCCACCGGGTGCTGGCGGTCGTCCGCGGCTCCGCCGTCAACCAGGACGGCGCCAGCAACGGCCTGACCGCCCCCAACGGCCCGTCCCAGCAACGCGTCATCCGCGCCGCGCTCGCCAACGCCCGCGTCGCGGCCGACGAGGTCGACGCGGTCGAGGCGCACGGCACCGGGACGACGCTCGGCGACCCGATCGAGGCCCAGGCCCTGCTGGCGACCTACGGGCGCGAGCGCGCCGACGGACAGCCGCTGTACCTCGGTTCGGTCAAGTCCAACATCGGGCACACCCAGGCGGCCGCCGGCGTCGCCGGTGTCATCAAGATGGTGATGGCCATGCGCGCGGGCGTCCTGCCGCGGACGCTCCACGTGGACGAGCCGACGCCGCACGTGGACTGGGCGTCCGGCGCCGTCGAACTCCTGACGGAGAGCCGGAGTTGGCCGGACACCGGACGCCCGCGGCGCGCCGCGGTCTCCTCCTTCGGCGTCAGCGGCACCAACTCCCATGTGATCGTCGAGCAGGCTCCGGAGCCGGGGGACGACGGGCCGCAGGACGCGGTCGGTGCCGGCGCGGCGCCCGCCGTCCTGCCGTGGGCGCTGTCGGCGAAGCACGACACGGCCCTGCGGGAGCAGGCCGCCCGCCTCAAGGAGCACATCGAGGCCCGGCCGGACCTGGCGCCCGCGGACGTCGCGCACTCGCTGGTGACCACCCGCTCCGCCTTCGACCACCGGGCCGTCGTCCTCGGCGGCGACCGCGGCGAACTGCTGGCGGGACTGTCGGCCCTCGCGGCGGGCGAGCCCGCGGCGAACGTCGTCCAGGGGGTGGCCGACGTCCCCGGCAAGGCGGTGTTCGTCTTCCCCGGGCAGGGGTCGCAGTGGGCCGGTATGGCCCTCGAACTCCTCGACGCCTCACCGGAGTTCGCGGAGCGGTTGGGGGAGTGCGAGAAGGCGCTGTCGGCGTTCACGGACTGGTCGCTCACTGATGTCCTTCGTGGTGTGGAGGGTGCGCCGGGGCTGGAGCGGGTGGATGTGGTGCAGCCGGTGTTGTGGGCTGTGATGGTGTCGTTGGCGGAGGTGTGGCGTTCGTACGGGGTGCGGCCGTCGGCGGTGGTCGGGCACTCGCAGGGTGAGATCGCGGCTGCGGTGGTGTCGGGTGCGTTGTCGCTCGATGACGGTGCGCGGGTGGTGGCGTTGCGGTCGCGGGCGATCGGGGCGCTGGCGGGCAAGGGTGGGATGGTGTCCGTCCCGCTGCCGGTGGCGGAGGTGCGTGAGCTGATCGGCCGGTGGGACGGTCGGGTGTCGGTGGCCGCGGTCAACGGCCCGACGTCCGTGGTGGTTTCGGGTGAGGTCGCTGCCCTGGATGAGCTGATGGCCCACTGCGAAGCCGAAGCGGTCCGCGCCCGCCGCATTCCGGTGGACTACGCGTCGCACTCGGCCGCCGTGGAGGAGATCCGCGAGACGATCCTGGACGTCCTCGCCCCGGTGACGCCTCTTGCTCCTGAGGTGCCGTTCTTCTCGACGGTGACGGGGGAGTGGCTCACCGGCCCGGTCACGGACGCCGATTACTGGTACCGCAACCTCCGCCGGACCGTCGAACTGGAAGGCGCCGTCCGCTCGTTGATCGAGCAGGGCTTCCGCTGCTTCATCGAGGTCGGCCCGCACCCCGTCCTCACCGTCCCGCTGCGGGAGACGGCCGAGGCGGCGGGCGAGGAGCCGGTCGCCGTCGCCGGGACGCTGCGCCGCGACCTCGGCGGCCCGCGCCAGTTCCTGACCTCCCTCGCCGAGGTGCAGGTGCGCGGGGTGACCCCGGACTGGGCCGCGGTCCTCGGCGACTGCGCCCGCCGCCGCGTCGACCTGCCCACGTACGCGTTCCGCAGGCAGCGGATCTGGCCCGAGCGGGTGGCGGACGACGGGGCGGGCGGCGGTCGGCTGGTGGTGACCGCAGGGGCCGACGAGGCGGTGCCGGCCTTCGGTGAGAAGCTCGCCGGGCTGACCGGGGCCGAGCGCACCCGGGCCCTGCTGGACCTCGTCCGCGGGCACACCGCCGCCGTCCTCGGGCACGCCGGCGCCGCATCGGTGGGTGCCGGGCAGGCGTTCAAGGACCTGGGCTTCGACTCGCTCACCGCCGTCGCCCTGCGCAACCGCATCGGCGAGGCCACCGGACTCCAGCTCCCCGCCACCCTGGTCTTCGACCACCCCACGCCCAAGGATCTCGCCGCGTTCCTCGACGGCGAGTTCACCGAGGGCGCGGCCGGTGGCCGGGACGCGGTCAACGCCCAGCTGGACGCGCTGGAGTTCGCCGTGCTCTCGCAGGCGTCCGACGACGGGACCCTCGCCATGGTCTCCGCGCGTCTCCAGACGATCCTCGCCCGGATCAACCGTCCGGAGACCGCCGTCGCAAGCCGCCGCGAGGAGCTGGAAAGCGCCTCGGACGACGAGCTGTTCGCGTTCATCAACGAGGAGCTGGGCCGGTCCTAGTCCCTTCCTTCCCCGTACGCCGCCCGGGTCTCGTGGCCGAGCCCGGGCGGCGTCGCGCGGTATAGGGGGGCGGTAGGGGGTCCGCCGGCAGCGTGGGCGCACTAGGTTGGTGGGGTTCTCGGGCAGGCCATGCCTCTGGCAGGCCAAGCGTTCCGGGATTCCTGCACGACAATTCTTTACAGCGGTGTGTCATACATGATCTGGAACGACCTTTACATCGCCGGCCTGGGCACCTATCTGCCGCCGACGGTTCACACGGACGACATGGTGCGCGAGGGGGTGCTCACCGCGCAACGTCGTGAATCCCTCGGATATCACTCGGTGTTGGTGGAAACGGAAAAGGCCGCGCCGGACATGGCCGCTCTCGCCGGCAGCCGGGCCGTCGCCCAGTCGGGGATTCCGGTCGAGGAGTTCGGACTCGTCGTCCACGGCAGCCTCTGGTTCCAGGGCCGGCCCATGTGGCCGGCGGCTTCCTACGTGGCGAGCCGGGCGCTGGGTGACGCGGTGCCGGCGCTGGACATGGGCCAGCAGTGCAACGCGGGGCTGGGCTCGCTCGAACTGGCGGCCAGCCACCTGGCGGCCGGCACGCGCGGCAGCGCCGTCCTGCTCACCACCGGGGACCGGTTCGCCCCGCCCGCCATCGACCGGTGGAACACCCACGACGCCTCGGTCTACGCCGACGCGGGCACGGCCATGGTCCTCTCCAGGAACGGCGGCTACGCCAGGGTGCTGGCCACCACGACCACCTCGGACAACTTCT
This sequence comes from Streptomyces caatingaensis, assembly GCF_001187435.1. Taxonomy (GTDB): domain Bacteria; phylum Actinomycetota; class Actinomycetes; order Streptomycetales; family Streptomycetaceae; genus Streptomyces; species Streptomyces caatingaensis. The sequence goes on along the minus strand of NZ_LFXA01000012.1, from coordinate 123,745 downwards.
TCGAGGGCATGAACCGCGGCACCGGTCCCCTCGACGCCTGTCCCCCCTCTCCCGAGCGGCCGATCAGCATGGCGGCACGCAAGGCCGAGTTCGGCGAGGCGAATCCCGGCACCGAGACCTTCACGCGGCTGCTGACCGCAATCGCCACCGCCCGCCAGTCGGTGCTCGACCAACTCGGCATGAAGATCGGCGACATGAAGAAGGTCATCGACGTGGCCTCCCGCGGCGGCCTCGGCGACGAGCAGTACTGCCAGTTCTTCGGGATCGCCCCCGAACAGTCGACCTGGGACTTCGGCAGCCGCACCGGGCACCTGGGGGCCGGCGACCACTTCGCCGGTCTGGCCGACCTGCTGCGGACCGGCCAGGTGGGGCCCGGCGACCTGGTGATGCTCTTCGGCGGCGGCGGTGGCTACACCTGTACCGCCGCCGTTGTCGAGATCCTCCAGACGCCCACCTGGTGATCCCCATGGACCGCACCGGCAATCCGTCACCGTCCCACCGCACAACACCCCCCGCCCTCGACCGGCTGCGTGCCCTGCACCAGGCCGGAGTGCTCGGCCGGGAATACGGCCGGCTTTCCCGACTGCTCGCCGAACTGGAGTCGGACGAGGACCTCGCCAGGGCCGGCCGGCTCCTCGCCCGGCTCGACCCGGACGAGGTGGTCCGGGCCTCCGCCACGGCGTCCCGCCCGGTCGACGAGATCACCGTCGTGATCACGGGCCACGGCACACTCGACCCGCTGGTCGCCCCGCTCACCGCACAGCTGGCCCGCCACGGGCTGCTGCTCCGGCCCCTGGTGAGCGACTTCGACGCCTACCTGCGCGACCTCCAGGACCCCGGCAGCCTGCTCTACACCGCGGGCGCGCAGCTCGCCCTGTGCGTCCTGGACGAAGGGGTGGTCTTCGACGAGGTGCCCACCCCGTGGAGTGTCGCCGACGTCGAGGAGGCCACCACCGCCAAGCTCGCCCAACTGGAGCGGCTGACCGCCCGCTACGCGCGCAGCGGCGGTCACCTGGTGCTCAACACCGTTCCGCTGCGCCGCCACCGCACCCACCAGCTTGTCGACCACCGGTCGCGATCCGAACTGGGCGTCGTCTGGCGGGAGTTCAACGCCGGACTGCTCCGGCTGGGGACACGGCACCCGGAGGTCACCGTCGTGGACCTCGATCCGCTGGTGGCCGAGGGCGGGCCGGTGGCCGAACCCCGCCTGTCGGCGTACTTCCGGACCCACCTCGGTGACGAACTGCTGGGCCAGTACGCCCGCGAGATCGGGCACTTGGTCCGCGCGCGCCGTGGTGCCACCAAGAAGGTCATCGCCGTCGACCTGGACAACACCCTCTGGGACGGCGTCCTGGGCGACGACGGCCTGGAGGGCATCGCCGCGGCGGCCACGCCGCGCGGCGAGGCGTTCGGCCGCTTCCAAGGCGTGCTGCGTCAACTGCGCCACCAGGGCGTCCTGCTCGCGGTGGCGAGCAAGAACGACCGGAGCGCCGTCGAACAGGCACTGCGCGAACACCCCGACATGACCCTCCGGGAGGACGACTTCGTCCGCATCAAGGCCAACTGGCGCCCCAAGGACGCCAACCTGGCCGAGCTGGCCGACGAACTGAACCTCGGCCTGGACAGTTTCGTCTTCGTCGACGACTCCCCCTTCGAGACGGGCCTCGTCGCCTCCAGCCTGCCGGACGTGACCGTGGTGCGCCTGGACGAGGAGCCCGCGCTCCACGTGGAACGCCTGCTCGCCGACGGCTGGTTCGACGCCCCCGAACTCACCGCCGAGGACCGGGCGCGCACCGAGCAGTACCGGGGCGAAGCCGCCCGCCGGGAACTGCTCGGCGGCACGGGCTCGCTGGAGGAGTTCCTGGCGGGGCTCGACACGACCGCCCGGCTCTCCCGGGCCGCCGGCCGCGACATCCCCCGCATCGCGCGGCTCACGCAGCGCACCAACCAGTTCCACCTGGCCACCCGCCGGATGGGTACCGACGAGGTGCGCGCCGCGGCCGAGGACCCGGACCACTTGGTCCTCGCCCTGCACGCGGGGGACCGGTTCGGCGACAGCGGACTGGTGGGCGCCCTCTTCGTCCGGCGCGAAGGCGCCACATGGCACCTGGACAACGCTCTGCTGAGCTGCCGGGTGTTCTCCCGCGGCATCGAACAGGCCGCCGTAAGGGCCCTGTTGGCGCACGCCCGCGCCACCGGCGCCCACGAGGTGCGGGCGGTCTACCGGCCCAGCAGGAAGAACGGCCGCTTCCGCGACTTCTACCCCGGCCTCGGATTCTCGGTCGTCACGGAAAGCGCCGAGGAACTGGTCCTCCGCCACGACCTCTCCGTACTGCCGGAGCCGGTGCCGCACGTCCGCATGGAAACCGCATTCGAAGGGACCGCACAGCCATGACCGAAGAGGAATTCGCCTCCCTGCTCCGGGACGAGCTGGCGATCCCCGTCACCGTCGACGACTTCGACGCCGACCTGGACACGCTCACGCAGTGGAGCTCCCTGTACCTGATCCGGCTGGTCGTCGCCGTCGAACAGGCCACCGGCCGCCGCCTCTCCGTCGACAAACTGCTCACCGAACGCTCGCTGCGCGGCCTGTACGCGCTGGCCGCGGGCTGACCTCCGCACCCCGCCGCGGGGGCGGTCCGGCACCGTGTCGGGGGCTCCCCTAACACCGCCCCTCCCGGCGGTCCCGGGAGCCCCTACGCTCCCCCTCAATTCCACCCGAATCTCTTGATCACCCGCCTGGTCCGGCCGTAAATTCCGCCGGACCAGGCACATTTCGGCGCGCCCGGGGACTCAGGGCCGGGGCCCGGGGCCAGGCCCCGGCACAACACGTCGTGAACCCATTCGCACAGGCAAGGCTCGCATCATGAATGAAGACAAGCTCCGGGATTACCTCAAGTGGGTAACGGCGGACCTGCACGAGACCCGGCAGCGCCTTCGCGAACTGGAGGCGGGGGACCAGGAGCCCATCGCCATCGTCGGCATGAGCTGCCGCTACCCGGGCGGGGTGACCTCGCCCGAGGACCTGTGGCGGCTCGTCGCGGACGGCACCGACGCCATCTCCGAGTTCCCCACCGAACGCGGCTGGGACCTGGAGGGCCTGTACGACCCCGACCCCGAGCACGCCGGGACCGCCTACACCCGGCACGGCGGCTTCCTGCACGACGCCGACCGCTTCGACGCCGGCTTCTTCGGCATCTCGCCCCGCGAGGCCCTCGCCACCGACCCGCAGCAGCGCCTGCTGCTGGAGGCCGCGTGGGAGCTCCTGGAACGCGCCGGCATCGACCCGGCCTCCCTCAAGGGCAGCAAGGCCGGCGTCTTCGTCGGCGCCTCCACCTCCGGATACGGCTCGGACGTCGCCGAGACGCCCGACGAGCTCGAAGGGCTGCTGCTCACCGGCGGCTCCGGTGCCGTCCTCTCCGGCCGCATCGCCTACACACTGGGCCTGGAGGGCCCGGCGGTGACCGTCGACACCGCCTGCTCGTCGTCCCTCGTCGCGCTGCACCTCGCGGTGCAGGCGCTGCGCAACGGCGAGTGCTCGATGGCGATCGCCGGCGGTGTCTCCGTTATGGCCTCCCCGCTGGTCTTCGTCGAGTTCAGCCGGCAGCGCGGCCTGTCCGCCGACGGCCGCTGCAAGCCGTTCGCCGCCGCGGCCGACGGCACCGGCTGGGCCGAGGGCGTCGGCATGCTCCTCGTCGAGCGGCTGTCGGACGCGCGGAAGAACGGACACCGGGTCCTCGCCGTCGTCCGCGGCTCCGCCGTCAACCAGGACGGCGCCAGCAACGGCCTGACCGCCCCCAACGGCCCGTCCCAGCAACGCGTCATCCGCGCCGCCCTCGCCGCCGCCGGCCTCTCCGCCGGACAGGTCGACGCCGTCGAGGCGCACGGCACCGGCACCACCCTCGGCGACCCCATCGAGGCCCAGGCGCTGCTCGCCACCTACGGCCGGAACCGTCCCGCCGGCCGGCCGCTGCGGCTGGGCTCCATCAAGTCCAACATCGGGCACGCCCAGGCCGCCGCCGGTGTCGCGGGCATCATCAAGATGGTCATGGCGATCCGCGCGGGCGTCCTGCCGCGCTCCCTGCACATCGACGAGCCGACCCCGCACGTCGACTGGTCCGCCGGCGCCGTCGAGCTGCTGACCGACGCCCTGCCCTGGCCCGAGACCGGCGAGCCGCGCCGCGCCGCCGTCTCCTCCTTCGGCGTCAGCGGCACCAACGCCCACACCATCATCGAGCAGGCACCCGAGCCCGCCGACGCCGAACCCGCCGCCCCCGGCGACGGCACGGACGACGCCGTCCTGCCCTGGGTGGTCTCCGCCCGGACCGAATCCGCCCTGCGCGCCCAGGCGGCACGCCTGCACACCCACCTCGCCGAGCACCCCGAGCACGGCCCCCGCGACATCGCCCACGCCCTGGCCACCACGCGCGCCGCCCTGGAGCACCGCGCCGTCGTCACCGGCACCGGCCGCGGGCAACTCCTCGCCGGGCTCGCCGCCGTCGCCGCCGGCGAGCCCGCCGCCGGCACCGCCCAGGGCCGGGTCTCCGACGGCCTGCTCGCCTTCCTCTTCACCGGCCAGGGCGCCCAGCGCCCCGGCATGGGCCGCGAACTCCACGCCGCCCACCCGGTGTTCGCCGCCGCCTTCGACGCGGCCGCCGCCGAACTCGACCGGCACCTCGACCGGCCGCTCGCCGAGGCCCTGGACGGCGACCTCGTCCACCGGACCGCCTACACCCAGGCCGCCCTCTTCGCCGTCGAGGTGGCCCTCTTCCGGCTCGTCGAATCCTGGGGCATCACCCCCGACTTCCTCGCCGGGCACTCCGTCGGCGAGATCGCCGCCGCCCACGCCGCCGGCGTCCTCTCCCTCGCCGACGCCGCCCAACTGGTCGCCGCGCGCGGCCGGTTGATGCAGGCCCTGCCCGACGGCGGCGCCATGCTCTCCGTCCGCGCCCCCGAGGAGACCGTCCTGCCGCTCCTCGCCGGCCGGGAGGACGAGGCCGGCATCGCCGCCGTCAACGGCCCCGAGGCCGTGGTGATCTCGGGCACCGGGACCGCCGTCCAGGAGATCGCCGAGGCCCTGGCGGCCGACGGCGTGAAGACCAAGCGCCTGCGCGTCTCGCACGCCTTCCACTCGCCGCTGATGGAACCGATGCTGGAGGAGTTCCGGGCCGTCGTCTCCGGCCTCTCCTTCCACGCCCCCGCCCTCTCCCTCGTCTCCAACGTCACCGGCGCCCTCGCCACCACCGAGGAACTGACCTCCCCCGACTACTGGGTGCGCCACGTCCGCGAGGCCGTGCGCTTCGCCGACGGCATCCGCACCCTGCACGCCGAAGGCGTCCGCACCTACCTCGAACTCGGCCCCGACGGCACGCTCACCGCCATGGCCCAGGCCTGCCTCGACGACGACACCGCCGCCCTGGTGCCCGCCCTCCGCAAGGACCGCCCCGAGGCCCCCGCCCTCCTCGCGGCCCTCGCCCGCCTCCACACCCGCGGCACCGGCCCCGACTGGGCCGCCGTCCTCGCCGGCCCCCCGGCCCGCCACGTCGACCTGCCCACCTACGCCTTCCAGCACGACAGTTACTGGCTGCGGGCCACCGGTTCCACCGGCGACGCGAGCGCCCTCGGCCTCGGCCCCGCCCACCACCCCCTGCTCGGCGCCGTCGTCGCCCTGCCCGAGGGCCACCTCCTCACGGCCCGCCTCTCCGTGCAGACCCACCCCTGGCTCGCCGACCACGTCGTCCTCGGCAACGTCGTCGTCCCCGGCACCGCCCTGCTCGAACTCGCCGTCCGCGCCGGCGACGAGGCCGGCTGCGCCGCCGTCGAGGAACTGACGCTGGAGACCCCCCTCGTCATGCCCGTGAGCGGCGGCGTCCAGCTCCGCGTCTCCGTCACCGGCCCCGACGACACCGGCCGCCGCACCCTCGGCCTCTACTCCCGCGCCGAGGACGCCCCCGAGGACGAGCCGTGGACCCGCCACGCCACCGGCGTCCTCACCACCACCGGCCGCGCCGCCACCGTCGACCTGCGCGCCTGGCCCCCGGCCGGCGCCGAACCCGTCGACCTCACCGGCCTCTACGACGGCTTCACCGCCAACGGCGTCGGCTACGGGCCCCTCTTCCGCGGCCTGCGCGCCGCCTGGCGGCGCGGCGACGAGGTGTACGCCGAGGTCGCCCTCCCCGAGGACGCCGCCGCCGACGCCGCCCGCTACGGCCTCCACCCCGCCCTGCTCGACGCGGCCCTGCACTCGGTGGGCCTCGGCGGCTTCGTCGAGGACACCGGGCAGCCCTGGCTGCCGTTCGTCTGGAACAACGTCTCCCTCCACGCCACCGGCGCCGCCGCCCTGCGCGTCAAGGCCACCCCCGCCGGCGCCGACGCCATGGCCCTGGAGATCGCCGACGCCACCGGCGCCTCCGTGGCCTCCGTCACCTCCCTGGCCCTGCGCCCGGTCTCCGCCGACCAGCTCGCCACCCCCGGCACCGGCGCCCACCTCGACTCCCTCTTCCACGTCGACTGGACCCCGGCCCCCGCCGTCACCGACCCGGCCGCCCCCACCGTCGCCCTCCTCGCACCGGCGGACGACCGGCTCGCCCACGCCCTCGGCCCGGCACGGCCCGCCGTCCACGACGGCCTCGCCGCCCTCGCCGCCGAGGCCGGCACCGGCACCCCCGTCCCCGACGCCGTCCTCCTCGTCCCCGCCACCGAAGGCCCCGACCCCGAGCGCATACGCGCCGAGGTCCGCCGCGTCCTGGCCACCGTCCAGGACTGGCTGGCCGACGAGCGCTTCGAGCACTCCCGCCTCGTCCTCGTCACCCACGGCGCCGTCGCCGCCCGCGACGGCGAGGACACCGATCCCGGCCTCGCCGCCGTCTGGGGCCTGGTCCGCTCCGCCCAGACCGAGAACCCCGGCCGCTTCCTCCTCCTCGACATCGACACGGACGACGCCACCCACCGCGCCCTGCCCACCGCCCTCGGCACCGCCCTCGCCACCGACGAGCCCCAACTCGCCCTGCGCACCGGCACCGCCCTCGTCCCCCGCCTCGCCCGCGTGCCCGCCGACGGCGGACTCGTCCCGCCGCCCGGCACCGACCCCTGGCGCCTGGAGATCACCGACCGCGGCACCCTGGAGAACCTCCACCTCACCGCCCACCCCGAGGCCGCCGCACCCCTCGAACCCGGCCAGGTCCGCATCGCCGTCCGCGCCGCCGGCCTCAACTTCCGCGACGTCCTCAACACCCTCGGCATGTACCCCGGCAAGTCCGGCTTCCTCGGCCTCGAAGGCGCCGGCGTCGTCGTCGAGACCGCCCCCGACGTCACCGACCTCGCCGTCGGCGACCGCGTCATGGGCCTCCTCTCCGGCGCCTTCAGCCCCCTCTCCGTCGCCGACCGCCGGCTCATCGTCCCCATGCCCCGGGGCTGGACCTACGCCCAGGCCGCCACCGTCCCCATCGCCTTCCTCACCGCCTACTACGGCCTCTTCGACATCGGCGGACTCCGCGCCGGGGAACGCGTCCTCGTCCACGCCGCCGCCGGCGGCGTCGGCTCCGCCGCCGTCCAGCTCGCCCGCCACGTCGGCGCCGACACCTTCGGCACCGCCAGCGAGGCCAAATGGGACACCCTCCGCGCCGCCGGACTCGACGACACCCACATCGCCAACTCCCGCACGCTCGACTTCGAGCACAAGTTCCTCGCCGCCACCGGCGGACAGGGCATGGACGTCGTCCTCGACTCCCTCGCCCGGGAATTCGTCGACGCCTCGCTGCGCCTGCTGCCCCACGGCGGCCGCTTCGCCGAGATGGGCAAGACCGACATCCGCGACCCCGAAGAGGTCGCCGCCCTCCACCCCGGCGTCCACTACCGCAACTTCGACATCATCGAGGCCGGCCCCGACCGCATCCGCGAGATCCTCGCCGAACTCCTCGCCCTCTTCGAGGCCGGCGCCCTGCGGCCGCTGCCCGTCACCGCCTGGGACGTGCACAGCGCCCCCGACGCCTTCCGCCACCTCGGCCAGGGCCGCAACATCGGCAAGGTCGCCCTCACCCTGCCCACCGCCCTCGACCCCGACGGCACCGTCCTCATCACCGGCGCCACCGGCACCCTCGGCGGACACCTCGCCCGCCACCTCGTCACCGAACACGGCGCCCGCCACCTGCTGCTCACCAGCCGCCGCGGCCCCGACGCACCCGGAGCCGACGAACTCCGCGCCGCGCTGGAGGAGCTGGGCGCCAGGGTGACCCTCGCCGCCTGCGACGCCGCCGACCGCGACGCCCTGGCCGCGCTGCTCGCCGCCGTCCCGGACGAACACCCCCTCACCGCCGTCGTCCACACCGCCGGCGTCATCGACGACGGCGTCGTCGGCGCCCTCACCCCCGAACGCCTCGACGCCGTCCTCCGCCCCAAGGTCGACGCCGCCCGGCACCTCCACGACCTCACCCGCCACCTCGACCTGTCCGCCTTCGTCCTCTTCTCCTCCGTCGCCGGCGTCTTCGGCGCCGCCGGCCAGGCCAACTACGCCGCCGCCAACGCCTACCTGGACGCCCTCGCCCAGCACCGCCGCCGCGCCGGCCTGCCCGCCACCTCCGTGGCCTGGGGCCTGTGGGCCGAGTCCAGCGGCATGACCGGCACCCTCGCCGAGATCGACCGCGGACGCATGACCCGCTCCGGCGTCACCGGCATGTCCACCGCCGAGGGCCTCGGCCTCCTCGACACCGCCGTCGGCCTCGCCCGCCCCGCCCTCGTCTCCATGCACCTGGACATCGCCGGGCTCCGCGCCGACGCCGAAGGCGTCCCCGCCCTCCTGCGCGGCCTCGTCCAGGGCCCCGGCCGCCGCGTCGTCCAGCCCGGCGCCGGATCCGCCGAGGGCCTCGCCCAGCGCCTCGCCGGACTCACCCCCGACGAACAGGCACAGACCCTCCTCGACCTGGTCCGCACCCACGTCGCGGCCGTCCTCGGCCACACCGGCGCCCAGTCCGTCGACGGCGACCGCGCCTTCAAGGAACTCGGCTTCGACTCGCTGACCGCCGTCGAACTCCGCAACCGCCTCAACGGCGCCACGGGCCTGCGCCTCCACGCGACCCTCGTCTTCGACTACCCCAACCCCGCCGCCCTCGTCGCCCACCTCCGCGACGAACTCCTCGGCGCCCAGCCGCAGTTCACGGCCGCCGCACCGGCCAGGGCCACCGCGGCGCCCGCCGACGAGCCCATCGCCATCGTCGGCATGGCCTGCCGCTTCCCCGGCGGCATCACCACCCCCGAAGAGCTCTGGCGCCTCCTCGCCGAAGGCGGCGACGCCATCTCCGGCTTCCCCACCGACCGCGGCTGGGACCTCGACGCCCTCTACGACCCCGACCCCGACCGCCCCGGCACCAGCTACACCAAGGAAGGCGGCTTCCTCCACGACGTCGCCGGCTTCGACCCCGCCTTCTTCGGCATCTCCCCGCGCGAGGCCCTCGCCACCGACCCCCAGCAGCGTCTCCTGCTCGAAGCCGCCTGGGAGGTCTTCGAACGCGCCGGCATCGACCCCGGCACCCTGCGCGGCAGCAAGGCCGGCGTCTTCGCCGGCGTCAGCTACCACGACTACGGCTCCAACACCGCCGCCATGCCCGGAGAAGTCGAGGGCTACCTCGTCACCGGCAACTCCAACAGCATCGCCTCCGGCCGCATCGCCTACACCTTCGGCCTGGAGGGCCCGGCCGTGACGGTGGACACGGCCTGCTCGTCGTCCCTCGTCGCCCTCCACCTCGCCATGCAGGCCCTGCGCAGCGGCGAATGCACCATGGCACTGGCCGGCGGCGTCACCGTCATGGCCAAACCGGACACCTTCGTCGACTTCGCCCGCCAGCGCGGCCTCGCCCCCGACGGCCGCTGCAAGGCCTTCGCCGGCGCCGCCGACGGCACCGCCTGGGCCGAGGGCGTCAGCCTCCTCCTCGTCGAACGGCTCTCCGACGCACGGCGCAACGGCCACCAGGTGCTGGCCGTGGTACGGGGTTCCGCGATCAACCAGGACGGCGCCAGCAACGGCCTGACCGCCCCCAACGGCCCCTCCCAGCAGCGCGTCATCCGCGCCGCACTGGACAGCGCCGGACTCACCCCCGCCGACATCGACGCCGTCGAGGCCCACGGCACCGGCACCCGCCTCGGCGACCCCATCGAGGCCCAGGCGCTCCTGGCCACGTACGGCCAGAACCGTCCCGACGACCGGCCGTTGTGGCTCGGCTCCCTCAAGTCCAACATCGGCCACACCCAGGCCGCCTCCGGCGTCGCCGGCATCATCAAGATGGTCCTCGCCCTGCGCGAAGGACTCCTGCCGCGCACCCTGCACGTGGACGAGCCGACACCGCACGTCGACTGGTCGGCCGGCGCCGTCGAACTCCTCACCGACGCGGTCGAATGGCCCGACGACGAGGACAGGCCGCGCCGCGCCGCCGTGTCGTCCTTCGGCTTCAGCGGCACGAACGCCCACGTGATCATCGAGCAGGCACCGGCCGCCCCCGAGAAGGAGCCGACGCCGAGCACCCCCGACGGCGGCATCGTGCCGTGGCTCATCTCCGCGAAGACGGCGGCGGCTCTGACCCAACAGGGAGAGCGGCTCCGGGAGTTCGTCGCCGAGCACCCCGAGCTGTCGCCGGTGGACGTGGCCTTCACGCTGGCGACCTCGCGCGTGGCGATGGAGCACCGCGCCGTCGTCGTCGGCGGCACCCGCGAGGAGCTGCTGACCGGGCTCACGTCGTCCCTGGTGGGGGACGAGGCCGTGGGCGGGAAGCTGGCGGTGCTGTTCACGGGGCAGGGTGCGCAGCGGGTCGGGATGGGGCGTGAACTGCGTGCTGCCTTCCCGGTGTTCGCCGATGCCTTCGCGGAGGTCTGTGTCGAGTTGGACGGGCACGTGGGGCGTTCGCTGGTCGGGGTGATCGATGAGGACGGGGAGGCGCTGGACCGTACGGAGTTCACGCAGGCTGCCCTGTTCGCGGTCGAGGTGGCGCTCTACCGGTTGGTGGAGTCGTGGGGCGTCCGTCCGGACTTCCTCGCCGGGCATTCCGTGGGTGAGATCGCTGCTGCGCATGTGGCGGGGGTGTTGTCCCTCGCCGATGCCGCTCGTCTGGTGGCGGCGCGGGGGCGTCTGATGCAGGCGTTGCCTGCGGGCGGTGCGATGGTCTCCGTCCAGGCGTCGGAGGAGACGGTCCTTCCGCTCCTGGCCGGGCGGGAGGACGAGGTCGGTATCGCGGCGGTCAACGGCCCGGCGTCCGTGGTGGTTTCGGGTGTCGAGTCGGCCGTCGTGGAGATCGCCGAGGCCCTGGCGGCCGAGGGCGTGAAGACGAAGCGTCTGCGCGTGTCGCACGCGTTCCACTCGCCGTTGATGGACCCGATGCTGGAGGACTTCCGGCACGTCGTCTCCCGGCTCACCTTCTCCTCCCCGGCGATCCCGGTCGTCGTCAACGGCGACGTGACATCCCCCGACTATTGGGTGGACCACGTCCGCGACGCCGTCCGCTTCGCGGACTGCGTCGGCGAGCTGGAGGGCCGTGGCGTCCGTACGTTCCTCGAACTCGGCCCGGACGCCGTCCTGTCGGCGATGGGTCCGGAGTGTGTCACCGACGCCGCGTTCGTCCCGGCCCTGCGCAAGGGGCGCGACGAGCAGCACACGGTCGTGGACGCGCTCGGCCGGCTGCACACGCGCGGGGTGACGGTCGACTGGCCGGCGTTCTTCGCGCCGTACCAGGCCCGCCGCGTCGATCTGCCGACCTACGCCTTCCAGCGCGAGCGCTACTGGCTGCAGCCGAGCGGGTCCCGTCCGGGGGACATGGCGTCGGCGGGCCTGGGGGCGACGGATCACCCGCTGCTGGGTGCTGCCGTGGCGCTGCCCGGCTCGGACGGGTTCCTGTTCTCCGGCCGGCTGTCGCTGAGCACGCACCCGTGGCTCGCGGACCACGCCGTCGGGGGCGCGGTGCTGCTGCCGGGCACGGCCTTCGTCGAACTGGCCCTGCACGCCGGTGACCAGGTGGATTCCGGGCTCCTGGAGGAACTGGCGCTCGAAGTGCCGCTGATCCTCCCCGAGCGCGGCGGTGTGCAGCTGCGCGTCTCCGTGGACGAGGCCGACGCGTCGGGCCGCCGTGCGCTGCACGTGTTCTCGCGCTCCGAGGACGCCCCGTCCGACGAGCCGTGGACCCGCCACGCCTCCGGCCTGCTCGCCCCCGGCCAGGGGCGGGAGCCCGCCGTCGATCTCTCGGTATGGCCGCCGGCCGGTGCCGAGCCGGTCGGGACCGAGGACCTGTACGAAGGACTCGCGGCCGGCGGACTGCACTACGGGCCGGTCTTCCGGGGGCTGCGCAGCGCCTGGCGCCTGGGCGCGGACTTCTACGCCGAGGTCGCCCTGCCCGAGGGGGCCGACGCGACGTCGTTCGGCCTGCACCCGGCGCTGTTCGACGCAGCGTTGCACCTCATCGGTTTGAGCAGGGGAGAGGCCGCCGAGTCCGGCCCGGAGCTGCCGTTCGCGTTCAATGACGTCGTGCTCCACGCCGTGGGCGCCTCCGGCCTGCGGGTGCGGATGACGACCACGGAGTCCGGCGCGGCGTCCCTGGAGTTCGCCGACGCGGCGGGTGAGCCGGTCGCCTCCGTGGGCTCGCTGGCGGCACGGCCGGTGTCCGCCGACGCACTCAAGGCGTCGAGGGGCATGGAGTCGCTGTACCGGGTCGAGTGGCCGGCGGTGCCCGTCGCCGCCGTGGACGGTACCCGGGTGGCGGTCGGGGCGGTGCCCGCCGCCCTGGCGGACCGTCTCGCCGTCCACGCGGACGTGGCGTCCGTGGAGTCGGCGGACGTGGTGTTCGCCTTCCCGTCGGCCGGTTCCGGCGTCCGGGAGGCAGCACACGAAGCGCTCGCTCTCGTGCAGTCGTGGCTGGCGGAGGAGCGGTTCGCGGCCTCGCGCCTGGTCGTCGTGACGCGCGGCGCTGTTGCCGTGGGAGACGGCGACGTGGTCGCCGATCCGGCTCTGGCCGCCGTGTGGGGTCTGGTGCGGTCGGCGCAGTCGGAGAATCCGGGCCGGTTCGTCCTGGTGGACGTCGACGGGACGGATGCCTCGTACGAGCTCCTGACCTCGGAAAGCGCCGTGGACGAGCCGGAGTTCGCGCTTCGCGAGGGCGTCGCGCATGCGCCGCGTCTGACCCGGGCGGCGGCTTCCGGTGACGGGGCCGCCGTGTGGGGCGAGGGTCCGGTGCTGGTCACGGGTGCGACGGGCAGTCTGGGTGGCCTGGTGGCGCGTCACTTGGTGGCTGAGCATGGTGTGCGTCGTCTGGTGCTGACGAGCCGGCGTGGCCTGGACGCTCCGGGTGCTGCTGAACTGCGGGCAGAGCTGGTGGCGTTGGGTGCGGAGGTGGCCGTCGCCGCGTGTGACGTGTCCGACCGTGGGGCGTTGGCGGCGCTGCTGGCCGAGCATCCGGTGACGGGTGTCGTGCACGCGGCCGGTGTGCTGGACGACGGTGTGGTCGAAGCGCTGACTACGGAGCGTCTGGACGCTGTTCTGCGGCCCAAGGCGGTGGCGGCCTGGAACCTGCACGAGCTGACCAAGGACCTGGACCTCACGGCCTTCGTCCTGTTCTCCTCCGCCGCGGGCGTCATCGGTAACGCGGGCCAGGCCAACTACGCCGCAGCCAACGCCTACCTGGACGCCCTCGCCCACCACCGCCGGGCCGCCGGCCTCCCCGCCACGTCCCTCGCCTGGGGCCTGTGGGCCGACGGCGCGGGCATGGCCGGCGCGCTGGGCACGGTGGAGCAGAACCGCCTGGAGCGGGCCGGATCGCGCGGACTGGCGGCCGACGAGGGCCTGCGGCTCTTCGACGCGGCCACCGCCCGCCCGGACGAGGCCCTGTTCGTCCCCGTCCACCTCGACCTCCCCGCAAGCGGCGAGGTGCCCCCGCTGCTGCGCCGCCTCGTACGAGGACCGAAGCGCCGTGCCGTCGCCGCCGCTGCCGACGCGGCCACGGGCTCCTGGAAGGGCCGGTTCGCCGGCCTCGCCGAGGGGGAGCGCGAGCGCGCCCTTGTGGAGCTGGTACGGGAGCAGGTGGCCGGCGCGCTGGGGTACGCGTCGTCTGCGTCGGTCGAACTGGGCAAGGTCTTCGGCGAGTTGGGCTTCGACTCGCTGACCGCGCTGGAACTGCGCAACCGCCTCAGCGGCGAGACGGGCGTACGCCTGCCCGCCACGTTGATCTTCGACTACCCGACCCCCGCCGCACTGCTGGACTTCCTGCGCGGCGAACTCTCGGGCGTCCGGACCGCGCCTAGCACTCCTGCCGAGCGGACCGCCGGTGCGGTGGACGACGAACCGATCGCCATCGTGGGCATGGCCTGCCGCTACCCCGGCGGCATCTCGTCCCCCGAGGACCTGTGGCGCCTCGTCACCGAAGGCGGCGACGCCATTTCCGAGTTCCCCACCGACCGAGGCTGGGACCTGGACGCCCTCTACCACCCGGACCCCGATCACCACGGCACGTCGTACACCCGCCACGGCGGCTTCCTGCACCAGGCGGCCGACTTCGACCCCGAGTTCTTCGGGGTGTCGCCGCGCGAGGCCGTCGCCATGGACCCGCAGCAGCGCCTGCTGCTGGAGACCACCTGGGAGGCGTTCGAACGCGCGGGAATCGACCCGGCCTCGGCTCGCGGCAGCCGAACCGGTGTCTTCGCCGGCGTCATGTACTACGACTACGCCCTGCGTCTGAAGGCCGTCCCCGACGAGCTGGAGGGCTACGTCGGCATGGGCAGCGCGGGCAGCGTCGTCTCCGGCCGGCTGGCGTACTCGTTCGGCCTGGAGGGTCCGACGGTGACCGTCGACACGGCCTGCTCGTCGTCGCTGGTCGCCCTGCACCTCGCCGTCCAGGCGCTGCGCAACGGTGAGTGCGACATGGCTCTCGCCGGTGGCGTCACCATCATGTCGGCCCCCAGCACGTTCGTCGAGTTCAGCCGGCAGCGGGGGCTGTCGGCCGACGGCCGCTGCAAGCCGTTCGCGGCTGCTGCGGACGGGACGGGCTGGTCGGAGGGCGTCGGCATGCTGGTGGTCGAGCGGCTGTCGGACGCGCGGCGCAAGGGGCACCAGGTGCTGGCGGTCGTCCGTGGCAGCGCCGTCAACCAGGACGGTGCGAGCAACGGTCTGACCGCGCCCAATGGTCCGTCCCAGCAGCGTGTCATTCGGGCTGCGCTGGAGAGTGCGGGTCTGGTGGCGGCGGATGTGGACGCGGTGGAGGCGCATGGTACGGGGACGACGCTGGGTGACCCGATCGAGGCGCAGGCGTTGCTGGCCACCTACGGTCAGGACCGGCCGGAGGGGCGGCCGTTGTGGCTCGGTTCGCTCAAGTCGAACATCGGGCATGCGCAGGCTGCTGCTGGTGTCGGTGGTGTCATCAAGATGGTGATGGCGATGCGGGAGGGGTTGCTTCCGCGGACGCTGCACGTGGATGAGCCGACGCCGCATGTGGATTGGTCGGCGGGTGCTGTGGAGCTGCTGACCGAGGCCATGCCGTGGCCGGGGGTGGATGCGCCGCGTCGGGCCGGTGTCTCTTCGTTCGGTTTCAGTGGCACCAATGCGCATGTGATCCTTGAGCAGGCGCCGGTGGCGGTGGAGGGCGAGCCGGAGGGGCGTGAGGCTCCGGGTGTGGTGCCGTGGGTGCTGTCGGCGAAGTCGGTGGGCGCGCTGGAGCAGCAGGCGGTGCGGCTGCGGGAGTTCGTCGCTGGGCGGCCTGAACTGGAGCCGGTGGATGTGGCGTTCTCGTTGGCGTCGTCGCGTGCCGCGCTGGAGCATCGGGCGGTCGTGTCGGGCGCGAGCCGTGAGGAGCTGCTGGCGGGCCTGGGGGCGGTCACCGGGACGGTGGTGGTCGAGGGTCGCTTTGCGGTGCTGTTCACGGGGCAGGGTGTGCAGCGGGTCGGGATGGGGCGTGAACTGCGCGCTGCCTTCCCGGTGTTCGCCGATGCTTTCGCGGAGGTCTGTGCCGAGCTGGACGTCCATCTGGGGCGTTCGCTGGTCGGGGTGATCGATGAGGACGGGGAGGCGCTGGACCGTACCGAGTTCACGCAGGCTGCCCTGTTCGCCGTGGAGGTGGCCCTTTACCGACTGGTCGAGTCCTGGGGTGTCCGTCCCGACTTCCTCGCCGGGCACTCGGTCGGCGAGATAGCCGCAGCGCATGTCGCGGGTGTCCTGTCGCTGGCGGATGCCGCTCGTCTGGTTGCGGCGCGGGGGCGTCTGATGCAGGCGTTGCCTGCGGGCGGTGCGATGGTCTCCGTCCAGGCGTCGGAGGAGACGGTTCTTCCGCTCCTGGCCGGGCGGGAGGACGAGGTCGGTATCGCGGCGGTCAACGGCCCGGCGTCCGTGGTGGTTTCGGGTGTCGAGTCGGCCGTCGTGGAGATCGCCGAGGCCCTGGCGGCCGAGGGCGTGAAGACGAAGCGTCTGCGCGTCTCGCACGCGTTCCACTCGCCGCTGATGGACCCGATGCTGGAGGACTTCCGGCACGTCGTCTCCGGCCTCACCTTCTCCGCCCCGGCGATCCCGGTCGTCGTCCACGGCGACGTCACGTCCCCCGACTACTGGGTGGACCACGTCCGCGACGCCGTCCGCTTCGCCGACACCGTCCGCACGCTGGAGGCCGACGGCGTCCGCACGTTCCTCGAACTCGGCCCCGACGCCGTCCTGTCGGCCATGGGCCCCGACGCCGCGCCCGACTGCGCCTTCGTCCCGGCCCTGCGCAAGAACCGCGACGAACAGCGCACCATCGTTGAAGCCCTCGGCCGACTCCACACCCACGGCGTCACGGTCGACTGGCCGGCGTTCTTCGCGCCGCACCACCCCCGCCGCGTCGACCTGCCCACCTACGCCTTCCAGCACCGGCGCTACTGGCTGGACGAGGCCACCCCGGCGATAGGGGATGTGGTCTCGGCCGGGCTAGGGGCTGCGGACCACCCCCTACTCGGGGCCGCCGTGCCGCTGGCCGACTCGGACGGCCATCTCTTCACGGGCCGCCTCTCGCTCGCCACGCACCCCTGGCTGGTGGATCACGCGGTGTCCGGTACGGTCCTCGTGCCGGGAACGGCGTTCGTCGAGCTGGCGGCCGTGGCCGCCGACCGGGTCGGCTGCGGGCTGCTGGAGGAACTGACGCTGGAGGCGCCGCTGGTCCTGTCCTCGCAGGGCGGCGTCCAGCTCCAGGTCTCGGTAGGGGCCCCCGACGAGGGGGGCCGGCGCACCCTGAGCGTCCACGCCCGGGCCCACGACGCGGGCCCGGACACCCCCTGGGTGCGGCACGCCACCGGTCTGCTGGCCGCGGCCGCTCCGTCCGCGGGCTTCGATCTCGCGGCGTGGCCGCCGGCCGGTGCCGAACGGCTCGACACGGACGGCCTGTACGAGGGTCTCGCCGTCGGTGGGCTGGAGTACGGTCCCGTCTTCCAGGGGCTCACGGGCGCCTGGCGGCTGGGCGAGGACGTCTACGCCGAGGTGTCCCTTCCCGAGGACGTCGCGGCCGAGGGCTTCGGGCTGCACCCGGCTCTCCTGGACGCGGCCCTCCACACCATCGGTCTCGGCGGGTTCGTCGCGGAGACGGGACGTCCGCATCTGCCCTTCGCGTGGTCGGACGTGGCCCTGTACGCGGTGGGCGCCTCGACACTGCGCGTGAAGGTCTCGCCGGCGGGCGGGGCGGCGGTGTCGCTGTGGCTCGCCGACGCGGCGGGTTCCGCGGTGGCGTCGGTCGGTTCGCTGGCGGTCCGTCCGGTGTCGGCCGAGCAACTGGCCCGCGCGGGACAGGCGCAGCACGTCGAGTCGATGTTCGTCGTCGACTGGCGTGTGGTCGCGACGGATCCGGGGTCCTTCGAGGACGGGGCCCGGGCCGTGCTCGACACCGACGGCGGTGTTCTGCACGCGGCCGTGGAGCGTACGGGCGCCAGGGTCCCCGTCGCCCTGGAGATCGCCGCCCTGCTGTCGGAGGACGAGGTGCCGGCGACGGTGTTCGCCGCCGTCCCCTCGGCAGCGGAGCACGGTGCGGACGCGGTCCGTGACGTGGCGCTGCGGGCCCTGGGCCTCGTGCAGTCGTGGCTGGCGGAGGAGCGGTTCGCCGCGTCGACGCTGGTTCTGGTGACGCGGGGTGCCGTTGCGGCAGGAGACGGTGACGTGGTCGCCGATCCGGCTCTGGCTGCCGTGTGGGGTCTGGTGCGGTCGGCGCAGTCGGAGAATCCGGGCCGTTTCGTCCTGGTGGACGTCGACGGGACCGACGCGTCGTACGAGGCGCTGGCCTCCGTCACCGCGCTGGACGAGCCTCAGCTCGCCCTCCGCGAGGGCGTGGCCCACGCACCGCGCCTGGCGAAGGCGGGTCTTGCCACCGACACCGCTCCCGCCTGGGGCGAGGGCCCGGTGCTCGTTACGGGTGCGACGGGCAGTCTGGGTGGCCTGGTGGCGCGTCACTTGGTGGCTGAGCATGGTGTGCGTCGTCTGGTGCTGACGAGCCGGCGTGGCCTGGACGCTCCGGGTGCTGCTGAACTGCGGGCAGAGCTGGTGGCGTTGGGTGCGGAGGTGGCCGTCGCCGCGTGTGACGTGTCCGACCGTGGGGCGTTGGCGGCGCTGCTGGCCGAGCATCCGGTGACGGGTGTCGTGCACGCGGCCGGTGTGCTGGACGACGGTGTGGTGGAAGCGCTGACTGCGGAGCGTCTGGACGCTGTTCTGCGGCCCAAGGCGGTGGCGGCCTGGAACCTGCACGAGCTGACCAAGGACCTGGACCTCACGGCCTTCGTCCTCTTCTCCTCCGCCGCCGGCGTCTTCGGCAACGCGGGCCAGGCCAACTACGCCGCAGCCAACGCCTACGTGGACGCCCTCGCGGAACACCGCCGAGCGGCCGGCCTCCCCGCCACGTCCCTCGCCTGGGGCCTGTGGGCCGACAGCGCCGACGGGACCGGCATGGCCGGTGAGCTGGGCGACCACGACCGGGCCCGCATGTCCCGGTCGGGGGTGGCACCCCTGTCCGCGAAGGAAGGTCTGGGGTTGTTCGACCTGGCGGAGGGCATCGGGCGCGCGGTTATGATGCCGATGCATCTCGACCTCCCGGCACTCGGCGCCGGGGGCGGACAGGTGCCCGCGCTGTTGCGAGGTCTGTTCCGCACACCGGCCCGACGGGCCGTCGTGACGGAGACGGACCCTTCCACCACCCTGCGGCAGCGGTTGTCCGGGCTGTCCCGGGTCGAGCAGGACTCCGTCCTGCTGGACCTGGTGCGGGCCCAGGCTGCGTCCGTGCTGTCCTACTCGGGGCCCGAAGCCATCGGTCCCGACCGGGCGTTCTCCGAGTTCGGATTCGACTCGCTCACCGCGGTCGAGCTCCGCAACCGGCTCAACACGGCGACCGGCCTGCGCCTCCCGGCCACGCTCATGTTCGACTACCCGACCTCGCGCGCTCTCGCCGACCACCTGCGGTCGGAGCTGGCACCTGCGGACGAGCCGGACGGCGACTCCGAAGGCGACCGCATCCGCGGAATCCTCATGTCGATTCCGCTGGCGCGGCTGCGTGATGCCGGACTGATGGAAACCCTGCTGGAACTCGCCGACTTCCGCGGCGAATCCCCCGCGCCGGACGAGACCGAGGAGAAGGACTCGATCGACGCGATGGACGCGGACAGCTTGATCCAGATGGCGCTCGGCGGCGCCGGCTTTGACGACGATGTGACGCGAGAAGGATGAGGCTGAGGCTCTGATGGCTGCTTCCCAGGAGAAGGTCCTTGAAGCCCTCCGTGCTTCGCTCAAGGAGCAGGAACGTCTCCGCGAGCAGAACCGTGCGCTGACCGCCGCGTCGCGCGAACCGATCGCGATCGTCGGCATGGCGTGCCGCTACCCGGGCGGCGTACGGTCTCCGGAGGACCTCTGGCAGCTCGTCGCCGAAGGCAGGGACGCGGTCTCGGAGTTCCCGGCCGACCGCGGCTGGGACATCGAGCGCCTCTACGACCCCGAGGCCCGGACCCCCGGCACGTCGTACACGAAGGAGGGCGGCTTCCTCCACGAGGCCGCCACCGAGTTCGACCCCGCCTTCTTCGGGATCTCGCCGCGGGAGGCCGTGGCGATGGACCCGCAGCAGCGGCTGCTGCTGGAAGCCTCCTGGGAAGCCTTCGAGCGGGCGGGCGTCGACCCGGCCTCCCTGCGCGGGAGCCGGACCGGCGTCTTCGCCGGCGTCATGTACCACGACTACGCGGAGCTGGTCGGCCAGGACGCCGACAACGAGGGCTTCGTGGGCACCGGAACGTCCGGAAGCGTCGCTTCCGGACGGGTCGCCTACACCCTCGGCCTCGAAGGCCCGGCGGTGACCGTCGACACCGCCTGCTCCTCGTCGCTCGTGGCCCTGCACCTCGCGGCACAGGCCCTGCGCAACCGCGAATGCACCCTCGCGCTCGCCGGCGGCGTCACCGTCATGGCGACGCCCGGCACGTTCATCGAGTTCAGCCGCCAGCAGGGCCTCTCGAAGGACGGCCGCTGCAAGGCGTTCTCCGTGGACGCCGACGGCACCGGCTGGTCCGAGGGCGTCGGCATGCTGCTCCTGGAGCGGCTCTCCGACGCCCGCGAGAACGGCCACCGCGTCCTCGCCGTCATCCGTGGCTCGGCCATCAACCAGGACGGCGCGAGCAACGGCCTGACCGCCCCCAACGGCCCCTCCCAGCAGCGCGTCATCCGCCAGGCCCTCGCGAGCGCCCGGCTCTCCGCCGAGCACGTCGACGCGGTCGAGGCGCACGGCACGGGGACACGCCTGGGCGACCCCATCGAGGCCCAGGCCCTGATCGCCGCCTACGGCCAGGACCGGCCGGAGGAACAGCCCCTGTGGCTGGGCTCGTTGAAGTCCAACATCGGCCACACGCAGGCCGCCGCCGGTGTCGGCGGCGTCATCAAGATGGTCATGGCGATCCGCGAGGGCGTCCTGCCGCGCACCCTGCACGTGGACGAGCCGACCCCGCACGTCGACTGGACCGCCGGTGCCGTCCGGCTGCTCGACTCCCCGCTGGAGTGGCCGCAAACCGGCAGGCCGCGCCGCGCGGGCGTCTCCTCCTTCGGCTTCAGCGGCACCAACGCCCACGTCATCGTCGAGCAGGCCCCCGAACCGGCGCTGCCCGACGCCCCCGCCACCGACCCCACCGGACCCGTCCCGTGGGTGCTCTCCGGCCGCGGCGCACGCGCCCTGGCCGCCCAGGCGCGGCAGTTGCTCGACCACCTCGGCCACCACCCGGAGCTCGCCACCGCCGACATCGGCCGCTCCCTGGCCCTCGGCCGCGCCCGCTTCGAACACCGGGCCGTCCTCCTCGCCACCGACCGGACCCGCCACGAGGAACTCCTCACCGCCCTCGCCGAGGAGCGCCCGGCACCCGGGCTCGTCACGGGCGTCACCACCAACCCCGTCGAGAAGACGGTGTTCGTGTTCCCGGGGCAGGGGTCGCAGTGGGCCGGCATGGCCGTGGGGCTGCTGGACGAAAGCCCGGTGTTTGCGCAGCGGTTGGGGGAGTGTGAGGAGGCGCTGTCGCCCTTTGTCGACTGGTCGCTCACCGGTGTCCTTCGTGGTGTGGAGGGTGCGCCGGGGCTGGAGCGGGTGGATGTGGTGCAGCCGGTGTTGTGGGCTGTGATGGTGTCGTTGGCGGAGGTGTGGCGTTCGTACGGGGTGCGGCCGTCGGCGGTGGTCGGGCACTCGCAGGGTGAGATCGCGGCTGCGGTGGTGTCGGGTGCGTTGTCGCTTGAAGACGGTGCGCGGGTGGTGGCGTTGCGGTCGCGGGCGATCGGGGCGCTGGCGGGCAAGGGTGGGATGGTGTCCGTCCCGCTGCCGGTGGCGGAGGTGCGTGAGCTGATCGGCCGGTGGGACGGTCGGGTCTCGGTGGCCGCGGTCAACGGCCCGACGTCGGTCGTGGTCTCCGGTGAAGTGGGCGCTCTGGACGAGCTGATGGCCCACTGTGAAGCGCAGGGGATCCGCGCCCGTCGTATTCCGGTGGATTACGCGTCGCACTCGGCCGCCGTGGAGGAGATCCGCGAGGCCATCCTGGACGTTCTGGCCCCGGTGACGCCTCTTGCTCCTGAGGTGCCGTTCTTCTCGACGGTGACGGGGGAGTGGCTCACCGGCCCGGTCACGGACGCCGATTACTGGTACCGCAACCTCCGCCAGACTGTCGAACTCGCCGACGCCGTAACCGCGTTGTCGTCCCAGGGCTTCGGTGCCTTCGTCGAGGTGAGCGCTCACCCCGTGCTGACCGTCCCGGTGCAGGAGACGCTGGAGGGGACGGACGCGGTGGTGCTGGGCACGCTGCGGCGCGACGAGGGCGGTGTCGAGCGCTTCCTGACCTCCCTCGCCGAGGCCCACGTCCGCGGCGTCGACCTCGACTGGACCGCGCTCGTTCCCTCCTCGCAGGCACCCCAAGTCGACCTGCCCACCTACGTGTTCCAGCGGGAGCGCTACTGGCCCAAGCCGATCGTGGCCACCGGTGACGTCGCCTCGGCGGGCCTCGGTGCCGTGGGTCACCCGCTGCTGGGCGCGGCCGTGCCGCTGCCCGAGTCCGGCGGCTTCCTGTTCACCGGACGCCTCTCCCGCGACAGCCACCCGTGGCTCGCCGAGCACACCGTCTCCGGCACGGTCATCCTCCCCGGCACCGCGTTCCTCGAACTCGCCGTCCGCGCGGGGGACCAGGTGGGCTGCGGCCGTGTCGCCGACCTCACCCTCTCGGCGCCTCTCGTGCTCCTCGAGAGCGGCGGCGTCCAACTCCAGCTGACCGTCGGTGCCGAGGACGGGACCGGGCACCGCCCGCTGAACGTCTTCTCCCGGCCGGAGTCCGCCCCCGACGACGAGCCGTGGACCCGGCACGCCACCGGCACCCTCGCCGCCGGTGCCGCCACCCCCTCCTTCGACCTGTCCGCCTGGCCCCCGGCCGGTGCCGAGCCCGTCGACTCCGTCGAGGCCCTCTACGCGCGTCTCGGCGACGGCGGCCTCGACTACGGTCCGGTCTTCCGCGGCCTGCGCGCCGCGTGGCGGCACGACGGCGCGATCCTCGCCGACGTCGCCCTGCCCGAGGACACGGACACCGACGGCTTCGGCCTCCACCCCGCCCTGCTCGACTCCGCCCTGCACGCCATCGGTCTGGGCGCCTTCACCACCGACGCCGGCCGCACCCATCTGCCCTTCTCCTGGGCCGGGGTCACCCTCCACGCCACCGGCGCCGGCGCCCTCCGGGTGCGGATCACCGCGGCCGGTGCCGACTCCGTGACGATCGAGGCCGCCGACGCGACCGGCGCCCCCGTGGCCTCCGTCGCATCGCTCGCGCTGCGCCCCCTGGCGGCGCAGCAGCTCGACGACGGCACCCGCACCGAGTCCCTCTACCGGCTCGACTGGCCCACGCTGCCGCTCCCCGCAGGCGCCACGCCCGGCGCGTCCTGGGCCGTCGTCGGCCAGGGCCTCGGCGATCTCGCCGGACGGGCGGGCCTGGCCGCCGCCCACCACGCCGACCTAGCGTCACTCGTCGCCGCCGGCCCGGTGCCCGCGCTCGTCGCCGTGGCCGGTGCCACCCCGGGCGACGTCCGGCCCGCCGGCGACCCCGACGCGGCGCGCACCGCAACCCACCGCGCGCTGGACCTCGTTCAGACGTGGCTCGGCGACGAGCGGTGTGCGGATGCCCGGCTCGTCCTGCTGACCCGGGGCGCGGTGGCCGTCGGCGCCGAGGAGACCGCCGACCCGGCACAGGCCGCCGTCTGGGGCCTGGTGCGCTCGGCGCAGTCGGAGAACCCCGACCGGTTCGTGCTCGTGGACCTCGACGACGACCCCGCCTCCTACGAGGCGCTGGCCGCCGCCCTCGCCACCGACGAGCCCCAGCTCGCCCTGCGCGCCGGCGCGTTGCACACCGCCCGGCTGGCCCGCGTGGGCCGCCCGGCCCTGCTGCCGCCGGCCGACGCGACGGCCTGGCACCTGGAGACCTCGGGCCGGGGCACCCTGGAGAACCTCTACTTCGCCCCGGGCGACGAGGCGGACGCCCCGCTGGAGGAGGGCCAGGTCCGCATCGCGGTCCGTGCGGCGGGCCTGAACTTCCGCGACGTCCTCAACGCCCTCGGCATGTACCCCGGCGAATCCCCCCTCGGTCTCGAAGGCGCCGGTGTCGTGCTCGAAACCGGGCCCGGCGTACGGCGGTTCAAGGCCGGAGACCGCGTCTTCGGTCTCTTCGGCAACGCCTTCGGCCCGGTGGCCGTCGCCGACCAGCGCATGATCGGCCCGATGCCCGGTTCCTGGACGTACGCCCAGGCCGCCGCCGTCCCCGTCGTCTACCTCACGGCCTACTACGGCCTGATGGACCTCGGCTCCCTCCGCTCCGGCGAGAAGGTGCTGATCCACGCGGCGGCCGGCGGGGTCGGCATGGCGGCCGTGCAACTGGCGCAGCACCTGGGCGCCGAGGTGTACGGCACGGCGAGCCCCGGCAAGTGGGACACGCTCCGCTCGCTCGGGCTGGACGACGCGCACATCGCCAACTCCCGCACGCTGGACTTCGAGCAGGAGTTCCTGGCCGCCACCGGCGGGCAGGGCATGGACGTCGTCCTCGACTCCCTCGCCCGCGAGTTCGTCGACGCGTCGCTGCGGCTGCTGCCCCACGGCGGACGGTTCCTGGAGATGGGCAAGACCGACATCCGTGACGCGGCCGAGGTCGCCGCCGCCCACCCCGGCGTCGCGTACACCGCCTACGACCTCGTCACCGCCGCCGGCCCGGACCGCATCCAGGACATGCTCCTGGAGATCATCGACCTCTTCGAGTCCGGCGCCTTCCGGCACCTGCCGCTGACCCACTGGGACGTCCGCGACGCCCTGGAGGCGTTCCGCTACCTCGGACAGGCCCGGCACACCGGCAAGTTGGTCCTCCGCATCCCGCAGGGCCGCCACCCCGAGGGGACGGTGCTGGTGACCGGTGCGACCGGGACGCTGGGGGCGCTGGTGGCCCGGCACCTGGTCACCGAGCACGGCGTCCGTCATCTGCTGCTGACGAGCCGTCGCGGGGCGGAGGCGCCGGGTGCGGCCGAACTCCGCGCGGAGCTGGAGGCGTTGGGTGCCGAGGTGACGCTGGCGGCCTGCGATGCCGCCGACCGGGAGGCGCTGGCCGCGCTGCTGGCCGCCGTCCCGGACGGGCACCCGCTCACCGGCGTGTTCCACGTCGCGGGCGTGCTGGACGACGGTGTCGTCGCGTCGCTCACCCCGGAGCGCGTCGACACCGTCCTGCGCCCGAAGGCCGACGCCGCCTGGAACCTCCACGAACTCACCCGGCACCTGGACCTGTCGGCGTTCGTCCTCTTCTCGTCCGCCGCCGGCACCTTCGGCAACCCCGGACAGGCCAACTACGCCGCCGCCAACGCCTACGTGGACGCCCTCGCCCACCACCGCCGGAGCCTGGGCCTGCCCGCCACCTCCCTCGCCTGGGGGCTGTGGGCCGACGCCAGCGGCATGACCGGCGCCCTCGACACGACGGACATCGAGCGCATCGCCCGCAGCGGCGACGCCCTCACCGCCGACGAGGGCATGGCCCTCCTCGACACCGGCACCCGCCTCGCCGACCCCGTCCTCGTCCCCATGCACCTGGACACGGACGCGCTCCGCGCCAACGCCGGCCCCGACGGCGTACCGCCCCTGCTGCGCGGACTCGTCCGCACCCCCGTCCGCCGGGCCGTCGACACCACCGCGGCCGGCTCCGCCGACACCCTCCGCGACCGTCTCGCCGCCCTCGGCACCACCGAGCGCGAGCGGACCCTGCTGGACCTCGTGTGCGCCAACGTGGCCACCGTCCTCGGCCACGCCACCACCGAACTGCTCGACGGGGGCCGGGCGTTCAAGGAGCTGGGCTTCGACTCGCTCACCGCCGTCGAACTCCGCAACCGGCTCAACGCCGCCACCGGACTGCGCCTGCCCGCCACCCTCGTCTTCGACTACCCGACGCCCAAGGCACTCGCCGAGCACCTGCGCGGCGAACTCCTCGGCGACCTGGAAGCGCCCGCCGCGTCCCGCGCCGCCGTCCGCGCCGGATCCCCCGCGCCGGACGACGACCCCATCGCCATCGTCGGCATGGCCTGCCGCTTCCCCGGCGGCGTCGGCTCCCCCGAGGACCTCTGGCGCCTGGTCGCCGCAGGCGGCGACGCCGTCGCCGAGTTCCCCACGGACCGCGGCTGGGACCTCGACCACCTCTACGACCCCGACGCCACCCGCCACGGCACCTCCTACACCAGCCAGGGCGGATTCCTCTACGACGCGGCCCACTTCGACGCCGCCTTCTTCGGCATCTCGCCGCGCGAGGCCGTCGCCATGGACCCGCAGCAGCGCCTGCTGCTGGAGACCACCTGGGAGGCCATCGAACGGGCCGGCATCGACGCCACCGCCCTGCACGGCAGCGACACCGCCGTCTACGCCGGCGTCACCTACCACGACTACGGCTCCCGCCTGACCGGCGTCCCGGAGGAGGTCGAGGGCTTCCTCGGCACCGGCACCTCCCAGGCCGTCCTCTCCGGCCGCATCTCCTACGCCCTCGGCCTGGAGGGCCCGGCGGTGACCGTCGACACGGCGTGCTCGTCGTCGCTCGTCGCCCTGCACCTCGCCGTCCAGGCGCTGCGCAACGGCGAATGCTCGCTCGCCCTCGCGGGCGGCGTCACCGTCCTGGCCACCCCCGGCACCTTCGTCGAGTTCAGCCGGCAGCAGGGCCTGGCCCGCGACGGCCGCTGCAAGGCGTTCGCCGGCGCGGCCGACGGGACGGGCTGGTCGGAGGGCGTCGGCATGCTGGTGGTCGAGCGGCTGTCGGACGCGCGGCGCAAGGGGCACCAGGTGCTGGCGGTCGTCCGTGGCAGCGCCGTCAACCAGGACGGTGCGAGCAACGGTCTGACCGCGCCCAATGGTCCGTCCCAGCAGCGTGTCATTCGGGCTGCGCTGGAGAGTGCGGGTCTGGTGGCGGCGGATGTGGACGCGGTGGAGGCGCATGGTACGGGGACGACGCTGGGTGACCCGATCGAGGCGCAGGCGTTGCTGGCCACCTACGGTCAGGACCGGCCGGAGGGGCGGCCGTTGTGGCTCGGTTCGCTCAAGTCGAACATCGGGCATGCGCAGGCTGCTGCTGGTGTCGGTGGTGTCATCAAGATGGTGATGGCGATGCGGGAGGGGTTGCTTCCGCGGACGCTGCACGTGGATGAGCCGACGCCGCATGTGGACTGGTCGGCGGGTGCTGTGGAGCTGCTGACCGAGGCCATGCCGTGGCCGGGGGCGGATGCGCCGCGTCGGGCCGGTGTCTCTTCGTTCGGTTTCAGTGGCACCAATGCGCATGTGATCCTTGAGCAGGCGCCGGTGGCGGTGGAGGGCGAGCCGGAGGGGCGTGAGGCTCCGGGTGTGGTGCCGTGGGTGCTGTCGGCGAAGTCGGCGGGCGCGCTGGAGCAGCAGGCGGTGCGGCTGCGGGAGTTCGTCGCTGAGCGGCCTGAACTGGAGCCGGTGGATGTGGCGTTCTCGTTGGCGTCGTCGCGTGCCGCGCTGGAGCATCGGGCGGTCGTGTCGGGCGCGAGCCGTGAGGAGCTGCTGGCGGGCCTGGGGACGGTCGCGGGTGAAGCGGCCGTCAAGGGGAAGCTGGCGGTGCTGTTCACGGGGCAGGGTGCGCAGCGGGTCGGGATGGGGCGTGAACTGCGTGCTGCCTTCCCGGTGTTCGCTGACGCCTTCGCGGAGGTCTGTGCCGAGTTGGACGGGCACTTGGGGCGTTCGCTGGTCGGGGTGATCGATGAGGACGGGGAGGCGCTGGGTCGTACGGAGTTCACGCAGGCTGCCCTGTTCGCGGTCGAGGTGGCCCTTTACCGGTTGGTGGAGTCGTGGGGCGTCCGTCCGGACTTCCTCGCCGGGCATTCCGTGGGTGAGATCGCTGCTGCGCATGTGGCGGGGGTGTTGTCCCTCGCCGATGCCGCTCGTCTGGTCGCGGCGCGGGGGCGTCTGATGCAGGCGTTGCCTGAGGGCGGTGCGATGGTCTCCGTCCAGGCGTCGGAGGAGACGGTCCTTCCGCTCCTGGCCGGGCGGGAGGACGAGGTCGGTATCGCGGCGGTCAACGGCCCGGCGTCCGTGGTGGTTTCGGGTGTCGAGTCGGCCGTCGTGGAGATCGCCGAGGCCCTGGCGGCCGATGGTGTGAAGACGAAGCGTCTGCGGGTGTCGCACGCGTTCCACTCGCCGTTGATGGACCCGATGCTGGAGGACTTCCGTCAGGTCGTCTCCGGCCTCACCTTCTCCGCCCCGACCGTCCCGGTGGTCGTCCACGGTGACGTGACGTCCCCCGACTACTGGGTGGACCATGTCCGCGACGCCGTCCGCTTCGCGGACTGCGTCGGCGAGCTGGAGGGCCGTGGCGTCCGTACGTTCCTCGAACTCGGCCCGGACGCCGTCCTGTCGGCGATGGGTCCGGAGTGTGTCACCGACGCCGCGTTCGTCCCGGCCCTGCGCAAGGGGCGCGACGAGCAGCGCACGGTCGTGGACGCGCTCGGCCGGCTGCACACGCGCGGGGTGACGGTCGACTGGTCGGCGTTCTTCGCGCCGTACCAGGCCCGCCGCGTCGATCTGCCGACCTACGCCTTCCAGCGCGAGCGCTACTGGCTGGACGATGTGGCGTCCTCGGTGGGAGATGTCGCATCGGCGGGTCTCGGGGCGACGGATCACCCGCTGCTGGGTGCTGCCGTGGCGCTGCCCGGCTCGGACGGGTTCCTGTTCTCCGGCCGGCTGTCGCTGAGCACGCACCCGTGGCTCGCGGACCACGCCGTTGGTGGCGCGGTGCTGCTGCCCGGGACGGCGTTCGTCGAGCTGGCGATCCGCGCGGGCGACCAGGTCGGCTGTGGCGCGCTGGAGGAGCTGACGCTGGAGGTGCCGCTGGCCCTCGCGGAGCGCGGGGGTGTGCAACTGCGCGTGTCGCTGGGAGAGGCGGCCGAGGACGGGCGCCGTTCGGTGGAGGTGTTCTCGCGGGCCGAGGACGCCTTGCTGGACGAGCCGTGGGCCCGGCACGCCACCGGTGTACTGACCGCCAGTGCCCCGTCCGCCGGCTTCGACTTCTCCGTCTGGCCGCCGGCCGGTGCCGAACCGGTCGCCACGGAGGACCTGTACGACGACCTCGCGGCCGGCGGCATGGCCTACGGCCCGGTCTTCCAAGGGCTGCGCAGGGCGTGGCGGTTGGGCGAGGACGTCTACGCCGACGTGGCGCTGCCGGAGGCGGTGGACGCGGGCGCGTTCGGCCTGCACCCCGCCCTGCTCGACTCGGCACTGCACGCCATCGGCCTGGGGAACTTCCTCGAACGAGCCGAAGAGGTACGTCTTCCCTTCGCCTTCGGCGACGTCGTCCTCCACGCGGCCGGTGCCTCGACGCTGAGGGTCAGGGTCTCGCGTGCCGACGGCGACGGCGTACGTGTCGCCGTGGCCGATGCCGAGGGATCGCCGGTCGCCTCCGTGGGCTCGCTGGTGCTCCGTCCCATGGCGGCCGGGAACCTTTCCGGTGCGCGCGGCTCGCTGTTCCGGGTGGCCTGGACGGCGCTGCCCGCCGTCGCGAAGGCGGCGGAGGGCTCTCCGGCGGCGGTGGGCGCGGTGCCCGCCGACGCGACGGATCGTTTCGTCGCTCACGCGGACGTGACGTCCGTCGAGTCGGCGGATGCGGCGTTCGCCTTCCTGCCGGAACGGTCCGACGTCCGGGAAGCCGCGCGGGAAGCGCTCGTTCTCGTGCAGTCGTGGCTGGCGGAGGAGCGGTTCGCCGCGTCGACGCTGGTTCTGGTGACGCGGGGTGCCGTTGCCGCAGGAGACGGTGACGTGGTTGCCGATCCGGCTCTGGCTGCCGTGTGGGGTCTGGTGCGGTCGGCGCAGTCGGAGAATCCGGGCCGTTTCGTCCTGGTGGACGTCGACGGGACCGACGCGTCGTACGAGGCGCTGGCCTCCGTCACCGCGCTGGACGAGCCTCAGCTCGCCCTCCGCGAGGGCGTGGCCCACGCGGCGCGTCTGACCCGGGCGGCGGCTTCCGGTGACGGGGCCGCCGTGTGGGGCGAGGGTCCGGTGCTGGTCACGGGTGCGACGGGCAGTCTGGGTGGGCTGGTGGCGCGTCACTTGGTGGCTGAGCATGGTGTGCGTCGTCTGGTGCTGACGAGCCGGCGTGGCCTGGACGCTCCGGGTGCTGCTGAACTGCGGGCAGAGCTGGTGGCGTTGGGTGCGGAGGTGGCCGTCGCCGCGTGTGACGTGTCCGACCGTGGGGCGTTGGCGGCGCTGCTGGCCGAGCATCCGGTGACGGGTGTCGTGCACGCGGCCGGTGTGCTGGACGACGGTGTGGTGGAAGCGCTGACTGCGGAGCGTCTGGACGCTGTTCTGCGGCCCAAGGCGGTGGCGGCCTGGAACCTGCACGAGCTGACCAAGGACCTGGACCTCACGGCCTTCGTCCTGTTCTCCTCCGCCGCGGGTGTCTTCGGCAACGCGGGCCAGGCCAACTATGCCGCAGCCAACGCCTACGTGGACGCCCTCGCGGAACACCGCCGAGCGGCCGGCCTCCCCGCCACGTCCCTCGCCTGGGGCCTGTGGGCCGACAGCGCCGACGGGACCGGCATGGCCGGTGCGCTCGCCGACGCGGACCGGACGCGCCTCGACCGCGCCGGGCTCGGCGGGCTGACCGCGGAGGAGGGCCTCGCCCTCCTCGACGCCGGGGTGGCCGACGGCTCGGCGACCCTCGTGCCGATGCGGTTCGACGCGTCCCGGTTCGGCGCGCGTCCCGCGGCCGAGACCGTGCCCGCCCTGCTGCGCGGGCTCCTGCGCACGACGGCCCGGCGCGCCGCCGGTTCGGGTTCGGCCGCCGCCGAGGCGCTGACCCGCCGGCTGGCGGGGCTGGGCGCGGCCGAGCGGGAGCGGGCGCTCCTCGACCTGGTCCGCGGCCATGTGGCCGCGGTGCTCGGGCACGCCGGCGCGGACGCTGTCGAACCGGCCCGCGCGTTCAGCGAGACCGGTTTCGACTCCCTCACGGCCGTCGAACTCCGCAACCGGCTCAACGCGGCCACGGGCCTGCGCCTGCCCGCGACCCTGGTCTTCGACTACCCCAACCCTGCCGCACTGGCCGGCTTCCTGGCGGCGGAACTCCTCGGCGGCGACACGCCGCCCGTAGTGAGCGCCGCGACCAGGCCGGCCGACGACGAGCCGATCGCCATCGTGGGCATGGCCTGCCGCTACCCCGGCGGCGTCTCCTCGCCCGAGGACCTGTGGCGGCTCGTGGTCACCGGCGCCGACGGCATCACCCGCTTCCCGGACAACCGCGGCTGGGACCTGGAGAACCTGTACCACCCGGACCCCGACCACCACGGCACCACCTACACCCGTGAGGGCGGATTCCTGCACGGCGCGGGCGAGTTCGACCCGGCGTTCTTCGACATCTCGCCGCGCGAGGCCGTCGCGATGGACCCGCAGCAGCGCCTGCTTCTCCAGACCACCTGGGAGGCGTTCGAGCGGGCGGGCATCGACCCGCACGCGGTGCGCGGCAGCCGGACGGGCGTGTTCACCGGCGTGATGTACCACGACTACGCCGAGGTCGTCGGCCAGGCCATCGACAGCGCCGAAGGGTTCGTGGGCACGGGAAGCTCGGCGAGCATCGCGTCGGGCCGCGTCGCCTACTCCTTCGGTCTCGAAGGCCCCGCCGTCACCGTCGACACCGCCTGCTCCTCGTCGCTCGTCGCCCTGCACTGGGCGATGCAGGCCCTGCGCGACGGGGAGTGCGAGATGGCGCTGGCCGGCGGTGTGACCGTCATGGCCACCCCGGGCACCTTCGTCGGCTTCAGCCGTCAGCGCGGCCTCGCCCCCGACGGCCGCTGCAAGTCCTTCGCCGACGCGGCGGACGGGACCGGCTGGTCCGAGGGCGTCGGCATGATCCTCGTCGAGCGGCTGTCGGACGCCCGGCGGAACGGGCACCCCGTCCTCGCCGTGGTGCGGGGTTCGGCGATCAACCAGGACGGTGCCTCCAACGGCCTGACCGCGCCGAACGGCCCGTCGCAGCAGCGCGTCATCCGCCAGGCCCTCGCCGGGGCCGGCCTGTCGCCTTCGCAGGTGGACGTGGTCGAGGCGCACGGCACGGGGACGACGCTGGGCGACCCGATCGAGGCGCAGGCGCTGCTGGCCACCTACGGTCAGGACCGGCCGGAGGACCGGCCGTTGTGGCTCGGCTCGATCAAGTCGAACATCGGTCACACGCAGGCCGCCGCCGGTGTCGCGGGCATCATCAAGATGGTCATGGCGATGCGTGAGGGCATCCTCCCGCAGACCCTCCACGTCGGACAGCCGTCCCGGCAGGTCGACTGGGAGGCGGGCGCCGTCTCCCTGCTCACCGAGAACGTGGCCTGGCCGGAGACCGGCGCACCGCGCCGCGCGGGTGTCTCGTCGTTCGGCATCAGCGGCACGAACGCCCATGTGATCCTGGAACAGGCGCCGTCCGCCGACGAGCCCCTGCGCGAGGCCGACCACGACGGCGGTGCGGTGCCGTGGGTCATCTCCGGCCGAACGGCCGCCGCGCTGGCGCAGCAGGCCCAGCGACTGCGGGAGTTCGTGGCCGAGCGGCCCGAACTGTCCCCGGTGGACGTCGCCTTCTCGCTCGCCACGTCCCGGGCGGCGCTGAGCCACCGCGCGGTGGTCACGGGCGCGAGCCGTGAGGAGTTGCTGGCGGGCCTGGGGGCGGTCACCGGGACGGTGGCGGTCGAGGGGCGTCTGGCGGTGCTGTTCACGGGGCAGGGTGCGCAGCGGGTCGGGATGGGGCGTGAACTGCGCGCCGCCTTCCCGGCGTTCGCCGACGCCTTCGCGGAGGTCTGTGCCGAGCTGGACGTCCACCTGGGGCGTTCGCTGGTCGAGGTGATCGATGAGGACGGGGAGGCGCTGGACCGTACGGAGTTCACGCAGGCTGCCCTGTTCGCGGTCGAGGTGGCCCTTTACCGGTTGGTGGAGTCGTGGGGCGTCCGTCCGGACTTCCTCGCCGGGCATTCCGTGGGTGAGATCGCTGCCGCGCATGTGGCGGGGGTGTTGTCCCTCGCCGATGCCGCTCGTCTGGTCGCGGCGCGGGGTCGTCTGATGCAGGCGCTGCCGACGGGCGGTGCGATGGTCTCCGTCCAGGCGTCCGAGGAGACGGTCCTCCCGCTCCTGGCCGGCCGGGAGAACGAGGTCGGCGTCGCGGCCGTCAACGGACCGCTGTCCGTGGTGATTTCGGGTGCCGAGTCGGCCGTCCGGGAGATCGCCGAGGCCCTGGCCGTGGACGGTGTGAAGACCAAGCGTCTGCGGGTGTCGCACGCGTTCCACTCGCCGCTGATGGACCCGATGCTGGAGGACTTCCGGCACGTCGTCTCCCGGCTCACCTTCTCCGCCCCGGCGACCCCGGTCGTCGTCCACGGCGACGTGGCATCCCCCGACTACTGGGTGGACCACGTCCGCGATGCCGTCCGCTTCGCCGACACCGTCCGCACGCTGGAGGCCGACGGCGTCCGTACGTTCCTCGAACTCGGCCCCGACGCCGTCCTGTCGGCCATGGGCCCTGACGCCGCACCCGACGCGGCGTTCGTCCCCGCCCTGCGCAAGAACCGCGACGAACAGCGCACACTCATCGGAGCCCTCGGCCGGCTCCACACCCATGGCGTCACCGTCGACTGGCCGGCGTTCTTCGCGCCGCACCACGCCCGCCGCGTCGACCTGCCCACCTACGCCTTCCAGCAGCGTCACTACTGGCCGCAGGCCGCTCCGGTCGCGGGGGACGCGGCGGGCCTGGGCCTCGTCGCCGCCGACCACCCGCTGCTCGGCGCGGCGGTGCCGCTGCCCGGTTCGGACGGTCTGCTGCTCACCGGGCGGCTGTCCCTGCGCACCCACCCGTGGCTCGCGGACCACTCGTTCTCCGATGTGGTGCTGCTGCCGGGGACGGCGTTCGTCGAGCTGGCGATCCGGGCGGGCGACCAGGTCGGCTGCGGGCTGGTCGAGGAGCTGACGACGGAGGCGCCGCTGGTGCTGCCGGAGTCGGGGGCGGTGCAGGTCCAGGCGGTCGTCGGTGCCCCGGAGGAGTCCGGGCGCCGGACGCTGGAGGTGTACTCCCGCAGGGAGGACGCCGCCGACGACGAACCGTGGATCCGGCACGCGACCGGTGTGCTGGCCGCGGAGGAGCGGGCAGCCGGCTTCGACCTGGCGGCGTGGCCGCCGGCCGGCGCCGAGCCGGTCGTCCTCGACGGCCTGTACGCGGACCTGGCCCGGACGGGGCTCGGCTACGGGCCGGTGTTCCAGGGGCTCAGGGCGGCCTGGCGCCGTGACGGCGAGGTGTTCGCCGAGGTGGCCTTCCCGGACGACCTGACCGACACGGAGAACACCGAGGGCGCCACAGGGGCGTTCGGCCTCCACCCGGCCCTCCTGGACGCCGCCCTGCACACCATCGGCCTCGGCGGCCTGGTGGCGGGCGACGGGCAGGCGGTGCTGCCGTTCTCCTGGAGCGGTGTGTCCCTGCACGCGACCGGCGCCGCGCGGTTGCGCGTGCGGCTGGCCGCCGCCGACGGTGACGCGGTCTCGCTGCGGATCGCGGACGGCACGGGCGCGCCCGTCGCGTCCGTGGACGCCCTGGCCGTACGCCCCGTCTCCGCCGAGCAGTTGAAGGGCGCGCGGCGGGAGTACGAGGACTCGCTGTACCGGATCGACTGGCCCGAACTGCCGCTGCCGGCCGCCGCCGTGCCCGCCGCCTACGCGGCCCTGGGGACGCTGCCGGACGGACTCGGCGCCACCGCTGGGACGTACACCGGCCTGGCGGGGATCGACGAAGTGCCGGACACCGTCGCGGTGTTCGTTCCGTCGGCCGTGGCGGAGCTCGACGCGGTCGACACGGGCGAGGCCGCGCACGCCGTGGCCGCGTGGACGCTCGGCCTGGTGCAGGAGTGGCTGGCCGACGAGCGGTTCGCCGGCTCCCGCCTGGCCCTGCTGACACGGGGCGCGGTCGAGGTCCGGGGCGGCACCGAGGCCGTCGACCCGGCCCAGGCCACCGCCTGGGGCCTGGTCCGGTCCGCCCAGACCGAGAACCCCGGCCGGTTCGTCCTCGTCGACCTCGACGGCGACCCGTCGTCGGCCACGCGCCTCGGCGCGGCCCTGGCCACCGACGAGCCGCAACTCGCCCTGCGGGAAGGCGCCGTGCACGCCGCGCGCCTGGCGCGCGTCCCGGCCGTCACCGGTGCCGCGGACACCGGCGGTGCCTCCGCGGCGTTCGACGCCGAGGGGACCGTGCTGCTCACCGGAGCGACCGGCAGCCTCGGCGCGCTCTTCGCCCGGCACCTGGTGGCGGAGCACGGCGTGCGCCACCTGATCCTGGCCGGCCGGCGCGGGGCGGAGGCGCCCGGGGCCGAGGCGCTGCGCGCCGAACTCACGGCGGCCGGTGCCGAGGTGACGCTGGCGGCCTGTGACGCGGCCGACCGCAAGGCCCTGGCGGAACTCCTGTCGGCGGTGCCGGCCGGGCATCCGCTCACGGGCGTCGTCCACCTCGCCGGCGTCCTGGACGACGGCGTCGTGGAGTCGCTCACGCCCGAGCGCCTGGACGCCGTCCTGCGCCCGAAGGCCGACGCGGCCTGGAACCTGCACGAGCTGACCGGGCACCTGAACCTGTCCGCGTTCGTGCTGTTCTCCTCGGCCGCCGGTGTCCTCGGCAACGCGGGCCAGGCCAACTACGCGGCCGCCAACGGGTTCCTGGACGCCCTCGCCCAGCACCGCCGGGCCGCCGGCCTCCGCGCCACGTCCCTCGCCTGGGGCCTGTGGGCCGAGGAGGGCGGCATGGGCGACACGCTCGGCGCGGCCGGCACCCGGCGCATCGCGCGCTCCGGGATGGGCAGCCTCACCGCCGACCGGGGCCGCGAGCTGTTCGACGCGGCGCTGACCGCCGCGGAACCGCTGCTCGTACCGGTCGCGCTCGACCCGGCCGCCCTCGGGGCCGCGGCCCGCGAGCAGGACCGGCCGGTGCCGGCGCTGCTCCGCGGCCTGGTCCGGGTGCCGGCCCGGCGCGCGGCCGCCGTCACCGCCGACGCCGCCGAGGACCTCGTCCGGCGCCTGCGGGGGCTCGACGAGGACGGGCGGCGGCAGGAACTCCTGGACCTCGTGCGCGGCCAGGTCGCGGCCGTCCTCGGCTACGACAGCCGCGAAGAGGTCGAGGCGACGCGGGCGTTCGGCGAACTCGGCTTCGACTCGCTGACCGCCGTCGAGTTCCGCAACCGCCTCAACGCGGTCACCGGCCTGCGGCTGCCCGCCACCCTGGTCTTCGACCACCCCACGGCCACCGCGCTGGCCACCCACCTCGGGGCCGAACTCCTCGGCTCCGACGACGGCGGGACGACCGTGCTCACGGCGTTCGCCGAGCTGGACCGGCTGGAGACGCTGCTCTCCGGGATCACGGAGGACGACGCCGCGCGCTCCCGCGTCTCGGCCCGTCTGAAGGACTTCCTGGCGAAGCTCAACAGCACACAGGACGCGGCCGACGACGTGTCGGTCGCGGAGAAGATCGACTCTGCGACCGACGACGAAGTCTTCGCGTTCATCGACAACGAACTCGGGATTTCTTGACGTGGCTGACGCAAACGAGCGGCTGCCCCGAGGAGGACGGCTTTACATGGCGACTGAGGACAAGCTCCGCGATTACCTCAAGCGGGTCACGACCGACCTGCACCAGACCCGCGAGCGCCTGCGGGAGGCCGAGGAGAAGGAGCACGAGCCGATAGCCGTCGTCGCGATGAGCTGCCGCTACCCGGGCGGGGTCACCTCGCCCGAGGAGCTGTGGCAGCTCGTCGCCTCGGGAACGGACGGCATCACCGAGTTCCCCCGCGACCGCGGCTGGGACGTCGAGACCCTCTACGACCCGGACCCCGACACCGGCCGCGAGGGCACCAGCTACACCCGCCAGGGCGGATTCCTGCACGACGCCGCCGAGTTCGACCCGACGTTCTTCGGCATCAGCCCGCGCGAGGCACCCGTCATGGACGCCCAGCAGCGCCTGCTGCTGGAGACCTCCTGGGAGGTCTTCGAACGGGCCGGCATCGACCCCGCGACCCTCAAGGGCAGCCGGACCGGTGTCTTCGCCGGCCTGATGTACCACGACTACGCGGGCAACCAGAGCTCCGGAAGCCTCGTCTCCGGCCGCGTCGCCTACACCTTCGGCCTCGAAGGCCCCGCGGTGACGGTCGACACCGCCTGCTCCTCGTCCCTCGTCGCCCTGCACCTGGCCATCCAGGCGCTGCGCAAGGGCGAATGCTCCCTCGCCCTCGCCGGCGGCGTGACCGTGATGGCCACCCCCGGCACCTTCGTGGAGTTCAGCCGCCAGCGCGGGCTGTCCGCCGACGGCCGCTGCAAGTCCTTCGCCGACGCGGCCGACGGCACCGGCTGGGGCGAGGGCGTGGGCGTGCTCCTCGTCGAGCGGCTGTCCGACGCCCTGCGCAACGGCCACCCGGTGCTGGCCGTCGTCCGCGGCTCGGCCGTCAACCAGGACGGCGCCTCCAACGGCCTGACCGCCCCCAACGGCCCCTCCCAGCAGCGCGTCATCCAGCAGGCCCTCGTCGACGCGGGCCTCGCCGCCGACCAGGTCGACGCGGTCGAGGCGCACGGCACGGGGACGACGCTGGGCGACCCGATCGAGGCGCAGGCGCTGCTGGCCACGTATGGCCAGGAGCGGCCGGAGGGCCGGCCGTTGTGGCTCGGCTCGATCAAGTCGAACATCGGTCACACGCAGGCCGCCGCCGGTGTCGCGGGCATCATCAAGATGGTCATGGCGATGCGCGAGGGCGTCCTTCCCCGGACCCTCCACGTCGACCGGCCCTCCACGCACGTCGACTGGTCCGCCGGCGCCGTCGAGCTGCTGACCGAGGCCGTGGCCTGGCCCGAGACCGACCGGCCGCGCCGCGCCGCCGTGTCGTCCTTCGGTATCAGCGGCACCAACGCCCACGTCATCCTGGAACAGGCCCCCCCCGCCGCCGAGGACGAGCCGGCCGCGCGCACCGCCGACGGCGGCGTGGTGCCGTGGGTCCTCTCCGGCCGCACCGAGGCGGCGCTCAAGGCCCAGGCCGAGCGCCTGCTGACCTGGGTCCGCACGGCGCCGTCCGGCGCCCTCGCCGCCGACACGGGCTTCTCGCTGGCCTGCTCCCGCACGGCCTGGGAGCACCGGGCCGTCGTCACGGGCACGGACACCGACGAACTGCTCGCGGGCGTACGGGCCGTCGCACGCGGCGAATCGGCTCCCGGCGTCACCGTGGACGAGACCGCGGGCGGGAAGCTGGCGGTGCTGTTCACGGGGCAGGGCGCGCAGCGGCTCGGGATGGGGCGTGAACTGCGCTCCGCCTTCCCGGTGTTCGCGGACGCGTTCGACGCGGTGTGCGCCGAGCTGGACCGGCATCTGGACCGGCCGTTGCGGGAGGTCGTGGACGGGGACGGGGAGGCGCTGGACCGTACGGGGTTCACGCAGGCCGCGCTGTTCGCCGTGGAGGTCGCGCTCTACCGGCTGGTCGAGTCCTGGGGCGTGCGGCCCGACTTCCTCGCCGGGCACTCCATCGGTGAGGTAACGGCCGCGCACGTGGCGGGGGTTCTGTCGCTGGCGGATGCCTCCCGTCTGGTGGCGGCGCGGGGTCGTCTGATGCAGGCGTTGCCTGCGGGCGGTGTGATGGTCTCCGTCCAGGCGTCGGAGGAGACGGTCCTCCCGCTCCTGGCCGGGCGGGAGGACGAGGTCGGTATCGCGGCGGTCAACGGGCCTGCGTCCGTGGTGGTTTCGGGTGTCGAGTCGGCCGTCCTGGAGATCGCCGAGGCTCTGGCGGCGGACGGTGTGAAGACGAAGCGTCTGCGGGTGTCGCACGCGTTCCACTCGCCGTTGATGGACCCGATGCTGGAGGACTTCCGGCACGTCGTCTCCCAGCTCACCTTCTCCGCCCCGGCGATCCCGGTCGTCGTGCACGGTGACGTCACCTCCGTCGACTACTGGGTGGGCCACGTCCGCGACGCCGTCCGCTTCGCCGACACCGTCCGCACGCTGGAGGCCGACGGCGTCCGTACGTTCCTCGAACTCGGGCCGGACGCCGTCCTGTCGGCCATGGGCCAGGAGACCGCCCGCGACGCGGTGTTCGTGCCGGCCCTGCGCCGGGACCGGGCCGAGCAGCGGACGACGGTCGACGCGCTCGGCCGGCTGCACGCCCGTGGAGTGACGGTCGACTGGCAGGCGTTCTTCGCCCCGCACGTGGCCCGCCGCGTCGATCTGCCCACCTACGCCTTCCAGCACGAGCGTTACTGGCTGGACAGCACCGCCGCGCTCTACGGCACGGCCGCGCCCGACGAGGAGGCCGGGCGCCGATACCGGGTCGTGTGGCGGCCCGTCGCCGACCCGGCGGGTTCCCTGCCCGGCGGGACGTGGCTCGTCGTCGTGCCCGCCGGGGCCGCCCGACACGCCTGGGTGGACGCCGCGGTGACGGCCCTCGACGGCGCCGGTGCGCGGGTGGTGCGCGCCGAGGTGGACGCCGAGTGCGTCGAGCGCGAGGTGCTCGCGGAGCGGCTGGACGCCGCCCTCCTGCGGGCCGGGGTCGAGGCCGGGGCGGTGGACGGCGGGGTGCTGTCGTTCGCCGGCCTGGACGAGACCTCCGGGCTCCTGCTCCAGGCGGCCCTGATCGGTGCCCTGGGCACCGTGGGCGTGGACGCCCGCCTGTGGGCCGCGACGTGCGGTGCCGTGTCGGTGGGCGCGTCGGAGCGCCTGACCAGCCCGGTGCAGGCCCGGATCTGGGGTCTCGGACGGGTGGCCGCGCTGGAGTACCCGCAGGCGTGGGGCGGTCTCGTCGACCTCCCCGCAACCCCCGACGAGCGAACGGCGGCGCGCCTGCTCGCCGTTCTGGCCGCCACCGGCGGCGAGGACCAGGTCGCGCTGCGCCCCTCGGGCGTCCACGCCCGGCGCCTCGTCCGCGCGGCAGGGCCTGCCGCCCTTCCCGAGGGCGGCAGGGCGGCCACGGGCACGTACCTGGTCACCGGTGGCACCGGCGCCCTCGGCGCCCAGGTCGCCCGCCGGCTGGTCGACCGCGGCGTGTCCGGGCTCGTCCTGGTCTCGCGCCGGGGCCCCGAGGCACCGGGCGCCTCCGCACTGCGCGCGGAGCTGGAGAGTTCGGGCGTGGAGGTGACCATCGCCGCCTGCGACGCCGCCGACCGCGACGCCCTCGCCGCGCTCCTCGCACGGCACCCGGTCACCGGAGTGGTGCACGCCGCCGGCGTGCTGGACGACGGGGTCCTCGACGGGCTCACCCCCGAGCGGTTCGCCGCCGTCCTCGGCCCGAAGGCCGACGCGGCCCGCAACCTGGACGAGCTCACCCGCGGCCTGGACCTGGAGGCGTTCGTCCTCTTCTCCTCCGCCGCCGGTGTCCTCGGCAACGCGGGACAGGCCAACTACGCCGCCGCCAACGCCTATTTGGACGCCCTGGCCGAGCAGCGGCGCGCCGACGGCCTCCCCGCGACGGCCATCGCCTGGGGCCCCTGGGCCGGCGACGGCATGGGCGGCGACGCCGAACTCGACGCACGGCTGCGGCAGGCCGGCATGCCGCCCATGGACGCCGCCCTCGCCCTGGACGACCTCGACTCGGCCCTCGCGCAGGACGAGGTGACGCTCACCGTCGCCGACATCGACTGGAAGCGCTACCACCCCGTCTTCACCGCCGCCCGGCCCAGCGCCCTCCTCGGCGAACTGCCCGAGGTCCGCCGTCTGGTGGAGGAGGCGGCCGCGGCCGACGGCACCGACCGCGCGGCCGGACTGCGCCGCCGCCTCTCCGGCATGGCCGCACCCGAACAGGAGCGGACGCTCCTCGACCTGGTCCGCGCGGAGATCGCGCTCGTCCTCGCCTACGCGTCCCCGGACGCGGTGCCGGCGAACCGCGCCTTCAAGGACCTCGGCTTCTCCTCCCTCTCCGCCGTCGAACTCCGCAACCGGCTGGGCGCCGTGACCGGGCTCCGCCTGCCCGCCACCCTGGTCTTCGACTTCCCGAACCCCCTCGCGCTCGTCGGCCACCTGCGGGACGAACTGCTGGGCGGCACCGGTGCCGACGGCTCCGCCCCCGTGGTGGTGACGGCCGCCGACGACGAGCCCATCGCCATCGTCGGCATGGCCTGCCGCTTCCCCGGCGGCGTCGACTCGCCCGCGGCGCTGTGGCGGCTCCTGGCCGACGGCACCGACGCCATCGGCCCGTTCCCCGACGACCGCGGCTGGGACCTGGACGGGCTCCACGACCCCGACCCCGAGCACGCCGGCACCAGCTACGTCCGCGAGGGCGGCTTCGTGGACCGGCTCGCCGACTTCGACGCCGGGTTCTTCGGCATCTCGCCCCGCGAGGCCCTCGCCATGGACCCCCAGCAGCGCCTGGTCATGGAGACCGCCTGGGAGGCCCTGGAGGACGCGGGGATCGACCCCGGAAGCCTGCGCGGCAGCCGCACCGGCGTCTACCTCGGCACCAACAACAACGACTACACCTTCTACTTCACCGACGACGCCGAGGGCTCCGACGGCTTCGTCGGCACCGGCAACGCCTACAGCGTCGTCTCGGGCCGCGTGTCGTACGTGCTGGGCCTGGAGGGCCCGGCCGTCACCGTCGACACCGCCTGCTCCTCCTCCCTGGTGGCCCTCCACCAGGCCGTCCAGGCCCTGCGCCAGGGCGAGTGCTCCCTCGCCCTCACCGGCGGCGTCACCGCGATGGCCACCCCGCGGACCTTCGTGGAGTTCAGCAGGCTGCGCGGCCTCGCGGCCGACGGCCGCTGCAAGGCGTTCGCCGGCGCCGCCGACGGCACCAACTGGGGCGAGGGCGTGGGCGTGCTGCTGGTGGAGCGGCTGTCGGACGCGCGGAGGAACGGGCACCGGGTGCTGGCCGTGGTCCGTGGCTCGGCGATCAACCAGGACGGTGCGAGCAACGGCCTGACCGCCCCCAACGGCCCGTCCCAGCAGCGCGTCATCCGCCAGGCCCTCGCCAACGCCGGCCTCACGACCGGTGACGTCGACGTGGTCGAGGCGCACGGCACCGGCACGACGCTCGGCGACCCCATCGAGGCCCAGGCCCTCCTGGCCACCTACGGCCAGGACCGGCCCGCCGGCCGGCCGCTGCTCCTCGGCTCGGTCAAGTCCAACATCGGTCACACCCAGGCCGCCGCCGGTGTCGCCGGCGTGATGAAGATGGTCCTCGCCCTGCGCGAGAACCGCCTCCCGCAGACCCTGCACGTGGACGAGCCGACGCCGCACGTGGACTGGTCGGCGGGTGCCGTCGAGCTGTTGGCGGAGGCGCGGGAGTGGCCGGCGGGCGGCGAGCCGCGCCGGGCCGGCGTCTCGTCCTTCGGCTTCAGCGGTACGAACGCCCACCTCATCCTGGAGGAGGCGCCGGCCGAGGAGCCCGCCGTCGGTGTCGGGGAGCCGGCGACGGGTGGTGTGGTGCCGTGGGTGCTGTCGGCGCGTGGTGCGCGGGCGTTGCGGGCGCAGGCGGCGCGGCTGGTGGAGTTCGTGGAGGCCCGGCCGTCGCTCGGCCTGGCCGACACCGGCTTCTCGCTCGCCACGACGCGCGGGGCGCTCGATCACCGCGCCGTGGTGGTCGGTGCCGACCGTGGGCGGCTCCTTGAGGGTGTGAG
This sequence comes from Streptomyces caatingaensis, assembly GCF_001187435.1. GTDB lineage: Bacteria > Actinomycetota > Actinomycetes > Streptomycetales > Streptomycetaceae > Streptomyces > Streptomyces caatingaensis. Next base: position 81,143 of record NZ_LFXA01000012.1, on the reverse strand, counting down.
GGCGCTGGCCGAGGGGCGTCCTGCTCCGGGTCTGGTCGAGGGTGTCGCGTCGGGTGACGTGGGCCAGGTGGCGTTCGTGTTCCCGGGGCAGGGGTCGCAGTGGGCCGGCATGGCCGTGGGGCTGCTGGACGAAAGCCCGGTGTTTGCGCAGCGGTTGGGGGAGTGTGAGGAGGCGCTGTCGGCCTTTGTCGACTGGTCGCTCACTGATGTCCTTCGTGGTGTGGAGGGTGCGCCGGGGCTGGAGCGGGTGGATGTGGTGCAGCCGGTGTTGTGGGCTGTGATGGTGTCGTTGGCGGAGGTGTGGCGTTCGTACGGGGTGCGGCCGTCGGCGGTGGTCGGGCACTCGCAGGGTGAGATCGCGGCTGCGGTGGTGTCGGGTGCGTTGTCGCTCGATGACGGTGCGCGGGTGGTGGCGTTGCGGTCGCGGGCGATCGGGGCGCTGGCGGGCAAGGGTGGGATGGTGTCCGTCCCGCTGCCGGTGGCGGAGGTGCGTGAGCTGATCGGCCGGTGGGACGGTCGGGTGTCGGTGGCCGCGGTCAACGGCCCGACGTCCGTGGTGGTTTCGGGTGAGGTCGCTGCCCTGGATGAGCTGATGGCCCACTGCGAAGCCGAAGCGGTCCGCGCCCGCCGCATTCCGGTGGACTACGCGTCGCACTCGGCCGCCGTGGAGGAGATCCGCGAGACGATCCTGGACGTCCTCGCCCCCGTGACGCCGCTCGCTCCCGAGGTGCCGTTCTTCTCGACGGTGACGGGGGAGTGGCTCACCGGCCCGGTCACGGACGCCGGCTACTGGTACCGCAACCTCCGTCAGACCGTCGAACTCGCCGACGCCGTAACCGCGTTGTTGTCCCAGGGCTTCGGAGCCTTCGTCGAGGTGAGCGCTCACCCCGTGCTGACCGTCCCGGTGCAGGAGACGCTGGAGGGGACGGACGCGGTGGTGCTGGGCACGCTGCGGCGCGACGAGGGTGGTGTCGAGCGCTTCCTGACCTCCCTCGCCGAGGCCCACAGTCGCGGTGTCGACCTCGACTGGAACGCGGTGTTCGGTACCGCCCGGCGGGTGGATCTGCCGACGTACGCCTTCCAGCGGGAGCGTTTCTGGCCCAAGACCGTCGCCGGGACCGGTGATGTGACCTCGGCGGGTCTGGGCTCCACCGGTCACCCGCTGCTGGGCGCGGCCGTGACGCTGGCCGACGGTGAGGGTGTGCTTCTGACGGGTCGTCTTTCCCGGGCCACTCATGCCTGGCTGGTGGATCACCAGGTGGCGGGCGCTGTCCTCGTCCCGGGTACGGCGTTCGTCGAGCTCGCCGTCCGGGCGGGTGAAGAGGTCGGCTGCGGCCTGGTCGAGGAACTGACCCTCGAAGCGCCCCTCGTCCTGCCCGAACGCGGTGGAATCCACCTCCAGTTGAAGGTCGGTGCGGACGACGGTACCGGCCGTCGCACGCTCGACGTGTTCTCCCGTGCGGAGGACGCCGCCGAGGACGAGCCGTGGACGCGGCACGCCACCGGTGTCCTCGCCGAGGAGAGCGGCGCCGCCGCTCCCTTCCCGGCGGCCGGTGTCTGGCCGCCCGCCGGCGCGGAGCCCGTCGACCTCGGCGCGTTCTACGACGGGCTCGCCGGCGTCGGCATGAGCTACGGGCCCGCCTTCCAGGGCGTCCGGACGGTCTGGCGCCACGGCGACGAGGTGTTCGCGGAGGTCGCCCTGCCCGACGGCGTGGACGCGGCCGGGTTCGGACTGCACCCGGCGCTGCTGGACTCCGCCCTGCACCCGCTCACCCTCGGGATCGTTCTGCCCGAGGCGCAGCAGGACGGCGGGCGGCCGTGGCTGCCGTTCGCGTGGGAGGGCGTGGCCCTGCGGGCGTCCGGTGCCACCGCGCTGCGGGTGCACCTCGCCCCCGCCGGGACCGGCGCCGTCGCCGTGACGGTCGCCGACCCGACGGGCACGGTCGTCGCCTCGGCGGCGTCGCTCAGCCTGCGGCCGATGGCCGCCGCCGCCCTGGACGCGGCGCGCTCGGCCGGTGCGGACGCCATGTTCCGGCTCCTGTGGAGCGGGATCGCGGCGGACCGGCCGGCGGCCTCCGCCCGGTACGCGCTGCTGGGCGCGGACGAACTCGGCCTGGGTGCCGCCCTGAAGACGTCCGGGGCGCGTGCCGAGACGTACGCGGACCTGGCGGCCCTGGGCGAGGTGGTGGCCTCCGGGACGCCGCTGCCCGACGCGGTGCTGCTGGGCTGCCCGTCCGTCGACGGGCCGGTCGCCGGGCAGCCGGAGGCGGCCCGCGCCGCCGTGGCGCGCGTCCTGGCCGTGGCGCAGGAGTGGATCGCCGACGAGCGGTTCGCCGACGCGCGGCTGGTCGTCGTCACCCGGGGCGCCGTCGGGGTCCTGCCGGGGGAGGACGTCGATCTGACGCACGCCCCCGTCTGGGGTCTGGTCCGCTCGGCCCAGACGGAGAACCCGGGCCGGTTCGCGCTGCTCGACCTCGACGGGGCCGACGGGTCGGCCGCCGCGCTGGCGGGTGCCCTGGCCGCCGCCGGGGAACCGCAGATCGCCCTGCGCGACGGCGCGGCGTACGCGCCGCGGCTGGCGCGGCCGGCGGCCGCCGAGGAGTTGACGCCGCCGGACGGAGTCGCCGCCTGGCGCCTCGACCTGACCGCCCGCGGCACGCTGGAGAACCTGGCGCTCGTCCCCGCGGACGACGCGGTCGCCCCGCTCGCCGAGGGACAGGTGCGGGTCGCGGTCCGCGCGGCCGGCATGAACTTCCGCGACGCGCTCATCGCGCTCGACATGTACCCGGGCACGGGTTCGGTCGGCGGCGAGGGCGCCGGCACGGTCCTCGAAGTCGGCCCCGGCGTCGGCCGGTTCGCGGTCGGCGACAAGGTCATGGGCATCTTCCCGAAGGCCTTCGGCCCGGTCGCCGTGGCCGACCACCGGATGCTGGCCCCCGTCCCGCAGGGCTGGACCTTCGAGGAGGCGGCCGGCGCGTCCGTCGTCTTCTCCACCGCCTACCACGCGCTCGTCGAACTCGCCGACCTGCGGCCGGGGGAGAGGATCCTCGTCCACGCGGCGGCCGGCGGGGTCGGCATGGCGGCCGTGCAACTGGCGCAGCACCTGGGCGCCGAGGTGTACGGCACGGCGAGCCCCGGCAAGTGGGACACGCTCCGCTCGCTCGGGCTGGACGACGCGCACATCGCCAACTCCCGCACGCTGGACTTCGAGCAGGAGTTCCTGGCCGCCACCGGCGGGCAGGGCATGGACGTCGTCCTCGACTCGCTCACCGGCGAGTTCGTCGACGCGTCGCTGCGGCTGCTGCCCCACGGCGGACGGTTCGTGGAGATGGGCAAGGTCGACGTCCGCGACGCCGACGACGTCGCCGGCTGGTATCCGGGCGTCGAATACTGGACGTTCGACCTCAGCGAGGCCGGCCCGCAGGTCACCGGGCAGGTGCTCACCGAGGCCGTGGAGCTCGTGGACACGGCCGGGCTGCGCCCGCTGCCGGTGACCACCTGGGACGTGCGGCGCGCGCCCGAGGCGTTCCGGCACCTGGCCCAGGCGCAGCACGTCGGCAAGGTCGTCCTGACCATGCCCGCCGGCGCGGCCGACCCGTCGGGGACCGTGCTCGTCACCGGCGGCACCGGCACCCTCGGCGGGCTGCTCGCCCGCCACCTGGTCGCCGAGCACGGCGTCCGCCGGCTGCTGCTCACCAGCCGCCGCGGCCCCGACGCCCCCGGCGCCGACGAACTCCGCGCGGAACTCGAGGAGTTGGGTGCCGAGGTGACCGTCGCCGCCTGTGACGCCGCCGACCGGGAGGCGCTGGCCGCGCTGCTGGCCGCCGTCCCGGACGCGCACCCGCTCACCGGCGTCGTCCACACCGCCGGCGTGCTCGACGACGGCGTCCTGGAATCCCTCGACGAGGAGCGGATCGGCACCGTCTTCCGGCCCAAGGCCGACGCCGCCTGGAACCTGCACGAGCTCACCCGCGAACTCGCCCCGGACCTGCGCCACTTCGTGATGTTCTCCGGCGCGGCCGGCATCTTCGGCGGGCCCGGCCAGGGCAACTACGCGGCGGCCAACGTGTTCCTGGACGCCCTCGCCCACCACCGGCGCGCCCTCGGCCTGCCGGCCACCTCGCTGGCCTGGGGCCTGTGGGGGCAGAGCAGCGGCATGACCGGGCAGATGGACGAGGCCGACGTGCTGCGGATGCGCCGCTCCGGCGTCCGCCCGCTCGCCTCGGACACCGGACTCGCCCTGTACGACCTGGCGGCCGCGCTCGACGAGCCGCTGCTCGTCCCCGTCCGCCTGGACCTGGCGGCCTTCCGCCGGGTGCCGTCGGCGGACCTGGTGCCGCCGCTGCTGCGCGGCCTGGTCCGCGGCCCCTCCCGCCGGGCCCTGGAGGCCGGGGCGCAGGCCGCCGAGGGCTTCCAGCAGACGCTGGCGGCCACGCCGGAGGCCGAACGCGAACGGGTCCTGCTGACGTTCGTCCGCACCCAGGCCGCCGCCGTGCTCGGGCACGCGGGAGCCGACGCCGTCGAGGGCGGGCGCGCCTTCAACGAGATCGGCTTCGACTCGCTCACCGCCGTCGAACTCCGCAACCGGCTCAACGCCGCCACCGGACTGCGGCTGCCCGCCACCCTGGTCTTCGACTACCCGACACCCGCCGCCCTCGCCGCCCACCTGCGGCAGGAGCTGGTGCCGCAGGAGCCGGCCGACCCGTCCGCCGCCGTGCTCGGCGAACTCGACCGACTGGCCACCACCCTGTCGTCCACCGGCGCGTCGGACGACCCCGCCGCACACGCGGAGATCACCTCGCGCCTGCAAGCCCTGCTGTCGGAATGGAAGGACCGGCACGCCCCCGCCGGTACCGAGGACGTGAGCACCAGGCTCTCGGCGGCGACCACCGCCGACGAAGTCCTCAGCTTCATCGACAACGAGCTCGGCATCTCCTGACCACCGCCACACGCTCACAGGGAGGGCGACGGAACATGACCACCACCAACGAAGAGAAACTGGTCGACTACCTCAAGAAGGTGGCCGGCGACCTGCACCAGACCCGGCAGCGGCTGCGCGAGGTCGAGGACCGCGGCCGCGAGCCGATCGCGATCGTCGGCATGGCCTGCCGCTACCCCGGCGGCATCACCTCCCCCGAGGAGCTGTGGGACCTCGTCGCCACCGGCACCGACGGCATCTCCGGACTGCCCACCGACCGCGGCTGGGACCTGGAGAAGATGTACGACGTCGGCTCCGGCGGCGGCGCCGCGTACGTCCGCAACGGCGGATTCGTCCACGACGCCACCGAGTTCGACGCCGGGTTCTTCGGCATCTCGCCCCGCGAGGCCCTCGCCATGGACCCGCAGCAGCGCCTGGTGCTGGAAACGTCCTGGCACGCCCTGGAGCACGCCGGCATCGACCCCGCCGCCCTCCGCGGCAGCCGCACCGGCGTCTTCATGGGCGCCAACAGCTCCGACTACGTCACCGTCATCCAGCGCGCCCCCGAGGCCGCCAAGGGCTACCTGATGACCGGCGTCGGCGGCAGCGTCGTCTCGGGCCGCGTGTCGTACGTGCTGGGCCTGGAGGGCCCGGCCGTCACCGTCGACACCGCCTGCTCGTCGTCGCTGGTCGCCCTGCACCTCGCCGTCCAGGCGCTGCGCAACGGCGACTGCACGATGGCCCTCGCCGGCGGCGTCACCGTCGTCTCCACCCCCGGCCAGTTCATGGACTTCGGCAAGCTGCGCGGCCTCGCCCCCGACGGCCGCTGCCGGGCCTTCGCCGAGGCCGCGGACGGCACCGGCTTCGCCGAGGGCGTCGGCGTGCTGCTGGTGGAGCGGCTGTCGGACGCGCGGAGGAACGGGCACCGGGTGCTGGCCGTGGTCCGTGGCTCGGCGATCAACCAGGACGGTGCGAGCAACGGCCTGACCGCCCCCAACGGCCCGTCCCAGCAGCGCGTCATCCGCCAGGCCCTCGCCAACGCCCGGCTCTCCGCCGAACACGTCGACGCCGTCGAGGCGCACGGCACCGCCACCAAGCTCGGCGACCCCATCGAGGCCCAGGCCCTGATCGCCACCTACGGCCAGGACCGGCCCGCCGGCCGGCCGCTGTGGCTGGGCTCGTTGAAGTCCAACATCGGCCACGCCCAGGCCGCCGCCGGTGTCGCCGGCGTCATCAAGATGGTCATGGCGATGCGCGCGGGCGTCCTCCCGCAGACCCTCCACGTCGACGCCCCCACCTCGCACGTCGACTGGTCGGCGGGCGCCGTCGAGCTGTTGACGGAGGCGCGGGAGTGGCCGGCGGGCGGCGAGCCGCGCCGGGCCGGCGTCTCGTCCTTCGGCATCAGCGGTACGAACGCCCACCTCATCCTGGAGGAGGCGCCGGCCGAGGAGCCCGCCGTCGGTGTCGGGGAGCCGGCGACGGGTGGTGTGGTGCCGTGGGTGCTGTCGGCGCGTGGTGCGCGGGCGTTGCGGGCGCAGGCGGCGCGGCTGGTGGAGTTCGTGGAGGCCCGGCCGTCGCTCGGCCTGGCCGACACCGGCTTCTCGCTCGCCACGACGCGCGGGGCGCTCGATCACCGCGCCGTGGTGGTCGGTGCCGACCGTGGGCGGCTCCTTGAGGGTGTGAGGGCGCTGGCCGAGGGGCGTCCTGCTCCGGGTCTGGTCGAGGGTGTCGCGTCGGGTGACGTGGGCCAGGTGGCGTTCGTGTTCCCGGGGCAGGGGTCGCAGTGGGCCGGCATGGCCGTGGGGCTGCTGGACGAGAACCCGGCGTTCGCGGAGCGGATCGCCGCGTGCGAGCGGGCGTTGGCACCGCATGTGGACTGGTCGTTGACCGCAGTGCTGCGGGGCGCGGAGGGTGCGCCGGGGCTGGAGCGGGTGGATGTGGTGCAGCCGGTGTTGTGGGCTGTGATGGTGTCGTTGGCGGAGGTGTGGCGTTCGTACGGGGTGCGGCCGTCGGCGGTGGTCGGGCACTCGCAGGGTGAGATCGCGGCTGCGGTGGTGTCGGGTGCGTTGTCGCTTGAAGACGGTGCGCGGGTGGTGGCGTTGCGGTCGCGGGCGATCGGGGCGCTGGCGGGCAAGGGTGGGATGGTGTCCGTCCCGCTGCCGGTGGCGGAGGTGCGTGAGCTGATCGGCCGGTGGGACGGTCGGGTGTCGGTGGCCGCGGTCAACGGCCCGACGTCCGTGGTGGTTTCGGGTGAGGTCGCTGCCCTGGATGAGCTGATGGCCCACTGCGAAGCCGAAGCGGTCCGCGCCCGTCGCATTCCGGTGGACTACGCGTCGCACTCGGCCGCCGTGGAGGAGATCCGCGAGACGATCCTGGACGTCCTGGCCCCGGTGACGCCTCTTGCTCCTGAGGTGCCGTTCTTCTCGACGGTGACGGGGGAGTGGCTCACCGGCCCGGTCACGGACGCCGATTACTGGTACCGCAACCTCCGTCAGACCGTCGAACTCGCCGACTCCATACGCACCTTGGCGCAGGAAGGCTTCGGTGCCTTCATCGAGGTGAGCGCTCACCCCGTGCTGACCGTCCCGGTGCAGGAGACGCTGGAGGGGACGGACGCGGTGGTGCTGGGCACGCTGCGGCGCGACGAGGGTGGTGTCGAGCGCTTCCTGACCTCCCTCGCCGAGGCCCACGTCCGCGGTGTCGACCTCGACTGGAACGCGGTGTTCGGTACCGCCCGGCGGGTGGATCTGCCGACGTACGCCTTCCAGCGGGAGCGTTTCTGGCCCAAGACCGTCTCCGGGACCGGTGATGTGACCTCGGCGGGCCTGGGCTCCACCGGTCACCCGCTGCTGGGCGCGGCCGTGACGCTGGCCGACGGTGAGGGTGTGCTCCTGACGGGTCGTCTTTCCCGGGCCACTCATGCCTGGCTGGTGGACCACCAGGTGGCGGGCGCTGTCCTCGTCCCGGGTACGGCGTTCGTCGAGCTCGCCGTCCGGGCGGGTGACGAGGTCGGCTGCGGCCTGGTCGAGGAACTGACCCTCGAAGCGCCCCTCGTCCTGCCCGAACGCGGCGGAGTCCACCTCCAGGTGGCGACCGGCGCTCCCGACGCCGCCGGGAACCGTACGTTCACCGTGCACTCCCGTGCCGAGGACGCCCCCGCCGACGAGCCGTGGCTCCGGCACGCCACCGGCGTCCTGGCGCCCGCCGCGCCCAACGCCGCCTTCGAGGACGGTACGTGGCCGCCCGCCGGTGCCGACCCGATCGCCCTGGACTCCTTCTACGACGGGCTCGCCGCCGCCGGCATGACCTACGGGCCCGCCTTCCGGGGGCTGAACCGGGCCTGGCGGCGCGGCGACGAGGTGTTCGCGGAGGTCGCCCTGCCCGACGGCGTGGACGCGGCCGGGTTCGGACTGCACCCGGCGCTGCTGGACTCCGCCCTGCACCCGCTCACCCTCGGGATCGTCCTGCCCGGCACCCGGCAGGGTGCCGGTGACGGGCCCTGGCTGCCGTTCGCGTGGGAGGGCGTGGCCCTGCGGGCCTCGGGCGCGACCGCGCTGCGGGTGCGCCTCACGCCCGCCGGCGGCGACGCCGTCGCCGTGACCGTCGCCGACCCCACGGGCGCCGTCGTCGCCTCCGCCGAGGCGCTGACCCTGCGGCGGACCTCCGCCGACGCCCTCACCGCGGCCCGTACGGTGCACCACGACGCGCTGTTCCGCGTCACCTGGCCCGCCGTCCCCGTCGCCCCCCCGCCCGCCGGGGCGGCCGCCCGCCCCGTGGCCCTCGGGGACGTCCCCGACGGCCTCCGGGCGCTGCTCGACGTGCGGGACGGCGGCCTCGGCGCCCTCGCGTCCGCCGGCGAGGACGTGCTCGTCTTCCCCGAGTCCGGCGCCGGGCTGCGCGACACGGCGCACCGGGGCCTGGACCTGGTGCGGACGTGGCCGGCCGAGGAGCGGTTCGCGTCGTCCCGGCTGGTCGTCGTGACGCGTGGCGCCGTCGCCGTGGACGAGGACGCCGAGCTGACCGATCCGGCGCAGGCCGCCCTGTGGGGCCTGGTGCGTTCGGCGCAGTCGGAGCACCCCGGCCGGTTCGTCCTGCTGGACGTGGACGCCACGGCCGCCTCGTACGACGCCCTGGGCGCGGCCCTGGCGTCCGGCGAGCCCCAACTGGCGCTGCGCGACGGTGAGGTGCGCGTGCCCCGGCTGGACCGGGTGGCCCGCTCCGAGGAGCCGGCCGCCGTCTGGGGCGCAGGTCCCGTGCTGATCACCGGTGCCACCGGCACCCTCGGCGGTCTCGTCGCCCGGCACCTGGTCGCCGAGCACGGTGTCCGCCGGCTGCTGCTCACCAGCCGCCGCGGCGCCGACGCGCCGGGCGCGGCCGAACTTCGCGCCGGGCTTGAGGAGTTGGGTGCCGAAGTGACCCTCGTGGCCTGTGACGCCGCCGACCGGGAGGCGGTCGGCGAGCTGCTGCGCCGCCACCCCGTCACGGGCGTCGTCCACACGGCCGGTGTCCTCGACGACGGCGTCGTCGCATCCCTCACCCCCGAGCGGCTCGACACCGTCCTGCGGCCCAAGGCCGAGGCGGCGCGCGTGCTGCACGAGGTCACCGGTGAACTCGGGCTGGACCTCTCGGCGTTCGTGCTGTTCTCCTCTGCCGCCGGGGTCTTCGGCCCCGCCGGACAGGCCAACTACGCGGCCGCCAACGCCTACGCGGACGCCCTCGTGCGGCACCGCCGCGCGCTGGGCCTGCCCGGCGTCTCCCTCGCCTGGGGCATGTGGGAGGAGCGCAGCGGGCTCACGGGGCGGCTGGACGAGGCCGACGTGGAGCGCATGAACCGGTCCGGGCTGAGCGGCCTGGGCTCGGCGGAGGGCCTCGCGCTGATGGACGCCGCCCTCGCGGACGGTGACGCCCTGCTCGTCCCCGCCAAGCTCGACCTGGCCGGTCACCGGGCCGCCGCCGACGCCGGGACGCTGCCGGTGCTGCTGCGCGGCCTCGTACGGACGCCCGTCCGCCGCCGGGCCGGTACCGGGGCCGCCTCGGCGTCGCTCCTCGAACAGAGCCTGGCGGACGCCTCCGTGGAGGAGCGCGGCCGGATCCTGCTGGATCTGGTGCGCACCCAGGTCGCCGCCGTCCTCGGGCACAGCGGCCCGGCCGCCGTCGAACCGGACCGCGCCTTCGGCGAGATCGGCTTCGACTCGCTGACGGCCGTCGAGTTCCGCAACCGGCTGGCCGCCGCGACCGGCCTGCGGCTGCCCGCGACCCTGGTCTTCGACCACCCCAGCCCGACCGCCGTCGCCGCCCACCTGGACGGCCGGCTCACGGGTACGGGCACGGCGCGGCCCGCGCGCGTCACGTCGGCGGCACCGGCCGACGAGCCGATCGCGATCGTCGCCATGGCCTGCCGCTACCCCGGCGGCGTGAGCTCCCCCGAGGACCTGTGGCGGCTCGTCACCGAGAACGGCGACGCCGTCTCCGCCTTCCCCGAGGACCGCAACTGGCCGCTGGCCGAGCTGCACGCCATGGGCGACGGCTACACGAAGAAGGGCGGATTCCTCTACGAGGCGGCCCAGTTCGACGCCGGCCACTTCGGCATCTCGCCGCGCGAGGCGCTCGCCATGGACCCGCAGCAGCGGCTCTTCCTGGAGGCCGCCTGGGAGGCGTTCGAGCGGGCCGGCATCGACCCGCACGCGGTGCGCGGCAGCCGCACGGGCGTGTTCGGCGGGCTGATGTACCACGACTACGTCTCGCACCTCACCGGGACGCAGGCGGACGTCGGCGGCTTCATCGGCACGGGCACCTCCGGCGGCGTCCTCTCCGGGCGCGTCTCGTACCACTTCGGCCTCGAAGGCCCCGCCGTCACCGTGGACACCGCCTGTTCCTCCTCGCTGGTCGCCCTGCACCTCGCCGTCCAGGCGCTGCGCAACGGCGACTGCACGATGGCGCTGGCCGGCGGTGTGACGGTGCTGGCCACGCCCGGAGCGTTCCTCGACTTCGGGCGGCAGAGCGGGCTGGCCCCCGACGGGCGCTGCAAGTCCTTCGCGGCCGCGGCCGACGGTACCGGCTGGAGCGAGGGGGTCGGTGTGCTCCTCGTCGAACGGCTCTCGGACGCGCGGAGGAACGGCCACCCCGTCCTCGCCCTGGTCCGCGGCTCCGCCGTCAACCAGGACGGCGCCAGCAACGGCATGACCGCCCCCAACGGCCCGGCGCAGCAGCGCCTGATCCGCGAGGCGCTGGCCGGGGCCCGGCTCTCCGCCGACCAGGTGGACGCGGTCGAGGCGCACGGCACGGGCACGACGCTGGGCGACCCCATCGAGGCGCAGGCCCTGCTGGCCACGTATGGCCAGGAGCGGCCGGAGGGCCGGCCGTTGTGGCTCGGCTCGATCAAGTCGAACATCGGTCACACGCAGGCCGCCGCCGGTGTCGCGGGCGTCATCAAGATGGTCATGGCGATGCGCGAGGGCGTCCTTCCCCGGACCCTCCACGTGGACGAGCCGACGCCGCACGTCGACTGGACCGAGGGCGACGTACGGCTGCTGACCGAGGCCCGCACCTGGCCGGAGACCGGACGTCCCCGGCGGGCCGCCGTGTCGTCCTTCGGCATCAGCGGCACCAACGCCCACACCATCCTGGAGCAGGCGCCGGACACCGTCGAGCCCACCGTCCCCGCCCCCGCGGCCGTCGGCGACGTGCCGTGGCTGCTGTCGTCGAGCGGCCGCCGCGGCCTGCGGGCCCAGGCCGAGCGGCTGCGCGCCCACCTCGACGCGCGCCCCGAGGCCGAACCCGCCGCCGTCGCCCGCGCGTTGGCGACCACCCGCGCCGCGCTCAAGCACCGCGTCGCCGTCGTGGGACGGGACCGCGACGAACTCCTCGCCGGCCTGGCGGCCGTCGCCTCCGGGGCCCCGGCCGCCCACGTCGTCCAGGACGAAGCGGCCCGGGGGGCGCTGGCGTTCCTGTTCACCGGGCAGGGCGCCCAGCGCGTCGGCATGGGGAGCGAGCTGTACGGCCGGTACCCCGCTTACGCCGAGGCGTTCGACGCGGTGTGCGCCGAGCTGGACCGGCATCTGGACCGGCCGTTGCGGGAGGTCGTGGACGGGGACGGGGAGGCGCTGGACCGTACGGGGTTCACGCAGGCCGCGCTGTTCGCCGTGGAGGTCGCGCTCTACCGGCTGGTCGAGTCCTGGGGCGTGCGGCCCGACTTCCTCGCCGGGCACTCCATCGGTGAGGTAACCGCCGCGCACGTGGCGGGGGTTCTGTCGCTGGCGGATGCCTCCCGTCTGGTGGCGGCGCGTGGCCGTCTGATGCAGACGCTGCCTGCGGGCGGTGCGATGGTCTCCGCCCAGGCGTCGGAGGAGACGGTCCTCCCGCTCCTGGCCGGGCGGGAGGACGAGGTCGGTATCGCGGCCGTCAACGGGCCTGCGTCCGTGGTGGTTTCGGGTGCCGAGTCGGCCGTCCTGGAGATCGCCGAGGCCCTGGCGGCGGACGGTGTGAAGACGAAGCGTCTGCGGGTGTCGCACGCGTTCCACTCGCCGTTGATGGACCCGATGCTGGAGGACTTCCGTCAGGTCGTCTCCGGCCTCACCTTCTCCGCCCCGGCGATCCCGGTCGTCGTGCACGGTGATGTGACATCCCCCGATTACTGGGTGGGCCACGTCCGCGACGCCGTCCGCTTCGCCGACACCGTCCGCACGCTGGAGGCCGACGGCGTCCGCACGTTCCTCGAACTCGGGCCGGACGCCGTCCTGTCGGCCATGGGCCAGGAGACCGCCCGCGACGCGGTGTTCGTGCCGGCCCTGCGCCGGGACCGGGCCGAGGGGCACGCCCTGGTGACCGCGCTCGCCCGGCTCCACAACCGGGGCGTGCGCGTCGACTGGGCCGCGTTCCACGGGCCCGCCGGTGACGGGCGCGTCGATCTGCCCACCTACGCGTTCCAGCGCCGCCGTTACTGGCCGGACGCCCCGGAGCGGGCCGCCGCCGTGCCCGGCGCGGGGAGCCGTACGTCCGCCGAGGCGGGCTTCTGGGAGGCCGTCGACACCGGCGACCTCGCCGCCCTCGCCAAGGCCCTGGAGGTGGACAGCACGTCCGGTCAGGACTCCCTGGCCGAGGTGCTGCCGCTGCTCGCCGCCTGGCGGCGCCGCGAGCGGGCCGACATCCCCTCCCCGGACGGGGACGAGGCGGCCGGCGGTGCCGACGAGGAGCGGCTGGAGGCCGCCCGCCGGCGGCTCGCCGGGCTGGCCGGCGACGCCTGGACGGCCGCCGCCCTCGACATCGTCCGCACCGAGACGGCCGTCGCCCTCGGGCACGCCTCCGCCGACGAGGTGGAGGCCGGCAGCCAGTTCTTCGACATGGGGATGTCCTCCCTGTCCGCCGTGGAACTGGGCAACCGGCTCGGCGCCGTCTTCGGCACCACGCCGGCCGCCGACGTGATGTACGAGCACCCGAGCCCGGCGGCGCTCGTGGAGCACCTCCGGGAGATCTCCGGCCCCGGCACCGCGGCCTGACCGGCACCCGCCTCCCGCAACAGACCTTTCCCGAAGAAAGTTGAACCACCTGTGTCCATCGCACCCACCACCAAGGGGCACGCGCCGTTCGGTGCCCACCGGACCTGGTACCGGGTCACCGGCGACCTGACGTCCGGCCGGACCCCGCTCGTCCTCGTGCACGGCGGCCCCGGCAGCACCCACGACTACCTGCTGCGCATGGCCGAACTCGCCCGGGACGGGCGGCCCGTCGTCCACTACGACCAGCTCGGCAACGGCGGATCCACCCACCTGCCCGGCCGCGGCGCCGACTTCTGGACCGTCGGGCTGTTCCTCGACGAGCTCGACAACCTGCTGGACCACCTGGGCATCGCCGACGACTACATCCTCTTCGGCCAGTCCTGGGGCGGGGTGCTCGCCGCCGAGCACGCCGCCCGGCGCCCCGCCGGACTGCGCGGCCTGGTCCTGGCCAACTCCCCGGCCTCCTACCCCCTGTGGCTGGAGGAGATGGAGGTCCTGCGGGCCGCCCTGCCCGCGGAGGTGCAGGAGACGCTGCGCCGGCACGAGACGGCCGGCACCACCGACAGCGCCGAGTACTGGCAGGCCACCCTGGAGTTCTACGGCCGGCACGTGTGCCGGCTGGACCCGTGGCCGCGCGAGGTCGCCGCGTCGTTCATGGAGATCTACAACGACCCGACCGTCTACCACACCATGAACGGGCCCAGCGAGTTCCACGTCGTCGGCAGCCTCAAGGACCACTCGGTGATCGACCGGCTGCCGGACGTGGACGTGCCCACCCTGCTGATCTCCGGGCGGCACGACGAGGCCACCGTCCGCTGTGTGCAGCCGTTCTTCGACCACATCCCGGACGTCGTCTGGGAGGTCTTCGAGGAGTCCAGCCACATGCCGCACGTCGAGGAGCCGGAGCGGTTCGACGCCGTCATGCGCGGCTTCCTCGCCGGCCTCGACGCCGCGTAAGGGCAGCCTAGGGGGCCCGCGCGGCCCCCTAGGGGTTCCCCGCCCCCACCACCGGCCTTAGCCTCCACAAGCCGGTCATTCCGTCCAGTGCGCCTTCCCGGGAGAAACGACCCATGGCAAAACCCACCTCGTGGAACATCGTCACCGTCGCCGACAGCGATGAGGTGGTGATCGCCGCCGACTTCCCGGCCACCGGCCGCCCCGAGGCGCAGTTCACCGACCTGGCGCCGCTGTTGGGCGACACCCGCTCCTTCTGGCAGACCGTTCCGCCCGTCGTCTCCCCCGAGGAGGGCGTCAGCGGCGCCGACTACATCAAGCAGTGGGGCGCCGAACTGGCCGACAGCGGCCTCGTCGTCCGCGGCGTGCTGGGCTTCTGCGTCGGCGGCGTGTACGCGGCGGCCCTCGCCGACGAGGCCGCGCGGCGGCAGGAACGGCCCCCGGTGCTCGTGCTGTTCGACCCCGAGCAGGCCACCGTCCCCACCCTGTACTGGCAGTTCGAGAAGCTCCTCGGCAACCTCACGACCGTGCTGTCCGCCGAGGAGGTCACCCGCGTCCGCGACACCTCCCTGGCGCTGATGCAGGAGCACGGCGAGGACGTCGGCGGCTACGCGGCCGGACTCCACCGGGTCTTCCGCTCCGTCGCCGTGGACGCCTTCGGCCGCCTGGGCCTCGACGCCGAGCGCACCGAGGAGATGATCGGGCTGTTCTCCTCGTTCATCTCCTACCTGTCCGTCGCCGCCCGGCTGGACGTGAGCGACACCTGGCGGCGGGCCACCGCCATCAGCTCGTCCAGCCCCCGCAGCGGCCTCAACCCGCACCGCTCCCCGGCCGGCGAGGACTCCCCGCTGGTCGCCCGGGAGATCCGCTTCGACACCGAGCACGCCCAGCTGCTCCGCTCGGACGCCGTCGCGGAGACCGTGCGCGAGCTGCTGCGGCCCTAGCACAGCTCCCCAGCGGAACCAGCTCCACAGCAGAACCAGGAAGGAAGAGCCATGCGGCGCCCCGCCACCCGCAAGGAGGAGGCCCTGTGGCTCCTCGAGAAGTTCGTCCCCGGAACCGGGGTCAACAACCTGTCGGTCGTCTTCCAGGTGGACGGCGAACTGGAGCCGGCAGCCGTCCAGGAGGCACTGGACCACCTGCTCGCCCGGCACGCCGTGCTGCGGACCGTCTTCGACGCCGACGGCGGCGCCCTGTGGGCCCGGACGCTGGAGCCGGGCCGGGCGGGTCTGGTACTGGAGGAGACGGGCCCGCGCGGCGGTTCCGTCGCCGAGGAGCTGCGGCCGTTCATCGCGGAACCCTTCCGCCAGGACGGTTCCCTGCTGGTGCGGGCCCGGCTGCTGGCCCACGCGGACGGCGACGTGCTGTGCGTGGCCGTGCACCACTCCGTCTTCGACGGGATGTCGGCACAGCTGTTCCTCGGTGAATTCACCGCCCTGTACGAGGCGTTCGTCTCCGGCAACCGGGCCCCGGCGGCCCTGCGGGACGAGGTGCCCGCCTGGCGGGAGCCGGAGCCGGGGGAGGCGGCCGCGGCCTACTGGCGTGGGCAACTGGCCGGGTTCCGGGCCGACGCGCTGGGGCTGGCGAACGAGCGGCAGGGCGGCGCCGTCACCACGCTGGACGGTGACGAGGTCACCGTCCGGCTGGCGCCCGGCGTCAAGGAGACCGTGGCCCGGCTGGCGCGCGACCTGCGGGCGCCCGAGGCCGTGGTGCTGCTGGCCGCCTACTACCTGCTGCTGGCCGCGCACGGCGCGGGCCCGGACCTCACCGTCGGCTCGCCGGTGAGCCTGCGCGACCGGGGCGCACAGGGCGCGCTCGGCTACCACATCAACGTGCTGACGCTGCGGCTGGCCGTCGACGCGGCGGAGAGCTTCCGGGACCTGGTCGCGCGGGCCCGCAAGGTGTTCCTCGGCGGCATGACGCACGCCGGGTACCCCGTGGACGAACTCCTGGGCACCGTCGAGCGGCCGGACGCGGCCTGGCGCAACCTGCTGTTCCGGCACGTGTTCAACTACGCCCCGCTGGCCGCCCCGGCCGAATTCACGCTCGACGGGCAGCCCGCCGTCCAGCTCACCGTGGAGAACGGGTCGAGCAAGTTCGACCTGGAGTTCTTCGTCACCGCCCACCCGGACGCGCTGACCGTACGGGCCGCCTACTGCACCGAGGTCTTCGAACGGGCCGACGTGGAGCTGATGGTGGGCCGCTACGAGGAGCTGCTCCTGACCCTGGGGGCGGACCCGGACCGCCCGGTGGGCGGCGTCCCGGTCTGGTGCGAGCGGGACCGGCGGGCCGTCGCCGCCGCCAACGCCACCGAGCGGGCGGTGCCGTGGCCCACCGTGGCCGCCGCCGTGGCCCGCGCGGTGGCGGAGGACCCGGACGCGGTGGCCGTCGAGGACGGCGAACGGCGCGTGACCCGGCGGGAGTTGTGGGCGGCCGCCGAGGCCGGCCGGGCACTGCTGGCCGAGGCGGGCGTCGGCCCCGGCGACGTGGTGGCCCTGGCGGGCCGGCGCGGGGCCGAAACCGCGGCGGCGGTGCTCGGCGTGTGGCTCGCCGGAGCGGCCTACCTGCCCGTCGACCCCGACCACCCCGAGCAGCGGATCGCCTACCAACTGACCGACTCCGACGCCAAGGTGGTGCTCGCCGGGCCCGGCGTCACCGTCCCCGGCGAGGGCCGCAAGGTGCTGGAGATGCCCGGGGTGGCGGCCGGGGCCGGCTCCGGGGCGCTGCCCGACCCGGCGGCCGTGGCGGCCCTGGCCGGGCCGGGCGACCTCGCCTACCTGATCTACACCTCGGGCTCCACCGGGCGCCCCAAGGGCACCCTCGTCGGCCACGGGGCGCTCGCCAACCTCGTGGCGCACTTCGCGGACGAGCTGGCGGCGGGCCCGGACGACACCACCCTGTGGCTGACGACGTTCAGCTTCGACATCTCCGCCCTGGAACTCTGGCTGCCGCTGGTCACCGGCGGCCGGCTGGCCGTCGCCCCGGACGAGGCGCGCACCGGCGGGGCGGTGCTGCGGGACCTGCTGGAGCGGCACCGCGTCACCGTCGTCCAGGCCACGCCCACCACCTGGCGGCTCGTCCTGCCCGAGGTCGCCGGCCGGCTGGCCGGGCTGCGGGTGCTCAGCGGTGGGGAACCCCTGCCCGGCGCCCTCGCCGCCCAACTGGCCGCGACCGGCTGTGAGTTGCGCAACGTGTACGGGCCGACCGAGACGACGGTCTGGTCCACCGCCGGGCGGGTCGGCCCGGGCGACGGCGGGCGGGCCGGGGTCGGCACCCCGATCGCCAACACCCGCGTCTTCGTGGCCGGCCCCGACGGGCGCGACCTGCCGCCCGGCGTGCGCGGCGAGCTGTGCATCGCCGGCGCCGGCGTGGCGGCCGGCTACCACGGCCGGCCCGAACTGACCGCCGAGCGCTTCGGCACCCACCCAGTGCACGGGCGCCACTACCGCACGGGCGACCTGGCCCGCTGGCTCCCGGAGGGGACGCTGGAGATCCTGGGCCGCCTCGACCGGCAGATCAAGCTGCGCGGCAACCGCATCGAACTCGGCGAGGTGGAGGCCGTCCTGCTGGAGCACCCGGACGTCCGCGCCGCGGCCGTCGTCGTCGCCGAGGACCCGGCGGGGGAGCCGCTGCTCGCCGCCTTCGTGGTGGCCTCGGAGCGGCCGGAGGCGGTGGACGAGCTGTGGGCGCACGCCCGCGGCGCCCTGCCGCCGTCCGCCGTGCCGCAGGAGTACGCCGTCGTGGACGCCTTCCCGACGACCGGCAACGACAAGGTGGACTACCCGGCGCTGACCCGCGAGGTGGCGCGGCGCCGCTCCGCGGCCGCCGCGGACACCGCCGGGGCCGACGTCTCCGGCGACCCGGTCGTCGCCCGGCTGACCGGCCTGTGGCGCGAGGCGCTGGGCCGCGAGGACGTGACCGAGGACACCAACTTCTTCGCCGCGGGCGGGCATTCGCTGCTCGGCGCCACCCTGGTGATGAAGCTGGAGGGCGCCTTCGGCGTCAAGCTGAAGCTCACCGACCTGTTCGACAACCCGCGGCCCGCGGCGTTCGCCCGCCGGCTGCGGGACCTGGCCCCCCGAGGGGCGGACGGGGAATCCCCGGCCTCCGAATAGGGGGCGCTTAGGGGTTTGTTCGAGCCCTGACCGGCACAACACTTGGCGATGGATTCCCGGAGGGTGACCGGCGGCGCCGTGGTGGACGCCGCCGCGAACGGCCGGGATCCGGAGTACGGCGGTGCGGCGCGAACGACGCCGCGCACACAGGGGAGTGTGGAGGAAATGGCGGCAAACATGGGGAACGGCAACTGCCGTTCCTGGACCGGAAACGGAAGGCCGGATCTGCTCCTGCGGGACCAGGAGTCCGGCGACGTGTTCATCCGGCAGCACAGCGGTGCGTTCGACGGGCTGAACACCTTCCTGCCCCCGGTGAAGATCGCCGAGAACCTCGGCTGGCCCCGGTTCTTCTTCCTGCGCCCGCTGGACAGCGGCAACGGCCGCGCCGACCTCCTGGCGTTCAGCATCGCCGAGATCAACCCGGGCGAGGGCGAGCACGGCGAGCACGGCCTCTACCTGCTCCGCAACAACGGCCTCAACGGCCTGGAGACCCTGGGCGAGCCGCTGCGGATCTCCGGCAAGCGGGACGACAAGGAGTGGGAGACCCTCGCCGCCGCCGACGTCAGCGGCACCGGCTGCGACGACACCGTCAGCCGCGAGAAGGACGCCGGCCACGTCGACTGGTTCCGCCACGTCGGCCAGGTCCTGCCCAACGACACCTGGGACAAGACCCCCCGCCGGCTGACCACCGTCGACGTGGACGACTTCCCCCTCGCCATGGCCGACGTCACCGGCAACGGCAAGCTCGACCTGGTGGTCCTGCGCAGCAACGGCGACCTGGACGTCTTCGTCTTCGCCGACGACCACGACTTCGCCACCGCCGAGGGCGCCGGCGAGGGCACCTGGTACACCGTGGCCCGGGGCTGGAACGAGTACCGCATCATCGCCAGCACCGACATCGACCTCGACGGCCGCCCCGACCTGCTGACCCTGCGGCACGACGGCACCCTCCTCGCCCACCGGCACAGCGGTTCCTTCGACCCGCGCCGGCCGCTGGAGACCTTCGAGAAGCCGGTGCCCGTGGCCGAGGACTGCTGGCGCTACGACGTGATCAGCTGAATGGCACCCGAGACGGCCGCCCGCCCCCGGGCGGCAGAGGACGCCCCCCGGGAATGGGCGATGGTCTTTCCTGGAATGGGGCCGGTGAAATACGCCGACGTCAGCCGCTTCCTCCTCACCAATCCGCACGCCCGGCGGCTGCGGAAGGCCGCCGAGGAAGTCCTCGGATATTCCCTCGCCGACCGCTACCGGGAATCCGGGGAGGATTACACGGAAGCCGCCCAGGTGGTCTTCCTGGTGAACTGTCTGGCACTCGCCGAATGGGCACGGGAAAGGCACGGAGTGGAACCCGTCGCCTGCGCCGGGCCGAGTTTCGGGCAGAAGGCCGTCACGGCCTTCAGCGGCGCCCTGCCCTTCGCGGACGTCGTCGACCTCACCGCGCGCCTGGCCCGCCACGAGGCCGGCTACTTCGCCCGTGAGCACCGGGACGTGGTGACCCTGTCCTTCGTCCGCGTGCCCGGGGAACAACTCCGGCCCGTGCTGGCCGAGATGGACGACCGGGGTGCCTGGTACGACATCTCCTGCCACTTGGACCACGACTTCTTCATGGTGTCGCTGCGCGAGGCCGAACTCGACGCCTTCCAGGCCCGGTTGCGGTCCCTCGGCGGACTGCCCCTGTACACCATGCGGCCGCCCATGCACTCGGCCGCCTTCGGCCCGCTCCGGCGCTCCGTCGAGGAGGAGATCCTGCCGCGCTACCGCTTCGCCGACCCCCGGCTGCCGGTCGTCGCCGACCAGGACGGGACCGTCGTCGAATCGGCCGAGGGCATGCGCACGCTGCTGCTCGACGGCATCGTCCGGCCCGTGCGCTGGCCCGACGTGGTGCGCACGCTGCGCGGCCTGGGCGTGGGCCGGGTCTGCGTCGCCGGGCCCGACGGCCTCTTCGGCCGCGTCGGCTGCACCGTCAACACCTTCGACGTCCTGGCCGCCGACCCGCGCGCCGCGATGCGGCCCAGGCCTCCCGCGCCGCTGCCGGCCTGACCGCGCCGGGGCCCCGCCCCGCCGCCGGAGGCCCGCCGCACGGCGGCGCGTCCGACATCCGAAGACCGGCACGCCGAGAACCGGCACGCCGACACCGTTACGAAACCGAGGGGTTGTGGACACCATGTGGGACCAGCGATTCGAGGAGATCCTGCGCGGCCGCCTGCCGTTCCTGACGCCCGACGAGGACCTCGTCGCCGACCTGAACCTGCGCGACCACGGACTGGACTCCCTGGGCATCGTCGACCTGGTGGGCGCCCTGGAGGCCGCCTACGAGGTGAGCTTCCGCGACGGGGCGCTGACCGTCGAGAACTTCGAGACGCCCGCCATCCTCTGGAAGACCCTGTCCGGCCTGGCCGACGCCGCCCGGGGCTGACCGGCCCGGCCGAACGAGGAAACGCACGAGCGGAACGATGGACGAGATGACCGACGGCGCGGCGTACGGGCTGCACGGACGATTTCTGCGCGGCCTCGCGCTGGCCGGCGACGGCGAGGCGCTGCGCGCCGACGGCCGTTCCGTCGGCTACCGGGAGCTGCACCGCACCGCACTGGCCTGGGCCGGGGCGCTGCTCGAGGCGGGCGGTGGACGCCCCGGCGTCATCGGCGTCCTGGGCAACAAGACCGTCGGCGCCTACACCGCGACGCTCGCCGCGCTCTACACCGGCTCCGCCGTGGTGCCCCTGCACCCCGGCTTCCCCGAGGCCCGCACCCGGCAGGCGCTGCGGGCCGCCGGGGTGACGGCCCTGGTCGCCGCCGCCGACGCGGCACCGCTGCTGCCCGGACTGCTCGGCCCGGACAGCACCCTGCCGGTGCTGGTGCCCGAGGTCCCCGGCGCCGGCACCGTCGAACTCCGCCCGGACCAGGCCCTGGACGCCCCCCGCGCCGTCGAGCCGGGCGACACCGCGTACATCCTGTTCACCTCCGGCTCCACCGGCCGGCCCAAGGGCGTGCCGGTCAGCCATAGTTCCTGCGCCTTCTACTTCCAACAGGTCGAGAAGCGCTACGACTTCACACCCGACGACGTCTTCTCCCAGACCTTCGACCTCACCTTCGACTGCGCGATGTTCGACCTGTTCACCGCGTGGGGCTCGGGGGGAACGCTGGTGGCCGTGGAGCCCGGGGCGCTGTTCGCCCTGCCGGACTTCCTCGCCGCGCAGCGGGTGACGGTCTGGTTCTCCACCCCCAGCGCCATCCGGCTGGTCCGCCGCACGGGCGGGCTCACGCCCGGCGCCCTGCCGACGCTGCGCTGGAGCCTGTTCGCCGGCGAGGCCCTCAAGGCCGAGGACGCCGCCGACTGGCAGCGGGCCGCCCCCGCCGCCACCGTCGAGAACCTCTACGGCCCCACCGAGCTGACCATCACCATCACCGCCCACCGCTGGGACCCCGCGACCTCGCCCGGCGCCTGCGTGCACGGCGCGGTCCCCATCGGCCGGGTGCACGACGGCCACGACTGGCTGCTGGCCGGCGAGGACGGCACACCGGCCGCCCCGGACGCCGCCGAGGGCGAACTGTGGGTCAGCGGGCCCCAGTCCACCACCGGATACCTCCACCGGGCCGACGACGCCGGCCGCTTCCCCCGGCACGCCGGCCGCATCTGGTACCGCACCGGGGACTGGGTGCGGCGCGCCCCCGACGGTGAACTCACCTACCTGGGCCGCATCGACCACCAGGTCCAGGTGCAGGGCATCCGCGTCGAACTCGCCGAGATCGACCACGCCGTGCGCGGCTGCGCCGGGGTGGAGGACGCCGTCACCGTCGCCACCCGCGACGGCGACGCCCTCGAACTCGTCGTCTTCTACACCGGCGAGGCCCGGCCGCCGGCCCAGTTCGCCCGGCAGCTCCGGCAGACCCTCCCGCCGGGCACCCTGCCCAAGCACTACGAGCACCTGCCGGCGCTCCCCCTCAACGCCAACCGCAAGACCGACCGGACCGGTCTCACGGCCCGCGCCGAGGCCCTGGTGGGCCGGCGGCCGGCCGCGCGCTGAACTCCCGTACGGGCAGCGCCCGTCGCAGGTAACGATCGGAGACAGGACAGTGACGTTGGAAAAGCCGGTGCACGGCTTCCTGGACGAGGCCGCCGCCGCGGCACCGGGCTCCCCGGCGGTCCGCGACGCGCGCGGCGCCTGGACCTACGCCGAACTCGACGGCCTCAGCCGCGCCTTCGAGGGCTGGCTCGCCGACCAGGGCGTCGGCCCCGGCGACCGGGTCCTGGTGCGGCTGCCCAACCTGCGCGAAACGGCGGCCATGCTGTACGGCACCTCGCGCCGCGGCGCCGTCTTCGTCCCCATCAACCCGGGCATGAAGGACTACCACCTGGGCCCGGTCCTCGCCGACAGCGAACCGGCCGTGGTGATCGTCGACGACCGGCAGACCGCCGCGATGGCGGCACTCACCGACGCCCCCGTGCACGGGCTGCGCGAGGTGTGGGAGAAGGTGGAGGCCCGGCTGCCGGAGCCGGCGCGCGAGCCCGCCGCCGTCACCGGCGACGCCCTGGCCGTCCTCATCTACACCTCCGGCTCCACCGCCGCCCCCAAGGCCGTCGCCTGCCCGCACGCGCAGATCTCCTTCGCCGTGCGCGGCATCGGCGACATGCTCGGCCACACCGCCGACGACGTCTTCTACGTCCGCCTGCCCCTGCCGTTCGACTACGGGCTCTTCCAGCTCCTGCTGAGCGCCGACGCCCGCGCCGAACTCGTCCTCTCCGGCTCCGAGCCCGAGTACACCCTCCTGGAACGCATCCGCGAGAGCGGCACCACCGTCCTGCCCGTCGTGCCCGCCCTCGCCCAGCTCCTCGTCGTCCTCGGCGAACGCGACCCGGGCCCCAGCGCCGTGCGCCTCATCACCAACACCGGCGCCGCCCTGCCCCAGGCCACCATCGACGCGCTCCGCACGGTGTTCCCCGGCGCCAAGGTGGCCCGCATGTACGGCATCACCGAGTGCAAGCGCGTCAGCATCATGCCCCCCGACCAGGACCGGGAGCGGCCCGGCTCCGTCGGCCTGCCCCTGCCCGGCACCCGCGTGCTCATCCTCGACGAGGACGGCACCGAACTGCCGCCCGGCCGCACCGGCGAGATCGTGCCCGTCGGCCCGCACGTCATGGCCGGCTACTGGCGCGCCCCCGAGCTGACCGCCCGCACCTTCCGACCCGACCCCCGGACGGGCGAAACGCGCCTGCACACCCGGGACTTCGGGCACCTCGACGAGGACGGCTACCTCTACTTCGACGGCCGGCGCGACGACATGTTCAAGCGCAAGGGCATCCGGATGAGCACCATCGAGATCGAGGCCGCCGCCACCGACATCCCCGGCGTCCGCAACGCCGCCGCGCTCCAGCCCACCGAGGACCGCGACCTGGTGCTGTGCGTCGTCACCGACCTGGCCCCCGGCGTCGTCCTGCGGGAGCTGGCCAAGCGCCTGGAGGCCGCCAAGGTGCCCTCCGTCTGCCGCGTCCTCGACGCCTTCCCGCTCACCCCCAACGGCAAGACCGCCAAGGACCGGCTGGCCGCCCTCGTCGAGGAGGACCCCCGATGACCGGCACCCCCGCACAGCGCCCCACGGCCGCCGACCTCGCCCGCCGCTACGGCACCCCGCTGTACGTCTACGACCTCGACCGCGTCGTCGCCGCCCGGCGGGACCTGCGCGCCGCGCTGCCCGAGAGCTTCACCCTCTACTACTCCTTCAAGGCCAACCCGCACCCCGAACTCGCCCGCGCCCTGCGGGAGATACCCGACGGACCGTGCCGCGCCGAGGTGTGCTCCGAGGGCGAACTCGACTCCGCCCTCACCGCCGGCTTCCCCGCCGCCGAGATCCTCTACGGCGGCCCCGGCAAGACCGACGGCGAGATCACCCACGCCGTCGCCGCGGGCGTGCGCACCTTCTCCGTCGAGTCCCTGGGCGACCTGCGCCGCGTCGGCGCCGTCGCCCGCGAGCACGGCGTGACCGCCGACTGCCTGCTGCGCGTCAACGACACCTCCTCCGCGGGTGCCACCAGCCTCCGCATGACCGGCGCGCCCTCGCAGTTCGGCATCGACCGCGAGACCCTGGCGGAGCAGGCCGCCGAGCTCTCCGCCGTCCCCGGCACCCGCCTGGTGGGCCTGCACTTCTTCCCGCTGAGCAACGCCCGCGACGAGGACGGCCTCATCCGGGAGTTCCGGCAGAGCATCGCCACGGCCGCCGCCCTGCACACCGAACTCGGGCTGCCGCTGCGCGTCCTGGACCTCGGCGGCGGATTCGCCGCCCCCTACGCCGTCCCCGGCGAACGGCCCGTCTACGGCAGGCTGCGGGCGGCACTGGAGGACGCCCTCGACACCCACCTGCCGCGGTGGCGGACGGGGGAGATCCACCTCGCCTGCGAGTCCGGCCGCTACCTGGTCGGCGACTGCGGCGAGCTGGTCGTCGGCGTCACCAACGTCAAGGAGAGCCGCGGGAGGACCTTCGCCGTCGCCGACGGCGGCGTCAACACCCTCGGCGGCATGGCCGGCCTCGGCCGGCTGCTGCCGCTGGCCGTACGGCTCGACGAGGAGCCCGGCCGCGCGACGCGCACCGCCACCCTGGTGGGCCCGCTGTGCACCCCCGGCGACATCCTCGGCCGGGACGTCGAACTGCCCGACCCGGCCCCGGGGGACCTCGTCACCGTCCCCAACGTGGGCGCCTACGGCGCCACCGCGAGCCTGCTGCTGTTCCTCAGCCGCCCGGCGCCCGTCGAGGCGGTCGTCCGCGGCGCGGAGACCGTCTCCGTCACACGGCTCGTGGCCCAGCGCACGCCGGTCGGGCCCGGCAACTGACCACGCCCCGGGGCCACGCGCCCCCGGGGCCGATGAACCATGAACTGTCGCAGCAGGAGCGGTGAGTGCGGATGAGCGGGTCCGAAGGCGTCGTCGAGACCACGGCCGGCACGCGGGACGGGGCGACGGGCGAACAGCCCGCCGCCGCGGCCCGCCTGGCCGGACTGCCGGCGGTCGAGCAGGAACGGATCCTGTCCGTCCTGGTCGCCGCCGAGACCGCCGGGGTCCTCGCCGACCTCGCGCGGGAGGCCGGACGCGACGCGGGGGAGGCCCCCGGCGCGGACGAGGTGGCCGAACGGCCCGAACGTCCCTTCAAGGACCTCGGGTTCGACTCCCTGGCCTCCGTCGCCCTGCACCGCCGCCTCACCGCGGCCACCGGCGCCGACCTGCCCGTCACCGTCGTCTTCGACCACCCCACCCCCCGCGCCCTCGCCGCCCACCTGCGGACCGTGCTGACCGGCACCGGCACCGGCACCGGCACCGCCCCGGCAGCGGCGCCCGCCCCCGCGCCCCGGGCCGCCGACGAGGACGACCCGGTCGCGGTCATCGCCATGAGCTGCCGCTACCCCGGCGGCGTCACCAGCCCCGAGGAGCTGTGGCAGGTCGTCCACGAGGGCCGCGACGTCGTCTCCGGCTTCCCCACCGACCGCGGCTGGGACCTCGACGGACTCTTCGACGAGGACCCCGACAGGCCCGGCACCGCCTACGTCCGCCAGGGCGGATTCCTGCACGACGCCGGGCAGTTCGACGCCGCCTTCTTCGGGATCTCCCCGCGCGAGGCCCTGTCCATGGACCCGCAGCAGCGCCTCGCCCTGGAGACCGCCTGGGAGGCCTTCGAACGCGCCGGCATCGACCCCGCCACCGTGCGCGGCGGCCGGGTCGGCGTGTACGTCGGCGCCGAACCCCAGGAGTACGGGCCCCGGCTGCACGAGGCGCCCGAGGGCTACGAGGGCTACCTCCTGACCGGCAACGCCACCAGCGTCGTCTCCGGCCGCGTCGCCTACGCCCTCGGCCTGGAGGGCCCCGCCCTCACCGTCGACACCGCCTGCTCCGGCTCCCTCGTCGCCCTGCACCTGGCCGCCACCGCGCTGCGCCGCGGCGAGTGCTCGCTGGCCCTGGCCGGCGGCGTCTCCGTCATGTCCACCCCCGGCACCTTCGTCGCCTTCAGCCGGCAGCGGGGCCTGGCCCCCGACGGCCGCTGCAAGGCGTTCTCCGCCGACGCCGACGGCACCGGCTGGGCCGAGGGCGCCGGCATGCTCCTCCTGGAACGGCTCTCCGACGCGCGGAAGAACGGCCACCGCGTCCTCGCCGTCCTCCGCGGCTCCGCCGTCAACCAGGACGGCGCCAGCAACGGCCTCACCGCCCCCAACGGCCTCGCCCAGCAGCGCGTCATCCGCGCCGCCCTCGCCGACGCGGGCCTGACCGCCGGCCAGGTCGACGCCGTCGAGGCGCACGGCACCGGCACCCGGCTCGGCGACCCCATCGAGGCACAGGCCCTGCTCGCCACCTACGGCCAGGACCGCCCCGCCGACCGCCCCGTCCGCCTCGGCTCCATCAAATCCAACATCGGCCACGCCCAGGCCGCCGCCGGCGCCGCCGGCGTCATCAAGATGGTCATGGCGATGCGGCACCGGCTGCTGCCCCGCACCCTGCACGTGACCGCCCCGACCCCGCACGTCGCCTGGGACTCCGGCGCCGTCGCGCTCCTCGGCGAACCCGTCGCCTGGCCGCCCGCGGACGAACCCCGCCGCGCCGCCGTCTCGTCCTTCGGCATCAGCGGCACCAACGCCCACGCCATCCTGGAGGAGGCCCCCGCCGAGGCCCCCGCGGAGGCCGCCACCGAGCCCCCCGCCGCGGACGCCCTCGTCGCCTGGCCGCTCTCCGCCCACAGCGAACCCGCCCTGCGCGCCCAGGCGGAGCGCCTGCGCGCCCACCTCGCCCGGCACCCCGCCGCGCGCCCCGCCGACGTCGCCCACACCCTCGGCACCGGCCGCGCCGCCCTCGCCCACCGGGCCGTCGTCCTCGGCACCGGCACCGACGACCTCCTGACCGCCCTGGACGCCCTCGCCTCGGGCGGCTCCTCCCCCGCGCTCGTTACCGGCACCGCGGCCGCCGACGCCACGCTCGCCTTCCTCTTCACCGGCCAGGGCGCCCAGCGCCTGCGCATGGGCCGCGAACTGTACGCCGCCGAGCCCGTCTTCGCCCGCGCCTTCGACGCCGCCTGCGGACACCTCGACCTCCAGCTCGAACACCCGCTGCGCGACGTCGTGTTCGCCGCCGACGACAGCCCCCTCGCCGCCCTCCTCGACGACACCGGCTACGCCCAGCCCGCCCTCTTCGCCGTCGAGACCGCCCTGTTCCGCCTCCTGGAGTCCTGGGGCATACGCCCCGGCCTCCTCGCCGGGCACTCCGTCGGCGAGATCGCCGCCGCCCACGCCGCCGGCGTCCTCTCCCTCCAGGACGCCTGCCTCCTCGTCGCCGCCCGCGGCGTCCTCATGCGGGAACTCCCGCCCGGCGGCGCCATGATCGCCGTCCAGGCCGGCGAGGACGACGTGGCCCCCCTCCTCGCCGGCCGCGAGCAGGAGGTGACCGTCGCCGCCGTCAACGGCCCCCGGGCGCTGGTCCTCTCCGGCGACGAGGACGCCGTCACCGCCGTCGCCGACGCCCTCGCCGCCCTCGGCCGCAAGACCAAGCGCCTGCGCGTCTCCCACGCCTTCCACTCGCCGCGCATGGACGCCATGCTCACCGAGTTCCGGCAGATCGCCCAGGCCCTCGCCTACGCGCCGCCCACGATCCCGGTCGTCTCCACCGTCACCGGCACCCTGGCCGGCGAAGCCGAACTCTGCTCGCCCGACCACTGGGTCCGCCACGTCCGCGACGCCGTCCGCTTCGCCGACGGCGTGCGCACCCTCGAACAGCACGGCGTCCGCGCCTTCCTCGAACTCGGCCCCGACGGCGTCCTGACCGCCATGGCCCAGGACTGCCTGACGCCCCGTCACGCCGAACGCTCCCTCCTCGTCCCGGCGTTGCGCGCCGGACGGCCCGAACCGGCCGCCCTGCTCACCGCCGTGGCCCGGCTGCACACCCACGGCGTGCGCCCCGACTGGGCGGCCCTCCTCGCCCGGCACGCCCCCCGCACCGTCGACCTGCCCACCTACGCCTTCCAGCGCAGCCACTACTGGCTGACCGCCCCCGCCCGCACCGACGCCGGCGCCCTGGGCCTGGGCACCACCGCCCACCCGCTGCTCGCCGCGGCGGTCGCCCCGGCCGGCGGCGGACTCCTGCTCACCGGCCGGCTCTCCCTCCACTCCCACCCCTGGCTCGCCGACCACGCCGTCGACGGCGACGTCCTGCTGCCCGGCACGGCCTTCCTCGAACTCGCCGTCCACGCGGGCGACATGACGGGCTGCGGCCGCATCGAGGAGCTCACCCTCCAGGCCCCGCTGGTCCTGCCCGAGCGCGGCGCCGTCCGCGTCCAGGTCTCGGCGGGCGACCCCGACGACACCGGCCGCCGCGCCCTCGCCGTCCACTCCCGCCCCGCCGACGCCCCCGACGACGAACCGTGGACCGCCCACGCCGCGGGCTTCCTCCTCCCCGGCGCCGGGCCCGCCCCGGACGCCCCGGCCGGCTCCGCCGCCTGGCCGCCGCACGACGCCCGGCCCCTCGCCCTCGACGGCCTCTACGAGCGCCTCCGGGAGCAGGGTTACGGCTACGGGCCGCTGTTCCAGGGCCTGCGCGCCGCCTGGCGGCGCGGCGACGAGGTGTACGCCGAGGTCGCCCTCCCCGCGGACGCCTCCGGC
Organism: Streptomyces caatingaensis; assembly: GCF_001187435.1. Taxonomy (GTDB): domain Bacteria; phylum Actinomycetota; class Actinomycetes; order Streptomycetales; family Streptomycetaceae; genus Streptomyces; species Streptomyces caatingaensis. The sequence goes on along the minus strand of NZ_LFXA01000012.1, from coordinate 52,037 downwards.
CCCGGCGCCGACGCCTTCGGCCTGCACCCGGCCCTCCTCGACGCCGCCCTGCACGCCATCGGCCTCGACGAGGACCGCGGCCTCGAACTCCCCTTCGCCTGGACGGGGACGACCCTCCACGCGAGCGGCGCCGCGCACCTGCGCGTCCGCATCGCCCCCGCCGAGGGCGGTGCCGTCTCCCTGACCGCCACCGACCCCGCGGGCAGCCCCGTCGCCACCGTCGACGGCCTCGTCCTGCGGCCGCTGTCCCACCGGCCGGCCGGTGCCGCCCGCGACTCCCTCTTCGCCCTCACCCCCACCCCGGTCACCCTGCCCGCCGGGGACGCGCCCCTCCCGGTCCTCGTCACCGGCGACCCGGCCGCCTGGGGCCTCGGCCCGGCCGACGCCACCCACCCCGGCCTCGCCTCCCTCGACACCCCCGCCGACACCGTCGCCCTGCTGTGCGACCCGCCCGGCGCGGACGCCGGCACCACCCCGCCCGGGACCGCCCGCGCCGCCCTCGCGCACACCCTCGCCGCCGTCCACGCCTGGCTCGCCGACGACCGGTTCGCCGCCTCCCGGCTCGCCCTCGTCCTGCCCGGCGCCGACACCGGCACCGACGCCGACCTGACCTGGGCCCCCGTCCGCGGCCTGATCCGCTCGGCCCAGCTGGAGCACCCCGGCCGCCTCGCCCTCCTCACCACCGACCCCGCCACCCCGCCCACCCCCGCCGACCTCGCCGCCGCCCTCGCCACCGGCGAACCCGAACTCGCCCACACCGACGGCGTCTGGCACGCCCCCCGCCTGACCCGCGCCACCCCCGGCACCCCCGCCGACGGCCCGGCCCTGCGCACCGACGGCACCGTCCTGATCACCGGCGGCACCGGCGGCCTCGGCCGCGTCGTGGCCCGCCACCTCGTCACCGGCCACGGCGTCCGCCGCCTGCTGCTCACCAGCCGCCGCGGCCCCGACGCCCCCGGAACGGCCGAACTCGCCGAGGAACTGGAGGCGTTGGGCGCCCGCGTCACCGTCGCGGCCTGCGACGCCGCCGACCGCGAGGCGCTGGCCGCGCTGCTGGCCGCCGTCCCGGACGAACACCCCCTCACCGCCGTCGTCCACACCGCCGGCGTCATCGACGACGGCCTGGTGACCTCGCTCACCCCCGACCGCCTCGACACCGTCCTGCGGCCGAAGGCCGACGCCGCCTGGCACCTGCACGACCTCACCCGCGGCCTCGACCTCGACGCCTTCGTCCTGTTCTCCTCGGCCGCCGCCACCCTCGACAGCGCCGGACAGGGCAACTACGCGGCCGCCAACGCCTTCCTGGAGGCACTCGCCCGGCACCGCCACGCCCTGGGCCTGCCCGCCACCGCCCTCGGCTGGGGCCTGTGGGCCGAGCGCACCGGCATGACCGGCGGACTCTCCGACGCCGACGTGCGGCGCATGGCCCGCTCCGGCCAGGGCGCCCTGCCCACCGCCGACGGACTCGCACTCCTCGACGCCGCCCTGACCGCGGACGCCCCCGTCCTGCTGCCCATGCGCCTCGACCTCGCCGCCGTCCGCCGCCGCGCGGCCGACGACGGCGTCCCCGCCGTCCTGCGCGCCCTCGTCCGCCCCGGCGCCCCCGCCCGCCGCGCCGCGGGAACCGGCACCCCCGCCGACGGCCCGGCCACCCCGCCCGGCGGCCGGCTCGCCGCACTGCCGGAGGCCGAACGCGCCGAAGCCGCCCTGGAGTTGGTACGCGGCCAGGTGGCCACCGTCCTCGGCCACGTCGACCCGTCCGCCATCGACCCCGAGAACGCCTTCCAGGCCATCGGCTTCGACTCGCTCACCGCCGTCGAACTCCGCAACCGGCTCAACACCGCCACCGGACTGCGCCTGCCCGCCACGCTGATCTTCGACTACCCCAACCCGCAGGCCCTCGCCGAGTTCATCGCCCGCGGCCTGGCCGGCACCGCCGAACGCGCCGCCGACACCGCCCCCGTGCGCGCGGCCGCCGCCGACGAGCCCCTGGCCATCGTCGCCATGAGCTGCCGCTACCCCGGCGGCATCACCTCCCCCGAGGACCTGTGGCACCTCGTCGCCACCGGCGGCGACGGCATCACCGGCTTCCCCACCGACCGCGGCTGGGACCTGGCCGGACTCTACGACCCCGACCCGGACACCCCCGGCACCACCTACGCCCGCGAGGGCGGCTTCCTGCACGACGCCGCCGCCTTCGACGCCGACTTCTTCGGCGTCGGCCCCCGCGAGGCCACCGCCACCGACCCCCAGCAACGCCTGCTCCTGGAGACCACCTGGGAGGTCCTCGAACGCGCCGGCCTCGACCCGACCTCCCTGCGCGGCAGCCGCACCGGGGTGTTCGCCGGCGTCATGTACCACGACTACGCCGCCCGCCTCGGCGGACAGGTGCCCGAGGGCATGGAGGGCTACCTCGGCAACGGCAGCCTCGGCAGCGTCGTCTCCGGCCGCGTCTCCTACACCTTCGGCCTGGAGGGCCCGGCCGTGACCGTGGACACGGCCTGCTCGTCGTCCCTGGTCGCCCTGCACCTGGCCGCACAGGCGCTGCGCGGCGGGGAGTGCTCGCTCGCCCTGGTCGGCGGCGTCACCGTCATGGCCACCCCCGACACCTTCATCGACTTCAGCCGCCAGCGCGGCCTCGCCCGCGACGGCCGCTGCAAGCCGTTCGCCGCCGCGGCCGACGGCACCGGCTGGTCGGAGGGCGTCGGCATGCTCCTCGTCGAACGGCTCTCGGACGCGCGCAGGAACGGCCACCCCGTACTCGCCGTCGTCCGCGGCTCGGCCGTCAACCAGGACGGCGCCAGCAACGGCCTCACCGCCCCCAACGGCCCCTCCCAGCAGCGCGTCATCCGCCAGGCCCTCGCCAACGCCGGTGTCCCCGCCGCCTCCGTGGACGCCGTCGAGGCCCACGGCACGGGCACGACCCTCGGCGACCCCATCGAGGCCCAGGCCCTGCTCGCCACCTACGGCCGGGACCGGCCCGCCGACCGGCCGCTGCGCCTCGGCTCCATCAAGTCCAACCTCGGCCACACCCAGGCCGCCGCCGGTGTCGCCGGCATCATCAAGATGGTCATGGCGATGCGCGCGGGCGTCCTGCCGCGGACCCTGCACGTGGACGAGCCGACGCCGCACGTCGACTGGTCCGAGGGCGCGGTCGAACTCCTCACCGAGGCGATGCCCTGGCCGCGGACGGACGGCCCGCGCCGCGCGGGCGTCTCGTCCTTCGGCATCAGCGGCACCAACGCGCACGTCATCCTGGAGCAGGCACCGGTCGCCGCCGAGGACGAGCCCGTGGTGCACACCGCTCCCGGCGTGGTGCCGTGGGTGCTCTCCGCCAAGTCGGCGGCCGCCCTGACGGAACAGGCCGGGCGGCTGCGGACGTTCGTCGCCGACCACCCGGAACTCTCCCCGGCCGACGTCGGGTTCTCCCTGGCGACGACGCGCGCCGCACTGGAGCACCGCGCGGTCGTGTCGGGCGCGGACCGTGGGGAACTGCTGGAGGCCCTGGAGGCGGTCGCGGGTGAAGCGGCCGTCAAGGGGAAGCTGGCGGTGCTGTTCACGGGGCAGGGCGCGCAGCGGCTCGGGATGGGACGTGAACTGCGCTCCGCCTTCCCGGCTTTCGCGGAGGCGTTCGACGCTGTGTGCGCCGAGCTGGACGTCCACCTGGAGCGTTCGCTGGTCGAGGTGATCGACGAGGACGGGGAGGCGCTGGACCGCACGGAGTTCACGCAGGCCGCCCTGTTCGCCGTCGAGGTGGCCGTGTTCCGTCTGGTCGAGTCGTGGGGGATCCGTCCGGACTTCCTCGCGGGGCACTCGGTCGGCGAGATCGCCGCCGCGCACGTGGCCGGTGTGTTCTCCCTCGCCGACGCCGCCCGCCTGGTCACGGCCCGTGGCCGTCTGATGCAGGCGCTGCCGGCCGGCGGCGCCATGGTCGCCGTCCAGGCGTCCGAGGAGACGGTCCTGCCGCTGCTCGTCGGCCGCGAGGACGAGGTCGGCGTCGCGGCCGTCAACGGCCCGCTGTCCGTGGTCGTTTCAGGGGCCGAGGCCGCCGTCCTGGAGATCGCCGAGGCCCTGGCGGCGGACGGCGTGAAGACGAAGCGTCTGCGGGTCTCGCACGCGTTCCACTCGCCGCTGATGGACCCGATGCTGGACGACTTCCGCCAGGTCGTCTCCGAACTCACCTTCTCCGCCCCGGCCGTTCCGGTCGTCGCCACCGGCGACGTCACGTCCCCCGGCTACTGGGTGGACCACGTCCGCGACGCCGTCCGCTTCGCGGACGGCATCCGTGACCTGGAGAGCCGCGGCGTCCGTACGTTCCTCGAACTCGGCCCCGACGCCGTCCTGTCGGCCATGGGCCCGGACTCCGCGCCCGACGCGGTGTTCGTCCCCGCCCTGCGCAAGGACCGCGACGAACAGCGCACGCTCGTCGAAGCCCTCGGCCGCCTCCACACCCGCGGCGTCGCCGTCGACTGGCAGGCGTTCTTCGCCCCCCACCACGCCCGCCGCGTCGACCTGCCCACCTACGCCTTCCAGCACCGCGCGTACTGGCTGATCGCCCCGCCGCCCGGCGGTGACGCCACCGGCCTGGGGCAGGACCCGGCCGAGCACCCGCTGCTCATGGCCGCCGTCGCCCCGGCCGACAGCGACCAACTGCTGCTCACCGGACGGCTGTCGCTGGACTCGCACCCCTGGCTCGCGGACCACGCGGTGTCGGGCACGGTGCTCGTCCCCGGAGCCGCGCTCGTCGAGCTGGCCGTCCGCGCCGGTGACGGCGTCGGCTGCGGCACGCTGGACGAACTGACCCTGGAGGCACCCCTGGTGCTGCCCCCCACCGGGGGCGTGCACCTCCAACTGCGGGTGGGGGAGGCCGAGTCCGACGGGCGGCGCGCCCTGACCGTGCACTCGCGCGCCCAGGACGCCGGTGCCGGTGCGCCCTGGACCCGCAACGCCGTCGGCCGGCTGGCCCCGGGTGCCGAGGAGCCGTCGTTCGACCTGTCCGCGTGGCCGCCCGCCGGGGCGGAACCGGTGGACACCGACGGCCTGTACGGCGATCTGCTCGCCACCGGCCTGGCCTACGGCCCGGTCTTCCGGGGCCTGCGGCGGGCGTGGCGCCGGGGCGAGGAGGTCTACGCCGAGGTCGTGCTGCCCGAGGGCAACGGCCCCGAGGCGTACGGGCTGCACCCCGCGCTGCTGGACGCCGCGCTGCACGCCGTCGGGCTCGGCGCCCCCGACCGGGCCGACCGCGCCGAACTGCCCTTCGCCTGGAGCGGCGTGACCCTGCACGCCACCGGCGCGGCGGCGCTGCGGGTGCGCGTCGCGCCCGCCGGGGGCAGCGGGGTCTCCCTCGCCCTCGCCGACGGGACCGGCGCCCCCGTGGCGTCGGTGGCGTCGCTGGTGCTGCGGCCTGTCTCGGACGAGCAGATCGACGCCGCCCGCGGGGGCGTCCACGAGTCGCTGTTCCACCTGGAGTGGCCGGCGCTCGCCGTGGACGGAGCACCCGGACGGCGGCCGCACTGGGCCGAGTTCGCGCCCGGCGGCCCGGACGGGCTGCCGGATCCCGGGACCGCCGTCCCGGACGCGGTCGTGGTGCGCTGCCGCGACGCGGCGGGCGCGCTGTCCGCGCAGTCGGTGCGCGAGGCCGTCGGGCGGGCCCTGGCCGTGGTCGGGGCGTGGCTCGGCGACGAGCGGTACGCGGCCTCCCGGCTGCTGCTCCTGACCCGCCGCGCCGTGTCGGCGGGCGAGGGGGAGGACGTGGCCGACCCGGCGCACGCCGCCGTGTGGGGGCTGGTGCGGGCGGCGCAGGAGGAGAACCCGGGCCGGCTCGTCCTGCTGGACGGCGACGGCACCGAGGACGACCGCGCGATCGCCGCGGCCCTCGCCTCCGGCGAGCCGCAACTGGCGGTGCGCGGCGGCGAGGTGCGGGTACCCAGGCTGGCGCCGGCACGGGCGGGCGGTGCCGGGTCCGTGTTCGGTCCCGGGGGCACGGTGCTCGTCACCGGCGGCACGGGCGGACTCGGCCGGGTGATGGCCCGTCACCTGGTCACCGCGCACGGCGTGCGGAACCTGCTGCTCACCAGCCGGCGCGGGCCGGAGGCGCCGGGCGCGGCCGAACAGCGCGCGGAACTGGAGGCGCTGGGGGCGCGGGTGACCGTCGCGGCCTGTGACGCCGCCGACCGGGAGGCGCTGGCCGGGGTCCTCGCGGACGTCCCGGCGGACCGTCCGCTGACCGGGGTCGTCCACTGCGCCGGCGTCCTCGACGACGCGCTGGTGACGTCCCTCGACGCCGGGCGCGTGGACACGGTGCTGCGGCCCAAGGCCGACGCGGCCCTCCACCTGCACGAGCTCACCCGCGACCGCGGACTGTCGGCCTTCGTGCTGTTCTCCTCCGTCGCCGGCACGCTGCACAGCGCCGGACAGGGCAACTACGCGGCGGCCAACGCCTTCCTCGACGCCCTGGCCCACCGCCGGCGCGCCGAGGGGCTGCCCGCGGTCTCCCTCGGCTGGGGGCTGTGGGCGGAGAGCGGCGGCATGGCCGCCGGGCTGTCCGAGGCGGACCTGCGGCGGATCGCCCGCTCCGGACTGCCGGCCCTGGAGACGCCGGAGGCGCTCGCGCTCTTCGACGCCGCGCTCGGCGCCGGATCGCCCGTGCTGTTCCCGATGCGGGTGGACCGGGCCGCGCTGCGGGCCCGCGCCGACGGCGTCCCGGCGCTGCTGCGCGGCCTGGTGCCCGCCCCCGTCCGGCGGGCCGCCGCCCGCGAGGAGGCCGCGGCGGCCGGGGAACGGACGCTCGCCGAGCGCCTGGCCGGGCTCGCGGCGGCGGAGCAGGACCGGATGCTGCTGGACCTGGTCCGTACGCACGTGGCCGCCGTGCTGGGACACGCCGCCGCGGAGGACGTGCAGCCGTCGCGGGGCTTCACCGAGCTGGGCTTCGACTCGCTCGCCTCGGTCGAGCTGCGCAACCGGCTGGGCACGGCCACCGGGCTCCGCCTCCCCGCCACGCTGATCTTCGACTATCCGAACCCCGAGGTCCTCGCGAAGTACCTGGGGTCCGAGCTGATCGAGGAACCCGAGCCGGAGGAGCGGGGGTTCACGGCCGAGCTGGCCCGCCTGGAGGCCGCCCTCGACGGCGCCCTCGGCGCCACGCGCGCCGGGGACCCCGAGCACGCGGCCGTCGAGGGCCGGCTGCGGGCCCTGCTCAACCGCTGGACCCGGGCCGCCGCGCCCGAGGCCGAGGAGGACGGGAAGGACCTGACCGGCGCGACGGCGGACGAGGTCTTCGACATGCTCGACACCATGCTGGAGGGCGAGCTCGACCTGTAGCGGCCGGTCACCGGCCGGCGCGGCGGGCCGCCGCCCCGGCCGGTGCGAGAATTCCGGGAGCCGGTCCCTCGGCGCGCGCACGTCCGCCGGTCCGAGGCCGGTGCACCTCGCGGCGCCGAACGGAAGGAGACGGGGGAGCGGGCGCGGCCCGCACCCCCGCAGGGCATGGACGATCTCTCACGCCACCACGGTTACCGGTTCGATCCCACGGGCTGGCCGTCGCGGCGCGCCCCGGAGCGGCGGCCGACCCCCGCCGCGCGGCTGGGCGGCGGCGCGCTGTCCGTGAGCTTCCTGGGCTTCCTCGCCCTGCCGGCCGTCGCCGCCCTCGACGGCACCTACGGGTCCGTCCGCTCGGCGCTGCTGCTCGGCTGCGTCATCGCCTACGGGCTGAGCTTCCTGCTGGTCTTCTGGTGCGGCTCGCGCGCCGGCCGGGCCGGGCGGGTGGCCATGGTCGGCTGGCTGGTGCTGCTGGGGGCCGGCATCGTGGCGCTCACCGGGGAGTTCAACACGCTGTTCCTCCTCGGCTACGCCCTGGCCGGGGCGATGCTGCTGCTGCCGCCCTGGGCCGGACCCGCCCTCGGTGCGGCCGCGGCGGCCGCGGGCCTGGCCCTGTCCGCGTCCTCCGCGAACGGACCGCAGTGGCTGGGCTCGGCCCTGCTGCTGCTCGCCGCCCTCTCCGTCACCTCGACGTTCCTGCTGATCGACGCGCTCGTCCAGCTCAAGGCCGCCGGCGCCCGCATCGCCGAACTGGCCATGGCGCAGGAGCGCTCCCGGCTGGGCCAGGACCTGCACGACGTCCTCGGGCACAGCCTCACCGTCATCACCGTCAAGAGCGGCCTGCTGCGCCGGCTGCTGGAGAGCGGTGCGGGCGAGGAGCGGGTCCGGGCCGAGGTCCTCGACATCGAGGAGCTCTCCCGGCGGGCCCTCGCCGAGGTGCGGGCCACCGTCTCCGACTGCCGGCAGCTGACCCTGGCCGGCGAACTGGCCGGGGCGCGCCGCGCGTTGGCGGCCGCCGGGATCGCCGCCGACCTCCCGCAGGCCGTGGACGAGGTCCCGGCCCGCCTCCAGGAGGTCTTCGCGTACGTGGTGCGCGAGGGCATCACCAACGTCATCAAGCACAGCGGGGCCGGGCGGTGCACGGTGCGGCTCGGCCCGTCCTGGGTCGAGGTCCGCGACGACGGCACCGGGGCCGGGGGCCCGCACGGGGGCGGCGGACACGGGCTGTCCGGGCTGGACGGCCGGCTGCGCCGGGCGGGCGGGACGCTGACCGCCCACCGGCTGCCGGACGGCGGCTTCCTGCTCCGTGCGGCCTGTGACGACGGCCGCCCATGACAGATGTCATGGGCCGATCGTGAGGAATCGCCGAGGTGGTCCGGGCTGCGGTCCGCCAGGCTGGTGTCGTACCGAACAAGGAGAGGTGTGGAATGGCCGCCGGAAGCACGCGGGTGAACGACGGGGAGACGCAGGGTTCGCTGCTGAGGACGCTGGTGCCGATCCTCGTCGACGTCGTCCTGCCGCTCACCCTCTACTACACCCTCCACCTCGGCTTCGGCGTCTCCTCGTTCTGGTCGCTGGCCGCGGGCGGTGGCGTCAGCGCGGCGCACGGCCTCTACGAACTGCTGGGCAACCGGCGGCTGGAGACCCTGCCCGTGGTCGTGACGGTGAGCAGCCTCGCGGGCATGGGCCTGTCCGTGGTCAGCGGCAGCGAACGCTTCATGATCGCCAAGGATTCGTTCGGCAGCGGCATCGTCGGCCTGGCCGTCCTGTGGTCGGTCTTCACCACCAAGCCGATGATGACGCAGGGGCTGCGCCCCTTCTTCACCCGGGGCGACGCCCAGCGGCTGGCCGCCTGGGACCGGATAGCGGTCCGCCCCCGCTTCCGGCAGGTCGAGCGGCGCACCACCCTGGTGTGGGCCCTGTCGCTGATCACGGAGTGCGTGGCGCGGGTCGTCCTGGCCTACGTCCTGCCCGTGGACACCATGGTGTGGCTCTCCACCGTGCTGCTGGTCAGCGCCATCTCCTTCGCCTGCGTCGTCGGCGCCGCGGTGGCCGGCCCGATCCTGCACATGCTGGACGCCGAGGTGGCCGCCGAGAACGGGGCCGGGCCCCGGCCCGCCGCCGGCGTGTCCGGCCGCTGAGACTTCCGTCCCCCAGGAAGAAGACACCGCCCGGGCTCCCCGAGGAGCCCGGGCGGTGTCTGTGTCCGGAGGCTACAGCGTGCGCTCCAGGCGGTCCGCCATCAGCTTGACGAACCGGGCCGGCTCCTTCGGCTGGCCGCCCTCGGCGAGCACCGCCAGACCGTGCAGCACCTCGGCCGTCTCGGCGAGCTCCGTCCGGTCCTCGCGCTCCTTGAAGGCCCGGTTGAGGCCCTTGACCAGCTGGTGGTCCGGGTTGAGCTCCAGGATCCGCTTGGCGCGCGGCACTTCCTGGCCCATCGCGCGGTACATGTTCTCCAGCGCCGGCGTCAGGTCCTGCGCGTCGGAGACCACGCACGCGGGGGAGACGGTGAGGCGGGAGGACAGGCGCACCTCCTTGATGTCCTCGTCCAGCCGCTCCTTCATCCAGCCCAGCAGCTCGGCGTACTCCTCGGTCCGCTGCTCCCGCTCGTCCCCGGAGGCCTCCTCGCCCTCGGCCGCGAGGTCGATCCGCCCCTTGGCGACGGACCGCAGCTTCTTGCCGTCGAACTCGCCGACGGCGTCCGCCCACACCTCGTCCACGGCGTCGGTGAGCAGCAGCACCTCGATGCCCCGCTCGCGGAACGCCTCCATGTGCGGGGAGTTCTCGATGCTCTGCCGGGACTCGCCGGTCAGGTAGTAGATGTCCTCCTGGCCGTCCTTCATCCGCTCCACGTACTGCTTGAGCGTGGTCGGCTCGGTGTCGTGGTGGGTGCTGGCGAACGAGGCGACGGCGAGGAGGGCGTCGCGGTTCTCCGGGTCGGTGACCAGGCCCTCCTTGAGGACCGTGCCGAACTCCCGCCAGAACGTGCCGTACCGCTCCTGGTCCTTGGCCATCATGTCCTTGACCGTGGAGAGGACCTTCTTCGTCAGGCGGCGCCGCATCATCTCGATGTGGCGGTCCTGCTGGAGGATCTCGCGGGACACGTTGAGCGACAGGTCCGCCGCGTCGACGACGCCCTTGACGAAGCGCAGGTACGGCGGCAGCAGCGCCTCGCAGTCGTCCATGATGAACACGCGCTTGACGTAGAGCTGTACACCGCGCTTGAAGTCCCGGGTGAACAGGTCGTGGGGGGCGTGCGCGGGGAGGAACAGCAGGGCCTGGTACTCGAAGGTGCCCTCCGCCTGGAGCCGGATCGTCTCCAGGGGCTCGCGCCAGTCGTGGCCGATGTGCTTGTACAGCTCGTGGTACTCGTCGTCGGACACCTCGTCGCGCGGCCGCGCCCACAGCGCCTTCGTGGAGTTGAGCGTCTCCGGCTCCGGCGTCCCGTCGTCCTCGCCGGACGTCTCGGGCACCATGCGGATGGGCCAGGTGATGAAGTCCGAGTAGCGCTTGACGATTTCCCTGATCTTCCAGGGCGAGGTGTAGTCGTGGAGCTGGTTCTCGGGGTCGGCCGGCTTGAGGTGGAGGGTGATCGCGGTGCCCTGCGGGGCGTCGTCGGTCCTCTCCAGCGTGTACGTGCCCTCGCCGCGCGACGTCCAGCGGGTGCCCTGCTCCTCGCCGGCCCGGCGGGTCACGAGGGTGACCTCGTCCGCCACCATGAAGCCGGAGTAGAAGCCGACGCCGAACTGGCCGATGAGCCCCTCCGCCCCGGCCTCGTCCTTGGCCTCCCGCAGCTCCTGGAGGAACTTCGCCGTGCCCGAGTTGGCGATGGTGCCGATCAGCTGCCCGACCTCGTCGTACGACATCCCGATGCCGTTGTCCCGCACGGTGAGGGTACGGGCGTCCTTGTCGATGTCGATCTCGATGTGCAGGTCGGACACGTCGGCGTCGAGCGCGTCGTCCCGCAGCTTCTCGAGGCGCAGCTTGTCCAGGGCGTCGGACGCGTTGGAGACGAGCTCCCGCAGGAAGACATCCTTGTTCGAGTAGATCGAGTGGATCATCAGCTGGAGCAGCTGACGGGCCTCTACCTGGAACTCAAACGTTTCGGCCGGCATGTTGGCGGACACCTCACAGGTCCAGTCGTCGGAACTGATCGGCAGTAACTGTAAAACACCACGTCAGGGCGGTGGGGTGGATCCGGTCCCGGGCAGGGGCGAGCTGGGGGTCCGGGGGGCCCGGGCGGGGGTGCGCGCCGGTGCGGCACCACGTGGGGCCCCGGCCCGGACGTTACCGTCGGGAGGTCTCGCCCGTCGCGGGGCGAAGCGTTCCGTGCCCGCCGTACCGACCGCGCGGCGGGCGCCGTTCACCGGGCGGGCACACGAGAGGGGCTGGACCAGGGTGCGGGTAGCCGTCGTGGGACAGGGGTACGTCGGGCTGACCGCCGCGCTGGGCCTGGCCGAACAGGGCCACCGGGTGACCGGCGTCGAATCCGACCCCGCGCGGCTGGCGGCCCTGGAGGACCGGCGCATCCCCTTCGACGAACCCGGCATGGACGGCCTGCTGGACCGCCTCCTGGCCGGCGGCGGCCTGCGCTTCGCCGCCACCCTGGCCACGGCCGGCCCCGGCCCGGACGCGGTGGTGGTCGCGGTCGGCTCCCCGCCCACCCCCACCGGCCGCCCCGACCTGCGCCACGTCCACGCGGCCCTCGCCCAGGTCGCCGCCCTGGACCCGGCGCCGTCCCTGGTCATGGTCAAGAGCACGGTCCCGCCCGGCACCAGCGCCACCTGGCTCGCGGGCGCGCGGGGCGCGCCGCTGCGCGACCGCTACGTCTACAGCCCGGAGTTCCTCAACCAGGGCGCCGCCCTCGAGGACTGGCGGCACCCGGCCCGGCTGGTCGCCGGCCTGTCCGGCCCCGGCCCGCTGCCCCTCGTGCGGGAGCTCTACCGGGGCGTCGAAGCCCCCTGGGTCGTCACCGACCCGACCTCCGCCGAGGTGATCAAGTACGCGGGCAACGCCTTCCTGGCCACCAAGGTCAGCTTCGCGGCCGACCTCGTCACCCTCTGCGAGGGCACCGGCGCCGACATCGACGCCGTCCTCACCGGCACCGGCCTCGACCCCCGCATCGGACCCGCCTTCCTGCGCGCCGAGGCCGGCTACGCCGGCTCCTGCCTGCCCAAGGACACCCGCGCCCTCGCCCACTGGGCCCGCCTGACCGGCCACCACCTGCCCGTCGTCGACGCCGTCGCCACCTCCCACCAGACCCAGCTCCTGCGCCCGGTGCGCATCCTCACCGAACACCTCGGCGCCGCCCGGCTCCTGGCCGGGGAGACCACCGTCGCCGTGCTGGGGCTGCGCTACCAGACCTGGACCGACGACCTGCGCGACGCGCCCTGCCAGACCCTCCTGCCCGAACTCGCCGCGAGCGGCGCCCGTTTGAGGGTGTGGGAACCGTCCCTGACGCCCGAGCGGATCACCGCCCTGTTCCCCGTCGCCGAGGTCGCGCCCGGCCCCGACCGGGCCCTGGCCGGCGCCGCCGCGGCGCTCGTCCTGACCGACTGGCCCGAACTCCTGGGCGCCGACTGGTCCGCGCTCGCCCGGCTGATGCGGCCGCCCCGGCTGCTGGTCGACACCAAGAACTGCCTGCCGCCGGCCGCCCTGACGGCGACCGGCCTCGTCTACCGCTCCATGGGTCCGCGCCGCCCGGCGGCCGGGACCGGTCCCGGGTGACGGGCGGCGCGCTGGGGCGAGTTCAGTCGCACGGCACCACGGCGACGGGGCACCGGGCGTGGTGCAGGACGCCGTGGGTCACGGGACCGACGGGCGAGCCGGGGAAGGGGCTGTTCTCGCGCCGTCCGACGACGAGCAGCTGGGCGTCGTCCGCGGCCTCCACCAGGCGGGGCGCCGCGGGGCCGGTGGAGAGCCACTCCTCCACCTCGACGGCCGGCCACCGCGTCCGCCAGGGGCGCAGGGCCTCGGCCAGCGCGCTGGCGTCGTGCGGTTCCCGCTCGCCGGTGGGCGCCCGGTCCGCGGTGCGGACGAGGCGGAGGACCGCGCTCCGGAGGGCGGCGGCCTCGAAGGCGAAGTCGAGCGACGGGACGTGCGGGTCACGGTGGCCGAGGCCGACCACGACCGGGCCGCTGTCGGCCGGCGCCGGCTCCTCGGGTTCGTGGACGACCACCACGGGTGCGGGCGCGCCCCCGAGCACCGGCAGGCTCACCGAGCCGAGGAGGAAGCCCTGCCGGGTGCCCAGACCGCGGGAGCCGACGGCCAGCACGGCGGAGTCGCCCGCGGCGTCCAGCAGCGCCCGCGACGGCAGGTCCGCGACCCGGTCCACGCCGATGCGCAGCCCGGGGCGGGCCTCCAGGAGTTCGTCGGCCAGGGCCTCGATCCGGCTCTCCGCCCACTCGCGCCGGTCCGCGGCGTCCGCGGAGAACGGCTCTTCCCGGGACTGCGGCTCCAGGGCGTGCACGATGCGCAGCGGTCCGTCGCGCAGCGCCGCCTCGCGGCCGGCCCACACGGCGGCGGCCAGGCTCTCCGGGGATCCGTCCACCCCCACGGTCACGGGTCGCACCACGGGCGCACCTCCTGCCGTTCTCCGGCGCGGACGCCCGCGGGACGCGGGCCGGCCGGACGGGAGGGAGGCCATCCACTTCTCGCGGATCCCGATTGCGCGGTGCGCGGCCCGAAGCCGCTTCCCCGCGCCGTCCAGGCATCCCTCCCGCCACTACCATCACACCACTCCGGGGGGCGGCCTGCCAGGGGCGGCCCGCCGGGCGACGCCGCCCGGCGCCGCTTACGCTGGAGGGAGGGAAGGGCCTTCCCGCTGCCCGGGAGGGCCGACGTCACTCGTGGAGGACACGATGACCAAGAATCCCCAGCAGCCCGCACTGCGCCGCGGCAAGAAGGGCGCGGCCGTCCAGGAATCCGCCGGGTCGAAGGCCGGACTGGACCGGAAGGTGGGGCCCGGCGGCCCCGAGCGGGCGCACGGAAGCGACAAGGGCCGCAAGGGCGGCGGCCGCGGCGGCGGAGTGCCGCCCGAGCAGAGCCCCCGGCACCCGTAGCCGCGGACGAGGACGCAGACGAGGAGCGGCGCCGTCATGGAGCGGAGCAGCAAGCATGGTCCGAAGAAGGACGACGAACTGAAGCGGGCGACCCGGCACCAGGCCCGCACCGGCCGCATGACGCGGTCGCAGGAATGGCGTGATCCCGAGGCGCTCGAGCGCGACGAGGACTCGCCCCGCAAGCAGCGGCCCCGGAAGGAGTGAGGCGGCATGACCAAGCAGTCGGTCGCGCCGGTCCTCGTCCATCCGTTGATGGACGGCATGCGGCTGGTGAAGATCCACGGTCAGTCGGCGGGCAAGGCGCGGTCGCTGGAGGACCTCAAGAAGTTCCTGGACCAGGCCGGCCTGCGGGACGTCGACGTCGACAACCCGGCGATCGTCGAGTGGCACGGCGGCGGCAGCGGCGTGTGGAACGTCCCCTGAGGCCCCCCGGCCCCTGAGGCCCCCGGCGCCCACCCCGGCCCACCGCTCAGCGGCCCCGTCCGCCGCGCCCGTCGCACCCGTCGCGCCCCTCGCGCCCCTCGCGGGGGAGTTCCCCGGTGAGGGCGGCGACGAGGTCCCCGACGGGGTCGTCGTAGCCGCCGCCGCGCATGCGGTCCCGTATGCGGGCCGCCCGCGCGCGGCCCGGTTCCGAGCGGCACCACGTCCACCACCGGTCGAGCTCGGCCTCGGTCAGCCGCCCGGCCGGGACCACGGCCGGCCAGCCCAGCGCCCGCGCCTGGGCGCCGACCTTGGCGCCGCCCTCGACCGGGTCGACGGCGAGCACCGGCAGGCCGGCCCGCAGCCCGAGCACCAGCCCGTGCAGCCGGGTCGTCACCACGCCGTCCAACCGGCGCAGCACCGACCAGAGTTGCGCGGCCGTGGCCGGGAGCCGCCAGTCCCGTCCGTCCAGGCGTGTCTCCAGGGGGACGCGGGCCGCCGGGGCGTGGCACAGCCAACCGCCGAGCACGGCGTTGACCGCGTCGTGCCGCCGCCGGCCGCCGTACTCGCCCTGACCCGACGTCAGCAGGACGCCCACCACCGGGAGTTGCTCCGGCTCCGGGGCGTGGCAGCTCAGGTCGGCCGACGGCGGCGCGTGCCCCGCCCCGTCGCGCGCCAGCACGCGGTGGAACGCGGTCACCGCCGGGTCGTCCGGGTCGGGGACGGACACCCCGACCGCCACGCGGCGGGCGTGCGCGAAGCGGCGGTGCAGCTCCAGCAGCGGGCTCGGCAGCCCGTCGCCCGCCGGGGCGCCGTGCAACGGGCCGCAGACGAACACGAGATGCGAGTAGGCGGCCGGGTCCAGGCCGTCCAGCACTGGGCCCGCGGGCCGCAGCACCGGCGACCAGGCCACGTCGTGGCCGATGCCCGCCGCCGCCAGCGCCCCGCAGACGTGCTCGGCGGCCAGGACGTCACCCGCCGTCGCCTCGCCGTGCACGAAGCTGAACCAGCCGGTCACCAGCACCCGCCCGGGGCGCGGCCCGGTGCCGCCCACCGCGCCGCCTCAGCGCCGCGCCGCGGCGGTCGCCCGCGCGTTCGCCTTGCGGATCGCGTCGACCAGCTCCTCCTTGGACATGCGGGAACGGCCCTCGACGTCCAACTCCCTCGCCACCTCCTGCAGATGCTGCTTCGTGGCCCGGGTGTCCACCCCCTCGGCGGACCTGTCGCTGGTGCCGCGCGGGAGCCGCGACTGCTCGTCCGACGGGCCCTTGCGCCCGTGCTCCTTCGGCTGCCAGTGGTCGCCCACCTTCTCGTGCGTGTGCTTGAGCGCGCCGTAGGCCACCCGGTGGGCGCGCTCGCCCTCCCCGTACTGTTCGACGGCGGAGTCATGGGCCTTGGCCCAGGTCCGCCGCGCCTTGGCGTCGGACCGCCGGACGGGCTCCGGCAGCACCTCGCGTCCCGGCATGGGAGATCACCTCCGCTGGTCGCTCCCCACAGCCTCCTGCTTCCCAGTGTCCTCCCGCCGCCCTCCCGTGTCCCGGCGGGTGGCGCCCCACCGGGGAGGGCGGCCGTCCGGCGGGCGGGCCTCCGCATCCGCACCCCGCGTCACCCGGGCAACCCCCTGGGCTCACGGCCCCGTTGTGACTACCCTCGACCCACCGCGGACATATTCCCGCGGACGCTGCCGGAGCGGCGCGGCCGGACCGGCGGCTGGGGGGTCGCGCATGCCGGGGGGTACGCATGTACGGTCGTGATGCTCTGCTCACGGGGCTGGTGCCCCGCCTCGTCGGAATGACACCCGCCCACCGGCGGGCCGCCTTCGAGCACGACGAGGACCTGCCCGTGGTGGTCCTCACCGGGGCCCGCGGCACCGGCAAGACCGCCGTCCTGGAGCGGCTGCGCGGCACCTACCGGCACCACGTCCCCGTCGCCCTCCTCGACTGCGAGGCACCCGACCTCACCGCGCCGCCGCACGCCGGCCACGCCCCGGGCACACCGGTGACCGAGGCCCTGTACGCGCTGGCCGAACAGCTCGTGCCGAGGGTGCGCGGCGCCGGCGAGGTCCGCTTCCCCCGGCTCGCCGCCGGCCTGCTGGCGGCGGCCAGCGGCGGCTGGGGGCCCGACGAGGACGAGCGCATCCAGGCCGAGGCCGCGCGGCTCGGCCTGCTCCTCGCCCCCGGCTCCTGGTGGGAGAACCAGGGCCGCGCCTGGCTGAGCAAGGTCGTCACCAAGCTGAG
This sequence comes from Streptomyces caatingaensis, assembly GCF_001187435.1. Taxonomy (GTDB): domain Bacteria; phylum Actinomycetota; class Actinomycetes; order Streptomycetales; family Streptomycetaceae; genus Streptomyces; species Streptomyces caatingaensis. The sequence continues at coordinate 35,002 of NZ_LFXA01000012.1, read as the reverse complement.
CAACCTGGCCACCACCGGCATCCCCGCCGTCGACATCGTCGTCGAGGCCACCGTCGAGTCCCTCCTGGAGGAGCTGTTCAACCGAAGACAGCGCAACGCCGCCACCTGGTACGGGACCTACCCCGACGCGGGCGGCAACGCGGCCCGCGGACTCACCCTCCTCGGGCGGCACTTCCACCGCGGCGACGGGCACCGCGCCGTGGCCGAACGCCACTTGATCGGCGCCCTGCGCGCCGACCTGGCGGCCGCCTACGCCGGCACCGGACGGCTGCGCCGCGTCGGGCGCCCCCTCGTCCTGCTCGACAACGCCCACGCCGCGCCCGGCCGCCGGATCCTGGAGTGCGTGCTGCGCGACCGCCACGAGGGCCGGTACGACCGGACGGTGGTGATCGCCGCGCAGCGCGGCGCGCCCGCCGCGGCACCGGAGCACGCCGTGGCCCTGCGCTTCGCCGAGCTCGCCCACCGGGGCCGCTGGCGCCGCGGCCCCCAGCCCGGCTCCGGGGCGGTGGCCGCCGGCCTGCCCGCGCTGGAGCCGGAGGACGTACGGCGCATCCTCGAACGGGCCGACACCGAGGGGGCCACCGTCGCACCCCGCGGTCCCGCCGGCCTGTACCGGGCCGTGCACCGCCTCACCGGGGGCCGCCCGCTGGGCGTGCGCCTGCTGGCCGAGGCGGTGCACCGCGTGCCGGAGGACCGGGAGGTCACCCCGGGCGCCCTGCTCGACGCGCCCGCCGCCGGCGGCACGCACACCACCGGGGAGGAGCTGCTCCGCCGGCTCGTCCCGGCCGACTGCCTGGAACGCCTGGTGATCCTCGCCGCCGCCCGCGACCCCGGCGCCGCCGAGGCCCTGGCCACGGCCCGGCTCCAGGCCCACGGCGGCGCGGGCGGCATGCGGCACGCCAGGGACGTCCTGCGCCGGGAGGGCTGGCCGGAGGACCCGCACCTGTTCGTCGCCGACCCGCTGCTGCGCTCCGCCCTCCTGCACCGCCTCCACCACCAGGACCCCGACGCCGCGAGCTGGCGGGCCGTCCACCACACCCTGCGCGACTACCACGCCGGCGGCGAGTGGCGCGGCCGCCGGCACCCGCCGTCCCCGCCCCTGTTCCTCCACCACGAACTGGCGCTCGGCCGGACCGAGCCGGCGGTGGCGTACCTGTGCGACACTTTCCAGCGGCCCGACGTACCGGCCCGGCAGTGGCTCGACGAACTGCTCGTGATCACCGCGGCGCCCCACTTCGCCGCCCCGGACCGGCGCCGGGCGACCGCCCTGGGCACCCCCGACCCCCGGCAGCCGGTCCCGGGCCAGACGGCCGACCCCGTCCTCCACTTCCGCGTCGAGCGGCTGCTGCACGCCGTGTGGCTGGTCCGCGACCCGCTGGCACTGCTCGACACCGAGGTCGTCGAGAGGATGGCCTACGAACTCGGACACCTCTCCGACCTGCGGCGCAACGGGAACGACGTCCTGTGGCAGGCGTCCCGGGAGTGGCCGCGCGACGCCCTGGAGTGGCGCGCCTTCTGACCGCGCCGCCCGCCGACCAGCCGGAACCGCACATCACTTCACACGGGAGAGTGCGCGATGCGCAGAGCGATCGACGCGGTCCGCGACCTGTTCGCCCCCAACCTCCTCACCCGGATCGTCGCCGTCGTCGTGGCCCTGGCCGTCCTCGGGGCGGGCGCCTGGTTCGCGTGGGACTCCTTCCACCCCGACCGGTCGTGCGCGGCGGGCGTCGAGCGGACCGGGCCCGACGACGAGTGCGTCGGGGTGTCCGGTGACGGATTCGCCTTCGGCAACGAGCAGTTGAAACCGGTCAGCGAGGCGATCGCGCGGGAGAACGACACCCTGGAGCCGGGCACGTACGCGACCGTCGCCGTGATGATGCCCTTCGACTCGGACGACCCCGTCCGCCGGGCGAAGATCGTGCACTCTGTGGAGGGGGCCTACCTCCAGCAGTACCGGGCCAACCACGAGTCCAACGGGGAACGGCCGCCGATCCGCCTGGTGCTCGCCAACACCGGCAAGGAGGACGCCCATTGGCGCCCGGTCGTGGACCGGCTCGTCGCCATGACCGACGGGCCGGACCGGCTGCGGGCCGTGACCGGCGTCGCCACCAGCGGCCAGGGCACCAAGGACGCCGTCGCCGCGCTCACCGCCCGGCACGTCCCGGTCGTCGGGACGACCATCACGGCCGACGACATCGCCAACAACGACCGGGAGGAGCCCTTCCCGGGCCTCGCCCGCGTCGTCCCCACCAACCGCGACGAGGCCCGCGCCCTGACCCACTTCGGCCGCACCGACCCCAGGAAGTCCCTGCTCGTCCACGACCGCAACCCCGGCGACCGCTACGCGGGCACCCTCCGCGACGTCTTCAACCGCCTCCTGGCCGACTCCCCGTACCAGCCGCAGCCCATCGACTCCACCGACCTCGGCAGCACGGCGAGCACCGCCCGCCAGATCGCCCTCTTCGTCTGCGGCGCCAAGGACGCGGAGAACGTCTTCTTCGCCGGACGCCACGCCCAGCTGCGGGAGTTCATCAACGCGCTGAGCGGCCGCCCCTGCCAGGACCGGCCCGTCACCGTCCTCACGGGCGACGAGGGCTCGTACCTCGGCGGCGACCCCGGGCTGGACCGGTCCGCGGTCCGTCACAAGGTGACCGTCCGCTACACCGCCCTCGCCCACCCCGACGCCTGGCGCGGCTCCTCGGCGCCCCCGTCCGGCGGCTCGCGCGGCGCCTACGAGACCTTCGCCCGGCTGGCCGCCAAGTCCGCCGACCTGGGCATCGGGCCGCTCGGCCACGACGACCTCACCGACGGGCAGGCCATCGTCGCCTACGACGCGATGGCCACCGTCGTCCAGGGCATCCGCACCCCCGACCCGGGCCACCTGCCCAAGCTCGTCAGCGTGGCCAACGAGTGGCCCCGCCTCATGGGCCCCCAGAAGGTCGAGGGCGCCGGCGGCTGGATCTGCCTCGACGTGCACGGCAACCCGTACAACAAGGCCGTCCCCATCATGGAGTTGTCGGCGGACGGCACCCCCGTCTTCGTCCGGCTCTCCTGGCCCGAGGGCCGCCCGCCCACCGACTGCATCCCGCCGCGGTGAGCGCCGCCTCACGTGGCGCGCGGCGCCTCGCGGTAGCCCGTCGCGGCCGTCACCAGGGCGAGCGCGCCCAGCAGCACGGCGGGCACGGCGAGCCGGGACGGCGCGGCGAAGTGGAGGACCGCGCCGCCCAGCGCGCCGCCGAGCGCGATGCCCAGATAGAGGACGGAGCTGTTGAGGGCGACGGCCAGCGGGCCGCCGGGGCGGGCGAGGACGAGCAGCCGGTGCTGCTGGGGGACGACGTACATCCACCCCGTCAGCCCCCACCAGAACATCGCCGCCCCGGCGGCGGGCAGGCTCCGGCACCACCACGGCAGCAGTGCCAGGTCCGCGGTCATGCCGCCGACCGCCACGAGCAGGGTGACGCGGCTGCCGAACCGGTCCGTGCCCCAGCCCGCCACCGCGTTGCCGACGACCGCGCCCAGGCCGAAGACGAACAGGAGCACGGCCAGCACCCCGGCCCGGTCCCCCGTGGCGGGCGCCAGCGCGGTCCCGACGTAGGTGTAGACGAGCTGTTCGGAGGTGACGGTGAACAGGGAGACGGCGAGCACGAGCAGCACCGCCGGGTTCCGCAGGCCCGCCAGCCGCCGGGCGAGCGGCAGCCGGGCCCCCGGCGGCAGGGCCGGCAGCCGCGCGGCCGTCCCCGCGAGCGCCACGAGGCCCAGCACCGCCACGGCGCCGAGCGTGGCCCGCCAGCCCAGCGCCCCCGCCACCAGGGTGCCCAGCGGCACGCCGAGCGCGGTCGCGGCGGTCAGCCCGCCGACCACGGCGGCCAGGGCCCTCGCCCGGTGCCGGGGCGCCACCAGGTCCGCGGCCGCCGCGGAGGCCGCCGGCGTGAACCCGGCCGCTCCCACGGCCGCGACCACCCGGCCCAGCATGACCAGCCAGTAGCCGGGCGCGGCGGCGGTCAGCGCGTTCCCCGCCACGAACGCCGCCAGCGCGGCCGACAGCGCGCCGCGCCGGGAGAGCGCGGCGGTGGACGAGGCGACGACCGGAGCGGCCAGCGCGTACACCGCGGCGAACACCGTGACGAGCTGCCCCGCCGCGCCCACCGTCACCCCCAGGTCCCGGGCCAGGTCGGGCAGGACACCGGCGATCACGTAGGCGTCCGTGCCGACGGTGAACGCGCCGGCGGTCAGGATCCACAGGACGGGCGGCACGGGCTCTCTCCGGGGGGCTGTCGGGTGGTGGACGGGCGTCAGCGCAGGGCGAAGCGCGGCGGGGCGGCGCGCCGGCCCTCGACGACGTCGCAGACGAACGCGCCCCAGGCGGGCCCGTGTTTGAAGCCGTGCCCCGAGTCGCCGCCGACGAGCCAGACGCCGGGGCGGCCCGGGTGGCGGGCCAGGACGAAGTGCTCGTCGGCGGCGAGGGCGTACGAGCACACCTCGCGGTGGGTCACGGGGGCGCCGGCGAGGGCGGGCAGGCGGGCGCGGAGATAGGCGCGCAGTGCCGGGGGAGCCTCGCCGGGCCGGGGGTCCGCGGGGGCGCCGGGGGGCGTCTCCACGTCGGGGACGACCTTGACGCCGTGCGAGGCCACGGCGGGGATGCCGTAGCAGCCGTGGGCCCGGTCCAGCCAGGCCGGCTGACGGCCGTCGGCCGCCCACGGGCCCCCGGGCCGTACGTACCAGCAGTCCTGGCGCACCGGGCGGACGGTGGTCAGCCCGGGGAACAGGGCGGGCAGCGCGGTGCCGACGGCCCAGACGGTGAGGTCCGCGGGCCAGGGCTCGCCCCCGACGACGGCCGTGCCGCCGTCGCGGGCCGTGGCCTCGGCCCGGATCAGCTCGGCCCGGTGGGCGGTGGCGGACGCGGCGAGGGCGGCCGTCGCCTCCCGGGCGAGGAGCACCCCGGCCTCCGGCTCGAACAGGGCGGTGCCGCCCGGGGATCCGGGGCCCGGGGCGAAGCCGGGGAAGCGGCGGGCGGCCGCTCCGGCCGTGAGCAGCTCGGCGGGGACGCCGAGGCGCGTCAAGTGCCCGTGCGCGGCCCGCTCCCAGCCGTCGTCGGCGGCCGGGCCCAGGGTGAGCACGCCCGTCGGCAGGAGCAGCCGGCGTCCCGACTCCCGTTCCAGCGCCCGCCATTGCGCGGTGGCCCGGCGGGCCAGCTCCGCGTACCAGGGGTCCGTTCCGTGCGCACAGCGCAGGATGCGGGTCTCCCCGGCCGAGGGGCCCCGCGTCCCCGGCGGGCGGGGGTCGACGACCCGTACCGACCAGGAGCGCAGGGCGAGTTCGCGGGCGACGGACAGGCCGAAGACGCCCGCCCCGACCACCAGGGCCGTTCCGCTCACGGCGCGGTCACCGGGCCCCCGCCGTACCGGCGCCCGGTCATGAGGTCATGACCCGCTCTTCGAGGTCGGCGGGCAGGGGCTCGAAGAAGCGGGCCGCGGTGGCGACGCGCCGTCCGGCGGCGGGCGGCCGCACACCGTCCCACAGCGGGGTGCCCGTCTCGCCGAGCGCGGTCCACAGCCGTTCGGCGAACTCGGGCATGACGGGGTAGGAGAGCTGGGCGAGGAGACGCGCGGCGGCGGCCTCGGCGGCGAGCGCGGCCGCCGTCCGCCCCGAGTCCCGGGTGCGGGCCTGGGCGGCGGCGAAGTCCCGCGCGCAGGTGACGAGTTCGCACAGCAGACGGGTGGCGCGCCGGGGGGAGAAGGCGGCGGGGGAGTAGGCCGCCAGGCACTCCTCGGCGATGCCCTCCAGCAGGCGCAGGAACCGCTCCTGGGAGGGCAGCGGCGTGCCGTCCGGCACCGTGCCGCCGGCCTGCGTCTCCAGCCGGGCGAACAGGCCGGTGAGCCAGGACTGCCAGCGCCCGGCCAGCTCTTCGTCGGCCAGCTCGTGGAAGCGGTCCCAGGAGAAGGACGTCCGCTCGTTCTCGGGCCGGTCGTGGGCGAGGACGAAGCGGGCGGTGCTCGCCGGGACGGCGGCCAGCAGGTCGCCGGCCCAGATGGCATGGCGCCTGCTGGTGGAGAACTTGGAGGCGCCCAGCTGGTAGAACTCGTTGGTCACCAGCGCCGTCGGCAGCCGGAAGTCCGGGTCGTACGCCATGAGCAGGGCGGGCTGCAGCAGGGCGTGGAAGTAGCCGTTGTCGAAGCCGAAGAACTGGACGATCTCGGTGCGGGGGTCGTTCCAGACCGTCCGCCACTCGTCGGGGTCGCGGCCCGTGGCGCGCAGGCCCTCGGCCAGCTCCGCGAAGTAGCCCGGCATCATCTCGGCCCACACGTAGACGCGGTGGCCCTCGAAGCCGGGGACGGGCATCGGCAGGCCCCAGTCGGTGGGGTGACCCACCGGGATGTCCGGGAGCCCCCGCTCGATCATGTCCGCGCACAGCGCCTCCAGTTGGGGGCTCATGGCGGTGGCCGCGTGGAAGGCGCGCAGCCGGTCGGCGTACTCGCCGAGCGGGAACACCAGCCGCTCCACGGGGCGTTCCTCCGGCCGGCCGCCGCACGCGTTGCACACGGGGGCGACCAGGTCGGTGACCTCGTTGGGCAGGGCGCAGTTCTCGCAGGAGTTGCCGTCGCTGCCGGCGCCGCAGTGCGGGCACTTGCCGGTGAGGTGCGCCTCGAAGAGGTAGCGGTCGCAGCCGGCGCAGAACAGGGCCTTCTCCGTGCGGACGCGCAGCGCGCCCCGGTCGTGGAGACGGGTGAAGAACTCGCGGACGAGGGTGGTGTGCAGGTCCGAGCGCCAGGGCCGGACGTAGGCGTCGGGGGCGAAGCCGGCCGAGGCGAAGATGCGGGCGATCTCGTCGGCGAAGCCCTCCGCCATCTCCAGCGAGTCGGTGCCGTCCCGCCGGGCCTTCACCGGCACATAGCTCTGGTGGAGGTCGGAGCCGGTGACGAACAGGCCCTCGCCGCCGAGCAGCCGCCGGGCGCGGACGGCGGTGTCCGCGCCCGAGTACGGGCCCGACAGATGGCCGAGGTGGAGATCGCCGTTGGGCGTGGGCGGGGCCGCGGTGACCAGGGTGAAGGTGGAGGGCATGGGGGCTCCGGTCGGAGGCGCGCTGGGGGCGGCGTGCGGGTGGGGTCAGAGGTCGATCGGCCCGTGCGGGACGGGCCAGTACACCGAGAGGAAGACCAGCCGCTCGGTGTCGCTGCTGTTGCGGACGTGGTGCACGCTGCCGCCCGGCATGAGGGCGGTGACCTCGGGGCCGACCTCGCACTCCTCGCCGTCGACGGTCAGCACGCCGCGCCCGGAGAGGAACACGAACATCTCGTGGTCGTCGTGGCTGTGCGGCTCGGTGGCCCCGCCGGGTTCGACGACGGCGCGGCCGACGCCCCAGGGCGCCAGCTCCTCGCCGCCGTGCGGGTAGATCTGCTGGTAACGGATGCCGTAGGCGTCGACGAGCTGGTCGTCGCCCGTCTTCCTGATCAGCATGGCTGTCTCCTCGGTAGGTCGTCAGGTGGCTCGCGCGGTGGATCCGGCCGCCCGGCCGGCCGGGCCGTCGGCGGACGGCCCGGGGTCCACGGGGATCCCGAAGGTGGTGAAGGCCGTGCGGGCGGGCAGCCGGTGGACCTCCCGGCCGGTCAGCGCGTTGAGGATGACGGCCGAGCGCCAGGCCGCGAGCCCGAGGTCGGGAGCGCCGACGCCGTGGGTGTGGCGCTCGGCGTTCTGGACGAACACCGAGCCGCGGACCGGGCCTTCGAGGACGAGCCGCTGGTCGGCGTCGACCACCGGCCGGCCGGAGGAGTCCCGGACCAGGAAGGGGGCGAGGCCGCGCAGGAGGGCGTCGGCGGGGCGCTCGGCGTAGCCGGTGGCGAGGACGACGGCGTCGGTGGCCAGCGTCGTCCGGCCCCCCTCCTGGGTGTGCTCCAGCTCCAGCTCGACGCGGCCCTCCCGGCGGCGGGCGGCCACGACGTCCGTGGCGGGGCGCAGCACGGCCGCGGGCCAGTCGCCGCCGACGGTGCGGCGGTAGAGCTCGCCGTGGATGTCGGAGATGGTGTCGGCGCTGATGCCCTTGTACAACTGCCACTGCCGGGGGAGCAGTTCGTCCCTCGTCCGCTCGGGGAGGCGGTGGAAGAAGCGGGTGTAGTCGGGGGTGAACTGCTCCAGGCCCAGCTTGGAGTACTCCATGGGCGCGAAGGCGGGGGAGCGGCTGACCCACTGGAGGCCCTCGGCGCCGGCGGGCCGGGCGCGCAGCAGGTCGAGGAAGACCTCGGCGCCGGACTGCCCGGAGCCGACGACGGTGATGTGCCGCTTTCCCAGCAGTTCCTGGCGATGCGTCAGGTAGTCGGCGGAGTGCACGACGGTGACCGACGGGTCGCCGGTCAGGGGGCGGAAGACCGGGGGGACGGTGGGTTCGGTGCCGATGCCGAGGGCGAGGTTGCGGGCGAACTGCCGCCCGGCGGAGACGACTTCCCCGTCGGCGCTCTCGACGGTGTGGTCGACGGCGAACGCGCCGTGCTCCTCGTCCCAGGACACCGCGTCCACCTGGTGGCCGAAGCGGCAGTGGGGCAGGGCCTCGGCGGCCCAGCGGCAGTAGGCGTCGTACTCGGCCCGGTCGATGTGGAACCGCTCGGCGAAGTAGAACGGGAAGAGCCGCCCGGTGGCCCTGAGGTAGGCGAGGAACGACCACGGGCTGGTGGGGTCCACCAGGCTCACCAGGTCGGCCAGGAAGGGCACCTGGAGCGTGGTCCCGTCGATCAGCAGCCCCGGATGCCACCGGAATTCGGGGCTCCGCTCCAGGAACGCGGTGCGCAGGCCGGGGACTCCGTCGGCCAGCGCCGCCAGCGAGAGGTTGAACGGGCCTATGCCCACGCCAACAAGGTCGAGCGGCTCGGCCGCGGAATGGTTGTCCGTCATCCCCGTACTTCCGTCGTCGAGGCGCCAAGCGGCGGTATCGCTCGAACACCTTTGCGTAGTCGGGGGCCAATGGCAAGCGTTCTCCGGTGACTTGATCGAATATTGGCCCGCCGGTCCGGGAGCCCGGGGATCCCTTGCCAAACCGGCCTTCCTGCGGGCAGTCTGGCGCTCGTCTTCGAACGGCCCGTTCGGGTCGCACCGATGAGAAAGCCGCGATATGACCGAGCAGGCGCAGCATGTGCCGCCCGACGTCCTTTCCCCGACCGAACGCACCCGGCACCGCCGCCTGCGGGAGCAGGGCAGCGACCGCCGGGCCGATCTCGACGCCGTGCTGCGCGACGGCTTCCTGTGCCACCTCGGCGTGGTCGTCGACGGCACCCCCATGGTGGTGCCGACCGTCTACGGTGCGACGGCCGACACCCTCTACTTCCACGGCTCGGTCGCCAGCCGCAGCCTGGCCGCCTCGCCGCGGGCCGCCGTCTGCCTCACCGTCACCCACGTCGACGGACTCGTGCTGGCCCGCTCGGTCTTCGAGCACGGGATCAACTACCGCAGCGCCATGGTCTACGGCGTCCCGCGGCTCGTCACCGACCCCGAGGAGAAGCTCGCCGGCCTGCGCTGTCTCACCGAGCACGTCACCCCCGGCCAGTGGGACTACGTGCGCGGGCCCAGCCGCAAGGAGCTCGCCGCCACGGCGCTGCTCGCGCTGGAGCTGACCGAGGCGTCGGTGAAGATCCGCACCGGGCCGCCGGACGACGGCGACGGCCCGGACGCCGCTCTCGGCCTCTGGGCCGGCACCCTGCCGCTCCACCAGCACTGGGGCGCCCTCGAACCCGACCCCGCGCTGCCCGAGGGCATCGAGCCCCCGCACCACCTCGCCGCCCGGGCCCGGCAGCCGCTCGGCCGGCCGTAGACCCCCTCGCCCCTTCCCCCTCCCCTCGGCACCACGGGCGCCCACCCCTGCCCGGATTCCCAGGAGTTACCGCGATGACCCTCGCCACCGGCGTCTCCCCCGACACCCGCGACGCCGTCCTGCACCGCCAGAACGCCCGAGAGTCCGCCGCGCGGACGTACGCCCGCTCCTTCCCGATCGTGCCCGTCCGCGCCGACGGCATGACCGTGGAGGGCGCCGACGGCCGCCGCTACCTCGACTGCCTCTCCGGCGCGGGAACCCTCGCCCTCGGCCACAACCACCCCGTCGTGCTCGACGCCGTCCGGCGCACCCTCGACAGCGGGGCCCCGCTCCACGTCCTCGACCTCGCCACGCGGGAGAAGGACGACTTCACCGACGCCCTCTTCGCGAGCCTCCCGCCGGCCTTCGCCGACCACGCCAAGGTGCACTTCTGCGGGCCCGCCGGCACGGACGCCGTCGAGGCCGCCCTCAAGCTCACCCAGACCGCCACCGGCCGGCGCGGGGTGCTCGCCTTCACCGGCGCCTACCACGGCATGACCGCCGGAGCCCTCGCCGCGACCGGCAGCGTCGCCGTCAAGCAGCCGCTCCCCAGCGCCGGCGAGGTGACCCGCCTGCCCTACCCGTACGCCTACCGCTGCCCCTTCGGCGTCGGCGGCGACCGCGGGGCCGAACTCTCCGCCGCCTACGTCGAGCGGCTGCTCGACGACCCCTCCGGCGGCGTCCTGCCCCCCGCCGCCATGATCCTCGAAGCCGTCCAGGGCGAGGGCGGCGTCATCCCCGCCCCGGACGCCTGGCTGCGCGCCATGCGGCGCATCACCGCCGAACGCGGCATCCCCCTCATCGTCGACGAGGTCCAGACCGGCGCCGGACGCACCGGCACGATGTGGGCCGTCGAGCACAGCGGCATCGTCCCCGACGTCATCGTCGCCTCCAAGGCGATCGGCGGCAGCCTGCCCCTGGCCGTCGTCCTCTACCACGAGGACTACGACGGCTGGCGGCCCGGCGCGCACACCGGCACCTTCCGGGGCAACACCCTCGCCATGGCCGCCGGCGCGGCGACCCTGCGGCACGTCGCGGACGCCGGACTGGCCGCGCGCGCCGCACTCGTCGGCGCCCGGATGACCGCCCGGCTCGATGCCCTGCGCGGCGCGCTGCCGGTCATCGGCGACGTCCGCGGCCGGGGCCTGATGATCGGCGTCGAACTCGTCGACCCCGCCGCCGCCCCCGACGCCGGCGGCGCCCACCCCGCCGACCCCGCCCTCGCCGCCCGCGTCCGCGAGGGCTGCCTCGCCCGCGGCCTCATCGTCGAACTCGGCGGCCGCCACGACGCGGTGCTCCGCCTGCTGCCTCCGCTGACCATCACCGACGAGCAGGCCGAGACCGTCCTCGACCGCGTCACGGACGCGATCGCGGAGGCCGCCGCGGCGACGCCCGAGGGCGGCCGCCCGTGACCGCGCACGACCGGGGCGGCATAGCCGCCGGCCCTGGGGCTTCGGTGCCGGCTGCCGGGTCGGGTATCGGTTCGGCCGGCGGTTCCGGTACCGGTTCGGGCGCCGGCTGGGCCGGTGGTTCGGGCGCCGGGGTGCCGGCCCTCGCCGGTTCCGGCGCCGCGGCACCGGCCGCCGACGACCCCGCCCCGGGAACGCCGGCCCCCGCCGCACACCCGGCCGCCGCGACACCGGCCCTCTCCGGCGGCGCCGGCGGGCCGGACGCCCTGCGCCCGCTGCTCGACGCCGTCCTCGACGGCCTCGCCGAGGGCGCGGCGCGGCGCGGCGGCCCACTGCCGGCCGGCGGGCCGGGCAGGGTGGCCGCGCTGGTGGCCGACGCCCTCACGGCGGGCGCGCAGCCCGGAGCGCATCCCGACGCGGGGCCGGATGCAGGATCGGACGTCGGGACGGGCGCAGGCTGGTACGCAGGATCGGATGCTGGGCCGGACGTCGGGACGGGCGCAGGCTCGTACGCAGGTTCGGCCGCCAGGACGGACACAGGACCGGCCGCCGGAACAGGCGTGCTCGGGCGCCTCACCGCCCTGCTCGCCGAGGGCAGCGCCGACCCCGCCGACCCGGCCTGCGCCGCCCACCTGCACTGCCCGCCGCTCGCCGTGGCCGTCGCCGCCGACCTGGCGGTCAGCGCCCTCAACCCCTCCCAGGACTCCTGGGACCAGGCACCCGCCGCCACCGAGCTGGAGACCGCCCTCGTCCGGGAGCTGGCCGCGCTCGTCGGCTACGACCCCGCCCGGGCGGCCGGGGTGATCACCTCCGGGGGGACCGAGTCCAACCTCATGGGGCTGATGCTCGCCCGCGACCAGATCCTCGGCCGTGAGAGCGGAAGACGTGAGAGCGGAAGAGCGGTCGAACTCGACGGAGTGCCGGCCGAACTGACGCCCCGTCTGTTCGCGTCGTCCGCCGCGCACTTCTCCGTACAGCGCGCCGCCGCCGTGCTCGGCCTCGGCGAGAGGGCGGTGACCTCCGTCCCCGTGGACGACGACCTGCGGATGGACGCCGAGGCGCTGGAGCGGCGGCTCAAGCAGACGGTCGCCGAGGGCGGCACGCCCGTCGCGATCGTCGCGACGGCGGGCACGACCGACACCGGCGGCATCGACCCGCTGCCGCGCATCGCCGGCCTCGCCGCCGAGTACGGCGCGTGGCTGCACGTGGACGCCGCCTATGGCGGCGGTGCCCTGCTCTCGGACCGCCTGGCACCCCTGCTCGACGGCCTCGAACGGGCCGACTCCGTCTCCCTGGACTGGCACAAGCTCGGCTGGCAGCCGGCCCCCGCCGGCGTCTTCCTCGTCCGCCGGGCCGAGACCTACGCGCCACTCGCCCGGCGGGCCGTCTACCTCAACCCCGCCGACGACGAGGAGGCGGGCTACCCCAGCCTGCTCGGCCTGTCCTTGCGCACCACCCGCCGCCCCGACGCCTTCAAGATCCTGGCGACCCTGCGGGCGCTCGGCAGACCCGGCCTGGGCCGCCTCGTCGACGCCTGCCACGACCTGGCCCGCCACGCGTACGCCACCGCCGGGGACCATCCACAGCTCGAACCGCACACCGCCCCCGTGCTCACCACCATGGTCTTCCGCTACCGCCCGGCCGGCGCCGGCCCCGAGGAGACCGACCGGATCAACGCGGCGCTGCGGCGGCGCCTGCTGGCGGAGGGCCGCGCCGTGGTCGGCCGCACGGAGCTGCCCGGGGACGGTCCCGGCCGCGTACGGCTCAAGCTCACCCTGCTCAACCCGCACACCACCCCGGCCGAGGTGGACGCCCTGCTGGGCGCGGTCGTGGCGGCGGGGCGGGCGGAGGAGGACGCGTCGTCCGGCGGGTGATGCGGCGGGGGAGGGGCGGGTGCAGCGCGCGACCGGGCACGGACCGCTGGCGGGCCGTCGCGATCGTGGTGAGGCCAGCGGCCCGAGGACGGCTCCGGGCCCTCGGGCCCTCCCGGCCCGGCGGGGCGGCCACCGGGCCGGGCCCCAGGCCCGTCCCCGCACATCAGCCCCGGCGGCACCTCACCCCGTCCGCCGCACCGCGATGGTGCGCGGGCCGGATTCCTTCTTCTCCGGCTGCGGCACCCGCACCGTGAGGATGCCGTCCCGGTAGTCGGCCGTGACACCCTCCTCGGGTATCGGCGCCGGCAGCCGTACGGACCGCTCGAACGAGCCGTAGCGGAACTCCGAGTGCCGCTTGTCCTCCCGGCATTCGGTGTGCTCGGCCTTGACGGTGAGGGTCTCGCCCTCGGCGGAGATCTCGATGTCCTTCTCCGGGTCCAGCCCCGGCATCTCCGCCCTCAGCACGTACTGCCCGCCCTCCTCGGAGATCTCGATGGGGATCGGGTGCGCACCCGCGGCCGCCGCCCAGACGGCGGGGAACCCGGGGACGCCTCCCTCCAGCCACTCCCTCAGATCGGGGAAGAGCGAACGATGCCGTGGCGACAGTGCTCCTGCCATGGTGCGGTTCCTCCCTCGTCCGCGTCGGGCGGGCCGGCGTGGCCCCCACGCCCACCGGGCCCGTCACGTCATCGGTCTCCGCGACCGTCCCCCGGCCGCCGCGCCGCGCCGAGACGTACGCGCCCACGACACGGGCCCGGGCGGCGGGCCGGAACGGCAGTCGTCTCCTCCCTTCCAGTCTCGCGCACCGGTTCCCGGGGCGACGCCTCGCCGGGAGCGGCGCCATGTCTCGTTTGGTGATTTTCAGGGGTGGACGCGGCGGGCCGCGCACTCGTGGATCACCTTGGTCCAGGCGGCGAGCGCCGGGATGCCGGATGTCGTCTCGCTCAGCCTCCGCCACAGGTCCGCGCCGCTCCACCGGGTGAACCAGCGGTGGGCCGTCGGCACGCTCACCCCGAACGAGGAGGGCAGGTGCTGCCACGCACACCCGCTGGTGACCACGTAGACGACCGCCACCATGACCCTGCGCGCGTCCGCCGCGGCCCTCCCGCCGCCCTGCGGCCGCGGCGGCACGTCCGGCAGCAGCGGGCGAACCGCCTCCCACATCTCGTCCGGGACCAGGCGCTGAGCGAGTGCCTCCATGCGCGTGATCGTACGCACCCCGCCACGGGCTCCGCCGCTCCGCCCAACGACCCGCCAAACGAGACGTGGGCTCATATGCGGGCGGGAGCCGGGTGGGCTTATCGTCGGCCGCCCACCGACGAGTTCGGCACCGGCCAAGAAGGAGAACCCATGACCATTCTTGTAACGGGCGCGACGGGAACGGTCGGCCGCGTCCTGGTCGACCGGCTGCTCGCGGCCGGCCAACGGGTGCGGGCCCTGACCAGGAATCCGCAAGCGGCCCGACTGCCCGGCGCCGTCGAGGTGATGACGGGCAGCCTCACCCGACTCACGGGCGTCACGGCGGCACTTGAGGGGGCGCACGCCGTCTACTACATGTCCGGGATACTCGACCCGGACGATGCGGTACGGCAGGCCCGCACCTTCATGGAACTCGCCGCCGACGCGGGCGTCGGGCGCGTCGTCGACCTGTCCGGACTCGCCGTCACCGTACGGCGGCCGGGCAGTCACGAGATGCTGCGCGACGTCGAGGAGGTCATCGAGGCATCCGGCCTGGCGTGGACCCACATCCGGCCGGGCGAGTTCGCCGGCAACAAGCTGGACATGTGGGGCCCCTCGATCCGCGCCGAGAACACGGTGCGCAGCGCCTTCCCCGACGCGCTCGGCGTCCCCGTCCACGAGGCCGACATCGCCGAAGTGGCCGCCGCCGCCCTCCTCTCGGACGGCCACGCCGGACACGCCTACTCACTGAGCGGCCCTGAACGGCTCACCCAGAGGGAACAGGCCGCGGCGATCGCCCGGGGTCTGGGCCGGCCGCTGCGCTTCGAGAAGGTGACGTACGGCCGCGCCCGCGCGGCGTACATCGCGGCCGGGATGTCCTGGGACATCGCCGAATACCTGCTGGGCTACCAGGCCGAGTACGCGGAGGAGCCCCCCGAGGTCCGGCCCGACGTCCAGCGGGTCCTCGGCAGGCCGGGCCGCACCCTGGCCCGGTGGGCCGCGGACCACGCGTCCGACCTTGCGGAAGATCCCGCGCGGGGGGTGAGGGACGCGGCGGGGACGGTCGCGGTCTGAACCGGCGCGGGCGGGGCCGGTACGGGTGTCCCGTTCGTCCTCGACGCCGAGGGCGTTCGGCGCAGGTGGCGGCCTGCGCACCCACGCAACGCATCCGGTGAAGAATCGTCCGCGGGCTGCCGACGGCCGGCCGTCGGCAGCCCGCGGACGCGGCCACATCCCGCCCAACGCAGCCCCGCCGAAGGCCGGTCGGGCTCGTCCGTCCAATCCAGGAGCGTGTGAACGGTGTTGTAGTCCCTGCGGACATCCACCTCGACGCCGCAGGGGCTGGCGAGCGTCGTCACGCGTCGTCCCAGCCCTGAAGTACTCGTCCGGCGGGAAGGGGCCGAGGAGCGGTGAATCCTTGCGGTTTCACGGGAGTTCGCCGATCGTCGGTCACGTTGTGCGGCGGCCACGGACGTGGCCGCGTGAACTGCCCGGTAGCAGACGCCAGTCGGCTATGTGGGCGCATCGTCGGCTGACTACGCCGGGCTAACAGGATGTCCGCCGGAAGGCGTCCGGGCTTCCGCCCGTCGCCGGGTGCTCTGGCGGTGGTGCAGTCCGATCGGATACGAAGGACCGCATCGGAGCGAGGGAGGGGCCCCATGGAGCTGGGGACGTTCGGGATCTGGAGCCTGGCCTTCACCCACGGCGACCCCGGTGAGGCCGCGGACGCCGCCGCGGAAGCCGAGGAACTCGGGTACGGAACACTGTGGCTCGGCGGTGATCCCGGCGGCAATCCGCGGGGCGACCTGCGCAGAGCGGCTCACGTGCTGGAGGCGACGCGTCGGGTCACCGTGGCCACCGGCGTCGTCTCCATCTGGGGCCAGCCCGCGGGCCGACTGGCCGGCGCCTACCGCGCGTTGCCGGTGGACCAACGGCAGCGGCTGGCGGTCGGCATCGGCGTCAGCCACGGTGAACTGGTCGGCACCTACCGGCGCCCCTACACCGCGATGGACAGCTACCTCGACGCTCTGGACTCGCCGGCCGCCGCGATTCCGGCCTCCGCACGGCTGGTCGGAGCGCACGGACCCCGGATGACCCGGCTGGCGGCCCGCAAAAGCCTTGGGGTCCACCCGTACCTGGTCGCCGTCGACCACGTCGTCAGGACCAGGGAACTCCTGGGGCGAGGGCCGTTACTCGCCCTGGCGCAAGCCGTCATCCTGCACACCGACCCCGGCCCGGCCCGCGCCGCGGCGCGCGCCGTACTCGCTCCGTACCTTCCCATGGCCAACTACCGCTCCGCCTGGCTGCGTTCGGGCTTCACCGAGGACGACCTGGCGGACGGAGGCAGCGACCGCCTCATCGACGCCCTCTTCCTCTGGGGCGGTCCGGAGGACGTAGCCGCCGGGCTGGACGAGCGGCGCAAGGCCGGCGCCGACCACATCGCCGTGCAGGTCGCCGCCGGCTCGCGCCGTACGTTCGCCCGCAGCGGCTGGCGTGAACTCGCACCGGCGCTCCTCGCCCCCCAACAGCCCACGTCATGACGCCCGGTGGATCAACGGAGCCGGTGCGGATGTCGGTGGCCTCCACCGTCGCGCCGGTGAGCCGTTGGGGACCGCTCAGGTGGCATTGGCGGTAAGTGCTCGACGATCCGAGCCCCGAGCCGGGCCATCTGCGGCAGCAGGTTGCCGTGGCGGCCGGGTTGATCGAGTCGCCGAACAAGTGGGTGCCCGGCAGGCCCAACGCGAGGGCCATCAGCTCGGGTTCGAAGTCGGCGTCCAGGCCGTTCGGCACGAGGGACGCGATCGCCCGCACCGGGTGGTCGGTCAGCTGACCGGCTGGGTGCACGGTGAGCGCGTCGGGAAGCGGTGGTGACCGGGATGCCGGCCTGGGTGAGCAAGTCGGCCGGCAGCCGGATGTCCGGAGCGCGCAGGCACCCGCCCTGCCCGGCGCCGCCGGTGGCCACGAGGGCACAGGCCAGGATGCCCGCCTCGATAGACGCCCCCGCCACCGGCGGCTGCGGCACTTCCGGTACAGCCACCATCGTGAGCGCACGAGTCGCGGGCGGCGGGAAAGCCGAGGGTTGCGCCATGGCGGCCTCGGCCTCCTCCGCAGGACCTCCTCCCGGCCGATCCGCCCGCTCTCCAACCGTTCCTGGTGAGCAGTCACCTGTTCCTGGGCCTCGCGCAGCAGCTTCTGCCAGGCATTCAGCTCCTCCCGGGCCCGCGCTTCACGACGCTCCAGCAACACGATCACTCAGTCGGCCGCCCGGCCCACCGCCGGGCGGCCGACTGCCAGGGGTCGGTTGCGGGCGGCCTTGTAGCCGGTGATCACGGCCGGGTCGGCATGCAGAGGCGCACATAACGACGTAGGGTGGCGAGAGGCGGACATTTCTCCAGCGGATGATGACTTCAGTAAAGTCGTTGGCGGTGGGTCGGATGGCGGTATTTCCGTTCGTGCAAATTGAGTTCAGAGCTCAGACGTACCTGAGTTTGGTCCGCTCGACCTTGAGTCGCGCGCCTCGAGCGGTCGGAGAAAACTTCTTCGCTGGAGGTTCGGAGTACCAGATAGAGTCGGTTAATGTGCTTCTGAACAGCACTCTGCGAACGAAGAAAACTTATTCCTGGACGTATGAGTCGGAGACATGGGTCGGCGCCGCACCGCCTGAAACCATCCAAGCGAGGTATGTCGAGGTGCTGCAGCGCATCAAGATTTCGCTCAGCCGGGTCGTGAACAATGGTAGCTCCAAGACGTTTGAAGACGCAGGAGATTACGAAGGTGACGCCATCGTTTCGTTGAAGGCTTGGCCCAACGAAAACAGCGCCATGTTCGATCTGACGGTTACAGACTTCGAGCCGGTCGGCACCCTGGCGGACGACTTTAGAGCAGGTCTTCATCGAGTGGTCCGGTTCGCGCTGCGGAATGCGTCGATCACCTCGCAGCTCCCCAATCCGCTGGCAAGCAGTGGGACACGGATCGTCAACGTTGGTGTCGCGGCAGCCAGCGATGGCTCACGTATTGCCATCCGACAGCAAATCGGTGTCCCGGCGGGGCTGTCGGCGTTCAACGAGTGGCACCGTTTCCACGCAGGTGATTTCCCCGACACGTTGGCCAGTTCTGGTGGTTCTCCCAATGACTGGGCGGTCGTGCTGTCCAAGCCGGTCGCCGAAAGCTTGGTTGTTCGGAGCATCGAGTCGGCAATGCAGGCCCACGCGAGTGAGATTCGTCTACAAGGTGGTATCGGCGCGGCCTGGGCTCCAGAGTCCGGCGAGGCTCGCGTTAATGCCAGTTGGCAGTGCGAGCTCATAAATGCTTGCATCGGTCTCGGGAACATAGACGCCGACCTGTCGGCAGTCGTTCGCTTTTCCGTGCCCGGTGCGAACACTCTTCAGACGGACAGCGATGTCGACTGGGATCTAAACGATCTTGAGGTGCTCGGCTGCTCCTTGGCCGCCGCGACAATCGGACTCATCAGTGGTAACGCGATAGGCATCGCCATTGGCGGGTTTCTTGGCGCGGGCATCGGAGCTTTCGTTGGAGGCATTGGCGCATTCTTCGGTGCGATCGTCTTTGCATCTAACTACGTGCCTGACCTAAATGCGCCCAACTGCAGCCAGAGCGACAAACGAGTCACCTGCACAACAGCGCTCAACACCCAAATTCAGGTCGGCGTCAACGCCGACGGCAGCGCCCGGATGATGCAGCTCAACCCCAGCCGCGTCGGCGGCCACGCGGATGGGCTGTTCCTCGCCGGGCGTCTGAACGGCATACCTTCCGCGCTGGGCACTCGGGCCTTCATCACGGGCGAACCGTTCGGCTGGAGTGGACCCTCGACAGACTGCGGCGTGTCTGGCGCGTTGGTGATGATCCTGGCCGACCACATGGCGGATCTGGCCGCACCGGTCGCGACCGTCTCGGTCGTTCAGGACGCGGAGCCGGGTGATCCGCCTCTGGAGCTCTCCGCGATAACGAGGGTTTCGGCCGATCCGCTGGGCGTCTTTCCTGACTCAGGTATCCAGATACGCCGCTTCGGCACAACGCTCAGTGTCCTCATAGTGGCGGCTCCGACGCCGGAGTACTACCGGCATCCCTACAAGCTCAGTGTTCGGGTGGTCACCAGCGGCGGCACCAAAGTGATCGATCTCGGCCAAGTTCCGCAACTCACCGAAGAGACGACACAGGGGCTGAAGCGGGAGATGCTGGGAAGGATCAGCGACTGCTATGTGCGGCTCGACGACTTCACCCGGAAATTCGGCCGGCTGAACCCGCGCTGGCTGCCCGACCCGCCACCCGACGAGCTAGTGGCTCGTGAACGCCGGTTCTGGGCGATCCAGGTGCACGGCCTCGAGCCCGGTGAAGTCCTCGCAGTGGAGGCCGAGGACAAGCACCTTGCCTTCACCGCCGACCAGCGGGGCCTTGCCGAAATTCGGCTACTCTCCGGGGCCGGTGATGTAGCACTTCAGCGAGTCGCTGTGAGAGGCCACACAGCCGCAGACGGCGAGCTCCCCCAAGACATGCCTCAGCTGAGCTACCTGACGAACCAGGTGTCGCTGATCGAACAAGCGGAGCTCCCCGGATTCAGCAATGTCACTGCGATGGACCTCGGGTGGAGCGACGGGCGGCCTGTCCTCGCAGTAGTGGCCAACGGTGAGGTCTTCGGTTTCGACCTCGCCCATCCCGTCAGCCCACGGCTGGTCCATCGCAGCGTCGCCCCGAACGCGATGAGCGTGCTGGTCACCTCGGACGATGTCTATGTCGGAGCCAGCGACGGTCTCACCCGTTGGTCGCTCTCCGAGGGCGCGGTCACCCGCCTATCGGACCAGCCGATCGTGACGCTCCTCAGGGAAGGCGGAGCGGTTGCCGCACTGCAGGGCGATCGTCGGCGACTGCTGATCGGGCCTGGGGAGCTGCCGGTGGACGCCAAGAGCGACTCGATCCTGGCCGACCGTGAACGAGCCGACCAACGACTGCGCTGGCCTGCGCAGCTCGTTGGTTCGACGTGTGAGGTAGTCCAAGGCGACGACGCGAGGTACGTGCTCTACCGCAAGCGGCCATCGGGCAACGAGGTGCTCGGGACATATGATGACCTGCCAGAATTCGCAAATACGGCGATGTATGGTGACTTGCTTGTTCAGCCGGACGAGCAGGCAGCGGTGCTTCGGATCTATGCGCGGGGAGCGACCGCGAGCAACTTCCCGGCGGCCGCATGGCCGCTGCTCACGGCTCCGGACGTCTGACACGGACAGCTGGTAGCGAGGCACCGATTCCCCAGGGCATCGGCGTAGTCACACGAGGTCAGGTTCGTGATGACCTGTCGGGCAGGCGGCCCCCAAGACGAGCGACCTCGCTGCCAGCTGGTGCGGGTCCCAGACCTCCAGCGAGCCGAGGTCGCCGAGATTGAAGCGGGGCGGGGTGGCGGCGAGTTCGTCCCCGTCGTCAGGAGTGGGGTCGGGGACGACCTTCGGCGGCATGTCCTGGAGGCGGCCGACGTCGGCGTCGTGGGCGGCCCGTGCGGCGCGGTGCTGGTCCGGACGGCGCTGCGGGCGCGTTCGGCTTCGGGGGCCCGGCGCCTGTAGGCCCGGCTCTGGCCCCGGACTCACCGTTCGGCAGATCTTCGCCCCGCCGCGTGACGGCACCGCTCCGCGATTGCCTCCGGGCAGGCCCGCCATCGGCATCGACGCGCTGCGGGCGGAGATCCGCTCGGATCCGTTGCCTCCCGCCCGTCCGCCGGCCCGTCGTGACCTCGTTTTATGGCAAGTATTCTGACATGAACGGTAGTTGGTGCCGGCTAGGAACGCGACAGCAGGGGCGAAGTGAGAAAACGCTTGGGAAAAGATGCGCCAGGATGCCGTGGTATCGCGGGAGTTGGCCGATCGTCCGCCAAGTTGTGGCCAGCCCAAGAATCCGACCGTCACTCGGCACGGCGGGCCCAAGGACTCCGCTGCGCCGGCCCCAAGAACCGCGTCCTTGTCCGATAACTCAGCGGAATCCTCACCGAGTACACGCGAACCCGCACCGCATGTGCAACTCGGCGTGCTGCCCATCACCCTCTGCCACCGCCCCGTCTGGGCCGAGCACGCCGCATGCACCGAGATCTTCATTGGGCAGCTTTCCGCACCGAGTTTGAGCGCCGCCTCCAGGCACTGCAGCGGGTCGGCGAGAACCCTGGCCCGCGTGAATCAGATCACCCGGCCCGAGGCAGCGAACGCGAAGCTGAAGGAGCGGCTGACCCAGGCCCTGGCCGGGCTCGCCGTACAGCACGAGGGGATCGTCCACCTCCGCGAAGTGGCTGACGCCTCGAACCTGGTCACCCGCCTCCCCAGCCCGCGCACGACCGCGGGCCCCTCGTGTCACTTTCGCCAGAACAGGTGGTGCGTCACCCCGCTCGGGCTGGGCACGACTTCCAGGTGGAACCGATCGAGCAGCTCGTCGGGGGACTCCCAAAGCCGCAGCCCCGACCCGAGCTTTACGGGCGAGACCGCCACGTGCATGGTGTCGACGAGATCCGCGTCAAGGAACTGCCGGATGGTGGTAACCCCTCCGCCGAGTCGGACGTCCTTGCCCACCGCTGCCTCCCGCGCCTGCTCGAGGATTGTGGCCGGGTCGCCGTCGACAAAGTGGAACGTGGTGTCGGAGAGCGTGAACGAAGGACGCTTGTGGTGCGTCATGACGAACACCGGGGTGCGGAACGGGGGCTCGTCACCCCACCAGCCGCACCATTCATGGTCGCGCCAGGGACCGCGCTGAGGCCCGAACTTGTTGCGGCCCATGATCTCGGCACCGATGTTGCGGGCGTAGTCCCGCGTGAGGTAGTCGTCGAGGCCCCGGCTCCCGCCGGGGTCGGTGCGCATAGGGCGGCGCGTCCGTTCGCCGCCCGGCACGGCGACGGCAGGGGCTACAGGCCGACGCCGGTCGCCGGGTACCGCCTTGAGCAGGGGCGGCGGCCATTGTGGTCGAGCGTGGCGGGCGCGGCGGAGGCGTTCGGTGAGGCGCTGTCCTCCTTCGCCGTGCGCACACCCGAGCTCCCGGTGCGGTCCAACCTCACGGCGACCCGCTACTGGAGGACCCCGCCGGGGTGCGCGCCCGCCTCGCCGGCCAGATCGCGGCGCCCGTGCGCTTCGCGGAACAGATCGAGTCGATGTACGCGGCCGGGGCGCGGGTCTTCTTCGACGCGGGCCCGGGAACCGTGCTCACCGGCCTGGTGCGCGCCATGCTCGGCGACTGCCCGCACCTGGCCGTCCCTTGACAGTCGCGCCCCGACGCGGGCCTGTGCGGGCACCTGGAGTCGCTGGCCCGTCTAGCCGTCGCCGGCGCGCCGGTTGGCGCCATGGCGCTGTTCGCGGGCCGGGACGCGGTCGTCGCCGATCCGCAGCGGATGCCGGAGCCGCCCGGTCAGGTCGTCAACGGCCACCTGACCCGTACCGCGGACGGCGCATCTCTTCCCGGATCGCTGCGTCCGGCCCGGCGGAACGTGACGTTGATATCGGCTGCCTCGTCACGGAACCGCCACAGCGCGACGCCGGTGAGTGCGCCGGTTTCAGGGAACGACAGGACGTAAACGACAGGACGTATTGGAACGCGGAGTTATCGAAGTTCCCCACATGCTGGCCCGGGGGACGCCCAGCCCCCGGGCGAAGGCTGACGCGGCCCGAGGCCGGCGCGACCTCCATCGCCTGGTCGAATGGCATGCCGAACCGTGGACGGGGGATTCACCGGCGCACACGTCGATGAAAATATGGCCATCGCATCGCGTGGGCCCGCCGATGGTACACGGAGCTTCTGACGGCGCGAGCCACCCGGGCCTTATGCGCGCCGTTTGCAACGAGCGCCCTTTTACTGCGTCTTGCGGGAGTCGGAACCCCACACGTTCACTGAAAGTGGAACCTGAGGCACTGGTTCCGCTCATTTTCCTTGCACGTGAGCCGTGAGGTGGTTCTGGGGAAGGGCAGGAGGTTTCCCAGATGGCCGACAAGAGGGTGACGGACGTGAGGCAGTGGGTCGTCCTCCTGGGAGGCCCACCGGAACTCCCGCGTGTCTATCGCATTCCAGACGGTGCCGATCTCACCTCTCCGTGTCTCGTCGTGGCTTTCTACGGGCGGCATCAGCATTTCACCGACACCGGCGTCAGGGAGCAGGTGCGGGGTCGTATGGTGCCCGTGTTCCGGTTCGCCTACAGCACGGCGATCGCGGAATAGCAGGGGGCTGCTGTGTCTGCGTCGAATGCGGAACCGATCGCGATCGTCGGTATGGGCTGCAGGTTTCCCGGCGGGGTGGAGAGTCCGGGCGGCCTGTGGCAACTGGCGGCCCAGGGACGCTCGACGGTGGGCCGGGTGCCCGCCGAGCGGTGGGACGCCGCACGGCTCGCGGCCTGCCACGACCCCGAGGAAGCGATGCGTGCGGACTGGGGTTGTTTTCTGGACGGTGATGTGTGGGCGTGGGACCCGCAGGCGTTCTCCGTGGCGCCGGCGGAACAGCGCTGGGTGGACCCGCAGTTCCGGCTGCTGATGGAGGTGGCCTGGGAGGCGGTGGAGCACGCGGGCATTCCCGTGGACCGTCTGCGGGGCTCACGGGCGGGTGTGTATGTGGGCACCTACGCTCCCGACAATCTCTTCCGCGAGGCCCGCCCGGTGGAAGACGCCCCCAACAGCCCATACCTCTTCGGCAATTTCACGGCCGGGGCCGCGGGGCGGGTGGCGTTCGCGCTGGATCTGCGCGGGCCGGTGATGGTGATCAGCACGCACTGCTCGTCGGGCCTGGTGGCGGTGGACACGGCGTGCGGCGCTCTGACGCTGGGCGAGTGCGACGTGGCGCTGGCGGGGGCGGTGCTGCTCATGTTGTCACCGGAGACCCACTACTACGAGGCGCCGCTGCTGCTGTCGCGACAGGGCGCCTGCCACGCCTTCGACGCACGGGCCGACGGATACGTGCGCGGGGAGGGCGCCGGGGTGCTGGTGCTCAAGCGGCTGGCGGACGCGCGGCGGGCGGGGGACCGGGTGCTGGCGGTGATCCGCGGCAGCGCGGTGAACAACGACGGGCAGTCGACCCGGCTGACCGCGCCGTCCACGCGGCTCCAACAGGAGCTGTTCCGCGAGACGGTGGCCAAGGCGGGTATCGAGCCGGGCGAGGTCGGGCTGGTGGAGGCGCACGGGCCCGGTACGGCGGTCGGCGACCCGGTCGAGTACACCTCGATCGACGCCGTCTACGGCCGGGGGAAGGGGCGGTGCGCGCTCGGTTCGGTCAAGACGAACATCGGGCACAGCGAGCCGGCCTCCGGCATCGCCGGGATCATCAAGGCGACGGAGTGCCTGCGCCGTGGACACATCCCGCCGAACCTGCACTTCAGCCAGTGGAATCCGGCGATCGAACGGCGGCCGTCCTCCCGGCTGTTCGTGCCCACGAAGCTCACCTCGTGGCCGGTCCCCGGAAAGGGCCGGCTGGCGGCGGTGTGCTCCTACGGGGTGACCGGGACCAACGCGCACCTCGTGCTGGAAGCTCCGCTCGGCAGGCCGAGGCGACGCCGCCGTGACACCGGCGGCCCGGGGGAGAGGGCCCGGCTGTTCCCGCTGTCCGGCCACTCGGCGCAGTCCCTGGCGGCGGCCTCGTCGCGGCTGGCGGACTGGGTGGAGGGAGAGGGCGCGGCCGTGCCGTTGGCGGATGTGGCGCACACCCTGGCCGTGCGCCGTTCCCACGCCGACCAGCGACTCGTGCTGATCGCCCGCGACCACCGGCAACTGGCCGGCCGCGCGAGGGCGTTCGCCGCCGGGAAGCAGGCGGACGGGGTGGTCGGCGGGGCCCGGGTGCTGCCGCCTGAGCACGCGGGCGCGGTGTTCGTGTTCACCGGGCAGGGCTCCCAGCGTCCGCGGATGTGCCAGGGTCTGCTGGCCGACGAGCCGGTGTTCGCGGCCGCCGTCGACGCACTGGAACCCCTCATCCGCGCCGAGGCCGGGTTCTCGCTCCGGCAGATGATCGCCGAGCCCGGCCGGCTGCGAGGGATCGAGCGGATCCAGCCGGTGCTCTTCGGCGTCCAGGTCGCGCTCGCCCGGCTGTGGCGATCGTGGGGCGTCGTTCCGGCAGCGGTGATCGGGCAGTCTCTCGGCGAAGTCGCCGCCGCCGTGGTCGCGGGCGTCCTCGCACCCGAGAACGGCGTGAAGATCATCTGCCGCCGCTCGGCACTGCTGGCCACCATCTCCGGCGGCGCCATGGCCTCGGTGATGCTGGATGCCGAAACCGTCCGCGCCGCGATCGAGGAGGCCGGCGCCCACGATGTGTGCCTGGGAGTGATCACCTCCCCGCGGAACACCGTGATCTCCGGCGCCGCGGCCCGGGTCACCGCCCTGGTGGAGGCGTGGAACGCGGCCGGGGCCACGGCGAAGACGATCGACGTGGAGGTGGCCTCCCACTCCCCGCAGGTGGACCCGATCCTGGACGCGCTGCGTTCGGCCCTGGCCGAGATCCCCGCGGCCGAACCCGGCAGCGGCTTCTACTCCACCGTCAGCGCCGACCCCCGTGCCCCCGGCCTGCTGGACGCCGACTACTGGGTGAGCAACCAGCGCGCCACCGTCCGGTTCCGCGACGCTGTCTCGGCGGCGCTCGCCGACGGCCACCGCCTGTTCATCGAATGCACCGCCCACCCGCTCGCCGTGCGCCCCGTCCTGGACACCGCCCAGGCCGACGGCGCCCACGACGCGGTGGCGGTCGGCACGCTGCTGCAGGGCAGCGACGACACGGAGGCGTTCCTCTCCCACCTGGCCGCGGTCCACTGCGCCGGATACGAAGGCATCACCTGGGCGGGGGACGGCGAAGGCGAGCTCGCCGATGTGCCCGGCACCGCCTGGCACCGCACCCGCCACGGCGGCGACGAGCCCCCGTACCGGCTCGTCGCACCGCACCTGGTCGGAGCCGCCCAGCACCCGCTGCTGGGCGGCTACGTCCAGGACCCCGACGCACCTGAGCGGCATCTGTGGCACACCCCCGTCGGCCCCGCCCGGCTGCCGTGGCTCGGCGACCACCAGGTCGCCGGCACGCCCGTGCTGCCGGGCACCGGGCTCGCCGAGATGCTCCTGGCCGCCGGCGCCCAGGTGTTCGGCACCGACCGCGTCGCGGTCGAGGACATGCGGCTCAAGGCCCCGCTGGTGCTCGAACCGGAGCCGGACGTCACCACCCGGCTCGTCGACAAGGGCGATCGTGCGCACGCCGAGGTGCTCACCCGCACCGGGGACGGAACCGTCGTGCACGCGCACGCCACGGTGCGGCCCCTTGCCGGGAGCAGCCCCGTCCCGCGGCTCGACCTGTCCTCGCTCACCACACCCGAGTGGAGCGACGCGACACCGGCCGACCTCTACCGGCACTTCCGCGAACGGCACGACGTCTTCCACGGCCCCGCCTTCACCGCCGTCGACCGCATCCGGCTCCACCCCGACCACGATCGCGCCGTCTCCCATCTGCGCGTCGCCGACACCGCCCGCATCTCCGCACACCGGCTGCGGCTGCATCCCGCGCTCGCCGACGAACTGGTGCAGACCGTGGTGGCCGCCTGGCTCGCCTACTGCCCCACCAGCCCCGGCCCCGTCGTCGTCGCCGGTATCGACGAAATCCGCCTCCACGGCCCCACCGGCCACACCCGCTACGCCTCGGTGCACCTGCGGGAAGCCGACGACCTGGCCTGCACCGCCTCCGGCGTCCTGGCCACCGCCGACGGCACCGTCGTGGCCGAGGTCCGTGGCCTGCGCCTGGCCAACATCACCCCGCCCGAGCAGCGCTACGCCGCACGGCTCGCCCACCTGGAGTGGGTACCCGAACCCGGCCGGCCGGCGCCGGAGCAAGAGCCGACGGACCAGCACTGGCTGGTCGTCGCCCCGGAGGAGACTCTGTGGGCCGACCGGCTGAGCGCTCTTCTCGGCACCCGCGCCGCGAGCAGCCGTCTGCTGACCCACCCGACCTCGGCCCGCACCGCCGTGCCCTCGCTGGCCGCCGCGCTCGACGACCCGACCGGCCCTCCGTGCACAGGAGTCGTCCTCGTGCTCGGCGGCCGCGAGAACGGCACCGCACCACCCACGGCCGCACGGGAGAACACCGCCCGTGCCGTCAGCGTCATCCAGCAGCTCGTGTCCCACGCCGATCCGCCCCGGCTGTGGCTGGTCCGGCGCGGCGACGAGACGGCCCTGGCCGGGGCGGGGCCGCACGGCCTGCTGCGCGTCGCCGCCTTCGAGCATCCCGAACTACGCGCCAGCAGCATCGAGCTGGACCGTGCCACCCCACTCGACCGGGCGCTCGACGATCTGCTGGCGGCCGACCAGCCGATCACCGAGATCGCCTGGTGGCACGGCAACCGCTACCTCGCCCGCGTACGTCCCGGCCCCGGGGCAGCAGGCGCGCCGCTGCCGCGGCCGGTCCGTCCGGGCGCGGCGTACCTGGTGACCGGCGGGCTCGGCGGGCTGGGCCTGCTCACGGTGCGCTGGCTGGCCGAACGGGGAGCCGCACGCGTCGTGGCCGTGGGCCGCTCCGCACCGTCCGCGGAGGCGGCACGGGAAGTGGCGGGACTGCGCCGGTCGACCGCGGCCGACATCGCGGTGCTCGGTGGCGACATCGCCGACCCCGCCACCGTCGGCCGGGCCGTACGCGTCGCCACCGACGGCGGTCCCGAACTGCGCGGCATCGTGCACGCCGCCGGGGTCGTCGAGGACGCCACCCTCGGCAGCCTCGGCGAGGACCTGCTGCGGCGGGTGTGGCGCGGCAAGGCCGATGGCGCCTGGGCCCTGCACCGGGCCACCCTCGACGCCGACCTGGACTTCTTCGCCGTCTACTCCTCCCTCGCCTCCCTGATCGGCTCACCCGGCCAGGCCGCGTACGCCGCCGCCAACGCCTACCTCGACGCGTTGGTGGCCCACAGGCTCGGCCAGGGCCTGCCGGCCACCGGCATCCACTGGGGCGCCTGGGGCCGGGTCGGCCGTGGCCGGCACCTCGCCCGGCAGGGCTTCGTACTGATCTCGCCGCAGGACGGCGTCCTCGCGCTCGAACGCATCCTGACCGACGGCCACCGGCAACTCGCCTACTCACCCATCGACGTGGCCCGGTGGACCGCGCCCTACCCCGCCCTGCGG
Source organism: Streptomyces caatingaensis (assembly GCF_001187435.1). Lineage (GTDB taxonomy): Bacteria > Actinomycetota > Actinomycetes > Streptomycetales > Streptomycetaceae > Streptomyces > Streptomyces caatingaensis. The sequence continues at coordinate 6,612 of NZ_LFXA01000012.1, read as the reverse complement.
CACTCCACCCTCCTGGCCGACCTCCTCACCGGCACCGGTACCCCGGCGGCGGTCACCGCCGCGCCCGTACGCGAGGACCTGCTTGCGGCCGACGGCGACGCCGAACGCCGCCGGATCCTGGAGGCGTTCGTCGTCGACCAGGTCCGCGACATCCTCGGCAACACCACCCGTCACATCGGGGCGCACACCAGCCTGGTCGTGCTCGGCCTGGACTCCCTCGGTGCCGTCCAACTGCAACAGCGTCTTCAGAACGCCCTGAAGGTCAGCATCAAACCCGGGGTCATCTGGGTCAGGCCCAACGCCGCCGGCCTCGCCGACTGGCTCCTGGAGCAGCTGGGCACCGGCCCGCAACCACCCGCATCCCCCTCCGCATCCCGCCCCCGGCCGGGCGCCCGGCAGGAATAGGCGCCGCCCACCGGCCAGAACACCCGCAGCTGATCACCACCGGCTCCCAGGAGAGGTGCCGTCCCCATGGCGCACACATCCTCGGCCTCACCCGCACCCTCCGCCCGCGCGGCCGCTCTCCCGCGGCGCTGGCGGTGCCCGGCAGTGGGCTGGGCGGCGATCGGTGCGGCGGGCGTCGCCTGCCAACTGTGGGTGTTCGCCCGCTGGGCAGCCGACGGAAACGCCCATGCCTACCCCGCCGGGGGCTATACGATCCCCACCGCCCTGAAGATCGCCACCCGTGTGGCGGAGGCCGTGCTCCTCGCGGGCTGCGCGGGGACGGCCTGGTGGTCCTGGCGGCGGTCCCGCACAGCCGGGCGCGTCACGCTGCCCGCCGCGCTGTTCGCCGGCTGCTGCCTGTCCTTCTGGCAGGACGGCTACCTCAACGCGTCCACCCACACCATCGGGCACAACCGGTACGGCCTCAACGTCCTCAGCTGGGGACCGTACCTGCCCGGCTGGTCCGGCCCGCAAGCCGGAGTGAGGGCCGAAGTGGAGAGCCTGCTCACCATCGGCGCCTACCTCGCCCTGATCCTCTGGATCTTCATGGGGGTGACGATCGCGACCCGTGTCCGGCGACGCCGGCCGCAGTGGAGCCGCGCCCGGGTGGCCACGGTCACGGCCCTGGCCTGTCTGGTGCTGGACATCCCCATGGAGCAGACCTATCAGCGCGTCGGCGGGTACGGCTACGTCTACGCCCTGCCGCACCTCACGCTCTTCGAGGGCCACTACTACCAACTGCCGCTCTCCTCACCCGTATCCATGATCTTCCTCGTGGTGATGCCCATGGTCCTGATGACCCTCTACGCCCCACCGGGCCGGGAAGTGTGGATCCTCGAAGGCTCCCTGCGGCTGCCGCGCCCCGCCCAGGGAGGTGTCCGGCTGCTGGCCGGGGTCGGGTACATGACCGTCGCCGTCGCGGCGGCCCTGGTGTTCATCACCGTGCCGGCGCTGACGATCGGCCACCCGGTGGGCTTCCCGATCTGGTTCAGCCCGCCCGCCACCTGAACCGTCGACGACCTGGCCGTTCTCCCCACCGAGCCGTCGCGGCCGGCCCGGTGGGGAGAACGGCCCCGCGAGGAGAACAGGAATGCACACGGCAGACGAACGACCCACGGCCCGGGGCCGTTCTTGAGTTAGCTCAGGATCGGTTGATGAAATCCCGTCTGATCGTTTTGATCGGGCGGGATTTCTGCGTTTCCAGGGGCCGTTCGATGTCTGTTCGGGGTGGTGGATGGCGGCGTGGTGGGGGTATCAGCCTTCTGATGCGCCGACTTGCCGTTGTGAGGGCAGGGGGGCGGGCCCCGGGTGGCCGGGGCTGGCGGTGCTGCTTTGTCGTTGTCGTGTGCGTGGGTCAGGTGACGCGCGGGGGCGGCCGTCCGGTGTTTCCCGGTGGTTGGGCTGCTGGGTGATCTGGCCCGGGAGTGCCGTGGGGTTCGCGGCTGAGGCCGGTGTCGTTGTCGAGGGTGGCCCCGGTGTGTTGGTAGAGCCAGGTTTCCAGGATGTCCAGGTTCCCGATGGTGGTCATGATGGCGATCAGGAGGGTCTGGGTGACCTGTCCGGGGGCGGGCCGGTGTTTCGGGTTGCCGATGTCCATGTCACCGCTCTTGAGGCGGCCGTTGATGCCTTCGTTGTGGGAGCGGATGGGTTTGTAGGTGTGGTCCCAGGTGGGGCTGAGGTAGTGCGTGTCCTGCCGGTACTTCGCGGTCTTCAGGTCGCCGCGGGCGTCGGCGGGGACGCTGATGGCGGATGCCCCGCAGACGGCAGGCAGGTCTTCTTGAGGGGGCAGGTCGAGCCACTCGTTGTCGGGGAGCTGGACCGTGGGCCGGGCGGCGGGATGAGCGGCCCGGGACCGGGTATCGGCCAGGTTGACCACCGTCGGGGGCGGCCCGGAGGAGCGTGGCTGGTTGGGGCGGAGGCGGTTGCGGCGGGGGCAGTTCACCGATGGGGACGGACCGGCGGCCGGGCACTGCAGCCGGACGGTGCCCCGGGCGTCGGCGCTCTCCTTGAGTTTGAGGAAGTACGGCCGGCGTTGTGCGATGGCTTCCTTGAGTTCGTCGCTGCGGATGCGTACGGCCTTGTCGTCCGCGCCGTGTGTGGCCTCGACCAGTGCGGTGGGCATGCGCGGGCAGGCGAGCGAGCCGTCGACCAGGAGAGCCCCTTGCCAGGTGCCCTGGAGTCCCCGTTCCTTGACCTTGTAGTCGAGGGCGAGGCGGTAGCCGAGGCGGCGGGCGGGGACCTGGAAGTGCTGTGGGCTACATCCGGTGTAGGCGCGGTCGGCCGCGCAGGTGCCTTTGGGCAGCTGGAGTTCGTCCAGCTGCCGCAGCAGGGTGATCGCGTTGGGGCCGGTGCGGACGGTGGGGGTGTCCAGGACCAGGCCGAGGCACAGCTGCGGGTAGGCCGTCGTCTTCGCCGGGGTCGTCCCGGTGACGTGTGCGGGGCGGGTGTGGGCGGCGACGAGGAAGGTGGCGCTGTAACCGAAGACGCCTTCGTCGGAGCCGCCGCTGAAGTGCAAACCCGCGGTGATCTCGACCGAGGCCGTGCCGGAGAACTCGCTGTCGGGCTTGGCCAGGACGGGGATGGCGGTCGCGTCGACTCCGATGTCGCCGCGCCAGCCGCGCAAGTGCCCGCGCTGCTGGGCGATTCTGACCGGAGTCAGGACGAGGTCGTTGGCCAGCTTCTGCAGACGGCCGGCAGCCTGGCGTCCGGCCGGGGTGTCCCATGCCGCCGCGTGGGCATCGGCGTCCGCCTGGGGCAGGCGTCGGCGCCGGTCGCAGCGGGCCGGGTCCAGGACCGTGGTGATGCGGTCCAGACCCCGGTAGAGACGGCGGCTGGCAGCGACGCACTCCCGGGCCGAGCCCGGCGGCGCCTGGGGAATGCCCAGCCAGACGCGGGCTGTTGGCCGCAGGCGGAAATGCAGTATCCGCCACGCTTCGGCGACGGTGGCCCGCCCGGTGTAGTAGACGGCGAGCATCAGCCCGGCCAGCACCGTGCGCGGCCGCACGCCCGGCGGCCCCGGACGGCCGTCCAACAGCTCCTCCAGCCGCTGGGGCAGGCCGGAGCGGTCCAGCACCGACAGCAGCTGCCCGACCTTGGAGTCGGGTATCTCGGTCAGCCGGCCGGGACGGAGCCTTGGCCGCAGCAACCGTGCCGCCAGCTCCTCACCTTCGGGCCGGGGCCTCACCGGCGGCGACCGCGCAGGAGCCGGACGACCTCCTTGTCCGTCAGCGGCGGGACCCAGCGGTGATAGGGGCCAGGCCGGCCGGGGAGACCATGCCCGCCGCCGATGCGACAACCGCCGGGCTGACACCTTCGGCCAGCAGCCGGACGATCCAGGTCGACCGCAGCCGGCGGGCCGACAGCGGCGGGAGACCGGCATGCGGGCGGTGACGGTGCGGCCAGGACGAGACGAGGTTCTTCGCCGCCGCCACCTTCCGGCCCGGCCGGAACAGGAAACCCGCCCCCGCCGTCTCCCTCAGCTCGGCGAGCACGGTCTCCCATCCGGTGTGGCAGGCCACCAGCCGGCCGAGCATCTCCTGGTCCAGCACCGCGACGCCGGATGTGGTGACGCGGATGTGGCTGCCCCGGACCCGGGGGACCTCGCCGGGTGCCAGGCCGCATCCGGCACCCAGCGCCATCAGCGCCAGGCCGTCCAGCCGGGCCTGTCCCGGCAGTTGGGCCGCCCAGGCCCGCAACCGCGACAACTCCCCGCGCTCGTAAGGAGGCTGTGGGTCGCGCGGCGAGGACAGCCGTGCAGCGGGCGCCTCACCGCGTTGCACCCACACCAGGGCCTCACGCACCCGCCGCAGCCAGGAGCGGTAGGTCTGCACGGTGGAGCCGTCCATGCCGGCACAGCCCGACAGCACGAACGCGTCGATCGTCTCGGTCCGCATCCACACCCCGGGATCCCGCGGGAGCCCGCAGCCGTCCGCCCACACCGCCAGCCGCCCCACCACATGCAGCAGATGCCCCGCCTCGTAGCAGGTGGCAGGAGCCGCCGCGGCCACCGTCGCTCTGACCTGGTCGGCGACCGGCGCCCACCGCCGGTGTGGCAGACGGGGACGGTAGTCGCGGATCCGCCGGGAAACCTCAGGGCTCAACGTCACGGTCCAACCAAATCGGCTGGACAAGCAGCCGGTGAAGGCATCGAAGCCGATCTTCACCGAGAGGAGTGCATCAACATGGTCGGAGGTTTGACCCGCAGCAGGCCGCCGCGCGATCTTGCCCGCGATCCGGAAACCTGGCCCCACGCCCTCATCGACGACCCCGCCGCCGCCGTCGTCCAGGACATCGCCCGCACCCTCGCCACCACCCTGGCGGACCAGGGCCGCAGTCTGCGGCGGGCCGCCGAAGGGTCGGGAGTCAACCGGCAGGCCATCGCCGACCTGATCGCCGGCCGCTGCTGGCCCGACATCGCCACCGTCGCCCGCCTGGAGAACTTCCTCGCCGTCACCCTCTACCCGCCCGGGGAGGAATGCGCCGTACGCATGGAAAACAGCCCTTCCGCCCCCCGGCATCGGCGGCCGAAGGGGCGACAAAATAGGCCACGCGCCCCCGAGGCGAGCCCAGTTGCTCTAGCCTCGGAGTGCGTGAGCCACTGCGAACGGGACCACGCCGCGCTCCCGTACGAGGGTGCCACCTCAGGGAGCTGGTTCCCTCCCCCGCCGAGGGGGAGGGAACACCCAATGAACAGGCTCTCGTTAGGCGGCCTCCTTCGTCGGTGAGCCGTTGGCCCTGGCGACGGCGAACATGCCCACCGGCTCCTCGACGACCCGGCCGTTCTTCACCAGCCGCTTGCACGTCCCGCGGACCGTCGCGAGGGCCCCCGCCCTGCCTTCCCCCGGGTCGGCCGCCCGAGCGCCTCCGTGATGTCCCGCACCGGCATCGACCGCCCAGCAGTCACCAGAATCCGCTCGACCGCCTCCATCAACTCGCCCGTCGCGGTCCGCTGGCCTGCGGCAACCTCTGTCCGGGGAGGCGGTGGATCGTCATCGGCCGGTGCCCTGTCCTGTTGTCCGGGAGGCGGGTCCGTATTGGGCCCGGACTCCGTCTGCGGGGAGCCGTCCCCCGCGGGCCGTCCGGGGCTGTTTCTTCGTTCACGGGTGGCGGAGCATCCGCGAGGATCTCCTCAAGCGCCTCACGCAACTGGTCACGGGTGGCGGATACCTTCGCCACCTCCGCGGCGACAAGGCGAGTTCGGCTTCGAGCTCCGACTTCCTCTGCAGCAGCCGCCCGACCTTGCCGGAGTAGAAACCGACAGCTGCCCGCAGCCCTGGTACCGCGGCTACCTCATCTGTGTCGACGGAGCCCATCCGCTCCCTCCCGATACCTGGCTGCCCATGCAACGGCAGCCATCGTAGGCAACGCCAGCCGCACCTGGCAGCCAATTCGCCAACTGTGCAAGACAGTTGCAAGACCTGGCATGTCGTTCCCGCGCATCCGAAGACCTGATGCACCTCGTTCGTGTGGTCAGTGCGGTAGCGACTGCGCACGTGCGGCTGCTCGCTTCGTGGCGGAGCCTGACACCTGCCGGCCGGGCCCGGCCTCGGTCGGCTGTCGGACCGGGCAGTCCAGGAATGAAGCATTCCGGCATGCCCCTATAGTCGCCCTCATGAGCGAAGGGAAACGAGAGTTACGAGGCAGCGGCGGTCTTCGGAGCGTGCTGTTCGCAGTCGGCGCGCTGGTGGCTGCTGGGCTGCTGGCAGCCCTTGCCTGGTGGCTGGGTTGGTTGACCCCCGGGACCGGATGGTTGTCGGCGAAGCTTGCGGCGAAAGCGGCAGTTGTTGTGCCCCTGGGAGTCGCGGCCTTGATCACCTGGATCAAGAAGCGTCGGTGACGCGCTCTCTCGACAACGCCCCCTTGAGGCCCTGCCTCAGGGCAGCCGGAACCCCACCCACGCCGTAGGGGAGCCCGTCCAAGATCGCAGGGCTGATCGCAAAGATCCCAAACGACAACAACGGCTCAAGCTCCGCTCGTTACGTCCGTGCGTGGACTGGTGAAGATCACGCCATGCAGGTCGGATCTGTTGCCCTTGCAACCCCAGGGCTCGCTTCGTCCTGCGATCGGCGACGCTGACCTGGGTGAAGGAACCACCTCCCGCTCCCGGTTCCTGAGCACCCGGGTCCCACTCCCGGCGGCACTGTTCGGAGGCGACAGTCGTCGGCCGGG
>NZ_LFXA01000011.1 GCF_001187435.1 Streptomyces caatingaensis | reverse complement strand
CAGCTATCACGGAGTTTGATTGGCCTTTCACCCCTAACCACAGGTCATCCCCAGGTTTTCAACCCTGGTGGGTTCGGTCCTCCACGAAGTCTTACCTCCGCTTCAACCTGCCCATGGCTAGATCACCCCGCTTCGGGTCTTGGGCGCGCTACTAGGTCGCCCTCTTCGGACTCGCTTTCGCTACGGCTTCCCCACACGGGTTAACCTCGCAACACACCGCAAACTCGCAGGCTCATTCTTCAAAAGGCACGCAGTCACGACACCGAGTGCAAGCACTCGATGCGACGCTCCCACGGCTTGTAGGCACACGGTTTCAGGTACTATTTCACTCCGCTCCCGCGGTACTTTTCACCATTCCCTCACGGTACTATCCGCTATCGGTCACCAGGGAATATTTAGGCTTAACGGGTGGTCCCGCCAGATTCACACGGGATTTCTCGGGCCCCGTGCTACTTGGGTGTCTCTCAAACGAGCCGCTGACGTTTCGACTACGGGGGTCTTACCCTCTACGCCGGACCTTTCGCATGTCCTTCGCCTACATCAACGGTTTCTGACTCGTCCTGCCGCCGGCAGACGACAGAAGAGAGATCCCACAACCCCGCATACGCAACCCCTGCCGGGTATCACACGCATACGGTTTGGCCTCATCCAGTTTCGCTCGCCACTACTCCCGGAATCACGGTTGTTTTCTCTTCCTGCGGGTACTGAGATGTTTCACTTCCCCGCGTTCCCTCCACACTGCCTATGTGTTCAGCAGCGGGTGACAGCCCATGACGACTGCCGGGTTTCCCCATTCGGACACCCCCGGATCACAGCTCGGTTGACAGCTCCCCGGGGCCTATCGCGGCCTCCCACGTCCTTCATCGGTTCCTGGTGCCAAGGCATCCACCGTGCGCCCTTAAAAACTTGGCCACAGATGCTCGCGTCCACTGTGCAGTTCTCAAACAACGACCAGCCACCCGTCACAACCCGCCGAAGCAGACCTTTACCGGGGCCGGCACCGAAGGACAGCCATACAGCCGTACCCTCAGACACCCAACAGCGTGCCCGACCAGACCAGTTCACCCCACCTGCGTTCCACGCCGAAGCAGTACTAACAGAGAAGGCTCACCAAGCCGGCCGACTAGTCAACGTTCCACCCATGAGCAACCGTACGAGACATTCGCTCGTAGTCGGCTATGTGCTCCTTAGAAAGGAGGTGATCCAGCCGCACCTTCCGGTACGGCTACCTTGTTACGACTTCGTCCCAATCGCCAGTCCCACCTTCGACGGCTCCCTCCACAAGGGTTGGGCCACCGGCTTCGGGTGTTACCGACTTTCGTGACGTGACGGGCGGTGTGTACAAGGCCCGGGAACGTATTCACCGCAGCAATGCTGATCTGCGATTACTAGCAACTCCAACTTCATGGGGTCGAGTTGCAGACCCCAATCCGAACTGAGACCGGCTTTTTGAGATTCGCTCCACCTCACGGCATCGCAGCTCATTGTACCGGCCATTGTAGCACGTGTGCAGCCCAAGACATAAGGGGCATGATGACTTGACGTCGTCCCCACCTTCCTCCGAGTTGACCCCGGCAGTCTCCTGTGAGTCCCCATCACCCCGAAAGGCATGCTGGCAACACAGAACAAGGGTTGCGCTCGTTGCGGGACTTAACCCAACATCTCACGACACGAGCTGACGACAGCCATGCACCACCTGTACACCGACCACAAGGGGGCGACCATCTCTGGCCGTTTCCGATGTATGTCAAGCCTTGGTAAGGTTCTTCGCGTTGCGTCGAATTAAGCCACATGCTCCGCTGCTTGTGCGGGCCCCCGTCAATTCCTTTGAGTTTTAGCCTTGCGGCCGTACTCCCCAGGCGGGGCACTTAATGCGTTAGCTGCGGCACGGACGACGTGGAATGTCGCCCACACCTAGTGCCCAACGTTTACGGCGTGGACTACCAGGGTATCTAATCCTGTTCGCTCCCCACGCTTTCGCTCCTCAGCGTCAGTATCGGCCCAGAGATCCGCCTTCGCCACCGGTGTTCCTCCTGATATCTGCGCATTTCACCGCTACACCAGGAATTCCGATCTCCCCTACCGAACTCTAGCCTGCCCGTATCGAATGCAGACCCGGAGTTAAGCCCCGGGCTTTCACATCCGACGCGACAAGCCGCCTACGAGCTCTTTACGCCCAATAATTCCGGACAACGCTTGCGCCCTACGTATTACCGCGGCTGCTGGCACGTAGTTAGCCGGCGCTTCTTCTGCAGGTACCGTCACTTGCGCTTCTTCCCTGCTGAAAGAGGTTTACAACCCGAAGGCCGTCATCCCTCACGCGGCGTCGCTGCATCAGGCTTGCGCCCATTGTGCAATATTCCCCACTGCTGCCTCCCGTAGGAGTCTGGGCCGTGTCTCAGTCCCAGTGTGGCCGGTCGCCCTCTCAGGCCGGCTACCCGTCGTCGCCTTGGTAGGCCATCACCCCACCAACAAGCTGATAGGCCGCGGGCTCATCCTGCACCGCCGGAGCTTTCCACCCACCGAGATGCCTCGGCAGGTCATATCCGGTATTAGACCCCGTTTCCAGGGCTTGTCCCAGAGTGCAGGGCAGATTGCCCACGTGTTACTCACCCGTTCGCCACTAATCCACCACCGAAGCGGCTTCATCGTTCGACTTGCATGTGTTAAGCACGCCGCCAGCGTTCGTCCTGAGCCAGGATCAAACTCTCCGTGAATGCTTACCGGACTCATACCGGTTCAACACTCGCGTTGAGCGGAACAGCCAGGCGGAACAAGCCCGGCCGTTCACAGCGTCCTCGCTGTGTTTTTCAAAGGAACCTCATCCCAACCGGTCAAACCGGCCGGAACGGGGTTGTTTTATAGTCTGGCGTTGACTTTTGGCACGCTGTTGAGTTCTCAAGGAACGGACGCTTCCTTCGCTCCTGTTTCACCAGGCGCTCCGGGCGCTTCCCTTCGTTGTTTCCAACCTTACCAGATCCGATTTCTCGTTTCCGGCCCCCTGCTGGAGCGGGATTTGCCTTCTCGCTTTCGCTTTCCGGCGTGTTCCGACTTTATCAGATCCGATTCGGTCGGGATTTCCACCCTCGAACGGAGCTGCCCGGGCGCCGAAGCGCTACAGGGTTCCCGTCGCGGTGGAGCCGTAAACGTACTGGACGGCCGCGCCCGGATGCAAATCGGCCCCGGGGCGGCCGCCCGTACGACTGACGCTCCGTCAGACCTCGATGACCACCGGCAGGATCATCGGACGGCGACGGTACTGGTCGGAGACCCAGCGGCCCACCGCGCGGCGGACCAGCTGCTGGAGCTGGTGCGGCTCGGCGATGCCGTCGGCGGCGGCCTTGGCGATGGCCTCCTCGACCTTGGGCACGACGGCGGCGAACGACGCGTCGTCGATGCCGGAGCCGCGGGCCTGGATCTGCGGGCCGCTCACGACCTTGCCGGTCGTGCTGTCCACGACCACGTAGACCGTGATGATGCCCTCCTCGCCGAGGATGCGCCGGTCCTTGAGCGAGGACTCGGTGACGTCACCGACGGACAGGCCGTCGACGTAGACGTAACCGGCCTGGACCTTGCCGACGATCCGCGCGCGGCCGTCCACCAGGTCCACCACCACGCCGTCCTCGGCGATGACGATGTGGTCCTTGGGGATGCCGGTCAGCGCACCGAGCTCGGCGTTGGCCCGCAGGTGGCGCCACTCGCCGTGCACCGGCATGAGGTTCTTCGGCTTGCAGATGTTGTAGAAGTACAGCAGCTCGCCGGCGGAAGCGTGGCCCGAGACGTGGACGCGCGCGTTGCCCTTGTGGACGACGTTGGCGCCCCACCGGGTCAGGCCGTTGATCACGCGGTAGACCGCGTTCTCGTTGCCCGGGATGAGCGACGAGGCCAGGATCACGGTGTCGCCGGCGACGATCCGGATCTGGTGGTCGCGGTTGGCCATCCGGGACAGCGCGGCCATCGGCTCGCCCTGGGAACCGGTGCAGACGAGCACGACCTCGTCGTCCGGCAGGTCGTCGAGCGCCTTGACGTCGACGACGAGACCGGCCGGCACCCGCAGGTAGCCCAGGTCACGGGCGATGCCCATGTTGCGGACCATGGAGCGGCCGACGAAGGCGACCCGGCGGCCGTACTCGTGGGCGGCGTCCAGGATCTGCTGGATGCGGTGGACGTGGCTGGCGAAGCTGGCGACGATGATGCGCTTCTGGGCGCCGGCGAAGACCGTCCGCAGCACGTTGGAGATGTCGCGCTCCGGCGGGACGAAGCCGGGGACCTCGGCGTTGGTGGAGTCCACCAGCAGCAGGTCGATGCCCTCCTCGCCGAGCCGCGCGAAGGCGGGCAGGTCGGTGAGGCGGCGGTCCAGCGGGAGCTGGTCCATCTTGAAGTCGCCGGTGTGCACGGCCATGCCGGCCGGGGTGCGGATGGCGACGGCCAGGGCGTCCGGGATGGAGTGGTTGACCGCGACGAACTCGCAGTCGAAGGGGCCGATCCGCTCGCGGTGGCCCTCCACGACCTCCAGGGTGTAGGGGCGGATGCGGTGCTCCTGGAGCTTCGCCTCGATCAGGGCGAGCGTCAGCTTGGAGCCGATCAGCGGGATGTCCGGCCGCTCGCGCAGCAGGTACGGGACACCGCCGATGTGGTCCTCGTGGCCATGGGTGAGGACGATGCCCTCGATGTCGTCGAGACGGTCCCGGATGGAAGTGAAGTCCGGCAGGATCAGATCAACTCCGGGCTGCTCCTCCTCGGGGAAGAGCACTCCGCAGTCGACGATCAGCAGACGGCCGTCGTACTCGAAGACCGTCATGTTCCGGCCGATCTCGCCCAGGCCGCCGAGCGGGGTGACGCGCAGGCCGCCCTTGGGAAGCTTCGGCGGGGGACCGAGTTCAGGGTGCGGGTGGCTCAAAAGACTCTCCTCACCACACGCGCCACATGCCTCGGGGGCACATGGCGCGCGTGACATTTCGTGCACTTGCAGTTGTTTCGGTCGGTATTCAGTTGTGAAGCTGTGAAGCGGTGTTCAGTTGTGAAGCCTGAGTCCGGTGGTGGTCGTCGCGCCGGGCGCGGACGGACCCCTGCTAGAGCTCTACCCCGCCGGCCGAGAGATCGCGCTTGAGCTGCTCGGTCTGCTCGGGGCCGAGCTCGACGAGCGGCAGCCGCAGCGGGCCGGCCGGCAGCCCCTGGAGCGCGAGCGCCCGCTTGGTGGTGACGACGCCCTGGGCGCGGAACATGCCGGTGTAGACCGGCAGCAGCCGCTGGTGGATCGCGGTCGCCTTGGCGACGTCACCGGACAGGTACGCCTCCACCAGCGCCCTCAGCTCCGGGGCGACGACGTGGCCGACCACGGAGACGAAGCCGACGGCGCCCACGGACAGCAGCGGCAGGTTGAGCATGTCGTCGCCCGAGTACCAGGCGAGACCGCTGCGGGTGAGGGCCCAGCTCGCGGCGCCGAGGTCGCCCTTGGCGTCCTTGTTGGCGACGATGCGCGGGTGCTCGGCGAGCCGGACGATCGTCTCCGTCTCGATCTCCGTACCGCTGCGGCCCGGGATGTCGTAGAGCATCACCGGCAGGCCGGTGGCGTCGGCGATCGCGGTGAAGTGGCGGTACAGGCCCTCCTGCGGGGGCTTGTTGTAGTACGGCGTCACGGCGAGCAGCCCGTGGGCCCCGGCCGCCTCGGCGGCGCGGGCGAGCTCGATGCTGTGCCGCGTGTCGTTGGTGCCGGCTCCGGCCACGACGTGGGCGCGGTCCCCGACGGCCTCCACGACCGCCCGTACCAGCTGGGCCTTCTCCGCATCGGTGGTGGTCGGCGACTCGCCGGTGGTGCCGTTGACGACGAGGCCGTCGTTGCCGGCGTCGACCAGGTGGGCGGCGAGCCGCTGCGCGCCGTCGAGGTCGAGGGCGCCGTCGGAGGTGAACGGGGTGACCATCGCGGTCAGGACACGTCCGAAGGGCGTCTGCGGTGTGGAGATCGGAGCCATGAGGGCCACGCTACTCGTTGCTCACCGTGAGGTACTCCCTCGGGGAGTGCGAAAGGGATCCCGGCACTGCCTGCTCGGGGGTTCAAACAGTGCCGGGTCCGTTCGTTCAGCCTAGATGAAGAGGATTAAATACCGCAATACGGACAACCTGGATCGCGTATCCGCCCAGGTCACGGCCGATGTCCCGCTAGGGGGCGACGCGGCCGTTCCTGTTGAAGGCCGCGTGGGTCAGGGGCATGATCCTGGCCCACTCCGCCTCCATCAGCTCGCCCACCATCTCGATCTCCCGCTGCGGGAAGGACGGGACGGCGGCCGTCTCGTGCTGCGTGCGCAGGGTGAGGAAGTGCATCAGCGAGCGGGCGTTGCACGTGGCGTACATCGACGAGAAGAGGCCGACCGGGAGGACCGAGCGGGCCACCTCGCGGGCGACGCCCGCGGCGAGCATCTCCTGGTACGCCGCGTAGGAGTCCCGGTAGGTCTGCTCCATGGCGCGGGTGGCCGTCCGGTGCTGCTCCTCGGTGCCCTCGACGAAGACGTACTTGCCGGGGCGGACCTCCTGGACCAGCCTGCGGTCCCTGCCGGGGACGTAGAAGACGGGCCGGAGCTCCCGGTAGCGGCCCGACTCCTCGTTGTACGACCAGCCGACGCGGTGGCGCATGAACTCCCGGAAGACGAAGATCGGCGCGCTGACGAAGAAGGTCATCGAGTTGTGCTCGAAGGGGCTGCCGTGGCGGTCCCGCATCAGGAAGTTGATCAGGCCCTCGGAGCGCTCCGGGTCCTTGGTGATCTCCTCGAGGGACTGCCCACCGGCCGTGGAGACACGGGCCGCCCACAGGACGTCGGTGTCGGCGGCGCTGTGCTTGACCAGCTCGACGGTCACGTCGCTGCGGAACGTCGGCTGCGTTTCCTCGGTGGTGGTTTCGGTCACCTCGGGTCCTTTCCGTCGCTTTTGCCCGGGGCGCCCAGCCTATGGGCCCCCACGGGCAACGGCTCCGCGCTCGGCCCGCGGTGGCCCCGGGGGCGACGGCGGTAGAGATTTTTCACAGAAGTCGCCGAATTCGGGCACCGGGGCGGCCTCTTGAGCGTCCTTATGTGTAACAGCCCACTTCGAGGTTCCTAGGAGAGCTTCATGTTTCGCCGGCGAGAGCCCGTACCCTTCGCCTTCGTCGCCGAGTCCGAGCGCTACCGCAGCAACGTCACGCCGCCGCCCAGGAGCCGTGCCAGCCGCTCGCAGATAGCCGGGCGGGTGCTCATGGGGCTGACGGTCACCGCGGGGCTGGTCGGGGCGCTGCTGTTCGGGCTGCCCGCGATGGACACGAACACGCAGAGCCCTCAGCACGCGCAGACGTCCCAGGCGTCCAACCGCTGAGCCGACCGGCAGCCGAAGGGCCCGGCCACCCTCGGGTGGCCGGGCCCTCGTGCGTCCCGTGGCTAGGCGCGCACCGGTTTCCCGTCGTGGAGCGCGATCGCCCGCTGCATGGCCTTGCGGGCCCGCGGGGTGTCCCGTGCGTCGTGATAGGCGACCGCGAGCCGGAACCAGGTCCGCCAGTCGTCCGGGGCGGCCTCGGCCTCGGCCTTGCGGCGGGCGAAGACCGCGTCCGCCGCGTCCCGGTCGATGCGGCCGCCCGGCGTCCGCGCGAGGTCGTCGACGGGCAGCCCGCCCTCGGCCTCCAGCTCCTTGGCCAGCCGGTTGGCGTCCCGGGCGAACTTGGTGGTCTGGTAGAGGAACCAGGCCCCGATGAACGGCAGGACCAGCACCGCGACGCCGAACGTCACGGTGATCGCGGTGCCCTGCCGGATGAGCATCACGCCCCGGCTGCCGACCAGGACGAAGTAGACGACCAGGACGGCGGCCAGCGCGAAATAGACGACCTTGGCACGCATCGTCAGCCCAGATCCAGGAAGTGTTCGAGGCCGAAGGTCAGCCCCGGGGTCTGCGTGACACGGCGGGCGCCCAGCAGGATGCCCGGCATGAAGCAGCTGTGGTGCAGCGAGTCGTGCCGGATGGTCAGCGTCTCACCGGTGTCGCCGAACAGCACCTCCTGGTGGGCGAGCAGCCCGCGCAGCCGGACGGCGTGCACGGGCACCCCGTCGACGTCGGCGCCGCGCGCGCCCGGCAGGCCGTGCGTGGTCGGGTCCTGCTGGCGCTCCAGGCCGGCCGCGTCCCGGGCCGCGGCGATCAGCTGGGCGGTGCGGGTGGCGGTGCCCGACGGGGCGTCGGCCTTCTTGGTGTGGTGCAGCTCGACGATCTCGGCCGACTCGAAGAACCGGGCCGCCTGCCGGGCGAAGGCCATGGTCAGCACCGCGCCGATGGAGAAGTTCGGCGCGATGAGCACACCGGTCGACGGGGAGTCCGCCAGCCAGGAGCGCAGCCGTGCGAGCCGCTCCTCGGTCCAGCCGGTGGTCCCGACCACCCCGTGGATGCCGTTGCGGACGCAGAACTCCAGGTTCTCCATCACCGAGTCGGGGTGGGTCAGCTCGACCGCGACCTGGGCGCCCGCCCCGGTCAGGGTCTCCAGCCGGTCGCCCCGGCCCAGCGCGGCCACCAGTTCCATGTCGTCGGCGGCCTCGACGGCCCGGACGGCCTCGGAGCCGATACGGCCCCGGGCGCCGATGACCGCCACGCGCAGCTTGCTCATCGTTCCTGCTTCCTTCAGCGATGCGACTAAGAAACGGCTACGAAACGGCCTCGTGCAGGCGCGCGGCCTGCCGGTCCTTCAGCGGCCCGATCACGGACAGCGAGGGCCGCTGTCCCAGTACATCGCGGGCCACCGCGCGGACCTCGTCCGGGGTGACGGCCGAGATGCGGGCCAGCATGTCGTCCACCGACATCTGCTCGCCCCAGCACAGCTCGCTCTTGCCGATGCGGTTCATCAGCGCACCGGTGTCCTCCAGGCCGAGGACGGTGGAGCCGGCGAGCTGGCCGACGGCGCGGCCGATCTCCTCGTCGGACAGGCCCTCGGACGCCACCAGGTCGAGCTGGTCGCGGCAGATCCGCAGCACGTCGTGGACCTGGTTGGGGCGGCAGCCGGCGTACACGCCGAAGAGGCCGCAGTCGGCGAACCCGGAGGTGTACGAGTACACCGAGTACGCCAGGCCGCGCTTCTCGCGGACCTCCTGGAAGAGCCGCGAGCTCATGCCGCCGCCGAGCGCCGTGTTGAGCACGCCGAGCGCCCAGCGCCGTTCGTCGGTGCGGGCCAGGCCGGGCATGCCGAGGACGACGTGCGCCTGCTCGGTCTTCCGGCCCAGCAGCTCGACCTTGCCGGCCGTGCGGATCGTCCGGGCACCGGAGCGCGGGGCGACGGGCACGGCGTCCGTGCGGGTCAGCGCGCCGGCCTTCTCGAAGGCGGCGCGGACCTGGCGGACGACCTTGGCGTGGTCGACGTTGCCCGCGGCGGCCACGACGAGCCGGGTCGGGTCGTAGTGCTTCTTGTAGAAGCGGGCGATCCGGTCGCGGGTGAGCGCGTTGATCGTGTCGACGGTGCCCAGGACCGGGCGGCCGAGCGGGGTGTCGCCCAGCATGGTGTGCGCGAACAGGTCGTGCACGCAGTCGCCGGGGTCGTCCTCGGTCATGGCGATCTCTTCGAGGATCACCCCGCGCTCGGCGTCCACGTCGGCCGGGTCGATCAGCGAGCCGGTGAGCATGTCGCAGACGACGTCGATGGCCAGCGGCAGATCGGTGTCGAGCACACGCGCGTAGTAGCAGGTGTACTCCTTCGCCGTGAAGGCGTTCATCTCGCCGCCGACCGCGTCGATCGCGGCCGAGATGTCGAGCGCGCTGCGCTTGCGGGTGCCCTTGAAGAGCAGGTGCTCCAGGTAGTGGGTGGCGCCGTTGAGGGACGGGGTCTCGTCGCGGGAGCCCACGTTGGCCCAGATGCCGAAGGTGGCGGAGCGCACCGACGGCAGGGTCTCGGTGACGATCCGCAGACCGCCGGGGAGGGTGGTGCGACGGACCGTGCCGATGCCGTTCCGGCCCTGGAGAAGCGTTTGGGTACGGGCGACGGCCCGCCCCTCCGAAGAGGTGCGGGCCGTCTTCCGTGCACTACGGGACGTCACTTGGCGGACTCGTCCTTAGCAGCCTCGTCGCCGTCCTCGCCCTCGATCACGGGGATGAGGGAGAGCTTGCCGCGCTGGTCGATCTCGGCGATCTCGACCTGGACCTTGGCGCCGACACCGAGGACGTCCTCGACGTTCTCGACGCGCTTGCCGCCGGCCAGCTTGCGGATCTGCGAGATGTGCAGCAGGCCGTCCTTGCCCGGGAGCAGGGAGACGAACGCGCCGAAGGTGGTGGTCTTGACGACCGTGCCCAGGTAGCGCTCGCCGACCTCGGGCATCGTCGGGTTGGCGATGCCGTTGATCGTGGCGCGGGCGGCCTCGGCGGACGGGCCGTCGGCGGCGCCGATGTAGATCGTGCCGTCGTCCTCGATGGTGATCTCGGCGCCGGTGTCCTCCTGGATCTGGTTGATCATCTTGCCCTTGGGGCCGATGACCTCACCGATCTTGTCCACCGGGATCTTGACGGTGATGATCCGCGGGGCGTGCGGCGACATCTCGTCGGGCCGGTCGATGGCCTCCATCATCACGTCGAGGATGTGCAGGCGGGCGTCGTGGGCCTGCTTGAGGGCCGCGGCCAGGACGGAGGCCGGGATGCCGTCCAGCTTGGTGTCGAGCTGGAGGGCGGTCACGAACTCCTTGGTGCCGGCGACCTTGAAGTCCATGTCGCCGAAGGCGTCCTCCGCACCGAGGATGTCGGTGAGGGTGACGTAGTGGGTCTCGCCGTCGATCTCCTGGGAGATCAGGCCCATGGCGATGCCGGCGACGGGGGCCTTGAGCGGCACACCGGCGTTCAGCAGCGACATGGTGGAGGCGCAGACCGAGCCCATGGACGTCGAGCCGTTGGAGCCCAGCGCCTCGGAGACCTGGCGGATCGCGTAGGGGAACTCCTCGCGCGTCGGCAGCACCGGCACGAGCGCGCGCTCGGCCAGGGCGCCGTGGCCGATCTCGCGGCGCTTGGGGGAGCCGACGCGGCCGGTCTCACCGGTGGAGTACGGCGGGAAGTTGTAGTTGTGCATGTAGCGCTTGCGGGTCACCGGGGAGAGGGTGTCCAGCTGCTGCTCCATGCGGAGCATGTTGAGCGTGGTGACGCCCAGGATCTGGGTCTCGCCGCGCTCGAACAGGGCGGAGCCGTGCACCCGCGGGATGGCCTCGACCTCGGCGGCCAGCGTGCGGATGTCGGTGACACCGCGGCCGTCGATGCGCTTCTTCTCCTTGATGACGCGCTCGCGGACCAGGGACTTGGTCAGGGAGCGGTACGCGGCGGAGATCTCCTTCTCGCGGCCCTCGAACTCCGGCAGGAGCTTCTCGGCGGCGAGCGCCTTGACGCGGTCCAGCTCGGCCTCGCGCTCCTGCTTGCCGGCGATGGTCAGCGCCTGGGCGAGCTCGGGGCGGACGGCGGCGGTGAGCGCCTCCAGGACGTCGTCCTGGTAGTCCAGGAAGATCGGGAACTCGGCGGTCGGCTTGGCGGCCTTCGCGGCGAGGTCGGCCTGGGCCTTGCACAGGACCTTGATGAAGGGCTTCGCGGCCTCGAGACCGGCGGCGACGACCTCCTCGGTCGGCGCCTCGGCGCCGTCCTTGACGAGCTGGATGGTCTTCTCGGTGGCCTCGGCCTCGACCATCATGATCGCGACGTCGCCGTCCGGCAGGGCGCGGCCCGCGACGACCATGTCGAAGACGGCGTCCTCGAGCTCGGAGTGCGTCGGGAAGGCCACCCACTGGCCGTTGATCAGCGCGACGCGGACGCCGCCGATCGGGCCGGAGAAGGGCAGGCCGGCCAGCTGCGTGGACGCGGACGCGGCGTTGATCGCCACGACGTCGTACAGGTGGTCGGGGTTGAGCGCCATGACCGTGGCGACGACCTGGATCTCGTTGCGCAGGCCCTTCTTGAAGGACGGGCGCAGCGGGCGGTCGATCAGGCGGCAGGTGAGGATCGCGTCCTCGGAGGGCCGGCCCTCACGGCGGAAGAAGGAGCCGGGGATCTTCCCGGCGGAGTACATCCGCTCCTCGACGTCGACGGTCAGCGGGAAGAAGTCCAGCTGGTCCTTGGGCGTCTTGGAGGCGGTGGTGGCCGACAGCACCATGGTGTCGTCGTCCAGGTACGCGACGGCGGAGCCGGCGGCCTGCTTGGCCAGGCGGCCCGTCTCGAAGCGGATGGTGCGGGTGCCGAAGGCGCCGTTGTCGATGACGGCCTCGGCGTAGTGGGTCTCGTTCTCCACCAGCGTTTTCTCCTCGTCCTCGTCCTCCCCGCCCGTATGGCGGGGGGACGGTGGCGGAGGGCGCCCTGTGCTCTGTGCGGGCCGGTCTTCGATCGAAGCACCCGGAATTCCCCGTTCCGGGGGCCACTACCGAGGACCGGCGGAGAGGCCGGCGCTCCTCCTCGTTCGTGATTCTGTCGTTATGCCGTGCGTTGTGCCGTTGTGGGACCAGACTACAAAGGTTCGGCGTCCCACGAGATACGCGAAGGGAGCGGCTCCCCAAAGGTGGGAACCGCTCCCTTCACCGCGTCTTACTTGGCGCCCGCGGCACCACGGCGGATGCCGAGGCGGTCGACCAGGGCGCGGAAGCGCGTGATGTCCTTCTTGGCCAGGTACTGCAGCAGACGGCGGCGCTGACCGACGAGCAGCAGCAGACCACGGCGGGAGTGGTGGTCGTGCTTGTGCGTCTTGAGGTGCTCGGTCAGGTCCGAGATGCGGCGGGTCAGCAGCGCGACCTGGACCTCGGGGGAGCCGGTGTCGCCCTCCTTGGTGGCGAACTCGGACATGATCTGCTTCTTCGTAGCGGCGTCGAGCGACACGCGATACTCCTTCTGAGTCTCGTTTGGCCACCGAGTGCCCCTGGTCTTGGTCTCAGGGGAGCTTCCGTTACTCGGGAGGCGGGGTCCGCTGGGCGCTGTCCCCAGACGCCGCGGAGGGCGGTCCGGAGGCGCGTACACATACGGCCGTCACACAGAGTACCAGCCGCGCGGCGCGGCCTCACCCACTGGTCATGCTCCGGGCCGCGGAGTACACGTCGAGGACGGCCAGGCACAGCGGGACGAGGGCCAGCAGGAACGCGCTCTCCGCCAGGTCGGACAGCCGGCCCCAGAAGGGCGAGAGCCCCTTCTTCGGGACGATCAGCGCGACGGCGACGACCAGCGCGGCACCGGCGGCGACGGCCGCGGCGAGCCAGACGGTGTGGACGTCGAGCGGGCCGCGGTCGCCCTCCAGCATGGACCGCAGCGCCCCGGCCGGCGGGTTGAGGGACAGCCCGAGCACCAGCAGCGCCAGCGCCGCGAGGCCCGCCCCGAGGACCGCCGCCACCTGGGCGGTGTAGCGGAAGAGGCGGGCGCGCAGCAGCATCGCGACGCCGGCCGCCAGGGCCAGCAGCTGGGCCCACATGTCGTCGGAGAAGCCGAGCACGGCGGCCGCGCCCACCACGACGGCCGAGCTGCCGCCGACCAGGCCGAGCAGCATCTCGTGGCCGCGCCGGGCCTGGGCCGCGACGCGGTCCGCGTCCACCGGCTCGCCGGCCGGGCCGCCCGGCTCCCGCTCCGGGTCGTCCGCCGCGGCGGAGCGCGGGGCGGCGTAGCCGATGGGCAGCCGGGCGACACGGGCCGACAGGCCCGGCAGGAAGGCGATGGCGCCGATGGCGACGACCGCGCAGACGGCCGCGGTGTCGGTGGGACTCGCCCCGGTGAGGATCGCGACGAACGTGGCGACGGTGCCGACGGCCGAGGCGAAGACCGCGGCGACGAACGGCGCGTCCCCGCTCGGCACGACGGCCGCCAGGGCGACCGAGGCGACGAGGACGGTGACGCACCCGAGGAGGAACTGGAGCCGGCCCACGCCCTCGCCGGCCGGCAGGGCGAGCAGCCCGGAGCCCGCGATCATCAGGTGCGGCAGGGCGGCCAGGCCCATGGCGACGGCGGACGCCCGGTCGTCGTAGACCCGGGCGCGCACGCCCGCCAGCGCGGTCAGCAGGACGCCGACCGACGCCGCGATGATGCCCGGCAGGCCGTGCATGTCGTGCCGGACCGGGTCGGCGAACCAGAGGACGAAGCCCAGCAGCACCAGCAGCAGCGCGCCGCCGAAGAGGCCCGAGGCGCGCAGCAGCCGCTCGTTCCACAGGGTGCGGTCGCGGGCGACGGCCGACGCGACGGCGTCGGCCACGTCGTCGTACACGGCGGGCGGCAGCGACTCGGTGAACGGGCGCAGGCGCAGCAGCGCGCCGTCGAGCACGCGCTGGGCGGCGAGCGAACGCGCCGGCTCCAGGACGGTGCCGTCGGTGGCGACGAGGTGGTAGCCGGGCGGGGTGGTGCCCTGTGGGGCGTGGCCGCTCAGCCGCAGGACCTCGGGGAGGAGGTCGGCGACGGCGACGTCGTCGGGGAGGGCCACGTCAATGCGGCTGTCGGGCGCGACGACCGTCACTCGGCAGAAACCGGTCGTTGTGGTCGAACTCACCTAAGGGGCCCCCTCGTTGCCTGCTGTTCGCTCCGTCGCGTCCGGGCCGTCGCGGTCGCGCGGCCCGGTGGCGACGGGACGGCACGATACCCGCCGCCCCCGTTGTCAGTGGCACGTAGGATCATCGTTCGCGCGGAGAGCGGCCACCACTACGGGGGGCGCCGGTCCTCAGCTGCCCAGCCGTACCGAGGGATTGATTACGCCGGTGAGTCAGATCGTCGTCAAACGCCCGCCCCGGGTCGTGCCACCCGAGCCCGAGGCGGAGCAGCTGCAGCTCGAGTCCCCTCCCGAACTGCCCCGCGGGCAGCAGGAGGGCATGGCGATGCAGCTCCTGCCGATGCTCGGCATGGGCTCGTCCGTCGTCTTCTTCTTCATGCCGGGCACCCAGCCCTTCATGAAGATCATGGGCGTGATGATGCTGGCGTCGACGGTCGCGATGGCCGTCGCCCAGCTCGTCCGCTACCGCAAGGGCACGCAGGGCGCGGCCGCCGACGGCCGCCGCGACTACCTCAAGTACCTGGCCCAGACGCGGCGCAAGGTGCGGCGCACGGCCGCGGCCCAGCGTGACGCCCAGTTCTACCTGCACCCCGGTCCGGACCAGTTGTGGGCGCTGGTCGCCGAGCGCAGCCGCCTGTGGGAACGCCGCATATCGGACAAGGACTTCGGGCAGGTCCGCGTGGGCCTCGGTCCGCAGCAGCTGTGGACGCCGCTGGTGGCGCCGACCACGGCGCCGGTGGACGAGCTGGAGCCGCTGGCGGCGGGCGCCATGCAGCAGTTCCTGGCGACGCACGGCTCGCTGGACGGGCTGCCGGTCGCGGTGTCGCTGCGCGCCTTCTACCACGTGGTGATGTCCGGCGAGGCCGACTCCGTGCGCGGCGCGGCCCGTTCGATGGTGGCCGGCCTCGCCGCGCTGCACTCCCCCGACGACCTGGTGATCGCCGTCGTCGCGGCCAAGGACGTGACGCCCGAGTGGGACTGGACCAAGTGGCTGCCGCACACCCAGGCGCCGGGGACGGCCGACGGCGCCGGCACCAAGCGGCTGTTCGGCGACGACCTGCCCGAGGTGGAGGAGCTGCTGGGCAAGCGGCTGGAGGGCCGCCCCCGGTTCGGCCGCGACAGCCAGCCGCTGCTGGACCAGCCGCACGTCGTGGTCGTGCTCGACGGCGGCCTCGTCCCGCCGGATTCGCTGCTGGCCTCCGCCGAGGGGCTCCAGGGCGTGACCGTCCTGGAGATCGCCCCCGGTGAGGAGGACGAGCCGCGCGGCGGCCTGTCCGCCACGGTCCGCCCGGGACGGCTGCGCCTGGAGTCGGCGACCGCCACCTACCTCGGCGTCCCCGACCACCTCTCCGTCCCCGCCGCCGAGGCGCTCGGCCGGCAGCTCGCCCCGCTGTGCCTGGGCGCCGGCACGGACGACGAGGAACCCCTCCTCGCCAACCTGGACTTCACCGACCTGCTGGGGCTGGGCGACGCCGCCTCCGTGGAGACCGCCACCACCTGGCGGCCGCGCTCGCGGGCCGAGCGGCTGCGCGTGCCCATCGGCGTCGGCGAGGACGGCACCCCCGTCATGCTCGACCTCAAGGAGGCGGCGGAGGACGGCATGGGCCCGCACGGCCTGTGCGTCGGCGCGACCGGCTCCGGCAAGTCCGAGCTGCTGCGCACCCTGGTCCTGGGCCTGGCGGTCACGCACTCCTCCGAGAACCTCAACTTCGTCCTCGCGGACTTCAAGGGCGGTGCCACCTTCTCCGGCATGGCCGAACTGCCGCACGTCGCCGCGGTCATCACCAACCTCGCCGACGACCTCACCCTCGTGGACCGCATGCGCGACTCCATCACCGGTGAGCTCCAGCGGCGCCAGGAGCTGCTGCGCGCCGCGGGCAACTACGCCAACCTCAACGACTACGAGAAGGCGCGCGCCGCCGGGGCGCCGCTGGAGCCGCTGGCCTCGCTGGTCCTGGTCATCGACGAGTTCAGCGAACTCCTCACGGCCAAGCCGGACTTCATCGACATGTTCATCCAGATCGGCCGCATCGGCCGGTCGCTCGGCGTCCACCTGCTGCTGGCCTCGCAGCGCCTGGAGGAGGGCCGGCTGCGCGGCCTGGACACCTACCTCTCGTACCGCATCGGTCTGCGCACCTTCTCCGCCGCCGAGTCGCGCACGGCGCTGGGCGTGCCGGACGCGTACCACCTGCCGTCCGTCCCCGGCTCCGGCTACCTGAAGTTCGGCACCGACGAGATGGTGCGCTTCAAGGCCGCCTACGTCTCCGGCACGTACCGGGACGGCGCCGGCACGCTGACCCCCGGCGGTCCGCTGCCCACCGACCGCCGTCCCGTGCTCTTCACCGCGGCCCCGGTGCCGGTGCGGTACCAGGCGCCCGCCCCCGACTACCACTGGACGCCCGCGCGGTCCGACGACGACGCGCTCGCCGACACCGTCCTCGACGTCATCGTGCGGCGGCTGGAGGGCCAGGGGCCCGCCGCCCACCAGGTGTGGCTGCCCCCGCTGACCAAGGCCCCCGCCCTCGACCAGCTCGTCCCCCGGCTCACCGTCTCCCCCGACCGCGGGCTGCACTGCCCGGACCCGGCGGCGAGCGGCGGGCTGCGGGTGCCGCTGGGCCTGCTGGACAAGCCGTTCGAGCAGCGCCGCGACGTCCTCGTCCGCGACTTCTCCGGCGCCGCCGGGCACATGCTGATCGTCGGCGGCCCGCGGTCCGGCAAGTCCACGCTGCTGCGCACCCTCATCGGCGGCTTCGCCCTCACCCACACCCCGCACGAGGTGCAGTTCTACGGGCTGGACTTCGGCGGGGGCGGGCTGAGCGCCATGGAGGGGCTACCGCACGTCGGCGGCGTCGCCTCCCGTCTCGACCCGGAGAAGGTGCGCCGCACGGTCGCCGAGGTGACGGGCATCCTCAACCGGCGCGAGGAGTTCTTCCGCGACCACAACATCGACTCCATCGCCACCTACCGCCGGCTCCGCGCGGCCGGGCGGCTGCCCGACGAGCCCTGGGGCGACGTCTTCCTCGTCATCGACGGCTGGCAGACGTTCAAGACGGACTACGAGATGCTGGAGCCCTACATCGCGGACATCACGACCCGCGGTCTGGGCCTCGGCGTCCACCTGGTGGTGACGGTCTCCCGCTACATGGAGATGCGGGCCGCCCTCAAGGACCAGTTCCTCAGCCGGCTGGAGCTGCGGCTCGGCGACCCGCTCGACTCCGAGCTCGACCGCAAGATCGCGGTCAACGTGCCGGTGGGCGTGCCCGGGCGCGGCATCACCGCGGAGAAGCTGCACTTCCTCGCCGGCCTGCCGCGCGTCGACGGCGGTTCGGGCGGCGGGGACGACCTCTCCGACGCGACCGCCGACTTCGTCAAGGCGGCAAGCGACGCGTGGCCGGGCCCGCACGCCCCGCAGGTCCGCATGCTCCCGCGCCTGCTCTCCGTCCGCGAACTCCCCGACGGCCACGCCCACCCCGAGCGCGGTGTCGCCATCGGCCTCGACGAGATGAACCTCGCGCCGGTCTTCGTCAACTTCGACACCGATCCGTTCTTCGCCGTCTACGGCGAGAGCGAGTCCGGCAAGACGGCGCTGCTGCGTCTGCTCATCAAGCAGCTCACCGAGCGCTACACCCCCCAGGAGGCCCTCTTCTGCGTCGGCGACTACCGGCGCAGCCTGCTGGAGTGCGTCCCCGAGCCGTACCTGGTCGGCTACTCCACCACGCACAACGCGTTCGACCAGTACCTGACGGACATGAACACCCTCATCAGCAGCCGCATCCCCGGCACGGACGTAACGCCGCAGCAGCTCCGCGACCGCAGCTGGTGGAAGGGCCCGCGCGCCTTCATCGTCGTCGACGACTACGACCTCGTCGCCACCTCCTCCGGCAACCCCATGGCCCAGCTCGTGGACAACCTCCCCTACGCCCGCGACGCCGGCGTCAACATCATCATCGCCCGCAACAGCGCCGGCGCCGGCCGCTCCGCCTACGAGCAGTTCATCCAGCGCTTCAAGGAACTCGGCGCCCAGGGCGTCGTGTTGTCCGGCAACCCGAACGAGGGCGAGCTCCTCGGCAACGTCAAGGCCCGCCCGCTGCCGGCGGGGCGGGGCTTGTTCGTGTCCCGGAAGGGCGGGGCTTCACTGGTGCAGACGGGGTGGGTGCCGGCGGAGTAGGCGCCTTCCTGCGGGTCCATGTGGGGCGGCGGCCGACGCGGTAGTACTCCTCCGCGTCGGCCGGCACCTCACTGCCGCACAGCGAGGCGAACGCCTCGGCGACGTCGGCTCCCCGGAAGTACGCGCCGGTGTGGTGCAGCTCGAAAACCCGCCCGAGCGCGTCCATGACGAGGACGCTGCCCTCCTCCGTGATGTATCCCACGGGGAAGACGGCCACCCCGAGATTCTCCGCGAGCTCGCCGATCTCCTCCCCGTCGTGCGGGTAAGCGATCCGCGGGTCCAGGCAGAACAGGACTTCCGGCGCGCCGGGGTGGGGCAGTTCCAGGAGGCCGTAGCTGCGGAGGAAGGGCTCGATGGTGGCGGGCGGTTCGTAAGTGAACGGGTAGACCTGGCCCTCCAGTTGCCGTTTACGGTCTGCGATGGCGTCGGTCGCGGCGCGGCCGATATCGCGGGCGGGGTGCCAGCCGTGGGCGGTGAGCCAGGTGTGGACGTGGGGCGGGAGGGTGTGAGGCATGGGGTTCACGCGGCGTCGGGCCAGCCGATTCCTACGACGTCGGGGATGTCGTCCCGGAGGACGCAGTCGCATACCTTTTCATTCCTGAGAAGACAGGCGAATACCTCGTAGTAGTTCTCCCCCAGGTAGTAATCGCCGCTCCAGTGGGTCATGAAGAACCTTCCGCAAGCGTCCATCAACGCGATCTGGCCTTCGCCGCCCCGGGCAACGGGAAAGAGCGGCTGCTCCAGCCACTCGGACAGTTCGGCGAACGCCTCCGCATCGACTTCGTCGTAGTCGCGGACGTCGAACCAGATCCGACGCTTCTCGTCCGGGCCCTTGCTGAACATTCGCACACTGAGGAAAGCGAATTCACGCACGAAGTCCACGGCCCTCTGGAATGGTTTCACCTCGTAGCCGAAGGAAGCCAGGCGGGTGGCGACGTCGTCGGCGAAAGCGACGGCTTCGTCTCCCTGATCACGCCCCGGGGCCCAACCGGCCGCCCGCAGCCGGGCGTAGACGTCATCCGCGGACATCAGGAACTTCATGGGCTCAGGTCTCGCTTCCTCGGCCGGGCGTTGAGGCAGTGGTGTGCGTCTTCGTGGTCCAGCGTCGTGCACGTGCGATCGGCGGCTCAACCGGTTTACCGTCGGCGCTGCTCCGGGCGGTAGCGCGGGTGGGTGGGCGGTTCGCAGTCCCTGTCGGTACGGCCCATCGGCTCGTATGGGCAGAGAGCCTGTGGGCTCTCGGCAAGGGCGGTGCCGGTGGCAACCATGGGCCGTCACGAGACCCCGTTCTTTGGTCGCCATGCTCGCGCATCGTGACCGACCTCATCACGGAGGGGGCGAAGGGAGTCGCTTCGGCCTTCACTCAGACCAGAACGGCCCGAGGGGAAGGCCGACCCGGCGCGGTGGATACGTCAGGGCTCCAGTCAGACGTAGAAGTCCTCCGCATCCTGCAGGAGGGTGCCCCGTAGCCGCTGGCGAAAGCCGCGAGGTGGTCGTCCCCCAGGAAGTACCGCCCGCTCCAGTGCTGATAGAAACAGCGCCCCAGATCGTCCATCAGCACGACTCCTCCTTCGGACGTCTCGCCGTCAACCGGAAACAAGGGGTGCCCCAGATCTGTCGCGAATTCGGCGAACTCGGCCGCATCGCCCCCGTAACCAAAGGCCGGGTCGACGATCCATCGGATCTCGGGCGCATCAGGATACTGGAGTTCGAGGAGACCGAACGAGCGGACGAAGCGCGTGGCCGACGCCAATGGCCGCAGCGGCCACCCTTGCCGGGCGCGCACAGCCACTCGTTCCCCGATGAGCGCCTGTGCGCGCTTGCCGATGTCCCTACCGGGAACCCATCCCTGCTCTACGAGCCATGCCTCGATGGGCACCTTCGACACTTCCAGCCCCATGGCAAGCTCCACCTTCGGTCTGCTGCAAGGTAGTCCGCCTGAATATCACCCAAGGGCCGGGCCGTCGGACCCAGTCGGGAGACGGCTGCGCTCAGCCAGGTTCTGCAGATGCGGCGTTCTGCTCGCCGATGTCGGGCTTCGTTGCGTCCATCTCTTCACCCACGGCTCACCATCCCTGCCCGCGTGGGAGAGTCCGGTTCAGCTGACGGCTC
Organism: Streptomyces caatingaensis; assembly: GCF_001187435.1. Classification (GTDB taxonomy): domain Bacteria; phylum Actinomycetota; class Actinomycetes; order Streptomycetales; family Streptomycetaceae; genus Streptomyces; species Streptomyces caatingaensis. Next base: position 332,657 of record NZ_LFXA01000011.1, on the reverse strand, counting down.
GGGCATCGTCCTCTCGTCAGCGCAGGCCTTCAGCCAGCGGGCTCGGCAGAGCTGCGCGCCGACTCTCGTAGGACGAGAACTCTGCTGCTGCGGCGGCAAGTTTGTCCTCCGACTCCAGGACGATCCGAGTGTCTGCTGTCAGGCGAATGCCGATCCCTTGGTCGCCCTGACGGCCTGAGGAAATCGAGCAGGTAACGCCCGTAGCGACAGGGCACAGTTCGACAGACGCCTCAGCGGAAACCAAGGGAGTCGGACCCAAGGCCCGGCGGATGTCGTCGATCAGCCTCGCCGCGCCGGCGTCGAGCGAACCCGGGGCAAGGGGGAACTCGTCGTCCAGGCGGACGGAGCCGTGGCCGCGGAGGCCCACGACGCGGAAGCGGACGGAGCGGGCCGTGAGCAGGCCATGGTGGTGCAGGACATAGACGGGAACCATGGCTGTTTTGACCAGGTCCGTCACTGCGTCCTCGTCCGGGTGACGGGGCAGTTGCCAGTGTTGGGTGCGGGGTGCGATGCGCCGGGGTGCTCGGCCCTCCGCAAGCGCTGTCAGCCCTTCCTCGGCGGACGCTCCGAGCAGCCACCAGCCGCCGTGGTCCACGGCGAAGAGCCTGCCCTTTTCATCAATGAAGAGAAGGGCGTCGGCGTCGGTGCGGCCGAAAGGGAAGAGGCGTTGGCCGATGGCTTTCCCGAACGACGTCGCAATGCGTGGAGCGAAGCGGGCCTCTGCGGGATTGACGGTACTGCCTGTCGCGGCGACCTCCGCGCCCGCGGCAGCGGGAGGGACTGTCAGGCCGTGGAATTCGCGCAGGGCGCGTTCGGCGGCGGGGAACGGCTCCCACGGCCTGTCGCCGTTCGGAGCGGCCGTCCCGACGGCGACCAGCATGCCGCGCAGGGCGTCGTCCCCCGTATCCCTGCCGGGCCGCCAGCCCGCCGCACGCAGCGCGCCCCGGCCCGTCGTGCTCACGGTCACGAGTCCGCGATCTCCACTCCCAGCCGGTTGAGGAGGGCCGTGCAGGAACGGCACGGGAGCGTGCTCTCGCCGTGCTCGGGATCGCCCTGCTCACGGATCTTGACGGACATCATCACGGAGCGGGCGAAGTGGGGGGCCGCTTCGTCGAGCGTGGTCCAGCGGCCGTCGGTGCGGCCTTCGTCCAGACCCCACAACTGGTCGGAGACCAGGGCAGATTCGGCGCAATAGCCGAGGAAGGGCTCGCGCAGGTCCGTGGGGAGGGTGTCGAAGAATTCGCGAACTGCCGGGTGGAGGTCGGGAGTTCCCTCACCGGTCAGGTTGGTCATGCTGAAGATCTTGCCCTGGACGAGCAGGCTGGCGGCTACGCCGGGAACGGTGTCAGACATCGACTTCCTCGAGATCGTAATGGCGGCCGGTCATCAGGCAGGCGAGGGCTTCGTACCGCCCCTTACCCAGGTAGTAGTCGCCCGACCAATGAGTCAGGAAATATCTGTCCTGCGGATCCACGAGAGCCAGAGCCCGGTCGTTGTTGACGTAGGCCACGGGGAACAGGGGCTGCTCCACCCAGTCGGCCAGTTCGGAAATCGAGTCCGCGAATGATTCCTCGAAGTATCTGACCGTGAAGGTCACATACTCCTTGTCCGCGTCGTGGCCCGGGAACGGAACCCGCAGCCCGACGAACTCCGTCACGAAATCGACTGCCGCCGGGAAGGGAGTCACCGAACACCCCATCTCGGCAAGCGAGGAGACAGCCTGTTCCATGACTGCGGTCGCCTCATCACCCTTTTCACGCCCAGGTTCCCAACCTGCGGCCGTCAATCGGCGTTCGACTTCCTCACGAGTAAGATAAGGGGGCATATCCCCGACCTCCTTCCTTGATCTAGCGATGGGTCACGATACCCAACTTGGGAAGACGTGCCTGCACGATTTGCACGCCGGTTGATGCTGTCCGTGCTCAATGATCGCCCCCGTATCGGGATCGACCTGTGTGCCGATTGCCCGCGTATCGATCACCGCCCCTGACAAGACCTTCCTGGCGTCTTCGACCGTCCTGATCGACTGCCCTGTCGGATCGAGTTGGTGCAAGCGGTCCGACAGCAGTGCCACTTCGGAGCACTTCCCGTGGCCGGACCCCAATTCGACACCGGAATTCTTCACGTCCTCGTACATCTGCGCCACCACGGGGTGTGCACGCGGAGTCTGGGCCGCTTGGGCTTCGGCTCGTTTCTCGCCGGTGAGCTGCTTGGATATTTTCTTCTGTTGCATACTGGTATGCGAAGTAATCGTTCCGTTGTGCAGCAGTGCGCCCGCGCAGCCGCTCTGCATACGGGACTTGCCTGTTGGCACCTGGCCCTTGGGCCACTCGACCTTCTCCACCGCCTTGTCGGCGAGTCGCCGCGTTTCGCGGCCGAGTTCGTGGCGCTGCCGGTCGGCGCTCAAGTGCGAGACGTCCAAAGCGTCGCCCCGATGATGCCGGGTTTCATTGCCGGTGTAACCGTGCCAGTTCGGCTGGGGATCCAGTGGCTTGGCCTGACCGCCTCCGCCCGACGACCTTCCGCCATGGCCGGACCCTCCGGAACCACTGCCGCCCTTGCCTCCACTGCCACCACCCGACGCATCCGCCGGCCTCTGGTCGGAGCCGTGGTGCTTGACCCCCTTCATCCCGCCTTCGACGTGCTGGTCGTGCTTCTTCTGGCCCTTGCCCGCCTCGGCCAGGCCCTTGCCGACGTCGTCGAGGTGCTTCGTCAGTTCGGTCTGCGCCTTGTCGAGGGACTTCATCGCCTTCTCGGCGACTTCTTCGATCGCCTTGGCGAGGGAACCGCGGCCGCGGGTGCGGTTGAAGTGGTGGCGGGTGGTGTGGAGGTGCTGGCCGCCCTTCTCGTGCAGGTGCTTGCGGTGGTCGTGGACGGCGCCCGTGAAGGTGTTGTGCTCGTGCTCGTCGAAGACGAGGTCGCCGTTGCTGCCGTCTGGGCCGCCGGCGCTCGCCAGGATCAGGCCGCCGTCGCCGCCGGCGCTGGCGATCTTCAGGTTGTCCTTGCCCGCCTGGAGGGTCTGCTTCAGGTCGATGCCGTCCTGGGCGCCGAGCCCGTCGGAGACGACCTGGACGACGAGGTCGGTGGCCATCGAGTCGAGGGCGGCGAAGACCGGGCCCGTGACGACGGAGAGGACTTCCTGAGCGGCGGCCTCGGCGGCCTCCTTGAGGATGCGCTTGACGACGGTGCGGGTGACGGCGACGCCGCCGAGGGCGCCGAGTTCGGAGAGGCCGAGGGTGACGGGGGCGGCGGCCTGTGCCGCCGCCACCTCGCCGGCCAGGATGCCGAGTTGGACGATGGCCGCGCCCTTGGCGCCCGCGACGACGACCGCCGCCGCGTCCAGGCCGCCGGCCAGCAGGCGGCCGCCCTCCGCGAGGTTGTGGAGGTGCTTGCCGTTCAGCTTCTTGACGTGCGCTTCGATCGCGGACGTCATCTCACCGCGGTTGGTGGAGATGAGACGGTTGAGCGCGACGTTGGAGTCGCCGCGGCCGGCGTCGACGTCGTCCGCGAAGCCGCGGAGCGCCGTGGCCATGTCGCGGTAGTCGTCCTCGTCGACGTTCGGCCAGTTGACGCCGATCAGGTCCAGGACGAAGGCCAGTTTGTCCGGAAGGACGACTCCCATCTTCCCCGCTCCCCCTGCTGAGTACGCGTCAGTGTGACGCGAGGTACGACTCTAGGCAGGGGGAAGCCGGTCGCTCAATTCCGTAGCGAAGCGCGGCCGCCTCGTCACGTCCTGGGTCAACAGCTCTCCGAAATAGCCGACATAAGCGACTTGATGGTGGGCTGCGCTCTCGATCGGCTTCTTCTCCCAAGCCGGCCATGGGCGTTCGCGTTCATCGGTAGCCTGGCCGCGGCGATTCCTCATCCGTGCCGAAAGGACATCCCTCATATGGCCACCAAGGAAGAGACGGACGCTCTGTACGCCATGGACATCTCGGGTGTCGAGTGGCTGAGTGCTCCCGACAGCCCTACGAAGGAGCGGGTCGAGATCGCCTATCTGCCCGGCGGGGGCGTGGCGATGCGCAACTCCGAGGAACCGGATGTCGTGCTGCGGTACACGGCCAGTGAGTGGCATGCGTTTGTCTTGGGCGTGCGGGACGGGGAGTTCGACATCGAGGTCGAGCCGGAGGCGGAGTCCGAGTCCGGGTCCGAGGCGGCGCAGTAGGAACGCGTCGGCCCCCGCCGCTCCTCCGTGAGGAATCTGCGGCAGGGGCCGACGGTGGGTCACGGAGCGCCGGCAGGCGGCGGCCCGGGGCTGTACGGCGGGGGCGGCGGCGCGCCGTACGACGCGGCCTTTTTCGCCGCTCTCCTCCTGTTGCTCCGGCGGACGAGCAGGGCTCCCAGGACGGCGCCCGGGATCACGACGGCGGCCGCGCCGCCGATGAACCAGGGGAGGTTGTCGTCCCTGCCGCCGCCCTTCTTGGCGTGGGCGGCCTTCTTCGCCTCGGAGGACGGGTCCGGCTTCGCGGTCGCCGGCTTGCCGTCGGAGGCCTTGGCGCCCTCCGCCAGCGGGTTGACGTCGGGCGGGCCCGGGTCGCCCTTCTTCTCCAGGACGGGGATCCTGGGGCGGATCGTGCCGTAGCCGATGTACTGGCTGGGCACGGGGCTGCCGTCGGCCGGCTTGCCGGCGGTGTCCATCAGGACGCGCAGGACTTGGTTGTTGGTCCACTTGGGGTGCATGGACCAGATGAGGGCGGCGCTGGCGCTGGCGATGGCGGTGGCTTGGCTGGTGCCGCCGCCTCGGCAGTAGCCGGTGCTGCTCTTCCAGCAGGGGGTGGGGACGTTCTCGCCCGGAGCGGCGAGTACGACACGGGTGTTGTGAGTCGAGTACTTGGCCACTCTGTAGTCGGCATCCACCGAGGCAACGCTCACCACGCCCGGAGTGGCTGCCGGATAGGACGCGGAGTTGTCCTTGTCGCCCTCGTTTCCGGCGGCGGCGAAAATCAGCTTCCCCCGCTTCAGCGCGTAATCCACGGCCGTCTGGAGTTGACGCTTCTGCCGGTCATCCATCGCATAGTCCTGGATGCCCATGGAGATGTTGATGATCTGGGCCTTGGTGTCCGCCGCATACCGAATCGCAGCCACCATGATGGGCAGGTTGCCCGCGCCATTTCCTGCCTTCACAGGCAGGATTTCGGCTTCAGGAGCGAGCCCCTTGACGCCCTGCCCTCCCGCGCCGTTCCCTGCGATGAGAGTCGCCATCGCCGTGCCATGGGAGTCGGAGTCCTTCCGCTCCTCTCCAGGTTCCCCCCGGCCGACAAAGCTCTTTCCGGAGCGGACCTTGCCTTGCAACTCGGGCTGTGTTGACCGGACTCCACTGTCGATGACCGCGACGGTGACGCCCTTGCCCTCGGTTACCTGCCAGATGCGATCGGCCTGCATGGTGTCGAGGTACCACTGGCGCTCCCGCATGCTGTCGGCACTGGCGGGCGACGCCATAACGCCACCGGCGGTGAGCAGAGAACAGAGCACTGGCAGGATGGCCAGGAGGCGGCCACGACTGCTTCTGGTTGTCGACTTGTTCACGTGTTCTCTGCTCACCATCCGATGTCGTCTCCGAGGTTTTACTGGATGACCGGCGGTACGTTGTCCGGACCGCCCGCGCTCCAGGTTTCCTCATCCTCCGTCAGGTATCCAGGCCGGTCCGTACGCTTCTGGTTTTCGGACGCACTACGTTGGGTGCCCTGCAACGGGCCCGCCGCAGCATTACGTTCACGCACCAGGCCACTGCCCCCCGGGGTGAATTCACGCCGACTGCCCTGTGACCCCGAAGGCGCATTCACGATGCCGCCGGGTTCCGAAGCGAAACGCCTCGTGGCACCGCCGAAGCCCCGGACCGGAGTTGAGCCCATGGCCCCCGGTGCGCCACCCGGGCCCATCATTCCACGCCCCATCTGCTGGGGCTCACCACCGATGACGGTGCCCCTGGCGCCGGGCTTCCCGGATACGGGCCCCTGCTGACCCGTTGACGGCATGCCGCCGATGACGCCGGTGTCGGCCCGGGGAACCGGCGGAACCTTTACATTCCCTGCCCCACCAATACGTCCGATGCCGCTTTGGCTGCCGGTCCTCCCCCGGTTCCGGGCAGGCCCGGATGAGATTCCACGCCACTGCCCTGGCCGTGGCTGCCGGGAGTCGGCCCGGTCCGTCCGGTGCCGCGAGGTGCCGACGGAAACGACGGCGGCAGTACAGGAGGCAGAGGACTCGGCCCAGTGTGGTGCGAAGGTGCTGGAGACGGCGTCGTGCTGGGGCCCGACGGCGTGGTCGGGGAAGGCGGCTGGGGGTACGTGGTGGTGTGGTCGACCCTTGTACCCGTCGTGGTGTCGTGCGCAGGAGTCGGGTTGGTACCCGTGTTCTCCCCTGAACTGCTGGGGATCGGTACGTGTGCCTGACTCTGGGACATATTCGAATGGCGCACGCCCGAGGGCTGCTGGTCACTGCCGCTTCCGCCTCCGGCCCCCGAAGCGCCGGCGCCTCCCACGGATTGAGCGCCACCGGCCCCGTCCGAGGCGGAGCCGCTCGACGCCTCATCGGGCGTCAGCCAGCCGTCCCGTCCTCCTTGAGCGGCAGCCGCCGGCATAGGCCGGAACTCCGGCGCCTCCAACCCCCCAATGTCATTCGCAGCCACCCGACAAGCAGAAGCCGCCGACCGCAGCTGAGGGAGAACCTTCTCCTTCAACTCGTCCATCGCCTTGATGCGCGCCTTCTCCTTGTCCGCGTCCGCGAAGCACATTCCCAGGGAGCCGGCCGGGGCTTCCTTGCGCATCGTTTCGGCGGCGGCCTTGATCTTGTCGCCGGCCCGGGCCATGTGGTCGCCGGTGACGCCGGCCACATGCGCGAGCTTGATGACCTGCTTGGCGAAGGCGTCGCCCCATTCGCGGAAGGCGTCGCCGCCCTCGCCGACCCAGTGGGTCCGGCCGGCATGGGCCTTGAGAGCGTTACCGATCTTCTCGATTTCACCACTCGCCTTCGTCAGTGCCGCGCCCTTGGCCGCGATGTCGGCGCCGTTGGAGCCGATGATGCTGGCATACATGCTCTCGGCGGACATGCCGTCGAAACTCGTAGGTCCGCCCTCTGCGGACATCTCGCGCTACCCCCCGTCCTACTTCTGACCGACCGTGCCGACCGGCGGCGGGAACGGTCCGTACTTCTGCCCCTCCGGCCGCTTGCTCTTCGCCTCGGCGGCCCACTTCTGCTGCTGTTCCCAGTCCTTGGCGGACTGCTTCTGGATGGCCGCCAGGCGGGCGGCGTGTTCGTGGTCGACGCCCTTGTAGTCGCGGTCGGCCATGTCCACCGCGATGCCCATCGCCTCCAACTGGTCGCCGAGCATGCGCGAGAGCAGTTCCAGCTGCGCGTGCACCTTGTCGTAGGCCTTCGAGAGCTGCTGGGCCTCCTCGAAAGTTCCGTAGGCGGCCTGCGGCACCTTCTGGTCGCTGATGTGCTTGTGCGAGGCGGCGGATGCGTCGAGGTCGTGGAGCAGGCGGTCCACGCGCTTCTTGAAGCCCTGCAGTGAGTCGTCGGGAGCGTCCAGGTCCGCTGAGCCCATGAGTGAGGCACCTCCCCTAAACAAACAAAAAATGTGGGTGCGGCGCGGCCACGCCGCGTCCGCACCCACGGGACGAACGGCGCGGCTCAGCCGCCGAAGCGGCCCGCCTGGCGGCGGTCGTTGGCGCTGTAGCCGGACACGGCCTCGTGCAGCTTGGACGCGATGGTCAGCAGCGTCTGGTGCATGTCCTTGACGTTCGCGTCCCAGCCCTGGTGGCGGGCGTGGAAGGCCTCGCGGGTCTCACCGTCCCAGTGGCTGACGACGTCCTTGACGCGGGCGTCGAGCGACTCCAGCTGGGAGTGGATGGCGTCGGCCGAGGACTTCACCTGGTTGGCGGCCTCGGTCACGCCGGCGTACGTGATCTCCATGTGTGGTCTCTCCTGACGGGTCCTACGGCTGAGGAAAAGGGGCTGTTAGGAGACGTGGAAGGCTCCCAGGGCGCCCGTGACGCCGCCCTCGCCGATGCCCTTGAAGCTGTTGAGGCGGTCGGACTCCTCCTGGGTGAAGCCCTTCTTGCTCGCCTCCATCGCTTCCTTGGTGAAGTTCAGGAGCTGCTTCAGCTTGCGCACGTCCTGGTTCACGCGCTCCTGGAGGCCGTGGTAGGCCTGGGCGGCGTCGCCCTTCCAGACGCCCTGCACCGAGTGCACGACATTGGCAAGGCTGTTGATCTTGGCCTCGAGCGTGTCGTGCATGTGCCCGAGGTCCCGGATCAGGGAATCGAGTTTTTCGTCTTCAAGCCGCAGCTTGCCGCTCATTGTGCACCTACCCCCCATGAATCGGATGCCCTGGGGAAGCCCATTGTCGGGGGCCTCCCCCGGGGTCTTCCCTTTGCATCGGACCGAAGTTGTCGGCTGCCACTCTAGCCACTCGCGGGTTTACGTCCAACCTGTATGCGACCGGGCCGAGTTCGTCTGCGATTGGTCCGGCCATTGGTCTGGACATCAACCGGACGTCCGGCCCGCGAGTCCGCGCCGCCGGCGGTGGTCCCGCAGCGCGACCGCCGTTCCGGCGATCGCCGCGATCAGCACGCCGGCCGTGATCAGGGCGTACGTGCCGAGTCGCGCGTCGCGTTCCTGCGGGGTCTCGCCCAGGGTGAGCGCGGCCGGGCGCGGCACGTCGCGGCCCGCCCAGACGGCGCGGTCGGGGGTGGGACGGTCGATGGGACGCTCGTCCTCGGTGAGGGCCCGCACCGGGTCGGCGACGCCCCAGCCCACGAAGTCGTCGCGGCCCTTGACGGCTCTTTCCGCGGTCTGCTCGATCTGGGCGACGACCTGGTTCTGTTTCCAGTCGGGATGTTTGGCGCGCAACAGGGCCGCGATACCGGCCACATACGGGGCCGAGAAACTCGTACCGCTGTCGACGCACTGCCCGCCTTTCGGCACGGTCGACACCATTTCGACACCGGGGGCGGCGACGCCCACGAAATCGCCTGCCTGGGAAAAAGGCGCGCGTTCGTTGTTGCGGTCGGAGGCGGCCACGGCGAGGACGCCCGGATAGGCGGCCGGATAGGTCTTCTTGACCTTTCCGTCGAGCCCGTCGTTGCCCGCGGAGGCGACCACGACGACGTCCGCCCGCAGGGCCTCCTGGATGGCCAGGCCGAGGTCCGAGTTGGGCGCCAGCGGTTTGGTGGTGTCCTGGGAGATGTTGATGACCTGGGCGTGCTGCCGGATCGCGTGCCGGATGGCGGTGGCCAGGGTGCTCGCCTTGCCGCTGCCCTTCTCGTCGTTCTGCCGGATCGGGATGATCGTCGCCTCCGGGGCGAGGCCGACGAAGCCCGTCCCCTCGCGCGGCCGGGCCGCGATGATCCCGGCGACCTTGGTGCCGTGACCGACGGGGTCGGTGGTGCCGTCGGTGCGCTCGCCCTTCTCCCGGGGCGCGTTCTTGTCCCTGGGCAGCAGGTCGAGTCCGGCGGACCGGTCGACCGCCCTCGTCAGCTGCGGGTTGTCGACGTCGACCCCGGTGTCGATGACGGCGACGCGGACGCCCTTGCCCTTGGTGTCCTGCCAGAGCCGGTCGAAGACGACCCGTTGCAGGGCCCATGGCATGCCCGATATCTGCTGCTTCATCGGGAAGGTGCATTCGCCGCTGCCGGTGAGGGCCATGCCCGGGGACGGTTCCGCGTACACCGACGTGTACGCGGACGTGTACTCCGACGCGTACGCCGAAGCGTCCCCCGCCGCGTACGCCGTGCCCGGCAGCATGGCGCATGCCGCGAGGAGCGCCGCGGCGGCCTTGCGTACAGTCATCTGCGGCCCCTCACGAACTCTGCGGCTGGCTGGCGCTGTTGGCGTCGAGCCGCGGTCCCTTGGGCAGGAACGCGGACCAGTTGTCCGGCACCGGCACGGGCTTGACGTCCTTGTAACCGAGGCGGATCTGGGCCTCGTTGACCTGGGCGGCCCGCTCCTGCGGGTCCTTCTCCCCGCCGTCGTCCCCGATGCCCGAGCGCCCGGCGCTGCTGTCGTTGTTGGTCTGCACCGCGTAGCGCAGCCCGGTGTCGGTGACCAGGAAGAGCGAGCCGACGCTGGTCGAGGAGCCGTTGATCTGCCGGTAGAGCAGGCCGCTGCCGGGGGTGACGTACGCGCTGGTGGCGCCGTCCACGATCTGGGCGGGGTAGCCGGTCCCGGCCCAGGTGGTGAGCTGGGTGACGCCCTTGTCGTCCACACCGCGCAGCACGTTGCACACCGTACGGACGCCGGTGGACGCCTCGTTGACCTGGGTGGGGACGAGCCGGGGCCAGCCCTGGTCGGCGTAGAACCACTCCGGGGAGGAGGTGAAGGACTGCGGACCGACCTCGGCGGCCCGCGCGTTCTGGCCGAGCGCCACCGCGTCGGGGCTGGTGAGCAGCAGCCGGGCGACCAGGTCGGAGACGGGGGCGACGCGGCCGGGCAGGACGACGTACTGCTGCATGCCCTTGCCGGCGACGGCGGTGAGGACGGTGCCGACCCTGTCGAGCCGCGGGTCGAGGCTGCGGACCCCGGCCGGGGCGCCGATCTTCCCGGGGAGCCGGGGGAAGGTGATGGGGCGGCCCTCGTGGAGGGTGCCGAGCCACTCCTTGCTGACCTTCTGCGGCTGGGCGCCCTCGCTGAACAGCGAGCGGCGGAGCACCTGGTCGCGCGCGGAGGGCGCGACGCCGCCGGGCGGGCCGATGAGGTGCCGGGTGCCGCCGGGGTCGACGAGGTAGCGCTCGCCGGTGGGGCCCTCGACGTAGAGGGCCTGTCCGTCGTGGAGTTGGCGGCGGCCGCCGACCTTGGCGGTCTCGCGGTCGGCGAGGACGAAGACGGCCTTCTGCACCGTCCTGCCGCCGCTGCCGGGCTGTTCGCACACGGCCCAGCTCTTCTGCCGGCCCGCTTCCTTGCCGTCCGGCAGCCGGTCGGGGGCGTAGGGGATGCCCAGGGTGGGACCGCGCTGGATCCGCCCGCTGTCGAGCTCGGACTCCTCGACCTTGATGACCGAGGACTTCTCGGCCTTGAGGAGGAGCTTCGCGGAGGAGAAGTTGAGGACGGGGTGCAGGCGCTTGGTGCCCTTGGTCTCCAGGACGACGTAGCGCGTCGTGGACCTGCTGCCCACGATCACGTGCGCCCCCGGCTCCGACCAGCCCGCGGGGGCCTTGGGCTTGAAGATGCCCCAGGCGCCGAAGCCGGCCAGCACGAGGGCGCCGACGACCACGCCGGGCAGCACGGCGCGCAGGGGGCGCGGCGCGCCCTCGTCGGTGGCCGCCGCCGTGGGCCGCAGGAACGCGGCGACCATGCGTCTCCGCGCGAAGGTGTAGGCGTTGAGCTCGTCCCGCCGTGTTGCCATGTGCCGAAGTACTCCCCCTGTCGCCGGGCTCCTGGCGGACCCGGTCACCGGAACCGGCCGCAGGACCGCCGGCGCCACCGGTCGGATCGTGCCCACGGTCCGTGTTGTCAGACCGGCCCCCTACTATGCCTGTTGACCGTCCGGTCCCGCTGTCCGGGTGTGCCATCGGCCGGTGGCGGGCCTCCGGCGGGGGGATTCGACGGTTTGTCACGGGTTTTCACGAGGTTTCGGCTTTCAAGGGGTTTCGGCGGTGCCGCCGTTCCGATTTCGAGGGGGGCTTGCGGGTATGGCGTCCGCGACGCGATCGGTCCAGGGCACGGCCCTGCGCCGGCAGTCCGGTCCGGGCAACCTGGGCCCGGTGCGGCTCCAGCAGGTGGTGCTGCTGGAGGTCGCGGCGGCGCTGGTGCTCGTCGGCTACGTCGTCGACCCGCTGCTGGCCGCGCCCGCCGGCGGGATCGCCCTGGTGCTGGCGGTGCTGGCGCTGGCCCGGCGCCGGCAGCGGCCGGTGCCGGAGTGGCTCGGTGCCGTCCTCGCGCTGCGCCGGCGCGCCCGCCGCGCGGGCGCCGTCCCGGCGGGCACCGCGCCGGCCCTGGCCCCCGTGGTGGAGTGCGATCCGGCGCTGCGCACCGAGTCGTTCACCGACCGTGAGGGCCGTTCCGTCGGCGTCGTCGGGGACGGCACGTTCGTGACGGCGGTCCTCCAGGTGGAGGCGGTGGACGCCCCGTTGCGCCCGCGGCGGGTCGACAAGGCGCTGCCGCTCGGCCTGCTGCGGGAGGCGATGGACGTGGCGGACGTCCGCCTGGAGTCCGTGCAGGTGGTGCAGAGCGCCCTGCCCTCGCCCGCCCCGCACCTGCCCGCTCAGGCGCTGGCCGCGCGCAACTACGCGCCGTTGCAGGCGCTGACGGGTTCGCCGGCGGTGCGGATGACCTGGATCGCGCTCAAGCTCGACCCCGAGCTGTGCCCGGAGGCCGTGGCGGCCCGGGGCGGCGGCGCGGAGGGCGCGCGGCGCTGTGTGCTGCGCGCGGCGGGCCAGTTGACGAGCCGGCTGCAGGGCGCGGGGTTCCGCGCGACGCTGCTGTCCGAGGACGAGCTGACGACGGCCCTGTCCATCGCCGCCAGCGTCAACCCCGCCGCGACGGCGCAGGCCGGCCGCAACGGCGCCGGGGCCCGGCGCACCGCCGAGACCTCCCGCACCTGGCGCTGCGACGACCGCTGGCACACCACGTACTGGGTGAGCCGCTGGCCCCAGCTCGGCCCCGGCGCCACGTCGTTGCCGCAGCTCGCCGCGCTGCTCACCTCGCTGCCCGCGCTCTCGTCGACGCTGAGCCTGACGCTGGGACGGGGCCGGGCGCGCGGCGGTGCGCAGGCGCCGACGGTGACCGGTCACGTCCGGGTGTGCGGCCGCAGCGCGGACGAGCTGGGCGACGTGCGGCGCGAGCTGGAGCGGGCGGCGCGCGGGGTGAAGGTCGGTCTGGTCCGGCTGGACCACGAGCAGATACCGGGCGTGCTCGCCACACTGCCCCTGGGAGGGACGCGCTGATGGCCCGGCTGACGAACAGGGTGCCGGCGGCCCCGAGGCGGTCCGCCGCCGCTCCCCGCGCGGGGTTCGGGCTCATCGGCCCCCGCCGCGAGCGGCACGAGCTGACCGCCGACCAGTTCGAGGACCTCGCCCTGCCCGTGGGCGACGACGGCGTGGTCGTCGGCACCGACGCCCAGGGCGCGCCCGCCGTGCTCGGCCTGGTGCGGCCGGTCCCGTTCGACGTGGTCCTGGTCGGCGGTGCGTGGACGGCCCAGGTCATCGCGTTGCGCACGGTGGGCACGGGCGGGCGGGTCGCCGTGGAGAGCGGCCGGCAGCAGCTGTGGACGGCCCTGGCCCAGGCGGCCAACACCGGCCAGCAGTCGATCACTCTGCACGACGTGGGCCGGGTGCCGCCGCAGGGCCCGTCCGTCCACAGCCCCGTGCTCGTCGTCCGCGACTGCGGCGTACGCCCCCCGCTGGGCCGCGTCCGCTCCGCCCCCTGGCAGTCGGTGCTGACGCTGCTCCCCTACCCCGGCCCCACGACCGCCCGGCTGATGGAGCGGGCGGATCTGGTCGGCGTCCAGCGGGTCGCTCCGGAGGAGGCCGTCCAGATCGGCCGGACGATGAATCTCCCCCAGGAGGACGTGGAGGCGCTGTCCTCCCTGCCGGACGGGGTGACGCTCTGGTGCACGCGCACGTCCCGCACGTATGTGACGACGGGGCCGACGGATCCTGAGGCGGGGCTGCTGGGGGCGGCGCGGCGGATGGACTGAGGGGGCGGCGGGCGACCGCCGTCCGTTCCGCCCCCCGGGCTCCGGGGTCGCCGCGGCCCGGCGGTTCCCTCGGCGTCAACTCCCGTGCCCCTGCGAGCCGGCGGCCGGGCGTCAACCCCTGCCCGGCAGAGTCCGGGGGCGGGCCGTCCGGGGCGGGTGCGCTTCCGGGCGAGCGGGCCTGCCGCGGTGCTACGGATGACGATTAGTCTTGATGACCGTACGCATGGAGAAGCCGACGCCGGATGCCCGCAGCGTGACGCATGGGGGCTCCGGGCGGTGGGACCAGGAACGGTCCGCGGCCGACGGGCGATTCCGCCGGGCACCGGACCACACCAGCAGGAGGCATTGTGAGCAGCGATCGGGACGAGATCCGCGCGGCCGGGACCACAGCCGGCGAGAACCGGTCCGACGCCGACCACGAGCAGGACCAGGAACAGGAGCACACGGGCGAGTTCACGATCGACTACACGCCGCCCGCCTGGTACGTCCAGACGACGCCGCCTCCTTCCTCCGCCTCCCCGGAGCCGGCCCCGGCTCCCGCCCCGGCTGCGGCCCCGGCCGGGCCGGCGGCCGACGAGCCCGCCGACGCGCCTCCCGCCGCCGGGCCGGCCGGATCGGACCCCGCCGAGGAACCGGCTTCCGCCGCGGGCGCGACGACGCCCGCCACGATGAAGTTCTCCGCGGCCGCGCTGCGGGACGAGATCACGGCTCGCGCACCGGAGACATCGGAGACCGCGGAGCCGGCGAAGGCACCGGAGACACCGGAGACCGGCGAAAGCGACAAGTCGCCCGAAAAGGCCGGGGTTTTCCTCGGGGACGCCGAGGAGGACGGCGGCCCCGGCAGCCTGCGCAGCGAGGGGACGATGCGGTTCTCGCCGGCGTCCCTGCGGAGCCGCGCCGGCACGGCGGACGTCCCTGCCGCAGCCGAGGCGCCGGAGGCCGCCGACTCGGCGGACGCGCCCAGCGCCTCCACGGAGTCGTGGACGCCGCCGTCGGTCCCGCCCGCGTCGCTCCCGCCCCTGCCGCCCAGCTTCCAGCCGGCCGCACCGCCGGAGGCGAACGCGTCGGCCGCGCCGTGGCAGCCGGGGGCCGACCCGGCCGCCGCCGCGCAGAACGGCTACGGCACCCCGCCCGCGGGCGCGCCCGCCGTCCCGCCCGCGCCCCCGGCGTACGGCCCCGGCCCCGCCGCGCCCGCCGCCCAGGGCGACTTCGCCCTGCCTCCCGCCGCGCCGGCCCCCCAGGGGGCGTACGGTGTCCCGTCGCCCTCCGGTGAGGGCGCGCCCGGTGGCGTGCCGAACGCCCCCGCGCCGCACGGGGGTTACGGCGCGCCCGGCGCCCCCCAGGGCGCGTACGGTTCCCCGCGGCCCATGGGCGCCCCGGGCGGTCCCGGCACACCCGGCTTCCCGCCCCCGGCGGGCGACACCCCGAACCCGCCCGCCCCGCAGGGCGGTCGCGACACCGCCGCCCCGGCCCCGGGCGGCTACGGTTTCCCGCGGCCCACCGGGGAGACCCCCGGTGCCGCGCCCGGCGGACCGTCCATGCCGAACGCTCCCGTCCCGCAGGCTCCGCCGGCCGCGCCCGCCGGGAGCGGGTATCCCCGGCCGGCCGGGGAAGCCGCCGGTGCCCTGCCCGGCGCTGCGGCCGCGCCGAACTCGCCGGTCCCGCAGGGCCCGTCGGCCGACGGCGGTGCGGCCACGCCGCAGAGCGGCTACGGGTTCCCCCGACCCACCGGGGAAACCAGCGGCGCCGCACCCGGCGGGCAGCCCGCACCGAACTCCCCCGCGCCGCAGAGCGGCTACGGATTCCCGCGGCCCGTCGCGGACGGCGCGCCGTCCGCGACGCCCGCGCCCCCCGGTCCGTACGCCCCGCAGCAGGCGCCGGGGGCGCTGCCTCCGGCCGAGGCGCCGGCGGCCGGGCCGGTGGATCCGCGGGCCGGGGGCTGGCCGACCGTGACGCCCGAGCAGCGGCAGCGTTCGGTGCACGGGGCGCCGCTGGGGTACACCGCGGCGGTGGAGCTGTCGTCGGAGCGGCTGCTCAAGAGCAAGCCGAAGGTGCGGAAGCAGAGTTCGGGCCGGTTCAAGTTCGGCGGCAAGAAGGAGGAGGCGGAGCGGCAGCGCAAGCTGGAGACGATCCGCACGCCCGTCCTGTCCTGCTACCGCATCGCGGTCATCAGCCTCAAGGGCGGCGTCGGCAAGACGACGACCACCACCGCCCTCGGCGCGACGCTCGCCAGCGAGCGGCAGGACAAGATCCTCGCGATCGACGCCAACCCGGACGCGGGCACGCTCGGACGCCGCGTGCGGCGCGAGACCGGCGCGACCATCCGTGACCTGGTGCAGGCCATCCCCGGCCTCAACAGCTACATGGACATCCGGCGTTACACGTCGCAGGCGCCCTCCGGTCTGGAGATCATCGCCAACGACGTGGACCCGGCGGTCTCGACGACGTTCAACGACGAGGACTACCGGCGGGCCATAGACGTCCTCGGACGGCAGTACCCGATCATCCTCACCGACTCGGGCACGGGTCTGCTCTACAGCGCGATGCGCGGAGTCCTGGACCTGGCCGACCAGTTGATCATCGTCTCCACCCCGTCGGTGGACGGCGCGAGCAGTGCGAGCACGACGCTGGACTGGCTGTCGGCGCACGGCTACGCCGAGTTGGTGGGACGCAGCCTCACCGTGATCTCCGGAGTCCGCGAGACCGGCAAGATGATCAAGGTGGAGGACATCGTCTCCCACTTCGAGACCCGGTGCCGGGGCGTGGTCGTCGTGCCGTTCGACGAGCACCTGGCGGCGGGGGCCGAGCTGGATCTGGAGATGATGCGGCCGAAGACGCGGGAGGCGTACTTCCAGCTGGCGGCGATGGTGGCGGAGGACTTCGTCCGGGCCCAGCAGCAGCAGGGGTTGTGGGGGGCGCAGTCCGTTCCGCAGCCGCAGCCCGGGGGTTACGGGCAGCAGCCGCAGCCCCAGCCGCAGCAGCCCCAGCCGCCGGCCGGCGGATACAACCCGTACGGGGCCTGGCAGCAACAGCAGCCGCCGCAGCAGCCGTGAGGTGAGGTGTGGGGGCGGGCGCCGGGGGTTTTCGCCGCGGCCCCCGCCCCTCTCCCGGAAGGGGCACCCGGAAGGGGCACCCCCAGGTCACCGTTCGTCGTCCGGCGCCGTCCCCGAAGCGCTCGCGAGGAGCGGTCTCAGCGCGCTTCGCGCGCGGAGACCAGCTCCCGCGCCCGCTTCACGTCGTCGGCCATCCGCTCCAGCAGCGCCTCGATGGAGTCGAACTTCTCCATGCCGCGCAGGTAGGCGAGGAAGTCGACGGCGGCGTGCAGGCCGTACAGATCCAGGTCGACGCGGTCGATCGCGTACGCCTCGACCGTCCGCTCGGTGGCGTCGAACTGCACGTTCGTACCGACGGAGATCGCGGCGGGCATGGACTCCCCGCCGACGACCAGCCAGCCGGCGTAGACGCCGTCCGCGGGGATCGCCGTGTGCGGCAGGGTCTCCAGGTTGGCCGTGGGGAAGCCCAGTTCGCGGCCGCGCTGGGCGCCGCGGACCACGACGCCCTCGACGCGGTGCGGGTGGCCGAGGATCTCCATGGCGCCCTCGACGTCGCCCTCGGCGACGAGGCGGCGGGTGAGGGTGGAGGAGAAGGGGAGGGCGTCGCCGTCCTCGCCGGTGGCGGCGGCCAGCTCCAGCTCGACGACCTCGACGTCGTAGTCGTACGTTCCGCCGAGCTCCTCCAGCAGGGCCACGTCACCGGCGGCCCGGTGGCCGAAGCGGAAGTTGGGGCCCTCCACGACGAGCTTGGCGTGCAGCTTGTCGACCAGCACCTTGACCACGAAGTCGGCCGCGGGGAGCTTGGAGAACTCCGCCGTGAAGGGCAGGACGAGCACCGCGTCCACGCCCAGCTCCGCCATCAGCTCGGCGCGCCGGTGGTGCGGGGCGAGCAGCGGCGGGTGGCTGCCCGGGCGCACGACCTCCATGGGGTGCGGGTCGAAGGTCACCACGACCGAGGGCACGCCGAGCTCGCGCGCCCGCTCCACCGCACGACCGATGATCACCTGGTGTCCGCGGTGGACCCCGTCGTACGAGCCGATGGTGACGACGCTGCGCCCCCAGTCCTGGGGGATGTCCTCCAAGCCACGCCAGCGCTGCACTGTGCCCGCTCCTCGCCCGAACCCGAACTCTTGTCTGTCGATTACGCAGGTCTAAGAGTGCCATGCCGGTTGGCGGCGGTCCTCATCGGCCGGGGTTCGGGGGCTCCCGAGCAGGCGGTCCGCGCCGTCGTCCGCGCCCCCGGCGGTCAGCCGGAGCCGCGCGCCGGTGCCGACCAGCGGCGTCCACTCCCCCGGCGCGGTCGCCAGCCACCTGCGCAGCCGGGCGCCGAAGACCGGGATCTCGCGGGCGAGCTGGACGAGCCGCCGGTCGAGGTGGGCGGCGCCCTCGGTGGTGCGGACCATCAGCAGCCCGGTCCGGATCACCAGCTCCCGGGTGCGGATGTCGGCCCGCTCGGCCACGCCCTCGGCGAGGGCGCGCAGCAGGGCGTCGGCGACGGTGAGGTCCTGTTCGTCCGTCTCCTGCTCCTCCCGCTCCAGGAGGACCTCCAGCAGCTCGCGCCGCAGGGCGCGGGAGACCGGGCTGCCGGGCGCGGCGAGGACCGGGGCGAGCGCCCTGCGGACCTGTGCGGGACGGGTGCGCAGCATGTGGCTGACGAGCGGGAAGAGGACGGCGCGGGCGGCGGAGCCCTCCTCCAGCCGCCGGTCGATGAAGGCGGCGACGTGCGGGGCGCTGTCGGGCCGGTGCTCGATGTGCTCGCGGACGAGCGAGGCGGCCCGGCGGGCGAGGGCGGGGCGGGTGATCTGGGCGAGGGCGCGCAGCACGGGCGCCGGGGCGTCGCCGGGCTGGAAGAGGCGGGCGCGGAAGGCGGCGAGGACGGGCTCGGGGTGGGTGCCGAGGGCGGCGGCGAGCGCGCTGGCCGGCACGTTCGGGTCGCCGGCGGTGAAGCGGCCGATGGCCTCGGCCAGGTGCTTGGCCCGGGTCTGCCGGTCGCGGACGAGCACGGCCAGGGCGGTGCCGTGCAGGGCGCCCTCGGCGGGGCGGGAGAGAAGGGCGAGCGCGGAGTAGCGCAGCAGCTCGCGGTCGGCGTCGGAGGTGACGTGCGGCACGGCCTTGAGCCCGTACGCGGCGGCGGCGACGTGCAGTTCGACGCGGTCGTCGTGGGCCCAGCGGTCGACCGCCCGGCACAGCGCGGAGGGCTCGTCCTCGGCGAGGGCGGCCAGCAGCTCGTCGGCGCGCGGGTGCGCGGCGCCGACCAGGGCGTCGGTGAGGTCGTCGACGGCCCGGCGGCGGTGGGTGTGGAGCAGGGCCTGGGCGGCGGTGGCGACGGTGGGCGCGGCGAACTCGCCGTCCGCGTCCGGCGCGGTGAGCAGTGGCCGGTCGTCGGCGAACCAGCGGCAGATGAGGGGCTGGGCGGTGCAGGGGTTGTCGCCGAGGAGGGCGGCCGCGGCGGGCAGGAAGCGGTCGGTGGGGGCCGGCTGGGGCGCGGTGCCGGCCGCGCCGGGCGGCGGTCCGTCGGCGGGGACGAGCAGCCGCAGCAGGTCGAGGCGGTCGGCCAGGCCGAGCGGGAGCTGGAGCCAGAAGGCCGGGCCGAAGCGGGTGAGGCCGCCGAGGGCGCCGGTCGCGGCGCTGTCGAAGCCGCCGGCGGCGCGGGCGCGTTCGGTGACGCGCCCGGCGAGCAGGCGCAGGACGGCGAGGTAGGGGGCGGCGTCGGGGACGCGGAGCAGCGTCTCGCGTAGCAGGTGGGCGGCCCACCAGGCGGGGTCGGGGAGGGCGCCGGGGGCGCCCTGCGGGGCCGGGAGGGTGTCGACGGCGTGGACGAGGGCGGTCAGGCGGCGGGAGAGCTCGACGGGGCCCGAGCGGCGGCCGAGCAGCAGGAGGGCCTGGAGGACGGGGCCGACGCGGTGCCGGGGCACGGGCAGCGGGGTCGGGTGCGCGTCCCGGCCGCCGCCGCGCCTGCCGCGGCGCCTGGGGGGTGTGCGGGAGCCGGGCGGGGGCGGGACGTGGCCCTCGGGCGCGGGGGCGGGCTCGCCGCCCCGCCGGGAGGGCAGCCGGACGACGGCCTCGGCGGGCGGCCCCTCGGGCTCGTACCAGCGGTGGACCAGGGCGTGCAGCGCGGCGTCGAGGTCGAGGTGGGTGCCGTGCAGCCAGTCGGCGAACTCCTCGTGGGCGAAGCGGTAGCCGCCGCCGGCCGGCACGAGCAGGCCCTCGGTGAGGACGGCGGAGGCCCAGCCGGTGCGCCATGGGAAGAGCTGCTCGAACGTTTCCCGTTCCAGCTCGCCCTGGCCCGGCCCGAGGCACTGCCGGGCCGCCTCGTGGACCTGGCCGGCGACCTTGGCGGCCAGCCGGCGCACCGCGGTGCCGCGCAGCGGGGGCCGGCGCCCGGCGGCCAGCCGGACGGCGATCCGCAGGCAGACGAGGTCGAGGTGGGCGGCGAAGACGTCCCACCGGTCGGGGGCGTCGTCCCCGGTCGCGCCCACCGCGCCGTCCGGGAGCGCCGCGCGCACCTCGGCGAGCAGCCGCAGGGCCAGCGGGTGGCCGGCGTCGGCGGGGGCGAGGGCGTCGGCGGGGATGCCGTAGGAGGCGCGGACCTCGCCGGCGAGGTCCGGCGAGAGGCCGGTGAGCCGGACGCAGGGCGGGAGGGCCGCCGGGGGCGCCGCGGTGATCGCGGGGCCGCCGGTGCCCAGGACGGTGACCGGGGAGCGCAGCGCCCCGGGCGGGAAGAGGGCGCCGGCCGTCTCCCAGTGCTCGGGGCGGCAGGCGACGACCATGCGGGTGCCGGTCCGCTCCAGCCAGCGGGCGGACGCCTCGGTCCAGGCGGGCAGCGCGTGGGCGAGCAGCGGGGGCATCTCCTCGGGGCCGTCGAGGAGGATCAGCAGCGGCCGTCCCGCCCGGTGGCCGAGCGCGGCGACGGCCTCGGGGGTGGCGGTCGAGGTGTCGCCGACGGCGTTGCCGGGCCCGGCCGAGGCGGTGACGATGCGGCCCGCGGCCTTCAGCGCCCGCTCGACGGCGTCGCGCACGCTCTCGTCGTCGGCGCGCAGGTCGGCGCCGCGCAGCCAGAGCGTGGGCGCGGGCTCGGCGCCGCGCGAGCGCCGGGCGGCCAGCGCCCCGAGCTCGGTCGTCCGGCCGGTGCCCGGCTCGCCGACCAGGGCGAGGACGTAGGGCGGGGCGGCGCCGTCACTCTCCCCCGCGCGGGTCAGCACCCGCCCGTCCGGCTCCTCGGACCCGGCCAGGAAGTGGGCGAACTCCCGCACGGTCTCGGGGCGTTCGACAGGCTCGCGCCAGGTGCGGGGGGTGACCACCGAGCCGAGCGAGGTGCCGGTGAGCTGGAGCACGGCGGCGAGGTTGAGATCCCGGCCCCAGGCGGGCACGGTCGCCGCGTTCCGCTCCAGGAGCGCGGCGAGCGGGCCGCCCGGCTCGGCGGCGGCCGCGGAGCGCAGCGGGATCGCGAAGCCGCCGGCCCGCCGCTCGGCGTGCAGCGCGGTACCGAGGACGCCGACCACCGCTCCGGTGCGGGTGTCCAGGACGGGCCCGCCGGTGGCCTCCTCGCCGAGCCGCAGCGGTGTGCGCTCCGGCAGGGAGAGCTCCAGGGCGGCGCCGAGCAGGTGGAAGCGGTCGGTAGCGGTGTAGGTGGCCAGGGGGGCGCCGACGACGCGGGCGTCGTGCCAGCGGCCGGCCCGCAGCCGCACCGCGGTGCCGGGCTCGACCTCGGCGGCGGCCGCGACGGCCAGCGGCGGCACGCCCAGCCCCTCGGTGCGGACGATCGCGAGGTCGCAGCCGGGCAGCGAGGTGACCGCGTCGGCCCCGACGATCACGGTGCGGTCCCCGGCGGCGTGCAGGACCAGGCAGGCCAGGCCGTCCACCGCCTCGTGGCTGGTGAGCAGCGTGGAGCGGTCGTCGACGGCGAAGCCCGTGCCGCGCCGCCGTCCGGCCAGGTCCCTGATGCGTACCAAGGACTCGTCAGCATCGGCCCGCCGACCGCTCATCCGCCGAACCTCCCCGCCGTACGCCCACTCGCGCACGCCCGTTCACGCCGTGCCGGGGCCGGCCGCGCGCCGCCGGTCCGGCGCGCCCGCGGGCCGGTGGCTCCGGCCGGGGCTCCGGGGGTGTCCCCGGGGGAGCGCGGTGCGACGGCAGCCGGACGCCCGTACGTTCCGACGGTAGGCAGGTGGTGATCGGCGGGACAGATCGCGGGCCGAACGCGCCCCCTTCCACCCCCGTGGTTCACTCCGAGCGCCTGCCCGTTGGGGTGAATCCGGCGTATCAGATGGATAGGGAGGAAGAGGGGGCGTGGAGCGGGGAGCGGGGTGCGCGCGCCCCGCCCCACGGAGCCGGCGGACGGGCGGGTCAGCCGAAGACGGCGAGGCTCTTGGCCCGGCCGCCCTGGTTCTCGACCAGCGCGAGGAAGCGGCCGTCGGGCCCGAAGGCGGCGATCGGCCCGCTGCCCTCGAAGAGCGGCAGCCGGACGCGGACGCCGTTGCCCAGCAGCCTGGCCTGCTCCGCGGTCACGTCCCAGCGGCGGAACGCGGCCGCGGCGGCCTCGGCCACGGGCATCACGGTCAGCTCCTCCTGGAGCTTGTCGAGGGTGTGCGCGTCGGAGATCCGGTAGGGGCCGACGCGGGTGCGGCGCAGCGCCGTGAGGTGGCCCCCGACGCCGGTGTCCGCGCCCAGGTCGCGGGCGAGCGCGCGGACGTAGGTGCCGGAGGAGCAGACGACGGAGACCAGCAGGTCCTGCACCGGGGTGCCGTCCCCGGCCTCGGCCGGGTGGACGGCGTGCACGGTGAAGGAGGAGACCGTCACCGGGCGGGCGGGGATCTCGAAGTCCTCGCCCTCCCGCGCCCGCTTGTAGGAGCGCTTGCCGTCGATCTTGATGGCGCTGACCTTGGACGGGACCTGCATGATGTCCCCGGTCAGCTTGGCGACGCCGGCGTCGATCGCCTCGCGGGTGACCGCGGAGGCGTCGGCGGACGAGGTGACCTCGCCCTCGGCGTCGTCCGTCACGGTGTTCTGCCCGAGACGGATGGTGGCCACGTACTCCTTCTCGGTCAGCGCGAGGTGACCGAGGAGCTTGGTGGCCCGCTCGACGCCGAGGACGAGCACACCGGTCGCCATCGGGTCGAGCGTCCCCGCGTGGCCGACGCGGCGGGTCCTCGCGATGCCGCGCATCTTGGCGACCACGTCGTGCGAGGTGAAACCGGCCGGCTTGTCGACGATGACCAGGCCGTCCGGGGTGCTGGGGGTGCGGTTCATCAGGCGGTCGTGTCCTCGTCGCCCGGCTTGCGGTAGGGGTCGGCCTCGCCCGCGTAGTCCTTGCCGGAGGACGCCTGGCGCACCTGCGCGTCCGAGGCGCGGGCGCGGTCGAGGAGGTCCTCGATGGTCCGGGCGTTCTCCGGCAGGGCGTCCGCCACGAAGGTCAGGGTCGGCGTGAACTTGGTGCCGGCCGCCTTCCCGACCGCCGAGCGCAGCAGGCCCTTGGCGCTCTCCAGCCCGGCGGCCGCGCTGGCCCGGTCCTCGTCGTCGCCGTAGACCGTGTAGAAGACCGTCGCCTCCCGCAGGTCGCCGGTGACCCGGGTGTCCGTGATGGTCACGTGCGTACCGAGGCGCGGGTCCTTGATTCCGCGCTGCAGCTTCTGGGCGACCACCTCCCGGATGAGGTCCGCCAGCTTCTTCGCCCGAGCGTTGTCGGCCACTGGTCCGTCTCCTTCTTGATGTTCAGTCGTCGTGCTCGCCGTGGAACCGCCGCCGCGCGGACAGCAGGTCCACTTCCGGACGTGCGGCGACCCAGCGCTCGCAGCGGTCCAACAGGTCCGTGAGGTGCGCCATGTCGCCGGAGACCGCCGCGAGGCCGATGACGGCCCTGCGGTAGAGGTCCTGGTCGCCGACCTCCGCCACGCTCACCGCGTACTTGCGGTGCAGCTCGGCGACGATCGGGCGGACGACGGAGCGCTTCTCCTTCAGCGACCGGACGTCGCCGAGGAGGAGGTCGAAGGACAGTGTCCCTACGTACATGTGGTGCGGGTTTTCATGCCACCCGTGGGGCCGTGGGGATCCGTGATGCGTACGGCTCATTCGAAACCGTACACGCAACGGCCGGGGCCGATCGACGGGATATCGCACCCGCCGACCGGCCCCGGGAAGCTGCGGTGATCAGCCTCGCGGCTTCTCGCGCATCTCGTACGTCGCGATGACGTCGTCGACCTTGATGTCGTTGAAGTTTCCGAGGTTGATACCGCCCTCGAAGCCCTCGCGGATCTCGGTGACGTCGTCCTTGAAGCGACGCAGACCGACGATGGTGAGGTCCTCGGCCACGACCTTGCCGTCGCGGATGAGGCGCGCCTTGGTGTTGCGCTTGACCTCGCCGGAGCGGATGAGGACACCCGCGATGTTGCCCAGCTTGGACGAGCGGAAGATCTCGCGGATCTCCGCCGTACCGAGTTCGACCTCTTCGTACTCCGGCTTCAGCATGCCCTTGAGGGCCGCCTCGATCTCCTCGATCGCCTGGTAGATGACCGAGTAGTACCGGACGTCGACGCCCTCGCGCTCGGCCATCTGCGTGGCACGGCCCTCGGCGCGGACGTTGAAGCCGATGACGATCGCGTCGGAGCCGGACGCCAGGTTGATGTCCGTCTCGGTGACCGCACCCACGCCGCGGTGCAGCACGCGGATGTCGACCTCCTCGCCCACGTCGAGCTGGAGCAGCGAGGACTCCAGGGCCTCGACCGAACCGGACGCGTCGCCCTTGATGATGAGGTTGAGCTGCTGGACCTCGCCGGCCTTGAGCACCTTGTCGAGGTCCTCGAGGGACACCCGGCGGGTGCGCTTGGCGAAGGTGGCGTTGCGCTCGCGCGCCGCGCGCTTCTCGGCGATCTGGCGGGCCGTGCGGTCCTCGTCGACGACGAGGAAGTTGTCGCCGGCGCCCGGGACGTTGGTCAGACCCAT
The DNA here is from genome assembly GCF_001187435.1 of Streptomyces caatingaensis. Lineage (GTDB taxonomy): Bacteria > Actinomycetota > Actinomycetes > Streptomycetales > Streptomycetaceae > Streptomyces > Streptomyces caatingaensis. The sequence continues at coordinate 308,030 of NZ_LFXA01000011.1, read as the reverse complement.
GACGAGGACCGGGGTCGAGGGACCCGCCTCCTCGACGTTCTGGCCCTTGTCGTCGAGCATGGCGCGGACGCGGCCGTACGCGTCACCGGCGACCATCGTGTCGCCGACGCGGAGGGTACCGCGCTGGACGAGGACGGTGGCGACGGCGCCGCGGCCGCGGTCGAGGTGGGCCTCGATCGCGATGCCCTGCGCGTCCTGCTCCGGGTTGGCCCGCAGGTCGAGGGCGGCGTCCGCGGTGAGGACGACGGCCTCGAGCAGCTTGTCGATGTTCAGACCCTGCTTGGCGGAGATGTCGACGAACATCGTGTCGCCGCCGTACTCCTCGGCCACCAGGCCGTACTCGGTCAGCTGACCGCGCACCTTGGTCGGGTCGGCACCCTCGACGTCGATCTTGTTGACCGCGACCACGATCGGCACGTCGGCCGCCTTGGCGTGGTTCAGGGCCTCGACCGTCTGCGGCATGACGCCGTCGTTGGCGGCCACCACGAGGATCGCGATGTCGGTCGACTTCGCACCGCGGGCACGCATGGCGGTGAACGCCTCGTGACCCGGGGTGTCGATGAAGGTGATCCGGCGCTCTTCCTCGTTGACCTCGGTCGCGACCTGGTAGGCACCGATGTGCTGGGTGATGCCGCCGGCCTCGCCCGCGACCACGTTGGTCTTGCGGATCGCGTCCAGCAGTCGCGTCTTTCCGTGGTCGACGTGACCCATGACGGTGACCACCGGCGGACGCGGGGCCAGGAACTCCTCGCCGCCCTCGTCCTCGCCGAACTCGATGTCGAAGGACTCGAGCAGCTCGCGGTCCTCCTCCTCGGGGCTGACGATCTGAACGGTGTAGTTCATCTCGTCGCCGAGGAGCTGCAGCGTCTCGTCGGAGACGGACTGGGTGGCCGTCACCATCTCGCCGAGGTTCATCATCACGGCGACGAGCGACGCCGGGTTGGCGTTGATCTTCTCCGCGAAGTCGGTGAGGGAGGCGCCGCGGGAGAGACGGATGGTCTCGCCGTTGCCGCGCGGGAGCATCACGCCGCCCACGGACGGGGCCTGCATGGCCTCGTACTCCTGGCGACGCTGACGCTTGGACTTGCGGCCGCGACGGGCCGGACCGCCGGGACGGCCGAAGGCGCCCTGCGTGCCGCCACGGGCACCCGGGCCGCCGGGACGGCCGCCGAAGCCCGGACGGCCGCCGCCGAAGCCGCCGCCACCGGGACCGCCGCCACCGGGACGGCCGGCGAAGCCGCCGCCGCCCGGACGACCGCCGCCGCCCGGACCGGCCGGACGGCCGGCGAAGCCGGGACGACCGCCGCCGGGACGGCCGGCGCCACCGGGACGGCCGGCACCGCCGGGGCCCGGACGCGGGCCGGCGGCCGGACGCTGCGGCATCATGCCGGGGTTCGGACGGTTGCCCGCCGGGCCGGGACGCGGGGCGCCGCCGGGAGCCTGCGGACGGGGCATGCCGCCGGGCGTCGGGCGCGGGCCCTGGCCCTGCGGACGCGGACCGCCGGCGGGACCGCCCTGCGGACGCGGGGCGCCCGGGCCGGCCTGGCCGCCGGGACGCGGGCCGCCGGGACGCGGGGCCTGCGGGCGGGCCATGCCGGTGGAGCCACCGGAGGTGAAGGGGTTGTTGCCCGGACGGGGGCCGGCCGGACGGGCGCCGGGACGCGGGCCCTGGCCCTGCGGGCGCGGGGCGCCGGGGCGGCCGCCGTCACGCTGCTGGCCGGCCGGACCCGGACGGGGGCCGGACGGACGCGGGCCGGGGGTCGCGCCGGGGCGCGGCGCGGGCTGGCTCGGGGCCGGGGCGGAGAACTCCGCGGCGGGCACCGGGGCGGCCGGGCCGGGCTTGGCCGGGGCGGCCGGACCGGGCTTGGGGCCGGGGCGCGGGCCCGGGGTGGGCGCGGCGCCGGAGGACTTGGGGGTGGGGGCCGCGGCCGGCTTGGGGGCCGGGGCGGCGGGCCGGGGGGCGCCCGGAGTGGGCGCGGCCGGCTTCGCGGGGGCCGCCTTGCGCGGCGCCGCGGGCTTGGCAGCGGACTTGCCGGCGTTGCCGCCGGGCCCCTGCAGCGCGTCAGTCAACTTACGGACGACCGGCGCCTCGATCGTCGAGGACGCCGAACGGACGAATTCACCAAGTTCTTGGAGCTTGGCCATGACGACCTTGCTCTCCACTCCGAACTCCTTGGCGAGTTCGTATACCCGGACCTTAGCCACTTCGCTCCTTCTAGGTCCGGGTTGTCAACCGGACCGTCGCTACTTCATGGGCGTACTCATCGCGTACTCATCGAGTGCTCATCGCAATCTCGACCTACTTCCGACTCGCGAGGTACCTGACAGCACGGATACCCGTGCCTGGGACATCCCCGCTGACGCGGGGTCTAACTCTTCACCGGCCGATCTGCCCGATCCGCCCGTTCTGCTCGGCCCGCTCGACATATCGCCGCAGCTCCGCGGTGTCGAGCGGCCCCGGGACCCGGAAGGCCCGGGGGAACGCCCGGCGGCGGACCGCCAGGTCGAGACAGACCAGTGTGGGGTGCACGGAGGCACCCCGGCCGGGCAGCGTACCGCGAGGATCGGGGACGCAGGCGCCCTCGGTCATCACGATCCGCAGCAGATCGCCCTTGGCCGCTCGCTCCCGGCACCCCACACAGGTGCGTTCAGGGCATGCGCGGGCATGCGTCCGGCCAGACACTGATTAAGTCTACCTCCCCGAGCCGACCGCACCCCTTGGGGGGACGGATCGGCGATGTCCACTTCTTGACCACGCCGGGAGCGGCCAGGGGCGCGGAACCGCGGAACCCTCCGGCTCCGCTCCCGTGCGCCCCCGGCCGCTCCCGTGCGCCGCCGGATTACTCCGGCTTGTCCTGCTGCTCGGTGTCCGGCCGGATGTCGATCCGCCAGCCGGTGAGCCGCGCGGCGAGCCGGGCGTTCTGCCCCTCCTTGCCGATGGCGAGGGAGAGCTGGTAGTCGGGCACGGTCACCCGGGCCGAGCGGGCGGCGAGGTCCACGATCTCGACCTTGCTGACCCGCGCCGGGGACAGCGCGTGCGCCACGAGCTCGGCGGGGTCGTCCGACCAGTCGACGATGTCGATCTTCTCGCCGTTGAGCTCGGCCATGACGTTGCGGACGCGGCCGCCCATCGGGCCGATGCAGGCGCCCTTGGCGTTCAGCCCGGAACGGGTCGACCGGACGGCGATCTTGGTGCGGTGGCCGGCCTCGCGGGCGATGGCGGCGATCTCCACCGAGCCGTCGGCGATCTCCGGCACCTCCAGGGCGAAGAGCTTCTTCACCAGGTTCGGGTGGGTGCGCGAGAGGGTCACGGACGGGCCGCGGACACCCTTGGCCACCCGCACGACATAGGTGCGCAGCCGGGTGCCGTGGGTGTACTCCTCGCCGGGCACCTGCTCCTGCACCGGCAGGATGGCCTCCAGCTTGCCGATGTCCACCAGGACGTTCTTGGGGTCCTTGCCCTGCTGGACGACGCCCGCGACGACGTCGCCCTCGCGGCCGGCGAACTCACCGAAAGTGATCTCGTCCTCGGCGTCGCGCAGACGCTGGAGGATGACCTGCTTCGCGGTGGTCGCGGCGATCCGGCCGAAGCCGGAGGGGGTGTCGTCGAACTCCTTGGGCTCCTCGCCCTCGGCGAGGTCCTGCGGGTCCTCCTTGGCCCACACCGTCACATGACCGGTCTCCCGGTCGAGCACCACACGGGCCCGGCGGCGGCTTCCCTCGGTGCGGTGGTAGGCGATGAGGAGGGCCGACTCGATCGCCTCGACCAGCAGGTCGAAGGAGATCTCCTTCTCTCGCACCAGACCCCGCAGGGCACTCATGTCGATGTCCACGGCTACGCCTCCTCTTGGCTCTCGTCGGTCCCGGCTGCGGCCGTCGCGGCCCCCGGGCGGTTGAACTCGATCTCCACTCGGGCCTTCGCGATGTCCGCGAACGCCAGGCGGCGCGCTGTGGGCCTGCGGCCCTTGACGCCGGGGACCTCCAGGTCGAGCCCCTCGTCGTCCACGGCCACGATCCGCGCGACCAGCTCACCGCCCTCGGTGAGCTGCGCCTTGATCAGCCGGCCGGTGGCACGCACATAGTGCCGGTGCTGCGTCAGAGGGCGGTCGGCGCCGGGCGAGGTGACCTCCAGGACGTAGGGGGCACCGCCCATCACGTCCGTCTCGTCGAGCTTCTGGGAGATCTCGCGGCTCAGCTCCGCGCACGCGTCCAGCTGGACGCCCTCGTCGGAATCCACCACGACCCGCAGCACACGGCGCTTGCCGGCCGGTGTCACTTCGACCTCTTCCAGATCCAGCTCCCGTGCGCTGACGAGAGGGGCGAGCAGCTCGCGCAGCCGCTCGCTCTGGGTGGTGCTCATCCGGGTGACTCCTCGGCCGCGTGTGCTGTTGTGGGAAAGTCGCGTGTCAGGTCAAAGCCTATCTGTTCCGGCAGCCGACTGACGATTCGGTGCCTCGTCCGTGCCGCCCCGCGCCACGCCGGTACGCTCGCGTCCGGTGATCATGCCGTGGTCACCAGGGGAGACGGCGGAAAGAGGAACGTGGCGCTCACGAGGACGGCGCGGGCCGGCGACGGTCCGCGCAGACGGACGCTGCTGGCGGGGGGCGCGGCGGCACTGCTCGCCACCGGGTGCTCCGGCGGACACGACCGCGCGGCGGACGACCGCGCCCGCGCCGGCGAACGGCTGCGCGCCCGCGCGGCCCACGACTCGGCGGCGCTGCTGGCCGCCTACGACGCGACGCTCGCCGCGCACGCCGGCCTCGCCGGGCGGCTGCGTCCGCTGCGGGCGGAAGTGGCCCGGCACGCCGAGGCGTTCGGCTCCGCGACGCCGGCCGCGTCCCCGTCCGCGGCCCCCGCGCCGGCCCCGTCCGTCCCCCGGGACGAGCGGTCCGCGCTCGCCGCGCTCGCCGACGCCGAGCGCCGCACCGCCGACGGCCGGGCCGCGGCCCTCGCCTCCGCGCCTCCCGAACTCGCCCGCCTGCTCGCCTCGGTGGCCGCCGCGGGCGCCGCGCACGCCTACCTGCTGGGGGTGGCGGCGTGACGGACCGCTCCCCCGCGCTGACCGCCGCCCAGGCCGCGCTGGCCGCCGAGCACGCCGCCGTGTACGGGTACGGGGTCGTCGGCGCCCGTGTCGACGAGGACCGCGCCAAGGAGGCCCGCGAGGCGTACGAGGCGCACCGCGCCCGCCGGGACGCCATGCGGCGCGCCGTCCACGACCTGGGCGGCACCCCGGCGGCGGCCGCCCCCGCGTACGCCCTGCCGTTCCCCGTGCCGGACGCGGCCGCGGCCGTCCGGCTGGCCGCCGAGCTGGAGAGCCGGGTGGCGGCCGTCTACGCCGACCTCGTCCCGGCGGCCCGGGGCGGCCTGCGCACCGAGGCGGCGGCCGCGCTGCGCGAGGCGGCGGTGCGGGCGGTCCGTTGGCGCGGCGCTGGCGTAGCCTTCCCTGGGCTCACCGAGCGGACTTCCCCCACGGCGCGGCCCTGACCAGCAAGAACGAAAGGGCAGCACAGGGATGGGCCACGCGGACGACCGCCTCGGACCGCCGGCGCGGCTGATGCGCGCGGCAGGAGCGACGGGGGGCGCGCGGCAGTGGCTCGCCCGCCTCCCGATGACCGCTCAGGAGTACCTGGACCGCTGGGAGTTGACACCCGAACGGGTGCAGACGCCGGGGGGACGCTCCAGCATGGCCGTCCTCGTCCACCAGGCCGACGGCACCCCGGCCGTGCTCAAGCTCGCCCTCCCCGACGGCCGGGCCGCGGCCGAACTCACCGCGCTGGAGCACTGGAACGGCCTGGGCGCCGTGCGGGTCCTGCGGGCCGAGCCGGAGGCGGGGGCGCTGCTGCTGGAGCGGCTGCACGGGGACGTGAGCCTGCGCTCCCTGCCGGAGCAGAAGGCGCTGCTGGAGGCGTCGGCGACGCTCCAGCGGCTCTGGGTCGCGCCGCCGCCGTCCGCCCTGCCGTCCGTCGCGGACCGCACCGCGGCCCAGGCCGACGGCCTGCGGGCCTCGGCCTGGGCCGCGGAGACGGCCGGGCCGCTCGTGGCCGAGGCGCTGGAGCTGCGCGACGCCCTCGCCCCCGGCCCCGGCGAACCGGCGGTCCTCCTCCACGGCGACTACCGCCAGGGCAAGGTCCTCGCCGGCGACCGCACGCCCTGGCTGGCGATCTCGCCCCGCCCCCTCGTCGGGGAGCGGGCGTACGACCTGGCCTGGCTGGTCCGCGACCGCGCGGACACCCTCCTCGCCTCCCCGGGCGCGGCCGCCATCCTCCGCCGCCGCATCGCCAAGCTGGCGGATTCGCTGGAGGTGGAGCGGGAGCGCCTGCGGGGGTGGGCGCTCTTCCGGGCGGTGGAGGCGGGCGTCCGCGAGCGGAGCGAGCCGCTGCTGGAGTTCGCGGCGCTGCTGTAGCGCGCCACGAGGGTTGCTCTCCCCGCCCCGCCCCTTCCCGTTTCCGCAGCAGCACGCTGCGCGCGCTGTCCTGGATCGGGCGCGTCGGGGGCTCAACCCGCCGTAAGGCGCGCCACCGCCTCCTCCACCGTCAGCTCCTCCCCCGCCCCCGACCGACGGTCCCGCAGCTCGACGCGCCCCCGGGCCGCCCCGCGCCCGACGATCAACAACGTCGGCACCCCCATGAGCTCCGCATCCGCGAACTTCACCCCGGCCGAAACCCCACCCCGGTCGTCGACCAGCACCCGAACCCCCGCATCCGCGAGCAACGCCGCCACGTCCAGGGCGAGTTCGAGAACCTCCCCACCCTTCCCCGCCGCGACGACATGGACATCCGCCGGAGCGACCTCGCGCGGCCAGCACAGCCCGCGCTCGTCGTGCGTCTGCTCGGCGAGCGCGGCGACGGCGCGCGAGACGCCGATGCCGTAGGAGCCCATGGTGACGCGCACCGGCCTGCCCTCCGGCCCGAGGACGTCCAGCCCGAACGCGTCCGCGTACTTGCGGCCCAGCCGGAAGATGTGGCCGACCTCGATGGCCCGGCCGAGCTCCAGCCCGGCACCACAGGCCGGGCAGGGATCGCCGGGCTCGACGACGACCACGTCCACGTACCGGTCGACCGTGAAGTCGCGCCCGCAGACGACGTCCCGCACGTGCGTGTCCGGCTTGTTGGCACCGGTGATCCAGGCGGTGCCCGGGGCCACCCGCGGGTCGGCGTAGTAGGGCACGTCCAGCCCCTGCGGGCCGACGTAGCCGCGTACCAGCTCCGGGCGGCCGGCGAAGTCGTCCGCGGTCACCAGCTCCACCTCCGCGGGGGCGAGGTGCGCGGCGAGCCGGCCGAGGTCCACCTCGCGGTCGCCGGGGACGCCGACGGCCGCGATCTCGCCGTCGATCCTGACGAGGACGTTCTTGAGGATGGCCGAGGCGGGCACGTCCAGGTGCGCGGCGAGCGTCTCGATGGTGGGCGTCGCGGGGGTGTCCAGTTCGCACGGCGCCGGGTGGACGGCCTGCGCGGGCGGCTCGACGGCCGCGGTCACCGCCTCCGTGTTGGCCGCGTACGCGCACCGCGGGCAGTCCGCGAAGGTGTCCTCCCCGGCCGCCGCCGGGGCGAGGAACTCCTCGGAGGCCGAGCCGCCCATCGCGCCCGAGACGGCCGAGACGATCCGGTGGTCCAGGCCGAGCCGCTCGAAGATCCGTACGTACGCCTCCCGGTGGAGGCGGTACGACTCGGCCAGCCCCTCGTCGGTGACGTCGAAGGAGTACGCGTCCTTCATCAGGAACTCGCGGCCGCGCAGCACGCCGGAGCGGGGCCGCGCCTCGTCGCGGTACTTGTTCTGGACCTGGTAGAGGATGACCGGCAGGTCCTTGTACGAGGTGCACTGGTCCTTGACGGTGAGGGTGAAGATCTCCTCGTGCGTGGGACCGAGCAGGTACTCGGCGCCCTTGCGGTCCCGGAGGCGGAAGAGGAGGTCGCCGTAGTCCTTCCAGCGCCCGCTGGCCTCGTAGGGCTCCCTGGGCAGCAGCGCGGGCAGCAGGACCTCCTGCCCGCCGATGGCGTCCATCTCCTCGCGCACCACCCGCGCGACGTTGTCCAGCAAGCGCTTGCCCAGGGGCAGCCACGTCCAGACGCCGGCGGCGGTCCGGCGGACGTAGCCGGCGCGGACCAGCAGCCGGTGGCTGGCGGTCTCGGCGTCGGCCGGGTCGTCGCGGAGGGTCTTGAGGAGGAGGGTGGACAGGCGCTGGACACGGGTCATGCGCGGAGGTTAGCGGCGGCCCCGGCCGCTCCTCATCCCATTTCAGCCCGACAACGGCAGCTCCGCCCCCATCACCACGTACGGGCTGGCCGCGCTCGGGAAGACCACCTGCCGCGCCAGGTCCCGGTACCCCAGCTTCCGGTACAGCGCGCGGGCCGGGCTCTCCGCGTCGATCGCGGAGAGGATGGAGCGGGGTTCGGCGGCTCCGGCGGTGAGGGCGGTGATGAGGGAGCGGCCGATGCGGCGGTTCTGGAAGGCGGGGTGGACGTGGAGTTCGGTGATCACGAAGGCGTCGTCGAGCCAGTCCTCGTGCCCGGTCGCCCTCAGGTACGGCTCGACGACGGTGGACCACCAGTGGCGGCGGTCGTTGGGCATGCCGTAGACGAAGCCGACGAGCCGTCCGCTGTCCGTCGTCGCCCCGAGGGCCCGGGCGCCGGGGCTGGTGAGGTGGCGGAGCACGATGTGGCGCCGGACGCCGACCTCCTCGGCGCTGAGGCCGAAGGCCAGTGCCTGTACGGCCAGCGCGTCGTCCACGCGCGCGGCGAGGTCGAGCGGCCCGACCACGATGTCATCCATGACCGGAGGCTACCCGGCCGGCAGGCTCCGGCGGACCCGGGTCAGAACAGCACGCTCATGAACGCGCCGTCCTCCACGAAGCCCACCCGCCGGTACGCCGCCCGGGCCGCGGTGTTGTAGTCGTTGACGTAGAGGCTGGCGACGGGGGCGACGTCGCGCAGGGCGTAGCGCAGGACGGCGGCCATGCCGGTGACGGAGAGACCGCGGCCGCGGTGCTCGGGGGCGACCCAGACGCCCTGGATCTGGCAGGCGCGGTCGGTGGCGGCGCCGATCTCGGCCTTGAAGACGACGCGGCCGTCCTCGATGCGGGCGAACGAGCGGCCGGAGCCGACGAGTTCGGCGACGCGCGCCTGGTACAGGAGGCCGCCGTCGCCGGCGAGCGGGGAGATGCCGACCTCTTCGGTGAACATGGCGACGCAGGCCGGAAGAATCGTTTCCATCTCGTCCTTGCGGACGCGGCGGACATACGGGTCGGGCTCGACGTCCGCCGGGAGGGTCCGGGTGACCATCAGCGGCTGGTGGGAGCGGACCTCGCGGGCCGGGCCCCAGTGCGGTTCCAGGAGCGACCAGAGGTCGGCGGTGGGGCCGGCGGGGCCGACGATGGAGGAGCAGCGGCGTCCGGCACGGCGGGCGCGGTCGGCGAAGGCGCGGACGGCATCGGGGCCGGCGCAGATGGGGACGAGGTTGGCGCCGGCGTAGCAGAGCGATTCGAGGCGGCCGTCCGCGTACCAGCCCCACATCTCGCCGCCGAGCCGCCAGGGGTCGAGCCCGGCGACCTGGACGCGGGCGGCGACGAAGGCGTTGGCCACCGGCTCGCGGTCGAGGACGGCGAGGGCGGCGTCGAGTTCGCCGGGCTCGAGGACCTTGGTGGTGGTCGTCGTCAGCACGTGTGGAGTTGCCTCACCGTCGCGGCCGGAGGCCGGGGAATGGGGGTTCTGGCGGGGGGCGGTGGTCCCCCGGGGCAGACACAGTACCTCTCCGCTCCCGCGGCGGGCCCCTCCGTGGCGGGGACATGACGCTGTCCCCGCCGGGGGTGGCGTGATTGCCGCGTGGGGCCCGCCCCTGGCCCGGGCCCGTTCCGTTACTTGTCGCCGGTGGCGACGACGGTCGGCGTGCCGGAGGGGACGCCGTCCTTCTCCATCTGCGCGGCGATCTTGCGGGCTTCCTCGATGAGGGTCTCGACGATCTTCGATTCGGGGACGGTCTTGATGACCTCGCCCTTCACGAAGATCTGCCCCTTGCCGTTGCCCGAGGCCACGCCGAGGTCCGCCTCGCGCGCCTCGCCCGGGCCGTTGACGACGCAGCCCATGACGGCCACGCGCAGCGGCACCTCCATGCCCTCCAGCCCGGCGGTGACCTCGTCGGCCAGCTTGTAGACGTCCACCTGGGCGCGGCCGCAGGACGGGCAGGAGACGATCTCCAGGCGGCGCTGGCGGAGGTTGAGCGACTCCAGGATCTGGATGCCGACCTTGACCTCCTCCGCCGGCGGGGCGGAGAGGGAGACGCGGATGGTGTCGCCGATGCCCTCGGAGAGCAGGGCGCCGAAGGCGACGGCGGACTTGATGGTGCCCTGGAAGGCGGGTCCGGCCTCGGTGACGCCCAGGTGCAGCGGGTAGTCGCACCGGGCGGCGAGCTGGCGGTAGGCGTTGACCATCACGACCGGGTCGTTGTGCTTGACCGAGATCTTGATGTCGCGGAAGCCGTGCTCCTCGAAGAGCGACGCCTCCCACAGCGCGGACTCGACGAGGGCCTCCGGGGTGGCCTTGCCGTACTTCTGGAGCAGGCGCTTGTCGAGGGAGCCGGCGTTCACGCCGATGCGGATCGGGGTGCCGGCCTCGGAGGCCGCCTTCGCGATCTCCTTGACCTTGTCGTCGAACTGCTTGATGTTCCCCGGGTTCACCCGGACCGCCGCGCAGCCCGCGTCGATCGCCGCGAACACGTACTTCGGCTGGAAGTGGATGTCCGCGATCACCGGGATCTGCGACTTCGCCGCGATCACCTTCAGCGCGTCCGCGTCGTCCTGCGTCGGACACGCCACCCGCACGATCTGGCAGCCCGACGCCGTCAGCTCCGCGATCTGCTGCAGCGTCGCGCCGATGTCCGACGTCCGCGTCGTCGTCATGGACTGCACGGACACGGGGGCGTCGCCTCCGACGGCCACGGAACCGACCTGGATCTTGCGGCTGACCCTGCGGTCGGCGAGCTTGGTCGGAACGGACGGCATTCCCAGCGAAATCGCAGTCATCTGGCGAGCAACCCCAAGGTCTGAATCATGGTCCCGAGATCGGCGGGCCCCGAGCATCCGAGGTTACGGCAAGCGATCCCCCCTGAGCACATCACGCCTCGAACACCACACGAACGTGAGGCGGCCGGACACGGAACGTGTCCGGCCGCCCCCGCCCGCGTCCCGGCCCGCCGGTCAGGTCAGACGCACGGGGTTGACCACGTCGGCGACGAGCACCAGCAGCGTGAAGCAGATGAAGACGCCCGCCACGACATAGGCGACCGGCATCAGCTTGGCCACGTCGAAGGGGCCCGGGTCGGGCCGGCGGAAGACCTTGGCGACGCCCCGCCGCAGCGACTCCCACAGCGCCCCCGCGATGTGCCCGCCGTCCAGCGGCAGCAGCGGCAGCATGTTGAAGAGGAACAGCGACAGGTTGAAGCCCGCCAGCAGCAGCAGCATCGTCGCGACCTGCTGGGACGGCGGGATGTCGAGGTTGAACACCTCTCCGCCGACCCGGGCGGCGCCGACGACGCCCATCGGGGAGTCGGCCTTGCGCTCGCCGCCGTCGAAGGCCGCGTTCCACAGGTCGGGGATCTTGGCCGGCAGGCTGACCAGCGACTCCACGCCGGACTGGACCATGTCCCCCATGCGGTCCACGGACTGCCCGAAGGACTGCGGGACGACGCCGCGGGCGGGCGCGAAGCCCAGGAAGCCGGCCGTGACGTACTCGCCGCGGACCGGGTTGCCCTTGCCGTCGTACTTCTGGACCTGGTTCTCGATCAGGTTCGCGTGCAGGTCGATGCGCCTGCCGTCGCGCTCGACGGTGATCGTCGCCGGGCCGGTGGTCCTGCGGATGTCCCGCTGGATCGCCTTCCAGTCCGGCGTGGGCTCGCCGTTGAAGGCGACGATCTTGTCCTTGGGCTTGAGGCCCGCCGCGTTGGCCGGCGACTTCGGGGCGTCCTTGGGGCAGGTGTCCGTGGGGGACGACGCCTTGACCACGCAGTCCTGGACGGAGCTGACCTGGGTGGTCTCGGTGCTGATGCCGAAGGTCATCAGGATGCCGAAGAACAGCGCCACGGCCAGCACCAGGTTCATGAACGGCCCGGCGAACATCACGATCACGCGCTTCCAGGGCTTGCGCGTGTAGAACAGCCGCGACTCGTCGCCGGGCTGCAGCTCCTCGAACGCCGCCGACCGGGCGTCCTCGATCATGCCGCGCCAGGGGGAGGTGGAGCGCGCCGCGATCTTCCCGTCCTCGCCGGGCGGGAACATGCCGATCATGCGGATGTAGCCGCCGAGCGGGACGGCCTTGATGCCGTACTCGGTGTCGCCCTTCTTCCGCGAGAACAGCGTCGGCCCGAAGCCGACCATGTACTGCGGGACCCGGATGCCGAACAGCTTGGCGGTGGAGAGGTGGCCCAGCTCGTGCCAGGCGATGGAGAAGAGCAGGCCCACCACGAAGACGACTATCCCGAGGACCGTCATCAGTGTCGTCATGCGCGGGCCTCCGAGGTCGTTCCGGCCGTGCGGGCCGCCAGTTCGCGGGCGCGGGTGCGGGCCCAGGTCTCCGCCTCCAGGACGTCCGGGAGCGTCAGGGAGGTTCCCGCGGCGGGGCTCCCGTGCTCGGCGACGACCTCGGCGACCGTGTCCACGATCCCATTGAACGGCAGCTTGCCGGCGAGGAACGCGTCCACGCACTCCTCGTTGGCGGCGTTGAAGACCGCCGGTGCCGTGCCGCCGAGGGTGCCGACGTGCCGGGCCAGGGCGACCGAGGGGAACGCCTCCTCGTCCAGCGGGAAGAACTCCCAGGTGGACGCCTTCGACCAGTCGAACGCCGGGGCCGCGTCCGGCACCCGCTCCGGCCAGCCGAGGCCGATCGCGATCGGGCCGCGCATGTCCGGCGGCGTCGCCTGGGCCAGCGTGGAGCCGTCCGTGAACTCCACCATCGAGTGCACATAGGACTGCGGGTGGACGACGACCTCGATCCGGTCGAAGGGGATGTCGTAGAGCAGGTGCGCCTCGATGACCTCCAGGCCCTTGTTGACCAGCGTCGCCGAGTTGACGGTGATCACCGGGCCCATGGACCAGGTCGGGTGCGCCAGGGCGTCCGCCGGGGTCACCGCCGCCAGCTCGGCCTTCGTCCGGCCGCGGAACGGGCCGCCGGACGCGGTCACCACCAGCTTGCGGACCTCGGACCGGGCACCGCCCAGCAGCGCCTGGAACAGCGCGGCGTGCTCGGAGTCGACCGGGACGATCTGCCCCGGCTTGGCGACGGCCTTCACCAGCGGGCCGCCGACGATCAGCGACTCCTTGTTGGCCAGCGCCAGCGACCGGCCCGCCTCCAGGGCGGCGAGGGTCGGGGCGAGGCCGATCGAGCCCGTGATGCCGTTGAGGACGGTGTGGCACGGGCCGGCCGCCAGCTCCGTCGCCGCGTCCGGCCCGGCGAGGATCTCGGGGAGCGGCTCGCTCCCGTACCGCTGCCGCAGCGCGTCGCGCAGGGCCCCGGCCTTCTCCCGCCGCGCGATGCCGACCCTGGCCACCCGCAGCCGGTGCGCCTGCTCCGCGAGCAGCTCCACGCGGCCGCCGGCGGCGGACAGGGCCGTCACCGTGAAGCGGTCCGGGTTCCGCAGGACGAGATCGATGGCCTGGGTGCCGATCGAGCCGGTGGAGCCGAGGATGACGATCTCGCGCGGGGTGCCCGGGGGGAGGGGGGCGGCGTAGCGCAGATGGGGGTCAGCGAGGGAGTCGGTCATCCCCCTATTGTTGCCGCACGGCCGGCGGCGCCGGGCGGGCGCCCGGGATTCTCGCCCCGGCGCGGGTGTCCTCAAGCGCCGGACGGGCTGATTCAGCCCGTCCGGCGCTTGAGGACACCCGCGCGGCAGCGCGCGGGAAACCGGGGGTGCCCCCTCTGGGGGAGAAAGGGCGGGGAGGGGCACAGCCGCCCGCGGGGCGAGCCGCACCCGCCCTCCGTCTCAGCCGATCGGCCGGTGGACGTTGTCCGCCTTCGACGGGCCCGGCGTCGCGTCCGCGATCCACGGTCCGTCCCCGCTCGGGTCGAGGATGCCCGCCTCCAGCCACTCGTACGACCCGGACATCACCCGCCCCACCACCTTGCGGTCGACCCCGTCCGTGTTCGTCCACAGGCGCGCGAACAACTCGTCAGCCCGCACCCGCGCCTGCCGGCAGAACGCGTCCGCGAGCTCGTACGCCTCCGCCCCGTGCGCGCCCTGCGAGCGCAGCCGCTCGGCGCGTACACAGGCCGCGCTCATGGCGAAGAGCTCGGCCCCGATGTCCACCACGCGCCCCAGGAAGCCCTGCTTCGTCTCCAGCCGGCCCTGCCACCGCGACATGGCGTAGAACGTGGAGCGCGCGAGCCGGCGCGAGGAGCGTTCGACGTAGCGCAGGTGCCCGGAGAGGTCGCGGCACCCGGTCGGGTGGAACTCGGTGTAGCTGGTGGGCAGTTGGCCGGGGCCGGCGACCAGCTTCGGCAGCCAGCGGGCGTAGAAGCCGCCGGCCCGGGCGCCCGCCCTGGCCTTGTCGCCGAGGGACTTGTCGGGGTCGATGAGGTCGCCGGCGACGGACAGGTGGGCGTCCACCGCCTCCCGCGCGATGAGCAGGTGCATGATCTCGGTCGAGCCCTCGAAGATCCGGTTGATGCGCGCGTCGCGCAGCATCTGCTCGGCGGGGACGGCCCGTTCGCCGCGGGCGGCCAGCGAGGCCGCGCTCTCGTAGCCGCGCCCGCCGCGGATCTGGACGAGTTCGTCGGTCATCAGCCAGGCCATCTCGCTGCCGTAGAGCTTGGCGAGGGCCGCCTCGATGCGGATGTCGTTGCGGTCCTCGTCGGCCATCTGGCTGGAGAGGTCGAGGATGGCCTCCAGCGCGAAGGTCGTGGCGGCGATGAAGGAGATCTTCGAGCCGACGGCCTCGTGCTCGGCGATGGACTTGCCCCACTGCTCCCGGGCCGCGGACCACTCGCGGGAGATCTTCAGACACCACTTCCCGGCGGCGACGCACATCGCGGGGATGGACAGCCGTCCGGTGTTCAGGGTGGTCAGCGCGATCTTCAGGCCGGCGCCCTCGGGGCCGATGCGGTGGGAGGCGGGCACCCGGACCTGGTGGAAGCGGGTGACGCCGTTCTCGATGCCGCGCAGGCCCATGAACGCGTTGCGGTTCTCGACGGTGACGCCCTCGGCGGTGGCCTCGACGACGAAGGCCGTGATGCCGCCCTTGTGCCCCTCGCTCCTCGGCACGCGGGCCATGACGACGAGGAGGTCGGCGACGACGCCGTTGGTCGTCCAGAGCTTGACGCCGTCGAGGACGTAGTCGTCGCCGTCGGGCACGGCCGAGGTGGCCAGCCGCGCCGGGTCGGAGCCGACGTCCGGCTCGGTGAGGAGGAAGGCCGAGATGTCGGTGCGGGCGCAGCGCGGCAGGAAGAGGTCCTTCTGCTCCTCGGTGCCGAAGAGCTTGACCGGCTGGGGGACGCCGATGGACTGGTGGGCGGAGAGCAGCGCGCCGACGACGGGGCTGACGGAGCCCACCAGGGTCAGGGCCTTGTTGTAGTAGACCTGGGTGAGGCCGAGGCCGCCGTACTTGACGTCGATCTTCATGCCGAGGGCGCCGAGCTCCTTGAGCCCGCGCACGGTCTCGTCGGGGATGCGGGCCTCCCGCTCGATGCGGGCGCTGTCGATCCGGGTCTCGCAGAAGTCGCGGAGCCGGGCGAGGAACTCCTCGCCGCGCCGCACGTCGTCGGGCGCGGGCGTCGGGTACGGGTGGATGAGGTCGAGCCGGAACCGGCCGAGGAAGAGCTCCTTGGCGAAGCTGGGCTTCTTCCAGCCCTGCTCGCGGGCCGCCTCGGCGACCTGGCGGGCTTCTCGCTCGGAGACCGGCCGTACGGATGGTGCGGACATGTGGCACCTCGCCGCTCGAGTCGTGGCGGTTGTCCCGGTCTACCGACCGGTGCTACTCGTCCGTATGTACCCGATGCGTGGGGGTGTCTACCAGACCCCGCGCAAGGTTCCGGCCCCCGGCGCCCGGTGCGCGGCAGGGGGCGCGGCGCGGGTGCGGCTCAGCGCCCCGCGCCCGGGGTGACGAGTCCGCTCTCGTAGGCGACGACCACGGCCTGGGCGCGGCTGCACAGGCCGAGCTTGGCCATGGCGCGGTTGAGATGGGTCTTGACGGTGGCCTCGCTGATGAGGAGTTCGCCGGCGATCTCGACGTTCGACAGGCCGCGCCCGGTGTGGAGCAGCACCTCCCGCTCGCGGCCGGTGAGCGCGTCGAGGGCGCCGTCCCGGGCGGGCGCGGGCCCGGCCGGCCGTCCGGCGCGGGTGGTGAACGCCTCGACCAGGCGGCGGGTGACGCTGGGCGAGAAGAGCGTGTCGCCGCCGGCCACGGCCGTGACGGCGGCCGGCAGCCGCTGCGGCCCGGCGTCCTTGAGCAGGAAGCCGGCGGCTCCGGCGCGCAGCGCGGCGTAGACGTACTCGTCGAGGTCGAAGGTGGTGAGGACGAGGACCCGGGGTGCCGGGTCGAGTCCGGCGGCGAGGATGCGCTCGGTGGCGGTGACGCCGCTGAGGCCGGGCATGCGGATGTCCATGAGGACGACGTCCGGGCGGTGGGCGACGGCGAGGTCGACGGCCTCCCGTCCGTCCGCGGCCTCGGCCACGACGGTCATCCCGGGGGCGGCGCGCAGCAGGGCGGCCACGCCGGCGCGGATGAGGACCTGGTCGTCGACGACGAGGACGCGTATCGCGCGCGTCCCGCGGGTGCCGTTCGCCGCCGCCCCGCTTCCCGCCGCGCCGTCCCCCGCCGTACCGCGCTCCTCCGTGCCGTCGTCCTCCGCGCCGTCGTGCCCGCCGGTCATGGTCCGCCCCGTTCCGCGCCGTCCGCGCCGGTTCACCGGTTCACTGGAGGGGGAGGGTCAGCCGGACCTCGAAGCCGCCGTCGGCGCGCGGGCCGGCCACGACCTTTCCCCGTAGATCCTGGCGCGCTCGCGCATGCCCGGCAATCCGTGTCCGCCGGGGGCCGGCGGGTTGACCGGATCGTTTCCCCGCCGTGCGGCCGCGGTCCGGCCGTCGTCGGTGACGCTCAACTCCAGCTCGTACGGCCGGTATTCGACGCGGACGGTGGCACGGGCGGTGCCGGAGTGCTTGATGACGTTCGTCAGCGCCTCCTGGACGACGCGGTACGCGCACAGGTCGGGGCCCGCCGGGAGGGGCCGCCGCTCCCCCGTGACCTCCAGGTCCACGCGGACGCCGGCCGCCCGGACCCGCTCGTCGGTCGGTGTCGGCACCCCGGAACGGTCCACGGGGGGACACAGGGGAGGGACGTGCCGACGGCATGGGGGAGGCAGTGCGCTCCGGGGGCACCGGAGCGCACTGCCGCGCGTCACAGCGCCAGGCCCGTGAGGACGAGCACGCGCTCGTAGGTGTAGTCGTCCATGGCGTAGCGGACGCCCTCGCGGCCGACGCCGGACTGCTTGGCGCCGCCGTACGGCATCTGGTCGGCGCGGTACGACGGGACGTCGCCGATGACGACGCCGCCGGTCTCCAGCGCGCGGTGGGCGCGGAAGGCGGTCTGGAGGTCGTGGGTGAACACGCCCGCCTGGAGCCCGTACGGCGAGTCGTTGACGGCGGCGAAGGCGGCCTCCTCGCCGTCGGCCTTCGACAGGGTGAGGACCGGGCCGAAGACCTCCTCGCGGGCGAGGGTGGTGCCGGCGGGGACGTCGGCCAGGACGGTCGGGGCGTAGGTCGCGCCGTCGCGCTTGCCGCCGGTGAGCAGCGTGGCGCCGGCGGCGACGGCCTCGTCCACCCAGGACTCGACGCGCTTGGCGGCGTCCTCGCTGACCAGCGGGCCGACGTCGGTGGCGGCGTCGGACGGGTCGCCGGTCACCTGGGCCTCGACGGCCGCGACGACCTTGGGCACCAGGCGCTCGTAGAGCGACGCGTCGGCGATGACGCGCTGCACGGAGATGCAGGACTGGCCGCCCTGGTAGTTGGAGAACGTCGCGATGCGCCGGGCGGCCCAGTCGAGGTCCGCCTCGGAGGACCAGTCGGCGAGGACGACGGCCGCGCCGTTGCCGCCGAGCTCCAGGGTGACGTGCTTGCGCGGGGCGGAGTCGAGGATCGACCAGCCGACGGGGCCGGAGCCGGTGAAGGAGATGACCGGCAGCCGCTCGTCCTGAACGAGCCCGGGCATGCGGTCGTTGGGGACGGTCAGCACGCTCCACGAACCGGCGGGCAGCTCGGTCTCGGCCAGCAGCTCGCCGAGGACGAGGGACGAGAGCGGGGTGGCCGGGGCCGGCTTGAGGATGATCGGGGCGCCGACGGCGACGGCGGGCGCGACCTTGTGCGCGGCCAGGTTGAGCGGGAAGTTGAAGGGCGCGATGCCCAGGACGACGCCGCGCGGGAAGCGGCGGGTGAGGGCGAGGCGGCCGGTGGAGCCGGGGTCGGTGTCCAGGCGCTGGGCGTCACCGGCGTTGAACCGGCGGGCCTCCTCGGCGGCCCAGCGGAACACGGAGACCGCGCGGCCGACCTCGCCGCGGGCCCACTTGATCGGCTTGCCGTTCTCGGCGGAGATGAGCCGGGCGATCTCCTCGGTGCGCTCCGTCAGGCGCTTCGCGACGTGGTCGAGGGCGGCGGTGCGGACGTGGGCGGGGGTCGCGGCGAACTCCTCGCGCACGGCGTACGCGGCGGCGACGGCCTCCTCGACCTGCGCCTCGGTCGGCACGGCGACCGTGCCGACGAGGCGGCCGTCCCAGGAGTTGTGGACGTCGAAGGTCTCCTCGCCGGTGGCCTGGCGGCCGGCCAGCCAGAAGGCGTGCGGAGCGGTTGAGGAGGTCATGGGCCGCCCTTCTTCCAGTGCGGGGTGGATGCGTGGCCCCCTCACCGTAGGGGGCGGAAGGGCGCGCGGCGTTTGTCCGCAGTGGAGCGGTGGGGGGCGGGGGCGCGCCGGATCGGCGCGTGGGAGGGGCGGGGGCTCACTCCCCCGCGGACCCCGCCGACGTCGCCTTCAACGCCAGCCACAACTCCATCCGCACATCCGGATCGTCGAGCGACCGCCCCAGAATCTCCTCCACCCGCCGCATCCGGTAGCGCAGGGTGTGCCGGTGCACGCCCAGGTCGGCCGCCGCCGCGTCCCACTGGCCGTGGCGCGAGAGCCACGCCCGCAGCGAGGCGACCAGGTCGCCGCGCCCGGTGGCGTCGTGGGCGCGGAGAGCCCGCAGCAGGCCGTCCGCGAACGCCCGCACCGCGTCGTCCGCGAGGAGCGGCAGGACGGACCCGGCCGCGACGTCCTCGTGCTCGACGAGCACGCGCCCGCGCCGCCGCGCGACGGCGAGCGCCTGCTCGGCCTGCCGGAGGGCGGCCCCGGCGGCGGACGGCGCGGCCGGGGCGGACAGCCCGAGCACGACCCCGCCCGCCTCGGCGAACTCGGCGCAGGCGGCCACCGCCGCGCCCCCGTCCGGGGCGAGCACGACGAGGCGCGCCCCTTCCGGGACGGCCAGCACCGCCTCTCCCGCCCGGCTCGCCGCCGTCTCCGCCGCGTCCGCCAGCCCGCCCAGCGGATCGCGCGGGGGCGCCTCCGCGTCCGCCGGCACGGGGGCCTCCTCGGCCACCAGCACGCGGAACGGCGCGTCGAGCAGCGCCCCGTAGAGCTCGCCGGCGACGTCCCGCGCGTGCTCCGCCTGGCCGGAGAGCAGCATCCGCAGGACCGCCGCGCCCAGCCGCTGCTCGGCCCGGTGCAGCGCGCGGGAGCGCTCGGTGGCGAGGGTCAGCAGGGCGACCGCGGAGTTGACGGCGTAGCGCTCGGAGGTGCCCAGCGGCGCGCCGGTGCCGACGGCGAGGACGCCGCGGGCGCGCCGGCCGGTGCCCAGGGACTGGAGCTCGACGCGGTCCTCGCCCTCCTCGGGGGCGACGACGGCGCTCGCGGGGGCGGAGCGCTCGCGCAGCCGCTCGACCTGGGCACCGAGGCGGGAGGCGCGGCGGGTGGCCCACTCGGGGGCGGCGGCCACGACCGCCCCCGAGGCGTCGTACAGCGCGGCCCACCCGTCGAGGTACGCGGCGAGGCGGGCGAGCACCCCGGCGGGCCCGTCCGCCCCGAGGGCGGCCCGGGTCAGTTCGCGCTGGGCCTCGAAGCCCGCGGTGACGGCCCGGTACTGCTCGGCGGCCATGGCCGCGGAGACGGCCTTGCTGATGGCGAGGAAGGGGGTGCGGCGGGGCACCTCCAGCAGCGGAAGACCCGCTTCCGCCGCGGCGTCGACGAGCGCGGCCGGCGTCCGCTCGTAGTTGACGCCCACCGCGAAGCCGAGGCCGACCACCCCGGCCCGCACCAGCCGCCGGACGTACGGCCGCACCGTGCCCGGATCCGCCGCGTCGATCTTCATCGCGGTGGTCAGCAGCAGTTCGCCGCCCTCCATCCACGGCACGGGGTCCGCGAGTTCGCTGACGTGGGCCCAGCGGACGGGGGTGTCCAGCCGGTCCCCGCCCGCGAGCACGGTCAGCTTGAGCGCGGAGTGGTGGGCGAGCGAGGCGAGCGTGGGAGGCATGGATCCTTGGGTTCACGACACTGCCGTCCCGTACGAACGGCTGCCTCCAATTCTGCCTCAGCGGCGTAAACGTGGGTAAGGCGCCACCGGCTGCCCGCTTTCCCCTCTCCATCCGTGCACGTCGACTCGCTGTCCGTTCTCTATCCGTGCAGGTCCACCAGCACCGGCGGCGCGGCCGCCCCGCCGACGGACGTCACGGAGAGCACCGCGTGCCCCGGCGGCACGGCGTGCGCCAGTTCGGAGGCGGACCAGCGCTCGCGCTCGACGGTGCGCACGGTGACGGACTGGGCCGTGACCGCGCGGCCGCTGATCAGCCGGCGCAGGGCGTGCATGCCGCGGGAGAACGGGTCGTGGGCGACGACCTGCCGGTCCGTGACGTCCCGGGTCTCGACCCACTCCTTGCCCCAGACCTCGGCGAACCGGGCCCCGTCCCAGGTCGTCACCCCGGACAGGGCCATCCGGCAGCCGACCGAGCCGAGCAGCGGCCCGCGCAGGGCCTCGGGGACGTCGTCGAGCGTCCGCAGGGTGAGGAGGGCGCCCGCGTGGGCGGAGCGCAGCCGCTGAAGGCCGCGGACGGACTCGGCGGTGACGGCCGAGGTGGCGTCGTCGAGGACGAGGCAGGCGAACAGCGACCGGTCGGCGCGGCTCGCCGCGCACTCGGTGAACTGGGCGAGGACCAGCCGGGCGAGCATCCGGGACGCCTCGGCGTGGCCGCGCTCGGGCAGGTCGACCCGGACGCGCAGCGGGTGTTCGAGGGTCCGCAGGGAGAAGGTGCGCCCCGGGTGGGCGGTGTCGAAGAAGCCCGCGAAGGCGGGCCGGTCGAGCAGCGCGATCCGGTCGGCGAGCAGCGGGGCCACGTCGCCGGGCCGGCCGGCCTGCCGCTCGCGGGCGTCGAGTTCGCGCAGCAGCGCCTCGTGGCCGCCGGCGGTCAGCGCGGCGCGCAGCGCGCCGAGCGCGCCGGGGGCGCCGTCGAGGAGTTCGCGCAGCTCGGGGACGGCGGGGAAGCGGCCGTGGGCCGCCCGGTAGGGGCCGAGGAGCTGGGCGAGGGCGGTGGCGGCCCGGCGGCCGTCGGCCTCGGGCCGCGCCCCGACGAGGTCGCCGACGAGGCCCTCGGCGAGGACTCCGGCGGCCTCGTCCGGGTCGTCGGTGCCGCCGTAGAGGTCGAGGTCGTACTCCGAGTCCGGGCGGCCGATCCGTACGACGACGTCGAAGGCGTCGTCCGGCGCCAGGCCGGCGCCCGTCGCGCCGACCGCGACCACGGCCGCCCGCCCGGCCAGCGCCTGGAGGCACAGCGATTCGAGGACGGGCCGCACCAGGCGGTCCGTCTTGCCGCTGCCCGGCGGGCCGACGGCCAGCAGGGACGTGCCCAGCAGGCCCGGGTCCAGGGCGCAGCCCGTGCCGCGGTGGGCGTACGGGTTGCGGCGGTCGTCGGCGGCCGTGCCGATCCGTACCTGCCGGGCGACCAGGTCGTGCGGCGCGGTGCGGACGGCCAGGTCGCGGGCGCCCGAGGGGTGCGGGCAGGCGGCGGCGCCGTGCCGCAGGACGGTGTCGGTGAAGGCGGCGAGCAGGCCGGGGCGGGCGGTGGCGGCCTGCCAGGCACGCTCGATGCGCGCGTGGTCCACGTCGTTCATGAGCCCGGCGCGCGCGTCGGCCGCGAGCCGGTCGGCGGCGTCGTGCGCCCCCGCAGCGCGCAGCCGCGGCCACTCGGCGGGGTCCTCGCGGGGGGCGGGCGCGGGGGGCGGCGGCTCGCCCCCGTCGTCCCAGAGGCGGCGCACCAGCGGCGCGCCCCAGCGGCGCCAGACCTCGGGCCAGCGCCCGAGGCGGCCGAAGAAGAACAGCAGGACGGCGGCGGTCAGCGCGTAGTAGCCGTAGGAGAGGACGACGAACGTCATCCCGCTGCGCCAGGAGTCGGCCGTGAAGTTGAACAGCGGCCACATCCAGAGGCCGCCCAGGAAGCTGTTCCACAGCAGCGACCACAGCAGCCAGCACGACAGCAGCGCGATCAGCGCGCCGCCGAGCAGCTGCCGGGCCGGCACCCGGACGGGCTCCTCGGCCGGCCGCGGCCGGTGCCCGAACGCCCACACCCCGGGCGCCGCCTGCGGTCGCGGGGTGCGCAGCCAGGCGAGGAACGGTGCCCCGGGCGGGGCGTCCTCCCGCGCGGGGGCGGCGGCCGGCGCCGGGGGCGCGGCCGGCGGGGGCGGGGCGGCGGCCGGACGGGGAGGAGCGGCCCGGTGCGGCGGCGCGGCCTGCCCGGCGGGCTCGGTCCGGCGCGGCGGGGGCGCGGCCCGGCGCGGCGGCCGGCCGCCGCGGGGCGCGTCCGCGTCGCCGGGCGCCGCCGGCCGCGCCTGCGGTGCCGCGGGCACGCCGGACGTACCGGCGGCGCGCGCAGCGGACCCCCCACGCGCCGCGGAACCCTCCCGCATCGCGGATCCGTCGCGCCTGCGCTCGAAGTCCATCGCTGCCCTCGCCCCCTCGCCGGCCCTCTGCCACGCGCGCGTCCGAAGTGTCCCCGGGCCAATCTAGTGGCCCGGCGCGGGGAGTTCAGCGTGTCCGGCACGCCCGGCGCGACCGCCGCGCGGCCGTGCCATGTCCGGTACGGACAACGGACCCCGGCGACTTCTCCCGAACGGAACATGCCGGGGCCACCCGCGCCGCCCTAGCCTGCGACCACAAGTCCGTGTTCTTCCCCCGGGAGCCCCTCATGACCGAACTGACCGGAGGCCCGTCCCTCCCCCAGGAGCGCCGCGTCGTCACCGCGATCCCCGGCCCCAAGTCGCTGGAGCTCCAGGCCCGCCGCACCGCCGCCGTGGCCGCCGGCGTCGGCTCGACGCTCCCGGTGTTCACCACCCGCGCGGGCGGCGGCGTCATCGAGGACGTGGACGGCAACTCGCTGATCGACTTCGGTTCCGGCATCGCCGTGACCTCGGTCGGCAACAGCGCCGAGGCCGTGGTGCGCCGGGCGACCGCGCAGCTCGCGGACTTCACCCACACCTGTTTCATGGTCACGCCCTACGAGGGCTACGTGGCGGTCTGCGAGCAGCTCGCCGAGCTCACCCCCGGTGACCACGCCAAGAAGTCGGCGCTGTTCAACTCGGGCGCCGAGGCCGTCGAGAACGCGGTGAAGATCGCCCGCGCGTACACCAGGCGCCAGGCCGTCGTCGTCTTCGACCACGGCTACCACGGCCGCACCAACCTGACGATGGCGCTCACGGCCAAGAACATGCCGTACAAGCACGGCTTCGGCCCGTTCGCGCCCGAGGTCTACCGGGTGCCGGTGGCCTACGGCTACCGCTGGCCCACCGGTCCGGAGAACTGCGGCCCCGAGGCCGCGGCCCAGGCCATCGACCAGATCACCAAGCAGGTCGGGGCCGAGAACGTCGCCGCGATCGTCATCGAGCCGGTGCTCGGCGAGGGCGGCTTCATCGAGCCGGCCAAGGGCTTCCTGCCGCGCATCGCGCAGTTCGCCCAGGACAACGGCATCGTCTTCGTCGCGGACGAGATCCAGTCCGGCTTCTGCCGCACCGGCCAGTGGTTCGCCTGCGAGGACGAGGGCATCGTCCCCGACCTGATCACCACCGCCAAGGGCATCGCGGGCGGTCTGCCGCTCGCGGCGGTCACCGGCCGCGCCGAGATCATGGACGCGGCGCACCCGGGCGGCCTCGGCGGCACCTACGGCGGCAACCCGGTGGCCTGCGCGGCCGCGCTCGGCGCCATCGAGACCATGCGC
Source organism: Streptomyces caatingaensis (assembly GCF_001187435.1). Lineage (GTDB taxonomy): Bacteria > Actinomycetota > Actinomycetes > Streptomycetales > Streptomycetaceae > Streptomyces > Streptomyces caatingaensis. Next base: position 283,772 of record NZ_LFXA01000011.1, on the reverse strand, counting down.
GAGCTGGACCTCAACGCCAAGGCCCGGCGTATCGAGGAGGTCATGAAGGGCCGCCTCGCCGCCATGCAGGAGAAGTTCCCCGTCATCGGCGACATCCGGGGCCGCGGCGCGATGATCGCCATCGAGCTGGTCAAGGACCCGGCGACGAAGGAGCCGGACGCCGGGGCCGCCGGGGCGCTGGCCAAGGCGTGCCACGCGGCGGGGCTGCTGGTCCTGACCTGCGGCACCTACGGCAACGTGCTGCGCTTCCTGCCGCCGCTGGTCATCGGCGAGGACCTGCTGAACGAGGGCCTGGACATCATCGAGACCGCGCTCGCCGCCCTGTGAGCCGGGGCGGGCGGGCCGGGCGGAGACCCTGGACACCCGTGCGTGAAGAACATGTGCGGGGCGGGTGGTGGAGGGGTGACGCGGCTACCGCCCGCCGAGCGGGCTGCCGTACGGTTTCTGCGGATGAGTGAGACATCCCGTCCGCGGGACCGCGCGGACGTCGCCCCGCCGGTGCTTCCCCGGTACCGGCGCGGCTGTGCCGTCGTGCACACCACCGGGGCCTCTGGCCCCGGGAGTCCTCACGGACCGGACGCCCGCCCGCCCCACACCCCCCGGGGCGCGCGGCGCGCCGGCCGGGACGGCGGCCCCGGAACTTCCCCCCCTGTTCCGGGGCCGCCGGCTCTCGTCCTGCCGGCCGTGTGCGTGGTGCTCTTCGCGCTGATCGCCTGGCAGGTCGCCGTGCACGGGCCGCTGCGCGCGGCGGACGAGCGGCTGGGCGCGGCCGTCGTCTCCACCGCCGTCCTCCCGCGCCCGCTCGCCGGTTTCCTCGCCGACCTCGGCAATGCGACCGTCGCCGTGCCGGTGCTGCTGGCGGCCTGCGGGTGGGCGGTGCGGCGGGGGCGGCGTACGTGGCGGCAGGTGCTGGCCGCCTGTCTCTGCATGGCCGCCGTGCCCGCTCTCGTCGTCCCCCTGAAGCTGTGGATCGCCCGGCCCGGTCCGCCGGCCATGGGGCCCGGCCCGCACGACGGTTTCCTCCCGTCGGGGCACGCGGCGACGGCGGCGGTGGCGTACGGCCTCGCCGTCCTGCTGCTCGCCGGCCGCCGTCGCCGGCCGTGGGTGGCCTTCGCCCTGCTCAACGCGGCCGTCGGGCTCGGCCTCGTCCGCTGCGGCTACCACTGGCCGCTGGACGTGGTGGCGTCCTGGTGCCTCGCGATCCCGCTGCTCCGCTGCGTGCCCCGGCCCCGCCCCTCCCCCCTTCCACCCGGGGCTCCGCCCCTCGGCCCGGCACCGCGCTCCGTGCGGTGAGCGGGGCGAAGGCCCCTCTCATCCCACCGCCACCACGTGCAGCGCCCCCTCCAGCTCCCCCGGATCCGTCAGCGCCCCCGACCCGTCGGGCGGGACGAGCCACCGCACCTGGGACACCCCCCGCAGGGGATGCGGCACCACGACCCACGCCCCCTCCCCCACGCCCCGCACGCCGGTGCCCACCCACCGGTCCGCCGTCCCGGGCGGGACGAGGAAGCCGACCCGGCGCGCCCGTTCGTCGGAGAGGGCGGGGCCGGGGCGGCGGGTGCGCCGGGAGAGGATCTCCGCGGCGGGCCGCCCGAGCGCGGCGGGCACGACGAGCACGTCCCAGACCCGCCCGGCCGGCAGGAGCGCGATCCCGAAGGGGTTCCGCTCCCACTCCCGCCGGCAGGCCCGCGGGTCGGGCGCGGCCGATGCCAGCCACTCCACCGCGCTCCGCCCGCTCCTCGTACCGCCGCCCATGCGCCCGCCTCCCGCGTCTCGTCCTGTCCGCTGCGTCTCGCCGGTCGTGCCCGCACCGGGGCCCGTACCAGGGCCCGCACCGGTGCCTACACCCGTGAGAGGCGGCCGGAGGCCCGTCATGACGCCACTGCGACAGGAAAAGGAGAAAGACGGGAAGGACGAGCGAGAAGGACGGGGTCCTCAGCTGTCGAAGCCGAGGCCGACCCTGTCCATCGCCCTCAGCCACAGATTCCGCCGCCCGCCGTTCTCGTCGGCGCGCGTCATGGACCACTGGGTGAGGCCGATGCCCACGGACCGCACCGGCTCCGGCGGGAAGGGCAGCGGCTTGGTGCGGACCATCTCGGGCGCGGTGCGCTCCGTCCGCTCCCCCGCGAGCAGGTCGAGCATGACGTCCGCGCCGAAGCGGGTCGCCCCGACGCCGAGGCCGGTGTACCCGAGCGCGTAGGCGACGCGTCCGCCGTGCGCGGTGCCGAAGAAGGCGGAGAAGCGGGAGCAGGTGTCGATGACGCCGCCCCACGCGTGGGAGAAGCGCACGCCCTCCAGCTGCGGGAAGCAGTGGAAGAAGTGCTCGGCGAGGCGCCGGTAGGTGTCCGGGTTGTGGTCGTACTCGGCGCGGATCTCGCCGCCGTAGTGGTAGACGACGTCGTAACCGCCCCACAGGACACGGCGGTCGGCGGTCAGCCGGAAGTAGTGGAAGTGGTTGGCGTAGTCGCTCAGCCCCTGGCGCCGCCGCCAGCCGACGGCCGCCAGCTGTCCGTCCGTCAGCGGCTCGGTGACCAGCGCGTAGTCGTAGACGGGCGCGATGTACGGGCGCAGGCGTTTGACCAGGGAGGGGAAGGCGTTGGTGGCGAGGACGGCCTGCCGGGCGAAGACCCGCCCGTAGGGGGTGCGGACGGCGACGCCGGCGCCGCGCGAGGACAACTCGCTGCCCGGCGTGTGCTCGTAGAGGCGGACGCCCAGCTCCAGGCAGGCCCGTCTGAGGCCCCAGGCCAGCTTGGCCGGGTGGAGCATGGCGACGCCGGTGCGGTCCCAGAGGCCGGCGAGGAAGGTCGGGGAGTCGACCTCGGCGCGGAGCGCGTCGCGGTCCAGGTAGGTGTGGCCGGTGAGGCCGTGGGCGGCGAACTCCTCGGCCGTCCCGCGGAGTTCGTCCACCTGGTGCGGTGCGGTGGCGATCTCTATCTCGCCGGTGCGCTCGAAGTCGCAGTCGATGCCGTGGCGTTCGAGGGCGGCCTCGATGCCGTCCAGGTTGCGGCGGCCGAGGTCCTCCAGGAGGCCGATCTCGTCGGGCCAGCGGGCGAGTCCGTTGCCGGTGCCGTGGGTGAGGGAGGCGGCGCAGAAGCCGCCGTTGCGGCCGGAGGCGGCCCAGCCGCACTCCTCGGCCTCGATGAGGACGACGTCCCGGCCGGGGTCGCGTTCCTTGGCGTTGAGGGCCGTCCAGAGTCCGGAGTAGCCCCCGCCGACGACGAGCAGGTCGCAGTGTTCGTCGCCGACGAGGGCGGGGCGGGGCCCGGGCCGCCCGGGGTCGTCGAGCCAGTAGGGGCGCAGGGTGGTGTCGGAGAGTGCTCGGGCAGGGTTCATGGCACGGGCGGCCATGGTCTCAGCTCCTTCTGCTGCGTTTTCGGCGGCTTCCGGCCAACTGTCCGGCCAGGACGCACAACACGGCGATGACGAACATCGCGGTCCCGATGACATTGATCTGAACGGGGGTGCCCCGCTGGGCCGCTCCCCAGACGAACATGGGGAAGGTCACAGTGGAGCCGGCGTTGAAGTTCGTGATGACGAAGTCGTCGAAGGAGAGCGCGAAGGACAGCAGCGCCCCGGCGGCGATGCCGGGGGCGGCGATGGGCAGCGTGACGCGCAGGAAGGTCTGGAGCGGCGTGGCGTAGAGGTCCTGCGCGGCCTGCTCCAGGCGCGGGTCCATGCTCGTCACCCGGGCCTTGACGGCGGTGACGACGAAGCTGAGGCAGAAGGTGATGTGGGCGACGAGGATCGTCCAGAAGCCGAAGCTGACACCGGTGTTGAGGAAGAGCGTGGCGAGCGAGGCCGCCATGACGACCTCGGGCATGGCCATGGGCAGGAAGACCAGGCTGCTCACCGTGGAGCGGGCCCGGAAGCGGTACCGGGCCAGCGCGAAGGCGGCGGCGGTGCCGAGGACGGTGGCGCCGAGGGTCGCCCACAGGGCGATCCAGAGGCTGAGCGAGAGCGAGCCGCACAGGCCGTCGACGTCACAGGGGTGGGTCCAGGCGTCCGTGGAGAAGCGCTGCCACTTGTAGTTGAAGCGGCCGTTGGGCTTGTTGAACGAGAAGACCGTGACGACGACGTTGGGCAGCAGCAGGTAGGCCAGGGTGGCCAGGCCCGCGAGGACGACGAGGTTGCGGCGCAGCCAGCGCAGCGGGCGCGGGGACCGGCCGGGGGCGGCGGCCATCAGACGACGTCCTCCGTTCCGGCGCGGCGCAGGTAGACGGTGACCATGGCGAGGATCGCGGCCATGAGGATGAAGGAGAGGGCGGCGGCGGTCGGGTAGTCCAGGACGCGCAGGAACTGGGACTGGATGACGTTGCCGATCATCTTCTGGTCCGGGGAGCCGAGCAGTTCGGCGTTGATGTAGTCACCGGCGGCGGGGATGAAGGTCAGCAGCGTGCCCGCGACGACGCCGGGCAGGGACAGCGGAAAGGTCACGTGGCGGAAGGTGGTCAGGGGCCGGGCGTAGAGGTCGCCGGCCGCTTCGTGGAGCCGGCCGTCGATGCGCTCCAGGGAGGTGTAGAGCGGCAGGATCATGAACGGCAGGAAGTTGTAGGTGAGTCCGCAGACGACGGCGAGGGGGGTGGCGAGCAGCCGGTGTCCCTCGGTGAGGCCGAGCGCGTCGGTCAGGCCGAGGACGTGCAGCGAGCCGAGCGCGGAGACGACGGGCCCGCCGTCGGAGAGGATCGTCTTCCAGGCCAGCGTGCGGATGAGGAAGCTGGTGAAGAACGGCGCGACGACCAGCACCATGAGCAGCGTCCGCCAGCGGCCCGCCCGGAAGGCGATGAGGTAGGCGAGCGGGTAGCCGAGGAGCAGGCAGAGGACGGTCGCGGCGGTCGCGTAGCCGACGGAGCGCAGGAACTGCGGGTAGTACTGGGCCAGGGCGTCCCAGTAGGTGGCGACGTGCCAGGTGACCTGGAAGCCGTCCTCCAGCGACCCGGTCTGCACCGAGGTCGAGGCCTGGTAGACGAGGGGGGCGACGAAGAAGAGGAGCAGCCAGAGGATGCCGGGGAGCAGCAGCCAGTAGGGGACGAGGCGGCCGCGGCGGGCGGGGGCGGCGGGCGGTGCGGCGGGAGCGGTGGCGGTCGTCGTCACGAGGGCCCCTCCCCCAGGTCGACGTCCGTGCCGGCCTCGATGCGCTGGGCGGCGTCCAGTCCGAAGCCGTGGCCCGGGTTCCAGTGCAGGAGCACCTCGGCGCCGGGGACCAGGCGGGGGTCGCGCTCGATGTTCTGTACGTAGACGGACAGGCCGGCGGTGCCCGCGGCGACCGGGCTGTCGACGACGTACTGGGTGGAGACGCCGATGAAGCCGGCCGTGGCGATGCGGCCGCGGACGCTGTTGCGCCCGGCGGGCACGGTGTCGGCGTCGTCGGCGTGGGTGAGGGTGATCTTCTCCGGCCGTATGCCGAGGAGCAGCTTGTCGCCGGTGCGGGCGGCGGCCGGGCAGCGGCCGGCGGGCAGGGCGAGCTTGGTGCCGGCGGCACGCAGCACGACGGTGTCGCCCGCGGCGTCGAGGACCTCGGCGGTGATGAGGTTGGAGGTGCCCAGGAAGTTGGCGACGAAGGTGGTGCGCGGGGTCTCGTAGAGGTCGGCGGGGGCGCCGAGCTGCTCGACCCGGCCGGCGTTCATGACGGCGACGGTGTCGGCCATCGTCATGGCCTCCTCCTGGTCGTGGGTGACGTGCACGAAGGTGATGCCGACCTCGGTCTGGATGCGCTTGAGCTCCAGCTGCATCTGGCGGCGCAGCTTGAGGTCGAGGGCGCCCAGCGGCTCGTCGAGGAGGAGGACGCGGGGGTGGTTGATGAGCGCGCGGGCCACGGCGACGCGCTGCTGCTGGCCGCCGGAGAGCTCGTGCGGCCGGCGCCGGGCCATCTCGCCCAGCTGGACGAGGTCGAGCATCTCGCCGACGTGCCTCTTCACGGACTTGACGCCGCGGCGGCGCAGCCCGAAGGCGACGTTCTCGAAGATGTCGAGGTGGGGGAAGAGCGCGTAGCTCTGGAAGACGGTGTTCACCGGCCGCTTGTAGGGCGGGAGGGCGGTCACGTCCTGGCCGCCGAGCACGACGGAGCCGGTGGAGGGCTCCTCCAGGCCGGCGATCATGCGCAGGGTGGTGGTCTTGCCGCAGCCGGAGGCCCCGAGCAGGGCGAAGAAGGAGCCCGCGGGGACGGTGAGGTCCAGCGGGTGCACGGCGGTGAAGGTGCCGTACCGCTTGCTGATTCCGGCGAGGCACACGTCGGTGCCGCTGCCGCTCGGGGCGGTTTCTGTCATGGGTGTGGATCCAGAGGTGTGGGGGCGTAGAGCACATAACAGTGACATACGGACGCGGGAGATCGCGTCCGGGTCGTGCGGGTGCCGCGTCGCTCACCTCCTCCGCCGCCGCTCAGGCCGGGGGACGGGTGCTGCTCCTGCCGGATCTGACCGCCGATCCTGTCAGAGGGAAGGGCCCGCAACAAGAGATTCCGTCGCAGAGGATTCGCTCTGCGACGGAATCGGCAATGATGCGGGCGGGATGGGAGCGCCGGCCCGGGTCAGGAGGACCCGAGACCCGCCGCCCCGATCGCGCTGGCGAAGAGCACCAGATAGATGACGGGCAGGATGATCCCGAGGATGCCGAGGACGATGCCGGTGGTGGCCGCGCCCCGGTTGGTCGCCTCGCCCCGCTTCACCTTGCCGCGGCCGACGGCGCCGAAGACGATGCCGAGGATGCCCAGGATGAAGCCGATGTACCAGAAGATCACGATGGCGCTGCAGACCGCGCCGATGATGCCGGTGACCAGACCGGCGGTGCCGATGCCGTTGCTCGGCTGCATGGGCGCGCCGTAGGGGGCGGCGCCGTACGGCTGGACCGGCGGGGCGGCCGGGTAACCCCCCTGGTAGGGAGCGCTGTTGGCGGCCGGGTAGCCGTAGCCGGGCTGCTGCGGAGGCTGCTGCGGCTGGGAAGGCGGGCCGTAAGGATTCTGACCGTAGCCGGACAAGGATGGTTTCCCCTCGTTGGATATACGCCGGGCAATGTTATGACCATGACCAGGGGTCGCGGGCCGCCCTCCGGATAATCACTCGGCGTTGTCAGTGGCCGCTGCCAGAATCGCCACCATGACCAACACGGGGGAGACCATGACGTACACGGGGGAGACGACGGGCGGGCACGCGCCGCGGAGGGCGCATCTGGCCCGGTCCGTGGCCGGGTTGACGGCGGCGGTCGGGCGCGGGGAGCGGCCGGAATACGTCCACTTCTGGGGCCACCGCCCCCGGCGGGACGGCAGTGCGGGGCCCGGCTGCTTCAGCCAGTGGTGGCCCTCGCCCTTCACGGTGGACGGCGTCGTGTACCCGACGGCGGAGCACTGGATGATGGCCGGAAAGGCCCGGCTCTTCGAGGACGCGGAGGCCGAGGCCCGGGTGCTGGCGGCCGGCCACCCCCAGCAGGCCAAGGACGCCGGCCGCACGGTGCGCGGCTTCGACGAGGAGGTCTGGCGGCGCCGGCGTTTCGCCCTCGTCGTGGAGGGCAGCGTCCACAAGTTCGCCGCGCACCCGGAGCTGAGGGAGTTCCTGCTGGCCACCGGGGAGCGCGTGCTGGTGGAGGCCAGCCCGCTCGACCGCGTCTGGGGCATAGGCCTGGCCGCCGGCGACGAGCGGGCCGGCGACCCCGTGCGCTGGCGGGGCCTGAATCTGCTGGGCTTCGCCCTGATGGAGGCGCGTCAGCGGCTCGCCGGGGCCGGGACGAGCGGCGCCGAGACCGAGGTGCGGTAGGTGTTGCCGGGATCGTCGTAGTCGTCGCGGTGCCGCCGGTGCCGGTCGGTGTCCGGGTCGGGGGCGATGGCCACCAGCACGATCATCAGGACCGACAGCAGCAGCGCCAGGGCGCCGAGGATGATGCCGGCCGTGGCCGAACCCCGGTTGGAGGCCTCGCCCTTGGCGGCCTTGGAGCGCCCCAGCGCCCCGAAGACCACCGCCAGCACCCCGAGGACGATGCCGAAGACCATGGTGAAGGAGAGCACCACGCCCACGATGCCCAGTACCAGCGCGGCCGTCCCGAAGCCGTTGTTGAGCACCTGCGGCGGGGCCGCCCACAGCTGCCCGTAGGGCGCCGCCGGGTAGCCGCCCGGACCACCGGGACCGCCCGGACCGTACGGGGATATGGGGCCGTAGCCCGGGTACGGCGCGCCCGGCGGCGGGCCGCCGTACGCCCCGTACCCCGCGGGCCGGTAGGCGCTCGGCGTGCCCGGGCCGGTCGGCGCCGGGGGCACGGGCGGCACGCCGCCCTCCGCGCGCGGCGGCGGTACGGTGTCGGCCGGCGGCACCGGCGGGGCGGCCGGACGGTCGCCCTCCCCGCCCTTGCCGAGCGGCACCCGCCGCTCCGGCGGGGCCCAGAGGTCCCGGTCCTCCCGCGGCCCCGGCTGCGCACTGCCCGTCTCGGACATGACCCTCCCAGAAGCTGTCCTGTCATGCTACGGCCTCCGTACGACGGTGCGGACGCCGCACATACGATGATCCGCAGCCGCGATCCGACCGCCGACCGAACCGGCCCTGGAGGCCCGCATGTCCGTACTCACCCCGTTCATCGCCGGACTGCCCAAAGCGGAGCTGCACGTCCACCACGTCGGCTCCGCGTCCCCGCGCATCGTCGCCGAGCTGGCCGCCCGCCACCCGGACTCGCCCGTGCCCACGGACCCCGAGGCCCTGGCCGACTTCTTCACCTTCCGCGACTTCGCGCACTTCATCGAGGTCTACCTCTCGGTCGTCGATCTCATCCGCGACGCCGAGGACGTCCGGCTGCTGACCTACGAGGTCGCCCGCGACATGGCCCGGCAGAACATCCGCTACGCCGAGCTGACCGTCACCCCCTACAGCTCGGTGCGCCGCGGCATCCCCGACGCCGCCTTCGTCGAGGCCATCGAGGACGCCCGCAAGGCGGCCGAGGCCGAGCTGGGCGTCGTGCTGCGCTGGTGCTTCGACATCCCCGGCGAGGCGGGCCTGGCGGCCGCCGAGGAGACCGCCCGGATCGCCTGCGACCTGCGGCCCGAGGGCCTGGTCTCGTTCGGCCTCGGCGGGCCCGAGATCGGCGTCCCCCGGCCGCAGTTCAAGCCGTACTTCGACCGCGCCATCGCCGCCGGGCTGCACAGCGTGCCGCACGCCGGCGAGACGACGGGACCGGGGACGATCTGGGACGCGCTGACCGAGCTGCGCGCCGAGCGCATCGGCCACGGCACCAGCGCCACGCAGGACCCGCGCCTGCTGGAGCACCTCGCCGAGCACCGCATCCCCCTGGAGGTCTGCCCGACCTCCAACCTCGCCACCCGGGCCGTCGAGGACCTCGACCGGCACCCGGTCCGGGAGATGGCCGCCGCGGGCGTCCTGGTGACCGTCAACAGCGACGACCCGCCCATGTTCGGCACCGACCTCAACAACGAGTACGCGGTCGCCGCCCGCCTGCTCGGCCTCGACGCCCGCGGCGTCGCGGAGCTCGCCAAGAACGCCGTCGAGGCGTCCTTCATGGACGCCGCCGGCAAGGCGGCCCTCACGGCGGAGATCGACGCGTACACGGCGAGCTGGCGTGGCTAGCGCCGGGGGCGGGGCGGCCCGGGTCCGCGTCCGGGCCGTGGCCCACCGCGGCGACCCGTACGTCCACCGGGAGAACACCCTCCCCTCGATCCGCTCCGCCCTGCGGGCGGGGGCCCCGACCGTCGAGGTCGACGTCCGGGTCACCCGCGACGGGGTGCCGGTGCTGCTGCACGACGCGACGCTGGAGCGGCTGTGGGGCCACCGGCGCGCGCTCTCCTCGGTCACGGCCGAGGAACTGCGCTCCCTCACCCGCGGCGGCGTGCCGACCCTGGCCGAGGCCCTCGCCTGCGACGCCTCCGGCCGGCTCTTCCTCGACCTGCCCGACCCCGCGGCGGCGGGCGCCGCGGTCGCGGCCGTACGGGCGGCGGGGGCCGGCGCCCGGGTCTCCTGGTGCGGGGCGACCGCCTCGATGCGGGAGGTCCGGCGGGCGGACCCCGACGCGGAGATCGCCCTCACGTGGACGACGCTCACCCCACCGAAGCCGGCCCTCCTCACGGCCGTCGCCCCGCGCTGGCTCAACTACCGCTTCGGCCTGGTGAGTCCGGAACGGGTCGCACGTGATCACGCGGACGGATACCTGGTCTCCGCGTGGACGCCGGACACGGCGTGGACGATGCGACGCCTGGTGCGGGCAGGAGTCGACTCGATCACGACGAACCGGGTGCGCGTGCTGCACGGGTTGCTACGCAGCTGAAGGACACCCCCAGGCCCTTCCCCGGAGGGAAACCCCACCCCACTTGCACGTTTCTCGCCACGCTGCGGCGGGGGCGGGGGGGCAGCCCCGGAGCTGGGCCAGGGGGGCAGCCCCGGAGCTGGGCCAGGGGGGCAGCGCCTGAGCTGGTCCAGGGGGGCAGCGCCTGAGCTGGTCCAGGGGGGCAGCGCCTGAGCTGGGCCAGGGCGCAGCCCGGGAGCGGGGGCCAGGGGGTGCAGCCCCCGGTGGGGGCGCAGGGGGCAAAGCCCCCGCCCCCGCGCGGAGCGCGGCCCCGGCGCGCGGCGCGCGCCCGCGGGTCGCGCAGGGGCGCAGCCCCTGCGCAAACGGATTGGGGCGGGTCCGGGGCACAACTCCCCCTACAGACCCACGATCTCGTTCCACTCCTTCAAGAACCCCGGCCGCTCCTTCGCCGTCATGTCCCGCGCCGTCGCGAGCCGCCCCCGCATCTCGTCCGTCGGAAAGATCAGCGGATTCGACGCCAGCTCCGCCGTCTCCCTGTCCCTGGAGGAGGCGAGGACGTCCCGCGCGGCCGGCACGGGGCACACGTAGTTGACCGAGGCCGCCAGCTTCGCCGCCACCTCGGGCCGGTAGTAGAAGTCGATCAGCCGCTCGGCGTTCGCCTTGTGCCGCGCGAGGTCCGGGATCATCAGGCTCTCCGCCCAGAGCTCCGCACCCTCCTCCGGCACCACGAACTCGATGTCCGGGTTGTCCGCCTGGAGCTGGATGATGTCCCCGGAGTACGCCTGGCAGGCCAGCACGTCCCCGGACGACAGCTCCTTGATGTAGTCGTTGCCGGTGAACCGGCGGATGTGCCGCCGCCGCACGAGCCTCCGCAGCTGATCCGTCATCCGGTGGAAGTCGTCCGCGGTCCAGCGCGTGACGTCCGCCCCGTTCCCCTGCATGAGCAGCGAGAACGCCTCGTCCATCCCGGCCAGCAGCGTGACCCGCCCGCGCAGGTCGTCCCTCCAGAGGTCCGCCGTGCGCCGGATCTCGCGGCCGAGCTTCTTGCGGTGGTAGGCGATGCCGGTGATGCCGGACTGCCACGGGACGGAGTGCCGCCGCCCCGGGTCGAAGGACGGCTCGCGCAGCAGCGGGTCGAGGTGCCGGGCGACGTTCGGCTGGGCGGACCGGTCCATTTCCTGGACCCAGCCCAGGCGGACGTAGCGCGCGCACATCCAGTCGCTGACGACGATCAGGTCGCGGCCGGTGTCCTGATGGTTCATCAGGGCGGGGCTGATCTTCCCGAAGAACTCGTCGTTGTCGTTGATCTCCTCGGTGTACTTGACCGAGACGCCGCTGCGCCGCTGGAACTCGTCCAGCGTGGGCCGACGGCCGGGGTGCTCCTCGTCCGTGTCGATGTAGAGCGGCCAGTTGGCGAAGACGAGCTGCTTGTCCTCGGCGGAACGATCCTGCGCGGCCCGGTCCCCGGGCGCGATATAAGCGGCGGGCACCCCGCACCCGGCGAGCGCTGCGGCCCCCGCACCCGCGCCCAGCGCGCGCAGCAGGGAGCGGCGGGACAGGGACTTCACGGGCTTCTCGCAATCGGCGGCGGGGACGTACGGGTCGGGAGCGGCCGCCGATGATACCGGCGAGGTCAGTCGCGGGGGAACTCGTCGGTCGAGATCGTCAGCCCGAGCGGCGTGCAGCTGAGATCGACGGGCTCACCGAAGTCGGTGATCAGCTCCGAGTGGTGGGCACCGTCCTTCGGCGACGTGCAGAGGTGGCACTTGGCCTCGTACGGATCCACGATCAGGAGCACGGGCACCCCGGCCTCGGCGTACGCCTGCTTCTTGGGCCCGTAGTCGTTCCCCTTGGCGTCCTTGGAGACGACCTCGGCGATCAGCCCCAAGTCTTGGGGGCGCACCTGTCCTTCGCGTCGGGCTCCGCCCCTTCGGCGACCTCGGCGACGTCCGGGCAGAAGCCGTTCCGGAAACCGGGGAGGTCGATGCGCACGCCCTTGTCGATCTCGGCGTCCTCCCCGAAGTGCGCACGGAGCTGACAAGCCGCACGTTTCGGCGACAAGGCGAGCCCCGGGACAGGCCCCGTCCCGGAGCTCGCCGACGCCCCCGCTCAGCCCAGCGACGTCATCACATGCTTGATCCGCGTGTAGTCCTCGAACCCGTACGCCGACAGGTCCTTCCCGTAGCCCGACTTCTTGAAGCCGCCGTGCGGCATCTCCGCGACCAGCGGGATGTGGGTGTTGATCCAGACGCAGCCGAAGTCGAGCCGCTTGGACATGCGCATGGCCCGCCCGTGGTCCTTCGTCCAGACCGAGGACGCCAGGGCGTACTCGACGCCGTTGGCGAGGGCGACGGCCTCGTCCTCGTCCGTGAAGGACTGGACGGTGATCACCGGGCCGAAGATCTCCTTCTGGATCGCCTCGTCGTCCTGCCGGAGGCCGGTGACGACGGTCGGGGCGAAGAAGTAGCCCTTCTCGCCGACCTGGTGGCCGCCGGTCTCGACCTTCGCGTGCGCGGGCAGCCGCTCGATGAAGCCCTTGACCTGGGCGAGCTGGTTGGCGTTGTTGAGCGGCCCGTAGAGCACATCCTCGTCGTCCGGCAGGCCGGTCTTCGTGTCCGCCGCGGCCTTGGCGAGCGCGGTGACGAACTCGTCGTGGACGGAGGAGTGGACGAGCACGCGGGTCGCGGCCGTACAGTCCTGGCCGGCGTTGAAGTAGCCCGCGACCGCGATGTCCTCGACGGCCTTGGCGAGGTCGGCGTCGTCGAAGACGACGACCGGCGCCTTGCCGCCCAGCTCCAGGTGGACGCGCTTGAGGTCGCGCGAGGCGGTCTCGGCGACCTGCATGCCGGCGCGCACCGAGCCGGTGATGGAGGCCATGGCGGGCACCGGGTGCTCGACCATGAGCCGGCCGGTGTCGCGGTCGCCGCAGATGACGTTGAACACGCCCTTGGGGTGGCCGAGTTCGTCCAGCACCCCGCCGATGATCTCGGCGAGCAGGACCGTGGAGGCCGGGGTGGTGTCCGAGGGCTTGAGGACGACGGTGTTGCCCGCGGCCAGCGCCGGGGCGAACTTCCACACGGCCATCATCATCGGGTAGTTCCACGGCGCGACCTGCGCGCAGACGCCCACCGGCTCCCGGCGGACGATCGAGGTCATCCCCTCCATGTACTCACCGGCGGCGCGCCCCTCCAGCAGCCGGGCGGCGCCCGCGAAGAAGCGGATCTGGTCCACCATCGGCGGCACCTCCTCGCTGCGGGTGAGGGCGAGCGGCTTGCCGGTGTTCTCCGACTCGACGGCGATGAGCTCCTCGGCCCGCGCCTCGACCGCGTCGGCGATCTTGAGCAGGGCCTTCTGGCGCTCGGCCGGGACCAGGTCCCGCCAGGCCGGGAAGGCGGCCTCGGCGGCGGCCATCGCGGCGTCCACGTCCGCCGGGCCGGACAGCGGAGCGGTGGCGTACACCTCGCCCGTGGCCGGGTCGACCACGTCGGTGGTCCTCCCGTCCGCGGCGTCCCGGAACTCCCCGTTGATGTAGTTGCGCAGACGGCGCGGCTCGGTGGTCACGGTGTGCACCTCTCCTGTGAGATGTCCGACTGGTGAGACGCCCAGCCTAGCCAGGAGGGTCACGTTTTCGATATACCCACCCGGCCGGGACGACGGAATCAGTTAACGGCAGACCATTCCGCAACGAATTCCAGCGGTCAAGGGCTTGCCTGATGGCGGACTCCTCATGCAGGGTGGGGCCGTGGCCACTCGTAGCGCAGAACCGAAGGGCGCCACCGGCGCGCCGCCCCTCGACGCCGTCTCCCTGGCGATCATCGAGCAGCTCCAGGAGGACGGCCGCCGCCCCTACGCGGCGATCGGCAAAGCCGTGGGCCTGTCCGAGGCGACCGTCCGGCAGCGCGTGCAGAAGCTGCTCGACCAGGGAGTGATGCAGATCGTCGCCGTCACCGACCCGCTCACCGTGGGCCTCCGGCGGCAGGCGATGGTCGGCGTCAACGTCGACGGGGACCTCGACCCGGTCGCCGACGCCCTGACCGCGATGGACGAGGTGGAGTACGTGGTGGTGACCGCCGGCTCGTTCGATCTCCTCATCGAGATCGTCTGCGAGGACGACGAGCACCTCCTGGACGTCATCAACAAGCGCGTCCGCACCCTGCCCGGCGTGCGCTCCACCGAGAGCTTCGTCTACCTCAAGCTCCGCAAACAGACCTATACATGGGGAACCCGATAGCCGTGAGCCAGGACCAGACCGCGCATTCCCGCACCGCGTACGACCACCTGTGGATGCACTTCACCCGCATGTCCTCGTACGAGAACGCCCCCGTGCCGACGATCGTGCGCGGCGAGGGCACCTACATCTACGACGACACCGGCAAGCGCTATCTCGACGGCCTGGCCGGGCTGTTCGTGGTGCAGGCCGGCCACGGCCGCGCCGAGCTGGCCGAGGCCGCCCACAAGCAGGCGCAGGAGCTGGCCTTCTTCCCGGTCTGGAGCTACGCCCACCCCAAGGCCGTCGAACTCGCCGAGCGGCTGGCCCACTACGCGCCGGGCGACCTCGACAAGGTCTTCTTCACCACCGGTGGCGGCGAGGCCGTCGAGACGGCCTGGAAGCTGGCGAAGCAGTACCACAAGCTCACCGGCAACCCCACCAAGTACAAGGTGATCTCACGGGCCGTCGCCTACCACGGCACCCCGCAGGGCGCCCTCGCCATCACCGGACTCCCGGCGCTCAAGGCCCCGTTCGAGCCCCTGGTCCCCGGGGCGCACAAGGTGCCCAACACCAACTTCTACCGCGCGCCGGTGCACGGCGACGACCCGGAGGCGTTCGGCCGCTGGGCCGCCGACCAGATCGAGCAGCAGATCCTCTTCGAGGGCCCGGACACCGTCGCCGCCGTCTTCCTGGAGCCGGTGCAGAACGCGGGCGGCTGCTTCCCGCCGCCGCCCGGCTACTTCCAGCGGGTGCGCGAGATCTGCGACACCTACGACGTGCTGCTGGTCTCGGACGAGGTCATCTGCGCCTTCGGCCGGCTCGGGACGATGTTCGCCTGCGACAAGTTCGGCTACGTCCCGGACATCATCACCTGCGCCAAGGGCATGACCTCGGGCTACTCCCCCATCGGCGCCGCGATCGTCTCCGACCGGATCGCCGAGCCGTTCTTCAAGGGCGGCAACACCTTCCTGCACGGCTACACCTTCGGCGGCCACCCGGTCTCGGCCGCGGTCGCGCTCGCCAACCTCGACCTCTTCGAGCGCGAGGGCCTCAACCAGCACGTCCTGGACCACGAGGCCGCCTTCCTGGGGACGCTCCGCCGACTGCACGACCTGCCCATCGTCGGCGACGTGCGCGGCAACGGCTTCTTCTACGGCATCGAGCTGGTCAAGGACAAGACCACCAAGGAGTCGTTCACGCCGGAGGAGTGCGAGCGGCTGCTCTACGGCTTCGTGTCCAAGCGGCTCTTCGAGAACGGCCTGTACTGCCGGGCCGACGACCGCGGCGACCCGGTCGTCCAGCTCGCCCCGCCGCTGATCTCCGGCCAGGACACCTTCGACGAGATCGAGCAGATCCTCCGCGGCGTCCTCACGGAGGCGTGGACGAAGCTCTGACCGCCGGAGCCCCCGTCGCGGACCCCGCGCGCCTCGTCGGCGGTGCGCGGGGTCCACGGCGTTCGCGCGGCCGCACCCCCTTCGCACCCTCGCGCGATGAGTCCGATGGGAGGAAAGTAGGGCACTTGCGCGCCGAGCCTGGGGCGGGGCCGTGATCCCCGTTCCGTACGGTGCCAGTGACCCAACGGCCCCCGGTTCGTTCACCCGGACAGGGGAACGGACCCTCCAGCGACCAGAGGTGTGCTCGAAATGGTGGCCCCGCCGGACAACGACGTGCTCTGGGCACGTGGCCTGCACTATTCCTACGACGGTTCCCCCGCCCTCGCAGGCGTCTCCATCGGCGTCCGCGAGGGCGAGGTCCTCGCGGTCACCGGACCGCGCGGGGCGGGGAAGACGACCCTCCTGAAATGCCTCTCCGGCCAGCTGGTGCCGGAGGCGGGCGAGGTGTGGTTCAACAGCGCGCCCGTGCACACCCTCTCCCGCGCCGCGCGCGAGCGGCTGCGCCGGGAGCGCTTCGGATGGATCGACAGCGCCCCCCATCTCGTCCCCGAGCTGACGGGCTGGGAGAACGCCGCCCTGCCGCTGCTGGCGCGCGGCACCGGCCACCGCGCCGCCCGGCAGGCCGCGGCCGAGTGGCTGGAGCGCCTGGACGTCGGCGACTGCGCGCGCAAGCGCCCCGGCGCCCTCACCCGGGCCCAGTGCCAGCGCATCGCCATCGCCCGCGCCCTCGCCTGCGAGCCCACCGTCGTCCTCGCGGACGACCCGGCCGCTCCCCTGCACAGCAACGACCGGGCACAGGTCCTGCGGACCCTCACGACCGCGGCCCGTTCGCACCAGATCACCGTCGTCCTGGCGGCGCCGGACGACGAGACCGCCGCGCTGGCCGACCGCGCGGTCGGCCTCGCCGACGGCCGCCGGAGCGGCGCCATCCCCGCACCGGACGCGCCCGACGGGGAGGGCAGGGCCGCGTGCTCAGTCTCCGCCTAGCCCGCGGCGCGCACCCGCTCGTCCTGCTGCGGCGCGTGCTGGTCGCGCTCGCCGCGGCGGGGGTGGGCTTCCTGCTGCTGTGCTCGCTCGGGTACGCGGTGGCGCACCCGGGACAGCCGGAGGAGTCGGTCGTCCGGCTGCTGTGGTGCGCGGTGCCGTTCGCGGCGGCCGTGCAGTTCGCCCTGGCCGTGGCCCGCACCGACCCGGCCACCCGGCCGCGGGACGGGCTGGACGCGCTCGGGCTGGGGCCCGTGCGGCTGTCGCTGCTCGCGGCCGGCACGACGGCCGTGTCGTGCGCCCTCGGCAGCGGCGCCGCGCTCCTGGTCTACCTGGAGCTGCGCGGCGACCTCGGCGGGACGCCGGTGAGCGGCTCCGCGCGGCGGCTGCTGGACGGCGGCCACGCGCTGCCGTGGGCCGGGACGCTGACCCTGCTCGGGCTGCTGCCCGTCGTGGGGGCCGGCGTCTGCGCCCTCGTCCTGCGGCCGCGCGAGCCGCGGCGGCGCGGCGCGCACGCGGACGGCCCGACCGTCCCGCCCCGGCCCGCCCCCGACCGGCCCTCGTACGCCGGTCTGCCCTGGGGCGTGGCCGTGATCGCCACAGGCCTGGCGCTGGAGGCGTACGTGGGGCACGCGCCCGCCCCCGAACCGGGCCGCCTGCTCGCGCTGCCCGGCCGGGACGGCGCCGCCTCCCCCGGGCTGCTGGGCGGCTGGCTGCTGGCCTCGCTGGGCCTGGTGCTGGCCGGGCCGGGCCTGACGCACTGGTGCGGGGTGGCCGTGGCGGCCGGGCGCCCGGGGCCGGTGCGGCTGCTGGCCGGCCGGATGCTCCAGGAGACGGCGACGCGCATCGGACGCCCGCTGGGCGTGCTGTGCGCGGTCGCCTCCGGCACGCTCGCCGCCGCCGAGGTCTACGGCGCGGGCTGGGAGCCCTCCGGGCCGCGGCCGTTCGGGCCGCTGACCGGGCTGGGGGCGGCCGTGGTCATGACCTGCGTGACGGCTACCGCGATCACGGCCGCGCTGGACGCCCGGCAGCTCCGCTCCGGCACCACGGCGGCGCTCCTGCGGCTGGGCCTCCCCGCCTCGCTGCTGCGCGGGGCGGCGGCGGTCCGGACGACCGTGCTGCTCGCCGTGCTGGCCCCGCTCACGTGGGTGATCGCCGAGCTGACGGCGCTGCCGCTGCTGAGGTGACGGCCGGAGGGCGCGCGGGTTCGACCGCGCGCCCTCCATCGCACCTTGCCGCGCCTTTTCTTGACCACTTCTTGACCCGAGGCAACTTCGCGGCCGTTTCGCTCGTCTGCATCAGGAGCAGACGCTCATTCAGGCGAACGGAGCTATTGGTGATCATCGGCCTTCTCACGGCTGTCGCGGCCTCGGCGTGTTACGGCACAGGATCCGTCCTCCAAGCCGTCGGCTCGCGCAAATCGGCCCTCCGGGAGGCCGCGAAGGCCACCACGACCGGGGTGACGCAGCACGGCGGCCCGAGCCTGGCGTCCACCGCCAAGGCGGCCGTCACCTGGGAGTTCATGGTCGGTACCGTCCTGGACTTCCTGGGCTTCGGCCTCGGTGCGCTCGCCGCGCGCATGCTGCCGCTCTTCCTCTCCCAGACGGTCATCAGCGCCAACCTCGTCGTCACCGCGCTGCTGAGCGTCAAGATGCTGGGCATCCGGCTCAAGCGGGCCGAGTGGGCCTCCATAGCCGTCGTCTGCTCCGCCCTCGTCCTGCTCGCCACCGCCGCCGGCCACGAGGGCAGCGGCGAGACCGCGCGCTCCACGCACTGGTGGCTGCTCATCATCTCCGTGGTGCTGATGGGCGGCGGCACGCTCGCCGTCCGCGTGATGGGCTCCAAGGCGGCCATCCTGGCCGGTCTGCTCTCCGGTCTGGGCTTCGGCGCCCTCGGCGTCGGCGTCCGCATCCTCGACGGCATCGACCCCTTCGACCTCCCCGCCCTCCTGACCGACCCCGCGCTCTACGCGATCCTCGTCTCCGGCATCGTCGGCATGTACCTGCACACGGTCGCCCTGCAGATCGGCTCCGTGAACGGCGCGACGGCCGCCCTGGTCGTCGGCGAGACGATCCTCCCCGGCATCATCGGCGTCCTGCTGCTCGGCGACGCGTCGCGGGCGGGCTTCGCCTGGATGGCCGTCCTCGGCTTCGTCCTCGCGGTCGCGGGCGCGGTCGCGGTGGCCTGGTTCGGCGAGCCGGACAGCCACGCGGTCGCGCCGCAGGCGGTGGAGGGTGAACGCCAGCCGGCGACTACCGGCTGACGGGTTCCTCTCCCCGCCCCGCCCTTTCACCGTGCCCCGCCCTTTCACCGTTTCTGCGCGCCGCCGCGCGGGGCAACGCGGCGAAGCGCGCAGAAACGGTGAAAGGGCGGGCTAGGGGAGAACCACCACGTCCTCAGCGGCGAAAGCGACCCGCACCGAGGCACCCACCTCCGGCGCCCCGGCCAAGGCGCACGACGCCTCCAGCTCCGGCCCGCCCCCCGGCCGCAACCGCACCGCAACGTGATCCCCCCGGAACGTCCGGGACACCACACGACACTCCAGCGCACCATCCGGCACCAGCCGCACACCCCCCGGCCGCACCAGCACCCCGCACTCCCCCTCCCCCGTCCCCTCCGGCACCGGCACCTTCCCCCACACCGTGTCGGCGACCCCGCCGCCGGCGACCGTCCCCCGGACGACGTTCTCGAAGCCGAGGAACCGGGCGACGAACTCCGACGCGGGCCGCCGCCAGACCTCCAGCGGGGTCCCCGTCTGCGCGACCCGCCCGTCCCGCATGATCACGACGCGGTCGGCGAGGGCGAACGCCTCGCCCTGGTCGTGCGTGACGGCCAGCACCGTCGTACCCAACCGGCCGAACAGCGAACGGAGTTCGACGACGAGCCGCTCGCGCAGGCTCCGGTCGAGCTGCCCCAGCGGCTCGTCGAGCATCAGCAGCCGCGGGCTCGGGGCCAGCGCCCGCGCCAGCGCCACGCGCTGCTGTTCGCCGCCGGACAGGGCCGCCACGGCCCGCCGTCCGGCCCCGGGCAGCCCGACGAGGTCGAGCAGTCCGGCGACCGTACGGGCCGCCTCCGCCCGCCCGACGCCCCGCGCGCGCAGCCCGAAGGCGACGTTCCCGGCCACGTCCCGCTGGGGGAAGAGCTGGTGGTCCTGGAACATCAGGCCCACCCCGCGCCGGTGCGCCGGCACCCCGCGCTGGTCCTCGCCGGCCAGCAGCACCCGCCCCGCGTCGGCCCGTTGGAGCCCGGCGACGACCCGCAGCAGCGTGGACTTGCCGCTGCCGCTGGGGCCGAGGACGCAGACGGTCTCGTGCTCGGCGACGTCGAGGTCCACCGCGTCCAGCGCCGTCCGGTCGCCGAAGCGGACGGTGACGCCCCGCAGACTCAGCATCAGAACTCTCCCGTACGGTCGGTGCGCACCCGCTCCAGCACCAGCAGCGCCACCGCGCACACCAGCATCAGGACGGTGCTGAGGGCCATCGCCTGGCCGTAGTTGAGCTCCCCGGGCCGGCCCAGCAGCCGGGCGACGGCGACGGGCAGGGTGGGACGGTCGGGCCGGGCGATGAAGACGGTCGCCCCGAACTCCCCCAGCGAGACCGCGAAGGCGAACCCCGCGGAGACGGCCAGCGCCCGGCCGACCATCGGCAGGTCCACCTCCCGCCAGGCCCGCAGCGGGGACGCGCCGAGCACCGCCGCCGCCTCCCGCAGCCGCGGGTCGACCGCGCGCAGGACGGGCAGCATGGTGCGGACCACGAAGGGCACGCCCACGAGCGCCTGGGCGAGCGGCACGAGGATCCAGGACGTCCGCAGGTCGAGCGGCGGCTCGTCGAGGGCGATGAGGAAGCCGAAGCCGACCGTCACCGCCGAGGTGCCGAGCGGCAGCATCAGCAGCGCGTCGAAGCCCCGGACGAGGACGCCCTCGCGCCGGGTGAGGGCCGCTGCCGCCAGCCCGCCGACGACGACGGCGATCGCCGTGGCGGCCAGCGCGTAGGAGACCGAGTTGCCGATGGCCTCCAGCGGGGCGACGACGAAGGTGCCGCCGTTGTCCCCGGCCGAGGCGAGCGCGCGGTAGAAGACGGTGCCGTAGCCGTCGGGACCGTCGAAGGAGCGCAGCACCAGCACCACCAGCGGCAGCAGGATCAGCAGCACCACGGCCGCCAATACGGCGGCGAGCAGCGTCCATTGGGCCGCCCCGCGCGGCCGGCGCGCGGTACGGCGCGCGTCCACCAGCCGCAGCGTGGCCTCGCGCCGGCGCACGGTCCGGGCGTGCACCAGCAGCAGCACCGCGACGGCCGCGAACTGCACCAGGGTGAGCACCGCCGCCGTCGGCAGGTCCAGCAGCTCGGCGGTCTGCTGGTAGATCTCCACCTCCAGCGTGGCGTAGCGCGGTCCGCCGAGGATCTGCACGGTGCCGAAGGAGGTGAAGGTGAAGAGGAAGACCATCAGCGCCGCGGCGGCCACGGCGGGGGCGAGCGCGGGGAGCGTCACCCGGCGCCAGGCGGCGAACCGCCCGGCGCCCAGCACCCGCGCGGCCTCCTCCTGCCGGGGGTCGAGCTGTGCCCAGAGCCCGCCCACCGTCCGTACGACGACGGCGTAGTTGAAGAAGACGTGGGCGAGCAGGATCGCCCAGACCGTGGTGTCCAGGCGGACGCCCCACAGTTCGTCGAGCAGGCCGCCGCGGCCGAGCAGGGCCAGGAAGGCGGAGCCGGCCACGACGGTCGGCAGGACGAAGGGGACGGTGACCACCGCCCGCAGCAGCGACTTGCCGGGGAAGTCGTAGCGCGCGAAGACGTACGCGCCGGGGAGCGCGAGCGCCAGCGTGAGCGCGGTGGAGGCGGCCGCCTGCCAGATGGTGAACCACAGGACGTGCGCGGTCGCCGGGTCGGTGACCACCTCGCCGATCCGGCCGAACTGCCAGTGTCCGTCGGCCTTCAGACCGCGCGAGACGATCGCGGCGACCGGGTAGGCGAAGAAGACCCCGAAGAAGGCGAGCGGCAGGGCCATGAGCCCGAGCCGGACCGCCGTACCCCGGTTGCCCTCCGACTCCCTTGCGGGGCGGCTCACTTCAGGACGAGCGAGGACCATGCCTTGACCCACTGGTCGCGGTTCTTCGCGATCTTCTCGGGGGCGAGGGTGTACGGCGCGTCGGCCTTCGCCCCGTAACGGGTGAAGACCTCGGGCAGCTTGGCGTCCGGGTTCACGGGCCTGACGAACATGCTGAGCGGCATGTCCTCCTGGAACGTCCGGCCCAGCAGGAAGTCGATCAGCGCCTTGCCGCCCTTGGGGTTCTTCGCGCCCTTGAGCAGCCCGGCGAACTCGGTCTGCCGGAAGCAGGTGCCGGTCGCGACGCCGGTCGGGCCCTCCGCGGGCCTGTTCTTCATGCCCAGCACCTCGGCGGGCGGGCTGGAGGCGTAGGAGACGACCAGCGGGCGGTCGCCCTTGGCCTTCCGGCCGGCGACGGAGCCGGAGAAGCGGTTGTTGTACGCCTGCTCCCAGCCGTCGACGACCTCGACGCCGTTGTCCTTGAGCTTCTTCCAGTAGTCCTGCCAGCCGTCGTCGCCGTACTTGGCGACGGTGGCGAGCTGGAAGGCGAGCCCCGGCGAGGAGGTCGCGGCGTTCTCGGTGACCAGCAGGCCCTTGTACTCGGGCTTCACGAGGTCGTCGAGGGACTGCGGCGGGGCCAGCTTGTGGTCGGCGAAGTAGGCGCGGTCGTAGTTGACGCAGATGTCGCCGGTGTCGACCGGCGTCACCCGGTGCTCACCGGCGTCCGGCTGGAGGTCCTTGGGCACCCGGTCCAGGCCCTTGGCCTCGTACGAGGTGAAGATCCCGTTGTCGAGCGCCCGGGAGAGGAGGGTGTTGTCCACGCCGAAGAACACGTCGCCCTGGGGGTGGCTCTTCGACAGGATCGCCTGGTTGACCGCCCGCCCGGCGTCGCCGCTCTTGAGCACGGAGACCTTGTAGCCGGTCTCCTTGGTGAACTCGTCGAGCACCTGCTTGGAGGCGACGAACGAGTCGTGCGAGACGAGGGTGACGGTCTTGCCGCCGTCGGCCTCGTCCGAACCGCCCGAGCCGCCGCAGGCGGCGAGGGCCGGGAGGGCGAGCGCGGCGACGGCCGCCGCGCCGAGGGCACGCCGGAGGGTGGTGTTCATGTGGTGCTGACTCCCTACGCCGGTACTAACCGGATCAGGTCCGAGGGTCTGCGGGCCGTGCCGCACTCTCAGCGCCGAGGCGCTCCCCTGTCGGAATGTTCATTTGTGCGAATGCACCGTATCAGTGCGCGGGAACGGGCCCGCTCAGCGCTCGGTCGCGGCCAGCTGGCCGCACGCGCCGTCGATCTCCTGACCGCGCGTGTCCCGGACGGTCACCGGCACGCCGTGCGCCGCGATCGCCTCGACGAACGCCCGCTCGTCCTCCGGCCGCGAGGCCGTCCACTTCGAGCCCGGCGTGGGGTTGAGCGGGATGAGGTTGACGTGCACCCGGCGGCCCTTGAGGAGCCGGCCCAGCAGATCGCCGCGCCACGCCTGGTCGTTGATGTCGCGGATCAGGGCGTACTCGATGGAGACCCGGCGGCCGGACTTCTCCGCGTACTCCCAGGCCGCGTCCAGCACCTCGCGGACCTTCCAGCGGGTGTTGACCGGGACGAGGGTGTCGCGCAGCTCGTCGTCCGGCGCGTGCAGGGAGACCGCGAGGCGGCACTTGAAGCCCTCGTCGGCGAAGCGGTGCATGGCCGGAACCAGGCCGACGGTCGAGACGGTGATGCCGCGCTGCGACAGGCCCAGGCCGTCCGGCTCGGGGTCGGTCAGCCGGCGGATCGCGCCGACGACGCGCTTGTAGTTGGCGAGCGGCTCGCCCATGCCCATGAAGACGATGTTGGACAGCCGCGCCGGGCCTCCGGGCACCTCGCCGTCGCGCAGGGCGCGCATGCCGTCCACGATCTGGTGGACGATCTCGGCCGTGGACAGGTTGCGGTCGAGCCCCGCCTGGCCGGTGGCGCAGAACGGGCAGTTCATGCCGCAGCCGGCCTGGGAGCTGATGCACATCGTGACCCGGTCCGGGTAGCGCATCAGGACGGACTCCACGAGCTTGCCGTCGTGCAGGCGCCACAGGGTCTTGCGGGTGGTGTCGTCGTCGCACGAGATGTGCCGCACGACGCTCATCAGCTCCGGCAGCAGCTCGCCGGCGAGCTTCTCGCGGGCGGCGGCGGGGATGTCCGTCCACTCGGCCGGGTCGTGGGCGTATCGCGCGAAGTAGTGCTGGGACAGCTGCTTCGCCCGGAAGGGCTTCTCGCCGATGGCGGCGACGGCCTCCTTGCGCTCGGCGGGCGAGAGGTCGGCGAGGTGCCGCGGGGGCTTCTTGGCTCCCCGCGGGGCGACGAAGGTCAGTTCTCCGGGCTTAGGCATGATGCATCCAGTGTCGCAGATGCGCGGACGGGGTCCGCCGCCCTGTGGACGACGGACCCCGTCGGGCGAACGCCGCGGCTCAGGCGCCGGCGAAGGCCACCGGCAGCAGCCACACCACCGGAGCCGTCGGCAACAGCGAATCCAGGCGGTCCATACAGCACCCGACGCGCGGCTACCGCCGCGTGGCGCCATGGCCCGACCACAACCCGACGTCAGCCCGACCCCACAAACGCCACCAGCAACAACCACACCACCGGAGCCGTCGGCAACAGCGAATCCAGTCGGTCCATGATCCCGCCATGGCCCGGCAGGAGCCGGCCCATGTCCTTGATGCCCAGGTCGCGCTTGATCATCGACTCGCCGAGGTCGCCCAGCGTGGCGCTGACTGCGACCGCCAGGCCCAGCAGCAGGCCGTGCCACCACTGACCACCGTCGATCAGGTACCGCATGCACAGCGCGCCCGCGGCCATCGCGAACAGCACGGCGCCCACCAGGCCCTCGCGGGTCTTGCCGGGGCTGATGCGCGGCGCGAGCTTGTGCCTGCCGAACCGCCAGCCCACCGCGTAGGCGCCGGTGTCGCTGACCACCGTGAGGATCAGGAAGGTCAGCACCCGCCAGGCACCGTCGTCCGCGGCCAGCATCAGCGCCACGAAGGTGGCGAGGAACGGCACGTAGAACGCGGCGAAGATGCCCGCCGTGACGTCCTTGAGGTAGTCGTCCGGCGGCTCGGTCATCCGCCACACCAGCACCGCCAGCGCCGTGAAGGCCATGGCGACCCACGCGCCCTCGGAACCGTTGACGTACCCGGCGACCGTCATCGCCGCGCCGCCGATGGCCAGCGGCACCAGCGGCGCCCTGATCCCCTTGCGCTCGGCGAGCCGCGAGGTCAGCTCCCACAGGCCGACGACCACGGCGACGACGATGACGCCGAGGAAGACGGGCTTGTAGATGAACAGCGAGGCGACGATGACCGCGCCGAGGCCCAGTCCCACCCCTATCGCGGCACGCAGGTCGCGTCCCGCGCTCTTCTTGCCCGCCTTGGGCGCCTGGGGGGCGGCGGGCTCCTGCGGCCGGATGTCGGGCTCCCCTCGGTCGCTTTCGTCGCGGAACAGGGGGCCACTCAGGTGCGTGGCCCCCTGGTCACGGTCGTCCTGGTCTCCGCCTGCGTCGGGCACGATCGGCATGGGGCGAGTCTGCGCCGCCACGGCCGCTTCGCCCACGGGACCCGCCGGGAACGGGGGGACCCGGTCGGCGGCCCCCCACTGCCCGGCGCGCGACGGGGCTCCCCAGGATGCGTCGTTCATCAGACCTCGAGCAGCTCGGCTTCCTTGTGCTTGAGCAGCTCGTCCACCTGCGCCACGTACTTCGCGGTGGTGTCGTCGAGCTCCTTCTCCGCGCGCCGCACGTCGTCCTCGCCGGACTCCTTGTCCTTGACGAGCTTGTCCAGCGCGTCCTTGGCCTTGCGGCGGACGGAGCGGATGGACACCTTCGCGTCCTCGCCCTTGCCCTTGGCGACCTTGATGAACTCCCGGCGGCGCTCCTCGGTGAGCTCGGGGAAGGTCACCCGGATGATGTTGCCGTCGTTGCTGGGGTTGACACCCAGGTCCGAGTCGCGGATGGCCTGCTCGATGTTGCGCAGCGCGCTCTTGTCGAAGGGGGTCACCACGGCCATGCGCGGCTCGGGCACCGAGAACGACGCCAGCTGGTTGATGGGCGTCAGCGCACCGTAGTAGTCCGCCACGATCTTGTTGAACATCGCCGGGTGCGCACGCCCGGTGCGGATCGCCGCGAAGTCCTCCTTGGCGACCACAACGGCCTTCTCCATCTTCTCCTCGGCTTCGAGGAGGATCTCTTCGATCACCACTTGCTCCTGGTGTTATCAGTAAGCAGAGCCTCGCCCCTGCGCGCGTCTTCTCCTGCACGGTGTCCGACCGGCAGGCGGTTGTCCATCCCCGTGCCGTGGTCTTCCCGCGGCCCGGAGTTGCCGTCCGCCGGCGGCCCGGGGGCGCGGCGGACGGCTGCGGGGCGTGTCAGTCCCGCGTGCCCTGGTCGCTCACGAGCGTGCCGATCTTCTCACCCTTGACGGCGCGGGCGATGTTGCCCTCGGCGAGCAGCTCGAACACCAGGATCGGCAGCTTGTTGTCCATGCACAGGCTGATGGCGGTGGCGTCGGCGACCTTGAGGCCGCGGGAGAGCACCTCGCCGTACTCGAGCGCGTCGAACTTGACCGCGTTCGGGTTCTTCTTCGGATCCGAGTCGTAGACCCCGTCGACGCCGTTCTTGCCCATGAGGATCGCCTCGGCGTGGATCTCCAGGGCGCGCTGGGCGGCGGTGGTGTCGGTGGAGAAGTAGGGCATGCCCATGCCCGCGCCGAAGATCACGACGCGGCCCTTCTCCAGGTGGCGCACGGCGCGCAGCGGGATGAACGGCTCGGCGACCTGGCCCATGGTGATGCCGGTCTGGACCCGGGTCTCCACGCCCTCCTTGGCCAGGAAGTCCTGGAGGGCGAGGCTGTTCATCACGGTGCCGAGCATGCCCATGTAGTCCGAGCGGGCCCGGTCCATGCCGCGCTGCTGGAGCTCGGCGCCGCGGAAGAAGTTGCCGCCGCCGATGACCACGGCGATCTCGTAGCCCTCGCGGACCACGGCCGCGATCTCCCGGGCGATGGCGTGCACGACATCGGGGTCGACACCGAGCCCTCCGCCGCCGGCGAAGGCCTCACCCGACAGTTTCAGCAGGAACCGGCGGGGCTTTCCCTGGTCGGCGTTCGTGTCGTCGGCGGCCTCGCGCGCGTCCGCACCCTGATTCATTGGAGTTCTCCTCGTGCACATACGAAGAAGGCCATTGCCGGTTGGGTCCTTTCGGTTCCCTCTGCGGCAATGGCCTCCTCGTCACATCAGCGGCCGGCCGGTGGACGGTCGGCTGCGTACGACCCTAGCGGGTCGCCGGTCGTTCGCTGCCCTGTGTCGGGCGGCTCAGGCGCCGACGCGGATGCGCGAGAAGCGCTTCAGCGTGACACCGGCCTCGTCCAGGACCTTCTGGACGGTCTTCTTGTTGTCCTTGGCGAACGCCTGGTCCAGCAGGACCTGCTCCTTGAAGAAGCCGGTGACGCGACCCTCGACGATCTTCGGCAGGGCGGCCTCGGGCTTGCCCTCGGCGCGGGCGGTCTCCTCGGCGATGCGGCGCTCGTTCTCGACGACCTCGGCCGGGATGTCCTCGCGGGAGAGGAACTTAGGCGCGAAGGCGGCGATGTGCTGCGCGACGTCCTTGGCGACCTCGGCGTTCTCCTTGTCCAGCTCGACCAGGACGCCGACCTGCGGGGGCAGGTCCGCGGCGGTGCGGTGCATGTACGCGGAGACGTAGCCGTCGGCGAAGCGCGCGAAGCGGTCGACGACGATCTTCTCGCCCAGGGTGGCGTTGGCCTCGTCGATGAAGGCCTGAACGGTCTTGCCGGCCTCGATCTCGGAGGCGAGCAGGGCCTCCAGGTCGGCCGGGGCGGACGTGGCGATGTGGGCGGCCAGGGCGTCGGCGACGGCCACGAACTTCTCGCCCTTGGCGACGAAGTCGGTCTCGCACTTCAGCTCGACGATGACACCGGAGGTGTTGTCGTCGGCGATCAGGGAGGCGACGGCACCGTTCTCGGTGGTGCGGCTCTCGCGCTTGGCGACGCCCTTGAGGCCCTTGACGCGGACGATCTCGATGGCCTTCTCGAGGTCACCGTTGGCCTCGTCGAGGGCCTTCTTGCAGTCCATCATGCCGGCGCCGGTCTTCTCACGGAGAGCCTTGACGTCAGCGGCGGTGAAGTTCGCCATCTCTGAAATCCTTCTTGTGCACTACGCCCTGCCGTGCCGCTCGGCACCCGGCAGGGCTGGTCCGTCTTGAGGTCACCACGACGGCCGGCTCCCGTCCAGCGGACGGGACCCGGCCGTGGATCCACCGGGCGGCGGCGGGGCCTGGACGACCCCGCCACCGTTACGGCCGGGTCAGGCCTGCTCGGCGTCCGCGGCCGGCTTCTCGGCCTCGGCAGCGGCGGCGGCCGGAGCCTCCTCCGCCTTCTTCTCGCCCTCGAGGAGGTCGCGCTCCCACTCGGCCAGCGGCTCGCCCGCGGCCTTGTCGCCCTTGCCGGCCTCGGCCACGCCGGAGCGGGCCATCAGGCCCTCGGCGACGGCGTCGGCGATCACGCGGGTGAGCAGGGTGACGGAGCGGATCGCGTCGTCGTTGCCCGGGATCTTGTAGTCGACCTCGTCCGGGTCGCAGTTGGTGTCGAGGATCGCGACGACCGGGATGCGCAGCTTGCGCGCCTCACCGACGGCGATGTGCTCCTTCTTGGTGTCCACGATCCAGACGGCGCTGGGCACCTTCTGCATCTCGCGGATACCGCCGAGGGTCTTCTCCAGCTTGGCCTTCTCGCGGGAGAGGACCAGGAGCTCCTTCTTGGTGAGGCCGGAGGCGGCCACATCCTCGAAGTCGATGAGCTCGAGCTCCTTCAGGCGCTGCAGGCGCTTGTAGACGGTCGAGAAGTTGGTGAGCATGCCGCCCAGCCAGCGCTGGTTGACGTAGGGCATGCCGACCCGGGTCGCCTGCTCGGCGATGGCCTCCTGGGCCTGCTTCTTCGTGCCGACGAACATGATGGAGCCGCCGTGCGCGACGGTCTCCTTGACGAACTCGTAGGCGCGGTCGATGTACGACAGCGACTGGAGCAGGTCGATGATGTAGATGCCGTTGCGCTCGGTGAAGATGAAACGCTTCATCTTCGGGTTCCAACGACGGGTCTGGTGACCGAAGTGGACGCCGCTCTCCAGCAGCTCCCGCATCGTGACGACGGCCATGGCCGCGCTCCTTGTAATACTCGGTTTCCACGGCGGCCGGGCGGCCGCCGCTCCTGACGCCCCGGCGCGTCCGCCGCGGACCGCCCCGGTGAAGGGGCCGCTCACGGACCGAGGGACACGGCCACCGCGCTGCCCGGGAAGGGTCGTGCGCGCCGGTGGCGGGGCGTGCGAAGTCGACCCGGTCACCCGGGTCGCCAAGAGAAGTGTACGGGACCGGGGAAGGACCGGGTGACGGCGTTGTCCACAACCCGCGAGTAGTCCACAGATCCGGGCCAAGATCCGCGCGCGGGGCGGGAGTCGGCCACGGTGGTCGTCATGGGACGACGTATGACGACGGCTGTCGCGCTCCCGGTCGCGGCGGCGTGGGCCCCGGCGGCCCTCGGGGTGCTCTTGCTCCTCATGGGCGCGCTGATTGCCGGCGGGGGCCGGGCGGCGGGTGCGGTGGCGCCGCCTCCGGCCGAGGTGCGGGCCGAGGTGCCCGCCGCGCCCGGGCCGGACGGCGCCCGGGCCTGGCCCGTCGAGGGGCCCGGGGGCGCACGGCCGCGGGTGGCGCGGGGCTGGGAGCCGCCGCCGGTGCGGTGGGCGCGGGGGCACCGCGGTGTGGATCTCGCCGCCGGGGCGGGAGCGCCCGTCCGGGCCGCCGCGCCGGGGACGGTGTCCTTCGTGGGGACGGTCGCGGGGCGCGGGGTGGTGGTCGTGGAGCTCACGGGGAGCGGGGATCCGCCCCTGCGGACGACGTACGAGCCGGTACGGCCCGGCGTGCGCCGGGGCGACGTGGTGACGGCCGGGGCGGTGCTGGGGGAGCTGGAGGCGGGGCCGTGGCACTGCGCCACGGGCTGCCTGCACTGGGGCCTGCTGCGGGGGCGGGAGTATCTCGATCCGCTGACGCTGCTGCCCCGCTGGATGCTGCGGCGGCCGGCGTCGCGGCTGCTGCCGCTGGGGGTGGGCGGGGAGGCTCCTCCCCGGCCCCACCGTTCACTGTTCTCACGGGGCTCCGTGTTCTCACGAGGCTCCGTCCGGGAACCGCCTTCCGTCCGGGAACCGCCCTCCGGTCGGTGGGGATGAACGCGGCGCAGCCGCGTTGCCCCGCGCGGGAGCGCGGAGAAAGCGGGGAAAGCAGGGAAACGGTGAAAGCGGGGGCACCCCTCCGGGGACGGGCGGGGCAGGAAGCTCCAGCCGTCCGCCGGACAGCCACAACCGCGAGCGGCGCGGTGGAGACCGGCTCGACCGGCTGTGCCCGGGGCGCAGCCCGCCGGAGCCGGGACGGGGCAAGGGCCCGGCAAGGCCCCGGGGTCAGCCCCGCACGCCCCGCAGGGCCATCCCCACGGCCGCCTCCGCGATCCGCTCGGGCTCCTCCACACCGAGCTCGATCCGCCGTACCGCCGCGTCCACGACGCCCTGGAGCATCATCGCGACCAGGCGCGGCTCCTCGTGGCCGAGGGCCACCAGCGCCTCGCCCAGCAGGGCGACCAGGCCGCCGTGCGCCGCCCGGATCTTCTCGCGGGCGCCGGCGTCGAGCTCGCCGGCGGAGATGGCGACGACGGCCCGGTGCCGGCGGTCGCCGACGAGCGCGAGCTGTTGCCGGACGTACGCCTCGATCTTCTCCTCGGGCGTCCCGGCCCGGCGCATCGCGTCCTCGACCTCCGCCGCCCAGACGGGGAAGTCGACGGCGCACAGCTCCTCGACGACGGCCGCCCGCGAGCGGAAGTACTCGTACACGGAGGACCGCGCCAGCCCGGTGCGCTCGGCGAGGGCGGGGAAGGTGAGGGCCTCCGTCCCGCCCTCG
Source organism: Streptomyces caatingaensis (assembly GCF_001187435.1). Taxonomy (GTDB): domain Bacteria; phylum Actinomycetota; class Actinomycetes; order Streptomycetales; family Streptomycetaceae; genus Streptomyces; species Streptomyces caatingaensis. The sequence goes on along the minus strand of NZ_LFXA01000011.1, from coordinate 252,942 downwards.
GACAGCAGGGATCGGGCGGCGTCCAGCAAGGCGCCACGCTGCATCGTCCGGTGCTCGGCCACGGAGGCCGCTCGAATCCTGGGCACGCTCCCACTTTACGGACCCGCGCCGCGCGGGACGACGCTGGAGGGACGATTCAGCGCCCGCCTGCGCTGCTCAGCGCCCCACGTCGGCCAGCTTGGCGCGCAGCTGGAGCACCGACTTGGTGTGGATCTGGCTGACCCGGCTCTCGGTGACGCCGAGCACCTGTCCGATCTCGGCGAGGGTGAGGCCCTCGTAGTAGTAGAGGGTCACGACGGTCTTCTCCCGTTCCGGGAGGGTGTTGATGGCCCGGGCGAGGAGCCGGCGCAGTTCGTGGTCCTCGGCCACCTCCACGGGGTCGTCCGCCGCGGTGTCCTCCAGGGTGTCCATCAGGCTCAGCCGGTCGCCGCCCTCGCCGCCGACGTGCAGCAGCTCCTCCAGGGCCACGACGTTCGCCAGGGACAACTGGCTGAAGACGGCGTGGAGTTCGTCGAGCCCGATGCCCATCTGGGCCGCCACCTCCGCCTCGGAGGGCGTGCGGTGCAAGGTGGCCTCCAGCGTCGCGTAGGCGCGCTCGACGGCGCGCGCCTTCTGCCGGACCGACCGCGGGATCCAGTCCAGCGCCCGCAGTTCGTCGATCATCGCGCCCCGGATGCGGGTGATGGCGTAGGTCTCGAACTTGATCGAGCGCCCGGGGTCGAACTTCTCGATGGCGTCGATCAGCCCGAAGATCCCGGAGGAGACGAAGTCCGCCTGCTCGACGTTGGGCGGCAGTCCGACGCTGACCCGGCCCGCCACGTACTTCACCAGCGGCGAGTAGTGGAGGATCAGCTGCTCCCGCAGCCGTTCGTCGCCCGACGCCTTGTACGAGCGCCACAGTTCGTCGAGCGTCGCGGGCGCGGGGGGACGGGCGTCGCCGCGCGCCGCGGAGGGTACCGGCGCGCGGTCCGATCCGGAGGGTTGCTGGGGCATTCGTCGTCTTGAGCCGTTCTGCTGTGACATGGATCAGGTGCGACAGGATCACTCCGCGGGGCGGAATCCCGTGCCGCGGCGAGAGGGGTCCACCGCGGTGTGCGACGGGATTCCTACGGTCCGCACGGCCGTGATCCGCCGGCTCGTGCTCTCGGACGGCTGCCGGGTCCTGGGACCGTACAGGGCCCGGCGGTGGGGGCACCCCCGCGCGGGGCCGGTGGCCTCCGCGGACATGGCCTTAACCCTTTCACCCGATCGCCCCAGGTCAAGCACCGCCTCGCCGCACGGTGGGGCGCCGTCCGAGGGGCTTGGGGGTGACGGAAGTTGACGCCGGGGCGAGGGGGCGCCAATGGTCGCCCCGGCGCGCGACGAAGCCGAGGCCGTGGAGCTCGTAGAGCCTGCCGAGCGTTCTGTCCCTGCTCAGACCGGCGTTGAGGGCGATGCGCGCGGTGTCGCCGCCGGGGCCGGGGACGGCTTCGAGGACGGCGGCCGCCTCCGGAGCGAGCAGGTCCCGGGGCACGGCCGGGCCCCGGCGCTCGGGCGCCAGCTCGCCCATGCCGCCCACCAGTTCGGCGATCTCGTCGGCGTCGGTCACCAGACAGGCGCCCTCGCGCAGGAGTTCGTGGACGCCCGCCGAGAGGCCGGAGGTGACCGGCCCCGGGATGCCCATGGTGTGCCGGCCGAGGGCCCGCGCCCGCCGGGCCGTGACGAGCGATCCGCTGCGGTACTCGGCCTCGACGACCACCGTGCCGCGGGTCAGGGCCGCGATCACGCGGTTGCGGAGGACGAACCTGCTGCGCGTCGGATGCCCGCCCGGCGGCAACTCGGCCAGCACCACGCCCTGTTCGGCGATCCGCTCGATCAACCGCGCATGGCCGCGCGGATAGGGCACGTCCACCCCGCAGGCCAGCACCGCCATCGTCGCCCCGCCCGCCGCCAGCGCCCCTCGGTGCGCCGCCCCGTCGACGCCGAAGGCGGCCCCGGAGACGACGACCCAGCCGCGCTCGGCGAGCCCGGCGCCGAGGATGGCCGCGACGTGCGACCCGTAGTCCGTGCAGGCCCGGGCGCCGACCACGGCGACGGACCGCAGCGCCCACAGCCGCAGGTCGGCCGGGCCCCGCGCCCACAGCCCGAGCGGCCTGGCGTCGCCCAGGTCGTCGAGCTGGGAGGGCCACTCGGGCTCCCCCGGGCACACGAACCGCGCGCCGAGCCGGGCGGCGGTGGCCAGGTCCCGCTCAGGGTCCAGCGACGCGGCCCGGGCCCTGCACCCGGCGAGCCGCTCGGCGCGGGCGCCCTTGGGCGGCGGGCCCGCCCCCGTGAGCCCGCGCACGAGGCGGACGGCCCCCAACTCCCGCAGCCAGCGCCCCACTCGCTCGTCCCCCGGCTCGGTCAGCCGCGTCAGCGCCACCCGCGCCAGCCGCTCCTCCCCGGACACCGGCCCGCCCGCGGCGGGCTGGCGCGCCCCGGGCACCGCCCCGCCTCCCGGGCCCTCGCACCCGCCCGGCGCCCCGCACCCGGCGACCATGCCGGAGACATCGGGGAGCGCCCGCCCTCCGCCCCGGCCCGCGCCACCGCCCCCGGCGCAGCCGCCCGTGGCGGGCCCGGCCACGCCCCGCGCCGGCCGCCCTCCGCCCCGGCCGGCCGCCCCGTTCCGGCCCTCGTCCCGGCTCACGGCGCGCCCGCCCCCCGCCGTCCGCGGCGTCGGGCGCCTCGGCGGCATCCGCGGCCGGGGGGCCAGGGGTTTCCCGCGCAACGCGCCGCCGGCGCCTCCCCGTTCACGACAGCGCCCCGGCCATCAGCGCACCCCGGCGGACCCCCGTGCGCAACTCCAGTGCGTGGCGCACCTCGTCGGGGCCGGGGCGGGCGCGGGCCGCCAGGTCGGCCAGGGTCCAGGCGACGCGGAGGACGCGGTCCAGGCCGCGGGCGGTCAGCAGGCCGCGTTCCATGTCCCGCTCGGCCTCGGCGAGGGCCTCCGGCTCCGGGCGCCAGCGGGTGCGCAGTTCGTGGCCGGGGACGTCGCTGTTGGTGCGCCAGGGGGTGTCCGCGAGGCGGGCCGCGGCCCGTTCGCGGGCGGCCAGGACGCGGGCGGCGACCTCCGCGGTGGACTCGGCGGGCGCGGCGGCCGCGGTCAGCTCCGTACGGGCCACGGGCTCGACGGTCACCCGGAGGTCCACCCGGTCCAGCAACGGGGCGGAGAGCCGCGCCTGGTAGCGCCGGACCACGCTGGGCGGGCACTCGCAGCCCTCGCCCCCGACCCCGTGCCCCCCGCAGGGGCAGGGGTTCGCGGCGAGCGCGAGCAGGAACCGGGCGGGCAGCCGCATCACCCCGCCGGTGCGGGCCACGACCACCTGGCCCGACTCCAGCGGCTGCCGCAGGGCGTCCAGGACCCGCGGCGCGGCCTCGGGCGCCTCGTCGAGGAAGAGCACTCCGTGGTGGGCCAGGGAGACGGCGCCCGGCCGGGGCAGCCCCGAACCGCCGCCGATGAGGGCGGCCATGGAGGCCGAGTGGTGGGGCGCGCAGTAGGGCGGGCGGTCGATCAGGGGCTGCCCGGCCGGCAGCGTCCCGGCGACCGAGTGCACCGCCGTGACCTCCAGGGACTCCTCGGCGGTGAGCGGCGGCAGCAGCCCGGGGAGCCGCTCGGCGAGCAGCGTCTTGCCGGCCCCCGGCGGACCGAGCAGGAAGACGTGGTGGCGGCCGGCCGCGGCGACCTCCAGCGCCCGCCGGGCCCGGTGCTGCCCGGCGACCTCGCGGAGGTCGGGCACGTGCCCTGCGCCGACGGCACCCGCCCCGGCACCGGGCACCGTCAGCCCCGCCAGCAGCGGATCGGGCCGGCCCTCCTCCACCGGCTCCTCCTCCGGCACGGGCTCGTCCGTGAGGACCGCGATCAGCTGGCGCAGGCTGCGCACGCCGAGCACCGAGACGCCCGGGACGAGCTTGGCCTCCGCCGCGCTGCACTCGGGGACCACGACCTGCCGGTAGCCCGCGTCGGCCGCCGCGAGCACGGCGGGCAGGATGCCGCGGACCGGGCGGACCCGGCCGTCGAGGCCCAGCTCCCCGACCATCATCAGGTCGGCGATCGTCCGGGGATCGACCCGCTCGGCGGCGCCGAGCACCGCACAGGCGACGGCGAGGTCGAAACCGCTGCCTCCCTTGGGGACGGACGCCGGGCTCAGCCCCACCGTGAGCTTCTTCTGGGGCCACTCCGCCCCGGAGTTGACGATCGCGGCGCGCACCCTGTCCCGGCTCTCCGAGAGGGACTTGTCCGGCAGGCCGACCAGGGCAAAGGCGGCGACGCCCGGCTCCAGGTCGGCCTGGACCTCGACGACCACGCCCTCGACCCCCACCAGGGCCACCGAGCACGTGCGGGCGAAGCCCATCACGCCACCCCCTTGACGTGCTGGACCTCGGGCGCGCCCCGCCCGGGCAGCAGGACGCCCACCACGTCGATGCGGACCCCGCCCGGCGGCGGCCCGCCGTGCCGCTCCAGCCAGCGGGCGGCGAGCCGCCGCAGCCGCTCGGCCTTGACGGGCGTGACGGCGGCCATCGGATGCTCGTACAGCCGCTCCGGCGGCCCGGCGTCCGCTCCGGCGCCGCGCGGCCCGGCCCTGCGCCTGCGGGCCTTCACCTCGCAGACCACCAGCGCGTCGCCGTCCAGCGCCACGACGTCGATCTCGCCCTCGCGGCACCGCCAGTTGCGGGCCAGCACCGTCATCCCGGCCTCGGCCAGCCGCCGTACCGCCAGGTCCTCCCCATAACGCCCGAGCGCCCGTCGCGCGTTCATCCGGCACCACCTCCGGCACCGACTCTGACGCGCCCCGGGAAGCGTGGGGGATCATGGTCCGGATCTGTGGACTACTCGCCGGTTGTGGAGAACTCAGCCACTCGGAAGGTCGAGATCGGTCTTGTTGAGCTCCTCGATGTTGACGTCCTTGAACGTCAGCACCCGGACCTGCTTCACGAACCGCGCCGGCCGGTACATGTCCCAGACCCAGGCGTCGGCCATCGACACCTCGAAGAAGACCTCGCCCTGCACCGAGTGCACCTGCATCTCGTAGTCGTTGGTGAGGTAGAACCGCCGCTCGGTCTCGATCACGTATGTGAACAGTCCGACGACGTCGCGGTACTCCCGGTAGAGCTTGAGCTCCATCTCGGTCTCGTACTTCTCGAGGTCCTCGGCGCTCATGGCATGTTCCCCTTCAGCCGTGCGGTCCCCCCATTGTGCGTCAGGCGCGCTCCGTCTCCAGGCGGACCGGCACCGGCGGGGGACCCTCGTCGAGCAGCGTGCGCAGCAGCTCGGCGAGCCTGGTCGGATACACCGTCTCATGGGTGGCCAGGAGTTCCTCGCAGCTCCACCACCTCAGCCCGTCCACACTGCGCCGCTCCAGCTCCGTCCCCCCGCCCGTCCAGACGCCCTTCTCGCGGGTGCGGGCCAGGAAGTAGCACTCCTCCTGGTCCCACCGGCGCCCGTCGAACGGGAAGGAGCAGGTGCGCCGCCACAGCGGCGGGCCCAGCTCGATCTCCGTGATGCCGGTCTCCTCGGCGAGTTCCCGGCGTGCCGCCTCCTCCCAGTCCTCGTCGCCCTCCAGCCCGCCGCCCGGGGTGAACCACCAGGTCTCGGTCGGGTCCTCGGGCTCGTAGCCGTGCAGGAGCAGGACGCGGTCGCGCTCGTCCAGCAGGACCACGCGGGCCGCCCTGCGCAGCGGCGTCCCCCCGGCCGCCTCAGCCATCGGGGACCACCGCCCCGCCCCGCCGCCGCGTCAGCACCCGGGCCAGCGGTCCGTACGCCGCACCGCCCAGGATGAGCACCGCGCCCACGACGACACCCCTGACCAGCCACGCGAGCGGGCCGGGCCGCGAGGTGCCACCGGGCAGGGCGTCGAAGGAGGCGGGCCGGGCGAGCATGCCCCAGCCGTCCGTGGGCCAGACCACGGCCTCGACGCGGCCGCTCACGGCGTCGCGCGGCACCGTGCCCTGGTTCCTGGCGAGGTGGGAGCGGGAGTCCAGGGAGTCGGAGCGGTGGTCGCCGAGGAGGAACAGCTGCCCCTCGGGGACGGTCGCGCTGAAGGCTGTGGGCGAGGCCGGGCCGGCGTCCTGGAGATACGGTTCCTCGACCGGGCGGCCGCCGACCGTCATCCGGCCCCGCCGGTCGCAGCAGGCGACGGTGTCCCCGCCCACGCCCACCACGCGCTTGATCATCGGGACGTCGCCCCACACCTCGTCCTGGAAGACGACCACGTCACCACGGTGCACCTCGGCGCCGTCGACGCGCTCGGCGAGCACGCGGCCGCCCCGGGCGATGGTCGGCGTCATGGAGTCGGTGGGCACGGTGTAGGGCCGGTAGGCGAGCGCTCCCCACAGGAAACCGCCGAGGAACAGCACACAGCCGAGAGCCACGGCCGCCCCGGACAGCACCCTGCCCGTGCGACCGCCGTCCCCGCGCCGTGCTGCGCCCATGCCCGTCCCCCACCGCGTGGCCGATCGGTCCGGGCGCCGCGGAAGCACCCGGACCGCACACTACCCGGGGGTACGGACTCGCGTCAGCCCTGTACGAGGGCCTGTTCCACGCCCTCGTCCGGGCTCTGGAGGCACCGGCCGTCCCGGCGGCGGTTGTCCCGGCGCCGGCCATCCCGGCCCGGCCGGCCGTCCGGCCAGTGCCGGCGACGGCCCGGTCCCGGGCGGCAGGCCGGTCCGGGCGGCAGGCCGGTCCGGGCGGCAGACCGGTCCGGGCGGCAGACCGGTCCGGGCGGCAGACCGGTCCGGGCGGCAGGCCGGTCCGGGCGGCAGACCGGACGAGCCCCGGTGCCCGGCCAGGCCGAGCGGCAGGCCGGGCGAGCCCGGGTGCCCAGCCCGGCCGGGACGCCACGCCAGGTCAGCCCCCGCCCGGCAGGCCCGAGTCAGCCCCGCTCGGGCGTCGGCGTCCATACCGCCAGGAGCCGGCGCCGCCGCCACAGCACCAGCGGGACCGCGCCCGCCAGGCCCAGGGCCGGCGGGGCCGCGGCGGCCGCGGCGTTGATGCCGGGCTGGTCGAAGGTGCCGGGCACCGGCAGGGTGGACCAGCGGTTGAGCGGCCAGGCGACGACGATCGCGCGGCCGACGACGTCGTCCACGGAGACCGTGCCCCGGTCGATGTCCTGGTGCCAGCGGGAGTCCAGCGAGTTCTGCCGGTGGTCGCCCATCACCCACAGCCGGCCCTCGGGGACCTCGACCGGGCCGAAGGGCTTGTCGCCGCAGGGGGTGTCGCCGGGGAAGATGTACGGCTCGTCGAGCGCCTTGCCGTTGACGACGACGGGGCTGGTGCCGCCCTTGCACTCCACGGTGTCACCGCCGACCGCGATGACCCGCTTGATCAGGTCCTTCTCCTCCGCGGAGGGCATCAGGCCGACGAAGCTGAGCACCTTCTGCACGCCGCCCGCCACCGGCCCCGACTCCTCGGCCGCCGCGCCCCTCAGCCAGCCGCCCGGGTCGTGGAAGACGACCACTTCCCCGCGCTCGGGCTCGGAGCCGAACCAGGGGGTGAGCTTGTCCACCAGCACCCGGTCGCCCTTCTGCAGGGTGTCCTGCATGGACTCGGAGGGGATGGAGAACGCCTGCACGAGGAAGGTCTTGATGAACAGGGCGAGGACGAGGGCCACGCCGACGAGGATCGGCAGTTCCTTCCAGAAGGATCGTTGCTTCTTGGGCTCCCGGCCCTTCCCGTCCTCCGAATCCCGTTCGCGACCCCGCTCCGGCTCCCGCTCCCGGCCTCCCTCCGGGCCGGCCCCCGGGCCCTCCGCACCGGCGCGGACCGGGCCGGATCCGGCGCCCGGCGGCGTCCCGCCCCGGGCATCAGCCGGTCCCGGAGCGCCCTCGGGCCCCGAGGAGGCGGGGGGCACGGGAGGAACCGATCCGTCCGGCGCTCCGCCCGCGGCCGGCTCGCCGGCCCCTTCCGGACGCTTCTCGGGTTCTCCGTGGCCGGACCGGGCGCCGACCGCCACATCCCCCACATCCACTCCTCACTCCGCGCTGTCGCCTGTCGCTCGTCCGCGCAGGCCCGCCACTCCGTTAACGAGCGGGAGTTCCGCAGGGGTCGGGATCCTTCCCCTTGCTCCATGAATGGACCAGTTTGCCTGTAAGTGAGGGTTCGCCCCCGAGCGAGGCCCCGCCGCGGCGTCCCCGGCCGGCTCCGCCAGCCCCCGCCAGTGCCCCACCGGCCAGGCGATCACCACCGCCCGCCCGACGACCAGCCCCTCGGGAACGGTGCCGTGGCCCGCCTCGGTCAGGTGGTAGCGGGAGTCCGCCGAGTCGGAGCGGTGGTCGCCCAGGACGAAGAGCCGCCCGGCGGGCACCCGGACGTCGAACGCCAGCTCCGAGGGCGGGTTCCCGGGATGCACGTACGGCTCGTCGAGCGGCCGCCCGTTGACCGTGACCCTGCCGCCCCGGTCGCAGCACGCGACCCGGTCGCCGCCGACCCCGACGACGCGCTTGATCAGATCGCGTTCGTCCGCCGACGGCAGCAGGCCGATGAAGGCCAGCGCCCGCCGGCCCTCCCGGAGTACGGCCGGATCCCTCCCCCGCTCCGGCCCCCCGTCCGCGAGCCAGTTGCCCGGATCCCTGAAGACCACGACGTCACCGCGGTGCGGCCGGGCCCCGAACCAGGGGGTGAGCTTGTCCACCAGGACCCGGTCGCCCACCCGGATCGTCCGCTCCATCGACCCGGACGGGATGACGAACGCCTGCACCAGGAAGGTCTTGAGCACCAGCGAGATCAGCAGCGCCACGCCCACCAGGACCGGCGCCTCCTTGAGCACCGACCGGCGCCTGCGCCGCTGCACGCGCCGTGCCGCGCGCCGCCGCGCCGCACGGCCGCCGGGCGCTCCCAGGGCCGGGCGCGACGGCCACCGTCCGGCCCGGCTATGGTGCCCCACGCGGCCCCCCGCCGTGGGCGGCGCCCGGCCGCGGGTCCGGTACGCCGTCGAAGGCGTCCGGCCGCCCGAGCGAGGTCCAGCGGCCGAACGGCCAGCCGATCCAGTCCGCCCGTCCGACGACCCGGTCCACCGGGACCATGCCGCCGCCGGGCTCGCCGAGGTGGTCGCGGGAGTCGCTGGACGCGCTGCGGTGGTCGCCCATCACCCACAGGTGCCCCTCGGGCACCACGACGTGGAAGGGCACGCGCGACGCCGTGTCCCCGGGGAAGAGGTAGTCCTCGGTCACGGTCCGCCCGTTGACCGCCAGCCGCCCCCGGCGGTCGCAGCAGACCACCCGGTCCCCGCCCACCCCCACCACGCGCTTGACGTAGTCGGTGGGCGCCGGCTGCATCAGGCCGACGGAGGAGGCGGCCTTGCGCACGAGCGCCGTCACCGCGTTCTCGGCCGGCGGGTCCTGGACGAAGGAGCCCGTGCCGTCGAAGACGACCACGTCCCCCCGGCGCGGCTCCCCTCCGAAGCGGTAGGCGAGCTTGTTGACCAGCACCCGGTCCCCGACCCGCAGGGTGTTCTCCATCGAGCCGGAGGGGATGACGAAGGGCTGCACCACATAGCTGCTCACCAGCAGCACACACACCAGGCAGCACGCCAGCAGCACGCCCGCCCGCCGCAGCGGCCCCCCGCCGACGAGCCACCGCCCCGCACGGGCCAGGAGGCGCGCCGGACGCGGAAAACGCGAGGAGCGCGACCCCCGCCCCTCCCCCGGTACGGGGTCGGGCGAGCGGTCGCGCTCCGGAAGCTGTACGTCGGTGTCCATCGGCCGAGAGCCTATCCGGCCCGGCCGGGACGCCGGACGAAACCTCAGTTGTCGCGCTTCTCCTTGATCTTCGCGGCCTTGCCGCGCAGCTCACGGAGGTAGTACAGCTTGGCGCGACGGACGTCACCGCGGGTCACGAGCTCGATCTTCTCGAAGATCGGGCTGTGCACCGGGAAGGTGCGCTCGACGCCGACGGAGAACGAGACCTTGCGGACCGTGAAGGTCTCGCTGACGCCCGCGCCCTGGCGGCGGATGACGACGCCCTTGAACTGCTGGATACGGGAGCGGTTGCCCTCGATCACGCGGACGTGGACGTTGACGGTGTCACCCGGGCGGAAGGCCGGGACGTCGGTGCGCAGCGACGCGGAGTTGACGCTGTCGAGCAGGGAGGACATGGGAGTCCCTTCCTCGCCGATGCCACAGGTCATCGACGGAATTCGTACGGAAAACGAAGGGTGCCCCAGCACCTCCGGCGGACGTCGTTCCCCCTGTGGCAGGGGCGTGCGCCGGGCGCAGGGCAACGGCTCATTCTTCCACGGCGGGGGCGGTACGCCCAAATCGGCCGTCCGGGCCGGGGGCCCAGCCCAGGATCGAGAGCATCTCGCGGTCCTTCTTGTCGAAGGAGGCGGGGTCGGCGCGCTCGATCAGATCGGGCCGGTTGCGGTCCGTGCGCTTGAACGCCTCGTCCCGCCGCCACCGCGCGATCCTGCCGTGGTGGCCGCTGAGCAGCACCTCCGGGATGCCCCGGCCGCGCCACTCCGGCGGCTTGGTGTAGACCGGGCCCTCCAGCAGGTCGGCCATGGCACCGGGGGCGAAGGAGTCGTCGCGGTGCGACTCGGCGTTGCCCAGGACGCCGGGCAGCAGGCGGGCGATGGCCTCGACCATGACGAGGACGGGGGCCTCGCCGCCGGCGAGCACGTAGTCGCCGATGGAGACCTCGCGGACGTCGAACCGCTCGCCGTACTCCTCGATGACCCGCCGGTCGATGCCCTCGTAGCGGGCGGGGGTGAAGACCAGCCACGGCTTGCCGGAGAGCTCGACGGCCAGTTCCTGGGTGAACGGCCTGCCGCTGGGCGTGGGGACGACCAGCACGGGCCGCTCGTCGCCCTGCCCGGAGGCGATGATCTCGTCCAGCGCCTCGCCCCAGGGCTCGGGCTTCATGACCATGCCCGGGCCGCCGCCGTAGGGGGTGTCGTCGACGGTGTTGTGCTTGTCGTGCGTCCAGTTCCGCAGGTCGTGGACGCGGACGTCGAGCTGTCCGCGGGCGCGGGCCTTGCCGACCAGCGAGACGTTCAGCGGCTCGAGGTACTCGGGGAAGATGGTGACGACGTCGAGGCGCATCACTCGCCGCCCTCGGTGTCGCGCGTCCCGGCGATCTCGGCGCGCTCCGCGTCGAGCAGCCCCGGCGGCGGGTCGACGACCGCGCGCTGGGCGTCCAGGTCGATCCCGGTGACGATCTCCTCGACGAAGGGGATCATGACCTCGGTGCCGTCCGGCCGCTCCACGATGAACAGGTCCTGGGACGGCAGGTGGGCGATCTCGGTGATGCGCCCGACGGGCGTGCCGTCGGCGGTGACGACGTCGAGGTCGACGAGCTGGTGGTCGTAGAACTCCTCGGGGTCCTCGGGCGTCTCGTCCGGGTCCACCTCGGCGATCAGGAGGGTGTTGCGCAGGGCCTCCGCCGCGTTGCGGTCGGCGACGCCGGTGAAGCGCAGCAGCAGCCGGCCGCTGTGCACACGGCCGGCCTCGACGGTGAGCGGCCCCCGGCCGGCGGGGTCGGTCAGCAGCACGGCCCCGGGCCCCAGCCTCAGCTCGGGCTCGTCCGTCCGCACCTCAACGGTGACCTCGCCCCTGATGCCATGGGCGCGGCCGATCCTGCCCACTACGAGCTGCACGATGTCCGTTCCTTCTCACTGGTTCTACGAAGACGACAACGGGCCGGGAAGGTGAACCCTTCCCGGCCCGTGCCGGATGCCCTGCCGCTCGTCAGCGGACCTGGTCCACGTCGACGAGGTCGACGCGGATGCCACGGCCGCCGATGGCGCCCACGACGGTGCGCAGCGCGCGGGCGGTGCGGCCGTTGCGGCCGATCACCTTGCCGAGGTCGTCCGGGTGGACCCGGACCTCCAGCACGCGCCCGCGGCGCAGGTTGCGCGAGGCCACCTGCACCTCGTCGGGGTTGTCGACGATGCCCTTGACCAAGTGCTCAAGGGCCTCCTCAAGCATGCTCAGGCCTCGGTCGACTCGGCGGACTCGGCGGCGTCGGCGGCCTCGTCCTTCTTCTCCGACTTCTTGGCCTTCGGGGTGATGGCCTCACCCTTCGCCTCGTTGGCCTCGAGAGCCTTGGTGAACTCCTCGAACGCGGCGCGCTTGTCCTTCGGCTCGGCCACGAGCATCGGGGCCGGGGCGGGCAGGCCCTTGAACTTCTGCCAGTCGCCGGTGACCTTGAGGATGGCCAGGACGGGCTCGGTCGGCTGGGCGCCGACGCTCAGCCAGTACTGGGCACGCTCGGAGTTGACCTCGATGCGCGAGGGGTTCTGCACCGGGTGGTACAGACCGATCTCCTCGATGGCCCGGCCGTCACGGCGGGTGCGGGAGTCGGCGACGACGATGCGGTAGTGAGGCGAACGGATCTTGCCCAGACGCTTCAGCTTGATCTTGACTGCCACTGGAGTGGTGTCTCCTGGTCTTGACGTGGTGGGGCACAACGGGATGCCACGTGGGGTTGCGGTACTCGCGTGCCCGATGGACGCGTCAGCCGGAGGAGAGAGGGGTCCTTTACGACTGTCGAGTACAGCCCCCTATTGTGCCACACCCGCCGGAGGGGGCCGACCCGGGGCCGGCCCCGCCCCCGCCGCCGGCCCTCAGCCCACCGACATGGCCTCGGGGATGCGGAACGGCTGGCCGCAGCCGCCGCACATGATCGGCGCCTGGGCGAGCACGGACGGCACGACGCGGACGTTGCGCCCGCACTCGCACACGGCCTTCACCCGCACCCCGCCGCCCGAGGACCCGTGCCGCGCGGCCGGGCCGCGGAAGGAGCGCGAGGTGTCCGCCGCCGTCGCGACCGTGTGTGCCTTGAGCGCGCGCTGGAGTCTGTCGATGGTGGGGCGGTAGCGCTTGCGCGCCTCCGGGGTGAGCACGACCAGGGAGAAGCCGCTGCTGGGGTGCGGCTCGTCACTGTGGTCGAGCCCCAGTTCCTCGGCGATCGCCAGGAACCGGCGATTGTGGTAGCGGCCGGCGCGTGAGGTGTCCCGGACACCGCGGGCGGCCGCGATGCCGTGCACTGCCTCGTGCAGCAGCCTTTCGAAGGAGAGCTCGGCGCCGCAAGCGGACGACGACTCCCCGATCAACGATTCGGGCGCGGCGAGATCCGGCAGCTCGGGGTGGAACCGCTGAATGTCGGCCCACGCCTGCGCCAGCTCTGCGGCGAGAACAGGTGGTGTCGTGCTCACGTCGTGACAACGAGTGGGGACGGCCCGGTGTTCCGATACCGGGCCATCCCAAATATTTTGCACGTACCAGTCAGTATCCAGCTGTATGCAGACCCACCCGTACGCTCCCGCCAACCCGGGGCGAACCTGACTCATGGGTCAGCGACGGGCCCGGGGGCACCCCGGGCCCGGCCCGGCTCAGTACGCGCGGCCGACGATCGCGATCGCACCCGGCGCGTCGTCCGCGTCCGGCACCCCGCCGTCCTCGGTGACCAGGCAGCGCACCGTCACCGCCTGCTCGGCCAGCTTCGCCTCGCCCTCGGCGCCCAGCGTCGCCCACGGGATCCGCGCCCAGCCGCCGGCGAGCGCGGCCTCGGCGGCCTGCTCCACCGTCGACACGTCCGAGGTGCGGGACTCGCGGCGCTCGCGGGACTGGCGCAGCAGCAGCTCCTGGTCCTCCTCCAGGACCTTCGGCAGCAGCGCGGCCAGCTCGTCGATGCGCACCGGCTCCTTGCCGCCGGGGATGCGGCGGGCCAGCATCGCGGCCCCGTTCTCCAGGTCGCGCGGGCCGATCTCGATGCGCACCGGGACGCCCTTGAGCTCCCAGTCGACGGCGCGGCGGCCGAAGGGGGTGTCGGTGCGGTCGTCGACCTGCACCCGCACACCCGCGGCCTTGAGGACGTCGCCGATCTCCCGGACCTTGGCCAGCACGGCCTCGTCGCCCTTGATCGCCAGGACGACGGCCTGGACGGGCGCGAGGCGCGGCGGGACGCGCAGGCCGTTGTCGTCGCCGTGCGACATGATCAGACCGCCGACCATGCGGGTCGAGACGCCCCAGGAGGTCTGCCAGACCAGCTCCTGCTGCCCGTCCTTCGACAGGTACGAGGTGTTGAACGCCTTGGCGAAGTTCTGGCCCAGCTCGTGGCTGGTACCCAGCTGCAGCGCCTTGCCGTCGCCCATCATGCCTTCGAGCGTGAGGGTGTTGATCGCGCCCGCGAAGCGCTCCTTGGGCGTCTTGCGGCCGAGCACCACGTCGATGCCCAGGACGTTGACCATGAAGTCGTAGTAGACCTCGCGGTGGATGCGCGCCGCGTAGTCGCGCGCGTCCTCGTAGGTGGCGTGCGCGGTGTGGCCCTCCTGCCAGAGGAACTCGCTGGTCCGCAGGAAGACGCGCGGACGCATCTCCCAACGCACCACGTTCGCCCACTGGTTGATCAGCAGGGGCAGGTCGCGGTAGCTCTGCACCCACTTCGAGAAGTACTCGTTGATGATCGTCTCGGAGGTCGGGCGGACGACGACCGGCTCCTCCAGCTCCTTGCCGCCGCCGTGCGTGACGACCGCGAGCTCCGGCGCGAAGCCCTCGACGTGCTCCGCCTCGCGCGTCAGGTACGACTGCGGGATGAACAGCGGGAAGTACGCGTTGGAGGCGCCCGCGTCCTTGATCCGGGCGTCCATCTCCTGCTGCATGCGCTCCCACAGCCCGTAGCCGTACGGGCGGATGACCATGGTGCCGCGCACCGGGCCGTTGTCGGCCAGCTCGGCCTTGTTGATCAGGTCCTGGTACCAGCGCGGGAAGTCTTCCGCCTGCGGAGTGAGAATGGGAGCCTTTGCCATGGTGCGAATGGTACGGGCCCGGCCCGGCCGAGTGTGAATCCGCTCGCCCGCAACCCCGCGTTCCCGGCCCGTTCAGGGTTTGCGGCTGGGTATTCAACTCATGCGGTGCGCGGCGGCACATGCCATCGCGGGCGGACGGGAACGTTCTGGCGCCTGCCCCCTGGACTCCCGGGCGGATGCGGGGTTCCCTGGCTCCGGGGGATGTTCGACAGCGCGCACGACAGCACATGGGGGGCGGCACTTCGGCCAGGACACCGAATTCGGCGGATTGGGGCGCATGCGATGACACCTACGCTCGTGCGACGGCACCGGCCGTCCCCGTCGTCGCCCCGGTCGCGGGCCCGCGACTGGGCGGAAATCCAGGAACGCATGCTCGTTCCGCTGTACGAAGCGGTCTACGAGCGGCTGGAAATCGACGCGGCCACCCGGCTGCTGAGCCTGGGCTGCGGCTCGGGGCTCGCCCTGCTGATGGCGGCGGCCCGCGGCGCCCGGGTCGGTGGCGTCGACACCGACGAGCGCCGGCTCGACCTCGCCCGTGAGCGGCTCGCGGCGCACCCGGCCGCCGCGACCGTCCGCCTCGGCACCGCGCCGGAGGACGTCGCGGACACCGACGGCCCGCCGTTCACCCTGGTCACCGCCTTCGACCCGCTCTACTGCGCGGACGGCACGACGCACGACATGGCCGCCGCCCTGGCCCGGGCCGCCGCCCTCGCCCGCCGCGGAGCCCCCGTCGTCCTGGCCGGCTGGGGGCCGCCGGAGCGCTGTGCCGCCTCCGGCGCCCTGCGGGTCGCGGCACGGCTGGCCGACCCCATGTCCACCGCGGGCCACTGGCGTCCCAACGGCCGGGACGACCTGGAGGACCTGGCGCGGCTGGCCGGGCTGCGGCCGGACGGCTCGGGGCGGGTGGCCTGCCCGTACGGCTACGCGGACCTGGCCAGCGCGGTCCGCGGACTGCTGTCCACCGGGGCCTTCGACGCGGCGGCGCGCACGACCGACCAGGAGCAGGTGTCCAAGGAGCTCACCGAGGCCGTCCACCCCTATCTCCGCGGGGACGGGACGGTGTGGATGCCGAATGTGTTCCGCTATCTCATCGCCCGTGTGGGCTGAGGGAGTTGGGGCGCCGAGTGTGAGGAAAAAGCCCCCGGCGGCGGGCCGAGGGCTTCCTTTCCATGGGACTCAGCCCATGAACTTCTTGAATTCGTCGGGGAGTTCGAACTTCTTGTCGCCATTGCCGGAGGGCAGGCCCAGCGGGTTGGCCGCGGCCTCTTCCCGGCGCGCGGCGGCGGCCGCCTCCTCCGCCTTGCGCTTCATCGGGTTGCCGCTCTGCCGCTTGCCCTTGGCCTGCTTCTGCTGCTTCTTCTTGCGGGACGCGCCGCCGCCCATGCCGGGCAGGCCCGGCATTCCCGGCATGCCGCCGCCCTGGGCCATGCGCGACATCATCTTGCGGGCGTCGAAGAACCGCTCCACCAACTGCTTGACGGCGCTGACGTCCACGCCCGAGCCCTTGGCGATACGGGCCCGGCGCGAGCCGTTGATGATCGTCGGGTCCTGACGCTCGGCCGGGGTCATCGACTTGATGATCGCGGCGGTGCGGTCGACGTCGCGCTCGTCGAGGTTGTTGATCTGGTCCTTGATCTGGCCCATGCCCGGCAGCATCCCGAGCAGCTTGGAGATCGAGCCCATCTTGCGGACCTGCTCCATCTGCGCCAGGAAGTCGTCGAGCGTGAACTCCTTGGGGCCCTTCGCCAGCTTGGCCGCCATCTTCTCGGCCTCGGCCTGGCTGAAGGTCTGCTCGGCCTTCTCGATCAGGGTGAGCATGTCGCCCATGTCGAGGATGCGGGACGCCATGCGGTCCGGGTGGAACGCGTCGAAGTCGTCCAGCTTCTCGCCGTTGGAGGCGAACATGATCTGCTTGCCGGTGACGTGCGCGATCGACAGCGCGGCACCGCCGCGGGCGTCGCCGTCGAGCTTGGAGAGCACGACGCCGTCGAAGCCGACGCCGTCGCGGAACGCCTCGGCGGTGTTGACCGCGTCCTGACCGATCATCGCGTCGACCACGAACAGCGTCTCGTCCGGGCTGACGACCGCCTTGATGTCCGCGGCCTGCTGCATCATCTCGGCGTCGATGCCGAGGCGGCCGGCGGTGTCCACGATCACGATGTCGTGGACCTTGGACTTCGCGTACTCGATCGAGTCCTTGGCGACCTGGACCGGGTCGCCGACGCCGTTGCCCGGCTGCGGCGCGTAGACCGCGACGCCGGCGCGCTCGGCGACGACGCTCAGCTGGTTGACGGCGTTCGGGCGCTGGAGGTCACAGGCGACCAGCAGCGGACTGTGCCCCTGCTTCTTCAGCCAGAGGCCGAGCTTGCCCGCGAGGGTCGTCTTACCGGCGCCCTGGAGGCCGGCGAGCATGATGACGGTGGGGGCGGTCTTGGCGAAGCGCAGGCGGCGGGTCTCGCCGCCGAGGATCGTGACGAGCTCGTCGTTCACGATCTTGATCACCATTTGCGCCGGATTCAGCGCCTGGGAGACCTCGGAGCCGAGTGCCCGCTCCTTCACCTGCTTGATGAAGGCCCGGACCACCGGAAGGGCGACGTCCGCCTCCAGCAGGGCGATGCGGATCTCGCGCGCGGTGGCGTCGATGTCCGCCTCACTCAGGCGTCCCTTGCCCCGGAGGGTCTTAAAAGTGTTCGCCAAGCGGTCGGAAAGGGTATCGAACACGGCGCTCGTCGGTCCTCGGGGTCGGGGGCGGTGGAAATCGCCCTCCAGGGTATCCGCACCCGGGGTGGAGGGAGCCCCGGTCCCGCCCTTTCACCGTTTCTCCGGGGGGCGGGGCCCGGGCACAACCCCTCACCCCAGCGCCCGCTGCACCGCCTCCGCCACGGCCACCGCCTCCCGCCCCGCCAGCGGACAGCCATCCACCCCCGTCACATAGAACGCATCGACCGCACTGCCCCCCAACGTCGACACATGCGCACTCCGCACCCACACCCCCGCCCCCTCCAGCGCCCGCCCGATCCGGTGCAGCAGCCCGGGGGCGTCCGCCGCCCGGACCTCCAGGACCGTCGCGGACCGCGAGCCGCCCTCCGCGACGGTGACCGAGGGCGGCGGGAGCAGGCCCCGGCGCCGGGGCGCGTACGCGGCCTCCCGCTCCGCCAGCCGCCCGGCCACGTCCAGCGATCCGTCCAGCGCCCGCACCAGGTCGTTGCGCAGCCGCGCCGCCTCCGGCAGCTCGCCGTACTCCGTCGCGACCCGCCACCGCAGCAGCAGGACGCCGGCCACGGCCCGTACGTCGGCCGCGCGCACCGTCAGCCGGTGCAGCGCGAGGACCCCGGCCGCGGCCGGGAGCACCCCCGGCTGGTCCGGCACGGCGAGCAGCAGCTCGGCGCCGTCCCCGTGGGAGGACAGCCGCACCAGCGGGCCGCCGGACGTCCTCGCCCGCTCCGCCAGCCGCAGCTGGCCGTCCGTCGGCGGGGCGGGGTCCGCCCGCTCCCCGGCCGGCTCGCCCGCGAGCACCGCCGCCGCGCGCCGTACGAGGTCCGTGACGAGCGACGCCCGCCAGGCGCTCCACGCCGCCGGCCCGGTGGCCAGCGCGTCGGCCTCGGTGAGGGCGTGGAGCAGCTCCAGCGTCCCGGCGTCCGCGACGGCCTCGGTGACCGCGCGGACCGTGGCCGGGTCGTCGAGGTCGCGCCTGGTCGCGGTCTCGACGAGGAGCAGATGGTGGCGGACGAGGGTGGCGACGACCGCGGCGTCGCCGGCGTCGAAGCCGGTCCGCAGGGCCACGTCCCGGGCGACGGCCGCGCCCTCGACGGAGTGATCGCCGTCGCCCCCCTTGCCGATGTCGTGCAGCAGCGCGGCGACGAGCAGCAGGTCGGGCCGGGCGACGCGGCGGGCCAGGGCGGCGGCCCGGACGCAGGTCTCGACCAGGTGCCGGTCGACGGTCCAGCGGTGGACGGCGTTGCGCTGCGGCCGGTGGCGCACCCGCTCCCACTCGGGCAGGAGCCGCGAGACGAGCCCCTCCGTCTCCAGCGCCTCCCAGGCGGCGACCGTGGGCTCGCCGGCCCCGAGCAGGGTGACGAGTTGCTCGCGGGCCTCGGCGGGCCAGGGCACGGGCAGCGGTCCGGCGGCCGCGAGCCGCCGCACGGTGTGGGGGGCCAGCGGTAGCCCGGCCCGCGCCGCCGCGGCCGCGGCCCGCAGCGGCAGGACGGGGTCGCGGTCGGGCCGCGCCGTCCGGGCGAGGACCGCCTCGCCGTCCTGCTCGACGACGCCCTCGGCGAGCGGCAGCCGCTCCGGCTCGACGAACCCGCCGCGCCCCCCGCGCCCGCCGAGGACCCGTCGCAGCCGCGGCCGCGCGGAGCGGGAGCGCAGCACCCGGCCGACCTCGCGCCAGGTCACGTCGCCCGCGTACGAGACGGTGGCGGCGGCCCGGTAGACGCGGCGCAGCAGGGCGTCGGCGTCGGGGAGGCCGAGGGCGGCGGCGACCTGGTCCTGGTCGTGCAGGGTGAGGCGGTCGGTGGCGCGTCCGGTGGCCCGGTGGAGGGCGTCACGGGTGTCGAGGAGCAGGGTGCGGGCCTCCTCCAGTCCCCGGCGGGGGGCGTCGGCGAGCCAGGAGGCGGCGACGGCGCGCAGGGCGGTGGCGTCCCGGAGACCGCCGCGGGCCTCCTTGAGGTCGGGTTCGAGGAGGAAGCGCAACTCGCCCTGGCGTTCGGCGCGTTCGTCGCACAGCGCGCGGAGTTCGGGGAGCCGGCGGGGGGCCTGGGCGCGCCAGTCGGCGTACGCGGCGGTGCGCACGGCGGTGGTGAGGGCGGGGTCGCCGGCGAGGTGGCGGGCGTCGAGGAGGCCGAGGTGGACCTTGAGGTCGTCGGCGGCGGTGGCGCGGGCCCCGGCCGGGGTGCGGACGGCGTGGTCGAGGGCGAGGCCCATGTCCCACACGGGGTACCAGACGCGGTCGGCGAGGGCGGCGACGCGGCCGGGGTCTGCGCCGGGGTGGTGCAGCAGGAGGAGGTCGAGGTCGCTGCGCGGGGAGAGTTCGCCGCGTCCGTAGCCGCCGACGGCGACGAGGGCGACGTCGGGGGCGCGGCCGAGGAGGGCGGTGAGCCAGTCGTCGGTGAGGCGGGCGAGGGCGGTGCGCAGCGCGGGCCCGGCGGGTGTCTCCCCGGCCGGCGCCTCCCCGGCGAGGAGGCGGAGCCGGGCCGCGGCGTAGCCGCCGGTGTCCGTCACGGCGTCGGTGGGTCGCAGGCCGGTGGGGGTCAAGTCGGCTCCCTCCTGGGGCGGTTCACAGGGCGTCGGGGCCGCGCTCGCCGGTGCGGACGCGGACGACGGTCTCGACGGGGACGACCCAGACCTTGCCGTCGCCGATCTTGCCGGTGCGGGCGGCGGTGACGATGACGTCGACGACGTCGGGGGCGTCCTGGTCCTCGACGAGGACCTCCAGCCGGGTCTTGGGGAGGGTGTCGATGCGGTACTCGGCCCCGCGGTAGACCTCGGTGTGGCCGCGCTGGCGCCCGTGCCCCTGGACCTCGGTGATGGTCAGGCCCTGGATGCCGAACCGCTGGAGGGCGTCCTTGACGTCGTCGACGCGGTGCGGTTTGACGACGGCGGTGACGAGCTTCATGCGTCCACCTTCTTGTGGTGCGGTGCTTCGTGCGGGGTCGGGGGCGCGCTGCGGAGCGCCGTGGTGCCGCCGGCGGCGCTGTGGTCGTAGGCGGTCTCGGCGTGGAACGCCCGGTCGAGGCCGGCGATCTCGTCGTCCTCGGCGGCGCGGAAGCCGATGACCTTGTCGACGAGTGTGGCGAGCAGCCAGGAGAGGGTGAAGGAGTAGGCGAGGACGGCGAAGGCGCCGGCGGCCTGGCGGCCGAGCTGGACGGCCCCGCCGACGCCGTCGGTCGCGAGGAGCCCGACGAGGAGCGTGCCGAGGAGGCCGCCGACGAGGTGGACGCCGATCACGTCGAGGGAATCGTCGTAGCCCAGGCGGAACTTGAGGCCGACGGCCCAGGAGCAGACGGCTCCGGCGACGACGCCGATGAGGAGGGCGCCGAAGGCGTTCACGGCGGCGCCGGAGGGGGTGATGGCGACGAGGCCGGCGACGGCGCCGGAGGCGGCGCCGAGGGTGGTGAACGCGCCGTGGCGGACGCGTTCGTAGGCGAGCCAGCCGAGCATGGCGGCGCCGGTGGCGATCTGGGTGTTGAGGGCCATGGTGGCGGCGGTGCCGTTGGCGGCGAGCGCGGAGCCGGCGTTGAAGCCGAACCAGCCGAACCAGAGGAGTCCGGCGCCGAGCATCACCAGCGGGAGGCTGTGGGGGCGCATGGGGTCCTTGCGGAAGCCGATGCGCTTGCCGACGACGAGGAGCGCGGCGAGCGCGCCGACACCGGCGTTGATGTGGACGGCCGTTCCGCCGGCGAAGTCGATCACCTTGAGCTTGAAGAGCCAGCCGCCGGGCTGCCAGACCCAGTGGGCGACCGGGAAGTAGACCACGCTGACCCAGAGCGTGATGAACAGGCACCAGGCGCTGAACTTCACCCGGTCCGCGAGGGCGCCGCTCATCAGGGCGGGGGTGATGACCGCGAACATCAGCTGGAAGAGGGCGAACGCGAAGACGGGGATGCCCTCCTTGCCGCCGGTGAGGGTCTCGGGCCGGATGCCCTTGAGGCCGATGTGGTCCAGGTTGCCCAGGAGTCCGGCGCCGATGTCGTCGCCGAAGGCGAGCGAGTAGCCGAAGAGCACCCAGAGCACGGTGACGATGCCGAGCGAGACGAAGGACATCATCAGCATGTTGAGGGCGCTCTTGACCCGGACCATGCCGCCGTAGAAGAAGGCCAGGCCCGGCGTCATCAGCATGACGAGCGCGGCGCTGATCAGGACGAACGCGGTGTCTGCGGCATTCACGACCGTGTCTCCTCGCGGCTGGGGCCCGCGTCCCCGTGCGCGAGGGGTCCTTGGCGGGCCGGTGTGTGGCCACGAGGCTGACGCAGTGCGGTTTCGGCCAGGACAGACGGCTGTTTCACGGCGGTGACGAAGGCGGCCCGTGTGTTACGGCACGGTGAACGGCGCTCGCCCCGCGTCCCTCGCGTCCCGCCCCCGGCGCCCTGCCCTCGGTGCCCGGCCGGCCGCCGCCGGGTACGGGTCCGGCCGCGGCGACCGCCCGGTGTGACCGGCGTGGGGGAGCCGAGTCGGGCTTGTTCGGGAGGGTCGCCGCGGCCGGGGTCGGGGGGGCCGGGAGGGGGCCCGGCGGCTCACATCGCCTGGGCCGCCTCGGATTCCGGCAGGTGGGTGGCGAGCTGCTCGCCGAGGTCGCGCACCTCGGCGACGCCGCCGAAGTCGCGCAGGGCGGTGCCGGCGGTCTTGCGGAGGCGGTTGTTGACCCGCTCGGAGCGGACCTGCTTGGCGATGCGGAGCGCCTTGCCCAGGTGCGCCGTGGACTCCTCGGGCTCGCGCTCCATCAGATCCACGGTGGCCAGGCCGATGAGATTGAGCGCGTAGGAGCGCTGGTGCTCGCCGTCCTCCTCGAAGAGGGCGACGGCACGCTCCATCTTGGGGCGGGCGAGCGTGGCGTACGTGGGGCTGCGGCCCGCGACATAGGCGAGGTCGCGGAAGGAGTGGGCGTTCTCCGCGTTGAGCTCGGCCTCGGAGAAGAAGCCGATCCAGTCGGGGTCGCCGTCGCGGGGGGTGCAGTCGGAGAAGCAGTCCTCGGCCATGCCCACGGCCCGTTTGCACTTGGCGGGCTGGCCCATGGTCGCGTAGGCGCGGCCCTCCATCGCATACAACATGGCCTGGGTGCGCGGCGTGGCCGTCTCCCGCGAACCGTACTGGCCGAGGTGGATCAGCTCCAACGCGTCCTCGGGGCGGCCGAGATGGATCATCTGGCGGCTCATGCTGGAGAGGACGTAGGCGCCGAGGGAACGGTCGCCCGCCTCCTTCGCGGCGTGCAGCGCCAGCACGAAGTACTTCTGGGCGGTGGCGTGCAGGCCCACGTCGTAGCTCATCCAGCCCGCGAGCTGGGCCAGTTCGGCGGCGACCTTGAAGAGGCGCCTGGAGGTCTCACCGGACTGGGGCTCCTGGAGCAGGTCGGTGACCTCGTGGAGCTGCCCGACGACGGCCTTGCGGCGCAGGCCGCCGCCGCACTGGGCGTCCCAGGCGCGGAACATCCGGGTGGTGGACTCCAGGAGGTCGAGCTCGGGCCCGGACAGCCGGGCACGGCGGGAGCCGCCGGCGTCGGCCGGGCGCTCGCCGGTGACGGACGGGGTGGGCACCAGCCAGCGCTGCATGGGCTCGATGAGGGCGGGGCCGGCGGAGAGCACGAGCGAGGTGCCGAGGAAGCCCCGGCGGGCCAGCATCAGATCGCTGCGGGAGAACTCGCTGATCAGCTCGACGGTCTGGGGGGCGGCCCAGGGCATGTCGACGCCCGAGACGGACGGCGACTGGTGGGCGACGCGCAGGCCGATGTCCTCCACGCCGACGACGCAGCCGAAGCGCTCGGAGAACAGCTCGGAGAGGATCTTGGGGATGGGCTCGCGGGGCTGCTCGCCGTCGAGCCAGCGGCGCACCCGGGAGGTGTCGGTGCTGATGTGGTGGGCGCCGAGCTGCCGGGCGCGGCGGTTCACCTGGCGCGCGAGCTCGCCCTTGGACCATCCGCTGCGCAGGAACCAGGAGTTGAGCTGCTCGTTGGGGCGCTTCTCCGGTTTGTCGCCGCCCGGCCGGGCGGCCCCCGCCGAACCGCCGGCACCACCGGTGCCACTGACGCTGCCGTCCACTGGAACGCCCCCATCCCGACCCTTCGCTCCCGCTTCCCGTGCGCGGAGCAGCCTGTGTTGCGAACCGCCGGCGCCCCGCGCCGGTCACGTCGGACCGCGGCACGGGCCCGCCGGATGGGGCCGCCGCTCGCGGTTCACACACCGAAAGTAATCCTACGATCACGGTCGAGGCGAGTGCAGTCCAGCAATCGCCACCATTCGCCACCCCAAGGAATGAACTCCCGGCCCTCCCGGCACGCTTGACTTGACGCAGGCGCCCGACAAGGGCGGAAAGGGGGGCGGAGCAGCGGCGGCCGGGTGCGCGGCACGGCGCGTGCGGCGGCTCCCGCCACCCGCCGCACACCGTCGCGCCGTAGCGAAGCAGGTCGTCCACGACCGTGAGTGTCCGCGAAACTCCGACCCGTAACCAACCGCGAACAGGACCCGTTGGAGGGGGCATGGGCTTCACAATCGGCGGCATCCGGGATCTGCGTTCGGGCTCTCGGCGCCGGGGCCGCGCGTCCGGATCCGCGACCACCGTCGCGGAATACACCGGGTTGTGGGGCTGGGACGTGACGCCCGGTGCCCACGCCGTGCGCACGGGCCAGCGGGCGGTCTGCTCGTGCGGCGCCGCCGACTGCCCCTCCCCCGGGGCCCATCCGCTCCCTCTCGCCCCCGCCGTCCCCGCGGGCGCCACGCTCGACGAGGCCGCCGCGGCCTGGTCCCGGGTCCCGGGCGCGGCCGTACTGCTGCCCGTGGGGCGCTCGTTCGACGTCCTGGAGGTCGCCGAGGCGGCCGGGCGGCACGCGCTGGCCCGGCTGGAGCGCATGGGGCTCCCGCTCGGCCCGGTGGCCCTCACCCCGCACGGCCGCGCGCAGTTCTTCGTCGCCCCGGGCGCCGCCGCCGAACTGCCGCGCCTGCTCTACCGGATGGGCTGGGACGACGCCCGGCTCGACCTGCACGGCCTGGGCCCCGGCGACCACATCACCGCCCCGCCCTCGGACTTCGCCGGCCTCGGCCCGGTGCGCTGGCTGCGCGCGCCGGCCCTCGACACGGCGTACCGCCCGCCGGAGGCACGGCTCCTGCTCGGCACCCTCGCCTACGTCTGCCACCGCTCGGGCACCGGCTGACCCGTCCGTCCCGCCGTCCCCCTCCCGTCCGACCGTTCCCTTCCCGTCCCGCCGTACGCGAACGGGCCCTGCCGCAACCCCGCGTGCGACAGGACCCGTTGGTCCGGGAGGACCGGACGCTCAGTCCCCGATGAGCGCGTCGACGAACGCCTCCGGCTCGAACGGCGCGAGGTCGTCCGCCCCCTCGCCCAGGCCCACCAGCTTGACGGGCACGCCGAGTTCGCGCTGGACGGCGACGATGATGCCGCCCTTGGCGGTGCCGTCGAGCTTGGTCAGCACGACACCGGTGATGTTGACGACCTCGGCGAAGACGCGGGCCTGCACAAGCCCGTTCTGCCCGGTGGTGGCGTCCAGCACCAGCAGCACCTCGTCCACCGAGCCGTGCTTCTCGACGACGCGCTTGACCTTGCCCAGCTCGTCCATGAGCCCGGTCTTCGTGTGCAGCCGGCCGGCGGTGTCGATGAGGACGACGTCGGCGGCCTCGGCGATGCC
The DNA here is from genome assembly GCF_001187435.1 of Streptomyces caatingaensis. Classification (GTDB taxonomy): domain Bacteria; phylum Actinomycetota; class Actinomycetes; order Streptomycetales; family Streptomycetaceae; genus Streptomyces; species Streptomyces caatingaensis. The sequence continues at coordinate 227,832 of NZ_LFXA01000011.1, read as the reverse complement.
CTCCTTGACCGCGTCGAACGCGACCGAGGCGGGGTCGCCGCCCTCGGGGCCGCGGACCGTGCGGGCGCCGACGCGCTCGCCCCAGGTCTGCAGCTGATCGGCGGCGGCCGCGCGGAAGGTGTCGGCCGCGCCGAGGACGACGGACTTGCCGTCGGCGACGAGGACGCGGGCGAGCTTGCCGGTGGTGGTGGTCTTGCCGGTGCCGTTGACGCCGACGACCATGACGACGCCGGGCTTCTCCCCGCCGTCGGGGCCGACGCCGGGCTCGGTGTGCACGCTGCGGTCGGTGTCCGTGCCGATCAGCGCGAGCAGCTCCTCGCGCAGCAGGCCGCGCAGCTCCTCGGGGGTGCGGGTGCCGAGCACCTTCACGCGCTCGCGCAGCCGCTCGACCAGCTCCTGCGTGGGCGCGACGCCCACGTCGGCCGTCAGCAGGGTGTCCTCGATCTCCTCCCAGGTGTCCTCGTCGAGATGCTCGCGGGAGAGCAGGGTCAGCAGCCCCTTGCCCAGCGAGTTCTGCGACCGCGACAGCCGGGCCCGGAGCCGGACGAGCCGGCCGGCGGTGGGCTCGGGCACCTCGACCTCGGGTGCGGCCGGGGCCTCGGGGGCCGCCGGCTCCACGGCGGGCTCCTCCACGGCCGGCGCCTCGGCCGGCGGGAGCTCCACCTCCTCGACGGTGCGGCGCTTCTCTTCGCTCGGGGCCTCGGCCTCCTCGCCGACGTGGGGCTCGGCGGGCGGCGCGGTGACGGACGGGCTGCTCGGCGGCGCCGGGGGCAGCTGCTTCTTCTTGCGGCTGCTCACCACGAGCCCGCTGATCGCGCCGAGCGCGACCACAGCGATGACTACGGCAAGGATGACGATTTCCATAACGCCCCCAGTATCGGACACCCCGGCGGCCGGGGGCGGCGGTGCGCCGGGGTCGGCCGAAGTGGGCCGTATTTGTGCGTTGCCACAAGGACCAATGGCACTAACCGGCCAAAGTTAGATCAAAGTACGATGGCCGAGGCTCGCGCCACGCGCGTAGAGTCCCAACGTTCCCTTCTGTCCAGGCCCCGCCCTGCAACACCCCGCTCGGAGCCCCCGATATGGCCCCCACCATGGACCACGCTGCCGAAGGCGCCAACGTGTCCAGCGTCGATGCCGCCGAAGGCGCCATCGAGACCCGCGGCATCGAACCCGTGCCGGATCACGAACGGCACGGCCGGGTCCGGGAGCTCTTCCCGACCTGGGTCGCCGCCAACATCAGTGTGCTGCTGCTCACCATGGGCGCCGCGCTGATCGTCTTCAACTCCCTGAACTTCTGGCAGGTGTTGATCGTCGCCATCGCCGCCGCGGTGGTCTCCTTCGGCCTGGTCGGCGTGCTGTCGGTCTCCGGCAAGTGGGGCGGGGCGCCGGGCGCGATGCTCTCCCGCGCCACGTTCGGCGTCCGCGGCAACCTCTTCCCGGGCTCGATCCTGTGGGTCGCCCGCTTCGGCTGGGAGACGATCAACGCGGTCACCGGTGCGTACGCCGTGCTCACCGTGCTCGACCTGCTCTTCGGCATCAGCAGCAACACGCCTCTCATCGTGGTCACGCTGTTCGCCTTCGTCGCCTCGACGTTCCTGGTGAGCGGCATGGGCCGCAAGGCGCTGAACGTCTGCAACAAGTGGTCCACGTACCTCTTCGGCGTCTTCAGCGTCCTGGTGCTCGGCTATCTGATCGTCCACGTCGACTGGCACGACGTCTTCTCCAAGCCCGCGGGCTCCACGGCGATGCTGATCGCCGGCATCGGCACCATCGCGGCGGGCGGCATCAGCTGGGTGCCCACCGGCCCCGACTTCGCGCGCTACCTGCCGCACGCCGCCTCCGGCAAGAAGATCGTCGGGACGACGGTCTCGGGCGCGGGCATCGTCATGGTCCCGATGGTCCTCATGGGCGCGGTCATGGCCGTCTCCACCCCCGACCTCGCCAAGGCGCAGGACCCGGTCTCCTTCCTCGGCGACCTGCTGCCGACCTGGCTGGCCGTGCCGTACCTGATCACCGCGATCGTCGGCATGCTGCTGATCAACAGCCTCTCGATGTACTCGGCCGGCTTCACCGCCCAGACCATGGGCGTCAAGCTGCCGCGCGCCGCGGCGGTCAGCATCAACGCGATGATCTCGCTGGTCGGCGGTCTGCTGCTGATGCTGGTGGCGACGAGCTTCCTCAGCTCCTTCATCACCTTCCTGATCCTGCTGGCGGTCTCCTTCTCCGCCTGGATCGGCGTCTACGCGGTGGACATGTTCCGCCGCCGGACCCGCGCCGTGCGCTACGACCCGGAAGCCCTGATGGACACCGGCCGCACCAGCCGCTACTGGTACGCGGGCGGCTTCTGCTGGCAGGCCATGACCGCCTGGACGATCGCCCTGGCCGCGGGCCTGTGCTTCACCGACTGCGCCTGGTTCTCCGGCCCCCTGGCCTCCACCTTCATCGGCAAGTACGGCCTGGGCTGGGCCGCGACGATCGTCATCTCGGCCCTCGTGATGGCCCTCCTCCCGACCCCCCGCGAGGGCGACGACGCCCCCGCCCCGGACGCGACGAGCGCCCGTCGCGAGCCGGAGAAGGTCTCGGCGTAACACGCCACCCGGCCCACACCCCGAAGGGCCCGCCTTGTGAGGCGGGCCCTTCGGGGTGTCTGCTTCACGGGGGCCGTGGTCGCGTGGGGGCCGGGTGCCCGGGGCGAGGTGCCCGGGGCGGGGGCGCGGGGCAGAGTGCATGACTCGGTACGCGTGGCTTGGCGCGCCCGGGGCGACGTGCGTGGACGGCGCGCATGGTTCGGCATGCACGGAGCGGCGTGCATGGGACGTCGCGCCTGGGGCCGGGCTGTCCGGCCCGGGGCGCGTGGCGTGTCGGCCCCAGTGTGCCCGGCACGGCTCGGCTCGGCCGCGAGGCGTGGACTGGCTGGGCACGTCCGGCTCGTGCGGGCACGGGCCCGCGGGGCGTAGCTGCGCACGGACTTGCCCGGCCCGGCGCGTCCAGCCGGTGGGCACGCGCCCGCGGGCCGTACCTCCGCCTGGGCCTGCGCAGCCGGGCTTCGCGGCGCATCCGGCTCGTACGAGCGCGGGCCCGCAGGCCGAGTCCGGGTGCGGGCTCGCTCGTCCAGCGCTCCGGCCCGTGCGGGCAGGGGACCATGGGCCCGAACCTGCCGGGCGTGCCCCGACTCGGGCGCATCCGGCCCGGCGTGGCTGGCCCGCCTGCCCGGCTTGCCGCTTGCGGCCCGTACGGGCGCGTGCCTGCCGGCCGTGCGGGTCTGCCCGGACCCGACGAGGCGACCGGCCCACGCCGGCCGTGCCTGTGTACGGGCGGCCTCTGGCCCCGCCCTGGCTCGGGACATGCGGCCGTACGCCCGGGGGCGGCCGCCGACCAGGCGCGGACCAGGGTCTCCATCAGCTGCCCCGTACGGGCGGGTCAAGGCCCGCCAAGGCACCGGCCGGCGGCCACCACGCGGCCCGCACCAGCCTGACGCCACCAAGGGCGGCGCCCCCCGGCCCGCGCCGGGCCCGCAGCCCGTACCCCGCCGCCCGGCGAGGCCGGGCCGGGCCGCAGCCCGGCAGCCGCCCGCCGTGCGGACGCCGTGCGGACGGCGTCCCCCGTACGCGCACCCGAAAACCACAAGGGCGTTGCCCCGGCTCGGTGAGCCGGGGCAACGCCCTTGGCGAGGAGTGGGCGGCGGGGGGGGTGTCAGCCCATCTCCTCCAACGCCTTGCCCTTGGTCTCCTTGACGTACTTGAGCACGAAGGGGATCGAGAGCACGGCGAAGACCGTGTAGATGATGTACGTACCCGACAGGTTCCACTCGGACAGGCTCGGGAAGCTCGCCGTGATGGCCCAGTTGGCGATCCACTGCGCGGACGCCGCGACGCCGAGGGCCGCCGCGCGGATCCGGTTGGGGAACATCTCGCCGAGGAAGACCCAGACGACGACACCCCAGGACAGGGCGAAGAAGAGCACGAACGCGTGGGCGGCGATGAGGGCCACCGTGCCCTGGGCGGTCGGCAGGGAGCCGTCCGCGGCCTGCGAGGAGAAGGCCCAGGCCTCCAGGGCCAGGGAGACGGCCATACCCGCGGAACCGACGATCGCGAGCGGCTTGCGGCCGATCCGGTCGACGAAGATCATCGCGATCACGGTGCCGACGATGTTGATGATCGACGTGGTGAACGAGTAGAGGAACGAGTCGCTCGGGTCGATGCCCACGGACTGCCACAGGGTCGCCGAGTAGTAGAAGGCGACGTTGATGCCGACGAGCTGCTGGAAGACCGAGAGGCCGATGCCGATCCAGACGATGGGCAGCAGGCCGGCCTTGCCGCCGATCAGGTCCTTGAACGTGGACTTGTGCTCGCTGCGCATCGCGTCCTCGATCTCGGCGACGCGCGCGTCGAGGTCGATGCCCTTGCCCTCGACGTCCGCCAGGACGGACTTGGCCTTCTCGACGCGGCCGACGGAGATCAGGAAGCGCGGGGACTCGGGGATCACGAAGGAGAGCAGGCCGTAGAGGACGGCCGGGACGACCATGACGCCGAGCATCAGCTGCCAGGCCTCGATGCCCATGAGCTTGCCGCGCTGGTCGCCGTCGGCGAGGTTGAGGATGCCCCAGTTGACGAGCTGCGAGATCGCGATGCCGACGACGATCGCGGCCTGCTGGAAGGAGCCGAGGCGGCCGCGGTAGGCCGGCGGGGACACCTCGGCGATGTAGGCGGGGCCGATGACGGAGGCCATGCCGATGGCGATGCCGCCGAGGACGCGCCAGAGGGCGAGGTCCCACAGGGCGAACGGCAGGGCCGAGCCGACGGCGCTCAGCGTGAAGAGGGTCGCCGAGATCTGCATCACGCGGATGCGGCCGATCCGGTCGGCGAGCCGGCCCGCGGTGGCCGCGCCGATGGCGCAGCCGATCAGCGCGATGGCGATGACCTGGGCCAGGGCGGCGGAGCCGATGCCGTACTTCCCGCGGATGCCCTCGACCGCGCCGTTGATCACGGAGCTGTCGTAGCCGAAGAGGAAGCCACCCATGGCCGCGGCCGCGGTGATGAAGATGACGTGGCCGAGGTGGTCCGGCTGGGCCTTGCGGCCCTCGGCCCCCTGCGCCATCGCAGTGCTGGTCAACGTGTACTCCTGGGGTCCCTCCCGGCGACGTTGCCGGAAAGGTGTGGGGGTGGCCTTCCCGTGGGGCACAAGATCCAAGTGCCCACCCGTTGAAGGCATAAGCGACGCAGCAGACCCTATGCCTTCATTTAGCGAAGTCAATACTTTGTGACGAAGAACCGATTCCAGCGAATGGGACAGTTTGAGTTCAACACTTGAAGTTGATCTTTGAGGGCCCGATCCGACCGGCCCTCCGATCACTTCAGCCGCTGGCTGACCACCTTGGAGACGCCGTCGCCCTGCATGGACACCCCGTACAGCGCGTCCGCCACCTCCATCGTCCGCTTCTGGTGCGTGATCACGATCAGCTGCGAACTCTCCTGGAGCTCCCGCATGATCCGGATCAGCCGCTGGAGGTTGGTGTCGTCCAGCGCCGCCTCCACCTCGTCCATCACGTAGAACGGGCTCGGCCGCGCCTTGAAGATCGCCACCAGCAGCGCGACGGCCGTCAGCGACCGCTCCCCGCCCGAGAGCAGGGACAGCCGCTTGACCTTCTTGCCCGGCGGCCGGGCCTCCACGTCCACGCCGGTGGCCAGCATGTCGTCCGGGTCGGTGAGGACGAGCCGGCCCTCGCCACCGGGGAAGAGCCGCGAGAAGACGCCCTCGAACTCCCGGGCCGTGTCGTGGTAGGCCGCCGTGAAGACCTCCTCGACCCGCCGGTCCACGTCCTTCACGACCTGGAGCAGGTCGGCGCGCGTCTTCTTCAGGTCCTCCAGCTGCTCGGAGAGGAACTTGTGCCGCTCCTCCAGCGCCGCGAACTCCTCCAGCGCCAGCGGGTTGACCTTGCCCAGCTGCTGGTACGCCCGCTCGGCCGCGCGCAGCCGCTTCTCCTGCTCGGCCCGGACGTACGGTACCGGGGCGAGGCCGCGCGGCTCCTCCCCCTCCGCGGGCGGCGACGGCGGGACGGGCTGGTCGGGCCCGTACTCGGCGGCCAGCGCGCCCGGTTCGATCCCGAACTCCTCCAGCGCCCGCGCCTCCAACTGCTCGATGCGCAGCCGCTTCTCGGCACCGAGGACCTCGCCGCGGTGCACCGAGTCCGTGAGTTTGTCCAGCTCGGACTTGAGCTCGCGGGCCCGGTTGCGCCCGGCGGCCAGCTCGGCCTCCCGCTCGGTGCGCGCGACCTCGACGGCCTGCCGCTCCTCGTCGGCCCGCACCAGGGAGACCTCCACACGGGCCAGCAACTGCCGCGCGGCCGCCGCGACGGCGCCCGCGACGCGCGCCTCGTGGCGCAGCCGGGCGCGCCGCTGCTCCGCGCGCGCCCGTGCCTCGCGTTCGGCGCGCGCCGCGCGGTCGAGCGAATCCGCCCGTCCGGCAAGGGCCTTGACCCGCTCCTCGTGGGTCCGCAGCTGGAGGCGTGCCTCCATCTCGGTCTGCCGGGCGTTGGCGCCGTCGGCGGCGAGCCGGTCGCGGACGGAGGTGTCGGGCTCGGCCGGCTCGTCCTCGTCGCCGAGTTCCTCGGCGGCGGCCAGCCGGGCGGCCAGTTCCTCGGCCTCCTCGCCGGCGCGGGCGAGGTCCTCCTCGGCGCGGGCCGCCGCGGCCGCCGCCCGCTCGGCCTCGCCGGCCGCGGCCCGCGCCTGGCCGGCGAGCCGGCCGAGGTCCTGGGCGAGCCGGGACTTCTCCCGGTCGGCCGTGCTGCGCAGCGCGGACAGCTCCTCGACGAGCGCCGCGCACCGCGCGCGCTCCTCGGCCGCGGCCTGCTGGGCAGCGGTCAACTCCGCGCAGTGCACGTCCAGTTCGGCCAGCTCGGCCGCCGCCTCGTCCACGGCCGCCTGGATCTCCAGCAGGCTGGGGGCGCCGCCGGAGCCGCCCTGGGCCAGGTGGGCCGCGAGCACGTCGCCCTCGGCGGTGACGACCGTCAGCCCCGGGTGGGCGGCGACGGTGGCCTCGGCGTCCTCCAGGGTGTCCACGACGACGACGTCGCGCAGCAACCGCCGTACGGCGGGCAGGAGTTCGGGGGGACCGGAGACGAGGCCGCCGACGGGACGGAGCCCGGCGGGGCGGTCGGCGGGCGGCGGCTCCGGCGCACCGCCGAGCAGGAGGACGGCCCGGCCCGCGTCCTCCTTCTTCAGCAGGCGCAGCGCCTCGGCGGCGGCGCCCGGGCCGGTGACGGCGACGCCGTCGGCGGCCGCGCCGAGGGCGGCGGCCACGGGGAGTTCGTATCCGGGGGCGACGGTGAGGAGTTCGGCGGCGGGCCCGAGGAGGCCGCCCAATCGTTCCTTCGCCGACAGCAGCGCGCCCGTGCCGTCCTTGCGGCGCAGTCCGAGGGCCAGGGCGTCGTGACGGGCGGTGACGGCGGCCCGCCGCCGGTCGGCGGCCGTGGCGGCCTCGCGGGCGGCGGTGAGCGCGGCGTCGGCGGCGGCCAGTTCCTCCTTGGCGCGCTCCAGGCGGGCGGCCAGTTCGGCGTCGCCCTCCTCGGCTCCGTCCGCCTCGGCGCGCTGGAGCTCGTACGCGGCCTGCGCGGCCGCCGCGCGCTCGCGTGCCTCGTCGCGGGCGAGGGCCAACCGGCCGGACTCCGCCTCGGCGGAGGCCACCCGGCCGCGGGCGGCGGTGACCCGGCCGTGCAGCCGGGCGAGCTGTTCGCGCCGGTCGGCGAGGGCGCGGGCGGCGTCGCGCAGCCGGCGCTCCTCGTCGGCCAGTCGGCGTTCGAGCTCGGCGCGGTGGGCCGAGGTGTCCTCCAGGGCCCGCCCGGCCGCCTCCACGGCGGCCTCCAGCTCGGCCTCCTGCTCGCGGACGCGCCGCGCCTCGCGTTCGAGGTCCTCGGGGTCGCGGCCGCGCCGCTCCTCGTCGGGGGCGGTGGTGGCGCTGGTGACACGGGCGTCGGCGAGGCCGATGGTGCCCCGCACCCGCTCGGCGAGCCGGGAGAGCTCGTGCCAGGTCTGCCGGGCGGCGGCCAGCCGCGGGGTCAGCTCCTCGACCTGCCGTTCGAGGGCCGCCTCGCGCTCGGCGGCGGCACGGAGTTCGGCCTCGGCGGCGTCGCGGCGGCTCTTGAGCGCGGCCTCGTCGGCGAGCTCGGCGCGCAGCGCCTCGCGCAGGGTGACCAGGTCGTCGGCGAGCAGGCGCAGCCGGGCGTCGCGCAGGTCGGCCTGGATGACGGCGGCCCGGCGGGCCACCGCGGCCTGCCGGCCCAGCGGTTTGAGCTGGCGGCGCAGCTCGTCGCTGAGGTCCTGGACGCGGGCGAGGTTGGCGCGCATCGCGTCGAGCTTGCGGAGCGCCTTCTCCTTGCGCTTGCGGTGCTTGAGGACGCCGGCGGCCTCCTCGATGAAGGCGCGTCGGCCGGCCGGGTCGGCGTGCAGGACGGAGTCGAGCTGGCCCTGGCCGACGATGACGTGCATCTCCCGGCCGATGCCGGAGTCCGACAGGAGCTCCTGGATGTCCAGGAGGCGGCAGGTGTCCCCGTTGATCTGGTACTCGCTGCCGCCGTTGCGGAACATCGTCCGCGTGATGGTGACCTCGGCGTACTCGATGGGCAGCGCGCCGTCGGAGTTGTCGATGGTGAGGGAGACCTCGGCGCGGCCCAGCGGCGGGCGGCCGGTCGTCCCGGCGAAGATGACGTCCTCCATCTTGCCGCCGCGCAGCGACTTGGCGCCCTGCTCGCCCATGACCCAGGAGAGGGCGTCCACGACGTTGGACTTGCCCGAGCCGTTGGGGCCCACGACGCAGGTGATGCCGGGCTCGAAGCGCAGGGTCGTGGCGGACGCGAAGGATTTGAACCCGCGCAGGGTCAGGCTCTTGAGGTGCACGCGGAAGGACTCTACCGTCCGGCCCTGCCGCGTCCCCGGCCCGTGGGACCTTCCGGCGAGCCGCCGCCGGACACGGCCGGTGGCATGGTTTCACCCCGGAAGGTGCAGGGCACATGTTGCGATGTGGGACGGGGGGAGAACACCGATGGACGACCAGGGCAACGCCGAGGGCCGGCACCGCGAGACGACGAAGGGACGCCGGAGCGTCCCTTGCAGATTCTCGAGCGGCTGACGTTGCAGCCCGACCGGGCCCCCGGGGCAGGGCGTAGGTCAGGCGAGCGCAGGCTCCGCCTTGGATACGTCGATGCTGTCGAGCAGCGAGTCACCACGGTGAGCGGCGGCAGACAGCGCGTCGTTCTCGGCCTGCATCCGGATGAGCTCGGATTCCAGGTCCTGCACTCGCTGCTGAAGCCGTCGCATCTCGGAGAGGACTCGGGGGTCGGAGCCGCCGACGTAACCGAGAAGCGCCTTTGCCATGATGGATGGTCCTCCACACTGAGTGACCGACCGAAGCGGTGTGGGTCGTGAGGGATTCGCACCCGCGGTGCTTGCCATCGCTACTGCCATGTTTCAATGCCAAACAGCTAAGGTGCGCGGGGCTTCCAGAGTCTCACCAAAAGGTTTGACGGTCAACACGATCACGCCCCGTATCGGCGGGCGTCCCGGGGTGCGCGGCGGCCGAACGGCGGCGCTTTCCTCGACCGGGCCCGGAGGGGGCGTGGAGATCATCCGTTGAGAGGCAGCCTTCCATGGCCGGGCCCTCTTGGCAACCATCAGGTATGACCCGGGCCGCGCATATGTCATCGACATATGAACGGCAGGGCGGGTTCCGCCGTTCTCCGCATTCCCCCCGCCATTCCCCCTCGTCCCCGTCACCGGATCTCGAAACCGTCGTATCCGCCGCGCGGGTCGCCCCAGATCTCCGTCACCCCGTCGACCCGGCCGGGCGTGTCGCCGTCCCGCAGCCAGGCGAGCAGACGTTCGCACTCCGGTCTCGGGCCCTCCGCCACCACCTGCACCCGGCCGTCCGCGAGGTTGGACGCGAAACCGGTCAGGCCGCCGATGCCCAGGGCGTTCTCCCGGGTGAACCAGCGGAACCCCACACCCTGCACATGACCACGAACCCAGGCAGTAAGTCGGACACAGTCGTTCATGTCTGCACGCTAACCGGCCAATTGGATAAGCAGCACTTCGGCCCCACCCTCCATGCCGTACAGTCGCGGCTCGAAAAGACTCCCCCGTACGAGTGATGCACCGAGACGCCGAACGCGTAGGAAGGCAGCGGATGGGTCGCCATCGACGCTCTGCCCCCGTGACCTCCGATGAAGCGGCAGCCGGCCCCCGGGCGGCCAGGGAACCCCTGACGAGCGAGACGACCGCACACCTCGACCCCGCCGAAGCACCCACCGTCCCCCTCCCCGTCGTGGGACCGGAGCGCCGCCCCCGCGGCCCCGGGCGCCACCGCAGCCCGCACCGGGCCGTGCGGGGGGACCTCACCCCGGAAGACACCGTCGAGCAGCGGAAGCCCGCCGCACCGGCCGCGGCCCCGCCGTCGCCCGAGGCGCCCTCCGGCCCCCCGGCCGGGCCCCCCGCCACCGCACCGGCCGCGGCACCGGCACCGGCACCGGCACCGGCACCGGCCAAGACCTCACCCCCCAAGACCTCACCCCGGGCATCGGCCAAGGCATCGGCCGCACCCCCCTCCAAGGCGTCGCCCAAGGCGGCCAGGCCCTCCAGGGCGAAGGCGCCCGTGCGGACCGGGCTGCTCGGGGCCTCCGCCGCCATGGCGATGGGCGCCGTGGCGATGGTCTCGGGCCTGCTCCCCGGCAATCCGCTGTCCGTCGGCGACAGCAGCGGCGGCGGCCACGGCGGCGCCAGCGGCCAGGTCCGCGCCGACGCGCCCCTCGACGTCCCGACCGCCGCGCGGCAGGAGAAACCGCCGGCCCCCCGCCACTTCGGCCCCACCGTCCCGGCCTCGCGGCCGGAGGCCGTGGGCGGCCGGTCCTACGAGCGGCAGGCCGGCCCGGCCGCCCCCGCCGCACGCGTCACCCCGGCCGTCGCGCGCCCCACCCCTCCCCCGTCCTCCCCGACCCCGTCCCCGTCCTCGTCCTCTCCCGCGCCGCCCGCCACGGTCCGGGCCGGGACGCCCGGCGCGGGCCTCCCCCACCGGGCCGGGCCGGCCGGCCCGCCCTCCGGCCGCGAGGCACCGCACCAGGCCGCCGCGGCCGCCGCGTCGGCCTCCGTCTCGGCGGCGGTGCCGGCGCCGCCCGCCGCGGCCGGTGACGAACCCGCGGCGCGGGTGGCGGACGGCCTGCGCGGTTCCGCCGCCCGCACGGTGGTCGCCCTCGTCAACGCCGAGCGGGCGAAGGCCGGCTGCCGGCCGCTGCGCACCGACGTGCGGCTGTCCGCGCTGGCCCAGTCGTTCAGCGAGGACATGGCGCGGCGGGGCTTCTTCGACCACACCGACCCGGACGGCCACTCCCCCTGGGACCGGGCCACCCGCCGGGGCATCAGAAACCTCGGCGGGGAGAACATCGCCCGGGGCCACCCCGATCCGCACACGGTGGTGGAGGCGTGGATGCGCAGTGCCGGCCACCGGCAGAACATCCTCAACCACGAGTACCGGTCGCTCGGCGTCGGCGTCCACCACGGCCCGGGCGGCCCCTGGTGGACGCAGGACTTCGGCTACTGACCCCGTACGAGCGGCGCGCCGCCGGGCCGCGGGCGCGGCGGCCGCTGGCAGCGCGGGCAGAAGTAGCTGGACCGGTTCATCCAGGGGCTGCGGCGCATCGGTGTGCCGCAGCGGCGGCAGGGCTCGTCCTCGCGTCCGTAGGCGTCCAACGACCGGTCGAAGTAGCCGGATTCGCCGTTGACGTTGACGTAGAGGCTGTCGAAGCTGGTGCCGCCGACGGCCAGGGCCTCGTTCATGACCTCGCGGATGTGGGTCAGCAGCTCGGCGGTGCGCGGCCGGGTGAGGGTCGCGGTCGGCCGGTCGTAGTGCAGCCGGGAGCGCCACAGCGCCTCGTCGGCGTAGATGTTGCCGACGCCGCTGATCAGCGACTGGTCGAGCAGGGCGCGCTTGATCGTGGTGCGCCGGCGGCGCAGCGCCAGGTGGAAGGCGGCCTCGTCGAAGGCGGGGTCCAGCGGGTCCCGGGCGATGTGCGCGATCACGTCGGGGAGCGCCTCGGCGCTGCCCGGCACGGTCCCGTGGAGCGAGAGCCCGCCGAAGGTGCGCTGGTCGACGAAGCGCAGCTCGGTGCCGAGGTCGTCGGTGAAGCGGACGCGGACGCGCAGGTGCTTCTCGCCGGGCGCGTCCTCGGGCTGGACGAGGAGCTGGCCGCTCATGCCGAGGTGGGCCAGGACCGACAGCCCCTCGGTCTCCAGCGGCAGCCAGAGGTACTTGCCCCGGCGGCGCGCGGGACCGAGCCGCTGCCCGGTGAGCCGGGCGGCGAAGTCGGCGGCTCCGGCGGGGTGGCGCCGGACGGCCCGGGGGTGGAGCACCTCGACGCCGGCGACGGTGCGGCCGCACACCCAGGTCTCCAGACCGCGCCGGACGACCTCGACCTCGGGCAGTTCGGGCACGCTCTTCCTCCGTGGGGTGTCGACAGGAAAAACGGCCGGCCCGGGACGCGTGGTGCGCCCCGGGCCGGCCGGTGGTTCAGCGGGAGGAGTCCGCCACGTCCTTCGACGCGGCCTCCTGCGCCGCCTTGGCGCGGGCCTCGGCCGCGCCGTGGATCGCGCGCCAGGCGGACTCGGCCGCCTGCTGCTCGGCTTCCTTCTTGCTGCGGCCGGTGCCGGTGCCGTACTCGACACCACCGACGCGGGCAGCAGCCGTGAAGGTCTTCTCGTGGTCGGGCCCGGTCTCGGTGACCAGGTACTCGGGAACCCCCAGTCCCTCCGTCGCCGTGAGCTCCTGGAGGCTGGTCTTCCAGTCCAGGCCGGCGCCGAGGTTCGAGGACTTCTCGATCAGCGGGTCGAAGAGCCGGTGCACCAGCTCCGCGGCGGCGTCCAGCCCCTGGTCGAGGTAGACGGCGCCGATCACGGCCTCGAGGGTGTCCGCCAGGATGGACGCCTTGTCGCGTCCCCCCGTGCCCTCCTCGCCGCGGCCGAGCCGGATGAAGGATCCGAGGTCGAGACCCCGGCCCACCTCGGCCAGCGCCCGCGAGTTGACCACCGCGGCCCGCAGCTTGGCCAGCTGGCCCTCGGGCAGGTCGGGGTGCTTGCGGTACAGCGTGTCCGTGACCACCAGGCCGAGGACGGAGTCACCGAGGAACTCCAGCCGCTCGTTGGTGGGCAGACCGCCGTTCTCGTAGGCGTAGGAGCGGTGGGTCAGCGCACGCACCAGAAGGGCGGTCTCGAGTCGGTACCCGAGCCGCCCTTCCAGAAGCGTGAGAGACGAGGCTGCGTCCTGTGGCGCCTGTGCATTCCCGCGGGTGCGGGACGGCGTGGTGGCGTCTGACATGAAGCCTGTCACCCGCCGATCAGACCTCGAGGACCTGGCGCTTGTTGTAGGTGCCGCAGCTCGGGCACGCGATGTGCTGCTGCTTCGGCTCGTGGCAGCGCTCGCACGCCACGAGAGTGGGGACCGCAGCCTTCCACTGCGACCGGCGGTGGCGCGTGTTGCTGCGCGACATCTTCCGCTTCGGAACAGCCACGGCTACTTCTCCTGTGAGTCATCCCCGGCGGACCGGGGTGCGTTGTCCTTCTCGCCGTCCTGGTCGGAACCGGCGAGTCCCTGCAGTGCCGCCCAACGAATGTCGACGGTCTCGTGATGGTGGTCCGGCTCGTCCGCCAGCCGCGCCCCGCACTCGGAGCACAGACCGGGGCAGTCCTCCCGGCACACCGGCTGCAGCGGCAGTGCGAGCACCACCGCGTCGCGCAGCACGGGTTCGAGGTCGAACAGGTCGTCCTCGAGGAAGAGCATGTCCTCCTCGTCGTCCTCGGCGTCGTCGTCCGCGGCCGCGATGCGGCCCCGGGCGTCGGCGTCGGGGTAGGAGTACATCTCCTGGAAGTCCGCTTCGAGCTCGCGCTCGATCGGCTCCAGACACCTTACGCACTCCCCGGTGAGCGGCGCACGGGCGGTGCCTGTGACGAGCACCCCTTCCATGACCGACTCCAGACGGAGGTCGAGCTCCACGGTCGCGCCCTCGGCGACTCCGATGACCTCGATACCGAGGTCCGCGGGGGCCGGGATGGAGCGGGAGAGCCGCTTCAGCGCACCGGGACGCCGCCCCAGCTCGTGTGTGTCGAACACAAGAGGGGAACGGTGATCGAGGCGGGCGTTCAGGGCTTCCTGCTTTCTACGCTGCGGGCGGCGGCCGCACACGGGCACACCGTGCGGTGTACCGAGGGCAGCCCGGATCGCGGGACGTACGCGCGACCGAAGAGCCAGGATACTGGACGGTCCGCGATCGGCCCAATCCGCGCCCCCGGTCCGCCCCGGTCAGGGGCGCGGGGCGGGGCTCAGCGCCCCTGTTCGTACCGGCGGAGCTGTTCGAGGTCGATCATGCCGGTGTCGAAGAAGCTGGTCTCGTCGAGCGCGCCCCCGGCGCGCGGCGCCTGCTGCCCCTCCGGTTCCCGCCCCTGCTGCTGGGGGTACGCGCCGTAGCCCTGGGCGCCGCCCTGCCAGGCGTACGGGTCGGCCTGCTGCCCGTAGCCGCCCGCGGCGTACGGGTCCGCCTGCTGCGGGAACTGCTGCCAGGCGTAGGCGCCCTGCTGCTGCGGCTCGTGGGCCCCCTGCGGGCCCTGCGGCTCCTGGGGCGGGTAGGCGGGCGCGGGCGGCCGGTAGCCGGCGTACTCCGGCGCGGGGGGCCCGTCCTGGGCGGGCGACTCGGCCAGTCCGGCCAGGAAGTCGGCGTCGCTGGTGGGGTGCCCCACGGCGGGGGCCTCCTGGCCGGCCAGGGCGCCCAGCGCGTCGGTGGGGCGGGCGCCCAGCAGGTTCTCCCGGCCGCGGCCCACCGCCTCCAGGGTCTTGGCCAGGACGGCGGAGACCGCCCCGAGCTTGGCGTCCACGTACGCGTCGGCGCCCCGCCGCCGCGCGTCCGGGCCGTCGCCGGGCCCGGGCAGGGCCGCCGCGTCCGGGTCGTCGGTGCCGTCGGGGCGGGAGCCGTCGCCCAGGCCGAGCAGCTTCTCGCGGCCGCGCTCGACCGAGCCGCGGGTCTTGGTGAGGACGACCTCGAAGTTGGCCAGCTTGCTGTCCACGTAGTCGTCCGCCTCGGCGCGGATCGCGGCGGCCTCCCGGCGGGCCTCGGCGAGGATGCGCTCGGCCTCCTCGCGGGACTCCCGGGCCACCTCCGTGTCGGAGATCAGCGAACCGCGGTGGGCCCGGGCCGACTCGAGGATCCGCTCGGCCTCCTCGCGGGCCTCGGCGACCAGCTGCTCCCGGTCGCCGATGAGCTCCCGCGCCTGCGCGAGCGAGCCGGGCAGGGCGGCGCGCAGCTCCTCCAGGAGGGCGAGCAGCTCGGCCCGGTTGATGACGCAGGAGGCCGACATCGGCATCGAGCGGGCGCCGGCGACGGTCGCGACGATCTCGTCGAGCTTCTTCTGTACGTCCACCTGACGATCGCCACTCTCTTCCGGCTGTGATGGCTGTGAAGCCGTGAACGGCACGACTGTACGGCCCGCGCCGCCCGCCCGGCAGGCACTGACGGACCGTCAGATGCGCGGACGGCGGCGGGCCCGGTCAGCGGCGGGCGAGCCGCTCGGTGAGGGCCTCCAGCACGGGCTCCGGCACCAGGTGGGAGACGTCGCCGCCCCAGGCCGCGACCTCCTTGACCAGGCTGGAGGAGAGGAAGCTGTAGGTGGGGTTGGTGGGGACGAACAGGGTCTCGACGCCCGAGAGCCCGTTGTTCATCTGGGCCATCTGCAGCTCGTAGTCGAAGTCGCTGACGGCCCGCAGCCCCTTGACGATGGCGGGGATCTCGCGCTGCTTGCAGAAGTCGACGAGGAGGCCGTGGAAGGACTCCACCTCCACGTTGCCGTACTCGGCGGTCACCTCGCGGAGCAGGTCTATCCGCTCCTCGACCGTGAACAGGCCCTGTTTCGATTTGTTGATCATCACGGCCACGTGCACGACGTCGTACAGCCTGGAGGCACGGGCGATGATGTCGAGGTGTCCATTGGTGACGGGGTCGAACGACCCCGGACAGACGGCGCGGCGCAACAACGGTGGTTCCTCGCTCTCCGGTCCATTCATGGCGTGTCCGGGCCGGCGGTGCCGCCCTCGTACGCCGAGGCGGCGCGACCGTACCAAAGCGTGCCCTCGCCGTAGCGACGGGCCCTCAGCCCCTCGAACCCCTCCGGCCAGCGGAATTCGCCGCCCCTGGTGCCGCGCTCCACGGTGAGCAGCGCCTCGTCGGCCAGCCAGCCGCCGGCGCGGAGTGTGAGGAGGATCTCGCGGACCTCGTCATCGGTGACGGCGTACGGGGGGTCGAGGAAGACCACGTCGTACGGGCCGCCGGGCGCCACGGGTCCGGCCGCGACCTGCTCCGCCTTCCCGGCCCGGACCTCGGCGCCGGGCAGGCCGACGACGCGGACGTTCTCCCGGATCACCCGGACCGCGCGGGCGTCGGCCTCCACGAGCAGGGCGTGCGCCGCGCCGCGCGAGAGCGCCTCCAGCCCGACGGCGCCCGAGCCGCCGTACAGGTCGAGCACCCGGGCCCCCTCCAGCGAGCCGAGCAGCGCCGACCAGGTCGAGAACAGGCCCTCGCGCGCCCGGTCGGAGGTGGGGCGGGTGCCGGTGCCCGGCGGCACGGCGAGGCGGCGTCCGCCGGCGGTTCCGGCGATCACGCGGGTCATGGGGGCTGGGTCCTTTGCGGGGCGGGTGGGACGGATGCGGTTGCTGTGCCCTCAGCGTAGGCGCTGCGCCGGACGCGCAGCGTCCGGGCAAACGAAAAGCCGGCCCCGTAGCCGGGACCGGCTGTGCAACCGAAAGGCTGCGCCACTGGCGAGAAGCCGCTAGCGCGAGACCTTGCCGGCCTTGATGCACGAGGTGCAGACGTTGAGCCGCTTCGGCGTCGCACCGACCTTCGCACGCACCCGCTGGATGTTGGGGTTCCAACGGCGGGAGGTACGGCGGTGCGAGTGCGAGATGTTGTTGCCGAAGCCCGGCCCCTTGCCGCAGACGTCGCAGTTGGCAGCCACGGGTTACTCCAAAGACGGGTCGTCCCCGCTCTCGCGGGCACGACAGGCACGTACGGTGAATCCCTGCGTGCCGAGATCTCAGTGAGTGACCGGCAGTGTCAGGGGGATGGCCTGACTCTCATCAGGCAACCGGAGCAGCATACAACGACCGCTCCAGGACAACGAAACTACCATGACCGGCCCGGATCCCGCCCGTCCGGGCCCCCAGGGGCCCCGGCACGGCTAGGGTGCCCAGCGTTGTTCACAGCCGACGGGAGGAGCGCAGGTGGGGCGATCGCTGGACGCCGGCGCGGTACGTGCCTGGTGCGCCCTGGCGCTCGACGCGCTCGGCCGCGCGCGCGAGGAGATCGACGCGATCAACGTCTACCCCGTGGCCGACGGCGACACCGGGACCAACCTCTACCTGACCGTCGAGTCCGCCGTCCGCGCCGTGGACGCCGTCTTCGACGCCCACGCCACCGCGGGCCCGGCCTCCCGCCCGGGGCTGCCGGAGGCGGTCCGGGCGATGGCGCACGGCGCCCTCATAGGCGCGCGCGGCAACTCCGGCACGATCCTGGCGCAGCTGCTGCGCGGCATGGCCGAGGTCCTGGCGGCGGCCGGTGACGGAGATCACGACGGCGCGGCGGCGGGCGGGCTGCTGCGGCGGGCGCTGCGGCGGGCGGTCGAGTCCGCGTACGAGGGCGTGGCCCGGCCCGTCGAGGGGACGATCCTCACCGTCGCGGCGGCGGCCGCGGCCGCCGCGGAGCGGTCCGGCGGCGACGCCACCGCCGTGGCGCGCGCCGCGCACGCCGAGGCCCGTACGGCCCTGGAGGCCACCCCCGGCCAGCTCGACGTGCTCGGCCGGGCCGGGGTGGTCGACGCGGGGGGCCGGGGTCTGGTCGAGGTGCTGGCCGCCCTCTCGGGCGCGCTCGGCGGCAGCGGCGTGCCGGTGCCGCCCAAGGCGCCCGCCGCGCGGCCGTGGCGGGCCGGCGGCTGCCCGGCGGACACCGGCGGGGGCCCGGGGCCGGGCGACGGGCCGGCCTTCGAGGTGATCTATCTCCTGGACGCGGACGAGGCCGCCGTCGCCCGGCTGCGCGCCCGGCTGGACGTCCTGGGCGAGTCCCTGGTGGTCGTCGGCGGCGACGGGCTGTGGAACGTCCACGTCCACGTGGACGACGCGGGGGCCGCGGTCGAGGCCGGCATCGAGGCCGGCCGCCCGCACCGCGTCCGCATCACGCACTTCGGCGCCGCGGAGCGCTCCCGCGTCCCCGAGCGCGTGCAGCGGGCCGTGGTGGCCGTCGTCCCGGGCGAGGGGCTGGCCGGGCTGTGCGCCGGGGCCGGGGCGACCGTGGTCGCCGTCCGGCCGGGCGAGCCGCCCGCCAGCGGCGAGCTCGTCGAGGCCGTGCGGCGCGCGCACGCGCACGAGGTGGTGCTGCTGCCGAACGACGCCGACCTGCGGCACACGGCCGCCGCCGCGGCCGAACAGGCGCGCACGGAGGGCGTGCGGGTGGCCCTCATCCCCACCCGCTCCCCGGTCCAGGGCATCGCCGCCCTCGCCGTCCACGAGCCCGGCCGGCGCTTCGACGAGGACGTCGTCGCGATGACGGCCGCCGCCGGCGCCACCCGCTACGCCGAACTGGCCGTCGCCGAGCGCCAGTCCTGGACCATGGCCGGCGTCTGCCAGGCCGGGGACGTCCTCGGCCTGATCGACGGGGACGTGGCCGTCATCGGCGAGGACCTGGCCGCCACGGCCGCGACCGTCCTCGACCGGATGCTCGCGGCGGGCGGTGAGATGGTCACCCTCGTGCTGGGGGCCGGCGTCCCCGACGCCCTCGCCGAGCGGCTGGAGCGGCACGTCCGCGCCGGCCACCTCGCCGTGGACACCGTGGTCTACCGGGGCGGACAGCAGTCGGCGGCGCTGCTGATCGGCATCGAGTAGCCGGCGCTGTCGGGGGTTGTCGGTGCCCTGGTGTGGAATGGGTACGTGCCCGGATCCCGACGTCCGGGCCCCGGACCAGCGGGCCCAGGAGAAGACGTGCTCGACGAACCCCTCAGGAACCTCCTCGGCGGCACCACCGCGAAGGTGATGGCCGAGCACCTCGGCCTGCGCACCGCCGGCGACCTGCTGCACCACTACCCGCGCCGCTACGCCGAGCGCGGCGAGCTGACGCGCCTGTCCGACCTGCCGCTCGACGAGCACGTCACGGTCGTCGCCCAGGTCGCCAAGGCGGCCATGAAGACCTTCAACCAGGGCCGGGGCGTGCGCCTGGAGGTCGTCGTCACCGACGGCAGCGGCTCCCTGACGCTGGTCTTCTTCGGGCGCGGCGCCTACGCGCGGGAGAAGGAGCTGGTGCCCGGCCGGCGCGGCATGTTCGCCGGCAAGGTCTCGCTCTTCCACCGCACCCGCCAGCTCCTCCACCCCGACTACGAGCTGCTGGACGGCGACAGCGGGGCGGACGCCGCCGAGGAGTTCGCGAACCGGCTGCTGCCGCTCTACCCGGCGTGCAAGCAGGTCCAGTCCTGGAAGATCGCCAAGGCGGTGGACGTGCTGCTGGCCCACTTCGAGGCCGACGGCTGGCGCGGCCTGGTCGACCCGCTGCCGGACGCGCTCCGCGAGGGCCGCGGCCTGGCCGCGCTGCCGGACGCGCTGCGCAAGGTCCACCGCCCGCGCACCAAGGCCGACATCCAGGCCGCCCGCGACCGGCTGAAGTGGGACGAGGCGTTCGTCCTCCAGGTCGCCCTGGCCCGCCGCCGGCACGCCGACGGCCAGCTCCCCGCCGTGGCCCGCAAGCCCGTCGCGGACGGCCTCCTGACCGCCTTCGACGCCCGGCTCCCCTTCACCCTCACCGAGGGCCAGCGCAAGGTCTCCGCCGAGATCTTCGACGACCTGGCCACCGAGCACCCCATGCACCGGCTGCTCCAGGGCGAGGTCGGCAGCGGCAAGACGCTGGTCGCCCTGCGGGCCATGCTCGGCGTGGTCGACACCGGGGGGCAGGCGGCGCTGCTCGCGCCCACCGAGGTCCTCGCCCAGCAGCACCACCGGTCGATCACCGGGATGATGGGCGACCTCGCCGAGGGCGGCCTGCTGGGCGGCGCGGAGCGGGGCACCAAGGTCGTCCTGCTCACCGGCTCCATGGGCGCGGCGGCCCGCCGCCAGGCCCTCCTCGACCTGGTCACCGGCGAGGCGGGCATCGTGGTGGGCACCCACGCCCTGATCGAGGACAAGGTGCGCTTCCACGACCTCGGCCTGGTCGTGGTGGACGAGCAGCACCGCTTCGGCGTCGAGCAGCGCGACGCGCTCCGCTCGAAGGGCGGACAACCGCCCCACCTGCTGGTCATGACCGCGACGCCCATCCCGCGCACGGTCGCCATGACCGTCTTCGGCGACCTGGAGACGTCCGTCCTGGACCAGCTCCCCGCCGGCCGCTCCCCCATCGCCACCCACGTGGTGCCCGCCAAGGACAAGCCGCACTTCCTGACCCGGGCCTGGGAGCGCGTGCGCGAGGAGGTCCAGGGCGGCCACCAGGCGTACGTCGTGTGCCCGCGCATCGGCGACGAGGAGGAGAAGCCGTCCGCCGCCGGCGAGGTGGACGACAAGCGGCCCCCGCTGGCCGTCCTCGACGTCGCCGAGCGGCTGGCGAAGGGGCCGCTGGCCGGGCTCCGCGTCGAGGTGCTGCACGGGCGGATGCAGCCGGAGGCGAAGGACGACGTCATGCGGCGCTTCGCCGCCGGCGAGGTGGACGTGCTGGTGGCGACCACCGTGATCGAGGTCGGTGTGAACGTCCCCAACTCCACGGTCATGGTGATCATGGACGCCGACCGGTTCGGCGTCTCGCAGCTGCACCAGCTCCGCGGGCGGGTCGGGCGGGGCTCCGCGCCGGGCCTCTGCCTCCTCGTCACCGACGCGGGCGCGGCGAGCCCGGCCCGCGCCCGGCTGGGCGCCGTCGCCGCCACGCTCGACGGCTTCGAGCTGTCCCGCATCGACCTGGAGCAGCGCCGCGAGGGCGACGTCCTCGGCCAGGCCCAGTCGGGGGCGCGCTCCTCCCTGCGGATGCTCACCGTCATCGACGACGAGGAGGTCATCGCGGCGGCCCGCGAGGAGGCGACGGCCGTCGTGGCCGCCGACCCGGCCCTCGACGGCCTGCCCGCCCTGCGGACGGCGCTGGACGCCCTGCTGGACGCGGAGCGGGAGGAGTTCCTGGAGAAGGGGTGAGCCCCACGGCGGCGGGCTAGCCCCGCCACCGCCACCCGTGGTCCACCGGCCCGATCCCCGCCCCCAGCGCGAAGCCGGCCGCGATCGCCCCGGTCACGTACTCCTTCGCGGAGGCGACGGCGTCCGGCACGGAGGCGCCCCGCGCCAGCCCGCAGGCGATCGCGCTCGCCAGCGTGCACCCCGTCCCGTGCGTGTGCCGGTTGTCGTGCCGCTCCGCCCGCAGCCACCGCTCGGTCGTCCCGTCCGTGAGCAGGTCCACCGCGTCCCCGGCGAGGTGCCCGCCCTTCACCAGCACCCACCGCGGCCCCAGCTCCAGCACCGCCCCCGCCGCCCTCCGCAGGCCGGACTCGCCCCGCACGCGGACGCCCGTCAGCCACGCCACCTCGTCGAGGTTGGGCGTGGCGACGGTCGCGAGCGGCAGGAGCTTCAGCCGCACGGCGTCCCGCGCGGACGCGGCGAGCAGCGGGTCACCGTGCTTGGAGATGCCGACGGGGTCGCAGACGACGGGCGCGTCCACCCCGGCGAGCAGTTCGGCCACGGTCGCGACGAGTTCGGCCGAGGCGAGCATGCCGGTCTTCACGGCCTGGACGCCGATGTCGTCCACGACGCTGCGGAACTGCGCCCGCACCGCCTCCGCCGGCAGCGGCCAAGCCCCTTGCACGCCCAGGGAGTTCTGCGCGGTGACGGCGGTGAGGACGCTCATGCCGTGCGCCCCGAGGGCGAGCATGGTCTTCAGGTCGGCCTGGACGCCCGCCCCGCCGCCGGAGTCGGAGCCGGCGACGGTCAGGACACGGGGAGGCGCGGGCGTGGGCACGGCGGCGGCTGTCGGCATGGGCCCAATCTAGGCCCCGTCCTCCCCCGGCCCGTCCGCGCCCTCGTCCCCGAAGCCGCCGTACTCGTAGCCGTCCCCGAAGTGGTCCCAGCCGCTCGCCCGGTCCCACGGCGCGCCGTCGACCGTCACCTGCGGCAGTGCGGAGGGGCTGACCACCTCGCCGATGACCCGCCAGCGGGCGGGCAGCTTCACGTCCGGCGGGAAGGTCGCGACGATCGCGTGGTCCTCTCCCCCGGTGAGCACCCACTGCAGGGGGTCCACCCCGACCGCCTGCCCGATGTCGGACATCTGCGTGGGGACGTCGATCGCGGTGGTGTGCAGGTCGATGCGGACCTTGCTGGCCTCGGCGATGTGCCCGAGGTCCGCGATCAGCCCGTCGCTGACGTCCGTCATGGCCGTGGCGCCGAGCGAGGCGGCGGCGGGCCCGGCGTGGTAGGGCGGTTCGGGCCGGCGGTGCGCCTCGACGAAGGCGCGCGGGGAGCGGAACCCCCGTGCCAGGACGGCGAGTCCGGCCGCGGACCAGCCGAGCCAGCCCGTGACGGCGACGACGTCGCCGGGCTGGGCGCCGGAGCGGGTGACCGGCTCGTGGTTGCGCAGGTCGCCGAGGGCGGTGATGGAGACGGTGATCGTCTCGCCCCGCACCACGTCCCCGCCGACCACCGCCGCGCCGGCCACCTGGCACTCGTCGCGGATGCCGTCCATCAGCTCCACCGGCCAGGTGGCGGGGAGTTCGGCGGGGACGACGAGGGCGAGGAGCACCGCGGTGGGCACGGCGCCCATCGCGGCGATGTCGGCCAGGTTCTGGGCGGCGGCCTTGCGTCCCACGTCGTAGGCGGTGGACCAGTCGCGGCGGAAGTGCCGCCCCTCCAGGAGCACGTCCGTACTGGCCACGACCCTCCGGTCGGGCGCGGCGACCACCGCGGCGTCGTCGCCCGGCCCGAGCCGGACGGCCGGGGTGGTGGTGAGCCGGGACGTCAGCTCCCTGATGAGCCCGAACTCCCCCAACTCGCCGACAGTGCCTTTCACCGCGCTCCTCCTCGGAGTTTTCCGTTGCCGTGTTCGTCAGTTGCAGAACGGGACGCGAAGCCGGACGCGGAACCGCTGCGGTGCCGCGCCGCGCAGGCAGCGCGGGTCTCCCCCTGCCGTGCGGCGGCGCGGTACGGTGGCGTCCCTTCTCCCCACATGATCCTCGAAGCCGCCCTGGAGGTTCCGTGGTACAGGCGTACATCCTGATCCAGACCGAGGTCGGCAAGGCGTCGACCGTGGCCGAAGTCATCTCGAAGATCGACGGTGTGATCCGGGCCGAGGACGTGACGGGCCCGTACGACGTGATCGTGCGCGCGCAGGCCGACACCGTGGACGAGCTGGGCCGGATGGTCGTGGCCAGGGTCCAGCAGGTCGAGGGCATCACCCGCACGCTGACCTGCCCGGTGGTCCATCTCTAGCCCCTCGTATGCTCGGCCGGTGACCTTTTTGTTCCTCCGGCGGACCGGCCGCCGCCTGGCCGGCCTGCCCGCCGCCGCCCTGCTGTGCACGGCCGTCGCCTGCTCCGCGGCGGACCGGGCGGCCGGGCCGGCGGTGCCCTCGCCCCCGCCGACGGGCCGGCAGGCCGCGCTCTGCCGGGACCTGCACCGGGAACTCCCCGGCTCCGTCGGCGGTCTGGAGCGCCGCTCCACCGACCCGGCCTCGGACTTCACCGCCGCCTGGGGCGACGGGTCCGCCGAGAACACGATCACCCTGCGCTGCGGGGTGCCACGGCCGAGGATCTTCGACGACCCGGCGACCGGCTCGGCGGTCGTCGACGGGGTGAGCTGGGCCCCCGAGAGGCTCCGGGGCGGCGGCGTCCGCTGCACCACCCCGCTGCGTCCCGTGTACATCGAGGTGACGCTGCCGGGGAAGGTCGCGGGCGACGGCGGCGACATGAGCGCGCTCGTCGATCTCGCCGCCGCCGTCAAGAAGACGGTGCCCTCCCTGGACCCGGAGGACACGCGCTCCTAGCGCAGCCCGGTCGGCCGCCGCAGCGCCGCCTGGATCAGCCGGTCCACCAGCTCCGGGTAACCGACGCCGCTCTCCTGCCACATGCGCGGGTACATGGAGATCGGCGTGAAGCCGGGCATGGTGTTGATCTCGTTGATGACGAACTCGCCGTCCTCGCCGAGGAAGAAGTCGGCGCGGACCAGGCCCTCGCAGGAGGTGGCGTCGAAGGCGCGCACGGCCAGCTCCTGGACGCGGCGGGTCTCCTCGTCGGTGAGCGGCGCGGGCACGATCCCGGAGGCGGAGTCGATGTACTTGGCCTCGAAGTCGTAGAAGCTGTGCGCCTCCACCGGCGGGATCTCGGCGGGCACGCTGGCGCGCGGCCCGTCCTCGAACTCCAGCACCCCGCACTCGATCTCGCGGCCGCGCACCAGCGCCTCCACGACGACCTTGGGGTCGTGGCGCCGCGCCTCCTCGATCGCCGCGTCGAGCCCGTCGGCGTCGTCGACCTTGGTGATGCCCATGGACGAGCCGGCGCGGGCGGGCTTCACGAAGAGCGGCCAGCCGTGCTCGTCCGCGAAGTCCACGATCTTGCGGCGGGCGGCCACCGGGTCGGCCTGCCACTCGCGCGGGCGGATCACCTCGTACGGGCCGACGGGCAGCCCGTAGGAGATGAAGATCCGCTTCATGTACTCCTTGTCCTGGCCGACGGCGGAGGCCAGGACGCCCGCGCCGACGTAGGGGATGCCCGCGAGGTCGAGCATGCCCTGGAGGGTGCCGTCCTCGCCGTACGGGCCGTGCAGCACGGGGAAGACGACGTCGACCTCGCCCAGGGCCTTGGGCACGGCGCCCGGCTCGGAGTAGACGACCTCGCGGCGGTCGGGGGCGACGGGCAGCAGGACCTCGCCCTCGGCCGACTCGGCGAGCTGCTCGACGCTCGGCAGCGCGCGGTCGGCGATGGCCATCCGCTCCGGATCGTCGGCGGTGAGCGCCCAACGGCCGTCGGTGGTAATGCCGATCGGCAGCACGTCGTACTTCGTGCGGTCGATCGCGCGCAGGACGGCGCCCGCGGTGACCACCGAGATCGCGTGCTCGGAACTGCGGCCGCCGAAGACCACCGCGACGCGGGGCTTGCGGTCGGGGTTCTGGGTGGGGTTCTCGCTGCTCATATCGCGTCGAGAGTACCTTGTGGCACCCGTGTCCCCGCGCCGCTCGGGTCAGTGCCGTTCGGGCTTGGCGCTGCGCGACATCAGCTCCCGGAGGGCGACCATGGGGGGCTTGCCCTCGTGGACGATGTCCACGACGGTCTCCGTGATCGGCATGTCGACATGGTGCCTTCGCGCCAGATCCAGCACGGACTGGCAGGACTTGACGCCCTCGGCGGTCTGCCGGGTGACCGCGATGGTCTCCTCCAGGCTCATGCCGCGGCCGAGGTTGCGGCCGAAGGTGTTGTTGCGCGAGAGCGGCGAGGAGCAGGTGGCGACGAGGTCGCCCATGCCCGCGAGTCCGGCGAAGGTGTGCGCGTCGGCGCCCATCGCCAGTCCCAGCCGGGTGGTCTCGGCCAGTCCGCGGGTGATGAGGGACGCCTTGGCGTTGTCGCCGAGCCCCATGCCGGCGGCGATGCCGACGGCGAGGGCGATGACGTTCTTGACGGCGCCGCCGAGTTCGCAGCCGACGACGTCGGTGTTGGTGTACGGGCGGAAGTACGCGGTGTGGCAGGCCCGCTGGAGCCGCCGGGCCACCTCCTCGTCGCGGCAGGCGACGACGGCGGCGGCGGGCTGCCGGGCCGCGATCTCCTTGGCGAGGTTGGGACCGGTGAGGACGGCGACGCGGTCCGCGGAGACCTTGGCGACCTCCTCGACCACCTCGCTCATCCGCTTGGCCGTGCCGAGTTCGACGCCCTTCATCAGGGAGACGAGCACGGTGTCGCCGGCCAGCAGCGGCGTCCACTCGGCGAGGTTGGCGCGCAGCGTCTGCGAGGGGATCGCGAGGACGGTGAAGTCGGCGCCGGCCGCCGCCTCGGCGGGGTCGGTCGTGGCCCGTACGGCGGCGGGGAGTTCGACGCCGGGGAGGTAGTCGGGGTTCGTCCGGCCGGTGTTGACGGCCTCGACGACCGAGGCGCGGCGGCCCCACAGGGTCACCTCGCACCCGGCGTCGGCGAGGATCATCGCGAACGCGGTGCCCCAGGAACCGGTTCCGAAGACGGCACAGCGCGTCACGTGGTCTCCTTCCGCGCCGGCGCGTTCCCGCGACGGGCCGCGGCGCGGGCCTTCTTGAGGGTGTAGGGCTCGGCGGGGGCGGGCTCGCCCCGGAGTTCGGCGAGGAGTTCGGTGATCGCGGCCATGATCTTCTCGGTGGCCTCGCGCAGCACCTCCGCGGTCGGTTCCTTGCCGTAGTACGCCGAGAGGTCCACCGGGGGGCCGGCCAGCACCTTGAGGGTCTTGCGCGGGAAGAGCCGCAGCTTCTTCTCCTTGGCGTACGGCGGCATGGCCTCGTGCGCGCCCCACTGGGCGACCGGGATCACCGGCGCGCGGGTGAGCAGCGCGACGCGGGCGGCGCCGGTCTTGCCCTCCATGGGCCACATGTCGGGGTCGCGGGTGAGGGTGCCCTCGGGGTAGAAGGCCACGCACTCGCCCCTGTTGATGGCGTCGACGGCGGCGCGGAAGGCGTTGGCGGCGTCGGTGCTCTCGCGGTAGACGGGGATCTGGCCGGTGCCGCGCAGCAGGGTGCCGACGAAGCCGTTGCGGAACAGGCCCGCCTTGGCCAGGAAGCGCGGCACGCGCCCGGTGTTGTACTGGAAGTGGGCGTAGGAGAGCGGGTCCAGATAGGAGTTGTGGTTGACGGCGGTGATAAAGCCGCCGTCGGCCGGAATGTGCTCCATTCCGCGCCACTCCCGCTTGAACAGAACCACGAGCGGCGGTTTCGCCAACACCGCCGTAAAGCGGTACCAGAAGCCGATTCTGTGGCGGGACACCCGTACACCCTTCTCTTGGGACCTGGAACCTTCCGCGGGTCCGCTGCGCACCCTGCGGCCGGACAAGTGTCGCCCCGGGTACCCGGTCTGTCGAGAACACCGTAACCCCGTGCCCCTCCGTCGGCCTCGGCAGCCGGGGGCGGGCAACAATGAACGCCGTGCGCGAGACGAGCGCCGGACGAGGAAGGAAGGACCGCCCGTGGCCTGGACCCTGGTGGTGCCGCTGAAGCCGCTGGACCGGGCCAAGAGCCGCCTGGCGGACGCCGTGGGGGCCGTGCCCCGCTCCGCGCTGGCGCTGGCCTTCGCGCTGGACACCGTGGCCGCGGCGCTGGCCTGTGCGGCGGTGGACGATGTGGTGGTCGTCACCGGCGATCGGCGCGCGGCCGCGGAGCTGGCCGCGCTGGGCGCGCGCACGGTGCCCGAACCGCCCGGCGGGCGGGGGCTGAACGCGGCGCTGGCGCACGGGGCGCACACCGTGCGCGCGCACCGCCCGGGGGCCGCGGTGGCGACCCTGAACGCCGATCTCCCCGCGCTGCGCACGCCCGAACTCGGGCGGGTGCTCGATTCGGCCGCGGAATTCCCCCGCGCATTTCTCGCCGACGCGGCGGGAATCGGGACGACGCTGCTGGCGGCGGCTCCCGGAATACCTTTGGCGCCGGCGTTCGAGGGCCGCTCGCGCGCCCGGCACCGGGCGTCGGGCGCCCGCGAAATCCTGCTGCCGGACGTGGATTCCGTGCGCCGGGACGTGGACACCGGCGCGGATTTGCGGGCCGCGCTGGCGCTGGGCGTGGGCCCGTGGACGGCCGCGGTGGCCGGGGGCCGGCCGGAGGCGGGGGTTCCGCGGGCGGCCGGGGGCGCGGTGACGGACTAGGCTCGTGGGCATGCAGGCCACCGCGTACACCTACGATCCCGAAACCCGCTGCGGCAGCGTCCTCCTGGACGACGGCACCCCGGTGCCCTTCGACGCCGCCGCGTTCGACGCGGGCGGCCTGCGGCTGTTGCGGCCGGGGCAGCGGGTGCGGATCGAGTGCGAGGGCTCCGAGGACGCCCCGGAGGGCCTCCGTGTGACGTTGGTGACCCTCCAGACCTTCTGAGGCCCGCAAGGGCGTTCACGGCCCCGCGGGGCCGCGCCGGGGCCGCACGCACCGCGGGCCGGGCTCCCCGGAGGGAGCCCGGCCCGGCGCGTGACGCCGACCGCAGCCTTTACTTCTTCTTGGCCGCGGTCTTCTTGGCCGTGGTCTTGCGCGCGGTGGTCTTGCGCGCCGGAGCCTTGACCGCGGCCGCCTTCTTCGCCGGGGCGGTCTTCTTGGCCGTGGTCTTCTTCGCCGCGGCGGTGGTCTTCTTCGCCGTGGTCTTCTTGGCGGTGGCCTTGGCCGGGGCCGCCTTCTTCGCCGTGGTCTTCTTCGCCGTGGTCTTCGCGGCGGTCGTCTTCTTCGCCGGAGCCGCCTTCTTGGCGGTGGTCTTCTTGGCGGTCGCCTTCTTCGCGGTGGCCTTCTTGGCGGCGGCCTTGGTGGTGGCCTTGCCGCCGGTGAGGCTGCCCTTGGGCGCCTTCTTCACCGCGACCTCGCCGCCCTTCGGCAGCTTCTTCGAGCCGCTCACCAGGTCCTTGAAGCCCTGGCCGGCGCGGAAGCGCGGCACCGCCGTCTTCTTGACCCGAACCCGCTCGCCCGTCTGCGGGTTGCGGGCGTAACGGGCCGGGCGCTCGACCTTCTCGAACGAACCGAAGCCGGTGACCGAGACCCGGTCGCCGGCCACAACGGCCCGCACAATGGCGTCGAGTACGGCGTCGACGGCGTCGGCGGCCTGCTGCCGGCCGCCCATCTTGTCGGCAATCGCTTCAACGAGCTGCGCCTTGTTCACGTCTTCCCCTTCGGAGACTTTGCTGGAATTGTTCCAGCGTTTTCGCACGTTAGGCAGATATATACCGCAAATCAAACACGAAACGGTCTAATCACCCTTGTGCCGCAACGAACCCGACCCATCACGGAGTTCCGTCGGTGCCGCGCTCTGAAGGGAAACGGCCCTCGTCGAGGTCCTTCATCAGCCGGTCCAGACGCAGTGCCGCGCCTGAGAGATCGTGCTTCGCCGCGGCCGTGATGGCCAGCAGCTTCCGGGACAGCGCCATCCGTACGCCCTCCGGGACTTGCAGTGTGCGCACCCGGGAGTGCGCTTCCTTGAGCCGGTCCGCGACGAGCCGGTAGAGCTCGAGTTGGCTGTCGCGTTCCATGCACCGATTGTGCCATCTGAGGCGAGTTGTCGCCTCACAGGGCCTCAACAAAGCGGTGCGCCCCCTGTCCGAAGACAGGGGGCGCATCATGCCAAACCTGGGGTGAGCAGCGGAAATCCGGGGTCCCCCGGAGGTCCTGGCGCTCCGCCGAACGGGCGTGAAATCCGGCCTCAGACCAGGGCCGTGGAGGGCTTGAAGCCGGGCCGGCGGGCCTCGAAGGCGGCGATGTCGGCCTCGTGCCGGAGGGTCAGCCCGATGTCGTCGAGCCCCTCCAGCAACCGCCACCGGGCGTTCTCGTCAAGGTCGAAACCGGCCGTGATGCCCTCGGCCCGCACCTCGCGGGCCACGAGGTCGACGGTCACCTCCGCGGCGGGGTCGGCCTCGGTCAGCTCCCAGAGCCGTTCCACGGTCCCCTGCGGCAGGACGACCGTCAGGAGCCCGTTCTTCAGCGAGTTGCCGCGGAAGATGTCCGCGAAGCGGGACGAGACGACGGCCCTGAACCCGTAGTTCTGCAGCGCCCAGACGGCGTGTTCGCGCGACGAGCCGGTGCCGAAGTCGGGGCCCGCCACCAGGACCGAGGCGCCGGCGCGCTCGGGGCGGTTGAGGACGAACTCCGGGTCCTTGCGCCACGCCTCGAAGAGCCCGTCCTCGAAACCGTCGCGGGTGACCTTCTTGAGCCAGTGCGCGGGGATGATCTGGTCGGTGTCGACGTTGCTGCGGCGCAGCGGGACGGCCCGGCCGGTGTGTGCGGTGAAGGCTTCCACCATGCTCTCCTGTTGCTCGTGCGGTGTGCTGCGGTCGGCGTGCGGGGGTGCGGTGCCGTGCGCCTCAGGCCACCAGGGCGGGTTCGGCCGTCAGGTCGGCCGGCGAGGCGAGGTGCCCCAGGACCGCGGTGGCGGCGGCGACCTGGGGCGAGACGAGGTGGGTGCGGCCGCCCTTGCCCTGCCTGCCCTCGAAGTTGCGGTTCGAGGTGGACGCCGACCGCTCGCCGGGCGCCAGTTGGTCGGGGTTCATGCCCAGGCACATCGAGCAGCCCGCGTGCCGCCACTCGGCGCCGGCGGCGGTGAACACCTTGTCCAGGCCCTCCTCGACGGCCTGGAGCGCCACCCGCACCGAGCCGGGGACGACCAGCATGCGGACACCCTCGGCCACGGAGCGGCCGCGCAGGACGGCCGCCGCGGCCCTCAGGTCCTCGATCCGCCCGTTGGTGCAGGAGCCGACGAAGACGGTGTCCACCCGGACGTCCCGCAGCCGCTGACCCGGCGTCAAGTCCATGTACTCCAGGGCCTTTTCGGCGGCGAAGCGCTCGGAGGGGTCCGCGAAGGAGGCCGGGTCGGGGACGGCGGCCGCGAGCGGCGCGCCCTGCCCCGGATTGGTGCCCCAGGTGACGAACGGCGAGAGCTCGGACGCGTCGATGACCACCTCGCGGTCGAACACCGCGTCGTCGTCGGTGCGCAGGGTGCGCCAGTAGGCGACCGCCGCGTCCCAGTCGGCGCCCTTCGGGGCGTGCGGGCGGTCCTTGAGGTACGCGAACGTCGTCTCGTCGGGGGCGATCATCCCGGCCCGGGCGCCCGCCTCGATGGACATGTTGCACACGGTCATCCGGGCCTCCATCGAGAGCTTCTCGATGGCGGGGCCTCGGTACTCGATGACGTGGCCCTGGCCGCCGCCGGTGCCGATCCTGGCGATGACGGCCAGGATCAGGTCCTTCGCCGTGACGCCGGCGGGGAGTTCGCCCTCGACGGTGACGGCCATCGTCCTGAACGGCGCCAACGGCAGCGTCTGGGTGGCCAGCACGTGCTCGACCTGGCTGGTGCCGATGCCGAAGGCGAGCGCGCCGAACGCCCCGTGGGTGGAGGTGTGGCTGTCGCCGCAGACGACCGTGGTGCCGGGCTGGGTCAGTCCCAGCTGCGGTCCCACCACGTGGACGACGCCCTGCTCCACGTCGCCCAGCGGGTGCAGCCGTACGCCGAACTCGGCGCAGTTGCGGCGCAGGGTCTCCAGCTGGGTGCGGGAGACGGGGTCCGCGATGGGCTTGTCGATGTCGAGCGTGGGGGTGTTGTGGTCCTCGGTGGCGATGGTCAGGTCGCGGCGGCGGACCGTGCGCCCGGCCTTGCGCAGCCCGTCGAACGCCTGCGGGCTGGTGACTTCGTGCAGCAGGTGCAGATCGATGAAGAGCAGGTCGGGCTCGCCCTCGGCGCGCGTGACGACGTGGTCGTCCCAGACCTTCTCCGCCAGTGTCCGTCCCATCGCTGTCCCTCCGGGGTTGGGTGCTGTGGGTCCAGGTTGGCGGCTTCCGCCGGATAATGAACTTGCGTTTCACAGAGTGAGACGCGAGTATCGTTGCATGGACAATTCTGGCGGCGCCTCGAGCGGAGTGGGCGTTCTCGACAAGGCGGCTCTGGTGCTGAGCGCTCTGGAGTCCGGCCCGGCCACGCTCGCCGGGCTGGTCACGGCCACCGGGCTGGCGCGCCCGACGGCGCACCGGCTGGCGGTTGCCCTGGAGCACCACCGGATGGTGGCGCGCGACATGCAGGGCCGGTTCATCCTCGGCCCGCGGCTGAGCGAGCTGGCCGCCGCGGCCGGCGAGGACCGGCTGCTGGCCTCGGCCGGGCCGGTGCTCACGCATCTGCGCGACGTGACGGGCGAGAGCGCCCAGCTCTACCGCCGCCAGGGCGACATGCGGATCTGCGTGGCCGCCGCGGAACGGCTGTCCGGACTGCGGGACACGGTGCCCGTGGGGTCCACGCTGCCCATGAAGGCGGGCTCGGCGGCCCAGGTGCTCATGGCCTGGGAGGAGCCGGAGCGGCTGCACCGCGGGCTGCAGGGGGCCCGCTTCACGGCGACGGCGCTGTCCGGCGTCCGGCGGCGGGGCTGGGCGCAGTCGATCGGCGAGCGCGAGCCGGGCGTCGCGTCCGTCTCCGCGCCCGTCCGCGGCCCCTCCAACCGCGTCGTCGCCGCCGTCTCGGTCTCCGGCCCCATCGAGCGCCTCACGCGCCACCCTGGCCGCATGCACGCCCAGGCCGTCCTGGACGCGGCGGTGCGCCTGACGGAAACGCTCCGGAGGAGCGGCTGACCTCGCCTCCGCGGTGAGCGGCGCCCCGGCCCCGCAGGGGCGGCGGCTGGGGCGGCCGGCCCGGCCCGGACAGCGCGAGCCCCGGCGTCCGGTCCCAGCCGATGAGGGTGATGATCCGGGCCTGCTGCGGCGCGAGGCCCGAGAGCTCGACGACGCGGTGGCGGGCGGCGCGGGCCCGCGCGAAGCCCATCAGCAGCCGCAGCCCGCCGAGGTCCGGGAACTCGGCCCGGGAGACGTCCAGCCGGACGTCCTCCCGGACGTCCGCCACGGACCGCAGGGCGTCCCGCAGCGGTCGGCGCGCGGCGGCGTCCACGACGCCCTCCAGGCGCAGCCCGGGCGGGCGGTGGGTGCGGACGACGAGGAGCCCGGGCGTCCGCACCAGGGGGTCGGCCTCGACGCGGCGCGCGTGGGCCGCCCCGCACACCTCCAGCGCGCCCGGGGCCCGGCGGACGTCGTAGAGGCAGACGGCCAGCGCCCGCCCCGGCCCCAACTCCGCCTCCAGCAGCGCCTCGTAGCGCAGCAGCCCGTGGACGTCGCGCGGGCCGGCCGCCCCGGGGCCGCCGGTGATCCGCAGGGCGCGGAAGCCCTCCGCCCGCGAGCGGTCCGCGGCCCGGCGCAGCCGGCCGAGCAGCGCGGCGGGCTCCAACTCTCCTTCGAGTGCCAGGGATTCGCCCACGGGGGCGGGCGGCTCACCGGGCCCCGCCAGGTGGAGGATCTTGTCCCGGGCGTCCAGGCCGCCGCGTACGACGTCCTGGAGGACCGTGGTCCGCTCCTCGTCCGACGCGAAGGGCAGACAGACGTGGTCGCCGGGCCGGAGGTCACCGGCGTGGACCGGGCGGAGCGCGCCACCGGGAGGGACCATGCCGGGAATTATGGTGGCGGGCCCCGGCCCCGGAAAGGGCGCGAGAAAAAGGAAATGCCCCCCGCCGAAGCGGGAGGCATTTCCCCTCGTACCCCCGACCGGATTCGAACCGGCGCTACCGCCTTGAGAGGGCGGCGTGCTAGGCCGCTACACAACGGGGGCAAGTCATTTGCTCGACCGTGAGGTCTTGCGCTGGGCTACCAGGACTCGAACCTAGACTAAATGAACCAGAATCACTCGTGCTGCCAATTACACCATAGCCCATGGTGTGAACCAGTACCCCCGACCGGATTCGAACCGGCGCTACCGCCTTGAGAGGGCGGCGTGCTAGGCCGCTACACAACGGGGGCCCCAGCGATTCCTGTCAGGAGCCAACCTGTCAGGAACCAGTACCCCCGACCGGATTCGAACCGGCGCTACCGCCTTGAGAGGGCGGCGTGCTAGGCCGCTACACAACGGGGGCTAGTCACTGCATTTTCGAAGAGAACGTTATCAGTAATTCGAAGGAATTCCGAAATTCTCTTGCTGGGGTACCAGGACTCGAACCTAGACTAAGTGAACCAGAATCACTCGTGCTGCCAATTACACCATACCCCACCAGAACTCGACCCCCGTGAAGGGGTCTTGCTCGGGCTCGCGCCCCCCGCTCCGGCCTCTCGGCCCTCCCGGGCGGCGCAGGAAGAACATTACCCGAAGGTGGACGGGGCACCAAAATCGATAACCGGGCGCAGCAGCGCGGGCAGCTCGCCGAGCCCCCGGACGCGCCGGACGCCGTCCGGCAGGACGGCCCCGTCCGCCCCTCCCGTACGGTCCAGCCACACCCCGTGCAGCCCCGCGGCCCGCGCCGCGACCGCGTCCGTCTCCAGCTGGTCCCCCACGTAGACGACCTCCCCGGGGCGCAGGCCGAGCGCGGCGCAGGCGTCCAGGAAGGCACGGGGGTCGGGTTTGGCGCGGCCGAGCAGGTCGGCGCAGAGGATCTCCTCGAAGTGGCCGCGGACCCCGAGGGCGGCCAGTTTGCGCCGCTGCTGCGCCGTGGCGGCGTTGGAGAGCACCGCCTGGCGGCAGTGGCGGCCCAGGGCCTCCAGGGCGGGGCGGGCGTCGGGGAAGAGGGCCCAGGCGGCCTCGTAGTGCCGTACGTAGCCGGCGAACCAGGTGTCGGCCTCGGCGTCGCCGAGCGGGACGCCGAGGAAGGCGCGGACGCGCTCGCGGCGCTGCTCCCTGAAGTCGATCTCGCCGGCGAGGAAGCGGGCGAACTGCGCCTCCATGATCTCCCGCCACAGCGAGAGGGCCCGCTCCGCGGTGCCGTACCGGGTGAGCAGGCCCTCGGCCGCGAGGTGCCGGGCCAGGCCGGTCCGGTCGGAGCCGGCGTAGTCGAAGAGGGTGTCGTCGACGTCCCAGAGGACGGCTCGTACGGTCACACGACCGACGGTACCGGCCGCGACGGGCGTCCGCGGGGCCTTCCGCCCCGCCGGCCGGCCTACGTCAGCGCCTCCACGGCCGCCCTCGCGCCGTGGGCCACCGCGCGGCCCACGGCCGTCACGGCGTGCGCCACGGCGGACAGGCCGCCCGACGCGGCCGCCTCGACGGCCAGGTCGGCGGCCGCGCCCCGGTGGAGGTCCGCCTCGTCGCCGGCCCGTCGCCTCTCGTCGCGTTCACGCTTCTCGTCGCACATGCGTTCACCCTAGGGAGAACACGACGGTGCCCGGGAGCCTCGGCCGGCTCCCGGGCACCGTTTCGGACAGAACCGTTACGCGGCGGCCAGCTTCGCCAGCGCCGCGTCCACGCGCGCCAGCGTGCGCTCGCGGCCGAGGATCTCCAGGGACTCGAAGAGCGGCAGGCCGACGGTGCGGCCGGTGACGGCGACGCGGACCGGGGCCTGGGCCTTGCCGAGCTTGAGGCCGTGCTCCTCGCCCGCGGCGACGACGGCGGCCTTGATCGCCTCGGCGTTCCACTCCGCGGCGGCCAGCTTCTCGCGGGCCGTGCGCAGCAGCGCGTCCGAGCCCTCCTTCATGGCCTTGGCCCAGGACGCCTCGTCCTCGACGGGCTCGGGCAGGAAGAGGAAGTCGACGTTGGCCGTGATGTCCGAGAGGACGGTGAGGCGGGTCTGGGCCAGCGGGGCCAGCGCCTCGAAGGCGGCCGCGTCGAAGGACTCCGGCGCCCACGGCGCGTGCGGGGCGCGCAGCCACGGCCGGCACGCCTCGACGAAGTCCTTCACCTCCAGCCGCCGGATGTGGTCGGCGTTGATCGCCTCGGCCTTCTTCAGGTCGAAGCGGGCCGGGTTGGCGTTGACGGCCGAGATGTCGAAGGCGGCGACCATCTCGTCCATCGAGAAGATGTCCTGGTCGGCGGAGAGCGACCAGCCCAGCAGGGAGAGGTAGTTGAGCAGCCCGGCGGGCAGGAAGCCGCGCTCGCGGTAGAGGTTGAGCGACGACTGCGGGTCGCGCTTGGAGAGCTTCTTGTTGCCCTCGCCCATGACGTAGGGCAGGTGGCCGAACTCGGGGACGGCCTTGGCGACGCCGAGCTCGATCAGCGCCTTGTAGAGGGCGATCTGGCGCGGGGTGGAGGAGAGCAGGTCCTCGCCGCGCAGGACGTGGGTGATCTCCATCAGGGCGTCGTCGACGGGGTTGACGAGCGTGTAGAGCGGGGCGCCGTTGGCCCGGACGATGCCGAAGT
Organism: Streptomyces caatingaensis; assembly: GCF_001187435.1. Classification (GTDB taxonomy): domain Bacteria; phylum Actinomycetota; class Actinomycetes; order Streptomycetales; family Streptomycetaceae; genus Streptomyces; species Streptomyces caatingaensis. The sequence goes on along the minus strand of NZ_LFXA01000011.1, from coordinate 191,986 downwards.
CCGGGACGTTCTCCGGGGTGAAGGTCAGCTCGCCGCGGACGAGGTCGGTGAAGGTGATCGTCTCGTCGGGCATGCGGAAGCGGACGATCGACTGGCGGCCCTCGGCCTCGTAGGCGGCCTTCTGCTCGGGCGTCACGACGCGGCACTTGCCGTCGTAGCCGGACGGCTTCCCGGCGGCGCGGGCGGCCTCGCGGCGGGCGTCCAGCTCCTCGGCGGTGCAGTAGCACCGGTAGGCGTAGCCGGCGTCGAGCAGCTTCTGCGCGACGTCCCGGTAGATGTCCATGCGCTGCGACTGGCGGTACGGCGCGTGGGGGCCGCCCACCTCGGGGCCCTCGTCCCACTCGAAGCCCAGCCAGCGCATGGCGTCGAGCAGCTGCTCGTACGACTCCTCCGAGTCGCGCGCCGCGTCGGTGTCCTCGATGCGGAAGACCAGGGTGCCGCCGTGGTGGCGGGCGAACGCCCAGTTGAAGAGGGCGGTGCGGACCAGGCCCACGTGGGGGTTGCCGGTCGGGGAGGGACAGAAACGAACACGGACGTTCGCGGTCGCGTTAGCCACGCTTGATCACCTTGTTGGTGAGAGTGCCGATGCCTTCGATGGTGACGGCGACCTCGTCGCCGTCGTGCAGGGGTCCGACCCCGGCCGGGGTGCCGGTCAGGACGACGTCGCCGGGGAGCAGCGTCATCGCCTCGGTGATGTGGACGATGAGGTCCTCGACCGGGCGCAGCATCTGCGAGGTGCGGCCGCTCTGCCGGGTCTCGCCGTTGACCGTGCAGGTGATGGCGAGGTCGGCCGGGTCCAGCTCGGTCTCGATCCAGGGGCCGAGCGGGCAGGCGGAGTCGAAGCCCTTGGCACGGGCCCACTGCTTCTCGCGCTGCTGGACGTCGCGCGCGGTGACGTCGTTGGCGCAGGTGTAGCCGAGGATGACGTCCTTGACGCGCTCGCGCGGGACCTCGCGGCACATGCGGCCGATGACCACGGCCAGTTCGGCCTCGTGGTGCAGCTCCTGGGAGAAGGAGGGGTACACGACCGGGTCGGCGGGGCCGACGACCGAGGTGGACGGCTTGAAGAAGGCGACGGGCACCTCGGGCACCTCGTTGCCCAGCTCCGCGGCGTGCTCGGCGTAGTTGCGGCCGATGGCGACGACCTTGCTGGGCAGGACGGGGGGCAGCAGGCGCACCTTGTCCAGCGGGACCTTGGTGCCGCTGAGCTCGAAGTCGCCGTAGGGGATGCCCTTGATGATGTCGAGGACGGGGCCGCCCTCTACGGAGGCGTCCCCCTCCACGACGCCGTATCCGACGTTGCCGTCGATGGAGAATCTGGCGATGCGCACGGGTTGCTGGGCCCCTTATCTGAATCCGGCCGGAGTCTGACGCTCCAGGCTATCCCGGGAGCCGTGGGCGTCCCGTGCGCCGCGGGCTCAGTCCTGGTCCGGCGCGGCCGGCGCCACCATGAGGGTGGTGCGGCGCGGGTTGGCGGTGACGGACGGCAGCTCCACCGGGTGCTCCGGGCGCTCGGCGTCGAACAGGCCGGTGCTGTCCGCCCGGTGCGCGAGCGTGGTGCGGCGCGGGTTGGCCGTCTTCCGCGGGGCGGGGCGGGTGGGGCGGTTGGGCTTGGAGGTGGTGGTCACTGGAGTGCCTCGTGTGGTCGGGGTGACGGGCAGATGCGCAAAGGACCAGGCTAGGCGCGCCTTTCCCCGGCCTAGCGGAGAGAAAGCCGGGAGTCACCTGTGAGTTTGCTCACGAATCTCGCGGCAAAAGCCGCAAAACCGGCGCGCGAACAGGCCGAACGAAACGGGACATCGCAGGACTGAACCTGACGTTCCGCTCCTGATCATGGCGACTGGGACAGTCGGCGTCCTTCGAGGCGGCGAGGGTGACTCATCCACCTACGCCCGATATAAAGACCCCCGTCATCCACGCTGCGTCACCATGCCGGGAACACTCCGTGACCGGGCGCCGGGCGCGGTGCACCGGCCTTGTTGGGAGATCCGGCACTGTGCTGGAATTCCACGGACCGCCAGGGGGGCACCGCGGTCCCCCCACGACTCGACATCGTCCCTCCGCTCACCCGGTGGGGCGCCTGGTCCAGAGGTTGCGACGCTAGTGCAGGGACGTTTCAAGAGGGACAGCAACGCTGCGGCGGAGAAGGAGCCGCGCGGTGCTACCGACCGCGGCACGTCCGTCGACGCGCCGAACGGTGGCGAACCCGCCGAACGGCCGAAGGCGAAGGGCCCCAGCGGGCCGGGCTCACGAATAGCCCTGCGCAACTGGCGCATTTCGACCCGCCTCGTCTCGCTGCTCACCCTCCCCGTCGTGGCCGCGACGGCCCTGGGTGGTCTGCGCATCGAGGACTCGCTCAAGAACGTCGACCAGCTCGACCACATGAAGCTGCTGACGGACATGACCGGGGCGGCCACCGAGCTGGCCGGCGCGCTCCAGGACGAGCGCGACCGCTCCGCCGGTCCGCTCACCAGCGGCGACAAGAAGAACGACGACGTCGTCGCCTCCCGGCAGAAGACCGACCGGGCCATCAAGGACTTCGTGGACGTCACCGCGAAGGTGAAGGCCGACGACGACCAGATGGTCGGGGTGTCGGCCACCCTCGTCGACATCAGCCGGCAGCTGAAGAAGATCGGCGAAATCCGGAAGACCGCGTACCACAAGGACAGCTACATCTCCCAGACGGTCAGCGCCTATAACCGTCTGGTCACCTCGCTGCACGGGCTCTCCCAGGACATGGCCCAGGCGTCCAGCAACGCCGACATGATCTCCGCGACCCGTGCGCTGGCGACCTTCTCCTCCGCCAAGGAGTACGCCTCCATCCAGCGCGCCGTCATCAGCGCCGCGCTCGCCGCCCCGGGCGGCCCCCGCCTCACGGAGAACGACCGCCAGTACGGTCACTCGGCCACCTACGAGGAGGGCGAGGCCCTCTCCCGCTTCACCGCCATCCACGGCGACCGGGACCGTGAGCTGATGCAGGCGCTGAACGGCAGCCAGACCGAGATCGCCGCCGCGCAGACCTATGCGGACCGGGCACTGACCAACCCCGAGCTGCTCAAGACCGACCCCAAGAGCTACCGCGACTGGTTCGACCAGGACACCACCAAGCTGGACGAGATGCGGCGCATCGAGGCCACGCTCCTCAGCCAGATGGAGCAGAAGGCCGCCGAGCTGCGCGACGACGCCCAGCAGGACGCCATCTTCAACGCCGCCCTGATCGTCCTCGTCCTCGGCATCTCGCTGGTCGGCGCCTTCGTCGTGTCCCGGTCCATGGTGCGCTCGCTGCGCCGCCTCCAGGACACCGCCCAGAAGGTCGCCCACGACCGGCTGCCCGAGCTCGTCAAGCAGCTCTCCGAGGCCGACCCGCAGGACGTCGACACCTCCGTCGAGTCCGTCGGCGTCCACAGCCGCGACGAGATCGGCAAGGTGGCCGCGGCCTTCGACGACGTGCACCGCGAGGCGGTCCGCCTCGCCGCCGAGCAGGCCCTCCTCCGGGGCAACGTCAACGCGATGTTCACCAACCTCTCGCGGCGTTCCCAGGGCCTCATCCAGCGTCAGCTGTCGCTCATCTCCGAACTGGAGTCCCGCGAGGCCGACCCGGACCAGCTCTCCTCGCTCTTCAAGCTCGACCACCTCGCGACCCGTATGCGCCGTAACGGTGAGAACCTCCTCGTTCTCGCCGGTGAGGAGCCGGGCCGCCGGTGGACCCGCCCGGTCCCGCTGGTCGACGTCCTCCGCGCCGCCGCGTCCGAGGTGGAGCAGTACGAGCGCATCGAGCTGACCGGCGTGCCGGCGACCGAGGTCGCGGGCCGCGTGGTCAACGACCTCGTGCACCTCCTCGCCGAGCTGCTGGAGAACGCGACGTCGTTCTCCTCCCCTCAGACCAAGGTCAAGGTCACCGGTCACGCGCTGCCCGACGGCCGCGTCCTGGTCGAGATCCACGACACCGGCATCGGCCTGTCCGCCGAGGACCTGGCCGCGATCAACGAGCGGCTCGCCAGCCCGCCCACCGTGGACGTCTCCGTCTCGCGGCGCATGGGTCTGTTCGTGGTCGGCCGCCTGTCCCTGCGGCACGGCATCCGCATCCAGCTCCGGCCGTCCGACTCCGGCGGCACCACGGCGCTCGTCATGCTCCCCGTCGACGTGGCCCAGGGCAACAAGCGGCCCGGCCCCGGCGCCCCGGGCGGTGCCCCCGGCATGCCCGGCGTCCCCGGCGCGCCCGGCGGCGGGATGCCGGGCCTGCCCGGCGGCGGCGCGCCCGGTGCGCCCGGTGCCCCGGGTGCCCCCGGCGGCCCGGCGGGCCCGTCCATGTCCAAGCCGGCCCCGTCGCTGCCCGGCGGCGGCGCCCCGCAGCAGGGCGGCGCCGCGGACGCGGCCGCCGGCCCGCGCCCGCCGATCCCCTCGCGGACCGGCGGCAAGACCAAGAGCGGTCTGCCCACCCGCGTCAAGGGGTCGGCCCCGGGCGCCGGCGCGCCGACCGGCGGTCCGAGCCTCTTCGAGTCGCCCAACCCGCCCTCCGCGTCGGACCGCAAGGCCGACGACGGCCGCCCGCCGCTCCCGGCCCGGGGCGGCAAGCGCCCGGCCGTCATCGCCCCGGTGGGCAAGCTGCCCAAGCGCGGCGCGGCCGACGCGCCCCGCGGCGGGAACGGCGAGGGCGCCGGCTCCGGCCTGCCCACCCGTCCGGCACCGAGCTGGGGCAGCGACAAGCCCGCCGCCCCGGCGGCCCCGGCGGACGACTGGCCGCTCGCCTCCGACTCCGGCCGCGCCGCGCGGGAGACCCCGCGCGGCCACGAGCAGGGCGCCGCCCCGGACGCCTTCGCCGGCCCCGGTGACACCGGCCGGTTCGCGCGGCCCCAGGCCGACGAGGCGCCGGCCACGGGCCACGAAGACCCGCAGACCACCGGCCAGTTCGCCCGGCCGCAGGCCGACCAGGCGCAGACCACCGGCCAGTTCGCCCGCCCCCGGGCCGACGAGCCGCAGACCACCGGCCAGTTCGCGCTGCCCGGCGACGAGGGCGCACGGCCTTCCGACACGGCGCAGTTCCCACAGCTCGCGCCGGTGCCGGACAACAGCACCACCGGACAGGGCCCGCTGCCCGAGGACCCGGCCGCCACCGGCTCGTACCCGCGCCTCGCGCCGGTGCCCGAGCCGGAGAGCCGCACCACCGGGCAGACCCCCCTGCCGGGCACCGGACAGCCCACGGACACCGCGCAGTTCCCGCAGCTCGCCCCCGTGCCCGAGCCGGGCGCCGGGACGCCGCCGGCGGGCACCCCGCTCTTCCAGGAGCTGGAGTCGCACTGGTTCCCCGGCGAGGAGAACCGGCCGGCCGACGGGCAGCAGCGGCTGCCCCGGCGCGAGCCGCGCCGCGACCCGCTCACCGGCGGTGCGCCGGCGGGCGACGGCACCGCGCCGCAGGGCTGGAACGAGTCCCCCAACGACGCGCGCTGGCGCCGGGCCGAGCAGCTGCGCGAGCCCCTCGCCGGCGGCACCACCACGTCCGGTCTGCCGCGCCGTGTCCCCCGTGCCAACCTCGTGGAGGGCACGGCCCAGCAGCAGTCCCTGCCCGGAGGCCCGCAGGTCTCGCGCGCGCCCGACGACGTGCGCGGCCGCCTGACCAACCTCCGCCGCGGCATCCAGCAGGGACGCCAGGCCGGCACCGGGCCGGCCACCGGTAGCAACAACAACGTTGGCCCCACCTACCAGCAGGAGCGTTAGTTGAGTCCGATGAGCCAGGCGGCGCAGAATCTGAACTGGTTGATCACCAACTTCGTGGAGAGCACCCCGGGGGTGTCCCACACGGTGGTGGTGTCCGCCGACGGACTTCTGCTCGCCATGTCCGAAGGGTTCCCCCGGGACCGCGCGGACCAGCTGGCGGCGGTGGCCTCCGGCCTGACCTCGCTGACCTCCGGCGCCAGCCGGATCTTCGAGGGCGGCGCCGTGAACCAGACCGTGGTGGAGATGGAGCGCGGCTTCCTCTTCATCATGTCGATCTCGGACGGTTCCTCCCTGGCCGTCCTGGCGCACCCGGAGTGCGACATCGGCCTCGTGGGCTACGAGATGGCCCTCCTGGTCGACCGCGCGGGCACCGTCCTGACGCCCGACCTCCGCGCCGAACTGCAGGGAAGCCTGCTGAACTGACCGTACACACACCGCAAATCCCGTCCGACCGTACGGCCGAAAGCTCCCACCGGCCCCCGCTCGACGGCATCATTGCCTTCCTGCTGTCCCGCCCGGAGGATTCATGACCCCGCCCGTCTCGCCCGGCCCGTACGGCGCATCGCACCATATGCCGTACGGGAGTGAGGGCGATCAGCCACTGGTCCGTCCCTACGCCATGACGGGCGGCCGGACCCGGCCGCGCTACCAGCTCGCCATCGAGGCACTCGTCAGCTCGACGGCCGACCCGTCCCAGCTGGGGACCCTGCTCCCGGAGCACCAGCGGATCTGCCACCTGTGCCGCGAGGTCAAGTCGGTCGCGGAGGTCTCCGCGCTGCTGAACATGCCCCTCGGGGTGGCGCGGATCCTGGTCGCGGACCTGGCGGAGGCCGGCATGGTGGCGATCCACCAGCCGGGCGGCGGCGGCGAGACCGGCGGAACGCCGGACGTGACACTGCTCGAAAGGGTTCTCAGTGGACTTCGGAAGCTCTAGCGGGAACGCCGGCCGCTCCACCACCTCCGCGAAGATCGTGGTGGCCGGCGGCTTCGGCGTGGGCAAGACCACCTTCGTCGGCGCCGTCTCGGAGATCAGCCCGCTGCGCACCGAGGCCGTGATGACGTCCGCGTCCGCGGGCATCGACGACCTGAGCCACGTCCAGGACAAGACGACGACGACCGTCGCCATGGACTTCGGCCGCATCACCCTGGACGACGACCTGATCCTGTATCTGTTCGGCACGCCCGGGCAGGACCGGTTCTGGTTCATGTGGGACGACCTCGTCCGCGGTGCCATCGGGGCGGTCGTCCTGGTCGACACCCGGCGGCTCGCCGACTGCTTCCCGGCGGTCGACTACTTCGAGAACAGCGGCCTGCCGTTCGTCATCGCCCTCAACGGGTTCAACGGCGAACAGCCCTACGCTCCCGAGGAAGTGCGCGAGGCGCTGCAGATCGGCCCCGACGCGCCCATCGTCACCACCGACGCGCGGCACCGGAACGAGGCGAAGAGCACGCTCATCACGCTGGTCGAGCACGCGCTGATGGCCCGTCTCAAGTAATCCGCGTCAAGTGACCGCAAAAGCGCGGAAGATCGAATTCCGGCGGGCTGTGGGATTGGCCACGGCCCGCCGCCGCGCTTCATAACGTTTCGACAGTGAATTGACCCGCTCGCGACAGGACGGCAGCACGGTCCGCGTTCGCCCGCTTCCGCTGCGCGCACGAACGGCCCGCCTTTTGGCGCCGCTCGCTCTTAATGCCCGTTTTATGTCGCGTCCGTCGCGCCGGGCACCGGCTCCGCCCGGTGTTTGGAACGCGCCTGCCCGGCGTGCTGGAATTTCCCGAACTGGGCCGTCGACGGTCCAGCCGAAAGACGGCACGACCCCCCGTGCCGGCGCCGAGAGGTTGTTGGACGAGTGAGGCGAAGAAAGACAGGCACCGCGCAGCAGGCACGAGACGCGCGGGGCAACTTCACACCACCGTCACAGGCGGCGTCCTCCCCCGGCGCCCCCGAGCCCGTCGCCGTGCCCCAGGGCGAGGGCGGCCGCTTCTCGCCGCGCAACTGGCGGGTGGCCACCCGGCTGAACGCGATCCTCCTCATCCCGGTGCTCGTCGCCCTCGTCTTCGGCGGACTCGACGTCAAGAAGTCGGTCGACACCTGGACCGAGGCCGAGGACGCCGCGGACACCGCCCGCGTCGTGCGCTCCGCCGCCGACTACGCGCAGGCGATCCTGGAGGAGCGCGACGCGAGCGTCATCCCGCTGCTCTCCGGCGAGCGCGACGACGAGGCCGTCAAGAAGGCCCGCGAGACGACCGATTCGGCCCGCGCGGCCTTCGACAAGGCCGTCACGTCCATGCCGGACACCGAGAGCCTCCAGCGCCGTCTGAAGGCCGTCCGCGACGCCGAGCCGAAGCTTCCGGCCATCCGGAAGAACGCCTACCGGAGCGAGGCGGCCAAGACCGAGGACGCCTACGGCTCCATCCAGCGTCCGCTGATGGCCTTCACCAACGAACTCGGCCTGGGCACCGGCACCGTCACCTCCTACGGCCGCATGGTCTACGCGGTCTCGCTGGCGAAGGCCGCCGAGTCGCTGCAGCGCTCCATGGGCGCGCACCTGCTGGCCAGGCCCCAGATGAGCGCGAAGGACCGGCAGTTCCTGCTGACCTCCTTCTCCTCCTACAACTTCCTGGAGTACATTGCCGCGGACGAGTACCGCAGCGGCGGCTCCAAGGCCGACGTCCAGCGCCTGTCGGACACGCTGGCCGCCAAGGCGCAGTCGGACAAGCAGAACAAGGCCGCCCTGGCCATCATGTCCGGCGCCGACGACCAGCGGCTGGCCGCGCAGGGCATCACCGCCAAGAGCTGGTACGCCCTGTCCACCGGCAAGTTCGAGGCCTACCGCGACGTCGAGAAGTACCTGACCGACAAGGCCGTGGACGAGGCCGGCAAGGTCTCCGAGGACGCCCAGCGCGACGCCCTCGTCAACTCCTCGGTCATGGTGGTCGCCCTGCTCGCCGCGTTCTTCGTGGCCGGGCGCATCGCCCGCTCGATGAGCCGCAGCATGCGCCGGCTGCGCGGCGCCGCCTTCGAGGTCGCCGAGCAGCGCCTGCCCGCGCTGGTCGACCAGCTCTCGCGCACCGAGCCGGGCCGGATCGACACCCGGGTGCAGCCGATCCCGATCACCACCAAGGACGAGATCGGCGAGGTCGCCCGCGCCTTCGACCAGGTCCACCGCGAGGCCGTCCGGCTCGCCGCCGAGCAGGCCATGCTGCGGGGCAACGTCAACGCGATCTTCACCAACCTCTCGCGCCGCAACCAGAGCCTGATCGAGGGCCAGCTGGAGCTCATCACCGGGCTGGAGAACAACGAGGCCGACCCGGACCAGCTGGAGAACCTCTTCCGGCTCGACCACCTCGCCACCCGCATGCGCCGCAACGGCGAGAACCTCCTCATCCTCGCCGGCGAGGAGCCCGGCCGCCGCTGGGACCAGCCGATCCCGCTGGTGGACGTGCTCCGCGCGGCCTCCTCCGAGGTGGAGGCGTACGAGCGCATCGAGCTGGACGGCGTCCCGGAGGCCGAGATCCACGGCCTGGCCGTGACCGACCTCGTGCACCTGCTCGCCGAGCTGCTGGAGAACGCCACCACGTTCTCCTCCCCGCACACCAAGGTCCGCGTCACCGCGACCCGGCTGCCCGACGGCCGCGTGATGATCGAGATCCACGACAAGGGCATCGGGCTCACCCCCGAGGACTTCGCGGACATCAACCACCGGCTGGCCAACCCGCCGACCGTGGACGCCGCGATCTCCCAGCGCATGGGCCTGTTCGTGGTCGGCCGGCTGGCCATGCGGCACGACATCCGCGTCCAGCTGCGCCCCTCCGGCGAACAGGCCGGCACCACCTCGCTGGTCATGCTCCCCGAGCGCATCACGCACGGTGGCGGCGGCGAGGACGAGACGGCCGGCGACGACTTCACGGTCTCCCGCATCGTCCCCGAGCAGCAGGCCGCCCCGGCCGTGCCGGGCACGCGCACCGCGGCGGAACTCGGCTTCGACGACTCGCGCTACGAGGCGGCGCCGAACGCCGGCGACCGCGCGCTCGACCCGCTGGGCCGCTCGCGGCTGCGCGAGGAGCGCCGGGCGGCCCTGGAGGAGGCGCAGGCCCAGGCCGCGGCGCAATCCGCCCCGGGCGACCCGCTGTTCCCCGAGCAGCAGTCCCACGACTACCCGGCACCGCAGGCCCCCGGCCCGCACTCCCCCGCGCCGCACGACACCCAGCAGACCCCCTTCCCGTATACGGAAGGCGGCTACGCCCAGGGCGGCTTCACGGACCAGCAGACGTACGGCGACTACAACGCCCCGGCCGCGCAAGGCGAGTGGGCCGAGTCAGGTACGTACCAGCATGCGTACACGCCGGGTTACGGAGCGGAATCGGAATCTCAGCCGACCGCTGACACGGCCCAGCCGGAGCGCGTAGAGTTCGACCGTCCGGGCCCCGCCACGAGCGGCCCTCCCTCGCTGACCGGGTCCGGTCTGCCGCTGCGCGACAAGCGGTGGCAGCAGGCGGACACGGGCGAGGAGGCCACCAGGGACGGCGGAGCAGCGGACGGGTCCCGGCAGTCCGAGAGGGCGGACGAGGGCGGAGCCGCGGCGCAGTCGGCCAACGACGAGCGCTGGCACCGCGCCGAGCAGCTCCGGACGCCGAAGGCCGGTGGAATGACCTCCTCCGGTCTCCCCCGCCGGGTGCCCAGGGCCAATCTGGTCGAGGGCAAGGCGGCGGACGCCGCGGCGCAGCGACCGGGGCAGCCGCAGATATCCCGAGCACCGGAGGACGTCCGCGGCCGGCTCGCCAACCTGCGCCGCGGTGTCCAGCAGGGGCGCAGCGCGGGAACGGACTCCTCGGAGTTCCCCGCGATCACCGCGCAGGAGCAGCACCAGCAACACGACCAGGGCTTCGGCCCCGGCGGCACCTACGAGCAGGAGCGTTAGTGTGAGCCCGATGAGCCAGGCGGCGCAGAACCTGAACTGGTTGATCACCAGTTTCGTGGAGAACACCCCAGGGGTGTCCCACACCGTCGTGGTCTCCGCCGACGGACTCCTTCTGGCCATGTCCGAAGGGTTTCCGCGGGACCGCGCGGACCAGCTGGCGGCGGTGGCCTCCGGCCTGACCTCGCTGACCGCGGGTGCGTCCCGGATCTTCGAGGGCGGCGCCGTGAACCAGACCGTGGTGGAGATGGAGCGCGGCTTCCTCTTCATCATGTCGATCTCGGACGGCTCGTCGCTGGCCGTCCTGGCGCACCCGGAGTGCGACATCGGCCTCGTGGGCTACGAGATGGCCCTCCTGGTCGACCGCGCGGGCAACGTGCTGACGCCCGACCTCCGCGCCGAACTGCAGGGGAGCCTTCTCAACTAGCAAAGAGGCAGTGCGTTTCGCGCCACCGCGCCTTAAGGTGCGGTGGCGCGACCAGCAGCAGACAGGAAGCTCGGAGGAGGAGACGTGGCAACGCCCCCAGGCGGTTACCCGTATGGCAATGATCAGCAGGCAGGACTGCCGCTGAACCGCTTCAACTTCCCCTCCGCGCCCACGCCACGGGCCCAGCCCGAACCCCCGGCCGCCTACCCGCCCCCGCCCCCGGCGGCGGGCCAGGGCAGGGGCCAGCACCGGCGCCCCGGCGCGCCGGCCGGCAACAAGCAGAGCCCGCTGGTCCGTCCGTACGCCATGACCGGCGGCCGGACGCGGCCCCGCTACCAGCTCGCCATCGAGGCGCTGGTGCACACCACGGCCCAGCCGGACCGCCTCCAGGGGCAGTTGCCGGAGCACCAGCGCATCTGCCATCTGTGCCGCGAGATCAAGTCGGTCGCCGAGATCTCCGCACTTCTGTCCATCCCGCTCGGCGTCGCCCGAATCCTCGTCGCCGACTTGGCCGAGGCCGGGCTCGTCGCCATTCATCAGCCCGGCGGCGACGCGGCCGCCGGCGGCCAGCCTGACGTGACACTGCTCGAAAGGGTGCTCAGTGGACTTCGGAACCTCTAGCGGCGAGGCAGCCCGCTCCACCACCTCCGCGAAGATCGTGGTGGCCGGTGGCTTCGGCGTGGGCAAGACCACGTTCGTCGGCGCGGTCTCGGAGATCAACCCGCTGCGCACGGAGGCCGTGATGACGTCCGCGTCGGCGGGCATCGACGACCTCACGCACGCGCCGGACAAGACCACGACGACCGTGGCGATGGACTTCGGCCGTATCACCCTGGACCAGGACCTGATCCTCTACCTGTTCGGCACGCCCGGGCAGGACCGGTTCTGGTTCATGTGGGACGACCTCGTCCGCGGTGCCATCGGGGCGGTCGTCCTGGTCGACACCCGGCGGCTCGCCGACTGCTTCCCGGCGGTCGACTACTTCGAGAACAGCGGCCTGCCGTTCGTCATCGCGCTGAACGGCTTCGACGGGCATCAGCCGTATACGCCGGACGAGGTGCGCGAGGCGCTGCAGATCGGCCCCGACGCGCCGATCATCACGACGGACGCCCGTCATCGCAACGAGGCGAAGAGCGCGCTCATCACGCTCGTGGAGCATGCGCTGATGGCGCGCCTGCGGTAGGGATTCGCCCCACCCCCTCCCCCAGAGGGGCTGGGGCGTCGTTCCGGCGAAGCCGGAAGGGCCCGCACCCCCTCCCCGGGGCGCGGGCCCTTCGCATGCGTGCGGGCGTCAGCCCTGCCAGCTGTGGGCCGCCGTGAAGCCGGCGGACCGCTCGAGGCGCCGCCAGGTCGCCGCGGACCGCCGAGGCGCCGGCACGGCGGCCGCCCCGGCCGAGGCGCGGGCGAGCAGCACGGCCGTGACGGCGGCGAGCTCCTCGGGCCCGGCCTGGCCCTTCTCCACGCGGACGAGCGTGTCAGTCATGTCGCTTCGGTTCCTTCTACTGGGGCGGGTTGCCGTGCTTGCGCGACGGCAGGTCCGCGTGCTTGGTGGCGAGCATCGCCAGCGACCGGATGAGCACCTGCCGGGTCTCGACCGGGTCGATGACGTCGTCCACGAGACCGCGCTCGGCCGCGTAGTACGGGTGCATGAGCTCGGCCTTGTACTCCTTGACCATGCGGGACCGCATCGCGTCCGGATCGTCGGCCTCGGCGATCTGCTTGCGGAAGATGACGTTGGCGGCGCCCTCGGCGCCCATGACGGCGATCTCGTTGGTCGGCCAGGCGAACGTGAGGTCCGCGCCGATCGACTGCGAGTCCATGACGATGTACGCGCCGCCGTACGCCTTGCGCAGGATCACGGAGATCCGCGGCACGGTCGCGTTGCAGTAGGCGTAGAGCAGCTTGGCGCCGTGCCGGATGATCCCGCCGTGCTCCTGGTCGACGCCCGGCAGGAAGCCGGGTACGTCCAGAAGGGTGACGATGGGGATGTTGAAGGCGTCGCACATCTGGATGAACCGCGCCGCCTTCTCCGACGCCTCGATGTCGAGGACACCGGCGAGGGACTGCGGCTGGTTGGCGATGACGCCGACGACCTGGCCGTCGAGCCGGGCCAGGGCCACGATGATGTTGGTGGCCCAGCGCTCGTGGACCTCGAGGTACTCGCCGTCGTCGACGATCTCCTCGATGACCTTGCGCATGTCGTAGGGCCGGTTGCCGTCCGCGGGGACGAGGTCCAGCAGGGCCTCGCCGGTGCGGTCGGCCGGGTCCTCGCAGACGACCCGCGGCGGGTTCTCGCGGTTGTTCTGCGGGAGGAGCGAGAGGAGGTAGCGGACCTCCTCCAGGCAGGTCTCCTCGTCGTCGTAGGCGAAGTGCGCGACGCCGGAGGTCTCGGCGTGCACGTCCGCGCCGCCGAGCCCGTTCTGCGTGATCTCCTCGCCGGTCACCGCCTTGACCACGTCCGGGCCGGTGATGAACATCTGCGAGGTCTCGCGGACCATGAAGACGAAGTCGGTCAGGGCCGGCGAGTAGGCCGCGCCGCCCGCGCACGGGCCGAGCATCACCGAGATCTGCGGGATGACGCCCGACGCCTTGGTGTTGCGCTGGAAGATGCCGCCGTAGCCGGCCAGCGCGGAGACGCCCTCCTGGATGCGGGCGCCGGCGCCGTCGTTGAGCGAGACCAGGGGGGCGCCGGCGGCGATGGCCATGTCCATGATCTTGTGGATCTTGGTGGCGTGGGCCTCGCCCAGCGCGCCGCCGAAGATCCGGAAGTCATGGGCGTAGACGAAGACCGTACGGCCGTGGACGGTGCCCCAGCCGGTGATCACACCGTCGGTGTACGGCTTCTTGGCCTCCAGGCCGAACCCGGTGGCCCGGTGCCGCCGCAGCGGCTCGACCTCGCAGAAGGAGCCCTCGTCCAGCAGCAGATCGATACGCTCGCGGGCCGTCAGCTTCCCCTTGGCCTTCTGTGCCTGGGTAGCCCGGTCGCTGGGACCACGCCGAACCTGCTCGCGGATGGCGTGCAGCTCGGCGACGCGCCCGCGGACGTCACTCGCCTCTTCGGGCGCACCTTCGAGATTGCTCATGGATAGACGGTACGCGGCATCGCCTCCGGAACATCATGTCGACTCCGAACAAGGCTGTGCGCGATTTGGTGGGCAGGCGGTACAGAAAGCCACGGTCCCCTATCAGGAACCGGCGTGCGCCGGGGCGTCCCACGCTGTGGGTACTCCACAAAGGTGCGCGCTTTCCGCCGTGCACCCCGGGGCTTGACGGCCGCCCGGAGGTCCCCCGGCCCTAACCGGTCTCGACCTCGCAGCGGTGCCCCGCGCAGGCCGTCCCCGGCGTGATCGTCAGGCGCAGGGCCGCGCCGGCGGCCCGCACCCGTACGGACGCGTCGTGCGCCACGACCCGGCGGACGGGACGGTTCCAGACCAGCTCGACCGGAGCGCCCGAGCGCGGCGGCTCGGCGAGGTGGAGGACCGTCCGCGGGCCCCGCCGCCGTACGAGCACGGCGGCGGGCGCGGAGACGGTGAGGTCCGCCACCGTACCGGCGCGCCGGAAGGCGGCCGCCGTGACCCCGGCCGGCCCGAGCCGGACGGCCTGGCAGGCGGCCGAGTTGGCGAGGACGGTCCACCGGGCGCCGCCCGCCGCGGCCGCCACCTCGGTGGCGGACGCCCCCGGCAGCAGCACATAGACGTACGAGCCGGACACGGGGTCGGTGCCGTGCGGGTGCCGGAGCGTCAGGTAGCGCCGGGTGAGCGGCCGCGCCGAGCCCGCGGCGTTGACGTCCCGCCAGGCCCCGGTGCGGCTCTCGCGCAGGATGCCCAGCTCGGCGCCGCCGGGCAGGACCCAGCCCCCGTGCCCCTCCAGATGCACCCAGCGGACGCGGCGGAGGACCTCGTCCCGCCCGCGGTGGACCCGGCCGTCCACGGTCAGCCGCGGGTCGCCGTCCCGGCCGAGCGGCCGGTGCTCGACGACGGTCTCGACGGGGACACCGTCGCGGGCGGTGATCCCGGCGCCGAGGCAGACGACGGCGTCGTCCGTGAAGAACCAGGCCTTGTGCGCCTCCAGCGTGGAGGAGAGCCCCTTGAGGTGCTGGCCGACGACGGCGTACCTCCCGTCGGTGACCCCGCCGACCCAGCGCACGGCCGGTCTCGGCGCGCCCCAGGGGCCGCCCTCGCCGTCGGCGAGGCGCTTGGTGGAGACGGTGGTGCCGGGCATCCGGTACGGGTCGGCGGTGGGCCAGAAGCCGTCCCCGTACGGGTCCTCGCCGCCCGGCCCCCACCAGGTGAGCATCCCGGAGCCGGTGTGCCAGCCGCGCGGGTGCTCGCCGTTGCCGTTCTCGTAGTGGGCGACGCGGTCGGAGGCCATGGCGAGGCTCGCGGTCCAGCCCGGTCCGCGGTGGACGGCCCGGTCCATGGCGGGGAACAGCCGGTGTCCGGCGGGCGGGGGCGCGGGGGGCGCCGGCCCGTCGAGGACGGCCACGAGGCGCGCCAGGTCACCGGTGCCGAACTGCGCGTCGGAGAGGAGGGGTTGGGGGTCGCGGGCCGCCCAGCCCTTGACGAGCCCGTGCCAGCGGGCGCGTTCGCCGGGGTCCGCCCCGGCCGCGAGCAGCGCGATCGAGGCGATGAGCGCGTGGCCGCGCTGCCGGGCGCCCTGCGGGACGCCGCCGTCCGCGGTGAGCCCCCGGCTGACGGCCCGGCCGCAGACGGCGTCCAGCACCAGCCCGTCGTGGATCACCGGCGCGAAGGCCCGCTCGACGCTGTCGTGGACGACCCGGCGGCCCGGGCCGGTGACCTCCCAGGGGGAGCCGCGCAGCAGGGCGAGGAGCCGGCCGAGGCCGTCGAGCAGCACCTGCCCGTAGGTGCCGGTGTAGGCGACCCAGGTGTGCTGGAGGAACGATCCGTCGGCGTACAGCCCGTCGCCGTGGTCGACGAGGCGGAGGACCGGGGAGAGGGCGTCGCGGGCGAGGGCGGTGCGTTCGGCGGAGCCGCCGAGGACGCCGCGCAGGGCGACGACGCGGCAGAGGTCGACGCGGTTGGCGCCGGTGCTGGTCCCGGTGTACGCGCCGAGCACCGCGTCCGGGACGAAGTGGCCGACCGCGGCGAGCCAGTCGGCGCGGCGGGCGGGTCCGGCGGCGTCGTGGAGCAGGGTGAGCGTGTCGAGCAGCGCCCGGGGCGCGCCGATCTGCCACTCCCACCAGTTGCCGTACCGGGCGGCGCCCGCGTGGTAGGCGGTCGCGTGGAGGTGGTCGAGCCCGGCGAGGGTGTCGGTGAGGAGCCCGGCGTCCCCGGTGAGCCCGGTGCCGGGCTGGACGTACGCGCGGGCCATGGTCTGGAGCCGGACGCAGCTGAGGGTGATGCCGGCGGGCGGGTCGAAGGGCGCGTCGGGCCAGAGGGAGGACGGCCCGGGGCGCATCCGTTCCCGGTGGAGGCGGGCCTCGGCCCCGGTGCGGCGCAGGACGCCGGCGCAGGGCTCGGCGCCGGGGTCGAAGCCGGTGCCGAGCAGGAGGTCGCGCCAGCGCAGCCGGAGGGCGGTGAACTCGTCGGCGGCGGCGGCGCGTCGGGGCCGGACGAGGCCGAGGGCGCAGGCGGTCGCGGCGGTGAGGAAGCCGCGGCGGTTCCAGGCGGGAGGCATGACGGTCCTCGGGGTGGGTGCGACGGGTGCGGGCACCGTCCCACCCGGGAGGACGGCCCGCAAGAACCCGGGCCCCGCTCACCCACCGCAAGATGTTGAATCCTGAACCAGATCGCGCTATGGTCGTTCTCGTTGAACATTCAACAACCCCGACCCCGTCGACACCGACCCGCCGAGGAGAACGCCATGGGCCTCTTCACCCGCAAGTCCGCCGCCCCCGCCGCCCCCGCGGCGGTGACCGACCCCGCGCTGGCCGCCCTGACCGGCGACTACACGATCGACCCCGCGCACAGCAGCATCGGCTTCACCGTGCGCCACGCGATGGTCACCAATGTGCGGGGCACCTTCGCCGAGCACAAGGGCACCCTCCACCTCGACGGCTCCGACCCGTCGCGCTCCTCCGCCGCACTCGACGTGCGGATCGCCAGCGTGGACACCGGCATCAAGGACCGCGACGCCCACCTGCTGGGCGACGACTTCTTCTCCGCCGAGCGGTTCCCGCTGATGACCTTCCGCTCGACGGCCGCCGAGGCCCTCGGCGGCGACCGCTACCGCATCACCGGCGACCTCACCATCAAGGACGTCACCCGCCCGCTCGCCATCGACCTGGAGTTCAACGGCTCGGCCACC
Source organism: Streptomyces caatingaensis (assembly GCF_001187435.1). Taxonomy (GTDB): domain Bacteria; phylum Actinomycetota; class Actinomycetes; order Streptomycetales; family Streptomycetaceae; genus Streptomyces; species Streptomyces caatingaensis. Next base: position 174,658 of record NZ_LFXA01000011.1, on the reverse strand, counting down.
GACGTCTACGGCAACGAGCGCGTCGGTTTCGAGGGCTCCGCCGAGATCCTGCGCTCCGACTGGGGCCTGACCTGGAACGCGGCCCTGGAGGCGGGCGGCGTCATGGTCAGCGACAAGGTGAAGCTGACCTTCGACATCTCGGCGGTCCGCGTCCCGGCGCAGGGCTGACCTCAGGCGCTCCGCACCGCCCGGCGGCCGAGGTGCCGCAGGAGGTCCACGACCTCGGCGGCCCCCCGGCCGTCGGCGCGCGTGCTCAGCGCGATGTGGTGGTCGGGCCGGACGAGGACGAGCGCGTCCTCGCCGGCCCCGATCCCGTACGCCGCGCGGGCCGCGTCGCCGGCCGCGCAGGTGCGCAGCAGGCCGGGGCACCGCTCCCCCGCCTCCGCCAGGGCCGGCCCGCTCCCCCCGCCGAAGCCGAGCAGCGTGAAGTGCGGCCCGGCGAAGGCCTCGTGGAGCCGGCGGCCGTCGCGGGCCCGGCCGTCCGGCGCGCGCTCGCCCGCCTTCGGGCCGCCCCGGGCGAGGGAGCTCCACGGGTACGCGACGCCCAGCGTCGAGCCGTCGTCCGTGATCACGACCTCCGTCCCGACACCGGGGGTGCGCGTGCCCTCCATCGCCGCCCTCAGCCGTTCCCCGGTGAACTGCAGCGTCCAGGCGGCGACGGGCCGACGCTCCTCGTCGTAGCTGTCCAGCAGCGCCTCCCCCGCCTCCCCCCGGACCACGAGGGCCAGCTTCCAGCCCAGGTTGAAGGCGTCCTGGACGCCGGTGTTCATGCCGAGCCCCCCGGCGACGGGATGGACGTGCGCCGCGTCGCCCGCGAGGAAGGCCCGGCCGGCCCGGAAGCGTTCCGCCATGCGGGAGTTGACGCGGTAGAGGGAGAGCCAGGTCGGGTTGGCGAGCCGGACGCCGGGGACGCGGGCGTGCCGGTCGAAGAGCCGCTGGAAGCCGTCGAGGGACGGCGGCAGGACGCGGCCGTCGGCGTCCCGCTCCACCGAACTCTGCAACTGCCAGGCCCTCGTGCCCGGGATCGGCCACAGCAGCAGGACGCCGTCCTCGTCGAACCACTGGTGCCAGTAGTCCCGGTCGAGGCCGTCCGCCTCGACGTCCGCGACCCAGCCGGCCTGGTCCTCGCGCGTCTCGCCCGGGAACGCCACGCCGAGCGCGCGGCGGACGGCGCTGTGCCCGCCGTCGCAGCCGACGACGTACGCGGCGGTGATGCGGCGGCCGTCGGCGAGCGTGACGGTCGCGCGCTCCGCGTCCTGCGTCAACTCCGCCATCGCGCAGCCCGTTTCGACGTACACGCCGTACGCCGCGAGCCCCTCGCGCAGGATCTCCTCGGTGCGCCACTGGGGGATCCCCAGCCCGGTCGGGTACGGCACCTCGGGGGTGCTCCCGGCGCCCTCGTTGACGTCGGCGTCGTGCAGCGGGACTCCGCCGCGGTACTTGCGCAGCACCATGCGCCGGACGCCCGCGGCGTCGAACGCCGCCCCCAGGCCGAGGTCGGCGAAGACCTCGCGGGTGCGCTGGTTGGCGCCCTTGGAGCGCGAAGTCCGGTGCGGGACGGGCGACTTGTCGATGATCCGGACGGCCGCTCCGGCGCGGGCGAGGGTGCAGGCGAGGGTCAGGCCGGTGGGGCCCGCGCCCACGATCAGTACGTCGGTGTCGTTCATGGGCCCATGAAAGCCCGGCGGCCACCAAAAGTGCAACCGAGTAACAATTCTTTCCCGGTAACGCCGACGGTGGTACGGTGTCCGCATGACCACCGGCGAGACGGCGACGACAGGGCTTCGCGAACGGAAGAAGCAGCGGACGCGGCAGGCGCTCTCGGACGCGGCCATCGCGCTCTTCCTGGAGCACGGCTTCGACCGGGTGTCCGTCGCGGACGTCGCGGCCGCGGCGGACGTCTCCAAGCCGACGCTCTTCCGCTACTTCCCCGCCAAGGAGGACCTGGCCCTCCACCGCATCGCGGACCACCAGGGCGAGGCCGCGCGCGTCGTCCGCGACCGCCCGGACGGGCGGTCGCCGCTGGCGGCCCTCCGCGCCCACTTCCACGCGCGGCTGGACGCGCACGACCCGGTGACGGGCCTCTCCGACCACCCCGGCGTCCGGGCCTTCCACGACATGCTCTACACGACACCGAGTCTGCTGGCGCGGCTCGTGCGCTACGCGTCCCGCGACGAGGAGTTGCTGGCCGAGGCGCTGGGCGGGCCCGCCCCGGTCGCGCGCCTCGCCGCGGCCCAGATCGTGACCGTCCACCAGCGTCTCGCCCAGGAGAACTGGCGCAAGCTGGTCTCCGGCCGCCCGGTCACCGACGTCCTGCCGGAGGCCCACGCGGACGCGGATCTCGCGTACGACCTGCTGGGCACGGGCCTGGACGGACACTTCGAGGGGTAGCCCCCCGTCACCTCCCCACCCGCACCACGTCGAAGCGATCCACCCGCGCCCCGCTCTCGGCGAGAGCCGTCACGCGCAGGCGCGCCCGCCGCCCCGGCTCGGACTCCACCGCGAGGAAGGAGTAGCCCGTGTACCGGACACGCGACCACTCCACCGTCTCGCGGTGCTTGACCCGCCCCTTCTCCCAGAAGTACGAGGCGACATGGTCACGCTCGTGGACGTGCCCCTCGTAGCTGTCGGGAACGGGGAAGTCGTAGAGCGACTTCCCGGCACCACCGGCGGTGACGTAGACGATCCCGTCGCGCGACGAGTCGGCGGTCCCGCCGATCGGGACCTTGCGCCCCACCCGGCCCCGCCGGATCGCGTCCGTCCGCTCGTAGACGTGGTTGTGACCGTTGATGACCAGATCGACCTTGTGCTTCTCGAAGAGGGGGACCCAGGCGGCACGGACCCCGCCGTCCGAGGCGTGCCCGTTGGTCGTCGAGAAGGCGCAGTGGTGGAAGAAGACGACGATGAAGTCGATATCGCGGTGGGAGCGCAGCTCGCGGAGCCGCCGGTCCAGCCAGGCGGTCTGACGGCCGCCGCTGTAGCCGGTGTTGGCGGTGATCTCGTAGGAGACGTCGTTGGCGTCGAGGGCGACGACGCCGACGTTGCCGTAGACGAAGGAGTAGACGCCGGGCGAGCGCCGGTGGTCGAAGCCGTTGGACGGGAGGGCCCAGCGGGCGCTCTGGCCGCCGTAGCCGTTGGGCGAGTACCACGCCTCCATGTCGTGGTTGCCGGTGGTGACCATCCAGGGCACGGTCTTCGCGACCGACTCGGTCTGGGCGAGGAACTGGTCCCAGGTGCGGGCGTCGTAGACGTCGTCCGGCCGCCCGGAGCCGCTGTCGTCGGCGTAGCAGATGTCGCCGGCGTGCAGGTGGAAGGCGGGGTCCTGGCCCAGGATCAACTGGTCGTTGGCGAGGGCGTGGTAGCTGACGCCCTGGTCGCCGAAGGCGGTGAAGGTGAACTTCCCGGGCCGGGCCGGGGCGGTCCGGAAGGTCCCCGTGGCGGCCAGGTTGCGGGCGTCGGCGGGGTCGAAGCCGGTGTGGCCGACGCCGTAGTAGTACGTGGTGCCCGGGCGGAGGTTGTCCAGCGCCGCGTGCAGGTAGTACTGGTCGACGGCGGGCAGCTTCCTGGGCAGGGCCGGGGTGTGCAGGTGCCGCACCTCGGCCTCGATTCTGCGGCCGAGGTCCCAGGGGTGGAGCCCCACCCGGACGAAGGGCTTCCGGACGGCCAGGGGCACCTGCCAGGAGATCCGCATCTGCGTCTTCGGATCCGCGCCGAAGGCCAGGTGACGGCCGTAGGGGGCGACGAGCGCGCCGCTGACGCGGCCGGACGCCGGGGCGGTGACCAGCGTGGGACCGGCGGCGTACGCGGCGGCGCCCGGCCCGCCGCCGAGGAGCCCCGCGCCCGCGACCGCCCCCGCGCCGGCCATGCCGGCGCGCAGCACGCCACGGCGGGTGAGCCTGCTCCTGAGGTACTCGTGCTGCTCGGGCATGGTCATGCGCTCGGCGAGACGTTCGGGGATGCCTACCCGTGGTGTGTCCATGTCGCGAAACGTGCCAGGTATCGGCGGCCTCGTCACCTACTTCGGGTGAACTCTGCCTGACCGGCTGGCAATTTGTCCGCATGGTGGACGCGGTGTGTCATCCAGCGGGACGGCGGAGTACGGTCCCGTCATGTCCCGCAGCACGCGCAGCATGCGCCTCGCAGTGATCCCCGGTGACGGCATCGGCCCGGAGGTGGTGGCCCAGGGCCTCCGCGTCCTGACGGCGGTCCTCCCGTCCGACGTGAAGCTGGAGACCCGGGAGTACGACCTCGGCGCCCGGCGCTGGCACGCCACCGGCGAGACGCTGCCGGACGCGGAGCTGGCGTCTCTCAAGGAGCACGACGCGATCCTGCTCGGCGCCGTCGGCGACCCTTCCGTCCCGTCGGGCGTGCTGGAGCGCGGGCTCCTGCTGAAGCTCCGCTTCGCCTTCGACCACTACGTGAACCTGCGCCCGTCGCGGCTCTTCCCCGGGACGGCCGGCCCGCTCGCCGGCACGCCCCGGATCGACTTCGTCGTCGTCCGCGAGGGCACCGAGGGTCCGTACACGGGCAACGGCGGATCGCTGCGCACCGGGACGCCCGCCGAGGTCGCGACCGAGGTCAGCGTCAACACGGCGTACGGCGTGGAGCGCGTGGTGCGCGACGCCTACGCCCGGGCGCAGGCGCGGCCGCGCAAGCGGCTCACCCTGGTGCACAAGGACAACGTCCTCGTGCACGCCGGCCGGCTGTGGAAGGACACCTTCGACCGCGTCGGCCGGGAGTTCCCGGCGGTCACGACCGACTACCTGCACGTGGACGCGGCGACGATCTTCATGGTCACCCGGCCCGAGCGGTTCGACGTGATCGTCACCGACAACCTCTTCGGCGACATCCTCACCGACCTCGCCGCCGCCGTCACCGGCGGCATCGGGCTCGCCGCGTCCGGCAACATCAACCCCGACGGCTCGTTCCCGTCGATGTTCGAGCCGGTCCACGGCTCCGCGCCGGACATCGCGGGCACCGGCACGGCCGACCCGACGGCCACCGTCCTCTCGGTGGCGCTCCTGCTGCGGCACCTCGGGTACGAGGCCGAGGCCGTACGCGTCGAGACGGCCGTCGCCGAGGACCTCGCGGCGCGGGACGGCGCCGCTCCCCGGACCACCGAGGAGACCGGGGCGGCGCTCGTCGCCCGAGTAACGGCCTGACCGGCCCGTTCGCCCTCGCGCGCGGTCCGGTTTCCCCCACGGCCACCGGACCGCGCGCATCTTCGGCGTTCGCAGGCGTTTCGTTGACACCCCTGTCCGAGCGATAATCGGACACGGGGCCGCGAAAACGATGCGACGAAGCCCGGACGTCCCGCACCCAGCCGGGGCGGCGTGAGCGCGGTCCGCAGCACCCTCAAGCGAAGGACACGCATCCATGACCACGCTCACGATCGAACTCAAGCCCTCCTCGCAGCCGCTGCCGGACGCCGAGCGGGAGCGCATTCTCGCCAACCCCGGCTTCGGCCGCCACTTCACCGACCACATGGTCACCATCAAGTGGTCCGAGGGCGTGGGCTGGCACGAGGCGCAGCTCGTCCCGTACGCGCCGCTCTCCCTCGACCCGGCGAACATGACCCTGCACTACGCGCAGGCCATCTTCGAGGGCCTCAAGGCGTACCGGCGGGCCGACGGCACGATCGCCACCTTCCGCCCCGAGGAGAACGCCAAGCGCTTCCAGGCGTCCGCGCGGCGGCTCGCGATGCCGGAGCTGCCCGTCGAGACCTTCATCGACGCGTGCGACGCGCTCGTGCGGCAGGACCGTTCCTGGGTGCCGTCCTCCGGCGAGGCCTCCCTGTACCTGCGGCCCTTCATGATCGCGACCGAGGTCGGGCTCGGGGTGCGCCCGTCCAACGAGTACCTCTTCGTCGTCATCGCCTCGCCCGCCGGGGCGTACTTCCCCGGCGGCGTCAAGCCCGTCTCCGTCTGGCTCTCCGAGGAGTACGTGCGCGCCGCGCCCGGCGGCACCGGCGCCGCCAAGTGCGCCGGGAACTACGCCGCTTCGCTGGTCGCGCAGGCGCAGGCGGCGGAGAAGGGCTGCGACCAGGTGGTCTGGCTCGACGCGGTCGAGCGGCGCTGGATCGAGGAAATGGGCGGCATGAACCTGTACTTCGTGTACGGGAACCGCATCGTGACCCCCGAACTGACCGGTTCGCTGCTCCCCGGCATCACCCGGGCCTCCCTGCTGCGCATCGCGGAGAACCTCGGCTACGAGGTCGCCGAGGGGCGCATCTCGGTCGACGACTGGAAGAACGGCAACGCGGACGGGTCGTTGACGGAGGTCTTCGCGTGCGGGACCGCCGCCGTCATCACGCCGGTCGGCTCCGTGAAGTCCACGCGCGCGGACTGGACCGTCGGGGACGGCCAGCCCGGCGAGGTCACGATGCGTCTGCGGAAGGCGCTGCTCGACATCCAGACCGGCGCGGTCGAGGACACCCACGGCTGGATGCACCAGCTGGCCTGACCAGGGTTCCGCCCTGGGCCCCTCACCCCGGGTCTGCGCCCGGACCCCGCAACCGCGCTCCGCGCGGTTGTCCTCAAGCTCCCCGGAGGGGGTACCCCCTCCGGGGAGCTTGAGGACGAGCGGCGGAGCCGCGATCAGGGAGGGTGCAGGGGGCGCAGCCCCCGCCACCGCGCGGAGCGCGGACCCGCCCCGGGGCGCAGCCCCGCCGACCGCGCGGCAGCGCGGCCCGAGCCCACGGGCGCAGCCCCGGCGAGGGGGCCAGGGGGCGAAGCCCCCGGTGGGGCGCAGGGGCGAAGCCCCGCACGACCGCGCGGCAGCGCGGCCCGAGCCCACGGGCGCAGCGCCGGAAAGAGGCCCGGAAGGCACAGCACCCCGTGCGGCCCCGGGGCGAAGCCCCGCCCACCCGCGGCAGCACGGCCCGAGCCCACGGGCGCAGCCCCGGCGAGGGGGCCAGGGGGCGAAGCCCCCGGTGGGGCGCAGGGGCGAAGCCCCGCACGACCGCGCGGCAGCGCGGCCCGAGCCCCGGGGCGCAGCCCCGCCCACCCACCGCGCGGAGCGCGGACCCGTCCCGGGGCGCAGCCCCGCCCACCGCGCGGCGGCGCGGGCCGGGTCGAGGGGCGGAGCCCCGGGAGAAACGGTGAACGGGCGGGGAGGGGATCAATCCGCCTGGGGCTCGACCCCCGCACGCCACAAGCCATACGCATACGCGTCGTCCAACGCCTGCCACGACGCCGCGATCACGTTCTCCGCGACCCCCACCGTCGACCACTCCCCCCGCTCGTCGCTCGTCGACACCAGCACCCGCGTGATCGACCCCGTCCCCAGACTCCCCTCCAGGATGCGGACCTTGTAGTCGGTCAGCTCCAGAGCCGCCAGCTCGGGGTAGATGCGCTCAAGGGCCACCCGCAACGCCCGGTCGAGCGCGTTGACCGGTCCGTTGCCCTCCGCCGTCGCGACGATCCGTTCCCCCTTCGCCCAGAGCTTCACGGTCGCCTCGTTGGCGTGCGTCCCGTCGGGGCGGTCCTCGACGATCGCGCGCCAGGACTCGACGCGGAAGTAGCGGAGGGGACGGCCGGTGACCTCGGCGCGGAGGAGGAGTTCGAAGGAGGCGTCGGCCGCCTCGTACGTATAGCCCTGCGCCTCCCGCTCCTTGACGCGCTCGACGACGCGCCCGACGAGCTCCCGGTCGCCGCCCAGGTCGATGCCGAGCTCGCGGCCCTTGAGCTCGACGGAGGCGCGGCCGGCCATGTCGGAGACGAGCATCCGCATCGTGTTGCCGACGCGTTCGGGGTCGATGTGCTGGTACAGGTCCGGATCGACCTTGATCGCGGAGGCGTGCAGCCCGGCCTTGTGGGCGAAGGCGGAGACCCCCACGTACGGCTGGTGCGTCGACGGCGTGAGGTTGACGACCTCGGCGATGGCGTGCGAGACGCGGGTCGCCTCGGCGAGCCTGCCGGGCGGCAGCACACGCCGGTCGTACTTGAGCTCCAGCGCGGCGACCACGGGGAAGAGGTTGGCGTTGCCGACGCGTTCGCCGTAGCCGTTGGCCGTGCACTGGACGTGGGTGGCCCCCGCGTCCACGGCGGCGAGGGTGTTGGCCACGGCACACCCCGTGTCGTCCTGGGCGTGGATGCCCAGCCGCGCCCCGGTCGCGGCGAGCACCTCGCCCACCACGGCGCCGACGTGGGCGGGCAGCATGCCGCCGTTGGTGTCGCAGAGGACGACGACGTCGGCCCCGGCCTCGTGCGCGGCCCGCACGACGCGGAGGGCGTACCCCGCGTTCGCCCGGTAGCCGTCGAAGAAGTGCTCGCAGTCGACGAACACCCGCCGCCCGTGCGCCCGCAGGTGGGCGACCGTGTCGCGGACCATCGCGAGGTTCTCCTCCAGCGTGGTCCGCAGGGCCAGTTCGACGTGCCGGTCGTGCGACTTGGCGACCAGCGTGACGACCGGGGCGCCGGAGTCGAGGAGCGCCGCCACCTGCGGATCGTCCTCGGCCCGCGTCCCCGCCCGGCGCGTGGCGCCGAACGCGACCAGCCGGGCGTGCCGGAAGGCGATCTCCTCCCCGGCCCGCCGGAAGAACTCCGTGTCGCGGGGGTTGGCCCCGGGCCAGCCGCCCTCGATGAACCCCACCCCGAAGTCGTCCAGGTGCCGGGCGATGGTCAGCTTGTCCGCGACGGTGAGGTTGATGCCCTCGCGCTGGGCGCCGTCGCGCAGCGTCGTGTCGAAGATGTGGAAGGCGTCGTCGGGGGCGTCCGTTGGGTCCGTCATGCTGTCTGACTCCTGTCGGGATCTCGGTCTCTCCGGAATGACCGGTTCCACCGCCCTCCATGGTCCCGCGCGCTCCGCCCCGGCGGCTGGTGGTCCGGGAAACGAAAAGACCCCTCGCGGGTGCGAAGGGTCTGCGCGCGGGTCTGGGGCGACGGTGGCCGCGCCGTACGGGGGTGGCGTACGGGCGGTCACTGCGGACCGGCGCGCCTGCTGCCAATCATCGTTACCAGCGAGGGCACGGGGGCAGTCTGGCACGCCTGTCCAGCCCGGGGGGCGTCCGTCTCAGGATGTGGGCACCGCGTCGTCCGCGGCCGGTTCCGGGGCCGCCCTCCTTCCCGTCCCCTTGAGGTCGATGTCCCGCGTCTCGCGCATGGTCAGGTAGACGACGAGCGAGACCGCCGCGCAGCCGGCCACGTACCAGGAGAAGCCCGACTCGATGCCCGAGTTCTTGAACCACAGCGCCACGTACTCGGCCGTCCCGCCGAAGGCCGCGTTCGCGAGCGCGTACGGCAGCGCGACGCCCAGCGAACGGACGCCCGTCGGGAACAGCTCCGCCTTCACACAGGCGTTGATCGACGTGTAGCCCGTGACGATGAGCAGCGCGAGCACGGACAGGCCCAACGCGGGCCAGAACGAACCCGCGTGCTTGAGCAGCGCCATGATCGGCACGGTCAGCAGCGTCGAGCCGGCGGCGAAGGTGATCAGCAGCGGGCGGCGGCCGATCCGGTCGGAGAGGGCGCCCGCGAGCGGCTGGAGGGCCGCGAAGACGATCAGGGCGAAGAAGCTGACCAGCGTCGCGGTCTGCTTGGACAGACCGGCGCTGTTGGAGAGGTACTTCGTCAGGTAGGTCGTGTACGTGTAGTACGCCACCGTGCCGCCCATCGTCAGCGCGACGACGAGGAACGCCTCGCGCCGGTGCCGCAGCAGGGCCCGGATCGTGCCGCGGTCGGCCGCCGCGGCGTCGCTCTCCTCGTACGCCTCCGTCTCCAGCATGTTGCGCCGCAGGTAGAAGATCACGGCCGCGCCGAGCGCGCCCACGACGAACGGGATCCGCCATCCCCACGCGTGCAACTGGTCCTTGGAGAGCGTGTGCTGGAGCGTGATCAGCAGGCCGAGCCCGAGGATCTGGCCGGCGGTCATCGACACGTACTGGAAGCTGGACGCGAACCCCCGGCGGCCCGGGGCGGACGCCTCGGTGAGGTACGTGGCGCTGGCCGCGTACTCACCGCCCACCGACAGCCCCTGGAGCAGCCGGGCCACCAGCAGCACGGCGACTCCGCCGTAGCCGGCGACGCCGTAGGTCGGCGCGACGGCGATCAGCACGGCCGAGGCCGACATCAGCGTGACCGTCAGCGTGAGCGCCGCCTTGCGCCCGCGCCGGTCACCGACCCTGCCGAGCAGCCAGCCGCCCACCGGGCGCATGAAGAAGCCGACGGCGAAGATGCCGGCCGTGTTCATGAGTTTGGCGGTGTCGTTGCCGTCGGGGAAGAAGGAGCCGGCGAAGTACGTGGCGAAACTGGCGTAGACGAACCAGTCGAACCACTCGACCATGTTGCCGGCCGAGCCGATCCAGATCTTCTTCCAGTGCTGTGCGGTGTGTGGTTGTGCCTGTCCCATGAACCGACACGGTGGCCGAGGGCCGGGATCCGGACAAGGCCCCGGGCGGCAACGATCCGCGAACACCGGTGCGAGTGCCGGCCCTCCCCCGGCCGCGCTACCTTGCTCCCTCCGTACCGATGGAGGTGGTCGTGTGCTCCCGACAATGGCCGAGCATGGGTGCCCCCGCGATTTCCAGGTGACGACCGTCAACCAGAGCGGCGTCCTGCAGAGCGAGAAGTGCGACTGCTGCGGCTACCGGATCACCTACGGTCCGGCTCCCACGCCGAGCGCGGACACGGGTGCGGCACGTGCCGCGTACACCCGCAGACCCACGGTCAACGCCTGACGCGGGGCCGGCCCCGGGGCAGCTCAGTGCCCCGTCACACCCCCGTTGTCCCGCCGGTCCAGCGCCCGCTGCACCGCCGCGGCCGCATTCACCCGTTCCGCCTCCCGCTCCGCACCACGCGTCGCACGGCGGACCTTGCGGACAGCACTCGTCTCGGCCATGAGTCGTCCCCTCTGGATGGAAGAGTCCTACGAGGAAATGCGATCAGCCGGAAACCAGGCGGGAGCCCAGCGTGCGGCAGGGGTCACCTGCCCTCGGGCACGGGGCCACGACCGCCGTCGCTCGATGGAGCGGAACGATCGGCTGCTTCCACGCTAAGCGAGGAGCGGCGCGATGTCTGCCCGATTACTCGGGCTTCCTACTATCTGAGACGGCCCTGGGCGGAGAGGGCGCCGCCGTCCGTGGCGGACACGAAAGCGGCCCACGTCGCGCGGGGAACGATGACGGGGGCCCGGTCGGGGGCCTTGGAGTCGCGTATGGGCAGGGTGTGCGGGAATTGCTCCGCGATTTCCAGGCAGCCGGAACTGCTCTGGCTGTAGGAGCTCTTGCGCCAGGTAGCTATGGCCAGGTCAAGTGTAGTGGTGCTCACTGTACGTCTCCCTAACTACCCTGCGAATCAACGTCCTTGATGCTTCCGGGTCGAGCACCCTGGTCAGAAGCTGATCATAGATGCCGGTGTAGCCGGCCACGGCCTCCTGCTTCGTGACGAGGAGTCCTCGGACGCCGGACGACGCGTACACGACCGTCCTTCCGGTGGGAAGGTCCAGGATTGAGAACTCGCCCATGACCTGCACGAGGTCGGCGTTGCCCTCGAACGGTGCGATCCTCACCTCGATCCCCGGCCTCTGGGACGAGGCGATCAGGCCGAGGAGTTGGTCTCGCATGATCGACCGGCTGCCAATCACCGCGTAGAGGGCGGCTTCGGTGAGCACCGCCGAGAACGCGGGCGGATCCGGACGCTTGAGGATCTCGTGCCGACGCGCTCGATGCCTGAGCTTGTCCTCCGCGTCCCCGCCCAGGAAAGGGATGTTCTTCTCGATGATCGCCCGTTCGTACTCGGGACTCTGGAGCAGGGCAGGGATCACGCCGTTGGCGTGGCGGATCCGGACCGCTCTCGACTCATATCCGAAGACCCTCTGAACCAACTTCGCGTCGGGATTGTCATCGAGTTCGTCGCGCAAATTCCAGATGCGGCCACCGGCTTCCATCGCGTCATCGATACGACGGGCGACATCCCGGCGGGGCACATGCTTGCCCGCCTCGAAGTGGGCGATCGCCGTGTTCGACAGGGCGACCTTCTTGCCCAGGTGGGCCTGGGTCCATCCCTTGGCCACGCGATGATCGCGGATGGCGAGCCCGAGCTCGGCCAGGCGCGCCTGGTACGGGTCAACGGGCCCAGGATCAACCATAGTTGCATCCCCCACTTGACTCAGTGGATCACTCAACTCCTCGATGAGGCTGAGCATAGGGGCCTGGCCCGATACTGGAGACCGTAACCGGGACGCACAACACCGGCCGTCCGACGCTGCGTTCGAATCCCCTGGGTGATGCCCGCCGTGCAGCGGCCCACACCTGCGTTCCGGAGAAATCATCGCCGCTCCTAGGAGAACGACCGCCATGCCCGTCTGGCCCGGTACCGCCATGACCGACCCCGGACACCCCCCGGCCGCCCGCCCGGAAGCGGCGGCCGAGGCGGAGGTCGAGCGGGTCACCGCCGTGATCCTGACCGCGACCGCACCGCCGACCGCTGAGGTCATGGAGTCGGCCACGGCGGCACTCCGCCGGTTCATCGGCGACTGGGCCCCGTGGGTCAAGGTCACCGCGCGGACGTCGCTGCCCGTGGACGACCCCCGCCGGGTGGCCGCCGAGAAGGCGGCCGACGAGGCCACCTACCGGGCGAGGTGCACCGGCCCGGGGCACGGGCTGGAGTCCGCGTACACGTACTGCCGGAGCCTGGCGCTCATCACGCGCGAACTGCGCGGTCACCGGCAGAAGTTGGGACTGGTCCACGTCCGTGAGGAGAACGCGGCGGGCGCGCTCGCGCTGATCTGCCGCCGGGACGACGTCCTGATGGTGTCCCCGTCGTACGACGGCAGGCCCGGGGCCAACTTCCGCCTGCCGGGCGGGCCGGCGCGGCGGGGCGAACCGGCCTGGGAGGCGATGGTCAGAACCGTGCGGGAGGAGACGGGTCTCGCCGTCCGCCCGGCGCGGCTCCTCGCGGCGGACTGGGCGCCGGCCGGAATGAGCTTCGTCTACGCGGCCGTCCCGCTCGACGGCGGCGGGCTCAAGGTGACGCTCCCCCGCGAGCCGGAGCTGACCGGCTACGCCTGGATCCCGGCCGGGGGGCTCGGTGAGCACTGCGCGCCGCACCAGGCGCGCCGCGTGCGGGCCGCCCTGGAGGCGGCGCGCAGCGGCACGCTGGCCGAACTCCGGCGCGGGGAACCGGCGTACGCGGTCGCCGCGTAGCGGATACGCCGCCGCCCCGGCGCGGGACCGGGGCGGCGGCGTACCGGACGGCGTACCGGAGGGCGAAGGTCAGCCCATGTGCGGGTAGCGGTAGTCGGTCGGCGGGACGAGCGTCTCCTTGATGGAGCGGGTGGAGACCCAGCGCATCAGGTTGGACGCGGCGCCGGCCTTGTCGTTCGTACCGGAGGCGCGGCCGCCGCCGAAGGGCTGCTGGCCGACGACGGCGCCGGTCGACTTGTCGTTGATGTAGAAGTTGCCGGCGGCGAAGCGGAGCTTCTCCATCGCGTGGGCGGCGGCGGCGCGGTCGTTGGCGATGACCGAGCCGGTCAGGGCGTACGCCGAGACGGACTCCATCTGCTCCAGCATGGCGTCGAAGTCCTCGTCCTCGTAGACGTGGACGGCGAGGATCGGGCCGAAGTACTCGGTCGTGAAGACCTCGTTGGCCGGGTCGGTGCACTCGATGACGGTCGGGCGGACGAAGTAGCCGACCGAGTCGTCGTAGGTGCCGCCGGCGACGATCGTGCAGGACGGGTCGGCCTTGGCGCGGTCGATCGCGGCCTTGTTCTTGGCGAAGGCGCGCTCGTCGATGACGGCGCCGATGAAGTTGGAGAGGTCGGTGACGTCGCCCATGGCGATGCCGTCGACCTCGGCCGCGAACTCCTCCTTGAAGCCGTCCTCCCAGATGGAGCGGGGGATGTAGGCGCGGGAGGAGGCCGAGCACTTCTGGCCCTGGAACTCGAACGAGCCCCGGGTGAGCGCGGTCTTGAGGACGGCGCGGTCGGCGCTCGGGTGGGCGACGACGAAGTCCTTGCCGCCGGTCTCGCCGACGAGGCGCGGGTAGGACCGGTACTTCTCGATGTTGTTGCCGACCGTCTTCCAGAGGTACTGGAAGGTCTTGGTCGAGCCGGTGAAGTGGATGCCGGCGAGCTCGGGGTGGTTGAGGGCCACCTCGGAGACGGCGACGCCGTCGCCGGTCACCAGGTTGATGACGCCCTTGGGCAGGCCGGCCTCCTCCAGGAGGCGCATGAGCAGCACGGCGGAGTGCGTCTGCGTCGGGGACGGCTTCCAGACGACGACGTTGCCCATGAGGGCGGGGGCGGTCGGCAGGTTGCCGGCGATGGCCGTGAAGTTGAACGGCGTGATCGCGTAGACGAAGCCCTCCAGCGGGCGGTGGTCGCTGCGGTTCCACACGCCGGCGGAGTTGGCGACCGGCTGCTCGGCGAGGATCTGGCGCGCGAAGTGGACGTTGAAGCGCCAGAAGTCGACGAGCTCGCAGGGGGTGTCGATCTCGGCCTGCTGGGCGGTCTTCGACTGGCCGAGCATGGTGGAGGCGGCCATGGTCTCGCGCCAGGGGCCGGCCAGCAGCTCGGCGGCGCGCAGGATGATCGCGGCGCGGTCGTCGAAGGACATCGCGCGCCAGGCCGGGGCGGCGGCGAGGGCGGCGTCGATCGCGTCCTGGGCGTCCTGGTGGGTGGCGTTGCGGAAGGTGCCGAGGACCGCGGCGTGGTGATGCGGCTGGACGACGGTGAACGGCTCGCCGCCGCCCATCCGCCGCTCGCCGTTGATGGTCATCGGCAGGTCGATCGGGTTGCCCGCCAGCTCCTTGAGCTTGGCCTCCAGCCGGGCGCGCTCCGGCGACCCGGGGGCGTAGCTGTGGACCGGCTCGTTGACCGGGGCGGGGACCTGGGTGACGGCGTCCATGGCCTTGTCTCCTTAGTCGGGTTGTCGGGGTCGGGGTGACGGCGGCCCGTCGGCCGCGGGTCGCGTGGCGCGGCCGCCCGCGCGTGGCGGCCGGCCGCGCGCCGGGTCTAGCCGCGCGTCGCCAGCGAGCGCAGGAAGAACGTGAGGTTCGCCGGGCGCTCGGCGAGCCGCCGCATGAAGTAGCCGTACCAGTCGGTGCCGTACGGGATGTACACCCGCATGCGGTGACCCTCGGCGACGAGCCGCTGCTGCTCGGCCTCACGGATGCCGTACAGCATCTGGAACTCGTACGCGTCCAGTGTGCGCCCGTGGCGGCGGCCGAGTTCCTGGGCGATGGCGACCATCCGCGGGTCGTGCGATCCGATCATGGGGTAGCCCTTGCCCGCCATGAGGATCTTCAGGCAGCGCACATAGGCGAGGTCGACCTCGCGCTTGTCCTGGTACGCGACGGAGGCGGGCTCCTTGTAGGCGCCCTTGACCAGGCGGACCCGGGAGCCCTCGCCGGCCAGGGCGCGGCAGTCGTCCTCGGTGCGGAAGAGGTACGACTGGAGCACGGCACCGGTCTGCGGGAAGCGCTTCCGCAGCTCGGCGAGGATGGCGAGCGTGGAGTCGACGGTGGTGTGGTCCTCCATGTCGAGGGTCACGGTGGTGCCGGCCTCGGCGGCGGCCTCGACGACGGGGGTGACGTTGGCGAGGGCTATGTCGTGGCCGCCGGGGAGCGCCTGCCCGAAGGCGGACAGCTTCACCGACATCTCGGCGCGCCCGCCCAGGCCCTCGGCGCCCAGCGCCTTGGCGAGCGCGAGGTAGGCGTCGCGGGTGCGCAGCGCCTCGGAGCGGTCGGTGATGTCCTCGCCGAGGTGGTCGAGGGTGACCTCCAGGCCCTGCTGGTCCAGCTTCCGCACCGCGGCCATGGATTCGTCCAGGACCTCACCGGCAATGAAACGGTCAACCACCGGACGTGTGACCGGGGCGGCCGACACGATACGGCGGATGACGTCGCTGCGTGACGCGGCGAGCAGCACGGGACCCAGCACGGGGCACCTCCACGATGAACGGCCGACGCCACGACGGGAGACGGCATACGTAACTCATCGTGAAACCTAGAGAGGGCGTCCGCGCGCAGCCATCGACAGCTGTCACGCATCCGTGGCCGGGATCTCAGACAGATGTATGACAATGGGGGCCACGGCGACGGGGACGTACGGAAGTGAACGGGGGACGCCCATGCGGGGCGAGTATCAGCAGCTCGTGGACGAGATCTCGGCGATCTTCGGGGTTCCCGCGACGCTGGAGGACCGGGATTTCGGCCTGATCGCGTTCGGGGCGCACGGGGGCGAGGACGACCTGGAACTGACCATGGACCCGGTGCGGACGCGGTCGATCCTGCAACGCCGGTCGACGGCCGCGGTGCGGGCGTGGTTCGAGGGGTTCGGGATCGCGCGGGCGGTGGCGCCGCTGCGGATCCCGCCGGACCCGGCGGCGGGGGTGTTCAAGGGGCGGATCTGTCTGCCGGTGCGGCACCGGGGCGTGGTGCACGGTTACGTCTGGCTGCTGGACGACGAGCAGCTGGCGGGTCTGGACGTACGGCCGGAGGCGGCGGATCCGCGGGTGGCGCAGGCGATGGAGACGGCGGCCCGGATCGGCGCCCTGCTGGCCGCCGAGGCGCGCGCGGGCGCCGAACTGGGCGAGCTGCTGCGGGACTTGCTGACCGCCCGGCCGGGCGGCCGGGACGCGGCGCGGGCCGCCCTGCGGGAGGGGCTGGGGCAGGCGGCGGACGGGCCGCTGGCCGTGGTGGCGGTGGCGCCCTGGCGGACGGACGAGGACGAGGGGGCGGGCGAGCAGCCGGGGTCGGCGTTCGCGGCGCGCTCGGGGGTGGCGGCGCTGTGCGCGGTGCCCGGCTGCCTGCCGGACGGCTCGGCGGCGCTGGCCGCGCTGGTGCGGCTGCGGGCGCTGACCGCGCCGGCCCCGGCGCGCGCGGCGGCGGACCGGCTGCTGCACTCGCCCCGGGCCGGCGGACCGGCCTCGGCCGGGATGGGCACGCCGCGGCGGGGGCTGGCGGAGCTGACGGACGCGTGGGCCGAGGCGCTGTCCGCCGCGCGGGCGGCGGCCGCGGAGCGCCGGCTGGGTCCGCTGGCCGAGTGGGGCGGGCTGGGCCCGTACCGGGTGCTGACCGGGCTGCCGCAGGACCGGGCGGCCGACCCGGCGGTACGGCCGCTGCTGGAACGGCCGCACGCCGAACTCGCGCGCACCGCCGAGATGTACCTGGACTGCGCGGGCCAGGCGGGCCGCGCCGCCGCGGTCCTCGGCATCCACCGGCAGACGCTCTACTACCGGCTGTCCCGGGTGGAACAGCTGACGGGCCTCGACCTGGACAACGGCGAGGACCGGCTGCTGCTGCACATGACCTTGAAGGCGTCACGGCTGGGGTGACGGCGGTGTGGCGAACACGGCACCACATTCGTGCAACTATGCGATTCCTGTGTGAGTCCTGGGGTTCGAGATCACCCATGGTGACTCGTCACGACCCAGCACAGGGGGGAACCACCCATGACTCACCACCCGATACCCCGCCGCGCCCTGACCGCCGCGGTGGCCGTGGGGGCGCTCGCCGCGCCGCTCGCCATGGCTGAGCCGGCCGCGGCCGCCGGCCCCGGGGTCGTCTGCACGTCCGCGAAGAAGGGCCTCGCGGAGAAGCTGACCAAGGACATCACGGCGGCGCTGCGCGGCCGGGCGGGGAAGACCGGCGTCGCGTTCAGCGACCCGGCGACGAAGACGACGTGCACGTACGACGCGGACCGGCGCTTCGACTCCGCGAGCGTCTTCAAACCGATCGTGCTCGGGACGCTGCTGTGGGACGCGGAGCGGCACAAGCGGTCGCTGACCTCCCGGGAGAAGACCCTCGCCAAGAAGATGATCACGGAGTCGGACAACGACTCCACGACGGCGCTGCGCAACCAGCTCACCACGGCGAAGATCACCCGGTTCGTCGAGGCGGCCGGGATGACGCGGACCGTCCCGAACCAGACCTGGGGCACGACCCAGATCACGGCCCGCGACGAACAGAAGCTCCTCGCCCTGTTCACCGGCCGCAACAAGCTGCTGAACGACACGTCCCGCGCCTACGCGCTGGACTTGATGAACAAGGTCGTCGCCTCGCAGCGCTGGGGCACCCCGGCCGGCGCCCCCAAGGGCACCAGGGTCCACGTCAAGAACGGCTGGCTGCAGCGCAGCAAGGACGGGCTGTGGCGGGTGCACAGCATCGGCGCCTTCACCACGGGCGGGCGTACGTACACGCTGTCCGTGCTCACCCACGGCAACCGCACCTGGCAGGGCGGCATCGACGCCATCCAGGCGGTGGCGCGGGCGGTCCACCGGGACGTCAACCCGGCGGTGCGGGGCGGCGTCATCGCCCCGCCGGCCCACCCGCAGGAGGTCATGCCGCCGCAGGCGTGACGGCGCCCGGGGGAGGGTGCCGTACGGCGCCCTCCCCCAGGGGGCTACTCCTCCGCGAAGGTGATCGCCTGCACCGGACAGGCCCGTACCGCCTCCTTGACCATCGGGTCGCCGCGCCCGTCCTCGCTGCCCGGCCGGACGAGGCCGAACCCGTCGTCGTCCGAGTCGAACACGGCCGGTGCGGTGAGGGCGCACTGGCCCGAGCCGATGCAGAGATCCGAATCGATGCTGACACGCATGGTCGTACTCCGTTCCGTGGTCACCAGGTGACCGGGAGGGCGAACAGTCCTTGGACGGTGCCGCCGGGCTTGGCGCGCACCTCATCCGGGGCAACGGCGAGCCGCAGCGTGGGGATACGGGCAAACAGGGACGAGAAGGCGATTTCCAGCTCGGCGCGGGCCAGGTTCTGGCCCAGGCACTGGTGGACGCCGTAGCCGAAGGCCACATGATGCCGCGCGGAGCGGCGGACGTCGAGGGCGCCGGGGTCCTCGTAGACGGCCGGGTCGCGGTTGGCGGACGGGGTGGCGAACACCAGCCCCTCCCCCGCCCGGACGGTCACCCCGCCCACCTCGACGTCCTCGGTGGCCACCCGCACCATCCCGTCGGCGATGGACAGCAGGCGCAGCAACTCCTCGACGGCGCCGGGCATCAGCGCGGGGTCCGCGCGCAGGGCGGCCAGCTGGCCGGGGTGCCGGAGCAGGGCGTAGGTCCCGAGGGAGATCATGTTGGCCGTGGTCTCGTGCCCGGCGATGAGCAGCAGCAGCGCCATCATCACCAGTTCCTCGCGGTCGACGCGGCCGTCGGCCAACTGCTCGTTGACCAGCCCGTCGAGGAGCCCCCCGCCCGGGGTGCCGCGCTTGTCCTCCAGCAACCGGCGCAGGTACGCCCGGAGTTCCTCGCGGGCGGCGTTCGCCTCGTCCGCATCCTCGGCCAGGAGCAGCGTCCGCGAGCAGCGTTCGAAGAACTCGTGGTCGGCGTAGGGCACTCCGAGCAGTGCGCAGATGACCATGGAGGGGAGGGGCAGGGCGTAGGCGGCGACGAGGTCGGCCCCCGGGCCGGCGGCGAGCATGCGGTCGAGGAGGGTGCCGACCGTGCGCTCGATGTCCGGCCGCAGGGCGGCGATCCTCTTCAGCCCGAAGCCCGGAATGAGCATCCTGCGCTGCTCGTTGTGGCGGGGGTCGTCGGTGCCGAGCAGGGGCAGGTCCACCGATCGCTGGTCCCGGTTGCGCGGCAGCAGCACGGGGAAGTCGGCGCGCTGCCGGTCGGCCGAGATCCTCGGATCGGTGAGCAGGGCCCTGGTCTCCGCGTGCCCGGTGACGAGCCAGACCTCGCGGCCGTCGAAGAGCCGCATCCGGTTGAGCGGGGCGTCCTCGCCCGGGGTGGGGTAGGCGGGGGGCGGGGCGTAGGGACAGTGGCGGCTCTGGGGCCAGGTGAGGGTGGGGGCCGGTTTGTGCGCGGTTTCGGTCATGGCGACCTCCGGGCGGCGGACTGGTATCCTCAGGCAACCATTAGACCGGAATCCAGCGGTCCCGTCCATGCACCTGGCCTCCGCCGGCCGCCGGGGGGTTCGCCCCAGCCCCTCCCACAACCCTCACCCCTCCCTCGCGAGCGAGGCCAACCGCGCCGCAAGCCGCTCCAGCTCCGCCAACTCGCCCTCTCCAAGGGCGAGAAGAGCAGGCGGCGGCGCGCTCAGGATCGCCTCGGCCCGCTCGGCCGCCCCCCTCCCCTCCTCCGTCACGGAGACGATCTTCGACCGCCGGTCCACCGGATTCTCGGAGCGGACGACGAGGCCCCGACGGGCCAGGTCGTCCACGACGAGCGTCGTGTACGGCCGGTCCGTGGCGAGCGCATCCGCCAGCTCCCGCAGCGTCAACGGCCCCTTGGCGATCCTCCGCAGCGCCTTCACCCGGAAGAAGCTCATGCCGAGCGCGTCGACGACCTCCTTGCGGCGCTCGTTGCCGCCGAGGACGATCTCGCGCAGGCTGCTCCACGCCCGCCGCGCCGCCTCGTCCTTCGTCACACCGTCACCGCCCTGGTCCTCTCACAGCCGTCGCAGTCGAGGCGGGCCGCCGCCCGTTCGGCGGTCCGTGCCGCCCAGCGGCCGGTGGTGATCGTACCGAGGGCGAGGACGGCCAGCCCGCAGCCGGTGATGATCCACCAGCCCACGGCCCCGACGTGCGCGCCCACGACCGCGACCCCGAGGGACGTGCCGACCTGCCGGCTGGTGGAGGCCAGGGCGGCGGCCACGCCGGCGCGGGAGCGCGGCAGGCCGGAGACGGCCGTGTTCGTGATGGGCGCGTTGACGAGGCCGAAGCCCGCCCCGAAGAGCACGAACGCCACGAACAGCAGCGCGTCGGACGACGCGGCCCCGCAGGCCGCGAAGAGCACGCCGCTGCCCGTCAGCAGCACCCCGGCCGCCACGAGCGGCAGCCGCGGCCCGCGGCTGCCCACCAGCCGTCCGGACACCGGCGCGAGCACCAGGCACAGGAGCGCCATCGGCAACAGGTGCACCCCTGCCGAGAGGGCCGAAAGCCCGCGCGCCTCCTGGAGGTCGAGCATGGTGAGGAAGAGGAAGCCGGACAGCGCCGCGAAGGCGCACACCGCCGTGACCGTCGCCCCGGCCAGCGGCGCGCTGCGGAACAGCCGCGGCTCGACGAGCGGTTCGGCCCGCCGGGTCTCGACGACGAGCAGCGCCACGAGGGCGGCCGCCGCGACGGCGAAGAGCACCGGCGCGCCCTCGATGATCCCGTACGTGAGCGAGCCGAGCAGCACGATCATCAGCACCTGCCCGGCCGGGTCGAAGCGGCGCGGCCGCGGCGCCCGGGACTCGGGGACGAACCGCAGGGTCAGCGCCAACGCCACCAGCCCGACCGGCACGTTGATCCAGAAGACCGAGCGCCAGCCCACCGACCCCACCAGGGCGCCGCCGACGATCGGCCCGGCGGCCATGCTGAGGCCCACGACCCCGCCCCAGACGCCGATGGCCCGGGCCCTCTCCCGCGGATCGGTGAAGATGTTGGTGACGATCGACATCGCCACGGGGTTGAGCATGGAGCCGCCGACGGCCTGCACCGCCCGGAAGGCGATCAGCCAGCCGAGCCCCGGCGCCAGGCTGCACAGCGTCGAGCCGGCGGTGAAGAGCACCAGGCCGGTCACGAAGACCCGGCGGCGGCCGAAGCGGTCGGCCATCGAGCCGGACAGCATCAACAGCGAGGCCAGCACGACGACATACGCGTCGATCGTCCACTGGAGCCCGGAGACCGAGGCGTGCAGGCTCGTGCGCAGCGAGGGCAGGGCGACGTTGAGGATCGTGTTGTCCAGGCTGACCAGCAACAGCGCCGAGCAGCAGATGCCGAGGACGAGCCAGCGGCGGTCGGGCGTCATGCCAACCTCCCGGAGGGACGGACAGTTGGAGAAACAAAATCATTGGAAGCGTACAACTAATCGCGGGCGCGAAAAAGGCCCGGCTCCAAGAGCCGGGCCTTTCCGCGAACGGACCGCTCAGTCCGTGAGGTTGACGGCACGCGCCGACGCCGCGCCGATCTCCTCCGCGATCTCGGTCAGCACGGCCGGCGGGATCGACTCGTCCACGGTCAGCGCGACCAGCGCCTCGCCGCCCTCGACCGCCCGCGAGACCTGCATGCCCGCGATGTTGATCCCCGCCTCGCCGAGGATGCGGCCCAGCGCGCCGACGACGCCGGGGCGGTCGACGTAGCGCAGGAAGGCCATGTGGTCGGCGAGGGCCAGGTCGACGCCGTTCTCACCGACGGCGACGATCTTCTGGAGGTGCTTGGGGCCGGCGAGCGTACCCGAGATGGAGACCTCGTCGCCGCCCGCGAGCGTGCCGCGCACGGTGACGACGTTGCGGTGCTCCGAGGACTCGGAGCCGGTGGTGAGCCGCACCTCCACACCGCGCTCCTGGGCGAAGAGCGGGGCGTTCACATAGGAGACCGTCTCGTCCACGATGTCCTCGAAGACGCCCTTGAGGGCGGACAGTTCGAGCACCTTGACGTCGTGCTGGGTCAGCTCGCCGTACACCTCGACGTCGAGGCGGACGGCGACCTCGCCGGCCAGCGCCGTGAAGATCCGGCCCAGCTTCTCGGCCAGCGGCAGCGCCGGCTTGACGTCCTCCGCGATCACGCCGCCCTGGACGTTGACCGCGTCCGGCACCAGCTCGCCGGCGAGCGCCAGGCGCACCGACTTGGCGACGGCGATGCCGGCCTTCTCCTGCGCCTCGCCCGTCGAGGCGCCCAGGTGCGGGGTGGCCACGACGTTGTCGAACTCGAAGAGCGGGGAGTCCGTGCAGGGCTCGGTCGCGTAGACGTCGAGGCCGGCGCCGGCCACCCGGCCCTCCTTGAGGGCCGCGGCGAGCGCCGTCTCGTCCACGATGCCGCCGCGGGCGGCGTTGACGATGCGGACGGAGGGCTTCACCTTGTGCAGCGCCTCGTCGCCGATGAGACCGATCGTCTCGGGGGTCTTGGGGAGGTGGACGGTGATGAAGTCGGCCGTCTCCAGCAGTTCGTCGAGGGAGAGGAGCTTGACGCCCATCTGCGCGGCGCGCGCGGGCTGCACATACGGGTCGTAGGCGACGACCTTCATGCCGAACGCCGACATCCGCTGGGCGACGAGCACGCCGATGCGGCCCAGGCCCACGACGCCGAGGGTCTTCTCGGAGAGCTCCACGCCGGTGTACTTCGAGCGCTTCCACTCGCCGTTCTTCAGCGCGGAGTTGGCCTGCGGGATGTTGCGCGCGGTGGCGATGAGCAGGCCGCAGGCGAGCTCGGCGGCGGTGACGATGTTGGACGTCGGGGCGTTGACGACCATGACGCCGGCCTTGGTGGCGGCGGCGACGTCCACGTTGTCGAGGCCGACGCCGGCGCGGGCGACGACCCGCAGCCGCTTGGCGGCGGCGACCGCCTCCGCGTCGACGCGGGTGGCGGAACGCACCAGGATCGCGTCCACGTCGGCGACGGCGGACAGCAGCTCGGCGCGGTCCGCGCCGTTGCAGTGCCGGATCTCGAAGTCCGGGCCCAGCGCGTCGACGGTGGCGGGCGAGAGCTCTTCGGCGATGAGTACGACGGGCTTGCGGGGCGAAGCAGTCGAAGCAGTGCTCACGGGGTCCTCAGTCCTCACTGGTCCTTGGTGACGGCCGTCCCGACGGCCGCAGGCGGTGAAGGGGCGCAGCCGCGTGGAGACGCACGACGCTGTGAGCCTGACGCGCTTTGTTGCGGAGCAGTCTAGCCGCGGGCGGGGCGCTGTCCTGCGCCGTTTCGTCAGGCTCACCCCCACGGGGTGGGCCACGATGGACAAAGGGCCGCGGCGTGTACCGCGGCCCTTCCGCCCCTGCGGGTCACTCGTTGTCGTCGACCCAGCTCATCAGCTTGCGCAGCCGCTTGCCGGTGGTCTCCAGGAGGTGGTCCTGGTCGGCCTTCTTGTACTCGTTGTACTTCGGCAGGCCGGCCTTGTACTCCTTCATCCAGTTCTCGGCGAAGGTGCCGTCCTGGATCTCGCCGAGGACCTTCTTCATCTCGGCCTTGGTCTGCTCGGTGACGATGCGCGGGCCGGTGACGTAGTCGCCCCACTCGGCGGTCTCGGAGACGGACCAGCGCATCTTCTCCAGGCCGCCCTCGTACATCAGGTCCACGATCAGCTTGAGCTCGTGGAGGCACTCGAAGTACGCGATCTCCGGCTGGTAACCGGCCTCGACGAGGGTCTCGAAGCCGGCCTTGACCAGGGCGCTGGCGCCGCCGCAGAGCACGGCCTGCTCGCCGAAGAGGTCGGTCTCGGTCTCCTCGGTGAAGGTGGTCTTGATGACGCCGGCGCGGGTGCCGCCGATGGCCTTGGCGTAGGAGAGGGCGAGGGCGAAGGCGTTGCCGCTGGCGTCCTGCTCGACGGCCGCGATGCACGGGACGCCGCGGCCCTCCTCGTACTGGCGGCGCACCAGGTGGCCGGGGCCCTTGGGGGCGACCATGCAGACGTCCACGCCGGCCGGGGGCTTGATGAAGCCGAAGCGGATGTTGAAGCCGTGGCCGAAGAAGAGGGCGTCGCCGTCCTCGAGGTTGTCCTTGACGGCCTTCTCGTAGACCTCGGCCTGGATCGGGTCCGGGACGAGGATCATGATGACGTCCGCCTCGGCCGCGGCCTCGGCCGGGGTGACGACGCGCAGCCCCTGTTCCTCGGCCTTCCGCTTCGACGTCGATCCCTCGTGCAGGCCGACGCGGACGTCGACGCCGGAGTCGCGCAGCGACAGCGCGTGGGCGTGGCCCTGGCTGCCGTACCCGAGCACGGCGACCTTGCGGCGCTGGATGATGGACAGGTCGGCGTCGTTGTCGTAGAACAGCTCGGCAGCCACGTGCGTTGTCTCCTCGTGTACGGGTTGTGGGTCCCACCGTATGACGGGTGGGACGGGGTTGGTCGGTGGGTCCGGGTGTCCGGGCCGTCAGGCCGAGCGGTCCAGCGCGCGGAGGCTGCGGTCCGTGATGGAGCGGGCCCCGCGGCCGATGGCGATCGTGCCGGACTGCACCAGCTCCTTGATGCCGAACGGTTCGAGCATCTTGAGCATCGCGCCCAGCTTGTCGCCGCCCCCGGTGGCCTCGATGGTGATCGCCTCCGGCGAGACGTCGACCGCCTTGGCGCGGAAGAGCTTCACGATCTCCACGATCTGCGACCGCGTCTCGTTGTCGGCGCGCACCTTCACCAGCACCAGCTCGCGCTGGACGGCCGTGCTGTCCTCCAGCTCCACGATCTTCAGCACGTTCACGAGCTTGTTGAGCTGCTTGGTGACCTGCTCCAGCGGCAGCGACTCGACGTTGACGACGATCGTGATGCGCGAGATGTCGGGGTGCTCGGTGACGCCGACGGCGAGGGAGTCGATGTTGAAGCCCCGGCGGGAGAACAGGGCGGCGATCCGCGCCAGGATGCCGGGCGTGTTCTCCACGAGGACGGAGAGCGTGTGCTTGGTCATGAACGGTTCTCCCGGTCAGTCGTCGACGACGTCGTCGAAGTCGGGGCGGACCCCGCGGGCGGCGAGGATCTCGTCGTTGGAGGTGCCGGCGGCCACCATCGGCCAGACCATGGCGTCCTGGTGGACGATGAAGTCCACCACCACCGGGCGGTCGTCGATGGCGTTCGCCCGCTCGATGACGGCGTCCAGCTCGGCGGGGTCCTCGCAGCGGAGCCCCACGCAGCCCATCGCCTCGGCGAGTTTGACGAAGTCGGGGATGCGGGTGCCGGAGCAGGGCTCCTTGCCGTTGGCCTCGGGGCCGGAGTGCAGGACGGTGTTGGAGTAGCGCTCGTTGTAGAAGAGGGTCTGCCACTGGCGGACCATGCCCAGGGCGCCGTTGTTGATGACGGCCACCTTGACGGGGATGTTGTTGAGCGCGCAGGTGACCAGCTCCTGGTTGGTCATCTGGAAGCAGCCGTCGCCGTCGATCGCCCACACCGTGCGGTCGGGAACGCCGACCTTGGCGCCCATGGCGGCGGGGACGGCGTAGCCCATGGTGCCCGCGCCGCCGGAGTTGAGCCAGGTGCCCGGCTTCTCGTAGTCGATGAAGTGGGCGGCCCACATCTGGTGCTGGCCGACGCCGGCGGCGAACACCGTGCCCTCAGGGGCGAGTTCGCCGATGCGCTTGATGACCTGCTGGGGGGCGAGGCTGCCGTCCTCGGGCTGGTCGTAGCCGAGCGGGTAGGTGCGCCGCCAGCGGTCGATGTCCGCCCACCAGGCCCGGTATCCCCGCTCGGGGGTCTCGCCGCCCTGGCCGGCGCTGTGCTCGGCCTGGACGGCGACGATCAGGTCGGCGAGGACCTCCCGGGCGTCGCCGACGATCGGCACGTCCGCCGCGCGGTTCTTGCCGATCTCGGCCGGGTCGATGTCGGCGTGGACGACCTTGGCGTGCGGGGCGAAGGAGTCCAGCCGCCCGGTGACGCGGTCGTCGAAGCGGGCGCCGAGCGCCACGATGAGGTCGGCCTTCTGCAGCGCGGTGACGGCGGCGACCGACCCGTGCATGCCGGGCATGCCGATGTGCTGCGGATGCCCGTCGGGGAAGGCGCCCAGCGCCATCAGGGTGGTGGTGACGGGCGCGCCGGTCAGCTCGGCGAAGACCTTGAGCTCGGCGGTGGCGCGGGCCTTGAGGACCCCGCCGCCGACGTAGAGCACCGGCCGCCGGGCCTGGGTGATCAGCTTGGCGGCCTCGCGGATCTGCTTGGCGTGCGGCTTGGTGACGGGCCGGTAGCCGGGCAGGTCGGTGTGCGGCGGCCAGACGAAGGTGGTCCGCGCCTGGAGGGCGTCCTTGGCGATGTCGACCAGCACCGGCCCGGGGCGGCCGGTGGAGGCGACGTGGAACGCCTCGGCGATCGTCCGCGGGATCTCCGCGGCGTCCGTGACCAGCCAGTTGTGCTTGGTGATCGGCATGGTGATGCCGCAGATGTCCGCCTCCTGGAAGGCGTCCGTGCCGATCGACTTGGAGGACACCTGACCGGTGATCGCCACCAGCGGGACGGAGTCCATGTGGGCGTCCGCGATGGGCGTCACCAGGTTCGTGGCGCCGGGGCCGGAGGTGGCCATGCAGACGCCGACGCGGCCGGTGGCCTGGGCGTAGCCGGTGGCGGCGTGCCCCGCGCCCTGCTCGTGGCGGACGAGGACGTGGCGGACCTTCGAGGAGTCCAGCATCGGGTCGTAGGCCGGGAGGATCGCCCCGCCCGGAATGCCGAACACGGTGTCGGCCCCGACCTCCTCCAGCGAGCGGATGAGCGACTGCGCGCCCGTGACGTCCCGCTCCACGACGGCGGGCTGCTGCTGCGCCGCGCCGCCACGGCTGCGCGGCTGCGGATGATGGGACCCGGTGGCCTGCTCGGTCATCGACATTCTCTTCTCGGAGACTCGACTGGTGTCTGGGGGGAGGGTGTTGCGGGGTTTCGCGGAGTTCGCGGTGGTTTCGGGTGTCAGTGCAACAAAAAACCCCTCGTGCCATGAGGCAAGCGAGGGGAGCGCGCCGGTGCGATCAGCAGGCGGTGGGTGGACGGCCTGCTTCAGCCGACGCGCTGTCCAAGTACGAGAATTCGGGTGCGCATGGGACCGACCCTCTCCCCGTGGCGGGCGAGGTGTCAAGTGGGTGGGACGGGCGTCTCATTATTTGAGCGCAATGGAGCATGTGCGAGCGCCCCCGCGCCCCCCGCACTCCCGCCGCGCGCCCCCGCCGAGAGGATCATCTCGACGGGCAGCGGCCCTCCGACGAGCACCCGCTTCCCGCCACCTCCCAGCGGGGGCAGGGGGCCGCGCGCGCCGTCGCCCTCCGGGCCGTCGCCGGGCACCGGGAAGGCGCCGCGGCCGAGCGCGTGGCGCAGCCGGTGCTCGTCCAACGGCCCGGAGAACGCCAGGCCCTGGGCGTGGGTGCAGCCCATGGCGCGCAGCGCGCGGGCCTGTTCGGCGTCGTCCACGCCCTCCGCGACGGAGAGCACACCGAGGTCGCCGGCGATCCTCAGCAGCCCCGAGGTGATCTTGTGGAGGCGGGCGGACTCGGCCACGCCGTCGACCAGTTCGCGGTCGAGCCGGAGGACGTCGACGGGCAGCCGGCGCAGCGCGGTCATCGCCGCGTAGCCGCTGCCGAAGCCGTCGAGGGCCACCCGGGCGCCGAACCGGCGCAGCGAGAGGAGGCGGCGCTCCAGCTCGTCCAGCGGGACGCGGGGGTCGCCGCCGGTCAGCTCCAGGACGAGGCCGCCCGACGGTACGCCGTGCCGCAGGAGCAGCGTCTCCAGGTGCTTGGGCGGCAGGGAGGCGTCCATCAGCCGGGCCGCGGAGATCCGGACGTAGACCGGGACGCAGTGGCCGGCCCGGCGGCGCTGGGCGGCCTGCTCGACGGCCTTCTCCAGGGTCCAGCGGCCGAGTTCGGCGGTGCGGGTGCTCTCCTCGTCGCGGTCGAGGTCGGCGACGCGCAGGAACTCGGCCGGGGTGAACAGGATGCCCTGCGGCGAACGCCAGCGCGGCTGCGCGGCGACCGCGGTGATGCGGCCGGTGGCCAGCTCCACGACGGGCTGGTGGAGCAGGGCGAACTCGCCGTCGTGCAGGGCGGTGCGCAGCCGGGTGGCGAGCTCGGCGCGGCGCACCACGTCGGCCTGCATCTGGGGCGCGTAGAGCTCCACGCGGCCCTTTCCGGCCTGCTTGGCGCGGTACATGGCGAGGTCGGCGTTGCGCATGAGGGTGCCGGGGGTGATGCCGGGCTCGGCGAAGGCGACGCCGATGCTGGCGGCGACGCGGACCTCGGTGCCTCCTTCCACGACGTAGGGCTGGGAGAGGGTGGCCCGCAGCCGGTCGGCGATCTCCAGGATGCGGTACTCGCGGGCGGCGGGGTCGCGGGTGCCGTCGCCGATGATGAGCGCGGCGAACTCGTCGCCGCCGAACCGGGCCGTGCTGTCCCCGGCGCGGACGGACTCCTGGAGCCGGCGGGCGGCCTGGACGAGGAGCTCGTCGCCGGCCTGGTGGCCCACGGTGTCGTTGACGGCCTTGAAGCCGTCGAGGTCGATGAAGAGCACGGCGGTGCCGGAGTCGGTCATTCTCCGGCCGGTGAGCGCCTGTTGGACGCGCTTGGTGAACAGGGCGCGGTTGGGCAGGTCGGTGAGCGGGTCGTGCTCGGCGGTGTGCTGCAACTGGGCCTGGAGGCGGACGCGTTCGGTGACGTCACGGCTGTTGAAGATGAGGCCGCCGTGGTGCCGGTTGACGGTGGACTCGACGTTGAGCCACTCGCCGTCGCCGGAGCGGAAGCGGCACTCGATGCGGGTGCTGGGCTCGTCGGCGGGCGGCGCGGCCAGGAAGCGCCGCACCTCGTGGACGACGCGGCCCAGGTCCTCGGGGTGGATGAGGGAGGCCAGCTCGGAGCCGACGAGCTCCTCGGCCTCGCGCCCGTAGACCCCGGCGGCGGCGGGGCTGACGTAGCGCAGTATCCCGGTGGGCGCGGCGATCATGATGACGTCGCTGGAGCCCTGGACCAGGGAGCGGAAGTGGTTCTCCTGCTGGGCCAGTTCCTGGGTGAGGGAGATGTTGTCGAGGAGCATGATGCCCTGGCGGACGACGAGGGCCAGGACGACCGTGCAGCCGGTGAACAGGACGACGCGGTCGACGTGGTGGCCGTCCAGGACGTTGTAGAGGATGCCCAGGGTGCAGACGGCGGCGGCGAGGTAGGGCGTGAGGGCGGCGAGCGAGCCGGCGATCGGCCGGACCGGCTGCTGGGCGGGGCCGGCCGGGGCGGGCGTGCCGTGCTGCT
Source organism: Streptomyces caatingaensis (assembly GCF_001187435.1). Taxonomy (GTDB): domain Bacteria; phylum Actinomycetota; class Actinomycetes; order Streptomycetales; family Streptomycetaceae; genus Streptomyces; species Streptomyces caatingaensis. The sequence goes on along the minus strand of NZ_LFXA01000011.1, from coordinate 145,108 downwards.
CGCGGGCGACCCAGGGGGCGTACGCCATGAGCATGTAGCCCGCGAACCAGCCGGCGTCGAGGATCTGGCCCGAGCGGTAGTTCTCGCGCAGCAGGGGCGAGGTGAACAGGGCGTCGCACAGCACCGTCAGGGCGAGCGCGGCGATCGCGGTGTTGACGGCGGAGCGGTTGGCGGAGGAGCGGCGGAAGTGCAGCGCCAGCACCATGGAGACCAGCACGATGTCCAGCAGCGGATACGCCAGGGAGAGGGCGGCGTGGGCCACCGTCTCCCCGGCGAAGTGCGCGGTGTGGGCGAGGGCGAGGCTCCAGGAGAGGGTGAGCAGCGAGCCGCCGATGAGCCAGGCGTCGAGCGCCAGGCACACCCAGCCGGCCCGGGTGACCGGGCGGCGGGCGAGGACGAGCAGGCCGATGATGGCCGGCGGCGCGAAGAGCAGGAAGCAGAAGTCGGCGGCGGAGGTGGCCGGGACGCGGGCGCCGAGGACGACCTCGTACCAGCCCCAGACGGCGTTGCCGAAGCCGGCCATGCCGGAGGAGACGGCGAACAGCAGCCAGGCGGGGCGGAAGCGGGTCGTGCGGGTGCGCGCGTACCAGAAGCAGGAGACCGCGGCGAGCACCGCGGCCCCGCTGAGCCCGAAGTCGCCCATGGTGGTGGCGAGCTCGGGCGAGCCCCAGCCGAAGGCGGCCCCCGTCGCGTACCCCCCGCACACGACGGCGAGCAGGAGCTGGGACAGCACGCCCGACGCCCCGGCGGGCCCCCCGGCCTGGGCGGGCCGCCGGGGCAGGGCCGCTCCCTGGGCGGTCACCGCTCCGCCGCCCCGGGCAGGGCCCGGAACGCCTCCGGCGCGGCCGCCCGAGGGAGCCGCGGGAGCAGGGTCGCCGTGGAGTGGATGAGCCGCGTCGGGTTGATCGTCCATTGGCCGTGCATCGCCCGTCGCCCCCCTTGAGTTCCGGTGCCTCGCTGCGGCCGTACGGTGCCCGGCGCAGCCCCCGGTCCGGACGATACACCAGACCCGTCACACAGGGACATAGCTCATATACATAGCGTAACTAGCTACGGGATTATCGACACGCAGTGCAGTCGAACGGTCTCTGTACGTGGCTCGGAGGGGATTTCAGACGGCTGTGGCTACGACGTTTCGCAGAGGCTCGTCCAGTGCGAATCCGGCCAGTTGGCCGCGGAGCAGCGCCTTGGCCCGGGGCGGAAAGGCCGAAGACGGACCACCCACATGGGGGGTGACGAGGACACCGGGCGCGGTCCACAGGGGGTGCCCCGGGGGCAGCGGCTCGGGGTCGGTGACGTCCAGCGCGGCCCGCAGCCGGCCGCCCGACAGCTCGGCCAGGAGCGCGCCGGTGTCCACGATCGGGCCGCGCGCGATGTTGACCAGCAGGGCGCCGTCCTTCATCCGGGCCAGGTTGCGGGCGCCCAGCAGGCCGCGGGTCTCCTCGGTGAGCGGGGCGGCGACCACCACGACGTCCGCCCCGGGCAGCAGGCCGGGCAGGGCGGCGACCGGATGCACGGGACCGCGCGCGGTATGCCGCGGGGAGCGCGCGACGCGTACCACCCGCGCGCAGTCGAAGGGTTCGAGCCGGTCCTCGATGGCACTGCCGATCGATCCGTACCCCACACGATGAGCACCGACTTGTCGGCGAGCGCCGGGCGGAAGCCCTGCCGCCACTCCCCCGCGTCCTGCGCCCGCACGAAGCCGGGGATGTCCCGGAGCGAGGCGAGGATCAGCGCGAGCGCCAGCTCGGCGGTGCTCGCGTCGTGCAGCCCGCGGGCGTTGCACAGCACCGCGCCCGGCGGCAGCGAGGCCACGGCGGGCAGCAGGTGGTCGACGCCGGCCGTCAGCGCCTGCACCACGCGGACGTTGCGCATCAGCGGCAGCGGGCGGGTGCACACCTCGGCGGCGGCGAGGGTGCCGGTCACCGCGTAGGGGACGCAGTAGAAGGCGCACCGGGCGGGGTCGGTGGGGAACTCCCCGGTCCCGTCCCAGAAGGCGTACTCCAACTCCTCCGGCAGGCCGTCGATCTCCTCGGCCAGGAAGGGCAGCCAGGCGAGTGGCCTGCCGTTACCGCTGTGAACTGCGCTCATGCCCGGAGGCTAGGCGATGGGCGGCCGTCCGCAAAGGTTAAGTTGGGGTCGCGCCGATCAGGAGGGAAACGGGAGGGCACGGCCGGTGGAGCGCAGGACAATCGGTGCGACGGCCCTCGAAGTGGGCGCGGTCGGCCTCGGGTGCATGCCCATGCACTGGGCGTACACCGCCTCCCAGCAGAGCGGCGAGGGCGCCCTGCGCACCGTGCACGCGGCCCTCGACGCCGGCGCGAGCCTCCTCGACACGGCGGACATGTACGGACCGTTCACCAACGAGCTGCTGGTGGGGCGGGTGTTGCGGGAGCGGCGCGCGGAGGCGTTCGTCTCGACGAAGTGCGGGCTGCTCGTCGGCGACCAGCACATCGTCGCCAACGGCCGCCCCGGCTACGTCAAGCGGGCCTGCGACGCGTCCCTGCGCCGCCTCCAGACGGACGTCATAGACCTCTACCAGCTGCACCGGCCCGACCCCGAGGTGCCCGTCGAGGAGACCTGGGGCGCGATGGCCGACCTGGTCGCCGCGGGCAAGGTACGGGCCCTCGGCTGGTGCGCCATCGGCGTCCGCGCCCACCGCCGCTCCCGCGGCGGCCTCTTCGACGCGACGATCCGCCACCTCGAACGCGTCCAGCAGGTCTTCCCCGTCAGCTCCGTCCAGGCCGAACTCTCCCTCTGGTCACGCGAGGCGCTCGACGCGCTGGCGCCGTGGTGCGCCTCCCGGGGCGTCGGGCTGCTGGCGGCGATGCCCCTGGGGAACGGTTTCCTCAGTGGCACGCTGACCCCTGGCCAGGGCTTCGAGCCGGAGGACATCCGGGCCCGGCACCCCCGCTTCACGGCCGAGATGATGGCCGCCAACCAGCCCATCGTCGCCGGCCTCCGCCGAGTCGCCGCCCGGCACGGCGCGACTCCCGCCCAGGTGGCCCTGGCCTGGGTCCTCGCCCAGGGACGCCACGTCATACCCGTGCCGGGCACGAAGAAGGAACACTGGGCCAGGGAGAACGCGGGCGCGGCGGAAGTGGCCCTGTCGGAGGGGGACTTGGCGGAGCTGAACGCGCTGCCCGCGGCGCGGGGGTCGTGGGACTAGGGGTTTCTCCCCGCCCCGCCCTGATCCGTTTTTGCGGGGGGCGTGGGGGTGCGGCCCTGCGCGGGCGGGGTGGCGTGGGGGCGCGGGTGGCCCGCGCGTGGGGGCGCAGGGGCGCGTGGGCGCGCTGGGCTGGGCGCGGGGCGGGCGCCGCGGCGCACCATCCTGCCGCCCCCGCCCCCGGCGCCCCGCCCGGGTGCCCCAGGACGGGGCGCGCTCCAAGCGGCCGCCGCGGGGGGGGAGGGCGCAGCCCCCGGGAAACGGTGAAAGGGCGGGGTGGGGTGGCTACCAAGGGCGGGTGGTGGGGAGTTCGGGGAGGTGGGGGGAGGACAGGTGCAGCACCTCGTAGCGCTCCGTCGCCTCCTCCTCCGCCGGGACCTCCCGCTCCCAGAGGGCGAAGCGGAGCAGCTGCCAGTCACGCGGGTCGAAGGCCAGCGCGGCCGTGTGCAGGCCGGGACGGCCGGAGAGCGACTCCAGGTCGGCGAGTTCGCGGTCGAAGAGGGCGGTCAGGTCCCCCGGTTCGCCGAAGGGAATGGGGGTCAGGCGGCGCGAGGCGGCGCGCGGGGAGGCGTCCCGCGCGGCCCCGCGCGCCAGCGCGACCCCGGTCCAGTGCCGCACGGCCGGCCGGCCGAAATCGGCCACGATTCCCTGGAATCCGCCCCCGCCCACGAGGAAGCGGCTCATCTCCCCGATGTCCTGCCACAGGTAGAAGGGCGCGTACTGGTTGACCGGCGAACCGTCCACCCCCCGCTCGCGGATGACGTACGCCTTGAGGCCGAGCCCGGCCCGGTCGTCGAGGGCGTGCCCCCGGGTGGCGACCCGTTCGCGGATGACGCGCATGTCGTAGTCGGCGGGCAGGGTGATCTCGTACTGCTTCGCGTACACGGTCAGTGTTCCCTCAACTGGTCGGTGGCCGACGCGTACTCCGCGTCGGGGACGGGCGCGCCGCGCTCGTCCGCGGCGGCCTCCTGGACGGCGAGATGGGTCATGGGGACGTCGGGCCCGGCACCGTGCCAGTGCCACTCGTCAGCGCCGATGACGACGGTCGCGCCGGCGGGGACCGTCTCGACGGGCCGTCCGGCCCGCCCCACCAGGGCGACGCCCTCGGTGACGTGCAGGACCTGGCCCAGCGGATGCCGGTGCCAGACCGTGCGCGCCCGGGGCGCGAAGCGGACGGAGTCGACGCGCAGCCGCGAGGGCGCGCCGGGCGCCGCGAGCCGTACGACGGACACCGCGCCGGTGACCCACTCCGCGGGCGCCGGCGCCCTCATCGCGCGTGCTGCTGCCGCAGCAGCCCCAGCACGCCCTCGACGGCCCGGTGGAACGGCTCGGAGGAGTCCGCCGCGCGGGCCAGCACGTAGCCGCCCTGGAGGACGGCGACGACGGTGGACGCGGTCGCGTCCGGGTCGAGCGCGGCGGCGAACTCGCCCCGCTCGCGCCCCTCGGCGAGGAGCGCCGCGAGCCGGGCCCGCAGCCAGGCGAAGGTCTCGTCGACGGGTGCCCGCAGCGCGGGGTCGGCGACGACGTCGGGGTCCTGGGTCAGCCGGCCCACCGGGCAGCCCCTCAACACGTCGCGCTCGCGCAGCAGGTAGGCGGAGATCCGCTCCAGGACCGTACCGGGACCGGAGAACTGCTCCTCGGCCTTGGCCCGCATCTCCTCCGCCGTGCGCCGGATCGCGGCCAGGGCGAGGTCCGGCTTGCCGGTGAAGTGGTGGTACATGCTGCCCTGCCCGGCCCCGGCCCGCTGCTGGATGGCCTTGGGGCTGGTGCCGACGTACCCGCGCTCCCACAGCAGTTCGCGGGTGCTCTCGATGAGTCGCTCCGAAGTGCTCATGATCGCGAGCGTACATACCAGTAGGTACAGAAACAACCCGGGGAACCCTCCCACCTCCCCGGCTCGTTGCCCGGGGGCCGGAAGAACCGGCCGTACGAGGGGAGTTGACGATGTTCGACGCGTTGGAGGAGCTTTTCGCCCCCGGGCGCAAACACACCCGGGAGGAGCGCGACCGTCACGAGCTGTGCCTCGACGACGTCGGGGACGCCGACCCCGGCCGGGGGCCGGTCGACCTCGACTCGGGGCACGTCGTCATCCGTCCCCGGCGGGCCTGAGGCGGACGGGGCGGGCCGCACCGGCCAGTTGGTGGCCGACGGCGTCGCGGGAGAACCCGACGGCGCGGAAGTGGCGGACCAGGAAGCCGGGCGGGGACGGCTCCGCGACGGAGGATCCGCCGGCCCCGGAGGCCGGGCGCTCGCCGGGCATCAGGCGTCCTGCGGGTACCAGCGCAGCTCCACGGTGTTGCCGTCGGGGTCGCGCACGTAGAGGGAGACCGCGGTGCCCCGGGCTCCGAAGCGCTCGCCCGGGCCGTCCACCACCGTGAAGACCCCGGAATCGACGACCTGCTGCCAGTCGAGCGGCTCCACCACCAGGCAGATGTGGTCGACGTTGGCCCCTTCCGGCCGTCCGTCGCGGGCCTCGACGAGATCGACGATGGTGGTGGGGCTCACCCGCACCGACGGGAAGGGCGCCTCGCCGGCCCGCCACTCCTCCACCCGCACCGGCTCCAGCCCCAGCGGGCCGGTGTAGAAGGCGAGCGAGCGCTCGATGTCGGCGACGTTCAGGACGAGATGGTCGAAGGCGATCACGCGCATGGGTGTCTCCGCGGGGTCGGGGCGCCGGGGCGCCGGTGGTGGTACGGCGGGGCCGGGCGGTGGCCGTTCACCGACCGCCGCGCCCCGCCGTCGACTTCAGCATCGCCCGGCGCCCGTCCATCAGTCCAAGACATGTTTGTCATCGCATCCATCGTGATCCACGATGGATCAGTGGACCTCCAGCAGATGCGCTACGTCCTCGCGGTGGCGGAGACCGCGAACTTCACCCGCGCCGCCGAGCGGTGCCATGTCGTCCAGTCCGCGCTCAGCCACCAAGTGGCCCGGCTGGAGCAGGAATTGGGCGCCCAGCTGTTCGAGCGGACCAGCCGCCGGGTGCGGCTGACCGCCGCCGGGGAGGCGTTCCTGCCCGCCGCCCGCCAGGCCCTGGAGGCGGCGGAGCGGGCCCGGGCCGAGGTGGCGGCGGCCACCGGCGAGATCCGGGGCCGGCTGGCCGTCGGATCGATCCCCACCCTGACGGCCGTCGACCTCCCGGCGGTGCTCCAGGACTACCGCCGGCGCTACCCCCGGGTGCGGATCAGCCTCCGGGCCGTCTCCAGCGAGCGGATGGTCGAGCAGGTCCGCGACGGCGGACTGGACGCGGGCTTCCTCGGCGTACCGCCGGGCTTCCGCCCGCAGGGCGTCCGCGACCGCGCACTCGCCCACGGACGGCACGTCGCCGTCGTCGGCCCGGACCACCCGCTGGCACGCGAACGCGAGGTGGACCTCCGCCGGATAGCCGACGAGACCTTCGTGGACTTCGCCGAGGGCAGCGCCGCCCGCGCCCAGTCGGACGAGGCCTTCGCCGCGGCCGGGCTGCGCCGCGAAGTCGCCTTCGAGGTGTCCGGCGTCGAGCTCATGTCCCGGATGGTCCGCCACGGACTGGGCATCGCCCTGCTCCCCGCGGCGTTCGCCGCCGACCTGCACGGCCTGCGGAGCGTACCGGTCACGGACGGGCCAGAGCGGGTGGAGCGCCTGATCTGGAGCCGCTTCACCCCCTCCCCCGCCGCCTCCGCCTTTCTCGCGCTGCTGGACGGCCGGGACGGGGGCGGCTCCGCCCCGCGCCGGTAGCGGTCGAGCGATTCGGGCGTGCGGAGGAGCGGGACGACCGGGCCGTCACCCCCGGAGCGCCCGTGATCCACGGGCCGACGGCCCTACGGCCGGGCCCCGGCCCGGACGATGTGGTCCAGCACCGCCGGCGGGTCACCCGCCCCCGCGTACAGCGCCTCCACCCGGTGCACCAGCCGCGGCGCGGCGACCGGCACCGCGGCCACCCCGTCGCGCCCCTCCGCAGCCCCGGTCGGCAGCACCGCCAGACCCCGCCCCGCCGCCACCAGGGCGAGCAGCCCGCGCACGTCCGTCCCCTCGTAGCGCAGCCGCCCCCGGTACGCCCCGGGGCCGCACACCGCGCGCAGCCGGTCCAGGGGAACGGCCGAGCCGGGAGCGTCGATCCACTGCGCGTCGGCGAGGTCGGACAGGCTCAGACCCGGGCGGGGGGCCAGCGGATGCCCGGCGGGCAGGGCCACGCACAGCGGGGACTCGGCGACGACCGCGGCGGTCAGCGGGCCGGTCTCGGGGAGGGGCAGCGGGTCGCTGGGGGCCGTCATGCCGTCGGTCAGGCCGAGGTCGAGGCCGCCGGACGAGACGGCGGCGGGGATCGCCGCGCGGTCCAGCACCCGTATGTCGAGCCGCAACCCCGGCCGTCCGGGCGGGAGTCGGACGAGGGCGTCCACCGCCAGCGGCGAGACCCCGACGACCAGCCGGGACGGCCGTACCGCACCGGCCCGGGCGACGTCCGCCCGCGCCGCCTCCATGCGCAGCAGCAGCGGAGCGGCGTGTCCGAGCAGCCGCTCCCCCGCCTCCGTGGGCTCCACCGGGCGGCGCCCCAGCAGGACCGTCCCCAGGTCGGACTCCAGCGCGGCGATGTGCTGGGAGACGGCCGACTGCGTGTACCCCAGCTCACGCGCCGCCGCCGAGAACGACCCGAGGCGCGCCACGGCGACGAAGGTCCTGAGCAGGTGGGGATCCATGCCCATCAGTATCGCTGATGGAGGGTGCAGAGATCATCGTTGGCGCTGAACTCGGGCGCCGGGCAAGGATGGTGGGCATGACCACACCACCCCGTATCGCCCTCGTCGGCGACCGCTCCCCCGCCGTCCGCGCGCACACCCGCGTCCCCGGCCTGCTCCAGTCGCTCGCCGAGCGCGACGGGCTGCTCCTGGACGCCTACTGGATCCCGACCGAGGACGCCGAAGTGCCGGGCGCGCTCGGCGGGTTCGACGCCGTCTGGCTGCTGCCGGGCAGTCCGTACCGCAGCGAGGCGGGCGCGGTCGCGGCCGTCCGGGCCGCCCGTGAGCGGGGGATCCCGTTCCTGGGGACGTGTGCCGGGTTCCAGCACACGCTGCTGGAGTTCGCCCGCTCGGTGTGCGGCCTGCGCGACGCGGCGCACGCCGAGAACGACCCGGCCGCGGAGAACGCCCTGATCGTGCCCCTCGCCTGCTCCCTCGTGGGGCACGAGGGGGCCGTCACCGTCGAGGACGGGTCGCTGGCGCAGCGGGTCCTGGGGGCGGAGCGGTCCGTCGAGCGGTACCACTGCTCGTACGCCCTCGACCCGGCCTTCATCGGCCGGCTGGCGGCGCACGGACTGCGGTTCAGCGGCCTGGACGAGGCGGGCGAGGCGCGGGTCGTGGAGCTGCCGGGGCACCCGTTCTTCCTGGCGACGCTGTTCCAGCCGGAGTTGGCCGGCGACGGTACGCGGGCGCATCCGGTCGTCCGCGCGCTGGCGGAGGCCGCCGTGGAGCACGCGCGCTAGACGGGGACCGCGTCGGGGGTGCGGTCCGGCTCGCGCTCCTCCGCCGGTTCGATGCTGAGGCGCGGGAGGCGGCGCTCCAGCCAGCCCGGGAGCCACCAGTTGGCGCCGCCGAGCAGGTGCATCAGCGCGGGGACGAGGAGGGTGCGCAGGACGAACGCGTCGAGGGCGACCGCCGCGGCCAGGCCGATGCCGAACATCGCGATGACCCGGTCGCCGCTGAGGACGAAGGCGAGGAAGACCGAAATCATGATGACGGCCGCCGAGTTGATCACCCGGCTGGTCTCGGCCAGGCCGACGCGGACGGCGCGGCGGTTGTCGCGGGTGGCGAGCCACTCCTCGTACATCCGGCTCACCAGGAAGACCTGGTAGTCCATGGAGAGTCCGAAGAGGACGGAGATCATGACGACGGGGAGGAAGGGTTCTATCGGCCCCGCGCGGCCGAGGCCGAGGAGTTCGCTGCCCCAGCCCCACTGGAAGACGGCGACGATCAGCCCGAACGAGGCGGCGACGGCGGCGATGTTCATGGCCGCGGCCTTCAGCGGCACGCCGACGCTGCGGAAGGCCAGCAGCAGGAGCAGACAGCCCAGGCCCACCACCGTGCCGACGAACAGCGGCAGTCTGCCGAGGACGACGCGGGCGAAGTCGTCGTAGCCGGCGGTCGGCCCGCCGACGAGGACCCGCGGGCCGGAGCCGGGCAGCACCTGCGAGCGCAGCCGGTCGACGAGGTCGCTGGTGGCGCGGGACTGCGGGGAGGTGGCGGGGACGACGGCGATGACGCCGGTGGAGCCACCGCCGTTGACCTGCGGGCGGCCGACGGAGGCGACGCCGTCGGTGTGGCGGAGCCGGTCGGGGAGCCGGTCGAAGGCCAGGCGGTCGGCGGCGCCGTCCAGTTCGGCGACCAGGAGCAGCGGGCCGTTGACGCCGGGGCCGAAGCCGCGGCCGAGCATGTCGTACGCCTGCCGGGTCGTCGAGGAGGCCCGGTTCGTGCCCTGGTCGGAGGTGCCGAGGCGGAGCGAGAGCGCGGGCAGGGCGAGGACGAGCATCACGGCGGCGGCCGCCGCGCCGAGCGCCTTGGGGTGGCGCTCGACGAAGGCCGACCAGCGGGCGGCGAGGCCGGTGGGGGTCTCCGGCCGGGGGCCCTCGTGCGCCAGGCGGCGCCGTTCGCGGCGGCCGAGCGCGCGGTGGCCGATGAGGCCGAGGAGCGCGGGGAGCAGGGTGACGGACGCGGCGACCGTGAGGCAGACGGTGAGCGAGGCGGCGACGGCGACGCCGGTCAGGAAGTCCAGCCCGAGGACGAGCATGCCGAGCAGCGCCACGCAGACGGTGCCGCCCGCGAAGACGACGGCCCGGCCGGTCGTGGCCACGGCCCGTTCGGCGGCGAGCGGGACGGGCAGGCCCTGCCGCAGGCCCTTGCGGTGCCGGGTGACGATGAACAGGGCGTAGTCGATGCCCACGCCGAGGCCGATGAGGGTGCCCAGCATCGGCGCGAAGCCGGCGACCGTCATGACGTGGCCGAGCAGGACCGTCCCCATGGCCGCGGTCCCGACGCCGACCAGGGCCGTGGCGATGGGCAGCAGGCTCGCGGCGAGCGACCCGAAGACGACGAAGAGGACGACGGCGGCGACGGCGACGCCGACGATCTCGCTGAGGTGGCTGTTCGCGCCCTCGGTCACGGCGATCGAGCTGCCGCCGAGCGCGATGTCGAGGCCGTCGCCGGCGGGGGCGCGGGCGGTGTCGACGACCTTGCGGACGAGGCCGGCGTCGGGGTCGCCGGCGGTCTCCGTGAAGGTGAGGGTCGCGTAGGCGGTGCGGCCGTCTCGGCTGATCGCGCCGTCGCCGGCCCCGGCCCTGTAGGGGTCGCCGACGGCGGTGACGCCGGGCAGGGCGGCGATCTCGCGGAGGGCGGCGGTCATGCGCTGCTCGACGGCGGGGGTGCGGACGGTGCCGTCGTCCGTGTGCCAGACGATCGTGTCGTCGCCGCCGCGGGCCGGGAAGTCGCGCTCCAGCAGGGCGGCGGCGCGGCCGGATTCGGTGCCCGGGAGCCGGTAGTCGTCGGAGTAGGCGGAGCCGGCGAGGAACGCGGCGAGGGTGGTGCCCGCGAGGACGACGAGCCAGACGACGATGACGGCGAGGCGGCGGCGCAGGCACCACCGGGCGAGTGAGGTCATGTGGCGTGGTTCCCGGGTGTCGTTGACGCGCGCGTCGATCACGCGGGGGGAGCGTGCGCGGGCCTTTTAGCGCTCCACTCTGACAGCGGGAGGAGATCTTTTGTCCCTTTTGTGGCGGAGGCCACAGGGTGGTGAGGCGTGAGGGGAAATGCCCCGCCCCGCCTCCGCCTCCGGGGGGGCCGCATCAGCGGAACGTGTGCCACGTGTGCGCCACGTCGACCACCACATGGTTCCCCATCTGGAACGCCCGGAACGGCAACCGCGACCGCACGCCCAGCCCCACCAGCGTCTCCCCCTCGAAGCTGCCCCCGAAGCGCGCGTCCCGGAAGGTCCGGTAGCCCGTGAGGTCCACGCCCGGCAGCGGATGCCCCGGCCGGGCCGGATAGCGCGGGCCGCCCGTCTCGGGGTCGTGGCTCGGGGCCGCGACGCGGATCTCCAGGATCGCGCCGCCGGACACCGGCACCACGTCCCCGGAACCGTCCTGATACAGCCTCCGCACATACCCCACCCGGTACCCGATCGGGTGACCGTCGGTGGTGTGCACGTCGAAGACCATGCGGTCGAAGCAGCGGTGGCGCCCGGCCCGGACGTCCGTCAGCGGGTGGTACTCGGAGTCGGTGCGGACCTTGGTGCGGCTGCCCCAGCCGATCCGGCAGCTCGCGCCCGGGGCCTCCCCGGCGCCCTTGGACGTCTCCGACGCGACCGCCCCCGTGGCCGCCACCAGCCCGGCGCCCGCCAGCATGAGCGTGGCCAGTGCGGTCCTCAACCGTCGCATTGCTACCCCCAGCCGTCGAGTACGGGCGCCCGGTCCGGCCCGTTCCAGGCGGGATCATGCCGGACCGTTCCACCAGGCGAGGAACCCGGCGAGCAATTCCGGCCAAGTGCGACTAATCACGCCATAGGACACCTGGCCCGGGGCGCCCGGCCGGGGGCACCCACGCGGAAAGGGCCGCCCCCACGGAGGGAACGGCCCTTGACCACAGCGGATGGCGTCAGCCCTCGACGCCCAGCTTCTCCAGGATCAGCTCGCGCACCCGCGCCGCGTCCGCCTGACCGCGCGTGGCCTTCATGACCGCGCCGACGAGCGCGCCCGCCGCCGCGACCTTGCCGGCGCGGATCTTGTCGGCGATCGCCGCGTTGGCCGCGATGGCCTCGTCCACCGCCGCGCCCAGCGCGCTGTCGTCCGAGACGACCTTCAGGCCGCGCTTCTCGACGACCGCGTCGGGGTCGCCCTCGCCCGCGAGCACGCCCTCGATGACCTGGCGGGCCAGCTTGTCGTTGAGCGCGCCCTCGGCGACGAGCGCCGCGACCCGGGCGACCTGCGCCGGGGTGATCGGCAGCGCCGAGAGCTCCGTACCGGACTCGTTGGCGCTGCGGGCCAGCTCACCCATCCACCACTTGCGGGCGGCGGCGGAGTCCGCGCCGGCCTCGGTGGTGGCGACGATCAGGTCGACCGCGCCCGCGTTGAGGATCGACTGCATGTCGTGCTCGGAGACGCCCCACTCCTCGCGCAGCCGGTTGCGGCGCACGCGCGGCAGCTCGGGCAGGGTCGCCCGCAGCTCCTCGACCCACTCCCGGGAGGGGGCCACCGGCACCAGGTCCGGCTCGGGGAAGTAGCGGTAGTCCTCGGCCTCCTCCTTGATGCGGCCGGAGGTCGTCGACCCGTCGTCCTCGTGGAAGTGGCGGGTCTCCTGGACGACCTTGCCGCCCGCGTTCAGCACGCCGGCGTGGCGGCTGATCTCGTAGCGCACGGCGCGCTCGACGGACCGCAGGGAGTTGACGTTCTTCGTCTCCGAGCGGGTGCCGAACGTCTCGGTGCCGTGCGGGCGCAGCGACAGGTTGACGTCGCAGCGCATCTGGCCCATCTCCATGCGGGCCTCGGAGACGCCGAGCGCCTTGATGAGCTCGCGCAGCTCGGCGACGTACGCCTTGGCGACCTCGGGGGCGCGCTCCCCGGCACCGGTGATCGGCTTGGTGACGATCTCGATGAGCGGGATGCCGGCGCGGTTGTAGTCGAGCAGGGAGTGGGACGCGCCGTGGATGCGGCCGGTGGCGCCGCCGACGTGCGTCGACTTGCCCGTGTCCTCCTCCATGTGGGCGCGCTCGATCTCCACGCGGAAGACCTCGCCGTCCTCCAGCTGTACGTCGAGGTAGCCGTCGAAGGCGATGGGCTCGTCGTACTGGGAGGTCTGGAAGTTCTTCGGCATGTCCGGATAGAAGTAGTTCTTCCGGGCGAAGCGGCACCACTCGGCGATCCGGCAGTTGAGCGCGAGGCCGATCTTGATCGCGGACTCGACGCCGACGGCGTTGACGACCGGCAGGGCGCCGGGCAGGCCGAGACAGGTGGGGCAGGTCTGCGAGTTGGCGTCGGCGCCCAGCTCCGTGGAGCACCCACAGAACATCTTGGTCTTGGTGCCGAGCTCGACGTGGACCTCCAGGCCCATGACGGGGTCGTAGGACGCCAACGCGTCCTCGTACGGCACCAGTTCAGTGACGGTCACGGAAAACTTACCTCTCAGTCCCGGCTCAGCCCGCGAGGACGTCGTCGCTGTTCATCCGGCGCAGCTCGCGGACGAGCAGGGCGACGCCGGTGACGATGGCGGCGGCCGAGACGACCGCGTCGACGAGCTGGAGGGTGTCCTGCTCGTGGCGCGCCTTCTTGGCCTGCTTGGCGATGCTCACCGCGCCGAACAGCGTGGTGCCGATGGACAGGTACGTGCCGGCCTTGGACTTCTTGAAGCCCTTGGCCTTCTTCAGGGCGCTGGTCTTCTCGGTGCTCACAGCGACGGTGCCTCCTCCAGCAGCGGGTGGCCCCAGCGGTCGTGGAACGCGGCCTCGACGGCGGCGCCGACCTTGTAGAGCCTGTCGTCCTTCATGGCCGGGGCGATGATCTGGAGCCCCACCGGGAGCCCGTCCTCCGGGGCGAGGCCGCACGGCAGCGACATGGCCGCGTTGCCCGCCAGGTTGGTCGGGATGGTGCACAGGTCCGCGAGGTACATCGCCATCGGGTCGTCGGCGCGCTCGCCGATCGCGAAGGCGGTGGTCGGCGTGGTCGGCGAGACCAGGACGTCGACCTGCTCGAAGGCCTTCTCGAAGTCCCGCGTGATGAGCGTGCGGACCTTCTGGGCGGAGCCGTAGTACGCGTCGTAGTAGCCGGAGCTGAGCGCGTACGTGCCGAGCATGACGCGGCGCTTGACCTCGGGGCCGAAGCCGGCCTCGCGGGTGAGCGCGGTGACGTCCTCGGCGGACCGGGTGCCGTCGTCGCCGGCGCGGCGGCCGTAGCGCAGGCCGTCGAAGCGGGCGAGGTTCGAGGAGCACTCGGACGGCGCGATCAGGTAGTAGGCGGCCAGCGCGAGGTCGAACGAGGGGCAGTCCACCTCGACGATCTCGGCGCCGAGCTCCTTGAGCAGCTCGACGGACTCGTCGAACCGCTGGAGGACGCCGGCCTGGTAGCCCTCGCCGCGGAACTGCTTGACGACGCCGACGCGCATGCCCTCGACGCTGCCGTTGCGGGCGGCCTCGACGACCGGCGGGACCGGGGCGTCGATGGACGTCGAGTCCAGCGGGTCGTGGCCGGCGATGACCTCGTGCAGCAGGGCCGCGTCCAGGACCGTACGGGCGCAGGGGCCGCCCTGGTCGAGGGAGGACGAGAACGCCACCATGCCGTAGCGGGAGACCGCGCCGTAGGTCGGCTTGACGCCGACCGTGCCGGTGACGGCGGCGGGCTGGCGGATGGAGCCGCCGGTGTCCGTGCCGATGGCGAGCGGGGCCTCGTACGAGGCGAGGGCCGCGCTGGAGCCGCCGCCGGAGCCGCCGGGGATCTTGGTGAGGTCCCAGGGGTTGCCGGTCGGGCCGTAGGCGCTGTTCTCGGTGGACGAGCCCATGGCGAACTCGTCCATGTTCGTCTTGCCGAGGATGACGACGTCCGCGTCCTTGAGGCGCTTGGTGAGCGTCGCGTCGTACGGCGGGATCCAGCCCTCGAGGATCTTGGAGCCGACGGTGGTCGGCACGCCCTCGGTGGTGAAGATGTCCTTCAGCGCGAGCGGGACGCCGGCCAGCGGGCCGAGCTTCTCGCCGCGGGCGCGCTTCTCGTCCACGGCGCGCGCCTGGGCGAGGGCGCCCTCGCGGTCGACGTGCAGGAAGGCGTGGACCTTCTCGTCGACGGCGTCGATGCGGGCCAGGTGGGCCTCGGTGACCTCGACGGCGGTGAGCTCGCCGGAGGCGATCTTCTCCGCGATCTCGGCGGCCGTGAGCTTGATGATGTTGATGTTGGCCGTCATGACGGTCCTAGTCCTCCCCCAGGATCTGCGGCACCTTGAAACGCTGCTGCTCCTGGGCCGGGGCGCCGGACAGCGCCTGCTGAGGGGTCAGCGACGGACGGACCTCGTCCGCGCGCATGACGTTGGTCAGCGGCAGCGGGTGGGAGGTCGGCGGGACGTCCTGTTCGGCGACCTCGGAGACGCGGGCGACCGCGCCGATGATGTCGTCGAGCTGGGTGGCGAAGTGGTCGAGCTCTTCGTCCTTCAGCTCCAGACGTGCCAGCCGGGCGAGGTGGGCGACCTCCTCGCGCGTGATGCCAGGCATGCAGCGATCCTCAGGGTGAGTGTGGTGGTTTCCGCCCAATCCTATGGCGCGGCACGGCCTGACCGCGAAACGGTTCGGCTTCCCCTTCGGGGGAGGGGGCCCCGGACCCCGCTCCCGGAGGGGGTGCCCCCGCCCTCGCCCCCGCTACGTCACCGGCTGGTCCGCCCCCGCCGGCGGGGCGTCGGCCGGGGCGGGAGCCGGCGCGGGCTCGGGCGCGCCCTCGCGCAGCCGCAGCCACGCCGTGGTCTCCTCGGGCGGCATCGCCGCCGCCACCAGCCACCCCTGTACCGCGTCGCACCCGAGATCCCGCAGCCGCTCCCACGTCTCGTCGTCCTCGACGCCCTCGGCGACGACGAGGAGGCCGAGCGAGTGGGCGAGGTCGAGCGTGCAGCGGACGATCTCAGCGTCCTCGTTGTCGATGGCCAGCCGGGCCACGAACGACCGGTCGATCTTGAGCTCGCTGACCGGCAGCCGCCGCAGGTGCACCAGGGACGAATAGCCCGTGCCGAAGTCGTCGAGGGACATCTTCACGCCGTGCCCGGTGAGCCCCGCGAGCGTGTCGGCGGCCCGCTGCGGGTCCTCCAGGAGGACGTGCTCGGTTATCTCGAGCTGGAGGGCGCCCGGCGGGACGCCGTGGCGGGCGAGGCGGGCGGCGACCGCCCCGGCGAAGCCGGGCGTGTGGACGTCGCGCGGCGAGACGTTGACGGCGACCGGCACCTCCAGCCCCATGGCCCGCCACCGCGCGACCTGCCCGAGGGCGGTCTCCAGCACGTACTCGGTGAGCCGGGGCATCAGCCCGGAGGACTCGGCGATGGCGATGAACTCGTCCGGCGAGACCCGGCCGCGCTCCGGGTGCACCCAGCGCACCAGCGCCTCCAGCCCCTCGACGTGCCCGTCGAAGCGGACCTTCGGCTGGTAGTGCAGCTCCACCTCGCCGGCGTCGAGGGCGCGCCGCAGGTCGCCCAGCAGGCCGAGCCGGTCGGGGGTGTTGCCGTCGCGCCGGGCCTCGTAGACCTCGACGCCGCTGCGGTCCCGCTTGGCCTGGTACATCGCCACGTCGGCGCGGCGCAGCAGCCCTTCGGCGTCGGTGGCGTGGTCGGGGTAGACGGCGACGCCGGCGCTGGCCTCCAGGACGAGGGTGAGCCCGTCGAGGTCGAGGGGCGAGCCGAGGGAGGCGACGAGGGCGCGGGCGACGCGCTGGGCGCTGGTGAGGGAGTCGGTGACGGGCAGCAGGACGGCGAACTCGTCGCCGCCGAGCCGGGCGGCCTCGGCGTCGCGCGGCAGCGCCTGCCGCAGCCGGGCGGCGAGCTGGAGGAGCAGCCGGTCCCCGGCGAGGTGGCCGAGCGTGTCGTTGACGGACCGGAAGCGGTCGAGGTCGATGAGGACGAGGGCGGCGCGCTCGCCGGTCTGTTCGGCCTCGTCGATGGCGGCCCAGGTGCGCTCCAGCAGGCACTGCCGGTTGGGGAGGCCGGTGAGGGGGTCGCGGAGCTGCTCCTCGGCGCGGGCGTGGGCGATCCAGAGGGTGGAGTCGAGGGCTATGAGCGGGACGGCGAAGAGCGGCAGCAGCAGCGGGGCGTGGTCGGCGACGACGGCGATGAGCGGGGCGATGCCGAGCAGGGCGCCGCCGACGAGGGCCTGGCGCAGCAGGGCGATGCGGGCGACGGCGCCGGTGAGCCGGGCGTGCGGCGGGGCGAGGTGACGCCACAGCAGGGCGCGGGTGACGGCGAGGTGGACGAAGGCGGCCAGGGCGATGCGCGGGAGGTCGCCGAGCTCCCAGCGGTCGGGCAGCCACGGCCGTTCGACGGAGGCGTGGACGCCCCAGGCGATGAGCGCGGAGCCGCCGGCGGCGACCCCGAGGACGTCCACCGCGCAGTGGAGTAACGCCTGGCGCCAGCGGTGCCGGCGGGCCGTGCCGACGAAGGTGACGACGGCGATGCTGATCAGGGCGGCGGGCAGCCAGCCGTAGAGCAGCAGGACGGCCAGGGTGAGGGCGGCGCCGGAGCCGGTGCCGCCCCACCAGCGGTCGCGGCCGAGGGCGACCAGGTGGGCGACGATGAGCGCGGTCAGCGTGGCCAGGGACCAGCCGACGGTCTGTCCGGGGAAGAGCGCGCGCCCCTCGGCGACCGCGTCGCGGATGCCGAGGGCGAGGACCAGCAGCGCCAGGGGCACGCAGACGACCGGGAGTGCGGGCGGGGGGTCCCGGCGCAGTCGCGATGCCGGTTCGGCGCTGTCGGTGGTGGGTTTCATGCCCGTCCCTCTCACAGCCGGCGGTGCCCGCGCCACGGCAGGCGCACATCAACAGTAGGCCGCAGAAGGCTACGACGGGCAGCGATCGGCAGCGGTTGCCCGAACGGGATCCGCCCCGCCCGGGCCGTCCTGTAAGCGCTGTAGGGGTAATGCCCGCTGGTCCGGCGGGCATTACCCGGATCCGGCGGGCGGGCGGCGTCAGCCCGCCGGGGTGACCTCCTGGGGAACGGCGGCCTCGCGGGCGGCCTCCGGCCCCTGGCCGAGCAGGACGGCGAAGCCGTCCTCCTCCAGCACGGGGACCTTCAGCTGCATCGCCTTGTCGTATTTGGAGCCGGGGTTGTCGCCGACGACCACGAAGTCGGTCTTCTTCGAGACCGATCCGGTCACCTTGGCGCCCCGCTGCTGGAGCGCCTCCTTGGCCGCGTCGCGCGTGTACGAGGAGAGGGTGCCGGTGACGACGACGGTGAGGCCGGCCAGCGGGCGCGGCCCCTCGTCGGCGGCGGTGGCCTCCTCCTCCATGCGGACGCCGGCGGCCTTCCACTTCTCGACGATCTCGCGGTGCCAGTCCTCGGCGAACCACTCCTTGACGGAGGCGGCGATGGTGCCGCCGATGCCCTCGACGGCGGCCAGCTCCTCCTCGCTCGCCTCGGCGATCCGCTCGACCGAGCGGAACTCGCGGGCCAGCTCGACCGCGGCGACCGGGCCCACGTGCCGGATGGACAGGCCGGTGAGCACCCGTGACAGGGGCCTCTCCTTGGCCTTCTCCAGCTCGCGCATCAGCCGCTTGGTGTTCTCCTTGGGCTCGGCCGGGAGGGTGCGCTTCTCCTCGCCCCGGCCGGTGGTCCTCGGCCGGCCGTAGAAGTAGGGCGCGAGGACGCGGTCGTCCTCCTTGGCGCCCTTGCGGGTGTCGCGGCGCCACATCTTGATGTCGCGCAGGTCCTCGACCTTCAGGTCGAAGAGGTCGGCCTCGGAGGTGAGGGCCCGGGGGCCCTCGTCGGGGCTGGTCAGGGCGCGGACGGTCTCCTCGCCGAGGGCCTCGATGTCCAGCGCCTTGCGGCCGGCGAGGTAGAAGATGCGCTCGCGCAGCTGCGCCGGGCAGGAGCGGGCGTTGGGGCAGCGGAGGTCGACGTCGCCCTCCTTCATCGGGCGCAGCGCGCTGCCGCACTCGGGGCACTCGGCGGGCATGACGAACTCCCGCTCGCCGCCGGCCCGCAGGTCGACGACGGGGCCGAGGATCTCGGGGATGACGTCACCGGCCTTGCGCAGCACGACGGTGTCGCCGATGAGGACGCCCTTGGCCTTGACGACCTCCTGGTTGTGCAGGGTGGCGAACTCGACCTCGGAACCGGCCACGGTGACGGGCTCGACCACCGCGTACGGCGTGACGCGGCCGGTGCGGCCGACGCCGACGCGGATGTCGAGGAGCTTGGTGTTGACCTCCTCCGGGGGGTACTTCCAGGCGATGGCCCAGCGGGGCGCGCGCGAGGTGGAGCCCAGGCGCCCCTGGAGGGGGACCTCGTCGAGCTTGACGACGACGCCGTCGATCTCGTGCTCCATGGAGTGCCGGATCTCCGGCTTGCCGTAGTGGGCGATGAACTTCCGCACCCCGGCCAGGGAGTCGACGACCTTCGCGTGGGCGGCGGTCGGCAGCCCCCACTCGCGCAGCAGCTCGTACGCCTGGGACTGGCGCTCGACGGCGAAGCCCTCGCGGGCGCCGACGCCGTGCACGACCATGTGCAGGGGGCGGGTGGCGGTGACGCGCGGGTACTTCTGGCGCAGCGAACCGGCCGCCGCGTTGCGCGGGTTGGCGAAGGGCGGCTTGCCGGCCGCCACGAGGCGGGCGTTGAGCTCCTCGAACTTCTCCATGGGGAAGTAGACCTCGCCGCGCACCTCGACCAGGGCCGGGATCCGGTCGCCCTTGAGGCGGTGCGGGATCTCGGAGATGGTGCGGATGTTGGGCGTGATGTCCTCGCCGGTGCGGCCGTCGCCGCGGGTGGCGGCGCGGGTGAGGCGGCCGTGCTCGTAGGTGAGGTTGACGGCGAGGCCGTCGACCTTGAGCTCGCAGAGGAAGTGGTAGCGGGAGCCCTCGCCGATGTCCTTGGCGATGCGGTCGGCCCAGGCGGCCAGCTCGTCGTCGGAGAAGGCGTTGTCCAGGGAGAGCATGCGCTCGCGGTGCTCGACGGAGGTGAACTCCGTCTCGTAGGAGCCGGCGACCTTCTGCGTCGGCGAGTCGGGCGTGCGCAGCTCCGGGTGCTCCTCCTCCAGGGCCTCCAGTTCGCGCATCAGCCGGTCGAACTCGGCGTCGCTGATCGTCGGGGCGTCCTTGACGTAGTACCGGAAGCGGTGCTCCTCGATCTGCTCGGCGAGGCGGGCGTGCCGCTCCCGCACCTCCGCCGTGGGTCCGCCGCCCTGTTCGACAGCCACCGTCTCTTCCTCCCGTTGCTCCATGGGCGCCGTCACTCCGGGTTGTCCGCGAGCGATCGTGCCGCCCGGACGCAGTGGGCGAGGACAGAACGGGCATATGCGGGCGAAGCACCCGCGAGCCCGCACGACGGGGTGACGACGACGGACTCCGCGAGAGTCGCCGGCGACAGCCCCAGCCTGCGCCACAGCGTCCTGACCCCCATGACGCTACCGGCAGGGTCGGACAACGGGCCGTCCACGCCGGGCACCACGCCCGCGAAGAGCGTCGTCCCCGCCTCGACGGCCTCGCCGAGCGCCTCGTCCTCACGCTCGGTGAGCAGGGAGAAATCGAACGAGACTCCGGTCGCGCCGGCCCTCCGCAGCAGCGCGAACGGCACGCCGGGGGCGCACGAGTGGACGACGAGGGCGCCGTCCGCCTCCCGCGCGACCGCGGCGAGCTCGCGCAGCGCGCCCTCGGCGACGGCCCGGTCCACCGCCCGGTGGGTGCGGTAGCCGCTGGCCGTACGGACCTGTCCGCGCAGCACGGCGGGCAGCGACGGTTCGTCGAGCTGGAGGACGAGGCGTGCGCCCGGCACCCGGCGCCGCAGCTCCGCGAGGTGGCCGCGCAGCCCCTCCGCGAGCGAGGCGGCCAGGTCGCGGCAGGCGCCGGGGTCGGCCAAGGCGGCCTCGCCGCCGCGCAGTTGGAGCGCCGCGGCGAGCGTCCACGGGCCGACGGCCGAGACCTTCAGCGCGCCCTCGTACCCCTGGGTGAACTCCTCCAGGGCGTCCAGGTCCTCGCGCAGCCACGCGTGCGCCCGCCGGGTGTCCCGGCCCGGCCGGTCGCCGATCCGCCAGCCGCTGGGCTCGACCTGGGCGAAGACGTCCACCAGCAGCCCGGCGGTCCGGCCGATCATGTCGGCGCCGGGTCCGCGGGCGGGCAGCTCCGGCAGGTACGGCAGGGTCTCCAGGGACCCCGTGACGATCCTGGCCGCCTCGCGGGCGTCCGTCCCGGGCATGGACCCCACGCCGGTGGCCGTCCCCGGGCACCGGCCGATGATCTCGTTCATCTCGCTCACCCCGGAAGGGTAACGAGGCCGGGGAGGCCGGCGGGCTCAGGCGGCCCGCAGCCCCCGCAGCGCGGCCAGGGCGCCGCCCCCGTAGGCCGCCGCGGCCACGGCGAGCACCACGCCCAGCGCCGTGTACCAGCCGCCGGCCCCCGCGACGACCGCGCTCATCACGGCGACGCCCACGAGGCTGCCGATCTGCCGGTTGGCGTTCAGGGAGGCACTCGCCATGGCGGAGTGCTCCGGCCCCGCGGCCTCCATCAGGGCGCCCGTCATCGCCGGGGAGGCGACGCCGATGCCGGTGTTGAGGACGCCGAGGACGACGGCGAGGACCCAGTACGGCGTGCCGGGCCCGACCGTGAGCGCCAGGACCGGCAGGCCCGCGGCGGCCAGGCCCAGCGAGCCGGCGAGGGCGGCGCGGTTGCCCAGCCGGCGTCCGTAGCGGGTGTAGAGGACGTTGCCCAGCGGCCAGACGAGCTGCGTCGGCAGCATCTCCAGCCCCGCCTCCATCGGGCTCGCGCCCCGCGCCTGCTGGAAGAAGAGGCCGAGGACGAACAGGAGGCCGTAGGCGGCGAAGTTGAAGAGGAAGCCGATCAGACTCGCCGCGCGGAAGCGGGAGTCGGCGAGCAGGGCCCCCGGCAGGATGCGGTCGGCGGCCCGCCGCTCGCGCAGGACGAACGCCGCCGCGCCCAGCACGGCCACGGCGAGCCCGCCCAGCACCCCGGCGTCCGTCCAGCCCCGCTCGGGGCCCTGGATCAGCCCGTAGCTGAGCCCGGCCAGCGCGAGCAGGCCCAGCGCGTGGCCGCCGGCGCCGAGCGCGCCGGGCCGGCCGGGGAGGTCCGCGACGACGCGGCGGGCGAGGACGAGTCCGGCGAGGCCGAACGGCAGGTTGATCAGAAAGATCGACCGCCAGCCGAACGCGTCGACCAGCACCCCGCCCAGCGCCGGGCCCAGCCCGCCCGCCGTGGAGACGATCGCCGACCACAGGCCGAGCACCCGGGCGCGCTCCCGCGCCCCGGGGAAGGCCGCGAGCAGCAGCGTCAGCGAGCTGGGCATGAACAGGGCGGCGCCCGCGCCCTGGAGCAGCCGCCCGGCCAGCAGCACACCGGCCGCCGGGGCCGCCGCGCACAGCAGCGACGCGGCCGTGAACAGCGCCAGCCCGGCCAGGTAGACGCGCCGCGCCCCGTACCGCGCGGCGAGCGAGCCGGCGAGCAGCAGCAGCGAGGCGAAGACGAGGATGTAGCCGCCGACGACCCAGGTGAGGCCGGACAGGGACAGGTGCAGCCCGGTCCGGAGGGACGGGCCCGCGACGTTCATGATCGTGGTGTCGAGCACGGCCATGACGAACCCGAGCGCCAGGGCGAGGAGTTGGAGCCCCTGGCGCGCCGGGAGGGCGGATTCCGGGGCCCCGGCGGGGGCGGCCGTGCGGGAGCGGGATGCGGTGATCATGGAGATAAACTTAAAGCTGTATCGATTACAGCGACAATGGTTACAGCTCGAACTTTACTTACTCCATACGGAAGCCCCCGGGCGCCGGGCACCCGGGGGCTCTCGGTTGCGGACAGGCCGCGGACGAGGTGGCGGACGAAGCGGTGGTCAGGTGGCGGACGAACCGGCCGCTACGCCCCGGTGGGCCCCTCCAGCGCGCGGAACAGCCGGTCCCGCAGCTCGTTCAGCTCCTCCTGCGAGAGGTGGTCGAGCGGGGAATCCTGCCCCATGCGCCGCAGCAGTTTCAGCCGCAACTCCCGCCCCGCCTCGGTCAGGACGAGCCGCTTCGCCCGCCGGTCCTGCGGGTGCGGCTCACGGACGACCAGACCGCGCTTCTCCAGCTTGTCCATGATGTAGGTGACGTTGGGCGGCTCGCAGCTGAGCACCGCGGCCAGCTCGCGCGCCGTCTTCGGATCGCCCAGCTCCTCCAGGGCCTTGGCCTGGGTCAGGGTGAGGTCGAACTCCGCGATCCGGGACCGCCGGTGGGCGTCCATCCGCTTGCCCAGCTCCACGACCAGGAGCCGTATGTCCCGGATCGAGGCCCCGGCCGTCGCGGTGTCCGCTGCGCTGTTCATGGCCTCAACCCTACGCCGCGCCCCGGCGCCCGGGCCGGTCAGCGCCCCGGCCGGACGGACACGTCGTTGATCTCCGCGTCCCGGGGCAGGTCGATCGCGAGCAGGATGGTGCTCGCCACGGAGCCCGGGTCGATCCACTGGCCGGCCTCGTACTCCTTGCCCTCCTGCCGGTGCACCTTCGCCTGCATCGCGGTGGCGGTGCGCCCCGGGTAGACGCTGGTCACCCGCACCCCGTTGGCGTGCTCCTCGCCGCGCAGCGAGTCGGCGAGCGCCTTGAGGCCGTGCTTGCTCGCGGCGTACGCGCTCCACTGCGGGTGCGCGGTGAGGCCGGCGCCGGAGTTGACGAAGACCACGTGGCCCTTGGAGACCCGCAGTTGGGGCAGGAGCAGCCGGGTCAGCTCGGCCGGCGCGACGAGGTTGACGGCGAGCTGGTGCGTCCACGTCCTCGGCGTCAGGTCGCCGACGGGGCCGAGGTCGACCACGCCGGCGATGTGCAGCAGCGAGTCGACGCGTTCGGGCAGGGCCTGGTGGCTCAGCGCCCAGGACAGCCGGTCGGGGTTGGAGAGGTCGCCGACGAGCGTGCGGGCCCCGGGGAAGCGCTCCGCCAGCTCCTTGGCCCGGCCCGCGTCCCGGGCGAAGAGGTACAGCTCGTCCCCGCGCGCGTGCAGCCGCTCGGCGACGACCGCGCCGATGCCCGATCCGGCACCAGTGATCACATGTGTTGCCATGGACCCCAGCTTGCCTCAAACGGGGACGGGTGTACGGCGTGTGGACCCGCATACGCCAGGGAGGCGAGCCGTCTGTACATCCCCCTCCGGTCGTACAGCGGACTCGCCCCCGGCGCGCCCCGCGCGCATCCCCCCGGCGCGCGCGGGCTCCCCCCGGTTCCCCCTCGGTTTCCCCCCGGATTCCCCCCGGTGATCCCCCGCGCCCCATCCTGCCCGGACGGAACCCCCCGGCGGCACCCGCCGACCGTCGGTTCCCGACCGCCGGTCGGCGGGGGTGTGGTCCGGACCAACCGGGCCGGTTGTTATATTTCCTCGCCAGAATCAGCGCAGGAGTGGTGATAGTGATCCGCGTCATGGTCGTTGACGACGAGAAGCTGCTGCGCGCCGGGATACGCAGCATCCTCGAGGCGGAACCGGACATCGAGGTCCCGGTCACGTGCGAGGGGCCGCAGGCCGTGGAGATGGCGGTCCGTCACCGCCCCGACGTCGTCCTGCTGGACATCCGCATGCCCGGCGCCGACGGGATCTCCGTCCTCTCCTCGCTGCTCGCCCTGCCCGACCCGCCGGTGGTGGCGATGCTGACCACCTTCGCCGCCGACGAGGAGATCGCCCCGGCCCTGCGCGCCGGCGCCTCCGGCTTCCTGGTCAAGGACACCGTCCCGGACGAACTCGCCAGCGCCGTCCGGGTCCTGGCGTCCGGCGGGACGATCCTCTCCCCCGCGGTCGCCGACAGCGTCGTCGGCGGGTACCTGCGCGCCCGCGGCGGGGGCCCGCCGGCCTCCCGGCTCGCCTCCCTCACCGACCGCGAGCGCGACGTGCTGGCGCTCCTCGCCCGGGGCCGCTCCAACGCGGAGATCGGCGCCGCCCTGCTGATGGGCACCGCGACCGCCAAGGACCACGTCAGCGCCATCCTCGCCAAGCTGGGCACCGCCAACCGCGTCCAGGCCGCGGTGCTGGCCCACCACTACGGCCTGGTCTCCCTCGACCCGGACACCGCCGCGTGCCCCTGAGACCCCCGCGCTCCCCCTTCGTACGGGACCTGGCCCTCGTCCCCGCCGCGGCCGCCGAGACCCTGGCCATGCGCCCGCTGGTGGGCCCCGCGGAGACGGCCCTGTACGCCGCCACCGTCGCCGCCCTCTTCCTGCGCCGCCGGTGGCCGCTCCCGGTCCTGGCGGCCGCCCTGCCCGTCACCTTCACCGGGCACCTGCTGCTCGCCCCGATGACGGCGCTGTACGAGACGGCCCGTTCGCTGCCCCGCCGCAGGACGGTGGCCGGCTGCGCCGCGGTCTTCTTCCTCGCCGCCCTGGGCCCCTGGCTCCCGCTGTCGGACGGCATCCTCTACGGGGCCGTCTCCTCCGCCCTGATGACGGCGGGCCCGACGGCCATGGGCCGCCTCAGCCGCGCCCGGCGCGAGCTCGCCCGGCACATCGGCGAGCTCTCCCGCGCCCACCGCCGCGAGGCCGAGCTCATCGCCGAACGCGCGGCCCTGACCGAACGCACCCGCCTGGCCCGGGAGATGCACGACGTCGTCTCCTACCGCGTCAGCCTCCTGACGGTCCAGGCCGGCGCCCTGGAACGCACGAGCCCCGACCCCCGGTCCCGCGAGACGGCGGGCGTCATCCGCGAACTGGGCGCCACGGCCCTGCGCGAACTCCGCGACCTGGTGGGCGTGCTGCGCACGGCCCCCTCCGACACCCCCCGCCTCACCGCCCTCCCCGCGCTCCTCTCCACCAGCGCCCTGGACACCACCCTCCACGCCGACCTCCCCGCCCTCACCTCGGTCAAGTGGCCCCCCGCGGTGGAGGAAGCCGCCTACCGCACCGTCCAGGAGTCCCTGACCAACGCCCGCAAACACGCCCCCGGCGCGCGGATCACGGTCTCGCTGAGCACCGCCGAACTCCCCGGCCGCACCGGCCTCTCCGTCACCGTCCACAACACGCCCTCCCCCAGCGCCCCGTCCCCCTCCCTCCCCTCCGGGGGCCACGGCCTCACGGGCCTCCGTGAACGCACCGAGTCCCTGGGCGGCACCTTCACGGCGGGCCCGGCGGAGGACGGGGGCTTCACGGTCCGGGCGGTCCTGCCGGGCGAGGCATCCGCCCGTTGAGCGCCGGCCGGTTCCCGTCCGGGTCCGGCGGCCCGAAGCGGCGGCGGTAGGCCGAGGGGGTCAGACCCGTCTCACGGCGCAGCAGGGCGCGGAGGTTGGCGGGGGTGCCGAGGCCGGTGCGGCGGGCTACGAGGGGGAGGCGGGATTCGCCTCGTTCGAGCATGCGGCAGGCCAGCGCGAGGCGTTCGCGGGTGAGCCAGGCCAGGGGGGTCGTGCCGAGCTGGGCGCGGAAGCGGCGGTGGAGGGTGGCGGGGCTGACGGCGGCGCGGGCCGCCAGGGCGGTCACCGTCAGCGGCTCGTCCAGGTGTTCCTGGGCCCAGGCCAGGACCGGGGCCAGCGATTCGTCCGGGGCGTCGGGGACGGGGCGTTCGATGAACTGCCGCTGGCCGCCGTCCCGGTGGGCCGCGAAGACCAGCCGCCGGCTGACCGCGTTGGCGGCGTCCGCGCCGTGGTCGCGGCGGACGATGTGCAGGCCGAGGTCGAGCGCGGCGGCGCTGCCGGCGGCGGTGAGGATGTCGCCGTCGTCCACGAACAGGACGTTCTCCTCCAGCCGGACGGCCGGGAAGCGGGTCCGGAAGGCGTCCGCCCACTGCCAGTGGGCCGTCGCCCGGCGGCCGTCGAGGACCCCCGCCTCGGCGAGGGTGAACGCGCCGCTGCAGAAGCCCACCAGCCGCGCGCCGCGCGCGTGCGCCCGGCGGACGGCGTCGAGGACGGCCGGGCGGCGGGGGACGCCGACGTCCGGGCGGTTGGGGACGATCAGGGTGTCGGCGGTCTCGGCGGCCGCCAGGTCCGCGACGCCGGTGAGGGTGAAGAAGCCGTCCCGCATCGGCGTCGCGGGCTCCGGCGAGCAGAGCCGGAAGTCGTAGAGCTCACGGCCGAGCTCGGCACGGCGGCGCAGGCCGAACACCTCGGTGGCGCAGCCGAGTTCGAAGGGGTTCGAGTTCTCGTCGACGAGGACGACGACGCGGTGCGGTTGCGGGGATCCTTGCGGCATCTGCGATTCCTAGCACTCACGCCCGCCGCGCGCCCAGGGCGAGGATCACGCCATGAGCAACGAACCCGTCTCCCTCGCCGCCGCCCTCGCCTCCTTCGACGCCCTCTGGAGCCCCCGCATCGTGAGCCGCGTCAACGACTACGACGTCCGCGTCTCCAAGGTCCGGGGCGAGCACGTCTGGCACGCGCACGACGACACGGACGAGTTCTTCCTCGTCCTGGACGGGGAGTTGACCATCGCCCTGCGCGGGGCGGACGGGGAGCGCACCGTCCGCCTGCCGCGGGGCTCGGCCTTCACCGTCCCCCGCGGCACCGAGCACAAGCCCTCCTCCGCCGCCGGCGCCTCGATCCTCCTCTTCGAGCCCGCCGGGACGCGGACGGTCGGGGACCGGCACGAGGAGGTTCCGGGTCATGTCGACGTGACGACGGGGCACGCGCTGGACGCCCGGGGCAATTAGGCGGTTTTCAGCCACCTTTCGTCCCGGTTGGGGACCGATTCTGTCGCGCTCACGTCACAGATCCCCCATGGATTTCGTCGCTTGTACGGGCGTTGTTAGCCTGCCGTGCGCTCGCTTGCCGAGTGCTCGAGCACACCGTTCAACGGGGGAGTTCCACAGCGATGAAAATGCGTCACGTCCGCGCGGCGGCGGTCTTCGGGATAGTCGTCGTCGCCCTGACCGGGGCCCGCGGGCACCACGGCGGCGGCTGCGGAGGGGGCGGATCCAGCCACCACGGCAGCGGTTCGGACTCCGGCTCCGGCTCCGGTTCGGGCTCCGCCTCGGGCGGTACGACGACGGGGACGTCCGGTACGACGGGCGACTCGGCCACCGGCGGCGGCAGCGGCGGCACGTCCGCCGGCGGCGTCCACGGCGGCGGCCGTCGCGACAGCGCGATGCGCGACCTCAAGATCCTCGCCTGTGACTACTCGGACCGCCTCGGCATCACCGCCAAGCTGAGCGCCACCAACAGCAGCACCACCCTCACCTACAACTACCGCCTCACGGTGCGCTTCACCGCCCCGGACGGCACGCGCACGACCCGCACCCCGTCCATCCTCGCCGTCGGCCCCGGCCGCACCGGCACGCAGGACGTCTCCACCCCGTACGTCCCCAAGCCGGGCGCCCCGGGCGGCAGCGGACGCTGCGAGGTCACGGACGTGGTCCGCACGACCGCCTGACCGCGGCCGTCCCCTGCGGCGCCCGGCTCCGGGCGCGGCGGCGGCCCCTCAGCCCCGCCGCGCGGCCGCCGCCCGCTCCGTCGTCGCGATCGTCGCCGACCCGACGACCCGCGTCCCGTCGTAGAGGACGATCGCCTGGCCGGGGGCCACGCCGCGGACGGGCTCGGTGAAGCGGACGTGGAGCTCG
This sequence comes from Streptomyces caatingaensis, assembly GCF_001187435.1. Lineage (GTDB taxonomy): Bacteria > Actinomycetota > Actinomycetes > Streptomycetales > Streptomycetaceae > Streptomyces > Streptomyces caatingaensis. The sequence continues at coordinate 116,766 of NZ_LFXA01000011.1, read as the reverse complement.
TCGCCGACGGGCTCGGCGGTGACCTCCGTCTCGCCGCCGTGGGCGCGGAGCTGGGCGGTGTAGGTGCCGGGGCCGGAGGGGGCGACGCCGCACCAGCGGGGCCTGATGGCGGTGAGGGCGGCGACGTCGAGGAGCTCGGCGGGGCCGACGGTGACGGTGTTGTTCACCGGGGAGATGTCGAGGACGTAGCGCGGCTTGCCGTCGGGCGCGGGGTGACCGATGCGGAGGCCCTTGCGCTGGCCGATGGTGTAGCCGTAGGCGCCCTCGTGGGTGCCGACCTTGGCACCGGTCTCGTCGACGATGTCGCCCTCCGCCCTGCCGAGGCGGGAGGCGAGGAAGCCGCGGGTGTCGCCGTCGGCGATGAAGCAGATGTCGTGGCTGTCGGGCTTCTTGGCGACGGCCAGCCCGCGGCGCTCCGCCTCGGCGCGGATCTCGTCCTTGGTGGTCACGGTGTCGCCGAGCGGGAACATCGCGTGGGCGAGCTGCCGCTCGTCCAGCACGCCGAGGACGTACGACTGGTCCTTCGCCATGTCGCCGGCGCGGTGCAGCTCGCGGGTGCCGTCCTCCTTGACCACGACCGTCGCGTAGTGGCCCGTGCACACGGCGTCGAAGCCGAGGGCGAGGGCCTTGTCCAGCAGCGCCGCGAACTTGATCTTCTCGTTGCAGCGGAGGCAGGGGTTGGGCGTGCGGCCCGCCTCGTACTCGGCGACGAAGTCCTCGACGACGTCCTCGCGGAAGCGCTCGGCCAGGTCCCAGCAGTAGAAGGGGATGCCGATGACGTCGGCGGCGCGGCGGGCGTCGCGCGAGTCCTCGAGGGTGCAGCAGCCGCGGGCGCCGGTGCGGAAGGACTGCGGGTTGGCGGAGAGCGCCAGGTGCACGCCGGTCACGTCGTGGCCGGCCTCGACCGCGCGGGCCGCCGCGACGGCGGAGTCGACGCCGCCGGACATGGCGGCGAGCACGCGGAGCCGGTGCCCCTCGCGGGGGGCGTGGAGATCGGGTGCACCCGGGAAATCAGTCATAGCCACTCCAGGGTACGGGGGCCCGCGCGCGGCCGGACAACGGGTTTCCGGGCCCGTCAGCTCAGGCCCGCGCCCCGCGCCCGCTTCACCACCGGGCCGATCGCCTCGATCACGGCGTCCACGTCCGCCTCCGTCGAGGTGTGCCCCAGGGAGAAGCGCAGCGTGCCGCGGGCCAGCTCCGGGTCCGTGCCGGTGGCGAGGACGACGTGGCTGGGCTGGGCGACCCCGGCCGTGCAGGCGGAGCCGGTGGAGCACTCGATGCCCTGGGCGTCCAGGAGGAGCAGCAGGGAGTCGCCCTCGCAGCCGGGGAAGGAGAAGTGGGCGTTGGCGGGCAGCCGGCCCGCCGGGTCCGGGTCGCCGCCGAGGACCGCGTCCGGCACGGCGGCGCGGACGCCCTCGATCAGCCGGTCGCGCAGGGCGCCGACGGCCCGCGCGAACTCCTCGCGGCGCTCCGCGGCGAGCGTGCCGGCCACGGCGAAGGCGGCGATGCCGGGGACGTCGAGCGTGCCGGAGCGCACGTGCCGCTCCTGGCCGCCGCCGTGCAGCAGCGGCACGGGCGCGTACCGGCGGCCCAGCAGCAGGGCGCCGACGCCGTACGGGCCGCCGATCTTGTGGGCGCTGACCGTCATCGCGGCCAGCCCGGAGTCCGCGAAGCGGACGTCGAGCTGGCCGACGGCCTGCACCGCGTCCGCGTGCAGCGGGACGTCGAACCCGGCGGCGACGTCGGCCAGTTCGCGGACCGGCATGACGGTGCCGATCTCGTTGTTGGCCCACATGACGGTGGCCAGCGCGACGTCGGACGGGTCGCGTTCTATCGCCTCGCGCAGGGCGTCGGGGTGCACGCGCCCGTACGCGTCGACGGGCAGGTACTCGACGGTGGCGCCCTCGTGCGCCGCGAGCCAGTCGACCGCGTCGAGGACGGCGTGGTGCTCGACGGGGCTGGCGAGGACGCGGGTGCGGGCGGGGTCGGCGGCCCGGCGCGCCCAGTACATCCCCTTGACCGCGAGGTTGTCGGCCTCCGTGCCGCCCGCGGTGAGGACGACCTCGCTGGGGCGGGCGCCGAGGGCCTCGGCGAGGGCCTCGCGGGACTCCTCGACGGTGCGGCGCGCGCGGCGCCCCGCGGCGTGCAGCGAGGAGGCGTTCCCGGCGACGGCGAACTGGGCGGTCATCGCCTGCACCGCCTCCGGGAGCATCGGAGTGGTGGCGGCGTGGTCGAGGTAGGCCATGGTGGGGACGATTCTACGAGCCGGAGCGGGGCGCCGTACCCGGCGGTTCCCCTCTCGGCGGCGGGCGCCCGGCCCGCGCGGGGCGGCCCTCCGCCCGGCCCCGGGCACCACCCCGCGCACCGCCCCCGGGAAGTTGGCCGAAAAGCACAGGACATCGGGGCGTCCCGCGGAGGCAGGCTTCCTGCGGCCGGGTTCCCGGCCGCCCGCCCGTACACCCGAGGAGAGCCGCCCGTGTCCGACGCCCGGCCCGTGACCGACCCCCGCCCGCAGCTCCGGGGCGCGATCGACCAGATGAACACCCTTGTGGCGGCCGTGGGGACCGATCGCCTCGGCGAGCGGACGCCGTGCGGCGACTTCGACGTGCGGGGGCTGCTGCGGCACCTCCTCGGCGCCTGGACGAAGTTCGCGGAGGGCGCCGCCGCCGGCGGGATCGAGCCAGGCCTGCCGTCCCTGCCGGAGGTGGCCGACGGCGCCTGGGCGGAGGTCTTCGCCGAGGCCGGCGCCCGGCTCGCCGCGGAGTGGGACGACGAGGCGCGGCTCGCCGGCCCGTTCAAGGCGCCGTGGGGCTCGGCCCCCGGCCGCGCCGCCGTCGCGTTCTTCGTCCTGGAGACGGTGACGCACGCCTGGGACCTCAACGAGGCGCTCGGCCGCCCTGTCGCGCTCGACCCGGAGCTGTCCGGCTTCGCGCTCGCCACGGCCGAGGCCGCGATCCCGGCCGAGGGCCGCCCGGGCGCCTTCGCCCCGGCCCGGCCCGCCCCCGAGGGCGCGGACGTGCACACCCGGCTGGCCGCCCGGACCGGGCGGGACGTGAAGTAGCGGGCCGCCGCCGGGCGCGGTTCCGCGGGCGCGCGAGCCGGCGGGACCGCGCCGCGGGGGCTATTCCCGGGCGGTCTCCAGTTTCTCCTCGGTGGCCGCGGAGCGCCGGTGCCAGGCGCGCGGGGCGCGCCAGTGGTACCGCATGGCCAGCAGCCGCAGGCCGCAGCCGACGAGGACGGGCACCGCGTTGGTGGGCCCGTGCAGCGCGCCCTGCCGCAGCATCAGCGCGGCGACCGCGGCACCGGCCATGGCCGGGACGGCGTAGAGGTCGCGGTCCCAGCGCAGCAGGGACGGCACCTCGTTCGCCAGGACGTCGCGCAGGACGCCGCCGCCGACGGCCGTCGCCAGGCCGAGGGTGGCGGACTGGGTCAGGCCCAGGCCGTGCCCGTACGCCTTGACGGTGCCCGTCACGCAGAAGAGGCCGAGGCCGGCGGCGTCGAAGGCGTTCACGGCGGTGGTGATCCGCTCCACCTCCGGGTGGAGGAAGAAGACGATGAGGGTGGCCAGCAGCGGGGTGAGGAAGTAGCCGAGGTCGGTGAACGCGGCCGGAGGGACGGCGCCGATGACCAGATCGCGGAAGAGCCCGCCGCCCAGGGCCGTGACCTCCGCCAGGACGGCCATGCCGAAGACGTCGAAGTTCTTGCGGACGCCGAGGAGCGCCCCGGAGATGGCGAACACGAAGATTCCGGCGATGTCCAGCCAATGCTGGACGGACGGCGTGAACAGGTCGGTGAGCACGCGACATTCTTACCGGCCGGGCGGGGTGCCCCCGTCCCGCCCCGGCCCCGCCCCGGAGGGGGTGTCCCGGGCGGGGGCCGCGTCCCCCTCCGGATGGTGGCACGCCACCACGTGCCCCGGCTCCGGCGCCCGCAGCGGCGGTTCCTCCGTCCGGCACACCTCGGTCGCCTTCCAGCACCGGGTGTGGAAGCGGCACCCCGCCGGCGGCGAGATGGGCGACGGCACGTCGCCCTTGAGCAGGATCCGTTCGCGCCGGGCGCGCCGCCGCGGGTCCGGTACGGGCACGGCGGAGAGGAGCGCCTTGGTGTACGGGTGGAGGGGGCGCGCGTAGAGCGAGGAGCGGTCGGTCAGTTCGACGATCTTGCCCAGGTACATGACCGCGATGCGGTCGGAGACGTGCCGGATGACGGACAGGTCGTGGGCGATGATGACGTACGTCAGCCCGAGCTCGTCCTGGAGGTCGTCGAGCAGGTTGACCACCTGCGCCTGGATGGAGACGTCCAGGGCGGAGACCGGCTCGTCCGCGACGACCAGCTTCGGCTTGAGCGCCAGCGCCCGGGCGATGCCGATGCGCTGCCGCTGCCCGCCCGAGAACTCGTGCGGATAGCGGTTGTAGTGCTCGGGGTTGAGCCCCACGAGCTCCAGCAGCCGCTGGACCTCCCGTTTGACGCCGCCCTCGGGCGTGATGCCCTGGAGGCGGAAGGGGGCGCCGACGACGGTGCCGACCGTGTGCCGGGGGTTGAGGGACGAGTAGGGGTCCTGGAAGATCATCTGGATGTCGCGGCGCAGCGGCCGCATGCCGGCGACCCCGAGGTGGGAGATGTCCCGGCCCTCGAACTCGACGGTTCCGGCGGTGGGTTCGAGCAGCCGCGTCACGAGCCGTCCCATCGTGGACTTGCCGCAGCCGGACTCGCCGACGACGCCGAGCGTCTCGCCGGCGCGCACGTCGAAGTCGATGCCGTCCACGGCGTGGACGGCGCCGACCTGCCGGCGCAGCAGCCCCTTGGTGATGGGGAAGTGTTTGGTCAGGCCCTCGACCTTGAGCAGGGTTTCCGTCATAGCTTGGGCGCAATCTCCTCGGTCCAGATCCGGTTCCGCTCGTCGGCGCCCAAGTGGCAGGCGAAGACGTGCCGTTCGTCGCCCGGCGCCGGCCGCAGTCCGGGCCGTTCGGTGCGGGTGACGCCGCCGGCGGGCAGGTCCGCGTAGGGGCAGCGGGGGCTGAAGGCGCAGCCCGGCGGCACGTTGATCAGGCTGGGCGGGGAGCCCTTGACGGGGATGAGGCGTTCGGTCTGCTCACGGTCGATGCGGGGCATGGAGCCGAGCAGGCCCCAGGTGTAGGGGTGCTGGGGGGCGGAGAAGACGCGCTCGGCCGGGCCGCGCTCGACGCAGCGGCCGCCGTACATGACGAGGACGTCGTCGGCGAGTTCGGCGACGACGCCCAGGTCGTGGGTGATGATGACGACCGCCGACCCGAACTCCTTCTGGAGGTCGCGGATGAGGTCGAGGATCTGCGCCTGGACGGTGACGTCGAGGGCGGTGGTGGGCTCGTCGGCGATGAGGAGGGCGGGGTTGTTGACCAGTGCCATGGCGATCATCGCGCGCTGGCGCATGCCGCCGGAGAACTGGTGGGGGTAGTCGTCCACGCGCCGGTCCGGCTGCGGGATGCCGACGCGGTCCAGCAGGTCGACGGCGCGCCGGCGGGCGGTGCGCCGGTCGGCGCCGGGGTGGTGGACGCGGTACGCCTCGGCGATCTGCGAGCCGACCGTGAAGTAGGGGTGCATGGCCGACAGCGGGTCCTGGAAGATCATCGCCATCTCACGGCCGCGCAGCCGGCGCACGGTCTCGGGGTCGGCGGAGAGCAGCTCGGTGCCGTCCAGCCAGATCTCGCCGGAGATGCGCGCCTTGCGGCGGCCGTACTGGCCGACGGTGTGCAGGCCCATGATCCCCAGCGAGCTGACGGACTTGCCGGAGCCGGACTCGCCGACGATGCCGAGGGTGCGGCCCTTCTCCAGCGAGAAGGAGAGCCCGTCCACGGACTTCACCAGGCCGTCGTCGGTGGGGAAGTGGACGCGCAGGTCGCGTACGTCGAGGTAGGGGGAGGACGTCACGAGAGCCTCACTCGGGGGTCGATCACGGCGTACAGCAGGTCCACCACGAGGTTGGCGACGACGACGGCGGAGGCGGCGACGAGGACGACGCCGAGGATGACGGGGAGGTCCTTGTTGCTGATGGCGGTGACGGCGGCCTGGCCGAGGCCGGGGAGGTTGAAGGCGCTCTCGGTGAGGATCGCGCTGCCGACGAGGGCGCCGAGGTCCATGCCGAGGATGGTGGCGATGGGGGTCATCGTCGAGCGCATGGCGTGCTTGCCGATGACCGTGCGTTCGGTGAGTCCCTTGGCGCGGGCGGTGCGGATGTAGTCCTCGCCGAGGACCTCCATCATGGTGGCCCGGGTGAGCCGCGCGTACATCGCGGCGAAGAGGAAGGCCAGCGCGACCCAGGGCAGGACCAGCCCGTCGAACCAGCCCGCCGGGTCCTCGCTCAGGGGTACGTACTCGGCGGTGGTCCAGCCGAGCCGGAACTTGAAGAGGGCGAGGAGCAGCAGCGCGGTGAAGTAGATCGGCAGCGAGACGCCGGCCAGGGCGGTCGTCATCGCGGCCCGGTCGATCTTCGTGCCCCGTTTGAGGGCGGAGACCACGCCGGCCGAGACGCCCACCAGCAGCCATACGACGCAGGCGCCGCCGGCCAGCGAGAGGGTCGGGGGCAGCCGGTCCAGGAGGATGGGCCAGACCGGCTGCTCGGTGCGGAAGGAGAAGCCGAAGCAGGGTGCCGGGCAGTGGTCGGTGGTGCCGCCGCCGGTGTAGTCGCGGCCGGTGAACAGGCCGGTGACGAAGTGCCAGAACTGCACCAGCACGGGGTCGCTGAGACCGAGCTTCTGGCGGATGCCCTCGATCGTCGCGGGGTCGGCCTGCTTGCCGACGTAGAGGGCGGCGGGGTCGGCCCCGGTGAGACTGGGGATGGTGAAGAAGATGAGGAAGGTCACCAGGGTGACCACGAGCAACATCACGATGACGGCGAACAGCCGTCTGACGAGGTATGCGAACACTGCGGTCGGCCCGGCGGCGGCCGGGCGGCCCCCGTCACCGGGGGCACCCGGCCGCCGCGCTCGGCCCTCACCTGCCCTTCGGGGCCTGGCGGCGGATGTGCCGGCGGGAGCGGAACGACGGTCGCCGCACGGTCACTTGACGACGCCCAGGGCGGCGTAGTCGTAGCGGCCGTTGTAGGCGTCGGTCGTGTAGACGTTGGTCAGCCGGGAGCTGCGCCAGATGATGTTCTTCTCGAAGGTGAAGGGCAGGTAGTAGGCGCCCTCCATGACCTTCTTGTTGGCCTCCTGGTAGATCTTCCCCGCCTTGACCGGGTCGGTCTCCGCGATCGCGTCGTCGATGAGCTTCTCGATCGCGGGGTCGTTGATCTCGGGGTAGTTCTGGTTGGCCGACTCCTGGATGAACCGCCCGTCCACGATGGGCTGGAGGTAGCCCTGGCCGCTGGGGAAGTCGGCGCCCCAGCCCTGGACGATGATGCCGTAGTTCTTGGCCTTGACGTTCTTGGGGGCGCCGATGACGGTCGCGTACTGGGCGCCGTCGTACGGGTCGACCTGCGCGTCGATGCCGATCTTCTTGAGGGACGCCTGGAGCGACTCGGCGGTGGCGACCTCCTGCGGCTTGTTGTTGCGCACCGCGATGGTGGTGGTGAAGCCGTCCGGCTTGCCGCACGCCTTGAGCTCCTCCTTGGCCTTGGCGGGGTCCGCCTTGCCCTGGGCGATGCCGTACGGGTCGTAGCCCTTCTCGAAGCCCTGGACGGCCGGGGGCAGCATGCCGGTGCCGATGTCGCCGCCCGCCTCGGGGCCGCCGCGCGCGGTCTGCAGCGAGGTGTGGTCGGCGCCGTAGATGACGGCCCTGCGGCAGTGGACGTTGTCGAACGGCGCGACGGACTGCGGGAAGGCCGCGTAGCGGATGAAGCCCGTCTGGGGGTTGTCGACGTTGCCCTTGGCGGTCTGGAGGGCCTTCTGCCGGCCGGCCGACCCCATGCCCGTGGCGTTGAGGTCGAGGTCGTAGTTGCCGGCGATCAGGTCGCTGTCCATCGCGTCGGCGTTGGTGGTGAGCTTGACGGAGATCCTGTCGGGCAGCGCCTTGCGGACGGGGTCGGAGTTCTTGTCCCACTTGTCGTTGCGGACCAGGACCAGGCTCTTGTTGGGGTCGTACGACTCGAACTTGTACGGGCCGCTGGAGAACGGCCGCAGCGCGTACTTCTCCGCCTTGTCCATGTCCTGCCGCACCGGGGCGGCCGCGGGGATGGCCAGCATCTGGAGGAAGTCGCCGTTGGGCCGGGCCAGATGGAAGACGATGGACCGGTCGTCCGGCGTCTCGATCGCCGACAGCCCCAGCTTGTCCTTGCTCGTGTCCTTGTAGGGGCCCTTGTACTTCTTGTCCGGGTCCAGGACCTGCATCAGCCAGGTCGGCCCGCCGGATATCTTGTCCTGGGCCCAGGTGCGCTCGATGCCGTACTTGATGTCCCGGCTGGTGACCGGCTTGCCGTCCTCCCAGGTGCTCCCGGGCCGCAGGGTGAAGCTGTAGGTCTTCTTGTCGGCCGAGATCTTCCCGGTGTCGGTGGCCAGGTCCGGCACGACGGCCCGGCTCTCGGCGCCGGGGCCGGGCTTGGGGGTGACGAGCGTACGGGTGTAGTAGCGCATGAAGTCCCAGGCGAAGCCGTAGTAACCCCGTTGCGGATCCCACGAGTCGGCGTCCTGGGTGGCGATGAACTTCAGCTCGCCGCCCTTCTTGTCGGAGGGGCTGGCGACCTTCCCGACGCCGGCGTCGAAGCCGGGCCCCTTGCCGCCGCCCCCGCCGCTCTTGCCGCCGCCCCCGCCGCAGGCGGTGACGCCGACCAGGGCCGCCACGACCAGCGTCGCACCGGCGACCGTTCTGCGCCTCGAAGTCCCTTGAGTGGTCAAGATGTCGCGACCTCCGTGGTCGGTGGTGGAGTGGTGGGTGACGGACCGCCGTCAGCGCGAGCCCCTGGGGTCGAGCGCGTCCCGTACGCCGTCGCCGAAGAGGTTGAAGGCGAGGACGGTGACGAAGATGGCGAGGCCGGGGAACACCATGAACATCGGGTCGCTCTCATAGGTGTTGACGGCCTTGGAGAGCATCTGCCCCCACGACGAGGTCGGCGACTTGACGCCGGCGCCGAGGAAGCTCAGCGCGGCCTCGGTGAGGACGTTGGTCGGGATCATCAGCGTGGCGTAGACGGTGATCGGCGCGACCAGGTTGGGCAGCAGCTCGCGGAAGAGGATGTACGTCCGCCCGGCGCCCAGGCTGCGCGCCGCCTCGACGTACTCGCGCTCCCTGAGCGAGAGCGTCTGCCCGCGGACGATCCGGCCGACGTAGGGCCAGCCGAAGAAGCCGATCACGGCGACGAGCACCGCCATCCGCACGCCCGAACCGCTCAGCCCCCACAGCTCGTTGGGGACGACGGAGACGAGGGCGATGATGAACAGCAGCTGCGGGAAGGCGAGCAGGGCGTCCATGACCCGGCTAATCAGGGTGTCCACCCAGCCGCCGAAGTAGCCGGCCACGATGCCGAGCACGGTGCCGATCGCCACGGCCACGACGGCGGCGAGGAACGCGACGAGGAGCGACACGCGGGCCCCGTAGACGACGCGGCTGAAGACGTCCCGCCCGTTGACGGGCTCGACCCCGAAGAGGAAGTCGCCGTCCATCCCGCCCCACGCCCCCTTCGGGGTGCCGAGCAGGGCGTCGATCCGCTCCTCGTGGTACTCGTTCGGCGGGTGGCCCAGCAGGTCCACGATCAGCGGCGCGAAGACCGCCACGAGGATCAGCAGGACGACCACGACGCCGCCGGCCAGGGCGAGCCGGTCGCGCTTGAGCCGGGTCCAGGCGATGCGCCAGGGCGAGCGCCCCTCGATGGCCTTCGGGGGCACGTCGGCGACGACGGCCCCGGCCGCGCTGGTGTCGGGAAGTGGTGCCGTCATCGCTGCGGACCCCTCTCGGCCGGGGCACCGGCCCACGCACAGGCCGCCCGCGGGGCGGCATGGTTGACATCACTGGGGGAAGTGGCGCTGTCGTGCGGCGGACCACCGGCGGGTCCTTGGAGCGGGAGTCTTCAACGCCCCCGCGATCACCCGCCAGCCCCGGTCCGCAAAGGATGCGCAACCGTGATGTGCGATGGGGGCTTCCGTTATCCGGAGCCCCGCCGGGGACGCCCCCGGGGGATCAGTGCGGGTATCCGTACCCCGCCAGCGGCGCCCGCGGCGCCCCCGTCTCCTGGCCGTAGAACGGCCGCGCGTGCGCCCGCATCCACATCCCCACGGGGTCGTACTCGTCCGACAGGGCGACGGTCGAGACGGGCAGCCCCTCCGGGGCGGCGCCGAGGGCCTGCCGCATCATCGACCGCACCGACTCCACGGCCCCCTCGGACGTGTCGTACAGGTCGAGCCCGATCGCCAGATACGCCGCGCCCACCGCGGGCTGCACCCACGCCCGCCGCAACGACCGCACGGCAGGCGTGTGTTGCGCGTGCCGCGCGAGCAGCGCGTAGAACTGCGGGATCTCCAGGACCGGTTCCGTGATGCGCAGCGGCCCGGCCGGCAGCCGGTCGAGTCCGCCGGCGATGCGCCGCAGGTCGAGCCAGGGGATGCCGACGCCGCCGCCGGGCGCGTGGGGGTTGAGCCACAGGCCCCAGCGGCCGGGGAAGAGGGAGGCGGCCAACGAGCGGCCGGGGACGACCTCGTGGGCCCGGTTCCAGCCGCTGGCGGCGAGCTCCCGCTCGGAGGTGACGCAGGGCGCGTAACCGAGGCCGTCGACCTCCATGTTCCCGTACTGGGCGTCGGGCGAGCCCGCGTGCCCGTGCCAGAGCAGCATCCACAGCCGGCCGTCGGCGACCGCGCGCAGCAGCGCCTCGTAGACGTCATAGCGTCCGGGCGCCACTTGGCGCAGCACCTGCTCCACGCCGCTCTCCGCGCCCGCGCTCACCTGACCCCGCCCCTTCTGCGGGCCGACGCGCACCCCGCGCCCGCCCCTTGCCTCACGGCGCGGTCGCGCCTCCCGTACGGTCGTCCAACCAGCTTACGAGCCCGCGGCGGCATGCAGGAGAGCAGTCAGCGGTCACGGTCGTAGAACGGTCCGACGCGGTCGCGCAGCCAGTCGACGACGGGATCCCGGGCGACGTCGAGGAGGACGAGCCGGACGGGCCAGGGCACGGGCACCTTGCCGAGGGCGCGGCCGAGGGCGTCGAGGGCGGCGGCGCGGCTCGCGTCGTCGGGGAGGTCGAGCTCGACGCCGACGAAGAGGGCGGGGGCGCCGCCCTCGACGCTCGCCAGCGCGCGGCGGGCGGTGCGCACCGCGCGGACGGCGGCGAACTCCAGCCCGGCGGCGGCGAGGAAGGCCGTCGGCTCGTCCTGCCAGTCGGGTTCGAAGAGGCGGACGCGGCCGCCGGTGGGCTCCCCCTCCAGCCGCAGCCGTCCCGCGCGGCACAGCTCGGCGACGGCGGCCGGGGGCAGCGGCGCGCCCACGGTGCCACCGGGGTTGAGCACGATGCCGGCCTGCGGCGGCAGTCCGCGGGCGAACTCGACGGCGGGCGCGACGGCGAACGGCATGTGGTCGCCGGCGCCGCGCAGGAACTCGGCGTGGGAGCTGAAGACGGGGACGTAGGCGCCGCCGTCGAGCTCCACGGTGGGCAGGTCGAGGTCGGCGCTGCCGGGCCCGCCGCCGTTGGGGAGGGGGATCCATACGCTGCTGCGGCCGAGGACCTCGACGATGCGGGCCCCGGCGCCGGGGTCGCCCAGTCCGGCGGCGAGGGTCCGCTCCAGTTCGTTGGCGGGCCAGTCGGGCCCGTGCTGCTCGGGGATGCTCATCCGTTCCAACCGTCGTCTCGTGTCCCTGGGGTCGCCCCGCGGGCCCGTGGTCCCGGCCCGGGGGCGGGAGTTGGCCCCGGGCGGACGCGGCGACCGCATCGCACCTTAACCGCCGGCCCTCACCCGCCGCCCGGCCGCCCGGCCGGGGCCGGGGCGCCGCCGAGGACGACGGCCCCGAGCGCGTCGGCCGCGGCGCGGTCGAGGAGGACGACGGAGGCCGCGCCGGCCGGGGCCCGGCCCGCGGCGGCCTCGCTGACGAGCCGTCCGAAGGCCCGGCGGTGGCGGGCGAAGGCGCCGGCCGAGACGGTGCGTCCCCTGGCGCGCTGGCCGGCGAGCGCGGTCTCCGGCGGCACGACGAGCAGCAGGACGTGCAGCCGCGTGCCGCGGCGGCGGGCCTCGCGGGCGAGGCGGCGGCGCACCCGGCCGGTCCGTCCGCAGTCGTGCACGATCACGCTCGCGCCGGAGCGCAGGGCGGCGCGCAGCCGCAGGTGGTGGGCGAGGCGGACGAAGGGGCGGTAGAGGCCGTACGGGAGGCGGGCGGGCAGGCGGCGTTCCAGGCGGGCGCGCGCGTCCTGGGAGTCGACGCGGACGACGGGCCGCCCGCGGCCGTCCAGCCCGGGCGCCACCCGCCGGATGAGGGTGGACTTGCCGCTGCCGGGCAGCCCGGAGACGACCAGCAGGTCGCCGGGCCCGTACCGGAGCAGGGGCGGGGCGGGCAGGGGGCCGCGCAGGTCGCGCACCGGCGCCGCCGCGCCGTCGTCCTGCGTCCGCACCGTCCCCGCCCTCTTCCCGCCCGCCCGTCGCGGTCGGTGTACCCGAACGCGGTAAAGGAAAAGTAATGCAATGCGATGGGGTCCGAACGGCCCATCGCACGCCCGTACGTGCAATGATGTGCGCGCCACCTGCACGACCAACTGCATACCGGCCGCTCGAATCCGCGCGGGAGAGTTCCGGCACGTCGCCGTGCCGGGCGCCGAAGGAGCAAGTTCCTCCCTTGAATCTCTCAGGCCCCGATACCGCACGGGCGAGGCAGATCTGAAAAGCGGGCCGCCGCGCGCGGCCCCACCCAAGGTGCAAGCCGGCCGCTCCTGACGGGCGTCCCGGTGAACCTCTCAGGTTCCGATGACAGATGGGGAGGCTGACTGAACGACGCCTCGCGACCGCCTGCCCGGGAGTTCCGTATGTCCCCTGAGAACGCCGCCCCCCGCCTCACCGCGCTCGACGCGCTGCACCGCGGCCTGGGCGCCACGATGACCGACTTCGCCGGCTGGGACATGCCGCTGCGCTACGGGAGCGAGCGCGACGAGCACGTCGCCGTGCGCACCCGCGCCGGCCTCTTCGACCTCTCGCACATGGGCGAGATCGCCCTCACCGGCCCGCAGGCCGCCGAGGCGCTCGACTTCGCCCTGGTGGGCAACCTCTCGGCGCTGGCCGTCGGCCGCGCGCGGTACACGATGATCTGCGACGAGCGCGGCGGCATCCTGGACGACCTGATCGTCTACCGGCTGGCCGACGAGGAGTACATGGTCGTCGCCAACGCCTCCAACGCCCAGGTGGTGCTGGACGCGCTCACCGAGCGGGCGGCGGGCTTCGAGGCGGACGTCCGCGACGACCGCGAGAACTACGCGCTGCTCGCCGTCCAGGGCCCGGCCTCCCCCGGCATCCTCGCGTCCGTCACCGACGCCGACCTGGACGGCCTCAAGTACTACGCGGGCCTGCCCGGCACGGTCGCCGGCGTCCCCGCCCTGATCGCCCGTACGGGCTACACCGGCGAGGACGGCTTCGAGCTGTTCGTCGCCCCCGCCGACGCCGAGAAGCTGTGGCGGGCGCTCACCGAGGCGGGCGCGGACGCCGGTCTGGTGCCCTGCGGCCTGTCCTGCCGCGACACGCTCCGCCTGGAGGCGGGCATGCCGCTGTACGGGCACGAGCTGACGACGGACACGACGCCCTTCGACGCCGGGCTCGGCCGGGTCGTCAAGTTCGACAAGCCGGGCGACTTCGTGGGGCGCGCGGCCCTGGAGGCCGCCGCCGAGCGCGCCGCGAGCGCCCCGCCGCGCAAGCTCGTGGGCCTGGTGGCCACCGGACGCCGGGTGCCGCGCGCCGGCTACCCCGTCGTCGAGACCGGCTCCGGCACGGTGATCGGCGAGGTCACCTCCGGCGCCCCCTCCCCCACCCTCGGCCGGCCCGTCGCCATCGCCTACGTGGACGCCGCCCACGCCGCGCCCGGGACGCCCGGCGTGGCCGTGGACATCCGCGGCAGCCACGAGGAGTACGAGGTCGTGGCGCTCCCCTTCTACCGGCGCGAGCGCTGATCCACTTCCTTACGTCCTCCCCTTCCGTCTCACCTGTCAAGACCCCTTGCACAAGCACCGTCCCGCGTACAGGAGAATCGACCCATGAGCAACCCCCAGCACCTGCGCTACACCAAGGAGCACGAGTGGCTGTCGGCCACCGACGAGAACGGTGTGGCGACGGTCGGTATCACCGAGTTCGCAGCCAACGCGCTCGGCGATGTCGTCTACGCCCAGCTCCCGGCGGCCGGTGACACCATCACGGCCGGCGAGACCTGCGGTGAGCTGGAGTCCACCAAGTCGGTCAGCGACCTCTTCGCCCCCGTCACGGGCGAGGTCGTCGAGGCCAACCAGGACGTCGTGGACGACCCGTCGCTGGTGAACTCCGCCCCGTTCGAGGGCGGCTGGCTGTTCAAGGTGAAGATCACGGACGAGCCGGCGGAGCTGCTGACCGCCGACGCGTACACCGACTTCGCCGGCTGACCCCGCCCCCTCCTCCTCGTCCAGGAAGAACTCATGTCGCTTCTGAACAGCTCCCTCCATGAGCTCGACCCCGACGTCGCCGCCGCAGTCGACGCCGAACTCCACCGCCAGCAGTCCACCCTCGAGATGATCGCCTCGGAGAACTTCGCCCCGGTCGCGGTCATGGAGGCCCAGGGCTCGGTCCTCACCAACAAGTACGCCGAGGGCTACCCGGGCCGCCGCTACTACGGCGGCTGCGAGCACGTGGACGTCGTCGAGCAGATCGCGATCGACCGGATCAAGGCGCTGTTCGGCGCCGAGGCGGCCAACGTGCAGCCGCACTCGGGCGCCCAGGCCAACGCCGCGGCCATGTTCGCGCTGCTGAAGCCGGGCGACACCATCCTGGGCCTCGACCTGGCCCACGGTGGTCACCTCACCCACGGCATGAAGATCAACTTCTCCGGCAAGCTCTACAACGTGGTCGCGTACCACGTCGACGAGCAGACCAACCTGGTCGACATGGAGGAGGTCGAGCGCCTCGCCAAGGAGCACCGCCCGAAGCTGATCGTCGCCGGCTGGTCCGCCTACCCGCGCCGGCTCGACTTCGCGGCCTTCCGCCGGATCGCCGACGAGGTCGGCGCGTACCTGATGGTCGACATGGCCCACTTCGCGGGCCTGGTCGCCGCCGGGCTGCACCCCTCCCCGGTGCCGCACGCGCACGTCGTGACGACCACCACGCACAAGACCCTCGGCGGTCCGCGCGGCGGTGTCATCCTCTCCACGGCCGAGCTCGCCAAGAAGATCAACTCGGCGGTCTTCCCCGGCCAGCAGGGCGGCCCGCTGGAGCACGTGATCGCGGCCAAGGCGGTGTCCTTCAAGGTCGCCGCGAGCGAGGAGTTCAAGGAGCGCCAGCAGCGCACGCTGGAGGGCGCGAAGATCCTCGCCGAGCGCCTGACGCAGGACGACGTCAAGGCGGCCGGCGTCTCCGTCCTGTCCGGCGGCACGGACGTGCACCTCGTCCTGGTCGACCTGCGCAACTCCGAGCTGGACGGCCAGCAGGCCGAGGACCGCCTCCACGAGGTCGGCATCACGGTCAACCGCAACGCCATCCCGAACGACCCGCGGCCCCCGATGGTCACCTCGGGCCTGCGGATCGGCACCCCGGCGCTGGCCACCCGCGGCTTCCGGGCGGAGGACTTCCGCGAGGTCGCCGACATCATCGCCGAGGCCCTGAAGCCGGAGTACGACGCGGCGGCGCTGCGCGGCCGCGTGACGGCCCTGGCCGCGAAGCACCCGCTGTACCCCGGCCTGAAGTAGGCCCGAAGCACCCGCTTCACCCACGGTCACGGGGCACCGCGCACACTGAGGAGTGCGGTGCCCCGCACCACGTGGGCCCGCGGCACCCGCCCCCGCGGCGAGCGGCCCGCGGCCCGTGACCGGGCGCACAGTACTGCCCGGTATCCGCGAAACGTCCCGCACACTGGAGTGTGCGCGACGGCTCGCGCCCCGTACCACCCCTCGTACCACCCCCCGACCCAAGGAGCTGCCACCGTGGCCATCTCCGTCTTCGATCTCTTCTCGATCGGCATAGGCCCGTCCAGCTCCCACACGGTCGGCCCGATGCGCGCCGCCCGCATGTTCGTGGGCCGGCTGAAGAAGGACGGCGTGCTGGCGCAGACCGCGTCCGTGCGCGCCGAGCTCTTCGGCTCCCTCGGCGCCACCGGCCACGGCCACGGCACCCCCAAGGCCGTCCTCCTGGGCCTGGAGGGCCACTCCCCGCGCACGGTCGACGTCGAGATCGCCGACGACGAGGTCGAGCGCATCCGCACCACCAAGCGCCTGCGCCTGCTGGGCGCGGAGATCGGCTCCGACCACGAGATCGACTTCGACGAGTCGGCCCAGCTGATCCTGCACCGCCGCCGCTCGCTGCCGTACCACGCCAACGGCATGACGCTCTTCGCCTACGACGAGAGCGGCGCGCCCCTGCTGGAGAAGACCTACTACTCGGTCGGCGGCGGCTTCGTCGTCGACGAGGACGCGGTGGGCGCCGACCGGATTGTCCTGGACGACACCGTCCTCAAGTACCCCTTCCGCACCGGTGACGAGCTGCTGCGCCTCTCCCGCGAGACCGGCCTGTCCATCTCCGCGCTGATGCTGGAGAACGAGAAGGCCTGGCGCACCGAGGAGGAGATCCGCGCCGGTCTGCTGGAGATCTGGCGCGTGATGGAGGCGTGCGTCACGCGCGGCATGTCCCGCGAGGGCATCCTCCCCGGCGGCCTCAAGGTCCGCCGCCGCGCCGCCGCCACCGCCCGCCAGCTGCGTGCCGAGGGCGACGCGCAGGCCCGCGCGATGGAGTGGATCACGGTCTACGCCATGGCGGTCAACGAGGAGAACGCCGCCGGCGGCCGTGTCGTCACCGCCCCCACCAACGGCGCCGCGGGCATCATCCCGGCCGTCCTGCACTACTACAAGAACTTCGTGCCCGGCGCGGACGAGGACGGCATCGTCCGCTTCCTGCTGGCCGCCGGCGCGATCGGGATGCTCTTCAAGGAGAACGCCTCGATCTCCGGCGCCGAGGTCGGCTGCCAGGGCGAGGTCGGCTCGGCCTGCTCGATGGCGTCCGGCGGCCTCGCCGAGGTCCTCGGCGGCTCCCCCGAGCAGGTGGAGAACGCCGCCGAGATCGGCATGGAGCACAACCTGGGCCTGACCTGCGACCCGGTCGGCGGCCTCGTCCAGATCCCGTGCATCGAGCGCAACGGCATGGCCGCCGCCAAGGCCGTCACCGCCGCCCGCATGGCCCTCCGCGGCGACGGCCGCCACCACGTCTCCCTCGACAAGGTCATCAAGACCATGAAGGAGACCGGCGCCGACATGAAGGTCAAGTACAAGGAGACCGCCCGCGGCGGGCTCGCGGTGAACGTCATCGAGTGCTGATCCGGCACGCCCGCCGAGGGCCCCGGGGCGGTCGCCGCCCCGGGGCCCTCACGCGTTCCGGAACTCCTCGTCCCCGGCCGACCAGCGGCGCATCGCGCGCCGCAGGGAACGCGGGTCGGAGTAGCCGAGCTGTCCGGCGAGGGAGGGGGAGAGGCGGCCGCCGGTGCGGCGGAGGCGGTCGGCGCGGCGGCGGCGGGCGGCGTCGAGTTCGGCGCGCCAGGTGGTGCCGGTCTCGGCGAGGCGGCGCTGGAGGGTGCGGCGGCTCATCAGGAGCCGCTGGGCGACGTGGTCGAGGGCGGGGGTGCCCTCGTCGAGGCAGGCGTCCAGCTCGCGTTCGAACTTCTCGCGCCAGTCGGCGGCGGGCGGCGGGGGCAGCAGTTCGGCGTAGCGGTGCAGGATGGCGCCCAGGCGCGGGTCGGCGGCGGGGATGGGCTCGCGCAGGTCGGCGGTGCGGAAGGTGACCGAGCCGCGGGCCTGGCCGAAGTCGATGCCGCGCTCGGCGCCGAGGGCCTCGGCGAGCGTGGCGTGGTTGCGCGGGGCGGCCTGGGCGAAGCCGACGTGCAGGGGGTGGACGGGGCGTCCGGTGACGCTCCGGGCGCGGGAGCAGAGGACGGCCATGGCGAACTGCTCGGCCAGCTCCATCTGGCGCGGTTCGCCCTCCCGGTAGTGGAACGAGAAGGTGGTCTCGCGCTCGTCCTCGGTCACCGTCGCCAGGCGGCCGTTGGTGGTGACGAAGTGCAGATAGCGGGTGCTGGTCTCGAACGCCTCGCCCAGGGTGCGGGCGTTGGCGAAGAGGTAGTCGAACAGGCCGAGGGCGCCCAGCTCGTACCAGCCGGCGATCGCGACGGGCGAGTCGGGCGTGCCCAGGGCCCGTTCGACCAGTTCCCACACGCGCATGGTGACGCGGGCGGGGATCATCACCTCGTCCTCGGTGAGCGCCCAGCCCGGCAGCCCGGCCTCCCGGGCCACGCGGTCGGGGTCGGCGCCGCCCGAACCGGCGGCGGTGAGCAGGAACTTCGACAGGACTATGGAGTCCTGCTCCCCCCGGGCGCCGGGGGCTGTGTGCGCGTCTGCCATGCCCTCCATCTTCGACGAAGGCTGGCACGTGATGTGCCACGGGTGGCACACCCGGTCCTATGCCCCGGCGCGTCCGGTGTCTCATGCTGGAGCGGTCCGGGCGCGCGTTCCGCCGCCCGTGAACGGTGGCCCGGAGTGCGGGCGGGTACGGGGGTCCGGCTCGCGCTCCCCCGCGTCATGCGACCGACGGCAAAGGAGGGGAGCCGTCGGGCGTCTGATGCCCCCGGCCGGTCCTTCTCCCGTGCGGCGTTGTCAGTGGTGCCGCGTACGCTCGCGGACATGGGTTACGCAGAACTGCGCGAGCTCCACAGCGCGCTCCACACCGCCACCGACATCGCCTACAACCTGGAGCCCACGCCCTCGGCCGAGGAGACGGAGCAGCTCCTGGACGCCCTGCGCCGGGCGATGGACGCGACGCGCGCCCTGGGCGCGGCCCACGGCGCCACGGGCTGCTCGCTGCATCCCCGGGGCGCCGTGGATCCGCTCTACGGCGACAAGCACGACCCGCTGCCTCCGGGCTGGGGCCGCTGTCTGCTGTGCAACGACAGCCGCCGCCGGGCCGGCGCGCAGCGCCGGGGCTCGCGCTGACCCGGGGCGGCCTGGGCGTGATCAGCCCTTGTTCTGGGACGCCCAGAACTCGTCGAAGGACATGAGGCCGTCGCCGTTGGTGTCCTTGGCGTTGATGACGGCCTGGGCCACCGTCTCGGTGACGTACGGGTCGCCGAGCTGCGCCATGGCGCTCTTGTACTCGGCGGCCGTGATGAAGCCGTCGCCGTCGGCGTCGAACCGGGCGAATATCGTGCGGGCTTCCTCGATGTCAGCCATGTGGGCCTCCCCTTGTGGTGCTGCGTGCTGTGTGCGCCGCGTGCTGATGTCCGGCACAGATTAGCGGCCCCGCGGGGCCTGACCGGTCACCAGATCCATGTAGCGGTCCCAGTCCCAGTAGGGTCCTGGGTCGGTGTGGGTGGAGCCGGGCACCTCGGCGTGGCCGATGATGTGCTCGCGGGTGCGGGGGATGCCGTAGCGGTCGCAGACGGCGGCGGTGAGGCGGGCGGAGGCGCGGTAGAGGGCGTCGGTGAAGTACTCGGGGCGGTCGACCCACCCCTCGTGTTCGATGCCGATGCTGCGGGTGTTGTAGTTCCAGTTGCCGGCGTGCCAGGCGATGTCCCGTTCGCGGACGAACTGTGCGACGTAGCCGTCGGCGGAGGCCACCAGGTAGTGGGCCGAGACCTTGGCCGCGGGGTTCTGGAAGATCTTCACGGTGTCGGGGAAGGTCTCCTGGGTGACGTGGACGACCACGTACTCGACCGGATAGGCGCCGGGTCTGGACGACACCGTGTAGTTGGCGGCGCTGGCCGGTATCCAGTGGGTGGGCGGGTAGGAGGGCCCCGGCGGCCGGGACTCGGCGGAGGCCGCGGGCCGGCCGACGCCGAAGGCGCCGGCGGCGGCCAGGGCCGCGGCGCCCAGGAGGGTCACGGCGCCGCCGACGGCGAGCCGGCGGGGCAGGGCGGGAACGGGTGAACTGTCCGAAGGCGCGTTGCCGGAGGGCGTCTCGTCCATGGGGTCTCCCGGGTCCGGACGTCGGAACACTCAGACGGGGACATGACACCCACCATCGGCACCGGCCGCAAGCACCGGCGCGCCACGACCTCCATACGGCGCATAAAAATAAGAGGCACAACGGATTAATTCATGGAATGCAAGGCGCGTGGCGCATCTCACCTTTGATTACCCTGAGTCAATGGGCGGGTTGCCCAGATATGCCCGCATACCGGCTTTGGCTCCGGCGCGTCCCGTCTGCCATAGTCGGTGGCACGACCCCCATTGACCCGGGCTCGGTCGTTCCGCCGCGGACCACACCCCACTTCCTCCGCGGCGCCATGAAGAGGCCCCCACCCGCCGTACTCCGGCGGACAGGGGCCTCTTGGCGTACCGGGCGTCAGCGGTCGGCGACGCGCATCTCGCACCAGACCGTCTTGCCCCGGGCCAGCAGGTCCACACCCCAGCGGTCGGACAGCCGGTCGACGAGGAACAGCCCGCGGCCGTTGGTGTCCGTCACACGCACCGGCAGCAGGCACGGGAGCCCCCGGGAGGGGTCGCGCACCTCCACGCGCACCCAGCCCCGCCGGCGGGCCATCCGCAGCCCGAAGTGGCGGGCCCCGGTGTGCTGTACGGCGTTGCCCACGAGCTCGGAGACCAGCAGCACCGCCTGCTCGGCCAGCTGCGCCGACAGGCCCCACTGCGTCACCACCACACAGCGCGTCAGCCGCCGCGCCGCGACCGTGGACTCCGGGCAGGAGGGCAGCCGGACCTCGCCGAGCGTGGGATCGCCGTACCGTTCGAGCGCCTTGAGCGCCAGTTCCTCGTCAACGGCCGGGGTCCACCGCGCCGCGGCCGTGGCCGCCGCCTGCCGTGGCCGCTCCGTTCCCTCCAGACCCGCCATGCCCCCCATGATGGCGGCCGAACGGCCCCCGGGGAGTGGAACCTTCGGATTCGGTTTTCCGGAAGCGATCCCTCCAGGGCCCCGCGCCGACATATGCCAGCGGCCGTCCCACCTCTGGCAAACCCCAACTGACCTGCGGCGACCGGGAAAAGCCGACCGGTCGGCGGAGGGTCGCGAGGAGGTCGCCCGAAGGGGTCGGCGCCGCCCGTGGAATTCCCCCACAAGAGGCAATGGGCCGGACGCCCCCCGCCGGGACCGTCCGGCCCGCGGCCGTCAATTCGCGCCCGCGCGGCGCGACTTCGCCTCCGCCTCAGACGAACTTGGCCTTGCCGGGACCGTCCTCGACGAAGCTGCGCATGCCGATCTCGCGGTCCTCGGTGGCGAACAGGCCCGCAAACCAGTTGCGTTCGATGGCGAGCCCGGTGTCGATGTCCGTCTCCAGCCCGGTGTCCACCGCCTCCTTCGCGGCCCGCAGCGCGATGGCCGGACCGGCGGCCAGCTTCGCGGCCCAGGCGTGCGCCTGCTCGTACACCTCGGCGGCGGGGACGACGCGGTCCACCAGACCGAGCGCGAGCGCCTCGTCCGCCTTCACCTGACGACCGGTGAAGATGAGGTCCTTGGCGCGGGAGGGACCGATGAGCCGCGCGAGGCGCTGGGTGCCGCCCGCGCCCGGGATGAGGCCGAGCAGGATCTCCGGCTGGCCCAGCCTGGCGTTGTCGGCGGCGACGCGGAAGTCCGCGCAGAGCGCCAGTTCGCAGCCGCCGCCCAGGGCGTAGCCGGTGACGGCGGCGACGACGGGCTTGGGGATGCGCGCGACGGCGGTGAAGGCGTCCTGCAGGGCGCGGGACCGGGCGATCATGCCGGCGTGGTCCATGTCCCGCATCTCCTTGATGTCCGCGCCGGCGGCGAACACCTTCTCCCCGCCCCAGATCACGACCGCGCGCACGTCGGCGCGGCGGGTCAGCTCCCCGGCCACCTCGGACAGCCGGTCCTGGGTGGCGATGTCCAGCGCGTTCATCGGCGGACGGTCGAGCCGGACGGTGCCGACGCCCTCCGCGACCTCTAGATGCACAGTCATGGCGCCAGGTTAGACGCGCGGGTGCGGCGGCGGCCCGGTGCGTCGCGTCACACGCACCGGGCCGCCGCCGCACCCGCGAGGGGTCAGCCGTTCTTCGTCCACTCCGGCCAGGGCATGTTCCAGCCGTTGAGGCCGTTCTCCGGCTGGATCGTCCTGTCGGGGGAGTTCTTGACCACGACGACGTCACCGATCAGGGAGTTCTTGAAGAACCAGGCGCCGGGGGCCGACGGGTCCCCGCCGCCGCGCTGGTCCTCCAGGCCGACGCAGCCGTGGCTGGCGTTGACGGAGCCGAACGTGTCCGAGCCCGACCAGTAGTTGCCGTGGATGAACGTGCCGGAGGTGGACAGGCGCATCGCGTGCGGCACGTCCTTGATGTCGTACTCGCCGCCGAAGCCGACCGTGTCGCCGTTCATCCGGGTCACGTCGTACTTCTCGCTGATGACCATCTGACCGTTGTAGGTCGAGTGGCCGGGGGCGCCGGCGGATATCGGGACGGTCCTGAGGACCTTCCCGTCGCGCTCGACCTTCATGGTGTGCGTGCGCACGTCCACGGTGCTGACCTGGCGGCGGCCGACGGTGAACCGCACGGTCTTCTTCTGCTTGCCGTAGACGCCCGGACGGCCCTCGACCCCGTCGAGATCGAGGCTCAGCGTCACCTTGGTGCCGGCGGCCCAGTACTTCTCGGGGCGGAAGTCGAGGCGGTCGTTGCCGAACCAGTGGGGCCGTATCTCGACGGCCGGCTCGGCGGTCACCTTGACCGCGCGCTCGACGGCCTTCGGGTCGGTGATGCCCCGGCTGAAGGTGAGCGAGACCGGCATGCCCACGCCGACGGTGCTGCCGTCCTCGGGCGTGAAGTAGGCGGCGAAGGTGTTCTGCGGGGTGAGGGTGGTGAAGCTGACGTGCTTGGCGGATGCGCGGCCCTCGTCGTCCTTGGCTATCGCGTCCACCGTGTACTTGGTGCCGGCGGCCAGATGGGTCGAGGGCTCCCAGCCGGACCCGCCGCCCGTCATCCGGCCCTCGACGGCCGCGCCCTTGTCGTCGGCGACCTTGACGGAGGCCAGAGTCCCCTTCTCCGCCGTGACCTTGAGCGCGCCGCTCGTCCGCACGTCCTTCGCGCCGTCCTTGACGGCTATGGACACCACGGCCCGCGACGGCCCGTCGGCGGGCTTCGCGCCGGCCTTCTTCGCGGCGCCGGATCCCCCTCCGTCACCGCCGCAGGCACTGGTGACGGTCAGCACCGTGCCGAGCAGCACGGCGGACAGCACACTCCGGCGGCCTCTCGACCTGGTTCTCCCGGATATCGGCTGCACGTTCACTACGGTTGTCTCCTATCGCACGGCCCGCCGCGACGCGGCGCCCCCGAAGCGCGGCATCCGCGCATGGCGATAGATAACCATACGCATCGGACACGTCCGGCCCCGTGATGGTCACCGTTGCATTCCAACCGGCCCCGGCGCGCCGGGCATACGGTGCCGACCGGGTCAATCCACCCCCAGCGCGGAGCCCGCGCGCCACTGTTCCCAGGTCAGGTTCCAGCCACCGAGCCCGTTGTCCGCGAGGGCCCTGCGCTGCCCGGAGTTGATCACCCGCACCAGGTCCCCGACGAGTGAGGCGCCGTAGAACCAGCCGGCCGGGGTGGCCGCCCCGCCGGGGTCGGTGTCGCGCAGGCCCACGCAGCCGTGGCTGACGTTGCTGACCCCGAACACCCTCGGCGGCGCCCAGTAGTTGCCGTGCAGGAAGGTGCCGCTGTCGGTCAGCCGCATGGCGTGCGGCACGTCCGTGATGTCGTACTCGCCGCCGAAGCCGACCGTGCCGCCGTTCATCCGGGTCACCTCGGACTTCTCGCTGATGACCATCGCCCCCGCGTACGTCTCGCGGCCGGGGCCGCCGGCCGTGACGGGCAGCGTCCGCAGCGTCCGCCCGCCGCGCACCACCTTCAGGGTGTGCGCGGCGGCGTCCACCGTGCTCACCTGGTCGCGGCCCACGAAGAAGACGGACTTGTGGCGTTGCAGCCCGTAGACGCCGGGCGCCGCCCGCACGTCGCGCAGCCGCAGGTCGACGGTGACCCGGCTGCCCGGGGCCCAGCGCCGGCGCGGCCGGAAGTCCAGCCGCGAGGGCCCGAACCAGTGCCCGGACACCTCCGTGACGGGCCGCGAGGTGATGCGGACGGCCCGCTCGACCGCGGCCCGGTCGGCCACCGGACGGCTGAAGGCGAACGAGACGATCATGCCCGTGCCGACCGTGGCGCCGGGGGCCGGGACGAAGGACGCGGTGAAGCGGTGCTCGGGCACGTAGGTCCTGAACTCGCTGTGCCGCACGGTCCGGTGGCCGGCCGCGTCCCGGGCGACGGCGTCGACGGTGTAGCGGGCGGCCAGCGCGACGGGGCCCTTGGGGTACCAGCTGTGCCCGTCCGGCGCGATGCGCCCCTTGACCGCCCTGCGGACGCCGTCGCGGATCCGCACCGCGCGCACCTTCTCCAGCCGGCCCGCCCGCACCCGCACCTCGAACCGGTCGGCCGCGCGGACGCCGCGCGCGCCGTCGCGCGGCAGCACGCGGATCAGCGCCGGGGCCGGGCGCGGGTCGTCCACGGGCGCCGTGGACGACGGCACGGGCCGCGGGGCCTCCCCCGCGGCGCACCCGCAGAGCACGGCGAGGACGGTGAGCGCGCACAGCCCGCGGAGGGAACGCGAAAGAGTGCGCGGAAGGGCACAGGGAAGGGCAAATCCTGTCACACCCGTCCCAACGACACGGCCCCTCCCGGGAAACGACAGGGCACTCGCTTGCTCCTCCCGCTCACACGTGTGAGCGCATGCGCGGAACCGGGCAGGAGTGGGAAGGAAACAGCACAAGAAACCCCACAAGGCCCCGGGACGAGGGGCGAGGCCGCACCGCCAGACACCGGGAACGGGATGCCGGGTGCCCGGCGCGCCGTCCGAGAGCCGCCGGAGGCGAAACGTGTCGAGCACACCCGAGCAAGAGACGGCATACGGCGTCCACTTCGAGGCCCGCGAGGCCGCGCCCCCGGCGCCCCGGGCCGGGCTCAACGGCCACCCGGTCGCCGACGGCCGCCGCCGCGCGGTGTGGCCGGGCAGCCCCGAGCCGCTCGGCGCCCGCTTCCGCACGGACGCCGGCGGCGTCGCCGGCACCAACTTCGCGCTGTGGGCCGGCGGGGCCGAGGCCGTCGAGGTCTGCCTCTTCGACGACGACGGCTCCGGCGGACAGCGCGAAACCCGCTGCTTCCTCGGCGAGTTGACCCACGAGATATGGCACGGCTTCCTGCCCGGCGTCCGCCCCGGACAGCGCTACGGCTTCCGCGTCCACGGCCGCTGGGACCCCTGGACGGGCGCCCGATGGAACCCCGCCAAGCTCCTCCTCGACCCCTGCGCCCGCGCCGTGGACGGCGACTTCCGCCTCCCGCCCGAGGTCTACGGGCACGTCCGCGACTGGCCCCAGCAGCACGTCGCCGACACCGTCCGGGACGAGCGCGACTCCGCCCCGTACGTCCCCAAGGGCGTCGTCGTCGCCGACGACGACGACTGGTCCGACGACCACCGGCCCGGGACCGCCTGGGCCGACACCGTCATCTACGAACTCCACGTGCGCGGCTTCACCATGCGCCACCCCGGCGTCCCCGAGCGGCTGCGCGGCACCTACGCCGGGCTCGCCCACCCCGCGGCCGTCGAGCACCTCACGCGGCTGGGCGTCACCGCAGTGGAGCTCCTGCCGGTGCACCAGTTCGCGCACGAGGACCACCTGCTCCGGCGCGGCCTGCGCAACTACTGGGGCTACAACTCCATCGGCTACTTCGCCCCGCACGCCGGCTACGCGGCCACCGGCACCCGGGGGCAGCAGGTCGGCGAGTTCAAACGGATGGTCCGCGCCCTGCACGCGGCCGGCATCGAGGTCATCCTCGACGTCGTCTACAACCACACCGCCGAGGGCGGCGAGCTGGGCCCGACCCTGTCGCTGCGCGGCATCGACAACCGGCGCTACTACCGCCTCGCCGACGACCCGCGCCGCTACACCGACTACACCGGCTGCGGCAACACCCTGCACGTCGTCCAGCCCAACGTGCTGCGCCTGATCACCGATTCGCTGCGCTACTGGGTCACCGAGATGGGCGTCGACGGCTTCCGCTTCGACCTCGCGGCGGCCCTCGCCCGGTCCATGCACGACGTCGACATGCTCTCCCCCTTCCTCGCCGTCATCGCCCAGGACCCGGTGCTGCGCCGGGTCAAGCTCATCGCCGAGCCCTGGGACGTGGGCTCCGGCGGCTACCAGGTCGGCGCCTTCCCCCCGCTGTGGACCGAGTGGAACGACCGCTACCGCGACGCCGTCCGCGACTTCTGGCGCGGCGCCCTGCCGGACGTGCGCGACCTCGGCTACCGGCTCTCCGGCTCCAGCGACCTCTACGCCTGGGGCGGCCGCCGGCCGTACGCCTCCGTCAACTTCGTCACCGCGCACGACGGTTTCACCCTGCGCGACCTCGTCAGCTACGGGCGCAAGCACAACGAGGCCAACGGCGAGGGCAACCGGGACGGCACCGACGACAACCGCTCGTGGAACTGCGGCGCCGAGGGCCCCACCGACGACCCCGCCGTCCTGCGCCTGCGCCGCCGCCAGATCCGCAACCTGCTGACCACCCTCCTGCTCTCCACCGGCGTGCCGATGCTGGTGGCGGGCGACGAGATGGGCCGCACCCAGGGCGGCAACAACAACGCCTACTGCCAGGACGGCGAGGTGAGCTGGGTCGACTGGTCGCTCCTGGAGGACCCCGGCTGGCGCGCCGTCGCCGCCCTCGCCACCCGGCTGCTGGCCCTGCGCCGCGCCCACCCCGTCCTGCGCAGCCGCGCCTTCTTCTCCGGCCGCCCGCAGTCGGTGGACGGGCTGCGGGACCTCGCGTGGTTCACCGCGCGCGGCACGGAGATGACCGAGGCCGACTGGTACGCGCCCGCCGCCACGCTCGGCATGTACCTCTCCGGCGGCGACATCCCGCAGCGCGGGCCGGACGGCCGTCCGGTGACCGACGACAGCTTCCTCGTCGTCCTGCACGCCGGCGACCGGCCCGTCGACCTGACCCTGCCCGGTCCGCCCTGGGCCGCGGCGTACGAACTCCTCGTCGACACCTCCCTGGAGGAGCAGACGGCGGCGCCGGGCACCCGGCACGAGGCGGGGGCGTCAATTCCCCTTCCGGAGCGCTCCGTTGCGGTGTGGAAGGTGCTGCCGGGGCGGGAGGTGAAGGAAGGTCCTACGGCCGGGGGACGGGGACGGAAAACCGAGTGAGCGGTGTCAGTGGCGAACCGTACGCTCACTCCTGATGACCGCACACCGCGATTCCTCCGCCGTCCGCTCGCTGCTGCGCCTGGCCCCCTTCGTCCGGCCGGCGCGCGGCCGGCTCCTCACGGGCGTGGCCGTGGCTGTGGTGGCCTCGTCCATGAGCCTGGTCATCCCGCTCGTCCTCAAGCAGCTCGTGGACGGGCCGATCGCCGGCCGCGACCCGTCGGGGGTGTGGCTGGGCGGGCTGGCGGTCCTGGTGCTCGGCCTGCTGGAGGCCGGGCTGTTCGGGCTGCGGCGGATGCTGCTGGCGCGTCCGCTCGCCGGGGTCGAGGCGGCCATGCGGTCCGCGCTGTACCGGCATCTGCAGCGGCTGCCGGTCGCCTTCCACGACCGGTGGTCCTCGGGCCAGTTGCTCTCCCGCGCCACGACGGACCTGATGCTGCTGCGCGTCTTCCTCGCGTTCGCGCTGACCTTCCTGGTGGTCAACGGGCTGACGATCGCGGTCGGTTTCGTCATCCTGCTGACGCAGCGGTGGACGCTCGGGCTGGTGCTCCTGGCCCCGGTCGTCCCGCTGATCGTCCTCTGCCGCCTGTTCGAGGAGCGGTACGCGCGGGCCTCGCGCACCGCCCAGGACCAGGCCGGCGACCTGGCCACGGTGGTCGAGGAGAGCGTCCTCGGCATCCGCGTCACCAAGGGCTTCGGCCGGCACCGCGCCCAGGAGCGCGCCTTCGCCGCCCTCTCCGCCCGCCTCCGCGGCACCGAGCTCCGCAAGGCCGGTCTCCTCGGCACCCTCTGGGCCGTCATCATGATCCTCCCCGAACTGGCCATCGGCGCGGCCCTCGTGCTCGGCGTCCAGCAGGTCGCCGCCCACACCCTCACCCCCGGCGCCCTCGTCGCCTTCCTCTCCACCGCCCTCGCCCTCCGCTGGCCCGTCGAGTCGATCGGCTTCCTCCTGGCCCTGGCGAACGAGTCGGCGACGGCGACGGAGCGCTACTTCGAGGTCCTCGACGCGGAGGCGCCCGGCGCGGACGGCGCCGGCGCCGGGCCGGAGCCCGTCGGGACCGGCAGACCCGACGCGGCAACTGCCGGCCGCACGCCCGGCGTCGGCGCCGCCCACCCGGCACCGGGCACCGAGCGCGGGCTCCGGTTCGAGCGCGTCACCTTCCGGTACCCCGACGCCGCACCCGACGCGCCCCCCGTGCTGGACGGAGTCGATCTGCACGTGCGGCACGGCGAGACCATGGCGCTCGTGGGGGCGACGGGGAGCGGGAAGACGACGCTGACGGCGCTCATCCCCCGGCTGTACGAGGCGACGGGCGGGCGGATCACGCTCGACGGGCAGGACATCGCCGGGATGCCGCGGGAGCGGCTGCGCGCCCTGGTGTCGATGGCCTTCGAGGAGCCCACGCTCTTCTCGGCCGACGTCGGGGAGAACGTGCTCATGGGGGCCGAGGGGGCGCACCAGGACGATCTGGAGCGGGCGCTGGCCGTCGCGCGGGCCGACGGTTTCGTCGCCGCCCTGCCCCACGGCCACCGCACCCAGGTCGGCGAGCAGGGCCTGAGCCTCTCCGGCGGACAGCGGCAACGGCTCGCCCTGGCGCGAGCCGTGATCGGCCGCCCCCGCTTCCTCGTCCTCGACGACCCGCTCTCCGCCCTCGACGTGCACACCGAGGCCCTCGTCGAACGGGCGCTGCGCGAGGTCCTGGCCACCACCACCGCCCTCGTCGTCGCCCACCGGCCCTCCACCGTGCTCCTCGCCGACCGGGTCGCGCTGCTCTCCCGCGGCCGGATCGCCGCCGTCGGCACCCACCACCAACTGCTGCGCGCCAGCGAGGAGTACGCCCGGCTGATGTCGGGCCCGCTCCCCGCGCGGCCCGCGGAAGGGGACGCGCCCCGATGACCTCCACCGTCTCCGGTCCCCCGGACACCGCCGGCGGACGGCAGGCTCCCCCGGCCGACGACCCCGTCGCCCGGGACGTGCTGCCCGCCCCCAGGGGCGCCTCCCTCGCCCTGCTGCGCTCCCTCCTCGCCCCCGTCCGGGGCCGGGTGCGGCTCACGCTGGCCCTGCTGCTGCTCCAGCAGGCGGCCGTGCAGGCCGGCCCGCTGCTCGTGGCGTACGCGATCGACCGGGCCGTGCCCGCCGTCCGCCGCGGCGACCACGGCCCGCTCACCGCCGCGGGGGCCGCCTACCTGGGGTGCGCGGTGGCCTCGGGCCTGCTCCAGCTGGCCTTCGTCCGGGTGTCGGCGCGCGCCGGCCAGGACGTCCTGCTCGACCTGCGCGCCCGCATCTTCCGCCACGCGCAGGCCCTCGGCGTCGACTTCCACGAGCGCTACACCTCCGGCCGGCTGACCTCCCGCACCACCACGGACGTGGAGAACCTCCGCGAGCTGCTCAACGACGGCCTGCAGGAGCTGCTGGGCATCGTCGCGTCGGTGCTCCTCGTCTCGGCGACGCTGCTGTGGCTCGACCGGGGCACGGGGGCGGCGGCGGTCGCCTCGTTCGTCCCCCTCGCCCTGGTCGTCCGCGCCTACCGCCGCCGCTCGCTGGAGGTGCACCGCCGGCGGTCCACGGCGACCGCCGCGCTGATCGTGAAGTTCACCGAGACCATGAACGGCATCCGCCCGGTGCAGGCGTTCCGCCGGGAGGCCGCCAACGAGGCGCACTTCGAGGAGCTCAACCGGCGCCACCGGCGCACCAACAGGGACGCGATGCTCGCCATGGGCCGCTATGTGATGACGTCCCGCGCCCTGTCCAACACGGCGCTGGCCGTGATCGTGCTCTGGGGTGCCCAGCGGGTCGCCGCCGGCTCCCTGGAGCTCGGCGTGCTGGCGGCCGCCGTGCTGTATCTGCGGCGCCTGTACGACCCGCTGGACCAGCTCGGCATGTTCCTCAACTCCTACCAGGCGGCCGCCGCCTCCCTGGAGAAGATCGCCGGGCTGCTGGCCCAGCGCCCCTCGGTGCCGGAGCCGGCCGTCCCGGCGGCGCTCCCCGAGCGCCCGGCCGGTTCCCCGGGCCGCGAGGTGGTCTTCGAGGCGGCGCGCTTCGCGTACCGCGCGGGCGGCGAGGTCCTGCCGCGCTTCGACCTCACGCTCGCCGCCGGGCGGACGGTGGCGGTCGTCGGCTCGACGGGCGCCGGGAAGTCCACCCTCGCCAAGCTCCTGGCCCGCTTCTACGACCCGACGGGCGGCCGCGTCCTGCTCGACGGCGTCCCGCTGCGCGACCTGTCCACCGCGGAGCTGCGGCGGAACGTGGTGATGGTGACGCAGGAGGCGTTCCTCTTCTCCGGCACGATCGCCGACAACATCGCCGTCGGCCGTCCCGACGCGACCCGTGCGGACGTCGAGCGCGCCGCGAGGGCCATCGGCGCCCACGACTTCATCGCCGCCCTGCCCGACGGCTACGACACGGACGTCCGCAAGCGCGGCGGCCGCATCTCCGCCGGCCAGCGCCAACTGGTCTCGTTCGCCCGCGCGTTGCTCGCCGATCCGGCCGTCCTCATCCTTGACGAGGCCACGTCCTCCCTGGACATCCCGGGCGAACGGGCGGTGCAGCGCGCCCTGCGCACGGTGCTGCGCGGACGGACGGCGGTGGTCATCGCGCACCGGCTGTCCACCGTGGAGATCGCGGACCGGGTGCTGGTTATGGAGGGCGGCCGGATCGTCGAGGACGGCACTCCGGCCGAACTCACGGCGGGCGGGGGCCGGTTCGCGGAACTGCACCGGGCGTGGCGGGAGAGCCTGGTCTGAGCGGGGGGCGGGTGCGGGTGCCGCCCCGACGCCGCTCCGACCGCTATGCGGACAGCGATCTTTGGCCAACGGACATTTTCCGGCCAACTTGTTGACGCGCTCCTGACAGGCTTCGGGTGTCGTGGCACTCTTCCCACGACCGGCGCTGGCACACCCCCCACAGGTTCACCCCCCACAGGTTCACCCCCACACCGGTCGGCACCTCTCTTCTCCTCTTCCTTTCTCCACTCTCCACTGGTTCTGCCGTGAACAGCGGACGGTCCCCACGCCGTCCCCCTCTCCCATCGGCCACCACCCCTCGCGTGGTCACCGCAGAAGGAGTCAGCGTGAGATCCACCCCCCCTAGGCGTGCCGTCGCCATCGGAGCCCTCGTCGCCGCCGGCGCGATGCTCACCGTAGGAGTCCAGACCACGTCCGCCACCGCCGGGACGGACACCGCCGGTTCCGCCCCCCGCCAGGCGATACACAAGGCGGACCCGGGCGCCCTGCCCGCCCGGCTGTCGCCCGCGCAGCGGACCGCGCTCGTGCGCCACGCCGACGCGGCCGAGGCGGAGACCGCGCGGACCCTGGGCCTCGGGCCCAAGGAGAAGCTCGTCGTCAAGGACGTCGTCAAGGACAACAACGGGGCGGTGCACACCCGTTACGAGCGGACGTACGACGGCCTGCCCGTCCTCGGCGGCGACCTGGTCGTCGACTCGACGAGCGCCGGCAAGGTCACGACGGTCGCCAAGGCGACCAAGCAGCGGCTGGCCCTCGCCACGACGACGCCCTCGCTCGCTCCCGCCGCCGCCGGGAAACAGGCCGTCGCGGCCGCCCGCGCCCACGGCTCCAAGGCGTCGAAGCCCGAGAAGGCGCCCCGCAAGGTCGTCTGGGCGGCCGACGGCAAGCCCGTCCTCGCCTACGAGACGGTCGTCGGCGGCATCCAGCACGACGGCACGCCCAGCCGGCTGCACGTGATCACCGACGCGGCGTCCGGGAAGAAGCTCTTCGCGTTCCAGGACGTCAAGACCGGCACCGGCAACACCCAGCACAGCGGCCAGGTGACCATCGGCACCACCAAGGTCGGCAACACCTACCAGCTGTGGGACCAGACCCGCGGCGGCCACAAGACGTACAACCTCAACCACGCCACGTCCGGCACGGGTTCGATCATCACGTCGCCCAACGACGTCTTCGGCAACGGCACCACCAGCGACCCCGCGACGGCCGGCGCCGACGCCCACTACGGCGCGCAGCTCACCTGGGACTACTACAAGAACGTGCACGGCCGCAGCGGCATACGCGGGGACGGCGTCGGCGCGTACAGCCGCGTCCACTACGGCAACAACTACGTCAACGCGTTCTGGGACGACAGCTGCTTCTGCATGACCTACGGCGACGGCAACGGCATCCCGCTGACGTCGATCGACGTGGCCGCCCACGAGATGACGCACGGCGTCACCTCCGCCACCGCCAACCTCACCTACAGCGGCGAGTCCGGCGGTCTCAACGAGGCCACCTCCGACATGTTCGCCACCGCCGTCGAGTTCTGGGCCGGCAACCCCAAGGACCCGGGCGACTACCTCATCGGCGAGAAGATCGACATCAACGGCGACGGCACGCCGCTGCGCTACATGGACAAGCCCAGCAAGGACCGCCGCTCCAAGGACGCGTGGTACTCCGGCCTCGGCGGCATCGACGTGCACTACTCGTCCGGCCCGGCCAACCACTGGTTCTACCTGGCCTCCGAGGGCAGCGGCGCCAAGGACATCAACGGCGTCCACTACGACAGCCCGACCTCCGACGGCCTGCCCGTCACCGGCATCGGCCGGGACAACGCCGCGAAGATCTGGTTCAAGGCGCTGACCGAGCGCATGCGCTCCAACACCAACTACGCGGGCGCGCGCGACGCCACCCTGTGGGCGGCCGGCGAGCTGTTCGGCGTGGGCAGCGACACGTACAACAACGTCGCCAACGCCTGGGCCGCCATCAACGTCGGCAGCCGCGCCACCACCGGCGTCTCCGTGACCAGCCCCGGCGACCAGACCAGCGTCGTCAACCAGGCCGTCTCGCTCCAGCTGAAGGCGTCCGGCACCACCGGCTCGCTGACCTGGTCCGCCACCGGCCTGCCCGCCGGCCTGACGCTCAACTCCTCGACCGGCCTGATCTCCGGCACCCCGACCGCCACGGGCACCAGCGACGTGACGGTGACGGTCAAGGACGGCGCCGGCAGGACCGGTTCGGCGTCCTTCAAGTGGACCGTCAACACCACGGGCGGCGGCAGCGTCTTCGAGAACGGCACCCCGGTGGACATCCCGGACGCCGGTGCCGCCGTCACCTCGCCCATCGTCGTCACCCGCAGCGGCAGCGGATCGCCGGCGCTGAAGGTGGACGTGAACATCAGCCACACCTACCGCGGCGACCTCACGATCGACCTGGTGGCCCCGGACGGGAAGACGTGGCGCCTGAAGGACTCCGACACCTGGGACTCGGCCGCGGACGTCAACGAGACGTACACCGTGGACGCGTCCGGCGTGACGGCGAGCGGCACCTGGAAGCTCAAGGTGCAGGACGTCTACGCGGGCGACTCGGGGCGCATCGACAAGTGGCGGCTGACCTTCTGAGCCCCCGCTGAACCCCTTCGAAGAGCCCCTCCCGTGCGAGCGGCACCGCTGAACCGGGCGCCGTCCGGGGTGAGCACGACTCCCCCGGGCGGCGCCTTCGCGCGTGCCGCACTACCAGTGGAATGAGCGATTCGCCCCAATTGCCCGCCACCTCCGAAAACTTCGGCGAATCTTTACCAAACCGCAGCCCCTGACGCCTCGATATTCACAGGAAAGCGCGCGCGGGTTCGAGCAAACTGACGCTCGGTCGTGACCTCCGCGACCGGCACTCTTCATCTGCCAGGAGCTTGTGTGCGCCACACCCGAATAGCCCGCCGTCCCGCCGTCGCGGCGAGCGCGGCCACCATCGCCGCCGCCCTGATCGCCGCCGGCTTCACCGGGGCCCCGGCCCAGGCCGCCGGCGCCGAGGACCCCGCCAGGGCCCTGCGCCTCGGCGCCAAGGAGAAGCTCGTCGAGCGCGGCACGATCACGGACGAGGACGGCACCGTCCACACCCGCTACGAGCGCACCTACGCGGGCCTGCCGGTCATCGGCGGCGACGTGGTCGTCGAGAAGTCGGCCGACGGCAAGGTCCAGGACGTCACCAAGGCCACCGAGGAGACCATCAAGGTCCCCACCACCGAGGCCAAGGTCCCGGCCCCGGCCGCCGGCCGCAGCGCCTTCGCGGCCGCGCGGAAGAGCGACGGCGCCGGCGCCTTCGTCCGCACCCAGGCCCCCCGCAAGGTCATCTGGGCCGCCTCCGGCAAGCCCGTCCTCGCCTACGAGAGCGTCATCGGCGGCGTCCAGCACGACGGCACGCCCAGCGAGCTGCACGTCGTCACCGACGCGACCACCGGCAAGAAGCTGGACGAGTACCAGGCCATCGAGACCGGCTCCGGCACCGGCGTCTACAACGGCAAGGTGCCCGTCAACTCGGTCAAGTCCGGCGGCAAGTTCTACATGTGGGACAAGGCCCGCGGCGGGCACGTCACCTACCACGCGAAGAACCGGGACGGCGGCAGCAGCTTCCCGGCGTTCGCCAACTCCCGTGACGTCTGGGGCAACGGCAAGCAGAGCAACGGCCAGAGCGCCGCCGTCGACGCCCAGTACGGCGCCGCCAAGACCTGGGACTACTACCTCAACGTCCACAAGCGCAAGGGCATCCGGGGCAACGGCAAGGCCGCCAACTCCTTCGTCCACTTCGGCAACAACTACGACAACGCCTTCTGGTCGGACGAGTGCTTCTGCATGGTCTACGGCGACGGCAAGGGCAACAAGAAGCCCCTGACCTCCCTGGACGTGGCCGGCCACGAGATGACGCACGGCGTCACCTCCGCCACCGCGCGGCTGCGCTACGCCGGTGAGTCCGGCGGCCTCAACGAGGCCACCTCCGACATCTTCGGCACCGCCGTCGAGTTCTACGCCCGCAACGGCAAGGACAAGGGCGACTACCTGATGGGCGAGCGGCTCGGCAAGCCGCTGCGCTACATGGACAAGCCCAGCCGCGACGGCCGTTCGGCCGACTACTGGAGCAAGAGCGTCGGCAAGCTCGACGTCCACTACTCCTCCGGCGTCGCCAACCACTTCTTCTACCTGCTCGCCGAGGGCAGCGGCAAGAAGACCATCAACGGCGTCGCCTACAACAGCCCGACCTGGGGCGGCAAGAAGGTCCGCGGCATCGGCCGCGGCGCCGCCGAGAAGATCTGGTACCGCGCCCTCACGCGCTACATGACCTCCACCACCAACTTCAAGGGCGCCCGCGCGGCGACCCTCAAGGCGGCCCGCGACCTGTACGGCACCAAGAGCGGCCAGTACAAGTCCGTCCAGGCGGCCTGGGACGGCGTGAACGTCAAGTAACCCCCTTACGGCGAGCGGTTGCCCCCTTCCCTCCCGGGGCGGCCGCTCGCCGTCTTTTTCCCTCCCTGTCTTCTCCTTCCCTTCCCCTCCCGGAGTCCCTCGTGATCCGTCCCTCCCTCGCCGCGGGCGCGGCCGGCGTCGCCGCCGCCCTCCTGGCCACCGGCCTCACCACGGCCCCGGCCGCACGGGCCGCCGGCCCCGACGACCCGGCCGAGGTCCTCCGCCTCGGAGCCGAGGAGAAGCTGATACCCCGCGGCGTCATCACCGACCCGGACGGCACGGTGCACACCCGCTACGAGCGCACCTACGACGGCCTCCCGGTCCTCGGCGGCGACCTGGTCGTCCACCGGAACCGATCCGGCAAGGTCGAGGACGTCGACAAGGCCACCGAGGCCACCATCAAGGTCCCCACCGTCAAGCCCTCGGTCGCCCCGCCCGCCGCCCGGCGCACCGCGATGGCCGCGGCCCCCGGCGCGCCCACCGTCGACAAGGCGCCCCGCAAGGTGATCTGGGCCGCCTCCGGCAAGCCCGTCCTCGCCTACGAGACGGTCGTCGGCGGCCGGCAGAAGGACGGCTCCCCCAGCCGGCTGCACGTCATCACGGATGCCACCACCGGCCGGAAGCTCTTCTCGTTCGAGGCCCTCAAGTCCGGCGTCGGCACCGGCCAGTACAACGGCAAGGTCACCATCGGCACCGTGAAGGCCGGCGGGAAGTTCCTGATGAAGGACACCGCGCGCGGCGGTCACGTCGTCCGCAACGCCAAGCAGTCCCCCGAGGACAGGGGCCCGCTCTTCACCAACGCGACCGACACCTGGGGCAACGGCAAGCCGTCGATGGCCCAGACGGCCGCCGTCGACGCCCAGTACGGCGCCGCCATGACCTGGGACTACTACCTCAACGTCCACAAGCGCAAGGGCATCCGGGGCAACGGCAAGGCCGCCTACTCGATCGTCCACTACCGGGACAGGGTCTGGGAGAGCTGGCTCAACGCCCAGTGGGACGACGACTGCTTCTGCATGCGCTACGGCGACGGCCTGGACGGCAAGTACCCCTTCACCGAACTCGACCTGGCCGCCCACGAGATGACCCACGGCGTCACCAGCGCCACGGCCGGGCTCCTCTACTCCGGCGAGTCGGGCGCCCTGGACGAGGCCACCTCCGACATCCTCGGCACGGCCGTCGAGTTCTACGCCGAGAACCCCAAGGCCCCCGCCAATTACCTCATCGGCGAGCGCGTGAACTTCCACGGCGACAACAAGCCGCTGCGCTCCATGGACAAGCCCAGCAAGGACGGCCACTCCGCCGACTCCTGGAGCCGCAAGTTCTTCGCCGACCCCGACTACGACGTCCACTACGGCTCCGGCATCGGCAACCACTTCTTCTACCTGCTCGCCGAGGGCAGCGGCAAGAAGACCATCAACGGCTTCACCTACAACAGCCCGACGGCGGACGGCAAGAAGGTCACCGGCATCGGCCGCGCCGCCGCCGAGAAGATCTGGTACAAGGCGCTGACCGCGTACATGACGTCGACGACGAACTACAAGGGCGCGCGCTCCGCCACGCTCAAGGCGGCGCGGGATCTTTTCGGCACCAAGAGTGGCCAGTACAGGGCGGTCCAGGCGGCGTGGGACGGTGTGAACGTCAAGTAGCCGGTCCGCTGCGGTGAGGGAACCGTGTCAGTGGTGTCGTTGTGGCCGTCGCATCGAAGTCCTCACATCCGGGGTGGCCGTTCTCCTCAGGAAATGCTCCTGGCCGGATTCGCCGACGTGACGACCCCGGCATCGAAGGACCCACCTGGTCACTGCTGTGTGCGCGCGTGCCGGAAGGATCCGGACACGCGCACATCAGCCCTGGTCGGGTCAGCCGGTTGAGGGCACGAGGTTGCGTTCCGTGCCGAGGTGTTCGGTGACGGTGTCCTGGTAGAGGGAGGTCTCACCGTCGGACCAGCGGATGACGAGGTCGTCGGTGCGGCCGTTGCCGGTGAAGTTTCCGGTGGTCATCACGGTGCTGTGCGTCCAGGTGCCGAAGTTGCCTCCGCGGACGGTGTGCGTGGCCCCCAACTTGCCGGTGGTGGTGCCCACATAGCTGTTGATCGAGCCGTCCTTCCAGCGCACCAGAAGGTCCCACTTGCCGCTTCCACCGTACTCACCTGCGGTCAGCAGGGTCGCGTCCTCCCATGCCTTGTTGCGGTCCTTGAGCTGGTGCTCCTCCGAGAACTTCTTCTCGGCCCCGACATTCGTGTAGAGGGTGAGCTCACCGTCGGACCAGCGGACCATGAGGTCGGTGACGTACTTGTCGGCGTTGAAGCGTCCTGCGGTGATCTGTGTGGCGTGCTTCCAGGTACCGGTCTTCTCCGGGTCGATCATCTGGACACCGGCCCAGTCCAGCCCCCTGGAACCGACGTCGCCATAGAGCGTGACTTCGCCATCCGACCAGCGCACCAGCAGGTCGAACTGGGACGAGCCGGTGAAGTCGCCGGCGGTGATCGCTTCGGCGTGCTTCCACGTGCCGTTCTTCCCCATCAACTGCCGCTCGCTGGTGAATCCCCCACGACCGTCGCTGTTGTAGAGGGTTACCTCACCGTCGGTCCATACCACGATCAAGTCGCTGCGCCCACGGCCGGTGAAGTCACCGGCGGACATCAGCTTGGCATGCTTCCAGGTGCTGGCGCCGCCCATGGTGTAGGGGACCTTGGGCTGGTGGTACTTGCCGTACTTGACGTGGCGACCGTGCTGGGCGTCGTCATAGAGGCGGAAGAAGTGATCCTGGTGCATCGGGCTGTACGTGATGCGGTTGTACATCGGGTCCTTGCTGTTCAAGATGCCACCCCCGTTCCAGCCGCCGACGTTCCCGATGATCTCACCGGTGCCCTTCTTGCCGTCGAGGCTGGAGAACCAGGGCCCTCCCGAGACGCCGCCCCACATGCCGGCACAGTCGATCGCCAGCTGGTTGTACCCCGGCAGTGGCTTCGTCCTGGTGGAACACCTCACCGCCATATCGGACTTGTTGTGGCCGATGGCCGGGTAGCCGACGATCGTGACGTTGTTGTAGAAGCTCTTGGTCCGGGCAAGGGTGTTGCCGCCCACCACGTCCTGCACGTTCTTGCCCTTGACCGGCTTCACCCGGGCGAATGCGAAGTCCAGGTCCGACTCCGCCCTTCGGTCATTGTGGATGTACGTCTCGTAGGTGAACCAGTCGGCCACCGGCCAGACCCCGTACGGCTGAGGCGTCAATCGAGTTCTGCTCGAGTCGTACTTCGGTACGAAGGCTGTCTTGTCGGTGGTTTTGCAGTGCCCCGCAGTGAGGATCAGGTTCTTCCCCGCACTCTGGACCACACTGGCCGAGCACTTGTGAGCCTGCATCTTCGCGTCGACGCCGAAGAGCATGCCGACGGACTTCACCCCGCCGAAGTGATCCGCCGCATCACCTGCGGCCGCTTTGGCCTGGGTCTTCGGCGGAGGTCCTCCCGAACGGCCCGAAGGATCGGTGGCGGAGGCGAGGCGCTCCGGTGTCCAGAATCGGATCAGCTCGTCTGCCTCCGCGTCGCCGTCCTCCGTGCTTTGCCCAGGAGCGGTCGGAGCTGTGGAGGCATCGCCTGTGAGGAGCGGTGACGACGGGCTCGGAGCGGAGGATGCGGTCGGGTCCGTGGAGGCCGACGTGTTGGATATGGGCATGGGCGCACCCGCGGCTGCCGCGGGGCCGGCGGAAAGAACAACAAGGCTTGTGGCAGCCATGACAGCACGCCGGAGGCGTGCTCCATACATAGACATGTGTTTTCACTGTTCGTTCAGAATGGATTCCCTGTTTTCAGGGAAAGCTGCGAAGCGCGTGACTGGAATGCGCGCTCGTCATGGATCCGTCGACCACGGGCAACGCCGAGTCAGCCGACTCGGCGCTCCGTTCAGACCGCGCCGGAGTCGCTGCACCGCCGGGCACGGACGATGAACGCGCCAAGGGTCACGAGGCCGACCGGGACAACGGCGACACCAACCCAGGTCCACAGCGTGGACCACCTGGGAGAATCCGATGGCGCGGATACGGGCCGGCCACTGACAATGAGGTTCTGTGTCACGGTGGGGAGGCCTCGTCCCGAGGACACGGTCACCGGGTAGATACCCTCCGGAAGATCCCGCCTGAGTCGAATGTGACCTGCGTACACCTTCACGAACCCGTCGTCCGACCGCAGTTGGGGGTCGTCGTCAGTTCCCGTGCGCAAGGCCACCGGCTGTTCGAAAGCCGATGACCGAGCCTGGAGGGCTTTGGGTCCGCTCGAGAAGACGCCGACGGACATCACGGCTGTCGCGCCGGGGTGTACCCGGTGTTCTGCTGCCGGGCCGGTGACGGAGCCGCCACGAGGGTAGACGTCGAAGCGGTACAGGTAATCGGCATGCGGAGCGTTTTCCACAGTGATCTCGGTGCTGGCGACCTCCCGGCCCCGGTAGTGTGCGGTGACCCGGTACCGGCCCGGCTCCCCCGTCACATGTTGTCCGTATTCGTCAGCGTTCTCCGTGGCGCGCCGATCGCGCGGGGAGACGTCGAAGGGTCCCAGGAAGAGCGACTTCGACCTGGGATCCGAGTCGATGGTGACCTTGTCCCAACCCGGGGCCATGCCGCTGAGCCGGACCGCGGCGATACCGCCGGCCCGTACCGATGTGTGCCCTTTCGGCCCCAGGCCGAACACTTCCAGCTTCGGTCGCGCGGACGATGTATCCGGCCCGGCGGACATGGGCGCGAGCGGCGCTGCCGCCGCGTGGCCCGACACCGGGGTGGCGAACAGCGCACACGCCGCGGCGGCGGCGATTCCCAGCGGGCGCAGGACAGGCCCGCCCAGTACGGCTTTGAGGCCGACTTCCCCGCCCCTGTGCGGACTTCCTGCCGGAGCGTCACACCCTGGGGTGCGACCGTGGTCACTCGAACACCGCATGACGTTCTCCTTCATGCCCACCCCTCGAACTACCGCCATGCCTACCGCACACCGCGTGGAATCCGGAACCGCAGGAAAACGAAGAGTTGAGTATCAGTTCCGGGAAACTTCAACTTGACTGGCCCAGGGCTACGTCGACGCAACGCCGACCAAGGACGGCTGCGCCGCCGGGCGCCGCAGCCGTCACAGGAGGTGCGGGCGAGGGAAGTCCCGCCCGCCTCCCGACCTGTCGTCGGCGTCACTGCGCCGACGCACGACTGAAGTCGCTACGAAGAAGCGGATCCGCTGCCGTTCCGGCCTCTACGATGGCGCCGGACAATGAAGACCACAGAGGCGATGAGCGCCACAAGCCATACCAGGAGCTCAAGACCGCCCAACCGGTCGGCGAGCAGCAGAAGAACCAGAACAAAGAAGGCAGATATGGCAACCAATTCTGCCGCGAGCGACTTCATGTTTTCCCCTTAAACTCCGGTCCCGTCGATCGCAGTCTTCCCCGTTCCATAGACCTTGACCTTGGCCCACGGGTGCAAGGTGGAGTAGCAGCCCCACTTGGTGACGCAGAGCTCGACTTCACGCTTCATCATCGACGTCCCCGACGTCGCGGGCGTGCGTGACTTGGTGTCCACCTGACGCCTACCGGTCTTGACCTGGGCCACACGGTCCTTGTCCTCGACGACGTCGTACCGTTGACCCCACTTCAGGACCTTGCTGCCGTTGTACTGGAACTCGGCGTATGCGTGGTACTTGAAAATGGTGGAACCCGTGTAGCTGCGGTGGGTGTAGGTGATGTGGGTCATCCTCCACTGAGGAGCGGCAGTTCGCATGGGAGTGCCCGTGGACTTCGGGTCCACGTCGGTCTCGACGGGAGTGACCAGGGTCCTGCTCGCGTCCTCGAGCTCCGCACCCTTCGGGAGGACGCCCTCTCCGGGAGCCACCGATCGCGTCTCAGTCTTCACCTCAGCAGGGCGGGTGACATCCTCGACCACGGCCGCGAGCGCCGGTATGGAGCGGATGAGTGCCACGTCCTTCTGCGTCCACGTCCCGTCACCATGACGCTTGAGAGCAGCGCTGATCTCCGCATCCGTGGGAGCAGCCGCATGTGCGGCGGGCGTCATCGTGACGGAAAGAGCCACCGCCGCGACAAATCCCCCGATGGCCGCAAAGGCCTTGGAGCCCGACTTTTCAACAAACAACAGAAAACCCTCTTTTACGTTCCAATGAAAGCAAGAAGCCCGACTCGGAAGCTTCAAACAAGCAACAATCCCAAGGAGTTTTACCTGCATCCCTCCGGTTGAGCCAGAGCATGAACATGCGCCAAGAATCCCAGGACAGTCGACATCGAAAGACACCCGGAGACACCCGAGGGATACGGCTCCGTTGCCGGCCGCAGATACGAATCCGCCCGGAACTGCAAAAAGACCAGGCCCGGCCGGCCCCTACCGAGCCATCACTTGAAACCGCGCCACGGCAGGGGTTCCGCCACTACGGCGAAAGCCGCCACAGCGGCGGCAACAGCCGCATGCCGACCCTTGCGTTCCTCCCCCGGCACCCCCCTTGTTGCAAATTCAACAGAGCCCTCGAAACCGGGGGGATTCCTTGCAGGCATAACTGCTTGCACCCCGACCAAAAGCGGAATGATCATGATCATAGCCAGGAGGCGTGGGACCCGCCACCTACCCTCCGCGTGAGCGCCGTTACAGAGCGGCATGGCCCACTCCGGGGTGCC
This sequence comes from Streptomyces caatingaensis, assembly GCF_001187435.1. GTDB lineage: Bacteria > Actinomycetota > Actinomycetes > Streptomycetales > Streptomycetaceae > Streptomyces > Streptomyces caatingaensis. Next base: position 74,642 of record NZ_LFXA01000011.1, on the reverse strand, counting down.
GCTCCTTGCACGCCGCCGAACGGCCGACTCTTCCGGGCGATCGTGCGGGCCGGAGGAGTCGCCCCGGCCGCCCCCGTACAGCTGCCCGGTCCGGAGCGGCAAGCGGGTCGCGGGCATCGACGGTCGTATGGGGCACCACGAACATCGAGCAGCCGGGCTCGAACCCCTGCCCGATGATCTCCGCCACACCGCCCGGCCCGCGCATTGATCTCAAGTGCACTTGATATACGAGCCTGACGTCGCACGCCTTTCCCACGCGACGACAGGACGGTCCCCATGAAGGCAGCGGCAATCAACTCCCACGGCGGGCCCGAGGTCGTGGAGTTGCTCGACATACCGACTCCGCAGGCGGGGCCCGGGCAGGTGCGGGTGCGGGTGCGGGCCGCGGGGATCCAGCCGTTCGACTGCGCGGTCCGCCGGGGGCTGCCGGTCCGCGGCGGCGACCCGGACTTCCCGAAGAGGATCGGCAACGACTTCGCGGGGGTGGTCGACCAGGTCGGGGAGGGGGCCGAGGGCTTCCCCGTGGGGAGCGAGGTTCTCGGCTGGTGCCTGATGGCCTGCCACGCCGAGTACGTGGTCGTGCCCACCGAACAGATCGTGGCCAAGCCCGCCATGATGCCCTGGGAGGCGGCCGGGGCCTTCGCAGCGTCCGCGCAGACCGCGTCCACGGCGGTGGAGGACCTGGCCGTGCGCGCCGGCGACACCCTGCTGGTCCACGCCGCGGCCGGGGGCGTCGGCACGGTCGCCGTCCAGCTGGCGGCGGCCCTCGGCGCCACGGTCGTCGGGACCGCGAGCCCGCGCAACCACGACTACCTGCGGGCGCTGGGCGCGGTTCCGGTCGCGTACGGCGACGGTCTCGTCGAGCGCGTCCGGGCCGTCGCACCGGCCGGCGTCACCGCCGTACTCGACTGCGCGGGACGCGGATCGCTGGACTCCTCCGCCCCACTGCTCGCGCGCAGCGGCCGGATGGGCACCGTCGTGGACTTCGACCGCGCCGACGCCGTCGGCGCCCTGAAGATCAGCACCCGGCGCTCGGCGGAACGTCTCGGTGCGCTCACGGACCTCTGCGCCCGGGGCGCCCTGCGCATCGAGGTCTCCGCCGCCTTCCCCCTGGACCGCGCCGCGGACGCCCACCGCGCCGTGGAGACCGGGCACGCACGCGGCAAGGTCGCGATCGTGGTCGCCTGAGACGCGCGACGCCCGTTGTCAGTGACACCCCCTAGCGTGACCGCATGACCGTCACGACCGGCGACGACCGCCGTTTTCCCGCCGCCCTGGCGGCAGTTGCCCGCATCGAGTTCGACTACGCCGACGGCGAGGGCGTCGACTTCGAACCGTACGACGCCTTCGACTCCGCCGAGGAGACCACCGACTGGATCCGCCACTGGACGGGCAACCACGAGCTCGACGGCGCCGCCTACCGGGTCTTCGGCCAGGACGGCGCCGGCGGCCGCGCCGCCCTCTGGTGCGTCCGGGCGGGGCGGCCGCTCGCCGAGCAGCCGGTGGTGTTCCTCGGCTCCGAGGGCGAACGCGGCGTCGTGGCCGGCGGTCTCTCCGACTTCCTCTGGGTCCTCGCCGACGGCTACGGCCCCATGGAGGCCGCCCTCGACGACGAACTCGAATCCTGCCCGGACCCGTCCCTGGCCGGGCTCGCCGAGCGGTATGCGACGACACCGCGCCGTCCCGTCCGGGACATCGTCACCGAGGTCCGGGCCGCGTTCCCGTCCTTCTCCGACGACCTCGACGCGCTATGCCGCTGATCCGGGGGGAGCGCCCGCTCGCCGCCCCGCCGAGGCCCGTTGGGCCGCCACGGCATCGGTGCGGAGCTCGGGCTTCACCTCCGGGCCCGTGACACCAAGTCCGTCGAGTCCGAGTCGGACCCGGCTTCATGTCGATGCCCACCCAGACCGCTGGGCAGTGGTCATAGTCCGTGTCGGGGTCACTCCGGTGAACAGCAGCGACACGACTGCCTCCCGTGCCGGGCCCACTGCGGTCGGCCGCACGTGACGATCAGCCCTCCGACCCGCTCCGGTCAAGAGGGGCGTGCGCAGGGGGCTCGCGAGGCTGTCCCCGCCTCCACTCGGCCCCAAGGGCCGACCAGTTGCGCTGCGCCGAACCCTCACGCCCCCGACCCCCCGACTTGAACGCGTTCAAAAACAAGTCTACAGTCACCGCCATCAAGCTTTTTTGAACACGTTCAAGAAGGAGTGGGGACCTTGGACCTCACCGTCGTCGCCTACGTCATCTACCTCGCCGTCAGCATCGGCCTGACCGTCTGGGTGGCCCGGACGCTCAGCCGGAACGGGCGGGTGTTCCTCGGGGACGTGCTCCGGGGGGACGAGAAGCTGGCGGACGCCGTCAACCACCTGCTGGTGGTCGGGTTCTATCTCGTCAACCTCGGGTTCATCGCGCTCTATCTGCGGGAGGACGGCACGATCACCGACACCCGCGGGGTGTTCGAAACGCTGTCGCGGCAGCTCGGGGTCGTGCTGCTGGTGCTCGGGCTGATGCACCTGGGGAACGTCTTCACGCTCAACAAGTTCCGGCGGCGGGGGCTGCTGGACCGTGAGCAGCAGCCGCCGGTGCTGCCCCAGGCGTACACGCAGGTGCAGGGATGACGACGGCCGTCGCGGCCGGGGACGTCCGGGGCGTCGGAGGGGACGTCCCGGCCGTCCGCCGGCTGACCGTGCTGTACGACGCGCGCTGCGCGCTGTGTTCCTCCGTCCGCGACTGGCTCGCGCGGCAGCGGCAGCTCGTCCCGCTGGACCTGGTGCCGGCGGCCTCGGAGGAGGCCCGGCGGCGGCTGCCGCGGCTCGACCACTCCGCCTCCCTGGAGGAGATCACCGTGGTCGGGGACGGCGGGCAGGTGTACCGCGGGGCCGCCGCCTGGGTCGTGTGCCTGTGGGCGCTGGACGCGTACCGGCCGCTCGCCCACCGGCTCGGCACCCCGTCGGGCATGCGCCTCGCGCGCAACGCGGTGCTGGCCGCCGCGAAGTACCGCCGGGCACAGCTCGGCCGGCAGCCCGGGCCGGGGTGCGACAGCGGCTGTCCCGTGCCCGATTAGGCTCTGGACCGTGCCAGCACAGCCAGCAGAGAACGCCCCCCGGCCGCCGAAGGCCAAGAGCGAGCAGACCCGCACCCTGATCCTGGAGACGGCGATGCGGCTGTTCCAGGAGCGGGGCTACGACAAGACCACGATGCGGGCCATCGCCCAGGAGGCCGGGGTCTCCGTCGGCAACGCCTACTACTACTTCGCCGGCAAGGAGCACCTGATCCAGGGCTTCTACGACCGGATCGCCGCCGAGCACCAGGCGGCGGTCCGCGACGTCCTGGCCCGGGAGACGGACCTGGAGGCCCGGCTGGCCGGGGTGCTGCGGGTCTGGCTGGACATCGCGGCGCCGTACCACGAGTTCGCGGCCCAGTTCTTCAAGAACGCCGCCGACCCGGACAGCCCGCTCAGCCCCTTCTCGGCCGAGTCGGAGCACGCCCGCGAGGCGGCCATCGACGTGCACCGGGAGGTACTGGCCGGCTCGAAGGCCAAGGTCCCGGCCGAACTGGCCGAGGTCCTCCCCGAGCTGATGTGGCTCTCCCAGATGGGCCTCGTCCTCTACTGGGTCTTCGACCGCTCCCCCGGCCGCGAGCGCAGCCTCCGCCTCGCCGCCCGCGGCGCCCGCCTCACCGCCCTCGGCGTCTCCCTCGCCCGCTTCCGCGTCCTGCGCCCCCTCGTCCGCGAAGTCCACGAGCTGTTCACGGACTTCCTGCCGGGGATGGCGCAGACGGCGGCGGCGCGCAAGCGGCCGGCGGGCTGAGCACTCCGCCGTCAGCCGAAGACGTTCTTCCTCCCGCAGGAGCCGTGCGCGCTGCCGAGGACCGCCGAAGCCTGCTTCCCGGTGAGTTCGAGTTCCTGCTTGGTCTTCTTGACCTGGTCGACGAGGGCCTGTCCGTTGGCGAGGCAGAGGGCGTTGCCATGGGCGACGAGTGTGTCGTCGTCGACGCGGTCCAGGTCCGGGTGGTTCTTCCGGATCGTCCGGAGGTAGAGCTTGGCCGACAACCCGGTCAGCCCGCGTGCCTCCCCGGGGGCGGCCGACGGGCTCCCGGACGGGGCGGAAGGGGCGGACGGGGCGGCCGAGGCGGGCGCCGACGCCTTCGAGGCGCTCGCACCGCCGTCACCGGATCCGCCGCACGCCGAGGCGCCGAACGCGGCGGCCGCGAGACAGACGGCGAGCAGGGGCAGACGCTTGTGCATAAATCTCCTGGTACGTGGGTGAACCGAGAGATTCTCGCCCACGTCCGGCCCGTCGCACGAATCCTTGCCGCCCGGATCCCTGGGCAGGAGGGACGGCCATGAGGCGCACCGGCGGTAGTCCCGGCCGCCCCATGGCCGTTCACCGGCACCCCGTTAACGGCTCACCGCATCAGCACCCCCGCCGCCTCCCCCGACGCCTCCGCCGGGACCGCGACCAAACCCATCTCCGCGCCCTGGGCCAGGAGGCGGTGGGCGGGGAGGATGCGGACGGTGTAGCCGAAGGGGCCGGTGCGGTCGAAGGTGAGGGAGCCCTCGTAGAGGCGGCGGCCGTCGAGGGCGGGGGCCGCGGCGGGTTTGAGGGGGAAGGCGGAGGTGCCGGTGAGGCGGTCGTCGGCGTCGACGCGGCCGGCGAGGGCCTGGACCTCGACGTCCGAGGGTTCGAGGCCGCCGAGGGCGACGCTGACGCGGAGGGTGACGGTGGAGCCGAGCTCGGCCGTGCCGTTCAACGGGCCGTCGGAGACGGTCTCGACGTGGTCGACGGCGACGCCCGGCCACGCGGCGCGCACCCGCGCCTTCCAGGCGGCGAGTTCGCGGGCCGCGTCGGGGGTGAGCGCGCGCTGTGCCTCGGCGGCCGGGTGGTAGAGGCGGCCGACGTACTCGCGGACCATGCGGCCGGCGAGGACCTTGGGGCCGAGCGTGGCGAGCGTGCCGCGGACCATCTCGATCCAGCGGCCGGGCAGCCCGTCCGGGCCCCGGTCGTAGAAGCGCGGGGCGACGCGGTCGGCGAGCAGGTCGTAGAGGGCGGCCGCCTCCAGGTCGTCGCGGCGCTCCTCGTCCGTGCCGGAGCCGTCCGCGGTGGGGATGGCCCAGCCGAAGTCCGGCTCGTACCACTCGTCCCACCAGCCGTCCAGGACGGACAGGTTGAGGCAGCCGTTGAGGGCGGCCTTCATGCCGGAGGTGCCGCACGCCTCCAGCGGGCGCAGCGGGTTGTTGAGCCAGACGTCGCAGCCGGGGTAGAGCTTCTGGGCCATGCCCATGCCGTAGTCGGGCAGGAAGACGACGCGGTGGCGGACGGCGGGGTCGTCGGCGAAGCGGACGAGCTCCTGGACGAGCCGCTTGCCGCTGTCGTCCGCCGGGTGGGCCTTGCCCGCGACGACGATCTGCAGCGGGCGCCGCGGGTCGAGCAGCAGGCCGGTGAGGCGTTCGCGGTCGCGGAGCATGAGGGTGAGGCGCTTGTAGGAGGGGACGCGGCGGGCGAAGCCGATGGTGAGGACGTCGGGGTCGAGCACCCCGTCGATCCAGCCGAGTTCGGCGGTGCCGGCGCCGCGCTCGCGCCAGGAGGCGCGCAGCCGGCCGCGGACCTCCTCGACGAGCTGTTCGCGCAGGGTGCGGCGGAGCTCCCAGATGTCGGCGTCGGAGATCTCGGCCACGGAGTCCCAGTGTTCGGAGCCGCCGAGGGCCAGGGCGTCCTCGGCGCGGCCAGCCCCGACGCGGCGGGCGCCGAGGCGGAAGACCTCGGGGGCGACCCAGGTGGGGGCGTGCACGCCGTTGGTGATGGAGGTGATCGGCACCTCGTCGGCGTCGAAGCCGGGCCAGAGGCCGGCGAACATCTGACGGCTGACCTGGCCGTGCAGGGTGGAGACGCCGTTGGCGCGCTGGGCCAGGCGCAGGCCCATGACGGCCATGTTGAACAGGCCCGGGTCGCCGCCCGGATAGTCCTCCGCGCCCAGGGCGAGGATCCGTTCGGTGTCGATGCCGGGCAGTTCGGCGTCGTCGCCGAAGTGGCGGGCGACGAGGCCGCGGTCGAAGCGGTCGATGCCGGCGGGCACGGGGGTGTGGGTGGTGAAGACGGCGCCGGCCCGGACGCTCTCCAGCGCGGCGTCGAAGTCGAGCCCGCGGGCGGCGAGTTCACGGATGCGTTCGAGGCCGAGGAAGCCGGCGTGGCCCTCGTTGGTGTGGAAGACCTCGGGCGCCGGGTGCCCGGTGAGCCGGCAGTACGTGCGCACCGCGCGGACGCCGCCGATGCCCAGCAGCATCTCCTGGAGCAGCCGGTGCTCGCTGCCCCCGCCGTAGAGCCGGTCCGTGACGTCGCGTTCGCCGCTGGCGTTCTCCTCGACGTCGGAGTCGAGGAGCAGCAGCGGGACCCGGCCGACCTCGGCCTTCCAGATGTGGGCGCGCAGGGAGCGGCCGCCGGGCAGGGCGAGGGCGACGACGCCCGGCGTGCCGTCGGCCTCGCGCAGCAGCGTCAGCGGCAGCTCGTTGGGGTCGAGCAGGGGGTAGTGCTCCTGCTGCCAGCCCTCGCGGGAGAGGGACTGGCGGAAGTAGCCGTGCCGGTAGAGGAGTCCGACGCCGATGAGCGGGACGCCCAGGTCGCTGGCGGACTTCAGGTGGTCGCCGGCGAGGATGCCGAGGCCGCCGCTGTACTGCGGCAGGGCGGCGGTGATGCCGAACTCGGGCGAGAAGTAGGCGACCGCGGCGGGCAGTCCGGGCGGCTGCTCCTGGTACCAGCGGTTGCCGGTGAGGTAGTCGTGCAGGTCGTCGGCCGCGGCCGCGAGGCGCCGGCGGAAGCGGCGGTCGTCGGCGAGGGCGGCGAGCCGGGCGGCGGGCACGGCGCCCAGCAGCCGCAGCGGGTCGCCCTCGGCGGCCCGCCAGCCCTCGGGGTCGAGGGTCTGGAAGAGCTCTCGGGTCTCGGGATGCCAGGACCAGCGCAGATTGCGCGCCAGCTCGCTGAGCGGTCGTAGGGGCTCCGGAAGGACGGGGCGCACGCTGAATCGACGAATGGCCTTCACGTGCACGACGGTAGCGGCGCGCGGCCGCGGTCGCGGGCCAAGACGCCAAGTGCCCTCTTCCGCCTGACCCGGCCCGCCGTCTTCTGCCTGACCCTGCCAGGGGCAGGCACGGACGGGCCCGGGCGGGGTTGACTGTGGCCCATGGACAGATCTTCCGGACTGGGGAACTTCCTGCGCACCCGGCGCGCCCTGCTGCGTCCCGAGGACGTCGGGCTGCCGACGTACGGGGACCGGCGCAGGGTGCCGGGCCTCCGGCGGGAGGAGCTGGCGCTGCTGGCGGGGGTGAGCGCGGCGTATTACACCCGGCTGGAGCAGGGGCAGTCGTCCAACGCCTCGGACGGGGTGCTGGACGCGCTGGCGCGGGCGCTGCGGCTGGACGCGGACGAGCACGCGCACCTGCGGAACCTGGCCCGGCCGGGCCGCGCGGCCCGGCGCGCGGCGCCGCGCGCGGTGTCCGTGCGGCCCGGGGTGCGGCAGCTCGCGGAGGCGATGGGCGAGGTCCCGGTGGTGGTCCTGGACCACCGCTACGACGTCCTGCACTGGAACGCGCTGGGGCACGCGCTGATCGGCGGGCACGTGGCGGCGGACGCGCCGGCGCGGGCGGCGGAGCGGCCCAACGCCCAGCGGATGCTGTTCCTGGACCCGCACGCGCGGGAGCTGTACCCGCGGTGGGAGCTGGAGGCGCGGCGGGCGGTGGCGGCGCTGCGGCTGGAGGCCGGGCAGCATCCGGAGGACCGGGAACTGGCCGCGCTGGTCGGCGAACTGTGCATGAAGAGCCCGGAGTTCGCGGGGCTGTGGGCGCGGCACAAGGTGCTGTCGTGCACGAGCGGGACGAAGGAGTTCCACCATCCGCTGGTGGGGGCGCTGACGTTGTCGTACGAGATGCTGCGCGCGCCGGCGGCGGAGGGGGCGGCGCAGTCGGTGCTGGCCTACAGCGCGGAGCCGGGGTCGCCGTCGGAGGCGGCGCTGCGGCTGCTGGCGGCGGGCCTGCGGCCGGCCGGCGCACCGCGCGTGGAACGCGACCGCCAGCGGCCGACCGTGCGCTGATGCGCCGGTACGAGGGAGAAATACGCCCCGCCTACACCATGACGTTCCAAGGCCAGAAGTCGCTACGGCCTTCGAAGACCGGGCCGGGGCGCCGTTCCCCCATCCGGCCGTCGGCTACCCCCTTTCGTCACATTGCACACGATCGGCCCAGCGGGGAGACTCCCTACGTGTGACGGAGGTCCCGCCGCCTGCGCCGGGCGGCGCCAGGGGAACTACGCACCGGTAGGCCGGGCGGTGCGGGCATGCCCGCCAGGGCCGGGTGGGAAAGCTCCCCGGGTGTACGGGACCCCTTCCTCCGCCCCGCTCCGACGCAGAACGGCCCCTCGTGTGATTCCGCTTTCCCGCTCGTCAGGTTTACCGCCGCCCACCCGGGTGAACGCGGGCAGATGCGCCGTCGCCCGCGTCCGGCCGGGTGCCGGGGCAGCGGATAGAAAGAACAGAACGCGCCAGATCCCTCGTCAGCTTCCGGGCCTTGCCTCCGGTTTCCTCTCGGACCCCAGGTGATTGCATGATCGGTCGCATTCCCGTCCTGGACCTCGCCCCGCTGGTGGACTGCGGCCGCAGATCCGTGAAGGCGGTGGCGGGCGAGTCCTTCGAGGTCACCGCGACGGTGTTCCGCGAGGGCCACGACGCGGTGGGCGCCAACGTGGTGCTGCGGGACGCGACGGGCCGGTGCGGCCCGTGGACGCCGATGCGCGAGCTGGCGCCGGGCACCGACCGCTGGGGCGCCGAGGTGACCCCGGACGCGGAGGGCCGCTGGACGTACGCGGTGGAGGCGTGGAGCGACCCGGTCACCACCTGGCGCGACGCCGCCCGGATCAAGATCCCGGCCGGCATCGACACGGACCTCGTGCTGGAGGAGGGCGCCCGGCTGTACGAGCGGGCGGCCGCCGGCGTGCCCAAGAACGCGGGGCGCGAGGCGGTGCTGGCCGCGGTGGACGCCCTGCGGGACGCCCACCGTCCGGTCGCCGACCGGCTCGCGGCGGCGCTCGCCCCGGCCGTCTCGGCGGCCCTGGCGGAGCACCCGCTGCGCGAACTGGTCACGACGACGCGGCCGGTGCCGGTGCTGGTGGAGCGCGAACGGGCGCTGTACGGCTCGTGGTACGAGCTGTTCCCGCGCTCCGAGGGCGCGGTCGTCGAGGAGGGCCGGCCGCCGCGCAGCGGCACGCTCCGCACGGCGGCGAAGCGGCTGCCCGCCGTGGCGGCGATGGGATTCGACGTCGTCTATCTGCCACCGGTCCACCCCATCGGCACCTCCTTCCGCAAGGGCCCCAACAACGCGCTGAGCGCGGGCCCTTACGACGTGGGGAGCCCGTGGGCGATCGGTTCGGCGGAGGGCGGGCACGACGCGATCCACCCGGAGCTGGGCACGTTCGAGGACTTCGACCACTTCGTGGCGCGGGCGCGGGAGTTGCGCATGGAGGTGGCGCTCGACTTCGCCCTCCAGTGCTCGCCGGACCACCCGTGGGTGGACAAGCACCCGGAGTGGTTCCACCACCGGGCGGACGGCTCCATCGCGTACGCGGAGAACCCGCCCAAGAAGTACCAGGACATCTATCCGCTCGCCTTCGACGCCGACTTCGACGGGCTGGTCCGCGAGACGCTGCGGCTGCTGCGGCTGTGGATGGCCCACGGGGTGCGCATCTTCCGGGTGGACAATCCGCACACCAAGCCGGTGGTCTTCTGGGAGAAGGTCATCGCGGACATCGGCCGCACGGATCCCGATGTGGTGTTCCTGGCCGAGGCGTTCACCCGCCCCGCGATGATGCGCACGCTGGGCGCGATCGGCTTCCAGCAGTCGTACACCTACTTCACCTGGCGCAACAGCAAGCAGGAGCTGACCGATTACCTCACGGAGCTGTCGCGGGACGCGGCGGCGGTGATGCGCCCGAACCTCTTCGTCAACACCCCTGACATCCTGCACGCCTACCTCCAGGAGGGCGGCCGGGCGGCCTTCGAGATCCGGGCCGTGCTCGCCGCCACGCTCTCCCCGTCCTGGGGCGTCTACGCCGGTTACGAGCTGTGCGAGAACGTCCCGGCGCACCCGGGCAGCGAAGAGTACCTGGACTCCGAGAAATACCAACTGCGGCCGCGTGACTGGGAGTCGGCCGAGCGCGAAGGGCGCAGCCTGGCTCCCCTGATCACCGTGCTCAACCGGCTGCGGCGGCGGCACCCGGCTCTGCGCCGGCTGCGCAACCTGCGATTCCACCACGCCGACAACGACGCGGTCATCGTCTACTCCAAGCGCACCGGCGGCCCCTGCGGCGACTGCGTCCTCACGGTCGTCAACCTCGACCCCCACCACACCCAGGAGGCGACGGTCTCGTTGGACATGCCGGAGCTCGGCCTCGACTGGCACGAGTCCTTCCCGGTGCGCGACGAGCTCACCGGCGAGACCTATCACTGGGGCAGGGACAACTATGTGCGCCTTGAGCCGGGCCACGCGATCGCGCCCGCGCACGTGTTCTCGCTGCGACCGTCCTCACCGATCGGAGGGTCACCCACACCATGATCGTCAATGAGCCCGTACCGGACACGTTCGAGGACACCCCCGCGAAGGACCGGGATCCCGACTGGTTCAAGCGCGCGGTGTTCTACGAGGTCCTCGTACGGTCCTTCCAGGACAGCGACGGCGACGGCATCGGGGACCTGAAAGGGCTGACGGCCAAGCTGGACTATCTCCAGTGGCTCGGCGTCGACTGCCTGTGGCTGCCGCCGTTCTTCCAGTCGCCGCTGCGCGACGGCGGGTACGACGTGTCGGACTACACCTCCGTCCTGCCGGAGTTCGGCGATCTCGCGGACTTCGTCGAGTTCGTGGACGCGGCCCACCAGCGGGGGATGCGCGTCATCATCGACTTTGTCATGAACCATACGAGCGATCAGCACGACTGGTTCCAGCAGTCCCGCACCGACCCCGAGGGCCCCTACGGCGACTACTACGTCTGGGCCGACGACGACAAGCAGTACCAGGACGCGCGGATCATCTTCATCGACACCGAGACGTCCAACTGGACCTTCGACCCGGTCCGCAAGCAGTACTACTGGCACCGGTTCTTCTCCCACCAGCCGGACCTCAACTACGAGAACCCCGCCGTCCAGGAGGAGATCCTCGCGGCCCTGCGGTTCTGGCTGGACCTGGGCATCGACGGCTTCCGGCTGGACGCCGTGCCCTACCTCTTCGCCGAGGAGGGCACCAACTGCGAGAACCTGCCGCGCTCCCACGAGTTCCTCAAGCGCGTGCGCGCCGAGATCGACGCCCACTACCCGGACACGGTGCTGCTGGCCGAGGCCAACCAGTGGCCGGAGGACGTGGTCGACTACTTCGGCGACTACGCCAAGGGCGGCGACGAGTGCCATATGGCGTTCCACTTCCCCGTCATGCCGCGGATCTTCATGGCGGTGCGCCGCGAGTCGCGCTACCCCGTCTCCGAGGTCCTGGCCAAGACCCCGGCCATCCCGTCCGGCTGCCAGTGGGGCATCTTCCTGCGCAACCACGACGAGCTGACGCTGGAGATGGTCACCGACGAGGAACGCGACTACATGTACGCGGAGTACGCCAAGGACCCGCGCATGCGCGCCAACATCGGCATCCGGCGCCGACTGGCCCCGCTGCTGGACAACGACCGCAACCAGATCGAGCTGTTCACCGCGCTGCTGCTGTCGCTGCCCGGCTCGCCGATCCTCTACTACGGCGACGAGATCGGCATGGGCGACAACATCTGGCTCGGCGACCGCGACGGGGTGCGCACCCCGATGCAGTGGACGCCCGACCGCAACGCCGGCTTCTCGTCCTGCGATCCGGGCCGGCTGTTCCTGCCGACCATCATGGACCCGGTCTACGGCTACCAGGTCACCAACGTCGAGGCGGCGATGAGCAGTCCGTCGTCGCTGCTGCACTGGACCCGGCGGATGATCGAGATCCGCAAGCAGAACCCGGCGTTCGGCCTCGGCTCCTACACCGAACTCCCCTCCAGCAACCCGGCGGTGCTGGCGTTCCTGCGGGAGCACGGGGACGACCTCGTCCTGTGCGTGAACAATTTCTCCCGCTTCGCACAGCCGACCGAGCTGGATCTGCGGACGTTCAACGGCCGCCACCCGGTGGAGCTCATCGGCGGGGTCCGCTTCCCGGCCATCGGCGAACTGCCGTACCTGCTCACGCTGGCGGGCCACGGCTTCTACTGGTTCCGGCTGCGCCGCACGGCGCCCACGCCGGTCCCGGGCGCCTGAACGGCACCCGCCCCGCCGCCCCGTGCGCGCCCGCCCGGCCCGGCGCGCACGGCGGTTTCCCCCGCCGGACCCCGGGCACGCTCACTAAGGGATCCACCCCGCGGCCCGGGCCCGGCGCACCCGGGGGCCCGCGGTGCCGGCCGGGGGTCCGTTCCCGGCGGCACGGCGCGCGGCGCCGCACGAGGCACGGGCCGGCCCCGCCGCGCCCCGCCTCGCCGCACGGACGATCCTGGCGAGACACTCCCGTCGCCTTCGGCGGGGGAACCCCGACGCACCGCACACTGGCCAAAGCCGCAATCCGGGACACCGTGCCCCATCCGTCGTGTGCCCCGGGGAAAGGACGCGACGCCATGTCGGACGCTGCACCGCCCCGCCGCGAGGCCCCCCACCGGACGGCGAGCCCGGGGCCGCCGCCGTCCGGCCCGGGGCTGCTGCCCTCGCTGGCGCCCCTGCTCGCCCAGTGGCTGCCCCGGCAGCGCTGGTTCGCGGGCAAGGGCTGCCCGGTGACCGGCTTCGGCCTCGTCGCCGCCGCCGAGATCCTGCCGCCCGGCGGCACCTCCCCCGGCCTGCTCCACCTGCTGGTGCGCGCCCACCAGCCGGCCGCCGGCACCGACGACTGCTACCAACTCCTGCTGGGCGTCCAGGATCCGCTGCCGCACCGGCTGGCCCCCGCCCTCATCGGCCGCCCCGACGACGGCCCGCTGCGCGGCCGCGCCGTCTACGAGGCGCTGGCCGACCCCCGCCTCGCCGCCCTCCTGCTGGAACGGCTTCGCGTCCCGGGGCGGCTGGGCCCGCTGCGCTTCGCCCGCGAGCCGGACGCCACGATCCCCGCCGGGCTCGCCCCCCGGCCGCTGGACGCCGAGCAGTCCAACTCCTCGGTGGTGTACGGCGATACGTTCATCCTCAAGCTCTTCCGCCGCGTCGGCCCCGGCCTCAACCCCGACCTCGAACTCCCCCGGGCCCTCGCCCGCACCGGCTGCACCCGCGTCCCCGCGCCCGCCGCCTGGTTCGAGGCCGACTCCCCCGACGGCGGCGAGCCGATGACGCTCGGCATCCTCCAGCCCTTCCTGGCCGGCTCCGCCGACGGCTGGCAGCTCGCCCTCGGCTCCCTGGCCGTCGGCGCCGACTTCACCGCCTCCGCCCGCGCCCTCGGGCACGCCACCGCCGAGGTCCACCACGCCCTCGCCACCGCCCTGCCCACCGTCCTCCTGCACCGCGAACGCCTCGCGCGCATGGCGGACGCCATGTGCCGGCGCCTCGACGCCGCGGCCGAGGCCGTGCCCGCGCTCCGCCCCTACCGCCGGGCGCTGCGCAGTACGTACGACGAACTGACCGCCCAGCACGGCTCGGTGACGCCCTTCGCGATGCGCCGCGCCCAGCGGATCCACGGCGACCTGCACCTGGGCCAGACCCTGCGCACGGCGGCCGACGGGCGCTGGTCGCTGATCGACTTCGAGGGCGAGCCGGCCCGGCCGCTCGCCGAGCGCCGCCGCCCGCAGCCCGTCGAGCAGGACATCGCGGGCATGCTCCGCTCCTTCGACTACGCCGCGGCGGTCGGCCGGGCGGGCGGCACCTGGGCCGCGCGCACCCGCGAGGCGTTCCGCGAGGGCTACGCCGCCGGCCGGCCGGGGCCGGGCGAGGACCCCCGGCTGCTGCGCGCGCACGAGACGGACAAGGCGGTCTACGAGGTGGTGTACGAGGCGCGCCACCGGCCGGACTGGCTGCCCGTCCCGCTCGCCGCGGTCGCCCGCCTCGCCGCCCGGGCCGACGGCACGGCCCACCACACCTGACCACCGGCGAACTCCCCCTGGAGGAGCACCCCGTGACCGCACGACCGCCGTCCCGCGACCCCCGGCCCGGCTACGTCCCCGCCACCTTCCTGCCCGGCAGCCGGCGTGCCGGCAGCCCGCCCGCGCCCTCGCCCGGCCACCGGGGCGTACGGCCCGCCCCGCGCCCCGCCGAGGAGGAACGCACGCGGCTGCTGACCGGCGCGCACCACGATCCGCACGCCCTGCTGGGCGCCCACCCGGTGCCGGGCGGTGTCGTGATCCGCGCGCTGCGGCCGCACGCCCGCTCGGTGACGGTCGTCGCCGACGGGCTGCGGGCCGCGCTGCTCCCGGAGGGCGACGGGTTCTTCGCTGGCCTGCTGCCGCTGCGGGAGGTCCCCGGCTACCGCTTCCACGTCGTCTACGCCGACGCCGAGGTGGTGGCCGAGGACCCGTACCGCTTCCTGCCGGCCCTCGGCGAGCTGGACCTGCACCTGATCGGCGAGGGGCGGCACGAGCGGCTGTGGCGGGCGCTCGGGGCGGAACCGATGACCCACGCGGGCGTGGCCGGGACGCGGTTCACGGTGTGGGCGCCGAACGCGCTCGGGGTGCGGGTCGCCGGGGACTTCAACTACTGGGACGGCACGGCCCATCCGATGCGCTCGCTGGGTGCGACGGGCGTGTGGGAGCTCTTCGTCCCGGGCCTGGGCGAGGGCGAGCTGTACAAGTTCGACATCACGCGCCCCGACGGCTCTCACACCCTGCGCGCCGACCCCATGGCCCGCCGCACCGAGGCGCCGCCCGCCACCGCCTCGGTGGTGCACGCCTCGCACCACGTGTGGCGGGACGACGCGTGGATGGCCCGGCGCGGGGCCCGGCCGGCGCACGAGGCGCCGTTCTCCGTCTACGAGGTCCACCTGCCGTCCTGGCGCCCCGGGCTGGGCTACCGGCAGCTCGCCGAGCAGCTCCCCGCGTACGTCCGCGACCTGGGCTTCACGCACGTCGAGTTCCTGCCGGTCGCCGAGCACCCCTTCGGCGGCTCGTGGGGCTACCAGGTCACCGGCTTCTACGCGCCGACCGCCCGGCTGGGCACGCCCGACGACTTCAAGTACCTGGTGGACGCGCTGCACCGGGCGGGCATCGGGGTGCTGGTCGACTGGGTGCCCGCGCACTTCCCGCGCGACGACTGGGCGCTGGCCGAGTTCGACGGGTGTCCGCTGTACGAGCCGGGGGATCCGCTGCGGGCGGCCCATCCCGACTGGGGGACGCTGGAGTTC
Organism: Streptomyces caatingaensis; assembly: GCF_001187435.1. Taxonomy (GTDB): domain Bacteria; phylum Actinomycetota; class Actinomycetes; order Streptomycetales; family Streptomycetaceae; genus Streptomyces; species Streptomyces caatingaensis. Next base: position 59,290 of record NZ_LFXA01000011.1, on the reverse strand, counting down.
GACTACGGCCGCACGGAGGTGCGCAACTTCCTGGTGGCCAACGCCGTGTACTGGTGCGAGGAGTACCACGTGGACGGCCTGCGCGTGGACGCGGTCGCCTCCATGCTCTACCTCGACTACTCGCGCGGCCCCGGCCAGTGGACGCCCAACGCGCACGGCGGGCGCGAGAACCTGGACGCCGTCGCCTTCCTCCAGGAGATGAACGCCACCGTCTACCGCCGCTGTCCGGGCGTCGTGACCGTCGCCGAGGAGTCCACCGCCTGGGACGGCGTCACCCGCGCCACCCACCACGTGGGCCCCGGCGGCTTCGGCGGGCTGGGCTTCGGCCTGAAGTGGAACATGGGCTGGATGCACGACTCGCTGGAGTACCTGACCAAGGAGCCGGTCCACCGCAAGTACCACCACGACCGGATGACCTTCGCCATGGTCTACGCGTACAGCGAGAACTACGTCCTGCCCATCTCGCACGACGAAGTCGTGCACGGCAAGCGGTCGTTGGTCTCCAAGATGCCGGGCGACTGGTGGCAGCGGCGGGCCGACCACCGGGCGTACCTGGGCTTCATGTGGTCCCACCCCGGAAAGCAACTCCTCTTCATGGGACAGGAGTTCGCCCAGGGAGCGGAGTGGTCCGAGAGCCACGGCCCGGACTGGTGGCTGCTGGACCCCTCGTACGCCGCCGAGGCCGACCACCGGGGCGTACGGGACCTCGTCCGCGACCTCAACACCGTCTACCGCGCCACGCCCGCCCTCTGGGAGCGCGACACCCGCCCCGACGGCTTCGCCTGGCTCGTCGGCGACGCGGCGGAGGACAACGTCCTGGCCTTCCTGCGCTTCGCCGACGACGGCCCGCCGCTGCTCGCGGTGAGCAACTTCTCCCCCGTCGTCCGGCACGCCTACGGCCTCGGCGTCCCCGCCGGGCACCCCGTCTGGGAGGAGTGCCTCAACACGGACGCGACGCGCTACGGCGGCAGCGGCGTCGCCAACCCCGACCCGGTCAAGGCCCGCCCGGTGGCGCGGCACGGGCACCCGGCGAGCGTGGAACTGACGCTGCCGCCGCTGGCGACGGTGTGGCTGCGGCCGGCCTGAGGCGGTGCCCGCCGCGGGGGCCCACGGGGCCCGCCGGGGGGCTCACGGGGCGTCCTCGTACGCGCGGACGCACCGGACGAGGAGCGTCCAGGCGCTCCGCTCCAGGTGGGCGGTGCGCAGCATGCCGGGCCACTCGTCCCGGATGAGCTCGAAGGCCCGCTCCACGGCCTCCGCCGCCGCGGTGTCCGAGCCCAGCCGGGCGCGGGCGAAGCGCAGGTAGTCCGCGCGGCGGCCGAGGCGGAAGGCCCGGTACGCGAGCAGTTCCGCGTCCGGCCGGCGGGCGGGCGTGCCGGGGGGACCGGGGGTGCCGGTGCCGCGGTCAGCCATGGCCGCCCCCGTGCCGGCAGGGCGGCGGAGGGGGCGCCGCACCGCGCCGAGCGGGCGGCGGCGCCGCCGAGTGCCGCCCGCCGCCGACGAGCCCGGCGATGCCGACCCGCACGGCGGCGGCGAGCAGCCGGCGCAGCAGGCGGAACACGTCCGGGCCGAACGCCCGCAGGGTGACGGCGATGTGGAGCCAGTACGCCGCGTTCATGTGATGCACGTGTTTCTCCGTCGGTCCGCGTGGCGCGGGTGGCGGGAACACCGGCCCCGCGCCGCACCACTTCGTTCACTCGTGCGCAACGTCGGCGTATGACCCTGATTCCGCCCCGAGTTGCGCCGTGACCCCGTGCGCCGGGGGCGCGGGGCGTGCTTGAGTAGGAGATCCACCGGTGTCCTCCGGCGGATCCGCCTCCCGAAGCGAGGTTCGCCCCGCCGGAATCCGCTGGTCCACCGGTCCGGGCATCCGGCCGGACAAGCATGGACGAGATCCATTGCCATCGCGAAGACGGGAGAGGGAAGTTGGCCGAGGGACGGAGGCGGACACGGTCCTGGGGACCGCTGTACGGCGCCTCGGAGGACGCCAACCGAATCGCCCGCCTGCTGCGCTCCTGGCTGGACCGGGCGGGGCTGAGCCTGCGCGAACTGGTCGCCGCGCTCCAGCCGGAGCACTTCCGGGACAAGCACGTCCCGAGCCGGACCACGGTCTCCCAGCGCCTCGCCGGCGCCAATCCGCAGTGGGACTTCGTCGAGGCCGTCGCGGACGTGTGCTCGCGGGACGACGCCGAGCGGCGCCGGATGCTGGACGAGGCGCGCCCCGCCTGGGAACGCCTCTGCGCGGGACGGGCGGAGGAGCCCGCGGAGGCCGTCCCCGACCCGCTCCGCCGCGCGCTGGCCCGGGCCGCGGCGGCGGAACGGGAGCGGGGTGAGTGGCACCAGATGACCGTGGTGCTCCTGTCCCGGGTCGGCTCCCTGGAACGCGACCTCGCCGCCCTCCGCGAGGCCGGCCCCTCCCGCCCGTCCCCCGACCGCGGCCGCAACTGCCTGCCCCCGTGGGCCCGCCGCGAACTCGAACGCGGCGAGGCGGAACGCGAGCGCCTGATCGCGGAACTCCACCGCACCCGCCATCGCCCGCCGGCGCCGGCCCCCGCGCCCGCCCCCGCGCCTCACGGCGCCTCCCCGGCCCCCGCCTCCCCGGCCCCCGCCACGCCGGGACCCCGTCCCGCCGGGGCCGGTGCTCCGGGGACGTACGGCACGTCGGCGGCCCGGGGTGTTTCCGCAGCCCAGGGCGCGTCCGCGGCCCAGGGCACGTCCACGCCGGACCGGCCGGACAGCCGGACAGGACACGGACCTGTCCGGCTGTCCGGGACGAACGGGCCGGGCGAACCGGCCGGTCCGGCCCACCGGGCCCGGCCTGCTGAACCGGCCTGGGCCGGCGGGCCGGAGCAGCCGGACGGGGCGGACAGGGCGGACAGGGCGGACAAGGCGGCCTCGCCGCCAGGGGTGGCATCGGCGCAAGGGGTGGCATCGGCGCAAGGGGTGGCACCGGCGGCCCCGTCGGATCCGGCGAACTCGGCGAACTCGACGGCCCCGGCTGGCCCGACGGCCCCGGCTGCCCCGTCCGCCCCGCCGGACTCGGCACCCCCCGCATCCCCGCCAGTCGATGGCGACCCGGGACGCCGTGCCGGCGCCCCGCACAAGTCGCCCCTGGCGACGGCCCTTTCGCTGGCCGAGGCCCGTGAGCGGGGGCGGGGGGACGAGGCCCGGCGCGTCGCGCTCGCCGTGGGGCGGGACAGCACGCCGGGCTACGTCCAGCGGGTGCTGGCGCTGCTGGACGCGGACGGGCGGCCCGAGGAGTTCGACCTGGTGCTGTCCGCGGTGGTCCGCGAGCGCCCCGCGCGCCTGGTGCCCGCCGTGCTGACGGCGTTCGGCAAGGCGCACCGCGACCTGGACGCCACCCGGCTGCGCACGGCCCTCGCCCGCGTCCGCCCGGCGGAGCGGCTCCTGGCCGTCCTGGCCGCGCTCCGGGCGGACATGAAGCACACCGACGCGTACCTGATCCTGTCGGCCGCCGGCCGGATGCGGCCGGTCGCGGACATCCCGCCGCTGGTGAAGGTCCTGCGGGCGAAGGAGCGGCCGGACGACATCGGCTGGCTCATGCAGTTCGCGGGGAGCGACCGGTCGCCGACCGAGGCGAGGGCCCTGGCGGAGATCCTGCGCCGGGCCGGGGAGGGCGGGGCCGCGGAACTCCTGCTGGGGTGGCTGGAGGAGGGCCCGGGCGACCACGCCCCGGTGCCGGTGCCGGATCCGGAGCCCGTGCCGGACGGGGGCGGACAGTTCCCCGCCGCGCGGGATCTGGCGACCGCGCTCGTGCCCGTACGGGCGCCCGTCCTGGGCCGCCACTTCGCCCCGGCGCAGGGGGCGTACGCCCGGCGCGTCCGCCCGCCGAGGGCGTAGGGGCGGACGCGAAACGGAGAGGCGCTCACGCCGCCCGCGCTCACGCCCCCGCGCTCAGCCCCCGTGCCCGTCCGCCGCGAGCGTCGCCTCGTCGAACGGCAGCCGCCCCGCGAGGACTTCGCGCATGCGCGCCGCGTCGATCTCCTTCGTCCACGTCCCGATGAGCACCGTGGCCACCGCGTTGCCGGCGAAGTTCGTCATCGCGCGCGCCTCGCTCATGAAGCGGTCGATGCCGACGATCAGCCCGACGCCGTCGACGAGTTCGGGCCGGTGGGACTGGAGACCGCCGGCGAGGGTCGCCAGGCCGGCGCCCGTCACGCCCGCCGCGCCCTTCGACGCGACGACCATGAAGAGGAGCAGCGAAACCTGCTGGCCGAGGGCGAGCGGCTTCCCGAGCGCCTCGGCGATGAAGATCGAGGACATCGTCAGATAGATGGCCGTGCCGTCGAGGTTGAAGGAGTACCCCGTCGGCACGGTGATGCCGACGACGGGACGGCTGACGCCCAGGTGCTCCATCTTCGCGATGAGCCGCGGCAGCGCGGACTCCGACGACGACGTCGACAGGATCAGCAGGAACTCCCGTCCCAGGTACTTCAGCAGGGCGAAGATGCTCACCCCGGTGACCAGCCGCAGCAGTCCGCCCAGCACGACGACCACGAAGAGCAGACAGGTCACGTAGAAGCCGGCCATGATGACGGCCAGGGACTTCAGCGCGTCGACGCCCGTGGCCCCGACGAGTGCGGCGATGGCGCCGAACGCGCCCACCGGCGCGGCCCACATGATCATGGAGAGGATGCGGAAGACCAGCTTCTGGAGGTGCCCGATGCCGCGCAGCACCGGCTCGCCCGCCGGGCCCATCGCCTGGAGGGCGAAGCCGGCGAGCAGGGCGACGAGCAGCGTCTGGAGCACCTGGCCGCCGGTGAAGGCGGAGACGAGCGTCGTCGGGATGATGCCCAGCAGGAACGCGGTCGTCGACTCGTGCGCCCCCTCGGCCTGCTTCTCGCCGGCGTGCCGCGCGGCCTCCGTCAGGTGCAGTCCGCTGCCCGGCTCCAGGACGTTGCCGACGAGCAGGCCGATCGCCAGCGCGACGGTGGACATCAGCAGGAACCAGCCGAGCGCCAGCCCGCCCACCGCACCGACCTTGGCGGCCTTGCGCACGGAACCGATGCCGAGCACGATCGTGCAGAAGATGACGGGCGAGATCATCATCTTGATGAGGTTGACGAAGCCGGTGCCCAGCGGCTTGAGTCCGACGGCCGCCCCGGGCGCGGCGAAGCCGACGGCGACGCCCACGAGCACCGCGGCGATCACCGCCAGGTAGAGGTAGTGGGTGCGGTCCCGCCGGGCGGGCGGGGACGGGGGCGACGGCGGCGGCGCCGTGGGCGACTGCACGGTCATGGGGGGCTCCTCGGTTCGCGGCTCCTCGGTACACGACCCCGCCCGCCCGCGGCCCGCCCTCCCGACGGGCGGCCCCGGTGAGTTGGGGTCCCGGAGACTATGCACGCCCCTGTGACCGCGGTCACCCTTGCGTGCATTACGTTCACGGCCGCGGGCCGGGGCACACTGTGCGCCATGCGTCCACCCCGCCTCCCCCGCCCCCGCAGCCTGGCCGGCCAGCTCTTCGCCGTGCAGATCGCGCTGGTGGCGGCCGTCGTGGCGGGGTGCGCGGCGTTCGCGTACTTCTCCGACCGGGCCGAGGCCGAGCGGGCGGCCCGCCGCGAGGCGACCGCGGCGGCCACCGCCGTGGCCGCCTCCCCCGCCGTCCGCTCGGCGGTCCGCGGCCCGGACCCGGCGCGCGAACTCCAGCCGTACGCCGAGCGGGTCCGGCACGACACCGGCGTCGACTTCGTCACGATCATGAGCCCGCGCGGCGTCCGCTGGACCCACCCGGACCCCTCCCGGATCGGCGAGACCTTCCTCGGCCACACCGGACCGGCCCTCGGCGGACGGGTCTTCTCCGAGACCTACACCGGCACGCTCGGCCCGTCCGTCCGCGCGGTCGCCCCCGTCCAGGAGCCGGACGGCCGCGTCACCGCCCTGGTCAGCGCGGGCATCACGGTGGACACGATCAGCGCGCAGATCCGCCGGCAGTTCGCGGCGCTGCTCGGCGTCGCGCTGGCCGTCCTCGCCGCCGGCGGCGCCGGGACGTACCTGCTCAACGCGCGGCTGCGCCGGCACACGCACGGGATGAACGCGGCGGAGCTGGCGCGGATGCACGACTACCACCAGGCCGCCCTGCACGCGGTGCGCGAGGGACTGCTGATGCTGGACGGGGAGCGGCGGGTGGCGCTCGTCAACGACGGCGGCCGTGAACTCCTCGGTCTGCGCGGCGCGGACGTCGTCGGCCGGTCCGTCGCCGAGCTGGGCCTGCCCGAGCCGCTGACGCGCGCCCTGCTCGCGCCCGAACGGCGGGTGGACGAGCTGCACCTGACCGACGAGCGGACCCTCGTCGTCAACACCTCGCCCGTCTCCGGCGGGGAGCGCCGCGGCACCGTCGTCACCCTCCGCGACCACACGGAACTCACGGCGCTCTCCGGCGAGTTGGACTCCGTGCGCGGCTTCGCGGAGGCCCTGCGCGCCCAGGCGCACGAGGCCGCGAACCGGCTGCACACCGTCGTCTCCCTGATCGAACTCGGCCGCGCCGACGAGGCCGTCGGCTTCGCCACCGCCGAACTCGAGCTCTCCCAGGCCCTCACGGACGAGGTCGTGGCCGCCGTCGCCGAACCCGTCCTCGCCGCGCTGCTGCTGGGCAAGGCCGCGCACGCCGCCGAGCGCGGCGTGGAGCTGCTGTTGACCGCGGACACCACCGTGGACGACGGCCTGCTGCCGCCCGCCCTGCCCACCCGCGACCTGGTCACCGTCCTCGGCAACCTGGTCGACAACGCCGTCGACGCCGCCGGCCCCCGCCCGGACGGCGACCGCGCCCCCGCGGCGCCCCGGGTCTCCGTCACCGTCCGCCCGGACGGCGACGACCTGCTGCTGCGCGTCGGCGACTCGGGTCCGGGCCTCTCCCCCGAGGAGGCGGACGAGGCGTTCCGCCGCGGCTGGACGACGAAGGCGCCCGCCCCCGACGCGCCCTTCGCCCCGCACGGCCGGGGCCTCGGCCTGGCCCTGGTCCGGCAGGCGGCCGTCCGCAACGGCGGGACGGTCGCCGTCGGCCGGTCCCCGCTCGGCGGCGCCGAGTTCACCGTCCGCCTGCCCCTGCGGGGGGACGGCTCGTGACCGCGCCGCCGCCCGCGATCCGGGTCCTGGTCGTCGAGGACGACCCCGTCGCCGCCGACGCGCACGCCCTCTACGTCGGCCGGGTGCCCGGCTTCACCACCGCCGGAGTGGTCCACTCGGTCGGCGCGGCCACGAAGTTCCTCGCCCGCACCCCCGTGGACCTCCTCCTGCTCGACCTCTACCTCCCCGACGGCCACGGCCTGCGGCTGCTCCGCTCGCTGCGCTCCGCCGGGCACACGGCGGACGTGGTCGCCGTGACCTCCGCCCGCGACCTGGCCGTCGTCCGCGAGGGCGTCTGCCTCGGCGTCGTCCAGTACGTCCTCAAGCCCTTCACCTTCACCACCCTCCGCGACCGCCTCGTGCGCTACGCCGAGTTCCGCGCCGCCGCCGGCGAGGCCGGCGGGCAGGACGAGGTCGACCGCGCCCTCGCCGCCCTCCGCGCCCCGCACCCCGCCGCCCTCCCCAAGGGCCTGAGCGCCGACACCCTCGCCGCGGTCACCGACGCCCTCCGCGCCGCGGGCCCCGCCGGCCTCGCCGCCGGCCCCGCCGGCACCGCCCTCGGCATCTCCCGCATCACCGCCCGCCGCTACCTCGAACACCTCGTCACCACCGGCCGCGCCACCCGCACCCCCCAGTACGGCCAGGTCGGCCGCCCGGAACTGCGCTACCGGTGGGGGACGCGGGGCTGATCCGCGCGGGATCGGCGCAGCGTGACCAGGGTGGCGGTGCCGAGCGACCCGGAGGTGGGAAGGGTGCGCACCACTGTTCCGCGCCGCCCCGTCTCCGTCCGCAGGGCGTCCGCGCCGGGCTGGAGGCGCCCGTGCTCGAAGAGCACGAAGGTGATCTCCGTCGGCGGGGGCGGCTCCCGCTTCCGCCGACGGTACTGGGCGAAGGTCACGGCGTCGCAGCCCGAGTACCACCCCATCTCCGGCTCGTAGCCGGTGACGAGCAGGCAGGGCCTCGTACCGGACAGCAGGCGTGCCACCGGGACGGTCGAGTCGCTCAGCCGGTCGGGGCCGCGCATCGCACCGCGGGCTATGACCTGAGCGGTGCCGAGCACCGTGAGCAGGGCCAGGAGGACGACCGCCGCCGACAGCCAGGCCCTGCCCGGGCCGGCGAGCGTCGCCAGCCGCTGGACGCCGAGAACGGTGAGGAGCACGACGGAGAGGTAGACGAACCGCGGCTCGCCGTGCGTCGTGGTCCCGAGGACGACGAAGTTGAGCAGCGCCGTCCCGCCCAGGAAGACGGTTCTCCGGTCCTCACCGGCCGGCGTCCGGCGCCCGTCCGCCCGCCGGTCCGCCCACGCGCGGCGGCCGGCGGCGACGGTGGCCCAGATGCCCGCCGCCATCACCACGCCGCCCAGATCGCCGGCGAGCCGGTACGGGAAGGTGGCGGCGTAGTAGAGGACTCCCTCCCCCAGGAACTCCCTGTTGGACTGGGACGTGGCGAACGTGACGATGCCCAGCGGCGATCCCGTCGCGCGGGCCGCGTGGAGGAAGTGCGGCAGAAGGCCGGCGAGGAGCACGACCGCGACGCCCGCCCACCGGCGGCCCGCCGCACGCCACGCCCCCGGCCCGTAGGCGAGCAGCGCCGCCACCACCACGGCCAGGAGACTGCCCAGGACCCCGTACCGCAGGTAGAAGGCGGCGAGGACAGCCACAGGGAGGGCCCACATCGCTCGGGACCGCGGCTGCTCCAGGACGCGGACGAGCAGGTGGACCACGACCAGGAGCAGTCCGGTGCTCCCGATGTCGTTCAGGAACTCCGGCGCCCTCCGCAGGAAGCCCAGCCCGCTGAGGACGAGGAGGGTACTGACAGCGGCGCGCGCGGGCGTGGTCCAGCGGGCGGCGACCGCGTACGTGGTGGTGAGGGTGAACAGGAGGAGCAGGAGGGCCACCGCGCGCAGCGCACCCACGTCGTCGTGGACGGCGAGGGCCAGGTATCCGAGGAAGGCGAGGCCGGGAGGCCGGTAGACGCCCCACCCGGCGTCGGCCGTGCCGTTGAGCCACGAGCGGGCCTTGTTCGCGTACACCGCCTCCTCATGGCCGATATGCGGCTCGCCGCCCTGCAGTGCCGCCCACACGGCCGTGGCCAGCAGCAGCACGCCCAACAGCAGTGCTCCGGCGGGGGGTTGGCCGGCACGGCACCCGGAACGCCCCCGTCGGCACCGCCCACCGGGCCCCCCTGAGAGGAGCAGAAGGGGGGCAGCAACCAGCAGACAGGGCCACGGCTGCCGCCCCGGAAGCCAGCCGCCCCCGCCCAGGGCCAGCATCACCTGCTGCCCGGCCGCCAAGACCACCAGGGCGACGCCCACGGGCCGCCCGAAGCGGACGACGCGCCTGTCAATCGCCATAGGGCCGCCACTGTCCGGCCTGCCGGACGGCCGTACGCGCTCCCCACCACCACATGACCACGGACAGCGTGGCCAACACCCCGGCAGCCCCCGTGAGCATGCCCAGGGACAGGGTGATGCCCCGGTCCGGGCTCTCCTGCGGCGCGGCGAGCCACACCGACACCAGGAAGCTGGTGCCGATGGCCGCGAGCAGGGGTGCGAGCAAGGACCAGGCCGCTGTGCCGTAGTACAGCCGACGGCTCCCGGTGAGGACACTCAACGGCGCGACCACCGCACTGAAGCGGACGAACTCGGAGACGTTGGCCAGCGCCAGGGCCAGGGCGAGCAGTACGACACCCGGAACACCGAGAAAGATCACCCATCTTCCGTGGGCCACGGCCAGGTTGGCGCCGAGGACCCAGCGCGCTCCCAGGACGTCCACGTCCGCCGAGCCGATGGGCAGGTCGTCCCTCACCAGTTGCTTGAGGCGTGACACGGGGAGTTCCCGGCCGCTGGGCGAGGTCAGGAGAAGCGTCGCCGGTACGGTCGTCGGGCCGTCCAGGACGGATCCTTCCTGCACGTACAGCCCGTCCGCCACCGGACCGGTCCAGCGGACGGCCTGGGCCACACGCGGGTCCGTCTCGCGGGTGGCGACCTTCACGGGACGCGCGGTGCAGGGCAGGCTCACCGACCGCAGGGCGGTGCAGGGCCCCTTGAAGAGGGTTCGCGGTTCCGAGGAGCCCGGCTCCGTGCGGGCCGCGAGGGCCTCGATGCCCACGGGCAGGTCCCGGAGGACGGATTCGAGCCGCTCGCGGCTCACCTTGGCCGGCCGCAGCTCCATCAGCAGCAGACCGGCACCCACCTTCCGCATGGTGGCCTTGGCCTGTGCCGCCGATTCACCGAACTGGGAACTGGTCAGCTGTATCTGGCTGACGACGACCATGGCCATCGCCACTCCGGCGACGACCCGGGCGGTGACGCCCGGATGCGCGGCCGCATGCCGGCCGGCGACCAGGAGGGCGGCGGCACCGGTACGCCGGGCGGCCCGGGCGAGCCGCTGCCCGGCGGCCGCGGCCGCGAGGGCCACCACGGCGGGCAGCGTGACGAGCACGGCGGCGACGCCGGTGTCGTACAACTGGCCGCGCAGATCGGCGTACTGCTGGGGGTCGAGCCGCCCCGGCCCCCATACGGTCGCGAGGACGAGCACGGGGCAGGCGACGGCCGCCCACCGCAGGATGCCGTGGCCGCGTGCCACGGCCCGGGGGGACCGGACCCGGCGGCTTCCGCCTGTGCGGTGCATCAGGCATACGAGCAGCAGGACGGCCGCCGCGGCGAGGACACCGGACAGGAGCAGCCCCCACCACCAGTGCCGCAGGTCTGCGGCGGACAGCCGGTAACCGATCCATGGAAGCCGCACGTTGCCGGTGACCGCCACGGCCGCTCCCGGGAGGGCCCCGAGGACCGTACCGGCGAGGACCGGGGGAGCGGCCTCCCCCATGTTCAGCCAGAAACGGGCGCGCCAGGTGCCGCCCAGAGCGCTCACCACGGCCGTGCGTTTGTCCCGGGCCGCCGAACCCATCCGGGCCGCGACCACGGCGAGGGCGACGGCCGGCAGCAGCACCAGAAGGAGGGCGTCCATGAGGTGACCGCGATCCTTGATGAACATGACGTCACCGAACCGGTCGCCCCGGGGGCCGCCGAAGCCGACGGCGGGCCGGAAGGACGCCCCGGCCGCCTGCCGGTCGGTCGGATTGACGTAGCCCATTCGTTCGCCGGGACTCGCCAGCCCGTCGTCACCGATCCGCCCGATCACCTCGCCGAACCTGCCCGTTGCCCCCTCTTCCTCCAGGGCGCGGACGAGGCCCGGCGACAGAACCGCCTGCCCCGGAGCGGGCCAGGTGTCGACTCCGGGCGGCAAGGGTGCGTCCGCGGTGAGCGGCCGCACGTAGACGACGCTGTGCTGAAGCCCGCCGACCTCGTCGAAGCCGTCGATCGCCAGCAGCGTCGGACGCTCGCCCGGCTTCGCGTCCCGGAACTGCAACGAGCGTTTCTCCGTCCGCACGTGGATGCCGTCGTAGGAGGCATGGAGTGCGACGACGGACGAGAGGCCCAGGGTGAGGAAGAGCCCGGCCAGCAGCAACGCCACCGCCCGTATCCGGCCTCCGCCCGATCGCCGGCCGGCCGACCGGCCGATCCGGTAGAGCTGACGGCGCAGGCCCGAACGTTCCGTCGTCATCATCCGGCGCCACCATCCCGCCGCTTGAGCTTCGCGTCGGTCAGCTCAAGGCACTCGTCGGCCCGTCGGGCGACCGTTTCGTCATGGGTGACCACGACCAGAGCGCATCCCCACCGGTGCGGCACATCGAAGAGCGTCGACGCCACGTTGTCCCTCGTCGAGGTGTCGAGGGCGCCCGTGGGTTCGTCCGCGAGGAGCACGGCCGGCTCGTTGATGAGAGCGCGCGCCACAGCGGTCCGCTGCCGCTCCCCACCCGAGAGGCGCGCCGTGGACGCGGCGTCGGGCACCCCCAGATCCTCCAGCAGCCGCGCCGCCCTGGCATAGGCGACGTCCGGCTTGCCTCCCGACAACAGGGCGGCCAGCGCAACGTTCTCGACCGGCGTCAACTCGGGGAGCAGCTCACCGAACTGGAACACGACGCCCATGTGGCGGCTGCGATGCCTCTCGAGGGAGCGCCGCCTCATGCGCACGATGTCCTTGCCCGCGACCCGTACGGATCCCGCGGATGGGCGGACCAGTCCCAGCAAGCATCCCAGGAGGGTGCTCTTGCCGCTGCCGCTCGGCCCGACGACGGCCACCGAACGGCCCGCCGGGACCTGGAGGTCCACGTCGTCCAGGAGCAGCCTCCCCGCGACCTCGTAACGCAGCCCTTCGGCCGACAACGCATCACCGTCGGGTGCGCGGAAACCTCCGACGTCGCCCATTCCACCCCTTCTTCTCTTGTCCGGGAACACACTTCAGGGGGCGGGAGAAGCGGCCGGAAAAGGCCACCCCTCCCGCCCCCGGCGGCCATCGCCCCGGTCGGTCGGGCGATGATGACGGAATCGGTTACCGGTACTGCCAGCTACCGCAGTTGTCGTCGTTCTTCGGGACCCATTCGCAGACCCGAAGCTTGTAGATCGTGGCGCCGGAACCACTTGATGTCGTCTGCCCCGGTCCGCGCTTGTTCCACAGGTGATACGCCCCCTCGGACCCGTCGCCACGGTAGTAATCCGCGTGCGACGAACCGTCCGAGACCTGCTGCAGCCAGACGCGGGTGTCCGAGTAACCCGTGGCCGCCCACGCCTTGCCGTTCGGGGAGTATGCCGAGATGTCCGCGAAGGCGGGCGGAGCCCCCAGCAGCGCCGCACCCGACAGTGCCAGAACGGCGAGCCTGCGCCCTGTCGTTCTCTTCATCCGAGTATCCCTTCCTGCTCGATGTGCAGGCATTTCCGAATGGTTCGGCAGACGGGAAACAGAATGCCGCCCGCCACGGCACATCCTTCTTGCCGGGGCATCGGCGCTCAAGGATCGGCAGGCCGCCGTCACATCCGGCGAACGAGGACAACGGCTCGCGAAGGCCGGCCTCGCCCACGGCATCCCCGCTGGTCGGCCCGGCGGCAACGGCAAACTCCGCGGCGCCGGCCTCCGCCTCAAGTCCCCTGGCTTCATAGGTCCATTGCTGACGGAGTGTGGTGGTTCCCTTGGCACCGACGGCATCGCTGCCGTTCGGTGCCGGACCTGTAACCAGCGGACGACGGCCCCGCGTTCACGGGGCCGCGCCGGAACCGCCGGCGGCATGCGCCGTATGACATCGACGACCGACATGCGGGAAACACCCGCGGCATCCGCGAGGTGGACGATCCGTCGCAGCTGCTCGTACAGGTCGGCACGATCGACCGGTTTCGCAGCCGCGATCACCACCGCAGGCCGGCCCCGGCCGAAGTCGATCAGTCCTTCACTGCGCAGCATACGGAGCGCACGCAGAACCGTGTTCTTTGTCGCACCGTACTTCCTTCCCAGTTCACCCGCCGACGGAAGGCGGGTGCCCTCGGGGTGTGCACCACTTTGGATCGCCCACTTGAGCTGCGCCTTGATGCGCAGGTAGATCGGTGGTTCCGCTCCTGACATATCCCCGCCGGCGCGGTCACCCTCGCTTCCTTCCTTGGGCCCGGGCAGTCGAGATACCGGCAAATCCTTCCCCTCCCCGTGAAAGCACATGCTCGATGCGTATCGGCCACCCCGCACACTCCTCGGTCTTCCCGCCCCGAGCATGCAAAAAGTGGCCGTCCTGCGGTTACTTGAAAGCTGCACCTTGCTTCGTCGTTGCCCCGGCCGGGCATCGGCGACATCCTAAGCACATCCAAATGATCGATTTTGGCTTCCGCCGGGGAGTTTTTCCAGGGTGGTTCCGGCCCGGAATACCCGCCCGCACACGCCGCTCCGGACATCGGATCCGCGCCGCCCCGCGGAGTTCGGACGGCCGCCGGCCCGGGAACGTAACCGGATGCCACCGAGGTCCCGGACCGTGGGAGGTCGTCGTGCGCCGCTGGTTGCGTACCGTGCCGGCCGTCGTTCTCGTCGTCGCGCCGCTCGGGGGGTGCGGGGATCCGGGGGGCGATCCGGACACGGTGAAGGTGGTGTATCAGCGCAGTACGGACAACAAGTACCGGATCATGGACGACTATCTGGCGGGCGTGAAGGCGGAGTTTGAGCGCGCGCATCCGGGGAAGCGGCTGAGGCTGATGCCCGTGCAGGCGGGGGAGAGCGACTACGCGGTCAAGGTGCAGCAGATGATGCGGTCGCCGCGGACGGCGCCGGATCTGGTGCGGGAGGACTCGGCGGTCCTCGACTCGGACGTGGCGAGCGGGTACTTGAGACCGCTGGACGACAAGCTGGCCGGGTGGGCGGACTGGGCCCGGTACCTGCCCGCCGCGAAGGAGCCGGTGCGGGCGGAGGACGGGCGGACGTACGGGGTGCCGGACGGCACGGACACGCGGGGGCTGTGGTTCAACAAGGAGCTGTTCGCCCGCGCCGGGCTGCCCACGGACTGGCGGCCGCGGTCCTGGCGGGACGTCCTCGACACCGCCCGCACCCTCAAGCGCCGCCTCCCCGGGGTGATCCCCTTCCACCTCTACACGGGCAAGGGACCGGGCGAGGCGACGTCGATGCAGGGCTTCGAGATGCTGCTGTACGGGACGGGGAGGGATCCGCTCTACGACCCCGGCCGGAAGAAGTGGCTGACGGGGAGCCGGGGGTTCCGGGACGCGCTGGAGTTCGTCCGCACCGTGTACGCCGAGGAGCTCGGCCCCGAGCCCGCCGACGCGCTCGACCCCGCGGTGAGCACCCGTGTCAGCACCGACTGGCTGCCCTCGGGGCGGCTCGCGATCGCCCTCGACGGCAACTGGCTCCCCAAGGTCTGGGAGCGGAACGGCGCCCGCCCGTGGCCCGGTTGGGAGCGGGTGATGGGCCGCGCCGCCTTCCCCACGCGGGACGGCGCGGCGCCCGGCCGGGTCAGCCTCTCCGGCGGCTGGACCTGGGCGATCAGCGCGCGCTCGCGCAAGGCGGACCTGGCCTGGCAGGTGATCGAGACGCTGCAGTCGCGGCGGAACGCGCTGGAGTGGACCGTGCGCGACGGGCAGATCGCGGTCCGGGACGACGTCGCGGCGGACCCCGCGTACCGTTCGTACGTCCCTGGCATCGCCTTCTTCACCGCGCTGGTGCCGTACACGCGCCACCGCCCGGCGCTGCCGGTCTACCCCCAGGTCTCCGGGGCGATCCAGGAGGCGACGGAGGCGGTCGCCACCGGGGACGCGTCCGTGGCCGGGGCGGCCCGGGACTACGACGAGGCGCTGCGCTCCTTCGCCGACACGGCGGCGGAGGGCGGCTCGTGAACGGCCGTCGCCCGGTACTGCGCTGGCTGCCGCTCGCCCCGGCGACGGTCCTGATGCTGCTCTTCCTCGCCGGGCCCGTCGTGTGGTGCGTGCTCCTCGCCTTCACCGACACGCGGCTGACCGGGCAGTCGTCAGCGTCCTGGGTGGGCCTGGCCAACTTCCGGCACGCGTTCGTCGACGCGGGGTTCCGCAACGCGGTCGTGCTCACGGTCGTCTTCACGGCCGGGTCCTCGATCGTCGGCCAGAACGCGCTGGGCTTCGCGCTGGCCGCGCTGATGCGGCGGGCGTCGCGGCCGGTGCGCACGCTGACCGGTACGGTCGTCGTCGCGGCCTGGGTCCTTCCCGAGATCGTCGCGGGCTTCCTCCTCTACACCTTCTTCCACCGCCGCGGCACGCTCAACGCGATCCTTTCCCAGCTCCATCTCCCGCCGCAGAACTGGCTGTTCACCCTGCCCCTCCTCGCCGTGTCCCTCGCCAACGTGTGGCGCGGGACGGCGTTCTCGATGCTGGTCTACTCGGCCGCGCTCGCCGAGATCCCGCGGGACGTCCACGAGGCGGCCCTCGTGGACGGCGCGACGGGTCTGCGCCGCTTCTGGCACATCACCCTCCCCCTCCTCCGCCGCTCCATCGGCACCAACCTCATGCTCAACACCCTCCAGACCCTGTCGGTTTTCGGCCTCATCTGGGCCATGACCCGCGGCGGCCCCGCCGCCCGCAGCCAGACCCTCCCCGTCTTCATGTACGACCAGGCGTTCCTCAAGTCGCTGATCGGCTACGGGACGGCGGTGGCGCTGCTTCTGCTGGTGGTGGGGGCGGTGTTCTCGGGGGTGTATCTGCGGTTGTTGCGGGAGGAGGGGTGAGGTGAGGAGCCGGCGGGGAGGCCGTCGGCCCGGACGAGCGGAGGGGGCGCAAATCGGCCACCGCTCCCCCTTTCCGTCCAGAATTCGCCTCGGGGATTACTCCGCGAATACACTCGACCCCGCTCCGTCCGCAGCGAGCGTACCGCCTTACCATCGGCCCGGGCCTTTTTCAGGTGTCATCCGCACCTCGAAAAGCCATAGGCCCGGGTGTAGAAAAGGAGTCACTTCATGGACGCGGAGGTCCTCCGCCAGATGCTCACCGAGCGTCGGGCGGCCATCAAGCCCGAGAGCCTTGGCCTGATACGCCTCGACCCTCGGGGCAGGAAGTCCCCCGGGCTGACCCAGGCCCAGATGGACGACCTGCTCCTCCGTGCACCCGGTACCTACGGAAAGCTGGAGCGTGGGGTCCTGGACAACCCGACTCCCGAATACTTGCGGGACGTTGCGGACATCCTGGGGCTCACGGAGGAGGAATGGGTCGTCTTCTACGGATACGCGCGGGGGGAACAACCGCCGTACCCCCTCACCAGGGACGGCGAGGTGAGCGTACCCGCCCACTGGATGCAGACGATGAACGCCTTCTCGGGCATCTCCTACCTCTGCGACCTGGAATGGAACGTCCTCGCCTACAACGAGGCGTTCGCCGCGATCTTCCCGGGCCGGCGCGCCCCGCACAACACCATGCACTGGATGCTGTTCCACGAGGACGCGCGCAGCCGGGTGCTGACCGACTGGGAGAAGAGCTGGGCGCCGCTCGTCGCTCCCCAACTGCGCGCCGCCCTCGCCCAGGACAGCAAGAACCCGACCCTCCGCGCACTGGCCGAGCAGTGTCTGGCCGACCCCAGGACCCGGGACATGTACACGAGCATCCCCCCGGGGCACGCCCACCCCGACGGGGCGGAGCGGCCGCTGCACCACACGGAACTGGGTCCGGGATGGGTGACCATCTCGGTGTGCAAGCCGATGGGTTCCTGGGGAACGGTGCTCTACAAGCTGCTGTTCCGGCCCGAAGGGACTCCCCGGCCGCCCGCGTTGCCGAGTCGCTGGCCCGTGGCGGGACGCGATCCGGCCGGACTCTTCCCGGCGCTGTCACCACGGTCGCAGGCGCGGGCGGATCAGTCGCACCAGACGCCGTGACAGGCGGCGGCGAAGAACCCCGGACCGAAGGCGGTCAGCAGCCCGGGCGCTCCCGGCTCCGGCGGTTCCCGGTAGGTGCGGGCCAGGACGTCCAGCACGGACACACCGCCGAGGTTGCCGCACTCCTCCAGGCTGTCCCAGGAGTGGCGCAACACCTTGTCCTCGACGCGGAGTTCCCTGGCCGCGTCCTCCAGGATGCGCGGACCGCCGGCGTGGACGGCGGTCCATTCGGGATGCCGTCCTCCTTGGCGCTCCAGCCAGCGGAGGAGCGGCGCCATCACCTCGGCGGCGGCACCGGCGCCCTTGGGCGTGGACTCGAAGTGGAGGCCCAGTTCGTCCACCGTACACCAGTACCGGTCGAGGCTGTCCGAGAGCAGGTACTCCCAGGACCTGTCGATACGGAATCCGGGGCCGAGCGGCACGTCGGTGACGACGCACGCCCCGGCGCCGTCCCCGAACAGCGCCTTGTAGATCATGGATCCGAGTGTGTCGTCCTCGTGACGGTAGACGGTGCTGAGCGTCTCGGCGGCGACGACGAGCACCCGGCTGCCGGGGTAGGCGGTGACGTCGTCGGCGGCGCGCACCAGGGCCTGGGCGCCGCCGCCGCAGCCCAGCGAGGCCATCGGGGTCCGGCGCACGTCGGGCCGCAGGCCCAGCGCGTTGACCAGGTGGACGTCGAGGCCCGGCGTCGTCCAGGACGTGGTGTGGCTGGTGACGAGCGCGTCGATGTCCGACAGTTCCAGGCCGGCGTTGGCGACGGCCTCCCGGGCGGCCTCTTCGGCGAGCCGCGCGGAGTCCTCGAAGGCCACGAGGTTCCGCTCCGCGATGGTGGCCGAGCCGGAGACCGTGGGTGAGGCGAGGGGGCGCGTGAACCTGCGGGTGTGCACACCGGCGGCCTTCGCCACCCTCAAGTAGGTGGTCAGGCGCGGATGGTGGGTGTGATGGCGGGCGATGTCGTCACAGATGTCGTCCAACGTGACCACGTGTTCGGGCAGGGCTATGGCGGGGCGCGCAACGAATGCGGACAACGGACCCTCCACGGATCGGTGAGGCGGGTAACTGGCCCAGGCCGCAGGGGAGTTAAATCCCCCGCGTCTGTGTCGGGAGTTTTCTTGTTCACGGCGCTCGCAGAACGGTCTGGGGGGCGTTCCGGCGTTCTTCGCCCGGATGAAAAATCATCACCATCAGGCGCACGCGGGGATGGGACAGCGGTTCGGCCGCGCAGAGCGTCACCCAGCCCTTTCCGAGTTCCGCGTGATTCAAGGGCCGTTCGTCGCCGTCGGGATGGGCGAACGCGCCGCCACCACCCGCTTTGTACAGCGGCCCGGCGATCGGATCCGCGAGGATGTCCGCCTCCAGCTCGGCGAGGATCTCGTCGTGCGGCAGCGCCGCGACGGCGGCCCTCATCTGCGGCAGGGCCATCGGCAGCCAGTGGTCCTCCCAGCCTGCGAGCACGTCGCGGGCGGAGGGGTCGAGCACCATCCAGCGCATGGTGTTCGCACAGACCTTCCGGCCGGGGAACATCGCCGCGAAGGCGTCGTTGTACGTCACGACCTGCCAGCTCTGGTCGCTGATGTACGCCATGTGCGAGATGCTCTGCACCACCGTTCCCCACGCGTCGCGCACCTCCGTGCCGGAGGTCGGGTGGAGGGGGGTGGGAGGGTCGCGGTGCATGGTGTAGAGCCAGAGCAGCGTCCACTCGTGTTCGTTGAACGCCAGCAGCCGGGCCACATCCCGCAATAATTCCTCGGGCGGGTTCGGATAGTTTCCCGCTTCCAAACGGTTGTACGTCCCGTGAGTGCGGTGCAACAGTTGGTCCATCTGCGATTGGCTCAGACCAGGTGCGCGTCGTCCCTGTCGCGAGGGACGGGTCAGCCCGTACTCTTCCGGGGTAACGGCGGCCCTGCGCTCGCGCAAGAGTTGCTGGAGCGCTCCTTTGTCCATGTGCTCCCCCCTTACCACGGCCCACCCGCAAAAGGAAGCCGCTTTCGTCGCATGATTTTTCCGGGGAAAAGTTCCCCGAAGTAATGATCGCACCCCTCCTGCATCATCGAACCCAGGGTTCGGCCTACGGGGGTGATCGAACCCTTTCCTCGCGCACCGCGAGTAACCCAGTTGTTACGGGAGGGGAAGATGCGGTCATCGTTCGACGGGAAATGGCGGCAGTGGGCGGAGTTGATACGGCGGCAGTTACCACGTTCCGGTTTACGCCCCCGCTCCGGGCCTCTCTTCACGGCTTGCGACGTTAGCCCCACCGCCGCCGGCTGAAAAGACGCCCCCGCGAAGTGACGGCCGGCCTTCCGAGCACCGCGGGACGGACCCCCGGTCCTCGACCGCCGTCACCGCCTGCCTCTCGGCACGGCAAGCAGGAAATCCCCTGCCCTTCGGGGCAGTTGAAACGGCCGGCAGCGGACCCCCCACGCCGCACCCGCCGGGCCGGCGGCACCCTCCCCCAGGGGCGCCCCCGCCCGGCCCGCGCCCCGGGGGCGCGCTACGGACGGGGTGCGACCGCCACGCAGGTCGCGATCGCGGTCTCCCCCTTCGCCGTCTGCTCCTTGATGACCTTGCCCTGGTGGAGGATGCGGCAGGTGACCGGGCCGGCGCCGGCGTCGCCGGCCGCGGCCGTCGCCATGACGCTCGGGGGCGTCATGTCCTTGAGGGTGACCGTCGCCCGCCACGGGGACCGGGGGGAGGACACCGACTTCTGCGCGGCGCCGCCGTTCTCGTACTCGACGGACTCCAGCGGGCGGTCCGCGGTGACCTCGTAGGTGACCTCGAAGGGCGCGTTGGCCTGCTTCTCGACCTCCTGGACGGCCTTCTTCACGGAGTCCCCGGAGCCGTCGGAGGAGCATCCGGCCGAGGCGGCCACGGTGACGAAGGAGGCGAGGGAGACGAGAGAGAGCGTTGCGAGGCGGGCAGGGCGAACGGAACGGGGGGCGGGGCGCTTCACGGAACGGCAGATCCTTCGGGGTGGACAGAGGGGGAAGCGGGCAAGGGGCCGACGCGGACTGCGGCAGGAGCGAGCCTGATCTAAACGCAAAGCGAAGGTAAAGACAAGCCCAAGCCCCGACCGGCCGTCCGCCCGCCTACGCCGCGGCCGCCGGCTGGTCCGGCCGGATCACCGCGAACGCCGCTCCGAACGGATCCGCGATCCAGGCGATCCGCCCGACCCCGGCCACGTCCGCCGGAGTCATCGGCACCGAACCACCGCCGCTCTCCGCCGCGGAGCCCACCGCGTCCGGGTCGCCGACGCAGAAGTACGGGATCCAGCGCGCCCGCTCGCCCCGCTGGAGCGGTGCCATGCCGCCGAAGGACGCCTCCTGCTGGTCGCCCTCGGCGGTGGACAGGACCTTGTAGACCAGCCCGGGCACCTCCATGTCGACGGAGCGCCAGCCGAACACGCCGCGGTAGAAGGCGTATGCGGCGGTCGGGTCGGGGACGTGCGCCTCGACCCAGCACAGCGCGTTGTCCTCGGAGACCCGCTCCAGGCCGCCGACCCCGGCCGGCTGCCAGACGGCGAAGTCCGCCCCGCCGGGGTCGGTGAAGCAGCCCATGCGCCCGGCCTCCATGACGTCGAACGGTGCGACGCGGACCGTACCGCCGCTCATCTCCACGGACTTGGCCGTGGCGTCCGCGTCCGGGGTCCGGAAGTACACGGTCCAGGCGGACGAGGCGCCCTCCTCCGTCAGCGGGCCGAGGGCGGCGACCGTCGCGCCGTCCGCGCGGAAGAAGCCGTAGCCGCCCGACCCGGGGCCCGCGGGGACGAAGTCCCAGCCGAGGACGGAGGCGTAGAAGGCGGCGGCCCGCCCGGTGTCGGGGCTGCCCAGGTCGATCCAGGTGGGCGCCCCGGTGGCGAAGTCGGTGGTGAGCATGGGGAACGCGCCCCCTCTCCGCAGGCGACGGCACTCTCCGTCCCAGTCTGGCACCGGGCCCCGTCCCCCGCCCGGTCGCCGAACCCGGACGGCGGGGCGACGATGGAAGGGATGGATGGAGTGTGCCCCGCCCGGGCGTCGAGGCGCACCGGCGGGGCACCCGCACGGAGAACGGACTACGAGAACGGACTACGAGAACGGAGCAGAGAACGCAGCACCGGAGAGGCGCACCGCCCCGAACAGGAGGGACACCATGACCACGGCCAAGGACATCATGCACGAGGGCGCACAGTGGATCCCCAAGACGGAGTCGCTGCTGCACGCCGCGCAGCGGATGCGCCGGCTCCACGTCGGCGCGCTGCCCGTCAGCGACGAGAACGAGCGGCTGTGCGGGATCATCACCGACCGCGACATCGTCGTGAAGTGCGTGGCCGAGGGCCACGACCCGTCGCAGTGCACCGCCGGCGACATCTGCGAGGGCACACCGCGCTGGATCGACGCCAACGCCAGCGTGGAGGAGGTCGTCCACGAGATGGGCACCCACCACATCCGCCGGCTCCCGGTGATCGAGAACAAGAAGCTCGTCGGGATGATCAGCGAGGCGGACGTGGCGCGGAGCCTGCCGGAGGACAAGGTGCACGCGTTCGCGGCACAGGTCTACCAGGCGCCGCCGCAGACGTGAGGCGGACGGGCGGCGGGCGCCGGGCCCGGCGCCTCACGCCGGCGAGCCGCCGTCCACGTCGAGGACCGCGCCGGTCACGAACGACGCCTGGGGGCCGGCCAGGACCGGCGGACGAGGCGTAGCCGATCGCGACGTCCGCCCCGCCCCGGCCGGCATTCGCGCCGTCGCCGCCCCGGTCCCCCGCGAACCCCCGGTGACGAGCGCGACCTTGCCGCGGAGCACCTTGCCGAGCCCACGGCGCGCGCCGTCGCGGAAGCGCTGCTCCGCGGGACGGCCGCCGCCGCGACGGCCGGGGACGCCCCGGGGTGCCTGATGGTGCACGGCGCGCTCGCCACCGGCGACCAGGCCGGCGCCGTCCGCGACGAGACAGCCGCCCGGCGGCGCGCCTCCGAGGCCGCGCTGCGCCGCCGCTTCGAACAGGCCCGGCGGGACGGGGACTTGGCCGAGGACGCCGACGCCGGGGGCCGGCCCGGTACGTGTGCCTGGTCCGGTACGGCATCGCCGTGCAGGCGGCGGGCGGGGCGACGGCGGAGGAACTGCACCGCGCGGTGGATGTCGCGATGAACGCCTTCCCCGCGCCCTGACCGCGTCGCTACCCTCCGGGCAGTGGAGGTGCCATGCGTCGGCCCGTGCGTCTGCGGCTCCTTGCCCGCCCCACCCGCCGCCGGCTCGCCGCGGACGCGGCGCTCGCCGTCGTGTGCGGCGCGTTCGCGCTGCCGCTGCTGTGGCTGGTGCTGGCGTCGGTGGACGGGCGGGCGGGGCTGAGCGTACGGGCGCCCTCGCCGGTGACGGCGGAGAACTTCTCCGCCGTCCTGACCGACGAGATCACGTTCACACCGATGCTCAACAGCCTGCTGCTGTGCGGCGGGGGAACCGCGCTGACGGTGGCCTGCGCCGCCCTCGCCGCGTACCCCCTCTCGCGCTTCCGCTCCCGCCTCGTGCGTCCGTACCTGCTGACCGTCCTGTTCACCACCTGCCTCCCGATCACCGCGATCATGGTGCCGGTCTACGGGCTGTTCGTCCGGGTGAACCTCATCGACACCATGGGCGGCACGATCCTCTTCCTGTCCGCCGCCCAACTCCCCTTCGCCATCTGGCTGATGAAGAACTTCATGGACGGCGTCCCCCGTTCCCTGGAGGAGGCCGCCTGGACGGACGGCGCGGGCTGGCTGCGCACGCTGACGGGGGTCGTGCTGCCGCTGATGGGGCGCGGTGTGGGGGTCGTCGCGGTCTACTGCTTCGCGCTGATGTGGGGGAACTTCTTCGTCCCCTTCCTTCTGCTGCTCTCCCCCGACCGGCTTCCCGCCTCCGTCACGGTCTTCACCTTCTTCGGCAGCTACGGGCAGGTGGCGTACGGGCAGCTCGCCGCGTTCTCGATCCTCTACTCGACGCCGGTGGTGCTGCTGTACGGGGTGCTGTCGCGGCGGGTGGGCGGGGGGTTCGCGCTGGGGGGTGCGCTGAAGGGCTGAGCCCGGGATCCCGCCCGGTTGTCCCTCTCCCCTCCCCCACCCCGTCCGTCTCAAGGACTACGCCGCCCCCTTCCCCACCCCAAAGGGGGACCTCGCATTCCGGTCCCTCGGCCGACGCCGGGGCGCGCCCCGGCCCGGAGGATGGGAAGCGATCCCCGCCCCGATCCGAGGAGCACCCATGCCCGCAGCCGCCCCGCCGGCCACCCCCCGAGCCCGCACCGTCGTCGCCCGTGCGACCGCCCTGAGCAAGGTCTACGGCCACGGGGAGACCCGGGTGACCGCACTCGACTCGGTCTCGGTCGAGTTCCACCGGGCGGAGTTCACGGCGATCATGGGCCCCTCCGGTTCCGGCAAGTCGACGCTCATGCACTGCATGGCCGGCCTCGACACCGTCTCCTCCGGCTCCGCCCGCATCGGCGACACCGAACTCGCCTCGCTCGGCGACCGGCAGCTGACCCGGCTCCGCCGCGACAAGGTGGGCTTCGTCTTCCAGGCGTTCAACCTCCTGCCGACCCTCACGGCGCTGGAGAACATCACCCTGCCGATGGACATCGCCGGCCGCAGGCCGGACCCGGAGTGGCTCGGCCAGATCGTGACGACGCTCGGCCTCTCCGGCCGCCTCGGCCACCGCCCGAACCAGCTCTCCGGCGGCCAGCAGCAGCGCGTCGCCGTGGCCCGCGCGCTCACCGCCAAGCCGGAGATCATCTTCGCGGACGAGCCGACGGGCAACCTCGACTCCCGCTCCGGCGCCGAACTCCTCGGCTTCCTCGCGGAGTCGGTCCGGGCCCTCGAACAGACCGTCGTCATGGTGACGCACGACCCGGTGGCCGCCTCGTACGCGGACCGCGTCCTCTTCCTCGCGGACGGCCGCATCGTCGACGAGCTGCATCGCCCGACCGCGGACGCGGTCCTCGACCGCATGCGGAGCCTTCCCGGGGCACACGCCCCGGACCCCCGCTCCTGAGGCCACGGGCCGTACCGGCCAAGGCCACCGAGCGCCCCGACCACCACCCACAGGACACCCGTTGCTGCGCACAGCCCTCCGCAACCTCCTCGCCCACAAGGCCCGCCTGCTCATGACCGCCCTCGCGGTCCTCCTGGGCACCGCCTTCGTCTCCGGCACCCTCGTCTTCAGCGACTCCGTCGGCTCCGCGTTCCGCAACAGGACGGCGAAGAGCCTCGACGACGTCGCCGTCTCCGTGACGGCGGGCGGCGGCCCGGCGGACACCGGCCGGCTCGACGCCAGGGCCGCGGCCGCGGTCCGCGCGGTCCCCGGCGTCACACGCGTCCGCCCGTCCGTCCACGGCACCGTCACCGTCGCCGACAGGGACGGCAACCCCGCCGGCCGCGAATGGGGCAGCCAGGGCGCCAACTACAGCCCCGACGACGGCGGAAAGGACGGCAAGGACAGCCGCTATCCGCTCCGCACCGGCCGCGGCCCCTCCGCCCCCGACGAGGTCGCCCTCGACGCGCGGACGGCGGAGCGGACCGGCGCCCGGCTCGGCGGCACCGTCCGCCTCGCCGTCGACGGACCGGTGATCACCAAGAAGCTCGTCGGCACGGTCGGCACCGACGACCCCCGCGTCGAGTCCGGCGGCAGCCTCGCGCTCTTCGACACCCGGACCGCTCAGCAACTCCTCGGCACCAAGGGCGAGTTCACCGAGCTCGTCGTCTCGGCCGCGCCCGGCACCGACCAGGACGCCCTGGCCGCGAAGGTGCGCGCCGCCCTTCCCCAGGGCCTCCAGGCCCAGAGCGGCAAGGCCCTCGCCGCCGAGCAGTCGAAGGTGATCGACAAGGAGACCAAGTCGATCCGGAACACCTTCCTCGTGTTCGCCGGCATCGCCCTCTTCGTCGGCGTCTTCATCATCGCCAACACCTTCACCATGCTCATCGCCCAGCGCACCCGGGAGATCGCGCTGCTGCGCGCGGTGGGCGCCTCGCGCCGGCAGGTGGTGCGCTCGGTGCTCATCGAGGCGGGGGTGCTCGGCCTCGTCGCGTCCGCCGTCGGCTTCGTCCTCGGCCTCGGTATCGCCGTCGGCCTGCGCTCCGTCCTCGACGCGAACGGTGCGAGCCTGCCGGACGGCCCGCTGGTGATCGAGCCGTCGGCCGTGCTCTCCGCCCTCGCGGTCGGCACCGCGGTGACCGTCCTCGCCGCCTGGCTGCCCTCCCGCAAGGCCGCACGCATCGCCCCGGTCGAGGCCCTGTCCGCGGTGGACCAGCCGGCGGCCCCCCGCAGCCTGGTCCTGCGCAACGCCATCGGCGGCGTCCTCACCGCGCTCGGCGTCGCGATCATGCTGTACGTCACGACGATCCGCGACTCCAGCGGGCTCCAGACGGCGATGGCGGGCTCGGCGCTCACCCTCACCGGCGTGATCGTCCTGGCCCCGCTGCTCTCCCGCCCGTTCGTCGCCCTCTTCGGCCGGCTCACCGCCCGCTTCTCCGGCGTCAGCGGCACGCTCGCCCGCCGCAACGCGCTCCGCAACCCGCGCCGTACGGCCGCGACCGCCTCGGCGCTGATGATCGGCCTCACCCTCATCACCGGCTTCACCGTGGTCGCGATCTCCGCCGACCGGGGCGTCGACCGGATGGGCGCCCAGGACCTGACCGCCGACTACAAGGTCACCTCCACCGGCTTCGGCGGCATGTCCCCCGAGGTCGCGCGGACCCTGGGCGGGCAGCCGGGCGTCGACGCCGCCGTCCCGATCCGGATGACCGGCTTCACGTCGCACGGCGCCCCCGCCGGCCTGCGCACCACGAACCTCGGGTCACTCACCAAGGTCACGGACCTCAAGGTGCGCGAAGGTTCCCTCGCGGCGGTGCGCGGCACGTCCGTCGCCGTCTCCGACGAGTACGCCGAACAGCGCGCGCTGCGCGTCGGTTCGTCCCTCCCCATGGAGTTCTACGACGGCAAGAAGGCCACCGCGCGCGTCGCCGCCGTCTACGCGAAGAACGACGTCCTCAGCGACGCCCTCGCCGCGCCCTCCTTCGTCAACCCCCACCTGGACAAGGTGCTCGACCAGGAAGTGCTGGTGAAGGCCGCCCCCGGCGCGTCCGGCGACCTCCCCGCCACCCTGCGCAAGGCGCTCGGCGCCAACCCGATCATGAAGATCCAGAGCCGGGACGACCTGCGGCGCGAGAGCGCGGGCAACATCGACGACGTCCTCTACCTGATGTACGGCCTGCTGGGCATGGCCGTCGTCATCGCGGTGATCGGCGTCGTCAACACCCTGGCCATGTCCGTCTTCGAGCGCACCCGCGAGATCGGCATGCTCCGCGCGATCGGCCTGGCGCGCGCCGGGGTGCGGAGCATGGTGCGCCTGGAGTCCGTGATGATCGCGATGTTCGGCGCGGTGCTCGGCGTCGGCCTGGGCGTCTTCCTCGCCTGGTCGGGCGGCCACCTGCTGCGCTCCTCGTTCCCGCAGTACGAGATGGTCGTCCCCTGGGCCCGCATCGGCGTCTTCCTCCTCCTCGCCCTCGCGGTCGGCGTCCTGGCCGCGGTCTGGCCGGCGCGGCGGGCGGCGCGGCTGAACGTGCTGGAGTCCATCGGCAGCCAGTGAGCGCCGCGGGCGCGGCGGGCGCGGGGCGCCCGCCGCGCCCGGCCCTCGTACGCCCCCGGCCCCACCGTCGCGGTACCGGCTGTTTGCCCCGCCGGAACGAGGGAACTCGTCGCGCACCTGCGGGCTCTCCCGAGCCCCGGATCTTCCCCCGGAGGCGCGAGGTACCCGGAGATGAGCACTCAGCAGCCGCGCGAGAACGGAATACGCCGGAGAAACCTGCTGGCCGTGGCCGCGCTGACCCCCGCGGCCACGGCGCTGGCGTTCCCCGGCTCCGCCGCTGAGCCGGGCCGGACGGGCCGCGCGGCGGCCCCCGTGGCCTCGAACCTCTCCACCTGGTCCGGCGTCGCCTCGGCCCTCGGCCGCGGCGGCAACATGATCCGCGGCCTCTACTACCACACGCCCTTCCCCCGCTGGGACCTCCACGTCGTCTCCCACGGCGTCACCGTCACCCCCGGCCTCGCCCTCGGCTCGCACGTCTCGTTCGTCCGCTACGACGACGGGAGCACCCTCGTCATGGGCGACATGATCGTCACGGAGTGCCGGCTGCAACGGCTCAACGACGCGTTGCACGAGCACGGATTCGCGCAGACCGCCATCCACAAGCATCTGCTGGCGCACGACCCGCCCCTGTGGTGGACGCACATCCACCGGCACGGCCACGACCCCGTCCACCTGGCCCACGGCCTGCGTGCCGTCGTCCGGGCGACCGGCACCCCGCCCCCTCCCCCGCCGGCCCGGCCGCGCCCGCTCGACCTCGACACGGCCGGCATCGACGCGGCGCTCGGCGTCCCCGGCACCACGGCCAACGGCGTCCACGTCTGCACCTTCATCCGCCGCGAGACCGTCGTCGACCACGGCCGCGCCCTCCCGCCGGGCCTCGGCGCCACCACGGCCTTCACCTTCCAGCCGCTGGGCGGCGGACGCGCCGCGCTCAGCGGCGACTTCGCCATGGTCGCCGGCGAAGTGCACGACGTCCTCGTCGCGTTGCGCCGCGGTGCGATCGACCTCGTCGAGCTGCACAACCACGGCCTCACCGAGGAGCCGCGCCTCTTCTTCGTCCACCTCTGGGCCACCGGCGACCCCGTCGCCCTCGCCCGGTCCCTCCGCCGGGCCGTCTCGCTGACGAACGTCGCCCCCGCGCCAGGGTCCTAGTCCGTGTCCCTGACCGTCAGCCCGACGTGCTGCGCCAGGGCCGGGGCCAGGTCGAACAGCTGAGGGCTGCTGATCACCGCCCCCTTGAGGGCCTCCACCGACCTGATCCCCAGCGAGACGGCCCCGCGCAGATCCACCCGCGACAGCTTCGCCCGCGCGAAGTCCACGCGCTCCAGCGTCGTGCCCGGGAACGACACGTCGGTCAGCGTCGCGCCGCCGAAGTCCACGTCCCTCAACAGGCAGTCCACGAAGTCTACTTCACGCAGCGCGGCCACCCGCAGGTTCACCGAGTCGAATTTGCAGTGGTGGAACACCACGCGCCGCATCTCCGCCCCGTGGATCTCCGCTCCCGCGAGCAGCCCCGCCCCGCACTCCACGTCCAGCCATCTGCTCTCGGCGAAGTCGCTGCCCACGGCACGGAGATGGTGCAGCCACACGCCGTCGAACAACGTCCGCCGGTACCGCCCCCGCGTGAACGTCACCGACGACAGCGCGGACTCCGTGAAGTGCGCACTGCCCCCGTCGACCTCATCGAACTCCCGCCCGTCGACGTGCACCCACTCGTACGAGCGCTCCCGCTCCAGCTCCCCGCCGAACGGCTCCAGCCGATGGGCGTACGGCAGATCGGCGAGCTCTCGGGGCTCGGGCACGCGGCGCATGGCATTTCCTCCCGGGGTCGTAGAAACCTCCCCCGGACCCGATCCTGCATCACCGGGGAACGCCTCCATGCTTACCCGCGCCGGCCCCGTCCGCCCAATCGGCCCGAGGCCCCCGAGAGGCGCCCCGGAACGGCTCCGTCACGCCGACCCGCACCCCTTATTCCCTCACAAAGGGGGCAAATGCCTCCCTCGGATGGCGCTCCTCCCACCCTCCAGGACCGAGCGGCGACACCCCCGGATACGCCAACACGACTGGCTCCCTGCCGAGTTGACCGCTCAGCGCGAGCTGCGCATGTCGCCGCACCCGCGTTCACCCAAATTCATTCTGCGCTCCGGCCCGCAATGTGCCGTTTGAGGGGCCGGCGCTCTCCTCGCTTCCTGGCGAAGCCGGGTGATCATTGGGGCCGGGCCGGCCCCTGGAGAAAGGAGGCCAATGCGGGCCTCGGTATCAGGAATGCGGGGCCGTTGCGTTGTTTGGAGTCTCGAACGCCGATCCGTTCGGGGAGTTCGGCGACGGATACACAGGCTCCGGCGTTGTTCTCGTTGCTGTACGAGGATGTGAACCAGGGTTCTCGTCGGCTACTTCGAGAGCCGTCAGCTGAGCGTTGATGGTGATCGACCTCTCTGGCGAGTCGGTGCAGGAATTCGGGTGTCGCCGCCGGAGGCAGCGCCCCGTCACGCATGGCCTCGAACTTCCGCACGTAGCAGCGCGCTTCGCGCGACCTGCCCGTCACCGTCATCACGGATGATCCCTCTTCCATGGCCACCGGGTCGAGACCGGATTCAACCGCCACTACGACCCCGGACTCGGCCGGTACATCACGCCCGACCCCCTCGGGCTCGCCCCTTCGGCCAACCACTATGCCTACGTTCCCAACCCGTTCATTTTCACCGACCCGTTGGGGCTTGCAATCTGTTCTGCATAACCCAAAACCCGACGAACAGTCCACTTATGCGAGATCTTGAAAAGGCGATATACAACGCAGTGGCCGGTGATCCGGGGCGAAGGCGGCGGCCGTGGCCGCGCTCGTCCTCCGGGACGAACGGCGGCCGCCGGCCGCCCAGTTGGCGGCCTGTCCGGCGACGGACCGCACGCGGCCGTATCCGTCCCCGGCGGAGACCGTCGAGGGGCCGCCGCTGGACGGCAGGATGGTCGACGAGCTCCAGCGGGTCTACGCGGGCGACGACCCGGAGACCCTCCGCGCGTGGCGGATCTCCCCGCTGCCCGCCCCGGAGCTCGGCGGCGTCGCCCCGGCCGTCGTCGGGACGGCGGAGTACGACCCGCTGCGGGACGAGGGCCGGGCGTACGCCGAGGCCCTCGCACGGGCGGGAGTGGAGGTCTTCCACCGGACGTACGAGGGCCTGGCGCACGGCTTCATCGGCCTGTTCGAGCAGTCGCGGGCAGCGGACGCCGCGACGGCGGAGCTGTTCGCGGAGTTCGCGAACCGGCTGCGCGCCTGAGGGCTCAGAAGACGGACTCCGCCTCGTCCATCCGGTCCTCCGGCACCCGCTTCAGCTCGGTGATCGCGTCCGCGAGCGGCACCATCTCGATGCTGGTGCCGCGCAGCGCGGTCATCATGCCGAACTCGCCGCGGTGGGCGGCCTCGACCGCGTGCCAGCCGAAGCGGGTGGCGAGGACGCGGTCGTACGCGGTGGGGGTGCCGCCGCGCTGGACGTGGCCGAGGATGACCGGGCGGGCCTCCTTGCCGAGGCGGCGCTCCAGTTCGTGGGCGAGGGCGGTGCCGATGCCGGCGAAGCGCTCGTGGCCGAACTGGTCTATGGCGCCCTTCTGGTAGTTCATCGAGCCCTCGGCCGGGTGCGCGCCCTCGGCGACACAGATGACGGCGAACTTCTTGCCGCGGGCGAAGCGTTCCTCGACCATCTTGACGAGGTCGGCGGGGTCGAAGGGCCGCTCGGGCAGGCAGATGCCGTGGGCGCCGCCGGCCATGCCGGACTCGAGGGCGATCCAGCCGGCGTGGCGGCCCATGACCTCGACGACCATGACGCGCTGGTGGGACTCGGCGGTGGTCTTGAGGCGGTCGATGGCCTCGGTGGCGACGCCGACGGCGGTGTCGAAGCCGAAGGTGCGGTCCGTGGAGGAGATGTCGTTGTCGATCGTCTTGGGCACGCCGACGACGGGCAGGCCGGCGTCGGAGAGCATCCGGGCGGCGGTGAGGGTGCCCTCGCCGCCGATGGGGATGAGGACGTCGATGCCGTGCTCGCGGGAGAAGTCCTTGGCGTTCTCGCACGCCTCGCGGAGCCGGGCGCGCTCCAGGCGGGCGGAGCCGAGGATGGTGCCGCCGCGGGCCAGGATGCCGCTGACCGCGTCGAGGTCGAGCTTGCGGAAGCGGCCGTCGAGCAGGCCCTTGAAGCCGTCCTCGAAGCCGATGACCTCGTCACCGTGTTCCGCGATGGCACGGTGCACCACTGAGCGGATGACGGCGTTCAGGCCGGGGCAGTCGCCGCCCGCGGTGAGGACTCCGATGCGCATCGTGCTGTGTCTCCTGCTCGCTACTGGTACCTGTGAGCCGGACCCGATTGTTCCATGGGCCCGCCGGTGCTGGGCTTCCCCGGCCGTGTCCACGGCCCTGTCGGCAACCGCTTCCCACCGGGGCCCGCCTGACGCGCGCCTTATCCAGGGTCGCAGGTATTGTCAAGAGGGCAAGACCACCCTAACGGGTATTTTCACGGGCCGGGCAACGAACAGATGAACGGCCTGTACCCACCTCACGGCATGGAGCAAGGAGAGCACACGTGACGCGCAGCGTGTACGTGACCGGGACCGATCGCGGCGACGGACGCCAGGTCATCGAGCTGGGAGTCATGGAGCTCCTGACCCGCCAGGTCGACCGGGTGGGCGTCTTCCGCCCGCTCGTCCACGGGGACGGTCCGGACCGCCTCTTCGACCTGCTGCGGACCCGCTACCGGCTGGAACAGTCACCCGAAAGCGTCTACGGCCTGACCTACGGCGAGGCCGCCGCCCTCCAGGCCGAGAAGGGCACGGACGAGCTGGTCTCCCGCATCGTCGAGCGCTTCCACGCCGTCGCCCGGGAGTACGAGTACGTCCTCGTCCTCGGCACCGACTTCATCGGCAGCAACCTGCCGGACGAGCTCGCCCTCAACGCCCGCCTGGCCAACGAGTTCGGCGCCGCCGTGATCACCGTCGTCGGCGCCCAGGGCCAGGCCGCGGAGTCCGTACGGGCCGAGGCGCGCAACGCCTTCCGCGCCTACGAGGCGCTGGGCTGCGACGTCGTCGCCCTGATCGTCAACCGGGTGACGCCCGCCGACCGCGAGGCCGTGGCCGAGGGCCTGTCCGCCGGCCTGCCGGTGCCCTGCTACGCGCTGCCCGAGGAGGCGTCGCTCTCCGCCCCGACCGTCGCCCAGATCGTCCGCAAGCTGGGAGCCGACGTGCTGCTCGGCGACGAGGCGGGCCTGAACCGGGACGCGAAGAACTTCGTCTTCGGCGGCGCCATGCTCCCCGCCTTCCTCCCGGCCCTGACCGACGGCTGCCTGGTGGTCACCCCCGGCGACCGCGTCGACCTGATCGTCGGCGCGCTGGCCGCGCACAGCGCCGGCGCCCCGCCCATCGCCGGCCTGCTGCTCACCCTGGACGAGCGCCCCGGCCCGGACATCCTGGCCCTCGCCGACCGGCTCGCCCCCGGCACCCCGGTCGTCTCCGTGCCCGGCGGCTCCTTCCCGACCGCGGCCGAGCTCTTCGCCATCGAGGGCAAGCTCGACGGCTCGTCCCCGCGCAAGGCCGAGACCGCGCTCGGCCTCTTCGAGCGCAACGTCGACACCGGCGACCTGGCGGCCCGCATCTCCGTGGCCCGCTCCAGCCGCGTCACCCCGATGATGTTCGAGCACGAGCTCATCGAGCGCTCCCGCGCCGCCCGCCGCCGCGTCGTCCTGCCCGAGGGCACCGAGGAGCGGGTGCTGCGCGCCGCCGACGTGCTGCTGCGCCGCGACGTCTGCGACCTCACGCTGCTGGGCGAGGAGGACGCGATCCGCAAGCGCGCCGGCGAGCTCGGCATCGACCTGGGCGAGGCCCAGCTCATCGACCCGCAGACCTCGCCGCTGCGCGAGCGCTTCGCCGAGATCTACGCCAAGGCCCGCGCCCACAAGGGCATGACGCTGGAGCTGGCGTACGACGTCGTCGCCGACGTCTCGTACTTCGGCACGCTGATGGTCCAGGAGGGCCTGGCCGACGGCATGGTCTCCGGCGCGGTGCACTCCACCGCGGCCACCATCCGCCCCGCCTTCGAGATCATCAAGACCGCGCCGGGCGCGCAGATCGTCTCGTCGGTCTTCTTCATGTGCCTGGCCGACCGGGTGCTCGTCTACGGCGACTGCGCGGTCAACCCCGACCCGAACGCCGAGCAGCTCGCGGACATCGCCATCCAGTCCGCCGCGACCGCCACCCAGTTCGGCGTGGAGCCGCGGATCGCGATGCTCTCGTACTCCACCGGCACCTCCGGCTCCGGCGCGGACGTCGACAAGGTCCGCCGGGCCACCGAGCTGGTCCGCGAGCGCCGTCCCGACCTGCTGGTCGAGGGCCCGATCCAGTACGACGCCGCGGTGGACGCGGCCGTGGCCGCCACCAAGCTGCCGGGCTCCGAGGTCGCCGGCAAGGCCACCGTCCTGGTCTTCCCCGACCTCAACACGGGCAACAACACCTACAAGGCCGTGCAGCGCTCGGCCGGCGCCGTCGCGGTGGGCCCGGTCCTCCAGGGCCTGCGCAAGCCGGTCAACGACCTGTCGCGCGGCGCGCTCGTCCAGGACATCGTCAACACCGTCGCGATCACCGCCATCCAGGCCCAGGGCGAGCAGCGCGGCGACCGCGTCGAGCCGTGAGCCCCGGCATGCCCTCTGTTCCCCCCACCACGGAAAGCCCCATGACTGCCAACGCCAACGCGACCCGCGTCCTCGTCCTCAACTCCGGCTCCTCCTCGCTCAAGTACCAGCTGCTCGACATGGCGGACGGCGCCCGCCTCGCCGTCGGCCTGGTCGAGCGCATCGGCGAGGACACCTCGCGGCTGGCCCACACCCCGCTCGCGACCGGCGGCACCAAGCGCGAGATCACGGAGCGGATCGCCGACCACACCGCCGCGCTGAACGCCGTCGCCGCCGAACTGGCCGCCGACGGGCTGGGCCTGGACTCCCCCGAGCTGGCCGCGATCGGCCACCGCGTGGTCCACGGCGGGAGCGAGTTCACCGAGCCGACCCTGGTCACGGACGAGGTGCTGGCGCACATCGAGCGGCTGGTCCCGGTGGCCCCGCTGCACAACCCGGCCAACATCACCGGCATCCGCACCGCCCAGGCGCTCCGCCCCGACCTGCCGCAGGTCGCGGTCTTCGACACCGCCTTCCACACGACGATGCCGGAGCACGCGGCCCGCTACGCGATCGACACCGCGACCGCGGACGCGCACATGGTCCGCCGCTACGGCTTCCACGGCACCTCGCACGCCTACGTCTCCCGCGAGACGGCGAAGCTGCTGGGCAAGGACCCGTCCGAGGTCAACGTGATCGTCCTGCACCTGGGCAACGGCGCCTCCGCCTCCGCGGTCCGGGGCGGCCGCTGCGTGGACACCTCCATGGGCCTGACCCCGCTGGAGGGCCTGGTCATGGGCACCCGTTCCGGTGACATCGACCCGGCGGTCATCTTCCACCTGTCCCGCAACGCCGGGATGTCGACCGACGAGATCGACTCGCTCCTCAACAAGAAGAGCGGTCTGATCGGACTGTGCGGCGACAACGACATGCGCGAGATCCGCCGGCGGATCGACGAGGGCGACGAGCGGGCGAAGCTCGCCTTCGACGTGTACGTGCACCGGCTGAAGAAGTACATCGGCGCCTACTACGCCGTGCTGGGCAAGGTCGACGCGGTCGCCTTCACGGCGGGCGTGGGCGAGAACGCGGCGCCCGTCCGCGAGGCCGCCGTGGCCGGTCTGGAGGAGCTGGGCCTGGCCGTGGACGCGGAGCTCAACGCGCAGCGGGGCGACGCGGCGCGGCTGATCTCCCCCGAGTACGCCCGGGTCGCCGTCGCGGTCGTCCCGACCGACGAGGAGCTGGAGATCGCCACCCAGGCGTACGCCCTGGTCAGCGCCTGATTCCTCAAGGAATCCAGGCTTCCGCTCCTGTCCTTTCCCACAGCTCGAATATTCCGCTCCGAAACAAACCGATAGGATCTGCCCCATGCGCCGTTCCAAAATCGTCTGCACCCTGGGCCCCGCCGTCGACTCCTTCGAGAAGCTGAAGACGCTGATCGAGGCCGGCATGAACGTGGCCCGCTTCAACATGAGCCACGGCTCCCACACGGAGCACGAGGAGCGGTACCACCGCCTCCGCAAGGCCGCGGACGAGACCGGGCGCGCGATCGGCGTCCTGGCCGACCTCCAGGGCCCGAAGATCCGCCTGGAGACCTTCGCGGACGGCCCGGTGGAGCTGGTGCGCGGCGACGAGTTCACCATCACCACCGAGGACGTCCCCGGCGACAAGACCATCTGCGGCACGACCTACAAGGGCCTGCCGGGCGACGTCGCCAAGGGTGACCAGATCCTGATCAACGACGGCAACGTCGAGCTGCGCGTGACCGAGGTCGACGGCCCCCGGGTCAGGACCATCGTCATCGAGGGCGGCGTCATCTCCGACCACAAGGGCATCAACCTGCCCGGCGCGGCGGTCAACGTCCCGGCCCTGTCCGAGAAGGACGTCGAGGACCTCAAGTTCGCGCTCGCGATGGGCTGCGACATGGTGGCCCTGTCCTTCGTCCGCGACGCCAAGGACGTCCAGGACGTCCACCGCGTCATGGACGAGGTCGGCCGCCGCGTCCCGGTGATCGCCAAGGTCGAGAAGCCGCAGGCCGTCGAGAACATGCAGGAGGTCGTCATGGCCTTCGACGGTGTGATGGTGGCCCGTGGCGACCTGGCGGTGGAGTACCCGCTGGAGAAGGTCCCGATGGTGCAGAAGCGGCTCATCGAGATGTGCCGCCGCAACGCCAAGCCGGTGATCGTCGCGACCCAGATGATGGAGTCGATGATCACCAACTCCCGTCCCACGCGCGCCGAGGCGTCCGACGTCGCCAACGCGATCCTGGACGGGGCGGACGCGGTCATGCTCTCCGCCGAGTCCTCGGTCGGCGCCTACCCGATCGAGACGGTCAAGACGATGTCCCGCATCGTGGAGGCCGCCGAGCAGGAGCTCCTCTCCAAGGGCCTCCAGCCCCTGGTCCCCGGCAAGAAGCCGCGCACCCAGGGCGGTTCGGTCGCCCGCGCCGCCTGTGAGATCGCCGACTTCCTCGGCGGCAAGGCGCTGGTCGCGTTCACCAAGTCCGGTGACACGGCCCGCCGCCTGTCCCGCTACCGCACGGTCCAGCCGATCCTGGCCTTCACCACGGACGCCGCGACCCGCAACCAGCTCGCGCTGAGCTGGGGCGTCGAGACGTTCGTCGTCCCGCACGTGGACACCACGGACGCGATGGTCGACCTGGTCGACGCGGAGCTCCTGAAGCTCCACCGCTACAACGACGGCGACACGATGGTCATCACCGCCGGCTCGCCGCCCGGTGTCCCGGGCACGACGAACATGGTGCGGGTGCACCACCTGGGCGGGGAGAACCGCTAGTTCGCTGGTGCGTAGCACACGGCTGTGGCCGTCACCCTCACGGGGGTGACGGCCACAGCCGTTTCGTCTCCCGGACCGGCTCCCGGCTCCGGGACCACGTCGTTGCGTTGGTGCGCGGCTTGCCTTCCTGAGCCCCAAGAAGGCAAGCCTCAGCGCTCAGCCGGTTCAGTCCCCCACGAAGTACAAGTAACCGTGCCGCGCAATGGCCTGCTCCGCGAGGTCGATCACCTTGCTGATTGCCACAGTCCTGCGCTCATCGGGGGTCTCTCGCAACTCCTGCAAAAACGGCTCCAATTGGAGCTCATTGAACATGGTGTCACCCCATGGGTGGACCATGCGCATGAACGACCCATCAGGCGCATCCTTGCATGCCTCGATGAAGCTCTCATCAGCATCGTCGCAGACGTGCGCTATGCGCTCGTGCAGGCGGTTCTCCAGGTAGACACCCACTGCCATGGTTCTCCTCACGTAGTCGGCTTGGTGATCGGGTACATCGTCCTCACCCCGCCATACTTGTCTTGGACGAGTTTGAACCACGACGTGGGCTGTCGCCCCGTCATCTCGGACGTGAGGCCTATCAGCCGCCGCGCGTCTACATCCCGCTCGAAGAAGCCACTCTTGTTCGGGCCCACAGGATGCGAGGCAAGAGACATCTCGACCAGCTCGTCAAGGTCGATGTCAGCGTCGAACACGCCCTTCTCATGGGTGACGTTCTTACCGCCGACGACATGCTTCGCCACAACGTACGCCTCGCTCTCGTCATCCAGGAGAGGCGGCATGCACTCCAACGGATTGCCCGCCATGGCAACACGTCTGATCGTCGCAGCCCTGACGATCTTGCAGCCCGCCGACGTCCTTCTCGCGTCGTTCACCCTCTTGCCGACGCCGGCAAGAACATCGCCCTTCAGTCCGGCGGCCTTGGCCGCCTTCCAGGCACCAGCGACGCCGACCCCTGTCTTCAGCGCCTCGTCAAGTTTGATGAGTGCCTTGACCGCTGCTGCAATTTTCTCGCCCGGCACGAACGCGACGGCCGCCCAAGCGCATCCGGAAGCGCTGCCATGCCAGCAGTCCACGAAGTCCTGGGTGAGCGCGCCCCAGATGCCCTTGAGGAACGCCTTGTCGACCTCCTTGACGATGTCCCAGTTCGAGAAGTGCTTGGTCATCTTCTTGGTCAGGCCCCTTTGGGTCTGGGTGCCGAGGAAGACGGTGTCGGACTTCGGGCAGCCGGCTTCGGTGGCGGGAACATCGGGATTGATGCACAGGTAGAAGCTGATGACGGCGTCGAAGCGCAGGGTGTACGTCACGTCGCAGCCGCTGTTGCCCATCCCCAGGACACACGTGGTCGACTCGGGATCGCCGTTCGGCGTGACCTTGTCCACGACATAGAAGGTGCGTTCAATGCCGGTTCCGGCTCCTGTGGAAACCTGCTTGTTCGCCTGTTTCCGCACGGCTTCTTCGGCTGCCTTCTGTGCGTCCTCAGCGGCCTTGTGCGCGTCCTTGGCAGCCGCCTCGGCAGCAGTGGCCTGGGCATCGGCCCTATCGGCGGCGGCGCGAGCGCTCTTCGCTGCCTCTTCCGCCTCGGCCGCCGCCTTGCGTGCACCTTCCGCGTCCAGCGCCGCTTGGTCGGCGGAACTCCGCGCGTCCTTCGCATGGCCTTCGGCGTTGGTCGCGGCCCTGTCCGCGGCATCGGCGTCTGCCGTGGCCTGCCTGTCGTGCTCGATGGTGCGGGCCAGTGACTTCGCCGCATCCGCTGCCGCCTTCGCCGCCTCGGCGGCATAACCGAGGGCTTCCTTCGCGGACTTGCGGGCGTCGGCGGCATGTCCGGCCGCGTCGGACGCAAGGACGTACGCGGCCTTCGCATCGCCCTTCGCCGCATTCGCAACGCTCCGCGCCTGCTCGGCCGCCTTCTTGGCGTTCTCGGCGTGCGCCTCGGCGACGGCCAATTGCTGCTCGGCGATCGCCTTCGACGACTGCCCCGTCAACACCGCCAAACCTGCGGCGTAGTCGGTCGCCATATAGGGAGAGCCGAGCTGGATCGCATCGTTCGCCGGTGCGGCAACCTGCTGTGCCGCGCTGCGGGCATCCTCTGCTGCTTGCGCGGTGGTGTGCGCGTGGCCGGCTGCCTCAGCGGAGCCCGCTACTGCCTTGGCCGCCTCGGCCTTGGCCGCATCGGCGTGCTTCCTGGCCTGGACCGCCTCCTTCTCGGCATCATCGGCCAGCTTGACAGCGGTTCGGGCCGCCATGGCCGAGTCCTGGGACGCTCTGATCGCGTCTGCCGCCGTGCTCGTCGCCGTCTTCACGGCGGCGTCCGCCCTCAGCTTGGCCGACTTCGCGGCATCGGCATCGGAACGGGCACGCTTGGCGGCGGCCTCGGCACGCGTCGCGGCCGCATCCGCGTCGGCGGCTGCCTGCGTCGCCGCATCGGCCTCGGCACGTGCCGACTTCGCGGCTACCTCCGCTTCGTTGGCGGCCTTGTCCGCTTCGTTCGCCGCCGCTCGAGCGTCCTTTGCGTTGTCATCGGATTCGTGCGCCTGGGCATAGGCGTCCTTGGCATCGGCCTTGGCCCTGGCCGCGTCCGCCTTCTGTGCCGCGTCCCAGGCGTCACTGCGCTTGGCCTGCGCCTTGTCCCGCGCCTCCTCGGCGGCCTTGCGCTTCTCCGCGGCGGTGGATTCGGCAGCCTCAGCCCTGCCCTTGGCATTCTCGGCCGTTGTCGCGTAGCCCTCGGCGCTCTTCCTGTGCTCCGCGGCCTCGGCTTGCTTCTGCGCGGCGATCTCCTTCTCCGCCTTCGCTGTTGCCTCTTCCTTCTCCGCCGCGAGACGCTTCGCGTGAGCCGTGGCCGCCGCGGCCTTCGCGTCCGCTTCGGCCTTCTCCGTCTCGGCGAGTTTGGCCCTCGCGGTGTCGCGCGCGTCCTTCGCGGCCTTGGCCTGGACCGCTGCGGCGTTGGCGGCAGCCTTGGCCTGTGCGTTGGCCTCCTGCGCGGCGGCCGTCCGGAATGCGGCCTTCGACGCTGCGGCCTGTGTCAGTGCACGTGCGGCGACGGTCGCGCTGTCCCCGGCGGCCGCACGAGTTGCGGCATAGGCTGTTTCGCCGGCCTTGGCCATCGCTTCAAGTGCAGCGGCAGCAGCTTTCGTCACCTGCGCCTTCTGCCGCCCGACCAGTAGGCCACGCCCTCTGGGGGCACCCGCCTTGTCAGCAATCGTGTAGGCGGCCTGCTCGGCGGTGTCCACGGCAGCGGCAGCCTTCTTGGCCACGGCGACCTGGGCCTTGATAAGGCCGAGCTGTTTCACCGCCTCGGCCTGGGTGGCCATGACGCCCTTCTTCGCCTGGTCGAACTCCCCCTGTTGCGGGTAGCGAAGCACATTGTCGGCGCCGTTGTGGCCGGACGGGACGATGTCGAACTTCTGCGCAGCGGTGCCGTTGCAATCCCAGACCCATGCGTCACGGCCATTGCTGAACGTATGCATATCAAGGCAGTTGCCTGTGCCAATGCTGCGCAGACTGGTCGTGCCGTGTGTGGAGTACCGCCAGTTCTGTGCCTTGGTGCCATTGCAGGTCCAAAGCTGAACCGCCGTGCCGTTCGCGGTACCGGACCCCTTGACATCCAAGCACTTGCCGGAGTCCAGGTTCCGCAGCGCGTCTCCGTCGATTACCCACTTCTGTGCACCGGTGCCGTTGCACGTGTAGAGCTGGACCGCAGTGCCGTTGGCCTTCTTCCCTCCCTGTACATCCAGGCACTTGTCGGGCGCACCGTGCGCATGCACGATCACCGGGCTGTCCCCGATCCAGCCGGGACCGCCGGGGGACCAGTAGTCCTGCCAGATAGCGAGATGGTCGGCGATCCAGGACTGGCCGAGCATCTCTCCCAAGGACTTGGCTCCTGCCGCCAGGGCCCTGGTTGCAGCATGGTTGGCGCTGAGAATCTGATTGCGCTGGAGGGCCTGCGAGGCGATCTCCTGCTGCCATTCCTGCGATGCTGCCGCAACTTCCTTGCCGAGGACCGCGCTCGGGTCGGGCGGGGTGCGCCAGGCGCAGGTGGCGAAACGGGACTTCAGGTCCTCGACTGCGAGCCGGAACTCAAGGCTGCCCGGCTCGGGCACGGTACGCGGGAACCCGCCGGCAGTGAGGAAGATTCGCGCGTCGTCCGCACCCGTCGGATCCATCGACCAGTTCACCAGACGCTCCCACGCCTGGCGTTCGGCGAAGGCCTGCTGCCACTGCGGGTTCGGGAGCCCCGGATCCGGGTCCTTGCCGTAGAGAGGGGTACCGACATCCTTGACGGCCTTGACCGTCACGTCGTCCGCTCGAGGTGTCGGATCCTTGTAGAAGTCGCCCTCGTCCTTCCAGAACTGCTGCCCGAGCCACCGTGACAGGCCAGTCTGGTCGAAGAAGTCATCTCCTATGGGGAGCCCAGGGGGCACGTGGAACCCGGACTCACTGAACCCGTCCGGGGTGGACAGACCGGCCAGCGGTATCTTCCAGGCTTGGAGACGGTCGTCGACAGCTCCTTCCTTGGCCGCGATCTCTTTGTCCTTATCGAATGCTTTGGCAAGCGGGGTGTGCTCCCAGTACTGTCGGTCCGCCGCCAAGTGCAGTTTGTCCGGTGACTGGTTCAGCGCATCCTGCGCATGGGCGAACATGGTCGGCCCGCCCGTGCGCAGCACGGTGGCCATCAAGCACTGGTCCTGCCTCAACTGTTCGGCGGCGCTTGCATCGAAGCCGTCGTAGCTGTCCCCTGCCGGCCGGGCATCCGTAAGCCTGTCGAGCGCATCCGGCCGTACGACCAGAGCAGCCAGAACAGCCAGTGCCAGGAGAACCATGGCGGCCGCAGAAGCGAGATGGCCCGGTCTTCGCGATGCTGGTACAGGAATCCCTGATCTGAAACGCAACCTTGTCCCCTCTACATAAGAAGGATGAGCTGTGAGAATCCAGCCGAACTGAGAGGGGCGGCCAGGCCAAGGAGGTGCGTGAACGACGTTCTTTCTCTGCGAGGCGAAGGCCCCGACACCCTGCAATGCGGGCCGCTGGTACGTCAGTTGACTGGCAGGCGGGCCCGGAAGAACGATCCGAGCCCGCCGAGCGCGGCGATCACCTTACGTACCGGTACGTGGGAGACACAAGGGGTTACAGTGCCGACTTCAGGGATACGTCCCATCCGTGATGTACACCTTCATGTTCGGGATGGTGAGCGTCCCGCCGAACTGGCCCGCCTGGCGGACCTTGACGTTCGTGTAGCTGATGGGGATCGGCAGCTTCAGGCCGGGGATGAGGGGTGGGGGGTGCGAGGCATTGACCGTCATCGGGATGCCGAGGAGCTTGCCCTTCAACTCCTCCGTGTAGAGGGTGACTTTGCCGCCTCTGATCGTCGGGACCTCCGGGCCCGGGCCGCGCTGGTGGAAGACCTTGCCCCGGTCGTTCACCAGCGCGTGGAGGTCCTTGATGTCCAGGCCGTCGGCCGTGAACTTCACGACAGACTTCTTCTTCCCGCCGGTCGTGGTGATCTCCTTGATCCCTTCGTAGGTCAGCCCGCGCAGCGTGAGCTTGCTGGCCTCCAGGAACCAGGGGTTGTCGGCGAAGGCGGGCTGCGCCTTGTCGGGCCCGGCCTTGGAGGTCGGGCAGGGCTTGGGGGTCTTCTCCCCAGTGGCCGTAGGCGTGGGCGTGGGCGTCGGGGACGAGGGCGTCGATTGTGTCGGTGATGGTGACGCGCTGCCGGACGCGTCCGGGGTCGGGGTTGCCTCCGGGGTCTCCGGGACGTCCAGGGACTTGCGGGGGCGAGGCGTCGCCTTCGCCGTGGGCGTGGGGGACGCCTTCTTCGCCGCGTCATCGGACGGCGTCGGGGTGGGAGTTGGGGTCGGCGTCGGCGTGGGGGTCGGCGTGGGCGTCGGGGGCGGCGAGGCCGTCCTGGACGGGAGGGGCCACGGGATCGGGGGCAGCGGGAGCCGTCCCGGGAGTTTGCCGCGGTCCCGCTCGGCGGGGCTCTCCGTGGGGGACGGCGTCGATGACGGCGTCGGCTGCGGCTTCGCCTTCGGGGAAGGTGACGGCGGAGGCGTCGTTCTCCCGGGCGACTTGGGCTTCTCCGCCCTGCCCTCGTCCTT
The DNA here is from genome assembly GCF_001187435.1 of Streptomyces caatingaensis. Lineage (GTDB taxonomy): Bacteria > Actinomycetota > Actinomycetes > Streptomycetales > Streptomycetaceae > Streptomyces > Streptomyces caatingaensis. The sequence goes on along the minus strand of NZ_LFXA01000011.1, from coordinate 16,883 downwards.
GTCCTTGTCCTCGGCGTCGGCGGTCCGGCTCGCGTCCGGGCTCGGCGACGACGCATCGGGCGACGGGGTGCCGGGCGTCGCGCCCGGCGACGGCGACGTGCCCGCAGACGGAGAACCCTCCGGCTTCGTCAGGCAGAACGCCTCGCCGAACGGATTCGGCGGCTCCACCGGCTTCGCCTGCGCCAGTTGGGGCGTGAAGCCCATCCCCATGAGCACGGCGGTGGGCATCGCCGCGAGGGCTATAGCCTTGCCGGCGGGCATGTGCAACCGGGCCAGCAGCGGCCTTCTCGGCGCGGCGTGGCGAGGACCCGTCTTCGCCCCCGGGGCTTCGCCGGTGGACTCAGTGGACTCTGTGGACACGGTGGCCCCATTCATTCCTTCAGCAGGGACGGACCGCCGGGCGCGGCCGATGCGCCGGAGGGCCCGTCGTCGGCGGCGCCCGGCGGCTCGTCCGCCGGTTCCTCCTCGACCGGCTTCCCGGGCGCCCAGGACACGCCCAGCCCGCCGCCGACGAGCGCCAGCAACAGCCCGATGATGAAGGCGCCGAAGTTCGAGACGACCAGGGAGACCAGCCCGAGCAGGATCGTCGCGACGCCCGCGAAGACCCTCGACTGCGGCTGGAACCACATGGTCAGACCGAGGACGATGAGCAGCACCCCTATGATCAGCGAGCCCGCGCCCGCCGTCGTGGCCAGGCGGATGTGCAGGTCGCCGAGGGTCATGGTCTGGTACGGGATGTACATGATCGGGATGCCCGCCAGGATGGTCCACAGCCCGCCCCAGAACGGGCGCCTCCCCCGCCATCCGCGAAAGGCGCAGCGGGCGCGGCCAAATGAGCCTGAGCCTGACGGCAGGGATCGCGTGTCGGCGCTCATGCGTAACGCTCCTCGGGGCTGACGAAAGGTGGTTCGGACGCTCAAGGCAGCCGGTTCCGGCGGGAGTTGCCGTCCGGGCGCGGAGGACGGACCGTCCCGCTCCCCACGCCCGTCCGGTCAGTCGTCCGGCCTCTTCAGGACCTTCGGGTCGAAGCACTCGTTCTTCCCGAACTTGATGTCCATCTTCAGGCCCTTGAGCTCGAAGGTGCCCGCCGAAGTCGCCCATGCCTGCTGCTTGGCGTTGGTGAAGACGACGCTCTTGGCCTGCTGGGCGAAGGAGCCGGGGACATAGTGGTCGCCCTTGGCCGGCCCGGGGCCCTTGGGGGCGTTGTCCACCGGAACGCCGATGTCGATGTCCTCGAACTTGGCGTTGGCGTTGAGGATGTCGGCGTCGATGTAGAGGTTGCCCGCCTTGACCTTGTCCGCTTCATCCGGGCCCTGTCCGGCCCGCAGTTTCATCGACACGTCCTTGTTGATGACCGGGACGCGGACGGACACCGACTGGCACAGGTTGCTGATCGTCGCCTCATGGACACCGACGACCACGACGGGGTGGGCGCCCTGCTTGTTCTGGTCGAGGGATCCGTACTGGACGAAGCCCTTGCCCCTCATCTCGCCGGCCTCGATCTGGAACTGCTGACCCGAAACACTGAACGACGCCGCCAGCGCGCCCTGTGCGATCGCCATCGTGACCGCGGCCGCCGCGCCGACGCTCGGGACCATGACGACGGCGAACCGCTTCCATCTGGTCCCACCGCGTGCCTGGGACTTCATGACTTGCCTCCTTCTCGGACGTACACCCCGGGCAGGGGCCGGTGTCGGCCCCGGTCCGGGGTGGGAGACGTGCTACGTCCTCGGGAAGGGGAACGCCGCGGCGCGCGACGGCGTCCGACGCCTAGCCGCGACCGGTGCACCGACGATCACCCCCGAGCGACAACCACGTGGCCACGCCTGTGCGCAACCTCCGGGACAGGCCCAGCCGTTGGCGGCGGGGACCCCCCTGTCCCACGGCCGGCGGACGGCCGCCGGCCGGCCCGGTGGGGACCCAGCTCCCGTGACCCCGGCGGGATGCCGGGCCGCGGTGCTGGACCGGGTGCCGCCGATCGTGGTGCATTCGGGAGCGGGGCACAAGAGGTTCATTACTAGCGAGTAATTCGAAAGGTGAACGGGAGGGGGCACCCCCGCATCCGGCGGACACGGCACGTGTCCGGCCCCCGCCTCACCCGGGGGTGAACAACGGGAAAAACCCGGGCGAATACCCGGGCTTCCCTTACCCACCGTAACGGCGGGCGCGTTTATAAAGATTTGATATAGCGCGACCGGTGTTTCCCCTGGGTCAGAACAGGGCACGGGACAGCGCCGTGCGCGCCGCCGAGACCCGCGGGTCGTCCGCGCCGATCACCTCGAAGAGCTCCAGCAGCCGGACGCGCGCCGCGTCGCGGTCGTCACCGGCGGTCCGCCGGATGACGTCGATCAGCCGCCCGAAGGCGTCCTCGACATGCCCGCCGACCAGATCCAGGTCGGCCGCCGCGATCTGCGCCGGCACGTCGCCGGGCGCCTCGGCCGCGGCCTTGCGCACCTGCTGCGCGTCCATGCCCTGGACCCGCTGGAGCAGCTCCGCCTGGGCCAGGCCGAGCTTCGCCTCCGGGTTGGCCGGGTCGTCGGAGAGCACGTTCTTGTAGGCCTGGATCGCACCGCCCAGGTCGCCCTTGTCGAGCGCCTCGTGGGCCGCGCCGAGCGCCGCGTCGTACGGACCGGCGGGAACCGGAGCGGCGGCGGCCTCCTCGCCCCCGGCCTCCGCCGGCGCGCCGACGATCCCGAAGCGCTCCTCCGCCACCTGCACGAGCTGGTCCAGCACCTGCTGCACCTGGGCCTTGGGCTGGGCGCCCTGGAACAGGGGCAGGGCCTGGCCCGCCACGACGGCGAAGACGGTCGGCACCGACTGCACCCCGAACTGCTGCATCAGCAAGGGGTTCTTGTCGATGTCCACCTTCGCCAGGACGAAGCGGCCCGCGTACTGCGCGGCCAGCCCCTCCAGCACCGGCATCAGCTGCTTGCAGGGCCCGCACCATTCGGCCCAGAACTGAATGACGACGGGCACCTCGGCGGAGCGCTGGAGGACGTCCGCCTCGAAGTTCGTCTCGTCTGCGTCGAAGACCAGGCGCCCGGCGCCGGCCGCCGGCGCGCCACCGCGGCGCGCGGCCTCGGCCCGCGCCTGCTCGGCCTTCTGCTTGGCCTCCCCGGCCGCCTTCACCGCGGCGAGGTCGACCACTCCACTCATGGACATGTTCCGTGGCTGCATGGTCCTATCCTCCCCCTTCCGCGGCGCGATCGGAAAAGTACGCAGCGGAATCGGCAACGCCAGGTCCCCACCCGGCGCCCGTGGTCGTCGCTCGGGCCTCTTTCGCTACGGGTCGTAGCGTAACGGGAAGGGCGGGCGCGGCGGCAGGGGGCCTCGGCGGATCCCCCGGTGATCTACCTCATACCGGCTTGACTACCCGGCGGTAAGGTCGGCCCATGACCCCTCCACCCCCCGGCTCCCCCTCCGGCGCACGCACCGGCCGGCCGCGCAGCGCCGCGGCCGACCGCGCGATCCTGGACGCGACCCGGGCCGCCCTGGTCGAGCTGGGCTGGTCCAAGCTGACCATGGGCGACGTCGCGGCGCGCGCCGGAGTGGCCAAGACCACGCTCTACCGCCGCTGGGCCGGCAAGAACGCGCTCGTCGTCGACGCCGTCGCCGACCTCTTCGACGAACACCTCGAACTCCCCGACCGCGGCAGCCTCCAGGCCGACATCGAGGGCGTAGTCCTCCGCTTCGCCGCCCTCCTCGACCGCCCCGAGACGAAAACGGCCCTGATGGCGGTGGTCGCCGAGTCCACCCGCGACGAGGCCCTCCGCGAACGCATACGCTCCGCCATAGTCGACCGCCAGAAGGGCCTCGTCCTCCTCGGCCGCGAACGCGCCCAGGCCCGCGGCGAACTCCCCCGCGAGGACGAGCCCGCCGCGGCCGCCCGCACCGCGGACCTGATCTTCGACGTGATCGCCGGCGCGGTCGTCCACCGCACCCTCGTGAGCGCGGAGCCCGTGGACGGGGAGTGGGCGCGGGGGTTCACGGCGCTGCTGATCGGGGGGCTGGCGGGGGCGGCGGCGGGGCTCCCGGGGCGGTGACGCAGGGGTGGCGCCGGTCGGTCAGGACACGCGTTCCGCGAAGGCGAACACGGCGCTGCCCGCGACGTGGGACGGTCCTTCGAGGGGCCGCCCGTAGCGCCGGGCCACGTCGACCATGGGCTCGTCCCGCGTCCGCCAGGAGAGCCCGGCCAGGCGCTCGCCGGGGGTGGGGCGTTCGTCGGTGTGGATGAGGGTTTCGAGCTGGGCGGCCCACTCGCGCGAGCGGCCCGAGACGCCGTCGAGCGCGCCACGCATGTCGGGGTAGTACTCCACGGCGAGGAGGCTGCCGGGGGCCGAGAGCCGGTGGATCTCCGCGAACAGCGCCTCCTCGGCCTCCGGGGGGAGGTAGGGCAGCAGCCCTTCGGCGAGCCAGGCGGTGGGGCGGGAGCGGTCGAAGCCCGCGTCCTCCAGCGCGCCCGCCCAGTCGTGTCGCAGGTCGACGCCGACGGGGCGGTGGACGGGCACGGTCGGGGCCGCGCCGTGCCCGCGCAGGACGTCCAACTTGAAGCCGAGGACGAGGGGTTGGTCGATCTCGTAGCAGACGGCGTCCGCCGGCCAGCGCAGCCGGAACGCCCGGGTGTCGAGCCCGGAGGCCATGACGACCGCCTGGGTCACCCCCGCCTCCGCCGCCCGCTCGAAGTGCTCGTCGAAGACGCGGGTGCGGACACCGGCGTACGTGGCGAACGCGGGCCAGCCCTCCGCCCCTTCGAGGCCCTCGGCCTCGGCGGCGCTGGCCGGCAGGGGATACGGCGGGCGGGCCGCCTCGACGAAGCGGCCCGCGTAGGGATCCCTGGCCAGGGCGTCGGGGCGACTGGACTCGACGGCTCTGGCGGACGCCACCGCCAGGGCCGTGATGCCGACTCCCGAGACGATGTCCCACTGTCGTTCCGTGCTCATGAGCACCTCCCGGAACGATTGAAGCAGCCCGTCAGCCGCCGAGACACCCCTTGAGCGCCGCCACCAGACGCCCCGCCCGCTCGTCGCCCTCGCCGATCATGCGGTTGGCGACGTAGCCGAAGCCGACGCCGAACTCGTCGTCGCCGAAGGCGAGATGGCCGCCGGCGCCGTCGTGGCCGAAGCTGCGGGGACCGAGCATCGGGACCTGGGGGGCCGAGTCGAGGTGGAAGCCGCTGCCCCAGCGGACGCCCAGGTCGGGGAAGCCGGACCAGGAGACGCCGGAGGACTGGACGCGGAGGGCGTCGGTCACGGTGTCCTCCGACAGCAGGCGGCCCGTGCCGGTGACGTCCGTGACCGCCGCCGCGTACGCCGTCGCCAGGCCGCAGGCCGTGGAGACGCCTGCCGTGCCGGGGATCTCGGCGGTGAGCAGGGCCGGGGAGTTCCAGCCACGGGGGTCGTCCACACCCGGGAAGACCAGCTCGCCGTTCATCGTCAGGATGCGGGCGAAGAGGGAGTCCGGCGGGAGCTGCGGGGCGGGGCCGTCGGCCGCGAGGCGGGCCAGGCCCGGGAGTTCGGACGCCGGGACGCCGATCCAGGCGGTGAGGCCCAGGGCGTCGGCGAGCGCCGAGCGGAAGAACGCGCCGGGCGTCAGGCCGGTGACGCGGCGGATGACCTCGCCGGCCAGCCAGCCGTAGGTGTGGCCGTGGTACTCGTGCGCCGTCCCCGGCTCCCACAGCGGCTTCTGCTCCTCCAGGGCGCGGACGACGGGCGTCCAGGCGAGGATCTCGTCGAAGGACGGGGTGGCGTCCAGGACGGGCAGGCCCGCGCGGTGGCCGAGGATCATGCGGGTGGTGATCCCCTCCTTGCCCTCGCGGGCGAACTCCGGCCAGTGGCGCGCCACGGGCGCGTCCAGGTCGAGGCGGCCCTCCTGGGCGAGGAGGTGGACGAGGAGGGCGACGACGCCCTTGGTGACGGACATGACCGGGACGGGCGTGTGCTCCTCCCAGGCCCGGCCCGTGCGCTCGTCCGCGACACCGCCCCACAGGTCGACGACCTTGCGGCCGCCGACGAAGACGGTGACGGCCGCGCCCAGCTCCGTCGTCCCGGCGAAGTTGCGCGCGAAGGCGTCGGCGACTGCGCCGTACCCCTCGTCGGCGTGGCCGTGGCACTGCATGTCCTGCTCCCCCTGGTTCCGAACGAATGGCCTGGTCACCCTATGCGCCACGACCGGGCCACTCGAACGAATTACCGGGGCGGCTCAGAAGCCCGCCGGCTCCGTGTACGTGCCCCACTCCCCCCGCAGCGCGTCGCAGATCTCGCCCAGCGTGGCCTCGGCGCGGACCGCGTCCAGCATGGGGGCGATCATGTTGGAGCCGTCGCGGGCGGCGGCGAGCATCCCGCCGAGGGCGGCGGCGACCGCCGCGTCGTCCCGGGCCGCCCGGCGCCCGGCCAGGACGCGGACCTGCTCGCGCTCGACCTCGTGGCTGACGCGCAGGATCTCCAGGTCGCCGGTGACGGAGCCCGTGTGGCAGTTGACGCCGACGACCTTCTTGTCGCCCTTCTCCAGGGCCCGTTGGTAGCGGAAGGCGCTCTCGGCGATCTCGCCGGTGAACCAGCCGTCCTCGATGCCGCGCAGGATCCCGGACGTGACGGGGCCGATGGGGTGCCGCCCGTCCGGGTGGGCGCGGAGGCCGCGCTCCTTGATCTGCTCGAAGATCTTCTCGGCGTCGGCCTCGATGCGGTCGGTGAGCTGCTCGACGTACCACGAACCGCCCAGCGGATCCGCGACGTTGGCGACGCCGGTCTCCTCCATCAGCACCTGCTGGGTGCGCAGCGCGATCTCGGCGGCCTGCTCGCTGGGCAGGGCGAGGGTCTCGTCCAGGGCGTTGGTGTGCAGGGAGTTGGTGCCGCCGAGGACGGCGGCGAGGGCCTCGACGGCGGTGCGGACGACGTTGTTGTACGGCTGCTGGGCGGTGAGCGAGACGCCGGCGGTCTGGGTGTGGAAGCGGAGCCACTGCGCCCTGTCGGTCCGGGCGCCGTAGACCTCCTTCATCCAGCGGGCCCAGATGCGGCGCGCCGCGCGGAACTTGGCGATCTCCTCGAAGAAGTCGACGTGGGCGTCGAAGAAGAAGGAGAGGCCGGGGGCGAAGGAGTCGACGTCGAGGCCGCGGGAGAGGCCGAGTTCGACGTAGCCGAAACCGTCGGCCAGGGTGTAGGCGAGCTCCTGCGCGGCCGTCGCGCCCGCCTCGCGGATGTGGTAGCCGGAGACGGAGAGGGGCTTGTACGCGGGGATCTCGCGCGCGCAGTGCTCCATCAGGTCGCCGATCAGGCGCAGATGGGGCTCGGGGCCGAAGAGCCACTCCTTCTGCGCGATGTACTCCTTGAAGATGTCCGTCTGCAGTGTGCCGTTGAGGACGGACGTGTCGACGCCCTGGCGTTCGGCGGCGACGAGGTACATGCAGAAGACGGGGACGGCGGGGCCGCTGATCGTCATGGAGGTGGTGACGTCGCCGAGCGGGATGTCCTTGAAGAGGATCTCCATGTCGGCGGCGGAGTCGACGGCCACGCCGCAGTGGCCGACCTCGCCGAGGGAGCGGGGGTCGTCGGAGTCCCGGCCCATCAGGGTCGGCATGTCGAAGGCGACGCTCAGCCCGCCGCCGCCGTTGGCCAGGATCATCTTGTAGCGCTCGTTGGTCTGCCGGGCGTTGCCGAAGCCGGCGAACTGGCGGATGGTCCAGGTGCGGCCGCGGTAGCCGGTCGCGTACAGGCCGCGGGTGAAGGGGTACTCGCCGGGCCAGCCGATCCGCTCGAAGCCCTCGTAGGTGTCGCCGGGGCGGGGGCCGTAGACCGGCTCGACCGGGTCGCCCGAGAGCGTGCCGAAGTCCGCCTCGCGCTTGCGGGCCGCGTCGTAGCGGGCCTGCCAGCGGGCGCGGCCCGCCTCGATGGATGCTGCGTCCATGGTGGTGCCGTCCGCCTCTCCGCGTTCCCGCGTGGGTCTCCACTTACTAGGACGTCCTAGTAAAGGGTCGCGCAAGAACGCCCCGGACACAAGGGGCGTCCGGGGCGGTGTCGGAAGGGCTCAGACCTTCGCCGGGGCGGCGGCCCCGTCCACGAGGAGGGGCTCCAGCTCGCGGGTGGCCTTGCGCTCGACGAAGAAGGCCGCGGTGGGGATCGTGCCCGCGATCAGCACCCAGGCGAGCTTGCCGAACGACCACTTGGCCTTGGAGCCCATGTCGAAAGCCAGGACCAGGTACACGACGAACAGCCAGCCATGGGCGATGGCGACGACGCGCAGGGGGCCTGCGACACCGTCCATGCCCAGCCCGTACTTGGCGATCATGCCCAGCGTCAGGAGGAGCAGGAGGACACCCGTGATGTACGCGAGGGCGCGGTAGCGGGTCAGCACGGCTTTCTTCATGACGTCGAGCGTAGCGGTACGTTCCGGGCGGATCTTGACGACCCCCGGGCGGGCGCTACACCTCTTCGCCGGCGTCGGGGGATTCCGCGGCGTCGGGGGATTCCGCGGCGTCCGGGGATTCCGCGGCGTCCGGGGATTCCGCGGCGTCCGGGGATTCCGCGGCGTCCGGGGATTCCGTGAAATCGCCGGCCGCGACGCGGAGGGGCCGCAGCATGTCGAAGATCGCGCCGCACTGCCCGGCGTCGTAGACGCCCAGCCCGAAGTCCATCGCCATCAGGTCGCGGGTGGCCGCGTCCACGACCTCCCGGCCCTTCTCGGTGATCGACGCGAGGGTGCCGCGGCCGTCGCGGGGGTTGGGGCGCTTGTCGACGAGGCCGGCCGTGACGAGGCGGTCGACGGTGTTGGTGACGGAGGTGGGGTGCACCATCAGCCGCTCACCGATCTTGGACATCGGGAGCTCCCCGGCCCGGGAGAAGGTGAGGAGGACCAGCGCCTCGTAGCGGGCGAAGGTCAGCCCGTACGGCTTGACGACGGCGTCCACCTGTCCGAGCAGGATCTGCTGCGCCCGCATGATCGAGGTGATCGCGGCCATGGAGGGAACGGCGCCCCAGCGCTGCCGCCACAGCTCGTCGGCGCGGGCGATGGGGTCGAAGGGGAGGCTGAGGGGCTTGGGCACGTCATGAGCGTACCGCCAGGCGATGTTGCGCTCGGGGCCGTCTCGGAGTCCGGACCGTGCGCTTCAGGGGGTGCCCGGGGCCCCGGCCGCGCGGGGCCGGGGCGGAGTGCCGGAGGGACGGTAAGGGGGCGCGGAGGGGGCCACTCCCCCCGCGCCGAGGGGGCTACTTCCCCCGCGCGGAGCGCAGATGGTCGGCCACCGGCTTCAGGGAGGCGTGCAACGCCCGCAGCCCCTCCGGCGAGAGCAGGTCGATGAAGTGCTCGCGCACGGACGCCACATGGTGCGGCGCGACCTTCCGCATCGTCTCCCACCCCTGCTCGGTCAGCACGGCGAACAGCCCCCGCCGGTCCGACTCGCAGTTCTCCCGCCGGACCAGCCCGGCGTTCTCCATGCGGGTGATCTGGTGCGAGAGACGGCTCTTGGACTGGAGGGTGGCCGCGGCGAGGTCGCTCATCCGCATCCGGTGGTCCTCCGACTCGGACAGGTTGACCAGGATCTCGTAGTCGTTGTTGGTCAGGCCGAACGGCTGGAGGTCCCGTTCGAGCCGGTGCATCAGCAGCCGGCTGACGTCCAGGTGAGCCCGCCAGGTGCGCTGTTCCTCGTCGCTGAGCCAGCGTGTGCCGTTCTCGGTGTCCATAGAGAGATTCTACCTAAGAATGTTGAAAAGCGGACCAATTGGGAGGGGAGGAAGCCGGAACGAGAGGTCAAGCGTTCGACGTCACACTCCGCAGGGTACCGCTCACAGTCCGAAGCGGCGCTGGAGGTCCCCGAGCTGGCCGGGGAGACGCGGTGTACTTGGCTGGTTCGCAGTCGTTGACGGCGTCCCGCCCTGCGGGACACCGGCCTCGTCCGGCGGCGTCCCCGTGGGCCGCTCCTCCATCAGCCGCTCGCTGGACTGCAGCAGCACCGTCCCCGCCCCCACGAACTCGAACTGGTGCTCCTCGCCGGACGCCCCGCCGAACCCGGTGAGCATCCGCACCCCGCCCAGCACGCCCCGCATGTACTGGTGGTCGTAGTGGTGGCAGGGCGACGGGCAGTCCGCCCAGCCCACCAGCGCCTGCGGGTCCACGCGGATCGGCGGCTCGGCGAAGACCACCGGACCGTTGGACGCGGCCACGAACTTCCCGGTCCCGATGAGCGTCACGAACCCCGGAATGATCGACTGCTTGAGCGCCAGCGACGGCTCGAACGCCAGCAGATTGCCCGAGCGAACGGTGAGGTTGCCCTCCTCCAGGTCGTAGGAGTTGACGTCGAACGCCCGGTCCGCGAGCACCATCCTGCCGTGCCCCTCGGCCACCACCCAGTCCTGCGCGTGCAGCGGCGAGTGGAAGCTCGCCTGGATGATCCGGTCCAGCGGACCGTGCCCGATGCCGTGGAAGGCGATCTGCCCGAAGTAGGCGACCATCTTCCCCTTCTGCAGGAACCACTGGCCGTTCAAGTCCACGCTGAACGCGTAGGGGTTGACGTTGTCGTTGACGGGCAGCGTCTGCGCGTCATGGATGACCGGGCCGTTCACAGCTTCTCCTCCGACGCCTGCACGTACACCGTCCCGTTGCCCGACAGCTCCAGCTGGAACGCCTCGCCCGAGCCGCGGCCGACGAACTCCCGCCAGCCGAGCGCCGTCGAGAGCTTGTTACGGACGTCGCCGCGGTGCGCGACGTACGCCTGCGGGTCCACGTGCACCGGCCGCCCGGGGTGGATCGGCAGCTCGATGAAGCCGCCGTGGGCCATGACCGCCACCGCGCCGTGACCCGAGAGCGTCGTGGTGAAGAGGCCCTGTCCGGTCACCTGGCCCCGCACCATGCCCATCACGCCGCCCTGCGACCCCATGAACATCGTGCCCTGCTGGAGGGAGCCGTCGAAGGCCAGCAGCCGGTCCGCCTCCACGTAGAGCGTCTCGCCGGAGAGTTCGATCACGTGCACGTGGTGGCCGCCGTGGCCGAACATCACCGAGCCGTTGCCCTCCACCGTCATCAGCGGCGTCGCCTCGCCCGCGACGCGGCGGCCGATCATCCCCATCACACCGCCCTGCCCGCCGGTGATGCTGGGCGTGAACGACACGTCGCCCGTGTACGCGATCATCGCGCCGCGCTGGCTGAACAGCCGCTGCCCGGGGACCACCTGGGCCTGCACCAGCCGTGAGTTGAGGAGCCGGAACGCCATCACACGTCACCCCCGAACGTCGTCCGCTCGCTCGGCTGCACGTACACCAGCCCGTCGCCCTCGAACCGGATCTGGAACGCCTCGCCCGACCCCTCGCCGAGGAACGTGCGGAAGTTGACCCCCGACTGGAAGTGCTGCCGGAGCCGGCCGGTGTGCGCGATGTACGCGCCCGGGTCCACGGACAGCGGCGTCTGCGGCGTCACCCGCAGCACGATCGCCGTGCCGTCGGAGAGGAGCGCCGCCTGGCCCGTGCCCTCCACGGTCGTGGTGAACAGACCGTTGCCCTGCGAGGCGCCGCGCAGGCCGGTGAAGCTGGTGCCCGTGCGCAGTGTCGCCTCCGTGCACAGCAGGTTGCTCGCCTCGACGTACAGCGTCTCGCCGGTGAGGCTCACCAGGTTGATCTCGCTGGCCCGGTCCGCGAAGTAGCAGGTGCCGTGTCCCTTCACCTCCATCACGGTCATCTGCTCCCCCGTGAGGCGGCGGGTGACCATGCCGCGCAGGCCGTCACCGCCGCCCGTCATCTTCTTGAACGTCATGTCGCCCTCGTACGCGACCATGGACCCGTTCTTGGCCTTGACCGCGTCGCCCGTCATGTCGACGGCGAGGACCTTGCTCCCCTGGAGCCGAAACTGTGCCACGGACCGGAACGTTAGCGAGCGTCCCGGCCGCTGTGACAGGCCCCTCATTCCACGAGGGCCGCCGGATGCGACAATGGTCCGACTTGTGAATGTACGCGCAAGCTGTCTCGACCGTCCGTCCGCCCTCCCGAGCAAAGGTGTGCTTCCCCGTGGACCTCAAGACCGCCTCCGCCCTGCGCCGGCTCCGACTGGTCTCCGCCCCGGAGGCCGTTTCCTTCCTGCTGCTGATCGTCTGCTCGGTCCTCAAGCGGACCACCGACTTCAACGCGGTCCCGGCGATGGGCATGATCCACGGCGTTCTGTTCGTCATCTACGTGCTCTTCTGGGCCGACGCCTGGAACCGCACCAAGTGGAACCCGAAGACCGCCGCGCTCTACTTCGTCCTCTCCGTCCTGCCGACCGGCGGCTTCTTCGCCGACCGCATGCTGCGCCGCGAGGCCGAGGCCAGTGTCATGGCCGCCCGCGCCCGCAAGGAGGGTGTGGTCAACGCGTGATCGCCGCCTTCTCCATCACACCGATCGGCGCCGGCGAGGACGTCGGCGCGTACGTCGCCGAGGCGGTCCGCGTCGTCCGCGCCTCGGGGCTGCCCCACCGCACGGACGCGATGTTCACCTCCGTCGAGGGCGAGTGGGACGAGGTCATGGACGTCGTCAAGCGCGCCGTCGAGGCGGTGGAGGCCCGCTGCGGCCGGGTCTCCCTCGTCCTCAAGGCCGACATCCGCCGGGGCGTGACCGACGGGCTGACCAGGAAGGTCGAGACGGTCGAGCGCTACCTCGGCGGCGGGGACGGGCAGGGCTGACGGACAGGGCGGGGCGGGGGCTCATCCCTGGGTGAGGCCGGCCACGAGTTCGTCCGCGGCCGCGTACGGGTCGAGGGAGCCGGACACGACGCGCGCCGCCAGCGCGCCCAGCCGGCGGTCGCCCGACAGGTCGGCGATGCGGGAGCGCAGCGCGGCCACGGCGAGGCGTTCGATCTCGTGCGCGGCCCGCGCGGTGCGGCGCTCGGCGAGGACGCCCCGCTCCTCCATCCAGGCGCGGTGCTTCTCCAGGGCGTCGATGACCTCGTCCGTGCCCTCCCCCCGCGCGGCGACCGTCTTGATGATCGGGGGACGCCAGTCGCCGGGCGCGCGGGCCTCGCCCAGGCCGAGCATGTGGTTCAGCTCGCGGGCCGTCGCCGCCGCCCCGTCGCGGTCGGCCTTGTTGACGACGTAGAGGTCGCCGATCTCCAGGATCCCGGCCTTGGCGGCCTGGATGCCGTCGCCCATCCCCGGCGCCAGCAGCACGACCGTCGTGTCCGCCTCCGAGGCGATCTCCACCTCGGACTGGCCGACCCCGACCGTCTCGACGAGGACGACGTCGCAGCCGGCCGCGTCCAGGACGCGGATGGCCTGGGGGGCGGCCCAGGCGAGCCCGCCGAGGTGGCCGCGGGTGGCCATGGAGCGGATGTAGACGCCGGGGTCGGAGGCGTGGTCGGACATCCGGACGCGGTCGCCGAGGAGGGCGCCGCCGGAGAACGGCGAGGAGGGGTCCACCGCGAGGACCCCCACCCGCTTGCCGCGCCGCCGGTAGGCGGAGACCAGCGCCGAGGTGGACGTCGACTTGCCGACGCCCGGCGAGCCGGTGAGGCCGACGACGTACGCGCCGCCGGTGAGCGGCGCCAGCGCGGCCATCACCTCGCGCAGTCGCGGGGACGCCCCCTCCACCAGGGAGATCAGCCGGGCCACGGCCCGCGGGCGGCCGGCCCGCGCCTGTTCCACCAGGGTGGTGACGTCCGCCACGGCGGCTCCCCCTACTTGCCGTTGCCCGGGACGCGGATGATCAGCGCGTCGCCCTGGCCGCCGCCGCCGCACAGGGCCGCCGCGCCCGTCCCGCCGCCGCGGCGCCGGAGCTCCAGCGCGAGGTGGAGCACCGTACGGGCGCCGGACATGCCGATCGGGTGGCCGAGCGCGATGGCACCGCCGTTGACGTTCAGCTTTTCCGGGGACACTCCCAGATCCTTCATTGACTGCACCACCACGGCGGCGAACGCCTCGTTGATCTCGATCAGGTCGAGGTCTTCGACGGTGAGCCCCTCCTTGCCGAGCGCGTGCAGGATCGCGTTGGACGGCTGGGACTGCAGCGAGTTGTCGGGGCCGGCGACGTTGCCGTGGGCGCCGATCTCGGCGATCCACTGCAGGCCCAGCTCCTCGGCCCGGGCCTTGCTCATGACGACGACGGCGGCGGCGCCGTCGGAGATCTGCGAGGCGGTGCCGGCGGTGATGGTGCCGTCCCGGCCGAAGGCGGGCCGCAGCTTGGCCAGGCCCTCGACGGTGGTGTCGGGGCGGACGCCCTCGTCCTTGCTGAAGACGACGGGCTCGCCCTTGCGCTGCGGGATCTCGACGGGGGTGATCTCGGCGTCGAAGAGGCCGTTCTTCTGGGCGGCGGCGGCCCGCTGGTGGGAGCGCGCGCCCACCTCGTCCTGCTCGGAACGGCGGATGCCGAGGCGGGTGTTGTGCTTCTCGGTGGACTCGCCCATGGCGATGCCCTCGAAGGGGTCGGTGAGCCCGTCGTGGGCCATCGCGTCGAGCATCTCGATCGCACCGTACTTGTGGCCCTCGCGGGACTTGGGCAGCAGGTGCGGGGCGTTGGTCATCGACTCCTGGCCGCCGGCGACGACGATGTCGAACTCCCCGGCGCGGATGAGCTGGTCGGCCAGCGCGATGGCGTCCAGGCCGGACAGGCAGACCTTGTTGACGGTCAGGGCGGGGACGCTCATCGGGATGCCGGCCTTGACGGCCGCCTGGCGGGCGGGGATCTGCCCGGCGCCGGCCGTGAGGACCTGACCCATGATCACGTACTGCACCTGGTCGCCGCCGATGCCCGCCCGGTCCAGCGCGGCCTTGATGGCCAGGCCGCCGAGGTCCGCGGCGGAGAACGTCCGCAGCGAGCCCAGCAGACGGCCCATGGGCGTCCGCGCGCCCGCGACGATCACGGAGGTGGTGCCGGTCGAACCGTTCGTGCCAGACATGGACGGGGCTCCTTCGGGCGGGGGTTGACGTCGGTGTCGAGGGTGGTTTCGTCAATGTACTGAGCGGTACCCACGCGGTCACCGGCCCGTCGGTGTGATCGCGCGCACGTTGCGTGACGGCTCCGCGCGGCGGTGCACTGGTCCCATGCTGACGCGTATCGACCACATCGGGATCGCCTGCACCGACCTCGACGCCACCGTCGAGTTCTACCGTGCCACCTACGGCTTCGAGGTGTTCCACACCGAGGTCAACGAGGAGCAGGGGGTCCGCGAGGCCATGCTCAAGATCAACGGAACCTCGGACGGGGGCGCCTCCTACCTCCAGCTCCTCCAGCCCCTGCGCGACGACTCGCCGGTCGGCAAGTGGCTGGCGAAGAACGGCGAGGGCGTCCACCACATCGCCTTCGGCACCGCCGACGTGGACGGCGACGCGGAGGCGATCCGGGACAAGGGCGTACGCGTGCTGTACGACGCCCCGCGCACCGGATCGATGGGATCGCGCATCACCTTCCTGCACCCCAAGGACTGTCACGGGGTGCTGACGGAACTGGTCACCTCCGCGCCCCGCCCGGCCGAGGAGCACTGACCCACCCCCGCCCCGGCCGGTAGAGTGCAGGTTCGGCCGGGGTACGGGTGGGGCCCGGCCCAGGCTGTGCCGATGATCTGACACCATTTCTTCGGAAGGGCGGGCTCCGGGTTCCACCACCACGCACGGGGCCGGCCACCGACGCGACCAGGGACGGATGGACCGCGCAGTGCGGGGCTACGAGCGCCAGGACAGCCAGCGGGCTGAAACCGACCACCTCTCGCAATTCGAGGCCGAGATGGAGCGGCTGAAGAAGGAGCGGGAGAAGGCGGTCCAGCACGCCGACGACCTCGGCTACCAGGTCGAGGTGTTGCGCGCCAAGCTCCACGAGGCGCGCCGCGCCCTCGCCCACCGTCCCGCGTACGACGCGGCCGGACTCGACTACCAGGCCGAACAGCTGCTGCGCAACGCGCAGATCCAGGCCGACCAGCTCCGCGCGGACGCCGAGCGCGAGCTGCGCGAGGCCCGGGCCCAGACCCAGCGCCTCCTCCAGGAGCACGCCGAGCGGCAGGCCCGCATGGAGGCCGAGCTGCACGCCGAGGCCGTGGCCCGGCGCCAGCGGCTGGACGAGGAGCTCAACGAGCGCCGGGCGACCGTCGAGTCGCACGTCAACGAGAACGTGGCCTGGGCCGAGCAGCTGCGCTCGCGCACCGAGGCGCAGGCCCGGCGGCTGATGGAGGAGACCCGGGCCGAGACCGAGCAGACGCTCGGCGCCGCCCGCGCCGAGGCCCAGCGGCTGACCGAGCAGGCCCGCACCCGGCTGGCGGCCGCCGCCGAGGAGGCCCGGCCGAAGCCGAAGCGATCCTGCGCCGGGCGCGCACGGACGCCGAGCGGCTGCTGACGGCCCGCGTCCCAGCAGGCCCAGGAGGCCACCGACCACGCCGAGCGGCTGCGCACCGAGGCGGGCACCGAGTCCGACCAGGCGCGGACGGCCGCCGCCGAGCTGACCCGGGCCGCCGAGGCGCGGATGCAGGAGGCCGAGACGGCGCTGCGCGAGGCGCGCGCCGAGGCGGAGAAGCTCGTCGCCGAGGCCGAGCGCACCGCGGCCGGCCGGCTGGCCGCCGCCGAGGCGGAGAACGAGCCAGCGCACCCGCACGACGCGGGCGGAGATCGCCCGGGTCGTCGGCGAGAAGACCAAGGAGGCCGAGGCCCTGCGGGCGGAGGCCCAGCAGCTGCGCGACGACGCGGCGGCCGAGGCCGAGCGGCTGGTCGCCGAGACCGCGGAGAAGGCCCGCAGCAAGGCAGCCGAGGACTCCGCCGCCCAGCTCGCGAAGGCCGCCCGGGCCGCCGAGGAGATGCTGGCCAAGGCGTCGGAGGACGCCCGGGCCGCCACGAAGGCCGCCGCCGAGGAGGCCGAGCGCATCCGCACGGAGGCGGAGGCCGAGGCCGAGCGGCTGCGGGCGCAGGCGGAGGAGTCCGCCGAGCAGCTCAAGGCCGGCGCGAAGGACGACACCAA
>NZ_LFXA01000010.1 GCF_001187435.1 Streptomyces caatingaensis | reverse complement strand
AAATGCATTTAGGTGCAGCGTCGTGTGTTTCTTGCCGGAGGTAGAGCACTGGATAGGCGATGGGCCCTACCGGGTTACTGACCTTAGCCAAACTCCGAATGCCGGTAAGTGAGAGCGCGGCAGTGAGACTGTGGGGATAAGCTCCATGGTCGAGAGGGAAACAGCCCAGAGCATCGACTAAGGCCCCTAAGCGTACGCTAAGTGGGAAAGGATGTGGAGTCGCAGAGACAACCAGGAGGTTGGCTTAGAAGCAGCCACCCTTGAAAGAGTGCGTAATAGCTCACTGGTCAAGTGATTCCGCGCCGACAATGTAGCGGGGCTCAAGCGTACCGCCGAAGTCGTGTCACTGCAGCATGAGACCTAACGGTTGTTGTGGTGGGTAGGGGAGCGTCGTGTGCCGGGTGAAGCAGCGCCGGAAGGTAGTTGTGGACGGTTCACGAGTGAGAATGCAGGCATGAGTAGCGATACACACGTGGGAAACGTGTGCGCCGATTGACTAAGGGTTCCTGGGTCAAGCTGATCTGCCCAGGGTAAGTCGGGACCTAAGGCGAGGCCGACAGGCGTAGTCGATGGACAACCGGTTGATATTCCGGTACCCGCTTTGAAGCGCCAAACATCGAATCCTCTGATGCTAAGCCCGTGAAGCCGCCCTGAGCTCTTCGGAGTGTAGGGGAGTGGTGGAGCCGGTGACCCGAGGTGTAGTAGGTGAGTGATGGGGTGACGCAGGAAGGTAGTCCAGCCCGGCGGTGGTTGTCCCGGGGTAAGGGTGTAGGCCGTGTGATAGGCAAATCCGTCACACATGGGGCTGAGACCTGATGCCGAGCCGATTGTGGCGAAGTGGATGATCCTATGCTGTCGAGAAAAGCCTCTAGCGAGTTTCATGGCGGCCCGTACCCTAAACCGACTCAGGTGGTCAGGTAGAGAATACCGAGGCGTTCGGGTGAACTATGGTTAAGGAACTCGGCAAAATGCCCCCGTAACTTCGGGAGAAGGGGGGCCATTCCTGGTGATGAGTTTTGCACTCGGAGCTGGGGTGGCCGCAGAGACCAGCGAGAAGCGACTGTTTACTAAAAACACAGGTCCGTGCGAAGCCGTAAGGCGATGTATACGGACTGACGCCTGCCCGGTGCTGGAACGTTAAGGGGACCGGTTAGCTCCATTTCGGTGGGGCGAAGCTGAGAACTTAAGCGCCAGTAAACGGCGGTGGTAACTATAACCATCCTAAGGTAGCGAAATTCCTTGTCGGGTAAGTTCCGACCTGCACGAATGGCGTAACGACTTCTCGACTGTCTCAACCATAGGCCCGGTGAAATTGCACTACGAGTAAAGATGCTCGTTTCGCGCAGCAGGACGGAAAGACCCCGGGACCTTTACTACAGCTTGATATTGGTGTTCGGTTCGGCTTGTGTAGGATAGGTGGGAGACTGTGAAGCATGCACGCCAGTGTGTGTGGAGTCGTCGTTGAAATACCACTCTGGTCGTGCTGGATGTCTAACCTGGGTCCGTGATCCGGATCAGGGACAGTGTCTGGTGGGTAGTTTAACTGGGGCGGTTGCCTCCTAAAGGGTAACGGAGGCGCCCAAAGGTTCCCTCAGCCTGGTTGGCAATCAGGTGTTGAGTGTAAGTGCACAAGGGAGCTTGACTGTGAGACCGACGGGTCGAGCAGGGACGAAAGTCGGGACTAGTGATCCGGCGGTGGCTTGTGGAAGCGCCGTCGCTCAACGGATAAAAGGTACCCCGGGGATAACAGGCTGATCTTCCCCAAGAGTCCATATCGACGGGATGGTTTGGCACCTCGATGTCGGCTCGTCGCATCCTGGGGCTGGAGTCGGTCCCAAGGGTTGGGCTGTTCGCCCATTAAAGCGGTACGCGAGCTGGGTTTAGAACGTCGTGAGACAGTTCGGTCCCTATCCGCTGTGCGCGTAGGAGTCTTGAGAAGGGCTGTCCCTAGTACGAGAGGACCGGGACGGACGAACCTCTGGTGTGCCAGTTGTTCTGCCAAGGGCATGGCTGGTTGGCTACGTTCGGGAGGGATAACCGCTGAAAGCATCTAAGCGGGAAGCCTGCTTCGAGATGAGGACTCCCACCCACTTGATGGGGTAAGGCTCCCAGTAGACGACTGGGTTGATAGGCCAGATATGGAAGCCGGGTGACCGGTGGAGTTGACTGGTACTAATAGGCCGAGGGCTTGTCCTCAGTTGCTCGCGTCCACTGTGTTGGTTCTGAAACCACGAACGACCTTTGCCGGTTGGTTTGTTGATTGTTTCATAGTGTTTCGGTGGTCATAGCGTTAGGGAAACGCCCGGTTACATTCCGAACCCGGAAGCTAAGCCTTTCAGCGCCGATGGTACTGCATGGGGGACCGTGTGGGAGAGTAGGACGCCGCCGAACTAATCTTCAAAAAAGCTCTGGTGTCTGAACTACGGTTCAGACACCAGAGCTTTTTTGTTTGGGCGATCCGGTACGGAGCGTCACGTCCAGTTAACCTCCCGCGTCCACCATCCGCAGATATGGGGACTCAGGAGCTGCTGCTGGCGGCCGGTGTGGGCCGTGGTGACGAGGTCGTCGTGCCGTCGTATGCCATCACGGCAGCCGCTGCGGATGCCGTGCGTGCCACCGGTGCGACGCCGGTGTTCGCCGACATCGATCCGGTGACCTACTGCCTGGCCCCGGTCTCCGTCGCCGCCGTGCTCACCTCCCGCACCAGGGCCGTTGTCGTCGCCGAACTCTTCGGCCACCCCGTCCACTTGGACGCCCATCCGCTGCCCGTCATCCATCACGCCGAGCCGGGGGACGCCGGACCGCCGGAGGACCGGGACGCCGTCCGGCGACGGCGGGAGAACGCCGCCCAGCTCGATGCCGGGCTGACCGGTGTCCTGACCCCCGTGGTCTCCCCCGGAGTTGAGCACCGCTTCGACGCGTACGTGGTGCGGGTGCCGGGCAACGGCCGGCCGGACCGGGACGCCTTCGCGCGGGCCCTGCGTCTTCGTGGAGTGGACTGCCGGGTGCCGGTGCGGACACCGGTGCACCGCATGCCCGCGTACCGGCGGGACGTCCGGCTCCCGCACACCGAGCGGGCGGCCGACGAATGCCTCGCCCTGCCCGTGGACGCCGGCCTGTCGCGGAGCGAACTTCACCGGATCATTTCAGCGTGCAACGCCCTGGGCGGTCTCCTGCCGCACGGCACCGCCGCCTAGCAGGGCGGACTGGTCAAAAGCACGTCCGAACATCAGGTATGCTTTATCTCGTTGCCGGCCCCAATAGCTCAGTCGGCAGAGCGTCTCCATGGTAAGGAGAAGGTCAACGGTTCGATTCCGTTTTGGGGCTCCATGAAGAAAGGCCCCCGCCATTCGGCGGGGGCCTTTCTTCATGTCCGCTGTCTCACTCGTCCCGCGGCTCCGGCATGCGCATGGCCAGAATCGCCATGTCGTCGGAGGGCGGTTCCGCGGCGAAGCGCTCGACGGCGCGGAGGACGCGGGCGGAGACGGCACCGGCCGTCAGACCCGTACACGTCGTGAGGACGTCCGCGAGGCCGTCGTCGCCGAGCATGCGGCTGCCCTCGCGGCGCTCGGTGACGCCGTCCGTGACGCACAGCAGGACGTCGCCCGGCTCCAACGTGACCGTCTGCTCGTAGAGTTCGAGGTCCTCCATGACGCCGAGCAGCGGCTGGGGGTCGGCGGCGGGCTCCACCGTGCCGTCCTGGCGCAGGCGCAGCGGCAGGGGGTGGCCGGCGCAGACGACCTTCAGCTGGGCGCTGCCGTCCTCCTGGGGCCGGAGCTCGCCGTAGAGGAGGGTGAGGAAGCGGCTGCGGGCGCCCTCGTCGAGGATGGCCGCGTTGAGCCGCTCCAGGACCGCCGGGCCGCCGAAGCCCTCGCGGGCGAGCAGGCGCAGGGCGTGCCGGGCGAGGCCGGTGACGGCGGCGGCCTCCGGGCCCGTTCCGCAGACGTCGCCGATGGCGAAGCCGTAGGCGCCGTCGCGGATGGGGAAGACGTCGTAGAAGTCGCCGCCGACCTCGTTGCCCTCCCCGGCCGCCCGGTAGATGACGTCGACCTCGACGCCGGGCACGTCCGGCAGGCCGGGCGGGAGGAGGCTGCGCTGGAGGCTCTGGCTGATGGCGGTGCGCTCGCTGTAGAGGCGGGCGTTGTCGAGCGCGAGGGCGGCGCGGCGGGAGAGGTCCTCGGCGAGTTCGAGGATCTCCTGGCGGAAGTGGTCGTCGGTGGGCTTGCCGAGGGTGAGCATGCCGATGACGCGGTTGCGGGCGACGAGGGGCAGGACGACGGTCTCGCCGCCGACCGCGGCCGCCGTGGTGAGCGAGATGCCGGGGCCGGGGGAGTGCTCGGCGTCGCCGGCGAGGCCGACGGTGCGCAGGGAGGTGCGGAGGGCGGCGTCGTGCGCGGCCCGGGCCGGGGCGGGCCAGGGGCGGGCGCCGGGGGTGGGGACGGGGTCCGGCGGGGCGACCTTGATCAGGAGTGCCTTGAGGCCGTCGATGAGGTCCTCGTCCTCGTGCAGGACGTAGGAGAGTTCGGGCTCGGAGGACTGGTCGGCGATGGTGTAGACGGCGCACCAGGTGGCGAGGGTGGGGACGGTCATCTGGGCCATGAGGGCCAGCGTCTGGTCCCGGTCGAGGGTGCCGGCGAGCAGGTCGGACGCCTCGACGAGGAAGGAGAGGGAGCCGCGGCGCAGCCGTTCGAGCTCGCCGAGGCGGGCGGACTCGACGGCGAGGGCGATGCGGTCGGCGGCGAACTGGAGGCGCAGGGCCTCCTCGTTCCCGTAGCGGTGCGGGGCCTCGGCGGCGACGCCGAGGGATCCGGTGAGGCGGCCCTCCACCTTGAGCGGGACGGTGACGACGGAGCGCATGCCGGTGTCGGTGAGCAGGGGCACGGCGCCGGGGACCGCGTTGAGGTCGTCGTGGACGGAGGGCATGCGGGCGGAGCCGTAGCGTCCGGTGCCGGCCTCGACGGGGACGCGGGCGAAGCGCTGGCGGGCGGAGGGCAGGCCGGTGGAGGCGCGCACCTCCAGTTCGGTCTCGTCGTCGGTGGCGAGGAGGAGGTAGGCGGAGTCGCCGTCGAGCATGTCGCGGGCGCGTTCGACGGTGCGCTGGAGCAGGCCGTCGAGGTCGTCGGGGGCGGGGGAGCCGATGAAGACCTCGAAGGGGTCGGCGGAGCCGGGGCGGTCGCCGCCGGCGTCCCCGCCGGTGGCGCGCGGCGGGCTCTGCAGGACGGCGCGCTCGGCGTCGCGGACCAGCAGGCAGACCGTGGACGGGGCGCCGACGGTGTCGCGGACGCGCAGGTGGGAGGCGTAGACGGGGATGACGCGGCCGTCGGCGCCCCTTATCCCGTACGAGCCCTCCCAGCGGGAGAGGCGCAGGGCCTCGGCGATGCCGGTGGAGGTGCCGGGGGTGTGCGGCCAGGCGGCGAGGTCGGCGAGGGGTTTGCCGGTGACCTGTTCCGCGGCGTAGCCGAAGAGGTGTTCGGCGTCGTCGTTCCAGGCGCTGATGTGGCCGGTGCCGTCGATCTGGATGACGGCGACGCGGACCCGGGCGTCGGCGAGCGGCAGGGCGGCCGCGGGGAGGGCCGGGCCGGCCGAGCGGGTGCCGGCGGGGCGGTCGTCGAGGTCGAGCCGGAACCACACCTTCTTGTGGGTCGAGTCGTACTCGACGCCCCAGCGGGCGGCGAGGGCGGTGCAGAGCATCAGCCCCCGGCCGCCCTCGCGGTCGATGCCGCCGAACTGCCGGGCCGGCGACTGGAGCGGAAGTTCCCGTTCGGGATAGCGGTCGCTGACCTCGATGCGGACGCCGGAGTCGGTGCGGACGCAGAGGACCTCGGCGGAGGTACCGGCGTGCACGACGGCGTTGGTGACGAGTTCGCTGGTCAGGACGACGGCGTCGTCGATGATGTCGGGAAAGCCCCACCCCTGCAGCGTGTCCCGGACGAAGGCGCGGGCCGCGGCGACGGAGCGCCCGACCGGCTCGAAGGTGGCGGTTGCCCGCGCGGTGATCACAGCACTCCCCATTGGCCTCTCATCGCTCCCCCGAGTCCTGTGCCCGATTCTCATGACGGCGATTCGTCCGCCAGGCTAAACCGTCGGCCCGGGCGATGGGGAACGGAGCCGGGTACTGCATTTCTCCGGGGGACAACCCGTGCGTCCCCGGCCGGGAGTGAATGCGGGGGGCGTGGACGTCCGTGCTTTCCCGGGCGGAATGCCGGGGAGAAGGGGGCTGCGGGGGTCCGGGAAGCGGCGGATGCGGTGTGGTCCGCGGCGTCGCGTCCTCGGGCCGGGGGAGAGCCGCCGGGATGTGCGGCTCATGGTGAGGCACCGGGCAGGTTTTCTGTTCGGCTTTAACGAGCCGCCTGCCCGCTGGTTACGCTCTGACCGGCAGCCGCTCCGGTGCGCTCGGGTGAAACACTGGGAAAGCTGGAAGCGAAAACCCGACGAGGATCAGCGACCCTGCGGGAGGGACACGGTGGAGTCTGGCGGAGCGACGCGGGGCACGAGCGCGCGCGCGAAGGGCGGACGGTCCCGGCCCAATGGGACGACGGAAGTGGACACGGCGGCGCTGCACCGGCTGCTGACGGCGCTGGAGGCCATGCGGGACGGCAACTTCCGCAAGCGGCTGACGGTCTCGGGCGACGGGGTCATGTCGGAGATCGCGGCGGTCTTCAACGAGGTGGCCGACCGCAACCTCCAGCTCACCGGGGAGCTGGCGCGGGTGCGCCGGGTCGTCGGGCGGGAGGGCAAGCTCACCGAGCGGCTGGAGGTCGGCGGGTGCGAGGGCGCCTGGGCGGCGGCGATCGACGCGTCGAACGCCCTGGTCGACGACCTCGTCCGGCCGGTCTCGGAGGTCGGCCGGGTGCTGTCGGCGGTGGCCGAGGGCGATCTGGAGCAGCGGATGGACCTGCGCTCGCTGGGGGCGGACGGGACGGCGCACCCGCTGCGCGGCGAGTTCCTCAAGGTGGGGCGGACGGTCAACGGGCTGGTGGACCAGCTGTCGGCGTTCACCGACGAGGTGACGCGGGTGGCCAGCG
The DNA here is from genome assembly GCF_001187435.1 of Streptomyces caatingaensis. Taxonomy (GTDB): domain Bacteria; phylum Actinomycetota; class Actinomycetes; order Streptomycetales; family Streptomycetaceae; genus Streptomyces; species Streptomyces caatingaensis. The sequence goes on along the minus strand of NZ_LFXA01000010.1, from coordinate 167,747 downwards.
AGGTCGGCACCGAGGGCAAGCTCGGCGGTCAGGCGCGGGTGCGCGGTATGTCGGGTTCGTGGAAGGACCTCACGGACTCCGTCAACACGATGGCCTCGCGGCTCACCGCCCAGGTGCGTGATATCGCGCTGGTGACGACGGCGGTGGCGAAGGGTGATCTGTCCCGGAAGGTCACGGTTCATGTGGCCGGGGAGATGCTGGAGCTGAAGAACACCGTCAACACGATGGTCGACCAGCTCTCCTCCTTCGCCTCGGAAGTGACGCGGGTGGCGCGGGAGGTGGGCACCGAGGGCGAGCTCGGCGGTCAGGCCCGGGTGCCGGGCGTCGCCGGCGTCTGGAAGGACCTCACGGACTCCGTCAACCTCATGGCGGGCAACCTCACCGCCCAGGTGCGCGGTATCGCCGAGGTCACCACGGCGGTCGCCAACGGCGACCTGTCGCGGAAGGTCACGGTGAGCGCCCGGGGCGAGATCGCCCAGCTCGCCGAGACGATCAACCAGATGACCGAGACGCTGCGCACCTTCGCGGACGAGGTCACGCGGGTGGCCAGCGAGATCGGTGCCGAGGGGCGGCTGGGCGAGCAGGCGCAGGTGCCGGGCGCGGCGGGCACGTGGAAGGATCTCACCGACTCGGTCAACAACGCCTTCCGCAACCTCACGGCGCAGGTGCGGGACATCGCCCAGGTGACGACGGCCGTGGCCAACGGCGATCTGGGGCAGAAGGTCACCGTCGACGTCTCCGGCGAGATGCTGGAGTTGAAGAACACCGTCAACTCGATGGTGGACCAGCTCCAGTCGTTCAGCGCCGAAGTGACGCGCGTGGCGCGGGAGATCGGTGTCGAGGGCGAGCTGGGCGGCCAGGCGCAGGTGCCGGGCGCCGCGGGGACGTGGAAGGACCTCACGGACTCCGTCAACACGGCGTTCCGCAACCTCACCGGACAGGTGCGCAACATCGCGCAGGTGACGACGGCGGTCGCCAACGGCGATCTGGGGCAGAAGGTCACCGTCGAAGTGTCCGGCGAGATGCTCCAGTTGAAGAACACCGTCAACACCATGGTCGACCAGCTCTCTGCCTTCGCCGACCAGGTCACGCGCATGGCGCGGGACGTCGGTACGGAGGGCCGGCTGGGCGGTCAGGCGCGGGTGCCGGGCGTCAGCGGCACCTGGAAGGAGCTGACCGACTCCGTCAACTTCATGGCGGGCAACCTCACTTCGCAGGTGCGGCAGATCGCTCAGGTGACGACGGCGGTGGCGCGCGGTGACCTGTCGCAGAAGATCGACGTGGATGCGCGCGGCGAGATCCTGGAGCTGAAGAACACCATCAACACGATGGTGGACCAGCTGTCCGCGTTCGCCGAGCAGGTGACGCGGGTGGCGCGGGAGGTCGGCACCGACGGCCGGCTGGGCGGTCAGGCGCAGGTGCCCGGCGTCGCGGGCGTCTGGCGCGACCTGACCGACTCCGTCAACGGCATGGCCGGCAATCTGACGGCCCAGGTGCGCAACATCGCCCAGGTCGCGACGGCGGTGGCGCGCGGTGACCTGTCGCAGAAGATCGACGTGGACGCGCGCGGCGAGATCCTGGAGCTGAAGAACACCCTCAACACCATGGTCGACCAGCTCTCGTCGTTCGCCGAGCAGGTCACGCGGGTGGCGCGCGAGGTGGGCACCGAGGGCATCCTCGGCGGCCAGGCGGAGGTGCAGGGCGTCTCCGGCACCTGGAAGGACCTGACCCAGTCCGTCAACTTCATGGCGAACAACCTGACGTCCCAGGTCCGCAACATCGCCGAGGTCACCACCGCGGTCGCGATGGGCGACCTCTCGAAGAAGATCACGGTGGACGCCAAGGGCGAGATCCTCGAACTCGTCACCACCGTCAACACGATGGTCGACCAGCTCTCGGACTTCGCGGAGCAGGTGACGCGGGTGGCGCGCGAGGTGGGCACCGAGGGGCAGCTGGGCGGCCAGGCGCGGGTGCGGGACGTCACCGGCATCTGGAAGGACCTCAGCGACAACGTCAACCTGATGGCGTCCAACCTGACCAACCAGGTGCGGAGCATCTCGCAGGTGGCCGGCGCGGTCGCCAACGGCGACCTGACCAAGAAGGTCACCGTCGAGGCGCGCGGCGAGGTCGCGCAGCTCGCCGACACCGTCAACACCATGGTGACGACGCTGTCGTCGTTCGCGGACGAGGTGACGCGGGTGGCCCGGGAGGTCGGCACCGACGGCATCCTCGGCGGCCAGGCGCGCGTGCCGGGGGCGAGCGGCACCTGGAAGGACCTCACCGAGTCGGTGAACTCGATGGCGTCCAACCTCACCGGCCAGGTCCGCAACATCGCGATGGTCACCACCGCCATCGCCCAGGGCGACCTCACCAAGAAGATCGACATCGATGCCCGCGGTGAGATCCTCCAGCTCAAGACGACCATCAACACGATGGTGGACCAGCTGTCCTCCTTCGCCGACCAAGTCACCCGCGTGGCCCGCGAGGTGGGGACGGAGGGCCAGCTGGGCGGCCAGGCGCGGGTGCGGGACGTGGACGGCGTCTGGCGCGATCTGACCGAGTCCGTCAACGAGATGGCCGGCAACCTCACCCGCCAGGTGCGCGCCATCGCCGAGGTCGCCACGGCCGTGACGCGCGGCGACCTCAACCTGCGGATCGACGTGGCCGCGGCCGGCGAGATCCTGGAACTCCAGGACAACATCAACACGATGATCGCCAACCTGCGCGAGACCACGCTCGCCAACAAGGAACAGGACTGGCTCAAGGGCAACCTCGCCCGCATCTCCGGCCTGATGCAGGGCCGCCGCGACCTGGAGGACGTCGCGCAGCTCATCATGAGCGAGCTGACGCCCGTCGTCGCGGCGCAGCACGGGGCGTTCTTCCTGGCCATGCCGACCGGCGGGCAGGACGGCGAGAGCGGCGAGGACGCGTACGAGCTGCGGATGCTCGGGTCGTACGGCTACTCGATGGGCGCGATGCCCACGTCCTTCCGGCCGGGCGAGTCGCTGATCGGCACGGCGGCCAAGGAGAAGCGCACGATCCTGGTGGAGAACGTGCCCACCGGCTATCTGAAGATCTCCTCCGGGCTGGGGGAGGCGCCGCCGGCCCATGTCATCGTGCTGCCGGTGCTGTTCGAGGGGCAGGTGCTCGGCGTCATCGAGCTGGCGTCCTTCCAGCAGTTCACGCAGATCCAGAAGGACTTCCTCAGCCAGATCGCCGAGATGATCGGCACCAGCGTCAACACCATCAGCGTCAACACCAAGACGGAGATGCTGCTCAAGCAGTCCCAGGAGCTGACGGAGCAGCTGCGGGAGCGGTCGGCGGAGCTGGAGAACCGGCAGAAGGCGCTGGAGATCTCCAACGCCGAGCTGGAGGAGAAGTCCGAGCGGCTGGCCCGGCAGAACCGCGACATCGAGGTCAAGAACACCGAGATCGAGGAGGCCCGGCAGGTCCTGGAGGAGCGCGCCGAGCAGCTCGCGGTCTCGATGCGCTACAAGTCCGAGTTCCTGGCGAACATGTCGCACGAGCTGCGCACCCCGCTCAACTCGCTGCTGATCCTGGCGAAGTTGCTCGCGGACAACGCGGACGGCAACCTCTCGCCCAAGCAGGTCGAGTTCGCCGAGACGATCCACGGCGCCGGCTCCGACCTGCTCCAGCTCATCAACGACATCCTGGACCTGTCGAAGGTCGAGGCGGGCAAGATGGACGTCAGCCCGACGCGCATCGCCCTGGTGCAGCTGGTGGACTACGTGGAGGCGACCTTCCGGCCGCTGACGGCGGAGAAGGGGCTGGACTTCTCCGTACGGGTCTCGCCGGAGCTGCCCGCCACGCTGCACACGGACGAGCAGCGGCTGTTGCAGGTGCTGCGCAACCTGCTGTCGAACGCGGTGAAGTTCACCGACTCCGGCGCCGTGGAGCTGGTCATCCGGCCGGCGGGTTCGGACGTACCGGACTCGATCCGCGAGCAGTTGCTGGAGGCGGGCGCCCTGCGCGACGCCGACGGCGAGCTGATCGCGTTCTCGGTCACGGACACCGGCATCGGCATCGCGGCCAGCAAGATGCGGGTCATCTTCGAGGCGTTCAAGCAGGCGGACGGGACGACGAGCCGCAAGTACGGCGGTACGGGGCTGGGGTTGTCGATCAGCCGGGAGATCGCGCGGCTGCTGGGCGGCGAGATCCACGCGGCGAGCGAGCCGGGGCGCGGCTCGACCTTCACCCTCTATCTGCCGCTGAACGCCGCCGAACTGCCGCTGGAGGGCTACCCGCAGCAGCTCACGGAGGGCGACGCGGGCGAGCGCAGGGCGCTTCCGCCGGCGGTGGCGCCCGTCGAGGACGGGGAGCACGGGCCCGAGGCGCCGGCGCGCGGCGCGGCCGGGCTGTTCCTGCGCCGCCGCAGGGCCGCGCAGCAGCAGGCCGCGCAGCCCGCGCAGGACGCCGGGGGACGGCCCGGCGCGGGCCGGGGGGCGGCCGGGACGCCGGCGCCGGCCGCGTCGCAGGAGTCCTGGGTGGAGGTCGGCGAGGGTGCCGCGGCCGGCTTCCACGGGGAGAAGGTCCTGATCGTCGACGACGACATCCGCAACGTCTTCGCGCTCACCAGTGTGCTGGAACAGCACGGGCTGACGGTGCTCTACGCGGAGAACGGGCGCGAGGGGATCGAGGTGCTGGAGCAGCACGACGACGTGGTGGTGGTCCTGATGGACATCATGATGCCGGAGATGGACGGCTACGCCACGACGGCCGCGATCCGCAAGATGCCGCAGTTCGCCGACCTGCCGATCATCGCGCTCACGGCGAAGGCGATGAAGGGCGACCGGGAGAAGAGCATCGAGGCCGGGGCTTCCGACTATGTCACCAAGCCCGTTGATACTGATCAACTGCTGGCGGTGATGAAGCAGTGGATGCGCGCAGAGTGACAGCGGACGGAACGATCACCGATCGTTTGTTGACCGACTGTGGTCGATGACGTGTGGGACCGCGGCATTCCGGGAACTTTCACGTCCCCTGCCGCGTTTCCTCTCCGTGCGCAGTGACATCGCGGTGACAGGGTGTGGTGACGGGCGGGGTGCGGCTACCATGACCGGCACAAGGACGGGCGGCGCAAGGGAGTCGTCCCCTGGGGCGGCGCCCGGTGCACTTCCGGGGCGAGGAGGACGGGCCATGGTGCAGAAGGCCAAGATCCTCCTGGTCGATGACCGGCCGGAAAATCTGCTCGCGCTGGAGGCCATCCTCTCGGCGCTCGATCAGACACTGGTGCGGGCATCGTCAGGGGAGGAGGCGCTCAAGGCGCTGCTGACGGACGACTTCGCGGTGATCCTGCTGGACGTCCAGATGCCTGGCATGGACGGCTTCGAGACCGCGGCGCACATCAAGCGGCGGGAGAGGACCCGGGACATCCCGATCATCTTCCTCACCGCCATCAACCACGGCCCGCACCACACCTTCCGGGGCTACGCGGCCGGCGCGGTGGACTACATCTCCAAGCCCTTCGACCCGTGGGTGCTGCGCGCCAAGGTCTCGGTCTTCGTCGAGCTCTACATGAAGAACTGCCAGCTGCGCGAGCAGGCCTCGCTGCTGCGGCTGCAGATGGAGAACGGCCAGGGCGGCCGCGCCGCGTCCGGCGAGCCGCCGGAGACCGCGGGGCTGCTCGCCGAGCTGTCGGCCCGGCTGGCCGCGGTCGAGGAGCAGGCCGAGGCGCTCTCCAAGCAGCTGGACGAGTCGGCCGACGCCGCGGCCGTCGCCACCGCCGCCCACCTGGAGCGCAAGCTCAACGGCCTGCGGCGGGCGCTGGACGCCCTGGAGCCGGGCGCGGGCAGCAGCGTGCCGCCCGTGGCGTCACAGAGCTGACACCTGTCCCGCCGGTGACGATGCGTCAGTCCACGCGCTGAAACCGCGTCACACACATGGGTGAACGCCCGGGCCCGGGTGTCCCTTCCGACGGACGACGGTAATCTCGGCTCCATGGCCTCACGTACGTCCGGCAAGGGTTCCCAGAGCACGGCGGGCACCTCCAAGCAGCGCGCCGGACGCGCCGGAAGTCCCGCCGGAAAGGCACCCGCCAGGAAGGCGCCTGCGAAGAAGGCCGCCGCCCGGCCGCCCGCCGGGAAGAAGGCACCGGCCCGGAAGGCCGCGGCCAAGGCGGCGCCCAAGCGGTCCGTCGCGGGCCGCGCCGGACGCGGGGTGGCGCACGGAGTCGGCGCGCTCTTCCGGGGCGTGGGACGCGGCGCCCGCAATCTGGACCCCGCCCACCGCAAGGACGGGCTGGCCCTGCTGCTGCTCGCCCTCGCCCTGATCGTCGCGGCCGGCACCTGGTCCAGCCTCGAAGGCCCGGTGGGCGACCTGGTGAAGCTGCTCGTCACCGGCGCCTTCGGCCGCCTCGACCTGGTCGTGCCGATACTCCTCGGCATCATCGCGATGCGGCTCTTCCGCCACCCCGAGCGCCCCGAGGCCAACGGACGCATCGTCATCGGCCTGTCGGCGCTGGTCCTCGGCGTCCTCGGCCAGGTGCACATCGCGTGCGGGGCGCCCGGCCGGGGCGAGGGCACCCAGGCGCTCCAGGACGCCGGCGGCCTGATCGGCTGGGCCGCCTCCAAGCCGCTGCTCTTCACGGTCGGGCAGGTCCTCGCCGTACCGCTGCTGGTGCTGCTCACCGTCTTCGGCCTGCTGGTCGTCACGGCCACCCCGGTCAACGCGATCCCGCGGCGGCTGCGGCAGCTGGGCATCCGGCTCGGGGTGATCGAGCCGCTGCCCGGCGAGTACGAACCCGAGGACGCGCACCGGAGCGCGGGCGAGTACGACGCCGACTGGCGCGAGACCCCGGCCAGGCCCAAGCGCCCCCGGCGCGCGCCCGCCGCGCAGGACGACGCCGGCAGCGCCGAGGAAGCGGCGCTCGCCAAGCGGCGCCGGACCAGGCGGCCGTCCTCGGACGCCGTGGACGTCGCGGCCGCCGCCGCGGCCGCGCTGGACGGGGCCGTGCTGCACGGGGTGCAGCCCTCGCCGCTCGTCGCCGGGCTCAGCAGCGGCATCACGCCGGAGGACGAGATCACCGTCCAGGTGCCGGCGCCCGCGCCGCCGGCCCGCGGCGCCCGGCCCGACGGCCCCGTCCCAGACCTCACCAAGCCGGCCCCCGAGCCGCCGTCCGGCCTGCCGCCGCGGGCCGAGCAGCTCCAGCTCTCGGGCGACATCACCTACTCCCTGCCCTCGCTCGACCTGCTGGAGCGGGGCGGGCCGGGCAAGGCCCGCAGCGCCGCCAACGACGCCATAGTGGCCTCGCTGACCACGGTGTTCGCGGAGTTCAAGGTGGACGCGGCCGTCACCGGCTTCACCCGCGGCCCGACGGTCACCCGCTACGAGGTCGAGCTGGGCCCGGCGGTCAAGGTCGAGCGCATCACCGCGCTCACCAAGAACATCGCCTACGCGGTGGCCAGCCCCGACGTCCGCATCATCAGCCCCATCCCCGGCAAGTCCGCCGTCGGCATCGAGATCCCCAACACCGACCGGGAAATGGTCAACCTGGGCGACGTGCTGCGGCTCGCGGACGCCGCCGGTAACGAGCACCCGATGCTGGTGGCGCTGGGCAAGGACGTCGAGGGCGGCTACGTCATGGCCAACCTGACGAAGATGCCGCACATCCTCGTCGCGGGCGCCACCGGCTCCGGCAAGTCCTCGTGCATCAACTGCCTCATCACCTCGCTGATGGTGCGGGCCACCCCCGAGGACGTGCGGATGGTGCTGGTCGACCCCAAGCGCGTCGAGCTGACCGCCTACGAGGGCATCCCGCACCTGATCACGCCGATCATCACCAACCCCAAGCGGGCGGCCGAGGCCCTCCAGTGGGTGGTGCGCGAGATGGACCTGCGCTACGACGACCTGGCGGCCTACGGCTTCCGGCACATCGACGACTTCAACGCGGCCGTGCGCGAGGGGAAGGTGAAGCCCCCCGAGGGCAGCGGCCGCGAGCTGGCGCCCTATCCGTACCTGCTGGTCATCGTGGACGAGCTGGCCGACCTGATGATGGTCGCCCCGCGCGACGTCGAGGACTCGATCGTGCGCATCACCCAGCTCGCCCGGGCCGCCGGCATCCACCTGGTGCTGGCCACCCAGCGGCCGTCGGTGGACGTCGTCACCGGCCTGATCAAGGCCAACGTGCCCTCCCGGCTCGCCTTCGCCACGTCCTCCCTGGCCGACAGCCGGGTCATCCTCGACCAGCCCGGCGCCGAGAAGCTGATCGGCAAGGGCGACGGCCTGTTCCTGCCGATGGGCGCGAACAAGCCGATCCGCATGCAGGGCGCCTTCGTCACCGAGGCCGAGGTCGCCTCCGTCGTGCGGCACTGCAAGGACCAGATGGCGCCGGTCTTCCGGGACGACGTCACCGTCGGCACGGCACAGAAGAAGGAGATCGACGAGGACATCGGTGACGACCTCGATCTGTTGTGCCAGGCCGCCGAGCTGGTCGTCTCCACCCAGTTCGGCTCGACGTCGATGCTCCAGCGCAAACTGCGTGTGGGATTCGCCAAGGCGGGCAGGCTCATGGACCTGATGGAGTCGCGCGGCGTCGTGGGCCCGAGCGAGGGGTCCAAGGCCCGCGACGTGCTCGTCAAGCCCGACGAACTGGACGGGGTGCTCGCGCTCATCCGCGGGGAGACCGGCGGCTGACGGGGGGTGGCGCCCTGGCCAACCGTTTCTCCGGGGCGGGCGCGCAGGGGTGAGGAGGGAGGGGAGCAGCGATGTGCCGCAGCCGGTACCGCAGAGCCGTCTGATGGTCTGCCTTCTGATGGCCTACAAAGTCGGCCTTCCCGCTTGCCGGACGCTTTCGCGTCCCCCCTAGACTGAACTTCCAGCAGGTGGCTGCACGCTCGAAAGGCGCCCACGTGTCCATCGGCAACTCACCCCCGGAGGACGGGCGGCCGTCCATCGGCCGCGCTCTCCAACAGGCCCGCATCGACGCCGGACTGACCGTCGACGAGATCAGTTCGACCACGCGCGTACGCATTCCGATCGTCCACGCGATCGAACAGGACGACTTCTCCCGCTGCGGCGGGGATGTCTACGCCCGAGGACATATCCGCACGCTGGCGCGCGCCGCCGGCCTCGACCCCACGCAGCTCATCGAGCAGTACGACGCGGAGCACGGCGGGCGCCCCCGGCCGAGCCGGGCCGCGCCCGTCTTCGACGCCGAGCGCATCCGCCCCGAGCCCCGGCGGCCCAACTGGACCGCCGCGATGGTCGCGGCGATCGTCGCGGTCGTCGGCTTCGTCGGCTTCACCCTCTTCAGCGGCGGGGACCGGAGCCAGGACAACGCGGCCGAAGCGGGCCCGGCGCCGGCCAAGCCGTCGAAGTCCCCCGCCAAGGCGCCCCCGGGCAGGACGGCGGACGCCAAGCCCGAGCCGTCCGACAGCGCGGTCGCCGGTGCCCCGGCCAACAAGGTCACGGTCAAGCTCACCGCGGAGCGGGCCCAGACCTGGATGTCGGCCAAGGACCACACCGGCAAGCTGCTGGACGAGGGCGTGCTCAAGCGCGGGGCCTCCAAGACCTTCACCGACAGCAACCGGATCGACCTGGTGCTCGGCAACGCCGGGGCGGTCCAGCTGTTCGTGAACGGCAAGGAGATCAAGAACGTCGGCGACGACGGTCAGGTCCAGCGCCTCAGTTACACCCGGGGCGACCCCGCGGCCGGCTGACCGGCGGCGGAAGGGCACCCTCCGGGCGCCGGGGGACCGCCGGGTGACCAGGCTCTCCGCACCCGGCGGCCACTCGGCAGCGGAAGCGGCGTCCGGACAAAGTAGGCTGAGCCCTATGCCCGAACGCCGTACCGTCGCTCTTGTCACACTTGGCTGCGCCCGTAACGAGGTGGACTCGGAGGAGCTGGCAGGCCGCTTGGCGGCGGACGGCTGGGACCTCGTCGAGGACGCCGCCGAAGCCGACGTCGCCGTGGTGAACACCTGCGGCTTCGTCGAAGCCGCCAAGAAGGACTCCGTGGACGCGCTCCTGGAGGCCAACGACCTCAAGCAGCACGCCCGTACGCAGGCCGTGGTCGCCGTCGGCTGCATGGCCGAGCGGTACGGCAAGGAGCTGGCCGACGCGCTGCCGGAGGCGGACGGCGTGCTCGGCTTCGACGACTACGCCGACATCTCCGACCGCCTGCAGACCATCCTCTCCGGCGGCATCCACGCCTCCCACACCCCGCGCGACCGGCGCAAGCTGCTGCCGATCAGCCCCGCCGAGCGCCAGGGCGCCACCACCGTGGCCCTGCCCGGCCACGCCCAGGACACTCCCCCCGAGGACCTGCCGGACGGCATCGCCCCCGCCTCGGGACCGCGCGCCCCGCTGCGCCGCAGGCTCGGCGCCAGCCCGGTGGCCTCCGTCAAGCTGGCCTCCGGCTGCGACCGGCGCTGCTCGTTCTGCGCGATCCCCTCCTTCCGCGGCTCGTTCATCTCGCGCCGCCCCTCCGACGTGCTCGGCGAGGCCCGCTGGCTGGCCGAGCAGGGCGTCAAGGAGGTCATGCTGGTCTCCGAGAACAACACCTCCTACGGCAAGGACCTCGGCGACATCCGGCTGCTGGAGACCCTGCTGCCGGAGCTGGCGGCGGTGGACGGCCTGGAGCGGATCCGGGTCAGCTACCTCCAGCCGGCCGAGCTGCGGCCCGGCCTGATCGACGTGCTGACCTCGACCGAGAAGGTCGCCCCCTACTTCGACCTCTCCTTCCAGCACTCGGCGCCCGCCGTGCTGCGCGCGATGCGCCGCTTCGGCGACACGGACCGCTTCCTGGAGCTGCTGGACACGATCCGCGCCAAGGCCCCCCAGGCGGGCGCCCGTTCCAACTTCATCGTCGGCTTCCCCGGGGAGACCGAGGAGGACCTCGCCGAGCTGGAGCGCTTCCTCACGGGCGCCCGGCTGGACGCCATCGGCGTCTTCGGCTACTCCGACGAGGACGGCACCGAGGCCGCGACCTACGCGGACAAGGTGGACCCCGACGTCGTCGCCGAGCGGCTGGCGCGCGTCTCGCGGCTGGCCGAGGAGCTGACCGCGCAGCGCGCCGAGGAGCGGATCGGAGAGACAATCGAGGTACTGGTCGATCGCGTGGACGACGAGGACGGCGTCATCGGCCGGGCGGCCCACCAGGCGCCCGAGACCGACGGCCAGGTCCGGCTGGTCACCGACGGCCTCGCGACCGTGCCCCGGCCCGGCCGCATGGTCGTCGCCCGGGTGGTCGCGAGCGAGGGGGTCGACCTCGTCGCCGAGCCCGTCGGGGACGGCGGGTGTACCGAGGAGGCGGGCAGATGAGCGGAGTCCCGGCATCGGCCGCGGGCCGTCCCGCCCCGGCGCCGGGCGTACGGCGGGTCCCGCTGTGGAACATCGCCAACGTCCTGACCGTGGTGCGGCTGTGCCTGGTGCCCGGCTTCGTCCTGCTGATGCTCCACAACGGCGGTCACGACCCGGTCTGGCGCTCCTTCGCCTGGGCGGCCTTCGCCATCGCCATGATCACCGATCTCTTCGACGGGCATCTGGCGCGGACGTACAACCTGGTCACCGACTTCGGCAAGATCGCCGATCCCATCGCCGACAAGGCGATCATGGGCGCGGCGCTGATCTGCCTCTCCTCGCTGACGATCCTGCCCTGGTGGGTCACGGGCGTGATCCTCGCCCGCGAGACCGGCATCACGCTGATGCGGTTCTGGGTGATCAAACACGGGGTCATCCCGGCCAGCCGGGGCGGCAAGCTGAAGACGCTCGCCCAGGGCGTGGCCACGGGGATGTACATCCTCGCCCTCGAGGGACCGTTGGCCACGGTCCGCTTCTGGGTGATGGCGGTGGCCGTGGTCTTGACGGTGCTGACCGGCCTGGACTACGTGCGGCAGGCCGTCGTGCTGCGCAGGAGGGCGTCGTCCGGGGAGTCCGGACGGTGAGCGCGGACGCGGCCGGGGTCCTGGAGGCGCTCGTGGCGCGGGGCCGGTCGGTGGCCGTCGCCGAGTCGCTGACCGGCGGTCTGGTCGCGGCGGCCCTGACGGCCGTGCCGGGCGCCTCCCGGGTGGTGCGCGGCTCGGTGACCGCGTACGCGACGGACGTCAAGCGTGACGTCCTGGGCGTGGACGGGGCCCTGCTGGCCGTCCGCGGGGCGGTGGACGCCGAGGTCGCGCGGCAGATGGCCCGCGGTGTGCGCGCCCTGCTGGGTGCGGACTGGGGGCTGGCCACCACCGGGGTCGCCGGTCCCGCGCCCCAGGACGGGCAGCCGGTCGGTACGGTCTTCGTCGCCGCGGCCGGTCCGCAGGAGGTCTGTGCCGCGCGGAGGCTGTCACTGGACGGTGACAGGGAATCCATTCGGACAGAAAGTGTCCGAGCGGTCCTCGCGCTCCTCCATGACGAATTGACGGCGAACGCGGGGGCAAAGGATACGGAACACAAGGGGGGGAATGGATGTTTGCAGCCCTGAGTGAACACGACATAGCTCCCCGCACGGCCGCACCCCGAGGCGGTACGGTGGGGCGTGAAGGATCCGGATTCGCGGTCCAAGGAGGGAGCCACCGATGATTCTGCTCCGTCGCCTGCTCGGTGACGTGCTGCGTCGGCAGCGCCAACGCCAGGGCCGCACTCTGCGCGAGGTCTCCTCATCGGCCCGGGTCTCGCTCGGCTACCTCTCCGAGGTCGAGCGGGGGCAGAAAGAGGCGTCCTCCGAGCTTCTCTCCGCAATCTGCGACGCTCTGGACGTACGGATGTCCGAGGTCATGCGCGAGGTGAGCGACGAGCTGTCGCTCGCCGAGCTGGCGCAGTCGGCGGCGGCGAGCGAGCCGGTACCCGCGCCGATGCGGCCGATGTTCAACCCGGTGTCCGTGACGTCCGTGACCGGTGTCCCGGGCGAGCGCGTGACCATCAAGGCGCCCGCGGAGGCCGTCGACGTGGTCGCCGCCTGAAGCCCGGCCGCCGAACGCCGTTCCCCCGTCCCCGCCGGTCCGTTGAGGACCCGCGGGGACCGGTGCTTTTCCGGACGGTTTCCGGATCTTTTCTCCCCTTCGGCCCGATTCCAGGTGCTGTGCGATGGTGGGAGGACGGGGTGATGAAGGGGGCGAACGGGGGCAGACGAAAACAGGGGGACGGACGAAAGCGAAATCCCGGACCGAAAGGCAAAGGAGGAGCCCATGTCTGTCGTGAAGAGCCCGCTGGCGGAACAGGACCGCAAGACCGTCGGGGACGCCCTCCAGGGCGCGCTCGTGGATCTCGTGGACCTCTCACTGGTCGCCAAGCAGGTCCACTGGACGATCGTGGGCCCGCGCTTCCGCTCGGTGCACCTCCAGCTCGACGAGGTCGTGGCCAGCGCGCGGAAGCACGCCGACACCGTCGCCGAGCGCGCCTCGGCCCTCGGCGTCGCGCCCGACGGGCGGGCCGAGACGGTCTCCAAGACCAGCGGCATCGCGCCGCTCGGGAGCGGCTGGACCAAGGACGTGGACGTGGTGCGGATCATGGTCGAGGCCCTGGAGGCCGTCATCACCCGGATGCGTGAGCGCATCCGGGACACCGATGAACCCGATCCGGTCAGCCAGGACCTCCTCATCGGGCTCACCGCGGACCTCGAGAAGCACCACTGGATGTTCCAGGCGGAGAACGCCTGAGCGGGCCCCGGGTGGCGGAGCCGGGGACGGCGCGGTCTCCTGGGGGCATGGACGACCACCCCGTGATCCGCTTCACGAACGAGCTCATGGCGGTCTCCGAGCTCGACCAGCGGACGGCCGGCGCCTTCGTGCGCAGCGTCTTCCAGGAAGGCGCGCACGAGGGCGAGCAGCGGGTGATCGTCGAACTCCACCGGCGCGACCGCAGGATCGCGGAGCTGGAGGCCGAACTGGCGCGGCTGCGCGGCGGGGACGCGGGAGCGTCCGGCTGACGGGCGGCATCCGGTGGGCACTTCGTCGCGCGGGCGCGGGCCCGCGCCCCCGCCGTCCGGCTCCCGGCGGTCGTCCGGACCCCGGCGGGCCGGTACGCGGCCGATACCCGCACGGCTGGCCGCCCTCGCCCTGTGCGGGGCCTGGGCCTGGGCCGCCTGCCGAGGGGGTGCCGGGCCCTGGGACGCCGCGGGGCCGGCGGGTGCCGGGCCGGGGAGCGCCGGGCCGCTGGGGATGGTCGCCGCGGGGTGGGGGCTGAGCCTGCTGCCGGTGCACTGTGTGCCGTGGACGCGGCGCCGCAGGGGACGGCGCCGGGCGCGGGGGCGCGGACACCGGCGGGCGACGGGGGCGCCCTTCCTGCACCGTGTGCCGTGGGGCCGGCGGCACGCGCCGGGGCGTGGGTGGCGGTGAGGGGATGGCGCGCGGGAGCCGTGCGGCACCGGAGTGCCGCAGACGGCCCGGCTCGGGCCATGGGCGCCGCGCGGCCGGTCACGGGGCACGCAGCCGCAGGCCGCGGGGGGTGGCGTGGAAGCCGGCCGACTCCAGGAGGGAGCCCAGGGGGGCGCCGAGGGCCGGGGCACCGTTGATCCGCTCGACGGTGACCGTGCCCAGGGCCCCCGCGCGGGCCGCCGCGGCCAGCGCCCCGACCGCCGCCTCCAGCGCGGGGTCGCCGGGGTGCGGCTCCGCTTCCCCGCCCTGCGGCCAGGCCAGCACGGTCTTGCCGCCGCGCTCGACGTAGAGCGTCAGCGCCCCGTCCACCAGCACCACCAGGGAGCCCGCCTTGCGGCCGGGCTTGTGGGCGGCACCGGCCGGGGGGTCGGGCCAGGGCAGGGCCGCCCCGTAGGCGTTGGCCGGGTCGGCCGCGGCCAGCACCACGGCCCGGCCCGTATCCGGCCCGGAGCCCGCCGCCCGCTCGCGGGCCGTGCCGATGGCCCGGAGGCGGTCGACGGCGCCGTCCATCGCGAACTGGGCGGCGCCCAGGCCCTCGACGACGTAGCCGCGGCGGGCCTGGCCGCTCTCCTCGAAGGCGGTGAGCACCCGGTACGCCGCGGAGAAGCCTCCCTCCACGCCCTCGGCGGCGACGGCGCCGCGGGTCACCACGCCGTGCCGGTCGAGGAGCGTCCTGGCCAGGGCGTGGGCCCGGTGGGTGGGATCGGGCTCGGGCGGGGGCAGCAGGGACCAGCGGCCGGCGACCGTGGGCGGCCCGCCGCGCGAGGCGGCCGGGCGCAGCGGGACGCCGCGCCCCGCCGGGGAGCCGTAACGGCCGCGCGGCACCGGCCGCTTGGCGCGGTGCGCCGTGGAACCGGCCGTGCGGCCCGAGCCCAGGAGCGAGCGGAGCGGGGCGAGGGTGTCGCCCGTGATCCGGCCGGACCAGGCCAGATCCCACACGGCCTCGGCGATCTGGGCGTCGGTGGTCAGGGCGCCCTCCGGCTCGGGGAGCCAGGCCCGGACCCGCTCGGCGATCTGACGGAAGAACAGGCCGTAGCCGCCGGAGAGGGCGTCGAGCACCGCCCGGTGCAGGGGCGTCGGCTCCAGCGGCTGCGGGGCGGGCAGCAGGAGCGGGGCGGTGTCGGCCGGCAGCAGGGAGACCCAGCCGTCCTTGCCGGGCAGGGCGCCGGCGCCGGCCCAGACGACCTCGCCGGACGCGGTGAGTTCGTCGAGCATCGCAGGGGAGTAGTCCGCGACGCGGGCCGGCAGGACCAGCTTCTCCAGGGCCGAGGCGGGGACCGGCGCGCCCTGCAACTGCTCGACGGCGCGCAGGAGTCCGTCGATGCCGCGCAGGCCGTGGCCCCCGATGTGCTGCCACTGGGGGAGGAACGCGGCGAGCGCGGCGGGCGGCACCGGCTCCAGCTCCTGGCGCAGCGCGGCGAGGGAGCGGCGGCGCAGCCGGCGCAGCACGGTGGCGTCGCACCACTCCTGGTCCGTACCGGAGGGGTGGAACTCCCCTTGCACGAGGCGGCCGGTGGCGGCGAGGCGGTGCAGGGCTCCGTCGGTCACCGCGGTGCCCAGGCCGAAGCGGGCCGCGGCCCGCGCGGAGGTGAACGGGCCGTGGGTGCGGGCGTAGCGGGCCAGCAGATCGGCCAGGGGGTCCTTGACGGGCTCGGTGAACGCCTCGGGGACGCCCACGGGCAGGGCCGTGCCCAGGGCGTCGCGCAGCCGCCCGGCGTCCTCGACGGCGCACCAGTGCTCGCGGCCGGCGATGCGCACGCGCAGCGCGCGCCGGGCGTCGGCCAGCTCGCGCGCCCAGCCCGGCTCGGCGCCCCGCTCGGCCAACTCCTCGTCGGTGAGCGGCCCGAGGAGGCGCAGCAGGTCGGCCACGCCCTCGGCGTCCTTGACGCGGCGGTCCTCGGTGCGCCACTGGAGCTCGCGCTCCAGCTCGGCCAGGACCTCCGCGTCGAGCAGCTCGCGCAGCTCGGCCTGGCCCAGCAGCTCGGCCAGCAGCCGTGAGTCCAGCGAGAGGGCGGCGGCGCGGCGCTCGGCGAGCGGGGAGTCGCCCTCGTAGAGGAACTGGGCGACGTAGCCGAAGAGCAGGGAGCGGGCGAACGGCGACGGCTCGGGGGTGGTGACCTCGACGAGCCGCACGCGGCGCGCCTCGACGTCGCCCATGAGCTCGGTGAGGCCGGGGACGTCGAAGACGTCCTGGAGGCATTCGCGGACGGCCTCCAGGACGATGGGGAACGAGCCGAACTCGCTGGCCACCTCCAGCAGTTGGGCGGCGCGCTGGCGCTGCTGCCACAGCGGGGTGCGCTTGCCGGGGTCGCGCCGCGGCAGCAGCAGGGCGCGGGCGGCGCACTCGCGGAAGCGGGCGGCGAACAGGGCCGATCCGCCGACCTGGTCGGTGACGACCTGGCCGATCTCGCCCTGGTCGAAGACGACGTCGGCGGCGCCGACGGGGGGCTGCCCGTCGTCGTGCTCCGCGCCCGGGCGGGCCGGCCCGGCGTCGAGCAGGTCCAGGCCCAGGAGGTCGGTGTCGGGCAGACGCAGGACGATGCCGTCGTCGGCGTGCATCACCTGGGCGTCCATGCCGTACCGCTCGGTGAGGCGGGCACCGAGGGCCAGCGCCCAGGGGGCGTGCACCTGGGCGCCGAAGGGGGAGTGGACGACCACCCGCCAGTCGCCCAGCTCGTCGCGGAAGCGCTCGACGACGATCGTCCGGTCGTCGGGGACGTGGCCGCAGGCGCGGCGCTGCTCGTCGAGGTAGGCCAGGACGTTGTCGGCGGCCCAGGTGTCGAGGCCGGCGGCGGTGAGGCGGGCGCGGGCGGCCTCCGGGGCGGCGGCGCCGACCTCGCGGAGGAACGCGCCCAGCTCCCGGCCGAGTTCGAGCGGGCGGCCCAGCTGGTCGCCCTTCCAGAACGGCAGCCGGCCGGGGACGCCGGGGGCGGGGGTGACCAGGACGCGGTCGCGGGTGATGTCCTCGATCCGCCAGGACGTGGTGCCCAGGGTGAAGACGTCGCCCACGCGGGACTCGTAGACCATCTCCTCGTCCAGCTCCCCGACGCGGCCGCCGCCCTTCTTGGGATCGGCGCCGGCGAGGAAGACGCCGAAGAGGCCGCGGTCGGGGATCGTGCCGCCGGAGGTGACGGCGAGGCGCTGGGCGCCGGGGCGGCCGGTGACCGTGCCGGCGACCCGGTCCCAGACCAGGCGGGGGCGGAGCTCGGCGAAGGCGTCGGACGGATAGCGCCCGGCGAGCATGTCGAGCACACCGTGGTAGGCGGACTCCGGGAGGGCGGCGAAGGGCGCCGCGCGGCGCACCAGGGCCAGCAGCTCCTCGACGTCCCAGGCGTCCATGGCGGTCATGGCGACGATCTGCTGGGCCAGCACGTCCAGCGGATTGGCGGGCACCCGCAGCGCCTCGATGGCGCCCTGCCGCATCCGCTCCGTCACGACCGCGGCCTGCACCAGGTCGCCCCGGTACTTGGGGAAGACGACGCCGGTGGAGACCGCGCCCACCTGGTGCCCGGCGCGGCCGACCCGCTGGAGGCCGGAGGCGACCGACGGGGGCGACTCGACCTGGACGACCAGGTCGACGGCGCCCATGTCGATGCCCAGCTCCAGGCTGGAGGTGGCCACGACGGCGGGCAGCCGGCCGGCCTTGAGATCCTCCTCCACCTGGGCGCGCTGCTCCTTGGAGACGGAGCCGTGGTGGGCCCGGGCCAGCACCGGCGGCGCGCCCCGGGCGGCGCCGGACTGGGCCATCAGCCCGGCGGGGGAGTGGTGCTCGGCGAGCGGCTCTCCGGTGGTCCGCTCGTGCGCGATCTCGTTCAGCCGGTTGCACAACCGCTCCGCCAGGCGGCGGGAGTTGGCGAAGACGATCGTGGAACGGTGGGCGAGGACGAGATCGGCGATGCGCTCCTCGACGTGCGGCCAGACCGAGGGCCGCTCCCGCTCGTCCCCCTCCTGCACCGGGGCGGCGCCCAACTCGCCCAGATCCTCGACCGGGACGACCACGGAGAGGTCGAACTCCTTCTCCGACGGCGGCTGGACGATCTCCACCCGCCGCCGCGGCGACAGATACCGCGCCACCTCCTCGACCGGGCGCACGGTGGCGGACAGGCCGATGCGGCGGGCGGGACGCGGGAGCAGGGCGTCGAGGCGCTCCAGGGAGAGGGCCAGGTGGGCGCCGCGCTTCGTCCCGGCGACGGCGTGCACCTCGTCGAGGATGACGGTCTCCACGCCCGTGAGCGCCTCCCGGGCCGCGGAGGTGAGCATGAGGAACAGCGACTCGGGGGTGGTGATCAGGATGTCCGGCGGGCGCGTGGCCAGGGCGCGGCGCTCGGCGGCCGGGGTGTCGCCGGAGCGGATGCCGACGCGGACCTCCGGCTCGGGCAGGCCGAGGCGCACGGCCTCCTGGCGGATGCCGGTGAGCGGGCTGCGCAGGTTGCGCTCGACGTCCACCGCGAGGGCCTTGAGCGGGGAGACGTACAGCACGCGGCAGCGCTTGGCGCGCTCGGCCGGCGGCGGGGTGCTCGCCAGCCGGTCCAGCGAGGCGAGGAACGCGGCGAGCGTCTTGCCGGAGCCGGTGGGCGCCACGACCAGGACGTCCGAGCCCTCGCCGATGGCCCGCCAGGCACCGGCCTGCGCGGCGGTGGGCGCGGTGAAGGCGCCCGTGAACCAGGAGCGGGTCGCGGCGGAGAAGCCGGCGAGGGCCGGGTGTCCGTCCCCCGCCGGGGTCCGCGCGGGGCCGGCCGTCGAGTCGTCCGTCATGCCCCCCATCGTGCACCGGGGCACTGACAACGCCCCGGAAACGCAGGTCAGACCGGGTGCGGAGGATCCGTGGAGGGGCTGCAGCGGCCGTGGGCGCGCAGCGTCAGGAGCGCCTCGACGGTGGCCACCGGCCGGCCCTCCAGGGCGGTGCCCGGCGCCCAGGCGGCGCGGCGCAGCGGCCAGCCGCCGTCCTCCTGCTGCGCCGCGGCCAGGTGGTCGAGCGAGCGGTCGAGCTCGGCGTCGGTGAACCAGGCGCGGGCCAGCGAGTCGGGGGTGCGGACGAAGTCGTGCGGGAAGCACGGGAACGGGCCCGGGCCGTCGTGCGGGGCGGGCCCGGTGGCCGGCGCGGCCGCGCGTTCCGGGTCCAGCACGGCCAGCCGCTGCTCGCGCACCACCCGGCCGAGCCGGTCGGCGGCGGCCTCGGCGCGGGCGCGGTCGGGGGCCCCGTCGAGGAAGGCGACGGCCGCCTCGACCTCGTAGGGGTGCGGCCGCCCGGCCCGCACCAGCGCGTCGATCGCGGCCCAGCAGAAGTCGGTGGCCCGGAACAGCCAGGCGTGCCACACCGCGTTGCGGTGCAGCAGGCCCACGACCGGGCCGGTGGTCAGCAGGGAGCCCGCCGCCGCGGCGCCGGGGCCGCCGGGCGGGGCGGGGAACCAGGGCGCCGCAGGCCAGCGGCCGGACGCGGGGTGCAGGGCGGGCAGCGCGCCCTCCGGGGTGGAGACCGCGGTCAGGTAGCGGCACACGAGTTCGGTGCGGCGGTCCGCGCAGCGGCCGATCTCGTCGAGGACGCGCAGGGCGTGCGCGGTGTGGTGCGGCTGGCTCACCGGGCCGCGCAGGTCGGGGTCCAGAGCGTGCCCGTAGCCGCCGTCCTCGCCCCGGTACGCCGCCAGCGCCGTCTCCACGGCGTCGGGGCTGCCGCCGAGGAAGTGGTAGGCGAATCTGCGCTGTTCGAGGACGCGGGCGGTGAGCCAGACGAAGGCTTCGGCACGGGCTACGGGGGATGCTCCGGGTGGGGCCATGCACAAGACCGTAGGGCGGAAAACGCCGCCGGTCAGCGGCTCGTGCCCGGCTGCACCCGGAGGGGCGGGGGGCGGGAGGTACGGGGTTGACGGGGGCGCGCCGGGAGCCGCCGCCGGGGCGTTCCGTAGGATCGGCGGGTCCGGCGGGCGACGGGGGGAACGAGGATGGACGCAGGCATACCGGTTGTGGCGGCGGCCGGGGGCGGGCACGCGGCCCAGACCATCGGGGCGGCGAACGCGCTCCTGGTCCTGGCGATCACGGGGCTCGTCCTGGTACTCCAGTTCCGCGCCCGCAGGGTGCGGGCCGCCGCGTTCGTCTGGGTGGCGCTGCTCCTCGGCCGCGGCCTCGTCCCGCCGGGACCGGCGCGCGTGACGGCGGCGGGGCTGGCGTTCCTGGCCCTGGGGCTGGCCGTCTCGGCGGTGTTCGGCGTGCTGCGCGGGCGGGCGATGCCCCTGTGGCGCGAGGCGGACGGGACGGTGTGGCGCCGGGGCGACTCCCGCGTCCTGCGGCTGTGGCTGCTGACCATCGGTGCGCGCGTCGCGGTCTCGGCCGTGGAGTACGCGCTGACCGACGAGCCGTTCAACGGCAACGCGGTCCTGCTCGGCTTCGGGGTCACGCTGGCCGTCCAGCACGCCGTGCTGCTGTTCCGGCGGGGAGCGCTGCGCCGGGGAGGGCCCGCACCGGCCGTGTCCGCGAGCGGCGCCTGACGGATTACGCTGCGTATATGCGGTTGACGGATTTCTGGCGGCGGATGGCCGACCACTTCGGGGCGGCGTACGCCGACTCCTTCGCGCGCGACCACGTCATGTCGGAGCTGGGCGGCAGGACGGTGCACCAGGCGCTGGACGCGGGCTGGGAGGCGAAGGACGTGTGGCGCGCGGTCTGCCGGGCGATGGAGATCCCCGCGGACAAGCGCTGAGCGGACGGCGCCGCGCCGGGTCCGTGCCGCTGCCGTGAAGTCCGCGTGGCGCGTTTGACACAAAAATCGAACATCCATTCTCATGGGTGGTCCGGGCCCTCCGGGAAACTGCGCAATGGCGCTACGGTCGGGCGTTTCCGCAGGTCGGAGCGGTGTTCGGGCCCGTTGTCAGTGGCAGGCGCTAGCGTCGTGGACGTGAAGCGATCGACTCAAGCAAACCGGGTGGAACCCATGGCAGGCACGGACCGCGAGAAGGCGCTCGACGCCGCGCTCGCGCAGATTGAACGGCAATTCGGCAAGGGCGCCGTGATGCGCCTCGGTGAGCGGCCCAACGAGCCCATCGAGGTCATCTCCACCGGGTCGACCGCTCTCGACGTCGCGCTCGGTGTCGGCGGTCTGCCGCGCGGCCGCGTGGTGGAGATCTACGGGCCCGAGTCCTCCGGCAAGACGACGCTCACCCTGCACGCGGTGGCCAACGCGCAGCGGGCCGGCGGCACGGTGGCGTTCGTCGACGCCGAGCACGCGCTCGACCCCGAGTACGCCCGCAAGCTGGGCGTCGACATCGACAACCTGATCCTCTCCCAGCCGGACAACGGCGAGCAGGCGCTGGAGATCGTGGACATGCTCGTCCGCTCCGGCGCGCTCGACCTGATCGTCATCGACTCCGTCGCGGCCCTGGTGCCCCGCGCGGAGATCGAGGGCGAGATGGGCGACTCGCACGTGGGCCTCCAGGCGCGGCTGATGAGCCAGGCGCTCCGGAAGATCACCAGCGCGCTCAACCAGTCCAAGACCACGGCGATCTTCATCAACCAGCTCCGCGAGAAGATCGGCGTGATGTTCGGCTCCCCCGAGACCACGACCGGTGGCCGGGCGCTCAAGTTCTACGCCTCGGTGCGCATCGACATCCGCCGCATCGAGACGCTCAAGGACGGCACCGAGGCGGTCGGCAACCGCACCCGCTGCAAGGTCGTGAAGAACAAGGTCGCGCCGCCCTTCAAGCAGGCCGAGTTCGACATCCTCTACGGCCAGGGCATCAGCCGCGAGGGCGGCCTGATCGACATGGGCGTGGAGCACGGCTTCGTCCGCAAGGCCGGCGCCTGGTACACCTACGAGGGCGACCAGCTCGGCCAGGGCAAGGAGAACGCCCGCAACTTCCTCAAGGACAACCCCGACCTCGCCAACGAGATCGAGAAGAAGATCAAGGAGAAGCTGGGCGTGGGCCAGCGGGGCGCCGCCCCGGGCGACGGGGACGGTGCGGACGCGGCGGCCGCCGAGCCCGCCAAGTCGGTGCCCGCGCCGGCGACGGCCACCAAGGCCACGGGGAAGGCCGCCAAGGCCGCGGCCAAGGGGTAGCCGTCCATGGTGCGGCGGAGCGACTGGTCGTCCCCCCTGGCCGGGGAGGCCGGGGGGGAACGGACGGGCGGCGGCGCCGGACCCCCGTCGAGGGCCGGGGGCGGGGCGCCGCTGCCTCCCGAGGAGCAGGCGCGGGCCATCTGTCTGCGCCTGCTCACCGGATCACCGCGCACCCGCAGGCAGTTGGCGGAGGCGCTGGCGCAGCGGGGGATCCCCGACGACGCGGCGGAGGCGGTGCTCTCCCGCTTCGAGGAGGTGGGCCTCATCGACGACGCGGCCTTCGCGGACGCCTGGGTGGATTCCCGGCACCGCGGCCGGGGGCTCGCCCGCCGGGCCCTCGCCCGTGAACTGCGTACCAAGGGCGTGGAGTCGGCCGTGATCGAGGAGGCGGTCGGGCGGCTCGACGCGGAGCGGGAGGAGCGCACGGCGCGGGAGCTGGTGGAGCGCAGGCTGCGCGTGACGCGGGGGATGGAGCGGGAGAAGCGGCTGCGGCGCCTGGTGGGGATGCTGGCGCGGAAGGGGTATGCGGAGGGGGTCGCGTTGCGGGTGGTGCGACGGGCGCTGGAAGAGGAGGGGGACGATCCGGAGGTGCTCGACGCGTACCTTTCCGGAGCGGGGGACGGGGACGGCGCCGGTGGTTGAGGCGGGGCCCCGCCTCAACCACCCTGATCAGGGCTTCGCCAGCCCCGGCCCCTCCAGCCCCGGCTCCTCGGCCCCCACTCCTCCGGGCTCGCCCCGCCCCCGCCCCGGGGGCGTAGCACCCGCCGTGCGCCGGCCGGGTGTTCGCAAGATCCGTGCTCAGGACGCGGGGGCGGTGTCCTCGGCAGTGGGGGCGGGCGGGCGTTCCGGGGGGTCGACGGGGAGGCCGGACGCGCGCCAGGCCCGGAAGCCGCCGATGACGTCGGTGGCGTGCCGCAGGCCCAGTTGGCGGAGCGAGGAGGCGGCGAGGGAGGAGGCGTAGCCCTCGTCACAGATGACCATTACCCTGAGGGCGTGGTCGGTCGCCTCCGCGGCACGGTGGGGGCTCGCCGGATCCAGCCGCCACTCCAGCTCGTTGCGCTCCACGACCAGGGCGCCGGGGATGGTGCCGTCGCGGTCGCGCAGGGCCGCGTAGCGGATGTCGACCAACAGGCCGCCGGCGGCCTGGAGTCCGGCCGCTTCGGCGGGGGAGAGGCGGGTCAGGCCGGCGCGGGCGGCGGCGAGCAGGTCGTCGACCGTCATGCCCACTCCTCGGGCCACTCGACCTCCTCCAGGCGCAGGACGCGCCCGCTCCGGCCGTAGCGCCGCATCAGCGGCAGCGGCGGGTAGTAGGCGTGCACCGACACGGCGTGCTCCTCCTCCGAGGGGTTGAACACCTGGTGGACGTGGTGCGGGCCGAAGGCCCGGCCGTGCCGGGCGGTGAGCTGCCGCTCGCGGTCGACGCCCTCCGCGAGTTCGAGCAAGGTCCAGCCCTCGGTGGGGAGTTGTGTCGCGAGCGACTGCTCGGTGAGCCGGCCGGTCGCCGTGGCGAAGGCGCCGTGCGAGCCGCCGTGGTCGTGCCAGCCCGTGCCGGTGCCCGGCGGCCAGCCGATCAGCCAGGCCTGGCTCCCGCCGGGACCTTCCAGGCGGATCCAGGTACGGCCCTCGGGATCGAGGGGGAGCGAGGAGACGAGGGACGCGTCGGCGGCCACGTCCCGTGCGAAACGGAGGAGTTCGGCCGCCGAGGGCGCGCCGAGGGAAGGGGAGGGAGCAGTGAAGGACAACGGAACCGCCCTGGTCGATCGCGAACAGCACAGCAGGACACCGCGGATCAGCAGGACGGGCGACAGACACAGCCCGCGTAGCGGAGCAGGTCCACATGGACCCTCCGCCAGAAACGCGCACCCCTGTCGCTCACGGGCCGGAGTCAACCACGGCCCGCCGGACGGGTCAACGCTTGGCCGAAGCCTCACGGGGAGCCGGATGGGCCTTCTCCGAGGGCTCCTTGACGAGATCCGTGCCCGTCTCCCGGGCCGGCTCCGGGGCGCCGCCGCGGATCGCGTCCGCGCAGGCGTACAGCTCCGCCGGCCGCACGCCGGACACCGCCGCCACCAGGTGGCCGTCCGGCCGCACCACGAGCACGGTGTGCGCCGCGGCCCCGGGATAGCCCTCGGCGACGAGGAGTTCGGCCCGCACGGGGAGGGCGCCGACGGCCGCCGCCAGGCCGGGCATCAGTCCGGCGCGCAGCCAGTGCCGCCGCTCCCAGACCCCGGTGCCGGGGGCGACCAGCACCACCAGCAGCGGCCCGTCCAGCCGGTCGCGCAGCCGCACGGCCGAGCCGTCCGGCGCCGTGACCGGCACGTCCGCCACGGGTGCCCCGACCGGGGTGCCCACCGGCACGGAGCCGGCCGGTGGCGCCGCCGGGGCCAGGGGCGTACGGGTGTGCACCGCGGGCTCGCCCAGCGTCCCGAGCCCCACGTGCCCTTCCGTCAGCAGCGCGTCGTGGCTCCGCACGGCGCCCGGCACCACCACGCGCCGGACCGTGCGCCAGCCGCCCGCGCCCCGTACGGCGGGCAGCGCCCGGTCGGCGGCCCGCAGCCGGGCCCCGACGGCCTCCCGCCGCTCGGCCTCGTAGCTGTCGAGCAGCGCCTCGGACGCCCCGTGGTGCCAGGCCTGGGCCAGCTTCCAGGCGAGGTTGCCCGCGTCCCGCAGCCCCTCGTCGAGCCCCTGGGTGCCGAGCGCGCCCAGCAGATGGGCGGCGTCTCCGGCCAGGAAGGCCCGCCCGCAGCGCCAGCGGCGCGCGAGCCGGTGGTGGACGGCGTACACACCGGTGTCCAGGAGCTCGTACCGGGGCACCTCCCCGCACCAGGCGCCGAGGGTGTCGTGGATGTGGCCGATCAGATCCTCGGGCGTGACCAGCCCGCCGTCCGGCGGCAGCAGCCAGTCCAGCCGCCAGACCCCGTCCGGCAGCGGACGGGCCGTCACCTCGGCCCCGCGCAGCGGCGAGCGCTGGAGAACGGCCTCGCCCGGCCAGGGGAGTTCGGTGCGCAGCGCCGCCACCGCGTACCGCTCGACCGCGGTGCGGCCGGGGAAGCGGGCGCCGAGGAGCTTGCGGACCACGGACCGGGGGCCGTCGCAGCCGACCAGGTAACCGGCCCGCCAGGTCGAGCCGTTCTCGCCCCGGGTGCGCAGGGTGATCCCGTCGGCGTCCTGCTGGAGCACGGTGACGCGGCTGCCGGGGACGATCCGCACCTCCTCGCGGCCGGCGAGGGCGGCGCGCAGCTCCCGCACCAGCGCGTGCTGGGGGAGATGCAGCGGGGACGGGCCGCCCGGCGGGGCCGGAGCGGCCACGGGGGCGTCCGGGGCCGACGGGTCGCCGTCGGGAGGCGTTTCGTCCGGTTCCTTCTCCGCGTCCGGCTCGCTGAAAGGAAGCCGTGCCACCAGCCCGCGCCGCCGCATCGTGCGCCACCCGGACCACCGGGCGCCCTCCGCCGTCGTGCAGCCGAGCCGCTCCAGCATGCCGGCCGTGTCGGGCCGGAGGACGGCGGTGCGGGCGAGCCGCCGGTCGGCGAGGTCCGCGTCGTCGGCCGGCCTCTCGTCGAGGACGACGACGGGCACCTCGTACCGGGCGAGGGACAGGGCGAGCGCGAGGCCGACGGGGCCGGCCCCGACGACGGTCACCGGGTCCACGGTGCGGGGCGGTTGAGGAGACGGAGCGCGATCACAGAACGTATGCAACCCATTGCCGCTGCTTGCGTCAAGTGATCAGTGGTCCCCCGGCGGCGCGCCGGTGGCGTGCGCCCCCGTGGCCCGGAGCGGACCACGGACGCCGCACGCCACGCGTGCCCCCGCGGCGCGTCAGGGGTTCACCACACCGGACCCGCCGGTCCCGAGGTCGACGGCCACGGGGGGAGCGGGAGGGGCGCCCTTGCGCGAGCGTTTCGTGCGCCGTTCGATCCAGGTCGCCACGCCGGAGAGGGCCAGGCAGAGCAGGATGTAGATCGAGCCGAAGACGATGACCATGGGGATGAAGGCGTAGACGCCGTTCACGGGCTGGGTCTGGGCGGCGAACGCCTTGCCCACGAAGAGGAGTTCCTCGTAGAGGATGATGAAGCCCAGCGCGGTGTCCTTCAGCGTCACCACGAGCTGGCTGATGATCGAGGGCAGCATCGACCGCACGGCCTGCGGGACGAGGACGTGCACCATCACCTGCGTCTTGCGCAGCCCGAGCGCGTGGGCCGCCTCGCTCTGGCCCTTGGCCACCGCGTTGATGCCGGAGCGGAAGATCTCCGCCTGCACGGAGCCGTTGTAGAGCGTCAGCCCGATGACCAGCGCCCACATGGGGTCGTTGGTGAAGACCGCCGCGTACAGCAGGAAGATCATGATGAGCAGCGGCATGGCGCGGAAGAACTCCACGACCACGGTCGCCGTCCAGCGCACCGGCCGGTGGTCGGAGAGCCGCGCGGTGGCCAGCAGGGCGCCCAGCGCCAGGGACAGCAGGGCCGCGATCCCGAAGGTCTTGAGCGTCGTCAGCAGGCCGTCGAGGATCCGGTGCTGGGTGTCGGTGTACTCGTACGCCTCCCACAGCCCGGCCTGGAACTGGCCGGTGGTGTCGAGCCGTTGGATCACGAAGGCCACCAGGCCGACGATGGCGAGGACGGAGACCGCGCCGTAGATCCGGTTGCGGACGCGGGCCCTGGGGCCGGGCGCGTCGTAGAGGACGCTCGCGCTCATCGGGTCACCGCCAGCCTGCTCTCCAGCAGCCGGAAGAGGCCGCTGATGGCGAAGGTGATGATGAGGTAGCAGAGGGCGATCCAGAGGAAGATCACATAGATGTTGTAGCCCTCGTCGGCGTTCAACTGCTTCTGGAGGGCCGCGAGTTCCGCGACGTTGAAGCCCGAGGCGATGGCGGTGTTCTTGGCGAGGGCGATCATCAGGCTGCCGATCGGGGGTATCGCGGTGCGGGCCGCCTGGGGCAGGACGATCTGCCCCAGGGTCTGGGTGAAGGTCATCCCGATCGACCGGGCGGCCTCGGCCTGGCCCACCGGCACGGTGTTGATGCCCGAGCGCACCGCCTCGCAGACGAAGGCCGAGGTGTAGCAGCCGAGGGCGAGGACGGCGAGCCAGAACGAGTCCCAGCCCTTGAGCCCGAGTGCCGGCAGGCCCAGGGTGACGGCCAGGAAGAGCAGCACGAGCGGGGTGTTGCGCAGCAGCGTCACCCACGCCGTGCCGAACGCGCGCAGCGCGGGCACCGGCGACACGCGGAACCCGGCGATCAGGATGCCCAGGACGAGGGCGAGCAGGGCGCTGGACGCCGTCAGTTCGACGGTGCCCAGGAAGCCTTCGCGGAACTCCGCGAAGTGGTCCGACAGAACGTTCACGTCACTTCTCCGGGGTCACAGGGCTCTCCGGGGCATCGCGCTCTCCGGGCCGGGCCGCGTCAGTAGCGCTCGACGGCGGGCGGGGCCGGGGCCTCGCTGCCGGACCGGCCGAGGGTCGCGTCGTACGCCTTCTTCCAGTCGCCGTTCTTCTCGTGCGCCTCCAGGGCCTTGTTGACCGCCTCGCGCAGCGCCTTGTCGTCCTTCTTCAGCCCGATGCCGTACGGCTCCTTGGAGAACGGCTTGCCGACGACCTTGAGCTTGCCGCCGTTCTGCGCCGCGTAGCCCTTGAGGATCGCGTCGTCCGTGGTGACGATGTCGACCGTGCCGTTGACGAGTTCCTGGACGCAGAGCTGGTAGCCCTGCTGGGCCTTGACCTCGGCGGCGCCGTACTTGGCCTCCTTGATCCGCTTGAGCGGGGTGGAGCCGGTGGCGGAGCAGACCTTCTTGCCCTTGACGTCCTCCGGGCCCTTGACGGAGCTGTCGGAGGTGACCAGCAGGTCCTGCCCGGCGATGTAGTACGGGCCGGCGAAGCCGACCTGCTTCTTGCGCTCGTCGTTGATCGTGTACGTGCCGACGTACAGGTCGACGCCGCCGCTGGCGATCTGCGTCTCGCGCGACTCCGAGGGCACGGTCCTGAATTCGATGTGGCTCTCGTCGAAGCCGAGGTCGGCCGCGACCATCTTGGCGATCTCCACGTCGAAGCCGGAGCGCGTCTTCGTGCCGGGATTCTCGAAGCCGAGGTTGGGCTGGTCGGCCTTGGTGCCGATGGTGATCTTCTTGCCCTTGATCTTCTCGAAGACGGGTGAACCCTTCACGTCCGCCGCGGTGTTGACCCGGTACTTCGGTGCCGCGGGTGCGGAGGATCCGCCGGTGGCCCCGTCCTTCTTGTCGTCCGGGCTGCCCTCCTTCCCGCAGGCGGTCGCCGTCACGGACAGTGCCACGACCACGGCGGCCGCCGCGGCGGTCTTGCGGAGCTTCATCTGCGCGTCCTTTGCATGGCGGTATGGGGGCGGGTCTCAGTGGTGCAGGATCTTGGAGAGGAAGTCCTTGGCCCGGTCGCTGCGCGGGTTGCTGAAGAACCGGTCGGGGACGGCCTCCTCGACGATGCGTCCGTCCGCCATGAAGACCACGCGGTCGGCGGCGGAGCGGGCGAAGCCCATCTCGTGGGTGACGACGACCATCGTCATGCCGTCGCGGGCGAGTTGCTGCATGACCTCCAGCACCTCGTTGATCATCTCGGGGTCGAGGGCCGAGGTCGGCTCGTCGAAGAGCATCACCTTCGGATCCATGGCCAGCGCGCGGGCGATGGCCACGCGCTGCTGCTGGCCACCGGACAACTGGGCGGGATACTTGTCCGCCTGCGCGCCCACCCCGACCCGGTCGAGCAGCGTGCGGGCGGTGGCCTCGGCCGTCGCGCGGTCCTTCTTGCGGACCTTGGTCTGGCCCAACGTCACATTGGCGAGCACGGTCTTGTGGGCGAAGAGGTTGAACGACTGGAAGACCATCCCCACGTCCGCGCGCAGCCGGGCCAGTTCGCGGCCCTCCTGGGGAAGCGGTCTGCCGTCGATGGTGATCGTGCCGGAGTCGGTGGTCTCCAGACGGTTGATCGTCCGGCACAGCGTGGACTTCCCGGAGCCCGACGGGCCGATGACGACGACGACTTCGCCGCGTGCGATGGACAGGTCGATGTCCTGGAGCACGTGGAGCGCGCCGAAGTGTTTGTTGACCTTGTTCAGGACGACCAGGGGGTCCGCCGCGGGGCCCGTGCCGTCGTTCACCGGTGCTTGGCTCATCGGCGTTCCACGCTCCGTCCTCCTCGGTTGAGAGGACAGTAGTGAGCCGTCACGACCAGCGTCATTACATCTGAGCGGAAATTGAGCATAACGAAACGGCCGCACACGGACACGGTCGGTGAACGGGCGCACGGGGGCGCGCGGAGGCGTACCGGCTCCATAACGGAAGCCCTCCGGCCCACCGGGCCCCCTTGACGTACGCCGCGTCCATCGGCGTGGATGCGGGGGTGCCGCACCCAGCCGGCGGACCGGGACGGAGGACGATGAGACTGCTGCTCGTCGAGGACGACGACCACGTCGCCGCGGCCCTGTCGGCCGTCCTGGCCCGGCACGGCTTCTCCGTCACCCACGCCCGCAGCGGCGAGGAGGCCCTGCAGGCGCTCCTGCCCGGCGACGGCGCCCCGTTCGGGGTGGTGCTGCTCGACCTCGGGCTGCCCGACCAGGACGGCTTCGAGGTCTGCGGCCGGATCCGGCGGGCGGGCAGCACCCCCGTCATCATGGTCACCGCCCGCGCCGACACCCGCTCCAAGATCCACGGCCTGAACCTGGGGGCCGACGACTACGTCGTCAAGCCGTACGACACCGGCGAACTCCTCGCGCGCATCCACGCCGTCGCCCGGCGCACGCCACCCGCCGAGGGGCGCGCGGGGCCGTCCGAGGGCTCCCCCGGGAGCGAACTGCGCCTGGGGCGGCTCACCATCGAACTGCCCACCCGCCGCGTCGCCGTGGACGGCGTCGTGGTCCCCCTCACCCGCAAGGAGTTCGACCTGCTGGCCCTGCTCGCGCGGCGCCCCGGCGTCGTCTTCCGCCGGGAACAGATCATCAGCGAGGTGTGGCGCACGAGTTGGGAGGGGACGGGACGAACCCTCGAGGTGCATGTCGCCTCGCTCCGCGCCAAGCTGCGCATGCCCGCCCTCATCGAGACCGTGCGGGGCGTCGGGTACAAAATCGTCGTCCCCGCGGCCTGACGGCGCCGCCCGTGCGCGCCCGCCTCCTCCCGCTCCTCATCGTCCTGATGGCCGGAGTGCTGCTCGCCCTCGGGCTGCCGCTCGGCGCCGGCACGGCCGCCGTGCTCCAGCAGCGCGTCGTCGTGGACCGGATCGACGACACCGCCCGCTTCGCCGCGCTGGCCCAGTTCGTCGGCCTCCAGCAGTCCGGTGCGGACGAGCGGACGGCGACGCTGAGCGCCGAACTGACCCGCTACGAGGAGCTGTACGGCATCCGGGCCGGGGTCTTCCGGCGCGACCGGACCGCCGTGGCCGCCGCCCCCGCCGGCTGGCGGGCGCCGGACCGCGGGGAGGGCCGGCGGGCGTTCGACGAGGCCCTCGCCGGCCGCCGCAGCCACGACCCCGCCCAGGTCTGGCCCTGGCGCCACGGCCGGCTCACCGTCGCCTCGCCCGTCATCCGGGACGGCGACGTCGTCGCGGTCGTCGTCACCGACTCGCCCACCGGGGCCCTGCGTTCACGCATCCTGCACCGCTGGCTGCTGCTGGCCGCGGGCGAGACCGCCGCCATGCTGCTGGCCGTCGCCGCGGCGTTCCGGCTCACCGGCTGGGTGCTGCGGCCCGTACGGACCCTGGACGCCGCCGCCCACGGCATGGCCAAGGGCCGGCTGAAGGCGCGCGTCGCGGCCGACAGCGGACCGCCCGAACTCCGGCGCCTGGCCCGGTCGTTCAACGAGATGGCGGACAACGTCGAGAGCGTCCTGGAGCAGCAGCGCGCCTTCGTCGCCGACGCCTCCCACCAGCTCCGCAACCCGCTCGCGGCCCTGCTGCTGAGGATCGACCTGCTCGCCCTCGACCTGCCCGAGGGGCACGCGGAGGTCGCCTCGGTGCGCGCCGAGGGCAAGCGCCTGGCCCGCGTCCTGGACGACCTGCTGGACCTGGCGCTCGCCGAGCACAGTGCCGCCGACCTCCAGCTGACCGACATCGCCCGGCTGGTCGCCGACCGGGTCGGCGCCTGGACCCCGGTGGCGGAGCGCGAGGAGGTCGCCCTGGAGTACACGGGCCCGCCCGCCGCGACCGGCTGGGCGGATCCGGTCGCCCTGTCCAGCGCGCTGGACGCCGTCGTGGACAACGCGCTGAAGTTCACGCCCGCCGGGACGAGGGTCGAGGTCTCCCTGGCCGTCGTCGGGGACCGGGTGACGGTCACCGTGGCCGACGAGGGCCCCGGGCTGACCGAGGAGGAACTCGCCCGCGTCGGCGACCGGTTCTGGCGCAGCGGACGTCACCAGAACGTCTCGGGCTCCGGCCTCGGCCTGTCCATCTCCCGCGCCCTGCTCGCCGCGGGCGGCGCCACCCTGTCGTACGCGCCCAACGCGCCGCGGGGGCTGCGGGTGACGATCCGGGTGCCGCGCGAACGGCCCCCGGATCAGGGCTTGCCCGAGACGTAGTAGCGGCGCGCGCCGGTGTGCAGGGGGAGCGGGTCGGTGAACACCGCCGTCCGCAGGTCCACGAGCTGGGCCGCGTGCACCTCCTTGCCGATGCGGTCCCGGCTGTCGATCACGGTGCGGGTGACGCCCTCCGTGAGGGCGGCGTCGGTGCGGTCGGTGGTGATGAGGAGGTTCGCGACCGCGATGGTCCGCACCGGCTCGGTGGCGTGGGCGTAGGGGTAGGCGTCGGTCGGCATCACCGCCGCGCGGTAGTGGCGGGCCTCGTCGCCCAGCCTCCGCAGCGGGGCGAGCGTGTCGCCGAGCGGGACGAAGCGGAGCGGAAGCTGCCGGCTGAGCGTCTGGAGGCCGGCCGTGGGCAGCCCGCCGGACCAGAAGAAGGCGTCCACGCCGCCCTCGCGCAGCAGCCGCGGCAGGGTGTCGATGCCCGCCTTGACCGGGACGACGTCCCGCTCGGGGTCGAGCCCGCCGGCCCCCAGCAGCCGCCGGGCGATCAGCTGCACCCCCGAGGCGTCGGCCCCCACGCCGACCTTGAGTCCCCGCAGGTCGCGCACGGAGCCGACGCGCGCGTCGGCGCGCACCACCAGGTGGATGTAGTCGTCGTAGAGCCGGGCGCAGGCGCGCAGCCGCCCGGCGCCCGGGCGCCGCTCGTCGACGTACGTGGCGACCGCGTCCGCCGTCGCGATGGCGAAGTCGGCCTCGCCGGAGGCCACCTGGCGCAGGTTGTCGAGCGAGCCCTGGCTGTGGCGGACCCGGACGTCCAGCGCGGGCAGGTCGCGGGCCAGGTCGTCCTTGAGCAGCGCGCCGTACTTGGCGTAGACGCCGGACGGCGTCCCGGTGGCGATCGACATCCGGCCCGAGGGGGACGGCGTCCCCTCCGGCGCCGCCAGCCACCACGCCAGCAGCGCGCACAGCACGGCGGCCACGGCGCCCGCCCGGACGGCGCGGCGCCCGTCGAGGTGCGGGATCCGGGGGGCCACGGTCGGATCCTGCCAGCCGCGGCGCCGGGCGGCCAGGGGAACGGACGTGTCCGGCAATGATCGGAAACGGCCGGTCCGGCTGCCCTGCGGGACCGGGCGTTCCCCCACGGGCGGCCCTGACCGCTCCGGCACCCCCTTACCCTTGAGGAATGACCATCAGCAGCGACCGGAGCCAGGCAGTGGACGTCAAGGGAACGTACGAGGTGCGCACCTACGGGTGCCAGATGAACGTCCACGATTCCGAGCGGCTCTCCGGCCTGCTGGAGGACGCCGGCTACGTGCGGGCGCCCGAGGGCACCGCCGAGGGCGAGGCCGACGTCGTCGTCTTCAACACCTGCGCCGTGCGCGAGAACGCCGACAACAAGCTCTACGGCAACCTCGGCCGGCTGGCGCCGGTGAAGGCCCGCCGCCCCGGGATGCGGATCGCCGTCGGCGGCTGCCTGGCGCAGAAGGACCGGGACACCATCGTCAAGAAGGCCCCCTGGGTCGACGTCGTCTTCGGCACGCACAACATCGGCAAGCTGCCCGTCCTGCTGGAGCGCGCCCGTGTCCAGGAGGAGGCCCAGGTCGAGATCGCCGAGTCGCTGGAGGCGTTCCCCTCCACGCTGCCCACCCGCCGCGAGAGCGCCTACGCGGCCTGGGTCTCGATCTCCGTCGGCTGCAACAACACCTGCACCTTCTGCATCGTGCCCGCGCTGCGCGGCAAGGAGAAGGACCGCCGCCCCGGCGACATCCTGGCCGAGGTCGAGGCGCTCGTCGCCGAGGGCGTCACCGAGATCACCCTGCTCGGGCAGAACGTCAACGCCTACGGCTCCGACATGGGCGACCGCGAGGCGTTCTCCAAGCTGCTGCGGGCCTGCGGGACGATCGAGGGCCTGGAGCGCGTCCGCTTCACCTCGCCGCACCCGCGCGACTTCACCGACGACGTGATCGCCGCCATGGCCGAGACGCCGAACGTGATGCCGCAGCTGCACATGCCGCTCCAGTCCGGCTCGGACACGGTCCTGCGGGCCATGCGCCGCTCGTACCGCCAGGAGCGCTTCCTCGGCATCATCGAGAAGGTCCGCGCGGCCATGCCGGACGCGGCCATCTCCACCGACATCATCGTGGGCTTCCCCGGCGAGACCGAGGAGGACTTCGAGCAGACGCTGCACGTGGTCCGCGAGGCCCGCTTCGCGCAGGCCTTCACCTTCCAGTACTCCAAGCGCCCCGGCACCCCCGCGGCAGAGATGGAGGGGCAGATCCCCAAGGAGGTCGTGCAGGCGCGCTACGAGCGGCTGGTCGCCCTCCAGGAGGAGATCTCCTGGGAGGAGAACAAGAAGCAGGTCGGCCGCACCCTGGAGGTCATGGTCGCCGAGGGCGAGGGCCGCAAGGACGACGCGACGCGGCGCCTGTCCGGCCGCGCCCCCGACAACCGCCTCGTCCACTTCGCGAAGCCGGACGAGCCGGTGCGCCCCGGTGACATGGTCACCGTGGAGATCACCTACGCCGCCCCGCACCACCTGCTGGCCGAGGGCCCGGCCAAGGCCGTGCGCCGCACCCGCGCCGGCGACGCCTGGGAGAAGCGCAACGCCGCGGCGGCGGAGAAGCCCAAGGGCGTGATGCTCGGCATCCCGACGATCGGCGCGCCGGCGCCGCTGCCGGAGGCGTCCGCCCCGGGCTGCGGGCTGGCCTGACGCGGGCCGCGGGCGGCGGCGGGCAGGGCGCGGGGCGTTATCGTTCCGGCATGCTCGTCGCCGCCGCCGTATGCCCCTGTCCGCCGCTTCTCGTCCCCGAACTGGCCGCCGGGGCCGCCCCGGAGCTCGACGCCCTGCGGGCCGCCTGCCTGGACGCGGTGGCCGTGGCCGCCGCCGCCCGGCCCGACCGGCTCGTCGTCGTCGGGTCCGCCGCCCCGCCCCGCGACGGCCGTTACCCGCAGGGCGCGGTCGGCTCGTTCCGCGGCTTCGGGGTGGACCTCGACGTCCGCCTCGGCCGGGACGGCGCCGTGGGCGCCCGCCCGCTGCCGCTGTCGCTGGCCGTCGCCGCCTGGCTGCTGGAGCGCACCGGCTGGTCGGCCGCGCCCGTCGAGGGCCTGGCCGTCGACGCGGCGCTGGCCACCGACGCCTGCCTGGCCGCGGGCCGCGACCTGGCCGCGGGCGAGGACCGCGTCGCCCTGCTGGTGACGGGGGACGGCAGCGCCTGCCGCACCCTCAAGGCGCCGGGCTACCTGGACGACCGGGCCGAGCCCTTCGACGCCGCCACGGCCGCCGCCCTGGGCGCGGCCGACACCGCCGCCCTGGCCGGCGTCGACGCGGACCTCGCCCGGGAGCTCCAGGCCGGGGGACGGGCGCCCTGGCAGGTGCTCGCGGGCGCCGCGGAGGGCGCCGGGCTGCGCGGCGCGCTGCTGTACGACGAGGCGCCGTACGGGGTCGGCTACCACGTGGCCGCCTGGTCCTGACCCCCGCGGGTCTCCTCCGGACACGCCGACGGCCGCGGAGCGCGTGCTCCGCGGCCGTTCGCCGGTACGGACCGTCAGGAGGTGCCCTTGCCGCCCGGGGCGGATCCGCCGTCCTGCTCGGCGAGCCTCTCCAGGGCCTCCTTGGCCTTGCCCGTACCGGTCCGGATCTGGCTGCTGTACTTGCCGTCGGTCTTGGAGTCGACCACCTGAGCGGCCTTGTCCAGACCCTGCTCGATCTTGTCCCCGTGCTGCTGCACGAGGTCGCCGACCTTGTCCTTCACCGGACCGAGCTTGGCCTTGAGATCGTCGAA
The DNA here is from genome assembly GCF_001187435.1 of Streptomyces caatingaensis. GTDB lineage: Bacteria > Actinomycetota > Actinomycetes > Streptomycetales > Streptomycetaceae > Streptomyces > Streptomyces caatingaensis. Next base: position 132,133 of record NZ_LFXA01000010.1, on the reverse strand, counting down.
CAGGCCCATGGGCACCTACCCTCGCTTCCTTCCGCGCGCGGCGCGCTACTTGCGGGCGCCCTCGCCGGCCTCGCTGTCGGCCGCCTCCTCGGCGGACTGCTGCTTGGGGATCTCCACGCCCTCTCCCCCCTCGACGGCCCCCTCGCCGGCCGCGGACTCCTCGGCCGGGGCCGCCTCCTCCGAGGCCGCCTCCACCGCGGTGGCGGCGTCGGATTCCGCCGCGCGGGTGTCCGCCGTGGCCTCCTCCGTTGACGCCTGCGACGGCTTACGGCGAAGCCATGAAAACACGCCCATATCTACTCCATTACCTTACTGGTGTGAGCGAAATCCCGGGTCGCCCGGTGCGTCCCCTTGCGCCGCTCCCGGGCTCCGGCCCGTTAACCGGCGGTCGGAACCTCGCAACAGGCAACGAGACCGGGGGCGTCGCGTCACGTCGCTCGTTCGAGCGGCGCGCTGAGGTTTGCGAGACTGGTGCGGTGAGAAAAGCAGCCCCCGCACCGCAGGTCATCGCCGTCGTCGGCCCCACCGCGGCCGGCAAGTCCGACCTCGGCGTCGCCCTCGCGCGGCACCTGGACGGCGAGGTCGTCAACGCGGACTCGATGCAGCTCTACCGGGGCATGGACATCGGGACCGCCAAGCTGACCATGGAGGAGCGGCAGGGGGTGCCGCACCGCCTGCTCGACATCTGGGACGTCACCGAGGCCGCCAGCGTCGCGGAGTACCAGCGCCTGGCCCGCGCCGAGATCGACCGGCTGCTGGCCGAGGGACGCACCCCCGTGCTGGTCGGCGGCTCCGGCCTGTACATCAAGGGCGCCATCGACGCCCTGGAGTTCCCCGGCACGGACCCCGCCGTGCGCGCCCGGCTGGAGGAGGAGCTGGCCGGGCTCGGCCCCGGCGCGCTGCACGCCCGGCTGGCCGCCGCCGACCCCGAGGCCGCCCGCGCGATCCTGCCCGGCAACGGGCGGCGCATCGTCCGCGCCCTGGAGGTCATCGAGATCACCGGCCGGCCCTTCACCGCCAACCTGCCCGGCGAGACGGCCGTCTACGACACCCTCCAGATCGGCGTCGACGTCGAGCGCCCCGAACTCGACGCGCGCATCACCACCCGCGTCGACCGGATGTGGGAGGCGGGGCTCGTGGACGAGGTCCGCGCGCTGGAGCGCGCGGGGCTGCGCGAGGGGCGCACCGCCTCGCGCGCGCTGGGCTACCAGCAGGTGCTCGCCTTCCTCGCCGGCGAGTGCGACGAGCGGGCCGCGCGTGACGAGACCGTCCGCGCCACCAAACGTTTCGCACGCCGTCAGGACTCCTGGTTCCGCCGGGATTCCCGGGTCCACTGGCTCAGCGGGGCCGCCGCGGACCGGGCGGAACTCCCGGGGCGCGCGCTGGCGTTGGTCGAACGGGCGGTCACAGCCTGATCACGTGATGGCATCGGGACGCGCCACGTGTCATCGCGGCCTTCCCGGGCGTGCCATCATCAAACTTCGATCGAGCCGTGAAGTCCGGTTGGGAGGGCGCGTGGCGATGGAGGCCGGCCCTCGCGACAGACCGCAGCCGCCGCCCCGCGGTGAGAGCGCCGCCCTCTCCCCGGACGGCCCCGAGGACGACGGGACGCCCGCGCCCGACGCCGCGGCCCCCGCGTCCTTCCGCGAACTGCGCCCCCCGCGCCGGCTCCGCGCCTGGCAGCTCGCGCCGATCGTCGTGCTCGCCGCCCTCGGCTCCCTGATGTTCGCCTTCCCGCTGGCCTTCGAGTTCGGCGACGGCGGCCCGGTCGTCGCCATGCTCGGCCTGCTCATCAGCGGCTGCGCCGCCGGCTGGGGCGTCATGGCGGCCCGCCGCGTCGGCTACACCTGGCCCGGCCTGCCGCAGCGCGGCTCGGGACGGCGGCCCGACTGGCGCTGCGTCGCCGCGTACGCCGCCGTCGTCCTGGTCGTCGCGGCCCTGGCGGTGTGGCGCGTGGCCCGGCTGCGCTGAGGGTCACCCCGGCTCCGGCTGGAAGGCGCTGGTCAGCGCCCCGTACCATCGACACGTGAGCACCGCGCAGACCGCCTTCCTCAAGGGCCACGGCACCGAGAACGACTTCGTGATCCTCCCCGACCACGACGGGCTGACGGAGCTGTCCCCGGCCGCCGTCGTGCGGCTGTGCGACCGCCGCGCCGGCATCGGCGGGGACGGCGTGATCCGGGTGGTGCGCTCCGCCGCGCACCCCGAGGCGCGGGCGATGGCCGGCGAGGCCGAGTGGTTCATGGACTACCGCAACAGCGACGGCAGCGTCGCCGAGATGTGCGGCAACGGCGTCCGCGTCTTCGCCCGTTACCTCCAGCGGGCCGGCCTGGCCGGCGAGGGCGACCTGGCCGTCGCGACCCGGGCGGGCGTGCGCCGGGTCCACATCGCCAAGGCGGGCCCGGACGGGAGGCCCGGCGACATCACCGTCGCGATGGGCCGGGCCGCGCTCCCCGAGGGCGAGGTCACCGTCTCCGTCGGCGAGCGGAGCTGGCCCGCCCGCAACGTCAACATGGGCAACCCGCACGCCGTCCTCTTCGTCGACGACCTCGCGGACGCCGGCGACCTCTACACCGCCCCCGCGGTGGCCCCCGCCTCGGCCTACCCGGACGGCGCCAACGTCGAGTTCGTCGTCGACCGCGGCCCGCGCCACGTCGCGATGCGGGTGCACGAGCGCGGCTCCGGCGAGACCCGGTCCTGCGGCACCGGCACCTGCGCCGTGGCCGTCGCGACGGCCCGCCGCGACGGCCTGGACCCCGCCGTCGCCGGACACCCCGTCACGTACACCGTGGACGTCCCCGGCGGCCGGCTGGTGATCACCGAGCTGCCGGACGGCACGGTCGAGATGACCGGCCCGGCGGTCATCGTCGCCGAGGGGCACCTCGACGCCTCCTGGCTCGCGGCCTCCTGACGGTCCCTCGCGGCCTTCTGACGGTCCGCAGCCACCGCCCGCGGTCGTTTCACCGGATTTCCGGACACGCGCCTCGCTCGAATGGGTGATCCGTTTCACTCTGGGCGAGAGGGGGTGAGCGGTGCGTGATGGGGTCGGTAGCATCAAGCACCGGTCCGGAGGCGTGAGCCCACCGCCGGTCGAGGCTGCCGGAGGTGCCCATGAGCGCAGAGGCCACGAACGAACGTGCTCCCCGCCGCAGGCGCGGCCGCCGCATCGACCTGCGACGGCTGGGACGCGCGGCCCTCGGCGGCTCCGGCGCCCGCGACCGCCTCCCCGACGCCATCGAGCACGTGGCCAAGGTGCACCGGTCCCACCACCCCGGCGCCGACCTCGGCATCCTGCGCCGCGCCTACGAGTTCGCCGAGACCTCCCACCGCGGCCAGACCCGCAAGAGCGGCGGCCCGTTCATCACCCACCCGCTGGCCGTCACCCTCATCCTGGCCGAACTGGGCGCCGAGACCACGACGTTGACCGCCTCGCTGCTCCACGACACCGTCGAGGACACCGAGGTGACGCTCGATCAGGTCGGGCGGGAGTTCGGCGAGGAGGTGCGCTTCCTCGTCGACGGCGTCACCAAGCTGGAGAAGGTCGACTACGGCGCCGCCGCCGAGCCCGAGACCTTCCGCAAGATGCTCGTGGCCACCGGCAACGACGTCCGCGTGATGTCGATCAAACTCGCCGACCGGCTGCACAACATGCGCACCCTCGGCGTCATGCGCCCCGAGAAGCAGGCCCGCATCGCCAAGGTCACCCGCGACGTGCTGATCCCCCTCGCCGAACGGCTGGGCGTCCAGGTGCTCAAGGCCGAGCTGGAGGACCTCGTCTTCGCCGTCCTCCACCCCGAGGAGTACGCCCGCACCCGGGACGTCGTCCGCGCCCACGCCGGCCGCCCCGACCCGCTGGAGGCCACCGCCGGCCGGGTGCGCGCGGTGCTGCGCGAGGCCGGCGTCACCGCCGAAGTCCTCGTCCGGCCACGGCACTTCGTCTCCGTGCACCGGGTGCGCCTCAAGCGCGGCGAGGTGACCGGGTCGGACCTGGGCCGGCTGCTCGTCCTCGTCGCGGAGGACGCCGACTGCTACGCGGTCCTCGGTGAACTGCACACCTGCTTCACGCCGTTCATCTCGGAGTTCAAGGACTTCATCGCCGCCCCCAAGTTCAACCTCTACCAGTCGCTGCACACCGCCGTCGCCGGCGAGGACGGCGAGGTGGCCGAAGTCATCGTCCGCACCCACCAGATGCACCGGGTCGCCGAGGCGGGCGTGATCGCCCTCGGCAACCCCTACGCCGCGCCGGAGCCGGCCGCCGCGGCCGACGACGAGCGCTCGGACCCCACCCGCCCCGGCTGGCTCTCCCGGCTGCTGGAGTGGCAGCGCGCCGCCCCCGACCCCGACACCTTCTGGACGTCCCTCCACGACGAGCTCGCGCAGGACCGGGAGATCACCGTCTTCCGCGCCGACGGCGGCACCGTGGGTCTCCCGGCCGGCTCCAGCTGCGTCGACGCGGCGTACGCGCAGTACGGGCAGGGCGGCCACAGCTGCATCGGCGCCCGGGTCAACGGGCGCCTGGTGACGCTCAGCACGGTCCTGCGCGACGGGGACACCTTGCACCTGCTGATGTCCCCCGACACCGCCTCCGGCCCGTCCCCCGACTGGCTGGAGCACGCCCGCACCCCCGCGGCCCGCATCGCCATCGCCCGCTGGTTCGCCACCCATCCCGCGTCCGAGCCCGCCGCCTCCCAGGACGGGCCCGCGCCGCCCGCCGCCCGGTGCGCCCCGCGCGCCCCGGCCCCCGCCGCCCGCGCCCCCGTCGCCGTCGTCTGCGACGAGGAGGGCCTCGCCGCCGCGCACGTCCGGCTCGCCGGCTGCTGCACCCCCGTCCGCCCGGACGAGGTCACCGGGTTCGCCGTGCGCGGCCACGCGGTGACCGTGCACCGCGCCGAGTGCCCGGTGGTGGCCCGTATGGTCACCGCCGGCCGGCGGCGGATCCGCGTCCACTGGCGCGACCCCGACGGGCCGGGGGCGGGCGACTGCCGGGTGACGCTGCGGGCCGAGTCGTTCAGCAGGCCGCGCCTGCTCGCCGATCTGACGGAGGTCATCGCCTCGCAGGGCGCCGCCGTGGTCTCCGCGGCCGTCGAGCCGCCGCACGAGCAGCGCGTCCGCCACACCTACACCCTCCGGCTCCCGGACGCCGCCCTGCTGCCCGAGCTGATGCGGGCGATGCGCCGCGTCCCGGGCGTCTACGACGTCGGCCGCGCGGGCCGGCCCGCCGCCGCGTCCCTCTGACCCCCGCGGCGTCCCGTCGCACACGGGGCCGGAAACGCTCGTACGGGTGGGGCCCTGCGCGCCGCGCACCACCGGCCGCGGCGCGCTGGTAGCGGTGGACGCATGCTGCACTCACCCGGGGAGCGCTCCCCGCGGCGGCGCAGGCGCCTCCGCCGCCGCGCCGCCCTCGCCACCACCGCGTCCCTGCTCCTGCTGGCGGGTGCCGCCCCGCCGCCCGCCCCGCTGGGCATCGGGGACCGGCTCTTCCCGTACCTCGGCAACCCCGGGTACCACGTCACCGACTACGACATCTTCTTCGACTACCACGGGAACACCGCCCCGTTGGACGCCGTGACCCGGATCGACGCCCGGTCCACGGCGCGGCTGGCGCGGTTCAACCTCGACTTCGCCCGGGGGGAGGTGCGGTCGGTCGAGGTCAACGGGGCGCGGGCCGCCTTCACCCCGGTCGAGGAGGACCTCGTCGTCACCCCCGCCCGTCCCGTCCCCCGCGGCACCCCCTTCACGGTCACCGTCCACCACACCAGCGACCCCCGGGGTTCCAAGGAGGGCGGCTGGGTGACGACCAAGGACGGGCTGGTCATGGCGAACCAGGCGGACGCGGCGCACCGCGTCTTCCCCGGCAGCGACCACCCCTCCGAGAAGGCCCTGTTCACCTTCCGCGTACGGGCGCCGAAGGAGCTGACGGTCGTCGCCAACGGGCTGCGCGTCGCCCGGGTCACCCGGGGCTCCGGCACGACGTGGGTCTACCGCACCCGGCATCCGATGGCCACCGAGGTCGCCCAGGTCGCCATCGGCCGCTCCGTCGTCCCGGAGAGCACCGGCCCGCACGGCCTGGCCCTGCGCGACGTCCTGCCGGCCGACGGGCGCGAGCCGCTGGGGAGCTGGACGGCGAAGACCCCCGAGCATCTGTCGTGGCTGGAGGGGAAGCTGGGGAAGTACCCCTTCGAGAACTACGGGGTGCTGATCGCCGAGGCGTCCACCGGCTTCGAGCTGGAGACCCAGACCCTCTCCCTCTTCGAGCGCGACCTGTTCACCCGCACCGACCTGCCCTCCTGGTACGTGGAGTCGGTGATGGTCCACGAGCTGGCCCACCAGTGGTTCGGCGACAGCGTCACCCCCCGCACCTGGTCCGACGTCTGGCTCAACGAGGCCCACGCCACCTGGTACGAGTCCCTGTACGCCGAGTCCAGGGGCGGGCGGAAGCTGGAGGACCGGGTCCGCCGGGCGTACGAGTTCTCCGACCTGATGCGGACCGACGGCGGACCGCCCGCGCTCCTCAAGGCCCCGGCCCCCGGCAAGAAGGTCGGCATCTTCCGGCCGGTCGTCTACGACGGCAGCCTGCTGGTCCTCTACGCCCTGCGGCAGAAGATCGGCACCCCCGCCTTCGAGGAGCTGGAGCGCGCGTGGGTCTCCGCCCACCGCGACTCCACCGCGTCCACCGCCGACTTCGTCCGCCTCGCCTCCCGGGTCGCCCACCGGAACCTCGCCCCGTTCCTGCACGCCTGGCTGTACGAGCCGACGACCCCGCCGATGCCGGGCCACCCCGACTGGAAGCCCACCCGGAAACCCGCGTGACGCCCCCGGCGCGGCGTGGGAACATCGTCCTGTCGCCCGGCGCGGCGGGCCGCGGGGAATCCCCGGGGGCCGCGGAGCGTTGTCGACACAGGGACCTTCGGGCCCCGCCCTCCGCACACCCGACGAGCAAAGGATCACATGACCTCCACTTCTTCCCTTCCCCAGGACCGGCCGCAGGACCGGCAGAGCCTCGCCGAGGGTCTTCGGGCCGACGCCCTGATGGAAGAGGACGTCGCCTGGAGCCACGAGATCGACGGGGAGCGCGACGGCGACCAGTACGACCGCTCCGAGCGCGCGGCCCTGCGCCGCGTCGCCGGTCTCTCCACCGAGCTGGAGGACGTCACCGAGGTCGAGTACCGGCAGCTGCGCCTGGAGCGCGTGGTGCTGGTCGGCGTCTGGACGTCCGGCACGGTCCAGGACGCCGAGAACTCCCTCGCGGAGCTGGCCGCGCTCGCCGAGACCGCCGGCGCCCTCGTCCTGGACGGCGTGATCCAGCGCCGCGACAAGCCCGACCCGGCCACGTACATCGGCTCCGGCAAGGCCCAGGAGCTGCGGGACATCGTGCTGGAGACCGGCGCCGACACCGTCGTCTGCGACGGTGAGCTGAGCCCCGGCCAGCTGATCCACCTCGAGGACGTCGTCAAGGTCAAGGTGGTCGACCGCACCGCGCTGATCCTCGACATCTTCGCCCAGCACGCCAAGTCCCGCGAGGGCAAGGCGCAGGTCTCCCTGGCGCAGATGCAGTACATGCTGCCGAGGCTGCGCGGCTGGGGCCAGTCGCTGTCGCGGCAGATGGGCGGTGGCGGCTCCGGTTCGTCCGGCGGCGGCATGGCCACCCGTGGCCCCGGTGAGACCAAGATCGAGACGGACCGGCGGCGGATCCGCGAGAAGATGGCGAAGATGCGCCGGGAGATCGCGGAGATGAAGACCGGCCGCGACCTCAAGCGCCAGGAGCGCAAGCGCAACAAGGTGCCCTCGGTCGCCATCGCCGGCTACACCAACGCGGGCAAGTCCTCGCTGCTCAACCGCCTCACCGGCGCCGGAGTCCTGGTGGAGAACGCGCTGTTCGCCACCCTCGACCCCACCGTGCGCCGGGCCGAGACGCCCGGCGGGCGGCTCTACACCCTCGCCGACACCGTCGGCTTCGTCCGGCACCTGCCGCACCACCTCGTCGAGGCGTTCCGCTCCACCATGGAGGAGGTCGGCGACTCCGACCTGATCCTGCACGTGGTGGACGGCTCGCACCCGGCGCCGGAGGAGCAGCTGGCCGCCGTCCGCGAGGTCATCCGCGACGTGGGCGCCACCGACGTCCCCGAGATCGTCGTGGTCAACAAGGCGGACGCGGCCGATCCGTTGGTCCTCCAGCGGCTGCTGCGCGTCGAGAAGCACTCGATCGCCGTGTCCGCGCGGACCGGCGAGGGCATCGACGAGCTGCTCGCGCTCATCGACGACCGCCTGCCGCGGCCCGCGGTCGAGGTCGAGGCCCTCGTGCCGTACACGCACGGGTCGCTGACCGCCCGCATCCACTCGGACGGCGAGGTGCTCTCCGAGGAGCACACCGCCGAGGGCACCCTGGTCAAGGCCCGGGTCCACGAGGAACTCGCCGCGGAGCTGCGGAAGTTCGTCCAGGCCGTCTGACGTCCGTACGCGGAAGGGCCCGCTCCCCTCGGGGGCGGGCCCTTCTCATGCGCTCAGCGGGCCGAGGCGAACCTGCGGCTGATGGCGTCGTAGACGCCCTTCGCCTCCGGGCCCAGGTGCGGCCCGGCCAGCCAGCGGCTGTCGGACGGGCCGATGGAGGTGTTCGAGACGAGCACCGCCTTGCCGTCGGGACCGGGGGCGAACCAGCCGCCGCCCGAGGAGCCTCCGGTCATGGTGCAGCCGATGCGGTACATCGTGGGCTGGGCGGCGTCCAGGGAGAGTCGGCCCGGCTTGTCGATGCAGTCGTACATCATCTGGCCGTTGTAGGGCGGCGCGGCCGGGTAGCCCCAAGCCCCCATCGTGCGGATGGACTTCACCTGCGGGGCGTTGAAGTCCACCGCCAGCGCGGTGCCGACGGTCTCCTCCAGCGACTTGCCCGTGCCCCGCTCCTGCTTCACGTGCAGCACGGAGAAGTCGTACGGCGCGCCCGCGCCGCCGGTCTCCGCGCCCTGGGTGATCCACTGGCTGGACGTCTGGGCCCAGTCCGCCCACCACACGCCGTAGGGCGCCACGTCCTGCACCGGCGCGGTGTTGACCTGGGAGGCGGGCAGGCCCTTGTCGTTGTAGGAGGGGACGAAGGCGATGTTGCGGTACCAGCCGCCGTTCTTGCCCGCGTGGACGCAGTGGCCCGCGGTCCAGACGAGGTTGGACTTGCCGGGGTGCGCCGGGTCCTTGACGACCGTCGCCGAGCAGACCATGTGCCCCTGCGGGCTGTCGAAGAAGACCTTGCCCACCGGTGCCGCGTGCTGCCGGTAGGGCTTCCCGACCTCCTTGGCCCGCACCGGGCGTGGTTCGGGGTCGGTGACGCCCTGGTCGCCCTGGCCGATGCCGCCGGGCGCGGTGCCGGGGGCGTCCTTGAGGGTCTTGTCGCTGGAATGGGCGTCCTTCATCGAACCGGGCTTCCAGTGGCCCTCGATGATGGGGTTGACGAAGTCCCTGGCCTCACGCAGCCATTGCTCCTTGTCCCACTTCTTCCAGGCGCCGCCCTTCCACTTGTCCAGGTCCTTGAGGGTGAGGCCCTTGGGAAGCTTGAGGGTGCTGTCGTCCTGCGCGGCCGCCGAGGCGGAGGCCTTGTCGCCGCCGGCCGCCTCGTCGTCGGACGGACCGCAGGCCGCGGCCGTCAGCGCCAACACGGTCGCCGCGGCGGCCGCGACCAGGGCGCGCGGCGCTCGCCGGCGGAGCAGGGACGGGCGTTGGGATGGCATGGAGTGGATTCCCCCGTTCTGTGACACATGGACCCGCACGCGTCCGGTCGTCGGCGCGCACGGCTGATGAACTTGTCATGCACCGCCCCGGCGACGGGGCAGGGTCACCCTACGACGACGCGGCGGGACGCGGGGCAGGCTGCCCGCCCCCTGTGTGGCATACCGCACCTTCTCGCCCTTCGCCCGTGTTCCCCCGGCCCCCGCGTCGTTGGTACGTACGGGGGAGCCTCGGCGTTCATCCCGGCGTTCATCAGGAGGGGGACTCAGGACGTGGCCTCGACCCAGCCGCCGGCGGCGCTCCCGGCGACGCGCGGGGGTCCGCGGCGGGCGCGCACGGCACGCACGCACGCCCGCGCCCTGCCCATCGTGCCGGTGCGCGCCCGTGGACTGACGATCGAAGGGGCCGACGGCCGGCGCTACCTGGACTGCTTCCCCGGCGCCGGATCCCTGGTGCTGGGCCACAACCACCCCGTCGTGCTGGAGGCCGTCCGCTCCGTCCCGGACTCCTGCGCCCTCCCGGATTCCGGGGTGCCCGGCCCCCTGCACGACGCCTTCCTCGCCGAACTCCGCGCGACGCTGCCGGAACCCCTCGCCCGCCGGGCCCGCGTCCGCTTCTGCGCGCCCTCCCGCGCGGCCGCGCTCGCCGCCGCGCTCGGGCCCGTGCCCGGCGCCGAGGCCGTCGCGGCCGTCCATGACGAGGACGGCGTGCTCGTCACCGGCGCGGAACGGCTGCGGAGCGCGCGCGACGAGGCCGCCGCCCGGTCCGTCCCCCTGGTCGCCGACGAGACCCGCACCGGCCCGGCCCGCACCGGCAGGTTCTGGGGCATCGAGCACGGCGGCGTCGTCCCCGACGTGATGGCCCTGTCCGGCGCGGTCGGCGGCGGCCTGCCACTGGCCCTCGTCGTCCACGGCGACGGCCTGCCCGCCGGACCGCCGGAGCCCTTCCGCGGCAACCGGCTCGCCCTGGCCGCGGGCGGCGCCACCCTGCGCCACCTCAGGGAGAACCACCTGGCCGACCGCGCCCGGAGCCTGGGCGCCCGCCTCCTGTCCCGGCTGCGCCGCGACGTGCTCGCCCACGAGGCCGTGCGCGAGGTGCGCGGCCTCGGGCTCGTCCTCGGCGTCGAGTTCGCCGACGCCGGCACGGCGGCCGCCGTGCGCCACGCCTGCCTGCGGCGCGGCCTGATCGTCGGGCCCTGCGACGCCCGGCCCGCCGTGCTGCGCCTCCTGCCGCCCCTGACCATCACCGACGAGCAGGCGGAGGCCGTGCTCGACCGGCTCTGCGACGCGATCGCCGCGGTCCCGCTCCCCGGCCCGCCCACCGCCAGGACGCGGAAGACCGCCGGCACGAAGACCGTCAGCACGCGGAAGGAGGCAGGCGCGGCCCCGGCCTGACGCCGGCGGCACGGCGCCGCACCGTATGAAGGCACCCCTGACCACCGCCGCCACGGCCGCCGCCCGGGCCGTCGTGCCCCGCGGCCGCGTCCCCGCGGGGCGCCCCGCGCAGGACCCCCTCGACCACCCCGACCCCCGGACCGCCGCCGACAGCGCCGCCCGCGACAACCTGCTGCGCTGCTGGGTCCGCGAGCGGCGCGTGCCCCGGCCGCGGGGCAACTGCCTGCAACTGCCGCTCCGTTCCACCGGCATCGTCCTCCACGTCCCCGTCCGCTACTGGTCCGCGACCGGCGCCCACCGCTTCGGCACCCCCACGGTCACGGGCGCCCCCGCCGACGCCCCCGCCCCGGACGCCGTCGCCCTCGCCGCCCTCCTCGCCGCGGAGGCCGCGCACGCCGCGTCCCGCCCGGACCGCCCCGCGCCCACCGCCGCCGACCTCGTCGCCCGTGTCGCCGACTCGGTCCGCCGCACCGCCTCCTTCGTCGAGCACCGCCGGGCCCGCCCCGCCGACCCGGACGGCGCCGCCCTGTTCCTCCACGGCGAGCAGTCGTCGCTCCTCGGACACCCCCTGCACCCGGCCCCCAAGAGCCGCGAGGGGCTCACCGCCGCGGAGGCCGCGCACTACTCGCCGGAGACCCGGGGCGGCTTCCCGCTGCACTGGCTCGCCGTCCACCGGTCCGTCCTGGTCGCCGACTCGGCCTGGACGGAACGCGGCCGTCCCGTCGAGGCGGCCGCCCTCACCACCCGCCTCCTGCCGCCCGGCACCCACCTGCCCGACGAGACCGTGCCGCTCCCGCTGCACCCGTGGCAGGCCCGCACCCTGCGCCACGACCCCGTCGTCGCCCGCCTGCTGGACGACGGGCTGCTCCACGACCTGGGGCCCCGGGGCGGGCCCTGGCACCCCACCTCCTCCGTCCGCACCGTGCACCGTCCCGGCGCGCCCGCGATGCTCCGCCTCTCCCTCGGCCTGGACATCGCCGGGACCGGCCGGGAGCCGCTGCGCGCCGCCGCCCTCCGCGGCGTCGCCCTGCACCGGCTGCTGCGCAGCGGCCTGGCCGAGCGGTGGCGCGCCGCCTGCCCGGGCTTCGACGTGGTCCGCGACCCGGCGCTGCTGGCCGTGGACGCCCCGGACGGCACGCCGCTGCCCGGCCTGGACACCGGCGTCCGGCACAATCCGTTCGGCCCGGGCGACGACGCCGTCTGCCTGGCGGGGCTCACCGCGCTGCGCCCCTGGCCGGGCCGCGAGACGCCGGCCGGCCACCCCGCCATGGCCTCCCGGCTCGCCGACCTCGTCGCCCGGCTCGCCCTGCGCACCGGGCGGCCGCGGGCCGTGATCGCCACCGAGTGGTTCCTGCGGTACCTGTCGGCGGTCGTCCGCCCGGTGCTGTGGCTCGACGGCGCGGCGGGCGTCGTCCTCGACGCCCACCAGCAGAACACCCTCGTCCTCCTGGACCCGGACGGCTGGCCGGCCGGCGGCCGCCACCGGGGCGGCCACCGCCTCCGGGAGGCGCGGAGGGCGGAGCTCGAAGCACGGCTCCCGGGCATCGGCGCGGGAAACGGCGCGTTCCTGTCCGACGCGCGCGCCGACGAGCGGCTCGCCCACCACCTGGCGGTCGACAACGTCCTCGGACTGATCGGGGCGTTGGGCTCCCAGCGGCTGCTGGACGAGGAGATCGCGCTGGCCGCCTTCCGCCGGTTCCTCGCCCGGAGCGACACCGCGTCCTCCCCGCTGCCCCGGTATCTGCTGGAGACCGCCGTCCTGCGCTCCCCGGCGCTGCTGGCGGACGGGGCGGGCCCGGCGGAGATCGCCAACCCCCTTGCCGGGCCGGGCGGATGAGACGGACCGGGGCGGCGGGCGGCGCGGAGGAGCCCCGCGATGTCGGTGCCGCCCCGTAGGGTGGAAGGGCTATGACTGCCTCCTCCTCCCAGCCCTCACTGACCGACCTGCTGCACGCCGCGGTCACCGCCGTCGGCGGCACCGAGCGTCCCGGTCAGGTCGCCATGGCCGAAGCCGTGGCCGAGGCCATCGACAGCACGTCCCACCTGCTCGTGCAGGCCGGCACCGGCACCGGCAAGTCGCTCGGCTACCTGGTGCCGGCCCTCGCGCACGGGGAGCGGGTGGTGGTCGCCACGGCGACGCTGGCGCTCCAGCGCCAGCTCGTCGAGCGCGACCTGCCGCGCACGGTGGAAGCCCTGCATCCGCTGCTCCGCCGCCGCCCCGAGTTCGCCATGCTCAAGGGCCGGTCCAACTACCTGTGTCTGCACCGGCTCCACGAGGGCGTGCCGCAGGACGAGGAGGAGGGGCTCTTCGACCCGCTGGAGGCCGCGGCCCCCACCAGCCGCCTCGGCAAGGACCTGCTGCGGCTGCGCGACTGGGCGGACGAGACGGAGACCGGCGACCGCGACGACCTGACCCCCGGCGTCTCCGACCGGGCCTGGTCCCAGGTCTCGGTCACCTCGCGGGAGTGCCTGTCGGCCTCCAAGTGCGCCTACGGGGCGGAGTGCTTCGCCGAGGCGGCCCGCGAGCGCGCCAAGCTCGCGGACGTGGTGGTCACCAACCACGCGCTGCTGGCCATCGACGCGATCGAGGGCGCCCCGGTCCTGCCGGGCCACGAGGTGCTGATCGTCGACGAGGCCCACGAGCTGGTCTCCCGGGTCACCGGCGTCGCCACCGGCGAGCTCACGCCGGGCCAGGTCGACCGGGCCGTGAAGCGGGCCGCCAAGCTCGTCGACGAGAAGGCGGCCGACGCGCTCCAGACCGCGGCCGAGGGCTTCGAGCGGCTGATGGAGCTGGCCCTTCCGGGCCGCCTGGAGGAGCTCCCGGAGGACTTGCGGTACGCGCTCGCGGCCCTGCGCGACGCGGCCCGTACGGTGATCACGGCCATCGGGAACACCCGGGACAAGTCCGTCCAGGACGAGGACGCCGTCCGCAAGCAGGCCCTGGCCATGGTCGAGAACGTGCACGGGGTGGCCGAGCGGATCCTGGAGGGCTCGGAGTTCGACGTCGTCTGGTACGAGCGGCACGACCTCCGCGGCGGAGCCGCTTTCCGGCCCAGTGGTGCTTCCCTGCGGGTGGCGCCGCTCTCGGTGTCCGGGCTCCTGCGCGAGAAGCTCTTCAACGAGCGTTCGGTGGTGCTCACTTCGGCCACCCTCAAGCTCGGCGGTGACTTCAACGGCGTCGGCGCCTCGCTCGGCCTGGCACCCGAGGGCGTCACGGGGGAGGACCTGCCGGAGTGGAAGGGCGTGGACGTCGGCTCCCCCTTCGACTACCGCAAACAGGGCATCCTCTACGTCGCCAAGCACCTCGCCCAGCCGGGCCGGGAGGGCGGCCGGGCCGACATGATCGACGAGCTGGCCGAGCTGATCGAGGCGGCCGGGGGCCGCACACTGGGCCTCTTCTCCTCGATGCGCGCGGCCCAGGCGGCGGCCGAGGAGCTGCGCGGCCGGCTCGACCTGCCGATCCTCCTCCAAGGCGAGGAGACGCTCGGCGAGTTGATCAAGACCTTCGCCGGTGACGCCCGTACGTGTCTGTTCGGCACGCTCTCCCTGTGGCAGGGCGTCGACGTGCCCGGGCCCAGCTGCCAGCTGGTCGTGATGGACCGGGTGCCCTTCCCGCGCCCCGACGACCCCCTGATGAGCGCCCGCCAGCGGGCCGTGGAGCAGGCGGGCGGCAACGGCTTCATGGCCGTCGCGGCGACCCACGCGGCCCTGCTCATGGCCCAGGGCGCCGGCCGGCTCGTCCGGGCGTCCGGCGACCGCGGGGTCGTCGCGGTGCTCGACCCGCGCCTGGAGAAGGCGCGTTACGGATCGTTCCTGCGCGCTTCCCTCCCGGATTTCTGGTATACGACCGACCGGAATCAAGTGCGCCGTTCCCTGGCGGCGATTGACGCTGCCGCCAAGGAGGCGAAGAGCTGAACGCTCGGCGTTGAGCGTTCGGGGTTCGGGGTTCGGGGTTCGGGGGTCAGGGTTCAGCGTTCGACGTTCAGCCTCCGCCTTCAACGCCTTCACGCCTCCGCTCAACCCCGCCCACGAATCGGCCATTTCCTTTCGCAATGCGCCTGCTTCGCAATGCGCCGCTCCCGCATCGCGGGAGCGCACATCTCCCGCCGGCACCGGGGGCGCATCGACGGGGAGTGCCTTGCGCGCGGCTTGACGGGCGGCGTCCGCAGCGGCCCGGGCCTGGCCGGCTGCGGCTGAGTGCGGCCGGGAACGGCGGTACGCGCCGTCCGCGCCGTCCCCGCCATCACGGATTCGCCGACTGGACGGCTGCTCCCTCGGGCCTGCCGGCTGGGCTCGTGGCCTACCTTGCGAGATTCGCGCCTACCTCGTGGGGCTCGCGCCCACCCCGCTGGGCTCGCGCCCACCCCGCTGGGCCGGGGGCAGCGCACCCCGGGCCGGGCCTCGCGGCACCCCGATGGCCGGGCCTCCCGCCCCCCGGGCAGAGGCTCCGAACCCCGGCGGGGAAGGCGCCGCACCACCGAGGGGTCAGGGCCTCGGCCCCACCTGGGCGGCCCCCAGGGACAGACCCCGGCCCAATGCCCCCGCCCAAGCCCCCGCCCCCGCACATACAAGGGCCCCGGAACCGGCGCAGTGGTTCCGGGGCCCGCCTCCAGGGGGTGTCGCGGTGGCGTCTCAGACGCGCCGCAGCACCGCCACGACCTTGCCGAGGATCGTCGCCTCGTCGCCGGGAATCGGCTGGTAGGCCGAGTTGTGCGGGAGAAGCCAGACGTGGCCGTCCTCGCGCCGGAAGCGCTTGACCGTGGCCTCGCCGTCCAGCATGGCGGCCACGATGTCGCCGTTCTCGGCGACGGGCTGGCGGCGGACCGTGACCCAGTCCCCGTCGCAGATGGCCGCCTCGATCATGGAGTCGCCGACCACCTTGAGGACGAAGAGCTCACCGTCGCCCACGAGCTGGCGGGGGAGGGGGAAGACGTCCTCGACGGACTCCTCGGCGAGGATCGGGCCACCGGCGGCGATCCGGCCGACCAGGGGCACGTACGACGCGGCGGGTTTGCCGGTGGTGTCCGTCGGCTGGGAGCTGGGCTGGTCGGAGCCGCGCACCTCGTAGGCGCGGGGGCGGTGCGGATCCCGGCGGAGGAAGCCCTTGCGCTCCAGCGCCATCAGCTGGTGCGCCACGGAGGAGGTGCTGGAGAGCCCCACCGCCTGGCCGATCTCGCGCATGGACGGCGGGTAGCCGCGGCGCTGGACCGAATCCCGGATGACCTCGATCACGCGGCGCTGCCGGTCGGTGAGACCGGAGCTGTCCGCCCGGATCCCCGGTGGACGCCCGGGGAGCGAGCGGGCGGGCTTCTGCCCCTCGGCGTTCATGGCTGAATCGTTCATCGGGTGTGTCTGGTCGAGTCGGTTCTGGGAGCGGTCCTGGGCGGTGATGGTGGCGCTGTTTGCGGTGGTGGTCACGTCGGCCCCTCTCGAAATGTTCTCCCTAGCTGGACAACGGTAGTTGCTTTCGAAAGGTTGCGCCAAACACACGTTCGAGTGAAATATCGCTGATTCACTGACGTGATCAGGGCGGAGGGTGTACGAGCGCGGTGTGCGAGCGAAGATCAATTCGACTCGTTTCCGGCCTCCCGGAGGGGCCGTTCCCGTGAATTCGGCCGCCGCGTCCGACGTTTTCCCGCATTTCCGAGGCCGTGCCCCGGGGGCCGCCCCGGAAGCCGCCCGGGGAACCCCGCCGGGATCCCGCCAGGATCCCGCCAGGACCCGGTGCCGGGATCGCCGGACCGGACGGGCGGGAAGCCGGCGCGGCGGGCGGACGGCGGTGGCGCGCCCCCGCCGCCCGGCGACGGGCCACCAGTGTGTCATCCACGGCCCCGCGAGGCCGCCACCGCGCCCCTCGCGTAGGCTCTTCCGCGGTCCCGCGCGGCCGTCGCCACGCGACACGCGTCGGGGCGGCCTGGTCGCCGGACACCAGATCTAGTGGTTTGATGGCGTGCGCCGCCCACAAGTTGTGGTCGGTGACCGATCCCGGTCATCCCCACCCATGGCCATCGCCTATGCTTGGGGACTGCTTCGCCGGGCCTGTCGCCAGGCCGGCCGGAGCCGCGGATCGTGCACAGTTTTTCCCGAGGTTCCCGTGTGCCGGGAGCCCCGTGGGTCATCCGAGGGTGAAGAAGGAGGGTGGAGAGCCATGCACTGCCCCTTCTGCAGGCACCCCGACAGCAGGGTCGTCGACAGCCGGACCACGGACGACGGCTGCTCGATCCGCAGGCGCCGCCAGTGCCCCGACTGCTCCCGGCGGTTCACGACGGTGGAGACCGCGTCACTGATGGTGATCAAGCGGAGCGGGGTCACCGAACCCTTCAGCCGCACCAAGGTCATCTCCGGTGTGCGGAAGGCGTGTCAGGGCCGGCCCGTCACGGAGGACGCCCTGGCCCTGCTCGGCCAGCGGGTCGAGGAGGCCGTGCGCGCCACCGGCAGCGCCGAGCTGACCACCCACGACGTCGGGCTGGCCATACTCGGCCCGCTCAAGGACCTCGACCTCGTGGCGTACCTGCGCTTCGCGTCCGTGTACCAGGCGTTCGACTCGCTCGAGGACTTCGAGGCCGCCGTCGCGGAGCTGCGCGGCAGCATCCCCGGCGCCGCCGGCGGGACGGGCCCGGAGGGCCGTGACGGCCCCGCGAAGCGCGCCGGGGAGCACGAGATCCCCGCGCCCGCCGCCGCGGCCGAGTAGCGGCACCACACATTCAGACCTGCCCGGTGCGCCCCAGACGCACCCGGGTTGCAGACACACATCGCGCCATGGAAGAAATGTGCGCTCAAGGGCGTTTTCGCCCGGTAGAGGGAGGCGGCATGACAGAGACGACGAGCGGCCCGGCACGAGGTTCCCGCTCCAAGGGGAACAAGGGCGGCAAGGGTCTGCGCATCGAACGCATCCACACCACCCCCGGCGTGCACCCGTACGACGAGGTGGCCTGGGAGCGTCGTGACGTCGTCATGACCAACTGGCGCGACGGCTCCATCAACTTCGAGCAGCGCGGCGTCGAGTTCCCCGACTTCTGGTCGGTGAACGCGGTCAACATCGTCACCAGCAAGTACTTCCGGGGCGCCGTCGGCTCCCCCGAGCGCGAGTCCAGCCTCAAGCAGCTGATCGACCGCGTCGTCGGCACCTACCGCAAGGCCGGTGAGGGGCACGGGTACTTCGCCTCCCCGGCGGACGCCGAGATCTTCGACCACGAGCTGACCTACGCGCTGCTGCACCAGGTCTTCAGCTTCAACTCGCCGGTCTGGTTCAACGTCGGCACCGCCCAGCCGCAGCAGGTCTCCGCCTGCTTCATCCTCTCCGTCGACGACTCCATGGAGTCGATCCTCGACTGGTACAAGGAAGAGGGGATGATCTTCAAGGGCGGCTCCGGCGCCGGCCTGAACCTCTCCCGCATCCGCTCCTCCAAGGAGCTGCTCTCCTCCGGCGG
Organism: Streptomyces caatingaensis; assembly: GCF_001187435.1. Taxonomy (GTDB): domain Bacteria; phylum Actinomycetota; class Actinomycetes; order Streptomycetales; family Streptomycetaceae; genus Streptomyces; species Streptomyces caatingaensis. The sequence goes on along the minus strand of NZ_LFXA01000010.1, from coordinate 113,598 downwards.
CAACGCCTCCGGCCCGGTCTCCTTCATGCGCGGCGCCGACGCGTCCGCCGGCACCATCAAGTCGGGCGGCGCCACCCGCCGCGCGGCCAAGATGGTCGTCCTGGACGTGGACCACCCGGACGTCGAGGCCTTCATCGACACCAAGGTGAAGGAGGAGGAGAAGGTCCGCGCCCTGCGCGACGCCGGGTTCGACATGGACCTGGGCGGCGACGACATCACCTCCGTCCAGTACCAGAACGCCAACAACTCCGTCCGCGTCAACGACGAGTTCATGAAGGCCGTCGAGACCGGGTCGAAGTTCGGGCTGCGCTCCCGCCTGACCGGTGAGGTCATCGAGGAGGTCGACGCCAAGGCGCTCTTCCGCAAGATGGCCGAGGCCGCCTGGGCCTGCGCCGACCCCGGCATCCAGTACGACGACACCATCAACCACTGGCACACGTCGCCGGAGTCGGGCCGCATCACCGCGTCCAACCCGTGCAGCGAGTACATGCACCTGGACAACTCCTCGTGCAACCTGGCCTCGCTGAACCTGATGAAGTTCCTCAAGGACGACGACCAGGGGAACCAGTCGTTCGACGCCGAGCGCTTCGCCAAGGTCGTCGAGCTGGTCATCACGGCGATGGACATCTCCATCTGCTTCGCCGACTTCCCGACCGAGAAGATCGGCGAGACCACCCGCGCCTTCCGCCAGCTCGGCATCGGCTACGCCAACCTCGGCGCGCTGCTGATGGCCACCGGCCACGCCTACGACAGCGAGGGCGGCCGGGCCCTGGCCGGTGCCATCACCTCCCTGATGACCGGCACCTCCTACCGCCGCTCCGCCGAACTGGCCGCCATCGTCGGCCCGTACGACGGTTACGCCCGCAACGCCGAGGCGCACCGCCGCGTCATGAAGCAGCACGCCGACGCGAACGCGGCCGCCAAGCGCATGGACGACCTGGACACCCCGGTCTGGGCCGCGGCCACCGAGGCGTGGCAGGACGTCATCCGCCTCGGCGAGAAGAACGGCTTCCGCAACGCCCAGGCGTCCGTCCTGGCCCCGACCGGCACCATCGGCCTGATGATGGACTGCGACACCACGGGCGTCGAGCCGGACCTGGCCCTGGTCAAGTTCAAGAAGCTCGTCGGCGGCGGCTCGATGCAGATCGTGAACAACACGGTCCCCAAGGCCCTCAAGCGGCTGGGCTACCAGGCCGAGCAGATCGAGGCGATCGTCGCCCACATCGCCGAGCACGGCAACGTGATCGACGCCCCGGGCCTCAAGCCCGAGCACTACGAGGTCTTCGACTGCGCCATGGGCGAGCGCGCGATCTCGGCCATGGGCCATGTGCGCATGATGGCCGCGGCGCAGCCCTTCCTCTCGGGCGCGATCTCCAAGACCGTGAACCTGCCCGAGTCGGCCACCGTCGAGGAGGTCGAGGAGGTCTACTTCGAGGGCTGGAAGATGGGCCTGAAGGCCCTCGCGATCTACCGCGACAACTGCAAGGTCGGCCAGCCGCTCTCCGCCAAGAAGAAGGAGGAGGAGAAGAAGGCCGAGGCCGCTCCCGCCGCGGCGGAGAAGGTCGTCGAGTACCGGCCGGTCCGCAAGCGCCTCCCGAAGGGACGTCCGGGCATCACCACCTCCTTCACCGTGGGCGGCGCCGAGGGCTACATGACCGCCAACTCCTACCCGGACGACGGGCTGGGCGAGGTCTTCCTGAAGATGTCCAAGCAGGGTTCGACCCTCGCGGGCATGATGGACGCCTTCTCCATCGCCGTCTCGGTGGGCCTGCAGTACGGCGTTCCGCTGGAGACCTACGTCTCGAAGTTCACCAACATGCGCTTCGAGCCGGCCGGCATGACGGACGACCCGGACGTGCGGATGGCGCAGTCGATCGTCGACTACATCTTCCGCCGCCTGGCGCTGGACTTCCTGCCCTTCGAGACCCGCTCGGCGCTCGGCATCCACTCCGCGGAGGAGCGCCAGCGCCACCTGGACACCGGTTCCTACGAGCCGGCCGAGGAGGACATGGACGTCGAGGGCCTGGCCCAGTCCGCCCCGCGCCAGGTCGAGGCCCCGAAGGCCGGGGCCGCCCAGGCCCCCGCGGCCACCGTCCCGGCGCCCAAGCAGGCGCACAACTCCACCGAGCTGGCGGAGATGCAGCTCGGCCTGAACGCGGACGCGCCGCTGTGCTTCTCCTGCGGCACCAAGATGCGCCGCGCGGGCAGCTGCTACCTGTGCGAGGGCTGCGGCTCGACGAGCGGCTGCAGCTGATCGTCGTCGGCTCCTGAACCGATCAGGGCCGATCGGAGCCGATCAGGGCGGTGGTACCGGTTTCCGGTGCCACCGCCCTGCGGTGTTTCCGGCCCTGGTCTCTGCGCGTTTCTCTTCTCGGCGTTTCCGGCCTTCCGGCCCGCTGCTTCCGGCCTTTCCGTCCCGGCCTCTCGGCCGGCCGCCGGTTCGGGGCGGGCCGTGACACGCGGCTCAGGAGGGCCGTGGCTCCGGGTAGGACTGGAGCTCGATCAACGTCCCGTCGGGCGCCCGCAGATGGGCGGTGCGCAGGCCGGCGCCCCACTCCGGGCGGTCCTGCGCCGCGGCCAGCACCGTGGCCCCGTGACGGACGAGCACGGCGGAGGCGGCCTCGACGTCCTCCACCGGCAGCGCCAGCATCGCCGTGTCCTGGGCCGCCGCGCGGGACGGCAGATGCGCGGTCCCGGTCACATCGGCGACGGCGGAGCGGGTGAAGACGACGAGCAGGGCCTCGTCGCCGACGGCCCACTTGGCGTAGCCGTCCTCCGGAAGGATTTTGACGGGCTCTATGCCGAGCAGGTCGCGGAGCGTCGGCTCCCAGAATCGGGTGGAGATTTCGAAGTCTTCCACGAGCAGGCGTGGGTAAAGGACGTTCATGGGGCGAGGCTAGCAAGTACCGCTGAACACAAGCCATATGAGATGGGCGACGCGGATTTGCGGAGCCGCGGGCGGAACGGGAGGGTCCGCGGAAATGGCGTGGCGGTCCGTCGGGTTGGTGACGAGGGGCGGACGACACGGTCCCGGGCCGCAGAGGAGCGCCCGCCCGGCGACGGAACGGGGGCGGGCCACCCCATCTCGACGCACCCGCCTTCCCCGTTCGTCCCACGGGTGGTGGTACAGAAGACGGAGCCGGATGTGCGAACGACGTTCACGGGCTCGGTGTCGCCGGCCGTGCGCCCCGGCGGCTCGGGCGGTGAACGGGGAGGCGTGACAGGGGAGTTGCGGGAGGGGCGGGCGGGCCGGTTCCGGACCGTGCCGGGCGGCGTGGGCGCGGCGACGCCCACCCGGGTGTACTCCTCGTGTACGTGATGCGCGCCACTGCGGGCGCCGTACGATGGCCCGGTGCTGGTCAAGTGGATCCGCTGCACCGTGGTGGACCGCCGCGGTTTCGAACGGGGGCAGCGAAAATGGGCGGGATTGCTGGGCGAGCCGGGATTCCGGGGGCAGGGGGGAGGGTGGAGCCGGGGCCGTCATGATGTGGCGCACCTCTTCAACTTCTGGGAGAGCCGGGCCTTTTACGACTCCTTCATGGCGCGCTCGCACGACAGACTGGCGGCCGCGCAGGCCGGCACGTACCGGAACGCACAGGTGCGGCTCTTCGAGCACCGGCTCGACGTGAAGGTGGGATTCAGTCCGCAATTCGCGGACGCCGATGTGGTGCGGGTCGCCCACTGCCGGGTCCGCGCGGACCGGGAGGAGCACTTCCGGCTCATGCAGGAGAAGGTCTGGAATCCGGCGATGGCGGGGTCGCCCGGAATGCTGCGCGGGCTGTTCGGCGAGGCGCCCGGCCCGGAATTCCTGGTGCTGTCGATGTGGAACTCCGAGGCCGAACACGGCAAATACCGGGTGGAGCGGGTGGAGCGCCTGGCACTGCGCGCCCAGACCGAGGCGGACGTGGAGGCGATCGGGGGCGACGTGGTCGAGATAGACCCTTCGTGGACGGTGTGAATGGTGCGGATGGTGTGGCCGGTGCGGACGGTGTGAGGGGCCGGTCGCCGGACGATCTCCTTCCGGTGGAAGCCCGGGCTCTGTCCGGTGGGGCCCGGTGCGGGCCCAGTGGGGTCCGGGTCAGGAGGGGGGCGTGGCGCGGGGGCCGTCCGATGCCGGCCCGTCGGTCACCGGCTCCTCGGGCTCTGCCACCGCGTAGGCGCCCGCCCGGGCCGCCGCGAGCGCGGCCGTGACGGCCTGCCCGGTGGCGGCCTCGTCGAGCGGCTCCCGGGTGACGAACAGCCGGAAGTACAACGGCGCGCTGACGGCCCGGGCCACCGCCCGCGCGTCGGTGCCGGCCGGCACCTCGCCGCGCGCGACGGCGCGTTCGACCAGCGGGGCGCAGCGTCCGAAGCGTTCGTCGTAGAAGGCGCGGAGTGCGACGGCGGCGCGGTCGGACTGGAACGCGGCGGCGATGAAGGCGGAGGGCGCGGCCGCGGTGGCGGGGTCGGTGAAGGTGTCGAGGACCTCGCGGGCCAGGGCCGTCAGGTCGCCGTGGAGGGAGCCGGTGTCCGGCGGCGTCCAGGTGTCCTCGCCGGCCAGGTCGAGGGCGTCGGCGACGAGCCCTTCGACGCCGCCCCAGCGCCGGTAGAGGGTGGTCTTGTGGACGCCGGAGTGCTCGGCGACGTATTCGACGGTCAGGCCCGGGTAGCCGTGCTCGACCAGCCCGGTGAGGACGGCGTCGCGGACGGCCGCGCGGGTGCGGGCGGTGCGGCCGCCGGGCCGGACCGTTCCGGGCGTCCTCGGGGACTCGGCATCCGAAGTCAACTGCAACTCCCGTTGTGTTAGGCGGCTTGGGTGTGCCATCCTGATCGTAACGCGACGAGCGTTGCGTTTGACTGCTGCGGGTTGCCCTGTCGCCGGGGGGGCGAGTGCGCAGACCGTGCACCCAGGAGGGGTGGGCATGTTCGCTCGACTGTTTCTGCTGGCGTGGTCGCTGCTGAGCCGGGTGATCGCGCCTTCCGCCGCTTCTGCCCCTTCCGCTGCTTCCGCCGCATGCGCCTCCGCCGTAGGCGCCGCGTCCGGTGCCCAGGGTGCGCAGGGTGCGCCCGGGGCGGCGGCGGGCAGCCCGGGCGGGACCGGTCGGCACGTCCTAGGGTGGCGCCATGGCGCGGCCCCGGCGCATCGTCCTCCTCCGGCACGGCGAGTCGGAGGGCAACGTCGACGACTCGGTCTACGAGCGCGAGCCGGACCACGCCCTGAGCCTGACCCCGCTCGGCCGCCGACAGGCCGAGGAGGCCGGGGCCCGGCTGCGCGAGCTCTTCGGGGCCGAGCGCGTCTCCGCGTACGTCTCCCCCTACCGCCGGGCCCACCAGACCTTCCGCGCCCTGGGTCTCGACCCGCGCCGGGTCAGGGTCCGCGAGGAGCCGCGGCTGCGCGAACAGGACTGGGGGAACTGGCAGGACCGCGAGGACATCCGCCGCCAGAAGGCCTACCGGGACGCCTACGGCCACTTCTTCTACCGCTTCGCGCAGGGGGAGTCGGGAGCCGACGTCTACGACCGCGTCGGGGCCTTCCTGGAGAGTCTGTGGCGCAGCTTCGACGACCCGCGGCACCCGCCGAACGTCCTGCTGGTCACCCACGGGCTGACCATGAGGCTGTTCTGCATGCGCTGGCTGCACTGGACCGTCGCGGAGTTCGAGAGCCTGTCGAACCCCGGCAACGGGGAGACCCGCGCGCTGGTGCTGGGGGACGACGGGCGGTACCACCTGGACCGGCCGTTCGAGCGTTGGTGTACCCCGGAGTCGTACGGCTTCACCGATTAGAGTTCGCTGCGATGACCGCTGACCGATTCCACCGCGCCCTCGCGAGCCTGCGTGGGCTGGCCGTGGGCGACGCCCTCGGCTCCCAGTTCTTCGTCCCCGCCAACTACCCCTCCCTCCGGCGCCGCGAGGTGCCCCCCGCCCCCTGGCAGTGGACGGACGACACCGAGATGGCCTGCTCCGTGCTGGCCGTCCTCGCGAGGCACGGGCGCGTCGACCAGGACGCCCTGGCACGGTCGTTCGCGGAACACCACGACTTCGACCGGGGCTACGGCCCGACCGTCGGCCGCATGCTGCGGCTGATCAGGGAGGGCGGCGACTGGCGCGAGCTGGCGGCGTCGGTCTTCCAGGGCCAGGGGTCCTGGGGCAACGGCGCGGCCATGCGCATCGCCCCGCTGGGAGCCTGGTACGCGGACGACCCCGAGCAGGCCACCCACCAGGCCGAGATCTCGGCGTACACCACGCACCAGCACCGCGAGGCCGTGGCCGGCGCGATGGCCGTCGCCGCGGCCGCCGCGATCGCGGCCGAGGCGGACGGCGTGCCGGTCACCGGCGGCGCGCTGCTGGACGGCGTGATCGCGCTGGTGCCGCGCAGCGCCGTGCAGGCCGGGCTGCGCCGCGCCCGGGACATGCTCGACTACGACGACGCCGTCACCGTCGCCGCGGTCCTCGGCTGCGGCCGGCGCACCAGCGCGCACGACACCGTGCCGTTCGCCCTGTGGTCCGCGGCCCGCCATCTGGGCTCCTACGAGGCCGGGTTCTGGGCGACGGCGCTGGTCGGCGGGGACGTGGACACCACCTGTGCCATCGTCGGCGGAGTCGTCGCGGCGGCCGGCCGGGGCGCCCCGCCCGCCGCGTGGCTGCGCGACACCGAGCGGCTGCCGGGCTGGCTCCCGGACGCCCCGGGCTGACCGCACGCCCGGGGGAGGGGGCCGGGGAGCCGGGCGGCGGCCCCGGGGCGTACCCTTGCTGGCGCCATGCCCTACCAACCGCCCACCCACAGCGTCGAGCGCTCCCTGCGAGCGACGACGGGAGCCAAGGTCGTCGCCGGCGTCGACGAGGTCGGCCGGGGCGCCTGGGCGGGGCCGGTCACGGTGTGCGCGGCCGTCACGGGCCTGCGCCGGCCGCCCGAGGGACTCACCGACTCCAAGCTGCTCACCCCGAAGCGGCGCCTCGTGCTCGCCCGGGAGCTGGAGTCCTGGGTCACCGCCTACGCCCTGGGCGAAGCCTCCCCCGAGGAGATCGACGCCCAGGGGATGACGGCGGCGCTCAGGCTGGCGGCCACCCGCGCGCTGGAGGCCCTGCCGGTGCGGCCGGACGCGGTCATCCTCGACGGCAAGCACGACTACCTCGGGGAGCCCTGGAAGGTCCGGACGGTCATCAAGGGCGACCAGTCCTGTGTGGCCGTGGCCGCGGCGTCGGTGATCGCCAAGGTCAGGCGGGACACGCAGATGGCCCAACTGGGCGACGGCCACACCGACTTCGGGTTCTGCGACAACGCCGGATACCCGTCGCCGGTGCACCGCGCCGCCCTGGAGCGGCTCGGCCCCACGCCGTACCACCGGTTGTCGTGGGCCTATTTGGACGCGCTGCCCCAGTGGCAGCACCTCAAGCGGCCGCGCCTCGTCGCCGAGGCGGTCCGGGAGAACGCCTTGGAGGCCAGGGGCCAGCTCGGCTTCGACTTCTGACCGCCCAAAGCACCACCCGCCGACGCGACTCGCACCGGCGTTTGATAGACATCAACCCATGCCTCTCATCCCCGAGGAGCCTCAGATTCACGAGAGTGTCCCGGGTCCCCGCACTGTGCCGGCCGCCGGCCGCACCGCGCCGACCCCCCGACCCGTTCCTGGCCCCCGACCGGCGGCTCCCCGCCCCGGCAACCCCGGTGCGCGCCCGGCGCCCCCGGCCCGGTGCGGCACGCCCGGGCCGCAGGCCCCCGCGGCGGCCTCCACTCCGCAGGTCCAGCTGATCCCCGCCCCGGCGGAGGGTGCCCTGGACGCCGCGGACGAGGCCGTCGACCTGCTGCTCGACAGCGGCCGTGCCCCCGGCGAGGTCCTGGTGCTCACCACCGGCGACCCGCACCCCTGGGCCGCGCACGAGCTGTCCTTCGGCGAGGCGTCCTACTGGGCGCAGCACGACGCCGCGGACGACGTCTTCTACGCCGACGCCGCGGCGGACCGGGTGGCCGGCCGTCCGGTCGTGGTCGTCGCGGTCAACGGCGGCGCGGACGCCGAGGTGACCCGGGCGCTGCCCGCGGCGCTGAAGCGGGCCGGTGCCCTGCTGGTCGTCTGCGGCGACCCGCAGCGGGTCAACGCCCTGCTGTCCGTGGGCGTCTGACGGCCGGTTTGCGCGGCGGCGTCCCCACGGGCATACGGCCCGCGGGGCGCTCTCGCCTGCCCGCCGGCCGCCCGGCCTCCGGCCCGCGCGTCACCGCGCCGCGGCGCGGCGGTGCACCACGGTCCCCGGGCAGTCGGTGTCCAGGCGCATGGCGGGGCGCGCGGCCGACCGCGGGCGCCGTCCACTGCGGCCCTCGCCCAGGATCCGCCAGCCCGCCTCCGTCAGCGTGATGTACGCGCCGCAGCGCAGCCCATGCAGGGTGCAGGCGTCGCGCAGCCCCCACATCCAGGCGCCGTCCTCCTCCGTCCAACGGCCGTCCCCGTCACGGCAGTAGAGGAGTACGGCCGTCCGCACCGGTGAGCGCCTGCGCAGGTCGTGCGGGATCACCCGGCGCAGCTGGGCGAGGAGTTCGTTGCGCAGCTCCCAGCCGTCGGGCGGACCGCCCCGGCGGGCGAACGAGGCGCTGGCCGCCAGCCGTTCGTCCGGCCCGAGGACGGCGACCACGGCCGTGGAGGGCGTCGGCAGGTGCCGGGCGTGCAGCCCGGTGACGACCTCACGCGGATTGCGCAGCAGGGGAATTCCGGCGGCGGCCCACTCTGCGGGCTCGAGCAGCCGGCCGGGGCGCGTGGCCGGGCCGGCGGACCGGGACGGAGCGGGACCGAAGGCCATGGTTCTCCCTTCGTCTGCGCCCCCGGCGGATCCGCACGGGGAAACGGCAACGAGGACAGGAGACGGCGGCCCGGCAGGCCGTGAACGGGCGGGCGCGGGGAGCCGGTTCAATTCTCGCGGCCCCGGCCGCCGTACGGCAACGATCAATTGGCGCCACTGACCGGTATCCGGCGGTCCGCTTCCGGCCGCCGGCCTCCCCGGCCGCGCCCCTGGTCAGCCCTGCACGGCCAGCACCAAGGGGAACACCCCTTCCGCGCCGGCCCGGCGCAGCAGCCGCGCGGCCACCGCCAGCGTCCAGCCGGTCTCCGTCAGGTCGTCCACGAGCAGCACCGGCCCCTCGGCGCCGGCCAGCGCCGCGGCGAGGGCGGGCGGCACCTCCAGCGCCCCGTCCAGCGCGCGCAGCCGCTGCGCGCTGTTGCTGCGCGGCACGGGGGCGTCCGCCGCGCCCGCGCGGTACTCCACCGAGCCGAGGAGGGGCATGCGTCCCACCGCCGCGATGTGTTCGCCGAGCGAGCGGATCAGCCGGGGCCGGGTGCGGGAGTCCACGGTGACCACGCCCACCGGCCGCGCGGGGGCGTCGGGGGCGCCGGAGGCCCAACCGCCGGGCCCACGGGCCCAGTCGGCGAGCACCGTGACCACCGCGGCGGCCACATCGTCCGGAATCCGGCCGTCCGGCGCGTGGGGCGCCAGCAGGGGGCGGAGCCGGTTGCCCCAGCCGATGTCGGAGAGGCGGCCCAGCGCCCGGCCGGGAGCGGCCTGGTCGCCGGGCGGGATGCGGCCCTTGAGGTCCACCCCGACCGCGGCCATGCCCGTGGGCCACATCCGGCGCGGCTCGACCTCGACCCCGGGCCGGCCCAGCTCGCCCCGGGAGGACTCCAGCGCCTCCGGCGAGACCTCGCCGCCGAAGCGCGGGCCCGCGCAGTTGTCGCACCGGCCGCAGGGGGCCGCCGCCTCGTCGTCCAGCCGGCGGCGCAGGAACTCCATCCGGCACTGCGTCGTCGTCGCGTAGTCGCGCATGGCCTGCTGCTCGGCCGCGCGCTGCCGGGCCACCCAGGCGTAGCGCTCCGCGTCGTACGTCCACGGCCGGCCCGTGGCCGTCCAGCCGCCGCGCACCCGGCGGACGGCGCCGTCCACGTCGAGCACCTTGAGCATGGTCTCCAGCCGGGAGCGGCGCAGCTCCACCAGCGGCTCCAGGGCGGGCAGCGACAGCGGGCGGTCGGCGGCGGCCAGCACGTCCAGCGTGCGGCGCACCTGCTCCTCGGGCGGGAAGGCCAGCGACGCGAAGTACGTCCAGATCGCCTCGTCCTCGCGGCCGGGGAGCAGCAGCACCTCGGCGTGCTCGACGCCGCGGCCGGCGCGGCCCACCTGCTGGTAGTAGGCGATGGGGGAGGAGGGCGAGCCCAGGTGGACGACGAAGCCGAGGTCGGGCTTGTCGAAGCCCATGCCGAGGGCGGAGGTCGCGACCAGGGCCTTGACGCGGTTGGCGAGCAGATCCTCCTCCGCCTGCTGGCGGTCGGCGTTCTCCGTCTTGCCGGTGTACGCGGTGACGGCGTGGCCGCGGCGGCGCAGGAAGGCCGTCACCTCCTCGGCGGCGGCGACCGTCAGGGTGTAGACGATCCCGGAACCGGGCAGCTCGGCCAGGTGGTCGGCGAGCCAGGCCAGCCGGTGGGCCGCGTCCGGGAGCCGCAGGACGCCCAGGCTCAGGCTCTCCCTGTCCAGCGGCCCGCGCAGCACCAGCGCCCGGTCGGCGCCCTCGCCCGTGCCCAGCTGCTCGGCGACGTCGGCGGTGACCCGGGCGTTCGCCGTGGCGGTGGTGGCCAGGACGGGGACGCCCGGGGGCAGCTCGGCGAGCATGGTGCGCAGCCGGCGGTAGTCGGGACGGAAGTCGTGGCCCCAGTCGGAGATGCAGTGCGCCTCGTCCACCACCAGGAGGCCGGTGGCGGCCGCGAGCTTGGGCAGCACGTTGTCGCGGAAATCCGGGTTGTTCAGCCGCTCCGGGGAGACGAGCAGCACGTCGACCGCGCCGGCGGCGACCTCGGCCTGGATCCCGTCCCACTCCTCGGTGTTGGAGGAGTTGATCGTGCGCGCGTGGATCCCGGCCCGGGCGGCCGCCTCCACCTGGTTGCGCATCAGCGCGAGCAGCGGCGAGACGATCACGGTGGGGCCGCCGCCGCGCTCGCGCAGCAGCGCGGTGGCGACGAAGTACACCGCGGACTTGCCCCAGCCGGTGCGCTGGACGACCAGGGCGCGGCGGCGGTCGGCCACCAGGGCCTCGATCGCCCGCCACTGGTCCTCGCGCAGCACGGCCGTGCCGGTGGTGTCGCCCACGAGACGGGCGAGGACGGCGTCGGCGGCGGTGCGCAGGGCTTCGTTGCTCATGTCCCTATGCAACACGAGGCCACTGACAACGCGCGAACGAGGCCGTGGGAGGGCGGTCGCGCGGCAGCCTTGTCCACAGGGATTCGTACGACAATATCCGCGATATCCACAGGGCTGGTGGGTTCAGGCGGACCTGCGGGACGCTCGGGCCATGGCCCACCACAACGAACCAGCCGGTCCCCCGTCCCCGCCGTCCTCCGCCTGGGAACCGCCCGCGGAGACCCACGTCACCCTGCGCACCCCGGCCGAACTGGCCGACGCGCTCCCGTACTTGCTCGGCTTCCACCCCGACGACAGCATCGTCATGATGGCGCTCCACGGCGAGCGCAGGCGCTTCGGCGGCCGGCTCAGGCTCGGCATCCCGGCGGACGCCAGGGAATGGCCCTTCGTCTCCGACCAGCTCGCCCGCACCCTCGTCACGGCGAGCACGAAGCGCGGCACCACCCCCGACGGGATCGTCCTCTACCTCTGCCAGGACCCGGCGGAGGGGGAGACGGGCCAGGCCGTCATGGAGCGGCTGCGGCCGCTCGCCCAGCGCCTGAGAATCGCCTGCGGCGCCCTCGACGTGCCGGTGTTCGAGGCGCTGTGCCTGTCCGGCGGCCGCTTCTGGTCGTACTGCTGCCCCGACCCCCGCTGCTGCCCGCCCGACGGCACCCCCCTGACCACGCCCGGCACCTCGGTCATGGCGGCGGCCGCCGCCTACGCCGGGATGCGGGTCTGCGGATCACTGCGCGAGGTCGAGGCCCGCCTCGCCCCGCTCACCGGACGGGCGGCCGAGGAACAGCGGTGCGCCCTGGACGCCGCCGCGGCCGAGCTCCTCCCGCGCATGCTGGGCGCCGACTGCGGGACCGTGCGGCACGAGACGCTGGCCCTGGCCGAGCTGGTGCTGCGGCGCTTCGACGACACCCCGCCCGCCGGCCCGCCCCCGGAGGCCGACGCGCGGGACGACGGCCTGGTCTCCGCCGACGAGGCCGCGGCGATCGTCCTCGGCCTCCAGGACCGCGTCGCCCGCGACCGCGCCGCCGAGTGGATGGAGGGCCCACGGCTGCCCGCCACCCTGCGGCTGTGGCGCGCCCTCGCCCGCCGCTGCGTGCCGCCCTACACGGAGCACGCCGCCGCGCCCCTGACCCTGGCGGGCTGGATCGCCTGGGCCGGCGGCGAGCACGCGGAAGCCAAGATCACCCTCGGCCGGGCGCTGACCGCCGACCCCGACTACCTCTTCGCCCAACTCCTGCACCACGCCTGCAACGAGGGCCTCGACCCGGAGGCCCTGCGCGAGTGCCTGCGGCGGGAACGGGCGGACCGGGCCGTCCTGGAAGCGGCCGGCGCCGCCGGGGACGACGGCCCCGCCACGGCGGACGGGCCGCACCGGACGGCCGCCTCCCGGCCACCGCGTCGCAGGCCGCGCGGCGACACCGACGGCTCCGGCCCGGCCACGGGCGGGCCGGAGGGGAAGCCGCGCGCCCGCCGCCAGCCGGGACGGCGCGCGGCCCGCGACCGAAGGTGACCCGGGACACGTCCGGACCCCCGTGACCTCGGCGGCGCCCGTGCCGTTCACCTGAGTGGCCTCGTCCGCGGCCGTCGCCGTCCGCCGTCCGCCCACGTCCGCCGTCCCGGCCCGTGACCTCCACAGGGAGCGCAGACCCGTGCAAGGCACCGCCACCCACACACCGTCCGTCCCCCGCCCGGCAGCGCCCCGGCAGCGGCCCGCCGGCTCCGCCCGGCCCCCGGGCCCGCAGCCGGTGCACGCGGCGCTGATCTGCGTCGCCCTGCCCGCCCTCGCGATCTCCGGCGAGCGGGGGCAGCTCACCGGCGAGGGCCTCGACGGCTTCTACCGGAACGGGCGGCGCCTGCTGGCCCGGTGCCTGATCAGGGTGGACGGAGTCGAACCGGTGCCGCTCCAGGGCCGGTTGACGGACGCGGGCCGGGCCCGCTTCGTGGGCGCGGTGCGCACCGCCGCGGACGACGGCCCGGACCCCGCCGTCACCGTCGAGCGGCTCCGCGACGCGGAGGGCACCGAGCGCATCACCCTGCGCAGCGCCGCCGTCCGCGAGGCCAGGCTCGGCGTCGAGGTGTCCCTCGGGACGGACCTGGCCGAGCTGGGCGCCGTCGCCACCGGCGCCGCGGCCCCCGAGCTCCCCGCCGCCGTGCACGCCTCCGGGCTGCGCTGGTCGGCCCCCGGGCTGGACGCGGTGGTGACGGCCGACCCCGCGCCCGACGACGTCCTGGCCTCGGCGGGCCTGCTGTGCTGGGAGATACGGCTGCCGCCCGGCGGCGCACGGAGCATCGAGCTCCGGGTCCGGCCGGAGACCCCCGGCAGGCCGCTCCCCGTCCCCGGCTCCGCCGCCCGCGGCGGCGCCCCCTGGGGGGACGCCCAGGCGGAGGGCGACGATCCCCGGACCGCCGCCCTGTTCGCCGCCACCCTCGACGACCTGCGCGCCCTCCTCGTCCGCGACCGGCAGATCCCGGGCGACGCCCACCTCGCCGCCGGCGTCCCCTGGCGCTGCGGTCACCTGGCCCCCGCCGAGGCCCTGTGGGCGGCCCGGATGACCCTGCCCCTCGGCACGCGCCTCGCCGCGGGGACGCTGCGCACCCTGGCGCGCACCCAGCTCCCGGGCCCCGGCCCCGACCGGGGCCGCATCCCCGGGGCGCTGCGGCACGCCGGCGCCCACCTGCCCCCGGGGTGCACCGGCGTCGAGGCGACGCTCCTGTTCCCGGCCGTGCTCGCCGAGGCCTGGCGCTGGGGGCTGCCCGGCCAGGAGCTGGAGCCGCTGCTCCCGGCCGCGGAGCGCTGCCTGGCCTGGCTGCGCGCGGCGGCCGGCGAGGGCGGATACCTCGCCGACCCCCACCCCGGCGGGCCGTACCGCTGTGAAGTACAGGCCCACGCCCACCGGGCGGCCCTGCTCGGCGCCGACCTGCTGGAGGCGCACGGCCGTCCCGGCGCCCGGGAGTGGCGGGAGTGGGCCGCCGACCTCCGGCGCCGCTTCCGCGAGGACTTCTGGGTCGACGACCGCGGCGGCGGCCGGCCGGCGGCGGCCGTCACCCCCGACGGGCGGCCGGTGCCCCACCTGGGCTGTGCCGCCGCCCACCTCCTCGACACCGGCCTCACCGCCGGCGGCACCTTCGCCCCCGGGCTGCTGGACCGCGTGCGCACCGAGCAGCTGGCCCGCCTCCTGGGCAGCCCGTCCCTCGACTCCGGCTGGGGCCTGCGCGGCCTCGGCACCAAGGAGCCCGGCCACAACCCCCTCGGGCACCGCGGCGGAGCCGTGCGCGTCCACGAGACGGCCGTGGCCGTGGCGGGGCTCGCGGCCGCCGGGTTCGAGCGGGAGGCGGGCGGGCTGGCGCGCGGCGTGCTCGACGCCGCCGAGACCTTCGGCCACCGGCTCCCCGAGATGTACGCGGGGGAGCAGCGCACCGCGGGCAGCGCGCCGCTGCCGCACCCGGCGGCCTGCCGGCCGGCCGCGGTGGCCGCCGCGGGCGTCGTCCAGCTGCTGACCGCCTTCGCCGGTGTGCGGCCCGACGTCCCGTCCGGCGGGGTGACCGTCCGCCCGCCCGGCTCGGCGCCGCTCGGCGCCCTGCGGTTCACGGGGCTCAGCGTGGCCGGGCGGCCGTTCGCCGTACGGATCAGCAGGCTCGGCCTCGGCATGGTCGAGGAGGCCGCCGACGGCCTCCAGCTGGGGGTGTGACCGCATGCCCAGCGGCCACCCGGGAGGCCCGTCGCCGGTCGCGGCCGCCGTTGGACAAGAACCTGATTATCGTCAGGCAGACGACTATGATCGCGTCATGCCCTACGACCCGTCGGCCTTCCCGCCCTTCGCCGTCACCGTCGACCTGGTCGTGCTCACCGTACGCCGCCACGCCCTGTGCGCCCTGGCCGTCCGCCGCGGTGAGCCGCCCTTCCAGGGCAGGTGGGCGCTGCCGGGCGGATTCGTCCGGGGCGACGAGGACCTGGCGACGGCCGCCGCCCGCGAGCTGGCCGAGGAGACCGGGCTGCACGTCAACGACCCGGCCTGCCCGGCCCCCGCCAACGCCGCGCACCTGGAACAGCTCGCCACCTACGGCGACCCCCGGCGCGACCCCCGCATGCGCGTGGTCAGCGTGGCCCACCTCGCGCTCGCGCCGGACCTGCCCGCCCCGCGGGCGGGCGGCGACGCGCACAGCGTGCGCTGGGCCCCCGTGGAGGACCTGCTGGGCCAGGACGGCGTCGAGGCCGCCCCGCTCGCCTTCGACCACGCCCGCATCCTCGCCGACGGAGTCGAGCGCGCCCGCTCCAAGATCGAGTACTCCTCGCTGGCCACCGCCTTCTGTCCCCAGGAGTTCACCGTCGGGGAGCTGCGCCGGGTCTACGAGGCGGTCTGGGGCGTGGCGCTCGACCCGCGCAACTTCCACCGCAAGGTCACCGGCACCCCGGGCTTCCTCGTGCCCACCGGCGGCACCACCACGCGCCAGGGCGGCCGCCCGGCACAGCTCTTCCGCGCCGGCGGCGCCACCCTGCTGAACCCGCCCATGCTGCGCCCCGAGGCATAGCGCGGGTAATCCCCGGGAGCCGGGACACGCCCCTCCGGACACGCGCCGCGTTCCGCAGCAAATAGGACATATCGGGTTACCGTGCTGCGGAACGTCCCACGTTCCCGCGCACCCACGACGCCCGCGCGGGACGCCGTCCCCGCGAGGGAAGTCATGATCCAGGCCATCGGACTGACCAGCGTCCCCCGTCGCAACCGACCCCCCGCCGTCGACGACCTCACCTTCGAGGCCCTGCCGGGGCGCGTCACCGTCCTCCTCGGCGAATCGGGGGCCGGCAAGACCAGCGCCCTGCGCCTCATGCTGCGCCTCGACCCCGGCCGCGGCATCGCGCTCTTCCGCGGCCGCAGCCTCGACCGCGTCGCCCACCCGGTCCGCGAGGTCGGCGTCCTGCTCGGTGACGTCCCCGGTCACCCCGCCCGCACCGCCCGCGGCCACCTGCGGATGCTCGGGGCGGCCGCCGGCGTCCCGCCCCGGCGCGCGGACGAGGTCCTGGAGGTCGTCGGCCTCAGCGGCATCGCCGACCAGCGCATCGGCGACTTCTCCCACGGCATGGACCGGCGCCTCGGCCTGGCCGCGGCCCTGCTCGGCGACCCCCACACCCTCGTGCTCGACGAGCCGGCCGACGGCCTGTCCCCCCGGGAGACCTCCTGGCTGCACGGCCTCCTGCGCGGCTACGCGGACCAGGGCGGCGCCGTCCTCGTCACCTCCTCCTCCCCCGGGGAGGCGGCGCGCCTGGGCGACCAGGTCGTCACCATCCACCGCGGCCGCCTGGTGGCCGACCAGGAGGCCACCGTCTTCGCCCGGGCCCGGCTGCGGCCCAAGGTCGCCGTCCAGTCCCCGTCGGCCGCCAGGCTCGCCCACGTCATCACCGCCGAGTCCGAGGCCGCCGAGCCGTCCCCCGACACCCCTCCCGTGGAGGTCGTCCACGACGGAGGCAGCACGCTGTCCGTCTACGGCCGCAGCTGCGCCGTGGTCGGCGAGATCGCCCACCGCCACGGCATCCTGGTGCACCGGCTCACCGAGGAGACCGACACCGCCCCCCTGCCCCCGCTGCAGCGCGCCGACGGCCGCCGTCCGGCCGACGGCGACCCCGAGGCCGGCGAGGGGCGGACGCCCCCCGGCCCGCCCGCCCGCATCCAGCCGCCCCTCCCCGCCCCGGGCCCGGTCTGGCCCCTCCGCTACGAACTGCGCCGCGCCACCGGCGTGCGGACGGGCTGGCTGGTGGCGGCCACCGCGCTCCTGCTCTCCCTGGCGGCCTCCGTGCTCCTGGCCCGCGCGGGCGCGCCGGACCTCAGCCTCCTCGCCGGCTGGCCCGCCCCGCTGCCGCTGCCGCCCGCCGCCCTCGGCGCGGGAGTGCTCGGGGCGCTCGCCTTCGGCCAGGAGTTCCGCTACCCCGCGCTGGCCCCCGACGTCGGCAGCGTGCCGCGCCGCCTGGCCCTGCTCGGCGGCAAGCTCGCCGTCACGGCCCTCGCCGCCCTGCTGCTGGCCTTCGCCTCGGTCGCCCTGGACGCCGGAGCGGTGCGGCTGCTCTTCGGCGGCACGGTGACCGTCCTCCCGGACGCCTGGGGCACCGCTCTCGTCGGCTGGGCCGCGCTCACACTCGGCTGCGCCTGGGCCGGACTGCTCGCGGCGGGCCTGTTCCGATCGACGCTCCTGGGGGTTGCGGCGGTCCTCGTGGTGCCGGCGCTGGTGGTGCCGATGGTGAGCGCGGTCCTCGCCCGGCCCGCGGCCCGCTCCCTGGCCGGTCTTCCCGAGCGGCTGCGCTCCACGGCCCTGCTCCAGTGGCCGGACGGTATCGACGAGGGGCTCTCGACGGCGCTGCGGGTGATCGCCCAGCCCGTCGGATGGGCGCTGGTCCTGTCGCTCACCGGGCTGCTCACCGCCTACGTCCTCACGCTGCTGAGGGGGCGGCCGCGCTGAGGCTGTGCTAATGCGGACGAGGGGCCGTTCCGGCGCGCCGCCCGGAGGCGGCGCCGACGCAGAGTGACAATCCGTTCGTCGGCCGAGAGGGAAAGATGGTCGTCATGAGCCGGGGATATGCCCGGGGGCAGCCTGTTGACGGTCCGCCTCCGAAGGCCGTGGCCGTAGCTCTGTGTACTCGCTCAACTCCGCAGCGTGCCCAATTGTGTCCGTTTGGGCGTCAATTGTGAGGTAATGGGCGATCACCCTTTCGTGTGCTTTTCACCAAAGACCTCAAGGCCCGTCGGCCCGTCGCCGACAAAGGAAGCGTGAGTACCCTTGCGCACACCATGATGACCGCGGCTCGCCCCGCCGACTCCGGACTGACGGGCCCGGGCGAGCTCGACCGATACTCCTACGCAGAGCCCCCAGGGGCCGACCGCGGCTCCGCGCACGCCTGGGACGGCGACGCGGAGCTGGGGCGCGCCGGGCGCCGGGCGGCCGGCAGCCGCGGCCGGGGGCTGCACGGCCAGCTCGTACAGCAGCTGGGGCAGATGATCGTCTCCGGTGACCTGGGCGCCGACCGCCCGCTCGTCCCGGAGGAGATCGGGCAGCGCTTCGAAGTCTCCCGCACCGTCGTCCGCGAGTCGCTGCGCGTCCTCGAGGCCAAGGGCCTGGTCAGCGCCCGTCCCAACGTCGGCACCCGCGTCCGTCCCGTCAGCGACTGGAACCTCCTCGACCCGGACATCATCGAGTGGCGGGCCTTCGGCCCCCAGCGGGACGACCAGCGCCGGGAGCTGTGCGAGCTGCGGTGGATCATCGAGCCGCTGGCCGCCCGGCTGGCCGCGGGTCACGGCCGCGAGGACGTCCAGCAGCGGCTCGCCGACATGGCGGAGATCATGGGACACGCCCTGGCGCAGGGCGACTCGCTCACCTTCTCCCGCGCGGACGCCGAGTTCCACACCCTGCTCCTCCAGGTCGCCGGCAACCGCATGCTGGAGCACCTCTCGGGCATCGTCTCCGCCGCCCTGCACGTCTCGGGGGCGTCCGCCGGCGGCTGCGACCGTCCGACCGACGCCGGGGTGGGGCACCACCTGCGGATCGTCGACGCCGTCGGCGCCGGCGACGCCGCGGCCGCCGAGTCGGCCATGCGTCAACTCCTCGTCTCCCACCCGGAGGTCGAGCGCGTGGTGCCCGCACCGCGCGAGCACTGACCGCGGAGCGGGGCCGTACGGACAGGGAGGTACGCGCGGGACTGCTCGTCCGCCCCGCGCGTACGGCCGCGGCGGCCGTGCGGACGGCCATCGCGTCGTGGATCTTGGGGCGGGCTGCACGGAGGTGTAGCGATCTGCCCGGTTCCATGGACTTTCAACCTCTATGTGGTGTGACTCGGGCCACGGGGATTGGGCGTAACGCTCCTTGAGGCAGTGCGATGACTAAAGAGGTGGTGGCCGCGGAGGGAATACGAGCCTCGTTCGAGGCGCTGTGTTGCACCGCACCAGCACCCGCGCCGTCGGTCATCCTTGCCGGCGGTCGTCGGCTCCGGTCCGCAGCGGACGGAGCCGGAAGCCGTTTCCATCGTTCCGAGAGGTTGTTCGTGTCGGCCAGCACATCCCGTACGCTCCCGCCGGAGATCGCCGAATCCGAGTCTCTGATGGCGCTCATCGAGCAGGGAAAGGCCGAGGGGCAGATCGCCGGCGACGACGTGCGTCGGGCCTTCGAGGCTGACCAGATTCCGCCAACCCAGTGGAAGAACGTCCTGCGCAGCCTCAACCAGGTCCTCGACGAGGAGGGTGTGACGCTGATGGTCAGCGCGGCAGAGGCGCCCAAGCGCACCCGCAAGAGCGTCGCAGCGAAGAGCCCGGCGAAGCGCACCGCCACCAAGGCCGTCTCCTCCAAGACGGTGACGTCCCGGCAGGCGGCCGCCACGGCCACCTCCTCCGCCGCCTCCGCGGCGGGCGGTTACGGGGACGAGGCGGGCGACGAGGCCGTGGCACCCGTCAAGAAGGCCGCCGCCAAGAAGACGGCCGCGAAGAAGACGGCGGCCAAGAAGGCCACCGCCAAGAAGGCGACGGCCAAGAAGGCCACCGCCAAGAAGGACGCCGACGAACTGCTCGAGGACGAGCTGGTCGAGGAGACCCCGCTCCCGGGCAAGGGCGACGAGGAGGAGGAGACCGGCGAGAGCAAGGGCTTCGTCCTGTCCGACGAGGACGAGGACGACGCGCCCGCGCAGCAGGTCGCCGTGGCCGGTGCCACCGCCGACCCGGTCAAGGACTACCTCAAGCAGATCGGCAAGGTCCCCCTCCTCAACGCCGAGCAGGAGGTGGAGCTCGCCAAGCGCATCGAGGCCGGTCTCTTCGCCGAGGACAAGCTGGCCAACGCCGACAAGCTCGCGCCCAAGCTCAAGCGCGAGCTGGAGATCATCGCCGAGGACGGGCGCCGCGCCAAGAACCACCTGCTGGAGGCCAACCTCCGTCTGGTCGTCTCGCTGGCCAAGCGCTACACCGGCCGCGGCATGCTCTTCCTGGACCTCATCCAGGAGGGCAACCTCGGTCTGATCCGCGCCGTCGAGAAGTTCGACTACACCAAGGGCTACAAGTTCTCCACGTACGCGACGTGGTGGATCCGCCAGGCCATCACCCGCGCGATGGCCGACCAGGCCCGCACCATCCGTATCCCGGTGCACATGGTCGAGGTCATCAACAAGCTCGCCCGCGTGCAGCGCCAGATGCTCCAGGACCTGGGCCGCGAGCCCACCCCGGAGGAGCTGGCCAAGGAGCTCGACATGACCCCCGAGAAGGTCATCGAGGTCCAGAAGTACGGCCGTGAGCCGATCTCCCTGCACACCCCGCTGGGCGAGGACGGCGACAGCGAGTTCGGTGACCTCATCGAGGACTCCGAGGCCGTCGTCCCGGCCGACGCGGTCAGCTTCACCCTGCTCCAGGAGCAGCTGCACTCCGTCCTGGACACCCTGAGCGAGCGCGAGGCCGGCGTGGTCTCCATGCGCTTCGGCCTGACCGACGGCCAGCCCAAGACGCTGGACGAGATCGGCAAGGTCTACGGGGTGACGCGTGAGCGCATCCGCCAGATCGAGTCGAAGACCATGTCCAAGCTGCGGCACCCGTCGCGCTCGCAGGTCCTGCGCGACTACCTGGACTGAGCAGCGGCACACGGCGACATGGCGGGGCCCGGTTCCCTCTTCGGAGGGGCCGGGCCCCGTCGTTTCCGGATGCGGGGACGGCCGGCGGGGTTGACTCTGGGTGTGCAAGGGACTCCCTCGCGTCAGGAGGTCGTATGCGTGCCGTGGGCCGGTCGCTGGCCGTCGCGCTCGCCCTGCTGCTCGTGCTGCCGGGCGCCACGTCCGCGGACGGACGGGTGGTCGTGGGGGGACAACCGGTCAGGACCTCGGACGTGCCCTGGGTGGTGGCCCTGGCGAGCCGCGAGCGGTTCGGCTCGACGCGGTCCGGCCAGTTCTGCGGCGGCGTCGTGGTGGGGCCCAGGACCGTGGTCACCGCGGCCCACTGCCTCACCCGCGAGGTGCTGGGCACCGATCCCCGCGAGGCCAAGGACCTGCGGGTGCTCGTGGGGCGTGACGACCTGCGCGGCGCGGAGGGGACGGAGGTGCCCGTCCAGGAGGCCTGGGCCAATCCCGGGTTCAACGTCATGACGAACGCGGGGGACATCGGCGTCGTCACGCTGGCGCAGCCGCTCCCCGCCACCCATGTGATCGGGATGGCGCAACGCGGCGAGACGGTCTACGGGGCGAACACCCCGGCCGTCGTCTACGGCTGGGGCGACACGGTGGGCAACGGCGCCTACTCCGAGACGCTGCACGGCTCCCCGGTGCTGGTGCTGGCGGACGAACTCTGCGAGCAGGCCTATCCGGGCGGGGTGGAGGGTGCCTTCAACCGCGCCTCCATGCTCTGCGCCGGCTGGCCGGAGGGCGGCAGGGACGCCTGCCAGGGCGACAGCGGAGGCCCCCTCGTGGCGGGAGGGCGGCTGGTCGGGATCGTCTCGTGGGGGAGCGGCTGCGCCCAGCCGGGGCGTCCGGGGGTCTATACGCGCATCTCCGCCGTTTCCAGGATGGTCACGGCGCACAGTGCGGACGGACGGCCGACGGGCGGGCAGGGGCCGCCTCAGACGGGTCGGCCCGCGGTGCCGTCGTGAGGGAGGAACGCACGACGACGGGCGGCCTCCCCCGTGGGGGCCGCCCGTCGCCGCCCGGCCGCAGGGGGCCGGGACACGCTCGTCGTGGGTGCGATGTGTCGGCGTTCCGCCGGGGGATCCGGCAGTCCGCGGAGCGGACTCAGCGGTCCTCGTCGGACGCGGAGGCCGGGACGGCCGTCAGTCGCTCCGTCTCGTCCTGTATCTCCGCGGCGATCTTCTTGAGCTCCGGCTCGAACTTGCGCCCGTGGTGGGCGCAGAACAGCAGTTCGCCGCCGCTCAGGAGAACGACGCGCAGGTAGGCCTGAGCGCCGCACCGGTCGCAGCGGTCAGCGGCCGTCAGCGGGCTCGCGGGGGTCAGAACAGTAGTCACGTCGCCTCTTCTCTAGCTCGACGAGCTGTCGTACCAGGGTCAACATCCAACCAGGCCGAAAACGTTCCCGCTCGTGGCTTTTCCTCGAAACTTCCTTCCGAGTGAGCCGGATCTTGACCTTTGGCGGCGAATGAGCCGTATCGCTTGGGTTTACGGTTTCACATCGCTAGGGGTTTCCGTCCTCCCGGCCGGCTTGCCGGGTTGTTCTTGAGGACGTGCCCGGAGCCTAAATGGTTCATGCCTCCAAGGGAACGTGATGTGCACGTCACCCCATCGAGTCATCGAACCTGCGTTCGATACTCGACTAGCATGGCCGGTGCCGCGGGTGGCGGCACAAAGGCTCTACCGGGCCTCGGTACCCTCTGAACGGCGACCGAGCCAGCCACAGCGCCCCGAGGTGGGCCAGAAGAAATTCAGCGAGGAGCGAACCGCGTGACCGCCGAGACGTCCGTGCCGTCCACTGCATTGCTGACCGGGGCAGACCGGGACGGATCCAACTACACCGCGCGGCACCTGCTCGTCCTCGAGGGGCTCGAGGCCGTCCGCAAGCGTCCGGGCATGTACATCGGTTCCACGGACAGCCGTGGCCTGATGCACTGCCTCTGGGAGATCATCGACAACTCGGTCGACGAGGCGCTCGGCGGCTACTGCGACCGCATCGAGGTGATCCTCCACGACGACGGCTCCGTCGAGGTCCGCGACAACGGCCGGGGCATCCCGGTGGACGTCGAGCCCAAGACCGGCCTGTCCGGCGTCGAGGTCGTCATGACCAAGCTGCACGCGGGAGGCAAGTTCGGCGGCGGCTCCTACGCCGCGTCCGGCGGTCTGCACGGCGTCGGCGCCTCCGTCGTCAACGCGCTCTCCGCCCGGCTGGACGTCGAGGTGGACCGCAACAGCAGGACCCACACGATCAGCTTCCGCCGCGGCGTGCCCGGCATCTTCACGGAGTCCGGCCCGGACGCCCCCTTCGACCCGGCCAACGGGCTCCTCAAGGGCAAGAAGGTGCCCAAGACCCGCACGGGCACCCGGGTCCGCTACTGGGCGGACCGGCAGATCTTCCTCAAGGACGCCAAGCTCTCCCTGGAGACGCTGCACGGCCGCGCCCGGCAGACCGCCTTCCTGGTGCCGGGCCTGACGATCGTGGTCCGCGACGAGCGGGACCTCGACGGCACCGGCGTCAGCGAGGAGGTCTTCCGCTACGACGGCGGCATCAGCGAGTTCTGCGAGTTCCTCGCGCAGGACAAGGCCGTCTGCGACGTGCTGCGGCTGAGCGGCCAGGGCACGTTCAAGGAGACCGTCCCGGTGCTGGACGACCGCGGGCACATGACGCCCACCGAGGTCACCCGGGAGCTCGGCGTGGACGTGGCGCTGCGCTGGGGCACCGGCTACGACACCACGGTCAAGTCCTTCGTCAACATCATCGCCACCCCCAAGGGCGGCACCCACGTGGCCGGTTTCGAGCGGGCGGTCACCCGGACCGTCAACGAGGTGCTGCGCTCGTCCAAGCTGCTGCGGGTCGCCGAGGACGACGTGGTCAAGGACGACGCCATGGAGGGGCTCACCGCGGTGGTGACGGTGCGCCTGGCGGAGCCCCAGTTCGAGGGGCAGACCAAGGAGGTCCTGGGCACGTCGGCCGCCTCCCGGATCGTGGCCAACGTGGTCGCCAAGGAGCTCAAGGCGTTCCTGACCTCGACCAAGCGCGACGCCAAGCAGCAGGCCCGGGCCGTGCTGGAGAAGGTCGTCGCGGCCGCCCGCACCCGCATCGCCGCGCGCCAGCACAAGGAGGCCCAGCGCCGCAAGACCGCGCTGGAGTCCTCCTCGCTGCCGGCCAAGCTCGCCGACTGCCGCAGCGACGACGTGGACCGCAGCGAGCTGTTCATCGTCGAGGGCGACTCGGCGCTGGGCACGGCCAAGCTGGCGCGGAACTCCGAGTTCCAGGCACTCCTGCCCATCCGCGGCAAGATCCTCAACGTCCAGAAGTCGTCCGTCTCGGACATGCTCAAGAACGCCGAGTGCGGCGCGATCATCCAGGTGATAGGGGCCGGGTCGGGCCGGACCTTCGACATCGACGCCGCACGCTACGGGAAGGTCATCTTCCTCGCGGACGCCGATGTGGACGGTGCCCACATCCGCTGTCTGCTGCTGACGCTCTTCCAGCGCTACATGAGGCCGATGGTGGAGCAGGGACGGGTGTTCTCGGCGGTTCCGCCGCTGCACCGGGTGGAGCTGATCCAGCCCAGGAAGGGCCAGGACAAGTACATCTACACCTACTCGGACAACGAACTGCGGCAGACCCTGCTGGAGCTGGAGCGCAAGGGCATCCGCTACAAGGACTCCGTGCAGCGCTACAAGGGGCTCGGCGAGATGGACGCCGACCAGCTCGCGGAGACCACGATGGACCCGCGGCACCGCACGCTGCGCAGGATCAACATCAGCGACCTGGAGGCCGCCGAGCGCGCCTTCGACCTGCTGATGGGCAACGAGGTGGCGCCGCGCAAGGAGTTCATCACCAACTCGGCCGCCACGCTGGACCGCTCGCGCATCGACGCCTGAGCCTCCACCCCCGGGTGGAGAAGGGGCCCCGGGCCGGGGAACGATCTCCACCCGGGGTCCACCCGTACTCCGATCCGTGGCGCCGGAGCGGTCCGTAGCGTCGGGTGTGTCGTTCCGCGGCGTCCGGTGAGGGCCGGACCGCGTGCGACCGTCGTGTCCGCGCTCCACGGAGGTCTCCCATGTCCGGTCCGCTCACCGTGCCGGCGATCGTCGCCCTGGTGGCGCTGCTGGTCGTCCGCCAGATGAAGCCGCAGAAGGTGGCCTCGGGCTCCCGCCGGTGGTGGGTCGTCCCGGCGGTACTGACCTTCGTCGCCCTCCGCGAGCCGGGGCTGGTGGACGCCGGGCACCGGGTCGCGTCCGTGGGCCTGCTGACGGCCGGCGTTCTCCTCGGCATCGCCACGGGCGCCGCCTGGGCGTGGACGACCCGCATATGGACCGACGACTCCGGGGCGATATGGGCCCGGGGCACGAAGGCGACGGGGGCCGTCTGGGCCGGAGGGATGGTGCTGCGCCTGGGCCTGATGGGGATCGGCCTGCTGATCGGTGTCCACCAGGGCGCTGCGGGAGCCATGCTGACGGTCGCCGCCATGCTGCTGGCCCGCTCGGCGGTCGTTCTGCACCGGGCCGGGCGTGGGGTTCCGTCGTACGGTGTCGTTGCCGGTGGATGAGGCCTGCGCCCCGGCGGAGGAGTGGTACGTGCCCATCGAGAACTGGACCGGATGGCCGCCCCGGGAGGCGCTGTCCGGGGTGGGGGTCCCGCGTCGCCGCCGGGCGCTGACCTGGGTCGTGCGGGTGGTCCTGCTCGCGGTCTTCGTCACGGGCATCGTCCACGAGAACGCGCTGCACGGCTGGGGCTACGCGGTGCCGGCCGTCGGCCTGGCGGTCTGCTCCCTCGCGGTCTGGCGGTGTTTCGGCACCACCCTCCAGCAGCGGCTGTGGCCGTCGATCGGCCTGCTGGCGGTGCTGATCGCGACGGGAGGTGTCGCGGAGTGGGCGGGGACGAGCGTCACCGCCACCGGGCTGTGGTGCGTCGCCGCCGTCATCGCGGTGGAGCGGCTTCCCCTCGGACCGGGGCTCGGTGTCGCGGGTGTGGCCATAGCGGCGTATGTCCTGACGAGCCGGGAGACGCCGCTGGGCACCGCCGGGGCGGTGGGACTGGTGCTCCTCATCGGGTATTCGCTGCGGCTGGACGAGGAGGCCCGGGGGGCGGGGTACCGGCTGCTGGCCCAGGAGCGGCTGGCGCGCCGGGCCGAGGCGGAGTCGGCTGCCCTGGCCGAACGGGCCAGGATCGCCCGGGAGATCCATGACGTCCTGGCGCACAGCCTCTCCGCCCAGTTGGTCCACCTGGAGGCGGCCCGGCTGCTCATCGAGAGCGGGGCCGAGCGGCAGCGGATTCTCGAACGGGTCACGGCGGCGCGGGGGATGGCCCGTGAGGGGCTGGCCGAGACGCGGCAGGCGCTGTCGGCCCTGCGGGGGGAGATGACGCAGCCGGAGGAGTTCCTCCGGGAGATCGCGGCGTCGGAGGGGGCCCGGCTCGAAGTGACGGGCCAGGCACGGCGGTTGCCGGCGGAGGCCGGGCTGGCCGTGCGCAGGGTGGCGCGGGAGGCGCTCACCAATGTGCGCAAACACGCGCCGGGGGCCTGGGTGGAGATGGAATTCTCCTATCTGGACGGGGAGGTGGAGCTGTCGGTTCATGACGGGGGAGCGCGTGGGCAGAACCAGGGTCTGGCGGCCTCCGGTGCCGGGTACGGTCTGCTCGGCATGCGGGAGCGCGCCGAACTGCTGGGCGGCACCCTGGAGGCGGGGCCGGCCGGGCCGGAGCGGGAGGGGTTCGTGGTGCGGCTGAGGGTGCCGGCGTGACGGTGCGGTACGGGGTTTGCGGACGGAGACTGGTTGTGGCGCCGGGTTCTGTGACGGGCGAGGCGGGAGCGGTGTGAACGAGGAGAGCGGGCCGGGGCCCGGGGCCGCCCGGGTGCTGGTCGTCGACGACCAGACGGTCGTGCGCGAGGGCATTGTGATGCTGTTGGGCCTATTGCCCGGCATCGAGGTGGTCGGGTCGGCGGCGGACGGGCTGGAGGCGCTGCGGCTCGTCGAGGAGCACTCCCCGGACGTGGTGCTGATGGACCTGCGCATGCCGCGCTGCGACGGGGTGGAGGCCACCCGGCGCATCCGCGCCCGGTTTCCCGCGACCCAGGTGGTGGTGCTCACCACCTTCAACGACGACGACTCGCTCTTCCCCGCGCTGCGGGCCGGTGCGCGGGGCTATCTCACCAAGGACGCCGGAGGGGAGGAGATCGTCCGGGCCATCGAGGACGTCAGGTCGGGGGAGGCGGGGCTGTCGCCGCGGATCCAACGGCGGCTGCTGGAGCGGCTGTCCGCCGCGGAGCGGCCTCCCGGGGACGCCTGGCGGCCGGGCGGGGGCCATGCCGTCCCCGGAAGCGGTGCCGCGCCCGGGCCGGACGCCGGGGCGGGGGAGGCCACGGCCAGCGGGTGGGCGGGGGACGGGCGGAGGGTGGCCGGGGCCCTGCCCGACGGGCTGACGGCCCGTGAGGCGGAGGTGCTCGGGCTGGTCGCCGAGGGGCTGTCGAACGCGGAGATCGCCCGCCGGCTCCATGTGAGCACGGCGACGGTGAAGACGCATATCAACAACCTCTTCGCCAAGTCCGGTGTGCGGGACCGGGCGCAGGCCGTCCGCTACGCCTTCCGCCACGGGATCGCCCCGCCCCCGGGCCCGCCCCGCGGCTGAGGCGGCCCGGTCACCGGCCGGACCAGGCGTAGCGGTGCTCGGGGCGGCCCGTCTCCCCGTAGCGCAGGGTGAGGCTGAGCCGGCCGGACTCCTCCAGGCGCTTGAGGTAGCGCTGGGCGGTGGAGCGGCTCAGCCCGGAGCGGGCGGCCACCTCGTGGGCGGAGAGCGGGCGGGCGGCGTCGGAGAGCACCCGGCGGATCAGCTCGGCGGTCGGGGCGGAGTGCCCCTTGGGCAGGGGAGGGACGGTGGCGGCGGTGCGCAACGCGCCGAAGATCCGGTCCACTTGGTCCTGCTCCGCCTCCTCCGTGCCCTCCAGGGTGCGCCGCAACTGGGCGTACGCCTCCAGCTTCACGCGCAGGCCGGGAAAGGAGAAGGGTTTGACGAGGTACTGCAGGGCGCCGTAGCGCATCGCCGTGCGGACGGTCGCGATGTCGCGGGCCGCGGTCACCATGATGACGTCCGTCCCGTGGCCGCGCTGGCGGATGCGGCGGACGAGCGAGAGTCCCGTCTCGTCCGGCAGATAGTGGTCGAGCAGCAGCAGGTCGACGGGTTCGCGGTCCAGCACGGCCATGGCCTGGGCCGCGTTGTGGACCGTGGCTCTCACCCGGAAGCCCGGAATCCGGCGTACATAGGCCGCGTTGATCTCGGCAACGCGGAAGTCGTCGTCCACGACGAGGACTTCGATCATCGGTGCACTCCTTCGGGCAGGAGCAGCGCCTCCGGGAGTTCCACCGTGAACACCGCCCCGCCGCCGTCTCGTTCGCCGACCCGTGCCATGCCGCCGTACCGCTCGGCCAGCCGGTGGACGAGCGAGAGGCCGAGGCCCCGGCGGCGGTGGGGGACGGGTTCCTTGGTGGTCCATCCGTCGGTGAAGACCAGCTCCCTCGCCTCCACCGGAACGCCCGGCCCGTTGTCGGAGACCCGCAGGACAACGGTGGATCCCGTCGTCCGCAGGTCGACCTCGACCCACGGTTCCACGGGCGGTCGCCCCGCGCCCCGCTTTCCCGCGGACCCGTCGGCGTTCGCCGCCGCGTCCAGGGCGTTGTCGACCAGATTGCCCAGGACCGTGACCAGGTCGCGCGGCTGCGCCACCCCGTCCGGCAGGTGGCTGCCGTGGCTCAGCCGCAGTGCCACGCCGCGTCCGGCGGCGACGGTGCCCTTGCCCACCAGCAGCGCGCCCACCAGTGGATCGTGCACCTGCTCGGCCACCCGGTCGGCGGTGAGCGGGCGTTCGAGGGCCGCGTCCGTCAGTCCGGTCGTCTCCGTCAGGAAGGCCGACGCCTCCTCGTAACGGCCCAGTTCGAGCAGTCCGGCCAGGGTGTGCATCCGGTTGGCGTGCTCGTGTCCCTGGGCGCGCAGCGCCTCGGTGAGGCCGCGGGTGCCGTCCAGCTCGCGCCCGAGGTGCTCGGCCTCGGTCCGGTCGCGCAGGGTCGCCACCGCCCCGCCGTCCGCCGTCTCGCGGCGGTTGACGACCAGGACGCGGTCGCCCCGCACCGCCGGCAGGTCCGTCCCCGTCACCCGTCCCGCCAGGACGTCGGCGGTCCGGCCGGGCGGCAGCACGGCGTCGAGCGGGCGCCCGGCCGCGTCCGGCCCGAGGCCGAGCAGCCGCCGGGCCGCGTCGTTGACGAGCCGGACGCGCCCGTGCCGGTCGAGGGCGACGACGCCCTCCCCGAGGCCGTGCAGGACCGCCTCCCGCTCCGCCAGCAGGGAGGGGATCTCGGCGAGTTCGACGCCGCGGGTGCGGGCGCGCAGCCGCCAGGAGACCGCGACGGAGGCCAGGGCGCCCACGGCCAGCGCCGCGCCGGCGCACAGCAGGACGCCGGGCACGGAGCGCAGCAGCAGGGCGCGGACACCGGCGTAGGAGATCCCGACGGACACGGCGCCGACGACCTTGCCCCGGGCGTCGCGCAACGGCACCTTGCCCCGGGCCGAACGCCCGAGCGTCCCCTCCTCGATGCCCGTCCACTCGTGCCCCGCCAGGGCCGGGCCGGGGTCGGTGCTGACGCGCCGGCCGATGCGCGCCGGGTCGGTGTGGGAGTAGCGGATCCCCCGGGTGTCGAGCACCACCACGTAACGTGCCCCGGTGGCGCGGCGGATGCGCTCGGCGCCCGCCTGGACGGGCCCGTCGGGCAGGGGGCGGGCGGACTGGAGGTCGCGCACGAGGCCGGGCTGTGCGGCGGTCGTCTGGGCGATGGCCAGCGCCCGGTGCGTCGCCTGGTCGTCCAGGCGGGCGGCGAACGGCGCCAGGGCGAGGCCGGCGGTGAGCACGGCGACCCCCGTGACCATCAGCAACTGCGCCGACAGGACCTGGGTGAAGACGCGGCGGGGCCACCACCGGGGGCGCATGCGTGTCCCTTCCGTGTCACGTGCACCCCTGCCGGAGCGCCGAGTTGGGGGAAGCCTGGGGGCAGGTCCGGTCGCCGCGCGTCCCGTGTCGTCCGCCGGCCTCCGGTGTCCCGCCCCCTGTTCTAGCGTGAGCAGAACGAGCAGAACAGGGTTCGTGCGCTCAACCCGCACAGCGCTCACAAGGCTGCCCGCCGTTCACGGCCCGCTCCTAACCTCCGCACGGCGCCCCGCACATGATCGCGGGGCCGAGCGGCGGCGGAGGCGAGCGGAGGCGGACGGATGACCATCGGAGATCCACCGGGTGGTGCCCCGGCCATCGAACTGCGCGGTGCGACCAAGGTGTTCCGCACGCCGTCGGGAGCGGGGCACACGGCCGTCCGCGCGCTCGACCTCACCGTGGAGCAGGGCGAGTTCGTGGCCGTGGTGGGCCCGACCGGGTGCGGCAAGTCCACGACGCTGACCCTGGTCAGCGGCCTGGAGGAGCCCACCGAGGGCGAGGTGCTGGTCGGCGGCCGGCCCGTCGCGGGCATCCCCCCGCAGGTAGGTTTCGTCTTCCAGCAGGACGCGGTCTTCCCGTGGCGCACGGTCCTGTCCAACGTCATGGCCGGGCCGCGCTTCCGGGGTGTGCCGAAGACCGAGGCCCGGGACCGGGCCCGGGACTGGCTCCGCCGGGTCGGGCTCACGGCCTTCGAGGGCCGGTATCCCCACCAGCTCTCCGGCGGCCAGCGCAAGCGGGTCGCCCTCGCCCAGACCTTGGTGAACGACCCGGAGATCCTGCTCATGGACGAGCCCTTCTCGGCGCTCGACGTGCAGACCCGGGCACTGATGTCCGATGAACTCCTCCACCTGTGGGGCGGATCCGGCACCGGCGGCCGCGCCTCCCGCGCCTCCGTCGTCTTCGTCACCCACGACCTGGAGGAGGCCATCGCCCTGGCCGACAAGGTCGTGGTCATGACCGCGGGACCGGCCACCGTCAAAGAGGTCTTCCCCGTCCCGCTCCCGCGGCCCCGCAAGGTCGAATCGGTGCGCCTGGAGCCGCGGTTCGTCGAGATCTACCGGGAGATCTGGGCGTCGCTCGGCGAAGAGGTGCGCATCACGAGGGAGAGGGGGGCCGGCCGTGCCGCCTGAGTCCGTGAGCCTGCCCGTGGCGGCGGAGCGGCCCGTCGGCGACCGGGGCGTCGCCCGGGCGCGCGCCGCCCGCAACCGCCGGATCCTCGTCCTGCTGACCCGGGTGCTGCTGCTCGCCGCGCTGCTGGCCGCGTGGGAGGCGCTCGCGCGGGCCGAGGCGATTGATCCGTTCACCTTCTCCATGCCGTCGGAGATCTGGGACCAGGTCTGGCAGTGGACCGCCCACGGCACGCCGCAGGGTTCGCTGGGCGAGCAGATATGGGTCACCCTTCAGGAGGCCCTCCTCGGCTGGGGGACCGGTGTGGCGGCCGGTGTCGTGCTCGGCATCGCGCTGGGCCGGGTGCCGTTCCTGGCCGACGTCCTTGGCCCGTTCATCAAGGTGCTCAACGCGCTGCCGCGGATCGTCCTGGCCCCGATCTTCCTCATCTGGTTCGGGCTGGGCCCGGCCTCCAAGGTCGCCTCCGCGGTGGTGCTCGTCTTCTTCCCGGTGTTCTTCAACGCCTTCCAGGGGGCGCGCGAGGTGGACCGCGACCTGGTCGCCAACGCCCGCATCCTCGGCGCCGGCCGGCGGCGCGTCATGCTCCAGGTGGTCGTCCCGTCCGCCACCTCGTGGATCTTCACCAGCCTGCACATCAGCTTCGGCTTCGCCCTCATCGGCGCCATCGTCGGCGAGTACATCGGCGCCTCGAAGGGCATCGGCCTGCTGGTCTCCGCCTCCCAGGGCACCTTCAACACCGCCGGGGTCTTCGCGGCGATGGTGATCCTCGCCACCGTCGCCCTGCTCGCCGAGGGGTTGCTGACCTTCGTGGAGAAACGGTTGTTCCGGTGGAAGCCGCAGAGCCGGGACGGGGGGCGCTGACGCCTCGTACGCCCACGCCGCACTTCGTACGCCCCGGCCCGTACGCCCCGGCGTCCGGCCGGTCGCACACCCCCCGATCCGTGCACCACGACCCGAAGGACTCAACGCATGCGCACGTTCCGCACGTTCAGCAGAATCTCCGCGGCGGTGACCGCGGGGGTCCTGTGCCTCGCGCTCGCCGGGTGCGCCGACGACGCGTCCGGCGGCTCGGGCCCGAAGAGCCGGAACGCCCTCACCGGCGAGCAGGTGAGGATCATGGTCGGTGGCCTGGACAAGGTCATCTACCTGCCGGTGATCCTCACCGAACGGCTCGGCTACTTCCACGACGAGGGCGTCTCGGTCAAGCTGCTCACCGAGCCCGCCGGGGTGCAGGCCACCACCGCCCTGGTCTCCGGGGAGGTGCAGGGGGCGGTCGGCTTCTACGACCACACGCTCGACCTCCAGGCCAAGGGCAAATCCGTCGAATCGGTGGTCCAGTTCGCGCAGGCGCCGGGCGAGGTGGAGATCGTCTCGAAGAAGGCCGCCTCCGGCATCGCCTCGCCCAAGGACTTCAAGGGCAGGAAACTCGGGGTCACCGGCCTCGGTTCGTCCACCGACTTCCTGACGAAGTACCTGGCCGTGAAGAACGGGGTGCGGGTCAGCGAGTTCACCCCCGTCGCGGTCGGCGCCGGGCAGACGTTCATCGCCGCGCTCGAGCGGGGGTCCATCGACGCGGGCATGACCACGGACCCGACCGTCGGCCAGGTCCTCGCCCGGGACGCCGGGAAGGTCCTGATCGACATGCGGACCCCCGAGGGATCCAGGGCCGCGCTCGGCGGGCTCTACCCCTCCTCCAGCCTCTACATGAACACCAGTTGGGTCAACGCGAACAAGGACACCGTCCAGCGGCTCGCCAACGCCCTGGTGAGGACGCTGAAGTGGATGTCCTCGCACAAGCCCGAGGAGATCGCCGCCAAGATGCCCGACGACTACGCCAAGGGCGGCAAGGAGCTCTACACCAAGGCGATCGCCAGCACGCTGCCGATGTTCACCGAGGACGGGGTGATGCCGCAGGACGGGCCGCGGACGGTCCACGAGGTGCTCGCGTCGTTCAAACCCGAGCTCAAGAAGGCCTCGATCGATCTGAGCAAGACGTACACGACCGAATTCGTGAAGAAGGCGGGTGAGGAGGGCTGAGCGGGAGGGCCGGCGCCGGGCCGCGTCAGACCACCGGGGCGATGTGGACCACGTCCATGCGGGCCGGTGGGACCGCGGCGCGGCCGCAGCTCTCCGGGCGGGCCGGTGCCGCGGCGCCCTGCTCGACGACGACCTGCCACGACCGTCCGTCGGTGTGGGTCACGGTCACCGTCCAGCGCGGCGCCGCGCCCGTCGTCGCGGACACGTCCAGGGCCTCCGCGGCCTCCTCGCCGGTGAGCGCCCGGACCGCCAGGTCCGCGGCCTGTGCCGGGCGTGCCCAGGCGGAGCGGCCGCGGCTGTTCGCGGTGACGATCCGGCCCTCGCGCGCCGCCTCCAGGGCCTCCTTGGCCGCGGGGGCCGTGGCGCGCCCGTAGGCGTAGCCGTACGGCAGGACGAGGAGGGTCGGCGCGAAGCGGTGGCCGCCTATGTGCGTCACCTCCCAGACCTCCGTCCCGCCCGCCCCGGCCAGCTCGGCCGCCAGCGGCCGGCCCAGCAGGGCGCAGCAGCGGTCCCGCCGGCCGTTGGTGCATACCAGTGCGAGGGGGTCGCCCTCGTACGGTGCGCCCAGGCCGCCGTGGTCCCCGGCGCCGAGCGCCGTGAAGTCCAGGTCCAGCAGGCGTGCGGGGTCGGCGAGTTCGGCCGTGCGGATCCAGGAGCGGCCGGGTGCGGTGTGGGCGACGAAGATCCGCCGGGTGTTCAAGGGGTCGCAGTCGGCGTGCCGTCCGGGGCGGCGGATCAGGGCGATCCGTACGCCCGTGCCGTCCGCGGCCTCCTCCAGGGCCCCGCCCGTCGCGGGGTCGAGGCGGCTGGCGCGGAGCGCCTTGGCGCCCCACGGACCGGGCTGTTCGATCAGGAGCCAGGTGCGCGCGGGGGCGGCGGTGCCGGAGAGGGGTTCGGCCAGGAGGCGGGAGGCGGTCGCGCACGTGCTCACATAGGCGAGCCTAACCTGACCGGGGGAACGGTTCGACCCGGAAGTCCGTTTCCGGTACGACCATATCCTGGTGCGGGCGGGGCTCGCGGGCCCCATGTGCCCGGCTTCCCCTGTTCCCCCGAGTGTTCCCCCGAGCGCCCCGGGCCCCCGGGCGCTCCCTGCCGACGACGGAGGCTTTTCCGCGTGACCAAGCGACAGATCCCGGTCATCGTGCTGGCCGGCTTCCTCGGCTCCGGCAAGACCACCTTGCTCAACCACCTGCTGACGCACAGCGGCGGCAGCCGGATCGGGGTCGTCGTCAACGACTTCGGCAGCATCGAGATCGACGCGATGAGCGTGGCCGGGCAGGTGGGGTCGTCCATGGTGTCCCTGGGCAACGGCTGTCTGTGCTGCGCCGTGGACACCAGCGACCTGGACGCCTTCCTGGACCGGCTGTCGCGGCCCGCCGCCCGCATCGACGTCATCGTCATCGAGGCGAGCGGGCTGGCGGAGCCGCAGGAGCTCGTGCGCATGATCCTCGCCAGCGACAACACGGAGATCATGTACGGGGGGCTGGTGGAGGTGGTGGACGCCGCGGAGTTCGGCCGGACCCGGGTCCGGCACCCCGAGCTCGACCGGCATCTGGGCGTCGCCGACCTCGTCGTCCTCAACAAGACGGACCGGATCGGGGAGGCGGAGCGGGAGGAGCTCGCCGGGGTGCTGGCGGAGCTGGCGCCGGGGACGCCGGTGGTCGCCGCGTCGTACGGACGGGTCGACCCGGAGCTGCTCTTCGACCGGAGGCCGCGGGAGGAACGGCTGGAGGGGATCCGGCAGTTGTCGTTCGAGGATCTGGTGCGGGATGGACACGAGCATGGCTGTGGTCATGACTCTGGTCATGGCTGTGGTCACGGCTGTGGTCATGACCAGGGCCATGAGGGGCACCTGCACGCGGCTTACGAGAGCGTCGAGTTCGTCTCCGAGGAGCCGCTGCATCCGCGGCGGTTCATGGAGTTCCTCGACCGGCGGCCGGAAGGGCTGTACCGGATCAAGGGGTTCGTGTACTTCGGCGTGCCCGGGCACCGGCAGAAGTTCGCACTGCACGCGGTGGGGGATTTCCTGCGGATGCACCGGTCGGCGTGGGGGCGTTCGGAGGCGCGTGTCACGCAGTTGGTGATGATCGGGAGCGGGATTGACGGGGGTGCGTTGAGGGAGGGGCTGGAGGGGTGTCGGTGGGGTGGTGGGGGTGTGAGCGGTGCTGGGGGTGCGGGGGACGGTGGGGATGGTGGGGGTGTTGATGTGGATGTTGATGAGCGGAGCATGTGGGGTGTCTTGCGGTATACGCAGGGCTGAGGTGGGTGGGGGAGGGTTGCCCCGGACCCGCCCTTTCACCGTTTCCCCCAGGGGCTGCGCCCCTTCGCACCCCCGCGGGGGGCATCGGGGCCGCGCCTTGGCCGGGCGGCCCTGGGCGCAGCCAGGCGCGGGGCTTCGCCCCTGCGCCTTGGGGCGGCCTTGCCTTGGGGCGGCCTTGCCTTGGGGCGGCCTTGCCTTGGGGCGGCCTTGCCTTGGGGCGGCCTTGCCTTGGGCGGCCTCGCCCCGCCGCGCCGTCACCAGGGGGCGCCCAAGCGCCCCCATGCCCCAAGCGCACCCTTGACATCCACCAGGGCCCCGTCGGCGTCCGCCGGGGTTCCCCGCACTCACCCCAGCCCGGCGGTGACCCCATTCGATGACCGCACCGGAGGCCACACCGGCCCCCGGCCAGCCCGGCCACACCGGCCCCCGGCCACACCGGCCCCCGGCCACACCGGCCCCGGCCAGCCAGGGGCCGGCCTCGCCCAGCGCTGCCTACACCGGCCCCGCCACCGCCGCGATCGGCTTCGTGAGCGGGGTGCCCGAGCCGTCGCGGCGGGGGTCCGGGGTGGGGAGGGGGGCGGGGGTGCCGGAGGGGCCGGCGGCGCGGGCGGGGGTGGCGCCGGCCCAGGCGAGGACGAGGCAGTCCTCGCCCTTGAGGAAGCGCTGGCAGCGGACGCCGCCGGTGGCGCGGCCCTTGCGGGGGTACTGGTCGAAGGGGGTCAGCTTCGCCGTGCCCTCCGAGGCGGCGCCGGGCAGGCCGCCCCTGGCGCCGGCCACGGAGAGGACCACGGCGTCCTCCGCCGGGTCCACGGCGGTGAAGGAGATCACCTTCGCCCCGGAGGACAGCTTGATGCCCGCCATGCCGCCGGCCGGCCGGCCCTGCGGGCGGACCTGCGCGGCCGGGTAGCGCAGCAACTGCGCGTCGTCGGTGATGAAGACGAGGTCCTCGTCGCCGGTGCGCAGCTCGACCGCGCCGACGATCCGGTCGCCCTCCTTGAGGCCGATCACCTCCAGCTCGTCCTTGTTGGCCGGGTAGTCGGGGACCACGCGCTTGACGACGCCCTGCTCCGTGCCGATCGCGAGGCCGGGGGAGGACTCGTCGAGGGTGGTGAGGCAGACGACCCGCTCGTCGTCGTCCAGGGAGAGGAACTCCGAGAGGGGGGCGCCGCCCGAGAGGTTGGGCGCGGACGCCGTCTCGGGGAGCTGGGGCAGGTCGATGACGCGCAGGCGCAGCAGGCGGCCGGCGGAGGTCACCACGCCCACCTCGCCGAGGGCCGTCGCCGGGACGGCCGAGACGATGACGTCGTGCTTCACGCGCTTGGCCTCGCCGGCCTCCGGCGCGAAGGGCTCGCCCGTGGCCGTACGGGCCAGCAGGCCGGTGGAGGAGAGGAGCACCCGGCAGGGGTCGTCGGCGACCTGGAGGGGGACGGCCGAGGCGGGGGCGCCGGCCGACTCCAGCAGGACGGTGCGCCGGTCGGTGCCGAACTTCTTGGCCACGTCGGCCAGTTCGGCCGAGACGAGCTTGCGCAGCTCCGCGTCGGACTCCAGGATCCGGGTCAGCTCCTCGATCTCGGCGGTGAGCTTGTCGCGCTCGCCCTCCAGCTCGATGCGGTCGAACTTGGTCAGCCGGCGCAGCGGGGTGTCGAGGATGTACTGGGTCTGGACGTCGGAGAGCGAGAACCGCTCCACGAGTGACGCCTTGGCTTCCGACGCGTTGTCGCTCGATCGAATGATCCTGATGACCTCGTCGATGTCAACGAGCGCGGTCAGGAGTCCCTCGACCAGGTGGAGCCGGTCGCGCCGCTTGCCGCGCCGGAACTCGCTGCGGCGGCGGACCACCTCGAAGCGGTGGTCGACGTAGACCTCCAGCAGCTCCTTGAGGCCCAGGGTGAGCGGCTGGCCGTCCACCAGCGCGACGTTGTTGATGCCGAAGGACTCCTCCATCGGCGTGAGCTTGTAGAGCTGCTCCAGCACGGCCTCGGGGTTGAAGCCGTTCTTGATCTCGATGACCAGGCGCAGGCCGTGGGCCCGGTCGGTGAGGTCCTTCACATCGGCGATGCCCTGGAGCTTCTTCGAGCCGACCAGGTCCTTGATCTTGGAGACGACCTTCTCCGGACCCACTGTGAACGGCAGCTCGGTGACCACCAGGCCCTTGCGGCGGGCGGTCACGTTCTCGACGGAGACGGTGGCGCGGATCTTGAAGGTGCCGCGGCCGGTCTCGTACGCGTCCCGGATGCCGCCGAGGCCGACGATCCGGCCGCCCGTGGGCAGGTCGGGGCCGGGGACGTACTTCATCAGGGTGTCGAGGTCGGCGTTCGGATGCCGGATCAGGTGCCGGGCGGCGGCGACGACCTCGCCCAGGTTGTGCGGCGGCATATTGGTGGCCATGCCGACCGCGATGCCCGTCGCGCCGTTGACCAGCAGGTTCGGATAGGCGGCGGGGAGGGCGACCGGCTCCTGCTCGCTGCCGTCGTAGTTGGGCGCGAAGTCGACCGTGTCCTCGTCGATGGAGGCGGTCATCAGCGAGGTCGTGGAGGCCATCCGCGCCTCGGTGTACCGCATGGCGGCCGGCGGGTCGTCGTTGCCCAGCGAGCCGAAGTTGCCGTGGCCGTCGACCAGCGGCACCCGCATCGAGAACGGCTGCGCCATGCGCACCAGGGCGTCGTAGATGGAGGCGTCGCCGTGCGGGTGGAGCTTGCCCATGACCTCGCCGACGACGCGGGCGCACTTCACGTAGCCGCGCTCGGGCCGCAGGCCCATCTCGTTCATCTGGAAGAGGATGCGGCGCTGCACCGGCTTGAGGCCGTCGCGGGCGTCGGGCAGGGCGCGGGAGTAGATGACGGAGTAGGCGTACTCGAGGAAGGAGCCCTGCATCTCGTCGACGACGTCGATGTCGAGGATCCGCTCCTCGAACTCTTCCGGCGGCGGGGTCTTCGTGCTGCGGCGGGCCATCGCGGCTGCGGCTCCTTCGATCGATTGCCGGGGGCGGGTATGACGCCGACCATTGTGGACCGCCCCACCGACAACCCCGACCGCGACCCGTCCGCAAGAGGGGACCGGCCGGGAACTTCGCGGGATGTCAGTGCGCTTGCATACAGTGACAGCACAGTTCATCCGCGAGCCGTCGCGGGCGCCACATTGATGCGGCGGCGCGCGATGCGCGAGAAGCAAGCGATCGAAGGGACGTACATGCCCATGGGTCACACGGCCGCGCAGCGGGCCGGTACCGGCGGCCTGACAGCGACCGAGCACCGCCTGGCCAATGGCCTGAGGGTCGTGCTCTCCGAGGACCATCTGACCCCGGTCGCGGCCGTCTGCCTCTGGTACGACGTCGGCTCGCGGCACGAGGTCGCCGGCCGCACCGGCCTCGCCCACCTCTTCGAGCACCTGATGTTCCAGGGCTCGGCCCAGGTCAAGGGCAACGGCCACTTCGAGCTGGTGCAGGGCGCCGGCGGCTCGCTCAACGGCACCACCAGCTTCGAGCGGACCAACTACTTCGAGACCATGCCCGCCCACCAGGTGGAGCTGGCGCTGTGGCTGGAAGCCGACCGGATGGGCTCCCTGCTCACCGCCCTCGACGACGAGTCCCTGGAGAACCAGCGCGACGTCGTCAAGAACGAGCGCCGCCAGCGCTACGACAACGTGCCGTACGGCACCGCGTTCGAGAAGCTGACGGCGATGGCCTACCCCGAGGGCCACCCGTACCACCACACGCCCATCGGCTCCATGGCCGACCTGGACGCCACCTCCCTGGAGGACGCGCGGGAGTTCTTCCGCACGTACTACGCGCCGGGCAACGCCGTCCTCGCCGTCGTCGGCGACATCGACTCCGGGCAGACGCTCGCCTGGATCGAGAAGTACTTCGGCTCCATCCCCGCCCACGACCGCAAGCAGCCGCCGCGCGACGGCCGCCTGCCGGACGTCATCGGCCGGCAGCTGCGCCAGGTCGTCCACGAGGAGGTGCCCTCCCGGGCCCTGATGGCCGCCTACCGCCTGCCGCACGACGGCACCCGCGAGGCGGACGCCGCCGACCTGGCACTGACCGTGCTCGGCGGCGGCGAGTCCTCCCGCCTGCACAACCGCCTGGTGAGGCACGACCGCAGCGCCGTCGCCGCCGGCTTCGGCCTGCTGCGCCTCGCGGGCGCCCCCTCGCTCGGCTGGCTGGACGTCAAGGCGTCGGCCGGCGTCGAGGTCCCCGCCATCGAGGCCGCGGTCGACGAGGAGCTGGCCCGCTTCGCCCTGGAGGGGCCCACCCCGCAGGAAATGGAGCGCGCCCAGGCCCAGTTGGAGCGCGAGTGGCTCGACCGGCTGGCCACGGTCAGCGGCCGCGCCGACGAACTCTGCCGCTACGCCGTGCTCTTCGGCGACCCGCAGCTCGCCCTCACCGCCGTGCAGCGCGTCCTGGAGGTCACCCCGGAGGAGGTGCGGGCCGTCGCCCAGGCCCGCCTCCACCCGGACAACCGCGCGGTGCTCGTGTACGAACCGACCGGCCCGCAGTCCGACGCCGCCGACGCCCAGGCCGACGAGAACGCACAGGAACAGGAGACGGCCCAGTGACCGACGCCGCAGTCGTGGGCGCCACCGACACCGCCGAGCCCACCATGCACTTCCACCCGCAGCCGCGCCCCGGCACGGCCACCCCCTGGGACTTCCCGGCCCCCGCCCGGGAGGTCCTGCCCAACGGCCTGACGGTCCTGCGCTGCCACCGCCCCGGCCAGCAGGTCGTGGCCGTCGAGATCAGCCTGGCCGCGCCGCTGGACGCCGAGCCCGCCGGGCTCGACGGCGTCGCCACGATCATGGCCCGCGCCTTCTCCGAGGGCACCGACAAGCTCAGCGCCGAGGACTTCACCGCCGAGCTGGAGCGCTGCGGCGCCACCCTCGACGCGCACGCCGACCACCCGGGCGTCCGGCTCTCCCTGGAGGTCCCGGCCTCCCGGCTGCCCAAGGCCCTGGGCCTGCTCGCGGACGCCCTGCGCGCCCCCGCCTTCCCCGACAACGAGGTCGAGCGCCTCGTCCGCAACCGCCTCGACGAGATCCCCCACGAGCTGGCCAACCCGGCCCGCCGGGCCGCCATGGCCCTGTCGGCCGCGCTCTTCCCGGCCGACTCGCGGATGTCGCGGCCGCGCCAGGGCACCCAGGAGACCGTCGAGCGCATCGACGCCGCCTCCGTCCGCGCCTTCTACGAGGCGCACGTCCGCCCCGCCACCGCCACGGCCGTCGTCGTGGGCGACCTCACCGGCGTCGACCTCGACCAGGCGCTCGCCGACACCCTCGGCGCCTGGACGGGCTCCCCGGCCCAGCCCCGGCCCGTGCCGCCGGTCACCGCCGACGACACCGGCCGTGTGATCGTCGTGGACCGCCCCGGCGCCGTCCAGACCCAGCTGCTCATCGGCCGCACCGGCGCCGACCGGCACGACAGCGTCTGGCCCGCCCAGGTGCTCGGCACCTACTGCCTGGGCGGCACCCTGACGTCCCGGCTCGACAAGGTGCTGCGCGAGGAGAAGGGCTACACCTACGGCGTCCGCGCCTTCGCCCAGGTCCTGCGCTCCGCCCCGGACGGGACGGGCGCCGCGATGCTGGCCATCAGCGGCTCGGTGGACACCCCCAACACCGGCCCGGCGCTGGCGGACCTGTGGACGGTGCTGCGCACCCTCGCCGCCGAGGGCCTGACCGACACCGAGCGCGACGTCGCCGTGCAGAACCTCGTGGGCGTCGCCCCGCTCAAGTACGAGACGGCGGCGGCCGTCGCGGGCACCCTCGCCGACCAGGTCGAGCAGCACCTGGCCGACGACTTCCAGGCCCGGCTCTACGAACGCCTCGCGGAGACCGGCACGGTGGAGGCCACCGCGGCCGTCGTGGCCGCCTTCCCGGCCGACCGTCTCGTCACCGTCCTGGTCGGGGACGCCGCCGAGATCGTCGAGCCCGTCAAGGCGCTCGGGATCGGCGAGGTGACGGTGGTGTCCGCCTGACGACCGCTCAGGGAGCGGCCGGCGCTGCCGAGTACGGAGGCGCGTGGGACCACCGGGGCCCACGCGCCTCCGTTATGCCCGAATTGGCAGGACGGTTGCACGGGAAGCGTGTGGCGTGCGTCACGAAAACGCGGTTCCGTTTGCCGTTCGAATCTGACGCCGATTAGCTTCGGGGCGGCAGTCCGTCAGATCGGAGCCGCAACCGCGGCCCCGGGCAGCCATCGCCGAGTCCCCGTACGGCACGAGCCAGGGGAGCCGGGGAACCACCTGTTCCCTGGGGTGAATCGGGCTCCTCTCCGGAGGGGGCCGTAGGAGACCTTCCTGCTCCGAACCCGTCAGCTAACCCGGTAGGCGAGAGGGAAGGAAAGGAACAGCCGCAGCCATGGCGTTCACCCGTGCCACCGGGAAGCACCGTCGTCCGAGCCGCGCCGCCCGCGTCGGCGCCAACGTCGCCGGGATAGCCACCCTCACCGCCGCGGGCGTCGTCGCCGGCGTCGCCGCTCCGGCCTTCGCCGCCGCCCCCGACGACGCGCAGCGTCACGAGGACACCGGCCTCAC
The DNA here is from genome assembly GCF_001187435.1 of Streptomyces caatingaensis. Classification (GTDB taxonomy): domain Bacteria; phylum Actinomycetota; class Actinomycetes; order Streptomycetales; family Streptomycetaceae; genus Streptomyces; species Streptomyces caatingaensis. Next base: position 71,895 of record NZ_LFXA01000010.1, on the reverse strand, counting down.
CCAGGCGGTCGTGCTCTCCGACCACGTGGCCGACAGCCTCGGCGAGCAGGCCCACATGCAGCAGGGCTCCGCCGACCAGGCCGCCGCCCGCCGGCAGGCCGAGGCCGAGGCCACGCAGCAGGCCGCCCAGGTCAAGAAGCGCGCGGACGAGGCCAAGCGCAAGGCCGAGGCCGAGCGCGCCGAGAAGGAGCGCGCCGCCCGCGAGGCGGAGCGCAAGCGGCTCAACGCCTTCGTGATGCCGATCGCCGGTTCGTTCGTCTCCACCGCCTACAAGGCCAGCAGCGGCCTGTGGTCCTCCGGCAGCCACACCGGTGTGGACTTCCACGCCGCCGAGGGCACCACCGTGCAGGCCGTCGGCGCCGGCACCGTCGTCGAGGCCGGCTGGGGCGGCGCGTACGGCAACAACATCGTCATCCAGCACAACGACGGCACCTACACCCAGTACGGCCACCTGTCGTCCATATCCGTGTCGGTCGGCCAGACCGTCACCCCCGGCCAGCAGATCGGCCTCTCCGGCTCCACCGGCAACGTGACCGGCCCGCACCTGCACTTCGAGGCCCGCACCGCGCCCACCTACGGTTCGGACATCGACCCGGTCGCCTACCTGCGCGCCCACGGCGTCGACCTGTAGGACGCCCCCACCGCCTCGCGAAGGCCCCGGCCCCCGGCCGGGGCCTTCGGCGTGCCCCCCGGTGTGCGTTCCGTATGGCCAAAACGATTCCCCGGGGGCCGGCGGGCCATCGGATTTCGCAAGTGATTGCAATAGAGTCGATCGTCCCCGGGCATCCCCGAGCGGGCGCCGGCCGGATGCCGTCCGGCCGCGTCCGGCGGACGGCACGGGGCGGTGCGGGGCGATACGGAGGGGTTCGTCGATGCGGGGACGTTCGTGAACGGCGAGGGCGACGAGGGGCGGGACGCCCGCCGCGTCTCCGCCCAGGCCGTGTGCGCGGCCATCCGCGACGACATCGTCTCCGGTGCCTTCCCGCCCGGCAGCAGGCTCATCGAGGAGCTTCTCGCGCGCCGCTACGGCGTCTCCCGCGTGCCCGTCCGCGAGGCCCTGCGCACCCTGGCCTCCGAAGGCTTCGTGACCACCCGCCGGCACGCCGGGGCCTGCGTCGCCGAGCCGACCGAGCAGGAGGCCGCCGACCTGCTCGACGTCCGCGCCCTGCTGGAGCCGCTGGGCGCCGCCCGCGCGGCGCAGCGGCGCACCGACGCGCATCTGAAGGTGCTGCGGGGGCTGGTGAGACTCGGCCGCGAACGCGTCCGGTCGGGGCGCACGGGCGACCTGTGCGCGCTGGGGGACTGGTTCGACGAGACGCTCGCCCAGGCGTCCGGCAGCCCCAGCCTCGCCGCCCTGCTCACCCAGGTCCGGCGCAAGATCGCCTGGGTGTACGCGGCCGAGCCGCCCGCGCGGCCCGCGGAGGTGTGGGACACGCACGCGGCCCTCGTGGACGCCGTGCTGCGCCGCGACGCCGAGCGCGCGCGGTCGATCGCGGCCGTACGGGCCCAGCGGCCGCCGGGCGAATTCCGGCTGCGGCACCCCGTCCCGCCGGCCGGTGTGCCGCGGACGGCGGACGGGAAACGCGCCGTCAACACGGCCGGCGCCCGCCTGTAACAACCCCGCGCTATCCAGGTGGGCGGAAGGGACGCCGACCGGGGATTGTGGCGGTTCCCGGGCGGCGTCCGCCCGCGCGCCGGCGTGCGCGCGGCGGGGCCGCGGCGGGCCCCCACCGGGCCGCCGCGGCCCCGCCGCGTCAGGGGTTCAGACGGTCTCGGGGAGCTCCTCCAGCCCCTCGGCGACCAGCTTCGCCAGGCGGTCGAGCGCGGCCTCGGCGCCCTCGGCCTCGCTGGCGAGGACGAGCTCCTCGCCACCCTGGGCGCCCAGGCCCAGCACGGCCAGCATGGACGCGGCGTTGACGGGGGTGCCGCCGGCCTTGGCGACCGTCACCGGGACCCCGGCGGCCGTCGCCGCACGGACGAAGATCGACGCCGGGCGGGCGTGCAGACCCTCGGCCCAGCCGACGTTCACTCGGCGCTCAACCATGGTGTTGCCCTTCAAGTCGGGGAGGTTGTCTAGACCAGTGTCGCACGGTGCGGACCGTGCTCGGTCGCGGTGTCGGTGCCCGGCCGTACGCTGGCCCCATGCAGACGCCGTCCGAGCACGCTTACCCGGCCCACTGGGAAGCCGATGTCGTCCTGCGCGACGGCGGCACCACCCGGATCCGCCCCATCACCCCCGACGACGCGGAGCGCCTGGTCGGCTTCTACGAGCACGTGTCGGACGAGTCCAAGTACTACCGCTTCTTCGCCCCTTACCCCCGGCTGTCCGACCGGGATGTGCACCGCTTCACCCACCACGACTACAACGACCGCGTCGGCCTCGCCGCCACCGTCGGCGGCGAGTTCATCGCCACCGTCCGCTACGACCGCATCGACCCCCGGGGCCGCCCCGCGGCGGGCGCGACGGACGAGGCGGAGGTCGCCTTCCTGGTCCAGGACGCCCACCAGGGCCGCGGCGTGGCCTCCGCCCTCCTGGAGCACATCGCGGCGGTGGCCCGGGAGCGCGGCATCCGCCGCTTCGCCGCCGAGGTCCTGCCCGCCAACACCAAGATGATCAAGGTGTTCACGGACGCCGGCTACACCCAGAAGCGCAGCTTCGAGGACGGCGTCGTCCGCCTGGAGCTCGACCTGGAGCCCACCGACCGCTCGCTCGCCGTCCAGCGCGCCCGCGAGCAGCGCGCCGAGGCCCGCTCCGTCCAGCGCCTCCTCGCCCCCGGCAGCGTCGCCGTCGTCGGCACCGGCCGCGAGCCCGGCGGCCTGGGCCGCGCCGTCCTGCGCAACCTCCTGGCCGGCGGCTTCACCGGCCGGGTGCACGCGGTCAACCGGGCCTTCCCGGAGGGGCGGACGCGGCTCGACCCCGAGGGCGTCCCCGCCGTCCGCTCGCTCCGCGCGATCGACGGCCCCGTCGACCTCGCCGTCGTCGCCGTGCCCGCCGCCGAGGTGCTCCCCGTCGTCACCGACTGCGGCGAGCACGGCGTCCAGGGGCTCGTGGTGCTCTCCGCCGGATTCGCCGAGAGCGGGCCCGAGGGCCGCGAGCGCCAGCGCGAGCTGGTCCGCCGCGCCCGCTCCTACGGCATGCGCATCATCGGCCCCAACTCCTTCGGCCTGGTCAACACCGCCGCCGGCGTCCGGCTCAACGCCTCCCTCGCGCCCGAGCTGCCCGCCCCCGGCCGGGTCGGCCTCTTCAGTCAGTCCGGGGCCATCGGCATCGCCCTCCTCTCCGGCCTCCAGCGGCGGGCCGCGGGCCTCGCCGGGCTCGCCTCCGTCTCCACCTTCGTCTCCACGGGCAACCGCGCCGACCTCTCCGGGAACGACTTCCTCCAGTTCTGGTACGACGACCCCGGCACCGACGTCGCCCTCATGTACCTCGAATCCATAGGAAACCCGCGGAAGTTCACCCGCCTCGCCCGGCGCACCGCCCGCCGCAAGCCCGTCGTCGTGGTCAAGGGCGCCCGGCACGGCGCCGCCGCCCCCGCCGGGCACACCGTGCCGACCACCCGCATCCCCGACGCCACCGTCTCCGACCTGCTGCGCCAGGCCGGCGTCATCCGGGTCGACACCGTCACCGAGCTCACCGACACCGGGCTGCTGCTCGCCGCCCAGCCGCTCCCCGCCGGACCCCGCGTCGCCATCCTGGGCAACTCCCAGTCGCTGGCCCTGCTCACCTACGACGCCTGCCTGACCGACGGCCTGCGCCCGCGCCCCCCGCTCGACCTCACCACCGACGCCCGCCCGGAGGACTTCCGCGCGGCCCTCGCCGCCGCCCTGGCGGACGACGCCTGCGACGCGGTCGCCGTCACCGTCATCCCGAGGGTCGGCGAGGAGTCCGCCCAGGAGCTCGCCGCGGCCCTGCGCTCCGCCGTCGCCGCCGCCCCCGCGGCCAAGCCGGTGTGCGTCGTCCACCTGGAGATGCCCGGCCTCGCCGAGGCCCTCGCCGCCGTGCCCGAGGAGGCCGGGACGCCCGCCTCCGTCCGCATCCCCGCCTACCCCGCCGCCGAGCGGGCCGCCGGGGCCCTGGCCCAGGCCGCGCGCTACGCCCGGTGGCGCCGCCGCACCGAGGAGGCCCCCGGCCGCGTCCCCGAGTACGACGACATCGACGAGGCGGGCGCCGCCGCCGACATCGAGGTGCTCCTCGACGCACACGGCGCCGCCACCACCACCGGCGGCACCGGCCCGCGCGCCGTCACCCTCTCCGCCGCCGACACCCAGCGCCTGCTCGCCCGTTACGGCATCGCCGTGCTCCCCGCCCTGCCCGCCCCCGACCCCGACGCCGCCGTGGCCGCCGCCCACCGCCTCGGCTTCCCCGTCGCCCTCAAGCCCACCGCGCCGCACCTGCGCCACCGCGCCGACCTCGGCGGCGTCCGCCTCGACCTCGGCGGCGAGGCGGAACTGCTGCGCGCCTACGCCGAGTTGACCGAGCTGCTCGGCAAGCCCTCGGAGACCCGGCTGGTGGTGCAGGCCATGGCCCCGCGCGGCGTCGACACCGTCGTCCGCGCCGCGATCGACCCGGCCGCCGGCGCCGTCCTCTCCTTCGGCCTGGCCGGCGCCCCCTCCCTGCTCCTCGGCGACACCGCGCACTGCCTGGTTCCGGCCACCGACCGCGACGCCGCCGAGCTGATCCGCTCCGTGCGCACCGCGCCCCTGCTCTTCGGCTGGCGCGGCGCCGCCCCGGTGGACACCCCGGCCCTGGAGGAGCTGCTGCTGCGCCTGTCCCGGCTGGTCGACGACCACCCCGAGGTCGTCGGCGCCGACCTGGAGCCGGTGATCGTCGCCCAGCACGGCGTCCACGTCCTGGGCGCCTCGCTGCGCCTGGCCCCGCCCCCGCCGCGTTCGGATCTCGGCCCCCGCCGTCTCCCGTCGTACTGATCGTGCGCCCGCGGCGCCGGACATGGCCGGGATCCGCCGGACCGGGGCGGGCATCGGCGGCGGCCGGGCTCCGTACGCCCCGTAGGATGGGCGTATGGCGAAGACCGGTACGACGACCCAGGGGCTGCGCGCGGCGATCGAGCGCAGCGGCTACTACCCGGCCCTCGTGGCCGAGGCCGTGGAGGCGGCCGTGGGCGGGGAGCCGGTCGTGTCGTACCTGGTGCACCAGGAGACGACGTTCGACTCCAACGAGGTCCGCCGTCACGTGACGGTCCTCGTCCTCACCGGCACGCGGTTCATCGTCAGCCACACCGACGAGCAGGCCGCCGACGGCACCTCGCCGTCCCCCTACGCCACCACCTCGACCGAGTCCGTGAAGCTGGAGCGGATCTCCTCGGTCGTCGTCAGCCGCGTCGTCGCCAACCCCGAGTCGTACACCCCGGGCGCGCTGCCCCGCGAGGTCGTGCTCACCATCGGCTGGGGAGCGGTCTCCCGGATCGACCTGGAGCCCGCCGCCTGCGGCGACCCCAACTGCGACGCGGACCACGGCTACACGGGCTCCACGACCGCCGACGACCTCAGTCTGCGCGTCAGCGAGGCGGGCGACGGGCCGGACAGCGTCCGCCAGACCCTCGCCTTCGCCCAGGCCCTCTCCGAGGCGACCGCGGTCGCCGGCCGCTGATGTCCCACCCGACGACGGCGGGCTCCCCCTGGTACGAGCCCGCGCCCCTGGACCCGCGCTCCGCGCCGCTGCCGCGCTACGGCACCGGCTCGCTGGCCGACCTGCTGCCCTCCGCCGTGGCCGGCCTGGGCGTCCCGGGCTTCCGCTCCGGACTGGAACTGGCGCCCGCCGACCGGGTCTGCGTCTTCCTGATCGACGGTCTGGGCTGGGAGCTGCTGCGCGCCCACCCCGCCGAGGCGCCGTTCCTCCACTCCCTGCTGGGCAGTTCGGGCAACGGCACCGGTACGCCGCTGACCGCGGGCTTCCCCTCCACCACGGCGACCTCGCTGGCCTCGGTGGGCACCGGCCTGCCCCCCGGCGTCCACGGCCTGCCCGGCTACACCGTCGCCGACCCCGCGACCGGACAGCTGATGAACCAGCTGCGCTGGCGGCCCTGGACGGATCCGCACCAGTGGCAGCCCTACCCCACGGTCTTCTCCCTCGCGGACGACGCGGGGATCCACACCTGCCAGGTCTCCGCCCCCGACTTCGAGCACACCCCGCTGACGAAGATCGCGCTCAGCGGCGGCACCTTCCACGGCCGGCTCTCCGGCGAGGACCGGATGGACTTCGCGGCCGAGCAACTCGGCGCCGCCGACCGCTCGCTGGTGTACACGTACTACAGCGAGGTGGACGGCAAGGGCCACCGCTTCGGCGTCGACTCCGAGGAGTGGCGCGGCCAGCTGATGTACGTGGACCTGCTGGCCCAGCGGCTCGCCGAGCAACTGCCGCCGCGTTCCGTGCTGTACGTCACCGCCGACCACGGCATGATCGACATCCCCTTCACCCCCGAGGCGCGCGTCGACTTCGACGAGGACTGGGAGCTGCGCGCCGGCGTGGCCCTCCTCGGCGGCGAGGCGCGGGCCCGGCACGTCTACGCGGTCCCCGGCGCGGCCGCCGATGTGCTCGCCGTGTGGCGCGAGGTGCTGGGGGAGCGGATGTGGGTGGCCGGGCGCGACGAGGCCATCGAGGCGGGCTGGTTCGGCCCGCCGGGCACCGGTGTGGACGACCGGGTGTACGCGCGGATCGGCGACGTCGTCGCCGCCGCGCGGGACGACGTCGCGATCGTCGCGACCGAGACCGAGCCCAACGAGTCCGCGATGGTCGGCCTGCACGGTTCCATGACCCCCGTCGAGCAGCTCGTCCCGCTCCTCGAAGTGCGCTCCTGAGCACCCCGCCGACCCGCACGACCCCGCACGACCCCCACGAACGAAAGGCATTGGCCTTCCCATGCCCGAGCTGGTGTTCTTCTCCGGAACCATGGACTGCGGAAAGAGCACCCTCGCTCTGCAGATCGAGCACAACCGCTCGGCCCGCGGACTGCAAGGGATGATCTTCACCCGCGACGACCGCGCGGGCGAGGGCAAACTGTCCTCGCGGCTCGGCCTGGTGACGGACTCCGTCGAGGCGGGCGAGGGCTTCGACTTCTACGCGTACATCGTCGGCCACCTCTCCTCGGGCGGCCGCGCCGACTACGTCATCTGCGACGAGGCCCAGTTCCTCGCCCCCGAGCAGATAGACCAGCTGGCCCGCGTCGTCGACGACCTCGAACTGGACGTCTTCGCCTTCGGCATCACCACCGACTTCCGCACCCGGCTCTTCCCCGGCTCACAGCGGCTGGTCGAGCTCGCCGACCGCATCGAGGTCCTGCAGGTCGAGGCGCTCTGCTGGTGCGGGGCGCGCGCCACCCACAACGCCCGCACGGTCGGCGGGCAGATGGTCGTCGAGGGCGCCCAGGTCGTCGTCGGGGACGTCAACCAGCCGGAGGCGGTGGTGGGTTACGAGGTGCTGTGCCGCCGTCACCACCGCCGGCGGATGACGGCGGCCGCGGCGCGGGCGGCCGCGCTCTCCCCCGACGTGCTGCCGGTGGACCCCGAACCCGTCGTCGGCGCCGAATCGGCCGGCGCGGCTAACGGGCCGTCCGCAGCAGGGTGAAGACGGCACCCTCCGGATCCTCGACCGAGGCCGTGCGGCCCGCCGGTTCGTCGTGCGGCGGGGTCAGCACCCGGCCGCCCAGCTCCTCGGCCCGCCGGACGGCGTCGTCGGCGTCGGACACCTCGAACCAGGTGGTCCAGTGCGGGTCGCGCAGCGCCGCCCCGGCGCCGCGGACCGAGGCGACCGGCCGGCCGTCCAGTAGCAGGGTGATCCGGTCGCAGTCGGCGGATCCGGCCGGCTTGGTCTCGTAACCGAACAGCGAGCGGTAGAACTTCACGACCGCCGCCGCGTCCTGGGTGACCAGCTCGTGCCACACCGGCGTGCCCGGCACGCCGGAGGGCTGCGGACCCGTCAGCTCCTGCCCCTGCCAGACGCCGAAGGGCGCGCCGGCCGGGTCGGACGCGAGGACCAGCCGGCCGATGTCGTCGGCGGCGAGCGGCCCGACCCCGACCGTGCCGCCGGAACAGCGGATCCACTCCGCGGCGGAGTCCGCGTCGTCGCTCGCCAGATAGGTGGTCCACGCCGTCGTCGGCCGCCGGTCGGGCGGCAGTTCGCCGATGCCGGCCACGTCCCGCCCGTCGATCGTCGCGCGGACGTACGGACCGAGCTGGCGCGGCCCGGGGCTGTAGTAGCTCCAGCCGAACAGGCCGCCGTAGAAGTCCTTGGTCGCTTCCAGGTCGTGCACCAGGAGGCTCGTCCAGCAGGGAGTGCCGGGGGCGTGCCCGGCGGGCCGCCCCCGCCGCGGGGAGGAACCCCATACCTCGGTCATCGTCGCTCTCTCCTCGGACCATCGTGGTGGCCGCGCGTTCTCCCGTGCGGGGACCGATGTGCGCGGGGTGGTACAGGACGGTGCCTGAGTGCAGATGTTTGCACCACCGGTGGTGACATGCCCCCCGGCCGCGCCGGATTTCACTGGTTCCCGCGGGAACTCATGGGAAGAGACCGGAAATCGCGTTTCGCTTCCGTTTCGGGGCCGTTGCCGTCCAGTATCGATCGGCCGGAACCGGGGCACCAGGGCGCCTGTCGGTCGCACGCCGACTACGCCAGGATGGCTGCCATGAATGCGATCATCAGCGCAGAGGAACTGGGCGCGGAACTGGCGGGGGAGCGGCCGCCGGTCCTGCTCGACATCCGCTGGGAGATGGGCGCGGTGTCGCGCCGCCCGGACTACGACGCCGGGCACATCCCCGGCGCGGTCTACCTCGACCTGGAAACGGAGTTGACGGGGCCGAAGGGGCCCGGCCCCGGCTGCCGTCATCCGCTGCCCGAGCCGGGCGCGTTCGGCGCGGCGATGCGCCGGGCCGGCGTCCGGACCGACCGCGGCGTCGTCGTCTACGACGGCGGGCAGGGCTGGGGCGCCGCGCGCGTATGGTGGCTGCTGAGCTGGACGGGACACCCCTCGGTACGCGTCCTGGACGGCGGTCTGCCCGCGTGGACGGCGCGCGGCGGGGCGGTGACGACCGAGGTGCCCGACGTGCCCGAGGGCGACTTCGTCCCCGCGCCCGGGGCGCGCCCGCTGCTCGTCGACGCGGACGAGGCCGCCGCGCTGGCCCGGCGCGGGGTGCTGCTGGACGCGCGGGCGGGGGAGCGCTACCGCGGCGAGGTGGAGCCGCTGGACCCGGTCGCCGGGCACATCCCCGGCGCGCACTCCGCGCCCACCATGGAGAACGTCACCGCCGACGGCCTCTTCCGGCCCGCCGGGGAACTGGCGGAGCGCTTCGCCGCGTTCGGCGCCGTGCCGGGCGCGGAGGTCGGCGTCTACTGCGGTTCCGGCGTCTCCGGCGCGCACGAGGTCCTGGCGCTCGCGGTGGCGGGGGTGCCGGCGGTGCTGTACGCGGGGTCCTGGAGCGACTGGACGGCGGACCCGGCGCGTCCGGTGGCCACCGGGCCGCAGCCGGGCTGATGCCCGGGGGCGGCCCCTCGCGGGAGGGGCCGCCCCCGGCTACTCCTGTTGCTTGCGGCTACTCCTGCTTCTTGCGGCGCGTGCCGAAGACGATCTCGTCCCAGCTGGGCACCGCCGCGCGGCGGCCCGGACGGACCCCGTCCGCCTCCGCCTGGCGGTCCGTGGTGCCGATCAGCCGCTCGCGGTGCCCCGCGACGGAACGCGGCATCAGCACGTCCGCGTAGGCCGCACCGGCGCTCGCCGCCGGGGCGGGCGGCTCCACGGCCTCGGCCTCCTCCGCCGGCGCCTCCTCGGCCGCCGGGGCCGGCGACGGCTCGGGGACGACCATGTCGCCCCGGAAGCTGGGCACGGCCTCCAGCAGGCTGGTCAGGGAGTCCCGCTCCTTGCCGCCCTCCTCCGGCGCGGTGGCGTCCCCGGACTCCGGCGCGCCGCCCGGGGGCGTCCGCTCCGCGCGCTCCGGGTGCCGCTCGCGGGGCAGCCGCGCGATGCGCGGGACGAAGGGGAAGCTCGGCTCCGGGGTGTCCTCGGTCTCGCCGATCAGCGCCCGGGCCTCGTCGTCCAGCGCAGAGACGATCCGCCGGGGCGGGTCGTACGTCCAGCTCGCGGCGCGCGGCTCACCGGCCACGCGGTAGACGAGCAGCACCTCCCAGGTGCCGTCGTCGCGCCGCCACGAGTCCCACTGGGCGGTGTCCTTCTCGGCGCCGCGCAGCAGCAGCCGCTCGGCGACGGCCTCGCCGAGCTGCGGCCCGGTGCTCTCGCCGGGCCGGCGCACGGGCGTCTTGCGGGCGCGCTCGGCCATGAACGCGCGCTCCGCCAGGACGGGCCCCTCGAAGCGCCGCACGCGCTCGACGGGGATGCCGGCGAGCTGGGCGACCTCCTCCGCGGAGGCACCGGCCCGGATCCGGGCCTGGATGTCCCGGGGCCTGAGGTGGCTCTCCACCTCGATCTCGATCTGGCCCAGGCGTGCGCGGTCGTTGCGCACGGCGGCGCGCAGCCGCTCGTCGATGGGGAGGGTGTACTCCGTGCTGTCCGCTGCCTTGAGCACCAGCCGTGTGCCGTCGTTGGAGACGGCCACGACACGCAGTTCGGGCATGGGGACCTCCCGGGTGGTGCCTGCCGACGTCACGTGCGTCGCTGCTTCCGCTAGTCGAGTGTGGCCTGCCCGGGTAGCAGCCTGCCACAACATTGCCGAGTTGACGGGGCGAGAGCCGCCCGGGCCCTTCCCGGTCGGGTCCGGGCAGCCGGACGGAATACCGGGGCCGGGCTCGCCACAGTACTCCATTCGGACCACTGGGGGTGGAGCGGCGCGCCATCGATGTTCACGTCCGGCAAGGGAGTTGATTGTGCCCTCGTGCGCCGGAGACCTTCCCACGGGTGGCGAGTTTCACACAATCAACGGATTCGGAACTGTTCGTTACGCTCGAATGTCTCTTCTGGCTGCAAGAGGTGCGAAAGGTTCGACAGAGGCCGGAGATGGACGACAAAGCCGAAAGTGACGCAAAGGCCAAGGGCAGGCGCCTGGACTTGAGCGTCGCCCAGGTCGCCGGGAGTGCCCTCGCGGCCGTCGTCGCGGCGCTGCTCGCGGGCCGGCTCGGTGTCTACGGCACCGTGCTCGGCGCCGGTGTCGTCAGCGTGATCGCCACCACGGGCGGCACCGTCTTCCAGCACCTGTTCCGGCGCACGGGCGAGCAGGTGCGGGACGTGGCCGTCCAGGCCGCGCGGCCCCGGGCGCGGCAGGTGCCGCCGCTCGACGACGGGGCGCACGCCGGTGCGCACCCCTTCCCGCCCGGGTACTCCACCGAATACTCCGAGGGCACGACGCATGGCACCCGGCTGCGCGGGTGGAAGCGCTCACTGCTGGCCGCCGGCTCCGTCTTCGTCCTGGCGATGGGCGCGGTGACGGCGGTCGAGCTGGTGTCCGGGAAGAGCGCGGACGGGGAGAAGGGCGGGACGACGATCGTGCGGACGTTCCAGGGCGGGGGCTCGGGCGGGGCGTCGGGGCACGAGCAGAAGAAGGAGAAGGAGAAGGGGAGGTCGTCGGTGCCGGACTCGGGTACGTCCGGTACGTCCGGCGGCACGTCCGGTGCATCCGGAACTCCGGATTCCGGATCGGATTCCGGTTCCGGGGCCGCCTCCGGCGGGGGCGGCGAGTCGGACGGCAAGGACGGGTCCTCGCCGTCGCCCGACGCCTCGGGGAAGGAGTCGCCGGACGCCGGCGGCTCGTCCTCCGGTGGCTCCGGCTCCTCCGGAGGCTCCGGCGGGTCCTCGCCGAGTCCGGACAAGTCGCCGGATGCGGCTGGTGGCGGGTCCTCCGGTGGCAAGACGCCGCCGCCGGTGACGGCTCCGCCGGCGACTGCGGCGCCGTAGGAGGTTTGCCCCAGCCCCTCCCCCAGAGGGGCCGGGGCCACTCACTCGCCGAGCACGCGGCGCAGGTACGCGTTCGCGAACACCCGTCCGGGATCCAGGCGGTCCCGCACGGCGGTGAACTCCGCGAAGCGGGGGTAGACGCCGGACAGGTAGGCCGCGTCACGCGAGTGCAGCTTCCCCCAGTGGGGCCGCCCCCCATGCGCGACCATGACCTGCTCCGCGGCGGAGAAGTACTCCCGGTACGGCGCCCCCCGGTACATGTGCACGGCGATGTACGCCGTCTCCCGCCCGGACGCCGTGGACAGCGGGATGTCGTCCGCGGGCGCCGTCCGCACCTCCACGGGGAAGCTCACCCGCAGCCGGCGGCGCTCGACGACCGAGCGCAGCTCCCGCAGGGCGGACAGCGCCGCCTCGCGCGGCAGGGCGTACTCCGTCTCCAGGAAGCGGACGCGGCGCGGGCTGGTGAAGACCCTGTACGGGATGTCGGTGTAGGTGCGGGCCGACAGGGCCCGCCCGGTGAGCCGGGCCATGCCGGGCACGGTCGCGGGAACGGCCCGGCCGAGCGCGCACACCGCTCCGAACAGGCCGTTGGAGAGCAGCTCGTCGTCCAGCCAGGCCGCGGCACGGCCGAGCGGCGCCGCCGGCCCCGCGGCACGGTTGTTGCGCTTGGTGGTGCAGTGTTCGGTGTGGGGGAACCAGTAGAACTCGAAGTGCTCGTTCTCGGCCACGAGCCAATCGAACTCCGCCATGACCCGCCCCAGGGACATGGGCTCCTCACGGGCCGTCAGCAGGAACTCCGGCTCCACGGCGAAGGTGAGCGCCGTGATCACGCCCAGGGCGCCGAGCCCCACCCGGGCCGCCGCGAAGACCTCCGGGTGCCGCGCGGCGGAGCACTCCAGGACCGTGCCGTCCGCGGTGACCAGCTCGATTCCGCGCAGTTGCGCGGCGATGGCGGCCGAGTCGCGGCCGGTGCCGTGGGTGCCGGTGGCGACCGCGCCGGAGACGGTCTGCTCCATGATGTCGCCCATGTTCGTCAGCGACAGACCGTGGGCGGACAGCAGCCGGTTGAGGGTGCCGAGCCGCATGCCCGCGCCGACCGTCACCGTCCCGGCCGCGCGGTCGACCGCGCGCACGCCGGTCAGCCGGTCGGGGCGTATCAGCAGTCCGTCGGTGACGGCCGCCGCGGTGAAGGAGTGCCCCGAGCCGACCGCCTTGACCCGCAGGCCGTCCGCCGCGGCGGACGCGACGGCCTCGGCCGTCTCGCGCGCCGTGGCCGGCGCCGCGGTCCGCGCGGGGCGGGCGGTCACGTTCCCCGCCCAGTTACGCCACGCGCTCGTCCTCACTGTCCCCGTCATGTGCCCCAGCCCCTCCCCTTGCTCGCGGAACGGATGCCTCCGCCCGCTCCGGCGCCGGCCGCAGCCGGCGGTATCCGAGGAACGCGACCACCGCGGCCAGCGCGCCCGAGGCACCGGGCACCGCGTACCCCGGGCCGGCCCCGGCGGCGTCGACCACCGAGCCGGCGACGGACGAACCGAGCGCCGCACCGACCGCCATGCCGGTGCTCATCCAGCTCAGGCCCTCCGTGAAGTTCGCCCGGGGCACGTGGTGCCCGACGAGGGCCATGGTGGTGACCATCGTCGGTGCGATGGCCAGACCCGCGAAGAAGAGCGCCACGGCCAACACGGCCAGGTTCCCGACCAGTTGGAGGGGGATCATACTCACGGCCATGGCGCACACGCCCAGCAGCCAGCGCAGCGCCGGGTCGCCCTTGGGGTGCAGCAGCCCGAACACCGCGCCGGCCAGGCACGACCCGAGGGCCCACACCGCGAGCACCAGGCTGGACGCCGCCTTGTGGCCGTGCTCCTCGGCGAAGGCGACCGTCACCACCTCTATCGAGCCGAACAGCCCGCCGGTGGCGACGAAGGTGACCACCAGGACCCGCAGTCCGCGCGAGCGCAGCGCCGAGCCGCCGGAGCGGTGGGCGGCCGGGGCCGGCGCGGGCTCGGTGGCGCGCTGCGCGGTGAGCCAGAAGACGCCGGCGACGAGGAAGACGCCGGCCAGCAGGGGACCGGCCTCGGGGAACCAGCCGGTGGACAGGCCGATGGCGAGGAGCGGCCCGGCGATGAAGACCACCTCGTCGATCACGGACTCGGCGGAGTAGGCGGTGTGCAGCCGCTCGGGGGAGTCGGCGTAGAGGGCGGACCAGCGGGCCCGCACCATCGAGCCCACGCTCGGCACGGTGCCCACGCCCAGCACGAAGAGGAACAGGGTCCACTCGGGCCAGCCCTGCTGGGCGCTCAGCAGGAGGGCGGCCGTCGACGCCGCCGCGACCAGCGTGGCGGGCCGCATGACGCGGCGCTGTCCGTGACGGTCGACCAGGCGCGAGACCTGCGGGCCCATCACGGCGGTGGCCAGCGCGAGGGTCGCGGAGAGCGCTCCGGCCAGCCCGTACCGGCCGGTCAGCTCGGAGACCATGGTGACGATGCCGATGCCCATCATCGACAGCGGCATGCGGCCGAGGAGTCCGGCCGCGGAGAAGCCCTTGGCGCCGGGAGCGGCGAAGATCGCACGGTAGGGACTGGACAAGCCGACTCCGCACTCAGGGGAACGCGAGGTTCCGGGAACGAGAGGTTCGACACGAGGGTGCCGTAAGGGCCTTGGGTGGCCCATACAGCTTACGAGTGAACGTCTGTTCGTCGCACGGCAATTTCAAGCCCTGGGGCACCGTCGGTAACCCGAGCCGGGTGCGGCGGCTGTCAGTGGCGGGTGGCAGGATCGGAGCCATGTCGGATCAGCCAGCCCACGCCCCGTACGACGCCCTGCTGTTGCTCTCCTTCGGCGGCCCCGAGGGCCCGGACGACGTCGTCCCCTTCCTGGAGAACGTGACGCGCGGCCGCGGCATCCCCCGCGAGCGGCTCAAGGAGGTCGGCCTGCACTACTTCCTCTTCGGGGGCGTCAGCCCCATCAACGACCAGAACCGCGAGCTGCTCCGCGTCCTGCGCGAGGAGTTCGCCGCCGCCGGCCTCGACCTGCCGGTCTACTGGGGCAACCGCAACTGGACGCCGTATCTGACCGACACCCTCCGGCAGCTCGTCGCCGACGGCCACCGCCGCGTCATCACCCTGGCCACCAGCGCCTACGCCTCCTACTCCGGCTGCCGCCAGTACCGCGAGAACCTCGCCGACGCCCTGGCCACCCTGGAGGCCGAGGGCCTGCCCGTGCCGCGGATCGACAAGCTGCGCCACTACTTCAACCACCCCGGCTTCGTCCGCCCCATGGCCGACGCCACGCTCGCCGCCCTGGCCGAGCTGCCCGAGGAGGTCCGCGCCGGGGCCCACCTCGCCTTCACCACCCACTCCATCCCCACCGCCGCCGCCGACACCTCGGGCCCCGTCGAGGACCACGGCGACGGCGGCGCCTACGTCGCGCAGCACCTGGACGTCGCCCGGACGATCGCCGAGGCCGTGCGCGCCGAGACCGGCACCGACCGCCCGTGGCGGCTCGTCTACCAGTCCCGCAGCGGCGCCCCGCACATCCCCTGGCTCGAACCCGACATCTGCGACCACCTGGAGACGCTGCACGGCGAGGGCGTCCCGGCCGTCGTCATGGTCCCCATCGGCTTCGTCTCCGACCACATGGAGGTCAAGTACGACCTCGACACGGAGGCCACCGCCAAGGCCGCCGAGCTGGGCCTGCCCGTCGCCCGCGCCGCGACCGTGGGCGCCGACCCGCGCTTCGCCGCCGCCGTCCGCGAGCTGGTCCTGGAGCGCGCCGCCGCCGAGCGCGGCGAGCGGCCCGAGCGCTGCGCCCTGGGCGCCCTCGGCCCCTCCCACGACCTGTGCCCGGTCGGCTGCTGCCCGGCCCGTTCCCCCCGCCCCGCCGCCGCGGGCGCCGACAGCCCGTACGCGTAAGGAAGCACCATGAGCAACTCCGAGCTCCTGGCGGTGGCCCTGGAGGCCGCCGCCCGGGCCGGCGCCCTCCTCAAGGACGGCCGCCCGGCCGACCTGGGCGTGGCGGCGACCAAGTCCAGCTCCGTCGACGTGGTCACCGAGATGGACCTCGCCGCCGAGAAGCTGATCACCGGCTTCCTCGCCGAGCGGCGCCCGCACGACGGGCTCCTCGGCGAGGAGGGCGCCAGCAGCGAGGGCACCAGCGGGGTCCGCTGGGTCGTCGACCCGCTCGACGGCACCGTCAACTACCTCTACGGCCTGCCCTCCTGGGCCGTCTCCATCGCCGCCGAGCTGGACGGGGAGGCGGTGGTCGGAGTGGTCGCCGCGCCGATGCGCGGCGAGACCTACCACGCGGTGCTCGGCGAGGGCGCGTACTGCGGCGGGCGGCGGCTGCGGGCGCGCCCCGCGGCCCCGCTCGCGCAGGCGCTCGTCGGCACCGGTTTCGGCTACCTCACCGAGCGCCGCGCCGCCCAGGCCGAGGTGGTGCGCGCCCTGCTGCCCGAGGTGCGCGACATCCGCCGGGCCGGCGCGGCCGCCATCGACCTGTGCGACGTGGCCTGCGGCCGGCTCGACGGCTACTACGAGCGCGGCCTCAACCCCTGGGACTTCGCGGCCGGCGCCCTGATCGCCCGCGAGGCGGGCGCCCTCACCGGCGGCCGCCCCGGCCGGCCGGCCTCCGGCGAGCTGACCGTCGCCGCCGCGCCCGGCCTCTTCGAGCCGCTCCAGGCCCGCCTGGAGGAGCTGGGCGCCTGGCACGACTGAACCCGGCCGGTCACAGGGAAGCGCCCCGGTGCGACGTACGCACCGGGGCGCTTCCCGGTCATCACGGGACCGGCTCAGGGGTCAGGCGGCGCTGACCTCGACGCCGTGCTCCGCCGCGAGGCGGTGCAGGTCGTCCAGCTGCGACTGCTCCATGTCGATGAGAAAGTCGTCGCCGCTGCGGCGGGCCCGGTCGAGAGATTGCCGCGTGCTCTCTATGCGCTGCAGAATGCCGGCGGTGAACGCGTCCATGCTGCGCCCCCTCCTGGGTCGGCTCGGTTGGCACGGGGGTGTGCCGGGGGATCCCGGCCGGAGCCGGGACGATCACGTGCGTGGTGGTACCCGTGCGGTACGGCGGATCGGGGCGTACCGCGACAGAGGGTCGTGATCGCGGGTGTGCGTACGTCTTCCCCACCCCCGTCCGGACGGAAACATGCCGTCCGCAAACAGGCCCGAATCTCCCCCCGCTCGCCGCCCGGCACCCCTTACAGCCGGTTTACCGGGTGAGGAGGCACGATGGAGGGACTCACCATGGTCCGTCGCGCCTGCCCCGACGCCCGCGCGGACCGTCCCCACCAGGCCCGCCGGGCCCCTACGGAAGGAACCAGCGCCGTGCGCGTACTCGTCGTCGAGGACGAGCAGCTGCTCGCAGACGCCGTCGCCACCGGACTGCGCCGGGAGGCCATGGCCGTCGACGTCGTGTACGACGGAGCCGCCGCCCTGGAGCGCATCGCCGTCAACGACTACGACGTGGTCGTCCTCGACCGCGACCTGCCCGTCGTCCACGGCGACGACGTCTGCCGCAAGGTCGTGGAGCTCCAGCTGCCGACCCGCATCCTGATGCTCACCGCCTCCGGCGACGTCAGCGACCGCGTCGAGGGCCTGGAGATCGGCGCCGACGACTACCTCCCCAAGCCCTTCGCCTTCAGCGAGCTCATCGCCCGCGTACGGGCCCTGGGCCGGCGCACCACGGTCGCCCTGCCGCCCGTCCTTGAGCGGGCCGGCATCCGGCTGGACCCCAACCGCCGGGAGGTCTTCCGCGACGGCCGCGAGGTGCAGCTCGCCCCCAAGGAGTTCGCGGTCCTGGAGGTGCTCATGCGCAGCGAGGGCGCCGTGGTCTCCGCGGAGCAGCTGCTGGAGAAGGCCTGGGACGAGAACACCGACCCCTTCACCAACGTCGTCCGTGTCACCGTCATGACGCTGCGCCGCAAGCTGGGCGAGCCCGCCGTGATCATCACGGTCCCCGGCTCGGGATACCGGATCTGAGATGGCCGCCTCGTCCCCCGCCTCCCCGCCCACGCCCCCCTCGGCCCCGCCCCCGCCGGGCTCCCCGCCCAGACCCGCCTGGGATCCCCGCCAGCCGGTGGTCCGCCCCTTCCCCTGGCTGCGGCCCACCATCCGGATACGGCTCACCCTGCTGTACGGCGGAATGTTCCTGATGGCCGGCGTCCTGCTGCTGACGATCATCTACCTGCTGGCGGCGGACGCGATGCGGCAGGGCAGCGAGCTGCCGTTCAGCCTGGTCGAGGGCAAGGTCCGGGTGGCCACCAACTGCCCCGACCTCGCCAACATCAGCGACAACAACCAGTTCATGCAGGGCGTCAAGACCTGCACCCAGCACCAGCGCGCCCTGGCCCTCGACGGCCTGCTCCGTCGCTCCCTGCTGGCCCTGCTCGGGCTTGCCGTGATCGCCTTCGCCTTCGGCTACGCCATGGCCGGCCGCGTCCTCTCGCCGCTGGGCAAGATCACGCGCACCGCCCGCCGGGTGGCCGCGACCGACCTGACCCGGC
This sequence comes from Streptomyces caatingaensis, assembly GCF_001187435.1. Taxonomy (GTDB): domain Bacteria; phylum Actinomycetota; class Actinomycetes; order Streptomycetales; family Streptomycetaceae; genus Streptomyces; species Streptomyces caatingaensis. The sequence goes on along the minus strand of NZ_LFXA01000010.1, from coordinate 53,544 downwards.
GCATCGAGCTCGGCGGTCCGGACGACGAGCTCAAGGAGCTCTCGGACACCTTCGACGAGATGCTCGACCGGCTGGAGCGGGCCTTCACGGCCCAGCAGCGCTTCGTGGCCAACGCCTCGCACGAGCTGCGCACCCCGCTGGCGATCAACCGCACCCTGCTGGAGGTGCACCTCTCGGACCCGGGGGCGTCGCCGGAGCTCCAGCAGCTGGGCAAGACGCTGCTGGCCACCAACGAGCGCAGCGAGCAGCTCGTGGAGGGCCTGCTCCTGCTGGCCCGCAGCGACAACGAGATCGTGGACCGCAAGCCCGTCGACCTCGCGGAGGTCGCCACCCGGGCCCTCGACCAGGCCCGTGCCGAGGCCCAGACCAAGGGCGTGGAGCTGCGCGGCACCCGGCAGCCCGCCGTGGTGCAGGGCAACGGCGTCCTGCTGGAGCGGATCGCCCTCAACCTGGTGCAGAACGCTGTCCGCTACAACGTCCCGGACGGCTGGGTCGAGGTCACCACCGAGACCCGGCAGGGCGAGGCGGTGCTGGTCGTGGAGAACACCGGCCCCGTCGTGCCCGCCTACGAGCTGGACAACATCTTCGAGCCGTTCCGCCGGCTGCGCACCGAGCGCACCGGCAGCGACAAGGGCGTGGGCCTCGGCCTGTCCATCGTCCGCTCGGTGGCCCGGGCGCACGGCGGCCGGATCACGGCGGTGCCCCGGGAGGGCGGCGGGCTGGTCATGAGGGTCGTCCTGCCGACCTGACAGACTCCCCCGGGCCCCGTCACAGGGCCGGGAAATCTGCGACAATACGGCGGACCCGGGTTCGCTTTGCGCGGAATTTTCCCGGTCTGGTGGACGCTGTCGTCGTGTGTGATCGATCACACGCGGCGGCATCCGGCCACCCACGCTCCGTGACCGAAGACCCCCGCCGAATGCCCGGAAAATGAGGGTTTCCGGGGGTCTTGATCACGGGAAGTACAGGAGATGGCGCCGCCACGAGCGGCCTGCGGACCGTGTACGGTCCCGTTCGCCACCCGATCCGATCACCTCTTCAGGTGTGCGGTTGGGTGTCGATTGAGTAACAGACCTTGATGTGAGGCAAAATCTCCGCCTCGGGTCGGGCACAAGTCCGGCTCCTCACGCGTTACGTGCGCTGGAGACACCGCAGACACCCAGAGGGGGAGAGCGACATGGCAACGGATTACGACACCCCACGCAAGACCGACGATGACGTCAACGAGGACAGCATCGAGGAACTGAAGTCCCGGCGGAACGACAAGTCGGCGTCGGCCGTCGACGTCGACGAGTTCGAGGCCGTCGAGGGCCTGGAGCTCCCCGGCGCGGACCTCTCCAACGAGGAGCTGTCCGTGCGCGTCCTGCCCCGGCAGGCGGACGAGTTCACGTGCATGAGCTGCTTCCTCGTGCACCACCGCAGCCAGCTGGCCGGTGAGAAGAACGGCCAGCCGATCTGCCGCGACTGCGAGTGAGGCGCGGGTCTGCGATGGCAGGCTCGGAACCGTTCCGGAAGCGGCGCGCACGACGCATCCGGGCCCTGGGGCCGGCGGGGGACGGCACGGGGCCGGGGGAGGGTGTACTGGACGGCGCGGCCGGCACGACCGCCGAGCGGGGCCCCGCGGCCTCGCTCGCCGCTGGGGTCGGCCGCGGCGTCGAGGATCCGTCCGGAGAGGGGCCGTCCGCGGAGGGTCCGCCCGGGGCGGAGACGCACGGCAGGGCCCGGCGGTGGGGCCGCAGCGCGCGTGCGGGGCTGAGCGCCGTCACGGACCGGATCGTCGCCAACGCGCCGCGGATCCCGGTGCGGGACCTCGCGACCCTGCGGGCCCAGTTCCCGGGCCTCGGCCCGGAGGAGATCGCCGACAAGCTGGTGGCCGGTGCCGCGAACGGCACGTCCACCGTGGGGGCCGGCATCGGGGCCGCGGCGATGCTGCCGGTGCCCCCGGCCATGCCGGCGGAGCTCGCCGCCGAGATCGTCGGCGTCGCCGCCGTCGAGTTCAAACTGATCGCCGAGCTGCACGAGGTCTACGGCCTCCGGGCGCCCGGCACCCGGCGCCAGCGGGCGATGGCCTACCTCGCCGCCTGGGCCGACGAGCGCGGGGTCGACGTCACCTCGCCCAAGACCGTCAACATGGCGCTGGGCGGACAGCTGCGGCGCGAGCTGCGCCAGCAGGTCCTCAAGCGCACCTTCCGCAACCTCCCCAACCTGACCCCGTTCATGATCGGCGCCACCGTGGGCGCGGTGATGAACCGCAGGGACACCCGCAAGCTGGCCGCCAAGGTCCGCGCCGACCTGCGCCGCCGCCAGGTGCCCTGGGAGCAGCTCCCCGAGGACGGCCCCGGCCCCCGGGGCCTCAGCTCCTGACGCCCCGGGCCGCGGCCAGGGCCGCCGCCAGCCGCTCGGGGGAGCGGGTGGAGAGGTAGACGTACGGCGTCGGGTCGTCCGGGTCGGTGACCTCGACGCGCACGGCCGTGGGCACGTAGCCGCGCAGCAGCATGAACGCCCGGGTGTCGGCCTTGTGCGTGCGCCAGGCACGCGCCTCCTCGGCGTCCAGCACCTCGGCCTCGCCCAGCGCCTCGACCGGGATCCGGGCGTCCCCCGCGACCAGGGCGCCGCCCACCACCCGGATCCGCGCGGAGCCGTAGGAGCTCACGGCGATCGCGGCCAGGGCCGTCGCGCCGGCGAACCCGACGAGCGTCGGCACCGGGCCCAGCGGCAGCAGGATCAGGGCCATCGCGATCCCCGCGAGCACCGCGACGACCCACCAGGATCGGGGTGCGGTCAGGCGTTCTTCGTAAGGCTGCATGAGCCCAAGCTTGGCACGGACGGGACCGGGTGCCGCTCGCGCGGGTAAGGTCAGCCCCTGTGAGTGGACGAACGACAGCGCTGACACCGCCGGCCGACGCCCGGCCGCCGGTGCGGCACCCCGAGGCCCCCGCGCCGGGCGAGGTCATCGGGGCGCACTACGACAACTGCTTCGGCTGCGGCGGCGGTGTCCCGCACGGTCTGCACCTGGAGGTGCGGGCCGGCGAGGGCGTGCGCGTGACGGCCGAGTTCCGGGTCAGGGAGGCCCACCAGGGAGCCCCCGGCCTGGCGCACGGCGGGGTGCTGGCGACGGCGCTGGACGAGACGCTGGGGTCGCTGAACTGGCTGACCCGCGTCATCGCGGTGACCGGCCGGCTGGAGACGGACTTCGTGCTGCCCGTCCCCGTGGACACCGTGCTGCACCTGGACGCCGAGATCACCGCCGTGCACGGCCGCAAGATCTACTGCACGGCCACCGGCCGGATCGGCGGCCCCGAGGGGCCGGTCGCGGTCCGCGCCGACGCGGTGTTCATCGAGGTCAAGATGGAGCACTTCGTCAAGAACGGCCGTCCCGCCGAGATCAGCGCGGCGCTTTCCGACCCCGACCAGCTGAAGGTCGTGCGAGCCTTCGAGGTGAACCCCTGATGCGTCAGCCCGTCGACGTCCTGATCCACCGGATCGATCCCGGCGTACCGCTCCCCTCCTACGCGCACCCCGGCGACGCCGGCTGCGACCTGGTGACCACGGAGCCGGCCGTCCTCGCCCCCGGGGAGCGGGCCGTGCTGCCCACCGGGGTGTCGATCGCGCTCCCCGATGGGTATGCGGCCTTCGTGCACCCGCGTTCCGGTCTCGCCGCCCGCTGCGGGGTCTCCATGGTGAATGCCCCGGGGACCATCGATGCCGGGTACCGTGGAGAGATCAAGGTGATTGTGGTCAATCTGGACCCGCGCGAGAGCGTGCGGTTCGAGCGGTTCGACCGCGTCGCCCAATTGGTTGTCCAGCAGGTCGAGAAGGTCCGCTTCCACGAGGTGGCGGAGCTTCCCGGCTCGGCGCGGGGCGAAGGGGGCTTCGGGTCCACCGGGGGCCACGACGCCGTGGGGCATGGATTCGCTTCGGTCGCCTCTGACCGGGAAGGACAGTGACGTGTTCGGTCGTCGCCGCAAGCGCAGCGAGGACGCCGTCGAACGGATCGACGACGTGACCTCCGAGCAGACCGCGGAGGACTCCCTCGCCGACGAGGGCGAGGAGGACGCCGAGGAGCACCGGGTGCGCCTCGAGCCCGAGCCTCGTCCGGACGGGCCGTGGGACGTCTCCGAGGTGCACGCACCCGCCGAGGGCCGCGTCGACCTGGGCGGGCTCTACGTGCCCGGGGTCGACGGCATGGAGCTGCGCGTCGAGGTCGCGGGGGACGCCATCGTCGCCGCGACCGTGGTGCTGCGCGACAGCGCCGTGCAGCTGCAGGCCTTCGCCGCCCCCAAGCGGGAGGGCATCTGGCACGAGGTGCGTGACGAGATCGCCGCCGGCATCACCCAGCAGGGCGGTGTCGTCGACGAGGTGCAGGGCCCGCTGGGCTGGGAGCTGCGGGCGCAGGTGCCCGTCGCCCTGCCCGACGGGACGAACGGCGTGCAGCTCGTGCGTTTCGTGGGCTGTGACGGCCCGCGTTGGTTCCTGCGCGGGGTGATCTCGGGCCAGGGCGCCGTGCAGCCGCAGACCGCGGGCCTGCTGGAGCAGGTCTTCCGGGACACCGTCGTCGTGCGCGGCGAGTCCCCGATGGCGCCCCGCGACCCGATCGTCCTCAAGCTCCCCGACGACGCCCAGATGGTCGCCGAGGGCCTCCAGGAGGAGGGCCAGTCGCGCTTCGCGGGCGGCGTGGAGCGCCTCCAGCGCGGACCGGAGATCTCCGAGGTCCGCTGACCGCTCAGGAGCGGTCACACCCGCTCCGAGCGGCACCGACACCGGTCGCAGACGGCCGGATTGCATCCTTCCGCCGGGCCGGAACCCCTTGCCGGGGTTCCGGCCCGGCGGCGTTTTCGCAGGTCCGGACCGCCCCCGTATGAATCTCGTCAAGGGGGCGCTAATGGCCGTAAGGGAGGCGTCAACGAACGCTGTACCGGTCGGTAAGGGAGGTTTCCTCTAGAGGTCCGTTCATGTCCGAACTCTCTAGGAGCACACGATGGCCGACGTGGCCTTCGTCGTCACCTGTGCCGCGGTCTTCGCGCTGGTGGCTCTCGTCGCCAAGGGGGTGGCGAAGCTGTGAGCACCGAGAACGTCGTCGGCCTGGTCGTGGCCGTCGCCCTCCTGGGCTACCTGGTCCTCGCCCTCGTCTTCCCGGAGAGGTTCTGAGCACCCACATGAGCCCCGTCCTCTCCGGAGTCCTCCAGCTCACCGCGCTCGTCGCGGCGCTGGCGCTGGTCTACCGCCCGCTCGGCGACTACATGGCCCGCGTCTACAGCTCCGAGAAGCACCTGCGCGCCGAGAAGCTGATCTACCGCCTCATCGGCGCGGACCCGTCCGCGGGGATGCGCTGGCCCGCCTATCTGCGCGGCGTCCTCGCCTTCTCCCTCGCGAGCGTCCTCTTCCTCTACCTGCTCCAGCGGATCCAGGGCGTGCTGCCGCACTCCCTCTCGCTGGGCTTCACGGCGATCAGCCCGGACCAGGCGTTCAACACCGCCGCCTCCTTCGTCGCCAACACCAACTGGCAGTCGTACTCGGGCGAGCAGGCCATGGGCCACGCCGTCCAGACGCTGGGCCTGGCGGTGCAGAACTTCGTCTCCGCCGCCGTCGGCATGGCCGTGGCCATCGCCCTCGTCCGCGGCTTCGCCCGGTCCCGCACCGGCGAACTGGGCAACTTCTGGGCCGACCTGGTGCGCGGCACCGTCCGGATCCTCATCCCGATCTCGGTCGTCGGCGCGCTGGTCCTGGTCGCCTGCGGCGCGATCCAGAACTTCGCGGGCATCCACGGGATCGGGCAGCTCACCGGCGGCACCCAGCAGGTCAACGGCGGCGCCGTGGCCTCGCAGGAGGTCATCAAGGAGCTGGGCACCAACGGCGGCGGCTACTTCAACGCCAACTCGGCCCACCCCTTCGAGAACCCGAACGCCTTCACCAACCTCTTCGAGGCGTTCCTGATCCTCGTCATCCCCTTCGCGCTGACCCGCACGTTCGGCAAGCTCGTCGGCAACGTCAAGCAGGGCTACGCGATCCTGGCCACGATGGGCGTGATCTGGCTCGGCTTCACCGCGCTGATGATGTGGACCGAGTACGCGCACCACGGCCCGGCGCTCCAGGCGGCCGGCGGCGCGATGGAGGGCAAGGAGCAGCGCTTCGGCGTCGGCGCCTCGGCGATCTTCGCGACCACGACGACGCTCACCTCCACCGGCGCGGTGGACTCCTTCCACTCGTCCTTCACCGGACTGGGCGGCGGCATCACCCTGCTGAGCATGATGCTCGGCGAGATCGCGCCCGGCGGCGTCGGTTCCGGCCTGTACGGCATGCTCGTGATGGCGATCATCGCGGTGTTCATCGCGGGCCTGATGGTGGGCCGGACGCCCGAGTACCTCGGCAAGAAGATCGGCACCCGTGAGATCAAGCTCGCCGCCTGCTACATCCTCATCACGCCGACCCTGGTGCTGGGCTTCACCGCCCTGTCCATGGCGCTGTCGTCCCCGCCGGACTCGATCCTCAACACCGCGGGCAACTCGGCGCACGGCAGCGGCGCGCACGGCTTCTCCGAGGTCCTGTACGCCTTCACCTCGGGTGCCAACAACAACGGCTCGGCCTTCGCGGGCCTGAACGCCAACACCCCCTGGTACAACACCACGATCGGCCTCGCGATGCTGCTCGGCCGCTTCCTGCCGATGGTGTTCGTCCTGGCGCTGGCCGGCTCGCTGGCGGAGCAGAAGCCCGTCCCCGAGACCGCCGGCACCCTGCGCACCGAGAAGCCGCTGTTCGCCGGGCTGCTCGTGGGCGCGATCCTCATCATCACCGGCCTCACCTACTTCCCGGCCCTGGCCCTTGGCCCGATGGCGGAGGGACTTTCATGAGCACGACCACCCCTGCCCGTACCGCCCCCGAGGGCACCGAGGAGGAGCGTCCGCACGGCGGCGGGGAGCAAGGCCGCGTCTCCGGCGGCCTGTTCGACCCCGCGCAGCTGGTGAAGTCGCTGCCCGACGCGTTCCGCAAGCTCGACCCCCGGGTGATGGTCAAGTCCCCGGTGATGTTCGTGGTCGAGATCGGCTCGGTGGTCACCACCGTCCTCGCGCTGAAGGACCCGGGCGACTGGTTCGGCTGGACGATCACCGTCTGGCTCTGGCTGACCGTCCTCTTCGCCAACCTCGCGGAGGCCGTCGCCGAGGGCCGCGGCAAGGCCCAGGCCGACACCCTGCGCAAGGCCAAGACCGACACCGTCGCGCGCCGGCTGACCGGCGACGGCGGCGAGGAGTCGGTGCCCGGCACCGCACTGCGCGTCGGCGACCTGGTCGTCTGCGAGGCGGGCGACGTGATCCCGGGCGACGGCGACGTGGTCGAGGGCGTGGCGAGCGTCGACGAGTCGGCGATCACCGGTGAATCCGCCCCGGTCATCCGGGAGTCGGGCGGCGACCGCTCGGCCGTCACCGGCGGCACCAAGGTCCTCTCCGACCGCATCGTCATCAAGATCACGACAAAGCCGGGCGAGACCTTCATCGACCGGATGATCAACCTGGTCGAGGGCGCGGCCCGGCAGAAGACGCCCAACGAGATCGCCCTCAACATCCTGCTGGCGTCGCTGACCATCGTCTTCCTGCTGGCGGTCGTCACCCTCCAGCCGTTCGCGATCTACGCGGGCGCCGAGCAGACGATGATCGTGCTCGCGGCGCTGCTGGTCTGCCTCATCCCGACCACCATCGGCGCGCTGCTGTCCGCGATCGGCATCGCGGGCATGGACCGGCTCGTCCAGCGCAACGTCCTGGCGATGTCCGGCCGCGCGGTCGAGGCCGCCGGTGACGTCTCGACGCTGCTGCTCGACAAGACCGGCACCATCACCTACGGCAACCGCCAGGCCGCCGAGTTCGTCCCCGTCAGGGGCACGATGGCGGCCGAGGTCGCCGACGCGGCGCAGCTCTCGTCGCTCGCGGACGAGACGCCCGAGGGCCGCTCGATCGTCGTCCTCGCCAAGGAGAAGTACGGCCTGCGGGAGCGCCACGAGGGCGAGCTCGTCGGCGCCGAGTGGATCCCCTTCACCGCCCAGACGCGCATGTCCGGCGTGGACGTCGAGGGCCGCAAGGTCCGCAAGGGCGCGACCGGTTCGGTCGTCGCCTGGGTCGAGGAGCGGGGCGGCTCGGTCGCCGACGACGCCCGCGGGCTCACCGACGACATCTCCCAGGCCGGCGGCACCCCGCTGCTGGTCGCCGTGGAGGACGACAAGGGCGCGCGCGTCCTCGGCGTCATCCACCTCAAGGACGTCGTCAAGGAGGGCATGCGGGAGCGCTTCGACGAACTGCGCGCCATGGGCATCAAGACCGTCATGATCACGGGTGACAACCCGCTGACGGCGCGGGCCATCGCGGAGGAGGCGGGCGTGGACGACTTCCTGGCGGAGGCCACGCCCGAGGACAAGATGGCGCTCATCAAGCGCGAGCAGGCCGGCGGCAAGCTCGTGGCGATGACCGGCGACGGCACCAACGACGCGCCGGCCCTGGCCCAGGCCGACGTGGGCGTGGCGATGAACACCGGCACCTCGGCCGCCAAGGAGGCCGGGAACATGGTGGACCTCGACTCCAACCCCACCAAGCTCATCGAGATCGTCGAGATCGGCAAGCAACTCCTGATCACCCGGGGCGCGTTGACGACCTTCTCCATCGCCAACGACGTCGCCAAATACTTCGCGATCATCCCCGCGATGTTCGCCGTGGCCTACCCCGGCCTCGACAAGCTCAACATCATGAGCCTGCACTCGCCGCAGTCGGCGATCCTGTCGGCCGTCATCTTCAACGCGCTGATCATCGTGGCCCTGGTGCCGCTCGCCCTCAAGGGCGTCCGCTACCGGCCGATGAGCGCGGACGCGATGCTCCGCCGCAACCTCTTGATCTACGGACTGGGCGGCCTGGTCTCCCCGTTCATCGGCATCAAGATCATCGACCTGCTCCTGACCCTCATCCCTGGCATCGGGTGACGACATGAACCTCTCCGTACGCAACGCGGCCCGGCTGGCGGGGGCGGGGCTCCGCGCCCTGCTCGTCCTCACCGTCGTCTGCGGCGTGATCTACCCGCTCGTCGTCACGGGCCTGGCCCAACTGGCCTTCCACGACAAGGCGAACGGTTCCGAGCTGACGGTGGACGGCAAGTCCGTCGGCTCGGAGCTGCTCGGCCAGAGCTACACCCTCGACAAGAAGGACAAGGACGGCAACCCGCTGCCCGACCCGAAGTTCTTCCAGCCGCGCCCCTCGGCGGCCGGGCCCAACACCGAGAACACCCAGTACAAGCTGCTGGTCTCGGGCGCCTCCAACCTGGCCGCCGACAGCAAGGTCCTGCTCGACAGCGTCCGGCAGCGCCGCTCGGACGTCGCCGCCTTCAACGGCGTGGCCCCCTCCTCGGTGCCGGTGGACGCCCTCACCGCCTCCGCGTCCGGCGTCGACCCGGACATCTCCCCGGCGTACGCCCGGCTCCAGACCGAGCGGGTGGCCAAGGCCAACCACCTGCCCGTGGACAAGGTCGAGCGGCTCGTGAAGGACCACACCGACGGGCGGCTGCTGGGCTTCATGGGCGAGGAGCACGTCAACGTGCTCAAGCTGAACATCGCGCTCAAGGAGCTCGCCCGGGGCTGACCCCCGGGAGGCTCGCAGGGCCCCTCCCCCCGCCGGGCGACCGGTGCCGGTGAGGGGCCACGTTCCGCTGTACTTGTACGCGACGTGCTCCACCGGACCGAAGGGGTACGCGCAGAGGGCGGCCGGCGCGCGTTCGCGACGCCGAGGCCCAAGGCCGGACTCCTCGCGGTGTGCCGCGCCCTGCTCGCGGACCATCCGGAACTCGGCGGTGACGACGGGGTGCTGCGGCAGGTCTCGCTGCTGCCGGACATCACCGTGCCGCAGGCCTGAGGACGCGCCGGTGGCGCCCTCCCTCGCGGAGGGAGCCACCGGCCGGCGACCTTACCCGGCCAGCGCGATCAGGCCGTTGACGAGGATCGGGGCGCCGCTGTCGGTGACCACGTCCTTGTCGCCCGGCGGCACGGTGAAGTCCACCTTTCCCGGCTCGAAGACGAGGCACATGCTCGACCCGCCGTAGCTGAAGCGGCCGATCTCGTCGCCCCGCGTGACCGTCCGGCCCACCTCGACCCCGATGCCGACGGAGGAGACCTCGGTGATGCCGACGGGGACGACACAGACCCGTCCGATGTCCGGTGCGGTGCTCCTGATGACCACGATGCCCCGGGTGTTGACGTTCGCCTGGTAGCCCTGGGAGAGCGTGCCGGCGGACCGGTCCACCGCCTGCGGGTCGTACAGCTCGCTGAACATCAGGCCCGGCACCCTCTCGACGTACTCCACGACGCCGTCGACGGGCGCGTGCCACCGGTGGTAATCGGCGCCGGAGAGGTACGACTGGAGGACGTCGCCGCCCACGAACCGGGAGATCTTCGGGTATTGCCCGAGCATCATCCGGAGCGAGTAGGGCTGCGCCTTGATGGTGATGTCCGGGACGTCCTACCGGACATCGGGATAGACCCGCACCACCTGTCCGTCATTGGCCGAGACGACGGCGCGCGGTTCGTACCGGGCGGCGTTGGGCCGGCATTCCGGTTTGACCGGGCGGTGGAAGAAGGAGTTGAACGAGTCGAATCCGCCGTAGGGCCGGCCGAGGTCGACCTGGAATTCGTAGAGCCGGTTGCGGTCGTAGGCGGCCGGACACAGCCAGCCGCCGGGGGTCCGGTACAGGACGTCGCGGCTTTCCGGGCTGTCCAGGAAGGTGCACCACGCGGTGAGAACGACCCGCAGGGCGTCGTTGAACTTGGCCTCGCGGAAGAGTTCCCAGCCCGATTCCGTCGCCATCATGTAGACGAACAGGGCCGACATCGGAAAGGCGACATGGGAATTCGGGTCCGCGCTGAACCCCGGCGCGTGGGTGACGATCTCGTCGAGGGAGTTCAGCACGTCCTCGATGCTCGCCGGCCCGGTGGGGTTCAGCGCCAGCGCCTCCTGGACGGTCTCGTTCACCAGGTCCTGGAGCGCCTTGTCCGCCGTGAGCAGATCGGCCAGCTCCTGCACCGGTTCGACGTGGCCCGCCGTCCGTGCCCTGGCCCGGCGCAGCAGCTCCGTCTGCCAGGCGTTCACGGCCTTGCGGCTCGGCGGGAGATAACCGGCCGCGCGGCCGTACGAGTTCTGGTAGCGCGCCTCGATCTCCGCCTCGGTGATGGGCTTGGCCATGGTGCGTTCCTTCCGTCCGATCGCCTCGTCGTACGGGAACGAAAATCGACCGTATCCCCGCTCCGGACCGCCTGCACCAGGTGCTTTTCGGCCGCTCCCCGGCCCGTTGGGCCATGCCGTTCACCAGCGGCCGGGAGTTCGAAGGGAATTGGCCGTGATCACCTGGCCGGATCCGGGGTCTGGCGCGCCGCGTAACGAGCGGGCATGCTGAGGCCGCTCCTCGATGGCCGGGAAATCGCCGGGAAAGCGGCGGACGATCGACGGAAATCGGGGAATTCCCCGGATCCTGCGGGACGCCGACATCGTCGGCGTGCCGTGGAACGACCCGCACGGGCACCCGGACGACGGGCCCGCCGTCGTCGCCCGGTCGTGGACCGCGCGCCCGGCGTAGCGGATGCCCCGGGCAACCGGTCCCCGGGCGTACGCCCCTCCCGCCCGAAGGGGCGTACGCGCCGGCCGGGAAGCGCCCTCAGGCGTCAGAGCTGCGTCAATACCTGGTACGCGCCCACCCGCACGCCCGTTTTGTCCCGACAGTCCGCCGTAAAGTCGACTGCGCGGCAGTGCGGCGCTCAGGACGGAGAACCGCCCCGGTCACCGCCGCTTCTCCTGAAAGACAATGGGGCCATGGGACGCGGCAACCTCCGGATCTACCTCGGCGCGGCACCGGGCGTCGGCAAGACCTACGCCATGCTCGCCGAGGCGCACCGCCGTGCCGAGCGCGGCACCGACATCGTCGTGGGCTTCGTCGAGCACCACGGGCGCCCCCGGACGGAGGTCATGCTCCACGGGCTGGAGGTGGTGCCCCGCCGGGAGCTGGCCTACCGCGACAGCACGTTCACCGAGATGGACGTGGACGCGATCCTCGCCCGCCGCCCCAAGGTCGTCCTGGTGGACGAGCTGGCGCACACCAACGTCCCGGGCTCGCGCAACACCAAGCGCTGGCAGGACGTGGAGGAGCTGCTCCAGGCGGGCATCGACGTCATCTCCACCGTCAACATCCAGCACCTCGAGTCGCTCGGCGACGTCGTCGAGTCGATAACGGGGGTGCGGCAGCGCGAGACCGTCCCGGACGAGGTGGTGCGCCGGGCCGGCCAGATCGAGCTGGTCGACATGTCGCCGCAGGCCCTGCGCCGGCGCATGGCGCACGGCAACATCTACAAGCCCGACAAGGTCGACGCGGCGCTCTCCAACTACTTCCGGCCCGGCAACCTGACCGCGCTGCGCGAGCTGGCCCTGCTGTGGACCGCCGACCGGGTCGACGAGTACCTGCGGCAGTACCGCACCGACCACAGCGTCTCGACGATATGGAACGCCCGTGAGCGCATCGTCGTCGGCCTGACCGGCGGGCCCGAGGGCCGCACGCTGATCCGCCGGGCCGCGCGGATGGCCGCCAAGGGCTCCGGCAGCGAGATCCTGGCCGTCTACATCGCCCGCAGCGACGGGCTGACGTCCGCCTCGCCCAAGGAACTGGCGGTCCAGCGCACCCTGGTGGAGGACCTCGGCGGCACCTTCCACCACGTCATAGGCGACGACGTGCCGGCCTCGCTGCTGGAGTTCGCGCGCGGCGTCAACGCCACCCAGATCGTCCTCGGCTCCAGCCGCCGCAAGACCTGGCAGTACATCTTCGGCCCCGGCGTCGGCCAGACCGTCGCCCGCGACTCCGGTCCCGACCTCGACGTCCACATCGTCACCCACGACGAGGTCGCCAAGGGCCGGGGGCTGCCCGTCGCCCGGGGCGCCCGGCTCGGCCGGGGCCGCATCGTCGCCGGCTGGCTCGCCGGCGTCGGCGGCCCCGCGCTGCTCAGTCTCCTGCTGACGCACGTCGTACCGGACCTGGGACTGGCCAACGACATGCTCCTGTTCCTGTGCATGACGGTGGCCGCCGCGCTGCTCGGCGGTCTGCTGCCGGCCCTGGCGTCGGCGGCCTTCGGGTCGCTGCTGCTCAACTACTTCTTCGTCGAACCGGTCCACCGGCTGACGATCACCAATCCGAAGAACATCGTCGCCATCACGATCTTCGTGTTCGTCGCGGTGTCCGTGGCCTCCGTGGTGGACCTCGCCGCCCGCCGCACCCACCAGGCGGCGCGGCTGCGCGCCGAGTCCGAGATCCTCTCCTTCCTGGCCGGCAGCGTCCTGCGCGGCGACACCAGCCTGGAGACGCTGCTCGAACGCGTCCGCGAGACCTTCGCCATGGAGTCCGTGGCCCTGCTGGAGCGCGCCAGCGACGTCGATCCGTGGACCTGCGCCGCGAGCGTGGTCACCAGCACCGGCAAGCCGCTGCTGCGGCCCGAGGACGGCGATGTGGACATGCCCGTCGGCGACACCATGGCGCTCGTCCTCGCCGGGCGGGTGCTGCCCGCCGAGGACCGCCGGGTGCTCGCCGCCTTCGCCGCGCAGGCGGCCGTCGTCCTGGACCGGCAGCGGCTGGTCGGCGAGGCCGAGCGGGCCCGGCGGCTCGACGAGGGCAACCGCATCCGCACCGCCCTGCTGGCCGCCGTCAGCCACGACCTGCGCACCCCGCTCGCCGGGATCAAGGCCGCCGTCACCTCGCTGCGCTCGGACGACGTCGCCTGGTCCGAGGAGGACGAGGCGGAGCTGCTGGCCGGGATCGAGGACGGCGCCGACCGGCTCGACCACCTCGTCGGCAACCTGCTGGACATGTCCCGGCTCCAGACCGGCACGGTCACCCCGCTGATCCGGGAGATCGACCTCGACGAGGTGGTTCCCATGGCCCTCGGCGGCGTCCCCGAGGGCAGCGTGACCCTCGACATCCCCGAGTCCCTGCCCATGGTGGCCGTCGACCCGGGGCTGCTGGAGCGCAGCGTCGCCAACATCGTCGAGAACGCCGTCAAGTACAGCCCGCCGGACACCCCCGTGCACGTCGCGGCCAGCGCGCTGGGCGACCGGGTCGAGGTCCGGGTGGCCGACCGCGGCCCCGGCGTCCCCGACAGCGACAAGGACCGGATCTTCGAGCCCTTCCAGCGGTACGGCGACGCGCCGCGCGGGGCCGGGGTCGGGCTCGGCCTCGCCGTCGCCCGCGGCTTCGCCGAGGCCATGGGCGGCACCCTCGCCGCGGAGGACACCCCCGGTGGCGGCATGACCATGGTCCTCACGCTGCGGGTGGCGGCCGGCCGCGCGCCCGTCCGCCCCGACCTGCCGGCGCAGGTCACCACATGAGCCGGGCCTGTGGTGCCGGCCGGGGGGCCGGGGGCTGTCCCCCGGGACAACGCAGTCCCAGTCGATTTCCCGGGCCCCAGGGCGGGGTCCGCTCGAACAGCAGAGGTGGTTCCTCATGAACCGGGTGCTCGTGGTGGATGACGAGCCGCAGATCGTCCGCGCCCTTGTGATCAACCTCAAGGCCCGCAAGTACGAGGTGGACGCCGCACCCGACGGGGCCACCGCGCTCCAGCTCGCCGCCGCCCGCCACCCCGACGTGGTCATCCTCGACCTCGGCCTGCCGGACATGGACGGCGTCGAGGTCATCAAGGGCCTGCGCGGCTGGACCCGCGTCCCGATCCTCGTCCTGTCCGCCCGGCAGACCTCCGACGAGAAGGTCGAGGCGCTGGACGCGGGCGCGGACGACTACGTCACCAAGCCGTTCGGCATGGACGAGCTGCTGGCCCGGCTGCGCGCCGCGGTCCGCCGGGCCGAGCCGACGGGCCCGTCGGCCGCGGGGGACGACGCGATCGTCGAGACGGAGGTCTTCACCGTCGACCTGGCGGCGAAGAAGGTCAACCGGGGCGGCAAGGACGTCCGCCTCACGCCGACGGAGTGGCACCTGCTGGAGGTGCTCGTGCGCAACACGGGCCGCCTGGTGAGCCAGAAGCAGCTCCTCCAGGAGGTCTGGGGCCCCTCCTACGGCACCGAGACCAACTACCTCCGCGTCTACATGGCCCAGCTCCGCCGCAAACTCGAACGCGACCCGTCGCACCCGAAGCACTTCATCACCGAGCCGGGGATGGGGTACCGCTTCGAGCTGTGAGGCGGGGGCGCGGGGTTGTGGCCGGGGGTCCGGGGGTCGTCCCCGGGGGATGGGGTATCACCGAGCCGGGGATGGGGTACCGCTTCGAGCTGTGAGGCGGGGGCGCGGGGTTGTGGCCGGGGGTCCGGGGGTCGTCCCCGGGGGATGGGGTATCACCGAGCCGGGGATGGGGTACCGCTTCGAGCTGTGAGGCGGGGGCCCGGTGGGCTACCGCTCCGGGGCGTGAAGCGGGGCCGGTGGGCCCCCACGTCCCCGGTACGCTGGATTCATGAGTGCCGTATCGCGTCCTGAGAAGCCGGCCGGCCGGTTCCGCCGCATGCTCGACCGGCTGTCCTCCTCGCAGGAGGAGCTGCACCACGCCGAGCTGCAGCAGGACACGGCGGCGGTGGGCGGCTGCACCCGGATCTGCGACTGCGACGACCGGCAGATCGTCAAGGTCACCGGCACGCTGCGGACCGTCACCCTGCGCCCGCGCGCCGGCGTGCCCGCGCTGGAGGCCGAGCTCTTCGACGGGTCCGCCGCGCTCGACGTCGTCTGGCTCGGGCGCCGTTCCATAGCCGGGATCGAGCCGGGCCGTAAGCTGATCGCCTCCGGCCGGATCTCCATGAGCCGCGGCCGGAGGGTGCTGTTCAACCCCCGATACGAACTCCGACCGCTCGGACAGGAGTAGCCCTTGTCGTCCCTCGACAAGCCGATGGACCACCAGCCCGGCAGACACCGCGACGAAGGGTCGCGGTCCGCCACCGAGGCGGCGCTCTTCGAGGCGTTCGGCGGTGTCCGCGGCATGGTGGAGACCACCGTCCCCGGCCTGGTGTTCGTCGCCGTCTTCACGGTCGGCCGGAACATCCACACCGCCGCCGTCGCGGCGCTGGCCCTGTCGCTGCTGCTCGGCGTCGCGCGGCTCGTGCGCAAGGACACCCTCAAGCACGCCTTCGGCGGCGTCTTCGGCGTGGCCTTCGGCGCCGTCTTCGCGATGATGTCCGGTGACGCCAAGAACTTCTACCTGCCGGGCATGCTCTACACGCTCGGCCTCGCGATCGCCTACATCGTCACGTCGCTGGCCGGCTACCCGCTGCTCGGTCTGATCCTCGGGCCGATCTTCAAGGAGAACCTCTCCTGGCGGACCCGCAACCCGGGCCGCAAGAGGGCCTACACCAAGGCCAGCTGGGCCTGGGGCCTGATCCTGCTCGCCAAGTCGGCGATCCTCTTCCCGCTCTACTGGTGGGGCGACGCGACGCAGCTCGGCTGGGTCAAGGTGGCGCTCGGCATCCCGCCGATGCTGCTCTCGGTCTATCTGACCTGGATCTTCCTGGCCAAGGCACCGCCGCCGATCGACGTCTTCGCGGAGATGGAGGCCGAGGAGGCCCGCCGCGCGGAGCGCGAGAAGGCCGTCTGAGCCGCCCGCGACGAGAAAGGCCCCGGGAGACCGGGGCCTTTTCGCTGCGGCGGACGGCCGTCAGGCGGAGCCGGAGCCGGAGCCCTCCTCGCGGCGGACCGACAGCAGGTCCTCCAGCTGCTCCTCCCGCGCGGGGGCGGCGACGAACAGCAGCTCGTCACCGGCCTCCAGGGCGTCCTCCTTGTTGGGCGTCAGGACGCGGTTGCCGCGGATGATGGTGACCAGGGAGGTGTCCTCCGGCCAGTCCACGTCGCCGACCCGGGTGCCCGCGAGCGCGGCCTCCGGCGGCAGCGTGAGCTCGACGAGGTTGGCGTCGCCCTGGCTGAAGCGCAGCAGGCGCACCAGGTCGCCGACGCTCACGGCCTCCTCGACGAGCGCCGACATCAGACGCGGGGTGGAGACGGCGACGTCCACGCCCCACGACTCGTTGAACAGCCACTCGTTCTTGGGGTTGTTGACCCGGGCCACGACGCGCGGCACGCCGTACTCCGTCTTGGCCAGCAGCGACACCACGAGGTTGACCTTGTCGTCGCCGGTCGCGGCGATCACCACGTTGCAGCGCTGGAGCGCCGCCTCGTCGAGCGAGGTGATCTCGCACGCGTCGGCCAGCAGCCATTCGGCGAGCGGTACCCGCTCGACCGAGATGGCGGACGGCGCCTTGTCGATGAGCAGGACCTCGTGCCCGTTCTCCAGCAGCTCGCCGGCGATGGAACGGCCGACGGCACCGGCCCCTGCGATCGCGACCCGCATCAGTGACCGCCTTCCTCGGGGCCCTGCGCGAACGCGGCCTCCACCTTCTCGACCTCGTCGGTGCGCATCATCACATGCACCAGGTCGCCTTCCTGCAGCACCGTCGCGGAGGTCGGCAGCATCGCCTCGCCCAGCCGGGTCAGGAACGCGACCCGCACGCCGGTCTCCTCCTGGAGCCTGCTGATCCGGTGCCCTATCCACGCCTCCGAGGCAGGGATCTCGGCGAGCTGGACGCCCCCGGTGGGGTCGCGCCACAGCGGCTCCGCGCCGGACGGCAGCAGCCGCCGCAGCATCTGGTCGGCGGTCCAGCGGACGGTGGCCACCGTCGGGATGCCGAGCCGCTGGTAGACCTCGGCGCGGCGCGGGTCGTAGATGCGGGCCGCCACGTTCTCCACGCCGAACATCTCGCGGGCCACCCGGGCCGCGATGATGTTGGAGTTGTCACCGCTGCTGACCGCCGCGAAGGCGCCCGCCTCCTCGATGCCCGCCTCGCGCAGGGTGTCCTGGTCGAAGCCGACACCGGTCACCCGCCGGCCGCCGAAACCGGACCCCAGCCGCCGGAAGGCGGTCGGGTCCTGGTCGATGACGGCGACCGTGTGGCCCTGCTGCTCCAGGGTCTGGGCGAGGGCCGAGCCCACCCGCCCGCACCCCATGATCACAATGTGCACGACGCCTGCCCCGTACTCCGGAATTCCGCGCTGACCTGCACCAACACCCTGCTCACTTCTTCCTGCTCAGTTGAGCTCAACGGCGCTCCCGGCCGCCCGCTCCCTGCGGCGGGGGCCGGTGGCACCGATTCGACCGCGCCGGCGGGCCGCTTCCGTCCCGTCGACGCACGTCACCACCGTAGCCGCATCCCCGCGGGCCCCCACCCCCCGGACCCGCCGTCCGGCCGCACCCCCGCCACCGCGGGGGTGTGTGGTCCCACCACACATCCCCGGGCGGCCCGGGACGACGGGCGGCGGCCCCCCGGGCCCGGCTGGTGGCCGGACCACTCCCGTCCCAGGTGAGCCGGGTGCCCGGCACACCTGGGACGGGACGGGGCGCGGGGGAGAGGGTGGGGGACGGCCCGGTCGGCGTGCGAGAACGGAGTGGGGACAGCGATGAGCGGTGCGGCTCTGCACAGAGGAACCGGACGTCCACGCCCCATGGCCGCGGCGCCGGCGGCGCCCGAGCCGCTGCTGGCCGAGCTGGGCGCCGAACTGTTCGCCTCGCTGCCGCGCAGCGACCAGCGCCGCCGGGGCGAGGCGTACCTGAGGGGCCTGCTGACCGCGCGGGGGCGCAAGTCGATCCGCAACATCGCGGCGCTCAGCGGCGGCCCGGCCGCCGAGCAGAGCCTGCACCACTTCGTCTCCAGCTCCACCTGGGACTGGGAGCCGGTGCGCCGGGCGCTGGCCGCGTACACCGCGCGCGTCGCGCCGCCGCAGGCGTGGGTGGTGCGGCCGATGCTGATCCCCAAGGCCGGGGAGAACTCGGTCGGGGTCGAGCGGCGCTTCTGCCCGCTCCGCGGCCAGGTGATCAACGCCCAGCAGGCGGTGGGCGTCTGGGCGGCCTCGGACGAGGTGGCCGTCCCGGTCAACTGGCGGCTGTTCCTCTCCGACGCCTGGCTGGAGGACCCGCTCCGCCGCCGCCAGGCCTCCATCCCCGAGTCGGTGCGGGCCGAGACGCTGGGGGAGTGCGCGGTCGAGGCGTACGTCGGGATGATGCGCGGCTGGGGGCTGCCGGTGCGGCCGGTGGTCGTCGACGCCCGGGAGGCCGACGCGCTCGCCGCCCTCCACCGGCTGCGGGCCGCCGGCGTCCCCGTCCTGGCCCGCGTCGGCGGCTCGCTGCGGCTGGAGCCGGCGGAACCCACCCTGCCCGGGCGCGGTGGCGCGGTGCTGCCCGCCCACCAGATCATGGGGGCCGCCCGGGACCTGCGCCGGCCCGTGCTGTGGCGTGAGCACGATGAGCGGCGCGGTGTCCGCACCGCGCTGACCGCCGCCGTACGGGTCGGTGTGCCGGGCCGTCGCACGGCCCCCGGCGGGCCCGTGCGACGCCGGGACATGCTGCTGCTGGGCCTGGGCGACGCGACCGGGCCGTGGCCGGGCGAGCTGTGGCTCACCGACCTGCTGAACGTGCCGCCCGCGGCCCTGGTGCGGCTGAGCCGGCTGATGGGGCGGGTGCGCCGGGACTTCACGGAGGTGGCCGACGAGGTCGGCATCCGGGACTTCGCGGGCCGCTCCTTCGGCGGCTGGCACCGCCACACCACGCTGGCCTCGGCCGCGCACGCGGTGCGCGTGCTGACCCGGGAGCGGGCCGGGGCGGACGAGGAGGCCGAGTGCCTGGGTCAGGCCTCCTGAGCGCCGTCCCCGCCGGCGTCCCCGTCGGCGTCCGCGCGGGCGAGGACACCGCGTACCCGGTGGACGCGCAGCGCCAGCTGCACCTCCAGCGCGCGCTCGGGGTCCTGCCACCGGGGGCCGAGCAGTTCGCCGATGCGCTCCAGGCGGCGGGCGACGGTGTTGGGGTGGACGTGCAGCCGCTTGGCCGCGTTGGTCGGGCTGCCGCCCGCCTCGAAGTACGCCTCCAGCGTGCGGGTGAGGTCGGTGAACCGCTGCTCGTCGTAGTCGATGACGGGGCCGATGGCGGCGTGCACGAAGGCGCCCACGTCGTGCCCGTCCGACAGCAGGACGCCGAGGAAGCCGAGGTCGCGCAGCGAGCCGGCCTTCCCCGTGGCGCCCAGCGCCGTCATCGCGTCCAGGCAGCGCAGCGCCTCGTGGAAGCCGTCGCGGACCGCCGCCGGGTCGCCCACCGGGCCCGCCGCGGCCACCGTCACCGGGTGGCCGAGCAGCGGGGACAGCTCGGCGGAGACCGCGCGGGCCGCGGCGCCCGGGTCGCCGCCGGGCAGCAGGAGCACGGCGTGACCGTTGTGCATGCTGCGCAGCCCCTTCTGCCGGTAGGCGTACGAGGAGGCCCACACGGCCGGCTTGCCGTGCGCCTCGCCCTCCGGCCGGGCCACCACCACGACGTGCTCGCGGCGCAGGTCGATGCCCAGCCGGCGGGCGCTCTGCTCCAGTTGGCGGCGCGGCCGCTGCGGGCCGCTCAGCAGGTCGCCGAGGAAGTCCTCGCGGATCTGGCCCTCGGTGATGGCCGTGCGGCTGTTCTCCACCAGGAGCTGGACGGAGACGGCCTGGGCGACGAGCGGCAGCAGCTGTTCGTCCTCGGGGCCCCAGGCGCGTCTCGGGCGGAGCACCAGGGTGCCCAGGTGGCCGGTGCCGGCCGCGAGGGGCACGGCCCAGACCCCGTCGCCCAGGGCGGCGGGCCGGCGGGGGGTGAGCGCGCCCAGCCGCGAGAGGGTCACCGGGTCCGCCGGGCAGACCGGTGCCTCGCCGGCGGTCGCGAGGGGGGTGCCGTCGGCGGAGTAGACGCAGGCGTGCGCGTCGAGCTCGCGGTGGACCTCGTCGGTGAGGGCGTGCAGATCACCGTCGTCCAACACCAGTTCGATCAGACGGTGGTGGGTCTCGCTCAGCCCGCGGACGTCGCGCAGGCCGGCCTCCACCGTGGTGGTGCGGCGCTCCAGCTCGGCGATCAGCGCGGCGTTGCGCTCGACGAGCCGCACCTGTTCGATGGCGACGCTGGTCAGGTCCGCCAGCGAGCGCAGCAGGGACACCTCGTCCGGTGAGTAGTGGCGCACCTTGCGCTCGCCCACGTAGAGGGAGCCGAGCGGGCCGGTGCCGCGCGAGAGCGGCACCGCCAGGATGGCGCGGGTGCGTTCGAGGCGGACGACGTCGTCCACGGACGGGCTGTGCGGGATGCGCTCGTCGGCGAGGTAGTCGGGTGTCCAGAAGGGGGCGGGGTTCTGCTCCCGGGTCGTGGCCGAGCCCAGTCCGATGCCCGGATCGAGCCGGAGGCCGACGTTCCGGTCGGTGATGTGGCCGTCGGAGGCGCGGATGACGTGCGCGCCCTTCTCGTCGTCGTAGAGGGCGATCCAGGCCAGGTCGGCGGAGAGCAGCACCCTCGCCCGCCGCAGGGCCATCGTCAGGAGGGACTCGAGGTCCTGTGGGACGGCCATGTCGAAGCCGGTCTCGAAGAGGGCGGACATGGTGGCCAGCCGCTGCTGCTCGCTCTCGGCGCGGGCCCGCACGGACAGCCCCAGCCGCTTGGCCCGCTCCAGGGCCGCCAGCTCCTCGGGGTCCGCGCCGGAGCGCCGGGCGTCGTCCACGAGCATCTCGAACTCGTCCGGCGGCGCCCCGCCGTCCAGCAGCTCCAGTACGGCGAACACCCCGGCATCCGACTTCTGCGACACGCGCCCCTCCTTGGTGCTGACCATGCGTCACCGCACGTCATGACCCCCAGGCCCCCCGGCCTGTAAGCCCCGATCCCCCGATGTGGCACCTACTCCACCCAGCGGTCAAGTTATGCGAGGGCGTTCGGGCGCCGCAAGGTGGATTCCCCGGGGCCGGGCCGACCGTCAGGACGCGCCGGCGCCGAGCTGCTCGGCCACCGTCCGCCGCAGCCCCCGCCAGGCGCGGGCCAGCCGCCGCAGCCGGGCCGCGGCCAGCCCGGCGGCCGTGGCCTCGAAGGGGACGCCGAGCCGTTCGACCTCCGCCACCAGCGCGGCCGCCTCGTCGTGACGGCTGGTCAGGGTGTCGCCCTCCGGCCGGGCCCCGGCGGCGGCCGCCAGCCCGGCGGGGGAGAGGACCACGCCGGTGCCCCAGGCCACCAGGGTCTCGGCGCGCCGCAGTTCGCGGCCGGCGCCGTCCGCCGGATCGTCGACGACGTCCCACAGCGGCCGCGGCGGCCGGGCCCCCGCGGCGGCCAGCCGCCGCCAGCAGGCCGTGCCCAGCCGCTCCTCGTAGAGCCGGAAGGCGAGCCGGGCCACGGCCAGGGCCGCCGTGCCGCGCAGCGCGAGCGCCTGCGGCGTGCCGAGGGCGGTGAGCCGCTCGTCGACGCCCGCCTCGATCCGGCCGGCCGCCAGCGACGTGCACACGGGCAGGGCGGCGAGGTCGTGCCCGGCCGCGCGGGCCCCTTCCAGGCCGTCCAGACAGGCGTCGAGGACCTCTCCGTAGCGGCGCACCGAGAAGATCTCCGTGACGTGCACGCCGATGCCCCGGCGCAGGCAGGCGCGGACGGCGGCCAGCCCCGGCCCGGTCGCCGGGATCTTGACCAGGGCGTTGCTCCGGCCCGCGGCCCGGTGCAGCTCCCCGGCGGCGGCCACCGTGCCGACCGCGTCGCGGGCCAGGGCGGCGTCCACGTCCATCGAGACACAGCCGTCGCCGCCGTGCCCGGTCCCGAAGACCGGGCGCAGGACGTCGCACGCCGAGCGCAGGTCGTAGGCGCACAGCGCCAGGACGGCCGTGTCCGGCGCGGCGGGGCGGCGGGCCAGCAGGGACAGCTGCTCGCGGCAGCCGTCGTCCTCCACCGCGTCGGCGGCCAGGCCCTCCGGGCAGAACGACGCGCCGCGCACAGCCGCCCCCGCGAGCAGCCCCGGCCGCCCCCCGGAGGAGAGCAGGGAGCGGCGGAGCCCGCCGAGCCAGGGTGCGACGCCCTCGGCGGCCAGGGCGTCCAGGCCCCCCGGGCCCCCCGGGGACGGACCGGCCTTGCTCTCTCCCATGGACGCGACCCCTTCTCCGGCACTACGGATCACCCACCGCAGCACGCACGTTAGGGAGGGAACGCCCCAGCGTCGAACGGTCCCGCCCTACTTCGTCACATACGGGGCCTTCGGGCACGGGACGGCCGCCGCGGACTGCCCGGCGGGAGCGGTGAGTTGACTGACTGTCCCCGCCCGTTTTGGCCGCCGGCGCGGTGGCGCCCCACCATGTGCCGACACCGCACGACCGGTGCGGTGCCCGAGACCGCTGAGGAGCCCGCACGGCCATGACCAACGTCGCCGTCATCTACTACTCGTCCACCGGCAACATCCACAAGATGGCGGAGGCCGCCGCGGCCGAGGCCGAGAAGAGCGGCGCCGACGTGCGGCTCCGCAAGGTGGCCGAACTCGCCCCGCGCGCCGCCGTCGAGAGCAACCCGGCGTGGGCGGCGCACGCGGAGGCCACCGAGGACGTGCCCGAGGCGACGCCGGACGACCTGGTCTGGGCCGACGCCGTCCTCTTCGGCACGCCCACCCGCTTCGGCCTGCCGGCCGCGCAGCTCAAGCAGTTCCTCGACACGACCGGCGGGATCTGGGCCCAGGGCAAGCTGGCCGACAAGGTCGTCTCGTCCTTCACCTCGACCAACAACGTGCACGGCGGCCAGGAGTCGACCATCCTGGCGCTGAACAACACCTTCTACCACTGGGGCGCGATCATCGTGCCGCCCGGCTTCACCGACCCGGTCCAGTTCGAGAAGGCCAACGGCAACCCGTACGGCGCGAGCAGCGTCACGCACAACGAGCCGGGCAACGTGCACCCCGACAACCTCGCCGCCGTCGCCTACCAGGCCCGCCGCGCCACGGAGATCGCCACCGCGCTCAAGGCCGGCCTCTCCGCCTGAGGCGGCGCGCCCTGACGCGATGTCAGCCGAATCCCGGCCGAAAATCGTCTGTCGCCTCCCGCCCGTCCCTGCCCGGACGGACGGGAGGCGACGGTTTGTTCGATATTCGAGATCGGGGACGGACGCAGGGTCACGGGTGTGGTTGGATGATCCGCGTATTCCGCTTTTGGACGGGACGTCAGGACGCACCGAACCGTCCCGCCGCCCGCACGAACCGGCGTCCAAGAGGAATTGATGTCACATCACATATCGGAAGCGGGGCTCTGGTGCCTGGCCGTGGCGCTGGTCGCCGCGGTGGTCCTGCTGGTGCGCCAGCGCCGGATCGCCGCCGCGCTGCGGGCCCGCGCCGCCGCGCTGGAGGAGAACGTGCGGGCGCGCGACGACGAGGCCGCCCGCCTGGTCGACGTGCGCCTGCCGGCCGTCACGGACGCGGCGGACACCGCCGTGCCGCTGCCCGGCCTCCTCGACGACCGGCTCGCCGGCACCGCGTTCGCCCACAGCCTCCAGGCCGTGATGGACCTCTTCGCCCAGGCCGTCGACAAGGCCCAGGTCCGCGCCGACCAGTCCGCCAAGGCGGCGCTGCGGGCCTCGATGCGTGCCCTCCAGGGCCTCGCGCACGAGCAGCAACTGGCCATCTCCACCATGCAGGAGCGGCACGACGACCCCGAAGTGCTGCGCGACCTGCTGGAGATCGACCACACCAACGCGCAATTCGGCCGCCGCGCCCAGGCGATCGGGGTGCTCTGCGGCTCGTGGCCCGGCCGGCAGCGCGTCGCCTCCCCGCTGACCGACGTCGTGCGCGGCGCCACCTCCCGGATCCGCGACTACCGCCGGGTACGGGTGCACGGCCCCGCCGGCGAGGCGCTCGCCGTCGTCAGCCGCGCGGTCGAGCCCGTCGTGCTCGCCGTCGCCGAGCTCCTCGACAACGCGGCCCGCCACTCGCAGCCCAACACCACCGTGGAGGTCAGCCTCCAGCCGGTGCACAACGGCGCCTGCGTCGTCATCGACGACGCGGGCGTGGGCATGGACCGCCAGGAGGTCGAACGGGCCGTCGCGCTGCTGTCCGGACGCCGCGGCGTGGACGTCTCCCGGCTCGGCGACCCCCCGCAGTTCGGCTTCCCCGTCGTCGGCGCGCTCGCCGCCCGCTACGGCTTCAGCGTCTCCGTGGACACCCGCTCGCCCTACGGCGGCGTACGGGCCGTCCTCTTCCTCCCCGCCGCCCTCCTGACCCATCTGGACCTCGACGGCCCCGGCACGGTCCCCCTGACCGCCCCCGGCCGCCCGTCCCCGCAGCGCCGCCGCGCCACCGGCACGGGCGGGTCGCCCGCGGATCCGTACGACTCGCCCGCCGGCTCCGGCGCGCGAGGGACGGCGTCCGCGCCGTCCGGCACCGTCCCCGGCGCCCGCCCCGAACCCGGCCCGTCCGGCGACCTTCCGGCGGGCTGGCCCGCGCAGGCGCCCGCGCACGAGCCGGCCGGCCGCCCGGCCGGCGCAGCCGGGACCGCTCCCGGCACGGACTCGGCGGACGGCGGCGCCCCGGCGGACCACCCCGCTCCGGATCCGTCCGGCCCCGGCCCCGGGCCGTCCGGCCACCCGGCGCCCGTCCCGTCCGCCGGCGCCCGCCCTGCGCACGCGCCGGAGGCCGGCGGTGCCGACCCCGGCCCGGCGGACCCGTCCGCGCCCGCGCAGGAGCCGCCCGACGGCTTCGGGCCGCGGCAGGGCGCCGCTCCGGGCGGCCCCGCCGCCCCTGGGCACGAGGCGTACGGCCGCTCCCCGGGTGCCCCGGAAACCGCGCCCGGCCCGGCGCGCCACGCCGCCCCCGGGCGCCCGGGCACGGCCGGTCCCGCCGGCCACACCGCCCCCGCTCCGGCGGAGCAGCCCCCGGCGGAGCCGTTCGGCAGGACCGCCGGCGGTCTGCCCAAGCGACGGCGGCGGCGCCCCGGCACGGCGGGCCACCCCGCCGCCCGGCCGGCCCCGGCCGCGCCGCCCGCCGAGGCCCCGGCGGAGCGGTCCCCCGAGGAGACCGCCCGCCGCATGGGCGCGTTCGCCCGCGGGACCCGCTCCGGACGCACGCCCGCCGCCGGCACCCCGCTCCCCGGTCCGCTCCCCGCCCCCGCAGAAGACGAAGGGAACCCCTCCGCGTGAACGACCACCTGAACAACGACCTGGCGTGGATGCTGGACGAGGTCGTCAAGATCCCCGAGGCCCGCCACGCGATCCTGCTCTCCGCCGACGGCATGCTGCGCGCCCACTCCGCCGGCATCGCCCGCGACGAGGCCGAACGCCAGGCGGCCGCGCTCTCCGGCCTCCAGTCGATCAGCCGCTCCACGGCCGACTTCTGCACCCACCCGGCGCCCCACGACACCCCCTGGCGGCAGACCCTCATCGAGTTCGCCCACGGCTACGTCTTCCTCATCGCCGCCGGCCCCGGCGCGTACCTCGCCGTCTCGGCCACCGAGAACGTCGACATGGAGGCGGTCACCTACCGCATGCAGAAGACCGTCGCGGGCCTCGGCAAGGAGCTGAGCACCCCGCCGCGGCAGGACACCGGCTGGCAGGGCCCGGGCAGCCCGGCATGACCCCGGCGACGCCGCGGCGCGAACGGGGACTCGTCCGGCCGTACGTCGTCACGGACGGCCGGTCCCACCCCACGCGCAACACCTTCGACCTGGTCACCCTGGTCATGGCGCACACGGACCGGCCGCTGGCCGGACTCAGCCCGGAGAAGCGCCGCATGATGGAGCTCTGCCTCGGCGGCGCCCTGTCCGTCGCCGAGATCGCCGGCCATCTCGCCCTGCCCGTGAGCGTCGTCAAGGTGCTCCTCGGCGACCTGGTGGACAGCGGCCACCTCGCCACCCGGGCCCCCATCCCCTCGGCCCAGCTGCCCGAGGCCCAGATCCTCCAGGAGGTGCTCGATGGACTCCGCGCCCGCCTGTGACAGCGTCCGCGACAGCGGCGTCTACCTGCCACGGACCGTGCGCACCGCGGCGAAGATCCTCGTCGTCGGCCACTTCGGCGTCGGCAAGACGACGTTCGTGGGCTCGCTCTCCGAGATCCGCCCGCTGCGCACCGAGGAGACGATGACGCAGGCCGGCGCGCACCTGGACGACCTGGCCGGGACGGCCGGCAAGACGACCACCACCGTCGCCATGGACTTCGGCCGCATCACCATCAACGAGGGTCTCGTCCTGTACCTGTTCGGCGCCCCCGGCCAGCAGCGGTTCACCCGGCTGTGGCTGGACATGACCCGGGGCGCCCTGGGCGCGGTCGTCCTCGCCGACACCCGGCGGCTGGAGCAGTCCTTCGACGTCATGGGCCTGCTGGAGGAGCACGACCTGCCGTACGCGGTCGCCGTCAACCACTTCGACGACGCCCCCTCGTACCCCGAGGAGGAGATCCGCGAGGCCCTCGACCTGCTCCCCGCGACCCCCCTGGTCACCTGCGACGCCCGGGACCGCCGCTCCGCCGGCCGCGCCCTGATCACCCTCGTGGACCACCTGCTCCACACCCGCACCACCCACCGGGAGCCCGTGTGAACCACCGCCCCGACCCGGGCCCGGGCCCCGGCCGGTGCCCCGCCCACGGGGGCGCCACCGCGCTGCACGGGCCGGAGTTCGCCGCCGACCCGCACGCCGTCTACCGGCGGCTGCGCGCCCACGGCCCCGTCGCCCCCGTCGAACTCGCCCCCGGCGTAGGGGCACACCTGGTCACCGACTACCGCGCCGCCCTCGAAGTCCTGCGCAGCCCCGGCACGTTCGCCAAGGACCCCCGGCGCTGGCGCGACATGGCCGAGGGCCGCATCGCCCCCGACAACCCCGTCGTGCCGATGATGGCCTACCGGCCCAACTGCCTCTTCACGGACGGCGAGCAGCACCGCCGGCTGCGCGGGGCGGTCACCGACAGCCTGGAGCGCATCGACCCCAACGCCCTGCGCGGCTACGTCGAGCGCAGCGCCGACACGCTCATCGACCGCTTCGCGCCCGCCGGCGAGGCGGACCTGCTCGGCTCCTACGCCAAGGTCCTGCCGCTGCTGGTCTTCAACCAGCTCTTCGGCTGCCCGCCGGAGCTCGGCGACCGCCTCGTCGAGGGCATGACCGGCATCTTCGACGGCGTCGACGCCGAACGCGCCAACACCCTCGTCTACACCACCCTCACCGAACTCATCGGCACCAAACGGCGGCAGCCCGGCGCCGACATGACCTCCTGGCTGATGGCCCACCCCGCCCGGCTCACCGACGAGGAGATGATCCACCAGATCGTCGTCCTCATGGGCGCGGGCACCCAGCCCCAGCAGAACCTCGTCGCCGGGGCGCTGCGCCTGCTGCTGTGCGACGACCGCTTCGCGGGCGACCTGGCCGGCGGCAGCATGCCGGTGGACGACGCGCTGGACGAAGTCCTGTGGCTGGATCCGCCGATGGCCAACTACGGCGTCCACTACCCCACCGCGGACGTGGACTTCGCGGGCGTACGGCTGCGCGCGGGCGACCCCGTCGTGGTCAGCTTCGCGGCCGCCAACACCGACCCCGCCCTCCGTCCGGAGCGGCACTCCGGACAGCGCACCGGCAACCGCGCCCACCTCGCCTGGAGCGCCGGCCCCCACCACTGCCCGGCCAAGAGCCCCGCCCGGCTCATCGCCTCCGTCGCCGTCGAGCGGCTGCTCGACCGGCTGCCCGACCTCGAACTGGCCGTACCCGCCGACCGGTTGGCGTGGCGGCCCGGCCCCTTCCACCGCGCCCTCGCCGCGCTGCCCGTCCGCTTCCCGCCACAGCCGGTGCCCGTACGGCAGCCCGCGCCTTCGGGGGCTGCGCATGCCGGGCCCGGGGCTGCGCATGCCGCGCCCGCGTCCCCGCATGCCGGGCCCGGGGCTGCGCATGCCGCGCCCGCGTCCCCGCATGCCGGGCCCGGGGCTGGGCACGCTGCGCCCGCGTCCCCGCATGCCGGCCCCGCGTCCCCGTATGCGGCGCCCGCGGCCCCGCACCCCGCCCCCGGGGTTCCGCACCCCGCCCCCGGGGCCCCACACACCGCCCCCGCCCCACCCGTTGACGTCACCGCAGAGACCCCTGGAGACAGCCGATGGAATCCTCCCTCCCGCCCCTCCGGATCGACCCCTCCGGCCGGGACGTCCACGGCGAGGCCGCCCGCGTCCGCTCCCGGGGGCCGGCGACCCCCGTGGAACTCCCTGGTGGCGTGGTGGCATGGGCGGTGAGCTCCCAGGCGCTGCTGAAGCGCCTGCTCACCGACCCCCGCGTCTCCAAGGACCCGCGCCGGCACTGGCCCGCCTGGATCAACGGCGAGATCTCCCCGGAGTGGCCGCTGTTCACCTGGGTCGCCGTGCAGAACATGTTCACCGCCTACGGCAGTGACCACCGCCGGCTGCGCAGCCTCGTCGCCAAGGCCCTCACCGCCCGCCGCACCGCCGCCATGCGCCCCCGCATCGAGAAGATCACCGCCGGGCTCCTGGACGGCCTCGCCGCCCACGGCCCCGGCGCCACCGTGGACCTGCGCGAGGGCTACGCCTACCCGCTGCCCATCCAGGTCATCTGCGAGCTGATGGGCGTCGAGGACGAGGGCCTGCGCACCGGACTGCGCCGGGTCGTCGACTCGATCTTCCACACCTCCGCCGACCCCGCCGAGGTCACCGCCACCTACGCCGAGATGTACCGGCTGCTGGGCGAACTCGTCGCCGCCAAGCGCGCCGAGCCCGGCGACGACATGACCAGCGCGCTCATCTCCGCGCGGGAGGAGGAGGGCGACACCCGGCTCAGCGAGCAGGAGCTCCTCGACACCCTCCTGCTGGTCATCAGCGCCGGCCACGAGACCACCGTCAACCTCCTCGACAACGCCGTCCACGCCCTCCTGACCCATCCCGACCAGCTCGCCCTGGTCCGCGCGGGCAAGGCCGGCTGGGACGACGTCGTCGAGGAGACCCTCCGCGTCCAGGCGCCGGTCGCCAACCTGCCGCTGCGCTACGCCGTCGAGGACATCGAGATCGACGGGGGCGTCACCCTGCGCAAGGGTGACGCGATCCTCGCCGCGTACGCCGCCGCCGGCCGCGACCCGGAGCGGTACGGCGAGGGCACCCGGCCCGACGTCTTCGATGTGACGCGTGCCACGAAGGAGCACCTCGCCTTCGGCCACGGTGTCCACTTCTGCATCGGCGCCCCGCTGGCCCGGCTGGAGGCGGCGGTCGCCCTGCCCGCCCTGTTCGAACGGTTCCCCGGGCTGACCCTCGCCGTCGCCCCGGACCAGCTGGAACCCGTCGACTCCTTCATCTCCAACGGCCACCGGTCCCTCCCGGCACGCCTCCCCATCTGACCCCTCGCGCCACCCGCCGGAGCCCGGTGATCGTCACGGAAGGCGTTTTCCGTTACCGGCGGGTGGCGGGTGGGCGCGGTCAATACGGACCCCTTACCATCCTCGGGTGTCCAAATTGACCGACCTGCCGAAACGGATCCTCATCGGGCAGGCGCTGCGCAGCGACAAGCTCGGAGAGACCCTTCTTCCCAAGCGCATCGCACTCCCCGTCTTCGCGTCCGACCCGCTCTCCTCGGTGGCGTACGCGCCGGGCGAAGTGCTCCTCGTCCTCTCCGTGGCCGGCGTGTCGGCCTACAAGTACAGCCCGTGGATCGCCGTCGCCGTCGTCGTGCTGATGTTCACGGTGGTCGCCTCGTACCGCCAGAACGTCCACGCCTACCCCAGCGGCGGCGGCGACTACGAGGTCGCCACCACCAACCTCGGCCCCAAGGCCGGCCTCACCGTCGCCAGCGCCCTGCTCGTCGACTACGTCCTGACCGTCGCGGTCTCCATCGCCTCCGGCATCGAGAACCTCGGCTCCGCCGTGCCCTTCATCGTCGAGCACAAGACCGCCTGCGCCATCGCGGTGATCGTGCTGCTCACCCTGATGAACCTGCGCGGCGTCAAGGAGTCCGGCAAGCTCTTCGCGATCCCGACCTACGTCTTCGTCGGCGGCGTCTTCCTGATGATCGCCTGGGGCGCCTACCGCGGCCTGGTCGCGGGCGACACCATGAAGGCCCCCACCGCCGACTACACCATCAACGCCGAGCACCAGGGCCTGGCCGGCTTCGCGCTGGTCTTCCTGCTGCTGCGGGCCTTCTCCTCCGGCTGCGCCGCGCTCACCGGCGTCGAGGCCATCAGCAACGGCGTCCCCGCCTTCCGCAAGCCGAAGTCGAAGAACGCCGCCACGACCCTGGCCCTGATGGGCGGCCTGGCCGTCACCATGTTCTGCGGCATCATCGCCCTGGCCATGGCGACCAAGGTGCGCATGGCCGAGAACCCGGCCACCGAGCTGCTGAGGAACGGCACCCCGGTCGGTGACGGCTACACCCAGAACCCGGTGATCTCGCAGGTCGCCGAGGCCGTCTTCGGAAGCGGATCGTTCCTCTTCGTCATCCTGGCCGCGGCCACCGCGCTCGTCCTCTTCCTGGCCGCGAACACCGCCTACAACGGCTTCCCGCTGCTCGGCTCGATCCTCGCCCAGGACCGCTACCTGCCGCGCCAGCTGCACACCCGCGGCGACCGGCTCGCCTTCTCCAACGGCATCGTGCTGCTGGCCGGCGCCGCCGCCGTCCTCACCTACATCTACGGCGCCGACTCCACCAAGCTGATCCAGCTCTACATCGTCGGCGTCTTCGTCTCCTTCACCCTCAGCCAGACCGGCATGGTCCGGCACTGGAACCGCCACCTGCGGACCGAGACCGACCCGGCCAAGCGCCGCCACATGATCCGCTCCCGGGCGATCAACACCTTCGGCGCCTTCCTCACCGGCCTGGTCCTCGTCGTCGTCCTGCTGACGAAGTTCACCCACGGCGCCTGGGTCGCCCTGCTGGGCATGGTGATCTTCTACGCCACCATGACCGCGATCCGCCGCCACTACGACCGGGTCGCCGAGGAGATCGCCCTGACCGACGAGGGCGACGAGCAGGCCGTCCGCCCGTCCCGGGTGCACTCCATCGTCCTGGTCTCCAAGGTCCACAAGCCGACCCTCCGCGCCCTCGGCTACGCCAAGCTGATGCGCTCGGACACCCTGGAGGCGCTGAGCATCAGCGTCGACCCGGCCGAGACCAAGATGCTGCGCGACGAGTGGCACGAGCGGGGCATGGACGTCCCGCTGAAGATCCTCGACTCCCCGTACCGCGAGATCACCCGCCCGGTCATCGACTACGTGAAGTCGCTCCGCAAGGAGAGCCCGCGCGACGTGGTCAGCGTCTACATCCCCGAGTACGTGGTCGGCCACTGGTACGAGCACCTGCTGCACAACCAGAGCGCCCTGCGCCTCAAGGGCCGTCTGCTGTTCACGCCGGGCGTCATGGTGACCTCCGTCCCCTGGCAGCTCGACTCCTCCGAGGCCGCCCGCCGTCGCGCCCGCAAGCGCGCCGAGTGGAACGCCCCGGGTTCCGTGCGGCGCGGCCCCGTGGCGCAGCCCCGCAAGGAGAAGGCCGCCACGAAGAAGTAGCCGGTGAGGCGAGTGGTGCGGCGGGCCGTAGACTGAACGGCTGCCGCACCACCGACCCCCAGGAGCTCTTCCCCCATGCAGACGGACCCGACGGAACCGACGAAGTCGCTGGTCGGCGAGGAGTACGAGGTCGAGGTCGGACCGGTCGCCCACGGGGGCCACTGCGTCGCCCGGACGGAGACGGGCCGCGTCCTCTTCGTCCGGCACACCCTCCCCGGCGAGCGCGTGGTCGCCCGCGTCACCGAGGGCGAGGAGACCTCCCGCTTCCTGCGCGCGGACGCGGTGGAGGTGCTGGAGGCGTCCAAGGACCGCGTGCCGGCCCCCTGCCCTTTCTCCGGCCCCGGCAAGTGCGGCGGCTGCGACTGGCAGCACGCCAAGCCGGGCGCCCAGCGCCGCCTCAAGGGCGAGGTCGTCGCCGAACAGCTGCGCCGCCTCGCGGGCCTGACCCCCGACGAGGCCGGCTGGGACGGCACCGTCGTCCCCGCCGAGGGCGACAAGGTGCCCGCCGGCGAAGTGCCCGCCTGGCGCACCCGCGTCCAGTACGCCGTCGACCCCGAGGGCCGCGCGGGCCTGCGCAAGCACCGCTCCCACGAGGTCCAGCCCATCGACCGCTGCCTCATCGCCGCCCCCGGTGTCACGGAACTCGGGGTCGAGCGCCGCTCCTGGCCCGGGATCGCCTCCGTCGAGGCCATCGCCGCCACCGGCTCCGGCGACCGCCAGGTCGTCCTCACCCCGCGCCCCGGCGGCCGCCTCCCCCTCGTCGAACTCGACAAGCCCGTCTCCGTCCTCCGCGTGGGCGAGAAGGACCACCGGATCCACCGCGTCCACGGCCGTCCCTTCGTCCGCGAACGCGCCGCCGACCGCACCTGGCGCGTCGCCGAGGGCGGCTTCTGGCAGGTCCACCCCAAGGCCGCCGACACCCTCGTCCAGGCCGTCATGCAGGGCCTCATGCCCCGCAAGGGCGACATGGCCCTCGACCTCTACTGCGGCGTCGGCCTCTTCGCCGGCGCCCTCGCCGAACGCGTCGGCGACAAGGGCGCCGTCCTCGGCATCGAATCCAACAAGCGCGCCGTCGAGGACGCCCGCCACAACCTCCAGGACCTCGACCGCGTCCGCATCGAACACGGCAAGGTCGAATCCGTCCTCCCCCGCACCGGCATCGACTCCGCCGACATCGTCGTCCTCGACCCCCCGAGGGCAGGCGCCGGCAAGGAGACGGTCCGCCACCTGGCGGGCCTGGGCGCCCGCCGCATCGCCTACGTGGCCTGCGACCCGGCGGCGCTGGCGCGGGACTTGAAGTACTTCGCGGCGGAGGGGTACCGGCCGGTGACGCTGCGGGCGTTCGATCTGTTCCCGATGACCCATCACGTGGAGTGCGTGGCGATCCTTAAGCCCACGGGAAACCGCGTCTGACCTGCGGTTTTACCAGGTGTGCATTATGTGCGCTATGGGCGTTAGGGGCGAAATTCTGACGCTGAAATGACGCTCGTGACGCTCTCCTGACGCTCGTTGGCGAGGCGGACGGAGGGTGTGGAGGGCCTCTCAACCCGGACTGAACAATCGGGTTGAGAGGCCCTTTGTATGGCTCATCAGAGCCCCGCAGATGCTTCAGGCAAACCCATCACGGGGTCAGCCGGGGCCGTCTCCCCGGTCACGTACAACATCCCGAGGGCCACCAGTCCATTCCAGACCGCCCGCAGCAGGCGGTCGACCGCAATGCGTCTGATCCCTCTGATGGACATGCTCTGGACGATGTCAGCAGCGGCTCGCGACTCAGTCGCATCGTGGGCCATCGGCATTCAGGGCAGACGCTACAAGAGCCAGTCGCCCGCCATCAGGACACAAGCCGGACCACACACGATGCGCCTACCGTCAACCCTTACAGGGAGAAGTACATGGGCAGCACGAATGCGGACATCTTCAGCCTCCCCCGGTGGGTCCCGAGCCGATCCTGCGCCTGGCGACGCTCGTCTGTCAGACCGAGGTGCTGCATAGCGCTCTGGAGCTGGATGTGTTCAGCGCACTGGCTGAAGGTCCTCTGACCGAGCTTGAGCTGCGGAACCGGCTGGGTCTGCACGAGCGGTTCTCGTTGGACTTTCTGGACGCACTCGTCGGCCTCGGCATGCTGACCAAGGACGCGGGGAGGTACCGGAATGCCCTCGTGGCGGAACACTATCTGGACCGCGGTCGGGGTACGTACCTGGGCGAGTACGCCCCGCTGGTCACCGGTTCCTTCCAGCAGGCGTGGGGGCAACTGACCAAGGGGCTGCGTACGGGAGAGGTGGAGGCCCAGCCACGTGGTGGGTTCGTGGCCAAGTCTCACGAGGACCAGACGCGCTTCAAGGCATACGTGGACGTGATGGACCGGCTGAGCAGCCGGGTCGGCAAGGACTTCGCCGAGCGCTTCGACTGGAGCGGCTTCAAGGACGTCGGTGACCTTGGAGGGGCCCGGGGGCACCTCGCGGCGGTGCTCGTGAGCGCCCACCCGCATCTGAGCGGCTACTGCTTTGAGCGTCCTTCGGCACAACAGTTCCTTGAGGAGCACTTGGCGGAAATCGGGATGACGGGACGGGTCGGGTTTGTCGGCGGAGACCTTTTCGCCGACCCGATCCCCGAGGCGGACGTGCTGATCTACGGCCAGGTGCTGCACGGCTGGGAGAACTCCGAGCGCGAGAAACTGGTGCGGCGCGCCTACGAGGCACTGCGTCCCGGCGGGATGCTGCTGATCTACGACCGCATGATCGACGACGAGCGGCGGGATGCACAGCGCGTGCTGTACAGCCTCTATATGCGGCTGGTCAGTCCAATGGGTTCGGAGTATCGATCCGTCGACTGCGAGAAGTGGATGCGCGCTGCGGGGTTCTCGGAGATATGCGCGGAACCGTTGCTGAGCACGCACACGGTGGTGATCGGCCGCAAGTGACGTAGGCCGGAGCGGTAGAACAGCGCGTGTCCTGCGAGAACTTCTCGCGGGACACGCGCCGTTGTCACGTAGGTGGCGGGGTTACGACGTCGCCTGCTGCGTCTCAGGCCCTCCCGTCCCCGGGTCCGTCCGAGCCACCGGGGCCCTTGCCAGGGCCGCCCGGCCCCTTACCGGGACCGCCGCCGGAGCGGAGTGGGAGCTTCTTGAGGAAGAGCGCAAAGGCCAGGCCCACAAGGGTGACTGGCAGGGCTGTGAGGAAGACCGTGGACAGGGAGTCGGCATACGCCGCGGTGTAGGCGTCCTGGGCGGCTTCCGGCAGTCGGCGCACGGCCTCCGGGCTGATGGACACGCCGTGGCTGAGCTTGGACGCATTGTCGGCGAGCCCGTTGTTGAGGATCGCGCCGAAGACCGAGGCTCCGATCGATGTGCCCAGCATCCTGGTGAAAGTGACGGTCGAAGTCGCTGCGCCGATGTCGCGCACCTCCACCGCGCTCTGCGAGGCGACTACCGTGACCTGCTGGGAGAGACCGGCGCCCAGGCCGAGTACGGCCATGAAGACCGAGGTGACGGCGAGGCTTGTGCTGATCGTCATGGTCGACAGCAGGTACAGCGCGAGAGCAGACACGGCCATGCTCGCGGTCGGATACCACTTGTACTGGCCCGTCTTGGCCATGAAGTGGCCGGTGGCCATGGTGGCCAGGAGCATGCCGGCCGTCATCGGAAGCATCAGCAGGCCGGCGTTCTGCGGGCTGGTCCCCGTCACCATCTGCAGATAGAGCGCGAGGTAGTTCAGTGCGCCGATGGAGATGAACCCGCCGACGAATGCCACGACGTTGGAGATGCTGAAGGTGGAGCTGTCGAACATGCGTAGCGGCACTACCGGATCAGTCGTCCGGCGCTCCGCGGCGAACCAGAGCAGGCCCAGGACGAGGACGGCGCTTGCCAGCCCGATGATGACCGTGGAGCTCCATGCGTACTTGGTCCCTGCCCAGTTGGTTAGCAGTACCAGGCAGCTCACCGCGCCACCTAGGGTGACGATGCCGGCGTAGTCGACGCGCGGGGTCCCGCGATGGCCCGGCAGCGAGAGGAAAGTGATCACCATGAACAGGGCGATCGCGCCGACCGGCATGTTGATGTAGAAGACCCAGCGCCATCCGAGATGATCGGTGATCAGTCCGCCCAGCAGCGGACCGCTGACGCTGGAGGCGGCGAAGGTGGCCGTCGCGTAGCTCTGGTAGCGGGCGCCTTCACGGGGGCTGAACAGATCGCCGAGGATCGCGAAGATCGAGACAGTGAGCCCCCCGCCGCCGATGCCCTGTACGGCGCGGAAAATGATGAGTTGAGTCATCGACCCGGCGGCGCCGCACAGGGCTGATCCGACTAAGAAAATCACGATGGCGAAG
This sequence comes from Streptomyces caatingaensis, assembly GCF_001187435.1. Taxonomy (GTDB): domain Bacteria; phylum Actinomycetota; class Actinomycetes; order Streptomycetales; family Streptomycetaceae; genus Streptomyces; species Streptomyces caatingaensis. Next base: position 16,945 of record NZ_LFXA01000010.1, on the reverse strand, counting down.
ACGAAGACCCGCTTGCGTCCGAAGAGGTCGCCAAGCTTCCCATAGAGCGGCGTGACCACGCTGAAGGTCAGCAGATACGCGGTGCTGACCCAGGCGAACTGCTCGACGCCGCCGAGATCGCCGCTGATGGTCGGCATCGCCGTGGCGACGATCTGGGTGTCCAAGGTGCCCAGCAGCATGGCGAGCATCAGTCCGATGAAGACCAGAACCGCCTGCTTGCGGGGCGGCGTTGGGTCGGCAACGTCCACGGCGGGCGCCGACTGTGCGCGCGACATGGAATCCCTCCTTTCACTGTGGGCGCGGGGTCGCGCCCGTCCTGTGTCAACCTAGGATTACAAAGGCATCATGTCAACCTTGGGTGACAAAAAGCTCGTGAGGCGCTTGACGGCCGATGGGTCTGTCAGCTTGAGTTGACGGCATGAATGAAGCGAAGGTGAATCAGCTGGTTGCTGTCGCGACGTCCGGCGAGATCCGTGAAGCGCTGGCTGCTGTACGGACCTTGAGGAAGCTCGTCGAGGAGATGGAGGCACGTCAGGTCGACCGGGCGCGCGAAGTCGGCTGGGCCTGGGGTGACATCGCTGACCCGCTCGGCATCTCGCGTCAGGCCGCGCACAAGAAGCACACGCGGCGGCGCACAAAGTGACGGGCCGCCCCCTGGCGCCCGTGGGCGGGCACGGCGTGACCGGTGAAGCTGGGGTGTACTGGCTGCACTGCGGGGCGCAGCCGTCCGCCAGCGAAGTGGGGCACGAGGCGGCCGTACTGAGCCGGTTACGAAGCCGGTGCCCGGTCCCACGGGCCGTCTGCGGGATCGCCCCATCGGCCGTCGCGCACTCGGCCGATACGCTCCACGGCGGCGAACTCTTCCTGGAGTACGTCAGGGAGCTGGCCCGGAGGGACGGCCGCCCGGCGGCGGTCGACGTGCGCGCCGCGCTGGTTGGTCCCGCCCCGGACTCAGCCGCATCTCTGGCACGTACCCCCTGGGTATCGCAGAATATTGTGGGTCCGGACGCTGCGGTCGCCGCGGTGTCCGAATGCCTCGCTCACCATCAATCTCACCAGTCACCGCAGCGACTGGCCATTGTCGTCCAGGAGTTCATCGAGCCGGATGCCAGCGTGCTGATGTTCTCCTCGGCCCCGGAGCGGTTCGAGGAGGAGGTCGCCCTCGTCAAGGTCTCCTACGGGGTGGGGGCGAGCCTGGCGGGAGCCTCCGACACCTACCTCGTACGTCGCAGGGATCTGAACATCTTGGTCGAGTGGATCGCGGAGAAGCGGTGGAGAGTTGCCGCGAACACCGTTGGCTTCGCCGACGAGCTCGTCCCTCACCTCCGCCGACGCCCATGCCTTGACGAGGAGCAGATCAGGGGCCTGGCCGATATCGGGGTTACCGCCGAGCTGCTCATGGGAGAGCCGGTCCAGGTGGAGCTGGCCTGGAAGGAAGGCATCGCATACGTGCTCTGGTGCTCGTCGGCACCAGCGGCCTGGCCGGGGTCCAGCCCTGACTAGCGTTTGTGGACCCGGTTGCAACTGACGTTCGCCATGGTGACCAATGCGGTTCCCGCAGGCGCCGAACGGTGTTCCCGCGGCGAGAACCGCTCTGTCGTCCAATCGAGAGCGAGATCTCAATGGAAGAGCGCACCGCAGTGCTGGTGGTGGGCGGGAGCCTGGTCGGGCTCTCCGCGGCCGTCTTCCTGGCGCACCATGGCGTGCCCTGCGTGGTGGTGGAGCGGCACGCCGGTACTTCGATCCACCCGAGAGCCCGAGGCATCACGGCCCGGTCGATGGAGCTGTACCGTCAGGTCGGTCTGGAGGAACGGATACGAGCGCACGGACAGGATGAGATTGGCGCCTTCGTCCGTGCCCGCGCGCTGGCGGATGCTGACCACCACGCGGTGGTGATGCCCCAGACCAGGACCCCGGGCCACGTCAGCCCGACCACCCTGTACGCCTGTGACCAGGACCGGCTGGAGCCGCTGTTGCTGGCCCGGGCGCGTGAACTCGGAGCCGATGTACGGTTCGGCAACGAACTGACGGACTTCGCCCAGGAAGGCGAGCAAGTCACCGGCACGCTCCGGGACCATACGACGGGCAAAGAGCACACGGTGCACGCGGACTATCTCATCGCGACCGACGGCGCCCGCAGCCCGATCCGGGAGCGGCTGGGCATCAAGCGCTCGGGGCCCGGCACCCTGCAGCACCAGGTCAGCATCCTCTTCCGGGCAGATCTCGGCCGGGCATTGCGGGGCCGTGAAGTCTTCGCCTGCTTCCTGGAGACGATGGGCGGCGTACTGGTCCGACGGGACGCCGATGTGTGGCAGATGGGCGTGCCGTTTTCACCCGAACAGGGCGAGAGCGCAGACGACTTCACTGCGGAGAGGTGCCTCGAGGCGGTGCGCGCCGGCACCGGCCTGCCCGATCTGGAGGCCCAGATCGACAGCGTGTTGTCCTGGGAGATCGCGGCGCTGGTCGCGGACCGGTTCCGGGCCGGACAGATCTTCCTGGCAGGCGACAGTGCCCATGTCTCTTCGCCTCGCGGTGGCCTGGGCGGCAACGGTGGCATCCAGGACGCGCACAATCTCGCCTGGAAGCTCGCGGCAGCGCTGGATGGCCATGCTGGGCCGCAACTACTGGAGTCGTACGAGACCGAGCGCCGACCGATCGCGGTGCTGAACATGGAATACGCACTCGGCCGGATGCGCGGCGAGCCATGGACGCAGGAATACAACACCGTCTCGCTGGGCTACCGCTATCACTCACCAGCCTTCTCACTGGAGAACCCGGCGGACGAGGAACGGCTGGAGGACCCCGGGGAGCCCTCCGGGCGGCCAGGCACGCGCGCGACACACGTGCCGATTGAACAGAATGGCAGTCCGCTGTCCACCCTGGATCTGTTCGGCCGAGGCTTCGTCCTGATGACCGGTGATGGGGACGCAGACTGGCACACCGTGGTGGAACAGGCTGCTTCTGGTCGCGGCGTGCCTGTGACCGTCCACCGGATCGGTCCGCGAAGCAGTGAGCTGACAGATGCCGAAGGACGATGGGCCACGTCGTATGGGGTGAGCGCGGGTGGCGCGGTGCTGGTCCGGCCGGACGGCTTCATCGCCTGGCGCGGTCACACCCTCGATGGGCGGTCCGCCAAGGCCCTGAGTGCCGCACTGGACGCGGCGTGCGGGAACACGAAGGGGGCCGTCGCGGAGCGAAACTAGCCCGGACGGCCCCCGGCTGCGGTTCTTGCCTCACGCGAGAACCGCAGCCGTCAGCACATTGAGGATCAGAACGAGAAACGCGAACACCGAGCGGATCAGGTGCCACTTGCGCCAGCCTGGACGCGGATCGTCCCAGCTTTCCGGCACACCGTTCCGGTCGGCCGCCTGAATGGCCTTGTTCAGCGGGAGGTTGCCGTACTGCGAGATCAGCGGCACCGCGAGAAAGAGTCCCACAGCCGCTGCGTATACGGCGCGCAACAGCCCCGAGTCGGCGAAGACGGCGAGCAGCGCATCCCCCACGAGCACCGACGACACCACGATCGGCATCACCGGGTGATACCCCTCGCCCAGTCGGCGCTGGGTCTGAACATACTGCTGGGGCGGCATGGTCATCAGAGCCGGGAATACGCTGACCGCCACGGCGAAGAACGTGCCGGCGACAGTGCCAGTCGCCACGATGACGAAGGCTTGCACCAGTTCCAGGGGGAGAGACACCTCATACCTTCCTGCGTCTGTCGATCAGAGAACGAGACGGACGTCGTACTCCCGCAGCCACGAGTCGAACTGCAAGGCCATCTCGAAGCCGGCGCGCTCCACCCAGGCACCTGCCTGCTCCGGGCCGGTGCCGTCGCCGGCCAGCACGGACTCTGTCGCCTGGGCATCCAGCAGCGGCGTCACCCGCGCGTCGGGGTCGCGCGTCAGCTGCAGGAACTTCTCCCGCACCGCGTTCCCGTACGCCGGATCTTGGGTAGCCGGATAGGCACTCTTGGGCCGGTTGACCACTGGCTCCGGCAGTAGATCGGCGACCGCTGAACGCAAGAGACTCTTCTCTTGCCCGCCGATCCGCTTCAACTCGGGTGGCACATCCAGCAGATACTGCGCCAAGCGATGATCGCAGAAAGGCACCCGCAACTCCACGCCGCTGGCCATGCTGAGTCGGTCCTCGCGGTCGAGCAGGGTCGGCAGCCAGCGGGTCAGCACCAGATGGCCCACCTGGCGGGCGCGGCGCCGCTCTTCGCTCTCGCCCTCCAGCACCGGTGCCTCGGCCACCGCGTCCCGGTAGTGCTGGTCCGCGTACTGCTGCAGATCCAGCTCCTTGCGCAGGCCGGGGTCGAAGAGCCGCAGCCCGAGCCCGCCCGACACCGCCTTGCGGCGCTCGAACGCCACCCACGGGAAGGTCCCGGCCGCGGTCAGTTCCGGATCATGGGCCCAGAAGTATCCGCCGAAGACCTCGTCCGCGCCTTCTCCCGAGAGTGTCACTACGCGGGACTGCTCACGCAGATGCCGGAAACAGAGGTAGAGCGAGCTGTCCATGTCGCCGTGGTGTGTCGGTATGTCCTGCGCCTGCATCGTTCGGGTCCGGATCAATGGGTCGGTCAGCTGTCCGGGCTCTGTCACGATGTCGGTGTGCGCGGTTCCAAGGTGCCGCGCCACTTGTGCGACGAAGGGCGGGTCCGGGGTGCCGCGCAGCTGCTGCGGCCGGAAGGTCTCGGTGTAGTCGCGGAAGGTCATGGAGTACGTGTGGACCGGCCCGGTGTCCTGACGTGCCAAGGTCGATGCGGCCAGCGCTGCCAGCGCGCTGGAGTCAATGCCGCCCGAGAGCAGCACACTGGTAGGGACATCGGCAATGAGCTGGCGAGCCACGATGTCCTCGAGGAGGTCCCGTACGGCTGTGGTGGTTGCGGAGAGGTCTTCGTGGTGCGGGTTGGCCGTGAGCGACCAGTATTGCTCCATACGTAGCCCACTGCGGTCGACGGTCAGCGTGTGGCCGGGCGGTACCTCGGGGATGCCGCGGAAGATCGCCGCTCCCGGATTCCTGGCGTGTGACAACAGCTCGCGGAGCCCGTCGGCGTCAACCACGGCTTTCACCCAAGGGTGCGAGAGTACGGCCTTCGGCTCGGAACCGAAGAGAAGGCCATCCGGAGTGCGGTGGTAGAAGAGCGGCTTCACACCCAGCGGGTCCCGGGCGAGCATGAGCCGGCGGGGCCCGGGTCCCAGATGGCATACGCGAAGATGCCGTTCAGCCGTTGCGCGCTCTGCGGGCCCCACTCCAGATAGGCGTGGAGCAGTACTTCGGTGTCGCAGCGGGTCTGGAACCGGTGCCCGCAGAGCACCAGCTCCTCACGCAGCTCACGGAAGTTGTAGATCTCGCCGTTGAACACGACGACAGGCGAGGCCGGGTCCTGCTCATCGGCCTGCATGGGCTGGCTCCCGTGCTCCGGGTCGATGATCGACAGCCGCTGGTGTCCGAGTGCGGCGTCCGCGTCGAGCCAGAGCCCCGACGCGTCTGGACCACGAGTGAAGAGTGTCCGGGTCATCGCCCCGATCGTGCTGCGTTCGGATTTCATGTCGCGTGCGTAGTCGATCCATCCGGCAATCCCGCACATCAGGTTCTGTCCTTCCGGGGAAGCCGACGGTCACTTGCGGGCGATCGCCAGCGTGTGGTTCTCGAGGATGGGGGTGAAAGAGATGTCCAGGAAGCCGGCCTCGCGCAGCCACTCTTCGCATTCGTGCACGCGGTACTCGCCGCCGGCGGGTGAGGTGAGCATGAAGGTCAGGCTCAGCAGCAGTGCGTCACGGTCTGGGCGTTCGTCGTCCAGCATCCGGTCGTAGATCACCAGCGAGCCGCCCTCGGGCAGCGCTTCATAGGCCCTGCGTACGAGCATGGCCCGGGTGTCGGGGCTCCACTCGTGCAGTACATGCCCGTACACCAGGACGTCGGTGTCCGGCAGTGGGTCGTGGAAGAAGTCGGCGTCGAGGAAGGAGATACGGTCTGCCAGGCCCAGCCCCTCGATGTGCTCGTCGAAGAACGGCCGGGCTGGTGTGCGGTCCACGTTGACCCCGCGCACCTGCGTGTGACGCTGCACGATCTGCGCCAGCAGATTTCCGCGTGCGCCGCCGAGATCCGCGACGGAGCGGTATCCGGTCCAGTTGACCCGCTCGGCGATCTCGGCTCCCGCACGGCTGGTATGCGAGTCCATTGCGGCCATGAATCGCCGAATGCGGTCGGGGTCCTTGTCGGGGCGGGTACGGAACAGCTCGTTCCCGTCGTCGACGGGGGAGTCGTCCTGGTGCTCGCCGGTGCGCAGGGCACGGGTGAACCGGCCCCACGCCGGCCACTGCACCCGGGTGGCAACCTCGACGAAGCCGCCGATGTACTGCGGCTTGCCCGCCACCAAGTAGCGGTCGGAAAGTTCGGTGTTGCGGTAGTGCGAGCCATCACGCGTCAGCAGTTCGTGGGCCACCAGCGCCTCCAGGAAGGTCCTGGCGAAGCGCGGGTGCAGATCCAGCTTCCGCTGCAGCTCCGGCTCGGTCGCTGCCGTCCGCTCCAGGACGGTGAAGACACCGAGCTCCATCGCGCTCATAAGCAGCCGGGACGAGGCGAACGCCAGGTTCAGCCGGGTCAGCGGTGCCGGGCTTGCTGCCTTCTCGGGTCCGGCGACTGGCTGGGTTGGTGCTGCCATGTGGGCTCCTCCTGGTGCCGAGTGGTGCCGAAAGGATGCGGCGGGAAGCAGCCTGTGCCGGGCCAGTAGCGGTCGGCTGGGAAACGGCTCGGCATCCCCGGCGTCGCTTATTGCGGGCCACTGGAGGCGGCCGATGCACGGCGCCAGCGGTTGGTGAGCCGATTGCGAACCTCCCCCGGCAGCGTGGCAGCCGAGTGGCACCTGGAGTGACGCAACAAACGGATGGGAGATCACGCATGGACCGGACGCTGATCGTGGCGCGTATGGCCCCCAGCGAGGCGGAGGCGGTGGCCGACATCTTCAGCAAGTCGGACGCCACCGAACTGCCGCACATGGTGGGAGTCACGCGGCGTACGCTCTTCCGCTTCCACGACCTCTACTTCCACCTCGTCGAGGCGGACGGTGACATCACCGGCAAGTTGTACGAGGCGCGTGACACGAAGCTCTACCAGAGCATGAGCGCCGAGCTGGCCGAGCACATCAAGCCCTACGACCCCAACTGGAGGGAGCCGAAGGACGCCATGGCGTACTCCTTCTACAGCTGGACTCCGCAGGGGGAACCTCTCGTGGCTGACACTCCGATACAGAAGATGGCTCTCAGGGACGTGGCAGCGAACCGGCGGCGCGGCGGCGAGATGCAGGTGCTGCTGAGCCCCAAGACCGTGGGCTGCGCCACCGGGTTCTTCGGGCAACTGACACTCACCCCCGGTGAGTTCGTGTCCGAGCACTACCACCCTTACTCCGAGGAATACCTCTTTGTCATCGAAGGCGCATTGAAGGTGCGGCTGAACGGCGAGCAGGAGGTGGAACTGGCTGTCGGCGAGGGCATCGTGGTGCCCATCGGCGTACGACACCGGGTCACCCACAGCGGGTCCGTCCGCGCGCGGGCCGTCTTCCAGCTGGCCCCGCTGGCTCCACGCCCCGACCTCGGCCACGTCGACACCGAGCCCGCGCCGCGGGCCGCCGAGCCCGTGCCGGATGTCGGGGGGACCAGGTGAGCGCCGTCCGGCAGGAGCGGGTGCCGGTAATCACTGGCATCGGGGTCGTGGCACCCGGCGGCGTGGGAACCAAGGCATTCTGGGAGCTGCTGACCGCCGGCCGGACGGCCACTCGCGCCATCTCGCTGTTCGATGCCGGATCCTTCCGGTCCCGGATCGCCGCCGAGTGCGACTTTGACCCCGCGGCGGAGGGGCTCTCCCCGCAGGAGATACGGCGGATGGACCGTGCCGCGCAGTTCGCCGTGGTGGCGGCGCGCGAAGCGCTGACGGACAGCGGACTCGAGCTGGCCGAGATCGACCCGGGCCTGATCGGTGTGAGCATCGGCAGCGCGGTGGGGTGCACAACCGGGCTGGAGGAGGAGTACGTCGTGTTGAGCGACGGCGGGCGGCGCTGGCTGCTCGATCCGTCGTACGCGGTGCCCCAGCTGTACGGGTACATGGTGCCCAGCACTATGGCAGTCGAAGTCGCCTGGGCCTGTGGGGCGGAGGGTCCGGTCTCGCTCACCTCCACCGGTTGTACCGCTGGTCTTGACTCCATGGGCCATGGCGCTCAGCTGATCCGGGAGGGATCGGCGGAAATTGTGCTCGCCGGAGCCACCGACGCGCCGCTGTCCCCGATCACTGTGGCCTGCTTCGACGCGATCCGGGCCACCTCCCCCAACAACGCCGACCCGGAGTCCGCCTCCCGTCCCTTCGACCTGAACCGCGACGGGTTCGTGCTCGGGGAAGGCGCCGCCGTGATGGTGCTGGAGGAGCGGGAGGCGGCCCGGCGCCGCGGCGCTCGTGGTTACGCGGAGATCTCTGGGTTTGCCAGACGCAGCAACGCCTTTCACATGACAGGTCTCAAGCCCGACGGCCGGGAGATGGCGGAGGCGATCCGTGACGCGCTACGGCAGGCCGGAGCCTCAGCCGGGGACGTCGACTACATCAACGCGCACGGCTCGGGCACCCGGCAGAACGACCGGCACGAGACCGCCGCGTTCAAGCGCAGCCTCGGCGAGCGGGCCCGAGAGATCCCGGTCAGCTCGATCAAGTCGATGATCGGCCACTCGCTCGGCGCCATCGGCTCCATCGAGATCGCTGCCAGCGCGCTGGCCCTCCGCCACCAGGTGGTGCCGCCCACGGCGAATCTGCACACCCCGGACCCCGAATGCGACCTGGACTACGTACCACTGACCGCGCGGGAGCACGCGATGGACGCCGTGCTGAGCGTCGGCAGCGGTTTCGGCGGATTCCAGTCCGCAATGCTCCTGCGACGGGGGGAGACCGCATGATGGCGGCGGTGACGGGCATCGGCGTCGTGGCACCGAACGGTGTCGGCACGGAGACGTACTGGCAGGCAGTCCTGGCCGGCCGCAGCGGTATCGGGCCGTTGACCAGGTTCGATGCCCGCGGATATCCGGTGCGGATCGCGGGCGAGGTGACCGGCTTCGATGCGGCGGAACACGTACCATCCCGGCTCCGGGTGCAGACCGATCGTTGGACCCATCTCGCCTTCACCGCAGCCGAGATGGCACTCTCGGATGCCGGAGCCGACACCGATGAGCTGCCCGAGTACGAGATGGCGGTGCTCACCTCCAGCTCGTCGGGAGGCACGGAGTTCGGCCAGTACGAGATCGAGCGGCTGTGGTCGAAGGGCTCCCGCTATGTGACCGCGTACCAGTCGATCGCCTGGTTCTACGCGGCGACCACCGGGCAGTTGTCGATCCGGCACGGCATGCGCGGCCCCTGCGGCGTCGTGTGCACAGAGCAGGCCGGAGGACTTGACGCCGCTGGGCGCACCTGCCGACTGCTGGAGAGCGACGGCGCGCGGTTCGTGCTCACCGGCGGCACGGACGCGTCGCTGTGCCCGTATGGCGTCACGGCGCAGGCAGCGACCGGCCTGATCAGTCCCAGCGAGGAACCGGAGCGTGGCTACCAGCCGTTCGCCAGCACGGCGAGTGGCTATGTTCCCGGCGAGGGCGGCGCGATCCTCGTGGTCGAGCAGGCCGACGCGGCCCGCGAGCGCGGAGCCAAGCACGTATACGGCCTGATCACCGGCTATGCCGCCACCTTCGACCCGCGGCCGGGCACGCCGGACCCCGAGGGCGGCTCACGGCTGCGGCGCGCGGCGCAGCTGGCCCTCGCCGACGCAGGGCTGGAGTGTGGGCAGGTCGACGTCGTGTTTGCCGACGCCAGCGGTGATCCGGAACGGGACCGGATCGAAGCGACCACGTTGCGCGAGTTCTTCGGTCCGCACGGGGTTCCGGTGACGGCGCCCAAGACGATGACTGGCCGGCTTTACGGAGGCGGAGCCGCGCTCGACGTGGCCACCGCGCTGCTGTCGATACGGGACGGCGTCATCCCACCCACGATCAACGTCCCCGCGCTTGCCCCTGGATGCGACTTGGACCTGGTCCGGGGCGAGCCGCGCGAAGGCCCGATCCGTAACGCCCTGATCCTCGCCCGGGGATACGGCGGCTTCAACGCCGCCCTGGTGGTCTCCGGCACTGAGTGACAGGCGAATCGAGAACCCGAATATCAGACAAACCTTAACGCCGGACATGGGAGCTGCACATGAGCACGTTCACCCTGGACGACCTCGCCAAGCTGATGCGTGAGTGCGGCGGCGAGGACCAGGAAGGCCTCTGCGGCGACACTCTCGACGTCCCCTTCGCCGACCTCGGATACGACTCGCTGGCCCTCCTGGAGATCACCACCAGGATCGAGAACCGGTACAGCGTGTCCATCCCCGAAGACATGGCCACCGGAATGAAGACGCCACGTGAGGCCATCGACTACGTCAACACCCTTGTACATGCCGCCTGACAGAGACACCGACCGAGAGGTTGAGCACCATGCCGGGCCATACCGACAACTCGATCACCATCGACGCACCCATGGATCTCGTCTGGGAGTTGACGAATGACGTCCCTTCCTGGCCGGAGCTGTTCAGCGAGTACTCCGCGGCCGAGATCCTGGAACAGCGTGAAGAGACCGTAGTCTTCCGGCTGATCATGCACCCGGACGAGAACGGCGACGTATGGAGCTGGGTCTCGGAGCGCACCCCCGACACGGCGTCGCGCACTGTACGCGCCCGACGCGTCGAGCCCGGGCCCTTCGAGTTCATGGACATCTTCTGGGAGTACGTGCAGACCGACGCCGGTGTGCGCATGCGGTGGGTGCAGGACTTCCACATGAAGCCCACCGCGCCACTGGACGACGAGGCCATGGCGGAACGACTCAACACCAACACCGCCGTGCAGATGGCACGGATCAAGAGCATCGTTGAGGAACGCGCACGTGCTGGACTGGACTTCGGGCTCAAGGGCAAGAAGATCCTGGTCACCGGAGCCACCAGGGGTATCGGCTTCGAGATCGCAGCGGTGCTCGCCGACTGCGGCGCCGACCTGGTCGTGTGCCACCGACAGCAGACCGAGCACGTCGAGCGCCTGAACCACCGACTCAAGTCGACCGACGGCACTCACCATGTGGTGCGCGCCGATGTCAGCGACCCCGCGGACATCGAGCGACTGGTGCAGGAGTGCCGGGAGCGCTTCGGGACGCTGGATGCCGTGGTGAACAACGCCGGTGCGATCAGCCACATCCCGTTCGCCGAGCTCTCCCTCGAGGAGTGGCGGCGCGTCATCGACACCAATCTGACGGCCGCCTTCCTGTTGACGCAGCAGACCCTCCCGCTGCTCTCCGAGGGCTCCTCTGTGATCTTCGTCGGATCGAAGGTCGCCACGGTGGGCGTGCCGCTCCGGGCGCACTACACCGCGTCCAAGGCCGGGCTGATCGGCCTGACCCGCAGCCTGGCCAAGGAGTTCGGTCCGCAAGGCATCCGGTTCAACATCGTCGCTCCGGGGCCGACTCAGACCGAGGCCGAGGTACCGGAGGAGGTGCTGGCCCGGTACCGCAGGATGATCCCACTCGGCCGGCTGGGCCGCGGCGACGAAGTGGCGCGCGCCGTCCTCTTCCTCGCCAGCGATCTGTCGTCGTTCGTCACCGGCCAGGCTCTCGACGTCGACGGAGGGATCTGAGATGCCGTATGGGCCGGGAACGTTCCGGGTGCTTCTCCGTATGCACATCAAGGCGGGCATGGAGCGGGAATTCGAGGAGACCTGGGGGCGGGTCGGCAAGATCATCACCGAGCAGCCGGCCAACCTCGGGCAGTGGCTCTCCAGGAGCGCCGACGAGGAGGGCGTCTACTACATCGTCAGCGACTGGATAGACGAGCCCACGTTCCGCAGGTTCGAGCTCAGCCAGGAACACCTGGAGCACCGAACCAAGCTGCATCCGTTCCGGGACGGCGGCTCAATGGCCACGATGCACACCGTCTTCCGGATGACCGGCGCGGGCGAGGAAGTGCCGCGGTGACGGGACGGGTACGTGTCCTGGTCTACGCCGCGGCCGCTGCCGGCCCCCACGGTGCGGAAGCCGTCGAGAAGGCGTACCACCAGGTGAGCCAGGACCTTGCCGACGTGCCGGGCATGGTCCGCAACGAGCTGCTGCGCTCCACCCTCGAACCGGACCGGTACATGGTGATGAGCGAGTGGCGCGACCTGGCTGCCTTCAGCAACTGGGAGGAGGGCGCAGGGCACCGTGACACCACGGCGCCCCTGCGCCCGCTCCAGGACCACGAACAGCGCGGCGTGTTCGGCGTGTACGAGGTGCTGGCGGAGTACGGACAGCGGAGGGAACAGAAATGAGCGGAGGACCGGTCCGACTGGGCCTGGACGACAAGCGCGTTCTGGTCACCGGCGGCACCCGAGGCGTCGGCCGTGCCACCTCACTCGCGCTGGCCAGGTCCGGCGCCCGAGTGATGGCGTGCTACCGCACCGATCAAGACGCGGCGAAGCGGCTGGAGAGCGAGCCCGGCTGGGATCCGGACCGGCACCGTACCCTCCAGGCGGACCTGTTCACGCCGGACGGCCGAACTGCGACGGCGGAGGTCTGCCGCGACCAGTTCGGCGGACTCGACATCCTGGTGAACAACCTGGGAACCTACGCCCCGCTCCCTTTTCGGGAGTTGACCGACGGGGACGTGGCACGGGTGCTGGAGGAGAACCTCACGGTGCATATCCAGCTCACCCGGTCTGTGCTACCACTGCTCGCCGACGGCGCCGCCATCGTCAACGTGGGGGCCGGGATGGCAGAGCGCGGCCGAGCCCAGCACGTCCACTTCACCGCCGCCAAGGCGGGGCTGAACGGCTTCGTACGCTCACTGAGCAAGGAACTCGGCGGGCGAGGGATCCGTATCAACACCGTCGCTCCCGGTGTGGTGGAGACCGAGCGCGGGATTGACCTGCCGCCGCACGTGCGCGAGGGACTGCTGTCCAGCATCCCGCTGCGTCGCTTCGGCACTGCACGCGAGATTGCGCACACCATCGCCTTCCTCGTCAGTGACGCTGCCGGCTTTGTCAACGGCGTGACGTTGCACGTCGACGGCGGTTTGTGACGGCACCGGCACACCACACGAAGGACGAAGGCGCGCCGTGAGCTTCGGCCCACGGCGCGCCTTCGGCGCTCATACGGAGTGTCAGCCGGGGATCCTCGCCTCGACCAGATGCAGTGTCGGGAAGGTCCCAGGCACCGCGACTGTCCTGGTGAACTCGAAGCCCGCCTTGCCGAAGAGCGCCTCGAACTCGCTCCGCGTGTGCCGCTGTCCGCCCACGTTGAGCAGCATGAACAGATCGATCACGCTGGTGACCCGCATTTCCTCGGGTACGGCGTCCATCACGCTGTCGATGACCAGGACTCGCGAGCCAGGGTCGGCCGTCTCCTTAATGTTGTTGAGCACCCGCAGGGAGTTCTCGTCCGGCCAGTCCAGGATGTTCTTGAGGATGTACAGCTCGGCTTTGACCGGGACCTCGCTCAGGCAGTCGCCTGCCACCACCTGGCATCGGTCGCCGAACTCGCCGTCTTCGCCCAGCTCCGGGACGGCGTCGGCGACCGTGCCTTCCAGATCGAAGAGCGTGCCGTGCACATGCGAGTGCTGGGCGAGCAGGGTACGCAGCAAATGCCCCTGGCCACCGGCGATGTCGACAACCGAGTTCACCTCTCCTAGGTCGACATTCTTGGCGACCTGGCGCGAGGACAGGCTGCTCACGGCAGTCATGGCCTTGTCGAAGGCCCGTGCCGACTCCGGTGCGTCCTGATTCAGATAGCTGTAGAAGTCCTTCCCATAGATCTCCGGCACCACGGCCTTACCGTGCCTGACTGCCTCGTCCAGCCGGGGCCAGGCCTGCCACGTCCACGGCGCACCCAGCCACACTACGAGGTGCTTGAGCCCGTACGGTGAGTCGTCGCGCAGCAGCCGGGACAGCTCGTTGTGCCGATAGAATCCGGGGCTGACCTCCTCGAACACCCCCTGCCGTTCCAGAGCGCGGAGCAGCCGGCCGAGCGTGCCGGGCAGTACGTTCGCTTTGGTGGCGATCTCCGCGACCTCTTTTGGTTCATCGCCGACCGCCTCGGGCACCCCCAGCTTCACAGCTGCTTGCAGTGCGGCGGCCACCCCAGCGCCCACAGCCAAGTGTTCTAGCCTGCCTACCAGTTCCATTGCTGCCGACGGATCGTCCTGAGCCATCATGGGCCTCATTCCTCTTCTTCGTAGGAGTCGTGGACGGCACGAGGCTGACTGTCAGTACTCGCGATCCGATGGCGGCTCGGTTGCCCCCTGGCGGATCTCGGTGGCGCCGCCCGCGACCGGACGGGATTCGGCTACGACCCCAGACAAGCACGTTTGGACCGGTCCGCCAGAGACGACTGCGAGGCTCCAACACGACGTCCCGCTCCGCCAGCAGAACGCCATGAGAACTGGAGAACAGCAGTGATCAACCAATCCACGCAGGTCCTGGTCATCGGAGGCGGCCCCGCCGGGTCGACCGCGGCGGGTCTTCTGGCCCGCCAGGGATTCGATGTCACCGTGGTCGAGAGGGAGACCTTCCCCCGCTACCACATAGGTGAGTCCATACTCCCCTCCTGCCTGCCGATCCTGGGCCTGCTCGGCGCACGCGAGAAAGTCGAAGCGCACGGCTTCCAGGTGAAGCGGGGAACCTTCTTCGAATGGGGCCCGGACGAGTGGGACATGCGCTTCAACGAGCTGGGCGACACCACGCCCTATGCGTGGCAGGTGATCCGCTCGGAGTTCGACCAGCTGCTCCTTGAACACGCCCGGGAGTTGGGCGCCAATGTCCACGAGAGCGTCACGGTTAGGGAGATCGAGTTCGATGGCGACCGGCCGGTCGCCGCCCGCTGGAACCCCACCAAGGGCGATGGCGAGGGTGGCCGCATCGCCTTCGACTACCTCGTCGATGCCTCAGGACGCGGCGGTGTCATGGCGACGCGCTACCTGAAGAACCGGCGGCATCACGAGGCGTTCAAAAATGTCGCTGCCTGGACCTACTGGCGCGGCGTGGGCACCGTGGAGAAGAGCCCCGAAGGAGCCACGGCGGTGATATCTGTGCCCAATGGCTGGTTCTGGGTTATCCCGCTGCACGACGGCACTACCAGCGTCGGGTTCGTCTCCGGCAAGGAGGCGTTCGACGCCCGCCGCCAGGAGCTCGGTGGACCGGCGGCGGCCTACCAGGAGGCCCTGGAGAATTGCCCGTCCGTCACCGAACTCCTGGCCGGGGCCGTGCAGGTGGGTGAGGTCCGTGTCGAGCAGGACTACTCGTACGTCAGCGACGAGTTCACGGGTCCGGGATACGTGCTCAGCGGAGATGCCGCGGCCTTCCTCGACCCGCTGCTTTCCACTGGCGTGCACCTGGCCACGTACAGCGGCATGGTGGCGGCGGCCGGCATCAGCAGCGTGCTCCGCGGCGAGGTCACAGAGAAGGAGGCATTCGCCTTCTACCAGCAGGTGTACCGCCGGGCGTACGAGCGCCTGCTCCTTCTCGTCTCGGTCTTTTACCAGAGCTACCGTGGTCGCGACTACCACTTCTACAACGCTCAACGGTTGTCCGGCAGGGAAGTCGATCAGCTCAACCTGCATCTCGCGTTCTTGCGGATCATCTCGGGGATCGAGGACATGGACGATGCCAAGGAAGCCGCCTACGACCTGGCCGTCAAGGACCTCCGTGGTGGTGAGGGTGAGTCCGGCAAGAATCCGTTTGAGAACCTCAGCAGGCTCCGTCAGGAGCCGCTCTCCGCAGACAACGCGATCGACGGTCTCTATCTGACGTTCGGCCCCACTCTGGGGCTGCGCCGCACCGGAGATACGTCGGCTGCGGACCAGCGGTAGCCTCGATGGCCACGATGAAGGGACGCGTGCTCCTCGTCTCGGCGCTCTTCGTGGCCGTTCCCGCCGCGGGGACTGTCGTGGTCCTCGCCTGCGCGGGCCACGGCTGGTCCCCGCTTGAACCGGACGGTACACACTTGGCAAGAGGGTCCACGGACCCACTGGCCACGTACAGGCTGCTCGTCACGGTCGTCCTCGTCCTGCTGGCCGCCCATGTGCTGGGCGGCCTCGCCCGCCGTCTGGGACAGCCGACGGTCATCGGTCAGATGGCCGCCGGAATTCTGCTGGGCCCCTCAGTGCTGGGGGCCCTGGTGCCAGGGGCGCAGCACTGGCTGTTGCCGGACCAAGCGGCCGTACCCCTTCAGGCGATGGCCCAACTCGGTGTGGTGCTCTTCGCCTTCAAGATCGGATACGAACTCTCCCCGTCCGAGTTGGCGCGAAGTGGTACCGCTCCGCTGCTGATGGGCTGCGCGGGTGTGATGACATCGATGCTGATCGGCGTGACCACGGCGTTGCTGCTGCCGACAGGCTACCGGCCGATGGGTGTCGACAGCGGACCCTTCGCTCTGTTCCTCGGCGTCTCGCTCTGCGTGACCGCCTTCCCGGTGCTGGCCGGGATCCTGCTGGAGAGCGGCACGCTCCGGTCCCGGATGGGCTCGCTCGCGCTGGCGACCGCTGGTGTGGCCGATGTCGTGGCGTGGTGCCTGCTGGCGTGCGCCGTCGCAGTGGTGCAGGGCGGCACTCCGCTCGCTGCGCTGCGCAGCGCCGTACTGGCCGTCCTTTTCGGCCTGTTGATGTTCACCTTGGTACGGCCTGGGCTGCGCCGGCTCTTCGAGCGCTGGTCCCTCGGTGGTTCGCCCGGAGACGTTTCGGTCGGCACAGCGGACCGCGCCGCCCACATCATGCTGGTGCAGACACCGGTGCTCTGCGCGGCTGCGGCCACCGACGCGATCGGGGTGCATGCCGTCTTCGGGGCGTTTGTCGCAGGGTTGGTCATGCCCCGACTTCCGGAGGTGACCGGTATCGCCGACCGTACGGATGCCGTGGTGTCGTGGCTGC
>NZ_LFXA01000009.1 GCF_001187435.1 Streptomyces caatingaensis | reverse complement strand
ACGATGCGGCCGGGGAGCGCGCCCACGTAGGTGCGCCGGTGGCCGCGGATCTCCGCCTCGTCGCGGACGCCGCCCAGCGCGACCCGGACGAACTCACGGCCCATGGCCTTGGCGACGGACTCGCCGAGCGAGGTCTTGCCCACGCCGGGCGGGCCGACGAGCGCGAGCACCGCGCCATCCCCGCGCCGCCCTCCCCGGGCTCTCGGCTTCGCTCGAGCAGGGGGGACCCCCATTCCACGCCCAGCCCCCGGTCGGCACGCCGCTTGCGCACCGCCAGGTACTCGGTGATCCGTTCCTTGACGTCGTCGAGGCCCGCGTGGTCCGCGTCGAGGACGGCGCGCGCGCCGGGGATGTCGTAGGCGTCCTCCGTGCGCTTGTTCCACGGCATCTCCAGGACCGTGTCGAGCCAGGTGCGGATCCAGCCGCCCTCGGGGCTCTGGTCGGAGGCGCGCTCCAGCTTGTCGACCTCCTTGAGGGCCGCTTCGCGGACCTTTTCGGGGAGGTCGGCGGCCTCCACCCGCGCGCGGTAGTCCTCCGACTCGTTCCCCGGGTCGCCGTTGAGCTCGGCCAGCTCCTTGCGGACGGCCTCGAGCTGGCGGCGGAGGAGGAACTCGCGCTGCTGCTTGTCGACGCCCTCCTGGACGTCCTTGGCGATCGACTCGGCGACGTCCTGCTCGGCGAGGTGCTCGCCGAGCTGCTTGGCGGCGAGCCGCAGGCGGACGACCGGGTCGGCGGTCTCCAGCAGCTCGACCCGCTGGGCCACGGTGAGGAACGGCGAGTAGCCGGCGTTGTCGGCGAGCTGGGAGACGTCGTCGATCTGCTGGACGCGGTCCACCACCTGCCAGGCGCCGCGCTTGCGGAGCCAGCTCGTGGCGAGGGCCTTGTACTCCTTCATCAGCTCGGCGACCGCGCCGGGGAGGGGGTCGGGGGTGACCTCCTCGACCACCGTGCCCTCGACCCAGAGCGCGGCGCCCGGACCCGTCGTCCCGGCGCCGATGCGGACGCGGCGCAGGCCGCGGATGAGCGCGCCGGGGTCGCCGCCGGAGAGCCGGCCGACCTGCTCGACGCTGCCCAGGGTGCCGGTGCCGGCGTAGGTGCCGTCGAGGCGCGGGACGAGCAGGACCTTCGGCTTGGACCCGTCCCGCGCGGCGGCCTGGGCGGCCTCCACGGCGGCACGGACCTCGGCGTCGGTCAGGTCCAGGGGCACCACCATGCCCGGCAGGACGACCTCGTCGTCGAGGGGCAGCACGGGCAGGGTGAGCGGTGCGGACGTCGAAGCCATGATCTCCCCTTCGGCAGGCAAGTTGAGCTGTACCGACTCAATGCTCAGCAGGCTACCGATGTTCCCCGGACCGTGTTCGCTCTGAGCGATCAGGCCGCCCGGCGGAAGGCGCGGCGGTAGTCCGTGGGGGTGGCGCCGAAGTGCAGGGTGAAGTGCCGGCGCAGATTGGCGGCCGTGCCCAGCCCGCTGAGCTCCCCGACGCGCTCGACCGGCAGGGCGGTCGTCTCCAGCAGCGACTGGGCGCGGGCGAGCCGCTGGGCGAGCAGCCACTGGAGCGGGGTGGAGCCGGTCGCGGCGTGGAGCCGGCGGTAGAAGGTGCGCGGGCTCATGCCGGCGCGGGCGGCCAGGTCGTCGACGGTCAGCGGCCGGTCGAGGTGCTCGGCGGCCCACTGGAGGACGGGCGCGAGGCCCTCGTCCCCGCTCTCCGGGACGGCGGTCTCGACGAACTGGGCCTGCCCGCCGGGCCGGTGCGCGGGCACCACGAGGCGGCGGGCGAGCTGGTTGGCGACGTGCGCGCCCAGGTCCCGGCGCACGAGGTGGAGGCAGAGGTCGAGGCCGGCGGTGACGCCCGCGCTGGTCAGGGCCGTGCCGTCGTCGACGTAGAGGACCGAGTCGTCCACCTCGACCCGGGGGTGGCGGCGGGCGAGGGCCTCGGTGTGCATCCAGTGGGCGGTGGCCCGGCGGCCGTCGAGGACTCCGGCGGCGGCGAGGGCGAACGCGCCGGCGCACAGCGAGACCATGCGCGCCCCGCGGTCGGCGGCGCGGCGCAGCGCGCGCAGGAGCTCGTCGGGCAGTTCGCGCTCCCCGTCGAGGCACGCCTCGGGGACGGACGGGACGATCACGGTGTCCGCGCCGTCCAGCCCCTCCAGGCCGTAGGGGGTGCGCAGACTGAAGCCGGTGGGGGCGGGCGCCGGGCGGTCCGGGGAGCGGCCGACGGCACAGAGCCGCAGGTCGTACCAGGGGTCGGCGAGGTCGGGGTGCGGGATGCCGAAGACGGTGCAGACGACGCCCAGTTCGTAGAGGTCCCAGAAGGGGACGTCGTCGTCGATCACGGTCACGGCCACGGAACCAGCGCTCATGACCGGATCGTAGCCAGCGGCCTGGCAGGAATTTTGCGGGAGTGGTCAGTCCTGCCACTGTCGGGCCATCGCCGGCGCTGCGAGGCTGAGGACCGCTTGACCGACTTCCTTCCCCGACACCTCAACTCCCTTGAGAGACCTGGAGACACCCCTCATGAGCGCGAACGTGACGGTCCTCGGTCTCGGTGCGATGGGCACGGCGCTCGCCGGCGCGTTCCTGTCGGCCGGGCACCGCACCACCGTCTGGAACCGGACCGCCGGCCGGGCGGACGCCCTGGTGGCGAAGGGCGCGGCGGAGGCGGCCGGGCCCGCCGAGGGGCTGGCCGCCTCCGAGCTGGTCGTGGTCTGCCTGGCGACGTACGGGACCGTCCGCGAGGTCCTGGACCCCGTGGCGGACGGCCTGGCGGGCCGTACGCTCGTCAACCTCACCTCCGGCACGCCGGAGGAGGCCCGCGAGACGGCCGCGTGGGCGGCGGCGCACGGCGCCGCGTACCTCGACGGCGGGATCATGACCACCCCGCCCGGCATCGGCGACCCCGGGTTCATGCTGCTCTACAGCGGCGAGCGGGCGGTCTTCGACGCCCACCGCGAGGTGCTCGCCGCGCTCGGCGACCCCGTCCACCTGGGCGCGGACGCCGGTCTGGCCTCGCTGTACGACACGGCGCTGCTGGGCCTGATGTGGGCGGCCCTGACCGGCTGGCTGCACGGCGCGGCGCTGGCCGGGGCGGACGGCGGTACGACGGCGACGGCGTTCACCGAGGTCGCGGGCCGGTGGATGAAGGCGGTCGGCGTCTTCATGAACACCTACGCCCCGCAGGTGGACGCCGGGAGGTACCCCGGTGACGACGCCACACTGGACGTCCACGCGGCGGCGGTCGAGCACCTGGTGCACGCGAGCGAGGCGCGCGGGATCGCGAGCGGGCTGCCGGAGGTCTTCCGGGAACTGACGCGGCGCGGCGTCGAGGCCGGGCACGGCCGGGACAGCTGGGCGCGGCTGGTGGAGTTCGTCCGCGGGGAGGTCCGGGCGTGACGACGGGGGTGACGGCGGCCGTGACGACGGGCGTGACGACGGACTGGGCCGGGCTGGTCCTCGACGCGGCCGAGCGCTGCACGGCGGTCCTGGAGGGGGCGGGCGGCGACTGGTCGCGGCCGGCCGGGCGGCTGGAGTGGTCGGGGCACGCGACGCTCGACCACCTGGCGCTGGGGCTGACGGGGTACGCGGGGCTGCTGACGGCGAAGCCGCGGGACCGCTACATCACGCTCTTCGCCTCGCTGGACCCCGCGGCGCCGGTCTCAGCGCGGCTGGAGGGCATCCGCGTCGCGGCGTCGTTCCTCGCCTCCGCCGTCCGGGCCACCGCCCCGGCGGACCGGGCGTGGCACCCGTGGGGGCACGCGGACGGGCCCGGCTTCGCGGCCATGGGCGTCGTGGAGACCGTCGTCCACACCCACGACATCGCCGCCGGCCTGGGCCTCGCCTGGACCCCGCCGGACGACCTCGCCGCCCCCGCGCTCGGCCGGCTCTTCCCCGGCGCCCCGCGGGGGCACGCCCCCGGCGAGACGCTCCTGTGGTGCACGGGACGGCTCGCGCTGCCCGGGCACGGCCTGCGCGGGGAGTGGCGCTGGGACGGCCGCGTGCGCTGAGGCGGCGGCCGCGCGGTCGGCGTCGCGCAGCAGGGCGTGGCAGGCGCAGCCGGTGAGCAGGGCGATCGGGTGGCCCCAGCTGGCCAGCGGGTCGGCGAACTCGACCAGGTCCTGGGCGCACATGAGGGACGCGCCGCCGAGCAGGATCCACTTGGGGCGCGGCGGCTGGAGGCAGGCGAGCGCCCCGAGGGCGGCCATCAGGCCGAAGCTGATGCCGTAGTCGAGCCGGTGGAGGGAGGCGGCCGGGAGGCGGCCGGCGGCGACGGCTCCGGCGACGGGGAGTTCGGTGGCGAGGGTCGCCAGCACGTGGCCGAGGAGGAAGACCCCGGCGGCGCGCAGGCTTCCGACGCGGCGTTCGAGGGCGCCGAGGACGGGGGCGAAGGCCGGGCCGAAGAACGACCAGAAGCCGCCCGCGACCCACAGGGCGCTGGCGACGAGGACGACCAGGGGCCGGTCGGCGAGGTGGGCGGCGTCGGTGCTGGAGTCGCGCAGCAAGCGGTTGACGGTGGCCTGGTCGCCGAACTCGGTGTAGGCGGCGGTGGCGAGCAGCACCAGGCCGTACCAGAAGGTGAAGGGGGTGGCCCGGGGGGTGGGGACCCACTGCCGCAGGGCGCGGAGGCGGCGGCGGGCGCCGGGCGCGCGGGGAGCGCTTCGGGCCGGCGCTTCCTCGCGCGCGCCGGCGGGGTCAACCGCGGTCACTCGGCCGGGCCCCTTTCTCCCCTGGGCGTGCTCGGACTCGGGCGGCGGCCCGTGGGGCGCGGCCGCACTACGAAACCCTACGGCTCCTGGCCCCGGGAGGAATCACGTTCCGGCCGTGAGGCCGCCCACGCTTGTCAACCTCTTAACCTTCCGATGCGTCCGTCGAACACCAACGATCACCGGAGGCCCGTATGTCCGCTCCGTTCCCGTCGAAGTTCACGTCGGAGTTCACGTCGGAGTTCACGTCGAGGACCGCGCCGGAGTCCACGTCGCGGTCCACGTCGGAGTGCGCGTCCGGGGGGCGTTTTTCGTCGGAGGAGCGTTTCCCTTCGGAGGAGCGTTTCGCGTCGGAGGAGCGTCCCGTGACGCTCGACCGGCGCGAAGGCCCGTACGGGGAGGTGGTGCTGCGGCGGCGCGGCGCCTCCCCCGGCGTCCTGGAGATCATCGAGAACGGCTGTTTCCTGATGGACACCTCGGACGGCCGCTCGGAGCGGCGGCTGGTGGACGCGGCGCTCGCGGCCCTGCCCGCCGGCCTGGCGGCGCCCGAGGTGCTGATCGGCGGGCTGGGCGTGGGCTTCTCGCTGGTCCGGGCCGCCGAGGAGGCGCGCTGGGGGCGGATCACCGTCGTCGAGCGGGAGCCGGCCGTCGTCGAGTGGCACCGGGCCGGACCGCTGGCGGAGATCTCGGCGGCCGCGCTCGCCGACCCCCGGGTACGGATCGTCCAGGCCGATCTCGTCCGTCACATCCGCACCACAGGGGAGCGTTACGCCGCGCTCTGCCTCGACATCGACAACGGCCCCGGCTGGACCGTCACCGACGACAACGGCAGCCTCTACTCCCCCTCCGGCCTCAGGGCCTGCCGGGAGCGACTGCTGCCCGGCGGGGTGCTGGCGGTCTGGTCCGCACAACCGTCCGCCGAGTTCGAGAAAGCGCTCCGGAATGCCGGGTTCGACGGGGTAACCACCGAAGAGATCAGCGTTGCCCGAGGCGTCCCGGACGTCGTCCACCTCGGCGTCCTCGCCGCGTAGCCGTCCCCCGCCACCTGCCCGTACCCTGCTTGCCACAGTTGTGAGGACCGGCATTCGGGACCGGTGTTCAGGGCTGCCGTTCGGAACCGCCAGGCCCCTCGCCGGGGCCGGCGCCCCGGCCGGCGGACCCGGCGCCGGGGGACGCTTAGGGGCGGGGCGCATGGAGCAGACACACATCGGCCCGGGCGGCACCGCAGCCTCCGCCGGGGCGCAGCGGCGGGTCCTCGTCGTCGAGGACGACCGGACGATCGCGGAGGCCATCGCCGCCCGGCTGCGGGCCGAGGGCTTCCAGGTGCGGACCGCCGGCGACGGCCCGGCGGCGGTGGACACCACCGAGGCGTGGCAGCCGGACCTGCTGGTCCTGGACGTGATGCTGCCGGGCTACGACGGCCTGGAGGTGTGCCGCCGGGTGCAGGCGCAGAGACCCGTGCCCGTGCTCATGCTCACCGCCCGGGACGACGAGACGGACATGCTCGTCGGGCTGGGCGTGGGCGCCGACGACTACATGACCAAACCGTTCTCCATGCGCGAACTGGCCGCGCGCGTCCACGTCCTGCTGCGCCGCGTCGAGCGCGCGACGCTGGCGGCGCACACCCCGCGCAGCGGGATCCTGCGGCTGGGCGAGCTGGAGATCGACCACGCCCAGCGGCGGGTGCGGGTGCGGGGCGCGGACGTGCACCTCACCCCGACCGAGTTCGACCTGCTCGTCTGTCTGGCGAACACCCCCCGCGCGGTGCTCTCCCGCGAGCAGCTGCTGGCCGAGGTCTGGGACTGGGCCGACGCCTCCGGCACCCGCACCGTCGACAGCCACATCAAGGCGCTGCGCCGCAAGATCGGCGCCGAGCGGATCCGCACGGTGCACGGGGTGGGGTACGCGCTGGAGACCCCGGCCGCATGAGGGGCACGGGCCGCAGATGACCGACTGTCCGCCGCCGGGTCCGGCGGCCCGGGTCTGGGAGGCGCTGCGCCCGCTGGACCCGTACCGCTCCGTCAAGGCCGCGCTCGGCTGGCTCGTGGTCGGCTCCGTGGTGATCACCACCTTCCTGGTCTTCGTGGCCTTCCGCTCGGCCACCGGCTTACGCGTGATCACCGTCTTCTCGATCATCGCCTCGCTGCTGATCACCCAGTTCGTGGCGCACGGCCTCACCGCGCCGCTGGACGAGATGACCGAGGTCACCCGGGCGATGGCCGGGGGCGACTACAGCCGGCGGGTGCGCGCCGGGCGGCGGGACGAGTTCGGGGCCCTGGCCCACGCCTTCAACCGCATGGCGGCCGACCTGGAGGCGGTGGACACGCACCGCAAGGAGCTGGTCGCCAACGTCTCCCACGAGCTGCGCACCCCGATCGCGGGGCTGCGGGCCGTCCTGGAGAACGTGGTGGACGGCGTCTCGGCCGCCGATCCCGAGACCATGCGCGCCGCGCTGCGCCAGACCGAGCGGCTGGGCCGCCTGGTGGAGCACCTGCTGGACCTCTCGCGGCTCGACAACGGTGTCGTGCCGCTGCACACGCGCAGCTTCGAGGTGTGGCCCTATCTGGCGCAGGTCATCAAGGAGGCGAGCCTCGCCTGCGGGGCGGGCTCGTCGCCGCGCGTCCGCAAGGACGTCCATCTCCACCTCGACGTCCAGCCGCCGGAGCTGACGGCGCACGCGGACGCGGAGCGGCTGCACCAGGTCGTCGCGAACCTGGTGGAGAACGCCGTGCGGCACAGCCCCCCGCACGGCCGCGTGACCGTCCGCGCCCGGCGCGGCGAGGGCCCCCAGTCGCTGGCCCTGGAGGTCCTGGACGAGGGGCCGGGCATCCCCCCGGCGGAGCGGCACCGGGTCTTCGAGCGGTTCAACCGGGGCGGCTCGGGTCACCACGGGCCGGACAGCGACGGCGGGACGGGGCTGGGGCTGGCCATCGCGCGCTGGGCGGTCGATCTGCACGGCGGGAGCATCGGGGTGGCCGAGTCCCCGCGGGGGTGCCGCATCAAGGTCACTCTTCCGGGAGACCCCCGTTGATCAGTCTTGACGTATGGTCGGGGGCGGAGGCACACATTCGTCCGGATGTGCGGCGTGCTTCGGCGAACCCGAAAGCGCGCGGGTCCGGGGCGGGACGGGGGAAACCTCGTGTGTTTCCCGGTGAGTCATGCCCCGAAACCCCGGAGCGAGTGTGACTTAGGCGACGACTGGCCTCGGCGACCTGCATGGGAGCCCCTGACAGGCGTAGCCTTTATTCCCGCTGTCCACCACCTTAGGAAGCGGAAGAGGGCGGTTGCCGCCGTGTCGCCACAGTCCCCGAACTCATCGAGCATCTCGACCGACCAAGACGGGCAGGGCAAGAGCCCTGCTGACGTGTTCGGTCCCAACGAGTGGCTCGTCGACGAGATCTACCAGCAGTACCTCCAGGACCCGAACTCGGTCGACCGAGCCTGGTGGGACTTCTTCGCCGACTACAAGCCGGGCAAGGACACAAGCTCTGCTGCGGCGCAGCAGGCCGTGACCGGGGGGACGACGCCCCCCGCCACGCCTCCGGCGGCCGCTCCTCCGACGCAGCCCGCGCAGCCCGCGCAGGCCGCCCCCGCGCAGCCCGCCGCCCAGGCCCCGGCCGCCGCGCCGCAGGCCCCGGCGAAGCCCGCGCAGGCCGCCCCGGCCGCGCCCGCCGCCGCCCCGGCGAAGGCCCCCGCGAAGCCCGCGGCCGCCAAGCCCGCGGCGAAGCCCGCCACCGAGGCCCCCGCCGGCCCGGAGTACGTGACGCTGCGCGGCCCCTCCGCGGCGGTCGCGAAGAACATGAACGCCTCCCTGGAGCTGCCGACGGCCACGTCCGTCCGCGCCGTCCCGGTGAAGCTGCTGTTCGACAACCGCATCGTCATCAACAACCACCTCAAGCGCGCCCGCGGCGGCAAGGTGTCCTTCACGCACCTCATCGGCTTCGCCATGGTGCAGGCGCTGAAGCTGATGCCGTCGATGAACTACTCCTTCGCGGAGAAGGACGGCAAGCCCACCCTCGTCAAGCCCGAGCACGTCAACCTGGGCCTGGCGATCGACCTGGTGAAGCCGAACGGCGACCGCCAGCTCGTGGTCGCGGCCATCAAGAAGGCCGAGACGCTCAACTTCTTCGAGTTCTGGCAGGCCTACGAGGACATCGTCAAGCGCGCCCGCGTCGGCAAGCTGACGATGGAGGACTTCACCGGCGTCACCGCGTCGCTGACCAACCCCGGCGGCATCGGCACCGTGCACTCCGTGCCGCGCCTGATGCCCGGCCAGGGCCTGATCATCGGCGTCGGCGCGATGGACTACCCGGCCGAGTTCCAGGGCACCTCCCAGGACGCCCTGAACAAGCTGGGCATCTCCAAGGTCATGACCCTGACCTCGACGTACGACCACCGGGTCATCCAGGGCGCCGCCTCCGGCGAGTTCCTGCGGATCATGCACCAGCTGCTGCTGGGCGAGAACGGCTTCTACGACGAGATCTTCGAGGCGCTGCGCATCCCCTACGAGCCGATCCGCTGGCTCAAGGACATCGACGCCTCGCACGACGACGACGTCACCAAGGCCGCCCGCGTCTTCGAGCTGATCCACGCGTACCGGGTGCGCGGCCACGTCATGGCCGACACCGACCCGCTGGAGTACCGCCAGCGCAAGCACCCCGACCTGGACATCACCGAGCACGGCCTGACCCTCTGGGACCTGGAGCGCGACTTCGCGGTCGGCGGCTTCGCCGGCAAGTCGATGATGAAGCTGCGCGACATCCTGGGCGTCCTGCGCGACTCGTACTGCCGCACCACCGGCATCGAGTTCATGCACATCCAGGACCCCAAGCAGCGCAAGTGGATCCAGGACCGCGTCGAGCGCCCGCACGCCAAGCCGGAGCGCGAGGAGCAGCTGCGCATCCTGCGCCGCCTGAACGCCGCCGAGGCGTTCGAGACGTTCCTCCAGACCAAGTACGTGGGCCAGAAGCGGTTCTCGCTGGAGGGCGGCGAGTCCGTCATCCCGCTGCTGGACTCCCTGCTGGACGCCGCCGCCGAGGCCCGCCTCGACGAGGTCGTCATCGGCATGGCCCACCGCGGCCGCCTCAACGTGCTGGCGAACATCGTCGGCAAGTCCTACGCCCAGATCTTCCGCGAGTTCGAGGGCAACCTCGACCCGAAGTCGATGCACGGCTCCGGCGACGTGAAGTACCACCTGGGCGCCGAGGGCATCTTCACCGGCCTGGACGGCGAGCAGATCAAGGTCTCGCTGGCCGCCAACCCGTCCCACCTGGAGACGGTCGACCCGGTCGTCGAGGGCATCGCCCGCGCCAAGCAGGACATCATCGGCAAGGCGGGCACGGACTTCACCGTCCTGCCGGTCCAGCTGCACGGCGACGCGGCCTTCGCGGGCCAGGGCGTCGTGGCCGAGACGCTCAACATGTCGCAGCTGCGCGGCTACCGCACCGGCGGCACCGTGCACATCGTCATCAACAACCAGGTCGGCTTCACCGCCCCGCCGGAGTCCTCGCGTTCGTCGATGTACTGCACCGACGTCGCGCGGATGATCGAGGCGCCGATCTTCCACGTGAACGGTGACGACCCCGAGGCCGTCTGCCGGGTCTCCCGGCTGGCCTTCGAGTTCCGCCAGACGTTCAACAAGGACGTCGTCATCGACCTGATCTGCTACCGGCGCCGCGGCCACAACGAGTCGGACAACCCCCAGTTCACCCAGCCGCTGATGTACGACCTGATCGACAAGAAGCGCTCGGTGCGCAAGCTCTACACCGAGTCGCTGATCGGCCGGGGCGACATCACCCTGGAGGAGGCCGAGCAGGCCCTCCAGGACTACCAGGGCCAGCTGGAGAAGGTCTTCGTCGAGGTCCGCGACGCCGACGCCGACCCGGCGCCGGTGGAGGCCCCCCCGGCCCCCGAGGGCCCGGAGTTCCCGGTCGCCGTCGACACCGCGATCTCCGCGGAGGTCCTCAAGCGGATCGCCGAGTCGCAGGTCACCACGCCGGAGAACGTCACGGTGCACCCGCGTCTGGTGCCGCAGCTCCAGCGCCGCGCCGCCAGCATCGAGGACGGCACGATCGACTGGGGCATGGGCGAGACCCTCGCCTTCGGCTCGCTGCTGATGGAGGGCACCCCGGTCCGGCTCGCCGGCCAGGACTCCCGCCGCGGCACCTTCGGCCAGCGCCACGCCGTGCTCGTCGACCGCGAGACCGGCGAGGACTACACCCCGCTGCTCTACCTCTCCGAGGACCAGGCGCGCTTCAACGTCTACGACTCGCTGCTGAGCGAGTACGCGGCGATGGGCTTCGAGTACGGCTACTCGCTGGCCCGCCCGGACGCGCTGGTGATGTGGGAGGCCCAGTTCGGCGACTTCGCCAACGGCGCGCAGAACATCGTCGACGAGTTCATCTCGTCCTCGGAGCAGAAGTGGGGCCAGACGTCCGGCGTCACGCTCCTCCTCCCCCACGGCTACGAGGGCCAGGGCCCGGACCACTCCTCGGCCCGCATCGAGCGCTACCTCCAGCTCTGCGCCCAGAACAACATGACGGTGGCCATGCCCACCCTCCCGTCCAACTACTTCCACCTCCTGCGCTGGCAGGTGCACAACCCGCACCACAAGCCGCTCATCGTCTTCACCCCGAAGTCGATGCTGCGCCTGAAGGCCGCGGCGTCGAAGGCGGAGGAGTTCACGACGGGCTCGTTCCGCCCGGTCATCGGCGACGACACCGTCAACGCGGCCGACGTCCGCAAGGTCGTCTTCTGCTCCGGCAAGGTCTACTACGACCTGGAGGCCGAGCGCCGGAAGCGCGGCGCCATGGACACGGCCATCCTCCGCATCGAGCGCCTCTACCCGCTCCCCGGTGCGGAACTCCAGGCCGAGATCGCCAAGTTCCCCAACGCCCAGAAGTACATCTGGGCCCAGGAGGAGCCGGCCAACCAGGGCGCCTGGCCGTTCATCGCCCTCAACCTGATCGACCACCTGGACCTGGCCGTGGGCGCCGACATCCCCGCCCCGAGCGCCTGCGCCGCGTCTCCCGCCCGCACTCCTCCTCCCCCGCGGTGGGCTCGGCGAAGCGCCACCAGGCGGAGCAGGTGGCGCTGGTGAACGAGGTGTTCGACGCCTGATCCGGATCTCCTTGATCCGTCGGCCGAACGGCCCGGGGCCCGTACCCTCGCTTTGCGAGCGGTACGGGCCCCGGGCCGTTTCCCATGCCCTACTCTCTGAACGCGAGCATGTCCCTTCCCCAGGAGACCGCCATGAACCTCTCCACCGAGTTGCCGGACATCCCCCGCACCATCGGCGGCATCGCCGATGCCCTGGACGAGAGATGGCACAGACGCTTCTGGGACGACGTGCGCGGCGTCGACAGCCCCGGCGCCCTCGGCCTCCTGCTGAACGACTGGTGGCGGCAGGCCGTCGTGGACACCGCCGGCGACGACCCCGAGGCCCGCGCGGCCCTGGAGGACGCCGCCGACCTCCACCTCATCGAACTCGCCCGCGCCGAGAGCGACGGCAGCACCCTCACCCACGCCGAGGTCGGCAGTACGCCCGTCCGGCCATAGCGCCAGCACGGGTAGGTGCCCGTACCGCGCCGCAAGCGGTACGGGCACCGACCCGTTCGCAGGTGAAGTCGTGACGGCCGCGGCGCCCCCTGCCCAGGCGTGCAGGACTCAGCACGTTCCCGAACGGGTCACTTGCTTGGTGCGCAGAAGCAGAATGCGACTCTCCTCAGCTGCTCGTGGTCACTTGAGGAGCTCGATGCCTCCGTGGGTCCCGTTTCCGTCGACATCGGAGTACAGGCCGAGGTTGCCATTGTTCCAGCTGATCAGGATGTCGTTGACGCGGTCGTCGTTGTGGGTGAAGGCCCCGGTGGTGAGAATGTGGGCGTTCTTCCAGGCGGAACCGGCGTCGTGGATCTTGGTGCGGCCGTGGTAGCCCTTGGCGTCGACGCCCGGGAAGACGCTGGTCTCCCCGTCCTTCCACTGGATGAGCAGGTCGGAGGTCTTCTTGCCGTTGAATTCCCCGGCGCTGATCTGGGTGGCGTTCTTCCAGGAATTGGCCGCGGCGGACAGTTGGGAGTAGCCGTTCAGCCCCTTGCTGTGGACATCGGTGTACAGCGAGGTGGATCCGTTTTCCCAGAGCACCAGCACGTCGTCGCGCAGGCTGTTGCCGCCGTAGCGGCCGACGGTGATCAGCCGGGCGTTGTTCCAGAAGTTCTTGGGGTCCAGCTGGCGCTTCTTCTTCAGCGTCGTCTCGTTGTGGGCGCCCTTCAGGTCGAGGTGTCCGTACTCGGTCACCTCGGCGTCCTTCCAGCGCACGAAGAGTCCGTCCGTGCCGCTGCCGGCGAAGTTGCCCGCCGCGATGACGCTGGCGTACTTCCAGTCGCTGCCGGCCTTGGCCACCTTGTGCTCGGCCGAGAACGGTGTCTTGGGGTCGGTGCTGTCGGATCCCGGGAAGATGCTGGCCGAGCCGTCCTTCCAGATCACGAACAGGTCCATGCGACGCTTGGCCGCCGCCCCGGCGGCGTTGGTGAAGCGGCCGGAGGCCAAGTGAGCCACGTTCTTCCAGTTGGCCTGCTTCAGGACATCCCGGTAGGCGACGGAGTGGATCCATCCGGTGATGTCGTCGACCCGGGTGTTCGCCGCGGCCCGGCTGGTCACCGATTCATCGGTTCCGAAGCAACCGCCCTGCCCGGACATGCTGTTGATGCCTGCCAGCTCGTAGCGGCCGCCGATCTCCCGGAAGGCTGGGCCGCCGGTGTCGCCCTGGCAGACAGCGGCGTCGGGCGACTTGCCGGACAGGCTGATTGAGGTGCTCTTCACCCCGTCCACGGTGAATCGCGCGTGGTGGAGCCGGTCGGGGACCCATTCGTCGCGGGTTCGTCCGTAGCCGGCGACCCAGAGGTCCTCGCCCGGCAGTACGGCGTTGGCCCCGAGCCCGATGGGGGTGACCCCCGTGACCGGCGTGGCCAGTCGGGCCATGACCAGGTCGCGGTCGGTACGCGGGACGAGTTCGACGACCTCCACCACGCTGCCGCCACCACGGGTGAGGTCGGTGCGACCAACGGTGGCGATCGTCCGAACCTTCGGCGTACCGGCCCGCACAGTCAGGCTCCGCGCCGGATCGTCGGCGAAGCAGCTGGCGGCGGTGACCAGCCACTGCTCCCCCACCAGCGCGGCCGAGCAACTGCGCTCGCCTCCGATGTCGAGCTTGGCCGTGAACGCGAATGCGTCGTCCTTGGCCGGCTCACCGACCACCGCGTTCGCGGGAGCGGCGGTCAGCAGGCCTGCTGTGACGGCGGATAGGGCAAGTCCGGTGATCCACGCGGCGCGTGGACGTATGCCAGGCATTCGTTTGATCCTCAGCGAATTATTAGTGGTGTGGTGAGTCGCGCAGTGGCGAGGTCAGCCCTTGACACGGAGCTTGACCAGAACAGCGGGGCTGCCGGTCGGGTTTACGCCCTGGCCGACCACCTTGGTGTCGTACTTCGACAGTCCAACCTCGGTGGTGCGGCCGTCGGTGGTGAGGCTGGCCTGGACGAGGTAATTTCCGGCGGTGATGGAGATGACCTTGGGTATTTCCAGGGTGAGTTCGCCGGTCTTGCCGGTCCCCGTGACTTTGAAGCAGTACTTCCCGCGGTCGACGTTGTCGAGGTTGTTGGTATTGACGACGATGTCCTGGGTTGCAGCGCAGTCGGACAGGAGGATGTGACCGTCGCCCTTTCGGAGGGCGATACCACGCTCCTTGAGAATCTTCGCCGCGTTGGGGTACTCGAAGCCCTCGACCGCGTAGGACAGCGACGGGTCGTCAGCCGGGTTGACCGAGGGAGCGGCCGCGCTAGTCGTAGACCCTATGGCCAGGGCGGCGGAAACGGCTCCAGCTACGGCAGCAACGAGCGTCCCGCGCAGGGTGGACCTCATCGAGTTTTCCTTTCGACGGGGTTGGCGAACAAAAAAGGGCCGCATCACGGATGTCGGAGAGCGGCACCGATCGAACCTACCACCCTGGCATGACCGTGCGATGAGATGCCTGACGCCGCATCAGTCTCATCCATCTACCTTTTGGGTAACGACTTGACATTGCATCATCCAGGCACCACCCGGCTCCGCTTCCGGCAAGGACTGGCCTGTTCTGACCGTCCCATACGGTGCTTCAGAATCCTCCGGCTATGATCACCGGCGCTAATTGACTGCACGTCAGTCACTTCACCAATTCATGAAGGTAGTTCGTGAGATATAGACCTTGCTTGAAGAGGATGAGGGGCGCGCCCGCGTTCGTCATACGCCTGCTGTGCCTGGCCTTGCTGCCCTTGGCTATCCTCGTCGGGTTGCTAGGCGCTGCTCCTGCCAGGGCGGCGGAGGAGTTGGATACCAACAAGTTCAACCTCTCCGATGTGCTGTGGGACACGGATCGCGGCAACTTGGTCGAGCGGTGGATGAACGGCGGGCCGGGAGTCAAGGCGGCGGCTGAGGCGGCGCTCCTAGGTTCCGATGAGGACGTACGCCGCTTCCTCTACCGCGAGGAAGAGCTCGCGCAGCTTGGGGACGACCGTGTCGCAACGGCCCGGATCTACAGTCTCGGTGGGCCGACGTTGCGCGAGGCTGCTCAGGAGGTCCTGGTCAAGGGCTCCGAGGAGGACATGCGGAAGTTCCTCGAGGAGGGTTGGCAGACCCCGTTCGAGGCCGACCAGCGGATCCTGGTCGCACAGGCAATCAACGAGGGTGGTCCTTCTCTGAAGGAGGCGGGCCAGAAAGCGCTCCTCGGAACGGCCGATGACATGGCCAAGTTCCTGGAGGAGAAGCAGTTCATCGCGCGCGAGGCCGACGAGCGGCTGCGTCTCGTCCAGATCCTCGGGACCGGTGGTCCCGCTACGAAGGAGGCCGCCCAGCTCGCGCTGAAGGGGTCCCCCGACGACGTCCGCGAGTTCCTTGCCGTGGGTCAGCATGTCGCCCGCATGCGCGACCAGGAACGGGCCACTGTCGCCCAGCTCGCGCAGCGGGCGAAGGACGCGGGCCAGGTGGCCAAAAGCCAGACCGAGGCGGCGGCGCGGGCTTCCGACCGGGCCGTGAAGGCGTCCGATCTGGCCAAGAAGCAGGCCCAGAAGGCTGCGGAGGAGACCAAGGCGGCGGGTCAGGACACGGCCCGTGCGGCGCGGTCGGCCCAGCAGGCCGCGGCCGCCGCGCAGGGTGCCGCCAACGCGGCGCAGGAGGCGATAGGCGCGGCGCAGGCGGCCAACTACGCGGCGCGGATGGCCTCCACGGCTGCCGCGAACGCCGCCGCTGCTGCTGCTGGTGCCGCCGAGGCTGCGGCCCGGGCGCGTAACGCGGCTGCGAACGCGGCGAAGGACGCGGGCCGGGCGGGCGATGCCCGTAAGGCCGCCAAGGACGCCTACGCGGCCGCGGAGGCTGCCGAGCTGGCCAGGGACGCCGCCAAGCAGGTGGGTGCCGCTTCGAAGGCCGCAGAGAAGGCCGCGGGCGCGGCCGCGAGTGCCAGCGCCAATGCGCAGGTGGCGGCGAGTGAGGCCGACAGGGCCGGTGGCCTTGCCGGGGTGGCCGACGCGGAGGCGGCCCGTGCCAGGCAGTGGGCCGCGACGGCCCGCGCCCGCGCGGATGACTCCGCTCGGGCCGCCCAGCAGTCGCAGGCTCTGGCGCGTGAGTCGGCGGCCGCCGCGGACGAGGCGGCGAAGGCCGCGGACTCAGCGGCCACGCATGCCCGCAACGCCGGCAAAGCCGCGGAGGAAGCCGCCAAGCATGCGGGGCAGGCGTCCAGTGCGGCCAAGCAGTCGGCCGTCCACGCCATGGAGGCGAAGAAGGCGGCCAACGCCGCGCTCGACGCGGTGAAGACCGCGAACAAGGTGCAGGGCGTCGCCCGCAAGGTCGAGGCCGAGGAACTCAGGGCCCGCACGGCCGCCAGGGTCGAGCAGGCCCGGACCCTGCGGATCGAGCAAGAGCGGCGCCAGGCCGAAGCCGACCGCGCCGACAAGGAGCGCAAGGAACTCGACGAGGAAGCCGACCGCCTCGCCGCCGAAGCCGCCAAGCCCGGTGTCGATGTCAAGGAGGCCGCTGCCAAGGGCCGCAAGGTCGCCATGCGGTCGCTGAAGACCGCAGGCCCCTGGAGCCAGGCCGCCGCCAAGCTCGCCCTCGCGGGCTCCGACGACCAGGTGGTCGAGTACCTGCGGACCGGTCGGCAGGAGGCCCTGCAGGAGGACGAACGCGCCGACGTCCAGCGCCTCGCCGAGGACAGCGGACTGGAATCGGTCCGCAAGGCGGCCAAGGAAGCCCTGAAGGGCGACGCGAAGCAGATAGCCGAGTTCCTGCGCACTGGTCAGCACGAGGCTGCGCTGGGCGACTACCGCCTGCGCGTGGCCCAGATCGTGCACACCGCGGGCCCGGAGCTCAAGAAGGCCGGCCAGGACGCCCTGCTGGACAGCTCCGCCGGCAAGCTCCGCGAATTCCTCAACCGCACGCAGCACATCGCCCGGGAGGCCGACGAGCGCACCCGTGCGGCCCAGCTCATCCACACCGGCGGCCCGGAGGTCAAGGCGGCTGCCAAGGTCGCGATGGAGAGCCCGCCGGAACTCCTGCACCAGTTCATCGAGACCGGCCAGTACTCCGCAGCTCGCCTGGACAACCTGACGGCTACCCACGTCGCGACCGTGCAGCAGCTCATCGCGGGCGCCGCGCGGACCGCGTCCCTCGCCCAGCAGAACGCAGCCCTCGCCTCGGTCGTCGCAGCCAGGGCCGCGAAGGCCGACAAGGAAGCGAACGCCGCCGCCAAGCAGGCCAAGGAATACGCGGGCCAGGCCAGCAAGTTCGCGGGCCAGGCAGCCCAGTACGCCAAGTCGGCCCAAGCCTCGGCCGAGCAGGCCGCGAAGTCCGCACGAGCCGCCACCGAAGCGGCACAAGCAGCGGCACGCGACGCCGAGGCCGCGGAAATCTCCGCTGCCCGGGCCAGCGCATCGGCCCAATGGGCACACCAGTCCGCCGACACGGCCTACGCCGCCGCAGCAGATGCACGCATCTCCGCCGACAAGGCTGGCCAGGACGCCGCCGCGGCCAAGGACGCTGTCGCGAAGATCAAGATCCGTGTCCGCGATCTGAAGGCCGCGGAAAAGGCCATGAAAGAGGCCCAAGGCCAGATCGCCGGCGCAACATCAGAAATCGTCAAGAAACTTCTCGACTTCAAAAACATCGAGGAACAAGCGGCCGGCCAGGAGAAGAAGTGCTCCAAGTGGCGACCCAGCTGCTGGACGGGCTTCATGGGGGTCGTCGCTGAGGTCACGCCCCTGAAGGGCTGGGACCAGTGCGTCTCCGGAGACGATTACCTCGGCTGCCTGGAATTCATCCCGGGCCCGGGCGGAAAGGGCGCGAAGTGGGCCGCCAAGGGCGGGAAGTGGGTCTACGGCAAGTGGGGCAGGAAGGAAGTTGAAAAGGAAGCAGAGAAGGCCGCAGGCAGGTCACAACGCCGCCGCCCTGACCCCGGCTGCAACAACTGTTTCCTGGCTGGCACCAAGGTCCTCATGGGTGACCGCTCCACCCGCAACATCGAGGACATCAAGGCAGGCGACCAGGTCCTCGCAAGCGACCCGGTCACTGGCCGGTCAGCAGCCCGACAGGTCACCCGCGCGATCGTCACCGACAGCGACAAGCACTTCAACGAACTGACGATCACGACCGTCAACGGCCCGAAGAGACTCACCGCCACCTACGAACACCCCTTCTGGGCACCGGACGAACACCGCTGGCTCCCCGCCCGCGAACTCACCCCCGGCACCACCCTCCGCACCAGCGACGGAACCACCGCCCGAGTCCAGGCCAACCGCGCCTACGACCAGCACGCACGCACATACAACCTCACTGTGGACGACCTCCACACGTACTATGTGCTAGCAGGGGGAACGCCGGTACTCGTTCACAACAGCAACGGTGATCTGACTCCTGAGCAGCTGAAGTCCATCGGTTCGTATCGGCAGCTGATCGAGGAGCACGAGGCGAAACTCCGGGATTATCTAGCAAACCCGGATGCCTACGACAACAAGGGGTACCTCAAGAATGCTCCGAATGAAGAGGTACGGAAGCGAATAATTGAGGGACGCGCCAGGCATCTCAGGAAGGAAATACAAACCTTCCACGACAACATCGCGAAAATTACAGGGAGCGCTTGCTGATGGTCGAGATTCCAGTAGACAAGCTCAAGGGTGTCTTCGACTTGCTCATGGAGCGGATCCATGCTGGTGAGCAGATGTTGGAAATCGGTAGAGAGGCATTCTGGTCCGTGCCTCGAGATCAGGCTTACGATGCCTACAATGAGCCGCGAGATCTCACGATCGGCATGCTTTCTGAGTCATGGGGGCACCTGGAAGATATGCTCTCCGATCCTGATCGTGTTGTGGGGCATGGGTTCGTTTGGCTGTCCGAGGTGCTTCGCGCCATCGGTGATGAAGCGACGTCCTGAGGTATTGGCAGCTCTGAATAAGGCCGAATGAGTTTCGGTCATTGAATTCGACTGGCAAACCTGAGGCCCCGTCGGGTGCGTCCTGGCGGGGTCTTCGCTTGGGAGGATGGCAGTAGCTGGCAGCAACGGCAACGAACGCTGGCGCAGCCCCGCTGCCGTCGGCGCCATCCGCGTTGACGCGCTGGCTCTGCAAGGCCGCGCCCAACCAGCGAGCCGCACTGGTCCAGTGGGCCGAAGGCCAAACCACCCCCTGACCGTCGCAGCTCGACTTCACCCTCTTCACTGCCGCCATCACCCATCCTCAGGGAGCATCATCGACACATCGGCCCCTACTTGATGAGCGGCATGGAGCACGCCATGTGGTGGCTGCTCCCCCTGGGCACGACGAAGCAGCTCCCCGCGCAACCCCTGGTCTCCGTACGCCCCAAGGGAGCTGAACTCTTCGTGCCCCCGCCGGGCCGGTATCTGGGCGACCGAGTCTGGGTCTTCCGACCCACACGGCAACCGGTGGAGTGTCCTCACCGATGCCGCCGAGCTGCGCGAAGCACTTGGGGCCGCAGCCTCGCGGCTGATCAGCAGGAATCCTCAGTTCAGATAGGGATTCGGGTGGTTACTGAGCTTGTACTCGTGATGTCGGCGGTGTCGCGGAGCCTGTTTGGGCACTGGTCGTTCGGAATCGAGAGCGCGTCTGCAGCCAGTGACGCACAGCGGCCAGTGTCGCTTCGAGGTCGTTCCACGAACTCAATTCCAGCCACAGCAGGCAGCCGTCCTGGATTCGGCAGGCAGGCTCTCGTTCATCCCGTCACCGTATCTGACCAGCAACTTTAGACTCCGGCTGTGCTCGCTCTATCGCGCCGTAACGTCCGGCGCAGGCATGGCGTCGGTGCTCCGTTTCCGCGGTCCAGGGGATTACTCAAGGGGTCACGGCCATACTCGGCCAGCGGGCGACCTGCTCATCGGCAGATCGCCCGTGGCGTGTTCCCGGACGCGTGGCACGACGCTATATGTCGGCCCTCCCGCAGACTGTTCTGCGGGAGGGCCGACATACGGGACTGTCCCAATGACGCCGGTCAGTCCGCCGGCGCTGTTCGCCAATGCCGGTGGATGATCTCGCGGTAGGCCGCGTGTTCCGGGTTGTGGACGGCGTGTTGGACCGCCCACGTATGGACGATCGTGAAGTCGATGTGGGGGACCGAAGCGGCGTCGCATCGGGTGCACTGCATGGCGAAGGTGACTGGCTTCACCGTCTCGGGCACGGGTCTCATGCGCCCCACCTGTGGGTTGAGTTGGCGGCTTGGACCTTGGCGCTCAGGCGTTCCCCGTCAGTGGCCGGCCGTACGTCGCCGGAGTTTGCCTCCCATTCCGGTCCGCCGCGTGGCGGCCGGAGTTGGAGGTGAGGGCCTTCGTTACCCATGACCTGGCCAAGGCGCCGCTTCGAGTGTCGATCACATACGTTCCGGGAGCGGGCAACTTCCCGGTTGGTGGGTCGTGTTCGGCCTCCGGGCAGGTGCACCGAGAGGTGGTACACGAGGCTATGTTGATCCCGTGCGGACTAAAGGTGATGTAGGTGGTCGGGGTGGCGTACCCGATGGGAGGGGCGGGTTGGTGAAGAGCAGGAGCTTCGTAGGTCGGTTCGCTCCCCCGCCTGAGGAGTTTCCTCACCCGGGCGAGCAGGCGATCGATACGATGCCGCATGTCATCAGCTCCGTTTCAGCTGGTGGCCATGCCCCGGGGCGCTGCCAGGCGTCGCCGGGGTCTTCTGTGTGGCGAACGTACAGCTGCCGAGTAGAGCGGCATAGAGCAGTAAGACGCTATCCACTCATACGTGTTGCAGGTGATTGCTCTATGTTGACTGCCATGGCAGCCGAGCAGCACACCTCGCCCGTCGACCCGACGAAGGCGACCTATGTGTACATGCAGGTCGCGGATCACATCGCAGCACAGATCGAGGCAGGAGCGCTGAAGCGGGGCGCCCGTCTGCCGGGAGAGCGGGATCTGGCCGAGCAGTACGGCGTTGCGATCGGCACGACTCGTCGTGCCATTCAGGAGTTGCGGGAGCGTGGCTTGCTGGTCACGTTGCCCGCCAAGGGAACCTTCATCGTCGAGTGACCCAGGATGGACAAGACGTGCGCCAAGCGGCAGCACGCTCGTCCGCATCCGCGCGGGCGAGCGTCAACGACCGCTTGACGGTCATGGCTCGGGGACGGATCGCAACCGCAGGTGGATCCCGTTGTCCGACTGCCGCACCTCGGCCTCGGTGGCCCGGCCATCCCTGAAGCGCAGGGTGAAGTACGGATCGGCCTCGACGAGGAACTCGATGTTGGCATGTTCTTCTTGGCCGAGTGGTGCCAAGACGACAGCGTCCCACACCCCACCGTCGGGTACAGGGGTGATCCTGACCGGTATGCGCGCTAGTGCTGTGACCGCATAGGTTCACCGGGTTGCTCGTTGTGCTGGTTGGAAGCGTTGACGCTTCCGACCAGCAGGGGAGGCGGGATGGCATCACCGGTCAAGGTCCGGAGGCTGACGGAGCAGGAGGGGCGGAAGCTTCAGCAGACTGTGCGGCGGGGCAGTACGAGCTCGGTGCGGTTTCGGCGGGCGATGATGTTGCTGGCCTCGGCCGGCGGCAGCACGGTCCCGGTGATCGCGCGTCTGGTCCAGGCGGATGAAGACACCGTCTGGGACGTGATCCACCGCTTCAACGAGGTCGGGCTCGCATGTCTCAACCCTCAGTGGGCGGGAGGCCGTCCCCGCCTGCTGAGCAGTGATGATGAGGACTTCGTCATCCAGACGGCCACCACCCGGCCCACCGTGCTGGGCAAGCCCTTCACCCGCTGGTCGGTCCGCAAACTGGTCGATCATCTGCGCAGGAACGTGGCCCGGCCCGTCCGGATCGGCCGCGAGGCCCTGCGGTGCTTACTGGCCCGCCGCGGGGTCACCTTCCAGCGGACGAAGACCTGGAAGGAATCCCCGGACCCGGCCTTCGATGCCAAGCTGGAACGGATCGAGTACGCGGTCAACGAGCGTCCGGACCGTACGTTCGCTTTCGACGAGTTCGGGCCGCTGGGCATCCGCCCCACCGTCGGCTCCTGCTGGCAGAAGCAGGGCAGTCCTGACAGGCTGCCTGCCACCTACCGCCGCACCCACGGCATCACCTACTTCCACGGCTGTTACTCGGTCGGTGACGACAAGCTCTGGGGAATCAACCGGCGCCGCAAGGGCATTGACCACACCTGGGCCGCCCTGCGGTCCATCCGCGCCGCCCGTCCGGACGGCGCCCCGGTCTACATGATCCTCGACAACCTCTCCGCCCACCTGAACTGGCGCATCCGCCGGTGGGCGACGAAGAACAAGGTCGAGCTGTGCTTCACACCCACCTACGCGTCCTGGGCCAACCCCATCGAGGCCCACTTCGGGCCGCTGCGGCAGTTCACCCTGGCCAACTCCAACCATCCGAACCACACTGTCCAGACCCGGGCCCTGCACGCCTACTTGCGCTGGCGGAACAACAATGCCCGCCACCCCGACGTCCTAGCCGCCCAACGACGCGAGCGTGCACGCATCCGCAGCGAACGAGGTCTCCGCTGGGGCGGCCGGCCGCTGTCGACCGCTGCCTGACCCCGCCCAATCCGGCGAGGTCACGACCCTAGTCGTCGAACTCGAAGCCCGAAGTCTCCGCACGGGCAATGATGTCGCGGACTGCCTCGGGACTCGTGACGACGGATTCAACGGCCGTCTTGAGTCGCGCGAGGTCGCTCGAACTCCCGACCGCGCAGAACATGCCAGCCTCACTGTCGAAATCGAGGCGCTCAGCGATGTCCGGCCAGGCAAACCGCACGAGACCTTCCCAGAAGTACCCGTTCGGCTCGTGCCCGGCGGCAGCTACTACAGCATCGGCAGCCAGACCACCGGCATCCAACGTCAGCGAGTGCTCGCCGCCGAAGTCATGCAGGTTGATGATCATTGCGCGATCCTCTCACGATCAGTGCACGGGCTGCCCGACCCCTCGAACCACTCCTCCGGTCCCTTACCGTCCCGACCTCGGTGAACCTTTCCGGTCACAGCACTAGACACGCTGAAGGATGGACCCACCGCTCCAGTTGGCCTGTGCCCTCGTAACGGTCCATTCCACCAAGGTATGTGCACGGAGACACATCGGTCCCCACCTGATGAGCCGCACAGGGCATACCCTATAGCGGCCCCTCAGCCCAGATACGGCTCGAAGTCCCAGTAAGGCCGCGTCCGTTGGCGGGCCGACATGGCGTGGGGGTGTTGGGCGCCCAGGGTGCGGGCCAGGCGTTGGAGGGCGTCTTCCTCTACCTTGCCTGCTTCCTCGTGCTCCCTCAGCGCACGCAAGTCCGCAGCCAAGGCCACCTCGCAGGAGAGCGTGAACGGGTGGTCCTGGCCCAGGATCAGGCGGGCCCGGCGGAGGGTGTCGCGGGAGAGTTCCAGGGCGCTTTCCAGGCGGGCCGTGAAGTTGCGGCCGGCCGCGGCGTTCAGGGCGCAGCCGAGGACCCAGGGGTGGTCCGGGCCCAGGGAGGCCGTCAGGCCGGCCAGGGCCGCTTCGAACATGGTGAGGGCCTCGGCGCGTTCGCCGGCGGCCTGGAGGACGAGGCCGGTGTTGGAGAGCATGCCCGTGCTCACGGGGTGGGCGGGGCCGAGGAGGGTGCGGTAGCCGGATTCGCCCTCCTCGATGAGGGCGCGGGCCTGGCGCAGGTCGCCGTGCTCGCGGCAGTAGTTGCCGTAGTCGACGACGAGGGCGAGGGTCTCGTAGTGGGAGCGGCCGTGGACCTGTTCCATCTGGTCGAGGAGGGTGGCCATGGCGGCGCCGATGTCGTGGGGGATGCCGGCGCGGCGCTGGCAGAGGACGAGGTTGTGGCGGGCGCGGAGGGTGCGGGGGTTGTTGGGGCCGAGGATCTGGATGTGCAGGCGCACACCCTGCTCCTGGCGGGAGAGGGCGTCCTGGTAGCGGCCCATGAGGCGGAGGTCGCGGGCGCAGGCGATGCCGGACATGAGGGTGGCCGCGTGGCGGGCGCGGAGGAGGGTCTCGCGGGCGCGGAGGGTTTCGAGGTCGATGTCGTAGGCCTCGCTGTAGCGGCCGAGGAGACGGAGGCCGACGCCGAGGTTGTGCTGTGCGAGGAGCGTGGTGTAGTCGTCGCGGCCCAGGAGTTCGAGGGCGGAGCCGAGGACTTCGCGCTGCATCTCCAGGGCCTCGCTGAACTGGCCCAGGAAGCGCTGGTCGGCGGCGAGGCAGCTGGTGGCCGTCATCAGGCTCGTGGCGTCCGCGCCGGAGTGGGCGCGGAGCCGCTCCAGGGTCGAGCGGTCCAGCTCGTAGGCGTCGCGGAAGCGGCCGTGGGAGCGGAGGATGTTGCCCTGCTGGACGGTGAGTTCGAGCATGCGGGGGTGCTCGGGCGGGAAGAGGTCCGTCCAGCGGATGCGGATCTGCTCGGCCAGCGCGGCGCCGGTGCTGAACTCGCCGCTGTGCCAGCAGTAGCGCAGCATGTTGAGGACGGCTTCCTGGACCTTGTAGTCGTGACTGCCGAGGGCGCCGGACGGCTCCAGGTGGGGCAGCAGCTCCGCGTAGCGCGGCCAGAGGCGGCTGTCCTGGGGGTTGCCGGGGTCGGCGGCGGCGATCAGGCGGCGGACGATGCGGCGGTAGAGCCGGCGTTCGGCCGGGGAGGACAGCCGGGCGACGATGTCGTGGACGAGGCGGTGCATGTGCACCGACTCCTGCTCCGGACCGGGGTCGTTGGCCTGCACGGTGCGCAGGTCGCGGGTCTCGCGGGTGAAGACGGAGTAGTTGACCAGGGTGTCGAGGGCGCGGGTCCAGCTGGGGAGGTCGGAGACCAGCCAGCCCAGGTGCTCGGGGAGCTGGGCCGGCGGCAGGACGCGGACGAGGCCGACGGGGATGCGGCCGGGGCCGAACGCCGTGCACAGCGTGAGGAGTTCGACGGCGTGGGGCTCGCTCTCGCGGAGCCGGTTGATCAGTATCGACCAGGAGGTGAGGGAGGAGCGGGGGACGTCGGTGAGGCCGGGCTGGGCGTCCAGCCCGGACAGCTCCCCCTCGCGCACCATGCGCAGGTAGTCGGAGACCTCCATGTCGGACTCGCCGAGCCAGGCGGCGGCCTGGACGAGGGCGATGGGGATGTCGCCGAGCTCGGCGGCCACTTCGTCGGCCTGCTCGGCGGTCAGCCGGGGGGCGCGGCGCATGAGGTAGCCGGTGCTCTCGTGCCGCTGGAAGCCGGGGACGTCGAGGACGGTGGCCCCGGCCCGGTCCCAGCTGCGGTTGCGGGAGGTGATCAGGACGTGGCCCCGGCCGGCGGGCAGGAGTTCGTCCGCGACCGCGGTCTCGTCCCAGCCGTCGAAGATGATCAGCCAGCGGCCGTACGGCTCGCCGCGGCGGAGCGCCTCGCGGACGGCGCGGATGCGCTCGCCGGGCTCGGAGCCGGCGTCCAGCCCGAGTTCGGCGGCGAGCTCGCCGAAGCGCTCGCGCTGGGTGCCGCGGGTGTCGGAGTTGACCCACCAGACGACGTCGTAGTCGGAGCTGAAGCGGTGCGCGTACTCGGCGGCCATCTGGGTCTTGCCGATGCCGGACATGCCGAGCAGGGCGCAGACCGCGGTGCCGTGGTCGGCCTCGGTGAGCCGCTCCTGGAGGCGGTTGAGGAGGTCGTCGCGGCCGGTGAAGCGGCGGTTGCGGCGGGGGACGTCGCCCCAGACGGCGGGCGGGTCGTTGGGGTAGCGGGAGCCGGGGCCCTCGGGCAGGGGGCGGCGGGGCGGGCCTTCGGGGAGCTGGAGGCGGGCGAGGAGGCGGCGCTCGGCCTCCTGGGCGCCGACGCCCCACAGGTCGACCGGCTCCAGGACGGCGGTGGCGGGGAGCAGGGCGCGGTTGGTGAGGTTGACGGCGGCGAACCGCTCGGCGTTGGCGTTGACGATGCCGCGGAGGGCGTCGTTCCACTCGCCCTCGCGGCGCGGGCCGAGTTCGAAGAACCAGTCGCTGAGGACGAGCAGGATCCGGCCGGAGGCGAGCAGCAGGTCGCCGAGGGCGTCCTCCAGGGGGACCTCGCGGGGCGGGTCCCAGCGCTGGAGGGTGACGCGGTGGCCGTGGCTCTCCAGGCGGTGGCGGATCCAGGTGGCCCAGGGCCGGTAGTAGCCGGCGAAGACGACGACGAAGTGCTCGTCGACGCGGTCCTGCGCGCCGGTGCCGACCTGATACCGCTGCGTGTTCATGCGCGTCCCTCGTTCCTTCGCAGCACCGCGTGGTCCCCGTGGCCCCGCCCGGCGCGGACCGTGGCGGCGGCATCGCCCTCACTGTA
This sequence comes from Streptomyces caatingaensis, assembly GCF_001187435.1. Taxonomy (GTDB): domain Bacteria; phylum Actinomycetota; class Actinomycetes; order Streptomycetales; family Streptomycetaceae; genus Streptomyces; species Streptomyces caatingaensis. Next base: position 754,461 of record NZ_LFXA01000009.1, on the reverse strand, counting down.
CGTCATACGACTGTCACGCACCGCTCGCGCCGTGCGTCACCCCGGGCGGCCGAGCGTCGCGAGGTGCCGTTCCATGCCCCGAGCGAAGTCCCGGCCCGCGGCGGTCAGTTCATTGGATTCAAGCAGGATGGGGACCGCTTCCGCGACCTGTCGGCGGTAGGAATCGCGCCGCTCCAGAGCGCCCTCGCGGGCCCGGGGCGGCAGGGCCGGGCCGCGGACGGCCCGGTGCCAGAAGTCGGCGAGGGCGAGATGGGCGTAGGTGCCCTGGAGGACGCCGGCCAGCGGGCGGGGATCGGGCCGCCAGGCCACCCGGTGGAGGGCGTCGGGACCGGCGGTGTGCAGCGGCAGGAGGTCGTGCAGCACGGCGAGTTTGCTGTGCTGGTTCTCGTGGACGAGGACCTCGGCGAGGTCCGCGGCGGTGGGCGGGAGGGTGGCCAGGACGGCGCCGGGGGCGGAGCGGAAGGTGGCGCTCACCTTGGCCCCGGGGTCGCCCGGCGGCCGCGCGACGGGGACCAGGCAGCGCAGCAGCGCGCCGGTCTCGGCGGCGCGCTCCGGGTCGGCGGCGCGCAGCAGGGCGAGGGCCGCGCGCCAGCGGCGCGTCCACGGCCGGCCGCCGGTGCCGTCGCGGCCGGCGGGCGGCAGGGCGGCGCGGCCGACGCCGCCGGGCGGGGCGCGGTAGGGGTCGAGGTCGTCGAGGAGGGCGTCGCCGCCGGGGAGGCGGCGCAGGCCGCGCCAGCCGCGGCCCGCCCCGGTGACCCGGCCGCCGGCCGAGCGCAGCAGGACGGCGGGGTGCGGGGTACCGGGTCCGGTGAGGCGGGCGGTGCGGGAGCGGGCGGTGAGACGGACGAGGGGGCGGCCGGTCTCCAGCAGCCCGATGCCGGGGAGGGCCAGGACGCCGGTGGGCGTGGCCAGTTCGACGGTGAAGCCGGTGCCCGAGCGCAGGGCGGCGGCCGCGGCGACGGCGCCGAAGTGGCCGAGCCCGGCGGCGAACGCCGGCCCGGCGGGCGCGGCGAGGACGGCGGCGAGCCAGGTGCCGACGGCGGGGTAGTCGAGGGTGTCGCGGACGAGGGGCGCGTGCCGGGATTCCGCGCGCTCCAGCAACCGCCAATGCGCCTCGAAGCGTTCGCGGACGCGGACGGGGACCGCGTCGGACTGCCGTTCCAGGCGGGTGAGCAGGGACTTGAGGAGCACGAGGCGTCTGCTGTGCAGGGCGCGCCGCAGCAGGGCGAGGTCGTCGGGGGCGGCGCGGGTGCGGGCGAGCCGGGCCAGGACGGACGGCGGCACGCGCTGCGGGGCGAGGGCTCCGCCGGCGGCGCGCGTCACGTGCGGTTCCCTCCCGGGGGGCGGTGGCGGCCGCCCTGCGCCCCGCTGGAGTACCAGGTCTCGGCGAGCTCCGCGGGGTCGCGCAGGGCCGCGTCGACGGCGGCCGTCACGCGCGGGTCGTCGAGCGTGCGCAGCCGGCCGAGGCCGACGCCGGTGAGGTCCGGCAGCGGCTCCGTCCCCCCGCCGCCGGTCTCCCGGTCCTCGCGCCTCCGGTCCTCGGTGGCCGCGGGCGAAGTCCCCTTCGCCGGAAACCCGATGGGCACCTTTTCTCCTCCCTTCCGCCGGACCGCCCCCGTCTCAACAGGCGTGTGCGGCTGCTCCGTTCTTCCCGGACGCCGCAATCCGGAAACCCGTTCGGACGCTCCGCGGTCATCCGCCGGACAGCCGCGTGACACCCTCCCTGGTCGCGCGGACCTCGTCCCAGGGGACGTCCACCAGCCGGGCCGTGAGGTCGCGCCACTCCCCCGCCGCGGTCCGGTACGCGGCGAGGGCCTGGCGCCGCAGGCCCATCCGTTCCAGGGCGTCCGCGTAACGGTGCGCGGCCCGGGCGGCGACGACCGAGCCGGGCTCCCCGCCGGCGGCCGTACGGGCCTCCTCGGCGGCGGCCGTGAACGCGTCGGCGGCGTCCGAGAGCGGCACGCCCGGCGCCCGTTCGCGCAACGCGAGCCGCGCGGTGCCCAGTTCGAGCCAGGACTCGGCGCGGGTGGCCGCGTCCGGGGCCCGGCGGGCGGCCTGTTCCAGCAGGTGGCAGCTCTCGTAGAGGTCGGGCAGGAAGCCGAGGCGTGCGTAGCGCAGCACGAGGGCGCGGCCCAGCAGCAGTTGCAGGCGCGGGCGGCCGGGTGCGCGCCCCGGGCTCACGGCGTACGCCTCGCGGAGCACGGCCTCCGCGCGCTGCACCGTCCCGTTGCCGCGCCCGCCCGTCGCCTGCGCGCGCTCCAGCAGCGCGGCGCCCCACTCGCCGAGCAGCGCGCACCGCCGGGGGCTGTCGCGGCCGGTGAGGGAGACGGCGGCGGAGTAGGCGGCGTCGGCCCCCGGCCCGTCCCCCGTGGCGGTGCGCACGCGGGCCTGTTCGGTGCGGGCGTGCAGCAGCTGGAGGTCGTCCGCGGCGGTCAGTTCGGCGCGGGAGAGCGCGTCGAGCGCCTCGGCGGCGGGGGCGCCCGCGCGGCGCAGGGCGCGGGCGAGGTCCAGCAGCGCGGCGCTGCGGCGGGCGGCGGGCGCGTCCTCGGCCTCCAGGAGGCCGCAGGCGGCCCGCAGTTCGGCCGCGGCCTCGGCGGCGAGGAGCCCGGGGGAACGGTCGTGGGCGGCCGCGTCGCGGGGCGCGCGGCGCTCGCCGTGCGGCGCACCCGCACCCGCGCCCGCGCCGTCGCCGTCCCCGGCGGACGGCGGGAGGGGCGACGTGCCGTCACCGAGGGACGGCGGGACGGGCGACGTGCCCTCCCCGGCGCGTCCCGTGGCCGGTGGGGCGTCCGGTGCGGGGGAGCCGGCAGGCCCGGTGCCGGGCCTGCCGGGCTCGGCGGCGGCCGGTCGCCCGCCGCCGTCCCGGGCGGGGGTCCGCGGCGCGGCGAGCGCGGCCTCCCGTACGGCCTCCGGCGGGACGTCCGCGAGGGTGAGCAGCACCCGGCCCAGCTGGAGCCGGCGGGCGGAGGCGGTCGTGGCGGCGGAGGCGGGCAGGGCGCGCAGGACGGCCTCGGCGGCGAGGAGTTCGGCCGGATCGCCGCCGGCCCACGCCTCCCCCGCTCCCCCGCCGGACCCGCCGCGCCCGGCGTCTCCCGCGTCTCCCCGGCCCCAGGCGCTCCGCACCCCTCCAGCGTCCCGGGCGGCTCCCGCGCCCCTCGGGTCCACGCTCTCCCACCAGCGGTCCCAGTGCACAGCGGCCAGCTCCAGTCCGACGGCCGTGCGCCGGGGACCGGCGGGCCCGGCCGGGCGCTCGTACGCCTCCGCGAGCAGCCCGGCCGCCTCGTCGAGCAGCGCGCGGCGCGCGGCCGGGTCGGTGCGGAGGGCCTCGGTGCCGGCGAGGGCGCGGAGGACGCCGCCGAGGACGAGGCGGGCGCGGACGCCCTGGTCGTCCAGGCCGCCGGCGGCGAGCGGGGCGGCCAGCTCCCGCGCGTCGGCGAGGAGCTGGGGGTCGCCCTGGTCGTGCCAGAGCTCCAGCAGCAGCTCCGCCTCGGCCAGCGGGCCGGACTCGGTCTGCGGCGGCCGGTACCAGCGCACGACGCGGGCGGGGACCTGGGCGAACAGCTCCGGCTCCGGGCCGGTGCCGGGGTCGGCAGCGCCGGGGCCCCTGGCGCCCGCCGCCTCCACGGGCCGGCCGGAGAGCCGGGCGACGGCGAGTGCGGAGAAGTTGCGGGCGCTGCGGCCGAAGTGCCGCTCCACGTAGTCGGAGCAGTGCTTGAGGACGAGGGCCGCCTCGCTCCGGTCGAGGGACTGGAGCAGCAACTCCCGCACGCCGTCGGCGAACTCGTACCACGGCCCGCTGTCGTCGCCGGCGCCCGCCGGGGCGGGCGTCCGCCACAGCAGCCCGCCGAGCAGCACCTCGGCGAGCTCCATGGGCCCGGTGTCGGGCAGCATGGCGCGCTGCACGAGCTGCATCACGGGCAGCGCCAGCGGAACGGCCGCCAGGTGGACGGCCAGGCGCAGGGCGCCGGGCGAGGCGGACGCGCGGAAGGCCGCGAGCCGCGCGTCGGCGCCCGGGCCGGTGCCGTCCTCGGCGGGCGGCAGCGTCCGGCGCGGCCCGGTGACGGGGCCGGGCGGCAGCCAGCCGGCCGCGCCGTGGACGGTGGTGCGCCCGGGGCCGGACAGCAGCCGGGCCCAGGCGCCCAGCGCCTCGCGGACGGGCAGCAGGACGGGCACGGGCAGGGCGCCCGGCGGGGGCGGCGGCCCGAAGCCGTCGGGCTCGAAGCCGAGCCGGCCGCCGGCCGCCGGGTCGCGGGTGAGCAGGCCGGGTTCGGCGGGCAGGGCGGTGCGCGGCCACAGCCGGGGCGGCAGCGGCTGGACGACGGCGACGGGGGCGGTCAGCGACCAGTGGCGGAGCAGCCGTTGGGCCTGTCCCTCCTGCCACAGGGGACCTACGCAGTCGCTGAGGACGAGGGTGAGGCGGCGTCCGGTGGGGTCGAGGAACTGCCCGGCGGGGCGCGGGCGGGCGCCCCGGGCACCGGCCGGGCCGATCAGCGGCGTCCCGTCGGCGGCGCGGTGCAGGTGGGCGACCCGGACGTCCCGGAAGACGCCCAACTGGGCGCAGATCTGCTCGATCTCGTCCAGCGTCCGCTCCCAGACGACCATGGAGGCGGAGGCGTCCATCAACAGCTGCATGGCGGCAGCCTGCCTGCGTCCGCGGTGGTGGACGGGGTGCACCACGCCGGTGCGGGCCGCGCGGTCGGCGGTGGCGTCCTCGTCGAGCGGGCCGGGGAGGGGCGCGGCGAGGGAGCGGTAGCCGCGCAGCGGCCGCAGCGCGCGCTGGAGGCCGAGCAGGCCGGGCAGGGAGCCCGCGGCGGGCACCCGGACGGGGAACGTCCCGGCGGGCCCGTCGGCGGCCTCCTCGGCCCGCGGGCGCGGCACGGCGCCGACCCCGACGGAGGCGGGCGGGGGCCCGGAGGGCGCGGCGGGCCGCCGGGACGCGGGGCGCGGCGGGTCCGGGGCGCGGGACGCGGGGCGGTGGGAGGACCCGGCGGCGGGGCCGGGCGGGCCGGCCGGCGGGGCGGCGTCACCGGCCGTGGCGGGCGCCCCGGGATCCGCGGTCATCCGGCGGGCCAGCCACACCGCGTCGGCTATCTCCTCGGCGGTGAGGCCGGGCGCGGCGGACCGCAACCGGGCGACCAGTTCCTCCAGCCACGGCTCGGGGGGCGCCGTCATCGCTCATCACCTCGGGCGGTCGAGCGGCTGCATCAGCATGTCGGCGAGCCGCTCGCGTGTGACGCGTTCGGTGCTGGGGGCGTGCTGGGTCAGGAAGAGGGCGTTGAGGAGCTGGTCGGCGGCGACGACCTCGCCGGGCTCGCGGTGCAGGAAGCGCTGGATGAGCTCCTCGCCGTCGGTGACGGCGTCGTCGCCGAGGTGGGCGCGGACCATCGCGGTGAGCTGCTCCTCGCCGGGCGGTTCGAGGTCGAGCTGGATGCAGCGGCGCAACAGGGCGGCGGGGAAGTCGCGTTCGCCGTTGGAGGTGAGCACGATCAGCGGGAAGGCGGTGCAGCGGACCCGGCCGTCGGCGATCACCGTGCGGCCGCCGTCGTCCGTGCCGACCTCGACCTCGGGCTCGCGGTCGGCGATGCGCTCCAGCTCGTGGAGGGCGAACTCGCCTTCCTCCAGGACGTTCAGCAGGTCGTTGGGCAGGTCGAGGTCGCTCTTGTCGAGCTCGTCGATGAGCAGGACGCGTGGCCGGGCGGCGGGCAGCAGGGCGGTGCCGAGCGGGCCGAGGCGGATGTACGAGCCGATGGAGCGGCGCGCCCCGACGTCGGCGCCGGCCCGCTCCAGCTGGACGTCCTGGAGGCGGGCGATGGCGTCGTAGTGGTAGAGGCCGTCGCGGAGCGTGGAGCGGCTGACGATGGGCCAGCGCAGCACCCGGCCGAGGCCCAGCTCGTGGGCCACGGCGTGCGCCAGGGTGGACTTGCCGGTGCCCGGGGCGCCGGTGACGAGCAGTGGACGCCGCAGGTAGAGGGCGGCGTTGACGGCCTCGACCTCCTCGGGGCGCGGGTGGTGGTTCTCCACCAGGCGGCGCTGCACGCCCAGCCGCCGGGCGGCGCTGGGATCGGCGCCGGGGCCGGTGTCGGGACCGGCCGCGGCGAAGTCCCGCCAGGGCGGTGGCGGCGGCAGCCGCCGGATGCCGTCGTGCGGCAGGCCGGCTCCCCGGTAGATGCGCCAATCGTTCACACTGGGCTCCTTGTTGCCGGTGTGGATCCCGTGGCCTGCTCCGCCCCGGCCCCCACGCGTCCGCCGCTCCCGGGACGAAGGTACTCGTCCGGATCGGGCATGGCGACCGGTCCTGTTCCTCCCTGTCGCTTCCCTGTCACCCGCCGGGTCACACCGGCACGCCCCCTTCCCCGGGGCGCGGGCCCGGCGCGGCCAGCGGCGGGGGCGACAGCGCCGGGTCCTCGGGCGCGTCCATGAGCAGGGCGATCGAGCGGGCCCAACGGGCGTCCTCGTCGGGGGCGTCGGGGTCGGCGCAGCGTATGCGGAGGCTGCGCAGTCTGCGGTGGAGTCCCTCCGCCGTGGTGGCCTCGCACACCAGTCGGGCCGCCTGCTCGTGGAACTCCTCGCAGTCGTCGTGCTCTCCGGTGCAGCACCGCCAGATGACGACCGCGTGCCCGGCGGCGAGGGCGGCCTCCAGCGCGGTCGCGCCGGGGCCGTGCGCGACGGGTCCGCAGTAGACGGGGACGGCGGACGGGTCGGCCTCCAGGAAGCGGGCGTACGCCGCGGCCCGGCTCTCCGGCCGCCGTGCGCCGTGGCCGGGGACGGGCACCTCGCGGCGCAACGGCACGGCGGTCAGGGGGCCCCGGCCGGCGCCGCGCCAGCGGGTGTGCCACTCGGGGAAGGCGGGGTGGTCGCGGCGCCGCCGGTCGCGGACGACGACGACGCGGCGCTGGCCGAGCGGCAGGGCGTGCGGGTCGAGCGAGTCGTCGGCGGCGCCGGGCGGGGTGAGCCGCCAGGAGGCGACGGGCTCGTCGAACAGCTCGCGGGGCAGGACGAGTTGGAGCGCGGCCAGGTGCTCGCCGACGTCGCTCTGGCGCAGCGCCTCGGCGAGCGGCTCGCGCAGCGCCTCGCGCAGCGCGGCCCGGGGGACGCCGCGGGCGTCGTCGCACAGCGGGGTGACGCGGTTGTTCTCCCCGAGGAGCTTGATGCGCCAGGGGTAGCGGTCGCCGTACATCAGGGGGTCGATCTCCACGAGGACGTCGGCGCGGGCGCGGCCGGTCCCGCGCTCGGACGCGACGGCGCCGAGGCGGACCTTGTGGAGGGAGACCTTGTCGCCGGGGGGCCGCCGGCCGGGCTCGGCGGAGCGCTCCGAACCGCCGTGCAGGAGGCGGTGGATGTCCTTGCGGACGGCCTCCTGGAGCTCGTCGGCCTGGATGACGAGCCAGTCGGCGAGGCCGCCGAGCGGCTTCTCGTCGGCGGGGTGCCCGAGGCGGCTGACGGCGGCGGCGACCCGGGCCGCGTACAGCAACACGGCCTCCAGCTCCAGGTCGCGCGGCGGGCCGCCGGGGCGCTCGGCGCGGTCGGCGGCGCCGTCGCGCAGGTCGTAGAGGAGGCCGACGCCCTCGCGCCAGGTGCGCGGGTCGTGCTCGACGCCCGGCTGGTAAGGGTCCTGCAGGACGCGGGTCTTGACCTCGTCGACGAGGGACATGACCTCGCCGGGGCCGGCCGGCTGGGTCAGCTCGGCGAGGCGGGCGAAGAGCTGGGTGCGCAGGACGGGGGTGAACCCGCCGGTGGTGCCGCGCAGTTGCCGCTGGAGCCCGGTCCAGCTGCGGCCGGAGCCGATGGTGCGGTAGTGCCGCAGGTGGTAGCGGTCGTGGGCGCGGACGAGGGCGTGCAGCCGCTCGCGGCCCGGGCGTTCGTTGGCGAGGGCGCGCAGGGCGGTGACGGGGACGGCGAGGCCCGCGGTGCCCTCGCCGCGGCCCTTGCTCACGCCGATGACCGCGCCCCGGCCGGTGTCCAGCACCGGGCCGCCCGAGCAGCCCGCGACGGGGATCTCGCCGCGCATCAGCATCGCGGAGCCGCTGCTGTCGCCGCCGGTGGCCATGCCGGTGCCGTAGCGCCAGCCCAGCTCGCCGAACTCGCGGGACCAGCCGTAGAGCGCGACGGGGGCGGGGACGACGGCCGAGCGGTCGCTCAGCCACAGGCACTCGGCGTCGGCCGCGCCCTCCACCTCGACCAGCGCCAGGTCGGGCAGCGGCCAGCGGCCCGGCGGGGCGCCGCCGGGGCGCGGCGGCGGCAGGGCGAGGACGACCCGGCCCGCCAGGGTGCGCTCCCGCCAGTCGGTGACGTCGAGGGCCGCGCCGCCCCGCAGTACGCCGTCGCCCCCGTTCGCCACGACGTGGGCGCAGGTCAGCACCCAGCCCGGGGCGACGAAGAAGCCGCTGCCCCAGAACCGGTCGTCGTCCCGCCCGGCGCCGGGGGCCGAGATGCGGACGACGGACCGGCGCACGGTGGCCTCGTGGGGGCTCAAGGAGCGCTGGGGGTCACGGGCGTCCGGGGGGCGCCGCCGTCGGCGTCCTCGCCCGGGCCGCCCTCGGTCCAGGTCAGCGTCACATTGACGGACGCCTTGCCGCCCCCGTCGGCGATCATGCTGATGACCTGCCCCGACTGGGCGGACAGCTCGATGCCGAACTCGACCTTGACCTCCTGCGGCCGTGCCGCCGCGAGGCCCGTGCGCAGCGAGCCCACGACCCCGCGCACGACGTCCGACATGCCGCTCGCGAGCCGTGCGACCCGGCGCGCGGCGCTGGAGTCCTGGTAGCCGCCCGCGCCCGGCGCGCGCAGCTCCTGGGCCTCGCTGATCCTGGCCCAGACGACCGTGCCGTCGTCGAGCCGCACTTGGGTGATCCCGTCCGCCACGTGCGCGTCCCCCCGCCGTCCGGTGCACCCCGAGGGTGCAGCCCCGTGTGATGCAGCAGGCTAGTCCTCGGGTCTGACAGACGCGAGAGGCCATGGCCAACGCCGCCTATCCTGGGACTCCCGGAGCGCCCGGGGCCGACCGGGACCGCCGACGGCCGGGACCGCCGGAACGACCCGAACCACCCCAGACGGAGAGAGCGTTGTACTTCACCGACCGCGGCATCGAGGAACTGGAGAACCGACGGGGCGAGGAGGAGGTCACCCTGGGCTGGGTCGCCGAGCAGCTGCGCACGTTCGTGGACCTCAACCCGGACTTCGAGGTTCCGGTGGAGCGGCTGGCGACGTGGCTGGCGCGGCTCGACGACGAGGACGACGAGTAGAAGCGGGCGGGGGCGCCCGGGGGAAGCGCCCTGAGGGGGCGCGCCGAAGCCCCCCGGGCCGCGCTCCGGCCTATCCGCGCCCCGCGCGCCACCGGTCGTAGAGCAGCGTCAGCGCCCCGTCGGTGACGAGCGCGACGCCCGCCGCGCGCCATCCGCGCCGCGCGCACCGGCGCGACCAGACGAGGAGCGCCGCGCCGACGGCGACCTCGGCCGTCCCGAGCGCGCGGGCCCGCGGTCCGCGCGTCCAGACGCCGAGCGCCCCGCGCTCCGCCGCCCGCCAGCCCGGCCAGTCCACCGGCTCGGCCCCCGGCAGCGCCCCGGCCGCCGCGCACAGCCGCCCGGCGTCCGCGCCCGGGATGACCCCGGGCCCGAGGTGGAGGCCGGCCCGGGCCAGGACCGCGACCAGTCCGAGCACCCGCGCCGCGGCGTCCGCCCTGTCGTCGCCGCCGTCCTGCTCGATCAGCCGGTCGAGGGCCGCGCCGTCCAGTACGGGATCGAGGCCCAGCCGGGCCCGCAGGGCGGTCATCGCCTCGTGCCCGCCGAGCGGGGTGCCGTCCGCCAGCCAGGTGTGGCCGACCGTCCGCCGCAGGCCCGCCGCCACCACGAAGCCCGCCCCGTCCGCGTCCCACCACAGGCCGACGACCGGCCAGTCGCCGTCCGCGGTCAGCGCGTGCGCCCAGTCCGCCGTGACCGCGGCCGGGTTGGCGCCGTTGTCGCGCCAGGACTCCCCGGCGGGGACCAGGACGCTCCACCCCTCGCCCGCCGGGGCCATGAGCAGCGGCCGCCGCAGGAGCTGCGCGGAGGGTCGTACGCGGTCGGGCGCGGCCCGGCAGAGCAGCAGGACTCCCGCCGCGGGGGTGTGCGCCGGTGGGTGATCGATAGCGGACATGCGTCCACGCTATGCCACGCCGGGACCGCTTGACTTCGCACAGCCGCGATATATCGTGTTTCGCAGAGACACGATAAGACGCGATATGTTGCGTAGGGGCGGGGCGGCCGGCCGGTCCCCGCCGCCCGCCGCCGCGTCCCTCTCCCCAGGAGGCCCAGATGCCGACACCGCCGGAGTGGTCGCTGACCGCACCGCAGAAGCTCACCTTCGAGGAACCGGTCACCGCGCTGAACGTGCGCCTCGTCAAGGGCACCCTCAACATCGTCGGCACCGACTCCGGGCCCGCCCGGCTCGAGCTGACCGCCGTCTCCGGGCCGCCGCTGCGCGTCACCCTGGAGAGCGGACTGCTGACCGTCGGATACGAGGACCTGCCCTGGCGCGGCCTGCTCTCCTGGCTCGACCGCCCCGGCCGGCGGCGCAGCGTCACCGTCACCCTCACCGTGCCCACCGCCACGCGGGTCGAGGCCGGCGTCGTCGCCGCCTCGGCCGTCGTCTCGGGCGTCACCGGAGCCACGGACGTCCGCGGCGTCACCGGCGACGTCACACTCGTCGGCCTCGGCGGGCCCGTCCGGGCCGAGAGCGTCGCCGGCGCCCTGGAGGCCCAGTCCCTCGCCGGCGACCTGCGCTTCAACTCCGTCTCCGGCGACCTCACCCTCGTCGAGGGCCGCGGCGGCGCCGTCAGGGCCGAGACGGTCAACGGCAGCATGGTCATCGATCTCGCCGAGGGCACGCGCCCCGCGCTCGACCTGACCACCGTCTCCGGCGACGTCGCCCTGCGGCTGCCGGAGGCGACGGACGCGGACGTGGAGGCCACCACCGCGACCGGCCCCGTCTCCTGCGCCTTCGCGCCCCTGTCCGTCAACAGCCCCTGGGGCCCCAAGCGCCTCTCCGGCCGGCTGGGCGCGGGCGGCGGACGGATCAAGATCTCCACCATCTCCGGCGCCCTCGCCCTGCTGCGCCGGCCCGAAGCGGCCGAAGCACCCGAAGGGAAGGTCCTGTAATGGCACCCGTCTTCGCCCACGGCAGGCTGCGCCTCTACCTGCTCAAGCTCCTCGACGAAGCGCCGCGCCACGGGTACGAGATCATCCGCCTGCTGGAGGAGCGCTTCCAGGGCCTCTACGCGCCCTCCGCCGGCACCGTCTACCCCCGGCTCGCCAAGCTGGAGGCCGAGGGCCTGGTCAGCCACGCCACCGAGGGCGGCCGCAAGGTCTACTCCATCACCGGCGCCGGCCGCTCCGAACTCGACGGCCGGCGCGGCGAACTGGCCGAGCTGGAGCTGGAGATCCAGGACTCCGTCGCCGCCCTCGCCGCCGACATCCGGGAGGACGTCCGCGACGCCGCCGGTGACCTGCGGCGCGAGATGCGGCGCGAGATGCGCGAGGCGGGCGCCGCGTTCGGCGACCCCCTCGCCGCCGCGAAGGAGGAGTGGCGGGAACAGGCCCGCCGCGCCCGCGAGGACAGCCGCCGGGCCCGCCAGGAGGCCCAGCAGGCCCGGCGCCAGGCCCGGCGCGTCCAGGAGAACGCGCGGGACGAGGTGCTGCGCATCAAGGAGCGCGTGCAGGAGCAGGTGCGGGAGCACGCGCGGCGCGGGGACTGGCCCACGGGGCTGGTGGAGGGCGTCAACGCGCTGGCCCGGGAGCTGGGTTCACTGGCGGGCGGGGGCCGTGACGGATCGCGGCCGGCGGCCGCCCCGGACTGGGCCTCCGTGGACGACTCCGCGTCCACGGATCCGGTCCGCGATCTCGACCGGCTGCTCGACCGCTTCCGGGACGGGATCCGGGACGCGGCCCGGGACCATGGCGTCACCGCCGGTCAACTGGCGGAGTGCCGCGGGTACTTGGCGGAGGCGGCGGAGCGGGTGGAGGCGGTGCTGAGGGGGCGCTAGCCGTGGGGCGCGGGGCGCCCGGGCCGGGCCCCGCCCTCCCCTCCGGAGGAGGGCGCCCCTCGCGCGCCGCCGCGGCGTCATCGAGTGCCGGACGGGCCGGTCACCGTCACCCTCACCAGCGCACCCGCCCGGAGCGCCCGCAGAAACACCCGGCCCCGCTCCCCCGAGCGCACCACCACCGGCCCGGCGACCTCGAGACGCCCCCGCCCGACCGACACCTCGGTCACCCCCGTACCGCCCGTCACGTACTCCAGCCGGAACCGCCCCTCGTCGTAGGACAGCCCCCGCACCGCCCCCGCCACGGCCACCGCGTAACCCCCCACGGTCCGCTCCTTGTTGGGCCGGAACCGCCCGCCCTCGTCCACCGCGCAGTACCCGCCGCCGTAACACCACTCCCACCCCGCCCACCCGCTCCCGTACCGCCCCAACGACCGCAGCGCGTCGGCGTAGTACCGCGCCATCCCCGGCAGCGAACTGTCCGGCGGACCCCACTCCCCCACCACCACGGGCACCTGCCGCTCCCGCGGATAGCGCACGACGGCCGCCTCGTACGCCGCCACCCAGCCGGCCGACGGGTCGTAGTCCGCGCCCGTCTCCATCGCGGAGTTGTAGAAGTGCGGCGCGTAGACGACCTTCCCGGCGGGGTCGTGGATCCGCCCCAGGGCCGTCGGGACGCCCTCGCCCACCACCGGCGTCGGTTCGACGAAGAGCCAGTGGCGCCGGTCCCCGTCGGCGGACCGGATCGCCGCCGCCAGGCGGTCGTACATCGGCGTCACCTGCGTCGACTCCACGCGCCGCGCCGCGTCCGGCAGGTGCTCGCCCGGCCGCATCCTCCCCATCGGCTCGTTGATCAGGTCGTAGCCGAACACCGCCGGATGGCGGCCCAGCCGTCCGGCCAGCACCGCCCACATGCGCTCCTGCGCGCGCCGCAGGTCGGGGTCCTCGTAGAGGTGCTCGAACGCGGCCTGGACGCCGGGTTCGAAGTATTCGGCGAACCAGTCGCCGGGGTGCGGCCGCCACGGCAGCCCGTCCGTCCGCGTCGCCCACTCCGGAATGCCCCGGTGCCCGCCGAACGCGGGCCCGTAGACGTCCTGGTGGGCGTCGATGACGACGCGGATCCGGTACCGCGCGGCCCAGTCCAGCACGCGCTCGACCTTCCGCAGGTAGCGCTCGCTGTACCGCCCCGGGCGCGGTTCCAGGTCGTCCCAGAAGACCGCGAGCCGCGCGAAGTCGAAGCCGTGGCCGGCCATGTCCCGGAGGTCGCGCTCGGTGATGGCCGAGAGGGCCGCGTCGCCGCGGTGCTCCTTGTCGGCGAGGTTCCAGCCGCGCAGGGTCAGGGCCCGGCCGTGCTCGTCGGTCAGCGGCGGGATGCCGTCACCGGGCACGGCGGCGGCGGGAGAGGGAAGCAGCAGCGTCAGCGCGAGGACAAGCCCCGCACCCCACAGGCGTCTCGTCCGCATCCCACGGTCATACCGTCACGACGACCTTCCCGAACAGCTCGCCCCCGGCCATCCTTTCGAACCCCTCGCGCACCCGGTCGAGCGGCAGCACCGAGTCGATCACCGGCCGGACGCCGGTGGCGGCGCAGAAGTCCATCAGGTCGGCCAGTTCGTCCTTGGTGCCCATGGTCGAGCCGACGACCTTGAGCTCGTGGTAGAAGATGCGCGTGAGTTCGGCGGCGGGCGGGTTGGGGCCGCTGGTGGCGCCCGAGATGACGATGACGCCGCCCGGCTTGAGGGACTTGACCGAGTGCGACCAGGTCGCCGCGCCGACGGTCTCGACGATCGCGTCCATCCGGTGCGGCAGCCGCGCCCCCGCCTCGAAGGCGGCCTCGGCGCCCAGTTCGACGGCGCGGCGCCGCTTGGCCTCGTCCCGGCTGGTGGCGAAGACGCGCAGCCCGGCCGCCGCGCCGAGCACGATCGCGGCCGTGGCCACCCCGCCGCCGGCCCCCTGCACCAGGACGCTCTGGCCCGGCCGGACGCCCGCGTTGGTGAAGAGCATCCGGTACGCGGTGAGCCAGGCGGTCGGCAGACAGGTGGCCTCCTCGAAGGAGAGCTCCTCGGGCTTGGGCAGCAGGTTCCAGACGGGGACGGAGACCCGCTCGGCGAACGCGCCCTGGTAGCGCTCGGTGAGCAGGGAGCGCTTCTCGCCCGGCGCGACGCCGTGGCCGGTCTCGCCGATGACGGAGTGGACGACGACCTCGTTGCCGTCCTCGTCGATCCCAGCGGCGTCGCAGCCGAGGATCATGGGCAGGGCGCCCTCGTCGATCCCCACGCCGCGCAGCGTCCACAGGTCGTGGTGGTTGAGGGAGGCGGCCTTGACGGTGACGGTCGTCCAGCCGGGCCGCCGCTCGGGCTCGGGGCGGTCGCCCAACTCGAGTCCGCTGAGCGGCTGGTCGCGGTCGATACGGGCGGCGTAGGCGGCGAACATGATCCGAACCTAGCCCCGCACGGCGCCCACCGTCCAGGGTGCGCTCCCCCAACGGCCGTATCCGCGGCCGGAGGCACTCCGTCCCCGTTGACCGGCCGCGCCCCCGCGGGGTTGGCTGCCCCGGCCCACGTCCGAGCGGCACCCCGGAGGGGAATCATGCGTTCCAGACGAATCGCCGTGCTCGCCGCGGCGCTTGGGGCCTGCGCCGCCGCCTTGCCCGCGGCCGTGCCGGGGGCCGCGCCCGGCGCCTCGGCGCATCCCCGTCCCCGCATCGAGCGGGTGAGCGTGGCGGCGGACGGCACGCAGGGGAACGCCTCGTCGTCCGAGCCGGCGATCAGCGCCGACGGACGCTACGCGGCGTTCCTCTCCCGCGCCACCACGCTGCCGCCCGACGCGCCGCACACCCGGAAGCTCTACCTCAAGGACCTGCGGACCGGGGCCGTCGAGCAGGCCAACGTGGGGAACGGGTCCGATCCCGGCCTGCGTTGGGTGGACGCGTTCTCGCTCAGCGCGACCGGCCGGTACGTCGCCTTCTCCTCCACCGCCGAGCAGAACGGGCCCGGGCACGTCACGGACCAGCACGTCTACGTCCGCGACCGGCTGACCGGCCGGACCGAGCCCCTGCTGGGCGCGGAGAACGGCAAGGGCTACGCGACGTCCCCCGCGATCAGTGCCGACGGACGGTACGTCGCCTTCACCTCCGACCGCACCGATCTCGTCCCCGGCGGAGGGTCGCGCGAGTGGCACGTGTACGTGCGGGACCGGCGGCGGCACACCACCCGGCGGGTGAGCGTCGCCTCCGACGGCAGCCCGGCGAACGCGCTGTCGCACTGGCCGGTGATCAGCGCCGACGGCGGCCGGGTCGGCTTCCACTCGCCGGCCGACAACCTGGGGGCGCCGAGGACCCATTCCTGGCCCTCGTCCAGCTTCTACGTCCACGACCTGCGCACCGGTCGCACCCTGCCGGCGGCCCGGACCCGGGACGGCAGGGCGGCCGAGACGGTGCTCCGGGCGAGCCTCGGCCCGGACGGGCGGTACGCGGCCTTCTCCTCCGCGACCCCGGGCATCGTGCCGGGCCCGGCCCATGGCACGACCGGCGTCCGGGACTGCTACGTCACCGACCTGCGCACCGGCTCCACGCGGCGGGTGAACCTGGCCCGGGACGGCTCTCCGACCGAGGGCGACTGCTCGGACCCGGTCATGGCGCCGGACGGCCGCCGGGTGTTCTTCACGTCGGACCCGGACGGCATCGTGCCGGGCTCCCCCGGCCGGCGGGGCGTCTACGTCCGGGACCTGCGCACCGGCGTGACCGAGCGGGTGGACGTCTCGGCCGAGGGGGCCCAGGGCGACGCCGCCTCGGGCAACATCTCGGTCGACCGGTCGGGGCACCGGGTGCCCTTCGACAGCTGGGCGCGCAACCTCGTCCCCGGCGACACGAACGATACGGGCGACGTCTTTCTGCGCCGGCTGCCCTGACCGGTGGCCGGCCGTCCTGCCCGACGCTCGACTCTCCTGACCGCGGCGCCTGTTGTGACCGGCGGCCGGCTGCTGTACCCGGCGGGGCCTGTTGTGACCGGCGGCCGCCGCCCCGGCGTGCGGTCGCCCGCCCCCGAACAGCGGTCGCCCGCCCGGCCGGAGCGGTCCGCGGCGGACCGCTCCGGCCGGCACCGGCATGGGCGGCCCCCCGCAGAAGGGGCCGGACACCCCCGGGCGTCCGGCCCCTCCCCCACGCGTGCCTCAGCGGCGCGCCACGCCGTCCCGGCGCGCGGCCTCGGCGACGGCGGCCGTGACCGCCGGGGCGACCCGCTCGTCGAACGGCGACGGAATGACGCACTCCGCGCTCAGCTCATCGGCGACCACCGCCGCCAGCGCCTCCGCCGCCGCCAGCTTCATGCCCTCGGTGATGCGCGAGGCGCGCACCTGGAGGGCGCCGGCGAAGATGCCGGGGAAGGCGAGGACGTTGTTGATCTGGTTCGGGAAGTCCGACCGGCCGGTCGCGACGACCGCCGCGTACTTGTGGGCGACGTCCGGGTGGATCTCCGGCGTCGGGTTGGCCATCGCGAAGATCAGCGCGTCCTTCGCCATGGTGGCGACGGCCGGCTCGGGGATCGTCCCGCCGGAGACGCCGATGAAGACGTCCGCGCCGTTCAGGGCGGACTCCAACGAGCCGGAGAGACCGGCCTTGTTGGTGAAGCCGGCCAGCTCGCGCTTGACCTCGGTGAGGTCCTCGCGGTCGGCCGAGACGACGCCCTTGCGGTCGCACACCGCGACGTCGCCGATGCCGGCCTCGACGAGGATGCGGGCGATGGCGACACCGGCGGCACCCGCGCCCGAGATGACCGCGCGCAGGTCGGCGAGACCGCGCCCGGTGAGCTTCGCCGCGTTGCGCAGGGCGGCGAGGGTGACGACGGCCGTGCCGTGCTGGTCGTCGTGGAAGACCGGGATGTCCACCCGCTCCTGGAGCCGGCGCTCGACCTCGAAGCAGCGCGGCGCCGAGATGTCCTCCAGGTTGATGCCGCCGAAGGAGGGCGCGAGGCGGGCGACGGTGTCGACGAGCTCGTCCACGTCGCGGCAGTCGAGCGCGAGCGGCACCGCGTCCACGCCGCCGAACTGCTTGAAGAGGATGGCCTTGCCCTCCATCACCGGGAGGGACGCCTCGGGCCCGATGTCGCCCAGGCCCAGGACCGCGCTGCCGTCCGTGACCACGGCCACGACCTGGGACTTCCAGGTGTAGTCGTGGACCAGCTCCGGCTGCTCGGCGATAGCGCTGCACACCTTGGCGACGCCCGGCGTGTAGGCGAGGGACAGGTCGTCCTTGTCCCGCACGGGCACGGTCGCCCGGACGGCCATCTTGCCGCCCCGGTGCAGGGCGAAGGCCGGATCGAAGGGCTCGTCCGTGCCTCCCTCGCCTGCCGTGCTCTCGCTGCGAGGGTTGACGATCTCCGCTGCCACTTTATTAGACCCCTTTGTCGTAATTTCCATCGAGGGTAGCCGCCCCCGGTTGCGAGGCGGCGTCGGGCATGCGTCCGGAACCCGGCCCCGCGGTGGTCCACGAAGCGGAACGGCCGCGCCACGTGGGGCGCGGCCGGGGTGGTACGGACACGCGGGCGCGCCGCACAACGCGCCCTGGCCCCGGGTACGGGGTGTAACCGCCCTTTCTACCGGATGAGCGCTACGGCCGACGAGTGAGATCCGCGGATGTGCGCCACGGCACGTGCGGGCCCGCGGGCGGGCGGTGCCGGCCGGTGCCCCGCGTCCAGGAAGTGAGACGAGGAGCCCGTGAGATGCGTCTCGTTCAAGATCCCCACCGAAACGGTCACCGGTGCTCCACAACCCGAACAATCCGCTCCAGGAACAGGGTCATCCCGTTATCCGATTTTGACATTGCGAGCCCCCCGAAGGGTGTAGTCCAGATGGCAAGATGCCCCAAACACCCGAGGTCGCGGCCGCCGGAAAAGTGTGCTCACGGCCGTGGGGTGCAGATCGCGTGAAGTCCGTGTGAAGAGTCGGCTATCCCCTCACCCGCAGGAGGAACCAGCAATGACCGCAAGCACCACCCCTCGCCCGGCCGCCGCCAGGAACCGCTCGGCCGCCGCCGGCGCGATCGCGGTCGCCGGCGCCCTCGCCCTCGTGCTGACCGGCTGCGGCGACCAGACCAAGAACCACCCCAAGGACGGGGACGGCTCCTCCGGCTCCGCGGGCGCCTCCGCCCCGCTCTTCGACAAGCTGCCGCAGTCGGTCAAGAGCTCCCGGGTCGTCCGGGTCGGCTCCGACATCGCCTACCCGCCCGTCGAGTTCAAGAAGGACGGCAGGACCGTCGGCATGGACCCCGACATCGCCGACGCGATCGGCAAACAGCTCGGCGTCCGCTTCGAGTTCAACAACGCCACCTTCGACACCCTCGTCGCGGGCCTGCGCTCCAAGCGCTACGACGTGGCCATGTCGGCCATGACCGACACCAAGGACCGCCAGAACGGGATCGACCCCGACACCAAGAAACAGGTCGGCCAGGGCCTCGACTTCGTCGACTACTTCCAGGCCGGTGTCTCCCTCTACACCCCCAAGGGCAAGACCCAGAGCATCAAGGGCTGGTCGGACCTGTGCGGCAAGAAGGTCGTGGTGCAGCGCGGCACGGTCTCGCACAACCTCACCAAGCAGCAGTCCGAGAAGTGCGGCGACGACAAGAAGATCTCCATCGAGGCGTTCGACACCGACATCCTCGCCCAGACCCGGCTGCGCAGCGGCGGCGCCGACGCCGCGGCCAGCGACTTCCCGGTCGCGGCGTACGCCGTGAAGACCTCCGGCGGCGGCAACGACTTCGAGATCGTGGGCGACCAGGTGGAGGCCGCCCCGTACGGCATCGCGACCGCCAAGGACCAGACGCAGCTGCGGGACGCCATCAAGGCGGGCCTCGACAACATCATCAAGAACGGCGAGTACGCCAAGATCCTGGACAAGTGGGGGGTCTCGGCGGGGGCCGTGAAGGAGGCCAGGATCAACGGTGGCTCCTGACCCCGCCCCTACCGCTCGCTGAAAGGCCCCCTCCGTGACCATCGACACCGACAAGGGCCGGGAGCCCGAGGACGAACGGCCGTCCGCCGCTGCCTCCACCGCCCCCGAGACCCTGAAGGCCATCCCCGTACGGCACTTCGGCCGCTGGGTGGCCGCCGCCGTCGCCCTCGCCGTCCTCGCCCTCCTGATCAACGCGTTCGCCCAGGGCAAGCTCAACTGGGGCGCCGTCCCCGACTACTTCTTCAACGCGGACATCCTCAAGGGCGTCCGCAACACCATCACCATCACCATCCTGTCGATGGTGCTGGGCGTCGTCCTCGGCATCGTCCTCGCGGTGATGCGGCTGTCGAAGAACCCGGTGACGTCGGCCGTCGCGTGGTTCTACATCTGGTTCTTCCGCGGCACCCCGGTCTACGTGCAACTGCTGCTCTGGTTCAACCTGGGCCTGGTCTTCGAGTTCATCAACCTCGGGCCGATCTACAAGGACTACTGGTCGTCCTTCATGACGCCGTTCCTGGCGGCGCTGCTGGGCCTCGGCCTCAACGAGGCCGCGTACATGGCCGAGATCTGCCGGGCCGGCATCCAGTCGGTCGACGAGGGACAGACCGAGGCCGCGCACGCGCTGGGCATGAGCCACGCCAAGACGCTGCGCCGGGTGGTGCTGCCGCAGGCGATGCGGGTCATCGTGCCGCCGACCGGCAACGAGTTCATCAACATGCTCAAGACCACCTCGCTGGTCATCGCCGTGCAGTACTACGACCTCCTGCAGTCGGCCACCAACATCGGCCAGACCTCCGGCGCCACGGTCGAGATGCTCATCCTCGCCGCCGCCTGGTACCTGGTGCTCACCAGCGTCCTGAGCGTCGGCCAGTTCTACCTCGAACGGCGCTTCGCGCGCGGCTCGTTGCGGCAGCTGCCGCCGACGCCGTGGCAGAAGGTGAAGGCCAACCTCCTGTCCCTCAGCAACCGCAGCGCCGTCGGAGGTGGGGCCGCATGACCGCCATGGTGAAGGCCGAGGGCGTCCACAAGTCCTACGGCCCCGTCCAGGTCCTCAAGGGGATCGACCTGGAGGTCGCCCCGCGCGAGGTGTTCTGCCTCATCGGCCCCTCCGGCTCCGGCAAGTCCACCTTCCTGCGCTGCATCAACCACCTGGAGAAGATCAACGGTGGCCGGCTGTACGTGGACGGCGAGCTGGTCGGCTACCGCCAGCAGGGCAACAAGCTCTACGAGTTGAAGGACCGCGAGGTCGCCGCGCAGCGCCGCGACATCGGCATGGTCTTCCAGCGCTTCAACCTCTTCCCGCACATGACGGCCGTGGAGAACGTCATGGAGGCGCCGGTCCAGGTCAAGCGCGAGACCAAGTCGGTGGCCCGGGAGCGGGCGCTGAGGCTGCTCGACCGGGTCGGCCTGGCCGACAAGGCCGGCAACTACCCGTCCCAGCTCTCCGGCGGCCAGCAGCAGCGGGTGGCCATCGCCCGGGCCCTGGCCATGGAGCCCAAGCTGATGCTCTTCGACGAGCCGACCTCGGCGCTCGACCCGGAGCTGGTGGGCGACGTGCTCGACGTGATGCGCTCGCTCGCCGAGGAGGGCATGACGATGATCGTCGTCACGCACGAGATGGGCTTCGCCCGCGAGGTGGGCGACTCGCTGGTCTTCATGGACAACGGCGTGGTCGTCGAGGCGGGCAACCCGCGGGACATCCTGACGAATCCGCAGCACGAGCGCACGAAGTCGTTCCTGTCGAAGGTGCTGTGACGGACGGATCGCCCGTCCCCGGCGGCGGCGTGCGGACGCGTTGTCCGTACGCCGCCGTCCTGCGGTGCCGCCCGCCGTACCGGGTGTAATACCCTGCGTACAACGACATCCATTACCGCTCGCGCGCCCGGCACCCCAGGGCCGACCTCAGAAAGACCCCATCGTGGAACTGTCCTCCTACTCGGACCACGCCGTCCGCCTGGTCAACAGCGAGGATCCGGTACGCGGCACCGACTCCCTGACCTCGGTGGAGGCGGCCCGGACGGCGCTGTTCGCCCCCGGCTCGCAGCTGGCCCGCCGGCTCACCGACGGCGACGTCGGCCGGCTGCGCGGTGTCCGCACCCGGCTGCGCGCCGTCTTCGAGGCCGCGGCCGAGGGCGACGAGGTGCGGGCCGTGGACCTGCTCAACGCGCTGCTGATGGAGTACCCGGTCAGCCCGCAGATCTCCGGCCACCGCCACCGCGACGAGGACGGCCGCCCCCTGTGGCACATGCACATCGCCGACCACGCCGCCAACTCGGCGGCCGGCTACACGGCGACGGCCTGCATGGGCCTGGCCGTGCACCTCACCGAGCTGGGCGTGGACCGGCTGGGCATCTGCCAGGCCGCGCCGTGCCGCAACGCCTACCTCGACACCTCGACCAACCGCTCGCGCCGCTACTGCTCCGACCGCTGCGCCACCCGGGCCAACGTCGCCGCCTACCGGGCCCGCAAGCGGCGCGAGAGCGCCGGCCCCAGCAGCCCCGGGGAGCGCACCGGCCGCACGGCCGACGCCAGCCAGGACAGCACCGCGGCCGCCGAGCGCTGACCGGCCTGCGGCGGCGGCCGCAGCCGCGCCCAGGCCCGCGCCACGACGAGCTCGTCGGGCACCGCGCCGAACTCCCGGCTGTCGTTCTCGACCAGCGGGTTGTCACCCGTCACCCACCAGCCGCCGTCCCGCCGTTCCACGGCGCGCTTGACGATCAGCAGGTCCTGCCGGAAGGGGTGCCGCAGCACCACCACGTCCCCCGGCCGGACGCTCGCGCCGTACTGGACGACGAGCTGGTCGCCCGGGTTCAAGGTCGGGACCATCGACGGGTTGTAGACCTCGGCCAGCCCGATCCGCAGCAGTCCGCGACGCTCGCGGTCCAGCCCCGTCCCGCGGTCGTCCAGTCGCTCCTGCACCTCGGCACCTCACTCCCGGTCCGTGTTCCCTCTCCAGAGTGACACCCGTCTTTTGTCCTAGGCCCCCCGGGGCGCCCGGGAAAAGCCTTCCCGCACCGAGTAATCTCGCACCTGAGAAGACGATCACGAGGAAGGACAGCACCACTATGCTTTCCCGCCTGTTCGCCCCCAAGGTGAAGGTCAGCGCCCACTGCGACCTCCCCTGCGGCGTGTACGACCCGGCCCAGGCACGCGTCGAGGCCGAGTCGGTCAAGGCCATCCAGGAGAAGTACCAGGCCAACGAGGACCCCCACTTCCGCGCCCGCGCCACCGTCATCAAGGAGCAGCGCGCGGAGCTGGCCAAGCACCACGTCTCGGTGCTGTGGAGCGACTACTTCAAGCCCCCGCACTTCGAGAAGTACCCCCAGCTGCACCAGCTGGTCAATGACACCCTGAAGGCCCTGAGCGCCGCCAAGGCGTCGACCGACCCGAAGACGGGCGAGAAGGCGCTGGAGCTCATCGCCGAGATCGACCGCATCTTCTGGGAGACGAAGAAGGCCTGACCTTGGCTTAAGCCATGTGACCTGCGGTTTCTTTCTCCGCAGGGTCAGCCGGTCCGCACCCGGTCCGCAGGACTCCGAGCACGGAGTCCATGACGGACCGGGTGCGGTCGTCTTCGCCGGGCCACAAGTGCGCATAGATCCGCAGGGTGATGACCGCGGAGGCGTGGCCGAGGACCACCTGCACCTGCTTGACGCTGGCGCCTCCGGCGATGACCGCCGAGGCGAAGAAGTGCCGCAGGTCGTGGGTCACCAGGTGCGGCAGTTCGACGCGTTCGCGCCTCTCCTGCTCGGCCGCCTTGTTCTCGGCCTCTTGGAGCGCCTTCCGTGCGCAGTTCCACTCGTTCTTCCAGCGGCGGTAGGTAAGTGGAGCCCCCTCCTCCATCGTGAAGAGCCACCCCTTGGAGGGCCGCTTGGCCAGGTGGTCGATCAGAGCGTCCGTCACCACCTCACCGATGGGCACGGTACGGCGGGACTTGGCCGTCTTGGGCGGGCAGATTGCCCCGGCCTGGTTGCGCTGCCGCTCCACGCGCACGGTCCCGCGCTTGAAGTCGATGTCGGAGACCTTGAGACCGAGCACCTCCCCGATACGGAGACCGGATCCGGCCAGCAGCACGACGGCCGCCGACAGATACGACGGCATCGTGTCCACCATCTGCTGCACCTGCGCGACCGTGGGCGGCACGATCTCCTCGTCCGGCATTGGCGGCAGCGTGATGCGGCGACAGGGGCTGGCCGGTATGACCTTGTCCTCGACGGCGGCGGTCATCAGCCGCACGAGGACGTCGTAGACGTTGCGGACGCTTCCCGGGCCGAGCTGCTCGGCCAGCTTCTTGAACATCACCTGGATGTCGTGGCGCCGGATCGCCGCCATCGGCCGGGAGCCCAGCGCCGGGATGATGTGGACACGGAGGGCGTTGTCGGTGATCCGCGTGACCGCCTCGCCTGCGATCGCCGCCCCCTGCCACTTCGCGGCGAAGGCTTCGAGGGTTATTCGGCCAGCGCGGGGGTCGACGTACTGGCCGGTGACCATGCTCGTGGTGACCTCGTCGAGCCAGCGCTGGGCATCGAGCTTGCGGTCGAAGTGACGGGCGTGCTCCTTGCCGTCGAGGTCGCGGTAGCGGGCACGCCATTTGCCGTTGGGGCGCTTCTGGATGTTGGCCAAGTGGGGTTCCTCCCGGAGGATCAGTGGTGATAGCCGCCGGCCTCGATGTGCTCGGTGAGGCTGCGGGCGTCGTGCTCGTCGCCCATGAGGCGAAGGCACTGTTCGTGCATGGCCCGTGAACTGTCGGGCTGGGCCTGGATGTGCTCGGCGACTGCGACGACGGCGTGGTGCAGGCGGTCTTCAGCGTCGCGTGTCTCGTAGTACGCCTCGACGGCTTCCTGCACGAGCCGCCGACCATTGACGTCCAGCCCCTCCAGGGGCGGGGACATGAGCTCTTCGAGAGGCAGCTCGAAGACGCGCGCGAAGGCGAGCGCCTCGTCGACGTTGATGCGGCGGCGTGGGGTGCCGTTCTCGATCCGCCAGACAGCGGTCTGGTTCAGCTTGACGCCGGCCTTGGTCACCCGCTCCGCAAGTTCCGTCGTGCTCCACCCTCGGACCTCGCGCTCCAGCGCTACCCGCGCCGCGATGTTGCCCTCGCTGTAGAGCAGCGGCACTTCGCCGCCGCCTGCCTTGTCGTCTGTCATCGCGCTCCCTCATCGACCGTCGCTATCCGGATTGAAACATGACCTACCCGATTTGGCTAACCGGCGATCGCCGAGTACATCTATGCATACCGAAACGTCGTCTAGTCGATTGGGAAGGCCGCATGGGATATCTGACCACCGCTGAGGTTGCCGAGCGCTACCGCACAGCGGAGAGCACGGTCCGCTACTGGCGCCAGGCGGGGAAGGGGCCGCGCGGCGTCAAGATCGGGAAGTGTGTGCTGTACGCCGAAGCCGAGCTGCTGCGCTATGAGCAGACCCTGGCTCAGGGCCAGGACGAGTGGGGCCTTGCCGTATGAGACGCCGACAGCCCCGGACATGGCATCGGCCCCCGGCGCGCCAACGCCGAGGGCCGAGGATTCCTCAACCCATCGCCCTTACCTGAACGATCGAACCGCTGAGGGACGGGACCTTGCCCGTCCTGCCCCTCACCAGAGAGGAACATCTATGGAGGACTCTATGTCCCCGATCCCATCGAACACCTCCCCCGGAGTCGTATGGCCGGAGGTCGCGGTCCCCGGCCAGGGCATCCCTTGGCGCAACGCGGACCAAGCGGGGTCGCGGTCCCCTGCCACACGCGCTACGGACCAGGCGCCGGAGGGGACGGGCCAGCCTGTCGGCGATGCTCGGACGGGGATTCCGGTCGAGGACCAGGCGGAGAGTTCCGGTCAGCCCGTCCCCGGATCCGGTCCCCGAATTCCGGACGCGCCGGCCACGCTCCAAGCAGGTGGCGGGGACCACGGTCCCCACGACTCTGCGGAGACCGCCGCCCCCGGCAGCGGATCGGGGACCGGGGACCGCACCGACGAGAGCGGCGAGGCGGCCGACAAAGGAGCCGTGCTGCTGGACGAGCTACGTGCGGCGATAGGTCGGTACATAGTGCTGCCGAGCGAAGAGGCGTTGACTGCGGTCACGTTGTGGGTGACGGCCAGCCACATCCAGCCTGCCCTCCAGCACGCACCCCGCCTGGCGGTGGTCGGGCCGACCAAGGGGTGCGGAAAGTCCCGTGTCCTGGACGTACTTCACGAGACCGTGTACCAGCCGATGATGACGGTGAACACGTCCCCGGCGGTGGTCTTCCGCGTCATCGGCAAGAACCCGCCGACGCTGCTGGTGGACGAGGCCGACACCATCTTCGGCCCCAAGGCGGGTGAGAAAGAGGACCTGCGCGGGCTGCTGAATGCCGGGCACCAGCGCAACCGGCCCGCCTGGCGGATCTCGGGGCCGGAACACAAGCCGACCGCATTTCCCACCTTCGCGATGGCCGCGCTCGCCGGGATCGGCGACCTGCCGGACACGATCATGGACAGGGCGGTCGTGATCCGCATGCAGAAGCGCAAGCCCGGCGAGCGGATCATCCCGTCTCGCTCGCGGTACTCCGTGCCCGAGTTGAACGCGCTGCGCGACCGGCTGACCGCATGGCTGGGCCCGCTCCGTGGCACCGCCGCTCGCCTGGTGCCCAGGATGCCGGTCGAGGACCGCGCCGCGGACACCTGGGAGCCCCTGATCATCGTCGCCGACCTGGCCGGCGGTCACTGGCCCGCCCAGGCCCGTGCCGCCTGCTTGGCGATGACCCGGCACGAGGTCGTCCAGGACGAGCAGACCACCTTGAAGACGCGGCTGCTGCGCGACATACGCCGCATCTTCGAACAGGAGGGCAACAAAGAGGCCCTGCGTACCCAGGACCTGCTGGCGGCTCTCATCACGGATACCGAATCCCCGTGGCCGGAGTACGGCACCAAGGGCCTGAACGCCTACCACTTGGCCAACCTCCTGCGGGACTTCGACATCAGCCCGGCCAACTACCGCTTCGAAAACGGCAAGCAGGCCAAAGCGTACATGCGCAACAGGTTCCTCGATGTCTGGGCGCGTTATTGCCCCGAACCGTCGCAGGAGGCTCCCGCGCCCGTATGCCCGGCCCGGGGCACGCCGCCCACCACACCGGCAGGGTCGCTTCCCATCGGCCCGCCCGGCGGCACCGCTGGCCCCAAGCGCGCCCGCTGACCCACCCCGGGTCCGTCTCAGTCCGTCGCGTCCGTCCCCGCGCAGGTCAGCGCGGGGACGGACCTCTTGGCCAAGACGGATCTCTCCGTACCCACAGCCGAGTCCGTACCTGCCCTGACCAGCCCTGCGACGGACGCGACGGACGCAACAAAGCCCTGCACGCACCCCGCTGGAGCACCACCATGCACGACAACGACACCTTGTCCCACCGCCGCAGGGGACTGTTCGGCCTGGTCCGTCGATCAGCAGCAAGCTGGAGCGAACGAGCCTCTAACGAGGTTTCGTCCGCGCTTGCCCCCGCCCCAGGGGTGGCGGAGGAGGCCGGGCGCCAGGGGGCGCCCGAGCCGGAAGAGGGCACGGCTGAGGCCGACATCACGCCCATCGTCGACTCCGCCCCGCGCGCCGATCCGCACTCCGACAACCCCGCGTACGCCGAGCAGCCGTCCTGGCGCGACGTCGACGCCCCGACGCTGCCCGCATTGATGAACCGCAAGCGCACCGTCGAGAAACGCGATCAGGAGAAGACCATCCGCTTCACCCCGACCGCGGTCCGCCTGATCACCGCCGCCGCCCAGCAGCGTGGCCAGAAGTTCCCCGGGTTCGTCGGCGACGCCGCGCTCGCCGTAGCCCTCGGCCGTACAAGCCTGCACGGCAGCCCGGAGGACGATCCCATCCGTCCGCTGATCGAGGCCATCGAGGCGCACACCGTCGCGCTGAACCGCATAGGCAACAACCTCAACCAGGTCACCGGAGCCATCCACCGAGGCACTGTTCCCGAGCACGCCGACGCCGTATTGGCCCGCGTCGAGCAGACGACCGAGAGCAGTTACCGGCTGATAGACCAGCTCTTGGCGGAGGGCATCGCGCATGGTGCCTGACGTCTCCACCGGATCCGACACCCGCGGACTGATCGTCTACCTCTTCGGCAAGGGACGACGCGACGAACACACCGACCCTCACATCGTCGCCGCCTGGGACATGGCCGGCGCCCCCGATCCCGGTCGTGACCCCGACGCCACCTACACCCAGCTCGCCCAGCGCCTCGACCACCACGTCGACCTGCGCGCCCGTGAACTGGGAGGCCGGAAACCACCGAAGCACGTGTGGCACTGCCCGGTCCGCACTGCGCCCGGCGACCGCTACCTCACCGACGCCGAGTGGGCCGAGGTCGCCCGCCGCGTCGTGGCCGCCACGGGCATCGCGCCCGAAGGAGACGAGAAGGCATGCCGGTGGATCGCGGTGCGGCACGCGGACGACCACATCCACATCCTCGCCACCACCGTCCGCGCCGACGGCCGCCGCCCCCGCACCCACCGCGACGGGTGGCGGGCCCAGCAGGAATGCCGCAAGATCGAGGCCGAGTTCGGGCTGCGCCGCCTCAAGTCCGGCGACCTCACGGCACCTCGCACACCCACCGGCGCCGAGCGGGCCAAAGCCGACCGCCAAGGCCAGAGCGTCACCGCGCGGCAGTGGCTACGCGAGCAGGCGTACGCGGTCGCTGCCGCGGTACGCACGGAGACCGACTACTTCACCGTGCTGCAGTCTCTCGGCATCAAGGTCAAAACCCGCCTCGGCCCTGAGACCGGCGACGTGATCGGCTACAGCCTGGCCGCCCCAGGCGACACCAACGCGAGCGGCGAACCAGTCTGGTACGGCGGCTCCAAACTCGCCCCCGACCTGTCCATCAACCGCCTCCGCGAACGCCTCGCCACCCAGCATGTGGCCAACCGGCCACAGCACATGGCGGACCCCAACACGTCCTGGCGCCGCGTCGAAAGCGCCGTGCGCGCGGCCCATACGGTTCTCGACTCGGATGATGACGCCGGGGCCCAGGGACATCTGGAAGCCTTCGGCGACGCCCTGCACAACCTGGCCCGCGTCACGCACGGGCCGCACCAATCCGAACTGCAAGCAGCAGCCGCAGCGTTCAACCGGGCCCGCCGTTCAGCGATCCGTGCCGACCACCAAGCCGCCTCCGCCCTGCGCGAAGCCGCCAAGGAACTCGCCTACGCCACCCACGAACCGGGAGGACTCGCCGTCGCCCTGATATTCGCCGCTCTCCAACTGGCCCGCGCAGCCGCCAAGTGGCACGAGCAGCGCGGCCACGAGCAACAGGCCGCAGCGGCCGAGCAGTCCTTCCGTCACCTGGAAGCGGGCTACCGCCAAGCAGCCGAGCCAGTCCTGGCGGACCTCGCCCGACGCGCTCCGCGCGCCACGACTGCCCATCGTTTCGAACAGGACCTTCGCGCCGCTCTCCCCGACCACGCCGACCGTGTCCTGGCCGATCCCGCCTGGGCCGCCCTCACCACCACCCTGGCCCGCGCCGAGACAGCCGGCCACAACCCCCGCCGCCTCCTGGCCGAAGTCGGTTCCCACCGAGAACTCGGCACCGCCGAGCGTCCTGCCGAAGTGCTCAACTGGCGCATCACCACTCGGCCGAGCAGACGCAGTCAGGCAGCGCGTAGGCGAAGCGCTGTCGGCGGCATACCGGCCATGTCCACCGTGCCGCCGCGATCTACGGCCGCAACGGTGGATACAAGGCCCGACGGCCGCGGGCGAACGGTCACCCGCCGGTAAGGTGTGCGGCCCGCTGCCGTAGCTGCTCCGCCTCGGCGACACTCTTGTACCGCTCCAGCCGGACCTGCATGTTCTGGGCGGCGTCGAGGACCTTCACGGAGCGGACGCCTTCCGCGCAGTCGAGGAATTCGGTCCAGGTGGCCAGGGCTCCGTCGAGGTCGCCTTGGCGGAGGTGGATCTCGCCGAGGTGGCCGAGGACGCTGGCGCGGGACCGGCGGCGGTCGAGGCCGTGGATCTCCAGGGCCTGGCGGAGGTGTTCCTCGGCGCCGTCGAGGTCGCCCATCTTGGCGTGGATCATCCCGGCTGTGTAGGCCCACCGGCCGTGGCTGAAGTGCGAGGCCCACGACTCGCCGGGCCCGCTCGTCGCGCGTTCGATGGCGGTCTGGGACGTGGTGAGGGAGCGGGTGGCCAGGCGGCGGTCGCCGTCGAGGGCGGCGGCGTCGGCGAGCGTGATCTCGTAGTAGGCGACCACCCGCGGGTCCGAGATGTCCTTGGCGTACTCCACACATTTCTCGGACAGCCGCAGGGCGACCGCGCGGTGCTTGGGGCCGAGGTCCATGGTCTGAACGGCCAGGCCGCGCAAGGCGGTAGCGGCCAGCTCGGGGTCCTTGGCTTCGGCGGCGAGGCGGTAGGCGTGCGCGTAGTACTGCTGGGCCCGGCCCTGGTGTTCGGGGTCGTTGCCTTCGTCCTGGGCCATCCAGCCGGCGAGGTGGACGAGCTGGGAGGTGGCGGCGAACAGCTCGCGGCCGGTGGCCTCGGTGTACTTCCCGTTCAGCCACGGGGCCACGTCGTCGGTGAGGTACCGGACGGCCAGGTGACGGGCGTGTCCGCCACCGAGCTCCGCGGCGGCGTCGCCGAGGGCCTGGACCATCTGCTTGACGGCCGCGACTTCACCCTTGCCGACCCGTACGGCTCCGGCCGGGGCCGAGCGGACGCGCCGGGTGATGGCGTCGAGGTCGGGCAGCGCGAGCGCGCTGAGAGCGTATCCGCTGGTCGCGGCCAGGAACCTCCGGCGTTGCACGTCTCGCACCCCCAACTGGATGAGTGATCCCACGGTATCCGCGGGTTGTGGGCCTGGGTGATCTGATTCCGTCACTCCGGCCTGGTCTAACCCCAGTTCGAGAAGGCGATCGATGTACGGCAGCCAGTACTCCGGTCGTCGCTTGGCTTCCATCCAG
This sequence comes from Streptomyces caatingaensis, assembly GCF_001187435.1. Lineage (GTDB taxonomy): Bacteria > Actinomycetota > Actinomycetes > Streptomycetales > Streptomycetaceae > Streptomyces > Streptomyces caatingaensis. The sequence goes on along the minus strand of NZ_LFXA01000009.1, from coordinate 724,579 downwards.
CGCCAAGCGGACTTGCGGTCGAGCCCTTTGGGACCGCGTCCTTCGAGAATGCCCAGTCGGCGGGCCAGCTGAGACGGCCCCCAGCCGCGTTCCTCGCACGCCAGGCGGATGCGTGCGGCCAGTTCCGTGTCACTGAGCGTCAGTGTCCTCACCGTGCCCCTCCTGCCCCGGGCCGGGCCCACACGGGCCCACACAGGGCCCACGCTGGCCCACATCCTGCCCCCTCCCAACGCGCGGTGACTAGCCGTTCACTGTCGATGCACCCACAAGGGGCGGCCTCTTGAAGGGCCCTCATGCCGGGTGCGGCACGGTCCGTCGGCGTGGGCCCATTCGGGCGCCCACGAGGCGGTGATGCAGATGAAGGAGGTGGGCACCATGGAGACGATCAAGGCCCCGGCCTACATCGCGCCGGTGGTTCTGGACGCCGGTTCCGTCGCCAAGGTGACGCTCGGTACCGCGAACTTCGACACCGACGACGACACCCAGTACAAGACGAGCACCAACGCGGGCGGCGGTAGCTGACCGGGTCCCAGGAGCCGGGTGCGGCACCTCGTGCCGCACCCGGCTTCGCCATTTGCACAGCCGAACTTCGGAAAGGGGTGTGTGATGCGGTGGAGTGCGGGATGGGAAGGCGGCCCGACCAGTTGGAGGCCCCGGGCCGGGCGCCTCGTGCCAGGGCTGGGCGAGGCTTGGTCTGCCGGGTGGCCCGGGAGCCAGGTCCGTACGGCCGGGAACGGGGCGGTCGCTCTCGCTGTCATCGGAGCGTGCGGGGCGAGTGGAAACCAGCTGGAAAGCGCGCTGCCGCTGGTGCGGGATCGCCGGTGGCGGGCGCTGACCGAGTGGCCGGGCTCGTACCTGGTGGTGGCCCGCAGCGGCCCCGTGCTCGCGGTCATCGGGGACCTGTCCGGGCAGCACCCGGTGTTCTACCGACGCGAGACGGCCGGCACCCGGTGGGCGACCTCGGCCACGGCCCTGGCCCGGCTCGACGGGGCCCCGGTCGATCCCGTCGCCCTCGCCGCCCACCTGGCACTCGGCCAGCCCGACGTCCTCGCGGACCGCAGCCTGTTCCGCACAGTCCGCCGCGTCCCCACCGGGCACCTGCTGGAGATCAGCCCCGACGGCGCCCGCACAGTCCGCTACGAGAGCGCCGCCTACGAACCCGCAGATCTGCGCGAAGCGGCCCCCATCGTGCGGACCGTGCTGGCCGAGGCCGTCGAAGTCCGCCTCGACGCCCGGCCGGTCAGCTCCGACCTGGCGGGCCTGGACTCCACCACCCTCGCCTGTCTGGCCGCCCGCCGGGGCCCGGTGACGGCCGTGACGTTCGCCGACCAGCGGCTGAAGGACGACGACTTCGCCTATGCGACCCGGACGGCCGCCGCCGTCCCGGGTCTCAGCCACCACGCGGCCCCGGGCAGCCCGGGGACGGTCTACTACGCGGCCGTGGGCGACATCTGCGGCCTGCCGCTGACGGACGCGCCGAACGCCTACACCGTGACCGCCACCATCAAGCGGGCCGTCCTCGAAACCGTCCTCCACCACCAGGGTCCCGGCGTGCACTTCACCGGCTCCGCCGGGGACGGCCTGTTGTCCGCCCCGCCCGTCTACATCGCCGACCTGCTGCGGCGCCGCCAGCACCGCCGGACCTGGCAGCACGCCCAGGGACACGCGCGGCTGCGGAACACCTCCGTGCGGGCCGTCCTCGCCCAGCACCGGCCAGCCGCCCGCATCACGCTCGCCGACGAATGGCGGAACACGGCCGCCGTCCTGCAGGACGCCCCGAGGCCGTGGGTGCCGCAGGCCCAGCGGCCGGTCGCCTGGACGCCGCTGCTGGCCACCGGTGACTGGATGACCGCCGACGCCCGCCACCAGCTCGCCGCCGCCCTCACAGAAGCGGCCGACCGGCTCACCGACGCGCCCACGAGCATCGCGGCCTGGACAGAGGGGCAGGACCTGGCCCGGGTCGGGGCCGATGTCAACGGCTGGCGGGAACTGGCCCTGTCCGAGTACGGCATCGAGCTGGCCGCCCCGTACCTCGACAACGAGGTCCGAAGGGCCTGCCTCACCGTGCCAGCCGAGGTGCGCGGAGCCCCAGGACGGTTCAAGGCCCTGCTTTCCGAAGCCTTCACCGGCACTGGAGTGGTGCCCGGCTTCGTGCTGGACCGGCGGACCAAGGGCGGCTTCAGTGGTGTCTCCTACGCCGGGCTCGTCGAGCACGCTCCAGTCCTCCGCCGCCTGCTCGGCCCCTCCTCGAGGCTGGGGGCCATGGGGCTGATCACCGAGGAGCCGGTGGACGGGATGCTCACACGGGCGGCAGCCGGGCTCCCGCTCGCCAAGGGCGCCCTGCACCTGGCCGTGGCCGCCGAGGTCTGGCTGCGGCAGCTCGAACAGCCCGTGGCCTGGTGGGAGGAGGCACGGCATGTGGCAGCTGCGTGAAGGCGCCCACGCCGTGCTGACAGACGAGGGCGGGGCCATCCTCAGCGAACGCACCGGCCGGTGGACCTACCTCACGCCCACCGCCTCGGCGGCGGTGCTGTTGCTGCTGGCCAACGACGACGAGGACCGGGCCGCCGGGCAGTACGCGGGCCTGTACGAACTGCCCGCGGAGCGGGCGGCGGGCGACGTCCGGGCGGTGTGCGACGCGCTGGCTGGCCAGGGCTTGGTGAGGACGGGCACGGCCCGCCGCCGACGGGGGTGGTGGCGGTGACCACGATGGAGTCGTTCTCCACCGTCCGCACCGGACCGTTCCGCGACCGCCTCGCCGCCGCCTTGGGCCTCGCGCTGGCCCTGGTCCTGCTCGGCCTGCCGTTCCGGCACACCGTCCGCGCGGCCCGGTGGGCCCGCCGGGCCGGGCGGCGCCCCCTCGGCCCGGAGCGGGCCGAGGCCCTGGTCTCGGCGGTGCGGCACACCGGCCGCATGTGGCCCGTCCGGGCCGCCTGCATGGAGACCAGCCTCGGCGCCATGCTCGCCGCCGCCCTCCTCGGCCGCCGCCTCGACTGGTGCCTGGGCGTGCGGTTCTCCCCGCCTCCCACCGCGTACCACGCCTGGGCCGCCCTCTCCGGTCACGGCCCCGTCGGCGAGTACGCCGAGGCCGGATGGCACCACTACGTGGCCCTCACGATCTGAACGCGTCAACCCAAACGTCAACGCAGCGATTCGCGTGTCCCCCAAACACGGCGCCCCGTTGAGGAACGCGTCTTGTCCCCGACTCCCAAGGAGCCAGCCCCCAATGACCATCACCGTCGCCCCCGCTGTCGCTCACGCGGCCAAGCAAGTCCCCGAGCGGCACTACACCCACAACGAGACCAGGGGACAGACGATCCACCGCACGAACCCGACGTTCGTGCACCGCGACCTGAGCTTCCTCGACGTCGAGCCGGGCATGAACGTCCTGGAGATCGGCACCGGCTCCGGCCTGACCGGCGGCCTGCTCGCCGAACTCGTCGGCCGTACCGGCTCCGTCGTCTCCCTCGACATCGACCCGTTCCTGACCCGCTGGGCCAACCACATCCACACCGGACGCGGACTGCACAACATCCGTTGTCACGCGGTTAACGGGATCGCCGGATTCCCCGAGAAGTCGCCCTACCACCGCCTCGGGGCCTGGTGCACGCCGCCCCGGCTGCCGAAGACGTGGGTCGAGCAGGTGATCGACGGCGGACTGATCGTCGCCACCCTGCCGATCGCCCCCGTGCCGAACCTCGTGGTCGAAGCAAAGATCCGCATCACCGACGGCCGCCCCTACGTCGAGGAGGTCTTCCCCGGCGCCTACGTCGAGACCGTTACCTCCCCGCGCAACACCTTCTCCGTGCCGCCCCGGTGGGTGGACTGGGAGAACCGCGTCCCGGCCACCTCGTGGATCTCACTCGCCTGGCGTGACCAGGACGACTGGAAGAACTCCGCCGCCCACGCCACCCTTGGCCGGCTCCTGGACTCCAGTCACACCGAGCAGTACCAGGGCGAGGCCATCGACTGGTCTAGCCTGCGGCTGTGGCTGGCCTCCACTGGGGCACGGCTGACCATGACCGAGCTGGCCGAAGACGTTCCCGCCCTGGGGCACTCCACCCGCCACTCGGTCGCCGTGGTCCAAGAGGACGGCACGATCCTCGCCGACTCCGCCGACTCCGGCTCCCTGACCGTCCTGCGGGGCTGGCTCGCCGCCTGGGACGACGCCGGACGCCCCGGCCTCGACGCCTACACCCCCACCCTCGTACCCGACATGGACACCGACGTCCCCGGCTGGGACCTCCGCCTCAGCCGATAGCAGCCGGCCAGCCCAGAACACCTTCGGCAGCCAGAGAGAAGACCGCGGGTCGCGCCTCCTCACCGCAGATGAGGAGGCGCGACCCGCATTGTCCGCCACCACAAGCCCCGTCCCACTCACCCACGGGCAACTCACTGGATACAGCAATCGGTTGTCGTACCCCCGCTGCGGCATAGCCGGAACCTCTCCCGGGCGGTCGGGGCGGAGGGCGTTGGCGTGGTCCGCCAGATCACCACCGCGTTTCAGCACGGCCGACGAACACCTGGGCGGTGGTCAGGGTTAACCACCGTCACCGCCTACCTCGCCGACACCGCCGCCCCCTGCTCCGCGCCCGCTTCCCCTCAGCCGTCCTGGGGGTGCCCGCTTCGCGGGAGGAAGCGTCCGTCAGGCGCCCGGGCCGGAACGTCATGAGCAGGTTTCATGCCTGCGTCCTCCTGTTCCTCGAAGGTGACGATCTCAACGGTCCGGTTTGCCTTCCACCACTGGTCGAGGGCTTCCTGAGTCCAGTAGTTGCGGCCGCGCCAGCGGTCCGGCTGGGGGAAGTCCTTCACCGATGAGACGGAGTTGGGCTTCATCCTCAGCTGGGCGGCCACCTGCTCGGTGGTGAACCACGGCTGTCCGTCCGGAGACGTCAGCACGTCGTCCACGGCTGTTGGGTCGATCGTGTCGCGCATCACACGCCGTTTCTTCTTCTCCTCCTCCTTCCTCTTCTCTGCTTCCTCCAGTTGAGGCGGTAAGTCGTCACACGCCGGGCAGAAGAGCTGCGCCGCTCGTCCGCAGTGCGAGCACTGCATGACTCGTTGCTCGTGGCAGCGTGAGCATCGCTGGTGCTCGTCCTTGCGCTTGCTCACTGGGCGGCTCCAGCAGTCCGGGAGAGCCGCGGAGTCTGAGCCGCGAGCAGGGCGACGAGCGTCGCCAGTGCGCCCAGGAGCTCAGTGATCGGCCGAGCGCCGTCCCTGAAGCAGAGGATCAGCACAACGACGACGATGAGAGGGCGGACGTTGGGGAACGCGAGCCCAGTGCCGCACGTGCGCGTTGACCTGGGGCTGAGAGCCATGGAGACCTCCACGAATAGGGCTTTGCGGGCTGCGTTCGCGGCCCGTAGGAGATTCCTATCGGCCTTCGTGTCAAGAGGAAAAGGGGCGACCAAGTCCCAGGTTCACTCCCCGATTTCCCGACTTTTTGCGTGGTAAAGGGCATTCTGATTCCGGGGTCCACGAGCACTCGTCGGACCGGTCGTCGATGAACGGTCAGTGATGAGTGCCCGGGACCGAATGACTGCCGCGGTGAGGATCTGCATCGCGTTTGCCGGGATCAGCGACCAGCTGGCCGTGCGTCTTCCATGACACGGAGGACCTCCCGGAGTTCCGTCCGCCGTTGGCTGTCGCCAGTGCTCATGATCCGCTGACAGCGCTCACCGGATTGCGGACCCTACATCGGCCTCGAGATCATCCGCCGATCTACAGGGGCGGGGAGGTGACCCAGAGCAGTCCGCACACAGTCCGCAAGACACCCGATCAAGACCGTCGCACCCCATCGCCAGCAATCAGCAAAAGACCAGGTCAGCGACCCGCAGCACCCATCGCCGCAGGTCGCCGCCTCCGCCCATTACTAGGAGACGAAGAAGGCCTGACGCCTCCGTCCCCAGGAACGGGTGAGGGCCCGCCGGAGTGCCGGCGGGCCCTCACCCGTTGCCGGTCACCCGTTGCCGGTCACTTCTCCAGCGCCCACTTCAGCGGCTCCTTGGAGAAGCCGCGCATGAAGGTGATGTGAGTGACCTTCTTGCCCTGGGGGACGACGAAGGGCTGGCAGAGGGTGCGTTCCTCGCCCTTGTTCCAGGGCTTGGTGTAGTCCTCGTCCCGGCAGTCGGACGGGGTGCCGGGGAGGCTGCCGATGACCATGAGGCGGGTGGCGGGCTGGTCGCCCTCGGTCAGGGCGCCGATGTCCGTGACGATCATCGGCGGCTTCATGGGGGCGGCGCCGCCGGTCAGTCTGGCGCTGAGGTAGACGTAGGCGACGGTCTTGCCCTTGTACTTCTTCTCGTCCTCCTCGGAGCCCTTGAGGTCCTCGGGCCTGCCCATGACGACGCGCTGCCCGGTGACGGTGAACTTGCCCGTCTTCTTGTCCGATTCCAGCTCCTGCTCCTCGGCGGCGGGCCGTCCGGCCCGGAGCGTCTCGGACGTGGTGCCGTCCGCCTTCTCCGCCGGCTTCGCGCTCGCGCCGGACTTCTTCCCGTCCGACGGCTTCGCCGCGTCCGCCGCGTCCGACGAGCCGGACCCGCCGCATGCCGTCAGCGCCAGGGCCGCGACCGCGGCGACGACGCCGAGCGCGGTCTTCTTGGTGGTGCGCAAGGTCTTCCCCCGTACGTTCGGTGGTGCTCTTCCCGCCGTCCTGGCCGGAAGCGGCCATCGAGTGTACGCGGCGGTGTTCATGACAGGCCCACCTGCCCTGCCGGGGGGGCGGGGAGCGGCGGCCGTCCGGCCGCCGAAGTCCGCGCGGGCGGGCCGGAGTTCAGGTGTCTTTCGCGGCTTCCGCCAGGACGTCCGCGAACGCCCGCAGGCGGGCCGTCTCCGTGTTGCGGGGCCAGGTCAGGGCGAGGGCGGAGGGCGGCAGGCCGGAGACGGGGAGGTGGGCGATGTCGTGGCGGCCGTGGTAGTCGGCGGTGGGGCGGCACAGGAGCATGGCGGCGCGGCCGGTGGCGGTGAGGGTGAGGCCCTCCTGGAGGGTGGTGACGGCCGGGCCGGGAGGGATGGGGCGGCCGGCGGGGGTGCTGGAGGGGGACTGGGCCTCGCGCCAGTAGGCGGGGGCGGGGCCGGCGACGGTGACGAGGGGGCAGTCGGCCAGGTCCTCGGCCGGGAGGGAGGCCCGTCGGGCGAAGGGGTGGCGGACGGAGACGGCGAGGGTCTGGGGCCGGCGGGAGAAGACCGGGCCGAGAACGAGGTCCGGCTCGCGGACGGGGAGGAGGACGATCGCCGCGTCGCAACCGCCCCGGCGGAGCGCGCCGAAGGGGTCGGAGAGGGGGAGCTCCACGAGTTCGATGGCGCAGTCCGGGTGGCTGTTCCGGAAGGTGCGGACGGCCCCGGTCACGTACGCGTCCGCCGTGCCCTGGAAGCCGACGCGCAGGACGCCCCGGATGCCGCGCGCCGCGTCGCGGGCGTCCTCGACGGCGGCGCCGAGCGCGGCGTAGGCGGGGCGGAGCCGGGCGAGGAAGCGTTCGCCGAGGGGGGTGAGGGCGACGCGGCGGCTGGTGCGGTCGACGAGGCGGGCGCCGACGCGGCCTTCGAGCCGGCGCAGGAGCTGGCTGACCCGGCTCTGCGACACGTACAGGCGCTCGCCGGCGCGGCCGAAGTGGAGTTCCTCGGCGAGGGCGAGGAAGCATTCCAGTTCTCGCAGGTCCACGGTGCTGCTCGCCCTCCGGCGTCGATCGATGAGCCTCGCTCATAGCAACGTGAGGGATCGGGCGTTGTTCCCGGCCGGGGCGGCGCCGAGGCTGGGCGCATGGTGAAGATCAGAAACGCGGGCGGATGGCCGGCCGTGGTGGCCGTGGCCGGCGGGACGTTCTCGGTGGTGACGACCGAGATGCTGCCGGTCGGGCTGCTGAGTCCGGTCGGGACGGACCTCGGCGTCTCGGACGGGACGGCCGGGCTGACGATGACCGTGCCCGGACTGGTGGCGGCCGCGGCGGCGCCGCTCGTCACGGGGGCGGCGGGCCGGCTGGACCGGCGGTGGCTGCTGGTGGCGCTGATGGGGCTGCTGGCCGCGGCCAACTTCCTTGCGGCGGCGGCCCCTTCGATCGCCGTCCTGGTGGGGCTGCGGGTGCTGGTGGGGGTCTCCATCGGCGGGGTGTGGGCGGTCGCGGCCGGGCTGGGCGCCCGGCTGGTGCCGGCGCGCTCGGCGGGGGCCGCGACGTCGGTGGTGTTCAGCGGGATCGCGGTGGCGTCGGTGCTCGGTGTGCCGGCCGGAACCCTGGTGGGCGGCTGGGGCGGCTGGCGGGCGGCGTTCGCGGTCATGGGGGCGGTGGCGTCGGTGGTGACGGTGGTACTGGCGGTGCTGCTGCCGCCGTTGCCGGCCGGTGAGGCGGCCTCGTTCCGGGCGCTGCCCCGGCTGCTGCGCGGACGGCGGGTGCGGCTGGGGCTCTTGATCGTCCTGCTGCTGGTGAGCGGTCACTTCGCGGGCTACACCTTCGTCCGGCCGGTGCTGGAGCGGCTTCCGGGGGCGGACTCCGGGACGATCGGCGCCCTGATGCTGGCCTATGGAGTGGCCGGGGTGGGCGGCAACTTCCTTGCGGGGACGGCGGTGACGCACCGTCCCCGGGTGGTGCTGGTGACGATCGCGGTGGTGCTGGGGGCGGTGGTGCCGACGGTGTCGTGGGTGTCGTCGGTGTCATCGGTGTCGTCGGTGCGGAACGGCACGGCGGTGGCCGCCGGGCTGCTGGTGGTCTGGGGACTGGCCTACGGGGGCGTGTCGGTGAGCACCCAGACGTGGCTGACGGCGGCGGCCCCGGAGGCCCGCGAGGCGGCCTCGGCGCTGTTCGTCGCGGTGTTCAACGTGGCGATCTCGGTGGGGGCGTTGCTGGGCGGACGGGCGGTGGACGCGGTGTCGCTGTCGGGGGCGCTGTGGCTGGGAGGGCTGCTCGCGCTGGCCGCGGTGGTGCCGCTGGGGCTGGCGGGGCGCGGGCGAGCGAACGGGCGCGCCGCCGAGCGACGACGAGACCCGTCACCTGCCAGGCCGTGAGCATCTGGTCCATGGCCACCACGCCGAGGACGGCCGCGACCGGCGGGCCGACCAGGCCGAGGAGGGAGACGGGGGTCGGGGCGAGGCGGCCGATGCCATGGAGGACGAGCGCCACGGCCGTCACCGAGGCGGCGACGCCGAGCGGGCCGAGGGCGGCGTCGCCGCTGAGCGTCAAGAGGGCCACTCCCCCGGCGCCGGCGAGCGCCGCCAGCAGCACGGGCGGTGCGGTGCACGCCCGCAGGACGAGCAGCGAGAACCCGGCGACGAGCGGCGGCTGGACGGCGCCGGGCGATAAGCCCATCGGATGAGTCCCGCGGGCGCCCCCCGCGGGCGCCCCCCGCGGGCGCCCCCCGCGGCACGCCCCGGGACTTCGCCGCGAGCTTGCCTAGACTGGTCCCCGCGCGGGCACGGTGACGCCCGCCGGGACGGGAGAACGACAGTGGCGGCAGGCGTCGGCAGATTCGAGGGCATCGTCGAACAGGGCGCCGACCCGTCGGCGGACGTGCTCCACGAGGCCGCCGCGGCGTTCGGCCTGCTCGCCTCGCCCGCCCGGCTGCACCTCGTCTGGGCGCTGGCCCAGGGCGAGAGCGACGTGAGCGGGCTGGCCGAGCGGGTCGGCGGCGCGCTGCCCGCGATCAGCCAGCACCTCGCGAAGCTGAAGCTCGCGGGGCTGGTGCGGTCGCGGCGCGAGGGCCGCCGGGTCGTCTACCTCGTGGACGACCCGCACGTGGTGACCATCGTCCGCCTCATGGTCGGCCAGCTCTCCGACCGCCAGGCCGACTCCGTGCCCCGGTCCCGGACCGGTTCCGGTTCCGGTTCCGGACGCCTCCGTGGTCTGGGCGCCTGAGGGCGGCCCGGCCGGCTCCACCCTTCAAACGCTGCGGGAGCTGGGGAGCGGCCCGCGCGGACTGACCGAGGACGAGGCGGAGCGCCGGCTCGTACGACACGGCGCGAACACCCTCCCCGGCCGGCGCCCGGCGGGCCGGCTGCGCCGCTTCGGCCGGGGGCTGCGCGACCCGTTCACCGCCGTGCTGCTGTGCCTGGGGCTCGTCTCGGCGGCCCTGGCGTCCTGGGGCACGGCCTGCGTCATCACCGTCCTCGTCACGGTCAGCTGCGCGCTGCGGACCGCGGGCGAGCACCGCGCCGACCGCGCCGCGGCCGCGCTGCGCGAACTGATCGCGACGACGGCGACGGTCCGCCGCCGCCCCGCGCCGGACGCGCCCGCCGTCCACCGCGAACTCCCCGTGGACGAGCTCGTCCCCGGCGACGTCGTCCTCCTCGGCCCCGGCGACCTCGTCCCCGCGGACCTGCGCCTGCTGCGCGCGACGGGCCTGACCGTCCACGAGGCCGCCCTGACGGGCGAGTCGGCGCCGGTGGACAAGCGGGTGCCCGACCTGGCGGCCGGCGCGGGGGCGCTCCGCGCGGCCGGGGGGACGGGCGGCGCGCCCGCCCTGCGGGTGCTGCCGGGCGGCGGCGGGGACGTCGCCCCCGCGCTCGCGTCCGCCACGCCCACCGCTTCCGCTGTCCCTTCCGGCTCCGGCTCCTACTCCGGTTCCGGTTCCGGTTCCGATTCCGCCTCCACATCGACATCCAGATCCGCACCCGCCTCCGCGCCCGGGCCCGCGCACCTCTGCTACCAGGGCAGCAGCGTCGTCTCCGGCACCGCCACCGGTGTCGTCGTCGCCACCGGCGGCGCCACCCGGCTCTCCGGCGCGCTCCCCGGCGCGGGCCGCGGCGGGCGGGAGCGGCGGACGTCGCCGTTCGACCGCTCGGTCAACGGCATCGCCTGGACGCTCGTCCGCTTCATGCTGCTCACCGCGCCGCTCGTGCTGCTCGCCGGCGCGCTGCTGCGCGGGCGCGGGATGGAGACGCTGCCGTTCGCGGTGGCCGTGGCGGTCGGGCTGACGCCCGAGATGCTGCCCGTCGTCGTCACCGCCGCGCTGGCCCGCGGCGCCGCCGCCCTCGCCCGCGGCGGCGAGGTCATCGTGCGGCGCCTGCCGGCCCTGCACGACCTCGGCGCCGTCGACGTCCTGTGCGTCGACAAGACGGGCACGCTCACCCAGGACCGGCCGGTCCTCGACCGGGCCGTCGACGGCGACGGCGCGGACGCCCCGGACGTCCTGCACTGGGCCGCCGTCAACGCCCTGTGGACGCTCCAGCTCGCCGAACCGCCCGTTCCCGACGCCCTCGACGAGGCGGTGCTCGACGCGGCGGGGGACGCCGTCCTGGACGCCTCCGAGGAGTACGAGGGCGTGGCCGCGCTCCCCTGCGCCCCCGGCCGACCGTTGTCGACCGCCGTCGTCCGGCGGGCCGGGGATCCGCGCTTCGCCCTCGCGGGAACGCACCTCCTCGTCGTCAAGGGCGCGCCCGAGGAGGTGCTGGAGCGCTGCGCACTCGACGCGCCGGAGCGCGAACGGCTGCTCCGGCGCGCGGGGGCCCTCGCGGCGGACGGGCTGCGCGTCCTCGCCGTGGCGCGCGCCGAGCGCCCGGCGCGCGCCCACGGCACGTACGGCCCGGCCGACGAACACGGCCTGGAATTCACCGGCTTCGTGGCGCTCCGCGACGCCGTCGCCCCCACCGCGGCGGAGGCGCTGGCGGTCCTCGCCGACCGGGGCGTCGAGGTGAAGGTGCTCACCGGCGACCACCCGGGCACGGCCGCCCGGGTCTGCCGCGAACTCGGCCTCTCCCCCGGCGAGGTGGTCACCGGCGAGCGCCTCGACGCCCTCGCCGACGAGGAGTTGGCGCCGCTCGCCGCCCGGACGACGGTCTTCGCCCGCTGCGCCCCCGAGCACAAGGCCCGGGTGGTACGGGCGTTGCGGGCCGGCGGCCGCACGGCCGGGTTCCTCGGCGACGGCGTCAACGACCTGGCCGCGCTGCGGGAGGCGGACGTCGGCGTGTGCCCGCTCGCCGGGGTCGATGTCGCGCGCGAGGCGGCGGACGTCGTGCTCGCGTCGAAGGACCTCACCGCCCTGGACCGGGCGGTGGTCGCCGGCCGGCGCAGCACCGGCAACATCTCCGCCTACCTGCGGATCACCCTGTCCTCGAACCTCGGCAACGTCGTCGCCATGCTCGTGGCCGGGCTGCTGCTGCCGTTCCTGCCGATGCTGCCGGCGCAGGTGCTGGTGCAGAACCTCTTCTTCGACGCGGCCCAGCTGGCCCTGGCCTTCGACCGGCCGGCGGACGCGGTGCTGCGGCGCCCGGCGCGGCTGCGGCCGCGCGATCTGCTGCGCTTCGTGACGGTGTTCGGCGTGCTGAACGCGGCGGCGGACGTGGCGACGTTCGCCGTCCTGACGTTGAGCCACGGCGGGGCCGAAGAGGCGTTCCACGCCGGGTGGTTCACGGAGAACCTGCTGACGCAGGCGATGGTGATGCTGCTGTTGCGGGCGCAGGGGCGGCGGGGGGTGCCGGGGCCCGTCCGGCTGGCGACGACGGCCCTCGCGGTCGTCGGCCTGTTGCTGCCGCTGTCGCCGCTGGGGCCGGTGCTGTCGATGGCCGGTCTGCCGGCGCTCTCGTACGGGCTGCTGGCGGGGGTGCTGGCGCTGTACGGGGTGGGGTTGGCGGTGGCGCGGCGGTGTTACGAGGCGAGTGCGGCGGCGGCTGCGTGAGCCGCTCTTCCGGTTGCCCCCGCCCCGCTCTTTCACCGTTTCTTCCGGGGCTCCGCCCCTGGGCCCGGGCCGCGCGGGGCGCGGCACCGCGCCCCGCGCGGAAGGCGGGGCTCCGCCCCCGCCCCCCTCACCAGTCCCCGCCCCCGAAGCCACCCCCGTCCCCGCCGCCGAAGCCGCCACCGTCGTCCCATCCGCCCCCGAAGTCGCCGGAGTTGAAGTCGGAGCCCGAGTAGTCGCCGCCCTCGGGGCCGGAGTCGCCGCCGAAGGAGGAGTGGTCGGCCGCGTAGGCGGGCCCGCTCATCATGCTGCCGAGCATCGTGCCGACGAGCATCGCGGGCAGGATGCCGCCCCCGAAGTAGCCGCCCGCCCACGGCCCGTAGGCCGGGCCGGCGTTCCAGTACGGCTGCGGGCCGGCGTCCGTCTGCACCGTGCGGGACATCGGCTCCAGCCCGTCCGCGATCCGCGTCGCGTCCGCCTGGCACGCGGGCACGGTGCGGACCGCGCCGCCGGGCGGCGCCCACTGCACGTCCGCGACGGACAGCCCGTGCCGCGGGTCGAAGAAGCAGGGCAGCCGGCGCTCGGGCAGCGGCGCGCCGCTGCGCCGGGCGGCCAGGGTGGCCAGCGCGAAGCGGCCGTTGTCGAGCGACTCGGTCACGGCCGTGACGTCCTGCGGCCGCCGGGCCGCCGCGATGCGGGACTTGGCCTCCTCGTACGCGTCGAGCGCCTGCTCGTAGTCCTTGCGCATGGCATCGGTCGCGCCTGGCTCGGCCGGGGAGAAGTCGAGCCGGTCGAGCTCCTCGCCGAAGGCGGTGATGTCCTCGTCCACGACGACGCGCAGCGCGTCCAGCTCGGCGCGCTCGCGCTCCTCGCGCTTCTTCTTGCCGCGCCGGTAGAGCGCGTAGGCACCGCCCGCGCCCGCGACGACGACCGCACCGCCGACGATCAGCCCGGTGGAACCGGGGCCGGAGTCCGAACCGCCGCCCCACGAGCCGGGCGCGTGCCCCTTGGCGTCCTTGATCGCGCCGTCCACGAAGGCGTTCAGCTCGGTCTTGGCGTCGGCGTCGGCGTTGCGCCGGACGTCGTCCACAAGATTGCGGACGGCACTCTTCCGCATGACCCGGCCGTCCGCGCCCGCGTTGAACTTGTCCCCGAGGCGGATGGCGTAGAGGCCGGTGATGCCCACCTCGCGGCGCAGGTCGCGCAGCACCGTGCCCTGCGGGAACTCCGGCGCGTTCGGCAGCACCGCCACGAACACCGGCTTCCCGGCGTCCTTGATCTTCTTCGCCAGTGCGTCCGCGTCCGCCGCCGGCAGCTGGGAGGCGGCCCGGGGATCGACGTAGACCGGGCTCTTCTTCAGCCCCTCGGCCACCGCGTTCAGGCCGGAGGCGGCGTGGGCGGCGGGGGCGAGGGCCGCCGTGCCCGCCAGGGCGAGCAGGGCCGCGAAGAGCGCGGCGAGCAGGGCCGGCAGCGGCCTGGGCAGCGCCCGTGGGATGGCGGACATGGGGGTGCTCCTCGGGGAGGTACGGGCGGTGTCACTCGTCAAGATCATGTACTTACTCTGTGTTTACTACGACAACGGACCATTCGGGCACTCGGTTCCCCGCAAAACCACCTCTCACCCATAGGAGAGGCCGGAACAGGGATTGTCGTCCGCCGCTCGCGTCCCGTCACGCGCGGCATCCCCGCCGCCCCCGCCACCCGCGCCGCTCGCGGCTCCCGCCGGCTCCATGCGCGGGCCCGGTGCCGAGGCGGCGTCCCGGCCCAGTGTGACGGACACCCCCTCGGTGGCGGTGCCCCGGACGAACGCGTCGGGGAAGAGCGCGGCCAGGGCCCGCGCCTGCCGGGCGCGCCCGGGACCGAACTCGATCACGGTGGTGTCCTCGGCGCGCCCCTGCTCGGTACGGACCGCGGCGACGCTCCAGCCCCGCTCCTTCAGCCGGGCGGCCACCCGGCCGGCCAGCCCCGGGACGCCGGAGGCGTCGGTGACGGCGACCCGCCCGCGGCCGCCCCTGGCGTCGGCCAGGGCCGAGGCGGAGGCCGAGGCCGCGGGACGGCCGGGCGGCCGGTCCGCCCGCAGCGCCGCCCACAGCTCGTCCGCGTCCGGCTGGACGACGGCGACGCGGTCGCCCTCGTACCGCCAGGGCATCGTGACGAACGTGATGTCGTGAAGGTCGATGTCCTTGAACGACAGGGCGAACGACAGCAGCTTGTCCACCGAGCCGAGCCCCGGGTCCACGGTCAGCGACCTGGTCGCGGCGTCGGCCAGCGGGAGCAGCGCGGTGGGGTTCAGGCCCTGTGAGCGCACCTTCCTGACCAGGGAGGCGAGGAACGCCTGCTGGCGCCGTATGCGCCCTATGTCGGAGCCGTCCCCGATGCCGTGCCGCACCCGGACGTAGTCCAGCGCCTTCTTCCCGGAGACCGTCTGCCGCCCCTTGTGGAAGATCACCTCGCCCGGGGAGCCGCGGTGCGGGTCGAGGTCGCCCTGGCGGACCTCGTGGGGGAGGCAGACCTCGACGCCGCCCACCGCGTCCGTCATGGAGGCGAAGCCGGCGAAGTCGACGACGACGGTGTGGTCGACGCGCAGCCCGGTGAGCCGCTCCACGGTGTTCTGGGTGCAGGCGGGGTTGCCCCCGGCCGTCCCGCCCACGGTGAAGGCCGAGTTGAACATCGCCCGGCTCCGCGTGCTCGTCCAGCTCCCGTCGGGGAGCCGGCACGGGGGGATCTCCACGAGCGTGTCGCGGGGGATGGAGACGGCGGTGGCGTGCGCGCCGTCCTCGTGGACGTGCAGCAGGAAGGCCGTGTCGGAGCGGCCGACGGCGCCCGTCCCGCCGCCGAGCGAACGGTTGCCGCCCGCGCGCGAGTCGGAGCCGATGACGAGGACGTTCTGTCCGGCGGCGGAGCCCGGGCGGTTACGGGAGAGGCCGCCGGAGTCGAACGTGCTGATGTTGCCGTTGAGTTCGAGGACGGCCCAGCCGGCGACGAGCACGAGCAGCAGCAGGAGCGCGAGGGCCGCGGTGCCGGCCGGCCGCCGGCGCGCCGCCCGCCCGCCCTCCCCCGGGCCGCGCGGGCCGGTCATGCGCGAGCCCCCGTCGTGTACGAGCCCATAAGGCCACCCCGCCCCGTCGACTGCTTCCTTTCTCATCCCCCAAGACGTCAGGACCTCACCCCGGGTTGTCCGGTTGCGCAAATCGGCAAGTATGGTGAGGGGAACGCCGCGGCACGCCGCCGCGGGCACAAGGCAGAGAAAGCAGGTGGACGCCGTGCTGCGCAACGCCCTGGAACCCTGGCACCTCCTCGTCGTCGTGCTCGTCCTGGTGGTCCTCTTCGGGTCGAAGAAGCTGCCGGACATGGCGCGCGCCCTCGGCAAGTCGGCGCGGATCCTCAAGAGCGAGGCCAAGGCGATGAAGGAGGACCCGGCGCCGGCCGCGCCCGCCCCGGCCCCCGGCGCGCAGGCTCCGGGCGCACAGACCCCCCTCGGCCCCACCGCTGTCGAAAGCCCCCGCTGACCCTGCCGTCACCCGGGATTGGCCTTCCGTACACCCTCGCTTGGTGAGCTTCCTCCGGCCGGGCTCCGCCGGCCCACGAGGAAGGAAATCCACCATGGCTTCTCGTCCGTACGGACGTCGCGGGCGCCGTCTCGCCCGGGGCGCCGCCGCCCTGCTCGTCGCCGGGGCCGCGGTGCCGGCCGCGGCCGCCGCCTCCGACGGCGGCGGGGGCACGGACGGCGGCGCCCGGGCGTCCGTCGTCCGGCAGCTGCACGGCCCGGCGAAGGCGAAGAACGTCATCCTGCTCATCGGCGACGGCATGGGCGACTCGGAGATCACCCTGGCCCGCGACTACACCGTGGGCGCCGCCGGCCGGCTGAACATGGACAAGTTCCCGATGACCGGCGCCTACACCACGTACTCCGTGGACAGGAACGGCAAGCCGGACTACGTCACCGACTCCGCGGCCAGCGGCACCGGCTGGGCGACCGGCCGCAAGACGGTCAACGGCCGCATATCGAAGACCCCCGGCACCGACCAGCCGATGACGACGATCCTGGAGCTGGCCCGGCGCAACGGGCTGGCCACCGGCAGCGTCACCACCGCCGAGCTGACCGACGCCACCCCGGCCGTCCTCGCCTCGCACGCCACCGACCGCAGCTGCCAGGGCCCGGCCGACATGAAGGCCTGCCCGAACGACACGATCGGCAGGGGCGGGCCGGGCTCGATCGCCGAGCAGAGCGTGAACCACAAGGTGGACGTGCTGCTGGGCGGCGGGAAGCAGCGCTTCGACCAGAAGATCACCGAGGGCCGGTACAAGGGCCTGACCGTCACCGAGCAGGCCCGCGAGCTGGGGTACGAGGTGGTGACCGACGCCAAGGGCCTCGGCAGGGCGCGCGCCGGCAAGCCCGTCCTCGGCCTCTTCGCCGCCGGGAACATCCCGGTCGAGTGGACCGGGAAGCCCGCCGCCGTCGGCGGCACCGCCCCGCAGCGCTGCACGACGGACAACCCCGAGCGCACGGCCGGCACCCCGAGCCTGGAGGAGCAGACCCGCGCGGCGCTGCGTCTGCTGGAGGGCAAGCAGAAGGCCGCGAAGTCGAAGGCCGGCTTCTTCCTCCAGGTCGAGGGCGCCTCGATCGACAAGCGCGACCACGCCGCCGACCCCTGCGGGCAGATCGGCGAGACCGCGGCCCTGGACCGGGCCGTGAAGGTCGCCCGCGACTACGCCGCGAAGCACCCGGACACCCTGGTCGTCACCACCGCCGACCACGGCCACAGCAGCCAGATCGTGCCGCTGGAGGCCACCCCGCCCGGGCTGTCCTCGACGCTGGTGACCGACGAGGGGCAGCAGCTCAAGGTCAACTACTCGACCAACACCCCGGGCAAGTCCCAGGAGCACACGGGCACCGAGGTGCGCATCGCGGCCCAGGGCCCGCAGGCCGAGCGCGTCCTCGGGGTGACGGACCAGACCGAGCTGTTCACCACCCTGCGGAAGGCGCTCGCCCTGCGCTGATCCCCGCCGAACCGCGCAAGGGCCCGGAGCCGTGGATTCCGTTCCACGGGCCGGGCCCTGTGGGTTGCGCCAGTTATCGCGCCCGAAGATTGGCGGATCTCGCACCGATGATCAGGTGGGGCGGCATCGACACTGGGGGTTCCGGACCGCCCGCTCAGCAGGAGGAACCACCATGTCCGGGTCCCGCGTACTGGCCATGGGCCACTACCAGCCCGCCAGGGTGCTGACCAACGACGAGCTGGCCGGAATGGTCGACACCAGCGACGAGTGGATCCGCTCGCGGGTGGGCATCCGCACGCGGCGCGTGGCCGACGCCGCCGAGACCGTCGACGTCATGGCCGCCGAGGCCGCCACCAAGGCCCTCGCCACCAGCGGGCTGGCCCCCGACGAGATCGACCTCGTCCTCGTCGCCACCTGCACCGCCGTCGACCGCAGCCCCAACACGGCCGCCCGCGTCGCCGCCCGGCTCGGGCTCGGCGCCCCCGCCGTGATGGACGTCAACGTCGTCTGCGCCGGCTTCACCCACGCCCTCGCGACCGCCGACCACGCCATCCGGGCCGGGGCCGCGCGGAACGCCCTGGTCGTCGGCGTCGAGAAGTTCACGGACGTCGTCGACTGGACGGACCGCTCCACCTGCGTGCTCGTCGGCGACGGCGCCGGCGCCGCCGTCGTCACCGCCTCCCCCGAGCCCGGCATCGGCCCGGTCGTCTGGGGCTCGGTGCCGACGATGGGCCACGCCGTCCGCATCGAGGGCACGCCGTCCCGCTTCGCCCAGGAGGGCCAGGCCGTCTACCGCTGGGCCACCACCCAGCTGCCGCCGATCGCCCGCCAGGTATGCGAACGGGCCGGCGTCGCGCCGGAGGAACTGGCGGCGGTCGTCCTCCACCAGGCGAACCTGCGCATCATCGAGCCCGTGGCGCGGCGCATCGGCGCCGTCAACGCGGTGATCGCCACCGATGTGACGGAATCCGGCAACACGTCCGCGGCCAGCATCCCGCTGGCCCTCTCCAAGCTCGTCGAGCGCCGCGAGGTGGCGCCCGGGGCGCCGGTCCTGCTCTTCGGCTTCGGCGGGAACCTGTCGTACGGCGGGCAGGTCATCCGCTGCCCGTAGGCGTCCTCCGGCGTCCGATTCCTTCAAGACCCGGTGATCACCGGCCTCCTACGGTGTCCGGCATGACACCACGCTTCGACTGCATCGGCCTCGTCGTCGCCGACATGCCCGCGTCACTCGCCTTCTACCGCCGGCTGGGTCTCCGACTCCCCGCCTCCGCCGACCGGTCGCCGCACGTGGAACACGTCCTGCCCGGCGGCCTGCGGCTCTTGTGGGACGCCGCCCCCTCCCCCGGCCCGGCGGCGGGACGCGTCGCCCTCGGCTTCGCCTGCGCCACGACGGAGGAAGTGGACCGGGTGTACGGGGAGTTGGTGGCGGCGGGCCACACGGGAAGGTCCGCACCATGGGACGCGGTGTGGGGACAGCGCTACGCCGTCGTCCTCGACCCGGACGGGAACGCGGTGGATCTCTTCGCGCCGCTCGGCGGTACGGCGCGGTAGCTGCCTCCCCCCGCCCCCAGAGGGGGCACGCTCAGCGCGTCAGCGCACCCAGCGGTACCCCCGCCAACGCCCGCACCTCCCGCGCGAGGTGCGCCTGGTCCGCGTAGCCGCACACCGCCGCGACCTCCGCGAACGCGAGCCCGCGGCGGGCCAGCCGTACGGCCCGTCGCATGCGCAGCACGCGCGCGAGGGTCTTCGGGCCGTAGCCGAAGGAGCGCAGGGCCCGGCGGTGGAGCTGGCGTTCGCTGATGGCCAGGCGGGCGGCGAGGGCGGAGACGGGCTCGCCGCGCCCGGCGGAGGCGACGACCTCGGCGGTCCAGGGGTCGGGGGGAGCCGCGCCCACCGCCTCCTCCAGCACCCGCCCCGGAGCACCCGCTTCCGCCATCCGCCGCGCCACCGCCCGCGCACGTCTCCCCGGCCACAGGTCCTCCAGCGGCACCCGCAGATCACGCAGTTCGTGCGCGGGCACGCCGAGCAGCCCCGGGCCGGTGCCGGGCGCGAAGCGCAGGCCGGTGTGGCGCGCGCCGGGGACGGCCGCCGGCACGAGATGGGCCCGGGTGTCCGGGCCGGCGACGACGAGGCGGCCGTCCGTCCAGATCAGGTCGACGCAGCCGTCGGGCAGGACGCGCACGGGATCGCCCCCGTCCGCGCGCGTCCAGACGACGGCCCCGGCGACGGCGCCGGAGGCCCGCTCCCGGTAGGTCACTACGGCGACTCCCGCAGGTAGAGCGCCCCGCAGGAGTGACAGATGGGCACCTTGCCGGTGCCCCAGAGGTCCACGGACCGCACCGCCGAGGCGGGGTCGAGGTCACGGCCGCACATGGCGGTGGAACCGGTGCCGCGGACGACGTGCCAGGTCTTGACCGAGGGGTCGTCGTCCCCGGGTGAGCTGCCGTCCGCGTACTCCGCGCGCAACTCGTGCTCCATTCGGCACACCTCCTCCTCGTCGGTCCGTCCCGACCAACGATGCTCCGGACGGGGCCGGGGCGCCACCGGTCAGAAGACGGACCAGCCGGTCAGCGTGGTGAAGTGGTCCAGCGCCGCGACGCCGGCGACGGAGTTGCCCCGCGAGTCGAGCCCGGGGCTCCAGACGCACAGCGTGCAGCGTCCCGGTATGACGGCGACGATGCCGCCGCCGACCCCGCTTTTGCCCGGCAGGCCCACCCGGTATGCGAAGTCGCCGGCGGCGTCGTAGGTGCCGCAGGTCAGCATGACCGCGTTGACCTGCTTCGCCTCGCGCCGCGGGAGCAGCCGGGTGCCGTCGGCGCGCAGCCCGTGCCGGGCCAGGAAGCCGCCGGCGACGGCCAGGTCGCGGCAGCTCATCTCGACGGAGCACTGCCAGAAGTAGTGCTCCAGGACGGTGGAGACGGGGTTGTCGAGGTTGCCGTAGCTGGCCATGAAGTGGGCGAGGGCCGCGTTGCGGTCGCCGTGCTCGGCCTCGGACTTGGCGACGACCGGGTCGAAGGCGACGTCCGGGTTGCCGCTCTCGGCGCGCAGGAACTCCAGCATCGTCGTGCTGGCGTCACCGGTCAGCGTCTGGAGCCGGTCGGTGACGACGAGCGCGCCGGCGTTGATGAACGGATTGCGCGGAATGCCGTTCTCGTATTCGAGCTGCACCAGGGAGTTGAAGGCGTTTCCGGACGGTTCGGTGCCCACCCGCTCCCAGATCTTGTTGCCGCCCTCGGCGAGGACGAGCGCCAGGGCGAAGGCCTTGGAGATCGACTGGACGGAGAACGGCCGCCGCCAGTCCCCCACGCCGTACACCCCGCCGTCGACGTCGGCGACCGCCATGCCGAACTGCGCGGGATCCACGTCCGCGAGGGCCGGGATGTACTGCGCCGCCTGCCCGCGGCCGACCAGCGGGCGGGCGAACGCGGCGACCTCTTCGAGGACGGCCTGGTAGTCCACGGGCGGTGCGCTTTCTGTTTCCGTACGGACGTGCGTGCTCCGGCCTGCGGCCGAATCGGCTCGCACGATATCCGAACGCCCGGACCACCTGCGAACTTTTCGGTACAACGGGGCCATTCAGGCGTACGCGACAGGGCTTGCGCCACCGGACCGCCAAGGAGCAAGGCCGTGGCCGCACCCATGTCCGCGGACGCCTTCCTCGCCGCCCTGCGCGCGGAGGACGCCGGCGTCGTCGAGGTGCCCGGCTGGCGCACCCACAGCCGGGCCGGGCACGGGCCCTGGGGCCCGGTGCACGGCGTGGTGATCCACCACACCGCCACCTCCGGCACCGAGACCACCGTCAAGCTCTGCTGGAACGGCACACCGGTGCTGCCGGGCCCGCTGTGCCACGCCGTCGTCGCCAAGGACGGCCGCGTCCACCTCGTCGGCTGCGGCCGCGCCAACCACGCCGGCGGCGGGGACGGGGACGTGCTGCGCGCCGTGATCGCGGAGAAGCGGCTGCCGCCCGTGCGGAAGTCCGACACCGACGGCAACACGCACTTCTACGGCTTCGAGTGCGTGAACCTCGGGGACGGCCACGACCCGTGGCCCGCGGCCCAGCTGGCGGCCGTCGAACGGGCGGCGGCCGCGGTCTGCCGGCACCACGGGTGGAGCGAGCGGTCGGTCATCGGACACCACGAGTGGCGGCCGGGGAAGGTGGACCCCCGCGGCTTCGCCATGGACGAGCTGCGGGAACGGATCCGCGCGCGCCTGAAGTGACCCGGCGCGGCACGTGACAATGGGTGCGTGACCAGCGCGCCCGTGCCCGACCTCGCCGCCCTGCGGCCCCGGCTGCCCTCGCCCGTCGAGGAGGTGGCGGACGAGCGGTTCGCCCGGCGCGGCGTACGGCTGCTGCTCAAGCGGGACGATCTGATACATCCCCGGCTGCCCGGCAACAAGTGGCGCAAGCTGGAGCCGAACCTGCTGGCCGCGGCCGCCTCCGGGCGGCGCACCCTGCTCACCTTCGGCGGCGCCTACTCCAACCACCTGCGCGCCACGGCCGCCGCCGGCCGGCTCCTCGGCTTCGCCACGGTCGGGATCGTCCGCGGCGACGAGCTGGCCGACCGGCCGCTCAACTGGTCGCTGGCCCGGTGCGCCGCGGACGGCATGGAGCTGCGCTTCGTGTCCCGCGCGACGTACCGGCGCAAGACGGAGCCCTCCGTCCTCTCCTCGCTCGGCGCCGACGACTGCTTCGTCGTCCCCGAGGGCGGCAGCAACGCGGCCGCCGCCCGCGGGTGCGCGGCCCTCGGCGCGGAACTGCGCGGTGTCGCCGACGTCGTGGGCGTCGCCTGCGGGACGGGGGGCACGCTGGCCGGCCTCGCCGCCGGGCTGGACGGGGGCGGGGGGCGGGCGATCGGCTTCCCCGTCCTGCGCGGGGGCTTCCTCGGCGCCGAGGTCGCCCGCCTCCAGGAGGCGGCCTTCGGCTGCCGCCGGGGCGAGTGGACCCTGGACGACCGCTTCCACGGCGGCGGGTACGCGCGCGTGCCGCCCGGGCTCGCCGCCTTCGCGGACGACTTCGAGGACCGGCACGGGGTGCCGCTGGAGCGGCTGTACGTCGCGAAGGCGCTCTTCGGTCTGACGACGCTGGTGGAGGAGGGCGCGTTCGCGCCCGGGACGAGGGTGGCGGCGGTGATCACGGGCGCGCCGTCGTAGGGGGGCCGGGGCTCAGTCCCCCTCCTCCCGGTACGCGGCCGCCTCCTCCAGATCCAGCCGCCGCAGCAGCGCCCGCAGCATCTCGTCGTCGATCCGCCGCGCGTCCCGCAGGGACACGAAGACGGCCCGCTCCGCCCCGATGACCTCGCGCGTCAGCCGGCGGTACGTGTCGTCGGCGGACTCGCCGGTCGTCCCGTGGACGGCCCCCAGCCGCTCCCACACCGCGTTGCGGCGCCGTTCCAGGACGGCGCGGAGGCGGTCGGCGAGCGGCTGCGGCAGCGCGTTGCGCTCGTCGGCGAGGAGTTCGTCGAGGCGGCGCTCGGCCGCGGCCGAGGCGGCGCTCTGCGCCTGCGCCTCCGCGAGCGTCGCGGCACGCGCGTCCCGCGAGGGCAGCCGCAGCGCCCGGATCAGCGGCGGCAGACTCAGCCCCTGGACGACGAGCGTGCCGATCACCGTGGTGAAGGTGAGGAAGAGGACCACGTTCCGGGCCGGCGCGGTCGCCGGGACCGAGAAGGCGATGGCCAGCGAGACGACGCCCCGCATGCCGGCCCAGGAGACGACGAGCGCGGCCCGCCCCGTCACGTCCGGCTCGCGCTCGCGCAGCCGCGCCGACAGCGCCCGCGGCAGGAACGTGGCGGGATAGACCCAGACGAAGCGGGCGGCCACCACCGCGAGGAAGACCACGACCGCGTACCACGCCGCCTCCCCGGGCCCGTAGGCGTCCAGTCCCCGCAGGACGACGCGGAGTTGGAGGCCGATGAGGGCGAACACGGCGGATTCCAGGAGGAAGGAGACCATCCGCCAGACCGCCGCCTCCTGGAGCCGGGTCGCGAAGTCGACCTGCCAGGACCGGTGTCCGAGGTAGAGGCCGACGACCACGACGGCGAGCACCCCGGACGCGCCGGCCTGTTCGGCGGCGCCGTAGGCGACGAACGGGATGAGCAGCGACAGCGTGTTCTGGAGCAGCGGCTCGCGCAGATGCGTGCGCAGCCAGTGCAGCGGCACCATGAGGACGAGTCCGACGCCGACCCCGCCGACCGCCGCGACCGCGAACTCCCGTACGCCGCCCGCCCAGGTGGCGCCCTCGCCCAGGGCCGCGGCGAGGGCGACCTTGTACGCGGTGATGGCGGTGGCGTCGTTCACGAGCGACTCGCCCTGGAGGATGGTGGTGATGCGGGACGGCAGGCCGAGCCGGCGCGCGACGGCGGTGGCGGCGACCGCGTCCGGCGGCGCGACGACCGCGCCCAGCACGAGCGCGGCCGTCGGCGGCAGTCCCGGCACGAGCAGGAAGGCGACGGCGCCGACGGCGAGCGTGGCGAAGAGGACGTAGCCGACGGAGAGCAGCGCCACCGGCCGCGCGTTGGCGCGCAGATCGAGGTACGAGCTGTCGAGCGCGGCGGTGTGCAGCAGCGGCGGCAGCACCAGCGGCAGGACGACGTGCGGGTCCAGGGTGTAGTCGGGGACGCCGGGCAGGTAGGAGACGGCGAGGCCCGCGGCGACCAGGGCCAGCGGCGCGGACACCGGGGTCCGGCGGGCGGCGCCGGCGACGGCGGCGCTCCCCGCGACCAGCGCCAGCAGCGGCATGACGTCCATCGTGCGGCTCCCTCGGTCCTCCGCCGGGCGTTCCGATGGGGCCATCATGAGCGAGCGTCCGCTCCGGGGCGGGCCGCCGCGCCCCGCGTCCGGGCCGCCGGGCGGGCGCCCGGTGTCGTGGCCGCCCGCTAGCATGCACCCATGATCCGAGCCGCGTCGCCCGCCGACGTCCCCGTCATCCACGCGATGATCCGTGAACTCGCCGCGTACGAACGGGCGGTGGAGGAGGCGCGCGCCTCGGAGGAGCAGCTGCGCGAGGCCCTCTTCGGGGCGCATCCGGCCGTCTTCGCGCTGATAGCGGAGAGTGACGACGCCCCGGGCGAGCCGGTGGGCTTCGCGCTCTGGTTCCGCAACTTCTCCACCTGGACGGGCACGCACGGTATCCATCTGGAGGACCTCTACGTGCGCCCCGAGGCGCGCGGCGGCGGCCACGGGCGGGCGCTCCTCGCGGAGCTGGCGCGGATCTGCGTGGAGCGCGGCTACCAGCGTTTCGAATGGTCAGTGCTGGACTGGAACGAACCCTCGATCCGCTTCTACAAGTCCCTCGGCGCGGAGCCCCTGGACGAGTGGACGGGGCAGAGGCTGTCCGGCGGAGCGCTCCACGCCCTTGCGGCACTCGCGCAGAGTGACGAAAATCCCAACAGGGCGTCTTCTCTTTCGAATTGAGACCGCAGACCCCTAGCCACTTTCCGTGCTCATGGGCTTACCATGAGTGACAGTCATGGGCCTGCGGCGCTGACCGGCGGATCGCGATAGCGTCGCTGCCGGAACAACCGACGCGGCGGCCCGCGCCGTCTCCTCCCGGAGGGGTGCGCGGCCGACGCCCGTAACAGCTCAAGAAGCTTGTGCCACCTTGGAGGTGAGGGTGTCCCCCATCGCAGGCGAGCCTGGGGCGACCCAGGACTTCGTGGAAGTCCGGCTGCCCGCTGCGGGTGCCTACCTGTCGGTGCTGCGGACGGCGACAGCCGGCCTCGCGGCCCGCCTGGACTTCACCCTCGACGAAATCGAGGACCTGCGCATCGCCGTGGACGAGGCGTGCGCGATCCTGCTGCAACAGGCCGTTCCCGGCTCGGTGCTGAGCTGCGTCTTCCGCCTGGTCGGCGACGCTCTGCGGGTGACGGTCTCGGCACCCACCACGGACGGCCGCGCGCCCGAGCGCGACACCTTCGCCTGGACGGTGCTCTCCGCCCTGGCCGGCGAGGTCGAGTCCACCGTCGCGGAGGACCGCACGGTCAGCATCAGCCTGCACAAGAAGCGCGGCGCCGGCCCCGGGCAGCCGTGACGGAAGAGGGGGCTCCGTGAGTACTGCATCGTCGCGGGAAGTGCGTACCCCGGCCATCCCGCAGCAGCCTGCCCGGCAGCGTCCGGGGAGCGCGGCGGCCCTGGAGCCGGACCAGGCGAGTGACCGACCGGAGCGGGCGGACCACATGGATCAGCAGCAGCACCAGCAGCGGCAGGAGCGGCCGCACGACCGCAGCGGAGCACGGGCCCTCTTCGTCCGGCTGCGCTCGCTCCCGGACGGCTCGCCGGAGCGCGCGGAGCTGCGCAACCACCTGGTGCGGATGCACCTCCCGCTGGTGGAGCACCTGGCCCGGCGCTTCCGCAACCGCGGCGAGCCGCTGGACGACCTGACCCAGGTCGCGACGATCGGCCTGATCAAGTCGGTGGACCGGTTCGACCCGGACCGCGGCGTGGAGTTCTCCACCTATGCGACGCCCACCGTGGTCGGCGAGATCAAGCGGCACTTCCGGGACAAGGGCTGGGCCGTGCGCGTGCCGCGCCGCCTCCAGGAGCTGCGGCTGTCGCTCACCACGGCCACCGCCGAGCTCTCGCAGCGGCACGGCCGCGCCCCCACGGTCCACGAGCTGGCCGAGCACCTGGGCATCTCCGAGGAGGAGGTGCTGGAGGGCCTGGAGTCGGCCAACGCCTACAGCACCCTCTCCCTGGACGTCCCGGACACGGACGACGAGTCGCCCGCCGTCGCCGACACCCTCGGCGCGGAGGACGAGGCCCTGGAGGGGGTCGAGTACCGCGAGTCCCTCAAGCCGCTGCTGGAGGATCTGCCGCCGCGCGAGAAGAAGATCCTCCTGCTGCGGTTCTTCGGCAACATGACGCAGTCGCAGATCGCGCAGGAGGTCGGCATCTCCCAGATGCACGTCTCCCGGCTGCTCGCCCGCACCCTCGCCCAGCTCCGCGACCGCCTGCTCGTCGAGGAGTAGGCGGCCGGGGCCGGGTCGGGAGGCGGGGTCAGGAGGCGCGCGGGCCGATGCCCAGGGCCTCGGTCGCCGTCGGGTTCACCAGCAGCACCAGGGTGGCCACGGCCGCCAGGGCGAGCAGCACACCGGCCGCGATCATCGCGCCGCCGGTGCTGAACAGCGTCCAGGCCACGGGGAGCGCCATGAGCTGGGTGATCAGCGCGGGGCCCCGGCTCCAGCGGCGGCGCAGCCACAGGCCGCGGGCGGCGCACAGCGGCAGCAGGGCCAGGACGAGCACGGTGAGCCCGCCCAGCTCGGCCTGCTGGGGGCTGTCCGGCTTCCCCAGCAGCCCCATCACCAGCATGTACACCCCGCCGGCGACCAGGGCCGCGCCCTCCAGGCCGGTGAGCGCCGCGGCGGCGGTCAGCCGGGCGGGCCGCTCCCCCGCGGGCTCGGGAGCGGCAGGGGCCTTGCTCTGCGCGCCGGTCTGCCCGGGGGCCCGCTCCCGGCCGCGCTCGCGGGACGCGCTCTTCCGGGCGGACTTCGACGCGGACTGCTTGCTGCTCATAACGGCAGGGTAGCCCCGCCCCGTCCGGACGCGGCCCCCGGCGGCGGAACCCCGCCGGACCCGCCCACCGGTCGCACGACGCCACCGGGCGGCCGGCGCGGACCTGAGGTGGGTCGTGTACCGACAGGTAGGTAGGCTGGCGCGCATGCGTGCGCTTCTCGTGGTCAACCCTTCGGCCACCACCACCAGTGCCCGTACGCGCGATGTCCTGGTGCACGCGCTGGCCAGCGACCTCAAGCTGGAGGTGGCCACCACCGAGTACCGCGGGCACGCCCGCGACCTGGCCCGGGCGGCCGCCGAGAGCGGGAACACCGAGCTGGTGGTGGCGCTCGGCGGCGACGGCACGGTCAACGAGGTGGTCAACGGGCTGCTGCACCGCGGCCCCGACCCGGAGGGCCTGCCGCGGCTGGCCGTGGTCCCCGGCGGCTCCACCAACGTCTTCGCCCGGGCGCTGGGCCTGCCCAACGACGCCGTCGAGGCGACCGGGGCCCTGCTGGACGCCCTGCGGGAGGACAGCGGCCGCACCATCGGCCTCGGCCACGCCGCCGGCACCCCGGGCACCGAGGACGAGGGGGTGCCCGGCCGCTGGTTCACCTTCTGCGCGGGCTTCGGCTTCGACGCCGGTGTGGTCGGGCGCGTGGAGCAGCAGCGGGAGCGCGGCAAACGTTCGACGCATTCCCTGTACGTGCGACAGTTCATGCGTCAGTTCCTGGGCGAGTCCAACCGCCGGCACGGGACGATCACGCTCGAACGGCCGGGCGAGGAGCCACTCGCGAATCTCGTCTTGTCGATAATCTGCAACACCTCGCCGTGGACGTACTTCGGCAACCGGCCGATCTACGCGCTGCCCAAGGCGTCCTTCGACACCGCTCTTGACGTGCTGGGACTCACCAGGCTCTCGACACTGACGGCCGGCCACTACATCAGCCAGCTGCTGACCTCGTCGCCGGAGCGCGGCCCCGAGGGCAGACACGCTGTGTCACTCCATGACCAGGACTCGTTCACCTTGCATTCGCAGGCGCCCCTGCCGTTTCAGATGGACGGAGACCACCTCGGACTGCGTACGAGCGTGACGTTCACAGGCGTTCGCCGTGCACTGCGTGTGATTGTGTGAGTGCCAGGGCCTAAAGTCCTTCCAGTCGAACGTTTAGCCTGGGTTCCACCCCCTGGAAGTACGGCTGTGACCTAGCCGACACCGAGGAATCAAAAAAAACTTTCCAGAAGGGGTTGTATCCACCGCCGAGGTTTGCGAGTCTCTTCATGGCGATCGGGACGGCCACTCATCTCGGCTTCCCGGATTGCCCGAACCCCCTCTCTCTTTCCTGGACCGCTGCCAGTCGTGCGACTCTGCGTCGGCCCTTCCCTTGCGGGGGGATTCGTGAAAGCGTTCACATTCACAAGCCACGTAGCCGCAACAACGAGGAGATGGAGCAGCCATGGACTGGCGTCACAACGCCGTTTGCCGCGAGGAAGACCCCGAGCTGTTCTTCCCCATCGGCAACACCGGTCCTGCGCTGCTGCAGATCGAGGAAGCCAAGGCCGTCTGCCGCCGCTGCCCCGTGATGGAGCAGTGCCTGCAGTGGGCGCTCGAGTCCGGCCAGGACTCCGGCGTCTGGGGTGGCCTCAGCGAGGACGAGCGCCGCGCGATGAAGCGCCGCGCCGCCCGCAACCGGGCGCGCAACGCGACGGCCTGACGCCGCCGCGACGCGACGCATCCCGGCGAGCCCCCTCGGCCCCCGAGCCGCAGCGCGCAGTGTCCCCTCCCCCGGGGACGCCCCCGAGCATCGCACCGTGAAGCGTACGAGCCCCCGGACTCCTGGAGTCCGGGGGCTCGTCGCCGTGCGCGCGCCCGCGCTACTTCTCCGGGCGGACCGGGAGGTCCAGGACCACGCGGGTGCCGCGGCCGGAGGCGGGGAGCATGTCGAAGCGGCCGCCGAGCTCGCCCTCGACGAGGGTGCGGACGATCTGGAGGCCGAGGTTGCCGGCGCGGTGCGGGTCGAAGTCGGCGGGCAGGCCGCGGCCGTCGTCCTGGACGGAGATGAGGAGGCGGGTGTCGGCGCGGGTGCCGCCGCGGACGGCGGTGACCTCGACGGTGCCCTGCTCGCCGGGGCCGAAGCCGTGTTCCAGGGCGTTCTGGAGCAACTCGGTCAGCACCATGGACAGCGGCGTGGCCACCTCCGCGTCCAGGATGCCGAAGCGGCCGGTGCGGCGGGTGCCGACCCGGCCCGGGGAGATCTCGGCGACCATGGCGAGCACCCGGTCGGCGATCTCGTCGAACTCGACCCGTTCGTCCAGGTTCTGGGAGAGCGTCTCGTGGACGATGGCGATCGAGCCGACCCGGCGGACGGCCTCCTCCAGCGCCTCGCGGCCCTCCGGGGAACCGATCCTGCGGGCCTGCAGGCGCAACAGCGCGGCCACGGTCTGGAGGTTGTTCTTCACCCGGTGGTGGATCTCCCGGATGGTCGCGTCCTTGGTGATCAATTCGCGCTCGCGCCGCCGCAGTTCGGTGACGTCGCGCAGCAGCACGAGTGAACCGATGTGGCTGCCCTTGGGTTTGAGGGGGATGACCCGCAGCTGGATGACCCCGCCGTTGGCCTCGACCTCGAACTCGCGCGGCGCCCAGCCGCTGGCCAGCTTGGCCAGGCCCTCGTCCACCGGTGCCCGTGAGGGCGCCAACTGAGCGGTGGTCTCGCCCAGATGATGCCCGACGAGGTCGGCGGCGAGGCCGAGCCGGTGGTAGGCGGAGAGCGCGTTGGGGCTGGCGTACTGGACGACGCCGTCCGCGTCGAGGCGGACCATGCCGTCGCCGGCGCGCGGCGAGGCGTCCATGTCGACTTGTTGCCCCGGGAAGGGGAACGCGCCGTTGGCGATCATCTGCGCGAGGTCGGAGGCGCTCTGGAGGTAGGTGAGCTCCAGGCGGCTGGGGGTGCGGACGGTGAGCAGATTGGTGTTGCGGGCGATCACGCCGAGCACCCGCCCGTCGCGGCGGACCGGGATCGACTCGACGCGGACGGGCACCTCCTCGCGCCACTCCGGGTCGCCCTCGCGCACGATCCGGCCCTCGTCGAGCGCCGCGTCGAGCATGGGCCGCCGGCCGCGCGGGACCAGGTGGCCGACCATGTCGTTCTGGTACGAGGTGGGGCCGGTGTTGGGCCGCATCTGGGCGACGGAGACGTAGCGGGTGCCGTCCCGGGTGGGGATCCACAGCACCAGGTCGGCGAAGGAGAGGTCGGAGAGCAGCTGCCACTCCGAGACCAGCAGGTGCAGCCACTCGAGGTCGGAGTCGTCGAGCGCGGTGTGCTGGCGTACGAGGTCGTTCATGGAGGGCACGTGGTGAGCCTAGTTCCTTCCCCGGGGCCACGGCGACGGCCCCGGCCCCGGCCCGGAGCGGGACGCTCCGTGTGCCGGGGCCGGGACGTGCGGTCCGCGGGCGCGCGCTACGCCGCGGCCAGCGCCATGCTGCCCCGCAGCAGGAAGCCGTCGTAGTTCGCGGCGGCGACCTCGCGCAGCTTCTGGCGGTAGGCGCCGAGGCCGCCGAAGTAGAAGAGGACGCGCTTCTCCTTGCCGGGGATGTTCGCCCCGAAGATCCAGGAGTCGATCTTCGAGAAGAGCGTCTGCTCAGCGATCTCCCGGCAGGTCTCCGTCCAGCCGTCCTCCGCCTCGCGGGTGGCCTCGATGGTGGAGTGGCGGCCGTTCTCCACCGCCTTGACCAGCTCCGCGATCCACTCGACGTGGGTCTCGATGCCGGGCGGCAGGTTGGTGAAGGCGCTGTTGGGGCCGAGCACCATGAAGAGGTTGGGGAAGCCGGAGGTGGCGACGCCCAGGTAGGTGCTGGGGCCGTCCGCCCAGTGCTCCCGGATGCTCTCGCCGCCGCGGCCGCGGATGTCGATCTGGTTGTAGCTGCCCTCGACGGCCTCGAAGCCGGTCGCGAAGACCAGGATGTCCAGCTCGTGCTCCACGCCGTCCGCGGTCAGCACGCCCTTGGGCGTGATCTCGACGATCGGGTTCTCCTTGACGCTGACCAGCGAGACGTTGGGGCGGTTGTAGGACTCGTAGTAACCGGCGTTGCAGATGGGGCGCTTGGCGTAGTAGTCGGTGGGGGTGAGCTTCCGGGCCGTCTCCGGGTCCTTCACGATCTCGTGGATCTTGGAGCGGATGAACTCGGCCGCGGCCTTGTTGGCGGACGGGTCCACCGCGATGTCGCAGAAGGTGCCGAACATGAAGCGGAAGCCGTTGCCCTCGTCCCACGCCTCCTGGAAGATCCGCCGGCGCTCCTCCGGGGAGACGCTCATCGTCGGGATCGTGCTCTCCTCGAAGCCGCAGGCGACCATCGAGTTGCGCACCTGGTCCCAGATCCGGTCGTAGTCGGCCTTGGTCGCGGCCACCTGCTCCGGGGTCACCGGGGCGTTGCCGGACGGGACGACGTACTGCGGCGAGCGCTGGAAGACGGTCAGGTGCGCGGCGTTCCGGGACGCCTCGCAGATGAACTGGGTGCCGGTCGAACCGGTGCCGATGACGCCGACCCGCTTGCCGTGCACGGTGACGTCCTCGGGCCAGGCACCGGTGTGGATCAGCCGGCCCTCGAAGGTGTCACGGCCCTTGATGTCCGGGAAGTTGGTCTTCGACAGCGGACCCAGCGCGGTGACGACGTAGCGCGCCGTGTGCGTGGCACCGTCGCTCGTGGTCACCGACCATATGGCGCGCTCCTCGTCGAACACGGCCGACTCCACGGCGGTGTCGAGCTGGATGTCGCGGGCGAGGTCGTGGCGCTCCACCACCTTCTCCAGATAGGCCAGGATGTCGGCCTGCGGCGTGTAGCGGCTCGTCCAGTTCCACTCCTGGAGCATCTCCTTGTCGAAGGAGTAGCGGTAGACGAAGCCCTCGACGTCCGACATGGCGCCGGGGTAGCGGTTCCAGTGCCAGGTGCC
This sequence comes from Streptomyces caatingaensis, assembly GCF_001187435.1. GTDB lineage: Bacteria > Actinomycetota > Actinomycetes > Streptomycetales > Streptomycetaceae > Streptomyces > Streptomyces caatingaensis. The sequence continues at coordinate 692,546 of NZ_LFXA01000009.1, read as the reverse complement.
GCCGACGCCGCTGCCCTTCTCGAAGGCCCGCACGGTCAGCCCGAGTTCGTTGCGGAGCTTGTGGACCATGTAGATGCCGGCGAACCCCGCGCCGACGACGATGGCGTCGAAATCGGTCTTCACGTTGTCGTTCATCGTGCAACTCCAGTGCGTTGGTATGCGAAGGGGTGTCAGGAGCGGGTGTCAGGACGAAAGGGCCTCGCCCCAGGCCGAGATGACGGCCGTGGCCTGGCGGACGGTGAGCCGGGGGTCGCAGGCGGAGGTGTAGCGGTCGCCCACCCGGGCGAAGCCGCTCTCCCCCACGACGCATTCGGTGACGTCGTCGGGGGTGGTCTCCAGGTGGAGTCCCCCGAGGACGCCGCCGGCGGCCCGCACCGCCGCCACGCAGGCGCGGACCTCCCGGCGCACCGTCCCGACGACCCGGGTCTTGTGGCCGTCCGGGGTGACGACCGTGTTGCCGTGCATGGGGTCGCACAGCCAGATCGCCGGGTGTCCGGCGGCACGGACGGCCTCGACCAGCGGCGGCAGCAGGGCCGCCACCCGGTCCGCGCCCATCCGTGCGATCAGGGTGAGCCGGCCCGGCAGGCGCTCGGGGTCGAGCCGCGCGGCCAGGGCCAGCAGCTCCTCCCGGGTCGTCCGCGGGCCGACCTTGCAGGCCACCGGGTTGGCGACCCGGGCGAGCAGGGCGGCGTGCGGGCCGTCCGGCTGCCGGGTGCGCTCGCCGATCCAGGGCCAGTGGGTCGAGCCGAGGTAGGCGGTGCCGGCCGCGTCGTGCCGCACCATCGGGAGCTCGTAGTCCAGCAGCAGCGCCTCGTGGCTGGTCCACACCCGGGTCTCGCCGTCCGCGCCGCCGGCCGGGCGGTGCCGGTCCAGGTGTCCCACGATGTCGCGCGCCGCCATGTAGCCGGTGAGCAGGCGCAGCGGGTCGGGCCGCCGGGCCTCCTCGGTCGGCTCGGGGCCGTTGACCAGGTGGCCGCGGAAGACCGGGAGGTCGACGCCGCCGACGCGTTCGGTGTCGGCGGAGCGGGGCTTGGCGAACTGGCCGCCGATGCGCCCCACGCGGATCACCGGCCGGCCGGCGACCATCCGGAGGGTGCCGGCCATGACGTCGAGCGCGGCCGCCTTCCGCCCGACGTGGGCGGCGGTGCTCTCCTCCGGGTCCTCCGCGCAGTCCCCGGCCTGGACGACCAGGTACTCGCCCGCCGCCACCCGGGCGAGCAGTCCGCGCAGGGCGTGGACGTCGCGCGCGCCGACCAGCGGCGGACGGGCGGCGAGCGCCTCGCCGGCGCGTACGGCCTGCGCCGGGTCGTCCCACAACGGCTGCTGCAGTGCCGTGTGCGTTCCGGATGCGGGCAGGACGGGATGCATGAGGTTCACGGCTCTCCATCGGTTCGGTGGCTCCCGGTGCGGGCTCCCTCCGCGCGGGACAGCCGAGAGGCTCCGGAAAAAGGGATCGGGCTGCGCTTTTCCTGGTACGGGAATTCCCGGGCACGCGCCGCCCCGGCGGCGGGCCCCGGTGGCCCGTCCGCCCGACGATGCTATTCCCCGGCCCGACCGAAAGAGAAGGACGCGCATTCGCACCACTTCGCAAGACACCCCAGCACAGAAGACGTGTACATGACAAGCCAAAATGCCTTTGCGGAATTCCTCAGGGACTTTCAAAAAAAGCGAATGCGGACCGCCCGGCGGGAATTACCGGACGCGTCGGGACACTACTGCCCTGCGCAAGGAGAGAGACGTCGCTCGACGGAACGTCGTTCACCGGGCGGCCCGCGGCCGGCATCCGGTCAGAGGCCGGGAGCTCCGGCCCGAAGAAGACGGAGCCGAGGACAGACCCCGGCCGTGCACATATCCAGATCGCCGTTCGACGACATCACGGATCCCCCGATCCCCGTTTTTTCGAGCCCACTTCCGGCTCGGCGCCGTGAAGGCGCGGACAAGCCGTTTCGGCTCACTGTTCAACCATGCTGGCAACCGCTCAGGACAGTGTCAAGGGAAAGCGTTCCCCGCCGCACCCCGTCCCCGCGGCGACCGGATTTCGCCCGGTGTCCGACCGGAAAACTTCCGATCAACCGGTTCCGCCGGGATCCTTGAGCGCCATGTTCACCAGGTTTTCCCAGTCGTCGCACCGCTTGAGCACCACCGCGCGGATCAGCGGCACACAGTGCGCGGGAATCGCCTCGGCGATCTTCTCCCACTGGGGCTGGGCCATTTCCGTGGCGAGCAGCATCCGCAGCAGCCACCGGCCGGACTCCGTCGCCCGCAGGGACGGGTCGCGGGCCAGCTTGCGCACGGCGGTCACCGGGTCGAAGGCCGCGGCGCGCGCCTCGTCGCGCGGCTCGAGCGCCTCCACCCGCGAGCGGGGCGGCTCCGGCTGCACCCGGACCTCCTCCACCGGCACGGCGCCGGGGGTCCACTGGGGCAGCGGCGCCGTGGCGAACGCCGGGGTGACGACGGCGGGCACCGCCCGCTCCCCCAACAGCCGCTCGGGGACGGGGTCCTGGCCCCGCCGGACGCGCTCGCGCACGTCCCGCACGGTGCCCACCGACAGCCCCGTGCGCCGGGACAGCTCGCGCAGCGAGATCTCCGCGTCGGCCGCGAGTAACGCCGCGGCGCTGCGCCGGCCCTCGACGGTGCTGATCGGGCGCACCCGCCCGTCCTGCCCCAGCCGGCTGCCGACGATCTCCGGCAGGTCCTTGGCCGAGCGCCGGCGCAGCTTGCCCACGGTCTTCGAACTCAGGCCCGTGCGCTGCGCGATGACCCGGTCCGACCAGTGCGGGTGGCTGATGATGATGCGCTGCGCGGCGGCCCTGCGCTCGTCCAGGGTGAGCGGCAGCCCGTGCCGCACGTTGAGCTGGACGGAGAGGACGAAGGCGTCCGCCTCGCTGCCGTCGAAGAACCGGACGGGGACTTCGGTGCGCCCTCTCATCACGGCGGCCCGCAACCGGTGCATGCCGTCGATGACCCGCATGGTGGGCCGGTGCACCAGCAGCGGGTCGGGGCTGGCGTCGGTCTCGGCGAGCAGACGGACGTGCGCGGGGTCCTCGCGCTGCTCCCGGGGGGAGAGCGAGGGCATGAGATCGGCGATGGGAACGGTCTTCCGCGGAAGGTCGTGAAGGAGCTCCGGCGCCTCCAACAGGGCTTCCGTGGGGATCTGGTCAGCGTCGACTGCGGTGTGGAGTGTCAACGGCCGCAACTTCCTACGTGAGTCCTCGATGATTGCCCAGGCGTACCAGAGAGTAATTCGATTCCCTGTTCCCCGTGCGCAATGTGACGCGATTGACGATCGGACGGCAAAAGTGAACAGCCCCCGTCCGTTTGGGGCGGGGCCGGTAAACCGGGACAGGGAAGCGGAATATCGAATTCGGTGCCGGGCGCCGGGGCCGCACCCCTGCGCCGGACCGGCCGGCCCGCACGGCACACGCTAGGCAAGGACGGGGGTGGTCACCATCCTTGCGACGGCTCTGGCGCGAACCGGCCCCCGGGCGACGGGCCCGGGCACAGCACCCGCGCGGCCCGTCGCGCGGCACCCGGACGGCGCCCGGCGGGCGGGAGGACAGAGACGGGGCGCTCCGCCGGAACCGTTCCGGGGGCCGTGACCAGCACGTCAACTCCCCTGCCCGGCACCGCCGCCGCTCCTCCCGGCTCCCCAACTCTACGACGGCGCCCGCCCGATGGGGAGCCGCGCGCCCCGCCCTCCCGGCCGGCCGCCGGGGTGGCCAGTTTCAACCTTGCTTTAAATAAGCCGAGTTCGATAGATTCACGCCGTGCACGCATTCGATGTCCTCGGTGCACCCGTCCGGCGCCGGATCCTGGAGCTGCTCGCCGACCGTGAGCAGACCGCCGGCGAGGTGAGCGGGGTCATCCAGGAGGAGTTCGGTATCTCCCAACCCGCGGTCTCCCACCATCTGCGCGTCCTCCGCGAGGCCGGCTTCACCACGGTGAGCGCGGAGGGCACCCGCCGCCTCTACGCGGTCGGCTCGCCCCCTCTCCAGGAGATCGACACCTGGCTGGAGCACTTCCGCCGGTTCTGGAACCAGCGCCTGGACGCGCTCGGCACCGAACTCGCGCGCGGCAGGCGCGAGACACGCAACAGGGGCGGCCCGGAACCGACGGAGGGGAGTCCGCCGCACACGAAGGACAGGGAAGAGACTTGAGCTACGTTCTCGGCCAGATCAACGCTGCCCACCGGGAGATCAACTCCTACCCGGTCAGCTCGGGCGAAGGACGCTCGCTGCTGATCCGCCGCACCTACGACGCCCCCGTCGAGGACGTCTGGGACGCCTGCACCCGTCCGTCCCGGATCGGCCGCTGGCTGGCCCCGGTCCGCGGGGACTTCCGCATCGGCGGCGCGTTCGAGGTCGAAGGCAACGCCAGCGGGCAGGTACTGCGCTGCGAACGGCCCGAGCTCCTCAAGGTCACCTGGGAGTACGGCCGGGGCGCGGCCACCGAGGTCGAGGTCCGGCTCGCCCGCAACCCCGCGGGCGGCACGGTCTTCGAGCTGCGGCACGCCTCGGCCGCCGAGCTCGTGGACGAACTGGTGCGCACCGAGGGCCTGGTGGGCGCCGTCCGCAACGGGGCCGGCTGGGACCTCGTCCTGCTGGGCCTGGACCTCTTCCTGCACGGCGACGTCCCGGACCGCGCGGCGTGGAAGGACACCCCGCAGGTCCGCGAGTTCACCATCCACAGCTTCCGCGCCTGGGGCGACGCCAGCCGCGCCGCCTGGGGCGTCAGCGCGGACGACATGGCCACGGTCGTCGAGTCCGCCGTCCGCCATGTCACCCGCGCCCCCGAAGGGGGTGACCGCTGACCGTCCCTCCGGAACACCCCCGCAGACGCCCGGCACTCCGGTGCCACCCACACCGCGGTGCGGCCGCGCCCCCTTGCGTCCGGTACGTCCGGAGCGGCGCGCCCACCGTGCCGGGGAGCCGGGCCGGGCGCCGGCGATCGCCTTCCCCCGGGGCGCGCCGGCGCCCCTTCCGGCGTGCGCCCGGCCGGCTCCGGCCGCGTTCTGCCGCGTTCGACCGCGGCGTGTTCAACTGCGGACTTTCCCCGGTCGCACACCCCGGCCGGAGGCATGACGGAGTCGCCCGGCGGCACGGCCCTCCCCGGCCGGTGCCGTCGGTTCCCCGCTCCCCCGGGAGCGTCGACGCGCGCTTTTGGCAAGCCCGCTCCGCACTGTCACACGGAACCCCGGCGTCATCAACTGGTCGGCCGGAACAGACGTGTTGGGCATTGCTGTGCAGGTGTCACGGGACCCCCTCCTGCACTAGCGTGGAATTCATGAGTGAGACTGTGATTCGCGTAGGCGACGAGATTGCGACCCTGATCAACATCTTCGACGTGGAGCCGTCGAAGCAGCAGGAGCTCATTGCTGTCCTCAACGAGGGCACCGAAAAGGTGATGCGGAACCGTCCTGGCTTCATCTCCGTGAATCTGCTCGCGAGCGCCGACGGTACGCGGGTCGTGAACTACGCGCAGTGGCGCAGCGCGGACGACATCAAGGCGACCCTGGCGGACCCGGAGGCCGGTGCGTACGCGAAGAAGGCCGGCGAGCTGGCGAAGGCCGCCCCGCTCGTCTACAAGGTCGTCGCCGTCCACCACGCCTGATCCCCGCACGTTCCTGGGTACGCCCCGCTGATCCGCATCAGCGGGGCGTACCCATACGCACCCGCGCTCCGACTCCCGCGCCGAGACACTCCGGAGACAGCATTGACCACCGCCGACACCGCCGAGTTCGTGATCGCCGGCGCGGGCATCGGGGGGCTGACCACGGCCCTCGCCCTGCACGCGCGCGGCATCGGGGCCACCGTGCTGGAGGCCGCCGAGGAGATCCTGCCCCTGGGGGTGGGCATCAACATCCAGCCCGCGGCCATCGCCGAGCTGACGGCGCTCGGCTTCGCCGACGCGCTGGCGGCGGCCGGGATCCCCACCCGTGAGCACCGCTATGTGGACCACCGCGGCGCCACGCTGTGGACGGAGCCGCGCGGGCTGGGCGCCGGGCACGACCACCCCCAGTACTCCATCCACCGCGGCGAGCTGCAGATGATGCTGCTGGAGGCGGTGCGCGAGCGGCTCGGCCCCGGCGCGATCCGCACGGGGCTGCGCCTGCACTCCTTCGAACGGACCGCCGGCGGCGTCCGCGTGGAGGCCCGGGACGCGTCGGACGCCCCGGTCCGTCTGGACGCCGCCGCCCTGGTCGGCGCCGACGGGGTGCGCTCGGCCGTGCGCGACCTGCTGCACCCCGGGCGCCGGGAGCTGTCCACGGGCGAGGTGCGGATGTGGCGCGGGCTGACGGAGACGGACGGCTTCCTCGACGGGCGCACGATGATCGTGGCGGCGGACGACCGCGCCACCCGGCTGATCGCCTACCCCGTCTCCGCGCGCGCCGCGGCCCGGGGCCGTGCGCTGCTCAACTGGGTCTGCCTGGTGTCCGATCCGGCGGCGGGGGCGGCCGGCGACGCGGCCGCCGACCGCCCGGGGAGCGCCGGGGAGGTGCTGCCGCACCTGGAGCACTGGTCGTTCGACTGGCTCGACCTGCGGGCGATGGTCCTGGGCAGCCCGCGGATCCTGCGCTATCCGATGGTGGACCGCGAGCCGCTGGAGCGCTGGGGCGACGGCCCCGTGACCCTGCTCGGGGACGCCGCCCACCTCATGTATCCGATCGGGGCCAACGGGGCCTCGCAGGCGATCCTCGACGCGGCGTCCCTCGCCGCCCAGTGCGCCGGACACCCGGATCCCGCGGTCGCGCTGGAGCGCTACGAGGCCGTCCGGCGGCCCGCGACCACGGCGATCGTCCTGGCCAACCGGGAGATGGACCGCGCCGAGCGGGCCATGGCCGCGTGTCCTGGTGAGGACCGGGGCGCCGCGCTGGAGCGGGTGGCCGCCGACTACCGGAGCGCGGTGGAGGGCCGCCGCTCCGCCGGATAGGACGAATTCGGCGGGGAAAAGCGAGACTTCTCCATCCACCTGCCTACCGCACGGCGAACTCCGCTGTCCATAAACGCCCCTGAACGCCCCGCCGAACGGCCTTTCCGGATGATCCCAACCGGCGTACGGCACTCCGCTTTTGGCCGTGCGGCTGTACAAACTCGCTGTTCGTGACGGTCATTTGGCGCGTCGGCATAATGCTGGACGTGGCTACAGCAACGGTATGGGCAGCGGAGTCCGCGCACCGGGGTAATCCGTGAAAATACGCTCCGCACGACGGCGTCACCCGCTGGCGGCGGTGGTCGTCCTCCTCTTCGCGCTCGCGGTGACGGGAGGGCTGTACGCCGCGCTCGCGCCGGCGGATTCCGCCCGGGCCGACGGCCCGGCGCAGTCGCTCGCGATCGAGGAGGGCAGGAAGCTCTACGCGGTGGGCTGCGCGAGCTGTCACGGCACCGGCGCGCAGGGCACCTCCGACGGGCCGAGCCTGGTGGGCACGGGCCCGGCGGCGGTCGACTTCCAGGTCGCCACCGGCCGCATGCCGCTCCAGCAGCACGGCGCCCAGGCGCCGCGGAAGAAGGCCGTCTACAGCCGGGCCCAGATCGACCAACTCGCGGCGTACGTCGCGTCGCTGGGCGCCGGGCCCGCCGTTCCCGCGCCGGGGCAGTACTCCCCGGAGGGCGCGGACGTCGCCAAGGGCGGCGAGCTGTTCCGGCTCAACTGCTCGCAGTGCCACAACTTCACCGGCAAGGGCGGCGCCCTCTCCGACGGGAAGTTCGCCCCGAACCTGCACGGCGTCGACCCCCGGCACATCTACGAGGCCATGCAGACGGGGCCGCAGAACATGCCGTCCTTCCCCGACACCGTGCTGTCGCCGAAGAACAAGAAGGACATCGTCGCCTATCTCGGAACGGTCAACAGCAGCACGTCGGAGAACCCGGGCGGTTTCGGTCTCGGCGGGTTCGGCCCGGTCAGCGAGGGTCTGTTCGCGTGGATCTTCGGACTGGGCGCGCTGATCGCCGTCGCCGTCTGGGTCGCCGCCCGGACCGCAAAGGCCAAGAGGTCATGAGCAGCCAAGAGCATTCCGAAGCAGCCCTGCCGAGCGGGCGGGGCGACGCGCACGAGGGCACCGTCGCGGCCCGGTCCGATCCGTTCGCCGATCCCGGACTGCCGCCGCACGAGCCCCGTGTGCAGGACATCGACGAGCGGGCGGCCAAGCGCTCCGAGCGCGTGGTGGCCTTCCTCTTCACGCTGTCGATGCTGGCGACCGTCGCCTTCATCGTCGCCTACGTCGCCATCCCGGTGGACCGCAGCGTCTACCTCTTCCCCATCGGCCGGGTCAGCGCCACCAACATCACGCTGGGGACGACCCTCGGCGTGGCGCTGTTCTGCCTGGGCGCGGCGGCGATCCACTGGGCGCGGACGCTGATGTCCGACGTCGAACTCGTCGACCAGCGCCACCCCGTCGAGAGCACCCCGGAGATCAGGTCCAAGGTCCTGGCCGACTTCAAGGAGGGCGCCGCCGAATCCGGTCTCGGCCGCCGCACGTTGATCCGCAAGACCATGCTCGGCGCACTGACCCTGATCCCGCTGTCCGGGCTGGTGCTGCTGGGCGGCCTCAGCAAGGCGGCCCCGGGCACCAAGCTGCGCAGGACGGCCTGGGCGCGCGGCAAGACGCTGATCAACCAGAACACCCTGCAGCCACTGCGTCCCGAGGACATCGAGGTCGGCTCCCTCACCTTCGCCATGCCGAAGGGCATGAAGGAGGAGGACCACGACTTCCAGAACCAGATCGCCAAGGCCGCCGTGATGCTCGTCCGGCTCCGTCCGGAGGACATCAAGGACAAGAAGGAACTGGACTGGTCCGCCGACGGCATCGTCGCCTACTCCCGGATCTGCACGCATGTCGGCTGCCCCATCACCCTCTACGAGCAGCAGACGCACCACGTGCTGTGCCCGTGCCACCAGTCGACCTTCGACCTGTCGGACGGCGCGCGCGTGGTCTTCGGCCCCGCCGGTCACGCACTGCCCCAGTTGCGGATCGGTATCAACAAGGACGGTCACCTCGAAGCGCTCGGCGACTTCGCGGCACCCGTCGGTCCTTCCTTCTGGGAGCGCGGATGAGTACAACCACCACCACACAGCCGGGCGCCCGGCGGGCGCCCGCCGGCGAGCGGGTCGCCGACTGGGCCGACGGCCGGCTGGGGATCTACAGCCTGGCCAAGGCCAACATGCGGAAGATCTTCCCGGACCACTGGTCCTTCATGCTCGGTGAAGTCTGCATGTACAGCTTCATCATCATCATTCTCACGGGCATCTACCTGACGCTCTTCTTCCACCCGAGCATGAACGAGGTCGTCTACCACGGCTCCTTCGTCCCCCTCCAGGGCGTGCGGATGTCGGAGGCGTTCAAGTCGACCGTGGACATCAGCTTCGACGTGCGCGGCGGTCTGCTGATACGGCAGATCCACCACTGGGCGGCGCTGATCTTCCTCGCGGGCATGTTCGTCCACATGATGCGGGTCTTCTTCACCGGCGCCTTCCGCAAGCCGCGCGAGATCAACTGGATGTTCGGCTTCCTGCTGTTCGTCTGCGGCATGCTGACCGGCTTCACCGGTTACTCGCTCCCGGACGACCTGCTGTCCGGCACCGGCGTCCGCATCGCCGACAGCATGATCCTGGCCGTCCCGCTGGTCGGCACCTACCTGTCGTTCTACGTCTTCGGCGGGGAGTTCCCGGGCACGGACTTCGTCAGCCGGTTCTTCCCGGTCCACATCCTGCTGCTGCCGGGCATCATGCTCGCGCTGATGGTGGGTCACCTGATCCTGGTCTTCCACCACAAGCACACGCAGTTCGCGGGCCCGGGCCGCACCAACAAGAACGTGGTCGGCATGCCCTTCATGCCGGTCTACATGGCCAAGGCCGGAGGCTTCTTCTTCCTGGTCTTCGGCGCCATCGCGGCGATCTCCGCGATCGCCACCATCAACCCCGTCTGGGACGCGGGCCCGTACCGCCCCGACCACGTCTCCAACGGCTCCCAGCCCGACTGGTACATGGGCTACACCGAGGGCGCCGTCCGGGCCATGCCCGGCTGGGAGTGGAACGTCCTGGGACACACGATCAACTTCGGCGTCCTGGTGCCGGTGGTGCTGCTGGTCGCGGTGCCGGCGGTGCTCGCCATGTATCCGTTCGTCGAGGCGTGGATCACCGGCGACCAGCGCGAGCACCACATCCTGGACCGGCCGCGCAACGCCCCGACGCGCACGGCCTTCGGCGTGGCCTGGCTCAGCTGGTACGGCGTGCTGCTGCTGGCCGGCGGCAACGACCTGCTGGGGCTGCTGTTCCACCTGTCGGCCAACGGCGTCACCTGGTTCGCCCGCATCGGGTTCTTCGTGATCCCACCGCTGGCGTTCGTCGTCACCCGCCGCATCTGCCTCGGCCTGCAGCGCCGGGACCGGGACAAGGTGCTGCACGGACGCGAGTCCGGCATCATCAAGCGGCTGCCGCACGGTGAGTTCGTCGAGGTCCACGAGCCGCTCACGCAGGAGCAGCTGCACGTGCTCACCGCGCACGAGCAGGCCCGGCCCATCGCGCTGGAGGCCGCGGTCGACGAGAACGGCGTGGAGCGCAAGCTGACCCGCAAGGAGAAGCTGCGCGCCCGGCTCTCGCAGGGCTACTTCGGCGAGCACAGCCAGATCGCCAAGCCCACCGCCGAGGAGTACCTGGAGATCACCAGCGGCCACGGCCACCACTGAGCCCGGCCCGAACCGGCCCGGCGTTCCGCAGCGGAGCGCCGGGCCGTTCCCAACTCCGCGGCCCCGCACGGCACTTGCCGACGGGGGCGTGCATCCGGCCGCATTGGACCGGGCCGCGCCGGGCCACGATCATAGGGACGTCGACGCACCACCGGCCCGGCCTCCGCCGCACGGACCGCGCCGCCACGCCCGGCACCGCCACGGCCGCACCCTCCCCTCACCCCCGCACCGCCGGCCGGAGCCGCGGGACGCCTTCCCCCACCGCGGCTCCGACCCCCCGCGCACACCGCCGGCCCCCCGGCCAGGACCTGCGCTCTCACCTGCACAACGCGATCAGAAGGGCGAGAAGATGAGCCTGCGCTCGGGCACCGGCGGCCGTGACGCCGGGGACGGCCACGCCGTCGTGATCGGGTCGGGCCTCGCGGGCCTCACCGCGGCCCAGGCCCTGGTCGACCACATGGACCGGGTCACCGTCGTCGAACGCGACCGGCTCCCCCGCGGTCCGGGCCGGCGCCGCGGCGTCCCGCAGGCCCGGCACGTGCACCACCTGATGCCGCCCGGCCTCCAGGGCCTCGAACAGCTCTTCCCCGGGATCACCCGGGAGCTGCACGCGGCCGGCATGGTCGACGTCCGCGTCCCGCGGGACACCCTGCTGCTCGGGCCCGGCGGCTGGATACCCCGCTTCGAGGGCGATCTGGCCATGACCACCGGCTCCCGCGACGTCCTCGACGCGGTCGTGCGCGACCGGCTGCGCGCCGACCCCAAGGTGACCTTCCTCCAGGAGCACGAGGCCGTGGGCCTGCGGGCGGGCCGCCACGACACCGTGACGGGCCTGTGGGTCCGCGGCCGCGACCGCGGCGCGCCCGACGGCTGGGGCGAACCGCGGGTCCTCGACGCCGAGTTCGTCGTGGACGCCTCGGGCGACGCCTCGCGCGCCCCGCGGTGGCTGGCCGAACTCGGCTACGGCACACCGCGGGAGTCCGTCTCCGGCGCCGGGACCGGCTGCGCCTCCGCCCTCTTCGCCCCGCCCGTCGGCCATGTCGCCGACTGGACGTACCTGCGGCTGATGGCCTCTCCGGAGGTGCCGCGCGAGGGCGTCCTCGCCCCCGTCGCCGGCGGCAAGTGGATGGTGACGCTGTCGGGGAGCACCGGTCCGGAGGGCCTGCCCGCCGACCACGGGCAATTCCTCCGGGCGGCCGGGGGGTTGCGCCACCCGCTGCTGCGGGAGGTCCTGGAGGGCGCCGCCCCGCTCGGCCCCGTCTACCGCTCGCGGCTCGCGGAGAACCGCTGGCGCCACTACGAGAAGATGCGCCGCTGGCCGGACCAGTTCCTCGTCATCGGGGACGCCCTGGCCACCTTCAACCCCGTCCACGGGCAGGGCATGTCGGTGGCCGTGCACTGCGCGCTGCTGCTCGACTCGCTGCTGCGCAGCCACGGCAGCCCGGTCGGGGTCACCTACCGGCTGCGGCAGCAGCTGGCCCGGCAGGTCGCGGCCGCGTGGCGGACCGCCGCCACCGCCGACCTCGCCTTCCCGTGGGCGGGGAGCGCGGAGCCGCCGGCCCTGGGCACCCGCCTCCGCCGCCGCTACGCCGACCGGCTCGCGGCGGCCGCGCCGGGCAGCCGGCGGGCGGCCGGGGCGCTGCTGGACGGCCAGTTGCTCGTGGCGCCGACGCCGTCGATGCGGCCGGGCGTCCTCGCCGCGGCCCTGCGCGGCCCGCGCCGGGACGCGCCGGCGGATCCGCCGAGCACGACCCATGGCACGCCGCGGCGCAAGGGCGTGCCGGTGAGGCGCGCGGCCGGGGTGCCGTCGGCCGGGGTGCCCGGTGCCCGTCCGGTCGGTTCGCCGGTCCGCTGAATCACAGTAATCCCTCAACCGGGTGTTCCACCACGGCAATTGAATATCGCGCACGATTGCTCTCACTATTCTCCCCGGGCACCCCGACGACCCGAGAGGGAATCAGTGATAACCAATCCGCGGCTCTCCGCGCTCTATGTCAGCGACCGGAACAGAACGCTCGAGTTCCTGACCAAGGTCCTCGGTTTCGAACTCATGGCGGACGTGCCCCTCAACGACGGGGGACGCTGGGTCGAAGTCCGCCCCAAGGGGTCGCAGACCTGTGTGGTGCTCGCCGCCGTCGAGCCGGACGTCCTGGCCCGGCTGCGCTCCACCGTCGGGCGGATGACGCACGGCTGGTTCGACTGCGACGACCTGGACGCCACCGTGGGCGACCTGCGGGCGCGCGGCGTCACGATCGTCGTGGAGCCGCAGGTGGCGCCGTGGCGGGAGAACGCGCGCTGGGCGCAGATCGCCGGGGACGACGGCAATCTCTACGGGCTGACCGAGCGCGGCCACTGAGCCCGGTGGCGCCGGGCCCGGCGGCCGGCGGCCGGCGTGGGAGGGGCCGGCGCGGGAGGGGCCGGGAACTCCGCCGGCCCCTCGGTATTCCGCCCCTGTGCGGAATTCCTCGTGCCGTTTATCCGGCCCGCCCGTCCGCCCAGCCGCAGAGGGGGTAATCGACATATCCCTCGGCCTCGCCCGCGTAGTACGTGGCCTGGTCGCCGCAGGCCAGTTCGCGGCCCATGGCGAAACGGGCGACGAGGTCGGGGTTGGCGATGAAGTGCGTGGCGTACGAGACGGCGTCGGCGATGCCCGCCTCGACCACGGCGTTGCCCGTCTCCCGGTCGAAGCCGTTGTTGGCGATCAACGGGCCGTCGAACAGCCGCCGGTAGCGGGCGATGGCGTCGAAGTCCGGGCGGTCGCCCGGGGCGGCGACGTCCCGCCCGCGCAGGTGGAGGTAGGCCACGGGGTGGTGATTGAGTTCGCTCACCAGCTCGTCGTAGTCGGCGAGGGTCCGTTCGTCCGGGGCGAAGCGGTCACCGGAGGTCCAGTACGGCGACAGCCGGACGCCGACGCACCGCCCGCCCCAGGGCTCGGCCACGGCCCCGACGATCTCCAGCAGCAGGCGCCTGCGGCGGGCGGCGTCCCCGCCGTAGGCGTCGGTGCGGTGGTTGAGGCGCGGGTTGAGGAACTGGGGGATCAGGTACGGGCCGATGCCGTGGATCTCGACGCCGTCGAAACCGGCCTCGCGGGCGTTCCGCGCGGCGGCCCGGTAGTCGGCGACGGTGGCCGCGATGTCCTCGGCGGTCATCTCGCGGGGGGTGACGGTGGCGGTGAACCCCCGGCGGGTGAACGTCATTTCATGGGGGTTGACCGCCGACGGGCCGGCGGGCAGCTCGCCGCCGAGGTGGTCGGGGTGGGAGGCGGCGCCCACGTGCCACAGCTGCTGGACGATCCGGCCGCCGAGGGCGTGCACGACGTCGGTGACCCGCCGCCACGCGGCCACCTGCTGCTCGCTGTAGACGCCGGGGACGTTGATGAAACCGATCGCCCGCTCGCTGACCCAGGTGCCCTCGGTGACGATCAGTCCCGCGCTGGCCCGCTGGCCGTAGTAGGCCACGTGCAGATCGGTCGGCACCAGGCCGTCGTTGGCGGCGCGGGCGCGGGTGGTCGGGGCCATCACCACCCGGTTGGGCAGCTCCAGGTCGCCGAGTCCCACCGGGCGCAGCAGCGGTTGCGCCAGGGTGGTCGGCCGGGTCGTACTCATCGTGTGTTCCCCTCATGGTTCAGGGCCGGCGAGGGCCGGCATAAGGCCGCGCGCGAGGGGGCGGACAGCGCCCTGGGTTCCGGCACGTCGTTCACCGCCTGTTCCGTCGCCTCGACTCCATGCATTGACCATGAAACCAAACGAACTTGACACCGAAAGGTGACCCCCCGCCCCGGGCGCACGGACCTTCGAACCGAAGGTTGCCGCGCGGGCATGGACAGCGAGGAATGGTCTAGTCCACAATGGGGGCACTCACAGCATCCACGGCTCCGCCCGCCCCGCACAGGCGGGCGGCACGAGGCCGCCTCGCGGCCTCCGGCCGGCCGACCCCGGGTGCGGGGCCCGCACACCCCGTGGGCCCGGACCGGCCGGCATGAGCTCCGGGCTGCGGTGCCGGCCGGGTCGAGGGTCCCTGCCAGCGCCGCGGCCCGTGGCGCGCCCTCTTTCCGGCTCTTCCCTGGACACCTCTGTTAGATTGGTCTATACCACCCCCAGACCAAGATCGGCAGGCCCAGCGTGGAAGTTGTCATCGTCCCGGACGCCAAGGCAGGCGGCGCACTCATCGCGGAGGCCATCGCCGCCCTGCTGAGCCGCAAGCCCGACGCCCTGCTCGGCGTTGCCACCGGTTCGACGCCGCTGCCCGTCTACGAGGCGCTGGCCGCCCGGGTGCGCTCCGGCGCCCTGGACGCCTCGCGCGCCCGCATCTGCCAGCTCGACGAGTACGTCGGCCTGCCGGCCGACCACCCCGAGTCCTACCGCTCCACGGTCCTGCGGCAGGTCGTGGAGCCGCTCGGGCTGACCGAGTCCTCCTTCATGGGCCCCGACGGGAACGCCGAGGACGTCCAGGGCGCCTGCGACGCCTACGACCGGGCGCTCGCCGAGGCGGGCGGTGTGGACCTCCAGCTGCTGGGCATCGGCACGGACGGCCACATCGGCTTCAACGAGCCCTGCTCGTCGCTGGCGTCCCGCACCCGGATCAAGACGCTGACCGAGCAGACGCGGCAGGACAACGCGCGCTTCTTCGCCGGCATCGACGAGGTGCCCCACCACGTCATCACGCAGGGCATCGGCACGATCCTGGAGGCCCGCCACCTGGTGCTGCTGGCCACCGGGGCCGGGAAGGCGGAGGCGGTCGCCCGCTCCGTCGAGGGCCCCGTCTCCGCACTGGTGCCCGCCTCGGCGCTCCAGCTGCACCCCCACGCGACGGTGGTCGTGGACGAGGCCGCGGCCTCCCGCCTGAAGCTGGCGGACTACTTCCGGGCGACGTACGCCGCGAAGCCGGCCTGGCAGGGGCTGTAGCCCCTGCCGGGGGTGGGTGCCTTCGCGGCGGGCGCGGTGTGGCCGGGGGGTGTCGCCCCAGCCCTCAGGCGCGCCGCCCCGCGATCGCCTCCGCCGCCGCCTCGCCGCACACCCGTGCCGCGCCATGCGTGGCGATGTGCACGGCCCCCACGGGGGCTGCCTGGTTGAGCCCCATCTCGACCACGATCGTGTCGGGCCGGGCCGCCAGCAGCGCGGACAGGGCGGACGCCATCCACGGATGGCGGTGCACGTCGCGCACGACGGCGACGACCCGCCGCCCGCCCGCCGCCGCCAGCACCGCGTCCGCCGACGCCGTCGACCGGTCGTACGTCCCGTTCGTCGTCCCCGGCAGGAGCCGGCCGAGCTCCGCCCCGACGCCCCACGGCGTCTCGTCGCCGACGGCGATGTTCGCGAGCGGGGTGAACGCCGCGACGTGCACGGGACCGTCGAGCGGGACACCGCCGCCCGCCGAGGCGGTCACCCGCAGCGCCCGCCGGGCGGCTTCGAGCCCGACCCCGGGCGCGGGGACGACGGAAGAGGCCGCGCCCGCCGCCCAGGAGGCCAGCGCCCGCACCCGCCCGGCCGCGTCCGCCAGCCGCTCCTCGGCCAGCTCGCCCTCCCGTACGGCCCGCACGAGCGCGTCCCGCAGCCGGAGCACGGTCGCCTCGTCCGCGAGCCCGCCGCCGACGCAGATCGCGTCGGCTCCGGCGGCGACGGCGAGCACGCTGCCCCGCTCGATGCCGTAGCCGTCGGCGATGGCCCGCATCTCCATGCCGTCCGTGACGATCAGGCCGTCGAAGCCGAGCCCGCCCTTCTCGGCGGGCGCGCGCAGCAGCCCGTGCAGGGCGGCGGGGCTGAGGGTGGCGGGCAGCCGGGGGTCGAGGACGGGCAGCAGGATGTGCGCGCTCATCACGGCCTTGGTGCCGGCCGCGACGGCCGCGCGGAAGGGCACCAGCTCCCGCTCCTCCAGCGTCCGCAGGTCCACGTCGATCCGCGGCATGTCGTGGTGCGAGTCGACCGAGGTGTCCCCGTGCCCGGGGAAGTGCTTGGCGCAGGTGGCGACCCCGGCCGCCTGCATGCCCTCGACGTACGCCGCCGTGTGCCGGGCGACGCGCTCGGGGTCGGCGCCGAAGGACCGGACGCCGATGACGGGGTTGTCGGGGTCGGAGTTGACGTCCGCGGAGGGCGCCCAGTTGAGGTTGACCCCGCAGGCGGCGAGCCGGCGGCCCAGCTCCCCGGCGACGGCCCGGGTCAGCGCGGTGTCGTCCACCGCGCCGAGCGCGAGGTTGCCGGGGAAGGAGGAGCCGGTACGGACTTCGAGGCGGGTGACGTCCCCGCCCTCCTCGTCGATCGCCACCAGCACGTCGTCCCGTTCGGCGCGCAACTGGGCCGTCAGGACGCCCAGTTGCTCCGCCGAGGCGATGTTGCGGCCGAACAGCCCCACGGAGGCGAGCCCTTCGCCGAGCCGCCGCAGCAGCCAGTCGGGGGCGGTGGTGCCGGTGAAGCCGGGCTGGAGGACGGTCAGGGCGTCACGGGTCAGCGTGTCCATGGATGTAGTGCTAGCCCTTCACTGCGCCGGAGGTCAGTCCTCCCACGGCCCTGCGCTGGAGGATGACGAAGAGGATGAGGATGGGGACGGCGAAGAGCGAGGAGGCGGCCATGGTGGCGCCCCAGTCGTCGCCGAAGGTGGTGCGGAAGCCGGTGAGCCAGAGCGGCAGCGTCTGCGCCGCGGGGTCCTTGCTGAGGATGAGGACGTAGGGGAACTCGTTCCAGGTGGTGATGAAGCCGAACAGCGAGGTGGCCATCAGCCCCGGCGCCAGCAGCGGGAAGATGACCTTGCGGAAGGCCTGCGGGCGGGTGCACCCGTCCACCATGGCCGACTCCTCCAGCTCCCTGGGCACCGCGGCCACGTAGCCGCGCAGCGTCAGGACGGTGAACGGCAGGACGCACAGCGTGTAGATGGCGATCAGCGGCGGCAGGCTGTTCAGCATGTCGGCGTCGCGCACCATCATGTAGTACGCGATGACCATGACCTCCCAGGGCGCCATCTGGGCCATCATCATCACGAGGATGAAGCCGCGGCGGCCGCGGAAGCGCATCCGCGCGATGGCGAAGGACGCCAGCAGGGCGATGACCAGCGACAGCAGGACGGCGACCAGCGTGGTGACGAGGGAGTTGGTGACGAACGTCCAGAAGCCGTCGGCCTCGACGGCCCGCCGGAAGTGCTCGGTGGTGGGGCTGGTGGGGAACCAGACCGGGGTGTCGCCGACGATGTCCTTGTTGGCCTTGAAGGCCGTGGCGAACATCCAGTAGACGGGGAAGACGAAGGCCAGGAACAGGACGACCGCCGTCGCCCCCGGCCAGACCCGGCCGAACAGGGAGCGCCTCACAGTTCGTCCTCCTCCTGCTTGAGCACCAGGCGCAGGTAGTAGGCCGTCATCGTCACCAGGATGAGGATGGTGAGGATGGAGATGGCCGAACCCATGCCGAAGTGCTGGTTGTTCATGCCCTCGACGAACGCGTAGACCGGCAGCGTCTCGGTGAGCCGGTCGGGGCCGCCCTCGTTGATGACGAAGACCTGGGTGAACGACTTGAAGATCCAGATGACTTCGAGGAACGTCGTCGCCAGGAAGAAGGGCCTGAGGAAGGGGAAGGTCACCGAGGTGAACCGCTTCCACACGCCGGCGCCGTCCAGCGCGGCGGCCTCGTACAGCTCCTGGGGGATGGTGGTCGTCGCCGCGTAGAGGTTGACCGCCACGAACGGCACCGACTGCCAGACGATCAGTACGGTGATGACGAAGAAGGTGGAGAACTGTCCGCCGGTCCAGTTGTAGTCGGCCATCGCGTGCCAGCCGAGCCGGTCCAGCACATAGTTGACGACGCCGAAGCGCTGGGCGAACAGCCACTGGAAGACGGTGGTGGTGGCGACGACGGGCATCGCCCAGGCCAGCACGAGCCCGAGGGAGAGCAGCAGGCGCAGCTTCTTGCCCAGGCGGGCGAGCAGCAGTCCGATCAGGCAGCCGATCACCATGATCAGCACGACGTTGGCGGCGGTGAACACGATCGACCGCAGGGTCACGCGCCAGAAGTCGGAATTGCCCAGCGTGTCGGTGTAGTTGCCCAGGCCGGTCCATTCGGTGGCGCGCCGGATGAGCTGCCGCCGGTTGAGGTTCTGGAGCGACAGCAGGCCGTTCTCGACCATGATCCAGCCGAGCAGCAGCACCGTGAAGACGGCCGCGGGGAGGATCAGCAGATAGGGAACGGCGCTCCCGGCCCGGCGGCCGTCGCGGCGGCGGACGGGCGGTGCCCCGCCCCTGCCGGCCGGCGGCGCGGCCCCGGCCGTCACCTCTTCGGTCTGCGCTGACATCGTCGTCCGCCTTCTCCCCTGTTCACTTGCACGGTGGTACGGCGGGCCGGGCGGGGGCCGCGGGCGGACCGTCGTCCACGGCCCCGCCCGCCCGGGTCACTGCTTCTGGCTCAGGCGCTTGTTGACGTCGCCCTCGACCTGCTTGGCCGCGTCCTCCGGCGACTTGCCGTTCAGGACGGCGGTCATGTACGCCTTGATCGGGTTGGGGGCGTTCTCCACCGCGGCCCACTCGGGGATCAGCGGGGTGGTGCCGCCGCCCTTGGCGGCCGGGGCGGCGGCCTCGGCGGCCGCGTTGCCCTTCAGACTGCCCAGCAGGGAGTCCTTGTTGGGGATCGAGCCGACCTCCTTGGCCAGCGCGGCCTCGTTCTTGTCGGACAGCGCGATCTTCAGGAACTCCTCGGCGAGGTCCTTCTTCTTGCTGCGCTCGGCGATGGCCAGGTTGGAGCCGCCGAGGAAGACGCCCTCGGGCTTGTCCGCGGTCTCGCCCGGGATGGTGAAGTAGCCGAGGTCCTTCTCGATCCGGGGGTTGGCCTTGATGGCGGTCGCCGCCTCCCAGCCCATGCCGATGAACGCGCCGGTCTTCCCCTTGGCGAAGACGTCGGCCTGCTGCGGGGTGGCCTCGTCCTTGTCCTTGGGAGCCTTGCTGAACGCCTGGTACTGCTTGTAGATCTCCATCGCCTTGGTGACCTTGGGGTCGGCGAGGTTGGAGACGTACTTCCCGCCGTCCTTCTTCACCAGGTCGGCGCCGGTGCCGACGGTGAGGCCGGCGAAGAAGTACCAGTTCTGGCCCGGGAGGTAGAGCGGTTCGGCGTCGCCCTTCTTCTGGATCGCCTCCAGGTCCTTGAGGAACTCGGCGCGGGTCTTCGGGACGTCCTTGATGCCGGCGTCGGCCCAGACCTTCTTGTTGTAGATGACGACGCGGTTGGCGGCGTACCAGGGGGCGGCGTACTGGGTCCCCTCGAAGACGGCCGGCTTGTTGAGGGACTCGGTCCAGTCCTTGCCGATCTCCTTCTTGAGGTCGCCGAGTTCGGCGAGACCGCCGGTCTCCGCGTAGGACGGGGTCTGGGTGTTGCCGACCTCGAAGACGTCCGGCGGCGTGGACTCGGAGAGCGCGGTGGTGAGCTTCTGCTGGATGCCGTCCCACTTCTGGACCTGGATGTCAAGCTTCGCGCCGGTCTTCTGCTCGAACTCGGCCTGCACCGACTTCGTCCAGCCCGGCGGGTTCGAGCCGTCCATGAACCAGACGGTGAGGGTCTTGCCCTTGGAGTCCGAGCCGGAATCCTTGTCGCCCTTGTCGGACCCACAAGCAGCCACACTCACCAACAAGGCCGCGACACCCGTCGCCGCTATGAGCCCACGCTTCACAGCACTCTCCTCAGGACCGAAAGTGGTCTTTAATGGTTTAGACCAGTGCCCGCAGCTTGGCCTAGACCTTTTGGGGTGTCAAGGGTGTATAAGAGTCGCTGTCGGCTCCGTTACCGGACCGACACCTGAGGATGACCAGGGCATCTCCGGTCCCCTCGGGCGGTGCGCGTGCCACCATGTGACGGCGATGGACGGAGGAGCCGGTGACGGCAGCAGGAGCGGAGTCGGGAAGGCACGCCATGGCGACCGAGGGCGGGACGACGGAGAGCGGCGGCGCCGGGGGCGGTGCGCGGACCGCCCGCGTTCCCAAGTACTACCGGCTCAAACGCCACCTCCTGGAGATGACCGAAACGCTTCCCCCCGGGACGCCGGTGCCTCCCGAGCGCACGCTCGCCGCGGAGTTCGACACCTCCCGCACCACAGTCCGTCAGGCGCTCCAGGAACTGGTGGTCGAGGGGCGTCTTGAGCGGATCCAGGGCAAGGGGACGTTCGTCGCGAAGCCGAAGGTCTCGCAGGCGCTGCAACTGACGTCCTACACCGAGGACATGCGGGCCCAGGGCCTCGAACCCACCTCCCAGCTCCTCGACATCGGCTACGTCACCGCCGACGACCGGCTCTCGGCCCTGCTGGACATCGCGCCGGGCGGGCGCGTGCTGCGCATCGAGCGGCTGCGGCTGGCCAGCGGCGAGCCGATGGCCATCGAGACGACGCACCTGTCGGCCAAGCGCTTCCCGGCGCTGCGGCGGAACCTGGTGAGGTACACCTCGCTCTACACGGCGCTGGCGGAGGTCTACGACGTCCACCTCGCCGAGGCCGAGGAAACCATCGAGACCTCCCTCGCCACCCCCCGCGAGGCCGGCCTCCTCGGCACGGACACGGGCCTGCCGATGCTGATGCTCTCCCGGCACTCCCTGGACGCGGAGGGCCGCCCGGTGGAGTGGGTCCGGTCGGTCTACCGGGGCGATCGCTACAAGTTCGTGGCGAGGTTGCGGCGGCCGGCGGAGTAGCGGGCGCCCGGCGGCACGCGGTCGCGGCCGGGGGTCCGGGGGTTGCCCCCGGAACAACACGGCGTCACGCGGCTGCGACGGCCGGCGGAGTAGGCGGACGCCCGGCGGGACCCCGCGCCGCCGCAGGAGCAAAGCACGTCCGGATACGGCCATCCCGCCGCTCCCGCCCGCCGGCGGGGCCCTGGTCTATGCCTATTGACGCCCATGACGGCGGCTCATAGTGTCACGGCCGCCGACCCTCTGGCTCTGCGAGAGGACGATCGTGACATCACCCACCGCCGAAGCGGCGGGCCCGCCCGACAGTGCGCCGGCCGGCCGGGGCGCACCCGATCCGGCCCCGGCCGCCGAAGCCGTCGGCCTCGGCCCGGCCCTCTCCCCCGACAAGATCCTCGCCCACCGCGCCCTGCTGCGCCGCTTCGTGGACGGCGCCCCGCTCCGCCCCGTCCACCTGCGCGTCGCCCTCGCCCCCCGGGACACCGGGGCCGGGGACGGGCTGTCCACGGACGACACCGTCCGTCTGCTGCGGGAGTTCGCGGCCGGCGGCGGACGCGCGGTCTCCTTCCGCGGCGGCCGCGAACCGACCGCGCACCCCGGTTACCCGACGGTCTGCGACGCGGGCCACGAAGCCGGCCTGCGGCTGGGGCTGGTGACCGACGGCACCCGGCTCGGCCGCCCGGAGGTGGCGGAGTGCGTCGCGTCCACCCACACCTGGGTGCGCGTCGCCTTCGCGTACGACGCGCTGATCCTCGACGACGTCGGCCGGCTGCGGCAGTCGGCCATCGACCCGGACTTCCGCATCGGCCTGCACTATGTGATCGGCGGCCGGAACCCGGCCGGGATCCCGGCCGCCGCCCGCGCGGCCCGCGGGGCGGGCGCCCACTACATCCGCTTCGAGGCCGCCCCGGGGGCGGAGGGCCCGGAGACGGCCGCCGCGCTGGAGGAGGCCGCGCTGCTCGCCGCACGGGACTTCGAGGTCCACGTGACCGGCCGCGACCGCTCCCCGGGCGGCCGCTTCCACCGCTGCCACTACAGCCGCTTCACCGCGACGGTCGCCGCCGACGGCCACCTCTACCCCTGTCCGCAGGTGCGGGCCGACCACCGCTACCGGACCGGGGACGTGGTCGCGGACGGCTGGACGGAGACCCTCGACGGCGGCGCCCGCGCGGCCTGGGAGGCGACGGACCCCCTGCGCGCCGGACTCTGCGGCTCCTGCGCCTACCGCCCGCAGAACGAACTGCTGGAGCGCCTGCGCGAGGACCGCGGCCTGCTCCCGGAGCACGCGCCGCCCGAGACCCCGGCCGGTCTCCACGCGGACTTCATCTGACGGGGCGTCATCCACCGCAGGGCGCGCCGAGGGCGCTCAGCTCCGGCAGCCGCCGCGCCGTCGCCCCGTCGGCCGGCAGGCAGGAGACGAGAGTGACACCGGGAGTGTCCAGCTCGGCCAGCTTCACGTAGTCGAAGGACAGCCGCCCGAGCCGCGGATGGTCGAACTCCCGCCGGACCGGCCGGAATTCGGCGATGTCGTGCGTGTGCCACCACCGAGCGAACTCGGCACTTCCGGCGAGGAGTTCGCCCGTCAGCCGGGCGAAGTCCGCGTCGCCCGCGTGGCGGTCGGCCGCCGCGCGGTACTGCTCCAGGAGCATGCGCGCCTGCCCCGGCCAGTCGACCAGCAGTGCGCGCGTCGCGGGGTCCAGGAACACCCGCCGCAGCAGATTGGGCCCGGGGCCGGGCCGGCGCGCGGGGTCGCCGATCAGCCCGGCCTCGGCCCGGTTCCAGGCGAGCAGGTCCCAGGTGGGCGACACCACGTAGGCGGGGTGGGGGTCGAGGGCGTCCACCAGGCGGCGCAGGGCGGGGCCGGCTTCCCGCGGCGGCTCCGGGGGGTTCCCGTCGGGCGGTGCCTCGCCCGCGAGCGAGAAGAGGTGCCGGGTCTCGGCGGGGGACAGCAGCAGCGCCCGGGCCAGCCCGTGCAGCACCTGCCGGCTGACGCCGATCCCGCGTGCCTGCTCCAGCCAGGTGTACCAGGTGACGCTGACGCCGGAGAGCAGGGCGACCTCCTCGCGGCGCAGTCCTGGGGTGCGGCGGCGCGGGCCGGCCGGCAGGCCGACGTCGGACGGGAGCAGCCGCTCGCGGCGCGAGCGCAGGAACGCGGCCAGGGCGCGCCGGTGTCCCCGGTCCGCCGTCGTGCTCGCCATGGGGTCCTCCGGCTCGGGTGGTACTGCGGCCACCAGCATATTTTCCGTCTGGAGCGGTCCGGCGGGGCGGGCGAGCGTCGTGGTCATGAAACGGACTCCACGATCCCCCGTCCCCGCCCTGGCCGTTCTGCTCACGGGCGTCTTCATGGCCGTGCTGGACACGTTCGTCGTCCTCGTCGCCGCGCCCGCGATCCAGCGGGACCTGCGTGCGTCGGACGCCGATGTCCAGCTCGTCCTGGCGGGCTACCAGCTGGCCTATGCCGTCGCGCTGATCACCGGTGCCCGGCTGGGTGATCTCCTGGGCCGCAGACGGGTGTTCCTGACCGGCACCGCCGTCTTCACCCTGGCGTCGGCGGCGTGTGCCGCGGCCCCGGGGGCCGGTGCCCTGGTCGCCGCCCGGCTGGTGCAGGGGCTCGGCGCGGCGCTGCTGTTCCCCCAGGTCTTCTCGGTGATCCAGGTGCTCTTCCCGGCGGGGCGGGGCGCTGGGGGCGCTCGGCGCGGTGATCGGTGCGGCGGGGGTGGCGGGCCAGCTGCTCGGCGGGCTGCTGGTCCCCGCGGACCTCTTCGGCATGTCGTGGCGGCCGGTGTTCTGGGTGAACGTGCCGGTGGGGCTGGCCGTGTGCGTCCTGGCCGCCGTGCTGGTGCCGGAGTCCCGCGCCCCGGGGGCCGGCCGGCTCGACCTGGCCGGGGCGGCCGTGCTGACCGTCGCCCTGTCCCTGCTGGTGGTGCCGCTCGTGGCGGGCCGGGAGCGCGGCTGGCCGCTGTGGACGTGGCTGTGCCTGGCGTCGGCGGCGGGGGCGTTCGCGTGCTTCGCCGCGGTGGAGCGGCGGGCGCGGTCGCCGCTGGTGCGGCCGGGGCTGCTGCGCGAACGGCCCTTCGCCGTCGGCGTCGTGCTCGTCGTGCTGGTCTACTCGGGGATCAACTCCTCGTTTCTGGTGCTGTCGTTGACCGTCCAGGACGGGCTGGGCGTGGGCACGCTGGGCGCGGGGCTGGTGTATCTGCCGTTCGCGGCGGCGTTCTTCGGGGCGAGCGTGGTGGCGGGCAGGTCGTCCGGGCGGCGGCCGCTGGCGTACGGCGCGGTGGTGTGCGCCCTCGGCCACGCGGTGGACGCCGTCGTGGCGCTGCTCGCGGGCGGCGCGCTGTCCCCCTGGCACCTGCTGCCGGGCCTGGCGCTCACCGGGGCGGGCACCGGGCTCCTGGTGACGCCGCTGATCGGCGCGGTCCTGGCGCGGGTCGCGCCGGCGGAGGCGGGGACGGCGTCCGGTGTCCTTTCCACGGGGCAGCAGGTGGGCGGCGCGGTCGGGGTGGCCGTGGTGGGGGTGCTGTACTACGGGGCGGTGGGCGGGGCGCCGGGGGGTGACGTGCCGGCGTACGGGCGGGGGCTGGCGGCCGCGTCGGTGTTCGACGTGGTGGTGTGCGGGCTGTCCTTGGCGCTGCTGCCGCTGCTGCGGGAGCGGCGGCCCGCGGCGCCCGTCACTCCCCGAGCAACAGACCCGGCAGCGCCCGCATGTCGTCGAACACCACCGTCCCCTCGCCCGCCAGCCACTCCGCGGGGGTGAGCCCTCCGCAGTAGCCGAACGACCGCATGCCCGCCGCGCGGGCCGCGCGCACCCCGTAGCGGCTGTCCTCGACGACGGCGCAGCGGGCCGGTGCGGCGCCCATCGTCCGGGCGGCGTGCAGGAAGAGGTCGGGGGCGGGCTTGCCGCGGGGGACGTCCTGGGCGCTGAACACCCGTCCCGCGAAGCGCTCGTGGAGCCCGGTGATGCGCAGGCTGCGGGCTATCTTCTCGTGACTGCCGTTGGAGGCGAGGCAGATGGGGAGGTCGATCTCCTTGAGCGCCTCGACGACCCCGTCCACCGGCGTCAGCTCGTTCTCGAACGCCTCCTCGCAGGCCCGCCGGTAGGGCTCCCACCACTCCGGTTCCGGGGACCGTCCGAGCCGTTCCTCCACCGCGCGGACGAGCTCGCCGTCCGACGCCCCGAGGAACCGTTCGACGATCTCCTCCTCGGTGAGGGGGCATCCGAGGTCCGCCAGCATCCGGGCGTCCAGCCGGACGGCGATCCGCTCGCTGTCGACCAGGACGCCGTCGCAGTCGAAGATGACGAGGTCATAGGACTCCTGTGTCATGCGCGCAGCTTACGGGCGCGGACCGCGTCCCACGGCGTCCCCGGGGACGTCCCGTTCGCGCAGGCGGGACGGGCGGGCGGTCCCCGTTCTCCCGTCCCGCGGCCCGGCCGTGGCGGGACGGGAGGGGGGCCGCCGAACCTGTGGCCACGCGGCACGGCAACGGCCCCACGGGGCACCGCACACGCCGTGGCGCACACCCAGATCCCGCGTACTTCGCGCATCCACCAGGAGCAGACATGATCTCCAGCAGCATCCGCCGGCGCCTCGGCCTGGGCATCGCGACCCTCGCCATCGCCGGCACCACCGTCACGGGCACCGCGTACGCCGCCGGGAGCGGCGCCTCCGTCCAGGGGGCGGGCGCCTGCCCCAAGGGCTACCTCTGCGTCTGGGGCGGCGAGAACTTCACCGGCCGGATGCAGAAGGTGGCGAAGGACAACCCGGACCTCACGCGGTTCGGCGGTCCGTTCGCCGGCACCATCCGCTCGTACTTCAACAACGGCAAGAGCTGCGACGTCCAGGTCTTCGGCGGGAAGAACTACTCGGGCGCGTCGGTGATCTACAAGCGCGGTGAGAAGGCCGGCCACCCGCACCCGGGCAGCATCCACTCCAACCGCTGGGTCAACTGCCGCTGATCCGCGGCCGGTCCGTCCCCGGCCGGGGGACGGGGACGGACCGGCCCCGCCGCACACGCGCCCGCGCCCCCGGCGACCTGACGATTTGATACCGATATCCGGACAGGGGCTGTCGCCCGGAGGCTCCCTCCCCTAGATTGCGTGCGCATTACGCGAGTTGATCGCGCATGTGCACGCTCACCACACGGGGACGGAGCCCTCGCATGTCCGAACCACCCTCCGAGGACAGGCGCAGACCTGTCGTGACGCTCCCGCTGGCCGTGGCGGGCCTCTGCCTCGCCCTCCCGTTCGGGGCGATGCTCTGGGTCGACTCCTACGCCCGTACGACACCGGAGTTCATCGGCATCCCCTTCTTCTACTGGTACCAGATGCTGTGGGTGCCGATATCCACGGCGCTGACCGCGGTCGCCTACGTCCTGGTGCGGCGGGCCGAGCGGGCCCGGAAGGGCGGGGCGCGGCGATGAACCACGGAGTCAACGGTGTGGCGCTGACCGTCTTCGTCCTCTTCTTCCTGGCCGTCACCGTCATGGGGTTCATGGCGGCGAAGTGGCGGCGGGCGGAGAACGCCGACAACCTCGACGAATGGGGGCTGGGCGGGCGCTCCTTCGGAACCTGGATCACCTGGTTCCTGCTGGGCGGCGACCTCTACACCGCGTACACCTTCGTCGCCGTCCCGGCGGCCGTCTACGCGGGCGGGGCCGCGGGGTTCTTCGCCGTGCCGTACACCATCCTCTGCTATCCGCTGGTGTTCACGTTCCTGCCGCGGCTGTGGTCGGTGGCCCACCGGCACGGCTATGTCACCTCCTCGGACTTCGTGCGCGGCAGGTTCGGGTCCAAGGGGCTCTCCCTGGCCCTGGCCCTCACCGGCATTCTCGCGACGATGCCGTACATCGCGCTCCAACTGGTCGGCATCCAGGCGGTGCTGGACGTCATGGGGGTGGGTGGCGGTTCCAACTGGTTTATGAAGGACCTGCCGCTGCTCATCGCCTTCGGTGTACTGGCCGCCTACACCTACTCCTCGGGACTGCGGGCGCCGGCCCTCATCGCCTTCGTCAAGGACGCGCTGATCTACATCGTCATCGCGGTCGCCATCATCTACATCCCGCTCCGCCTCGGCGGATTCCACGAGATCTTCGCGAAGGCGGGCGAGGCGTTCTCCACCAAGAATCCGGCGACCGGAAAGCCGCGCGGCGCGCTCGTCTCCGGACCGGACGCGCAGTGGGCCTACGCGACGCTCGCACTGGGCTCGGCGATGGCGCTGTTCCTCTATCCGCACTCGGTGACGGCGGTGCTCTCCAGCAAGAACCGGAACGTCATCCGCCGCAACACCACGATCCTTCCGCTCTATTCGCTGATGCTCGGCCTGCTGGCCATGCTGGGATTCATGGCGGTCGCGGCCGGGATCAAGGTGAAGAACGGCCAGCTCGCCATTCCGCAGCTCTTCGACGACATGTTCCCCGACTGGTTCACCGGGGTGGCCTTCGCGGCCATCGGCATCGGCGCCCTGGTGCCCGCCGCCATCATGTCCATCGCCGCGGCGAACCTCTTCACCCGCAATATCTACAAGGACTTCCTGCGCAAGGACGCGACCCCCGAGCACGAGGCGAAGGTGTCCAAACTCGCCTCGCTGCTGGTGAAGGTGGGCGCGCTGGTCTTCGTCCTCACCATGGACAAGACGGTGGCCATCAACTTCCAGCTGCTGGGCGGCATCTGGATCCTCCAGACCGTGCCCGCCCTCGTCGGGGGGCTGTTCACCCGCTGGTTCCACCGCCGGGCCCTGCTGGCCGGCTGGGCGGTGGGCATGGCGTACGGGACCTGGCGGGCGTACGAGACACCCAGCGCCACACAGGACCATTTCGGCAACACCAACCTCATTCCGTTCATCGGCGAGAAGGGCTACATCGGCCTGACCGCCTTCGCCCTGAACGTCGCCGCCGTGATCGTCCTGACGCTCGTCCTCAAGGCCGTGAAGGCCCCGGACGGCAGGGACGAGACCCGGCCCTCGGACTACACGGCGGACGCCGGCGACCCGGACGTGGCGGTCGAGCTGCCGCCGGCCACCGCGGGGGCGCCGGGCGGGCACTGAGGGACGGCCGGGCCGCGGAGCCGCTCCGCCCCGCGGCCCGGCCGCTCCCTCCTTCCCCCAGGCCGTCAGGCGGCGGTGCCCGACGGGGTCAGGCCCAGCGTGCGGAAGGCTATGCGCTGGTCGAACCAGATCAGGGTGACGGTCGCCGCGGACATCACCAGGCCCAGGACGAGGTGGGCGGCGGCCGACTCCACGACGACGCCCGCCGCGCCCAGGACGAGGTGGAGGGCGATCCGCGCCCCGATGAGGGCGAAGAGGACCTTCCGGGCGCGGCGGTCCTTCAGCATGGCCTTCATCAGCTTCTTCCGGCGGCCCATGACCGTCAGCCCCACGGCGAAGTTCAGCAGGCCCAGGGCGAGGAGCACCATCCACGCCCGGTCCCACACCTTGAGGAAGTCGAAGGCGGCGCCCATGACGCCCTCGAAGGTGAAGAACCACACCGGCAACGGCTTGATACCGGCCGGCGCGGCCCCCCGGCCGTCCACGGTGCCGTTCTGCGGCTCGGTGATGGTGTCGCTCATGGTCTCCGCCCCTCGTCGTCTCCGAACACCCACGATCCTTCCGGGCGCCGGGCCCCGGCGGCAGAGAGAGCCGTCACCGGTCCTCCATGACAAAAGTCAGGAGGTCCCATGCGATAGCACACTCCGCCGTCGCCTCGTGACATGACGACACAACATGTGGGGGCACGCGCGGGCCGCGCCACTAGATGTATGCTCGTCCTCGCTGTCGCCGCAGGGGAATCCGGTGGAAATCCGGAACTGTCCCGCAACGGTGTACGTGTGGGCGCATACCGCCCCGCCGCAGTCCGAGGACCTGCCGACAGTACGCCCGCGCCGGCCGCCGCCGGCGTGCGGTGTCGACCACGTCCGGGCCTCGAGGGTTGGGCCGGTGGACGCCTGCGCGCATGCCTCCGTACGTCCCGTACGGGGCCCCGCATGCCCGCGCGCGGCCCCCTGCGCTCCCAAGCGGCCTCCAGCCGAGTGAGGGAGAGCAACACGTGACGATCGCGCCTGTCGATCCGGTATCGGAGCAGGCGGCGGTGTCCGCCGACGGCCCCGGGACCGCGCTGCTGCGCACCCTGACGGAACTCACCGCGGACCTGCCCGCCACCGACCCCGGCAAGGTCGCCGCCGCCGCGCTGCGCGGCCGGCACGCCGGTTCGGACGAGGCCGAGCTGCGCTCCCTGGCCACCGAGGCCGCGGCCGGACTGATCGGCGAGGAGCCCGAGTACTCGCGGCTCGCCGCGCGCCTCCTCACGCTCGCCATCGCCGAGGAGGCGGCCGGGCAGGGCGCCGTCTCCTTCTCCGCGTCCGTCGCGACCGGCCACCGCGAGGGCCTGATCGCCGACGAGACCGCCGCGTTCGTGCGCACCCACGCCGAGCGGCTGGACGCCCTGGTGGACGCCGCCCTCGCCGACGGCGCCGACGACCGCTTCGGCTACTTCGGCCTGCGCACCCTGCACAGCCGCTACCTGCTGCGCCACCCGATCACCCGGAACGTGATCGAGACCCCGCAGCACTTCCTGCTGCGCGTGGCCTGCGGCCTCGCCGAAGACCACAGCGTCCGGGCGCTGGAGGACGTCGCCGAGCTCTACCGCCTCACCAGCACGCTCTCGTACCTCCCCTCCTCCCCCACGCTCTTCAACTCCGGTACGCGGCACCCCCAGATGTCGTCCTGCTACCTGCTGGACTCGCCGCTGGACGAGCTGGACTCGATCTACAACCGCTACCACCAGGTGGCGCGCCTGTCGAAGCACGCCGGCGGCATCGGCCTGTCGTACTCCCGCATCCGCTCCCGCGGTTCGCTGATCCGCGGCACCAACGGGCACTCCAACGGCATCGTCCCGTTCCTGCGCACCCTCGACGCCTCCGTCGCCGCCGTCAACCAGGGCGGCCGGCGCAAGGGCGCGGCCTGCGTCTACCTGGAGACGTGGCACGCGGACATCGAGGAGTTCCTGGAGCTGCGCGACAACACCGGTGAGGAGGCGCGCCGCACGCACAACCTCAACATCGCGCACTGGATCCCGGACGAGTTCATGCGCCGGGTCGAGGCGGACGCCGACTGGTCGCTGTTCTCCCCGGCCGACACCCCGGACCTGGTGGACCTGTACGGCGACGAGTTCGACGCCGCGTACCGGAGGTACGAGGCCGAGGGCAAGGCCGTCAAGACCATCCCGGCCCGGGTGCTCTACGCCCGGATGATGCGCACCCTGGCGCAGACCGGCAACGGCTGGATGACGTTCAAGGACGCCGCCAACCGCACCGCCAACCAGACCGCCGAGCCCGGCCAGGTCGTCCACTCCTCCAACCTCTGCACGGAGATCCTGGAGGTCACGAACGACGGCGAGACCGCGGTCTGCAACCTCGGCTCGGTCAACCTGGCCGCGCACCTCGGCGAGGACGGCGAGATGGACTGGGAGCGGCTCGACCGCACCGTCCGCACCGCCGTGACGTTCCTCGACCGCGTCGTGGACATCAACTTCTACCCGACCGAGCAGGCGGGCGCCTCCAACTCCCGCTGGCGGCCGGTCGGTCTGGGCCTCATGGGCCTCCAGGACGTCTTCTTCCGGCTGCGCCTGCCCTTCGACTCCCCCGAGGCGAAGGCGCTGTCCACCCGGATCTCCGAGCGGATCATGCTCGCGGCGTACGAGGCCTCGGCCGACCTCGCCGAGCGGCACGGCCCGCACCCGGCCTGGTCCGCGACCCGCACCGCGCGCGGCGTGCTGCACCCCGACCACTACCCCAACACCGAGCCCACCTGGGCGGAGCGCTGGGACGCGCTGCGGGCCCGCATCGCCGCCGTCGGCATGCGCAACTCGCTGCTGCTGGCCATCGCGCCGACGGCGACGATCGCGTCCATCGCGGGCGTCTACGAGTGCATCGAGCCGCAGGTCTCCAACCTGTTCAAGCGCGAGACGCTCAGCGGCGAGTTCCTCCAGGTCAACACCTATCTGGTGGAGGACCTGAAGAAGCTCGGCGTGTGGGACCGCACCACGCGTGACGCGCTCACCGACGCCAACGGCTCGGTGCAGGACATGCGGTGGATCCCGCAGGACGTGCGCGACCTCTACCGCACCGCCTGGGAGATCCCGCAGCGCGCCCTGATCGACATGGCCGCGGCCCGCACGCCGTACCTCGACCAGAGCCAGTCCCTCAACCTGTTCATGGCCGCGCCCACCATCGGCAAGCTCAGCTCGATGTACGCGTACGCCTGGAAGCAGGGCATCAAGACCACGTACTACCTGCGTTCGCGCCCGGCGACCCGGATCGCGCGGTCGGCCGGCGCCGCCGCCACCGTCCCCGTGCAGCAG
Organism: Streptomyces caatingaensis; assembly: GCF_001187435.1. Lineage (GTDB taxonomy): Bacteria > Actinomycetota > Actinomycetes > Streptomycetales > Streptomycetaceae > Streptomyces > Streptomyces caatingaensis. The sequence goes on along the minus strand of NZ_LFXA01000009.1, from coordinate 660,874 downwards.
TCGGCCCCCGACGCCGACGCCATCGCCTGCTCCCTGGAAAACCCCGAGTCCTGCGAGGCATGCCAGTAATGACGACCGCTCCCGAGCGTCAGACGACGAAGAACCTGCTCGACCCCGGTTTCGAGCTCACCCTCCGCCCGATGCGGTACCCGGACTTCTACGACCGCTACCGCGACGCGATCAAGAACACCTGGACCGTGGAGGAGGTCGACCTCCACTCGGACGTCGCCGACCTCGCCAAGCTCTCCCCGGGCGAGCAGCACCTGATCGGCCGCCTCGTCGCGTTCTTCGCCACCGGCGACTCGATCGTGGCCAACAACCTGGTGCTCACCCTCTACAAGCACATCAACTCCCCCGAGGCGCGGCTGTACTTGTCGCGGCAGCTCTTCGAGGAGGCCGTGCACGTCCAGTTCTACCTGACGCTGCTGGACACCTACCTGCCCGACCCGGACGACCGGGCCGAGGCGTTCGCGGCGGTGGAGAACATCCCGTCCATCCGCGAGAAGGCCCAGTTCTGCTTCAAGTGGATGGACTCGGTCGAGAACATCGACCGGCTGGAGTCGAAGGCCGACCGCCGCCGCTTCCTGCTCAACCTGATCTGCTTCGCCGCCTGCATCGAGGGCCTGTTCTTCTACGGCGCGTTCGCCTACGTCTACTGGTTCCGCTCGCGCGGTCTGCTGCACGGCCTGGCGACCGGCACCAACTGGGTGTTCCGCGACGAGACCATGCACATGAACTTCGCGTTCTCCGTGGTCGACACCGTCCGCGAGGAGGAGCCGGACCTCTTCGACGACGCACTCCAGCAGCAGGTCACGGACATGCTCAAGGAGGCCGTCGAGGCCGAGCTCCAGTTCGCCCGCGACCTGTGCGGCGACGGCCTGCCCGGCATGAACACCGAGTCCATGCGCGAGTACCTCCAGTGCGTGGCCGACCAGCGCCTCCAGCGCCTGGGCTTCGCCCCGGTGTACGGCTCGGAGAACCCGTTCTCCTTCATGGAGCTGCAGAACGTCCAGGAGCTGACCAACTTCTTCGAGCGCCGCGCCTCCGCGTACCAGGTCGCGGTCGAGGGCACGGTCGCCTTCGACGACGAGTTCTGATCGCGCGCCCGCGCCTGTGAGCCCCGCCGGACCGGGTCCGGCGGGGCTCCCCGTTTGTCGCTCCCGGTCCGGTAAAGGTGGGAACCGTCAGGACCGAACGACGGCAGGAGGCACCCATGCGGGTCATGATGATCGTCAAGGCGACCGAGGACTCGGAGGCCGGTGTGCTGCCGACCCCGGAGCAGATGGCCGAGATGGGCGAGTACAACGACGAACTCGCCGAGGCGGGCGTGCTGCTGGCCGCCGACGGGCTGTGGGCGTCGTCGGAGGGCGCGCGGGTGGTGTTCGCGGGCGGTGTCCCCAGCGTCATCGACGGGCCGTTCGCCGAGATCGGCGAGTTGATGGCCGGCTACTGGATCATCCGGGTCGCGTCGATGGACGAGGCCCGCGACTGGGCGAAGCGGATCCCGTTCCGGGACGGGGTCGTCGAGCTGCGCCGCGTCTTCGAGCCCGAGGACCTTCCGGCGCGGTAGGGGACCCGCGGGGCGGGACGGTGAGGGGGGACCGCTGGGCCGCCCCCCTCACCGTCCCGGCCGTTCCGTCTCAGCCCACGGCCTCGCGCACCAGGACCGGTTCGGTGCCGGCGTCGTGGTGGCCCGCGGCCCAGTTCTCCAGGGCGGTGCGGCAGGCGTGGTCGAGGTGGCGCAGCCCCGTCAGGTCGAGCTCGACGGGGCGGTCCTTGGGCAGCGCCTCCAGGGTCTCCATCATGCGGGGCAGGCGGAGGAAGGTGGCGTTGCCCGTGAGGCGGGCCAGGACCCGGCCGTCGGTGAGCTCGTGGACCTCCACCTGGACCTTGGAGGTCTCCCAGGCGCACTTCACGACGGCCAGCAGGATGCCGAACAGCACGCCCTCGAACATGCTGGTCGCCAGGATGCCCACGGCGGTGGTCACCAGGATCGCCAGCTCCCCGCGGTGCCGGCGCCACAGCGGGACGAACTGCCCGAAGGGGATGAGCTTGCAGCCCGCGTGGACGAGCACGCCCGCCAGCGCGGGCAGCGGGATGATCCCGACGGCCGCCGGCAGGGCCACGACGAAGACCAGCAGCCAGCCGCCGTGCAGGACACGGGAGAGCCTGGTGCGGGCGCCGGCCCGGACGTTGGCCGAGCTGCGGACGATGACCGCGGTCATGGGCAGGGCGCCGAGCAGGCCGCACAGCGTGTTGCCCACCCCCTGGGCCAGCAGCTCCCGGTCGTAGTGGGTCTTGGGCCCGTCGTGCATCCGGTCCACGGCGGCGGCGCTGAACAGCGTCTCGGCGGAGGCGATGAGCGCGAAGGTGACGGCGGTGCCGAGCAGCGGGCCGCTGATCGACGCCAGGTCGTTCAGCTCCGGCAGGTCGATCACGCCGGACAGACCGCGCACCTGGACGTGGGGGAGGTCCAGGCCGGCCGCCCAGGTCACGGCCGTGGCCAGGGCGACGGCGGCCAGCGGCGCGGGGACGAGCCGGGCCCGCGCCGGGAGCCGTGGCCACAGGACGAGCACGGCGACGGTGCCGGCACCGACCGCGCAGGCGGTCGCGGGCGGGCCGCCGTCGAGGACGTCCCCGAGCAGCCCGGGGAGGCCGGCCAGCTTGTCGAGACCGGCGCGCGGCTGCGGGACGCCGGCCATCGTGTACAACTGGCCGAAGACCAGGACGAGTCCGATGCCGGCCAGCATGCCGTGCACGACCGAGACGGAGATGGCCCGGAACCAGCGGCCGAACCGCAGGAGCCCCAGGGCGAGTTGGAGCAGGCCGGTGCACAGCACGAGGACGCCGAGCATGCCGAGGCCGAACTCCCGCACGGCTTCGAGCACCAGCACCGTCAGGCCCGCGGCCGGGCCGCTGACCTGGAAGGTGCTGCCGGGGAGCGAGCCGACGACGAGGCCGCCCACGATGCCGGTGATCAGGCCGAGTTCGGCGGGCACACCGGAGGCCACGGCCACGCCGACGCACAACGGCAGGGCCACGAGGAAGACGACGAGCGAGGCGAGGACGTCCTGACGGAGCGTGTCCGGTCGTTTCAGGGCGGAGAGCACGGTGGAAGGTCCCTTGTCTGTCGCTGCCGGACGGTTCACAGGGGGCGGAACGGCAGGGCGCCGTCGTCGGGGCGGTAGGCGCTGACGAGGCCGGTGTGGACCTCGTAGTACCAGGCGTGCAGGGCGAGCCGGCCGCTGTCGAGGCGCTCGCGGACGCAGGGGTAGGAGCGCAGGGTCTCCAGCTGGGCGACGGTGTGCCGCTGCACCGCCTCCGCCAGGTCGGGCGCTCCGGGGCGGGCCGTGCGGGCCGGGGCCCCGGGCGGCACGGCGTGGTCGAGCCAGCCCCGCACGGCCGGCACGGCGGAGAGGTCGTCGCCGCGGACGACGGCGCCGATCGCGCCGCAGTGGGAGTGGCCGCAGACGACGATGTCGCGGACTTCGAGCACGCCGACGGCGAATTCGACGGTGGCGGCCTCGCCGGTGGGGCGGTCACTGCGGTATTCGGGGACGATGTTGCCCGCGGTGCGCAGTTCGAAGAGTTCTCCCGGACGGGCGCCGGTGATGAGCGAGGGAACGACGCGGGAATCGGCGCAGGATATGAAGAGGACTTCGGGGGACTGGCCCGCCTCCAGGGCCCTCAGGCGCCGGGCGCGCTCGGGATCGGCGGCGAGGGTGGAGGCGAAGGAGCGGGCGTGGGCGACGAGTGTTCGCATGATGGCCTGCCTCGTGGTCGGGGCACGGTCGGCGTCCTGCGCGGCATTCTGCACCACCGCGGGAGGCCATCACTTTACCGACGCATTACCGCTCTGTGAACCCTGGAATTACTCCCCCAAACCGGACACGAAACGTTTCTTTTCCTCGAATCCGTCACCCCTGAATTCCCCTCTTTCCCTGGATGGGGGAATTCCGTGGAGCAGTCTTCCCCACGCTTTTCCGGAAGCGAAACGGCCGGTCCGCCGACGCCTCCGGGGAGTGCGGGCGGACCGGCCGTTCCGGCGGTCGCGGGCCGTCAGTCGTTGGCGACGACGGGGTAGCGCGGGGTGCCCTCGGCCATCTGCCGCAGGGCGTCCTTGCGGTCGCGCTTGGAGAGGCGGTCGATGTAGAGGCGGCCGTAGAGGTGGTCCGTCTCGTGCTGGAGGCAGCGCGCGAAGTAGCCCGTGCCCCGGATCGCGATCGGGTTGCCCTGCATGTCCACCCCGCGCACCACCGCGTAGTCGGGGCGGGCCAGCTCGGCGTAGGCGGTCGGGACCGACAGACAGCCCTCGTTGGAGTCGTCGAGCACCCGGCGGTCGGCCGGCAGGTCGTCCAGGACCGGGTTGCAGATGTGGCCCACGTGCCGGACGCCCTCGTCGTCCATGCAGTCGTAGACGAACACCTTCAGGTCCACACCGATCTGGTTGGCCGCCAGGCCGACGCCCTCGGCGGTGCGCTGGCTGGCGAACATGTCGTCGATCAGCTGGGCCAGCTTGTCGTCGAACTCCGTCACGTCCCGGCACTCCCGGTGCAGGACCGGGTTGCCGTAGACGGTGATCGGACGGGAGGTGCCGCGCTCACGGTGCGCGGCCTCGCGCGCCTCGCAGTCCTCGGTGTCCACGATGAACTCGTCGTTCACCGACTGGTCGGTGTCTTGCTGCGCCATGACCGCCGTAAGCCTCTCTCACAACCCGAATGCCATATCGTCCCTGGATCCGCAGGGCCACTCCAGGGTAAGGGGGCGCCGCGGGGCCCTCAGCAGACCTCTTCCAGATCGCGCCACTCGCGGGTGTCGGGGCTGTCCGCGACCCAGCCGTCCAGCAGGCCGCGCACCAGCCCGGCGGGGGCGGCGATGCCGCACTCGCGCTCGGGCACCCACAGCAGCCCGGAGCCGGCCGTGCGGTGGCCGAGCGGGCCGGGGTGGCCGGGCTCGCTGTGGTCGTGCGGGTCCAGGTGCTCGCCGTCGCCCTCGTCGCTGGGCATCCGGCTCTCCGAACACGTGCGGCACAGCAGCCGCACCGACGACGACCAGTCCTCGGCGGCGAACCCCGCGTCGGCGGCCAGCCGCTCCAGCGCGTCCCGGTCGGCCTCGGTGGCGGCCTCCAGGAGGACGACCCAGGTCGGCACCGGGGACGGCGCCCACAGCTCGATCTCGTCGAAGACCGGGTAGGACGGCCCGGCCGCGGTCACCCGCTCGCCGTGCGGGACGCCGTCGTGCAGCACGACCTCGCCCCAGCGCCGCCCGGACGACGGCAGCGGGATCGACAGCACCTCCATGCGCGCCGGGTCCAGCCGCCGGCCCCAGACCACCTCGGCCTCGCCCTCCGGCGAGAGCCGCACGGCCGCGCTGCCCAGCTCCATGCCGGCCGGCTCACCGGCCGGGCCGCCCTCGCCGGGCACCCGCAGCCCGTACGCCTGCCAGGCCCGCCGGGCCAGCGGCCAGTCCTGGAGCGCGGTGGCGGCGATGCCCACGTTCCACCAGTCGGGCGCGCCCGCCTCGCGGTCCAGCAGCGCCACCGCCCGCAGCCCCGCGGCGCGGGCCTGCTCCCAGTCGTGCCGGAACTTGTGCAGCAGCGCGAGGTTGAACCACGACTCGGACAGCCACGGCTCCATGTCGGCGGCGCGCGTCAGCAGCGCGCCGGCGTCCTCGTACCGGCCGTCGCCGATGAGAGTGAAGGCACGGTCGGTGGCCTGCCGCCACGACGGGGAAGGCCGGTGCCGCACCCTGCCGAAGATCCTCACGATGTCCGCCTGCTGGTTTCTCGACGTCCCGCGTGCACCCACGCCGGATGGCCCAGGTGGCCGGCGCCGTCCTCCCTGACGGCGGCCCGCCACTCCTTGCTCACGACCCCGCCCGTGAGCCGGGTCGTCTCCTCGGGGAGCCGCGCCCACCACGACCTGACGTCCGCGACAGCGCTCATGACACCCCCCGGTTCCCGCGTTCTCGTCATGCCCTTCGTCGCTCTTCTTCTCTTCGCATCCAACCATGCCCCGTCGGACGCCCGCTCATTACCCATGGGTTGGCCGGGCCGCCCGCGGGGCGCCGGGCGTCTCACACCTCCGTCCGCCCCGGCGCGTCCCGCGCGAGCACCCGCGCGAGCGCCTCCACCACCCGCGGCTCGTGGTCGAGGCTCCCCGCGGCCACGGCCCGGCGCAGCAGCCCCAGGGCGGCCGCCGGGCCGTGGCCCGTCCCGCAGGCCAGGTCCTCGTAGGCGTTGACGGTGCGCACCACGCGGGCGGCGAGCGGCTGCTCCCGGTACGGGTCGGCCTGGCGTTCCACGGCGGCCGCGACCTCGGCGGCGTCCACGCCCTCCAGCGGGGCCAGCCGGGCCACCGCGCCGCCCAGCCGGGCGAGGCGCCGCCGCTCCTCGGGCGGCAGCGGCTCGGTGGCCCCGGCCGGCACGGGGTCGAGGAGCGAGAGCTGGCCCACGTCGTGCATGAGGGCCGCGTACTCGACGACGCCGAGGCCCGCCTCCGTCATGCCGAGCTCACGGCCGACGGCACGGCTGAGCTCGGCTACGCGCACCGCGTGACCCGCGGGGGTGCATCCGGCGAGCTCGGTCGCGCGGGCCAGCGAGGCGGCGGTCCGCGCGCAGGTGCGCCGGGCGGCGCCGCGGCGGCGCGCGGAGACCTGGACGACCAGCAGCGGGAGGCAGCACAGCGGCAGCACCCACAGCCCGGCGACGGACGGCGCGAGGGCGGCGGTGACGCCGGTCGCGCAGACCGCGGGACCGATGCCGGGCAGGGCGCGCAGCTCGGTGCGGAGCGCCGCGGCGTAGCGGCCGCCGGCCCGGGAGCGGGCCAGCGCGGCGGCCAGGACGGCGTCGGAGACGGCCGTCAGCGCGAGCAGGAGCAGCAGCGACAGGACGTAGTACGGGCACGGCCCGGCGCGGTGCAGCGGCTGGAAGCACAGGGCGGCCAGGGCGGTGCCCGCCATGCGGCGCGCGAGCCGGTCCGGGGCCGGCGGGCGTCCCGCGGCCCCGGCCAGCGTCGCGCCGAGCACCACGGCGACCACCTGCGGCACGCCGTGGGTGGCCGGGGCGCCGCCGACCTCGCCGAGGAGGGCGTAGGCCAGCGATCCGGCGGCGGCGACGGGGGCGGCCTCGCGGTCGTCGCCGGGCGCGCCCGGGCGGTGGCGCAGCGCCTCGCCGAGGGCGATCAGCGCGCCGTAGGCGGCGGCGGTGCCGGGCTGGGCGAGGCCGTGCCGCACGGTCCAGGCCAGGGCGAGCAGCGCGCCGGCGGCCGCGGCCAGGTGCACGGCGCGGGCCAGGCTCATCGGTCGCCCCCCGGGAGAGGCGCGGCCTCCGGGCGGGGTGCGGCTTCCGGGCGGGGTGCGGTCCGGGCGCCCGGACCGTGATCAGGAGGGACGTTTCCGCAGTCCGGAACTGCGGTTTCCCGCGTCCCGTCCACCGTCTGCCAGCCCTCCCGGGCGATCGCCCGCGCCAGCGCCGCGACCATGCGCGGGTCGAAGTGGGAACCGGCGCAGCGGCGCAGCTCCGCGAGGGCGGCGGGGACCGGGCGGGCGCGGCTGTAGGTGCGGGTGGAGGTCATCGCGTCGAACGCGTCGGCGACGGCCACGATCCGGGCCGCCTCGGGGATCTGATGCCCCGTCAGGCCGTGGGGGTAGCCGGTGCCGTCCATGCGCTCGTGGTGGTGGAGGATCGCCTCCCGGGCCTCGCCGGGGAAGCCGATGCCGCGCACCAGCTCGTGCCCGTACTCGGGGTGGCGCTGGACGATGCGCCGCTCCTCGGCGGTGAGCAGGCCGGTCTTGCGCAACAGCCGGGTGGGGACGCCGAGTTTGCCGAGGTCGTGCAGGACGCCGGCGACGCGCAGGGCCTCCAGCCGCTCGCCGCCCACCCCCAGTTCGCGGCCGATCATCACGGCGGCCCGGCCGACGCGTTCGCCGTGGCCGCAGGTGTAGTGGTCCTTGAGGTCCACCGCCCGCACCAGCGCGTGCACCGCGGCCCGGCGGTCGGCCCGGTCGCGGCGGAGGCGGTCGAGCAGCCGCGGCGAGAGGGCGACGGGCAGCAGGACCAGCAGCGCGGCCGGCGGTCCGTAGACGCTCCGCCACAGGACGGCCGCGAGCAGCGCGGTCGTGCCGTGGACGAACGCCGGGGCCAGGGCGGCGGGCCAGGGTCCGGGCCGGGCGCCGCGCACCCCGGCGTCGAGGACGGCGACGACGGCGGCCAGGGCCAGGGCGGCGGCGAGCGCGGCGGGCAGCGCCCCGGCGGGCCGGCCGGCAGCAGCCGGCGGGCGGCGGCGAAGACCCCGGCGGCGCAGGTGGCGGCGAGCGAGTACAGCGCGGCGTGCCACAGCCGGCGCAGCCACGCCGGCCCCCGGGGAGCGCTGTCCCCGGGCGGGCCGGCGAGGGCGCCGGGGACCGCGGCCAGCCCGGCGGCGGCCGGCGGCAGGAGCAGGGCGCCGGTCAGCAGCACCGGCAGCGCGGGGGAGCTCAGGGGCAGCCGTTCCGCCGCGACCAGGACGGCGGCGAGCAGGGCCACGGCCGGCCAGTCGACGGTCCGGCCGGCCCACAGGGCGGGTGCGTCGCACACGGCCGCGGCGGCCACGGCGCACGCGATCCAGCCGCGCGCGGCCGCCGGAACTGCCTCCATGGCATGTCCTCCCCATCCGGAGCTCGCTGTCGGGATGGGGAGAATAGGGTCACGGACGGTCCGCGTCGGCCGCATCCGCCCGAACCGCCGTCCGTTCGGGTGACGTTCGGGCGGCGGCCGTTTCGACGGGGAGGGGCAGGCCTGCGGGGCCGCGCCCGGGGCTCAGTCCTTCGAGGCGCCCCGCGCGTCCGCGCCCGCCGCGTGCTCGGCGACGGTCTCGGCCACCACGTCCTGCTCGGGGACGGGCTGGCCGGCGCGGATGAGCTCGATCCGGCCCATCACCTTGGACCGCAGGTCGGCGGGGACGTCGTCGTGTCCGCAGCAGCGCTTGACGAGCTTCTTGACCGCCTGCTCCAGGCCGTAGGTCTCCAGGCACGGCGAGCACTCGTCGATGTGCACCTCGAACTTGGCGCACTCGCCGTCCGGCATCTCACGGTCGAGGTACTCGTAGAGATGGTCCAGGACTTCGGAGCAGTCCGTCTCGTGCGGGTCACCGCAGCTCATGAGTCCGAGCCCTTCCGGTCGTGCGACGCGTCGGAACCGTTCGGCGCGGCGGCCCCGGCCGGGACCAGGCCGCGCTCACGGGCGTAGTCCTCCAGCAGGCCGCGGAGCTGCCGCCGGCCCCGGTGGAGACGGGACATCACCGTGCCGATGGGGGTACCCATGATGTCCGCGATCTCCTTGTAGGCAAACCCCTCGACGTCCGCGAGGTAGACCGCTATGCGGAACTCCTCGGGAATGGCCTGAAGGGCCTCCTTGACGTCGGAGTCGGGCAGGTGGTCCAGCGCCTGCGACTCGGCGGACCGCAACCCCTGGGACATGTGCGACTCGGCACGCGCCAGCTGCCAGTCCTCGATCTCCTCGGACGCGCTGCGCAGCGGCTCCCGCTGCTTCTTGCGGTACGAGTTGATGAAGGTGTTGGTGAGGATGCGGTAGAGCCACGCCTTGAGGTTGGTGCCGTCCCTGAACTGGTGGAAGGACGCGTAGGCCTTGGCGTACGTCTCCTGGACCAGGTCCTCCGCGTCCGCCGGGTTGCGCGTCATCCGCAGGGCGGCCGAGTACATCTGGTCGAGGAAGGTCAGCGCGTCGCGCTCGAAGCGCGCGTTGCGCTCCGCCGCGCTCTCCGCCTGCCGGCCGGAGGGGAGCCCCTCGTCGTTCGCCCCCACGTCGGTGCCCGCGACCGGACCCACCTCCTCCAGAACCTTGGCCGGGTCCTTGCCGGACCCGCTCGTTTCGGAGAATAGACGACGATCGGCCAGGCCCGCCGCTCCAGCCGCGGCCCCCAGGCCCGAACCCATGGCCGGCCAGCCCTGGTCGGCCGTGTGCGGGCGGGACAGGCATGCGATCGAACCCATGGCGCGGGTCTCCCGTTCCTTTGTCATGTGCCGGTGCGTGGTCGTACGCGTACGAGAACAGTGCCGGGCCCCCGGACATTCCCGGTCAGGGCAGGCCGGCGAGCCACTCCCCCGCCGCGCGGACGATCAGGGCCAGTGCGTCCTCCTGGGTGACGCCGGCGGACCGGGCGACCGCGAAGCCATGGTCGGCACCCGGGACGGCCACCGGCGCGGTGCCCGCCGGGAACTCCTCGGGCCGTCCGAACGGATCGCGGGCGCCCTGCACGACGAGCAGGGGGACGCCGGCCCCGAGCAGCTCGTCCGCTCTCGACCGGTCCGCCTTCCCCGGAGGGTGCAGCGGAAAACTCAGCGCGAGCACACCGGCCGCGCCCAGCTCGGCGGCCGTCCGGCAGGCGACGCGCGCGCCGGCGCTGCGCCCGCCGGCCACCACGGGCACGCCGCGCGCCGCCAGCTCGGGCCAGAGGGCGCGCCAGCCCTTGTCCAGCGTGGCCGGCGCGGGGGCCACCTTCTTCCCGGCCACGCGCCAGGGCTGCTCGACGAGGGCCACGGTCACACCGCGCGCGGGCAGGGCGGCGGCCAGCGCGGCGAGGTCGCGGGCCTCGACGCCGCCGCCGGCGCCGTGGCCGAGGGCGAGGACCAGGCGGGCCTTGGGGGCGGGGTGCCAGTGGACGCGGGCGTCACCGGCGGGGGTCGGTACGGTCTGCGTGTTCACGGGACCATCCTGCCGGGCCCCACTGACCATGCCCCGGCCGAAATGCGGGCTTCATAAGGGCGAGGAGCGGGTTCAGAAGAGCGTCGCCTCCTCCGGCGCCGCCAGCTCCGCCAGCAGCTCGGGCCCGTTGTTGCGGACGTCGCTGACCGCCGTCGCCACCGGATAGGCCCGCACCAGGCCGGGCGGCGGGGGCGCGAGCAGCGCGCGCAGCTCCTCCGGGTCGGTGCGGGACGGGTCGAGCCAGGCCGCCCACCGGTCGGGGGTGAGCAGCAGCGGCATCCGCGGGTGGATCTCCGCCAGCGAGCGCGGCCCGTCCTCGGGGCCGCCGTCCGCGAAGGGCTCCCGCTCGGCCTCGGTGGTGATCACCGAGCAGGTGGCCCACCACGCCTGCGGGTGGTCGTCGGGCAGCGTCCGGTCGCGCCAGAACTCGTAGAGCCCGGCCATCGCCATCACCGAGCCGTCGGCCGGCGTCACGAAGTAGGGCTGCTTGCGGGGGCGCTTCCTGCGTCCCTGCACCTCCAGCTCGCGTTCCTGGGCGCCGGTGACCCACTCGAAGTAGCCGTCCGCCGGGAGCAGACAGCGTCGTGCCGCGAAGGCCCGCCGGTACGACGGCTTCTCGTGCACCGTCTCCGCCCGGGCGTTGATCATCCGGGCGGCGCCGTCCGGCGAGGTCGCCCAGGGCGGCACCAGCCCCCAGCGCAGGGTGCGCAGCTGGCGGACCGGGCGCGGGTCGCCGGAGCCCTTGAGCGGGCGTTCGAGGATCGCGTGGACGCTCTTGGTGGGCGCGACGTTCCAGTCGGGCGCCAGGGTCTCCGCCGGCTCCCACACCTCGACGCCGAAGAGCCCGGCCAGGTCCTCCGGCCTCCGGCTCGCCGCGTACCGCCCGCACATGTCCGACCGCCCCTCCGTTCGCCCGTTCACCCTCGCGCCGGTCCTCGCACCGGCCATGGTGCCCCAGGGGCCCCACCCGCCCATCAAACCCTCCCCCGCCGGCGCCCGGGGAACCACCGTCGACTTCCGGCCGTCCCTCACGGCGTACCAGCAACCTCCGAGGAGCGGCACCGCCATGGACAGCACCACCACCGCCGGGCTCTGGGACCGGCTGGCCGGGTCGCAGCCCGGGCCCTCCCTGTGGACCGTGGTGGTGACCGGACTGCTCGCGCTCGCCGCCGTCTCCCCGCCGCGTGTCTGGCGGGTCACGCGCAACGCCGTCACCATCGCCCACGAGGGCGGGCACGCCCTGGTCGCGCTGCTCAGCGGGCGGACCCTGAGCGGCATCCGGCTGCACTCGGACACCTCCGGGCTGACCGTCTCGCGGGGCCGCCCGTCCGGCCCCGGCATGGTCCTGACCGCCGCGGCCGGCTACCCGGCCCCCTCGCTGCTGGGCCTGGCGGGGGCGTGGGCGCTGGCCACCGGGCACGTCACGGCGCTGCTGTGGGGCGCGACCGCGCTGCTCGCGGCGATGCTGGTGATGATCCGCAACGCGTGGGGCGTGCTGACCGTGGTGGTCTCCGGCGGCGCCTTCGCCCTGGTCTCGTGGCTGGCGGGCGCCGAGCTGCGGGCGGCGTTCGCGTACGGGGTGGTGTGGTTCCTGCTCCTGGGCGGCGTGCGGCCGGCCTTCGAGCTCCAGCGCAAGCGCCGGCACGGCCGCGCGCCGGACTCGGACGCCGACCAGCTCGCGCGCCTGACCGGCGTCGCCCCGGCGCTGTGGCTGCTGCTGTTCCACCTGGTCTCGCTGGTCTGCCTGGTGGCCGGCGGGCGCTGGCTCCTCGGGGTGTGAGGCCCCCGGCGAGGGGGCGTCAGAGGGCCGTTCACCTCCGAGGGCGGCCCGCTCGCCGCGGCCGGGGAGGCCGTAAGGTAAGGGCATGACCCAGAGCCCCGCGCACACCGACCTCTGGCCCGCTCCGACCGCGACCGGGGCCGTTGACGCGACCGTCACCGTGCCCGGCTCGAAGTCGGTCACCAACCGCGGCCTCGTCCTCGCCGCGCTGGCCGCCGAGCCGGGCTGGCTGCGCCGCCCGCTGCGTTCCCGCGACACCCTGCTGATGGCCGAGGCGCTGCGCGCCATGGGCGTCGGCATCGAGGAGACCGTCTCCTCCAGCTCCGAGGGCACCCCCGACGGCACCGGCGAGGCGTGGCGGGTGATCCCCGCCCAGCTGCACGGCCCCGCCACGGTCGACGTCGGCAACGCCGGCACCGTCATGCGCTTCCTGCCGCCGGTCGCCGCGCTGTCCGACGGCCCGGTCCGCTTCGACGGCGACCCCCGCAGCTACGAGCGCCCGCTGCACGGCGTGATCGACGCCCTGCGCGCCCTGGGCGCCCGCATCGACGACAACGACCGTGGCGCGCTCCCCCTGACCGTGCACGGCGCCGGCGCCCTGGAGGGCGGCCCGGTGGAGATCGACGCCTCGTCGTCCTCCCAGTTCGTCAGCGCGCTGCTGCTCTCCGGCGCGCGCTTCAACCAGGGCGTGGAGGTCCGCCACGTCGGCTCCGCGCTGCCCTCGCTGCCGCACATCCGCATGACCGTGGACATGCTGCGGGCCGCCGGCGCCCAGGTGGACACCCCCGAGGCCGGCGGCGAGCCGGACGTCTGGCGGGTCTCCCCCAGCGCCCTGCTCGGCCGCGACCTGGTCGTCGAGCCGGACCTGTCCAACGCCGCGCCGTTCCTGGCGGCCGCCCTGGTCACCGGCGGCCGGGTCACCATCCCGGACTGGCCCGAGCACACCACGCAGCCCGGCGACGCGCTGCGCGAGATCTTCACCGCCATGGGCGGCAGCTGCGAACTGACCGACGCCGGGCTGACGTTCACCGGCACCGGCCGGATCACCGGCCTCGACGCCGACCTGCACGAGGTCGGCGAGCTGACCCCGGTCATCGCCGCCGTCGCCGCGCTCGCCGACTCCGAGTCGGAGCTGCGCGGCATCGCCCACCTCCGGCTGCACGAGACCGACCGGCTCGCCGCGCTCGCCAAGGAGATCAACGAGCTCGGCGGCGACGTCACCGAGACCGCCGACGGCCTGCGCATCCGCCCGCGCCCGCTGCACGGCGGCGTCTTCCACACCTACGAGGACCACCGGCTGGCCACCGCCGCCGCGGTCCTCGGCCTCGCGGTCCCGGGCGTGCGGGTGGAGAACGTGGCCACCACCGCCAAGACGCTCCCCGACTTCCCGGAGCTGTGGCACGGCATGCTCGGATCGGTCGCGGAGACGGCGGCTCCGAGAGCCTGAGAGACCGGGTACAGCCATGCGCCGCTACGGCAAGCACACCGACGAGGACGACGTCCGCGTCCGCCCCAACCGCAAGGGCAACCGGCCGCGGACGAGCATCCGGCCCAAGCACGAGGACGCGGCCGAGGGCTTCGTCCTCACGGTCGACCGCGGCCGGCTGACCGTCCTCGTCGAGGACCGCGCCGTCGTGGCCATGAAGGCCCGCGAACTGGGCCGCAAGAGCGCGGTCGTCGGCGACCGGGTCGCGGTCGTCGGCGACCTCAGCGGCAAGAAGGACACCCTGGCCCGGATCGTCCGGGTCGAGGAGCGCCGCTCGGTGCTGCGCAGGACGGCCGACGACACCGACCCGTTCGAGCGGGTCGTGGTCGCCAACGCCGACCAGCTCGCCATCGTCACGGCGCTCGCCGACCCGGAGCCGCGCCCCCGGCTGATCGACCGCTGCCTGGTCGCGGCGTACGACGCGGGGCTCGAACCGCTGCTCGTCCTGACGAAGTCGGACCTGGCCCCGGCCGAGAAGCTGATGGAGTCCTACGGCTCGCTGGGCGTGCCGTACGTGGTCACCAACCGCGACGAGCTGGCCGAGGGCACCGCGGCCGACCGGGTCCGGGAGCGGCTGCGCGGACGGATCACCGCCTTCGTCGGGCACTCCGGCGTCGGCAAGACCACCCTGGTCAACCACCTCGTCCCCGACCGGCAGCGGGCCACCGGCCACGTCAACGCCGTCACCGGCCGCGGCCGGCACACCACGACGTCGGCGCTGGCCCTGCCGCTCCCGGACGGCGACGGCTGGGTGATCGACACCCCGGGCGTGCGGTCCTTCGGGCTGCACCACGTCGACCCGTCCCGGGTCATCCACGCCTTCCCCGACCTGGAGCCCGGCACCGAGGGCTGCCCGCGCGCGTGCAGCCACGACGAGCCGGACTGCGCGCTGGACGCCTGGGTGGCCGACGGGCACGCCGATCCGCAGCGGCTCTACTCGCTGCGGCGGCTTCTGGCCACCCGGGAGCGGCGCGAAGGCGACTGATCGCCTACGTTTGCGAATGACCGCCAGTGGCAAGTGCACCAAGCAACCGGGACGCGTGGGGCGGTCTACGACACGGGAGGCAAACTGATGGCGTGGCTGCTGGTCGTGGTCGCGGGACTGCTGGAAACGGGCTTCGCCGTCTGTCTGAAACTCTCGCACGGCTTCACCCGGCTGTGGCCGACGATCGCCTTCGCCTGCTTCGCCCTGGGCAGCTTCGGTCTGCTGACGCTCTCGCTCAAGAAGCTGGACGTCGGCCCGGCGTACGCGGTGTGGACGGGCATCGGGGCCGCGGGCACCGCGATCTACGGCATGGTCTTCCTGGACGACCTGGTCTCCACCCTCAAGCTCGTCTCCATCGCCCTGGTGATCCTCGGGGTGATCGGGCTTCAGCTCTCCGGCTCGGCGCACTGAGGCCCGGACCGGCGCACGGGGGCGTCCAGCAGCGCCCGTACGACCCGGGCGACCCGCTCGGCCGCCTCCGCGTCGGAGCCGGCCGGGGCGACCACGTACGACAGGGCCAGCCGCACCGCCGCCTCGCAGGCGCCCAGCAGGGCCTCCGGCTCCGCCGCGGCGCCCTCCCGCGTCCGCCCGGCCGCCTCGGCCGCGCCGTCGCGGATCCGCTCCACCAGCGCGGCGGGCACCGGGGCGCCCCGGGCCGCGGCGGGCACCGGCGGGGTGCGCGGGGCGGGCACGGCGGGGGCCGCCTGGGCGGGCAGCCGTTCGCCGCGGCAGCCGGTGAGGGCGGCGCGCACCAGCGGGTTGGCCCGCGCGGCGCGCAGCGTCCACACCACGGCGGCCGCGCAGCAGTCCCCGGCGTCCGCGTCGCCGCGCCCGGCGACGTCCGCCAGCGAGCGGTCGACACCGGCCAGGAAGGCGTCCGCCTCGCGCCGCACCAGGGCGCGGGCCAGGCCGTCCTTGCTGCCGAACTCGTTGTACAGGGTCTGCCGGGACACCCCGGCGGCGGCCGCCACGTCGACCATGCGGACCCCGTGCCAGGGCCGGGTGCCGAGGGCCGTGAAGGCCGCGTCCAGCAGGAGCTCTCGTGCCGCGGGCATCGTCGCCTCCCCGGCCTTGCGGCCGCACGACGGTTGTGGCCACAGAATTGACGCACCACCAGACGGTGTCAAGAGCCCGGGGAGACCGATCGCGGGTAGTGTTCCGGTTATGTCCGACTACCACGATGATCTGCGCCTGGCCCACGTCCTGGCGGACGCCGCCGACGCGGCGACCATGGACCGGTTCAAGGCCCTCGACCTCAAGGTCGAGACCAAACCGGACATGACCCCGGTCAGCGAGGCCGACAAGGCCGCGGAGGAACTGATCCGCGGCCAGTTGCAGCGGGCCCGCCCGCGGGACGCCGTCCTCGGCGAGGAGTTCGGCGGCGAGGGCCTGGGCCCCCGCCGCTGGGTGATCGACCCGATCGACGGCACCAAGAACTACGTGCGCGGCGTCCCGGTGTGGGCGACGCTGATCTCCCTGATGGTCCAGGTCGAGCGCGCCGGCCGGGTCGAGTTCGAGCCGGTGGTGGGCGTGGTCTCGGCGCCGGCGCTGGGCCGGCGCTGGTGGGCGGCACGGGGCTCCGGCGCGTACACCGGCCGCAGCCTCTCCTCGGCGACCCGGCTGGGCGTCTCGAAGGTCGAGCGGATCGCGGACGCGTCGTTCGCCTACTCCTCGCTGTCGGGCTGGGAGGAGCGCGGGATGCTGCCGGGCTTCCTGGACCTGACCCGGGACTGCTGGCGCACCCGCGGCTACGGCGATTTCTGGCCGTACATGATGGTCGCCGAGGGCACGGTGGACATCTGCGCGGAGCCGGAGCTGTCCCTGTGGGACATGGCGGCGAACGTCGTCATCGTGGAGGAGGCGGGCGGCCGCTTCACCGGTCTGGACGGCCGCGACGGTCCGCACAGCGGCAACGCGGCGGCGTCCAACGGGCTGCTCCACGACGAGCTGCTGGGGTATCTGCGCCCGAGCCGCCCCTGAGGCCCCGCGGGAGAACGGCCGGAGAGGCCGGAGCCCATCGGCGTCCGGCCTCTCCGGTTTCTTACGGCAAGCGCCCTAGCCGCGCAGGGCCTGGACCGCGGCCTCCAGCCGCTTGCCGTAGTCCTCGTCCGCCTTGCGGAAGTTGTCGATCGCGCGCTCGGCGATGTCGTCGCGCGACACCTTGGCGATGAAGCCGGCGAGGTTGGCGATCAGGCGCTCCTTCTCCGCCTCCGACATCAGCCGGTAGAGGTTGCCCGCCTGGACGAAGTCGTCGTCCTCGGCGTGCGAGGGGGCGACGTGGTTGCCCGTGGCGCCGGTGAGGGCGGACGGCTGCCACAGCGGGCGGTCGGTCTGGACCGGGCCGCCGAAGCTGTTCGGCTCGTAGTTCTTCGCCCGGCCGTGCCGGCCGTCGTAGAGGTAGCCGTCGCGGGCGTAGCCGCGGGCCTCGGTGGCGTGCGGGCGGTTCACCGGCAGGTGGTCGGCGTTGATGCCGACGCGGTAGCGGTGGGCGTCGGCGTAGGCGAAGAGCCGGCCCTGGAGCATCTTGTCGGGGGACGGGCCGATGCCGGGCACGAAGTGGGCCGGCGAGAAGATCGACTGCTCGACCTCGGCGAAGATGTTCTCCGGGTTGCGGTTGAGCTCCAGCTTGCCGATCTCGATCGGCGGGTAGTCGGCGTGCGGCCACACCTTGGTGAGGTCGAACGGGTTGAAGCGGTAGGTCGCCGCTTCCTCGGCGGGCATGATCTGCACCTGGACGGTCCAGGTCGGGAACTCGCCGCGCTCGATGGCCTCGCGCAGGTCCCGCTGGTGGCTGTCCGGGTCCTCACCGGCGAGCTTGTTGGCCTCGTCCTGGGTGAGGTTCTTGATGCCCTGGTCGGTCTTGAAGTGGTACTTGACCCAGAAGACCTCGCCCGCCTCGTTGTTCCACTGGAAGGTGTGCGAGCCGTAGCCGTTCATGTGGCGGTACGAGGCGGGGATGCCGCGGTCGCCGAAGAGCCAGGTCACCTGGTGGGTGGCCTCCGGGCTCAGGCCCCAGAAGTCCCAGACGTTGTCCGCCTCCTGCGAGCCGGTGTACGGGTCGCGCTTCTGGGTGTGGATGAAGTCGGGGAACTTGATGGCGTCCTTGATGAAGAACACCGGGGTGTTGTTGCCGACGAGGTCGTAGTTGCCCTCCTCGGTGTAGAACTTCAGCGCGAAGCCGCGGGGGTCGCGCACGGCGTCCGGGGCGCCGAGGTTGCCCGCGACGGTCGAGAAGCGGAGGAAGACCTCGGTCTCCTTGCCGATCTCGGAGAGGAACTTCGCCCGGGTGTACTTCGTGACGTCCGCGGTCACGGTGAAGGTGCCGTAGGCGCCGGCGCCGCGGGCGTGCACCACGCGCTCCGGGATGCGCTCCCGGTTGAAGTGCGCGAGCTTCTCCAGCAGCAGCTGGTCCTGCACCAGGACGGGGCCGCCGATGCCCGCGGTCTCGCTGTTCTGGTTGTCCGCGACCGGAGCTCCGGACTCCGTGGTCAGCGGACCCGTGGTCGTCCTGGCCTCGTCCTGAACCGACACGTACGCCTCCGTCATCCCATCGACTCGTCCTGTCGCACCAAGGCACTCGGCCTCGACAGGAACCGAAAGCGATCCTACATTGGACTTTGTCCAAGTCAAGATGTGGTCGCCGGGAGAATCCTCTCCATTGATGGACAAAAGGCGCTGCTAGGCTGGTGTTATCTGACTGATGGGTGATGGGCATGAGTGACCTGCTGGACCGGCTCCGCGGACGCGGCTGGCGGCTGACCGCGCAGCGGCGCGTCGTCGCCGAGGTGCTCGACGGGGACCACGTGCACTACACCGCCGACGAGGTGCACGCGAAGGCGGCCGAGCTGCTGCCGGAGATCTCCCGGGCGACCGTCTACAACACCCTCGGGGAGATGGTCTCGCTGGGCGAGGTGCTGGAGGTGAGCACCGACGGCCGCGCCAAGCGCTACGACCCCAACGCGCACCACGCGCACCAGCACCTGGTGTGCTCCCGCTGCGGCACCATCCGTGACGTGCACCCCTCGGGCGACCTGCTCGCCGGCCTCCCGGCGGAGCAGCGCTTCGGCTTCCAGGTCTCGGCGGTCGAGGTGACCTACCGCGGCCTGTGCCCCGGCTGCGCGGCGGGCTGACCACGGGACGAACGGAGCATGACGAAGGGCCCGGATCCTGAGGATCCGGGCCCTTCGTTCCAGTAGCGGGGACAGGATTTGAACCTGCGACCTCTGGGTTATGAGCCCAGCGAGCTACCGAGCTGCTCCACCCCGCGTCGATGACCCAACTGTAACCCGGTCACGGCACGCCGCGCAAACGCGGTGCCCGCCGGGACGGGCGGGGCGGGCTAGGCGGTCAGCTCCTGCTGGAGCGCGTCGCGCAGCCGGGCCGCCCGCTCGGCGACCTCCGCCGGGCCGTGCTCGACGGCCTGCGCGCACCACACCTGGGCCTGCGTCAACTCCCCGTGGCGGGCGGCGAGAAGGGCCAGCCGCAGGGCCGCGCGGCCGTGCCCGGCCTCGGCGGCGCGGGTCCACCACAGGGCGGCCTCCGGCTCGCTGCCCTCGCGGGCCAGGAGCAGCCCGAGGTTGAAGGCGCCGTTGCTGCTGCCCGCCTCGGCGGCCTCCCGGTACCAGCGGGCGGCCTCGACGACGTCGCCCCGCGCGGCCACCAGCATGCCGAGCCGCACCTGGGCGCGGCGGTGGCCCTGGCGGGCGGCCTTGGCGTACCACTCCTCGCACTCGGCGGCCGCGGCCGGATCGCTCTCGTCCCGGTCGAGCAGGGCGCCCAGCCGGAAGGCGGCCTCAGCGCTGCCGCCGCGGGCGGCCACCCGCAGGTGGCGCTCGGCCTCCTCGGCGTCGTCCTGGCCGCCGTCGCGCAGCAGCACCATGGCGACCTGGAGCGCCGCCTCGGTGTGCCCGGCGGCGGCGGCCCGCTCGTACCACTGGAGCGCCGCGCGCTCCTCGTTGCGCCCGGCGTGGAGGATGCCGAGGTTGAAGGCGGCGTCGACGCTGCCCGCCTCGGCGGCCTTGGAGAACCACGGCTCGGCGCCGGAGGCGTCGCCGTGCTGGAGCAGCAGGACGGCGAGCGCGTTGGCGGCCTCGCGGTGGCCGGCGTAGGCGGCGCGGCGGTACCACTGCTCGGCCTGGGCGGTGCGGCCCTGTTCGGCGCAGAGCAGGGCGAGGTTGTACGCGCCGTTGACGTCGCCGGCGTCGAGCGCGGCCCGGTACCAGCGCTCGGCCTGCTGCGCCTCGCCGCGGTCGGCGTGCAGGGCGCCCAGGGCGTTGGCCGCGTTGCCGTCGCCGTCCTGGGCCGCGCGGCGCCACCAGACGGCGGCGCTGTCGCTGTCGCCGGCGTCGCGCAGCAGGAAGCCGAGGGCGCAGGCGGCGCGGGACTCGCCGTCCTTGGCGGAGGTCAGGTACCAGCGGGCGGCCTCCTGGATCTCGCCGCGGGCCTCCAGCAGGGTGCCCAGGTGCAGGGCCGCGCGGCGGTGGCCGCGGGCGGCGGCCTGCCGGTACCACTGCTCGGCCTCGTCGGCGGGGCCCTTCTCGCGGCCGGCCGCGGCGGCCCGCAGGTCGCGTACGGAGGTGTCCCCGCCGCCGACGGGGGTGCGGCGGGCGCCGGCGGCCGGGACGGGGCCGGCCGGGCCGCCGGAGCGGGCGGCGGAGCCGGGGGCCCGGCCGTCGAGGATGCGGGCCAGCCGGTACGCGGCCTCGCGGTGCCCGCGCTCGGCGGCGGAGCGGAACCAGCGCTCGGCGCCCACGTCGCTGCGGTGCTCCAGCAGGTCGGCGAGGGCGTACGCGCCGAGCGCGTGCCCGGACTCGGCGGACTGCCGCAGCCAGTACTCGGCGGCCGGCTCGTCGCCGCGCTCGCGGTGGTAGCGGCCCAGCGCGTGCGCGGCGGCGGCGGAGCCGGCGACGGCGGCCACCCGCCACCAGCCGGCCGCCTCGTCGGTGTAGCCGCGCTGGTGGAGCAGGACGCCCAGGTTGTTGGCGGCGGAGCGGTCGCCCTCGGCGGTGGCGGCGCGCAGGTGCTTCTCGGCCCCGTCGAGGTCGCCGCGGCGCAGCAGCAGGGCGCCGAGCATGCTCAGCGCGGCGGGATCCCCGGACTCCTCGGCGCGGCGGCGGGCGGTCTCCAGCTCCAGGTCGGCGGCTTCGCCGGCGGCCCCGGGCGGGACCGCGGCGGCCGCGGGGGCGGACGGTACCGGCGGGGCCGACGGGGCCCGCGCAGGGTCGTACGGCGCCGGAACCCGAGCTTCCGGAATGCTCCCCGCTCCGGGAGCCTTCACAAGCCGACCTGTCTCCACCAGCCTCGCCTTGTCCCCCATACGTCCCATCGTCGCACTCCCGCAACCTGCGTACACCTGGAATACCGCAGCCAGTGAGGTCACTTCAGCGTTTTGTCGACTTCCCGACTTCCCGACACAACGGTGCTCCAAACTCTAATCAAAACCCCCGCACATAACCCGCACAGAGCAGCGTGGCGCACGATGCGAACAGTGGTCCCGCCGGTCACTCCGGCAACGAGGGCTCCCCCGAGGCCCCACGGCAGCACGACAAGGCCCGGAGTCCGAGACTCCGGGCCTTGTCTTCCAGTAGCGGGGACAGGATTTGAACCTGCGACCTCTGGGTTATGAGCCCAGCGAGCTACCGAGCTGCTCCACCCCGCGCCGTTGTGGAACAACCGTACCACGGCGCGGGACGGACGGGGCTAGCTCCCCGGTTTGCCCCCGTTCTTCTCCTCGGTGCGCGCCTCGGCCCTCGCCAGCCGGTCGAGGGCGTCCTTGAGGTCCTTCTGGGCCTTGCCGTACGCCTCCCAGTCCTGCTTCTCCAGCGCCTTCTGCCCTGCCGTGTAGGCGTCCTGGGCGTCCTTCACGGCCTGCTTGACCGTCGGGTTCGCGGCCGGCGGCTGCTTCGTGCCCTCCGGCGGCTGCTTGCCGCCCGGCTGTTGGGCGCCGAAGACCTTGTCCAGGGCCTCGCCCAGGGTGTTCTCGAAGGCGATCTTCTCGCCGTAGTTGACGAACACCTTCTTCAGCAGCGGGTAATTGGTGCGCGCGCCGCGGACGTAGACCGGTTCCACGTACAGCAGACCGCCGTTGAGCGGAACCGTGAGCAGATTTCCGTACTCGATCTCGGAATCGCCGCCCCGCAGCAGCTTGATCTCACTGGCGGCCGTCGGGTCGCTGTTGAAATTGCTCTGCGCCTGCAACGGACCCCAGACGATGTCCTTCGGCTGGAGAATTCTGATCCGCCCGTATCCGTCGCTCCGCGCGTCGGCGTCGACGGCCATGAACGCGCCCAGGTTCTGGCGGTTCTTGGGCGTGAACGTCGTGGTCAGCGAGAACGTCTGGTTCCGCTGATCGGGCATCTTCATGCTCAGGTAGTACGGCGGAACGGCGTTGCCCTTGTTGGTCGGGTCGTCCGGCACCTCCCAGCGCTGGCTGCCGGTGTAGAACGTCCCCGGGTCGGTGACGTGGTACCGGGTCAGCAGTTCGCGCTGCACCTTGAACAGGTCCTGCGGATACCGCAGATGGTCCTTGAGCGCCGCACTGATCGCGCTCTTCGGCTTCACCGTCCCCGGGAACGCCTTCATCCACGTCTTCAGCACCGGGTCCTCGGTGTCCCACTGGTACAGCGTGACCGTGCCGTCGTAGGCGTCGACCGTCGCCTTCACCGAATTGCGGATGTAGTTGACCTGGTTCTGCTGGGCCACCACCGCGCGCTGCCCGGTGGTCAGCGAATCGGCCGTGGTGTCACCGAGGGTGGTGCGGGAGGCGTAGGGATAGCCGTTGGTCGTGGTGTACGCGTCGACGATCCACTGGATGCGGTGGTTCACCACGGCCGGGTAGGCGTCGCCGTTGATGGTCAGCCAGGGCGCGACCGCCTCGACACGGGCCTTGGGCGTCCGGTTGTAGAGGATCTTCGAACCCTCGCCGATGGCGCCCGAGTAGAGGATCTTGGGCTCGCCGAAGGCCACGGCGTACGCCGCGCGGTTGACCGGGTTCGACAGGCTCACGCCGGCCTTGCCGCCGTAGCTGTAGCTCTCCTTGTTCTCGTCGCCGGGCTTGTCGAGCTCCTTCTGCGGACCGCCGACGATGGAGTACTGCGTCGTCTTCTCGCCGAAGTACACCCGCGGTTCGTACGGGCCCAGCACCTTGTCCGACTGGAAGTCCGGGCCGCCGCCCTTGGGCACCGAGTCGCCCTTGGCGGTCACCGCGCCATAGCCGTGGGTGTACTTGAAGTGGTCGTTGATCCAGTTGCGCTCGGGGATGCCCTTGATGTTGAGCTCGCGCAGGCCGATGACCGTGTCCTGGTCCTTGCCGTCCACCTTGTAGCGGTCGACGGCCAGGGTGGACGGGAACTGGTAGTACCCGCGGTCCTGGCGCTCCTGCTGGAAGGCGGGCGAGACGATGTTCGGGTCGAGCAGCCGCAGGCTGGCCGTCGAACCGGCCAGGTCGCGCAGCGTGTCCTTGTCCGTCGAGGCGTTGCCCTTGCCCGGATAGGCGTCGTCGACCTTGGTCTTGTCGATGCCGTACGCCTCGCGCGTGGCCTTGATGTTCTTCGCGATGTACGGGGCTTCCTTGGCCTGCTCGTTGGGCGAGACCTGGAACTTCTGCACGATCGCCGGGTAGAGCCCGCCGATCAGGATCGCCGAGAGCACCATCAGGCCGAAACCGATCACCGGCAGCTGCCAGGTGCGCCGCCACAGCGTCGCGAAGAAGAGCACCGCGCAGATCAGCGCGATGATGAACAGGATGGTCTTGGCCGGCAGATAGGCGTGGGCGTCCACATAGCGCAGCCCCGTCCACCCGTCCGTCGACTTCAGCCCGCTCGACTTGACGGCCAGCCCGTACCGGTCCAGCCAGTAGGCGACGGCCTTGAGCGTCACGAACAGGCCCAGCAGCACGGCCAGATGGCCCGTGGCGGCGGCCGTGGCGCGGTGGCCGGGGCTGGTGAGCCGGAGCCCCCCGTAGAGGTAGTGCACCAGGGCCGCGGCGATCAGCGACAGCACCGCCGCCGCGAAGCCGAAGCTCAACAGGAAGCGGTACCAGGGCAGATCGAAGGTGTAGAAGGAGATGTCCTTGTGGAACTGCGGGTCCTTCTGGTGGAAGGGAACCCCGTTGACCCACTGGAGCCAGGTGCGCCACTGACCCGCCGCGGACGCGCCGGCGACGAGGCCGACGAGCGCGGTGACCGCGAGCAGCACCCACTTCTTGTACGGCGCGATGCTCATCCGGTAGCGGTCGAGGGACTGCTGCTCCGCCGACATCGCGCTCAGCGGCGGCCGCAGCCGGTGCGCCAGCCAGATGTTGGTCCCCACCGCCACGGCCATCAGCACGCCGAAGACGGCGAACAGGCCGATCTTGGTGCCGAGCGTGGTGGTGAAGACCGAGGAGTAACGGACGGAGCGGTACCACAGCCAGTCCGTCCAGAACCCGGCGAACATGACGAAGAGCATGGCCAGCGCCGCCAGCACACCCAGGGTCGTCATCAGGGTCCGGACGCGACGGGAAGGCCGTCCGACTCTCATCCGCGGCCCTGAGGGGCCTCCGCCGCGGTCCGGCATCTGGAAAGCCAAGGTGCGCACCTCGAAGTTCGCTGTCAGTGGAGCTGTCGATCAGGCCCTGGCGATAGTAGGACCCACTGTGGCAACTTACCGAGGCTTTACTCGGTTCCCGATTTCGGCCCCGGTCAGGGCACGATATTGAGCATGTCCAGCAATGCCGGCTCCCCGAGCCACCCCGACCAGCCCGTCCCGGGCACGCCCCCCATGGCCGCCAGCCCGCTGACCCGCGCCGTGCTCGAGATCGACGAGTACGCCGCCGGGCGCGGCTGGGACCAGCCCGCCCGGCTCTTCGCCCTCGTCGACACCGCCAGGCTCCGCGCGCAGGAGCCCGCGCTCGCCGCGCAGCTCGGCCTCGAGGACGCCCCCGGCTCCGCCGCCCCCTCCTACACCCCGATCGAGCAGGACGAACTGCCCGCCGGGACCCCCCTCGACAAGTTTCTCGGCACGGTGGCCTGGCCGGAGGCCGTGGCGGGCTGCGCCCTGACCGTCGAGCGGCTGATGCTCCCGCCGTCGGCCGAGGGCTCGGTGCCGCACGGGATGAACGAGAAGCAGCTCGCCGAGTGGGTCGCCCGGCACCCGGACCGGCAGGAGGTCCGGATGACCGTCGCCGTGCTGCGCGACGGCGCCCGCGAGTCGGCCGTCCGGCTGCGCGAGAAGGACTCCCCCACGGAGGTGCTCACCGGCCCCGACCTGGTGCCCGGCCTGGCCGAGGCGCTCGCGGCGACGTTCGCCGACTGAGGCGGGCCCGGCGGGGCCGGGCCGCGGCGCGCGTCACTTGTTCACCGTGCACCGCGGCAGCTCCGCCGCGTCCCCCTTCCGGATCTTCTCCAGGGACTTCAGCGCGTCGCCTATCGTCTCGACCTTGACGAGGGTCAGCCCCTTGGGGGTGTCCTTGGCGGCGGCCGCGCAGTTGTCCTTGGGGGTCAGGAAGAACTCCGCGCCCTTGTTGCGGGCACCGACGGTCTTCATCTCGATGCCGCCGATCGGCCCGACCCTGCCGTTGTCGTCGATCGTGCCCGTGCCGGCGATGAACCGGCCGCCGGCGATGTTGTCCGGCGTCAGCTTGTCGACTATTCCGAGGGCGAACATCAGGCCCGCGCTCGGCCCGCCGACATCGGCCAGCTTGATGTTGATGGAGAACGGGAAGGTGTGCGCCGTCCCGGCCTGGATGCCCACGACGGCCCGCTTGTCGCCGGGGGCCTCGCGTGTGACCAGGGTGACGGTCTCCTCCGTCCTCGGCTGCCGCTTCTCCTTCTCCGCGGCGGCCGCCTCCTTGGCCGGGACGACCCGGAAGGCGACCTTCTGGCCCGGCTTGTGCCGGGTGACCAGCTTGGCCACGTCGCCGGGCTGCCCGACCGCGGTGCCGTCCACGGCCTTGATCACGTCACCGGCGTGCAGCAGGCCCTCCGCCGGGCTGCCCTTGACCACGGAGGAGACGACCACCCGGGTGCCGACCGGGATGCCCAGCTGCCTCAGCGCCGCGACCTTGGCGCTCTCCTGGGACTGGCTGAACTCCTCGGCGGTCTCCTGGTTCAGCTGGTCCGGGGTCTTGTCGTCGGGGTAGAGCGTGCCGTGCGGGACGACCAGCTTGTCGTGGTCCAGCCAGCCGTAGAGGGCCTCCACCATGTTCATCCGGTACTGCGAGCCGGTGACGCGGACCGTCGTCATGTTGAGGTGCCCGGTGGTCGGGTACGTCTTGCGGCCCGAGATCTGGAGGACCGGCTCTCCGCCGTGGTCGCCCAGGGTGTTGACCGTCGGGCCGGGCGACATCTCCGAGTAGGGCACCGGGATGAGCACGCCGGCGCAGAGGAGCGCGATCAGCATCAACAGGGAGGCGAGCATCGTCGCGGTGCGGCGGGGCATGGAACGACAGTACGGGACGGGTCCGACAGTCCACTCCCGGGGCGGTCCGTACGAGGCGGAACGCCTGGTCACGACGGGTGTCGCGGCGGGTTCAGGCGGATCCCGTCCCGGAGTCCGAGCGCTCCATGACCTCCGGGAGCTCCCGGGTCTCCCGCCGCTCCATGGCCTCGCGGAACTTCTCGTACCCGGCGAGCTCCGAGACATCGCCGGCCTTGCGGTTCCGGGCCGCCCAGCTCCCCCACAGAGCGGCGGCCAGGGCCGCGGCAACCGGAATCAGCAACCAAGCGAGCGCCGCCATAACGGCCTCCCGACCCCTTACACCTCGCGACTTACCGATGAGCACATTAATTGTCTGCCGTCTCAACGCTCACTTCAGGGACCTGGTTACGCAACCGGTGGCCGCCCGTTCCGGGCATGCACCCGTGCCCCCTACACCCCGACCCACTCCTCCGTCCCGTCCAGGAACGTCTGGTGCTTCCAGATCGGCACCTCGCGCTTGAGGTCGTCGATGAGCCGGCGGCAGGCCGCGAACGCCTCCGCCCGGTGCGGGCAGGACACGGCGACCACCACGGCCAGGTCGCCGACGACGAGGTCGCCGACCCGGTGCACGGCGGCCAGCGCGGTCACCGGGAAGTCGGCCGCCACCTTCCCGGCGACCCGGCGCAGCTCCGCCTCGGCCGAGGGGTGGGCCGAGTAGCCGAGGCCGGTGACCTCGGCGCCGCCGTCGTGGTCGCGGACGGTGCCGACGAAGAGCGCGGTGCCGCCGGCCGCGCGGTCGCCGACCGCCGCGAAGACCTCGTCCACGGAGAGCGGCGTCTCGCGGACCGCGAGGAGACGGAGGGAGGGGTGATCGTGGGACATGGCCCCATCGTGCCGCACCGCCCCGCCGCCCCGGACCCGGACGTTCGTACGAGAACTCCGGCCCGGCACCGGCTCGCCCACCGGGCCGGGGAACGAAGCGGGTGAAAGCGGGTCAGGCCCGGCGCCGCGCTTTGCGCGCCCGCCGCACCAGCGCCGCCGTGCCCAGCAGCGCCACCGTCGCCCCCGCCGCCCCCGCGGCCGTCGCGTCCTTGCGGCCCAGGCGGCGGCCGGCGACCGTGTGCCGCCCGGCGACCTCCTCCAGCAGCTCGGCCAGGACCTCCTCGTTGGTCCAGCGCGGCCGCCAGCCCGCGGCGTGCAGCCGGTGCCCGCTGACCACCCACGGGTGCATCGTGTACGCGAGGTCACCGGCCGGCGAGGGCGTCAGGCCCAGGCGGTGCAGCCGGGACGCGGCGCCGAGGGCGACCGCGGAGGGCAGCTCCATGCGGCGGATGCCGCTGAGCTCCTCGACCTCCTCCTGCTCCAGCCAGCCGTCGCAGCCGACCGCCAGTTCCCCCTCGGCCTTCTCCAGCGCCGCGAACTCCAGGGCGCTCACCAGGTCCTCGACGTGGCAGAACTGCCACACGGGCCGGGAGCCGGCGACCACCAGCAGGCGGGGCGACTCGAAGTAGCGGGTGAGCGCGGTGTCCGTGCCGCCGACCAGCACCGCCGGCCGCAGCACCGTCACGTTCAGGCCGGGGTGCGCGCGGGGCGCCCGCCGGGCCAGGCGCTCGATCTCCAGCAGGTCGCCGACGCCGGTGGCCTCGGCGGTCGCCCGCAGCTCGGCGTCCTCGTCCAGCGGCACGTCGTTGTCCGGGTGCGCCCCGTAGACCATCGCCGAGGTGCACAGCACCACGCGGTGCACCCCGGCCGCCGCGGCGGCGGTCAGCACGGTCTGGGTGCCGCGCACGTTGTAGGCGGTGCGCGCGGCGGGGTCGGTCTCCAGGTCGAGGTCGAGCGCGAGGTGGACGACGACGTCGGCCCCGCGCAGCTTCTCGGCGATCACCGGGTCGCGCACGTCCAGCACGTGCCACTGGGCCTCGCTCACGTCGCCGCGCCGCTCGTCGATCGCGAGGACGTGCTTGACCTCCTCGCACGCGGCGAGCCGCCGGGTGAGCAGCGCGCCGACGCCGCGGGCGGCACCGGTCACGGCCACCACGGGCCGGCGCCCGGACGGGCTCGTACTGTCTCGCGCGGAACCGTTTCGCGCTGCGCGAACTTCTCGGTCGGGGGAACTCACCGGGCGTCTCCAGCGGTTGTCTTCAGTACGTATGCGCCATCACCCGTGTCATGACCCGTACGTACCAGGTGAGGTCCATCCTGCCGCAGGCCCCGAGCCGGTGGAGCACCAAGCCCCGATACCGGGGAGGTGTCTACGCTGGGTGGTGTTGTCGGGCATTCGCCGTCGGCCCGAGCCGGCGGCCCTACGAGCCGAGGAAACCCGTGAGTGACACCCCATTCGGATTCGGTCTTCCGCCGGAGGAGCCGGAGGACGGCGACAACGGCAAGAAGAAGGGCGGTGACCAGGGTGGCGGCCAAGGGCCGGCGAACCCCTTCGGGTTCGGTCCGGCGGCCGGCGGCGCGGACAACCCCTTCGCCGCGCTGTTCGGCGGGGCCATGCCGGGCATGGGCCAGATGAACCCCGGCGACCTGGGCGCCGCCTTCCAGCAGCTGGGCCAGATGCTCTCGTACGAGGGCGGCCCGGTGAACTGGGACATGGCCAAGGACATCGCGCGCCGGACCGTCGCGCAGGGCACCGCCGAGGGCAGCAAGGACGCCAGCGTCACGGACGGCGAGCGGGCGGCCGTCCAGGAGGCCGTGCGCTTGGCCGACCTGTGGCTGGACGGCGTCACCTCGCTCCCCTCGGGCTCCGGCACGGCCGTGGCCTGGAGCCGCGCCGAGTGGGTCGAGGCGACCCTGCCCGTCTGGCGCGAGCTGGTGGACCCGGTCGCCGAGCGCGTCGGCTCCGCCATGGGCGACGTCATGCCGGAGGAGATGCGGGCCATGGCCGGTCCGCTGCTCGGCATGATGCGCAGCATGGGCGGCGCCATGTTCGGCACCCAGATCGGCCAGGCCGTGGGCGTGCTGGCGGGCGAGGTCGTCGGCTCGACCGACATCGGCCTGCCGCTGGGCCCGGCGGGCCGCGCCGCGCTGCTGCCGGTCAACATCGCGCAGCTCGGCTCCGGCCTGGGCGTCCCCCAGGACGAGGTCCGCCTCTACCTGGCCCTGCGCGAGGCCGCCCACCAGCGGCTCTTCTCGCACGTGCCGTGGCTGCGCTCGCACCTGTTCGGCGCCGTCGAGGGCTACGCCCGGGGCATCAAGGTCGACACCGCCAAGCTGGAGGACGTCGTCGGCCAGCTCGACCCCACGCACCCCGAGCAGATGCAGGAGGCGCTCCAGCAGGGCATGTTCCAGCCGGAGGACTCCCCGGAGCAGAAGGCCGCGCTGGCCCGCCTGGAGACCGCGCTGGCGCTGGTCGAGGGCTGGGTGGACGCGGTCGTGCACGCCGCGGCGGCCCCGCACCTGCCGTCCGCCGGGGCGCTGCGCGAGACGCTGCGCCGGCGCCGGGCGACCGGCGGCCCCGCCGAGCAGACCTTCGCCACGCTGATCGGTCTGGAGCTGCGGCCGCGCCGGCTGCGCGACGCCTCGCGGCTGTGGGCGTCCCTGACGGACGCGCGCGGCGCCGACGGCCGCGACGCCCTCTGGGAGCACCCGGACATGCTGCCGACCGCCGCCGACCTGGACGACCCGGACGGCTTCGTCCACCGCGAGCACCTGGACTTCTCCGAGCTGGACAAGATGCTCGGCGAGGCGGCCGGGGGCCCGTCCAGTCCGGACCTGAAGAAGGACGGCGGGAAGACGGACGGCGCGAAGCAGGACGGCGGGAGGCAGGAGAAGGACGCGGGCGACGAGGGCGCCGAGTGAGCCTGCACGCGGACGCGGAGCGGACCCTCAAGGAGTGGTCCGCTCCAGAGGGGGCGGCTCCGGAGGGGGCGGCTCCAGAGGGGGCCGCGGAGCAGGAGACCCTGCGGCTGGCGTACCTCGACCACCTCCAGAGCCACCCTGACGGCATGTGGAAGACGTGCCGGGACGGCCACATCACGGCGAGCGCCCTGGTCGTCGACCCGGCCGCCGGCCGCGTGCTGCTCACGCTGCACCGCAAGCTGGGCATGTGGCTCCAGCTGGGCGGGCACTGCGAGCCGGAGGACGCGACGCTGGCGGCGGCCGCCCTGCGCGAGGCGCGCGAGGAGTCGGGCATCGCCGAGGGGCTGACGCTGCTGCCGGGCGGCCCGGTCCGGCTGGACCGCCACCGCACGCCGTGCGCCTGGCACCTGGACGTGCAGTACGCGGCCGTGGCCCCCGCGGGCGCCCGGGCGGCGATCAGCGACGAGTCGCTGGACCTGCGCTGGTTCGGCTACGACGAGGTGGCCTCGGTGGCCGACGCCTCGGTGGTGCGCCTGGTGGAGCGGACGCGCGCCCTGCTGGGGTGACCCCGGCTCCGCGTCACTCGCTGCGGGCCGCCGGAAGGTGCGGGAGCCGGCCGGCGGCCACCACACCTTCGAGGTACCCCCGTGCGCGCTCGGTACGGGGGTACGCCTCCAGCAGCCGCCAGAAGGCGGGGCCGTGCCCGGGGACGAGCAGGTGCGCCAGCTCGTGCAGCAGGACGTAGTCGACGACGTACTCGGGCATGCCCTTCAGCCGGTGCGAGAGGCGGATGCTGCCCTCGGCGGGGGTGCACGAACCCCAGCGGGTGTTCTGGTTGGTGACCCAGCGGACCGTGGCCGGCCGCGCCCGCCCGTCGAGGTACTGCGCCGAGAGGCGTCCGGCGCGCTCGGCGAGCTCGGCGTCGCCCAGTATCCGCTTGCTCTCCTGCGCCGCGAGGCGGTCGAGCATCACGCCCACCCAGCGTTTCTCCTCGGCGTCCGACATCCGGGCCGGGATGAGGACGACCGTGCGGTCGCCCTCGCGGTACGCGGAGACGGTCCTGCGGCGCCGCGCGCTCCTGCGGACCTCCACCGCGTCGGTCCCGGCCGCCGTCGGCGCCCCCTCGGTGGACGGGCCACCCGGGCTCGGGGCGGCACGCTGCGTTCTGGGAGCACTGTGCAGGGGATCGACGGGCACGGCCCCGACGTTACCGGGTGCCGGCGCCGGAAGTCCCGCGCCCGCCCGGTTGGCGGGCGATCCCCGTCGGGCACACCCACTCATACGACTATCACTCCGTGCCTGTGGACAACTCCGCGCAGTGACGGCCGCGTCCGGGCATGCTGGCCCTGCCGGACCACGGGGCACCAGGCCCCGCGGGGCGACGAGGGGGGAGTCGGGAGCCATGGGAAGCGGACGTGCGTGCGGGGCGGCGGTGGCCGTGACGGAGCAGGACGCGACGCCGCCGGGCGGCGGCGGCGCCTGCGGCGAAGCCCGCGGGGAGCCCGGCCGCCGGTCTTCCGGGCCGGAGGGGCCCGGGTCCTCCGGCCCGGAGGGCCCTGGGTCTTCCGGCCCTCAGGGCCCCGGGCCGGAAGGTCCCGGAACGAAGGGCCCCGGACCGGAGGCAGTCGGGCGGAAGTCCGTCGGACCGACGGCAGTCGGACAGAGGGCAGTCGGACCGGAGACCCGGCAGCCGGTGGCCGGGCCGGGAAGTGGCGCCCCGGAAGGTTGCACCCCGGGAGGTGGCGCCCCAGGCGGCATCTCGCACCCCGTGCTCAAGCCGGCGCTGCGGCGGGCCTGGCGCAATCGCGACACCTTGCAGGTGGGGATGACGGCGGCGCACGCGACGGCGGTCGGCCCGGTGGACACGGCGACGGCGTCCTTCCTCGCCCTGCTCGACGGCACGCGGGGCCTGCCGTTGCTGCGGGCGGAGGCGACCGCGCTGGGGCTCCCGGACGGCCGGGCGGACGCGCTGGTGGCGCGCCTGGCCAGGGCGGGCCTGCTGGACGACGCACGCGGGGGCGGCGAGGCGGGGGCCGCCCTGCGGTCCCGCGGCACGGCCCTGGAGCGGCTGAGACCGGACCTGGGCTCGCTCTCGGTGCTCCATCCCCAACCCGGCGCGGCCATAGGGCTGATGGCCGCCCGGCAGGGCGCGCGGGTGCGGGTCCGCGGGGCGGGCAGGGTCGGGGCGGCCGTGGCCGCGCTGCTGTCGGCCTCGGGGGTCGGACATGTCGACGTGCTGGACGGCGGCTGTGTCGAGCCGTGGGATGTGGCCCCCGGCGGGGTCGGCGCCCGGCGGACGGGCGAGCGGCGGGACGCGGCGGCCCGCCGGGCGGTGCGCGAGGCGGCGCCGCTGCCGGTGCCCCGCTCCCGGGCCGGCCGGGCGGAGCCCCCGCCCGCGCTGACGGTGTGCGCCCCGCGCGACGGGGTGGCCGTCTGGGCGCCGGATCCGGCGGAGGCCCGGGAATTGGTGGCGTCGGGGACGCCCCACCTGTACGCGGGGGTGGCCGAGGCGACGGGGGTCGTGGGGCCACTGGTCCTGCCGGGCCGGTCGGCCTGCGCGGAGTGCCTCGACGTGGACCGCGCCGAACGGGACGCGGCGTGGCCCCGGATGCTCGCCCAGTGGAAGTCCGGCCGGCGCGCGGGGGTACCGTCGTGCGACATGGCACTGGCCACGGTCGTGGCGGGGCTGGCCGTTGCGTGGGCGCTGGCGTTCCTCGACGGCGGGTCCGCCGCGGGCACGGGGCACCGCCTGGAGCTGGCACTGCCGGGTCCGAGGTGGTCGTCGCGGCCCGTCGAGCCGCACCCGCGGTGTCCGTGCGGTGCGGCACGCCCTCCGGAAGGGGACCGTGACCGGGCCGCGGGGGCGGCGCACGGGAGAATGCGGGGGTGACCGCCGTCGCGGCGTGGCTGTACAGCTAGTTGGAGGGGCGCATGACTGATCTACCGCGCAAGGCGGTCGCTCGTACCGCCAAGTTGGCCGCGCTGCCGTTGGGGTTCGCCGGGCGCACCGCGCTGGGGCTGGGCAAGAGGATCGGCGGACGGCCGGCGGAGATGATCGCCGCGGAGCTGCAGCAGCGCACGGCGGAGCAGCTGTTCGCGACGCTGGGTCAGCTCAAGGGCGGGGCGATGAAGCTCGGACAGGCCCTGTCCGTCTTCGAGTCGGCGCTCCCCGAGCAGGTCGCGGGCCCCTACCGGGCGGCTCTGACCAAGCTTCAGGAAGCGGCGCCCCCGATGCCGGTGAAGTCGGTGCACGCGGCGCTGGCGGAGCGGCTGGGGGCCGACTGGCGGGATCTCTTCGAGGAGTTCGACGACAGGCCGGCCGCGGCGGCGTCGATCGGGCAGGTGCACCGGGCCGTCTGGCACGACGGGCGTGAGGTCGCGGTCAAGGTGCAGTATCCGGGGGCGGGCGAGGCACTGCTGTCGGACCTCACCCAACTCGGCCGTTTCGCCCGGCTGCTGGGGCCGCTGATTCCGGGGATGGATCTCAAGCCGCTCATCGCGGAGCTGAAGGACCGGGTGTCCGAGGAGCTGGACTACGGGCTGGAGGCGAGCGCCCAGATCGCCCACGCCGAGGAGTTCGCCGGGGACCCGGACGTCACGGTGCCGGCCGTGGTGCACCACGGTGACCAAGTGCTGGTGACGGAGTGGCTGGAGGGGGTGCCGTTGTCCGAGGTGATAACGGACGGCACCCGGGAGCAGCGGGACCGGGCAGGCCAGTTGCTGGCCCGCTTCCTCTTCTCGGGCACCGCCCGCACCGGCCTGCTCCACGCCGACCCGCACCCGGGCAACTTCCGTCTGGTGACCGGCGACCACCCCGACGGCCCGCCGGAGAAGTGGCGGCTGGGCGTCCTGGACTTCGGCACGGTGGACAGGCTGCCGCAGGGGCTGCCGGAGGAGATCGGGACGGCGCTGCGGCTGACGCTGGAGGGCGAGGCGGAGGCGGTCCACGAGCTGCTGCGCGACGAGGGGTTCGTCAAACCGGAGATCGATCTGGATCCGGGGGCCGTGCTCGACTACCTTCTGCCGATCATCGAGCCCGCGCAGGTGGCGGAGTTCACCTTCACCCGCGACTGGATGCGCGCCCAGGCGACGCGGATCGCCGACCCGCGCTCCCCCGCGTACCAGCTGGCCCGTCAGCTCAACCTGCCCCCGGCCTACTTGCTGATCCACCGGGTGACCACGAGCACCATAGGGGTGCTGTGCCAACTGGGCGCGACGGTGCGGCTGCGCGACGAGATGGAGGCGTGGGTCCCCGGCTTCGCGGCCGGCGGGCCGGCCGGGGAGTGCGGCCGGGAGGCCCAGGAGACCCCGGCCTGAGGGCGGTGGAGGGCGGTGCGCGGGCCGGATTGCCTCACCACCAGGCGGAGTCGAGGCGGCCCTCGATCGCTCTGAGGTTGGCGCGTGCGCAGTCGTCGCAGAAGTAGTGGCGGCCGCCGTTCTCCACGGAGCACGTCCAGGTCGGGGGGAAGCCCTCGGCGGTGGTTCCGCAACGGGCACACGTGAGGGTGGTGCCGGTGGCCTCAGGGTCCAACTGCGCTGCATCAGGCGTCTTCTGGTCCACTCCCAGACGATATCCCCGTGAACGGTGCGTGAGGGTTCAACGCACCCGAACGGTGTCCGTCGCCGGGCGCACCCGGTCCCGGACGCGCCGGGGGCCGGTCCTCGCGGACCGGCCCCCGGTTCACCAAGTCGCGTTCCGCCGGCGGGCGGCTAGTGCATCACTGCCATGGCCAAGGCCCGTCGGGCACGCAGCGAGGCCCGCTCGGCGCGGCGCTGGACGCGCCGGGCCGCCGCGAGCCGGACGGCCCTGCCCTCGTGCATATGGGCACGGGCCAGGACTTCTGGGATGAGTTGCATTTCGAGGTTCCTGTTCTGACGCGAGGTGATCGCGCCGGAGGTGGTGCGGGCGGGGAGGGCGGAGCCCGAGGGCTCGGTGGACGCGTGGTGCATCGTCGGTTCCTGCTTCATGGGGTCGTGCGCGCGGGGGAGGTCGATCGTGCCGGGGGAGGTCATGGCGAGCCTCATGCGACGACCGGGTTCTTGCGCGGACGGCCACGGGGGCGCTTGCGGGCCACGACGACGCCCTGGACGAAGAGCTCTCCGCCCCAGACGCCCCAGGGCTCGCGGCGGTCCTTGGCGCCGGCGAGGCAGGCCTCGCGCAGCGGGCAGGTCCGGCAGAGGGACTTGGCGTACTCCACGTCCGCCGGCGACTCGGCGAAGAAGACCTCCGGGTCGTAGCTGCGGCAGGGGACCGGGGTGCCCAGGTTCTCGATCGCGTCGTCGAGGTCGGTGAGCGCGGTCAGGGGGGTCAAGGTGTCCTCCGTGGGGACGGGCGGGGGGATCAGGTCGGTGGCTACTGACGGGGTGTGTGCCTTGATCTGCACGGTTGGTGTTCCTCGTCTGTTGTTCCGGCGGGTGGCCGGGCTGGTTTCCCCTGGCTGGGGGGCAAGCAAAAGGGCCGCGGATCCCGGTGTGGGTTCCGCGGCCCTGGAAGGTGCCGACCTGATCTGCCGATCAGGCTGGATCTCTCCAGGGTTCGAGCCCACGGAAGGCCCACATCGTGTGGTGCTGGTACTGCTTGGTCCGGGATTCGGCGCCCTTGGTCTCCGCCGCAAAGGCACGGAACTGTGCCACTGCCGCCGTTGCCGCTGCCGCGGGCGCCTTGGTCGGTCGCTCATTGCCCAGGGCCGGCGCGGTGGCCGGAAGGGCGGCGATGGGCAGACCGGTGCCGTTGACGGAGCCGAGACCGGAGGCGCGCACGACACCGCATACGGCGTCGGTCGCACGCAGGCCGAGCGGACGCGTGACGAAGACCGGGCGATCGGTCATTTTGTTGCTGGTGATGAAGCTGATCATTGGTCTCGCCTCCTCTCGGCGTCTCGGGACGGACCAGGGTCCGTCGAATCTTCGGTTCAGTACAGCACGGAGCCAACGAATCCTGAACGGACTCGTTGTTTCCTTGCTCGGAAGGCTATGGGTAGGCCCTCCACGCGCGCAAACTATTTTTCCGGAGAGATTTCCGGGCCCTTCTGCGACTCCGGCTCGCGGCCGGCGCACAGCGCCAGGACATCGGCTCCGAAGGTGCCGAGCTTACGTCTTCCCACCCCTGAGATGACGGCGAGCTCCGCCTCGGTTCCCGGCACGGCCTCGGCGATGGCCAGCAGGGTCTTGTCCGTGAAGACACAGAAGGCGGGCTGCCCCAGCCGCGCGGCCTGCTCGGCCCGCCAGTCGAGCAGCCGCTCGTGGAGCCCCTCGTCCAGCTCGCTGGGGCAGTCCTCGCAGCGCAGCAGCTTGATCTCGCCCGCGTCGGTCAGGGTGCGGCCGCAGACGCGGCAGCGCGCCGGTCTGCGCCGGGCGGCCCGGCCCGCACCGCCGTCGCCGGGCGAGCGCCCGCCGGAGGCGTACGCGCCGGATCCGTAGGAGACGTGGCCCAGCGGGCCCGCCGCCTCGGCCCCGCCCGGACGGGGCGCCCGGGAGCCCGGCCGCAGACCGGCCAGGAAGCGGCTGGGGCGGCGGGAGGGCCGCCCGCCCGGCGCCCGGGAGAGCGCCCAGGAGAGGGTCAGATGGCGGCGGGCGCGGGTGACGCCGACGTAGAGCAGCCGGCGCTCCTCCTCGATCTGCTCGTCCGTCTTCGCGTAGGTGATCGGGAGCATGCCCTCGGTGAGGCCGACGAGGAAGACGGCGTCCCACTCCAGGCCCTTGGCGGCGTGCAGGGAGGCGAGCGTCACGCCCTCGACGGTGGGGGCGTGCTGGGCCTCCGCCCGCTCGTGCAGCTCGGTGACGAGGTCGGCGAGGGTGGCGCCGGGGCGGGAGCGGGCGAAGTCCTCCGCGAGCCGCACCAGGGCGGCCAGGGACTCCCAGCGGTCGCGGGCCGCGCCCGAGCCGGCGGGCGGCTCGGGCGTCCAGCCGCGGGTCGAGAAGACGGCCCGGACCTGGCCGGGCAGATCCTCGGCGGCGGCCAGCCGGGGGTCGGTGCCGTCGGCCGCCCGGGCCGCGCCGCGCAGCAGCACCTGGGCCTCGCGGACCTCGGGGCGCTCGAAGAACCGCTCGGCGCCGCGCAGCTGGTAGGGCACGCCCGCGTCGGCGAGGGCCTGCTCGTAGCCCTCGGACTGGGCGTTGACGCGGTAGAGGATCGCGATCTCGGCGGCGGGCACGCCGGAGGCGATCAGGTCGCGGACGCGCCGGGCGACGCCCTCGGCCTCCGCCGGCTCGTCGGCGAACTCCGCGTAGGCCGGCTCGGGGCCGTCCTCCCGCTGGGAGACCAGCTCCAGGCGGTGGTCGGCGGCCCGGCCGCGGGCCTGGGCCAGGAGCCCGTTGGCCAGGCGCACCACCTGGGGGGTGGAGCGGTAGTCGCGGACGAGGCGGACCACGGTGGCGCCGGGGTGGCGGC
Source organism: Streptomyces caatingaensis (assembly GCF_001187435.1). Taxonomy (GTDB): domain Bacteria; phylum Actinomycetota; class Actinomycetes; order Streptomycetales; family Streptomycetaceae; genus Streptomyces; species Streptomyces caatingaensis. The sequence goes on along the minus strand of NZ_LFXA01000009.1, from coordinate 623,330 downwards.
TGCGGAAGTCCAGCAGGTGGTCGGGGGTGGCGCCGGTGAAGGAGTAGATGGTCTGGCTGGCGTCGCCGACCACGCAGAGGCTGTCCCGGTCGCCCAGCCAGAGCTCCAGGAGGCGCTGCTGGAGGGGGCTGACGTCCTGGTACTCGTCGACGACGAAGTGCTGGTACTGGCGGCGGACGGTCTCGGCGATGTCGTGCCGGTCCTGGAGGACGCCGACGGTGAGCAGCAGGACGTCCTCGAAGTCGATCACTCCGCGCTCGCGCTTGAGCTGCTCGTAGACGCCGTAGATCCTGGCGGTCTCGGCGGGGTCGCGGGGGGCCTCGCGGGCGCAGCGGGCGACGGCGGCCGGATACTCCTCGGGGACGGTCTGGGTGACCTTGGCCCACTCGATCTCGGAGGTGGTGTCGCGCAGCTCGCCGCGGTCGAGGCGGACCCGGCAGCGGGCCGCGGCCTCGGAGACGAGCTGGGCCTTGCGCTCGACGAGGCGGGGCAGCTCTCCGCCGACGGCCTTGGGCCAGAAGTACTGCAGCTGCCGGAGGGCGGCCGAGTGGAAGGTGCGGGCCTGGACGCCGGTGGCGCCGAGCTGGCGCAGCCGGCCGCGCATCTCGCCCGCCGCGCGGTTGGTGAAGGTGACGGCGAGCACGCTGGCGGGCTGGAGCACCCCGGAGCGGACCCCGTAGGCGATCCGGTGGGTGATGGCCCGGGTCTTGCCGGTGCCGGCGCCCGCGAGCACGCACACCGGCCCCTTGAGCGCCGTGGCCACCGCGCGCTGCTCGGGGTCGAGCCCGTCGAGCACGGCGTCGGCGGTCTCCGGCACCTGGGGGAAGAGAGGGGAGTGCGTTGCTGGTGTCACCCCGCCATGCTGCCAGGTTCCCGGAGGCGGCCGGGACGGTTGTCCACAGGCGGGGCCCCGCGGTCGTACTTATGCTGGCCGGGAATGGGCGGGGGCGGGGTGCACGTTCTACCACCGGAGCACCGCTCCCCCACCACAGCACGAACCACTGAGGAGCCCCGATGTCCGCCGTGACGATGTACAGCACCACCTGGTGCGGCTACTGCGTACGACTCAAGCGCCAGATGGAGCGGGAGGGCATCGAGTACACCGAGGTGAACATCGAGCTCGACCCGGAGTCGGCCGCCTTCGTGGAGAAGGCCAACGGGGGCAACCAGACGGTGCCGACCCTGCTGTTCGCCGACGGCTCCACGCTCACCAACCCCTCTCTCGCCCAGGTCAAGGCCAAGATCGGGGTCGGCGTCTGACCCCCGCCTTACGGCGTCCCCGCTACGGCAGGGGCTCGCCGTACCAGAGCTCGACCAGCCGGGCCGCGATCGAGATCCCGCTGGGAGGCAGCACCTCCCCGGACTTGAACGCGGCCCGCAGCTCGTCCCGGGAGAACCAGCGCGCCTCGTGGATCTCCTCGCCGTCCACCTGGATCTCGGCGGAGACGGCGCGCGCCCGGAAGCCCAGCATCAGGCTGGAGGGGAACGGCCAGGGCTGGCTGGCGACGTACTCCACCTCGCCGACCACCACGCCGGCCTCCTCGGCGACCTCCCGCCGCACCGCCTGCTCGATGGACTCGCCCGGCTCGACGAAGCCGGCGAGCGTGGAGAAGCGGCCCTCCGGCCAGTGCATCTGGCGGCCCAGCAGCGCGCGGTCCTGCTCGTCGGTGACCAGCATGATCACCGCGGGGTCGGTGCGCGGGTAGTGCTCGGCGCCGCAGGCCGGGCAGCGGCGGATGTGGCCGGCGGCGGCGATGACGGTGCGCTCGCCGCAGCGCGAGCAGAAGCGGTGCAGCCGCTGCCAGTTCTCCAGGGCCACCGCGTGCACCAGCAGGCCGGCGTCGCGCGGCGACAGCAGCAGGCCCGCCTCGCGCAGCCCGGCCGGGCGCGCCGACTGGTCCATGCGGCCGGGCAGGGCGTCCTTCTGGAGGGCGAAGTAGGCCACCCCGTCCTCGTCCTGGCCCAGGAAGTAGCGGTGGGTCTCGGTGACGGGCGCCTCGAACGCCGGCGTCATCACCAGCTCCGTGCGGCCGTCGGGGGTGTCGTCGATCAGCGCCTGGCCCCCGGAGACCACGAAGACCCGGGTGGAGGGGTGGCTCCAGGCCGCCGCCAGCCACGCCTCGTCCAGGCGGTGGTGCGCGGCGCGGTCGATGCCGCTCGCGCCGCTGAGCGTGATGGGACGGTCGGCCGGGAATGCGGTCCAGGTGGTCACGGCTGCTTCCAACTCCCCCTGTGGTGATGGTCGTGGTGCGTCTGGGGCCGGTGGTGCGGCCCTCCCCCGTCAGTGCCCGTCCGGGCCCGCGGCGAGGTCGCCCCAGAGGTGGGCCGCGGTCTCCACGCCCTTCATGAGGAGGCCGAGCTCGACCTTCTCGTTCGGCGCGTGCCAGCCGTCCGACGGCACCGAGATGCCGAGGAACAGCACCGGGACGCCCAGGACGTCCTGGAGGTCGGCGGCCGGGCCCGAGCCGCCCTCGCGGGTGAAGCGGACCTTCTGTCCGAAGGCCCGGCCCATGGCCCGGACGACGGACCGGAGCGCGGGGTGGTCCAGCGGCGTCAGGCAGGGGCGGGTGGCCCCGGTGAAGGTGATCTCGTGGCGGATGCCGGCCGGGAGGCGGGCGGCCGTCCACTCCCGCACGGCCTGCTGGATCCGGTCCGTGTCCTGGCCCGCCACCAGCCGGAACGACAGCTTCAGCATGGCCGAGGACGGCACGATCGTCTTGCCGCCGGGGCCCTGGTAGCCGCCGCCGATGCCGTTGACCTCGGCGGTCGGGCGGGCCCAGACGCGCTCCAGGGTGGTGAAGCCGGCCTCGCCCAGGGTGGCGTGCGAGTGCGCGGTGCGCTGCCAGCGCTCCTCGTCGAAGGGCAGCTCGGCGAAGAGCTCGCGCTCGGCGTCGGTGAGCTCCACCACGCCGTCGTAAAAACCGGGGATCGCCACGCGGCGGTCCTCGTCGTGCAGCGCGGCGACCAGGCGGGCGGCCTCGGTGGCCGGGTTGGGCACGGCCCCGCCGAAGGAGCCGGAGTGGATGTCCTGGTCCGGCCCGTACAGGTCGATCTGGCACTCGACGAGGCCGCGCATGCCGGTGCAGACGGTCGGGGTGTCCTCGGCCCACATGCCGGTGTCGGAGACGATCACGCTGTCGCAGGCGAGGCGGTCGGCGTGCGCGCGGACCAGCGCCGGGAAGTTCGGCGAGCCGAACTCCTCCTCGCCCTCGACCAGCAGCTTGAGGTTGACGGCCGGGGCCGTCCGGCCGGTGGCCGCCAGGTGCGCGCGGACGCCGAGCGTGTGGAAGAACACCTGGCCCTTGTCGTCGGCGGCGCCGCGCGCGTACAGCCGGCCGTCCTTCACGACGGGCTCGAACGGGTCGGTGTGCCAGCCGTCCTCGCGGGCGGCGGGCTGGACGTCGTGGTGGCCGTAGACCAGCACGGTGGGCGCGCCCTCGTCCCCCGAGGGCCACTCCGCGAAGACGGCGGGGGCGCCGGCGCCGTCGCCCGTCTCCCAGACCTCGACCGTCGGGAAGCCCGTCTCCTTGAGCTTCGCCGCCAGCCAGTCGGCGCTGCGGCGGACATCGGCGGCGCGGCCCGGGTCGGCCGAGACGGAGGGGATGCGCAGCCACTCCGCGAGGTCGTCGAGGAAGGCGGCGCGGTGCTGCTCGATGTACGCGCGGACGGCACTGTCCGGGGTGTGGCTCATGGCATCGAGCCTATCCGGACACGTGCGGTGACCGGGACCGGGTTTCCCGCTCCGGGTCCTCTGCGGGCCCGCCGGGTCCGCCGCCCCCGCCGAGCAGGATCGCCTCCAGGGCGGCGCGGCCGGGCAGGTCCGCCGGGCGGACGACCGTGCCGTCGCGGACGTGGACGAACGCGGCGGTCACCCGCGACGGGGGGACGTTCCGGCGCTCGGCCCAGGCCAGGCGGTAGATCGCCAGCTGGAGGGGGTCGGCGGTGTCCCGGTCGCGGCCGGTCTTCCAGTCGACGATCTCGTAGCGCTCCTCGGCCCCCGCCATGCGGTAGACCGCGTCGATCCGGCCGCGGATCAGGCGGCCGGCGAGGGTGATCTGGAAGGGGGCCTCCACGCGGTGGGGGACGCGGTGGGCGTACGGGGTGCGCTCGAAGGCGGCCTTGAGGGCGGCGAGGTCCTCGTCGCCGGCCACTCCGTCGTCGTCCTCCCCGTCCTCCCCGGGCCCGTCGAGGTCGCCGGGTTCCTCGAAGCCGGGCAGGAGCAGCTCTTCGACGGCTTCGAAGCGGGACTCCAGCCACGCGTGGAAGCGGGTGCCGCGGCGCGCGGCCGGGCGTGGGGGGCGCGGCATGGGGCGTGCGAGCTCGGCCGCGAACGCGTCGGGGTCGGCGGCGAGGCGCACGAGCTGCGTGGCGGTCAGCGTCGCCGGGACGGGCACGTCGCGGACGGTGGCGCGGGCGCGGCGGAGCTCTCCGGCGAGTGCCTCCAGGTCACGGTCCCAGGAGTCGACGAGGCGGGATTCCTCGGGGGTGAGGGGCTCCTCATCGGGGGCGAGGGCGGGGGCGGCGGCGGAAGCGGGGTGGCGCGCAGGGGGCGGGTGCCCCGGGCCCGGAGCGCCCTGGGGGCGGGCGGACGGGAGGGTGTCCCAGGCCGCCAGGGTGGCTTCCTCCTCTTCCTCCTCTTCCTCGTCGTAGGGGGCGGGCTCGTGGTCGGAGGAGACGGGTCCGTCGAAGGAGGCAGGCTCGCTGTAGGGGGCAGGCTCGCCACAGGGGGCGGACTCGTCGCAGGAGGCAGGCCCGTCGTCAAAGGCGGGCTCGTCGTCCTCCTCCGGTGGCGGGGGCCAGTCCGCGTCGTGGGACGGCTCGGGGGCCGGGCGGGTGCCGGGGGTGCGGCCGAGGTGGGCGCGGACGGCGTCGGCGGCGGCGCGCCGGCGCGCCAGGGAGCCGGCGTCCAGCGGGAGGGGCCAGGCGAGGTCGGTCTCCCGCTCGGCCAGGGCGGGATTCTCCGCGCCCTCCTCGGGCGCGTCCGCCCAGACCTCGATCTCGCCGTGGCCCGCCTCGCAGTGCTCGCGCAGGGCGTGGAGGAAGGCGGACGGGCCGCGGGGGCGCTTCTGCTCGGGGCCCCACCAGTGGCCGGAGCCGAGGAGCAGGGAGCGGGGGCGGGTGAAGGTGACGTAGCCGAGGCGGAGTTCCTCGACGGACTGGTGCTCCTTCATCGCGGCTTTGAAGGCGGTCATGCCCTTGGCGTCCCAGGAGCCGACGCCGGGGAGCGTGTCCGCGTCGCCGCGCAGGGCGTGCGGCAGGACGCGGGCCTGGGCCGTCCAGGACTCGCGCGGCTGCTCGCTGGGGAACGTCCGCGCGACGAGGCCGGGAACGGCGACCACGTCCCACTCCAGGCCCTTCGACTTGTGCGCGGTGAGGACCTTGACCGTGTTCTCCGCGCCGGGCAGCGAGCTGTCGAGGCCCTTCTCGTACCGCTCGGCCGTGCGCAGGAAGCCCAGGAAGGCGGAGAGCCCGGCCTCCCCGTCCAGGCCGGCGAAGCCCGCGGCGATGTCGAGGAACTGGTGGAGCGTCTCGCGGCGGCGGGCCGCGAGCGCGTGCGGGGAGGCGGACAGCTCGACGTCCAGACCGGTGGTGGCGAGGACGCGGTGCAGGACGTCCATCAGCGGATCGGCCAGGCAGCGGCGCAGCTCGCGCAGCTCCGTGGCGAGGCGGGCGAAGCGGACGCGGGCGTCGGCGGAGAACGGCAGGCCGTCGGCCGGGGCGTCCCCCGCGGCCAGGAAGGTGTCGAGCGCGTCGGCGAGGGAGATCACCTCGGCCGGGTCGCGGCCCTCGACCGCCTCGGCGAGCCGGCGCTCCGGGTCCGTCCCGGCCGCGCCGCAGGGGACGAGGGTGCGGGCGCGGCGGCCGAGGAGCGCCAGGTCGCGGGGGCCGATGCGCCAGCGCGGGCCGGTCAGCAGGCGGACGAGCGCGGCGTTGGCCGTGGGGTCGTGGAGGACCTCGCAGACGGCGACGAGGTCGGCGATCTCCGGCAGGTGCAGCAGCCCGGAGAGGCCGACGACCTCGACCGGGACGTCCCGCCCGACGAGCGCGCCCTGGATCCGGGCGAAGTCGGCGGCGGTGCGGCACAGGACGGCGACGTCGCCGGGGCGGGTGCCGGTGCGCACCAGGTGGGCGATCGAGTCGGCGAGCCAGGCCAGCTCCTCGGCCTGGGTGGGCAGCAGGGCGCAGCGCACCAGCCCGTCGTGCTCGGCGCCGGGGGCGGGGCGCAGCGCCTCGACGCCCTCGTGGCGCGCGCGCAGCGGCGCGGCCAGGCCGTTGGCGAGGCGCAGCAGGCGGCCGCCGCTGCGGCGGTTCTCCCCGAGGGCGTAGCGGGCGGCGGGGCGGCCGTCGGCGTGCGGGAAGTGGCGGGGGAAGTCGTCCAGGTTGGCGACGGAGGCGCCGCGCCAGCCGTAGATGGCCTGGCAGGGGTCGCCGACGGCGGTGACCGCGTGGCCCGTCCCGCCGCCGAACAGGGCGGCGAGCAGGAGGCGTTGGGCGACGGAGGTGTCCTGGTACTCGTCGAGGAGGACGACCTCGAACTCCTCGCGCAGGATGCGGCCGACCTCCGGGCGGGTGCGGGCGAGCGCGGCGGAGAGGGCTATCTGGTCGCCGAAGTCGAGGAGGTCGCGGCGGCGTTTCTCCGTGCGGTAGGCCTCGACGAGGCCGGTCAGCTCGCGGCGGGCGCGGGCGGTCTCGGGGACCTTGCGCAGGTCGGCGTTGGTGAGCTCGGCGCCGTCGAGGGCGGCGAGCAGCTCCTCGTCGTGGGCCCGCAGGGCGGCCGGGTCCACCAGGTGCTCGGCGAGCTCGCCGTCGAGGGCCAGGAGGTCGGCGACGAGGTCGGCGAACGGGCGGGTGAGCGCGGGGTGCGGGCCCGGTGACGTCCGCAGGACGCGGGCGGCGAGCTGGAAGCGGGTGGCGTCGGCGAGGAGGCGGGCGGTGGGCTCCAGGCCGATGCGCAGGCCGTGCTCCTTGAGGAGGCGGCCGGCGAAGGCGTGGTAGGTGGAGATCTGCGGGTCGCCGGGGCCCTCCTCGTCGGTGGCCTCGCCGGCGGCGACGCCGGCCTTGGCGAGGGCCTTGCAGACGCGGTCGGAGAGCTCGCCGGCGGCCTTGTTGGTGAAGGTGAGGCCGAGGACGCGCTCGGGGCGCACCTGGCCGGTGCCGACGAGCCAGACGACCCTCGCCGCCATGACGGTGGTCTTGCCGGAGCCGGCGCCGGCGACGATGACCTGGGGGGCGGGGGGCGCGGTGATGCAGGCCGTCTGCTCCGGGGTGAAGGGGATGCCGAGCAGGTCCTTGAGCTGCTCGGGGTCGGTGAGGCGCGGCGTCATGTCCCTCACGGTAGCCGGGCCCTCCGACAACGGCCGGGGCGCTGTCACTCCACCACCTGCCGCCCCTCCGGCCGCGCCGAGCAGGCCGCGCGGAAGGCGCAGTGCGCGCAGTGCTGCCCGGGGCGCGGGGCGAAGCGTTCGTCGAGGACGCGGCCCGCCGCCTCGGCGAGGAGTTCGCCGATCCAGCCGTCGCCGGAGTCCTCCAGGGACTCCTGCGCCTGGACCTTCGGCAGGGCGTCGCCCCCGTCCCGCCGGGCCGCGCCCAGCCGCAGCTGGACCAGTTCCGCGCCGCCGGAGCGGGGCCGTTCGCCGCCGAAGGCGTCGTCGACCGCGCCCTGCCCGACCGCCAGCTGGTAGACGGCGAGCTGCGGGTGGCGGGCGACGTCGGCGGCGCTCGGGGCGTTGCGGCCGGTCTTGAAGTCGACCACGTACGCCCGGCCCGCCGCGTCCCGCTCCACGCGGTCCATGGAGCCGCGCACCCGCACCAGGTACCGCTCGGCCTTGAGCGTGACGTCGAAGGGGTGCTCGCCGGCGACGACCTCCCGGCCGCGCTCCAGCACGTGCCAGCGCAGGAAGCGTTCGAGGGCGGCCCGCGCGTTCTCCCGCTCCTGGCGGGACTTCCAGGGGGCGTCGAAGGCGAGCGCGTCCCAGACCGTGTCCAGGCGCTCCATGAGGACGTCGAGGTCGGCCGGGGCGCGGCCGGAGGCGACGTCGTCGGCGAGGACGTGGACGACGTTCCCGAAGCCCTGCGCCGGACCCGGCGGCGCCTCCGCCCGCACCTCGCGGCCCAGGAACCACTGGAGGGAGCAGGTGTCGGCGAGCTGTCCGAGGGCCGAGCCGGAGAGGACGACCGGCAGCTCCCGGTCGCGCAGCGGCACCTCGCTGTGCGTCGGCTCGTACAGCCCCCACCAGCGGTCGGGGTCCGCGGCGGGGACGAGCGGCCGGTCCTCCTCGTCGCGCAGCGCGGCGAGCCGCGCGAGCCGGCGGGCGGCGGCGGCCCGCAGGGCGGGGGACGCGGCGGGGTCCACGGTGGTGGCCCGCAGCTCCGCGACGAGCGCGGCGACCGCGAGCGGCCGGCGCGGGCGCTGGGTGACGTCCACCGGCTCGACGCCGAGTTCGGCGAGGAAGCGGGATGGCTGGTCGCCGTCCTCCGCCGCCGCCTTGACGGCCGTCACGACGAGGCGCTCGCGGGCACGCGTGGCGGCCACGTAGAACAGCCGGCGCTCCTCGGCGAGCAACGCGCCGGGCGGCAGCGGTTCGGCGAGGCCGTCGCGGCCGATGCGGTCGGCCTCCAGGAGGGAGCCGCGGCGGCGCAGGTCGGGCCAGAGGCCCTCCTGGACGCCGGCGACGACGACGAGCCGCCACTCCAGGCCCTTGGAGCGGTGGGCGGTCATCAGCCGGACGGCGTCCGGGCGCACCGGCCGGCGGGTGAGGGTGTCGGCGGCGATGTCCTGGGCCTCCAGCTCGTCCAGGAAGTTGAGGACGTCCCTGCCGCCGACGCGCTCCTCGGCGCGGGCGGCGGTCTCGAACAGGGCGCAGACCGCGTCCAGGTCACGGTCCGCGTTGCGCCCGGCCGCCCCGCCCCGGTGCGCGGCGCGGCGCAGCCGCTCGGGCCACGGCGTGCCGTCCCACAGGATCCACAGCGCGTCCTCGGCCGTCCCGCCGGCCGCGAGCCGCTCGCGCGCGGCGCGCAGCAGCAGGCCGAGGCGCCGGGCGCCCCTGGCGTACGCGGGGTCGTGCGCGACCAGGCGCTCGGGCTCGGCGAGCGCCTGGGCCAGCAGGACGTCCGAGGGCCGGGGGACGGGCCGTCCGGCCGCGCGCTCCTCCTCGCGCAGGGCGCGGCCGAGGCGGCGCAGGTCGGTGCCGTCCATGCCGCCGAGCGGGGAGGTGAGCAGGGCGAGAGCGGTCTCGGGCGCGAGCCCGGGCCCGCCCTCGGCCGCCTCCTCGGCCCCCTCGGTCTCCTCCGCCCCTTCGGTCTCCTCCGCTCCTTCGGTCTCCTCCGCCCCCTCGGTCTCCTCCGCCCCCTCGGTCTCCTCCGCCCCCTCGGTCTCCTCCGCTCCTTCGGCCGCGTGTCCCTCCGTGCCCTCGCCCCCCGCGGCCCCGGCGGCCCCCGCCGCCACCTGTTCGGCCACCACGCGCAGCGCCGTCAGCAGCGGCGCGACGGCGGGTTCGTGGCGCAGCGGGACGTCGTCGCCGTCGACCTCGACCGGCACGCCCGCCGACGTGAGCGCGCGCCGCAGCACCGGCAGGGAGCGGGCGCCGGCGCGGACGAGGACGGCCATGTCGCCCCAGGGGACGCCGTCCTCGAGGTGGGCGCGGCGCAGGATGTCGGCGACGTTGTCGGTCTCGGCGCCGGCGGTCGGGTAGGTGTACGCCTCGACGCGGCCGCCGGGGCGGCCGGCGGTCAGCTCGCGGTGGGCGCGGACGGCCTCGGCCGGCAGGCGGGTGAGCGGCATGCGGGCGGTGAGCAGCCGGGTGGCGGCCAGCAGCGCGGCGCCGGAGCGGCGCGAGGTGGTCAGCACCCGCACCGGGGCGGGCGTGCCGTCGCGGCGCGGGAAGGCGTGCGGGAAGTCGAGGATGCCGCCCACGTCGGCGCCGCGGAAGGCGTAGATGGACTGGTCGGGGTCGCCGAACGCGACCAGCGTGCGGCCCCCGCCGGCGAGGGCGCGCAGCAGCCGCCCCTGCGCGGCGTCGGTGTCCTGGTACTCGTCGACGAGGACCGCGTCGTAGCGCGCGGCCAGCTCCGCCCCGACCTCGGGCCGCTCGGCCAGCAGGACGGCGCGGTGCACCAGCTCGGCGTAGTCGAGCACGCCGCGCGCGTCGAGGACGTCGAGGTACTCGGCGAGGAAGGCGGCCGCGGCCGCCCAGTCGCCGCGCCCGGTGCGCCCGGCGAAGGCCGCCAGCTCGCCCGGCCCGAGGCCGAGTTCGCGGCTGCGCGCGAGGACGGCGCGCACCTCGTCGGCGAAGCCGCGCGTGGTGAGGCAGGCGCGCAGTTCGTCCGGCCAGCGCACCGCCCCGCGCCCCTCGCGCTCCAGCTCGGCCTGGCCGGCGAGCAGGTCGCGCACGGTCACGTCCTGCTCGGGGCCGGACAGCAGCCGCGGCGGCCCGCCGAACAGCTCGGTGTCGCCGTGCGCGCGCACCAGCGCGTGGCAGTACGAGTGGAAGGTGGTCGCCTGCGGGGCGCGCGCGCCGCCGAGCCGGGCGGCCATGCGGTCGCGCAGCTCGACGGCGGCCTTGCGGCTGAAGGTGAGGACCAGGACGCGCTCGGGGTCCGTGCCCCGGCGCACGCGCTCGGCGACGCTCTCCACGAGCGTGGTCGTCTTGCCCGTGCCGGGCCCGGCGAGCACCAGCAGCGGTCCCCCGCCGTGCTCAACCACCGCGCGCTGCGCCGCGTCCAGGCGAGGGGGGACCACGGGCCCCGGCGGGGTGCGCACCAGGCGGTACGCGCCGGCGGCGGCCCGGTCGGTCCGCCCGTGCTCCGGACGGTCCGGGCGCGACGAGCCGGAGGGGCGGTGGGAACTCACGTGGGCTGCCGGTCCTGGTCGGTGACGGGGGCGGTCGGGACGGTCCCCGACGCTACGCCAGGAGGCGGGTGGGGCGCAGTTCGTCCCGGGAGTCGCCCCGCACCGTCGGGCACCTCATCCGTTCAGGTGACACGGATGCGCGGTGGATCAGGTGTCGCGTTTCACACCGTCCGTACCGCCGGAATCTGCGCCGGACGCGGCGTCCGCGTCGGAGCGGGCGGCGTCGTCGCCCGGCCTCCCGTCCCACCGGGCCCGCGCCATCGCGATGCGCGGCACGTTCCCCTCGGCGGCACGGCCCGCCGGCCGCAGCGGCGTGCCCTCCTCGCGGTAGTGCGCCAGGGCGCGCAGCTCGTGGCCGGGGAGCAGGACGCCGTCCGCGCGCACGACGCGCCACCACGGGACGGCACCGCCGTAGAGCGCCATGACCCGGCCCACCTGGCGGGGCCCGCCCCCCTGCGCGGGACGCCCGTCGGGCTGCTCCTCGTGCGCCAGCCACTCCGCCACGTCCCCATAGGTCATCACCCGCCCCGGCGGGATCGTCTCGGCGACGGCCAGGACCCGCTCGGCGTACTCGGGCAGCGCGTCAGGGGGCCCTCCGGGCAGTGCTTCGTCGGTCACCCGGTCCATACTGCACGCCGGGCCGGGCCCCGGGACGGCCGGGACCGCACGGAGTGCGGCACCCGACCGCAGGGCGTACGATCCGTTGTCCGCGCCCCGGAAATGCACCCTGATACACCCTCGCCCCGCCGGGCCATGCCACCATCTTCCGGGCGGTGACTGCGGTGATACGAGAACGAGAAGACCGGGACGAGACGGACGGCGAGCAGGGCGCGGGGCCTCACGACGAGGCGCGCGCCCCCCACGCGCTGCCCGGGAAGGGCGCGCCGCGGCCCTCCGAGACGAAGGACGGCGAGGTCCACATCGACAAGGTCTCCGGCGACGAGCCGCTGCTCCCGGCCCGCGTCCACCGCCCCGCCGACCTGGTGCGCATGCTGCTGGGGATCGTCGGCATCGCCCTCGTCCTCGCCCTGGCGGCGTTCGCCCACGGCACGACGACCGGGCTGGAGGCGGACGTCAAGGACAGCGCGGGCCGCGCGCCGGCCACGCTGGCGAGCGTCGCGGGGCTCACCGCCAATGTGGCGATCTTCATCGTGCCGGTGGCCTTCGCCGTCGAGCGGCTGATCAAACGGGACGGGCTGCGCATCGCCGACGGCGTCCTGGCCGCGGTCCTCGCGCACGGCGTCTCCCTGGGCGCCGCCCTCTGGGTCGCCGAGGCGGCCCCCGAGACCATCCGCGAGGCGCTCACCCGGCGCAGCCCGACCGGCCACGGCCTGACCGACCCGGTGCACGGCTACCTCGCCCCCGTGATCGCCTACATGACGGCCGTCGGCATGTCGCGACGGCCGCGCTGGCGGGTCGCGATGTGGGCGGTGCTGCTGCTGGACGCCTTCGCGGTGCTGGTCAACGGCTACTCGACGCCGTTCTCCATCGTCATCACCGTGCTCATCGGCTGGGCCGTCGCCTACGGCACGCTCTACGCCGTCGGCTCCCCCAACGTCCGTCCGACCGGCCAGCACCTGCTGCACGGGCTGCGGCGCGTCGGCTTCCGGCCGGTGACCGCGCTGCGCACCGAGGACCCGGCCGGCGACAGCGAGCCGCACGACCGCGGCCGCCGCTACGTCGTCACCCTGGAGGACGGGCCTCCGCTCGACGTCACCGTCGTGGACCGCGAGCGGCAGGCCCAGGGCTTCTTCTACCGCGTCTACCAGCGCCTGGCCCTGCGCGGCTTCACCCAGCGGCGCAGCCTCCAGTCGCTGCGCCAGGCCCTGGAGCAGGAGGCGCTGCTCGCCTACGCGGCCATCGCCGCCGGCGCCAACGCGCCCAAGCTCATCGCCACCTCCGAGCTGGGCCCGGACGCCGTGATGCTGGTGTACGAGCACATCGGCGGGCGCCGGCTCGACACCATCCCCGACGCCGAGCTGACCGACGAGCTGCTGGCCAGCGCCTTCCGGCAGGTCAAGGCCCTCCAGTCGCGGCGCATCGCGCACCGCCGGCTCGACAGCGACTCGCTCCTGGTGGATCGTTCCGGCAATGTCGTGCTCACCGACCTGCGCGGCGGGGAGATCGCGGCGGGCGACATCGTCCTGCGCATGGACATCGCGCAGTTGCTCACCACCCTGGGCCTGCGGGTCGGCGCCGAGCGCGTGGTGGCCTCGGCCGTCTCCGTCCTCGGGCCGGACGCGGTGGCCGACAGCCTGCCGCTGCTCCAGCCGATCGCCCTGACCCGCGCGAGCCGGGCCACCCTGCGCCGGCTCGCCCGCGAACGCTCCCGGCGCGAGCGGGACGCAGTGCTGGAGGCGTCCCGGATCGCCAAGGAGGAACGCGCCCGCGAACGCGCGGCCCGCGGGTCGGCGGAGGAGGACGGGCGCCGGGCGATCAAGGCCGAGAAGGCCGAGAAGCGGGCGGAGAAGAAGGCGGAGAAGCAGGCCCTCGACGTCGCGGCCGAGGAGGCCCGCGAGGAGGACCTGCTGGCGCAGATCCGCCGGCAGGTGCTGCTCATCCGGCCGCAGGCGCCGATAGAGCCCGTCCGGCTGGAGCGGATCCGGCCGCGGACGCTGATCAGCTCGATCGCGGGCGCGATCGCCGCGTACTTCCTGCTCTCCCAGCTCTCGCACGTCCGCTTCGGCGACATCGTCGAGCAGGCCAACTGGGGCTGGGTCGCGGCCGCCGCCGCGTTCTCCGTGCTGAGCTACTTCGCCGCGGCGATGCGGCTGCTGGGCTTCGTCCCGGAGAAGGTGTCCTTCCTGCGGACGGTGATGGCCCAGGTCGCGGGCTCCTTCGTGAAGCTGGTCGCGCCCGCGGCGGTCGGCGGCGTCGCCCTCAACTCCCGCTTCCTGCAACGGGCCGGGATCCGGCCGGGCCTGGCCGTCGCCAGCGTCGGCGCCTCCGAGCTGATCGGTCTCGCCGCCCACATCGTGCTCCTGCTCACCTTCGGCTACATCACCGGCACCGAGCGGACGTCGTCCCCGCTGCCGCCGTCCCGCACGGTCATCGGCGGGCTGCTGACCGCGGCGGTGCTGGTGCTGGTCGTCACGGCCATCCCGTTCCTGCGCAAGTTCGTCTCGACGCGGGTGCGGTCGCTGTTCGCGGGCGTCGTGCCGCGCATGCTGGACCTCCTCCAGCGGCCCCGGAAGCTGGTCAACGGCATCGGCGGCATGCTGCTGCTGACCGCCGCCTTCGTGATGTGCCTCGACACCTCGATCCGGGCCTTCGGCGGCGACATGAGCTACGCGAGCGTCGCCGTCATCTTCCTCGCCGGCAACGCCCTCGGCTCGGCCGCGCCGACCCCGGGCGGCGTCGGCGCCGTCGAGGGCGTCCTCATCGGCGCCCTGACCCTGGCGGGCCTCCCCGCCGAGACGGCGACCCCGGCGGTGCTCCTCTACCGCCTGCTCACCTTCTGGCTGCCGGTCCTGCCGGGCTGGCTCTGCTTCAACCAGCTGACCCGCAAGGGGGCCATCTAGTCGCGCGGGCGGCCCGTCCAGCCGGCTCGGCGGGACGCCGCCGGCACCCGCTCGCGGGCGAACACCCACGCCGTCAGCAGCGTCGTGGCGCACAGCGCCGTCCCCGCCACGACGAGGCTCGCGCGGAGGCCTGGCAGGGAGAAGGTGTCGCCGGGCCCGGCGACCAGGGTGCCGAAGACGGCGACGGACAGGGCCCCGCCGGTCTGGCGGACGGCGTTGAAGAGGCCCGAGGCCGTACCGGCCCGGTGGGCGGGGACGGCGTCCATCAGCAGGGCGGTGAGGGCGGGCATGGCGAGCGCGCCGCCCAGCCCCATCGGCACCAGCAGGAACACCACTCGCCACATCGGCGTCCCCTCACCCAGCGGGAGCAGCGCGAACATCGCCACCGCCAGCACTGCCTGGCCCACCAGGATCACCGGGCGGCGGCCCAGCCGCTCGGCCAGCCGCGGGGACAGCAGGTTCGCCGCGGTGATCACGGCGGCCAGGGGGACGAACATCAGCCCCGCCTCCGTTCCCGGCATCCCGCGCAGCTGCTGGTAGTAGAGGCCCAGCAGGAACACCACGCCGTAGAAGCCGGCGTTCGCCGCGAAGCCGATCACCAGGGGCAGGACGACGCCGCGCTGCCGGAGCATCGCCGGCGGCACCATCGGCGCCGGGTGCCGCCGCTCCACGGCGGCGAAGGCCGGGCCCGCCAGGACCGCGACGGCCGACGCGCCCGCCACCGAGGGCGCGGACCAGCCCGCGTGCCCGCCCTCGATGACCGCGAACGTCAGGGCCGCGAGCGCGAGGACGGCGGTGACCTGTCCCGCCGGGTCGAGCGGCCGGGGCCGGCGCGGGGAGGGCGCGGTCCGGGTCAGCAGCGCCAGGACCACCGCCCCGAGCGGGAGGTTGAGCAGGAAGACGGCGCGCCAGCCGGCCGTCTCGGTGAGCAGTCCGCCCAGCACGGGCCCGGCGGCCAGGGCGACCGAACCGCCCACCGTCCACAGCGCGAGGGCGCGGGCCCGGCGGGCCGGGTCCTCGTAGGCCTGCCGCAGCAGCGCCAGCGAGGCGGGCATCATCACGGCGGCGGCCGCGCCCTGGGCGATGCGCGCCCCGATCAGCCAGCCGATGCCGGGCGCGAGGGCGCAGCCGAGGGAGGCGAGGGTGAACAGCGCCACCCCCACGGTGTACGCGCGCCGGGCGCCCGCACGGTCGGCGAGCGCCCCCGCGGAGAGCATCAGCGCCGCGAACATCAGCGTGTACGCGTCGACGATCCACTGGAGCCCGGCCATGCCGCCGTGCAGGGAGGAGCGGATCGCGGGCAGCGCGAGGGTGACCGCGGAGACGTCGACGGTGATGACGGTGAAGCCGAGGAGGGAGACGATCAGCGCGGCGGAGGGGGACGGCGCCCCCGCGCGGCCCGCGGCGGGCGCGGCCGCCGGGACCGGGCGCGGGGTGGTGACGGACGGTATGCCGGACTCGTCCGACGACATGGGAACTCCTTCTCGCGGGGCCGGCGGCGGGCAACGGCCGCGCGGCACGGGGGACGTGGCCCGCGGACGGCCCCGCCGCCCCGGCCGCGGCCCGGCGCCGTGCGCCCCCTGGGTCCGCGGCGGCCGTGCCGCCCGCGGCCCTCAGTCTCGGCGGGCCGCCCGGACGACGGCAGGGCGCGCGCTTCCGGGGCGCGCCGTTCCGGGCCCTGACACGGCCCCCACCGGCGCGGGCCCAAGGAGCCAATGACCGGATGGCACACGGCACCGAGCTGGGCAGACACCTCCGCGCGCGACGGGCGCTGATCACCCCCGGGGACGTGGGACTGCCCGTCGGCGCGGGGATCCGGCGCACACCCGGACTGCGCCGCGAGGAGCTCGCGACGCTCGCCGGGGTGAGCGTCGACTGCTGCACCCGCCTGGAGCGCGGCCGCGAGACGAACCCCTCGGCCGCCGTGCTCGACGCCCTCGCCCGCGCGCTGCGCCTGCGCGGCGACGCGCACGAGCGCCTCTACGAGCCGGCCGAACACGCCTCGGGGCGGCTGACCGGACCGTCCCGCGCCGACGAGCCGACCGTGCGCCCGTCGGTCCTGCGCCTCCTGGAGGCGGTACGGCCGCTGCCCGCGTATGTGGTGAGCCGGTACAGCGACATGCCGGCCGCGAACCCGGCGGGCCGGCGCCTGATGCCGGGCCTGTGGGACTGGCCGCCGGAGCAGCGCAACCTGACCCGGTACCTCTTCCTCACCCCGCGGGCCGCACGCTCTTCCGCCCCTGGGAGGAGACCGTCGCCAAGTCGGTGGCCAACCTGCGGGCCGTCGGCGGACTGGACCCCGACTCGCCCCGCCTCACCGCACTGGTCGGGCGAACTGCTCCTGAGATCACCGGAGTTCGCGACGCTGTGGGACCGCTACGA
The DNA here is from genome assembly GCF_001187435.1 of Streptomyces caatingaensis. GTDB lineage: Bacteria > Actinomycetota > Actinomycetes > Streptomycetales > Streptomycetaceae > Streptomyces > Streptomyces caatingaensis. Next base: position 606,578 of record NZ_LFXA01000009.1, on the reverse strand, counting down.
CGTGAAGGAGCGGCTGGGCGGCTCCAAGCCGTTCGCACACCCGAGGCTCGGGGACGTGACGCTCGCCTACGAGGTGATGCGGCTGGACCGGACGGGCGGCCAGCGGCTCGTCGTCTACTCGGCGCCGGAGGGCTCCCCGGAGGAGGCGGCGCTGCTGCGGCTGGACCCGGAGCGGGCGCGGCAGTTGCCAGCCTCGTAAGGCATCCGGCCTTGCACATGCGAGCCGTTTCCCCCTAACGTGCCGCGCATGCGGTCCTACACCATCGGCCGGGCGGCGCGGCTCCTCGGCGTCAGCCCCGACACCGTCCGCCGCTGGGCGGACGGCGGGCGGCTCCCCACCGCGCGGGACGAGCACGGCAAGCGGCTGATCGACGGCACCGACCTCGCGGCCTTCTCCGTCGCGCTCGCCGCCGAGGCGGCCGAGGACGGGGACGAGCCCCGCACCAGCGCCCGCAACGCCTTCCCCGGCATCATCACCGCCGTCAAGCTCGGCGACGTCGCGGCTCAGGTGGAGGTGCAGGCCGGACCGCACCGGCTGGTCTCGCTGCTGACGCGGGAGGCCGTGGAGGAACTCGGGCTGGCCGTCGGCATGGAGGCCGTGGCCCGGGTGAAGGCCACGAACGTCCACATCGACCGCGTCTGAACGCGTCCTCACCGTCCGGGAGATCCGATGCGCCGCCGCTCCGTCCGCCTCGCCGCCCTCGCCGCGGCGCTCCTGCTGCCCCTGGCCACCGCCTGCGGCGGCTCCGGGGGCGCGGGGGACGAGGGAAAGGGCGGTACGACGCTGACGGTGCTGGCCGCCGCCTCCCTCACCGACGTCTTCAAGCAGGCGCAGACCGCGTACGGGAAGGAACACCCCGGCACCACCGTGAAGTTCTCCTTCGCCGGCTCGCAGGAGCTCGCCGCGCAGGTGCGCCAGGGCGTGCCGGCGGACGCCCTCGTGACGGCCGACACCAGGACGATGGACGGCCTGGCCGAGCGGACCGGCGAACCCGTCGTCATCGCGAAGAACCGCCTCACCATCGCGACCGCCCCCGGCAACCCCAAGCACCTCAAGGGCCTCGCGGACCTCGCCAGGAGCGACCTCAAGGTCGTCCTGGCCGCGCCCGAGGTACCCGTCGGCCGCTACGGCCGGCAGATCCTCGACCGGCAGCGCGTCGCCGTGAAGCCGGTCTCCCAGGAGCCCAACGTCCGCGCGGTGCTGAGCAAGGTCGCCCTCGGCGAGGCCGACGCCGGCCTGGTGTACACCACGGACGCCACGGCGGCGGGCGGCAAGGTCGGCACGGTCGCCGTGCCCGACGCGCAGAACGCCGTCGCCTCCTACCCCGCCGCCCCGCTCAAGGGCTCCGAACACGCCGGGCAGGCCGCCGAGTTCGTGCGGTGGCTGCGCGGCGACACGGCGCGCCGGCTGCTCACCGCGGCCGGCTTCCAGCGGCCGTGAGGCGCGTCCGCCCGCCGCTGGCGCTGGTCCTGCCGGCCGCCGTCGCGGTGACGTTCCTGCTCCTGCCCCTGGCGGGCGTGCTCGCGCGCACCCCCTGGCCGACGCTCCCCGCCCGCGTCGCCTCCCCCGAGGTCGGCCACGCGCTGACCCTCTCCCTCACCGTCTCCGGCTGGGCCCTCCTCGTCTCGCTCGTCCTCGGCGTGCCGCTGGCCTGGCTGCTGGCCCGGACGGACTTCCCCGGCAAGGCGTTCGTGCGCTGCCTGGTGATGCTGCCGATGGTGCTGCCGCCGACGGTGGCGGGGGTGGCGCTGCTCCAGGGCTACGGCCGCCGCGGCCTGGCGGGCGGCGTCCTGGCGGACTGGACCGGTGTCACCCTCCCCTTCTCGACGGCGGGCGCGGTCGTCGCCTCCGCCTTCGTGGCCATGCCGTTCCTGGTGATCAGCCTCGAAGGGGCGCTGGCCGGGCTGCACCCGCGCTACGAGGAGACGGCCCTGACGCTGGGCGCGTCCCCCCTCCGCGTCTTCCGCACGATCACCCTGCCGATGATCGCCCCCGGCCTGCTGGCCGGCTCGGCCCTCTGCTGGGCCCGCGCCCTCGGCGAGTTCGGCGCCACGATCACCTTCGCCGGGAACCTCCCCGGCGTCACCCAGACCCTCCCCCTCCAGGTCTACCTCCTCCTCCAGAACGACCCCGAGGGCGCAACGGCCCTCTCCCTCCTGCTCCTCGCCATCGCAACCGCGGTCCTCCTGACCCTCCGCGGCCGCTGGACGGGCACGCCCCGGGCGGGCCGTCCGGCGGGGCGCGCTCCGGCCCGTCGGTCACTCGCCCCGGCCCGTCGACCGCTTGCCCCGGCCCGCCCGGGGCTCGATCCAGTCCGCCCGGGACGTGCGGACGAGCGGCGGAGCCGCGATACAGCCCGTCCGGGGCGCGCCGAGGAGCGGCGGAGCCTCGATACAGCCCGCCCCGCGCCTGCGGACGAACGGCGGAGGCGCACTACAGCCCGTCCGGCGTTTGAGGACGAGCGGCGGAGCCGCGATGGAGCCCGTCCGGCGTTTGAGGACGACCGCGCGGAGCGCGGTTCGGGGGGTGCAGGGGGCGGAGCCCCCGCTCACCGCGCGGCGCGCGCCCTCGCGGGCGCGGTACCGGGTCCGGGGCGTGCCCCGGAGGAAACGGTGAAAGGGCGGGACCGGGGCACAACTCCCCCCACAGCCACAGCCACCCCTACCCCCCACCCCCTCCACACCACCCTCACCGGCACCGTCACCCTCACCCTCACCGCCCCACCCGGCACCACCATCGCCGTCGTCGGCCCCAACGGCGCAGGCAAGACAACCCTCTTGAGGGCCCTCCTCGGCCTCACCCCCAGGGCCACCGCAAGCCCCCTGCACCTCGGCACCGGCACCCCCGCCGACGTCTCCCGGCTCCCCACCCACCACCGCCGCATCGCCTGGGTTCCCCAGGACGGCGCCCTGTTCCCGCACCTCACGGCCGCGGCCAACGTCGCGTACGGCCCACGGGCCCACGGCGTCCCCCGCCGCGAAGCGCTGCGCACGGCCCGCGCGCACCTGGACGAACTGGGCGTGGGCCACCTGGCCGGGCGCCGGCCGGACGCGCTCAGCGGCGGCCAGGCACAGCGCGTGGCCCTGGCCCGCGCCCTGGCCGCACAGCCGGAACTCCTGCTCCTGGACGAGCCGTTGGCGGCGCTCGACCAGTCGACGAAGGCGTCCGTACGACAGACCCTGCGCCGCCGGCTCGCCGGCTTCGGAGGCGTCTGCCTGCTGGTGACGCACGACCCGGTGGAGGCGGTGTCCCTCGCGGACAGGGTCCTCGTCCTGGAGGACGGAGCGGCCGTGCAGTACGCGCCCCCCGAGGAGGTGGCCGCACGCCCCCGCTCCCCCTGGGTCGCCCGCATGCTCGGGCGGAACGCCTGGCCGGGCACCCCGGCCGAGGACGGCACCCTCGTCCTCGACCTCGACCACGACCACGACAACACCGACGAGGACAACACCGGCTACGGCGCCAGCACCCGCCTGACCGCCACCACCCCCCTCCCGGCCGGAACGAGGACGGCCCTGGCCGTCGCGGACGCCGAGGCGGTGACCCTCCACACCGCACCCCCCGACGACGGCACGGACAACACCTGGCCCGGCACGGTCCAGGAGATCACCGCGCAGGGCGGCCGCCTGCGGATCCGCGTGGCCGGCGCCGGCCCGGAGACCGTGGCCGAACTGCCCCCGGGCGCCCTGGGCGGCCTGGCGGAGGGCGCCCGGGTATGGGTGACCGTGCCGCCGAAGGAGATCACGCTCATCCCCAGGGACAGCACCCCGTACCCCTCCGACGCCGTTTGACGCACTTCACGGCGCGCACGCCCGCACGTCCACCCGTACGCCCCGCCCTGCGCGCGCACCCCGCTCGCCCGCCCGGAGGATGAAGGCGCCCATCCCCTCCGAGCCCCCGGGAGCCGCGGTGACCAGATCGGCGACCAGACCGGCGAGCAGATCCATACGGGTACGGGCGGGCTGCCTGTTCACCGCCGGGCTGCTCACCGCCGTGGGCTGCGCGGGAGACGGCGGCGGCCCTGCCGCACAGGGCGCCCCGGCGTCACCGGCCCCCTCCAGAGCCTCGCAAGCCTCGAAGGCCCCGGCAGCCGAGCAGCGCCCCGCCCTCCGCTGGTCGTCCTGCCCGGCCCCCAACCCCCAGGAGGGCGCACCGGCCAGGCCCCCCGGCAACGACTGGGAGTGCGCGACCCTCCGCGCGCCCCTGGACTACGCCCACCCGGACCGCGGCACGCTCGACATCGCGATGATCCGCGCCAGGGCCACCGACCCGGCGCACCGCATCGGCTCCCTCGTCTTCAACTTCGGCGGCCCCGGCGGCTCCGGCGTCGCCACCCTGCCCGCGTTCGCCGACGACTACCGGGACCTGCGCAAGCGCTACGACCTCGTCAGCTTCGACCCGCGCGGCGTGGGCCGCAGCGCCGGGGTGACCTGCCTGGACGACAAGGAGCTGGACGCCTACTACGCGGCCGGCGCCACCCCGCGCACGGCCGAGGAGCAGAAGGCCCTGATCGGCCGCGTCGAGCAGTACGCGCGGGGCTGCGAGAAGCACTCCGGCAACGTGCTGCCGCACGTGGGAACGGCCGACGCGGCCCGGGACATGGACCTGATGCGGCAGGCGCTCGGCGACGACAAGCTGCACTACTTCGGCGTCTCGTACGGAACCGAACTGGGCGGCGTGTACGCCCACTTGTTCCCCCGGCGGGTGGGCCGGGCCGTCTTCGACGCGGTCGTGGACCCCACGGCCGACCCGGAGGAGGGCGCCCTCGGCCAGGCCCGCGGCTTCGAGCTGGCGCTGGGCAACTACCTGACGGCGTGCGCCGCGACGCACGACAACTGCCCGACGGAGCAGCAGATCGTCGCCCTGCTGGACCGGCTCGGCAAGAACCCCGTCCCCGGCGGCGACGGCCGGATGCTGACCCAGTCGCTGGCCACCACGGGCATCGCCCAGTCCCTGTACTCCAAGGACTTCTGGGACTACCTCACCGAGGGCCTGGAGGACGCGGAGAACGGCGACGGGAAGATCCTCATGGCGCTGGGCGACGCGATGAACGGCCGTGGCCAGGACGGGCGTTACAGCACCCTCCAGGCGTCCCTGACCGCGATCAGCTGCGCGGACTACGCCCAGCGCTACACCGCCGCGGAGGTCGCGGACAAGGTGCCCGCGTTCCGCCGGGTCTCGCCGGTCTTCGGGGACTTCATGGCCTGGAGCCTCACCCAGTGCACCGGCTGGCCCGTCAAGGGCGCCTGGCAGCGGCCGGACGTCGGCGCCAAGGGGGCGGCCCCGGTCCTGGTCGTCGGCAACACCGGTGATCCCGCGACCCCTTACGAGGGAGCGCGCAGGATGGCGCGGGCGCTGGGCGACGGCGTCGGGATCGAGATGACGTACCGGGGGCAGGGCCACGGCGCGTACGACAGCGGAAATCCCTGCGTCAAGAGGGCGGTTGACGGCTACCTGCTGGACGGTACTGTGCCGGGACGCGGGACGGTGTGCTCATAGCACCCGCCGACCGTCACACCGTACGGCGAATTCCGCTCTCTCGAATGTCAGTGGCCCGCACTACGATCGCCCGCACAAGGTCCCGCCCGCGTGCGGGGCCCCGCGGACGGAAGGAGGGGGTGTCATGCCCGACGAGCCGTCGTCGCCGGAGCCCGGCGGCGGCCCCGCGCGCAGCAGGCTCACCGGCGCGCTGGCCCTCACGGCGCTGCTGGCCGCGCTGGTGGCGCTCTGGCAGACGCAGTCGGCCCCGCTGGTCGGCCCGGAGGACGCGCCCGCGCCGCCCTCCCCGTCGACCCCGCGCCCCCCGTCCGGCACCCGGACGCCCGGCGGCCCCACGGGATACGTGACCGGCCCCGGCGAACGGCCGTTGCGGGCGATACCCGCCGGATCGTGACGCACGGTGTCCGGCCCCGGCCGTAGAGTCGGTGCATGAGTCCACCTCGGCCGAGGGCCCTCGCCCTCGCAAGCGCCTCGCTCGCGCTCGTCCTCGCCGCCGGCTGCGGCAGCGGTACGGGCGCCGTGCGCGACGACGACAGCGGCAAGGACGGGAGCGGCACCGCGGGCTCCCGCATCGACTGGAAGCCGTGCTCCGCGCCGACGGTCGCGCAGGGCGGCGGCAAGGCGCCCGGCGCGGGCTGGGAGTGCGGCACGCTGCCCGTCCCGCTGGACTACGCGCGGCCGGACGGCGCAACCGTCCCCCTCGCGCTCATCCGCGCCCGGGCGACGGACGGGAAGCGGCGCCTCGGGTCACTCGTCTTCAACTTCGGCGGCCCGGGCGGCTCCGGGGTCGCCACCCTGCCCTCCTTCGCCAAGAGCTACGCCGACCTGCGCAAGCGCTACGACCTCGTCAGCTTCGACCCGCGCGGGGTCGGCGAGAGCGCCGGCGTCCGCTGCCTCACCGACCAGGAGCTGGACGCGGCCGACCGCGTCGACGCCACCCCCGACGACGACGCGGAGGTCACGGCGGCGGTGGAGCTCAACCGCCGCTTCGCCCACGCCTGCGGTGAGCGCTCCGGGCCGGTCCTCGCCCACGTCGGCACCCTCAGCGCCGCCCGCGACATGGACCGGCTGCGCGCCGCCCTCGGCGACGACAGGCTCCACTACTTCGGCATCTCCTACGGCACCGAACTCGGCGCGGTCTACGCCCACTTGTTCCCCCGGCGGGTGGGGCGGGCCGTCCTCGACGCCGTCGTCGACCCGCGGCAGGATCCCGCGCAGGGCTCCCTGTCCCAGGCCAAGGGCTTCCAGCTCGCCCTCGACGACTACCTCGAGGACTGCGGCGCCGGCTGCCCCTCGCGGGACGAGATCTCCTCCCTGATCGAGCGGCTCGACGCGAAGCCGCTGCCCACCGGGGTCGGCCGCCCCCTCTCCCAGGACCAGGCCGTCAACGGCATCGCCGCCGCGCTCTACTCCAAGGACACCTGGAAGTACCTGACCGCCGGCCTCCGCGAGGCCCTCACCAAGGACAAGGGCACCATCCTGCTGCTCCTGTCCGACTCCCTCGCCGGCCGCGACCCCTCGGGCCACTACAGCAACCTCCAGGCCGCGAACCGCGCCGTCAGCTGCGCCGACGCGGAGCAGCGCTACGGGCCGGAGGACGTCAGGCGCCTCCTCCCCGCCTTCCGTTCCGCCTCCCCCGTCTTCGGCGAATCGGCCGCCTGGGCCCTCCTCCAGTGCACCGGCTGGCCCGTCAAGGGCGCCTGGAAGACCCCGGAGTCGTCTGTCGGCGCGAAGGGCTCCGCCCCGATCCTCGTCGTCGGCAACACCGGTGATCCGGCGACGCCTTACGAAGGCGCGCACAACATGGCCCGCGCCCTTGGCCCCCCGGCCGTCGAGGTCACCTACAAGGGCGAGGGCCACGGCGCCTACAACAGCGGCAACGCCTGCATGAAGGCGCTCGTGGACGGCTACCTGCTGGAGGGGAGGGTGCCGCAGCGCGGCGCGACCTGCTCGTAGGCGCGTCGCTTCTCCCCCACCCCGCCCCTTCCCGAACCCGGGGCCCCGGGGCTACGCCCCGCCCCCGCAACCGCCCCCGCCCGCGCGGAGCGCGGGCCGCGCTCCCGGCGGGCGCGGGCCGCGCCTCCGGCCGCGTCGGGTCGCGCAGGGGCGCAGCCCCTGTGAAAACGGATGAGGGCGGGGGTGGGGCGTCGAACCCCCGGTCAGTACACGGGCTTGTGCGGCTCGACCTGGTTGACCCAGCCGATCACACCACCCTGGACATGGACCGCGTCCGCGAAGCCGGCCGACTTCAGCACGGCCAGGACCTCCGCCGAGCGGACCCCCGTCTTGCAGTGCAGGACGATCTTCTTGTCCTGCGGCAGGTCCTGGAGCGCGTTGCCCATGAGGAACTCGTTCTTGGGGATCAGCCGGGCCCCGGGAATGGAGACGATCTCGTACTCGTTGGGCTCGCGGACGTCGATGACGTCGATGTTCTCCCCCTCGTCCAGCCATTCCTTCAGCTGCTTGGGGGTGATGGTCGAGCCGAGCGCCGCCTGCTGCGCCTCCTCGGAGACGACGCCGCAGAACGCCTCGTAGTCGATGAGCTCGGTGACCGTCGGACGGTCGCCGCAGACCGCGCAGTCGGGGTCCTTGCGCACCTTGACCTGCCGGTACGTCATCTCCAGGGCGTCGTAGATCATCAGCCGGCCGACCAGCGGATCGCCGACCCCGGCCAGCAGCTTGATCGCCTCGGTGACCTGGATGGAGCCGATCGAGGCGCAGAGGACGCCGAGCACGCCGCCCTCCGCGCAGGAGGGGACCATGCCCGGCGGCGGGGGCTCGGGGTAGAGGCAGCGGTAGCAGGGGCCGTGCTCGCTCCAGAAGACGGACGCCTGGCCGTCGAAGCGGTAGATCGAGCCCCAGACGTAGGGCTTGTTCAGGAGGACGCACGCGTCGTTGACGAGGTAGCGCGTCGCGAAGTTGTCGGTGCCGTCGACGATCAGGTCGTACTGGGAGAAGATCTCCTTGACGTTCTCCGCCTCCAGGCGCTCCTGGTGGAGGACGACGTTCACATACGGATTGATGCCGAGCACGGAGTCGCGCGCGGACTCGGCCTTGGAGCGCCCGATGTCCGACTGGCTGTGGATGATCTGCCGCTGCAGGTTGGACTCGTCGACCTCGTCGAACTCCACGATGCCGAGCGTCCCCACACCGGCCGCGGCGAGGTACATCAGGGCGGGCGAACCGAGGCCGCCGGCGCCCACGCACAGCACCTTGGCGTTCTTGAGCCGCTTCTGCCCGTCCATCCCGACGTCCGGGATGATCAGGTGGCGGGAGTACCTGCGAACCTCGTCGACGGTGAGCTCGGCGGCCGGCTCGACCAGGGGTGGCAGCGACACGGGGTCTCCGTAGGTCGGGAGAAGGGGCGGTCTTCAATTCCCGTAACACTGCCACGCCCCGGCTCATTCCGAGACACCAGGTCCGATGTTCGAGATGAATTCGTCCCAGTAGCCGGGCATGGACTCCCAGGGGTCCAGGCCGTCCCGGTCCGTGCGGTCGGTCATGTAGACCGTGCCGGCCCCCTGCCGGCGGGCGATCCACAGGGCTTCGCGCAGATGGTCGCGGGGCACGCTGTGCACCAAGTGGCAGAAGCGGCCGGGCGCGTGGTCGGCGGTCCAGTCGGCGGGGCGGGACCAGCGGTAGCGGTTCCACGGCCCGGTGAAGGTCACCAACTGGTCGGCCAGCGCGGCGTATCCGGGCACCGGGTGACTGCCGTGCGCGAGCACGAGGAACGCCCGCTCGCACAGCGTGCGCAGCGCGCCGGTCACCCGCCGGACGTCGGCGAGCGCCCCGCTGTCGGCGGGGCAGCGGGCCAGCGCGAAGCCGTCCACCTTGTACCAGTTGAGGAACCGCTGGGCGTCCGAGAGGAGTTCGCCGAAGGGCCGCGAGCCGTACCCGGCGTCCAGATGCCCCAGCACCCGGACGCCCACGTTCCGCAGGGGGGCGGCGGCAGCGGCGTAGTACGGGTCGGGCCGGCTGCCGGGGCCGCCGGACGCGCCGCCGAGCACGGCCCACTCCAGCGGGAGCCCGGCCCGGCAGAGCCGGCCCCACTCCACGGGGGCGACGAGGGGGTGGGCGAAGCCGGGGACCCCCAGCCGCAGCGGGGCCTTCCCGGCCGGGAGCGGCCGCCGGTTCCCCGAGGAGATCAGATGCGACACGCGGCCTCCATCCAGATGTCGGCCAGCGACTCCTCCAGCCCGATGCGCGGCCGCCAGCCGAGGCGGTCGCGCGCGGTGCGCACGTCGGCCTGCTGCCAGCCGCCGCAGCCGTCCGGGTACGGATAGGCGGGGGCGGCGCCCAGGTGCGGGTCGTCCAGCTCGTGGAGCGCGCCGCCGAAGCCGGCGACGCGGGCGAGCAGGGCGGCGGCCTCGCGCAGCCGGACGGCGCGGCCGGTGCCGATGTTGACGGCGCCCTGCGCGGCGGACAGCGAGGCGGCGTGCACGGCCCGGGCGATGTCGCGGACGTCGACGAAGTCCCGCTGGACGCCCAGGCCGGTGAGTTTGAGCTCGTTGTCCCCGTTCTGCATGGCCCGCCGCATGGCCTCGGCGAGCCGGCCCAGCGGGGAGCCGGCGGGGGTGCCCGGACCGACGGGCGAGAAGACGCGCAGCACGATGGCGTCGAGGCCGGAGCCCAGCACCAGTTCGGTGGCGGCGAGCTTGCTGACGCCGTACGGGCCGCCGGGGCGCGGCACGGCGTCCTCGGCGGTGGACGAGCCGGGCTGGGACGGCCCGTACTCCGAGGAGCACCCCAGCTGCACCAGGCGCGCGCCGCAGCCGCTGCGCCGCAGGGACTCGCAGACGGTGGCGACGGCGACGGTGTTGTGCCGGGTGAGCTCGCGGGCGCCACCGCGGGTGGCGCCCGCGCAGTTGATGACGACGCCGGGGTGGACGGCGTTCAGGAAGCGGGTGAGCGCGCCCGGGCTGCCGGTGGCCAGGTCGAAGCGGACGTCCGCGTCGTCGCCCCGGCCCAGGGCGGTGAGCTGGACGGCGGGGTCGGCGAGCAGCCGGTCCGCCACGAAGCGGCCGAGGTAGCCGTTGGCGCCGAGCAACAGGACCCTCATCGGTGGCGTCCTCGCTCTCGCCCGCTGGTGCCGGTGGGGTGAACGGTCATGGTGCGTGCTCCTCTGACGGGGTGGTCGGTGCGCCCGTTCCGGCCGGGGCGCCGGGGCGGACGGGCGCGGCGGACAGGTCCTCCCGGCCGTGGACGGCGGCCCGGGGCAGGACGGTCGTGGCGTGGACGAGGAGGGCGAGCGCCGGCACGGCGCACGCCACGAGCGGGAGCGCGGCCGGGCCGTGGGCGCCGGTCAGCCAGGTGACGGGCCGGTCGAGCGCGGAGCAGCCGGGCAGCCGGGCGGCGAGCAGCGCCAGCAGGGGGACGGCCTCGGCCGCGCAGGCGGCGAGGCCGGCGGCGAGGGCCGGGCGGGCCAGGCCGTGCGCCGCGCAGAGCCGGCCCAGGAAGAGCAGCGCCCCCAGGGCGACGGCGGCGAGGGCGGGCGCCGCGGTGGCCTCGGCGACGGGCAGGGCCGAGCGGGCGGAGGCGACGCAGCCGCACAGGACGCCGAGGAAGACGGCGACCGAGGCCAGCAGCGCGCGCCGGACGCGGCCGTGGAACTCGGCCAGCGACCGGCAGTCGGCGAGCCGCCTCCGCGCGTACCCGGCGACGGCGTGCGCGCACCAGGCGGCGGGGGCGGCGGCGCAGGCCAGCGCGAGGGCGGTCGGGGCGGCGGCCGCGGCGAGGGCGCGCGGGCCGGGGAGCCGGTGGCCGTGGGCCAGGGCGGCCGGCAGCAGCCCGGCGGCCGGCCCGCAGCCGGTCAGCCAGAGCCAGACGGCGAGTTCGAGGACGCCGAGCGCGCCGGGCCGGGCCGGGCACGTCCCGCCGCCGGCCGGTGCCGGGACGCCTCCGGCCCCGGGCGGCGGTCCGGTGCGCTCGGCCCGTGCGTACAGCTCCTCCGCGAGGGAGAAGACGTCGCGGTGGCCCAGGCCGGCGGCCGTGCCGTCGGTGACGCCGTGCGCCTCCAGCCCCGCCGCGATCTCCAGGGGGTCCACGGCGTCGGCGCACAGCGCGCGGTGGTCGCGCAGCAGGGCGCGGACCGGGTCGGGCCGGGGGCCGGCCGGCGCGCCGGATATGCCGACGGGACCGGGGGAGGCGGGGGCCGGCACCGGGGCCGGGGCGTGCTGGATCGGCGTCACCGGCGGCCCGCCCAGGACGGCGGGGCCGACGCGGCGGACGCGTCGAGGGCGGCGCGGGAGCGCGCCGGCCCGTCGAACGGCGACGCCAGGTCGTGCCGGACCGGGGCGCGGGAGAGGAGTTCGAGGTAGAGGGCGCCGAAGGAGGCGATGTTCTGCTCCACGGTGAAGAGTTCGAGGGCACGGGCGCGGGCCGCGGCGCCGAGCCGCCGCGCGCGCTCCGGGTCGCGCAGCAGGGCGAGGCACGCCTCGGCGAGCGCGTGGGGGTCGCGCGGGGGCACCACCAGGCCGGTGCCGCCGAGGACTTCGCGGACCGCGGTGGTGTCCGGCGCGACCGTCGCCCGGCCGCAGAACATGGCCTCGGCCAGCGGGACGGGGAAGCCGTCGCCGGGTGCGCAGACGACGACGGCGTCCGCGGCGGCGTAGTCGTCGGGGCCGCAGGCGGTGACGCGGGTGACGCCCTCGGGCAGCGGGGCGTCCGGGGCGGTGCCGGTGACGGCCGGACGCACCCGGGGCTCGGCCATCCGCAGCACGGTGAACGCCTCCCAGAGCCAGGGTTCGGGCGGGCCGCCGGCGAGCAGGACGACGGGCCCGGCCGGCCCGCCGTCCCCGCCGGCCGCCCGGGGGCACGCCTCCCCCACCGCCTCGTACAGCCCGGCGTCCACGCCCGGGGGCACCGTGCGCAGCCGGGCGGGGTCGGCGCCGCAGCGCTCCTGCCAGCGCCGCACCTGCGCGTCCCCGGCGGTGACCAGGGCCGCCCGGCCGTAGATCTCGCCGGCCAGCAGGCGGTGGAAGGCGGAGAGCAGGGTGCGGACGGACAGCGACAGCCCGGCCGGCCCGGCCAGGTAGTGCTCGCGCAGCCGGACGGTGTACTCGGTGACGAGCAGCGGCGTGCCGAAGAAGCGGTGGGCCAGCAGCCCGGGGAGGGCGGCCGGCCCGGCGGAGGCGGCGTGGCACAGGTCGACCCCCGCGAGCCCGAGGTCGCCGTCCGGGGAGCCGTACCAGTCGAGGGAGAGCGGGCGCAGCGCACGTTCCAGCAGCCCGGAGACGACGAGCAGGTCGGCGACGCGGGCGCCGTACGCGCCGGGGTGCGCGCCGGGCGCCCGGCAGGCGGCCTCCAGGGCGCGCAGGGCCGCCTCGGAGCGGAGCGCGGAGGCGAGGCCGCCCTCGTCGCGGGCGAGGTCGGCGAGGCCGTAGAGGCCCTCGGCGAAACGGTACGCCTGATCGCCCGGGGCGGTGAGGGCGGCGGCCAGGTCGCCGAAGTGGTGCGTGAAGCGGCGGCGTTCACGGCGGACGGGGGCGGTGCCCGCGGGGGCGCCCCACAGGGGGGCGGCTCTGATCCGGCGGACGTTGCCGGGCAGCGCGTACCAACCGCCTTCCTCCTGGCGGGCGCTGCGGCTCAGCGCGTAGACCTCGAACTCGTGCCGGGCCAGGCCGCGCACCAGCCGGTCGCACCACTCGCCGCCCTCCCCCGCGGCGTACGGGTACCCACCCTCGGTCAGCAGTCCCACGCGCACGAGCGCACCCCCGATCTTCTCCGTCGTACGGCAGCCGGGAGCACGCTATGGGGGGTCGCCGGTGGTGCGGCGGACGGTTGTCCGTCGCACCACCGGAAGGGGTGAATGGGCGTTACCCCGGCCCACACCGCCCCGTTATCGCGCTCCGCGCGGGGGATGCGCCCCGGGCCCCCGCGCGAAGCGCGGAGGACCTCACCCCACCCGCGGCACCGCCTCCAGCAACCCCCGCGTATACGGATGCTCCGGCCGCTCGTAGACCGCGTCCGCGGGCCCGTGCTCCAGCACGCGCCCGCCCCGCATCACGACCACCCGGTCGCTCACCTGCCGCACCACCGCCAGGTCGTGCGCGATGAACACCAGCGCGAGCCCCAGCTCCCGCTGCAACTCCCCGAGCAGCGCGACGACCTGGGCCTGTGTCGTCACGTCCAGCGCGGAGACCGGCTCGTCGCAGACGACGACCTTCGGAGAGGGGGCGAGGGCCCGCGCGATGCCGACCCGCTGGCGCTGCCCGCCGCTGAACTCGTGCGGGTAGCGGTGGTACGCGTCCGGATCGAGCCCGACCCGTTCCAGCAGATCACGCACCCGTGCGACGATCTCCTTCTCGGACGTCCGCCCGGCCGCCCGCAGCGGGTCCGCGATCGACTCCCCGACGCTGCGCCGGGGGTTGAGCGAGGAGACCGGGTCCTGGAAGACCATCTGGAGCTCGCTGCGGAAGGAGCGGAGCTCCCGCTCCCCCAGCGTGCCGATCTCCCGCCCCCGGTAGCGCAGTTCACCGCCGGACGGGCGCAGCAGCCGCACGAGCATCCGCCCCAGCGTCGTCTTCCCGCTGCCGGACTCGCCGACGACGCCGACCGTCTCCCCGGCCCGCAGGGTCAGCGAGACCCCGTCCACGGCGGTGACGGAGCGCCGACCCCGCCCGAACTCCTGCCGCAGGCCGGTCGCTTCGATGAGCGCGGGCCCCTCCGCGGAGACGGAGGGGGAGGACGGCAAGGAAGAGGAAGAGGGGGACGGCTCGCGCCGCACCTCCACGCGCGGCACGGCCGCGAGCAGGTCGCGCGTGTACGGCTCGCGCGGCGCGCGCAGCACCTCGCGCACCGGTCCGCTCTCGACCGCGCGCCCGCCCCGCATCACCAGCAGCTCGTCGACGTTGCCGGCGGCGACCCCCAGGTCGTGGGTGACGAGGACGAGCCCCATGCCCGTCTCCTCGCGCAACTCCCGCAGCAGGCCCAGGATCTGGGCCTGGACGGTGACGTCGAGCGCGGTCGTCGGCTCGTCCGCGACGAGCAGCCGCGGCTCGCAGGCGACGGCCATGGCGATCAGCGCCCGCTGCCGCTGCCCGCCGCTGAACTCGTGCGGGCGCGAGCGCGCACGCCGCGCGGCGTCCGGGATGCCGACCCGGTCGAGCACCTCGACGGCCCGCTCGCGCGCGGCGCGCCGCGAGGCGCCCCGGTGGTGGACGCGGTAGACCTCGGCGATCTGGTCGCCGACGGCCTGGTAGGGGTCGAGCGAGGAGAGCGGGTCCTGGAAGACCATGGCGGCGACGCCGCCGCGCACGGTCCGCAGCTCCGCCTCGTCCGCCGCCGTGACGTCGTGCCCGGCGACGCGTACGGTGCCCGCGACCCGCGCCCCCGTCCCGCGGTGCAGACCGAGCAGCGCGTAGGCGGCGGTGCTCTTGCCGGAGCCGGACTCACCGACGATGCCGAGCGCGCCGCCGGGCGCGAGGGCGAACGACAGGTCCTCGACGGCCCGTACCGGCGGCCCGCCCGCGGACGGGAAGGAGACCGACAGTCCCTCCACGGAAACCAGCGTCATCGCAGGGCCACCCTCCGGTCGGCGACGGCGTACAGCACGTCCGCCACGATGTTGGCGATCGCCACGGCGGCCCCGGTGACCATCACCAGCCCCACGACGACCGGCAGGTCGATGGTCTGCGTGGCGTGGACGAGCAGTTGGCCCACGCCCGGCAGGCCGAACATGGTCTCCGTCAGCATCGCGTTGCCGAACATCGACCCGAAGTCGGCGGCCGTCAGGGCGATGACGGGCGCCAGGGCGCCGCGCAGCGCGTGCCGTCCGACGATCGCCCGCTCGCCCACGCCGTAGGCGCGGAAGGTGCGGACGTGGTCCTCGGCCAGCGTCTCCAGCAGCGAACTGCGCGTCAGCCGCGCGTACTTCGCGGATTCCAGGAGCGCGAGCGCGAGGCAGGGCAGGAGCAGGTTCCACGCCCACTGCTCGGGGTCGTCCGTGAGCGGCACGTACGTCGGGAACGGCAGCCACTCCAGGTAGGCGCAGAACAGCATCAGCAGGCCGATGCCGCTGATGAAGACGGGCGTCGCGGTGCCCGCCAGGGTGATCCAGGTGAGCACCCGTTCGGTGGCGCCGCCGCGCCGCAGGACGGACAGCAGCCCGCTGCCGATGCCGATGACCAGCCAGAGCACCATGGCGCCGGCCGCGAGGGACGCGGTGGCGGGCAGCCGCTGGGCGATCAGGCCGGTGACGGACTGGTCGTTCTGGAAGGACAGCCCGAGGCAGGGCGCGTCGCAGTGCCGCACGCCGGTGCCGGTGGAGTAGTCGTGCCCGGTGACGACGCCGGTGAGGAAGTGCCAGTACTGGACGTACACCGGTTCGTCGAGCCCGAGTTGGGCCCGGACCTGGCGGACCTGCTCCGGGTCGCACTTGGGCCCGCAGGCCAGCCGGGCCGGGTCGCCGGGCGCGAGGTAGAAGGTCGCGTAGACGACGACGGACAGGACGAGGAGGACGGCGACGACGCCGAGCAGGCGGCGCGCGACGTAGGGGATCACGAGGAGCCCCCCTTGCGCCGCTCGCGCCCCACGCGCAGCCGCGACTCCTCGCGCGGGTCGAGCGCGGCGCGCACGGTGTCCCCCAGCACGGTGAAGGCGAAGGTGGTGACGAAGAGCATCAGGGCCGGCAGGACCACGTACAGCGGGTCCGCGCGGAACCAGGTGGTGGCCGAGGACAGCATCTGGCCCCAGGACGGGGTCGGCGGCTTGATGCCGACGCCGAGGAAGGACATGGACGCCTCGTTGAGCATGTTCTGCGGCAGCATCACGGCCGCGTAGGTGATCACCGGCGCGGCGAGCCCGGGCAGCAGTTCGCGCCGGGCGATCCGCCAGGTGGACGCCCCGGTGAGACGCGCCGCCGAGACGTAGTCGAGCTTGAGCAGGGAGAGCGCCTGGGCGCGCACCAGGCGGGCCATCGCGCCCCAGGCGATCAGCCCGATGACGACGACGAGCAGCAGCGGGCGCGGGAGGTCCGCGGGGGCGACGGCGGTGACGGCGATGGCGAAGACCAGCAGCGGCAGGGCCACCATCACGTCGGTGAGGTGGCTGAGGACGCTGTCGGCGAGCCGGTTGCCGAGCGCGGCGGCCAGGCCCACGGCGACGCCGACGACGACCTGGACGAGCGTGGCGCCGGCGGCGACGGCCAGCGAGACGCGGGCGCCGTAGAGAAGTCGTACGAACAGATCGCGCCCGGTGCCGGGTTCGACGCCGAGCCAGTGCTCCGCGTCGATCCCGCCGAACGGGCCGACGGGCACGCCGCCGCGCGCGGAGTCGACGAGGCCGTCGTGGTACGTGGTGGGGTCCTGGCCCTCCAGGGCCGCGAGCAGCGGCGCGGCGAGGGCGAGGAGGACGAGCAGGGCGAGGACGGCGGCGGCCGCGAGCGCGGCCTTGCGCGCGCGCAGCCGCCGCAGGACCCGGCGGGCGGCGGAGGCGGGGGCGGCGGCGCCCGCCTCCGCGCCGGCGGGTCGGGCGGGGGCGGTGAGGAGGGACGTCACTTGACCGCGACCTGCGAGACGTCGAGGACACCGGTCCAGTCGCTGATGACGACGTTCTTGACGTCCTTGCCGTAGAGGCGCTTGTAGACCGGGTGGAACAGCGGGACGGTCAGGGCCTGTTCGCCGATCTTGACGTCGAGCGCGCCCCAGCGCTTGGCGGCGGCGTCATGGTCGGTGATCTTGTTGATGGCGTCGATCTCGTCGTTGACCCGGGGGTCGTCGAGGCGGCCGGAGTTGAAGTTGTAGCCGTCCTCGACGATCTGGCGTCCGTCGAAGACCGGTGCCAGGAACGGACCGCCGGAGGGCCAGTCGGCGCCCCAGTGGGCGAGGAAGAGCCCGGGCTGGTCCTTGACGCTGTGGACCTTGTCCTCGTAGGCGTTGTCCTCCAGGCCCTCCAGCTTCACCTTGAACCCGGCCTTGTTCAGGGCCTCCTGCACGGCGGTGGCGATGTCCGGGCCGGTCTCGGCGTTCTGCGCGGTGGAGTGGGTGAGGGTGATCTCCAGCCCGTCCGGGTGGCCGGCCTCCTTCAGCAGCTCCCCGGCCTTCTCCGGGTCACCGGTCGCGCCGGCCGGGAAGTGGTCGTACGGGGTGTAGCCGTGCGGCTTCTGGTTCGGCAGGAAGGTGGTGGCCGGCTCGGCGAGCGAGGAGCCGCCGGCCGCGTTGACGACGCTGGTGCGGTTGACGGCGTAGGCGACCGCCCGGCGCACCTTGGGGTCGTCGAAGGGCTTCGACTCCGGGTTGAACGCGAGGTAGTTGGTGTAGCCGAAGTGGCCGGTGCCGACGCGCGAGGCGAGCTGCTTGTCGCCGGTGACCTGGGCGAGCTCGGCGGGGCCGAGGTTGGTGTCGGTGGTCACGGCGGCGGCGTCGGCGCCGGAGCCGGTGGACAGCCGCTGGTTGATGACGGCCGGGGAGAGGCCGGAGCGGACGTCGATGGTGTCGGGGTAGGCGTGCCGCTCCTTGTCGGTCTCCTCCGACCAGTGCGGGTTGCGCTCCAGCAGCAGGTGTTCGCCGTCGCCGGTGTTCTTGACGACCTTGTACGGGCCGGAGGACACGGGGTGTTCGGCGTACTTGGTGCCGGTGTCCTTGGCCTTGGGGACGGGCGCGAACTGGGTGGAGGTGGCGAGGTAGGGGAAGTCGCCCTCGGACTTGCGGAGGTGGAAGACGATGGTCCTGTCGTCCGGGGTCTCGATCGAGTCGAGCCCCTTCTTGTCCTTGTAGGGCCCCCGGTAGTCCTGCCCGCCGACCAGCCAGTCGCGCAGGTAGGGGCCGCCGCCGGAGAGTTCGGCGGCGAAGGAGCGCTCGATGCCGTACTTGATGTCGCCGCTGGTGATGGGCGTGCCGTCCTCGTACTTCAGACCGTCCTTGAGACGGTACGTCCACACCTTGGCGTCGTCGCTCGGCCTGCCGGTGTCGGTGGCGAGGTCGGGAACGACCTTGGTGCCCTCGGCGCCGTTGGCGCGGTGGCGGGTGGTCAGGGTGCGGAAGACCAGCGAGGGAACGTTTCCGCCGCCGGAGGTGTAGAGCCGGGCGGGGTCGAACTGCTTCTGCGGCGCCCGGTTGAGGACGGTCAGCGTGCCGCCCTTCCCGGGCGCGCCGTCGCTCCCGGCGGCTCCGCCGCCGTCCTTGGGGCCGCAGGCCGCGGCCGTGGTGACGACGGCGACGACGAGGGCGGCCGCGGCGACGCTGCGGCGGTGGGCGGACGGATGACGCATGACGGGCCATGCCTTTCGCGGGAGCGGGGAGGGTGAGAGGGGGCCGGGACAGGAGGCACCCGCGGAAGGCGGTGGAACAGGGACGCGACGGCACGCGCGGGACCGCCCCCCGGCGACGCGGGCGCGGGGGAGGAAACGGCCTTCAGCGACAGTGGATGTCGGCGACGGCGTGCGCGGCCACACCGATCAGCGCCAGCTCGAAGCCGGCGTGCTCGTAGGTGTGGTGGTGGCGCGACATGCAGAGCAGCCTGAACGAATTTCCAGTCGCTGACAAAGGTGTCTCACGATGGGAGACCAAACGTCCCGCATCGCGAGAAACGATCAAGGGCGGTCAACGCCCGGGGTACGGCCAGGGGTTGGGCCGGCAGGTGTTCCCGTCCGTCGTCAGGAACTTGGTCTGCTGCATCATCACCGGGGCCAGCGCCCCGGACTTCGCGCAGGACTCGTGGTTGTGGCCGAGGCGGTGGCCGACCTCGTGGTTGATGAGCATCTGCCGGTACTCCAGCATCCGGTCGCCGTAGGTCTCGGCGCCCTGCGCCCACCGATAGGCGTTGATCATGACGCGGTCCGTGGCGGCGGAGTCGCAGGAGACGTTGTCCACGGTGGTGTCCAGATCCGACTTGGCGCACCAGCGCGCCGTCGTCCCCGGGCTGGCGAGGGTCACCACGAAGTCGGCCGGGCCGGAGGAGACCCGCTCGAAGGTGCGGGTGCCGCCGTGGCCCCAGCTCCGGTCGTCGTTGAGGGTCCGGTGGACGGCGGTGGCGAAGAGCGCCCCGTCCAGCGGGAGCCCCTTCTCCACGTCAACGCGGAAGCGGAGGACTTCACCCTTTCCGGGGGCCTTGTCGTGGCCCGGGACGACCGAGAACTCCCCCGAGCCCTTCGCCGCCCGGTCCAGCGGGTACTTGAGGGCCATCTTCTGGTCGTACGTGGCCGGCACCGCCGCGCCGCCGTGCGGCGTCGGCCGGCTGTCCGAGCGGGAGGCCGCCCCCATGGTGTCCCCGCCGCGGCCCCGGTCGGCGTCCTGGGTACGGGCCTGGGCCCGGCTCTCCGTACCGTCCTCGACCTGGCCCGCCACGACCACGGCCAGCACGGCCGTCACCACCGCGGCGGCCACCCCGGTGACCGTGCGGACCGCGCCGCCGCCGGCCCGGTGCGCCCCGCCGGACGCACCGCCGCGGGCGGCCCGCCGGCCCCCGCCGTCCCGGGCCGGGGCGGGCGGGGACGCGGGCGCGGCGGGCGGCCGGCCGCCCTGCCGCCCGATGACGCCCCAGCCGATGGCCGGCCCGCGGACCGCGGAGCGGCCCACCGGCTCCCAGGGGTCGGTCCGTACGGCACCCCGCGCCGCGGCGGCGGGGACGACCGGGACCTCCCCGGTGGCCTCCCGCTCGGCCTGGGGGGCACGTGCGCTGTGTTTACCCACGGGGCGTGGCGCTCCGTTCCGACGTCGTGGCGGTGTCCGCGAGGAGTTCGCGGACGGCACGGGCCACCGCGTCCGGGTCCTCCATCATCGCGACGTGGCCCGAACCCAGCAGGGTCAGCAGCCGCGCGTCGCGGAACGCCCTGCCCGCCCGGCGGGCCATGCGGTACGAGACGAGGCGGTCGCGCGTTCCGTACACCAGCAGGGTAGGGGCAAGGACGCGCTCGGCCTGCCGCCACAGCGAATGCTGACCGCCCAGGGTGTACGCGTCCACCACCCCGCGGGCCGAGCGCGCCATCACGTCCCAGAAATAGGGGAGCTCCAGCCGGCGCTCGTACTCCTCGACCGCTCGCGCGAACCCCTCCGGCGTCACCCGTTGGGGGTCCCCGTAGCAGAGCGCCAGCAGTTCACGCGTGCGCTGCTCGGGCGTCCAGTCCCGGGTCAGCCGGGCGTAGAGCGGGACCAGGCCGGGGACGGCCATCAGCGCGGTGGGCAGCGCGGTGCGCTGGGGCCGCAGCTCGGGGAGGGCGGGCGAGACGAGGGTGAGGGTGCGCACCAGGTCGGGGCGGACGGCGGCGACGCGCGTGACGATCGCCCCGCCCATCGAGTTGCCGAAGAGGTGCACCGGGCCGCGCCCGGCGGCCTCCAGGTAACGGATGACCACCCGCGCGTAGGCGGTGATCGAGTGGTCGCCGTCGTCCGGCGGGGGCGACTCGCCGAAGCCGGGGAGGTCGACGGCCTCGCAGTCGAGGTCGTCCGCGAGCAGCTCCATCAGCGGCGACCAGTTCTGCGACGAGCCGCCGAGGCCGTGGACGAGGAGCGCGGGCCCGGCGCCCGGATCCGGCGTCGGCCGGTACCGGACCGTCAGCGTCGCCCCCGGCACGGACACCGTGCGCAGCCGCTCGCCCTCGCCGGGCCGCGGCGGCGGCCCGGGCGGCACCACGGGCACGGCGCGGGCGGCCGGCGACTCGGTCTCGGACATGCGGGCAATGTTACGAGACGATCACGCCGGAAACCCCTGTGGTGGCCGTCACAGATCGCCTGGCGGTACGGGGCCGCGTCTCCTAGGCTCATAGGCGGGAGCACGCTCATGGGCGGGAACACAGGGCGCTCATCCTGGAAGCCGTGGTGATGCAAGGGATGACGGAAGGGATTCGCATGCCTGTCGATCCGACCGACCCGGAGACCTTCGCGGACGAGGACGCCGTCCCCGTCGAGTTCGACGTCGAGGCTCCCGAGGCGGACGCGGCCGAGCAGCACACCGACCTGGCCCCCCACCGCGACGAGGAGCCGACGACCACCGACCCGGAGACGAACGAGGCCGACCGTGCCGAGCAGGCGCGGGTCGTGGAGCTGGACGAGGACGACTACCGGTGACCGGCGGGCCCGTCGCGGCGGACCCGACGGGCGGGTGGGAATTGTCGGATTTTTGTGGGCTTCCCACAGGGTCCACACCGTGAAATTCTCCGCTCCGGCCACGCGTGGTCCGGTTACCCAAAAGTACGATGGCGGGCGCGGTGCACACCGTGCAGGAACGAACATGGGAGGCGGCGTGACAGCCATCGAGCAGACCGAGGCGCGCCCGCGGGGCACGCGCCTGCCGCGCCGAGCCCGACGCAATCAGCTCCTGGGCGCGGCCCAGGAGGTCTTCGTCGCGCAGGGGTACCACGCCGCGGCCATGGACGACATCGCCGAGCGCGCCGGCGTGAGCAAGCCCGTGCTGTACCAGCACTTCCCCGGCAAGCTCGACCTCTACCTGGCCCTGCTGGAACAGCACTGCGACAACCTGCTCCAGGCGGTCCGCACGGCGCTCGCGTCCACCACGGACAACAAGCAGCGCGTCGCGGCCACCATGGACGCCTACTTCGCCTACGTCGAGGACGAGGGCGGCGCCTTCCGCCTGGTCTTCGAGTCCGACCTGACGAACGAGCCCGCCGTGCGCGAGCGCGTCGACCGGGTCTCCCTCGCCTGCGCCGAGGCCATCAGCGAGGTCATCGCCGAGGACACCGGCCTGGCCAAGGAGGAGGCCATGCTGCTGGCCGTCGGCCTCGGCGGCGTCTCCCAGGTGGTCGCCCGCTACTGGCTCTCCAGCGGCAGCACCGTGCCCCGGGCCACCGCCGTCCAGCTGCTGACCTCGCTGGCCTGGCGCGGCATCGCGGGCTTCCCGAAGAACGGCTCCGAGCACTGACACCCGGCCCGCGGCCCCGCGTGTTCGCTGCGAGCGTGTGCGGCCGGGGCCCGGCCCGCCGGGACAGCGGGCTAATGTGTGGACCGTACGGCGCGGCCGGTCCGCGCACCCCTCCCCCGGGGCCACACCGTGGGGACCGCACACCTTCGGAGGGACAGTAGCCGTGGAGGTCAAGATCGGCGTGCAGCACGCGCCCCGCGAGATCGTTCTGGAGAGCGGCCAGTCCGCCGACGAGGTCGAGCGCGTGGTCGCCGACGCACTGGCCGGGAAGGCTCCGCTGCTGAGCCTGACGGACGAGCACGGCCGCAAGGTCCTCGTCCCGTCCGAGCGGCTGGCCTATGTGGAGATCGGCCAGCCCACCGCTCGGCGGGTCGGCTTCAGCACGATCTGAGCGGGCGTCACCACGGAAGGGCCCCGGTGCGGTGCACCGGGGCCCTTCCGTGCGCCCTGCCCTTTCCGTTCGCCCCGCCGCACAGGGTTGCCCGGGGCGGACCGGGGGTAAGACCGCCTACGACCGTTTTGCGCCTGCTGCCGGTCTGCGGTTACGCGGTTACGCGGTTACGGGAGGGAAGACCGAATGATCTTCTGGGAAGCGCTGGGCTCGGTACTCATCGGCCTCGCCGTCTCGTACGCGGCCCTGCGCTGGCTGCCCGCCCGCTTCGGGCGGTTCGGCTCCCGGGCGCTGACCCTGGGCACCGGCCCGGTGGCCGCCCTCTTCGGCGCCCTCCTGGCCCACTCGGTCCTCGGCCCCGGCCACGTCGCCGGCGCGCTCGCCGCGGCGCTGGTGCTGTCCGTCGCCCTGCTCTCCCTGCTGCTGCGCCCCGCCGGGCCGCCCCGCCGATCGGCCACGGTCTGAGGCGGACCGACGGGACCCGGGGTGATACGGCGTGCGCCGCCCGCGCGGATCAGGCGGCCAGCCCCAGCGCGGCCATCCGCTTGGTGTGCGCCTCCGTGATGCGCGAGAACATCTTCCCGACCTCCGCCAGGTCGAAGCCGTCGGCCACCCCGCCCACGAGCATCGTCGACAGGGCGTCCCGGTCGGCGACCACGCGCTGCGCCTGCGAGAGCGCCTCGCCCATCAGCCGCCGCGCCCACAGCGCCAGCCGGCCGCCGACCCGCGGGTCCGCCTCGATGGCGGCCCGCACCTTCTCGACCGCGAAGGTGGCGTGGCCGGTGTCGTCGAGGACGGCGAGCACCAGCGCCCGGGTGTCGGAGTCGAGCCGGGCCGCCACCTCCCGGTAAAAGTCACTGGCGATCGAGTCGCCCACGTACGCCTTGACCAGGCCCTCCAGCCAGTCGGACGGCGCGGTCTGGCGGTGGAACTCGTCGAGCGGGGCCGCGAAGGGCTCCATGGCCCCGGTCGGCTCGGCGTCGATCGCCGCCAGCCGGTCGCGCAGCCGCTGGAAGTGCTGGAACTCCGCGGCCGCCATCTTGGCCAGCTCCGCCTTGTCGCCCAGCGTCGGCGCCAGTTTGGCGTCCTCCGCGAGCCGCTCGAAGGCGGCCAGCTCGCCGTACGCGAGGGCGCCGAGCAGGTCCACCACCGCGGCGCGGTAGCGGGGGTCGGCGGACGCCTGCGCCCAGTCCTGGGCGGCGATTCCGGTGGGTTCTTCGGCAGGGCCTTCTGCGGCCGCTGCGGCCTTGTCGGACGTCTCCATGAACGGAACCATAGCCCGCCGCGCCGTGGAGGGAAGGGCCTGGTCAGCCACTCGTCCGAGCCCTTCGGGACGAACGGCCCGGGCACATGTGCGCCTTTCCGGGGTAGAGTGCTATACGGCCGGCCGCGCATCCGGCGGGCCGTCTCCATGCAGGTTCTTCCGGGAGCGAGTCCCCGGAGCGCCAGCGGATGCCCGGTCGGTGGCCCGATCGGCTTCCACACAACCGACCGCCCTCCCCGCGGTGCGTACGAGGCGTACGCAGACCAGGAGGGATCCGCTCGCGGCACGTGTGCTCGCGCGAAGGCAGTGGTCCCGCGCCAACCGGCTCCCGGCCGGTGAGTCACTACGGCGCGGTACGTACGGACTCCTCGTACGACCCCCTTCGCCGCCACTCGCCGCGTCTCACAGAAGAGGCAGCACCCTGAACACGCCGGACACCCCCGAGATCCGCACCACTTTCCGAGAACTCGGCATCCTCCCCGAGACCGCCGAGGCGCTCGAAGCCGTCGGCATCGTCCACCCCTTCCCGATCCAGGAGCTGACGCTCCCGGTCGCCCTCTCCGGCGCCGACGTCATCGGCCAGGCCAAGACCGGCACGGGCAAGACCCTCGGCTTCGGCCTCCCCCTGCTGGAGCGCGTCGTCGTCCCCGCCGACGTCGAGGCGGGCCGGGCGGAGCCCGGGCAGCTCACCGACGCCCCCCAGGCGCTGATCGTCGTCCCCACCCGCGAGCTGTGCCAGCAGGTCACCAACGACCTGCTCACCGCCGGCAAGGTCCGCAACGTCCGCGTCCAGGCCATCTACGGCGGCCGCGCGTACGAGCCGCAGGTCGAGGCGCTCAAGGCCGGCTGCGACGTCGTCGTCGGCACGCCCGGCCGGCTGCTCGACCTGGCCGGCCAGAAGAAGCTGAGCCTCGCGCACGTCAAGGCGCTCGTCCTGGACGAGGCCGACGAGATGCTCGACCTCGGCTTCCTGCCCGACGTCGAGCGCATCATCACCATGCTGCCGGCCAAGCGGCAGACCATGCTCTTCTCGGCGACCATGCCGGGCGCGGTCATCTCGCTCGCCCGCCGCTACATGGACCGGCCCACGCACATCCGCGCCACCTCGCCGGACGACGAGGGCCAGACCCACGCCAACATCGCGCAGCACGTCTTCCGCGCCCACTCCATGGACAAGCCGGAGATGGTCGCCCGGATCCTCCAGGCCGAGGGCCGCGACCGCGCGATGATCTTCTGCCGGACGAAGCGGACCGCCGCCGACATCGCCGACCAGCTCACCCGCCGCGGGTTCGCCTCCGGCGCGGTCCACGGCGACCTCGGCCAGGGCGCCCGCGAGCAGGCGCTGCGCGCCTTCCGCAACGGCAAGATCGACGTGCTCGTCTGCACCGACGTCGCCGCGCGCGGCATCGACGTCGACAACGTCACGCACGTCGTCAACTACCAGACCCCCGAGGACGAGAAGACCTACCTGCACCGCATCGGCCGCACCGGCCGCGCGGGCAAGTCCGGCACCGCCGTCACGCTCGTGGACTGGGACGACGTCCCGCGCTGGAAGCTCATCAACAAGGCGCTGGACCTGAACTTCGACGAGCCGGCGGAGACGTACTCCACGTCGCCCCACCTGTTCGAGGCGCTGGGCATCCCCGCCGGGACGAAGGGCGTCCTGCCGCGCTCCGAGCGGACCCGCGCCGGGCTCGCCGCCGAGGAGATCGAGGACCTCGGCGAGACCGGCGCCCGCGGGGCGGGCCGCGGCCGCGGCCCCAAGGCCGCCGCCGAGCCCGCCGAGCGCCCGGAGCGGACGCGCACGCCGCGCCAGCGGCGGCGCACGCGCGGCGGTGCCGCGCTGGACGCGCCGGCGCCGGCTCCGGCTCCGGCTCCGGCCGAGGCCCCCGCCGTGGCCGTCGCCGAAACCCCCGCCGAGAGCTCCGGCGAGACCTCCGCCCCGGCGACCCCGGCCCGCCCGCGGCGCCGTCGGCGTACGCGGAGCTCCGCCGCCACGTCCGTGAGCGCTCCGGTCCGCGCCCGGATCGCGCCGGAGGCTCCCGCCCCGGCGCAGGCCCCCGCCCCGGCGAAGGCTCCGGAGCCGGCGGCTCCGGCCGCTGCTCCGCGCCGCCGCGCGGCCGCCGTGCCGGTCCAGGCCCCGCCGGTCCGCCGGGCGCCCGTCCGCCGGATCCTCCCGCCGGTGGAGCCGGCCGCGAACGTCGACTTCGAGACGGTCGAGGCCGCCATCCTGCGCCAGGCCGCCGCCGCGGCCGCCGCCGCGACGGCTCCCGCCCGGACCCCGGCCGCACCGGCGGAGACCGACTCCAAGCCGAAGCGCCGCCGCACCGTCCGCGAGTCCACGGCGGAGACCGCCCCGGCGGCCGCCGAGGAGAAGCCGAAGCGGCGCCGGGTCGTCCGGGCGTCCACGGCGGAGGCCGCAGAGGTCGTCGAGCCCGCCGCGACCGCCCCGGCCGTCGAGGAGAAGCCGAAGCGCCGCCGCGTCGTCCGCCCGGCGACGACGGAGGTCACCGAGCCCGCCGTCGCGGAGGCCCCCGCGGCCGTGGAGGCCGTGGAGGCCGTGGAGGACAAGCCCAAGCGCCGCCGCGTCGTCCGTGCGGCCACCACGGAGGCCGCCGAGGCCGTCGTCGCCGAGGCCCCCGAGACCGTCACGGCGGTCGAGGACAAGCCCAAGCGCCGCCGCGTCGTCCGTGCGGCCACGACGGAGGTCACCCAGCCCGCCGCCGGGGCTGTCGCGGCCGTCGAAGCCGTCGAGGAGAAGCCGAAGCGCCGTCGCGTCGTCCGCAAGGCCACCACGGAGACCGCCGTCGAGCCCGCGCCCGTGGCCGACGCACCCGTCGCGGTCGTCGAGGCTGTCGAGGCTGTCGAGGAGAAGCCCAAGCGGCGCCGGGCCGTCCGCAAGGCCGCCACGGAGGCCGCCGAGCCGACTGCTGCCGAGGCCCCCGAGGTCGTCACGGCCGTCGAGGCTGTCGAAGACAAGCCCAAGCGCCGCCGGGCCGTCCGTAAGGTCGCCGCCGAGGCCGCCGAGGCCGCCGCCGAAGTGCCGGCGAGCCCGGAGGCGGAGGAGAAGCCGAAGCGGCGGCGGGCCGTGAAGAAGGCCGCCGCCCCGGTGGAGGCCGCCGAGCCCACCGCCGTCGAGGAGAAGCCGAAGCGGACCCGTACGGCCAAGAAGGCCGCCCCGGCGGTCGCGGGCGCCGAGGGTGCGGAGCCGGAGGCCCGGCCCAAGCGGAGCCGTACGGTCAAGAAGGCGGCCGCCGCCGAGGGCGAGGCCGAGGGCGCGCCCAAGCGGACGCGGGTGGCCGAGAAGGCCGCCGCCGTGGAGGGCGCGGAGGAGAAGCCGAAGCGGCGGCGGGCCGTGAAGAAGGCCGCCGCCCCGGTGGAGGCCGGGGCCACGGCCTAGGGGTCACCGGGCGCCGGACGGGCTGGAATCAGCCCGTCCGGCGCCCTCTCTCCCCCACCCGTTAGCCTCGGCACATGAGCAGGCCCCCCTTCCTCACCTTGCCCCCGTGCGCGCGGGCGCACCGTCTCGCCACCTCCCGTGGGGAGTTCGCCGTACTCGACGCACTCCCGGAGGGCGGCGGAGGCCGCGCGACGGCGCTGCTCCTGCCCGGATTCACGGGCAGCAAGGAGGACTTCATCGCGCTCCTGGAGCCGCTGGCGCGAGCCGGCGTGCGGGCCGTGGCGGTGGACGGCCGGGGCCAGTACGAGAGCCCCGGTCCGGACGACGAACGGGCCTACGCGCTGGCCGAGTTGGCCGAGGACGTGCACGCCCAGGCGGCCGCCCTCGGCGAGGGCCCGGTCCACCTGGTGGGCCACTCCTTCGGCGGGCTGGTGGCCCGCGCGGCCGTCCTCGCCGACGCCCGCCCCTTCCGCTCGCTGACTCTGATGAGCAGCGGCCCGGCCGCCGTCGCCCCCGGACAGCGCGACAGGACGCGGATGCTGATCCACGCCCTGGCGGAGCTGAGGCTCGACATGGAGAGCGTGTGGCGGGAAAAGGTGCTGCTGGACGGCCCGTTGTCGGACGACGCGTTCCAGCGCCGACGCTGGCTCGCCACCGCCCCGGCCCAACTGGTCGGCGCCGGACGCCACTTGATCGACACCGCCGACCGGACGGCGGAGCTCGCCGCGACCGCGTTGCCCAAGCACGTCCTGTCCGGCGAGGAGGACTTCGCCTGGCCGGTACCGGTGATGGACGCGATGGCCGCCGCGCTGGGCGCCCGCCGCACGGTGATCGGGGGCGCGGGCCACTCCCCCGCCGCGGAGCGCCCGGCTCCGACGGCCGCCGCCCTGCTCGCCTTCTGGGAGGCGGTCAGTCCGGCGGCCCCGACGTCACCGTGAAGATCCCGCCCTCCGGGTCGCACAGCGTGGCCTCGTGGCCGACCATCGAGAGGCCCGGTTCGGCGGCGACCGAGCCGCCGGCCAGGAGGGCCGCCTCGACGGCCTTCTCGACGTTGTCGACGCGGAAGTAGACGTGCCAGCGCGGCCGGACCTTGGGGTCGGGGGCCGCCTCGACGCCGCCGCCGCGCAGGCAGGCGACCGTGTGCCCGCCGACGCTGACCATCACCACGTCGTCCTCGTAGCGCACGTCCGTCTCCTGGCTCTGGTCCCACAGGAAGATGCCGCTGTAGAAGAGGGCGGCGTCGAAGCAGTCGCGGGTGCGCAGCTCCAGCCAGGCGGGGGCGACGCCGTGGCCGATGCGCCAGTCGCGCAGGACCCGGCCCTCCCAGAAGCCGAAGACCGCCCCGGCCGGGTCGGCCGCCAGGGCGGCGCGGCCGTTGCCGAAGGCGAGCGGGCCGACCGCGACCGTGCCGCCGCGCTCGCGCACCCGCGAGGCGACCGCGTCGGCGTCGTCGACGGCGAAGTAGCTGGTCCAGGAGACGGGGACGCCCATGGCACGGGCGACGTTGCCGAGGCCGGCGACGGCCCGGCCGCCGGAGAGCGCCACGCGGAAGTCCTCGCCGAGCGAGCCGGGCCGGAAGGTCCAGCCGAGGACCGCGCCGTAGAACTTCTGGGCCGCCGTGAGGTCAGCGGTCTGCAGGCTCACCCAGCAGGGCGTCCCCGGCCGCGCGTGCTCGGTAGCGGCCATGGCCGATCGCCTCGATTCTGTCCGTGACGTCCGTGACGTGCGTGACGTCCGTGACGTGCGTGGCGGAGCGCGCGGTGCGCTGCGGCGGCGGTGGGCACGGCCGGGACGCGGACGGCCCGGCCCACCCGTAGCCAGGGAACCGCATCCGGCTCAGAACTGCATCCGCAGATGGTCCCAGAAGCCGTCCCGCACGGCGCGGCGCAGGTCGGCGTGGCCGCGCAGGGACAGGCCGAGCAGGCCCTCCGCCTCGACGAGCAGCTCCTGGTCCACCGCGCCGGGCAGATAGGGGTGGCCGGGCAGCAGGTCGGCCAGGGTGTCGCGGCCGCGGGCGCCCAGCCACTGGGCGGCGACGCGGGCGCCGACGAAGCGGACGTCCTCGCGGGCGGGGACGGGCCCGCGGTGCGGGGCGGGCTCGGAGAGCGGTTCGTAGGCGGCGCGGCGGGTGACGTAGGGCTTGCAGAAGTCGAGGTCGAAGGTGCGCTGGCTGTCCACCTCCCACAGCAGCGGCTCGGCCTGGTTGCGCCCGCCGACGGCCTCGATGCCCCAGAGGTGGACGCGGGCGCCGTAGCCCTGGGCCGCCTCGACGGCGGAGACCAGGTCCTCGTCGCCGCCGATGAGGACCGCGTCGCTGATGGCGCGGTGCCGGGCGAGGGACTCCAGGTCGCTGCGGATGAGGGAGTCGACGCCCTTCTGCTGGTTGTTGGCGTTGAGGTTGCCGAGTCTGACCTTGACGTCGGGGAGTTCGGCGATGCCCTGCTGCTCGGCGGTGTGGATGCGGCGGCGGGCCCCGTCGTACCAGTAGACGCGGAGCAGCCGGCTGTCGGGGAAGATCGTGCGGGCCTTGTCGATGAAGGCCTCGATGATCCCCTCGGCGTCGAGCTCGAAGGCCCGCCGGTCCTCGGTGCCGGCGACGAGGCGGCCGGCGGCGGCGTAGACGTAGCCCGCGTCCACGAAGACGGCGTGGGTGGAGGGCGTGGTGGCGACCTCGGCGAGGACGCGGGTCAGCAGTTCGTTGGTGCGCTCGATGCCCGCGAGGACCGCGGCCAGGTCGGTGGTGTCGGCTCCGGTTTCCCGGTGGTGGGGCGGTAGGTGCTGATCATTCATGGGGACTCGCTCATCCGGTGGTCACGCAAGGGTGGGGGGACGTCCGGCTGCCGGCCTTTCGGCGCTTACTTATTAGTCAGTTTAAAAATTTCCTTAGCGTAGGGAATGTTTGAGGCAGGGGCCACGTTGGTCCCTGTGGAACGCGCCGCAGTGCCGCGGCGCGCTTCCTCGAGCTCTGTGAAGTTCTCCTCAGGAGGATCGGACGAAGGGAGAAGCCCATGCGCTTCGAGATCATGCGCCTGGACGACATCGACGGCACCGCTGTCGACAGCACCGTCGTGGACGCCGCCTCCGTCAACCGGATCGTGCAGCAGGCCGCCTCGATCGGCCAACGCCTCTACATCCGTCCTGCCGACGCCGCGACCCGGTGACGCGCTAAGGGTACGCAGTCGTCGGCCCGGCAGGACGCGGAACGCCCCCGTACGGAACGGCCGTACGGGGGCGCTTCGCGTGCGCGGCGGACCGCCGTCACACAGGGCCGCGGGGAACTCAGCGGTGCGTGATCACCTGGGTGACGCCGTTGATGATCTGCTGCACGGCGAGCGCGGAGAGCATCATGCCCGCGAGCCGGGTGACCAGCACCACGCCGCCGTCCTTGATGACCCTGATGATCAGCAGCGAATAGCGCATCACCAGCCACAGCACGACGTGCATGGCCGCGATCGCGCACCACACCGACACCTGCGCGGTCACCGAGTCCGCGCGCTGCACGGCGAGGATCACCGACACGATCGCGCCGGGACCGGCCAGCAGCGGCATGCCGAGCGGGACGAGGGCGACGTTGACGTCCTTGGTCTGCTTCGGCTCCTCGGACTTGCCGGTGAGCAGGTCCAGCGCGATCAGCAGCAGGAGCAGCCCGCCCGCGATCATCAGCGCCGGGGTGGTGATGTGCAGGTAGTCCAGGATCTGCCGGCCGCAGACGCCGAAGACGGTGATGACGCCGAAGGCGACGGCCGCCGCCTGCCAGGCCATACGGCGCTGGACCTTGGCGGGCCGCCCGGAGGTCAGGGCGAGGAAGATCGGGGTGATCCCGGGCGGATCCATGATCACGAACAGGGTGAGGAAGAGGGAGCCGAAGACAGCGAAGTCGAACACGGTAGGGCCTTGCGTGTGGTGCCGAGCGGGGAAGGGGGCGAGCACGTGCGCGCGGGTGCGCGAGGGCCCGGGCCCCGTGGGGGTGCCCGACCGCGCGGTCGCCTCGTGACGGGGTGCGGGATCAGCCGCCCGCGCCCGGAACGGGGAACGCTCCCGTCGCGCGGCGCGTGATCTCCCCGTAGATCTCCGGGTCGGTGGTGAACTCGCCGAGTTCACAGGTCTTGTTGCGGCCGTGGTAGTCGCTGGAACCGGTGGTCAGCAGGCCGAGGTCGGCGGCGAGGCCGCGCAGCCGGGCACGGGTGGGCGCGTCGTGGTCCATGTGATCGACCTCGACGCCGTCCAGCCCCGCCGAGGCCAGCTCGGCTATCGCGCCCTCCGGCAGCACCACGCCGCGCTTGACGGCCATGGGGTGCGCGAGGACGGTGACCCCGCCGGCGGCCTTGACCAGGCGGACGGCCTCGAAGGGGTCGAACTCGTGCTTCTCGACGTACGCGCGGCCGCCGTTGCCCAGCCACTCGGGCGCGAAGGCGGCGGAGACGGAGGGGATCACGCCCTGTTCGACCATGGCGGCGGCCACGTGCGGCCGGCCGACGGCCCCGCCGCGCGCCAGCTCCGCGACGCGCTCCCAGGCGACCGGCACCCCCAGCTCGTTCAGCCGCGCGA
The DNA here is from genome assembly GCF_001187435.1 of Streptomyces caatingaensis. Classification (GTDB taxonomy): domain Bacteria; phylum Actinomycetota; class Actinomycetes; order Streptomycetales; family Streptomycetaceae; genus Streptomyces; species Streptomyces caatingaensis. Next base: position 574,666 of record NZ_LFXA01000009.1, on the reverse strand, counting down.
CCATGGCGCGGGCCCTCGGCTCGCGGCCGTCGCGGACGAGCTCGCGCTCGCGGGCGAACTCGGGCTCCGCCGGGTCGAAGAGGTAGGCCAGCAGGTGCACGCCCACCCCGCCCAGCCGGCAGGAGAGTTCGGCGCCGGTGACGAGGGTGAGGCCCGGCGGCAGGGCGGCGATCGCCTCGGCGTGCCCGCCGGTGCCGTCGTGGTCGGTCAGCGCGACGACGTCCAGCCCCGCGGCGGCCGCGTTGCGGACCAGCTCGGCGGGGGTGTCCATACCGTCGGAGGCCGTGGAGTGGGTGTGCAGGTCGATGCGCACGACACGGGCCTCCCTGTCTGGCGGTCTGACGGCGAACACGAGAACCGGTTCAGGATAACCGCCGTGCGCACCGGCCCCGGCGCGGTCAGGGGGCGACGATCCGCGGGGAGAGCGCCCCGCAGGGCACCAGGTCCACCTCGGCGCCCGCGTCCCGGAGATCGGTGATGACCAGCTCGTCGTACATCAGCAGGCTCGACTGCTCGGGCCAGACGACGGCCCACAGCCACAGGCCCCGGGCCTCGCCCGCGAAGACCGCCCGGTCCTCCGGCACCCCCTCCACGTGCCACAGCGGGGTGGGCCGGCCGGCCGCGAGGACCTTGGCGTGCGGGGCGCGGTCGACGCTCATGCGGCGGCCGGGGTCGGGGCCGTCGATGCCCGCGTACCGCGCGCCCAGGCCCACGCCCAGCTCCTCCGCGATCAGCAGCAGCTCTCCCGGGCCGCCCAGCGGGCCGGGCCCGGAGCAGGCGACGGCGGTGGCGCGGCCCCCGCTGCGGTCGTCCCCGGCGCAGACGACCCCGGTGAACAGCCAGCCGACCGGCAGCGGCCAGGGCATCCAGACGGGCACCCGGGACCGGTTCACGACGACGGCGAGCGCCTCGACGCTCGGCGGGACCACGGGCTGGAGAGGGTGCACCGTTCCGTGCGCGGCGCACTGCCACGAGTCGGCGAAGAGACCGGGCGCTCGCACCCGGCCACCGCACTTCGGGCAACTGGGTTCGCCCCTCATAACTTCCAACGGTCCTCCGCGGCCGCCGCCGCGTCAAGGACGATCACCCGTCCGGAGGGCCGCTTCCGGGGGCCCGGCGAACCCCCTGTCCCGCGGGTCCGCCGTCACCCCAGGGGCACGCCCGCGCGCAGGGGATCGCGGAGGTCCGTACCGTGCCTCAGCCAGCGCTCGCGCAGGGCGGCGGCGCCCTGGACGCGTTTCCACGCCGCCTCGTTGGGGGTCATGGGCAGCAAGGGGAGGAAACGGACGGGCTCCATGGGGGCGTCGAGCTCCAGGTCCTCGACGAGGCCGCCGGGCTCGGCGACGAGGACGGAGGTGAAGGGGGCGCCCGGCCACAGCGGTTCACCGGTGTCGAGCGAGGCGCCGGGCGCCACGACGAGCCCCTCGACCTGGGGCGAGGCGGCGAGGACGGCGAGGGGGCGCAGGACCTTGTCGGTGTCGGCGCGGCCGGGGCGGACGGTGAGGACGAGTTCGGCGCGCGGGCCCCGCACGGGGTCGGCGAGGGAGACGGAGAGGGGCGCGGCGAAGCCGCTCGGCGAGGGGGGCCCGCCGGGCGACGGGCGGCCGGGATCCGCCATCGGCTGGGCGGACATGCCGAGAGTGACGTAACGCACGACGTCCTCCCCGGCGTTGCCGTCCGCGGGCCCGGTGAAGCGCAGGACCTCGATCCGGTCGGCGCCGAGGAAGGTCACCGCGGCGCGGGCGTCCGGCTCCCCGAAGGTGGTGTGCAGCCTGGCCTCGACCAGTGCGAGAACGTCCGACATGCGCCCGAGCATAGAACGTGTATCGAACAGGCAAAGCGGGGGCTTGACGTCCCGGGCGGCTGCTAGCCTTGGCCTCTGGTCAGGGAGTTACGTCCGTCCCTCAGCGGGGACCGGCCGGAGGAGGTGGGGCTGCGGTGGATCCTAGTCGACCGTGCAGTACCGACAGTTCCCCCGTTTCTCCGCTCCGGACGCGCGCTTCGTGAACTAGAAGCGGCTCTTTCGCCCGCCGGCCCTCGGTCCCGGCCCTCCGGAAGTCCCTTCGCGCCCGCGGCACTTGACGGGGGAGCGCTGCCCTCACACGCCCTCCTGCAATGCCCTCTGCGAGTTCTCCGCGAACTGCCGCCAGCCGCACGCACCGCACGGAGCGCGGTCCGCCGCAGGGACGTCCGTCCGCCTGGCCCTGCCGACAGGCGCCCGCACGTCCCCGTCGCGGATCGCGGTGCCGTGCGTCCCGGCCGGTGGCGGCCCGTGAATGGAGCCAGCCATGTCGATGATCCGTGACCTGCGTGCCGCCGTCCGCCCCGCCCTGCGCAAGGGCGGCGGCCCCTACGAGCCGTACGCGTGCGACTCCGGCCGCGACCCGTCCGCCAACAGCGCGGTGGTGGACTGCGCCGTCTACCGCGAGGGGCGGCGGGTGAACACCCCGTGCGGGCCGGCGGAGGCCATGCGGCGGGTGCGCGCCGAGGGCGGGTTCGCCTGGATCGGGCTGCACGAGCCCACGGAGCAGGAGTTCGCCGGCATCGCCCGGGAGTTCGGGCTGCACCCGCTGGCGGTGGAGGACGCCGTCCACGCCCACCAGCGGCCCAAGTTGGAGCGTTACGACGACACGCTCTTCACGGTCTTCAAGACCATCCACTACGTCGAGCACGCCGAACTCACCGCCACCAGCGAGGTGGTGGAGACCGGTGAGGTGATGTGCTTCACCGGCGAGGACTTCATCATCACCGTCCGGCACGGCGGGCAGGGCTCGTTGCGCGCCCTGCGGCACCGGCTCCAGGAGGACCCGCAGCTGCTGGCCAAGGGCCCCTCGGCCGTTCTGCACGCCATCGCCGACCAGGTCGTGGACGGTTACATAGCGGTGGCCGACGCGGTGCAGGACGACATCGACGAGGTGGAGATCGACGTCTTCTCCGCGCCGGACAAGGGCTCCCGGCGGGGCGGCGACGCGGGCCGCATCTACCAGCTCAAGCGGGAGGTGCTGGAGTTCAAGCGGGCGGTGACGCCGCTGATGCGGCCGATGCAGCTGCTCAGCGAGCGGCCGATGCGGCTCGTGGACCCCGACATCCAGAAGTACTTCCGGGACGTCGCCGACCACCTCGCCCGGGTGCACGAGCAGGTGGTCGCCTTCGACGACCTGCTCAACTCGATCCTCCAGGCCAACCTCGCCCAGGCGTCCGTCGCGCAGAACGAGGACATGCGCAAGATCACGTCCTGGGCGGCGATCTTCGCGGTGCCCACGATGATCGCCGGCATCTACGGCATGAACTTCAAGTACATGCCGGAGCTGGGGTGGAAGTACGGCTACCCCACGGTCATGGTCGTCACCGTGGTGATCTGTGTGACCATCCACCGCGGCTTCAAGCGGAACGGCTGGCTCTAGCCCGCTCCGCCGCGACCGGCTCCGCCGCGGCGGGACGGCCGGCCCGCCGGCGGTCGGCCAGGATCACCAGGGCCAGGCCGCCCAGGATCACCGCCAGCGCGGGGTACGCCGCCACCGGCGGCGTCTGCCCCAGCCAGAGCGCGGCTATCAGCGCGGCGCCCGGGGTCTCCAGCAGGATCGCCGTCGAGGTCACGGAGGGGCCCAGGCTCTTGACGACCCGGTTGATCAGCGAGTGGCCGAGCAGCTGCGCGGTGGCCGTCAGAAGGACGAGCTTGCCCCAGGTGCCCCCGTCGTACCCGGCGAGCGCGGAGCCGGAGACCAGGCAGGCGACGAGCAGCAGCACGGTCGTGGTCGTGTAGCAGACGTAGGTGTACGCGACGGTGCCCACCGTCCGGCGGACCTCGGCGCCCAGCAGGACGTACCCGGCGGCGGCCACGCCGCCCGCCAGCGCGAGGGCGTCCCCCGCCAGGGCGCGCGGCGAACCGGAGAGGTCCACGCCGGTGAGGATCACCACGCCGAGGAAGGCGAGGGCGGTGCCTGCCCAGACCAGGCCCGGCTGGCGCCGGCCGCCGAGCCGCATCAGGACCACCGTCCATATCGGGGTGGTGGTCACCAGCGCCGTCGAGGAGGCCACCGAGGTCATCGACAGGCTCGGCAGCCACACGCCGAAGTGCACGGCGAGCAGCGCCCCGCTCGCGACCGCGAGCAGCCCGGCCCGGCGGCCGACGGCCCGCAGCTCCGCCCGGTGGCGCAGCAGCACCAGCGGGGTGAGCGCGCCCACCGCCATGGCGTTCCGCCAGAAGGCGATGGCGAGCGCCGGGGCGGCCGTGACGGAGGCGATCAGCGGGGCGGACAGGGTGATGCCGGAGACGGCGACCAGGAGCAGGGCCAGGTCGAGGCGGTGGAGGGCGGAGAGGCTGCGGACGGCGGTCACCGCTTCAGCCTAGGCCCGAAGGTGGCTCTGGGTAACCGGGATCATGGGCGCACGGGCGGACGTACCGGCGCGTACCACCGGAACACGTGCCCCTAGAGTGGGGCGCATGACGCAGACGCTGGCGCTGATCGAAGAGGCCGCGAAGAAGTCGGCTCTCCTCTGGGTGCAGGGCCCGACGGGGCCGAGCCGTGCCCTGTGGCACGTCTGGCACGCCGGGGCGGCCCTCGTCGTCGGCGGCCCCGGGGAGCAGCCGGTGGACGACCTCGGGCTCGCCGACGGGGCGGTCGCGAAGGTCACCGTCCGCAGCAAGGACAAGGGCGGCCGGCTGGTCACGTGGACGGCCCGGGTGGCCGAGCTGCCGGCGGGCGGCGAGGCGTGGGGGGAGGCGGTGGCGGAGCTCAAGGGCAAGCGGCTCAACGCCGTGGGCTTCGACTCCCTGGAGGAGCGGTGGGCCCGTGAGTGCCGGGTCCTGCGGCTGGAGCCGACGGGCGCGTCGGATCCCCTGCCGTCGACGTCGCTCGCGGCCGTGCCGCTGCCGACGCCGGCGACGACGCGCCGCCCCATGCCGGCGGCCCTGCCGCGCCTGCTCCGCCGCGGCCGGAGGAAGTAGCCCCCCTCAGCGGCCCCCCGCGGGGATCCGCGACCCGTAGTCCACGACCTCCCCCTTCCCCGGCACCCGCAGCGGGAAGTCCTTCCCCCAGTCGCCCAGGTTCAACTGCCCCGCCCCGCCCGCCCGTTGCACCCGCAACGGGTACGGCGTCCCGACGAGGGAGACGTCCAGCACCCCTCCCGACCCCTTCGCGTCCCCCGCGTTGAGCCGGATCGAGCGCACCCCCCCGACCGTCCCGTGCTCGCCCCGCGACAGCGTGCCGCGCAGCCCGAGGAGCCCGTCCAGCAGGACGTCCTTGTCGGTGAAGCCGCGCAGCTGCCGGTACGCGGGATCCCCGGAGGGAACCTTCACGTACTTGCCGTTGAGCTTCGCCGCGGCCGTCCCCGGCTTCGGACGCCCCGGGGCGGCGGACGCCCCCGCCCCGCCCCGGCCCCAGAACGCCGCGTCCCCCTTGACGAAGAGCTCGTCGCCGACCCGGAGCAGTTCGAAGGAGACGTCGCCCGAGGCGACCCGCCCCGTCCCGCCGTCCTTCTTCAGCCGCACGTCGATGCGGTACGTCCGCCCCTGGCTGACCACGGCCCCCGACAGCCGCACCGCGCCGGCGCCCTTCGCCGCCGCCCGCGCCCGGTCCTGGATGACCGCGGGCCGGAGCTTTCCCACGCCGTTGGTCCCCGCGTCGGGGTCCTCGCCGCCGCCGCAGGCCGCGAGGGCCGGGGACAGCACGGCGCACAGGGCGGCCCCCACGAGGGCCGCGTTCCGCGTTCGCACCTGCTCCTGCCTCCTGTCAGCACTGGATACGGCAGCGTACTCGCGCCCGTTCCCCGCCACCGGCGCGGAGCGGCAGCGCGCGGCCGGTCACGTTAGCCTGAACCGGGAAACGCCGGAGGCGGCGGCGGCTGAGGAGGTGCACGGCATGGCGGCGAGCGCCCGCGTGTTCGTCTCGCACCTGTCCGGCGTGGCCGTCTTCGACCCCAACGGCGACCGGGTCGGCAGGGTCCGCGACGTCGTCGCGATGCTCCGCGTCGGCAACCGCCCGCCGCGGGTGCTGGGCCTGGTGGTGGAGGTCGCGAGCCGGCGCATCGTCTTCCTGCCCATGACCCGGGTGACGGGCGTGGAGTCCGGCCAGGTCATCTCCACCGGCGTGATCAACATGCGGCGGTTCGAGCAGCGGCCCACCGAGACCCTCGTCCTCGGCGAACTCCTCGACCGGCGCGTGCGGCTGGTGGCCACCGGCGACGAGGTCACCGTCCTCGACGTGTCGATCACCCAGCTCCAGGCCCGCCGCGAGTGGGAGATCGACAAGGTCTTCGTCCGCCGCGGCAAGGGCGGCGCGCTGCGCCGCAAGGGCGAGACCCTCACCGTCGAGTGGTCGGCCGTCACCGGCTTCTCCCTGGAGGAGCACGGCCAGGGCGCCGCCAGCCTCCTCGCCACCTTCGAGCAGCTGCGCCCCGCCGACCTCGCCAGCGTCCTGCACCACCTCTCCCCCAAGCGGCGCGCCGAGGTGGCCGCCGCCCTCGACGACGACCGGCTCGCGGACGTCCTGGAGGAGCTGCCGGAGGACGACCAGATCGAGATCCTCGGCAAGCTCAAGGAGGAGCGCGCCGCCGACGTCCTGGAGGCGATGGACCCGGACGACGCCGCCGACCTGCTCTCCGAGCTCCCCGAGGCGCACACCGAGCGGCTGCTGGCGCTGATGCAGCCGGGCGACGCGGCGGACGTACGCCGGCTCATGGCCTACGAGGAGCGCACCGCCGGCGGCCTGATGACGACGGAGCCGATCGTGCTGCGCCCGGACGCCACCGTCGCCGACGCCCTCGCCCGCGTCCGCAACCGGGACCTGTCCCCCGCGCTCGCCGCGCAGGTCTACGTCTGCCGGCCGCCCGACGAGACGCCGACGGGCAAGTACCTGGGCACGGTGCACTTCCAACGGCTGCTGCGCGACCCGCCGTTCACCCTCGTCGCCTCGATCACCGACACCGAGCTGCGCCCGCTGCACCCCGACACCCCGCTGCGCGCCGTGACTAGCTACCTCGCCACGTACAACATGGTCGCGGCCCCCGTGGTGGACTCCGGCGGTTCGCTGCTGGGCGCGGTCACCGTGGACGACGTGCTGGACCACCTGCTGCCGGACGACTGGCGCGAGACGGAGCTGCACCAGGGCGCGTTCGGCATGGACGTGCCCGAGGACCCGGGGGAGGCGGGCGGACGATGAACGCCGAAGGGCGGGAGACCCCGCGGGAGCGGCTCGAGCGGCAGCGCGAGCGCCTGCGGGAGCGGGAGCGCCAGCGGGAACGGGAGCGGCAGAAGGAACGGTCCGCTGCCGCGGCCCAGCCGGAGCGGCGCGTTCGCCTCGACCAGCCGCAGCTCAAGCGGCGCAGCTGGCTGCCCGAGTACGACCCGGAGGCGTTCGGCCGCACCTCGGAGCGGATCGCCCGCTTCCTGGGCACCGGGCGGTTCATCGTCTGGATGACGGTCGTCATCGTGGTGTGGGTGGTGTGGAACACCACCGCCCCGCCCCATGTGCGGTTCGACCCCTACCCGTTCATCTTCCTGACCCTGGTGCTCTCCCTCCAGGCGTCCTACGCCGCCCCGTTGATCCTGCTCGCCCAGAACCGGCAGGACGACCGGGACCGGGTCAACCTCGAACAGGACCGCGAGCAGAACGAACGCTCCATCGCCGACACCGAGTACCTCACGCGCGAGGTGGCCGCGCTGCGCATGGGGCTCGGCGAGGTCGCGACCCGCGACTGGATCCGCTCCGAGTTCCAGGAACTGATCAAGGAGCTCGAACAGCGCAGGGTATTCCCCGCCGAGAGTGAGGAACGCGACCGCTGACGGCCCTTCCCCGGCCGTCGGTGGTGCGCCGTACCATCGGGGCATGGCTACCGAGACCCCCAGCTCCGTCCCCGCCGAAGAGGCGGTGCGCGCCGCGCTCGCGACGGTGGACGACCCCGAGATCCACCGGCCGATCACCGAGCTCGGCATGGTGAAATCCGTCGACGTCGCGGCGGACGGGACGGTCGCGGTGGCGGTCTACCTGACGGTCGCCGGCTGCCCGATGCGGGCGACGATCACGGAGAACGTCCGCAAGGCGGTCGCCGGTGTGGCGGGCGTGAAGGACGTGACGGTCGAGCTCGACGTGATGAGCGACGAGCAGCGCCGCGAACTGGCCGCCTCCCTGCGCGGCGGGACGGCCGAGCGCGAGGTGCCGTTCGCCAAGCCCGGCTCGCTGACCCGGGTCTACGCGGTGGCCTCCGGCAAGGGCGGCGTCGGCAAGTCCTCGGTCACGGTCAACCTGGCCGCGGCGATGGCCGCCGACGGGCTCAAGGTCGGCGTCGTCGACGCGGACATCTACGGCCACTCCGTCCCGCGCATGCTGGGCGCCGACGGCCGGCCCACCCAGGTGGAGAACATGATCATGCCGCCGTCGGCCAACGGCGTGAAGGTCATCTCCATCGGCATGTTCACCCCGGGCAACGCCCCGGTCGTCTGGCGCGGCCCGATGCTGCACCGCGCCCTCCAGCAGTTCCTCGCCGACGTCTACTGGGGCGACCTCGACGTCCTCCTCCTCGACCTGCCGCCGGGCACCGGCGACATCGCCATCTCCGTCGCCCAGTTGGTGCCCAACGCCGAGATCCTGGTGGTGACGACGCCCCAGCAGGCCGCCGCCGAGGTCGCCGAGCGGGCCGGCGCGATCGCCGTCCAGACCCACCAGAAGATCGTCGGCGTCGTGGAGAACATGTCCGGGCTGCCCTGCCCGCACTGCGGCGAGATGGTCGACGTCTTCGGCACCGGCGGCGGCCAGCTCGTGGCCGACGGGCTGACCCGCACCACCGGCGCCACCGTCCCCGTCCTGGGCTCGATCCCCATCGACGTCCGGCTGCGCGAGGGCGGCGACGAGGGCAGGCCCGTCGTCCTCACCGACCCGGAGTCCCCCGCGGGCAGCGCGCTGCGCGCCATCGCCGGCAAGCTGGGCGGGCGGCAGCGCGGGCTGTCGGGGATGTCGCTCGGCATCACGCCGCGCAACAAGTTCTGAGGGCGGCACCGGTCCCGGGGCGTCCTCCCCGGGACCGGGCCGGTTCCCCCTCGCTCTCCCTCAGTTCGCGTAGGCGGTGATGTCGCCGATCGCCGAGAAGCCCATCCCGTAGGCGCTCATCCCACGCCCGTACGCCCCCAGATGCACCCCTCCGCCCTCCGCGGAGCCGGCGAGCACCCAGCCGTACTCCGACTCGCGGTAGCGGAAGTCGGTCGAGACGCCGTCCACCGGCAGCGAGAGCGTCGACCAGGGGGCCTCGTCCAGGTGGTCCGCCAGCTCCCAGGCGAGCGCGGTCTGCTGGTCGAGCCAGTTCTGCCGCAGGGCCCGCTCCATGCGGTCGGGCCAGGTGTACGAGAGCAGGCCCGCGCCGGCGAGCCAGGCGGCCGAGGAGACGGACGTGGCCTCCAGCACCCCCGTGCCGTCCGCGCTGCGCCGCACCGGGCGGCTGGCGACGGTGACGACCACCGTGAAGCGCCGGTCGGCGGACGGGGGCGCCATCCGGTCGGGGCGGCCCGAGGGGGGGCCGGGTTCCGTGCCGTGCCCCGTCGAGCCGTGCTCCACGGTGCCGTCGGCGGCCGTGCCCACCTGCATCAGCCAGCGGCGTCCCGTGAAGGCGTCGTCCAGGCCGTACCAGGGGAACGACGCCTGCAGATAGTCGTCGACCGGACGCCGGACGCCGGACGCGCCCGGCGGGGCGCTCCCCTCCGCGCCGGTGTCCTCTCCGGCGGGTGCCCCCGCCGCCCCTGCCCGACTCGTGGTCTCCATCTGCGCGGCGCCTCCTCGTAGCCCCGTCTGCCCTGCCGGCCCGCACACGGGCACGGCCAACCCGGACAAGGGGAGGATAGCCACCCCCGTCAATGGGGCACGGCAGGCGAGGCTCAGGTGGCGTCGGCGTCGAAGGGGGGCCGTTCGCCCGGCCGCAGCGGCTCCTTCTTCTTGAGGAGGTCGGGGCCGCCGGTGGCGGAGTGCGGGGCGGGCTCCGGGTCGCGGCCGTTGACGGCGTCCGTGACCTCGGCCATCTCGGACCTGAGGTCGAAGCCGTTGCGGATCTCCTTGAGCCCCAGCTCGTCCTTGTCCAGGACGTGCTTGCGGACGAAGGTCTTCGGGTTGAGGTCCTCGAACTCGAAGTCCTTGAACTCCGGCCCGAGCTCGGAGCGGATGTCCTCCTTGGCGCTCTCGGAGAACTGCCGGATCTTGCGCAGGGTGCGGGACACGTCCTGGATCATCTTCGGCAGCTTGTCCGGTCCGAAGATGAGCAGAGCGAGGACGACGAGCGCGATCAGCTCGGGAAGTCCTATGTCGAGCACCTGTAGCTCCTTGATGCGGGGGCGGCCGACGGCACTGGCCGTCTATCACGGTACCTGGCCCGGACGGATGCGCGGGAGACGCCCGGGCCAACAAGGGGCCAAGGATCAGTCGCGGCCCGCCGTCCCGAGCGTCAGCGGCACCGTCCGCTCCTTGCCGCCGCGCTCCACGGTGAGGGTGAGGCGGTCGCCCGGCCGGTGACTGCGGATCTTGACGATGAGCTCCTGGCCGCTGTGGACGGCCGACGAGTCGACCTTCTTGATGACGTCCCCCGGCTCGATGCCGGCCCTGTCCGCCGGGCCGCCCCGGGCCACCGGGGTCCCCGCGCCGCCCTTGGGGTTCACCCGTGCGCCGTCGCCCTGGTAGGCCATGTCGAGGGTGACGCCGATCGCCGGATGGGTGGCCCGGCCCGTGTTGATCAGCTCCTCGGCGACCCGCTTGGCCTGGTTGATCGGGATGGCGAAGCCCAGCCCTATGCTCCCGCCCTGGCCCCCGCCCGCCTCGGCGCCGCCGGCCGAGCGGATCGCGCTGTTGATGCCGATGACCCGGCCCCGCGAATCCACCAGCGGGCCGCCGGAGTTGCCCGGGTTGATCGGGGCGTCCGTCTGCAGCGCGTCCACGTAGCTGACGTCGCTGCCGTCCTGCTTCCGGCCGCCCGCCGTGATCGGACGCTCCTTGGCGCTGATGATCCCGGTGGTGACGGTGCCCGCGAGGTCGAAGGGCGCGCCGATGGCCACGACGGAGTCGCCGACGTGCACGGAGTCGGAGTTGCCCAGGGCGAGCGGGGTGAGCCCGTCGACGCCCGAGACCTTGACGACGGCCAGGTCGTAGCCGCCGTCCCGGCCGACGACGGTGGCCTTGGCGGTCTGGCCGCCGTTGAACGTCACCGTGATCTCGCCGCCGTCGCCGGCGGGCTCGACGACGTGGTTGTTGGTGAGGATGTGTCCCCGCTTGTCGAGGACGAAGCCGGTGCCGGTGCCGCGGCCCGAACTGCCGCGCACGTGCAGGGTGACGACTCCGGGCAGCGCCCGGGCCGCGATCCCGGCCACGCTGCCCGGGTCCCGGTCGTCCTTCTCGACGGGCGCCTGCGGCAGCGTCACATGCCGCCCGCCGCCGCCCCGCTCCAGCCAGGCCCCCATCCCGCCGCCCACCCCACCGGCGACCAGCGCGACGACGACCGCCCCCACGACCACCTTCTTCCGCGCCACCCCCTTCCCCACCGCCTCCTGCGGCCGCTCCACGGCCCAGGGGTCGTACTGCCACGGCCCCGGCCGCACCCCGGCCCCCACCACCGGCGGCCGCCCCCCGCCCGACACGTGCCCGGCTCCGCCGGGGTGGGGCGGGGAGGCGGGTGCGCCGGCCGGCGGGTGCGGGGCGGTAGCGGCCGGGGCGGCCGGCGGGGCCGGGTGCGGGGTGCCCGCGGCCGGGTACGACTGCGGCGTGGGGCGGGGGCCGCCGGCGTCGGCGTACGGCGGCGTGGCCGGGAAACCGGCCGGCGGCAGCGGCGCAGCAGCGGCCGGGACGCCCGGCGGGGCCGGGTGCGGGGCACCCGCGCCCGGGTACGACTGCGCGGCCGGCGCGCCGGCCGGCGGCTGCGGCGCGGCAGCCGGGACGCCCGGCGGGGTCGCATGCGGGGCACCCGCCGCCGGGTACGGCCGCGGCGTCGGGTGGGAGCCGTCCCCGCCGGGGTGCGGCTCGGGCGCGCGGGTGGCGGGGGCGGCCGGCGGGGGCGCGTGGTCCGGCCGTGGGGGCCGGGCTTCGGGCCGGGGGTGGGCGGGGGTGCCGGGTGGTGTGTAGGGGCCGGGGGCGGGGTGCGTCGGCTCAGGGCCGGCGGGAAGGGCGCGGTCCGGAGCCGGCAGCGGCGGCTGTGCGCCGGCTGTCGGCGCGGGGGCCGCCGGGGGCTGGACCGGCGGGGCCGGGGCCCAGGGGCCGGGACGGCCGTACGGGGGCGTGCCGTACGGATCCGGGCCGTGCAGCGGCGCCGCCTCCCCGGCCCCCTCGCCGCCGCGGTCGCGGTCGCGGCGCGTACGGCTCCACCAGTGCGCCCTGCCCTGGTCCATCCCGGTCTCCCCCCAACGGTTCGTCGAAGGCCGGGGCACCGTCCCGGTCGCCGGCCCACCGGCGATTCAACCAGGTCCGGCGGCGGATGAGCAGGGCAGCCCGCGTCAGCGGGAGAGGGGGGCCCGCTGGGGCATCCGGAAGGGGACGGCGACCGGCAGGGCGGGCGGGACGGCCAGCGAGGGCCGGCGGGCGACGGCGTCGCGCGCCGCCGCTCCGCCCCCCGTGGCGGAGCCGAGGGCGAACGCCGTGGTGGCCCCCCGGGGATCCTCGGCCCGGGCGCCCGGCGCCTCCTCGACCGACCCCAGCGGCTGGGCACCGACCAGGGCGAAGGCCGCGATCGTGACGGCACCGGCCGCCGCGATCCCGAACCGCCGCCCGCGCGACGCGCGCCCCACCTCGTGGATGCGGAAGCCCTGGTCGCGGGGCGCCAGTTCGCCGAGCGGCACCAGCGCGAAGGCGTCCGCCCGGTGTCCGAACGCGCCGCGGCGCCGCGGGCGGGCGCCGTCGTCGTCCGCGGCGGACGCGGCCGGGGCGCCGGGCCCGGCGGGCCCGTCGAGCCCCGCGGCCGGCAGGGCCTGGAGCCGGGCCAGCAGCGCTGCGGAGAGCGGCGGAGGAGCGGCCTCGGCGAACACGCTCTTGAGCCGACGCTGGGCGTCGGCTTCGGCCTTGCATTTTCCACAGGTGGCGAGATGGGCGAGCACCCGCTCCCGCGATTCGTGTCCCAACTCCCCGTCGACCAGGGCCGCGAGGCGGTCGCCGAGATGCTGCTCGGCGGGGGACTGACCGCCTGAACCGGTCACGCGATCCCGACCTCCCCACTCAGCCGGGCGCCGGCGGCGGCTCCCACCACCGCGCGCCGCTCGGCCCGCTGCTCGGCCCGGGCGGAGGGGGACCGGTGCCGCAGCGCCTTGCGCAGGTGGGACCGGCCGCGGTGGATGCGACTGCGAACGGTGCCCAGCTTCACGCCGAGCGTCGCCGCGATCTCCTCGTAGGAGAGCCCCTCGATGTCGCAGAGCACGACGGCCGCCCGGAACTCCGGGGCGAGGGTGTCCAGCGCCTGCTGGACGTCCGCGTCGAAGTGCGTGTCGTTGAAGTGCTGCTGGGGGGACGGCTCGCGGCTGGGGAGCCGCTCGGCGGCGTCGTCGCCCAGCGCGTCGAAACGGATGCGCTGGCGGCGGCGGACCATGTCCAGGAAGAGGTTGGTGGTGATGCGGTGCAGCCACCCCTCGAACGTGCCGGGGGTGTACGTGGACAGCGAGCGGAAGACCCGGACGAAGACCTCCTGGGTGAGGTCCTCGGCGTCGTGCTGGTTGCCGGTGAGGCGGTAGGCGAGGCGGTAGACCCGTGCGCTGTGCGTGCTGACGATCTCCTCCCAGGTGGGAGGGGTCCACGCCTGCGAGTCCGCGTCGCTGGCGAAAGTCGCGGTTGCGGAGATCTGGGTGGCGGAACGGTCAGCGGTGTCGGTCACGGATTTCGGCTCGCCGGCGGTCCGCCGGAAGCGCCTGAGCACTCCCCGGGGGCCGCTGCACGCAGCCGCACCTCCCCTGTCGGCTCTGGTGGTGTCCAGTGGAGCCCCTACCATATCCACCTCGCCCGTTAGCTCCGGATAAGGAATTTTGACCTGCTTTTGGGTTTGATCCGTCGCCCGGACCGGCCGAGGGCCCCGGCCGGACCCCCCGCGACCCCCTCACGCCGTCTTCCCACCACCTCAACGCACGGTCCCATCTGCGGGTTCCCGACAGCAGCGGATACAGTCACCGTTGCGTCGACACATGGGGACAGGAGAGGGCCATTACCGGCAACCGGCAGACGAGCTGGGCGTTCGCCGATGCGTACGGCGTCGGGCACATCGACGACCCGGCACTGCTCTGGGCGCGCGACCGGGCCGAGGAGGCGGGGCTGCGCCCGGTCTCGTCGGGCACCGGCTCCGCGCTGCGGCTGCTCGCCGCGACGGTGGACGCCAAGGCCGTCGCCGAGATCGGCACCGGCACCGGGGTGTCCGGGCTGCACCTCCTGTACGGCATGCGCCCCGACGGCGTCCTGACGACGGTCGATCTCGACCCGGAGTGCCAGCAGTTCGCCCGGCAGGCGTTCCGCGCGGCGGGCTTCGCCGGCAACCGCGCCCGCTTCATCCCCGGCCGCGCGCTGGAGGTGCTCCCCCGCCTCGCGGACGGCGGGTACGACCTGGTCTTCTGCGACGGGGACCGGCTGGAGTACCTCGACTACCTAGCGGAATCGTTGCGCCTGCTGCGCCCCGGCGGCCTGGTCTGCTTCGAGGGCGTCTTCGCGGACGGCCGCACCGTGGACTCCGCCGCCCAGCCCGCCGAGGTGCTGCGGCTGCGCGAACTGCTGCGGGCCGTACGGGAGTCGACGGTCCTGGTGCCGTCCCTGCTGCCGGTGGGCGACGGGCTGCTGTGCGCGGCACGGCGCAGCGGCTGACCGGGGCGCGGGGGCGTGGCGGACGCCGGGGCGGGGGGCGGATCCGGCCACCCGCCCGGGCCGGAACGGCCGGAAAACGTCTTGCCCCGGCGGCCGTGACCGGCCACCGGGGCAAGAGGAAAACCCGGCGAAGGACCGTGGACCGGTCCGTGTCTCATGCGTCAGACGACGACGTTCTTCAGGGCGTCGGCGAGAGCCGCCGCCTCGTCCGGGGTCAGCTCGACGACGAGACGACCGCCGCCCTCGAGCGGAACCCGCATGACGATGCCCCGCCCCTCCTTGGTCACCTCGAGCGGGCCGTCGCCCGTCCGCGGCTTCATGGCCGCCATGCTCGTTCCCCTTCCTGAAACCAGCTCATCGTCAGCCGACAACCCCTCTCGAAGGGCACGTGTCACCGGCATCGAACACATTGCTTCCAGGCCATTATCCCGCATCGCGCGACCCAATGACCAACATCGGTCGGCATCCCTTCGGCAACACGCTCCGGCAAAACCACCCAATTCGGGGATTGCTCCGCAGTTGCCCACCAACGCCTTAGCCGTACGGACGGCCGATTCTTTGACGCAGGTCACATGCCGCCCGCCGGAGATCTGCGGCAAGCTGGCCGCTGACCGCAGCCGACCGAGGGAGGACGCACCATGGCGGACACCGTGCTGTACGAGGTGAGCGACGGGCTCGCGACGATCACCCTGAACCGGCCCGACGCCATGAACGCGCTGGACACGGGGACGAAGGCCGCCCTCCTCGACGCGCTGCGGAGCGCGGCGGAGGACCGGGCCGTGCGCGCCGTCCTGCTCACCGGCACGGGCCGGGCCTTCTGCGTCGGGCAGGACCTCAAGGAGCACACCGCCGCCCTGGCCGCCGACCGCGAGCGCGGGACGAACCGGACCTGGGACACGGTCCGGGACCACTACTCCCCCATCGTCCTGGCCATCGCGGAGATGCCCAAGCCGGTGGTCGCGGCGGTGAACGGCGCCGCGGCGGGCGCGGGCGCGGGCTTCGCCTTCGCGGCGGACTACCGGGTCGTCGCCGACACGGCGGCGTTCAACACGGCGTTCGCCGGGGTGGCGCTCGCCGGCGACTCCGGCGTCTCCTGGACGCTCCCCCGGCTCGTCGGCCACGGCCGGGCGGCGGACCTGCTGCTCTTCCCCCGCAACGTCTCCGCCGAGGAGGCCCTGGAGCTGGGCATCGCGAACAAGGTCGTGCCCGCCGCCGAGCTGGCCGCGACGGCCGCGGCCCTCGCCCGCCGGCTGGCCTCCGGCCCGACCGTGGCCTACGCGGCCATGAAGAAGGCCCTGGCGTACGGGGCGGAGCGGTCGCTGCGCGAGACCCTCGGGACGGAGGAGGAACTGCAGGCGGTGGCGGGGGCGTCGGAGGACCACGGCGCGGCCGTGGAGTCGTTCCTGAGGAAGGAGCGCCCCACCTTCGCCGGGCGCTGACTCCTTCTCTCCCTCACCGGCTCTCCCTCACCGGCCCCCGGCCCGCACGTGGCACCCGGCCAAGTGGTCGTTCACCAGCCCGCAGGCCTGCATCAGCGCATACGCCGTCGTCGGCCCGACGAACCGGAAGCCCCGCCGCTTCAGCTCCTTCGCCAGGGCCGTCGACTCCGGCGTCAGCGCCGGCACGTCCGCCGCCGTGCGCGGAGCGCGCCGCCCCGCCCCGCCCGCGGGGGCGAAGGACCACACGAGCGAGGTCAGCTCCCCGGGCCCCCAGGCGGCGGCGACCCTCGCGTTGGCGAGCGCGGCCGCGATCTTGGCGCGGTTGCGGATGATCCGGGGGTCGGCGAGCAGCCGCTCCTCGTCCGCCGCCGTGAAGGCGGCGACCTCGGCGATGGAGAAGCCGGCGAACGCGGCCCGGAACCCCTCGCGGCGGCGCAGGATCGTCAGCCAGGACAGCCCGGACTGGAACGCCTCCAGGCATATCCGCTCGAAGAGCGCGTCGTCCCCGCGGACGGGGACGCCCCACTCCGTGTCGTGGTACGCGCGGTAGTCCGCCATGGACTCCGCCTCCAGCCCCCAGGGACAGCGCGCCAGCCCGTCCGGCCCGAGGACGACGCCGCCGCTCACGGCCGCCTCCCCTCGTCGTCCTCCGGGGCGGCGGCGTCCGGCGCGCTCGCCGCGGCCGCCCGCGCCCCGGCGAGCGCGGCCTCCAGCTCCGCGATCCGCGCGTCCCGCTCGGCGAGCTCCGCCGCCAGCCGGTCGAGCACGTCGTCCGTCTCCGCCATCCGGTAGCCGCGCGGCGCGACGGGCAGCCGCAGGGCCTCCAGGTCGGCGCGGCCGAGCGGGCGCCCGGCGGGCAACGGCCAGGCGACCCGGTCGGGCTCCGCCTCGGGCAGCACGCCGCCCCTGCCGCCCAGCACCGCGAGCGTGACCGCGGCCACCACCACGACCAGCGCGATGAGCAAGAACCAGAACACGGTGCTCCCCACAGTTCCCCGCCATCCGACGGCGTCCGATGGCATCCGATCCGTCCACCCCGATCGTGCCACGACCCACTGACGGTTAAGGTCACTGCTGACCACGGAGAGGGAGTGCGGGAAATGCTGCGGCTGGGACGACGCGAGTTCGACGCTCACGAACCGGTGATCATGGCGATCGTGAACCGGACGCCGGACTCCTTCTACGACCGGGGCGCCACCTTCCAGGACGAACCGGCGCTGGCCCGCGTCGAGCAGGCCGTCGCCGAGGGCGCCGCGATCATCGACATCGGCGGTGTGAAGGCCGGCCCCGGCGACGAGGTCACGGCCGAGGAGGAGGCGCGGCGGACCGTCGGCTTCGTCGCGGAGGTGCGCCGCCGCCACCCGGACGTGGTGATCAGCGTGGACACCTGGCGGCACGAGGTCGGCGAGGCCGTGTGCGAGGCGGGCGCGGACCTGCTCAACGACGCGTGGGGCGGCGTCGATCCCCGGCTGGCCGAGGTCGCCGCGCGGTACGGGGCGGGCCTGGTCTGCACCCACGCGGGCGGCGTCGAGCCGCGCACCCGGCCGCACCGGACGGAGTACGAGGACGTGATGGCCGACGTCCTGCGGGTCACCCTGGGCCTGGCCGAGCGGGCCGTGGCCCTCGGCGTGCGCCGCGACGGCATCATGATCGACCCGGGCCACGACTTCGGGAAGAACACCCGCCACTCCCTGGAGGCGACCCGGCGCCTGGACGAGATGACCGCCACGGGCTGGCCCGTCCTCGTCTCCCTGTCGAACAAGGACTTCGTGGGCGAGACGCTGGACCGGCCGGTCAAGGAGCGCCTCATCGGCACCCTGGCGACGACGGCGGTCTCGGCCTGGCTCGGCGCCCGGGTCTACCGCGTCCACGAGGTCGCCGAGACCAGGCAGGTGCTGGACATGGTGGCGTCCATCGCCGGCCACCGCCCGCCCGCGGTGGCCCGGAGGGGCCTGGCCTGACCCCCGGGCACGCGGCCGGCGCGAGGGCCCGTCAGGCCCCCGCCTCCTTCGTCACCAGGCCGATCGCCTCCTCCACGTCGTCCGTGAGGTGGAAGAGCTGGAGGTCGTGGGCGCTGACCTTGCCCTGGGCCACCAGGGTCTCCTCGATCCAGCTCACGAGCCCGCCCCAGTAGGCGGAGCCGAAGAGGACGATGGGGAACCGCGTCACCTTCTTGGTCTGCACCAGGGTGAGCGCCTCGAACAGCTCGTCCAGCGTGCCCAGTCCGCCGGGCAGCACCACGAAACCGCTCGCGTACTTCACGAACATCGTCTTGCGGACGAAGAAGTAGCGGAAGTCCACCCCGAGGTTCACATAGGGGTTGATGCCCTGCTCGAAGGGCAGCTCGATGCCGAGGCCGACGGAGACGCCGCCGGCCTCCATGGCGCCCTTGTTGGCGGCCTCCATGGCGCCGGGGCCGCCGCCGGTGATGACCGCGAAGCCCGCCTCGACGAGGCCGCGCCCGATCGCGACGGCGGCCTCGTACTCGGGGCTGTCGCGCCGGGTGCGGGCGGAGCCGAAGACGCTGATGGCGGGCGGTAGTTCGGCGAGCGCGCCGAAGCCCTCGACGAACTCGGACTGGATGCGCAGCACCCGGAACGGATCCTCGTGCACCCAGTCCGCCGTGCCCCGGGTGTCCAACAGGTGCTGGTCCGTGGTGCCCTGCTGCATCTGGCCGTGCCGCCGCAGGACCGGACCCCGGCGCTGCTCCCGCCTGCGCGCCCCTTCGGAATTGACCATTCCGTGCTCCCTCCGCTGCCGTTGGTGCAGTTCAGCGTAGGCTGCCCACGCTGCGGGCGATCACGCCGTGAGCCAGGCGCGCAGCCGCTCCTCGCAGTGCGGGATCCGCGAGGCGATCACATGCTCGTCCCGCTTGTGGGCGTAGAGGGGGTCTCCGGGGCCGTAGTTGACCGCCGGCACGCCGAGCGCGCTGAAGCGCGAGACGTCCGTCCAGCCGAACTTGGGCCGGGCGGTGCCGCCGACGGCCGCCATGAACGCCGCCGCGGCCGGGTGGGAGAGGCCGGGCAGCGCGCCGGGCGAGTGGTCGTCCACGATCATCTCGGCGACGCCGCAGCCCTCGAAGACCTCGCGGACGTGCGCGAGCGCCTCCTCCGGCGTACGGTCCGGCGCGTAGCGGAAGTTCACCGTCACGGCGCACTCGTCGGGCACGACGTTGCCCGCCACCCCGCCGGAGACGCGCACCGCGTTGAGCCCCTCGCGGTACTCCAGGCCGTCGATGACGGGCCGTCGGGGCTCGTAGGCGGCGAGCCGGGCGAGGATCGGCGCGGCGGCGTGGATGGCGTTGGACCCCATCCAGCCGCGGGCGGAGTGCGCGCGCTCGCCCTCGGTCCGGAGGATCACCCGCAGGGTGCCCTGGCAGCCGCCCTCGACCTCGCCGTCGGTGGGTTCGAGCAGGACGGCGAAGTCGCCCGCCAGCCAGTCGGGGTGGGTCCGCGCGATGTGCCCGAGGCCGTTGAGGTCGGCGGCGACCTCCTCGTTGTCGTAGAAGACGAAGGTGAGGTCGCGGTTGGGGGACGGGACGGTCGCGGCGATGCGCAGCTGCACGGCGACGCCGGACTTCATGTCGCTGGTGCCGCAGCCCCACAGCACGCCCTCGTCGTCCAGCCGGGACGGGACGTTGTCCGCGATGGGCACGGTGTCGATGTGCCCCGCGAGGACGACGCGCTCGGCGCGGCCCAGGTGCGTGCGGGCGACGACGTTGTTGCCGTGGCGGTCCACGGTCAGGTGCGGAAGCTTCCGCAGCGCCTGCTCGATCGCGTCGGCGAGCGGGCCCTCCGTCCCGCTGACCGAGGGGATGTCGACCAGTCGCGCGGTCAGAGCGGCGGAGTCGAGGGACAGATCGAGTGCGGCGTGCTCCATACAGGCGACTCTAACCCCTGCCCCGGACACCCCGGCCCGTCCTCGTGACGGGCCCGGAACCGCGCCCGGTCCGGGAACGGCGGACCGTCCGCCCCGTCAAGTAACGTGGGCGCATGTCCCCGATCTTCCCCGCCCGTCACGGGCGGCTGCTGCGCGTCGGGGCCGCCTGTGCCGTCCTGCTGGCGCTGACCGGCTATCTGGTCGCGCAGTTCCTCACGGGCGGCCCGGGAGCCCCGCGGTGCACGGTGCGCGCGGACGGGGAGTCGTACTCGCTCGATCCCGAACAGGCGGGGAACGCCTCGACGATCACGGCCGTGGGCACCTCGCGGGGGCTGCCGGAGCGGGCCGTGACCATCGCGCTGGCCACCGCCATGCAGGAGTCCGGGCTGCGCAACATCCATCACGGCGACCGCGATTCGCTGGGGCTGTTCCAGCAGCGCCCGACCCAGGGCTGGGGCACCGCCCGGCAGATCACCGATCCGGTGTACGCGGCGGGCGCGTTCTACGACCACCTCGTCCGGGTGCCGGGCTACTCGCGGCTGCCGTTGACGGTCGCGGCCCAGCGGGTGCAGCGCAGCGGCTTCCCGCAGGCGTACGCGAAGCACGAGCCGGGAGCGTCGTTGCTCGCCGCGGCGCTGAGCGGGCGGACACCTGCCGCGTTCAGCTGTTCGACCAGTCCGAGCGACGGCAGGCCCGGGGACCCGGCGGCGGTACGGGCCGCTCTGCGGCGGGACTTCGGCCCGTCCGCCCTGCCCGCCGCCGAGGTGTCCGGCGGCGGCCGGAGCGGGGCGAAGGGCGGCCCGTCCCGCACGGTCGCCGTCCCGCCGCGGCCGGTGCCCACCGCCGCGGCGGACAACGGGCCGCGGCGGCGCGGCTGGGAGCTGGCCTCCTGGGCGGTGGCGCACGCCGCCGAACTACGCGTGGAGAGCGTCTCCTTCGACGGCCGGGTGTGGACGGCGGCGCGCTCGCGGGACGGCTGGCGGCAGGCCGCGGGCCCGGCGGACGAGGGCCGGTCCGAGGTACGGATCACGACCGCTCAGTAGTGCGACCGCACCCCCGTCGGGGGCATCCGCCGGAAACGGAGGTTGCCATGGATGCGCGCTGGGCAGGCGGGGCGGCCGGGCCCGTCGTGCCGTCGCGGCGTACCTGATGAACAAAGGGTTGTCGGCTTTTCCGGGCCCCTGACGGCCGGTCCGGTTCACCCGATTGTTCATAGATCGGATCATGCGACGCATTGCCAACTCTTTACGTCGGCGCACCGCAACCTTCCTCGGGCTCGGGCGGTAGTCACAGCGTCCGCACGCCGGACAGCAACCGACTTCACCTCCGTCGAAGGAGCAACATGTCCCTCCCCCTCACGCGTCGGATCGCCCAGGCCGCCCTGCTCGTCGCGGCGGGCGCCGCCGCCTCCGTCGGCGCCGCCGGCGCCGCCAACGCGGACGCCCTCAAGGCCCCCGACGCCCTCGGCGCGGTGAGCATGGCGGACGGCGCGCAGCTGGGCAACAAGGTCGACGCCGTCTCCCACCAGGCGGGCGCGCTGACGACGGACGCCGGGAACAAGGTGGTGCACACCGCGCTGCCCGCCACCGGCCAGGCGCTGCACACCGCCGGCAAGACCGGCAAGGGCGCCCTCGACTCCACCCAGCGGACCACCGGCCAGCTGGCGGGCCAGGCCGGCCAGGCGGTCGGCGGCGCCGCGCACGGCGTGGCCAAGAGCGGCGGCAACGTGCCGGCCGGCAACGTCACCAAGGCGCTGCCGTCCCTCGGCGGCTGAACCGGCGGTCCACCACCAGACCGGCCTGCGGGGGCCCGGGAGGAGACGCTCCTCCCGGGCCCCGCGTGCGCTAGCGGGCCAGGCGCCGGACCGCCGCCTCCACCCGCTCGTCGGTGGCGGTGAAGGCGACGCGGACGAAACGGTCGCCGGCGACGCCGTAGAAGTCGCCCGGCGCGACGAGGATGCCCCGCTCGGCCAGCGCGCCGACGGTGTCCCAGCACGGCTCGTCCCGCGTGGCCCACAGGTAGAGCGACGCCTCGCTGTGCTCGATGCGGAAGCCGGCGCCCTCCAGCGCCGACCGCAGCGCCGCCCGGCGGCGGGCGTAGCGCGCGCGCTGCTCGGTGACGTGCGCGGTGTCCCCGAGGGCGGCCACGGTGGCCGCCTGCACGGGGGCGGCGACCATCATGCCGCCGTGCTTGCGGATCCGGAGCAGCTCGCCCAGGACGGCGGCGTCACCCGCGACGAACGCGGCGCGGTAGCCGGCCAGGTTGGAGCGCTTGGACAGCGAGTGGACGGCGACGATCCCCTCGAACGAGCCGCCGCAGACGTCCGGGTGGAGCACCGAGACGGGCTCCGTCTCCCAGCCCAGCTCCAGGTAGCACTCGTCGCTGAGGACGAGGACGCCGTGCTCGCGCGCCCAGGCGACGGTGCGCCGCAGCTCCTCGGCCGAGAGCACACGACCGGTCGGGTTGGACGGGGAGTTGAGCCAGAGCAGCTTGAGGCCCGTGGGGTCGAGCTCCGTCGGCTCGTCGTAGACGACGGGCTCCGCGCCGGCGAGGCGGGCGCCGACCTCGTAGGTGGGGTAGGCGAGGCGCGGGTAGGCGACCTTGTCGCCGGGGCCGAGGCCGAGCTGGGTGGGCAGCCAGGCCACCAGCTCCTTGGAGCCGACGACGGGCAGCACGTTGGCGTGCCCGACGCCCTTGGCGCCCAGGCGGCGCTCCGCCCAGCCGGTCAGCGCGTCGCGCAGCGCGGGCGTCCCCCAGACCGTGGGGTAGCCGGGGCTGTCGGCGGCGTCGGCCAGGGCCCGCTGGACGAGCGCGGGCACCGGGTCCACCGGCGTGCCGACGGAGAGGTCGACGATGCCGTCGGGGTGGGCGGCGGCCGTGGCCTTGTAGGGCTCCAGGCGGTCCCAGGGGAAGACGGGGAGGCGGGAGGAGACTGCGCTCACGACGGGAGGGCTCGCTCTCTTGCGCTAGGGGTGATCCGGGGGACGGGAGTGCCGGGCGGGAACGCCGCGGCCCCGTACGGCGGTGAGGCTGTACGGGGCCGGTGCGATGCCTAGGGGCGGTTCACTGGTTCTGCGGCGGCAGCTCGGCGATGAAGGGGTGGTCGCGCTCGATGAGCCCGAGCTTGGAGGCGCCACCGGGCGAGCCGAGCTCGTCGAAGAACTCGACGTTCGCCTTGTAGTAGTCCTTCCACTCGTCCGGGGTGTCGTCCTCGTAGAAGATCGCCTCGACCGGGCAGACCGGCTCGCAGGCACCGCAGTCGACACACTCGTCCGGGTGGATGTACAAGGACCGGGAGCCCTCGTAGATGCAGTCGACGGGGCACTCCTCGATGCACGCCTTGTCCTTCACGTCGACACAAGGCTGCGCGATGACGTAGGTCACGCTGTCGTTCCTCCTCGGTAGGGGTCATCTCGCGCGGGAGCGCGGCGTCGTCGATGCCCACACCTAGTATCTCCGTTCCGGAGCACTTGACGAACAGGAGGGGCAGGGAGAGCTGTGGAATTCACCACGGGCGGGCGGCTGGAAATCCGGATTAACTCCGGCGATGTGGGGAAACGGGTCTCGGTCCGCGCCCTCAACGACCGTACGCTCTCCCCCGAACGGTTCGCCGACACCGTCGGCGTGCTCGATTCCTGGTCGGACGGTGTGCTGTCCATCACACGCCGCGACGGGACGACCGTGCGGATCGCGGAGAAGACGCTGGTCGCGGGCAAGGTCGTCCCGGCGGCCCCGGCCCGGCGGCGCGGTCCGGCCGCCACGGTGCGCGAGCTCCAGGAGACGGCGGCCCGCGGCTGGCCCGCGGTGGAGACCGCCCGGCTGGGCGGCTGGACGCTGCGGGCCGCCGGCGGCTTCACCGCCCGCGCCAACTCGGCCCTCCCGCTGGGCGATTCCGGACTGCCGCTGCCGGCCGCGCTCGACCGCGTCACCGCCTGGTACGCGGAGCGCGGGCAGCCCGCGCGCGTCCAGATCACCACCGGCGACCCGGCCGCCGACCGCCTGCTGGACGAGGAGCTGGCCGCCCGCGGCTGGACGGAGGAGCGGCACGCCCTGATGCGGACGGCCGCCCTGGCCCCGATCGCCGACACGGACGCCGACGTGGAACGGGTGGTGATCGGCCGGGAACCGGACGGGGCCTGGCTGGACGCCTGCGGACGGACCGGGGAGAACGCGGAGGCGGCACGGGCCGTCCTGACCGGCGGGCCGTCGGTGTGGTTCGCGCACGTGCCCGGGGCCTCGGCCATGGCCCGGTGCGTGATCGACGGCCGGTGGGCCGGCTTCGCCGCCCTGGGGGTCGCCGCGGAGCACCGGCGCCGGGGGCCGGCCGCGCTGCTGATGGCCCGGCTGGCCCGGCAGGCCCTCGACGAGGGCGCCTCCGCCGCCTATGTCCAGGCCGAGCGGGACGACGCGGGGGCGGGCGCGCTCCACGAACGGCTCGGTTTCACCACGCACCACGCCTATCACTACCGTCGCGAGCCAGGACGTTGATCGCCGTCGCACCATAGAGGCATGACCGACACCACCGGCCGGCGGCGGTTCGCCGAGGAGGCCCGCGAGGAGCGGCCCGACCTGACACTGCTGTGCCTGCTGATCGCCGCCGAGGCTGATCCGGAGCTGGACGAGCGGGGCTTCGACGCCGTGCAGGCCGAGCTGGACGACCTCGCCGGGCAGCTGCCCGCGCTCGGCCGGCGGGCGGCACCCCGGCAGTGGGCCGAGGCGCTCGCCGGCCTGCTCGGCGGGCGGTACGGCTTCCGGGGCTCGCCCGCCGACTACCGGCGGCTGGAATCCTCCCTGCTGGACGAGGTGCTGCGGCGCCGGCGCGGGCTGCCGATCATGCTCTCGGTGGTGTGGATGGAGGTGGCCCGGCGGGCCGGCGCCCCCGTCTACGGGGTCGCCCTGCCCGGTCACTTCGTCGTCGGCTTCGGCGACCCCTACGGGCGGCACGCGCTCGCCGACCCCTTCGACGGCGGCCGGCCGCTCTCCGAGGAGGAGGCCGGGCTGCTGGTCGCCGGCGCGACCGGCACGCCGCTGTCCGCCGCGGCGTTCTCCCCGGCGGAACCGCTGGAGATCGTCCTCCGCGTCCTCAACAACATCCGCGCCTGGGCCGCGGCGCGGCCCGAGCGCAGCGGGGTGCAGCTGTGGGCCGTGGACCTGTCCCTGCTCCTGCCGAGCCATCCGGCGCGGCTGCGCTACGAGCGGGCGGAGCTGCTCGTGGAGCGCGGGGAGTTCGCACGGGGGGCGCGGGAGCTGGAGGAGTACGCGGAGGTGATCGCGCCGGTGGAGCCGGAGGCGGCGGAGACGGTGCGCCGGCAGGCGCGGGCGGCGCGGGCCCTGCTCAACTGACGACGCCGGACCGCCCGGCGGCCACCGGCCGGGGCGGCTTCACAGCCACCCCTTCTCCCGCGCTATGCGAACGGCCTCCGCCCGGTTCCGGGCCCCGGTCTTCTGGATGACGGTCGACAGGTAGTTGCGCACCGTCCCCGGCGAGAGGCACAGCGCCCGTGCGACCTCCGCGTTCGTCGAGCCGTCCGCCGACGCCCGCAGCACCGCCCGCTCCCGCTCGGTCAGCGGGCTGGCGCCCTCCGCGAGGGCGGCGGCCGCGAGCGTCGGGTCGATGACGCGCTCGCCGCGGAGCACCCTGCGGACGGCGTCCGCGAGTTGCGCGGCGGGCGCGTCCTTGACGAGGAAGGCCGAGGCGCCGGCCTCCATCGCGCGACGCAGATAGCCGGGGCGGCCGAAGGTCGTGAGGATGACGACCTTCACGCCGGGGAGTTCGCGACCGAGCAGCTCCGCCGCCTCCAGGCCCGTCAGCCCCGGCATCTCGATGTCGAGCAGGGCGACGTCGACGCCGGAGGTACGCGCCGCGTCCACCACGTCGTCCCCGCGGGCGACCTGGGCGACGACCTCGATGTCCGGCTCCAGGCCGAGCAGGGCGGCCAGGGCCTCGCGGACCATGGACTGGTCCTCGGCGAGGAGGACTCTGACGGTGTTATCGGTCACCGCACCAGGGTAGGCCCTGACCTGCTACGACACCGATTCCGTCCGGCGGCTCAGCGGCGCGTGCGCCTGGAGCCGGAAGCCGCCCCCGCGGGCCCGGCCGGTCTCCAGGCGGCCGTCGGCCAGGGCCATCCGCTCGGTGAGGCCCGTCAGCCCGTTGCCATGGGGGCCGGCGGGGCCTGTGCCGTCGTCGGTGACGGTCAGGCAGATCTCGTCGCCGGCCTCGGTCAGCGTGATCTCGCACCGCGTGGCACCGCTGTGCCGGACGACGTTGGTGACGGCCTCGCGGAGCGCCCAGGCGAGCGCCCCCTCCGCGTCCGGCCCGAGATCCGGGTGGCGGCCGGCCGCGCCGCCGAGCTCGGCGGTGATGCCCGCGGCGGCCAACGCGGTGCGGGCACCGGCCAGTTCGCCTTCGAGCGTGGGCCGGCGGAAGCCGCTGACCGCCTCCCGGACGTCGACCAGCGCCTGCCGGCCGACCCGTTCGATGTCGGCGACCTGCCGGGCCGCCTGCTCGGGGTGGTCCGGCAGCATCCGCCCGGCGAGCTCGCTCTTGAGCGTGATGAGGGACAGGGAGTGCCCCAGCAGGTCGTGCAGGTCGCGGGCGAGCCGCAACCGCTCCTCGTTGGCGGCGAGATGGGCGACCGTGGCCCGCGCCTCGCGCAGCTCGCGCATGGTGCGGCCCATCTGGACGACGGCCGTCATGGCCGCGCCGCCGAGCAGGATGGCCGTGACGACCAGGAGCAGCCCGGAGTCGGCGGCGCCCTTGAGCGCGCCGAGCCCCAGGGCGGTGAGCCCGATCGCCGGGATCGTCCGGGCCGCCCACTTGACCGGCAGCATCACCGCGCTGGAGATGGAGACGTACACCAGCAGCGTCAGCCAGGGCGCGCCCAAAGTGGCCACCATCAGCACCGCGAGGCCGTACAGCACGGCCAGCAGGCCGAGTTGGCGGCGGGAGACCCGGTGGCGCGGGCGCCTGCCGAAGAGCAGGAACACATAGACCACCAGGAATCCGGCGAGCCCGCACCAGCCGAGGGCCGTGGCCCCCGGCGTGTGCCTCCCGCCCGTGAGGTCGGCCACCGCGGAGAAGAGGTAGGTGAGCCAGAGGACCGTCCAGCACGCCTTGGCCATGAGCTGCCGGCGGTTCTCCGGCTGCCTGCCGATCATGATGTAGCCGTCGTCCGCGCCGGCGCCCTTGGCGTCGTCCGTTCCCATGGCCCTCCGTCCTCAGTTCTTGTGGGTGTCCCGGCGGTACAGCCAGGCCGCGGCGCCCGCGAAGAGCACCAGGTAGAGGACGAGGACGGCCGCGTCCTTCGCACCGGGCGCGTCCCCGCGCTCGATGGCCTGGCCCAGACCCGCGTAGGCGTGGGTGGGCACGTACTCCGCTATCCTCCGCAGCCACTCGGGGAAGGCCGCGGTCGGCATCCACAGGCCGCCGAGGATCGACAGGCCGAAGTAGACGACCATCACGATGGGACGCACCGCGTCACCCGTGGCAAGGTAGCCGATGGCCACGCCCAGCGCCGCGAAGACGCAGCTGCCGGCCCAGATCACGGCCACGAGGGAGGCCCACTGCCAGGCGTCGAGCCGGACGCCCTTGGCCGTCGCGGCGACGAGGAAGACCACCACGATGGACGGCAGCGACACCACGGCGGCCGAGGCGACCTTCGCCGTCACATAGCCGCGGCCCGGCAGCGCGGTCAGGCGCAGCTGGCGCACCCAGCCCTTCTCGCGCTCCTTGGCTATGCGCTCGGCGTTGCCGATGAGGACGGAGGTGATGGCGCCGAAGGTGGCCATGGAGACCATGTAGATGACGGGGAAGGTCAGCCCGGTGTCCCCGACCTTGCCGGTGTCCTTGGCGCCGGCGGCGACCAGCAGGTAGAGCGCCGCCGGGTAGAGGACCGAGAAGAACATGAACTTCTTGTTGCGCAGGGTGCGCGCGATCTCGAGCTGGATCAGGGTCTTCATCGGGCGTCCTCCGCGGCCGCGGCGTCGGTGATGGCGATGAACGCCTGCTCCAGGCCCAGCCCCGCGACCTCCAGGTTGCGGGGGTAGAGGCCGAGGCCGTAGAGCGCGTGGACGGTGGCGTCGGCGTCGCGCGACTGCAGGCGCACGGTGCGGCCGGACACCTCGACGGAGGTCAGGTGGGGCAGGCCGCGCAGCGCCTCCGCGGGGATCTCCCCGTCGAGGTCGAAGACGATCCGGCGGGCCCCGGCCCGCGCCTTGATCTCGGCGGCGGAGCCGTCGGCGAGGATCCGGCCGCGGTGCAGCACGACCACACGGTCGGCTATGGCGTCGGCCTCCTCCAGGTAGTGGGTGGCGAAGAGGATGGCCCGGCCGGCCTCCGCCTGGCGGCGCATCGTGCCCCAGAAGGTCTGACGGGCCGTCACATCCATGCCGGTGGTGGGCTCGTCGAGGACGATCAGCTCGTTCTCCCCCGCCGTCGCGAGGGCGAAGCGGACCCGCTGCTCCTGGCCGCCGGAGAGCTTGTTGACCAGGCGGTCGGCTATCCCGGTGATGCCGGCCGCCTCCATGACCTGGTCCACGGGGTACGCCCGGGGGTGCAAGTCGCAGGCCAGCCGCACCAGTTCGCGGACCTTCACCTCCTCCATCAGGCCGCCGCTCTGCAGCATCGCGCCCACCTTGCCGTCCTGCACGGCCTGTTGCGGCGAGGTGCCGAAGAGCTCGACGGTGCCGGCGTCGGGGCGGCTGAGCCCCAGCAGCAGGTCGAGCGTGGTGGACTTGCCCGCGCCGTTGGGGCCGAGCAGGGCGACGGTCTCGCCCGGGTGGAGGCGCAGGTCGAGGTCGGCCACGGCGCGCACCGTGCCGAAGGTCTTGCTGACGTTCGCGAAGCTGACGACGGGAGCGGAACCCGTGCGCCGCCCGTCCCCCGTGAACGCCGTCGTGGTGATGGTCATGGAACCATCGTCGCGGACCCGCCCGCGGCCGGGCAGTGTCGGCCGTCGTCGAAAGTCCATGACAGATGTCATGCCCGGCATGACGGAGGTCCCGGGCCGCGGCCTGCGACCCGGGACCTCCGGCACTGCCGGCCGTGACGGCCGGACACCTCGGCCGGCGGGCGGTCGGCGGCGCTCCGCCCCGCTTCAGCCCTTCGTCTTGATGACGCCCACGCGCTCCGCCGGCGTCTTGCCGCGCAGCGCCTTGCCGAGGGCGCCCGCGACGTCCTGCGGCGTGACCGGCGTCTTCGTACCGTTCCCGCGCTCGATGAGCACACCCTGGAACCGCGTCCCGTAAAGGGACTTGAGCGCTTCCAGGTTGTAGTTCTCGACGAGCTTGCCGTTGACCTCCTTGACCGAGAGGATCTTCGGCAGGGAGATCTCCGGCCCGAACGGGATCGAGTGGGCCGGATCCGTCTGGATCGTCACCCGCCCCGACATCGCCGGCTCGGCGAACTCCTTCATCATCCGGTCGACCTCGGCGTCGGTCACCTTCGGCTGCCGGTTCGTGCTGGGCAGGGAGACGGGGACGTCCTTGCCGGTCTCGGCGCGCTGCCGGTACGCCTCGGCGACGGCCTTGACCGCCTTGTCCGTGTCGATCCCCTGGTACGGCTTGCCGTACACGGCCACGGCCTTGCCCGGCTTGAACAGGATCGTCCCGTCCTTGGCCCCGCCGGTCTCGCCCGACAGCGCCTTGAGCGCGGCCGCGACCTTCTCCTCGTCCACGTTCACCGTCGGCTCGGCGCTGCGGCTGCCGCCGACGAGCGAGCCGACGACGGTGACGGGGTTGTAGTCCCGGCCGGACACCGAACGGACGGTCTCCTGGGTGTCGATGGACAGGCCCGCCACGGACGGCTTGAGCTCGGCCCGCTTGCCGCCGAACGTCACCTTCAGCGGCGCGTTCGCCCGGCTGCCGAGCTTGGCGTCGAGCTTCTGCACGGCCTGCTCCTTGGAGCTGCCGCCGATGTCGACGCCCAGCACGGTGGTGCCCTGCGGCACGTCCGAGTGGTTCATCACCAGGCCGGCGCCGTAGGCCACGCCGGCCAGGACGACCAGGCCGCCGCCGAGCATGACCAGCTTGGAGCGGCCCTTCTTCCTGGGCGCGGGCTTCGGCGCGGCCTTCGGGGCGCTCTTACCGGCCGGCCTGGGCACACTGCCCGCCGGGGCGCCGCCCTGCGCCGCGGGCGGCTTGGGCACCCCGGAGCCCGAGCCCGTCTTGGGCTTGGGCACGGCGACGCGCGGCGCGCCGGCGTCGACGGGCTTCTTCGGCCCGCCGGCACCGGGCACCGGCGGCATGCCGCTGACCAGCGTCTCCGCGGCCGGGTTCGGCCGGGACGCCGCGCCGGGCGGCGGCGGGACGGCCGTGCCGCCGCCCGGGCGCCCGCCCTTCGCGCCCGCACCGGCCTGCGCCTGGCCGCCCTTGGGGCCGCCCTTCTTTTTCCTGCCCTGCTGGGCACCCGCGTTCTTGCCCGGCTGCGCGCCGGGGCCCTGCGGCGCGCCGGGCGCGCCCGGGCCGGGCGGGGGCACGACCGGGGTGCCGGCGACGGGCGTGTCCGTGCGCCCGCCGGACTGGCCGCCGACGGGGAACGGGAGCCGGGGGCCCTGCTGCCCCTGGCCCGCGCCGCCGGGCGCGGGGAACTGCTGCGTGGTCTCGGGCGCGGCACCGCCGGTCAGAGCGTCGGCCGTCCAGGGCGCGCCCGCGCCGCCCGCGCCCTGCGGGCCGGCGAACGGGTCGCCGGGCAGCGGCATGGAGGCGGTGGTGGAGGGGTCGCCCGGCACGGGGTGGCCGCCGGTGGCCGACATCGGACCGCCCGGCACGGGCCCCTGGCCCGTCGAGCCCGGGCCGCCCGGCCACGGCGCCGCGGCGCCCGCGGCCGCCGGCTGCGGGCCGGCGAACGGGTCGTCGGGGAACGGCGTCGCACCGGTCGTGGACGAGTCCTGCGGCGGATGCGGGACACCGGCGGGGCCGCCGCCCTGCGCGGGCCCCTGGCCCGGAGCCGGGGACGAGCCCGCGTCGCCCGGCCACGGCTCGGCGCGGCGGGCGGCCCGCCGCGCCCGGGCACTGCCCGGGCCGCCGGAGGAACCGAAGGGGCCGGACGCGCCGGGGCCGCCCGCAAAGCCGGACGTGCCGGACGTGCCGGGCGTGCCGGGCGTACCGGATGCGCCGGACGCACTGCCCGGGCCCGGCCCCCCGGACACACCAGGAGCACCGGACGCACCAGGAGCCCCGGGCATACCCGAACCGCCGGACACGCCCGGCCCGCCCGGGAAGGGCGCGCCGCCGGGTCCGCCCGGCTGCCGCGGCACGCTCGCGCCGGCCATCGGGTTCGCCCCGCCGGCCGGGTTGGCGGCGGTCGTCGGGTCGCCGGGGAGGGGCGGGTGCGGGGCGGCGCCGCCCGCGAGGTCGCGCGGGCCGCGCCCGGCGCCGGGCGCGCCCGGCCCCTGCTGCGGCGTACGGCGCGGGAGCCCGGGCAGGCCGCCGGACGCCTGGCCACCGGCCGGCGCGCCGCCGGACGCCGCACCGGCCGCCATCGGACCACCGGCCATCGAGCCGCCGGCCGTCGCCCCGCCCGGCGCCGAACCGCCGTGCGCCGAACCGCCATGCGACGAGACACCGGACGGCACACCACCCGACGGCGAACCGCCCGTCGGCGTCCCCCCCGGCGGCGTCGCCGAGGCGCCCGCCGGCTTGCGGGGTGCGAACCAGTCGCTGGTCTTCTCGGCCGGCCGCTCGGCGCCCTCCGGCAGGGAGGCGGAGCCGGAGGGGGACGCGGACGCGGCGGCGGGCCGCTCGCCCTCCGCGCGCGGCGCGCCCTCGCCGCCGGACGCCTCGTCACCGACGGGCTTCCGCATGACGACCGGCGGGATGGGACGCGAGCCCGGGATGTTGATGCGGATCCGGGTCGTCAGCGTGGTCTCGGTCTTCGGTGCGTCCGGCGTGCCACCGGCCGGCGGCCGCCCGGCGCCCGCGGACCCGTAGGACGGACTGTCAGATTCACGGCTCAAAGCAGGTTCTCCCGGTTACTCTCCGCCGCCCTCTGACCTCACTGGGGTCGCCCATGCCCACGGTCAGGGGGGCTCGGCGGCGGCACCACCATACTGGGCACCGCGAGCGCGCACTTGACGACCGCCGTATACCCCGGCGGACCGGGAGCGGGCCGTACACCCGTGCGTCCCTCACGGGCCGAGCGACATCAGGGAAATGTCCGGCGAATCACCGGACAAAACAGTCGTCTCACCCGTCAAGTCGGTCGGCGCGACGCCCCGGTTGCGGCTTTTTCGCGAGGGTGGCACAGATCACAGCGACGACCATCCCGCCCAGCAGGAAGACATAGGAGCCGATTCCGGCGCCGAAGAGGAAGTCGCCCTCGGGCCGGTTGAGCGAGAGCAGCAGGACGGCGATCAGCCAGCCGGCACCGCCCGCGGCGCCGCCGGACCGGCCGCCCGACGCCACCGCCCCGCCGTAGCACAGCCCGGCGACGCCCAGCAGTGCGAGCAGCAACCCGCCCGGGAACCAGCCCGCTTGCACCAGCGAACCGGCGACGCCGACCAGGAACCCCAGGACGGCGAGGCCGAGATGGGCCGCGAGCTTCCCGCCCGTGAGCGTCCCGGTCAGCACGCGCCCTCCCCGGCACCCGCGCCGGCCCCGCCCGCGCCCCCGTCCGGTCCGGTGAAGTCCGGTCCGGGGAGGCCCAGGCCGGCGAAGAGGTCGTCCTCGCGCCCCGGCCCGCCCGCCCGGCCGCGGACGAGCCGGTAGAACTCGTCGGCGAACAGCGGCTGGCTCAGCTCGTTGGACAGGGCGAAGAAGTGGCCGTCCACCACCACCTGGGTGGCGTGCGCCCGCATCGCCGCCGCCTTCGCGGCCACGTACGGGGCGGTGCGCGGAGCGGCCGTCACCTCCTCGTCGGGCACCACGCCCGGGACGTCGTCCAGTGCGGCGACGCCGGGGAACGGCACGGCGGCGCCCGCCGCGGCGGCCTCCCGCAGCCGGGCGAAGCCCTCCTCCGCGACCGAGCGGGGCACGCAGTTCCAGTACACCTTGGCGATCTCGTGCGGCTCCCCGAGGTCGCGGCGGAACGCCTTCTCGGCGGCCAGTTCCACCGCGCGCATCGCGACGCGGTGCGCCTGGACGTGATCGGGGTGCCCGTACCCGCCGTGCGGGTCGTACGTCACCAGGACCTGGGGCCGCACCTCGCGAATCACCTCAACGAGGTACGCGGCGGCCTCGTCGACGTCCGCCCGCCAGAAGCAGTGCGGGCGCTCGTTCTGCGGGGCGCCCATCATTCCGGAGTCGCGGTAGCGCCCGGCGCCGCCGAGGAACCGGTGGTCGGTGACGCCCAGTTCCTTCATCGCGGCGGCGAGTTCACCGACGCGGTGGCCGCCCAGGGCGTCGTCCCGGTCGGCGGCCAGATGGGCCAGGCCGGGCGGGATCACCTCGCCCTCCTCGCCGAGGGTGCAGGTCACCAGCGTGACGAGGGCGCCCTCGGCGGCGTACTTGGCCATGGTCGCGCCGTTGTTGATCGATTCGTCGTCCGGGTGCGCGTGCACCAGGAGCAGCCGGCGGCCTGGAAGGTCGGTCATGGGGACAGCCTACGAGCCGGACGGCCCGGCCGGGCAGCCGCCCGCGCCGCCGGCCCACCCGCCGGCGGCCCCTCAGAACCGGATGCCGCCGATCATCGCGGTGATGCTCTTCGTGAACTGGTTGAGCGTGGGCGCGACGGTCGAGCTCGCGAGGTAGAACCCCAGCAGCACGCAGATGGCGGCGTGGCCCGCTTTCAGTCCCGACTTCCGGACCAGCAGGATGACGATGATCGCCAGCAGCACCACCGCCGAAATCGAGAGTGCCACAGCGGTTCACCTCCAGGGACGCGGTCGAACGGACGGCAGGACGGACGACGCGCGCGAGCCGGCCAGGCACGCGGCGGGTCACGGAAGACTTACCCACTATGCGTGAGCGATCATAACTTTCCGCGTGCGTCCTGACTCGGTGCACGGGAGCAAACCCGGGGCGCACGGCGACTTCTCGCCGACCCCCGCCCCTTCCTCCGGACACGCGCCGGTCCACGGCCTAGGCTCGGCCGCATGACCGGTCAGCTCTCCTTTCCCCGCCAGTACGCCCGGACGCAGCGCTACTCGCTCGGCGCCCCGCGGTCGTTCACCGTGGCGCCGGACGGCTCGCGCGTCGTCTTCCTGCGCTCCCGCTCCGGCACCGACCGCTCCCACGTCCTGTGGGTACTCGACCTCGACGACGGCCGCACCCGTCCGGCGGCCGACCCGGACGTCCTGCTGGGCGGCGCCCGGGAGGAGTTGTCCGCCGAGGAGCGCGCGCGGCGCGAGCGCACGCGGGAGGGCTCGGCGGGCGTGGTGGGCTACGCGGTGGACGCGGCCTGCGAGTTGGCGGCGTTCACGCTGTCGGGCCGGCTGTTCGTGGCGGAGCTGCCCGGCGGGACCACCGCCGAACTCCCCGTCCCCGGGCCGGTGGCGGACCCCCGCCCGGCGCCCGACGGACGGCACGTCGCGTACGTGGCGGACGGCGCGCTGCGCGTCGTGGCCGCCGACGGCACCGGCGACCGGGCCCTGGCCGAGCCCGAAGGGGCGGGCGTCACCTGGGGGTTGGCGGAGTTCGCCGCGGCGGAGGAGATGGACCGGCACCGCGGCTTCTGGTGGTCGCCCGGGAGCGACGCCCTGCTCGCCGCGCACGTGGACAACCGGCCGGTGCGCCGCTGGTGGATCGCCGACCCGGCCAACCCCGCGAGCGCCCCGGCCGAGGTCTCCTATCCGGCCGCGGGGACGCCGAACGCCGAGGTGACGCTGGCCCTGCTGGGGCTGGACGGCTCGCGCACCGACGTCGAGTGGGACCGCGCCCGCTACCCCTACCTCGCCCGCGTCCACTGGTCGGCCGGCGGCCCGCCGCTGCTGCTGGTGCAGGCGCGCGACCAGCGCACCCAGGTCTGCCTGGAGGTGAACACCGCCACCGGCGCCACCCGCGCGCTCCGCACCGAGGCGGACCCGGCGAATTGGCTTGAACTGTTCCCCGGCGTCCCCGCGTGGACCCCGGACGGCCGGCTGGTGCGGGTGGCCGACCAGGACGGGGCGCGGGTGCTCGTCGTGGACGACCGGGCCCTGACGGGACCGGAGTTGTTCGTCCACGCCGTCCTGGACGCCGGCGCCGACGACGTCCTCGTCTCCGCCTCCGCCGGCCCCGCGGCCGCCGACCCGGAGACCGGCGAGTCCCACGTCTACCGCGTCAACGAGCAGGGCGCCGAACGGATTTCGCGCGAGCCGGGACGGCACTCCGCGGTCCGCGGCGGCGACGTGACCGTCCTCGCGTCGGCCGCGCCCGGCCGGGCCGGCA
This sequence comes from Streptomyces caatingaensis, assembly GCF_001187435.1. Lineage (GTDB taxonomy): Bacteria > Actinomycetota > Actinomycetes > Streptomycetales > Streptomycetaceae > Streptomyces > Streptomyces caatingaensis. Next base: position 539,253 of record NZ_LFXA01000009.1, on the reverse strand, counting down.
CCGAGACGGTGGTCCTCCGCGACGGCAAGCACGTCGCCACCGTGGCGTCCCTCGCCGAGACCCCGGTGCTCACCGCCCGGCCGCGGTTCGTCCGGGCCGGCGGGCGCCGCATCCCGGCCGCCGTGCTGCTGCCCGCCGGGTACCGCGACGGCGACGGCCCGCTGCCCGTCCTCATGGACCCCTACGGCGGCCCGCACGGGGCCCGGGTGGTGGCCGCGCAGCAGGCCCACCTCACCTCCCAGTGGTTCGCCGACCAGGGCTTCGCCGTGATCGTCGCCGACGGGCGCGGCACCCCGCACACCTCCCCGGAGTGGGTGAAGGCGATCCGCGAGGACTTCGCCGGCGCCACCCTCGACGACCAGGTCGAGGCGCTGCACGCGCTGGCCGGGGAGTACCCGCTGGACCTCGGCCGGGTCGCCATCCGCGGCTGGTCGTACGGCGGTTACCTCGCCGCGCTCGCCGTGCTGCGCCGCCCCGACGTCTTCCACGCGGGCATCGCGGGCGCCCCGGTGACCGACTGGCGGCTGTACGACACCCATTACACCGAGCGCTATCTGGGCCTGCCGGACGAGCGGCCGGACGTTTACGACCGCAACTCGCTCGTGACCGAACGGGGGTTGGCCGAGGCCGCGGACCGGCACCGGCCCCTGATGGTCATCCACGGCCTGGCCGACGACAACGTCGTCGCCGCGCACACCCTGCGGCTGTCCTCCGCGCTGCTGGCCGCCGGCCGGCCGCACGAGGTGCTGCCGCTGTCCGGGGTGACCCACATGACCCCGCAGGAACAGGTCGCGGAGAACCTGCTGCTGCTCCAGGTGGACTTCCTCCGGCGGTCCCTGGTCAAGGCCCCGACCGGGTGACGGCGGGGTGACCGCGGGTCGCGGCGTGCCCGTCCGGCTGTCAAGCACGCCGCGACCTCGATCCGCACAACCTTCGCTCAAGATGCGCCAATCCGTGGCATCGTCCACGGCAGCCCCCTTGACTGCGCGGTAACGCCATTGCGACAGTCCCGTGCAACCCGGAGTGTTCGCAGGATCACTCCCGGGGCCACCGGAGACCCGGACCACTGGCGACAGGGTCCACCGGAGACTTGGCGGGGGCGGTACGCGATGACGACTCCTTCCCTGGCCGCGGAGGACGCGGTGCCCGCGCGCCCGGCGCCGGCGGGCCGCTCGCCCGGCCGGCTGATGTGGCGGCGCTTCAGACGCGACCGCGCGGGGGTCGTCTCGGCCTGCGTGGTCGCCTTCTTCTTCCTCGCCGCCCTCGCCGCGCCGCTGATCTCCTGGGGCTACGGGAAGGACCCGTACACCACGTACGGGCTGAACGAGGGCGGTCTGCTCAACGAGTACGGCTACCCGGTCGCCCCCGACGGGGGTGTCTCCGGCCGGTTCTGGTTCGGTATCGAGCCGACGCTGGGACGGGACGTGCTGACGCAGCTCCTCTACGGCATCCGCACCTCTCTGCTGATCGCGGCCGCGGCCACGGTGCTGTGCGTGCTGACGGGCATCCTCGTCGGGGTGACGGCTGGCTACGCGGGCGGGCGCACGGACTACCTCCTGGGCCGGTTCATCGATCTCCTGCTCGCCTTTCCCCAGCAGTTGTCGTTCGTCGCCTTCACCCCTGTCGTCTACGCGCTGTTCGTCAGTCCCGGGAAGGAGACGCCCACCTCCCTGCGGGTGGTCACGCTGATCATCGTGCTGTGGGTGCTGGGCTGGATGGGACTGGCGCGGCTGCTGCGGGGGCAGGTACTGAGCCTGCGGGAGCGGGAGTTCGTCGAGGCGGCCAGGGTGACGGGGGCGTCGACGTGGCGCATCGTCTCCCGGGAGCTGCTGCCCAACCTGTGGACGCCGATCCTCGTCCAGGCCACGCTGATGCTGCCCGCGATGGTGACCGCCGAGGCGGGGCTCTCCTTCATCGGCGTCGGCATCGTCGAGCCCACCCCCGACTGGGGCCGGATGTTCGCCAACGGGGCCAAGTACTACGAGAGCGACATCACGTACATCTTCTTCCCCGGGATCGCCATGATCCTCTTCGTGGTGGCCTTCAACCTCCTCGGGGACTCCCTCCGGGACGCCTTCGACCCCCGGACCAAGCGCTGAGCACGACCGCCCCGTACGTCTCCCCTCGGACAGGCAGGTGCTTCCATGTTTCCCGCGCTTCCCGCGACACCCTCCCCTTCCGCGCGCCCGTCCCGGCGGAGAGGCCGGCACGCGGCGGCCGCCCTGGCCGCCGGGGCGCTCGTCCTCACCGCGTGCAGCAGCGGGGGCGGGGGCGGCGGGACCAGGGGCGAGGGGCCCGGCTCCGACAAGAACGTCTCCTCCAACTACACGATCGGCACCGCCGCCGACTCCAAGGGCCCCGCGCCCGAGGTGCCCGGGGCGAGGAAGGGCGGCACGGTCGGCGTCCTCCAGCGCGACGCCTTCCCGCACCTGGACCCCGGGCAGATCTACTACAGCGACGTCCTCACCGTGCAGATGCTCTACAACCGCACGCTCACCACGTACCGCGTGGACGGCAAGGGCCGCGTCACGCTCGTCGGCGACCTCGCCACGGACACCGGCACGCCCTCCGACGGCGGCCGCACCTGGACGTACACCCTCAAGGACGGGCTGAAGTTCGAGGACGGCTCGCCGATCACCTCCAAGGACATCCGCTGGGGCGTCGAGCGGCTCTACGCCTCCTTCGAGACCGACGGCCCGCAGTACATCCAGCAGTGGCTCTCCGGCGAGGGCACCACCTACCGCAAGGCGCTGCCCGACGGGCCGTACGGCGGCAAGCACCTGCCGTCCTCGGTGCTGGACACCCCCGACGACAAGACGATCGTCTTCCACTTCGCCACGCCGCACGCCGACACCCCGTACGCCGTCGCGATGCCGAGCATCGGACCGGTCAAGGCCGAGAAGGACGGGCAGCGCAAGTACGACAACGCGCCCTTCTCCAGCGGCCCTTACCGCGTCGGCGACCACAAGGTCGGCAAGTCGCTGACGCTGGTGCGCAACGAGCACTGGGACCCGGCCACGGACCCCGTCCGGCATCAGTACCCCGACCGCTTCGAGATCAGCTTCGGCCACCAGTTCGGCGACTCCACCCGGCGCTTCCTCGCCGACCAGGGCTCCGACAAGGCCGCCATGTCGTTCACCAACGCGGTGGCGCCCGAGATGACGCAGAAGGTGCTCGACCGGGCGGACACCAGGGGCCGGCGGTTCGACGAGGTCCAGCCCTACGTCGACTACATCAACTTCAACACGAGCCGCCTCAAGGACGTCCGGGTCCGCCGGGCCCTCGCCTACGCCATGCCCAACGGCCAGATCGTCCAGCAGATGGGCGGGGCCACCGCCGCGCAGCTCGCCCCCAACCTGCTGTCCCCCGCCGTCGACGGCTACGTCCCCAGCGACCCGTACGGCAAGAGGGCCAAGCCCGCCGGAGACCCCAGCAAGGCCCGGCAGTTGCTCAAGGAGGCCGGCAAGGAGGGCCAGGAGATCGTCTACGCCTACCCCAACACCGACATCCAGCAGCGGGTCTCCGTCGTCGTCACCCAGGCCCTCGAACGGGCCGGCTTCAAGGTGCAGCGCAAGGAGATCGACTCCAACACCTGGCGCAGCGCCATCTCCGACACCAAGAACTCCTTCGACATCTACCGCAGCAGCTGGGGCGCCGACTGGCCGGTCGCCTCGACGATCGTGCCGCCTCAGTACGACGGGCGCGTGATCGCGGACGGCGCGCAGAACTACAGCCACCTCGACGACCCGGCGGTCAACGCCGAGATCGACCGCATCAACGCGATCGCCGACGTGAAACGGGCCGCCCCGCTGTGGCAGAAGCTCGCCGACAAGATCCTGAAGGACGACGCGCCGTCCGTGCCCACCTTCTACAACCTCCAGTTCTCGCTGTGGGGTTCAGGGCTCGGCGGGGTCAAGTACCACACCGTGTACGGCAGTGCCGACCCGACGTCCGTCTACGTGAAGTAGCGCCGCGCCATGCTGAGATTCCTCGTGCGGCGGGTGCTCGGCGCCGCCGTCATCGTCCTGCTCATCAGCGCGATCACGTTCTTCCTGTTCTTCGCGCTGCCGTCGCAGCCGGCGCTGATGTCCTGCGGCAAGAACTGCACGCCCGACGCGCTGGCCGTCATCAACCGCAACCTCGGGCTGGACGAGCCCGTCCCCGTCCAGTACTGGCACTACGTCGTCGGCGTCTTCGCCGGCCGGGACCTGACCGTGGGGCACTGCCCCGCGCCCTGCCTCGGCTACTCCTTCTCCAACCAGCAGCCCGTCTGGGACACGATCATGGACCGCTTCCCGACCACCCTGTCGATCACGCTCGGCGCGGCGGCCGTCTTCCTGGTGGCCGGGGTGGGGCTGGGGATGATCGCGGCGGCGTTCCGGGGCACGTGGGTCGACAAGGTCGTCAGTTCGCTGTCGCTGCTGGGGCACTCCCTCCAGGTGTACTTCCTGGGGGTGGTGGCCCTGGCGGTGCTGGTGAGCGGGCTGCACTGGCTCGACAACCCGGAGTACCACCCGATCACGGAGGATCCGGTGAAGTGGTTCACCGGCATGATCATTCCGTGGCTGGTGCTCTCCGTCATCTTCGTCGCCAACTACACGCGGATGACGCGCTCCCAGATGGTCGAGCAGCTCGCGGAGGACCATGTCCGCGCGGCCCGCGCGAAGGGGCTCCGGCGGCGGACGGTCTTCTTCCGCTACGCCTGGCGCGGGGCGATGACGCCGATCGTCACCCTCTTCGGCATCGACCTCGGCTCGCTCTTCGGCGGCGCGATCATCACCGAGACGACGTTCAGCCTCCACGGGCTGGGACGGCTGGCGGTCACGTCGGTGAGCGAGACGGATCTGCCGACGCTGATGGCGGTGATGCTGGTGGGGTGCACGGCGATCGTGGTGGCGAACATCGTGGTGGACGCGGCGTACGCGGTGATCGATCCCCGTGTGCGACTGGCCTAGCCCCGTGCCCCGGTTCCTCCCCGGAGGGGGGCGCCCCCCGCTCCGCACCCACCGACCCACGGAGGCCCCTGTGACCACCACCCCCGCCCCCTTCCTCACCCTCCGCGACCTCCGCGTCCAGTTCCCCACCGACGACGGTGTCGTCAAGGCCGTCGACGGTCTGAGCCTCGCCCTGCCCCGGGGAAGGACCCTCGGCATCGTCGGCGAGTCCGGCTCCGGGAAGTCCGTCACCGGCCTCGCCGTCCTCGGCCTCCACGACCCCCGGTCCACCCGGATCTCCGGCAGCATCCTCCTGGACGGGCAGGAGTTGACCACCGCCCCCGAGCCGGCGCTGGAAAAGCTCCGCGGCGCCCGCATGGCCATGGTCTTCCAGGACTCCCTCACCGCCCTCTCCCCCTACTACACCGTCGGCCGCCAGATCGCCGAGCCGTTCCGCAAGCACACCGGCGCGTCCCGCCGCGACGCCCGGCTGCGGGCGGTCGAGATGCTCGGCAAGGTCGGCATCCCCAACCCGGCCCGCCGCGTGGACGATTACCCGCACCAGTTCTCCGGCGGCATGCGGCAGCGCGCGATGATCGCCATGGCCCTGGTCTGCGACCCCGAGCTGCTGATCGCCGACGAGCCGACGACCGCCCTGGACGTCACCGTCCAGGCCCAGATCCTCGACCTGCTGGGGGACCTCCAGCGGCAGACCGGTTCGGCCATCGTCCTCATCACCCACGACCTCGGCGTCGTCGCCGGCACCGTGGACGACCTCCTGGTGATGTACGCGGGACGGGCGGTCGAATACGGCCCGGTCGGGGACGTCCTCGGCGCCCCCCGCCATCCCTACACCTGGGGCCTGCTCTCCTCCGTGCCCCGCCTCACCTCCGACGTGACCAAGCCCCTCTCCCCCGTCCCGGGCGCGCCGCCGAGCCTGCTGGACCCGCCGCCGGGCTGCCCGTTCCACCCCCGCTGCGCGTACACGGAGCGGGTCGGCGGCGACCGCTGCCGCACCGAGCGGCCGGAGCTGCCGGAGGGCCGCGGCGCGGCCTGCCACCTGGGCCCGGAACGCGCCCGCGCGCTGTTCGGCGGGGCCCGCCGCACCGGCACGGGAGGCGACAGGCCATGAGCGGTGAACTCCTGCGCGCCGAGGGCCTGGTGAAGCACTTCCCCGTCCTCGGCGGCTTCCCCGTCCGCCGCCGCGTCGGCGCCGTCCGCGCCGTGGACGGCGTCGACCTGACCGTCCGCGCGGGCGAGAGCTTCGGGCTCGTCGGGGAGTCCGGCTGCGGCAAGTCCACGACGGGCCGCCTGCTGACCCGCCTCCTGGAACCGACCGCGGGCCGCGTCACGTACCGGGGCCGGGACATCACCCACGCGAGCCGCAAACAGCTCGCCCCCGTGCGCCCCGAGATCCAGATGATCTTCCAGGACCCGTACGCGTCCTTCAACCCCCGCCAGACCGTGGGACGGATCATCTCGGGCCCGATGGAGATCAACGGCATCCGGCCGCCCGGCGGCCGCGAGGCCCGGGTGCGGGAGCTGCTGGCCACCGTGGGGCTGAGCCCGGAGCACTACAACCGCTTCCCGCACGAGTTCTCCGGCGGCCAGCGCCAGCGCATCGGCATCGCCCGCGCGCTCGCCCTCGAACCCAGGATCATCGTCGCGGACGAGCCCGTCTCCGCGCTGGACGTGTCGATCCAGGCCCAGGTGGTCAACCTGCTGCGGACGCTCCAGGAGGACCTGGGCATCGCCTTCCTCTTCATCGCCCACGACCTCGCCGTCGTACGGCACTTCTCGCAGCGCGTGGCCGTGATGTACCTCGGCAGGATCGTCGAGACCGGAACCCGCGACGACATCTACGGGCACCCCCGCCACCCGTACACCCGCGCCCTGCTCTCCTCCGTGCCGAGCACGGACGCGGAGGAGCGCCGCGACCGCATCCGCCTCACCGGCGACGTCCCTTCCCCCGCCGACCCGCCCTCCGGCTGCCGCTTCCGCACCCGCTGCTGGAAGGCCCGGGACAAGTGCGCCACGGAGGAGCCGCCCCTGATCCGGGCCGAGGGCAGCGCGGAGGGCCACCTCTCCGCCTGCCACTTCCCGGAGGCGACACCGTGTGTACGGTAAGTCGTTGTCCATGCGGCACCAACTCGTCGTTCCAGCACAGGAGATAACCCCAGATGGCGACAGCGCAGCACCCCGGCCTCCCGGACAACGCCCCGCCCTTACCCGCCCGCCCGCCGGCGCCCCCCGGCACCGTGGACCTGCGGGTCACCAGACGGCTGCTGTGGGTGGGCCGGGCCGCCTACCCGCTGCAGAACATCGCGCGCGTCCACACCTCCACCCTCCAGCCCCGGCGCAAACAGGCCGTCATCCGCTTCCTGCGGAACGTCGCGCTCACCCTCGCCGTGGCGTTCGGACTCACGATCGTCGGCGGCGCCACCTCCCTGTCGAGCGAGGGCGCCGCCACCGGCATCATCACGTTCGTCTGGCTCGGCACCCTGGCCGCACTGATCCTCTACGTCGTGCAGCTGCTCTCCGTCCTGGCGGCCACCCCCCTCCACGTGCTGTCCGTCGAGACCTCCGGCCCCTCCCACGCCCTGGTCACCAGCCCGGACCCGCACCACCTCGACCAGCTCGTCGGCCGGATCTCCCACGCGATCGAGAACCCCGGGGCCGAGTTCCAGGTGACGGTGGAGAGCATCATGGTCAATCCGCGGAGCTACTACTTCGGGGACAACGTCAACATGTACGGCGGCACCGGCAACGTGGGGATGGCGAGCTGATGAGCGGCGACCACTACTACTTCGGCGACAGCGTCACCATGCACGGCGGGACGGGCAACACCGGCATGGTCAAGAACCAGGCCCCGGCGGGACCCCCCTCCGACGACGCCCTCCGCACCGCCGTCGAGGAACTCCTGCGCGCGGCCAGGGAGTTGCGCCCCAGCCTCCCGCCCGCCGGCGCCCGCGCCCTCGACGACACCCTCCCGGACGTCACCGACCCCGCCCCCGCCCGCCCCCAGGACCGCCACCGCGCCCTCCTCGCCGTCGCCGGCATCGCCGCCACCGTCGGCACCGTCGGCCAGCCCCTCCTCGACGCGGTCAACCGCGTCCTGGAACTGCTGGGCGCGGGGTGACGCGGCACACGCGCCGCGTCCAGCGTCACCCGCGCGGAGACCCGCCGATCCCGCCGGACGGCGGCGGCACCGTCCGGGCGGGCCCGGTGGAGAGGTAGGTGACGCGCTCCCCCGGGTCCCCCGCCCGGATCCGCCCGGCCCCCCACGGCCGGGCACGCCACGCCGTGTCCGAGGTCTCCAGCACGTGGAACGTCCCGGGGTCGACGACCAGCCGCCTGCGCCAGTCGTCCCCCTTCAGGTCCATCTCGACGGCGGTGCCGGCGCGTCCGGTGCTGTCCTTCACCCGCTCCGTCACCCGCACGCCGGGGATCCGGGTGAGGACCTCGAACAGCGCGGCGCGGACCGGGGGTTCGGCGGGCGACCGCGCGAGCAGCGCCGCGATGCCGTTGAAGAGGCCCTCCTCGGCCGTGTCCCCCCCGGCGCTCCCGACGAGCCGCTTGCGGAGCGCCGCCGGATCCGTCGGCAGCTTCCCGACGTCGTCCCAGGTGACCGGCTTGCCGGGCACGTCGTACGCCATCTGCCGGGTCTCCGTCGAGAAGTCCCCCGTCTCCAGGACGGTCCCGTCGCCCATCTGCTGGAGCGCCTTGTCCCGGCCGAACCAGAGCGTCTCGTACGTCTTCCGCGGCCCTTCGCCCTTGCCGACCGCCCAGCTCCACGTCACCGTCCGCACCTTCCAGTACGGCGCCGGCTCCACCCGTTCCCGCACCGCCGTCCGCCCCGCCGCCGGGGAGCCGTGCCCGCCCCCGGAGCCCGACCACGGCTGGACCGTGACGCCCAGGGCGACCGCCACGACCGCCGCCGCCGAGACGAGCACGGGCAGGCGCCGCCGCCACTTCCGCACCGGGACGGCCGCGGCCGCCGGCTCCCGGACGAGCTCGACGCCCCCGTCCGCGTCCTCCTCCGGGCCGGCGGCGGCCCGCCGCACCGCGGCCAGGGCGGCGGCGACGACGTCCGCCGAGGGCGGCGCGACCTCGCCCGCGGCCCGCAGCCGCCGGGCGCCCGGGAAGGCGAGGACGTCCTCGTCGTTCCTGTCCTGCTGCCCGGTCATGCGAGGTCTCCTGTCAGGGGAAGCGGGGCGGAGGGGGAGAGCGCCGCGCGCAGGCGCGAGCGCGCCCGGTGCAGGCGGGAGCGGGCGGTGCCCGCGGGGACGCCGACGACGGCCGCGGCCTCGGTCGGGCTGAGCTGCTCCCACGCGACGAGGAGCAGCAATTCACGCTCCGCCGCGGGCAGTTCGGCGAGAGTGCGGCGCATCAGCGGCGCGACCGCCGCCGCGTCCAGCCGCCGGTCGACGGCGTGCCACGGGTCGCTGCTCGCCTCGCCGGCGAGCGCGGCGCCGGATACGGGACGTTCCAGCCCGCGCCAGTGTGCGGCCAGCACGTTGCGGGCCACGCCGAAGAGCCACGCCCGGACGGGCCCGCGGGCCGCGTCGTACGTGGCGCGCCCCGCGTACGCCCGCAGCCACGCCTCGGCCAGAAGGTCGTCCGCGGCGCCGGGGGCGCGGCGCGCGAAGTAGCCGTGCAGCGCCGCGGAATGGCGCTCCACGAGCGGTTCGAAGGCCGACGCGTCCGTTCCCGAGCGCGTCAGCAGTTCCTCGTCCGTCGCCACGGACCTCCCCTTCCCCCGGCCGCCCGGTCGGCGGCCTCCACCCCCTTCTTGTGTCCGCCCCGCGCGAGCGTTCGCGCCCCCGCGCGGGCGCCGCCTCAGGTGGCGTCCTCGCCGTCCCCGGGCGCCCCCGGTTCCGCCGCGAAGTGGCACGCCGAGACGTGCGCGGCCGGTCCGCCGGTCCCGCGGAAGCGCTCCGGGACGACGAGGGGCGGCACCTCTTCGGCGCACTTGCGCTGGGCCTTCCAGCAGCGGGTGCGGAAGCGGCAGCCGGACGGGGGGTTGGCGGGGGAGGGGATGTCGCCCAGGAGGAGGATCCTCTCGCGGCGGGCGCGGGCGTCCGGGTCCGGGACGGGGACGGCGGAGAGGAGCGCCTGGGTGTACGGGTGCGTCGGGTGCTCGTAGATCTGCGCGTCCGTCCCCACCTCGGCCAGCCGCCCGAGGTACATCACGGCGACCCGGTCGGAGATGTGGCGGACGACGGACAGGTCGTGGGCGATGAAGACGTACGAGAGGTCGAAGGCGGCCTGGAGCCGTTCCAGCAGGTTGACGACCTGGGCCTGGACGGAGACGTCCAGCGCGGAGACGGGTTCGTCCGCGACGATCACCTCCGGGCGCAGCGCCAGCCCGCGCGCGATGCCGATGCGCTGGCGCTGGCCGCCGGAGAACTGGTGCGGGTAGCGGTTGATGTGCTCGGGGTTGAGGCCGACGACCTCCAGGAGTTCGCGGACCTTCTGGCGGCGGCTGCCCTTGGGGGCGGCCTCGGGGTGGATCTCGTAGGGCTCGCCGATGATGTCGCCCACCGTCATGCGGGGGTTGAGCGAGGTGTAGGGGTCCTGGAAGACCATCTGGATGTTGCGGCGGACGGCCTTCAGCGCGCGGCCGGACAGCCGGGTGATGTCCTCGCCCCGGTAGCGGATCTCCCCGGCGGTGGGCCGCTCCAGGTTGACCAGCAGCCGGCCGAGGGTGGACTTGCCGCAGCCGGACTCGCCGACGACGCCGAGCGTCTCGCCGCGCCGCAGGTCGAAGGAGACGCCGTCCACCGCCCGGACGGCGCCGACCTGCCGGCGGACGAGGACGCCCTGGGTGAGGGGGTAGTGCTTGACGAGCCCCCGCACCTCCAGCACGGCCTCGCCGTCGGGCCTCACCGCCGCGCTCCCGCGTCGTCGCGGTCCTCGAGGGTCTCCTGCCAGAAGTGGCAGGCGCTCGTCCGTTCCGGGCCGACGGTGTACAGGGGCGGGCGGTCGGTGTGGCAGACGTCCCGGGCCCTGGGGCAGCGGGGGTTGAAGGGGCAGCCGGGCGGGATGTCGGTGAGGCTGGGCGGCAGGCCCTTGATGGCGTGCAGTGGGCGGCCCTTGCGGTCCAGGCGGGGCACGGAGTCGAGCAGGCCGCGGGTGTAGGGGTGGGCGGGGGCGGCGTACAGCGCGCGGACGGGGGCGGTCTCGACGATCCGTCCCGCGTACATCACCGCGATCTTGTCGGCGACGTCGGCGACGACGCCGAGGTCGTGGGTGATGAGGACGAGGCCCATGTTGAACTCCCGCTGGAGTTCGGCGAGGAGGTCCATCACCTGGGCCTGGACGGTCACGTCCAGGGCGGTCGTCGGCTCGTCCGCGATGATCAGGTCCGGCTCCAGCGCCATCGCCATCGCGATCATGATGCGCTGGCGCATGCCGCCCGAGAACTGGTGCGGGAAGTCCCCGACGCGCTCCTCCGCCGCGGGGATGCGGACCCGCTCCATGAGCTGGACGGCGCGGGTGCGGGCGTCCCGCCGCGTCATGCCCTGGTGGACCTCGAACATCTCGGCGAGCTGGGCGCCGACGGTGAGCACCGGGTTGAGCGCGGAGAGCGCGTCCTGGAAGATCATCGCGAGCCGGTCGCCGCGCAGCCGGCGCCGGTGCTCCTCGCCCATGGTCAGCAGGTCCTGGCCGCGGAAGAGCACCTCGCCGGCGGTGATCCGGCCCGGCGGGGTGTCGAGGATGCCCATGACGGCCTGGGCGGTCACGGACTTGCCGGAGCCGGACTCGCCGAGCACGGCGAGCGTCTCGCCGGCCTCGACGGTGCAGCTGACGCCGTTGACGGCCTTGGCGACGCCGTCCCGGGTGCGGAACTCGACGTGCAGGTCGCGCACGTCCAGCAGGGCTTCGTTCACGGCCGCCTCCCTCAGCGCAGCTTGGGGTCGAGGGCGTCGCGGACCGCGTCGCCGAGCATGATGAACGCGAGCACCGTGAGACTCAGTGCCCCCGCGGGCCACAGCAGCATGTGGGGCGCGTTGCGGATCTGGGTCGAGGCGTTGGAGATGTCGATCCCCCAGGAGACGGTGGGCGGCCGCAGGCCGACGCCGATGAACGAGAGCGTCGCCTCCAGGGCGATGTAGGTGCCCAGCGCGATGGTGGCGACGACGATGACGGGGGCCACCGCGTTGGGCGCGATGTGCCGCAGCAGCAGCCGGGCGTCACCCGCCCCGAGGGCGCGGGCGGCCTGGACGTAGTCGTGCTGCTTGGCGGCGACGACGGCGCCGCGCGCAATGCGGGAGATCTGCGGCCAGCCGAGCAGGACGATGAAGCCGACGACGGGCCAGACCGAGCGGCCGGTGACGACGGAGAGGAAGACGAGGCCGCCGAGGATGATGGGGATGCCGAAGAAGACGTCGGCGAGGCGGGAGAGCACGGCGTCCCACCAGCCCCCGTAGTACCCGGCGAGCCCGCCCAGCACGCTGCCGAGCAGCGCGGCGCCGGCGGTGGCGCAGACGCCGACCGTGATGGAGGCGCGGGCCCCGTGCACGGTGCGGGTGAAGACGTCGCAGCCCTGCGCGTCGAAGCCGAAGGGGTGGCCGGCCTGCGGCCCCTCCTGGGACTTGGCGAGATCGCACTGCAGCGGGTTGCCGCCCGCGACGAGCGAGGGCCACACCGCGATGAGCAGCAGGAAGACGATGACCAGCGCGGAGAGCACGAAGACGGGGTTGCGCCGCAGGTCGTGCCAGGCGTCGGTCCACAGGCTGCGGGCCTTGGCGCTGCGCGCGGTGCCGGGGACGGGGCCGCCCTCCAGCGACTCGGCCTCGCGGGTGGCCAGGCCGGCGGCCCCGCCGGCGGCGGACCCGACGGCGTCCCGCGCCTCGGGGGGAATGCGGTCGGTGGGCTCAGGCATGGCGGATCCTCGGGTCGAGCACGGCGTAGAGGAGGTCGACGACCAGGTTGGCGACGAGGAAGACCAGGACGAGGACGGTCACGAAGCCGACGACGGTGGGCGAGTTCTGCCGCAGGATGCCCTGGTAGAGCTGGTAGCCGACGCCGTGGATGTTGAAGATCCGCTCGGTGACGATGGCGCCGCCCATCAGCGCGCCGACGTCCGCGCCGATGAAGGTGACCACCGGGATCAGGGAGTTGCGCAGCAGGTGGCGCAGGACGACGCGGTGGCGCGGCAGCCCCTTGGCGACGGCGGTGCGGATGTAGTCGGCGCGGGCGTTCTCCACCAGTGAGGTGCGGGTCAGCCGGGTCACGTACGCGAGCGAGACCAGGCCCAGCACCACGCCGGGCAGCAGGAGCTGGGCGAAGGCCGCCTCGGGCGGGACGGTCGGCGGGACGAGTCCCCACCGCACGCCGAAGAGGTACTGGAGGACGTAGCCGCTGACGAAGGTCGGTACGGAGACGACGACGAGGGTGAGCATCAGCACGGTGGTGTCGGCGGGCCGGCCGCGCCGCAGCCCGCCCGCGACGCCGAGCGCGATGCCGACGACGACCTCGAAGAGGACGGCGACGATCGTCAGCCGGATCGTGACGGGAAAGGCGTCGGCCATCAGCTCCAGGACCGGCTGCCCGGTGAAGGCGGTGCCGAAGTCGCCCGTCAGCACCTGGCCCATGTAGTGCAGGTACTGCTTCCACAACGGCTGGTCGAGGTAGAGCTCCTGGCGGATGCGGGCGGCGACGGCGGGGTCGGGGGCCTTGTCGCCGAAGAGCGCGGCGACGGGGTCGCCGAGCGCGTAGACCATGAAGAAGATCAGGAAGGTGCTGCCGGCGAACACGGGGATCATCTGGAGCAGCCGACGGACCACGTACCGCCCCATGTCACTCCCTCACTCGGCCTTTCACTTGACCTTGATGCGCTCGTAGACGGGCACGCTGAACTGATTGAGCGCCACGTCGGAAAGCCCGGCGGCGTAACCGGCGTTCCCGTTCTGGTACCAGAGCGGAACGGCCGGCATCCTCTCGGCGAGGATCCGCTCGGCCTCCTGGAACGTGGCGACGGCCGCGGCCGTGTCGGACTCGGCGTTGGCCCGGTCCACCAGCCCGTCGAAACGGGCGTCGCTGAACTTCCCGTAGTTCGACGAGGCGTTGGTGCCGAACTGCGGCTGGAGGAAGTTCTGGATGAGCGGGTAGTCCATCTGCCAGCCGGACCGGAACATCCCGCTCATGGCCTGCTGGGCGATCCTGCTGCGGAAGTCCGCGAAGGTGCCGACGGGGTTGACGGTGCAGGCCCGGTCGTCGCCCAGCACGTTGTTGATGCTGTTGCACACGGCGTCCATCCACACCCGGTGGGAACCCGTGTCGACATTGGACGTGACGGTGACCCGGCCGCCCGGCAGCCCCCCGCCCTCCCGGATCAGCCGCCTGGCCGCCGCCGGGTCGTACGTGCACGCCGCACCGCACAACCCGGCCTTGTATCCGCCCTTCTCGCCCAGCACCGGGGAGGTCCAGTCGGTCGCCGGGGTACGGGTGTCCCGGTAGATCTGCGAGGTGATCTGCCCCCGGTTGATCGCCATGGACAGCCCCCGGCGCACCTTCTCGGCCCCGGGCCGGTTCCATTGCGCGTCGTACAGCGGGAAGACGAGCGTCTGGATGATGCCGGCGGGCTGGTTGATGTACCGGCCGTCCAAGTCCTTGCGGACATTGCGCAGCTGGGTGCTGGGAATGTCGTCGACGAGGTCGATGTTGCCGGCCTGGAGGTCGGCGTACGCGGTGTTGCTGTCCGTGTAGACCCGCAGTTCCACACCGTTGTTCTCGGCCTTGTCCGGCCCGGGGTAACCGTCCCATCTGCTCAGCCGCATCGCGGAGCCGCGGGTGTACGAGTCGATGGCGTAAGGCCCGTTGCCCACAGGCTTCTTGAGCCAGCCGTCGTGGTCCTCGAAGAAGGCCCGCGGCAGGGGCGCGAAGGCCGGGTAGCCGAGCGTCCCCGGCCAAGTGGAGAATTTCGTACGGAGTTTGACGGTGAAGGTCCGGTCGTCCTTCAGGGCCAGCCCGGAGAGCGTCTTCGCGGTGGCCGCACCCGACTCCGGATGGACCTTCTCATACCCATCGATATAAGCGAAGAACGAAGCGTTCCGCTGCTTGTTGTCGGCCAACGCGGCGTAATTCCAGGCATCCACGAAGGACCGCGCCGTGACGGCCTCGCCATTGCTGAACGTCCACCCGCCCCTGACCTTGACCGTGAAGTTCTGCGCGTCCTTCGACTCGATCCTCTCGGCCAGCATGTCGACGGCGGCGCCGGTCTTCGGGTCGTACTTCTTCAGCCCGCGGAAGATGAGGTCGAGGACCTTGCCCCCCTGGACCTCGTTGGTATTGGCCGGCTCCAGCGGATTCTGCGGATCCCCCCAGGAGGCCCGCACGACCCCGGGCACCCGCCCACCCGCACCACCGCCGCAGCCCCCCACGGCGACCACCAGGAGAAGGCCGAGAACGGCACCGGCAACCCGGCCGGCCCGCGTCCGCACGCCTCCTCGCATGGGCTGCCTCCTGGGGTGCCGGGTTCCGGGTACGGCCAAATATCACCGATTCGATCACTCGGCGCACTCCCATGAACGCTGAATGTACGCCTCCGGCCGGAGAATCCGCCCGTATGCGGGAGCTTCGGGACGGCACCCACCCGGGGAACACCGGAGTCCATATCTGTGTCAGGTACCGGCCCCACGAAATCCGGTCGGGTTTTCCCTTGCCTTCATGAGTGACGGCTCTCTACAGTCCTGACCAGTTCGCGGAGCTCACCGAACTCACATTCCCAGCTCGCCTGTTCGTAATCGACGCGCGGGCCCCACCGGTAGAGGAGCATTCCCATGCCGCACGTGAACCTTGACGGCCTTTCCGAGTCCCTGGACATCACGGACCTCGACCTCGACGTGAACGTCCCGGAGACGGACTTCACCTCCACCAAGTACGTCGGCTCGACCTCCACCTGCAACAGCTGGAACGGCCACGTCTCCCGCTGCTGGAACTGCAACTGATCGATCGGCCCGGCCGGTGAACCGGGGGCGGCACTGCCCGCGCCGCCCCCGGCACGGCCGATTCCAGGGGGAACGGCTTGCTGTACGACCACTACGAAGGCGCCGGGCCACTGTTCGTCCGCATGGCAGGCGCTCCACGCACTCGCTACGCCCGCCCGGAGACGGCCGACCCCCTGGCCCGGATCCGCACACTCGCCGCGGACCCGCTGCTCCGCGAGGCGGTGCACGTCGCCAGCGGCAGCCTCGCCGACACGCTCGACCGCATCGACGCGGGTGACGTGCCGAACCCCAAGAATCTGGCCGGAACAGCCCTTTCCCTCACCCGCTACGCCCTGCGCCACAGCGGCCGACCGACTCCGTTCGGCCTCTTCGCCGGCGTCACCACCGCCCTCACCGGGCCCGCCCGGGCCACGCTCACCGGCCCCGGCCGCAAGGCGGCCCGCATCGACGGTGCCTGGCTGGACGGCCGCATTCGCGAGTGGCTCCGCCTGCCCGGGGTGCGCCGCCGGATCGACGTCGTGGTCAACGACCTGTGCCGCACGCGCGGTGACCGGCTGCTGCTCCCGACGGAGCGCAAGGAGATCTCGGTCCGCCGCAACGCCCTGGTCACCTGGGTGTGCCGAGCCGCCGTCGCCCCCGTCCCGTACAGCCGCCTCCTGGAGCGGGCGTCCGCCGCCTTCCCCCAGCTCTCGGACGAGCGCGTCGACACCGTCCTCGCCCAGCTCGTGCGACACGGCTTCCTGCTCACCTCGATCGACCAGCCCGGCACCACCCTCGACCGTGTCGAGGCCGCCGTACCGGAAGCCGCCGGACAGCTGCGCGCGGTGCGGGAGGCGCTGCGGGCGTACGAGCGGACGGCACCCGGCGAGGGCGGCGACGCGTTGCGCCGGGTCCTCGACGCGGTCTCCGCCGCCCCGGGGACCAGCCCGCCCGTCCAGGTCGACCTGGGCACCGACGCGGAGGTGAGCCTGCCCCCGGCCGTCGTCGAGGAGGCCCGCACCTACGCCTCGGCGATGTGGACCGTCTCCCCGCCCTGGGCGGCCCTGCCGCACATGCGCGACTACCGCGACGCCTTCATCGACCGCTACGGCGTCACGGCGCAGATCCCGCTGGGGGAACTCGTCGACCCGCACCGCGGGTTGGGCTACCCGTCGGCGTACCGCGACGGCGCCCTCCCCGGACCGGCCGACGCCGCGCGGCGCAAGGTCATCGCCGAGCTGACGCAGGAAGCCCTGTCGACGGCCGGCGGCGAACTCCGCCTGGACGGCGCCACCTTGGCCCTGCTCTCCGTGCCCGAGCTGACCGAGGACGAGCGCCGGGCCATGCCCCCGCACTCCCTCGAACTCTGCTTCCAGCTCCTCGCCGACAGCGCCGGCGCCCTGGACCGCGGCGAGTTCCGGCTCGTCGCCGGCCCGCACACCGGATCGTGGACCGCGGGCGCCACCGCCGGCCGCTTCGCGGAGCTCACCGGCGCGACGGACGCCCTGGCCGGGCTGCTGGGCGGCCTCGACGACGGGCATTACCTGCCCGCCCAGGTCCTCTTCCGCCCGCACGACCCGCGCACCCTCAACCCCATGCGCGTCCCGCGCCTGCTCCCGCACCGGATCCCCGTCGGGGTGTACGACGACCGCGAGGAGCCCGGCCACCTCGACTGGCGCGCCCTGCTGGTGGGCGTCGACGCCTCGGGCATGCGGCTGACCGACCCGGCGAGCGGACGTCCCGTCCTCCCGGTGGTCCCGCACCTGGTCAACCCGCACAAGCTGGCGCCCTCCCCCGCACGGCTGCTCATCGACATCGGGACGGCCCGCACCCGGGTGTGGACCGGATGGGACTGGTACGGCCTGGAAGACCTGCCCGCCCTGCCCCGGGTGACCTTCGGCCGGGTCACGCTCTGCCCCCGCCGCTGGAAGCCGGACCGCCATCTGCGCGCGGCCGCCGCCTCGGAACCGTCCGGCTGGGACGACGCCCTCACGGCCTGGCGCGACCGCTACCACGTCCCCGGGCACGTCCAACTGGTCCGCGAGGACCGCGGCTTCGGCCTCGACCTCACGGACCCCTGGCACCGGACCGTACTCCGCCAGGAGGTGCGCACCGACGCCCCGTTCGTCCTGGTCGAGGACCCGACGGCGGACGGCTCGGGCCTGGGCTGGTCGCACGGCCACCGGACGGAGGTGCTGATCCCGCTGGTGCACCGGCCGAGGACGGCACCTCCGCCGTCCCCGCCGCCGGTCCCGAGCCCGCCCGGCACCCGCCATCTCCCGGGCGAGGACTGGATCTACGCGAAGCTGTACGCGGCGGAGGACGTCCACGACGAACTGCTGACCGCGCACCTGCCGCGGCTGCTGGACGCGGTCGGGACCCGCCCCTGGTTCTTCCTCCGCTACCGCGACCCGGACCCGCATCTCCGCCTCCGGCTGCACGGCGGCCCGGAACTCCTCCCCGAACTGGCCCGCTGGGCCCGGTCGTTGCAGGATGCGGGCCTGCTGCGCACCCTGGCCCTGGACACCTACGTCCCGGAGACCGGCCGCTACGGCGGCCCGGACGCCCTGCCCCTGGCCGAACGCGTCTTCCACCTCGACAGCCGCTCGGCCCTCGAACTGCTGCGCTCCCGCGCGGACCTGCCGGACGAGGTGCTGGCCGCGGCCCACCACGCCGTACTCCTGGAGTCGCTGGGCGACTGGGACTGGTGCGCCTGGGCGGACCGGGTCTTCGCGAAGGGCCCCGCCCATACCGCTTTCCAGCGGCACCGCGCCCTGGCCCGGGAGATCATCCGCCCCGGCCGGACAGCGGAGGCCCTGGCCGGGCGGCTGCCCGGCTGGACGGACCTGTGGACGGACGCGAAGGAGGCGAGGGCCTACGGCGATCTTCTCCGGGACCACGACGCCAACCCCCTCCTCGCCCTCCTGCACATGCAGCACAACCGCCTGCTGGGCATCAACCTCGAACGTGAGGAACGGGGTTACGCGATCCTGCGCGGCATCGCCCGCGAGGAGCTGGGGAGGCGGCGGCATGCGCGCTGAGGCACGGAAGGTGGCGGCCCGCGTCCTCGACCGGCTCGCGGATCCGGAGGCGGCCGAGGCGGACACGGGTTTCCCCGACGGTCCGGCGGGCGAGCCGGTCTGGCACGACCTCTCCCTCGCCAGCGGCCATCCCGGCGTCTCCCTGGCCTTCAGCGGCAGCACGGACCGCCGCCCGGAGAACGTGGCGAGGGCACACGCGTACCTGATCCGCGCCTTGGCCGCGGTGGCGGCCGGCGGCAATCCCCCCGCCGGCCTCTACGGCAGCACGAGCGCCGCCGCCCACGCGCTCCTGATCGCCTACCGTGCGACGGGCGGCTACACATCGGCGCTCGCCCAACTCGACGCGTACCACCGTGACTTGATTCGGGAAGCGCTCCCCCAGGTCCCGTCGGACGGCCCGGTCGAGAACAACCGCGAGTACGACGTGATCTCCGGCATGACCGGCATAGGCCGCCACCTCCTGGCCCGCGGCGAGCCGCTGCTTCCCGAACTCCGCGCGGTCCTCGCCTACTTGGTGCACATGTCGAAGGACGACGTCCCCCTCCGCGGCCATCGCGTCCCCCGCTGGTGGACCTGGGCGGCCCCGCGCAAGGGCCAGGAGGCAGCACTGCCGGACGGCCACCTCAATCTGAGCCTGTCGCACGGCGTCTGCGGCCCGCTGGCCCTGCTCTCCCTCTCCTGGCAGGCGGGCGTCCACGTCCCCGGCCACCGCGAGGCGATCGAATCGCTGATGTCACTGCTGGAGACCTGGGCGGTCCCGGACGGCCAGGGCATCCGCTGGCCCCAGATCCTGACCCTGGCGGACTGGTCCGCCGGCACCGTCGCCGTCCCCTGGCACCGCCCGTCCTGGTGCTACGGCACCCCCGGCATGACCAGAGCCGTCCACCTGGCGGCCATCGCCCTGGACCGTACGGACTGGCACGACCTGGCCCACCGCTCACTCCTCCCCCTGCTGTCCCGCCCCGTGGCGGAATGGGGCGTGACGGACGCGGAGTTGTGCCATGGAGCGTCGGGCCTCCTGCACCTCTTCGGCCTGCTCGCCCCCCACATCGACGACCCCCGCGTCCCCGCCGCCCGCGACGACCTCGCGGCCATGACGTTGAGCATGTTCGACGCGTCGCACCGCTTCGGCTACCGCACGGCGGCGACGAACGCGCCCCTGGGCGCGGATCTGCCGGCGTTCCTGGACGGAGCGGCGGGGGTGGCGCTGGCGTTGGACGCGTATGCGAACGACGGGGTGGCGGGCGCCGGTTGGGACATGACACTGCTGGCCAACTGACCACGCGGCCGAGGTTCACACCTCCTGGACCATGACGCGCTTGCCCCGCTCTCCGAGCCGATCGAGCAGATGCCGGATGTCACCGGGGTCCGGTGCGGCCACCGCCGCACCCGGCCGGGCGGCCAGCACGGCCACGGCCCGTCGTCCTGCCCCGGGCGCAAAACGCCGGACAGGCTGGGCGATGCAGCCTGTCCGGCGTTCCTACGGCTCGGGGCCGGGCCCTGTTCCGGGAAGCCCTACGCCGCCCCCACCACCTGCTTCTCCTCGGCGAAGTGGCACGCCGACTCGTGCGCCGCCGGGGTCTTCCGGCCGGCGAAGACCTCCGGGACGGCGAGGAGGGGGATCTCCTCGGCGCACTTGTCCTGCGCCTTCCAGCAGCGGGTGCGGAAGCGGCAGCCCGACGGCGGGTTGGCGGGCGACGGGACGTCGCCGGTGAGGATGATGCGCTCGCGGCCCTCGCGGGCGTCCGGGTCGGGGACCGGGACGGCCGAGAGGAGGGCCTGGGTGTAGGGGTGCGTCGGGTGGTCGTAGATCTCGACGTCCGTGCCGATCTCGGCCATCTTGCCGAGGTACATCACGCCGACGCGGTCGGAGATGTGCCGGACGATCGACAGGTCGTGTGCGATGAAGAGGTAGGACAGGTTGAACTCGTCCTGGAGCTTCTCCATCAGGTTGACGACCTGGGCCTGGACGGAGACGTCCAGGGCCGAGACCGGCTCGTCGCAGATGATGATCTCGGGGTTGAGGGCAAGGCCGCGCGCGATGCCGATGCGCTGGCGCTGGCCGCCCGAGAACTGGTGCGGGTAGCGGTTGATGTACTCCGGGTTGAGGCCGACCACGTCCAGGAGCTCCTGGACCCGCTTGCGGCGGTCGCCCTTCGGGGCCACCTCGGGGTGGATCTCGAAGGGCTCGCCGATGATGTCGCCCACCGTCATGCGGGGGTTGAGCGAGGTGTACGGGTCCTGGAAGACCATCTGGATGTTGCGGCGGACGGCCTTCAGCGCGCGGCCGGACAGCTTGGTGATGTCCTGGCCCTTGTAGAAGACTTCGCCGGAGGTGGCGGTCTCCAGGGTCATCAGCAGCTTGGCGACGGTGGACTTGCCGCAGCCGGACTCGCCGACGATGCCCAGCGTCTCGCCCTGGTAGAGGTCGAAGGAGACCCCGTCCACGGCCTTGACCGCGCCGACCTGCTTCTTGAAGAGGATGCCCTGGGTCAGCGGGAAGTGCTTGACGAGGTTGCGCACCTGGAGGATCGGCTCACCGCGCTCGACGGGGGCGTCCAGCACCGCCTCGACCTCGGCGGTCGTGCTCGCGTCACTGGCCACGACGTCGGAGAGGGCCTCGTCCTGCTTGCCGGTCTCAGCCATGGATCGTCTCCTTCCAGAAGTGGCAGGCGCTCCGCCGGCCCGGCATCGCCGCGCCGTCCCGCTCGGCCACGTCGTGCAGCGCCGGGATCTCCGTACGGCAGATGTCCTGCGCCTTGGGGCAGCGGGGACTGAAGGCGCAACCGGCCGGGATGTTCAGCAGGTTGGGCGGCAGGCCCTTGATCGCGTAGAGCTCCTGGCCCTTCTGGTCCAGGCGCGGGATCGAGTCGAGCAGGCCCCGGGTGTACGGGTGGGCCGGGCGCTTGTAGAGCTCGTGCACGGGGGCGGTCTCGACGATCCGTCCCGCGTACATCACCGCGATCTTGTCGGCGACGTCGGCGACGACGCCGAGGTCGTGGGTGATGAGGATGAGCCCCATGTTGAACTCCCGCTGGAGTTCGGCGAGGAGGTCCATCACCTGGGCCTGGACGGTCACGTCCAGCGCCGTCGTCGGCTCGTCCGCGATGATCAGGTCCGGCTCCAGCGCCAGCGCCATCGCGATCATGATGCGCTGGCGCATACCGCCCGAGAACTGGTGCGGGTAGTCGCCGACGCGTTCCCTGGCCGCGGGGATGCGGACCCGGTCCATCAGCTCGATGGCCTTGGCCTTGGCGTCCTTCTTCGACAGGCCCTGGTGGATCCGGAACATCTCGCCGAGCTGGTAGCCGACGGAGAGCACCGGGTTCAGCGACGACAGCGCGTCCTGGAAGATCATGGCGATCTTGGCGCCACGGATCTTGCGGCGCTCCTCGCCGGACATCTTCAGCATGTCCTGGCCGCGGAAGAGGATCTCCCCCTTGGGGATCCGCGCCGGCGGCATGTCGAGGATGCCCATGATGGCCTGCGCCGTCACGGACTTGCCGGAGCCGGACTCGCCGAGGACGGCGAGCGTCTCCCCCGCGCCGACCGAGTAGTTGACGCCGTTGACGGCCTTGGCGACGCCGTCCCGGGTGTGGAACTCGACGTGCAGGTCCCGGACTTCGAGCAGCGGCCCCCCGTCCGGCCCCTTCTGCTCGGGGACGTTCGCGGGCTTCGCGGTGGTGGTGGTCACGTACGCCTCCCTCAGCGCAGCTTGGGGTCGAGGGCGTCGCGCACCGCGTCGCCGAGCAGGATGAACGCGAGGACGGTGAGGCTCAGGAAGCCGGCCGGCATGAGCAGGGCGTGGGGGCCGTCGCGCAGGTCCTTCTGGCTGGCGGAGATGTCCACACCCCAGGACACGGTCGGGTCCTTCAGGCCGATGCCCAGGTAGGACAGCGTCGCCTCGGTGGCGATGTAGCCACCGAGCGCGATGGTCGCGACGACGATGACCGGGCCGAGGACGTTGGGCAGGATGTGCCGGAAGAGGATCCGGCCGGTGCCGGCGCCCAGCGCGCGGGCGGCGGTGACGAAGTCCGCCTCCTTCTGCGTGATGACGGCACCGCGCATGACGCGGGCGATCTGCATCCAGCCGAAGGCGGTGAGGGCGAAGGTGACCGTCCAGATGGTGCGGTTGGTGAACGCCTGGAGCAGCACCAGGCCGCCGAGGAGCAGCGGGATGCCGAAGAAGACGTCCGTGAGGCGCGAGAGGACGGTGTCCAGCCAGCCGCCGAAGTACCCGGCGAGCATGCCGACGATGCCGCCGACGAGGGTGACCGCGAGGGTCACACAGACGCCGACGATGATCGAGGCGCGGGCGCCGTGGACCGTACGCGCGTAGACGCTCTGGCCCTGGACGTTGTAGCCGAACCAGTCCGCCTGGAAGAAGTGCGACCACTGCGGCCCGGTGAGGTAGTGGTTGCGCAAGTCGGCCTGGCGGGGGTCCACGTCGGTGAAGAGCGTGGGCCAGGCGGCCATGAGGATCAGCAGGACGAGCAGGATGCCGGACGCCCAGAACAGCCAGCTGCGGCGCAGCTCGCGCCAGGCGTCCTGGCCGAGGCTGCGGGCCTTCTCGGTGGAGGTCTGCTTGTCCGTCCCGGCGGCGAGTTCGGCGGCGACTGCCACGCCGGCCGCGGCGGTGTCCGCGAGGCCGCCGGTTACGGCGGGCCCGGCGCCCGCGACGCTGCTGGGGGTCACCTGGGGGGACTTGTTGTCAGGCATAGCGGATCCTCGGGTCCAGGACTGCGTAGAGCAGGTCGACGACCAGGCTGCTCACGAGGTAGACGAGCACCAGCACGGTCACGACGCCGACCACGGTGGGGCCTTCGCTGGTGATGACGGCCTGGTAGAGGGTGTTGCCCACGCCGGGGACGTTGAAGATGCCCTCGGTGACGATCGCACCACCCATCAGCATGCCGAGATCGGTGCCGAGGAACGTGACGACGGGGATGAGCGAGTTGCGCATCAGGTGCACCCCGACGACGCGGCGCCGGGGCAGGCCCTTGGCCACCGCGGTGCGGATGTAGTCGGCGCGGAGGTTCTCCGCGACGGTGGTCCGCGTCAGCCGGGTGACGTACGCCAGCGACAGCAGGGCGAGGACGACCGCGGGGAGGATCAGCTGGCTGAGGTCCTGGGAGTCCCGGACGGTCGGCGTCACCAGCTTCCACTTCACGCCGATCACGAACTGGGCCAGGTTGCCGAGCACGAAGACCGGGATGGACACCACGATCAGCGTGAAGATCAGCACGACTTGGTCCAGGAACTTGCCGCGGCGCAGCCCGGTGAGCACACCGAGACCGATGCCGACGACGAGCTCGATGGCGAAGGCGAAGAGCGCCAGCCGGATGGTCACCGGGAAGGCGTCGGCCATCAGGTCGGCCACCGGGCGGCCGGTGAAGCTCTGCCCGAAGTCCCCCTGGAAGAGGCCGCTGATGTAGTCCCAGTACTGCTGGATCAGGGGTTTGTCCAGCCCGTAGTCATGGCGCAGTTTCGCGACTGTCGCCGGGTCGGCCGCCTTCGAGCCGAACATGGCCTTGACGGGGTCTCCGGGGAGGGAATACACCATCAAGAAAATAAGCAGCGTGGTCCCGATGAACACCGGGATCATCTGGAGCAGTCGCCTCGCGACAAAGCGCCCCATCGTTCCTCCTGTCGCCGACGGGCCCAGCGGCCGCCGGATCCTCGTGGGAGGGCGGTCGCTGGGCCTGCGTCACTGCAAGCGTCCCGGTGTTACTTCTTGACCTCGACCTCGGTCCAGACGGCCTGGCGCTGGTAGTCGATCTTCACGTTCTGCACGCGCTTGGAGTAGCCCGCGACGGTGTGGTCGGTGAAGAGGGGGATGGCCGGCATCTGCTCGAAGAGCTTCTTCTCGGCCTCGAAGTAGCCCTTGTTGGCCTCGTCCTCGGTCTTGGCCTCGTCTGCCTTGTTCATGAGGGCGTCGACGCTCTTGTCGCTGTAGCCCATGTCGTTGGCGCCCGCGCCGGTGCGGAACTGCTCGGTGACGAAGTTGGCGATGTTCGGGAAGTCCATCACCCAGGCCATGCGGAACGGGTTGCTGAGCTTCTTGTCGGTGATCAGGTCGCGCGCCTCCTGGAAGGTGGGCTTCGCGTCGGTCACGCACTCGACACCGGCGTTCTGCCGGATGTCGTTGCACACGGCGTCCACCCACTCCTTGTTGGCGCCGTCGGCGTTGTAGGTGATGGTGACCTTGTTGCCCGGGACGCCGCCGCCCTGCTTGATGAGCTCCTTGGCCTTGGCGGGGTCGAACTTGCAGTACTCGCCGCAGGCGCCGTCCTGCCAGCCGGGGATGCCCTTGGGGGTGAAGCCGGTGGCGGCGTCCTTGCTGCCCTTCAGCGCCCGCTTGGCGATGGTGTCGCGGTCGATCGCCATGGACAGGCCCTGACGGACCTTGGCCTTCTCGGGCTTGCCCCACTCCTTGTCGTAGAGCGGGAAGCCGATGTTGGTGTTGCCGCCGTACGGCTGGCTGATGGCGCGCTTGCCGAGGTCGTCCTTGAACTTGCCGACCTGGGAGTTGGGCACCTGGTACATGATGTCGAGCTTGTCCGACAGCAGGTCCGCGTAGGCCGCGTCGTCCTTGCTGTAGAACTTGAAGTCGATGCCGCCGTTCTTGGGCTTGTCGTCGCCCTTGTAGTCGGCGAACTTACGGACCTTCAGCTCGACCTTGTGGGCCCACGAACCCTCCATCTTGTAGGGGCCGTTGCCGATGGGGTGCTCGCCGAACGCCTTGGGGTCCTTGTAGAACGCCTCGGGGAGCGGGAAGAAGGCGTCGTAGTACAGCCGCTCCTTGAAGGTGGAGACGGGGCGCGAGAGTTCGATGGTGAACTCGTTGTCGTTGACGACCTTCAGACCCGACATCGTGTCGGACTTGGGGTCGCCCTTCTCCGGGTGGACGTCCTCATAGCCCTTGATGGCCTCGAACCAGGAGGAGTTGAGCTGGGCGTTCTTGGCGTTGGCGGCCCAGTTCCAGGCCTTGACGAAGGAGTTGGCGGTGACCGTCTCGCCGTTGTGGAACTTCCAGCCCGGCTTCAGCTTGACCGTGAAGTGCTGGTTGTCCGTGGTGTCGACGCTCTGCGCCTGCGCCATCTGCAGCTTGTTGTTGATGTCGAAGGTGACCAGGCCGCGGAACATGTTGGCCATCATGTAGTGGCCGCCGACCTCGTTGGTGTTGGTCGGGATGAGCCCCCGCTGCGGCTCGGTGTTGTAGTAGGTGAACACGCCGTTGGGGTCAACGGCCGCGTTCCCCTCGTCATCGTTGCTGCTGCCGCCGCCACAGGCCGTCGCCGCCATCGCGACGACTATCGCGCCCACGACCCACTTGGCGCTCTTGGCACCGCGCATGGGTATCCCTCCTCAGGAGTCCACTGTCACCAGATAGGAGGAACC
This sequence comes from Streptomyces caatingaensis, assembly GCF_001187435.1. Lineage (GTDB taxonomy): Bacteria > Actinomycetota > Actinomycetes > Streptomycetales > Streptomycetaceae > Streptomyces > Streptomyces caatingaensis. The sequence continues at coordinate 512,943 of NZ_LFXA01000009.1, read as the reverse complement.
GGCCCCCGCAGCGCTGACACCCCTGACAGCACGACAGGAACCGGAACCCCCGAGTGTGCTCGTGAGTCGGACGCACTCCCCACAGCGCGTTGACCCATTGACCCGAGCTAATGGCCCCACTATTGAGCACCGCCGCCCCGTAAACCACACTTAAAGGGTTTCGCTTTGGTCACATCGACCGCCTGCCGTTGCCCGAAATCCGGACAAACACCACCCAGACAGACAGCGACGAATCGGGTCGATGACCCAAGAAACCGGATCTCGCCGTCCGTTATCCGGACAGGTATGGCAAAGGCCCGGTGCCTCCGCCGTGTTGCGGGGGCACCGGGCCTTCGGGTGGGCCGGGTGGGATCAGCCGTGCTTGGCGCGCGAGGCGGCGCGGGCGCGCTCGCGGGCGTCCAGGTTCACCTTGCGGATGCGGACCGCCTCGGGGGTCACCTCGACGCACTCGTCGTCGCGGCAGAACTCCAGCGACTGCTCCAGGGAGAGCTTCCGCGGCGGGACGATCGACTCCGCGACGTCGGCCGTGGAGGAGCGCATGTTGGTGAGCTTCTTCTCCTTGGTGATGTTGACGTCCATGTCGTCGGAGCGGGAGTTCTCACCGACGATCATGCCCTCGTACACCTCGGTGCCCGGCTCGACGAAGAGCACCCCGCGCTCCTGGAGGTTGGTCATCGCGAAGGCGGTGACCGTGCCGGAGCGGTCGGCGACCAGGGAGCCGTTGTTGCGGGTCTGGAGGGTGCCGAACCAGGGCTCGTGGCCCTCGTGGATGGAGTGGGCGATGCCCGTGCCACGGGTGTTGGTCAGGAACTCCGTACGGAAGCCGATCAGGCCGCGGGACGGGACGACGAACTCCATGCGGACCCAGCCGGAGCCGTGGTTGGACATGTTGTCCATGCGACCCTTGCGGACGCCCATCATCTGCGTGACGGCGCCCATGTGCTCCTCGGGCACGTCGATCGTCATGCGCTCGACGGGCTCGTAGACCTTGCCGTCCACGTCCTTGGTGACGACCTGCGGCTTGCCGATGGTCAGCTCGAAGCCCTCGCGGCGCATCTGCTCGACCAGGATGGCCAGCGCCAGCTCGCCGCGGCCCTGCACCTCCCAGGCGTCCGGACGCTCGGTGTCGAGCACGCGGAGGCTGACGTTACCGATCAGCTCGCGGTCCAGCCGGTCCTTGACCTGGCGGGCGGTCACCTTGCGGTCCTTGACCGCGGCCTTGGCGTCGGCGCCCTTGCCGGTGCCGCCGCGGCCGACCAGCGGGGAGGTGTTCGTACCGATGACCATGGAGATCGCCGGCTCGTCGACCGTGATCAGGGGCAGCGCGACCGGGTTCTCCGGGTCGGCCAGGGTCTCGCCGATCATGATGTCCGGGATGCCGGCGACGGCGCAGATGTCGCCCGGGCCCGCGACCTCGGCGGGCTTGCGGGTGAGCGCCTCGGTCATCATCAGCTCGGAGATGCGGACGTTCTGCACCGAGCCGTCGCGCTTCATCCAGGCCACGGTCTGGCCCTTGCGCAGCTCGCCCTGCTCGACGCGGAGCAGCGCGATGCGGCCGAGGAAGTTGTCCGCGTCGAGGTTGGTGACGTGGGCCTGGAGCGGGGCGTCCTCCTCGTACGAGGGGGCCGGGATGTGCTCCAGGATCGTGGAGAAGAACGGCTCCAGGCTGGTGGAGTCGGCGGGGACGGTGCCGTCCTCCGGCTTGGTCAGCGAGGCGATGCCGTCGCGGCCGCAGGCGTAGACGATCGGGAACTCGATCTGGTCCTCGTCGGCGTCCAGGTCGAGGAAGAGGTCGTAGGTCTCGTTGACGACCTCGTCGATGCGGGAGTCCGGGCGGTCGGTCTTGTTGATGCAGAGGATGACCGGCATCCGGGCCGCGAGGGCCTTGCGGAGGACGAAGCGGGTCTGCGGCAGCGGACCCTCGGAGGCGTCGACGAGCAGGACGACGCCGTCGACCATCGACAGGCCGCGCTCGACCTCGCCGCCGAAGTCGGCGTGGCCGGGGGTGTCGATGATGTTGATCGTGATCGGGGCCCCGCCGTCCTTGGGGTGGTACTTCACCGCCGTGTTCTTGGCGAGGATCGTGATGCCCTTCTCACGCTCCAGGTCGTTCGAGTCCATGACCCGGTCGTCGACGGAGTCGAGCTGGTGGGCGGCGAAGGCGCCGGCCTGCTTGAGCATGGCGTCGACGATGGTCGTCTTGCCGTGGTCGACGTGGGCGACGATGGCGACGTTACGAATGTCGTGGCGCGTGGGCATACTTGCGGCGCTTCTCCCGGAATCGTGGATGGCCTCGCGTACGGTCCGGTACACGGGCCTGCCGGGCAGATCAAGCCACGGCCTCACTCCATGGTACGGGGAAGCGCCCCCTTAAGCGGCCCGGGGCTGCACACGCCCGCTCTGACCTGCGGTTTCCTCTCCCCCAGCCCACCCCTCCCCTTAACCGGGGCCCGGCCCCGGACCCGAGGCGGCTCCGCGGCGGGGGGCGGGTGCGGCCCGCGGGGGCGTGCGCGGGCCGGGCCCGCCCCACGAAGGGCGGGGGCTCCGCCCCCTGCACCCCCCGGGGGGGCGTGGGCGCGGAGCGCGGTTTCGGGGCGGGGGCGGAGCGCCGCCCCCTGCCCCCTCCCGGCCGCGGGCGGGGCCGGCCCCGGGGGCGGTGGCCGGAGGCCCTCCGGGGCCGGGCCCGGGGGCCCGGGCCCAGCCCCCGAGAGCAGAGCGCCGCGCTCAGCGCAGGAAGCCCACATCCTGATAGCGCGGGCTGGCGAGGCCGAAGGCGCCGGCGTTGGCGACGGTTCGCCGGGTGGCGACGAGTTCGGGCCGCTGGTAGAGCGGGATCGCCGCGGCCGCGGCCCAGATGCGGGCGTCGGCCCGCAGGACGAGGTCGCGGGAGGCGTCGGCGTCCAGTTCGGTGGAGGCCTGGTCGAAGAGGCGGTCGATCTGGTCGGTGCCGACCCGGGTGTAGTTCTGCTCGACCTGGAGCGAGCCGTCCGCCGCCGGCTGCGGCTTGGCGAAGATCGGCCGGGCGTCCGTGGCGGGGAAGGCGCTGGCGGGCCAGGAGTAGAGGGCGAGGTCGAAGTCTCCGGACGCGATGTGGTCCTTGAAGAAGCCCGCGTCCTCGACCTTGACGATCTCCGTGCGGATGCCCACCGCGTCGAGCCGCCGCGCGATCCGCGCCCCGACCTCCCGCAGCGGCTCGGCCCCCGCCCCCTTCGGCAGGACGAAGCGGAGGGCGAGCTTCTTGCCGTCCTTGAAACGGACGGGGGCGAGGCCGCCCTTGCCCCCGTCGGTGTCCTTGTCGTCCTCGGGCACCTGCCCGTCCCCGTCGAACTCGGGCAGTTCCTCCGGCGCCCGCGGCTCGGGCTTGTCGTCGGGCCGGGCGGCTGGCGCCGGCCGCCCGGCGCCCGCCCGCGCGGGCCGGGACCGCGGCGGCTCGCCCTTGCCCTCCTTCCAGCCCGCGTCGGCGAGCAGGTCCCGCGCCGCCCCGGGGTCGGCGGAGCCGAGGGCGTCGCTGTTGTCCTCGTAGCCCGGCTGCCCGGCCACCAGGACGTGGCTGCCGAGGGGCTCGGCCGGCAGTCCGAGCGGCGCCAGGACGTACTCGGCGAGCGCCTTGCGGTCGATCGCCCGCGCCACGGCGCGCCGCACCCGCTCGTCGGAGAGCGGTCCGGAGGCGCCGTTGAGGGCGAGCTGGGTGTAGGCCGGTTCGAGCGCGCGGTGCACGGCGAGGCCGCGCAGGCCGGCGGCCGCGGCGGGCTTGTTGGCGTCGTCGCCCCGGTGCCGGGGCGGCTGGTTGGCCTTGGCGATGCGGTCGGCGGCCGCGGGGGTGATCTCGGCGACGTCGAGCCCGCCGTTCGCCAGGGCGTCGGCCCGCTCCTCGCGCGGCACGGCGCGCAGCACCAGCCGGTCGAGCTTGGCGCGGTCGCCCCACCAGCGCGGGTTGCGGACGAGCGCGAGCGTGCCCCGCGCGTCGTCGCGCTCGGCCACCTGGAACGGCCCGGCGGAGAAGGCGAGGTTCTTGCGCATGGAGTCGTTGAAGGCGTTCCCGGTGGCCATCGCGGCCCGGGGGTAGAGCGGGGTGAAGAGCCCGGCCCAGTCGGCGTAGGGCTTCGCAAAAGTGATCTTGACTTCGTGGGCGTCGGCGCCGCGCTCGACGCGTTCGATCCGGTCGTAGCCGGCGTTCCCGGCCGTCCAGAAGGCGCTGTCCTTGCCGCGCAGGGCCTTCCACTGGGCCTCGAAGTCGGCGGCGCCGACGGGGGTGCCGTCGCTCCAGACGGCGCGGGGGTCGAGGCGGTAGAGGACGACCTGTCGGGGCTCGCGCCGCACGACGCCGGCGGAGGCGAGGTAGTCGGGGTTGCGCCGCGGGCGCCCGTGGGCGTCCAGGGTGAAGAGGGTGGGGAGCACGGCGGCGGCCACCCGCTGCGCGGTGGCGTCGGCGTCCGACTGGAAGACGTTGTAGGTGGCCGGCAGGGCGTCGACGGCCCAGGTCAGGGAGCCCTTGTCGGCGACCTTGGAGCGGGGCGCGGCCGCGATGTCCTGGGTGGCGCCCGGCAGTTCGCCCCCCTCGGCGCCGCCCCCGCCGCAGCCGGCCAGGACGGGCAGCGGGAGCAGGAGCCCCGCGGCGAGCAGGGCGGCCGGGCGGCGCGAGCGGGAGCGGGAGTGCGTGCGGATGGACATGGGGGTGACAACCTCCGCCGTACGTGGCCGGACCCTTCGGAGCGCCGAAGGGATCGCTCAGGGATCACTCGGGGATCGCTCAGTCGGCGCAATGCGCGGCTGATCCGATCTTCTCCGCCCACTGAAGGCGACGGCCCGGGCGAAGGCGTGCCGACACGACGCCGCCGCCCCGCACGCCACCCACCTGGACGAACGTTTGAGCAGCGGCAGGCCGCGCGAGGAATGCGCTCCCGCGAAGGTGCAATCGGGGCGGCTATCTTCCCCTGAAGGGGTGTGACGCGCGACACTCTCTGTCGCATCACCGTCGCCACCCGCAACCGCCGATCGCGGAAGTGAGGGCAAACCGTGTCCCTGAACGACGACTTGACTGCTGTTCAGCGCTGCCTGGGCGAACTCGACCGGGCCCTCGGGCGGCTGGAGCGACAGCTGGGCAGCGACGGCCCGGAACTGCGGCGGATGCGTTCCGACGCCGGCCATCTCCGCGACAGCTTCGCGCTGTTGCGCGAGTCGCAGCCCCCGGAGCGCCCCCGTCCGGCCATCGTGACGATCCCCGACACCCCGTACGACGCCTCGCTGTGGCGGGACGCCGACGAGGAGGGGATCGGCTCCGGCGGCCGCCGCGCCCCCTAGCGGGCGCCCGGCACCCCGCCCCCTCCACCCCCGCTCCTCCCGGAGTCCCCCTTGTCAACTGGCACCGATCCACGGCCGTCCACCGGCTCCGATCCCCGACCGGCCGTCCCCGCCCCCGCGGCGGGCGGCGGCGTCCACCACTCCTCGCGGGCCGCGATCGCGGCCCGCCACCTGCGCCGCGACCGCTGGTGGCTGGCGCCCGCCGGCACCACCGCCGGCCTGCTGGTCTTCGTCGTCTACGCCACCTGGCGGGCCTTCGCCGACGAGCGCTACTACGCGGCGCCCTACGTCTCGCCCTTCTACTCGCCCTGCTTCGCCACCCGCTGCGTCCCGATGAAGGAGGGCGCCTCCTGGGGGCTGTTCGGCGACTGGTGGGCGCTCTCCCCCGCCCTGCTGGTGCTGATCTTCCCGCTGGGCTTCCGGCTCACCTGCTACTACTACCGCAAGGCCTACTACCGGGGCTTCTGGGCCTCGCCCCCGGCCTGCGCGGTCGCCGAGCCGCACAAGAAGTACACCGGCGAGACCCGCTTCCCGCTGATCCTGCAGAACGTCCACCGCTACTTCTTCTACGCGGCGGTGCTGGTGGCGGCCGTCCTCACCTACGACGCCGTCATCGCCTTCCGCGACAAGGACGAGCGCTGGGGGCACATGGGCCTCGGCACCCTCGTCCTCCTCGCCAACGCCCTGCTGATCCTGGCGTACACGCTCTCCTGCCACTCCTGCCGGCACTTCGTCGGCGGCCGCCTGCGGAACTTCTCCAAGCACCCCGTCCGCTACCGGATGTGGACCTGGGTGAGCCGGCTCAACGCCCATCACATGGCGCTCGCCTGGGCCTCGCTGGTGAGCGTCGCACTGGCCGACCTGTACGTGTACCTGGTCGCCGGCGGCGTGTTCGACGACCCGAGCTTCTTCTAGGGGAGACCTTTCGATGACACGGGTGGACCGGCAGTCCTGGGACGTGGTCGTGGTGGGCGCGGGGGGCGCCGGGTTGCGGGCCGCGATCGAGGCCCGCGAACAGGGGCTGCGCTGCGCCGTGGTGTGCAAGTCGCTGTTCGGCAAGGCGCACACGGTCATGGCCGAGGGTGGCATCGCGGCCTGCATGGGCAACGTCAACGCACACGACAACTGGCAGGTGCACTACCGCGACACGCTCCGCGGCGGCAAGTTCCTCAACAACTGGCGGATGGCCGAACTCCTCGCCCGCGAGGCCCCGCAGCGGGTCTGGGAGCTGGAGACCTGGGGCGCGGTCTTCGACCGCACGCCCGACGGCCGGATCTCGCAGCGCAACTTCGGCGGGCACGAGTACCCGCGGCTGGCGCACGTCGGCGACCGCACCGGCCTGGAGCTGATCCGCACGCTCCAGCAGAAGGTCGTCGCCCTCCAGCAGGAGGACCGAAGGGAGTTCGGGGACTACGAGGCCCGGCTCAAGGTCTTCCAGGAGTGCACGGTCACGCGGGTGCTGAAGAACCGTTCCGGGCCGGGCGGCCGGGTCTCGGGCGTCTTCGGGTACGAGCGGGAGTCCGGCCGGTTCTTCGTCCTGGAGGCCCCGGCGGTGGTGCTGGCCACCGGCGGCATCGGCAAGTCCTTCAAGGTGACCTCCAACTCCTGGGAGTACACGGGCGACGGGCACGCGCTGGCGCTGCTGGCCGGGGCCCGCCTGGTCAACATGGAGTTCGTCCAGTTCCACCCCACGGGCATGGTCTGGCCGCCGTCCGTCAAGGGCATCCTCGTCACCGAGTCGGTGCGCGGCGACGGCGGGGTGCTGCGCAACAGCGACGGCAAGCGGTTCATGTTCGACTACGTCCCGGAGGTCTTCAAGGACAAGTACGCCGAGACGGAGGCCGAGGGCGACCGCTGGTACACCGACCCGGACCACAACCGCCGCCCGCCGGAGCTGCTGCCGCGCGACGAGGTCGCCCGGGCGATCAACGCCGAGGTGAAGGCGGGCCGCGGCTCGCCGCACGGCGGGGTGTTCCTGGACGTGTCGACCCGGATGCCCGCCGAGGTGATCCGCCGCAAACTCCCGTCCATGCACCACCAGTTCAAGGAGCTGGCGGACGTCGACATCACCGCCGAGGCGATGGAGGTCGGCCCCACCTGCCACTACGTGATGGGCGGCGTCGAGGTCGAGCCGGACACCGCGGCGGCGGTCGGCGTGCCGGGCCTGTTCGCGGCCGGTGAGGTGGCGGGCGGGCTGCACGGATCCAACCGGCTGGGCGGCAACTCCCTTTCGGACCTGCTGGTGTTCGGGCGGCGCGCGGGGCTGTACGCGGCGCGGTACGCGGCGGAGCTGGGCCCGGCGGCGCGCCCGGAGGTGTCGGACGCGGACATCGCCTCGGCCGAGGCGGAGGCGCTCCGTCCGTTCGGCGCCGAGGGAACGGGCGCCGCGGAGAACCCCTACACCCTCCACCAGGAGCTCCAGCAGTCGATGAACGACCTGGTCGGCATCATCCGCCGGGCGCCCGAGATGGAGGAGGCGCTGCACCGGCTGTCGGTGCTGCGGGCCCGGGCGCGGCGGGCGGCGGTCGAGGGGCACCGGCAGTTCAACCCCGGCTGGCACCTGGCCCTGGACCTGCGGAACATGCTGCTGGTCAGCGAGTGCGTGGCGCGGGCCGCGCTGGAGCGGGCGGAGAGCCGCGGCGGGCACACGCGCGACGACCACCCGGGGATGGACCGGCGGTGGCGGCGGGTCAACCTGGTGTGCCGGCTGGCCGACGACAGCGCGGAACCGGCCGTCGAGGACCCGGCGTTGGGCCGCATCCGGCTGGAGCGGCAGGACGCCCCGCCGATGCGCCCGGACCTGCTGGAGCTGTTCGAGAAGGACGAGCTGAAGAAGTACCTGACGGACGAGGAGCTCACCCGATGAGTTATCAGGCGCACTTCAAGGTGTGGCGGGGTGACGCCGGCGGGGGCGCCCTCGGCGACTACGAGGTCACCGTCAACGAGGGCGAGGTCGTCCTCGACGTCATCCACCGGCTCCAGGCCACCACCGCGCCGGACCTGGCCGTCCGCTGGAACTGCAAGGCGGGCAAGTGCGGTTCGTGCAGCGCGGAGATCAACGGCCGGCCGCGGCTGATGTGCATGACGCGGATGTCCGTCTTCGACCCGGCGGAGACCGTCACGGTGACCCCGATGCGGGCCTTCCCCGTCGTACGGGACCTGGTCACCGACGTCTCGTACAACTACGCCAAGGCGCGCGAGGTGGCCGCCTTCGCGCCGCCGCCGGGGCTGGAACCGGGCGAGTACCGGATGCGGCAGCAGGACGTGGACCGCGTCCAGGAGTTCCGCAAGTGCATCGAGTGCTTCCTGTGCCAGGACACCTGCCACGTGGTGCGTGATCACGAGGAGAACAAGGGGGCCTTCGCCGGGCCGCGCTTCCTGATGCGGGTGGCCGAGCTGGACATGCACCCGCTGGACGCGGCCGCCGAGGCGGGCGTGGACCGCAAGGCGGCGGCCCGCGCGGACCACGGGCTCGGCTACTGCAACATCACCAAGTGCTGCACCGAGGTCTGCCCCGAACAGATCAAGATCACCGACAATGCGCTGATCCCGCTGAAGGAGCGGGTCGCCGACCGCGCGTACGACCCGCTCGTCTGGCTGGGGAGCAGGATCCGCCGCCGGGGCGCGGGCCACGGAGCGTAATACCACACGCGCTCCGGGTAGCGGCTTTGACAAACCGGTCATACGCTCCGAAGTGTGACGCGGCTTCGGAGGCGGTACCGGCCCGGGGCGCCGGCGTGGGCCATGCTCGGCGCCCTCTTCTCCCTGTGCGCGCTGCTGCTCCCGGCGCCGTCCGCCGCGCACGCGGAGACCCCGCTCGACCTGGACGCCGGCGGCCGCGTGACCGACACCGTCGGTGCCCTCGGCCGCCGCCGATCCCAGGTCGAGGCCGCCCTCGCCCGGCTGGCCGCCCAGCACGTCCAGCTCTACGTCACCTACGTCCGGGACTTCTCCGGACGGGCCGCGCACGACTGGGCCGACGCCACCGCCGACCGCAACGGCCTCGGCCCGCACGACGTCCTGCTCGCCATCGCCACCTACCCGCGGCAGTTCGCCGTCTCGACCGCGCAGGACTCGGGCTTCCGCGCCGAGCAGCTCGCCCAGGTCGCCTCGGTCGCCATCGCGCCCGCCCTCAAGGAGCACGACTGGGCCGGGGCCGCCATCGGCGCCGCCGACGGCTACCGCTCCGTCCTGGCCGGACAGCCCGTCCGCGCACCCGTCATCGTCCCCGGCCGCAGCGATCCCGGCGGCAGCGGACTGCTCCCCGGCGACCGCCGGTTCTGGATCCCCGTCGCCTGCGGCACTCTCCTGCTCCTGGCCGGGCTCTACCTGCGCGGACGGCGGGCACGCGGCCGGCCGGCGCCGCCGCCCCCGGACCCTCCGCTCGTGGCCACCACCACCCCGCCCGGCCTGGCCCGCCTGGCACAGCCCCTCACCCCGCTGCCCGAGCTGGACGCCGAGGCGGCGGCCGGCCTCGTCGCGACGGACGACGCGGTGCGCACCAGCGCAGAGGAGCTGCCGTTCGCCCTGGCGCAGCTCGGCGAGGAGGCCGTGCGGCCGTTCGCCGAGGCCGTCGCGTACGCCCGCGAGGAGCTGGCCGACGCCTTCCGGCTGCGGCAGCGGCTGGACGACGCGCCGGTGCGCGACGACGACTTCCGCCGGCACGCCCTCGACGAGATCTGCTCCCGCTGCACCAGCGCCAACCGGCGGCTGGACGCGGAGGCGGCGGCCTTCGACCGGCTGCGCGACCTGGCCGCGCACGCGGCGCTGGTCCTCGACCGGGCCGAGGCCGTCGCGCGGTCCCTGGCCCCGCGCATCGACACGGCCGAGACCGCGCTCGCCTCGGTCGCCGGCCGCTGCGCTCCCGTCGCCCTGGCCCCCGCCGAGGGGTACCCCGCCGAGGCCCGCGACCGGCTGGCCTTCGCCGAGGCCGCGCTCGCCGAGGCGCACGCCGCGCTCGCCGCGGACGAGCCGAAGCGGGCCGCCGTCTCCGTCCGGGCGGCCGAGGGCGCGCTGTCCCAGGCCCGCACCCTGGCGACGGCGGCGCTGCGGCACGCGTACGAACTCGACGGCGCGGCGCGGCGGATGGCCTCCGCGCTCGTCGACGCGGAGGCGGCCGCCGCCGTCCCGGCCGCCTCCGGGCGCGGCGCCGAGCTGCTCGCCGCGGCGCGGCGCGAGGCCGCCTGCGAACGGATCGATCCGCGGGCGGTGCTGCGGCGGATCGACGAGGCGGCGGCCGCGCTCGACGCCTCCTACCCGGGCACGGATCCCGAGCGCGCGGCCCGGGCCCGGGCGCGGGCCGGGCGTGCGGTGCTCGCGGCGCGCGGGGAGGTGGCCGGGGCGCGGGACTTCATCACCACGCACCGCGGCGCGGTCGGCGGCCGGGCCCGGACGCGGCTGGCCGCCGCCGAACGCCACCTCGCCCTGGCCCGGCCGCCCGACGGCTCCCTCCCGCCGCGCGCGGAGGCCGACGCGGAGCGGGCCGCCTCCCTCGCGCGGGCCGCGCGGAAGCTGGCGGAGCGGGACGTCGGGGTGTACGAGGGCCCGGCGGACGCGCCGACGCGTCCCCTGGGGGGCGCCCTGCTGGGCGGGATCGTCCTGGCCGGCCTGCTCCCGGCGACCTTCGGGGGCGGCGCGACCCGTGGCCGCCTGGCCGCCCGCGAGGACTGATCCCCCACCCCGCCCTCTCACCGTCTCCCCCGGCCTCCGCCCGGAACCGCCCTCCGGGCGGTGTCCTCAAACGCCGGACGGGCTGAATGGCCCGCCCCGGGCCGCCCCGTCTGCGGGAGCGGAAGCCGGGAGCCCCCGGACGGGCCCGGGAACCGGGAACCGGGGGCCGGGAACCGGGGGCCGGGAACCGGGGGCCGGGAACCGGGGGCCGGGGGCCGGGGGCCGGGGGCCGGACCCGGAACCCGTGAGCCGTGAGCCGTGAGCCGTGAGCCGTGAGCCGGGAGCCGGGAGCCGGGAGCCCGAGGGTGGGCGGCGGGGCCGCGAACAGGGGGGCAGCGGGGGGCGAGCCCCCGGTGAGGTGCAGGGGCGGAGCCCCCCGTGGGGGCGCAGGAGGCGGGCCCTGCTGGGGTGCAGGGACAAAGCCCCGAGGGCTGAGGCGGAGCTTCAGCGGGAGGCACAGGGGGCGAAGCCCCGGTGGGGTGCGGGGGCGGAGGCCCGCTGCCGGACGGAGGGCGGTGGGGGGCCGGGCTTGCCCCGGGGAGACGGGGAAAGGGCGGGGCGGGGGCATACGTCGCGCCCGCGACGCCCCGTCAGTACAGGCTCATCAGGGCCTCGACGGCGTCCGGCGCGCCGGACTCCCCGTCCGGAAGGGCGAGTTCGAACCAGACGGTCTTGCCGTCAGGAATCCGGCGGCTGCCCCACGCCGCACTCAGCAACCCCACCAGCTGCAACCCCCGCCCCCCCTCGTCCGTATCCCGCGCCCGCCGCCGCCGCGGCTGGACGGACCCCCCGTCCCAGACCTCGCAGACGAGCGTGCGGTCGAGCAGGAGACGCAGCCGGATGTCCCCCTCCCCGTACCGCAGCGCGTTGGTGACGAGCTCGCTGACGAGCAGCTCGGTGGTGTCGACCAGGGCGTCGAGCCCCCACCGGGGCAGCTGCTCGCGGGCGAGCTCGCGCGCCCGGGCGACCGAGCGCGGCTCGGCGGCGAGCGTCCAGTCGCCGACGTGCCCGGCCGGGAGCCCGCGCAGCCGGGCCATCAGCAGGGCGATGTCGTCCTCGCCGTGGTGGGTGTCGAGGGCCGAGAGGACGTGGTCGCAGACGTCCTCCAGGGGCCGCGCGGGATCCGTCAGCGCGTCCTGGAAGGCCTGGAGGCCCTCGTCCAGCGGATGGTCGCGGGATTCGACGAGGCCGTCGGTGTAGAGGGCGAGCAGCGCCCCGTCCGGCAGTTCGAGCACCGTCTCCTCGAAGAGCTCGCCGCCGACGCCGAGCGGCATGCCCGGCTGCACCTCCAGCAGCCGGGCGGGCCGCCCCTCCTCCACGAGGACGGGCGGCAGGTGGCCGGCGTTGGCGACGGTGCAGCGCCGGGTGACGGGGTCGTACACGGCGTAGACGCACGTCGCGAGGTACACCTCGGAGAGGTCGGCGGGACGGACGCTGCCCCGCACGCCGCGCGAGGCGGACTGCTTGCCGCCGGGCCGGCCGAGCCCGTGGGCGATCTCGTCGAGCGCGGAGAGCACCTCGGCCGGCTCCATGTCGAGCATGGCCAGGGTCCGTACCGCGGTGCGGAGTTCGCCCATGGCGACGGCGGCCCGCAGGCCGCGGCCCATGACGTCGCCGACGACGAGGGCCGTGCGGTGCCCGGGCAGCTCGATGACGTCGAACCAGTCGCCGCCCACCTCGGTCGCGGCGTTGCCCGGCAGGTAGCGGCAGGCGATCTCCAGCCCGGCGGCCTCGGGATCGACCGGCGGCAGCAGGCTGCGCTGGAGGATCAGGGCGCGCTCGTGCTCACGGCGGTACAGGCGCGCGTTGTCGATGCAGACCGCCGCCCGCGAGGCCAGCTCGACCGCGACGGCCCGGTCGCGTTCGCCGAACGGCTCGCTGCCGCGGGTGCGGGTGAACTGCACGAGCCCGACGACGGTGTCGCGGGCGACCATCGGCACGGCCAGGGTGGACTGCCCGGACACCCCGGGCACGGCCTGCGGCTGGGCGGTGCGCAGGGCGCCGGCGCACGGCGAGTGGAAGGCGTACCGGTGGACCTCGCCGACCTGCACGGCCTTCTCCGCCGCGGCGCCCGGGGCGCCCGGCGAGCCCGGCGCGCCGCAGGTGTCGGGGGCGACCGGCGCGCCGGAGACGGCGCTGGCGAAGGCGACGCGGCGCAGCTCGGCGCTGCCGTCCGCGAGGCCCGGCGGCGCCTCGTCACCGGCCAGGAGCCCCTGGTAGAGGTCGACGGAGGCGAGGTCGCAGAACCGCGGCACGGCCACGTCCAGCAGTTCGCGGGCGGTGGTCTCCAGGTCGAGGGAGGTGCCGATGCGGGCGCTGGCCTCGTTGAGGAGCGCCAGGTTCCGCCGGACGCCGGCGGCCTCGCGCTCGGCGCGGCGACGGCCGGTGACGTCGGTGGCGATGGCGGCCACACCGATGGGCCGGCCGCTGCCGCCGTGCAGCCGGTAGAGCGAGACGGACCAGCGGCGCCGCTCCGTCCGGCCGGGGACGGGCCCGACGAGCTGGAGGTCGGCGACGGGCTGTCCGCTGTCGAGGACCTGCCGGAGGGCGACGGTCAGCCGGTCGGCCTCGGAGCGGGGCAGGAAGTCGTGCGGGGTGCGGCCGCGGTGCCAGGCGACGGGACGGCCGAGGGCCTGGGCGAAGCTCTCGTTGACGCGCAGCAGCCTCAGATCGGTGCCGAAGAAGAAGAATCCCAGGGGAGATTGGCCGAAAACGGCCTCGGAGGCCGCGATGTCGGTCTCTATTCCCTGGAGCGCCCGGACGTCGACGGCGACGCACAGCGCGGCGCGCTCCCCGCGTTCGTTGCGGCTGGGCATCACATAGATCTCGGCGAGCCCCTGCTGGCGCTCGTCGCGCTGGTAGGGGACGAGGCCCGTCCAGGCCCGGCCGTCAAGGTCGTGGCCGGGAAGCGCGTCGCCCGAAAAGAGGACCCCTTGCCGGGGGCCGGTGAACACGTCCTGGGGATCCCTGCCGAGCGCCTGGGCCGGAGTTATCCCGAAGAGCTCGGCGGCCCGCTCGCTCCACTGCTCGATGCGGCCGTCGGGGCCCAGCGAGAAGGACGCCACGCGAATGTAGTCGTAGAGGGAGCCGGGCGGGCTGTTCTGCCACATGGACGTGGTGTCCGTACCCTCTGGGCTGCCCGCCGCAGCGCCCGCTGGCTTTTCGCTCACGTGCCCGTCCCCTCCGGCTCATGTGCTCGCACCGGCATCAGAAGGCCGAGTATCCAGCACCGGAGCCCCTCGGAACACGGACTTCACGATCACAGCACGGTCTCAACCCGCTATGTCTCCTCCCCTGCTCGGCGGGGCGGCAAGCTCAGCTCGAACCAGACGGTTTTTCCGTTGACGCCGGGCCGGGTGCCCCAGCGGCGGGAGGCCAGGGCGACGAGCTGGAGACCGCGGCCGCCCTCGTCGTCGTGGGCGGCGGCGCGTTCACGGGGCGGGTCGGGGAGCGGGTCGGAGACCTCGACCTGGAGCAGGCGTCCGGCCCGGGAGTACATGCGGACGCCGATGGGGCCGGTGGCGTAACGCAGGGAGTTGGTGACGAGCTCGCTGACGAGCAGGACCGTCACGTCGGTGACGGCGTCGAGACCCCAGTCGCGCAGGGTGTCGCGGACGAGGGTGCGGGCGGTGCGCACCGCACCGGCCTCGGCGGGGAAGCTCCACTCGGCGAATCCCGGCGTCGATGCCAGTGCGCTGTCGCCCACGCCGACCACTTCCCGACCGCTGTGCGACCCCACCGGATTGTCCGGCTTGGGGGCTAATAATCAGCACATACCCGGTATGGGGGTTGGCGTATCGGGCCGGGGGTGGCGGTCAGGAGGCCATCCGCACCCGCTCGACCGTGTAGAGCTGCCGGTGGCCGGACGCGTCGAGCCGGTCCGCCACCCGTTCCGCTTCGCTTCGGGTGGCGTACCGGCCCACGCGGTACCTGTTGCCGTTGTCGTCCTGGCGGATCACGAGCCAGGGCAGGAGCGGTTCGTTGTCAGCCATCGCCCCTGCCCTTCCGCCGTGGCACCTCTCGTGAAGAAAGCGCACTCCGCATATGCCCGAGCGTACGCCCGACCTTTACGCAGCGGATACGTCTTTTCACAAAGAGGCACGCATTCGGCCACCCGGACGGTTACTTCGAGGCGGCCGGCTCCGCGTCGGGGAGCCGGTCGGACTCCAGGGCCGCGATCTCCCGCTCGGTGGCGACCAGCGTCGGGTTGCGCCAGGCGCTGCGCACGCCCCACACGTAGAAGGCGAGACCGATCACGGCGACGACCAGCAGGTCCCAGCCCTCGGCCAGGTAGCCCTTGCCGCCGAACTCGGTACCGCCGGCCCACGAGACGAAGGCCATGACCAGCAGGTACGTCACCATCCAGGCGCCGGCCTTGAGGTGCGGCTTGAGCTCGGCCCACGGCTTGCGCAGCTCGTACCAGGCCCAGATCGGCAGACCCACCGCCATGATCAGGATGACCTTGCCGGTGAGCGGCCACTTGCCCCAGTACAGGACGAGCGAACCGAAGATCATCGCGATGGGCGCGATGACCGGCATGGCGCGCAGCTTGACCGGCCGCCCCAGGCCCGGGGCGATGCGGCGCAGCGACATCACGGCGACGGGGCCGGTGATGTACGAGATGACGGTCGCGACCGAGACGATCTCGGCGAGCGAGCCCCAGCCGCGGAAGACGGCGAGGAAGAGGAAGGCGACGACGAGGTTGAGCACCAGGGCCGGGCGCGGGACGCCGGTCTTCGGGTCGACCTTGCCGAAGATGCCCGGCAGGTGGCCGTTCTCCTGGACGCCGTGGATCATGCGCGAGGTGGTCGCGGCGTAGATCATGCCGGTGCCGGAGGGGGAGATGAAGGCGTCCGCGTAGAGGACGATCGCCAGCCAGTTCAGGCCCCAGGCGATGGCCAGGTCGGCCAGCGGGGACTTGTAGGTGAGGGCCTTCCAGCCGTCGGAGAGGTCGGCGGAGGGCACGGCCATCAGGAAGGCGACCTGGAGCGCGATGTAGATGACCAGCGCGATCAGGATGGAGCCGATGACGGCCTTGGGCAGCGACTTGCCCGGGTTGCGGGCCTCACCGGCCATGTTCAGCGGGGACTGGAAGCCGTTGTAGGCCCAGACGATGCCGGAGGTGGCCACCGCCGTGAACACCGCGCTCCAGCCGTTGGGCGCGAAGCCGCCGGCCGACTCGATGTTGTGGGTGTCAAAGTGCGACCACATCAGGGCGCCGGCGGTCAGGACCGGGACGACGACCTTGAAGACGGTGATCGCGTTGTTGGTCTTGGCGAACAGGGTGATCGCGAACCAGTTGAGGAAGAAGTAGAAGATCAGCAGGACGCTGGCGAGGGCCACACCGCTGCCGGTGAGCTCCTTGCCGTCGTAGAGGTCCTTGGCCCACTGCCACTTCCAGGAGCTCATGTACTGGACCGAGGCGGTCGCCTCACCGGGGATCACGGAGACGATGGCGATCCAGTTGGCCCAGGCGGCGAGGTAGCCGGCCAGCGAGCCGTGCGAGTACTGGCCGTAGCGGACCATGCCGCCGGCCTTGGGGAACATGGCCCCCAGCTCGCTGTAGGTCAGCGCGATGGTCAGGGCGACGACGGCGCCGATGACCCACGCGAGGATCGCCGCCGGACCGGCGATGCCGGCGGCCCGCTGGGCGCCGAAGAGCCAGCCGGAGCCAATGATCGACCCGAGGCCGACGGCCGTCAGGGCCACCGGACCGAGAGTCCGGCGGTAATTGGAGTGAGACCCCTGTTCGGTACTCAACGCCCCGGTCCTCCTTTGCTTTCTACTCCTTCATGGCAGACACAAACCGCGCCATCGTACGGGCGATTTGGCCGAGTTGGTTCTGCCAAAAGCCCCTGAGCTGGGGCTATGTGAGTTTTGCAACACAGGAAAAGTGGGGCGCATAGCCTGGCGAAGCCGGGCAAACCGCACACTTCCTACCCTTGGGTAGGGAGGCTGGGTAAGGGGTGCTTATGGGATTCGCTCCTGACTCACGAGTCAGTTCACGCCGCCGTCACCGGCGTTCATCCCGCGCTCACGGCTACTTCACCGGCAGGTGGTAGGCGATCCGGTGGCGCTCGGCGAGCATCACCACGTCCGCCGTCTCGACGGGACAGCCGCCCGCGAAGTACGTCCGGGTCACCACCAGCACCCAGTGCCCCGGCACACCGCCGAGGGCGAGCGTCTCCTGGGCCAGCCCGGGGCGGGCGCTGATCTCCTCCGTGACGTTGTCCACGACCAGGTCGATCGCGGCCATCCGCTCCACGACGCCGCGCCCGGCGAGCGGGCCCTCCTCCGGGAGCATCACCGGCGTCCGGCCGGTCAGGGCCAGCGGCTCCCAGGAGGTGGAGAGCATCGAGGGCTCGCCGGCGCAGCGGAAGAGGTAGTCGGTGCGCATCACCTTTTCGCCCACGGAGATCCGCAGGCGCTCCGCGACGGCCGCCGTGGCCGCGCCCTGCTCGCTGCGCGACTCCCAGGAGCCCTTGACCCGGGGGTCGGCCTGCTCCTGGCGGAAGGGCGTGGACTCGCCCACCGAGCGGTATCCCGTGCGCACCACGGGACGGCGCTCGGGGCGCTCGCGCACGTACGTCCCGGAGCCGGAGCGGCCCTCGACCAGCCCCTCCGCCATCAGGACCTTGCGGGCCTCCAGGGCGACGGTGTCGGAGACGCCGTACTGCTCGCGGATCCGCGCCTGGGAGGGCAGCCGGGTGTGCGGCGGCAGCTCACCGGCGACGATCTTCTTGCGCAGATCCCCGGCGACGCGAAGGTATGCGGGCTGGTCACCGAAAGCCACGTCCACTCCCAAGGTTGACGGTCCGCAACAGCTTGGCAACCCAGAGTCGCCATCCGCAACTCCAGGCCAAGGAATCACTGGATGTGGTGAACGCCAGCTCAGAGGGGACCGGCCGCCGACCTGGGCGACGCCATCGCGCACGTGCAACCCGCACGCTCCGTAGGCACATCCACGACGACACGCCGGGGCCCCGGCACCCCTCGGGGAGCCCGCCCGCGCGCCGCGCGACGGGGTCGGCGGCATTCCTGCCGCGTTCGCGCGCCGGGCGACGAGGCTGACCTGATACAACGTCAATTACTGGTTACTGCTGGGGAGTTCACGAACCGCGAAGCCCCCCGAGACTCCGTCGAAGAAAGCGGAAGGGGCCGCGCCCCCGGGCGCGGCCCCTTCGCATCACGTCTCAAGACGGTCAGACGTTAAAGCGGAACTCCACCACAAGGCTGTGACCTGCGGAAATGCGGGCGCATCCCAGCACCATTCCAGCACGGGATGCGCGACAAAGCACAAGAAGACCGAAGATCGCCAATGCTACCCGGAAGCGCCCGCACACGTCTGAAGTCTGCGGAACTTCTACGAGCGCCACATCAGGCTCGTGCCACCGCACCGAACTCGCAGAGCAGCACAGCGGTCGCGCTCACTCGCGGTCTCCCCGGAAGCCAGCGGCCAGCTCCGACGCCTTGCCGCCGCCCAGAATGCACGTCCAGACCTCGGGGCCGGCACGAGCGTCCACAGATCCCGTATACCCCCGGTTTGGCGGGGCATAGTCAGAAGCTTCCGCGCTGTCGCAGGTCAGCCTGCATAGCTCAGCGGGTGGAGCAGGCGCCTTCTAAGCGCTTGGCCGCAGGTTCGAGTCCTGCCGGGGGCGCCCCAAACATGGCTGGTCAGGGCTCTCTCGGACCGCCAACGGAGAAAAGGTGCGCGCGGTACTGCGCCGTTCGTTCAGAGCGTTGGATTCCGTGCTCCAGAGAGGGGCAACGTGGATCAGCTCGGCATTCAGCTGGCCGAAGTGAGACGCGCCAGGCCCCCCTTCTCCAGCTCGTGCACCACCAGCTCCTCCATCACGTGTCGCTCCCTGGCGGAGGCGTAGGCGAGGTCGTGCAGGGCAGCAGCACGCCTGGCGAAGTCCCGCCTCACCGCATCGGTCGGCCAGGGGATTTTGTAACGGGAAAAGTCCTTGCGCCTCATCGCGCGGGCCTGCTCGCCCTGCGTAACGGCCGTCAACTCCCGACTCCGGTAACGCAGCGAGTGCAACAACCACATCCGATCGACCTCGGACTCCGTGTATATCGCGAGCGTCCGCCGACCTGGCACTACCGGGGTAGTGGTGAGCACGGTCCGCACCTCCCCGGGACGGGGCGCGATCAAGAGGCTGCCGGACGGGCATACAACCTCCGCTTGCGCCACGGTGCGTGAAGTCACTGCACCCAGATGTACTGTCCTGCAGTTCAGTACTTCGCGGGGAGACACCCACGGCATAGCCGACTGCTCGCTGTCCGGCAGAGACTGTGCCGCACCAGCCGTAACCTGACACACTTCGCCCACTGCACGCTCGGTAGCGGGACCTTGCCCGCACGTCTGCAGCGCCTCCATGAAATGCGCATCCGCTAGTTCCGTCGCGCAAGACACAATCCGGGTGTTCAACGCATTCTTGCGCTCAGCAAGCGAGATCAGCGAAAGCAGCCTCTCCCGCACCGGCGCTGGAGGCACTGGTACGGGAAGTCGGTTGAGTGCCTGCAGAGGCAAGGTCATGTGCTCGGCGTTCGACGAGGACAGCGTGAGATAGCTCTGGCTCTGCGAGGTCTTCAGCCACCATCGAAGCCACAGATCCCATTGTTGGGCGCGGCCCTCTGGTGTCCAGCGGACGACCGCGAGCGACCTGGCGACATTCCATCCTGCGTGCTCCTCCCCTGCAACTGCTGCCTCCCCCACACGCCCCACGAGCACGACAAGGAGGTCCCCAGACCTCAGCGTGCTGCGTGGGTGGCGTCTGGCCACATCGGGAGGCACAAATGTGAACTCCTGGACGTGCACACCTCCCTCGACAATCTCTGTGGCGCGGATCATAGGGATTCCGCCGGATGCCTTCTGCTGTCGCGCAATTCCGTAGGCGGCGTACTCGACCCCGGGGAACTCACGCAACTCAACGACGGGCCACGGAGTGGGGACATCATCCGATTCTGTAGTCATGCCTGCTCTCCAGGGCATCACGGACTCGGTTCCTGGCTGCGGCGCTACGATCCATGCACTCATACAGCTCGGCCTTCCGGTTCCGGTCTCCGTCACTTGAATGCAACTGCGCGGTGCCCCCGTTCCGTACGTAGCGTGCGGGAGTCAGGGCGAAGCCCGCATCAGCGATTTCCTCAAGACTCGCCGCACGGCACCATGGCGCGGATGCAGGAGCGCCCTCGTCCTCACAGCGACGGAGACCCTGCCACTCACCGAAGATCTGCAGAAGGCGCTCGACCGAGTCCTGGTCGAAAATGCGCCGTGACCCGTTCCTCGCTGTCGGCAGTATTCCTGCATCCGCGAACAGGACCCGATGGGTGTTCGGCCGCTCCCCTTTGGCGAGCA
This sequence comes from Streptomyces caatingaensis, assembly GCF_001187435.1. Taxonomy (GTDB): domain Bacteria; phylum Actinomycetota; class Actinomycetes; order Streptomycetales; family Streptomycetaceae; genus Streptomyces; species Streptomyces caatingaensis. The sequence goes on along the minus strand of NZ_LFXA01000009.1, from coordinate 492,608 downwards.
GCCACAGCGTCATGCTCGTGCTGGTGTGTGGAAAGAGCCATGCCGGCAAAGCCACGACGCCTACAACCAGACCGTTTTCGAGCAACCTGCGACGGATCAGTCCGTCGGTGCTGTTGCTGCTGTGGGCTGCTCCGGGGGAGAGCAGGACAACGGCCCGCCCTTGCGGCGTCAGGTCGGCAAGAATGTGCTGGACCCAGGCGAAGTTCGCGTTGCCCGACCGTGGTACCTCCAGGGTCCACCGCCTGTCGTCCTTGAGTTCGCCATGCCCCCAATCTCGCAGGTTCACAGGAGGGTTGGCGACGATCACGTCGGCCGGTTCCGGCGACGTCCCAGCCCGGAGGCTGTCAGCTTCTCCCTTGCCCAGGTCGGCATGGAATCCGTGCAGGGCAAGGTTGACGGCCGCGGCATAGCGTGCCGTCGGATTGAGATCCGCTCCGGACAAGCGCACCTCGCCACCTTGGGTTCGAGCCTGGTAGGCGGCGGCTCGCAGTAGTCGCCCGCTTCCGCACACCGGGTCCCGAACCACCTCGCCTCCTCGGGGAGCGGCCAGTCCTGCGAAGAGGTACGCCAGATCATTCGGCGTGAAGTAGTCATCGCCGCGCGAATAGCGCGTCGAGTACATGTCGAGCAACACATCGAAGAGCCCCACGTCGGGCTCCAGCCGCCGAACCTCCACGATCAGCTCGCGGAGAGCCGGATCGATGAGCTCGAAGGGACGGCTCACGCCTTCGTCGCGGCACGCGGGCAGGTTGTAGGTACGAGCGACGGGCGTACGCGGCCAGATCGCATTCAGCATCGCACCCGCGGACTCCGAGCCGGGTCGCCACGGGCACCCCGCCTCCACTGCTGCTCCATGACGAGACCAGCAGTGGAGGTAGACCACTTGAAAGGCGAGTCGGTACGTCGTCTCGGCATCAGTCGTGCTGCGCAGCTTCTCAACGGCCAGTAGGACTCGCCGGTACTTCAGGCGCCCCAACTCGCTCCCTCGCTCCTTCGGGATCACGACGACATCAGCCACGTAACAGTGGCCAGTCCGATGAGCATGGCGACTCCACAGGCACCACCGCCGTACTTGACAGCTGTGACAATCTTCCCCGCGCCCGCAAACTCGAGAATGCCGGCCACGAGCCCCACCACCACAGACGCCAGGATGACCACCATCAACAGCAGCGCTCTCTGCGACATGCCCTAACTCCCCCAGGGTTCTCTACCGTTCTGCGGACCGTTCCGCGGACTCGAAAGTAGCGGCCGGGCGCTCCCCTCGTCGCGCAGCACTGGAATTTGCTTTTGAGCAAGGGGAGCGGACACGTCCGATGCCGGTCTCAACACGGGGCATCCAACCGGGCAGAGAACTGCCGCGCCAAGCAAGCGCTGTGCCGGGGCACGAGCCAATACGGACGAGGGCTATGCGTCCGCGGTCGAGCCGTCCTGGGACCACTTGTCGGCGAAGTGTTCCATCTGGCGGATCACCAGGTCGATCGCTTCCTTGGACTGCTCCGGCGGGTAGCCGTGGCGGGCCAGGAGGCGCCTGATGGTGGCGCGGAGCCTGGCCCGGACCGGTTCGCGGGCGATCCAGTCCTTCTTGAGGTTCTTGCGGACCTGGACCACGAGGTCCCGGGCGATGCCGGAGAGGATCTCGTCGCCCATGAGGTCGCGGGCGCTGCCGAGGTCGGCGACCGCGTCGTAGAAGGCGAGTTCGTCGTCGCCCAGCGGCGGGGTGAATTTCTCACCTCGCCGGGCGTCTTCCGCGACCGTCTTGGCCAGTTCCACCAGCTGGGCGATGATCTCGGCGCTGGTGAGCTGCTGACGCATGTAGCGGGTCATCAGGTCCTGAAGGCGCTGCGAGAAAGCGGTCTGGCGGACGATGTTGTGCCGGGTCTGCTCGCGCATCTTCTGCTCGACGAGGCGGCGCAGGGCTTCGGCGGCCAGGTGCGGGGTTTCGCTGTTCTGCAGGCGGCCGACGAGGGCGTCGTTGAGGTGGGTGAGGTCGGCCTTGTCCAGCCCGGCCTCGGAGAAGAGGTCGGTGACACCGCCGGTCTCCACGACGGCGGAGGTGAGCTGGGAGAGGTAGAGGGCGACGTCGCGGGCGACGGGCAGGCCCTGTGCCTCGCGGTCCATGGCGTCGAGCTTCGCCATGTACGTACGGACCTCGACGAGGAACTGGATGTCGCGCTTCCAGTACGGCTGGTCGGTGAACCGGGAGGAGATGTCGGCGGAGGACCCGGCCAGGGCGAAAAAGCGTTCCAGGCGGTAGCCGTGTTCGCGGAAGCGGCGGCTGAGAGTCTGGTTCGGGTCGTCGAGCTGGTCGGGGTTGTTGCCCGGGGTGGCGGGGCTGCGAAGGTACTCGGCGGTGGTGTAGGCCGCCTTGACGAAGGCCTTCGCGTCGGGGCGGGAGAGGCGTTCGCGCCAGTTCCAGCCGAGGAGCATCTGGTCGAGGATGTCGTACTCGTTGCGGAGTTCGTCCAGGGCGCGGTCGATGTCCTGGCCGAGAGTCCGGTCGGCCTGGTCGTCGGCGGAATACTCGGCGATGGCCTTCTGGAGGTTCTCGGTGAGGGGGGCGTAGCCGACGAGGAGGCCCTCCTCCTTCTTGCGGAAGCGGCGGTTGACGCGGGCGAGGGCCTGCATCAGGCCGGCGCCGCGCAGTGGCCGGTCCAGGTACATGGTGTGGATGGGCGGCGCGTCGAAGCCGGTCAGGAGCATGTTGTTGACGATGAGGAGCTGGAGTTCGTCCTGGGGGTCCTTAGCGCGGTTGATGACGGCCTTGCGCTGGGAGTCGCGCAGCGCGTGGGCGAGGAGTTCCTTGGAGTCCTTGCGGGAGTCCGAGGAGAAGACGATCTTCATGGCCCCGGTGGTGGGGTCGTCCGTGTGCCAGTGAGGGCGCAGTTCACGCAGCGCGTCGTAGACGCGGACGCAGATCTCGCGGGTGGCGCAGACGAGCATCGCCTTACCGGGGGCTGCGCCGGGTGCGTCGTCGGCGTCCGCGACGAAGGGCAGCATCGCCGTACGGCGTGCCTCCCAGTGTTCGACCAGGTCCTGGGTCAGGTCGCGTATCCGGGCCGGGGTGCCGTACATGGCGTTCATGGTGGCGACGGCCTGCTCGACGCGGGTGCGCTCGGTGTCGTCCAGACCGTCGGTGATGCGGTCGGCCTCGGCGTCGATGGTGGTGGGGTCGACGTCGTGGTTGAGGACGAGCTGGACGACGCGGCTCTCGTGATAGACCTTCACGGTCGCGCCGTCGTCGGCGGCCCGCTTGAGGTCGTAGGTGTCGATATAGTCGCCGAAGACCTCGCGGGTGTTCCGGTCGGCCTCGGAGATCGGGGTGCCGGTGAAGGCGAGGAGCGTGGCGTGCGGGAGCGCGTCGCGCAGATGGCGGGCGTAGCCGTCGAGGTGGTCGTAGTGACTGCGGTGGGCCTCGTCGACCACGACGACGATGTTGCGCCGCTCGGAGAGGAGCGGGTGGTCGGTCCCGGATTCCTTCTCCTGCTTGGTGCGGCCGAACTTCTGCAGGGTGGTGAAGAGGATGCCGCCGGTGCGCTTGGCGGCGAGCTCTTCGCGGAGTGCGGCGCGGTTGAGGAACTGGTGGGGCTGTTCTGGGAGGACCTCGCTCTCCTTGAACGTGTCGAAGAGCTGGTCGTCGAGGTCGGTGCGGTCGGTGACGACCACGACGGTGGGGTTGTGCAGGGCAGGGTCGCGCATGACGAGGTTGGTGGTCAGCACCATCTCCTCGGACTTGCCCGAGCCCTGGGTGTGCCAGACCACGCCGGCCTTGCCGTCGGTCGCGGCGGCGCGGCGGACAGCGTCGGCGGCGCGGGTGACCGCGAAGTACTGGTGCGGCTTGGCGATCCGCTTCATGCGCTTGGCGGGCACGAAGTTGATGAAGGACCGGACGAGGGCGAGGAAGCGGGGCTGGGTGAACAGGCCGTGCAGGGCCAGGTCCTGGCCGGTCGGGACGTCGGCATCGGCGTCGGCGTGGACGGCGGCAGCGTCCACGGTGTCCACGCGGGCGCCGAACTCGTCGGTGTTCCACGGGGCGAAGTGCTCGTACGGGGTGAAAGGGGTGCCGTACTTGGCGGTGATCCCGTCGGAGAGCAGCACGACCGCGTTGTAGCGGAAGGCGGTCGGGAACTCCTCGACGTAGTGCCGTATCTGGGTGTGCGCGGCGGCGAGGGTGGTGTTCGGGTCGCCGGCCCGCTTGAGCTCGATGACGGCGAGCGGGAGGCCGTTGACGTACAGGACGAGGTCGAAGCGGCGGTTGCGCTCGCCGTTGATCACGGTCACCTGGCGGACGGCGCGGTATGTGTTCGCGTCCGCGTTCTCCAGGTCGACGATCCGGACGGTCGGCGTGTGCTCGGCACCGAGCACGTCGGTGTACGTGACGGAGTGGATGCCGTCGGTCAGGTAGCCGTGCGCGGTCCGGTTCTCCTCGTACGTGTCCTGCGAGGTCGGGGTCGCGGCGGTCGCGAGGGCCTCACGGACGGCCTCCGGGGGGAGGGCAGGGTTGAGCCTTTCGATCGCCTCGCGGAGATCGGAGTAGAGGATCAGGTCGTCCCAGGACCGGCGGTGACCGGAACCGGGCGCGAGCTCATTGCCCTCGGCCTTCGGCCAGTCGAGCTCCACGAGCTCTTCGAGGGCGAGGAACTCCCAGTCGATTTCGAGGGGGCGGAAGTTGTCGGGGGTACCGGGGGTGCCGGGAGTCTCGCTGCTGCCGTTGTCGTTCCCGTGCGTGGTCATACGTGGTCCTCGACAATCTTCTCGGCGTCCTTGACGCGGATGCGGCCGGACATGAGTTGGGGGAGGAGGGTGTCGCGGAGGGCTGCGAGGGTCTTCGACTCACGGCGAGCCGCGAGAATCGACTGGGCCAGGGAACGAATCTGGTCGCCGACCTCACCGAACTGCCGGGGATCGACCACCTCCGTCTCCATCACCTCTGCTGGACGCACACGCTGGTGACTCTTGGAAGTGCCTGTGACCTTCGACGCCAGCTCCTCAAGGAACCTCCGCTGCGCCACTACCGACCAGAGATCATGCGTGGAGGTTCCAAGGCCAGGAACAAGAACCAGGAACTCCGTTGACGCCAGAGAGGGAACCGACCCTTCTGGCACCACGTCCCAAACTCTCGGAATTTCAGGGTTCAGCTTGGACAGAAGGACCGCAGGGGAATCGATCACGAACTTCCCGCTCTTAATCGAGAGCGGAGAACAACGATCAGGAGCCTTCCCGGAATCGAAGGCGGGCAGACTGTAGTGATCGACGAGATTGTCGGACATCTCCTGGGGGACCCGCTGAACCTTACTGAGGGTAGCGATCTCGCCCAGCCGAATCCGCTTCTCCCATCGCTCATCGAGAGCCAGAGTCAAGGCCAGTTCGTCCGCCGTGGCCGCGATGCGCTCATTGACGGCGATCTTGTCGTCCAGCACCCCAAGTACAGCCGCAATGGCGCGCTGTTCATCAGGTTCCGGAAGACTAATGGGAATCTGCGTGATGTAATTCCTATTAAGCATTGGCTGGGCAGCGCCGGAATTGTATCCAGAAAAGTCGATCTCCCCCAGCAGATGATAGACAAACCTAGGGTCATTCCCCATGAAGTCAGTCACGTAAAGCGAAGTATTGAGCGGCCAAAAATCTTCGGCGCAGTATGTAGCGTGCCCCATGGAAGCCCCAGCGCGCCCAACAACGACGCCGGGGGCCTTCGCGATCGCCGTGTCATGAAATCCACTTGGCCCAGCCGCTCCGACCACCGGAACGTTTCCCGGGTTCCGGCTCGTCGTCGGAAGGTCGTGGCCACGACGCAGCTTCACAAGCTGGTCAAGCGTAGTGCGAGTCCATTCAGACATCGACCCTCCCCAGCTGCTCGCGCACCATCTTGGCCAGCTCGTCCGACTTGTCAAACAGCTCGTACAGCTCCCCCGTCAGCCGCGTGATCTTCTCTGCGACCGCCTCGGCGTCCTCTTCCTCCGCCTCAGCTGCCCCGACGTACCGCCCCGGCGTCAGCACGTACCCGTGCTCCTGGACCGTCTTCAGATCCGCACTCGCGCAGAACCCCGGCACGTCCGCGTACTTCTCCCCCGCGTCCTTCGCGCTCGTCGTCCCGCGCCACGCGTGGTACGTCCCCGCGATCTTCGCGAGGTCGGCGTCCGTCAGGACCCGCTCGGTGCGGTCGACCATCTCGCCCATGTCCCGGGCGTCGATGAACAGGATCTCGCCCCGGCGGTCCGCGGCCGCGACCTTCTGCCCCTTCACACCCCCCGGCGACTTGTCCTTCGCCAGGAACCACAAACAAGCCGGGATCGCCGTCGTCCGGAACAGCTGCGCCGGCAGCGCGACCATGCACGCCACCATGTCCCCGTCCACCAGCGCCTGCCGGATCTCCCCCTCGCCGCTCTGCTGGCTGCTCATCGAGCCGTTGGCGAGGACGACGCCCGCCGTTCCCCGCTCCCCCAGCTTGCTGATCATGTGCTGTAGCCAGGCGTAGTTGGCGTTACCCCTCGGCGGGACACCGAACTTCCACCGCGGGTCCGACTCGTTGCGCGCCCAGTCCTTGATGTTGAAGGGCGGGTTGGCCATCACATAGTCGGCCTTGAGGTCGGGGTGTTTGTCGTCGGCGAAGGTGTCGCCCCAGCGGGCGGCGAGGTTGCCGTCGATGCCGTGAATGGCGAGGTTCATCTTGGCCAGGCGCCAGGTGCGCTCATTGAGCTCCTGGCCGTAGACAGAAATGTCAGCCTTGTGGCCGCGGCCCCGGTGGGCCTCGATGAACTTGGCGGCCTGGACGAACATACCGCCCGAGCCGCAGGCCGGGTCGTACACCCGGCCCTCGTACGGTTCCAGGACCTCCACAAGGAGACGGACGACGCTGCTCGGGGTGTAGAACTCGCCACCCCGCTTGCCTTCCGCGCGGGCGAAGTTGCCGAGGAAGTACTCGTAGACCTCGCCGAGGACGTCCTGGGCGGGCTTGTCGTCGCTGCCGCCGAAGCGGGCGTCGGTGATGAGGTCGACGAGTTCGGCCAGGCGCTTCTTGTCGACGTTGTCCTTGTTGAAGATCTTAGGGAGGACGCCGGTCAGCGACGGGTTGGCCTTCATGATGGCGTCCATCGCCTGGTCGAGGACCTCGCCTACGTTGCCGCTCTTGGCGTTGGCGGAGATCGACGACCAGCGGGCGCTCTCGGGGACCCAGAAAACGTGGTGCCCGGTGTACTCGTCCTGGTCCTCCAGGAACTCCTCCAGACGGTCTTCGGCGATGCCCTCCTCCGCGAGCTCCTTGGCGAGCTGTTCGCGGCGCTCTTCGAAGGCGTCAGAGACGTACTTGAGGAAGATCAGGCCGAGGACGAACTCCTTGTACTGGTTGGCGTCCATGGAGCCGCGCAGCTTGTCGGCGGCCTTCCAGAGGATGGCCTGGATCTCCTTGGGCGTGGAGGCGGTGAACAGCTCCGCCTGGTCGGCGGGCTTCTTCTTCCGGGGAGGCATGGGCGCTCGGGTCTCCTTCACGAGTCGGACGAGGGTCGGACGAGAGGGGGTTCGGTGAGGGTCAGCGTGCCGTCGACGAGGCCGGCGGCGGTCAGGGTGGTCAGGTCGTCGAGGGCCGCCGCGTGCTGGCGCAGCAGGGTTGTTCGGCGGGCGATGTCGGCCAGGAGCGCGTCGTAGCGCTCGGCCTCGTCGCTGGGGAGGTCGGGGATGAGGAGGTCTTCTATGCGGCGGGCGGAGCGGACCGCGCCGCTCACCCGCCGGTGTTCGGTGGCCGCCGAGCGCAGGAGCGCCGCCAGGGCGCGGGGCCTTACGGGCTGCTCGGCGTCGGACCGTGCGCGCAGGACGCGGGCGGGGAAGGCCACCACCGACAGGCCCTCGTCGTCGACGTACGCGCCGAAGCTCGGGGTGGCGGTGACGACGATGTCGCCGGGTTCGGTGAAGTAGGCGTGCTCGTAGGTGGTGTGGAGTACGGCGCGGTCGATGCGGTGGCTGCCGACCGGCGCGCTGCCGGTGATCTCGGCCGGGGTGAGGACCGTGTAGTGGCCCGCGCCGCCGGTGAGGAGGTGTTCGGCGGCGATGCGGTGGCCGGACAGTCGGCGCAGGCGGCGGTCCTTGAGCAGGCGGGCCACGGTGGTGCGACGGGCCGGCTGGTCGTCGGGGCGCAGGACGGCGTTGGCGCGGATCGTGGGCGTGTGGTCGAGGGCGCTGCGGGTGGCGTCGATCAGCTGCTGGAGGCGGAGTTCAGTCTCGGAAATGCGGGCCGGGCGTTCGACGACGGTGCGGGTGTAGCGGTCGGCGTGCGGGCGGTGCTGTGGGGTGAACGCGGCACCGGGTGCGCTGGTCAGCGCGGTGGCCCGGACGACGGCGGCGTTGCGCGGTTCGTGGCGGCTGTCTGCCCGCCAGCCGGCGTCGCGGAAGATGTCGATGTCCTCGGCCAGCGCGTCCAGGGTCTGCGGGGTGAGGGAGCGTGAGGAGAGGTCGGCGAGGAGGATCTGGCCGGTGCGCTTGTCTTCGGGGGTGCGGTGCAGGAGCCAGATCGCGGTGCGGTGGGCCGGGCGGAAGGGGAGTACGCCTTCGGGGAGGCTGATCGCGGCCTTGAGGAGGTGCTGTTCCAGGAATTCCCGGCGCAGACGGTCCGCTTCCCCGCGGGCGGGCAGGGGCCGGACGAGCGCGTCGGCGGGTCCCAGGACGACGGCCGTGCGGTCCTCGGCGAGGAGGTCGGTGAGGTCCTGCAGGCTCTGCAGGACGGCGAGCGGGCTGCGGGTCTCGGCCGCCTCATAGGGCAGGCAGCAGGCGATGACGTGCGGGTTTCCCCAGTCTTCCGTGGCCAGTTCCTCGCCGTCGGCAAGGTCCATCTCGAATTCCTGGACCCCCTGTGCCATGAGGCGGCGGCGGGCGAGCCGGGCCAGGTCCGGCATCGGGTCCGCGGAGAGGAAGAAAGGTGAGTCCTCGGCGTCGGACACGGATTCGTGCAGGGCGACCAGCAGGTCGCCGCTCCGGGGGTGCAGGACGGCGGCCGTCGCTCCTTCCTCGCGCTCGTTCAGTCGCGCGAGGCCGGTCAGGCAGGCCATCGTGCGGCTCACCAGCGGAATCGGTTCATCGGCGACGAGGTCGTCGCAACCCAGGCGGCGGCGCGCGTCCATGACCCGTTCGAGCGCTTCGGCCGGGGTGTAGGCGGCCTCGGTGAGCTGGTCGGCGAGCACGGCGAGCAGGGGGCCCTGCCGGTCGGCGTCCGGCAGGTCGCGCAGCTCTCTTTGGAGGAAGGTGTCGTCGAAGTCGGTCTCTGCGGCACACTCCAGGATCGCCTGCCAGGGCAGGTCGGCAAGGGGTTTGTCGAGGAGCTGGCGCAGGCAGAGCAGCGCCGTCACCGTGTCGACCAGGGTGCGGGCGGGGATCGCGCGCCGCCAGGCAGACAGGGTGTGCAGCACCAGCTCCGCCCGGATCTGGCCGGCGTCGGCATTGCCGCGGCCGGTGGACAGAAGCCATTCGGCGACTTCACGGCCGTCGAAGAGCGGGCTGGCTCCCTCGTACGCGATGGGCTCGGGGAAATCCGCGTGCCGGCGGGCCCAGGTGGTGACGACGGGACGTTGGACCTGGGCCAAGGTCCCGATTTCGGCGTAACTGATCCGCCAGGAGATCTCCTCGGGCAGGATGGGAGCGGTTGCTTCACGTGTGCCAGCCATGCGATTCCGCTCCCTTCGTGAAGACTGCCTCGTGCTCCCGGTCGAGAACGTTTCTCCCAGGGCACCTCACACGCTACAGCCGGTCGAGCTCTCAACTTCGCCAACGGTTGATAACCAGGGTTATCAGGTTCTCGAACAATTTCACCTCCAATCTTCTGGCACCTTCGTCACCATCACCCCGGCACCACCCGCCGGGACGCCAGCCCCATACGAGTCCGACCGCATCGGCGTCCTCATCGCCGCACCTCTGCTCCCTTGCCGGGCACTCACCCCTGTCCGCCTCAACACCACCTGTCCCGTAAGGCCGCTCGTGTTACCGAACCGCACCGCAACCTCGCCCCAGGAGACCTCTGTGTCCAGCACCGCGTCGAAGCGCACCCTGTACCGCCTGACCCACGTCAAGGCGACCCCTGAGTCGATGCTCGAAGCCCTCGACGTCGACGCCCTCGACACCCTGGACGCGGTCGTGCGGGACGTCAGCGATCACATGGGAGTTCCCGCCCTCGCGGTGTCCTTCGCCGTAGCGAAGGAGGAAGCCGCCTGGGGCAAGGACATCCTCCGGCTCACCGACGAGTCGGACCTGCTGCAGAGCGAGCAGCGCACCGGCGCACTGCTCATGCTCGCCGTCGACGGCGCGGTGTACGCGATCGGCTTCGACCAGGGGTACCGGCTTCTCCCCACCCAGCTCAAGGACGCGCGCTTCGGTCTGTCCTTCGGTATCCGCGCCATCAACCCGCGGCAGGTGCGGGACTTCACTGCCAGCGTCCTCGGCCAGGCGCGCATCGACAGTTCCCTGGTCCCTGCCGGCGCCTCCGTACCGGCCCTCGGCCTCCGGGACCATGGGAGGATCATCCGCCACCTCGGCGGCTACCTCGACGAAGTCGACCTCACTGCGGGGCGCGGCACCAGGAACGGGGCCATGACTGCGGAGGGCGGCATCGGTCTCCGTATCAAACTCGGCACCACCCCCACCACGCTGGTCAAGGACATCCTCGCTATCGCTGCGATCTGCGAGCACGCCCCTCCCCACCCCGACCTGGCCTTCGTGGAACACATCACCCCGGTCAAGGCCCCCTCCCTCATCGACGCACTCGATGCGGAACTGGACGCCACGCTCGGCCGTCCCGCAGACGGCCGGATCGTCAGCGCTGTCCCCTTCTCCCAGAGCGCCGACCTGTCCCGGTCCACCGCTTGCACCATCAAGATCGGCTCCTGCCCTCCCCACCTCCAGGACGATTTCAGTCTCGACTATGTCCTGGAGCGGGCCCGCGTGATCAAGGCAGGCGCACGCGTCGAGGCCCTCCGGCAGGGCACCGTTGAACTGTTCCGCGACACGCTCGCCGCACGGACCGCACTCGCCCCGCGCACCGCTTCCCTCGAAGCCCTGTCCAAGGAATCCGCCATGAAGTGGATCGGGGCCACCTTCTCCCTCAACTCCCGCACGTTCTGCCTGCTCGACGATGAGTGGTACGAGCTCGGGGCGGACTACCTGCGCAACGTCAACGAGACCGTGTCCACGTTGTTCCCCGACGCGCCCTCTGTCGACCTCCCGCGCTGGCCGCTCGTCGAGAAGCTGAACAAGAAGGGAATCCGCGTGATCCGCCCCGCGGACGAAGGCGACTACAACAAGCTGGCCGCACAGGACCGCCGCGGCTGGGTCTGCCTGGACAAGAAGAATGTCCACAACCCCTTTCGGGCAAGCAACTCCGTCGAGATCTGTGACCTGTTGACCGAGGACGACACTCTTGTCCTCGTGAAGGCCGCGCACTCCTCTAGCCCGCTGAGTCACCTGTTCAGTCAGGCGCGCGTCTCCGTTGAGCTCCTCTTCGAGAACGCGGCCGTACGCGCGGAGTTCGCCCGGTCCGTACACGTCAACAGCGATCCGGCCCGCAGCATCCCCGAGGACTTCACCCCGCGCCACGTCGTCTTCGCGATCCTCCTTAAGGACGGAGCCAAGCTCACGCCGGACTCCCTCTTCCCGTTCTCCGCCATCACCCTGGCCCAGACCGCGAAGGCCCTCGCCGCTCGCGGCGTGACCGTCGAAGTCATCGGCGTCGAAAGCGAGTCGGCCCAGTCCGCCATGCGCGACGAGGCTGCGTAGCCGCCCGGGACTCTCGCCGTAAATACGCCCTCTATATCTCTCATCCGAACGAGGAGTCCTTTCAACAACCCCGAATTCCCGCAAGGGCAGCGGGCATCGTCTCCGGGTCAGGGCACCCAGGGAACGGCGGGAGGCTACATGGAACAGGACCTCAACAAGCGGCAGCAGGCCGTGCTCGGCTGGGTGGGCCAGGGGTGTCCCGACGGAGTCTGGCCAGACAGCACGTACAAGACCAGCGGACAAGCCCTGCAGAAACGAGGGCTCATCAAAGTCACCAAACCCGCGGGCATTGGAGCGCCCACCTCACCGAGAAGGGGCGGCAGCATCTCATCGAACGCGGCATCCGCCCCGTGGAGCAGAGCACCCGACCGCCGGAACGCCCCGCCCGAAAATCGGCACCGCCGCGCCCCCGAGCCGTGCCGAAGGCCCTTGCGAACTACGCGGACCAGCTACTCGATGAACTGGCCGTTGCGAACGACGGCTGTCTCATCAAGCCCATCGAATCCGGCCCGCACGCGGTGAATTGGGCGTCACGGGTCAACGCCGCCCGCAAGTCCGGCAAGATCCCTCACACGCAGGAAATCCACGGATACCGCACCCACCGCGGCTATGAGATCAAGCTGATCGACATCCCTGCCTGGCGCCTCGCGGAACTCACCCCGCCCCCTGTGCCGGCCAGACTCACCAAACCCCATGCCGTCGTAGCCGCCCTCCAAAAGCAGCCGCAGCCCATGGGCCTGACCAGACCCCTCCAGGGACGAGCCCTGCGCATCATCCAAACCCTCATCGCCGCCACCACAGCCCAAGGCCACAAGGCATCGCTCGGAACCACAGAGGGCGCGCCCCCGCCCCATCGGCGCCGCAAGGCACCACCGCACTTCTCCATCACCGCCCAAGGCGAAAGAGTCGGATTGCTCGTCCTCCAAGAACAGGACCGCAGCGAACACGTCCCCACAGACAAGGAACTCGCCGACGCCAAGAAGTACTCATGGATGCGTATCCCCCGCTTCGACTACACCCCCTCCAGCCGCCTACGCTTCATACTCCGCGGCGGCAGCCCGCACCGTGCAAGCGAATGGGCAGATCTCCCCGACCGGCCTCTGGACGAACAACTCGCCGAGATCGCGCAGGAGGTCGGACTCCGCGGCGAGGCCTCAGAACGCAAACGCCTTGCAGACCAGCAAGCCAGAGAGGTACAGCAAAAGCGCTGGGAAGCCGCCCTGCAGGAAGCCCACGCCGCCTACGCCCACGCCTACCGCGTCAAACACCTCGGAGAACAGGCAGACACCTGGTACCAGGCCAGCCGCCTGACTGAATACGTCGCAGCAGTAGGCGTCCATGCCACATCACTTCCGCCCGGGCAGGAGCGGACCGAGGTCGAGGCGTGGCTCGCGTTCGCGGACGCGCACCTCCAAAACCTCACCGAATCGGCCTCAGCGCCGAAACTACCCACGCCGCCGAAACTCAGCGGCGACGACCTCAAGCCCTTCCTCTGCCACTGGAGCCCCTACGGACCCCGCTCCTACTGAGCCGGACCAAGGGAAATCACACCGCCACGAGCCGGACCCGCTCGCCGCACAGCTTGGCCATGTCGTCAATATCGGAAGTCAGCATGACCACGGGGCGGTGCTGTCGCAGCGCGGCCTCGGCGATGGCCGCATCGATCGCGTACTTGTGTCCGTGCAATCCGGCATTCATCAGCAGCTTCGAGGCAGCCCTTGCCTCCTCGTCGCCGACGGGAACGACCCGCAGCCCGGAAAGCACCCAGTTCAGGCGGGACTTGTTCGTACGGGCGTGGACGGCTTCGATGATGGCGAGTGCACTGATCACGACCTCCATGCCCCGCGAGCGCGCCTCAGCGATCAGAGCCACCACCTGCTCGTCGTCGGCGAGCAGCTTCGAGAGTCCCTCGCTGTCGAGGACCAGCGTCCCCTCGTGACTCAGCCTGCGGCGGGCCACTCGGCCTCCTCGGCGAACACCTCGTCGAAGACCTGTCGCGCCCGCTGACGAGCCGGCTCGGAGACCGGCCCCTTGCGGCTCTCGTAGTCCGCCAAGTACTCGTCCAGGACCTGCCCGCGCAGCTCACGCTCGACCGCCTCGGCGATGAACGCGGAGAACTCCCGCTTCCCCACCCTCGCCCGGATCGCCTCCGCGGTCCCCTCCGGCAGTGACAAGCTCACCCGCGTCGCCGGACCTTCCCCGATGCTGTACGTCGCCTCAGCCATACCCCGATTGTGTCAAACGAGTAGGAAAAGCGCCACGTCCGCACTACCTTCACACTCGGCCAGCGCCCCGCTCGCGCAAATCCCAGCACGGGCATCCCCATCCCATCCCAGCACGATCCCAGCACGGTAGGGATGAGCAGGGGTGATGACAGGTGACGAGGGGTCAGCCATCCCAGCACCGTCCCGCCACGGGAAAAAATTAAGGGCCCGACCCCGAAGGGTCGAACCCTCTCTGACCTGCATGTTTGCCAGATTAGCGACGTGGTGATATGTCAGCCGCTACACGTTGAAGCGGAACTCCACGACATCCCCGTCCGCCATCACATAGTCCTTGCCCTCCATGCGGGCCTTGCCGGCGGAGCGGGCCTCGGCGACGGAGCCGGTGGCGACGAGGTCGTCGAAGGAGATGACCTCGGCCTTGATGAAGCCCTTCTGGAAGTCGGTGTGGATGACACCGGCGGCCTCGGGGGCGGTGGCGCCCTTCTTGATGGTCCAGGCGCGGGATTCCTTGGGGCCGGCCGTCAGGTAGGTCTGGAGGCCGAGGGTGGCGAAGCCGACGCGGGCGAGGGTGGCGAGGCCGGGCTCCTCCTGGCCGACGGACTGGAGGAGCTCCAGGGCCTCCTCCTCGTCCAGCTCGGCCAGGTCGGCCTCCAGCTTGGCGTTGAGGAAGATGGCCTCGGCGGGGGCGACCAGGGCGCGCTGCTCGTCCTTGAACGCCTCGTCGGTCAGCTCGTCCTCGTCGACGTTGAAGACGTAGAGGAAGGGCTTGGTGGTGAGCAGGTGCAGGTCGTGCAGGAGCTCGGCCTTCTCGCCGCCCTGGACGACGCCGGCGGAGAAGAGCGTCCGGCCCTCCTCCAGGACCGCCTTGGCGGCCTCGACGGCGGCGACCTTGGGGGCGACGTCCTTCTTGATGCGCGACTCCTTCTGGAGGCGCGGCAGGACCTTCTCGATGGTCTGGAGGTCCGCGAGGATCAGCTCGGTGTTGATCGTCTCGATGTCGTCCTTGGGCGAGACCTTGCCGTCCACGTGGACGACGTTCTCGTCCTTGAAGGCGCGGATGACCTGGCAGATCGCGTCGGACTCACGGATGTTCGCCAGGAACTTGTTGCCCAGGCCCTCGCCCTCGGAGGCGCCGCGGACGATGCCCGCGATGTCCACGAAGTCCACGGTGGCCGGCAGGACGCGCTGCGAACCGAAGATCTCCGCCAGCTTCGTCAGGCGGGCGTCGGGGACGCCGACGACGCCGACGTTGGGCTCGATGGTGGCGAACGGGTAGTTGGCCGCCAGCACGTCGTTCTTGGTCAGAGCGTTGAACAGGGTCGACTTGCCGACGTTGGGCAGACCGACGATTCCGATCGTGAGCGACACGTGACGACTTCCTGTAGTGAGAGCGGGGCGGTCAACCAGTTTACGGGGCTCCCGCACGGTGCGACCGACACCGCTCGAACGAACGGCCGAGGCGGGGCAAAGGGCGTGTCCAACGCCGGATTCGCGGCGCTCCTCGACCTAGTTTGGTCGGGTGGAGCAACCCGGTGCACGCATCTCCCAGCACAAGGTCCGCCGCGCGGCCCCGGTGCCCCGGCCCGCCGCCCCCCTGGGGCAGGACGGCGGGCCGCCGGCCGGCCGGGCCCGCCCGGGGCGCTCCCCGCGCCCCGTGGCCCGCGCGCTGCGGCGGACGCAGGACCTGCGGCTGACGGGGCTGGGCAACGGCCTGCTCACCACCCTCGCGATGCTGGGGGCCGGCGAGCTGGACGCCGTGGCGGCCCATGGCTCACCGGCGCTGTACGGGGCGTTCTACGTCCTGTGCTGCGCGGTCTGCGCCCTGTCCGTGCGGCCCGCCGAGCTGGTGGCCGCGCCCGTGGCCGTGCCCATCGCCTTCGCCGTGGGGGCGCTGCCGGTCGTCGGCGGGGCCGGCGGGCTGACCGGCCGGGCGATGGGCCTGGTCAGCTTTCTGTCCCTGCAGGCCCCCTGGCTGTACGCGGGGACGCTGCTGGCCGGCCTGATCACACTCGTCCGCCGGGTGTCGCTGGTCAGACACCGCCGGCTGGTCCGGTCGCAGCAGCGGAAGCGGCCATCGCGGCCCCCACGATCCCCGCGTTGTTCTCCAGCCGAGCAGGCACGATCTCGGCGCTGACGCCCTGGATCAGCGGCAGGAACTTGTCCGCCTTGCGGCTCACGCCGCCGCCGATGACGAAGAGCTCCGGCGAGAACAGCCCCTCCACGTACCGCAGGTACTTCTGCACCCGGCGCGCCCAGCGCGCCCAGGTCAGGTCCCCGTCCTCCTTGGCCCGCGAGGACGCCCGGGTCTCCGCGTCGTGCCCGTTCAGCTCCAGGTGGCCCAGCTCGGTGTTGGGGACGAGCCGGCCGCCGGTGAAGACGGCGCTGCCGATGCCCGTGCCGAAGGTGAGCACGACGACCGTGCCCATGCGGCCCCGCCCGGCGCCGAAGGTCATCTCGGCGACGCCGGCCGCGTCCGCGTCGTTGAGCAGGGTCACCGGGGCGCCGATCCGCTCGCCGATCAGGGCGGCGGCGTCCAGGCCGATCCAGCCCTTGTCGACATTGGCGGCCGTGCGGGTGGTACCGCCCACGACGACGCCCGGGAAGGTCGCCCCGACCGGACGGCCGGACCAGCCGAAGTGGTCCACGACCTCCTTGACCCGGTCCGCGACCGCGTCGGGGGTCGCCGGCTGCGGGGTGAGCACCTTGTGGCGCTCCGCCGCGAGGGCGCCGCCCGCCAGGTCGACCGGGGCGCCCTTGATCCCGGATCCGCCGATGTCCACACCGAATGCGTCCATGGCGACCACGCTAAGGGCGGAAGGCCCGGCTCACCCCTCGGCGGCGTCGACCGCGGCGGCGGCCTCCGCGCGCAGGTCGCGGCGGAGCTCCTTGGGGAGGGAGAAGGTGATGGACTCCTCGGCGGCGGTCACGGTCTCGACGTCGTCGTAGCCGCGGGCCGCGAGCCACTCCAGGACGCCCTCGACGAGGATCTCGGGGACGGAGGCGCCGGAGGTGACGCCGACGGTGCCGACGCCCTCCAGCCACGCCTCGTCGATCTCCTCGGCGTAGTCGACGAGGTGGGCGTCCTTGGCGCCGGCGCCGAGGGCGACCTCGACCAGGCGCACGGAGTTGGAGGAGTTCTTCGAACCGACGACGATGACCAGGTCGGCCGCGGCGCCCATCTTCTTCACCGCGGTCTGCCGGTTCTGCGTGGCGTAGCAGATGTCGTCCGAGGGCGGCGAGAGCAGGTTGGGGAACTTGTTCTTCAGGGCGCCGACGGTCTCCATCGTCTCGTCCACGGAGAGGGTGGTCTGGGAGAGCCAGACGACCTTGTCGGGGTCGCGGACCTCGACGTTCGCGACGTCGTCGGGGCCGTCGACCAGCTGGATGTGGTCGGGGGCCTCGCCGGAGGTGCCGATGACCTCCTCGTGGCCCTCGTGGCCGATCAGGAGGATGTCGTAGTCCTCCTTGGCGAACCGGACGGCCTCCTTGTGGACCTTCGTCACCAGCGGGCACGTCGCGTCGATCGTCGCCAGCCTGCCGCGCCGGGCCTCCTCGTGGACGACCGGGGCCACCCCGTGCGCCGAGAAGATCACGATGTTGCCCTCGGGGACCTCCGCCGTCTCCTCGACGAAGATCGCGCCCTTCTTCTCCAGGGTCTTGACCACGTACTTGTTGTGGACGATCTCATGGCGTACGTACACCGGCGCGCCGTACTGCTCCAGGGCCTTCTCGACGGCGATCACGGCACGGTCCACACCCGCGCAGTAGCCACGGGGGGCGGCGAGCAGGACCTTGCGAGCGCGGGTTGCAGTCATGCGGTCCATCGTACGGGCCGACGGCCACGGCGCGTCCTGGCTCCCCGCCCGGGTCCGGGCCGAATACTGGCCGGACGTCCGCGGCGGGAACGAGCTGAGGAGGGCCGCATGTCCGCACCGCCCGTCGCCGGGGACGGCACGCTCCGGCGCGCCCTGTCCTTCCGGGACCTCGTCGTCTACGGGCTGCTGTTCATCGCCCCGATGGCGCCGGTCGGCGTCTTCGGCACGCTCCTCGCCACGGCGCGCGGGGCGGTGGCGCTGGTGTACGTGGTGGCGACGGTGGCGATGGGGTTCACCGCGTACGCGTACGCGCGGATGGTGCGGGTCGCGCCGCAGGCCGGCTCCGTCTACACCTACGCGCGGGTGGGCCTCGGCGAGGGGGCGGGGTTCGTGGCGGGGTGGATGGCGATGCTGGACTACCTGCTCATCCCCGCGGTGGCGTACCTCTTCTCGGGCATCGCGATGCACGCGCTCGTCCCGGCCGTGCCCGCGTGGGTGTGGACCGCGACCGCCGTCGTGGTGACGACCGGGCTGAACCTGTCGGGGGTCCGGGTGGCCGCGCTGGCCGGGTTCGTGGTGCTGGCGGTGGAGGTGGCGGTGCTGCTGGTCTTCGTGGCCGTGGCGGCGTACGCGCTGGTGGCGGACGGGCCGCGGCGGGGGTGGACGGAGCCGTTCACCGGGCAGGGGGGCTTCCCGGCGGGCGCGGTGCTGACGGCGGTGTCGGTCGCGGTGCTGTCCTATCTGGGCTTCGACGCGATCGCCGCGTTCGCGGAGGAGTCGGCGGGCGGGCCGGGGCGGGTGGCGCGGGCGGTGCTGACGTGCCTGGTGGTGACGGGCGTGCTCTTCGTCCTCCAGACGTATCTGGCGGCGCTGTTGACGCCGGTGTCCGCGGCGGAGCTGGCCGCGCGGCCGGCCGCGCAGGGGGCGGCGTTCTACGACACCGTGGACGCGGCCGGCGGGCGGTGGCTGCACGACCTGGTCGCGGCGAGCAAGGCGGGGGGCGCGGCGTTCGCGGCCCTGGCCGGGCAGGCGGCGGCGGGGCGGCTCCTCTTCGCGATGGCCCGCGACCGGCGGCTGCCCGGCCTGCTGGCGAAGGTGGACCGCGGCTCGGGCGTGCCCCGGCGGGCCGTGCTCGCCTCGGCGGTGATCACTTGCTGCGCGGCGGTGTGGGCGGCCCGGCGGGACGACGGGCTGGACCGGCTGGTGTCGGTGGTGGATGTGGGGGCGCTGGTGGCGTTCGGGCTGCTGCATGCGTCGGTGTTCGGGTGGTTCGTGGTGCGGCGGGGGGAGTGGCGGGGGGCCGATTTCGTCCGGCATGTGCTGGTGCCGCTGGTGGGGGTGGGGGTGGTGGCCGCCGTGATCGCGAAGGCGGCGGGGGCGGCGCAGGTGGTGGGGGCGGTGTGGCTGGGGGTGGGGTTGGGGGTGGCCGGGGTGCGCCGGGGGCGGTAGTCGTCGGTGCCCCCGGCCCTCCCCCGGAGGGGCCACCGCCCCACCCCCACTACCCTCGACCGCATGGCGCTCTCCACCACTCCCGAGGCCCCCCTCCCCGTCGGTCAGGTGTCCCGGCTGATCGGCGGCTGGATCGACCGGCTCGGAGCGGTGTGGGTGGAGGGGCAGATCACCCAGCTCTCCCGCCGCCCGGGGGCGGGGGTCGTCTTCCTGACGCTGCGCGACCCGTCGCACGACATCTCCCTCTCCGTCACCTGCTACCGCGCCGTCTTCGACCAGGTCGCCGACGTCGTCGCGGAGGGCGCGCGGGTCGTCGTGCACGCCAAGCCCGAGTGGTACGCGCCCCGCGGCTCGCTCTCGCTGCGCGCGGCGGAGATCCGCCCGGTGGGCGTCGGGGAGCTGCTCGCCCGCCTGGAGCGGCTGAAGAAGCAGCTCGCCGCGGAGGGCCTGTTCGCGGCGGACCGCAAGCGGCCGCTCCCGTTCCTGCCGCAGCTGATCGGCCTCGTCTGCGGCCGCGCCTCGGCGGCGGAGCGCGACGTGCTGGAGAACGCGCGGCACCGCTGGCCCGCCGTCCGCTTCGAGGTGCGCAACGTGCCCGTCCAGGGCGTGCACGCGGTGCCGCGCGTCATCGAGGCGGTCCGGGAGCTGGACGCGCACGACGGCGTGGACGTGATCGTCGTCGCCCGCGGCGGCGGCAGCGTCGAGGACCTGCTGCCGTTCTCGGACGAGGAGCTCGTCCGCGCCGTGGCCGCCTGCCGCACCCCCGTCGTGTCGGCCATCGGCCACGAACCCGACGCGCCCCTCCTGGACCTGGTCGCCGACCTGCGCGCCTCCACCCCCACCGACGCGGCCAAGCGCGTCGTGCCGGACGTCGGCGAGGAGCTGACCCGCGTCGGACAGCTCCGCGACCGCGCGCTGCGGGCCGTCACCGCGCTGCTCGACCGCGAGGAGCGCGGGCTGGCCTCCGTCCGGGCGCGGCCGTGCTTCGAGCGCCCGCAGCGGATGGTCGAGGAGCGGGAGGAGCAGGTCGAGGCGCTGCTGGCGCGCGGCCGGCGGACGTTCGGGCACCTGCTGGACCGGGCCGACTCCGAGCTGACGCACACCCACGCCCGCGTCGTCGGCCTCTCCCCGGCGGCGACGCTGCGCCGCGGCTACGCGGTGCTCCAGCACGCGGACGGCTCGGTGGTCCGCTCCCCCGCCGAGGTCGGAGCGGACGAGGAGCTGCGGGCGCGGGTCGCGGAGGGCGGGTTCACGGTGCGGGCCGTGGCCGGCGGGGCGGCGTAGGCCAGGCCCTACGCTGGTCGGCATGGCGAACAACACCGACGGGGCCCAGGCACAGGAGCGGACGACGCTCGGCTACGAGCAGGCGCGGGACGAGCTGATCGAGGTGGTCCGCCGGCTGGAGACGGGCGGGCAGACGCTGGAGGAGTCCCTGGCCCTGTGGGAGCGCGGCGAGGAGCTGGCCAAGGTGTGCCGGCACTGGCTGGAGGGCGCCCGGGCGCGGCTGGACGCGGCGCTGGCGGAGGAGGCCGGGCAGGAGGACTGACACCAGGGGTGCAGGCGGTTTGATTGAAGTTTCAGTTGAATCTTCACATACCTTGCAGTACGGTGGTGCTTGGCCGGCCACAGAACCACCGCAAGACGAAGAAGGTCACCCCCCATGTCCCTCGCCCTCGACACCGCCGCCCAGGACCTCCTCTTCCGTGAGGCCCACACGGCCAACACCTTCACCGACGAGCCGGTGTCCGACGAGCAGATGCAGGCGCTCTACGACCTGATCAAGCTCGCGCCCACCGCGTTCAACCAGTCGCCGCTGCGGATCGTCCTCGTCCGCACCGAGGAGGCCCGCGAGCGCCTCGTCGCGCACATGTCGGACGGCAACAAGGCCAAGACCCGCACCGCCCCGCTGGTCGCGATCCTCGCCGCGGACAACGAGTTCCACGAGGAGCTCCCCCAGCTGTTCCCGGCCTTCCCGCAGGCCAAGGACGCGTTCTTCAGCGAGCGCCCGGTCCGTGAGCGCTCGGCCGCGCTCAACGCCTCGCTCCAGGCGGGCTACTTCATCCTGGGCGTCCGGGCCCTCGGCCTGGCCGCCGGCCCGATGACCGGCTTCGACGCCGCCGGCGTCCAGAAGGAGTTCCTGGACGACGACCACACCCCGCTGATGGTCGTCAACATCGGCAAGCCGGGCGCGGAGGCCTACTACCCCCGCTCCCCGCGCCTGGCCTACGAGGAGGTCGTCTCGGTCGTCTGACGGCCGGCTCCCCCGAGGGCTGATCCCGGTGCCGGGGTCAGCCCTTCGGCTTGCCCGCCTTCAGCGCCGCGGCCATCTCCGTCAGCCGCCGGTCGGACGCCGTGCCGGCGACCACCGTCGTCACTCCGCGCTCCTCGCGCACCAGCGCGTTGTACTTGTCGCCCTCCCAGCGCTGCCAGACCACGCCGCCGACCTTCTCGGTGCGGCCGGTCCGCCGCGCGTGCTGGGTGGACGCGTCCGCGAAGTCCCGCGTGCGGTCGCTCTGTTCGATCTGGACGTACTCGGTGTCGGGGTCGACGAAGCCCAAGTGCCAGTACTTGCCCTCGCGTTCGCTCTCCTTGTACCAGACCGACGTCGCGCGCCAGTCCTTGCCGAGCCCCTCCGGCGCGAGCACCGGATAGGGCGCGGCCCGCCGCGCCGACTCGGTCGCGACGCGGTACTCGACCGTCTTCACCGCGTCGCCCTTGCCGCCGTGCGGCAGGAAGAGCCATGCCGAGCCCGCCACCGGAACCACCACCGCCAACGACAGCAGCAGATTCCGCACCGTCTGATTCTTACCGTTCCTGCCAGCCACGCCCCCCATCGTCCCCCATGCCCGAGTGGATCTCGACGCCGGAGGGGGTCGGGAACCGGCCAACGGGCCCGGCGGCCGCCTTGACGGTGCTCATGCGTGGGGCGCCCTGCTCATTCTCGAAATCAGCGGATAAAGTCATCAGCACCCTCACCCCCCTGGCCCACCGGGACGGGGGGACCCCACGGCCGACGCCGTACAGAAAGGTGCGCCCCGATGACCGATCATCATCTGCCGTCCCAGCTCGAGGTCAGCCCGGAGGCACCGGACCGCAACCTCGCCCTGGAGCTGGTCCGGGTGACCGAGGCGGGCGCCATGGCCTCGGGCCGCTGGGTGGGCCGCGGTGACAAGAACGGCGCGGACGGCGCGGCCGTGCGCGCCATGCGCGCGCTGATCCACACCGTCTCGATGAACGGCGTCGTCGTCATCGGCGAGGGCGAGAAGGACAACGCGCCGATGCTCTACAACGGCGAGCGCGTCGGCGACGGCACCGGCCCCGAGTGCGACGTGGCCGTGGACCCGGTGGACGGCACGACGCTGACGGCCAAGGGCATGGCCAACGCGGTGTCCGTGATGGCCGTGGCCGACCGCGGCTCGATGTTCGACCCGTCCGCGGTCTTCTACATGGACAAGCTGGTCACCGGCCCGGAGGCCGCCGACTTCGTCGACATCACCGCGCCCGTCGCGGTGAACATCCGCCGCATCGCCAAGGCGAAGCGTTCCGCCGTCGAGGACGTCACGGTCGTCGTCCTGGACCGCCCCCGCCACAACGGCCTGGTCAAGGAGATCCGCGAGGCGGGCGCCCGCATCAAGTTCATCTCCGACGGCGACGTGGCCGGCGCGATCATGGCGGCCCGCGAGGCCACCGGTGTGGACCTGCTGCTGGGCGTCGGCGGCACACCCGAGGGCATCATCGCGGCCTGCGCGATGAAGTGCCTGGGCGGCACCATCCAGGCCAAGCTGTGGCCCAAGGACGACGAGGAGCGGCAGCGCGCCCTCGACGCCGGGCACGACCTGGACCGCGTCCTGCAGACGGACGACCTGGTCGGCGGGGAGAACGTGTTCTTCGTCGCCACCGGCATCACCGACGGCGAGCTGCTGCGCGGCGTGCGCTACCGCTCCGAGACGGCCACCACCCAGTCCCTGGTGATGCGGTCGAAGTCGGGGACGATCCGGCAGATCGACTCCGAACACCGGCTGTCGAAGCTCCGCGCCTACAGCACGATCGACTTCGAACGGCCCAGCTGAGCAAGCGAGTTGACCGGGGTGCACGCCCCGGTCCCTTCCTTTCACCGTTTCCAGCGGGACTCGGCCCCGCGCCCCCGGCCGGCCGGCGGGAGGCGCCCCCGTGAAGCGAAGAAAGGCAGGGACCGAGGCGTCAGCCCGCCGCGGCGACCCGCGTGGCCCGCTGGAGCTCCGCCTCGCGGCGCCGCCGGCGGGCGAGGACGACGCGGCGCTCGGCCGCGGTGAGCCCGCCCCACACCCCGTACGGCTCCGGCTGGAGCAGGGCGTGCTCGCGGCACTCGACCATCACGGGGCAGCGGGCGCAGACGCGTTTGGCCGCCTCCTCCCGGGAGAGGCGGGCGGCCGTGGGTTCCTTTGACGGTGCGAAGAACAGCCCTGCTTCGTCCCGGCGGCACACCGCCTCCGAGTGCCAGGGGCCTGCCTGATCCCGCGCGGACATCCGCGCGGACGGTACGGCGGCTTCCTGCAGGGGCTGATGCGGTAGCAGCACGGTCCACTCCTGACGACGGCTTTGCTCGGCCGGTTGAGTCACCCTTGCCCGTCTCACCCTGCACGGCCATTCGCACCCGCAGCCGTACGAGAGACGATGCACCAAGCTTTACCCGCTGTGCGCGCTCTTATTCACACCGTTGCCACGACTGGAACACCGTCCGTCACCACCGTCCCCGGCGGCCTTGCGGCGGCGGAACTACCCCGCCGCGCGCAGGTCCTTGACCCGCTTGCCGCGCTTGGCCTTCCCCGCGACGCCGCCGAACAGCGCGCAGCCGGTGATCAGCACGGTGGGCGCCTCGGGGTCGGAGGCCTCGTGGGAGTCCACGTCGAAGCCGCCGAAGATGCCGGTGCCGGCGGAGCGCAGCGAGACGTTCTCCGGGACCTTGACCTCGACGCCGCCGAAGAGCGCCCAGGTGCTGATGGTGAGCTGCCGCTCCTCGAACAGCGCCTCGGTGAGGTCGATCTCCACGCCGCCGAAGAGGGCGAACGCGTTGATCCGGCCGCCCGCGCGCCAGCGGCCCTTGCGGGTCGCGCCGCCGAAGACGGCGACGAGGTTCTCCGCGGGCCGGACGGGGGCGCCCGGCGGGCGCGGGGCCGCGTACGCGTCGGCCGCGGCCGACGCGGCGGCCGGGCGGGCCGCCGGCAGGTCGCGCACCAGCGGCTCCAGCTCGCCCATGGTGCGGGCGCGGTACGCGGCGTCGATCCGCTCGGCGTGCTCGTCGGCGGTGAGCCGGCCCTCGGCCAGCGCCTCGCGCAGGATGTCCGCGATCCGGTCGCGGTCCGCGTCGGAGGCACGGAGCTCGGGCCCGTGCGCGGGCCCCGGCGCGGGCCCCGCCGCCTTGGTCAGGGATACCTGTTGTTTCTCCAGCGCTGACTCGTCCACGGGCCCAGGATAGGCGAAACGCGATAGATCGCGATAGCACAGGAAGTGGAGGAGTGCGCTCCGGTGCCGGGTGAGGCTTGCCTCACCAACCGGCCGGGCCCGGCGGCGCCTACGCTTGGCTCGCATACCACCCGCAGAGTGAGTGAGGGATCGCCGCGATGTCTCGGCCCGAGTTTGCCCATACCGATCTCCTGCCCCTGGGCGAGGACAGGACGCCGTACCGCCTGGTCACCTCGGAGGGGGTGTCCACCTTCGAGGCGGACGGCCGCACCTTCCTCAAGGTCGAGCCCGAGGCGCTGCGCAAGCTCGCCGAAGAGGCGATCCACGACATCCAGCACTACCTGCGCCCGGCGCACCTCGCCCAGCTGCGGAAGATCGTGGACGATCCCGAGGCCTCGGCCAACGACAAGTTCGTCGCCCTCGACCTGCTCAAGAACGCCAACATCGCGGCCGCGGGCGTGCTGCCGATGTGCCAGGACACCGGCACGGCCATCGTCATGGGCAAGCGCGGCCAGAACGTCCTCACCCGGGGCGGCGACGAGGAGGCGCTCTCCCGCGGCATCTTCGACGCCTACACCAAGCTCAACCTGCGCTACTCCCAGATGGCCCCGCTGACCATGTGGGAGGAGAAGAACACCGGCTCCAACCTGCCCGCCCAGATCGAGCTCTACGCGACCGACGGCGGCGCCTACAAGTTCCTCTTCATGGCCAAGGGCGGCGGCTCGGCCAACAAGTCCTTCCTCTACCAGGAGACGAAGGCCGTCCTCAACGAGGCGAGCATGATGAAGTTCCTGGAGGAGAAGATCCGTTCGCTGGGCACGGCCGCCTGCCCGCCGTACCACCTGGCGATCGTCGTCGGCGGCACGTCCGCCGAGTACGCGCTCAAGACCGCCAAGTACGCCTCCGCGCACTACCTCGACGAGCTCCCGGAGACCGGCTCCCCGCTCGGGCACGGCTTCCGCGACAAGGAGCTGGAGGAGAAGGTCTTCGAACTCACCCAGAAGATCGGCATCGGCGCGCAGTTCGGCGGCAAGTACTTCTGCCACGACGTGCGCGTCGTGCGTCTGCCGCGGCACGGCGCGTCCTGCCCGGTGGCCATCGCGGTCTCCTGCTCCGCCGACCGCCAGGCCGTCGCGAAGATCACCGCCGAGGGCGTCTTCCTGGAGCAGCTGGAGACGGACCCGGCGCGCTTCCTGCCGGAGACGACCGACGAGCACCTGTCGGACGACGACGTGGTGAGGATCGACCTCAACCGTCCCATGGACGAGATCCTCGCCGAGCTCACCAAGTACCCCGTCAAGACCCGGCTCTCGCTCACCGGCCCGCTGGTCGTCGCCCGCGACATCGCGCACGCGAAGATCAAGGAGCGGCTGGACGCGGGCGAGGGCATGCCGCAGTACCTGCGCGACCACCCCGTCTACTACGCCGGCCCGGCCAAGACCCCCGAGGGCTACGCGTCCGG
Source organism: Streptomyces caatingaensis (assembly GCF_001187435.1). Lineage (GTDB taxonomy): Bacteria > Actinomycetota > Actinomycetes > Streptomycetales > Streptomycetaceae > Streptomyces > Streptomyces caatingaensis. The sequence continues at coordinate 466,470 of NZ_LFXA01000009.1, read as the reverse complement.
CTCCTTCGGCCCGACGACGGCCGGCCGCATGGATTCCTACGTCGAGCAGTTCCAGGCCGCGGGCGGCTCCAAGGTCATGCTCGCCAAGGGCAACCGCAGCAAGCAGGTCACCGACGCGTGCGCCGCGCACGGCGGCTTCTACCTCGGCTCGATCGGCGGCCCGGCGGCGCGCCTGGCCCAGGACTGCATCAAGAAGGTGGAGGTCCTGGAGTACGAGGAGCTGGGCATGGAGGCGGTCTGGAAGATCGAGGTCGAGGACTTCCCGGCGTTCGTCGTCGTCGACGACAAGGGGAACGACTTCTTCACGGACCCGGCGCCGGTGCCCACGTTCATGAACATCCCGGTGCGGCCGGCCGAGTAGGCGTCCCCCTCCGGGCTTCCGCCGCCCCGCGCTCACCGCGCCGGGCGGCGGAGCCCGCAGGAAGCGGCGGCTAGGCGAAGCGCTGGGACGGGGAGTCGTCGCAGGGCTGGAGGCGGACCGGGTCCTCCGGGGCCGACAGGGTCAGGCACAGGCCCGGGGCCGCCACCGGGCGGAACGTTCCGCCGGAGTGGGCGAAGCGCTGGTTCCCACCGCCGTGGCAGTTCCACAGGGCCACCGCCGTCCCCGCCGCGTACCGGCCCTCCGGCACGTCCACGCACCGGTCGTGCGACAACGCCGCGTGCAGCGTGCCCCGTTCGGCGTCGAACCACCACTCCTGGTTGCGGTTGCCCGTGCAGGGCCATCCGCCGACCTCGGTGCCGTTGCGCGTCACCGCTCCGTACGCGTCGACGCACGCGCCGTTCGCCGCGTTGCGCAACGGCCGGTACGCCTCGTCCCACGAGCCCTCGCGCAGCACCGGCCTGTCGGTGCTCGCCGGGTCGGCGCAGCCGGCCTCGCGGTAGCCGGAGGCGTAGAACTGGCCGATGCAGGAGGCGAACGCCGCGTGGCCGCGCGCGTTGGGGTGGAAGGACTGCCGGACGGAGTTGGCGTCCGGCGGGACGGGGTTGGAGAGGTCGAGCCAGAGCCCGCGCACCCACGCGTTCTCCATGCACACCTCGTGCCCGTGGAAGAGACGGGAGTTGTCGAGGAAGTACGCCCCCGACTCCAGCGCCGCCTTGCGCATGCCGCGCTCGAACGCCGGCACCGCCGCGTTGCGGCCCCAGGCCGAGTCGGAGGTGTAGCCGACGCAGCCGCCCGGCAGCTTGCCGGGGTAGTCGGGGTTGTCCTCGAAGTCGGGGCCGATCGGGCTCGGGTAGCCCATGACGACGAGCTTGTAGTCGTCGTTCGCGTACCCCGCGCCGGACATCACGGCGCGCAGGTCCGCCACGGTCTTCTTCACCTTCGGCACGAGCCCGTCGACCCGCGCCTGCCAGCCGGGCGCGTACTTGGGCTCGCAGGGGCCCTGCAGCGTGAGGTAGCGGGTGACGCAGTCGGTGATCACCGGGCCGAACTGGAGGTCGTCGTTGGCCCCGGCGACCAGCAGGACCATCTTGACCCGCGTGTTGCGGGCCTTGACCGCCAGGTTGTCGCTCTGCACCAGCTCGTCCGCGTACTGCTTGGTGCCGCCGATGCGGATGTTGCCGGTGTCGGCGCCGGAGCAGGCGACGTTGTAGGTGACGTCGGCGGGGATCGACGTGCGGTGGATGGCGGAGTCCGGTGAGCGGTGGCACCAGTTGGACGGGCCGTTCGTGCCCGGCTCGTAGGTGCCGACGCCCTCGCCGCTGATCTCGCTGTCACCCAGTGACACCAGCGACGTCTTGCGCTGCGCGAGCGGCCGCTCGGCCGCGTCGCCGTACAGTCCCACCGCCTCCGCGGCCCGTATCTTCTCCAGCTCGGGAGAGAGGGGGGTGGAGGCGGGCGAGCGCGTTTCCGCGCGGGCGGACGGGACGGTTGCGGCCATTCCTCCGAAAACGGCCGCGAAAGCCGTCAGGGCCGCGAGTGAACAGCGCAGGGTGGGTCTGCGTGTCATGGAGCCTCCCCGATTTCTTGTGTTACCCGCGGTATTTACTGGCTGGTAGTGGCCTTTGGGAACACGTGGAACGAGCCAAACGCTGTAGCGGACAGGAGGTAGTGAGGATGACCGAGAGCGATCAGTACCGGACCGAGCACGACTCGATGGGCGAGGTGCGGGTGCCCGCCCACGCCAAGTGGCGGGCGCAGACGCAGCGTGCCGTGGAGAACTTCCCGATCAGCGGGCAGCGGCTGGAGCGCGCGCACATCGCGGCCCTGGCCCGCATCAAGGCGGCCGCCGCCAAGGTCAACGCCGAACTCGGCGTGATCGACGCGGACATGGCACGCGCCATCGAGGAGGCGGCCGGCGAGGTGGCGGAGGGCCGCTGGGACGACCACTTCCCCGTGGACGTCTTCCAGACCGGCTCCGGCACGTCGTCCAACATGAACACCAACGAGGTCGTCGCCACCCTGGCGACCGAGCGGCTGGGCCGCGCCGTGCACCCCAACGACCACGTCAACGCCAGCCAGTCGTCCAACGACGTCTTCCCGTCCTCCATCCACATCGCCGCGACGGCCGCCGTCACCGGCGAGCTGATCCCCGCGCTGGAGCACCTCGCGGGCGCGCTGGAGCGCAAGGCCGGGGAGTTCGCCGAGGTCGTCAAGTCCGGGCGGACGCATCTGATGGACGCGACGCCCGTCACCCTCGGCCAGGAGTTCGGCGGCTACGCGGCCCAGGTCCGGTACGGCGTCGAACGGCTGCGCGCCTCGCTGCCGCGCCTCGCCGAACTCCCGCTCGGCGGAACGGCGGTGGGCACCGGCATCAACACCCCGCCCGGCTTCTCCGCCGCGGTCATCGCCGAGGTCGCCCGCGCGACCGGGCTGCCGCTGACCGAGGCCCGCGACCACTTCGAGGCGCAGGGCGCGCGGGACGGACTCGTCGAGACGAGCGGCCAGTTGCGGACGATCGCGGTCGGCCTCACGAAGATCGCCAACGATCTGCGGTGGATGGCGTCCGGGCCCCGGACGGGGCTGGCCGAGATCAACCTGCCCGATCTGCAGCCGGGTTCGTCCATCATGCCGGGGAAGGTCAACCCGGTCGTCCCGGAGGCCGTCCTCATGGTCGCCGCCCAGGTCGTCGGCAACGACGCGACGGTCGCGACGGCCGGCGCCGCCGGGAACTTCGAACTCAACGTCATGCTGCCGGTGATGGCGAAGAACCTGCTGGAGTCGGTGCGGCTGCTGGGCAACGCGGCGCGGCTGCTCGCCGACCGCACGATCGACGGCATCACCGCCAACGCCGAGCGCGCCCGCGAGTACGCCGAGTCGTCGCCCTCCGTCGTGACCCCGCTGAACCGCTTCATCGGCTACGAGGAGGCGGCGAAGGTGGCGAAGCGGGCGCTCGCGGAACGCCGGACGATCCGGGCCGTGGTGCTGGAGTCCGGGTATGTGGAGCGCGGGCTCCTGACCGTCGAGCAGTTGGACGAGGCGCTGGATGTTCTGCGGATGACGCGGCCGTAGTCCGCGAGGGGGGTGCCCCGGACCCACCCCCCTGCGGCGCACGTCACGGCACACCCCCCACCCCGCCCCCTAAGATCTGCGCATGACAGCGCAAGTGGAAGCGGAACCGCCGACGGACGGCACCGGACACTGGTCCCCCGGGGACCACATCCTGTGGCGCTACCGCGCCAACGCCACGGACCGCGTCCACATCTGCCGCCCCGTGACCGTCGTCCGCGACGACCCCGACCTGCTCGCCGTCTGGCTCGCCTCGGGCACCCACTGCGTACGCCCCGTCCTGGCCGACGGCACACCCCCGTACCAGGAGCCCCTCGCGACCCGCTACACCAAGCCGCGCACCACCGCCGTCGGCACCTGGACCGGCACGGGCGTGCTGAAACTCGCACGGCCCGGACAGCCCTGGTCGGTCTGGCTCTTCTGGGACCTCGACTGGAGGTTCCGCAACTGGTACGTGAATCTTGAGGAACCGCTCGCCCGCTGGGCCGGAGGGGTCGACTCCGAGGACCACTTCCTGGACATCGCCGTCTATCCGGACCGGCGTTGGGAGTGGAAGGACGAGGACGAGTTCGCCCAGGCACAGTGCGTGGGACTGATGACGGCCGCCCGGGCCGAGGAGGTGAGGGCCGCCGGGCGCGCGGCGGTCGAGCACATCGAGTCCTGGGGCGCGCCGTTCACCTCCGGCTGGGAGCACTGGCGGCCCGACCCGGCCTGGCCGGTGCCTGCGCTCCCCGACGACTGGGACCTCCGGCGAGTGTGACGGGCGGAAGCGCTTGCCGCCGCCCCGCGGGGCGACCGTAGGATCGTGCTCCGTGATACTGCACGGTGCCAATGGATATGACGCCGTGTCATGAGAAGAGTGAGTCCACGCGAGAACGAGAAGGGGCGCAGCCGTGAGCGGTGACGACGAGCAGCGGGCCGACGGGGCTTATGCCGGTTACGTCCTGACGGGCCTGGACCGCAGCGGCCAGGCCGAGGCGTTCGACGCCATCGGCGACCGCTACGACGAGGCGTTCCCGCACAAGGACGGACAGCTCGCGGCGGGCGCCTGGCTGGCGGAGTCGCTGCCGGCGGGCTCGCGCGTGCTGGACATCGGCTGCGGCACCGGCCTGCCGACGGCGCGCCAGCTCGTGGACGCCGGGCACACGGTGGTGGGCGTCGACCTCTCCGCGGGGATGCTGGAGCTGGCCCGCGCCCACGTTCCGGAGGCCGAGTTCCACCGGGCGGACCTCGCGGAGCTGAGGGACGGCCGGCTGGGCACCTTCGACGGCGTCGCCGCGTTCTTCGCCCTGCTGATGCTGCCCCGGCCGGAGATCCCGCACGCGCTGCGGATGCTGCACGGGCTGCTGAGACCGGGGGGGCTGCTGGCGCTCTCGATGGTGGAGGCGGACGTGGACGACTATGCGATACCGTTCCTCGGCAACACGATCCGGGTATCGGGTTATCTGCGCGACGAGTTGCGGGAGGTCGTCCGCGCGGCGGGCTTCGAGATCGCCGGCGAGAGCTCGCTGGCGTACGCCCCGTTGAGCACGGACGTACCCCCCGAGATCCAGCTCTTCCTCAATCTGCGACGCGCCGCCTGACCACGGTGCGCCCTGTGCGACCGGGCTTACGGCCCCGACGGATGGAACCCCACGCGTGACGGAGCACACCGACTCCCACGGAGGACAGCGGAATGCCGCAGTCCGGCCCACCCCCGCGCCGGCCGCAGCGCCGCGCCCCCGCGCCGGCGACGAGCCCGACGAGGCCCTGCCGCTGCCGCGCGGGGCGCGTGCCGTGCGGCCGGTCATGAGCGGCGGCCTCGACGGACCGGCGGACCCGCCCGACGGCACGGGCGACGAGGGCCGTGCCCACCCGGCGGCCGAAGGCCCCCGGTCCGCGGGCGGCGGCGGGGAGCGGCTGCGCTTCGTCGGCGCGGCCACCCGCCGGATCGCCCGCGGCATCGACCTGGACGAGATCGTGCTGGGCCTGTGCCGGGCCACCGTGCCGACCTTCGCCGACGCGATCCTCGTCTATCTCCGCGACCCGCTGCCGGTCGGCGACGAGCGGCCCGTCGGCCCGGTCGTGCTGCGGCTGCGCCGTACCGACCGGCTGCCGGAGTACGCCCGCGGCCTGGGCGCCGCCGACTCGGTGTGGGGCGGCGAGCCGCCCGCCGTCCCCGCGCAGGCGGGCGAGCCGGGCCTCGGCCTGGAGCTGGCCGACGCCGCGGCCGAGCGCTGCGAGGTACGGATAGGCGGGCCGCTCGCGGAGGTGCTGCGGGGCGTCCGGCCCGTCTTCGGGGACTCCTCCGCCGCGCGGGCGGCCCTGCCCGAACTGCTGGGCGCCGACCGGCCCGTACCGCAGCAGCGGCGCACGATCCTCGCCCCGCTGCGCGGCCGGCGCCGGGTGATCGGCGCCGCGGTGTTCATACGCCGGCCCGACCGGGCGGCCTTCGAGGGCGACGACCTGCTGGTCGCCGCGCAGCTGGCGACACACACGGCGCTCGGCGTGGACAAGGCCGTCCTCTACGGCCGCGAGGTCTACATCGCCGACGAGCTCCAGCGCACCATGCTCCCCGACTCCCTCCCCCAGCCCACCGGCGTCCGGCTGGCCAGCCGCTATCTGCCGGCCGCCGAGACCGCCCGGGTGGGCGGCGACTGGTACGACGCGATCCCGCTGCCCGGCAACCGCATCGCGCTCGTCGTCGGCGACGTGATGGGCCACTCCATGACCTCCGCCGCGATCATGGGCCAGCTGCGCACCACCGCGCAGACGCTGGCGGGCCTGGACCTGCCGCCGCAGGAGGTCCTGCACCACCTGGACGAGCAGGCGCAGCGGCTGGGCTCGGACCGGATGGCGACCTGCCTCTACGCGGTGTACGACCCGGTCTCGCACCGCATCGTGATCGCCAACGCGGGCCATCCGCCGCCGATCATGCTGCACCGGGGCGGCCGCGCCGAGGTGCTGCGGGTGCCGCCGGGCGCCCCGATCGGCGTGGGCGGGGTGGACTTCGAGGCCGTGGAGCTGGACGCGCCGGCCGGGGCGACCCTGCTGCTGTACACGGACGGCCTCGTGGAGTCCCGGATCCGGGACGTGTGGACCGGGATAGAGCAGCTGCGCGAGCGGCTGATCGACACCGCGCGCCTCACGGGCCCCAATCCGCCGCCGCTGGAGCCGCTGTGCGACGAGGTGCTGGGCATGCTGGGCCCGGGCGACCGGGACGACGACATCGCCCTGCTCGCGGCCCGTTTCGAGGGAATAGCGCCGAGCGACGTCGCGTACTGGTTCCTCGACCCGCGGCCGCAGACGGCCCGGCAGGCCCGCCGGCTGGCCCGGCGCGCGCTGGACCGCTGGGCGCTGGGCGAGCTGAGCGACTCCGTGGAGCTGCTGGTCAGCGAGGTGATCACCAATGCGGTCCGGTACGCGGAGCGCCCGATCACGCTGCGTCTGCTGCGGACGAACGTGTTGCGCTGCGAGGTGGGCGACGACGTGCCCCAGCTCCCCCGGCTGCGGCAGGCGCGGCCGTCGGACGAGGGCGGCCGCGGGCTGTACCTGGTGAACAAGCTGGCGCGGCGGTGGGGCGCGACCCGGCTGAGCACGGGGAAGGTGGTGTGGTTCGAGCTGCCGCTGCCGTCGCGCCCGCAGGGGACGTGAGGCGGCGGGCCTGAGGCACGGAGTGTGACGGCGCCACCCGTCCGGCCGTACCGGGTCGCGTTCCGGACGGCGTCCAAGGCCCTGTTGCCGACGCGCTGTCGACGGAGTTGACTGGCCGACTGGAGGGCGGCCCGTCCGGTGCCCTCGTCATCACCCGTAGCGGGATTTCCGGGAGGCGTCCCATGACCGACTCGGCGCAGCAGACCCCGTACACCACCAACAACGTGGGCATTCCCGTGGAGAGCGACGAGCACTCGCTCACCATCGGTGACAGTGGTCCCATCCTGCTCCAGGACCACTACTTGATCGAGAAGATGGCCCAGTTCAACCGGGAGCGGGTCCCCGAGCGGGTGGTGCACGCCAAGGGCGGCGGCGCCTACGGCACCTTCCGGGTGACCAACGACGTCAGCCAGTTCACCAAGGCGGCGCTCTTCCAGCCGGGGAAGAGCACCGAGGTGCTCGTCCGCTTCTCCACGGTCGCGGGCGAGCAGGGCTCGCCGGACACCTGGCGCGACCCGCGCGGCTTCGCCGTCAAGTTCTATACAGAACACGGCAATTACGATCTCGTGGGCAACAACACCCCGGTGTTCTTCGTCCGCGACCCGCAGAAGTTCCAGGACTTCATCCGCTCCCAGAAGCGCCGCCCCGACAACGGCCTGCGCGACAACGACATGCAGTGGGACTTCTGGACGCTGTCCCCCGAGTCGGCCCACATGGTGACCTGGCTGATGGGCGACCGCGGCATCCCGCGGACCTGGCGCCACATGAACGGCTACGGCTCGCACACGTTCATGTGGGTCAACGCCGGCGGCGAGAAGTTCTGGGTCAAGTACCACTTCAAGACCGACCAGGGCATCGAGTGCCTGACCCAGGAGGAGGCGGACCGCCTGGCCGGCGAGGACCCGGACCGCCACCGCCGCGACCTGTACGCGGCCATCGACGGCGGCGAGGCCCCGTCGTGGACCCTGAAGGTGCAGGTCATGCCGTTCGCCGACGCGGCGGACTACCGCTTCAACCCCTTCGACCTGACGAAGGTGTGGCCGCACGCCGACTATCCGCTGATCGAGGTCGGCACGATGACCCTCGACCGCAACCCCGAGGACTTCTTCGTCCACGTCGAGCAGGCGTCCTTCGAGCCGTCGAACCTGGTGCCGGGCATCGGCCCGTCCCCCGACAAGATGCTCCTCGGCCGCCTCTTCTCCTACCCCGACGCGCACCGCTACCGCATCGGCCCCAACTACGCGCAGCTGCCGCCGAACCGGGCCCACTCGGCGGTCAACTCCTACGCCAAGGACGGCGCGATGCGCTACGAGCCGTCCGCCGCGGCCCGACCGTACGCCCCCAACTCCTATGGCGGCCCGGCCGCTTCGGCGCAGTTCGGCGACATCGCCGGCTGGTCCGCCTCCGGCGAGATGGTCCGCGAGGCGTACAGGCTCCACCGCGAGGACGACGACTGGGGCCAGGCCGGCACGATGGTCCGCAGGGTCCTCGACGACGCGGCCCGCGACCGCCTCGTCGACAACGTCTCGGGCCACCTCCTCAACGGCGTGAGCCGCCCGGTCCTGGACCGCGCCTTGCAGTACTGGCGCAACATCGACAAGGAGACGGGCGACAGGATCGCGACCCGGGTCAACGGGGGCTGACGGGGCTCGTGTGACCGGTGCCCCTGCTCCCGGCCGGGAGCAGGGGCACCGGTCACACGGACGCCGCGAACGCCGGGCGTTCTACCACTTGTTGGTGCACTGCACGCCGTACGGTGCACCGCTGCTCTTGTAGAAGCCCACGCACGCCCGGTAGTAGTAGTCCTCGCCGCCGAGCATGTTCGACCAGTCCGAGGAGTTGTACGCGCTCGGGGTGTCGACGCTGAGCGAGCGGATCAGGTTGCCGCTGCGGTCGTACTTCTCGATCGTGGCGTACGAGCTGTACCAGGAGGGGCTGGCCTTCTGCGTCGTACGGACCCAGGCCGCACGGCAGTTGTAGGACCAGCGCAGTTCGGCGACCCGGCCGTTGTTGTCGACGGTGCCGTGGCCGACGGCGTCGCTCTCGCACCCCGTGCCCTTCGGGCCCTTGTTGTCGCAGCTGGTGCCGTAGCAGCCCGCGGCGTAGGAGGTGCCGGCGAGCGGGATCAGCCCCATCACGACGGTGGCGGCCGAAACGGCGGCGACGCGAGAAGCGATCTTGAGCATGGAATGTCCTTACGTACAAGTCTCAATGAAATGCGGAACGGCTCGGACGGGCATTCCGTCGAATCGGTTCCGGTGACGAAGAATCCGCCGCATCGGTCCGGTCCGCGAGGATCCGGTCACCCGATGCCGATAAATATAAAGGCCCATTAAGTTCGTTGTCCAGAAAAGCGGAACCGCTTCTCCCGGAAAACCGCGGGGCCTTAGGGAGCGTTCCGTCCGGCGTCGATCAAACCCCCGACGACCAGCAGGATCGCGGGAAATCCGATCAGCAGGAAGGCCATGGTCCAGCCCATCCGCGGCGTTGTCCTGCGCGCGACCTTCCTGCACAGCGGGATCGCGAACAGCAGGTAGAGGAAAGCGCCGAAGAAGGCCGCGTACAGGAAACCCATGAGGAATTCTCCTTTGCCGACGGGAAGAGGGGAGGGAGGCCGGCCGGTGTGCTCCGGTTCCCCCTCCCCTCGGCGCGGGGTCACCTCACCCGCGGGTTGTTCTCGCGGTTACCGGGTGAGGTTGACGTCGAACTGCTTTTCCGGCTCGTCGCAGTGCGCGACCTTGCCGGGCCGGTTCCCGGGCCCGTCACCGAAGACCGGGACCGGTGCGTCCACGCCCCACGGGTTGCCGCCGCTGCCCCGCGTGGCCACGCCGCACCAAGCGTAGGCGTTGCCGTTCGGAGCGGTGCCGGGGAAGTTGGAGAAGTTCTTCCAGTCCCCGCCGCTGATCCGGTGGTTGGACGGACGGCCGAGGTTGTCCGTCATGCGGTCGTCGACGTACAGGTAGAGGTCGGGCATGTAGGACTGGTACACGATGCCGTTGGACGGATTCGCGTCGTCGTTCTTCAGGTAGTGCGTCGGCTTGACCGAGCCGTCGGCACAGAAGGCGGCGGCGATGTCCTGCCAGATCGGCGGCGCGTTGCCGATCACGGAGCCCCACATGTTGTTGTTCCACGACCCGCTGTTCTTGAAGAACATCGAGTAGATGTCCCCGGCGAACCGCCTCACCGCGTGGTTGGTCTCCGTGTCGGAGTTGACCTCGTCGACCCACTTCTTGACGTTGTCGTTGATCGACTGGTGGCCGACCATGGCGCGGTAGCCGTGCACGCCGCCGCCGACGGCGCGGAAGTCCACGCACTGCTTGGCGTCGTCGAGGCGCGCGGCCCGGAAGTGCGGGAAGTACGCCTGACCGGGCGTGTCCCCGTCCTCGTAGGGCCGCGAGTACTTGACGTCGCCGTACTCCAGCGCGTCCTGGGTGGTGTAGTCGATGTCCGGCGCGGGGATCCCGTAGTCCGCCTCGATCGCCTTCATGATCTTCGTGACGAAGTAGGGCAGGTGGGCGTTGCCGACCCGGGCGCGGTAGTCGGACCCGACGCTGCCGTCGACGATCTTCCCGTCCTCGCCGACCACGAAGGTCACGCTCACATCGGACTTGATCTTGTAGCTGTTCGGGTCCTTGTACGCCTCGGAGGCCGGCTTGGACGGGTCGGGACGCTCGTTGGCCATGGCCATCCACCGCGGGATCGACATCGCCGGGGCGGAGCCGTCGGCGTTCGGCTTCCAGCCGCCCGCCTTGATGTCCTTCGCCCACCTCTCGGCCTCGTCATAGGTCTTCTGACCCGTGCACTCGCCCACGGCCTTGGCGTCCTTGCACCGCGCCTCGTAGGTCAGCCCGAAGGCCTCGACCCCGTTGCCGTTGTTGTTCCACAGCGGTGCCCGCTCGGCGAGCCCCAGGCCCCACTCGTAGAGCGACTTCATCGACCGCACGGGCGTCTCGAGCGACGTCACCGGCGAGTTCGAGTTCAGCTCCTGGTTCGGGTCGAAGACCGCGGCGGCGGTCAGGGACCGCTGGACGAACTTGCCCTTGATCGGCTTGAACGCCACCGAGTTCCAGGCGATGTCCTGGTCGGCGGTGCCGTCCTTCGTGTAGTTCGTCAGCTTCACCTTGGGCGTGGACGTGAACTTGTAGGCGCCCAGCGACACCCACTTGCCGTTGTTGGCGTTCTGGTCCACGACCCGCTCGTACGGGCCGCCGACGGCGCCGCTGACGATGTACTTCGCCTGCCTGGTCTGCGCCCCGGTGTCGGGGACGTAGGCGTAGACGGCGGCGAGGTCGTACGACTTGCCCGCCGTCCACTCGCCCTCGACCACCATCCGGTTGGCCCCGCCGCCGAGGTGGTCGTCGTTGCGGGTGTGGGTGTACCAGAAGTGGCCGCCGTGACCGCCGCCGATCGAATGCAGATCGGCCTTGGCCTCGTAGTGCCGGTCCATGTCGGGATAGAAGGTGAACTGGAACTCGCCCGTCGTCCGCGGCTTCCCACAGCTCGACCACGTCTCCGTGCCGGCCGGGATCGAGGTCACGACGTCGGAGCCCTCCGGCGCACCGCCGCACACCGGCTCACCGTTCTTCAGCCGGTAGCCGCGACCGGGCTCGGAGCGCAGGGTGGCGTACTTGATCTTCTCGTTGCCGCACGAGTCCTTGCAGTCCGACTTCCAGGTGGCGTTCTCCTGGTTCCACCAGAACTGCCGGTAGCACGCCTCGTCGGGGCAGTCGACCGGGCTGCCCGGGTTGCAGCCGTTGCTCTTGTTGCAGAAGGTGTCCAGCGACGGGCTGACGCGGGAACGGCTCTGGGGAGTGAGCCACCAGGCGGGCTGGAAACCCGCGGTGGAGTAACCCGACTCGCCCTTCCAGCCCTGCTTGCCGTCCGTGTCGTAGGAGAAGCCGGTGTCGATGGACCAGGCGGCCCAGCCCATCACCTTCTCCTCGTACGGCCAGTCCTGCGGGTGCGCCGCGTCACGGATGTTGTCCCTGCTGAGGGAGGTGTCCATGAACGGGTGGTCCCAGGCGCCCTTCTTGTACATCGGGTTCGCCGGGTTGTTGTACCAGCCCAGGCCCCAGTGGCCGCCGTTCTTGCCCGACTCCGACCTGGGGTTGAAGCCGAGGTTGTAGTTCCAGACCGCCGTGAACCAGTTCTCCACACGGGACGGGTCGTCGTTGTTGACCGTGATCCGCTGGCCGTCCGTGTGGACCTCGTTCCACTTGTCGGCCAGGATCTTCATGGAGGCGGCGATGTTGGTGGCGTAGTCGATCGCGATGATCTTCTGCAGCTTCGGGTCGAGGCTCTTCTCGACCTTCTGGCCCGTCTGCTTGTCCGTCTTCTCGTGGCCGGCCAGCCGCATGCCGTCGGTGACCTGGCCGACGCCGTAGCCGCAGTCGGACTTCTCCCAGTTGATGCGCCAGTAGCCGAGGAGCGTGTCCTTCGCGCTGTGGCCGTAGTAACCGTCCACGGCGGCCAGCGGGTTGCCCATCTGGCCGGGGATCGAACCCGACTCGGCCTGCCACAGGTTGGACTCCTGCGCCAGGATGCCGAGCAGGACGTTCGCCGGGATCCGGCCCCCGCCGTTCAGCGACGGGAGGGGGAACAGCCCCTGCGGGTCGATCGTCCCCAGCCCGGCCTGGTCGCGGTAGTCGCCCTGCCGGATCCACTTGCTGCGCAGCTCACCGCGGACGGCCATGTCCACCGCCCACTCGACCTGGTTCGGCGTCGGCTGCAGCGCCTGCACGCTCATGTCGTTGCGGGAGATGGAGCACCAGCGGTCGGTGTCGGTGGGGTCGTGGGACACCGGTCCCCAGTCGGGCGCGGCGGCGGTGCGGGCCAGCGTGCGCGGCCGGCTGCCGCCGGTCAGCGCGGGGGAGAGGCCGTTCTTGAGGCGCGGCGGCGTCGAGGCCACCCGCTGCTCGACCTTGTCCCCCGTCGTCGTGGCGGTCGACGTGACGGTCAGCGTGGCGTCGCCGCCCGCCGCACCCGGGGCCTTCCCGGAGCGCGAACGCACGCCCGCCTCGGGCTCGTCCGCCTTGTCGAAGCCCTTCCCGCCGCCCTTGATACGGGTCAGTCCGGCGCGGACCCCGGGGGTGAGCACCGGGTCGACGGCGAGGCGGCCGAGGGACGAGACGTCGGTGTCGGCCGGCGCGTCGATCCTGGTGATCCCGCTCCCCTCCGCCTTCACGTCCTGGGGACGGCCGGTGAGGAAGGCGCGGCCCTGCGCACCCTGCACGAGCTCCAGTTCACCGAGGCGTCCGGTGGCCACCGTGCGCGGTGCGCCGTGCCCGCTGTACACCTTCGCCTGCGCCGTCTTCGTGCCCTTGCGGTCCACGAAGCCGATCCGGCCGTCGGCCAGGGGACGGATGTCGAAGGGGATGCTGTCGCCGCGGGCGAGCCGGCGGGTCTTCCCGCCGTCGTCGATCCGGACGAGATCGCTGCCGAGGCCGGCGACCACGCCGCCCTTCACCGGGGCGGCCGACGACACCTGGCCGCGCAGCTCGCCGGTCCTGGCGACCGGCCTGCCGGCCGTGTCCACGGTGATCACCTGCGTCTTCACCTGCGACGCGTCGTTCATGTCGCGGTACTGGGTGAAGGCGGCGGTGTGGGTGGCGGTGTTGCAGGTGGGGTCGAAGTAGGCGAGGGTGGCGGTGAACGGCAGCTTCGTCACCTCGCCCGTCTTCGTGTTGACGATCGCCGTGAACGCGCCGCCCTGCATCAGGTCGGGCTTGTTGGTGAACGCGCGCGGCGCGTAGACGGCGGCGACATGGGAGTCGTCCATGACGCACTGGTTGCCGATCCACGTGTCGGCGGGCATCCCCGGCTCGTTGAGGACGGCGGCCGTCTTCCACGCGTAGGCCTGGCCCGACTCCGCGGCGAGGATGCGCAGGCCCGCCGAGTCGGCGGCGGCGGTGACGGCCTGGTCCTTCGAGGTCTTCCAGTTCTTCCCGAGGTGCTCGTCGGGGTCGGTGACCGCCCCCGAGCCCGTTCCCGGACCCGTCGGCGCGCCGGCCGGCTTCACCTCGGCCGGCGGGGCGTCCGGTGCGGCGAGCGCCGCACTGCTCTGTATCAGCCCGGCCAGGACGGCGGCGGCCACAAGCCCCGCCATCCCGGCACGGGCCGGTCTGAACGATGTCAACTCTTCCGTCTTTCTTCGCAGTTGGCACGCGACGGAAGGGAGTGATGATGCGCGATGCACCGTATCCGCGCCTCCCCCCGGCGTCGGTGCGACGGCTTGACGGGCCACGAAAGCACGTCCGCCGAATGATCGCGCTCATCTAAGACCGGAATAAAGCCCTTGTGCAAGGCGGAAGTTGACCGCATCCAGCGCACGGCAAACGTCCCGGCGAGCCTTTCTCGCCGGGCGCTTGCGAAGGGGAAGGGAGAACGGCCGGGCCCGGCCCCTCCCCGATATCAACCGCCGTCAGGAGCGGGAAACCGGGGTATTACCCCCACTTGTTGGTGCACTGCACGCCGTAGGGGGCGCCGCTGTCCTTTTTGAAGCCGACGCACGCGCGGTAGGAGTAGTCGTTGCCGCCGAGCATGTTCGACCAGTCCGAGGAGTTGTACGTGTCCGGGGTGTCGACGCTGAGCGAACGGACCAGCTTGCCGGACTTGTCGTACTTCTCGATCGTGGCGTAGGAGCTGTACCAGGACGGGGTGGCCTTCTGCGTCGTACGGACCCAGGCGGCGCGGCACTTGTCGGACCAGCGCAGCTCGGCGACGCGGCCGTTGTTGTTCACGGTGCCGTGGCCGACGGCGTCGCCCTCGCAACCGGTGCTCTTCGGGCCCTTGTTGTCACAGCTGGTCCCGTAGCAGCCCGCCGCGTAGGACGTGCCGGCGAGCGGGATCAGTCCGAGCACGACGGTCGCGGCGGAAACGGCGGCGACACGAGAAGCAATCTTGAACATGGAATACCCTTGCGTGCATTGACGTGGGTCAGGAAGAACCCACAGGCGCGACAGCCAGAGGGAAATACGCGACTCCGGCACGACGTATGCACAGCACGACCACAAACCCCCCCGGCTCATGAAATCACCGGCACATCCCGCTGGATCGAGGTCATGTGGCGGCGCTGATCAATATAGGGTTCCCCGGCACCGCTGTCCACCATGGACATGACCACCCATTTCTCCCATTGCAGGTGGGCGAACGCACGAAGCGGCCGCCGCGCCCCTCGCGGAGTGCGGCGGCCGCTTCGTCCTGTGCGTCCTTCTAGGACGACGGGCTCGGGCTCAGGCCGTTGATGTGGATGCCGTCGTCGTTCCCGCCCGGACCACCGTTGTCACCCGGCGGGTTGGGCTTGCGGGTGTTCGTCGCCGGGGGCGTGATCGGCGGCTTCGGCGTGTGCGGCGGCTTGGGCGTGTGCGGCGTGTTCGGCGTCTCGGGCGTCTTGGTCGCCGGAGGCGTCTTCGTCGCCGGGGGCGTCTTCGTCGCCGGCGGGGTGGACGGCGGCGTCGTCGACGGGGCCTGCGTCACCGGGGGCGCCGTGGTGGCGGGCGGCGGCGGGGCCTGGGTGGCGGCGCCGTTCTCCGTCTCCAGGTCGAACTTGGCGGTGGCGTCGTCGCCGAGGGCGGCGTCGGTGTAGTCGGCCCAGATCTCGGCCGGGAAACCACTGCCGTTCATACGGGGCAGACCACCGGCGCCGTAGAGCGGCTCCTGCTTACCGCCGGGTCCTTCACCGAACACCGCGACCACCGTCGTGAGGTCCGGCGTGTAGGCCGCGAACCAGGCCGCGCGGTCCTGCTCGGCCGTACCGGTCTTGCCGGCGACCTGGAAGCGGTCGCTGCGGAACTTGTTGGCCGTGCCGTCGTCGCTCTCCACGACGCTCTTGAGGACGGCGGTCACACCGTCCGCGGCGTCACGCTTGATGACTTCCTCGCCACCGGACGACTTCGGCAGGTCGATGTTGTTGCCGCCCCGGCTGATGGTCTTGATGATGCTGGGCTCGACCTTCACGCCGTGGTTGTTCAGCGTGGCGTAGGCACCGGCCATGTGCAGCGGGCTCTGCCCCATCGCGCCGAGCGCCATGGCCGGCTTGGTGACGAAGTCCTTCACCTTGGGGTTCATGCCGAGCCCGACGGCGGTGTCCTTGACCTTCTCCAGCCCGACGTCCACGGCCATCTGCGCGAAGACCGGGTTGATCGACTTCTCCATGCCGTACTCGACGGTGACCGGCCCGTAGCTGTGCTGGTCCTCGTTCTCGGGGGCGTAGCCGTCGGCCCCCGGGCCCTGGATCACATGCTTGTTGTCACCGTTGTAGATGGTGTTGGCGTTGATCGGCTTGCCGTCCTGCGTCTTCGCCTCGTTGGCCAGCGCGGACGCGTAGATGAACGGCTTGAACGTCGAACCCGGCGTGAAGTCCTCCCGGCTGGCGTTGTTGATCCAGTGGTCCGTGTACTTCTTGCCGCCGTACATGGCGACGATCTTGCCGGTCTTCGGGTCCACCGAGACGGCACCCGGCTGGACGGCCTTGTCGATCTTGCGGGCGCCGGGGTCGAGCTTGCTCCACAGCTGGTCGTCAACCGCCTTCTCCAGGGCGGCCTGACGCTTGCGGTCGATGCTCAAGGTGATGGTGTAGCCACCGGCACCGATGTTGCCGCCGGCCTTCTTGATGGCCTCCTCCGCCTGGACCTTGGCCAGGTCGTAGAAGTAGCCGTTCTGCCCCTTGAACGTCCTGTCGGGCTTGACCTTGCCCACCTTGGGGAAGGTCATCTTCTGGCGCGCCTCCTTGGTGAGCCAGCCCTTCTCGACCTCCTTGTCCAGGACGTAGGCCCAGCGCTCCCTCGCCTTGCGCTTGCCGGTGTCGGTGCCCGTCACCACGTCGTACTGGCTGGGGGCCTGGAGCAGCGCGGCGAGGTAGGCGGCTTCCTCGGTGTTCAGCTTGCTGACGTCCTTGTTGAAGTACGCGTGGGACGCGGCCTGGACGCCGTAGGAGTTGCGGCCGAAGAAGCTGGTGTTGAGATAGCCCGTGAGGATTTCCTCCTTGGACTTCTCGTTCTTCAGCTTCAGCGAGATGATCAGCTCCGTCACCTTGCGGCTGACGGTCTGGCGCTGGTCCAGGTAGTAGTTCTTCACGTACTGCTGGGTGATCGTCGAACCACCCTGCTTGCCCCGGCCCATCACCGTGTTGAGGATGCCTCGCGTCGTGCCCATGAGGTCGACGCCGGAGTCGTCCCAGAAGTCCTTGTTCTCGGCCGCGATGACCGCGTTCTTGACCGAGTCGGGGATCTGGCTGTATTTGACCTCCTCACGGTTGAACGCGCCGTCCCGCTTGATGACGGTGCCGTCCTCGAGCTTGTAGACGGTCGCCTGCGCCTTGGCCGCGTACTTGCCGTCCTTGGGGACGTCCACGTAGAGGTACAGCGCGACGAAGGCACCGACTCCCAGGGCTATGAGCCCGAAGAAGTAGGCGAGCAGCTTCTTCCAGGTGAAGAACCGGCGTATACCGGCCTTCTTGGGCTTCCTGCCTCTGGCGCTGCGGGCGGGACCGCCCTTCTTCTGCGCCCGTCGTTCTTCCGCTCGGCCCATCTCTCCCGTAGCTCCAGTCTGTCCGCCCCCAACCCAGCTCACGAAGCTAACACCGCAAGTGTGACCAAAGGCCCATCGATCAAGGGTTTGGCGCACGTGACATATAGCACCCCCGGGGGACGGAACCCGGGTGCGGCGCGATGCGGGAAACCGTACAGGGCGGTAAAGTGCTATCAGTTTGCTAGACCCGGCATCAAGATCACCGAACCAGGGGGGCGCCATGTCCGCAACGCTCGACCACACCACCCGCAAGCCACCCGTCCGCGAGGTCCCCGCCAAGGACATCGGTGGCGGGCTGGCGTTGCTCCTGGGGCTCGTGGGGCTGCTGATCGGCATAGGGCTCGTCGGGCTCGGCGTGCGGTGTGCCAACGACGGGCGGCCCGGGGCGGCCGCCGGGCTGATCGTCGGCGGGGTCCTCGTCGGACTCGGCTCGATCATCGCGATGTGCGGCCTGAACTCCATCGCCCCCGGCGAGACGAAGGTCGTCCAGCTCTTCGGCCGCTACCGCGGCACGATCCGCACCGAAGGGCTGCGCTGGGTCAACCCGTTCACCAGCCGCCGGGCCGTCTCCACGCGGGTGCGCAACCACGAGACGGCCGTGCTGAAGGTGAACGACGCCTACGGCAACCCGATCGAGCTGGCGGCGGTCGTCGTCTGGCAGGTCGAGGACACGGCGCAGGCGGTGTTCGCTGTGGAGGACTTCCAGGAGTTCGTCGCGGTGCAGACCGAGGCGGCCGTGCGGCACATCGCCATCGAGTACCCCTACGACGCGCACGACGACGACGCGCTGTCGCTGCGCGGCAACGCCGAGGAGATCACGGAGAAGCTGGCGATCGAGCTGCACGCGCGGGTCGAGGCGGCCGGCGTGCGCATCGTCGAGTCGCGCTTCACGCACCTCGCGTACGCGCCCGAGATCGCCTCGGCGATGCTCCAGCGGCAGCAGGCGGGCGCGATCGTGGCCGCGCGGCAGCAGATCGTCGAGGGCGCGGTGGGCATGGTCGAGCAGGCGCTGGCGCGCATCAGCGAGCAGGGCATCGTCGAGCTGGACGAGGAGCGGAAGGCGGCCATGGTGAGCAATCTGATGGTGGTGCTGTGCGGCGACCGGGCCGCCCAGCCCGTCCTCAACACCGGCACCCTGTACCAGTGACCGACGATCTTCCCCCGCAAGGACGGCCGCGGCAGCGCAAGCAGGTGCTGCTGCGGCTCGATCCGCTGGTGCACGACGCGCTCGCCCGCTGGGCCGGCGAGGAACTGCGCAGCGCCAACGCCCAGATCGAGTTCCTGCTGCGCAAGGCGCTCGCGGAGGCCGGGCGGCTGCCGAAGGGGGTGGGCGCGATGCGCCGCCCGGGACGCCCCACCAAATCGGGCGAAACAGACTGAAATCCCAACTCAGCACCGCTTTTCGGCCAGCTATGCACCCCCTCTATACATCGCGTGTATACGCCTCATGTACAGTCCCCGGCATGTCAATCGGTCACACGCTTCTCGGCCTGCTGGAGTCCGGCCCCCGCCACGGCTACGACCTCAAGAGGGCCTTCGACGAGCACTTCGGCCAGGACCGTCCCCTCCACTACGGCCAGGTCTACTCGACGATGTCGCGCCTGCTGAAGAACGGCCTGGTGGAGGTCGAGGGCATAGAGCCCGGCGACGGCCCGGACCGCAAGCGCTACGCGATCACCGACGCCGGGGTCACCGACGTCGGCCGGTGGCTGGGGCGGCCCGAGAAGCCGGAGCCGTACCTCCAGTCCACCCTCTACACCAAGGTCGTCCTCGCCCTGCTGACCGGGCGCAGCGCGGAGGGCCTGCTGGACGCGCAGCGGTCCGAGCACCTGCGGATGATGCGCGGGCTGACCGAGCGCAAGCGCGGCGGCGACCTGGCGGACCAGCTGATCTGCGACCACGCGCTGTTCCACCTGGAGGCGGACCTGCGGTGGCTGGAACTGACCGCCGCCCGGCTGGACCAGCTCGCGAAGGCGGTGGGCGCGTGATACCCGCCGGTTCGCTGCTGAGCGGTGTGGGGCTGAGGAAGTCCTACGGGCAGACCCGTGCCCTGGACGGCGCGGACTTCTCGATCCACCCGGGCGAGGTCGTCGCCGTGATGGGCCCCTCCGGCTCCGGCAAGTCGACCCTGCTGCACTGCCTGGCCGGCATCGTGCCGGTGGACGAGGGGCGGGTGACGTACGACGGCCGTTCGCTGTCGGACATGTCGGACGCCGAGCGGAGTGCGCTGCGGCGCGGCGAGTTCGGGTTCATCTTCCAGTTCGGGCAGCTCGTCCCGGAGTTGACGTGTCTGGAGAACGCGGCGCTGCCGCTGCGGCTGACCGGTCTGCGCCGCAAGGAGGCCGAGGCGCAGGCGCTGCACTGGCTGGAGCGGCTGGAGGTCGCCGACGTCCGGCACCACCGGCCCGGCCAGATCTCCGGCGGCCAGGGCCAGCGCGTGGCCGTGGCCCGCGCCCTGGTCACCTCGCCGCGCGTGGTCTTCGCCGACGAGCCGACCGGCGCGCTGGACTCGCTCAACGGCGAGCGCGTGATGCAGTTGCTGACCGAGGCGGCCCGGGAGACCCACGCTGCCGTCGTCCTGGTCACCCACGAGGCGCGGGTCGCCGCGTACTCGGACCGGGAGGTCGTCGTCCGCGACGGGCGGGCCCGGGACATGGCGGGCATTCTGTGACGGACACGCACGTTGACGAGCGGCCGGGGATCCTCCGCCCGTACCCCACCGGGCCCGCCGGCCCCCGGGGCTGGCTCCGCGACCTCCTGCTCGGCGCCCGTTACGCGGTCTCCGGCGGCCGGGACGGCTGGGTGCGCACCGCGCTGACGGCCACCGGCGTCGGGCTCGGCGTCGCGCTGCTGATGATCGCCGCGTCGGTGCCGTCGATGATGGAGAAGCGGCACACGCGGGAGACGGCGCGCTCGGTCGGCATCACGGGCGAGTTCCGCAACCCCCACGAGAAGGACGCGCCGCGCGGCAGCGACACGCTGCTCTACCAGGAGGCGACCACCGACTACCACGACCGCCGCATCACCGGCGGGCTGCTGCGCCCGGACGGGCCCGGCGCCCCGCTGCCGCCCGGTGTCGAACGGATGCCGCGCGCGGGCGAGTTGGTGGTGTCCCCGGCGCTCGGCCGGCTGCTCTCGTCCGACGGGGACAAGCTGCTGCGCGACCGCTTCTCGGCCTACCGGAAGATCGGCACCATCGGTGACGCGGGGCTCATCGGCCCCAGCGAGCTCTTCTACTACGCGGGGGACGACGGCCGCATCTCGCCCGCGACGGGGGCCAGGCGCATCGACCGGTTCGGCCACGACGAGGACGACATCCCGATCGATCCGGTGCTCGTCGTCCTCACCATCATGGTGTGCGTGGTGCTGCTGACGCCGGTCGGCGTCTTCATCGCCACGTCCGTCCGCTTCGGCGGCGAGCGCCGCGACCGCCGGCTGGCGGCGCTGCGGCTGATGGGCGCGGACCTCGGGATGATCCGCCGCATCGCGGTGGGCGAGGCGCTGGGCGGCTCGGCGATCGGACTGGCGCTGGGGGCCGTCCTCTTCCTGTTCCTGCGGGAGAACGCGCGGGACGTGGCCATCCGCGGGACGAGCGTCTTCCCCTCGGACATCATCCCCTCCCCCGCCCTGACCGCCCTGATCCTCCTCGCCGTCCCGGCGTGCGCGGTCGTCGTGACGCTGTTCGCGCTGCGCGGCGTCGCGGTCGAGCCGCTGGGCGTCGTGCGCCACGCGGTGGCGCGCCGGCGCCGGCTGTGGTGACGGCTGCTGGTGCCGGCGGCGGGCGCCGGGCTGCTGTTCACGGTGGACGGGCGGGGCGCGGGGATCCACGACGACGCGCTCACCACGTACCAGGTGGCCACGGGCGCGGTGCTGCTGCTGATCGGGGTCACGGCGCTGCTGCCCTGGCTGGTCGAGGCGTTCGTCGCCCGCTTCCGGGGCGGCCCGCTGCCGTGGCAACTGGCCGTGCGGCGGCTCCAGTTGCACAGCGGTCCGGCGGCCCGCGCGGTGAGCGGCGTGGCCGTCGCGGTGGCGGGGGCGATCGCGGTGCAGATGCTCTTCGCGGGCGTGCGGGGCGACTACGAGAAGGAGCCGGCGGACACGCCCTCGCACTCGCAGCTCCAGGCGTCGTACACCCTCAAGTCGGCGGCGGAGGTGCACGGTTACGCGGAGCGGGTGCGGGCCACGCCGGGCGTGCGGTCGGCGGTCGGCTACGTGGACCGCTACATCGAGAAGGAGGGCGAGCGGGACAAGGTCAGCAGCCTCACCATCGCGGACTGCGTGAGCCTGCGCCGGCTCGCCGAGCTGGACTCGTGCAAGGACGGCGACGTCTTCGTGGGCCGGTCCGACGAGGAGAACCACCAGAAGTCCTTCGCCGCCGGCACGCGGATCGTCGTGGACCCGTACGACACGGGCGACGCCCGGAAGCGCACGTTCCGGTGGACCGTCCCGTCGTCGGCGCGCACGGTGCGCACCCACGCGGACCCGGCGGGCGAGCACCACGACGGCATCCTGGTCACCCCGTCGGTGCTGGACGCCCGGATCATCCCGGACGTCCGCACCCGGCTGACCGTCAAGACCGAGCCCGGCGACCTCGACGCCATCGAGCGGGTCCGCAACACGCTGGCCCACATCGATCCGGCGGTGCGGGTGTGGCGCCTGGGCGGTGTGGAGAAGGACGAGAACTACGCGGTCATCGAACGCGGCCTGCTGACCGGCGCCGTGGGCACCCTCGCCCTCATCGGCGGCACGATGCTCGTCGCCGCCCTGGAGCAACTCCGCGAGCGCCGGCGCCTGTTGGCCGTCCTGGTCGCCTACGGGACCAGGCGCCGCACCCTGGCCTGGTCCGTCTTCTGGCAGACCGCCGTGCCCGTCCTGCTCGGCATGGCCCTCGCGGTCGCCGGCGGCCTGGCCCTGGGCTGGACCATCCTCCGCGTCGTGGACGCCCGGGTGCGGGACTGGTGGGCCTTCTGGCCCCTGACCGGCGCGGGCGCCGGCGTCGTCATCGCGGTGACCCTGGCCAGCCTGCCCCCGCTGCTGAAGATGATGCGGCCGGAGGGGCTGCGGACGGAGTAGCGCGGGCCGGCCCCTCCCACCACGCGCGGCGGGAGGGGCCGACACCCGCGCGGGCCCGGCCCCGTCGACGCCCTCCTGCGGCTCAAGCCGGCGGGCTGACGCCTCGGCCCGCGATCCGCACCGGCAGCCCGCGCAGCGCCGAGCGCAACGCCTCCGCCAGCTCCTCGAACTCCCCCTGCCGCGCGGCGCCCGAGCGCATCACGAGGGCGATGCGGCGGGAGGGCGCGGGCGCGGCGAAGCGGGCGGTGGCGAGGCCGACGGCGCGGGTGGCCTCGACGTCCACGGCCGTGGCGGGCAGGAGGGTGACGCCCAGCCCGCCGCCGACGAGCTGGACCAGGGTGGACAGACCGGCGGCGCCGGCGTTGACGGGGCCGCCGGCGCGGCCGGCCTCGCGGCAGACGTCGAGGGCCTGGTCGCGCAGGCAGTGGCCCTCGTCCAGGAGCAGCAGGTCGAGGTCGCGCAGCACCTCGCGCGGGAGGTCGGCGCGGCCCGCGAGGGGGTGGTCGCGGGGGGTGACGAGGACGAAGTCCTCGTCGAAGAGGGGGAGTTCGGCGAGGCCGGGCGCGCCCGCCGGGACGGCGAGGAGCAGCAGGTCCAGGCGGCCGGACGTGATGCCGTCCAGCAGGGAGAACGTCTGCTCCTCGTGGACCCGGAGGTCGAGGTCCGGATAGGCGTCGTGGACGAGGCGGAGGACGGCGGGCAGGAGATAGGGCGCGACGGTGGGGATCACGCCGAGGCGCAGGACGCCGGTGAAGGGGGCCCGGGCCGCCTCGGCCTCCTCCATTAACGCGCCGACGGCGTCGAGCACGGTCCGGGCGCGGGCCGCGAGCCGTTCACCCGCCGGGCTGAGCAGCACCTTGCGGGTCGTACGCTCGAAGAGCTGAATCCCCAGGGCCTCCTCCAGCGCGGCGACGGCCCCCGAGAGCGCGGGCTGGCTCATGGAGATCGCGGCGGCCGCGTCCCGGAAGTGCAGGTGCTCGGCGACGGCGGCGAACGCCCTCAGCTGGGCCAGACTGGGCTGGCGCGGCCTCGGCGAGGGCGGGGAGGGTGATTTCAGGCCACCCGTACGCGGGGGCGCAGGCTCCGGAATGGCGCCTTCCGTGACCATGGACACCTCCATCGATAAACGACACCAATCAACACCACACAGTGTAGCTATTTCCGCTATCAATCCTCCCTATGGCAGGCTGTTGCCAGTCCAACCCCCAGAAAGTCCACGAACAGGGACTTTCTTCGCTGTGAGGAGAGCGCGTGCTCACTGTCGGTGACAAGTTCCCCGAGTTCGACCTGACCGCCTGTGTGGACCTCGACGCGGAGAAGGCCTTCGCTCAGATCGACCACAAGACCTACGAGGGCAAGTGGAAGGTCGTCTTCTTCTGGCCGAAGGACTTCACCTTCGTCTGCCCGACCGAGATCGCCGCGTTCGGCAAGCTGAACGACGAGTTCGCCGACCGTGACGCCCAGATCCTCGGCGTCTCCGGCGACTCGGAGTTCGTCCACCACGCCTGGCGCAAGGACCACAAGGACCTGCGCGACCTGCCCTTCCCGATGCTGGCCGACGCCAAGCACGAGCTCATGCGCGCCTGCGGCGTCGAGGGCGAGGACGGCTACGCGCAGCGCGCCGTGTTCGTCGTGGACCCGAACAACGAGATCCAGTTCGTCATGGTGACCGCCGGCTCCGTCGGCCGTAACCCCAAGGAGGTCCTGCGGGTCCTCGACGCCCTCCAGACGGACGAGCTGTGCCCCTGCAACTGGAACAAGGGCGAGGAGACCCTCGACGCGGTCAAGCTCCTCGCGGGCGAGTGAGCTGATCCACCATGGCGCTCGATGAACTGAAGTCCGCGATACCGGACTACGCCAAGGACCTCAAGCTCAACCTGGGCTCGGTCATCGGCAACTCCGACCTGCCGCAGCAGCAGCTGTGGGGCACCGTGCTGTCCTGCGCGATCGCGACCCGCTCGCCGATCGTGCTGCGCGAGCTGGAGCCCGAGGCGAAGGCGAACCTCTCCCCCGAGGCGTACACCGCCGCCAAGGCCGCCGCCGCGATCATGGCGATGAACAACGTCTACTACCGGACCCGGCACCTGCTGTCGGACCCGGAGTACGGCACGATGCGCGCGGGCCTGCGGATGAACGTCATCGGCAACCCGGGCGTGGAGAAGGCCGACTTCGAGCTGTGGTCGCTGGCCGTCTCGGCCATCAACGGCTGCGGCATGTGCCTCGACTCGCACGAGCAGGTGCTGCGCAAGGCCGGTGTGGACCGCGAGACGATCCAGGAGGCCTTCAAGATCGCCGCGGTGCTGCAGGCGGTCGGCGCGACCCTCGACGCCGAGGCCGTGCTGGCTGCCTGACCGGCACCCGCACCCGCGTGAACGACGGCGGCCCGTCGGTCTGTTGATCAACAGGCCGACGGGCCGCCGTCGTTCGTCCTGCGGCTACCGGACCCGCTCGCCCGGGACCTCGCCCCGGCCGTACGCCCGCAGATAGCCGACCACCGTGTTGGTCACCGCGACCAGCGGCACCGCCACGACCGCGCCGCCGATGCCCGCGACCATGCCGCCCGCCGCCACCGACAGGACG
The DNA here is from genome assembly GCF_001187435.1 of Streptomyces caatingaensis. GTDB lineage: Bacteria > Actinomycetota > Actinomycetes > Streptomycetales > Streptomycetaceae > Streptomyces > Streptomyces caatingaensis. The sequence goes on along the minus strand of NZ_LFXA01000009.1, from coordinate 441,209 downwards.
ACCGCCAGCGGGTGCACCCGCACGGCGCGGCCGAGGATGAACGGCTGGAGCACGTGCCCCTCGATCTGCTGCACGGCGAGCACGACCACCAGCGCCATCGCGGCGGTGAACGGGCCCTGCGTCACCAGGGCGACCACCACGGCCAGCGCCCCGGAGATCACCGCGCCGACCAGCGGGATGAAGGCGAAGAGGAAGATGAAGACGGCCAGCGGCACGGCCATCGGCACCTTCAGGAAGTACAGCCCGATACCGATGCAGATCGCGTCGATCATCGCCACGATCACCGTGCCGCGCACATAGGCGGTGAGGGTCGCCCACGCGCGCGGCCCCGCGCCCGCCACCCCCTCGCGCGCCGCGCTCGGCACGAGCTTGAGCACCCAGCGCCAGATCTTCGGCCCGTCGTAGAGCAGGAAGAGCGTGGTGAACATCGCCAGGACGATGCCGGTCAGGGTCTCGATGATGACCTGGACGCCCTCTATGCCGGCCGAGGTGATCTCCTCCGTGTTGGACCGGAGGGCGTGGGTGAGGTTGTCCGTGACGTTGTCGATCTGCTCCTGAGTGACGTGGAACGGGCTGGTACGCAGCCATTCCTTGAGGTCGCGGAGGCCCTGTTCGAGCTGGCGGGACAGGTTGTCGGTGTTGTCCATGACCTGCCACACCACGAACCAGCCGATCAGCCCCATGACGACGAAGCCGGAGATGAACGTCAGGGCCGTGGCCAGCCCCCGGTGGACGCCCCGCCGTTTGAGCGCGGCGACGGTCGGCTGGAGCAGGGCCGTGATGAGCAGGCCCGCGACGAAGGCGAGCACCACCAGCTGTACCGCGCTGATCACACGCATCAGCACCCACAGCGTTCCCGCCAGCACCAGCAGCCGCCAGCCCGCCTCGGCCGCGACGCGCACGCCCCACGGGACGGCGGCGACCGGGTCGGGCCGCGGCGGTGCGTGCGGGGGCACGGGTGCGGACGCGGCGGCGGGGGGTCCGGACGGCTCGTCCGCCCCGGACGGCGGGCCGGCCGGGGGCGCCGGCTCCTCGGGCGCGGCGGGGCTCGGCGCGGTGTGCTCGCCGGGGGCCGGCCGCGCCCAGTCGGGCAGGGCGTCCTCCGCCTCGGTGCGCGCCCTGCGCTCGTCGAGGCGCCGGGAGAGCCGCGTCAGGCCCGCGCCCACGGCATCGAGCCAATGTGGCAATCTGGACATTTCTCTTCCTCTACCCCCACAGCCCCCGCGGTCGTCCTCGATGAACCGTACCCGGGCCGGGCCGTTCGAGGTCGAAAGGATTCCCGGGGGAGGACAGCGGAAAGCCCCCGACGGTTGCGTCGGGGGCTTCGCCGGGAGCGCGGAAGACGCTCAGTACCAGTTGTTGGCCTGCCAGAACGACCAGGCGCCGCAGGGGCTGTGGTAGCGCTCGTTCATGTAGCTGAGGCCCCACTTGATCTGGGTGGCGGGGTTGGTGCGCCAGTCGGAACCGGCGGACTCCATCTTCGTGCCGGGCAGCGCCTGGACGAGGCCGTAGGCACCGGAGGAGGCGTTGGTCGCCGTGTAGTCCCAGCTGCTCTCGTTGTTCACGATGTTGCTGAAGCACTGGAACTGGTCGGCCGGCACGATCTGCCGGGCCATGGCCTGTATCTCGGCGACGGAGTAGGAGCCCTTGACGGGGAAGTCGGCGTCGGCGCGGGCGGCGGAGCGGCTCGCGACCTCTTCCTTCTTCTCCCGCTCGGCCTCGGCCTTCTTCCTGGCCTCCTCCTCGGCCTCCTTCTTCTTCGCCTCCTCCACCGCCTCCTTCTTGGCGGTGGCGTCCTCGGCGGCCTGCTTGCGCGCGGCCTCCCGGGCCTCCTTGGTGGCGGCCGTCTGGGCCACGCCGGTCTGCGTGTCCGCCTGCTGGGTCAGCGAGGCGGTCTGCACCTGGACGTTGTGCCCGGAGGGGAGGTCCGCGAGGAGTGTCGTGTCGGCGGCGGCCGCCTCGACTCCGTGAGGGGTCCTGCCCCGTTCGTCGCCCTGGGCGACACCCACGACGGCGCCGACGGTGGTGACCGCGGTGGCGGAGGCCACGGCGAATCCCCGGACGGAGATCCGGCTCACACGCATTCCTTCCAGCATCGCCCGCGCAAGGTGACCTCGCGGACGCGATCGCGCCCCTCGCACTGGCCTCCGCTTGCTCCGGACCCGCGGAGCGGGACCGGCCGGTCACCGGAGGCACGGGCCCGGGCGGGGCCTCCGGAGAGGAGGTCCGCACGATACGCGGGCGGCATACGGCAGCGCTGTGGAGTTGGTGGTACCGCACGCCCCCGGAGGAGCAAGTGCCGTATGCGGGGCCTGACAGGACCCAGACTCTGCCCCAACCCGACGCCCGGAGGCAATTCCGCGTTGCGTGGGAAAGGTCACATCCCGTTTACCCGACAGGATTTCCGGAAAAAGCGGCGACCACGACGGCGCGCGGCTAAGCTCCCTCGCTTTGCCACGCGCCCTGTTGGCCGTACGCCGTGCCGTCAGATGCGGCCGTCCTCCAGCATCTCGGTCACCAGCGCCGCGACCGGCGAACGCTCCGAACGCGTCAGCGTCACATGGGAGAAGAGCGGATGGCCCTTCAGCTTCTCCACCACGGCGACGACCCCGTCGTAGCGGCCCACCCGCAGGTTGTCGCGCTGCGCCACGTCATGGGTCAGCACCACCCGCGAGTTGGCGCCGATCCGCGACAGCACCGTGAGAAGAACGTTTCGTTCCAGCGACTGGGCCTCGTCGACGATCACGAACGCGTCGTGCAGCGACCGCCCGCGGATGTGGGTGAGCGGCAGCACCTCCAGCATGCCGCGCCCGACGACCTCCTCGATCACCTCCGCCGTCGTCACCGCCGACAGGGTGTCGAAGACCGCCTGGGCCCACGGGCTCATCTTCTCCGCCTCGCTGCCCGGCAGGTACCCCAACTCCTGCCCGCCCACGGCGTACAACGGCCGGAACACCATCACCTTGCGGTGCTGCCGGCGCTCCAGCACCGCCTCCAGCCCCGCGCACAGCGCCAGCGCCGACTTGCCCGTACCGGCCCGGCCGCCCATCGAGACGATGCCGACCTCCGGGTCCAGCAGCAGATCCAGCGCGATGCGCTGCTCGGCGCTGCGCCCGTGGATGCCGAACGCCTCGCGGTCGCCGCGCACCAGCCGCACCGTGCCGTCCGCCGCCACCCGGCCCAGTGCCTTGCCGCGCTCGGACTGGAGCACCAGACCCGTGTGCACGGGCAGTTCGGCCGCCTCCGGCACGAAGGTCCGTTCGGCCGCGAACAGTTCGTCCACCTGGTCGGCGGTGACGGTCAGCTCCGCCATCCCCGTCCAGCCGGAGTCCGTGACGGCCCACTCGGCGCGGTACTCCTCGGCGGCCAGCCCCACCGACGACGCCTTGATGCGCAGCGGCAGGTCCTTGGAGACGACCGTGACGTCGTAGCCCTCGGCCTGGAGGTTGCGGGCGACCGCGAGGATGCGCGAGTCGTTGTCCCCCAGGCGGAAGCCGACGGGGAGTATGCCCGGGTCCGAGTGGTTCAGCTCGACCCGCAGGCTGCCGCCGAGCTCCCCGATGGGGATCGGCGCGTCCAGCCGGCCGTACTGCACCCGGTACTCGTCCAGCAGGCGCAGCGCCTTGCGGGCGAAGTAACCGAGCTCCGGGTGATGCCTCTTGGCCTCCAACTCCGTGACCACGACGACGGGCAGCACGACCTCGTGCTCCTCGAAGCGGCACATCGCGCCTGGATCCGCCAGCAGGACGCTGGTGTCGAGGACATAGGTGCGCCGGTCGTTCTCACGGCGCTTCTTGCTGGTCACCACGGGTGCACGAACCCCCTCGGGGAGAGGTGTGGACGCGACTGCGTCGCGGGGAAGACCGGGTCACACGCCCTGGGGGCCGGCCGCCGGTCCGCGGCGGCCCGGCCGCGTCACGCACACGACGGACCCCGGGGGGCCGGGCCGCACCGCCCGGCCGTCGCGGGCCTCGTCCGTTGTGCAAAGGGCCTCCCGGGCGGACGGCCCCATGCCGTCCGCTGGCAGAGCGACGGTCATTGGGCCGACCGTCGGCCTGGAGGGGATATTCCCGCCGAAGCGCTTGACCATGCAACGGCATATGCGACGCGCAGGTGAACGAACGATCTCTGTACGGCCCGTGGGCCGCGCCGCCGGGGCGCGCGCACCGGGCAAGTGACCTGCGCACCTGCGCGGCGCGGGCGGTGACGGGGTGTGCGCGGGCTCCGGCGCGGGTGCGGGGCGGAGGCGGCCGGACCGGCGTCCGGCGGGCCGCATCGTCACGCACCGCCCAACTGCCGGGCGGGTGGGCTCAGTAGCCGTAGCGGCGGTGGCGCGCCGCGTAGTCGCGCAGGGCGCGCAGGAAGTCGACCTTGCGGAAGGCCGGCCAGAAGACCTCGCAGAAGTAGTACTCGGAGTGCGCGCTCTGCCAGAGCATGAAGCCGGAGAGCCGCTGTTCGCCGCTGGTGCGGATGATCAGGTCGGGGTCGGGCTGGCCGCGCGTGTAGAGGTGCTTGGTGATGTGGTCGATGTCGACGCGCTCGGCGAGCTCCTCGAAGGTCGAGCCGTTCTCGGCGGCCTCCAGGACCAGCGAGCGGACCGCGTCGGCGATTTCCTGCCGCCCGCCGTAGCCCACCGCGACGTTGACCAGTATCCCCTTGACGCCGAGGGTGTCCTGCTCGGCCTCCTTGAGCACGGTCTGCGTCTCGGGCGGGAGCAGGTCGAGCTGGCCGACGTGGTGGACGCGCCAGCGGCCGTCCGCCGCGAGGCCGCGGACGGTGTTCTCGATGATGCCGAGGAGCGGCTTGAGTTCCTTGGCGGGGCGGTCCAGGTTGTCGGTGGAGAGCAGCCAGAGGGTGACGACCTCGACGTCCGTCTCGTCGCACCAGCCGAGGAGTTCACTGATCTTGTCCGCGCCGGCCTGGTGGCCCTGCTCGGTCGTCCGGCCGTCGGCGCGGGCCCAGCGGCGGTTGCCGTCGAGGATGACGCCGATGTGCTTGGGGACCTGGGCATGGTCGAGGCGGCCTTCCACCCGGCGTGCGTAGAGCCTGTACACCAGGTCGCGCAACTTCACGTTTCCAGCCCCTCCATGCCACTGCGGTTCCCCGCCACATCGCGGTCGCCCGAGGCGGCCACATTACTGCCAGCGTGTCGCGGGAACCCAACTCGGCCTGTCACCGGAGCGTGATAGTCAGTGGCCACATGACCGATTCGCGCTACCTCGCGGCCGAAACGCGCTACGACACCATGGAGTACCGGCGCAGCGGCCGGAGCGGCCTCAAACTGCCCGCCCTCTCCCTGGGACTGTGGCACAACTTCGGGGACGACCGCACCCTCGACTCCCAGCGCGCCATCCTGCGCCGCGCCTTCGACCTGGGCGTCACCCACTTCGATCTGGCCAACAACTACGGCCCGCCGCCCGGTTCCGCCGAACTCAACTTCGGCAAGGTGTTCGCACAGGACTTCCGGCCCTACCGGGACGAACTGGTGCTCTCCACCAAGGCCGGCTATCTGATGCACCCGGGCCCGTACGGGGAGTGGGGCTCGCGCAAGTACCTGCTCTCGTCACTCGACGCCTCGCTGAGGCGCATGGGCGTCGACTACGTGGACATCTTCTACTCGCACCGCTTCGACCCGCACACTCCGCTGGAGGAGACGATGGGCGCGCTCGCGTCCGCCGTCCAGCAGGGCAAGGCGCTCTACGCCGGGGTCTCCTCGTACAGCGCCGAGCAGACCCGGGAGGCGGCCCGGCTGCTGCGCGCCATGGGCGTCCCGGCGCTGATCCACCAGCCCTCCTACTCGATGATCAACCGCTGGACCGAGGACGACGCGCTGCTCGACGCCCTGGAGGAGGAGGGCATGGGCTGCATCGCCTTCGCGCCGCTCGCCCAGGGGCTGCTCACCGACAAGTACCTGCACGGTGTGCCGGAGGGCTCGCGCGCCGCCCAGGGCAAGTCGCTGGACCCCGCGCTGCTCACCGAGGACGTCGTCCGCCGGCTGCGCGGGCTCAACGACATCGCCGCCCGGCGCGGGCAGTCCCTCGCCCAGCTGGCCCTGGTCTGGGTCCTGCGGGACGAGCGCATGACCTCCGCCCTGACCGGGGCGTCGAGCGTGGCCCAGCTGGAGGCCAATGTGGCCGCCCTGGCCGGGCCGGAGCTCTCCAAGGAGGAGCTGGCCGAGATCGACGCGCTGGCCGTGAGCACGGAGGGGGTCAACATCTGGGCGCGCCGGGGCGATTCCTAGCCCGTTCCCGTCCCGTTGCGAACGGATCGGGCTGGGAACCGCAAGGTTCTTGCGCGATACCTGCGCGGAGTCGCACGGATTCCTACGGAGCGTGACATCGCCCCAAGAAAAACGGGCCGGTCCGTGGGGGGGATACGGACCGGCCCGAGGGGGGGTTTCCACCATAACCGGTCGGAGGGGGTACTTCATGCATCGACAAGGGTGACGCGGCGCGCGAAGCTGACTCCCGCCAGGGTTGTTGATCTTGAAATGGGGGCTTCGGGAGGGGTTGCGAAACCCCGCAAAACCGCTTCAGCGCTGGGCCTACAGTGTAGAACCGGCCGGCCGGCCGACACCGCCGGAGGGGCCCTCCGGGATTCGTCGAAAATGTTGCGCAAAGTCATCGCCGACTTGACGCCGATGCTGCTCCGTGACGGTTTCGTCGCTCCCCGCGTCGCACGAACTGCACCGCTCCGATCCCGTCCGGACCGGTCCGGACGGGATCGGACGGGTCCGGCCCGATCCGACCGCTTCCGGCCGGGTTGCGTCCGCCTTCCGGCCGGGTTGCGCCCGCCATCCGGCCGGGTTGCGCCCGCCGTCCGGCCAGGGCCATCCGCGCGAACGCGTCTCACGGGCGTACCGCCCAGCCGCCCGCCAGCACCCCCGCCCAGGCCCCTGCCACCAGGAAGGGGCCCAGGGCCATCGTGGCGCCACGGCCCGCCCGCCGGGTGAGCAGCAGGGTCATTCCGTAGGCCGAGGCGAGGAGCAGTCCCGCGAGGCCGCCGAGTATCAGCACGCCCCAGCCGTACCAGCCGAGGATCAGGCCCAGCCCCAGTGCGAGCTTCACGTCCCCGAAGCCCATGCCGGCCGGGTGGGCCAGGAAGAGCAGGAGGTAGGCGCCGCCGAGGGCCGCGCCGCCCAGCAGGGCCCCCGGCCAGGAGCCCGCCGCCCCCGGCAGCGCCGCCGCCGCGCCCAGCAGAGCCGCCGCCCCGGCCGCGAGCGGGAGGGTCAGCACGTCGGGCAGCCGGCGCACCGCCCGGTCGACCCCCGCGAGCAGCACGCCCACCGGGGCCGCCAGCAGCCACACCGCCAGCTCCGGGCGCGGCCCGACCGCCGCCGCCGTCCCCGCGCACACCGCCGCCGTGGCGGCGGCCGGCCACAGCGCGCCCGGCCCGTACCTCCCCCCGCACACCCCGCACCGCGCCCGGCCCGCCCAGCCGCCGAGGGCGTGGCCGCACGGCGCCGCCCCGCGCCACGGCTCCCCCGGCTCGACGGCCAGCCGGTACCGGGCGCGCGGCAGCAACGCGCCCACCAGGGCGCCGTACACGCCGGCCACCAGGGCCGTCACGATCAACCACCAGTCCATGAGCCGAGGTTACGGATCCCCGGGCCGGGCCGCCGGGCCTGTGGACAACCCCCTGTGGACAAGTCGGCGCCGAGGGATAACGTGGTCACCCTCGGGCGACCCGGAAGGCCCCACCATGCGCGACTGGCACGACGGTCACACCCAACTCACGCTCTGCACCGGGGACCTGGCGCCCGTCCCCGTCGAGATCGCCGCCTCGTACCGCGCCCGCACCCGCGGCCTCCTCGGCCGCGACGGGATCGACGGCGCCCTGCTGCTCACCCCGGCGGGTTCCGTGCACACCTTCGGGATGCGCTTCCCGATCGATGTCGCCTACCTGGACCGGGACTTGACCGTCCTCGCCGTGCGCACCATGGCCCCCCACCGCCTCGGCGCGCCCCGCCTGCGCGCGCGCCACGTCCTGGAGGCGGCGGCCGGGGCCATGGCGCGGTGGGGGCTCCGGCCGGGCGTGCGGCTGCGCGTGGGGGCGGGCAGCATCCCCGGAGGGACGGGCTAGCGTCCCCGGGGGCGGCCAGCGTCCCCGCAGGGACGGGCCGGCGTTGCCGGACGGACGGGCTAGCGTCCCCGGACGGACCGTCCGTCCGCGCGCCTCGCCAGGAGCACCCAGCCACCGAGCCCCAGCAGCAACGCCGTTCCGGTGCCGACGCCGGCGTACCCGGCGACGCGCAGCCACCCGCCGTCGCCCTCCGCTCCGGTGGACCGCAGCGGCACCGGGCGCCCCACCGGGACGCGCGGCAGGGCGTCCGCCCCGGCCTCCTTGCGGGCGGGCGCCGTGCCGATGGCCAGCCGCACCGGAACCGGGTCCGGACGGCCGCCCGCCGCCTTCGGGTTGAGGCTCAGCTGGAGGACGTACCAGCCGGGCCGGGCCATCCCGCGCTCGGCCTCCCCGCCGCGCAGGGCGCCCGGCCCGCCGGCCGGCGGGGTGGCGAGGACGACGGCCGCGGCGTCGCCGCCGTACCCGCCGGTCCGGTTCATCACGTGGCCGCGGGCCGCGTCGCTCAGGCCCAGCCGCACCCCGTTGGCGACGTAGGGACCGGGCGCGCTCCCGAACACCGCCTTCGCGAAGAGCTGGTGGCCGGCCGGGACGGCGACCCGGTAGAAGCGGGTCTCCCCGGGCCGGATCCGGTCCCGCCACGTACCGCCGTCCACCCGGGCCGCGTCGTCGAATCCCCGCCCGCCGGCGACCTCCCGGACCGGGCCGGCCGGCGCGGACGGCGGCTGCGAACTCCAGCCGCCGGGGCCGGGATCGGGCGCCGGCGAGCCGGTGGCGGCCGGGTGGCCGGTCGTGTACCGCAGCTCCACCGGCAGCGGCGACGCGTCACCGCCGTCGGCGTCCCCGCGCGCCACGACGAACCGGTAGGTACCGGCCGCCCCGCACGCACCGCCCGTACCGGCGAGGCGTTCCGTGTGGTCGGCGAGCGGGTACGCGCCGCCCTCCGACAGGAACGAGCGGTGCCGCGCCGGGCCGCACGGCGTGCCGTCGGCGGCGCGCAGCGACAGGTCGATCCCGTCGCGCAGCCCCGGCGTGGCGCCGGGCCGGGGCAGGGCCACCGCCGAGACGTACGCGTCCGAGCCCGCGTCCAGCCGTACGCGGTAGGACTTGTGCTCGCCGGGCGCGAGGGTGTCCGTATAGGTCCGTTCGGCGCCCGGCTCCAGCAGCGGACCGTCCGCGCCCTCCGGCGCGCCGCGCACCGCGCGGGCGCCCGGGGACGTGCCGTGCGCCGCCGGCGGGCCCGCGTCGCCGTCGGCCCGCGCCGGGGGTGCCGCGGCCGTCACGGTCAGCGCCCCGAGGGCCGCCATCGTCCGCAGTGCCGCCCTGCCGCCGTTCACCCACCGTCCCCCTCACCCGCCACCGTGACCCCGGAGGGCCATCCTGCCGCGCGGGGCGGGGAGTTCGCGAGGGACACGACGCGGGCGGGCGTCAGCCGTCGGGTGCGGTGGCCTCCGTCGCCCGTCCGTCCAGCCCCCAGGGGTGCGCCTCGGCCAGGAGCTCCTCCGGCCCGTCGCCGAGCCGGGCGGTGAGGACGAACCGGTGGGTTCCCCCGACGCGGCGCGGCTCGAACGCGACGTGGGCGAACCAGCCGCTCTCCGGCCCGCGTCCGGCCCTGCCGAGCCGGTCGAGCTCCGCCTCCGCGCGCGCCCACTCGGCGGGCGGCACGTACTGGCGCATCACCGAGTGCCAGACGACGGTGAGCGTGCCGGGCCGGAGCCGCGTGCCGGCCAGGAAGTCGGCGGCGCCCTGCCGCACCACCCGGGCGGGCACCTCGCGGGCGAGGGCCGTCGCGCCGGCGAGGCGCCCGGCCCGGTGGGGCACGTCGGGCCAGAGGTAGGCGCGCAGGGCGAGGGCGTCGCCGGGGTCGAGCGGGTCCAGCGGATCGACGTCGCAGCCGAGCCGTTCGACGACGCGCAGGGCGGGGATGCGGGCGGCGGCCGCCGCGATGCGCGGCGGCGGGGTGCCGCCGCGCCAGGCGCCGTCCAGGACGACGGGCGAGGCGGGGTCCCCCCACGCGAACCCGCCTTCCGGCGGCCCGCCCCGGATGCGGAAGCGGTCCGCCCGGAGGTTCAGCCCGGCGCTGGCGCCCAGCTCCAGCAGCCGCACGGGCGGCGGCCCGGGCAGGCCCAGGGCGTCGGTCACCACCAGCAGGCCGGCGATCAACTGGCTCGCCCGGCCTACCTCGTTCGTCTGCGGCGGGCGCCGCATCCACTCCGCCATGTGCTCCGGGTGCGCGGCGACGGCCGTGCGGAACGCCTCCCACGCGGCGTCCGGATCCCCCGCCTCCGCGTAGTGCGGGGCCAGGTCCGGCGCCTTCCCGAGCAGGACCAGCGCGTGCACCGCGCCCATCAGCCGGAGGCCCGCCGCGGCCGGTCCGGGCGCGCCCTCCAGCGGCGCGACCGCGTCGGCGCAGGGCCCGCCCGCGCGGACGTCGTCGGCGACCCGGGACAGCAGCGCCGCGTACAGCGGCGAGCCGAGCGCGGCGCAGGCACGGGCCTGGGTCTCGATGAGGCCGGCGGTACGGGCACGGGTCATGAGCGCCTCCGCGGGGTCAACGGACCTCCACCGTAGGCCCGTCGGCCCCGGGGCGGCGGTATGGGATCGATCACAGGCCCCGGCGCGGGCGCTCCGCGAGGTGGTCCCGCAGCCGTGCGTGCCGGAACTGGTGGACGCCGCCGGCCTGGCGGAGGACGCCGCGGCGGTGGGCGTCCTCCAGGAAGGCCATCGGCCGCCAGGGCAGCCGGCCGGCCAGGGCCAGGAGGGCGCACGCGAAGACGAACGCGCCCCAGGAGCGCCCCAGGACGACCACGGAGCCGCAGGCGAACCCGAAGGCGATGCCGAGCCCGTAGGCGAAGCCGGGGTCGTCGGCGGGCGGGAAGACGACGCCGCTCACGACGGCCCCGGCGAGACCGTAGACGACGCTGCCGAGACCGCCGTACGACAGGCGGCCCACGGCCCAGCCGGCCAGCGCTCCGGGGAGGACGAAGACGACGTTGACCACCAGGCCGCCGAAGAGCCGCAGTTCGGGCCAGATCGAGACCGACGGGTCCGTGTACGCGAAGACCGTTCCGAAGGTCAGGCCGAAGGAGAGCGCGAAGGACAGCCCCAGCATCAGCGCCGCCGTGCGGTCCTGCCGGAGCGTGAGCCCGGGGCTCGACACCTTCTTCGCGTCGGCGGGCACCCGCACCCACGCGTGCAGCCCCAGCGCCAGGGCGAACGGCAGGCCCAGCATCAGCGCGTCCGGGACGGGGACCTCGAAGCCGAAGCCGAGCCCGATCCCGAGCACGAAACCCACCACCGACCGGAGCAGGAACGGCGCCCGCGTCCCCCGGACACGGATCTCCACCCGCGTCGGCGGGCGGCACCGGGCGGTCGCCTGCACGAGGAATCCGGCCAGCGCGAACGGGACCGCGAAGACCAGCCCGATCACCGGCCCGCCCGCCGCGTCGCCGATCGCGCCGAACCCGACCCCCGAGGCGGTGCCGGACACCAGCCCCCGGACGCTCCCCGGCACGGCCGTCGCCACCTGCCACCAGGCGAAGTCCTGCGTCCGGTTCCGGTTCATGTGGCGCGCGGCGAACGCCAGCCACGCGCCCGCGCGTTCGGGATCGTAGCGCGCCGGGGCGGCGCGCCCCGCGCCCGGCGGCCGGGGGCGCGCCTCGTACGCCGCCGGCAGGAAGTCGCCCAGCAGACGCCCCTCGACGGCCTTCCGGTCCGGAAGGAGCAGCAGTTCCCCGGGGTCCTGCCCCGCCGGGGCGTAGACCGCCCGCGCCAGGGCCACCATGAGCGGGCTGGTCAGCGCGAGGGCCAGGGGTGTCTCCGGGTGGCGCGGGTCGGCGCGCAGCCGCGCCAGCACGTCCTGCCAGCGGCGGTCCGCGGGCGGCCGGTCGGCCGTGAGGAACTCCTCGGCCCGGTCGAGCCCGACCGGTTCCATCTCCACCACGGTCGCCCGCGTCAGGATCCGGCCGCTCCGGGCCACCGCCTCCTCGTACTCGGCCGCCAGACACGTCACCACCAGCCGGCCGTCCTCACCGCCCCGCGCCATGTCCAGCGCCCTGATCGCGAACGCGTGCAGATCCGAGGGGAGTTCGTCCAGCCCGTCCAGCATGAGCAGCACATGCCCGTCGGCGACCAGCCGGTCGGCCATGCCCCTGCCCCACTCCTTCCGGTCGGCCAGGAAGGGGTGCTCCTCGACCAGCCGGCGGGCCAGCCAGGTGTCCGGGTGCTCCCGGCGCGGATGCCACGAGGACGCCGTCATCAGCACCGGCACCGGGGCCGCCGGGTCGTACGCCTCCAGCAGGCCGAGCGTCAGCAGCATCATCGAGACGGTCTTGCCGGAGGCCCGCTCGCCCAGGATCACCAGCTGCTTGACCGGCAGTTCACGGAACGCCGCCACCAGATCGGCCACGTCGCCCCGCCGCCGGACCGCGCCCGCGCCCGCGCTCCGGGCCGCCACCGCCCGCTCCGTCCTGCGCCACCACAGCCGCAGCGGCGCCGGACTCTGCAGCCCCTGCGCCCGCGCCTCCTCCTGCCACTGCCGCCGCACCTCCTCCGCGAGCCGCCTCTTCACCCGGCTCAGCCGGTCCGGCGGCGGCGCGGCTCTCGCTCCCAGGTGGACGCTCCCGATCGTCCCGGCCTGAATCGCCGGCCCCCGGACGCTCCCACCCGAAATGTCGTTGCGCCACTGGGTCATCGCGCACCCCGTCCCGGCCGTCGCGTGCCCTCGCATGCCGTCGCGTGGCTGGAATCCAACCACGTGAACGCGCCGGTGCACCCCCGCCCGCCGGGGCGCACGGGCGCATCACGAGGGCGCACACGGGGCGGCCCCCTCATCCCTGTCCCACGCGGGCCCGGGCGTCCCGGACGGGCGCGCTGCGCCGAGCCCGTGACGCGCCCGGCGCCGCCCGCCCGGCGGTGTTCCCGGCCACCCGCCGGCGCCGGGCGCCCGTCCGGGACGGGCGGAGGCGGCACGAGGTCGCAGAAGACCGCGGCGAACCGCTACGCGTCGTACGTCAGGAACACCGCCCCGCTCTCCGTCACCACATGCTCGGACAGCGTCCACACGCGCGGCGCGAAGCCGGCCGAGGGGGCGAAGAGGGGGATGCCCGTGCCGGTGGTGAGGGGGCCGAGCTTGATGATCAGGCGGTCGATCTCCGGGTAGAGGGAGGCGGCCAGTTCGCCGCCGCCGATGAGCCAGATGTCCTTGCCGGGCTCCTGCTTGAGCTCGCGGGCCCTCACGACCGGGTCGGTGGCGACGAGTTCGACGGCGGGGGCCGGGGCCTCGGTGAGGGTCCGGGAGAAGACGAGGTGACGGAGGTGCGGGTACGCGTCCGGGACGCCGGCCCTGAGGCCGATCTCGTACGTACGGCGGCCCTCGACGACGGTGTCGAAGTGCGTGCCCTCGGCGGTGACGCCGAGGGCGGTACGGGCCTGGACCGGGAGGATTTCGGGGTATTCGGCGATCAGGTGCCGGATGTAGTCGGCGGGGACGGGCCAGAAGCCGTCGGGGCCGGTGGGGTCCGCGCCGTCCGGGCCCGCGATGTGGCCGTCGAGGGTGGTGGCGATGCAGTACACGAGCTTGCGCAAGGAGGCTCCTGGAAGCGGTTCCGGCCGATGGGCGCGATCATGATCGGCCACGGGGGAAGCTGACCTCAACCCTGCGGTTCTTGCGGCGGCCGTCCTCCGTGGAGTTGTCGGCGATGGCGTACTCCTCGCCGTAGCCCCGGATCTGGTAGGTGATCGCGGAGGAGCCGAGCTCGTGGGCGAGGCGGCGCTGGACGGCGTTGGCGCGGTCCTTGGAGAGGGCGATGCCGTGGTCGGCGGAGCCGAGGTTGTCGGTGAAGCCGAAGACGCGGACGGTGGTCGCCCGTTGCCTCCTCGCCTCGGCGGCGATCACGGCGATGCGCCGGTCGGCGGCCTTGCCCAGCTCGGAGCTGTCCTTCTCGAAGAGGATCTCGGTCTGGAGGGCGAAGGTCACGTCCACGTTGGTGTCCTCGCGGCGTTCCCCGCCGTCGCTGCCCGTCTCCACGACGGACTTGACGTCGAGGACGCGCCCGGGGGCGAGCCGAGCGCCCTTGCGCAGCCTGAGGCCGGGGGCGGTGGGGTCGAGGCGGACGGGCGGGGCGGTGTCGGCCGGGCCGCCGGGGCCGGAGGCGTACGCGGGCGGCGGGGCGGACGCGGCGAGGGCCGCGACGAGGACCAGGGCGGCGAGCGTCGGGCGGGTCCTCACCGGGTCACCCCGACAGCTTGATGCGGACGGAGGGCATGGTGGGGATCTGGAGATCGACGGCGGAGACGTCGGGGGGCGGAGCGGGGAACTGGGCGAAGAGCGGCCGGGATTCATCGGGTTTGATGTTCGTGAGTCCCGTGGTGCACAGGCATTCGCCGTCCGTGTCGCGCAGCACGAGGTAGCGCTTCTTGCTGCGGTCGTCGACGAGCGAGGCCCCCGATATCGCGGACCGCGACTTCACGCTCGTCTCCTTGGACCGCCATTCGAGCGCGTCGAAGACGGCTCTGCCGTGGTTGGTGACCGTCCCCTGGACGGTGACGAAGCCCCCGCCGTCACGGACGGCGGAACGAATCGTCACCACGACGTCGTTGGGCCCCTTCATCTCCGCGAGGGTCCCGCCGGAGGAGGAGTCCCCGGAGGCCGCGACCGGCTTCGAACCGCCGGTGCCCCCGCCCCCGTCGTCCTTGTCCCCGCCCTCGCCGCCGCATCCGGCCGCCGCCGCGGCCAGCGGGACCAGGAGGGCCATGGCCGCGAATCTCCGGTGCCCTGCGCTCATTGATCGCATTCCTTCGCTCGTCGGTCACTGGTCGGTGGCGGCAAGGCGGACGGCGAACAGGTCCTTGGCCTCGAGGAGGGGATCGATGTGGTCCGGATCGACGCGGAGTTCCCGGCCCTCGTCGCACAGGAGGCGGAGGGGGCCGGCTCCCGGTTCCGGCCGGCAGCGCGGTGCGAGGAGGGCCCTGGCCGACGCCTCCGCGTGGAGGTGCGCGGTGCCCGGTACGACGGACGTCCCGACGCTCTTCCGCGCGCGCACCGTCACGTCGAACGCGGTGGCGGCCCCCGGCCCCGCGGTGAACCGGCAGCCCCCGCCCGCCACTTCGGCGTCGTTGCGGCCCGCGAGCCGGTCCGCGTCCGCGCAGGCCGAGGCGGGCGCGTCACCGAGGCCCATGAGCCAGCGGCGCCCCGCGTCGGCGGTCCGTACGTCCCGCAGGAAGCCGGCGAACGCCTGGTCGCGGTAGCTCTGCGCGGCCGCGAGGGCGGACGCGTCGGCCGCGGACTGCGCGCCGTTCTTCGACGCCCCGGCCATGCCCACGGCGAAGACCGCGAGCGCGACGAACAGCAGGCCCGCGACGGCCACGACGTAGACGGGGAACGCCTGCCCGGCGTCCCGCGGGGCCCCGGACAGGGGTCCGCGCGGGATCAGGTGATCTTGTGGATCTGATCCATGATCGCCTTCGCGATCACCGTCCCGAAGTCCGTCGTCGTCAGCACCAGCACGATCGCCACCACCACCGCGATGATGCCCAGGTACTCCACCGAGGTCTGCCCCCGGTCGAGCAGCCGGTTCCGGAAGCCTCGTGCCCGGAAACGCTTCCCCATCCTCTTCCCTTCCGCGGGCGGCCGGTCGTTTGCCGTTCTGCGGGTGAGCCGCCGTACGCGCACGGTCACTCCTCGCACGGGAAACGTACGCCCAAACGGCAGGCGCGGAACAGTGCGCAGGCCTCACTTCTCCCCCGTCGCACGGAGGTTGGAATACCTCGCGCATCAGCCGTCGCACTCGTCGCACCTCCGTCCCGCGGGTCGAGGAGCCGCCTCCGGTCGACGACTGTCCCACAGCCGGTTGCAGAAGCGAAGAGTCTTCACACAACTCGCGCTTCGCCGCGCCGCGTTCGCTCACCGTCCCGTCACCGTCCCGAAGTCCACGGCCGAGCCGAGGAAGAAGCCGGCCACCATCAGCGCCAGCGTTCCCGGGACTATGAACGTCGTGATGATGACGGTCGCCTTGGGCACCGCGCGGGCGGCGCGGCGGCGCGCGTTCTGCGCGTCGGTACGGCGCATGTCGTTGGCGAGGTCCATGAGGGTGTCGACGATCGGCGAGCCGAGCTCCTCGCCCTGCTGGAGGGCGGAGACGAACTGCGCGACCTGCTCGGAGTCGTTGCGCCGGCGCAGGCCGTCGAACGCCTCGCGGCGGCTGACGCCCATGTCCATCTGGCGCAGGGCGATGCGCAGTTCGTCCGCCCACGGCCCCTCGTAGCGCTCCGCGACCCGGTCGAGGGCCTGCCGGAAGCTCAGCCCGGCGCTCACGACGACGGCGAGGACGTCGAGGAAGTCGGGGAGCGTGCGCTCGATCGCGACGCGCCGCTCGCGCACCGCCGCCCAGATGCCGACCTCGATCCAGAACAGCCCGAAGGCGACGAGCAGCGCGGCCACCAGCCACTGTCCCTTCGCCACCATCACCAGCGCGCCGCCGAAGCCCAGCGCGCCGTAGACCGCCCGGCGGGCCGCGTAGCGGTCCACGGTGAGGCCGCCGGGGTTCCCGGCGCGGTCGATGCGGGTGCGGACGCGCGCGACGCGCCGCTCGCCCATGAGGCGCAGGACGAGCGGGGCCCAGCGCATGCCGAGCCGGTCGACCGCCGAGCCGACGGCGGAGGCGCGGGTGGCCCCGACCTCCAGGGCGACCGCCAGGTCGGGCGGCACCTTGGCCCCGCCCCGGCAGAGGGCGGCGCCGTAGCAGACGCCGGCGACGGACACGGCGGCCAGCAGCGCGAGCAGCAGTCCCATTCGGTGAGCACCGCCTCAGACGTCGATGCGCGACATGCGCCGGATGAGGAAGAAGCCGATGCCGTAGAGCACGAACGCGCCGACGACGGCCAGTTGACCCGTCACCGTCCCGGTCATCCGGTCGATCGAACCGGGCGCGATGCGGTCCATGAGGAAGAGGGTGCCGATCCCCATCAGCGGGACGACGTACGCCGTGGCGGTCACCTGCGACAGCTGGGTACGCACCTCGCGCCGCGTCTCCTTCCGCTCCTCCAGCGTCTCGGTGAGGTTGCGCAGCGAGCGCACGACGGAGCCGCCGGCCCGGTTGGAGAGCACCAGGGTCGTGACGAGGACGACGAGTTCGCGGGAGGGAAGGCGTTCGGCGAGCTCGCCCAGGGCGTCCTCGACGGAGTGGCCGACGGCCAGCCGGTCGGCGACGGCGGCCAGTTCCTCGCCCGCCGGGGCGTCCATCTCCTCGGCGGCCATGCCCAGCGCGGTGCGCAGGGCGAGTCCGGCCTGGGTGGCGTTGGCGAGGATGCGGGAGAGTTCGGGGAGCTGGTTGATGAACTTCTCGATCCGCTTGCGGCGTTGCCGGCCCAGGAAGGCGGCCGCCGCCCAGACGGCCACGACGGCCGCGATCGGCCCGAAGAACGGGGCGAGGGCGAAGGCCGCCACCAGCCACAGGACGGCGGCCGCCGCCAGCGTCCACAGGGCGAAGTCGCCCGGCGTGACGGCGAGTCCGGTCGAGGCGATGCGGCGCTCCAGGCGGCGGCCGGGGCGGGTGCGGCGCAGGCGCCGGTCGAAGCGTGCGAAGGGGCGGGGGCGGGCGCCCCCTCCCCCGGGCCCGCCCCCGGCGTCACCGGGGCCGGTGAGGCGGTCCACCAGGGCGGCGTGCTGCTGCCGGCCGGCCAGCCAGCTCCGTACGCCGGCGACGGCCAGGGCGCCGCCGAGGAGGGTGAGGCCGAGGGTGAGGAGTGCGGGTTGGTCCATGGGTCCGGTCGCCTCGCTGCGTTCGGGTTGTCACGCGGCTGTCGTCAGGTGGGCTTCGGTCACGTGGGCTGTCGTCACATGGCTGTCGTCACGTGGGCTCGTCCTGTCCCCGGGCGGGGGCCGCGTGCCGGCCTCCCGCCGGTCGTACGGCGGGTACGGCGGCCTCCTGTGCGGCGGGGTGGGCCGCCGCCGGGAACGGCCCCGCGAACGCCTGCGGCACCGGCTCGTTCGCCAGCCGCAGCCGCTCGACCGCCCTCGCCGGGAGGGGCAGGTGCGCGAACGTCCCGCGGACGACCCGGTCCGGGCCCATGGGCTGGGCGTCGAACCGGACGACGGGGACGAGCCGGTACTCGGCGCCGGACGCGGAGGTGCCGTACGCGGAGGTGCCGTACGCGGGCGCGCCATTCGCCGACGGGCTGTGCGCCGACGTGCCGTACGCGGGCGCACCGCCCCCCGGGTCCAGCAGCGCCACCTCCGTGATCCGCCGTGAGCCGTCCGGCCCCCGGGTGAGCTGGACGACGCAGTCCACCGCGCTGTCGATCTGGTCGCGCAGCGCCTCGTACGGGATCTTCACCTCGGACATCGACGCGAGGGTGCGCATGCGCATCAGGGCGTCCTCGGCGGAGTTGGCGTGGACGGTGGCCAGCGAGCCGTCGTGCCCGGTCGACATCGCCTGGAGCATGTCGAGGGTCTCGCCGCCGCGCACCTCGCCGACGATGATGCGGTCGGGGCGCATGCGCAGGGAGTTGCGGACCAGGTCCCGGATCGTGATGCGGCCCTTGCCCTCGACGTTGGGGGGCCGCGCCTCCAGCCGGATCACGTGCCCCTGCTGGAGCTGGAGTTCGGCCGCGTCCTCGACGGTGATGATCCGCTCCCCCTCGGGGATCAGCCCCGAGAGGGCGTTGAGCAGGGTCGTCTTGCCGGAGCCCGTGGGGCCGGAGATCACGATGTTGAACTTGGCGCGGACCAGGGCGGCGAGGAGCATCAGCGTCGGCTCGTCCAGCGTGCCCGTGCCGATGAGTTCGCGCAGGGTGTAGACGCGCGGGAAGCGGCGGATGGTGAGGGTGGCGCCGTTGAGGGCGAGGGGCGGGATGATGACGTTGACGCGTTCGCCGCTGGGGAGGCGGGCGTCCACCATCGGGTGGGACTCGTCCACCCGCCGGTTGACCGTCGAGACGATGCGCTCGATGGTCTGCATCAGCTGCTCGTGCGAGGCGAACCGGACGGGGACGGGCTCGACGCGGCCCGCCCGTTCCACGAAGACGTGGTCGGGACCGTTCACCATGATCTCGGTGACGGTCGGGTCCTCCAACAGCGGCTCCAGGATGCCGAGTCCGAGGGCCTCGTCCACGACGCGGCGTACGAGCCGGTCGCGCTCGGCCGTCGACAGGACCGGCCCCTCCCGGCTGATGATGTGCCCGAGCACCCGCTCCAGCCGCCCGCGCCGCTCCCCGGCGGCGAGCGCCGACATCTCGGCGAGGTCGATCTCCTCCAGCAGCTTGGCCCGGTACACCGGCACGAGGTGGTCGGACTCCCGCCCGGCGACGGGGGATTCGGGGGTGACGATACGGGCTCGCAGGCTCACGGGGCGCCCCCGGGGGCCGCTGCCGGGGGCGCCGGGCACCGCATCGTCGCGTGCCGCGTCACGTGGAAGTCCGTACCCGGGACGATCCCGGGAACGCTGACCCCGACCGTCGCCGTGACCTCCCCGCCCCCGGCGCAGCCCGGCGCGTCCAGCGTGTCCGCGCGCTCGGCCACCCAGCCCGTCATGGCCTCACGCGCCGCGCCCGCCGGCGTGGTGCGCGGCTCGTCCAGGGTGGCCGTCCGCGCGGCGGCGCGAGCGCCCGTCCCCGCCTGCTGCGCCGCGAAGGCGGCGAGCCCGAGTTGTACGGCGACGAGGGCGACGAGGAGGAGGAGCGGGACGAAGCCGATGAACTCGACGGCCGCGGAGCCGCGTTCGGCCGCGGGGGGTGCGAGGGCGCCCCTGCCTCTCCCTTGGAGGGGGTACGGCCGGACGGGCTGATGCGGCCCGCCCGGGCGCACCCCCTCCAGGGGGGGCCGAGGACGGGTGGCGGAGCGGCGACCAGGGGGCGCAGACGGTCCAGGGGGCGAAGCCCCTGGTGGGGCGCAGGGGCGAAGCCCCGCCCGGGGTGCAGGGGGCGCAGCCCCCGGCGAGGCGCAGGGGCGGAGCCCCGCCCAGGGTCCAAGGGCCGAAGCCCCCGCTCCCGCGCGGGAGCGCGGTCCGGGGCCGGGGCGGAGCCCCGAAGAAACGGTGACATGGGGGTGCCCCCTCTGGGGGAGGGTCCGCGGCATTCTCAGTCCTCCCGCGCCACGCCCGCCGTCCCCGCCACCGGCCACGGCCAGTCCACCGCGTTCGGGACGAGCACCGGCACCTTCAGCCGCACGCCCGCGCGGTAGACCCCGCCCCGGGGACCGCAGTCGATCGCCCCCGCCCGCCACTCGTCCGGCAGATCGGCCCGCGCGGCCGCCGCGCAGTCGCGGCCCACCGCCCCCGCCCGGGCGCCCCGGTCGGCCGCGTGCCCCGCCAGCGAGTACGTGTAGCCGACGAGGACGCACTGCCAGACGACGGCGAGCGCCACGAGGATCATCGGGACGATGCCGGTGAACTCGACGGCGATCTGTCCCCGGTCGCCGCCGATCCGGCGCCGCAGGCGCGCGAACGGGGAGGCGACCGGCCGCAGTCGGCCGGCCCCGGTGTCCCCACCGGGCGGACCACCGGGCGGACCGCCGCGCCCTCCGCCACCGGGCCCCTCCCCGCCCGGCCCCAGCGCCCGGTGCCCGCCCGCCCGGCCGGCACCACCCCCCGGCCCCCCGGTCAGCCCCAGCTCCCCCGCCAGCGCCCACAGCGCCTGCCGCACCCCCGACTTCGCGTCGAGGTCCTGGATCCGCCCGGCGTCCACCACCGCCCGCAGCTCCTTGTACGCGGCGGGCACGGTCGTCCGCGCGGTCGTCGTGCCGGTCGTGCGGGCCACGAGGGACGGCTGTACCTCGGCGGTGCGGGTGTGCCGGTTCACGACGGTCATGGTGTCCTCCGCCTTGCGGATCTGGAGCCGGTCCCAGAGCCGGACCATGCGCTTGGCGGCCCGTACGGAGACCACGTCGGGCGTGGTGACCAGCAGGGCCAGGTCGGCCGTCTCGATGACGGCCGCCCCCGCGGCGGTGATCTGCGTCCCGCAGTCCACCACCACGAGCTCGTAACGGCGGCGCAGGGCGCCGGTGATCTGCCGGGCGGCCAGGTCGCCGACCTCCTCGCCTCGCTCGCCCTCGGCCGGGGCGAGGAGCAGCCCGAGGCCGGTGGGGTGCGGGAAGACCGCGTCCTGGAGGACACGGGGCGAGATGTCGGTGATCCCCGCCAGGTCCGCGACCGACCGCCGGAACCGCACGTCCAGGTACGACGCGACGTCCCCGGACTGGAGGTCGAGGTCGGCGAGGGCGACGTCCCGCCCGGCGGCGCGCGCGGCCAGCGCGAGCTGGACGGCGGTGACGGTCGTCCCGACGCCGCCCTTGGCGCCGACGACGGCGACGAGCCGCCCCTTGCCGGGCCCGGCGGACGGACCCGCGGCGCCGCCCGCCGGGCCGAGGTGGCGGCGCACCCCGTCGGCCCAGTGCGCGGCGGCCTGGACGCGGGCGGCGAGTTCGTCGTAGGAGGGCGGCAGCGCGGCGAGCCCCCGCGCGCCGCAGTCCATGGCGGCGGCGTAGAGCGCGGGCCCGGCGTCGGCGGAGAGCAGGACGACGCCGGTGGCGGGGAAGCGGAGGGCGACCTCCCAGACGAGTTCGAGCGCGGGCAGCGGCCCGAGCCGCTCGTGGACGAGGACGACCTCGGGCAGTCCGGCGGCGGAGGACGCACCGAGCACGGCGAGGGCGTCGAGGAGTTCGGCGGAGTCGCCCACGGTGCGCAGCGGTTCGGCGCCGGGGAGCTGGGCCAGGAGGGAGGCGAGGGCGTGCGCGGCCTCGGGGTCGGCGACGGCGGGGAGGATGCGGATCGTCATGGCCCGGCCCCTATTTGTCGCCGTCGAGGGTGTAGGTGCGGTCGGAGCCGCTGACGCCGGTGTCCCCGCCGGGGGCGACGAGGGCCAGCCGGACGTGGGTCGCGAACGACTCGGCGTAGGCGACGCGTTGGGCGTCCCTGGTGTCGAGGGCGAAGGTGATCGGCACGGCCTCGCCGGCCTGCCGGACGCCGCCGCCCCCGCCGCCCGCGCCGCTCCCGGCGCGCCGGTCCTGGCGGTCGAGCGGGGTGAGCCTCCCGACCTCGAGGACCTGGGCGCCGCTGACGATGACCTTGGAGACGGGCGGGGTGTTCTGCTCCTTGCCGTCCTTCCCGGCGGGGGCGGCGTTCCGGCCGTCGAAGGTGGCGTAGATGTTGACCCTGGCGCCGGGGGTGATCTTCCCGGCCACGCCCGTCGCGGCGTCGATCATGATGGCGATCTCCTGCTGCCCGGGGGCGAGCGCGGGCCGGTCGACGATCATGTCGCTCTGGAGCAGCGAGCCCTTGCGGAGCGGGGTCACGGCGATCTTGCCGCGGACGGCGGCGAGGTCGGTGACGGCGGTCGGCGGCAGCCAGCGCCTCGGCATCGCGATGCGTTCGAACGCGCCCTCGTCCAGGGTCCGGTAGGCGGGGACGTCGTCGCGGAGCCGGTAGGCGGTGACCTCGGGCCCGACCTTGGATGCGGCGTCGTCGACGACGACGAGCACCCCGGCGGCGGCACCGGCGGCGCACAGGACCGACAGGAGCAGGAGGATGATCCCGCGTCGCTGGCGTGAGTTCATGGGGCGGCGACCTCGCTGGGACGGTTCGGGGGTCGGTCGGTGACGGGTGGGGGATCAGCCGGGGGGCCGCCCGCCCCCGCCGGGTCTCCGCGCGGCGTTCACGCGGCCGCCGCCGTGACCGGGGCTGAGCAGAACCCGCAGCGGTCGCCGATGAGTTCGAGCCCGCACCAGTGGCACTCCTCGCGCCGTACGGACGCGATGAGCTGGTAGAGGACGGACGGGTCGGGGATCGCGGCGGCGAACTCGACGGCACGGTGGGTGCCCCACCAGCGGGCGGAGCCGCCGGGCAGCGGGGAGACCTCCTGGACGCCCTGGACCTGCCAGGCGGGGGCGAGGGTGCCGGTGACCCAGTCACCGTCGCGGCGGGGCCCGGCGCGGGCGACGGTCATCCGGGTCGGGTAGGCGGGCCCGGAGGGGAGTGCGTCCGCGCCGGGGCGGAAGAGGAGCGGCGCCGGGTTGACGAGGACCCCGAAGCGGACGCCGGGGAGGAGCGAGGCGACGTGCGGGCCGAGCCCGACCGGCACCCGGTCCAGCCGGGCCACGCTGGCGAGTTCGGCGCCGGCGTGGACGTAGTGGGCGAGCAGCCGGGCGGAGGAGGCGAGGACGCCGGGGCCGAGGTCGGAGAGGGACAGCTGGCGCAACTGGCGGGCCAGGACGCCGACGGCGAGCGGGGGCAGCCCGACGGGCAGCAGGGCGACCCGCTCGCTCTCCAGCAACGAGCGCACGGTGTGCAGCCGTTGGACGTACGGGGCGGGCAGCACGTCCGGATACAGGACGACGAGGTGGCCGCACTGGTCGAGCAGCAGGCCCGCCTGTGCCACGGCGGTCTCCAGCGGCTGCTCCTCCGGCGGGCGGAGGACGGCGGCGGTGGGGGCCGGGCCGTCGGGCGCGGGCAGCACCAGGTCGCCGCTGGTGACCGCTATCGCAATCGGCACGTCGGATTCCCCGTTCACTCCGGCCGTCGGGCACCCCGGCGGCCGTGGACCGTCACTGCCCGGCGCCCGTGCCCCGCCGGGCACCGGCCGCCTCCGCACTGTATCCGCGAACCTCCGCACTGTATCCACGAATGGAGCGGGTGAGAACAGTTCCTCCCGCGGTGGCCCCTCCGGGACCGCGAACCCTTGACGGACGGAATGGTCTGGACCATCCTCACGCTCCAAGCGGTGGCCGCCGCTTCCCCGCGATATCAGCGATACCCCCCACCCACGCGTTCAACTCACCCCCCACCGGAGGCAGTAGTGCATCGGCCCTGTCCACGTACCACCAGACACGCCTTCCTCGGCAGCTTCGCCGCGCTGGCCCTCGCCGCCGGCGGCGTCGCGGTCACCGCCCCCGCCCACGCGGCCGACCCGAACCTCGTCCGCAACGGCGGTTTCGAGAACGGCCTTTCCCCCTGGACCTGTTCGGCCGACAGCGGCACCGTCGCCGCGTCGCCCGCCCACACGGGTGCGGCCGCGCTCCGCGCCACGCCCGCCGGGCAGGACACCGCGCGCTGCTCGCAGACGGTCGCGGTCAAGCCCAACTCGGAGTACCGGCTGAGCGCCTGGGTACAGGGCTCGTACGTCTACCTCGGCGCGAGCGGCACCGGCACGACGGACGTCTCGACGTGGAGTCCGGGCACCGGCGCCGACTGGAAGCAGCTGACCACGTCCTTCACCACCGGTGCCGACACCAGGTCCGTCACGGTCTACACGCACGGCTGGTACGGCCAGGGCGCCTACTCGGCCGACGACGTCAGCCTCACCGGCCCCGGCGGCGACCCGACCGACCCGGGCGACCCCGTACCCGCCGCGCCCTCGGGGCTCGCGGCCGGCCGCACCACGTCCTCGTCCGTCGCCCTCTCCTGGACGCCGGCCACCGGCGCCACCGCCTACCGCGTCTACCAGGACGGCGCCAAGGTCCAGGAGGTCGCCGGCGCCTCGGCCACCGTCACGGGGCTCTCGCCCGCGACGAGTTACCGCTTCCAGGTGACGGCCGTCAACGCGGCGGGCGAGTCGCCGCGTTCGGCGGAGATCACCGCCACCACGACGGCGGGCGGCGGCGGACCGGCCGTCCCCAAGCACGCGGTCACCGGCTACTGGCAGAACTTCGACAACGGCGCGACGGTCCAGAAGATCAGCGACGTGTCCGACCAGTACGACATCATCGCCGTGGCCTTCGCCGACGCCACGACCACCCCCGGCGCCATCGGCTTCACCCTCGACCCGGCGCTGAAGTACGACGAGGCGCGCTTCAAGGCGGACATCGCCGCCAAGCACGCCGCCGGCAAGTCCGTCGTCCTCTCGGTCGGCGGCGAGCGCGGCACGATCAGCGTCAACGACCCGGCGTCCGCGAACAACTTCGCCGACAGCGCCTGGTCCCTCATGCAGAAGTACGGCTTCGACGGCGTCGACGTCGACCTGGAGAACGGGATCAACCCGACGTACATGACCCAGGCCCTGCGCGCCCTCTCCGCGAAGGCGGGCAGCAGGCTCGTCATCACCATGGCGCCGCAGACGATCGACATGCAGTCGACGTCGGCCGGCTACTTCAGGACGGCGCTCAACATCAAGGACATCCTGACCGTCGTCAACACCCAGTTCTACAACAGCGGTTCCATGAACGGCTGCGACGGCAAGGTCTACTCCCAGGGCACGGCCGACTTCCTGACCGCGCTCGCCTGCATCCAGCTCGAGGGCGGCCTCGACCCCTCACAGGTCGGCCTGGGCCTGCCCGCCTCGACGCGCGGCGCGGGCAGCGGCTACGTGTCCCCCTCGGTCGTCAACGACGCGCTGGACTGCCTCGCCAAGGGGACGTCCTGCGGGACGTTCAAGCCCGCCCGGACGTACCCCGGCCTCCGGGGCGCGATGACCTGGTCCACCAACTGGGACGCGGCGAACGGCAACGCGTGGTCCTCGGCGGTGGGACCGCACGTGCACGCGCTGCCGTAGCGGCCCGGCGAACGGGGGCCCGCCGTGCGGCGGGCCCCCCTTCCCTCACGGCTTCGGCAGCGCACACCCGGGCAGACTCAGATCGACCTTGTTGCCCTTGGCGACGCACTTGGCTATGCCGTACGTCTGCTCCGCGTAGTTGATGCCCTTCCGGACGGTGACGTTGCCGTTCTCGTCCACCTCGCACGGATTGTTCTCCGTGCAGCGCTCACCGCTCTCGTTGCCGGTGTTGTTGACGGCGACCACCTTGCCGGTGTTCACGTCGACCACCGGGGAGCCGGACGTCCCGCCGATCGTGTTGCAGGACGGCGTGTAGCGCAGCGAGTCCTTCCAGACCCAGTCGCCCTCGTGGAGTTCGTGGACGAAACCGTCCACGTTGCACGAGTAGATCTTCTTCCAGTAGCCCGAGACGACCTTGATGGCCGTCCCGGCGGAAGGCCGGTCGGCCGACAGGCCGAGCGCGTCGATCCGGTAGTTCTTCTTGATCTGCGCGTAGGTGGAGTTGAGCTGGTACAGCGTGACGTCGGTGTCCGTCATCGTCGCGTACGCCACCTTGCTCGCCCGCAGCGTCCCCGCCTTGCCCGCCGACGAGTTGAGCAGACTGAACGTCCTGGACGACGGCTGATCCACCACCACGTCCCCCGGCCCGGGCATCCCCGTCTCCAGGCAGTGGCCATTGGTCAGCACCAGCGCCGGATCGTCGTCCGCCGAGCCGGGCAGGCGTATCAGCGAGCCCGAGCAGTTGCTGAGGGCGACGGTACCGGCGAAGTCGACGGCCTTGGCGGTGGGGGTCTTGGCGGGGGACGCCTTGGCGGGGGCCTGGGCCGGGGCGGGGGCGGACGGGGCCGCGACGGCCGTCGCGGTACCGGCTCCGGTGAGCAGCAGCGTGGCGAGCGCGCCGACGAGAGGTCGTCTCATGGGGGGTGGTCCTCTCCGAGCAGGATTTGTCATGCGCATTGTTGGTACGGATGAGACCGAACGCAATCGATCAGGCGCATGAGACGGAGAAGTTGGCCGGAACCGTCCGGAGGGGGGCGGTTGTCCGGCCGGTGGGGGCTCTCATCGCTGAGGCCGGCGGCACACGACGCCGCCACCCGCGCCTACACCTCGTACTTCTCGTGGCCGATCCCACGCTCCCACACGGTCTCGAACGCGGAGGAGCGGAGCCTGACCACAGTCGGGGCCTCCGATCCGGCATCGGGCGGCGAGCCCCAATCGCCGTCGCCGGTGAACGAGTCGAAGCGCACCGCACGGGCGTCGATCAGCCAGAAGTCGTTGCCCGGCAGCGAGATATCCGATGCCGCGCGCCGTGGCGGCCAACGGACCTGCTCGCCCACCGCCACGTTGACCGACGTCAACGCATGTTCGTACCGGATGTAGTCGGTGACCGGCTCCGAGACGATCCGGGCGCGGCGCATCACCACACCTCGCCCGACTGTCTCGCGCACGAGCGACGTCCACCCCTCCCAGAAGTCCGAATCGGGGTCGATGTCGGCCTCACCGGTTCGCAGGAAGTGACCGAAGCCGCCCGCCTCGTCGGAAACGGCGTAGTTGTCCCGCATTTCGAGGTGGACAGCCGTGCGCCGAGCGGCACGGAGGAGTTCGGAGAAATGCGGCATGTCGTTCTGCGACATCACACGCCTCCCTCGGGATCGGAATGAACCTTGAACTCCTCGCACTCGGAGTGCGCGTCGCCACTCTCCCTCTAACACGGTTGCCCTCGGGCAGCCGGGGCAACGGCCACACTTCACGGCGTCCTCCCGGAGGCCGGTGGCCGTTGCTCCTCGCCGCTCCATGCGCGCGCCCGACGGGCCGACTCGGCGTACACCAGGGCGTTCGCCAGCGTCCGGGCGGTGGCCAGGGGCACCGTACCCAGGTAGACGTACGGCTCGCCGGAGAGGGAGGCGCGGCCGGTCAACTGGGGCCAGGAGTCGCGGTCTCCGACGGTGAGTCCCATGGTCTTGAGGACCTGTCCGAGCGTGAAGGCGACGTCGTCGGCCTTGCGCTTGCCCGCCATGAAGGCGTCCGCCTGCTGTGCTGCTGCTTCGGTTTCCGGGGTCATGGGGGGGACGGTAGAGACCGCCGGGTCCGGGCACCCAACGCATTGCAGGGGATTGCACACGACTTATCCGAGGGACCGGACGGCCGCTGTGATCAGCGGCCTGACCTTGGCTCCGTAGACGGCCTGCCGTTGCAGCTCGGCGAAGGCCCGCCCGTACAGGCGCGTGTCGTTGGGGGCGGAGAGCATGACGTCGGCCGTCAGGAGTTCGACGCCCGCCTGCTCCTCGTCAAAAATCATGAACGGCTCGATCGTCCACATCCGGCGCTGCGCGGTGAACGGGATGACGCCGAGGGAAACCCGGGGCAGGGACATGACCGTGAGCAGGTGGTCGAGCTGTCCAGCCATCGTGGCGACGTCCCCGATCCGGTATCGCAGGATGCCTTCCTCCAACAAAATTGAGAACCGGTGGTCACCCTCGCGGATCACCCGAGAGCGTGCCATCCGGGCCGTGACGGCCTCCTCGACGTCGTTGGGCAGATGCCGGAAGTCCGTGATGGCAGTCAGCAACGCCGTGGCGTATTCGGGTGTCTGGAGCAACCCGGGTACGACGTGCGAGCTATAGACGCGGAAGAGCTTGGTCCGCTCGTAAAGGGAGACGTAGGACTCCTGAAGCCTGCGGAGGCCGGTGCGCTGCATCCGGCGCCACTCCATGTACATGGAACTGGCCGTCCGTGACGCGGCGATGAGATCGGCAGCCTGGTCCTCCACGCCGCAGGCGGTACACCATGCCCGAAGGTCGGCATCCGAGGGCAGCGTCTTCAGGTTCTCGATCCGCGACGACTTGGAGGGGTGCCAACCGCACCGGAAAGCCAGCTCACGCCCAGTGAGCCCGGCGTCGAGACGGATTTCCCGCAGCCGCTCCGCGATGGTCTTACGGGCTTCCTGGACGCTGGAGGACGGAGAAGTGGGCATGAGCTGGTTCCAGGACTGTCCGGGTCAGACCCTGTACTCCGCGTGCGGGACCGCCCGCTCCCAGACCGTTTCGAACGCCGTGGCGCAGAGCTTCGCCACCACCGGGTCGTCGGTGAAGTCCTCGCCGACGTAGGCCCCGTTGCCGGAGAAGTGGCCGAAGCGAACGACACGTTCGTCGAAGAGCCAGAAGTCGTTGCCGGGGAGCGCGATATCGGATGCCCGACGACGGGGAAGCCAACGGACAAGTTCTCCGGCATCGACATTGAGTTGCGCACCTTCGTACTCGAACCGGATGTAGTCACTCACCGGTTCGGACACGATCCGGGCTCGTCGCATGACCACGCCCCGGCCCACCGTGCGCTCGACGAGGTCCAGCCACTCGCGCCGTCGCCCCATGCGGTCGTACCGACTGCTGTTGTCGCCGGCTTTCCATGCCGCGAAGTCGCTGTTCTCCTCGGCGACCCCGTAGGCGTCACGCATCTCCAGATGCACCGCTGAGTTCTTTGTCGAGCTGATCAACTCGTCGAAGTCTGCCGCGTTCAGCGACATCACACGCCTCATTGATGGCGGGGATCATACGGAACGGGATCCTCACCACCGCCTCGGTCTCCGGAATCGGCCCTGTTTCCCGGCACTTGGCCAAGGTCTCCTCGGAGGGTTTCCATCCTTGGAAGAGGATCTCCTCGGCTTCGTCCTCCACCCATGCTGTTGGACAGTCCCTGCCGTCGGTGGCGGGATCTTTCGCGGTGAACCGTAGCGCCACACTGACCTCCCGTATCGAGCCCTTGGGCTTGCAGACCATGGACTTCACAGCCGTGGCCGTCAAGAGGGCAACGGCAGAGAACCGAGCGTGCCGCCCCCGATACAGGACTGGCGTTCGGGGGAGTCAACTCCGGGCGGATGCCGCTTAGTCGCCGGTACGCTCAGCGAACACGAAACGGCCCCCACGTGTCTGCCAGGACACCGCAGGGGCCTACACCACCAAGGTCTAAAGCCAAAGGAAACCTGGGATGTTGCGCCATGCTACCGCGCCAGCCGGCAGATTCACCCAAGTACCGAACGACATCATCCGCCACCGCCGCCTCTCCCCCGACGCCGTACGCCTGCTCGTCCACCTCCTCTCCCTCCCCGACACAACCGCCTCATCCCAAACCCCCCGAACCGCCACCCATCCGAGCCCCACACCCGACGCCCCAGCAGCCCCGCGTCGACGGGATGCGCGAATGCCAGGGCGACCACACCCACCCGTACCTCTTCCGCCCGCTCGGCGACGGAGACCTGTGCCACGGCTGCCGTACCGAGCGCGCCGCGGAGGCCGCGCAGGGCGCCCGCGGCGCCGCGCGGTTCGGCGCCGCCGCGGTGAGGGCGGCCCTGCGGGGGTCCTAGCCCAGCACCGCCAGCGCGTCGATCTCCACCAACAGCCCGGCCGGGAGCCCCACGTACACCGTGGTACGGGCCGCGGGCACCGTGACACGCCCCGCGAAGTACGCGTCCCACACCTCGTTGAACTCGGCGAAGTGCGCCGTGTCCGTGAGGTAGACGCGGAGCATGACGACGTCCTCCCAGCTCGCGCCGCCCGCGTCCAGGACGGCGTGGACGTTGTCGAGCGTCTGCCGCACCTGTTCGGGGAGGCCGGGGCCGACCACGGCGGGGGTGGCGCCGGGGGCGGTGACGGGCAGGAAGCCGACCTGGCCGGCGACCTGGAGGACGTTGCCCTTGCGCACGCCGTGGGAGAAGAGGGCGGGCGGGGTGGTGTGCCCGGACGGGGTGACGGCGGTCTTCTCGGTCATCGTCGGTGTCCTTACTCTTCGTGTCGTCGTCATCGTGTCGTGGTCATCGCGCCGTCGTCCTCGCATGACGTCATCGTGTCGGCGTCATCACATCGACGTCATCGCGTCATCGCGTCATCGCGCCGGCTTCGCCGGCTTTCCCGAGAACTCCGCGCTGATCGCCTCGGCCGTCCCCCGCAACGCGGGGAGCAGCGCGAGCAGTTCGTCGGCGCTGACGACGACGTTGGGCGCGGAGAGCGAGCAGGCCGCGACGACGCGGCCGTCGGCGCCCCGGATGGGCGCGCCGACGCAGTTGATGGACTCCTCGTGGCCGCCGAAGTCGGTGGCCCAGCCGCGGTCGCGGACGACCGTCAGCTCGCGGAGGAAGGCGGCGGCGTTGGGCGTCGAACGCGCGGTGTACGCGGGGTAGTCGAGGCGCTCGGCGACCGCTCGCCGCTCCGCGTCCGGGAGGTCGGCCAGGAGGAGTTTCGCCACGGCGGCGACGGTGATGGCGACGGGCTTGCCGATGCGGGAGTACATCCGGACGGGGTAGCGGCTCTCGACCTTGTCGATGTAGACGACCTCGCCGTCCTCGTACACCGCGAGGTGCACCGTGTGCCCGCAGCGCTCGTTGAGCGCGACGAGGTGCGGGTGGGCGATCTCGCGGACGTCGAGGCTTTCGAACGCCTGCTGGGCGAGGGCGAAGAGGCGGGCGCCGAGGCGGTAGCGCTGGTCCTGCTGGCGGTAGACCATGCCGTGCGCGTGGAGGGTGCGCAGGAGCCGCAGTGCGGTGGACTTGTGGACACCGAGACGGGCGGCGACCTGTTCGAGGTTGGCGGGGCCCTCGGCGAGGAGGGGGAGGATGGTGAGGGCGCGGTCGACGGTCTGGCTCATGCGGTGCGCTCCTCCGGGGCGTTCGGTCCCTCGGCCCATCCGGGGCCGAGACGCAGTGTGCCCCACGCGGCGGGACCGAGGGCGGCGAGCCGGTCGGCGTGGGCGCGGGCGGGTGCGGGGTCGGGGAGGTCGCCGGGGCTGGTGAGGGCCGCGGCGGCGAGCAGGTGTCCGTACCGGAGCCGTGCGGGGAAGGGGAGTCGGCGCAGGGTGGCGGAGAGGAAGCCGGCGGCGAAGGCGTCCCCGGCGCCGACGGGGGCGACGAGCTCGACGGCGGGGGCGGGTTCGGCGACGACGAGCCCACCGGGGGCGTACGCGATGGCCTCGCGCGCCGCTCGTTTGACGACGAGCACGCCGGGTTCGGGCAGCGCGGCCCGGATGGCGGCGGCACCGCGCAGCCCCCAGGCCGCCTCCGCCTCGTCCTCCCCGACGAAGACGATGTCGCTGCGGCGGGCGAGTTCCAGGAGGACGGCGGGGCCTTCGGGGGCCGCGTGCCAGAGCCCCGGACGGTAGTTGACGTCGAAGGAGATGGCCGGGCGGCCGGGGCCGGGGGCGGTGAGGTCGCGCAGGAGCGCGAGGCAGCCCGCGGAGAGGGCCGCGGTGACACCGCTGAGGTGCAGGATGCGTCCGGACCAGGCGTCGGCGCGGTCGAGGAGGTCCGGGGAGAGGGCGGAGGCGGCCGACCCGGCGCGGTAGTAGGCGACTTGGGCGGCGGCGCGTTCGGCGGAGGTGCGGAAGTAGACGCCGGTGGGCCGGTGCGCGTCGCGGCGCGCGGCGGAGGTGTCCACGCCGTGTGCGGCGAGCGTGTCGAGGACGTGGGTGCCGAAGCCGTCCGTCCCGACGCGTCCGATCCAGCGCGTGCGGTGGCCCCAAGCGGCCAGGGCGCAGGCGACGTTCGACTCGGCCCCGCCGACGCCGCGGAGGAACGAGGACGCCTCGCCGAGCCCGTCGCGGCCGGGCGGGCGGAGGGCGATCATCGTCTCTCCGACGCAGGTGACGTCGGTGCCGCCGTCGGCCACGCGGCGCTCCTCCCTGCGGAATTCTGCGGGTTCTGCGGACCATGCGAGCCGTGCGAGGCGGCCGTGCGGATGTGAGACGGACCGTTGACCCGGCGTTCGCCCGGATGTTAGACAGCTCCGTGCGCGGTGCGCAACGCACGTTGCACATACTGCAACTGCAACCCGACTCCTGGAGGCTCCATGGCCGCCGACGCAGCCGACGCCCTGGCCCGGCTCGCCCACGACCGCATCGACCACCGCTTCAAGGGTCTGCCCCCGGACGCGGAGGGACTCGCCGTGGGGGCGCTGGCCGCCGAGCGGCGCTGCCTGTTCACCGGCGGCTTCACCACGCCCGTCCTGGCGCTGTCCACCGAGGCGCTGGACCACAACCTGGCCCTCATGGAGCGCTGGGCCGCCGAGCACGGACTCGCCTTCGCGCCGCACGGCAAGACGTCCATGGCGCCCCAGCTCTTCGAGCGCCAGCTCGCGCACGGGGCATGGGGCATCACGGCCGCCGTGCCCAGCCAGGTCCGCGCCTACCGCGCGTTCGGCGTGCGGCGGATCTTCCTCGCCAACGAACTGGTCGACGCGGCCGCGCTGCGCTGGCTCGCGGGCGAGCTGGCCGCCGACCCGGACTTCCGCATCGTCGTGTACGTCGACTCCGTCCGCGGCGTCGAGCTGATGGACGCGGCCCTCCGCGAGGCCGGGTCCGCGCGCCCGCTCGACGTCGTCGTCGAACTCGGCGCCGTGGGCGGCCGCACCGGCGTGCGCACCGAGGCGGACGCGGCACGCGTCGCCGACGCGGTCGCCGACGCCGGCGGGACGCTGCGGCTGGTGGGGGTCGCCGGCTACGAGGCCGAGATCCCGGACGCGGACGAGGCGTCCGTACGGGCGTGGCTGCGGCGACTGACCGGGATCGCCGTCGCGTTCGACGCGGAGGGGCGGTTCGCGGGGGTCGAGGAGATCGTGGTGAGCGCGGGCGGGAGCTCGTGGTTCGACGCGGTCGCGGAAGTCTTCGCGCAACTCCCGGAATTGTCCGCCCCGGTGCTGAAGCTGCTGCGTTCGGGCGCGTACGTGACGCACGACGACGGCCAGTACCGGCGGAAGACCCCCTTCGGGCGCCATCCCGAACAGGGCGCCCTGCGGCCGGCGTTCCGCCTCTGGGCCCAGTGCGTCTCCCGCCCGGAGCCGGGACGGGCCTATCTCAACGCGGGCAAGCGGGACGCTCCGTACGACCTCGACCTGCCCGAGGTGCAGGTCATCCGCTCCGCCCGGGACGGCTCGCTGCGCGAGGCCCACGGCATGACCGTCACCGGCCTGGCCGACCAGCACGCCTTCGTCTCCCTGCCGGAGGACGCGGAGCTGGAGGTCGGCGACTGGGTCGGCCTCGGCATCTCCCATCCCTGCACGGCCTTCGACAAGTGGCAGCTGATCCCGGTCGCGGCGGCGGACGGCACGGTGACGGACTACATCCGGACGTTCTTCTAGCCCACGCTTCCCCGCCCCCTCCCGCTGGGGAGCCGATGGATCCGATGGAGCCGACGGAAGGGCACATCCATGGACACCGTCATCCGCGACGCCCGCGTCATCGACGGCACCGGGCGTGCCGCCTACCGGGCCGACGTCGGCGTCGAGGGCGGCCGGATCGCCGAGATCCGCCGCCCCGGCGACGGCCCACGCCCCACCGCCCGCCGGACGCTCGACGCCGACGGCCTCGCCCTGTCCCCCGGTTTCATCGACATGCACGCCCACAGCGACCTGGCCCTCCTCCAGGACCCCGGCCACGAGGCGAAGGCCGCCCAGGGCGTCACCCTGGAGGTCATCGGCCAGGACGGCCTGTCCTACGCGCCGGTCGACGACCGCGTCCTGCCCTCCCTCCGCGCGCAGATCGCCGGCTGGAACGGCCAAGGCGGCGACGGCGCCGCCGACTTCACCTGGCGCACGACGGGCGAGTACCTCGACCGCCTCGACCACGGCTTCGACGGCGCCGGCATCGCCGTCAACGCGGCGTACCTCGTCCCCCAGGGCACCGTCCGCGCCCTGGCCGTCGGCTGGGACGACCGTCCGGCGACCGGCGCGGAGCTCGACGCGATGCGGCGCCTGGTCGCCGACGGACTGGCGCAGGGCGCCGTGGGCATGTCGTCGGGGCTGACGTACACGCCCGGGATGTACGCGAGCGACGCCGAACTCACCGAACTGTGCCGTGTCGTGGCGTCGTACGGCGGCTACTACTGCCCGCACCACCGCTCGTACGGCGCGCACGCCCTGCGCGCGTACGCCGAGATGATCGAGGTCTCCCGCGCCGCGGGCTGTCCCCTGCACCTCGCCCACGCCGTCCTCAACTTCCCGGAGAACCGGGGGCGCGCGCCGGAGCTGCTGCGCCTGCTGGACGACGCCCGCGCCGCGGGGGCGGACATCACACTCGACAGCTACCCGTACACGCCGGGCTGTACGACGCTCGCCGCGCTCCTGCCGAGCTGGGCGGCGGACGGCGGACCGGCCGCGACGCTGGCCCGGCTGCGCGACGACGCGACGGCGGAACGCGTCCGGCACGCCCTGGAGGCGGAGGGCTCGGACGGCTGCCACGGCGTGCCGGTCGACTGGGGCGCGGTGGAGATCTCCGGCGTGGCGGACGGCCGGCAGGCCGCCGCCCACGTCGGCCGCACCATTGCCGCCGCGGCGGCGGCGCGCGGCGAGGAGCCCTGGACGACGGCCCGCAACCTGCTCCTGGCGGACCGGCTGGGCACGACGATCATCCAGCACGTCGGCCACGAGGAGAACGTCCGGGCGATCATGCGGCACCCGGCGCACACCGGGGGGAGCGACGGCATCCTGCACGGCGCCAAGCCGCACCCCCGGGCGTACGGCACCTTCCCGCACTACCTCGGGCACTACGCGCGCGACCTGGGAGTGCTGCCCCTGGAGGAGTGCGTGGCGCATCTCACGTCCCGTCCCGCGGCCCGCCTCCGGCTGCCGGACCGGGGTCTGATCCGCGAGGGATACCGTGCGGATCTTGTCCTCTTCGATCCGGAGACCGTGGCCGCCGGCGCCACATTCGAAGCCCCGCGGACGCTTCCGACCGGCATTCCTTATGTCCTGATTGCCGGGCGCTTTGTGATGAAAGACGGGCGGCGTACGGACGTACTGGCGGGTCGCACCGTGCGCCGCACGCCGGTCCGCTGACGCGGGCGCTCGGGGCGCGCCGCGCACGCCGCGAAAGCCCGCGCGCGCACGTCGGCGCCCCCGTAGGGTGGCCGTCATGCAGGTGATCCAGTCAACGAAACTCGCCAACGTCTGCTACGAGATCCGTGGCCCGGTGCTGGAGGAGGCGATGCGGCTGGAGGCAGCAGGGCACCGCATCCTCAAGCTCAACACCGGCAACCCCGCGATCTTCGGCTTCGAGTGCCCTCCGGAGATCCTGGAGGACATGCTGCGCAACGTCGGCGACGCGCACGGCTACGGCGACGCGAAGGGCCTGCTCTCCGCGCGGCGGGCGGTGGTCCAGCACTACGAGACCAAGGGCATCGAGCTGTCCGTCGAGGACGTCTACCTCGGCAACGGCGTCTCGGAGCTGATCCAGATGTCGATGCAGGCGCTGCTCGACGACGGCGACGAGGTCCTCGTCCCGGCCCCCGACTACCCCCTCTGGACCGCTTCCGTCTCCCTCGCGGGCGGCACCGCCGTGCACTACCGCTGCGACGAGCAGGCGGACTGGATGCCGGACCTGGCCGACATCGAGCGCAAGGTCACCGACCGCACCAAGGCGCTCGTCATCATCAACCCCAACAACCCCACGGGTGCCGTCTACAGCGACGAGATGCTGCGCGGTCTCACCGAGATCGCCCGCCGCCACAACCTGATCGTCTGCTCCGACGAGATCTACGACAAGATCCTCTACGACGGCGTCACCCACACCCCGACCGCCGCCATCGCCCCCGACCTGCTGACCCTCACCTTCAACGGGCTCTCCAAGGCCTACCGGGTGGCCGGCTACCGCAGCGGCTGGATGGCGGTCTGCGGCCCCAAGGCCCACGCCGAGAGCTACATCGAGGGCCTCACGATCCTCGCCAACATGCGGCTCTGCGCCAACATGCCCGCCCAGCACGCGGTCGCCACCGCCCTCGGCGGCCGGCAGTCGATCAACGACCTGGTGCTCCCCGGCGGCCGCCTGCTGGAGCAGCGCGACGTCGCCCACGAGATGCTGACCAGGATCCCCGGCGTCACCTGCGTGAAGCCGAAGGGCGCGCTGTACGCGTTCCCGCGCCTGGACCCCAAGGTCTACAAGATCAAGGACGACCGGCAGATGGTCCTCGATCTGCTCCGCGCCGAAAAAATCATGGTCGTCCACGGGACGGGCTTCAACTGGCCCGAGCCGGACCACTTCCGCCTGGTCACACTGCCGAACGCCAAGGATCTGGCGGAGGCCGTGACCCGCATCGGCGACTTCCTGGAGGGCTACGCCCAATAACTTTAGACCTCGTCTAAGTTAGGATGGCCTTCTGTAGGACAGCAGGAGGCCATCCATGTACGAGCCGATCCGCACGAAGTCGGTCCACACCATGGCCGACCCGACAGGGCCCGCCGCCGCCCACGGCCCGACCCGCTCCCGCGAGCAAGAGCTCGACATCCGGCTCGCGGGACATCTGACCGCGCTGCTCACCGTGACCGACGAGCTGCGCGTCCTGACCCCCTCCCCCGACCTCGACGACGCCGCCCGCCGCCTCGCCGCCCGCATCACCCACCTGCGCGGCGGCGACGCCCCCCTCCGCGCCGTCCCCACGGTGGTCGTCACCGACCCCTCCCGCATCCGCGCCCTCCACCAACGCGCCCACATGCTCGCCGGCCAGGCCCTCGTCGTAGCCTCCTCCCGCGACGACCCGGAAAGCACCACCCTGGCCTCCGCCCGCCTCCACGCCCACGAGGCGGCCAGGACCGCCTGACAGCGCGGAACCCCGGCGGGGGCGAAGGGCGAGTTCGAGTCGAGTTCGGCTTCGGGTTCGGGGTTCGGGTTTGATCGAGGATGAACGCGGCGCGGTCGCGAGGCGGGCCCGGGGGATGAGGGGGCGCGGCCGCGTTGCGGGTCAGACGCGGCCGCGATGCGGGCGGGGCGCGGCCACACGGGGCCGGGGACGGCCCCAAAAGGGGCGGGGCGCAGGCCCGTTGCGGGCCTGGAGCACGGCCCCGCAGGGGCGCGGGCGCAGAGGCCGCGCCCGGGGCGCAGCCGCGTTGCGTGCGCGGGCCGCTGGCGCGTGCGCCCCCGAGGCGCTGCCACGTTGCCCGGCGCGGACTGCGGCCGTGTTGCGGGGCGGGCCCGACTCCGAAAGGGACGGGACGCAGCCACGTTGCGAACCCGAAGCACGGCCCGCCGTGCGTACCCGGAGCTCGGCTGCGGTGCGCGCCGGAGCACGCCCCCGGAAGGCCCGGGGTGCAGGGGCGGAGCCCCGCCCCGCGCGGAGCACGCGCCCGGCGGTCCGCCGCCGCACGCCCGGGGCGGCCCGGGGCGGAGCCCCGGGGGAAACGGTGAAAGGGCGGGGCGGGGAGAAGAAAAACCCCACCCCGCCCCGGACGACGCGTCAGCCGAGCCGCCGCACCAGCTCCCGGTACTCGTCCCACAGCTCCTTCGGCGTGTGCTCACCGAACGTCTCGAAGTGCGCGGGAATCAGCGCCGCCTCCTCCCGCCACACCTCCTTGTCGACCGACAGGAGCAACTCCACGTCCGCCTCGGACAGTTCGAGCCCGGACAGATCCAGGGCCTCCCGCGTCGGCAGGACGCCGATCGGCGTCTCGACGCCCTCCGCCCGGCCCTCCAGCCGCTCGACGATCCACTTCAGCACGCGGCTGTTCTCGCCGAAGCCGGGCCACACGAAGCGCCCGTCCGCGTCCTTGCGGAACCAGTTGACGTAGTAGATCTTCGGCAGCTTGGACTGGTCCTTGTCCTTGCCGACCTCGACCCAGTGCCCCATGTAGTCGCCCATGTTGTAGCCGCAGAACGGCAGCATGGCGAACGGGTCCCGGCGCAGCTCGCCGACCTTGCCCTCGGCGGCGGCGGTCTTCTCGGAGGCCACGTTGGCGCCGATGAAGACGCCGTGGTTCCAGCTGAAGGACTCGGTCACGAGCGGGACGGCCGAGGCCCGGCGGCCGCCGAAGAGGATGGCGGAGATCGGCACGCCCTTGGGGTCCTCCCACTCGGGCGCGATGATCGGGCACTGCGAAGCCGGCACGGTGAAGCGGGCGTTGGGGTGGGCGGCGGGGGTGCCGGACTCCGGCGTCCAGGCGTTGCCCTTCCAGTCCGTGAGACGGGCGGGCGTCTCCTCGGTCATGCCCTCCCACCAGACGTCGCCGTCCTCCGTCAACGCGACGTTGGTGAAGACGGAGTTGCCCCAGAGGGTCTTCATCGCGTTGGCGTTGGTGTGCTCGCCGGTGCCGGGCGCGACGCCGAAGAAGCCGGCCTCGGGGTTGATCGCGTAGAGGCGGCCGTCCTCGCCGAAGCGCATCCACGCGATGTCGTCGCCGATCGTCTCCACCGTCCAGCCGGAGATGGTCGGTTCGAGCATGGCGAGGTTGGTCTTGCCGCAGGCGGAGGGGAAGGCGGCGGCCACGTACTTCGCCTCGCCCTGCGGCGGGGTGAGCTTGAGGATGAGCATGTGCTCGGCCAGCCAGCCCTCGTCGCGGGCCATGACGGAGGCGATGCGCAGGGCGTAACACTTCTTGCCCAGCAGCGCGTTGCCGCCGTAGCCGGAACCGTACGACCAGATCTCCCGGTCCTCGGGGAAGTGGGAGATGTACTTGGTGCTGTTGCACGGCCACGGCACGTCGGCCTCGCCCTCGGCGAGCGGGGCGCCCAGCGAGTGCACGGCCTTGACGAAGAAGCCGTCGGAGCCGAGTTCGTCGAGGACGGGCTGCCCCATGCGGGTCATGGTGCGCATGGAGACGGCGACGTACGCGGAGTCGGTGATCTCGACGCCGATGGCGGAGAGCGGCGAACCGAGCGGGCCCATGCAGAAGGGCACGACGTACATGGTGCGGCCGCGCATGGAGCCGCGGAAGATGCCCTTCTCACCGCTGAAGATCTCCCGCATCTCGGCGGGTGCCTTCCAGTGGTTGGTCGGGCCGGCGTCCTCCTCCTTGGCGGAGCAGATGAACGTCCGGTCCTCGACGCGGGCCACGTCCGTGGGGTCGGATGCCGCGTAGTACGAGTTCGGGCGCTTGACGGGGTCGAGCTTGCGGAAGGTGCCCTTGGCCACGAGCTCCTCGCAGAGGCGCTCGTACTCGGCCTCGGAACCGTCGCACCAGACGACCCGGTCCGGCTGGGTGAGGGCGGCGATCTCGTCTACCCAGGAGATGAGCCCCTGGTGGTCGGTGGGGATGTTGGGAGCCGCATTTGCGCGCGCCACGATCGCTCCGTCCCGCCGGGGCCACGGCGCCCGGCGTCACATGTTGAGGGTGGTACGGACCGCTCGCCCGCCTGACCGGCGGCGGGTCCGTCTCTGCACATACGCCCCTTGGGGGCTGCGACCCAGACGCTTCGCGACCGCTCATCCGGTGCCGCCCGCACTCATTTGATCATCCGACTCCGTTTCCCTTCTGTCCAGGGGGCGCTCCCGTGACCATCGCCACGTGATACTGATCCGTAACTTACGGTGGCGTAGGTAGCATGACGGCATGACACCCGCGTCCGACGCGGCGCCCGTCGCGCCCGCCACCTCCGCCGGTGCCGCGACCGCCGCCCCCTCGCCCGCCCCCCATCCCGACACCGCCCTGGCCGCCGTCAAACCACGGCTGCGCGGCTGGCTGCACGCCGGGATGTTCCCCGCCGTGCTGATCTCGGGCGTCTTCCTGACGGCCCTGGCCGACAGCACCCGCGGCAGAATCGCCTGCGCCGTCTACGTCCTCAGCGCCTGCCTGCTCTTCGGCATCAGCGCGCTGTACCACCGCGGCAACTGGAGCCCCAGGGCGACCGCGGTGCTCCGCCGCCTCGACCACGCCAACATCTTCCTGATCATCGCCGGCACCTATACGCCCCTGACGATGCTCCTGATCCCGGGCAGCCGGGGCCAGTTGCTGCTCTGGGCGGTCTGGGCCGCCGCCGCGGCCGGCATCGCCTTCCGCGTCTTCTGGGTCGGCGCGCCGCGCTGGCTCTACACCCCCTGCTACATCGCCATGGGCTGGGCCGCCGTCTTCTTCCTCCCGGACTTCCTGCGCAAGGGCGGCATCGCCGTCCTCGTCCTGGTGATCGTCGGGGGGCTGCTCTACAGCGCGGGCGGCGTGATCTACGGGATCAAGCGCCCCAATCCCTCCCCCCGTTGGTTCGGCTTCCACGAGGTCTTCCACTCACTGACGCTGGCCGCCTTCGTCGTGCACTACGTGGGCATCTCCCTGGTGGCCTATTCGCACGCCTGAGCCGCCCGGGACGCCCGGGACGCCCGATATCCCCGGCACCCCCGGCACCCCCGGCACCTCCGACACTTCCGACACCGCCGGCGCCTCCGACGCCGGCATCTTCGACAGCGCGCGCCCCGGGCGCGCCCACCGCGGTGGCCGTGGCCTGGAGGCCGCGGCCACTCTCCATGTCAGGCCCCCGACGGCCGCCAGCACCACGACCAGCACGGCCAGTTCACCGGCGAGCATGTAACTCCCCACGCACACCGCGCCGATCAGCGCGGCGAGCGCGTGCACCGCTCCTCCCATCACGGATCACCCACCCCTTTTCGGTCGTCGGCCACTGACCGATTCCCTGCCCTGCACACAGCGTCACACACCCCACTGACAATCAGCGCGCCGTCAAGGAGGAGCAGCCGGGACGTCAACGATTGACAGTACCCATCTTTTGAGAGTTACTGTCATTTGACTTCAACTCCCAAAGAGGTTCCGTCATGCCTGCCACCCCCTCCGCCGCGGGCCGCCCCCGCAGCCGCTGGGTCGCCCTGGCCGCGATCGTCCTGTGCATGCTCACGCTCGGCTTCGACACCACGATCCTCAACGTGGCCCTGCCGACGATGGCCACCGAACTGGGCGCCGACACCGGCCGGTTGCAGTGGATAGCCGACTCCTACCTGGTCGTCTTCGCCGCCCTCATGCTCCCGGCCGGCCTCCTGGGCGACCGGTTCGGCCGCCGCCGCACGCTGGTCACCGGCCTGCTGGTCTTCCTCGCGGGCTCCCTCCTCGGCTCGCTCGCCGACGACAGCGCCACGGTCGTCGCGGCCCGCGCGCTGATGGGGGCCGGTGCCGCCCTGGTGATGCCGCTGGCCATCGCCGTCCTGCCGGTGCTCTTCGGCCCCGAGGAGCGCACCCGTGCCGTCGGCGCGCTCTCCGCCGCCACCGGGCTCGGCCTCCCCCTGGGCCCCCTCCTCGGCGGCTTCCTCCTCGACCACTTCTGGTGGGGCTCGGTCTTCCTGATCAACGTGCCGTTCATCGGACTCGCCGTCACCGCCTGTCTCCTGCTCCTCCCGGAGAGCACGGACCCCGCCGCCCCCACCGTCAGCGCCCTCACCACCGCACTCTCCGTCACCGGCCTCGGCGCCCTCGTCTTCGGCGTCATCGAGGGCCCCCGGCGCGGCTGGTCGTCCGCACCGGTCCTCGCCGCCTTCGCCGCCGCCTTCGTCCTGCTCGCCCTGCTCGTCGTGCGCGAACGGCGCCGCGAGCGCCCGATGCTGGACCTCGCCCTGCTGGGCCGGCCCGCGTTCCTCTGGAACACCGTCGCGGCCGCCCTGGTGATGTTCACCATGACCGGCCTGACGTTCGTCCTGCCCTCCTACCTCCAGACCGTCCAGGGCCACGACGCCTTCGGCACCGGCCTGCGCATGATCCCGATGCCGCTCGGCATGCTGGTCGCCTCCCGCGCCACCACGCCGCTCGCCGCCCGGACCGGCCCGCGCCCGGTCATCGCGGGCGGTCTGGCCGTGATGGCGGTGGCGGCACTGCTCGGCAGCCGCACCACGGTCGACGACGGCTATGGCTGGACGGCCCTGTGGCTGAGCCTCGTCGGCGTCGGCTTCGGCGGCGCCGTCATCCCCGCCATGGACGGCGCGCTCGGCTCGCTGCCGCGCGAGCGCGCCGGCGTCGGCTCGGGCCTGCTGATGACGCTCCGCCAAGTGGCCTCGGCGATCGGCCTGGCCGCCCTGAGCAGCGTGATCGCCGGCGTCTACGGCGCCCGCCTCGACACCTCCGGCCTCCCGTCCGCCGCGGCCGGCGAGGCCGCCGACTCCGTGGGGGCGGCGCACGCCGTCGCCGGGGCGCTGCACGACGCGGCGCTCACGCGGTCGGCGGACGCCGCGTACGTCCACGGCATGGACACCGCCCTGCTGGTGTCCGCCGTCGCCGCCCTCGCGGCCGCCGCGCTCGTCGCGGCCTTCCTGCCCTCCTCCCGCCCCGCCCGGAAGGAAAGGGCCGGCCGGACAGTGGTCGACGAAACGATCGATGCCTGACAATGCGGTCATGACACCGGCACGTACCTCCCCCGCCGCACAGCCCGGCCCCCGGCTCGGGCTGCGCGAACGGAAGAAGATCAAGACCCGGCAGGCGATCCGCACCGCCGCCTACCGCCTCTTCGAGGAGCAGGGGTACGACGCGACTCCCGTGGACCAGATCGCCCACGCCGCCGACGTCTCCCCGAGCACCGTCTTCCGTTATTTCCCGACCAAGGAGGACATCGTCCTCACGGACGAGTACGACCCGCTGCTGGAGTCCCTCCTCCACGAGCGGCCGGCGGACGAGCCGCCGCTGACGGCCGTGCGGCAGGCGATCGTCGAGGGACTGCGCCATGTCCTCGGCGAGGACAGCCCCGAGATGCGGATGCGCATACGCCTGATCCGGGACGTGCCCGCGCTGCGTGCCCGCTCGGGCGAGGGCATGGCCGGTTCGGCCGGGATCATCTGCCGCGCCCTGGCCGGACGGACGGGCCGGCGGGCGGACGACCTGGAGGTCCGCGTGGTCACCACGGCGGTGCTGGCCGCGATGCAGGAGGCGCTGATGACCTGGGTCGACGAAGGCCAGCACGGCGACCCGCTGACCTACCTCGAGCGCGCGCTGGACGTCCTGGAGCGCGGGCTCACTCTCTGACGCCCAACTGCCCGGCCAGCACGGCCGGATCGGCGGTCGGCCGCTCGCACGTGAAGTTCCGGCACACGTACGCGGCGGGCCGCCCCTCCACCAGCGTCCGGTCGGCCAGCAGCGGAACCTCCGCCGCCGTCGCGGAGGCGGGCTCGCCCAGGGCGACGGCCGCGCCGGGCCGCGGGGAGAGCAGGGCGACGCGGTGCAGGGCGCGCGTGGCCTCGTCGCCGCCCGGCCCGACGACCGCGATCTCGTGCGGCCCGTCCAGCAGCGCCTCCGCGACGGCCAGGCCCCAGCCGATGAAACGCGGCGCCCTCGGACCGAGCAACCGCACGACGCCGAGCGCCCGTTCGGCCGCCTCGCGGTGCGGCGCGCTGCCGGTCAGGGCCGCGTAGGTGAGCAGGGCACCGGCGGCCGCCGTCCAGCCGGAGGGCGCGGCGTTGTCCGTCGGGTCCTGGGGGCGGCGGATGAGCGCCTCGGCGTCGTCGGCCGTGTCGAACAGGG
This sequence comes from Streptomyces caatingaensis, assembly GCF_001187435.1. Classification (GTDB taxonomy): domain Bacteria; phylum Actinomycetota; class Actinomycetes; order Streptomycetales; family Streptomycetaceae; genus Streptomyces; species Streptomyces caatingaensis. The sequence continues at coordinate 397,467 of NZ_LFXA01000009.1, read as the reverse complement.
CTCCGTCCTCGTCCCGGAAACGGATGAGGACCGTGTCCAGCAACAGGCCCGCGAAGTCGACCCAGACGCCCTCGCCGGTGACCGACGACAGCGCGAGGAACCCCTCGGCGACGTCGGCGTAGTCCTCCAGCACCCCCGCGTGGGCGCCCGCGACGCCGTCCAGGGAGGTGCGGAAGAGCCGCGCGTTCCAGTCCATGTGGACGCGGACGAGGAGGTCGGCGGCGTCCGTCGCCGCCTGGACGAGGTCGGGCCGGTCGAAGTAGGCGCCCGTCTCGGCGAGCGCGGCGATCGCCAGGCCGTTCCAGGCGGCCACGACCTTGTCGTCGCGCCCCGGCCGCTGCCGGCGGTCGCGCGCGGCGCGCAGGCGGTCGCGGACCGACGCGATGCGCGCGGCGTCCACGAGGCCGTCGGTGTCCGGGAGTTGGAGGACGGACGCGCCCTCCTCGAAAGTTCCCTCGTCGGTGACGCCGAAGTGGCCGGCGGCGACCTCCGCGTCCGACTCGCCCAGGACCTCCCGCAACTCGGCGGGCGTCCAGACGTAGTAGGCGCCCTCGGCGTGCCGCCCGCTCGCGTCCTCGCTGTCCGCGTCCAGCGCCGACGCGAAACCGCCCTGCTCCGTGCGGAGTTCACGGACCAGGAAGTCCGCGGTCTCCAGGGCGACCCGGCGGGCGAGGCCGGAGCCCGTCGCCCGCCACAGGTGCGCGTACACGCGGCACAGCAGGGCGTTGTCGTACAGCATCTTCTCGAAGTGCGGCACCACCCAGCCGCTGTCCACCGCGTAGCGCGCGAAACCGCCGCAGAGCTGGTCGTAGATGCCGCCGCGGGCCATCGCCTCACACGTGGCCGACACCATGTCCAGCGCCGCCGCGGACCCCGTGCGCACATGATGGCGCAGCAGGAACTCCAGCACCATGGACGGCGGGAACTTGGGCGCCCCGCCGAACCCGCCGCGCACCGCGTCGAAGTCGCGGGTCAGCGCCATAAGCGCCAGGTGCAGCTCCTCCGCGCCGGGCGGATGCTCGCCCGCCGCGGTGAGAGAGCGCTCGGAGAGGTCGCGCACGATCCGTCCCGCGACCTCGCCCACTTCCTGGCGCCGCCCCGTCCAGGCCGCGGTCACACCCTCCAGCACCTGCCGGAAGCCGGGCATGCCGTGCCGGGGCTCCGGCGGGAAGTAGGTGCCGAAGTAGAACGGCTCGGCGTCCGGGGTGAGGAAGACGGTCATGGGCCAGCCGCCCTGACCGGTCGCGGCCTGCACGGCCTCCATGTAGACGGCGTCGACGTCCGGCCGCTCCTCGCGGTCGACCTTGACGGAGACGAAGTGCTCGTTGAGGTAGGCGGCGGTGGCCTCGTCCTCGAAGCTCTCGCCGGCCATCACATGACACCAGTGACAACTGGCGTACCCGACGCTCAGCAGGACGGGCACGTCGCGGCGGCGCGCCTCCTCGAACGCCTCGGGCGACCAGGGCCACCAGTCGACCGGGTTGTCGGCGTGCTGGAGGAGGTAGGGCGACGTCTCGTGCGCCAGGCGGTTCGGCATGGGTCCATCCTTCACCAACAAGGGCCCCGACTTCCTCACCCGCAGCCCTGATCACCGTTCGCAACACCCGTGCGGCGTTCCCGCCGGTTTTCCACAGGGGGGTTATCCACAGGGCTGCCGGAAATCCCTCCCAGGCGGAAGACTGAACGCCTTGGCATTCGCCGATCGAAAATGCACCGGCCTGCGTTGCCGGTCGAAGTGTGCCGGTCGAAGGGGGGACGACGCATGCGGAGCTCACCGCCGGCCCTGCGGAAGGGCCATCGGGGAGACGTGGAGAGCCTGTTGGAGCGGGCGGTCGAGGAGGAGGTACGGCGCTCGGGCGGCCGCGCGGACGGCGCGGCGCTGCTGCGCCGGGCGCGCGACGAGCTGGACGCGCTGACGGCGGCCGCCGCCGAGGAGTACGTCGCGTACCTCCGCGCGCTGGACGAGGAGGCGGCGTCCGTCGCGCCGCTGTCCACCCGCCTGTCGGGCCCCGCGCTCGGCACTCCCGCGCTGGTCACGGCGGTCGCCGCGGTCACCGCGTCCGTCGCCGACCTGGGGTACGGCACCTCCTCCGGCACGGCGCTGAGCACCGGCGTGGCGGTCGCCCTCGCCGGCGCGGTGACGACGGTCCTCAAGCTGACGGCCGGTCACTGGCCGGCGGCCCACCGCCGCGCCGGGCTGCGCGGCCAGCCAGGCGGCGCCGAGCAGCTCCGGCTCCAGTGGCTGACCGCGGTGGAGGTGCGCGGGATAAGGCCGTTCCTCGACCAGCGCCGGATGCTCCGCGGCACGGCGCGCCCCACCGCCGACGACCGGGCCGGCAAGGACACCACCGCCACCCTCCCGCTGCGCGGCGCGGACCGCAGCGCGGCGGCCCGCCGGCGCAGCGTCCTGGCCCGCTCCTTCGATGATCTCCCGGCCGGCCAGGGCCTGTTCACCGGCCGCAAGGAGCAGCTCGACCGGATCGCGCAGTGCGTGCGCCAGGCCCGTGCGAGCACGGAGACCAAGCCGGTCGTCGTGGTGCTGCACGGCCCGCCCGGCTCGGGCCGCTCCACCCTGGCGCTGCACGCCGCCCGCCGTCTGCGCGACCAGTTCCGCGGCGCGTGCCTGGTGGACCTGCGGGGCGAGAGCCACGACGAACCGCCGCTGGGCACCCGCGACGCCCTGCTGCACCTGCTCAACCGGCTCGGCGCCCCGCGCGACCACCTCCTCTTCCGCGAGCGGTCCTCGCACGACCAGCACCTCAAGCGGCTGTCGGAGGTCTACCACCAGCATCTGACGGGGCTGCCGGTGACGGTCGTCCTCGACGACGCCTCGGACGCGGAGCAGGTCCGGGCCCTGGTGCCCGAGCGCTCCGAGAGCCTGGTGCTGGTCACCGCCCGCACCCCGCTGGCCCTGCCGCCGGATCTGGTCGCCTGGACGCACCAGCTGGAGGTCGGCCCGCTGGAGGGGACGGCGGCGCGGGAGCTGCTGCGCTCGGCGGCCGAGGAGGAAGAGGAGGCGGCCGGCGGCGGGCTCGACGACCCCCAAGTCCTCGACGCCGTCGCCGGATTGTGCGGCGGGCTGCCGCTGGCGCTGCGCGTCGCGGGCTCCTCCCTGGGGCCGCGCACCGCGCGGACGCTCGCCGCGGAGCTGGCCGCCGCGGGCGAGAGCGGCCCCGTCGAGCGCGCCCTGTGGCTGCGCTACCTCGATCTGAACGAGGACGCAAGGAAGCTGCTGCGCCGCCTCGCGCTGGCCGGGCGGGCCTCGCTGGGCGCCGCCGCGGCGGCGGCCCTGCTGGCGGCGGGCCAGAAGGAGGCGGCGCGCACGCTGACCGAGCTGGCGCGCGCCGGCGTGATCGAGCCAGTACGCCCGGGCCGCTTCCGGATGCACGACCTGGTGCGCGACTTCGCCCACGCGCGACTGCACGAGGAGGAGCCGGCGGGCGAGCGGGCCGCCGCGCAGGAGCGGCTGATCCGCAGCTACGCGGAGCTGGCCGACTCGGTGATCCGCATGGTGGACGGCAAGACGTCCACACGCGCGGACGCCTTCGCCCAGGGCGCCGCCGGCGGCCACGGCTTCACCTCGCTGGACGCCGCGCTGCGCTGGCTGGACGACGAGTCGAGCTTCATCACGGCGGCCCTGCGGCACGCCGAGGGGGTGGACCAGTCGGCGGTGCTGCACCTGCTGGGCGCCCTGTGCGACTACTGCCTGCTGCGCGGCGACCTCTACCGGCTGGGCGAGCTGGGCGAGTTGACGCAGTCCACGGACCGGGAGCTGCTCAACCGCTCGGTGCAGTGGCGCACCGGTGTCGCGGCCCGCCAGCTCGGCGAGCTGGACAAGTCCCGTACGACGCTGACCTCGGTCGTGGATCTGTACTTCGACGCGCAGCACCCGGCGGGCGCGGCGCGGGCCCTGCGCGACCTGGGCATCACGCTCCAGCACCAGGGCAACATGCGCGAGGCGGCCGAAAAGCTGCGCGAGGCCCTGGAGTTGCAGTCCGCCCCGGAGCTGAGCGGCGACCGGGCGTGGACGCTGCACGCGCTGGGCGCGGTCGAGCGGGACCTCGGCCGGCTGGCGGAGGCGCTGGATCTGCTGGCGGTGGCGCTGGAGCTGCACCGGGAGAGCGAGAGCCTGCACGGTCAGGCGTGGACGCACTTCCACCGGGGTCAGGTGCTGCTGCGGACGGGCCGGGAGGGACCGGCCGAGGAGGAGCTGAGGGAGGCCCTGGAGCTGTACGGCCGCACCCAGGACGGCCGGGGCGCGGCCTGGGCGCTGACCCAGCTGGCCCGCGCCCGCCTGGCCGCCGGGGACGCGGCCGGTGCGGCCGGGGGGCTGCGGCAGGCGGCCGTCCGGCACCGGGAGCACGAGGACGCGCGGGGCGAGGCGTGGACGCTGTTCCACCTGGGGCAGGCCCTGGAGGAGATCGGTGATCTTCCTGAGTCGCTGCGGGAGTTGGAGCGGGCGCGCTCGATGTTCAACCGGATGCGCGACGTGTACGGCCTGGCGTGCGCCCGGCACCATTCGGCGCGGGTCACCAGGGACCAGCGGGCGGCCCGGACGGGGAGCCTGCGCAACAGCGGTTTCGCCCGGCAGCTCCTCCATGACGCCCGGCTCGACTTCCAGCGCATGGGCGTGGCGCACGGCGAGGCGTGGTCCTGTGTGGAGCTGGCGGTGGTCGACGCGGGCAACGGCCGGGCGGCGCAGGCGCTGGAGCTGCTGGACGAGGCGGCGCGGCTGTTCGGGACGCTCGGCGACCGGCGCGGGGAGAGCTGGGCGCGGTTCCTGCGCTGCACCCTGCTGCCGCTGGCGTCGCCGGGCGGTTCGGTGGTGGGCTCGGCGGTCGCCGAGGAGGAGCTCGCCCGGCTGCGGGCGGAGCTGCGCTCCGCCGACTGGGCGGTCGACCCCTCGCTGGAGCAGTACACGGAGGCGTTCGCACTGGTGCTGGAGCGGGGCGTCGAGCCGGAGTCCGGCTGGCAGGCGTGGCGCCTGGGAATGGTGCCGGGCCGCCGCTCACGGGAGGTGATCGCGGTGCTCCCCCGGTGACCCCGCCGACCCTCGCCCGCCCCCGACGCGCCACCGGCCCCGGCCCCGCACTGCCGAGACGCACCACCACCCCGGCGCTCCGCGACGCGCCAGCGCCCCGGCGCTCCACGGCGGGCCCACCGTGGGCCGCCCGGCACCGTGGCCCCCGGCACCGTGGCCCCGGCACAGCGCGCCCCGGCACAGCAGGCCCGACCCTCGCAGGCACCGCCCACGACCGCCGGCACCGCGCGCCGCGCCCCCCGGCGCGCCGCCCCGGCCCGGGGGCACGCCGGACACGCCAAAGGGTCCGGCGGCACCCCGGGGTGCCTCCGGACCGGGCCGGCCGGAGCCGGGTCAGCCCTTGGCGGGCTTGTCCTTCGGGTCGCCGGCCGACGGGTCGGACGGGGTGGCGGTGGCGGTGGCCGCCGCCAGGTCCGCGCCCTCGGCGGCGGGTTCGGGCGCCTCCTGGAAGTCCACCCGCTTCATGTGCTTGTTCATCGACTTCATGAGCAGCCACACGGCCGCGCCGATGACGGCGAAGACGATGAAGCCGAGCACACCCGGGGTGACCTTGTTCTTGTCAAGCTCCTCGCCGGCGAGCGGCACGAGGTGAGTGACGGCGAGGGAGGCAGTCGCGCTCATCATGGGGTCAATTGTTGCGGATGCCCGCGAAGAGGTCGTCCTCGGGGAGGGAGGTGCTCACGAGGGACTTGGCGAGCTCGTACTCCTCGGTCGGCCAGACCTCGCGCTGGATGTCCAGCGGCACGCGGAACCAGCCGCCGTCCGGATCGATCTGCGTGGCGTGGGCGACCAGCGCCTTGTCGCGGATCTCGAAGAAGTCGCCACATGGCACGAACGTCGTCAGGTTGCGGTCGCGGCCGATGCTGTCCCACCGCTCCAGCCACTCGCCGTAGGGGGATTCGAGGCCGCGCTCGGTCAGCGCGTCGTGCAGGGCCTGGGTGCGCTGCCGGTTGAAGCCCTGGTTGTAGTAGAGCTTCAGCGGCTGCCAGGGCTCGCCCGCCTCGGGGTAGCGCGCGGGGTCGCCCGCCGCCTCGAAGGCCACCATCGAGATCTTGTGGGTCATGATGTGGTCGGGGTGCGGGTAGCCGCCGTTCTCGTCGTACGTGGTGATCACGTGCGGCTTGAACTCGCGGATCAGCTTGACCAGCGTCCCCGCCGCCTCCTCCACGTCCTGCAGGGCGAAGCAGCCCTCGGGCAGCGGCGGCAGCGGGTCGCCCTCGGGCAGCCCGGAGTCCACATAGCCCAGCCACTCCTGCTTGACGCCGAGGATGTCCCGCGCCTCCGCCATCTCCTTGGCGCGGACCTCGTGGATGTGCTCCTCGATGTAGGGATCCCCCTGGAGCTTGGGGTTGAGGATGGAACCGCGTTCCCCACCCGTGCAGGTGGCGACCAGCACGTCCACCCCCTCGGACACGTACTTGGCCATCGTGGCCGCGCCCTTGCTCGACTCGTCGTCGGGGTGGGCGTGAACGGCCATCATTCGCAGCTGCTCAGTCAAGGCTCGATCCTCAGTCACTCGTCTCGGCAGACGCCTCCTATAGTGACCGAAGCGGGAGCCGTTTCATTCCGCGTTCACAAATCGCCGCCCGGGAGGAAACGATCATGGCAGCGCAGCGCGAGGCCCTGCCCGAGGGGCGTTATGGCCGCTCGGCGGACGCACGGGCCGACCGCAAGCTGAAGATCGTCGGCGGTGTGCTGGGCGCGGTCCTGCTCGTCTTCGTGGGGTGGGCGGGTGTGCATTACCTCACCAAGTCGGAGGTGAGCGGCGAGCTGATCCGGTCGAAGACCGTCTCCGACTCCTCGGTCCAGGCGGTCCTGGAGGTTCGCAAGGGCAAGGACGACAAGGGCGTGTGCACGCTGCGTTCGCTCGCCTACGACGGCTCCGAGGTCTCCCGGCTGGACGTGCGGATCGACCGCGCCGAGAAGCACTTCACCGAGCTGGTCACGCTCCGTACCACCGCCCGGGCCCGCTTCACGCAGCTGGAGGGCTGCCGCACCGCGCGCGGCTGACCGCCCGCCGTCCCGGACACCCCCGGAGCGATCCACGCCACAGCCCCGCTGACCTGCGTTGACGCGTCTCTTGCGCGGTTTCTCCCGGCGGCTTCTTCCCCCATTCCGGACGTAATTGTTAGGCTCGTGGTTTCGCCCGCCTTTGGAGGTGCACCCTTCTGAGTAGGGCGTTCATTTGTATCCGTGACCCCAAGTTTTTCCCAGCACCGACGAGGAGCACCTGTGACCCAGACCAGCGACAACGTCACCTGGCTGACTCAGGAGGCGTACGACCAGCTCAAGGCCGAGCTGGAGTACCTGTCTGGTCCCGCTCGCACGGAGATCGCGGCCAAGATCGCCGCGGCGCGCGAGGAAGGTGACCTGCGAGAGAACGGCGGGTACCACGCGGCCAAGGAGGAGCAGGGCAAGCAGGAGCTCCGTGTGCGCCAGCTGACCCAGCTGCTCGAGCACGCGAAGGTCGGCGAGGCCCCGGCCGCCACCGGCGTGGTCGCCCCCGGCATGGTCGTGACCATCGCCTTCGACGGCGACCCGGACGACACCCTGACGTTCCTGCTGGCCTCCCGCGAGTACGCCAGCTCGGACATCGAGACGTACTCCCCCCAGTCGCCCCTGGGCACCGGCGTGAACGGCAAGAAGATCGGCGAGGACGCCGAGTACGAGCTGCCGAACGGCAAGAAGGCCATGGTCCGCATCCTGGACGCCAAGCCGTACCAGGGCTGAGCCACGGGCTGAGCCACGACGCCGCCCACGGCCCCGGACCGCCCGCCGGTCCGGGGCCGTCCGCGTGCCGCGGGGCCGGCGCCCGGGCGCGTCACCCCGTCGCCGAGCGGTACTTGCGCACGGACAGCCACCGGAAGACCGCGATGATCAGCACCGACCAGAGCAGCGACGCCCACACCGGGTGCCGCATCGGCCAGGCCCCGGGCACCGGGTAGCCCGGCGGCAGATTGCCGAAGAGCTCGCGCGCGGCCTGCACCGTGGCGCTGAACGGATTCCATTCGGCGATCACCCGCAGCACCGTCGGCATGTTGCCGGACGGCACGAAGGCGTTCGAGATGAACGTCAGCGGAAAGAGCCAGATCAGCCCGCCGGAGGTGGCCGCCTCGGGCGTCCGCACCGACAGCCCGATCAGCGCGCCGATCCACGAGAACGCGTACCCGAGCAGGAGCAGCAGCGCGAAGCCCGCCAGCGCCCTGAGCACACCGTCGTGGATCCGCCACCCCACGATGACGGCGACCACCGCGAGCACCACCAGCGTCAGCGCGGTCTGCACCAGGTCGGCGAGGGTCCGTCCGGTGAGCACCGCGCCGCGTGCCATGGGCAGCGAACGGAAGCGGTCCACCAGCCCCTTGTGCATGTCGTCGGCGATGCCCGCGCCCGCCCCGGCCGTGGCGAAGGTGACCGTCTGCGCGAAGATCCCAGCCATGAGGAACTCGCGGTAGAGCGACGGCTTCGTGCTGCCGCCGACGGCGATCGAGCCGCCGAAGACATAGCTGAACAGCACCACGAACATGATCGGCTGTATCAGGGCGAACACGACCACTTCCGGAATCCGGACCATGCGGATCAGATTCCTCCACGCGATGACCAGGGAGTCCCGGACGGACTGCCCGACCGCGCCGCCCCGGCGGGGCACCGGCGTACGGCGCGCGGTCCTTTCGGCGACGGTCATGGCACGGTCCCTTCCCGCTCCTCCTCCGCCTCGGCGGCGTGGCCGGTGAGCGCGATGAAGACGTCGTCCAAAGTGGGGCGGCGCAGCGCGATGTCGTCCATCTCGACGCCGTGGGCGTCCAGTTCGCGGATGATCTCGGCGAGGAGGCGGGCGCCGCCCGAGACGGGCACGGTGATCCGCCGGGTGTGCTCCTCGACGGCGGTGGCGCCGTCGCCGAACCGCCGCAGCACCTCCCCGGCGGTGGCGATGTGCTCGCGCCGGTGCACGACGACCTCGACGCGCTCCCCGCCGGTCCGCGCCTTGAGCTGGTCGGAGGTGCCCCGGGCGATGACCCGGCCGTGGTCGACGACGGCGATGTCGTGGGCGAGCCGGTCGGCCTCCTCCAGATACTGGGTGGTGAGGAGCAACGTCGTCCCGCCGGCGACCAGTTCCTCGATGACCTCCCACAACTGCTGGCGGTTGCGCGGGTCGAGGCCGGTGGTCGGCTCGTCCATGAACATCACGGGCGGGCTGACGACCAGCGCGGCCGCGAGGTCGAGGCGGCGGCGCATGCCGCCCGAGTAGGTCTTGGCGGGCCGGTCGGCGGCGTCGGCGAGGTGGAAGCGGTCCAGCAGCTCCCCGGCCCGCTTCTTGGCCTGCCTGCCGTCGAGTTGGTAGAGCCGGCCGACCATGCGCAGGTTCTCGCGCCCGGTCAAGTACTCGTCCACGGCGGCGAACTGGCCCGACACCCCGATACTGTGCCGTACGGCGTCGGGGTGTTCGAGGACGTCGATGCCGGCCACGGAGGCGGAGCCGCGCTCGGGCCGGACGAGCGTGGTCAGCACCCGCACGGTGGTCGTCTTCCCCGCGCCGTTGGGGCCGAGCAGTCCCAGGACGGTCCCCTCCGGGACGTCGAGGTCGACGCCGTCCAGAGCCCTCACCTCGCCGAAGACCTTGACCAGGCCCTCGGCGTATATCGCGCCCGGCATGGAGCTTCTCCCCGTTCGGTGACGTAATACAGAATTTTACGGTCACCGACCACATCCCGCTCTGTGAGCGGACATGTCGGGCATGCCCCTCCGGTTGTGCCGACGCGGCCACCGGTCAACTGCCCTCAGGGCATCACGAGATACCCCGCCTCGCGCAGCGCCGCGCGCACGGCCGAGCAGTGCTCCTGCCCCTTCGTCTCCAGGTGCAGCTCGACCTCCGCCTCCGTGAGCCCGAGCCGGGGATCGGTGCGTACGTGGCTGACGTCCAGGACGTTGGCGTCCGCCGCCGACAGCACCTCCAGCAGCGCGGCCAGCGCCCCCGGGCGGTCGGTCAGCCGCAGCCGCAGCGACAGGTAGCGGCCCGCGGCCGCCATGCCGTGCCGCAGGACGCCCTGCATCAGCAGCGGGTCCACGTTCCCCCCGGACAGCACCGCGACGACCGGCCCCTCGAACGTCGAGGGGGCCGCCAGCAGCGCCGCCACCGGGGTCGCCCCGGCCGGCTCCACCACCAGCTTCGCCCGCTCCAGGCACAGCAGCAGCCCGGCCGCGATCTGGTCCTCCGAGACGGTGCGGACCTCGTCCACCAGGCGCTCGACGATGCCGAACGGCACGTCGCCCGGCCGTCCGACCTTGATCCCGTCCGCCATCGTCGCCGGCGCCTCCAGCGTCACCGGACGGCCGCGCTCCAGCGACGGCGGGTACGCGGCGGCGCCCGCCGCCTGCACCCCCACGATCCGTACGTCCGGCCGCAGCGCCTTGACCGCCACCGCGATCCCGGCCGCCAGACCGCCGCCGCCGATGCCCACCACGACGGTGCGCACCTCGGGGCACTGCTCCAGGATCTCCAGCCCCACGGTGCCCTGCCCGGCGATGACGTCGGGGTGGTCGAAGGGGTGGATGAAGACCGCGCCCGTGCGCCGGGCGTACTCCTGCGCGGCGCGCAGCGACTCGTCCACCACCTGTCCGTGCAACCGCACTTCGGCTCCGTACTCGCGGGTGGCCGCCACCTTCGGCAGCGGCGCACCCTCGGGCATGAAGACCGTCGAGCGCACGCCCAGCAGGGAGGCGGCGAGCGCGACGCCCTGCGCGTGGTTGCCGGCGCTCGCGGCGACGACGCCCGCCGCGCGCTCCCGCGCGGACAGCCCCGCGATGCGGACATAGGCGCCGCGGACCTTGAACGACCCGGTGCGCTGCAGGTTCTCGCACTTGAGGTGGACGGGGGCGCCGATCAGCGCGGACAGGTGGCGGCTGCCCTCCAGGGCGGTGGTCCGCGAGACCCCCGAGAGCACCTTCTGCGCGTCGCGCACCGCGTCGAGCGTCACGGACGGGACACCTCCGCCGGGCGCGGGTCCGGGGGCCGGGCCGGGCCTCCGGCCGTCCTGCGGGCGGGATGCGGACGCGGGGGACGCCGTCGTGCCGTCCCCGTCACCAACTCGTGCAGCCATGCCGCCCAGTCTCGCAGGCCGGGGCCCCTCGCGGACCCCCCTGCCCGCCCGGATCGGCCGGTTTGCCGAGCGGGCGGTACGCACGCCCGCCGGGCCGCGTACTCTGTCCCCCATTCACGAGCAATTCCAGCCCGCCGCACGAAGTGAGTCCCCAGCCATGCCCACCCCTCCGGACATGACGACCGACCTCGCACCAGGTGTCCTCGACACTCTCCAGCACCAGGTTGCCGTCTTCGCCCGCCGCGCAGAACAGACCCGCCTCGGCGGCGTCGGGCGGCTCCACCAGTCCATGGACCGCGCCGCCTACCTGCTGCTCAACCGCCTCGACCAGGAAGGCCCGATGGGCGTCAAGGCGCTCGCCGCGGGCATGGGCATCGACTCCTCGACGGTCACCCGCCAGGTCGCCCCGCTCGTCGAGACCGGGCTGGTCAAGCGCACCTCCCACCCCGAGGACGGCCGTGCCGTCGTCCTCCAGCTCTCCCCGCGCGGCAAGGCCCGCCTCGACGAGGTCCGCGCCTCCCGGCGGCAGTTGATGGAGCTGTGCACCGAGGGGTGGACGGAGGAGGAGCGCGCCGTGTTCTGCACCCTGCTCACCCGTTTCAACTCCGCGCTCTCCGAGGTGCACAGCGCGCTGCCGCAGGTGCCGCCCGCCTCTTGACCCCGCCCGGCGGCCGCGCTTGTCATGGAGGTGTCCCCCGCCGGCCGCCGGACCTCACAGCGCACCGGCGCGGGGCGTCCGCCCTGTCGCCGAGGCACACGGGGGTTCACCGGATGCGTGAGGGGCGGGCGGCCCGGACGGCGCGCCGCGACCGGGAGTTCGACGCCTTCGTCGCCGGCGCGGGCGGCCGGCTGCTGCGCACCGCCACATTGCTGACCTGCGACGCGGCCGCCGCCGAGCGGCTGCTCGTCCCGGCCCTCGCCGGCACCTACGCCGCGTGGGACCGGCTGGGCGGCGACGATCCGTACGACGTGGCCCGCCAGGAGCTGGTCGCCCGCTTCGCGCGCTCCTCCTGGCGGCACCGCCGCCCCGGCGGGGGCCTCCTCCGCCGGCTGTCCCCGCGCGAGCGCCTCGTCGTCGTCCTGCGGCTGTCCGAGGGGGTCGCGGAGGAGCAGGCGGCGGCCGGTCTGGGGCTGTCGCCGGAGCGTGTGCGGGTGGTCTGCGCCCGCGCGGTCGCCGCCCTGTGCGCCCCCGCCCCGGCCGGTCCGGCCGCGCCGTGAACTCCTACGAGCGCGACCACGAGGCCGTCCGCCGGCTGCTGGCGAGCTGCCGTCCGGCGGTGCCGCCCGGGGTGGCCGCCCGGGCGGCCGGGCGCGGCCGCCGCCTGCTGCACGCCCGGCGCGCGGTGTGCGCGCTGGGGTGGGCGCTGCTGGTCGCGGCGGCCGTCGCGTTCTGCGTCTGGGCGGCGCTCACCGAGCCGTGGACGGCGCGTCCGCCCGGCACCGCACCACCGTGGGACGACTGGTGAGCCGCGCCGGGCCGAAGTGGCTTATCCGAGCGCCTGCTTGATGTCCGCGAGCAGGTCGTCGACCGACTCGATGCCCACCGAGAGCCGCACGAGGTCCGCCGGAACCTCCAGCTGGGAACCGGCCGTCGAGGCGTGCGTCATCCGGCCCGGGTGCTCGATGAGCGACTCCACGCCGCCCAGCGACTCGCCCAGGGTGAACAGCCGGGCGCGGTTGCAGACCTCGACCGCCGCCTCCTCGCCGCCCTCGACGCGGAAGGAGATCATCCCGCCGAACGCCTTCATCTGCTTGGCGGCGACCTCGTGGAGGCGGTGCTCCGGCAGGCCCGGGTAGAAGACCTCGGTCACCCTGGGGTGCGAGACCAGCAGCTCCGCGATGCGCGCGGCGTTGGCGCTGTGCCGGTCCATGCGGACGGCGAGGGTCTTGATGCCGCGCAGCGTCAGCCAGGAGTCGAAGGGGCCGGCGACGGCGCCCATCGCGTTCTGGTGGAAGGCCAGTTCGTCGGCGAGGGCGGCGTCGGAGGTGACGAGCGCGCCGCCGACGACGTCGGAGTGACCGCCCATGTACTTCGTGGTCGAGTGGACGACGACGTCGGCGCCGAGCGACAGCGGCTGCTGGAGGTAGGGGCTGGCGAAGGTGTTGTCCACGACCAGCTTCGCCCCGGCCTCGTGCGCGACCTGGGCGACGGCGGCGATGTCCGTGATGCCGAGCAGCGGGTTGGAGGGGGTCTCCACCCAGACGGCCTTGGTGTTCGGCCGCAGCTCGGCGCGGACGGCGGCCGGGTCGGAGGAGTCGGCGACCGACCACTCGACGCCCCAGCGGCTGACGACCTTGGCGAAGAGCCGGAACGTTCCGCCGTAGGCGTCGTTCGGGATCACCACGTGGTCGCCGGGGGCGAGCAGCGTGCGCAGCAGGCAGTCCTCGGCCGCCAGGCCGGAGGCGAAGGCGAGACCGCGGGCGCCGCCCTCGAGGGCCGCCAGGTTCTCCTCCAGGGCGGTGCGGGTGGGGTTGGCGCTGCGGCTGTACTCGTAGCCGCCGCGCAGCCCGCCGACGCCGTCCTGCTTGTAGGTGGACACTTGGTAGATGGGCGGCACGACGGCCCCGGTCAGCGGGTCGGGCTCCTGCCCGGCGTGGATGGCGAGGGTTTCGAAGGCATGCTGGTCGCTCATTGGCCCGAGAGTAGTACCCGCGTTACCGGAATGGTGGTCTCCAGTTGTAACCGGCGCATGAACGATCGTCCGGCGCTCCGGAGAGACCGCGCTGACCTGCGGCAAGGGCCCGCCAGGAACGATCGGGCGGGCTGCCTCGTCCTCACATCGTCGGCAATCCGTCACCTCACCCCAGCCCCTCACCTCATCCCCCCTCTTCCGATCCGGGACAGCACATGGAGTTTCTGGCGATCCTGCTCGCCCTCGTCATCGTCTGCGGCGTCCTCGTCGTGCCCGCGATGCGCCGCCGGCGCGCGCAGCAGGACGCGCTCGGGGGCGCGGGCGCGGCCGTGGACCCGGCGCACGGCCACGGCTTCGTCCCCGCCGAGCGCCTGGACGTGCGCCTGCCCGGCCCCGACCCCGAGCTGCTCGCCGCCGTCGAGGAGGCCCGCCGCACCCAGGACTGGAAGCCGGCCGCCGAGCTGCTGGCCCGCACCCCCGCCGACACCGCCGCCGAGCTGCGCTGGCAGCGCGTGCAGACGCTGGCCGGGGCGGCCGCCCGGGAGCTCGCCGAGACGCCCGGCACCGGCGGCATGTGGCTGCGCCACTGGCGCGTGGTGGCGCCGAAGGACGCGGGCGGGGCGGCCGTCCAGGCCGAGTTCCTCGTCCAGCAGGCGCTGCGCGACCCCTCCTCGCAGGACTACCGCATGATCCTGGAGGAGGCCCGGACGGTCTGCCGGGAGGCGGCGCTGCTGGCCCCCGGCGACCCCGTCCCGTACATCGTCGAGCTGGGCGTCGCCCGCGGCCTCGGCGTGAGCGAGGCGGAGTTCCAGTCCGTGTGGGAGACCGTGGTCTCCCGCGCACCGCAGCACATGGGGGCGCATCTGGCGGCCCTGCGCTACTGGAGCGCCGCGTGGCACGGCTCGCAGGAGCAGGCGGACGCCTTCGCCCGGCGCGCGGCCGGCGGCGCCCCCGCGGGCAGTCTCCTGCCCGCGCTCCCCCTCTTCGCCGTGCACGACCACCTGCCCGACGTCGTCCTCGTCCGGAGCCTCTTCGACAGCGTGGTCGTCCGGCAGGCCGTCGAGGCCGCCCTGTACGCCGTGGCCCACGCCCCGGCCGGCCACCCCGTCCTCCCGCACGTCCGCCACCTGCTGGCCTGGTTCCTGGTCAACGCCGGGCAGTACGGCCCCGCCCTGGAGCAGTTCCGCGCGGTGGACGGCCACATCGGCGCGATCCCGTGGACGTACGAGGAGGACCCGGTCGCGGTCTACGCGGCGTACCGGGCGCGGGCGGTGGCGGGCTGGGAGCACAGCCCCCGCTGAGGCGGGAATTCCGCCCGGCGGCCGCGCGTTGTCCCGGTGAACCGCCCGCCTCCCGGATCTGGAGTCGTGATGCTCTTCCCCCACCTCCGCCACGACCACCGCCTGCCCACCGCGGAGGAGGCCCTGAAGGGCCGGCCGGAGCCCGCCTTCCCCCTCGCCGGACGCCACGCGGTCCTGGGCAACCCGCTCGCCGGCCCCTACCCCGAGGGCCTGGCCGTCGCCGACTTCGGCCTGGGCTGCTTCTGGGGCGCCGAGCGCCGCTTCTGGCAGACCCCCGGCGTCTGGACGACCCTGGTCGGCTACCAGGGCGGCCACACCCCGAACCCCACCTACGAAGAGGTCTGCAGCGGCCTCACCGGCCACACCGAGGCCGTCCGCGTCGTCTTCGACCCCGCCGTCGTCCCCTACGCGTCCCTGCTCAAGGTCTTCTGGGAGTCCCACGACCCCACCCAGGGTTTCCGCCAGGGCAACGACCGCGGCACGCAGTACCGTTCGGCCGTCTACACCCACTCCCCCGAGCAGCAGTCCGCCGCCGAGTCCTCCCGCGACGCCTACCAGTCCGTCCTCCGCGCCTCGGGCTACGGCGACATCACGACCGAGATCCGCCCGGCGGGGCCGTTCCATCACGCCGAGGAATACCACCAGCAGTACCTGGAGAAGAACCCGGCCGGTTACTGCGGCATCGGCGGGACGGGGGTCTCCTGCCCGGTGGGCGTCGCTCCGGCGGGCGGCAACTGACCGGGCGGCAAACCGAGTTCAAGGACCGCCCCACGGTCGGATCCAAGGACCGTCCCACGCCCGGAGGAGCCGCCGCTCCCCCGGCCGGACCGTCGATCGGCCGACGCCGTGCGCACGCCCCCGCCGCCACCCTGGCCGGTATGGACGAGACACTTCACGACGAGACGCTTCTGACCGAGCTCAGGGACGCGGCCATAGTGACCGGGTGCCCGGTGCCGCAGTGCGACCACTTCGAGGTCACCGTTCGCAATGAGACCGCGCACGCGCTGGTGCTGACGTCCGGGGCGGTGGCGGGGTCCTTCGACGAGGCGCCGGACAAGGGGCATGTCCTGCGACCGTGGGGGGCGGACACCTTCCGGGTCACGTCGGTGCACTACCCGTGGCAGTCGGGGGCGGCGACGCTGCGCTACCAGATGGCGGACGCCCCCGTGGGGCTCACGGCGACCGGCGGGCCGATGGGTACGTGCGCGGCGGGCGCCATGCTGGAGGGCCGGGACTGCGAGCGCTACGCCTGCGCGATCGAAGGCTCGCGGAGCGGGCGCACCACGATCAGGCTGACCGAGGAGTGCGGCCTGAACTGACGGGCGGCGACGGCCGGTCAGGCCGTCGACACGGCGGGTGCGCCGGCCGCCTGGGCGGCGTGGCAGGTGGCGCACCACACGCGCCGGGCGCGGGCGGGGGCGTGGACGACGCCCACGCCGTTGGGGCGGTGGATCTCCGGCCGGGTGATCAGGAGATGGGCCGGACAGAGGCCGGAGCTGCAGCCGTGACAGACGGCGACCGCGGGAACGGCGGCGCCGGCGGCGGCATGGCAGTCGTAGCAGTTCATCCGATGGTTCTCCTTTGGTGTCCGGCGTCGGTGTCCGGCCTCCCGCTGTCGCGCCGCAAACATGACAAAGCTTGCAAGTCCGGCTTTTCTCGGGGGCCACGAGCGTAGCAAATTTGGATGACGTTGCAACTTAGACAGAGTCTAAGCCAAGCGTCGGACGGAAGGATGCTCGTGACCCCCTCACCGGACCTGGAATCCCGCACGACGGCCCCGGCCCCGGCTCCCGCCGCCGACCGCCGCCGCCTGCTCCCCTACGCCCTCGCCGTCCTGCTCGTCGGCGTCAACATGCGACCCGCCATCGTCGCGGTCTCCCCGCTGCTGGACGACATCCGGCACGCGACCGGCCTCTCCAACGGCGGCGCCGGCGCGCTCTCCACGCTGCCGCTGGTCTGCTTCGGCGTCTTCGCCCCGCTCGCGCCGCGGCTGGCCCGCCGCTGGGGCATGGAGCGGACGCTGGTCGCGGTGCTGGCGGTACTGCTGTGCGGCACTGCGGTGCGCCTCGTCCCGGCGCCGTTCCCGCTGTTCGCCGGGTCGTTCCTGGCCGGTACGGCGGTGGCGGTCGCCAACGTGGTCGTCACCGCGCTGATCAAGCGGGACTTCGCGCGGCGGGTCGGGCTGATGTCCGGCCTGCACACCACCATGCTCGTCGGCGGCGGCGCGGTCGCGGCGGCCACGACCGTCCCACTGCGGGACGCGCTGTCGCTGTCGTGGGCCGGAGGCCTCGCCCTGTGGAGCGTTCCGGCGCTGGCCGCCCTCGCCGTGTGGGCGCCGCGGCTGCGCCGCCGGGGGGAGCGGCCGGCGGCCGCGGCGCGGGCGGACGGTTCGGTGTGGCGCAGCGGACTGGCCTGGGCGGTCGCCCTGTTCTACGCGTTCCAGTCCCTCCTCTACTACACGGCGACCACCTGGCTGCCGTCGTTCGCCGTCGACCACGGCTGGTCGGAGGGCGGCGCCGGGGGGCTGCTGGCGGTGTGCATGGGATCCGCCGTGATCACCTCGCTGTCGGTGCCGGTGTGGGCCCAACGCTCCCTCCGCCAGGGCTGGTTGGCGGTGGGGGGCACGGCGCTGTGCGTGGCCGCCTTCGCGGGCATGCTAGCGGCCCCGGGCGGGGCTCCGGCCGTGGTGTGGTCCGTGCTGCTGGGCCTCGGGCTCGGCGCCGTGCTCTCCCTGGGCATCGCCTACATGTCCCTGCGCGCCCGCACGGCGCACGAGGCCGGACTCCTGTCCGCGATGTCCCAGTGCGTGGGCTACCTGCTGGCCGCCGCCGGCCCCGTGGCCTTCGGCGCGGCCCGCGACCTGACCGGCGGCTGGACGGCGGGACTGGTCGCGCTCGTGGTGCTGGCGGTACCGATGGGGATCACGGGGGCGCTGGCGGGACGGGGCCGGGCGGAGGAGCGGGCCCGCTGAGCTCTCGGGGGGGCCGGCACGCTGGACTCTCGGGGAGCCGGCCTGCTGAACTCGGAGGAGCGGGCCCGCCGAGCTCTCGGGGAGCCGACCCCGACCTGCTGAACTCGGGAGAGGAGCCCGCTGAATTCGGGGAGCGGGCCCGCTGAACTCCAGGAATGGGACGGTGAGATCGGGGAGCAGGCGGCCGGACTCCCCGCCACGGGGGCGTTGTCAGTGGCGTGCGGCACGATGTCCTCAACGTCGGAGAGACGCACACGGGGGGGCATCGTGAGCACGTTCAGGGCATGGCTGCGCCGGCTCGGCGCACGGCTACGGGCACAGCCGGTCGATTGCCGCGACGACGGGGGCCGTTCCGTCCTCGGCGCGGATGCGGGCACCCAGGGCGCGGGCGCGTTCGCGGTAGGACGGGTCGGTGGTGACGCGCACGAGGGCGGCGATCAGCGCGTCGGCGGTGAGGCGGCGCAGGGGTACGGGCCCGGGCGAGACGCCGAGCGCGGTGACGCGGGCGGACCAGAAGCCGGCGTCGAACTGCAGGGGCAGCGGCACGGCGGGCACGCCCGCGCGCAGGGCGGCGGCCGTGGTGCCCGCCCCGGCGTGGTGCACCACGGCGGCGACGTGCGGGAAGAGCGCGGCGTGCGGGAGTTCGCCGACGGTGAGCAGGTCGTCGCCGCGGGCCTCCAGCCCGCTCCAGCCGCGCTGGACGATCCCGCGCAGCCCGGCGGCGCGCAGGGCCCGTACGACGGTGGCGCTCACCCGCGCCGCGTACGGGACGGTGGCGCTGCCCAGCCCGACGAAGACGGGCGGCGGCCCGGCGGCGAGGAAGTCCCGCACGTCCGGAGGAAGTTCGGTGCCCGGCGGGTCGTACGGCCACCAGTAGCCGTCCACGGTCAGCCCCGGGCGCCAGTCGCGGGGCCGGGGGACGACGAGCCCGCTGAAGCCGTGGTGGATCGGCCAGTCGCCGCGCTCCCGGGCGCGGCGGGCGGCACGGCCGCCACGGGGCGGCAGACCCAGGCGGGACCGCAGGGCGCGGACGGTGTCGGCGAAGATGGCGTCCACGGCGGCGTTCACGGCCCGCCCGGCGATCCGGTTGCAGGGCGCGCCCCAGGAGCCGCTGCCGATGACGGGCGGGGCGAACTCGGCCGTGGCGGCGAGGGGTTGGAGATAGACCCCCCTGCTGGGCAGCCCCAGCCCCTCGGCGATGGTGTGCCCGAGCGCCCCCAACGAGCTGGAGAGCAACAGGAGATCGGCCTCCCGAGCGGCCGCCACCAGGTCGTCCACCATCGCCCCGACGGCGGCTCTGGCGAGGGAGACGACTCTGGCGAGCTGTCCGGCGCCGGTGGAGCTGTGCTGCAGCGCGAGCCCCCGCTCACTGGCGAGCTCCGCCCGCGGGTCCACGGGCAGCGCGTGGAACCCGAGCCCCGCGGCCTCGGCGAAGGGTGCGAACCGGGCGTGCGTCACCAGCGTCACCCGGTGCCCGGCCCGCTCCAGGGCATGTCCCAGCCCCGTGAAGGGAGCCACGTCACCACGGGAACCGGCGGTCATGAGGGCCACTCGCATGGGCGCAGTATGCCGTGGGCGACGGCACCGGGCGCCCGTCGCCGGGAAACGCCGTCACCCTTTCGGGCGGCCGCGACGACTGCCCTGGGCCCTACCGCAACCGCGCCGCGTCCGCCGCCTCCCGCCCCCGGGCCCAGCCCTCCGCGTCGCGGCCCCGGAGCCGGTGGGAGGTGGTGGCGGGGAAGAGGCGTTCGGCGGTCTCGCCGACGGCGAGGTCGCGGGCGGCCAGGGCCGGGAGCACCTCGGGGGGCGCCTCGCGGGCGGTGACGTCGCGGGCCGTGGCGGAGAGGCGGTCGCCGATACGGGACGCGTAGGCGATGAGGAAGGACTCGCGGAAGTCGCGGGTGCGCCGCGAACGGCCGCCCCGGTGGTGGGCGTCGGCGGCCCGGCGCATGGCGGTGTCGGCCTGCACCAGGAGGGAGGTGTACATGAGCTCGACGAGCTCCAGGTCCGCGTCGAAGCCGACGACCGTGGAGAAGCCGAGCTCGGAGGACCACACGGCACGGCAGTGGTTGGCCGCGGCGACCGCGTCGAGCAGCAGCGCCTTCGCGGGCTCGTAGGGGCCCTCGACGCCGAGGCGGCACACCCCGGGGGCGTCGGAGGCCGCGCCGGGCCCGGCCGGGAGCGCGGCCGCGTCGAGGGAGTGCCGGGCCATCAGCTCCTGCGCCTTGGCGGAGAACGCCTCGGCCTCCTCGGGGAAGTCCGTGGACTCGGCCTTGGCGAGCAGCGCCCGGATCCGGCCGAGCGCCTTCGGCGGGACGGAGAGGGGCATGGCGGAGAGGGGCGGGGCGGCGGGCCGGCCGGTGCGGGAGGGCACGGGCCCGGCGGGCTCGATCCGCGGCAGCCCGGCCAGCAGCCGCAGCGCGGTCAGGGCCGCCGCGACGGCCTCGTAGCGGGCGGTCCGCCCGCGCCGCGCGAAGCCGTCGAGGAACGCGCCGTCGCCGTCCCACCACACCACCGCGTCCAGGTCGTCGAGCTGCCGCCCCCAGCGGCCGGTGAGGGCACCGGACGGATAGCGGCGGGCCTCCGCCGCGACGGCGTCGAGGACGAAGCGCGCGGCGGCGGGCGGGGCGTCCCGCCGGGCGAGCCGCACGGCGTCCGCGGGCTGCCACCCGCGCTCCCAGGCGGCGCGCACCTCGGCCTCGGCGGTGCGCAGGAGCGCCCGGCCGAGCGCCTCCGGCCCGGCGGGCGAGGCCGCCAGGGGGGAGGCCGCGGCCACGGCGGCGTCCTCGACCTCCGCCGCGGGGAGCGCGCGCAGCCGCCGCACGGCCGCCTCGACGGCCTCGCGGAGCGCGGTCTCCTCCGGTGCCTCACGCGGTGCCTCACGGCGCTTGCCCATGCGAGGGCCTCCTTCGAGCAGGAATGTGGCCGGAACGATGCCGGCCGGGAACGCGACGACCGGGAACGGACGGGAACGGACGGGAAGACGCCGGCCGCGAAACAGCCGGGCGGCGGCCGCGGGGATCAGCGGCCGCCGCCCGGCGGAGGGGTGGGGACGGGGATCAGGCGCCGGTGGCGCTGCCCTTGACCCACTCCGACCAGCTCATGTTCCAGCCGTTGAGGCCGTTGTCGGGGGCGATCGTCTTGTCGTCCGAGTTCTTGACGACGACGACGTCGCCGATCTGGGAGTTCGAGAAGAACCAGGCACCCGGCGTGTTCGGGTCGTTGGCGCCCTGCACGTCCTTCAGGCCGACGCAGCCGTGGCTGGTGTTCTCGTTGCCGAAGACGCCGCCGCCCCAGTAGCTGCCGTGGATGAACGTGCCGGAGGTGGACAGGCGCATGGCGTGCGGGACGTCCGGGATGTCGTACTCGCCCTTGCCGTCGCCCTTGGTGAAGCCGACGGTCGAGCCGTCCATCCGGGTCTCCTTGAACTTCTCGGAGATCACCATCTGGCCGTTGTACGTCGGGTTGGAGGGGCTGCCCGCCGAGATCGGGATGGTCTTGAGGACCTTGCCGTCCCGGACGACCGTCATCTGGTGGGTCTTCGCGTCGACCGTGGAGACCTGCGAGTGGCCGATCTTGAAGGTCACCGTCTTGTTCTGGATGCCCTTGATGCCCGGGGCGGCCTCGACCTTGTCGAGGCTCATCTTCAGGGTGACCTGGGAGTTCGCCTTCCAGTACTCCTGGGGGCGGAAGTCGAGCCGCTGGTCGTTGAACCAGTGGCCGACGACCTTCTGGCCGCTGCTGGAGGTGACCTCCAGGTGCGACTGGACGGCCTTCCGGTCCTTGATCGGCTTGTCGAAGTTGATCGACACCGGCATGCCGACGCCGACGGTCGAGCCGTCCTCGGGCGTGAAGGAGCCGATGAAGCTGTTGTTCGGCGAGACGGTGGAGAAGGACGAGTTCGCCACGGCCTTGCGGCCGTCGGCGTCCTTCGCCTCGGCGACGATCTGGTACTTGGTCGAGCGCTCGAGGTTCTTCTTCGGCAGCCAGGACTTCTTGTCCGCGGCCAGCTCGCCCTCGACCGGGCTCTGCTTGCCCGTCTTCTCGTCCAGCGACGTCATCTTCACGCTGACGAGCTCACCGTCACTGACCGTGACCTTGGCCTCGTCCGCCGTGACGCCGGCGTTGGCCGTGCCGGTCTTGGTCGCGATCTTGATCTGCGCCTTGGAGGCTTCCTGGGCGGCCGCGGCGTCGACCTTGCTCTGCGACTTGTCCTTGCCGCCGCCCTTGCCGTCGTCGCCGTCGCCGCCACCGCAGGCGGCGAGGGTGAGCACACCACCGAGCACGGCGGCCGCGGCCGCCAGGCCCTTGCGGCGCTTGCCGTCCTTCATCACACGCATCTCCATCGCTCTGGACCCCGACATCCACGGAACCGGGCCGCGGGGGCGCCTCCGCCCCTCGGTCTCCCCCACCGCCGGGCTCCCGCGGGTGCCCGGCCGTCCCGGTCACTGCATAGGGAACGCCTGACCCGAATCGCCCGTTCCACGGTTGGGAAAAGTGTGGGGAAGACCACGCCGGTGAAGACCCTCCAGTAAAGACCCTAGAGCCGCCCCCGCCCAAGCCGGGGTCCGCTCCGGGCCTCCGGGCCCCTTACGGGTTCCGTGCGGCCCGCGGCTTCCCCATCACCCGTGCGGGTCACTACCATCTGTTCGACCGGGGTTCCTTGACGGTCCGTCGGACGCGCGCGGTCCCGCGACGCCGCCCCATGAACCGTGCCCAACACCCTTGCCCCGCCCCGTTCCTCCGCTCCCGAGCACCGCCGAGGGGATGCGCCGTGACCGCACGCCGCCCGCTGCGCCCGCTGCTGACCGCCGTCGCCGCCGGAACCCTCCTGTGCGCGGGCTGGTTCGTACCCGCCCCGCGAACGCGACGCCGGAACGGCACGCGGCGTCCTCGGCGTCTCCGGTGTCCTCGGCTCCCGCTCCCCCCAAGGCGCCCACTCCCCCCAGGGCACTGGCTGCCCCCGAAGCGCACGCTCCCGCGCGGGCGCACGCCGCCTCGGAGACGCACGCCGCCTCGGAGGCGCGGCCCCCGTCCTCCGCGCGCCTCGCGGACACGGGCGGCGTGGACACCACCCCGTACGTCCTCGGCGGCGTCGCCTTCGTCGCGGCGGGCGGGGCGCTCGTCACGGTCGCCGCGCGCCGCTCACGCACCGCGACGAACGGCGGCTGAGCGTACGGCCACTGGCCACCGGGGCGACCCGCCCCGCTCCGCGGCCCGGAGCGGCCGCGCCCCCGTGCGGTCACTCGGCCCGTGCGGTCACTCGGCCCGCGCGGCGGCCCACCGCAGGGAGGGACGCCCGCGCGGCGGCCCACCACGGGAAGGGACGCCCGCCCCACCCCCCGCGCTCAGCCCAGCGGACCCGTCTCCCCCTCCGCCGCCTCGACGAGCCCGCCGGAGCGGACGAACGCCTCGGCGAGGGCGAGGTCGGGGGCGAGGAAGCGGTCCTCGCCGGGGCCCTCGACGCCCGCCGCGCGCACCGCGCGCAGGACGGCGGCGGTGGCCGGGGACGGCGTGAGGCCGGTGCGCAGTTCGACGGCCCGGGTGGCGGCGACCAGTTCGACGGCGATGACGCGGGTCAGCGCGTCCAGCGCCGTGCGCAGCTTGCGCGCGGCCGACCAGCCCATGGAGACGTGGTCCTCCTGCATGGCGGAGGACGGGATCGAGTCCACGGAGGCGGGCACGGCCAGCCGCTTCATCTCGCTGACCAGGGCGGCCTGCGTGTACTGGGCGATCATCAGGCCGGAGTCGACGCCCGGGTCGCCGGCGAGGAACGGCGGCAGCCCGTGCGAGCGGTGCCGGTCGAGCAGCCGGTCGGTGCGGCGCTCGGCGATGGAGGCGAGGTCCGCGGCGGCGATGGCGAGGAAGTCGAGGACGTACGCGACGGGCGCGCCGTGGAAGTTGCCGTTGGACTCGACGCGGCCGTCGGGCAGGACGACGGGGTTGTCCACGGCGGCGGCCAGCTCGCGGTCCGCGACCAGGCGGGCGTGCGCGAGGGTGTCGCGCCCGGCGCCCGCGACCTGCGGGGCGCAGCGGATCGAGTACGCGTCCTGGACGCGCGGCGCCTCGTCCTGGTGGTGGCCGGTGAGGCCCGAACCGGCCAGGACGCGCAGCATGTTGGCGGCGCTCGTCCCCTGGCCGGGGTGCGGGCGGATGGCGTGCAGCTCAGGGGCGAGGACCTTCTCCGAGCCGAGCAGCGCCTCCAGGGAGAGCGCGGCGGTGATGTCGGCGGAGGTGATCAGCCGGGCGAGGTCGGCGCAGGCCATGACGAGCATGCCGAGCATGCCGTCGGTGCCGTTGAGCAGCGCCAGCCCCTCCTTCTCGCGGAGTTCGACGGGCTCGACGCGGTGGGCGGCGAGCAGTTCGGCGGCGGGGCGGACGGTGCCGTCCGGGCCCTCCGCCTCGCCCTCGCCCATGAGCGTGAGCGCGCAGTGCGAGAGCGGGGCGAGGTCGCCGGAGCAGCCGAGGGAGCCGTACTCGTGGACGACGGGTGTGATCCCGGCGTTGAGCAGGGCGGCCATCGTCTCGACGACGACGGGGCGGACGCCGGTGTGCCCCGAGGCGAGGGTCTTCAGGCGCAGGAACATCAGGGCGCGGACGACCTCGCGCTCCACGCGGGGGCCCATGCCGGCCGCGTGCGAGCGGACGATGTTGCGCTGGAGCCGGGCGCGCAGGTCGGGGCTGATGTGGCGGACGGCGAGGGCGCCGAAGCCGGTGGAGACGCCGTAGACGGGGTCCGGCTTGGCGGCCAGGTCCTCGATGACCTGACGGGAGGCGGCCACGGCGGCGAGGGCCTCGTCGGACACGAGGACGCGGGCGCCGTGGCGTGCCACGGCGATTACGTCGTCCGCGGTCGTTCCGGACGTGCCCACCACCACTTCGCCCTGCATCTGCATATCCATATTCAGGCACCCTAGGGTCTGAATCGCCACCTGTCACTAGGTGAGTCCGTCCCGTACAACGCCGTGGTGGCGGGAGAGATGCCCCGCCCGCCCCGCCCTACGCCCGCCGCCCGCGGAAGCGGCGCCGTTCCGCCGCCGGCGGGCGCGGCGGGCGGTCCGCGAGGCGGACGACCGGGTCCGCGAGCCCCCCGTCGCGCCCCGCGACGACCGGCTTGCGCGCCCCCGCCGCCTTCGCCCGGTACTGCGCCGCGTCCGCGAGCCGGAACAGCCGGCGGGCCGTCCGCACCTCGCCGATCGGATCGCCGGTGGACGCGACGCCGCACGCCACGCCCTCGCCGAGCTCCAACCGCCCGGCGGCCAGGCAGAGTTCCTCGGCCGCGCGCACCACCTCGTCCGCCGGCGGGCCCACCGTCAGCAGGCAGAACTCGTCCCCGCCCAGGCGCGCCGCCAGCGCCCCCGGCAGCCGGGCGCCGCACAGCGACAGCAGCGAGCCGAAGCGCTCCAGCAGCCGGTCGCCCTGCGCGTGCCCGAGGGTGTCGTTGACGCGCTTGAGCCCGTTGAGGTCGCACACGACGAGGCTGACGACCACGCCCTCCGCGAGGTGCCGCTCCATGGCCTCGTCCAGCCGGGCGTCGACGGCGCGGCGGTTGCCGAGCCCGGTCAGCGGGTCGGTGTAGGCGAGCCTGCGGACCTCCTCCAGCCGCTCGGTCTGGACGATGCCCGCGGCCGTGACGGCGGCCAGGACGGTCGCGAAGTCCGCGTCCTTGCGGTCGAAGACGGGAGCGCCCGCCGGCCGCGCCACGTACAGCTCGCCCCACGCCCGCCCGTGCAGGACGATCGGCGCGATGACGCAGCTGCCGCGGCGGTGGCGCCGGAGGGCGGCGATGCGGTGGGCCGCGTACGCCGCGCACTCGTCGGGCCCGTCGGCCCGCTCGACCCAGGCGTGGGGCCGGCCGCCCACCCACTCCTCGTGCAGGAACTCGGCGATCTCGGGGAAGTTGTGCACGGGGTACGACTCGTCGGCCGGCAGCCGCTCCTCGTCCTCGTCCAGCTCCCCCGCGTTCACCAGGACACGCAGCCGGCCGCGCTCGCGCTCCCAGACCGAGACCGCGGCGAAGCTGCCGCGCAGGGCGCGCAGCGCCCCCTCCGCGGCGGCGCTCACGCCGCCGAGCAGATCCGGCTCGGCCGCCATCGCCTGGGCCAGCGCCACCACCGCGGAGAGGCGGTCGTCGTGCTCCCCGTCGTCCACCACCCGAGCCTCACATTCCCCGCCGTGCGCGGCGGCCCTCGCACCTCCAGCGTAGGAACGCCGCGCGCTTTCCGCTGGCCGAGCCGGAGGCGCCGTCAGAGGCCGGGCCAGTCGGGGGCGCGCTTCTCGTTGAACGCCGCGACGCCCTCGGCGCGGTCGGCGGAGAACGCGACCGAGCGCCAGGCCGCGTCCTCGACCTCCAGCCCGGCCCGCAGGTCGAGGCCGTGGCCCAGCCGCAGGGCGCGCTTCGCCGCGCGCAGGCCGACGGGCGAGTGCGCCGCGATCCGGGCGGCCAGGGCGAGCGCCTCCGCCCTGTCCCGCCCGGCCGGGACGACCCGGTCGACCAGCCCCAACTCCCGTGCCTCCGCGGCCTCCACGCGCCGCGCGCAGAAGATCAGCTCGGCGGCGCGGGCGGCCCCGACGCGGCGCGGCAGCAACTGTGTGCCGCCACCGCCGGGGATCACGCCGACGGACACCTCGGGCAGGCCGACGACGGCGGTGTCGTCCGCGACGATCAGGTCGCAGGAGAGGGCGAGTTCGTACCCGCCGCCGAGCGCGAAGCCGTGCACGGCGGCGATCGCCGGGACGGGCAGTTCCAGGACGCCCGTGTAGCAGGCGCGGGCGTGCGGGCGCTGGCGCGCGAGGTCGGCGTCGGTGAAGGAGTTGCGCTCCTTCAGGTCCGCGCCGACGCAGAAGGCGCGCTCGTGGGCGGAGGTCAGGACGACGGCCCGCACGGTCGTGTCCGCGGCGAGGGCGGCGGTCGCCTCCGCGATGCGGCGGCCCATCTCCGTGGAGACGGCGTTCATGGCCTTCGGCCGGTCGAGGACCAGCTCGGCGACGTGCCCGCCCTCATGCGTACGGACCGCGACCCACTCGCCGTACCGCTGCTCCTGCTGCTGCTCGCTCACGATCGCCCCATCCTCCCGACGCTGCGCTCCGGACGAACCGATCATGCACGGGGAGACGGTGCTTAGCCATACCCGGGGGCTTAGCCATACCCGGGGCGGGCCCGCACGGGGCGGACCTCACCCGCGGCGCGTGAGGAGCCACGGCTCCACCACGCCCAGCCCGCGCACGGGCCGCTGCCACATGGGCTGCAGCGCGAAGCGGTAGGAGGAGGCCTCCCCGGAGCCCCCCGGCCCGGCCACCTCCGCCTCGGACTTCGGCGCGTCCCCGCTGCGCGTCAGCTCCTCCGCCAGCGCGCTGTCGACCAGGACGGCGTCCTTCGGCGCTATCGACGTGAGGCGGCTCGCGAGGTTGACGGTCGTGCCGAAGACGTCGCCCATCCGCGTCGTCACCGTCCCGAAGGCGATGCCGACGCGCAGCTCCGGCATGGTTTCGTCGTTCCCGAGCGTCTCGATGAGGCGCAGGCCGATCTCCGCGGCGGTGCCGGCGTCGTCGGCCGAGTAGAGGACCTCGTCGCCGAGGGTCTTGATGAGGCGGCCGCCGTGCGCGGCGACCAGGTCGGCGGCGGTGGTCTCGAACGCCTCGACCAGCTCGCCGAGTTCCTCCTCCTCCAGCCGCCGCGTGAGGCGGGTGAAGCCGACCAGGTCGGCGAAGCCGACGGCGAGCCGCCGGTCGACCATCTCGGCGTCGTCCTGGGCCTGGACGACGCGGCCGGTCGCCGCCGCGAGCTGGCGGCGCCACACGTAGACGAGGAACTCCTCCAGCTCGGGCAGGAGCAGTTCGACCAGCGGGTAGGTGATCTCGGCACGGGTCAGGCCCGGTTCCTGGGGCTCGGTCAGGCCCTCCAGGAAGGAGTCGATCTGCCAGTCGGCGAGCCGGGCGGTGGTCTGCCCGGTGGAGCGCGCCACCTGAACGGCCATGGGCTCGCTGAGCAGCCCGGCCTCGACCAGGCCGGCCAGCCGCCGCAGCGCGAGGACGTCCGCCTCGGTGAGCGCCTTGGCCTGGCCGATGTCGGCGAAGCCCATGGCGCGCCAGAAGCGGGCGGCCAGGTCCATGGAGACGCCCGCGGCGCGGGCGGCCTGGAAGGGGGTGTACCGCCGTTCCGCGCCGAGGATCAGCGCCTCCAGGCGCAGCGCGAGGGGGTCGCCCTCCTCGCCGCCCGCGTCGATCTCGTCGGGGACCTTCCGCGCGTCCTTCCGCGGGCCCCGCTCCGGGCCCTCCTCCGGGAGGGTCTTCTCCGGCTCAACGGGACGGGGGGTCTCCCCGTCCGCGGCGGTCACCGCCCGCCCCCTGTCCGATCCGTGCGCACTGCCCTGCCGATCGCTCGCCCGCTTTCCGGGCACAACGATACGGCAGGTGTGCCCTAGCTCACTCTCCCGACGGCACCGAGGGCCCCTCCGGCCCGGACGAAGCGGGACGGAGATGGACGATGTCCCCGGCCCCGACCGGCTCCTGCACCCCGTCCGCGGTGGCGAGCACCAGCCGCCCGTCCCCGTCCACGGCCACCGCCTCGCCGACGAGGGCGCGGCCGCCGGGCAGTTCGGCGCGCACGGTGCGGCCGAGGGTGGCGCAGCCGGCGACGTACGCCTCCTGGAGGCGGCAGGGCCCGGGGTCGCCGCCGGCCTCGCGCCAGAGCACGTACCAGTCCTCCAGGGAGCGGAGCACGGCGCGCAGCAGCGGGTCGCGGTCGAGCACGGCGGCGCCCGCGAGGGCCAGCGAACCGGCGGTGGGGACGGGCAGTTCGGCGGCGCGCAGCGAGACGTTGAGGCCGATGCCGAGGACGACGGAGTCCCCGGCGCGCTCGGCGAGGATGCCACCGGCCTTGCGCTCCTGCCCGCCGACCGTGACGAGCAGGTCGTTGGGCCACTTCAGGGCGGTGTCCACGCCGGCGGCGCGGGAGAGCGCGGTCGCGGTGGCCACGCCGGCGAGCAGCGGCAGCCAGCCCCAGCGGGCGGCGGGCACGCCGGGCCCGGGGGTGAGGCGGACGGAGAAGAAGAGGCCGGAGCGGGCGGGCGCGGACCAGGTGCGGTCCAGCCGGCCGCGCCCGGCGGACTGTTCCTCGGCGACGAGCACGGCGCCCTCGGGCCCGCCGGCCGCGGCGAGGTCGCTGTTGGTCGAGCCGGTGCGCTCGACCACGTCCAGGGAGGTCCACAGGCCGCCGGGCCGCACCAGGGCGCGGCGCAGTCCCATGGCGTTGAGCGGCGGCCGGTCCAGGTCGGACCAGCGGCCGCGGTCGTCGGAGGGGTCGGGGGAGGGCGTCATGACAGCCACCCTAGAAGGGGGGCGGGTGTGGCCAACGACGCACTGCCGGAACGCATCCGCGCCGATACGCTACGACCCGGTAGCCGCCAAGGCGCGACCCAGTCCATCGACCCCCCAGGACGAGCAGGAGCCGCAGCCCGATGTCCGAGCCAGCCACCGCCCCCGGCTCCGAGGGAGCCGACATCCACACGACCGCGGGCAAACTCGCGGACCTCCGGCGCAGGATCGACGAGGCGACGCACGCCGGTTCGGCCCGGGCGGTGGAGAAGCAGCACGCCAAGGGCAAGCTGACGGCCCGTGAGCGGATCGAACTGCTGCTGGACGAGGGTTCGTTCGTCGAGCTGGACGAGTTCGCCCGGCACCGGTCGACCAGTTTCGGCATGGAGAAGAACCGCCCGTACGGCGACGGCGTCGTCACCGGCTACGGCACGGTCGACGGCCGCACGGTCGCCGTGTTCTCGCAGGACTTCACGGTGCTCGGCGGTTCGCTGGGCGAGGTCTTCGGCCAGAAGATCATGAAGGTGATGGACTTCGCGCTGAAGACGGGCTGCCCGGTCGTCGGCATCAACGACTCCGGCGGCGCCCGCATCCAGGAGGGCGTGATGGCCCTCGGGATGTACGGCGAGATCTTCCGCCGCAACACCCACGCCTCGGGCGTGATCCCGCAGATCTCGCTGGTCGTCGGCCCCTGCGCGGGCGGCGCGGTCTACTCGCCCGCGATCACCGACTTCACGGTGATGGTCGACCGGACCTCGCACATGTTCATCACCGGCCCGGACGTCATCAAGACGGTCACCGGCGAGGACGTCGGCTTCGAGGAGCTCGGCGGGGCGCGCACCCACAACGCGACCTCCGGCGTCGCCCACCACCTGGCGGGGGACGAGAAGGAGGCGATCGAGTACGTCAAGGCGCTGCTGTCGTACCTGCCGTCCAACAACCTCTCGGAGCCGCCGTCCTACCCGGAGGAGGCCGACCTGGAGGTCTCGGACGCCGACCTCGAACTGGACGTCCTGATCCCGGACTCGGCGAACCAGCCCTACGACATGCACACGGCCGTCGAGCACGTGCTGGACGACGGCGAGTTCCTGGAGACCCAGGCCCTGTTCGCACCGAACATGATCACCGGCTTCGGCCGGGTCGAGGGCCACCCGGTGGGCGTCGTCGCCAACCAGCCGATGCAGTTCGCCGGTTGTCTCGACATCGACGCCAGCGAGAAGGCCGCCCGCTTCGTGCGCACCTGCGACGCCTTCAACATCCCGGTGCTGACCTTCGTCGACGTCCCCGGCTTCCTGCCGGGCGTGGACCAGGAGTACGGCGGCATCATCCGGCGCGGCGCCAAGCTGATCTACGCGTACGCGGAGGCCACGGTCCCGCTGATCACGGTGATCACCCGCAAGGCGTTCGGCGGCGCCTACGACGTCATGGGCTCCAAGCACCTGGGCGCGGACCTCAACCTGGCCTGGCCGACGGCCCAGATCGCGGTCATGGGCGCGCAGGGCGCGGTCAACGTCCTGCACCGCGGCGCCCTGGCGGCGGCCTCGTCGGACGAGGAGCGCGAGGAGCTGCGCGCGAAGCTGGTCACGGACTACGAGGACGCGCTCTTCAACCCCTACACGGCGGCCGAGCGCGGCTACGTGGACGCGGTGATCCTGCCCTCCGAGACGCGCCGGCACGTCGTGCGCGGGCTGCGGGCGCTGCGTGACAAGCGCGAGGCGCTGCCGCCGAAGAAGCACGGGAACATTCCGCTGTAACGATCGGTCGTCATGGAGGGGGCCGATGGAGAGATGCACGGCGGAGAGAGGGAGCGCCTGGTGATCAAGGTCGTACGCGGCAACCCCACGCCCGAGGAGCTGGCGGCCGCGCTGGCGGTGGTGCAGGCGCGCGCCGCGGCGCGTGCGGCGGCCGCGGCGCCCGGGGACGAGCCGGTCCGCCCGGAGTGGGCCAGCCCGGCCCGGCGGGCGCGCAACGCGCGGGCGCACGCGCCGGGCCCGCGGGCCTGGCGGACGTCGTACTGGCCGGCGTAGTGCCGGACGGCGGGCGCGAGTAAGTCGCGTCACACCCACGCCTGAGTACCCGTACTCAGGCCGTGCGGCCGTGCGCGCCAGACGATGGGGGCGTGCTCTGGTCCGACCCGTCCGACGAGCCCCCCGAGGAGCTCCGCGAGGCCCAGGCCATGCTCCGGCGGGCGGGCCTGGTGCTCGCCGTCGGCATGGTCGTGCTCTTCCTCGTCCTGGGGCTCACCTGAGCCTGCTCCCGTTGCACAGGTACCTCACAGGTTTCGTCCCGCCGCAACCGCACCTGTCCGGATTGGCATCTTCCCCGGTGAATTGCCGCGAACCGGGGAGTTATGTCATGAACAAGCCCGTGCGACGTGTGGCGCTCTTCAGCGGACTGCTGGTGCTGTCGTTGCTGGTCAGAAGCACGTGGTTGCAGTTCGCCCAGGCGGACGACCTCGCCAACAACGAGCACAACCGCCGAGTGAAGATCAACACCTATGCGCAGCCGCGGGGCGACATCATCGTCGGCGGCGACCCCGTCACGGGCTCGACGGAGACCACGGGCAGCGACCTGAAGTACAAGCGCACCTACAAGGACGGCCCGATGTACTCGTCGGTGACCGGCTACTCGTCGCAGATCTACGCCGGCTCGCGCCTGGAGTACGTCTACGACAAGTTCCTCACGGGCACCGACGACCGGCTCTTCTTCCAGCGCACGGCCGACATGCTCAGCGGCAAGAAGCCCAAGGGCGGCGACGTGGTCACCACCATCGACCCCAAGGCGCAGAAGGCCGCCTACCGGGCGCTCTCGAAGTACAAGGGCGCCGCGGTCGCCATCGAGCCCACCACCGGCAAGATCCTCGCCATGGTCTCCACGCCCTCGTACGACCCCTCGGTCTTCTCCGGCGAGAGCACCAAGGACCAGAAGGCCTGGCAGAAGCTGGAGAAGGACCCGGACAAGCCGCTCTCCGACCGCGCGATCAAGGAGCTCTACCCGGCCGGCTCCACCTTCAAGATCCTCACCGCGGCGGCCGCCCTCGACCACGGGCTCTACACGGACATCAACGCCCCGACCGACTCCCCGTACCCCTGGAACCTGCCCGACACCGTGACCCCGATGAAGAACGAGAACGAGAGCGCGCCCTGCCGCAACGCCTCGCTCAAGGTCGCGATGCAGTACTCCTGCAACAACGTCTTCGCCAAGATCGCCGCCGAGCTCGGCCAGGACAAGATGCGCGAGACCGCGGAGAAGTTCGGCTTCGACAAGGAGCTGTTCATGCCCGTCTCGGTCACCAAGAGCGTCTACCCGGACAAGCTCAACCGCCCGCAGACCGCGCTCACCGGCATCGGCCAGGGCAGCCTGGCGGCCACCCCGTTCCAGATCGCGATGATGACCGCGGCCCTGGCCAACGACGGCAAGCTGATGAAGCCCTACCTGGTCGACAAGCTCCGCGCCCCCGACCTGTCCACGGTCGAGCAGCACAAGCCGGAGGAGATGTCCCAGGCCGTCTCGCCCGAGACCGCCAAGAAGGTCCAGGAGATGATGGAGTTCACGGCCAAGGAGGGCACCGGCAAGTCGGCCCTGATCGACGGCGTCACCGTCGGCGGCAAGACCGGCACCGCCCAGCACGGCGTCAACAACTCCAAGATCCCCTACGCCTGGTTCGTCTCCTACGCCAAGCAGGCTGACGGCTCCCCGGTCGCCGTCGCGGTCTTCATCGACCCGGAGGGCTCCGGCGTCGACCGCGAGGACGTCTCCGGCGGCGGCCTCGCGGGCCCCATCGCCAAGAAGATCATGCAGGCCGTGCTCACGAAGTAGGCCGTACGCTGGCCCCCATGACCGCAACGCCCGCACGCCGCCTCGTCCTCGCCTCCCAGTCCCCGGCCCGCCTCGGCCTGCTGCGCCAGGCCGGGCTCGCGCCCGAGGTGATCGTGAGCGGGGTGGACGAGGACGCGCTCACCGCCGCGGACCCCGCGGCGCTGGCCCTGGTGCTGGCCGAGGCGAAGGCCGCGGCCGTGGCCGCCCGGCCGGAGGCCGCCGGCGCGCTGGTCGTCGGCTGCGACTCGGTGCTGGACCTCGACGGACGGGCGCTGGGCAAGCCGGCGGACGCCGAGGACGCGACGGCCCGCTGGAAGGCCATGCGGGGCCGCTCGGGAGTGCTGCGGACCGGCCACTGTGTGATCGACACGGCGACCGGCCGCCGCAGCTCCGCGACGGCCTCGACCACGGTCCGCTTCGGTGAGCCGACCGATGCCGAGATCGCCGCCTACGTGGCCTCCGGCGAACCGCTGTACGTCGCCGGGGCCTTCACCCTGGACGGCCGCTCCGCCCCCTTCGTCGAGGGCGTCGACGGCGACCCGGGAAACGTGATCGGCCTGTCGCTGCCCCTGCTCCGCAGGCTGCTGGCGGAGCTGGGGACCACGATCACCGACCTGTGGGCGTACTGAGACCCCCCGGGGGACACCCCCCGGACCCCCGGCCGGAACGGCAGGCCCCCGAGGGGCGCCGGACCGGCGGCACGCGGCGGATCCCGGTGACGCCCGGACCGCGGGAGTGCGCGGTGGTCACAGGGGCAGCTGGCTCGCGACCTGGCCGACCTGCTTGACCTGGCTGAGCTGGTTGAGCTGCTTGAGCTTGCCGAGTTCGTTGACGGCGTCCGGGTAGAGGCTGGTGGGCGGGTTCTGGGGCGGCGTCATGCCCTTCGGGGGCGTCATCCCCTTGGGCGGGGTCGCGCCCTTGGGCGGGGTGGCGCCCATGGGGGCTCCCGCGACGGGGGCCGCGCCCGTCCTCGCGGGAGCCTTGCCGGGAGCCGCGGCGCTCCCCGGAGCACCGCTCCTCGCCGGCGTCCCGCTCTTCCCCGGGCTCGCGCTCTTCCCCGGGGCCGCGCCCCTGCCGGGAGCCGCGCCCTTCGCCGCACCGCCCTTGCCCGTGTCGCTCCGCGCCGGCGCGGCCTGGGCGGGGGTGCCCTTCCCCGTGGTGCTCCGCGTCGGCGCGGCCTTCGCCGGCGCGCCGGCCTCGGGCGGGGCGGTGACATCACCGGCGCTCGCCGTGGGCGACTTCGGCTGCGGCAGGGGCAGGGGCGCCGCGGACGCGGTGGCGGCGGAGGTCACGGAGAGGGCGGCCCCGGCCAGGGCGGCGGCCGCTGCGATGCGCTTGATCATGACTTCTTCAACGATGTCACGGCATATCGGTCACCCCTCCCACCGGTTCCGGGGACCCCACCCTCCTCCGGAACACCCAAGGATTCGCACGGACTTCGGGCCGCGCCGGGGTACGTACGAATCGGCGCGCCCTCGACCCACCGCGCGTACTCCCGCGCCGGGGCGCCCAGTTGACCGACTCGCCGCCCCTTCGCCCCCGGAGGACCACGCGGGTCGCCCGAACCCCTCCCATACCGGCTGGTAACCGCCTGCCCCGGGCCACCCTCCCGTCACGCGCTGCCGCAAACTTTCCTTCACCCGTTCGTAGGGTCCCCACAAAGATTCCGCCCCGTCGCTCCTCGAAGATCGCCGAGACCTTGACCACACCGAAGTTCCGGCGGCGCGCGAGCACGGGCGGCGTACCGTGGGAGAGCAGGGAACTTCCGTCCGCGCGGGGTACGCGACTCACACTCCGTGTGGGCAAGGTCACCCTGGACGTCGGGTCGGCACGGAGTGTCGCCAGTACCTAAACTCACCTTGTTTCAAGGAGGGAGCCATCGTGCGCAAGGTGCTCATCGCCAATCGTGGCGAAATCGCAGTCCGCGTTGCTCGTGCGTGCCGGGACGCCGGGATCGCGAGTGTGGCGGTCTACGCGGATCCGGACCGGGACGCCGTGCATGTCCGGGTGGCCGATGAGGCGTACGCGCTGGGTGGTGACACTCCTGCGACCAGCTACCTCGACATGGCGAAGGTGCTGGCCGCCGCGGCCGAGTCCGGGGCGGACGCGATCCACCCCGGTTACGGCTTCCTGTCCGAGAACGCCGAGTTCGCGCAGGCCGTCATCGACGCGGGGCTGACCTGGATCGGCCCGCCCCCGCAGGCCATCCGCGACCTGGGCGACAAGGTGGCGGCCCGTCACATCGCGCAGCGCGCCGGCGCCCCCCTGGTGGCCGGCACCGCCGACCCCGTCTCCGGGGCCGACGAGGTCGTCGCCTTCGCCGAGGAGCACGGCCTGCCGATCGCCATCAAGGCCGCCTTCGGCGGCGGCGGCCGCGGCCTCAAGGTCGCCCGCACCCTCGAAGAGGTGCCCGAGCTCTACGACTCGGCCGTCCGCGAGGCCGTCGCCGCCTTCGGCCGCGGCGAGTGCTTCGTCGAGCGCTACCTCGACCGCCCCCGGCACGTCGAGACCCAGTGCCTGGCCGACAAGCACGGCAACGTCGTGGTGGTCTCCACCCGCGACTGCTCCCTCCAGCGCCGCCACCAGAAGCTCGTCGAGGAGGCCCCCGCGCCGTTCCTCAGCGACGAGCAGAACGCCGAGCTGTACCGCGCCTCCAAGGCCATCCTCCGCGAGGCCGGCTACGAGGGCGCCGGCACCTGCGAGTTCCTCGTCGGCCAGGACGGCACGATCTCCTTCCTGGAGGTCAACACCCGCCTCCAGGTGGAGCATCCGGTCACCGAGGAGGTCACCGGCATCGACCTCGTCCGCGAGATGTTCCGCATCGCCGACGGCGAGGAGCTCGGCTACGACGACCCGCCGATGCGCGGCCACTCCTTCGAGTTCCGCATCAACGGCGAGGACCCGGGCCGCAACTTCCTGCCCGCCCCCGGCACCGTCACCCGCTTCGACCCGCCGTCCGGCCCGGGTGTCCGCCTTGACGCCGGCGTCGAGGCCGGCTCGGTGATCGGCCCCGCCTGGGACTCCCTCCTGGCCAAGCTGATCGTCACCGGCGCCACCCGCGAGCAGGCCCTCCAGCGCGCCGCCCGCGCGCTCGGCGAGTTCCGCGTCGAGGGCATGGCGACCGCCATCCCCTTCCACCGCGCCGTGGTCGCCGACCCCGCCTTCACCGCCGACCCGTTCCACGTCCACACCCGCTGGATCGAGACGGAGTTCACCAACACCATCGAGCCCTTCGCGGGCGCCGTGGCGGAGGACGAGGAGGAGGCCCCCGGCCGCGAGACCGTCGTCGTCGAGGTCGGCGGCAAGCGCCTCGAGGTCTCCCTGCCGTCCTCGCTCGGCATGACCATCGCCCGCACCGCCGCGGCCGGCGGCGCCCGCCCCAAGCGGCGGGCGGCCAAGAAGGCCACCTCCGCCGCCTCGGGCGACGCGCTGGCCTCGCCGATGCAGGGCACGATCGTCAAGGTCGCGGTCGAGGAGGGCCAGCAGGTCGAGGCCGGCGACCTGATCGTCGTCCTGGAGGCCATGAAGATGGAGCAGCCGCTGAACGCGCACCGCTCCGGCACGGTCAAGGGCATCACCGCCGAGATCGGCGCCTCCGTCTCCTCCGGCGCCGTCATCTGCGAGATCAAGGACTGACGTCCGCGCTCCGCCCCGGGGGGCCCCGGCCGACGACGGCCGGGGCCCCTCCGCGTTGATGGCATCCTGGAACGGGGAGCGAGCGGGAGGACGAACGCCCATGACGACGACGCCGCCACGGCCGATGCGCGCGGACGCGCGGCGCAACTACGAACGGCTGCTCACCGAGGCGCGCACCGCCTTCACCGAGCACGGCACGGACGCCTCCCTGGAGGACATCGCCCGCCGCGCCGGCGTCGGCATCGGCACCCTCTACCGGCACTTCCCGCACCGCACCGCGCTGATGTGCGCGGTCTTCCAGGGCGAGGTGGACGGTCTCCTCGCCCGCTCCCGCGAACTCCTCGCCGCCGACGAGCCCTGCCGGGCCCTGGTCGACTGGCTCCGCGCCGTGATCACCCACGCCGCGACCTACCGGGGGCTGTCCCGGGCCCTCATGGCCGCCCAGAGCGACGAGGCGTCGGCCCTCGCGCGCTGCAACGTCCCCATGCGGGAGGCGGGCAGCACGCTGCTCGCCCGGGCGCAGCGGGCCGGGGCCGTGCGCGCCGACGTCGGCATCACCGACCTGATGCAGCTGACGAACGCGATCGCCCTGGCCGTCGAAGAGGCCCCGGGCGACCCGGAGTTGGCCGACCGCCTGCTGCGGCTCACCCTGGAGGGCATCAAGCCGGCGCGCACCTGAGCGGGCGAGGGGGCTCCGCTATCTCCTCCGGGGCGCCAGGTCCGCCACCCGGGCCGTCGCCGCCCCCTGCCCCCCGGACTCCATCGGCACGGCGGCCGCGCCCCGCAGCGGGGCGGCCCCGGGCGGGGGCCCGCCGCGCTCGGGGCCGGGGTAGCGGCCGTCGGAGCCCACGGGGGATGCCCCCGCCGCTGCCCGGGCAGCGGGGCGACGTCCCGCCGCCGGGGCGGCGGGACGGCCTCGCCGTGCGGCGCCCCCCCGGCCCCCGGGCCCGACCCCGCGCCGGGCCCCGCGACCGAGATGTGCACGCCCTGGTCGGCGAGCGCCTGGAGCTCCGTGGCCGCACGCTCGTCGTGCCCCGGCGGCTCGTCGGTCACGAGTCTGGTGATGACGTCGGTCGGCACGGTCTGGAACATCGTGTCGGTGCCCAGCTTCGTGTGGTCCGCGAGGACCACGACCTCCGCCGCGGCCTGCACCAGCGCCCGGTCCACGCTCGCGGAGAGCATGTTGGACGTGGAGAGCCCGCGCTCCGCGGTCAGCCCGCTCCCGGACAGGAAGGCCCGGGAGACCCGCAGCCCCTGGAGCGACTGCTCGGCACCGCTGCCGACCAGCGCGTAGTTGGAGCCCCGGAGCGTGCCGCCGGTCATCACGACCTCGACCCGGTTGGCATGGGCCAACGCCTGGGCGACCAGCAGGGAGTTGGTGACCACGGTCAGCCCCGGCACCCGCGCGAGCCGGCGGGCCAGCTCCTGCGTGGTCGTACCGGCGCCCACGACGACGGCCTCGCCCTCCTCGACGAAGCTCGCCGCGAGATCGGCGATGGCCGTCTTCTCCGCGGTCGCTAGATGGGATTTCTGCGGGAAGCCGGACTCCCTGATGAAGCCACCCGGCAGCACCGCACCGCCGTGCCGGCGGTCGAGCAGTCCTTCCGCTTCGAGGGCCCGCACGTCGCGCCGTACGGTCACTTCGGAGGTCTGGACGACGCGGGCGAGCTCACGGAGCGAAACCGCCCCGTTGGCACGCACCATTTCGAGGATCAATTGACGACGTTCTGCAGCGAACACGAAACCGACAGTAACGCCAACGACCATCTGTTTTCAGCAGGTTGCTTCAATTAACGGAAGTTGTTCGCCGCGCAACCCAAGAAGTGGTATAGGCAACCGGAAGGAGAGCCGCCCCGTCCGGTCCCCCACGCCTCAACTCTCCCTCTGGGCCTTCCTGGTGTGCAGCTGTCGCGCCACCTCGGCGACAGACCCGGACAAGGAGGGATACACCGTGAACGCGTTCGCGATCTGTTCGACGGTCAGATTGTTGTCGACCGCGATCGAGATCGGATGAATCAACTCACTCGCCCGCGGCGCGACGACGACACCGCCGACCACGATGCCCGTCCCGGGCCGGCAGAACATCTTTACGAATCCGTCCCGGATTCCCTGCATCTTCGCGCGGGGATTACGCAGCAACGGCAGCTTGACGACCCGTGCGTCAATCAGCCCCTTGTCGACGTCAGCCTGGGAATACCCGACCGTGGCAATCTCCGGATCCGTAAACACGTTCGCGGATACAGCCTTGAGATTGAGCGGCGCGACCGCGTCGCCCAGGAAGTGGTACATCGCGATCCGGCCCTGCATGGCGGCGACCGACGCCAGGGCCAGCACGCCCGTACAGTCACCGGCGGCGTAGACACCCGGGGCGCTCGTTCTCGACACCTTGTCGGTCCAGATGTGCCCCGACTCGGTCAGCCGGACGCCGGACTCCTCCAGTCCGATGCCCTCCGTGTTCGGAATCGACCCGACCGCCATCAGACAGTGCGTACCGCTGATGACCCGCCCGTCCGCGAGCGTGACCTCGACCCGGTCGCCCACCCGCTTGGCGGCGGCCGCCCGCGAGCGCGCCATCACGTTCATCCCGCGCCGCCGGAAGACGTCCTCCAGCACCGCGGCCGCGTCCGGGTCCTCGCCCGGCAGCACCCGGTCCCGCGAGGAGACGAGCGTCACCTCGGAGCCCAGCGCCTGGTAGGCCCCGGCGAACTCGGCGCCGGTCACACCCGACCCGACCACGATGAGCTCTTCCGGCAGCGTGTCCAGGTCGTAGACCTGCGTCCAGTTCAGGATGCGCTCGCCGTCGGGCTGCGCGTCCGGGATCTCCCGCGGATGGGCACCCGTGGCCACCAGCACCGCGTCGGCGACGAGCGTCTCCTCGGCACCGTCCGCCATCCGCACGCGCACCTTCCGCGTACCGTCCGCGGCCCGCTCGGGATCCAGCCGCCCCCGCCCCCGCAGCACGCGCCCGCCGGCCCGCGTCACGGAAGCGGTGATGTCGTGCGACTGCGCCAGCGCCAGCCGCTTGACCCGGCGGTTGACCTTCCCGAGGTCCACCCCGATCACGGTGCCGTCGTCCGCCACACCGTCCTCGACGGTGATGCCCAGCTCCTCGTACGACGAGTCGAACGACGTCATCACCTCAGCCGTCGCTATGAGCGTCTTCGAGGGCACGCAGTCGGTCAGCACCGACGCCCCGCCCAGACCGTCGCAGTCGACGACGGTCACCTCCGCACCGAGCTGAGCGGCCACCAGCGCCGCCTCGTAGCCGCCGGGTCCGCCACCGATGATCACGATCCGAGTCACGTACTCCATTGTCCCGCACCCATCAAAGCGACTCCTCCCGGGTCCTCCCCCCACTCCGCCCGGCGCACATCGGGCCCCGCGCTCCCTTCGAGCCTGCCATCCCAAATGCGGTCCCGCCTCACTCCCGTACCCTCAGAACCATGTCGCTCTACGCCGCGTACGCCGGCAACCTCGACGCGCGGCTGATGACGCGCCGCGCCCCCCACTCGCCGCTGCGCGGCACGGGCTGGCTCGCCGACTGGCGCCTGACCTTCGGCGGGGAGCAGATGGGCTGGGAGGGCGCCCTGGCCACCGTGGTGGAGGAACCCCGCTCACAGGTCTTCGTCGCCCTCTACGACATCGCCCCGATGGACGAGGAGTCCATGGACCGCTGGGAAGGGGTCGGCCTCGGCATCTACCGCCGCCTCCGCGTCCGCGTCCACACCCTGGACGGCGAGGAGACGGCCTGGACGTACGTCCTCAACGGCTACGAGGGCGGCCTGCCCTCCGCCCGCTACCTCGGCGAGATCGCCGACGCCGCCGAATCCGCGGGCGCCCCCCACGACTACGTCATGGAACTGCGCAAGCGCCCCTGCTAGGCCATTCGTCGCAACGCACGAGGCGATCGCCGCAGGACCGTAACCTGCGACATCTACGCGCGTAGGCCGCGACCGGTTACCCTCGTCCGCGTGAACGCTTCAGTTACCCCCCAGACCGACCCGTACGCCGCGGCCGACGCCGCCGCCGCCCGTCTGCGCGAGCTCACGGGCGCCGAGACCCACGACGTCGCCCTGGTGATGGGCTCCGGCTGGGTGCCCGCCACCGAGGCCCTCGGCACCCCCGAGGCCGAGTTCCCGGTGACCGAGCTCCCGGGCTTCACCGCCGCCGCGGTCGCGGGCCACGCGGGCACGATCCGCTCGTACAAGGTCAACGACAAGCGCGCCCTGGTCTTCCTCGGCCGCACCCACTACTACGAGGGCCGCGGCGTCGCCGCCGTCGTCCACGGCGTCCGCACCGCCGTCGCCGCCGGCTGCAAGACGGTCGTCCTGACCAACGGCTGCGGCGGTCTCCGCGACGGCATGCGCCCCGGTCAGCCGGTACTGATCAGCGACCACCTGAACCTCACGGCGACCTCGCCGATCGTCGGCGCCAACTTCGTCGACCTCACCGACCTCTACTCCCAGCGGCTGCGCACCCTCTGCCAGGAGGTCGACCCCACGCTGGAGGAGGGCGTCTACGCCCAGTTCCCCGGCCCGCACTACGAGACCCCGGCCGAGGTCCGCATGGCCCGCACCCTGGGCGCCGACCTGGTGGGCATGTCCACCACCCTCGAGGCGATCGCCGCCCGCGAGGCCGGCGC
Organism: Streptomyces caatingaensis; assembly: GCF_001187435.1. Classification (GTDB taxonomy): domain Bacteria; phylum Actinomycetota; class Actinomycetes; order Streptomycetales; family Streptomycetaceae; genus Streptomyces; species Streptomyces caatingaensis. The sequence continues at coordinate 356,013 of NZ_LFXA01000009.1, read as the reverse complement.
CGAGGTCCTGGGCATCTCCCTGGTCACCAACCTGGCCGCCGGCATGACGGGCGAGCCCCTCAACCACGAAGAGGTCCTCCAGGCCGGCCGCGACTCGGCCGTCCAGATGGGCGCCCTCCTCGCCCAGGTGCTCCCCCGCCTCTGAGCACCCGGACACCTCCGTGGGCGCGTGCCCGCTACGACTCACGTAGCGGCACGCGCCCACCACGTTGAGCCCCCGTACGCCGCCACCCCCTCACCCGGAAACCGGCGGCGGCGACCACCCATCCGGCCCCGCCGGCCACCACCACCCGGCGGACGCGGACGGCGGAAGGGGGCGGGGCGGGACGGGGTCCGGAGAGGGCGTGACGCGTTATTTGCGGCCAAGGACACGGCACCCATTCATAGGGCCCGCACGGCCGTAAATAATGCAGCCCCGGAAGACCCCGTCCCGCCCCGCCCCCCCGACCACACACCAACCCGCACCGCCCCGACACACCCCGGAGGAACCCCGTGGAGCAGGAGCGAGACCTCCTCACCCGAGCCCGGACCTGGCTCGCCGAGGACCCCGACCCCGAGACCCGCGCCGAACTCGCCGCACTCATCGACGCGGAGAACCTGCCCGAGCTGACCGCCCGCTTCGCCGGCACGCTCCAGTTCGGCACCGCCGGCCTCCGCGGCGAGATCGGCGCGGGCCCCATGCGCATGAACCGCACGGTGGTCATCCGCGCGGCCGCGGGCCTGGCGGCCTACCTCAAGAACCAGGGCCACACCAACGGCACCGTGGTCATCGGCTACGACGCCCGCCACAAGAGCGCCGACTTCGCCCGCGACACCGCCGCCGTCATGGTCGGCGCCGGTCTCAAGGCCGCGCTCCTCCCCCGCCCCCTCCCCACCCCCGTCCTCGCCTTCGCGATCCGCCACCTCGGCGCGGTCGCCGGCGTCGAGGTCACCGCCAGCCACAACCCGCCCCGCGACAACGGCTACAAGGTCTACCTGGGCGACGGCTCCCAGATCGTGCCCCCCGCCGACGCGGAGATCGCCGCCGAAATCGCCGCGATCACCACCCTGGACGACGTCCCCCGCCCCACCACCGGCTGGGAGACCCTGGACGACACCGTCCTCCAGGCCTACCTGGAGCGCACGGACGCCGTCCTCACCGGCGGCTCCCCCCGCGACGTCCGCGTCGTCTACACCCCGATGCACGGCGTGGGCCGCACCGTCCTCACCGCCGCCTTCGAGCGCGCCGGCTTCCCGCCCCCGCTCGTCGTCGCCGAACAGGCCGACCCCGACCCCGACTTCCCGACGGTCGCCTTCCCCAACCCCGAAGAGCCCGGCGCGATGGACCTCTCCTTCGCGACGGCCCGCGACGCCGCCACCCGCGGCGAGGCGCCGGACATCATCATCGCCAACGACCCCGACGCCGACCGCTGCGCCGTCGCCGTCCCCGACCCCGACTCCGTCGAGGGCTGGCGCATGCTCCGCGGCGACGAGGTGGGCGCCCTGCTGGCCGAGCACCTGGTCCACAAGAGCGCGAGCGGCACCTTCGCGACGACGATCGTCTCGTCGTCCCTCCTCTCCCGCATCGCCGCCGCCGGCACGGGCACCCCCTACGAGGAGACCCTCACCGGCTTCAAGTGGCTCGCCCGCGTCGACGGCCTGCGCTACGCCTACGAGGAGGCGCTGGGCTACTGCGTCGACCCCGAGGGCGTCCGCGACAAGGACGGCATCACCGCCGCCCTCCTCGTCGCCGAACTGGCCGCGGAACTCAAGGAGAAGGGCCGCACCCTCGCCGACCTCCTCGACGACCTGGCCGTCGAGCACGGCCTCCACGCCACGGACCAGCTCTCCGTCCGCGTCCAGGACCTCTCCCTGATCGCCGCCGCGATGCGCCGCCTCCGCGAGCACCCCCCGACCACGCTGGCCGGCCTGCACATCACCTCGGCGGACGACCTGTCGAAGGGCTCGGAGTCCCTGCCCCCGACGGACGGCCTGCGCTACCACCTCTCCGGCGACGAGGCGGGCACGGTCTCCGCCGCCCGCGTCATCGTCCGCCCCTCCGGCACCGAGCCCAAGCTCAAGTGCTACCTGGAGGCCGTCGTCCCGGTCGCCTCCGCCGCGGCCCTGACCGACGCCCGCACCCGCGCCGCCGACGTCCTCGCCGCCATCAAGACGGACCTGTCCCGCGCGGCGGGCATCTGATCCCGTCCCGCAGGGCCGACTTCTGAACCCGTCCCGCACGGCCGGCTGACGAGGGCCCCGGTCACCACCGACCGGGGCCCTCGCCGTCCGCGCATCCAGCCGGCCCCACGACAGAAAGACCACGAAAGCCCCCCTCCCGACCCCACCGAGTCGCGGCAACCGCGACAAGGCCCCCCGACCGGCTCCCAACACCGCGTATGTAGGCTCGACCTTGATCAAGCACCTCGGTCAAGCATCTCGTGCCCGGGAGGAAGCACCCATGACGAAGGCCCCGTTCGTCACCATGACCGCCGCAACCGCGGTGCTCGGAACGGCACTTGGCTCCCTCGCCCTTCAACTCCGCGCAGACGGCTACGAGCAGTACGTCGAATCCGTAGCCACCTTCAGCGTCCTGATGTACGTCACTGCGGCTCTGGTCGTGGTGACATGGGTCCGAGACGGTCGCCGACGGCAGTCGGGCTGAGCTCCCCGAAGACGCGGACGTCACCACCGCCGGAAGCGGACCGATCTGCACGGCCCTGGCGCCCCGGGACCGCGCCCGTACTCGGCCAGTCTGGCGATCAGCCAGTCCGCAGCGGGCTTCGGGTGCTCCCACGACCCACGGACCAGCGCCGCCGGCTTCGTCGCCAGTACGCCGTCTCCAGCGGCGGCACCTCGCTCACCGGCCATTCGGCCACGGCCTCGCGATACGGTTCGGCCACCTCCGGCGGGCTGGTCACAGTGGGCATCTCCGGGGCGGGCGGCCGCCGCACACGCTCCTTGTCGAACTCGGCCTTGTCACCGACCCATTGGAATGCATGGAAGTGCACGCGGATTCGCCCGCTTCTCTCTCAAGAGAGGGTTTCCCGGCCTTCCGGGGAGCAGAAGGCCGGGAAACCGTCGATCGGGGAATCAGGCCGAGAGACCGAAACGCGCGGGATCGATCCCGGCCGCGTCCAGCTCCGCCGTCGTGAACCTCAGCGGTTCGGCCTGCGGACGCTTGCTGTCACCAAGGCCCAGACGCCGTCGCCGATCCGTGCGAGCGTCACGTACGCCTCGCCGTCCGGGTGGGTGTTGCCGCCGCAGGGCCGGGAGAACCTGACACCGTCACGCTCCGGCCCATAAAGGTCAGCTGTCGTCGCGGAGTCTGCCTTCCTGAATGCCGGAAGGACACCGTTCAGCGCGCCCGCTTTGCGGAATGGGCATAGATCAGGGCATCGATCAGCTTCCTCACCGTGGCCATGGGCACAGTGCCCAAGTACACGTACGGTTCGCCCGACAAGGACGCCCGCCCCTGCAACTGCGGCCAGGAATCCCTGTCCCCCACCCTGATGCCCATTTCCGTCAGCACCCTGTCCAGCATGAAGGCCGTGTCGTCGGCCCGCTTCTTGCCTGCCGCGAAGGCATCGGACGGCTGGGCGACTGCTTCGATGTCCGTGGTCATGCCCAAGAAACTAGAGATGAGCAACGCGCAACGTCCAAGGTGTTGCAGTTTGTTGCAGGGGAATCACCCAAGAGCGTCGATCGCAGCCGTGATCAACGACCGGGCACGGGCCCCGTACACCGCGTGGCTCTGGAGCTCGACAAAGGCCTTCACATACATGGCGACCTCCCCGGGGGCAGTCACCGTGACCTGGGCCGTGAGCAGTTCGACAGCGGCCTGCCTGTCGTCGAAGACGTTGAACGTCTCCAGAGGCCACAGGCTTCGGGTCACCTCGAACGGGATCACCCCGAGGGAGACGGACGGCAAGGAATTGACCGACAGGAGGTGTCCGAGCTGACCGGCCATCGCTTCCGAGTCACCTATGCGGTAGCGCAGTACCGACTCCTCCACCAGCATGGCGAAGCGTCTACTGCCGTCACGGATGACATGCGAGCGAGCGAGGCGGGCCGCTACCGCGTCCGCGACATCGTTGGGCGACTGACGGAAGGCGGCCACGGAGGACAGCAGGGCTGTGGCATACGCCTCGGTCTGGAGGAAGCCCGGCACAACTCTGGAGCAGTAGATGCGGAAATGGCGCGTCTGCTCGTACAACGGGACGTACGACTCCTGGATCCTGCGGAGCCCGGTCCTGTGCAACCGCTTCCATTGCACATACAGAGAGTCGGCGATCCGATTCGCGGCAATGAGGTCCGCTGCTTGATCAGGCGCCTCACAGGCCAGGCACCAAACACGGATGTCGGCGTCCGACGGGGCGGTCTTGGCGTTCTCGATCCGCGAGGACTTCGACTTGTTCCAGCCACACCGGACTGCCAGCGCCTCTACGGTCAGGCCTGCGTCCAGACGCATCTCTCGCAAGCGCTCAGCGAGCGCTTCGCGAGCAGCTTGGGCGCTGGAAGATGGTGACGTAGGCATGTGCCGGCAGTCCGTTACGCGGGCCTCAGACCTGGTACTCCTCGTGCGGGATACCGCGCTCCCACACGGCCTCGAATGCGGACGCGCACAACTTGGCAACGTCCGGGTCTTCACTCACTGACGGCCCAGCCGACGCTCCGTCCCCGGTGAAGTGGTTGAACATGACCAGACGTTCATCGAACAGCCAGAAGTCGTTACCCGGCAGTGCGATGTCCGACGCACGGCGACGCGGCAGCCAGCGCACCTGCTCGCCGGCCCCGATGTTGACCTGCGTACCCGCGTGCTCGTATCGGATGTACTCAGTCACAGGCTCCGATACGATCCGAGCCCTACGGACGACAACACCCCGTGCGACAGTACGGGCGATGAGTTCGACCCACGGCGCCCAGTAGTCCGATCCTGCGTCGATGTCCCTTTGCCCGGTGCGCTTCCAGCGTTCGAAGTCGTCCGCCTCCGGCCCGATCCCGTAGGCGTCACGCATCTCCAGGTGCACCGCTGACACCTGTGCCGATTCCAGCAGTTCCTCGAAGCTTGGCGGCTGCTTCCTCTGCGACATCACACGCCTTCCTGATCAGCGGCACCATGCGTACCGGGATACGGACGACAGCCTCCGTGTCGGGTTTGGGACTGTCCTTCCGGCATTCAGCCTGAAGTGCCTCGTCGGCCAGCCACCCTTGGAAGAGGAGCTCGGGTTCGGGTTCTTTGTCCGTGTCGACCCAGACCGCAGGGCACTCGTTGTGGCCAGTGTTGGGATCGATACCGATGAACCGAAGCGGCATAACTGCCTCCCGTGTCGGGCCGTTGCGGTCAGTTGCACGACCATCAGCCCTCCACTCACCCCAGGTCAAGAGGGCGCAGAGCTACCCCACCCAGCGCCCCTCAGCGCTGCGATGCGCTCTTGCTCCCAACACGCTCCGGACCGCATCACGGTTTCCCCGCCCGGCACCCCACCTCCGGCCCCGCCCAACTCCCCCTCAGATCAGCGGTCCAAGAAGCCATCGCACCCCCTTCCCTCAACCCACGCCGATTCAGCCCTGTCCCCGCTCGCAGAGAGAGCGACGCCGACTCCATGTGACATGAATGGTGAACCACTCCAGGCATGGCCGTTCCACAACCGTCCACTCGGCCTAGGTGGCGAGTCTGGGCCTTGCGGCGGCGCTCGGCGGAGTCATAGCCCGGACCGTACAGGTCTGGTCCGGGCCCGACGGGGAGGCGCTGCGCAGGGGTTCGGCGGCGATGACCGGACTGTGGATCGCGTCTGTGGGCGCACACCTCGGTCTGGCCCTGTGGATCGACCAGGCGGCCGGAGCCGGAGTGCGGGGAGCCGCGTCGCTTTACCCCACGAGCCCCTCGCCCACGGGCGGCTCGATGGCATCGGACACATCGCCTTGTACGACGAACGATCCCCTCGAAGTGCGGTAGATGTTCGGGCAGTCCTTTTCTCCGCACTCACCACTGCCGCTGCCGGTGAGACGGATGAGCGCTGAGCGTTCGGACATGTGAACGCCCTTGCCCTGAGCCCTGTTTGGGCGGCCTGCGATGACAGTAGGAGGGGTCATGCATGAGCGTCCATGCCGTAATGCGACTATGCACGCCTTGGACTAAGGATCTCGTGGTGGCGCCCGCTCTTCCGGACCTGCGACTGCCGCGTCGCTCCCCCGGCTGGGCCGACAGGAGCAACCGAACCGGTCAACTCCCCAGGCCCGCACTGCATCACGGTTCCCCCGTCCCGGCGCCCCACCCCCCGGCGCCGCCCAACACCCCTCAAACCCAAGGAGGAAGAACCCTTCCCAACCCCACCCCCACCCCCTCACCCCATCGGGTGACGCGCTGACACATGCCGGGAGCGGCGCGGTACGGTCGCGCCACGCGACAACCGAAAAACGACGACGGCCCCCGCCGGGACGGGCATCCCGGGCGAGGGCCTGATCATCGAGGAAGGAATGAGCTTCCCTATGACTGTCGAGCAGTCTAGCGCGCCCGCGCGCGCCGGCGTGGTGCACATCCGCCACCGGCACACCACCCACTTCACCGTCGTGGGCAATCACCTCGCCCAGCACCGCGACCTGTCCCTCGTCGCGATCGGCATCGGGGTGTACGTCCAGTCGCTCCCCGACGGGGCCACCATCGGCATCAAGGACCTCACCAGGCGCTTCCCGGAAGGGGAGATCACCATCGCCCGCGCCCTGCGCGAGCTGGAGAAGGCGGGGTACCTGGAGCGCAGGCGCGTCCGCAACGACAAGGGGCAGGTCGTCACTGTCACCCGATGGTACGAACAGCCGCAGGGGGCGGCGCAGTTGACGGCTGCCGTCGGCACGGCCCCGCGGCCCGCGCCCGCCAACCCGCCGAAGACCGAGGAGGCGCCGGAGACCACCCGGGCGCAGCCCGGCGATCGCCCCGCCGTCGATCTCCTCGCCGCTCTCCGCCGGGACGACCCCCGCCTCCTCCTCTCCCGCAAGGACGTCGGCGCCCTCGCCCCCGCCGTCCGGGCCTGGCTCGATCGCGGCATCCGGCCCGGGCAGGTCGCCCGCACACTGACCGCCGATCTCCCCGTCGGTCCCATTCCGAGGCCCGCGCGCCTCCTCGCCTACAGCCTCCGCGAATGGCTGCCGCCGCACCTGCCGCCCACGACCGGGCGGTCGGCGCAGCCGCCCCGCCCGCACCCGCTCCAGACGTGCGACGGCTGCGAACGCGCCTTCCGTTCGCCCGCCCCCGGCCTCTGCCGGGACTGCCGAACGGCCGCCGTCTGACGGGGAGTTACCGCACCCACCCCCAGAGGAAGCAGAACTCGTTCCCCTCGGGATCCGTCATGACCTGGAAGCTGCCCTGCTCGTCGGTCACCGGCTCGCCCAGGCGCGCGCCGCCCAGGCGCAGCGCCTCGGCGACGGCGGTGTCGACCGCGTCGACCTCCACGTCGAGGTGGAGCCGGTTCTTGACCTGCTTGGCCTCGGGCACGCGCTGGAAGGCCAGCCGGACGAAGCCCGGCGGCTCCACGTACGACCAGCCGGGCCCCCGGTCCACCGGCTCGCCGCCCAGCAGCCCGGCCCAGAAGCGGACCAGACGTCCGGGATCCCCGCAGTCGACGACGATCTCTCCCACGCGACCCACGCAGCCCACACGGCCCACGCGATCCACACCACTCACACCAGCATTCATGATCGGCAGGCTACGCAACGACCGCGATCAGTACAGGTGGAGGAACAGAGTGACGCCGTGTATGTCATGTCCTCTTCTTCCCCACCGGCCCATGGCGGTCGGCCGCGGACGGGACGAACTCCACCGTCCCGCCGCGTCACCCTCCCGCCGCGTCACCGCAAAGAAGCCGACCCCACGACAGACCCCACCCCGCAACGGAAGCCCCCCCAACGGACCCCACCCCGCCGCGAACCCCACCCCCCGCTACTCCAGATACAGCACCACGAACAACACCAGCCCCACCACCGACGGAGCAATCACCTCGTACGCCCAGCGCACGACCGCCGCGCCCTGCGCGCCCTCCCGCTTCGCACCCCGCTCCGCGAGTTCGCGCAGGTCCTCGATGGCCTGGTCGGAGGGGGCGCGCAGGGGGCCCGAGGAGGCGGGGGAGAGCAGCGACGCGCGGCCCGTGACGTCCTCGGCCGCGTCCCGCTGCACCCGCCGCGCCGCGCGCTTGCGCTGCCGCAGCGAGACGGGGATCGCCCAGAGCTGGTACTTCGCGCCCCCCTCCGCGAGGACCTCGCTGGAGTAGCCGGCGCGGACGGTCACGACCCGGGCCCAGGGCAGGGTGATCGTCCGGAACGGGTTGCGGACGACGAGGCGGTCGTCGTTCGCCCACACCACCGGGCGCAGGGTGAACGCGATCACCAGGGGCACCACGCACAGCAGTCCGGCCAGCGCGAGCCAGGGCGCCCGGCCCTCGCCGCGCACGATCGCGTCGCCGCCCAGCCACGCGGCGAGCGCCAGCAGCATGACGCCGGCGGCGATGCCGGCGGAGGAGCGGTAGCGCCGGTCGGCGTAGGCCGGCTGCTGGGGCGCGTCGGGGGAGCTCGTCATGGGGCCGATTCTGCCGGACGGGAGGGCCGGCGGAGGTTGCAGTACGGCAACGCCCGTACCCCTCGTACCAGCGGAAACACCAACGGCGGGGCGGGCCGGCGTCACCGGCGGCCCGCCCCGCCCCCCCGGGGGCGTCACTTGACGTGGTTCACCACCGTGCAGCCCTTGGGCAGCTTCGGGAAGAGGGTGGTGGCGTAGGTGTGGAGTCCGCCCTCCACCTTGGTGACGAGCTTCGGCTGAGCGGTGTCGATGTCGGTGATCTTGGCGATGATGCCCGCGCTCTTGGGGAGGGACGGGTGCTTGCGGTCCAGGTGGCCCAGGACGAGGCTGCGGTCGCCCATGTCCTCGAGCGACACCTCCGGACCGTCCGGGCTGTTGACCATGACCGCGAGCGTGCCCGCACCGATGTCCTGCTGCTTCACGACGGCGCACGCCTCGCGAGTGGTCCGGCCCTGACCGGAGCTGCCCTTGTCCTTCAGGGCGACGACCTTGCCGGTGCGCGCGTCGAGCCGGACCTCGTAGCCGGCGTACTTGCCGGTCACGACGGCCGGGTGCGTACGGTCGAGGACCTTCACCAGCTTGCCGTTCCAGACGACGTACGCGGTGAACTCGTGCTGCGCACGCTGGTAGACGACGGCGCGGATGCCGCCCGGCAGCGCCTTGTTGCCGATGTACTTGCCGCGGGTGAAGCGGTTGCCCCCGTCCTTGCCCAGGCCGATGTTCTTCTGCTCGACCCAGGTGACCCGGCCGTTGCGGACGTCCATCTCGACGAACAGGTCGTGCACCGTCGCGTAGGGCCGCTTGCCGTCGAGGACGGCGAGCATGACGTCGCCCTTGGAGACGGCCACCTGGAAGTGGCCGTCCTTCGTCTCGTGGACGCTCGCGCGGCTGCCGTCGGGCAGCTTGTAGGTGCGCACCGGGCCGGACTCGTCGGCGGCGGCGACGGCGACCGCCGGCGTCCGGGGCGCCGCGAACGCCGACGAGACCGGGGCGAGGACCGCGCCCGCCACGGCGGCGGAGGCGAGGGCGATGCGCAGGGTGGTGCGGGCGGTGGTACGGGCGGTGGTACGGCGACGGGACATGCGTGGCTCCTGGTGAACGAGCGCTGGAAGTGGAAGAGACGATCCGCATGCCGCTTTCCTCTGTCGGGTGGGGCCGTCGAGTCGGGCGGTGCTGCTGAGAAAGAAGTTATTGATCTTGTGTCATCGCACCGTCCTCCGCATGTCACGGACCCGCGACAGCGAAAGGAAGGCGAATCGCCGCTTCCGCCCCCAGCACCCGGGGGTGTACAGGTGCTACGCGCGTAGATATGGTGGCCTGGTGACCATGCCCACTGTTCCTTCCCAAGGCAACGAAGCCGCGGAGCGACTGGCGTCGATGGCCGACGTGACCGCCTCCGACGGCACGTTGCGCCGATTCCTGCACGGGCTCCCCGGAGTGGACCCGGTCGGGCTGGAGGCCCGTGCCGCGGCGCTCGGGACCCGTTCGATCAAGACCACGGCGAAGGCGTACGCCATCGACCTGGCCATCTCGATGATCGACCTGACGACCCTGGAGGGCGCGGACACCCCGGGCAAGGTCCGGGCGCTGTGCGCCAAGGCCCTCAACCCGGATCCGACGGACCGCACGACCCCGCGCACCGCCGCGATCTGCGTCTACCCGGACATGGTGGCCACCGCCGCGGAGTCCCTGGCGGGCTCGGACGTCAAGGTCGCCTCGGTCGCGACGGCGTTCCCCGCCGGGCGCGCCGCGCTCCCCGTCAAGCTGGCGGACACGGCGGACGCCGTGGCCGCGGGCGCGGACGAGATCGACATGGTGATCGACCGCGGCGCGTTCCTCGCGGGCCGCTACCTGGACGTCTTCGAGGAGATCAAGGCCGTCAAGGACGCCTGCCGCCGTCCGGACGGCTCCGCCGCCCGGCTGAAGGTGATCTTCGAGACGGGCGAGCTGTCGACGTACGACAACATCCGCCGCGCCTCCTGGCTCGGGATGCTGGCGGGCGCCGACTTCATCAAGACCTCGACCGGCAAGGTCGCGGTGAACGCCACCCCGGCGAACACCCTGCTGATGCTGGAGGCGGTCCGCGACTTCCGCGCCGCGACCGGCGTCCAGGTCGGTGTGAAGCCGGCCGGCGGCATCCGCACCACCAAGGACGCGATCAAGTTCCTGGTGCTGGTGAACGAGACCGTGGGCGAGGAGTGGCTGACGAACCAGTGGTTCCGCTTCGGCGCCTCCAGCCTCCTCAACGACCTGCTGATGCAGCGTCAGAAGCTGAGCACCGGGCGTTACTCCGGTCCCGACTACGTAACGGTGGACTGACACATGGCATTCGAGTACGCGCCCGCGCCCGAATCGCGCGCGGTCGTCGACATCGCCCCGTCCTACGGCCTGTTCATCGACGGGGAGTTCGTCGAGAGCTCGGGCGGGGGGCTCGACAAGACCGTCTCCCCGGCCACCGAGGAAGTGCTCGCCGAGTACACCCGGGCGACCGCGGAGGACGTCGACCGGGCGGTCAGGGCCGCCCGCAAGGCGTTCGAGAAGTGGTCGGCGCTGCCGGGCTCCGAGCGCGCCAAGTACCTCTTCCGCATCGCCCGCATCATCCAGGAGCGCAGCCGCGAGCTGGCCGTCCTGGAGACGCTGGACAACGGCAAGCCGATCAAGGAGACGCGCGACGCCGATCTCCCGCTGGTCGCCGCGCACTTCGTCTACTACGCGGGCTGGGCCGACAAGCTGGAGCACGCGGGCTTCGGTCCCGACCCGAAGCCGCTGGGCGTGGCCGGGCAGGTCATCCCGTGGAACTTCCCGCTGCTGATGCTCGCGTGGAAGATCGCCCCGGCGCTGGCCGCCGGCAACACGGTCGTCCTCAAGCCGGCCGAGACGACCCCCCTCTCGGCACTGTTCTTCGCGGACATCTGCCGCCAGGCCGGGCTGCCCAAGGGCGTCGTCAACATCCTGACGGGCGACGGCTCGACGGGCGCCGCGCTGGTGGCGCACGACGGAATCGACAAGGTCGCGTTCACCGGTTCCACCGCCGTGGGCAAGCAGATCGCCCGCACGGTCGCCGGCACCCGCAAGAAGCTCACGCTCGAACTGGGCGGCAAGGGCGCCAACATCGTCTTCGACGACGCCCCGATCGACCAGGCCGTCGAGGGCATCGTCAACGGCATCTTCTTCAACCAGGGCCAGGTCTGCTGCGCCGGTTCGCGCCTGCTGGTGCAGGAGTCGGTCCAGGACGAGCTGCTGGACGCGCTCAAGCGCCGCATGTCCACGCTGCGCGTCGGCGACCCGCTCGACAAGAACACCGACGTGGGTGCCATCAACTCGGCCGAGCAGCTCGCCCGGATCACGGAGCTGGCCGACAGCGGCACGGCGGAGGGCGCCGAGCGCTGGGCCCCGTCCTGCGAACTCCCCTCCCAGGGCTACTGGTTCGCGCCGACGCTGTTCACCAACGTCACCCAGGCCCACCGGATCGCCCGCGAGGAGATCTTCGGCCCGGTGCTGTCCGTCCTGACGTTCCGCACCCCGGCGGAGGCCGTCGCCAAGGCCAACAACTCGCAGTACGGCCTGTCGGCGGGCATCTGGACCGAGAAGGGCTCGCGGATGCTCGCGGTCGCGGACAAGCTCCGCGCCGGCGTCGTCTGGGCCAACACGTTCAACAAGTTCGACCCGACCTCGCCGTTCGGCGGCTTCAAGGAGTCGGGCTTCGGCCGCGAGGGCGGCCGTCACGGTCTGGAGGCGTACCTCGATGTCTGAGCGACTGAGTGTCTTCAAGACGTACAAGCTGTTCATCGGGGGCAAGTTCCCCCGGTCCGAGAGCGGGCGGGTGTACGAGGTGACGGCTGCGACATCAGCCGCTGACGCGGCGGGCAAGGGCAACTGGCTGGCGAACGCGCCGCTGTCGTCGCGCAAGGACGGCCGTGACGCGGTCGTCGCCGCGCGCAAGGCGTTCGGCGCCTGGTCGGGCGCGACCGCCTACAACCGCGGCCAGATCCTCTACCGCGTCGCCGAGATGCTGGAGGGCCGCCGCGAGCAGTTCGCCGCCGAAGTGGCCGACGCCGAGGGCCTGTCGAAGGCCAAGGCCGCCGCCCAGGTGGACGCCGCGATCGACCGCTGGGTCTGGTACGCGGGCTGGACCGACAAGATCGCCCAGATCGCGGGCGGCACCAACCCGGTGGCCGGGCCGTTCTTCAACGTCTCCTCGCCCGCGCCGACCGGCGTGGTGGCCCTCGTGGCGCCGGGCGAGTCGTCCTTCCTGGGCCTGGTCTCGGTGATCGCCCCGGCGATCGCCGCGGGCAACACGGTGGTCGTGGTCGCCTCCGAGAAGGCGCCGCTGCCGGCGCTCTCGCTGGGCGAGGTGCTGGCCACCTCCGACCTGCCCGGCGGGGTCGTCAACATCCTCTCCGGCCGCGCGGCCGAGATCGCCCCGTCGCTGGCGGCGCACCAGGACGTCAACGCGATCGACCTGGCGGGCGCGGACGCGGAGCTGGCGAAGGAGCTGGAGACGGCCGCGGCGGACAACCTCAAGCGCGTCCTCCGTCCACAGCCTGTGGACTGGTCCGCGGCTCCGGGCACCGGCCGGCTGCTGGCCTTCCTGGAGACGAAGACCGTCTGGCACCCGACGGGGTCGCTGGGCGCGGGCGGTTCCTCGTACTGAGCGGGTGCGCCGAGGGGCGGACGGGAGACCTCCCGTCCGCCCCTCGGGCGTTCCGCGGCGTCAGTGCGGCAGCAGGTTCAGCCCCGGCACGTCCTGCACCTTGCCGCCGTCGGAGAGCGTGCCCGTGACCTGGCGGGTGCTCACCGGGCGGAAGTCGCCGACCTTGGTGCCGACGCTGTTGTTGAGCGGGTCGACGCCGGTCCGCGCGAAGGGGTTGACCGGCAGCCGGCCCAGGATCGGGGCGAGCGGCGCCGTCGCGTGCCGGAGACCGGTCATCGCGCCGTCCCGGGCGGCCACCAGGTCGATCTGGCCGAGCTGGGCGCGGGCGGGCGAGGCGGGGGTGGGCAGCGTGGGCCCGACGGCGGGGGCCGGCGGGACCACGGGGTCGGCGCTCGCGGCGGAGGCGGCGCCGACGGCGAGGGCGGCGGACGCGGAGAGGGTGACGCCCGCACGCGTCAGCGAACGCGGGAGGTGCGAGGGGGAGCGGAGTGCGTGACGTGCGTGCGAGGCCATGACCACCTGCCGGTGCGTGAGCGGAAACCGTTCGGCGACGCAGCGTATCCGAACCGTCACGAACCGCGCATACCCGCACCCGGGGGGATCCCCCCTGCGGGTCAATGCGTCACACTGGTGTTCCGTGACTGCCCTCCCGCCTTCCGCGCCGCACGCGCGCGTCATCCTGCTGGCCGGCCCGTCCGGCTCCGGAAAGTCGTCCCTCGCCGCCCTGACGGGGCTGCCGGTCCTCAACCTCGACGACTTCTACAAGGAGGGCACGGACCCCACGCTCCCCCGGCTCCCCGACGGCTCGGGCACCGACTGGGACTCGCCGCTGTCCTGGGACGGGGACGCGGCGGTGGCCGCGATCGAGGCGCTGTGCCGCACGTCCCGCACCCCCGTGCCGGTGTACGACATCGCCACCAGCTCGCGGACGGGCACGAGCCTCCTGGACATCGGCCGCACCCCGCTCTTCGTCGCGGAGGGCATCTTCGCCGCCGACATCATCGGGCGCTGCCGTGAACTGGACGTCCTGGCCGACGCGTTGTGCCTGCGCGGCCGCCCGTCCACCACGTTCCGCCGCCGCCTCGCCCGCGACCTGCGCGAGGCCCGCAAGCCCGTCCTCTACCTGATCCGCCGCGGACTGCGCCTGATGCGCGCCGAGCGCGGCATCGTCGCCCGGCAGACCGCGCTCGGCGCCTTCCCCTGCGGCCGCGACACCGCCATGGGCCGCATCGCGGCCGCCGCGGCCGGACACTGCGAGAGGGTCGCGGCGCCCCCGCACGCGGCGGCGGGCGCCCCCTCCGAACCCGCGCCGACCGGGCGCTGACGCGGAAGCGGGCGGACGGACCCCCCGGCCGTCCGCCCGCTTCCTCCGTGCTCCCCCGTTCCCCCCTCTTCCCCTTTCCTCCCCCTCGTTTCCCCCGTGGTCCCCCGTCGTCCTAGGCCACCAGCTCGCCGAACGACTCCTCGACGCCCCGGCCGGAGCCGATGGCCTCGTCCTCGCGCAGCCGGCGCAGGGAGCGCCAGATGCTGCTCTTGACCGTGCCGACGCTGATGCCGAGGATCTCGGCGATCTCCGGGTCCGTGCGGCCCTCGTAGTAGCGCAGGACCAGCATCGTGCGCTGGAGCTCGGGCAGCCGGGCGAGCGCCTGCCAGAGGACGGCGCGCAGCTCGGTGCCGCGCATCGCGTCCTGCTCGCCCGCCGTCTCCGGGAGCTCCTCGGTCGGGTACTCGTTGAGCTTGCGGCGCCGCCAGGCGCTGATGTGCAGGTTGGTCATGGTGCGGCGCAGGTAGCCGCCGACCGCCGCCTTGTCCGTGATGCGGTCCCAGGCGCGGAAGGTGGAGAACAGGGCGCTCTGCAGCAGGTCCTCGGCCTCGTGGCGGTCGCCGGTGAGGTGGTAGGCCGTCGCGTACAGGGCGGCGCGGCGCTCCTGCACGTAGGCGGTGAACTCGGCCTCGGCGCGCGCCCGGTCCGTGGCGGCGGCCTTCCGCCGCTCCGGCTGCTCCGGCCGCTCCGGGGCCGTCGCCGGCTCCCCGTAGACGGCGGCGTCGATGGCCGTGAGGTACATGCCCTGCGTACGGGCGCGGCCGGTGCCGCGGGCGTAGCCGCGGCCGCCCGTCGCCGGGTCGTGCAGGCGCGTGCGAACTGCGCCGGTGGTGATCGTGTGCAGTGCGTTCATCTCGCGCCCCCCGTCGGTGGTGCCCGTTGGTCCGTGTCCGGACCGCTCTCCGCCCGGTGAACAGAAGCCTGCCGGGCCAGTTTCATGGCGCTGTCCGCCGACTGTCACAGCCGTGCAACAGCCCTGCTCCCCCCGGCCGGCCCCGCCGCCGGGCCGCCGGGCGACCGGAGCGGAACTCGAACTACCGCCCTGACGTAGGCCAGAATGACCGGGTGCCTTTCCTGTTGCTGATCGAGGACGACGACGCCATCCGCACGGCCCTCGAGTTCTCCCTGTCGCGGCAGGGTCACCGCGTGGTGACCGCCGCGTCGGGCGAGGACGGTCTGAAGATGCTGCGCGAGCAGCGGCCGGACCTGATCGTGCTCGACGTCATGCTGCCCGGTATCGACGGCTTCGAGGTCTGCCGCCGCATCCGGCGCACCGACCAGCTGCCGATCATCCTGCTCACCGCCCGCAACGACGACATCGACGTCGTCGTGGGCCTGGAGTCCGGCGCGGACGACTACGTGGTCAAGCCCGTGCAGGGCCGGGTGCTGGACGCCCGGATCCGGGCGGTGCTGCGCCGCGGCGAGCGCGAGTCCAGCGACTCGGCCACCTTCGGCTCACTCGTGATCGACCGCTCGGCGATGACGGTCACCAAGAACGGAGAGGACCTCCAGCTCACACCGACCGAGCTGCGGCTGCTGCTGGAGCTGAGCCGCCGCCCGGGGCAGGCCCTGTCCCGCCAGCAGCTGCTGCGCCTGGTGTGGGAGCACGACTACCTGGGCGACTCGCGGCTGGTGGACGCCTGTGTGCAGCGGCTGCGCGCCAAGGTCGAGGACGTGCCGTCCTCCCCCACCCTGATCCGCACGGTCCGGGGCGTCGGCTACCGCCTCGACTCGCCGCAGTGACGACAGCGAACGGTGAGGCCCAAGCGAACGGTGAGGTCCACGAGACAGTGACGGAACGGCCCGGTCGAGTGCGGGGCTGGGCGGCGGTCAGGAACCTGATGCGGCTCAGCATGCGGTGGATCAGCCTGCGGCTGCGGCTGATGCTGGTCTTCGCGCTGGTGGCGCTGGCCGCCGCGGTGTCCGCGTCCGCCATCGCCTACTGGCTCAACCGCGACGCGGTGCTCACCCGTACGCAGAACGCGGCGCTGGACGACTTCCGCAAGTCCCTCCAGGACAACACCGGCACCCTGCCGCTGGCCCCGACCTGCCCGGAGCTCCAGGAGGCCGCGGACCGGATGGCGGCCACCTCGCAGAAGTACGAGGTGCTGCTGATCGGCCGCGTCAAGGGCGGCGGCGAGTGCGCCGCGCCCTCCAACCGCGACCTGTTCACCCTCAAGGCCGTCCCGAAGTCGCTGGTCACCGCGGTCAACCGGGAGCGCAAGGTCGACGACTCGAACCCGTACCCGTACCACCTGTACTGGCAGCGGATCACCCTCGACGGCAAGCCCTACCTCGTCGGCGGGGCCAAGGTGATCGGCGGCGGGCCCACCGGCTACCTGCTCAAGTCCCTGGAGAACGAGCGCCAGGACCTCAACTCGCTCGCCTGGTCGCTCGGCATCGCCACCGGCCTGGCCCTGATCGGCTCCGCCCTGCTCGCCCAGGCCGCCGCCTCCACCGTGCTGCGGCCCGTGCAGCGGCTGGGCGAGGCCGCGCGCCGCCTCGGCGAGGGCAAGCTGGACACCCGGCTGGAGGTCTCCGGCACCGACGAACTCGCCGAGCTGTCGCGGACGTTCAACAAGGCCGCCGAGTCGCTGGAGAAGCGGGTGGAGGAGCTGAGCGCCCGCGAGGCGGCGAGCCGGCGGTTCGTCGCGGACATGTCGCACGAGCTGCGCACCCCGCTGACCGCGATCACGGCGGTCACGGAGGTGCTGGAGGACGAGGCCGACTCCCTCGACCCGATGATCGCGCCCGCGGTCCAGCTCGTGGTGAGCGAGACCCGGCGGCTGAACGACCTGGTGGAGAATCTGATGGAGGTCACCCGCTTCGACGCGGGCACGGCCCGGCTCGTCCTGGACGACGTGGACGTCGCCGACCAGGTCACCGCCTGCATCGACGCGCGCGCCTGGCTGGACGCCGTCCAACTGGACGCCGAGCGCGGCATCATGGCCCGCCTCGACCCGCGCCGCCTGGACGTCATCCTGGCCAACCTGATCGGCAACGCCCTCAAGCACGGCGGCTCCCCGGTGCGGGTGAAGGTGCGCCCGGCCGACGACCGGCTGATCATCGAGGTCCGCGACCACGGTCCCGGCATCCCCGAGGACGTCCTGCCGCACGTCTTCGACCGCTTCTACAAGGCGAGCGCCTCCCGCCCGCGCTCCGAGGGCAGCGGCCTGGGCCTGTCCATCGCCCTGGAGAACGCCCACATCCACGGCGGCGAGATCACCGCCGCCAACTCGCCCGAGGGCGGCGCGGTGTTCACCCTCTCCCTGCCCCGCGACGTCTCCGGCGCGACCGGCGGAGAGACCTCCGAGGGGGACGCGGGCGACGGCGGCCCGGCCGGCGGCGGCGCGTCCGGCGCCGGGAAGGGCCCCGAGCAGGAGGGCGCGCAGTGAGGCGCGCGGGAAGGCGTACGGCGCGCGGGGCCGCGATCGGCGCCGCGCTGTCCGCCGTCTGCGTGCTCGCCGCCGGGTGCGGGATCCGCGGCACCGCCGTGCCCGTCGACGCGGGCAGCGCGCCCTCGCGGGCGTCGTGCCTGGTGCGGCCGGGTGCCACCGCCTCCCCGTCCCCGGGCGCCATGGCCCTGCCCGTACAACTCCTCTGCGCCTCCCAGCTGGTGGCCGTCGTCCGGCCCCTCGCCCCGTCCGGCCACGGCGGGGCGCCGGGCGTCGCCCAGGCGCTCCTGGACGAACTGCGCCGGCCCCTCTCCTCCGCCGAGGAGTCCGCCGGCTTCTCCACCGAGGTACCGCCGCGCCTCACCGTCACCGGCGGACGGAAGGGCGACCCGCCGGGGACGCTGCGGCTGAGCACCGCGCCGGACGCGCTGTCCCCCAAGGCCCTGTCGCAGATCGTGTGCACCTTCGCGGGCACGGCCGCGGCCGGCGGCCGCAGCACGGTGCTGCTCGGCGGACCGGGCTCCGAGGCGCCGCGCTCCTACCCCTGCACGGACGAGACGCGGGCCCGCCCGGAGAGCGCGCCGGGCGGCTGACGCGCGGGGCGCCCGCCGTGGCTCGTCATGGCTCGCCGTGGCTCGTCATGGCCGGAACCGCGCGCCCCGCGCATCGCGTCCTGTGGGGCGTGCAGCGTCATGGTTACGGCGGTACGCCCGCCCTACGACACCGCTACCGCCTCGTGGGCCGCGTGCTCCTCGCCGCCCACCTCGTGGTCGCGGGCTGGCTGGCCGTGCGCCCCCTGACCGCCCCCTGGGTCTCCGCCGCGCACCTG
Source organism: Streptomyces caatingaensis (assembly GCF_001187435.1). Lineage (GTDB taxonomy): Bacteria > Actinomycetota > Actinomycetes > Streptomycetales > Streptomycetaceae > Streptomyces > Streptomyces caatingaensis. Next base: position 337,263 of record NZ_LFXA01000009.1, on the reverse strand, counting down.
GAACCGTTCGCCACCCTCCGCGCCGATCTCGCGCTCAGCCCGTGGGAGGCGGCGCGCACGATCGGCTCGGCGGTGCTTCCGTTCGCCCCCCTCGGGGTGCTGCTGCCCTGGGCGGGCGGCCGGATCGTGGCGTCCCCGCTGGGGTCGCTGGCCCGGACGGTGTTCACGAGCGCGATGATCGCGCTGGTGTTGCAGGTGGTTCGGGGGGGTGTGGTGGGACAGGTGCTGGATCTTGATGCGCTGCTGCTGAATGTGGTGGGGGTTGTGCTGGCGCATGTGGCGGTGGTGCCGGCGGTTCGGGCGCGGCTTCGACGGCGGGCTCCGGCCGCTCCGCCGTCGTCCGCCGCGACGGCCTCCACGCCGTCCCACGGCCTGGCTCCGTCGCCGGCGCGCGCCCGGGTGGGGGTGACTCCGTAGAAAAGTGCCCCGGTCCCTCCCCTTCACCGTTTCTGCGGCACAGCCGCGCGGGAAACGGTGAAGGGGAGGGACCGGGGCACCCCTCCCCGCGGCGATCAGCCGCGGTTGCCGCCCAGCAGGTTCGGCGTCGAGATGCCCTTCGGCAGCCCCCCGGCGGGGACGAGGCCGAGGAGGCCGCCGTTGCCCTTGTTGTCGGCGGGCGCGGCGGCCGCCTCGGGCGCGGCCTCCGGGGCCGCCTGCGGCGCCTTCGGGGCGGGCGCCGGGAAGAACGCCTTGTCCAGCGCCATGGCCGTGGACTTCATCGCCGAGGAGCCCAGCGCCCGGTTCCCCGCCTCGATCACCGGCCCGCCGGGCAGGAGCGGCGCGACCTGCTCGATGGGGAGGCTGCGGCTCGTGCCCGCGGCGAGGCCGGTCGCCCGCTCCAGCGGGCCCGCGGGAGCCGCGGCCGACGCGGTGCCCGCCGTGGCGACGGCGATGGCCGCGCCGAGGGCCGCGGCACCGATGGTCTTGATGGTTCCCTGCTTCATCTGCGATCTGTCCTCGTGACGGTGATGGATGAATTCCGGGCGGCTTTGCAACCTAGTCACGACAACGAGAGGCCCGCAACGAATGACACGGCCGGGAGAATTGAATTCCCCGGCCGTGTCGTTCAACGGGCCCCGTATTCAGGGAGGATGGAACGACTAACGGAACAGCCACTCCGACTTGATCTCCGCATAACCCGGCTTGATCACGTCGTTGATCATGGCGAGCCGTTCGTCGAAAGGAATGAAGGCGGACTTCATCGCATTGACGGTGAACCACTGCATGTCGTCGAGCGTGTAGCCGAACGCCTTGACCAGGTGCTCGAATTCACGGCTCATGCTGGTCCCGCTCATGAGCCGATTATCGGTGTTCACCGTCGCCCGGAAGCGCAGCTTGCTCAGCAGGCCGATCGGGTGCTCCTCGTAGGAAGTCGCCGCGCCCGTCTGGAGATTGGAGGTAGGGCACATCTCCAGCGGGATGCGCTTGTCGCGGACGTACGAGGCGAGCCGGCCGAGCTCGACCGTGCCGTCCTCGGCGACCTCGATGTCGTCGATGATCCGCACACCGTGGCCGAGGCGGTCGGCACCGCACCACTGGAGCGCCTGCCAGATCGACGGGAGGCCGAAGGCCTCGCCGGCGTGGATGGTGAAGTGGTTGTTCTCGCGCTTGAGGTACTCGAAGGCGTCGAGGTGGCGGGTGGGGGGGAAGCCCGCCTCGGCGCCCGCGATGTCGAAGCCGGCGACGCCGGAGTCGCGGTAGCGGTTGGCGAGTTCGGCGATCTCCAGGGCGCGGGCGGCGTGCCGCATGGCGGTCAGCAGGGCGCCGACGCGGATGCGGTGGCCGTTCTCCCGCGCGCGGCGCTCGCCCTCGCGGAAGCCCTCGTTGACGGCCTCGACGACCTGCTCGAGGGTGAGCCCGGCCTCCAGGTGCTGCTCGGGGGCGTAGCGCACCTCGGCGTAGACGACGCCGTCGGCGGCCAGGTCCTCGGCGCACTCGGCGGCGATCCGGACCAGGGCCTCGCGGGTCTGCATGACGGCGCAGGTGTGCGCGAAGGTCTCCAGGTAGCGCTCCAGCGAGCCCGAGTCGGCGGCCTCGCGGAACCATATCCCCAGCTTCTCGGGGTCGGTCTCGGGGAGGCGGTCGTAGCCGTTCTCGCGGGCCAGCTCGACGATCGTGGCGGGCCGCAGGCCGCCGTCGAGGTGGTCGTGGAGCAGCACCTTCGGGGCGCGACGGATCTGTTCGGGGGTGGGAACGTTGGTGGTCTCGCTCGTCATTGCGGCACTCTAGCCCCTACGCGCGTAGATGGGGCGGAACGATACGCAACGGTGACCCGTCGGCGGGGTGGACAGCCCGCGTCGTTCTGCCATCGTTGTCTGCCATGGTTCAGCAAGCGTTGCCGCAGCCGGAGCCAACGGAGTCACAGGGGACCGTGGGGCCACAGGGGCCCATGAGGTTCCGCATGCTTCAGAAGACCCAGCGCGCCCGCGCCGAGCTGGGCAAACCCGTCGGGGCGGGCCGCTCCGGGGACTCCGTCAACGGGGTGGCGCTGCTCCTCCCCGGCGGCCGGGCCACCGGGCGGCGCCGGCCGCCCGCCCGGCCCGCGGCCGCCCAGCGACGGCTGGCCCGGCGGCTGGAGCGGGCGGGCGCCGGCGAGGGTCTGGCCACGCATCCGGTGCGTTACCGCCATCGCGGGTGGAACGGTTCGGCGGCCGACCCGGTGCACGACGCCCTGTGGGCGGCCGACGAGGCGGTGCGGCGCTACGGCGACGTACCCGTGTGCCTGGTCGGCACGGACATCGGCGGCCGGGCCGCGCTGCTCGCCGCCGGGCACCCGGCGGTCACCTGTGTGGTGGCGATCGCGCCGTGGCTGCCGGAGCCCGAGGCCGTCCTCGACCCCGATCCGGTGCGCCAGCTCAAGGGCCGCCGGGTGCTGCTCGTCCACGGCACCGACGACGCACGCACCGATCCCGACCTCTCCTACCGGCTGGCCGAGCGGGCCAAGAAGGTCAACCGGGACGTGTGCCGCTTCGAAGCGCACACCGACGGGCACGGGCTGGAACAGCACCGCGCCGAAGTCGCCGCGCTGGCCGCCGACTTCGTCCGGGGATCGCTCTTCGGCCACCCCTACGCCCGCCCCTTGACGGACGCGCTGGCCGCGCCGCCGCCGCTGGGGCTGCGGATGCCGCTGGCCCACGGTTTCGGGCGGACGCTCGGCCACTGAGGGCACGCGGCCGGGAGACCCCCGGCCCATGCCTCAGCGGTGCAGGAGGAGTTGGCCGCGGCGTGAGAGCAGGAAGCGTTTGAAGGCGGCGACCGGCGGGGTGTCGGGGTGACCGTCCAGCCAGGCGACGCCGATCTCGCGGACGGCGCGCGGGGCGGTGACGGCGAGTTCGACGACGCCGGGGCGCGGGACGGCGGGCGGCGGCAGCAGGCCCACGCCGAGGCCGGCGGCCACCAGGCCGCGCAGCGTCTCGGGGTCCTCGCCCTCGAAGGCGATCTTCGGGCTGAAGCCGGCCTGGGCGCAGAGCGCGTCGGTGATCCGCCGCAGTCCGTAGCCCGGTTCGAGGGTGACGAAGAGCTCGGCGGCGGCCTCGGCGAGGCGGATGCGGCGGCGGGCGGCCAGGGGGTGGTCCTCGGGCACGACGAGCCGCAGCTTCTGCTCGTCGAGGCGGCGGGCGACCAGGTCGGGGGCGTCGGGGACGGGCGAGGTGAGGCAGAGGTCGAGGTCGCCGGCGCGGAGCCGCTCGATCATGGCCTCGCCGTAGTTCTGCACGAGTTGGAAGCGGACGCGGGGGTGGTCGGCGCGGAAGGCGCGGATGAGCTCGGGTACGGTCTCCGAGCCCATGGTGTGCAGGAAGCCGAAGGCGACCTTGCCGGCGGCGGGGTCGGCGTCGGCGCGTACGGACTCGGCGGCGCGGTCCACGTCCGCCAGGGCGCGCTCCACGGCGGCGAGGAACGTGCGGCCGGCGGCGGTGAGCGACAGCGTCCGCCCGTGCCGGGCGAACAGCGCGACGCCCAGGTCCTCCTCGAGGCGGGCCAGCGAACGGCTGAGCGTCGGCTGGGGCATCCCCAACTGGCGCGCGGCGCGGGTGACGTGCTCGTGCCGGGCCACGACGGCGAACTGCGCGAGGCGCGGGGTGAGGGTGGCCGCCCAGGAGTCCGGGCCGATGCCGGCCGTCAAGGATTCGACAGTTCCGCCAATGTCTTTTCTGTTGCCAACTGGTGACAGAGGCGCCTCTGACCTGGTTTCATGCTGCATGGAATGGATTATGGCCGTTCCATGCATTGGACGCATTTATCGCGGGGTGCCTACGGTGTGGTCATGCCTCCTGCCGATACCGGGGCACCCGCCGCCAGCGTGCGCGCGGGTGCCTCCCCCTCGTCGTCCCCCGCTCCCGACTCCCGCCTGGCGCCCGGCGGTTCCGGCTACCGCCGGATGAGCTTCGCCCTCTTCGCCGCGGGCGTCGCCACGTTCGCCCTCCTCTACTCCACGCAGGCCCTGCTGCCGGCCCTCTCCGAGGGGCTCGGGGTGACGGCCGACCAGGCGAGCTGGACCGTCTCCGCGGCGACCGGCGGGCTGGCGCTCGCGGTCGTGCCGCTGAGCGCCCTCTCCGAGCGGTACGGGCGGCGGGCGACGATGACGGCGGCGCTGTGCGTGGCCGCGTTCGTCGGGCTGCTGGTGCCGTTCGCCCCCGACCTGGGCTGGCTGGTGGCGCTGCGCGCCCTCCAGGGCGCCGCGCTGGCGGGCGTCCCCGCCTCGGCGATGGCCTACCTGGCGGAGGAGGTCCGGCCCAAGGCGCTGGTGGGCGCGGTCGGGCTGTTCGTGGCCGGCAACGCGATCGGCGGCATGTCCGGGCGGATCCTCGCCGGGTGGACGGCCCAGGCGTGGAACTGGCGCGCGGGCCTCGCGGCGGTCGGTGTCCTGGCGGTGCTCTGCGCGCTGGCCTTCCGGCTGCTGATCCCCAAGGCGCGGCACTTCACGCCGGGTTCGGTCTCGCCCCGTTCGTTGCTGCGCACGCTCGGGCACCATCTGTCCGACCCGCTGCTGGTCCGCCTGTACCTGATCGGCGCGCTCTTCATGACCGTCTTCGGCGCGGTCTACACGGTCATCGGCTACCGCCTCGCCCAGGCGCCGTTCTCCCTGCCGCCGGGCCTCGTCGGCTCGATCTTCCTCGTCTACCTCGTCGGCACGGTCTCCTCCGCCGCGGCCGGCAAGCTGGTGGGCCGCCTCGGCCGCCGCGGGGCCCTGTACCTGGCGATGGGCACGACCACCGCCGGCCTCCTGCTGACCCTGGCGTCCTCGCTGGCGGCGGTGCTGGTGGGGCTCGTGCTCATCACGGGAGGCTTCTTCGCCGGGCACGCGGTCGCCTCCTCGTCCGTCAGCCGCACGGCGACGACGGGCCGCGCCCAGGCGTCGGCGCTCTACCAGACGGCGTACTACCTCGGCTCGTCGGTGGGCGGCACGGTGGGTGCCATCGCCTTCCGGGCCGGGGGCTGGGACGGGACGGTCGTCCTGGGCCTGGTGGCCATGGTGGCGGCGGGGGCGATCACGCTGTACGCGACGCGGCGGGCGCTCGTGGAGCGCCGTTCGACGGCGCGGGCGGTGCGGGCGTAAGGCCCGCGCCCTACGGACCCGGAGGGGCCGGAGCCCATCACCTGTTCTGGTGGGCACCGGCCCCTCCGTTTTGCGCTCCGGACGCGCCCTCTTCCGGGCCGCGCCCGGCGGCTACGCGATGCGGTCCAGCACGATCGGGTTCGGCGTGAAGTCCGTTCCGGCGGGGGCGATGTCGACGCCGCCCTCCAGGGCCGCGAGGGCGTAGTCGAACTTCTCCGGGGTGTCCGTGTGGAGGGTCAGGAGGGGCTGGCCCGCCGTGACGGTGTCGCCCGGCTTGGCGTGCATCTCGATGCCCGCGCCGGCCTGCACCGGGTCCTCCTTGCGCGCGCGGCCGGCGCCGAGGCGCCAGGCGGAGACGCCGACGGCGTAGGCGTCGAGCTTGGTGAGGACGCCGGAGGCGGAGGCGGTGACGACGTGCTGCTCGCGGGCGACCGGGAGGGCGGCGTCCGGGTCGCCGCCCTGGGCGGCGATCATGCGGCGCCAGTGGTCCATCGCGGAGCCGTCGGCGAGGGCCTTGGCCGGGTCGGCGTCGGGCAGGCCGGCGGCCGTCAGCATCTCGCGCGCCAGGGCGAGGGTGAGCTCGACGACGTCCGCCGGGCCGCCGCCCGCGAGGACCTCGACCGACTCGCGGACCTCCAGCGCGTTGCCCGCGGTGAGGCCGAGCGGGGTCGACATGTCGGTGAGCAGGGCCACGGTCTTGACGCCGTGGTCGGTGCCGAGGCCGACCATCGTGGAGGCGAGCTCGCGCGCGTCCTCGATGTTCTTCATGAACGCGCCGGAGCCGACCTTGACGTCCAGGACCAGCGAGCCGGTGCCCTCGGCGATCTTCTTGGACATGATCGAGGAGGCGATCAGGGGGATGGCCTCGACGGTGCCCGTGACGTCGCGGAGCGCGTAGAGCTTCTTGTCGGCGGGGGCCAGGCCGTCGCCGGCCGCGCAGATGACGGAGCCGACGTTCCGCAGCACGTCCATCATCTCGTCGTTGGAGAGGAGGGCGCGCCAGCCGGGGATGGACTCCAGCTTGTCCAGCGTGCCGCCGGTGTGGCCGAGGCCGCGGCCGGAGAGCTGCGGGACGGCCGCGCCGCAGGCGGCGACCAGCGGGGCGAGCGGCAGGGTGATCTTGTCGCCGACGCCGCCCGTCGAGTGCTTGTCGGCCGTCGGCACCGGCAGGGACGAGAAGTCCATGCGCTCGCCGGACTTGATCATCGCCGCCGTCCAGCGGGCGATCTCCGCGCGGTCCATGCCGTTGAGCAGGATCGCCATGGCGAGCGCGGACATCTGCTCGTCGGCGACCTCGCCCCGGGTGTAGGCGTCGATCATCCAGTCGATCTGCTCGTCGGTCAGACGGCCGCGGTCGCGCTTGGCGCGGATGACGGAAATGGCGTCCATCAGCACATTTTCCTTAGGTTCGTGCGTCCTCAGTCTTCCCGGGGTCGGAAAGTGACCCGGACGGGCTGGGCCGCAGCCCCTCCCGTCCGGCGCTTGAGGACATCTTCAACGATTCAGGTCGGCGGGCCCAAACGCATCCGGCAGCAGCTCCGCCAGCGGGCGGACGCCCGAGGCCGTGTCGACCTCCAGCTCCGGCCCGCCGTGCTCCCACAGGAGCTGGCGGCAGCGGCCGCACGGCATGAGGACGTTGCCGTGGCGGTCGCAGCAGGTGAAGGCGGTGAGCCGGCCGCCGCCGGAGGAGAAGAGGGCGGAGATCAGGCCGCACTCGGCGCACAGGGCGACGCCGTACGCCGCGTTCTCCACGTTGCAGCCGGTGACCACGCGGCCGTCGTCGACGACGGCCGCGGCACCGACGGGAAAGCCGGAGTACGGGGCGTAGGCCCGGGACATGGCGTCCCGGGCGTGCGCGCGCAGGTCCTCCCAGAGCTGGGGAGAGGTCACTTGCCCTGTCCCTTCCGGTAGGGCTTGCCGTCCGCCTTCGGCATGCGCAGCCGTTGCGAGAACAGCGACAGCACCAGCAGCGTGACGACGTACGGCGTGGCGTCCACGAACTCCAGCGGCACCGTCTTCGTCAGCGCGAACCAGACGAACAGCAGCGCGGCCACCACGGCCGCCCCGATCGCCGGCCTGACCTTGCCGCTCTTGAAGCGCCAGGCCGCGAAGCCGACGAGGAGCACCGCGATGAGGAGCAGCAGCGCGTGGACGGTCGGGCCGCCGGAGCGGAGCTGGAGGCTGTCCATGAAGCCGAACAGGCCGGCGCTCATGGCCACGCCGCCCGGCCGCCAGTTGCCGGAGATCATCGTGGCGAGGCCGATGTAGCCGCGCCCGCCGGTCTGGCCGTCGGAGTACATGTGCGTGCCGATGGCGAGGAACGCGCCGCCGAGGCCGGCCATGGCGCCGGAGACGACGACGGCCGCGTACTTGTAGGTGTAGACGTTCACGCCGAGGGACTCGGCGGCCACCGGGCTCTCGCCGCAGGAGCGCAGGCGCAGGCCGAAGGCCGAGCGCCAGAGCACGAAGAAGGTGCCGGCGAAGAGCAGCGCCGCGACGATCGTCAGCCAGGAGACGTCGGTGACGAGGCCGCGCAGGACGCCGGCGACGTCGGAGACGAGGAACCAGTGGTGCTTCTCGACGGACTGGAGCCAGCCGGACAGGCCGGGGACGGAGAAGTCCGGCATGTTGTCCATGACGGGCGACTGCTTGTCGTTGCCGCCGGCCCGCTGGGCCTCGCTGCCCTCGGCGCCGAACCAGAGCTTGGCGAAGTACTGGGTGACGCCCAGGGCCAGGATGTTCATGGCCACACCGGAGATGATGTGGTCCACGCCGAAGGTGACAGTGGCGACGGCGTGGATGAGACCGCCGAGCGCGCCGCCGACGACGCCGGCGACGGCCGCCAGCCAGGGGCCGTGCTGCCAGCCCATCCAGCCGGCGGCGAAGGCGCCGAGCATCATCATGCCTTCGAGGCCGATGTTGACCACGCCCGCGCGCTCGGCCCACAGTCCGCCGAGGCCGGCGAGGCCGATCGGCACGGCCGCCGCCAGCGCGGAGCCGAACTGGCCCGAGCTGGTCAGGTCGTCGGCGCCGGTGAGCGCCCGCAGCGCGGAGAGGAGGATCAGTCCGCCCGCGATGATCAGCAGGACCACCGGGTAGGTGAGGCGCCGGCCGCCGTCGCCCTTGTTCTTGCCGGTCAGCCGTTCGGCGAGACCGGAGGTGAAGGTCGTACTCATGCGGCTGCCTCCGCCTTGTCGCTCTTGCGCGCCCGGGCGGCGAGCTCCTCGCCGACCTTGCGCTGCTGGGTCTTGAGGCCGTAGCGCCGCACGATCTCGTAGGCGATGACGACGCAGAGGACGATGACGCCCTGGATCACGCCGACGATCTCCTGCGCGTAGCCCTCGAACTCGAGCTGGGTGCCGGTGCGTTCGAGGAAGCCCCAGAGCAGGGCGCCGAGCGCCATGCCGACGGGGTGGTTGCGGCCGAGCAGCGCGATGGCGATACCGGTGAAGCCGATGCCGGTGGGGAAGTCGGTGCCGTAGTTGTACGAGACGCCGAGCAGGGTCGGCATGCCGACGAGGCCGGCGACGGCACCCGAGAGCACCATCGAGGTGACGACCATGCGCTTGACGCTCACACCGCTCGCCTGGGCCGCCGACTCGGACCGGCCGACGGTGCGCAGGTCGAAGCCGAAGCGGGTGCGGCCCAGCAGGAACCAGTAGGCGAGACCGGCGACGGCGGCGATCACGACGAAGCCGTAGACGGGCTTGGGCGTCGTCGGGATCTCGAAGAAGTGCGCGGAGTCCGGCAGGTAGGGCGTGTGGATCAGGTTGCCCTCCTTCTTCGCCAGCCGGCCGTCCTGGAGGAAGTAGCCGATGACCGAGGCGCCGATGGCGTTGAGCATGATCGTGCTGATCACCTCGTTGACGCCGCGGGTGGTCTTCAGCAGGCCGGCGATGCCGGCCCAGACCGCGCCGACCGCCATCGCCACGATGATGATCACCGGGATCTGGACGATGCCGGGCAGGGTGAGCGCCCCGCCGACGACGGCGGCGAAGAAGGCCGCGATGCGGTACTGGCCGTCGACACCGATGTTGAAGAGGTTCATCCGGAAGCCGATGGCCACGGCCAGCGCGGAAAGGTAGTACGGCGTCGCCTTGTTGATGATCCAGACCTGGCTGTCGCTCTTCGAGCCGAAGTCCACCATCACCTGGTAGGCGTGGAAGGGGTCCTTGCCCGTCGCCGCGATGATGACGGAGGTGATCGCGATGGCGGCCACGATCGCCAGGAGCGGGGCGGCGACGGCCAGGACGACCTTGTTCCTGTCGAACTTCTTGATCACTTGGACTCGCCCCCTTCGCTCTCCTCGTGCTCCTCGTGCTCCAGGTGGCCGGTAGCGGCGCCGGTCATGGCCGAGCCCAACTCCTCCGGGGTGATGGTGGCGGGGTCGGCGTCGGCGACCAGGCGGCCGCGGAACATCACCCGCAGGGTGTCGGAGAGCCCGATCAGCTCGTCCAGGTCGGCGGAGATCAGCAGCACCGCGAGCCCCTCGCGGCGCGCCTCGCGGATCTGGTCCCAGATCTGCGCCTGGGCGCCGACGTCCACGCCCCGGGTGGGGTGCGCGGCGATCAGCAGCTTGGGGTGGTGGCTCATCTCGCGGCCGACGATCAGCTTCTGCTGGTTGCCGCCGGAGAGCGAGGCCGCGGTGACCTCGATGCCGGGGGTGCGGACGTCGAAGTCGCGGACGATCCGCTCGGTGTCGGCGCGCGCCGCCTTGTTGTCGAGGAAGAAGCCCTTGCTGTTGGGCTTCTCGGTGACGTGGCCCAGGATGCGGTTCTCCCACAGCGGGGCCTCCAGCAGCAGGCCGTGCCGGTGGCGGTCCTCGGGGATGTAGCCGATGCCGCCCTCGCGCCGCTTGCGGGTGGGCGCGTGGGTGATCTCGGCGCCGTCGAGCGTGACGGTGCCGGCGTCCGGGTCGCGCATGCCCATGATCGCTTCGACGAGTTCGGCCTGGCCGTTGCCCTCCACGCCCGCGAGGCCCAGGACTTCGCCCTTGTGGATGGTGAACTCGATGCCGTCCAGCACCGTGCGCACCACGCCGTCGGAGTCGGTGGCCGACAGGTGCAGGCCCTCGACGGTGAGCATCGGGGTGTCGGTGACGGTGGACTCACGGGTCTCCGGCGAGGGCAGTTCCTCGCCGACCATCAGCTCCGCGAGCTGCTTGGGCGTGGTCTCGCTGGGGACCGCGGTGCCGACGGTGGTGCCGCGGCGGATGACGGTGATGTCGTCCGCGACGGAGAGCACCTCGCCGAGCTTGTGCGAGATGAAGATGACGGTCAGGCCCTCGGACTTGAGCTCGCGCAGGTTGTCGAAGAGCGCGCTGACCTCCTGCGGCACCAGGACCGCGGTCGGCTCGTCGAGGATGAGCGTCCGGGCGCCGCGGTAGAGGACCTTGAGGATCTCCACGCGCTGGCGGTCGGCGACGCCGAGGTCCTCGACGAGGACGTCCGGACGCACGCCCAGCCCGTACGCGTCGGAGATCTCCTTGATCCTCGCGCGGGCCCTGGCGCCGATGCCGTGCAGCTTCTCGGCGCCGAGGACGACGTTCTCCAGGACGGTGAGGTTGTCGGCCAGCATGAAGTGCTGGTGCACCATGCCGATGCCGCGCGCGATGGCGTCGGCCGGCGAGTGCAGGCTGACCTGCTCCCCGTCGAGGGTGATCGTGCCCTCGTCCGGCTTCTGCATGCCGTAGAGGATCTTCATCAGGGTGGACTTGCCGGCACCGTTCTCGCCGCAGAGGGCGTGGACGGTGCCGCGGCGGACCGTGAGGTGGATGTCGTGGTTGGCCACGACTCCGGGGAACCGCTTGGTGATGCCGGCGAGTTCCACCGCGGGGGCGGTGGTACCGCTGGACTCCTGTGACGCTTCGATGGCGCACTCTCCTCGGGGAAGGGAGCGGGAAGGGGCGACGCTGTACGGGCCAACTCGACGCTACGCGCGTAGCGTTGACCCTCGCATGAGCGGGCCCGGCGGGGGAAGTCCCCTCGCCGGGCCCGCTCAACCGTTCGGTACGGCCGGCCGGTGCCGACCGGGGGTCACGGCTGGGTCTTGACCTTGACCTTGCCGTCCACGACGTCCTTCTTCGCGGCGTCGAGCTTGTCCTTGATGTCGTCGATGAAGCCGCCCGAGGTGGCCAGCGAGACGCCGCCGTCCTTCAGCAGGTAGGTCTTCTGCCCGGTGATCGGCTTGCCGTCCTTGACGCTCTTGATGAGGTCGAAGACCGCGACGTCCACGTTCTTCACGACGGAGGTGAGGATGTGGTCCTTGTACTTCTCCAGGCCCGGCTGCTGGTACTGGTCGGAGTCCACACCGATGGCCCAGGCGTCCTTCTTCCCGGCGATGGCCTCGATGGAGCCGTTGCCGGAGAGGCCGGCGGCCGTGTAGATCACGTCGATGCCCGAGTCGAGCATGCCCTTGGCCTTGTCCTTGGCCGCGGCCGGGTCGTTGAAGCCCTTGTCGTTGTTCGGGTACAGGTACTGCGAGACGACCTGCGCCTTGGGGTCGGCGGCCTTGACGCCCTGCTCGTAACCCGCCTGGAACTTCTGGATCAGCGCGTTGTTCACGCCGCCGATGAAGCCGACCTTGTGGGTCTTGGACTTCAGGGCCGCGGCGTATCCCGCGAGGTAGGAGCCCTCGTGCTCGCCGAAGGTGATGCTCTCCACGTTCTTGCCGGCGGCGACCGAGTCCACCACGGCGAAGGTGGTGTCCGGGTGGTCCTTGGCGACCTTCTCGACGGACTTCTGGTAGTTGAAGCCGACGCCGATGACGGGGTTGTAGCCCGCCTCCGCCAGGGAGTTGAGGCGCTGCTCGCGCTCGGCCTCGGTCTCGCTGTTCTTGGCGGTCATCATCTTGTTCTTGATGCCCAGCTCCTTCTCCGCCCTGTCCGCGCCGCGGGCGGCGGACTCGTTGAAGGAGTGGTCGTCACGGCCGCCGACGTCGAAGGCGAGGCCGAGGCCCTTGTTCTTGCCCCCACCGGACTCGGTGGACGACTCACCACAGGCGGTGAGGGTGAAAGCGAGAGCCGCGGTGGCGATGCTCGCGACAGTGATCGTGGATACCCGGCGCACGAGGGCCCCTTCACTCGAAGCGCCTCCATTGGCGCTGGTTTCGACGGGATCGTAACGCGCGTAGATGGCCTGAAAAGGGGTAGCCGGAAGCCGTTATCGGATCGTCGCTAACCGAACTGTTGTCGGAGAAACCTACAAATTGGGGCGATCCAGGAGCGCCACGGCTGTAAAAAGCTCCACACCGACCCGGATGGCACCCTCGTCCACGTCGAAGTCACCGCAGTGGATGTCGCGCCGCGAGGTGTCCCCCACGGGCCGCACCCCGAGCCTGGCCATGGCCCCCGGGACGTGCTCCAGGTACCAGGAGAAGTCCTCCCCGCCGAGGCTCTGCTGGGTGTCCTCCACCGCCTCCGCGCCGCGCCGGGCGGTCATGGCGCGGCCCAGCAGCGCGGCCACCTCCTGGTCGTTCACCACGGGCGGGACGCCCCGGACGTAGTTGATCTGCGACTTGGCGCGGTGCAGCGAGGCGACCTCGTCCACCGCGGCGTGCACCAGGTCGGGCGCGTCCCGCCAGGCGTCGATGTCCAGGCAGCGGACGGTGCCGGAGAGCTCGGCGTGCTGCGGGATGACGTTGGGCGCGTGCCCGGTCTGGAGCCGGCCCCAGGTGACCGCGAGGCCGGCGCGGGTGTCGATCCTGCGGTTCAGCAGGGCCGGCACCTCGGTGGCCACCCGGGCGGCGGCGGTCACCATGTCGGTGCTCAGGTGCGGGCGGGCGGTGTGGCCGCCGGGGCCGTCCAGGAGGACCTCCAGCTTGTCGCAGGCGGAGGTGATCGGCCCGGTGCGCAGCCCGAGGCGGCCCACCTCGACCTTGGGGTCGCAGTGGACGGCGACGATCCGCCCGACCCCCTCCAGCGCGCCGGCGTCGATGGCCTTGAGCGCGCCGCCCGGCATCACCTCCTCGGCGGGCTGGAACACCAGCCGCACCGGGTGCGGCAGCAGCCCCTGCTCCGCCAGCCCGGCGAGCACCAGCCCGGTGCCCAGGACGATGGTGGTGTGCACGTCGTGCCCGCAGGCGTGGGCGGCGCCCGGCACGGTCGAGCGGTACGGCACCGTCTTGGTGTCCGGGATCGGCAGCGCGTCGAGGTCGGCCCGGACGGCCAGCACCGGGCGGCGCTCGGCCCCGGGGCGGGGGCGCCCGACGTCGCAGAGGAGCCCCGTGCCCGCCGGAAGCGTCCGCGGACGCAGTCCGGCCCTCTCCAGCCTGGCCCTGATCGCCGCGGTGGTGCGGAACTCGCGGTTGCCGAGCTCGGGGTGCATGTGCAAGTCCCGCCGGAACTCGATGAGTTCGGCCTCCAGGCCGGGCGGGAGCAGACCCGGGAGCGGGCCGGCGGGAGCACCTTCAAGATCGCCAACAGGGGTCACAGGAGCGGCATCACAGGGCGTCAGTTGCTTCACCCTCTGAAGAGTAGGGCCCCGCGCGGGGCAACTGCCCTCCGATCGCGAAAAGTTCAGCCGCATGGATGGGTGACCAGGGGGGTATGACCCGTATTTACGGCGTACCTTTGCGAGACACTGTCAGGTGGTGCGCGCCGGGGCGGACATCTGCGGTAGACGGCGCGCGTGCCGTGCGCTCCCGGTGACGCGGGCGAGTAAGCCGTGCGCCCGGGGCGAGGCGTGCGCGGTGAGCCAGGAGGGGTCGACGTCGCAGACGGCGACGGTGACCCCGGTGCCGGCGAGGGCGAGCGGGAGGGTGTGCACGACGGTGGACGGGAAGCTCAGCACGGTACGCCCCAGGGGCCCGCGGCGGGCGACCAGCTCCAGCGGCAGCTCGGGGCGCACGACCTCCAGGCCCAGCCGCCCGGCTATCAGGCGCAGTTTGTCCGTGCTCTCGCGGCGGTGCGCGAAGTACCGTGTCGCGCCGTGCGCGGCGACCAGGGCGCCGACGGCCTCCAGATAGCGTCCGGCCTCGACGACACCCGTCTCGACCAGGGACGTTCCCACCACATCCGTGGAGCGGGTCAGCCGCGGCGGGCCGAACGCGGCCCGCGTCCAGGCGAAGCCGTTGGCGGTGACCGCCACGCCCGGGGGCGGTTCGACCGGCATGGAGGTGAACAGCTCGACGCTCCGGCGGTCGTTCGGGGTGAGCATCCGGCGCGCCGAAGCGGACACCGGCGCGAAGACGAGGTCACGCGCCCCCTGTGCGCCGCAGGGCCGGTGCCAGCGCACGAACCGTTCCCCACGCGCGAGTTGGGCCGCGAACTCCATCGTCGCCGTCCCGTCGTCCACCACCACCAGCGTCCTCGGCCGGGCGAGGGACAGCAGCAGTTGGACGTAGCGCGAGAAGGGATCCCCGATCACGATGCGGTCCGCGGCGCGCAGCGGACCGGCGAGGGAGCCGACGGTGCGCAGGGGCGCGCCGGCGCCCCCGCGCGCCTCCTCCCAGCGCAGTCCGAAGCCCTGGTCACGGGCGAGTTCGGCCATGCGGCGGAGCTGGCCACGGGTCATCGGGTCGTGCGGCGCGAGCACGACGATCACCAGCCCGGCGGGACCGCCCGCGCCCTCCGGGGCGTCCGGGGCGGCGCCGGCGCCGCGCGGATCCGCGTCGCCGGTGCGCTGGAGGGGCACGGAACCGCCCGCCGGCGGGACGGGGAGCCGGCCGTCGCGCGGTGCGCCGTGCGCCCGGCGGTGCGCCCACTCGAGGACGTTGAGGAGCTGGACCGGGCTCTCGACGAAGGCGAGGGTGCCGGCGGGGGATTCGTCGGGCATCGGCGGGCCCGTCACACCGCGGCGACGGCGCGGCCGGCGGACGGCTCGACGACGCCCGCGACGCGGCGCAGCTTGCGCATCGGGGCGAGCTCGCTGTCGTAGACCCGCTTGATCCCGTCGCCTAGCGCCTCCTCGACGACGCGTACGTCGCGCACCAGCCGTGCCAGGCCCCCGGGTTCGACGGAGGCGGCCTGGTCCGAGCCCCACATCGCGCGGTCCAGGGTGATGTGCCGCTCGACGAGGCAGGCGCCCAGCGCGACGGCGGCCAGCGTGGTCTGCAGGCCCGTCTCGTGGCCGGAGTAGCCGATGGGGACGTTGGGGTACTCGGCCTGAAGGGTGTGGATCACGCGGAGGTTGAGTTCGGCGGCCCGCGCCGGATACGTGGAAGTGGCGTGGCACAGCAGGACGTTCCCGCTGCCGAGCACCTCGACCGCGTGCCGGATCTGCGCGGGCGTGGACATCCCGGTGGAGAGCACGACGGTGCGCCCGGTGGAGCGCAGCGTCCGCAGCAGTTCGTCGTCGGTGAGGGAGGCGGAGGCGACCTTGTGGGCGGGGACGTCGAACTTCTCCAGGAAGGCGACGGACTCCACGTCCCAGGGCGAGGCGAACCAGGCGATCCCGCGCTCCCGGCAGTGCCGGTCGATCGTGCGGTACTCGTCCTCGCCGAACTCCACCCGGTGGCGGTAGTCGATGTAGCTCATCCGCCCCCAGGGGGTGTCGCGTTCGACCTCCCACTGGTCGCGCGGGGTGCAGATCTCGGGGGTGCGCTTCTGGAACTTGACGGCGTCGCAGCCGGCGTCGGCCGCGGCGTCGACGAGGGCGAGGGCCGTGTCCAGGTCGCCGTTGTGGTTGATGCCGATCTCGCCGGTGACGTAGACGGGGTGGCCGGGGCCCACGGGACGGTCACCGAGGAGGCGGGTGCGCGGGGAGGCGCCGGTGGGGGTCATGGAGCGGTTCCTTACGTGCGGGGGCGGAGAGGGGGACGTGGTCACAGCTCGGGGCCGAGGAGCCGGCCGGCGATCTCGCGGACGGCGCCGCGGCCGCCCGGGGCGCGGGTGACGGCCCGCGCGGCGTCGCGTACGGCGGGGTGGGCGTCGGCGACGGCCACGGGCCAGCCGACCATGCGGAGGCAGGGCAGGTCGTTGACGTCGTTGCCGGCGTAGAGCACCCGCGCGGGATCGATGCCGCGCTCGTCGCACCACTGCTTGAGCACGGCGTCCTTGGTGTCGGTGCCGTGCACCACCGGCACCCCCAGCTTGCGGGCGCGGGTGGCGACGACCGCGTTCGCCTCCGTGGAGAGGATCAGCAGGGCCAGCCCCGCGCGGCGCAGGGCGGCCACGCCGAGTCCGTCGCCGCGGTGGACGGCGACGAGCTCGCGGCCGTCGGCGTCGACGAGGACGCGGTCGTCGGTCTGGGTGCCGTCGAAGTCGAGCACGACGGCGTCGACGGCGTCCCGGGCCGGGAAGTCCGGGGCGTCGAGCAGGGGCGCCAGGGCGCGGGCGCGGGCCAGGTCGTCCGGGGAGTCGATCTCCAGGACGCGGGCGGGGTCGGTGGGGACGGCCTCCGTGCGGCCGAAGAAGCGGTGGCGGGCGGCGCGGAGGCCGGCGGTGCGCATCGCGTAGGCGGCCCCGGTCTCCAGGAGGTCCTGGGGCCGGTCCTGACGCCGGGGCCGGTGCTTCTCGTCGTGGTTGACGCCGTGGGCACCGTCGCCGGATGCGCGGTTTCCGGCCACTTCGGCGGTGCCCGGCGAGCGCCAGACGAAACCGTGGAAGGGGGCGACGGTCAGCGCGCTGTCGGCGCCGCCGTCGGTGACGGCGGCGGTCACCGCGTCGACGTCCCCGGCGGTCAGGAAGGGGCTCGTGCACTGCACCAGCAGGACGACGTCGGGCGTCCGGCCGCCGGCCGCCTCGTGGGCGTCCAGGGCGTGCAGCACCGCGGACTCGCTGCTCGCCGTGTCCCCGGCGAGCTCCGCGGGCCGCCGGACCACGCCGGCGCCGGCCTCCCGGGCGGCGGCCGCGACGGCGTCGTCGTCGGTCGACACGACGACGCCGGTGACGCGGGCCGCCGCGCGGCAGGCCCGGACGGCCCGGACGACCAGCGGCACGCCGCCGACCCGGGCGAGGTTCTTGCCGGGCACGCCCTTGGACCCGCCGCGGGCGGGGACGACGGCGAGGACGTAGGGCGCTCCGTACGGCTCGGCGTGCGGCTGGGCGTGCGGCTCAGGGGATTGCTCTCGGGCACGCGGGACGGGAACGGTACGCGCGTCCGTCCCGCCGTACCCCTCCGACCCGGCGGACCCGTCCGTCCCGACGTGCGCGGCCATCACAGCTCCCCCATCCGCCGGATCACCGGCGCCACGCGCTGCACGCCGTGCCGGTAGGCACCGCGCGCCGCCTCCCGCAGGGCGCCCCGGGCGGCGCGGCGCAGCGCCCCTTCCCCGTCCGGCGGTGCCGCGCGTCCCGGCAGCGGGCGGCCGGCCGGGTCGAAGCCGTGGCGGGCGAGGATGCCGGGCAGGTAGCCGGGGGCCGTTTCCGGCGTGTAGTACGGGGCGAGCGGCGGCGGCCCGGGGGGCGCGAGCAGCTCGGCGACGCGCCGTCGCGCCGCCTCGAACGCCCCCTCGGTGGCGACCCCTTGGCGGGCGAGCCACTCCGGTTCGGGCTTGGGCAGGTGGCCGGAATCGATCCGGTCCCAGGAGACCAGGCAGCCGGAGCCGAGGAAGTGGTGGTTGCCGAGCTGCTCGCGCACGCCGAGGTCGGTGAGGACGGCGGTGGGGATCCCCCGGTGCAGGGCCTCCAGGGCGGCCGTGGAGCTGACCGTCACCAGCAGGTCGGTGCGGTCCAGGACGCCGCCCATGGTGCCGTACACCAGGCGGCAGTTGGCGGGCAGCCCACCCGGCAGCCGCGCCGCGAGCCGCTGGTACGGCAGTTCCTCGACGTGCGTGGTGTGCTCGCCGGGACGGCTGCGCAGCTTGACCAGGACCTCGCGGCGCGGGTGCAGCCGTGCGTGGCGTACGGCCCGCTCCAGCAGGTAGCGCCGGTCCTCGCGGCGTTCGGGGACGGAGGGCTGGGCGGCGAACACGACGGTGTACGGCCGGATTCCGGGCCCGGCGGGCTCGTACGGCGCCCCCTCCAGGAACGGCAGCGCGCACTGGGTGACGCCCGCGGCGTCGGCGCCCACCCCCTCGTACACGGCGCGGAACCGCTCCGCGTCGTGGCGGGAGTTGGCGAGGACGAGGTCGGCGCCGTGCCGCAACAGCAGCCCGTCGGCGAGCTTTTCGTAGACGACGCCCACGTACCCCGTCACGACCGCCGGCCGCCGCGGCGCGCCGCGCCAGGCATGGGCCAGCCCGTGCAGCAGGGCCTGCACCGCGCCGCCGACGCAGGCGAGCAGGACGACGTCGTACCGCGCGGGATCCGCCGCGGCGGCGAACTCCGGTCCGGTGGTCTCCGTCAACCGCGTCCAGTCCACGCCGACTTCGGCGAGCTGGCGCGGGGTGGGGGTCGCGCGCCCCCGGAGCAGGAATCCGTCCGGGCGGGCGCCGGGCGCGAGCCGTCGCGCGGTGAGCGCTCCCCATTTCCACCGGGTGTCGGAATCGGCGAGGACGGCGATCCGGGGCGGGGATTCGGTGTGTGAAGGCGCTGAGGGCACGGCTCCGACGATAGGAATTGATTCGGATTGGCCGGCCAACACGGGCGCAACAAGCGGTGAACAGCACGCCGACGCACGGAGAATCGCCGCGCGGGCGCGCCCGGTTCATCATTCCGCCGCGCGTCGTTCACTTCCCCTTGCGCCTGCGGACAGGGCGAATGCCGGGACGCCGCCTACCGTGGCGCGCGTGGTCAAGCTCTCCGTCATCGTGCCGTTCTTCAATGTGCAGACCTATGCGCAGGACACCCTGCGGAGCCTGCGCGCGAACACCGGCCGGGATTTCGAATTCATTCTCGTGGACGATTGTTCGACCGACGGGACGGGCGCCCTCCTGGAACGGGCGGAACGCGAGCTGCCCGGCGCCGTCCTGGTCCGCCACGCGGCCAACGGCGGCCTCGCCACGGCCCGCAACACCGGGCTGGACGCGGCACGCGGCGAGTACGTGACCTTCCTCGACGGCGACGACTGGCTCGCCCCGGGCCACCTGCGCCAACTCCTCGCCGCGATCGAGGCGTTGGGCGTGGACTTCGTCCGCACCGACCACGTCCGGTGCACCGGCCGCGCCCGCACCGTCCACCGCGTCCCGCACGGCCGGCGCGGCGTCCCGCTCGACCCGCGCGACGCGATACTGCCCGCCGACCGCACCACCGCCGTGGACTATCCCTACGCCTGGGCCGGCATCTACCACCGGCGGCTGCTCGACGCGGGACTGCTGCACTTCCGGCACGGCCTGCGCACCGCCGAGGACCGGCCCTGGATCTGGCGGCTGCACCGGGAGGCGGACAGCTTCGCGGTCGCCGGACTCCTCGGTGTCTTCTACCGCCGGGGCGTCGCCTCCTCGCTCACACAGATCGGCGACGCACGGCAACTCGATTTCCTCCGCGCATTCGACCAGGTACTCGAGGAAACGGCCCGCGACCGGGACGCCGAAGCACTCCTCCCGAAAGCCGTCCGCACCTATTGCGCGATCATTTCCCACCACCTCGGCGCCATCGAGCGATTCGAACCGGAGGTCGCCCGGGACCTGCGTTCGCTGAGCGCCGCCGCCCTGAAACGGATGCCCCCGAGCTTGCTGAACGACGCCCTGAATTCCATGGACGCGGACCGCGCCCGGCGCCTGCGCCGCGTCAAGCGGCGGGTGACCGCCCGATGACCCGCCGGCCGACCGTCCAGCTCCTCCTCGCCTCCACCCTCTACGGCGTCGCCACCCTCGCCGCCGTCCTCGACGCCGGTCTCCTCCCCCCGGCCGGCCGGCGCCTGCTGGTCCTCGCCAACAACGCCGCCGTCCCGGAGACCACGCCCGGCCCGGACGAGGCGCCCGGCTTCGACCGGCTGCGCACCCGCTTCGACGGCGTGCACTCCTGGAACGGGACGATCCGCCCCTTCCACCCCGCCGGCTGGTCGCCCCGCACCGACGACGTCCCGCTGTGGGAGCGGCACTTGAGGCTCCTGTGGGACCTCGGCGACGACGACGTGGAGATCGTCCTCGAATCCCTCCAGACCGACCCCGCGCTCGCACTGGCCCGGATCTTCCCCGGCGCGCCCCTGGAGGTCTACGCGGACGGGCTGATGAGCTACGGCCCCACCCGCATCCGGCTCGACCCCCTCGTCGGCACCCGCGTCCGCCGTCTCCTCCACCTCGACCTCGTGCCGGGCCTGCGGCCCCTGCTGCTGCGGGAGTTCGGCGTCGCGGCGGAGACGGTCCCGGGCGAGGTCTTCGCGAAGGTGCTGGCCGAGCTGGCGGACGCGGCGCCCGAGCTCCCGCCCGTGCCGCGGGAGCCGGCCCTCCTCCTGGGCCAGTACCTGGCCGCGCTCGGCATCCTCACCCCCGAGGAGGAGGAGCGGCTGCACGTCCGCATGCTGCGCGGCGCGGTCGCGCGCGGTCACCGCTCCGTCGTCTTCAAGCCGCACCCGACCGCGCCCGCCCGCTGGTCGCGGACGCTGGAGGAGGAGGCCCGACGGCTCGGCGCGGACCTCGTGGCCGTCGACTCCTCCACCCTCGCCGAGGTCCTGTACCAGCGGCTGCGGCCCGCCCTCGTCGTCGGCTGCTTCTCCACCGCCCTGATGACCGCCGGCGCCTTCTACGGCCTCCCGGCCGTCCACACCGGCACGGACCTGCTGCTGGAGCGGCTCACCCCGTACCAGAACAGCAACCGCGTCCCGGTCACCCTCGTGGACGCGCTGCTGCCGCCGCTGGAGGGGACGGGCGCGCCGGTCCGCGCGGCGGAGGCCGCGGAGCTGCTGGCGGCGGTCGGCTACGCGATGCAGCCGCGGATCAATCCGGACCTGCGCGCGGCGGCGGAACGCCACTTGTCCCGCCGTCCCGATCCGCGGTACTTCAAGCGCCGCCGCCTGACCGCCCTCGGCCTCCCCGGCGGCGTCCCGCGCCGGCTCGCCTTCCTGGCGCGCCGTCCCGCCGTGCGCCGGATCGCGCGCCGGGTGCGCACCGCGGGCCGCCGCCTCGCCGGAAGGGCGTCCGCATGACGGCCACCGTCCCCGCCCCGCCGGTGGCACCGCCCGTCGAGCGCCGCGGCGGGCGGCTGTACGCCCTCGACGGGCTGCGGCTGATCGCCGCGCTGATGGTGGCGCTGTACCACTACGGCGGGCGGAACGGCGAGATCGCCACCGCCTGGGGCGCCTCGCCCCGGCACACGTTCCCGCGGCTGTCCACGGCGTTCGCCTACGGCTGCCTCGGCGTGCAGATCTTCTTCGTCATCAGCGGCTTCGTCATCTGCATGAGCGGCTGGGGACGTCCCCTGCGCTCCTTCTCCGCCTCCCGCGCCGCCCGCCTCTACCCCGCGTACTGGGTCGCGGTCCTGCTGGTGACGCTGGTCTTCGCGCTGCCGTGGGTGACGTACCGGTCCGTCCCGCTCAGCGACACCCTCGTCAACCTCACCATGCTCCAACAGCCCGTCGGCGCCCGGCGGGTGCTGGGAGTGTGCTGGACCCTCTGGGCCGAGGTGCGGTTCTACGCGCTCTTCGCGCTCTTCGTCGTCCTGCCGGGCGCGACGCGCGCACGGGTCGTCCTCTTCTGCGCGGTGTGGACGCTGGCCGCGGTCGTCACGACGGCGGGCCACGTGGAGTCGCTGCGGGTCGTGACGATGCCCGAACACGCCCCGTTCTTCATCGGCGGCATCGGCCTGTACCTCGTCCACCGGTACGGGCACTCCGCCCTCTCCTGGGGCATCGTCGCGACGAGCTTCCTCGTCGGCCAGCACTACGCGGTGGCGGGCCTCTGGCACCCGCCCGGCACGCACTTCTTCTCGTACCGTTCGCCCTCCGTCATCATCGCCGTCCTCGCGCTGGGCTACGCGGCCGTCGCACTCGTCGCCACCGGCCGCGCGCGATGGGCGCGTTGGCGGTGGCTCCCGCTCGCGGGGGCGCTCACCTACCCCTTCTACCTGGTGCACGAGCACCTGGGATGGGTGGTCGTCGGCGCGCTGCACCGGGGGCTGGGGCTCCCGTCGTACGCCGTCCTCGGGCTGACCACCGGGCTGATGCTGGGCCTGGCGTGGGTGCTGCACGTGGCCGTGGAGCGACGCCTGACGCCCGTGCTGCGCCGGGCGCTCGACCGCTAACGGCCCCGGGGGAGCGTGGCCTCCAGCCCCGCGACGACCGCACGCAGGCCCGTCTCGAAGCCGGCCTCGGACTCCCCGAACAGCTCGGGGCCGGCCGCGGCGGAGATCGGGTGGCCGGTCAGGCGCTGCTCGCGCTCCATGAGGTCGATGCCCTTGACGCCCTGCTCCGGGTAGCCGGCCGCCGACTGCTCCTCTACGACGTACCCGATCGTGTAGCAGTACACGGTGTAGAACGCGCGGGCGGCGGCGCGCGGGGTGAAACCCGCCTCGACGAGGGCCTTGAGGTAGGTCTCCATCGTGTCCGCGTAGGACGTGTCGGTGAAGCGCGTCCCGCTGTAGACCTTCGCGCCGTCGCGGTAGGAGAGCAGGGTGCGGCGCAGGGCGCGGTGGGAGTCGGCGAGGACGTCCTGCCAGGTCCGCCGCTCCGTGACCTCCCGCAGCAGCTCGGCGCGGGACATGCGCCGGAGCATCTCCGTGGCCATGGCGTCCAGCAGGTCCTGCTTGTTCTTGAAGTGCCAGTAGAGCGCCGGGGCGCGGACGTCCAGCTCCTGGCCGATGCGGCGGAGGGTCAGGCCCTCCAGACCGACCTCGTTCAGCAGCTCCAGGGCGGTGTCCACCACCTGATCACGGTCCAGTCGCGTTCCCACCTTGACAGTTTAACGGCGTTCAACCCATCCTTAACGTCGTTAAATTGAACGCCGTTAAGGAGCGTTGCGGTGGGCGGAGTGGATCGAGTGGGCGGCGTGCCCGCAGTGGACGTACTGATCGCCGGCGCCGGTCCGGCCGGGCTGGTCCTGGCCTGCGACCTGGCCCGGCAGGGCGTGCCGTTCCGGCTGATCGACGCGGGCGACGGGGCGTTCCCGGGCTCGCGCGGCAAGGGGCTTCAGCCGCGGACGCTGGAGATCTTCGAGGACCTGGGCGTCCTGGACGCGGTCCTGGACTCCGGCGACCGGCTGCCGCCGATGAGCGCCTGGCAGGACGGCCGGATCGTCCGGGAGTGGGACATGGTCACGCGCCTGGAGCCGACGCGCGAGGACCCCTTCCGCGAGCCGTGGATGCTGCCGCAGTGGCGCACGCAGGAGATCCTGCGCGAACGGCTCGAAGCGCTGGGCGGGCGCGTGGAGTTCGGCACGCGGCTCGTGGGCTTCGCGCAGGACGGGGACGGGGTCACGGCCCGCCTCGCGGACGGCGGCGCGGTGCGCGCGGCGTACCTCGTCGGGGCGGACGGCGGGCGCAGCACCGTACGGGCCGTGCTGGGCACGCCGTTCACGGGCACGACCGTGGACCCGGCCCCGATGATGGTGGCCGACGTGGAGGTGCCCGGCCTGGCGCGGTCGCACTGGCACACCTGGGAGGGGGCGGACGGGCCGGTAGCCCTGTGCCCGCTGCCGCGGACGTCCGCGTTCCAGCTGATCGCGGCCTACCCGGCCGGGGAGCCGGACCCGTCCCCGGAGGGGGTCCGGTCCCTCGTCGCCGCCCGCACCGGCCTGCGGGTGGGGGCGGTGCACTGGGCGTCGCCCTTCCGGGCCCGGGCCGCGATGGCCGAACGCTTCCGCGACGGGCGGGTGTTCCTCGTCGGCGACGCGGCCCACGTCCACTCGCCCGCCGGGGCGCAGGGCCTCAACACGAGCGTGCAGGACGCGTACAACCTCGGGTGGAAGCTGGGCCACGTCCTGCTGCGCGGCGCCCCGCACACGCTCCTCGACTCCTACGAGCCGGAGCGCCTGCCCGTCGCCGCGGACGTCCTCGGCCTCAGCACCCGCATCCACCGCGGCCCCGCCGACGAGAACCGCCCCCTGACCTCCCGCCGCGGCCGCGAGGCCCACCAGCTCGGCCTCGACTACCGCACCGGCCCCCTCTCCCGGGACGCCCGCACCGGCCTGACCTCCGGCGCCCTCCGCGCCGGCGACCGCGCGCCGGACGGCGTGGACGCCGACGGCCGCCGCCTCTTCGAGGCGTTCCGCGGCTCGCGCTTCACGCTGCTGGCGGTGGACTGGTCTCGCGAACTGCCCGACACCTCGGACGACTTGGTGGCGACGCACACCGTCCCCGACGCGCCGGCGTACGGGCGGGGCCTGTTCCTGATCCGCCCGGACGGCTACGTCGGTCTGGCGACGGAGGATCCGGCGGACGTGGCGAAGTACCTCGGGGAGGTGGCGGGTCAGGGCCCCGCTCCGGGCGGGCGGGGGCGCGGGGTTTGACCGGGCGGAGGCGGAGACAGCGGCGGACTACACCAGCAGCGACAGCAGCATCACGAACCCCAGCCCCACCACCGAGATGATCGTCTCCATCAACGACCAGCTCCGCAGCGTCTGCCCCACATCCATCCCGAAGTATTCCTTCACCATCCAGAACCCCGCGTCGTTCACATGGCTGAAGAAGAGCGACCCGGCCCCGACCGAGAGCACCAGCAGGGCGGCGTGCGCCGTGCTCATGTCCGCCGCCAGCGGGGCGACAAGGCCCGCGGCCGAGATCGTCGCGACCGTGGCGGAGCCCGTCGCGAGCCGGATCCCGACCGCGATCAGCCAGGCGAGCAACAGGGCGGAAACCGACCACGACTTGGCGAAGTCGAGGATCATCTGTCCGACGCCGACGTCGATGAGCGTCTGCTTGAAGCCGCCGCCCGCGCCCACGATCAGCAGGATGCCCGCGATGGGCAGGAGGGACTTCTCGACCGTCGAGGCCAGCCGCTCACGGCCGAACCCGGCGGGCCGTCCGAGCGTGAACATCGCGACCAGCACGGCCGCCAGCAGGGCGATCAGCGGCGAGCCGACGACGTCGGCGACGCGCTGCACGTGGTGACGGGGATCGTCGACGACGACGTCCACGAGCGCCTTGACGAGCATCAGCACGACGGGCAGCAGCACGGTCGCCACCGTGACCCCGAAGCCGGGGCGCCGCTCCGGCCCGCCCGTGTCCGCGGCCCGTTGGGGCACCAGCTTCTCCGGCGGCGCGATGTCGACCCAGCGTGCCGCGACGCGCGAGAAGAGCGGCCCGGCGACGACCGCCGTCGGAACGGCGATCAGGACGCCGAGGGCGAGCGTGACGCCCAGGTCGGCGCCGATCGCGTCGATGGCCGCGAGGGGTCCGGGGTGCGGCGGCACGAGCCCGTGCATCACGGAGAGACCGGCCAGCGCCGGGATCCCGATGCGCATCAGCGAGTGCCCGCCCCGCTTGGCCACCAGCAGCACCACGGGGATCAGCAGCACGATCCCCACCTCGAAGAAGAGCGGCAGTCCGATGACGCCCGCGATCAGGACCATCGCCCAGGGCATGGCCCGGCCGCCGGCGCGGGCGAGGATCGTGTCGACGATCTGGTCCGCGCCGCCGGAGTCGGCGAGCAGCTTGCCGAGTATGGAGCCGAGGGCGATGAGGACGCCGACCCCGGCCACGGTCGAACCGAGCCCGGTGGTGAAGGAGGAGATCGCCTTGTCCAGCGGCGCCCCGGCGGCGGCGCCGAGCACCAGCGACCCGATGGTCAGGGCCAGAAAGGCGTGCAGCCGGAATCTGCTGATGAGAAGGACGATGACGGCGATGCCGGCGAGAACGGCGATGCCCAGCTGCGCGTGGCCCGCCGACGTGATCGGTCCGGCGGGCGCCGCGGCCAGCATCTCGACGCTGAGAGTGCTCACGGGGCTTCCTTGGAAGAAGGGGTCCTTCGGGGGAAGGAAGGAAAGGAAGGAGGGGTCAGGGGAGCCGGCCCAGGCCTGCGACCGCGCGCTCGGCGATGACCGCCGCCTCGGGTGCGACGTCCACGACGACCCCGGCCTCGTCGGCCTCCAGCGGCTCCAGGGTCGCGAACTGCGAGTCCAGCAGCCGGGTCGTCATGAAGTGGCCCTTGCGGGTGGCCATCCGCGCCGCGATCAGCTCGCGCGCACCGGTCAGGTGCAGGAAGACGAGACCGGGCGCGGCGGCCCGGAGCCGGTCGCGGTACGCGCGCTTGAGCGCGGAGCAGCTGACCACGCCGCCCCGGTCGCCCCGGTCGCGCGCCCACGCGCCGATCGCGTCGAGCCAGGGCGCGCGGTCGGCGTCGTCCAGCGGGACGCCGGACGCCATCTTCGCGATGTTCGCGGGCGGGTGGAAGTCGTCGCCCTCGGCGTAGGGAACGCCGAGGGCCTCGGCGACCAGGGGCCCGACCGTGGTCTTGCCCGTGCCCGCGACGCCCATCACCACAACGACGTGGGGGGTGGTCATGCGTACCTGTTCCTCGCTGTCTCCGGCGCTCCGGCGTCTCCCTCGACGCCGGCCGGCCTGCGCCCCACTGAAACCCAAGACGTACGACGTATTCAAGCCCTTGTGACCTAAACGTCATACTTAATCTCCCTCGCCATGGACACGTAGGCTTTTCCCATGACCAACCAGGGGCAGGGGCTGCACGCGCGCGTGCTGGAGTCCCTCGGACCCGCGATCACGGCCGGCGCGTACCCGCCGGGCAGCGTCCTGCGCACGGACGAGCTGGAGGAACGCTTCGAGGTCTCGCGCACCGTCGTCCGCGAGGTGATCCGCGTCCTGGAGTCCATGCACCTGGTGGCCTCGCGGCGCCGCGTCGGTGTGACGGTCCTGCCGCCCGACGAGTGGAACGTCTACGACCCGAACGTGATCCGCTGGCGGCTGGCCGGCCCCGACCGCCCCCGCCAGCTCCGCTCGCTGACCGTCCTGCGCTCCGCCGTCGAACCCGTCGCCGCGGGGCTCGCCGCCCGCCTGGCCACGCCCGCCCAGTGCGCCGAACTCACCGAGCACGCGCTCGGCATGGTCGCCACCTCGCGCGGCCACCAGCTCGACGCCTACCTCCGCCACGACGTCGCCTTCCACCGCGTCGTCCTGCGCGCCTCCGGCAACGAGATGTTCGCCCGCCTCGGCGACGTCGTCGCGGAGGTGCTCAGCGGACGCACCCGTCACCAGGTGATGTTCGCCGACCCCGACCCGGCCGCCGTCACCCTGCACGTACGGGTCGCCGAGGCCGTCCGCGCCCACGACGCGGCGCGCGCCGAGGAGCTGACGCGCGAGATCGTCACGGGAGCGATGGCGGAGCTGGACATCCTGGCTCCGTGACGCCCGGCGCGGAACCGGCCGCCGCCGGACCGCCCACCGCCGGACCGGCCACCGGCGGGCGCCGCTCGAACCACCGCTCCCGCTCCTCCAGTTGCCCCGCCAGCGACAGCAGCAACGCCTCGCTCCCGGCCGGGCCGAGGAGCTGCGCCCCCAGCGGCAGCCCGCCCGCCGTGAGCCCGGCGGGCACGCTCACCGCCGGCCAGCCCAGCACGTTCCACGGGAAGGTGTACGGGCACGCCCTGATCATCGCCGCGTCCGTCTCCCGTCCCGACAGCCCGTCCAGCGCCCCCACCGGCAGCGGCGGCGCGGCCGTCGTCGGCGTCAGCAGCACGTCGTACCGCCCGAACAGCTCGCCCACCCGCGCCCGCAACGGCCGCTCCGCCGCCCGCGCCAGCCGCAGCACCGCACCGCCGAGCAGCGCTCCGCCCCGGGCGTTCTGGCGGGTGCGCGGGTCCAGCAGTCCCGGGTCCGGCACGCGCCGCGCCCACTCCCGCACGCCGCCCATGGCGCGCGGGACGAACGCGGGCCCCACCGGCCCGTAGCGCGGCTCCTCCCGCACCACCTCGTGCCCCAGCGCCTCCAGCCGCGCCGCCGTCCGCTCCGTGGCCGCCCGCACGACGGGCTCCAGCCGGTGCCGCACGGCCGCGTACGCCGGCCGCAGCGACAGCGCGATCCGCAGCCGCCGGGGCCTCTCCACGGCCACCGGCGGCCCGTCCCCGACGACGTCCAGCAGCAGCGCCGCGTCCGCCACCGACCGCGCCAACACCCCGTAGCACGTCAGTCCGTTGAACATCCCGTGCTCCGGCCACGTCGGCACCCGGCCGCGCTGCGGCTTGACCCCGATCAGATGCGTCCAGGCCGCCGGGATCCTGACCGACCCCGCCCCGTCCGAGCCCAGCGCGCCCGCCACGATCCCCGCCGCCACGGCCGCCGCCGACCCGCCCGACGAACCGCCGGGCGTCCGGCCCAGGTCCCACGGGTTGCGCGTCACCCCGAACCCGGGCCCCTCGGTCATCGGCCACTGCCCCAGCTCGGGCGTGTTCGTCTTCCCGACGATCACCGCCCCGGCGGCCCGCAGCCTCCGCACGGCCTCGCCGTCCGCCCGCCGCGCCGGGAACTCCCCCCGGCACCCGAACGCCGTCGGCAGCCCCGCCACGTCCATGTCGTCCTTCACCGCCACCGGCACCCCGAGCAACGGCCGCCGCTCCCCCGCCGCCCGCAGCCGGTCCGCCTCGTCGGCCTCCCGTAACGCCTCCTCCGCCCGCACCCACCGGAACGCGTTGACCGTCCCCCGCGTCGCCTCGGCCCTCCGCACCGCCTCCTCCGTCAACTCCCGCGCCGACACCGCCCCTTCGGCCACCATCCGCACCTGCTCCACAAGCCCCGCCACAGGTCCACTCCTCTCGCCGCACGGAACGCCCACGGTAGGCGCGCGGGGCACCGGCGCACGAGCCCGCGTACGGAATTGCCGAGCGACGGCGCGCGGGCTACAGGTCGCGCCCGTCGGCGCCCTGGGCGCCGTCGAACTCGAACCACAGGCACTTCCCCACCACCACCAGCCCGTCCCACACCAGGTGCAGCCCGCAGGCGGAGGACAGTTCCCGGACGAGCAGCAGGCCGCGTCCTCCCTCGTCCCGGGCCCGCCCGGGGGCCGGGCACAGGTGCGGGCGGAGAGCCGGATTGTCGTCCCGCACCTCGAAGAGGACGCGGTCGCCGCAATCGGTGATCTGGACGGCGAGTTGGGCGGCTCCCGCGTGCTGGACGACGTTGGAGACGACGTCGGAGACGCAGAGCCGGGCGTCGTCGACGAGCAGCAGGTGACCGGTCGCTTCGAGCACGACGCCGGCGAACTCCCGGGCCACGCGGATGGAGGAGGGCTCCGCGGGGGCGAGCAACTGGTAGGGGCGGGTGGGGTCATGGGCGGGGGCGGCGCAGGGCGCGGCCAGCGCTTGGGTGGTCATGGCGGGTCTCCCAACGAGGTCATCGGTCTTTGTCATTGCCTGCATCAACTGGCCACGTTCCGGGTGCACTTCCGCAGCGGTCCGCACCGGTCGGCTACCGGAACGGTATGGACAGGGATGCAACAGGTACAACCATGTCCGCCTCGCTTCGCCCGCATGAGTGACAGCCGGACAACTCCGTGGACCGCCTTGACCGCCCAGGGCAGACTGCGCACGTCCACGAGGAGGAGCCCTATGCCACCCAGGAACAATCCGAGCGAACGCCAGCGCAGGCTGGGGGCGGAGCTGCGGAAACTTCGCAACCGCGCCCGCATGTCGGGCGACGACGTCGCCGCGCTCCTCGAAGCCGACCGATCGAGGATCAGCCACATCGAGGCGGGAAGGGTGGATGTTCCGCGCAACGGGCTGTACAAGTTGCTACGCGCCTATGGATGCGAGGACGGGCCCTACTTCGACGCGCTCATGGAAATGGCCAGGAGGCGGAGCAAGGGGTGGTGGGACGACTTCCGCGACGTCCTGGCCCCGGTGGCCGCCAACTTCGCGGAGCTGGAGTACCACTCCACGGCCATCCGGATGCACGAGCCGCTGTTCGTACCGGGGATGCTTCAGACCGAGGCGTACGCACGTGCCGTGATCGCCGAGACGGAAACCGACGAACACCGGGTGGATCGCTTCGTACGGTTCCGGATGGCCCGTCAGCAGGTCCTGGCCGGGGAGCGCCCTGTGAGGTACCGGGCCGTCATCCATGAAGCGGCTCTGCGCTCACGGATCGGCGGACCCGGGGTGATGCGTCAACAGCTGTCGAAGCTCATCGAGTTCGCGCGCCTCCCACACGTCACGATTCAGATCTTCCCGTTCGAGGGCGGCCCCTACTCCGCGTACAGCCGGTCCTTCGCCATCCTCGGCGGCGTGACGCCCGAGCTCGACACCGTGTACCTGGAACATCCGCACACATCGGCCTTCCTCCGGGATGGAGAACACATCGCCCACTACGCGAGAATGTTCGAGCGCTTGTCCGAGCTGGCCCTCGCCCCGGTGGACCCGGACCTCGCCCCCGAGTCCCATGAGGGCCGGGACTCACTGAGCCTCCTCCAACACATCATGTACCGCACGTAAGGAAACGAGATGTCAGCAGATCTCATATGGCGCAAGTCCTCGTTCAGCGGCGGCGGCAACGGAGAATGCGTGGAAGTCGCCACGGAACCGGCTCGGTTGGTGCACCTGCGTGACAGCAACCGTCCCGGCGTCACCTTCACAACCCTCCCGCTCGCCTGGGCGCCCTTCGTCGCCGCCGTCAAGTCGAGTTCGCTCGTAGCTCGTTGAGGGGCACTCCCCCCAAGGGAGGAAGTCCGAGACCACGCCCCCGCCCCCACCGGGCACCACGCGCCACGGAATTGAAGGGGGCTACCCCCACCCCCGTCCACCGGTTGACCGGATGGGCCCGGGCGGCGCGCGGCACGAGGCTTGTCCCCATGAGAAACCACCGTCGCAACGCCCTTCTCCTCACCCTCTCCACCGCCGCCGTCGCGGCCACTCTGAGCGGCGCTCCGGTCGCCGGCGCCCAGGAGGGCGCGGGGCTCCGGTGGAAGCCCTGCGTCAGGGAGAACGGGCCCGCCGGGCAGGAGTGCGCAGAGCTGAGCGTTCCGGTGGACTACCGGCGGGCGGACAAAGGACGGACGACGCTGGCCGTTTCGCGGGTGAGGAGCGACCGGCCCGCGGCGCGGCGCGGGACGCTGCTGGTGATCCCGGGTGGGCCCGGGGGGTCGGGTGTGCGGCGGCTGGCGGACAAGGGGAGGGCGCTGGCGCAGGAGTTGAGGGGCGCGTACGACATCGTCGCGCTCGATCCGCGCGGGGTCGGGGGGAGCGAGAAGGCGCGGTGCGGGATCGCGGAGAGCGACCGGGACCTCGTCCACCTGCGGCCGTGGCCCGGGAAGGACGGGGAGACCGGCGAGAACGCCGAGCGGGCACGCCGCGTCGCCGACGCCTGCGCGCGCGACGGCGGGGCGCTCGTCCGCAGCATGTCGACGGCGAACGAGGTGCGGGACATCGAGCGGTTCCGGCAGGCGCTCGGGGTGGAGAAGCTGTCCGCGTGGGGGACGTCGTACGGGACGTACGTGGCGGCGCGGTACGCGCAGGAGTTCCCCGGGCGCACCGACCGCTTCGTGCTCGACAGCAACGGCGACCCCGACCCCGCCCGCGTGGCGCACGGCTGGTCCGCGAACATGTCGCGCGCCCTGGAGGACCGCTTCCCGGACTTCGCCCGCTGGGCGGCCGACCCGGCGCGCGGGGAACTGCGCCTGGCGCGGCGCCCGGAGGACGTCCGGCCGATGTTCCTCGCGCTGGCGGACGCGCTCGACCGGCGGCCGGAGCCGACGACCACGGAGGGCGTGCCGCTGACCGGCAACCGGCTGCGGCAGGCGCTCCAGCAGACGCTGCACGGCGACGAGTTCGAGGGACTCGCGCGGATGATCGGGGCGGCCCGGGAGCCGGGCCACAAGCCCGTCCTGCCGCCTTACCTCGCGCACCCGCTGCCCGACGAGGACGCCACCGTGGCCGTCGCCACGATCTGCAACGACGTCCGCTGGCCGCGCTCCGTCCGCTCGTACGCCCGGGACGTGGCCGCCGACCGGGCCCGGTACCCGCTGACGGCGGGGATGCCGGCCGGGATCGTGCCGTGTGCGTTCTGGAAGGGCGGCCGGGACGACAAGCCGGTCCGGATCACGGCGGACGGGCCGGAGAACATTCTCATGATCCAGAATCTGCGCGACCCCGCGACCCCCTACTTCGGCGCCCTGAAGATGCGCGAGGCCCTGGGCCGGCGGGCCCGGCTCGTCACGGTGGACAGCGGCGGCCACGGGGTCTACCTCGGCAACGGGAACGCCTGCGGGGACCGGGCCGTGACCAGGTACCTGACGACCGGGGAGCGGCCGGCGCGCGACGCGTACTGCGCCGCTGGCCGCTAGCCGCTAGCCGCTAGAAGAGCTGCCCCTGGCCGTCCATCGGCGGCTCCTCCGGGTCGAAGAGCCGGGGTTCGGTCGCGAGGAGGGGCGCGGAGCGGCGGGAGCCGGGGCAGGAGACGAGGTCGTAGGAGACGCGGCGGCCCGGCGGGTCGTGGCGGGCGTAGCGGCCGCCGACGACGGCGATCTCACGGGAGCAGACGGGGCAGCTGCGACGGGGGGCGGACATCCCCCAAGTGTCGCAAATGCCGGACTGGGCGGTGTCCGAACCTCTCCTTCGGCGAACCGCTCCCTCAGAACGTCTCGGTCGGGACGTGGGAGCCCCAGACCTCCCGCAGCGCGCCGCAGACCTCGCCGACCGTGGCGCGGGCGCGCAGCGCCTCCTTCATCGGCGGGAGGACGTTCTCGTCGGGGGAGGCGGCGGCCGCGCGCAACCGCCCCAGGGCGGACTCCACGGCGGACGCGGACCGCCCGGCGCGCAGGGCGGCCAGGCGTTCGCGCTGCGTGGTCTCGATGGCGGGGTCCACCCGCAGGGGGACGTAGGGTTCCTCCTCGTCCAGCCGGTAGCGGTTGACGCCGACGACGACGCGCTCGCCGCGCTCGGTCTCCTGCGCGATGCGGTACGCGTTCCGCTCGATCTCGCCCTTCTGGAAGCCGTGTTCGATCGCGGCGACGGCCCCGCCCAGGTCCTCGACCCGCTCCATCAGCGCGACGACGGCCTCCTCCAGCTCGTCGGTGAGCGATTCGACGACGTACGAGCCGGCGAAGGGGTCGACGGTCGCCGTCACGTCCGTCTCGTGGGCGAGGACCTGCTGGGTGCGCAGGGCGAGGCGGGCGGCCTTCTCGCCGGGCAGGGCGATGGCCTCGTCGTAGGAGTTGGTGTGGAGGGACTGGGTGCCGCCGAGGACGGCGGCGAGGCCCTGGACGGTGACCCGGGCCAGGTTCACCTCCGGCTGCTGGGCGGTGAGCTGGACGCCGGCGGTCTGGGTGTGGAAGCGCAGCATCTGCGACTTGGGGTTCCGGGCGCCGAACTCCTCGCGCATCACACGCGCCCAGACGCGGCGCGCCGCGCGGAACTTGGCGACCTCCTCCAGCAGCGTCGTGCGCGCGACGAAGAAGAACGAGAGGCGGGGCGCGAAGTCGTCCACGGCCATCCCGGCGGCGACGGCGGCGCGGACGTACTCGATCCCGTTGGTGAGCGTGAAGGCGACCTCCTGCGCGGGCGAGGCCCCGGCCTCGGCCATGTGGTAGCCGGAGATGGAGATCGTGTTCCAACGGGGCATCTCCGTACGGCAGTAGCGGAAGATGTCCGAGGTGAGGCGCAGGGTCGGGGCGGGCGGGAAGATGTAGGTGCCGCGCGCGATGTACTCCTTGAGGACGTCGTTCTGGACCGTCCCCGTCAACCGGTCGGCCGGAACGCCCTGTTCCTCGCCGACGATCCGGTACATCAGCAGGAGCAGCGCGGCCGGGGCGTTGATGGTCATCGAGGTGGAGACGCGGTCGAGCGGGATCCCGTCGAAGAGCAGCCGCATGTCCTCGACGGAGTCGACGGCGACGCCGACCTTGCCGACCTCGCCGTGCGCGAAGGGCGCGTCGGAGTCGTGGCCCATCTGGGTGGGCAGGTCGAAGGCGACGGAGAGGCCGTGCCCGCCGTGGGCGATGAGCTGCCGGTAGCGGGCGTTGGACTCGGTGGCGGTGCCGAAGCCGGCGTACTGGCGCATCGTCCAGGGGCGGCCGGTGTACATCGTGGGGTGGATGCCCCGGGTGTACGGGTACGAGCCCGGCTCGCCGAGCCGTTCGCCGGGGTCCCAGTGGGCGAGGTCGGCGGGCCCGTAGACCGGCCGGATGCCGAATCCGGACTCGGTGGTCCGGGGCCGCCCGTCCGTGAACTCCCGGGCCTGGTCCTGTGCCTTCCCCTGTGCCCGCTCGTGTGCCCTCTCGCGTGCCATGAGTGACGCCTCCCGCCGCCGTGCGAACGCCGCCCCGGGCACCGGACTGTAGCGGCGGGCGGCGCGGGGTGTCAGGGGACGCGCTCGCGGCCGGCCGGCACGGGGTGCGCGGACGGGGCCGGGGGATGTGCCCCGCCCGCGCCGTGGCGCGGGGCCTGCAATATGGGGGGAACTGCGGCTCCCGCGCGGCCGATGACCAGTCGGCCCGTTCAGTACAGCGCCGGGAGGCCGGAAAACGTCACGGAGGGCGTGGAGGCGGGGGTGGGGGCGTGGTCGCCGGCCGGGCGGGGGCGGCTGGTGCCGGTTCCTCTGCCGCCTCTGCCACCACTGCCGCCGCTCTCGTCGCCGGCGCCGTCCCCGTCCGCGTTCCCGTCCTTGTCCCCGTCCGAGGGATGCCGGCCGCCGTGCGGGCCACGGTCCCCGTCCTCGTCCTCGTCCGCCGTCTCCCCGTCCGCCGGGGCGCCTTCGTGGCCGTGTTCCGCGTGGTCGTCACGCAACAGCCGCTCGCAGTAGTCGCGGACACCGGACGGGCCGCCGGCCTCGTGTTCGAGGGTGCGCACGGAGTCGTCGTCGGCCTTTTCCCGCCATTTTCCTTCGAGCAGATAGTCGTGGCAGAGGCGGGCCGCCCAGTGGCGGCGGCCACGGTGTCCGTCGTCCCGCGCCGGGGGATCGTCCTCCCGCCCCGTGCCGGGCCGTTCGTCCGGCGCGGCGGACGGGGACGGGCTGCCGGGCGTGGCCGTCGGGTCGGTGCCGTGCCGCCCGCCGGGGTGCGGCACCGGGGGCGGCAGCGGCCGGACGTCCTCCTCCGGCGTACGGGACGGGTACGAGGGTCCGGGCACGGCGTCGGGCCGGACGGTGCGCGCGTCGCGGCCGTGGTCCACGACGGGAACCTCCTCACCGCTGCGGGCCGGAGTCCCGGCCCCCGCCCGGAACGGGCCGGGCAGCCCCACGACACCGGCGGCGACCGCGACACCGCTCACCGCGCAGCCGGCCAGCGCGAGCACGAGCGCCGCGCGCGCCGGCCGCCCCCGCCGGGACCGCTGGCGCGGGCGGACCGGCCCAGTCTCCCTGTGGGCGAGGGCACTTGACGGACGATCGTCGGCCCGCTCGACCGCGTGGGGCCCCGCCGGCTTCCGGCGCGGCGCGGGGGCGCGCTCCCCGCCCGGCGCGGCGCCGGCGGCTCTCGCACGCGCCGTACCCGCGGCGGCCGTTGCCGCTCTCGCCGCGCGGAACGCCGACAGGGCCGCCTCCTCGCCGGGGAGGGACGCGCCCGGGGCGGCCGGGGCGGCCAGGGCGTGCAGGAGGGCGAGCGCCGGGGCGAGGGGTGGGCCGGTGTCCGGGGTGTGGGGATGCGCGGGGGCGCCGTTCGGCGCGTCGTACGCCACGTCATCGTGTTCATAAGGCCGTTGGGCCGTCGTGTCGGGGTCGTCGGCGCCGGGGCCGTGGTGCCGCCCGTGGTCGTCCGCCATCACATGTCCTTCTGCGTCCGGGCGCGCAATCGCGTCACACCGCGAGGGGCACTCGCTCCGTGGGCTGACCGCGGGCGGCTGTCCGGTGCGCTCGTCGTCTCCGTTGCGTTCGTGATCAGTTCGGCCAGGCGGCGCAGGCCGCGGTGGGCGGCGGTGCGGACCGCGCCGGGGCGTTTGCCCAGCACCTCGGCGGCGGTCGCGGCGTCGAGGCCGACGACCACGCGCAGGACGACGGCCTCGGCCTGGTCCTGCGGGAGCCGGGCGATGAGGGCGAGGGCGCGGCCGGTGCCGAGCGACTCCAGGGCCTCCCCCGCGGTGTCCGCGTTCCCGGCGCGGCCCGCGAGTTCGCTGTCGTCGCCGCCGACGGCGGGGCGCCGGCCGCGCATCCGTATGTGGTCGAGGGCGCGGTTGCGGGCGATCCGGGCCGCCCAGCCGCGGAAGCGGTCCGCGTCGCCGGTGAACCGGCCGAGGTCGCGGGCTATGTGGAGCCACGCCTCGGACGCCACGTCCTCCGCGTCGGTGTCGCCGACGAGTGTGCGCACGTATCCCAGCAGTCGGGGCTGTACGGAACGGTAGACGGTGCGGAACGCCGTCTCGTCACCGCCCTGCGCCGCGCGTACCGCGGCGGTCAGTTCAGCGTCGTCCCCCTGCACACCCACATCCTGCACCACTTGCAGAACTGACGGATCAGTAATGCGCGGGTCCACCGCTGTAGGGATTCCCGCCGTACGGCCCGTACGGATTCCCGCCGTACGGGTTACCGTGCGGATCGCCGCGCGGGTCGCCGTACGCAGGACCGTACGGGCCCGACGGCACCGGCGGCAACGGGCCGTACGGATATGCCGCGGGAGGCTGCCCGTGATCCAGCGCCTCCAGGGCCCGTTCCTCCTGCATGCGCGTCAACTGCCGTACGACGAGGAGGGCGAGGACGCCGGTGACCGCGCAGAGCAGATAGCCGAGGGCGCCGGCGCCGGCCAGGGCGCGCAGTCCGCGCAGGTCGTGCTCCCAGTTCCCGTCCTGGCGGAGGCGGAGGTGGTGGTGCGTGCGGGCCTCGGCCAGCGCGTAGGCCGTGGTCGTCACGGAGTTGACCGCCCCGGCCACGAGGGCGCAGACCCACCAGGAGTTGAGCAGGCCCCTGGGCGGGCGCGGGCCCTGCGGGCCGGGGGCCGCGCTGGCGCGCCAGATGTCGTTGGCGATCTGTTTGGGGAACCAGAGGTTGACCACCGGCGTGAACCACGCGCCGGCCGCCCACCCGCTGCCGAAGCGGTGCGAACCGGGGGCCAGCGCCTCGGCGTTGAGCCGGACGCGGCGGAACCACGCCGCCCACAGCGCCAGGGTGCCGAGCCCCAGCACCCCGGCGACCAGGGCCATCGAGGCGTGGAACGTGTCGGCGGAGTCGGCCCGTCGGGCCGTCGCCTCGGTGAGGTCGGCGCCCTCGGCCAGGACGTCGGCGAGCGCGGCGCGCTGCTGGAACCGCGCCGCGGCGAGCAGGAGGAGGGCGAGCAGGGTGAGGGTGAGCAGGGCGGTGAGCGCGATGCGGACGCCGCGGCGGAGGTCGACGGGGACGGCCGCCCCGGCGGGGGGCGGGGGCGGGGCGGGCCGCAGGGCCGGGGGCGGGCCGAGGGCGGCCACGGCCTGGGGGTCTCCGCCGTACGTCCGCGGAGGGTGCTGCGGGTACGGCGGGAACGGCCGGTACGGCTCGGGTGGTTGAACGGCACCGCACGCCGCGCACCGGCCGTCCGGGCCCACGGCGGCTGCGCGGCACTGACCGCACGGATACATCTCTTCGCTCCCCCCACAGGACACGCGCGGCCCGCACGTTACGGGCCGTGGGGCTCCGGCGTCCAGGACGGGTCCGGTGTGACGGAAAACCGCTGTCCGGCGCTGAAGGGAGTGCGAACCTCACCGGGGTTCGCAGCGGATGGCGGCCGGGGCCTCTCCTGTGGGGGGTGGCGGCACCGGCCGCCGCCCGTCCTCCGCGCCGGGGGCTATCCCGAGGTGCGCGAGCAGGTTCCCGAAGAGGTCCTCGACGCGCGGCCCGGGGTCGGCGGCGAGGACGGCCGCGAGTCCGGCCGGGTCCGCGGTGTGGCCCGCGGCGGCGGCCCAGGCGGAGCAGTGGGCGGCGGCGGTGCGGGGGTCGGGGAAGAGGTCGTCGAGGGCCAGGCCGGTGTCGGCCATGTAGTCCGCGAGGGCGCGGCGGCCCAGGCAGGCGGACCAGGGCGCGCCGCCCGGGCCCGCGCCGCTGACGACGGCGCAGTCGCTCTCCATCACGTACGCCGCCAGGGCCGGGGCGTCCGTCTCGTCGGCGAGGGCGCGGACGAGGGCGTCGAGGTCGCCGAGTTCGGGGCGGTGCGGGTGGTGCCAGAGCTGCCAGCCGCCGTCGAACGAGGCGGTGGGGAGGAGGAGGTGGCGCGTCGGCCGGAGCACCGGGCTCTCCGGGAGGGCGCGGTCGCGGCGGGCGAGGAGGAGGTAGCCCCAGAAGCGCATCGTTGTCTCCCGTTCTCCCGGTGGTGGTGGCGGCGGTGGCGGCGGTGGCGGTGTGCGGCTCCTTCGGTGGGTACTGCGTGGGGGTTGGGGTTTGTGTCACAGGGCGGGTGTGGTGAGGCGCCTGAGTCTTCGCCCCACCCCCGCCTTTCCCCATCTCCCCGGGCCTCCGCGCCCCGCCCCCGCCGCCTCGCGACACCGGGGCCCCTCATCGCGGCTCCACCGCTCGTCCTCAAACGCCGGACGGGCTGAATTCGCACCCCGGCCCCCTGCTCCCTGCGGGAGCGCTGCCCCAGAGCGGGGTGCAGGGGCGTAGCCCCGCGGCGGGGTGCAGGGGCACAGCCCCACAGCGGGGTGCAGGAGCACAGCCCCGCGGCGCGGTGCAGGAGCACAGCCACACAGCGGGGTGCAGGGGGCGCAGCCCCGCGGCGCGGTGCAGGGGGCGCAGCCCCGCGGCGCGGTGCAGGAGCACAGCCACACAGCGGGGTGCAGGAGCACAGCCCCGCGGCGCGGTGCAGGAGCACAGCCCCACAGCGGGGTGCAGGAGCACAGCCCCGCGGCGCGGTGCAGGAGCACAGCCACACAGCGGGGTGCAGGGGGCGCAGCCCCACAGCGGGGTGCAGGGGGCGCAGCCCCCGCTGAGGGAACGCGGGGCGCAGCCCCGCGGAGCCCTCCCCCTCCCCCGCGCGGCAGCGCGAAGAAACGGTGAAAGGGCGGGGTGGGGAAAAGGAAGCCCCCGGACAGAACCCCGCACACCCGGGAGACCGCTACTCCCCCTCCACCACGTCCTTCACCGACAGCGTCAGGTCGTTCGTGACCGTGAAGAACGGCCGCACCCGCACCCCCTCCCGCTCCGCCGCCGGAAACGTGTCGACGCCCTTGCGGTCCGCGAAGTCCCCCGCGAGGCGGCCGACGCGGAGGAGGGGGGCGCCGGCGGTGGGGCGGATGGAGAGGTCCCAGAGGTCCTGGTCGTCGGCGCGGCGCTGCCAGATCGTGCCGTAGGGGAGCCGGGCCGTCCCGTCATCGGAGGAGAGCGGCGCGCGGACGTCCGCGACGGAGCCGTCGCCGCCGCGCAGCCGGGCGACGAGCTCGGCGCCCTCGCCGAGGGCGACCCCGTACGGCCGGACGGTGACCGTGACGGCGTCGTCCGAGACGCGCACCGCCACCGCCTCGGCGTGCTCCGGCCGCAGCCACGTCCGCACGGCGAGGAAGCCGTCGCTCGTCTCGTAGGGGATCCAGACGGAGACGGGGGCGGTCAACTCCCGCCGCAGGAGCGCCTTCTGCTCGACGAGGACGGCGCGCAGACGACGGCGCGACTTCTCGCCGGGCCGCTCCGCGTACGTGTCCCAGCGCCCCTCCGGCAGGGCGGCGTGGGCCGCGCGTTCGACGCGGGCCTCCGCCCAGGCGCCGGCGCGCCGCTCCAGCGGCACCCGCACGGACTCCTTGCCCTTGCTGCCCCGGTGCCGGAGCAGTACGTGCGTGTCGGCGGCGGTGAGTTCGTCGGCGCGGACGCGGAGGACGAGGGAGCCGTCCGAGGCGACGGCGCAGCGGGCGGCCGGATGGGGCACGGCGGAGGGGTCGGCGGGCCGCGGGGCGGCGGCGGCCGGCCGGGCGGCGCGGCCGCCGCCGAAGAGGCCGCGCAGCAGGCCCTTCTTGGGGGCGGCGGTGCAGCCGGGGCGCAGCTCCTCGAAGAGCCGCTCGTAGCGGCGGGCGATGGCGTCGGGCTCGTAGCGCTTGGCGGCGCCCCGCGCGGCGGCGCCGAGCCGGGCGCGCTGGCCGGCGTCGCCGGTGAGCTTGAGGAGCGCCTCGGCGTACGCCTCGACGTTCGCGTCCTCGTCGCCGGAGGGGGAGAGCGGGACGAGGACGCCGTCGGTGCCGTCCGTCAGGATCTCGCGCGGGCCGTGCGGGCAGTCGGTGGCGATGACGGGCAGCCCGGCGTGCATGGCCTCGACGATGGTCATGCCGAAGGACTCCGCGTCGGAGGCGACGGCGGCGACGGCGCCCTTGGACCACTCGGTCTCGATGGGCGAGCGGGCGCCCATGAGCGTGATCCGCTCGTAGAGCCCGAGCTTCTCGATGCGGGCGCGGAGCTTGGCCTTGCTGGTGCCGCGCCCGTAGATGCGCAGCTGCCAGTCGGGGCGCTCGTCGGCGATGCGGGCGAAGGCGTCGATGAGGCGGTCGTAGCGCTTGACGGAGACGAGCCGCCCGGCGGAGACGATGATCTTCGAGGTGCCGTCGGAGGGTTCGGCGGCCGGCGCGGGGACGGCGTTGGGGATGGCGAGGACCTTGGCGCGGCCGCCGCCGGGGAGCCGGTCGCGGTAGTGGCCGGCGTCGGCCTCGGAGACGGTGGCGAAGGCGTCGAGCGCGTTGATCGCCGGGTCCATGACGGCGTGCAGCTCGGGGACGTGGGCCTCGTGGGTGAGGTGCTCCTGGCCGATGCGCAGGTAGCGGTCGGCGCCGTAGGCCGCGAGGTAGCCGATGAGCTTGGGCCGGGTGGCGATGACGACGTCGGCGTCGGTGGCGGCGAGGTGGGCGCGGACGCGTTCGTCGGTGAGCGCGGTGGCGGCCATGCGCCCGTTGTCGATGCGCTCGTCGCGGAAGATCTCGCTGGGCTTCTGGTTGAGCGGGGCGGCGTACTCGTCGCCGTCGGTGCCCTCGCGCAGGTCGACGAGGGGGGTGAGGCGGACGCGCGGGTCGATGGTGAGCTCGGGATCGTCCACGGGGCGGTTGACGCTGATGATGCGGACCTCGTGCCGGTCGGCGAGGGCGGTGGCGAGGTTGACGGTCGAGCGGATGGTCCCGCCGATCCCGTACGCGTTGTGCAGCAGAAATTCGATCTTCATCGGGCCCTCGTTCAGGTGCGATGGTGCGTGCGATGGTGCGATGGGCGCGCTCGCGCGCTTCCGCCGTGGACAGCTGCGCCGCGTACCGGTTCCTGTACCTTCCGTGCGGACAAATCCGCCTTCCGTTTGGGACAACGACCGGGTGCCGCGCATGGTTCGACACCGGAGGCTAGCCCGCTTTGCCGCTGCGTGCCGACGCCCGCCCGGGCCGTCCTGTTATGTGGTCGTTGGCCCTGCGCCGTAAGGGTGTTCAGCGTCCGCGCACCCGCGCGGCGAGGGCGGTGAAGTCCTGCCAGGACGGCTGTGGGGGGCGGGGGTCCCACAGCCGCTGGGCGGTGGCGGCGAGCGGGAGCCGGATTCCGCTTGCGACCTGGTCGGGGGTCTGGGCGTCGGCGTGGTCGCACCAGACGGCGAACCGGCCGCCGGGCACCCGGCCCGGTCCGGCGGTGCCCGCGGCGACGGGGGCGGTGCCGCGCAGGACGGGGGGCGACCACTCCTTGTAGATGAGCTCGCCGGTGGGGTAGCGGAAGTCGTTGGGCTGGCCGAGGACGTAGTAGAGGTAGCGGTCGTTGAGGTTGACGACCGTGCGTCCCTCGTTCAGGTATTCCTGCGGGTCGCGCGCGCCGAACTCGCGGCCGGTCCAGTACTCGACCTCGATGCCGGAGTCGGGGGCGACCAGGCCGCCGCGGAGGAAGCCGTCGTTCCACGCCTTGGGGGTCTTGCCGAGGGAGCGGGCGACGGCGGCCCGGTCGTTGAGCCAGGCGGTGGCCAGGTCCTGGACGCGGCCCTGGGGGCCGAAGCGGTCGCGGGCGAGCCGGGCGAGCCGCGGATAGGCGGTCTCGGGCTCGCGGGCGGTCAGGGCGCGGTACTCGTCGCCGCCCAGGTGCCAGTACGGCCCGGGGAAGAGCGGGGCGAACTCGCGCATCAGGTCGTCCACGACGCGCGCGGCGTCGGGGGCGGCGATGTCGACGGCGCCGCGCGTGGCGGTGCCGGCGGCGTCGCGGAGCTGGAGGCCGGGGTGTGCCTTGATGACGGCGCCGAGGTGGCCGGGCGAGTCGAGTTCGGGGATCACGGTGATGTGCAGGGAGCCGGCGAGGGCGACGATGCGGCGGACCTCGTCCTTGGTGAGGTGCTGCGGGGAGACGACCTCGGGGTGTGTGTCGCTCTGGATGCGGAAGCCCTGGTCGTCGGAGAAGTGCAGGGCGAGCTGGTTGAGCTTGAGGTCGGCCAGTTCGCGCAGCCGGGCCTCGATCCAGGCGGCGTCGAAGTGCTTGCGGGCGGTGTCCAGGTGCAGTCCGCGCTGGGCGCGGTCGGGGGCGTCCTCGACGTCCCCCTCGGGGAGGCCGCCGGCGGAGCGGACGGCCTGGAGGACGGTGCGGGTGCCGTAGAAGGCGCCGGCCTCGGCGGGGGCGGTGACCAGCACCCTGCCGCCGCGGACGGTCAGCCGGTAGCCCTCGGCGCCGCCGGGCCCGCCCGGGTGGAGGGCGAGTTCGACGTCGCCGGCGCGGGCGGGACAGGCGGCGGCGGTGAGGCGCAGCTCGCCGGCCAGCAGGCGGGCCTCGTCGGCGAGCGGGCCCTTGGGGTCGGCGACGACCCTGGCCCCGGGCGCGGGCCGCCAGCCGGGGCCGGAGCGGGCGGTGAAGGAGCGTACGGCGGGGACGGTCCGGGGCGGGCCGGTCACCGGCGCCGGGGCGGAGGACGACGAGGGCGGCGGCGCCTGGCTGGAGCGGGCGTCGTCGGGGGCGCTCCGGGCGGGAGCCGGGCCGTCGTGGGAACAGCCGGGGGCGACCACGGCGACGGCGAGGGCGACGGCGACGGCCGAACCCCTCAGCAGGGCGGTGCTGGTGACGCGGACGGGCAGACCCATGGAGAAAACCTCCCAATAGGGAGGAAGCTAGTCCTTTTTATCGCCCCGTCCATCGAATGCACGCCCGATACATTCCCCTTATGGGTGAATTTCCGGTGCTCTTCTCGGGTCCGTTCGGCCGTCCCCGGGGGGCCGGACGGCACCTGTCCCCCGCCGCGGACCCGTACATGCCAGTTTGATCACACCTGCCACACCCCGCGCGACCGAACCGACAAGGCGTCGCTACGATGGCCAGGGCCGGTGGACCGTACCCGGCCGGGCCCGACCGACAGTGAAGCCGGCAGGCCCTGATCCCGCTCCCGGAGGGTTTTCCGTGCCGGCTGGAACGCTGTACCGCGGCCGGGAAGGCATGTGGTCCTGGGTGGCTCACCGAGTCACCGGCGTCCTCATTTTCTTCTTCCTGTTCGTGCACGTACTCGACACCGCTCTCGTCCGCGTCTCCCCGGAGGCGTACGACGACGTCGTCGCGACGTACAAGACACCCGTCGTCAACGTGATGGAGTACGGCCTCGTCGCCGCCATCCTCTTCCACGCGCTCAACGGTCTCCGCGTCATCGCGGTGGACTTCTGGTCCAAGGGCCCGCGGTACCAGAAGCAGATGCTGTGGACCGTGGTCGGCGTCTGGGTCGTGCTGATGGCCGGTGCCTTCTACCCCGTGCTCCAGCACACGCTGCACACCCTGTTCGGGAGCTGACGCAAGACATGTCCGCTGAAACCACCCCCGCCGCCGCCGGCACGGTCGACGCCCCCTACGGCGTCGACAACCCGGCCCCCGTCATCGAGGCGCCCCGCAAGCGCACCAAGAAGACGCCGAAGTCGACCCGCACCAACTTCGAGCTGTACGGCTGGCTCTTCATGCGGCTGTCCGGCATCGTCCTGGTGGTCCTGGTCCTCGGCCACCTGCTGATCCAGCTCGTGCTGGACGGCGGTGTCAGCAAGGTCGGCTTCGCCTTCGTCGCCGGCCGCTGGGCCTCGCCGTTCTGGCAGGCCTGGGACCTGATCATGCTGTGGCTCGCCATGCTGCACGGCGCCAACGGCCTGCGCACGGTCATCAACGACTACGCGGAGCGGGACACCACCCGCTTCTGGCTGAAGATGCTGCTGTACACCGCCACGGTGTTCACCGTCCTGCTGGGTTCCCTGGTGATCTTCACCTTCGACCCGAACATCCGCTAGAGCCGGGGCTGAGGCGCTTTCCATGAAGATCCACAAGTACGACACCGTCATCGTCGGCGCCGGCGGCGCGGGCATGCGCGCCGCCATCGAGGCGACGAAGCGCAGCCGCACCGCGGTCCTGACGAAGCTCTACCCCACGCGCTCCCACACCGGCGCCGCGCAGGGCGGCATGGCCGCCGCCCTCGCCAACGTCGAGGAGGACAACTGGGAGTGGCACACCTTCGACACGGTCAAGGGCGGTGACTACCTGGTCGACCAGGACGCCGCCGAGATCCTGGCGAAGGAGGCCATCGACGCGGTCCTCGACCTGGAGAAGATGGGCCTGCCGTTCAACCGCACCCCGGACGGCACCATCGACCAGCGCCGCTTCGGCGGCCACTCGCGCAACCACGGCGAGGCCCCGGTCCGCCGGTCCTGCTACGCCGCGGACCGCACCGGCCACATGATCCTCCAGACGCTGTACCAGAACTGCGTCAAGGAGGGCGTGGAGTTCTTCAACGAGTTCTACGTCCTCGACCAGCTCATCACCGAGGTGGACGGCGTCAAGAAGTCCGCCGGTGTGGTCGCCTACGAGCTGGCCACCGGCGAGATCCACGTC
Organism: Streptomyces caatingaensis; assembly: GCF_001187435.1. Classification (GTDB taxonomy): domain Bacteria; phylum Actinomycetota; class Actinomycetes; order Streptomycetales; family Streptomycetaceae; genus Streptomyces; species Streptomyces caatingaensis. Next base: position 292,351 of record NZ_LFXA01000009.1, on the reverse strand, counting down.
TTCCAGGCCAAGTCGGTCATCTACGCCTCCGGCGGCACCGGCAAGTTCTTCAAGGTGACCTCCAACGCGCACACCCTCACCGGCGACGGCCAGGCGGCCTGCTACCGGCGCGGACTGCCGCTGGAGGACATGGAGTTCTTCCAGTTCCACCCGACCGGCATCTGGCGCATGGGCATCCTCCTCACCGAGGGCGCCCGCGGCGAGGGCGGCATCCTCCGCAACAAGGACGGCGAGCGCTTCATGGAGAAGTACGCTCCCGTCATGAAGGACCTGGCGTCCCGCGACGTCGTGTCCCGCTCCATCTACACGGAGATCCGCGAGGGCCGCGGCTGCGGTCCCGAGGGCGACCACGTCTACCTCGACCTCACCCACCTGCCGCCGGAGCAGCTCGACGCCAAGCTGCCCGACATCACCGAGTTCGCGCGCACCTACCTCGGCATCGAGCCCTACACGGACCCGATCCCGATCCAGCCGACCGCGCACTACGCCATGGGCGGCATCCCGACCAACGTCGAGGGCGAGGTGCTGGCCGACAACGACACCGTCGTCCCGGGCCTGTACGCCGCCGGCGAGGTCGCCTGCGTCTCCGTCCACGGCGCCAACCGCCTGGGCACCAACTCGCTGCTGGACATCAACGTCTTCGGCCGCCGCGCGGGCATCGCCGCCGCGGAGTACGCGCACAAGGCCGACTTCGTCGACCTGCCGGAGAACCCGGCGCAGTTCGTCATCGACCAGGTCGAGCGGCTGCGCAAGTCCACCGGCAAGGAGCGGGTGGCCGAGCTGCGCCGCGAGCTCCAGGAGACCATGGACGCCAACGTCATGGTCTTCCGCACCGAGCAGACCATCAAGACGGCCGTCGAGAAGATCGCCGAGCTGCGCGAGCGGTACAAGAACGTCTCCGTCCAGGACAAGGGCAAGCGCTTCAACACCGACATGCTGGAGGCCATCGAGCTGGGCAACCTGCTCGAACTGGCCGAGGTCATGGCCGTGTCCGCGCTGGCCCGCAAGGAGTCCCGCGGCGGTCACTACCGCGAGGACTACCCCAACCGCGACGACGTCAACTTCATGCGCCACACCATGGCGTACCGCGAGGTCGACGCCGACGGCAAGGAGTCCGTCCGCCTCGACTACAAGCCGGTCGTGCAGACCCGCTACCAGCCCATGGAGCGTAAGTACTGATGAGCACCGCGACTCTCGACAAGGTGGAGGCGGAGTCCAAGGCCTCGCCGTACATCAAGGTCACCTTCCGCATCCGCCGCTTCAACCCCGAGGTGTCGGCGGAGGCGACCTGGCAGGACTTCGAGGTCGACATCGACCCGAAGGAGCGCGTGCTCGACGGCCTCCACAAGATCAAGTGGGACATGGACGGCACCCTGACGTTCCGCCGCTCCTGCGCCCACGGCATCTGCGGCTCGGACGCCATGCGCATCAACGGCCGCAACCGGCTCGCCTGCAAGACCCTGATCAAGGACATCAACCCGGCCAAGCCGATCACCATCGAGCCCATCAAGGGCCTCACGGTCCTCAAGGACCTGGTGGTCGACATGGAGCCGTTCTTCCAGGCGTACCGGGACGTCATGCCCTTCCTGATCACCAAGGGCAACGAGCCGACGCGCGAGCGCCTCCAGTCCGCCGAGGACCGCGAGCGCTTCGACGACACCACCAAGTGCATCCTGTGCGCCGCCTGCACCTCGTCCTGCCCCGTCTTCTGGAACGACGGCCAGTACTTCGGCCCGGCGGCGATCGTCAACGCGCACCGCTTCATCTTCGACTCCCGCGACGAGGCGGGTGAGCAGCGCCTGGAGATCCTCAACGACAAGGACGGCGTCTGGCGCTGCCGCACCACCTTCAACTGCACCGACGCCTGCCCCCGCGGCATCGAGGTCACGAAGGCCATCCAGGAGGTCAAGCGCGCCCTGATCACGCGCCGCTTCTGACCGCCCGGCAGGACCCGGCGAGGGCCCCGCTCCGTGAGTTCACGGAGCGGGGCCCTCGCGCGTTCTCAGGCCCCGTCCTCCAGCTCGGCGATCGTGGCCTCCAGCCAGGCCAGTTCGGCCTTCGAGGTGGCCCGGGCGATGGTGAGCACGCCGCGGCGGAACGGGTCGTCCATGTCGTCGGCGGACAGCGGGCGGTCGCCGTCGTAGAAGAAGCTGCTCGGTTCCTCCAGGAACGCCCGTCGCCTGCGCAGCACTTCGGCCTGCGCGTGCCGGTCGGGCAGGTGGCGGAGGAAGGCGAGCAGGACGAACCAGCGGTTCTCGTCCGTGACGAACGGCTCGGCGGGCCGGCGCAGCCGCTCCATGAGCTCCCGCCGTCCCTCCTCGGTCAGGCTGAGCACGTGCCGCGGCGCGGCCGCCGCACCCCGCTGCGCCTCCCGGACGAGCAGCCCGGCACTCTCCATCCGCTTGATCGCCGGGTACAGGGTGCCGTGGCTGATCGCCTTGACGTGGCCCGTCAGCCGGGCGATGCGGGTGCGCAACTCGTAGCCGTGCAGGGGCGCTTCGTGGAGGAAGCCGAGTACGGCGAGATCCAACAGGCTTGACATGGACAGACAGCCTAAGCCTATGCTCCTCGCTATGTCGAACCGACATACAGCGTTTCGACATATCAGGGGAGGAGTACGACCGTTGTCGTCCACGACCGTGCAGAATCCGTCCGTCGTCGCGCCGGGGAGGGCCCCGGTCGCGGCGCTCGCCGCGCTGGCCCTGTCCGTGTTCGCGCTCTGCTCCGCCGAGTTCGCCCTTGTCGGGCTGCTGCTCGACGTCTCGCGGGACCTCCGGGTGTCCGTGGCGGACGCCGGGCAGTTGCTGAGCGCGTACGCGGTGACGGTGGCCGTCGGCGGGCCGGCCGTCACCGCCCTCACCACGCGGGTGGGCCCGAAACGGCTGGCCCTGGGCCTGCTCGCGGTCTTCGCCGCCGCCAACGTACTGGGCGCGCTCGCCCCGTCGTTCCCCCTGCTGCTGGCCGCGCGGACGCTGGGGGCCCTGACGCACAGCACGTTCGCCGCGATCTGCGTCGTGATGGCCGTCCGCCTCTCGCCGCCCGGACGCCGGGCCTCGGCGATCGCCTGGGTGTCGGGCGGACTCGGACTGGCCACCGTGCTGGGTGGGCCGATCGGGACCGCGAACGGCCAGCAGTGGGGCTGGCGGGCGACGTTCTGGTGCGTGACGGGCGCAGCCGTGGTGGGCTTCCTCGCCGTCCTCGCGCTGGTGCCCGGGTCGGTCACGCGGGAGACGGGCGTCTCGGCGCGTGGCGAGGCCGGTGCGCTCAAGCGCCCGGGGGTGCTCTGCGCCCTGACGGTGACGGCCGTCTCGCAGGCCGGCTGGTTCCTGCTCTACGCCTTCGTCGCACCGCTGCTGCGGGAGGCGTCCGGCTTCGGCCCGGCCGCGACGACCGTGCTCCTGTTCCTCTTCGGCCTCGGCGGCTTCGCCGGGAACGCCGCCGGCGGCCGGCTCGCCGACCGCGGCCTGCGCGGCACCCTGATCGCGATGCTGACCCTGCTCGCCGCCGCCCTGGCGCTGACCGGCGCCGTCGCCCACGTCCGCCCCGCCGTGCCCGTCGCGCTCGTGCTGATCGGCTTCGCCTCCGGCGCGCTGGTGCCGCCGCTCCAGGCGTGGGTGCTCGGTGCGGCGGGCGGCGGTTCGGCCCTGGCCGTCGCCGCCAACACCTCGGCCTTCAACCTCGGCAACGCCGCCGGTTCCTGGGGCGGTTCGCGGCTGCTGGACGCGGGGGTGGACATCGGCGCCCTGGGCTGGGCCGGGGCGGCCGTGGTGGCCGGGGCGGCCGTCGTGACGGCGGTCGCGCTGCGGAGGCGCGCGGGGGCGGCCGGCGGGAGGGTGGAGGCGGAGGTTCCGCGATGAGGTGGAGTGGTGGTGCGGCGGGGCGGCGCCACCCCTCTTCCCACGGCTCAGCCGTTGACGAACCGGAGGCTGTTCGCGTCGTAGCGGGTGCCGGCGACGGCGTCGGCCGGGGCCGCCTCGTCGATGGCCGCCAGTTCCTCGGCGGACAGGGTCAGGGTCGCGGCGGCGACGTTCTCCGTCAGGTACTTCTCGCGGCGCGTGCCCGGGATCGGGACGACGTCCTCGCCCCGGTGCTGGATCCAGGCCAGGGCCAGCTGTCCGGCGGTGACGCCGCGTTCGGCGGCCAGCGCCTCCAGGCGCGCGACGATCGCCAGGTTCTGCTCCAGGTTGCCGTCGGTGAAGCGGGGCTGGGTACGGCGGAGGTCCGTCTCGGGCAGGCCGTCGAGGGAGGTGTAGCGGCCGGTGAGGAAGCCGCGGCCGAGGGGGGAGAACGGGACGATCCCGATGCCCAGTTCGCGGCAGACCGGCAGGACCTCGGCCTCGATGTCCCGCGTCCACAGCGACCACTCGCTCTGCAGCGCGGCGATCGGGTGCACCGCGTGCGCCCGCCGGATCGTCTCCGCGCCCGCCTCGGAGAGGCCGAGGTGGCGCACCTTGCCCTCCTCCACCAGCTCGGCCATCGCGCCGACCGTCTCCTCGATGGGGACGTTCCGGTCGATCCGGTGCACGTAGTAGAGGTCGATGTGGTCGACGCCGAGGCGGCGCAGGGACGCCTCGGCCGCCTGGCGGACGTACGCGGCGTCGCCGCGTATCAGCGTCGGCTCGCCCAGCTTGTTGGCGAAGCCGAACTTGGTGGCGACGACGGCCTGTTCGCGGCGGCGGGGGTCCGCGAGGGCCCGGCCGAGGAGCCGCTCGTTGTGGCCGTGGCCGTAGAAGTCGGAGCCGTCCAGGAGGGTGACGCCCAGGTCGAGGGCGTGGTGGATGGTCTCGACCGACTGCGCGTCGTCCGCCGCGCCGTAGCCGTGGCTCATGCCCATGCAGCCGAGCCCCTGGGCTCCGACGGAGAGTTCACCGAGTCGGCGGACGGGAAGGGTGGGCATGGTGGGCCTCCTGGGAGTGCTGTGATCCGGGGACGTCCACGACGCTAGGCGTTGGAGCGCACTCCAACGCAAGCCCCTCCCCGCCGGCCGCCCGGTGAGCGGCGGCCCGCGCGCCTACCCGAGGTGCCCGACGACCTCGTCGTACAGCCGGGACGCCGCCCGCGACCCGTCCGCGTACCGCGCCAGCACCCGCTCCTTGCCGCGCTCGTTCACCGCGACCTCCCAGCGGCCGCCGGCGGCCCGGCGCAGGACGTGGAACTCCGTGGCGGGCAGCCGGGGTTCGCGGAGACCGGGCAGCCGGTACAGGGCGTCGGGGACGCCGGCCCGGCGCAGCCGGGCGGGGAGGCCGGCGAGGGTCACCGAGGGGGCGGCGGACACCGTGCGGCGGGGCGTGCGGGACCGGCCGGGCGTGACGTCCTCCAGCGACCCGTTCCCCAGCAGCGACTTGACGTCCTTGTCGAGCTTGATCTGGGTGCCGCCGCCGGGCTGGCCGAAGGCGGGCGCTATGGCGCCCTTCAGGCCGGTGACGGGCTTCTTCACCTTGTAGAGGTGGTAGTTGCACTCGGCGTCGTACGCCGCGCCCTGCCGGTACGTCCGGAGGTTGGACGGCGGGACGGAGCGTTCGCCGTACGTCACGGGCTTCCCGGCGCCGGCCGGGGAGACGAACGAGCCGCCCGTGCCGCCGAAGCGGTCCAGCACGGCGCCGGGGCCGACCGTCGTGGCCACCGGCTTCCCAGCGAAGCCGTCGTTCGCGGGGTAGGCCCACTGCCAGTCGTTGGTCTTCCAGTCGTTGAGGAAGGACCGGGCGGTCGGATAGATCCCGAACCGCTTCCAGTCCTTCACCAGGGCGGCCACCGGCTCCTTGGCCGGAACGTCCTTCGGGCCGAGGGACCAGTCGCCCTGGTACGGGTCGAGGCACTCCGTGGGCTGCGCGGCGGCGGGGGCGTGGGCCGTGGCCGCCGGGGCGGCCGGTCCGAGCAACGCGCCGCACGCGGCGACGGCCGTGGCCATGGATATGCCGACCGTGGCTCTCATGGCTTCCTCCTGAGGATCAGTGGTCAACACACGGAACTCAACCGTGCATTGGCCCCGGGAAGGAAGGCGGGTTTCCAGCCACGGCCGACCGCGTCACCCGCACCCGCCGCCCGCCCCCGGCGCGGTGAAGAGGACGTCCGCCGCCCGCGCCACGATCTCCACCTCGTCACCCAGCGCCCACTCGGCCACGCGCGAGGCCATCGCGGCGGGCACCTCGTCGGCGATCCCCGGCGCCGCCGGGATGTCGTACGTCGCGTGGGCGTCGTGCGGCAGGACGGTGCGGAAGCCGAGCGCCAGCGCCGAGCGGGCCGTCGCGCCGACGCACATCTCCGACATCACGCCGCAGACGGCCGGGGAGCCCACCCCGCGCCCCTCAGCAGCTCCTCCAGGTCCGTCTCCTCGAAGCCGTCGTCCACCGTCTTGCGGCGCACGACCTCGCGGGGGCCGGGCAGGACGGGCAGGTGCAGCGGCCAGCCGGGCGTGCCGGGCTCGTCCGACGCGCCCGGCTCGCCGTCGTTCTGGAGGTGGACGACGAACGCGCCGGCGGCCCGCGCCCGTTCGAGCAACGGACGTATCCGGGCCAGCAGTCCGGCGGCGGCGGGCACGGCCTCGTCACCGCTGACGAACGCCGACTGCACGTCGACGACGATCAGGGCCTCGACGGGCGGAACGCTCCGGGTCATGCGGCGTCCCCGGTCATGCGGCGTCCCCGGTCATGCGGCGTCCCCGGTCATGCGGCGTCCCCGGTCATGCGGCGTCCCCGGTCATGCGACGTCCCCGCTCAGCCGCCCGCCGGACCGGCGACGAGGGTGTTGGACCCGGCCGAGATCTTCCAGCCGTCGGCCTCCCGCGACACCACGTACAGCGGCGCGCCCTTGGCGCCCTCGACCGGCTCGCCGGCCTCCGTCACCGGGTGCTGGAGCACGTTGACGGCGACGACATCGGGACGGACGGGCAGCATCCGGACGACCTCGTACCGGACGAACTGCCCCGCCAGCATCGGGAACGCCGCGCGCGCCGCCTCGGCTATGGCCTCCCGGCCGTCGGCACGCACGCCCATGACGTTGGTCCAGGTGGCGTCCTGCGCGTAGACCGCGCCGAGAGCCTCGGCGTCCTTGGCGTTGAACGCGTCCTGGAGGTCCCGGACGACGCCTCGCACCGCTTCTTCGGTCGCGGGGGTGATGGACACGGTGGATACCGCCTTCGTTCTCGATGACACAGCACCCCGACCCAACACTCCCGGCCAAAAATGATCAAGAGGTGTCCAAAATCCCTGTCAAAACGGCTCTCACATCCGCCCCAGCCTCCACAGCCGCCAGAGCCCCGTCCCGTCCGACAGGTACTGCGCCCCCGAGACGGTGTCCTTGCTCACCACGTACTCCTTCTTCTGCCACAGCGGCACCAGCGGCACGTCCTCGGCGACGATCCTCTGGATGGTCCGGTACGTCTCCGCCGCACGCTCGCGGGGGCTGCTCAGCTCCGCCCTGCGGATGAGCCGGGCGACGCGTTCGTCGGTGTAGCCGGAGTGCAGGGTGCTGTTGGGGCCGAGGAGGGGGCTGGTGAAGGTGTCGGCGTCCGGGAAGTCGGCGATCCAGCTCAGACAGAACGCGTCGTACGCCCCGCGCGCATACCCCTCCTGGAACGTCTTCCACTCCACGTACTCCGTGTCGATGCGGAACAGCCCCGTCGCCTCCAACTGCCGTTTCAGCACGGCCGCTTCCTCCCGCGTCGCCGCGCCCTTGGAATAGGCCAGGCGGAAGCGGACGGGCGCCCGGACCCCCGCCGCCGTCAGCAGGCGGCGCGCCTCCTCCGGGTCCGGCCGCCGGTAGCGGTCGTAGAAGGACGTGGTGTGGCCGGGAACGCCCTGCGGGATCAGGGAGTAGAGCGGCTCGACGGTGCGGTGGTGGACGTCGCGGGTGAGCGCCTCGCGGTCGAGGGCGGCGGCGATCGCGCGCCGGACGGCGACGTCCTTCAGCGGGGAGCCGTCGCGCAGGTTGAACACCAGGAAGCGGGTGTTGGCCGAGGCGTTCTCCGCGACGCGGAAGCCCTTCCGGTCCCCCGAGCCGAGCGAGAGCCGGGCCGTGTCGGCGGGCGGGAGCTGGCGGGAGACGACGTCGACGGAGCGTTTCCGCCAGGCCGCCGCCATCGCGCCGGGGTCGGCGAAGTAGGCGACGGTGACGGGGTGCCCGGGCTTCCCGACGGCGCCCCGGTAGTGGTCGTTGGGGGTCAACTCGGCGCTCGCGCCCGCCGCGTAGGACGTCAGGCGGTACGGGCCGGAGCCGTCCGCCGCGTCGCCGGGGCGCAGCCGGTCGGCCGGGTAGAGGGTGCTGTCCACGATGGAGCCCGCACCCGTGGCTATCTTGAACGGGAAGGTGGCGTCCGGCGAGCGCAGGCGGAACGTCACCGTGTCGGCGCCGTCCGCCGTGACCGACCGCAGGGTCGACAGCAGGGGGCCGGGCCCCTGGTCGGACCTGATGCGCAGGATCCGGTCGAAGGAGAACTTGACGTCACGGGCCGTCAGATCGTGTCCGTTGGCGAACTTCAGCCCCTCGCGCAGCCGGCACGTGTACGTCCGCAGCCCGTCGTCGGTGAAGCGGCAGGCCGAGGCCGCGTCCGGCACCGGCGTGGCGCTGCCGGGGGCGAAGGTGAGCAGGGACTGGTAGAGGTTGCCGAAGAGCGCCCACGACCCGGCGTCGTACGCGCCCGCCGGATCGAGGGTGGTGACGACGTCGGTCGTCCCGACGGTGATCGGCCGGCCGTCGCCGCCGTCGCCGGACACCAGCGAACAGCCGCCTAGCGCCGCCGCCGTCAGCGCCGCCGCGAGGGCCGGCGCCCCGCCCCGCGTGCGTCTCCGGCTTGCTCCCCTGACCGCGTCCCCCATGGCGCGTCCCCCTTCACCAGTGACGCGCCTCACCTAAACACACGAACGCGCGTACGTCCGGGGAATCCGCCAAGTGATCGGCGGCCATCCGGGGGCGGGCGGGCTGTCCCCCGCCCGCCGCGGGGAAGCGCTATGAGGTGCGCCGCAACGCCCTGACCCCACGCAACCCGATGAGGCCGACGGCCGTCCCCAGAAGGAAAGAGGTAATCGCGAGCGCCAAGTGGACCCAGAAGTACGCGGTCGGCTCACCCGCGTCGTCGAAGGCGAGGCCGCTCCCGTCCTTCCACAGATTCTTTGCGAAAGTGATCCAAATGAACCAGCTCCAGACGCCGAAGGCGAGCAGGAACCAGGACACGGGGCGGGAGAGGACGGCGGGGGTGCGAGGGGCCGACGACCCGGAGGGATTCACCATGGGTTTCAGTATGCGATCCGGCACCGGCACTGGTCCTATCGGGTCCTCGGAGGGGGACCGCGCCGCCGGCTCGGCGCCGGGGCGGGGGCGGAGGGGTACGTTCACCGGCGTGCCGAAGACGACTTCACAGACGGTCCGGCGGCGCGGGGCGGCCCTGGTGGCCGCCTCCGCCGCGCTGTTGCTCCCGCTGGCGGCCGTTTCGCCCGCGCTCGCCGCCCCGCCGAGCCCCTCCGCCCCGCCCGCCACGCAGCCCCCGTCCGGGCGGCCGGGCCCGGGGCAGAGCCCGTCCGACGGCAAGGGCCGGCCGCCCAAGCAGCCGCCGGCGAAGATGTCCGAGGTCGGCGGCGAACTGCTGGGCCGGCCCGGGGTGCAGGTGCGGCCGGAGGCGGGGGCGCCGGCGCTGCCGAAGGGCCTGAGCGGTGACGCGTGGCTGGTCGCGGACGCCGAGTCGGGCGAGGTCCTGGCGGCGAAGAACGCGCACTGGCGGCTGGCGCCGGCGTCCACGCTGAAGATGCTGTTCGCGGACACGGTGCTGCCCAAGTTCCCCAAGGAGCAGCAGCACAAGGTCGTCGCCTCGGACCTGGAGGGCATGGGCGAGGGCAGCAGCCAGGTGGGGATCAAGGAGGAGTCGACCTACTCCGTCCACGACCTGTGGCTCGGGGTCTTCCTTCGCTCCGGCAACGACGCCGTCCACGTCCTGTCCGCGATGAACGGCGGCGTCGAGCAGACCGTCCGGGACATGCAGGCGCACGCCGAGGAGCTCCAGGCCGAGGACACGCACGTCGTGACCCCCGACGGCTACGACGCGGACGGCCAGGTCTCCAGCGCGTACGACCTGACGCTCTTCGCCCGCTCCGGGCTGCAGAAGAAGGACTTCCGCGAGTACTGCTCGACGGCCACCGCGCAGTTCCCCGGCGAGGAGAAGAAGGGCAAGAAGCGGGAGTCCTTCGGCATCCAGAACACCAACCGGCTGCTGACCGGGCAGGGCGTGCCCTTCTACAAGGGCATCGCGGGCGTGAAGAACGGCTCCACCACCAACGCGGGCAACACCTTCACGGGCGTGGCCCAGCACGGTGACCGCAAACTGCTGGTGACCGTGATGAACCCGCAGACCAAGGAGCCCAACGAGGTCTACAAGGAGTCCGCCGCCCTGCTGGACTGGGGTTTCGAGGCCGTCGGGCACGTCAAGCCGGTCGGTGTGCTGGTGCCGCCGCGGGGCGCCGCCGGCGGGCGGGACACCGGGAAGTCCGGCGGCCGGGCGGGCGACAAGGCGCAGGCGTCGGTCGCCGACTCCGCCACGGGCTCGGGCGGCGGGCTGTGGACGGCCGTCGGCATCACCGGCGGTTCGCTCGTGCTGCTGGCCGGGGCGGCGTACGTGGTGCACCGCCGGTGGCCGCTCAGGCGTCCGCCGCAGCCCTAACCGGCCTCGTCCCGCAGCAGGTCGGCGGAGGCGTCGTGCCGCGTGGTCGCCGTCCACGCGGCACAGAACAGGACCAGTTTCGCGGTGAAGTTGATCCACAGCAGCAGGGCGACGGGGGTGCCGAAGGCGCCGTACATGCTCTTGGCCGCCACCCCGCTCAGATAGCCGCCGAGCACCAGCTTGAGCGCCTCCAGCCCGACGGCCCCGATCAGGGCGGCGGACAGCAGGGTGCGCGGGGCGGGCTGGACGCGGGGCAGCCGGGTCAGGACGTAGAGCAGCAGCAGGACGTCGGCGAGGACGCCGGCGCAGAAGCCGGCGGCCGTCAGCAGCGCGCCGCCCGCGCCGCCGGACGGCAGTCCCGTCCGGCCGGCGGTCCAGCTCACGGCGGCGGACGCGAAGGCCGAGCAGCCGAGGGAGAGCAGGACGACGGCGCCCAGGCCCAGCAGGACGCCCGCGTCCCGGAGCCGCAGCAGGAACGGGTTGCCGGGGCTCTCCTCCAGCTCCCACACGGCGCGCAGGCACTCGCGCAGGGAGCCGACCCAGCCGACGCCGGTGAACAGCAGCAGGGCCCCGGCGACGACGCCGACCGTGCCGGCGTTGTCGACGAAGACGCCGAGGTCGAGGTTCTGCGAGATGCCGGGCACCTGCTCGGCGAGCCTGTCCTCCAGCTCGCGCACCTTCGCACGGCCGAGGACGGCGGCGGTGACGGCGGCGCCGAGGGTCAGCAGCGGGAAGAGGGCCACGAAGCTGGTGAAGGTGACCGCGGCGGCGAGCCGGGTCCACTTCACCCGCTCCAGCGTCTCGTAGGAGCGCCACGCGTGCGTGCGGAACAGCCGCACCGCCACGGGGCCGATCAGGGGCAGCCGCGTCAACCAGTCCATGATCGACGTTTACCCAGGATCGGGGGTGGTCTGCGGGGGCCGGTCCGCGGGGCGGGGCAGCCCCTCGGGCCGGGGGTCCGGGGGTTGCCCCCGGGGAACACAGTCCCAGGATCGGGGGGTGGTCTGCGGGGGCCCGCCTGCGGCGCGGGTCAGGCCCCGGGCCGGGGGTGCGGGGGTTGCCCCCGGGGAACGCGGCCGCCGGGCCGCGGGCCGGGGGAACGCTTCAGCGGGACGTCGCGCTCGGCCGCGAGGCCCCCTGCTGGTGGGGCACCGCGGCCTGGAGAGGGTCCTGGGCCGTCCCCTCCGCGTCCACCCCGAAGGGGTATTCGCGATCGAGGCGCCAGATGCCGTCGGGGCCCTGTTCGTACAGCGCGAAGCCGCCCGTCGTCCAGGCCGCCTCGTAGTCGGCGAGCTCCTCGTAGGCCCGGTCCATGGCCTCCTCGGGGATGCCGTGGGCGACGGTGACGTGCGGGTGGTACGGGAACTGGAGCTCGCGGGCGAGCGGCCCCGCCCCGTCCCGGATGCGCTTCTGGAGCCACGAACAGGCGGCGGAGCCCTCCACCACGTTGACGAACACCACCGGCGACAGCGGCCGGAAGGTGCCCGTCCCGGCCAGGCGCATCGGGAAGGGCCGCCCGAGGGCGGCGACCTCGGCGAGGTGCCGCTCGACGGCGGGCAGCGCCGCGGCGTCCACCTCGGTGGGCGGCAGCAGGGTCACATGCGTGGGGATGCCGTGGGCGTGCGGGTCGCCGAAGCCCTCGCGGCGCTTCTGGAGGAAGCTGCCGTACGGCTCCGGGACCGCGATCGAAACGCCGAGCGTTACGGTCCCCATCGAGTTCTCCCTCCTGTGCGCCTGTAGGTCCCCGTGGTCAGTGTGGCGGCTGCGCCGCGCCCACTGCCAGGTGTCCGCTGTGACGGACGTCTCAGCGGAATCCGCCCGGTGCAAGCCCGTGCCGGTCAGTGCTTGGCGGGCAGGAAGCCCACCTTGTCGTACGCCCGGGCCAGGGTCTCGGCGGCCACGGCGCGCGCCTTCTCCGCGCCCTTGGCCAGCACGGCGTCCAGCGTCTCCGGGTCGTCCAGGTACTCCTGCGTACGGGCGCGGAACGGCGTCACCCACTCCACCATCACCTCGGCGAGGTCGGTCTTGAGCGCACCGTAGCCCTTGCCCTCGTACTTCTGCTCCAGTTCCGCGATTCCCGTGCCGGTGAGCGTGGAGTAGATCGTGAGCAGATTGCTGACGCCCGGCTTCTTCTCGGGGTCGAAGCGGATCACGGTGTCGGTGTCGGTGACGGCGCTCTTGATCTTCTTCGCGGAGACCTTGGGCTCGTCGAGCAGGTTGATCAGACCCTTGGGCATGGAGGCCGACTTGCTCATCTTGACCGCCGGGTCCTGGAGGTCGTAGATCTTCGCCGTCTCCTTGAGGATGTACGGCGCGGGGACGGTGAACGTGTCGCCGTAGCGGCCGTTGAAGCGCTCGGCGAGGTCCCGGGTGAGCTCGATGTGCTGGCGCTGGTCCTCGCCGACGGGGACGGCGTTCGCCTGGTACAGCAGGATGTCGGCGACCTGGAGGACCGGGTACGTGAAGAGGCCGACCGTGGTGCGGTCGGCGCCCTGCTTGGCCGACTTGTCCTTGAACTGCGTCATGCGCGACGCCTCGCCGAAGCCGGTGAGGCAGTTCATCACCCAGCCGAGCTGGGCGTGCTCGGGGACGTGGCTCTGCACGAAGAGGGTGCAGCGGTCGGGGTCCAGGCCGGCGGCCAGCAGCTGGGCCGCGGCGAGGCGGGTGTTGGCGCGCAGCTCGGCCGGGTCCTGCGCGATCGTGATCGCGTGCAGGTCGACGACCATGTAGAAGGCGTCGTGGGTCTCCTGGAGGGCCACCCACTGGCGGACGGCACCGAGGTAGTTGCCGAGGTGGAACGAACCGGCGGTGGGCTGGATGCCGGAGAGCACGCGCGAACGATCAAGGGCCATGCCCTCATTCTCTCAGGTACGGCCGCCGGGTCCGTCCGACGGTGGGGCGGGGTGTCAGAGGGGTGTTAAAAAGGCCCCGTCCCTCGCGGGCCCCGTCCATCGCGAGAAACCCCGCGATCCACCGGGAGGAACCCCCGCGACCATCCGCCGCACGCCGGAACTGCCGGATCTGAACGGAGCACACGTTGATCTCCACGGAACGCAGCACCGCCGCCATCGCCGCCGCCGAGGCCCACGGCGCCCACAACTACCACCCCCTGCCCGTCGTGATCACCAGCGCCGAGGGCGCGTGGATGACGGACGTGGAGGGCCGCCGCTACCTCGACATGCTCGCCGGCTACTCGGCGCTCAATTTCGGCCACGGCAACCGGCGTCTGCTCGACGCGGCCCGGGCCCAGCTGGAGCGGGTCACCCTCACCTCCCGCGCCTTCCACCACGACCGGTACGCCGACTTCTGCGCCGAACTCGCCGCGCTGTGCGGCAAGGACATGGTGCTGCCGATGAACACCGGCGCCGAGGCGGTCGAGACCGCCGTGAAGACCGCCCGGAAGTGGGGCTACCGGGTCAAGGGCGTGCCGGACGGCCGGGCGAAGATCGTCGTCGCCGACAACAACTTCCACGGCCGCACGACCACGATCATCAGCTTCTCGACCGACCCCGAGGCGCGGGCGGACTACGGCCCGTACACCCCCGGCTTCGAGATCGTCCCCTACGGCGACCTCGCCGCCCTCTCGGCGGCCGTCGACGAGCACACGGTGGCGGTGCTCCTGGAGCCCGTCCAGGGCGAGGCCGGCGTCCTCGTCCCGCCGCCCGGCTACCTGGCGGGGGTCCGGCGGCTGACCGCCGAGCGGAACGTCCTCTTCGTCGCGGACGAGATCCAGTCCGGGCTCGGGCGCACCGGGCGGACGTTCGCCTGCGAGCACGAGGGCGTGGTGCCCGACATGTACGTCCTGGGCAAGGCGCTGGGCGGCGGCGTGGTGCCGGTGTCGGCCGTCGTCGCGTCGAGCGAGGTGCTCGGCGTGTTCCGGCCCGGCGAGCACGGCTCCACGTTCGGGGGGAACCCGCTGGCCTGCGCGGTGGCCCTGGAGGTGATCGCCCTCCTCAGGACGGGCGAGTACCAGGAGCGGGCCGCCGAGCTGGGCGAGCACCTCCACCGCGAGCTGGGCCTCCTCGTCGGCCGGGGCGCGGTGGAGGCCGTCCGCGGCCGGGGCCTGTGGGCGGGCGTCGACATCGCGCCGGCGCGGGGGACGGGCCGCGAGATCTCCGAACGGCTCCTGGAGCGCGGCGTCCTGGTCAAGGACACCCACGGCTCGACGATCCGCATCGCCCCGCCGCTGGTCATCTCCAAGGAGGACCTGGACTGGGGGCTGGACCAGCTCCGCGCCGTGCTGGCGGGGTAGCGCCCGGCACGCCGGGGCCGTCGCGCCGTCACACCAGGGCCCCGGCCAGGTAGGCGTACGCCTCGGTGAGCCACCGCTGCTCGCCCCGCTCCCGGCCCGACACCGCCGCCATCGCGCAGCGCAACTGCGCCCACCCGACGGCCCGTCGGCGGTCGAGCCCCGCCGCCTCGGCGAAGACCGCGAGGCGGCGGCGCAGCTCCGCCACCGGGTCGGGGGCCGCCAGCAGCTCCTCGTGGCGGCTGCGCACCATGGTGAAGGCGTCGTACGCCGGGTCGCCGACGACGCCCTTCGGGTCGATCGCCAGCCACTCCTCGCGTCCGCCGCGCAGGACGTTGCGCGCGTGCAGGTCGCCGTGGACGAGGAGGTCCGGCTGGGCGGCGCCCAGGTCGCGGACGGCGGCCAGGGCCGCGTCCCGTACGCGCGGCGGCAGGTCGCCGCGCCGCAGGAGCCGCTCCCACTCCCCCGCCCGGGCGTCGAGGCGCGGCAGGCGGGGCGGGGCGGGGACGGCCAGGCGGCGGGCGAGGGCGCCGGCCGCGGCCATCGCCTCGTCGGTCCCGGGGAGGTCCACGAGGCTGCCGGGGCCCGCGCGTTCGAGCAGCATCGCGAACGCGGCGTCGTCCCGCTCCAGGAGCCGGACGGCGCCCCGGCCGCCCCAGGCGGCGAACGCGTCGGGCTCGTGGACGTTGCCCGGGTGCGGGAAGGAGACCTTGAGGACGGCGCCGCCGCCCGGCCCGACGGGGACGACGATCCCCACCTGCCCGTGCGTCACCGCCCCGTCCGGGACGAGCCCCCACCGTCCGAGCAGCCGGGAGAGGAGCCCGGGCAGCCCGCGGAGCCAGCGCCGTCCCGCCTCGCCCTCGCGGGCGGCGGTGAGCCGCGCGAACTCGGCGGGGACCGGCGGCACTTGGGAGAGCCGGGGTGTCTCCGCGGCCGTCGGCGCCCCTGAGAGCGGCGCCCCGGCGGCCCCGGGCGCTCCGGAGGCCGGCCGTGCCGCGGGAGGCGGCGGGGTTCCGGGGGTCAGCACGGCTCTCCCGCGATCCCGGCCGGCAGCCCGTAGCCGTCCTCCAGGTCGGCCGGGACGGGGACGGGGACCGCCCGCGCGATCCTCGCGACGACCGCGAACATCTCGTCCGCCGGCACCTCGCCGTCCGCCACGCCCAGCGCCGCGGCGACGCCGGCGTCGGCGAGCGCGCGGGCCGGGCCGGTGTCCCAGGGGCCGGGCAGGATCAGCGGGTCGCCGGGCCGTCGTCCGTGGTGCGGGGAGCGCAGTATGGCGGCGTTGTCGGTCATGGACCGCAGCCTAGGCCGTCAACCGGCCGCCGGCACCGCCCACTTGGCCCGCCCGCGGCCCCGGACCGCCCCGCCGTCAGTGGCCCGGTCTATCGTGTCCGGACATTGTGGACGACGGGGGACTGGAGAAATGGCGGGCAGAAGACTGCGGTCGAGCACGGTGATCCTCGGCGGCATGGGCGTGCTGGCGACGGCGCTGACGTCGTGCGGGTCCGAGCCGGACAAGCGGTGCGTCGACCCGAAGAGCTACGACGTGACGCGGGGCTACCGCGTCCTGGACGCGAAGGCGTGCAAGGACGGCTCCGGCCCGGCCGGCGGCACGGGCCGCTGGTACTACGGCTCCGGCCGCTCCTCGGGCGGCTACGCCGACAACGGCACGTTCGTCAAGAGCCAGGCCGTGGACCGGGGCGGCTTCGGCTGCTCCTCGTCCGGCACGGGCGGCGGGTGAGCGGCATGCGGCGCCACCGCACGACCCCGCGCCCCCACTGGCAGGAGACCGTCGAGGAGCAGGGGGTGGTCTATCCCCTCACACGCCACCCCGACGGCGTCCTGCGCCCGTACTGGGACGAGAGCGCCTACTACTCCTTCCCGCCGGCCGAGGTCGAGGCCCTGGAGCAGGTCGTCGCCGAGCTGCACGCGATGTGCCTGGAGGCGGCGGAGCACATCGTGACCGCCGGCCGCCTCGCCGAACTCGGCATCGTGGACGGGCGGCTGGCCGCCCTCGTCGCCGAGTCCTGGCGGCGCCGGGACGAACTGCCGTGGCTGTACGGCCGGTTCGACCTGCGGTACGACGGCCGCGGCGGCCCGGCCAAGCTGCTGGAGTACAACGCGGACACCCCCACCTCGCTGGTGGAGGCGGCGAGCGCCCAGTGGTTCTGGATGGAGGACCGCTTCGGCGACCGCCCCGGGGCGGACCAGTGGAACTCCCTGCACGAGCGGCTCGTCGCGGCGTGGCGGCGGCAGGCGCCCCTCCTGCCGCCGGGCGCGCCCGTGCACTTCGCGCACTCCGCCGCCGACGAGATCGGCGAGGACCTGATGACCGTCGCCTACCTCCGCGAGACGGCCGCCCAGGCCGGGCTCGACACCCGCGCGGTCGCCATGGAGGAGATCGGCTGGGACCGGCTCTCGCAACGGTTCGTCGACCAGCGGTACGGGTTCGTCCGGGCCTGCTTCAAGCTCTACCCGTGGGAGTGGCTGGCCACGGACCGGTTCGGCCCGCACGTGCTGGACACCCTCGACAACGGCGGCGGCACGGGCTCCACCCTGTGGATCGAGCCGGCCTGGAAGATGCTGCTCTCCAACAAGGCGCTCCTGGCGGTCCTCTGGGAGCTCTTCCCCGGTCACCCGAACCTGCTGCCCGCCCACCTCGACGGCCCGCGCGACCTGGCCTCCTCCGGCCCCGGCTACGTCTCGAAGCCGCTCCTCGGGCGCGAGGGCGCCGGCGTCCGGCTCCACCCCGCCGGCGCCCCGCCCGCCGCCCCGCGCGACGAGCCGTGCTGCTACCAGGAGCTGGCGCCCCTCCCCGACTTCGACGGCAACCGCGTGGTGCTCGGCGCCTGGGTCGTGGACGGCGAGCCGGCGGGGCTGGGCCTGCGCGAGTCGGCGGGGCCGGTGACGGACGGGTACGCGCGGTTTGTCCCGCACGTGATCCTGCCGTCGCCGGACGCCGGGCCGTCCCCCGAGGACCGGCCCGCCCCGGGTGCCCGGCCCGCCACGAGTGCCCGGCCCGCCCCGGGTGTCAGGCCACCCACTCCTTCCACACGTCCGGATGCCGCTTGACCCAGCGCTCCGCCGCGTCCTCCGCCGACAGCCTGTCCTCGGCCATCAGCTGGGCGACCTCGTTCTGGTCGCGCTTCGTCCAGCGGAACTTCTTCAGGAAGGACGCGGCGTCGCCGCCCTTCCGGGCGAAGCCGGCGTTGAGGTACTTCTTCAGACGGGACGTGGGATAGGCGCAGTCGACGGAGTCGGGGTCCTTGTCGCCCTTCGCCGCGCACTCGTCGGTGTACGGCGGGAGCTTGACCTCGACCATCGGGACCTCGTTGAAGAGCCACTGCGGCTCGTACCAGTAGGTCAGGAACGGCTTGCGGTCCTTGGCGAACTGCTTGATCTGGGTGATCTGCGCCGCCTCGGAGCCCGCGAAGACCACCTGGTAGTCCAGGTTCAGGTTCTTCACGAGCGCCTTGTCGTGGGTGACGTAGGACGGCGAGCCGTCGAGGAGCTGGCCCTTGCCGCCGCTCTCGGGCGTGCGCAGCTGCGCCGCGTACTTGTTGAGGTTCCTCCAGTCGAGGACGTCGGGGTGCGCGTCCGCGAAGTACTTCGGGACCCACCAGCCGATGTGGCCGTCGACCCCGAGGCCGCCGCCGTCGGCGACGGTCTTCTTGTCGCGGACGTAGCGCTGTTCCTGCTCGGGGTGGCCCCAGTCCTCCAGGATCGCGTCCACGCGGCCCTGGCTGAGCGCGTCCCAGGCCGGCACCTCGTCCACCTGGACGGTGTCGACCCGGTAGCCGAGCTCGTGCTCCAGCAGGTACTGCGCGACGGCCGCGTTGGCACGGGCGCCGACCCAGGACTGGACGGAGAGCGTCACGGACTTCGCGCCCGCCGCGTCGGCGTAGGGCGAGCCCTGCTTCGTCATGTCGGCGGCGCCGCAGCCGGTGAGGGCCAGGAGGCCGAAGGCGGCCGCGGCGGCGGCCAGGTGCTTAGCGCGCATCGTGCGCCCCCTTCGTCGGCTGGGTGACCCGGTCGAGCATCAGCCCCAGGCAGGCGATCGAGACGCCGGCGACCAGGCCGACGGCGAGGTCGCCGCGCGCCAGGCCGAAGACGACCTCGTAGCCGAGTCCGCCGCCGCCCACGAGCGCGCCGATGATGACGACCGACAGGACGAGGACGACCGCCTGGTTCACGGCGAGCAGCAACGCGGGCCGGGCCAGCGGGAACTGGACCTGGAGGAGCTGCTGGCGGCCCGTCGCGCCGAGGGAGCGCGAGGACTCCAGCGCGCCGGGGCTGACCGCCCGCAGGCCCTCGCCCGCGATGCGGATGACGGCCGGCAGCGCGTAGACGACGGCCGCCGCGGCGGCCGGGGCGCGGCCGACGCCGAACAGGGCCACCACGGGGATCAGGTAGACGAACTGCGGCATCGTCTGGAACACGTCCAGCACCGGACGGAGCAGCCGCTCCGTGCGGGCGCTGCGCGCCACGGCGACGGCCACGGCGAAGCCGAGGACGAGCGTGGCGGCGACGGCCGCGAGGACCTGGGAGAGGGTGTCCATCGCGGTCGTCCAGCGGCCCATGACGCCGATGGCGGCGAGGGCCGCGACGGCTGTCGCCGTGGTGCGCCAGGTGCCGATCGCCCTGGCGAGGGCGGCCACGAGGAGGAGGGCGGCCCACCAGGGGAGGCCCTGGAGGGTGTCGCGGAGGGGGTCGACGATCCAGCCGGTGTAGTGGGCCGCCCAGTCGGCGGTGCCGCCGATGCCGGGGAGGCCGGTGTAGAGGTGGTCCACCAGCCAGTCCTTGGCCTGGTTGACCGGGCGGGCTATCCGGACGGTCCAGGACCTCGGCCAGGTGTCCGGGACGGTCAGGGCCAGGGCGGCTATGGCGGCCAGGCCGAGCGCCCACGTGGTGGCGGTTCGGGTGCGGGCCGACGTCCCGCCCCGCGGAACGACGGCCCGCGACGTGCGTCCCGACGTCGTCCTGTCCAGGACGACGGCCAGGAGGACGATCGGGATGCCCGCGGCGAGGGCGGCGCCGACGTCGACCGTGGAGAGGGCCTGGTAGACGCGGTCGCCGAGGCCGTCGGCGCCGATGACCGAGGCGATGACGGCCATCGAGAGGGCCATCATGATGGTCTGGTTGACGCCGAGGAGGAGCTGTTCGCGGGCCATCGGGAGACGGGCCGTCAGGAGGCGCTGGCGGGGCGTGGCGCCGAGCGATTCGACCGCCTCCAGGACGCCGCGGTCCGTGGAGCGCAGGCCGAGGGCGGTCAGCCGGGCCATCGGCGGAGCCGCGTAGACGACCGTCGCCAGGACAGCGGGGGCGACGCCGATGCCGAAGACCAGGACGACGGGGAGCAGGTACGCGAAGGCGGGCAGCGCCTGCATCGTGTCGAGGACGGGCCGCAGCACGCGGAACGCGCGCTCCGACAGCCCGGCCGCGAGGCCGAGGAGCGCGCCGACGACGACCGACGCGACGACGGCGACGACCATCAGCGCGAGGGTGCGCATCGTGGGCACCCACATGTCGAGCAGCCCGCAGACGGCGAACGACGCGAGGGCGGTGACGCCGGCCCGTACGCCCGCAGCCCGCCAGGCGACCAGCGCCGCGCCGGCCGTCACTCCGGCCCAGCCGAGGGCGAGGAGCACGACGTACACGGCGTGCACGGCGGCGATGAGGCCCGCGCTGACGTAGCCGAAGAAGTACAGGAAGAGCCAGTGGCTGTCGCGGTTGTCCACGATCCAGTCGCCGGCCGAGCGGAGCGGCCCGTCGAGCGAGACGCTGAGCGCGTCGGGCCAGGCCTCGCTCCCCCACAGGACGTGGGCGAGCGGGGCGAGCACCGCCCCGGCCGCGGCCAGGGGCAGGAGCCTGCGGGCGGCCGGCCGGCGCAGCAGCGCCCGGAGACGGCCCGCGGGCTCCTGGGCCCGGGGAGCCGTGGCCACGGAACGGGGGGTGGTGGTACCGGTGGTGCTCATGCGGCGGCTTTCTCCAGGCGGCCCGGGCCTTCGAGCCCCGCGACGACGCGCAGCAGGCACTTGAAGTCGACGATGCCGACGCACCGTCCGTCGTCGAGGACGCGGGCGGGGCTGCCGTCGCGGGCGACGACGTCGATGGCCTCGGCGACGGTGGTGCCCGCCGCGACGGTGGGCCCGGAGGAGCCCCGGGCCTCGGCGAGGGTGGCCGGGCGCATGGCCCGGCGCACGGTGATGACCTGTTCCCGGGGGACGTCGCGGACGAAGTCGCGGACGTAGTCGTCGGCCGGGGAGCCGACGATCTCCTCGGGGGTGCCGCACTGCACGACGCGTCCGCCGCGCATGAGCGCGATGCGGTCGCCGATGTGCAGGGCCTCGGCGAGGTCGTGGGTGATGAAGACCATGGTGCGGCCCTCGTCGCGGTGCAGCCGGACGACCTCCTCCTGCATGTCGCGGCGGATCAGCGGGTCGAGGGCGCTGAACGGCTCGTCGAACAGCAGGACTTCGGGGTCGGCGGCGAGCGCGCGGGCGAGGCCGACGCGCTGCTGCTGGCCGCCGGAGAGCTGCGCGGGGCGCCGTCCCTCCATGCCGGACAGGCCGACCTTCTCGATCATCTCGGCGGCCTTGGCGCGGCGGCGGAGCTTGGGGACGCCCTGGATCTCCAGGCCGTAGGCCACGTTGTCGAGCACGGTGCGGTGCGGCAGGAGGCCGAAGTGCTGGAAGACCATGGCGGCGCGGCGGCGGCGCAGTTCGCGCAGCGCGTTCCGGTCCATGGCGCAGACGTCCTCGCCGTCGATGGCGATGCTGCCGCTGGTGGGCTCGATGAGCCGGGTGAGGCAGCGCACGAGCGTGGACTTGCCGGAGCCGGAGAGGCCCATGACGACGAAGACCTCGCCGGGGCGGACGTCGAAGGAGACGTCGCGGACGCCGACCGTGCAGCCGGTGCGCTCGCGCAGGGCTTCGGGGGAGAGCTCGGCCAGTTCGGGGGTGGCGGGCACCCGTTCGGCCCGGGGCCCGAAGACCTTCCACAGGTTGCGGACGGAGAAGACGGGCGGCTGGTCCGCGACGCGGGTATCGGCAGCGGTCACTGGCCGTCCCCCCTTCCGGCCGGGGTCCGGGCAAGCAGCTCCGCGCACTTCTCCCCCACCATCAGCACGCCGATCATCGGGTTGACGGCGGGCATCGTCGGGAAGACGGACGCGTCGGCGATGCGCACGCCGTCCAGGCCGCGGATGCGCAACTGGGGGTCGACCACGGCGAGTTCGTCGTCGGCGGCGCCCATGCGGCAGGTGCCGGCCGGGTGGTAGACGGTGTGGGCGACCTTGCGGGCGTACTCGCTGATCTCCTCGTCCGTGGTGATCTCCGGGCCGGGGCAGACCTCGCGCTTGAGCCAGCCGGCCAGCGGCTCGGCCTTGGCTATCTCGCGGGCGAGCTTGATGCCGTCGACCAGGGTGCGGGCGTCGTAGTCCTCCTCGTCCGTGAAGTAGCGGAAGTCGAGGGCGGGCTTGACGGCCGGGTCGGCGCTGGTGAGGTAGAGGCGGCCGCGGCTGCGGGGCTTGGGGATGTTGGGGGTCATCGACACGCCGTGCTCGGGCTTCTCGTAGCCCAGGCGCTCGGGGTTGTCGGTGAAGGGGATCTGGTAGAAGTGGAACATCAGGTCGGGACCGGTGGAGTCGGGGTCCCGGCGGACGAAGAGGCCCGCGTCGGAGTCCATCGCCGAGTTCTCGGGGATCGGCCCGTCGGTCTCCCAGACGATCACCGACTCGGGGTGGTCGAGCAGGTTCTCGCCGACGCCCGGCAGGTCGTGGACGACGGGGATGCCGAGGGCGTCCAGGTCGGCCTTGGGGCCGATGCCGGAGTGCAGCAGCAGCCGCGGCGTGTCGACGGCGCCGGCGCACAGGACGACCTCGCGGCCGGCCTCGACCAGCAGTTCCCGGCCGTCCGCGGTGCGGGCGCGGACGCCGGTGGCGCGGGTGCCGTCCAGTTCCAGCCGGTGCACCCAGGTCTCCAGCAGGATGCGGAGGTTGGGGCGGTCGCCGGCCTCGATGTGGGGGTGGAGGTAGGCGACGGAGGCGGAGGACCGCTTGTTGTTCTCGGGGTGGTAGGCGAGGTCGAAGAAGCCGACGCCCTCGTGGAAGGGGGCCTTGTTGAAGCCCTCGACGCGCGGCACGTCCGCCGTCTTCCGCGCGGCCTCGACGAAGTCGCGGGCGATGGCGTTGCGGTCCTTCTCGTCCACCGGGACGATGTTGTTGCGCAGCTTGCCGAAGTACGGGTCCATGGAGGCCACGTCCCAGCCCTCGGCGCCGGCGGCGGCCCACTCGTCCCAGTCGCCGGGCAGCGGCTTGAAGGAGATGAGGGTGTTGTGCGAGGAGCAGCCCCCGAGCACCCGGGCGCGGCTGTGGCGGATGTGCGAATTGCCGCGCGGCTGCTCGGTGGTGGGGTAGTCGTAGTCCAGGTCGCCGCCGAGCAGCCCGAGCCAGCGGCGCAGGGTGAGGACGTCGGGGCGGTCGATGTCGGTGGGGCCGCCCTCGATGACGACGACATGGGTGCCGGGGTCCTCGGCGAGGCGGGAGGCGATCACCGAACCGGCGGTGCCGCCGCCGACGACGACGTAGTCAGCGGTGATCTTCTCAACTGCGGGGCCAACTGCGGGGGGCATACGGGGCTACTCCTCTGTTGCTGAAGGTGCTTCGCTGGTGAGTGGTGTGCGTGGGTCAGCCGGCGAACCAGCGGACGGGGGCGGGCGCGAGGTTCTGGTAGACGTGCTTGGTCTCGCGGTACTCGGCGAGTCCGGCGGGCCCGAGTTCGCGGCCGGTGCCGGACTTGCCGAAGCCGCCCCACTCCGCCTGCGGCAGGTAGGGGTGGAAGTCGTTGATCCACACGGTGCCGTGCCGCAGCCGGCCGGCCACGCGGCGGGCGCGCCCCGCGTCGCGGGTCCAGACGGCGCCGGCGAGGCCGCACTCCGTGTCGTTGGCGAGGGCGACGGCCTCGTCCTCGGTGCGGAAGGTCTCGACGGTGAGGATCGGGCCGAAGGTCTCCTCGCGGACGACCCGCATGCCGCGGTTGCACCGGTCGAGGACGGTCGGCTCGTAGAAGTAGCCGGTGGCGGGCCGGGTTTCGCTCGGCTCGGGGCGGGCGCCGCCGCAGCGCAGCACCGCGCCCTCGGCGAGCGCGGACGCCACGTACGCCTCGGTCTTGGCGAGCTGCGCGGCGGAGACGAGCGGGCCGCACTCGACGCCCGGCTCGGTGCCGCGGCCGAGGCGGATCTTCTCGGCGCGGCGGGCGAGTTCGGTGACGAAGCGGTCGCGGACGGACTCCTCGACGATCAGCCGCGAACCGGCCGAGCAGACCTGGCCGCTGTGGATGAACGCGGCGTTGAGGGCCTGGTCCACGGCGGTGTCGAAGCCCTCGTCGGTGGCGCAGGCGTCGGCGAAGACGACGTTGGGGTTCTTGCCGCCGAGTTCGAGGGCGACCTTCTTGACGGTGGGGGCGGCGGCGGCCATCACCCGGGTGCCGCTGGCGAGTCCGCCGGTGAAGGAGACGAGGTCGACGTCCGGGTGCTCGGAGAAGCGGGCGCCGACGGGGTCGCCGGGGCCGGTGACGATGTTGGCGACACCGGCGGGCAGTCCGGCCTCGACGAGGAGGCGGATCAGGCGTACGGTCGACAGCGGGGTGATCTCGCTGGGCTTGACGACGAAGGTGTTGCCCGCGGCGAGCGCCGGGGCGATCTTCCAACTGGCCTGGAGCAGCGGGTAGTTCCAGGGGGTGATGAGCGCGCAGACGCCGACGGGCTCGTGGACGACGACGCTGTGGACGGTGTCGCTCCCGGCGTCCACGACGCGACCGCCGCCCTCTGCGACGACGAGGTCGGCGAAGTACCGGAAGGCGTTGGTGACGTCGTCCACGTCGACCCGGCCCTCCTCCAGCGTCTTGCCGGTGTCGCGGCTCTCGACGAGCGCGATCTCCTCGCGGTCGCGCTGGAGCAGGTCGGCGACGCGGCGCAGGAGGGCCGCGCGCTCGGCGACGGGGGTGCGCGGCCAGGGGCCGTCGTCGAACGCCCGCCGGGCCGCGGCCACCGCGGCGTCCGCGTCGGCGGCGCCGCCCTCGGCGACGACGGCCAGGACCTTGGCGTCGGCCGGGTCGAGCACCTCCCGCCGGTCACCGGATGCGGCGCCCCGCCACACTCCGTCCACGTGGATCGTCTCGACTCCGGACATCGTCTGCCTTCCGTGCGTATGCGAGTGGCCGGGCGCCCAGCGCTCGGCCGTCAACGCGCGGCGCCTAACCGGAACGGCCCGACGTATGCCTCAACAGGCCCGAAAGGTGACCTGAATCACGCCCGCCCCTTCTGTGACATGCCGGGACGGGCCGGGCGGGAGCGGGGGCGCGAGGGCCCGTCCGGCCCGTTGACACGGGCTTCCGGGGCTTATCGTCACGTCATGTCCAAGGCCGAAATAGACGTGATCACCGAAGAGTTCTTCGGGCTCTTCGACAACCGGGGCGGCAGGGCCGTCGACGTGGGGCGGATCCGGGGGCTGTTCCTGCCCGGCGGAGTGATCGTCAGGACCGGGCCGGAGTTCGCCGCGTACTCGGTGGAGGAGTTCGCCGCACCCCGGCAGCGGCTGCTGACCGGGGGCCGGCTGGTGGAGTTCACCGAGTGGGAGACGTCCGAACGGACCGAGATCGCCGGGGACATCGCGACGCGCCGCCTCGAGTACCGCAAGTCCGGGACGCTGGACGGGGTGCCGTTCGAGGGCGGCGGGACCAAGCACATCCAGTTCGTCCGCACCCCGCAGGGCTGGCGGATCGCGGCGGTCACCTGGTACGACCGGCCCTGAACGGCGGCCGGCGGCCGGGGATTCAGCCGATTGGGCCTGTGCACGGCGGGGCCGCCGCTGTCAGCCTGGACCAGGGGGGCTCGCGCAGGGCCGCCGCACCGACGGGACCGGCATCGACGGGACCGCCGCACCGACGGGTTCGCGCCAGGGGAGAGACCGGATGAGACGCCGCCGCAGCCGCATCGCCGTTCTGGCCGCCGTCGCCGCCTTCGCCGCGGGCTCAACCGCCGTGGCGGCGGCCGCGGCTGACGGGGAGTCGGCGGAGGAGGGGCCCTGCGCGACCACGACGACCGCCGTCGTCGGACGCGACGGTTCCGTCGTCGCCACCTTCCACGACGGCGACACCAGCTGGGGCGTCAGGATCCACCGGGACGGGCGGATGCGGCAGATGACCGTCTGCGCCGAGTTCACCAGCGTGACGCACCTCGACCACTGAGAGACCCGGTGACGCAGGACAGCGGCCCCGGACCGACGTTCAGAGCGTCGGTCCGGGGCCGCTGTCCTGCGTCACCGGGCGGAGGGCTCAGATGAGGCCGAGCCCGCGGACCGCCTCGCGCTCCTCCTCCAGCTCCTTGACGGAGGCGTCGATGCGGGCGCGGGAGAACTCGTTGATCTCCAGGCCCTGGACGATCGAGTACACGCCGTCCTTGACCGTGACCGGGAAGGACGAGATGAGTCCCTCGGGGACGCCGTAGGAGCCATCCGACGGGATGCCCATGGAGGTCCAGTCGCCCTCGGCGGTGCCGTTGACCCAGGTGTGGACGTGGTCGATGGCGGCGTTGGCGGCGGAGGCGGCCGAGGAGGCGCCGCGGGCCTCGATGATGGCGGCGCCGCGCTTGGCGACGGTCGGGATGAACTCGTCGGCCAGCCACGCCTGGTCGTTCACGATCTCGGCGGCGTTCTTGCCGGCGACCTCGGCGTGGAAGATGTCCGGGTACTGGGTGGCGGAGTGGTTGCCCCAGATCGTCAGGCGCTTGATGTCGGAGACGGCGGCGCCGGTCTTCTTCGCGAGCTGCGAGACCGCGCGGTTGTGGTCGAGGCGGGTCATCGCGGTGAAGCGCTCGCGCGGCACGTCCGGCGCGGCGGCCTGGGCGATCAGCGCGTTGGTGTTGGCCGGGTTGCCGACGACGAGGACCTTGATGTCGTCCGCGGCGTGGTCGTTGATGGCCTTGCCCTGCGGCTTGAAGATGCCGCCGTTGGCCTCCAGCAGGTCGCCGCGCTCCATGCCCTTGGTGCGGGGGCGGGCGCCGACGAGCAGCGCGACGTTGGCGCCGTCGAAGGCCACGTTCGGGTCGTCGGTGATCTCGATGCCGCGCAGCAGCGGGAACGCGCAGTCGTCGAGCTCCATCGCCGTGCCCTCGGCCGCCTTGAGACCCTGCGGGATCTCCAGGAGTCGCAGCTTGACCGGCACGTCGGCGCCGAGGAGATGACCGGAGGCGATGCGGAAGAGCAGCGCGTAGCCGATCTGACCGGCCGCGCCGGTGACGGTGACATTGACGGGAGTGCGGGTCATGGCGATCTCCTGCTGCGAACTGGCGGTGGGTGTCCCTGCCCATGTTGTCCGGACCTCTCTCGGTATCAAGAGATCCGGGCGTCAGGCTATCCGACGGTGCCCTGCCCGGAGGACGGAACCGGTGTGGGACGCCTCACCCGGCGCTACGGCGTCCGCGGGACCGTGCACCCCTGCTCTCCGGAGGTCAGGACGGCGCAGGCCGTGGCCTCTCCGGGGGCGGAGACGGCGACCATCGTGGTGTGGCCGTCCGTGCCGCGCCCTATGCGGCCGGCACCGCTGCTCCGGGCGGCGCTGACGCGCAGGCTGTCGCCCGGGGCGCCCTGGGTCATCCGCGCCCAGGCGGCCTTGCAGGTGTCGCTGTAGCGGACCTCCAGATACGCCTCGCCGACGGTCGCCGAACCGGCCGTCGTCGCGTGCTGCCCGCCGCAGCCCATGGTCTCCGGGTCCTTGCCCGTGCAGCCGCCGCCCGTGCAGCCGACGCCCGCGGGCAGCGCCGCCCGGCCCCCCGCCGAGGGGGCGGCGGCCAGCGGGGCGGCCCGCTGCGCGCCCTCCGGCCCGCTGCCGAGCAGCAGCACGGCCGAGACGGCGACCAGCAGGGTGCCGAGGACACCGGTGGTGAACAGCAGCACCGGACGGCGGCGGCCCGGACGGCGGGGGCGCCCGTCCGCCAGGGGGATGGCCCTGGCCCGTACGTCGACGTCGCCGTCCGGGCGCGCGGGCGCCGGCGGGGGCGGCGCCTCCGCGAGCCCCTCCGCCCCGAACGCGGCCGCGGCCCGCTCCTCCAGCCGCGTCGGCTCGGACCGCGCCCGAACGGTCCGCGGCGCGGCGGGCTGGGGGGCGGCGGTCTGCGGCGCGGCGGGCTGGGGGGCGGGGCCGACGCCCAGCGCCGCCTTCGCCTCCGCGACCCGCAGGTCCTCCATCGTCACGTCGTGCCGCAGCTCGGCGCGGCTCCAGGCGCGCTCCGCCAGCTCCCAGAGCGTGCCCAGGTGCCCCACGTCGGTGCCCGTCGCCTCGGCGAGCGCGTCGGCGGCGCCGCGCGGCGGCAGCAGCCGGCCGTTGAGGTACCGCTCCCACGAGGTCTTGCTGTACCCGGTGCGGTCGGCGACCGCACCGATGCCCAGCCCGCTCCGCTCCACGATCCTGCGCAACTGTTCGGCGAACTCCCGCACCTGCGGGTCGAGTTCCTCCGGCAACGCTCTCCAGCGAGGCATGGCCCCTCCCCCATCGTCCCCCTGCGTACCGGTGCTACCCAGGGGAGGGCCGGAACCTGCGCGCCGGTTCCCGCCCCTCGGGCGCATCGGGGCGTTAGGGGTTGATCAACCCCTGCCGGCGCACGCCCCTGCGGCGGTCGGTCATCCGTCCGCGCCGGGCTCCGACCCCCGGCCCGCGGCCTTGGTACGGGACCGTGACACCGTCCGTGACCTCGTACCGGAACTGTCCGTTCCGCGTCACAAGGGCCGGCCCGGCCTTGATCGGCGAGGCGGTCGGTCACGATCCTCGTCCGGGAGCGGCGGCCTGTCCCCCCACGGGGGTGGAGGACAGGCCGTCCGCTCCCCCGGCCCCCGGCGAGGCCCCCTCCCGGGCCGGCGCGAAGCACTCGGGCCCGCCGTCGTCACCGGCGGCGTCGAAGCACACCCGCGCCGCGAACGGCTCCTTCGTCGCCGTCATGGCCGTCGAGAGGTAGACCTCGGTGTCCCGCCGGCTCGCGGCCCGTACGCGCTTGGGGTCGGCGCCCGGCAGCGACAGCTCGACACGGTCCCCGATCCGCAGGTGGCTCGCCTTCGCCCACACCGCCCCGCACCTCTCCGCGTACCGGATCGCGATCTCCTGCCCGCCGGCCAGCCTGCGCCGCTGGAGCGTCACCGCCATGCCCTGGGCCCCGCACCCCATCTCCTGCGGGTCCGCGCCCTCGCAGTCCGCCCCCGCGCACCCGGGCGCCCACGACTGCTCGTACGAGGCGGAGGGCGGGGCACCGCCGGGCGGTGCCCCGCCGGAGGCGTGCCGCCCGGGGACGAGGGAGAGCAGCACCGCGGCGAGGGCCGCGGCGAGGACGGCGCCGACGACGGCGTACGCCCGTACGGGCCGGCGGCGGACCTTCACCGGCGCCGCCGCCTCCGCCGGGGGAGCGGCCGCGGGCACCGGCGCCGACCGGCCGCTCCACCGCTGCTCGGCCAGCTCCCACAGCGCCACCAGCCGCCCCGCCGGCTCCCCGGCCAGCCCGCAGAGCGCCTCGACCGCCTGCCGGGGCGGAACGGTCTTGCCGTTGAGATAGCGCTCCCACGACGACTTGCTGTACGGCGTGCGCCCCGCGAGCGCGGCCAGGCTCAGCCCTGTGCGCTCCCGCAGCGCGCGCAGCTCCCCGGCGAGCGCCGCGCACTCCGCCGGCAGCGGTCGGCCGCCGCTCACCGCCGCAGCTCCGCCCAGGTGTCCGGTCCGACGATGCCGTCCACGACCAGGTGCCGGTCCTTCTGGAAGCGCTGGGCCGCGGCCTTGGACCTGGGGCCGTACGCGCCGTCCGTCAGCCCCGGGTCGTAGCCGTGGTGGCGCAGGAGGCACTGCGCCTCCAGGACCTCCCAGCCCGACGACTTGAGGTCCATGAGCGCGGTGCGGGTCGCGCTGTAGCCCGCGCGCAGCTCCCCGTGCTCGCGCCGGACCTCGCAGGGGCGGGAGCGGCCCTGGACGAAGACGAACGCGGGCGGCGCGCTCCCGCCCGCCGCGCCGCCCCCGCCGCCGTCGTCCTGCCAGGGCCGCGCCACCAGCAGCCCCGCGGCCAGGGCCGCGACGAGCACCGCGACCGCCCCGGCGAGCACGCGGGCGCGCCGGGACCTCCGCGGCGCCTCCTCCCGCACCGCCGGTTCCGCCACGGACCAGGCCGCGGCGGCGAGTTCGTGCAGCACCAGCAGGCGGACCGGATCCGTGGCGCAGACCCGCGCCAGCTCCTCCACGGCCTCCCGCGGCGGGAGCTGGCGGCCGTTGAGGTAACGCTCCCACGAGGAGCGGCTGTACGAGGTCTTGGCCGCCAGCGCGGCCAGGCTCAGCCCGCTGCGGTCCTTCAACCTCCGCAGCTGGACGACGAGTTGGACCACATGATCGTCGAGCGAGGCCGGCAGTTCCTTCCAACGCCGCATGTTCCACCCCATACGCGTCTCGTCCCCCGGGGCCACTGGGCCCTTGTGCCGCACATCATGTGCGACGCCGGGGCGGCGAACGCCGCGCGGTGCGGGGGCGGCCGCCGGTTTCGGCCAGCCCCGGCGGCCGCCGCCCGTCCCGTGACGGCCGCACGGCGTATGCCGTCCCCGCAGGTCACCGCGCGGGACGTCCCGCGACGACCCAACTGGAGCGGGTTCCTTGCCCGTTGGGGATGTGGCGCATCAGAGTCTGTGCCGTGGGCAGGGGCGGCGCGGTCCACCCCGCGCCGCCCCGGGCCGGGGGGAACACCGCGGCCCGCCCTCCCGCGGGGGAGAGGGCGGGCCGCGGTCCGGGGGCTAGCTGACGGTGAAGTGGAGCACGTCGTCCAGGAAGGGGATCTTCAGCCAGGCGTGCGGCTGGGCCATCAGCGCCAGCAGCAGGATGGCCAGACCCAGCCCGCCGTAGGTGAACATGTCGGTGAACCGCGAGCGCACGGCCAGCATGCCGACGGACGGCAGGGCCCAGCGCAGGACGGCGCCGCCGATCAGCGCGATGCCGATCAGCATCGTCCCGATCCGGAACCCGTCCAGCGCCACGACCAGCAGCCCGACCCCCGTCAGCCCCAGCACCGCCAGCAACGGCCACTGGCGCGCCGGCGCCGGCGCCTCCCCGGAGGCGGCCCGGCCCCCGCCCTCGGGCCGGGCGGTGTCCCGCGTGAACTGCGGGAAGCGGCGGGACGTCCGCGGCCTCCCCGCGCCGCGGGGGGCCTTGGCGCCGGCGGGCCGGTCCTGCTCAGACCGCATCGGCGGCGCGCTCCGCGGCCTGCTGCTCGGCGGCCTCCACGACGTTGACCAGGAGCATGGCGCGGGTCATCGGGCCCACGCCGCCCGGGTTCGGGGAGATCCAGGAGGCGACCTCGGCGACGCCGGGGTCGACGTCGCCCATGATCTTGCCCTCGCCGTCCCGGCTGACGCCGACGTCCAGCACGGCGGCGCCCGGCTTGACGTCCTCCGGCTTGATCAGGTGCCCGACGCCCGCCGCGGCGACGATGATGTCGGCCCTGCGCAGCTGCGCGGAGAGGTCACGGGTGCCGGTGTGGCAGAGGGTGACCGTGGCGTTCTCGGAACGGCGGGTGAGCAGCAGGCCGATCGAGCGGCCGACGGTGATGCCGCGGCCGACGACCACCACATGGGCGCCGTTGATCTCCACCTTGTGGCGGCGCAGCAGCTCGATGATGCCGTTCGGGGTGCAGGGCAGCGGGCCGGGCTCGTTGAGGACGAGGCGCCCCAGGCTCATCGGGTGCAGGCCGTCGGCGTCCTTGGCCGGGTCCATCAGCTCCAGCACCCGGTTGGTGTCGATGCCCTTGGGGAGCGGGAGTTGGACGATGTAGCCGGTGCAGTCGGGGTTGTCGTTGAGCTCGCGGACGACCGCCTCGATCTCCTCCTGCGTGGCGGTGGCCGGCAGCTCGCGCTGGATGGAGCCGATGCCGACCTGGGCGCAGTCGCGGTGCTTGCCGGCGACGTACCACTTGCTGCCGGGGTCGTCGCCGACGAGGAGGGTGCCCAGGCCCGGGGTGATGCCCTTGGCCTTCAGCGCTTCCACGCGGGTGGTGAGTTCGGACTTGATCGCGGCCGCGGTGGCCTTGCCATCGAGAATCTGGGCGGTCATGGCTCCATCTTCCTGGATCCGGCGGTGTCCCTTCCGCTCGGGAGGTGCACCGCCCTGTGTTCGTTCGGTGTTCGCCCGGTCTGCGTGATCACGTTCACGGCAGGATCACGGTCGCGCGGCACTTGAACAACGCCGAGGGTATCGGCTGGACAAAAGTCAAGAGCGCTACGACGATGAATCTCAGTGCCGCGGGCGGTGACGGGGGGCGAGCCGCTCAGCATGGTCCCTCCGGGTTGTCCGCGTCCGTCCCCGCACGACCGACCTCGGAGGAACGTCCCGACCATGAGCTTCGGCGACCAGAACAACCCGTACGGCCAGCCCCCGCAGGCCCCCGGCTACGGCTACCCGCAGCAGGGCGGCCAGCCCTACGCCGCGTACCCGCAGCAGGGCGGCTACGCGATGGCGCCGGTGCCGGCCGAGATGCCGGGGCTCACCAAGGCCGCGCGCGTCTTCATGTGGGTCATCGCGGTGGCCCACATCGGCATCGCCGCGATCTACGGCGTGGCGCTCGCCGCGTTCAGCGACGAGGTCAAGAAGCACGACGACGTGGACGTGCAGAAGTTCGGCGACTTCGGCAAGGGCCTCATCGGCTTCTTCATCGTCCTCGCCGCGGTGTTCGCGGTGATCGGCATCGTCCTGGCGCTGCGCTACGCGAACGGCGGCAACGGCGTCCGCGTCGGCTCGATCGTCTACGCGTCCTTCGGCATCATCAGCGGCCTGGTCAACATCGGCGCGTGGGGCCTGGGTCTGGTCGTCTTCATCCTGGCGATCCTGACCATCGTCTTCTGCGCCAAGCGCGCGTCCGCCGAGTGGTTCCAGCGGCCGCGCTACTGAGCGCCGCCCGCCCCGGCCCGGAGGCCGCACCCCTCACCGGGGGTGCGGCCTCCGGCCGTAGGGCCGCCCGTCAGTGGAGGAAGTGGCGCGTACCGGTGAGGTACATCGTCACCCCGGCCGCCCTCGCGGCCTCCACCACCTGCTCGTCGCGGACCGAACCGCCGGGCTGCACCACGGCCTTGACGCCCGCGGCGGTCAGCACCTCCAGCCCGTCCGGGAACGGGAAGAACGCGTCGGAGGCGGCGTAGGCGCCGCGCGCCCGCTCCTCCCCCGCCCGCGCGACGGCCAGCTTCGCGGAGTCGACGCGGTTGACCTGGCCCATGCCGACGCCGACGGTGGCGCCGTCCTTGGCGAGCAGGATCGCGTTGGACTTCACCGCGCGGCACGCCTTCCAGGCGAAGGCCAGCTCGGCGAGCTCCGCGGCGGGCAGTGCCTCGCCCGTGGCGAGCGTCCAGTGGGCGGGGTCGTCGCCCTCGGCCTGGAAGAGGTCGGAGTGCTGGAGCAGCACACCGCCGGAGACCGGCTTGAGGTCGCCCGGCTGGTGCGGGTCGCCCTCCACCCGCAGCACGCGGATGTTCTTCTTCCGGGCGAGGATCTCGACGGCGCCGTCCTCGTAGGCCGGCGCGGCGACGACCTCGGTGAAGATCTCGGCGATCTGCTCGGCGAGTTCGACGGTCACCGGGCGGTTGACGGCGATCACGCCGCCGAAGGCGGACAGCGGGTCGCAGGCGTGCGCCTTGCGGTGCGCCTCGGCGACGTCCGAACCGACGGCGATGCCACAGGGGTTGGCGTGCTTGACGATCGCCACGCAGGGCGCGTCGTGGTCGTGGGCGGCGCGCCGCGCGGCCTCGGTGTCCACGTAGTTGTTGAAGGACATCTCCTTGCCGTGCAGCTGCTCGGCGTTGGCGAGCCCGCCGGCCGTGCCGTCGGTGTAGAGGGCGGCGGCCTGGTGCGGGTTCTCGCCGTAGCGGAGGGTGGCCTTGCGCTCCCAGGTCTCGCCGAGGAACTCGGGCAGACCGTCGCCGTCCTCGTCCTCCGGGGCGTAGGCGTTGGTGAACCAGGCGGCCACGGCGACGTCGTAGGCGGCCGTGTGCTGGAACGCGGCGGCGGCCAGCCGCTTGCGGGCGGCGAGGTCGAAGCCGCCGCCGGCGACGGCCTTCAGCACCTCGCCGTACGCGGCGGGGCTGACGACGACGGCGACCGACGGGTGGTTCTTGGCGGCGGCGCGGACCATCGAGGGGCCGCCGATGTCGATCTGCTCGACGCACGCGTCGGGCGAGGCGCCCGAGGCGACGGTCTCGCGGAACGGGTAGAGGTTGACGACGACCAGCTCGAAGGGGCGCACGCCCAGCTCGTCGAGCTGCTCGCGGTGGGCGTCGATCCGCTGGTCGGCCAGGATGCCGGCGTGCACGCGCGGGTGCAGGGTCTTGACCCGGCCGTCCAGGCACTCGGGGAAGCCCGTCAGCTCCTCGACCGGGGTGACCGGCACCCCGGCGGCCGCGATCCGGGCGGCCGTCGAGCCCGTGGAGACGAGCTCGACGCCCGCGCCGTGCAGCCCGCGCGCCAGCTCCTCCAGCCCGGTCTTGTCGTAGACGCTGATGAGCGCCCGGCGGATGGGCCGCTTCGTACCTTCGGCGGTCACGAGATCCGTACCTTTCGTCCCTCAATGCGGTAGCCGTGCCGGGCGAGCCGCCCCACGACCTCGACGAGCAGCGCTCGCTCGACTTCCTTGATCCGCTCGTGCAGAGCGGCCTCGTCGTCCTCGTCCCGGACCTCGACCGCGCCCTGGGCGATGATCGGGCCGGTGTCGACGCCCTCGTCGACGAAGTGGACGGTGCACCCGGTGACCCGCACGCCGTACGCGAGGGCGTCGCGCACACCGTGGGCACCGGGAAAACTGGGCAGCAGGGCGGGGTGCGTGTTGACCGTCCGCCCGCCGAACCGGGCGAGGAAGTGCCTCCCCAGGATCTTCATGAAGCCCGCCGAGACGACCAGGTCCGGCTCGTACGCGGCGGTCGCCTCGGCCAGGGCCCGGTCCCACTCCTCGCGCGAGGCGAAGTCGCCCACGCGCCGGACGAAGACGGGCAGCCCGGCGCGCTCGGCGCGCTCCAGCCCGGCGATCCCCTCCCGGTCGGCGCCGACGGCCACGACGCGGGCGCCGTAGCCCTCCGGGTCGGCGGCGATCGCGTCCAGCAGGGCCTGCAGGTTCGTCCCCGAGCCGGAGACGAGCGCGACGATGCGGGCGGGACGGGCGGGGACGGCCACGAGGGGGCCCTTTCTGCTGACTGGGGCGTGCGGTTTGTAGGGTCGTACGAGAACCCGGGTACGCCGGATACGGGGAACCCTACGAAGCCGCCGACCGCCAGCAACGATACCGGCACACCCGACGGCCCCCGCGGGACGGGGGCGCACCCGCGAGGTAGCGTCTGGGGCCGGGGCTCCTCCCCGTCCCGGACGGGACCGTGCGGGGGAGCTCCGCGCGGGCGGACGCGGCGGGGACCGGCCCCGGAAACCCGTCGCACGGCCGTAGGCTCGAAGGACGCGACGGACGCGCCCGTCGCGGCCGAGCGAACTCAGACCGACCAGGGGAAGACGCACTCCACATGCCGGACCGACGCCGACTGGCGGTTCACCGCCCCCCGCTGCCCGCCGCGTCCGCCGGCGCCCCGCCCGCGACGGTTCTCGCGCGCCCCTCGGACCGGGAGCAGCGGGACAACCCGTTCGCCCCGCCGCCCGAGGGCCGGCCCGACCAGCCCTGGCGGCCGCGCGCGCCCCACGGCGGGGACGGCGGCGCCGACGGCGGGAACGGCGGCGCCGAGGAGGACGGCGGGCAGCGGCGGCCCGCCCCGCCCGCGTGGGGCAGCCAGTGGAGCAGCCGCCAGCCCGGCCGCCACGACGGCGGCTTCGGCGGCCCGCCCGGCGGCGGCCAGGACCCCTCGCACGGGCCCGGCGGCGGCCCGCGCTGGGATCCCTCCGACCCGGCCCAGCGCCGCGCCCGCTACGCCGTGCTCGCCGGCCTCTGGGGCTTCTTCTTCGCCCTGTTCAGCCTGCCGGAGGTGGCCCTGCTGCTGGGCGCCCTCTCCGTCTACTGGGGCATCAGCGCGCTCCGCGGCCGCCCCGGCGACAAGGGCGCGGCCGCCCCGCGGCCGGGCGGCTTCCGCCCCCAGACGACGGCGGCGGTCAGCGGCCTGGTGATGGGCGGCCTGGCCCTGCTGATCGTGGTGTCCACCTACGGCTTCCAGCTCGTCTACCGCGACTACTACACCTGCGTGGACGACGCCCTGACCCAGTCCTCGCGCCAGGCGTGCGAGGTCCATCTCCCCGAGCGGCTGCGCCCGCTGCTGGCGGCGGACGACTGACACGGCCCCCGGCCGGCGGTCCCGCCTCAGCGGTCCTCGAACAGCCGCTCAGGGTCGCGTGGTTCGAAGTCCGCCATGAGGCCGCCGCCGGAATCCTTGAGGGCGGCCCAGCGGGCGCGGCGGACGCCGGTGTCGTGCCACTCGGCGGCGTCCGCGACGCCGTGGGCCGGATCCGGGACGGGCGGCATCGGCGCCTTGCGGGCCTTCCGGGCCCGCCGCGCCTCCCGGC
This sequence comes from Streptomyces caatingaensis, assembly GCF_001187435.1. Lineage (GTDB taxonomy): Bacteria > Actinomycetota > Actinomycetes > Streptomycetales > Streptomycetaceae > Streptomyces > Streptomyces caatingaensis. The sequence continues at coordinate 255,915 of NZ_LFXA01000009.1, read as the reverse complement.
GGGCGGTCCGCTCCGCCTCGCGCCGCGCGGCCCGGTCGGCCGCCCGGGCCGCCCGCGCACCGCGGCGCCGGTGCCGGCGCGGCGGCTCGGCCCTGCCGTCGGCGCCCAGCACCGTGCCGTGCACGGGCAGCAGGGGCAGGCTCTCCGGGGCGAACTCCGGCCCGTGGCCGGCCGGTTCGGCGGAACCGCCGCCCTCCCCCACCGGGTCCGTCCCGCCGGGCCGCTGCGCCGGGAGGACCTCGGCGGCCCGCTCCCCGCCCGCCGCGAAGCCCAGCCAGCCGGCCGCCGCGCGCCACCAGCGGGGCGCCTGCCGGGGACGCGCCCGCCGGCGCCGCTCCGGGAGGTCGAGGCCCAGGGCGAAGCCGGTCCGCCGCCACCAGGAGCCGCGCCTCTCCGCCTCCGCCGCGGGCCGTTCCCTGCGCAGGTGACGCACCACCAGCGCGCCCGGGACCCCGACCGCCGCCGTCCACACCAGACAGGCGAGGCCCGCGAACCGGGCCGGCGGGCCGAAGCGGGCCAGGGTGGCGTTGCCCAGCGGCCCGCCGGCGGCGGCCGCGAGCACCGTGACCAGCACGGCGGAGGCGACCGCGGCGAGGAGGGCGATCAGCATGGCCTCGCACCGGCCCACGGTCGCCGGACGCCGCGGCACGGCCGCGGAGGCGACCGCCACCCCCGCCCCGGCCACCACCACGGCGCACCCGGCCAGCCCCAGCGGCCCCGCCTCCCCCGGGCCGGGCAGCGCGGCGAGCAGCGGGAAGCGGGGCAGCAGCGGCAGGGGGTGCCCGTGGGCGCCGAGCACGGGAAGCGCCACCGGGGCCAGGACGCCGCCCGCCCCGACGACGAAGCCGGCCCCCACCGCGTACGCCGCCGTCCACACCACGGCGTTGGGCAGCAGCGCCACGCTCAGCAGCACCACGGCGACCCGGCCCGACCAGCCCGCGGCCAGCTGCGTCACGGCCTCCTGGGCGGCGCCCCCGCCGCGCGCCAGGGCCACGGCCAGCAGCAGCGCGGCCCCGCCGAGCAGCACGCCCGTACCGGCCGCGGTGGCCCGGGCGACGGCCAGGACGTGCGGGTAGGTGAACCACGCGCGCGCCCGCCGCGGGACGAACCGCAGCACCCGCCGGACGCGCGGCGGCGGGTTCCAGGGCGGACAGCCCGAGGCCATCCACACCCCGGCGGCCGCGGGGACGGCGGCGACGAGCGGCAGGTGCAGCAGGGCGCTCAGCGGGTCGACGCGCACCGGCCCGGACGAGGCGTAGAGCACGGCCGCGAGGCTCACCAGCAGATATCCGCCGAGCAGGGCGGTGAAGGCGGTGCGCGGCGGCAGCGGGGGCGGGGGCGGTCCCGGGGGCGCGGGCGGCGGAGGCCCGGCGTCCGCCAGGTCCCCGGCCCCGTCGGCGGGTTCGCCGTCCACGGCCGGCCCTTCGCCCGCCTCCTCGGCGTACTCGGCGTCCTCGTCGCAGTCGGGGGCCGGGGCCTGGCGCGCGGCGCGGTGCACCAGCACGCAGGGGACCACGCTGAGCAGCAGCGGCGTCAGGCCCACCGGGGCGGGGTCGCCGGAGAGGGTCTCGGTGCGCACCAGTTCGGCGCCGTGCGCGAGCAGCCAGAGGCCGGTGGCGATGTGCAGCGCCCCGGCGGGGCCGCTGTCGGGGTAGGGCGACACGATCCACAGCGCCAGGACGAGCGTGGCGAACGCTCCCAGCCCCAGGCCGGCGGCGAGCGCGCCGCCGAAGAACGCCCGGCCCGTGCCCGGCGTACCGCGTGCCGCGAAGCGGAGGTACGAGGGCAGCGAGGAACCGCTGTGGGCATATGGGGTCACAAGGGCCATGCTGCCAACAACGCGCCTTTCGGGCGGGTAGCGACAAATGACCGTCGTGTCGTGTTCAGAGTGGCAATCGGGTGGTGTACGTGGCGGGGCGCGGGACGGCGAAGGGCCCGCACCCGTGCGGGGTGCGGGCCCTTCCCGCCCGGCGGGACCGCCCGTACGGCGGCACCCGGCGGGCGGTCGGCTCAGGCGCTGAGCGCGGCGCGGGCGAGGCGGGCGGTCTCGGACGGGGTCTTGCCGACCTTCACGCCCGCGGCCTCCAGGGCCTCCTTCTTGGCCTGCGCGGTACCGGACGAACCGGACACGATCGCACCGGCGTGGCCCATCGTCTTGCCCTCGGGCGCGGTGAAGCCGGCGACGTAGCCGACGACCGGCTTGGTGACGTTGGCCTTGATGAAGTCCGCGGCCCGCTCCTCGGCGTCGCCGCCGATCTCACCGATCATCACGATGAGGTCGGTGTCGGGGTCGGCCTCGAAGGCGGCCAGGGCGTCGATGTGCGTGGTGCCGATGACCGGGTCGCCGCCGATGCCGACGCAGGACGAGAAGCCGATGTCCCGCAGCTCGTACATCATCTGGTACGTCAGCGTGCCCGACTTGGAGACCAGGCCGATGCGGCCGGGCTTGGTGATGTCGCCCGGGATGATGCCGGCGTTGGACTGGCCCGGGGTGATCAGACCGGGGCAGTTGGGGCCGATGATGCGGGTCTTGTTGCCCTTGGCCTTGGCGTAGGCCCAGAAGGCGGCCGAGTCGTGGACGGCGATGCCCTCGGTGATGACGACGGCCAGGCCGATGCCCGCGTCGATGGCCTCGACGACCGCGGCCTTGGCGAAGGCCGGCGGGACGAAGACGACGGTGACGTCGGCACCGGTCTCCTTCATCGCCTCGGCGACCGAGCCGAAGACCGGGACGGCGCGGCCGTCGAAGTCCACGGAGGTGCCGGCCTTGCGCGGGTTGACGCCACCGACGATGTTGGTGCCGTCACCGAGCATCAGCCGGGTGTGCTTCATGCCCGTGGCACCGGTCATGCCCTGGACGATGACCTTGCTGTCCTTGGTGAGGAAGATAGCCATGGTGTGTCTGTGACCTCGTCCCTATTACTTCGCAGCCGCGAGCTCGGCGGCCTTGTCGGCCGCACCGTCCATGGTGTCCACGCGCTGCACCAGCGGGTGGTTGGCGTCGGACAGGATCTTGCGACCCAGCTCCGCGTTGTTGCCGTCGAGGCGCACGACGAGCGGCTTGGTGACGTCCTCGCCCTTCTCCTTCAGGAGCTCCAGGGCCTGGACGATGCCCTTGGCGACCTCGTCGCAGGCGGTGATGCCGCCGAAGACGTTGACGAAGACGGACTTGACGTCCGGGTCGCCGAGGATGATCTCCAGGCCGTTGGCCATGACCTCGGCCGAGGCGCCGCCGCCGATGTCGAGGAAGTTGGCGGGCTTGACGCCGCCGTGGTTCTCACCGGCGTAGGCGACGACGTCCAGGGTGCTCATGACGAGGCCCGCGCCGTTGCCGATGATGCCGACCTGGCCGTCGAGCTTGACGTAGTTGAGGCCCTTGGCCTTGGCGGCGGCCTCCAGCGGGTTGGCCGCGGCGTGGTCGACCAGGTCCTCGTGGTCGGGCTGGCGGAAGTCCGCGTTGTCGTCCAGGGAGACCTTGCCGTCCAGCGCGATGACGCGGCCGTCGGCCACCTTGGCCAGCGGGTTGACCTCGACGAGGAGGGCGTCCTCGGCGACGAAGGTCTTCCACAGGGTCACCATGACCTCGGCGACCTGCTCCGCGACGTCGGCCGGGAACTTCGCCTGGGCGACGATCTCGCGGGCCTTCTCCAGGGAGACGCCCTCGTTGGCGTCCACCGGCACCTTGGCCAGCTTCTCGGGGGTCGTGGCGGCGACCTCCTCGATGTCCATGCCGCCGGCGACGGAGGCCATGGCCAGGAAGGTGCGGTTGGTGCGGTCGAGGAGGTACGAGACGTAGTACTCCTCGGCGATCTCCGGAGCGGTCTCCGCGATCATCACCTTGTGGACCGTGTGGCCCTTGATGTCCATGCCGAGGATGTCCGTCGCGCGGGCGACGGCCTCGTCCGGGGTGCCGGCCAGCTTGACGCCGCCGGCCTTGCCGCGACCGCCGACCTTGACCTGCGCCTTGACGACCGAACGGCCGCCCAGTCGCTCGGTCGCCTCGCGCGCCGCCTCAGGCGTGTCGATGACTTCACCGGCCAGCACCGGTACACCGTGCTTGGCGAAGAGGTCCCTCGCCTGGTACTCGAACAGGTCCACGCGCGTCCGTCCCTTTTCCATGGATATCGCGGTTCGTTGTCTGCGCGGGCGTGCCGCGGTGGCAGCGTGAACGCGATCTATGACGAGGGCGGCACACGTGCGCCGAATACGCGGCATGTCCGTCTCGCAGGTTATCCCCGAGCGGGGGAGGTCCCTAAATCGCAGATCACACTCCGGCCGTGATTACGCTCACAGATCACCACCCCCGCCGACACCCTTCGCAACGGACCACTGGGCCCAACGGGTGGGGCGTTCGCCCGTTCCGCGCTGGGGGATGGTGGGTGGTGGGACGGCGGGGGGGCGGGGTGGGCCGGGCCCGGGGGCCGGGGCCGGGTGCCGGAGCGTCAGGCGGAGCCGGAGGACGCTTCGGTGGGCGGCACGGGCGGCCGGGGTGCGGGCGGCCCGGACAGGAACGTCCCCCCGGGTAGGGGCGGGCCGGATATGGACGGGCCGGTGACGGGTGCGGCCGGCAGGACCGACGCGGGGAGCGGGCGGTTCTCGAGGGCCGCGGCCACCACCTCCGGGAAGAGGTCGGGGGTACAGGTGAGGACGGGCACCCCCAGGGCGGCCAGGGCTGCGGCGCGCTCGCGGTCGTGGGCCGGGACGCCTTCGTCCGAGAGGGCCGGCAGGGCGACGAACCCGACGCCCGCCGCCCTCATCGCCGCGACCCGGCGCAGCATGCCGTCCGGCGGCCCGCCCTCGTAGAGGTCACTGATCAGCACGACCACCGTGTCGGCGGGCCGGGTGACGAGGGCCTGGCAGTGGGCCAGGGCGCGGTCGATGTCCGTACCGCCGCCGAGCTGGACGCCGAACAGCGCGTCCACCGGGTCGGCGAGCCGGTCCGTGAGGTCCACGACGGCGGTGCCGAAGGCGATCAGCCGGGTGTCGAGCGACCGCACGGAGGCGAGGACCGCGCCGAGGACCGTGGCATGGACGACGGAGTCGGCCATCGAGCCGGACTGGTCGACGCAGAGGATCACCTCCTTGCGCAGCGAGCGCGCCGCGCGGGCGCGGCCGACGAGCCGCTCGGGCACGAGGGCGCGGTGCTCGGGCAGGTAGTTCCCGAGGTTGGCGCGGATCGTGCGGTCCCAGTCGAGGTCGCGGGGGCGGGGACGGGCGGTGCGGGCCGAGCGGTCGAGGGCGCCGGTGAGCGCGGCGCGGGTCCGCCCGGCCAGGCGGCCCTCCAGGTCGCGGACGACCTGGCGGACGACCTCGCGGGCGGTGGCCCGCGCCTCCTCGGGCATGGTCCGGGCGAGGGAGAGGAGGGCGCCGGCGAGGTGCACGTCCGGCTCGACCGCGGCCAGGAGCTCCGGTTCACGGAGGAGGGCGATGAGCCCGTGGCGCTCCAGGGCGTCACGCTGCATCACCTGAACGACGGACGCCGGGAAGTACGTCCGGATGTCCCCCAGCCAGCGGGCGGCCCGTGGTGCGGAGGCGCCGAGCCCTCCTGCGCGCCGCCCGCCGCCGGGGCCTTGCGGCCGTCCCCCGTAGAGCGCCTCCAGCGCCCGGTCGACGGCGGCGTCCCCGTCGGCGAGGACCGCCCCCGTGCCCTCGGCACCGGGCCCGCCCCCGAGCACCAGCCGCCAGCGCCGGAGCCGCTCGGCGGAGGAGGCGGGGGCCGCGGGGGAAGCGGGGGCAGCAGGGGAAGCGGGGTGGCCGGGGGCGCCCGAGCCGCGTCCGGCGTCACTCGGGCCGGCTCCGGGACGGCCGTGCCCCGCCGGGCCGCCCCCGTCCCCCAGGTCCAGGAGCCGGCGCAGCGTCGGCATCACGGCTGCCGCGCGCCCGGGGTCGAGGGGCGGAGCCGGCTCCTGGGCGGGGTGCGCCGAGGGGGAGGTGCGGAGGCGGCGGCCGATCGCTCGGCGGACCGCGGGGTCGAACGTGGCGAACGTGCGGCGGAGCAGCGGCAGGACGGCGCGGAAGGAGGCGGCGGGGACGCCGGTGAGCCAGGTGTCGATCAGGGAGAGGAGGCGTTCGTCGTGGACGAGGAGCAGGCCGCCGGCGCCGTCCCCGGTGGTGAAGCCCTCGATCCAGGACGCCGCGTCGGCGGGCTCCCCGGCGGGCGAGAGGGCGAGACCGACGAGGCGGGCGGCCCGCGCGTCGGGGAGGCGGCCCTCGTCGAGCAGGAGCCTCGTGGCCCGGCCACGGATCTCCCCCGGGACGCGGCGCCGGCCGGTGAGGTCGGAGAGCACCGCCGCCCACCGCTCCCGCGCGTCCGGCCGCCCCAGCAGGGCGACGGCCCGGTGGACGGCGTCGACGTCGGCCCGCGCCTCCCGGGCGGCGTCGTGGCCGAGGCCGGAGCAGGCGGCGGGCAGGCCGACGAAGACGCGCTCGGCGAGCCCGGCGGCGACTCCGGCGAGGGCGGCGGTGTCCGTGCGGCGCACGTCGCCGTAGCGGACGGCGCGGACGAGGGCGGGCAGGGCCCGGGCCAGCCGGCCCACGTCCGTGTCGAGGGCGGCCCGGTCGGCCAGGGAGCGCAGGACGGCGGGCAGCGCGCCCGGCAGCCCGGCGAGCAGGCACTGTTCGGCCAGGGCGGTGACCTCGGCCGGGGAGGCGGCGGCGCGGGCGGCCGCCTCGGCGCGGGCGGTGGCGGCGGCCTCGACGGTGGTGCCCCAGGCTCCGGCCTCCGCGAGGCGGACGGCCAGTTCGGGCTCCCAGGACAGCCGCCAGGTCTCCTTGAAGGTGCCCGTGCCGCCGCGGGCGGGCAGGGGTTCGCCCCAGGCGACGCCGAGGACGCGGAGCCGGTGGAGCAGCCGGCTGCGGGCGGCGCCGGTGTCCTGGCGCAGGTCGAACTCCCGCTCGCGGGGCCCGGGTTCGGGCCGCAGGCGCAGGGCCCGCTGGAGCCGGGTGAGGTCGCGGCGCAGCGGCGGGGCGGGCGCGGCGTCGGGGACCGTGCCGAGGGCGTCACCGACGACGAGCCGGTCCCGTACGAGCGCGAGCGGGCCGGAGGAGCCGTCGCACATCACGGCCCGGACCACGTCGGTCGTCTCCGCGAGCCCCGGCAGGGGGCGCCCGCGGACGGCGGCGAGGGTGTCGGCGAGCCGGACGGCCTCGATGACGTGGGCGGACGAGACGGGGTGGCCCTCGGCGCGCAGCAGCCGGGCGACGGTGGTCATCCAGCGCTCGACGGGCCGGTCGGTGGCGTGGAAGAGGTGGCCGTACCAGCCGGGCGAGGTGATGCCGGCGCCGTACCCGCTGCGGCGGGCGAGCCGGCGGTGCGTCCAGGGCACCCAGGAGATCTCCGTCCGGACCCTGGGCAGGCCGCGCAGCAGGCCGCGGTCGGCGGTGGCGGTCCGCCGGGCGGCCAGGGCGGGGACGTGCCAGGCGCCGCAGACGACGGCGACGTCGTCGCCGAACTCGCGGCGGGCGTCGCGCAGCCGGAGCCGCATGTGGGCCTCGCGGACGGCGTCGTGGCCCGCGCGGGGGCCGGTGTCGTGGCCGGCCGTGCCGCCGGCCGGGTCGGGGCGGAGGGCGGCCATGGCGTCGGCGACGGCCCGGAAGGGCGCGAGGGGGTCGCCGCCGGGCGCGGGGTCGGCCCCGCGGTGCTCGACGGCGTCCTCCCACCACTGCTCGGGGTCGTCGCGGCCGGCGGCGGCCGCCAGGGCCTCGACCGGGTCGGGGGCGGGTGGCCCCGAACCCCCCGGCGGCAGCGCGAGGGTGTGGGCGGCGGGCAGGTCGACGAACCGGACCACCGCTCCGTGGGCCAGCGCCCAGCGGACGGCCACCCACTCCGGGGAGAAGCCGGCCAGCGGCCAGAAGGCGGCCCGGCCCGGGTCGTCCGCGACGTGGGCGAGCAGGGCCACGGGGGGCCGCATCTCCGGGTCGGCGGCGAGGTGGACGATCGCGTCGGCCTCGGGCGGGCCCTCGACGAGGACGGCGCGCGGCCGCGTCCGGTCGAGGGCGGCCCGTACGGCCCGCGCCGAGCCGGGCCCGTGGTGGCGCACGCCGAGCAGGAAGGGGCCGGGCCCCGCCCCGGTCCCACGGGCGTTCACGCCGACACCTCGCGGCAGGCGCGGTAGAGGTCCTGCCAGCCGTCCCGCTCGCGGACGACCGTCTCCAGGTACTCGTGCCAGGCCGTGCGGTCGGCCACCGGGTCGCGGACGACCGCGCCGAGGATGCCGGCGGCGACGTCACCGGCGCGCAGCACGCCGTCGCCGAAGTGGGCGGCCAGCGCGAGGCCGCCGGTGACGACGGAGATCGCCTCGGCCGTGGAGAGCGTGCCGGACGGCGACTTGACCCGCGTGCGGCCGTCGGCGGTGATCCCCTCGCGCAGTTCGCGGAAGACCGTGACGACGCGGCGGATCTCGTCGGTGCCGGCCCCGGCGGCGGGCAGGTCGAGCGAGCGGCCGATCTGGTCGACGCGCCGGGCGACGATGTCGACCTCGTCCGCGTGGGTGGCGGGGAGCGGCAGGACCACGGTGTTGAACCGGCGGCGCAGGGCGCCGGAGAGCTCGTTGACACCGCGGTCGCGGTCGTTGGCGGTGGCGACGAGGTTGAAGCCGCGCACGGCCCGGACCTCCTCGCCGAGCTCGGGGACGGGCAGGGTCTTCTCGGACAGGACGGTGATGAGGGTGTCCTGCACGTCGGCGGGGAGGCGGGTCAGCTCCTCGACGCGGACGACCGCGCCGCGGGCCATCGCCCGCAGGACGGGGCTGGGCACGAGCGCCTCGGGGCCGGGGCCGCGGGCCAGGAGGCGGGCGTAGTCCCACCCGTAGCGGAGGGCCTCCTCGGTGGTGCCGGCCGTGCCCTGGACGAGGAGCGTGGAGTCGCCGCTGACGGCGGCGGCCAGGTGCTCGGACAGCCAGGTCTTGGCGGTGCCGGGCACGCCGAGCAGCAGGAGCGCCCGGTCGGTGGCCAGCGTGCTGACGGCGACCTCGACGACGCGGCGCGGGCCGATGTACTTCGGGGTGACGACCGTGCCGTCCGGCAGCGCTCCGCCGAGCAGGTAGGTGGCGACGGCCCACGGCGAGAGCTTCCAGCGCTCCGGTCTGGGGCGGTCGTCCGCGGCGGCGAGGGCCGCGAGCTCGGCGGCGAAGGCGTCCTCGGCGTGCGGCCTGATGACGTCCCGGCCGCGGCCGCCGGTGCGGTCGGTGACGTGGTCGGTGATGCGGTCGGCGGTCTGGTCGGCGGTCTGGTCGGCGGTCTGGTCGGCGGTCTGGTCGGCGGTGAATCCGGGCACGGTCACAAGTCCCCCTCGTCGTGCGCGTTCCGGGATGTGCCACCACCCTGCACCACACCACTGACAACGCCCCTCGTTCCCAACGAACCCGCAGGTCAGGGCCGTTGTCAGTGGGGGCCTCTACCGTCGGGGGCATGAATCGACAGGGGGAACGGGGCGCGGGCGCCCCACAGGCCGCGCGCCGCCGGGCCGAGGCGCGGGCGGGGCGAATCGCGGCCGGCGTCACGGAGCTGGAGCGGCGCCTCGCCGATCTGCTGCACGGCGGCTTCGCCTCCGCCGCGCAGGGCGGGCGGGGGCCGTGGCAGGAGACCGCCGCCCGCATGGTCGACGCGCAGGCTCCCGGACTGGCCGCATCCGTGCGGGAGTTGGGGGCGACGGCGGCCGTCGGTGCCGACTGGCCGGCCCGGCTGCTGGAGCGCTGCGCGCTGCTGCACCTGCTCGGCCAGGCGTATCTGCGCGTGGACCGGCTGCCGGAGGGGCTGGCCGCGACCGTGCGCAGCCGGGTGGGCGTCGCGGTGGACACCGCGGCCCTGGCGGAGTCGGTGCCGCCGCTCCGCGACCACTGGCTGGTCCTGTCCCAACGGGACGGCGGGGACGGCCGGTTGGCCACGCGCCGGATCTGGCTCCACGGCCGGGAGACGGGCCGCACGGCGCTGCTGCTGTCCTACGGCGGGGGCGGCCGCGCTCCCGAACTCTCCCTGGACGTGGGCCTGGGGCTGGACGCGGACCTCCTCTTCCACCCGGCGGCCCGCCCCCTGCGCGCCACGCTCGCCGCACGTCACGCCGCGCCGGTGCGGCGGTCGGCTCCCCCGCCGGGCGGCGACACGGCCGCCGCCCTCCGCGCCTACGGCGAGGCGCTGCGGGACGACCCGTGGCTGGATTCGTGGCCCGTGGTGCTGCGGGACGTCGTCCCGGTCCCGGATCCGCGGCTCGGCTGGCAACTGGCCGACGCGCGGGGCGACTCGGCGATATCGGTGGACGCCCGGTGCGACGACCGCAGGGGGCTGTGGCAGCTCGCGGCGGTGTCCGGGGGCGGGCCGGTGACGGTGTTCGGCGAGTGCGGTCACCGGGGGTTCCTGCCCCTGGCCGTCTGGGGGGAGGAACTGGTGCCCCTGCGCGTCTGAGGCCGCACCCGCGCCCCCGCCCCTCCCCTCACCGGAAAGGCCACCCTCATGGACACGGACGTCTCCTGGCCCGACCTCGTGGCCACCGCCCTGCTCGGGACCGGGCGGCGCGGCTCGCCGGTCCCCTGCCGGCCCGGCCAGGACGCCGCGCAGGCGCTGCTGGACGCGGCGGCCGTGCACACCGTGCGGCGCCGCGCCGGAGCCCTGCCCGGCCGCGCGCGGCGGCGGCCGGGGCCCGCCCCGGACGACCCCCGGCCGCCGCTCCCGCCCGCCGCGCGGCGGCGGCTGACCGGGATCCTCGACGACCGGGCCGGCCCCGCCGGCGGGCGGCGGGCCGCCGGCCCGGACCTCGTCGAGCTGCTGCCGCAGTGGCTGGCGGCCGCCAACGGCCACGGCTACCGCGCCCAGGACGAGTTGCTGCCCGGCCTGCTCGACGCGGCCCGCGCCCGGACGGGTCTGCGCCCGGGGGCGCTGACCCTGGCCGGGCCGCGCGGGCTCTGGCTCGCCCGGCTCAACCCCCAGTGGGCGTACGCCCTCCGCACCCCGGCACCGGGCGGCCCGCCGCCGGCCCCCGGGGACGCGCAACGCACCTGGGCCGAGGGCTTGTTCGCCGAGCGGTCGGCCGTCCTGGCCACGCTGCGCCGCCACGACCCGGCGGCGGGGCGGGCGTTGCTGGCCGGCACATGGGCGACGGAGCGGGCCGAGGACCGGGCGGCGTTCGTCGGGCTCCTCCGGGAGGGGCTCTCGGCCGCCGACGAGCCGTTCCTGGAACAGGCCCTGGACGACCGGTCCCGTGACGTACGGGCCCTGGCCGCCGAACTCCTCGCCGCCCTGCCCGGGTCGGCGCTGGCGGCCAGGATGACCGGACGGGCCCGGCGTTGCGTCTCGCGCCCCGGTCCGCTGGTCACCGTCGAGGCCCCGCACGCCTGCGACGCGGCCATGCGGCGCGACGGGATATCCGCCGACCCGCCGTCCGGGAGCGACCGCGGCTCGTGGTGGCTGGGCCGGATCGTCGAGATGACGCCTCTCGGCTTCTGGCCCGGCCGGCTCGGCGTGGCCGGAGCGGCCGATGCGGTCGCCCTGCCCGTGGCCGGCGGCCGGCGCGCCGACCTGCACGCGGCGTGGTGCCGGGCCGCGGTCCGCTCGCGCGACGCGGAGTGGGCCCGGGCCCTGCTCGGCCCGGCCACGGCGCCGCCCGTGCCGGACGGTTCGCCGGGGCGGGATCCCGCGCGGCTGCTCTCCGTCCTCCCGCCGTCCGAACGGGCCGCGTGGGCCGGGCGGTTCGTGGCGGCGCACGGGCTCTCGGAGGCGTTCCGGCTCCTCGCGGTCTGCGAGGCGCCCTGGGCGCGACCGCTCGGGCGGGCGGTCGTGGACGCGCTCGTGGCCGCGCGGGAGGCGGGCGGCTACCCGTGGAGCTTCAGCGGTGTGATGGGGCTGGCGGAGCGGTGCGCCGATCCCGCGGAAGCGGACCGGCTGGCCGGGGCGGGGCCGGGTCCGGGCCCCGACCACTGGACGGAGGCGTTCGCGAGGCTGGAGGGGACGTTGCGGCTGCGGGCGCTGATGATGCGGGAGTTGGAAGGGTGAGTCTCCCCGCCCCTCCCCCGGAGGGGCACCCCCATGTCACCGTTTCTCCTCCGCCGGACGGACGTTGGTGCGGACCCAGTCCACGATGGACGTCGTCGTCGCCCCGGGGGTGAAGATCGCGGCGACGCCCAGCTCCCGCAGCGGCGGGATGTCCTCGTCGGGGATGATCCCGCCGCCGAAGACCTTGATGTCCTCCGCGTCGCGCTCCCGCAGCAGCTCGATCACCCTGGCGAAGAGGGTGTTGTGCGCGCCGGAGAGGATGGACAGCCCGATCGCGTCGGCGTCCTCCTGGATCGCGGTGTCCACGATCTGCTCCGGCGTCTGGTGCAGCCCGGTGTAGATGACCTCCATGCCCGCGTCGCGCAGCGCACGCGCGATGACCTTGGCCCCGCGATCGTGCCCGTCGAGCCCCGGCTTGGCCACCACCACGCGAATCGGACCGGTCACTTCCATCGCTGCCCTCCATGTAGGCGTGGACGAACGCTATCCCCGGTTCCCCAGCATCGCGCAAGCCGCCGTTTCGCGGTGGCGGCCGAAGGGGACATCACTCGTGGGACACCACGTTCGCCGCGCACCGCTCCCGCCTCCCGCCTCCCGGGAGGGACGGGCCGGTCGCGAGGGGAGCCGCGAACGAGTCCGCCGCACCGCCGCGCCGGCAGCCGCACGGCACAGCGGTGCGGCAGGCAGCACCCGGCTCCCCGGTCGAGAGGCACACGGGGGACAAGGCTTCGGCTGTGTGCCGTACCGGAGGTCGGCCATGGGGGCCTTGCCCGTCTTATCCGTGTTTTCCGGCGCCACGCGCCCCTCGGCCGCCCTGATGCGGTCCACGGCGCTGGAGCTGGCGATTCTCACCTGCCACGTCCTCCTCTACCCGACGGGCGTGACCCAGGAGCGACGCCCCGCACCCGTCACCCCCGCCCCGCCGGGCCCTCCACCCCACCCGGACGGGCCCGCCCCGCCGGACCGGACGGACCGGACGGACCAGCCGGACCGGACGGACCAGCCGGGGCCGGCGTGTGCCCCGGGTTCCCCGGGCGCCCAGGGGAACCCGCGCCCCCCAGGAATAGCAGCCGTCCCAACTCCCCCACCGGCCAAGCCGATTCCAGCACGCCGGACGCCCAAGGCACCTCACCCACCCCAGCCACCACTGAAACCCCTGACGCTCCTGTCCACTCCAGCAACCCCGGCGGCCCCAACCACTCCGGCAACCCCAACAATTCCAGCAGCCCCAGCACCCCCGGACCCGCCCCAAGAACGGCCACCCGTTCTGCTCCTCCACGGCTTCCTCGACAACCGCTCGGTCTTCGTCCTGCTGCGGCACTCGCTGCGCCGGCACGGCTGGGGGCAGGTGGCGTCGCTGAACTACTCGCCGTTCACCCGCGACCTGCGCGCCGCCGCCACCGCGCTCGGCCGGCACGTGGAGGAGCTCTGCGCCCGCACGGGTGCCCCGCGGGTGGACGTCGTGGGGCACAGCCTGGGCGGGCTGATGGCCCGGTACCACGTCCAGCGGCAGGGCGGGGACGCCCGCGTCCGCACCCTGGTCACCCTGGGCACACCGCACGCCGGCACCCGCGTCGCGCCGCTCGCGTCGGTCCATCCCGTGGTGCGCCAGATGCGGCCGGACTCCGACGTCATCGCGGAGCTGGCCCGCCCGGCGCCGGGCTGCCGGACCCGCTTCGTGAGCTTCTGGAGCGACCTGGACCAGATCATGACCCCCGTCGAGACCGCGCGCATCGACCATCCCGACCTGGTGGTCCGCAACATCCGCGTCACGGGGGTCGGGCACCTCGCCCTGCCGGTGCACGGCACGGTGGCGGCGGGCGTCCGGCAGGCCCTGCTCTCGTGGGGCGGGACGGACGACGCCCACGGCACGGCGTCCGTGGCGTGAAACAGACGGCGGGAGGGGGCTCGTTCGTGTGACCCCGGCGCAGAGGGCCAACCCTCGATCGGACCCCACTTGCCCGATAAATGTCGAACGATTTTCGAACGCCGAAGCGACTCGACGGCGTCCGGTCCACCGAAAGGCGGCCAATTCCCCAGGCTCCGGGGCGCATAAACGTGAGGAAGATTGTGGCCGTCGCATACCGCCCGGTACAGTCGCCGCTACTTCTCCTGCTCCCAAGGCGAAATGGAAGTGGTGGTGAACGACCGTCACCCCTCGGCGGCGCCGGACCCGTCGGTTCCCGCTCCCGATGCCGCATTCGGACACCACCCGTCCTACGAGCAGTACACCGGCTCCGGATACGCCGCCGGGGCGTACGGCCCCGGCACCTACGACACGGGCGCCTGGGACGGCACGAGCCAGTGGGGCGCGGCCACCGGGCACACCCAGGTCTGGGACTTCGGCGCCCTGGACACCGGTCAGCACCAGGCGCAGCAGTCCGGCTGGGGCCAGGTGCAGGATCCTTCCTGGAGCGGCGGCAGCGGCCCGGCCGGGCAGTGGCAGTGGGACACCGGCGGCTGGGACTACGCGGACACCTCCGGGCAGTGGGGCACCAGCGGCCAGTGGGACACGGGCGCGCAGTGGGACACCACCGGCGGCCAGGACGCCGCAGCGGCCGCAGCCGCGTCCCACGCCATGACCCAGACCTGGGACACCTCCTCCTGGACCATGGACCACGCCGCCCCCACGCAGACGTGGGACACCTCCTCGTACACGGCGGCGGAGGCGCCCCGGCACGAGGAGGCCCCGCACGACCCGACGATGCTTTCCGTGCCGCTGGACACGGTGGACGGGCCGCCCGCCCCCGGGCAGGAGGCCGGCACCCGGACGATGCTCGCCGTCTCCGTCCCCCCGGAGGGGACCGGCGCCCAGGACGACAGGAGCGGCCCGGAGGACGAGGGCTCCGGGGGCGCCTCCGCCCAGGGGACCGCCCCGGCCGCCGGGCGCGTGCCCAACCGCCGCAAGGGCGGTGCGCCGCGCTCCGGTTACCGTCCGCGCCGCAAGGCCCTGCTCACCGTGGCGGTCCCGTCCGTCGCCGTGATGGGAGTGGCGGGAGTGGCGGCCGCGGCGGTCGCCGGCAACGGCGGCCAGCAGGACGGCCGGCACGCACAGGCCGCCTCCGCCCCCGACACCGCGAGCGGCGCGGGCGTCAAGCTCTCCGCCGCCAACAACGCGCTGGACAGCCAGCTCGCCGGGCTCAGCCGGGGCGCGGACGACTTCGCCACCCGCGCGAACCGCACCCAGGAGCGCATCGACCTGCGCCTGCGCCAGGAGGAGGAGCGCAAGCGGAAGGCCGAGGAGGCGGCCCGCAAGGAGGCCGCCCGCCCCAAGTTCGCGCTCCCGGTCAACCAGCACGGGCTGAGCGCCTACTACGGCCAGGCGGGCGTCAATTGGATGTCGGTGCACACCGGCATCGACTTCCCCGTCAGTTACGGCACTCCCGTGATGGCGGCCACCGACGGCACCGTGCGCACCCAATACAACGTCGCCTACGGCAACATGGCCATAGTGACCGCGCCGGACGGCACGGAGACCTGGTACTGCCACCTCAGCAGCACCCGGGTCCGCTCGGGGCAGGTCAAGGCCGGCGACGTGATCGCCTACTCCGGCAACTCGGGCAACTCCACCGGACCGCACCTGCACTTCGAGGTACGGCCCGGCGGTTCGGCCGTCGACCCGCTGCCGTGGCTGCGGGGCCACGACCTGGACCCGACGTAACCGCCACAACCTACGTGACTGCCGCAACTGCCGTGACTACAGCTTCTCCACGGGCGCGTAGCGCAGCAGCAGCCGCTTCGGCTTGTCCTGCCCGAAGTCGATCGTGGCCTCGGCGTTGTCGCCCATGCCCTTGACCGAGACGACGGTGCCGAGCCCGAACGAGTCGTGCGTGACCCGGTCGCCGACGGACAGCGCGACGACCGGCCGGTCCTTGGCGCGCCGCGTGGCGAAACCGCTCGGGCCGGCCTTTCTCGACGAGGAGACGCCGGACGCCATGCCCGACACCGACGCCGACGGCGTCGCCGGTCCCGTGCGGCGCCACTCGACGTACTTGTCCGGGATCTCCTCCAGGAAGCGCGACGGCGGGTTGTACGAGGGCTGGCCCCAGGCGCTGCGCATGCTGGCCCGCGTGAGGTAGAGCCGCTCGCGGGCGCGGGTGATGCCGACGTAGGCGAGGCGCCGCTCCTCCTCCAGCTCCTTGGTCTGGCCGAGGGCGCGCTGGTGCGGGAAGACGCCGTCCTCCATGCCCGTGAGGAACACGACGGGGAATTCGAGGCCCTTGGCGGTGTGGAGCGTCATGAGCGTGATGACGCCGGTGCCCTCCTCGTCCTCGTCCGGGATCTGGTCGGAGTCGGCGACGAGGGCGACCTTCTCCAGGAAGTCCGCGAGGGTGCCCGCGCCCTCCTCCTCGCCCCGCTCCTGCTCGAACTCCAGGGCCACCGCCGCGAGTTCCTGGAGGTTCTCGATGCGGGTCTCGTCCTGCGGGTCGGTGGACGCCTGGAGTTCGGCGAGGTAGCCGGTGCGCTCCAGGACGGCCTCCAGGACGGTGGCCGGGCCGGCGCCGGACTCGACGACCGTGCGGAGCTCCTCCAGCAGGGAGGTGAAGCGCTTGACGGCGTTGGCGGAGCGGGCCGCCATGCCGTACGCCTCGTCGACGCGGCGCAGCGCCTGGGCGAAGCTGATCTTCTCCCGGAGGGCCAGTGCGTCGATCATGGCCTCGGCGCGCTCGCCGATGCCGCGCTTGGGCACGTTGAGGATGCGGCGCAGCGGGACGGTGTCCTCGGGGTTGGCGAGGACGCGCAGGTAGGCGAGGACGTCGCGGACCTCCTTGCGCTCGTAGAAGCGCACACCGCCGACGACCTTGTAGGGCAGCCCGACGCGGATGAAGATCTCTTCGAAGACGCGGGACTGGGCGTTGGTGCGGTAGAAGACGGCGACGTCCCCGGCCCTGGCGTCGCCGGCGTCGGTGAGGCGGTCGATCTCGTCGGCGACGAACTGGGCCTCGTCGTGCTCGGTGTCGGCGACGTAGCCGGTGATGGGGGTGCCGGCGCCGGACTGGGTCCAGAGGTTCTTCGCGCGGCGGTTCTGGTTGCGCTCGATGACGGCGTTGGCGGCGTTGAGGATGGTCTGTGTGGAGCGGTAGTTCTGCTCCAGCAGGATCGTGGTGGCGTCCGGGTAGTCCTCCTCGAACTGGAGGATGTTGCGGATGGTGGCGCCGCGGAAGGCGTAGATCGACTGGTCGGCGTCACCGACGACGCACAGCTCGGCGGCCTCGTCGCCGCTGCCGACGAGCTCGCGCACCAGGGTGTACTGGGCGTGGTTGGTGTCCTGGTACTCGTCGACGAGGACGTGGCGGAAGCGGCGCCGGTAGTGCTCCGCGACGTCGGGGAACGCCTGGAGCAGGTGCACCGTGGTCATGATGATGTCGTCGAAGTCGAGCGCGTTGGCCTCGCGCAGCCTCGACTGGTACATCGTGTACGCCTCGGCGAGGGTCTTCTCGAAGCCTCCCCCGGACTCCGTCTGGGAGGTGCCCCCAGCGGCCTGGGCGGCGAACGCCTCCTCGTCGATGAGCTCGTTCTTCAGGTTGGAGATCTTGGCGCTGAAGGACTTCGGCGGGAACTTCTTGGGGTCGAGGTCCAGGTCGCGGCAGACCAGCGCCATCAGACGCTTGGAGTCGGCGGCGTCGTAGATCGAGAAGGACGAGGTGAAGCCGAGCTTCTTGCTCTCGCGGCGCAGGATGCGGATGCAGGCGCTGTGGAAGGTGAGCACCCACATCGCGTTGCCGCGGGGGCCGACGAGCTGCTCGACGCGCTCCTTCATCTCCCCGGCGGCCTTGTTGGTGAAGGTGATCGCGAGGATCTGGCCGGGGTGGACGCCGCGGGCGCCCAGCAGGTGGGCGATGCGGTGGGTGAGCACGCGGGTCTTGCCGGAGCCGGCGCCCGCGACGATGAGCAGCGGGGAGCCGGAGTGCAGCACGGCCTCGCGCTGCTGGTCGTTCATCCCGTCCAGCAGCGCGGCGGGGTCGACGACCGGGCGCGGGGCGCCGTCGCGGTAGTACGCGTCCCGGGGGGCGGGTGCGTCGAAGGCCCCGCCGAAGAGGTCGTCCGGCAGGGGCTCGGGGGCCGCGTCGTCCTCCGGCGGCGGCGGGGGCTCCTCGTCGGAGGGGACGAGATCCGCCAGGAAGCTGTCGTCAAAGAGGCTGCTCATCGTTGTCCGAGTCTAGGCGGACCCGCCGACAGCCGGTCCCGGCTTCCCGGATCCGGCCGGCCCGGGGCCGGGTCACACCCAGAGGACGGCGATGAAGACGTTGGCCGTGGTCAGGGCGCCGACCGTGCCGAACGCGGCGGCCTCGACCCGCTCCTCGTCGCGCTTGACGTACACGAGTCCCAGGACGACGACCAGGAGCGCAAGTTTCAGGCCGATCTTCACGGTGTTCAGGGTGTGGCCCTGGGACTGGTGGAGGCCGACCAGCGCCACGCCCGTGACCAGCATCGTGAGCGCTCCGTGCAGCATCGCGGGGGTCATCCGGGCCCGGCCGTGGCCCATGGCCCTCATCTGGGTCAGGAAGCCTCCGAGCAGGCAGGCGATGCCGACGATGTGCAGGCCGACGATGGCGTGAATCAGTGCGTCCATGGACACCGACCCTAGCCCGGCGCCCGGTTCGCACCGAAATTGGGGCTGTACCACCAACTCGCCCTGAACCGGGGGAAGATCACCATTTCGGTCAGATGTGGGCCGGATCACTCCGAGTCGCCCGGAGGCTTCCGGCCGCCCCCGGTCGATTCACCGCCGATTGCGGCCATTTTCCGTCCAGTACCAGTCATGCGCGTTACCGCGGCACCTCGCGGTTTAGCGTCCTGTCCCCAGACGGCGGTGGCCCGCCCTCTCCCCCTCGTACGGGCCACCGCCGCACTGCTACCGCCTCCCTCCGGACCGGAAGGAAGTGACGGCCACCGTGGCGTCGCACCGCAAGCCCAAGCAGCACCCGCTCGTCGGCGGCACCGCACGGACCGCGGCCGGCCTCGCCCTGGCCGGCGCCGCCACCGCCACCGCCGCGGGCGGCACCGGCCACGCCGCCCCGCGGGCCACGCCGGACGAGGTGAAGGCCCAGGTCGCCCGCTACTACCGGCAGGCCGAGACGGCGACCGAGCAGTACAACGGGGCCAAGGAGCGCACCGACCGGGCCCGCGCCGCGCTCGACCGGCTCCAGGACGAGGCCGCCCGGAAGACCGAGCGCCTGAACGCGGCCCGGGACGCCCTCGGCTCGTACGCCGCCGCCCAGTACCGCACCGGCGGAGTGCCCTCCTCCGTGCGGCTGCTGCTCTCCTCGTCCCCGCAGCGCTTCCTCGACCAGGCGTCGCTGGCCGAGCGCAGCGGCGCCCGGCAGGCGTCGGAGGTGGCCCGGGTGCGGCGGGAGATCCGCGAGGTGCGCGAGGTGCGCAGCAGCGCCGAGGCGAAGCTCGGCGAGCTGGAGCGGGAGCAGCGTGCGCTGGCCCGGCACAAGCGCACGGTGGAGACCAAACTGGCGGCGGCCCGGGAGCTGCTCCACTCGCTGCCGCCGGCGCAGGCGCCGCACCGGGAGCACGCGGACGGGTCCGCGGAGCACGCCGTGCCGGCCCGGCTGCCGGTGAGCGGCCGCGCCGCGCAGGCCGTGGCCTTCGCCTACCGGGCGCTCGGCAAGCCGTATGTCTGGGGGGCCACCGGGCCGTCGGGCTACGACTGTTCGGGGCTGACGCAGGCGGCCTGGCAGGCGGCCGGCGTCTCGCTGCCCCGCACGACGTACACGCAGATCAACGCCGGGCACCGGGTCGCGCGGGACCGGCTGGCGCCGGGCGATCTGGTGTTCTTCTACTCGGGCGTCAGCCACGTCGGGATCTACGTCGGGGACGGGAAGATGATCCACGCGCCGCATCCGGGGGCGCCGGTGAGCGTCTCGTCCATCGACACGATGCCGTTCGCCGGCGCGACGCGGCCCGTCTAGACGGCCCGTCCGGCGGCCGTGCGCGGTCCCCTCGCCCGGGCCCCAGGCGGTCCCGGGGCCTAGGCGGTGAGCTGCTTGGTGAGCCACTGGAAGATCTCGGGGACCTGTTCCTTCCAGACGGCCGTGTTGTGGCCGCCGGCGTCCGCCGGGAGTTCCTTGACCTCGACCGTGGTGGGCAGCTTGGCGGCCTTCTTGACGTCCAGGCCCGACCGGTAGCCGTCGCGCTCGCTGCCGGAGAAGAACAGCGCCACCGGCGGCGGGGTCTTGGCCCGCTTGAGCATCTTCAGCGGGTTGTTCTCGTTGCGCAGCGCCGGGGTCTTGGCGGTGAGCGAGGCGCGGACGCCGATGGGGTCGTTGTAGCCGGAGAGGCTCACGCCGGCGTGGAAGCGGTCGGGGTGGGCGATGGTCAGCTTGGCGGCGCAGTGCGCGCCCGCCGAGTAGCCGGCGACGCCCCACGCCTCGGGCTTCTCGCTGACGCGGAAGTTGTCGACGACCATCTTGCGGACGTCGAAGCTCAGCCAGGTGTCGGCGTTGATCGTGCCGGGGGTGTTGGCGCAGCCGGTGTCGACCTTGGAGCCGAGGAGGGTGGTGCGCGGCGCGACGATGATGAAGGGCTGGATCTCGCCCTTCTCCATCATCGGCCTGAGCTGCTCGTTGACCTTCAGCGTGCCGAACCAGGCCTTGGCGGAGCCGGGGAAGCCGGGGAGGACCTCGACGACGGGGAACTTCTTCTTCTTGTACCGGGGGTCGTCGTACTGCGGCGGCGTCCAGACGTAGACCTCGCCGTTGACGCCGGAGACGCGGCCCTTGAGCTGGGTCTTGCGGACGCCCTCGCCCATGCGCCCGTCGGAGACGGCCGTGAACTTCTGGACGACCCGGGGCAGGTCCTTCATCTGCTTGCCGCCCGTGCCGTCCTTGCCGAGGTCGGCGGCGGCCGCGACGTGGTCGCCGGTACCGAGCAGGTCGTCCCAGTTGTCGTAGAGGCCGTTCGCGTTGTTGACGACCACGAAGACCATGGTGATCGCCGTGGCCTGGGCGAAGAGCAGCATCAGCAGCCGCGCGACGTACCGGACGATCCGGGGGCCCCCGATCCTGCTCCACAGCAGCAGCGGCAGGGCGAGGGCGACCACGACCAGGACGATCGTGGTCACGAAGAAGGGCGTCCCCATCAAGCTCATCGAGTCGGCTCTCGTTTCGGTCTGCGGCCTCTCGGCCCCGGCCCTTCTCTTGAGAGCCTTCCGCCACTGTTAGATGTCCGGGACCTCCTCAGGGTTCCCGGATGTGACGGAACGTGCGGTCCCTCACACCAGGCGGCGGGCGGTGGCCCAGCGGGTGAGTTCGTGCCGGTTGGAGAGCTGGAGCTTGCGCAGCACCGCCGAGACGTGGGACTCGACCGTCTTCACGGAGATGAACAGCTGCTTGGCGATCTCCTTGTAGGCGTAGCCGCGGGCGATCAGCCGCAGGACCTCGCGCTCACGCTGGGTGAGGCGGTCGAGGTCCTCGTCCACGGGCGGGGCGTCGGTGGAGGCGAAGGCGTCGAGGACGAAGCCGGCCAGGCGCGGGGAGAAGACGGCGTCGCCGTCCCGGACGCGGAAGACCGCGTCGATCAGGTCCGTACCGGTGATCGTCTTCGTCACGTAGCCGCGGGCGCCGCCCCGGATGACGCCGATGACGTCCTCCGCGGCGTCGGAGACCGACAGCGCCAGGAAGCGGACCGGGGCGTCGGCGGCGGTCGTCAGCCCCGCGCAGCGGCGCAGCACCTCGACCCCGCCGCCGCCGGGGAGGTGGACGTCCAGCAGGACGACCTCCGGGCGGGTCGCGGTGATCACGGTGACCGCCTGGTCGACGTCGGCGGCCTCGCCGACGACCTCGACGCCCGTGCGGTCGGTGGCGCCGATCTCGGCCTGGACGCCGGTGCGGAACATCCGGTGGTCGTCCACCAGCACCACGCGCACCCGGCGCCCGGGGTCGTCCGTCGTCCCGTTCATGGTCATCACGCGTTCTCCGCCCTCTCCATCTCCAGCTCCACTTCGGTCCCCTCGCCGGGGGCGGACCGCAGACGGGCCGTTCCTCCGTTGCGCTGCATTCTGCCGATGATCGACTCGCGGACGCCCATCCGGTCCTCCGGGACCTCGTCCATCGCGAAGCCGGGGCCCCGGTCGCGGACCGAGACGAAGACCGTACGCCCCTCGACCTCGGCGTACACCTGGACGGCGCCGCCCTCGCCACCGTACTTGGCGGCGTTGACCATGGCCTCCCGCGCGGCCTGGAGCTGCGCCCGCAGCCGGTCGTCGAGCGGGCAGTCGCCCACGACGACCACTTCGAGGGGGACGCCGTGGTGGTCCTCGACCTCCGCGGCCGCCGCCCGCACGGCCTCGGCCAGGGTCTCCGGCTCCTCTGACTCCTCCTTGCCGTGCCCCTCCGGGTCGTAGAGCCAGGCGCGCAGCTCCCGTTCCTGCGCCCGGGCCAGGCGGGCGACCTCGCGGGCGTCCTCGGCGTTGCGCTGGATCAGGGTCAGGGTGTGCAGGACGGAGTCGTGGACGTGGGCGGCGACCTCGGCCCTCTCCTGCGCGCGGATGCGCATCGTGCGCTCGGCGGAGAGGTCCTGCGTCATCCGCACGACCGACGGGCCCGCCAGCAGGGCGATGCCGACCAGGACGGCGAGCGACGCCTGGAGGACGGTGCCCAGGTGCTCGGCCGAGCTCTGCAGCACGACGATGCCGGTGACGCCGACGACGACGAGCAGGACCCCGGCCGCGGCGCGGGCCAGCGGCAGGACGCGCTTGCTGCGGCCGACCTCCATCCAGTGGGCGCGGCGGGCGTTGTCCGCCTGCCGCCAGACCAGGGCGACGCCGGCGCCGATCAGCACCAGCGGCCAGACGTAGACGTTGGCCCGCCCGAGGTGGAGCCGGTCGAGGAGGATCGCGGCGCCGACGATCAGCGCGAGGAACGCGAGGATCTGGCCGCGGTCGGGCTTGCGGGAGAAGAGGTGGCGGCGGCCGTCCGCCGCGACCCCGTCCTCCGGCACGGCGGCCGGGCGCGGCGCCTCCACGCCGCCGACGCCGAGCGGCACGACGAACCAGAAGACCGCGTACAGCAGGGCGCCCATGCCCTGCGCCATCAGCAGGGCCAGGAAGACCAGCCGCACCCAGGCGACGGGCACGCCCAGGTGACCGGCGAGGCCGCGGGCGACGCCGCCGAGCATCCGGCCCTCGGCGCTGCGGTAGAGCTTGCGCAGGGGGGCGGGGTCGGGTCCGGCCGGCGCGTAGGCGGCGCCGGGGCGTGGTTGCGTCGTCGGTGCGCCGGTCATGACGTCGATCGTCACACGGGACGGGTGCGCTCGGCATCGGGGTCGTCCCTGACGTGCCCCCTAGCCGTGGCCGGCCCCGGCCCGGGTGCGCAGCCCGTCGCGCACGGCGTCGAAGACCGGCCGGTGGCGGTCCCACTGCTCGGCCGGCGCGGAGAGGTACACGGCGTACTCGTCGCCGCCCGCCCTGCCGAAGCCCAGGTCGATGGCGCGGTACGGGCGGGCCCGGCCCTCGAACGAGAACTCCCAGACGGCGGCCGGGCCGCCCCGGAAGGCGGTCGCCTGCATCCGCAGCCGCCGGTAGCCGGTGAGCTTCGTCCTGAGCTCCCGCTCCACGTCCTGCCAGTGCCGCAGGGGGTCCGGGCTCGCGAGGTCGAGCACGTTCACCTTGAGGTCCACCCGCCCGGTCGGATCGATGTAGTCCACCTCGACCGCGGACTTCTGCCTCCGGCGCCACCCGTCCGGCACGGGCAGTCCCACCCCGAGGTGCTTCTCCTCCACCCAGTGATAGCCGCGGGGCAGGGCGGGCTGCCCGGACGGGGCGGTGCTCCTCGGGGACGGCGCGCCGGTGCCCGTACGCCGCGGCGCGACGGCATCGTCGTCCCCTCCTCCCCCGTCCGGCACGAGGACGAACGCCACGGCGGCGGCCGACAGGACACCGGCGACACCGCCGAGCACGGCCCACCGGCGGAAGCGGCGGCGGACGGGGGCGGGCCCGTCGCCGGGCCCGTCGCCCGGGGCGGAGGCCCGCGGTGGGGCGGGCGGGGGCACGGCGCCGGGGCCTTTCGCGGTGACCGCTCCGGCCGCACCGGCCGCGACGGCGTCCGACCCCCCGGCACCCGCCTCCCGGCCGGCCCCCGGCCGAGGGGGCGCAGCGCCGTCAGGTACGGCCGTCCCGGCCGGCGCGTCCACCGCTGTGGGCGCCGTGTACGGCGCCCCCGCGACGCGGGTCGTGGCCTCGGGGCCGGGGAGCGCCTCCGGGGCGGCGCCCACGGCGCCCACGGCGGTGGACGCGCCGGGCGCGCCCGCCGCCGTGCGCCCCTGCGGGGCGGGCGCGCCCGCGGCCTCCGCATCCTGGAGGATCTGCTCCACCAGCTCGGCCGGGGGGCGCAGGGCGGGGTCGCGGGTGAGGAGGGTTTCGATGAGGCGGGTCAAGGGGCCCGCGTGGCGCGGGGGTTCGAGGGGGTCGACGGCTATCGAGTACGCCGTCTCGATCGCCGTGTCGCGGCGGAAGGGCGGACGGCCCTCGACCGCCTCGTAGAGGGTGGCGCCCAGCGCCCACAGGTCGGCGGCCGGGCCGGGACCGGCGCCGCGGACGCGCTCGGGGGCGATGTAGTCGACGGAGCCGACCATTTCGCCGGTCTTGGTGAGTGTGGAGTTGCCGGCGAGGCGCGCGATGCCGAAGTCGGTGAGGACGACCCGCCCGTCGTGTCCCAGCAGGACGTTGCCCGGCTTGACGTCCCGGTGCAGCACCCCGGCCGCGTGGGCCGCGCGCAGGGCGGCGACCATGCGGCACCCGACGCGGGCCGCCTCGGCGGGGGCGAGGGGGCCCTGCTCCGCCAGGACCTCGCCGAGGGTCCGGGAGGGCACGTACTCCATGACGATGCACGGCATCCCGTCGTCCTCGACGACGTCGTGGACGACGACCACGTTCGGGTGGCTGATCCGCGCCGCGCTGCGCGCCTCGCGGCGGATGCGCTCGCAGAGGGTGGCGAGCTCGTCCCCGTCCGTCCCGTGCGGCACGCGCAGCCGCTTGACGGCCACGTGACGCCCCAGCAGCTCGTCCTTGGCGCGCCAGACGGTGCCCATCCCGCCGCGGCCGATGCGTTCGGCCAGCCGGTAGCGGCCGGCGAGCAGGTGCCCGGGGGTCGACGTGTCGGACATCCTGCGCACCTCCGCCCTTTTCTGCCACGTGTTCGATCGGCCACACCCTAACCGGAGCGGCCGGAACGGCCGGAGCCCCCTCGGGGACGCTCTCAGGGAAGGGCCAGGGTCACCACGGATGCCGCCCGGCGGCGCCGGTTGACACCATGGGCCCATGACTCACGCCCCACCGGCCCGCGCCGAGCGGCCCGCCCCTCCCGAGCGGGGCGGGACGCCGCTGCGCCGCAGCCGCGACCACAGGATGATCTCCGGCGTCTGCGGCGGCCTGGGCCGCTTCTGCGACCTGGACCCGGTGATCTTCCGGGTGGTCCTCGGGGTGCTGGCCGTCACGGGCGGCCTGGGACTGATCGTCTACGGCTTCGCGTGGCTGCTCGTCCCGCTGGAGGGCGAGGAGGAGAACGAGGGCCGCCGGATGCTGTCGGGCCGCGTGGAGGGCCCGGCGCTCACGGCGGTGCTGTGCGCGCTGGTCGGCTCCGGCCTGTTCCTGTCGATGCTCAACAACAGCGGCGCGATGGCGTTCTCCCTGATGCTGACCCTGGCCGTGATCGGTGCGGCCCACTGGTCGCGGCAGCGGCGCGGGGCGGACGGCGCGCCGGCGGAGGCGCCGGCGGCGCAGAAGACGATGGACGCCCCGCCGGAGACGCAGGCGCCGCCCCCGCCGGGCGCCCCGTCCTGGTGGCGCGCCCCGGTCGCCGCCCCGCGCGAGGCCGGCTACCTGTGGGGCCCGGACGACGGCGCGCACGCCCCCGCGGCGGCGGCGCAGGCGGTGGCCCGGGAGCGCGGGCGCCCGGCGGGCGAGGGCCGGCGGCTCGGCGGCTGGACGTTCCTGCTCGCCGTGGCCGCGTGCGCGGCCGGCATCGCCCTCACCCGGCACGACCACCCGCTGGGCACCACGCTGGAGATCGGCCTCGGCGCCGCGCTCGCCGTCTTCGGCGCGGGCATCGCGCTCAGCTCCCGCTTCGGGCGCACCGGCGGCGGCACGGTCACCCTGGCGGTGCTCACGGGCCTGCTGCTGACGGGCGCGGCGGCCCTGCCCGACTCGGTCACGGCCCACTGGCGGACGGTCTCCTGGCGCCCGGCCGCCGCGGCCGACCTGCGGCCGCGCTACGAGGTGGGCAGCGGCGTCGGCACGCTCGACCTCACCCGCCTGCCCCGCTCCGGCTCCGTCCGCCTCGCCACGGCCGCCGAGGCCGGCGCGGGACGGATCGAGGTCGTCCTCCCCCCGGACGTCACCGCGGACATCACCGCCGAGGTCGGCGTCGGGGCGATCCGGCTGCCGGACGAGAACCCCCGTGACGTGGACGTGAAGCCCCGGCAGACGCGGCACGCGGTCCTCGGCCCGGCCCCCGGCCACAGCGCGCGCGGCACGGTGGAGCTGCGGCTCAAGGCCGGGATCGGCGAGGTGGAGGTGACCCGTGCGGCGGCATGACTTCGAGCCCGGCCGGCTGATCGTGGGCCTGGTACTGCTGGGCGGCGGCCTGGCCTACCTGCTGGAGGCGGCGGGCCGCTGGCACTTCCCGGCGTACGCCCTGCTGCCCGCCCTCGTGGGCGGCCTGTGCCTGGCCGGGGCCGTCCCCAGCGTCACGTACCTGGTGCGCCGGCGCGGCGGCCGGCGCCGGACCGGGCGGTGACTCAGCCGGTGCGCAGCCCCAGCGCGCTGCCCTCGAGCCACTCCTGCCAGGAGAGGTTCCAGTCGCCGTAGCCGTTGCCGAAACGGTCCATCGGCTTGGGCCTGCTCCCGCCCTTGACCTCGACGACGTCGCCCTTGCGGCTCAGCCCGTAGAGCCACTTGGCGTCGGCGGTGGACATGCCGATGCAGCCGTGGCTGACGTTCTCCTTGCCGAAGGACTCGGCGTTGTCGGGCGCGGCGTGCACGTACTCGCCGCTGACCGTCTCGCGCATGCTGAAGTCGTACGAGCCGTAGAACCCGTCGGGGTGGTTGCGCGGGATGCCTATGGAGCGCGAGTCCATGACGACCCGGCCCTCCTTGGCGAGGATCGTCTTGATGCCCTGCCGGGTGCCAAAGCCCTTCGACTCGTCGCCGGCGCTGACCGGGATCGTGCGCAGCGTCTTCCCGTTGCGGACGACGGTGAGCGTGTGGGCTTCCAGGTCGACGGTGTTGACCATGGAGTCGCCGACGGTGAAGGAGACGGTGCGGTCGCGGTCGGCCGCGGCGCCGGGGCCGAGCTTCACGCCGGCGAGCCGCGCGTCCAGCGTCACCTTCGTCCCCGCGGGCCAGAACTTCTCGGGCCGGAAGTGGACGCGGGTGTCGCCCTTCGTCTCGTTCCAGTGCCAGGCGCCCGGGACCTTCGGGGACGTGGACACCTTCAGCCGGCCCTCGATGCCGGCCCGCAGCTCCTTCGCCACCTTCTGCTGCTTGAAGACGATCGCGACCGGCTGCCCGACGCCGACCGTCTCCCCGTTCGCCGGGGCGATCTCCGGCCGGACGACGCGGGCGGCGCCCGGCAGCAGGGCGGCCGGGGGCGCGGGCCTCTCGCCGACGACGGGGGTGGGCTTCGCGGACGCGGACGGGGACGCCGTACGGGCCGGCTCCTTCTTCTCCTCGGCGTCGGCGGCTCCGCCGCAGCCGGCGGCGGCCAGTCCGGCCAGGGCCAGGGCGGCGGACACCCCGAGGGGGCGGGCGAGGCGGCGCATCGTGCTCCTTACGGGTCCGGACGTGACACCGCCGGGGCGACCGCGCCCCGGCGTCGGACCATCGTAATGCGCACAAATACGCCGCTATGGGGCCCTCGGGACGAGCGCACCCCCGCCCGTCGGCGGGGGTGCCGTGCCCCCACGACGAACGACGGCCGGCCCCTCGTCCACAGCTGTGGACGAGGGGCCGGCCGTCGTTCGTCAGGGAGCCGTCACTCCCACTCGATCGTCCCCGGCGGCTTGCTCGTCACGTCGAGCACCACGCGGTTGACGTCCCGCACCTCGTTGGTGATGCGGGTGGAGATGCGGGCCAGCACCTCGTAGGGCATGCGCGTCCAGTCGGCCGTCATCGCGTCCTCGGACGAGACCGGGCGCAGCACGATCGGGTGGCCGTAGGTGCGGCCGTCGCCCTGGACGCCGACCGAGCGGACGTCGGCGAGCAGGACCACCGGGCACTGCCAGATCTCGCGGTCCAGACCGGCGGCGGTGAGCTCCTCGCGGGCGATGGCGTCGGCCTCGCGCAGCAGGTCCAGGCGCTCGCGGGTGACCTCGCCGACGATGCGGATGCCCAGGCCCGGGCCCGGGAAGGGCTGGCGCTGGACGATCTCGTCCGGCAGGCCCAGCTCCGAACCGACCATGCGGACCTCGTCCTTGAAGAGCTGCCGCAGCGGCTCGACGAGCTCGAACTCCAGGTCCTCCGGGAGCCCGCCCACGTTGTGGTGCGACTTGATGTTGGCCGTGCCCGTGCCGCCGCCGGACTCCACGACGTCCGGGTAGAGGGTGCCCTGGACGAGGAACTCGACGGGCTGGTCGTCCGGCGCCTCGGCGACGATCTCGGCCTGGGCCTGCTCGAAGACCCGGATGAACTCCCGGCCGATGATCTTCCGCTTCTCCTCCGGCTCGGTCACGCCGGCCAGGGCGGACAGGAAGCGCTCCTGCGCGTCGACGACCTTGAGCCGGACGCCCGTCGCGGCGACGAAGTCCTTCTCGACCTGCTCGGTCTCGCCCTTGCGCATCAGGCCGTGGTCGACGTAGACGCAGGTCAGCTGGGAACCGATGGCCTTCTGGACGAGCGCCGCGGCGACCGCGGAGTCCACGCCGCCGGACAGGCCGCAGATCGCCCGCTTCGAGCCCACCTGCTCACGGATGGCCGCGACCTGCTCCTCGATCACGTTGCCCGTGGTCCAGGTCGGCTCGATGCCCGCGCCGCGGTAGAGGAAGTGCTCCAGGACCTGCTGGCCGTGCGTGGAGTGCATCACCTCGGGGTGGTACTGCACGCCGTACAGCCGCTTCTCGTCGTTCTCGAAGGCGGCGACCGGCACCAGGTCGGTGGAGGCGGTGACGGCGAAGCCCTCCGGCGCGGCCGAGCAGGCGTCGCCGTGCGACATCCACACCGACTGCTCCGCCGGGGTGCCCTCGAAGAGCGTCGAGGACGCCTTCGAGACGTACAGCGCGGTACGGCCGTACTCGCGGGCGCCGGTGTTGTCGACGGTGCCGCCGAGGGTCGTGGCCATCAGCTGGAAGCCGTAGCACATGCCGAAGACCGGGACGCCGGCCGTGAACAGCGCGCGGGCGTCGTCGAGGAGCGGCGCGCCCTCCTCGTACACGGACGAGGGGCCGCCGGACAGGATGATCGCCTTCGGGTTCCTGGCGAGCATCTCGGCGACGGGCGTCGTGCTGGGAACGATCTCGCTGTAGACCCGCGCCTCGCGCACACGGCGGGCGATGAGCTGGGCGTACTGGGCGCCGAAGTCGACAACGAGCACCGGTTCCGCGGTGTGGTCGTGGGCGGCGGGAGGTGGTGCTGCTGACACGGGAGCGGCCCTTCCGGCGATCGAGGGTGGGGGGTCTCTGTTTGTCGATTCTACCGGGACGGGGGTGGCCGCTTTTGTCTCACCATCCGAATGCGGTTGGCCCCGGGCCCGCTCCGGGGCCATACTGTCCGCCATGCGCGAGCACTCGACCTTCGTCTTTACCTATGGCACCGGCCCGTCCGGCTGCCATGGTCGTGCTGCTCAGCGATAGAACAGCGACTTCCACGAGCGCCCCGGGCCGGCCAAGGCCCGGGGCGCTCGTGCGTGCACCCTCCGGGCGGGCGGCGGCACCGGGGCCCGGCAGCCCCGAGGAGAACACCCACCATGGCCACGACGACCACCACCGACACCGGCGCCCGCACCGACGAGGCCGCCCGCCTGATCGCCGGCGCCCGCGAGCGCATCGACGACCTCGACGGCCGCATCATCGGCCTCGTCCAGGAACGGATCGCCGTCTCCGAACAGATCCAGCGCGCCCGCATCGCCTCCGGCGGCCGCCGCGTCAACCTCTCCCGCGAGATGGAGATCCTCACCCACTACAGCGACCAGCTCGGCAAGAACGGCACGGTGCTGGCGATGACGCTGCTGGACCTGTGCCGGGGCCGCGTCTGACCCCGCGCCGCGGGCGGGGACGCGGGCGGGAACCCGGCGCCCGCCCCGTCACCCGTACGGCGCGTGACCGCCTCTCGGCCGCCTTCGTTGGAGTCGTTGCCCCGCGGGCCACCGGAGTGCGAGACGCCGAAGGCGCGCGTCGTGGGACCTCGCTCCGGTGGCGGGCGGCCGGCCGGCAGGGGACAGCAGCCCGGCCGCCCGTCGGGCCGGCCGGTCCCGGGGACGCCCGGGACCGGCCGCGTCCGCGGCGGGCGGTTGCGCCCGGCGGGGGTCATGCCCCACGATGCGAAGAGGACACCAACGCACCGGCTCCGTACCGCCATTGGTCGGACCACCTGACCCGCGGCGCTCCCCCCGGCGCCGCTCCGCGGCACCGGACCGCCCTGATCCCGGTGCCGGCAGTCAAGGGCCCCGCGGCCGTCCGCACGCCCCCGCGTAGACGGTCCGGGGCCCTTCGCCGTGCGCCCTCCCGGGCGTTCAGGACGCCGCGTTCAGGACGCCGGCGGCACCGGCGGCACCGGCAGGAGCGGCAACCGCAGCTCCCCGAACGCACCGTGCGGCACGGCCGGCCGGCGCGGCGCCACGGGCGCCGTGCGGACGTAGGGGCTCCCCTGGGCCGGACGCGGGTCCGGTTCGCCCTTGTTGGGCCAGAAGGACATCGCGCGCTCGGCCTGCGCCGTGATCGTCAGGGACGGGTTGACGCCGAGGTTCGCGGTGACGGCGGAGCCGTCGACGACGGAGAGGGACGGATGGCCGTAGAGGCGGTGGTACGGATCGATGACCCCGCGGTCCGGGCCGGAGCCGATCGGGCATCCGCCGAGGAAGTGCGCGGTGAGGGGGTTGCCCGTCAACTCGCCCACGTTGCTGCCCGGAAAGCCGTTGATCTCCTCGGCGAGCCGGGCCGCGGCCTCCGACGCCTCGCGCAGCTGCACCGGATTGGGCGCCCCGTGCCCCTGCCGGGCGGTGAGCAGCCCCTTGCCCGGCCCCCTCCTGCGGCGGTACGTCGTCAGGGAGTTGTCGACGGACTGCATCACCAGCCCGATGATCGTCCGCTCGGACCAGCGGCGCTTGGACAACGACCGCAGCAGCACCACCGGATGGCGGGCGCACGCCGCCGCGAAGGCGAGCGCACGCGGCGCCCGGGTGCCGAACGGGACCGGCGGGATCGTCAGCAGCCCCATCGCGTTGGAGCCCTTGCCGTAGCGCACGGGCTCGATGTGGGTGTCCGCGTTGGGGTGGACGGAGGACGTGATCGCCACGCCGCGGGTGAAGTCCGGGGCGGCGCCGTGCGCCCTGCGGTAGCGGCGCCCGTCGGTCTGGGCCCCCACCAGCGCCTCGGAGTTGGTGCGGGTGAGGTGGCCGAGGCGGCCGGAGATCCGGGGCAGCAGGCCCCGGTCCCTCATCGTGTGCAGCAGCGTCTGCGTGCCGTACGTGCCGGCGGCGAGGACGACGTGCCGCGCCCGCAGCGGGCGGGGGCGGGCGCGGGGCCGGTCGGTGGGGACGGTGACCACCCGGCAGCCCCCGCCGGGGAGTTCGGTCACGGCGACGGCCTTGGTGAGCGGGTGGATCACCGCGCCGGCCCGTTCGGCGAGGTACAGGTAGTTCTCGTTGAGGGTGTTCTTCGCGCCGTGCCGGCAGCCGGTCATGCACTCGCCGCACTCGGTGCAGGCGGTGCGGGACGGGCCGGCGCCGCCGAAGTACGGGTCGGGCACCTCCGTGCCGGGGGCCGCGCGCGGACCGTCCCCGGCCCCGTCCCCGGCCGCGTCCCGGCCGTCGCCGAAGAAGACGCCGACGGGGGCCGGATGGTAGGTGTGCCCGTAGCCCATGCGGTCGGCCGCCGCCTTCAGGTGGAGGTCCGCCGGCGTCGTCGTCGGGTTGAGGCGCACGCCGAGCATGCGCCGGGCCTGCCCGTAGTACGGCTCCAGTTCCGCGCGCCAGTCGGTGATGTCCGCCCACTGCGGGTCCTCGAAGTACGAACGCGGTGGTTCGTAGAGGGTGTTGGCGTAGTTGAGCGAACCGCCGCCGACCCCGGCCCCCGCCAGCACCATGACGTGGCCGAGGAGGTGGATGCGCTGGATCCCGTAGAGGCCCAGGGCCGGCGCCCAGAGGTAGTTGCGCAGGTCCCAGGAGGTTCTCGGGAGGGTGTCGCGGGTGAAGCGGCGGCCGGCTTCCAGGACGCCGACGCGGTAGCCCTTCTCGGTGAGCCGGAGGGCGGCCACGGCGCCGCCGAAGCCGGAGCCTATGACGAGGACGTCGTAGTCGAACTCTGCTGCCACAGGTGCCTCCGTGTGCGGGTGGACGGACAGGCTCAGCGCACGCGCAGGGACTTGAGGGCGCGCAGCCCGGCGGTCATGACACGCGCGTACGCCGCGTCGTCCAGGCCGAAGGACGGCCCCAGCGGCACCAGCCGCTGCTGTGCGACCGTCCGGGCCTCGGTGTACTTGAGCAGGCCCTCGGCACCGTGCCGGCGCCCGAGCCCCGA
Organism: Streptomyces caatingaensis; assembly: GCF_001187435.1. Taxonomy (GTDB): domain Bacteria; phylum Actinomycetota; class Actinomycetes; order Streptomycetales; family Streptomycetaceae; genus Streptomyces; species Streptomyces caatingaensis. Next base: position 223,257 of record NZ_LFXA01000009.1, on the reverse strand, counting down.
GTCCCCCACGCCCCCCATCGGCGCGTGCGCGCTCCCGTACGCCGCCGCGTACCCCTCGTTGACGTTGACCGTCCCCGCCCGCAGCGCCGCGGCGAGGGCTCGGCCGCGCCGGCCGTCGCGGGTCCAGACGCTCGCGTTGAGGCCGTAGGGCGTGGCGTTGGCGCGTTCGACGGCCTCGGCCTCGTCGTCGAAGCGGTAGACGGAGACGACGGGCCCGAAGGTCTCCTCCGTGCAGACCGCCATGGGCGGCTCGACGCCTTCCAGGATCGTCGGTTCGTGGAAGAACGGGCCGACGTCCGGCCGCGCCCGGCCGCCCGCCACGACGGTGGCGCCCTTGGCCACGGCTTCTCCGACGTGCCGGACGACGGTCTCCAACTGCCGCGCGGAGGCGAGCGATCCCATGTCCGCGCCGTAGGAGAGGGAGCGGCCGAGCCGTATCGCGCGGGTGCGGGCCGCGAAGCGTTCGAGGAAGCGGTCGGCGACGGACGCGTGGACGTAGAGCCGCTCGATGGAGATGCACAGCTGGCCGGCGGAGGAGAAGCAGGCGCGGACGGCCCCGGCGGCGGCCTTGTCGAGATCGGCATCGTGGAGGACCAGCATGGCGTTCTTGCCGCCGAGTTCGAGCGAGGAGCCGACGAGCCGGCCGGCGGCGGCGCGGGCGACCTCGCGGCCGGTGCGGGTGGAGCCGGTGAAGGTGACGTAGTCGGCGCGGGCGACGACCTCCGGTCCGACGACGGGCCCCTCGCCGAGGACGACCTGCCAGACGTCCTCGGGGAGGCCCGCCCCGACGAGCAGCTCGCGGGCCCACAGGGCGGTGAGCGCGGTCTCGGTGTCGGGCTTCATCACGACGGCGTTGCCGGCGGCGAACGCCGGGAGGGCGTCACCGGCGGACAGCTCCAGCGGGTAGTTCCAGGGGGCGATGTGCCCCACCACGCCGTGCGGGACGCGGAGTTCGGTGACCTTCGTCAGGACGGGGAGCACCCCGGTGTGCGCCCTCGGGCGCAGCAGCCGCGGGGCGGAGCGGCCGAGGAAGCGGGCCACGACGGCGACCGCCTGCACCTCCTCGTGGGCGTGCAGCCGGGCCTTGCCGGTCTCCAGCTGGATCAGGTCCAGCACCTCGGACTGGCGGTCGAGCAGCAGGTCGTGGAAGCGCAGCAGCACCCGGGCGCGCTCCCGTGCGGGCACGCGCGCCCAGCGCCGTCCCGCCTCGCGCGCCCGGGCGAAGGCCGCCCCGACGTCCTCGGCGGAGGACTCGGGGAGACGGGCGAGGACCTCGCCGGTGAAGGGGGTGTGGCCGGCGGTCTCGCCGGATCCGGTCACGCCCCGGGTGAGGCGGGCGACGAGGGCGGGGGTGACGACGTCCGCCGCCGTGCGGGTGTCCGTCGCCGCCGCCACCGGGTTTCCGCCGGCCGGTGCGGCGTCCTTGGAGTCGGTCATGGGGGCGAGCGTAGGGCGTCCGCGCGACCTTTGGATACCCGCAAGTAGCCTTTTGCCGCCGGGCGGTTGGCCGTGCCGTCACTGCCCGGAGAAGGGCCGGGTACGGACGAAGGTGTCCAGCGCGGTGTCGAAATGGCGTTTCCCCTCGGCCGACTTGGCGTCCGGCGCGGAGACCCACACGTCGTACATCTTCTCGCCCTCGTTCCAGGCGAGGTCGAGGGTGTGCCGGGGGCCCGCCGAGTCCTCGAAGCCGTTCCAGGTGAACTCCCAGGAGGCCGCCTCGTTCCCCTTGCGGGTCGTGCGGGCGACGCGGCCGTCGCGGTAGCCGGGGTAGCGGTCCGGCGCCTGGGCGGCGGACTCGCGCATGACGCCGAGCGGGCCGCCGTCCTTGGGGTCCTGGATCAGCACGCCGATGCGGAACTCCCTGCCGGGCGAGTAGTAGAAGACACGCGGCGGTTCGAAGGAGCGGGTGAAGCCCTCGGGGACGGCCATGGCGAAGCCCGCCGGGTCCTGGACGGCCCGGTAGCCCGGCGGGGCCTCGACGTCGGCCGCGGCGGGCGGCGGGCTCGCGGTGGCCGTGGGCAGCGCGGAGGTGGCGGAGGTGTGCGGGGAGGCGGGCGTACGGGTCACGGTGCGCGTCACCCGGGGCACGGGCCGGTCGTCCCGGCCCTCCTCGGCCTCGTCCCGGAGCATCAGCAGCGCCGTCACCCCGGCGCCGAGCCCGGCGAGGGTGACCAGGGCGACGCCGCCCAGCAGGGCGGTGCGCACCCGGGCGGAGCGGGGACGCGCCGCGGGCGGGGCCGGCGGCGGCACGGCGGGCACCGGCGCGGGGAGACCCGCGGGAGTGGGGATCCCCCGCTGCGTCGGCGTGTAGTGGACGGCGGCGGGCGGGACGCGTCCGGTCTCCAGGAACGCGCGCAGCAGCCGTTCCGCCTCATCCGTCCCCATCCGGCGGGCCGGGTCCCGCTCCAGCAGCCCCCGGACGACCGGCAGCAGCGGGCCCGCCGCCTCGGGCGGGCGGATCTCGTCGTAGACGACGGCGTGCAGGATGCCGCCCAGCGAGTCCCGGTGGAACGGCGAGGCGCCGCTGAGCGCGGTGCACAGCAGCACGCCGAGCGACCACAGGTCCGACGCCGGGCCGGCCCGCCCGCCGGCCATCCGCTCGGGGGCGGTGTACTCGGGCGAGCCGACGAACGCCCCGGCCTCGGTGATGGTCGTGGCGCCGGAGACCTGGGCGATGCCGAAGTCGGTGAGCACGACCCGGCCCGTGCCGGCCTCCAGCAGCACGTTGGGCGGCTTGATGTCGCGGTGCAGGACGCCGCGCGCGTGGGCGGCGCGCAGCGCGCCCAGCATGGCCAGCCCGATGCGGGCCGCCTCGCGGGGGTCCACCGGGCCGTCCGCCGCCAGCCGGTCGGACAGCGAACGGCCGTCCACCAGCTCCATGACGATCCAGGGACGGCCGTCCTGCTCGACGATGTCGTGCAGCACGATGACGTTGGGGTGCTTGATCAGCGCGACCGTGCGGGCCTCGCGCAGGGTGCGGTCGTGGGAGGACTGCGCGGCGCCGGCGGACGACGCGTCGTCCGGGTGCAGTTCCTTGACCGCCACCTCGCGGCCCAGCAGCTCGTCGGTGGCCCGCCAGACCGTGCCCATGCCACCGCGCCCGATCCGCCGCCCCAGCCGATAGCGCCCCGCGATCACGCCGTCGTGTGCAGCGAAACTCCCCATGGGCACATCTTGCCCCACCGGCCGGAAGGGCGGTGCGCCCCTCGTCGGGCGGGCCGGAGACCGGCCGGCGGGACCGGCACGGGACTGCTCACAGGTGCTCAGGGGACTGCGCACGGGACTGCTCCCGGGACCGGCGGCGGACCGCTCATGGAGACCGGCGGCGGACCGCTCATGGACAGGCACCGGTTATAGGACAGGACCCGGCTTGTAGGACAGGATCCGGCCTACATCCCGCCTACGCTCCCCGCCATGAGCAGCCGCCTCCCCCGCATCACCGACGCCACCCGCCGCGCCCGTCTCGGCCGGAGCCACCTCCTCTCCCCCGCCCACCGGGCCCGCACCGCCGAGGAGGTCGCCCATGCGCTGGTGGCGCTGCACGCGACGGACCCGGCCACGGTGTACCTGTCCGTCTGCGCCCGGCTCGCGGAACCGTCGGCACAGGCCGTGGACCGGGCGCTGTACGAGGACGTCACGCTGGTCAAGCTGCTCTCGATGCGGCGCACCCTCTTCGCGGTGACCACGGAACTCGCCCCGTACGTCGACGCGTCCACGGCCCGGGCCGTCGCCGAGCGGGAGCGCCGGATCCTGCTCAGGCACCTGACGGAGCACGGCGAAGGGGGCGTGCACTGGGACGAGGAGCGCCTCGCCGAGACCGAACGCGCCGCCCTCGCCGCGCTCGCCGCCCGGGGCGAGGCCACGACCGCCGAGCTCAACAAGGACGTCCCCGCCCTGCGCGAGTCGATCGTGACCTCGCCGGACAAGCCGTACGCGGCCCGGCAGAGCGTCGGCAGCCGGGTGCTGCGGCAGCTCGCCTCCGACGGGCACATCCGCCGGGCCCGGCCGCGCGGTTCGTGGACGAGCAGCATGTTCGCCTGGGCGGCCGTGGCGCCGCTCCCCGAGGTGCCCGTGCGGCGGGCGAAGGCCGAGGTGGCCCGCCGCTGGCTGGCGTCCTTCGGCCCCGGCACCGAGGCGGACCTCAAGTGGTGGACGGGCTGGTCGCTCGGCGACGTCCGCACCGCGCTCGCCGACGCCGGCGCCGTGCCCGTGGAGCTGACGGCCGGTGAGGGCCGGGCGCTGCCCGAGGACCTCGACCGCCGCGACGACTCCGCCCCGTGGGCGGCCCTGCTGCCGGGCCTCGACCCGACCACGATGGGCTGGCGCCGGCGCGACTGGTACCTGGACCCCGCCCTCGTCCCCGCGCTCTTCGACCGCGCGGGCAACGCGGGCCCCACGGTGTGGTGGAACGGCCGCGTCGTCGGCGGCTGGGCGCTGCGCGCCGACGGCGAGGTGGCGTGGCGGCTGCTCGCCGACGCGGGCCGCGAGGCGGAGGCGGCGGTCGCGGCGGAGGCGGAACGGCTGGCCGGGTGGCTCGACGGGCAGCGGGTCACGCCCCGGTACCGGACGCCGCTGGAGCGCGCGTTGGCGGAATGAGGCGGAACGCTGTGGGGAGCTCCCGTTCTGGGCATGAGTGACGTATGCGGACGCAACCCGCGGCGCGCATCACGGCGTCATGAAACCGGGGGGTGGAAGTGGACGGGAACGGCACCCATGCGATACCGGCCCACGGGCCGGCCGACATCGCCGCACGCCTGGCCGAGGCCCGGCGCACGCTCAACTCGGGGGCGGCACAGGACGCGGCCGCGCTCTTCGCGGCCCTCCGCGACGAGGCGGCCGGGCCGGGGCTCGTCGGCGAACGGGCCGCCACGCTCGTGGGGCTGGGGGACTGCGCGCTGGAATCCGGCCGACTGGACGAGGCGCGCGACCACTTCGCGGAGGCGGAGCTGCTGCTGGCGGACGAGCCGCTGCCGCGCCGGGCCCCGGCGCTGCGCGGCCGGGCCACGGCGCATCTGCTCGCCGGCGAACTCCGTTACTCCTGCTATTTGCTGGAGACCGCGCTCGACGAACTCAACGCCTCGGGGCCGCCGGACCCGGGTGCCCTGCTGCTGCTCTACACGGCCGCCATCGCGCCGTACATGGACATGGGAGCGCACGCCCGGGCCGCGCGCGCCGCGGAGTTGGCGCTGGGGCTGGCGGCACAGGTGGACGATCCGGTGCTGGTCGCGGGCGCCCACCGGGGCGTCGCGCGCACGCTCGTCGCCGAGGGGCGCTTCGCCGAGGCGGACGCCTCGCTGGCCCGCGCCGAGGAGCTGTGCCGCCGGCTCGACATCCGCACCGAACTGGCGCACTGCCACTGGACGCGCGGCTACGTCCACGCCCAGGACGGCAACCTGGCAGCCGCCGAGCGCGAACTGCGCACCGCCCGCGCGATGCTCGCCGCCAAGAAGGCCCCGCTCTTCACCGTGCAGGTCGAGGTGGAGCTGGCGGACGTCCTGCGGCGGCGCGGACGGGCCGACGAGGCGGCCTCGCTCCTGGCACCGCTGCTCTCGCCCTCCGCCCTCGGCGCGGAACGGGGTGCCGTGCACGCGGGGGGCGCGCACCGGCTGCTCGGTCTGATGGCCGAGGAGCGGGGCGACCACGAGGCCGCCGAGGAGCACTACTGCGCCGCCCTCTCCCTGCTCGAACGCACCGGCGCCGCCGGTGACCTCGCCGACCTCTGCCGCCTCCTCGGCGACCTCCTGCGCCGCACGGGCCGCACGGACGCGGCGCTGAACGCGTACCGCACGGGCCTCGGGCACCGCGCGGCGCCGGGCACGACGACGCTGGGGCCCGCGCCGTCGGTGCCACCGCGGAGGCTGGTGGGGTGAGGGGGTGGGAGTGGGGACGCGTTCCTCGGTGCGGTTCCCTCCCGGCGTACGGCCCGCGTGAGTCCGCGCCTCAGCGCGCGTGCGGCGCCAGCAGCGCGTCCCAGCCGCGGCGCAGGGCGGCGTACTCGTCCTCGCACTGCTCGGCGCGGTCCTTGGTGAGGCGCTTGCCGTCCACCAGCTTCTTGTCGCGGCCCGGCGCCGAACCGTAGAGATAACAAAGGTAGTTGGCGCTGCGGGCGGCGTCGGGGGCGTGCTCGTCGCTCGGGTCGTCGTCCGAGGGGTCGCTGTCGGCGGCGTACTGGGCGTAGTTGTCGGCGGCGGCCCGCAGCGCGGCGCGCCCCGCGGCGCCCCGGGGGATGAGCCGGTAGGCCGCGAACTGGTCGGCCACGTCCTCCTCGTGCCCGGTGAAGCGCAGGTCGAGCCGGTGGATGAGGGCGTGGGCGAGCTCGTGGTAGAGGGTCTCGGTGACGACGCCGGCGGTGCGTTCCCCGGCGTCGTCCCGCGTCTCCTCGGCGTCCTGGAACATCGACCGCACCTCGCCCACGTAGCCGTAGCAGAGGGTGACCCGGCCCGTCTCCGGGTCGTAGTCGGGGAAGTCGCCCTCGGGGCAGGAACGGCCGGTGACGGCGATGTCGCGGGGCAGCCGGAGCGCCCTGTTGAGGTCGTCCGCCACCCGCTCCGCCAGCCGGCGCCCGCGCAGGAAGTCGCGGTCGCGCACATCGCGCGCCTTCGCCGCCTCGTAGGAGACGGTGAGCCGGCCCCCGCCCGCGGACCCGCCCGCGCGCGAGCCGCCGCAGGCCGTCACCAGGAGGGCGCACGCCGTCGCCACGGCGAGCGCGCGGGCGCGGGGCGCGCGGGCGCGGGGCGCGCGGGCGCGGGGCGCGCGGGCGCGGGGCGCGCGGGACGGCGTACGGGGGCCCGGTCCGGCATGGTGCAGCATGTACTGCACTCTGCCGGACGGCAGGTCAGGGAGGGAAATCCACCCGGTGGGCGCCCGGCAGGAGTGCCGGTTCCCGCCGTCCCGCGGCCGGTGGGGCGGGTCCCCCGCCCGTGCGGCAGGCTGGAAGGTGCCGGGTACCCCTGAGGTCCCCGGGGTTGAAGGGATGAGGGAGCGGGCGGTGATCCGTGTTGCGGTGGTGGACGACGAACAGCTCGTCAGGTCGGGGCTGCGGATGATCCTGGGCACGGCCGGGGACATCGAGGTCGTCGCGGACTGCGGCGGGGGCGGGGCCGTGGACACCGTCCTGGCCGCCGCCCCGGACGTCGTCCTGCTGGACGTCCGGATGCCGGACGTCTCGGGGCTGACCGTGCTCCGCGCCCTGCGGGCCCTGCCCCGGCCGCCCGTCGTCGCCATGCTCACGACCTTCGACGCGGACGAGTACCTCTCCGCCGCGCTGAGCGGCGGGGCGGCGGGGTTCCTGCTCAAGGACACCGACCCCGAGCAGCTCGTCCGGGCCGTGCGGACCCTGGCCGGGGGCGGCAGCGTGCTGGACCCGGGCGTGACGCGGACGGTGATCGGCGGCTACCTCGCCTCCGGCGGCGCCTCCCCGGAGGCGGCCGCCGCCGAGGCGGTCCGCGCCCTGACCCCGCGCGAGCGGGAAGTGCTGGCCCACGTGGGCGCCGGCCTGGCCAACCCGCAGATCGCCGCGCGGATGGGGCTGGCCCCCAGCACCGTCAAGGACCACGTCCGGGCGGTCCTCGGCAAACTCGGCGGCCTCAACCGCGTCCAGGCCGCGATCGTCGCGGACCGCGCCGGGCTCGTGGCCGGCGGCCCCGGGGGCGACCCGCGGTGACCCGCCGCCCGCCCGCCTGGCTGCCGGTCGCCGCGCCCGTGGCCCTGGCCCTGGCCGACGCCTTCCTGGTCAACGGCGTCGACGCGGGACTCCCCCTGGCGCTCGCGCTGGCGGCGGCGGCCGCCCTGGTGTGGCGGCGGCGGCTGCCGCTGACCGTGTTCGCCGTCACCCTGGCGGGCATGTTCATCGGCTACGTCTGGTTCGCGCCGCTGATCGCGCTCTACACGGTGGCCGCCGTGCGCCCCCCGGACCGCCGGGTGCTCGCCCTCGCGGGCACGGCGTTCGCCGTCCTGCACTTCCTGCCGTACCCCGTCTCCGGCCTCCCGGTGCACGACCACCGGGCGCTGGCCCTGGACGCCGTCAACGCCGTCGTCATCGCGGCCGCCCCGATCGCCGTGGGGCTGCTCTCCCGCACCCGGCGCGAACTGGCCGGACGCCTCGACGAACTGACCCGCAGCCGCGAGCGCGAGGACCGGCTGCTGGCCGACCAGGTGCTGGCCACCGAGCGGGCCCGGCTCGCCCGCGAGATGCACGACGTGGTCGCCCACCAGGTCAGCCTGATCAGCCTCCAGGCGGGGGCCGTGCAGGTGCGCACCGAGGACACCGAGGCCCGCGCCGGCGCGCGCACCATCCGCGAGCTCTCCGTACGGACCCTGGACGAGCTGCGCCACATGGTCGGCATCCTGCGCGCGGCGGGCGCCGACACCGAGGAGCTGACCCCGCAGCCGAAGCTGGCCGACCTGCCCCGGCTGCTGGAGCTCAGCGCGCTCGACGTGACGTACGAGGACGCGTACGACCCGGACGCCGAGCGGCCGGAGGCCGTCGAGCGGGCGGCGTTCCGCACGGTCCAGGAGGCCCTGACCAACGTCCGCAAGCACGCCCCGGGGGCGAAGGTACGGGTGCGCGTCACCGAGCCGGACGGCGGGCTGCGGGTCGAGATCCGCAACGGCCCGGCGGACGCGGCCGTCCCGGCCCCGGGCCTCCCCGGCGGCGGCCACGGCCTCGTGGGCCTCCGCGAACGGGCCCAGAGCCTGGGCGGCACCCTCCGCGCGGGCGCGACGGAGGACGGCGGGTTCGTGGTGGTGGCGGACTTCCCGCCGCGCGGTGCCGGGGGACGGTGACGCGCGGGTCACCCCCGGTGGGGCGTCACGCCGAGAGCGGCCCCGACGCCTCCTCCGTCGCGCTCGCCAGGTCCGGGTAGACCTCGAAGAGCCGGCGGACGCCGAGGGCCGCGAGGACGCGGTTGACGTGCGAGCCCTCGACGGCGCCCTGCGCGGGCAGGATCAGCCGCAGCCGCCCCTGGCAGGAACGCATCAGCCGACGGGCCGCGATCAGCACCCCGACCCCGCTGGAGTCGCAGAAGCGGACCTCGCCGAGGTCCAGCACCAGACTCCGCCGGCCGTCCGCCACCGCGTCGTGGACCCGCTGGCGCACCGCCGGCGAGGTCACCAGATCCATCTCGCCGCAGACCTGGAGCACGGCCCAGTTCCCCTGCTCGCGCTCCCATACCTTCAACGTCACGCGTTCGAGCCCTTCTCACTCGGTCCGCCGGTCCTTCGCGCTTTCCGGCGCATTTCCGGACTGAGCCCTTCCGCGGTGTGGCCGCCGGCGCGTACCCTGCGCGACGGCCGCCCGGTCTCCCGGGGATCCGGAGGTTCTCCTCCCGGATCCGTCGCGAATTGCCGTCTGGCATAAACCACCGCCGTTGAGCCTATGCCCCGCCCGGGCCGTTCCTCCCCTGGGATCCGGTCACACCCGCATAACACATCGGCACATTCGTGCATGTCCGATCCACACCGATCGACCGGATCGTGACGTAGGCCCCCAAAGCGCCCCCGCGTACGGCGACCGCGCGACCGACCGTCATAGCACCCCCGCCCGCCCGGTGCGGGCCGCTTGCCCGATCTCCCCGGGATCTTCCCCGAATTCGGTACGAAGCGGCGCCCGCCGTCGGACCCGCCCGTTACATTGCCAGGAGCACCCGGCGGCACGGGAAACCCCCGGCCGCGCGGAGCACCCGGGGAGGAGGGCGGCATGACGCACGACGCACCACCACGATGGGACCGCAGGATGCAGCAGCGGCTCGCGCACGGCGAGGCCGCCGCGCTCGGCGAGCTCTACGACCGCTTCGCCTCCCTCGTCCACGGCCTCGCCCACCGCGTCCTCGACGACGAGGAGGCCGCCGACCGCGTCACCCGCGACGTCTTCGGCTACGTCTGGGAGCACCCCGACGCGTACGACCCGCGCGAGGGCCCGCTGCGCTCCTGGATCGCCGACGTCACGCACCGGCAGGCCGTCGCCCGGCTGCGCCGGGCGGAGAGCGACGGCGAGGCGGATCCCGAGGAGATCGACGAGCGGGTCCGCACCGCCTCCGCCGCCGCCCGCGCCGACTACATCGTCACCTCCATGCCGGCCTCCCTGCGCGAGGCCCTCGACCTCGCCTACTCCCGCCGCCTCGACTACCGCAGGGCCGCCGCCGGCCTCGGCGTCACGGAGGACGAGGCGCGCCGCCGGCTCCGGCTGGGGCTCCAGCTCCTCTCCACCGCCCATCAGGGGCCGCGCCGGCCCGTCGGCGGAGGCCCGCGATGACCACGCACGCGGCCCGCCCGCACCGGGTCCTCAAGTCCCTGCTCGGCGCCTGGGCGCTGGCCGCCTGCTCGCCCGAGGAGACCGCCGCCGTCGAGGAGCACCTGACCGACTGCGCCGCCTGCGCCGAGGAGGCCCTCCGCCTGCGGGACGCCGTCTCCCTCCTGCACCACGAGGAGAGCCTCGACCTCGACCCCGGGCTGCGCTCCCGGGTCCTCGCCCACTGCCTCGGCCGGCGCCCCGCCAAGATCCCGGTGCCCGGCTGGGCCGCGCCCTACGAGGCCGAGACGGCCCGCCTCGACACCCTCCTGCGCGACATCGGGGACGCGGACTGGCGCGCCCCGGTCCGGCTCCTCTGGTTCGACGGCCGCGCCCCGGCCGAGCGCGAGGTCAGCGTCGCCGCGGTCGTCACCCACCTGACCGCGGTGGACGCGGTGGTCGCCGGCCACCTGGGCCTGCCGCCCGCGGTCCCGTCCGACGACGACCCGGCGGGGGCGCACACGGCCTGGCGCGACCAGAGCCGCGCCCTGATACGGGGCGCCTCCTTCGCCGAGGCGGCGACGGCCGAACGCACCGTGAAGTACGGCCGGTTCAGCCTGCCCCTGCCGGACGCCTTCCTGGACCGCGCCTTCGAGTGCTGGGTGCACGCGGAGGACGTGGCGGACGCGGTCGCCTATCCGTACACGCCGCCGACCCCCACGCACCTGCACCGCATGATCGACCTCGCGGCGCGGATGCTGCCCCGCGCGATCGCCGGCCGCCGCCGCGCGGGCCTCGCCCCGCCCGCGCACGCCCTGTCCGCCTCGGACGCGCCCGGCCGCGCCCTCCACCTGGAGATCGAGGGCAGCGGCGGCGGCCACTGGTACATCTCCCTCGACTCCCCCGCCGCCAAGGCCGCCCCGGGCACCGAAGTGGCCCACGTCGCCCTGGACGGCCTCGAGTTCTGCCGCCTCGCCGCCGGGCGCATGCCGCCCCAGGAAGCCGCCGCCGGCCAGGACGGCGACCGCGAGGCCGTGCGCGACGTCCTCTTCGCGACGGCGTCGCTGTCGCGGATGTGAGCGCGGGGACGGGAGAGGCGGGGCGGGTCCGCCGTCAGGCGAAGACGACCGTGCGGCTGCCGTTCAGGAGCACGCGGTGCTCGCTGTGCCACTTCACCGCCCGGGCCAGCGCCTGGCACTCCACGTCGCGCCCCACGGCCACCAGCTGCTCCGGCGTGACCTCGTGCCCCACCCGCTCGACCTCCTGCTCGATGATCGGGCCCTCGTCGAGGTCGGCCGTCACATAGTGCGCGGTGGCACCGATCAGCTTCACGCCGCGCGCGTGCGCCTGGTGGTACGGCTTCGCGCCCTTGAAGCTCGGCAGGAAGGAGTGGTGGATGTTGATGATCCGTCCCGACAGCTCCTTGCAGAGGTGGTCGGAGAGCACCTGCATGTACCGGGCGAGCACCACCAGCTCGACGTTCTCGGAGCGGACGAGCTCCAGGAGCTTCGCCTCCGCCTCCGCCTTCGTCTCCTTCGTCACCGGAATGTGATGGAAGGGGATCCCGTAGGAGCCGACCAGCTCGGCGAAGTCCGTGTGGTTGGAGACCACGGCCGCGATCTCGACCGGCAGCGCCCCGATACGCGACCGGAACAGCAGGTCGTTGAGGCAGTGCCCGAACTTGGACACCATCAGGACGATCCGCATCTTCTCGTCCGCCCGGTGGATCTGCCAGTCCATGTGGAACGAGTCGCCGATGGCCGAGAAGCTGGCGCGCAGCTTCTCCAGCGACACGGGCGCCTCCGCGCTGAAGTGCACCCGCATGAAGAACAGGCCGGTGTCGCCGTCGCCGAACTGCTGACTGTCCTCGATGTTGCAGCCGGTCATGAAGAGATAGCTGGACACCGCGTGGACGATGCCCTGCTTGTCCGGGCAGGAGAGGGTGAGGACGTACTGGTCGGTCCGGGCGGGGGGCTGCGAGGCGTTCATAGCCCAATAGCGTCGCACATCCGCGGCCCCCCTCCGGACCACGAGGCGCCGGTCAGATCTTGGTCAGCATCGCCAGCACCGGCAGCGACCGCGGCGGCACGTCCGGGTCGTCCCCGTCCCCCGCCGCCAGCCGTACGTGGGCCTCGCGGGCCGCGCGGACGACCTCGGGCCAGCCGTGGTGCTCCAGGTACGCCGAGACGGGGGCGTCGGCACCGACCTGGTGCATGATCCTCAGCACCCGCAGCACCGCCGTGTCCACCAGGGCGGCCTCGCCCGAGTCGCGGAAGACCGTCCCGACGTACTTCTCGGCCGACCAGTTGTCCAGCCAGGTGTCCTCGACCAGACGGTAGACGGCGTCCGTCACGTCTCCGTACTCCTCGCGCCCGGCCAGCCAGCACTCGCGCTGGAAGGCCTCGTCCGCGAGCATGTGCAGCGCCGAGCGGACGTTGGCCCGCCAGCGCCACCACGGCATGTCATTCAGCGGCATGCCGTCCATGGTGGTCGAGCGGCGGCCGCGGCGGGAAGACTTCTCCGAACCTTGCACAGCAGTCGATCGTACGTTCCCGTCTCAGAGCTGCGTCCACTGGCGCTGGGGCAGCCCGTACTTCTTCGCGATCGGGTTCCACAGTTCGGCGGCCCGCTTCTTGGCCGCGGTCGCCTCACCGCTGGCGCGGTCGCCGGCGAGGGCGTCCTTGGTGGGACGGGCGTGCCCCTTGTGGCAGCCGTGCTTGCCGTCCACGGTGTCGGCCCAGGCCGCGTAGTGGCTGTCGGCGGCGGCGGACGCCTGCCACGCCCTGGTCAGCTGCGCGGTCAGGCCGTCGTGGCCGGGGAGCTTGTCCACGGCCGTCTTCCGCAGCCGGTCGACGAGCCCGTTGCGGTCCTTCGCCGCGTCGCGCAGATCGGCGGCGGACCTGCCGAGGTCCTTGCAGTTCCGGGTCGCGTCCACGGCCCGGATGACGGAGTCCCGGCTGCTGCCGCTGTCCTTCAGGAGGGCGTCCAGCGCCTTGGCCTGACCCTCGGCCGGGTCGGCGGGCTTCGGCTCCTTGCTCCCGGCGGGCCCCGGCGTGGCCGGGGCGCTCGGCCCGGCCGTGGCCGCGGCGGCCTTCCGGGGCTCCTGTTCCTTGTCCCCGCCGTCGTCCTTGCCCCAGAACAGGGCTCCCGCCGCGAGCCCGGCGACGGCACAGCCGGCGACGACGGCCCCGATGACGACGAGGCTCCTGCCCCGCCCGCTCCCCCGCCCGCCCGGCGCGGCGGGAACGGGCGGGGCGGCGGGCGCGTACGCCGCACCCGCCGCGGGTATGCGCGGCCCGCCGGGCGCGCCCGTCCCCGCGGCGGCGGCGCTCTGCCGGAACAGCGTGTCGAACTCGCGCGGCGGCGTCCGCTCCCCGGCGGCCGCCCCCGCCCCGGCGACGGGCGGCGCGTACGGCGCGGCGGCCGCGCCGTGGGGCCCGCCACCGGCCGACGGGCCGCCCGCCCCGGGCACGGGCGGCAGGTACTGCGTCGCCGCCTCGTCACCCGCACCGCCCGCGGGGGCCGCCCCCCGCGCCCCGCCGCCGACCGGGGGCAGGTACTGCGTGGCCGCCGCGTCGGCACCCGCACCCGCGGCGGGCGCGGCCTCGCCCCGGACGGGCGGCAGGTACTGCGTGGCCGCGGCGTCGTCGGGCGCACCGGCCGGTGCACCGCCACCGGCGGACGGCGGGCCGCCCGCACCCGGCACCGGCGGCAGGTACTGGGTCGCCGCGGCGGCGTCGCCGCCGCCCGCGTGGGCCCCGGCCCGCGCGCCGCCGCCGACCGGCGGCAGGTACCGCGTCGCCTCCCCGTCGGGCGCGCCGCCGGGCGGAGCCGCCGGAGCGGGCGGGACGGGCGGGGCCGGCGGGAGCGGGGACGGCGCGAGGTACTGGGGGGCACCGCCGTCGTCGGACGCGGCGGAAGCGTCCGGCGCGGCGGCCGGCACCGGCGGGAGGTACTGCGTGGCCGCGCCGGCGTCCGCCCCGGCGTCGCCGCGCGGCTGCGCGTACGGCGGGGGCGGCGTCGGCGCGCCCGGCATCGGCGCGCCGCCCATGGGCGGCAGGTACTGCGTCGCCTCGGAGTCGGGCGCGGGCGCCCCCGGCCCGAACGGCGGCGGAGTCGCGCCCGCGGCCGCCCCCGGCGGCATCTCCGGCGGCAGCGGGGAGCGCCGGGCCGGCCCCGGCGGAGGGCCCCACGGCCCGCCCCAGGGCTGTCCCGGCGGCGGCACCCGCTCGCCGGCGGGCCCGGCCGCCGGGGCGGGGCGGGAGGGCTGCACGACGCCCTCGTGCGCGGGCGGGGCCGCAGGGAGCTGCGGCTCGTTTCCCTGTCCGCTCTGCGTCACCGGGACTCCTCAGGCTGTACGGGTAGCGTGAACCGGCGGCTCACGCTACCCGGTGGCCCGGTGCCGGGGGCGGGACGGGCCGCGATGCGACCGGTCCCACACCCGGCACCGCGGAGGGGCCGCGCGGCGGACTCCCCTACGCCGCCTGCATCTCCATCCTCACCCCGAAGTCCCGCACCGCCGGTTCGTCGCGGTAGGGCTGCAGCCGCTGCTGGAAGTCCTCCAGGTACTCCGCGCCCCGGTTGGAGCGCAGCGTCCCCAGCAGTTCCAGCGCCCGGGTCCCGGTCGCGCAGGCCTCCTCGACCTCGCGCTGCTGGAGGTGCGCGGTGGCGAGCACCAGCAGCCCGATCGCGCGGCGGCGGACACGGCCCTGCGGATGGTGGGCGAGGGCGTCCTCGGCGTGCCGCCGTGCCGGTTCGGCCTGGCCCAGATCGCGGTGGCAGTGGGCCAGTTCGTCCGACAGGTAGGCCCGGTCGAAGTGCCGGATCCACGGCGGGTCGTCACCGGAATCCATTCCCCCGTCGGCCTGTTCGAGCTTGGCGACGGCCCGGGCCGCCACCGTCTGGCACGACCGGGCGTCGCCCAGCAGCGCGTGCCCGCGCGCCTCGGCGGCGTGGAACATCGCCTCGACCCGCGGGGTGACCTGCCCCCGCGCCCCCTCCTGGGCGGCCTTGGCGAGCTGGGCGATCTCGCGCGGGTTGCCGAGGGAGGCGGCGAGGTGGCTCATGCTGGCGGCCAGGACGTACCCGCCGTACCCGCGGTCGCCGGCGGCCTGGGCGAGCCGCAGGGCCTGGATGTAGTACCGCTGGGCGAGACCGGGCTGGCCGGTGTCGACGGCCATGTAGCCGGCCAGTTCGGTCAGCCGCGCGACGGCCGCGAACAGCTCCCGCCCGACCGCCTCGCGGTACGAGCCGGCGAGCAGCCCGGAGACGACGCTGTTGAGGTAGTGCACGACGACGGGCCGCACGTGCCCGCTGCCGTACCGGTGGTCGAGCTCGACGAGCGCGTCCGTCGTCGAGCGGACGGCCTCGACGTCGGAGACGCCCACCCGGGCGCCCGCGCTCCGCGCGACCTGCGGGTCGGCCCCGGTGATCAGCCAGTCGCGGCTGGGCTCGACCAGCGCGGACGAGGCGACCGACGTGCCGCTGAGGAAGTCCCGGCGGCCGACGTCGCTGCGCCACAGCTCGCAGACCTGCTCGATCGCCCCCATGACGGTCGGGGAGAACTGCAGGCCCACGCCCGAGGCGAGGTTCTTTCCGTTGGCCATGCCGATCTCGTCGATGGTGACCGTCCGGCCGAGCTTGCGGCCGAGCGCCTCGGCGATGACGGCCGGGGCGCGGCCGCGCGGCTGCTGGCCGCGCAGCCAGCGGGCCACCGACGTCTTGTCGTAACGGAGATCGAGACCGTGCTCGGCGCCGCACATGTTGACGCGGCGTGCCAGTCCGGCATTGGAGCAGCCGGCTTCCTGAATGAGCGCCTGCAGCCGTTCGTTCGGCTGCCGCGCGACGAGTGGCCGTGCGGCCATCTGTACCCCCTGAGACTGCTATGCGTTCGCGAATTGCCTCGCGAAGTGCGGAGAAGCCAAGCCGGCCGGTGACGCCTTCCTCTGTGATCTTTCCCCCCTGATGTCCTGAGAATGCGGGACTTTCCCGTATTGATGCCAGAGCGGTCGTGAATGCGTCGGCTGTGCCCGGCTTCCGCCTGGCAGTGGCTACCCCTTCACCGGGGCGAAGCCGCCCCTGCGCCCCCGCACATGCATCCGTGCGCCCCGTGTGCAGTTCACCGGCGGGGGCGGCGGGCCCCCGCCGGGCCCGTAACCCTTGGTGACAGCGGGAGTTGTGATGAACGTGGAAGAGACGATCGGAGTAGGGACCCCGCGCATTCCCCAACAACGCGGTGAGCGCGTGCTCGACGCCGCCGTTCGGTATGCGGAGGAACGGCACTGGCACGTTTTCGCAGGCACCTGGCTGGAGGCCGTGGACGGCCGGGAGCGCTGCTCGTGCGGCGAGCCCGACTGCCCCGCCCCGGGCGCCCATCCGGCCCGGCCGGACTGGGCCGAGCAGGCCACCGGAAGCGCGGCCGGCGCGCGCCGGATGTGGGCGAAACACCCCACCGCCTCGGTCCTGTTGCCGACCGGCCGCACCTTCGACGCGCTGGACGTCTCGGAGTCCGCCGGCTGCCTGGCGCTGGCCCGCATGGAGCGGATGGGCATCGAGCTGGGGCCGATCACCTCCACCCCGTTCCGCCGGATGCTGTTCTTCGTGCTGCCGGGCGGCGCCCTCAAGGTCGCCGACGCGGCCCGCAAGCTGGGCTGGCGGCCCTCCTCGCTGGACCTGGTCGCCCGCGGCGAGGGCGACTACGTGGTGGCGCCGCCGAGCCGCGTGGGCAACCGCGGCGCCGTCCAGTGGGCGCGCCAGCCCACCGCCGCCAACCGCTGGCTGCCGGACGCGGAGGAGCTGGTCAGCGCCCTCGCCTACGCGTGCGGCGGGCGGCAGCCGGCGGACGCCCGCGCACGGTAGGGGCGCGCGGCGGGGACGCCCCGCCCCGGGCCGGGAGGTCCCGGCGAATCCCTGACGTTTGTCACCTGTGCCCGCCCCCGCCCGAACCTACGCTGGTTCCGGGGGCGGGGCCTGCCGCCCTCAGGCACCAGCAGGAACGAGGGATGGCAGTGGGACTGGGCACCACATCCGCGGCCGTGCGGATCGAAGGGCTGTGGAAGCGGTTCGGCGAGCAGGTCGCCGTGGCCGGCGTCGATCTGGAGATACCGGCCGGGCGGTTCGTCGGCCTCGTCGGCCCCAACGGCGCGGGCAAGACGACGACCCTGTCCATGGTGACCGGTCTGCTGCGGCCCGACGCGGGACGGGTGGAGATCGCCGGGCACGACGTCTGGGCCGACCCGGCCGCCGCCAAGGCGGTCATCGGTGTCCTGCCCGAGGGCCTGCGGCTGTTCGAGCGGCTCTCCGGCCGTGAACTCCTCGCGTACACCGGGCGGCTGCGGGGGCTGCCCGGTCCCGAGGTGGACCAGCGGGCCACCCAGCTCCTCGACGTCCTCGACCTCGCCGGCGCCCAGCACAAGCTCGTCGTCGACTACTCCACCGGCATGCGCAAGAAGATCGGCCTGGCCGCGGCGCTGCTGCACAACCCCGAAGTCCTCTTCCTGGACGAGCCGTTCGAGGGGGTGGACCCGGTCTCGGCCCAGACGATCCGCCGGGTTCTCGAGCGTTACACCGCCTCCGGTGCCACGGTCGTCTTCTCCAGCCACGTCATGGAGCTGGTGGAGTCGCTGTGCTCCTGGGTCGCGGTGCTGGCGGGCGGCCGCATCCGGGCGCACGGGCCCGTCGCGGAGGTCCGCGGCGAAGCCCCCTCCCTCCAGGACGCCTTCCTCGAACTCGTGGGCGCCCGTGGGCTGTCCGAGGGCCAGACCCTCGACTGGCTGGGGGGTGCCCGATGAGCGCCGCGCCGTCCGTCCCGTCCGCCGGCCCGCTCTCCCTGGCGCCGGTCTTCGCCCGCCTCAAGCTCACCCTGCTGCGCAACGGGCTGCGCCAATCCAGCAAACGCAAGGCCGTCTACATCGTCTCCCTGGTTCTCGTCGCCCTCTTCGGCGCGCTCCAGTTGCTCGGTCTGTGCGCCCTGCGCGGCACCGCGCACGCCGCGGCGTTCACCGTGCCGCTGGCCGTGCTGCTGGCCCTCGGCTGGGCGGTCGCCCCGCTGTTCCACCCCGGCGGGGACGAGACACTCAACCCGGCCCGGCTCGCGATGCTGCCCCTGCGGCCGGCGCCGCTGGCCGTGGCCCTGCTGATCAGCTCCCTGATAGGGATGGGCCCGGCGTTCACCGTGCTGATCCTCCTCGGCTCGGTGATCGCCACGGCGTACGGGGCCGGGGCGGCGGCCGTCGCGGTGCTCGCGGTGCCGCTGGCGCTGCTGGTGTGCGTGGCCCTGGCCCGGGCCGTGGCGACGGCCAACATACGGCTGCTGTCCAGCCGCAAGGGCCGCGATCTCGCCCTGCTCAGCGGCGTGGTGATCGGTGTGGGCCTCCAGGTCGTCAACTTCGCCGTGCAGAAGCTCTCCCAGTCGGGCCTGGCGAAGCTCGAACCCGTGGCGGACGTGGCCCGCTGGATCCCGCCGGGCTCCGCGCTGGACGCCGTCCGGGCCGCGGGCGACGGCGAGTACGGCCTGGCCTCCGCCGAAATCGCCCTGACCGCCGGGGTGCTGGCCGCCCTGCTGTTCTGGTGGCAGCGGACGCTGACGAAGGTGATGGTCTCGCCCGACTCCTCCACCCTGGCCGCGGCGGAGCCGACGCGGGACCGGGAGCGCCCGTCGGGCACCGGCCTCTCCCGGCTGCTGCCGGCGGGCCGGGTGGGCACGGCCGCGGAGCGGTCGCTGCGGTACGCCCGGCGCGACCCCAAGACCAGGATGTCCTGGGGATCCGCCCTGGCCATCGGTGCGGTGGTGCCCCTGTTCAACGTCCTCCAGGGCGGGCACAGCCTGTACTTCGCGTTCGTCGCCGCCGCGATGGTCACCGGCCAGATGTTCAACCAGCTCGGGCAGGACGGGTCCGCGTTCTGGATGGTCCTCCAGACGATCGGCTCCCGCCGCGAGGCCCTTGCCGAACTGCGCGGCCGGGCCCTGGCGTTGACGCTGGTCACCGGCCCGTATCTGACGCTGGCGGTCGCCCTCCTCGGCCTCCTCACCGGCGCCTGGGGGGAGTTCGCGGAGGTGCTGGGGCTGATGCTGGCCCTGCTGGGCGGTCTCCTCGGGACGGGGGCCGTGGCCTCCGTCCTCCTGCCCTACTCCGTCCCGCAGGACCACGCCTTCAAGAACGTCGCCCCCAGCCAGACGGGCATAGCGTGGCTCGGCCTGCTCTGGGCGCTCGCGGGTGCGGCGGTCTGCGCGCCCCTGATCGGTCTGACGGTCTGGCTCCACCTCGCCGGCGCGTCCTCCCTCTCCTGGATCCTCCTGCCGCTCGGCCCGGCCTACGGCGCCCTCGCCGCCCGCATCGGTCTCCACGCGGCCGCCCACCGCATGGTGCCCCGTCTGCCGGAGATCCTGGCGGCGGCGAGCAAGGCGTAGCCCGCGCGGAGAACGCGGCTTCGCCGCGGTGCGGGGGGAGGGGGAAGGGGCGGAGCCCCCAGGGAACCGGGGGCGGCCCCTCCGGGGGAGGAAGGGCGGGAGGGGCGTCAGCCGGGCTGCGCCCCGCTCACCGCAGCCGCCACCGCCCCCACCCCGCCCCCACTCCACGCCGCGGGAACCTCCTCCGCCTCCCCCACATACCCGTCCGGCCGGACGAGCAGCATGGTGCGGCAGGAGTCGGCCCGCACCACCCGGAGCCCGGGCCCGGCCACCCGCACCGCGTCCGCCCCCCGGGGCACCACGCGCACGAACTCCCCCGCCCGCAGCGCCTCGTAGAGCCGCACCGGCCGCCCCGGCCCCTCCTCCGCCAGCGGCAGGTCGGGGGCCCGGCGCCCGACGAGCGGATGCGCCCCCGGCGGCGCCGGGTAGGCGACCGAGAGCCCGGAGACGGTCAGGGCGGCCCGGTCCACCAGGGAGGGCGTGAAGCGGAGCGCCGCGGCCCCCGCGCCCCGCACGCCCCGCACGACGGGCGACTCGGCCAGCACCGCCCGCACGATCGCCCCGCTGACCCGCAGCACCTGCCTGCCGACGGGGTGCCGCTCGGCGTGGTAGCTGTCCAGCAGCGCGTCATCCGCCCGCCCCCGGAGCACCGCCGCCAGCTTCCAGCCGAGGTTGGCCGCGTCCTGGAGGCCCGCGTTCATCCCGAGGCCGCCGGCCGGCGAGTGGACGTGGGCGGCGTCCCCGGCGAGGAGGACGCGCCCGTCCCGGTAGGCGGGCACCTGCCGCTCGTCGCTGTGGAAGCGCGAGGTCCACCGCGCGTCCCGGATGCCGAAGTCGGTGCCGAAGACGGCGCGGGTGACGTCCTTCAACTCCTCCATGTCCACGGGCGCTTCGGCCGGCAGCGCCGTCCCCCGCCGCCAGGCGATGACGCGGAACCAGCCGTCCCCGAAGGGGACGACGAACGCGAAGCCCTCGCGTCCGCCCCGGAAGGCCGGCACCTCCCCCGGCACGGCGTCGAGGCGGACGTCCGCGAGCATCACGGAGTCCAGCACGGCCCGCCCGGGGAACGGCATCCCGATCGCCTGCCGCACGGTGCTGCGCACCCCGTCCGCGCCGACGACGTAGCGGGCCCGCAGGGTGCCGGTGACGGCGCCGCCCCCGGCCCCCTCACCGGCCGGGGCCTCGGTGACGTCCACCGAGACGCCCTCCGCGTCCTGCCGCAGCCCGGTGCACCGCACCCCGCGCCGCAGCTCGGCGCCGGCCGCGACGGCGCGCTCCTCCAGGAGGCCCTCGACGTTGTACTGCGGGGTCATCAGGACGCCCGCGAAGCGGGACGGCAACCGGCCGAGGTCGATCACGGCGCGCCCGAGGAGCCGGACGTCGTGCACGAAGTACCCGGTGGACAGCAGCCGTTCGGCGAGGCCGCGGCTGTCGAGCGCCTCCAGGGTGCGGGCGTGGACGGCGAAGGCCCGGGTGAGGTTGGACTCCTGGGAGCGCCGCTCCAGCAGGACCGTGCGGACGCCGGCGGCGGCCAGGTCACCGGCGAGGAGGAGACCGGTGGGCCCGGCCCCGACGACGATCACATCTGTGGCGTGCGGGTGGGGAGTGACGGCAGGCATGACAGCCTCCTGTGCGGCTCAAGGCTCGATTCCGACGGCCGGCCCACCTCCAGTGCACACCCGCCCGGGCAGGGATGTCAACGCCCGTTGAATTAAATCCCCGCCCCG
The DNA here is from genome assembly GCF_001187435.1 of Streptomyces caatingaensis. Classification (GTDB taxonomy): domain Bacteria; phylum Actinomycetota; class Actinomycetes; order Streptomycetales; family Streptomycetaceae; genus Streptomyces; species Streptomyces caatingaensis. The sequence continues at coordinate 201,893 of NZ_LFXA01000009.1, read as the reverse complement.
GCGGCCTCCCCCACGGCCGTCACACCGGCACCGCGTCCCTCAGGAACGGCTCGGCCACCCGCCGCCACGCGCCGGGCTGGTCGTAGTGGAGGAAGTGGCCGGCGTCGGCGACCTCCGCATAGCGCCCGCGGGGCAGGACCCGCACCATCTCCTGGGCCTCCGCACGGCCAAGCTCGCCGTCCAGCCCGCGCACCACGAGGGTGGGGCACTCGACCAGGGCCAGCTCCTCCCAGTGCGCGTCGTGCGCGTACGCCTCGCGGGCGAGGAGCATCTGGCGGCGGAAGAACAGCGGCCGCCAGCCGTCCGCGCGCTCTGCCATCACCTCCGCGTAGAAGTCGCCGCGGGCGGGGGCCGGGCGCTCCAGCGTGGGATCCTCCTGGCCGAACCACCGGCGCACGTCCGCCAGCGTGGCGAACGGGACGGGCCAGGACTTGAACCACTCGCCCCACCGGCGCTGCGTCGCCGCGCCCAGCGCCGACGCCCGCATGTCACAGATCACCAGCGCCCGGACGAGATCGGGCCGGCGGGCCGCCAGCCGCCAGGCCGTCAGGGCACCCATCGCGTGGCCGATCAGCGTGACCGGCGCCAGCCCGAGCTGCTCCACGACGGCCTCCGCGTCGGCCACGTACGCGTCCAGGTCGTAGGGGCCGCCGACCGGCTTCTCGCTGCGGCCGTGGCCCCGCTGGTCGAGCGCCACCGCGCGGTACCGCGTGGAGAGCCAGCGGGCGGCCTCCGCCCAGTGCGCGGCGCGGCCCATCAGCCCGTGCAGCAGCAGGACGCCGGCCGGGCCCGCCTCCCGGGCCCGGCCGGGCGGGACGGCCGCTTCCGGCCGGTCGGCGAACTCCCAGGCGGCAAGCCGCACTCCACCGCTCCCACTGACATCGATACGCCGCGCCATCACTCCTGACACCCCCACTTCACCCCCGGACAGCTCCACCTTATGGAACCCCCTTTCGAATGGGCCGGCCGTCGCACGCAACACCCCTCGTTCGAGTGACGGGAGCCGAGGATTGACCGTCGTCGTCAAGGGGAGAAATCGACTCGGGCGCGGACCGCTCGGGGAAGAAGGTCCGCGAGGCGCACCCTGGGAGCTCGGGGCCCCGGGTCGCCGAGGGGGAAATACGGGGAGGCGGGGCCCCGGCGATCCGCGAGGACGCCGGGGCCCTTGTCATGCCCGGAGCCTCCGCCGCGGCCGCGATGGCGGGGATCCCCGTCGTGCGGTCCGCCCACCGCGACCGGCGCCTCATCGAGGATCCCCCTCCCAGGTCGAGCGGCGCGAGCGCATATGCCACAACGCCAGCGTGACACGCCCCGGGGGCGTCTGTACGCGTTCCGCGGACTTCCGCCGACTCGGGCCGGAGCGGGGGCGGTTGGGCGCGCGGCGGGCGGACGACGGCGTCCGCCCGGCGCCGGCGGACGGCCGGCGGGCGGTCAACCCGCCCGTGAGCCGGGGGCGTTGGGGGGAAAGAGCGGCCGGGGAGCGGCTCAGCGCTTGGCGACGAAGACGTGCGAGGCGACGTCCGCGGCCAGTTCGGCGGACTCGCCGCTGCTGCCCACCATCACCCCACCGGGCGACTCCGTCACGCTGACCACGGCACCCGGCTGCACCCCCACGCGACGCAGGGTGTGCATCAGCTGGGCGTCGCTCTGGATCGGCTCGCCGATCCTGCGCACGACCACCGTCTTGCCCTCGGCGCCGGGGACGAGCTCCGAGAGGCTGACCATGTTGTCGTTGAGGTACGGATCCGCCTCGGCCTTCTCGCCCAGCTCCTCCAGGCCCGGGATCGGGTTGCCGTACGGCGACTCCGTCGGGTGGCGCAGGAGCTCCAGGACACGGCGCTCCACGGCCTCGCTCATCACGTGCTCCCAGCGGCAGGCCTCCTCGTGGACCTGCTCCCACTCCAGGCCGATCACGTCGACGAGCAGACACTCCGCCAGGCGGTGCTTGCGCATCACGCGGGTGGCCAGGCGGCGGCCCTCCTCGGTGAGCTCCAGGTGGCGGTCGCCGGCGACCGTGACCAGCCCGTCGCGCTCCATGCGGGCGACCGTCTGGCTCACCGTCGGGCCACTCTGATCGAGCCGCTCCGCGATGCGCGCGCGCATCGGGACCACACCCTCCTCCTCCAGCTCCAGGATGGTGCGGAGATACATCTCCGTGGTGTCGATCAGTCCGGACATGCGTGCCCCTCGGATAAGTAGTGCGCTGGCCCTGGACCCAATTCTGACGCATACCACCGACAAGGGGGGCGCGTACCGTCCCGCCGCCGTCCCGCCGCGGCCCCGCCACGCGGCCGTCCGTATTGACAGCGCGCAGGTCAACCGCGCAACGTGAGCCGCGCCACCGCGGCGCCGACGACGACGCCGCCCACCCCGGGACGATGCTGAGGAGCCCTTTGCGATGAGCGGGAACAAGCTGGCCGGCCAGTTCTTCGACGCCGCGATCGGGCTGCTGGGACGGGTGCGCGACGAGGAGGCCGGCAGCATCGCCGCCGCCGGGGCGATGCTCGCGGACACCGTCGCGGCGGGCGGCCGGCTCTTCGTCTTCGGCGCCGGCCACTCCTCGCTGCCCGCGCAGGACGTCGTCTACCGGGCGGGCGGGCTCGCGCTGATGAACCTGCTCGCCGTGCCGGGGACGGTCGGCGTCGACATCACCCCCGCCACCCTCGGCAGCGCGCTGGAGCGCGTGGACGGGCTGGCCGGCGCCGTCCTCGACACGAGCCCCGCCCGGGCCGGCGACGTGCTGATCGTCATCTCCCTCTCCGGGCGCAACTCGCTGCCCGTCGAGATGGCCCTCAACGCCCGGGCCCTCGGCCTCAAGGTCATCGGCGTCACCTCGCTCGCCTACGCCGAGCACACGAAGTCGCGGCACACGTCCGGGACGTTCCTCAAGGACCACTGCGACATCGTGATCGACAGCAAGGTGGACGTCGGCGACGCCGAGCTGACGGCGGAGGGCGTCGCGGCACCGTTCGCCCCGGCGTCGACGGTGGTGACGAGCGCCGTCATGCAGGCCGTCGTCGCCTCCGCGGCGGGCGAGCTCGTCGAGCGGGGCATCGAACCGCCGATGCTGCGCTCGGGGAACGTGGACGGGGGACACGAGTGGAACGGACGGGTGCTGCGCGAGTACGGCGAGCGGATCTTCTTCCGCCACTGAGCGGATCGGGGTACCGGTCGCCACCGGGCGGCTCCCGGTGCCGGTGCCGGCGGACGGACCTCCTCCCCGCCCCGCCCTCTCCCCGGAGGGAGCCGCCCCCCCGGAGGGAGCCGCTCTCACCCGCCCACGGCCGCCGCCAGGTCGATCGACGCCGCGACCCGCGTCGCGATGTCCTCCGCGTACGTCGCGTCCGCGCGGTCGAAGGGGCGCCGCGACGGGCCGCGGAGGAACGTCACCACGCCCACCGTCCGCCCGCGCGACCGCAGCGCGGTGGCGAGCGCGTGCTGCGTGCCCGCCGGCCACTTGCGGACCGGCCCCCAGTCCCGCGTGCGGTCGGAGACGGCGCGCACGGAACCGCAGCGCTCGACCGCCTGGACGGCGGGGTGGCCGTCCAGGTACGGGACGGGCAGCCCGCCCCCGGGCACCGACGCGCCCGGGCCGGAGACGCCCGTCGGCGTCGCGGCCGCCCGCAGCAGGCGGATCGGCCGCTGCGGCACGGACGCCGGCTCGGGCAGCAGGTCGATCAGCGCGTGGTCGGCGAAACCTGCGAGGGCGAAGTCCATGTAGAGCGCCGCGGCCTCCATCGGGTCCTCGCACTCGGCCACCGCCCGCCCCGCTCTGTGCAACTGGCTGCCCCGGAAGCGCAGCCGGGCGCTCTCCTGCTCGGCCAGCCGCGCCTTGGTCACGTCCAGGAACAGCCACGCCACACCCAGCGGGACGGGCTCCTCCACCAGCGGTGTGGACAGCCGCAGGAACCCGCTGCGCCAGCAGCGCCGCTCCCCCGCCCCGGCGCCCTCCCCGCCCTCGCCCGCACCCTTCACCGACACCCACAGCTCCGTCGGCGCCGGCGGCGCGCCCGACGCCAGGACGTGCTGGAGGGCGCTCTCCACGTCCTCCAGCCCCTGCTCCAGCAGGTCGCCCAGCGGGCGGCCGAGGAGCGCGGACCGGCTGGTGCGCAGCGCGCGGGCGGCGTGCGCGTTGGCGAGCGCCGGGCGCAGGTCGGCGTCGACGAGGAGCACGCCCCAGGAGGCGTCGCCGAACAGCGCCTCGCTCAGCGCCACCGACCGCTCCAGGTCGATCTGCGTGTGCACCTCGCTGAACGCGCAGTAGACGCCGGCCGGGCTGCCGTCCGCGCCGGGCACGGCCGAGGACTGCACCCGCACCAGGACCCGCCCGCCCTCCTTGGTCAGCAGCGCGAACTCGTCCACCTGGCGGCCCTGGGCCTGCATCGCGCCCAGCAGCCGGGCGGTGACCTCCGGCGCGTCCGCCTCGCGCACGGCCCAGCCGGCCAGGCCGGGCCGGCCGACGGCCTCCTCCGCGGTCCAGCCGAGGATGCGCTCGGCCTCCCGGTTCCAGTGGGTGACCGTGCCCTCGGCGTCGAACGCGCAGAGCGCCGCGTCCATGCCGTCGAGCAGCGCCACGAGCAGGTCGTGGTCCTCGCCGTCGGCGCCGGCCTCGTGGCGGGCGGGGCCGAAGTGGTGTGGAGCGGTCACGAGATACCCCCAGCTGGACGCGTCTGCATGTCCTGCACGACGGGCCATTCAACTCGACACCGCCCCGCACCACACCGTCTTCGGCGAAATCCGTGCCCCGGGAAATTCGGTTGTGGCGCCCGCCGGGGGTCCCTAGGGTGTGGTGCACACGAGAAGGGAGGTGATCGGACAGATGGTTTTCGTCCGGACGCGTGAGGTGACTGCGGGCTGACGCCCGCCGTCGCGCACAGCGCACAGGCGTCGACGGCGGTGCCGTCGGCCAATTCCCAGCAGTCACCCGGTCCGTGGGCCGCCGAGTCGTCCGCTCGGCACCCGGGCGCCGCACGCGGCACCCGGGTCAGTGGCCCACGGACCGTCTGCGTACGGCCCGTTGGGGCCCGTCACGGACAGAGGCGCTCGATCCGCCAGCCCTCGCCGTCCCGTACGTACCGCAGCCGGTCGTGCAGCCGGTGTTCCCGTCCCTGCCAGAACTCCAGCCGCTCGGGCACCACACGGATGCCGCCCCACTCCGTGGGCACCGGGATCTCCGTGCCCTCCGGATAGCGCGCCGCCAGCCGCGCGTACGCCGCGTCGATCTCCGCGCGCGAGGCGACCACCGTCGACTGGTCGCTCGCCAGCGCGCCGAGCTGCGAACCGCGCGGCCGCGAACGGAAGTACGCGGCCGTCTCCTCGGCCGCCACCCGCTTCGCCCGCCCCGCGACGATGATCTGACGAGCGATCGGGTGCCAGGGGAACAGCACCGAGACGTACGGGTTCGCCGCGATCTCCAGGCCCTTGCGCGAACCGTAGTTGGTGAAGAAGACGAAGCCGCGCGCGTCGAACGCCTTGAGCAGCACGGTCCGTGAGCTGGGACGCCCTTCGGCGTCCGCGGTCGAGACGACCATCGCGTTGGGTTCGTGGAGCCCGCTCGCCACCGCGTCGGCGAACCAGCGCGCGAACTGCTCGTACGGATCGGCCGCCAGGTCCTCCTCCGCCAGGCCCGCCGTGCGGTACTGGGCGCGCATGGCGGCGGGGTCGAGCGGGCTGTCGGGGTCTGCTGCGCGGACGGCGCGGTGGGCATCGGACACCCGCTCATCTTGCAGCACCCACGGCGCGTCCGCACCGCATCTCCCGGCGACGAAACGATGATTGTGCCCCGTGACGCCCGCGCCCAACCCTTTCCCCGGCCGCCCGCGGCGTGTGCCGGACATCACTCTTCCCCGCGGGTGGCGAAACCGCCAAAATCGCCGCTCGTACGGATGTGGGAGCACCGCACCACCGGATATCGTTTCCGGCCGGAAGGGCCGGGTGAACCGCCCCCGTGCGGGGCATGACCGGGGAGACCGGTACGGAACGCGAGCCGCGCCGGCGCCGCCGCGGAACCGTTCCGGTGGACCGTCCGGGCACCGGACCCTCCAGGCCGCCGGGGACGCCGCGGGAAGGGCGGCCCCGGGCGGCGGCGCACAGCAGCAGACACCGCAGAGGCAGACACCGCACGCACCGGCAGGGGACACCGGCAGGTCGCCGTCGCTTGTCGAACACACCACGAGGAGCCGCCTGATGTCCGATTTCGTACCCGGACTCGAGGGAGTCGTCGCGTTCGAGACGGAGATCGCCGAACCGGACAAGGAGGGCGGCGCGCTCCGCTACCGGGGCGTCGACATCGAGGACCTGGTCGGTCACGTCTCGTTCGGGAACGTGTGGGGGCTGCTGGTCGACGGCTCCTTCAACCCCGGCCTGCCGCCCGCCGAGCCGTTCCCCATCCCCGTCCACTCCGGTGACATCCGCGTCGACGTGCAGTCCGCGCTCGCCATGCTCGCGCCCGTCTGGGGACTCAAACCGCTCCTCGACATCGACGAGGCCACCGCGCGGGACAACCTCGCGCGGGCGGCGGTCATGGCCCTGTCCTACGTCGCGCAGTCCGCCCGCGGGCAGGGCCTGCCGATGGTGCCGCAGCGCGAGATCGACAAGGCGGGGACCGTCGTCGAGCGCTTCATGAAGCGGTGGCGGGGCGAGCCGGATCCGCGGCACGTCGCGGCGGTCGACGCGTACTGGACGTCGGCGGCCGAACACGGCATGAACGCCTCGACGTTCACCGCCCGCGTCATCGCCTCGACGGGCGCGGACGTCTCCGCCGCGCTCTCCGGCGCCGTGGGCGCGATGTCCGGTCCGCTGCACGGCGGGGCGCCGTCCCGCGTCCTCGGCATGATCGAGGAGATCGAGCGGACGGGGGACGCCGTCGCGTACGTCAAGCGGGCCCTCGACAAGGGCGAGCGCCTCATGGGCTTCGGCCACCGGGTCTACCGCGCCGAGGACCCCCGGGCGCGGGTGCTGCGGCGCACGGCCAAGGAGCTGGGCGCGCCGCGCTTCGAGGTCGCGGAGGCGCTGGAGAAGGCGGCCCTGGAGGAGCTGCACAACCGGCGGCCGGACCGGGTGCTGGCGACGAACGTCGAGTTCTGGGCGGCGATCGTGCTGGACTTCGCGGAGGTGCCGGCGCATATGTTCACGTCGATGTTCACGTGTGCGCGGACGGCGGGGTGGAGCGCGCACATTCTGGAGCAGAAGCGGACGGGGAGGCTGGTCCGTCCGTCGGCGCGCTACGTGGGCCCGGGCCCCCGGGACCCCCGGGAGGTGCCCGGTTACGCCGGGCGGTAGCCCCCTCCCGGGGCGGGGGCCCTCGCTTCGAGGGTGCCCCCGCCCCTCTCCCGGAGGGCCGGGGGCACCCACCTCACCCCGCACCCCCCAACGCCCCGCCCACGATCCCCGCCCACCGCTCCACCACCCGCTCCCGCCTCCCCGCATCCGGTGTCAGCAGGGACGCCAGGCCCAGCCCCCGGGCCATGTCCAGCAGACCCTGCACCACCTCCCGCACGCCGGGCACCGACTCGTCCGCCCCCAGCAGCTCCACCGCCATCCGGTGCGCTTCCCGGCCGATGCGGGCCTCCAGCTGTACGACGCGGGGCCGGAGCCGGGGTTCGGTGGTCGCGGCGACCCACAGGTGGAGGGCGGCGCGGAAGACGGGGCCGGTGTACAGGTCCACGATCGCGCGCACCACGCACGCGACGTCCGCCCCCGCGAGGCTCCGCACGGCGGCCGACTGCCGCTCGGCGACGTGCTCGACGGCGGAGGTGAACAGGTCCTCCCGCGTGGGGTAGTGGTGCTGGAGCGCGCCCCGCGAGACCCCGGCCCGCTCGGCGACGACCGAGACCGTCGAGCCGGACCAGCCGAGTTCCGCCAGGCACGCCACCGCCGCGTCCAGCAGCCGCCGCCGCGTGGCGGCGCCCCGGGCCAGCCGGTGGTCGGTCATCGCGCGCCACGCCGCGATCCTCTCCCGGGCCTCGTCCGAGGCGAAGAGCTCGGCGGAGAGGGCTACGAGCCGCTCCGCGTCCCGGGCGAACCCGGCCCGCACGCCCTCCGTCGTCAGCGCCTTGGACGCGGCCAGTCCCTGGGGGGAGGCGGCCCGCAGCCCGGCCAGTACGGGCCCGGACTCGCCGTCCACCACGGTCGCGAGCCCCACCCGCACCGCCTCGCGCGCGCCGAAGACCTCCCCCGTCAGGTAGTACCGCGCCACCGCCCGCGGGTCGAGCCGGGGCAGCAGGGTCAGCGAGACGACCGCCGGGGCGAGCCCCAGCCGCGCCTCCGTGAAGGCGAACGAGGCCGCCGCCTCCCCCGCCACGACGATGTCGCAGGCCCCCACCAGTCCCAGCCCACCGGCCCGGACGGCGCCGTCGACGACGGCCACGACCGGCTTCGGCAGCTCCACCACGGTGCGCAGCAGCCGGACGAACTCCCGGGGATCCAGCGGGGGATCCCCGCTCAGGTCCGCGCCGGAGCAGAACGCCGGCCCGGTGTGCCCGAGCACGACGAACCGGACCGCCGGATCCGCGCCCGCCTCCTCCAGCGCGGCGCGCAGCTCGCCGACGAGCCGGGCGGAGAGCGCGTTGCGGTTGGCCGGGGAGTCGAGGGTCAGGACGGCGGCGCCGTCGTCGGACGCGCGACGGACGAGCACAGGATCACCACCTCGTCGGATCACCACTTTCAAGAGGACCTGTTCCTCAATAGGACCTGGGCAGCCCGAGCGTGTGGTGCGAGACGTAGTTGAGGATCATCTCGCGGCTGACCGGCGCCACCCGGGCCACCCGCACCGCCGTGATCAGCGCCGCCAGCCCGTACTCCGTCGTCAGCCCGTTGCCGCCGAGCGTGTGCACCGCCTGGTCGACGGTGCGCACGGCGGCCTCGGCGGCCGCGTACTTGGCCATGTTGGCGGCCTCGCCCGCCCCCGCCTCGTCGCCGTCGTCGTAGAGCCGGGCGGCCCGCTCCGTCATGAGCCGGGCCAGCTCGATCTCGATGTGGGCCCGTGCCAGCGGGTGGGCGACGGCCTGGTGGGCGCCGATCGGCCGGTCCCACACGGCGCGGGTGCGGGCGTAGTCGACGGCGCGCCCGAGCGCGTACCGGGCGAGCCCCAGCGCGAACGCGGCGGTCATGACGCGCTCCGGGTTGAGCCCGGCGAAGAGCTGCCGCAGGCCCGCGTCCTGGGCGCCGACGAGCGCGTCGGCCGGCAGCCGTACGTCCTCCAGGTCGAGCTCGAACTGCCGCAGGTCGCCGTGGACTTCCATGGGGATCGGGGTGCGCCGGAAGCCCGGCGCGTCGCGGTCCACGACGAACAGGCACGGGCCGCCGCCCTCGGTGCGCGCGACGACCATCGTGGCGTCGGTCCGGTCGACGCCGCTGATGAAGACCTTGCGCCCGCCGAGCACCCACCCGTCCCCCTCGCGGCGCGCGGTCGTGGTGATGCGGTGGGAGTTGGAGCCCGCCTCGGGCTCCGTGATGCCGAAGGACATCCGCAGGCGCCCCGACGCCAGCCCCGGCAGCCAGGCCCTGCGCTGGGCCTCGGTGCCGAAGCGGGCGATGACCGTGCCGCAGATGGCGGGCGAGACCACCATCAGCGTCAACGGGTTCCCGGTGGCGGCCAGTTCCTCCAGGACGACGGCCAGCTCGGTGATCCCGCCGCCGCCCCCGCCGTAGGCGACGGGCAGGTTGACGCCGAGGTAGCCCAGCTTCCCCGCCTCCGTCCACAGCTCCTCGGGGTCGCGGACGCGGGCTCCCAGCGCGGCGACGGCGGCGCGCAGGTCACGGAGTTCGGTCGGTGCGGCGCTCATGTGCGGCCTCCTCGTTCGGGACGGCGACGACGGCGAGCAGGTCCCCGGTGGCGACGCGCCGGCCCGGGGCGGTGTGCAGGGCGGTGAGGATCCCGGCGGCGGGGGCGGTGACGCGGTGCTCCATCTTCATCGCCTCGACCCACAGCAGGACTTGACCGGCCGCGACCGGGGTGCCGGGCGCGAGGCCGTCGGCGATCCGCACGACGGTGCCCGGCATGGGGGCGAGCAGCGACCCCGGCTCGTCCTCGGGGACGGGTTCGGGGAGGCGGGGCAGCAGCGCGAACGACCGTGCGCCGAGCGGCGAGTCGACGTGGACGGACGCGCCGTGGAAGGCGACGGCGAACGGCCGCCGCACCCCGTCGATCTCCAGCGCCACGCGGTCGCGCGCGGCCTCCAGCAGGCGCACACCCGGCACGCCCTCCAGGCCGTCCCGGCCGAGGCGGTAGCGGATCTCGTGCTCGGTCCCGTCGGGCTCGGCGCGCAGGCGCTTGACCTGGGGTCCGGACGGGACGTTGCGCCAGCCGCCGAAGCGGGAGCGGCCCTGGGCGTCGGCGAGGGCGGCCGCCAGGGCGGCATGGCGGGTCACCTCCCCGTCCACGGCGGTGAGTTCGGGCAGGTGCCGCCCGTAGAAGCCGGTGTCCGGCGTCCCGGCCGCGAACTCCGGGTGCCGCAGCGACCCCACCAGCAGGTCCCGGTTGGTGACGGGGCCGTGGACGCGGGCGCGTTCCAGGGCGCGGGCGAGCCGGCGCAGGGCGGAGGGGCGGTCCGGGGCGTGCGCCACGACCTTGGCGAGCAGGGCGTCGTAGTGCGGCCCCACCTCGTCGCCCGCGCCCACGCCGGCGTCCACCCGCAGCCCGTCGCCCTCCGGGACGTCCAGCGCGTGCACCGGGCCCGTCCAGGGCCGCCAGTCGCGGGCGGGGTCCTCGGCGCAGAGCCGGGCCTCCACGGCGTGGCCCGCCGGCTCCGGGGGCCGGGCGGGCAGCCGGGCGCCCTCCGCCACCCGCAGTTGCAGGGCGACCAGGTCGACGCCGTACACGCACTCGGTGACCGGATGCTCCACCTGGAGGCGGGTGTTCATCTCCAGGAACCAGGCGCGGCCCCGCCCGTCGAGCAGGAACTCGACGGTCCCGGCCCCCACGTACCCCACCCGTCTCGCCAGCGCCGCGGCGTGCCCGCACAGCGCCTCCTCCAGGCCCTCCGGCAGGCCGGGCGCGGGCGCCTCCTCGATCACCTTCTGGTGGCGGCGCTGGAGCGAGCAGTCACGCGTGCCCAGCGTCCACACCGTGCCGTGCGCGTCCGCGAGGACCTGCACCTCGACGTGGCGTCCGTCCGCCACGTACGGCTCGACGAACACCTCGCCGTCCCCGAAGGCCGCCTCCGCCTCGGCGCGCGCGGCGTCGCGCGCCGCGTCCAGCAGGGCCAGGTCGCGGACGATCCGCATGCCCCGGCCGCCGCCGCCCGCCGCGGCCTTGACCAGCACCGGGGGTCCGGCGGCCCGCACGGCGGCGGCACCGTCGAGCGGGGCCAGCACCGGCACCCCGGCCTCCGCCGCGACGCGCTTGGCCCGCGTCTTGGACGCCATCGCCTCCATCGCCGCGGGCGGCGGCCCGATCCACACCAGCCCGGCGGCCACGACGGCCCGGGCGAACTCCGCGTCCTCGGAGAGGAATCCGTAGCCCGGGTGCACCGCGTCCGCCCCCGCCGCGCGTGCCGCCGCGACGATCAGGTCGCCCCGCAGATACGTCGCGGCGGGCGCGTCGCCCGGCAGCCGGACGGCCGCGTCCGCCTCGCGGACGTGCCGGGCGCGCGCGTCGGCGTCCGAGTGGACGGCGACCGTCGCGATGCCCAGCGCGCGGCAGGTGCGGAAGACACGGCGGGCGATCTCGCCCCGGTTGGCGACGAGCACGGACCCGATCACTGCCGCCCCCTCACATCCCTCGCAGCCCTCACATCCGTCGCAGCCCTCACATCCGGAAGACACCGAACCCCCCTCGCGCCCCCTCGACCGGCGCGTTGTGCACCGCCGACAGACAGATCCCCAGCACCGTCCGGGTGTCGCGCGGGTCGATGACCCCGTCGTCGTACAGCCGCCCGGACAGGAACAGCGGCAGCGACTCCGCCTCGACCTTCCGCTCCACGGCCGCCCGCAGCGCCGCGTCCGCCTCCTCGTCGTACGGCCGCCCCTTCGCCTCCGCCGCCGCCCGCGCGACGAGCGACAGGACGCCGGCGAGCTGCCGCGGGCCCATCACCGCGGACTTGGCCCCCGGCCACGAGAAGAGGAAGCGCGGGTCGTACGCCCGCCCGCACATCCCGTAGTGACCGGCCCCGTACGACGCGCCGACCAGCAACGACAGGTGCGGCACCCGGGAGTTGGACACCGCGTTGATCATCATGGCCCCGTGCTTGACGATGCCGCCCCGCTCATAGGCGCGGCCGACCATGTACCCGGTGGTGTTGTGCAGGAACAGCAGCGGGACGTCCCGCTGGTTGGCGAGCTGGATGAACTGCGCCGCCTTCTGCGACTCCGCGCTGAACAGCACCCCCTGCGCGTTGGCCAGGATGCCCAGCGGGTAGCCGTGCAGCCGCGCCCAGCCCGTCGTCAGTCCGGCGCCGTACAGTGGCTTGAACTCGTCGAAGTCCGAGTCGTCCACGATCCGGGCGATGATCTCGCGCGGGTCGAAGGGCGTGCGCAGGTCGCCGGGGACGACGTCCAGCAGCTCGTCCGCGGCGTACCGGGGCGGCGGCGCGGCGGCCGGATCGGCGTACGGCTTGCGGTGGTTGAGCCGGGCGACGATGCGCCGCGCCCGGCGCAGGGCGTCGTGCTCGTCCACGGCGTAGTGGTCGGCGAGCCCGGAGACCCGCGCGTGCATGTCCGCGCCGCCGAGCGACTCCTCGTCCGCCTCCTCGCCGGTGGCCATCCTCACCAGCGGCGGCCCGCCGAGGAAGACCTTGGCCCGGCCGGCGACCATCACGACGTGGTCGGACATGCCGGGGACGTACGCGCCGCCGGCCGTCGAGTTGCCGAACACGACGGCGATCGTGGGGATCCCGGCGGCCGACAGCCGCGTGAGGTCCTTGAACAGGGCCCCGCCCGGCACGAAGATCTCGCTCTGCCCGGTGAGGTCCGCGCCGCCGGACTCGACGAGGCCGACGACGGGCAGCCGGTTGGCCCGCGCGATCTCGTGGGCGCGCAGGGACTTGCGCAGGGTCCACGGGTTGCTCGCCCCGCCGCGCACGGTCGGGTCGTTGGCGCTGATCAGGCACTCCACGCCGGAGACGACGCCGATGCCGGTGACGAGCGACGCGCCCACGGTGTACTCGCTGCCCCAGGCGGCGAGCGGGGAGAGCTCCAGGAAGGGCGTGTCCGGGTCCAGCAGCAGCTCGACGCGCTCGCGGGCCGTCAGCTTCCCGCGGGCGCGGTGGCGGGCGGTGTACTTCTCGCCGCCCCCGGCGACGGCCTGCGCGTGGGCGGCCTCGATCCCGGCGAGCTTGTCGAGCATCGCGGCGCGGTGGGCCGCGCACTCGGGGCCGGCGGTGTCGAGGCGCGAGGTCAGGACGGTCACAGCAGCACCTCGGGTATCTCCAGGTAGCGGGCGCGCAGCCACTCCCCCACCGCCTTGGCCTGCGGGTCGAAGCGGACGTTCTCGGCGACGCCCCGGCCGAGGAGGCCGTCGACGACGAAGCCGAGGGCGCGCAGGCGGGGCAACACGTGGCGCTCGACGGGCAGTCCGGCCGTCTCCGGCAGGAGGTGCCGGAAGCGTTCGACGGTCAGCTCGTGGGCCAGCCACCGCCAGGCGTCCTCGCTCCGGGCCCAGACGCCGACGGTGGCGCGGCCGCCCTTGTCGCCGCTGCGGGCGCCCGCGACCAGGCCGAGCGGGGCGTGCCGGGCGGGCCCGGCGGGGAGCGGCGCGGGGAGGGCGGGTTCCGGCGGGGGCGCGGGGGCGCCCGTGGCCGGCGCGGCGGGCGGTACGGGGATGCGGGTGCCGTCGGGGAGGACGGCGACGTGCGGGACGCCGTCCGCCGGTACGTACGCGGAGTCCAGGACCCCGTACGGGGCACCGGGCCCGGGCGGTGCCGTCAGGTGCAGCCCCGGGACGCTCGCCAGGGCCAGTTCGACGGCCGCGCCGCTCAGGGCCCTCCCCACGACGTCGGGGTCGGGGTCGTGCACGACCAGCCGCAGCAGCGCGCTCGCCTCCTCCTGGACGGACGCGTCGAGGTGGTCGGTGCGGGCGAGCGTCCAGCGCACGCGGGCCGGGGCCAGGCGGGCGAGCACGTCCTCGAACTGCCCTTGGACCACCCGTGCCTTGGCGACGACGTCGAGCCCGGTGAGGACGAAGACGATCTCGTTGCGCCAGCCGCCCGCCCGGGTGACGCCCACTTTGAGCGTGGCGGGCGGGGGTTCGCCCCGGACGCCGTGGACGCGGACGCGGTCGGGCCCGTCGGGTGTGAGGCGGACGGTGTCGAGCCGGGCGGTGACGTCGGGCCCGGGGTACCGTGCGCCCTCGGTCTCGTAGAGCAGTTGGGCGGTGACGGTCCCGGTGGTCACCGCCCCGCCGGTCCCCGGGTGTTTGGTGATGACCGCACTGCCGTCGGGGTGGATCTCGGCGAGCGGGAACCCGGGGTGCCGGATGTCGTGCTCGCCGAAGAACGCGTAGTTCCCGCCCGTCGCCTGGGCGCCGCACTCCAGTATGTGGCCCGCGACGACGGCCCCGGCGAGCGCGTCCAGGTCCTCGTCCCCCCAGCCGTAGTGGGCGGCGGCCGCTCCGCTGACGAGCGCGGCGTCGGTGACCCGGCCCGTGACGACGACGTCCGCCCCGGCGCGCAGGCAGGCCGCGATCCCGCCGCCCCCGAGGTAGGCGTTGGCGGTGACGGCCCCGGCCCACCGGTCGCGCTCGCCGAGCAGGTCGTCACCGGTGACGTACGCGACGCGGACGGGGACGCCGACCCGCTCGCCCAACTCCCTTATGCGCGCGGCCAGTCCCGCCGGGTTGAGCCCGCCCGCGTTGGTGACGACCCGCACCCCGGCGTCGGCCGCCAGGCCGAGCCCCGCCTCCAACTGCCGGAGGAAGGTGCGGGCGTAGCCCCCGTCCGGATCCCTGGCCCGGTCGCGGCCGAGGATGAGCATGGTCAGCTCGGCGAGGTAGTCCCCCGTGAGGACGTCGAGCGGCCCACCGGTGAGCATCTCCTCGAACGCGCTGAAGCGGTCACCGTAGAAGCCCGAGGCGTTGCCGATTCTCAGCACGCTGGGAGCGTGGCAGCGCTTCCTCGAACAGGCAAGCGTGCTTGCCTTCTTTCCGGCCCGCCGGCCGGTAGCGGGGTGCGGTTCGCGCCACCGCCCGGGAGGACGCGGTGAGTTGGGGCGCGAGGACGCCGGCCGTCCCCTCCGGCCCGGCGCACGGCGCTCACACCGTCGCCTCCTCGCCGCCCTCCCCCTCCGCCGGCGCGGCCGTGTCGTGTCCGCCGCCGCGGGGCGCGGGGAGCAGGCGGCCCTTCGTCAGGGCCTGCACCAGACCGGCGAGCGCCTGGGTCGCGGGGACCTTGCGCAGTGCGAAGACGGTGGCCATGGAGGTGGCGGGGACTCCCATGAGGAGGAGGCAGTAACCCGCGTTGCCGGTCCGGATCATGTAGTAGCCGAGCAGGCAGTAGAGGCCGAGGGCGCCGAAGGAGAAGAGCTGGCCCAGCACCACGACGCCGTAGTCGTAGGCTATTCTCCGGTCCTGGTGGCGGGCCCTGGAATTGATCGCCTTGACCACACGGAGCAGATCACGGGAGCTCATCCCGTCGAAGGTCTTCCGCAGTTCGGCCAGCAGCGCGACAAATGCCTCCGATTCGTCGGGATTTCTCTTGCCCGCCATCAATGGGCCCCGCCGACGTCCGCCACCAGCCGGTGGAGCGTTCTGGCGATCAGATGGTTCGAATCCCCTTTGGCCGTCACGTCGACGAACCGCGAGAATGTGCCGGAGCCGTCCATTTCCCCGCCCTGTCCCGACGCCTTCTCGGCGTCCGCGTACTCGCTCACGATCCCCACCAGGATGGCCTTGGCCAGCTCGGGATCGTCCTGGCTGATGCGCAGGATCTGCCGCGTCTCCAGATCCGCGATCTTCCGCTCGGCCATGTCCTGGAGGGCGGCCTCCACCTGCCGGATCATCCGCAGCTGCGTCGTCTGCCGGTTGAGCCACCGGCGCAGCGCGGCGAGAAAGGCCGCGATCATCACGGTGGCGCCGGACGACACGGTGCAGACGGCGAAGAGCGGCCATTCCGCGTGGCTGACGAAGGCGAAGGCGCACAGCCCCAGGCTGGAGACCGCGGAGAGGAAACTGCACACCACGGCCGCGATGCGGAGCCTGGCGAGACCCGAGCGCCCGCCCAGCTCCAGCGAGAACCGCTCTCTGGCGGCCGCGTCCGTGACCTGCCCGGGGCCGCCCTCCTCGTCCCGCAGTATCGCGAGGAATTCCTTTATGTCGTCCTCGACGCTCTGCGGCGCACACGGCCCGGAACACCGGCGAGCGAGGAGTGTCTGCCCGGTCGGGTCGAAAATGCTCCGCATTCCCAGCGCGAAATCTTTTCCTCGCACGGCACCCCCTGGGCTCGCCAATGAGCGTACCCAAGCTAGCAGATCGGCAATCGGCCGGCGCCACGGACGGTGAAACTCCTGCCCAAGCCCGCCGGCCGGAACCGTCGAACAGAAAGGGAACGGTTCCGTATATCCCCGCCCGCCGGCTCGAAAAAGAACGAAGAAACGATTCGATGCCCCGGATTCACTCCAGCGCCTCTTCCAGCACTTCCGCCAGGTGCCGTGCCCTCCGTCCCGCCAGCTGCCCGATCTGTGTGCGGCACGAGAACCCGTCCGCCAGGACGAGCTTCTCCGGCCCCTCCCGCAGCGACGGCAGCAACCGCTCCTCCGCGCAGGCCACGGACACCTCGTAATGCCCCTTCTCGAAACCGAAGTTACCCGCCAGCCCGCAGCACCCGCCGCTCAACTCGCCCGTCAGGCCCGCCTTCTCGCGCAGCCGGCGCTCCGCCCCGTCCCCGAGGACGGCGTGCTGGTGGCAGTGCGTCTGCCCGGCGACCGGCCGGCCGATCACCGGCGGCCGCCAGTGCGGGGCGAACTCCTCCAGGTACTGGGCGAACGTCCGCACGGAGGCGGCGAGCCGGCGGGCGCGCGGGTCGTCGTGGCACAGCTCCGGCAGGTCCGTGCGGAGGGTGGCCGCGCAGCTCGGTTCGAGGACGACGACGGGGCGGCCGGGGGCGGCTGCCGCGTCGAGGCGGTCGAGGGTGCGGCGCATGACCGTGCGCGCCCGGTCGAGCCGGCCCGTGGAGACCCAGGTCAGACCGCAGCACACGCCGCCGCCGGGCAGGTCCGGGCGGCGGCCCGCCGCCTCCAGGACCCGCACCGCGGCCCGCCCGGCCGAGGGCGCGAAGTGCTCGGTGAAGGTGTCGGGCCACAGCAGCAGATCCGGCGCGGCGGGCCGCGGCCGCCGGGCGAACCACCGGCTGAACGGCTCGGACGCCGGCCGCGGGATGTCCCGCTCCGGCGCGATCCCGGCCACCCGCTTGCCGGCCGCCGCCAACGGCCCCACGGACACCGCCGCGTTGAACAGCGGCGCCGCCCGCAGCAGCGCCGCCGCCCGCAGCCAGGCCGGCAGCCCGCCCAGCGCGTAGTGCGCGACCGGCCGCAGCCGCCCCGCGTAGTGGCGGTTCAGGAACTCCGCCTTGTAGGTGGCCATGTCCACCCCGACGGGGCAGTCGCCGCGGCAGCCCTTGCACGACAGGCACAGGTCCAGCGCCTCGCGGACCTCCTCCGACCGCCAGCCGTCCTTCACCACCTCCCCCGCGAGCATCTCGTGCAGCAGACGGGCGCGCCCGCGCGTGGAGTGCCGCTCCTCCCGCGTCACCCGGTACGACGGGCACATCACCCCGGCGTCCGGCGACGTCCCGCGGCACTTCGCGACGCCCACGCACCGCCGCACCGCCGCCGTGAAGTCCCCGCCGTCCTCCGGGTATCCGAACTCCACGTCCACCGGCCCGCGCGGCAGCACGCCGAAGCGCAGGTTCTCGTCCAGCCCGTACGGGCGGACGAGCATCCCGGGGTTGAGCCCGCCGTCCGGATCCCACAGCTCCTTGAACCGGCCGAAGAGCTCCACGACGTCGGGCCCGTACATGCGCGGCAGCAGCTCCGCCCGCGCCTGTCCGTCCCCGTGCTCCCCCGACAGCGAGCCGCCGTGGGCGACGACGAGCCCGGCGAGCTCCTCCGAGAACGCCCGGTAACGGCGCACGCCCTCCCGGCTCGACAGGTCGAAGTTCACCCGGACGTGGACGCAGCCCTCCCCGAAGTGCCCGTACGGCGCGCCCCGGAGGCCGTGCGCGTCGAGCAGCGCGCGGAAGTCGCGCAGGTACGCGCCCAGCCGCCGGGGCGGAACGGCGCAGTCCTCCCAGCCGGGCCACGCCTCGCCGCCGTCCGGCAGCCGGGTCGCCGTGCCGGCCGCGTCCTCGCGGAGCCGCCACAGGGCGCGCCGCCCGGCCGGTTCGGTCACGACGCGGGAGGGCCCGTCGTGGGCCCGGCGGATCTCGTCCGCCCGCGCGGCGGCCTCCTCCTCCGTCGCCCCGCCGGTCTCCACGAACAGCCAGGCGGCGCCCGCCGGCAGCCCTCCGGCCGCGTCGCCGACGAGATCGGCGGCCATGCCCTCGACGGTCAGCGGCCGGTGGACGAGGATCCCTGCCGCCGCGTCGGCGGCCCCGCCCTCGTCCGCGAAGCCGAGGACCACCAGGGCCCGGGCGCGCGGCAGCCCGACCAGGCGCACGGTCGCCTCGGTCACCACCCCGAGCGTTCCCTCGCTCCCGGTGAACGCCCGCGCCACGTCCCTGCCGCGCTCCGGCAGCAGCGCGTCCAGCGCGTAACCGGAGATGCGGCGGGGCAGGCCGGGGAAGCCGGTGCGCAGGAGGGCCAAGTGCCCGTCGGCCAGGGCGCGGAGGCCGTCCGCGAGCCGGGGCGGCAGCCCGTCCGTGCCCCGGCCGAGCCGTACGCGCTCCCCGCCGTAGGTGACGACGTCCAGGCCCAGGACGTTGTCGGCGGTCGTGCCCCAGGCGACGGAGTGCGCCCCGCAGGCGTTGTTCCCGATCATCCCGCCGAGCGTGCACCGGCTGTGCGTCGAGGGATCGGGGCCGAACGTCAGCCCGTGCGCGGCGGCCGCGGCCCGCAGGTCGTCGAGCACGGCGCCGGGCCGGACGACGGCCGTCCGGTGCTCCGGGTCGACGCGGACCACCTCGTTCATGTGCCGGGTGAAGTCGAGCACGACCCCCTCGCCCGTCGCCTGCCCGGCGATCGACGTCCCCCCGCCGCGCGGGGTGACCGGCACCCCGTGCTCCCGGCAGACGGCCAGCGCGGCGGCGACGTCGTCCGCGTCGCGGGGCGCGACGACGCCCAGCGGAACCCGGCGGTAGTTGGAGGCGTCCATCGTCGTCAGCGCGCGGCCGGCGGACGAGAAGTCCACCGTCCCCCGCACGGCCGCGACCAGCGCCGCGCGCAACCCCCCGTGGCGACTCTCCCGACGATCAACCATGCGTCCCAGCATGCCCGAACACACGTCTCACCGGGCGGACATCACGTCCCGCGGGCCGCGCCGACGGATTAGGCTGCCCCCGTGGCTGACATCCAGATCCCCGCCGACCTCAAGCCCGCCGACGGCCGTTTCGGCGCCGGCCCGTCCAAGGTGCGCACGGAGGCGCTGACCGCGCTCGCCGCCACCGGAAGTTCCCTGCTCGGCACGTCCCACCGCCAGGCCCCGGTGAAGAACCTGGTCGGCTCGGTGCGGGACGGCATCCGCGCGCTGTTCTCCCTGCCCGGGGACTACGAGGTGATCCTGGGCAACGGCGGCTCCACCGCGTTCTGGGACATCGCCACGCACGGACTGATCGAGGCCAAGTCGCAGCACCTCTCCTTCGGCGAGTTCTCCTCGAAGTTCGCCAAGGCCGCGAGCCTCGCGCCCTGGCTGGACGAGCCGACGGTCATCACCTCCGCCCCCGGCACCCACCCCGAGGCCAAGGCCGAGCAGGGCACGGACGTCTACGCGCTCACCCACAACGAGACGTCCACCGGCGTCGCCATGCCGGTCCGGCGCGTGGAGGGCGCGGACGAGGGCTCGCTCGTCCTCGTCGACGCCACCTCCGGGGCGGGCGGCCTGCCCGTCGACATCCGCGAGACGGACGTCTACTACTTCGCCCCGCAGAAGTCCTTCGCCTCGGACGGCGGCCTGTGGATCGGGATCTTCTCCCCCACCGCCCTGGAGCGCGCCGCCCGCGTCCACGCCTCCGGGCGGCACGTCCCGGAGTTCTTCTCCCTGCCGACCGCCATCGACAACTCCCTGAAGAACCAGACGTACAACACCCCCGCCCTCTCCACCCTCTTCCTCCTCAACGAGCAGCTGGAGTGGCTCAACGGCCAGGGCGGCCTCGACTTCGCGGTCCGCCGCACGGCGGCCTCCGCCCGCACCCTCTACCACTGGGCCGAGGCGTCCCCCTACGCCGCGCCGTTCGTCACCGACCCCGCCAAGCGGTCGCAGGTCATCGGCACGATCGACTTCGCCGACGGCGTCGACGCCGCGGCCGTCGCCTCGACCCTGCGCGCCAACGGCGTCGTCGACACCGAGCCCTACCGCAAGCTCGGCCGCAACCAGCTCCGCATCGCGATGTTCCCGGCCATCGACCCGGCGGACGTCGAGGCCCTGACACGGTGCGTCGACTACGTCGTCGAGCGCCTCTGACTCCCCCTTGCCGGCGGGGCGTGGGAGAGTGCGGCCATGACGATGACGACACCTGACGGCCGCACCATCCCGCCCCTGCGCGCGGGCGAGCGCGAAGCGCTGGAGAGCTGGCTGGACTTCCACCGGGCGACCCTGGAGTTGAAGTGCCGCGGCCTCGACGGGGAGGGCGTGCGACGGGCCTCCGTCCCGCCCTCCGCGATGTCCCTGCTGGGCCTCGTCCAGCACATGACCATCGTCGAACGCAACTGGTTCCGGCGGGTGTTCGCGGGCGAGACCGTCCCGGACCTCCCGCCCCACGCGGGCTTCGACCTCGACCCCGGCGTGAGCCTGGACTCGGCGCTGTCCTCCTGGCGCGCGGAGATCGCCCGCGGCCGCGAACTGACCGCCTCCGCCTCCCTCGACGACGTCGGCCACTTCCCGCCCGACGACCCCGGCCCCCTCGCCGGCCGCGACGTCTCCCTCCGCTGGATCCTGATCCACCTCATCGAGGAGTACGCCCGTCACAACGGGCACGCGGATCTGCTGCGGGAGTGCGTGGACGGCGTGACGGGGGCGTAGCTTCCCGGCCCGGATGCGTCCCGGCCCGGCGCCGAGAACGCCGGGCCGGGACACCCCGTCGGGCAGGCGCCGCTATTCCGCCCGCCGCCCCCGCAGCACCATCCAGCCGACGCCCAGCAGCACGACCCACACCCCCATCACATACAGCGCCACCCGTGTCTCGGCACTCCACGCGATCAGCACGGTCACGAACGCGAAGAACGCCAGGGCCAGCAGGTTCGTGTACGGAGCCCCCGGCATCCGGTACGGCGACGCCTCCGCCTGCCCGGCCGCGACCGCGCGCCGGTACCGCATGTGCGTCACCAGGATCACGCTCCACACGAGGATCGCCCCACCCGTCGAAACGGACGTGATGTACGCGAACGCGTGCTCGGGATCGAGGGCGTTGATGAGTACGCCCAGTCCCATGGTCAGCGCCGAGACGACGAGAGCCGGGGCCGGGACGCCGCGGCCGGTCAGCCGGGCGAGCGCCGCCGGGGCGTGGCCGTTGACGGAGGCCGTGCGGAGCATGCGCGCGGTGGAGTAGAGACCGCCCGCGTTGCAGGAGGACAACGCCGAGGTCAGGACGATGAAGTTGACGATCCCGGCGGCGGCGGGAATGCCGATCTTCGCGAAGGCGGCGACGAACGGGCTGACGCCGGGGGCGAATTCGGTCCAGCTCACCACGGAGAGGATCACGATGAGGGTGCCGATGTAGAACAGTCCGAAGCGGAGGGGGAGGCTGTTGATGGCGCGCGGGATGTTGCGCTGCGGGTCCTCGGCCTCGCCCGCCGTCACGCCCACCAGTTCCACGCCGAGGTAGGCGAAGAGGACGATCTGGAGCGTCATCAGGGAGTCGTGGACGCCGTTCGGCGCGATGCCGCCGTCCTTCCACAGGTGGGTGACGGACGCGGTGTCGCCGACGTCGCCGAAGCCGACGACCAGGACGGCGATCCCGACGAGGATCATGCCCACGATCGCGACGACCTTGATCAGCGCGAACCAGAACTCCAGCTCGCCGAAGGCCTTCACGGAGATCATGTTGACCGCGAGCAGGACGACCAGCGAGACGAGCGCGGTCTGCCACTGGGCGACGCCGGGGAACCAGTACTTCACGTACTGCCCGGCCGCGGTGATCTCCGCCATGCCGGTGGTGACCCACATGATCCAGTACGTCCAGGCGGTGGCGTACCCCCAGAAGGGCCCGAGGAATTCCCGGGCGTACTCCGCGAAGCTGCCCGAGACGGGCCGGTGGGTGAGGAGTTCGCCCAGCGCGCGCATGACGAGGAGGAGCACGAGTCCGGCCACCGCGTACCAGATGATCAGGCTGGGCCCGGCCTGGGATATCGCGGTGCCGGCGCCCAGGAACAGACCGGTGCCGATCGTGCCGCCGATGGCGATCATCTGGATCTGCCGGGTGCCGAGTCCCCGTTTGTACCCCTCGGAGGATCCCTCGGACGATTGCCCGGAGGACCCGCCGGAGGATCCGCCGGGGGTCATGGAGGCGTCCGGCGTCGTCCCGCGCGCTGTCGGTGGCTGCATGCAACAGAACCCTTCTCGGAAGATCGTGGCCCCGTGACCCTAGGTAAGGCGTTTGGCCGACCACAAGACCTTTCGGAGCAGTTCACACCGGCCGCACCGGGTCTCACGCCCCGGCGGCGAGCTTGAGCGTGACGGCCCCGGCGGTGATCGCGGCGAAGGAGAACAGCTTGGGGACGGTGATCTCCTCCCGGTAGGTCACGGCGCCGAGGACGACGGTGCCGACGGAGCCGAGCCCCGTCCAGAGCGTGTAGCCGACGCCCACGTCGAGCGTGGTGAGCGCCCGGCCGAGGGTGAAGGTCCCGCCCGCGGCGGCGAGCAGGGTGAGGACGGAGGGCCAGAGTCCCGTGAAGCCCTTGGTGGCGCCGGCCCCGAGGGCGAAGGCGATCTCGAAGACGACGGCGAAGGCGAGGCCGTCGCCGCTCACCGCCGGTGCGGCCGCCGGCCGGCCCTCCACGCCCACGTGGAGCACCGGTTGAGCACCGCGCTCCAGCGCCACCACGGCCTCGGCCTCTCCGAGTACCGCGCCCGCCACGCGGCGGCCACGGCCACGCACGAGGCCACCCCCAGCGCGGTCCCGGAGGAGGCGGCCGCGACCGACGACCCCACGGCCGCCGCGGTGGCCTCCCTCCGCGGAGCGCTGGGCTGAACCCTCCGGTACAGTGGCGCTGGCCCAATACCGCGAACGACCAGGGAGGTGAGCCCCATTACCGCTGTGGCAGTCCGGGTGCTCTCCCCCCGTCGAGGTCCCGTCTGACCGGAGAGCGCCCTTCCGAACGGTGATTCCGGAAGGCACTCATGTCCGTCCCCCCCTCACTGCTTCCCTCGTCGCCCGACTGCGCGCCGCCGGCTGCGTCTTCGCCGAGGACGAGGCGGAGTTGCTCCTCTCGACCGCGCGCACGCCCGACGAGCTCGACACGATGGCCCGGCGGCGCTGCGCCGGTGAGCCGCTGGAACTCGTCCTCGGCTGGGCCGAGTTCCGCGGGCTGCGCATCGCCGTCGCGCCCGGGGTCTTCGTCCCCCGCCGCCGGACGGAGTTCCTCGCCGACCGGGCCGCCGCGCTCGCCCGCCCCGGCTCCGTCGTCGTCGACCTCTGCTGCGGCTCCGGCGCGGTGGCGACGGCGCTCGCGGCCGCCGTCCCCGGACTCGGCCTGCACGCCGCCGACATCGACCCGGCGGCGGTGCGGTGCGCCCGGCGCAACCTCGGGGAGGCGGGGCGGGTGTACGAGGGCGACCTGTACGCCGCGTTGCCGTCCCGGCTGCGCGGCCGCGTCGACGTCCTCGTCGCCAACACCCCGTACGTCCCCACCGCCGACATACCCCTCCTCCCCCCGGAGGCCCGGGACCACGAGCCCCTCGTGACGCTCGACGGCGGCGCGGACGGGCTGGAGGTCCAGCGGCGGGTCGCGGACCGGGCGCGGTCCTGGCTCGCCCCCGGGGGCTCCCTCCTCGTGGAGACGAGCGAACGCCAGGCGGTGCGCCTGATGGGCGTGTTCGCGGGCGCGGGCCTGGTTCCCCGGCTGGTGCGGCACGAGGAACTGGACGCCCACGTGGTGATCGGCGTGCGCCCCGGCTGGTCCGCGAGCTCCTCCAGCCCCCGGTGTCCGGGGTGAAGCCGACCGGGCCGGGGAGCTGCACGGCCTCCCCGTAGGGCCGGGACACGATGGTGAGGTACTCGCCGTCCTTGGGATCGGAGTGGACGGTGACCATCGCGCGGTCGCGGTCGGGCCGCCTCGCCCCGGCAGGTGCGGCAGACGCCACCGAGCAGAACGTCCGCGTCACCCCACGCGGACTTCCGTCGTCACTCTTGCGGGGCTCGGTGACCGCCTCGGATGACCGGCCTCGGCGGGCGTGAACTCGCCGTGGTGTACGCACGCTTGAGCCCGGCAACCCCGCCCCCGCCGCGCCCTCGAAAGAGTCACCCTTGCCCCCGCCCCCGTGCGAGGAGTTGGCTGAACGCCATGGAGTACACGCAACTCGGGCGTACGGGACTCAGCGTCGGTCGGATCGTTCTCGGGACGATGAACTTCGGTCCGCGGACGGACGAGGACGACAGTCACGCGATCATGGACGCCGCCCTCGACGCGGGCGTCAACCTCTTCGACACCGCCAACGTCTACGGCGAGGCCACCGACCGCGGCCGCACCGAGAAGATCATCGGCAACTGGTTCGCCAAGGGCGGCGGCCGCCGCGACAAGGTCGTGCTGGCCACCAAGGTCTACGGCGCGATGGCGGCCCCCGGCGCCGAGGCCCAGTGGCCCAACCGCTCACGGCTCTCCGCCCTCAACATCCGCCGCTCCGTGGACGGCAGCCTGCAGCGGCTCAAGACCGACCACATCGACGTCTACCAGTTCCACCACGTGGACCGCTCCACCCCGTGGGAGGAGATCTGGCAGGCCATGGACGTCCTCGTCCAGCAGGGCAAGATCCTCTACGTGGGCTCGTCCAACCTCGCCGGCTGGCACATCGCGCAGGCGAACGAGACCGCCCGGCGGCTCGGCACGTACGGGCTGGTGAGCGAGCAGTGCCTCTACAACCTGGCCGAGCGGCGCGCCGAGATGGAGGTCATCCCGGCGGCGCGGGCGTACGGGCTGGGGGTCATCCCCTGGGGGCCGCTGGGCGGCGGGCTGCTGGGCGGGGCGGTCCGCAGGGCGCAGGAGACCGGCCGGTCGGCGGAGGCGCTCGCGAACTCGGCGGTCCGGGACAAGGTCCAGGCGTACAAGGACCTCGTGGACAAGTACGGGCTGGCCCCCGGCGAGGTGGCACTCGCCTGGCTGCTCGCCCAGCCGGGGATCACGGGCCCGATCATCGGGCCGCGCACGGCGGAGCAGCTGGACTCGGCGCTGCGGGCGGTGGAACTGGAGCTCCCGGAGGAGCTGCTGACCGCCCTGGAGGCGATCTTCCCGGGGCCGGGACCGTCCCCGGAGGCGTTCGCCTGGTGAAGCCGGCGGGGGCTCACCGCACCGCGGCCACCACGGCGACGACGACGAGCATCAGGGCGAGCGCACCGGTCATGATCCGGTTCCTGGTCTTCGGGTCCACCCCCGAAGGGTAACCGGCCCCGTGGGCGGCCCGGGGTCCTAGGTCCGCCCCGGGGTCCTAGGTCCGCAGGTCCCAGGCGGCCAGGGTCTCGTAGCGGGGGCGCTCGCCCGGGACGCCGGAGCCGGGGAGCCGGCTGCGGACGAGTTCGAGGCGCCCGACGCGGAACGGGCTGCCCCGGAAGTCCGCCAGGGCCTCCGCGTACGGCCGCAGGGACACCCGCCCGGTGGCGCGGGCGAGCGTGAGGTGCGGGTGGAACGCCCGGCTCTCGTCCACGCCGGCCCCGGCCCGGCGGGCACCGGCGGCGGCCGAGCGGGCCAGCTCCCCCAGCACCCCGACGTCCCCCTCCGCACCGGCCCACAGCACGCGGTCCCCGAACCGGCCGCCCCGCGCGAGCCACAGCTCGTGCGCCGGGTGCCGGTGCGCGGCCCGCCCCAGCCGCTCGGTCAGCTCCGGGAGCAGCCCCTCGTCCACCTCGCCGAGGAAGGCGAGCGTGAAGTGCCAGGTGTCGGGGGCGGCCCAGCGCAGCCGCCCGGCGTCCGGGAGGGCGTGCAAAAGGGCTGTCGCGTCGGCGAGTTCGGCCAGGGCGGAGGAGGGCGGGGTCACAGCGACGAAGAGGCGCACGAGGTCAGTGTGACGCGCATGGGGAGCGACGAGCGGGAAAGCGGCCGGGTCGTCATCAGGAAGGGCGGAGTCGAGGACCTGTCCATGGCCATCGGCCTGTTCGACCGGGCCGTGGCGTGGCTGGTGGCCGAGGGCCGGCCGGGCCGGTGGGGCACGGAGCCGTGGTCGTCGCGCCCCACGACGGTTGGAGAACGTACGGCGGATGCCGGCGGACGGCCGGCCGTGGATCGCCGAGTACGACGGGGTGCCCGCGGGCACCCTGACGCCGGCCCGGCGCCCCCGGACTACGTCGAGCCCGCGGACGAGCCGGAGGTGTACGTGCTCCTTGTTCGTGACCGACCGCCGCCTCAAGGGCCGCGGCATAGGCTGCGCCCTCCTCGCGCACGCCGCGGAGGAGACCCGGCGCCTGGGCGTGGACCTCCTGCGGGTGGACTGCTACGCGGGCGGCGGCGGGCGGCTGGTGGCGTACTACGAGGGGCAGGGGTTCGTCCCCGTACGCCGTTTCACCGTGGGCGACTGGCCGGGACGGCTGCTGGAGCGGCGCGTGGGCTGAGGCCTGCCCGGCCCCGCGGCCGGGCGGCCGGTGGAGCCGGTGGCCGCGCCCGGAAGATCACGGGACGCCCCGGCCGCGGGCTGCTCCTGGCGAGCACCCCGCCGGCCGACGGCTCCCTCCCCCCGGACGCGGCGGCCCGGCTGCGCCGAAGCCCCCGCCGCCGCGGGCGGCGGGCGGGACCGGGGCGCGCGTCACGCCGACGCCGTCACCGCGGCCCGCTCCCCCTCCCGCTCCCGACGCGGCACGAACTCCACATGCCGGTGGCCGCGCCGCAGGTCGACGCGGAGGCGGACGCCGACCGCCCGTGCCAGGGCGAAGCCGATGGCGACGGCGGAGAGGAGCGAGGCGACACCGCCGGCGGCGAAGCCGACGCGGGGGCCGTACGTGTCGGTGACCCAGCCGACGACGGGCGCGCCGAGCGGGGTGCCGCCGACGAAGACCATCATGTAGAGGCTGAGGACGCGGCCGCGCATGGCGGGGTCGACCGCCATCTGCACGGTGGAGTTGGCGGTGACGTTGGTCGTCAGCCCGAACATGCCGATCGGCACGAGCAGCAGGGCGAAGAGCCAGAACGTCGGGGAGAGCGCCGCGGCGATCTCCAGCAGGCCGAAGGCCGCGGCGGCCCCGATCAGCACCCGGCGCCGCGAGCCGCCCCGCCGCGCGGCGAGCAGGGCCCCGGCCAGCGAGCCGGCGGCCATCAGGGTGTTGAAGAAGCCGTAGGTGCCGGCCCCGGCGTGGTAGACGTCGTCCGCGAAAGCCGTGAGCCAGATGGGGAAGTTGAAGCCCAGCGTGCCGACGCAGCCGATGAGGGCGATGGGCCAGATCAGGTCGGGCCGTTCGCGGACGTGCCGCAGGCCCTCCCGGAGCTGGCCCTTGCCGCGCGGTGT
This sequence comes from Streptomyces caatingaensis, assembly GCF_001187435.1. GTDB lineage: Bacteria > Actinomycetota > Actinomycetes > Streptomycetales > Streptomycetaceae > Streptomyces > Streptomyces caatingaensis. Next base: position 174,169 of record NZ_LFXA01000009.1, on the reverse strand, counting down.
GGTCTCGGCCTTGTGCAGTTCGCCGGTGCGCATCATCAACAGGCCGGCGATGGGCGCCAGATAGGACAGCCCGTTGAAGAGGAAGGCGGCGCCGCTGCCCACGGCGGTGATCAGGACACCGGCGACGGCGGGCCCGACCAGCCGCGCGGACTGGAAGTTGGCCGAGTTGAGGCTGACGGCGTTGCGCAGGTCGGCCGGGCCGACCATCTCGTGGACGAACGCCTGGCGGGCGGGGTTGTCCACGACGGTGACGAGGCCGAGGGCGAAGGCCGTGAGGTAGACGTGCCAGACCTGGACGTGGCCGGAGAGGGTGAGGGCGGCGAGCGCGAGCCCGGTGAGGCCGCTCGCCGTCTGTGTGCCGAGGATCAGCAGTCGCTTGGGGCAGCGGTCGGCGATGACACCGCCGTAGAGCCCGAGGAGCAGGATCGGCAGGAACTGGAGGGCGGTGGTGATGCCCACCGCGGCGGACGAGCCCGTGAGGCCGAGGACCAGCCAGTCCTGGGCTATTCGCTGCATCCAGGTGCCGGTGTTGGAGACGACCTGGCCCATCGCGAAGAGCCGGTAGTTGCGGATCCTGAGCGAGCTGAACATGCCCCCCTTGTGCGGCAGGGGGGTGGTGCGTGCGTCGTCGTGGGGTTTCGGTGCGGGTGCGGAGTCTGCTCCGGGTCCCGTACTCAAGCGGGTTCGCCTCCTTTGTCCTGCGTACGCCTTACAGGTGCGCGAGTTTCTCCAGGACGGGCGCGGCGGCGCGGAGCGTCGCCCACTCGTCGTCGTCCAGCCGCCCGGCCAGCTCCGCCAGCCAGGCGTTCCTCCTGCGCCGGCTCTCCTCGAGCATGGCCTCGGCCTGCTCGGTCTGGGTGACCACCTTCTGCCGGCGGTCCTCGGGGTGCGGTTCCAGCCGGACGAGCCCCTTGGTCTCCAGCAGCGCCACGATGCGGGTCATCGACGGCGGCTGGACGTGCTCCTTGCGCGCCAGCTCGCCGGGGGTGGCCGAGCCGCAGCGGGCGAGGGTGCCCAGCACGGACATCTCGGCCGGGCTGAGCGACTCGTCCACCCGCTGGTGCTTGAGGCGCCGCGAGAGCCGCATGACGCCCGAGCGCAGCGCGTTGATCGCCGCGGTGTCGACGGCCGCCTCCTCGGGCGCCGTCTCTCCGCCGTGGGGGCCCTCCGCGGACGCGGACGGGGTACGGGACAGGTCCGACATGTTGTTTAGCCTAACTCATTACCTCGCCTAATGAAAGTGCGCATGCCGGGGCGCACGAAGCAAGAGGGCGGGGCGGTCCGTGAGGGACCGCCCCGCCTCGTGTGCCCGGCTCCGGCTCCGCTACTTCACGCCGAGCGCCCGCTCGATCGGGTCGAGCATGAAGTAGACGAGGAAGCAGGCCCCGACCACGTCGAGCAGCCAGGGGATCTCGCGGAAGCGGCGGTCGGCGATGCGCAGCAGGATGAAGGCGAGGACGCTGATGCCGATGCCGTTGGTGATCGAGTAGGTGAACGGCATCGAGACGATCGTCAGGAACGCGGGAATCGCGATCGTGAAGTCGCTCCAGTCGATCTCCTTGACGTTGGACGCCGTGATCAGGAAGCCGACGACCAGCAGGGCGGGGGTGGCGGCCTGCGAGGGCACGACGGTGGCCAGCGGCGTGAAGATCAGGGCCAGCAGGAAGAGGCCGCCGGTCATCAGGTTGGCCAGGCCCGTGCGGGCGCCCTCGCCGACACCGGCCGTGGACTCGACGAAGCAGGTGTTCGCGGAGGCGGAGCCCGCGCCGCCGGCGGCGACCGCGATGCCGTCCATCATCAGGATCCGGCCCATGTTGGGCAGTTGGCCGTTCTCGTCGGTCAGCCCGGCCTCCTCGCCGACGCCGATGATCGTGCCCATCGCGTCGAAGAAGCCGGAGAGCAGGACGGTGAAGACGAACAGGCAGCCGGTGAGGACGCCGACCTCGTGGAAGCCGCCGAACAGGCTGATGTCGCCGACCAGTCCGAAGTCGGGCGCGCCGACGACGTTGTCCGGGATGCGGGGCACGCTCAGGCCCCAGTCGGCGTCCGGGATCGTGGCCAGCTCGTTGACGACGATCGCCAGGAAGGTCATCACGACGATGCCGACGAGGATCGCGCCGGGCGCCCGGCGGACGATCAGGACGAAGGTGAGGATCAGCCCCGCCGCGAAGATCAGCACCGGCCAGCCGTGCAACTGGCCGCCCTGGCCGAGGCCCATGGGGACGGTGGTGTGGGCCGCGTCCGGGTTGCGGGTGACGAAGCCCGAGTCCACCAGGCCGATCAGCGAGATGAACAGGCCGATGCCGATCGCGATGGCGCGCCGCAGCCCGTTGGGGATCGCGTCCATGACCCGCTGCCGCAGGCCGGAGGCGACGAGCAGCATCAGCACCAGACCGGCCAGGACGACCATGCCCATCGCGTCCGGCCAGCTCATCTTGGGGGCGAGCTGGAGGGAGACGACCGCGTTGATGCCGAGACCGGCGGCGCAGGCGATGGGGACGTTGCCGATGGCGCCCATGAGGACGGTGGAGAGGCCGGCCATCAGCGCGGTGGCGGTGACCAGTTGGGCGTTGTCCAGCTTGTGGCCGTACTTGTCGATGCCGGCCCCGAGGATGATCGGGTTCAGCACGATGATGTACGCCATCGCAAAGAAGGTGGCGAGACCGCCCCGCATCTCCCGGGCGACGGACGAGCCCCGCTCGGAGATGCGGAACCAGCGGTCGAGCGGACTGCCGGACGAGGGCGGGTTCGGGGACGGCTGCTGGGCATCGACCGACGCGGTGGCCGAGGAGGACATAGACGGGACCTCAGTAGTCTGCTTTGGAGGATCAAACAATCAAGACCTGTCGGATCCGGTTCGGTTCAGTATGAATAAACAAGCCCCGAATTGCTATCTCCGCGCGTAGACCCCTATAGGGCCTGGGCTCGGGCTTGATCGATCCCGATCGGTCCAGCCGGACGGACTAGGCTGACGCCATGACGAAGTGGACCCCCAGGCACGAGGCACCGGAGCCCCTCGAAGGAAACGTGGTCGCCACCATCACCGGCGGCACGATCGTGTGGTTCGTCCTCTTCGTGATCCAGCTGCCCTTCTACGGCACGCTCCGGGACGGCGGCCACCTGTGGTGGCTGTGGACCTGCCTGGCCGGCGGCGGCCTCGGCCTGGTCGGCGTCTGGTACGTCCGCAGGCGCGACGCCGCGATCAAGCGGCACGAGGCCGCCCGCGCCGCCGAGCGCGAGCACTGAGCGCGGCCCGGCGCGAGCACTGAGCGCGGCCCGGCACGGGCACTGAGCGCGGCCCGGACGGCCGGGCAGGCCGAAACCGTCCCCTCACCGCCCGCCCCGGAAGGTGAAGCGGGCCGGACGCCCGTACCGTCGGAGGCATGAACGATCCGGCGGAGCCCGCGGAGCCCACCGCCCGCGGGCCGGCCCCGGCCCAGGCCCCGGCCCACCGCGGCCTCACCGCCACCGAGGTCGCCGAGCGCGTGGCCCGGGGCGAGGTCAACGACGTCCCCGTCCGCTCCTCCCGCTCCACCGCGGAGATCGTCCGGGCCAACGTCCTCACCCGCTTCAACGCCATCATCGGCGTCCTCTTCCTGATCATCCTGATCGTCGGCCCGCTCCAGGACGGCCTCTTCGGCTTCGTCATCGTCGCCAACACCGCGATCGGCATCTTCCAGGAGCTGCGCGCCAAGAAGACCCTCGACTCCCTCGCCGTCATCGGCGAGGCCAGGCCCACCGTCCGCCGCGACGGCCGCCCCGCCCCCGTCCCCACCGGCGAGATCGTCCTCGGCGACCTCATCGAACTCGGGCCCGGCGACAAGTGCGTCGTCGACGGCGAGGTCCTGGAGTCCGACGGCCTGGAGATCGACGAGTCGCTGCTCACCGGCGAGGCCGACCCCGTCGTCAAAAGACCCGGCGACCAGGTCATGTCCGGCTCCTTCGTCGTCGCCGGCGGCGGCGCCTTCACCGCCACCAAGGTCGGCCGCGAGGCGTACGCCGCCCAACTCGCCGAGGAGGCCAGCCGCTTCACCCTCGTCCACTCCGAACTCCGCACGGGCATCAGCCTGATCCTCAAGTACGTGACGTGGATGATGGTCCCGGCCGCCATCGGCCTCGTCGTCAGCCAGCTCGTCGTGCAGAAGCACGACTGGCGGGAGGCCGTGCGCCGGATGGTCGCCGGGATCGTGCCCATGGTCCCCGAGGGCCTCGTGCTGCTGACCTCCGTCGCCTTCGCCATCGGCGTCGTCCGGCTCGGCGGCAAGCAGTGCCTCGTCCAGGAACTGCCCGCCATCGAGGGGCTCGCCCGCGTCGACGTCGTCTGCCTCGACAAGACCGGCACGCTCACCGAGGGCGGCATGGACGTCAGCGAACTGCGCCCGCTGGCCGGCGCGCGGGAGGCGTACGTACGCCAGGTCCTCGGCGCCCTCGGCGGCGCCGACCCCCGCCCCAACGCCAGCCTCCAGGCGATCATCGACGCCTACCCCGACGGGCAGGGCTGGCGCTGCACCGGCTCCCTCCCCTTCTCCTCCGCCCGCAAGTACAGCGGCGCCGCCCTCCACGGCCCCGACGGCGACAGCGGAAACTGGCTCCTCGGCGCGCCCGACGTCCTGCTGCCCGAGGGCGACCGGGCGCTCGCCGACGTCGAGGAGCTCAACTCCCGCGGCCTGCGCGTCCTGCTGCTCGCCCGCGCCGCGCGCGACCTCGACGACCCCGACGTCGCCCGGGACGTCCGCCCCACCGCCCTCGTCGTCCTCGAACAGCGGCTGCGCCCCGACGCGGGCGACACCCTGCGCTACTTCGCCGACCAGCAGGTCGCCGCCAAGGTCATCTCCGGCGACAACGCCGTCTCCGTCGGCGCCGTCGCCGCCAAGCTCGGCCTGCCGCGCGCCGAGTCCCCCGTCGACGCCCGCCGGCTGCCCGCCCGCCGGGAGGAGATGGCCGACGTCCTCGACCGCGGCTCGGTCTTCGGGCGCGTCACCCCGCGGCAGAAGCGGGACATGGTCGGCGCGCTCCAGTCGCGCGGCCACACCGTCGCCATGACCGGCGACGGCGTCAACGACGTCCTCGCCCTCAAGGACGCCGACATCGGCGTCGCCATGGGCTCCGGCTCGGAGGCGACGCGGGCCGTCGCCCAGATCGTCCTCCTCGACAACAGCTTCGCTTCCCTGCCGTCGGTGGTCGCCGAGGGACGCCGCGTCATCGGCAACATCACGCGCGTCGCGACCCTCTTCCTGACGAAGACGGTCTACTCGGTGCTGCTGGCGATCCTCGTCGTCTGCACCCGGGTCCCCTACCCCTTCCTCCCCCGCCACCTCACGCTGCTCTCCACCCTCACGATCGGCGTCCCCGCCTTCTTCCTGGCCCTCGCCCCCAACAAGGAGCGCGCCCGGCCGCACTTCGTCCGCCGCGTCATGCGCTACGCCGTCCCGGCCGGGCTGATCGCGGGCGCGGCCACCTTCGCCACGTACGGGCTGGCCCGCGCCCACTACACGGGCGGCGACGCCCTGGGCGCCGAGACCAGCGCGGCGACGCTGACCCTCTTCCTGATCTCCCTCTGGGTGCTGGCGATCATCGCCCGGCCGTACACGTGGTGGCGGGTGCTGCTGGTCGCCGCGATGGCCCTCGGCTTCCTGGTCGTCCTGGCCGTTCCCCGGCTCCAGCACTTCTTCGCCCTGAAGCTGGTCGGGACCGCGCTCCCCTGGGCCGCCGTCGGGATCGCGGCCGCGGCGGCGGCCGTGCTGGAGGTGGCGTGGCGGTGGGTGGGACGGCGCTTCCCCGCCTAGCCGCCCGGCTCCTCGTCCTCCAGGAGGGTACGGATCTGCTCCCTCAGCTCCGGCGAATCCTGGTGCCGGTGCACCGAAACGGCGTGCTCGGTCGCCGCCTTGACGACTTCCTCCTCCTCACCGGAGATCGTCAGCGTGCAGCCGGACTCGCTGGGGAAGCGGCGGCAGTCGGCGACTTTCCTGGTCATCGCGGACCTCCTCTCGCCACCTCCAGCGTAGTTCTCAGAGCTTCTGCGCCCGGTCGAGGACCGCCCGGGCCGCGGCGCCGAGGTTCGGGCCGGACATGGTGGTGCTGTGCTCCAGGGCGTCGCCGTGGCTGTTGACCGAGACGAGCGTCCCGATGCCCGTCCGCGCGTCGAGCCCCGCGAGCCACGGCCCGCCGCTCGCGCCGCCGGTCATGTCGCACGGCACGCTCTGCTCGTCACCGGGGGCGGCCTTCGCGGTGCCCGTGCAGGCCAGCAGCCGCTGCCCCCGCTCGGGGCGCGAGGCCGGGTAGCCGAACGCGGTCACCTTCCCGCCCGGCTTGCGCCCGAACGCGACGTTCTGACCGCCGACGGCGTCGACGAGCCTCGTCCTCCGGACGGGATCGACGGTGAGGGCGGCGATGTCCGTGCGCCCCTCCGCGGCCCAGGAGGCCGGGGTCACCGTCGCACGCACCGGGAAGACGCCGTACGGGCGTTGGTCCTTCCGGTCGTACCCCGGGACGAAGACGAGGTCGGTGTAGGTGTTGGCCGGGGACGCGGACAGCCGTACGCAGTGGGCGGCCGCCATGACGGTGGACCGGTTGCCGCTGCGGACGGCGGCGGCGGTGCACCAGGTGTCGGCGCCCTTGGCGTTGACGAAGTAGAGCTTGCCGACGGTCTTCATCGCCACGCCCTTCCACGGGGTGGCCCTGGGCCCGGTCCGGCCGAGATCGACCGACAGGTCGGTCCTGCGCATCCGCTCGGGCGTCCAGTACGCGAGCGCGTGCTTGCGCGCCGCGGCGGTGTAGGCGACCTGAGCGGTGCCGGCGCCGGCGGGAGCCGCGAGGGCGGCGGGGGACGGTGCGGTGACGGCGAGGGCGGTGAGGGCGGTGGCGGCAAGGGCCGTGAGGGCGCGCGTGCGCATGGCGGGGGCTCCGGGGTGGGCGTGGGCGTCGGCGTGGTCGTGCGGGCTGAGCCGGGTGTTCCGGGTGTGGTGACGTGGGCGGGCGGCGGGCGGTTCCGTCCCGCCGCCGGCCCCCGCCGCCCGCCCCCGCGGAACGGATCAGACGGCCTCGGCCACGACCACCGAGAGCAACGTCGTCGTCGGCACGGCCCCGCTCATCCGGAACCCGGACCGGCCCAGCAGCCCCTCGAACTCCGTGGCCGTGCGCTCCCGTCCCTCGAAGAGCATCAGCATCACGGTGTCCATCCCGACCGCCGGGTGCGGGGAGCCGTCCTCCGGCAGCACGGCGTCGATCACCAGCAGGCGGCTGCCGGGGGCGGCGGCGCGGCGGACGCTGCCGAGGATGCGCAGGCAGTCCTCGTCGGACCAGTTGTGGAGGATGTTCTTCAGCAGGTAGACGTCCCCGCCCGGGGGCACGCCGTCGAAGACGTCCCCGCCCTCGACCCGCCAGCGCCCCTTCAACTCGTCGACGTCGAGAAGGTGTCGCTCGACGGTCCCCGGCCGGTCGAAGAGGACGCCGTCGAGCCCCGGGTGCCGGAGGAGTACGTCCCGCAGCAGGCCGCCCTGGCCGCCGGCCACGTCGACGACGGTGCCCGTCCCGGGGAACGGACACTCCCTGATCAACTCGTCGTTGCCGTACTGCGCGGCGAGCGAGGTCATCGCCGCGTCGAAGACGCGGCCCTTCTCGGGCGTCGCGGCCAGGTACGCGAAGAACCCCGTCCCGAAGGCCGCCTCGAACCCCGCCCGCCCGGTGCGCAGCGTCTCGCCGAGCCCTTCCGCCGACCGCCGGAACACCTCGTCCGTGCCCCAGAGCACGGCCGCCCGGTGCGACCCGGGGACGTCCGCCCGCAGCGCCTCCCCCACGTCCGTCAGCCCGAAGACCCCACCCGCGCTCTCCCTGAACACCCCCCGCTCACTGAGCAACCTCAACACCCGTCGCAACGGCCCCACCCGCGTCCCGGACCGCTCCGCCAACTCCTCCACCGCCCTGGGCCCCTCACCCAGCAGATCCGGTATCCCGTGATCCACGACGGCCCGCAACGCGGACGCGTACACGTGCCCGAACATCAGGTCGTAGAGCACCGTGGAGGACCGGTGCTCGCCGCTGCCGGCGGGGATGGTGGCCATGCGTCGCTCCTGTCTCGTACGGGTTGTGGGCTTGCGCTGGTGGGAGCCGCAACTGCTGTCCCATCCAACCCGCTTGGCACGCCTGCGGGAACCCCGCGATCTCCTCACGGCAACGGAATGTGCCGAGTTGAGACCTACGGCCGGCCTCGCTTTCCGGCTGACCGCTCCGAGTACGGCCGGGCCGAGGCTCCCGGAAGGACGGCCTCGGCTCCTGGGGAGACCAGCCACCCCGGGAGGACCGGGTCAGTCGAACCACCTGTCCCGCGCCAGCTCCCCCGTCCGCGACGGGTCCTCCAGCAGCGCCGCGGCCTCGAAGCGGCGTGACCAGTGGCCCGCCGCCCAGGCGAGGCCGGCGGCGACGCCTTCCAGGGTGGTGGCGTGGAGGACGCCGTCGGGGGTGAGGCGCCAGTCCAGTTCGACGCCGGCGACGGTGAGGCGGTCGTGCTCGACGTAGGTGGTGGGGGCGGTCGGGAGGAGGACGCGGACGCCGTCGGGGACGTCGCGGAGGGAGCCGTCGGACGCCTCGACGGGGGCGTCGACGGCCTCGCTCAGGCGGGGGACCTGGAGGAGGTCGGCGAGGTCGGCGGCGCGGGAGAGGCCGAGGCGGCATTGAGCACGGCACTGGCCATTGTCAACGACGCCTCGGAGATCGGCCGCCCCCATGCTTGGGCCGAACTGCACACCGTGGCGGCCCTGTTACTGCGGCGGGGGACTCAGGAGGGACGCACGCTGGTGGACGCTCTGGCGGAGTTGGACTGGGCTTGACGTCTATCCTCGGCGAACTTCATGTTCCTTGATGGTCTCGGTGACGTCATCTCTCGTGAACATCCACGAGCCCGTTGATCGCCAACTGCTGCTGCGCGCTCGCATAGACGGAGGTGGCGGAGAACAGGGTGATAGCGGCGGTGTCGATCCAGGCTCACTTGGGGAGTCGTCAGAAGACCGGCGGCCGTTGTCACGGAGTGACCAGAGAACCATTGAGAGTCACGAGATCACCAAGATATGATCAAGAAGTCAACTCGTCGTACACGAGAGGGCAGTGGTCCATGTCCGGATCGCTGCCCTCTCGTGTGCGTGGAACACCCGCGCCTCAACAGGTTTTGGCGAGCCACGTGAGGACGCGAGTGTCGTATTACGCAAGGGGAGATACTACGTGAACAGCAAGACCCTGCGCATGTCCGCCGCCGCGGCGATGGCCGCAGTCGCATTCGGTGTGGCTGCCCCGGCGGCGCACGCCACGGAAGCACGCGCCGTCACCGCGCAGTCGGCAACGGCCGCACAGCCTGAACTCACCGCCTCCCAGGCGCGCCAGCTGCTGGCGGCACCCGGGTTCTCCGCAGAGCTCGGCCGCGAGGGCCGTGCCGCGATCGAGGCCGTCGCCGAGGGCGAGACCTCGCCCCGCGTGAAGCGCAGCGCGGCCAGCAGCGCCGGGCGGGCCCTGCTCAACGCCATCAAGAAGCAGGGGCCCAAGTTCTACAATGCGGCTGTCAAGGCTGCGAAGGGCGGCACCAAGTCCTTCAACAAGTGGGTTGGCGGCCTGTCCTGGTACCACCCCGTTCGGATCCTCATCAGCGCGAGCGGCGCGGATGTGATCGACTGGGTCATCCGCCAGCTCGCCGGCTGAAGACGCACAACCCATGACGCGTCATGACGGGACGACAGTGCGAGGTCCCAGGGACGTCGAGGCCAACCTGTGGGGCTCGGCCCTGGTGTTCTCCTGCCTGTGCCTGTTGTCACGGGTGGGCCGTACCGCGAAGCTGGTGGACCACATCGATGGCATCACCGTGATTCTCTATGTGCTCGGCTGGGTGGGCCCGGCCCTTGCCCTCGCACTGTGCGCGGCGCGGAAACGCAGACCGTGGAACGGAGCGGTCGTGCCGGTGACCGTGCATGCGGCCTCCGGCCTGCTGTACGGAGCGGGCATCGGGTGGGAGTGAGTTCGCCCCGTCCGTTACATGTCATGGACGTCGGCCGGTCCCGTCGGGGACCGGCCGGCCCTGTCGCATCGAGAACTGTGAAGGGCGGCCTGTCGTGCCGAAGCCGGCTTCCGCGGCTCCTTTGCTCTCGGCCTCCGGGCTGGCCAAGTCTTACCGGGGGAAGAGAGTCGTCGACGGAGTGTCTCTGGCCGTGCCCGCAGGTTCGGTGACCGGCCTGTTGGGAGCCAACGGGGCGGGCAAGACCACCACACTCCGGCTGATGCTGGGGCTGGCGCACGGTGAGGGGGAAACTGCCGTCCTCGGACGCCCTCTGAGGGAATGGCATTCCCCGGGCCGGGTCGTCGGGGCAGTCCTCGGCGGCGTCGGAGGCCATCCGAGGCACCGTGTCCGTGATCACCTCGCCATGGTGGCGCATGGTCTCGGGGTTCCTGTGGGCGATGTCGGTCCGGCACTGGCCGCTATCGGGCTCGAACAGGCCACCGGGCTCCGCCTCGGCCAGCTGTCCCTGGGAATGGCCCAGCGCGTCGGCCTGGCGCAGGCGCTTCTGGGCTCGCCCCGGGTGCTGATCCTGGACGAGCCGTTCAACGGCCTGGACCCACACTCCATCGCGTGGCTGCGGGGGACGCTGCGCCGTATCGCCGATGAGGGCGGTGCGGTGTTGCTCTCCAGTCATCTACTGGCGGAAATCGACCAACTCGCCGACCACGTCGTGGTGATGGCGCGTGGACGCGTGACCGCGCAGTCGTCGGTGGACCAGATCACGGAGCGGGCCGGACTCCATGTCGTCGTGGAGAGTCCCGAGCCGGAGCGGCTGGCAGCTGCCATTGCCGAGAACGGCGGGTGTCTTGAACCGCTGGATGGAGTACGGGCACGGGTCACCGGCCTCGACCGGCATCAGGTCGGCCACCTGGCGGCGGAGCGCGGCATCCCTCTGTACTGGCTAGAAGAGAAGACCCCGTCCGTCGAGGAGTTCTACCTGTCCGTCGCGGAAGAGGAGTTCAGCACCTCATGACACCTGTGGTCACCACTACGACCGGGGCGGGCGGGAAAACGGCCGAGCACGACCGGCCCGGCATGCACCTTTCATGCGCGCGGCGGGCGCTGCGGTACGAGGGGAAGCGGCTGTCGTCGCTGCGTTCGCCGTGGATCCTCGCAGGTATCGTGGTCCTGATCGGCATCGGGAACGGGATCGACATCGGTCTGCACGACTACTCTCCCGCCGCCACCGCGGATGTTCTCCAATTCGCACCCCTCGCGTCCCAGGCCCCCATGTCGGCGTTCCTGCTCTTCGCTTTCGGGGCGACGGCGATTTCCGCGGAGTACGCCCACCAGGCCGCGAGGTCGACGTTCCTCACCCTCTCGTCGCGGCGCACAGCCTATGCGGCTAAGGTCGCGGTCACGTCGGTAACTGCGGCGGCCGTGGCGCTCGGCTCGTCGCTGCTCGGCGCTCTGATCGCAAGCGGAATGCGTGCAGTACGCGGTGAACCTTCGCTCGGCTGGTTGGGGCTGCCGGCTCCGATGGCGTCCTTCACGGTGGTGATGCTCTGCTGGCCCGCGCTCGCGGCAGGACTCACCGCACTCGTCCGGAACCGCCTTCCCGTCATCATGTTCTTGCTGCTGTGGCCATTGGTCCTGGAAAGACTCGTGGGGCTGCTGCTCGGCCGAATTCCCGGGTTCTCGGCCGTCCCGGGCCACTTGCCCTTCGCAGCCTCGCGCGCCGCGTTGTACTGCCTGCGAGGCGACGACGACTTCGAGGACGCGGGGTTCACCAGAGCGTTGCTCGGCAGTGATGTCCACCCTGCCCTGGGGCTCTTGATCTTCTGTGCGTTCACGGTGGGCGTGGTGGTAGCAGGAGGAGCCGCGTACACGCGTCGGGACGTCTGAGCTTGGCATTTATTGAGCCGAAACTGGTGGGTTCCTGCTCGTTGGTGGGAGGTGACGCAGAGGATTTCAGTGTGTCCGAGCGGTCGGCAGGCAGCTGGTGGCGGGACCGAACATCATGTCGGAGCGCGCTCGGGAGGAATGAAAGTTGTCAGCGAGAGCGACAGCCAAGGCATCGCTCCCGTCATGTGCGGGTGCAAAACAAGTCGCGAGAAACATTGAGAAACACCCGCACTTGTCACAGCGGCGAATCTGTACGGTGTCGCGAGCGTCCGGCGATCAGCGGGGCGCCCCTGTCGAGCGGAAGGACCGCGACCATGGCTCGAAGGCTCAGGATGCTCGGTACGACCTCCAAGGACGGCAAATGCCCGAGCCTCTACGAGGACTTGGACACGGGCGAAGTCCTCGTACAAGGAAAGAAGGTCACAGAACCCGAGGACATCGCCCAGCTCAAGGACGTCGCCCCGCACGAGACCTTCGTCATCGTCCCACGTGAGCTGCTGACGCGGTTCGCTCCCAAGGAGTGAGAGGAGCGAGTAGTGACGTCCTTCATCCGTGACGAGGACTTCGATCACTACTTCGATCAGGGGTTCCGGCACTCCGCGTGGCGGTTCGAGACGCGGCGGGGCTATGCCTCGGACGCCGAGGGGGAGGAGTTCCGACGCTTCCTGCGCGGGGAGGATCCTGCGGAGGACCCGCACCGGCCGTGGTGTCGCGCGGTGCGCGAACTGACCGGGCAGGGCAAGCGCATCAGGCGCGTACGGCTCTTCGACGAGCCGCCCACCGTGGGGCAGCGCTATCTGCTCGCCATCGCCTGGACCAACGTCGAGGCCGGTGAGGACATCCGGGGCCTGCCCCGGCACCGGGCCGAGGAGCTCGGGCTCCCCATGGTGGACTTCTGGCTGTTCGACTCCCGTTTCGCACTCAGGCTCCACTTCGACGCGCAGGATCAGTATCTAGGCGCCGAACTGGTCGAGGATGAGGCGACGATCCTGACGTACTGCCGTGTGCACGACACCGCATGGCAGAACGCCCTGGAATACAAGGAGTTCAAGGCCCGGGTACCGTCCACCGTGTGACGACGGACTTCCAGCAGGGCCGGGCGGTCCTCGGTGCGCGGCTCCGCGAGCTGCGCACCGAGGCCGGCCTCACCGGCCGGGCGCTGGCCCACGCCTGTGGATGGCCGCACTCGAAGGTCTCCAAACTGGAGAACGGACGGCAGACCGCGACCGGCGCGGATCTCAGGGCATGGGCAACGGCCGTCGGCCGCGAGAGCGTCACCGAGGAACTCCTCGGCCGTCTGCGGGGGCTTGAAACCCAGTACCGCTCGTGGCGGCGGCAGCTCGCCGGCGGGCACAGACCGGTCCAGGAGGGCGCCGCCCTGGAGGAGCGGCGCACGCGCAGCATTCGCGGCTTCGAAGCCGGCATCATCCCCGGGCTCTTCCAGACTCCGGAGTACGCACGATCCGTCCTGAGCCGGTACGCCGAACTGCGCGGCGTCGCGGAGGACGTCGAGGAGGGTGTCCGGGCGCGCCTGGCCCGTCAGGACGTCCTCAACGACCGTGGACGCTCTTTCCGTTTCGTCGTATGGGAGGGGGCGCTGCGCGCCCGCCTCTGTTCCCCGGAACAGATGCGGGACCAACTCTGTTACCTGACGCGCTTCCTGCGCAGCGAGACCGTCTCGCTCGGGATCATCCCGTTCGAAGCCGACGTTCGGCTGGCTCCCGATGTGGGTTTCTGGATTCACGACGAACGGCTCGTGGTGACCGAGACGTGGAACGCCGAGATCTGGCTGGACAGTGCGGACGACATCGCGTTGTACGCCAAAGTGTGGGAGACGCTCGCCGCAGCTGCCGTTTACGGAGCCGAAGCGCACCGCGTCATCGCGAGAGCCCAATATGCGTTCGGCCCGCCGCAGCACGAGAAACATCGGGAAACGCGGCCCATCCGGTGAACTCACCTTGCCTACCGTGCTGGTCATGTCAGCCGCCAAGGAGGCACCTTGATGCACATCGATCCCCTGATGACCGGGGACACCCTCCCGCTGGATCTCGTGACGATCCGGGCCACGGTACGCCGAGCGCTTCATGAGCGGCCTTCGCTCCCTCCGGCCCAGGAAGTGCGGGAGATCACCGACGCATTGCGGGGCCACCTCGAATTGATGCGACAGGAAGGGACGACCCGGCGCGATCTGCTCGGGCGCCGTACCGAGGCGTGGCACCGGTGGAACTGCGTGCTCGATCGAGCACGTACAGAGCTGGAAGGGGACCCGGGTTCCGGGCTGTGCTCAGCCGTTGCCTATATGCAGGGGCTCGGACGCACATGTCGCTACCTTGCCGACTGTCTGGACGAGTGGTAGCTCGGCCGAGCCGCCCCCCTTGCGCCGGAGTTCGAGCACCTCGTTGGGATGGCCGCCGCCGAGACAACCGACGACGTCCACCTCGCCCCACGCGTGAAGAAGACCGATCACTTCGGCGCGGCGGCGGCGCGTCCCGTCCGGGCGGAAGAGCCAGTCGAGGCGCGGTTCCACGAGCGGCCTCATGACGCTCCGGACGGGGCGGGTCAGGACCGGGGTCTCACCTACGAGATCGTGAACTGAGGAGATCGATCCCGATGGCTGACGCCTACCCTAGCGCCCCCACGCCCCTCATGGCCCGCTCCGGCTTCGGCAAGCGCTCCGCACCCGCCCAAGAGCGGCGCCGCAAGGACGGCTTCACCCATCTCCCGCCCCGCGAGGCGTCGGTCGCAGCCTTCATCGACCGGCTGCCGGAAGGCGCGGCGATCGACGGCAAGTCTCTGCCGGCGCAGTTGCCCGCGTACGGGCAGGCCGCCTGCCTGACCGCGCTGCGGCGGCTGTCGGAAGCCGGTCACCTGCGGCGGTTCACCGAGCACCTGAAGAGTGAAGAGGGAAGCCCGCGTTGGGTGACGGACGTTCTTCTCGCGGACGCCGCGCGACGACGCCTGGTGGGAGGCCGTACGAACCGTCGACGTCCCGCAGGAAGCCCCTCCGGCCCCGGCGCCGGAAGCGCCGCAGCCGTCGTGCCCCCGCGCGTACCGCCTCCTCGCCTCCCTCGGCCGTACCGATCCCCGGATGACGCTGTCGGCCGCCGACTGCGCGGCCCTCGCGCCGCTGGCCGAGCCGTGGTTCGAGCGTGGCGTCACGGACGACGAATTCGTCCGGGCCATGACGGGCCAGCTGCCGCCGGAGGTGCTGCACGCCGCCGGGTTCGCCCGCCGCCGCCTCCGCGACAAGCTGCCGCCGGAGGTGGAGGCAGCCGCCCCCGAGCGGCGGCCGCACATGCTCCTCGAATGCGTCGTCTGCCGCACCCCCGGCCCCTCCGAAGCCCTCCCCGGCGGCATCTGCCGCACCTGCCGCGGCGAAACCCCGCCCCGCCCCGACCCCTGCCGCGCCATCCCCGACGGCATCCTCGCGCCCGTCGATCACTTCGCCGACGAGTGGGGGGAACGGGGTGCACCGGAAGGGGTCCTGATGGTGGTCGAGGTCACCTCGCACGACGCCGGCACCGACCGCCGCGACCGGGTGGAGAAGCCCGCCGGTTACGCGGCCGCCGGCATCCCCGTCCACCTGCTCGTCGATCGTGACGACGAGTCGGTCACCGTCCACTACGAACCGGAGGACGGCCGGTACCAGCACCTCGTCACCAAGCCCTACGGCACGACGGTCGAGCTCCCGGAACCGGTCGGCATCACCCTGGACACGGAGCAGTTGAAGAAGTACGCGGGCTAGGCCCGTCCGCTAGTCGAACCACCTGTCCCGCGCCAGCTCCCCCGTCCGCGACGGGTCCTCCAGCAGCGCCGCGGCCTCGAAGCGGCGTGACCAGTGGCCCGCCGCCCAGGCGAGGCCGGCGGCGACGCCTTCCAGGGTGGTGGCGTGGAGGACGCCGTCGGGGGTGAGGCGCCAGTCCAGTTCGACGCCGGCGACGGTGAGGCGGTCGTGCTCGACGTAGGTGGTGGGGGCGGTCGGGAGGAGGACGCGGACGCCGTCGGGGACGTCGCGGAGGGAGCCGTCGGACGCCTCGACGGGGGCGTCGACGGCCTCGCTCAGGCGGGGGACCTGGAGGAGGTCGGCGAGGGCGGCGGCGCGGGAGGGGCGGACGGGGAGGAGGGGGCGGCCGGTGGCCAGGGGGAGGAGGTCGGGGGCGTCGGCCACGAGGGCGTCCGCGGCGTCGACGACCCGTACCGAGCCGTCGACGACCGCGCGCAGGTCGTCGGGGAGGGTGACCTCGTCGGGGTCGAGCTCGGCCAAGGCACTGTAGAGGGCGTGGAGTTGGGCCGGGCGGACCGGGCGGGAGGGGTCGGCGAGGCGGGCGAGGAGTTCGGCGGCACCGCCCGGTTCGGAGAGGAGGGCGGCGACGGACGTGCGGACGCCCAGGGCCCGCAGGACCTGTTCGTCGGCGAAGCCCGTCGCGTCGGCGGACTCGTAGAGGCCCTCCAGGAGCGGATCCCCGCCGGCCGCGCGCAGGCCCGCCGGGCGGCGGCCGTCCAGGACGGGGTGGCCGCGCAGCCACCAGGCGGTGTACGGGCGGACGGACTCCGTCGTCCCGTCCGGCAGGAGGACACGGACGGGCGTGGTCAGGGCGTCGCGCAGCGGCGGTTCGGCGAGGAGGGCGAGGGCCTGCGGCCAGGCGTCGTCGTCGACGAGGTCGAGGTCGCGGACGGCGACGATCTCCGTCGCGACGGGCGGCACGACCGTGTCGGGCAGGCGGTCGAGGACGTCCTCGCACCAGACGTCGACGGCGTCGAGCAGCCCGGCGTCGTCCGGCTCGGGGAAGTCGCCCTCGCGCGGCTCCAGTTCGTCGGGGTCGAGGACGACGTCGGTGGCGCGGACGAGGGCGAAGGTGGCGAGGACGCCGACGGCGGTCAGCGGCTGCTCGCCCCAGCGGGCGGCCAGGCCCGCGTCGACGGCGGCGAGTTCGCCGGGGCGGATCACGCTCTCGAACGGGCTGCCCGGGTAGACGAGTTCACCGGCGGGGGCGAGTTCGCCGTCCTCGTCGGGGAGGGCGAGGGCGGCGAGCCAGGGCTCGTCGCCGGGGGCGAGGTCGGCGTCGCGGACGAGGCCGAGGACGGTGTCCATCAGCTCGTCGTGGTCGAGGGCGCCGCCGTCCTCGTCCCACGCCTCGTCCAGGTCGAGGGAGTCGGCCACCGCTGCGCGGATCTGAGGCGTCGTCAGGATCGCGCGGGGGGACGACGGCGTGGCGCCCAGCTTTTCGAGGAGCGGGTGCGCGGCCTCCGGGTGGACGACCTTCAGGCCGAGGCGGGACAGCCGCTCGGCGCCGTCCCGGGGCGGCAGCAGGACCTGGCGGGGGCCGACGGCCGTGCGGCGGCCGTCGGCGAGCGGGACGGGCAGGCCCGTCAGCCGGTCCGGGTCCACGCCCGCGAGGCTGTCGTAGAGCCGCCGCCACCACTCGGCGGGGCGCTCGACGCCCGCGAGGCGGTCGACGGCCTCGCCCAGCGGGACGCGGGCCACGCCCAACGCGCGCAGTTCCGGGCGGCGTTCGAGCCCGGCGGGGACGAGGCCGCGGAACAGCTCGCCGAGGACGGCGACGGTCTCCGCGCCCGCGCCCTCCACGATCTCCGCCTCGGCGGGCCGCAGGGCGTACGCCTCCTCGCCCTCCGGGGCGGGTGCGGCGGCCGGCAGGAACGCGACGCGCGGCAGCCGCTCCAGCACGAGGCTGCGCAGCTCCGCGTCGAGGGGGCTGGTGGCCAGCGGGGACGGGACGAGGTCGAGCGTCCCGGCCGAGACCGGGCGCCAGTCGCGCACCAGCGCGGCGTACGCCTCGGCGGCGCGGCCGGTGAGGAAGTCGGTCAGCGGGCCGGGCGCGGTGTGGCGGCGGGTCGGCTCCAGGGGGAACGTGGCGATCAACAGGGCGGGCAGGCCGAGGGGTTCGTCGGTGGGGGTGGGGGCGTGCAGGACGGGCGCGGTGCGGGGGCGGGCCGGGGTGCCGTCCGGGGCGACCGGGACGGCCCAGGTCACGGACCAGGCGGGGCGCAGGCGTTCCTCGACCGGCCGGTCGGCGAGGAGGGCGGCGTCGAGACGGCCGGAGGCGCGGGCGACGCGGTAGCGGACGGGGGTGCCGGGGCGGGTGCTGTCGTCCACGACGACGTGCTCCTCGTCCTCCTGACGGCTCGTCAGGACGCGGGGCTCCGTGCTGTCCGGGGTCTCGACAACGATCTCGCGGAGGCCGGGCAGGGCCAGCAGCAGCGCGTCGTCGATCCCGGCGAGCAGCCGCTCGGCGAGGTCCTGCGCCGCGCCGTCGCGCAGGGGCAGGACGACGACGGTGTCGTAGCCGTCGGGGGCGGTGCCCTCGGCGGGGAACGGGAGGCGGAGGAGGGGGACGTGGCCGTCGCGGCGGCGGATCTCCGCCGCCAGGGTCTCGTCCTGGCCGGCGGCCTCCTCCGCCAGGGCGCGGGCCTCGCGGAGCGACCAGCGGACACCGCCGTGGCGGCTGAGGACGGCGGGCTCGTCGGTGACGGCCAGGACGGCGGCGAAGCCGACGCCGAAGCGGCCGGCGGCGTCCTCGTGGCCGCGCTTCGCCGACGCGCGCAGCGTCGCGAGCGACTCGGCGCCGGCGGCGTCGAGCGGGGCGCCGGTGTTGGCGGCGGCGAGGACGGCCGGGTCGCCGGGTGCCTCCGGGGCGTGCAGGGTGAGCCGGAGGCGGCCGGGGACGCCGGCGCGGGCCGCCGCGTCCGCGGCGTTCTGGGCGAGTTCGACGACGAGGCGGTCGCGGTAGCCGCCGAGGGCCAGGTCCTCCTCGGCGTTGGCGTCCTCGCGGAAGCGGGCCGGGGAGGCGGTCCAGGCGGTGAGGACGCCGCGGCGGAGGCGGGCGGTGTTGAAGGGGTCGGTGGTGGGGGTGGCGTTGCCGCTACCGCTGCCGCTTCCGCTGCCTGTCATGCCGCTGCCGGTCACGTCGGGTTCGTCTCCCTCTGGTTGTGGTCCAGGGGTGAACGTACCGTGCGGGTGGGTGGGGGGTGGGTGAGGGTGCCCCGGCCCCTCCCCCAGAGGGGGTGCCCCCGTTCACCGTCCCTCCGGGGCTCCGCCCCGGACCCCGGAACCGCGCTCCGCGCGGTGTCCTCAAGCGCCGGACGGGCTGTCAGGCGTGCCCCAGGTCTTCCTCCTCGGTGGCGGCCGGGCCGGTCAGGGGGAGGACGTCGACGACGGTCTCGTCGATGACCGGCGGGGCCGGGCGGGGCGGCTTCGGCATGACGGCCGCCTCGGAGTGGCCGCCGCAGCCGTACGCGAGCGAGACGACGTGCCCGTCCGCCGGGCCGAACTCGTTGCCGCAGATGCCGAACGCCTGGCCCAGCGAGCCGCCGATGGGGATGAGGAAGCCGCAGCTGACGCAGGAGGCGGGGGCCGCCTGGGCCATGGGGGTCTTGGCGCCGTGCGACTCGTCCCAGCGGTCGGCCGCGGTGTGCAGGCCGTAGCGGGAGAGGACCCGGGCCCGGCGCATGCCGAGCTCCTCGGCCACGGAGGCGATGGAGCCGCGCTCGGCCGCCGTCGGCTGGGCGGACGGCGGTCCGGCGGAGACGTCCGCGTCCTCCGCGTCGGCGAGCTCGGTCATCTCCTCGGAGAGGACGGAGTTGGGCGGCGGCACGTCCTCGCCGGACCAGCCCGGCTCCAGCCGCAGGTCGTCCGCCTCGGTGGGCAGCAGGTCGCCGGGGCCCATGTCGCCGGGGCGCAGCCGCTCGCTCCAGGGCACCCACTCGGGGGCGAGGAGCGCGTCCGGGCCGGGCAGCAGGACCGTCTCGTCGAGCGTGACGATCTTGGCGCGGGAGGCGCGGGCGACGGTGACGGCCCAGCGCCAGCCGCGATAGCCGGGATCGAGGCAGGTGAAGTAGTGCGTGACGACGCGGTCCCCGTCGGCGACGACCTCGACGTGGTCACCCACCTGCCCGGGGCTCGCGGCCTCCTCGGCCGCCGTACGGGCGAGTTCGACCGCCTCGGCGCACAGGCGGTCCGGGGTACGGCTTCGCATCGCAGCACTCACAAGAATCGATTCTCTCTTCCACGCCGTCTCACGAGTGCGCCGGCCGACGGCCGGTTCGGCGGCGGACGGAGCGGACCGTGGGGCCGCGTCGACGTCCGCCCGTTCGGCCGCGGGCGCACCTGGTCATGTCCATTCTGCGGGATCGAGACGCGGCGCGCGGCCAAGAACGACCGCTGGTGGCGCATTGTGCACGCTACCCCGGAGTCAGGTCCGGGGGATACCCGGGTTTCGGCGAGCTCCCCGGGGCACTCCGGTACGCCCCCGCGGCGCCGCCGCGCCGCCGCCGCGGGGGCGGCGCGGGCAGGGCCGCTCGGCGGGCCCGGGGGGGGCGGGCCGGCGCGGCCGGAGACCGGGCCGCCGCCGGGGCCGCCCGGCGAGGCGGCCCATGCACCCCGCCGCACACCGGCGAGGAGCACCCCGCACCCGCCCGGCAGGCCCCCGCCCCGGCGCCGAGGGGCCGTCCGCCCGGAGACAAGCGGGCCGTCCGCCGGGAGACATCCGCCCGGAGACGACGGGCCGTCCGCCCGGAGATCTGGGAGATGATGGCGGGGTGGGAGCCATCCGGTCTGCAAAGGGCGGTCCGCTTCGCCGGGGCGGCCAGGGGGTCGTGCGGGCGGTGCGGGCGCCCGTGTCGTTCGCGGCGCGGGGCGTGCGGAGGGCGACGAATGCCCACGGGGCGGGCGAGTCGGGGCTGGCCAAGCTGATCGAGCTGCACGCGGTGAACTCGGCGGGCGACATGATGGTGACGGTCGCGCTCGCGTCCACCATCTTCTTCTCCGTCCCGACGGAGGCCGCGCGCGGCCGCGTCGCGCTGTACCTGGCCGTCACGATGGCGCCGTTCACCCTCCTCGCGCCGGTCATCGGGCCGCTGCTGGACCGGCTGCCGCACGGCCGCCGGGCGGCGATGGCGGGCGCGATGCTGACGCGCGCGGTGCTGGCCGTGACGATGTCGGGGGCGGTGGCGACCGGCGGCCTGGAGCTGTATCCGGCGGCGCTCGGCGTGCTGGTCGCGTCGAAGGCGTACGGGGTGGTGCGGTCGGCGGTCGTGCCCCGGCTGCTGCCGCCGAAGATCTCCCTCGTGAAGGCGAACTCCCGGGTGACGCTGGGCGGCCTGCTCGCGACGGGACTGGCGGCCCCGCTCGGCGCGGGGCTGCACCAGCTCGGCCCGCAGTGGCCGCTCTACGGAGCGTGCGCGATCTTCACCCTCGGCACCTTCTGGTCGCTGGCGCTGCCGCACAAGGTCGACTCGGCCAAGGGCGAGGCACGGGCCCGGCTGGTCGCGCCGGACCACCGTCCGCATCTGCACGGCAGGGCCCGGGCGGCCGCCAAGCGGCAGAAGCCGGGGCTGCGCACGGTGGGCCGTTCCGTGCTGCACGGCCTCCAGGCCAACAGCGCGCTGCGGATGCTGTCGGGCTTCCTCACCTTCTTCCTGGCGTTCCTGCTGAGGGTGCATCCGCTGGCCGGGCTGGGCCCGGCGTTCTCGCTGGGCATGGTCGCGGTCGCGGCGGGCGCGGGGAACGCGCTGGGCACGGCCATGGGCGCGCTGCTGCGCTCGCGCGGCCCGGAGAAGACCATCGCGGCGGTGCTGTCGGCGACGCTGGCCACGGCGGTGCTGACGGCGGTGTTCTTCGGCGCCTTCTTCGTGGTCGTCATCGCGGCCGTCGCGGGGATCGCGCAGGCGCTGGGCAAGCAGTCGCTGGACTCCCTCATCCAGCGCGACGTCCCGGAGGAGGTGCGGACGTCGGCGTTCGCCCGTTCCGAGACGCTGCTCCAGATGTGCTGGGTGGCCGGCGGGGCGATCGGGATCGTGCTGCCGCTCAACGGCGTGCTGGGCATGTCCGTGGCCGCCGCGTTCCTCGCGCTGGGGGTGGTCACTGCCGTCCGGGGGCTGCTGGCCGCGGCCAGGCGCGGCTCACCGCACCCGCGCGTGGCGTGACGGAAACGGCCGGGTAGCCTGCCCGCATGACCGCTGCGTTTTTCCGGGACAGACGCCGCCGCGCCGCTGCCGCCGCCGGTGCCGTGACCTTTGGGCTCGTCGCCCTCTCCGCCTGCGACAAGCCGACCCCGATGGCGACGGTGACCGTCGGTTCGTCGACGGTCCAGTCGGAGGCCACCTGCTACAACGGCGGCGACGGCATCGACCAGAAGGACCTGGGCGACTGTCTCCAGAAGAGCGGCAAGACCATCAAGGCGACCGTCGACGACAAGCTGCACATCGGCGTCGACCCGAAGATCGCCGACAACGGCTGGACGATGTTCGTCAACGGCCGGGCGATGGGCAAGAACACGAAGACGTACCGGACCGTCCAGGCCGGTTACTTCTTCGAGCTGGCCAAGTCCGACGAGGTCAAGGTCAGCATCGTGGAGCTGGGCGACCGGGAGGCGCTGGGCGTCTGGAACTACACGCTGAAGGCCGAATCCTGACGATGCGGGTCCTCGTCGTCACCGCCGTCGCCGCCGAGCGGGACGCGGTGACGGCCGCGTTCCCCGGCGTCCCGGAAGAGGTCGCGCTGCCGGGCGGCGCGGTGCTGCACCGCACGGGCGGGTACGACGTGCTGGCCGCCGGCGTCGGCCCGGCGGCGGCCGCGGCCGGCACGGCGACGGCCCTGACGGCGGCCGCGCTCGCGGGCGGGCCGTACGCCCTGGCCGTCTCGGCGGGCATCGGCGGGGGCGTCGCCCCCGGGGCACCGCTGGGCGCCCTGGTGGTCGCCGAGCGGATCGTCGCCGCCGACCTGGGCGCCGAGGCGCCCGGCGGCTTCCTGACCGTCACCGAGCTGGGCTTCGGCCGCGACGCGCACCGGCCCGACCCCGGCCTCGTCCGGGCCGTCGCCGCGGCGACCGGCGCGCTGCCCGGGGAGGTGCTGACCGTCTCCACGGTGACCGGCTCCGCCGGGCGCGCCGCGGAGCTGACGCGCCGCCACCCCCGCGCGCTCGCCGAGGCGATGGAGGGCTTCGGCGTGGCCGAGGCCGCCGCCGCGCACGGCACGCCGGTGCTGGAGCTGCGCGCCGTCTCGAACGCCGTGGGGCCGCGCGACCGGGCCGCCTGGCGCATCGGGGACGCGCTGGCCGCGCTCACCGGCGCCTTCCGCGCGCTGCCCGCGGCCGTCGTCCCCGCCGCCTCGGCCGGCTCGGCCGCCGCCTCCGCAGGACGTCCCGAAGGAGCACCGTGAACGACACCGTCCGCATCGCCTACTCGCCCTGCCCCAACGACACCTTCGTCTTCGACGCCTGGGCCCACGGCCGCGTCCCCGGCGCCCCGGCCCTGGACGTGACCTTCGCGGACATCGACCGCACCAACGGCATGGCCGAGCGCGGCGAGTTCGACGTGCTGAAGGTGTCGTACGCGGTGCTGCCCTGGGTGCTGGACGAGTACGCGCTGCTGCCCTGCGGCGGCGCGGTGGGCCGCGGCTGCGGGCCCCTGGTGCTCACGCGGGACGCGCTCGGCGGCCCCGAGGCGCTGTCGGGGAGGACGGTCGCGGTGCCCAGCGAGCGCTCGACCGCCTATCTGCTGTTCCGGCTGTGGGCCGCGGCGGAGGTGCCGGGCGGCGTCGGCGAGGTCGTCGTCCTGCCGTTCCACGAGATCATGCCGGCCGTGCGGGACGGCAAGGTGGACGCCGGCCTGGTCATCCACGAGGCCCGCTTCACGTACCAGGAGTACGGGCTGACCTGCCTCGCCGACATGGGCGACCACTGGGAGGGCACCACCGGCCTGCCGATACCGCTGGGCGCGATCATCGCCAAGCGGTCCCTGGGCGCGGACACGCTGCGCCGGCTCGCGGACGCGGCCCGCGCCTCGGTGCGCATGGCGTGGGACGATCCGGAGGCGTCGCGTCCGTATGTCCTGGAGCACGCGCAGGAGATGGACCCGGCGGTCACCGACCAGCACATCGGGCTCTATGTGAACGAGTTCACGGCCGACCTCGGCGAGGACGGCTACGCGGCGGTGCGGGGGCTGCTGACCCGGGCCGCGGCCGAGGGGCTCGTACCGCCCCTCGGCCCGGACGCGCTCAGCTTTCCCTGAGAGCGCCCGGCGAGAGCGCCCGGCTCTCCCCGGGCACTCCGGGGGCGGTCAGACGTCCAGCTGGTCGGCGACGGCGCGCAGCATGCCGGCGATCTTGGCGCCGTGGGCCTTGTCGGGGTAGCGGCCGCGCTCCAGCTGCTGGGTGACGTTCTCGAGCAGCGTCGTCAGGTCCTGGACGATGGAGGCAAGTTCGTCGGGCTTGCGGCGCTGGGCGGCGGCGACGGACGGGGTCGGGTCCAGGACGATCACGCTGAGCGCCTGGTCGCCGCGCTGGCCGGCGACGACGCCGAACTCCACGCGCTGGCCGGGCTTGAGCGTGTCCACCCCGTCCGGGAGCACCGAGGAGTGCACGAAGACGTCGCCGCCGTCGTCGCGGGAGAGAAAGCCGAAGCCCTTCTCGCTGTTGAACCACTTGACCTTGCCGGTAGGCACGTCTGTCCTCGTCCTCGTACTCGTCGGAAACCGGAAACTGTCGAAAAATCCGTAAGCAAGTAAAAACCGCTCTGGATAGCACTACAGCGGGTCGCAAGACCCGCTACCCCCAAGGCTAATGGTCCCGGGCCCGGTGACAAGACGTCCTCGGGTCGTACCTCTGCGCGTCCGGCGGCGATCCTGCGTGCCCATGTCGTGCGCGGCGGTCGGTGTGCGCGTGCGCCGTTCCTGGTCACAGCCCTGTGTACGGCCCCGGGGGCGAACCCGGCTCCTGGGCCACTACCCTGCTCGGGTGAGCAACGAAACGTCCCGGCCCGGGGATCTGCTGGTCCGCGCCGGCGCCATCGTCTTCCTGATCGGCGCCGTGGCCACGCTGGCCACGGTGGCCCCGCTCTTCCTCGGCGCCGACCCGCTGCCGACGGCCGCCTACTTCGTCTCCATGCTCATGGGCGTGGGCTTCGCGATCGCGGCGGGCGGGGTGCTGCGGGCCGTCGCGGCCCAGCGGCGGGCGGCGCGGGACGCCTCCCACTGAGGCCGCGCCGGGCCGTCACGCGGCCAGGCCCGCCCGGTGCTCCTCCAGCCACGCCGGGAAGGCGGCCAGGCCGCCGTCCAGGACGACGTCCGCGCCGGCCGCCCGCAGTTCGTGCGCCGGGCACGGGCCGGTCGGGACGGCCACGGAGAGCGCGCCCGCGGTCCGGGCGCCGCGCACGTCGCCGGTGTGGTCGCCGACGTAGATCCCGGCGCCCTCGGCGCGCAGCGCCACCGCCTTCTGCTCGGCCCACAGGTCGCCGATCAGCGCGTCCGGTTCCAGGCCGAGGTGCTCCAGGTGCAGCCGGGCGTTGCCGCCGTGCTTGGCGGTGACCACCACCGACCGGCCGCCGAGCGCCCGCACCGCGGCCAGGGCCGCGCGGGCGCCGGGCATCGGGACGGTGGGCGCGATGGCGAGGTCCGGGTACAGCTCGCGGTAGCGGACGGCCATCCGCGGAACGTCCTCCTCCGGGAACCACTCCCGCAGCTCGTGGACGAGCGGCGGGCCGAGGCGGCTGACGACGAGGTCGGCGTCGATGGGGACGCCGGTCTCGGCGGCGAGGGCCTCGTAGGCCGCCTTGATCCCCGGCCGGGAGTCGATCAGGGTCATGTCCAGATCGAAGCCGACGGTGAAGGGCGCGCTGCGGGTGGGTGTGGTCATGGGCCCCATTCTCGGGTGAGGAGGGCGGGACCGGGCACGGCCCCCCGTAGACTTAGCCTTGCCTAAGTCGGGCCCGCGGTCGGGCCTTCGGCCGGGCGAGCCGTCCGGACCATGTCGAGAGAGCTGCGGTCAGCGAAAGTGGAAGCCATGTCAGCCGCCGGCCCCCCGGCCGGCGCCCGCCCGCGCGCGGCCCGCCGCCTCGGCTGGACGGCCGCGGCCGTCGTCGCCCTGCTGGCGGCGGTCCTGCTCAGCCTCGCCGTGGGCAACCGCGCCATCGCCCCGGACCGCGTCCTGGACGCCCTGCTGCACGGCGGCGACGACACCACCGCCGGCATCGTGCGCTCGCTGCGCCTCCCCCGCACCCTCATCGGGCTGATGACCGGCGCCGCCCTGGCCATGGCCGGGGTCGTGCTCCAGGGCGTCACCCGCAACCCCATCGCCGACCCCGGCGTCCTCGGCATCAGCCAGGGCGCGTC
This sequence comes from Streptomyces caatingaensis, assembly GCF_001187435.1. Taxonomy (GTDB): domain Bacteria; phylum Actinomycetota; class Actinomycetes; order Streptomycetales; family Streptomycetaceae; genus Streptomyces; species Streptomyces caatingaensis. The sequence goes on along the minus strand of NZ_LFXA01000009.1, from coordinate 148,164 downwards.
GCTCGGCGTCGTCCTGGCCATCGCGGCGGCGGGCGTGCACACGCTCGGCGGGCAGGTGTGGTTCGCGTTCGCCGGCGCCGCCCTCGCCTCCGTCGCCGTGCACGCGATCGCCACCCGGGGCCGCGGCGGCGCGTCGCCGGTCAAGCTCGCCCTCTCCGGCGCCGCGATCAACGCGCTGCTGGTCTCGGTGATCTCCGGCATCCTGACCACCCGCGCGTCCGCCCTGGACGAGTTCCGGTTCTGGCAGATCGGCTCGCTCGCCGGGCGGGACGCGGAGATCGCCCGGCAGATGTGGCCGTTCCTGCTGGCCGGCACGGTCCTCGTCCTCGGCGCGGCCCGGGGCCTGGACGCCCTCGCGCTGGGCGAGGACGCGGCCCGCGGCCTGGGCCGCAACGTCGCCGCCGTACGGATCGCGGCGGGCACCGGCGCGACCGTGCTGACCGGCGTCGGCGTGGCCGCCGCCGGCCCGATCGCCTTCGTCGGCCTCGCCGTGCCGCACATCGCGCGGGCCCTCGTCGGCGGCGACCACCGCCGGCTGCTGCCGATGGCGGCGCTGCTCGGCCCGGTCGTCCTGCTGCTCTCGGACGTCGCCGGCCGGGTGGTCTACGAGAACAGCGAGGTCCCGGCCGGCGTCACCACCGCCCTCATCGGCCTCCCCTTCCTCGTCACCCTCGCCCGCCGCCGGACGGTGGCGGCATGAGCGCCCCCACCCTGCCCACGGGCTACGCCCTGCTCCGCGCCGCCCGCGGCTCCTTCCTCGTCCACCGCCGGGCCACGGTCACGGCCGGCTGCCTCGCCCTGGCGCTGGCCGCCGCGTGCCTGGCGTACCTGTGCGTGGGCGAGGAGTTCGTCGGCCCCGGCGAGGTGCTCGACGTGCTGCTGGGCCGGCCGTCGGCGCAGGAGCTGACCGTCGGCACGTTCCGCCTGCCGCGCATGGCGGTCGGCGTCCTGGTCGGCGCCGCCTTCGGCCTCGCCGGCGCACTGATCCAGACCGTCGCCCGCAACCCGCTCGCCAGCCCCGACGTCATCGGCGTCTCGCAGGGCGCGGGCGCGCTGACCGTCGGCGCGATGACCCTCGGCGTCACCTCGTTCACGACGCTGCCGTACGTGTCGGCGGCGGGCGGGCTGCTCGCCGCCGCCCTCGTCTACCTCTTCGCCTGGCGCGGCGGGCTGCACGCCGGCCGCTTCGTCCTCATCGGCATCGGCTTCGCCGTCGCCCTGCGCGCGATCATCCAGCTCTTCCTGACCAGCGGCGACTACCTGGTCGCCCAGCAGGCCAAGGTCTGGCTCACCGGCTCCCTCAACGACGCCGGCTGGGACCGCGCCGAGCCCGTCGCCTGGGCGCTGCTGCTGCTCGCCGTCCCCCTGTGCTGGGCCGCCCGCGCCCAGCGCACGGTCGCCCTGGACGACGACACCGCGACCGCCCTGGGCGTCCGGCTGAACCGGGTGCGCGGCGGGCTCGTCCTGCTCGGCGTCGTCCTCGCCTCCGTCGCCACCGGCGCGGCCGGGCCGGTCGACTTCGTCGCCCTGCTCGCCCCGCAGATCGCCCGCCGCACCGCGCGCACCGCCCAGACCCCGCTGGTCTGCTCGGCCCTGACCGGCGCGCTCATCGTCGTCCTCGCGGACCTCCTGGCCCGCAGGCTCTTCGCGCCCACCGAACTGCCGGTGGGCGTCCTGACGGCGGCCGTCGGCGCGCCGTACCTGATCCGGCTCATCGTCAAGGGCCGCGGCACCCACGTCCGTACGGGAGGCGGCACCGCATGACCGAGCGCACCATGCCCCAGCAGCAGCGGCGCACGACCGACAGCAGGCTGCGGGCGCGGGACCTGACCCTCGCCTACGAGAACCGCACCGTCGTCGAGGGCCTCGACCTCGCCGTCCCGGACGGCCGGGTGACGGTCGTCGTCGGGCCCAACGCCTGCGGCAAATCGACCCTGTTGCGCGCCCTGGGGCGGCTGCTGCGCCCGGCGGGCGGCTCGGTCGTCCTCGACGGCGAGGAGCTGTCCCGCATCCCCACCCGGCAGCTCGCCACCCGCCTGGGCCTGCTGCCGCAGACGCCCGTCGCCCCGGAGGCGATCACCGTCGCCGACCTGGTCGCCCGCGGCCGCCAGCCGCACCAGCGCTGGTGGCGGCAGTGGTCCGAGGCCGACGAGCGGGCGGTCGCGGACGCGATGGCCCGGACGGACGTGACGACGCTGGCCGACCGCCCGGTGGACGAGCTCTCCGGCGGCCAGCGGCAGCGCGTCTGGATCGCCATGGCCCTCGCCCAGGACACCGATCTGCTGCTCCTCGACGAGCCCACCACCTATCTGGACATCGCCCACCAGGTCGAGGTCCTGGACCTGGTCCGCCTCCTCAACGCCGAACGCGGCCGCACGGTCGTGGCCGTCCTCCACGACCTCAACCAGGCGGCCCGGTACGCCCATCACCTCGTCGCGATGAAGGCGGGACGGGTGGTGGCGGAGGGGCGCCCGGAGGACGTGGTGACGGCGGAGCTGGTGCGCGAGGTGTTCGGCCTGGAGGCGGTCGTGGTGCCGGACCCGGTGACCGGCGGACCGCTGGTGGTGCCCGGGCCACCGGCCTGACATGCCCGAACTCCTGTTCCCGGCGCGGCACATGGGGCTGAGGGCGGCCTTGTGACGCCTCTCGGGCCCGTGCTACCCCTTCGGGGAGAGCAGATCCAGGCCCCAGCCCCGCGGACGGAGTCTCATGAAGGCACCAACCCCCGGTACGACGGACGCCCCCACGACGTCCCTCCCCCCTCTCCCCCGCCTGCCGACCGGCCCCACCGGGCTGGGCACCACCTCCCTGCGCCTGGCGCCGGAACGGGAACCGGAAGTGGGGGCGGAGGCGGAGCACTCACCCCCGGCGCCGCCGTCGTCACCGCCGTCGTCACCGCAACTGGCGCCCTCCTCCCAGCGCATCAAGGGCCTCTACTGCCCCCCGCCCGTACGGGACGACCGCGCGCTGGCCGACGAGATCAACGTCCGCCTCGTCGAGTGGGCCGAGAAGGAGGTGGACCTCTACCCGGACACCGACCTCCGGGACGCCCTCGTCGCCTTCGACGCGGGCCGGTCCGTCGTCCTGTGCCACCCGGACGCGCCGACCGTCGACCACCTCATGGCGGCGGCCCGCCTCCTGGCCGGCGAGAACGCCGTCGACGACTACTTCTGCGAGGCGGAGTACGGCGGCACCGCCCACCGGCGCGGCGCGGCGCTGGCCCTCGCCCAGTCCGCGATCGACCCCGCCCACAACGTCCCCCGCTACGAGGCCGACTGGCGCACCGGCATGGACTCCCACCCGGCCCTGCGCTCGATGCGCTCGGCCATGGAGTACTTCCGCGCCCTCGCCACCCCGGCCCAGGCGCACCGCTTCCGCCACGACATCGTCAACCTCTACCTCGGCTACAACGCGGAAGGCGACTGCATCTCCCAGGAGCGCACCCCGGCGGTCTGGGAGTACCTCGTCCAGCGGCAGTTCAACAGCTTCCGTCCCTGCCTCACCATCACCGACGCCATCGGCGGCTACGAGCTGCCCGCCGCGCTCTTCGCCGAGCCCGCCGTCCAGCGCGCCGTCGCCCTCTCCTCCAACGCCTCGACCATCTGCAACGACCTCTACTCCCTGCGCAAGGAACAGGCCGGCGGCCGCTTCCACTACAGCCTGCCGACCGCGATCGCCGCCGAGGAGGACTGCTCCATCGAGGACGCCTTCCAGAAGGCGATCGAGGTCCACAACGACCTCGTCCACGCCTTCGAACGCCAAGCCGCGGAACTCTCCGCCACGGGCCCCCTCCTGGCCCGCTTCATGACCGGCCTCTCCAACTGGCTGGCCGGCAACCACGAATGGCACGCGGGGAATGTGGGAACCCGCTACGCGACGTCGCCGTAGCCGGAGCCGCTGTTCAGCTCGTCCGTCCGCGGGAGGTGCGGGGGCCAGGGGGCGCAGCCCCCGGCAGGGGTGCAGGGGGCAGAGCCCCCGCCTCGCCGCGCGGAGCGCGGTCACAGCGGCGGCCGGGGGGAGGGGCGCAGCCCCTGGGAAACGGGGCGGGGGCGGGGCGGGGGCAGGGAAACGCCGCGGGGCAAGCGCGCCCTCACCCCCGTACCGTGAGCGCGTCGACGACGTCCCGCAGATCCCCCCGCCGCGCATACGCCGCCCGCTGGCGCGCCGCCCCGCCCCCGCTCGCCCGCAGCCGATGCCACGCGCTGCGCGCGAAACGCAGTTCGCCGGCGGCCTCCAAGGCCGGAGCGGCACGCTCGACGAGACGGTCGACGAGATCCGGCGCCGGCCACAGCCGCCCGGTGAGCGGATCGACCCCGGAACCCCGCAGCCCGTCCCGCGCGGCACGCCAATGCGCCGCGCGCAGAAGGGGATCGGCGACGGCCGGCGCCGCCGCACCCCGCCGGACGTCGTCCAGCAGCACCCCCACCAGCCCCCGCGCCAGCACCGCGACGAGAAGCACGGTGTCGAGCTCGGCGTTCACATCGGGCACCCGGATCTCCAGCGTGGGCCAGTGCTCGGAGGGACGCGCGTACCAGTAGACGTGCTTGCGGTCCTGGAGCATGCCGGACGCGACCAGCGTGTCCACCAGCGCGTCGTAGGCCACCGCGTCGCGGAACGGCGGCGTCGGCCCGACATGCGGCCACCGGCCGAAGTGCAGCGCCCGCCAGCTCGCGAAGCCGCTGTCCCGCCCGGACTGGAAGGGGGAGTTGGCGGCGAGCGCCTGGAGCGCCGGCAGCCAGGGCCGCAGGTGGTTGCAGAGCTGGACGGCCTCCTCGCGGCCGGAGACGGCGACGTGCACGTGGCACGCGCAGGCCCCGGTGTTGCGGTCGTCGGAGACGAACGGCCCATACGAATCGGCCAGTTGCCGGTAGCGCGGCTCGTCCTCGACGATCTCCAGCGGGCCGCGGAAGGGGATGACGGGCGTGCCCGACGCGACGACGCGGCAGCCGGCCTCGTCCGCGGCCGCCCCGAGCCCTTCCCTCAACCCCCGCAGCTCCCGCCGCATTTCGTCGAGCGTGGCGACGGGCCGCGTGCGCGTCTCGACCGTGGTGGTGAACAGCTCCGGGCCTATGCGGTCACCGAGCCGGTCACCGGCGTGTTTGATGACGTCGGGAGCGCGGGCGACGGTGGCCCGCGTCTCGCGGTCGACGAGGTAGAACTCCTCCTCGACGCCGAAGGTCGGTACGGCCGCGTAAGCCCTCTCGCCCCGCCGCCCTGACGGCCCTTGCTGCGCTGACGTCCCCTGCTGTGCTGACGACACGGCGTCACGACCTTCCCGGCCGAGGAACGATACGTCGACGGTCCGTGAGCGATCATAAGCAGAGGGGTGACCTCCCGGTAACCCGGAAAACGGCCGTCCGCCCGGGAGTTCAGGGCACCCTGACGTAGCGCACCGCGCTCGTCGCCGTCCCCTCCGTCCCCCGGACCGGAGCGGTGATGCGCACGGTCGACACGCCCTGGTAACGCCCGGACCAGCGGGCCTTCCCGGCGGCGGAGCCGGGCGTGGAGTACGTCACGACGGAGCCGTCGACGGGAACCGTCCTGGTCGCGTCGGAGACGGCGGCGTCGACGGTCCGGGAGCCGACCGCGCGGACGAGCCGGCCGTGGACGGTCACCCGCACCCGGGGGATGTTCCCCTTGCAGGCCACGCGCGTCGCGTAGACCACGCTCCGGGCGGCCCGCGACCAGTGCGGCGCGTCCGCCCCGGCCGTGCAGGAGGCCCACCGGCCGCCCTTTCCCAGCGTGAACTGCCGGACGGCGGCGGGCTTTCCGAAGCCCCGCGCGTCACCGTCCCCGGCCGCGGCGGCATGCCCGAGCGGCGCCGACACGGCGAGCAGCGCGACGCCGGCGACGCCCGCGCCGATGACCCGTCCCCTGCCTCGCACGGCGGCCCCTCTCTCCCGTCCTGTCGTCCTGTCGCCTGCCGCCCGGTCGTCCCGACGGCGGGCCCGGGGAGTCTACTGGGTCGGGACACCCAACTCCACGCCCCGTCAGGGCCTTTGCGACGGGCGCGGCAGGGACGGGCGCCCGGCGGACGCGTCCTAGCCGGGCCGGCGGGCCCGCCACAGCACGTACGCCGCCGAGGCCAGGGCCGCCACCCGCACGACCACCGGCAGCGTGTCCGCGAGCGCCGCGCCCAGTCCGCCCTGCGGGATCGGGTCGCCCCAGCGGTGTTCGAGCCGGCCCCACAGCCAGACCACACCGCCCGCGGCGGCCAGGCCCGGCACGCCCACGACCGCCCATTTGGACTCGTTCCGGGTGAGGCGGCGGGTGACGTACGCGAGGGCCCAACCCACGACCAGGACCAGCCAGTTGCCGATCACGGCGCCGACGACGAGCAGGATCGCGACGAGGACGAGGAGCGGGCTCATCGGCACCGTGCCGGGATCGGGCGCCACGCCCCGCCGCCCGAGGGCGAGGCGCCGCCGGGGCGCCCGGCCGCGCTCCGCCCGTACCCGTTCCGCGGGCGCCTGCTCGGCCGCGGCGGCCGCGGCCGGCGGCTCGTCCTCCTCCGGCGGCCGCGGCGGCTTGAGCATGTCCGGGATCTCGATCCCGCCGGTGAAGCCGTGGATCGGCTCGCCGGCGGGCAGGACGGGGGCGCCGCCCCCGAGGCTCCACCAGTCGTCCCCGGCGGCGTCCCCGGCGCGGCCCAGCTCCTCCTCCGTGGCGAGGTGCGGCGGCGCCCCCGCGTCGGGGAAGCGCACCCCTTCCGGGGGGCGCGCCGCGCCGCCGGCCGCCGGCTCCGGCCCGCGCCGCTGCTCGGGCACCCGGCCGGCCCCGGGCGAGGCGCCGGCGTCGGCCACCGCCCGCTCCGGCGGACCCAGTCCGTCGAGGATGCGGCGCACCGCGGCCGGGGTGTCGGCGCCCTCCGTGGCGCGGCGCCGCTCGATCTCCGTCCGCAGCCGGGAGACCAGGCGCATCCGGTCCCCGGAGGTGAGGGACTCGCGCTGCGCTATGTCGCCCACCCTGCTCAGGTAGTCGTAGACGAGCTGGTCGCTCTCGATCCCCACCGCGTCCCCCAGGCTCCCCGGTTCCCTCGTCCCTCCGGCGCTCCGGCGTGGCGCCGCCGTCCCGACCGACGGTACCCGGTCGTTCCCGGGGCCGTCCGCGAGAACGGCCGGGACGGCGGAGCGCAACCGCCGGGCGGGCGGAGCCACGGCCCGGGGGGCGCTCACCCGGTACCGTTAACAGAATGACCACTTCGCGGGAGCGGGAGACGCAGGGGACGCGGCGGACCACGGGCGGCGCGGCTCCGCGCACCCTCGCCGAGGAGCTGCGCGCCCGGCCCGACGAGGCGCTGTCCGGGCTCCTGCGGGCCCGCCCCGACCTGCTGAACCCGGTGCCGGGCGACCTCACCCAGCTCGCCACCCGGGCCGCGACGCGCGCCTCCGTCGTGCGGGCCCTGGACCGGCTGGACCGGTTCGCGCTCCAGACCGCCGAGGCGCTGGCGGTGGCGCCTGACCCGTGCCCGTACGGGACGCTGGCCGGGCTGATGGCCGGCGACGCCGCCGAGGACCCGCGGGTCGTCCGCGAACTGCCGCGCGCCGTCGCGACGCTGCGCGCACAGGCCCTGGTCTGGGGGCCCGACGACCGCCTCCGCCTCGTCCGCACCGTCCGCGAGCTGCTCGCCCCCTCCCCCGCGCGCCCCTCGCCGACGGGCCTCGGTCCGACCGTCGCGGAGGCGACGGCCGGGATGTCGCCCGGCCGGCTCCAGGAGCTCCTCGCCGCGGCCGGGCTGCCCGCCACACACGATCCGGTGACCGCCGTCACCGCGCTGACCGGGCTCTTCGAGGACCGTACGCGGATGGCGGCGCTGCTGGCCGGGGCGCCGCGGGAGGCCGTGGCCGTCCTCGAACGCCTCGTCTGGGGGCCGCCGTACGGGACGGTGACCGCCGACCCGGCCCCGCATCTGCGCTGGCTGCTCGACCGGGGGCTGCTGCTGCCGGCCGGTCCGGGCTCCGTCGTCCTGCCGCGCGAGGCGGCGCTGCACCTACGGGGCGGGCGGGCGCACCGCGCGCCCGAGCCGGTGGCGCCGGAGCTCGCGCCGGTGACGGAGCACGGGGCGCGGCTGGTGGACGCGACGGCCGCCGGGCAGGCGTTCACCGCGCTGGCCACCGTCGAGGAGCTGCTGGCGGACTGGGAGGCGGCCGGGCCGCTGGTGCTGCGCGCGGGCGGGCTGAGCGTCCGCGACCTCAAGCGGACGGCGGCGCTCCTGGACGTGCCGGAGCCGGTGGCCGCGTTCTGGGCCGAACTCGCCTTCGCCGCGGGGCTGTTGGCGTCCGACGGGGACGTGGACGAGCGGTACGCGCCCACCCCCGCGTACGACGAGTGGCTCGACCTGCCCGCCGAGGAGCGCTGGACGCGGCTGGCGTCCGCCTGGCTGGCGGCCACCCGCACCCCCGGCCTGGCCGGGACGAAGGACGCCCGCGGCCGCACCCTGTCCGCGCTCGGCCCGGACCTGGACCGGGCGCAGGCGCCGGAGGTGCGCCGCCGCGTCCTCGGCCTGCTGGCCGGGCTGCCGGCCGGCGCGACGGCCCCCGCCGAGGCGCTCCAGGCCCGGCTGGCCTGGGAGCGCCCGCCGCGCGGCGGCGACGACACCCGCGCGCGGCTCGCCCACTGGGCCCTGGCGGAGGCCGAACTCCTCGGCGTCACCGGCCGCGGCGCGCTCTCGGCCCACGGCCGCGCCCTGCTGGAGGGTTCGGACCCGGCCACCGCGCTGGCCCCCCTCCTCCCCGAGCCCCTGGACCACGTCCTCGTCCAGGCCGACCTGACGGCGGTGGCGCCGGGCCCGCTGCACCGGCCGCTGGCCCAGCGCCTGGGCCTGCTGGCGGACATCGAGTCCAAGGGCGGCGCGACGGTGTACCGCTTCACGCCGGAGTCCGTCCGGCGGGCCCTGGACGCCGGCCAGACCGCCTCCGACCTCACCGCCTTCCTCACGGCCCACTCCCGCACGCCCCTCCCCCAGCCGTTGCTGTACCTGATCGAGGACGTGGCCCGCCGCCACGGCCGGCTGCGGGTGGGCGCCGCGTCCTCGTACCTGCGCTGCGACGACGAGACCGTCCTGGCCGAGATCCTCGCCGACCGCCGCTCGGCCCCGCTGCGCCTGCGCCGCCTCGCGCCGACCGTCCTCGCCGCGCAGGTCCCGCCGGACGCCCTGCTGGAGGGGCTGCGGACGATGGGCTACGCCCCGGCGGCGGAGTCCGCCGCCGGGGACGTGGTCGTCACCCGCGCCGACGCCCACCGCACGCCCCCGCGCGCCGCGCCCGCCCCGGTCCCGGAGGGCCCGCCCGCGCCGGACGCGACCCTCCTCGGCGCGGCCGTCCGCGCCATCCGCGCCGGCGACCTCGCCGCCACGGCCGAACGCCGCCCCCGCCCCGCGGCCCCCGCCGACGGCGGCCTGCCCCGCACCACCTCGGCCGAGACCCTCGCCACCATGCAGGCCGCCGTCCTGACCGGCGCCGCCGTCTGGATCGGCTACGTCAACGCCGACGGCGCCGCGAGCCAGCGCGTCATCGCCCCCGTCCGCGTCGAGGGCGGCTTCGTCACCGCCTACGACCACACGGCCGACGAGGTTCGCACCTTCCCCCTGCACCGCATCACGGGGGTGGCGGAACTGGCGGACGAGCACGCGTAACCGCGCGGGCGGCCCCGGCGCCGACAGGCCCGGTAAACTTGTCCGTTTCGCGAGAAAGCGAGACGGACCCTGCTTCGGAGGCATGCGTGACCTGCTTGATCGTCCAGAGCGACAAGACCCTCCTGCTGGAGGTCGACCACGAGCAGGCCGACGCCTGCCGGCGGACCATCGCGGCCTTCGCGGAACTGGAGCGGGCGCCGGAGCACATCCACACCTACCGGGTGACGCCGCTGGGGCTGTGGAACGCGCGGGCGGCCGGGCACGACGCGGAGCAGGTCGTGGACGCGCTGGTGACGTACTCGCGGTACCCGGTGCCGCACGCGCTGCTCGTCGACATCGCCGAGACCATGGCCCGCTACGGGCGGCTGCGGCTGGTGAAGCACCCCGTGCACGGGCTGGTGCTGGAGAGCAGCGACCGGCCGGTGCTGGAGGAGATCCTGCGGTCGAAGAAGATCCAGCCGCTGGTGGGGGCGCGGATCGACGACGACACCGTCGCCGTCCACCCGTCCGAGCGCGGGCAGATCAAGCAGGTGCTGCTGAAGCTCGGCTGGCCGGCCGAGGACCTCGCCGGGTACGTGGACGGCGAGGCGCACCCCATCGAACTGCGCGAAGACGGCTGGGCGTTGCGCCCGTACCAGCGGCAGGCGGTGGACGGGTTCTGGCACGGCGGGTCGGGCGTGGTCGTACTGCCCTGCGGGGCGGGGAAGACGCTGGTCGGGGCCGGGGCGATGGCCGAGGCCAAGGCCACGACGCTGATCCTGGTGACGAACACCGTCTCCGCGCGCCAGTGGAAGCACGAGCTGGTGAAGCGGACCTCGCTCACCGAGGACGAGATCGGCGAGTACAGCGGCACCAAGAAGGAGATCCGGCCGGTCACCATCGCCACGTACCAGGTGCTGACGACGAAGCGGAAGGGGATCTACCCCCACCTGGAGCTCTTCGACTCCCGCGACTGGGGACTCGTCGTCTACGACGAGGTGCACCTGCTGCCCGCGCCCGTCTTCAAGTTCACCGCGGACCTCCAGGCGCGGCGGCGGCTGGGGCTGACCGCGACGCTGGTCCGGGAGGACGGGCGCGAGTCGGACGTCTTCTCGCTGATCGGGCCGAAGCGGTTCGACGCGCCCTGGAAGGAGATCGAGGCGCAGGGCTACATCGCACCCGCGGACTGCGTCGAGGTCCGCGTCAACCTGACGGACTCGGAGCGGCTCGCGTACGCGACGGCCGAGACCGAGGAGAAGTACCGCTTCTGTGCGACGACGGACACCAAGCGGAAGGTGACCGAGGCGCTGGTGCGCCGGCACCGGGGCGAACAGACGCTGGTCATCGGCCAGTACATCGACCAGCTCGACGAGCTCGGCGAGCACCTCGACGCGCCCGTCATCAAGGGCGAGACGAGCAACGCGCAGCGCGAGAAGCTCTTCGACGCCTTCCGCGCGGGCGAGATCTCCGTCCTCGTCGTCTCGAAGGTCGCGAACTTCTCCATCGACCTGCCCGAGGCCACGGTGGCGATCCAGGTCTCCGGCACCTTCGGCTCCCGGCAGGAGGAGGCCCAGCGGCTGGGCCGCGTCCTGCGCCCGAAGGCGGACGGGCACGAGGCGCGCTTCTACTCGGTGGTCGCCCGCGACACGGTCGACCAGGACTTCGCGGCGCACCGGCAGCGCTTCCTGGCGGAGCAGGGCTACGCGTACCGGATCGTGGACGCGGACGCGGTGCTGGCGGGCGAGGACGTCTGAGCCGGTGCCCCGGGCGGGGCGACGGGGCCGGGGCGGAGGAGCGGGCGAGGAGAGCCGGTCAGCGCTTGACCAGGCCCTCCTCCGCGACATGGCCCAGCAGCACCACGCTCACCGCCGTACCGGCGAACACCTTGAGCGCGCGGAACGCGTGGGAGAGGGCGGTCTCGGCACCGTGCTCGGCGCCCTGGACGTCCGGGGTGATTCCTGCGGTGGTCATGGATCCATGATGCGTTCCGAGGGGGCCGGGACACATCGATCCCGCGGTGTAAAGCGGCAGGCCGCGGCGTACGACTCAAGGATCATCCCGCCCCCTACGGGAGACGGACCACGGCCCTGAGAGCCGCCCCGGGGGGCGCGGAAAACCATTCGCGCCGTGCCACGCCCCCTGGCTAGAATCGCGAGCTTCCGCCTCCCGCCGCGCGTCATGGGAGCGCCGCCGTCCGGTCGGAAACCGGCGGCCGCCCACCACTCGTGACCACCACCGGGAGGCCTCGCCGTGTCCGCGCACGACCCGCTCGCCCTCGAACGCTCCCACCTCGCCGCCTCCCGCGCCGCGCTGCGCGCGATGCGGGCCGACGTCGAGGCGCTCGACATCAAGGACGTCGCCGCCAACTGGGTCAACGCCCGGGTGCTGGAACGGCAGATGGAGGAGCGCATCACCGCGCTCGCGGACCTCGCGGACACACCGCTGTTCTTCGGACGGCTGGACTACGAGACCCACGCCGCGGGGACCACCTTCCACATCGGGCGGCGCCACGTGCACGACGCCGACGGCGACCCGATGGTCGTCGACTGGCGCGCGCCGGTGTCGCAGCCGTTCTACCGGGCCTCGGCGAAGGAGCCGATGGACGTCCGGCGCCGGCGCCGGTTCGGTTACACCGGCGGGGAGTTGACCGCGTACGAGGACGAGGACCTGACCGACGCCTCGGCCGGCGCGCGGTCGAGCAGGCTGCTCCAGGCGGAGATCGAGCGGCCGCGCGTGGGCCCCATGCGCGACATCGTGGCGACGATCCAGCCCGAGCAGGACGAGATCGTCCGCGCCGGCATCGGCGGCACGGTCTGCGTCCAGGGGGCGCCCGGCACCGGGAAGACGGCGGTCGGCCTGCACCGCGTGGCGTACCTGCTGTACGCGCACCGCGAGCGGCTCGCCCGCACGGGCACGCTGGTCATCGGCCCGAACGCGTCCTTCCTGCGCTACATCGAGCAGGTGCTGCCCGCGCTCGGCGAGTTGAACGTGGCGCAGGCGACGGTGGACGACCTGGTGGCGCACGTGGAGGTGCGCGGCACGGACTCCCCCGACGCGGCCCGGATCAAGGGCGACGCCCGGATGGCCGAGGTGCTGCGGCGGGCGGTGCGCTCGGGGGTGACGATGCCGGTGGAGCCGGTGGTCGTGGTGCGCGGCTCGCGGCGCTGGCGGGTCCCGGCGTACGAACTGGAGGAGATCGTCCGCGAGTTGCTGGCCCGCGACATCCGCTACGGCGCCGCCCGCGAGGCCCTGCCGCAGCGGATCGCACACGCCGTGCTCGTCCGGATGGAGGAGGCGGGCGAGGCGCCGGACGACCGGGTGCAGGACGCGGTGGCGCGGACGCCCGCCGTGAAGGCGGCGGTCCGGGCGGTGTGGCCGGCGGTCGATCCGGTGAAGCTGGTGCTGCGGCTGCTGTCGGACGCGGCGTTCCTGGCGGAGCACGCGGAGGGCGTGCTGTCGGCGGAGGAGCAGCGGACGATCCTGTGGGCGAAGCCGGCGCGCGGCCCGAAGTCCGCCAAGTGGTCCGCCGCGGACGCGGTGTTGATCGACGAGGCGAAGGACCTGGTGACGCGGACGCCGTCGCTCGGCCACGTGGTGCTGGACGAGGCGCAGGACCTGTCGCCCATGCAGTACCGGGCGGTGGGCCGCCGCTGCGCGACGGGTTCGGCGACGGTGCTGGGCGACATCGCGCAGGGCACGACGCCCTGGGCGACACCGGGCTGGCGGGAGGCGCTGGCGCACCTGGGCAAGCCGGACGCGGCCGTCGAGGAGCTGACGCAGGGCTTCCGCGTGCCGCGCGAGGTGATCGCGTACGCGTCGCGGCTGCTGCCGGCGATCGCGCCGGGGCTGGCGGAGGCGACGTCGGTGCGCGAGGCGGCGGGCGACTTCGCCGTACGCCCGGTCGGGCTCGGGGAGTTGGACGCGGCGGTGGTCGCGGCGTGCCGGGCGGTGCTGGCGCGCGAGGGCTCGGTCGGCCTGATCGCGGCGGACGCGCGGATCCCGGCGCTCGCGGAGGCGCTGGCGGAGGCGGGGCTGGCGCACCTCGCCCCCGGGGAGGAGACGTCGGCGGCGGCGCGGCTGACGCTGGTGCCGGCGTCGCTGGCGAAGGGCCTGGAGTACGACCACGTCGTGCTCGACGAGCCCGCCGCGATCGTCGCGGGCGAACCGGACGGACGGACGGGGCTGCGGCGGCTGTACGTGGCGCTGACGCGTGCGGTGTCGGGGCTGACGGTGCTGCACGCGGAGCCGCTGCCCCGCGAGCTGGCCCAGGCGTCGGCCTAAACGCCGGCCTGGGCGTCCAGGGAGGCCAGCAGGACGTCCACGAGGCCGGGGAAGCGCTCGTCCAACTCCTCGCGGCGCAGCCGGACATGGCGGTTGCGCCCGACCACCTTGGTCGAGGTGACGCCCGCGTCGCGGAGCACCTTCATGTGGTGCGAGACCGTCGACTTGTGCAGGTGCTGCAGGCCGAAGCGGCGCGGGTCGCAGTCGCACTGCTCGCCCTCGCGGGCGTAGATGGCCAGCAGCTTCAGGCGGACCGGGTCGCCGAGGGCCTGGAGCACCTTTTCCAGCTGGATGTCCTGGATGTCCGGCTGCGGCAGCAGCTCTTCCCGCCCGTCACCCACAGACCCTCCCTTCCGGAACTGTTTGACGATCGCCCAACAATCCCTATTGTTTGACGTGCGTCCAACCCTACCTCTCACCCTCGAAGGGCACCCGTGCGTCCGCGTCTGCTCCTGCTCGCCCTCGGTACGTTCGCCGTCGGCACCGACTCCATGGTCATGGCCGGGATCCTCGACGGCATCGCCGCCGACCTCGACGTCCCCGTCCCGGCGGCCGGCCAGCTGGTCTCCGTCTTCGCCCTCGCCTACGCGCTGCTCGCGCCCGTCCTGGCCACGGCGACCGCGCGCTGGGACCGGCGGCGGCTGCTCCTCACCGCGATGGGGCTCTTCACCGCCGCCAACGCGCTCAGCGCGCTCGCCCCCGACTACGGCACCCTCCTCGCCACCCGGGTCCTCGCCGCGGCCGGCGCCGCGCTCTACACCCCCACCGCCTCCGCCGTCGCCACCGGCCTCGTCCCGCCGGAGCGGCGCGGACGGGCCCTCGCCACCGTCCTCGGCGGCATGACCGTGGCCACGGCCCTCGGCGTCCCGCTCGGCGCCTACCTCGGGCGCGCGGACTGGCGCTGGACGATGTGGCTCGTCGTGGCCCTCGGCGTCGCCGCGTTCGCGGGCCTCGCCCTGCTGATGCGCGGGCTGCCCGCGCCGGCGGCCGGGGCGCCCGGCCTGCGGGACCGGCTCGCGCCGCTGCGCGACCGCCGGGTGGTGGCCGGCTTCGCCACGACCCTCGTCTTCTTCCTCGCCCTCAACTCCGTCTACATCTACCTCGCGACGGCCCTCCGCCCCGCCACCGGCGGCGACCAGGGCCGCCTCAGCCTCGTGCTCCTCGTCACCGGCGTCGCGTCGGTCGCCGGCAGCTGGCTGGGCGGACGGCTGGTGGACCGCCTGGGGGTGCGGACGGTCCTCCTCGCGGGCAGCGCCCTCACCGGGCTGGTGCTGGCCGCGCTCCCCTGGCTCTCCCGCAGCCTGCCCGGAGCCCTCGTCTACGCCGCCGCCTGCCCGCTGACGGGCTGGGCCGTGAGCGTCGCGCTCCCGCACCGGATGGCGTCCATCGACCCGCCGAACGCGCCGCTGCTCATCTCGCTCAACAGCAGCGCCCTCTACCTCGGGGTCGCGTCGGCGGGGGGTGTGGGGAGCGGCGCCATGGCCCTGCTCGGCGACCGCTGGTTCCCCGCCGTCTCGGCGGGTCTCGCGCTCGTCGCCTGGGCGATCTCCGCGGCCACCGCCACGACGGGTCCGGCCCGCGCCGGGCGAACGGTAGCGCGCAAGGGCGCGCGGGCGGGGGCGCGCGTGTAGGGGGTTTGCCCCAGCCCCTCCCCCAGAGGGGGGCACCCCCCTCTGGGGGAGGGGCTGGGGCGTCTCCCTAGGCGCCGTCCAGCGCCTGCCGCCACACCCCCACCGCCCCCGCGTCCACCGCCGCCTCCCAGCCCCCCGGCCGCGCCGCACTCCCGATATGGAAGCCGTCGATCCCGGCGGCCAACAGCACGGGCACGTGCTGGAGAGCCAGACCACCCCCCACCAGAATCCGCGGCCCGGAAACCCTCCGTCCCGCCTCCGCCACCAGCGTCCCCAACCCGTCCTCGACCCCCGACGCCGAACCGGCCGTCAGATACGTGTCCAGCCCCGGCTGCCCCGCCAGCTGCTCCCGCACCGCGTCCCGGTCCGCCGCCCGGTCGATCGCCCGGTGGAACGTCCACCGCGCGTCCGCCCCGAGCACCGCCACGACCGCCGCCACGGCCGCGACGTCCGCCCGTCCGTCCTCGTCGAGGAAGCCGAGGACGTACTCGGACGCGCCCTCCGCGCGCAGCGCCTCGGCCGTCGCGCACAGCGCGTCGATGCCGGCCGCGCCGCCGGCGGAGAAGTCGTTGGAGGCCCGCAGCATCACGCGGACGGGCAGGTCGCAGGCCGCCCGCACGCGGGCGAACGTCTCGACCGCCGGGGTCAGCCCGTCCGCGGCCATGTCGCTGACCAGTTCCAGCCGGTCCGCCCCTCCGGCCTGTGCCGCCGCCGCGTCCTCCGGGCCGAGCGCGATTACCTCGAGAATTGGTCTAGACATGTAACCAGGGTGCCACACCCGTCCCCGCCGAGGAAGCGTGGCCCACAATGACCTCATGGCCCTCACCCTCCAGGAGCGCTGGACACGGACGGTCCGCGCGGCCCGGGACACGGACGCACCGGACCCCGGCCCGTACGCCGACGAACTCCTCAAGCGCTGGTCCGAACCGCAGCGCCGCTACCACACGGTCGCCCATCTGACCGCCGTCCTCGACCGGGTGGACGAACTGGCCGGCCACGCCGAGGACCCGGTGGCCGTCCGCCTCGCCGCCTGGTTCCACGACGCGGTCTACCTCCCCGAGCGCTCCACCAACGAGGAGCGCAGCGCGCGCCTGGCGACGCGCGCCCTCACCGAACTCGGCGCCCCCGCCGCCCGTACGGCGGAGGTCGCCCGGCTCGTCCTGGTGACGATCG
This sequence comes from Streptomyces caatingaensis, assembly GCF_001187435.1. GTDB lineage: Bacteria > Actinomycetota > Actinomycetes > Streptomycetales > Streptomycetaceae > Streptomyces > Streptomyces caatingaensis. Next base: position 131,466 of record NZ_LFXA01000009.1, on the reverse strand, counting down.
ACCACGACCCGCCGCCCGGCGACCGCAACGGCGAGGTGCTGTGCGACGCGGACCTCGCCGTCCTCGGCGGACCGCCGGAGGCGTACGCGGCGTACGCGGCGGAGGTGCGCCAGGAGTACGGCTTCGTGCCGAACGAGACATTCCGCGCGGGCCGGGCGGAGGTGCTGCGCCAACTGCTCGCCCTGCCACGGCTGTTCCGCACCCCGCTGGGCCACGAGCGCTGGGAGCGCACGGCGCGCCACAACCTCACGACGGAGCTGTCCCTGCTGACGACGTGAGGACGGAGCGGAGGGAGGCGGAGCCACGGCGGTGACGCCCCGGGGCCACGGCGGGGACACGGCGGAGACGGACCGGAGACGGGTCGGGGAGCAACACCCTTACGAACGGCGCCGCTTGCGCCTCCGCAACCCCGCCCCCCACAGCAGCCGCACCACCTCCCGGCTGCTCACCTCCACCGCCCCCAACCGCACCGCCTCCCCGTACGCCCCCTCGGCCACGTCGTAGTGGTCACCGTCGAACGCCCGCCCCGGCAGGCCCATCCGCGCGGCGAACGCGTGCAGCTCCTCGAAGCTCACATCGCTCACCAGGTGCGACCACATCCGCCCGTGGCCGGGCCACATCGGCGGGTCGATGTAGAGGGTCACGCGCCCAGCGCCGACCCCAGTTGCCCCACCGGCGCCACCAGCACCGCCTGCTTGGTGCAGGCCCAGTGCGGGTCGGGCCCCAGCTCGGGTTCGACCTCCAGCGCATGCGGATCACCGGAGTCGACGCAGACGGGGCAGAGCGGCCAGCGGCCGTGCCGTTCCAGCAGCGCGTCCTGGACGTCCTGGGCGATGAGCCCGGCCACGAAGCCGACGCCCTCCGGCCACTGCTCGACCCACCACCGCCGCGCCGCCACCGCGTCCTCGACCAGCGAGACGACGTCCGGCTCGGCCACGCGCCCGGCGGTCAGGTCGGCGAGGACGAGCGCCCGGGCCGCGTGCAGTGCTTGTTCGAGCTCCATGTGCTCCATTGTCCGGGACCACGGAGGTTGACGGCACACGGGGCCGAAAATACCTTTCACGGTGTGAGCCGCGATCCGAAGGAAAGCGCCGAAGCTCCGCTCCGCCCGCCGCGGCGGCCCCCCGTGCTCCCGCCCCCGGCCGCCCTCGCGGCCAAGGTCCGCACGCTCGCCCCGTCCATGACGCGCTCCATGCAGCGCGTCGCGGAGGCCCTGGTGGGCGACCCGGCCGGCGCCGCCGCGCTCACCGTCACGGCCCTCGCCGAGCACACCGGCACGAGCGAGGCCACCGTCGTGCGCACCGCCCGCGTCCTGGGCTACCCGGGCTACCGCCACCTGCGCCTCGCCCTCGCCGCGCTCGCCGCCGAGCAGGCGGCCGGCCGGGCCCCGGCCGTCACCCCGGACATCACGGTGGACGACCCGCTGGCGCAGGTCGTCGCCAAGCTCGCGCACGAGGAGGCGCGCTGCCTGGCCGACACGGCCGCCGCCCTCGACACCACGGCCCTGGAGGCGGCCGTGGCCGCGCTCGCGGCGGCCCGCCGCATCGACGTCTACGGCGTCGGCGCCTCCCACCTCGTCGGCCAGGACCTCGTCCAGAAGCTGCTGCGGATCGGGCTCATCGCGCACGCCCCCGCCGACCCCCACCTGGCCGTCACCACCGCCGTCCAGCTCCGCTCCGGCGACGTGGCCCTCGCCATCAGCCACTCCGGCGCCACGACGGACGTCATCGAACCGCTGCGCGTCGCCTTCGACCGCGGCGCCACCACGATCGCGGTCACCGGCCGGCCGGACGGCGGGATAGGGCAGTACGCCGACCACGTCCTGACCACGGCCTCCGCGCGGGAGAGCGAGCTGCGCCCGGCGGCGATGTCCAGCCGGACGAGCCAGCTCCTCGTCGTGGACTGCCTGTTCGTCGGCGTGGCGCAGCGGACGTACGACCGCGCCGCCCCCGCCCTGTCCGCCTCCTACGAGGCGCTCGCCCACCGCCACGGCCCGCACGACCCGGCAGAGGATCACCGATGACGTCCACCGCCGCCTTCGCGGCCCTCCGCGCCCACCTCGCGACGCTGACCACCGAGGCGTTCCGCCCCGAACTCGCGGACCTCGACCGGCTCCCGACCCTCGCCATCGCCCGCCTGATGAACGCCGACGACGCGACGGTCGCCGGGGCCGTCGCCGGGCAGCTCCCCCGGATCGCCGCCGCGATCGACGCCGTCGCCGGGCGGATGGCCCGCGGCGGCCGGCTGGTCTACGCGGGCGCCGGCACGGCCGGCCGGCTCGGCGTGCTGGACGCGAGCGAGTGCCCGCCGACCTTCGCCACCGCCCCGGGGCAGGTGGTCGGGCTCGTCGCGGGCGGCCCCGAGGCGCTGGTCACCGCGGTCGAGGGGGCGGAGGACCGGGCGGACGCGGCGGCCGCCGACCTCACCGCCCTCGGCCTCACGGCGCACGACACGGTCGTCGGCGTCTCCGCGTCCGGGCGCACGCCGTACGCGGTGGGGGCCGTCGCGCACGCGCGGCGGGCCGGGGCGCTGACGGTCGGGCTGTCGTGCAACGCGGGGTCGGCGCTGGGGGCGGCGGCGGAGCACGCGATCGAGGTGGTCGTGGGCCCCGAACTGATCACCGGTTCCACCCGGTTGAAGGCCGGCACCGCCCAGAAGCTCGTCCTCAACATGATCTCGACCATCACGATGATCCGCCTCGGCAAGACCTACGGAAACCTGATGGTCGACCTGCGCGCCTCCAACGACAAGCTGCGCGCCCGCGCCCGGCGGATCGTCGCCCAGGCGACGGGGGCCGGGGACGCGGAGGTGGAGGCGGCGCTGGAGGAGGCGGGCGGCGAGGTGAAGACCGCGATCCTGGTGCTGCTGAGCGGGGTGGACGGAGCGACGGCGGGACGGCTGCTGACGGAGGCGGACGGCCATCTGCGCACCGCGCTGGAGGCGGCGCGGGATCCGGCCCGCCCGGGGAGTGGGCCCTCCGGGGGGTCCGGGGACTGAGGCGGCGCGGCCGCGCCGCGGGGTCCGGGGCGGCTCCCGGTTACGGGAAGGGGCGGAGCGGGGAAAGGAAAAACCCCATGGCACCCACCGACCACCTCGCCACCGCCCTCCTCCCCCTCCTCGGCGGTCCCTCCAACATCGCCTCCGCCACCACCTGCATGACCCGCCTCCGCATCGCCCTCCACGACCCCACCGCCCTCCGCGCCCCCGGCGTCCGCGCCCTCCCCGGCGTCCTCGGACTGGTCGTCGACGGCGACACCTGTCAGGTCGTCCTCGGGCCGGGGGCCGTCGCCCGGGTCGCGGCCGACCTCGAAGAGCTCCGCCGGGCGGACGCGCTCCGCGCCGGGCGGAAGGCCCGCAACGCCACCCCCGGCAAGCTCGCCCTGCGCCGCGTCGCCCAGATCTTCGTCCCCCTCATCCCCGCCCTGACCGGCTGCGGCGTCATCGCCGGACTTGCGGGCCTGCTCGCCAACCTGCGCCAACTGCCCGCGCTCACCACGGCGTTCACCGCCACGGCGGCCGGCTTCATGGCGCTGATCGCGGTGTTCGTCGGGTACAACACGGCGAAGGAGTTCGGCGGAACCCCCGTCCTCGGCGGCGCGGCGGCCGCGGTCACGGTCTGGCCCGGGGTGACCCAGGTGCACACGGTGACGGGGCAGTTGAGACCCGGGCAGGGCGGTGTGCTCGGCGCCCTCGCCGCGGCGCTGGTCGCCGTGTACGCGGAGAAGGCGTGCCGGCGCCTCGTCCCCGAGGCGGTCGGCGTCCTCCTCGTCCCAACGGTCACGATCCTGCTCGCGGGGCTGGTCGCGCTCTACGGGCTGATGTGGCCGGCGGGCGAAGTGGCCGCCGCCGTCGGGCGGTTCGCGGACCGGCTGCCGGCCGAGGGCGGCGCGGCCGCCGGACTGGTGCTCGGCGGGCTGTTCCTGCCGCTGGTCATGCTGGGCCTGCACCAGGCCCTGATCCCGGTGCACACCACCCTGATCACCGAGCAGGGCTCCACCGTCCTCCTGCCCCTGCTGGCGACGGCCGGCGCGGGCCAGGTCGGCGCGGCGCTGGCGGTGTACGTACGGGTGGGCCGGGACGCGGCCGTCCGCCGGACGGTCCGCTCGGCGCTCCCGGCGGGTCTGCTGGGCATCGGCGAGCCGTTGATCTACGGGGTGTCGCTGCCGCTGGGCCGCCCGTTCGTGACGGCCTGCGTCGGCGGCGCGGTCGGCGGCGGCCTCCTGGGGCTGCTCGAACAGCTCGGCGGGGCGATCGGCGCCACCGCCATCGGCCCCTCGGGCTGGGCCCTGTTCCCGCTGCTCAGCGGGGAACACGGGCCGCTGCGGGCGGCGGCCGGCTACGGCGCGGGCCTCGCGGCGGGGTACGCGGCCGGCTTCGCCGTCACGTACCTCTTCGGGTTTCCGGCGGAAAACGCCCGAGGGCGGCACCCCCGTGACAACGGGGATGCCGCCCTCGGCTCGGTTCAGGACCGGTGAGCCGGCGGTGGACGCCCGGCTCAGAAGTCCATCTCACCGCCGGGCATGCCGCCCGGAGCGGCCGCGGCGGCCTTCTCCGGCTTGTCGGCGATGACGGCCTCGGTGGTGAGGAACAGGGCCGCGATGGAGGCGGCGTTCTGCAGGGCGGAGCGGGTGACCTTGGCCGGGTCGATGATGCCCTCGGCGATCATGTCCACGTACTCGCCGGTCGCGGCGTTGAGGCCGTGGCCGACGGTCAGGTTGCGGACCTTCTCCACGACGACGCCGCCCTCGAGACCACCGTTGACGGCGATCTGCTTCAGCGGGGCCTCCAGGGCCAGCTTGACGGCGTTGGCACCGGTGGCCTCGTCGCCCTCGAGCTCCAGCTTCTCGAAGACCTGGGAGGCCTGGAGCAGGGCCACGCCACCGCCGGCGACGATGCCCTCCTCGACGGCCGCCTTGGCGTTGCGGACGGCGTCCTCGATGCGGTGCTTGCGCTCCTTGAGCTCGACCTCGGTCGCGGCACCGGCCTTGATGACGGCCACGCCGCCGGCCAGCTTCGCGAGGCGCTCCTGGAGCTTCTCGCGGTCGTAGTCCGAGTCGCTGTTCTCGATCTCGGCGCGGATCTGGTTGACGCGGCCCTGGACCTGGTCGCTGTCGCCGGCACCGTCGACGATGGTGGTCTCGTCCTTGGTGATGACGACCTTGCGGGCGCGGCCGAGCAGGTCGAGACCGGCGTTCTCCAGCTTGAGGCCGACCTCCTCGGAGATGACCGTGCCGCCGGTGAGGATGGCGATGTCGCCGAGCATGGCCTTGCGGCGGTCGCCGAAGCCCGGGGCCTTGACGGCGACGGACTTGAAGGTGCCGCGGATCTTGTTGACCACCAGGGTCGACAGGGCCTCGCCCTCGACGTCCTCGGCGATGATCAGCAGCGGCTTGCCCGACTGCATGACCTTCTCCAGCAGCGGGAGCAGGTCCTTGACCGAGGAGACCTTCGAGTTGACGATCAGGATGTACGGGTCCTCGAGGGAGGCCTCCATACGCTCCATGTCGGTGGCGAAGTAGGCCGAGATGTAGCCCTTGTCGAAGCGCATACCCTCGGTGAGCTCCAGCTCCAGACCGAAGGTCTGGGACTCCTCGACGGTGATGACGCCTTCCTTGCCGACCTTGTCCATGGCCTCGGCGATCAGCTCGCCGATCTGGGTGTCGGCGGCGGAGATGGAGGCGGTGGAGGCGATCTGCTCCTTGGTCTCGACCTCCTTGGCCTGGTCGAGCAGCGCGCCGGAGACGGCCTCGACGGCCTTCTCGATGCCGCGCTTCAGGGCCATCGGGTTGGCACCCGCGGCGACGTTGCGCAGACCCTCGCGGACCAGCGCCTGGGCGAGGACGGTCGCGGTCGTCGTGCCGTCACCGGCGACGTCGTCCGTCTTCTTCGCGACCTCCTTGACCAGCTCGGCGCCGATCTTCTCGTACGGGTCCTCCAGCTCGATCTCCTTGGCGATGGACACACCATCGTTGGTGATCGTGGGGGCGCCCCACTTCTTCTCGAGGACGACGTTGCGGCCCTTGGGGCCGAGGGTGACCTTGACGGCGTCGGCGAGCTGGTTCATCCCGCGCTCGAGACCGCGCCGTGCCTCCTCGTCGAACGCGATGATCTTGGCCATGTGAAGTGGTCCTCCCAGACGGGACGGTGGATTGCTCCTCGGACCGCGCTGGCGCCCGCGACGGACGGCCTGCGCGCTCGGCGGTTCCTTGCCCCGCCGGGCCCGCGGACCTCACCGACGGTCCACAAGTCTGTCACTCTCACTCGGAGAGTGCTAAGCCAATGATTAGCACTCGACACTGGAGAGTGCAAGGCCGCCTCGGCGGAACCGCCCGTGCGGGAGGGGCGTCCCCGGGTGTGCGAAGGGCCCGCACCTGCGGGGTGCGGGCCCTTCGGCAAGCTGAGGATCCGGTGGTCGATGCGCCGCGGTCAGGCGGTCACCCTCACCATGTCTGCCTGCGGTCCCTTCTGGCCCTGCGAGATCTCGAACTCGACTCGCTGCCCCTCCTCCAGGGTGCGGTAGCCGTCCATCTGGATCGCGCTGTAGTGGACGAAAACATCCGCACCACCGTCGACCGCGATGAAGCCGTACCCCTTCTCCGCGTTGAACCACTTGACGGTGCCCTGAGCCATGCCTAACTCCCCTATTACTGGCCCTTGCACAGGACCGCACTTCGCGGACCCGGGTCAGACCTCACCCCTTGTGACACCCAGAGGTGTGCGCCGGAACGCGTCGACCGCGGCTGAATGTATCTGCACGGATGCCGTCTGCAACAGGTCAGACGGACGAGAAATCCCGGCGGCGCCGATCGGTGATATCCGGCGAACTGGGGTGGTTCCAGGGCAAGTCGGGCCGGACAGACCGCACCTTCCCGACAATTCGCGCACGTATTTCCGGTGCAAATTGACGGGTTCTCATATGCGTTCGGCTCTGACACCGGAGGGGGAACGCCCCAACTGTATCGCGGTTCAACAGACGGAATGACCCCGTCCGCTTCTGGGACGGGGTGCTCCGCGGTTTGTACAGGCTTGTTGCGAAAAGGGGGTTGGGGGAGTTGGGGGGCGCGTGGGCCGCGCTCAGCCACCCGCGACGGCCGGGATGATCGACACTCCCGCGCCGTCGGGGGTGGGTGCGGCCAGGCCGCCCTCGAAGCGGACGTCGTCGTCGTTGACGTAGACGTTCACGAAGCGGCGCAGCTTGCCCGCCTCGTCGAGGACGCGGGCCCCGATGCCCGGGTGGTTCTTCTCCAGGTCCGCGATCACGTCGGCGAGAGTCCCGCCCTCGGCGACGACCTCGGCCCGGCCGGCGGTGTAGGTGCGGAGGATGGTGGGGATGCGGACGGTGACGCTCATGGAGTGCCTCGCTCTCTGTCGTTGTTGTTGTTGAGTGGATGGATTCGGTGGGGACGGTGCGGCCTGGGCGCCGGTGCGCCTACCGGCGAAGAAGTGCCCCCGCCCCGCCCTTTCACCGTTTCTTGCCGCGCTCCGCGCGGGGGCAACGTGGCCGCTGCGTCGCCCCCGCCCCCCGCGGCGCAGGACGGGCCGGCACCCCGCTCTGCGGATCCCCTCCGGGGAGCCTCGAGGACGAGGCGAGGAGCCGCGACCGAGGGTGCCGGGGCGGAGGCCCCTGGTCGGTGCAGGGACCTGGCCGGTGCAGGGGCGGGGCTCCGCCCGGGTGCGGAGGCGAAGCCCCGCCCAGGTCCAGGGGGCGAAGCCCCCAGTGGGTGCAGGGGCGAAGCCCGCCCGGAGTCCAAGGGGGCCGAGCCCCCAGCGATGCAGGGGCGAAGCCCGCCCAGGTTCCAGGGGGAAGCCCCAGGGGGTACAAGCCGCCCCGCACCCGGGGTCCAAGGCGAACCCCAGCGGGTGCAAGGGCGAAGCCCACCCGGAACCCCGAGGGCGAAGCCCCCGGCGGCGCAGCGGCGGGCGAAGCCCCACCCTCGGTCCAGAGACTCCCCCAGCGGGGTGCAGGGGCGGAGCCCCGCCCGGGGTGCAGGGGGCGGAGCCCCCGCCGCCGCGCGGAGCGCGGGCCGGGGTGGCGCCAGGGGCGGAGCCCCTGCGGAGACGGGGAAAGGGCGGGGCGGGGAGAGGAAACCGGGCCCCCTACCCCAGGCCCGCCGCGCGGAACGCCGCCACGCTCGGCCGGATCACGGCCCGCGGCCCGGCCGAGACCGCGTCGAGCGTCTTGAGACCGTCCCCGGTGTTGAGGACCACGGTGGTCAAGGAGGGATCCAGCAGCCCGAGTTCGAGCAGCTTGCGGGTGACGCCGACCGTCACCCCGCCCGCCGTCTCCGCGAAGATCCCCTCCGTACGGGCGAGCAGCCGGATCCCGTCCACGACCTCCTCGTCCGTCACGTCCTCGACCGCCCCGCCCGTGCGCCGGGCGATGTCGAGGACGTACGGCCCGTCGGCGGGGTTGCCGATGGCCAGGGACTTGGCGATGGTGTCCGGCCGGACGGGCCGGACGACGTCGTGCCCGTCCTTGAAGGCCCGCGCCACCGGCGCGCACCCCGCCGCCTGGGCCCCGAAGATCCGGTACGGCCGGTCCTCCACCAGCCCCAGCGCCACCAGCTCCCGCAACCCCTTGTCGATCTTCGTGAGCTGCGACCCGGACGCGACCGGCACCACGAGCTGGTCCGGCAGCCGCCACCCCAGCTGCTCGCAGATCTCGTAGGCGAGGGTCTTGGAGCCCTCCCCGTAGTAGGGGCGCAGGTTGACGTTGACGAAGCCCCAGCCCTCCCCCGCCGGATCGCCGATCAGCTCGGAGCAGAAGCGGTTGACGTCGTCGTAGGTGCCCTCGATGCCGACCAGGTCGCCGCCGTAGACCGCGGCCATCACGACCTTGCCCGCCTCCAGGTCGTGCGGGATGAAGACGCAGGAGCGCAGCCCCGCCCGCGCCGCCGCGGCGCCGACCGCGCCGGCCAGGTTGCCCGTCGAGGAGCAGGAGAGGGTCGTGAAGCCGAAGGCGCGCGCCGCCTCGACGGCGACGGCGACGACGCGGTCCTTGAAGGAGTGGGTGGGGTTCCCGGAGTCGTCCTTGACGAACAGGCCGCCGGTGACGCCGAGTTCGCGGGCGAGCCGGTCGGCGCGGACGAGACGGGTGAAGCCGGGTTCCAGATTCGGTTCGGCGGCGACGCCGGCGGGGACGGGCAGCAGCGGGGCGTAGCGCCAGAGGTTCGCCGGCCCGGACTCGATGCGGCGCCGCAGCCCCTCCGGGTCGCCGGCCGGCAGCTCGTAGGCGACCTCCAGCGGACCGAAGCAGGAGGTGCAGGCGAAGACGGGTCCGAGCGCGAAGCGCTCGCCGCACTCGCGGCAGGAGAGAGCGACGGCGGGTCCGAAGGGACGGTCGGCGGAAACAGCGCGTTCGACGGCTTGCACAGCCATGGAGGCGAGGCCCTTTCTCCTCATCTTCCTCGTGGCGAACCTCGCCACGAGACGGAATTGGCACCTTCCCCGCCGGGAGCCTCGCTGTGGAACTTCCGCCCGCCGGGCCACCACGGGTGGTGGCCGGACGACGGGTGGGCGAGACCGGCTGGAGGGTTGCCGGGGCTTCATCGGGCCGTGTCCCTCTGCCCCTCTGGATGAGCGGTGTGGCACCGGTCGGCGGTGTCGGCGGCCGGGCGTTTGTGGCACACGCGGACCCCGACATACGGGCGGGCCGCGCGTTGTTCAAGACTGTATCGGAAGGTGCGGGCCCGTGAGAGGGCCGTCCGCACAGCGAGATGCGTCACACAACGTGCCTGAGTCAACGAGGAGTCGTACACGTGCTGGAAGAGGTGGAGCGCTGGCTGGCCCGGCGGTCCTGGTCCGCCGCAGACCGTCCGCTCGACCGGCTGCTCGCCGCCAAGCGCGAGACGGGGAGCACCGTGAGCGTGGTGCTGCCCGCCCTGAACGAGGAGGCCACCGTCGGGGACATCGTGGCCACGATCCGGCGCGAGCTGATGACCGCGGACGTGCCCCTGGTGGACGAGCTGGTGGTGCTCGACTCCGGTTCCGCGGACGGCACGGCACGGGCGGCCCGGGCGGCGGGGGCCCGGGTCGAGCACCGGGACGCGGTGCTGCCGCGGCTGCCCGCCGTGCCCGGCAAGGGCGAGGTGCTGTGGCGGTCGCTGCTGGTGACGAGCGGCGACATCGTGTGCTTCGTGGACGCCGACCTGCGCGACTTCTCGGCCGCGTTCGTCTCGGGGATCGTCGGCCCGCTGCTCACCGACCCGGACGTCGCCTTCGTCAAGGCGATGTACGACCGTCCGCTGGGCGAGCTGGAGGGCCAGGGCGGCCGGGTGACCGAGCTGGTGGCCCGCCCGCTGCTCAATCTGCACTGGCCGCCGCTGGCGGGCTTCGTCCAGCCGCTGGGCGGGGAGTACGCGGCGCGGCGCTCGCTGCTGGAGCGGCTGCCGTTCCCGGTGGGCTACGGGGTGGAGCTGGGGCTGCTGGTGGACGCGCTGCACACGGTGGGCCTGGACGCGCTGGCCCAGGTGGACGTGGGCGTGCGCAAGCACCGGCACCAGGACGGCCGGGCACTGGGCCGCATGGCCGCCGCCATCTACCGCACCGCGCAGCTGCGGCTGGGGCGCGGGCCGCTGGTGCGCCCGGAGCTGGTGCAGTTCGAGCGCGCGGCGGAGGGCTTCGTGCCGCGCACGTACCCGGTGGACACGGAGGAGCGGCCGCCGATGGCCGGGATACCCGAGTACGCGGAGCGCCGCGCGGCCTAGGCGGCCCCGGGGGAGGGCGGGGGCGTACGTTTGAGCGGTTGGCGGCGGGGCAAGGCTGGCGTCATGGTCGCTGAGCACGTGCACACCACCCCTCATGCCGCCCCGATCGTCGTGGCCTCCAACCGGGGGCCGGTCAGCTACCGGCTCGCCGAGGACGGCGGCCTCACGGCCGGCCGCGGCGGCGGCGGGCTGGTCTCGGGGCTCAGCGCGATCGGCCCGGAGGCCGGTGCCGTCTGGGTGTGCGCCGCGCTCGGCGAGGGCGACCGGCTCGCTGCCCGCCGCGCCGGCCGCAGACTCGACCCCGCCGACACCGGCGGGCAGCGCGTACGGATGCTCGACATCCCGGCCGAGACCTTCGCCACCGCCTACAACGGCGTGGCCAACTCGGTGCTCTGGTTCATCCACCACCTGCTCTACCAGACCCCCCTGGAGCCCGCCTTCGACGCCGGCTTCCGCGAGCAGTGGGCGGCGTACGAGACGTACAACGCGGCCTTCGCGGACGCGCTCGCCGAGGAGGCGGCCGAGGGCGCCGCCGTCCTCGTCCAGGACTACCACCTCACGCTCGTCCCCGCGCTGCTCCGCGACCGCCGCCCCGACCTGCGCATCGGCCACTTCTCCCACACGCCCTGGGCGCCGCCGGACTACTACCGGATGCTGCCGGACGACATCGCCGCCCAGGTGCTGCGCGGCGTCCTCGGCGGCGACCGGGCGGCGTTCCTCACCCGCCGCTGGGCCGAGGCGTTCGCCGCCTGCTGCGCCGACGTGCTCGGCGCGGAGGTGCTGCGCTCCGGCGACCGCCTCGCCGTGCGCTCCGAGGGGCGGACGACGGCGCTCGGCGTCCACGGCCTGGGCGCGGACGGCGCCTTCCTGCGCGAGCGCGCGCACCGGCCGGACGTCGAGGAGCGGATGGCGGCGCTGCGGCGGCAGGTCGGGCCGGACCGGCGGACGATCGTCCGGGTGGACCGCACCGAGCTGTCCAAGAACATCGTGCGCGGCCTGCACGCCTTCGCCGCGCTCCTGGAGGAGCACCCGCAGTGGCGCGGCAAGGTCGTCCACATCGCCTTCGCCTACCCCTCGCGGCAGGACCTCGCCGTCTACCGCGACTACACCGCCGAGGTGGAGCGCCTGGCCGGCGAGATCAACGCGGCCTGGGGGACGGCCGACTGGACGCCGGTCGCGCTGCACGTCAAGGACGACTTCGCGCGCTCGCTGGCGGCGTACCGGATGGCGGACGTGGCGCTGGTCAACCCCATCCGGGACGGCATGAACCTGGTCGCCAAGGAGGTCCCGGTGGTCTCCGACCACGGCTGCGCCCTGGTGCTCTCCCGGGAGGCGGGCGCGGCGGCGGAGCTGGGCGAGGACGCGCTCCTGGTCAACCCGTACGACGTGGTGGCGACCGCGCGGGCGCTGCACGAGGCGCTGCTGATGGACCCGGTGCAGCGCGCGGAGCGCACCGAGCGGCTGGCCGCGGCGGCGACGGCGCTGCCGCCGGCGCGCTGGTTCCTCGACCAGCTCGACGCGCTGGAAGAAGCAACTGCGGGGCGTACGCGGTGAGTTGACGCGCTCCGTCGCGCATCCGCTCCCCGGCTGAACGGCGGGTGGCGCTGGGTATTGATGGGCTCATGTCCACCACCCCGCGATGGATCGCCCTGACGGCGGCCTCGGCCGCGCTGTTCGCCGCGACGACGTCCGGCTGCTCCTCCGGCTCGGACGACGCCAAGCCCGAGTCGAGGGCGGCCGCCTCGAACGCGCCGTCGCCGTCGGCCACTTCGCCCTCCGCCGGCGGCGGGGGCCCCGTCCCCGTCGGGCCCGGCCCCCAGCCCGCGTACACGGTGCAGAAGCAGCCGGCCGCCGGGACGTGCACCTACCGCTACACGAAGGACAAACAGCCGCTGCCCGACCCCAAGTGCACGCCGGGGGCGACGAATCCGAAGGTCACGCAGGCCACGCTGAAGACGACGATCTGCCGCTCCGGCTACACGAAGGGCATCCGGCCGCCGGTGAGCATCACCAACCGGGAGAAGACGGCCAACGCCGAGTCCTACGGCTACAAGAAGTCGCTGCGCGACGCCGAGTACGACCACCTCATCAGCCTCCAGCTCGGCGGCGACCCCAACGACCCGCGCAACCTCTGGGTCGAGCCGCCGTCGCCCGGGCACCGGGACGGGGCGGGGCCCAACAACCCGAAGGACGTCGTCGAGACCAAGCTCAAGAACGCCGTCTGCTCCGGCAAGGCGGAGCTGACCGCCGTCCAGCGGGCCATCGCCCACGACTGGACGACGGCGCTGTCGGCGGTCGGCGTCCCGGACGACGCGAAGTCCGGCACCCGCCGGCAGGAAGCGGCGGACGCGGACGGGGACTGACGCCCGGGACCGCCGGCCGGGGCGTCGGTCCCCCGGCGGTCACCCGGCCGAGTCACCCGACTGCATCCCCCAACGCCTCCAACAGCCCCACCACACCCGCCGGCCCGTCCACCACCACGTCCGCCCGGGCAGCCAGCTCACCGACCTCCGCGCTCCCACTGCACACCAGCACCCCCCGCACCCCTTCCTCCCGCAACCCCTCCACCGCTCCGAACGCCGCCAGGTCCCCCAGGTCGTCCCCGGCGTACAGCACGCACTCCGCCCCGGCCTCCCGCACGTACTCCGCGAGGGCGACGCCCTTGTCCACGCCCGGCGGGCGGAGCTCCAGGACGAGCCGGCCCGGCTCGACGATCAGCCCGTGACGGGCGGCGAGTTCGGCGAGGGGCTCCCGGAGGGCGCGGAAGGCGGCCTGCGGGGAGGGCGCGCGCCGGGTGTGGACGGCCACCGCCCGGCCGCCCTTGTTCTCGATGGGCGCGGTCTCCACCCACGTGCCCGGCCAGGCGCCGGACTTGTCGAGGACGCCGGGCAACTCGGCCAGGACGGCCGCGATCCCGGGGTGCGGCGCGGGCGACCGCACGACCCCCGACACCGCGTCCCAGCGCTCCGCGCCGTAGTGCCCGAGCACGACCAGCCGCTCCAGCCCGGCCACCCCCGCGAACCCGCCGTAGCGCACCGCGACCCCCGCCGGCCGTCCCGTGATCACCGCGACGGAGGCGAGCCGCGGGGCGAGGCGGGCGAGCGCCGGGACGGCGCCGGGGTGGGCGCGGGCCCGCTCGGGGTCGGGCACGATCTCGGCGAGCGTGCCGTCGAAGTCGAGGGCGACGACGGCCCGCCCGGGCCGGGCGAGGAGCGCGGCGAGTCCCTCGCGCCCGGCGGCGGTCACGGGTTCCGGAAGCGTATGGCTGCCCATGGCAGCGACCCTACCCACCCCCGGCGCACCCCAACGCGCCGCCCGCTCGGCGCGGACCGATCAGCGCGAACGCACCCGGCACCGGCCGCTCAGCGCCGCGCCCGCCGCGCCTCCCGCAGCCGCCGCAGCCGGTTGACCGTCACGGGATCGTGCTCCAGGGCCCTCGGATCGTCCAGGAGCGCGTTGAGCAGCTGGTAGTAGCGGGTCGGGGTGATGCCGAGCCGCTCGCGGACGGCCCGCTCCTTGGCACCGGGCCCGGCCCACGACTCCCGTTCCAGGGCCAGGACGGCCCGGTCCCGCTCGGAAAGTTCTGCCATGCCGCAACCCTAGGACGCCGCCTAGCGCGAGACCCCGTCCGTGGAGTCCGCCTCCCGCTGGATCTCGTCGAGGATCCCCTGCACGTCGGCGCCCTTCTGCACCGTCCCGCCGATCTTCTCCTTGATCGTCTTGCTGACCTTCGCCCAGGAGGTCTTGTCGGCGGGGTAGAACTCGGCGTTCTTGAGCTGCTCCAGGAACGGGATGAGCTTCTTGCGCCGCGCCGACGCGTCGTCGTCCTTCATCATCTTGTCGGAGGCGGACTGGGTCACCGGCAGCAGGTCGTACTTGCTCGTGAAGTCGAGGACGGTCTGCGTGCTGTAGAGGAAGTCGAGGAACTGGCCGACCTCCTTCTTGTGGCCGGTCTGCTTGAAGGCCATGACCCAGTCGGCGACGCCCATCGTGGAGGCGGCCCGGCCGTGGCGGCCCGGCAGCGGCGCCATCCCGTACTTCACGTCCTTGGCCTCGGCCTGCTGCATCAGGGACGGGTGGCCGTGCAGCATGCCGACCTCGCCGCGGGCGAACGCGTCGAAGAGCTCCTGGCGGTTGGTGCGGGCGGGGTTGCCGGGGCCGGTGAGCCCCTTGCCGACGAGTTCGTCGCGGAGCCACTCGAAGGCCTCGACGTTCTTGGAGCCGCTGATGGTGTAGTTGCCGTTCTTGTCGGTGTAGCCACCGCCGTTGCCCAGCATCCACAGCATCGTCTCGGCCGGCGCCTCCTCGGGGCCCAGCGGCAGACCGAAGGGGATCTTCACCCTGGCGACCTTCAGCTTGGTCGCGGCGGCCTGGAGCTCGGCCCAGCTCTCGGGGGCCTTGACGACCCCGGCCTTCTCGAAGAGCGCCTTGTTGTAGAAGAGCAGCCGGGTGGAGGAGACGAACGGCAGCCCGTACTGCATCCGGTGCACCTCGCCCGCCTTGGCGATCGAGAAGAGGAAGTCTGCCTGGGTGGGCACGGAGAGGAGCTGGTCGGCGCTGATCAGCTTGCCGGCCGCGGCGAAGTCGGCGTACGCGCCGATCTGCGCGATGTCCGGCGCCTTGCCGGCCGCGACCATGTCGGCGACCTTCTTGTCGACCTCGGTCCAGCTGTAGACCTGGACCTCGACCTTGACGCCGCTGTGGTCGCCCATGAAGGTACGGGCCACCGACTCCCAGTACTTCTGGGAGCTGTTCTCCGGCTTGCCGTCGCCGTACTCGGCCGCGACCACCGTCAGCGTCTTGCCGCCGGGGCCGCCGCTGCCGCACGCCGTGAGCGCGGGCGCCATCGCCACCGTGGCGGCACCCGCCGCAGAGAGACCCAAGAACCGCCGCCGCTGCACTTGCCATCCACCCTTGTGGTTGATCGTTCTTTGCTGATCATTCTTCGCTGATCGTTCTTTGCGCCGAAGACGACCGCTGAAGACCGGCTTCTTCCGCGCCACCTTAAGGGCTCTTCGAACGGGCGCTCGCTCCGGCCTCACCCTTCCGCTCCCGGCCGGTGGGCTGATATCCACGCTCATGTCCGTGCCGACGGCCACGGACCAACCGCCGGATTCATGGAGGAGCCCAGGTCATGGCAGTGTCCCGCGCGTCCCGCACCGCTTCCGAACTCTCCGCCCAGCCCGCCTGCTGGCGCCGGGCCGCCGAGGCCGCCCCGTCGGTCGAGGGTCTCCCGCGCCCCGGCGAGAGAGTCGCCGTCACCGGCTGCGGCACCTCCTGGTACATGGCGCAGGCGTACGCCGCGCTGCGGGAGGCGGCCGGCGAGGGCGACACGGACGCGTTCCCGGCGTCCGAGTTCCCCGCGCGGCGGCGCCCCTACGACCGCGTCGTGGCGATCACCCGCTCCGGGACGACGACGGAGGTCCTCGGCCTCCTCGCGGCCCTGGGCACCAGCACGCCGCGCCTCGCGGTCACCGCGTCCCCCGGTACCCCGGTGACCCGCGCGGCGGAGGCCGTGGCCGTCCTGGACTGGGCGGACGAGGAGTCCGTCGTCCAGACGCGCTTCGCGACGACGGCCCTGGCGCTGCTGCGGGCGGCCCTGCCCGGCGGCGCGGCCGCGGTCGCGGCGGCGGCCGACGCGGCGGAGGCCGCCCTCGCGGAAGCCCTGCCGGCGGAGCTGCTGGAGGCCGAGCAGTGGACGTTCCTGGGCCGCGGGTGGGGGTACGCGGTGGCCCGCGAGGCGGCGCTCAAGCTGCGGGAGGCGGCGGGGGCGTGGACGGAGGCGTACCCGTCCATGGAGTACCGCCACGGTCCCGTGGCGATCGCCGGGCCGCGCCGCGTGGTCTGGTCCTTCGGTGTGGCCCCGAACGGCCTCTCCTCCACCGTCGCCGGCACCGGCGCCACCTTCGTCGAGGGCCGCGCACCCCTCACCGAACTGGTCCGCGCCCAGCGCCTCGCCGTCGCCCTCGCGGAGCGGCGGGGCTGCGACCCCGACCACCCGCGCGGCCTCACGCGCAGCGTGATCCTGGCGCCCTGAGCGGCGCGCACGGCGGCCGCGCCGGCGGACCGGGGCGGCCCGCGCCGCGCCCCGCCCCCAGTGGACTAGACCTCTCCCGGTCCCACGCGCGACACTACCTCCCGTGAAACATGTCATCGCCCTCGACGTGGGCGGCACCGGAATCAAGGCCGCCCTCGTCGGCGGCACCGACGGCGAGGGCGGCGCCGGGGGCGGCGTCGCGCTGCTGCACGAGACGCGGCGGCCGACCGGCCGGGAGCGCGGCCCGGAGGCCGTCGTCGACGGCGTCCTCGCGCTCGCGGCCGAGCTGTACGCGCTCGGCGAGAAGGAGTTCGGCGAGCCGCCGGCCGCCGCCGGCGCCGCCGTCCCCGGCATCGTCGACACCCGCGCCGGCACCGCCGTCTACGCCGCCAACCTCGGCTGGCGCGACGTCCCGCTCCGCGACCTGCTGAGCCGCAGGCTCCACGGCATCCCGGCCGCCCTCGGCCACGACGCCCGCACCGCCGGCCTCGCCGAGGGCCGCGTCGGCGCCGGCCGGGGCGCCGACCGCTTCCTCTTCGTGCCGATCGGCACCGGCATCGCGGGCGCGATCGGCATCGGCGGCCGCGTCGAGGAGGGCGCCAACGGCGCCGCCGGCGAGATCGGCCACATCGCCGTCCGCCGCGGCCCCGACGCCCCGCCCTGCGGCTGCGGCGCCCGCGGCTGCCTGGAGACGCTCGCCTCCGCGTCCGCGATCGGACGCGCCTGGGCCGCGGCCTCCGGCGACCCCGCCGCCGACGCCGCCGACTGCGCCCGCGCCGTCGAGGCGGGCGACCCCCGCGCCGCCCGCGTCTGGCAGGACGCGATCGACGCCCTCGCCGACGGCCTCGTCACCGGCCTGACGCTGCTCGACCCCCGTACGCTGATCGTCGGCGGCGGCCTCGCCGAAGCCGGCGAGACCCTGTTCCGCCCGCTGCGCGCGGCGGTCGCCGAGCGCGTCACCTTCCAGAAGCTCCCCCACATCGTCCCGGCGGCCCTCGGGGACACCGCCGGATGCCTGGGCGCGGGCCTGCTCGCCCGGGACCTGCTCGCCGGGGCACCCGGTACGACGACGCCCCGCACGCCCGGCACGGAATCCACGGAGGTATCCGCCTGATGGCCATGGTCGAACGAACGGTTCTCGACGGCGCGCGCGTCGTCCTGCCGACCGGCGTCGTGGAGAACGGCCGGCTCACCGTCGAGGGCGGCCGCATCGTCGCGGACGCCGCCGGGGAACCGCCCACGTGGGACCTGACCGGCCACTGGATCGTCCCCGGCTTCGTGGACATGCACGTCCACGGCGGCGGCGGCGCCTCCTTCTCCTCCGGCGACCCGGAGGAGGCCCTCACCGCGATCCGCGCCCACCGCGCGCACGGCACCACCACCATGGTCGCCTCGACCGTCACCGGCGACCTCGACGACCTCGCCCGGCAGGCCGCCGTCCTCGCCGAGCTGACCCAGCAGGGCGACCTGGCCGGCGTCCACTTCGAGGGCCCGTTCATCTCCCCGCACCGCTGCGGCGCCCACCAGCCCGGCCTGCTGCGCGACCCGGACCCGTCCGACGTCCGCAAGCTCGTCGACGCCGCGCACGGCACCGCCCGCATGATGACGCTCGCGCCCGAGCTCCCCGGCGGCCTCGACTCCGTCCGCCTCCTCGCCGACCACGGCGTCGTCGCGGCCGTCGGCCACACGGACTCGACGTACGAGGCGACCCTCGACGCCATCGACGCGGGCGCCACCGTCGCCACGCACCTCTTCAACGCGATGCCCCCGCTACTGCACCGCGCCCCCGGCCCCATCGCCGCCCTACTGGAGGACGACCGCGTCACCGTCGAGCTGATCAACGACGGCACGCACCTCCACCCGTCCGTCCTGGAGCTGGCGTTCGCCCGCGCCGGCGCGGACCGGGTCGCGTTCATCACCGACGCGATGGGCGCGGCCGGCATGAGCGACGGCATGTACGCGCTCGGCCCGATGCGCGTCGAGGTCAAGGACGCGGTCGCGCGCATCGCCGACGGCCCGACCGCCGGCTCGATCGCCGGCTCCACCCTCACCCTGGACACCGCCTTCCGCCGCGCCGTCACCATCGACCGGCTGCCCGTCGAGGACGCCGTCCGCGCCCTCTCGGCCACCCCGGCGCGGCTCCTGGGCGTCGACGACCGCGTCGGCTCCCTCGACGAGGGCAAGGACGCCGACCTCGTCGTCCTCGACGGCTCCTTCGGGCTCGTCGGCGTGATGCGCAAGGGCGAATGGCTGGTTCGCCCCGAAGTGCGGTAGTTCACCCCCCGGTTGTCCCCACAGCGGCAGGTCCGGGGGCTGGGCCTGCCGCTGCTGGTTTGGCATGATCGCTCCCGCAATCGTGTCGCCGCGCCACCATGCCGGCGCCCGGTCCGAGGGAGGTCGCCGATGATCCTCACGGTCACGCTCAACGCCGCGCTCGACCTCACCTACCGGGTGCCGCGGCTGCGCCCGCACACCACCCACCGCGTCACCGAGGCCGTCGAACGGCCGGGCGGCAAGGGCCTCAACGTCGCCCGCGTCCTCGCCCGGCTCGGCCACGCCGCCACCGTCACCGGCTTCGTCGGCGGCCCCACCGGCGAGACGCTGCGCCGCCTCCTCGCGGACACCGCCCCCGCCGTGACGGACGCCCTCGTCCCCGTCACCGGCCCCACCCGCCGCACGGTCGCCGTCGTCGACGCCGCCACCGGCGACACCACCCAGCTCAACGAGGCGGGCCCGCAGATCACCGCCGCCGAGTGGTCCGCCTTCACCAACCGCTACACCCAACTCCTCGACGGCGCCGGCGCGGTGGCCCTGTGCGGCAGCCTCCCGCCCGGCGTGCCGGTCGGCGCGTACGCCCACCTGGTCCGGCAGGCACGCGCCCGCCGCATCCCCGTCCTCCTCGACACCGACGGCGAACCGTTGCGCCGCGGCATCGCCGCCCGCCCCGACGTCGTCACCCCGAACGCCGTCGAACTCGCCACCCTCACCGGCTCGACGGAGCCGCTGCGCGCCGCCCTCGACGCCCGCCGCCGCGGCGCCCACGCCGTCGCCGCGACCCTCGGCCCCGACGGCATGCTCGCCGTCACCCCCGACGGCACCTGGCGCGCCGCCCCGCCCTCCCGCCTCAAGGGCAACCCCACCGGAGCCGGCGACTCCGCCACCGCCGGCCTCCTCTCCGCCTGGCTGGAGGGCCTCCCCTGGCCCGAGCGCCTGGCCCGCGCGGTGGCCCTCTCCGCCGCGACCGTCCGCGCGGCGGCCGCCGGCGAGTACGACGAGACGGCGTACGAGGCGGCGCTGCCGCTGGTGAAGGCGGTCCCGGCATAAGCCGTTCCCGGACGAGGAGTTGAGCACCCGTGCCCCTGACCCGCACCGCCGACCTGCTGGCGGCCGGCGCGCCCGTCGCCGCCTTCAACGTCATCACCGTGGAGCACGCGGAGGCGATCGCCGCGGGCGCGGAAGCGGCGGGCTGCCCCGCGATCCTCCAACTCTCCGAGAACGCCGTGACGTTCCACGGCTCTCTGCCCCCCATCGCCTCGGCCGCCGCAGCCGTGGCCCGCGCCTCCTCCGTCCCCCTGGCCCTCCACCTGGACCACGTCGAGTCCACGGCCCTCCTCCACGCCGCGGCCGCCCACGACTTCTCGTCCGTGATGTACGACGCGTCGAAACTCCCCTACGCGGACAACGTCAAGGCCACGGCGCAGGCCGCCCGTTGGGCCCACACCCGCGGCCTCTGGCTGGAGGCCGAACTCGGCCGCGTCGGCGGCAAACCGGGCGACGCCCACACGCCGGGCGTCCGCACCGACCCAGCAGAGGCCGCCGCCTTCGTAGCCGACACGGGCGTCGACGCCCTCGCCGTGGCCGTCGGCACCACCCACGCCATGACCACCCGCACAGCCACCCTCGACCACCCCCTGATCGCCACCCTCCGCGCCACCGTCCCCGTCCCCCTCGTCCTCCACGGCTCCTCAGGCGTCCCGGACGACGAACTCCGCCGCGCGATCACCTCAGGCATCACCAAGGTGAACGTGGGCACGGCCCTCAACAAGGCCTACACGGGCGCGATCCGCGCCTTCCTGGAGGCCCACCCGTCGACGGTGGACCCGCGCCGCTACCTGGGCCCGGCGCGGGAGGCGATGGCGGGGGCGGTGGAGCGGTTCCTGCGGGTGATCGGCTGACGACGCAGCCGCCGCAACACCGTTCAGACGGCCAGGCGCCATGTACGCGTACTGGTACCCCAGCGGCTGAGGTTGTGCGGCCCGAGCGCGATGATGGCGGCGGCCGTGCGGTCGGCCCGGCCGGGGTCGCGGGGCGGCGGGCCGGCCGCGACCGGGAGTTCCGGCGTACGCAGCGCGGCGTAGCCCGTGAAGCGGCGCGCGCCGCAGTCGCGACAGCGGATCTCGCCGTCGCCCTGCTCCCAGCCGGAGCGGTGCGTGCAGTGCTGCATCAAGCGTCCTACAGCTCGCATCAGTTGCCCCTCCTCGGCGCGGACGCGGAGTGCGCCACGATCCAGTGCGTGTACGCGGCGGCGGTTGCGTTCCGCGACCGCTGGACGTCGCCGCCCTCGGCGGCGGTCCTCCTGGCCGCTTCGAACGCGGCGCACTCGTCGCAGCCGGTCTGGTACGGGCGCAGCCCGGCGGCTTGACGCTCCTCCCGCGTCGCCAGACGCAGGACGCCGGGCGGTACGCCCCAAGTGTCACCGCGGCTCAACGCACGCACCCGTACGAGGTCATCGACGGCGTCCACGACCTGTACGAGGTCTCCGTCGCGCACGTCCACTACATAGCTACCTGCTCGGTATGTCACTGCCACACCCCCTTGCGCCTGTCCTCTACGGACACCTTGGAGCCAGGAGAAATCCCAGTGCAAATTTTCAACTCACAGTTCCTACTAAAGGGTTAATCGGCATACCCAGGCTGACGGTTGCCGTAGAGTCGAGCCCCGAAAGTGAGGGAGGTGATCACTTGACGGACCCCGCACCCACCCTGATGCGCCGACGCTTTGGAGCCGAGCTACGGACGATGCGGATTCGGGCGGGCCTGAGTCTCGTGAAAGCCGCCAAGCTGCTCGGCGTGACGGGCGCACCAACCCTGAGCAAGATCGAAAATGGCAAGCTGCGCGCCGACCTCGACAGGTTCCTCCGCGTGTACGGCATCGAGGACGAGGTACGCATCGCCGAGGTCCGGAGACTCGCCAAGCTCGCGGAAGCGGGCCGCCGGAGAGGCTTGTTCGCCCAGTACGGTGATGTCATCTCCGACTCGTTCGCCGATGTCATCGAGCTCGAAGAGCTGGCGAGCCAGGCCGACACCTACGCGCCACTGGTCGTTCCCGACCTGCTCCAGACGATGGACTATGCCTGCGCGGTCATCGAAGGCAGCCGCGCCTGGAGCACCGCCCGCCAGGCGAGGACCTTCGCCGAACTACGCATGAGGCGCCAACGCGCGTTACTTGAGCGGACATTCGAGGCCAGGACCATGCCACCCCTCATGATGCGCTGCGTACTCGACGAGGCATGCCTGAGGCGTTGGACAGGGGAGCCGAGAGTTCTGCAAGAGCAGCTCAAGCGCCTGCTGGACGCATCCGAGATGCCGAACGTCGAGGTGCGGGTCATGCCGTTCGCCGTCGGGATGCACACCGGAACCGACGGGGCGTACACGTTCTTCCATTTCGACGAAGGAGAGCCGGTCGTCGTGATCGAGACGATGACCACGCCCTTCTACCTGGAGGAGGACACCCACGTCGTACGTTACGAGTCGGCGTTCAACCACCTGCGCGAGCAGGCCCTCGGCGCGACCGACTCCCGCGACTTCATCAACAGGCTGCTCAAGGAGCAGGATTGACGCGCGGAAGCGCGAGGTCCGTGCACCCGTGCCGCTTGACGGCATCGCGCGCGAACGCCGTCAACATCTCGCGCTGCGCACGGCGTTCATCCTGATCCGATGCGTTCTCACCCCGCGCGGACGTCAAGGTGAAGCGGGCCTTCCCGAAGAAGGCCCGGCACCCGGCGGTGGCCCATGAGTCGCCGGTCTTCCCGTCGGTCCCCGAGGGCGACGTGAGCTTCTGTTCCCCGGGCGGATCGGCGCCGAGGTCGCGCGCATACGGCCCGTAGTAGGCGCCGAGGTGATAGAGGCGCTTGCCGTGCCCGTCGGTGATGAAGCAGTCCTCGATGGGTCCGTCATCGGCAGCCGTCTCCAGCACCGCGCGTCCGCTACCGGAACCGGTCCCACGGAGGGCGCGGCAGGTCCCTTGGGCCCGGTCCAGAGGTACAGCGTCATCACCGCCCAAGGGCGGTGGGGCGAGCGTCTGTAGCGACGTTCCCGGCACGGCCTCGCATTCCAGCTTTCCGGCCGCGCGTTCGGCGGTGCCGGTGACCAGGCGGGCCAGGGTCCCCACCGTCTTCGGGTCACGGAATGGCGCATCCTTGCCGAGGGACGCCGCACTGGCGCTGACGAGCAGACTCTTGGCGATACCGCGGCAGGGCAGCAGGACCGCGGCATCCGCGGTGGGTCCGCCGGCGACCACCGTGCCCGACCAACCGTGCCCGATGGGAACGGCATTGACGGCGTCCTGCGACGAGCCTGACCGGCCCAGCCGGGACAAGGCACCCTGCGCCTCGTCCGCCCACCCGATGTTCAACTCGACGACGCCGGAGGCACCACCGCGCGCCTGCACCACGCACCGGTCCACCCAGCCCGCACCACGCGCCGCGTCCGTGCGCTGTCCGGCGTGCAGCCGGTCCGAGCCCAGGAGCGCGGCGAGGTCGCTCTTCGACAGGGCTCCCTGGCAGGCGTCCGCCAGGGATCGACCGTCCTCCCGGCTCTCGGACCCACCGAAGGCGAAGAAGGAACCGGCGGCCACGGCCAGGGTGATCACGGGAATACCGATGGCCAGGAGAAGCCGCTGGCGCGGACGCGGGCGCCGGCCCGTGGCAGGGGTGTCGGTCGGTGGCGTACTCATGGTGGAACGATTCTGTCCTTCCGGTGGGGGCATCAGCTGTTTCCGAGGAGGTGCCTGCCCCAGTTGTTGCCGCGGTCGTAGCCGTTCACGATGTCTCCGGTAAGGCCCTCCACCAGGTTCTTGTCCTTGATGCCGCGGCCCTCGGCCCACCCGTCGACCATGCGGGCCATCTGGTTGTTGGCCTTCAGGTACTCGTCCGTGATCTTGGCGGCCGCCTCGGTGTCGGCCGCGGCCTTGTTCTCGTTCGCCCAGGCGAAGGTCCAGGTGTCGACGCCACGCTGCAGCCAGTCACCGCCGGGCAGGTAGTTCACCCCGCCACCGATGATGTGGTAGGCGACCTTCGCCTTCCAGTCGGCGTCGGTGTACGCGGACGCCTTGTCGTCGTTGATGACATCCTCGCGGATCGCGCTGTAGGCGCCGAGGACCGCACCGGACTTGTCGAGCGGGTTGCTTCGTTCGTAGCCCTCGGCGCCCTTGGGCAGTCTGCCGAGCTCCTCGCTGATGTACTGCGACTCGGCCTTGTGCAGGGTGGCGTAGGCCTCCGGACTGTCCGAGAGCCCCCGCATGACCTGCATGAGCTTGTCCGCGGGGACCGACATGCGGGTCTTGCCGTCCTCCGTCCAGGCGCCGTCGCCGCCGGCGTGCTTGATGTAGTCACCGCTGATGCCGCCCAGGATCTGGTGGGTGTCGCTGGAGTACTCGGCCAGCGCGTTGGCGACGGGACGCTGGAGGTTCGTGTGGATGGAGCCGGCGTCGAGACTGCCGACAATCCCGTGCATGACGCGGGCCTGCGCCTCGTTGTGGGCGGCCGTGGGGTTCGGGTGCTGGTCCGGCCTCAGCGGCTGGTGGCCGGTGGCGGCGGCTTCCAGGGCGGCGCCCAGCCCCTCACGGCCAGTGAAGCCGGCGAGGACCTTGTCGTCGTGCACCCCGGCGGGCCCGACATAGGTCGTCTTGGGCCAGTCGCGGTCCGTGAGCAGATAGGCGAGGCGCTCGTTCTTGCCGTCCGAACCGGGGTCGAAGAACGCGGTGGAGGCGTCGGGCTGCTTGCTCATGATGCCGAGCAGACTGTCCAGGGCATCGTTGTCGATGCCGCTGTGGCCGCCTCCCCACTTGGTGAGGAAACCGGGGTTCTTCTTCTCCGCGGCAATGATGTCGTCCGCCGTGTCGTGGAGGAACTGCGTGCCGTAGTTGCCCCCGTGCTTCATCAGGTCGACGAACAGCTGGTAGCCACGCAGCGGGTTGGTCTTACTGCCGTAGTTGTCGTCACCGGCCTGGCGCAGGCTCTCACGCCAAGAGCTGTAGAACGAGGTCTTCGGGTTGCGCGTGGCGGTGGAAATGATGGCGGCAAGGCCGTTGCGGACGTCCTCGTACGCGGCCTTGTTCTTGTCGTCACCGATGAGTTCGCGGAGCTGCTGGTTGAACTCGATGCTGCCTTTCGGGCCGCCCACGCCGTCGAGGAAGGTCTGGGTGAACGCCTCGTCGCCCTGGTTGTCGCGGAAGAGCCTTCGCAACTCCGCCAGTTCGGAGGTGCTGAGTTCGTCATCGGATCCGAGCTTGGTCCTGAGCTCGGTGGCCCGCTCAGCCTCGTACTTCTCGATGTCGCCCTTGGCGTTCGCGTTGAAGTCGTGTCCGCCCCTGAGCCAGTCGTCCATGGGGCGAATATCCGCGGCCGCGCGCAGCGCGAGCTTGACCCCCTGGTCGGCGTCGTCGACATGCTGGACAGCCTTCTTGATCGCGTCCGTCCACTTGGTCTCCGCCGCCACGGTCTTGCGACGCCAATTCTCGTAGTCGGGGTCCTTCTTCGCGCCCTCGTCAACCGAATTCCAGTCGTAGGTGACCTTGCCCTGGGAGTCGACGAGAAAATGCTCCTTCGCGGCATCGGCCACCAGGTCCTTGACAGCCTTGACCAGCGTCGTGAACTGCGTATGCGCGTCGCGGAGCAGCGAGGCGACCGCCTTCGCCTGCTTCTGGGCGGCTGCCAGCTGCCCCTGCGTCCCCTTGAACCGCACCGACGCCCCGTCTGCGGCGACACCGAGCCAGCCGCCGTCGTCCGAGACCGTCTGTACCTTGTTCTTGTAGAGAGTTTCCACAGATTGGAATTTTCCGGCCATCTCCTCCCACTTGGCGGCGGCCGTGGTGAGCGAATCCAGCTTGATGGTAACGACATCCTGATACGTCAGCGTCATCTTCCCTCGCTACCCTCAGTTGCCGTTGTGACCGGTCGAAGGCGGCAAGAACCGATGGAGGATGCCGGCAGTCCGAATGTCGTAGTCGCGGAAGCCGGTGCGCGCACCCTGGAGTGCGGTCTTATCAGCGCCGAGCCGGCCTTGTAGGGCTTTCACCTGCTTGTCCCACTCGTCCGCCACTTCCTTGAGGCCGGAGCCGGTGGCCCATCCGGTGAACCCGGTCACGGCCGTGGCGGTCGCTTCGTCGGCGTGCGCCCCGGCCCGGTCGATTCCCGGCTGGATGTCCTCTTGAAGTGCTTTGGCCGCCGCCGACTTGCCCGGGTCATTCGTCTTCAGTACGCCCAGGCCCTCTGATCCCCCGCCGGACATGTGACTGTTCCCCCTCCCACGTTGTTGGCAACCCGAATCCTAAGCCAACTCGTGTACCTGACAGCGTTATTGATGCGATACGGTTTTGACTCCCTACTCGCTGAGTACACGTGGACGAGCCGGGCGACCGCGCGGCGCCTGTCGCTGGTCACACAGGAAGTGGTGCGGCTGCGGGCGATGGCCGCGCTCGGTCGGGGCAATCACGGAACCATTGGCAAGCAACCGAGGCATCCGGGGTACCGGAGCGGTCCGTGAACATGCGGTGACGCAAACCTGAGACGGCAAGTACTCGCCGTCCCAGTCAAGGCCCGCCTCGTTCGGGGACGTTGATCAGCAGCGAGGACCGTGCGGTGCCGACCCAGGCGATGGCCGCACTGCACGAGGCGCGGTTGCCGACGCCACCCCATCCCCGAGCGTGGGGTGGGCAAGTGGCCGCGCGACACGACTTCGGCGCCGGACAGCCCACGACGCCGTCCGGTCGCTACCCAGCCCCCGCGGGAGATCCCTACGACTTGATCCATCCCGGGAGCAGCTTCACGCGGGCCACGTTGGCGTTGCAACTGCCCGATTCACACGACAGCTTGATGTCGTGCTTGCCTGCATCGAGCTGAACGTAGTTGAAGGTGTGCGACCAGTTGGTGTCGGGACCCCAGCTCTTCAGGTTCACGGTGCGCTCCTGCTTGCCCCCGTCGATCCAGAGCGAGGCACCCACGTCACCGTTCGGAACGCTGTAATCGACCCACACCGTGTACTTGCCGCCGGACTGGACGGCCACCTTGTTCCACTCGATCGAAGCACCCGGCTTCATCACCACGTACGCCCCGCTGTCCGACGGCGCCCCCTTCACGTCCTTGGACGTGGTCGCGCCGCCGCCCAGGCGGAGCGTCGCGGCGTCGCGGTTCAGGTCGGTGACCGGCTTGCCGGTCGGCTTGTTGTCGTCGCCGTCCTTCTTCTTCTCTTCCTTCTTCTTCTCCTCGGCGCTCGGGGACTTCGAGCCGTCCGCCGTGACGGACGTGCTCTTGTCGTCACCGCTGTCCTGGTTCATGACCATCGCCGTGCCGATGCCGCCCGCGACCACCAGCACCACGGCTATCGCGGCTATGAGCAGGCCGCGCCGCTTCGGGCGCTGGGGGGCCGGCGGGGGGCCCTGGCGGGGGGCGGGGGCGCCGCCGGGGAGGGTCTCCGGCGCCGCGTAGTGGGGCGCCGGCTGGTGCTGTGCGGGGACGCCCGCGCCGTACGTGCCGCCGGGCGGCTGCTGGTTGTACTGGCGGGAGCCGACCGGGCGGACCTGGTTGTACGACGTGCGCGGGACGCCGGGCTGCGGCGTCTGCCCGCCCTGGGTCGCGCCCTCCGAGCGGTAGAGGTAGGCGAACGGGTCGTCCTCCTCCGGCTTGCCCGTGCCGTCGGCGCCGCCGTTGTTACCGGCCGTCATCCCTTGTCACTCCCCACGTGATGTGCCCGTCGGCACCCACGTCGCTGTGCACCGGATCACGCGGCTGTCGAGGCCGGTTCGGCCACCACGGTCCGGGCGGTGCCGTTCGGCGCAGCCTACCTTGGCGCGCCCGGACCCATGCATCCCCGCTTCAGCCCGCACGGCGTCCGGCCCGCGCGCGGGAGCGCTTCTCGACGTACATGCGCTGGTCGGCGGAGCGCAGGACCTCGTCCGCGGACATGCCGCAGCCCGCCCAGCCGATGCCGAAGCTGGCCCCGACGCGGACGGCGCGGCCGTCCACCCGTATCGGGGGGATGATCGCGTTGCGCAGGCGCGCCGCGAGGTCCTCCGCGTCGGCGAGGCCGAGGCCGTCCGCGAGGACGACGAACTCGTCGCCGCCGAGCCGGGCGACCGTGTCGCCGTCGCGGACGCCGCTGGTGAGCCGGCGGGCGACCTCGATCAGGACGGCGTCGCCGGTGTGGTGGCCGAAGCGGTCGTTGATGGACTTGAAGCCGTCGAGGTCGCAGAAGAGGACCGCGAGGCCCTTGCTGCCGTCGTCGCTGTCCTCGTCGAGGGCGACGGTGTGGACGTGGTGGTCGGTGTGGTGGCCGAAGCCGCCGTCCGTGCCGGCGGGGTGGTCGTCGACGAGGGTGTGGGCGCGGTCGGCCGCGTACGCCCCTTCGGCGCCCAGCAGGACCGGCTCGCCGAACGGCCCCCCGAAGGGGCTGCCGACGCCGACGACCTCGGCGAAGCCGTCGAGGCGGCCGAAGGGGCCGGGCACGGCCTCCGCCCGGCCGTCGCCGTCGGGCGGGCGGGAGCACAGCCGGCTGCTGAGCCGGGCGCGCAGCTCGGCGCTGTTGGGCAGGCCGGTGAGGGCGTCGTGGCTGGCGCGGTGGGCGAGCTGGAGCTCGTGCCGCTTGCGGTCCTCGATGTCCTCGACGTGGGTGAGGAGGAAGCGCGGCCCGTCGGCGGCGTCGGCGACGACGGAGTTGCGCAGCGAGACCCAGATGTAGCTGTCGTCGCGCCGGCGCAGCCGCAGCTCGGCCCGGCCGCCCTCGGCGGAGGTGCGCAGCAGGAGGCCGACGTCGTCGGGGTGGACGAGGTCGGCGAAGGAGTAGCGGCGCATCTGGGCGGCGGGACGGCCCAGCAGGCGGCACAGCGCGTCGTTGGCCTTGTGGAGCCGGCCGTGCTGCTCGCCGCCGAGCTCGGCGATGGCCATGCCGCTGGGCGCGTACTCGAAGGCCTGGCGGAAGCTCTCCTCGCTGGCGCGCAGCGCCTGCTGCTCGCGCTCCAGGCGGACGAGGGCGCGCTGCATGTTGGCCCGCAGCCGGGCGTTGCTGATGGCGATGGCGGCCTGGAAGGCGTACATCTGGAGGGCCTCGCGGCCCCAGGCGCCCGGGCGGCGGCCGTTGCGGGGCCGGTCGACGGAGATGACGCCGAGGAGTTCGCCGGTGGCGGAGCCGGCGGTGTACATGGGCGCGAGGAGCCGGTCCATGGGGTGCCACTCGTCGGCGAACGCGGGCGCCGGGCCGGCGGTGCGCCACTGCGGGACGTCGTCCTCGTCGAGCACCCAGCCCTCGGTGTACGGGATGAAGCGCAGCTCCCCCCAGCGCTCCCCCATCGACAGGCGGCGTTCCCAGGACACGCGTGATCCGACGCGGCCGGACAGGAACGCCTCGGCGCTCGCGTCGCCCGCGACGGCGGCCACGACGAGGTCGCCGTCGGGCCGGACCAGATTGACGGCCGCGAGCTCGTACCCGAGCCCGTTCACGACACCCTCGGCGACCGTCTGCAGGGTGTCCGCGAGACTCCGCGCGCTATTCAGCTCCGCCACGGCCTGATGAACCTGCCGCAAGGTCGCCAGACGGACATAGGGCTCCGACTCGGTTTCCATGGTTCGCTCTCCCCCGAGACCTCGACAGCGACTCTCCAGATTTTCTTGTCGTCCGTTTACACGGCCACTGAATCACAGCGAGCTGACAACTCGGTACACAGGGTCAACAAATAGGGCCTTATGTGACTCATGTCACAGGTCACAGCTGCACGGAACGCTTCGGTAAATGCCGCCCATTGACCGTTCACGAAACGCAAATACGGCAGACCCTGTCGCGTTCTGTGAACGCGGCGGGCCGGGCCTAGTCCCCATTACCAGGACCGGCCTGGGACCGCAGCCCGATGCCACGGCCCGCCGGGGACGGCTAGCGTGCGAGGCGTGTTGCAGACGACTTCGCCCGCAGAGGCCCGCATACCGCATCCTGACGGTGTGACCGCCGACGAATTCCGCGCAGCCCTCGCCCGCCTCGCCGCCGGCGTGGTGCTGGTGACGGCGCACGACCCCGAGGAGGGCCCGCGCGGCGAGGACGTGGGGATGACGGCGACGGCGTTCCTGTCGGTCTCCCTGGATCCGCCCCTGGTGATGGTGAGCGTTCGCAACGACTCGCGCATGGAGGACCTGCTCGACCGGCAGCCGATGTGGGCGGTGTCCCTGCTCTCCGAGAGCCAGCGGCACATCGCCGGCCGCTTCGCGATGAAGGGGCGTGTGAGCGACCGCCTGCTCTTCGAGGACATCGCGTGGGAGCGCGGCGCGATCGCGGGGGCGCCGCTGGTGCGGGGGTCGCTGGCGGTGCTGGAGTGCCGTACGGAGCAGCGGGTCTCCGCCGGGGACCACACCCTCTACATCGGCCGCGTCCTGGCCGCGTCCACGCCCAGCCCGGAGGGCTCCCCCCTGATGTACTTCCGGGGCCGCTACCGGCAGTTGTCCTGACGGGGGCCGGCGCGCGCCCTCAGTCCCAGCGGCCCGAGCGGCCCTTCTTCGTGTCGGCACGCCGCTTCTTCTCCCGGAGCCGCCGCTCGTTGATGCCGCGCGGGATCCGCGTCGCCCGCCGCGGCTTCGGCGGCGGGGCCGTCGCCTCCGCCAGCAGGGCCGCCAGCCGCACCGCCGCCGCCTCCCGGTTGCGCCACTGGGAGCGGTGCTCGGAGGCCCGTACGGTCAGGACTCCGCCGGCCAGCCGCCCGGCCAGCCGCTCCAGCGCGCGCTCCTTCCACACGGCGGGCAGCGCCTCCGTCGCGGCCAGGTCGAAGCGCAGCTCCACCTGGCTGTCGCTGGTGTTGACGTGCTGGCCGCCCGGGCCGGAGGAGCGCGAGAAGCGCCACACCAGCTCCGCCTCGGGCAGGGCGACGGCACCGCGGATGACGTGGGGACGACCGGACATGAGTCCATCGTCGCCCGCCGGTGATGCCCCTGTCACCTGGGTTTGTCCCCCTCCGTCGCCGACCGGCCATCAGAAACCGGTAAAGAAAGTAAAGGAGGACGGAACCCCACCGCCCCCCGTCCGCGTTTACCGGGGTGAGCGCACGCGCCCGCGAGCCCGGCGCGAGCCCGACCAGAAAGGGACCACCCCATGCCTGTAAGCCTGTCCAAGGGCGGCAACGTCTCCCTCACCAAGGAGGCCCCGGGCCTGTCGGCCGTCACCGTCGGCCTCGGCTGGGACGTCCGCACCACCACGGGCACGGACTTCGACCTCGACGCGAGCGCCATAGCGGTGAACCCCGCCGGCAAGGTCTACTCGGACGCGCACTTCGTCTTCTTCAACAACAAGCAGACGCCGGACGGCTCCATCGTGCACACCGGCGACAACACCACCGGCCAGGGCGACGGCGACGACGAGCAGATCAACGTCAACCTCGCCGCCCTGCCGGCCGACGTGGACAAGATCGTCTTCCCGGTCTCCATCTACGACGCCACCGCGCGCTCGCAGAACTTCGGCCAGGTGCGCAACGCCTACATCCGCATCGTCAACCAGTCCGGCGGCGCGGAGATCGCCCGTTACGACCTGAGCGAGGACGCGGCCACCGAGACCGCCATGGTCTTCGGCGAGCTCTACCGGCACGGCGCCGAGTGGAAGTTCCGCGCGGTGGGCCAGGGTTACGCCTCCGGCCTGGTCGGCATCGCGCAGGACTTCGGCGTCAACGTCTGACAAACGGACGCCGCGCCACGAGGGCCGCTTTCCCGTCCGGCGGGGAAGCGGCCCTCCGCACCCCCGCCATCGAAATACACCCGAAAATGCAAGCGGACGACCGGAGTTGGCCGCCTGATATGTCAGGTGCCGGACCCGTACCGTCCCGTTCGGATGAAGCGCCGCCGTTTCCGGGACCCGGCCCCCCGGTGCGGACCATCATCGGCCCCGATGACGGACAGCGATAACCCCCAGGAACCGGGGCCGGATTCCGATTCCGGATCCGCCGGGGATTCCGGCCCGGACCCCTTTCCGGAGCGCCCGGTCTGCCATTGGTGCCAGGGCTCCGGATTCGTTCCCCGGGTGCTGGCCCGCCACCCCGGCCCCGACCCGTTCCGCGGCCCGGCCGAGACCGTCCACCGCACCGGCCAGTGCAAGCACTGCCGGGGCACCGGTGCGTACGACTCGGCCCTCGACCCCACCATCCCGCCCGAGGAGCGCACACCCCCGGGCGGACGGCCATGAGGACCGGACGGCCGCCGCGCCCCGCCGGACGGCCGCCGCCCCCTCGCACTGGCCAAACAGGACAAATGCGGTGATCCTGGAATGGTCAGCACTCGCAAGGAGGACTCCATGTCCATGCTCGACAAGCTCAAGAGCCTGCTCAAGGGCCACGAGGACACGGCCAGGCAGGGCGTCGAGAAGGCCGGTGACGCGTTCGACGAGCGGACCGGCAACAAGTACCAGAGCCAGGTCGACGAGGCCCAGCGGAGGATCAACGAGCAGCTCGGCAACCGCCCGCCGGAGGACCGGCCGTAACGGGAACCGCCCCGCTCACCACAGCCTGTCGGTCCCGCCCGGGTACAGCCCGACCCGGCACCCGCGGAACGCGTCCGCGTCCCGCCGCGCCCGCGCCGTGAAGAATCCGGCCATGGTGGCCTTGTCGAACCCCGGCCCGTCGCTGGGGAAGGGATCCTCCGGTGTCCCGCCGACGAGGACGGTGCCCTCCAGCTCCTCCCACCCGGCGCCCGCGTAGAAGCCCACTAGAGGCCGGTCACAGGTAAAGAGCCCCAGGTCAACGCCTTGCCCGGCGATCCGTTCACGGGCGGCGGCCACCAGCCGCCGCCCGTTTCCGCTGCCCCGGCGCGCCGGGTCGGTGACCACCGCGCTCAGCCCCGCCGCCCGGTAGAGCCGGCCCGCGTGGGCGACATCCTTGAAGAGGATGTCCAGCGCCGCGACCACCTCGTCGTCCGGCGATAGCAGCAGCATCACCTCCGGCCGCAGCGCCGGGTCGTGCGGCCCGCCGCCGGGCCACTCGCGCTCGCGCAACACCCCGGCCGCGTCCGCCAGTTGCTCCGGTACGTCGGCCTCCGCGTACGCCCTGACCCGCATGGATCCCCCGTTCCCCGGCCCGTTCCACCGGCCGGCGGGGCGGGGGATCCGGCCTGCCCACCGGGTTGTCCCATCAGCCTCACCGGCCACTTCAGCCTCAACTCTTCCGGGTCTAAACCCGATCCGCCAATCCCGACCGGAATTGGTCGTTCTGAGATAACGACAGATCACATCCTTGTTGCGCCCCTGTCAAAAGCGCTCAAGGGGTGGCACGCTCTCCTCACATTCGCTCCTGCACCTCTCATGCACCAGCGGGCGGCGCCCACCAGTGCCGCCCGAACCCCCCTCAGAGGAGACAGAGTTGAGACTCGCCGCCACCCCCCGCACCACCGCCCTGCGTGCCGCCGCCCTCGTCGCCTCCGCCGCGATGGTCGTGGTCGGCGTCCAGTCCGGCAGCGCGAGCGCCTCGGGTGACCGTGACAGCGGAGGACTTCCGCTGAGCCTGTCCGCGGACCAGCGCGCCGCCGCCGTCCAGGACGCGCAGAGCGCCGCCGCGACCACGGCCGCGAAGATCGGGCTGGGCAGCAAGGAGAGGCTCGTCGCCCGTGACGTCGTCAAGGACGCCGACGGCACGGTGCACACCCGCTACGAGCGCACCTACGACGGACTCCCCGTCCTGGGCGGCGATTTGATCGTCCACGAGGCCGCGTCGGGGGCCCGCTCGGTCACCAAGGCGACCGAGGCGTCCATAGCCGTGCCGACCACGACGGCCGCCCAGGCCCCGGACGCGGCCAGGAAGTCCGCCCTGACGGCGGCCGCGGCCGAGAAGACCGCCAAGCCGGCCGGCCAGTCCCCGCGCAAGGTCGTCTGGGCCGCCCAGGGCAAGCCGGTCCTCGCGTACGAGACCGTGGTGACCGGCGTCCAGAAGGACGGCACCCCGAGCGAACTCCACGTCATCACCGACGCGTCGAACGGCAAGAAGCTCTTCCAGTACGAGGGCGTCGAGACCGGCAGCGGCACCAGCAGCTACAGCGGCACGGTGCCCCTGGACACCACCAAGTCCGGCTCGCAGTACCAGCTCGCCGACGGCAAGCGCGGCGGGCACAAGACGTACGACCTCAACCAGGGCTCGTCCGGCACCGGTTCGCTGTTCACCAACAAGACCGACACCTGGGGCGGCGGCCGCCAGACCGCCGGCGTCGACGCCCACTACGGGGCGGCCCTCACCTGGGACTTCTACAAGAACACCTTCGGCCGCAACGGCATCCGCAACGACGGCAAGGCCGCCTACTCGCGCGTCCACTACGGCAAC
This sequence comes from Streptomyces caatingaensis, assembly GCF_001187435.1. Taxonomy (GTDB): domain Bacteria; phylum Actinomycetota; class Actinomycetes; order Streptomycetales; family Streptomycetaceae; genus Streptomyces; species Streptomyces caatingaensis. The sequence goes on along the minus strand of NZ_LFXA01000009.1, from coordinate 97,182 downwards.
GGCTACGTCAACGCCTTCTGGCAGGACTCCTGCTTCTGCATGACCTACGGCGACGGCCAGGGCAACAAGAAGCCGCTCACCGCCATCGACGTCGCCGCGCACGAGATGAGCCACGGCGTCACCGCCGCCACCGCCAAGCTCGTCTACAGCGGCGAGTCCGGCGGCCTCAACGAGGCCACCAGCGACATCTTCGGCACCGCCGTCGAGTTCTACGCCGACAACAAGACCGACGTGGGCGACTACCTCATCGGCGAGAAGATCGACATCTTCGGCAACGGCAAGCCGCTGCGCTACATGGACAAGCCCAGCAAGGACGGGCAGTCCAAGGACAGCTGGTACTCCGGCCTCGGCGGGATCGACGTCCACTACTCGTCCGGCCCGGCCAACCACTTCTTCTACCTGCTCTCCGAGGGCAGCGGGAAGAAGACCATCAACGGCGTCACCTACGACAGCCCGACCGCGAACGGCGTCAAGGTCACCGGCATCGGCCGCGACAAGGCCGTCAAGATCTGGTACAAGGCCCTGACCACGCAGTTCACCTCCAACACCAACTACGCCAAGGCCCGCACCGGCACCCTCGCCGCCGCGGCCTCGCTCTACGGCAACAACAGCGCCGAGTACAAGGCGGTCGCGGACGCCTGGACGGCGATCAACGTCAAGTAGGTCCCGCTCCCTGACCGGGCCGCCCCCGTCCGCGGGGGCGGCCCGGCCGTGACACCATCGACGACGTGATCGACCTCGGCTACTCCCTCTCCCGCCGCTTCCCGGACCCGCCGCAGACGGACTACCGCACCGCCGACGTGCGCGCCCTGCGGCACGACCTGTTCTGCGGGGACGTCTACCTCGCGGACACCGAGGCGGACCGGGAGCTGTCCACAGCCTGGGGATGGGTACCCGTCCTGGACTTCGCCTGGGCCCTGTGCGACATCGTCGAGGAGCTCGACCGCGACCCGCGCGGCTCCCGCTCGGCCACTCCGCAGTACGCGGAGCTGGACTTCACCGAGTCCAGCGACCGCGTCCTCTTCGAGCGCCGCTTCGGCTGGGTGGAGGTCACCGCCGACTGGCAGCCCGCCGACGAGGCCCCGCTCGTCCTCGACCACCGGGCGCTGCGCCGCGAGGCCCGCGACTTCCTGCACGACCTCGTCGCGGACCTCACCGACATGCACGAGGGGCTCGGGGACAACCCGGCCGTGTGGACGGTGCTCAGCCGCTTCCCCCGCGTGTGACGCGGGTGATCCCGAGTGAGGTCCTCGGGAGGCGCGGGTGACCGAGGAGGCGGGGGAGCCTCGGGAGGCGGGTGTGACCCGGCGCACTTAGCCTGGTGCGAGAGGTCGCCATGAGCACGAGCACCGTCTACCCCGCCCCCGACGCCACCTGCCGCTCCCGCCGCTGGTGGGGGCTGGCCTTCATCAGCCTCGCCCAGCTGATGGTCGTGCTCGACGCGACCATCGTGAACATCGCCCTGCCGTCCGCCCAGCGCGAGCTGCACATGTCGGACACCAACCGGCAGTGGGTCATCACCGCCTACACGCTCGCCTTCGGCGGCCTGCTGCTGCTCGGCGGCCGGGTGGCCGACCTGGTGGGCCGCAAACGGACGTTCCTGGTGGGCCTGATCGGCTTCGCCGTCGCCTCGGCGGTGGGCGGCGCGGCCACCTCCAGCTGGCATCTGTTCGGCGCCCGCGCCCTCCAGGGCGTCTTCGCCGCGACGCTGGCGCCGTCCGCGCTCTCGCTGGTCACCACGACGTTCACCGAACCGCGGGAGCGCGGCAAGGCGTTCGGGGTGTTCAGCGGCATCGCCGCCGCCGGCAACGCGATCGGGCTCATCTGCGGCGGCGTGCTCACCGAGTACCTGGACTGGCGCTGGTGCATGTACGTCAACGCGCCGATCGCCGTGACCGCCTTCCTCGGCGGCCTGTGGTCCCTGCACGACCACCGGCCCGAGGAGCGGGTGCGTCTGGACGTTCCCGGCGTCGCGCTCGCCTGCACGGGCCTGGTCGGTGTCGTCTACGGGTGCAGCGAGGCGTCGTCCAAGGGCTGGGACAGCCCGCGCGTCCTCGGCGCGCTGTGCGCCGGGGCGGTGCTGCTGGCGCTGTTCGCCCTGCGGCAGACGCGGGCGGCGAGCCCGCTGCTGCCGCCGCGGATCGTGCGCAATCGCAACCGCGGCGGGGCGTTCCTGACGCTCGGGCTCGCCGTGATCGCCATGTTCGGGATGTTCCTCTACATGACGTACTACTTCCAGGGCGTCCTGGACTACCGGCCGGTGGAGGCCGGGCTGGCCTTCCTGCCGATGTCGGCGACGATCATGCTGACCAGCACCCAGCTCTCGCCGCGGCTGCTGCGCCGGCTGCCGCCGCGCGTCCTGCTGTCCTCCGGCACCGTCCTGGCCGCCGCCGGGCTCTTCCTGCTGACCTTCCTCCCGGTCAGGGCGGAGTACGCCGTCCACGTCCTGCCGTCCACGATCCTCTTCGGGCTCGGCATGGGCCTCCTCTTCGTCCCCGTCATGGACACCGCGACGAAGGGCGTCGATCCGGCGGACGCGGGGGTCGCCTCCGCGACGGTCAACACCTGCCAGCAGGTCGGGGGGTCGATCGGCACGGCCCTCCTCAACACGATCGCGACGAGCACGACCGCGGCGTACCTCGCGGCGCGGCGGCCTCCCGCTCCGACGCCAGCACTCGTCAAGGCCGCCGTGGTGCACGGCTTCCACGTCGGCCTGGGCTGGGCCTCGGCCGTCATGCTCCTGGCCGCGGTCACGGCCTGGACCCTGATCCGGGCGGGGGTGCCGCCGCGCCACGGTGCGGCGGCGGTGGAGGCGGCCTCTTACGACCCGCACCGCATGCGCGCGGGTCAGTGAGGGGACTTTGCCCCACCCCGCCCTTTCACCGTTTCTTGCCGCGCTGCCGCGCGGCGCGGTGCGGGGCCGCGCGGCGCGGTGCGGGGCCCGCCCCGCACCCCGTTCCGGGGGCTGCGCCCCCTGGGCCCCGCAACCGCGCTCCGCGCGGTTGTCCTCGGACGGACGGCCTGGATGTCGCGCCGCGGGGCGCACAAATCAGCCCGTCCGGCGATGGAGGACGAGCGGCGGAGCCGCGGTCAGGGGGATGAGGGGGCGCAGCCCCCGCCCGCCGAGCGGAGCGCGGTTCGGGGGCCGGGGCCGGGGGCGCAGCCCTGCCCGCCACGCGGAGCATGGTCCGGGGGCCGGGGCACAGCCCCGAAGCGAGACCCAAAGGGCGAACCCCCGGAACGCGGCGCAGGAGCCAGGCCCCGGGCACAACCCCGCCCAACGCGCGAAGCGCGGTCCAGGGGCCGGGGCCCAGCCCGGAAGCCAGGCCCAGGGGCGCAGCCCCTGGGACGCCGGCGCAGGGGCCGGACCCGGGGCGTGACCCCCGCCCGCCACGCGAAGCGCGGCCCGAAGCCCGGAGGCGCAGCCCCGAAGCGAGACCCAAAGGGGCACAGCCGCAGAACGCGGCGCAGAAGCCAGGCCCCGGGCACAACCTCGCCCGCCGCGCGAAGCGCGGTCCAGGGGCCGGGGCCCAGCCCGGAAGCCAGGCCCAGGGGCGCAGCCCCTGGAATGCCGGCGCAAGGGCCGGACCCGGGGCGTGACCCCCGCCCGCCACGCGAAGCGCGGCCCGAAGCCCGGAGGCGCAGCCCCGAAGCGAGACCCAAGGGACACAGCCGCAGAACGCGGCGCAGAAGCCAGGCCCAAGAGGCGCAGCCCCGGAACGCGGCGCAAGGGCCAGGGCCCAGGGGCCCAGCCCCGGAACACGGCGCAGGGGCCGAGGCCCGGGGGCGCAGCCCCCGGAGCGGGGCCCAGGGGGCGCAGCCCCCGGCACGGGGCCGGGCCCGCGGAGCGCGGTCGCGGGCGCGGGCGCGGGCGGGGGACAGGGGGCGCAGCCCCGGGGAAACGGGGAAAGGGCGGGGTGGGGGAAGGTCACCGCACGACGCGCAACTCGCGCGACGTGGTGTTCAGACGCCTCCCACCCTCCTCCCCGCACACCACGATGTCCTCGATCCGCACCCCGAACCGCCCCGGCAGATAGATCCCCGGCTCGATCGAGAAGCACATCCCCGGCACCAGGGGCTGGTGCTCCCCCTCCACCATGTACGGCGGTTCGTGCGTCGTGACACCGATCCCGTGCCCCGTCCGGTGCACGAAGTACTCGCCGAAGCCGTGCCGGACGATCACCGACCGGGCGGCCCGGTCGATGTCCTGGCACGCGGCCCCGGGCCGCACCGCCTCGAACGCGGCCTGCTGCGCCTCGCGCACGATGTCGTGCACCTTGCGCTCCTCCGCCGTCGGCTCCCCGACGTGCACGGTGCGCGTCGTGTCGGAGCCGTAACCGGCGAGCAGCCCGCCGAAGTCCATGACGACCATGTCGCCGTCCTCGATGACCCGGTCGCCGGAGTCGTGGTGCGGATCGGCCCCGTTGGGCCCGGAGCCGACGATGGTGAAGTCGACCTGGGAGTGCCCGTGTTCGCGCAGGAGCCGGTCGAGGTCGGCCGCGACGTCCAGTTCGCACCGCCCGGCGAACGGCCGCTCCACGACGGCCTCGTAGACCGCGTCGGCCGCCGCCCCCGCCGCCGCGAGCCGCTCGACCTCGGAGGCGTCCTTGACGGCGCGCAGCATCGGCAGGGCCTCGGTGAGCGCGGCGTATCCGGCGCCGGGGCGCAGCCGTTGGAGGGCGAGCAGGTGCAGGGCCCAGGTGTTGTCGGAGACGCCGTAGCGGCCGCGGACGTCGAGGTGGCCGGCGGCCAGGTCGTAGGGGTTCTCGGCGTCCCGCCAGCCGGTGACGGTCAACGCCCCGGCGCCCGGGGCGCGTTCGGCCCCGCCGCGCTCCAGCTCGGGGACGATCAGCAGGGGCCGCCGGCCGGGGACGAGGATCAGGGCGGTGAGCCGCTCGGCGCCGGGCGAGGCCCGGTAGCCGCAGAGCCAGACGAGGTCGGGGCCGGGCGAGACGATCAGCCCGGAGAGCCCCTCCTGGGCGGCGGCCCGGGCGGCGCGCTCCATGCGGGCCGCGTAGTCGTCGGGGGTCGCGGTGCCGGCGGAGGCGGGGTCCGCGGTCATGGGAGCCATGGGGGCAGCGTAATGCGGGTGGAGACGTTCGGCAGGTGATCTCTACCCCACGGGTGAGAGGCGTCTCCTCCCCGGGGAGGAGGCTTCCCCCACCCCAGGACCGATTTCACCCTGATTTCCAAGGAATTCGTTGGCCCCGCATAAAGAGCGTCCCTAGCGTAGGTCTGCCCGCACAGACATTCCCATCCCGTCTCCGGGCCATGCAGCACAGTCACCAGCTTGAGGGGGAACTCCACACCATGTTCCGACGAGTCGGGCGGTTCGCCGTCCACCGGCCATGGCTCACGATCGCCGCGTGGATCGTCGCGGCGATCGCGCTGGGCATGCTGGCGCCGGGTCTGAAGTCCACCAGGGACCAGGCGGAGTTCCTGCCGTCGCACTACGAGTCGGTGAGGGCGGGCAAGCTCCAGGAGCGGGCCTTCCCCCAGACCGAGCAGTCCGCGTCGATCATCGTGTTCAAGCGCGCGGACGGGGCGAAGCTCTCGGCCGCGGACAAGCAGGACATCGTCAAGGTCACCAAGGGCCTGGACGACAAGCACTTCGCGAAGATAGCCAAGGTGGCGACGAGCCCCCAGGCGGTCTCCCCCAACGGCGAGATCGCCCTGGCGAACATCGTCTCCACCGACAAGGACCTCAACGACCAGAAGCTGCTGGACTCCGTCAAGCAGCTCCGCAAGGACGCCAAGCCCCTGCTGAAGAGCACCCAGTTGAAGATGGGTGTCACCGGCCAGGCGGCGTCCACCGTGGACGCGATGGAGTCCTCCGGTGACACGGACGGTCTGATCATGAGCGCCACGCTGGTGCTCATCGTCGTGCTGCTGCTGGTCATCTTCCGCAGCCCGCTGATCGCCATCCTCCCGGTGATCATCATCGGCCTGGTGGCCTCGGTCGCCAACGGCCTCATCGGCACGGCCGCGGAGGTCGGCGGACTCAAGGCCGACGCCAGCATCTCCCAGATCCTGATCGTCGTCCTCTTCGGCATCGGCACCGACTACATCCTCTTCCTGCTCTTCCGCTACCGGGAGCTGCTGCGCGCCGGCAAGGAGCCGAAGGAGGCCCTGGCCGAGGCCGTGGCCCGGGTCGGCGAGACCATCGCCTCCGCCGCCGGCGCGGTGATCGCCTCCTTCCTCGCCCTGCTGCTGTCCACCATGGGCATGCTGGCGGCGATGGGCCCCTCGCTGGCGATCGCCGTCGCGGTGACGCTGGTCGCGGCGCTGACGCTGGTCCCCGCCGTCTTCTCGCTGCTGGGCCGCGCGGCGTTCTGGCCCTCGAAGGCCTGGAAGAAGACCCCGAAGAACCGCATGGCCAACGGGGTCGGCGGCATGGTCGCCCGGCGCCCGGCCGCGGTGGGGCTGCTGTCCGCCGTGGTGCTCGCCGTGCTGGCCGTCGGCGCGTTCAGCTTCAAGAACAAGTTCGACATGGACAGCCAGCTCCCCGAGAAGCTGGAGTCCGTCCAGGCCATGAAGGACCTCCAGAAGGGCTTCTCCGCCGGCCAGTCCGACCCGGCCCTGGTCTACCTGGAGTCGAAGGACAAGGCGAAGCTCGACAAGGGCGAACTGGAGGCGTTCCGCGGGAAGATCGCGGCGGTCCGGGGCGTGGCCCAGGTCGCCCCGGCCGTCCCGAGCAAGGACGGCACGGTCGCCCAGTACACCGTCGTCACGAAGGACAAGCCCACCGCCGACAAGGCCATCAGGGTCGTCGGCGACGACCTGCGGGACGCGGCGCACGAGGCCGCGCCCAAGGGCACCGAGGCGATCGTCGGCGGCACGTCCGCGGTCCTCGCGGACGTCGAGAGGGCCGTCGCCCACGACTACAAGGTGGTCTTCCCGGTCGCCGGCCTCGCGATCATGCTGATCCTCGGCCTGCTGCTGCGCAGCCTGGTCGCCCCGGTCTACCTGATGCTCGCCGTGGCCCTCGGCTTCGGCGCCACGCTCGGCTCGACGGTCTGGCTCTTCCAGGACCTCAAGGGTGAGGACGGCATGCTCTTCATGCTGCCGATCATCATCTATCTCTTCGTGGTCGCCATCGGTACGGACTACAACATCCTGATGGTCGCCCGCCTCCGCGAGGAGGTCCGCAAGGGCGTCCCGCCGCGGCAGGCGATCCGCACGGCCGTGGCCCAGTCGGCGCCGACGGTCTCCTCGGCGGCGATCATCCTCGCCGGCACGTTCGGCGTGCTGCTCCTCGCGGACAACTCGATGCTCCAGCAGATGGGCTTCGCGGTGGCCTTCGGCATCCTGCTGACGGCGTTCGTGATGGCGATGCTGCTCGTTCCGACGATCACGTCGCTGCTCGGCCACAAGGCGTGGTGGCCCGGCCACCAGGACGCCCCCCGCACCGAGGGCCCCACGGCCCACGGCCCGGTCGCCGACGACGCCCCGACGTACTCGACGCACCGCTAGCGGCTCCAGCAGAAAGCCCGGGCGCACGGCCCGGGCTTTCGCGTGTTCAGAGCCGCCTGTCGGGTTCGAACCGACGACCCCCTGTTTACAAGACAGGTGCTCTGGCCAACTGAGCTAAGGCGGCACGCGGAAGCAGTCTAACCGGACTCCCCCGCACCCCCGCCCGTGATTTTCACGACGTGGCCCCGGCCTGCTGACAAGCGGCCCCGGCGGCGGTACCGTCACCGGCAGCCCGGTCCGATTGGACTGGACCACTTGTCACCACCCACCACCCTCCCTCTACTCGGATCGTCCGGCACGTTCCTGCCGGTGAAGGGACCCACCATGGCCACGGTCACGTACGACAAGGCGACCCGCATCTACCCGGGGGCCGAGAAGCCCGCCGTCGACCAGCTCGACATCACCATCGAGGACGGCGAGTTCCTCGTCCTCGTCGGCCCGTCCGGCTGCGGCAAGTCGACCTCGCTGCGCATGCTCGCGGGGCTGGAGGACGTCGACGCGGGCGCGATCCGCATCGGCGACCGCGACGTCACCAACCTGCCGCCGAAGGACCGGGACATCGCCATGGTGTTCCAGAACTACGCGCTCTACCCGCACATGACCGTCGCCGACAACATGGGCTTCGCCCTGAAGATCGCCGGTGTGCCGAAGGCCGAGATCCGGCAGAAGGTCGAGGACGCGGCGCGCATCCTCGACCTCACCGAGTACCTGGGCCGCAAGCCCAAGGCGCTCTCCGGCGGCCAGCGGCAGCGCGTGGCGATGGGCCGGGCGATCGTCCGGGAGCCGCAGGTGTTCCTGATGGACGAGCCGCTGTCGAACCTGGACGCCAAGCTGCGCGTGCAGACCCGCACCCAGATCGCCGGCCTCCAGCGCCGCCTCGGCATCACCACGGTGTACGTCACGCACGACCAGGTCGAGGCGATGACCATGGGCGACCGCGTGGCGGTGCTCAAGGACGGCCTGCTCCAGCAGGTGGACTCGCCGCGCAACATGTACGACCGTCCGGCCAACCTCTTCGTCGCCGGCTTCATCGGCTCGCCCGCCATGAACCTGGTCGAGGTGCCGATCGCCGACGGCGGCGTGAAGTTCGGCAACAGCGTCGTCCCGGTCTCGCGCGAGGCGCTGTCGGCGGCCGCCGACCGGGGCGACCGGACGGTGACGGTGGGCGTGCGGCCGGAGCACTTCGACGTGGTCGGGCAGAGCGGGGACGCCTCGCCGGCGCTCACCAAGGACGAGGCGGCCGGTCTGGCCGTCACGGTCAACGTGGTGGAGGAGCTGGGCGCCGACGGCTACGTCTATGGCACGGCCGAGGTCGGCGGCGAGCGGAAGGACCTCGTCGTCCGCGTCAACGGGCGCAACGTCCCCGAGAAGGGCTCGACCCTGCGCGTCGTCCCCCGCCCGGGTGAGCTGCACGTGTTCTCGACGTCGTCGGGCGAGCGGCTGAGCGACTGACGGGCGAGTGAATCGCGCCACCGCGGCCGGCCGTGGGACCGCCGGGCACGGCGGCCCGCGGCCGGTCAACCGGGCGCCCCCGCGGCCCGGGAAGGGCCTCCCCTGGTCCGGCCGCGCGGACGTCAACCGATTTCCCGCGGCCGCCGAAACAAACGTCACTCGACCGGGTGACTAAATGTCGCGGTCTCATTACGCCTCGCTACCATCTGCGGCATGAACCAGGCCGCCCGCCGCATCGGCAGAACCCTCGCCCTCGTCCTCCCCGTCGTCCTCGTGCTCTCCGGCACCCTCGCGGTGACACGCGTCCCGTGGGCGGCGCCCAACGCCGAGTCCCAGGTGCTCACCGCGTCCTCGGACGCCGCCTCCAGCCAGGCCAGGGCCCGCGCCCCGCACGAGGTGCTGCGCGACAAGCTGCTCACCGAGCTCCAGGAGAAGAACCCCGGGGTGGCCCTGACCCACCTCCAGGAGGCCACCAACGGCCGCCCCTCGCTGGCCCGTTACTGCGTGGACATCGCCCGGGTGCTCGGCCAGGCGGCCGTCGCCAAGTACCACTCGGCGAAGAAGGCCCAGGCGTACTCCCGCCCCGTCTGCGACACCTCGTACGCCTCGGGGGTCTCCCAGGGCCACTGACGGCCCTCCCGGCGGGCCCTTCCCGGCTCCCCGGCGCACCGGCTCCCGACGGAGCCGGCCTCGCGGCGCACGCCGGTCGCACCGCACCCCGCGGCACGGCATATCGTGCGGGGCATGACCGGCACGCACCCCGCCCCCGCACCCGCGCAAGCCGTGATCCTGGCCGGCGGCCAGGGGTCACGGCTTCGCCCTTACACCGACGACCGCCCCAAGCCGATGGTGGAGATCCCCGGCACGGGCGTCCCGATCATCGGGCACCAGCTGGCCTGGCTGGCCTCGGAGGGCGTCACCGACGCGGTCGTCTCGTGCGGCCATCTGGCCGAGGTCCTCCAGGCGTGGCTCGCGTCGGCCGACCTCCCCCTGCGGGTGACCACCGTCGTCGAACGCGAGCCGCTCGGCCGCGGCGGCGGCCTCAAGCACGCGGCCGCCTCGCTGCCGCACCCCGACCGGCCCTGGTACGCCACCAACGGCGACATCTGGACCCGGTTCTCGCTGCGCGAGATGGCCGCCTTCCACCACGAGCGGGACGCCACCGCCACCCTGGCGCTGGCCCGGCCGCGCATCCCCTGGGGCGCGGTGGAGACCGACGAGTTCGGCCACGTCCTGGACTTCATCGAGGCGCCGCCCTCGCCGTACCTCATCAACGCCGGCGTCTACGTCTTCTCGGCCGGCTTCGCGGACCTGCTGCCGGAGCGCGGCGACCACGAGCGCACCACCTTCCCCCGGCTCGCCCGCGAGCGCCGGCTGGCCGGATTCCCGCTGCCGCAGGGCGCGTACTGGCGGGCCATCGACACGGCCAAGGACCTCACCGAGGCCGCCCGCGAACTGGCCCGCTGACACGCGGCGTTGCCACGGACGGCCCCGTACTCCCGGAGAGTGCGGGGCCGTTCGCCGCCGCAGCGCGCGCGGCCATGCGAGAGGGGCCCGGCGCACCGCCGGGCCCCTCCGCGTACCGCCGTGCCGGGGCCTCAGCCGAGGAGCCCCCCGAGGGCGCCCCCGCCGCTGAGACCGCCGGACGAACCCGAGCCGCCCGACGACCCGTTGCCGCCCGTGCCGCCGCTCGTCGCGGCCCCCGTGGGGCTGTGCGGCGCCGCCGGCGCGGCGGGACGCTGGTGCGGCGTCTGCGGCGCGGGACGCGGCCCGCCCGAGGTGGCCCCGGGACGGCTGGAACCGGCCGGTCCCGTCGGGGACTTGACGGCGCCCTGCGCGGGCGGCGTCGCGGACGGCGAGGTGGGCGCCTTGTGCCCGGTGGCGCTGGGCCGCGGGCTGCCGGGGCCGGCGTGGCCGTGGGTGCCGCGCCGCGTGGTGCCGGACTCGGGACGCTGCGGGAGCGGCGAGCCGGGCAGGTTGTTGACCGGCGGCGCCGACGGGCTCCCCGGCCGGACGGCCGGCTGGGCGGAGCGGACGGCGCCGCCGAGCACCGAACCCGTCAGCAGCGTCAGCCCGATGAGCACCGTCGCCATCACGGTGCCCCGCCGCAGCACCCGCCGCCGCAGCTCCCCGAGCGTGGCCCGCGGGCCGAGCCTGCGCCACGCCTCGCCGGCGAGCCGCCCGTCCACCGAGTAGAAGGGGGCGCCCGCGATGACCAGCGGGCTCCAGGCGGCCAGGTAGATGATGTCGGGCGTGTCGTAGACGGGGTGGGTGCGCCAGCTGACCGTGACCAGCAGGGCGATGGACAGCAGGGCGCCGACGGCGGCCGCGAGCCGCTGCCAGAGCCCGAAGATGGTCAGGACGCCGACGATGATCTGGAGGAAGGCCACCGTCAGGCCGGAGCCGACGGGGTGGGCGAGGGCGAACTCCCGCAGCGGCGCCGCGGCGGCCCACGGGTGCAGCGAGGTCAGCCAGGTGACCATGGAGCCGCGCTTGCCGCCGTCGAAGTAGACGGGGTCGCACAGCTTGCCCATGCCGGCGTAGACGGAGATCAGCCCGAGGAAGATCCGCAGCGGCAGCAGGACGACCCCGAGGTCCATCCGGCGGCCGGGGTAGTAGGCGTGCCGGACGGAATCACCGCCCGCGCGCCCGCGGTCCGCCGGACCGTCGTCCTCGTCCGGCCAGTCGGCCTCGTCGTCGAACTCGCCGTTCGGATACGGCTGTTCGTCGAACGCGCCGGCCGCCGGGCGCATCCCGCGCAGGAGTTGGGTCTGCTCGGCGGGGCCGCGCGGGCCGACCACCGTGGCGGGCGCGTCGGCGTCGACGCCGACCCGCGGCAGGACCTGGGTGGCGCCCGCGTCACCGCCGCCCCCGACGGCGGCGGACATGGCCTCCAAAAGCTGGGTCGGGGCCGCCTCCCCGGGCGCGGCCCGCCCGCTCCACACCACAGGGGCCCGGCGTTTGGCCGGGCCCTTGACGGTGGGCAGCTGCGCCGTGTCGGCGGCGATCCCGGCGAACTGCCGGGCGCGGTGCGGGGGACGCGCGAGCTGCACGCGGAAGCTCAGGTGGTTGCCGGAGACCTGCGCGGGATCGGACGGGACCTTCACCGTACTCAGCGCGGGCTGGTCGTCGTACCCGGAAGAGCTTCCCCCCGTAGGTGTGCGGGGTGTTCTGGTGTCCACACTCATCTAACCGAGTGACCGGAGGTTAGGACACTGCCTTGACCGACACGGGTGTCCGAGACCCGTCAACGTGGCTGCGCCGCCCGTACGAGGACGGCGCAGCCGTTCGTGCTAGGCGCGGCGGCGGGCCGCCTCGTAGAGGACGACACCGGCGGCGACACCGGCGTTGAGCGACTCGGCGCCGCCGGGCATCGGGATGCGCACCCGGAAGTCGCAGGTCTCGCCGACGAGCCGGGACAGGCCCTTGCCCTCGCTGCCGACGACGATCACCACCGGACCGTCCAGGGCGTCGAGTTCGTGCAGCTCGACGTCGCCGTCGGCGGCCAGGCCGACGACCATCAGGCCCTCCTTCTGGTACGCCTCCAGCGTCCGCGTCATGTTGGTGGCGCGGGCCACGGGGGTGCGGGCGGCGGTGCCGGCGGAGGTCTTCCAGGCGCTGGCGGTCATGCCGGCCGCGCGGCGCTCGGGGACGACCACGCCGTGCCCGCCGAAGGCGGAGACGGAGCGGACGACGGCGCCGAGGTTGCGCGGGTCGGTGATGCCGTCGAGGGCGACGATCAGCGGGTCCTCGCCGTTGTCGGCGGCGAGGGCCGTCAGGTCCTCGGGGTGGGCGTAGTCGTACGGCGGCACCGACAGGACGAGGCCCTGGTGGTTGAGCCCGTTGGTCATGCGGTCGAGCTCGGGGCGGGGGGCCTCCATGAGGTTGAGGCCCTTCTCGGTGGCGAGCTGGAGCGCCTCGCGCACCCGCTCGTCGCTGTCCACGAACTGCTGGACGTAGAGCGTGTTCGCGGGCACGCCCTCGCGCAGCGCCTCGACCACCGAGTTGCGGCCGACGACCAGCTCGTTGGTGCCCTTGGGGCCGCCGCGGCGGGGGGCCGGGCGGCGGGACGCCTGCTTGGCCTGGGCGTTGGCGAGGCGGTTCTTCTTGTGCCCCTTGCGCATGTGCGCGGGCGGGGTGGGGCCCTTGCCCTCCAGGGCCCGGCGCCGCTTGCCGCCGCTGCCGACCGTCGCGCCCTTCTTGTTGGACGTGCGGCGGTTCCTGCGCTGGCTGTTGCCGGCCATGGGGGTCACCTGTTTCTTTACTGCTCAGAGCCGCCGGGCAGCGGATCGGTAAACGTACGTACGAAAAGTGTCGCTCAGGACAGCGACCAGCGCGGACCGGACGGGGTGTCCTCGATCGCCAGGCCGGACTGCTGGAGCTGGTCACGGATGGCGTCGGCGGCGGCCCAGTCCTTGCGGGAGCGGGCCGCCTGGCGCTGCTCCAGCACCAGCCGGACCAGGGAGTCCACCACGCCGTGCAGGTCGTCGCCGCGGCCCGCGCCGCCGGCCCACTGCTCGTCCAGCGGGTCCAGGCCCAGGACGCCGAGCATGGCCCGCACCTCGGCCAGACGGGCGACGGCGGACTCCTTGTCGTCCGCGCTCAGCGCCGCGTTGCCCTGGCGCACCGTGGTGTGGACGACGGCCAGGGCCTGCGGGACGCCGAAGTCGTCGTCCATGGCCTCGGCGAAGGCCGGCGGGACCTCGGCGGCGGGCTCGACCGCGCCGGCCTTCCCGTACAGCTCCGAGACGCGCTGGACGAAGCCCTCGATCCGCGCGAACGCCGCCTCGGCCTCGCGCAGCGCCTCCGGGCTGTACTCGATCATCGAGCGGTAGTGCGGGGTGCCCAGGTAGTAGCGGAGCACGATCGGGCGCCAGTCCTTGAGCATCTCCGAGACCAGCACGGAGTTGCCCAGCGACTTGGCCATCTTCTCGCCACTGATCGTGACCCAGGCGTTGTGCAGCCAGTACCGGGCGAAGTCGTCGCCGAAGGCCTTGGCCTGGGCGATCTCGTTCTCGTGGTGCGGGAAGATCAGGTCGAGGCCGCCGCCGTGGATGTCGAAGGCGGTGCCGAGGTACTTGTGCGCCATGGCCGAGCACTCCAGGTGCCAGCCCGGGCGGCCGCGGCCCCAGGGGGTCTCCCAGCTGGGCTCGCCCTCCTTGGCCGCCTTCCACATGGCGAAGTCGCGCGGGTCGCGCTTGCCGGTCTCGCCCTCGCCGGAGGGCTGGAGGAGGTTCTCCAGCTCCTGGTTGGAGAGCTGGAGGTAGCCGGGGAAGGAGCGGACGTCGAAGTAGACGTTGCCGTCGGCCGCGTAGGCGTGACCGCGCTCGATCAGCCCGCGCATCATCTCGATCATCTCCGGGACGTGCCCGGTCGCCCGCGGCTCGACGGTCGGGCGCAGGCAGCCCAGCGCGTCGTAGCCGTCGTTGAAGGCGCGCTCGTTCGCGTAGCCGATGGACCACCACGGGCGGCCCTGCTCGGCGGCCTTGTTGATGATCTTGTCGTCGATGTCGGTGACGTTGCGGACCAGGGTCACGTCGTAGCCGCGGTAGGTGAACCAGCGGCGCATGATGTCGAAGTTGAGCCCGGAGCGGATGTGGCCGATGTGCGGCGCGGCCTGCACGGTCGCGCCACAGAGGTAGATCGAGACACAGCCCGGGACGATCGGGGTGAAGTCACGGATCTGCCGGGCGCTGGTGTCGTACAGGCGAATAGTCACGGAACCAGGGTAGTGGGCGCGGGACAGTGCCTCGGGCCGCACGAGCCCCCACCGCTTTGCCCGCTATTTAATGTTTTGCCGCATAAATGCAATTCCGCGTGATAGCTTCCCGGGCACACCTCGGGACAGGCGGGCACCGCGGACACCAGGAGGGGCGTTGCACTCCACTCTGCCGCCACAGCAGGAGCGCTGGGAACCACCGCCGCGTGCCGCGCCGCCCGCACCGCCCTCCCACGGCGGCCCGCTGCCCGGCCGGGTGGCCGCCCTGGACGGGCTGCGGCTGTGCGCGGCCCTGATGGTCGTCGCGTACCACTGGATCGCCTTCGGCAGCGGCGCCTGGGGCGCCGAGGCCCGCACCGTCTTCCCCACGGCCCACCTGCCGGCCTCCTACGGCTGGCTCGGCGTCCAGCTGTTCTTCCTCATCAGCGGGTTCGTCATCTGCATGAGCGGCTGGGGCAAGGGCGTCGGCGAGTTCGCCGCCTCGCGCGCCGCCCGGCTGCTGCCGGCCTACTGGTTCGCGGTGCTGCTGGCCGCCCTCGTCGTACGGCGCTGGCCGACGGTCAACTCCGCCCCCGCCCTGCGGGACGTGGCCGTCAACCTCACGATGCTCCAGGACCCCCTGGGCGTGGAACCCGTCGACGGCGTCTACTGGACCCTCTGGATCGAGGTCCGCTTCTATCTGCTCTTCGCCCTGGTCGTCGCCGCGGGCCTCACCTACCGGCGGGTCCTGGCCTTCTGCGGCCTGTGGGCCCTGGCCGCCCTCGCCGCCCGCGCGACCGACGACGACCTGCTGCGCGAGCTGCTGCTCCCCTACGACTGCTGGTACTTCATCGCGGGCATCGCCTTCTACCTCACGCACCGCTTCGGGCCCAACGCCCTGCTCTGGCTGATCACCGGCGGAAGCCTGCTGATCGCCCAGCACGACCTGCTGTCCGCGCAGGCCAGGGCCGAGTCGCACATGGGCCACCGGGTGCCGCACTGGCCCACCCTGCTGCTGGTGCTCCTCTTCTTCCTCGCGATGTCGGCGGTGGCCCTGGGCTGGACACGGCGGCTCGACTGGCGTTGGCTGTCCACCGCCGGGGCGCTCACGTATCCGCTCTACCTGCTCCACGAGCGCGTCGGCTGGGTGCTCATCAAGCGCGCGGACGGCCGGGTGCCGGCGCACGTGCTGCTGCCCGTCCTGGCGGCGGGGATGCTGGTGGCCGCCTGGCTGGTGCACGTGGGCATCGAGCGCCCGCTGGCCCGCAGGGTCCGCGACAGACTGCGGCGGGCGGTGACCGCCCTGCGGGCCGCCTGACCCGGCCGCACGGGATGGACATGCCATGGACACCGGATGGTCACGAAAGGGCACGGATGAGTACCACCATCCAGGGGAGACGGTGGAGAAAAACAGGGACAGGAGACCACTGTCACGGCCATCCGGCCGCCCCCTGTGTCAGCATTCCCGCACACCCACGCTACGTACGACGATCCGACAAGCCACGGAAGAGGACGACATGCGCTTCGCCAGGCGAGGTGGCCCCGACGGCAGCCCGGCGACCGCCCGGCGGCAGGCACCCAGGCTCGTTGTCCTGGACGGCCTCCGCATCGTGGCGGCCCTCATGGTCGTGGTCTTCCACTACACGGCCCTCCGCGGCGGCTGGGGCCGGAACCCCGACGACGTCTTCCCCGTCCTGCGCACCGCCACCCGCTACGGCTGGGTCGGCGTCGAGGTCTTCTTCCTGATCAGCGGGTTCGTCATCTGCATGAGCGCCTGGGGGCGCCCGCTGGGCGACTACGTCGTCTCCCGGGTCTCCCGGATCTATCCCGCCTACTGGTTCGCGATCTTCCTGACCGCGGGCGTCATCACGCTCTGGCCACAGGTCCGCAGCGTGGAGAACATGGACGTGGTCCTCACCAACCTGACCATGGTCCAGGAGGCCTTCGGGGTCTGGGACGTGGACGGCGTCTACTGGACGCTCTTCATCGAGCTCAAGTTCTACGTGCTCTTCGCGATCGTGGTCGCCACCGGCGTCACGTACCGCAAGTGCGTGCTCTTCTGCGGCCTGTGGACGCTGGCCGCGGTCATGGTCCCCAAGGCGGACAGCAAGCTGCTCGAGATGTGGGCCATGCCGCTCTACACGCCCTACTTCGTCGCGGGCATCTGCTTCTACCTGATGCACCGCTTCAAGCCGACCGCGCTGCTGTGGGGCATCGTCGGGATGTCGCTGCTGATCGCCCTGCACGGGGTGCCCAAGCGGGTCGCCGACAACACCCACGCCGGCATCCCGACGCTGCCCGCGAAGGTGATAGTGGTCGCGGCGTTCGTGATCATGGCGTTGATCGCGCTGGGGTACTTCGACCGGATCCAGTGGCGCTGGCTGACGACGGCGGGCGCGCTGACCTTCCCCCTCTACCTGATCCACCAGTACATCGGCATGACCGTCATCCACGGCCTGCGCGAGCACATCCCGCCGTATCCGCTCGTCGGCGGGCTGATCGTGGTGATGCTGCTGGCGGCGTGGCTGATCCAGCGGTATGTGGAACGGCCGCTGGGCAAGCGGATGCGGCGCGCTCTGACGCGCGGGATGGAGGAGGTGCGGCGGAACTCGGCGCCGGCCGCGACGGCGGTCCTCCGCAAGGACGCCGCCGTCTCCGCCGCCGTCCCGGTCCTCCAGGAGCCGCGCGGCCGCAAGCAGCCGGCGGCGGAGCCGGACCGCGTCCCGGCGGGCTCCGCGGACGCCCCGTAGGGCGGCGGAGCCCGGCCCGGGGAGCGGGGCGGGGCTACAGCGACCCCACGACCTTCCGGGGCGTGACGCGGACGACGACGCGCTGCGCGTCCTCCGCCGCCGCGGGGTTGAAGTCGGCGTAGTCCTTGCCCGTGTACTTGCGCGAGAGCTCGTCGATCAGCTCCGCCCCGCCCTCCGTCGTGATCGTCGCGTGGCCCCGCACCTCCGCGTACGTGTAAGGCGCGTTCGGCGGGTTGACGAGCACCGTCACCCGCGGATCACGCCGGAGGTTCCGCTCCTTGCGGCGCCCGACCGTCGTCGAGATGAGCAGGTCGTCGCCGTCGCGCTTGACCCAGGTGACCGACAGCTGCGGGCTGCCGTCCGGCTGGAGGGTCGCGACGGTGACGAAGGCGGGGTTGTCGTCGAGGTACTGCTTCAGGTCGTCGGAGAGCACGGCGGACACGGCGGGTCCTCCCTCGGGACGGTTCGTGATCGGAACGTCGATCAGAACCGTATCCGCGGAGCGGGCTCAGCGCCGGGCGACGACCAGCGCCGTGGCGATCGCGGCGAGCCCCTCCGCGCGGCCCGTGAGCCCCAGCCCGTCCGTCGTCGTGCCGGAGACGTGCACGGGGGCGCCGACCGCCGCGGAGAGCACCTCCTGTGCCTCGGCCCGCCGCTTGCCGATCTTCGGGCGGACGCCGATGACCTGGATGGCCACGTTGCCGATCTCGAAGCCCTCGGCCCGGACGATCCGGGCGGCCTCGGCCAGCAGGGTGACGCCGGAGGCACCGGCCCACTCGGGGCGCCCGGTGCCGAAGTGCGCGCCGAGGTCGCCGACGCCCGCCGCCGAGAACAGCGCGTCGCACGCGGCGTGCGCGGCCACGTCGCCGTCCGAGTGACCGGCCAGGCCGTGGTCCGCGTCCTCCCAGAGCAGGCCGGCGCACCACAGCTCACGGCCCTTCTCGAAGGCGTGCACATCGGTGCCGATGCCGACCAGGGGCAGCGCGGACGGGGCGTCAAAAACCATCGTTGGCCCTCCTGCGGGCGATCACGGCCTCGGCCAGCACCAGGTCCAGCGGCCTGGTCACCTTGAAGGCCTCCTCGTGGCCGGGGACGACGACCACCGGGAACCCGAGCCGTTCGACCATTCCGGCGTCGTCCGTGGCGCCCTCGCCCGGCGCGTCGTCGAAGGCCAGGTGGGCCTCGTCGAGCACGCGGCGGTCGAAGCCCTGCGGGGTCTGCACGGCGCGCAGCAGGGCGCGTTCGGGCGTGGCGACGACGGGCTCGGGCCCGTCCCGGCGCGGCTCGACACGCTTGACGGTGTCGGCGAGCGGCAGCGCGGGCACCACGGCGGGGGAGCCCGCGCGCACGGCCGCGACCACGGCGTCGACCGTGTCGACCGGGACGAGGGGACGCGCGGCGTCGTGGACGAGGACCACGCCGACGTCGCCGGGCAGCGCGCGCAGGCCCTGGGAGACGGACTCCTGGCGGGTGGCGCCGCCGGGCACGACGAGGACCTCGGTCCGGTCGCCGGCGAGCGGGAACTCGTCGAGCAGGGCGCGCACTTCGGCCGCGCCGTCGGGCGGGGCCACGACGACGACGAGGGAGACCGCGCGGGAGGCCGCCATGGCCCGCACCGCGTGCACGAGCATCGGGATGCCGCCGAGCGTGCGCAGCGCCTTGGGGGCGCCGGGCCCGAGCCGTACGCCGCGGCCGGCCGCGGGGATGACCGCCGCGGTCCGCGCCTCCGCCGGAACGGAGGACCCGTCGGATGTGGCTCGATCAGACATTGCGTTGGCGTTCAGGTTTGCTTCCTCGGCCGGGTTGGGTATGGCCTGGGGGTGCCCCCCGCTCCTGGAGCAGGGGCATGTGCCCGGCGTCCCGCCGCGACCAGCCCCTTCCGTGACGACTGGTCCCGTCGGCCGCCCGGGCGCACGGCACCGGCGCGGCCGGTGCGGAGACGCCGCAGCGCCCGTCGGATGACGTCGGTCATCGCACGGGCACCGCGGCACTTCTGCGTACGGCTGCTGCCGCATCCACCGTCCGGCGTGCTGCGTCTCCCCGCAACGACGGGCCGGCGAGGAAGCGGGCCCGGGTCGGCGGGAGCCGGAAGGGGTGCGTCAGGAGGCTGCGTCAGGAGGCGAGGACCTCGTCGAGCAGGGCCTCTGCCTTGTCCTCGTTGGTGTTCTCGGCGAGGGCCAGCTCGCTCACCAGGATCTGGCGGGCCTTGGCCAGCATGCGCTTCTCGCCCGCGGACAGGCCGCGCTCGCGCTCACGGCGCCACAGGTCGCGGACCACCTCGGCGACCTTGATGACGTCGCCGGACGCCAGCTTCTCCAGGTTCGCCTTGTAGCGGCGGGACCAGTTCGTCGGCTCCTCGGCGTACGGCGCGCGGAGCACCTCGAAGACCCGGTCGAGCCCGTCCTGGCCGACCACGTCGCGCACACCGACGAACTCGGCATTGTCCGCCGGCACCCGAACCGTCAGGTCACCCTGGGCGACCTTCAGCACCAAGTAGGTCTTGTCCACGCCTTTGATCTGGCGAGTTTCGATGGCCTCGATCAGCGCGGCCCCGTGATGGGGATAGACCACGGTGTCGCCAACCTTGAACGTCATGTGACAGGTACCCCTTCCGTGGCTATCCAGTCTAACACGGGAAGTGCGCGTTCTGAATGGCGTTTCCGCAGGTCAGGGCATATCTCGGGGCTTGACAACAGCGGTCGTGACGTGCTGCGGCAGGGTTCCGGAAGCGGGTATTCGCAGGTCGGAGCGGTTGTCCGGGGGAAGTGAAACGAGCACGTTACACGTACCGGAGCGGCCTCGCGAGCGGTCGAACGTCCCGTTTTGCCGGGGTCCGGTCGGCGCACTTCCCGTACTCCGTTCGGGGCGGACGATCCATCCACGCGCCTTCTGTGCGCCTTCTGCGCGCGGATTAGGGAATTGATCAAGCCGAACTTGATCAATTCCGTAACTCGCTCCCCTTCGGTCCCGCATTCCTTACCGATAATCCCCCCGAAGGGACCTCCGGGGAGTGGTCCGGGAGCCCTTCGGGAGTCCTGCGATAAGCCGGTGGTAGGACCCGTGGCGGGCGAGTGGACCTTGAGGGGCGGGTCGGGTGCGGGGCCCGTCGGACGGCTCGGTAACCTAAGCGCGCTGACACACCTCTTACTTCGTCCAAGGAGATGCCGCCGCCGTGAGCAGCAGCCTTCGACGCGGCGCTCTCGCCGCCACCGTCCTCGCGCTCTCGATCGCCACGCTCTCCGCCTGCGGGGCGGGGAACGACGCACAGACGCTCGAGGTCAAGCCGGACAACGCCGCAGTCGCGGTGGGTGACATCAAGCTCCAGAACATCAACGTGATCACCCAGCCGGAGCTCGACTCCAAGGGCCCCGCCGTGATCACGGGCCAGCTGTTCAACAACGGGGACAAGGACCAGACCCTGTCCGCCGTGAAGCTGCCCGGCAAGAAGGTCACCGTCCAGCTCACCGGTGCCAAGGGCGCCGGTCCTGTGGTCGTCCCGGCCGGTGGTTCCCTGACGCTCGGCGGCAAGGGCAACGCCTCGGCGGTCCTGCCGAACGGCCGCGAGAGCATCAAGGACGGCGAGCAGCAGCAGCTGTCCTTCGTCTTCAGCAGGACCGGCGACGTCCGGATCGGCGCCTTCGTGGTGCCCGCCACCCACTACTTCAAGGAGTGGGGCCCGAGCGAGGCCCCCTCCGCGCCGGCGAAGAGCGGCCAGCCGGGCAAGCAGGGCGCCCCGGCGTCGGCCACCCCGTCCGGCAAGGCGGAGGAGAAGAAGGGCGACGCCGCCAGGAACGCCGACGCCAACGCCAAGAAGAACGACAAGAACCGGCAGGGCACCGCCTCGCCGGACGCCGGTCACTGACCGGACGCGCGGGAGGGCCGGAAGCCCAGGGGCTTCCGGCCCTCCCGCATCACTGCCCTCCGGGCCGGCCTACGGCTCGAACTTGTAGCCGAGGCCGCGCACCGTCACCAGGTAGCGCGGGGCCCCCGGGTCCGGCTCGATCTTGGCGCGCAGCCGCTTGACGTGGACGTCGAGCGTCTTGGTGTCGCCGACGTAGTCCGCGCCCCAGACGCGGTCGATCAGCTGCATGCGGGTCAGCACCCGGCCCGCGTTGCGCAGCAGCATCTCCAGCAGGTCGAACTCCTTGAGCGGCAGGTCCACCTTGCCGCCGGCGACCGTGACCACGTGGCGGTCGACGTCCATACGGACGGGGCCGGCCTCCAGGGCGGCCGGCTCGACCTCCTCCGGCTCGCCGCGGCGGCGCAGCACCGCGCGGATGCGGGCGACCAGTTCGCGGGAGGAGAAGGGCTTGGTGACGTAGTCGTCGGCCCCTATCTCCAGGCCGACCACCTTGTCGATCTCGCTGTCCTTGGCGGTGACCATGATGACGGGCACGTTGGAGCGGCCGCGCAACTGCCGGCAGACCTCGGTGCCGGGCAGGCCCGGCAGCATCAGGTCGAGCAGGACGAGGTCGGCGCCGTTGCGCTCGAACTCGTCCAGGCCGTCGGGGCCGGTGGCCGCGACGGCGACCTCGAACCCTTCCTTGCGGAGCATGTAGGACAACGCGTCGCTGAAGGACTCCTCGTCCTCGACGACGAGCACTCGGGTCACGGGACGACCTCCGGTGGGGTCTCGGGCTGGCTCAGGGGGGTCACGGGAGGACCTCCCGGGTGGGGAGGCCGGGGTCGGGGCAGTCGTCGGTGACCGGCCGGAGGCGGTGGCGGTCGCGGACCACGCCGGCCTCGGGCAGGCGGAGGGTGAAGGTGGAGCCCTGGCCCTCGGCGCTCCAGACCGTGACCTCCCCGCCGTGCGAGGCGACGACGTGCTTGACGATCGAGAGGCCGAGGCCGGTGCCGCCGGTGGCGCGGGAGCGGGCGGGGTCCACCCGGTAGAAGCGCTCGAAGACGCGCTCGCGGTCCTTCTCGGATATGCCGATGCCCTGGTCGGTCACGGCGATCTCGATGAGTCCCCCCGTGCTGGACGCCTGGGAGGTACCCCCGGCGCCCGGGGCCGCGACCCGGCGGGCGGCGATGCCGACGCGGGTGCGGGCGGGGCTGTAGTTCACGGCGTTCTCGACGAGGTTGCCGAGGGCGGCGGCGAGCTGGCCGCGGTTGCCCCAGACGTGCAGGCCGCCGGCGCCTCCGGAGGCGATGGTGATCTGCTTGGTGCCGGCCTGGTGGCGGCAGCGGTCGACGGCCTCGGCGACGAGCTCCTCGACGGACACCGGCTCGGCGTCCTCCAGCGGGTCGTCGTTCTGCACCCGGGAGAGGTCGATGAGCTCCTGGACGAGGTTGGTCAGCCGGGTGGCCTCGACCTGCATCCGGCCGGCGAAGCGGGTGACGGCCTCGGGGTCGTCGCTGGCGTCCATCACCGCCTCGGAGAGCAGGGACAGGGCGCCGACGGGGGTCTTGAGCTCGTGGCTGACGTTGGCGACGAAGTCGCGGCGGACGGCCTCGATGCGGCGGGCCTCGGTGAGGTCCTCCACCAGCAGCAGGACCAGGCGGGAGCCCAGCGGCGCGACCCGGGCGGAGACCGCGAGCGCCTCGCCGCGGCCGGTGCCGCGGCGCGGCAGGTCGAGCTCGACCTGGCGTATCTCGCCGTCGCGGCGGGTGTCGCGGGCCATCTGGAGCATCGGCTCGACGGCGAGCTCGCCGCCGCGCACCAGGCCCAGGGCGTACGCCGCCGAGCTGGCCTTGACCACGGCGTCGCCCTCGTCGAGGACGACGGCCGAGGAGCGCAGGACGGAGAGCACGGTGTCCACGCCGGGCGGGAGGACCGCGTCGGTGTGCAGGGAGCTCCGGGTGGGGCGGGCCTGGTCGCGCTCGCTCCAGCGGAACGCCAGCATGGCGATCACGCCGGTGCACAGTCCGGCGAGCGCTGCCGCAGCGGCGACGGCCGCGTCCACGTTCATGGCTCCAGGTTATGCGGGGTCGCGGACGCCCCCACAGCCGAAAGGGGACCGTCTCGAACACCCGTTGCCGAGAGTTCACCTTCAGGTCGGTGCCGGTTCACCCGTGGGGTCGGCATCCGTCGCGTTCCGGCCGGAAGGTGGAGCCCTGACCACGGCCTGACCACGGCCCTGACGACGGCCCTGGCCACGGAGAGAGAAGGACGGGCGATGCGGGACGCGTACCACGAGGAGCTGGACTCGATAGGCGACGGGCTGGTCGAGATGGCCCGGCTCGTGGGCTCCGCGATCGGGCGCGCCACCACGGCGATCCTGGACGCGGACCTCAAGCTGGCCGAGGCGGTGATCGCCGGCGACGCGAAGGTGGACGACCTCCAGCGCGATCTGGAGGCGCGCGCCATCGCCCTGCTGGCCCGGCAGCAGCCGGTCGCCACGGACCTGCGGATCGTGGTGACCTCGCTGCGGATGAGCGCCGACCTGGAGCGCTCCGGCGACCTCGCCCAGCACGTGGCGAAGCTGGCCCGGCTGCGCTTCCCCGAGACGGCGGTCCCGCGCGACCTGCACTCCACGGTGCTGGAGATGGGCCAGCTCGCCCAGCGGCTGATGGCCAAGGCCGGCGAGGTGCTGATCACCAAGGACGTGGACCTCGCGCTCCAGCTCGAGCAGGACGACGACGCCATGGACCTGCTGCACCGCGCGCTCTTCCAGCACCTCATGGACGACCGCTGGCAGCACGGCATCGAGACGGCGGTGGACGTGACCCTGCTGGGCCGCTACTACGAGCGCTTCGCCGACCACGCCGTCTCCGTCGCCAAGCGCGTCGTCTACCTCGTCACCGGCGAGCACGCCGACGAGCTGGGCCACTCCGCCGCGCAGGGCGACGCCGCGGAGGCGCAGTGAGCCCCGTGCTCACCTCCCCGTGCGCCAATGCGCCCTGCGCACCCCCGTACATATGTCCAAAGTGCGCATTGACTGCCGACCCGCACAGGCGTTGAGTGGGAGCGAGGCAAACCCATTCCTGCGATCCCGACCCCTAGAGGAGGTACCGGATGAGCGGATGCCAGTGCGGCCCCGGCTGCAGTTGCGGTTGCCAGAGCGGCGGATCCTGCCAGTGCGGCGGGAGCTGCGGCTGACCGGCTGCCCACGTCACTCACGGGAAAGGCCCCCGGCCGGGTGCGATCACCGGCCGGGGGCCTTCTCGTGCGAGCCGGGGGCCTTCTCGTCCGAGGGGCGCGCGGAGGGCGCGCCGCCCCTGCCGGCCCTGGCTTCTTCTCGTCCTACTTCTTCTTGCCCTGGTTCTTCACGGCCTCGATGGCGGCCTTGGCGGCCTCCGGGTCGAGGTAGGTGCCGCCGGGGGTGACCGGGCGGAAGTCGGCGTCGAGCTCGTAGGAGAGCGGGATGCCGGTGGGGATGTTCAGGCCGGCGATGGCGGCGTCGGAGATGCCGTCCAGGTGCTTGACCAGGGCGCGCAGCGAGTTGCCGTGGGCGGCGACCAGGACGGTGCGGCCGGCGAGCAGGTCGGGGACGATGCCGTCGTACCAGTACGGCAGCATGCGGACGACGACGTCCTTGAGGCACTCGGTGCGCGGGCGCAGCTCCGGCGGGATGGAGGCGTAGCGCGGGTCGGCGCTCTGCGACCACTCGGCGCCGTCCTCGAGGGCCGGCGGCGGGGTGTCGTAGGAGCGGCGCCACAGCATGAACTGCTCCTCGCCGAACTCGGCCAGGGTCTGCGCCTTGTCCTTGCCCTGGAGGGCGCCGTAGTGGCGCTCGTTCAGGCGCCACGAGCGGTGGACGGGGATCCAGTGGCGGTCGGCGGCCTCCAGGGCCAGCTGCGCGGTGCGGATGGCGCGCTTCTGGAGGGAGGTGTGGACCACGTCCGGGAGCAGGCCGGCTTCCTTGAGCAGCTCGCCGCCGCGGACGGCCTCCTTCTCGCCCTTCTCGTTCAGGTTGACGTCCACCCAGCCGGTGAACAGGTTCTTCGCGTTCCACTCGCTCTCGCCGTGGCGGAGGAGGATGAGCTTGTACGGTGCGTCGGCCATGCCCTTGAGCGTAATCGACCGCGCGGGCGGCCCGCGCGCCCCGGCCCGGCGCCCGTCGGTTGACGCCGATCGTCAATCCAATGGCGTGCTCATGCCCGGCGCCGTAAGGTACCCGGATCGGAAGGACCACTTACATCTCGGGGGGCGTACGCGGTGCTGGTGCGGGCGGGCAGGGCGGCGAGGGAGAGCGTGGCGGGGCTGCCGCGGGAGTTCTGGTGGCTGTGGGCGTCCACGCTGGTCAACCGGCTGGGGTCGTTCGTCGCGACGTTCCTGGCGCTCTACCTGACCGTCGAGCAGGGCCACTCCCCCTCGTACGCCGGGCTGGTCGCCGCGCTGCACGGGCTCGGCGGGGTGGCCGGCTCGCTCGGCTCCGGGGTGCTGGCCGACCGGCTCGGCCGGCGGCCGACGCTGCTGA
The DNA here is from genome assembly GCF_001187435.1 of Streptomyces caatingaensis. Classification (GTDB taxonomy): domain Bacteria; phylum Actinomycetota; class Actinomycetes; order Streptomycetales; family Streptomycetaceae; genus Streptomyces; species Streptomyces caatingaensis. The sequence goes on along the minus strand of NZ_LFXA01000009.1, from coordinate 71,446 downwards.
TCGCCCAGCTGTCGACCTCGGCGTCGGTCGCGCTGCTCGGCTTCGTCCACGACCCGCTGTCCATCGCGGGCGTGGCCTTCCTCGTCGGCGTCGCGAGCAACGCGCCGCGGCCGGCCGTGACGGCGATGCTCGCCGACATCGTCCGGCCCGAGGACCGACTGCGGGCCTTCGCCATCAACTACTGGGCGATCAACCTGGGTTACGCGCTCTCGGCGGTGGTGGCCGGGTTCGTCGCGCAGTACAGCTACCTGGCCGGGTTCCTCGGCGAGGCCGTCATGGCGCTGGCCTGCGCGCTGCTGTGCTTCTTCAGGATCCCCGAGTCGCGGCCGGGGCCGGCGGCCGGGACGGGCGGGGACGAGGGGCCCGCCGTGGGGCTCGGTGCGGTGCTGCGCGACGGGCGTTTCATGGGTCTGACGGCCCTGTCCTTCCTGCTCGCACTGCTCTTCCAGCAGTCCTCGGTGGCCCTGCCGGTGGCGATGGGGCGCAGCGGGCTCTCCAGCGGTGACTACGGCATGGCGATGGCCGTCAACGGCCTCCTCATCGTGGCCCTCCAGATCCCCGTCACCCGGGCCGTCGAACACCGCGACCCGCGGGGACTGTTGACCCTCTCCGCGGTGCTCGCCGGGGCGGGCATCGGGCTCACGGGGGTGGCCGGGTCGATGTCCGCCTACATGCTGACGATCGCGGTGTGGACCGTCGCGGAAATCATCAACACCCCTATTCAGACCGGGCTCGTGGCCCGTCTCGCGCCGCTCCGTGCGCGTGGCCGCTACCAGGGGGTCTTCGCCATGGCGTGGAGCATGGGGGCTCTTGTCGCCCCGCTCTCCGGGGGCACGGTCATCGACCGCTTCGGGGAAGGGGTGTTGTGGGTGGCGTGCGGGGTGGTGGGCGCGGTTGCGGCTGTGGGGTACTGGGTGCTGATGCGGCGGCTTCCGGGGGAGAGTGCGCCCGTGGAGGGTGCCCCGGCGAAGGGGGGCTCGGTGGAGGGGACGGCGTCGGTGGCGTAGTGGTACCGGTGCGGTTCTTCGCCCCGGACCCTCCCCCAGAGGGGGCACCCCCGTTTCACCGTTTCTTCCGGGGCTCCGCCCCTCGCCCCGGGACCGCGCTCCGCGGGCGGGTGGAGGGGCGGCGGGAGCTGGGGTGGGGTGGCGGGGCTCCGCCCCTGCGCCCCACCGGGGCTCCGCGCGGGGGGGGGCGGGGGTCAGCCGTCCGACGGCTGCTCGGCGGCGCCCGTCAGCTTCGTGAACGCGTCGAGGTTGCGGGTGGATTCGCCGCGGGAGGTGCGCCAGGCGTACTCCTTGCGGATCGCGGTGGCGAAGCCCATTTCCAGCAGGGTGTTGAAGCTGCCGTCGGCGTTCTCCAGGACGGTGCCGAGGATGCGGTCGATCTCGTCGGGGGTGACGGCGGACAGGGGCAGGCGGCCCACGAGGTAGATGTCGCCGAGGCGGTCGACCGCGTACGCCACGCCGTACAGGCGGGTGTTGCGCTCCAGCAGCCAGCGGTGGACCGCCTCGTGGTTCTCGTCGGGGCGGCGGACGACGAAGGCGTTGACCGACAGGGAGTGCTTGCCGACGACGAGCGACACCGTCGTCGACAGCTTGCGGGTGCCGGGGAGCTTGACGACGTACGAACCGTCGGCCGGGCTCTCCCACTCCAGGGCGGCCTCGCCGAGCGTCCGTTCGATGATGGTCTTGGCGTCAGACATGGGCCGAGCGTAGGCGACGCCGCCGTTCGCCGATCGCCTCGGTGTACACCTCGGCCGTGGCGCGGGCCGCCGCGTCCCAGCCGAAGGAGCGGGCGTGGGCGGAGGCCGCCGCGCCCATCGTCCCGGCCAGCCCGGGCGCGTCGGCGAAGCGTTCCAGCACGCGCGCGTAGTCCGCCGGGTCGTGCCCGTCGACGAGGAAGCCGCTCACGCCGTCGCGGACGGCCACCGGCAGGCCGCCCACGGCCGCCGCGAGCACCGGCGTCCCGCACGCCTGCGCCTCCACCGCGACCAGGCCGAACGACTCGCTGTGCGAGGGCATGACGAGGACGGACGCGGCCCGGTACCAGTCCGCGAGGCGGGCCTGGTCGACCGGCGGGCGGAACCGGACGACGTCCGTGATGCCCAGCCGGGCGGCGAGCTTGTGCAGCCCCTCCGGCCGGGCCAGGCCGCTGCCGCTGGGCCCGCCGACCACCGGGACGACGAGCCGCCGGCGCAGCTCCGGCCGGCGCTCCAGCAGCACGGCCACCGCGCGCAGCAGCACGTCCGGCGCCTTCAGCGGCTGGATCCGGCCGGCGAACAGCGGGATCAGCGCGTCGGCCGGGAGGTCCAGCCGGGCCCGGGCGGCCGCCCGGCCGTCGGCGGGTCTGAAGCGCTCCAGGTTGACGCCCGGGTGGACGACCGCGACCTTCCCCGGCGCCGCGTCGTAGTGGTGGATCAGCTCGCCGGCCTCGCCCTCGGTGTTGGCGATCAGCCGGTCCGCGGCGCGGACGATCTGGGTCTCGCCGATCACCCGGGCCGACGGCTCGGGGGTGTCGCCCTCCGCCAGCGCCGCGTTCTTCACCTTCGCCATCGTGTGCATCGCGTGCACCAGGGGCACGCCCCAGCGGTCCGCGGCCAGCCAGCCGACGTGGCCGGACAGCCAGTAGTGGGAGTGGACGAGGTCGTAGTGGCCGGGCCGGTGGTTGGCCCACGCCTGCATCACGCCGTGCGTGAAGGCGCAGAGCTGGGCCGGGAGCTCCTCCTTCGCCAGGCCCTCGTACGGGCCCGCGTCCACGTGCCGCACGAGCACGCCCGGGGACAGCTCGACCGAGGGCGGCAGATGGCCGGTGGTGGCCCGGGTGAAGACCTCCACCTCGATGCCGAGGGCGGCGAGCCGCTGGGCCAGCTCGACGATGTAGACGTTCATGCCGCCGGCGTCGCCCGTGCCGGGCTGGTGCAGCGGCGAGGTGTGGACGCTCAGCATCGCGACGCGGCGCGGCCGGCGCCGCCTGGCGAAGGGGCCGTTCGTACGGGGGCGGAGCCTGGCTGCGTACTGGCTCACCGTTCGGGTCCTCCGTCCGCCCTGTGGGGGGCGTGGGCGTGCGTTCACATGTTCGGGATGGTGCGGGGTCAACCCTGGAACACGAAGGGAGCGGGTCCCATTTCCCTCTTTACCAAAGAGTGATGAAACCCTCACGGAAGGGGGCCGGGGCGGGAGCGCTTACGCTCGGTACATGGCCGCCGTCCTGTCCCCCGTCCCCGCGCCCCGCGCGTCCTCCGCGCGGCGCCCCGTCGGGTCGGCGACCCGCGGCACCACCCATCCCAACCGGCTGCGCCGCATGGACCGCTGGATCGCCGACGCGCACGGCGCCGCGCTGCGGCGGTCCGCCGACCCCGTCGCCGTCGACCTCGGCTACGGCGCCTCGCCCTGGACGGCCGTCGAACTGCTGGCGCGGCTGCGCCGCGTGCGCGCCGACGCGGCCGTCGTCGGCGTCGAGATAGACCCCGGGCGGGTCGCGGCCGCAGCGCCCTACGCCCGGGAGGGGCTGACGTTCGCCCACGGCGGCTTCGAGGTGCCGCTGGGCACCGCCGGGCGGCGGCCGGTGCTGATACGCGCCGCGAACGTGCTGCGCCAGTACGACGAGGACGGCGTCGCCGCCGTCTGGGAGCGGCTCCGCGCGCGCCTCGCGCCGGACGGGCTCCTGGTCGAGGGCACCTGCGACGAGATAGGGCGGCGCCACGTGTGGGTGGCCCTCGGCCCGGAAGGGCCGCGGACGGTCACCTTCGCGGCGCGGCTGGGGTCGCTGGGGATGCCGTCGGATCTGGCGGAGCGGCTGCCGAAGGCACTCATACACCGGAACGTGCCGGGGGAGGCGGTGCACCTGTTCCTGCGGGACTTCGGGCGGGCGTGGGCGGGGGCGGCGCCGTACGCGGCGTACGGGGTGCGGCAGCGGTGGATTTCGGCCGTGTCCGCTCTGGCGGCGGACTGGCCGGTGGTGGACGGGCCGCGGAGGTGGCGGCAGGGGGAGGTCACGGTGCGGTGGGAGGCGGTGGCGCCCCGGGGGTGGTGAGTCCGCCGGGCGGGTCCGCCCCCACGGACTGGCTTCGGCCCCGCGGGAGCCTCTACCCCTCCCCCAGCACCCCCACCAGCGCCGCCACCAGCTGCACGTCCCGCTCCTGCGTCAGCAGGCCGCGCGCCGCCCGCGGGGGCAGCCAGCGGACCGCGTCGACCTCGCGGTTCGGGACGAAGGTCCCGCCCGTCGCCTCGGCGGCCCAGTAGCGGACCTCCTTGGTGCGCCCGTCGGCGAGGACGTAGCGGACCGTCGCCAGGAAGGGGCCGAGACGGCAGGTCATGCCCGTCTCCTCCAGGACCTCCCGCACCGCCCCCGCCTCCGCCGGCTCCCCCCGCTTGAGCTTGCCCTTCGGGAGGGACCAGTCGTCGTACTTCGGGCGGTGGACGACCGCGACCTCGACCGCGGCCTCGCCCGGGCCCGGGCAGCGGCGCCACAGGACGCACCCCGCCGCCAGGACGGCCGTCATGACGCCCGCTGCCAGATCCGCCCGAAGGCGAACCGCGCCGCCTCCACCTCGTGGCGCTGGTCCGCGTGGAGGACGCCGAGCGCGTACGCCGTCGCGGGCGCGATGCGCGGTGTGCGGGCCGCCGCGGCCGCGGCGGCGGCCGCGCCGGCCGCGTCGCGGTGCCGGTCGAGCGCCTGACCGGCCGTCAGCAGGCGGACGGAGAGGGCGGGTTCGACCTCCGCGCGGTGCTGCTCGTCGAGCACCTCCTGCGCGTACCGGCGCAGCCGCAGCAGCGAGCGCACCCGGTGCCAGGGCACGTCCTGCCGGCCGTCCGCGTCCGGGCCGTGCGCCAGCGCCTCCGCGTTGTAGGGCAGTCCGGCCACCGACAGCGGCAGGGCGCCGACCGCGTCGAGCAGCAGCCGGTGGGTGCGGGCGGCGAGCGCGGTCAGGTCGTCCGGGCGCGTGGAAGGGGCCAGCGGCGGGTCGGCGGAGAGTAACGCGACCGCGTCGGCCAGCGCGTGGAAGCGCGCGGAGCCGAGCGCCTGGAGGGCGGTGGAGTGCGCGCGGTTCCGGGCGAGCGTCAACTGCCGTTCCAGCAGCGCCCCGGCGCGGGCCGCGCCCACGCCCGGCGTCCCCGGCACCCCCGCCGCCGGGGCGCCGAAGAGCCGGTGCAGGGCGCCGCGCAGCCGGGCGAGCCGCGCCTCGCAGACGTATTCGCGGCCCAACGCCTCGGCGGCCCAGGCGAGTTCGTCGCGGAGGGCGTCGGCCCAGCCGGTGTCGGTGAGCGGCCGGTAGACCTCCAGGGCGCCGGCGATCCGCCGGGCGGCGGAGCGCAGCAGTCCGGCGGCCCCGGCGGCCTCGCCGCCGTCGGCGTGCAGCCGCAGGCCGCGCAGGAACTCGGTCGCCTGCTGGTGCAGATAGCGGGCGAGGGCCTCACCGGCGGACGCGTCCGCCACGGTGAGCAGCGGTTCACGGTGTTGCTGGGCCACGCCGGCGCCTCCGGGCGTCTATGAGCATCTCCTGTACGTTGCGCAGCGGTTGTCCGTCCGCGTCGGTCGCGTGCCGGGTCCACTCGCCGTCCGGCCCCAGGTGCCAGGAGGCCGTGCGGTCGGACATGCCGAGCTCCAGGAGCCGGGTGAGCGAGGCCCGGTGGGCGGGGTCGGTGACGCGGACGAGCGTCTCGATGCGCCGGTCGAGGTTGCGGTGCATCATGTCCGCGCTGCCGAGCCACACTTCGGGCTCGCCGCCGTTGGCGAAGGCGAAGACCCGGGAGTGCTCCAGGAAGCGGCCGAGGACGCTGCGCACGCGGATGTTCTCGGACAGTCCCACGACGCCGGGGCGCAGGGCGCAGATGCCGCGCACCCACACGTCCACCGGGACGCCGGCCCGCGAGGCGCGGTAGAGGGCGTCGATGACGGCCTCGTCGACCATCGCGTTGACCTTGACGCGGATGGCGGCGGGCCGGCCGTCGCGGTGGTGGGCGATCTCCTTGGAGATCCGGGTGACGAGGCCGTCGCGCAGCGACCGGGGGGCGACGAGCAGCCGGCGGTAGGTCTCGCGGCGGGAGTAGCCGGAGAGCCGGTTGAAGAGGTCGGAGAGGTCGGCGCCCACCTGCGGGTCGGCGGTGAGCAGGCCGAGGTCCTCGTAGAGCCGGGCGGTCTTGGGGTGGTAGTTGCCCGTTCCCACGTGGGAGTACCGGCGCAGGATGTCGCCCTCCTGCCGGACGACGAGCGACAGCTTGCAGTGGGTCTTGAGCCCGACCAGTCCGTAGACGACGTGGCAGCCGGCCTCCTCCAGCTTGCGCGCCCACTTGATGTTGGCCTGCTCGTCGAAGCGGGCCTTGATCTCGACGAGGACGAGGACCTGTTTGCCGGACTCGGCGGCGTCGATGAGGGCGTCGACGATCGGGGAGTCGCCGGACGTCCGGTAGAGCGTCTGCTTGATGGCGAGGACGTCCGGGTCGGCGGCGGCCTGTTCGAGGAAGGACTGGACGGAGGTGGAGAAGGAGTCGTACGGGTGGTGCAGCAGCACGTCCCGCTCGCGCAGGGCGGCGAAGACGTCGGGGGCGGTGGCGGACTCGACCTCGGCGAGGTCGCGGTGGGTGCCGGCGACGTACTTGGGGTACTTGAGCTCGGGCCGGTCCAGGGCGGCGATGCCCAGGAGGCCGGTGAGGTCGAGCGGGCCGGGCAGCGGGTAGACCTCGGCGTCGCCGATCTTCAGCTCGCGGACGAGCAGGTCCAGGACGTACGGGTCGATGGACTCCTCGACCTCCAGGCGCACCGGGGGGCCGAAGCGGCGGCGCATGAGCTCCTTCTCCAGGGCCTGGAGCAGGTTCTCCGCGTCGTCCTCCTCGACCTCCAGGTCCTCGTTGCGGGTCACCCGGAACATGTGGTGCCCGAGCACCTCCATGCCGGGGAACAGCTCCTCCAGGTGCGCCGCGATCACGTCCTCCAGCGGCACGTACCGCTGCGGGGACGCCTCCAGGAACCGCGACAGCAGCGGCGGGACCTTCACCCGGGCGAAGTGCTCGTGGCCGCTGACGGGGTTGCGGACGACCACGGCGAGGTTGAGCGAGAGCCCGGAGATGTACGGGAAGGGGTGGGCCGGGTCGACGGCGAGGGGGGTGAGGACGGGGAAGATCTGCTGGCGGAAGAGGGTGAAGAGGCGGGCCTGCTCCTTCTCCGTCAGCTCGGGCCAGCGGATCAGGTGGATGCCCTGGTCGGCCAGCTCGGGGGCGACGTCCTGCTGGAAGCAGGCGGCGTGCCGGGCCATGAGCTCGCGGGAACGGGTCCAGATCTGCTCCAGCACCTCGCGGGGCTGGAGGCCCGAGGCGGAGCGGGTGGCGACGCCGGTGGCGATGCGGCGCTTGAGCCCGGCCACCCGGACCATGAAGAACTCGTCGAGGTTGCTGGCGAAGATGGCCAGGAAGTTGGCGCGTTCCAGCAGGGGCGTGGCCGGGTCCTCGGCCAGCTCCAGCACCCTCTCGTTGAACGCGAGCCAGCTGCGCTCGCGGTCCAGGAAGCGGCCCTCGGGCAGCGGCTCGGCGTCGCGGGCGGCCTCGCCCGCGCGGTCGTCGTAGCCGTCCACGTAGTCGATGCCGCCGGCGTCCGTGTACGGGCGGGCGTCGGAGGCGTACGCCTCGTAGGCGTCCAGCTCGCCGTCCAGGTCGGGCTCCAGCTCGGGCACGAGCGGGGAGACGACCGGGCCCGGCCGGCGGGCGGCGAGGAAGCCGGCGGGGCGGGGCCTGGTGTGCTCGTCGCCGGGCGGCCGCTCCCCCGCGCCGGGAAGCCCGGGGCTCCCGTGGTTCCCGGGGTGCTCGGTGTGCTCGGGACGCTCGGGTTCTGCGGGACGCTCGGGTTCTGCGGGACGCTCGGACGCCGAGGGGTCTGCCATACCTTCATGGTGCCGCTCCTCGCGTGCGGCGGGCACGACGGAGACGGGGGCGGCTCGGCGCCTGCGCTGTCGTCCGTGGGGGGCGAAGGGCTGCATTCCGCCAGGCTCGCAACCGCGGTTGAATCACGGGTAACGCCCACATGGCGTACGGGAAACCCGGCGGCCTCCCCGCGGCGACACAGGCACGGGGAGGCCGGGCGGCGCGGCGGTCAGGGCAGCGGGCGCCGCACGAGCCGGAGGGCGGCCGCGCCCGCGAGGGCGGCGACGGCGAGCAGGATCCCGGCCTCGGCCCACTCCAGCGGCCACAGGTGGGAGGCGGGGTGGTAGTCGAGGTACCAGCGGTCCGCGTCGTGCTCGGCGAGGCAGCGGGCGGGCGCCACGCCGATGCCGCAGTCGGGCTCGGCCAGGCGTTCCCCCGCCCGGGTGATGATGCCGCGCTCGAAGCGCCACGCGTCGTCCCCGGCGAGCCCCGGCATCTCGGGCGTGGTCTCCGTCCACGGCGGGATCAGGCGGGGCCGCAGCCGTCCGAGGGCGAAGCCGAGGAGGCCGTAGCCGACGAGGACGGCGGCCATGGCGCCGGTGGTGCGCCGGACGAGCAGGCCGGCGACGGCGCCGAGCCCGATGCCCGCCAGGGCGCCCGCCACGGGGGCGGGGCCGAGCATGTCGAACGAGTGGTACCAGAGCTGGCCGGGCAGCAGCTCGTGGGGCACCGCCGACCAGGTCCAGGTGTAGACCGCGGAGAGCAGGGAGCCCCCGGCGAGCACCGCGACGGCGGGCACGGCGAGCTTGGCCAGCAGCCAGCGCGCCGGGGTCACGGACTGGGTCCAGGCGAGCTTGTACGTCCCGCTCTCCAGCTCGCGGGCGACCATCGGCCCGGCCACGATCATCGCGACGACCAGCGGCAGGTACTGCACGAGCAGGCCGTTGTAGTGCAGGACGTCGCCGTAGGAGGCGCGGAAGTCGGCCAGCGCCCCGGCGGACGGGTCGGGGCCGGTGAGGTCGTGCCGCTCGACGGCGTCCAGCAGCGCGAACCGCAGGATCACCAGCTGTACGACGACCACGAAGAGCCCCGCGAGGCCGGTCCACACGGCTCCGCGGCGCTGGCGCAGCACCAGCCAGGTCAGCCCGCGGGGGGCGAGGGTCAGGGAGCTCATGCGGCCGCCTTCCGGGAGCGCGGTTCGGCGCTGGGGGTGAGCAGGGACGGGGCACCGGGGTTGCGCAGGTGGGCCAGGAGCAGGTCCTCCAGGGAGGGCTCCTCGGTCTCCCACTGCCCGGCGATCGGGCCCTCGGGCCGGATCATGGCGGTGAGCTGGCGTCCGGTGGTCCGCGAGGAGATCACCGTGTGCGCGGCGAAGGAGCGGGGCGGGGCGCCGCCCTCGTGCCGGCCGACGACCACGCGGTGCGCGGAGAGCAGGTCCTCGACCTCGCCCGCGAGCCGCACCCGGCCGTCGCCGACCAGCAGCAGGTAGTCGCAGACGCCCTCCAGTTCGGCGAGGACGTGGGAGGCGAGCACGATGGTGGTCGCGTTCTCGGCGGCCTCGGTCATGAGGGCGGCCGTCATCTCGTGCCGCACGAGGGGGTCGAGGTCGCTCATCGGCTCGTCCAGCAGCAGCAGTTCGGGCCGCTTGCCGAAGGCGAGGGCGAGCGCGAGGCGGGTGCGCTGGCCGCCGGAGAGCTGCCCCACGCGGGCGTGCGGCGGCAGGTTGCCCTCCTTGACGAGCCGCTCGGCCGCCGCCGCGTCCCAGCGGCCCGGATTGAGCTCGCGGCCCATGCGCAGGGTGTCCTCGACCGTGAAGTACGGGTAGAGCGGCTTCTCCTGGGCCAGGTAGGAGACGCGCGGCCGCACTCCGGGGCCGCCGGGGGCGCCGTCCAGGACGGCCAGCGCGCCCTCGTCCGCCCGGCGCAGCCCGGCCGCGACCGACAACAGGGTGGACTTCCCCGCCCCGTTGGGGCCGACGAGCGCGCACACCCGGCCCGCCGGCACCCGGAACGAGCAGTCGCGCAGCGCCCATCCGCGCCGGTGTCTCGCCCCCAGGCCGACCGCCTCCAGGGCGGTCCGGCCGGGCAGGAACGTCAGGTCGGTCATCCGGTCCCCTCCAACGGCTGTGCTCCGGCCCGCCCTTCGAGACGCCCGCGGACCTCGTCGAAGACCTCGTCCAGGACGGAGGTGACCAGCGCGGCCGCGTCCTCCCGGTCCAGCCCGGCGGCGCGGGCGCGCTCCGCCCAGCCGGCCAGCTCGGCGCGGAGCGGCGAGTCGGCCGAGGCGCCGGGGCGGGCCAGGGAGCGGCGGACGAAGGTGCCCAGTCCGGGGCGCGCCTCGACCAGGCCCTCGCGGTCGAGCTCGCGGTAGGCCTTGAGGACGGTGTTGGGGTTGATGGCCGTGGCGGCGACGACCTCCTTGGCCGTCGGCAGCTTGTCGCCGGGTTCGAGCAGGCCCAGCCGGAGGGCCTGTTTGACCTGCTGGACGATCTGCAGGTACGTGGCGACTCCGCTGCGCCGGTCGATGCGGAACTCGACCAACGCCATCACCCTTTCACTACTTGATTAGTGAAAGGGTGATGGAGGCGCCGTCCTGCTGTCAACTCGGCCGTGCGGGGCTCAGCTCTCCGTCCGGTACATCAGGTCCGTCTCGTGGACGGTGAAGCCCAGCCGCTCGTAGACCGCGACCGCCGGGGCGTTGTCCGCGTCCACGTAGAGCATCGCGGTGGGCAGGCCGCGCGCGGCGAGGTGGCGCAGACCGACGGTGGTCAGCGCCCGGCCGAGGCCGCCGCCCTGGGCGCCCGGGCGGACACCGAGGACGTACACCTCCCCGAGCCCCTCCGCGGCGTGCACCTTCGTCCAGTGGAAGCCGACGATCTCCCCCGCGCGCTCGGCGAGGAAGAAGCCCTCCGGGTCGAACCAGTCCTCGCCCTTGCGGTCGTCGAGGTCCCGCTGGGTCAGCGAACCCTGCTCGGGGTGGTGGGCGAACGCCTCGGCGTTCACGGCCAGCCAGGCCGCGTCGTCCTCGCCGGGCCGGAAGGTCCGCACGGTCACCCCCTCGGGAAAGCGCGGCTCCCCCGACTCCAGGCCGGCCAACGGCCTGCGCATCTGCCGCAGTTCGCGGAACAGGCTCATCCCCAGCACCTGCGCCAGGTGGCGCGCGGCCGGGTGGCCGCCGTGCGCCCAGACCCGCAGCCGCTTGCCGGACTCCTGGAGCAGCGCGCCGCCCAGCGCGCGGCCGTGGCCGCGCCCCCGGTGCGCGGGGTGCACCACCAGCTCGCCGGCCGGCGCCTCCACCGGGTCGGTGTCCTCCAGCTGCCCGTACCCCACGAGCCCGCCGTCCTCGCGCAGCAGTACGTGCCGCACGCCCGGCCTGCGGCCCCGCAGTTGCAGCCGGCCCTGCTCCGAGACGGCCTGCTGGCCGTCCTCGGCCGCCGCGGCGGCGATCAGGTCCAGCACCTCCCGCACCAGCTCGGGCGCCAGCTCGTCGAGTACCTCGATCCGCCGTCCGCCCGCGTCCTTCAGCTCGTCAGTCATGAGCCGAGCCTATGCCGCGCCCCGCCGGCCCGGAGGAGTGGCCGCCCCCGGACGAACCCCTCGGCTTCCGGTCGACAACCGACGATTTTCGGCCATTTTTCCCGCCCGCTCTGGACAAGCCCGGGACAACACTCACGGGGCAAGATCACCCAAGGGCCACCATTTCGCCCCCCGGGGCCCGCTGCGGCGCTACGCGCGTTGACCATAGGCTTCCGCCGTCACCTCCACCCGACACCTCCGTAGACGTACTAAGGGGTACTCATGCACGCGACGCCGCCACGGAAGCGCCTCGCGAAACGACTGGCCACGACGGCCGTCCTCGCCGCCACCGCCGGTGTCCTCACCGCCGCCCCCGCCGGGGCGGCGATCTTCCACCACGGCCACCGGACGGTCGACGTCCAGCTGCTGTCCTTCAACGACCTGCACGGCAACCTGGAGGCCCCGCAGGGCTCCTCCGGCACCGTCACCGAGGACCAGCCGGACGGCTCGAAGAAGGTCATAGCCGCCGGCGGCATGGAGTACCTGGCCAGCGCGCTGCGCTCGGCCCGCAGGGGACACGAGTACTCGATCACCGCGGCGGCCGGCGACATGATCGGCGCCAGCCCGCTGGTGTCCGGCCTCTTCCACGACGAGCCGACCATCGAGGCCCTCAACAAGCTGAAGCTGGACGCCACTTCGGTCGGCAACCACGAGTTCGACGAGGGCAAGGACGAGCTGCGGCGCATGCAGCACGGCGGCTGCCACCCGAAGGACGGCTGCTTCGAGAAGGGCATCTTCGGCAAGGCCAAGAAGTTCCGCGGCGCCGACTTCCCCTACCTCGCCGCGAACGTCACCGAGGAGAAGACCGGCAAGCAGCTCCTCAAGCCCTACACGATCTGGCGCCACAAGGGCGTCAAGGTCGGCATCATCGGCCTGACGCTCAAGGACACCCCCGGCGTCGTCACCGCCGAGGGCGTCAAGGGCCTGAAGTTCGCCGGCGAGGTCGAGACGATCAACAAGTACGCGGACGAGCTGGACCGCAAGGGCGTCAAGGCCATCGTCACCCTCGTCCACGAGGGCGGCATGCCCGCCTCCGGCTCCTACAACTACGACTGCGACACCCCGGGCGCCGGCGCCGGCATCTCCGGCCCGATCGTGGACATCGCCAAGAAGGTCTCGCCCAAGGTGGACGCCCTCATCACGGGCCACACCCACCAGGCGTACAACTGCACCATCCCGGACCCGGCCGGCAACCCCCGCACGGTGACCTCCGCCGCCTCCTTCGGCCGCCTCTACACCGACACCACGCTCACGTACGACCGCCGCACGAAGGACTTCGTCCGCACGCCGGTCCAGCACGCCCGCGCCGCCAACCACGTCGTGGACCACGACCGGCCCAAGGCCGCGGACATGACCGCCCTCATCGACCGCTGGAAGAAGCTCGCCGCCCCGGTCGCCAACCGTCCCGTCGGCTACATCACCGCCGACATCAACGGCCGCGGCTCCGACGCCTACGAGAAGCCGCTCGGCGACGTCCTCGCCGACGCCCAGCTGGAGGCGCTCGCCCCCGCCGACAAGGGCGGCGCCCAGATCGCCTTCATGAACGCCGGCGGCGTCCGCTCCGACCTCGCGTACAAGGCGTCCGGCGACGAGGGCGACGGCGTCGTCACCTACGGCGAGGCCTTCACCGTCCAGCCGTTCACCAACCTGATGCAGACCGCCGACCTGACCGGCGCCCAGGTCATCTCCGTCCTCAAGCAGCAGGTCAGCGGCCCGGTCAACGGCTCCCAGCCCAAGATCCTCCAGATCAGCAAGGGCCTGACCTACACCCTGGACCTGACGAAGTCCGGCGCCGACCGCGTCGTCACCTCCTCGGTCAGGCTCGACGGCCGGCCGATCGACCCGGCGAAGACCTACCGCGTCGCCGCCAACGTCTTCCTGATGGGCGGCGGTGACGGCTTCCCCGCCTTCACCGAGGCCAAGAACAAGGCCAACGGCGCCTCCGACCTGGACGTCTTCCTCGCCTACCTCGGCGCGCACGCCAAGAAGGACGCCCCCCTGGCCCCGCCGAAGGCCGACCGCATCACCATCGTGAAGTAACCCTCCCGGTCTCCTCCCGAGGGCCCGCGCCCGTCACGAGCGCGGGCCCTCGGCCGTCCCCGGCCCGTCCGGCAGCGCCGGCGGCTCCACCGGCGCCCCCGGCAGCCGCAGCACCGCCACCGTGCCGCCGCCCTCCGCCGGGCGCAGCGCCACCTCGCCGCCCGCCCGGCGCGCGGTGCGGGCCACGATCGACAGGCCGAGGCCGCTGCCGGGGAGGCTGCGGGCGGACGGCGAACGCCAGAAACGGTCGAAGACGTGCGGGAGTTCGTCGGCCGGGATACCGGGGCCGTGGTCGCGGACGGTCAGCTCGCCGGCGGCGAGGCGGATCTCCACCGTGCCGCCGGGCGGGCTGAACTTGACCGCGTTGTCGAGGAGGTTGACCACCGCCCGCTCCAGGGCGGGCGCCTCGGCCCGGACGTACCAGGGCTCCAGCTCCACCACCTCCAGCGTGAGCCCGGCGGCGCGCAACCTCGCCCGCGCCAGGGCGCGTTCGACCGTCTCGTGCAGGCCGATCACCTGCGCCGGACCGGCGCCCGGCGCCCCGTCCGGGCGGGACAGCTCCTGCAGGTCGCCGATGAGACCGGCCAGTTCGGTCATCTGCGCCTTGACGCTGCCGAGCAGCTCCTTGCGGTCCTCCGGCGGGATCGCCCGCCCGGACTCCTCGCTGCGGACGAGCAGGTCGATGTTGGTGCGCAGCGAGGTGAGCGGGGTGCGCAGTTCGTGCCCGGCGTCGGCGATGAGCTGCTGCTGCCGGTCGCGGGAGGAGGCCAGCGCCGCCGTCATGGAGTTGAACGAGCGGGAGAGGCGGGCGATTTCGTCCTCGCCCTCCACGGGGATGCGCACGGCCAGGTCCTCGGTGCGGGCGATGTGCTCGGCGGCGTCGGTGAGCTGGTCCACCGGGCGCAGCGCGGCGCGGGCGACGACCAGGCCGATGGCGGCGGCGCCGAGGACGCCGATGCCGGCGGTGACGACGAGGACGAGCGCCAGCGCGTTCATCGGCTTGTCGATGTCGCCCGTGGGCTGGGCGATCATCACGGCGGTGCCGCCGGGCCCCTGGCTGGTGGCGACGCGCATCTCCGTGCCGTCCCTGGTGCGCGCGTCGTGCAGCGCGTCGGCCGCCTGCCGGTCGGCCACCGCGAGATCGGCCGGGCCGACGTCGATCGGCGACTTGCCCACCTGGGTGCAGACCACGCCGTCGGACGTGACGACCTGGACGGTGTACGGGGTGGGGTAGACCAGCTCCTTGGGCACCTGGGTGCCGCAGTTCCGCAGGAGCTGGGTGACGCCGTCGGTGCCGACGCTCTGGTTGGTGAGCGCGGTGTCCCGCTGCTCCTCCAGCTGCTGTCCGGTGAGGATCCAGCAGGCGCCCGCCGCCACGGCGACGGCGACCGCGACGGCGGCGGCCGTCAGCAGGGCGAGCCGGGAGCGCAGCGGCAGCCGGCGGAAGCGCTCGATCATTCGCCGTCCGCCCGCAGGACGTAGCCGACCCCGCGCACGGTGTGCACCAGCCGGGGCTCGCCACCCGCCTCGGTCTTGCGCCGCAGGTACATCACGTACACGTCCAGGGAGTTGGAGGACGGCTCGAAGTCGAAGCCCCAGACCTGCTTGAGGATCTGCTCGCGGGTGAGCACCTGGCGGGGGTGGTGGAGGAAGAGTTCGAGGAGGGTGAACTCGGTGCGGGTGAGCTCGACCTTGCGGTCGCCGCGGGTGACCTCCCGGGTCACGGGGTCCATCCGCAGGTCGGCGAAGGCGAGGGTGGGCGGCTCCTCGGCGGGCGCCGTGGCGGCGGCGTACGAGCTGCGGCGCAGCAGGGCGCGGATGCGGGCGAGGAGTTCGTCGAGCTCGAAGGGCTTGACGAGGTAGTCGTCCGCGCCGGCGTCGAGGCCGGTGACGCGGTCGCCGACGGTGTCGCGGGCGGTGAGCATGAGGATGGGGGTGGTGACGCCGGAGGCGCGCAGCCGGCGGGCGGCGGTGAGGCCGTCCATGCGGGGCATCAGCACGTCGAGGACGATCAGTTCGGGGTCGTAGGCCGCCGTCTTCTCGACCGCGTCCAGGCCGTCGACGGCGAGCTCCGTGGCGTAGCCCTCGAAGGCGAGGCTGCGGCGGAGGGCCTCGCGGACGGCGGGTTCGTCGTCCACGACCAGGATGCGGGCGGGGTCGGCGGGGCTCATCGGCGTACCTCGTGTGCTGGTGCTCGGCGAACGGCTGCTGATCCCCAGCTTCGCATGCGGTCGGTCACGCGCTCAGTCGCCGCTGCCGCCCGCGCGCAGCGAGGCGAGGTCGGCCTTCACGTCGTTGACCGGGATGGCGAAGCCGAGGCCGACGCTGCCGGCGGTGTCGGAGGAGCCGCCGCCCGAACCCGGGGCGAACATGGCCGAGTTGATGCCGATGATCTCGCCGTTCATGTTGATGAGGGCGCCGCCGGAGTTGCCGGGGTTGAGGGAGGCGTCGGTCTGGATCGCCTTGTAGGTGGTGCGGGACGAGCCGGTGTCGCCGTTGTACTGGTTGCCGCCGAACTCGAACGGCCACTGGCGCTGCGGCTGCCGGCTGCCGCCGCCGGACTCCTTGGGGACGGTGACCTCGCGGTTGAGGGCGGAGACGATGCCGCTGGTGACGGTGCCGGTGAGGCCCTCGGGGGAGCCGATGGCCACGACCTGGTCGCCGACCTTCAGCTTGCCGGAGTCGCCCAGCTTGGCGGCCTTGAGGCCGGAGGCGCCCTGGATCTTTATCAGCGCGAGGTCCTTGCCGGGGTCGGTGCCGACGACCTTGGCCGTCTTCGTGCTGCCGTCGTTCAGGGTGACCTGGACGGTGTCGGCGCCCGCGACGACGTGGTTGTTGGTGACGACCTCGCCGTCCGCGCTGATGATCACGCCGGAGCCGGTGGAGCGGCCGCCGTCGGTGTTCGCCTTGATCTCCACGATGCTGGGGCTGACGGCCTGGGCGACGGCGCTGACCCCGCCGCTCTTGACGGAGGCGTTCTGCACCTGGGTGCTCTGCCCGCTGCCGCCGCCGTCCTTCCCGGTCAGCCCGCCCACCAGGGCCGCCGAGCCGCCGCCCACCAGGGCCGCGACGAGCGCGCAGGCGGCGACGAGGGCGCCGGCGCGGCGGGGCCTGCGGCGCTCCCCGGGGGCGGGGGCCGGGACGGGGGCCGCGGCGAAGCCGGCGTACGGGTAGGGGCCGTGGCCGCCGTCCCCGCCGTGGCCGCCGCCTCCCGGCCACACGGTGGCGCCCTCCGGGGTGCTCACCGGGGCCTGCGGCGGGTGCGGCGGGGGGCTCGGCCAGGCGTGGACGGGCTGGTCAGGGTGCTGGGGGCCGCCGTGGCGGGGGTTCTCCGTCGTCATGTCTACGACTGTCCTCCCGGTTCATGAGAACAGTCTGAGCGAGGGCTGAGAAGGGCGCCAGAAGCGCTGCGCCGCTCGAGCGCGCTGCGCGGGCGGCCCTGACGCGCGGCGGTTCAGCCGCAGCCGCAGGAGCGCCGCACCACCAGCGCCGAGGGGAACTGCTTCAGCCGCTCCCGCCGCGTTCCGGTGAACCGCAGCCCGTCGTCCAGGACGAGATCCACCGCCGAGCGGGCCATCGCCTGCCGGTCCGACGACACCGTCGTCAGCGGCGGATCCGTGAGGGCCGCCTCCTTGACGTCGTCGAAGCCGGCCACGGCCAGCTCGCCGGGGATGTCGATGCGCAGCTCCCGCGCGGCCCGCAGGACGCCGATGGCCTGGTCGTCGGTGGCGCAGACGATGGCCGGCGGCCGGTCGGGGCCGGCCAGCAGCTCCAGGGCGACCCGGTAGGCGTCGTACCGGTTGTAGGGGGCCTGGAAGAGGCGGCCCTCGGTGGGCCGGCCGGCCTCGCGCATGGCCCGGCGCCAGCCCTCGACGTGGTCGGTGACGGGGTCGCCGACGGCGGGGGTGTGCTCCAGGCCGCCGAGGCAGGCGACATAGGGGTGGCCGTGCTCCAGGAGGTGGCGGGTGGCGAGCTGGGCGCCGCCGACGTCGTCCGTCACCACCGCGACGTCGTCGATCGCGTCGGGGCGGCGGTGCATCAGCACGACGCGGGCGTCCCACGCGTCGATCTCCAGGGCGGCGTGCTCGCTGGGGCCCTGGCTGATGAGGATCAGCCCGGAGACCCGCATGCCCAGGAAGGCCCGCAGATAGTGGACTTCGCGCTCGTCGAGGTAGTCGGAGTTGCCGACGAGGACCATCTTGCCGCGCTCCGCCGCGGCCTGTTCGACCGCGTGCGCCATCTCCGCGAAGAACGGCTGCCGCGCGTCCGGGACGATCAGGCCTATGAGGTCCGTGCGGCGGGAGGCCATGGCCTGGGCGACCCGGTCCGGCCGGTAGCCCAGCTCCTTGATCGCGGCCAGCACCCGCTCCCGCGTCGCCGGTGCCACCGGGCGCGGTCCATTGTTGATGACGTAGCTGACCACCGCGGTGGATGTCCCCGCCAGCCTCGCCACATCGTCCCGCGTCACCTTGGCCACGGCGGGCAGTCTACGCGGGTCCACCTACCGTTTGGCCGGTCGAGCGCTCTTCGTCCGCGCGGGCTCGGGGGCGGCGACCGCGGCCGGGGCCGCGGGCGGGTCGGCCGGGTCCGGCTTCTCAGATTTCTCCGGCTTCTCCGGCTTTTCCGGGAGGACGAAGCGGTAGCCGACGTTCCGGACAGTGCCGATCAAGGACTCGTGCTCGGGCCCCAGCTTCGCCCGCAGCCGCCGCACGTGGACGTCCACGGTGCGGGTGCCGCCGAAGTAGTCGTAGCCCCAGACCTCCTGGAGCAGCTGGGCCCGGGTGAACACCCGCCCCGGGTGCTGCGCCAGGTACTTCAGCAGCTCGAACTCCTTGAAGGTGAGGTCCAGCACCCGGCCCTTGAGCTTGGCGCTGTACGTCGCCTCGTCCACGGAGAGGTCACCGGTGCGGATCTCCATCGGGCTGTCGTCCGCCGAGATCTGCTGCCGGCCCATCGCCAGCCGCAGCCGCGCCTCCACCTCGGCCGGGCCCGCGGTGTCGAGGAGGACGTCGTCCACGCCCCAGTCCGCGGTGACGGCCGCCAGCCCGCCCTCGGTGACCACCAGGATCAGCGGGCAGCCCGGGCCGGTCGAGCGCAGCAGCTGGCACAGGCTGCGGACGTGCGGGAGGCCCCGCCGGCCGTCGATCAGTATGACGTCGGCCCCCGGCACGTCCACCAGGGCCGGGCCCTCGGCCGGGGCCACGCGCACGCTGTGCAGCAGCAGTCCGAGCGCGGGCAGTACCTCGGCGGAGGGCTGGAGGGCGTTCGTCAGCAGCAGCAAGGAGCTCATCGGCGGTCACCGCCGTCCCGGTTCGTACCTTTCGCGTGCTCGCTTCGCTCGCCCATGACGTCGGTTCCTCCTCGGTCCCCGCCACGGATGCGGGGGAGAGTACGGGTGCCCGAATGCACAAAAGGACCCGGGGGCGGCTCTGCCCGGATCCTCTCTGCGCAGCAGAATAACCCACATGACTTCCCCGGGCCCCGGCGACTTTGCCCGACCTTGTGTTTCGTCGATCACTTCGGGTGGTCATCGCATCGTCCTCTTGACGGCGGACGGGGTGCGGCTCGAGGCGTCCTACCGGCCCGGCCCGGGGGACTCCGTCCTCGTGGTGGCCCACGGCTTCGGCGGCTCCCTCGACCGGCCCGCCCTGCGGCGCGCGGCCGCGGTCCTCGCCCGGCACGCGGCCGTCGTCACCTTCTCCTTCCGGGGCCACGGCCGCTCCGGCGGCCGCTCCACCGTCGGCGACCGCGAGGTCCTCGACCTGGCCGCGGCCGTACGGTGGGCCCGCTCGCTGGGGCACCGGCGGGTGGCCACCGTGGGGTTCTCCATGGGCGGATCGGTGGTGCTGCGGCACGGCGGCCTGTACGTACCCGGGCCCGTTCCGGAGCACGCGGGGCGCACGGGAGCACACGCGGACGCCGTCGTGTCCGTCAGCTCGCCCGCCCGCTGGTTCTACCGCGGAACCGCTCCCATGCGACGCCTCCACTGGGCCGTGACCCGCCCCTCCGGCCGCCTCGCCACCCGGCTCGGCCTCCGCACCCGCGTCCACGCCACCCCCTGGGACCCGGTCCCCCTCTCCCCCCGTGGCAGCAGCGGCACGCATCGCCCCCCGCCCACTGCTCATCGTCCACGGCGACCGGGACGCGTACTTCCCCCTCGACCACCCCCGATCCCTCGCCACGGCCGCCCCCACCGCAGAGCTGTGGATCGAACGGGGCTTCGGCCATGCGGAGGGAGCGGCGGAAGCCGCCCTGCTGGAACGGATCGCCCGATGGGCGGCGGGGTAGACCTGCCCCCCGGCCCCTCCCCCGAGGGGCCCCCTCACTCCGTTCCTGCCGCACTACCGCGCGGGGCAACGCGGCTGCGCCGCGCTCGTCCGCAGGCTCCCCGCGCGGAGCGCGGGGTTGCGGGGTCCGGGGCGGAGCCCCGGAGAGGAGACTGGGGGCGCGGCCCCCGGCGGGGGGGCAGGCGTGCAGCCCAGCCCGGGGATCACTGGGCGCAGCCCCACCCGAGGGCGCAGGGAGCGCAACTCCCGCCCCCCCCGAGCAGAGCACGGCGCGAGAGTGCCGGCCCCCGCCCCCCAGCAGGGCGCAGGCGCGCAGCCCCGCCCGGGGTGCAGGGGGCGGAGCCCCCGCTCACCGCGCGGAGCGCGGTCGGGGGTCGGGGCCTGCCCCGGAGGAACCCGGGGCTCGCCCCGGAAGAAACGGTGAAAGGGCGGTGCTGGGGCAAAACCCCCTCACCGGCACGGGCCCTACGCCCCTACGCCCCCTCCGCCACCACCGGCTGCGCGAACTGCGCCGCGTAGAGGCGCGCGTAGGCACCGCCGGAGGCGAGGAGCGATTCGTGATCGCCCTGCTCGACGATCCGGCCGGACTCCATCACGAGGATGACGTCCGCGTCGCGGATGGTGGACAGACGGTGCGCGATGACGAAACTCGTGCGGCCGGAGCGCAGTTGGGCCATCGCCTGCTGGATGAGGACCTCGGTCCGCGTGTCGACGGAGCTCGTCGCCTCGTCCAGGATCAGGATCTCGGGCTCCGTGAGGAACGCCCGGGCGATCGTGATCAGCTGCTTCTCACCGACGGAGACGTTGGACCCCTCGTCGTCGATGACGGTGTCGTACCCGTCGGGCAGGGTGCGGACGAAGCGGTCGACGTGCGTGGCCTTGGCCGCCGCGACGATCCGCTCCATCGAGGCGCCCTCCGCCCCGTACGCGATGTTCTCCGCGATCGTCCCGCCGAAGAGCCACGTGTCCTGGAGGACCATGCCCATGTGGGAACGGAGTTCCTCACGGGACAGGGACGCGATGTCGACCCCGTCCAGCGTGATGCGCCCGCCCCCGACCTCGTAGAAGCGCATGAGCAGATTGACCAGGGTGGTCTTGCCGGCCCCCGTCGGCCCGACGATGGCGACCGTCTGGCCGGGCCGGACGGTCAGCGTCAGGTCGTCGATCAGCGGCTTGTCGGCGTCGTAGCGGAAGGACACCTTCTCGAAGGAGACCTCGCCGCGCACCGGCCCGAGCGCCCGCGCGTCCGCCGGCTCCGCCGACTGCTCGTCCGCGTCGAGGAGTTCGAAGACGCGCTCGGCGGAGGCGACGCCGGACTGGACGAGGTTGGCCATGGAGGCCACCTGCGTCAGCGGCTGGCTGAACTGGCGCGAGTACTGGATGAACGCCTGGACGTCACCGATCGACAACGACCCGCTCGCGACGCGCAGTCCGCCGACGACGGCGACGAGCACGTAGTTGAGGTTGCCGATGAACATCATCGCGGGCTGGATGAGCCCGGATATGAACTGGGCCTTGAAACCGGCCCGGTAGAGCTCCTCGTTCTCCCGGCGGAAGATCTCGGCGGACTCCTGCTGCCGGCCGAAGACCTTGACCAGCGAGTGCCCGGTGTACATCTCCTCGATGTGCGCGTTGAGCTTGCCCGTCGAGGCCCACTGGGCGACGAACTGCGGCTGCGCGCGCTTGCCGACGGCGGTGGCGACCAACACCGAGACGGGCACGGTGACGAGCGCGACCAGGGCCAGCAGCCAGGAGATCCAGAACATCATGGCGAGCACGCCGACGATGGTCAGGACGGACGCCATGATCTGGCTGAGCGTCTGCTGGAGGGTCTGCGCGATGTTGTCGATGTCGTTGGTGGCCCGGGAGAGGACCTCGCCGCGCTGCTGCTTGTCGAAGTAGCTCAGCGGCAGCCGGCCGAGCTTCTCCTCGACGTCCTGCCGCAGCCGGAAGACGGTGCGCTGGATGGCCGTGGTGACGACCCGCCCCTGGAGGAAGCTGAAGAGGGAGGCGCCCACGTAGATCAGCAGCACCCACAGCAGCACGGTGCCGACCGCGTCGAAGTCGATGCCCTGGCCGGGGGTGAAGTCGACGCCGGACAGGACGTCGGCGACGTTGCCGTGACCGGAGTGCCGCAGCCCCTCCAGGGCCTGCTCGCGGGAGGTGCCGGCGGGCATCTGCGCGCCGATGACCCCGGAGAAGATCAGGTCCGTGGCGTGGCCGAGGACCTTGGGGCCGACGACGGTGAGCGCCACACTGGCCACGCCGAGCAGCAGCACGGTCGCGACTCTGGCCTTCTCCGGCCGCATCCGGGCGAACAGCCGGCGGCTGGAGCCCTTGAAGTCCATGGACTTCTCGGTGGGCTGGCCGCCCATGTGGCGCATGATGCCGGTGGCCGGGGCGGGACCGCGGCGGGACGCCGCCTTGGGTTTCTCGGCGGCACTCACGCGGCCTCCTCCTCCGTGAGCTGGGAGAGCACGATCTCCCGGTAGGTCTCGTTCGAGGCCATCAGCTCGGTGTGCGTTCCGGTGCCGACGACGTGCCCCTCGTCCAGGACCACGATCCGGTCGGCGTCGCGGATCGTGGCGACGCGCTGGGCGACGATGACGACGGTGGCGTCCCCGGTCTCCTCAGCGAGGGCCGCGCGCAGCCGGGCGTCGGTGGCGTAGTCGAGCGCCGAGAACGAGTCGTCGAACAGGTAGATCTCCGGCCGGCCGACCAGGGCGCGGGCGATGGCCAGGCGCTGGCGCTGGCCGCCGGAGACGTTGGAACCGCCCTGCGCGACCGGGGCGTCGAGCCCGCCCTCCATGGCCTCGACGAAGTCCCGCGCCTGCGCGGTCTCCAGGGCGCGCCACAGCTCCTCGTCGGTCGCGTCGGGGCGCCCGTAGCGGAGGTTGGAGGCGATGGTGCCGGAGAAGAGGTAGGGCTTCTGCGGGACGAGCCCGACGGCGCGGGAGACCGCGGCCGGGTCGAGCTCGCGGACGTCCACCCCGCCCACCAGGACCTCGCCCCCGGTGGCGTCGAAGAGCCGGGGGACGAGGCCCAGCAGCGTGGACTTGCCGCTGCCGGTGGAGCCGATGACGGCGGTGACCTCGCCGGGGCGGGCGGTGAGCGTGACGTCCTTGAGGACGGGCTCCTCGGCGCCCGGGTAGCGGAACTCGACGCCGCGCAGCTCCAGGTGGCCGCGCCGGCGCAGCCCGGTGACGGGCGCGGCGGGCGGGACGACGCTGGAGTCGGTGGTGAGGACCTCGTTGATGCGCTCGGCGCAGACCTCGGCCCGCGGCACCATCATGAACATGAAGGTCGCCATCATGATCGACATCAGGATCTGCATCAGATAGGCGAGGTAGGCGGTCAGCGCGCCGATCTCCATCCCGCCGCTGTCGATGCGGTGCCCGCCGAACCACAGGACCGCCACCGACGACACGTTCACCACGAGCATCACGGCGGGGAACATCACCGACATCAGCCGGCCGGCCCGCAGCGAGACGTCCATCAGCTCGGTGTTGGCGGTGCCGAACCGCTCGCGCTCATGGGTGTCGCGGACGAAGGCGCGGATCACGCGGATGCCGGTGATCTGCTCGCGCAGCACGCGGTTGACGGTGTCGATGCGCTTCTGGACGCCGCGGAAGACGGGCCGCATCCGCCGGACGATCAGCATCACGATCACGCCGAGCACCGGCACGATCGCCAGCAGCAGGGCGGACAGCGGCACGTCCTGGTTGAGGGCCATCACGATGCCGCCGACGCACATGATGGGCGCGGTGACCATCAGCGTGAACGACATCAGGGTCAGCATCTGGACCTGCTGGACGTCGTTGGTGGTCCGGGTGATCAGGGACGGCGCCCCGAACTGGCCCATCTCGCGCGAGGAGAAGGACTGCACGCGGTCGAAGATCTCGGCGCGCAGGTCGCGGCCGAGGGCCATGGCCGTGCGGGCGCCGAAGTAGACCGCGCCGACGGCGCAGACGATCTGGGCCAGGGTGACGGCGATCATCACGCCGCCGGTGGTCAGGATGTAGCCGGTGTCGCCCTTGACGACACCGCCGTCGATGATGTCGGCGTTGAGGGTGGGGAGATACAGCGTGGCCAGCGTCTGCACGAGCTGCAGAAGCACCACCAGCGCGATCGGCCGGGAGTAGGGCTTCAGACGAGCCCGGAGAAGACGTACCAACACACCAGCAGCCTAAGCGAACTCCATTCATGGGATCCCCTGGTTTTTCCCCGGTTCTCGCCGGGTTTCCCGGCGCTGCGCCGGGGCCGGTCCGCCACCCGTCATCATGGAGGCGCACGAGAGAGACCAATGAGAACCGATGAGAACGTGGAAGCGGGGTGGGCCGTGGTGACCGCAGACCCGGCGCGACCGGCGCCGACGGGCACGATCCGGTACTGGGCCGCGGCGAAGGCCGCCGCCGGCGCCGGCGAGGAGCCCTACGCGGCGGGCACGCTGGCCGAGGCGCTGGCGGCGGCCCGGGAGCGGCACGCGGGGCGCCCGGAGTTCGCGCGGGTGCTCGCGCGCTGCTCCTTCCTCGTGGACGGCGACCCGGTCGGCACCCGCGAGCACTCCACGGTCCGGCTGGCCGAGGGCGGCACGGTGGAAGTGCTCCCGCCCTTCGCAGGAGGGTGAGAAACCGGCACATGAGCGACCAGTACCCCGATCCGTACGATCCGTACGACCCCTACGGCCGGCAGCGGCAGCAGCCGCCGCAGGAGCCGTACTACGACTACGGCTACCCGCCCCAGCAGCAGCCCCGGCAACAACACCAGCCCCAGCACCAGCCGCAGTCCCAGCCCCACCAGCAGTGGCCCACCGCCGGCGGGCAGCAGGGCTACGCGCCGGCGGACGAGCCGACGCAGACGTGGGAGACGCAGAGCTGGGACGCGCGGGCGTGGCAGCAGCAGCTGCCCGTGACCGAGCCGTCCTACGGCGGCCCCGCGCAGCAGCAGCACCAGCAGCACCAGGCGGCCTGGCCGCAGCACCAGCCGCAGCACCAGCAGGCCGCCGCCCCGCCCGCGTACGAGCCGGAGCCCGCGCACGCGCACGCGCCCGTCCCCGCGCCGGCGGCAGCCGTCGCGACCGCGCCGGAGCCCGCGCCCGACGCCCCCGGGCGCCCCCTGACCGCCGCAGAGAAGGCCAAGGCCGAGGGCCGCCCGCAGATCCTCTCCCCCGGCTTCCGGCCCGCGCTGCTGACCGCCGTCCTCGCGGTCCTGGCCGCGGCCGCCGCGCAGGCGGGCCCGTACGCCCTGGCCGTCCCCGTGGTGCTGCTCCAGGCGGTGACGGCGGCGGGCTGGTTCCGGCTCAACGGCATGTGGCCGGCCCGGCAGGGCATCGCGCTGGCGTTCCTCGGCGGCCTGGCCGCCGACGCCGGCCTGCTCGCCACGGACGAGGCGCACGCGCCGACGGTGGTGATCGGCACGCTGGGGGTCTGGCTGCTGCTGGTCGTCGTCCTGCACCTGCGCAGCCGCGCCGGGGCGGACGAGCGGCTGTACGGCCTGACGACGGCCGCCGCCTCGTCGGCGCTGACCGTGCTGGCCGCCGGTCACCTGGCCGCGGACCGGGACGCGGTGCTCGTCGGCGCCCTCGCCGTCACCGCGACGGTGCTGGCCCGCGCCCTGCCGCTGCCCGCCCTGGCCGCGCCGGCCGTCGCGCTGGCCGCGGCCGCGGGCGCGGGCGTCCTGGGCGGGCAGCTCGCCCACACCGGCCCGTCCGCCGCCCTGCTGGGGCTGGCGGCCGGCGCCTGCGCCCTGGCCGGCCTGCGGGTGGCGAGCTACGACTACCCGTCGCGCTTCGTCCACATGACGGCGGGCGTGGCCCTGCCGCTGGCGCTGGCGTCGCCCGCGGTGTACGTCGTGGGCCGGCTGCTGTTCTGACGCCCCCGCGCCCGCTGTTCTGACGCCCCGCGCCCGCCGGGCGGTCCGGCGGGCGGGACGGCCCGCCCGGGGAACGCCCTCCCCGGGGCGGCCGCCGGGCACGCCGCTCCCGGCCGCCGCCCGGGAGCGGCGTGCCCGGCCCGGCCGGGTTTCCCCGGGCGCCCGGTTAGGCTCGCCGGAAGGCACTGGGCCGACCGAACCTGGGGGATCGCCATCCGATGCGCGCCATACGCACCCTGTTGATCGTCGCCGTGGTCCTGGCGGGCCTGTTCGCGGCCGCCGACCGCGCGGCGGTCTGGTACGCCGAGAAGAAGGTCGCGGAGAAGATACGCGACACGCAGAGCATGTCCGGCACACCGGACGTCTCCATCAAGGGATTCCCCTTCCTGACCCAGATCGCCGACTCGAAGCTCGACGAGGTCGAGGTCTCGCTGGACGGCGGCGTCACCGCCGGCACGGGCGACAGCACGGTCCAGGTCACCGACTTCGACACGACCCTGCACGGCGTGCGGATCGACTCGGGCTTCACCTCGGCCGTCGCCGACCGGGTCACGGGCACGGCCCACATCTCCTACGCGGACCTGAGCAAGCGCGCCGGACTGGGCATCACCACCGGCTACGGCGGGAAGGACGCCCGGGGCGCCGGCCTGGTCAAGGTCACCGGCAGCCTGCCGCTCCCGATGGGCCGGGTCGAGCGCAGCGTCCTGTCCGCCGTGAGCCTCGTGGACGGCACGACGGTGCGGGTGCGCGCCGAGAAGGTGCCGGACGACCTGCCGGGCCTGGAGCCCCTGATCCGCAAGAAGACCGACTTCGACCGGAAGATCACCGGGCTGCCGCGCGGTGTGCGGCTGACGAAGGTCACCCCGACGCCGAACGGCATCGACATCGAACTGGGTGGGACGGACGTCCGCCTGGCGGGCTGAGAGGCTCCGGGGGAGGTGCCAACTATCCCATATATCGGGACACTTCATCTCACGATCCGGCCGACCGGTGACACACCTCCCCCACCGTCCCTACGATCGGCACCATGAGGCGACAGGCGGATCTCACCAAGCGGCGGGCAGTCGACCTCGGCCGCATGGACGCCACGCTGTGTCGCCTTTCCTGACGCGGAGTTCACCACCCGCTTCCCCCGCTCCTCGCCCTTCCGGCCGCTCACGGCCCCTCCCCGCACCACCGCCGCGTTCCGCAACTGCCCCGGAGGAGAAACGACATGAGCCGCAGTGACGTCCTCGTGGACGCCGACTGGATCCAGGCCCGCATCGACGCGGGAGACCCGAAGACCGTCATCGTCGAGGTCGACGAGGACACCTCCGCCTACGACAAGAACCACATCAAGTCGGCGATCCGGATCGACTGGAAGACCGACCTCCAGGACCCGGTCCGCCGCGACTTTGTCGACCGGGCCGGCTTCGAGAAGCTGCTGTCCGAGAAGGGCATCGCCAACGACGACACCGTCGTCCTCTACGGCGGCAACAACAACTGGTTCGCCGCCTACGCCTACTGGTACTTCAAGCTCTACGGCCACGAGGACGTCCGCCTGCTGGACGGCGGCCGCAAGAAGTGGGAGCTCGACTCCCGCGACCTGGTCACCGAGGTGCCGCAGCGCCCGCGCACCCAGTACAGGGCCAAGCCGCAGGACACCTCGATCCGCGCCTTCCGCGACGACGTGCTCGCCGCCATCGGGCAGCTCAACCTGATCGACGTCCGCTCCCCCGACGAGTTCAGCGGCAAGCTGCTCGCCCCCGCGCACCTGCCGCAGGAGCAGTCGCAGCGCCCCGGCCACATCCCCACGGCCCGCAACGTCACCTGGTCGAGGACCGCCAACGACGACGGCTCGTTCAAGTCGGACGAGGAGCTGCGCGCCCTCTACGCCGACGCCGGGCTGGACTTCTCCAAGGACACCATCGCCTACTGCCGCATCGGCGAGCGCTCCGCGCACACCTGGTTCGTCCTGCACGAGCTGCTCGGCCAGTCCAACGTCCGCAACTACGACGGCTCGTGGACCGAGTACGGCTCCCTCGTCGGCGTGCCGATCGAGCTCGGCTCCAACTGACCGCGCGGCAGCGCACCGCGAACGACCACGACGTAAGGATCACCATGTGTGGAGCACAGGCCGGCGGACCCGACGCCTCGACCGCCCGGAGCGGTGAGACGACCATCCAGGGTTCCGTGACCCGCGACGGGGTGCCCGTCTCCGGCTACGTCCGCCTGCTGGACAGCACGGGCGAGTTCACCGCCGAGGTCCCCACCTCGGCGACCGGGCAGTTCCGCTTCTACGCGGCCGAGGGCACCTGGACCGTCCGCGCGCTCGTCCCGGGCGCGACGGCCGACCGCACGGTCGTGGCGCGGAAGGGCGGCCTGGCCGAGGTCGCGATCACGGTCTGAACCGCAAGAGGGCCGCGCTCGCCCCCTCCGGGGGGTGGCGCGGCCCTCGCAGCACCGCCCCCGTCGCCGTACCGTTGAAGCATGTACACACGGCGACGGCACGTGTACTTCGCCATGATGGGCACCTGCATCGGCCTGTTCGTCCTGGCCTGGGCCGTCGTACGGCTCTGGTCGGTCCCCGCGGCCATCGGGATGTGCCTGGTCGCCATGGTCATCCCGCCGGTGGCCGCCGTCGTGGCCAACCGCCGGGGCCCGGACGACCGCTGGTGGGACGAGACCGGGGACCCCGAGTCGGACCGCTGGTGGAACGAGCTGGACGACCGCGACCACCGGTAGGCCCGGCCGCGTCAGTACACCAGCGCCTGCACGTCGTCGGCCATGACCTCGCCGACGAACACCTGGGCGCCCGCGATGCGCGCGCCCTCGATCAGGTCCTTCTCCTCGATGCCCCGCCGGGCCGCGCACTGGGTGCAGACCGTGATCATGCCGCCGCCGGCCCGGATGCCGTCGATCAGCTCGGGCAGCGGGGCCGCGTGCGGCAGCTCGAACTCCTCCGCCCGCCCCGGCAGCGCGAACCAGGACGATTCCCCGGTCAGCCAGAGCGAGACCTCGACCCCGCTGGCCACGGCCACGGCCGCCACCGTGAACGCCTGCGAGCACCGCTCGGGCGCGTCCGCGCCCGCCGTCACCTTGATCACGAGCTTCTTCCGCATGGGGCCACTGTAGAGCGGGCGGGGACGGACCTCACAGAGCCGGGGGACAGCCCTCCGACTAGACTCGACCCGGTCCGTAACACCCTCACTCCGACCGAGGAGCGCGCTCGTGCTTGAGGCTTTCTTCACCACCCTGCTGGTTCTGGTCGCCGTCGGCGTTCTCGCGTTCGCCGGGCTGACCTGGAAGAAGCTGTACCAGGGCCAGCGCTGACCCTCCTTGTTCACCCCCCTACAGATCGTCTGAGCCCATGATCGAGATTCCGTCCGACCTGCACCGGGACCTGGTCCCCCTCGTCTTCCTCCTCGGCAAGTGGGAGGGTGCCGGCGTCGCCGACTTCCCCGGCTCCGAGAAGTGCAACTTCGGCCAGGAGGTCACCTTCACCCACGACGGCCGGGACTTCCTGGAGTACACGTCGCGCAGCTGGGTGCTGGACGCCGAGGGCAACAAGGTGCGGCCCCTGGAGACCGAGAGCGGCTACTGGCGCATCGACGCGGACCGCAAGGTCGAGGTCGTCATGATCCGCGACGCGGGCGTCGTCGAGGTCTGGTACGGCGAGCTGGCGGACAAGAAGCCGCAGATCGACATCGTGACGGACGCGGTCGCGCGGACCGCCGCGTCCGGCCCGTACTCCGGCGGCAAGCGCCTCTACGGCTACGTCAAGGGCGACCTGATGTGGGTCGGCGAGAAGGCCACCCCCGAGGTGCCGCTCCGCCCCTACATGTCGGCGCAGCTGAAGAAGACCGCCGACGTCGCGGCCCTGGAGGAGTGGGCCCGCAACCTGCCGGACGACCTGCCCGACGGCGTCTCCTTCTTCCGCCCGGACGGCACCCCGTACCACCCCGAGCAGCCGTAACCCGACGGCCGCCCGACCAGCGCCCCGCGGGGGAAGTCCGGTGAGAGTCCGGCGCTGACCCGCAACGGTAAGCGAAGCGTCCGCTTCGCGAGCCCGATCACCCGCGGCGGCGTCAGCTCCTGACAACTCGCCGTGGACTGCGAGGGGAGGCCCCCGCGGGCTCACGGCGCGGGGCGCTCCTCGGTACGTACGCCGTACCGCCCAGGCCCACGGCCCGAGGCGGAAGGCACCACCCCCGTGCAACCCACGACGGCCCCCTCCCGGCGGCTGCCGCTGCCACCCCTGGTGACCGGGCTGGGCCTCGCCCTGCTGGTCTCCCTGCTCTGCTGCGTGGCCCTCGGCTCCTCGGGCATCGGCTGGGGCGACGTCCTGCGCTATCTGCGCGCGGGGCTGACCGGCGGCGAGATATCCGCGGACGAGACCTCCGCCTACACCATCGTGTGGGAACTGCGCTTCCCGCGGGCCCTGCTGGCCGCCGTCGTCGGCGCGGGCCTGTCGGCCGTCGGCGTCGCGACCCAGGCGCTGGTGCGCAACGCGCTCGCCGACCCGTTCGTCCTCGGCATCTCCTCCGGCGCCGCCGTCGGCGCCAACGCGGTGCTCCTCTTCGGCGCGCTCGGCTCGCTCGGCGTCTGGGCGCTGTCCGGCGCCGCCTTCGCCTCGGCGCTCGCCGCGATGGTCCTCGTGTACGCGGCGGCCCGCACCCGGCACGGGCTGACGCCGCTGCGGCTGGTGCTCACCGGCACGGCCATGTACTACGGCTTCTCCGCGATCACCGCGCTGATGGTCTTCGGCGCCGACCGCGGCGAGGCCGCCCGCTCCGCGATGATGTGGCTGCTCGGCAGCCTCGGCGGGGCGAGCTGGCAGTCCGTGCCGCTGGCCGCCGCGGCCGTCGCGGCCGGCCTCGGCTACCTCTTCCGCTCCGCCCGCGGGCTGAACGTCCTGGCCATGGGCGACGAGACGTCCTCCGCGCTGGGCGTGGACCCCGAGCGGCGGCGCCGGGTGCTGTTCGTCGTCGTGGCGGCCGTCACCGGGGCCGTGGTGGCGGTCAGCGGCGCGATCGGGTTCGTCGGCCTGATGGTCCCGCACGCCGCCCGGATGCTGGTCGGCGCCGACCACCGCCGGGTGCTGGCCGTCGCGCCGCTGATGGGCGCGGTGCTGCTGGTGTGGGTGGACGTCATCTCCCGGCTGCTGCTGGCGCCCGTCGAACTGCCCGTCGGGGTGATCACGTCGGTGATCGGGGTGCCCTGCTTCGTGGTGCTGATGCGGCGCCGCGGCTACGTCTTCGGGGGTGCCTGATGCGCGTCGACGTCGAGGCCCTGTCCGTCGAGGTCGCCGGCGCCCGGCTCGTCCGCGACCTCGAACTGCGCGTGGGCGACGGGGAGTTCGCCGGGGTCGTCGGACCCAACGGCAGCGGCAAGTCCACCCTGCTGCGCTGCGTCTACCGCGCGCTGCGGCCCACACACGGGCGGGTGCTGCTGGACGGCGACGACCTGCACGCCCTCGACGCCCGCGAGGGGGCGCGCCGGCTGGCCGCCCTGCCGCAGGAGTCGGGGAGCGAATTCGACTTCACCGTCGCCGAGATCGTCGCCATGGGCCGGCTGCCGCACCAGCGGGCGGCCGCGCGGACGACCCGCGAGGACCGGGAGGTCTGCGCGTCCGCCCTCGAACGGGTCGGCGCCGCGCACCTCGCCGACCGCGGCTTCCTCACCCTCTCCGGCGGCGAGAAGCAGCGGGTGCTC
The DNA here is from genome assembly GCF_001187435.1 of Streptomyces caatingaensis. Taxonomy (GTDB): domain Bacteria; phylum Actinomycetota; class Actinomycetes; order Streptomycetales; family Streptomycetaceae; genus Streptomyces; species Streptomyces caatingaensis. Next base: position 40,123 of record NZ_LFXA01000009.1, on the reverse strand, counting down.
ATCGCCCGCGCCCTGGCCCAGCAGCCGCGGGTGCTGGTCCTGGACGAGCCGACCAACCACCTGGACATCGGCCAGCAGCTCGACGTCCTCGGGCTCGTGCGGGAGTCCGGGCTCACCGTGCTGGCCGCGCTGCACGACCTCAACCTGGCCGCCACCCACTGCGACGTCCTGCACGTCGTCGCCGGCGGCCGCCTCGTCGCGTCCGGCCCGCCCGGCGAGGTGCTCACCCCCGGGCTGCTGGCCGACGTCTTCGGCGTCCGCGCGCACCGCGTGCCCCACCCCGAAACCGGCACGCCCCAGCTGCTCTTCGACCGTCTCCCCCGATGAGGACCACCACGATGCGCACCGCCCGTACCGCCGTAGCACTGATCGTCGTCGCCGCCCTGGCCGGCTGCGGCGCCAAGGTCGGGGAGGCGAAGGACGAGTCCGAGGCGTCCGGCCACTACCCCGTCACCGTCTCCAACTGCGGGGTGAGGACGACGTACGACAAGGCCCCGCAGCGCGTGGTCACCAACGACGTCGGCATCGCCGAGATCATGTTCGCGCTGGGGCTGGAGAAGCACATGGCCGGCTACGTGGCGCCGGACTACCGGACGAGCCGCACGGCCGACGTCCCGTGGAAGGACGGCTACGACAAGGTCAAGTGGCTGTCCAAGAAGCAGATCAACAAGGAGCTGGTGCTCGACGCGAAGGCGGACCTCGTCTTCGCCGGCTGGAACTACGGCTTCGGCGAGGGCACCGACTTCACCCCCGCGTCGCTGAAGAAGCTGGGCATCGGCTCGTACGTCCTCACCGAGTCCTGCCGCAGCGGCGCCGGCAACGAGCGGGGCGTGATGCCGCCGCTGGAGGCGCTGTACACCGACCTCACCACGCTCGGGAAGATCTTCGACGTGGAGGACCGGGCGGCGGAGCTCGTCGCCGCTTTCAAGAAGAAGGTCGCGGACGCGCAGGCGGGCATCCCCCGGGACGGCAAGCGGCCGCGCGTCTTCCTCTACGACGACGGCCGCGACAAGCCCTTCACCTCCGGCGCCTTCGCCGGCCCGCACGACATCATCACCAAGGCCGGCGGCGACCACGTGATGGCCGACCTCAAGGACACCTGGACGACGGTCAGCTGGGAGACGGTCGTCGAGCGCCGCCCCGACGTCATCGTGATCAACAACTACGGGGACGTGAACGGCGAGCGGAAGAAGGACTTCCTGCTCTCCTACCCGCCGCTGAAGGACGTCCCCGCGATCAAGAACAAGCGGATCTTCGTGCTGGACTACGTCGACCTCGTCGAGAGCCCGCGCAACCCGGACGCCATCGCGGCCCTGGCGCGCTATCTGAAGGGAGTCCGCGCCTCCTGACCGGAGCCCGGAAGCCCCCGCCCCGCCTAGACTGGTCGTGTGGTGGACACCGACTGGCAGAGCGATCTCCGCAGGCGCGGCTACCGGCTGACCCCGCAGCGCCAGCTCGTGCTGGAGGCGGTGGACCGGCTGGAGCACGCGACGCCGGACGACATCCTCACCGAGGTCAGGAAGACCGCGGGCGGCGTCAACATCTCCACCGTCTACCGCACGCTGGAGCTGCTGGAGGAGCTGGGCCTGGTCAGCCACGCCCACCTCGGGCACGGCGCCCCCACCTACCACCTCGCCGACCGGCACGACCACATACACCTGGTCTGCCGGGACTGCACCGGGGTGATCGAGGCGGACCTGTCCGTGGCCGACGCCTTCACCGCGCGGCTGCGCGAGCAGTTCGGCTTCGACACGGACATGAAGCACTTCGCGATCTTCGGCCGGTGCTCCTCCTGCGCGCCGGGGGACGGTTCCGCCGGGTCGTAGGCTGGGCGCATGCTGCGTCAATCGAAGAGCCCTCTGTTGTCGCTGCCCGGCGCCGTCCCCGCCGAGGGCCCGGACGAAGGCGTCGCCGCGCACTACGGCGACCTGTTCCGCGAACAGCGCGCCCTCGCCGACGGTTCGGGCTTCGTCGACCTCTCCCACCGCGGGGTGGTCACCGTCTCCGGGCCCGAGCGGCTGAGCTGGCTCCACCTGCTGATCACCCAGCACGTCACGGAGCTGCCGCCCGGGCAGGCGACGGACGCGCTGATCCTCACCGGCAACGGCCACATCGAGCACGCGCTGTACCTCGTCGACGACGGGGAGACGATCTGGGCGCACGTCGAGCCGGGCACGCAGGAGGCGCTGACCGCCTATCTGGAGAGCATGAAGTTCTTCTACCGGGTGGAGGTGGCCGACCGGACGGACGAGTTCGCGGTCGTCCACCTGCCGGCCGGCTCCATCGCGCCCTCCCCCGAGGACGTCGTCGTCCGCGAGACCTCGTACGGGCGGGACCTCTTCCTGCCGCGCGAGCGGCTCGCGTCCTTCGCGGACGGGCACGGCCCCGCGATCGGTGTGCTCGCCCACGAGGCGCTGCGGGTCGAGGCGCGGCGGCCGCGGCTGGGGCTGGAGACCGACCACCGGACGATCCCCCACGAGGTGGGGCTGATCGGCACCGCGGTCCATCTGCACAAGGGCTGCTACCGGGGGCAGGAGACGGTCGCCCGCGTCCAGAACCTGGGCAAGCCGCCGCGGCGGCTGGTCTTCCTCCACCTCGACGGGAGCGAGGTGCGGCTGCCGGCGCACGGCACGCCGGTCCGTCTCGCCTCGGACGGGCCCGAGGGGCGGCAGATCGGCTTCCTGACGACGTCCGCGCGCCACCACGAGCTGGGTCCGATCGCGCTCGCGCTCGTCAAGCGCAACGTTCCCGTGGACGCGCCGCTCCTCGTGGGCGAGTCCACGGCGGCGTCGCAGGAGGTCGTGGTCGAGCCGTAGCCGCCGCGCTCCGCGCTGGGGTGTCCTCGGGCGCGGGACGGGCCGCACATCGGCCCGTCCGGCGCCCGATGCCCCCTCACACCTCCAGCAGCACCGTGAACGGGCCGTCGTTCGTCAGCGACACCTTCATGTCGGCGCCGAAGACCCCCGTCTCCACCCGCGCCCCCAGCGCCCGCAGCCCCGCCACGACCTCGTCGACGAGCGGCTCGGCGACAGGGCTGGGCGCCGCCGCGTTCCACGTGGGCCGCCGTCCCTTGCGCGCGTCACCGTAAAGCGTGAACTGGGAGATGACGAGGAGCGGAGCCCCCACGTCCGAACACGACTTCTCGTCGGCGAGGATCCGCAGGGACCAGAGCTTGCGGGCGAGCCGCGCCGCCTCCTCCGGGGTGTCGTCGTGCGTCACCCCGACCAGCACGCACAGCCCCTCCCCCACGATCTCGCCGACCGTCCGGCCGTCGACCACGACCGAAGCCCCGTTCACCCTCTGCACCACTGCACGCATGCGGTCCATCATGCCCGCCGTCCCTTCGGGGCCGTTCGGGTGGAGACGTCCTGCGGCCGGGCCGGGGGCAGTGGCACGATGCGTGCAAGCGACGCGACGTGCGGAGCGACGCGTTCGCACCCGGCGCGCGAGGGGACGGAGCCGCATGACCACACCGACCGAGGACCACCTCAAGACGCTCAGGGACGCCGTGGACAGTCTGAACGCGAGGCCGCCGAGCCAGCGCTCGGGCCGGCTCGCGGACGTACCCGTACGCAGCCTCGGCGAGCTCCGTCTCGCGGAGGTGCGGGCGGTGCGCCGGGAGGCCCGGCAGGAGGAGGCCGACCTCAGCTATGTGCGCCGGCTGCTCCAGGGCCGGATCGACATCCTCCGGGCCGAGCTGGCGCAGCGGGCCGGCACGGCCGCCGAAGGCGCGGAACAGCCGCTGGTGGACCGGCTGCCGGAGATCCTCGCCGACGGCCCGTCCGCGCACCGCTCCTCCGCCCGGCACGTGACGGTGGGCACGCCGCACGCGGAGGAGTACCGGCGGCTGGCCGAGGACATGCTCGCCGAGGTCGCCCTGTCCGACCTGGCCGCCCGCACGGACTCCGAACTGCGCGCCGCCCGGCGCCGCCTGGCCGCCTACGAGCGGCACGTCTCCGCCCGCCGCCGGCAGCTCCAGCGCACCGCGGACGACTGCGGGGCCGAGATCGCCCGCCGCTACCGGGAGGGCGAGGCCCAGGTCGACGACCTGCTCTCCTGACGGCGGCGGCGAAAAGCAGGTGCGCCCGGCTCGTCCCCTCTCCTAGCGTGCGCCCATGGGCACCGTCACAAGGACCGTCGACGAGACCGAGCTCGCGGAGTGGATGCGCGGCATGCTGACCGGCTTCCTCCTCTCCGCCACGGCCTCCAAGGAGGACGTCGAGCTCCGCCGCGGCGGCATCGACTTCTCCCGGACACAGGGCGCCTTCGACGACGGCCGCTGCGTGGGCACCTTCCGCAGCTTCGCGCAGCGGATCACGCTGCCCGGCGGCGCGGCGGCCCCGGTGAGCGCGGTCACCAACGTGACGGTGTCGGCGACGCACCGCCGCCGCGGCCTGCTCAGCGGGATGATGGCGCGCGAGCTGCGCGCGGCCAGGGAGCGCGGGGACGCCGCCGCGACGCTGACCTCGGCCGAGTACCCGATCTACGGCCGGTTCGGCTTCGGCCCGGCCGTCTCGGCGGCCTCCTGGGAGGTGGACACCGCGCGCACCGGCCTCGACCGCCGGTACGGCGCGCCCCCGTGCGGCGGCCGGGTCGACTTCGCGGACGGTGCGACGGTGCGCGAGCTGGCCCCCGCCCTGCACGAGCGGGTGCGCACCGCGCGGCACGGCGTGGTCGACCGCGACGAGCGGTGGTGGCGCCTGGCCACCGGCGACCTGCGCCGCTCCGACTGGACGGAGCCGTTCCACGTCCTGTACCGCTCGGCGGACGGCCGCGTCGACGGGCTCCTCACCTACACCGCCGACGACGTGTGGACCGCGAAGCGCCCGCAGAACACGGCGCGCGTGCGCGACCTCGTCGCGGCCACGCCCCAGGCCGAACGGGCCCTGTGGCACTTCCTGTTGACGGCCGACTGGGTCATGACCGCCGACACGGGGCTGCGCGCCCCGGACGACGTCCTGCCGCTGCTGCTGCCCGATCCGCGGGCGGCGCGCATCACCGTCCAGGCCGACTTCGTGTGGCTGCGCCCGCTGGACGTCCCGGCGCTGCTGGAGGCGCGGACGTACGCGGTCCCCGGCTCGCTCGTCGTCGAGGTCGCCGACCCGGACGGGTACGCGGCCGGCCGCTGGCTCCTGGACGCCGGGGAGGGCGGCGCGAGCTGCACGCCGACCACCCGTACCGCCGATCTCGCGCTCGGTGCGGGCGAGTTGGGGCGCCTCCTGCTCGGCGACGAGTCCGCCGTCCGCCTCGCCGCGCTCGGGCTCGTCACCGAGGAACGCCCCGGGGCGGCGGCCCGGGCGGACGCGCTGCTGCGGACGTCGCGCCGGCCGTGGTGCCCGGACACGTTCTGACCGTACCGTCCGCCCGGGGCGGGGGCAGCCGCGCCGTGAAGAACGACCGCACCCAGTGCCGCAGCAGCGGCACCGACTCCTCCGGGCCGACGGCCCCCACGAGGGCCCTCCTGGCCTCCGGGGCCATCAGTCCGGCGCGCTCCAACTGCGGGGCGAGCGACGCGTAGTCGCTGAACACCCAGTGCGTGGCGCGCGTCATCCGCCGCCGGGTCACGAGCCACGGCCGCGAGCGGGCCGTGACCGCGCCCCACGACCGTTCGAAGCGCGCGTCGTCGAAGCCGTCCGTTCCCGCGAGCAGCAGCGGGCGGTCGGCGCCCTCCCGCGCCACCGGGAACAACTCCCCGTCGGGGTCGTCCAGATACCCCTCCAGGTTCACGACGGCCCGCACCCGGTGGTCGCCGCGCAGCGCCTCCGTGACGGCCGTTCCGCCGGCGGAATGCCCGTACAGGCCGACGCGGTACGGGTCGAGGGCCCTGGCGAGGCCGTCGGGCAGGGGACGGCCGGCCGCGTCGGCCGTGCGCCGCCCGGTGGCGAAGGCCGCCAACTCGTCGAGGACGAAGCGGAGATCGGCGACACGGGCCGCGATCATGGTGTGGAAGGTGGCCGTACCGACGCCCGGGGTGAGCCGGGTCGGCCGGACCATGTCACGGCCCTCCCGGGCCACCGGGAAGGCGACCTCGCTGGCGTCGCCCGGATGGTCGAGGGCCACCACGACGTACCCCCAGGACGCCAGTTCGGCGGCGAGCGAGGTGCCCATGGCGCGCGGTTCGGCGCCGCCGGGGCTGAACAGCAGGACGGGACGCCGCCGTCCGCCCGCCGCGGGCGCCCCGGGGTGCGCGGGGGACGCGGTCGCCGCCCAGTCGACGCCGGCCGCCGGCAGCCGGTGCAGCGGCACGTCGATCCGCCCGAACAGCTCCACCGCGGCCCGCTCCATCTGCCGCCCGGCCGGGAACCCCCGGACCGTCCGCGCCGGGTAGAACGCCGTCGCCATCACCTCGCGCACGGCGATCCCCGCCTCCCACGGGTCGTGCCGCGCCCGGTCGACCAGGTACAGCGGGACGGACCCGACCGGGTGCGGCCCGGCCGGCTCCGGCAGCCGCGGTACGAACCGGCTCCCGCCCCGCGGGAGCAGCAGCCCCGCCCCCGCGGCGACGACCACCGCCCGTCTGCTCACCCCGTACGCCATCGCGAACTCCCTTCGTCCGCTCGCATGCTTGCGCGGACGGGCCCTCACGGGCGAAGGTTCAGGCCCCGCCCGAAAGGATGGCGACGTGATCCGTATCCACTTCACGGCCGCCGACTTCGCCCGGGTCCGCTTCGCGCCCCGGCCGGCGCCGCTCCAGGAGCTCCACGCCACGCTGTCGACGCTGCTCGCCCGCCACGACGGCCTCCTCCTCGACCGCTGGCGCCGCCGCCTCCTGCGCTCCCTCCCCGCCGCGGCCGCACCCCTCGCGGACCTCGTCCCCGCCGGGGCGGCGCCGCGCTTCCTCGACGTATACGAGGACGGGCTCGGGGAGGCGCTGGACGCCGTCCGTGCCGCGCCCCGGCGGCTCGTCGGCGCGGAGCTGGAACGGGTCTACGCGGCGTCCCCGGGAGCGCCTCCGCCGTGGGTGCGGGGGCTGCGCCGGGGCGACGCCGAGGCGTGGGACGTCCTCGGGCGGGCGCAACGGGCCGCGTTCGAGACGGTGCTGGGGCCGGTGTGGGACGTGGTGCGGGACCTGCACGCGGCGGAGTTCGCGCGGTACGCGGTGGCAGTGGCGGAGGGGGGCGTGGCCCCGGCCCTGACGTCGCTGCTCCCGGCCGCGCGCCTCACGGCCTCCACGCTGGAGCTGCCGGGCCCCGCCCCGGACGAGGAGGTCTCCCTGGACGGCAGGGGCCTGATCCTCCTGCCCACCTTCCACTGGACGGGCCGTCCGCTGCTCTGCCGCCCGCCGGACGGGGCGCCGCCCGCCCTGACCTATCCGGCGGGGCCGGGCCTGCCGCCGAGCCCGTCCGGGACGCCGGACGGGCTCGCGGCGCTCCTCGGCCGGACGCGCCTCGACGCGCTGCTCCTCCTGTCCGACGAGCACTCCACGAGCGGGCTCGCCCGGCGGCTCGGCGTCAGCAACGCGACGGCCTCCGCCCACGCGGCCGCCCTCCGCGCAGCGGGCCTGATCACCACGGCCCGCACCGGCCGCTCCGTCACCCACCACCGCACCCCCCTGGGCACCCTCCTCGTGTCCCACCGCACCTGACCCCTCCCGGGCTCGCCCCGGGGGACAGAGCCCCCCCCGGGGGGCGAGCCCGGGCGGGGTCAGCGCCGGCGCCCCCGCGCGGAGTCGGCTCAGCCCAGCCGCGCCTCGGCATACACCGCCATCGCCGCGCACTGATACTCGGCGAGCCCTTCCGCGATCCGGTCGTAGTTGGCCCGGAACTCGGGGTCGTCGACGTAGTGCCGGCCGAGCCCCTTGTACGCGGCCGCGTCCGGCGTCCAGAAGCGGCACACGCCCCGATAGTGCGCGTCCACTTCCTCCTGCACCACCGGATCGTCCGCCGGCCGCCCCTCCACCATGAACTCCGCGAAGCGGACCATCTGCGCGGTCACCTCCCGCTGCCACCGCTCCGTGTCCTCGGCCGTCATCGACTCGACGGCCCGCCGCGACTGCTCCCAGTGCTCCGGCCACCGCTCCCGGACCTCGTCCGAGCGGTCCGACCACTCGAAGCCCTCGAAGAGGTTCTCGGGGTTGTTGATCTTCATCATGTCCCGGTCGTCCCTGCCTTCCTCCAGTTCGGCGATGGTGCGCCCGACCGTGCGGGCCAGCGTTTCGAGCCGGTCCCGCTCCGCCAGCAGCCGCCGGTGGTGCTCGCGGAGCACGGCCACCCGGTCGGCCCCGCTGTCCAGGACCGCCCGGATCTCGCGCAGACCCACGCCCAGCTCCCGCATCAGCAGAATCTGCTGCAGGCGCAGCAGGTCGGCCTGCTCGTAGTGGCGGTGCCCGTTGCTCCCGGTCCACGCCGGGGGCAGCAGGCCGATCTCGTCGTAGTGCCGCAGCGTCCGGGACGTCACCCCGGACATCCGGGCCACGTCCGCGATCGACCAGGCCATAGCCGGACAGCCTCTCTCTTCCGTCGCCGGGCCGGTCGTTCCGGCCCGCTCACGACCGTAGGAGTTGACGTTGCGGAAACCGCAAGCGATAAACCCCGGATAAACCACAGCAAGCGGTCGCTTGCAAAAGTTAGCAAGGTGCGGCAGCATCGGCGGCATGGGATCGCTCAACGTCGGCAACCTCGGCGAGTACCTGCGCGAGCAGCGCCGCAACGCGCAGCTGACGCTGCGTCAACTCGCCGACGCGGCAGGCGTGTCCAACCCGTACCTCAGCCAGATCGAGCGCGGCCTGCGCAAGCCGAGCGCCGAGATCCTCCAGCAGCTCGCCAAGGCGCTGCGGATCTCCGCGGAGACGCTGTACGTGCAGGCCGGGATCCTCGACGAGCGGAGCCGGGAGGAGGCGGAGGTCCGCAGCGCGATCCTCTCCGACCCCTCGATCACCGAGCGGCAGAAGCAGATCCTGCTGGAGATCTACGACTCGTTCCGCAGGGAGAACGGGTCGTCGAGGACCAGCGGCACCAAGGACGACAACAACGGCAGCAAGCCCTCCGGCTGACCCGCGGGACAGCCGGTCCGCGAGACGGGAGACCCATCGCATGGCCATCACCCAGGACATCCGCAAGGCGGCCACCGACACCGCCTACGCGGCGGCCGGGGCCGCCGACCTCGCCGCCGAGAAGCTCGGACAGGTCGTCGCCGAGGCCCCCGCGCGGTTCGAGCAGCTGCGCCGCACGGACCCGAAGGCCCTGGGCGACCGGGTGAGCAGGAGCGCCAAGGAGGCCCAGGAGCGGGTCACCGCCAAGGTCGGCGAGCTCGCCCAGACCCTGGACGGGGACCTCAAGAAGATCGGCCAGACCGTGCAGGACCTGGCCCTGCAGGGCGTCGGCCAGGCCGTCGGCCTCGCCGCGAAGGGCGGCGAGACCTTCGAGAAGCTGGCCGAGCGCGGCCGCGAGGCCGTGAAGACCTGGAACGGCGAGCAGCCGGCGAAGGAGACCGCGGAGATCCCCGTGGCCACCGAGCCCAAGGAGCAGGCGGCCGCGGAGGACGCCAAGGACGCCAAGGACGCCGAGGACGCCGAGCACACGAAGAACGGCGAGGCCGAGAAGCCCGCGGCCAGGAAGACCGCCCCGCGCCGCACCACGGCCCGCAAGGGCGAGACCGCGAAGGCGGACGACGCCTCGTAGTCCGGACACCGAGGTGACAACGATCCGGGCACCTCACCGGTGCCCGGATCGTTCCCCGGGTACGGTGGGCGGCAAGGGCAGACGACAAGAGGTGGCGGGCCATGCTGGTACAGGGCTTCAACGTGATCTGGGGCTGGATCTCCCTCGGCCTCCTCGTCTTCGCGCTGGCCGCCTTCGTCAACGCGGCCGTCCACCGGGACGAGGCCTACCGCGCCGCCGACAAGCAGAACAAGGGCTTCTGGCTGATCATCCTCGGCATCACGGTCGCCGTGGACCTCTTCCTCGGCGTCTGGGGCTTCCTGCCGATCCTCGGCCTGGTCGCCACGATCGTCTACTTCGTGGACGTGCGCCCGGCGCTCAAGCACGTCTCCGGCCGCGGCCCCCGCCGCCGCGGCTCCAGCTCGGACGGCCCGTACGGCCCGTACAACGGCGGCCGTTGAGGCGGTCGTTGACGGCCGCCTTTGGCGACGGCCGCCGCGGCGCCCTCAGCGATCGAGGAGCAGGACGGCCAGGTCGTCCGTCAACTCCTCGCCGTTCAGGGCCCGTACCTCCGCGACGGCGGCGTCGAGGAGCTCCTCCCCGCCCAGCCCCTCCTTCATCCGACGGGTGATCATCTCGACCATCCCCTCCTGGCCCAGCCGCCGCGCGCCCGCGCCCACCCGGCCCTCGATCAGGCCGTCGGTGTACATCAACAGGCTCCAGGAGTCGCCCAGTTCGACCTCCTGGCGCGGCCAGCGCGCCCCGGCGAGCAGGCCGAGGGCCGGCCCGCCGCCGTCCTGCGGCAGCAGACAGGGCGGCTCGCCGCCGCGGGCCAGCAGCGGGGCCGGATGCCCGGCCAGGTGGAGCCCGGCGGAGCGGCCGTCCGGCGCGATCTCCAGCACGCACAGCGTCGCGAAGGTCTCGTGGTCGGCGCGCTCGTGCTCCAGCACCTCCTGGAGCGTGCCGAGCAGCGCCTCACCGCCCATCCCGGCGAACGTCAACGCCCGCCAGGCTATGCGCAGTTCGACACCGAGCGCCGCCTCGTCGGGGCCGTGGCCGCAGACGTCGCCGATCATCACGCGGACGGTGCCGTCGGCGGTGCGCACCGTGTCGTAGAAGTCGCCGCCGAGCAGCGCGCGGCTGCGGCCCGGCCGGTAGCGGGCGGCGAAGCGCAGCTCGGAGCCGTCCAGCAGGGGGTTGGGCAGCAGCCCGCGCTCCAGCCGCGCGTTCTCCTGGGCGCGCAGCCGGCTCTCGGTGAGCTGCCGCTGGGCGAGGTCGGCGCGCTTGCGCTCGACGGCGTAGCGGACGGCGCGGGCGAGGACGGGTCCGTCGAGTTCGTCGCGGTGGAGGTAGTCCTGGGCGCCGACGCGTACCGCCTCGGCGGCGCGCTCGGCGTCGTCCTCGCCGGTCAGCGCGAGCACGGCACGGCTCGGGGCCAGGCGCAGCACATGGTGCAGGACCTCCAGCCCGCCGTCGGGCGCGCCGTCGGCGGCCGGCAGGTCGAGGTCGAGCAGGACGCAGTGGACGTCGTCGGTGAGCAGCCGCTCGGCCTCGGTGAGGTTGCGCGCGGTGCGGATGCGCAGCGGCCTGCCGGCCACCACGGTCGTCTCTGCGAGTTCGGGCACGGAGAGCGACCCCGCCGGGTCGTCCTCGATGACCAGCAGGGTCAGCCCGCCGTCGGGCGGTCCGGCGGAGGTCTCCGCGGGGCCGGGTGCGGTTACGGGCGTCACGTCGGTTTCCTTCCTCCCCCGGCGGCTGCCGGGGGGTGCCCCCCGGGGTGGCTCCCGGGGGAGCGGTACCCGACGTGACAGTAGCGGGAGGGCGCGGGCGAACGGAATGGTACGGAGCCACCCGCCTCTGTCATATGCCGTTGCCAAGGGGGCTTTTGGGGCCCGTAGGGCGGAAGGCGTCATGAGATACGTCACGCCGCGGGTGGGTGTGCGACGCGTGATCGGGAGTGGGAGTGACGGGGGTTACGTGACGCGCACCTCAACTCCCGTACCGGAGCCCGCCCGTGCGGGAGCCCGGGCGTGACGCGCGTCTCAGCCCGGCCGGACCACCCCGAGGATCGGCATCGAACCGGCCCCGGCGAGCGTCACCTGCCGCCCGGGGCGGGGCGCGTGCACCATCGTCCCGTCGCCGATGTACATCGCCACGTGGCTGGCGTCGGAGAAGTAGATGATCAGGTCCCCGGGCCGCATGTCCTTGACCTCGACCTTGGGGAGCTGCCGCCACTGCTCCTGCGAGGTGCGCGGTATCGGGTGGCCGGCCGTGGCCCAGGCCCGGGAGGTCAGGCCGGAGCAGTCGTAGGTGTCGGGGCCGACCGCGCCCCACACGTAGTCCTTGCCTATCTGGGCGGTCGCGAACTCTACGGCGCGCCGGCCCGCCTCGGTGACCGAGCCGGCGGAGTCCTTGAGCGGGAGGCCCTTGACCGCGTCGGAGGCGAGCCACTGGCGCTGCGCCCGGCGGGCCTGCTCCTCCTCCAGCTTCCGCAGCCGCGCGCGCTCCTCGTCCGCCAGCCGGGACTCGAGCCTCCTCGCGGCGTCCAGCCGGGTCTCGATCTCCTTCTTGGCGTCCTCCTTCTTCTTCCGCTCCGCCTTGAGCTGCTTCCAGCGCTCGTCGGCCGCCTTCGCGTAGCGGTCGAGCTCCGCCTTGACCGTCTCCGTCTCGGTGAGCAGGCGGCGGGTGGCGTCCTGGCCGCGGCGGGTCAGGTCGAGGGAGGCGAGGAAGTCGTCGGGCGAGGGGGCGAGGAGGAGCCGGGCGGACGGCGCGAGGCCGCCGGTGCGGTACTGGGAGCGGGCGAGCTCGCCGATGCGGTCGGTCAGCTCCTGCCGGCGCTTCTCGGCGGCGGCCACCCGCTCGGTGAGGTCGGAGACGTTCTTCTGCTGGAGCTTGGCCTGTTCGTCGGCGGCGTTGTACGCGTCGGTGGCCGCCTCGGCCTTGCGGTAGAGGGACTCCACCTCCCGGTGGACGTCCTCCAGGCTCCGCCGCGTCGGCTGCGGGTCGGCCCAGGCGGCCGGGGGGACGGCGGCCACGGCGGCGCAGACGAGAGCGGTGGCGACGAGCACGCGCCGGGCGTGCGGTGTTCTCCGTACGCCCTCGTGACCGTTCTTCACGCCCCTGTCGTGCATGGCCCCGCCGTTCCGTCCCACGGTCACCTCCGCGACTCGACCCCCCGCGGCCCCACCTGCCGCGACGCGCGGAAGGGATCGTGTCACGAGCGTCACAAAACCAACAGAGAGCTGCGTCACACTTGGCCGGAAACCCGTTCTGGCGGGATCCGTTCGGTGAAGCCGCCCCGACGGCCGAGGTTCACCGTGCGTTCACCCCACCCCTTCGACGGCTTCACCTGATCTGCTTAATTTCAGCCGTGGAACAGGGCCGCACGGTCATGAACGACCCGGCACCGCGCCCGACCTCGCACGCCGCCCCGCGGCGGCCATCGGAAGGAAACACCCGACAGTGAAGCTTCAGCGCAAGAACCGGCTCCGGGCCGTCGCCTTCGGCGCCATCGCCGTCTCCGGCGCCCTGGTCCTCACGGCGTGCGGCTCCGACGACAACAGCGGCGGCTCCGGCGGCTCCGGCTCCTCGAAGGCCGCCTCCGACGTCAAGTGCGACGGCAAGGGCCAGCTGCTGGCCTCCGGTTCGTCGGCGCAGAAGAACGCCATGGACCTGTGGGTCAAGAACTACATGGCGGCCTGCAAGGACGTCCAGATCAACTACAAGGCCACCGGCTCCGGCGCCGGCATCCAGGAGTTCCTCCAGGGCAAGACCGCCTTCGCCGGCTCCGACTCGCCGCTGAAGCCGGAGGAGGTCGCCAAGTCCAAGGACGTCGTCAAGGGCGGCCAGGGCATCAACCTCCCCATGGTCGGCGGCCCCATCGCCATCGGCTACAACGTCCCGGGCGTGGACAGCCTGGTGCTGGACGCGGAGACCCTCGCCAAGATCTTCGACGGCAAGATCGAGAAGTGGAACGACGAGGCGATCGCCAAGCTCAACAAGGACGCCAAGCTCCCGGACCTGAAGATCCAGGCGTTCCACCGCTCCGACGAGTCCGGCACCACGGACAACTTCACCAAGTACCTCAAGGCCGCCGCGGGCAGCTCCTGGCCCTACGCCCCCGCCAAGGCCTGGGCCCCCAAGGGCGGCCAGGCGGCGGACGGTTCGGCCGGCGTCTCCTCCCAGGTCAAGCAGGTCCAGGGCGCCATCTCCTACTTCGAGCTGTCCTACGCCACCGCGAGCGGCATCAAGACGGTCAAGCTCGCCACCGGCGCCTCCGCCCCGGTCGAGGCCAGCTCCGACAACGCCTCCCGGGCCATCGCCGAGGCGAAGATCACCGGCACCGGCAAGGACCTCTCCCTCAAGCTCAACTACACCACCAAGGCCGAGGGCGCCTACCCGCTGACCCTCGTCACCTACGAGGTCGTCGGCGACAAGGGCAACAAGGCCGAGACCCTGCCGGCCACCAAGTCCTTCCTCACCTACATCGCGAGCGAGGAGGGCCAGTCCGTCCTCAAGGGCCTCGGCTACGCCCCGCTGCCCGCCGAGATCGCCAAGAAGGTCCGCGAGAACGTCGCGAGCCTCTCCTGACCCGTACGGCCGGCCCCGCCCCGGAGCTCCCCCTCCGGGGCCCGGCCGGCCGTACCGTCCGGCGCACCGCCGCACACCGGAGACTCCCGTGGACGAGATGGACATACCGACTTCAGCAGCATCCCCCGGCGGACCCCGGGCCAAGGCCGCGGCCCGCCCCGGCGACCGGATCTTCCTCGGGCTCTCCCGGGGCTCCGGCATCCTCCTCCTGGTGATCATGGCCGCCATCGCGGTCTTCCTCACGGTCCGCGCGGCCCACGCCCTCGCGCAGGACCACGGCAACTTCCTCACGACGTTCGAGTGGAACGCCAACACCGACCCGCCGGTGTTCGGCATCGCCGTCCTCGCCTTCGGCACCGTCGTCAGCTCGCTCCTCGCGATGCTGCTCGCCGTGCCGGTCGCCCTCGGCATCGCGCTCTTCATCTCGCACTACGCGCCGCGGAAGCTGGCCGCGCCGCTGTCGTACGTCATCGACCTGCTGGCCGCCGTGCCCTCGATCGTCTACGGCCTGTGGGGCGCCCTCTTCCTCGTCCCGCACCTGGGCGGGCTCTACGCCTGGCTGGACGAGTACCTCGGCTGGACCGGGATCCTGGCCTACCACAACGGCGCCCCGCGCTCGCTGTTCACCATCGGCATCCTGCTGGCGATCATGATCCTGCCGATCGTCACCAGCGTCAGCCGCGAGGTCTTCCGGCAGGTCCCGAAGATGCACGAGGAGGCCGCGCTCGCCCTCGGCGCGACCCGCTGGGAGGTCGTCCGCATGGCGGTGCTGCCCTTCGGCCGCTCCGGCGTCATCAGCGCCTCGATGCTGGGCCTCGGCCGCGCGCTCGGCGAGACGATGGCCGTCGCCACGGTCCTCTCCCCCAGCTTCCTGATCTCCACGAGCCTGCTCGACCCGGGCGGCGGCACCTTCGCCCAGAACATCGCGAGCAGCTTCAAGGAGTCCGGCGACACCGGCAAGGACGCGCTCATCGCCTCCGGCCTCGTCCTGTTCGTCCTGACCCTGCTGGTCAACGGCGCGGCCCGGATGATCATCGCGCGCCGCAAGGAGTACACGGCATGAGCGACCTGACCCTGGGCCGGCGCGCGCCGGCCGGCGCGGTCCCCCCGTCCACGACCCTGCGCCGCCCGCGGCTGCCCCGCTGGGCGCCCGCCGCCCTCGCCGGCCTCTCCGCCGCCGTCGCCTGCGGCATCGGCCTCGGGGCCGGGCTGAGCAGCCGCTTCCAGTGGGGCCTGATCGCCGCCGCCCTCTTCGTCGCCCTCACCTACGGGCTGACCGCCCGCGTCGAGGGCCTGCGGCAGGCCAAGGACCGCCTCGCCACCAGCCTCGTCTGGACCTGCTTCCTCGTCGCGGTCGTCCCGCTCGTCTCGCTGGTCCAGGAGACGATCGCGCGCGGCGTGAAGGTCCTCGACGGGGGCTTCCTCAGCCACTCCATGGCCGGCGTGCTGACGATCCAGCCGGGCGGCGGCGTCTACCACGCGATCATCGGCACCCTGGAGCAGGTCGGCCTGGCCACCGCCATCGCCGCGCCGGTGGGCCTGCTCACCGCCGTCTACCTGGTGGAGTACGGGCGCGGCCGGCTCGCCAAGGCCGTGACCTTCTTCGTGGACGTCATGACCGGCGTCCCCTCGATCGTCGCCGGCCTCTTCGTCCTCAGCTTCTGGATCATCATGCTGGACTTCGGCTACTCCGGCTTCGCCGGTGCGATGGCCCTGGCGATCCTGATGATGCCGGTCGTGGTCCGCTCCACCGAGGAGATGCTCAAGCTCGTCCCCAACGAGCTGCGCGAGGCGTCCCTCGCGCTGGGCGTGCCCAAGTGGCGGACGATCCTCAAGGTCGTCCTGCCCACCGCCATCGGCGGCATCGCCACCGGCGTCATGCTCGCCGTCGCCCGCGTCGCCGGCGAGACCGCGCCGATCGTCCTGCTGGTCTTCGGCTCCCAGGTGATCAACAACAACCCCTTCGACGGCGCCCAGTCCTCCCTCCCCTACTACATCTACGAGCAGTGGGCGGCCGGCAACGACGCCAGCTACGACCGGGCCTGGGCGGCCGCCCTCGTCCTGATCGCCTTCGTCATGATCCTCAACCTGGTGGCCCGCGGCATCGCCCGCTGGAAGGCCCCCAAGGGAGGACGAGGGTGAGCGGCGGCGAAACGAAGTCCGACCATTCAGTGCGGTCCAGCCGCTGAACGCCGAAAGTGAAGTGACCCCATGGCCAAGCGAATCGACGTCGGCGGCCTCTCCGCGTACTACGGCGCCCACAAGGCCATCGACGACATCTCCATGACCGTCGAGCCGCGCTCGGTGACCGCCTTCATCGGACCGTCCGGCTGCGGCAAGTCCACCTTCCTGCGCACGCTGAACCGGATGCACGAGGTCACTCCCGGCGGGCGCGTCGAGGGCAAGGTCCTCCTCGACGACGAGAACCTCTACGGGCCCGGCGTGGACCCCGTCTCCGTCCGCCGGACCGTCGGCATGGTCTTCCAGCGGCCGAACCCCTTCCCGACGATGTCGATCTACGAGAACGTCGTGGCGGGGGTCCGGCTGAACGGCGGCCGGCTGCGCAAGTCCGACCTCGACGCGACCGTCGAGCGGTCCCTGCAGGGCGCCAACCTCTGGAAGGAGGTCAAGGACCGCCTCCACAAGCCGGGCGCCGGGCTCTCCGGCGGGCAGCAGCAGCGCCTGTGCATAGCCCGCGCCATCGCCGTCGAACCGCAGGTTCTCCTGATGGACGAGCCCTGCTCCGCCCTCGACCCGATCTCGACCCTCGCCATCGAGGACCTGATCGGCGAGCTCAAGGAGCGCTTCACGATCGTCATCGTCACGCACAACATGCAGCAGGCGGCCCGCGTCTCCGACCGCACCGCCTTCTTCAACCTGGCCGGCGTCGGCCAGCCCGGCAAGCTCGTCGAAATCGACGACACCGAGCGGATCTTCTCCAACCCCTCCGTCCAGGCCACGGAGGACTACATCTCGGGCCGCTTCGGCTGACCCCGCCCCGGCCGCTCCCTCCACGCGGTACGCGCCCGCCCACTCGCCTCGTCCCAACACCCCGCCCTTTCACCGTTTCCCCCGGGGCTCCCCCCATCCCCCCGGAGGGGGAGGGGAGGCGGCGCGGCCGCGGCGCCAACCCGGCACGGGGGCGGGGGCTGCGCCGCATCGATCGCAGAAGCGCCGGACGGGCTGAATGGCCCGTCCGGCGCTTGAGGACTTCGCCCGGAGGGCGAATCGGGGGTCCGGGGGACTCCCCGGGAAACGGTGAAAGGTCGGGGAGGGGCACCCAGCCCGTCCGGCGCTTGAGGACAACCGCGCGCAGCGCGGTTGCGGGGAGCGCGAGGCGCGCCGGCCCCGCCCCCCGCGGGGTGGCACAGGGGCGGAGCTCCCTGTGGAGACGGGTCAGGGCGGGGCGGGGGAACACCCCCCTCAGCCAACCGCCAGCTTGCCCGCCCAATAAGCCAACGCCGCGACCCCCGCCGCCGCCGGCATCGTGATGAACCACCCCAGGATGATGTTCTTCGCAACACCCCAGCGCACCGCACTGACCCGCTTCGTCGCCCCCACCCCCATGATCGCCGACGTGATGACATGCGTCGTCGAGATCGGCGCGTGGAACATGAACGACGCCGTGTACATCACGGAGGCAGCCGTCGTCTCGGCGGCGAACCCCTGCGGCGGGTCGAGCTCGATGATCCGCCGCCCCAGCGTCCGCATGATCCGCCAGCCACCCGCGTACGTACCGAGCGAGAGCATCAGCGCACAGGCGATCTTGACCCAGACCGGGATCGGGTCCCCGGCGTCCTCGACGCCGCCGATGACGAGGGCCATCACCACGATGCCCATCGTCTTCTGCGCGTCCTGGAGGCCATGGCCCAGGGCCATACCCGCCGCGGACACCGTCTGCGCGATCCGGAACCCGCGCTTCGCCTTGTGCGGATTGGCCTTCCGGAAGATCCAGAGCAGGATCACCATGACGAAGTAGCCCAGCACCAGGCCCACCACGGGCGACAGGAACATGGGCAGGACGATCTTCTCCCAGACCCCGGACCAGTAGACGGTCGAGGATCCGGCGAGCGCCGCGCCCACCATGCCGCCGAACAGCGCGTGGCTGGACGAGGACGGCAGCCCGAAGTACCAGGTGACCAGGTTCCAGACGACGGCACCGACCAGGGCGGAGAAGAGGATGAGCATCCCCTGGTTGCCCGTGGGGGTGTCGATCAGGCCCTCACTGACGGTCTTGGCGACCCCGCTGCCGAGGAAGGCACCGGCGAGGTTCATCACCGCCGCCATCGCCAGGGCCGCGCGCGGGGTCAGCGCCCGCGTGGAGACCGAGGTGGCGATGGCGTTCGCGGAGTCGTGAAAGCCGTTGGTATACGTGAATCCGAGCGCGACACCGATGGTGACGACGAGAGCGAACGTGTCCACCGGGGGTCAGGACTCCTTGACCGCGATGGTCTCGACCGTGTTCGCCACGTGCTCGAACGCGTCCGCCGCCTCTTCCAGCACGTCCACGATCTGCTTGAGCTTGAGCACCTCGATGGCGTCGTACTTGCCGTTGAAGAGGTGGGCGAGCAGCTTGCGGTGGATCTGGTCCGCCTGGTTCTCCAGGCGGTTCACCTCGATCCAGTACTCGGTGAGGTTGGTCATCGTCCGCAGGTTCGGCATGGCCTCGGCCGTGAGCTCGGCCGCCCGCGCCAGGACCTCGATCTGCTGCTCGACGCCCTTGGGCAGGTCCTCGATCTGGTAGAGGACGACCAGGTCGACGGCCTCCTCCATGAAGTCCATGATGTCGTCGAGCGAGGACGCGAGGGCGTAGATGTCCTCGCGGTCGAACGGCGTGATGAACGACGAGTTCAGCTGGTGGAAGATCGCGTGGGTCGCGTCGTCCCCGGCGTGCTCCGCTGCCCGCATCCGCTCGGCGATCTCGGCTCGGGCGGACGGCTCCGCGCCGAGCAGTTCCATCAGGAGCTTGGAGCCCGTGACGATGTTGTCCGCGGACGCGGCGAACATGTCGTAGAAGCTCGTCTCCCTGGGGGTCAGACGAAAGCGCACGTGGGATCCTCGGGGTGCAGCGGATTCAGCGGATTCGGTCTCGATGATGCTAGGCGCATCATCGGGCCGCGGCTAACTGGCATTCCCTCAGTGTCGCCCATCGGGCAGAGTGCTCACCAAGCCGGTACGGCCCCACGGCCGGCCCGTCGCCGAAATTTCGGTACGATATACCCGGTGGGGGTATGCCGACGAGGCACTATCCCAGGGGCACATGCCGGAGCCATCGCCACGGAGGACGCCATGACGACCACGGACACCACAGCGGCCGGCGCCGGCGAGCCCACCGCGGCCCCCTGCCACGGCGAGCCCGGGAGCGACAAGGGTCACAACCGCGGCCCCCACGGCTACAGCAAGCAGAAGGACCAGCACCTCAAGCGCCTCCGCCGGATCGAGGGCCAGATCCGCGGCCTCCAGCGCATGGTCGAGGAGGACGTCTACTGCATCGACATACTCACCCAGGTCTCGGCGGGCACCAAGGCCCTCCAGTCCTTCGCCCTCCAGCTCCTCCAGGAGCACCTGCGGCACTGCGTCGCCGACGCCGCGGTCAAGGGCGGGGACGAGATCGACACCAAGGTCGCCGAGGCCACCGCGGCCATCGCCCGCCTGCTGCGCTCCTGACGGGCCCCGCCCGGCGGCACCACCCCGGGAGAGCCCCGGGGCGGGCCTCAGACGTCGCCGTCCCCGGACGCCCCGGGCCGCCGGGAGCGCACGACCCGGAGCACCTCGTCGATGCGGTCCGGGCTCAGCCGCTCCTCCGCCGCGCCCGTCGCGGCGATCATCAACTCACCGTAGAGATCGATCTCGATGAGGGCCACGGGATCCGGACCGGCCGACGAACCGCGCCGCGAAACCACGTGATTCACCTCCTCGGGTCTTGCGTCGTGGCGGTCCCCCTCCAGGAGGGCCCGGTCCCAGGTTAGGGACCGGCACAGACCGCGGGCATGACACAGAAGGACCATTTCCATGGCCAACCACTCCTGGCCGCGTTATTTCCGCGGTGAACGAACCCTCCCCGCATAGATATCTCCGGATTCCGGCAGCCTGATGTCGGGCGCGAATCCGAAGGAGGACAGTTCGACGGTCGAGACCACGGTCGTGCGTTTCCCCGCCCCGGACCCGTCCGCGGCCTCCTCCCGTTCGTCGACCCCGAAGCGGTAGCGCAGCAGCCGCGGCAGCCCCTCCTCGTCGAGGAAGGCGTCGAAGGCGACCGTCCCGGCCGAGAAGCCCCGCGCCGCCGCCGTCAGCACCGCCCGGTCCCGCGCGGGCGCCCGCCGCGCCGCCTCGGCCAGGTCGATCGTCCCCCAGAAGTGCCGCACCGGCATCCCGTCCAGCCCCTCGTCCCGCATCGAGGTCACCTCCCGCGCCCCGCCGAGCAGTTCGGCCGCCGCCAGCGGATCCGTGGCGCCGCTGGTGAGCAGGTCGCCGTCGGGCAGCGCGGCCGTGTCGAGGCGCACCCACTTCTCCGGCGGGACGCCCGCGCCGCGGTTCTTCATGTAGAGCGCGCCCGGGGTGAACACCTCGGTGATCGGCCGGTGTTCGGCCGTCCCCCGCGCGTCCTGCGGCACCCGCACCGTCAACCGGCCGACGGGCCGCGCGAAGTCGTACACCCCCCGGCCCAGGATCGTCAGCCGGGTGCCGCCGCTCTCCGTCTCCATGGACGTACGCACCCGCGCGCCGCCCGTCCGCGCGAGCGCCCCCGCCACGCGCCGCATCGCCTCGACCGCCCGGCCCGGGTGCACCGCGTCGGCGGTCCGCACCGCCCAGCGGGCCTCCGCGCCGCCGCCGGCCGTCCCGTCCTGCCCGTCCCCGTCCGGCTCCTGCTCGGCGCAGCCGGTCACCAGCAGCCCGAGGGCGAGCCCGCCCGCCATCGCCGTGGCCATGGCGGCCCTGCGTCTGTGCCCCTGCGCCGCCATGCCCGTCAGCCCCCTTCGGGTGGAACCTGTTCCTTCCAACGACCGCGTCCGGGCCGCCGTCACGGCCGGTAGCGTGGTGGCGTGTCCGATACGCACCCCGTGCCCCCCGACGGCGAGCACCGCACCACCACCGGCGAACGCGGCGCGTTCTGCGCCGCCCGCTGCACCTGCGGCTGGCTCGGCCCCGCCCGCCGCGCCCGCTCCCAGGCCCGCAGCGACGCGGAGGCCCACCGGGCGCAGGCCGCCGCGCGCTGAACTCCCCGCACTCCCCGCACTCTCCGCCGCACCCCGGATCCCCCGCCGTGCGCGCCCGCCGGTCACCGGCGGAACCATCCGCCCCCTCCCGGACATCTGTCCCATCAGTCAGATGGGCAACACGGGTAACAACGGGGGCGACATGGCCTTGACCAGGCGCACGCTGCTGACGGCAGCGGCGGCGACGGGAATCACGACGGCGGCGTGGCCGTCCACCGCGGTGGCGCGCCCCTCCGCCAAGGTCCGCGCCGCGGACTGGACCGCCCTCGGCAAGGGCCTCAAGGGCGGCCTCGTCCGCCCCGGCGACGCCGATTACGCCACCGCGCGCCAGCTCTACAACACCCGCTTCGACGGCCAGCGGCCCGCCGGCGTCGCCTACGTCGCCGGCACCGCCGACATAGCCTCCTGCCTCTCCTTCGCCCGCCGCTTCTCCATACCCGTCGCCATCCGCAACGGCGGCCACAGCTACGCCGGTTGGTCCGGCGGCGACGGCCGGCTCGTCATCGACGTCTCACGGCTGCGCACCGTCCGCACCACCGGCTCCTCGTCCGCCGTCGTCGGCGCCGGCGCCAAGCTCATGGAGGTCTACACCGGCCTCGCCGCGCACGGCGTCACCGTCCCCGCCGGCTCCTGCCCCACCGTCGGCATCTCCGGCGTCACCCTCGGCGGCGGCCACGGCGTCCTCTCCCGCGCCTACGGCATGACCTGCGACAGCCTCACCGGCGCCACGCTCGTCACCGCCGACGGCAAGGTCCTCGACTGCGACGCCAAGCGCAACCCCGATCTCTTCTGGGCCCTGCGCGGCGCGGGCAACGGCAACTTCGGCGTCGTCACCGAACTCCGCTTCCGCACCCGGCGGGTGGGCAACGGGGTGTCCGGCTACGTCTCCTGGCCCTGGGCCAAGGCCGCCGACGTCCTCCGCGCCTGGCAGGAGTGGGGGCCGGGCCAGCCGGACGAGATCTGGTCCGCGTGCGACCTGTCCGTCGCGTACCACGGCACCCCGCGCATCGCCGTCGCCGCCTTCTCCCTCGGCACCAAGGGCGACCTCGCCAACGCCCTCGACAGACTCGCCGCCAAGGTGGGCGGCGGCAAGGCGAGAATCTCCGTCTCCAGCCGCTCGTACCTCGACGCCATGCGCCGCTACGCGGGCTGCGGCGACCTCACCCTCGCCCAGTCCCACCTCCCCGGCCGCACCCCCGGCCGCGACCGGGCCGGCAAGCTCGGCCGCGAAACGTACGCGGCGCGCTCGGACTTCTACGACCGTTCCCTGAACGCCGCCGGCATCCGTACGCTCCTCGACCAGACCGAACGCTTCGCCCGGCGCGGGGGCCCGGGCGGCGGCTCCATCCAGCTCACCGCCCTGGGCGGCGCCGTGAACCGCGTCAAGCCGCTGGACACCGCGTTCGTTCACCGGCGCTCGCGCTTCCTGGCGCAGTACCTGACGTCGTGGCGCGCCGGCGCTTCCGGCGCCGGCCAGGTGGCGTGGCTGGACGGCATCCACACCGCGATGCGCCGCTACGCCTCGGGGGCGGCGTACCAGAACTACGCGGACGCGGGCCTCAAGGACTGGCGCCGCGCCTACTACGGGGACGCGGCGCCGCGCCTCGCGAAGCTGAAGCGTCAGTACGACCCCGGTCGTTTGTTCACGTTTCCGCAGGCGCTGTAGGGGTGGGCGGGGCTGGGGCAAACCCCCCTACGCGGCAAGCCCCTTGTCGCGATGCGCCCCCGGCCGCCCGGCCGGCAGCGCCTCCGGCCCCGCCACAGCCAACGACACCGTCGTTCGACGCGACCGGACAAGCCACCCCACCCGCGACGACCCAACCCGCGCCGCCACCGGTGTAAGCCCCATCATCGCCAACGGCGCCAGCAGCAACACCACAGCCGTGCCCAGCGCCAGCCCCCCGACGACGTCCGTCGGGTAGTGCACGCCCATGAACACCCGGCAGAAGCCCTCCGCGAAGGCCAGCCCGATGCCCATCAGCCCATACCTGCGATGGGCGACGAAGAGACCGACCCCCAGCGCCATCGTCAGCGTCGCGTGATCGCTCACGAAGGAGAAGTCCGTCTTCCCCCGCACCAGCACGTCCAGCCCCTGGTGTTCCAGGAACGGCCGAGGGCGCCGCACGAACCCCCGGATCGGGACGTTCACCAACAGCGCGAGCCCGGCCGCCAGCGGGGCCCACAGCAGCGCCGCGACCCCCTGCGCCGCGTCCGGCCCGCGCCGCACGCTCCACCAGGCGCAGACCATCAGCACACCGAGGCCGAAGACGATCCCGTACTCGCCCACGAACGACACGGCGTGGTCGAACCACCCGGGCGCGTCCTTGGCCAGTCCGTTGATGTCGTAGAGCAGGTCGACGTCGGGGCCCGACGAGCCTCCGTCGGCGCTCGCCAGGGGATGGACCGCCGCAAGTCCTGGTCCGAATCCGGATGCGGGCATCGGGTTGCCCCCTTATCTGTCGCCTTTAGCACGGTGCAGCTGCCAAACCCCCGTGGTCCGTGCGCCCCTGACGGGGGCGCGGCTTTCCCACCCCCAAGGGAACGCGCCGCTCCGACCCGGCGTTCCGCTCTCCACTCAATGATCACCAGGACGTTATCCAAGGGTGACCGGGGGCGGTGCAGGAGGCCCGGGGTTCACACGCCGTTCGGCCTGGGCAACGCTTTCGCACCCGCATCCGTCACGCGGGTCGCGCCGATGTAGTCCGGTGTGTCGATTTTGTCGAACCGGTTCACGGCGCCGGTGTGGGGCGCGTTGATCATGTATCCGCCCCCCACGTACAGGCCCACGTGGTGGATCGTGCGCGGGTCCTGGAGGTTGTGCGCGAAGAAGACGAGGTCGCCGGGCATCAGCTCGTCCCGCTTCGGGTGCGGGCCGGCGTTCCACTGGTCGTTCGCGACGCGCGGCAGCTCGATCCCCACGCTCGCGTACGCCGCCTTCGTCAGCCCCGAACAGTCGAACCGCCCGCCGTCCTCCTTCGTCCCGTCCCCGCCCCACAGGTACGGCTTGCCGAGCTGCTCCTGCGCGAAGTAGATGGCCCCGGCGGCCTGCTGGGAGGGGGCGACGTGACCGACGGGGCGGGCGAAGCTGCGCTCCAGGTCGCGGATGGATCGTACATAGCCCTGCGTCTCGGAGATCCGCGGGACGCCGGCGGCCTGGATGACGCTGTACGGGCCCGCGTTGTAGGCCGCGAGCATGTTGTTGGTGGCATCGCCCGGGACGCTCTTGACGTCCTTCGCCAGTGCGCAGTCGTACGTCGCCGCGGACGCGATGGCGTCATCGGGGTTCCAAATGTCCGGTTTGCCATCCCCGTTGGCGTCCACCCCGTACCGGGCCCAGGTCTCCGGGATGAACTGGGCGAGCCCCAGCGCGCCGGCGGGGCTCTTCGCCTTGGGGTCCCAGTTGCTCTCGGTGTAGAGCTGGGCGGCCAGCAGCGCGGGGGTTATGGCCTCGCAGAGGTTGCCCCATTTCTCCAACTGCGGCTGGTAGGCCGCCGGAACGGCCCCTTTGGCCAGTCCGACGGCACCCCGTACACCGCCCGCGATGTTCAGGGAGGCGGTGTAGACGGCGAAGAAGAGCAGCCCGAGCAGAGCCAGGCACATGCCGATGCCCGCTCCGGCGCCCAACCACCACTTCCGCACCCCGCGATTCTCCCCCATCGGGGCGTCATGTACCCGTCGTTCTCCCCGGTTCGACGGAAGGCGCGGGGGAGCAAGGGGAGCACTCGCGGTGCACGAGGGCGCACGTCCGACGCCGTATCAGCGGATCAACGGGCGACGAATCCCCGGCAGTCGAAGATGCCGTACTCCTTCGGGCCCTTGACATGCAGGAAGAGGAGGGTCCAGTTCCCGGGGTCGTTGCCCACCGGGATGGCGCGGCCGGCCGGCTTGCCCCCGACGACGTCCCGGAAGTCGTCGGGATAGGTCAGCTCCTTGAACTCGGAGCCCCAACCGGTCGCATCCTTCGGTGCGATGTCGACCGGCTTGCTCGTGTAGCCGAGCCCACGGTTCTCCGTACGAGGCCTTTCCACCGGTTTACCCGTGTCCGGATCGATGTCATGCGGAGGCTTCACCGCCACGGACACGTAGTACGGCTTGGGCAGCTCCGGTCCGGCGTACTTGAAGCGGAAGGAGATCTTCACCTTGCCGTTCATGACACCGGGCTTCTCGGTCACGGCATCCACGGCCCCGGCCTGGAACTGCCCTCCCGCCCGCTCCTGCGGCGGCGCGGCACACCTGCCGAGGCCGTACGGATCGCCCTCGTCGGGCGTCCACTGATCCCGGTTCAGGTCGGTGGCCTCGACGAACCCCGGTACCTTGGCCGGCCCTTGCGACGCGGCGACCGACGGTCCCGACGTGACCGAAGGGGCGGCCGGGGCCTGGGCGGCCCGATCACCGTCGCCACCCCCGTCCGGCCACGCGAACACCACCCCGATCGCCACCCCGAGGGCCACCGCCCCCGCCCCCACCGACAGGTACACCCCCTTGCGCCGCTTCGGCGCCATCCCCGGCACATACGTCGGTGTGTACGTCGGCGTATGTGCCGGAGGCACCGGCGGCGGGGGCACGAACCCCGCCGCCACCGCCGCCGGCAGATCCCCCGGCGCCTTCTCCCCCAGCGCCGTCAACGGCCCGTACACCGGATCGTCGACCAACGACGACGTCACCCCGCACCGCGCGACGATCTCCCCCGGCCCCGGCCGCGCCGCCGGATCCGCCGCCACGCACGCGCGGATCAGCCCCGCCAGCGCCGGCTCGACCCCGTCCACGTCGATCTCGCCGTGCACGACCCGGTACGTCACCGACTCCATCGAGCCCGGCCCGTACGGCGGCCGCCCCGTGGCGACGGCGGCCATGGTCGCGCCCAACGCGAACACGTCGGCGGCGGACGACACCTCGTTCCGCGTGATGACCTCCGGCGCCGTGTACCCCGGCGTCCCCGGCGCCGAACCCACCTGCGTCAGGACCGTCTGCTCGGCCCCCCGCGCGATGCCGAAGTCGATCAGCTTCGGCCCCACCGGCGACAGGATGATGTTGTGCGGCTTGAGATCGCGGTGCGTCACCCCGTGCGCGTGCACCTGCGCCAGCGCCTCCGCCAGCGCCGCGAAGAGGCGGAAGCAGGTGTCCGCCGGGAGCGCCCCGCGCCCGCTCATCGCCTGGGTGAGCGTGGGCCCCGGCACGTACTCCGTCGCCAGCCAGTAGGGCGCCGCCTCCAACGACGCGTCGACCAGGTTCGCGGTGTACGCGCTGCGCACCGCCCGGACCGTCTCGACCTCGCGCCGGAAACGCGCCAACGCCTCCGCGTTCTGGGCGAAATCATCCCGAATGACCTTGATCGCCAACTGCCGCCCACCCGGGGAACGCCCCAGGTACACCTGCCCCATGCCCCCGCTCCCCAGCCGGGCGAGGAGTATGTGCGGGCCGATACGGGCGGGATCCTGAGGACGTAGCGCTTCCACGCGTCGGAACTCTAGCGCCCTGCGTACTCCCGGGTAGCGGACGATTCGGGTGCTGCCACGGCGGCCGGCCACGCCCGAGCGCCCGCCGACGCCCGACCCGGCTCAGACGCCGTCCGCGAGCGTGAACCACACCGTCTTCCCGGTGCCCGGGCCGTGGCGGCAGATGCCCCAGTCGGTGGCGAAGGCGCTGACGAGCAGCATGCCGTTGCCGTTCTCGGGCTGCTCGTCGGGGGCCCGGCGGCGGGGCGGGTCCAGCCGGGGCGCTCCGGGCGCGTGGTCGTGCACGTGCACGCGGACGCCGCCGGTGGCCCACTCGGCGTGGAGGGCGATGGGCGAGGAACAGCCGGTGTGCCGACAGGCGTTGACGGCGTTGGTCACCACCTCGGAGGTGAGGAGGACGGCGGTGTCGGCGAGTTCGGGCTTGCAGTCGGCGTGGGCGGGCGCGAGTGCCGTTCGCACCGCGTCCCGCGCCGCGCGGACCCAGCCGGGTTCGGGCGGGAAGAGGAGGGAGAAGCCGGCGTGGGGGCGTGGGCGGGATTCGGGGGCGAGGGCTGTGCTGCCGCTGGGGCACATGGGGGTTCCTCGGTTCGCAGGGGACCGTGCGCGGGCGTGGGCGAGCGCACGCCGGTGCGCTTCGGGTGTGTGGCGACGGTGGGTTGGGCCGTCGCCCATCGACGGTAGGGACGGCAGTTGCCGATCTGCAACCTCACTGCGGGGATTGCCACCAACGAGTGGATCGCCTCCCGGCGGAGCAGGCAGACTGCTGCCGATCAACCGGAGGGACGCATGGGACTGCGCAGCAATCCAACGCAGCGACAACGCCGTTTGGGGGCCGAACTCCGCAGGCTGCGTCTCGCGGCCGGACTGTCCGTCGCGGAGGCCGCGGCGGCCGCCGGGCTCGGGCCGCCCCACCTGGGGCACATCGAGGCGGCCCGAACAGCCATTCCAGAGGTGAAGTTGCGGGCACTCATGGCCGCATACGGTTGCCGATCGGAATCCCTCGTGAACGCCCTGGTGGCCATGAGCGTCAGCAGCGGCCGCGGGTGGTGGTCGGATTACAAGCGCCATGTGGGCGGTCGGGGCACGGACTTGGCCGAGCTGGAGGCGTCGGCCACGTCGAGCCGTTCGTTCCAGTGGCTGTACATTCCCGGGCTGTTGCAGACGCCCGATTACATCCGGACGCTCCTGGCGGCGGGTGAGCGGGACGCCGACGAGGAACTGCTCGACACGTACGTCGAGTTCCGCCTCGGCCGGCAACGGGTGCTCACCGAGGGCTCACTGCACCTGCACGCCGTCATCCATGAAACGGCGCTGCGGATGCGCTTCGTCCCGGGCGACATCATGCGCGCCCAGCTCGAACACCTGCTTCGTATGGCCCTGTTGCCGCAGGTGCGGATCCAGATCCTGCCGCTCAGCGCGACCTTTCACCCGCCCGCCTTCTCGTCACCGTTCGTCCTGTACGAAGCCGGCGTGCCGGAACTCGGCACGGTCTACGTCGAGCAGCCGGTCGCGTCCCCCTTCCTCAGCGAGCAACAGCACCTCGCGGCCTTCACCACTTCCTTCCAGGAGCTGGCATCCGCCGCATTGGACCCGATTGACCCGCAGTCCCTCGGCGAGTTCCATGCAAGGAGGGACTCCCTCGGGCTCATCCAGCACGTGCTGTACACCTTGTGCGAGGCGACCGGTGCCTGAACGCCAGTGGCAGAAGTCAAGTTTCAGCAACCCCGTCGGAGACGGTGACTGCATAGAGGTGTCGGTCTCCCGGCGAAGCCTCTCACTCCGCGAAAGCGGCCACCCTCAAACGGTCCTCACCCTCACCCCCTCCACCCTCAGATCCCTCCTCGACTTCGCCAGACGCAGCCCCCGCCCCCCTCAACTCCACAGCGGGAACGACTCCTGCCGAGGCGCATGAGGCGGCCGGGACGCCGGATATGTGACGGTCAGCCGCGTGTAGTGCCGGAGGCCGGCGTGGCCAGGCCACGGACGGGCCCGGTCGAGCCGGACGGAGACCGGGTACGAGTGGAAGTGACCCTCGGCGCAGTCGGGGACGCAGTCGTTGACCAGATCCCGACCGGTGCCCACCGCGGCGGCCCCGCTCCACTGGGCCCAGCGCAGGGAAGCCAACGCGTTGTTGCCGTCACCGCAGGCGATGACGAACGAACCGGGCCGCACCTGCGCCTTCTTGGCGCAGTCGACGACGACCGCCGTGGGCGCCGCCGCCGCGGGGGCGGCGGCCGTGGCGGTCAGGGCCACCCCGGCGCCGATCAGAACCGCCGCCGCCTTCGCTGTCGGACCTCGCATGGGCTGCTCCATGGTTGACCTGGGTGTGCGGTTGAGTTGACCTGGGTGTGCGGTTGACATGGGTGTGCTCCGCTCTCGCCACGCTACGGCCGTCCGCCCGGCCGGACCACCGCACCGGTGCCGAAGTGGCCATACGGCAGCCACGGGGAGGGCGTGACCGGATCGTTCCGCCCCGGGGCATGATCGAGCCTTATCCGGCGCCCCGGCCGCCCCGCAGGATGGGCCCATGAGCAACGACAAGAACACCGGCAACAGCGTCCTCCTCGTCATCGACGTCCAGGAGTCCTTCCGGCAGCGGGCCAACTGGGCGGCGACGTCCAACCCGGACGTCGTGCGGAACGTCGGCCGGCTGGTCGACGCCCAGCGGGCGAAGGGCGAGCCGGTCGTGTGGATCCTGCACTCGGAGCCGGGGAGCGGCACCGTCTTCGACCCGGAGCGGGGGTTCAACCGGCCGATCGAGGGGCTGGAGCCGGCCGCCGGGGAGCCGGTGCTGACGAAGACGTCGCACAACGCCTTCACCACCACCAACCTCCAGCAGCTGCTGACGCAGCAAGGCGTCCACGAGGTCGTGATCAGCGGAATCCGCACCGAGCAGTGCTGCGAGACGACGGCCCGCGTCGCGTCGGACCTCGGGTACGACGTGACGTTCGTGACGGACGCGACCGCCACGCACCCCATCGAGCACCGGGACGCCCCGGCGGGCCGGAGCCTGGACGAGGTCCTCGCGGACCCGCGTACGCTGACCACCGACGCGATCGTGGCCCGTACCGAATACGCCCTGGCGGGCCGCTTCGCACGGATCGCCACCACGGACGACCTGACGGCCACGGACTGACCGTGACGAGCCGACTGTGACAAGTTGACCGCGACCGAACCGACCGAGGGCGCAGCCGAAGGGAACTGACCGGATCGTGACCCGGGTCGTCTTCCTCCTCGTACCGCAGCTGCACCTGCTGGACCTCGCGGGCCCGGCCCAGGTGTTCTCGTCCGCGGACACCTTCGGCCTGGGCTACGAGGCCGTGTACGTGGCCGAACACGAAGAGGTGCCCACGGCCCAGGGCGTGGCCCTCCGGGCCGGGACGCAGTGGCCCGCCCTGACCCCGGACGACCTGATCGTCGTTCCGGGCTGGCGCGCCCCCGCCCTGCGCGGCACCGGCGTGCTCACCCGGGCCACCCTGGACCGGCTCGTGGCGCACCACGCGGCCGGCGGCACGGTGGCCAGCGTGTGCGCCGGGGCGGACGCGCTGGGCCGGGCGGGGCTGCTGGACGGCCGCCGCTGCACGACGCACCACGACGTGCAGGACGAGCTGGCGCGCCGCTACCCCAGGGCACACGTGGTGCGCGACGTGCTGTTCGTGACGGACGGCCGCGTGATCACCTCGGCCGGCATCGCGAGCGGGATCGACCTGGCCCTGCATCTCGTCGCCGTACGGCACGGGGCGGCCGCCGCGGCGCGGGTGGCGCGGGAGATGGTCGTCTACGCGCGCCGCAACGGCGACGACCGGCAGCACAGCGCGATGCTGAGGCACCGCGCGCACCTCAGCGACGCGGTGCACCAGGCCCAGGACCTGATCGACGCGCGCTACACCTCCACCGTGCGCCTCGCCGACCTCGCCGCGGCCGTCGGGCTCGGCGAGCGCACGCTGACCCGCCGGTTCACCGCGGCGACGGGCCTGACGCCGCTGCGCTACCAGCAGGTGCTGCGCGTCGAGCACGCGGAACACCTCATCGGGCAGGGCGCGACGGTGGAGGCGGCGGCGCGGTCGGCCGGCTTCCAGGACGCCCGGATGCTGAGGAGGCTCAGGGGCCGGGCGGAGGCACGACAGGGCTGAACCGCCGCCGCGCGCCGGGACGTTCAGCGCCCCGTTGCGCAGCCGCGCCGCTCGCCTATCGTGGGTGCGGCACCGTGCCGGTGCGTACGACACCCCATGAGGCGAGGGAGACGGCTGTGGCACCGCGCGTACCGGAGGGAATGACCTGGATCCCGGCCACGGACGATCCGACGCTCCCGGAGTACCTGGAGATCGCCTTCGACGGGAACGGCAACGTCTACCTCCGGGAGAACCTCCACCCGGAGAAGGTCGTCGTCACCACCGAGCGCAAATGGGAGGCGTTCGTACTCGGCGTGAAGGCGGGCGAGTTCGACCACTTCGTGGAGGAACCGGCGCAGGGGGCGGAGGGCTAGGCGTCACCCCTTCCCCACGCCGTGCCCGCCCTTCCCGTTCCCGTGTCCGTGGTGCGGTGTGGCCGTCGGCGTGACGTGGCCCGCGCTGCCGGCGCCCCCGCCCTCCTGGGAGACCGTCTCGTTCATCTCCTCCGACCGCCGCTCCTCCTGGCGGCCCCCTTCGTCGTCCCCGTCCGAAGTGAACACCGACGCGCCGATGACCGCCGCCACGGCGAAGGCCACCGCTCCGGCGACCGCCCCGGCCAGGGCCTTGGGCGTATGCCGCTGCCGCCCGCGCCCGGCCGGCGCCTTGCCCCGGCGGCGCCCGGGCAGCGCGGCGGGCGCCCGTGTGGCGCGCGTGGCGGACGAGCCGGGGAGCGCGTACGTCGTGACGCTCTCCTGATGGAGCAGGGCCTCCGGGCCGACGGCCGGCGCCTGCGGAGGCGCGGCGGGCGGCACGGGCGGGACCGACGGGGAAGCAGGGATGGACGGGACGGGCGGTGGTGCCGCGCCCGGGGCGACCGGGACGCCCGGGGCGACCGGAACACCCAAGGCAACGGGCGGGACCGGCGGCATGGGAGGCGGCGGCGTGGCCCCAACAGGCGCACCCGCCACAGGAGTCACCGCCCCGGGAGCGTCCTCGCGCCACGCCGGACTCGCGAACCAGTCCGCCACCTCCTGCGCCGTCGGCCGGGCCTCCGGCTCCTTGGCGAGCATCCGCAGCAGGTAGGCGTCGAGGGCGTAGGGCACGTCGCCCCGGTGCTGTCGCGGCGGCACCGGCGGCGAGTCGACATGGAGGTAGAGGAGCGAAGTGGGGCTCTCGGCCCAGAACGGCGGCTGCCCGACCAACAAGTGGTAGAGCACGCACCCCAGCGCGTAGACGTCCGACGCCGGGCCCGCCACGCGCCCCAGCGCACGCTCGGGCGCGAGGTAGGTGCTCGTGCCGACGATCTGGCCGGCGCGGGTGAGCTGGGCGGAGGTCTCGTCGACGAAGCGGGCGATGCCGAAGTCGCCGATCTTCACCGTGCCGCTGCGGTCCAGCATGAGGTTGCCCGGCTTGATGTCGCGGTGGACGACTCCCTGCCGGTGGGCCGCCGCCAGGCCCGCCGCGGACTGGGCGGCGATGTCGGCGACTCCGGCCGGGGAGAGCGGGCCGCGGGCGGCCAGCTGCTGGGCCAGGCTCGGCCCGTCCACCAGCTCCATGACCAGGTAGAAGCGGCCCTCCCAGGAGCCGAAGTCGTAGACGGCGACCACTTGAGGGTGATTCAGGCGGGCGGCGGTCTGCGCCTCCAGGCGGAAGCGCTGGGCCGCGGAGTCCTCCCCGTCGTCGCCGAGGAGCAGCTTCACCGCGACCTGACGGCCGAGCACTTCGTCCTGGCCGCGCCAGACTTCGCCCATTCCGCCGCGGCCGAGCAGCTCCCCCAACCGGTAGCGTTCGGCAACCAGCACCCCTACCACCCCTGAACTCGACGCACCCGACGACCCAGGCGATGAGTGCGATGAACGCGATGAACCAACCCGGCGGCCGTGGTCCGCGGCGCGTGCGGAGACGGCCCCCACAGCCTACCGACCGAACGCGCGATTCCTTGAACACCTGTGCTCCCCCCGGTCATCACGCCCATTGCCCACCGTGGGCGTGCGTGATACACAGAGTCACCATAGGACCACCCACTGACATCGGTCCGTGCCGCCGTGCGGGGCGGCCGCGGTGGGGGTGCCCGGGGCACATGCGGGTCCCGTCAAAAAATGCCGCCAAGTCGACATACAAGGGCGGCCGCGTCAGCGAAGATAGGTACCGACCTTTGCCGTGCGGCAGGGGTGCTGCAACTACCCACAAGGGGCGGTGAGTTACGTATGTTCTTGGCAGCCGGAAAAGGCGACATCAACACCATTATCGGTGGAATCGCCCCGAACTGGGGGCCGTTCGGCAGTCTGGGCCGGGAGGCCCGCGTGATGATCGAGGTCATCATGGCCGTATCGATCCTGCTCTGCCTGGCCATCGCGATCTGGGGCGCGGCGAAGCAGCGGATCGGCGCGACGGCGCTGCGGGACACGTTCAGCGCCGAGCAGGGCAAGGGGCTCATCGTCGCCGGACTGACCGGGGTGTTCATCATCGGTTCGCTGGGGACACTCTTCACCATCGTCTACGGCATGGCGGTCTGAGCGGGTGCCGCCGGGCCCACCGCCCCGGCCCGGCGGCACCCGTCGCCCCCTGCCCGCCGCGTCCCTCCCTTCCGTGCCGGCTCGCGGCGCAACGGCCCGCCCGAGCCCCCCACCCGAGGCTGCCACCTGATGCCCTCTCACTCCCTCACGCACTCCCCCGGGAAACCGCCCGCACCGCTACCGTCGTCTCATGGCGGCAGGCCCGCGACGACGCACGAGGGAGCTGGCACGCGATGAGTCCCGGTGACGACGGCTACAGCGGTCACGGCTCCGGCGGTTACGAGGCCGACGACCGCCACATGACGCGGACGCGCCTGCCGGAGGGGGAGGTCGATCCGTACGCGCCCCCGCGCCGCGGCGGCGTGCGCCCCAGCCGCAACCTCATCACCGTCGTGGCGGTGGTCGTCCTGCTCATCGCGGCGATCGCCTTCGCCAACCGGGGCGGGGGCGGGGGTTCGTCGGGCGACGGCGCCGAGGAGACGGCCCAGGGGGCCGGGGGCGCGACGGCGCCGTCCGGCGTGAAGCCGGTGGAGGGGAAGGCCGGGGGAATTCCGGGGGGGTTCGCCCGGACGGAGCAGGGGGCGCAGTCTGCGGCTGCGAACTTCGCGACGATCCTGGTCTCTTCGGACATCCTCAAGCCGAACCGGCGGCACGAGATCGTGCCCCGGGTCTTCACGGCCGAGAAGGCGCCCGAGTTCCAGTCGCAACTGGACGCCGCCTACTCGAAGGACTTCCTGTCCAAGCTGGGCCTGAACGAGAACGGCGAAGCCGCCAAGGGCAAGACCTATGTGTCGCGCACCGTGCCGGTAGGCACCAAGACCACCGAGTACAGCGACTCCTCCGCCTCGGTGGACGTCTGGTGCACGGGCGTCTTCGGGACGGCCGGCGTCGGTTCGACCTCCCCTGTCGCCAACGACTGGTTCACGATGACGATCAAGCTGCGCTGGACCGGCGGCGACTGGAAGGTGGAGGGCTTCTCCCAGAAGAACGGCCCGGCCCCGGTCAACAGCGACCGGGCCGCGTCCTCGGCCGACGACATCTCGAAGGCTGTCGAGCAGTACGGAGGGTTCACTTATGCCCGGTAGGCCCCGCCGTGGCGTCACGCTCGCCGCCGTGCTGACCGGCATCCAGACGAGCGCCGTTCTCCTCAGCGCCCGCGCCTTCGCGGCCCCCACACCCACGCCGTCCTCCGGCGGGAGCGCGACTCCGTCCCCGGGGACCACACCATCGCCCGGAGCCACGCCGTCCACCGGGGCCACCGGTGTGCCCAGCCCGGGGTCGCTCCCCACCAAGGACAAGTGCGACCTGATCGTCGGCCCGGCCCGCGACTACTGCCAGTCGGGCCAATCCACCTCCAAAACCCCACCCGACCCCACCGCCGCCCTGGACCCCGCCGCCGCGCTCGCCAAGGGCTGCGCCGAGGCGGCGACCTGGATCATCCAGAAGCTGTCGGACGCCGTCCGGAACACCAGCAACGTCGACTTCACGAACGGCACGTTCCTGCGCCAGTACGCCGTCGTCTTCGCCGCGTCGACGATCCTGACGCTCGTGCTGTGGCTGCTGGCGGTCGCCAAGCGGGCGGTGCGCGGCGTGCCGTTCACGGAGGCGATCACGGAAGCCGTCGGCTTCCTCTGGCTGACGGTGCTGGCGTCCGCGTTCACGCCGCTGATCCTGTACACCGTCGTGCAGGCCACGGACGCCGTGACGGAAGTGATCGCCAGCGGCACGGGTGATCACAACGACACGTTCTTCGGGGGGTTCGCCGAGGCCCTGAAGAAGGGCGACGGCATCGGCGGCGGACCGATCATGCTGATCGTGATCTCGCTGGTGTCCGTCCTCGCCGCCGGCGTCCTGTGGCTGGAGCTGGTGATCCGGGCGGCCCTCCTCTACGTGGGGGCCCTGCTCGGGACGGCGGTCTACTCGGGGCTCGTCGACAAGAACATGTGGGGCCACGTCCGCCGCTGGGCGGGCATCATGATCGCGGTGATCCTGGTCAAACCGATCATCGTGATCGTGCTGTCGCTCGCCGGGGCGCTCTCCTCCGGGCAGGGCCCGAACGCCCTGTCCGCCGTCGTCTCGGGCCTCGCGATCATCATCCTCGCCATCTTCGCGAGCGCGATGATCTACCGCTTCGTACCCGGCTTCGGCGACGAGATCATCAGCAGTCGCAACGCCAGCAAGGACGCCGCGTCGCGCCAGGCCGCCGCCGTGATCTCCTCGCCCGCCACGCTGGTCAAGCAGGGCATCACCACGCACAGTTCCCGCGGCGGCGGGGCCCCGGCGCCGCAGCAGGGCGCGGCCCGTCCCGCCAACCCGCTCTCCGGCGGCGTCGCCGCCCACAGCGCCCGGCGTCCCCCCGCGGGCGCCCCCGGCCCCACCGGGACCGGAAGCGCACCTTCCGGATCCCCCGCGCCCCGCGCGCAGAACAACGGCAACACCACGGGAGGTGAGCGGAGTTGACGATCGAGGCGCAGTCCCAGCCGGTCGCGGCCCGCCGTACGTATCTGATCGGCCGCGCCCGCCCCAACGCGGTCATCGGCAAGAACCGCGAGACCGGCGAGATCGGCCTGATCATCGCCGGGGCGTTCCTCGGCATGATGTGCGGGCTGCTGGTCCCGGTGCTCCCGCTGCGGATCGTCACCCTCACCGGCTTCCCCGCCCTCGCCCTCGCCGCCGTGTACGTGCCGTACAAACAGCGCACGTTCTACAAGTGGTTCGAGATCAACCGCACGTACAAGCGCACCGTCCGCCGCACCCCCGCCTACCGCTCCGGCGCGGTCGAGGCCGGCACCCGCCTCGACGGCCGCGAGATCGAGATCGGCCCCCCGCCCGGCATCGGCCGGATCAACTGGCTGTCGGCGCCCTTCGGTCCGGACGAGATCGCCGTCCTGCTGCACGCCGACCGCCGCACCGTGACCGCCGCCATCGAGATCGAGGGCCCCGGCGTCGGACTGCGCGACTCCGAGGACCAGGAGGCCCTCGTCGAGCGCTTCGGCACCCTGCTCAAGCACGTGGCCAACGGCGACGGCTACGTCACCCGCCTGCAGATGCTGGCCCGTACGCTGCCCGCCGACCCCGACGCGCACGCCAAGGACGTCGAGCGGCGCGGCGACGACAGCTCGCCGCAGTGGCTCAAGGACTCCTACGACCAGCTCCAGTCGATGGTCTCCACCTCCTCCGAGCAGCACCGCGCCTACCTCGTCGCCTGCATGCACTACACCCGCGACCTGGCCGCCGAGGCCCAGGCCATCGCCCGCGCCTCCCGGCACGGCGGCGGCCGCCGCCGGCTGGACCGCGACGGCGGACTCGCCGTGGTGATGGCCCGCGAGCTCACCGACATCTGCGCCCGCCTCGCCGAGGCCGACATCCGGGTCCGCCAGCCGCTCGGCCAGAGCCGCCTGTCCTCCCTGGTGCACTCGATGTACGACCCCGACCACCCCATCGACCACATCCAGGCCATGACCGAACGCAACGCCTGGCCCGCCGAACTGGACGCCGTCCAGCCCACCTACCTCCAGGCCAAGACCCGCGAGTCGGCCACCCGCGAGCCCTGGTGCCACGCCACCGCGTGGATCAAGGAGTGGCCGATGACCCCGGTCGGCGTCAACTTCCTCGCCCCGCTGCTCGTCCACACCCCCGACGTCATCCGCACCGTCGCCGTCTGCATGGACCTCGAACCCACCGACGTCGCCATCGAGCGGATGCTCACCGAGAAGACCAACGACGACGCCGACGCCTCCCGCGCCGCCAAGATGAACCGCGTCGTCGACCCGCGCGACGTCGCCCACCACTCCCGCGTCGACCAGCGAGGCGAGGACCTGGCCAGCGGCGCGGCCGGCGTCAACCTCGTCGGCTACATCACCGTCTCCTCGCGCTCCCCCGAGGAACTGGCCCGCGACAAGCGGACCATAAGAGCGTCCGCCGGCAAGAGCTACCTCAAGCTGGAGTGGTGCGACCGCGAGCACCACCGGGCCTTCGTCAACACGCTGCCGTTCGCGACCGGCATCCGACGCTAGACGACGCCACACCTAGGGCCTGTTAGGGGCAACCGCCGTGCTCGATCCACTCGCCTCCCTCACCAACGCCTTCACCAGCTTCCTCTTCGGGAAGGTGGAGACGACACGGCTGCCCGTGCGCACGTCCACCGGGCAGGCACAGGCCGTCTACCTCCCCACGGCCGCACCCGGCCTCGGGGACTCCGGCGTGATCATCGGGCGGGAGGTGTACTCGGGCAAGGGCTACATCTACGACCCCTTCCAGCTCTACGGACAGCAACTCCCCGCCCCGCACTGGCTGGTGCTCGGCGAGTCCGGCAACGGCAAGTCCGCGCTGGAGAAGACGTACGTCCTGCGCCAGCTCCGCTTCCGCGACCGGCAGGTGGTCGTCCTCGACGCCCAGGGCGAGGACGGCGTCGGCGAGTGGAACCTCATCGCCCAGCAACTGGGCATAACCCCCATCCGGCTCGACCCCATGGCCGCCCTCGACGGCGGCATCCGCCTCAACCCCCTCGACCCGTCGATCACCACCACCGGCCAGCTCGCCCTGCTGCGCACGATCATCGAGGTGGCCATGGGACGGGGGCTGGACGAACGGTCCGGCTTCGCCCTCAAGGTCGCGCACGCGGCCGTGACCAACGGCGCCACCCCCGGCCGGCAGCCCATCCTCTCCGACATCGTGGAGCAACTCCGCCACCCCGAGGCCGAGTCGGCGGAGTCCATGAACGTCGACATAGACGACGTACGGGCCTGGGGCCTGGACGTGGCCCTCGTCCTCGACCGTCTGGTCGACGGCGACCTGCGCGGCATGTTCGACGGCCCGACCACGGCCGGCATCGACCTCGACGCCCCGCTGATCGTCTTCGACCTCTCGCACATCGACCGCAACTCGATCGCCATGCCCATCCTCATGGCCATCGTCGGCGTCTGGCTGGAGCACACCTGGATCCGGCCCGACCGCAAGAAGCGGATCTTCCTCGTCGAGGAGGCCTGGCACATCATCAACTCCCCCTTCGTGGCCCAGCTGTTCCAGCGGCTCCTCAAGTTCGGCCGGCGGCTGGGCCTTTCGTTCGTCGCCGTGGTGCACCACCTCTCCGACGTCGTGGACGGCGCGGCCGCCAAGGAGGCGGCCGCCATCCTCAAGATGGCCTCCACACGCACCATTTACGCCCAGAAGGCGGACGAGGCACGGGCCACCGGCCGGGTGCTCGGCCTGCCCCGCTGGGCCGTCGAGATCATCCCCACGCTCACACCCGGCATCGCCGTCTGGGACGTCAACGGCAACGTCCAGGTCGTCAAACACCTGATCACGGACGCCGAACGGCCACTGGTCTACACCGACCGCGCCATGACCGAGGAGGGCGCCTCCGACCGCGAACGGGCCGCCGAGGCCGAGGTCGCCGAACGGGCGGCCGCCGCGAGGGAACGCCATCCGGACGCGGCGTACGGACCGCCCTCCCGCTCGACGGTGGCCTGACCGTGGAACAGGGACGGCGCGCCCAGGGCGGGGGCGTTCCCGACGGGCTGCTGATCAGCGCCATCGCGCTCCTCCTGGGGGTCACCCTGGTGGCCTGGACGGCCACCGGCCTCTCGGGCCTCCTCGCCGCCGGTGCCTGGCCCGACGGCGTGAGCCTCACGCACACCCCGCAGGCCATGCGCCACCTGATGTCCGCTCCGCGCGACCTCGCGGCCGCCTGGCCGGAAACCCCACCGGAACAGCTCTCCGGGTACGGCCTGTTCTGGGGCGTGGCGATCAGCGAGGCCCTGGTGGCGACAGTGCTCGCCGTCTTCCTGATCGGGACGGTGGCGAGATGGCGACGGGGGCGGGGGCGGATGGCGATGGCGTCCACAGCGGCGGGCGGTGCGACGGCGGCCGGCGGGGCGGCGGACGGTGGGACGGCGGCCGGTGCGGCGGTCGGGAGCGCGCCGCCGGTGTCGGTGCCGGCGCCGGTGGCCGCCCCTGCGTCCGCACCCGCGCCTGTCCCGGCCCCCGCCCCCGAGCCGGCGCCTCCGGCGCATCCCGGCAGTGAGCGCGTCGTCTACGCCACCGACCGCCGGGCCCTCGCCGCCCGGGCCGTGCTCGACGCGGCCGGGCCCGTCCTGGTCGTCACCAGCGACCCCGGTCTGTGGACCGAGACCAAGGACGCGCGGGCCAAACTCGGCCCGGTCCGCGTCTTCGACCCGGGCCACCTCCTCGACACCCCGGACCGCCTCCGCTGGAACCCGGCCGCCGGCTGCGAGTCCCGGGAGACCGCCGCCGCCCGGGCCGCCGCGCTCCTCGCCCCCGTCCGCCCGCCCAGCGTCCTCGACTCGCTCACGGCCGAGACCGCCGAAACACTGCTGCGCTGCTGGCTCCACGCGGCGGCGGTGGACGGCCGTCCCTTCCGCCAGGTGCACCGCTGGACCCAGGGCGGCGCCGCCCACGAGGCCGTACGGATCCTGCGGACGAACCCCAAGGCCACCGGCGGGGCGGCGGGCGAACTCGAATCGGCCCTCACCGCCCACCCGGAACGCCGCGAGATGGCACAGGAGTTGACACAACGCGCCCTCAACGCCCTCTCGTCCGTGCACATGCGCGACGCGTGCAGCCCCAACCGGGCCGACGCCCTCGCGTTGGAATCATTCGTGGCCGAGGGGG
>NZ_LFXA01000008.1 GCF_001187435.1 Streptomyces caatingaensis | reverse complement strand
GCCAGGGCCCAGCCGCCTTTGCGCTCATGCCGGGCGAACTCGGCGAGGTCGGCCTCCAGGGCCTCCTCGCTGTCGACGCCGATCTCCCCCCTCACGCGTTCACCAGGTCCCGCTCGGCGGTGCGGTCCGCGCCGGCGGCGGCCTTCGGGGCCTCCAGCCGCACCCTGATCCACGCGGCGAGGACTTCCAGCGTGCCGAGCGCCTCCTCGCAGGCGGAGCGCTGGTCGTCGGTGAAGGACGGCTTGCGCGGGTAGCGGTTCATCAGCGCAACCGCCTGGTCGTTCAGCCGGATCAGGTCCCGGGCCAGGTCGTGGGCCTTGTCGCGCTGCCCGCCGGAGCAACCGGTCTGCCCTTCTCGGTCCCGGCGGCGCTTGTCGTCCATGACCCGCTTCATCGCATCGTGAACGCCGTCGTACTCCTCCACCAGGTCACGCAGGAACTTGTCGCGCTCGGCCGGGTCGCCTTGCAGCAGGGGCCCGAGGTAACGGGCGACGGAGGTACCGCTGGCGGGGTCCAGCAGCTCTTGCAGGGCCGGCCAGTGCCCAGGGCCTGCTGGTACTGGGAGCACAGCAGGCGGCCGGCGCCCGAGGTGCGGGCTTCGTCCAGCAGTGACCGCAAGGTGCCGTACTCCTCGTCGTGCGGCCGCCGCCGGACCCGATCCGGGCACCTTCGCGCAGGACGGTGTAGGACAGGTGCACGCCGCTGTCCGCCACGAACTGCCGCACCGCCGGCGTGCACAGGCGGGCGGTGTGCCGGTACTCGCGCCCGGTCCGGAGCGGAAGACCGATCTCATCGCAGTACCGCTCAAAGGCAGCCTCGCCGCCCACGGCCGTGATGGCCAGCAGCTTGTCACCGGAGCGCCAGCCGGTTTCTCGCGGCCCTGGATCATCAGGGTGCGGCCCTCGCGCACGTCCTGATCTGTGTAGCTCATGCAGATTCCCCATCCGAAGTCAGCTCACTGGGGCCGCGCAGTGTAATCAGATGACAACACCCGGGTGATCAATGAACTTCGGTGGCCAGCAGGCTCGTTGACGGCCCGCACGCCGTGCCGGACGGCGGCCCGGCTCCCGGGCGGGGCGGGCCGGATCACCTCTGTGAGTGAAGGGCCGGAGGGCGACCGCAGGGGTAGAAGGGGCCGCAGATCCAGCATGTGGGGGCTTTCGGTTATGCCGGGTCCGTGCCGGTGCTGACCGGGGCCGGGCTGCTGGGGACGGTGGTGCGGCATGGCTCGCAGCGGGCCTGCATCCACACGTGCTGTCCGTCGCCCCGCAGGCGGATGCGGCCGGGGCACCGCATTCGTCGCAGGTGTTTTCCGAGGCGGTCTCGGCGGCGTCGGTCAGGGCGGTGGCCCGGTCGGCGAACTCCCCGTCAAACTCGCCGTTCTCGAAGCGGTCGGCGACGGTGATCCGCAGGCCGCCGAACTTCACGGCGAAGGACTCGATGCGGTAGCCGGGGTCCAGGCGAGCAGATCGCGGTGGAGCTTGTCGAGCAGGGATGCCCAGCCGGGTCCGACGGTGCCGGTCCAGGCGGGAATCTGCCGGTCACAGGCGGCAAAACGGCCGCGGGTGTCGTCCATGCGCTTCATGATGGCGGCGGGGTGTGACAACGGGCCGGGCTGCGGGTGGAGTTGCCGCGGCAGCAAGCGCGAGCCGGGCGCCCCGCGTGGGGCGCCCGGCTCCAGCCCGTTCAGGCAGCGATCCGCTTGAGGAGGTCGGTGTTGGCCTTCACGTCGTGGCCGAGGGCCAGGGACGCCCGTGGCAGTGTGCCCAGGAGGTCCAGCAGAGGCTCGTTTCCGGTGGATTCGGTTGGCAGGAGGCCGAAGACGTCGGGGTAGCGGTCTTCGGTGCCAGGGGTGAAGAAGTCGCCGGGTGCCACGGTGCGGTCCTTGTCCACCACGGCGGGTTCGGCGCCCGGGGTGATGGTGGGGAACAGGATGCGGGCGGCGTGTCCTTCGGTGGCCAGGGTCAGGCCGAGCCAGCTCGCGAGCTGGTCGGGGAAGAACTGGGGCTTGAGTTCCTTGCCGGACTCCTTCCACAGGGGGGTGCGGCTGCCGGAGAGGAGGGCGTCGGTGACCTTCTGGTGCTGGGTGGGGTGGAGCTGTTCGCCGCTGCGGAGGCGTTCGCGGACGGCCTCGTACCAGTCGAGAGCGTCCAGCAGCCCCAGGCCGATGGCGGCGGCCGAGGGCCAGGGCAGGACCCGCAGCCGGTCGTCCTCGCGGCGGATGAAGACGCGGTCGTTGGCCAGCAGCTGCCAGCCGGCACGGGCCAGCAGCAGGGCGGTAGTGGTCTTCCCGGCACCCTTGCCGCCAAGGGTCAGCACGGTCTGCCCGTCGCGGACGACGGCGGAGGCGTGCAGGATCGACCAGCCGTCGGCCACCAGCTGCCCGCGGACGGCCTCGCGGGCGAGGCGGGCGGCGGCCAGGGCGACGGGGACGTCCTCGCAGCCGTAGATGTACAGGGGTCCGCCGGGCTCGGCCCGGTAGGCGAGCTTGTCGTCAGGCTGGGAGGCGAGGACGGTGCCGTCGTCGTCCCGGTCGAAGACCATGGCCGAGTTGGCGTAGACGGTCTCCTCGTGCGCGTGGTCGGCCACACGCTGGGCGATCTCCGTCACCCTGTCCGGGGCGACGTCGGCGATCACCTGCGAGCCGTCATCGACAGTGGTGCTGGCGGCGTTCCACCAGGGCCGAAGTAACGGATGGCCCAGTCGGTGACCACCGTGCTGTTGCTGGTGACGGCCACCGCCTTACTGGCCGTGGCGATACGGGTAGCGGTCCTGGTCACTGCGGTCTTCTCCTTCCATGAGGTACGTACGGGAACGTGCAGGCGGGCCAGCGGCTCGTAGGCGTCGCGGAGCTTGACGTCGGCGGCCACCAGCTGGCGGGCCTCGCCGGGATCGAGCGGGGGGAGGCACACGCTGGGGGTTCCGGCGGTGAAGCACAACGGGATTCCCATCCACCGCCATTCGTGGTTGACGGACAGTTCCACCACCCGGTCCTCCAGGCCCAGGCCCGCGCGGAGGGCAGCGATGACGGCGCCGGCCGGGCCGCAACGGGTGCGGCCGAGACCGGCGTTGATCCTGGCCGGACGATCGGCCAGCTCGCGGCGGACCTGTCCGACCGGCACCTCGACGGGGCGGTCGTTCACCCGGGTGGCCGACGCGCACACCACCGCCTGGTCGCCGTGCTCGCCGATCACATGCCCCTCCACCTCCTCAACAGGCACACCCAGGAGGTGGGCGAGGGTGAGGCGGTAGCGGGCGGTGTCGGTGTTCGAGCCCACCCCGTAGACGCGCGGGCAGCCGGAGACCTCGGCGAACAGGCGGGCCATGATGTCCACGGGGTTGGTCACCATGACCACCAGCCCCTGGTAGCGGGCCAGTTGCCGGGCCAGCGAGGCGATGACGGGGGCGTTCGCGTTCAGCCCGGCCATCCGCACGTTGGTACGGCTGGTGTTGGTGAACTCGGCCCGCGGGCAGACCACCACCGCCTCACAGGACACAAGCTGGCCCGGGTCGGCGGCGTGAACCGCCCGGACGGGGGAGCCGGTGATCTGGCACATGTCTTCCAGGTCGGTCACCAGGGCCCGGGCCGACAGGCCCGTTCGGGACACGACCCAGACGGACTCGCACCAGCCTCCCGCGGCCAGCAGCATGGCGACGCTCTGGCCGACGGCACCGGCGCCGATCACCCCGACCGCCCCGGCCCGGACGGCGGTCACCGGTTCGCTGCCTTCACCACGTCGGCCAGCGCGAGCCGCCACACCGCCCGCGGATCCGTCCCGGCGACCAGGCCGGCGGTCGTGGCCTGAAGCAGGCCGCACACCGTCTCCGCCCGGGCGGTGAGCTTTCCGGCGTGCTCGGGCAGGGGCAGGTCGGGCGGGCAGGTCAAGTAGGTGCTGAGGATGTTGGTGGTGTCCATCAGCCAGAGCACCACCAGGTGCCGCAGCCACTCGGCCCGCTCGTCCGGGGCGAGGTCGGCCGTGAGGGCGTCGGCGAACTCCTCGATCCCGGTCGCGACGGCGTCGGCCGTGACCAGGTCCGGGGAGGAAGCGATCAGGCTGAGCACGGCACGGGAGATCAGCTTGGCCGGGTCCGTCTGCGGGCGTCCCCGGCCCAGGCCGGGGTCGAGGAAGACCGGCCGCCCGTCGGCGCCGTCGGGGAAGACGACGTGGTCCGGCTTGAGGTCACCGTAGACCACCGGCCGGTGCCCGACCGCCGGAGCGGGCCGCAGCCGCCTCAGCCGCAGGACCACCGCGCCCAGCACCTCCCCGGCCTGGCCTGCTTTGCGCAGGTAGACGGGGCCGCTGATGCCGTTGAACTTCCGGTCGAAGGTCGCCCCGATGCCCCGCTCGGTGATGGCCACCTCATCGACGGCACGGGCGATGGCGGGTCGCTGGAGCCCCGCCAGCTCGACCACCGCGCGGGTCATCAGCTCGCCGCTTTGGTGCGGGTCCTTGGCCAGCAGGTCGGCGAGCGTCGGCCCGGCTACCGGCTCGGTGAACAGCACCCCGTCCTGGTGTCCGGCGACCCGGCAGGCCCGCGCTCCGGCCTCCTGCACGATGGCCAGGCCCCTGGCCTCCCGCTCCAGCAGGGCGCCCGGCGAGCCCTGGTAGGCGGCCTGTGCCGCCCTGACC
The DNA here is from genome assembly GCF_001187435.1 of Streptomyces caatingaensis. Lineage (GTDB taxonomy): Bacteria > Actinomycetota > Actinomycetes > Streptomycetales > Streptomycetaceae > Streptomyces > Streptomyces caatingaensis. The sequence goes on along the minus strand of NZ_LFXA01000008.1, from coordinate 121,818 downwards.
TGGGCCCAGTCCCCGGCCGTGCCCCGCAGCACCGAGACCAGCGACATTCCCAGCAGCGACACCTTCGCGTACAGCGGGCGCCCGTCCACCGTCAGCCGGCGGACGTAGGCGGTGACGCTCGGCGTGTGCTGGCCCAGCCGCACGGTGCCGCCCGGCCACAGATCGGCGGCGGCCTGCTTGATCTTCTCGTCCGCGTAGGCGAAGACCTCGGCGGCGGCGATGGCGCTCGAACCGGCGGTCATCGCCAGCCTCCCGTCGCCGTGGCCGCCGCGTCCGGCAGGGACAGGGCGGCCGGGGCCTGCCCGGGGCGGTCGAGGTCGTGGTGGACGACGGCGGCCAGACTGCCGGCCGCGGCGAGGGTGCCCAGGGCCCAGATCCAGCCGAGCATGGGCTCCACCCAGTCACCGCAGGTCCTCCTGCCGCCGGTCGTACGGCACGTGTACGTCACCGTCGTCTCCTTCTCGTCCCAGGGGTTGGAGGCAGCGGGCCGCCGACGTGGCGAGGAGACAGTGATGGGACGCCGGTGGCCCGCTGCCGCTTCATCCGCCCACGCGTCCCGGGCGGTGTGCTTCAGTCAACGGCCGTACGGACAAGGCGAGGAGGGGCCAGGATGTAGGGCAGCTGTAGGCCCGCGTAGGCCAGGAGGCGACGGCATCGTGCCGAGCAGACAAGAACTCTCCGAACTCATCCGACACGCGTGCGAGGAACGCGGCTGGGGCCCCACCAAGCTCGCCCGGGAAGTCAGCATCGCCGCCGGGCGGCCCCCGGGCACCCTTGAGCGCCAGTACGCCCGCCGGTGGCTCAACGGCGAGCGCGCACCGAGGCACTGGCTCCCGTACGTCGCGCAGGTCCTCAACCTGGACTTAGAGACCTCCGGCAAGACGTGCACCGCCGGGTCCGGGGCCAAGGCCACCGATAACGCGGCATCGGTCTCCGTCGGCCGCGTCCACGGCGACCGACCGCTGGTCTTTCACGCCCCACCGGGTAAGTACCTGCTGTCGAAGGACCCGACGGCAGCGTGCGACACCGCCTTGAGGGCCGGTGGAGCACTCTCGCCCGGCCAATGCCCTCCCCAACCCACCACCACACGCTCTCTCGGCGATGGCGCTTCGGCATCCCCCTCGGCGGGAGAGGAGGGAGAAGACGACATGAAACGACGCACCATCATCCGGGCCGCCCTCGGGGCGAGCGCCGCCTTGTCCCCGCCGGTCCTCGAACTCCTCGCCGGCCAGCAGGCCCGGGCCGAATCCGCCCTCACCACGGCAGCCGGACGAGATGCCGTGATCGGCCAGTGGGAGGAGACCGCCTGGCGCTACGGCTGCGGCTACGGCGGACGCGCCCCCATCACCGTCCTGCACGACGCCCTCCTCGACGTCGAAGACGTGGGCCGGCTCCTCGTGCAGCAACTCGACACCGGCGAACGCCAGCGGGTCCTGCGGGTCTGCGCGCAGTTGTCCGGCATCGTCGCCCTGGTCCTGGGCGACATGGGCCACCCCCGCGATGCCCACCGCTGGTATGCCAACGCCTCCGCCGCTGCCCAGGCCAGCGGCGACACCACGGTGCACGCCTGGGTGACCGCACGGGAGGCGATGGTGCCCCTCAACTGGGGCCAGCCCGCCGCCGCCCTCCGCCTCGCCGACCGCGCCCGCACCCTGGCCGGCGACGGCAACTCAGCCGCCCACGCGCTCGCTGCCGCCGCCCAGGCCCGAGCCCACGCAGCCCTCGGCCACCACGCCGAAGCCCGCCAGGCCATAACCGACGCCGAGCGCGTGCGTGACCGCCTGCGCGAGACCGACGCCTCGGGCACCTGGTACGGCTATCCCCTCCAGCAGCACTTGGTGCACGCCAGCCGCACCTACACCGGCATCAGCGACACCGGCCCCGCCGCCGACATGCAAGCCGAAGCCCTCCGGCTCATCAGCCCCACCTCGGTGATGTCCCCCGCACTGATCCACCTCGACGAAGCCCTGTGCACGGCCGCGGGTGGCGACCACGACAGCGCATGCACCCAGGCAGTCCACATCATCACCGCCCTCCCGCCCGCCTACCGCACCGGCCTGATCGCCCGCCGGGGCCAGGAACTCGCCAGCACCCTCCCCCGCGGAGCCCGGCAACTACCCGCCGCACGCGAACTGCGAGAAGCCCTCGCGGCCACACCGTTGGCCTGACCCGCCATCACCACGGGGACGGCCTCCTCAGACGAAGTGAGGAGGCCGTCCCCGTACCGTACCCGGCCCGGTCCGCCGGCCGGGCGACACCGAAGGCTGTTAGCAGCACGAGCGCCAATCCCTAACTTGCCTAACATGCCTCAACTCAAGGCAAGTCGATGACCTGCGAACTTCGCGAATAGCCCCAGATAACGAGTGCCGCCTGTGCCCTGGCGGCGGTGCTTTACAAGGTCGTCACCAGCGGCGCGGTGAGTGCGGCACTCCAGCAGCTCATCGATAAGGGGCTCCATGCGGCCTTCTGAGGACGGCCGTTCCGACGGCGGCTATGTGACCGCCGAGACCGCCATGGCGCTGCCGACGCTGGTGCTGTTCGGCATGGCTCTCATCTGGGGGCTGATGGCCGCGTCCGCGCAGATCCAGTGCGTGGACGCGGCGCGGGCGGGGGCGCGGGCCGCCGCCCGCTCGGACCCGGCGCCCGTGGCGGTGGCGGCGGCCAGGTCGGCGGCTCCGCCGGGGGCCCGGGTGGCGGTGACGAGGGAGGGAGATCTGGTGAGGGTGCGGGTCGAGGCGCGCGCCGCGGGGCCGGGGCCGCTCGCGGTCCGGCTGGGAGGAGAGGCGGTGGCCCTTGCGGAGGACACGGTGGGGTGACGGGAGGACAGAGTGGGGTGACAGGAGGACACGGTGGGGTGACAGAGGCTCCGCCACGGTGTGGGCGGCGGTCGCCACCACGGCCTTCTGCGCGGTCTTCACGCTGCTGCTCGCCATGGGGCAGGCGGTACTCGTCCGGCACCGCGCGGGCGGAGCGGCCGACCTCGCGGCCCTGGCCGCCGCCGACCGCGCCCTCCTCGGCCAGGAAACGGCCTGCGCGGCCGCCCGCCGGGTCGCCGGCGCCCAGCGGACGCGGGTGGTGACCTGCGCGGTGCGGGGCGAGATCGCGGAGGTGGCGGCCGAGGCGCGGGCCGGGCCGTATGCCGTACGCGTCCGGTCCCGTGCGGGGCCCGCCACGGGGGCGGCCGCGTCTGGGGCCGCTGGGCCCGGCGCCGGCGGCCCCGGGGTCGCCGGCTGGGGGTACGAGGCCGAGCCCCCGGGGTCGAGTCCCCGGGGCGGCCAGCTGCCTCAGGACTCCGTCCCCGGTGACTCCGCCCCCGAGCCCCCGGGCGGGCCCGGCCGTTCGTTCTTCGGGGCTCCGGAGAGCAAGCGGTCGAGGACGCGAACGGCGGCCCGCTTGTCGAGTGGCTCGTTGCCGTTGCCGCACTTGGGGGACTGGATGCAGGACGGGCAGCCGGTCTCGCACTCGCAGGCGGCGATCGCCTCGCGGGTGGCGGTGAGCCAGCGGGCGGCCGTCCGGAAGGCCCGCTCGGCGAAGCCCGCGCCGCCGGGGTGGCCGTCGTAGACGAAGACGGTGGGCAGCAGCGTGTCGGGATGGAGGGGGACGGAGACGCCGCCGATGTCCCAGCGGTCACAGGTGGCGAAGAGCGGCAGCATGCCGATGGAGGCGTGCTCGGCGGCGTGCAGGGCGCCGCCGAGGGCCTCGGGCGCCACGCCGGCGTCGTCGAGCTGGTCCTCGGTGACCGTCCACCACACGGCGCGGGTGCGCAGCGTACGGGGCGGCAGGTCCAGCTTGGACTCGCCGAGGATCTCGCCGGTGAGGAGCCGGCGGCGGAGGAAGGAGACGACCTGGTTGGTGACCTCGACCGAGCCGAAGCACAGCCGTGCCTCGCCCCAGGGGACCTCTTCGACCGTCTCCAGGACGGAGACGGCCGTGGTGTCCCGGGCCGTCGTCGAATAGGGCGGGTCGGCCTCCTCGACCAGGGCGACGTTGTCGTCCAGGTCGAGCCGGCGGACGAGGTAGGTGCGGCCCTGGTGGAGGTGGACGGCGCCCTCGTGGACGGTCGTGTGGGCGGCGGCCGCGTCCACGGTGCCCAGCAGCCGCCCGGTGCCCTCCTCGACCACCTGGACGGGGCGGCCGCCCTCGCCCCGGATGCCGGTGAGCTCGGCGGCGCGCTCGCGGCGCGTCCAGTGCCAGGCGGTGCCTCGGCGCCGCAGCAGCCTGCGCAGTTCGAGCTGGGAGAGCAGGCCCCGGGTCTCGGGCCCGAAGAGATCCAGGTCGGCCTCGGTGAGCGGCAGCTCCTCGGCGGCGGCGCACAGGTGGGGCGCGAGGACGTAGGGGTTGTCCGGGTCGAGGACGGTGGATTCGACGGGCTGCCGGAAGAGGGCCTCGGGGTGGTGCACGAGGTAGGTGTCCAGCGGGTCGTCCCGGGCGACGAGGACGGCCAGGGCCCCGCGCCCGGTGCGGCCCGCCCGCCCGGCCTGCTGCCACAGGGAGGCGCGGGTGCCGGGGTAGCCGGCGAGGAGGACGGCGTCGAGGCCGGCCACGTCGACGCCGAGTTCGAGGGCGGTGGTGGCGGAGAGGCCGAGCAGTTCGCCGGTGTGGAGGGCGCGCTCGATGGCGCGCCGCTCCTCGGGGAGGTAGCCGCCGCGGTAGGCGGCGACGCGGGAGGGGAGGGAGCGGTCGACGGCGGCCAGGCGCTCCTGGGCTATGAGCGCCACGAGTTCGGCGCCGCGCCGGGAGCGGACGAAGGCGACGGTGCGCACGCCCTGGACGGCGAGGTCGGTGAGGAGGTCGGCGGTCTCGGCGGTGGCGGTGCGGCGGACGGGCGCGCCGCGCTCGCCGTGGAGCTCGGTCAGCGGCGGCTCCCAGAGGGCGAAGACCGTCTCGCCGCGCGGGGAGCCGTCGTCGGTGATCTCCACCACAGGGACGCCGGTGAGCCGGGACGCGGCGGTGGCGGGCTCGGACGCGGTGGCCGAGGCGAGCAGGAAGACGGGTTCGGAGCCGTAGCGGGCGCAGAGCCGGCGCAGCCGGCGCAGCACCTGGGCCACGTGGGAGCCGAAGACGCCGCGGTAGGTGTGGCACTCGTCGACGACGACATAGCGCAGGGCGCGCAGGAAGGAGGCCCATCGCGGGTGGGAGGGCAGCACCGAGCGGTGCAGCATGTCCGGATTGGTGAGCACGTAGTTGGCGTACTGGCGCACCCATTCGCGCTCCTCGACGGGGGTGTCCCCGTCGTAGACCGCGGGCCGGACGGCCTTGCCGAGGGGCGCCGCCAGGGCGCGCACGGCGCGGCGCTGGTCGGCGGCGAGGGCCTTGGTGGGGGCGAGGTAGAGGGCGGTCGTGCCGCGGCCGTTGGGGGCCTCGGAGCCGTCGAGCAGGGTGCTGAGCACCGGCGCGAGGTAGGCGAGGGACTTCCCGGAGGCGGTCCCGGTGGCCACGACCACCGATTCGCCGCGCAGCGCGTGCTCCGCCGCGCGGGCCTGGTGGGTCCACGGCCGGGCGATTCCGGCGGCCCGGACGGCGGCGGTCACTTCCGGCCGGATCTTCTCGGGCCAGGCGGCATGACGTCCGGGGCGAGGGGGCAAGTGCTCCGTATGAGTGATGCGTGCAGCCCGGGCTGCCCCGGCGGCGAGTCCGTCGAGGACCGCCCGGGGAGCGGGATGTACGCCCGCCCCCGGCGGGAGTTGATCGTGAGCCATCGACATCGAGTGTGTCACTGGCGTGACGGACAATGGCGTCAAGGCGTCGTGCGCGCCTGCCGGTAAGTGATTGAATGCCATCGCGGCTGCCGATCTGCGGGGGGCGACCGCTCGATGCAAGGTGCTGGAGGATCCGTGGACCTGTCCCTGTCGACCCGGACCGTTGGCGACCGTACGGTTGTCGAGGTCGGTGGCGAGATTGATGTGTACACCGCGCCCAAGCTGCGGGAGCAGCTGGTCGAGCTTGTCAACGACGGCAGCTACCACCTCGTCGTGGACATGGAGCGTGTCGACTTCCTCGACTCGACGGGGCTCGGCGTGCTGGTCGGTGGCTTGAAGCGGGTGCGTGCGCACGAGGGCTCGCTGCGCCTGGTCTGCAACCAGGAGCGCATTCTCAAGATCTTCCGTATCACCGGTCTGACCAAGGTGTTCCCGATCCACACCTCGGTCGACGACGCGGTGTCGGCGACCGACTGACGGTCGCCGGAGGCAGGTGCGCGCGGGCGCCGGGCCGTGGGCTCGGTTCCTGCGCGGGTTCGCTCCGTTCCCGTGACGGGGAGGGGGCACGTACGACGAGGGGGATGGGATGGCCACCGTCGAACTGCTCTTCAGCGCCCTTCCTGAGCACGTCCGCACCGCCCGTCTGGTGGCGGCCGCGGTGGCGCGCCGGGCGGGGGTCGACGAGGCCGTGCTCGACGAGGTGCGGCTCGCCGTGGGCGAGGCGTGCTCGCGGGCGGTCGGTCTGCACAGGAGCGTCGGCATCACCACCCCCGTCCGGGTACGGCTGACGGAGGACGAGAAGAAGTTCTCCATCGAGGTGGGGGACGACGCGCCGCACACGGCCGTCGCCGAGGCCGTGGCGGGCTCCTCCGGCACATCCGCCATGGACCGGGAGGAAGCCTCGGAGGCCGAGGACGACATGGGCCTCGCCGTCATCAGCGGGCTGGTCGACGACGTCGAGGTGAGCGCCGGCGAGAGCGGCGGCGTCATCCGCATGAGCTGGCCGACGGTCCCCGCCTCCGTCCTGCCGTAGCCGCGTCTGCGGCCGTTGGTCCCCTTGCCGCTGCGTGATGCGGCGTAAGCGCGTACGGCAGGGAAGTCCCGCCGTCTGCCCGCCTCCCGGGCGGGGCGCCCGTAATTCCCCGGGCGCATTCCCCGATCTTCACCGCGGGGGCTTTCCGCGCTACGGATCATTCACGTGATCTCCATGCGGGCCGTCGTGCGCGCCGACTCATTCCGGTCGGCGCGCTCTGTTTTAGATCACGTCATGCTCCCTACAATCCGTCCATCTTGAGCTCAGGACGCCTGAGCGTGGCGGCTGCTCCGCGTTCGCGGGCCGGCCACGCGCCCATGTGCCAAACGTCAGGGAGGACGAATGGCGGGGCCCTTCACCCCTGAACAGGTGGACTTCACTCAGAATCTCGCGGTTGAACTCACGCACGGCAACCGCGTTCTCGTGATCGTCATCGCGGCCGTGGCCCTCGCGGCCCTCGTGGTGGCCGTGGTGCTGTTGCGGCAGGTGCTGGCCGCGGGAGAGGGCACCGACGGCATGAAGAGAATTGCCGCCGCTGTACAGGAAGGCGCGAATGCCTATCTGGCACGGCAGTTGCGCACGCTCGGCGTATTCGCCGTCGCGGTGTTCTTCCTTCTCATGCTCCTGCCGGCGGACAACTGGACGCAAAGGCTGGGGCGTTCGGCGTTCTTCCTCGTCGGGGCGGTCTTCTCCGCGGCGACCGGTTACATCGGCATGTGGCTCGCGGTGCGCAGCAATGTGCGGGTGGCGGCCGCGGCGCGGGAGGCGACGGCCCGTGGGGGAGAGGCGGAAAAGGATCTGTCGGCCGTTTCCCACCGGGCGATGAAAATCGCGTTCCGCACCGGGGGAGTCGTCGGGATGTTCACCGTCGGCCTCGGTCTGCTGGGCGCCTCCTGCGTGGTGCTCGTCTACGCGGCCGACGCGCCGAAGGTGCTGGAGGGCTTCGGTTTCGGGGCCGCGCTGCTGGCCATGTTCATGAGGGTCGGCGGCGGCATCTTCACCAAGGCCGCGGACGTCGGCGCCGACCTCGTCGGCAAGGTCGAGCAGGGCATTCCCGAGGACGATCCGCGCAACGCCGCCACCATCGCGGACAACGTGGGCGACAACGTCGGCGACTGCGCGGGGATGGCGGCCGACCTCTTCGAGTCGTACGCCGTGACGCTGGTCGCCGCGCTGATCCTCGGCAAGGCCGCCTTCGGCGACTCGGGGCTGGCCTTCCCGCTGCTCGTCCCCGCGATCGGGGTGGTGACGGCGATGATCGGGGTCTTCGCGGTGGCGCCGCGGCGCTCCGACCGGAGCGGGATGACCGCGATCAACCGGGGGTTCTTCGTCTCGGCCGTGATCTCGCTCGCGCTGGTGGCGGTCGCGGTGTTCGCCTACCTGCCGTCCAGCTACGCCGACTTGAAGGGGATCGGTGACGAGGCGATCCGCACCCACGACGGCGACCCGCGGGTGCTCGCGCTGGTCGCGGTCGCCATCGGCATCGTCCTGGCGGCGCTCATCCAGCAGCTCACGGGCTACTTCACGGAGACCGGGCGGCGGCCGGTGCGGGACATCGGCAAGACCTCGCTGACCGGTCCCGCGACCGTCGTCCTCGCCGGCATCTCCGTCGGGCTGGAGTCGGCGGTGTACTCGGCCGTGCTGATCGGGCTGGGGGTCTACGGGGCGTTCCTGCTGGGCGGTTCGTCCATCATGCTCGCGCTGTTCGCGGTCGCGCTGGCGGGTACGGGCCTGCTGACCACGGTCGGGGTCATCGTCGCGATGGACACCTTCGGTCCGGTCTCCGACAACGCGCAGGGCATCGCCGAGATGTCCGGCGACGTCGAGGGCGCCGGCGCCCGGGTGCTGACCGACCTCGACGCGGTGGGCAACACCACCAAGGCGATCACCAAGGGGATCGCGATCGCCACGGCCGTGCTGGCGGCGTCGGCGCTCTTCGGCTCGTACCGGGACGCCATCGCCACCGCGGTCGCCGACGTGCACGCGAAGTCCTCGGAGACCAACCTGAGTCTGGACATCTCGCAGCCCAACAACCTGGTGGGGCTGGTCCTGGGCGCCGCCGTCGTCTTCCTGTTCTCGGGCCTGGCGATCAACGCGGTGTCCCGGTCGGCGGGTTCGGTGGTCTACGAGGTGCGGCGGCAGTTCCGCGAGCACCCCGGGATCATGGACCACTCCGAGAAGCCGGAGTACGGGCGCGTGGTGGACATCTGCACCAAGGACGCGCTGCGCGAACTCGCCACCCCCGGGCTGCTCGCGGTCATGGCGCCGATCGCGGTCGGCTTCGCGCTGGGCGTCGGCGCGCTCGGTTCGTACCTGGCGGGGGCGATCGGCGCCGGCACGCTGATGGCCGTGTTCCTGGCCAACTCCGGTGGCGCCTGGGACAACGCCAAGAAGCTGGTCGAGGACGGCCGGCACGGCGGCAAGGGCAGCGAGGCGCACGCCGCGACGGTCATCGGCGACACGGTCGGCGACCCGTTCAAGGACACGGCGGGGCCGGCGATCAACCCGCTGCTGAAGGTGATGAACCTGGTGGCCCTGCTGATCGCCCCGGCGGTGGTGAAGTTCTCCTACGGGGCCGACGCGAGCAGGCCGTTGCGGATCGGGGTCGCGGTGCTGGCCGGGCTGGTCATCGTGGTCGCGGTGTACCTCTCCAAGCGGCGCGGGGTGGCCGTCGACGGCGAGGACGGCAGTGCCGAGCGGTCGCCGGAGTCGGCCGATCCGGCGGTGGTGTCCTGAAGGTGCGCTCCGGGAACGGGTGGACGGCGGATCGCGCGCCGTCCGCCCGTTCTGTCGTCCCCGTGCCGTCGGCGGCCTTTGCCGGGGAGCCGCCGCGGGGTTCCCGGCGCGGTGAACACCACATCGAGATTGGGTCACATGGCGACATAAAGGGGCATATGGGATGCTCGGCTCGCGGGCCGTACCGGCGGGACGTGTAAGTTCCGGGGCCGAGAGCCATGGAAGGGGCCGATCCGGTGAACAAGAAGCTTGTGACCGCACTGTCCGGCGGTGCGGCGCTCGTCCTCGCCCTGACGGGCTGCGGCGGCGGTGGCGAGGACAACGGCAAGAAGCGCGACACGTGGGCCAAGAACCTCTGCGATCAGCTCCAGCCCCAGGTGAAGAAGACCAAGGACGCCTTCGCCAGCACCGTCGCCGTGCAGGGCGAGGAGGACTCCAAGAAGGTCCAGCGGACCGACTCGACGGCCTTCGAGACCATCTCCGCCGGATACAAGTCGCTCGCGTCGACCGTGCAGAATGCGGGTGTCCCGCCCGTCGAGGACGGCAAGACGATCCAGGACAACGCCGTCAAGGCGCTCAACGAGCTGTCCACGGCCTTCGCCGACCTCAAGAAGCAGGTGGACAACCTCAACACCTCGGACAAGGCCAAGTTCTCCGACGGGCTCAGGGACTTGGCCAAGCGGCTCGACGGACTCAAGGGCAAGGGCGACGACGCCATCAACAAGCTCCAGTCCGGGGAGCTGGGCAAGGCGATGATGAAGCAGGAGAGCTGCAAGAAGGGCGTCGAGTCCCCGAAGTGACCACTCGCGGCCGTCGTCCGCGACGGCCGCCGCGCCGATTGTCAGTGGCGCCCCCGACAATGGTCGTGTGAGTACGCTCCCTTCCGCCGACGCCCCGTCGCGCACCGCCCGGCTGCGCGACGCCCTGCTCGCCGCCGCCTTCACGGCCGACGGTCTGCTCGACCTGCTCGGCGCCCCCGCCTACGCCGCGCTCGCCCGCGGCGAGACGGTCCCGGCGCTGCGCGCGACCCGCGGGGACGGCCCGCTGGAGACGCTGGTCCGGCTCTTCCTCCTCCAGCGCCCCGTCCCCCGCGTCCGGGCGGCCGCCGCGCTGCCCCTCGACGACTGCCTCGCCGACGGCTGGCTCACCGCCGGCGGCGACGAGGTGCGCGCCACGGTGGACATACGCCCCTACGGCGGCCCGGACGGCGAGGACTGGTGGATCGTCTCCGACCTCGGCTGCGCGGTCGGCGGAGCCGGGGGCATCGCCGGCGGCGGCGCGGGCCCGGCCGGGACGGACCGCTCCGGGCTCGTCCTCGGCGTCGGCGGCGCCTCCACCACGCTCGCCGGCCTCACCGTCCGCACGCCCGTGGGCAGCGCCCTCGACCTCGGCACCGGCTCCGGCATCCAGGCGCTGCACGCCGCCCGGCACGCCCGCCGCGTCACCGCGACCGATGTGAACCCGCGCGCCCTGCGCCTGGCCCGGCTCACGCTCGCGCTGTCCGGCGCGCCCGAGGCCGATCTGCGCCAGGGGTCGCTGTTCGAGCCCGTCGCCGACGAGACGTTCGACCTGATCGTCTCGAATCCGCCGTTCGTCATCTCCCCGGGCGCCCGGCTCACCTACCGCGACGGCGGCATGGGCGGGGACGACCTGTGCCGCACGCTGGTGGGGCAGGCCGCCGCCCGGCTCAACGACGGCGGCTACTGCCAGCTCCTGGCCAACTGGCAGCACGTCGAGGGGGAGGACTGGCGCGAGCGGCTGACCTCCTGGGTGCCGGCCGGCTGCGACGCCTGGATCGTCCAGCGCGAGGTGCAGGACGTGGCCCAGTACGCCGAGCTGTGGCTGCGCGACGCGGGCGACCACCGCGCGGGTCCCGAAGAGTACGCGGCCCGCTACGACGCCTGGCTGGCCGAGTTCGAGGCCCGGCGCACGAAGGGCATCGGATTTGGCTGGATCACGCTGGTCAAATCGGGCGCCGGCCGGCCGTCCGTGATCGCCGAGGAGTGGCCGCACCCGGTGGAGCAGCCGCTCGGCCCCGCCGTCCGCGAGCACTTCGAGCGGCAGGAGTTCCTGCGGACGCACGACGACGCGGCGCTGCTCGAGGCCCGCTTCCGGCTCGCCCCCGAGGTCGTCCAGGAGCAGGTCGGACTGCCCGGCGCGGAGGACCCGGAGCACGTGGTCCTGCGGCAGAACCGGGGCATGCGGCGGGCCACCAAGGTGGACACGGTGGGCGCCGGATTCGCCGGCGTCTGTGACGGGACTCTCCCCGCGGGCCGCATCCTCGACGCCATCGCCCAGCTCGTCGGGGAGGATCCGGTGCTGCTGCGCGACCGCACCCCCGAGGCGATCCGGCTCCTGGTCGAGCAGGGCTTCCTGATCCCGGAGGCCGATTGACCGGAACGCGAGGGTCGACCTGAACACGCGGGCCGGGGCCGGTGCGGCGGCCTCCGGTTGTTGTCCGGCACACGGGACGGTGATGTTGATCGCCTCGTGAGGCGTGTCCCGTATCGTCCGGATACCGTCGCCCCAGGGGAGCGGGCGGCGTGTTCCTCCCAGCGGTGTGACGGTCCGGGCGGCAGACAGGACGCTTGTCGGGTTACCGTTCGAGTGGCGTTGCGGGCTTTCCCCGTTTGACACGGGGGCGGGATGTACCGTCACACTCCGCAGCGTCACCGCAACTCCCATGCCGATTGCGACCGGAAGAAGAGCGAAGTTGTCCCCGACCAGCGAGACCGCACAGGGCGGCCGCCGACTCGTCATCGTCGAGTCGCCTGCCAAGGCGAAGACGATCAAGGGCTACCTCGGCCCCGGATACGTCGTCGAGGCGAGCGTCGGGCACATCCGTGACCTGCCGAACGGGGCCGCCGAGGTCCCGGCGAAGTACAAGGGCGAGCCCTGGGCCCGCCTCGGTGTGAACGTGGACGCCGACTTCCAGCCCGTCTACGTCGTCAACGCCGACAAGAAGGAGCAGGTCAAGAAGCTCAAGGGGCTGCTGGCCGAGTCCGACGAGCTCTTCCTGGCCACCGATGAGGACCGCGAGGGCGAGGCCATCGCCTGGCACCTCCAGGAGGTCCTCAAGCCCAAGGTCCCCGTCCGCCGGATGGTCTTCCACGAGATCACCAAGGACGCGATCCAGGCCGCCGTCGCCAACCCGCGCGAGCTCAACAAGAAGCTGGTCGACGCCCAGGAGACCCGGCGCATCCTCGACCGTCTCTACGGCTACGAGGTCTCCCCGGTCCTGTGGAAGAAGGTCATGCCCCGCCTGTCCGCCGGACGGGTGCAGTCCGTGGCGACGCGGCTGGTCGTCGAGCGCGAGCGCGAGCGCATGGCCTTCCGCTCCGCCGAGTACTGGGACCTCACCGGCACCTTCGGCACCGGCCGCGGCGGGGACACGTCCGACCCCGCGTCCTTCACCGCCCGGCTGACCTCGGTCGACGGCCGCCGCGTGGCCCAGGGCCGCGACTTCGGGTCCAACGGGCGGCTCAAGGACGCCGCCCAGGTGCTGCACCTGGACGAGGCGAGCGCCCGCGCCCTGGCCGCCGCCCTGGAGCAGACCTCCTTCGCCGTCCGCTCGGTCGAGTCGAAGCCGTACCGCCGCTCCCCGTACGCCCCGTTCCGCACCACCACCCTCCAGCAGGAGGCGTCGCGGAAGCTGGGCTTCGGTGCGAAGGCGACCATGCAGGTGGCCCAGAAGCTGTACGAGAACGGCTTCATCACCTATATGCGTACGGACTCCACGACGCTCTCCGACACCGCGGTGAGCGCGGCCCGGGCGCAGGTCACCCAGCTCTACGGTGCCGACTACCTGCCGGAGAAGCCGCGCACCTACGCGGGCAAGGTCAAGAACGCCCAGGAGGCGCACGAGGCCATCCGTCCTTCGGGTGATCGTTTCCGCACCCCGGCGGAGACCGGGCTGACGGGCGACCAGTTCCGCCTCTACGAGCTGATCTGGAAGCGGACCGTCGCCTCCCAGATGAAGGACGCCGTCGGCAACTCGGTCACCGTCCGCATCGCGGGCAGAGCGGGCGACGGCCGTGAGGCCGAGTTCAGCGCGTCCGGCAAGACGATCACCTTCCACGGCTTCATGAAGGCCTACGTCGAGGGCGCGGACGACCCCAACGCCGAGCTCGACGACCGCGAGCGCCGGCTGCCGCAGGTCGCCGAGGGCGACGCGCTGACGGCCGAGGAGATCACCGCCGACGGCCACGCCACCAAGCCCCCGGCCCGCTACACCGAGGCGTCGCTGGTCAAGGAGCTGGAGGAGCGCGAGATCGGCCGTCCGTCGACCTACGCGTCGATCATCGGCACCATCCTCGACCGCGGCTACGTCTTCAAGAAGGGCACCGCGCTCGTCCCCTCCTTCCTGAGCTTCGCCGTGGTCAACCTGCTGGAGAAGCACTTCGGCCGGCTCGTCGACTACGACTTCACCGCCGCCATGGAGGAGGACCTCGACCGCATCGCCCGCGGCGAGGCCCAGGCCGTGCCGTGGCTGCGCCGCTTCTACTTCGGCGAGGGCCCCGAGGGCTCCGGCAAGGCGGCCGAGGCCGGCAACGGCGACGGCGACCACCTCGGCGGTCTCAAGGAGCTGGTGACCGACCTGGGCGCGATCGACGCCCGGGAGATCTCCTCGTTCCCGGTCGGCGAGGGCATCGTGCTGCGCGTCGGCCGCTACGGCCCGTACGTCGAGCGCGGCGAGAAGGACTCCGAGGGCCACCAGCGCGCGGACGTCCCCGCCGACCTCGCCCCCGACGAGCTCACCGTCGCGTACGCCGAGGAGCTCTTCGCCAAGCCGAGCGGCGAGTACGCGCTGGGCACCGACCCGGCCACCGGCCACGAGATCGTCGCCAAGGACGGCCGCTACGGCCCGTACGTCACCGAGGTGCTGCCCGAGGGCACCCCGAAGACCGGCAAGAACGCGGTCAAGCCGCGGACGGCGTCGCTCTTCAAGTCCATGTCGCTCGACACGGTCACCCTCGAGGACGCGCTGAAGCTGATGTCGCTGCCGCGCGTCGTCGGCACCGACCCCGAGGGCGTCGAGATCACCGCGCAGAACGGCCGCTACGGGCCGTACCTCAAGAAGGGCACCGACTCGCGCTCCCTGGAGAGCGAGGACCAGATCTTCGACATCACGCTGGAGGAGGCCCTCGCGATCTACGCGCAGCCCAAGCAGCGCGGCCGGGCCGCGGCCAAGCCGCCGCTGAAGGAGCTGGGCACCGACCCGGTCAGCGAGCGCCCGGTCGTCGTCAAGGACGGCCGCTTCGGTCCGTACGTCACCGACGGCGAGACCAACGCGACGCTGCGCCGCGACGACGACGTCGAGACGATCACGCCGGAGCGCGGTTACGAGCTGCTGGCGGAGAAGCGCGCCAAGGGCCCGGCCAAGAAGACCGCGAAGAAGGCGGCCAAGAAGGCCCCGGCGAAGAAGACCGCCGCGAAGAAGACGGCCGCCAAGAAGACCACGGCGGCCAAGACCACCACCGCGAAGAAGACGGCGGCGAAGAAGACCACCGCCAAGAAGGCCGCGGCCGCCAAGGCGGAGTGAGCCGCGCGCTCGTGAAGCCGCGCGTTCGTGAAAGCGAGCCGCACGCCCCGTCGGTGTGAGCCGCATGCTCGGCGAGCGGGCGGCGGGCCGGGATTCCGGTGCCGCCGCCCGGCCGTTTCCCGGCCGTCCGCCCGGGTCCTTCGAGCGCCTGTTCGTCGTGGAGGCCCGTATTCAGGCGCTCCGGATAGGCTGGCAGGATGACGCGAGCCGAGCATCCAACACCGGTCACCTCCCCCTCCGGGGCACTGGCCGCGGACTCCCGTGAGCGCGCCGTCCGTGCCCTGCTCCGCATCCCGTCGCTGAAGCGGCTCTGGAGCGCCCAGGCCGCGGGAGGGGTCGGCGACGCCCTCGGCGTGCTGGTCCTCGTGCTCCTGGCCTTCCAGGCGGCCGTGGCCGCGGGCTCCTTCGGCGGCGGCTACCGCGGTGCCGCCCTGGCCGTCGCCGCCGTCATCGGCGCGCGGCTGCTCGCCACGGCGCTGCTCGGCGCCGCCCTGCTGGGCCCGCTCTCCTCGGTGCTCGCCCCCGCCGGCCCGCTGGACCGCCGCTGGACCATGGTCGGCGCCGACGCCGTCCGCGCTGTCCTGCTGGCCGTCGCGCCGGTGTGGATCGACTTCACCGAGCGCAACTCCCTGGTCCTGCTGCTGGTCACCGCCTTCCTCCTCGGCGCCGCCGAGCGCGTGTGGGGCGTGGCCAAGGACGGCGTCGCGCCCTCGCTGCTGCCCGGCGCGCCCCCCGAGCCGGACCCCGTCCGGCCCGGCCCCGACCACCGGGACGCGCTGCGCCGGCTCTCGCTGCGCACCTCCTTCGTCGCGCTGCCCGTGGCGGCGGCCGCGCTGATCGCCATCACGCTCGTCAGCAATCTGCTGGGCTCCGGGATCGACTGGTTCCACCTGCACCAGGCCGCCCTCGGCTCGTACCTCGCGGCCGCGCTGTTCAACGCGTCCGGCGTGATCGTCCACTTCCTGCCGCTGCCCGGCGCGCAGGCCCCCGTCCCGCGCTCCCCGCTGGAGGGACTGCGCCGGCCCAAGGGCGCGCAGGGGCCCGACAAGGGCCGTACCGGCGGCATCCCCGTCTTCGTCCTGGCCTGCGCCGCGGTCGCCGGGGCCATCGCCGCGGCGGTGGGCGTCGCGGTGCTCCAGGCGTACGACCTGGGCGGCGGTCCGGTGGCCTTCGGCCTGCTGGTGCTCGCGCTCACCGGCGGCCCCGTCGCCGGCATCCGCGCCGCGGCGAGGATCCTGCCCGGCTTCTCCCGCCGCCGGCTGCTCGCCCTCGGGCTGGGGGTCACCGGGCTGGCGCTGCTGGTGGCCGGGCTCGTGCCGGATCCCACGACCGGGCTGCTGCTCGTCCTGCTGGCGGGCGTCTCGGCGGGCGTCGTCGCCAACACCGGCCACACGCTTCTCGACCAGGAGACGGAGGAGGGCGCGCGGGAGCGTACGACGGCGCATCTGCACGCGGTCGTGCGCGTCACGGTGGCGCTGGGCGCGGTCGTCGCGCCCGTCCTGGCCGCCCTCATCGGCCCGCACCGGGCCGAGAGCGGCAGTTTCGTCTTCGCGCACGGTGGCGCGGCGTTCACGCTGATGCTCATCGGCGCGCTGCTGCTGCCGGTGGGCGCGCTGGTGCTCGGCCGCACCGACGACCGGCACGGCGTGCCCTTCCACCGCGACCTGCTGGACGCCGTCCGCGACGGCGACCCCGCCCAGGCGCCGGCGCGCAGCGGCTTCTTCATCGCCTTCGAGGGCGGGGACGGCGCCGGCAAGTCGACCCAGGTCCAGGCCATCGCCGAGTGGATCCGCGCCAAGGGCCACGAGGTCGTCGTCACCCGCGAGCCCGGCGCGACGCCGATCGGCAAGCGGCTCCGCGCGATCCTGCTGGACGTCGCGTCGGCCGGTCTGTCGGACCGGGCGGAGGCCCTGCTGTACGCGGCCGACCGGGCCGAACACGTCAACGCCGTCGTGCGGCCCGCCCTGGAGCGCGGCGCCGTCGTCATCTCCGACCGTTACATCGACTCGTCCGTCGCCTACCAGGGTGCCGGCCGGGACCTGTCGCCGACCGAGATCGCCCGCATCAACCGCTGGGCGACCGAGGGGCTCGTCCCCCACCTGACCGTGCTGCTGGACGTCTCGCCGGAGACCGCGCGCGAGCGCTTCACCGAGGCGCCGGACCGGCTGGAGTCCGAGCCGGCCGAGTTCCACCAGCGTGTGCGCAGCGGCTTCCTGGCGCTGGCGGCCGCCGATCCCGCGCGCTACCTCGTGGTCGACGCCGGCCAGGAGCCGGACGAGGTCACGACCGTCGTCCGCCACCGGCTCGACCAGGACCTCCCGCTGTCCGCGGCCGAGGAGAAGGCCCTCGCGGAGGCCCGCCGGGCCGCCGAGGAGGAGGCCCGGCGCCGGGCCGAGGAGGAGGCGGCGCGCAAGGCCGAGGAGGAGCGGCTGGAGCGGGAGCGCCGGGAGCAGCTCGCCCGGCTGCGGGCCGAGGAGGAGGAGCGCAAGCGCCGCGAGGCCGAGGAGGCGGCGCGCCGGGAGGCCGAGCGCCAGGCCGAGGAGGCGCGGGTCCGGGCCGAGGAGACCCGTCGGCTCGCGGAGGAGGAGCGCAGGCGCCGCGAGGCGGAGGAGCGGGTCCGCGCCGAGGAGCAGGAGCGGCTGCGCGAGCAGGCCGCCGAGGAGGCGCGGCTGCGCGCGGAGGCCGAGGAGCGGCGCCGCGAGAAGCAGCGCGCGGCGGAGGAGGCCCTCCTGGCGGCGGAGGCGGCGCGGACCGCTGCGGAGGCGGCGCGGGAGGCCGGTGAGGCGGGTGAGACCGGGGTTGCCGCGGAGGCAGCCGCTCCGGATCTTTCCGAGCGTGGGCCTCTTTCCGAGCGTAGGTCTCTTTCCGGGAGTGGTTCTCTTTCCGAGCGCGGGTCCGCCGGGTCGGACCGTTCCGGGCCCGGGGCCGGGCCCGGAACGCAGCCGTCCAGGGGGACGCCGGACGAGGTGCCCACCGTCGAGCAGGCGTCCGTGCGCGGCGAGGCCGAGCGGACGGAGCGGCTCCAGGCCCCGTCCGTGCACCGGCCCGATCCCCGCGAGACCGTGCGGATGCGGGACGCGGACGAGACGCTGACCGTCGAGTCGCCGATGGTGCACCGCGCCGACCCCCACGAGGCGGATGCCGCCCGTGGCCGGGACGACTCCGGCGACACGACGGCGGTGCTGCCGCTGGGGTCGGCGGACGAGACCGAGGTGCTGCCGCCCGTCACCGACGGCGGGCGCGGCGAGGACGCGACGGCCGTGCTGCCGCCGGTTCCGCCGGTTCCGCCGGTGTCGCCGGGCAAGCCCGCCAAGCCGACCAAGCCCGCCAAGTCGACCAAGCCGGCCCGGCCCGCCGCGCCGTCCGCCGGTTCGGCGCCGCAGCGGGTCACCTGGGGGGTGGGCGAAGGCGGCGCGGGCTCCGGAGGTACCGGGGGCGCCGCGGGTGCGAAGCCCGCTCCGGCGCGCCGTGAGGACCCGGTGGACCGGGTCCCGGACTGGCTCTTCCGGCCGGAGGACCAGGACCAGGAGCAGGAGAAGCAGAGGCCGGCGCCCTCCCCGAAGGCACCCGCGGACGAGGCGGACAACGTCCGTACGCGTGAGATGCCACGTCCCGGCGACGGCTCCGAGGGGACGGCCGCTCCCGGCCCCCGCAAGCCGTGGCGCCGGCCCGAGTGGGCCGAGGACGCGACGCTCGCCGACGAGCTCCTGGGCCCGCGCGACGACGACGGCGGTGACACCGGCGGCGGCAAGGGGCCGCGGCGGCGCGGCAAGTGAGAGACGGCGGGGCCCTCGTCCGGGGCCCCGCCGCCCGTTCCGGACCCCGTTGTCAGTGGGGTGCCTCACAATGGGTGACCGGGGCGGACCCGGGACGATCGGCGTGGAGGACAGTCATGGCGGTGTGGGACGACCTGGTCGGGCAGGACCGGGTCACGGAGCAGCTCGCCGCTGCCGCCCGTGACGCGGACGCGCTGGTCACGGCGGCCGAGTCGGCGGACGGCCCGGTGGAGACGCCCGCCGGCTCGCGGATGACCCACGCCTGGCTGTTCACCGGCCCGCCCGGCGCGGGCCGGGCCGCGGCCGCGCGCGCCTTCGCCGCCGCGCTCCAGTGCGTCAGCCCCGACCGGGCGTACGGCGCGGGCCCCGGCTGCGGCTTCTGCGACGGCTGCCACACGGCCCTGGTCGGTACGCACGCCGACGTCGAGGTCGTCCGCACCGACCTGCTGTCCATCGGCGTCAAGGAGACCCGCGACCTCGTCCGCCGCGCCCAGATGTCGCCCGCGGGCGGCCGCTGGCAGGTGATCGTCCTGGAGGACGCGGACCGCCTCACCGAGGGCGCGGGCAACGTCCTCCTCAAGGCCGTCGAGGAGCCCGCGCCGCGGACGGTCTGGCTGCTCTGCGCGCCGTCCATCGAGGACGTGCTGCCGACGATCCGTTCCCGCTGCCGGTCCCTCACCCTGAGCACGCCGTCCGTCGCCGCCGTCGCCGACGTCCTCGTCCGCCGCGACGGCGTCGAGCCCGAGCTCGCCGCCCGGGTGGCGGCCGCCACGCAGGGCCACATAGGCAGGGCCCGCCGCCTCGCCACGGACGAGCGCGCCCGCGCCCGCCGCGCCGCCGTCCTCAAACTGCCGCTCCGCGTGGCGGACATGGGCGGCTGCCTCAAGGCCGCCCAGGAGCTGATCGACGCCGCCGCCGAGGACGCGAAGCAGGTCGCCGAGGAGATCGACGCGAAGGAGACGGAGGAGCTGCGCGCCGCCCTCGGCGCGGCGGCCGGCACCGGCGGGCGGCTCCCGCGCGGCACGGCCGGCGCGATGAAGGAGCTCCAGGACAGGCAGAAGCGCCGCTCGACGCGCACCCAGCGCGACAGCCTCGACCTGGCCCTCACCGAGCTGGCCGGCTTCTACCGCGACGTCCTCGCGATACAGCTCGGCTCCCGCGTCGGCCTGGCCAACGTCGACGCCCGGGACGCCCTGGAGCGGATCGCCTCCGGCTCGCGGCCGGAGTCGACCCTGCGCCGCATCGAGGCGATCGGCGCCTGCCGCCAGGCCCTCGACCGGAACGTTGCGCCCCTGCTCGCGGTCGAGGCGATGACGGTGGCCCTGCGGGCGGGCTGACGGATGCCGCTGCCGCCGCGGGACACGTCCGGTGCCCTGGAGGCACAGGACCGCCCGTGTAGGCACAGGACCGCCCCCATAGGCACAGCACCGCCGCGGACACCACACCCCGGGTGAATCCTCACCCTTACGAGCCGACCTGTAGGCCCGGCCCGGCGAAATCGGGTGTGCGTACAGATACGCTCCGTAGACCCGGGTCCGCTCCGCGGACCGTCCCCAGCGGTATCGGCGCGCGTCGGCGCGCCCCCTTGCCGCTTCCCGCTAGCCCTCCGCCTCCGCACGCCAGCCCGTCCGCCACCGCCCCACCCCACCTGTCTGCCACACAGAGGGACCAGCCGATGGACACCAGTCGCCTGCTCCGCACCTCCGGCACCCTGGCCGCCACGGCGGCCCTCCTCCTCTCCGCGCTCACCGCCGGCCCGGCCGCGCCGACCGCGTCGGCGTCGGCGAGACCGCAGGACGGGGACGAACCGGGCACCACCACCGTCGCCACCGGCCCCGAAGAGACCGGAGCCGGCCCCGCCGGCCCGGCCGCCGCCGGGCTCCTGCGCCCCTACTACGCGCAGAAGCTCCGCTGGCACTCCTGCACCGGCAAGGGCGCGGGCTTCGAATGCGCGTCGATGAAGGTCCCCCTCGACTACGCGTCCCCCCGCGCCGGCGACATCACCCTCGCCGTCGCGCGCAAGCGGGCCACCGGTTCCTCCGGGCACCTCGGATCGCTGCTGGTCAACCCCGGCGGCCCGGGCGGCTCGGCGATCGACTACCTGCAGAGCCACGCGGCCACGAAGTACCCCGCCGAGGTCCGGGCCCGCTACGACCTGGTCGCGGCCGACCCGCGCGGTGTGGGCCGCAGCACCCCGGTCACCTGCCTCTCCGACGGCGAGATGGACCGCTACACCCAGGCCGACCCGAACCCGCGGACGGCGGCCCAGACGCGCGGCTACGTCGCGAACCTCAAGAAGTTCTCCCAGGGCTGCGCCACCCGCGCCGGCCGGATGCTGCGGCACGTCTCGACCGTCGAGGCGGCCCGCGACATGGACGTCCTCCGCGGGCTCCTCGGCGACGGCAAGCTGCACTACGTCGGCGCGTCCTACGGCACGTTCCTCGGCGCGACCTACGCCGAGCTCTTCCCGTCCCGGGTCGGCCGGCTCGTCCTCGACGGCGCGCTCGACCCCTCGCTGAGTGCGGAGCGCATCAACCGCGAGCAGGCGGCGGGCTTCCAGACCGCCTTCACCTCGTTCGCCCGCGACTGCGCGCGGCAGGTCGAGTGTCCGCTGGGCACAACGGGCCCCGACGAGGCCGGCAAGCGGCTGCGGGCCTTCCTCGCCCGCCTCGCGGGCCACCCGCTCACCACCCATGACTCCCGCCGGCTCACCGAGGGCCTGGCGACGACCGGCGTGATCGCCGCCATGTACGACGAGGGCGCCTGGCCCGCCCTCCGCAGGGCCCTCTCGGACGCGGCCGACGGCGACGGCACGGTGCTGCTCGCCCTCTCCGACGCCTACTACGAGCGCGACGAGCACGGCGCCTACTCCAACCTCATGGCCGCCAACTCCGCGGTGAACTGCCTCGACGCCCCCGCCGCCTTCCACGGCCCGGAGGACGTCCGCCGGGCCCTGCCGGCCTTCCGCAAGGCGTCCCCCGTCCTGGGCGAGGCCCTCGCCTGGGCCTCCCTGGGCTGCGCCTACTGGCCCGTCCGCCCCACCGGTCACCCGCACCGCATCACGGCCCACGGCGCCGCCCCGATCCTCGTCGTCGGCACCACCCGCGACCCCGCCACCCCCTACCCCTGGGCCCGCTCCCTGGCCTCCCAGCTCTCCTCCGGCCGCCTCCTCACCTACGACGGCGACGGCCACACCGCCTACACCCGCGGCAGCGAGTGCGTGGACGAGGCGGTCGACTCCTACCTCCTCACCCGCACCCCACCCCCCGCCACCCGCCGCTGCTCCTGACCTCGGCACCTTCCTCGCACCCCCGTGCGAGGCCGTGGTGCGGAGCACCCTCCGAAACTGTGTAGACTGGGCGCGCTGTCGATGACAACCTTGCCTCGGCAGCGCGCCACCTTAGCTCAGTTGGCCAGAGCAACGCACTCGTAATGCGTAGGTCGCGGGTTCGAATCCCGCAGGTGGCTCCGGTGAAGCCCAGGCCATGGAACTCATGGCCTGGGCTCTTCGCGTGTCCGCATACGGGCCGGAGCGCAGCCGTCAGCGGTCGGAGGCGGGGAGGGGGAAGTCGGCCGGTGGCGAAGGGACGCCGAGCGTAGCCGGTCGACCGGTGGCGTGTTTTTTCTTTTCCGGGCCTCTTGACTCTGGGCGAATAGGGCGCAAACTGGCAATTACACCAGACAACCGGTGAGAGCCACACCCATCGGTGGAGACGTCCATCGATCCGAGTGACACCCATCTCGGCAAACTGGCTAGGCCCCCGGAAGGCACGTACCGGGAACGGAGCAGTCGGCGACGACCGAAGGCTCGCGGGACGGTACGGAGCGCCGGGGGCTGTCGTATGTCCGGGGGAGGGGCCGCCGCGGCGGGCGCGGCCCCCGTCAGCGCACCTTCACGGTGACCTGCCAGGGGACGACCACGTCCGAGCAGTTCTGGCCGGGCTTGCGCGGGGTGCAGCGCAGGTGTGAGTCGAGGGTGGTCGTTCCCGTGTCGCGGGCGTGGAACACGGCCGTGGCTTCGCCGTTCGAGGACGAGCCGACGGCGTCCCGGCGGAGGACGGCGGTGTTGGCAGCGGTGGGGGAGGTCCAGCCCCAGGTGGAGGTCGGCGTTTGCTCGCCGGTGAGGTGGACGGTGATCTCGTCGCCCTTGTGGACGGTGAAGGACTG
This sequence comes from Streptomyces caatingaensis, assembly GCF_001187435.1. GTDB lineage: Bacteria > Actinomycetota > Actinomycetes > Streptomycetales > Streptomycetaceae > Streptomyces > Streptomyces caatingaensis. The sequence goes on along the minus strand of NZ_LFXA01000008.1, from coordinate 98,865 downwards.
TCTGTTGTGCTTGTTGGAGAGGTTCAGGCGCTTCGCGGCGAGGGTGGGGGCGGGGGTTGCTGTCGCCGTCGTCGTCGCGGACGTGGTCAGGGCCAGGGTGGCCGTGGCCACGGCCGTGGCGAGCAGGCGGGCTGTGTGCTTCGGCTTCATCGCTTCACCTCGTGTGCGCTCGTGTGCTTGGGAGCCGCCGGTTGTGTCACTGCCCTGGGGCGGGCGTGGCAATGCGGGGCTCGCCGGTATGGGTGACGTGGAGTGGGGTTGGGTGAGGTGGGGGGAGGGGGAGGAGCTGGGCAACGCCGAACGGGCGGCGTCCGCCGGCTTTTTGCCGAGGGGACGCCGCCCGGGGCGGGGCGGTCACTTCGGGTCGCGGTTGAACAGGGACGTGGACCAGAAGTAGCCGAGGACGCTCAGGCCCACGCACCAGGCGATCGTGATCCATCCGTTGTTGCCGATCTCGGTGCCGAGGAGGAGGCCGCGGAGGGTCTCGATGGCGGGGGTGAAGGGCTGGTACTCGGCGATGGGCCGGAACCAGCCCGGCATCGCGCCGACGGGGACGAAGGCGCTGGAGATGAGCGGCAGGAGGATCAGCGGCAACGCGTTGTTGCTGGCGGCCTCGGCGTTCGGGCTGACCATGCCCATCCCGACCGCGATCCACGTGAACGCCAGGGCGACCAGCGTCAGCAGGCCGAACGCCGCGATCCAGTCGAGCACGGTGGCGTCCGTGGACCGGAACCCGATGGCGACCGCGACGGCGCCGACCAGGACCACACTGATGATCGCCTGGAGGACGCTGCCGACGACGTGCCCGAAGAGCACCGAGCCGCGGTGGATCGCCATGGTGCGGAAGCGGGCGGTGATGCCCTCGGTCATGTCGTTGGAGACGGACACCGCGGTGCCGACCAGGGTGCCGCCGATGGTCATCAGCAGAATGCCGGGGACGACGTACGCGATGTAGTGGGAGCGGTTCGCGCCGCCGCCCATGCCCGCGCTCATCACGTCGCCGAAGACGTAGACGAAGAGCAGCAGCAACATGACGGGCGTCAGCAGGAGGTTCAGCGTCATCGACGGGTAGCGGCGCGCGTGGAGGAGGTTGCGGCGCAGCATCGTGGACGAGTCGCGGACGGCGAGGGAGAGGGAGCTCATCGGACAGCCTCCTTGGGCTGGTTCGGCCGGTCGGGGCCGGTCAGGGCGAAGAACACGTCGTCGAGGTCGGGCGTGTGGACGGTGAGTTCGTCCGCCTCGATGCCGGCGGAGTCCAGCCAGTCGAGGATGGAGCGCAGTTCGCGCTGGCTGCCGTCGCTGGGGAGTTGCAGGGCGAGCGCCTCGTCGTCCCTGGTGACCTCGCGGAGCGCGGTCGCGGCGCTCAGGTACGCGGACGGGTCGGAGAAGCGGAGGCGGACGTGTCCGCCGGGGATCTGCCGCTTCAGCTCGTCGGGAGTGCCCTCGGCGGCTATCCTGCCGCCGTTCAACACCGCGACGCGGTCGGCGAGTTCGTCGGCCTCCTCCAGGTACTGGGTGGTGAGGAGGACGGTGGTGCCGTCGGCGACGAGTTCGCGGACGATCTGCCACATGTTGTGGCGGCTGCGCGGGTCGAGGCCGGTGGTCGGCTCGTCGAGGAAGATGATCCGCGGGTTGCCGACGAGGGTCATGGCGATGTCGAGGCGGCGCTTCATGCCGCCGGAGTAGCTCTGGGCCGGCTTCTTGGCGGCCTCGGTGAGGTCGAACCGTTCCAGCAGTTCGGCGGTGACACGGCGCCCCTCACGTTTGGGCAGGTGGTGCAGGTCCGCCATGAGGAGCATGTTCTCCTCGCCGGTGATCAGGCCGTCCACCGCGGAGAACTGTCCGGTGACGCCGATCGCGGCGCGGACCCCGTCCGGGGACGTGGCGATGTCGTGGCCGGCGACCTGGGCCTGTCCGCCGTCCGCGGTGACGAGCGTCGACAGGATCTTCACGGTGGTGGTCTTGCCGGCGCCGTTCGGGCCGAGCAGGGCGAAGACGGTGCCCGCCGGGATGCGCAGGTCGATCCCGTCGAGGACGGTCTTGTCGCCGTACGCCTTGCGCAGGCCGACCGCGGAGACGGCGGCGGGCGGCTCGTGGACGCCCGAGTGGGTAGTCGTGGGCATGACAGAAGTCGGCATGGGGTTCTCCCCTTCGAGGGCTGGAACGGCATGGTGGGACGGGGTTTTCAGCGGGGCCGGTGGTGTGTCACTGCCGGGGCTTGGCGCGGAGGACGTCGATGTTGCCGTGCCGGGTGCGGGCGCGGACCGTGACCGTGTCCTCGGTCTCCTCCGGCGACTCCGACGCGGTGAGCGTGTTGCGCACCTGGCCGGACTCGGAGCTGACGTCGAGCCAGGCGGCGGTGCCCCGGCGGACGCCGACCTCGATGGTGCCGTACGCCGTCTCCAACTGCACGTTTCCGCGCGCCACTTCGCTCACGCGCAGGGTGCCGTGGGCGGTGGTCGCGGTGACCGAGTCCTCGGCGCGGGCGATGGTGATGTCGCCGTTGGCGCCGCTCACGCGGAGTTCGCCCATCGCGGTGTCGACGGTCGTGGAGCCGTGCGAGTTCTTCAGGACGGCCGGGCCGTCCAGGTGGCCCGCGCGCAGGCTGCCGGAGCTGGTCGTGATCTCGGCCGGGCCCTCGACCCGGTCCACGCTGATCGAGCCGTGCGACGCGGTCAGCTTCAGCCGGCCGGTCGTGTCGAAGCGGACGTCGCCGGTCGAGGTCTTCACCTGGACCTCGCCGAGCCGGCCCTCGCCGAGGACCTGCGTCCAGGCGCCGGTCATGTCGACCCGCGAGCCGGTGGGCAGCTCGACCGTCACGTCGACCACGCCGGTGCGGCCGAAGAGCGAGGACTTCGGGGTCCTGACGGTGAGGGCGCCGCTCGCGTACGCCACCTCCGTCTGGTCGGCCGCCTTGACGTCCAGGTCCTTCTTCGGGTCGCGGGGGCGGATGTCGACGACGGTGTCGGGGCGGTCGGTCGCGATGAAGCGGATGGAGCCGGCTTCGACGCGGGTCGTGACGGAGACGGGGGCGGGGGTGTCGAAAGAAGGCATGGCTGATCCGTCCTCTTGGTGCGGTGTGCCGGGTGGGTGGCGTTGGGGTGTTGGGGTTGGGGTGTTGGGGTGTCGTTTTTTTGGGGGGGCGCTGGGGCTCAGCGCACCCAGCCCGTGATGGTCTGGCCTACGGAGTGGGCCTTCTGGGGCGTGTGCGTCGTACGGGGGTGGGGGGTGCTGTCGACCGCGGCCGCCACGACGCGCACCAGCCAGGCGTTGACCGACAGGCCCTCGCGGGCCGCGGCCTCCTCCGCACGGGCTTTGAGGCGGGCCGGGAGGCGGAGGTTCACGCGGGCGGTGGCGCCGTCCTCGCCTTCGGCGGGGGCCGTGGCCGTGGCCGGGGGCGGGGGCAGGGCCGCGGTCGGGGCCATCGGCGGCTCGACGGGGAGCGTGGCCGCCGTTTCCGTCCGGCCGCTGTCGGCGGGCGGTGGCGTCACGACGAAGTCCGGGTCGAGACCGCGGAGCCGTACGTCGACCGAGCCCGGGGCGAGCTCGCGGGTGATCTCGTCCATCGCGGCGGAGAGCACGTTGAGCATCGTCAGGCGGGTCGCCGACTCGAGGGGAGCGGTGAGGCGCTCGGCGAGCTCGCGGGATTCCTTGCCGCCGGCCTCGGCGGCGACGGCGAGTTCTCGGCGGAGGGTGTCGACGTAGGGGGTCAGGTCCATGACGCCATCATGGCACCACGATGGCGCCATGCGCAAGGGGGTGGCGCTACTTGGCGTCGCTTGTGGCGTCAGGTGACGCCATGGGTGGCGTCGTCGGCTTTCCGGGTGGCCCCCGGTGGCTCGGCGGGGGTCGCGCTTCTGTGTCACGCTTCTGCGCCGCGCCCCTGCGCTGAGCCCCCTGCGCCGCTCTCCTGCGCCGACCCCTTGGCGCCGCGCCCCGGCGTCGAGCCCCCCGGTACCGCGCCCGCGCGCCCATCCTCAAACGCCGGACGGGCTCGATCGCGGCTCCGCCGCTCGTCCTCAAGCGCCGGACGGACTGGGGATCCGGTAGCGCCGGACGGACTGGGGATCCGGTAGCGCCGGACGGACTGGGGATCCGGTAGCGCCGGACGGGCTGGGGGTCCGGAAGTGCCGGACGGGATGGGAGCCGGCCTCCGGTGCGGCGGAGGGGGGTGGCCGCGGGCCGGACCCGCTCGGCTGGTGCGGGGCGGCCCGGTGCCGTTGTGCGGTGAGCGCTGCCGCGCCCCGGGGCGGTCGTGTGCGGCCCAACTCCGCTCACGGGCCTATGGGGCGCGGCCCGGCGCTCTCAGCAGTGACCGCCGTTCACCCCGTCGATCCTCCCGCCGAAGTCGCCTTTGTAGGAACGCCGCCAGTCCCCGTTGTGCACCGCGCGCGTCTCTTTCGGCTGCCAGTTGATGAAGCACGCCTCCGTGGAGGCGACGAACGAGCCGACGTTGTCGTGGAGTTGGGGCGGCAGGTCGCGGTAGCCGCTGGTGGCCGTCCACTCCCAGCTGGAGCCGTGGAAGTCCGTACCCGTGTAGAAGCAGACGGAGCCGCCGGGGCAGGGGGGCGGGCCGCCGGCCGGGGCGGCGGCCGCGTTCGCGGCCGGCATGAGGAGCGCCGCCAGGGACAGGGCCGCGGCGACGGACCAGGAACGCAATTTCACGCGGATTCCTCCGTGTTGCTGATGACGTGGTGCTCACCAGGACCTTTCCCCCGCCCCGGCACCCCCATGCGCTCACCGTGACCGAACGGTTGCGCACGGTGCACACGCGCGCCCTGGCCGGTTCGCGTACTCCCGTCCGCCACCGCCCGCCAACTACCCTGAACCGTCGCGCGATGCGAGGAGTCGACGTGGTTCTCCCCTTCGTCCTGCCCCACGCCCTGCACGGCACCGGGCCCCACAAGGTCATCGCCGTCCACGGCTGGCTCGCCGACCGCTCCGCCTTCGACGCCGTCGAGCCGGACGTCGACCGGGACGCGTTCCAGTACGCCGTCCCCGACCTGCGCGGCTACGGCGAAGCCCGCAACGTCGCCGGGGAGTTCACGACCGCCGAGGGCGCCGCCGACGTCCTCGCGGTGGCCGACAAGCTCGGCTGGGACCGCTTCTCCCTCGTCGGGCACTCCATGGGCGGCAGCGTCGTCCAGCGCGTCCTGGCCCTCGCGCCGCACCGCGTCCGCCGGATCGTCGGCATCACGCCCGTCCCCGCCTCCGGCCTCCCCCTCCCGCCCGAACAGTGGGAGCTCTTCACCGCCTCCGCCCACCTCCCCGCCCACCGGCGGGCCATCATCGACACCACCTCCGGCGGCCGGCGGCCCGACCGCTGGCTCGACCGCATGGTCCAGCGCTCGCTCGACCGCAGCGACCCCGCCGCCTTCCGCGCCTGGCTCCACTCCTGGTCCCACGACGACTTCCACGCCGAGATCGAGGGCTCCACCGTGTCCGCCCTCGCGGTCGTCGGGGCCCTGGACCCCGCGATCACCGCCGCCGTCACACGTGCCACCTGGCTCCGCTGGTTCCCCAACGGGCAGATACACGAGCTCGTTTCGGCCGGCCACTACCCGATGGACGAGACACCGTTGGAATTGATCCGCGTCGTGGAGGACTTCCTCCGCGCAGACGCGCAGCCTAGTGAGTGAGGGGTCGATGGGACGGGTGAAGCGGATCGTTCAGGCGTTGTTCGGGCGCAGGCCGAAGGCGCGGCCGGGGTCCGCCGGTTCCCGTTCCCCGTCCCCGGCGGCCGGCGGCGGCGCCGGTGGCGGGTACGTCGACCCCGGTGGGGACGGGGGTGGCGGGGGTGGTGACGCGACCAGTGGTCACCACGGTGGCGGTCACCACGGCGGTGGCGGTCACCATGGCGGTGGTCACCACGGGGGCGGCTACCACGGCGGTGGTCACCACGACGGTGGCGGCGGTCATCACGGCGGCGGCCACGACGGCGGCGGCTTCGACGGCGGAGGCGGCTGGTAGGCGTCAGGAGCGGCCCGTCCGCAGCCTGCGGCGGAACTCCTCACGCCCCTCCTGCAACCGGGCGCGCAGCTCCCGCACCAACTCCGCCTGCTCCACGGTCACTTCCCTCTCCTCGACCCTCACACGGCACGGCCCGCACAGGCCGCCCGGCATCTCCTCGGGGAAGTCCGCCGTGCCGCACGCCGTGCACTCCACCACGGCCACCGGACGCGGTGCGGGCCGCGCCGGCCGCGCCACCCGCTCCGGCGGGAGTGAGGAGTGCGTACGGGTCACCCACTGCGTGCCGTCCTCGTTCACCCGCTCCCTGGTGCGGCGCAGGTGGCCCGCGACGGGGCCCGTTGCCGCGACTCGATCGGAATCGGTCATGTGCGCGTTGCGCAGGCGAGTTGGGAGGGTGGGTGGGCCAAGCCGGCCACCCATTCCTTGGAAAGGCCGTTCGGATCCCGGCCCCCGAATCCCGGGTCTCAGGTGTCGGATAACGAGGTCACGAAGTCTGCCCACGTCGTCGTCCCGAAGGAGAGCCGGAGGCTCACCCCGAGCTTCGAGTCCCGGACGTGGACGACGTGCGGGCGTGGCCGCAGCTCCAGACAGTTGTTGCCTGACCCGGTGCTATAACTCGATCTGATCCACGGGGAGTTGTTCATAGTTCCTCTGCCAGCTTCCTGATGAATCGCGCAGACCCCTCCGCGCCGAGTGCTTCCATGCGGAGCCGCCCGAGGCACTGGGTGAAGCTGCTGACCGTCGCGGCGTCACTGTGCAACACCTGGGTGTTCAGGCCCTCCACGTATCCAAGTTGCTGGTGCTCCGCCGTTTCCGCCACCAGGATGGGCCCGACGAGGGCGATGGACTGCCCGGTATCGGCAGGGAGGACCTGAAGGGAGACGTTGGGGAACTCGGCGACGCGCAGAAGGTGTTCCAACTGCCCTTTCATCACGGCCGTTCCGCCGATTCCGCTCCTCAGCGCCGCTTCGTAAATGACGTAGTGGAAGAGCGAGTACGGTCGTGCGGTCAGCTTCTCCTGTCGCTTGAGCCGCTTCGCGACGCGTTCCTCGATCACGTCGCCCTCCACGGGTGGCCAGTGGCTCGTGACCAGGGCCCTGATGTACTCCTCGGTCTGGAGCAGGCCGGGGACGAAAAGCGGCTCGTAGGAGGCGATCGAAACCGCTTCCTCCTCCACGGTGAAGAACTCCTCCACGTTCGAGGCAGGTGGTTCGGGGGCGAGATAGCCCACTGCGGCCAGGAGCAGACCGTCCGCGCCGCACAACTGGTCGGCGACCTCCAGGAGACGCCGCGTAGGACGCCGACGGCCCTGCTCCATCGCCTTCACCGTCTCGACGGTGTAGTTCGCCTCCTCCGCCAGCCTCTCGCGGCTCACCCCCGCCCTGAAGCGCCAGAGCTTCACCTGGTTCCCGCAGTACCGCCAGTTCGGCGGCGCTTGCCTGGCCATCGGCCGCACCCCTCCCGGTGGGCGGGGGGACACGGGGGCGACCCGGCCCCCTCGTCCCCCGGACGTGGCTTCCGACGCTACGCGGCGCCGACCACGCTGGGACCGTGAGTAACACAATCTCCCCGCGACCGGGTGACTCCTCCTGCCTGCTCTGCGCCGCCCTCCTCGTGGAGCGGGCGGCGGCCTGGCGGCTGCGCGACTTCCGTGCCACGCAGCGGGCGATCAACGCCCTCGCCGAGCACCGGCGTCGCGATCATCCGGAGCCCGCCCGATGAAGGGCGGGTGCCCGCACCCGGACGACGCCTGGACGACGTCCAACGGCGTCGCCACGTGCGGTCGTTGCGGTACGCGCCGTGTGGTCGACTACCGGGCGCTCGGGCAGGCCGTCGGGCCGCCGGACGGGCGGGCGCCCCGGCCCGTACGCCGGCCCCGCCGCCGCGAGGTGCGGTAGCGCGTGCGGGGGCCGCGTGGCGGTGTGACCATGGAGAGTAAGTGGCCGGAGCAGGAGGAGGGCTCTCCGATGACCGCCATGAAGAGCTGGAACGTCCAGATCAGCATCAAGGAGAACGCCGACACGGTCAGTGCCGAGGCGCGGCTGAGCGGAGCCGCCTCCGGGGCGATGGTCGGCGAAGGGGTCGCGCGGCGGAACCCGTCGGACGAGAACGTCCCGGCGATCGGGGACGAACTCGCCGCCGCGCGCGCCATGTCGTCGCTGACCAATCAGCTGTTGCACCAGGCGGCGGCGGACATCGAGCAGCACACGCACAAGCCGGTGGAGCGGCTTGTGGTCTGAGCGGGGAAGTGGCGGGGCCCGGGCCGAGTGCACGGGCCCCGCGTGTGTGTGCAGTTCACCTCGGTTCACCTCGGTCTTTACAGAGCCTGGCCGCCCGACTAAGGTTTTGGCCATGCGGTCAGAAAATCAGCCGGGCGGTCGATCGGCGGCGAAGGCGGCGACGTCGGACGCGGATCGCTCGTTCATCGAGCTGGCGCGACGGGCGCAGATCATCGACGCCGCCGTCGGGACGCTCGCGGAGGAGGGGTACGCGAAGGCGTCCCTGGCGCGGATCGCGCAGCGGGCGGGGATCAGCAAGGGGGTGATCTCGTACCACTTCGCGGGGAAGGAGGAGCTGCTGGAACGGCTCGTGGAGCACGTCTACGGGCAGATGGGGGCGTTCATGGAGCCCCGGATGGCGGCGGCGCCGGAGCCCGGGGCGCGGCTGCGGGCGTACGTCGAGTCGTTGGCGGCGTATATGCGCGAGCACCGGCCGCAGTTGGCGGCGCTCGGCCAGGTCTTCCACAACATGCGCAACTCGGAGGGGAAGTTGCGCTATGGCGTGGCGACGAGCGAGGAGCTCTACGCGTTCCTGGAGGGGATCTTCAGGGAGGGGCAGGAGAGCGGGGAGTTCCGCCCGTTCGACGTGCGGGTGATGGCGGTCAGCGTGCAGGCGGGGGTGGATGCGATGTTCGAGTACTGGGACGTGCATCCCGAGCACGATCTGGAGGGCCACGCGCGGGAGTTGGCCGAGTTGTTCGCGCAGGCCGTGCGGGCGTAGTCGCGTCCGGCGCAGGGGGATTCCGAGGGGGGATGGCTATGTCGCAGGACGTGGTGCGGGGAGCGCCGGTGGGGGACGTCGCCGGAGTCGGGTCGCGGGGGGCCCGGCTGCGGTACGTCGACAACATACGGATCGTGCTGACGGTGATGGTGGTGTTGCACCACGCCGCCGTGACCTACAGCCACGTACCCGTGTGGTTCTACACGGAGCGGGCGCGGGATGCGTCGGGTGCGGTGCTGGACGGATTGATCGTCCTGGACCAGGCGTTCTTCATGGGGTTCTTCTTCCTGATCGCCGGGTATTTCACGCCGCCTTCGTACGAGCGGAAGGGACCGCGCGCCTTCGTGCGGGACCGCTGGAAGCGGCTGGGGATTCCGCTGCTGGCGTTCCTGCTGGTGCTGCGGCCGCTGGTCAATTCCGGGTCGATGGGGGAGGTCCGGGAGCGGCTGGCGGAGCAGGGTGTCGGGATGCCGTACTGGCTCTTCTACGTGGTGACGTGGGATCCGGGGCCGATGTGGTTCGTCGAGGTGCTGTTGGTCTTCTCGCTGGTGTACGTGGTGGTGCGCGGGTGGCGTTCCTCCGCCGTGGGCGGGGGGAGGCGCGGGGCGCGGCCGTTGCGGGGGCGGGCGGTCGTCGCCTTCGGGGCGGGGCTGGCCGTCGTCACGTACGGGTGGCGGGTGGGGGTGCCGGACGGGACGTACGTGCCGGTGCTGGGGTTGCCGTCGCCCAACTTCCTGCCGCAGTACGCGAGTTTCTTCGTGGTGGGGGTGCTGGCTCGGCGGCGGGGGTGGGCGTCGTCCCTCTCCCGGCGGGCCGGGTGGACGGGGGCGGTGGTCGCCGGCGTGGCGGCGGCCCTGTACGCGCCGGTGGCGCTTCTGTCGCCCTCGCGGGCGCTGGAAGGGCGGGGGACGTGGCAGTCGTTGGTGACGGCGGGGTGGGAGTCGGCGTTTGCGGTGGGTGTGGTCGTGGGGGTGGTGGTGCTGTTCCGGGAGCGCTTTGACTCGCAGGGGCGGGTGGGGGAGTTTCTGGGGCGTCATGCGTTTGCGGTGTATCTGGTGCATCCGGTGGTGTTGGTGGGGATGGGGTATGCGTTGCGGGGGGTTTCGGCGGTGGCGGTGGTGAAGTTTGGGGTTTTGGGGGTGGTGGGGGTGCCGGTGTGTTGGGGGCTGGCGTGGTTGGTGCGGAAGTTGCCGGGGGCGGGGCGGGTGTTGTGAGCCCTGCCTCAGCCCCGCCCTTTCACCGTTTACCAGGGGCTCCGCCCCTCCCCCCCGCCGCCGGCGCGCTCCGCGTGCGGCGTGCGGCGTGCGGGGGCTGCGCCCCCGTCCGGGGCCCCGCCCCCCGTGGCGGGGGCTGCGCCCCCTGCGCCCCCGTCCGGGGGGCCGCCGCCCGTGGCGGGGGCTGCCCCCCCTGCGCCGCTGCCCCGAGGCTCCGCCTCGGGCCCCGAAACGGGGCTGGCGCCGGGCCTTGAGATCGAGCTCCGCCCCGGGGCCTGAAACCGCGCTCGGCGCCGTGCCCTGAAACCGCGCTCCGCGCTGGGCTTGAGGTCGCGTTCCGCGCCGGGTCCTGAAACCGTGCCGGCGCCAGGCCTCGAAACCGCGCTCCGCGCGGTTGTCCTCAAGCGCCGGACGGGCTGGAATCAGCCCGCCCGGCGCTTGAGGATTGAGGGTGCCCCAGCGGGGTGCAGGGGCGGAGCCCCGCGCAGGGGTGCAGGGGGCGCAGCCCCCGCCCCACCGCGCGAAGCGCAGTGCCGGGCCTCTGGCCTCGCCCAGGGCTCGGCCTCGGCCCGGGCCCTGGTTCCGGCCTGGCCCGGGCCTTGGGCCTCAGCCTCTGGGCCCGGCCCCCCGGCCTTCGGGCCCCGCCTTGGGGTCTCGGGTCCCCGGGCTCTGTGGTCCCTGGGCTCTGTGGTCCCTGGGCTCTGTGGTCCCTGGGCTCTGTGGTCCCTGGGCTCTGTGGTCCCTGGGCTCTGTGGTCCCTGGGCTCTGTGGTCCCTGGGCTCTGTGGTCCCCGGGCCCTGCGGCCCCCGGCCACTGCGGCCCCCGGCCCCCGAACCCCGGCGCCCGCAGGACGCTCCCGCAGCGCGGCCCGCAGGCGCCCCCGCCTGCCGGCCCCGGGGGCGCAGCCCCCGAAGAAACGGTGAAAGGGCGGGGCGGGGAGAGAAAACCAAACCACCCAGCCACCGCCGCACCCGCACCCGCACCCGCCCCCCCCGCACCCTGCCCCCCCCGCACCCGCACCGCCGCACTCGCCCCCCCGCACCCCCATCCCCACATGCGCACCCCCCGCCCCCATGACACCGTGGTCCCCGGGGGCAGCTCGCGAGGAGGTCGCCCTATGCCCGGGAGCAAGAGTTGGACCGTTGAGGTCGTCATCGAGGAGCACGATCACACCGTCACCGCGGAGGCGCGGCTGACCGGGCGGGCGCCGGGGCCCATGGTGGGCGAGGGGACGGCGCGGTGCCACCCCGCCGACGAGAACGTGCCCGACATCGGGGACGAACTCGCCGCGTCGAGGGCGCTGAACGTCCTCGCGAGCCAGCTTCTCGACATCTCGATCAAGGACATCGAGGCCCATACGCACGAGCGCGTGCGGGGAATCGAGCAGAGCTGAAGAGCCAGCAGTGCTGAAGGCCCGGCAGAACGGGAGAAGACCTGGCAGAGCCGACGGCCGGCACGGACGAAGGGCGAGCAGGGCCGACAGCCGGGCTGAGCCCGAAGGCGCGGGGGCGGGATCCGGCCGTTCTGGGGAGGGCGGGAGGCGGGGGGAGGGTCTCGGGCGTCCTTAACCCAGGGGACATGTCCGTGCATGTCGGATGAGGGGCGCACAGTCGTACTTCGCGCTCCCCGCGTGCTCCCGCAAGGGTTCACCCTTTTGGGTGAGTGCACCTGGTGTGTTCGAAAAAATGCTGTTTCATTTACACGGGTAAGTCCACAAATCGAGTGAATCATCCGGGTATAGGTGTGGCGTGCTTGCCCCTACGGAATTGATCTGTAGATACCGGCGCGCCACCAAGGCCGTGCCCAATGGGTATGGGGAGTGCTTCGTATGACCACTGAGGAATCCGAACGGGCCTGTCCCTTCCGTCACGATGAAGCCCTGGAACCTGACCCGTTCATGGCGCGGATGCGGGCGGAGGCCCCGGTGGCCAAGATCCGCATGCCGTACGGCGAGGGCGACTGCTGGCTGGTGACGCGTTACGACGACGTACGCACGGTGACCCAGGACCGCCGCTTCAGCCGCGCCGCGCTGATCGGGAAGGACTTCCCGCGCATCACTCCGGCGCCGATCGCCCAGTCCGAGGCGATCAACCTCATGGACCCGCCGGCGCTGAGCCGGCTGCGCAGGCTGGTGACGACGGGGTTCAGCAACAAGATGGTGGAGAGCCTGCGGCCGAAGACGCAGCAGGTGGTGGACGGGCTGTTGGACGACATGGAGGAGCACGGCCCGCCGGCCGACGTCGCCCACCATCTGGCCGGGAAGCTGCCGTTGATGACGATCTGCGAGCTGCTCCAGGTCCCCGACGAGGACCGGCCGCAGCTGCGCGCCTGGGCCATGGCCATGATGTCGATGAAGCCGGACGACAAGGAGTCGGCCGCCGAGGCCAAGGCCGGCCTGCGGGCGTACTTCGCGCGGCTGACGGCGGAGCGCCGCCGCAACCCCGGTTCGGATCTGCTGAGTTCACTGGCGACGGCCCGCGTCGGCGAGGAGCAGCTCGACGAGAAGGAGCTGGCCGTGATGGGCATGCTCCTGCTGGTCACGGGCCACGACACCAGCACGTACGAGATCTGCAACATCGTCTATACGCTGCTCACCCACCCCAAGCACCTCGCCCAGCTCCGCGAGCGGCCGGAGATCATGCCGCAGGCGCTGGAGGAGCTGCTGCGCTTCATCCCCTTCCGGCAGGGCGTCGGCATCCCCCGGGTCGCCCTGGAGGACGTGGAGTTCGACGGCGTGACGATCCCCGCCGGCGACATCGTCCACGTCTCGTACCTCTGCGCCAACCGCGACGGTTCCGCGTACGAGCGGCCGGACGAGCTCGACTTCGACCGGGACGACCCCGCGCCGCACATGACCTTCGGACACGGTTCGCACCACTGCCTCGGCGCCCATCTGGCCCGGATGGAGCTCCAGACCGCGATCGGGACGCTCATCCGGCGATTCCCCGAACTGCGCCTGGCCGTACCGGCGGAGGAGGTGCAGTGGAACACCGTGTCGATCTGGCGCTATCCCCTCACCCTCCCGGTCGCCTGGTAAGTCCCGGTAAGGAGGAACGCGACCATGGCGACACTGTGCAGACCGGCCATCGCCGTCCCGGAGCACGTCATCACCCGGGAGGAGACCCTGGAGCTCGCGCGGACCCTGCACGCGAACCACCCGCAACTGGAGCTGGCGCTCCGGCTGATCGGCAATACGGGAGTGCAGACCCGGCATCTCGTCCAGCCCATCGAGGACACGCTCCAGCACCCCGGTTTCACGACCCGGAACAACATCTACGAGGCGGAGGCCAAGGCACGTGTCCCGGCGGTGATCGACCGGGCCCTGGAGAACGCGGAGTTGACCGTCCAGGACATCGACATGATCGTGTACGTCTCGTGCACGGGCTTCATGATGCCGTCGATGACCGCCTGGCTGATCAACACCATGGGATTCAGGAACGAGACGCGGCAGTTGCCCATCGCACAGCTCGGCTGCGCGGCGGGGGGCGCGGCGATCAACCGGGCCCATGACTTCTGCAGCGCCTACCCGGGGTCCAATGTGCTGATCGTGGCGTGCGAGTTCTGCTCGCTGCTGTACCAGCCGACGGATCTGGCGGTCGGAAACCTGCTGTCCAACGGGTTGTTCGGGGACGCGATCGCCTCGGCCGTGGTGCGGGGCGACGGCGGCACGGGGGTGCGGCTGGAGGCCAACGGCTCCCACCTCGTCCCGGACACGGAGGCGTGGATCTCGTACGGCGTGAAGGACACGGGCTTCCACTTCATGCTGGACAAGCGCGTCCCCGGCACGATGGCGATGCTCGCGCCCGCCATGCGCGACATGGCCGAGCCGCACGACTGGGACGTGTCCGACCTGGATTTCTACATCGTGCACGCGGGCGGCCCGCGCATCCTCGACGACCTCGGCAAATACCTGGAGCTGGAGCAGCACATGTTCCGCTACAGCAGGCAGACGCTGGTCGAGCGGGGGAACATCGCGAGTGCGGTCGTCTTCGACGCGCTGGAGAGGCTGTTCCAGGACGGGGGCGCCGAGCACGCCGCGCGCGGCGTCATCGCCGGGTTCGGGCCCGGTATCACCGCGGAGATCGCCCTGGGCACGTGGTCGGGCCGGGTGGGCGGCGGCAGCAGCAACGGCCACAAGAAGGCGTCCGCCGGCCGGAACTCTTCCGTGACACTGCCGGCCTGAGCGGACCGGGGGAGCGCGGGCCGTCACCTCCTCTCGGCGGCCCGCGCTTCTGCCCCGCCGCGGATCAGCCGAGCGCGGCCTCGAACATGCCCGGCTCGTACGAGCCGCCGCGCTGGTGGACGATCACGGCGAGCCGGTTGGCCGCGTTGACCAGGGCGACGAGGGACACCAGGGCGGCGACCTGGTCGTCGTCGTAGTGCTCGCGCACCCGGGCCCAGGTGGCGTCGGAGACGCCCTCGTGGGCGTCGGCGAGCCGGGTGCCCTCCTCGGCGAGCGCCAGCGCCGCACGCTCGGCCTCCGTGAAGACCGTGGACTCGCGCCAGGCGGCGACGAGCCCGATCCGCAGCGCGCTCTCCCCGGCGGCCGCGGCCTCCTTGACGTGGATGTCGACGCACCAGCCGCAGCCGTTGATCTGGCTGGCGCGCAGCGCGACCAGCTCCTGGACGGCGCGGGGCAGCGCCGACTGGTGGATCACCAGGCCCGCGTTGGCGAAGCGCTTGGCGAACTTGACGGCGGTCTCGTTGGCGAACAGGTTGAACCGGGTTCCCATGACGGTGTCCATGACGGTGTCCTCACTCGTGGTGGTGCGGTGTCGGACATGAGATGCCGGCCGTCCGCCGCGTGTGACGGGGCGTCCGCGTGACGTACGCCACCGGCCGCGGGTGTCACAGGGCGGCGGGGAGCGGCGTCTTGTGCGCGTGGCACTGATGAACGACACCAACGGGCGGGAGCAGCCGGTGAAGAGCGGGACGACGGGCGGGCGCGGGACGACGGGCGGGCGCGGGACGACGGGTACGGACGCCGCCACCGAAACGTTCGTCGCCCACCGGAACCTGCTGTTCACCGTCGCCTACGAGATGCTCGGCTCGGCCGCCGACGCGGAGGACGTGCTCCAGGAGACCTGGCTCCGCTGGGCCGGCGTCGACCTGGACGCGGTGCGGGACCGGCGCGCGTACCTCGTCCGGATCACCACCCGGCAGGCGCTGGGCCGGCTGCGGACGCTCGGCCGCCGCAAGGAGTCCTACGTGGGCAACTGGCTGCCCGCGCCGCTCCTGACCGCCCCGGACGTCGCCGAGGACGTCGAACTGGCCGACAGCGTCTCGATGGCGATGCTGCTGGTGATGGAGACGCTCGCGCCGACCGAGCGGGCGGTGTTCGTGCTGCGCGAGGTCTTCGACCTCGGGTACGAGGAGATCGCCGAGGCCGTCGACAAGAGCGCGGCCGCCGTCCGGCAGATCGCGCACCGGGCGCGGGCCCACGTCGCGGCGCGGCGGCCGCGCGGGGCCGTCTCGCCGGCCGAGACGCGGGACGCGCTCGACGCGTTCCGACGGGCCGTCACCACCGGTGACCTGCAAGGGCTGCTCGACATCCTCGCGCCGGACGTCGTGCTCGTCGGCGACGGCGGCGGGGTCCGGCAGGCCGTCCTGCATCCGGTCTCCGGGGCGGAGAAGGTGGGGCGGCTGCTGGCCGCCGGGCTGGGGCGGGTCGGCGCGGCGTCGATGCGGGCCGCGTACGTCAACGGGCATCCGGCGCTGGTCGTCTCGGACGGCGACGGCGGGGTCGACACCGTCGTGGCGCTGCGGTTCGACGACGGGCTGATCAGCGGGCTCTACGCGGTGCGCAATCCGGAGAAGCTGTCGCACATGGGGCGGGAGACGGTGCTGCGGCGGTGAGCCCCGGGCCGGGGACGGGCCGTCGCGGCCCGGCCCCGGCCGGCTCCCGGCTCAGAGGTCGAACTCGGCCGGGGCGATGCCCAGCGCGTAGCACGCCTCGCGGACGACGGCCTGCTCGTCCTTGTCGAAGTCGCCGTCGGCGCCGCCGATGACGATGCCGATCTGGACGACCGCGCGGGCCTCGGTTGGCTTCTTGGCGACCTTGCCGATGGTCTGCATCAGGCTCACCTTGCCGAAGTCGAAGTCGACGGCGAGCTTCTGGCAGTAGTCGGTGAAGCGGGCGTGCAGATCGTCCGCCGGGAAGTTCTGCAGGACCTCGTTGGTGGCGATCAGCGAGGCGACGCGCTGCCGTTCGGAGGCGTCGACCGAGCCGTCGGCGGCGGCGACGAGGGCGCACATCGCCATGCTCGCGTCGCGGAACGCGCCGCTCTTGAGCTCGTTCTTCTTCGCGACCAGCTGACCCTGCATCGTGGTGGCGGATTCCTTGAGCCGGTCCCAGAGCGCCATGTGCGTGTCTCTCCTTGTGGAAAACGTGCTTGCACAGGCTGAACTGCTCCGGAGTTAAAGAAGTTCCCAAGGGGGGTGTGGTCGCGTTGGGGCCGCGTTGCCGGCTCAGTGCGTCGTGCAGCGTCATTCGGCGCGTCGTTCGGCGCGTTGTTCAGCGCGTCGTTCAGCGCATCACCAGGGGGTCGATCGTCATCGGCCCCACCTTTCCCTCCATCATCATCCCCAGGCCCAGGACCGAGCAGTGCTCCGGGTTCTCCGCGATGTGCACCGTCATGCCCGTGGCGTCCTGGATCATCGTGTCCAGCCCCGGGAGCAGGGCGCTGCCGCCGGCGAGCATGAGGCCGCGGGTGCCCAGGTCCGCCACGAGGTCGGGCGGGCAGTCCCGGAGCACGCGTCCTATCGCGTCCAGGACGGCGGTCAGCGGGGTCTGGATCGCGTTGCGCACGTGAGCGGTGCTGACGAGGACCGTGCGGGACAGGCCCGTCGCGACGTCGCGGCCGCGGACCTCGGTCTCCGTGCCGCCGCCGGCCAGGCGGTCGGCCCGCAGGGCCATGTGGAGCGGGTACAGGCCCTGGGTGGGCAGCATCAACTCGTGCTCGCTGCGCAGGTGCTGGACGACCGCGTAGTCGATGGCGTCTCCGCCGACCTGGACCTTCTCGGCCGCGACGATCGCGCCGAGGGAGAGGACGGCCACCTGTGTGGACGCCGCGCCGCAGACGATGATCATCGTCGCCTCGGGGAGCTGGACGGGGAGGCCGCAGCCGACGGCCGCCGCGACGAGCGTGTCCACGAGCTCGACGCGGCGGGCGCCGAGGCCGGTCATCGTCTCGACGGCCGCCCGCTGGGCGATCGGCTCGGCGTCGTGCGGGAGGCAGACGGCGGCGCGGAGGAGGGGTTTGCGGCGCCAGGCCCTGCGGATCTTGTCGCTGATGAGGTGGCGCAGCATGCGCTGAGCCATCTCGATGTCGACGACCGTGCCGCCGGATACGGGTCTGACGACGCGGATGTGCGCGGGCGTGCGGCCCGCCATGCCCTCCGCGAGGGCGCCCACGGCGATGAGCGAGCCCGTCCTCGTGTTGACGGCGGCGATCGACGGCTCGTCCACGATGAGGCCCGTGTCCCGGGCGTAGACCCGGGTGCGGGACGCGCCGAGGTCGACGGCGATCGTGCAGCGGCTCAGCTGGGCGAGGCTGAGGGTCATCACGGTTCACTCCCCGGCGGCGGTGTGGTGACTTGCGTCCTTCGTCCTTGCGGTCATCGTGCGGTGGGGTGGGGGTGGGCGCGCGGGGGAGTGGGCCGGTTGGGCTAGTGGTTGGTGCGGTGGGTCGGTGGCCGGGGCGGCGCTCTCCGGCGTGGCGCTCTCCGGCCCGGCGCCGTCCGGCCCGGCGGCGGAGACGGGCACCCCCGTGGTCCGTCTCCGCCGGCCGGTGCGGGTGAGTCTTGCAGGGGGGTCTGACAACGGCGGTCGGCCGGGGCTTTGCCGTGCCCCTCCCCGCCCTTTCACCGTTTCCGAAGGGGCTGCGCCCCTTGGCAACCCCGCCGCGCGCCGCCCGCAGCGCCGGGCGGGCTCCGCCCCCTGCACCCCCGACCGGGGCTGCGCCCCCGGTGCCCCCTAACCGGGCTGCGCCCTGGCAACGCCGCCGCGCGGCGCCACGCTGCCCTCCGGCGGTCCGGAGCGCCGGGCGGGGGCTGCGCCCCTTGGCGGCCCTGCCTCGCGGTGCCGCGCCGCCGCGCGCCGCCCGCAGCCCCGGGCGGGGGCTCCGCCCCCTGCACCCCCGACCGGGGCTGCGCCCCTGGCAAGGGCCCGCCGCCCACAGCGCCGCGCGCGGGCTCCGCCCCCCCGCCGCACCCCGACCGGGGCTCCGCCCCCGCACCCCGGCCGGGCGCCACCCACCCACCCACCCACCTCCCCGGAACGTTGCTCCGCGCCTGCAACCGAGCAGGGCTCCGCCCTGGCCCCCGCACAGGGCGCCGGTCCCGCGCCCGTTCAGGCCGGTTCGGGGCCCGCTTCAGGCCGGTTCGGGCCGCCCGCGCCGGGCGGGTGCGAGGCCGGGGCGGCCCAGTGCCCGTCTCCGAGGCCGTAGCCCGCGCAATAGCCCCGCACCGCTTCAGGTTGCGCGCCCTGCGCACGCCCGTACGGGGCGGTGCCATGAGCCGCAGCGCTGCGTCGACGGAGCGCGTCGCTACCGTGCACGCACCGCGCACGCCCGTACGGGGCGGTGCCCCGGGGCCGCAGCGCTGCGTCGGCGAGCGCCTCGCTACGGTGCGCGCCCCCGCGCACACCGGGACAGGGCGGTGCCCCGGGCCGCAGCGCTGCGTCGGCGGCGCGACTCGCTACCGTGCGCGCGCCTGCGCGCCCCCGCGGCGTGGGGGCCGGGCCGGGGGCGGGGGCCGGGGCCGGGAGGAGGGAAAAGGGCGGGGCGGGGAGGGAGGAGGTGCGGTGATGCGCCCAACACGCGCCATTGAGGCCGAGCTTGCGCATACCCCACAATCGTCGCCAACAGGGGGAGGCGCTGATGCAGCGGGCGATCCGGGGTGTTCGGGACGTTGTCGTGGTGGGGGCGGGGCCTACCGGGATGGCGTTGGGGGTGGGGCTGCGGCGGTACGGGGTGGATGCGGTCGTGGTGGACAGGAGGGCGGGGGGCGGGCAGGAGCCGCGGGCGAGCGTGGTGTGGCAGCGGGCGCTGGAGGCATTGCGGGACCTGGGGTGCGCGGACGGGTTCGTCCGGGAGGGGCTCGCGCTCTCGCGGGGGGAGTTCCACGTCGCGGGGACACGGGTCGGGACGCAGGAGATGCACGTGGCGGACACCGCCTTTCCCGGGCCGCTGGGGATCGAGCAGGACGCCATCGAGGCGATCCTGCGGGAACGCCTGAGGCTGTGGGGGCCGGATGTGCTCTGGGGAAGGGAAGCCGTCGCGGTGCGGCTGGGGGAGGAGGGGGCCGAGGTCGATCTGAGGACGGCAGACGGGCGGACGACCACCGTCGCCTGCCGGTGGGTCGTGGGGGCGGAGGGCTCGCACAGCCTCGTCAGGAAGAGCATGGGAGCCGAATTCCGGGGGGAGCGGCGAACCAATCTCCAGAGCCTGCAGATCAACGCCGTTCCGGAGTGGAAGCACCCCTACCGGGCAGACGTCGCCCGCATCTTCATCAACCACGGCGTCACCCTCATCGCCGACCCCGTCCCCGGCGGCGCCCTCCGCCTCTTCGCCTTCTGCCCCGACCCGGATCCCGAGCGGCAAGAGCCGCCCACCACCGAGGAGATGGAGGAGCTCGTCTCCCGCGCCACCGGCGAGGAGGGCGTGCGGCTCCGGCCCACCGAGCCGCACTGGGCCAACCGCGCCCGCTTCCACGACCGCATCGCCGGCCGCTTCCGCAGCGGCCCCGCGCTGCTGCTGGGGGACAGCGCCCACCTGTGGGCCCCGATCGGCGGCCGCGGCCTCAACACCGGCCTGCTCGGCGCCCACAACCTCGCCTGGAAGCTGGCCGCCGTCCACCACGGCTGGTGCCCGGACGCGCTGCTCGACACGTACGACGCCGAACAGCGCCACACGGCGCAGTGCGTCATGCGCCACATGCGGCGCAACGTGCTCGAACTGCCGCCGGACCGGCGGACCTTGGCGGCGATACGCGTGCTCCTGCCGCACGTCCTGCGCAGCCGGCGCCTCAACCGCCGCGGCGCCGAGCTGCTCAGCGACTTCGGGAAGCACCATCGCGACAGTGAGCTGTCGGCGGGGCGCCGGCCGAAGGGCGGCGGCGGCCCCCGGCCCGGGGACCGGGTGCCGGACTGGGCCGTCGTCGGCGGGACCGGCCCGGCACGGCTGCACGAGCTGCTGTCCTACCAGCGATGGTCCCTGCTCGTGACGGGCGACGGCGGCACGGAGGACCTCCGGCGGCTCACCGCGCGCTACGCCCTCCCCCTCGCCGTCCTCCGCATCCGCACCGACGCCCTGCCGGACGGCACGCTGCTGCTCGTGCGCCCCGACGGACACGTGGGCCTGCGTGCCGGCGCGAAGGACCGGCGCGCGCTCACGGCGTACCTCGACCGGTGGGCCGTACGACTCGTCGAGCAGTAGGGGGGAACACCATGGGGACAGAGGTCAGTGTGCTCGGGCTGGGTGCGATGGGCTCGGCGCTGGCCGGCGCCTTCCTCGCGGCCGGCCACCGCACCACGGTCTGGAACCGCACGCCCGCGAAGGCGGAACCACCGGCCGCCCGGGGCGCCGAGAGGGCGGGCAGCGCCGCCGAGGCGCTGGCGGCGAGCCCGCTGGCGGTGGTCTGCGTGTCCACGTACGACGCCGTCCTGGACGTCCTGGAGCCGGCCGCCGCGGCCCTCGCGGGACGGACGGTCGTCAACCTGACCTCCGGCCCGCCGGGGGACGGGCGGCAGACGGCGGAGTGGGCCGCGCGGCACGGCGTCGCCGGCTATCTGGACGGGGTCGTGATGTCGACGCCCGCCGGCATCGGGCGGCCGGACGCCCTGCTGCTCCACGCGGGCCCGGTCTCCGTCTTCGAGGCCCACCGGCCCGTCCTGGCCGCCCTCGGCGACCCCGTGCACGTCGGGGAGGACCACGGCCTGCCCTCCGTGTACGACACGGCACTGCTGGGGCTGATGTGGGGCGCGCTCACCGGGTGGCTGCACAGCACGGCGCTGATGCGGGCGGACCCGGGCGGCGGCGGGGTGACGGCGACCGCGTTCACGGAAGTCGCCGGGCGGTGGATGAAAACCGTCGGGGCGTTCATGGACGAGGCCGCCCGGCAGGTGGATTCCGGGCGGACTCCGGGCGGGGATTTCCCGCTGGATCTCCATCTGATGACGATGGACATCCTCGTGCACGCCAGCGAGCTCCGCGGTATAGACGCCGGTTTTCCGGAACTCGTCCGGGAGTTGGTGCGAAAGGCGGTCGACGACGGCCATGGAGGCGACGGCTACGCGCGTCTGATCGGATATCTACGGAAGCGGTGAAACCGCTTCCGTAGCAGCGCAAACACCGTCAGTGCACGTGCATCTGCTCGTGCCGGAGCATGTGAACCGCCGCTATGATCCGGAGGAGTTGCACCCCCCCTCTGCGGCGTTCCGGGAGTCTCCAGTGCCACACGTCCACAACGGCATGGCTGCATCGGGCATCGACGGTGTCGTCTGGCGGAAGAGCAGACACTCCAACTCGCAGGGCTCCTGCGTGGAGTTCGCGAAGTTGCCGGGTGGCGGGGTTGCCGTTCGCAACTCCCGCCACCCGGATGGCCCCGCTCTCATTTACACCCCCGCGGAGATCGAGGCCATGCTGTTGGGGGTCAAGGACGGTGAATTCGACTACCTCGTGGCGGAGTGATCTCCGCCGCTCCGTGGCCACCCCGTCGCGGGGCGGCCTCCGTGGCGTCACTCACGCGGCAGCCGGAACAGCGCCCACACCACCTTCCCGTGCAACGCGCCCACCAGGGGGTGCCAGCCCCAGGCGTCGCTGAAGTTCTCCACGAGGAGCAGCCCGCGGCCGTGCTCGTCGCCGGCGCCCGCCTCGCCGGCCACGGGGCTCTCCTCGCTCGGGTCGCGCACCGCGCACACCAGCCGGGTCGTCCACCGCATCAGGTGGAGGCGTATGGGCGGCTCGTATCCCCCGCCCGGCGGGTCCGCCGGGGCGGCGTAGCGCATGGCGTTGGTCACCAGCTCGGAGACGACCAGCGCCACATCGTCGAAAACGCGCTGAATTCCCCACTGGTTCAAGGTGATCCGCGTGAAGCGACGGGCGGTGCGGACGGCCTCGAAGCGCGGTGGCAGGGGGCAGGAGGCGGAGTTCGACACCGCGGAGGAGTCCGTACGGGGCAGCCCCCGCCAGACGGGGGAGAGCACGGTCGATCCTTCGGTACCCATCCGAGGCACTCCTGCAATCGTGGACGTGACGTGCACGTGCGCGCTCCATGGTTCCCAATGCGCAGGGCGGATGCAAGGGCAGATGCACGTGCACGTGGAGGATTTGGGGGCGCAGAAGGGGATTGGGGAGCAATTCTTCCTACGCCCCCTTCAGTAGTGCTCCCCGTCCTGGCCGATATCCGTGACCGCCCGTGCACTCAACGGAGCGCAAAGATGGCAGACTTCGGCGCCGGGGGCCGCGGGGGTCGCCCCCGGAAGGGTTGATCGACACGGCGGACAGACAGGCCGGACCAGACCGGAAGGAAGGTCGCAGAGATGACCACGAACGAGTCGAGCGGTTCCGTGGTGCGGCGCATACTCCTGGGGTCGCAGCTGAGGAAGCTGCGGGAGTCCAGGGGCATCACGCGGGAAGCGGCCGGTTACTCGATCCGTGCGTCCGAGTCGAAGATCAGCCGGATGGAGCTCGGCAGGGTGAGCTTCAAGACGCGCGACGTCGAGGACCTGCTGACGCTCTACGGCATCACGCGCGAGTCCGAGCGGGCGGCCCTGCTGGGGCTCGCCAAGGAGGCCAACGTGGCCGGCTGGTGGCACAGTTACGGCGACGTGCTGCCCAGCTGGTTCCAGACCTACGTGGGCCTGGAGGGGGCCGCGTCGCACATCGGGATCTACGAGGTGCAGTTCGTGCACGGCCTGCTCCAGACCGAGGGCTACGCGCACGCGGTCGTCGTCCGCGGCCAGCCCCGGGCGGACGCCGACGAGATCGAGCGCCGCGTCTCGCTGCGCATGGAGCGGCAGAAGCTGCTGTTCTCCGAGCGCGCCCCGCACTTCCACGCCGTCCTCGACGAGGCCGCGCTGCACCGTCCGTACGGCGACGCCACGGTGATGCGCGGGCAGCTCCAGCACCTCGTCGACATCTCCGAGCAGCCGAACGTCACGCTCCAGGTGATGCCGTTCCGGCACGGCGGCCACGCGGGCGAGAGCGGCGCGTTCACCGTCCTGCGCTTCCCCGAGTCCGATCTTCCGGACGTGGTGTACCTGGAGCAGCTCACCGGCGCCCTCTACCTCGACAAGGCGGACGAAGTCGCCCAGTACGAAGGGGTGATGGGCCGGCTGCGGGCCGACAGTCTTTCGCCGTCCCGGACGCGCGACCTGATCGGGCGCATGCTCCAACTCCTCTGATACATCAGTACGATGACGGGCACTCAGTACGTCTGAACCCGCGTGCGCCCATGGGCCGCGCTCCGGCAGACAGGGATGGCGAATGTCCTACTCCTCCGCGTTCACGGATCTCGCGCAGCAGTACATCGACGGCCGATGGCGGTCCGGTACGGGCTCATGGGACATCGTCGACTTCAACCCGTACGACGGGGAGAAGCTCGCGTCGATCACCGTGGCGGGCGTGGCCGAGATCGACGAGGCGTACCGCGCCGCCGAGCGGGCCCAGCGGTCGTGGGCCGAGACCAATCCGTACACCCGCCGGCTCGTCTTCGAACGGGCGCTGCGGATCGTGGACGAGCACGAGGCCGAGCTGGCCTCGCTGATCATGGCGGAGTGCGGGGGGACCGCCGTCAAGGCGGCGTTCGAACTGAGCCTGGTGCGGGAGTTCCTGCGCGAGGCCGTGCAGCTCGCGCTGCGCGCGGAGGGGCGCATCCTGCCCTCGCCGGACGACACCAAGGAGAACCGGCTCTACCGCGTGCCCGTCGGGGTCGTCGGCGTGGTCAGCCCGTTCAACTTCCCGTTCCTGCTGTCGGTGAAGTCGGTGGCGCCCGCGGTCGCGCTGGGCAACGCGGTGGTGCTCAAGCCGCACCAGAACACCCCGGTGTGCGGCGGCGGCCTCGTGGCCAAGGTCTTCGAGGACGCGGGGCTGCCGCCCGGGGTGCTGAACGTCGTCGTCACCGACATCGCCGAGATCGGCGACGCGCTCATCGAGCACCCCGTCCCCAAGGTCCTCTCCTTCACCGGTTCCGACAAGGTCGGCCGGCACGTCGCGACCGTCGGCGCCTCGCACTTCAAGAGGGTCATCCTCGAACTCGGCGGCAACAGCGCCCTGATCGTCCTGGACGACGCGGACGTCGACTACGCCGTGGACGCGGCGGTGTTCAGCCGCTTCGTCCACCAGGGCCAGGTGTGCATGGCCGCCAACCGGATCCTCGTGGACCGGTCCGTGGAACGGGAGTTCACCGAGAAGTTCGTGGCCAAGGTGAAGTCGCTCAAGACCGGGGATCCCGGCGACCCCGCGACCCACATCGGCCCGCTCATCAACTCCGGTCAGGCCGAGGCGATCACGTCCCTCGTGGAACAGACCGTGCAGGGCGGCGCCACCGCGCTCGTGCGCGGCCGGACCACCGGCACGCTGGTCGAGCCGTCCGTCCTGACCGGGCTGGCGGAGGACGCCCCGATACTCGGGCAGGAGATCTTCGGGCCGGTCGCCCTGATCATCCCGTTCGACGGCGAGGAGGAGGCGCTGCGGCTCGCCAACGCCACGCCGTACGGGCTGAGCGGCGCCGTCCACACCGGGGACGTCGAGCGGGGCGTCCGCTTCGCCAAGCGCGTGGACACCGGGATGATCCACGTCAACGACGGCACCGTGCACGACGAGGCGATCGTGCCGTTCGGCGGCGAGAAGCACTCGGGGGTGGGGCGGCTGAACGGGGACGCGATGGTGGAGGCGTTCACCACGACGAAGTGGATCTCGATCCAGCACGGGCGGAGCAGATTCCCGTTCTGAGCCCGCGCCCCGCCCGGCCGTCGCCGTTTATTTAGGACGCGTACTGTCCCAGTGGGGTCCTACTGTTGATCCGTCAGCACGTGACGACGGAGAGGCGGCGGGACCCCATGCCCACCCTTGTGATCGAGAACAACACCGGCGACGAGCTCGGCACCCTGCTCGCCTTCCTGGAGGCCCAGCGCGGCGGCGTCCGCCGGGCCCTGCACGGGCTGACCGAGGAGCAGGCGGCGTCCCGGCCGAGCGCCAGCGAGATGTCCCTCGCCGGGCTGCTCGGGCATGTGATCGACGTCGAGCGCGGCTGGGTGCAGCGCGCGCAGGGCCACGACCTCCCCCGGGAGGAGGCGATCGCGCGCTTCGAGAAGGCGTGGCACCCCGAGGAGACCGTGCCCGCCCTCCTCGCCCGCTGGGACGAGGTCGCGGCCGAGACCGAGCGGTACGTGCGCTCGGTGCCGATCGAGCAGGTCTTCGCCCTGCCGCCGGCCCCCTGGTTCCCCAAGGACACCCGCGTGTCCACGCGCTGGCTGCTGCTCCACCTCATCGAGGAGATCGCCCGGCACGCGGGCCACGCCGACATCATCCGCGAGACGATCGACGGGAAGACGGCCTTCGAGCTGGTGGAGGACGCCGGCGCCTAGGCTGGGGCCGAGGTTCGAACGGCGAGGGAGGACGATGTCCGCGATCCGGCTGCTGGTGCTGGGCGCGGTGCGCCAGCACGGGCGCGCCCACGGCTACCAGGTGCGCAACGACCTGGAGTTCTGGGGCGCGGCGCGGTGGTCCAACGCCAAGCCCGGATCGATCTACCACGCGCTGAAGGCCATGGCCGGGCAGGGGCTGCTGGTCGCCCACGACACCGCGCCCAGCGAGGCGGGCGGGCCGCCGCGCACGGAGTACGAGCTGACGGCGGAGGGCGAGGCCGAGT
The DNA here is from genome assembly GCF_001187435.1 of Streptomyces caatingaensis. GTDB lineage: Bacteria > Actinomycetota > Actinomycetes > Streptomycetales > Streptomycetaceae > Streptomyces > Streptomyces caatingaensis. The sequence continues at coordinate 72,808 of NZ_LFXA01000008.1, read as the reverse complement.
TCCTGCGGCTGCTGCGCGACGCGCTCGCCGTCCCCGTCCAGCGCCTCGACCTGCTGACGGCGGCCGTCGGCTTCCTCGTCGACCTGCCGCGGGACGAGGCCGTCGCGCTGCTGCGGCGGCGGGTGCGGGCGCTGGAGGAGTGGCGCGAGGAGATCGGCCGCGAGTGGACGCCCGGCGCCGGGGAGGACTGGGGGCACATCGGGGAGATCTCCGGCGTCTGGCTCAACCGGGCCGAGGCGGAGGAGCGTTGGGCCCGCGGGCTGATCGAGCGGCTGGAGGGCGGGGCGTACGTGATGGCGGACGAGGGGGATCCGTGGGAGGGGCTGAACCCTTCCGCCCCGGGCTGACCCCCCGTCGCGCTCAGTGGTGGAACGCCGTCGCGACCTCCTCCGGACGGCCCAGCGGGCACGTCTGCCGGCGCAGCTCCGGCAGCAGGGCGTTCAGGTCCTCCAGGAACAGGTCGGCCAGGTCCATCGAGAACCCGTTCCGGCACACGATCCGCAGGACCGACAGGTCCTCCCGGTTGGGCGGGAAGCTGTACGCGGGGACGAGCCAGCCGCGCTCCCGCAGCCGGCGCGACACGTCGAAGACGTCGAACTCCTTCACGTCGTCCGCCGTCGTGAAGGCGAACACCGGCAGCTCGTCGCCGCGCGTCAGCAGCCGGAAGCCGCCGAGCGCGCCGATGCGTCCGGCCAGGGAGCGCGCCACGTCGCGGGCCGTCCGCTGCACCACGCGGTAGCCCTCGCGGCCCAGCCGCAGGAACGTGTAGTACTGGGCGGCCACTTGGGCGCCCGGGCGCGAGAAGTTGAGCGCGAAGGTCGGCATGTCGCCGCCGAGGTAGTTCACCCGGAACACCAACTCCTCGGGGAGCGCGGCCGGGTCGCGCCACAGCGCCCAGCCGACGCCCGGGTAGACCAGCCCGTACTTGTGGCCCGAGGTGTTGATGGACGCCACCCGCGGCAGCCGGAAGTCCCAGACCAGCTCCTCGTCGAGGAAGGGCGCGACCATCGCCCCGGAGGCGCCGTCCACGTGGACCGGCACGTCCAGCCCCGTCCGCTCCTGGAGCGCGTCCAGCGCGGCGCAGACCTCGGCCACCGGCTCGTACGACCCGTCGAAGGTCGAGCCCAGGACGGTGACGACGCCGATCGTGTTCTCGTCGCAGAGCTCCGCGGCGGCGGTGGGGTCGAGGTGGAACCGCTCGCCCTCCATGGGCACTTGGCGCGCCTCCACCTCCCAGAAGGTGCAGAACTTCTCCCAGCAGACCTGGACGTTGGTCCCCATCACGAGGTTGGGGCGGGCGTCGCGGGAGGGGTAGCGGTCCTTGTTCGCGCGCGCCCAGCGGCGCTTGAGCGCCATGCCGGCGAGCATGCACGCCTCGCTCGATCCGGTGGTCGAGCAGCCGATCGTGCCGGCCGGGTCCGGGGCGTTCCACAGGTCGGCGAGCATCGCCACGCAGCGCCGCTCCAGCTCGGCCGTGCGCGGGTACTCGTCCTTGTCGATCATGTTCTTGTCCCGGCACTCCGTCATCAGGGTGGTGGCCTGGGGCTCCATCCAGGTGGTGACGAAGGTGGCCAGGTTGAGCCGGGAGTTCCCGTCCAGCATCAGCTCGTCGTGGACGTACTGGTAGGCGGCATGGGGCGGCATGGGGCGGTCGGGGAGGCGGTGCCGCGGGGGCTCGACCGTCATGTCCGAGGCGGGGTCGGCTTCGCCGTAGAAGGGGTTCACGGCGTGGCCGGGGGCCGGGGGCGGGGGTGCGATCCCTTGTGGAGTGGCATGGGGGACGGGTACCACGGGCCGGGCGGCGCCACGCGGGGGGACGCGCCCCGGACCTCCCCCGGTGGGTCCGGGGCGAACGTCCCGCCGGCAGCCGTCAGGCCAGCGGCGCGATCACCACCGCCGTGCCGTAGGCGCAGACCTCCGTGCCGACGTCCGCCGCCTCCGTGACGTCGAAGCGGAACATCAGGACCGCGTTCGCGCCCCGCGCCCGCGCCTGCTCGACCAGGCGCTCCATGGCCTGGTTACGGGTCTGGACGAGGGTCTTCGTCAGCCCCTTGAGTTCGCCGCCGATCAGCGACTTCAGCCCCGCGCCGATCTGGCTGCCGACGTGGCGGGAGCGCACCGTGAGGCCGAAGACCTCGCCGATGACGCGCTCGACCCGGTACCCGGGTACGTCGTTCGTCGTGACCACGAGCACGTCGGACTGCTCGTGCTGTCCGCCGCCCCACTCATCGATGCCCATCAGGACCGCCTTCGTTCGTTCCGCGTTCGGTTTTCCCGCATTCTTGCGTTCGGTCTCCGGGACGCGCGGGCGGGACACGGGGTTGCCCGCCGCGCGTCCCCGGCCCCCGGTCCAGGGCCCCCGCGGCCCGCGGAACCAGGGGCCCCCGCGATGACGTTGATAGCTTGGGAAGGCACGTCCCCTTCTCCCCGCCTGTGCCCGGGCCTCGCACGAGCCTGCGCCCCCGACCCAGGAGCCTGATCACCCGTGACCCCCGTCACCCACCTCGCGCTCGGCCCGCAGTGGCTGGACGCGGACTACCTGATCGGCCAGTTCGGCCTGCTCGGCGTGCTGGCCATCGTCTTCGCCGAGTCGGGACTGCTGATCGGGTTCTTCCTGCCGGGCGACTCCCTGCTGTTCACCACGGGCCTCCTGGTGACCACGGGCAAGCTGGACGACTACCCGCTGTGGGTGGTCGTCCTCCTCGTCGTGCTCGCGGCGATCCTCGGCGACCAGGCGGGCTACCTCTTCGGGCGCAAGGTCGGACCGGCGCTCTTCCGGCGCCCGGACTCCCGGCTCTTCAAGCAGGAGAACGTCGAGAAGGCCCACGAGTTCTTCGAGAAGTACGGGCCGAAGTCGCTGGTCCTGGCCCGGTTCGTACCGATCATCCGCACCTTCACGCCGATCATCGCCGGCGTGAGCCGGATGAACTACCGGTCCTTCCTGATCTTCAACATCGTCGGCGGCACCCTCTGGGGCGCCGGGGTGACGCTGCTGGGCGCCGTGCTCGGCAAGGTCGACTTCGTCCGTACGAACATCGAGGCCATGCTCGTGGCGATCGTGCTCGTCTCGGTCGTGCCGATCGTGATCGAGTTCCTGCGGGCCCGCTCGAAGGCGAGGAAGGAGGGGGCGGCGAGCACTCCGGACGGCGTGCCCAGCGGGCCGCAGCCGCCGCGCGAGTACCACGAGGTCCCGCCGCACTACCAGGACGTGCAGCCGTACCCGCTGCGGCAGCCCGACGGGCAGCCGGCGGGGACGGCGCCGCAGGCCCCGCAGCAGCGCCCGCAGCGCGGCCGGCACGCGCGGCGCTGAGGCCGCTCCGGCAGGTCACTTCCGGATCACGGTCCACTCGCATCCCTCGGCCCCCACTGGGCACCCGTACTCCTGATCGGGCATGGTTGACCTGCACAGGAGCGTGGAGGAGAGCGCGGAGTGGGTGATCGGCAGCGGGACGGCGGCCCGTCGGAGCCCGGTGAGGACCGCAAACCGCAGAGCGACGAGGCGCGCAGCGCGTTCACGCCACCCCTCGGCGTACCGCTCCCGCCCGCGCCCGAGGACGACCATCCCACCTCGGAGTTCGCCGTGCCCGAGGGGGTCGCCGGGCCCGAGGACCGGCGGCCGGAGGGCTCGGCCTTCACCCCGCCGTCCGGCTCGACGACCCAGGGCATCGCCTTCTCGGAGCTCACCCCGCCGTTCGGCGTCCCCAAGGTCAGCCTGCTCAAGGACGCGCCCTGGCAGGACCGGATGCGCACGATGGTGCGGATGCCGGTCGGCGAGCGGCCGGTGCCGGAGCGTCCGGCCAAGGGCGAGGAGGCGGGCCCGGCCGTCCCGCGCGTCCTCGACCTCGTCCTGCGCATCGGCGAGCTGCTGCTCGCGGGCGGCGAGGGCGCCGAGGACGTCGAGGCGGCGATGTACGGCGTCGCGCACGCCTACGGGCTGGGGCGCTGCGAGCCGAACGTCACGTTCACCCTGCTGTCGGTCAGCTACCAGCCGTCCCTCGTGGACGACCCGGTCACCGCCAGCCGTACCGTGCGCCGCCGCGGCACCGACTACACCCGGCTCTCGGCCGTCTTCCGGCTCGTCCACGACATCACCTCGCAGGGCCTGACCCTGGAGGAGGCCTACCGCCGGCTCGCGGAGATCCGCCGCAACCGGCACCCGTATCCGGGCTGGGCGCTGACCCTGGCCGCCGGGCTGCTCGCGGGCGCGGCGAGCATGCTGGTCGGCGGCGGGGCCGTGGTCTTCCTGGCGGCCGCGGCCGGCGCGATGCTCGGCGACCGGCTGGCGTGGCTGGCGTCGGGGCGCGGACTGCCGGAGTTCTACCAGTTCGTGGTGGCGGCGATGCCGTCGGCCGCGATCGGGGTGGCGCTCAGCGCCATGAGCGACGTGGTGCACGTCCAGGCGTCCGCGGTGATCACCGGTGGGCTGTTCGCCCTGATCCCCGGACGGGCCCTGGTCGCGGGCGTGCAGGACGGCCTGACCGGCTTCTACATCACCGCCTCGGCCCGTCTGCTGGAGGTCGGCTACCTGATCGTCGGCATCGTCAGCGGCGTGCTGATCGTGCTGTACGGCGGCGTACGGGTCGGCGGGGCCACGCTCAACCCGGAGGCGGCGCTGCACCGCGTGGAGCGGCCGGTGGTGCAGATCGCGGCGGCCATGCTGCTGGCCTTCGCCTTCGCCGTGCTGCTCCAGCAGGAACGTCACACCGTGCTGTTCGCGACGCTCAACGGCGGGGTCGCGTGGGTGGTCTACGGGGCGCTCGCCGACACCGGGGGGCTCGACCCGGTGCCCGCCACGGCCATCGCGGCCGGGCTCGTCGGCCTCTTCGGCCAGCTGCTCTCGCGCTATCAGTACACGTCGGCGCTGCCGTACGTGACGGCGGCGATCGGGCCGCTGCTGCCCGGCAGCGCGGTCTACTTCGCGCTGCTGAACTTCGCCAAGAACGAGATGAACACCGGGATGGCCAGCCTCACCAGGGCGGCGACCCTGGCGCTGGCCATCGCGATCGGCGTCAACCTCGGGTCCGAGGCGGCACGGATGTTCCTGGGCGCGCCGGGCGGACTGGCCCGGCGCGCGGCGAAGCGGACGCGCGGCTTCTAGCTTCCGCGCGCCCGCCCGCTCAGCGGGTCACCGGGCTCAGTGGTGCGAGCCGCCCGCGGCCTCGAGGCGCTTGTACGAGGCCTCGATCTCGGCCTCGGCCTCGGCGCGGCCGACCCACTCGGCGCCCTCGACGGACTTGCCCGGCTCCAGGTCCTTGTAGACCTCGAAGAAGTGCTGGATCTCCAGGCGGTCGAACTCCGACACGTGGTGGATGTCGCGCAGGTGCTCGACGCGCGGGTCGTTGGCCGGGACGCAGAGCAGCTTGTCGTCGCCGCCCGCTTCGTCGGTCATGCGGAACATGCCGACGGCGCGGCACTTGATGAGGCAGCCCGGGAAGGTGGGCTCGTCCAGGATGACGAGCGCGTCCAGCGGGTCGCCGTCCTCGCCGAGGGTGTTCTCGACGAAGCCGTAGTCGGCGGGGTAGCTGGTGGAGGTGAAGAGACGGCGGTCCAGACGGATGCGACCGGTCTCGTGGTCCACCTCGTACTTGTTCCGCGAACCCTTCGGAATCTCGATGGTGACGTCGAACTCCACGAGTGGCTCCTTCATGATCAACACATACGTCTGGTGATTAAGTGTCCCCCACGCAGGTGTGTGGTGGCGAAAGGGGCTGGTCCGTAATGCCCGCTGGCGGACGGTGGCAGACCGTGCGGTGGCGCGAGGTGCCGTTGACGCGGCGCCGGACCGCCCGGTTCGTGGCGGTCTCGGCCGTGGCGGGCCTGGTCGTCGCCGCGGGCGCGGTGTCCGCCGCCGGCCCCTGGGACGGCGGACAGCGTAAGGCCGAACGCGTCCGGGCCGCAGCCGCCGACCGGGCGCATTCCGCCCGGACCGCCCCGGCGCGGCCCCCGGCGGGGCCGGTGCTCGCCGGGCCCGTGACCGGCGGCCGCGCGCCCACCGCGGACGCGGTGGCCGAGGCGCTGGAGCCGCTGCTCAAGGACCCCGCGCTGGGCCCGCACGTCTCCGCGTCCGTCGTGGACGCCGCCCGGGGCGAGCGGCTGTTCGGCGCCGACGAGGGCGCGGCCCTCACCCCGGCCTCGACGATCAAGCTCGCCACCTCCGCGGCGGCGCTGGCCGCGCTCGGCGGAGACCACCGGATCGAGACCTCGGTGCTGCTCACGGACGACGGGATCGTGCTCGTCGGCGGGGGCGACCCGACGCTCACCGCGCGTCCGGCGGCGTCCGGCGAACGCTTCGCCAGCCTGCCCGCGCTGGCCGACGCGACCGTGCGGGCGCTCGCCGCGCGCGGCACGGCCCGCACGCGGCTGACGTACGACGTCTCGCGGTACGCCGGGCCCGTACAGCACCCGATCGGGCCCAACGACAACCTCGCGCCCGTCACCCCCCTGATGGTCGACGAGGGGCGCCTCGACGACTCCGACCACGGGCCCGCGCCGCGGTCCGCCGATCCGGCCGGGGACGCGGCCCGGGCCTTCGCGGGGCTGCTGGGGGAGCGGGGCGTACGGGTGGACGGCGAGCCGGTGGAGGGGCGTGCGCCGGCCTCGGCGCGCCGGCTCGCGGCCGTCTCGTCCGCGCCCCTGTCCGAGCTGGTCGAGCGGGCGCTGACCAACAGCGACAACGACATCGCCGAGGCGCTCGCCCGGCAGACCGCCCTGGCCGACGGGCGGCCCGCGGGCTTCGACGGCGCGGCGCGGGCGGTGGCCGCTCGGCTGGCCCGGCTCGGCCTCCCGGCCGACGGCGTGCGGATCGCCGACGGCAGCGGCCTCGACCGCTCCGACCGCGTCTCCGCCGACCTGCTGGCCCGCCTCCTCTCGCTCGCCTCCTCCGCCCGCGCCCCCGAACTCCGTCCGGTCGTCACCGGGCTGCCGGTGGCCGGGTTCAGCGGGACGCTGCGGGGGCGCTACGCGGACGCCGCGGAGGGACGGGGGCTGGTGCGGGCCAAGACGGGCACGCTGACGGGGGTCAACACGCTCGCGGGCACGGTCGTCGCCGCCGGCGGGCGGCTGCTCGCCTTCGCGTTCATGGCGGACGGGACGGCGGATCCGGAGGCGGCGCAGCGGGCGCTGGACCGGCTGGCGGCCGGGGTCGCCTCGGTGCGGTGAGCCGCCCCGCGCGGCGGCCCGCCGAAACCGTGGGAGGGAGGGACCGGGGCCGGAAACCCACGCCTGTGCCACCGCCCCCGCAGCACGTACCGTGAAGCCATGACGAGCATCGGTGGTGCGGAGATGGTCGACTGGAAGCTCGCGGTGGCGACGGCGACGCGGCTCGTGCGGCCGGGCCCGGAGGTCGGCCGCGACGAGGCCCGCGACGTCGTCGCCGAACTGCGACGGCACGCCAGGGCGTCCGAGGAGCACGTCAGGTCCTTCACCAGGATGTCCCCGCCGGGCGGCCCCGCCGGCGACACCCCGGTCCTCGTCGTGGACCGCGCCGGCTGGATCAGGGCGAACGTCGCCGGGTTCCGTGCCGTGCTCGGCCCGCTGCTGGAGAAGATGCAGGACCGCCGCGGCAACCTGCCCGGCGGCGCCGTGCTGGGCGCGGTCGGCGGCAAGGTGACCGGCGTGGAGCTGGGGATGCTGCTGTCGTTCCTGGCGTCCCGGGTACTGGGCCAGTACGAGACCTTCGCCCCGCCCACCCGGGAGCTGCCCGGCGCCGAGGGCGGCGGCCGGCTCCTGCTGGTGGCCCCGAACATCGTCCACGTCGAGCGCGAACTCGACGTCGCCCCGCACGACTTCCGGCTGTGGGTGTGCCTGCACGAGGAGACGCACCGCACGCAGTTCACCGCCGTCCCCTGGCTGCGCGACCACATCGAGGGCGAGGTCCGGACGTTCCTCGCCGAGACCGAGGTCGACCCGGCCACCCTGCTGGAGCGGCTGCGGGAGGCGCTGCAGACGCTGGCCGGCGGCCGGCCGCCGGAGGACGAGGAGGAGCGCGGCGGCCGCAGCATCGTCGACCTCGTCCAGACCCCGGCCCAGCGGGAGATCCTCGGCCGGCTGACGGCCGTGATGTCCCTCCTGGAGGGCCACGCCGACTACGTGATGGACGGCGTGGGCCCGCGGGTCGTCCCGACGGTCGCCGAGATCCGCGAGAAGTTCCAGCAGCGGCGGGCCACCGGCGCGGGCCGGCTGGACGCGGCGCTGCGGAAACTGCTGGGTCTCGACGCCAAGCTGCGGCAGTACCGTGACGGTGAACGGTTCGTGCGCGCTGTTGTCGACGAGGTCGGCATGGAGGGCTTCAATAGGGTCTGGACCTCGCCGAACACCCTCCCGACGAAGACCGAGATCGCCAAACCCGCGGACTGGGTCGCCCGGGTGCACGGTCGCTCCGACGGGTGACCCCGCAGCGCCCCGTGACGGATGAACGCTCCCGTAATCACCCGTCCGAGGGACCGTGTGCCAGGGGTGGGCGTGCGATGCTCGGGTAAAGGCTCGTCTCTGTCACCATCTACGCACACAGCGTGACGGGGGCGGTCCGCACGTCCCCGCACCCCCCTTCCCGTTGGCTCCTCGCTGGAACGATTGGACACTCGGACATGGGTCCACACCCCGCGGTCGCCGCGATACGCCTGGCGGTCCGCCGCGTACTCCACGACGTCCTCACCCCCGCTCCCCCCGCCGACCCCTCCGCCGGCTCCCACGGCGGCCCCCGCTCGCCGCTCGTGCTGGCCGCCTGTTCCGGCGGCGCCGACTCCATGGCGCTCGCCTCCGCCCTCGCCTTCGAGGCCCCCCGCCTCGGCGTCCGCGCCGGCGGCGTCACCGTCGACCACGGCCTCCAGGAGGGCTCCGACCTCCGCGCCGCCGAAGTGGCGGTCCGCCTCCGCGCCCTCGGGCTCGACCCCGTCGAGGCGCTCCAGGTGACCGTCGGCCGGGAGGGCGGTCCCGAGGCCGCCGCCCGCGACGCCCGCTACGCCGCCCTCGACGAGGCCGCCGAGCGGCTCGGCGCCGCCGCCGTCCTCCTCGGGCACACCCGCGACGACCAGGCCGAGACGGTGCTCCTCGGGCTGGCCCGCGGCTCCGGCACCCGTTCCCTGTCCGGCATGGCCGTCGCCTCCGGCGTCGGCGGCCGCTACCGCAGGCCGTTCCTGGGGCTCGACCGGCAGACCGCCCGCAAGGCCTGCATGGTCCAGTCGCTGCCCGTCTGGGACGACCCGCACAACGCCGACCCCGCCTACACCCGCTCCCGCGTCCGCCACGAGGCCCTGCCCGTCCTGGAGAAGGCCCTGGGCAAGGGCGTCGTCGAGGCGCTGGCCCGCACCGCCCAGCTCTCCCGCGACGACGCCGACGCCCTCGACTCCTGGGCCGTGGCCGTCGAGCCGTCCGTCCGGGACGACAGCGGCGCCCTGGAGGTCGCCAAGCTCTACGCGCTGCCCGCCGCGGTGCGCCGCCGGGTGCTGCGCCGCGCGGCCATCGAGGCCGGTTCCCCGGCCGGTTCGCTCTTCGCCCGGCACATCGAGGAGGTCGACCGGCTGATCACCGGCTGGCGGGGGCAGCGGGCCATCAACCTCCCCGGGCGCGTCGCGGTCCGGCGGCATGGTGGCAGACTGGTCCTCCGGCAGGGCTGATTCGAACGGCCGTGAACGATCACGGTCCGGGCCCGGCCGGTCCGGACCGGGCGGCAGGAAGCCCGGAGGCCGGACGATCCTCCATCGAACGAGAGTGGCGCGGGTGGACGACAAGGACATGGGCACCGACCTCAAGTCGGTGCTCATCACCAAGGAAGAGATCGACGCGAAGCTGGCCGAGCTGGCCGCGAAGATCGACGCGGAGTACGCGGGCAAGGACCTGCTCATCGTCGGCGTCCTCAAGGGCGCCGTGATGGTGATGGCGGACCTGGCGCGCGCGCTGTCCAACCCCGTCACCATGGACTGGATGGCCGTGTCCTCCTACGGCGCGGGCACCCAGTCCTCCGGCGTGGTCCGCATCCTGAAGGACCTCGACACCGACATCAAGGGCAAGCACGTCCTGATCGTCGAGGACATCATCGACTCCGGCCTGACGCTCTCCTGGCTGCTGTCGAACCTCGGCTCCCGCGAGCCGGCGTCGCTCAACGTCGTCACCCTGCTGCGCAAGCCGGAGGCGGCCAAGGTGGCCATCGACGTGAAGTGGGTCGGCTTCGACATCCCGAACGAGTTCGTCGTGGGGTACGGTCTCGACTTCGCGGAGAAGTACCGCAACCTGCCCTTCGTGGGCACCCTCGCGCCGCACGTCTACGGCGGCTGAGACTCCCCTGACCTGGGGGGACGGTCCCCACACCGGTCATCGAGGCCGCCGGGAACCCCGCACGGTTTTCCGCCGTTGGAGGAGGGGAAGACGGATTTGTTGACCGTCTGCGGCGTCGTCGGGTGACAATGCTGGGGTACCGTCCGAAGGTCAGTCTTTTCAAGCAGTTCTGAGTCACGTACTGCAAGGTCGAGCAGAACACCGTACGCACAGGCACCCCCGTCCAGGGGGCACCGTGCCTCACTGTGGCAGGAGGGACGGGGCGCTTGCGCCCCGTATGGATGGACGTGAAGCGCTACTTCCGTGGGCCGGTCATGTGGATCGTGCTGGCCGTCCTCGCCGTGGTCGTGTTGATGCAGGTCGTCGGCTCGTCCGGCGGCTACAAGTCGGTGGACACCTCTCAGGTCGTCGCGGCGATCCGCGACCACAAGGTGAAGTCGGCCGAGCTGACGACGGGCGACGAGAACAAGATCAAGATCGAGCTCAAGCCCGGCGAGAAGGTCAAGGGCAGCAGCAAGGTCCAGGCGAACTACATCGGCGACCAGGGCGTGCAGCTGTCCAAGATGCTGCAGGACGAGGTCGACCAGAAGAACAAGGACGTCCTGCCCGAGGGCTACAACGTCGCGACGTCCAAGCAGAACCCCTTCATCGGGGTGCTGCTCTCCCTGCTGCCGTTCGTGCTCATCGTCGTGGTCTTCCTGTTCCTGATGAACCAGATGCAGGGCGGCGGCTCCCGGGTGATGAACTTCGGGAAGTCCAAGGCCAAGCTGATCACCAAGGACACCCCGAAGACCACCTTCGCCGACGTGGCCGGCTCTGACGAGGCCGTCGAGGAGCTCCAGGAGATCAAGGAGTTCCTCCAGGAGCCGGCGAAGTTCCAGGCGGTCGGCGCCAAGATCCCCAAGGGTGTGCTGCTCTACGGTCCGCCCGGCACCGGCAAGACGCTGCTCGCGCGCGCCGTCGCGGGCGAGGCCGGCGTCCCGTTCTACTCGATCTCCGGCTCCGACTTCGTCGAGATGTTCGTCGGTGTGGGCGCCTCCCGGGTCCGTGACCTGTTCGAGCAGGCCAAGGCCAACGCGCCGGCCATCGTCTTCGTCGACGAGATCGACGCCGTCGGCCGGCACCGCGGCGCGGGCCTCGGCGGCGGCCACGACGAGCGCGAGCAGACGCTCAACCAGCTCCTCGTCGAGATGGACGGCTTCGACGTCAAGGGCGGCGTCATCCTGATCGCCGCCACCAACCGGCCCGACATCCTCGACCCGGCGCTGCTGCGCCCGGGCCGCTTCGACCGGCAGATCGCCGTCGACCGCCCCGACATGCAGGGCCGTCTGGAGATCCTCAAGGTCCACCAGAAGGGCAAGCCGGTCGCCCCGGACGTCGACCTCGCGGCCGTCGCCCGCCGTACGCCGGGCTTCACGGGCGCCGACCTGTCGAACGTGCTGAACGAGGCCGCCCTGCTGACGGCCCGCAGCGACCGCAAGCTGATCGACAACCACATGCTGGACGAGGCGATCGACCGCGTGGTGGCCGGCCCGCAGAAGCGGACCCGGATCATGTCGGACAAGGAGAAGAAGATCACCGCGTACCACGAGGGCGGACACGCCCTGGTCGCGGCGGCCTCCCCGAACTCCGACCCGGTCCACAAGATCACGATCCTGTCCCGCGGCCGCGCCCTCGGCTACACGATGGTCCTCCCCGACGAGGACAAGTACTCGACCACGCGCAACGAGATGCTCGACCAGCTCGCCTACATGCTGGGCGGCCGCGCGGCCGAGGAGCTCGTCTTCCACGACCCGACCACGGGCGCCGCGAACGACATCGAGAAGGCCACCGCCACGGCCCGCGCGATGGTCACCCAGTACGGCATGACCGAGCGCCTCGGCGCGATCAAGTTCGGCTCCGACAACTCCGAGCCGTTCCTCGGCCGTGAGATGTCGCACCAGCGCGACTACTCGGAAGAGGTCGCGGCGCTGGTCGACGAAGAGGTCAAGAAGCTCATCGAGACCGCGCACAACGAGGCGTGGGAGATCCTCGTCGAGAACCGCGACATCCTCGACAACCTCGTCCTGGCTCTCCTGGAGAAGGAGACGCTGAACAAGGAGGAGATCGCCGAGATCTTCAAGCACGTCGTGAAGCGCCCGGCCCGCCCGGCCTGGACCGGCTCCTCGCGCCGTACGCCCTCCAGCCGCCCGCCGGTGCTCTCCCCCAAGGAGCTCGCCCCGAGCAACGGCGTGACCGCCGTGGACTCGGTGGAGCTCCCGGAGGACGTCCGCCCCGAGTAACGGTGGTCACGTGGCCCGGAATGGATGCCGCGTCACCCAGGTTCTAGCCTGGGGGGCGCGGCATCGCGCATGTGTACGCGCGTGAGGCCGCCGGCACAGCGCGTACGCACGAGAGAACGAGGGCAACTCCATGATCGATCCGGTCACCCTGGACGGCGAGCGTTCCATCGGGGAATTCGACGAGAAGCGGGCCGTCAACGCCGTTCGCGAGCTGCTGATCGCGGTCGGCGAGGACCCGGACCGGGAGGGTCTGCGGGAGACCCCGGCGCGGGTGGCCCGCGCGTACAAGGAGATATTCGCCGGGCTCTGGCAGGAGCCGGAGGACGTGCTGACCACGACCTTCGACCTGGGGCACGACGAGATGGTGCTGGTCCGCGACATCGAGGTCTACAGCACCTGTGAGCACCACCTGGTGCCGTTCCACGGGGTCGCGCACATCGGCTACATCCCGGCCACCAGCGGGAAGATCACCGGGCTGTCGAAGCTGGCCCGGCTGGTGGACGTCTACGCCCGCCGGCCGCAGGTGCAGGAGCGGCTCACGACGCAGATCGCGGACTCCATGACGGAGATCCTGGAGGCCCGGGGCGTCGTCGTGGTGATCGAGTGCGAGCACATGTGCATGTCCATGCGCGGCATCCGCAAGCCCGGGGCGAAGACGATCACCTCCGCGGTGCGGGGCCAGCTGCGTGACCCCGCGTCCCGCGCGGAGGCGATGAGCCTGATCATGTCCGGCCGCTGAGGCGGCCCGGGGGTCAGGCGCTGAGGCGGCCGCCGATCCACTGGAGCGTGCCGGGGATCTCGCGCCGCCAGGTGTTGAAGTTGTGGCCGCCGCTCTCCAGGATCATCGAGGAGACGCGGGTCGGGTGCTTGGCGGCGAGGTCGATGAACCTCATCGTGTCCTTGTAGTTGTGCTCGCCCTGCTTGCTGCTGGTGACCAGCATCGAGATCTTGGGCAGCGGCTTGTGCTTCAGCCGCCACATCAGGTCGTTCTCCTGCTCCAGCTTCTTGCTGCCGCCGAAGAGGGAGCCGGTCGTCGGGTCCTGCGGGGCCTTGTAGTAGCCGGAGAGGGCGGCCACCGCGCCGTACGCGTTCGGGTGGCGCATGCCGAGCTTGAGCGCGCAGTAGCCGCCGGTCGAGTCGCCGATCATGCCCCAGTTCCGGGCCTCGGTGCCGATCCGGTACTGCTGCGAGAGCGCCTTGCGGAGGTCCTTGACGAAGAAGGTCTCGGTCTGGGGGCCGCCGGGTATGTCCATGCACTCGGTGTCCCGGGGCGGGGCGACGGTCGGCCGCATCATCACGAGGATGGTCGGCTGCATCTTCTTCTCTTTGGCCAGCTTGTGCGCGGTCTGCGGGTAGTGCAGGCCCTTGATCAGCGCCTCGGCGGTGCCCGGGTAGCCGGTCAGGACGACGGAGGCGGGAAAGGTGCGCTTGGCGTACTCCGGCTGGAAGTACTCCGGCGGCAGATAGACGAAGGCCGGGCTGGCGATCTTCGACTGCGGGCCCTGGATGTTGACCTTCTCGATCTGCCCCGCCACGCGCGGCACCGAGGCCCGCGGCACGTTCACCTGCTGGACGCCGACCACCTGGACCTGCTTCCGGCCCGCGCTGTGGTCCACGACCACGCCCTGGTCCTGCTCCTGGCCGAAGAGGTCGGCCCAGGAGGCGTAGAAGCCGAACGAGTAGTTCGCGTAGAGGCCGATGGCGGCGAACAGGGACAGCTGGGTGACGATCAGCATGCCGACCCGGCCGAGGACCGGGCCCACGCCCTTCTTGCCGAGGCGCGGCCAGAGCCACACGGTCAGTGCGAAGAGCACTACCGCGAGCACTGCGGCCAGCAGGAGAACCGTCTTGCTGGTGAGACCCATGAGGTGCTTTCTGCCGAGCGACCCGGCGCCCGGATCGCGGAATGGTTACTTCTTTCCGGGCCCGGCCCCGGCGGAACCTCAGCCCCGAAACCGTCGTCCTACAGGGCGCACATTGTCCGGAGCGGTACGGCCAGATGCCGTATGCCCACTCGACATGGACGACGGGAAGAGATGTCTGTCAGGGAAGATGGCAAAAAGTCCGATGGGGTTCCTTCGGGTTCGAAGTGGCTGTCGGTGCTTGCACGCATGGCCAAGGGCCCGCGGCCCGAGCGTGTGCCCTCCGTCGTCGGCACGGTGGCCGCGGTCATCGGCCTGATGGACATCGCGGCCGGGGTCTTCCCCCGGTTCCGCTTCAGCCGCATCCACGCCCTCGCCGAGGTGCTGCCCGGCGCCGTGACCCAGCTCGCCGCCGCCGCGTCGATCGTCGTCGGCATCCTGCTGCTCATGCTCGCCCACGGCCTCAAGCGTGCCAAGTCGCTCGCCTGGTGGGCCGCGGTGATCGTGCTGCCGGTCGGCGCCGCCGCACACCTCGTCTACCGGCACTCGATCGCCGGCGCGGTCTTCTCGCTGCTGCTCTTCGCCTACCTGGTGCGCCACCGCAACGCCTTCACCGCGCTGCCGGACCCGCGCAGCCGCTGGAAGGCGCTGGCCAACTTCATCGTGATGAGCTGCGCCAGCTTCGGCCTCGGCTGGGTCATCGTCGGCTCCCACCCGGACCAGATGGTCGGCGACCCGCCGGTCCTGGAGCAGGCCGAGCACGTCCTGTGGGGCCTCTTCGGCTTCGAGGGCTCCGTCCGCTACACCGGCGGCGTCGACTACATCGTGGGCTACTCGCTCGGCGCCCTCGGCCTGCTGACCCTGGCCACCACCGCGTTCCTCGCCTTCCGGCCCGCCTACCCCGCGGCCGTCCTCACCGAGGAGGACGAGGACCGGCTGCGCGAGCTGCTCGCCAAGCACGGCGAGCGCGACTCGCTGGGCCACTTCGCGCTGCGCCGCGACAAGAGCGTCGTCTTCTCGCCCTCCGGCAAGGCGGCCGTCTCCTACCGCGTCGTCTCCGGCGTCATGCTCGCCAGCGGCGACCCCATCGGTGACGTCGAGGCCTGGCCGGGCGCCATCGAGAAGTTCATGGAGCTGGCCAAGCGCCACTCCTGGACCCCCGCCGTCAACGGCTGCAGCGAGACCGGCGGCGAGGTCTGGACCCGCGAGACCGGCCTGGACGCCCTGGAGATGGGCGACGAGGCCATCGTCGAGGTCGCGGACTTCAGCCTCAGCGGCCGCTCCATGCGCAACGTCCGCCAGATGGTCAAGCGCATCGAGCGCAACGGCTACACCACCAAGGTCCGCCGCGTCGGCGACCTCACCCCCGAGGAGCTGGAGGTCGTCCAGAAGGCGGCCAACGCCTGGCGGGACACCGAGGAGGAGCGCGGCTTCTCCATGGCCCTGGGCCGCATCGGCGACCCCAAGGACCTGGACGCGATCATCGCCACCGCCCACAAGGAGCCGGAGGAGGGCGAGGACCTGCCCTTCGGCGACCTGCGCGCCATGCAGCACTACGTGCCGTGGGGCAAGGACGGCAGCTCCCTGGAGCTCATGCGCCGCGACCGCAGCGCCGACCCGGGCATGAACGAGCTGCTGATCGTCGCCTTCCTCCAGGCCGCGCCCGAGCTGAAGATCAAGCGCATGTCGCTGAACTTCGCGTTCTTCCGCTCCGCCCTGGAGCGCGGCGGCAAGCTCGGCGCCGGCCCGGTGGTCCGGATCCAGCGCGCGGTGCTGCTGTTCCTGTCGCGCTGGTTCCAGATCGAGTCGCTCTACAAGTTCAACGAGAAGTTCCGGCCCCGCTGGGAGCCGCGCTTCATCGTCTTCCCTAACAGTCGCGACCTGCCGCGCATCGGCTTCGCGATGATGCAGGCCGAGGGCTTCCTGGAGCTGCCGCGGCTGCTGCGCCGCCGCCCGGCGCCGCCGCGGACGGACGACATGGAGAACGAGCGGGTGGAGCAGGCGGAGGTCACGCGCGCCGCGTGACCCCCTGAGCCGTGGGCGGGCCCCCGCCGGACTCGGTCCGGCGGGGGCCCGTCGCGTTCCACGGCCTAGGCTGGTCGGCATGAGGAGCTTGCACGGTCGCGTCGGTCCCGTCGGTCTGCCGGAGTGGGGCCGCTGCGCGGTGATGGGCGTGGTCAACGTCACGCCGGATTCGTTCTCGGACGGCGGCCGCTGGTTCGGCACCGCCGCGGCCGTCAAGCGCGGTCTGGACCTCGTCGCCGGCGGTGCGGACCTGGTGGACGTGGGCGGCGAGTCCACCCGGCCGGGCGCGCTGCGGGTCGACGAGGCCGAGGAGCGCAGGCGGGTGATACCGGTGGTGCGCGAGCTGGCCGGTGAGGGCGTGGTGGTCTCCGTGGACACCATGCGGGCCTCGGTCGCCGAGGCGGCCCTGGAGGCCGGCGCGGGGCTCGTCAACGACGTCAGCGGGGGTCTCGCGGATCCGGCGATGGTGCCGATGGCGGCGCAGGCCCGGGTGCCGTTCGTGGTGATGCACTGGCGCGGTTTCAGCGAGGACATGAACAGCCGGGCGGTCTACTCGGACGTCACCGGCGAGGTCGTCGACGAGCTGCGGCGCCGGGTGGACGCGGTGGTCGCCGGCGGCGTCGAGCCGGACCGGCTGGTGGTGGACCCCGGTCTGGGCTTCGCCAAGAACGCCCAGCACGACCTCGAACTGGTCGCCCGGCTCGGCCTGCTCCGCGCCGAGCTGGGGCTGCCGCTGCTGGTGGCGGCCTCCCGCAAGCGTTTCCTGGGCCGGGTGCTCGCCCGGCAGGACGGTGCCCCGCCGCCGGCCCGCGAGCGCGACGCGGCCACGGCCGCCGTCTCCGCGCTGGCGGCGCGTGAGGGCGCGTGGGCGGTGCGCGTGCACGAGGTGGGCGCGAGCGCGGACGCGGTGCGCGTGGTGCGCGCCGTCGAGCGGGCGGCGGCCGGCGAGGAGGCGGTGTGAGCCGGGCCCGGACGGACGGCGAGCGGGTCGAGGAGGCCAACACGGCGCTGTACGAGGCGGTCGAGCGGGGCGACACCGAGGCCATGAGCCGGCTGTGGCTGGACGACCCGGACACCGAGGTCTCGTGCGTCCACCCGGGCTGGCCGGTGCTGCGCGGCCGGGGCGAGGTGCTCCGCTCGTACGCGCTGATCATGGCGAGCACCGACTACATCCAGTTCTTCCTGACCGACGTCGAGGTGTCGGTGGCCGGTGACACGGCGCTGGTGACCTGCACGGAGAACATCCTCAGCGGCGCCCCGGCGGAGGCCGAGGGCGAGCTGGGGCCGCTGGTGGGGCAGCTGGTCGTGGCGACCAACGCCTTCCGGCGGGTGGGCTCGGAGTGGAAGGTGTGGTCGCACCACGGCTCGCCCGTGCTGGCCGGCCGGGAGGACGAGGAGGAGGGGCCCGAGGGGCCGGGCGCCGCGGCGTGAGGGATTCGTGGCCGTTCGTTCGAGCCGTGCGCCGGGCGGGTATGGGTGCCCTTGCACCGGCCGGACGGACCGCGGGCGCACCCCGGACGGGCCGTCGGACGGGACCGGCCGTCGCCGGTGACCGGTCGCCCGGCACGGACCGGCACGGGCACCCGAGGACGGGTGCTGTCGGTGGTCGCAGGTAGATTCGACGTCGGGCATCCCGGTCGAAGGCCGGGGACGGGAGTTTCGTTCCTCTGCCGCCGCCCCGGCACGGGCGGTGCCCCCATCGACGACCAGCAGGAGTGATTCGTGTGGATCGTGTCGCGCTGCGCGGCCTGAAGGCTCGTGGGCACCACGGGGTCTTCCCGCGAGAACGCGAGGAGGGCCAGACCTTCATCGTGGACCTCGTGCTGGGCCTGGACACCCGGCCCGCCGCCGCCTCCGACGACCTCACGAAGACCGTGCACTACGGCGTGGTCGCCGAGGAGGTCGTGGCCGTCGTGGAGGGCGAGCCGGTCGATCTGATCGAGACGCTCGCCGAGCGGATCGCCCAGCAGTGCCTCAAGCACGACGCCGTCCGGGAGGTCGAGGTCGTCGTGCACAAGCCGGACGCCCCGATCACCGTGCCCTTCGACGACGTGACCGTCACGATCACCCGGAGCCGAGTATGAGCAGCAGCGACCCGACCGTGCAGCCGGTGCCCTCCTCCGTGACGGAGCAGGTGGACGCCGCCGATACGACGCTGAGCAATCCGCAGTGGGCCGTGCTGTCCCTCGGCAGCAACCTGGGCAACCGGCTGGAGACGCTCCAGGGCGCGGTCGACGCCCTGGAGGACACCCCCGGTGTGCGGGTCAAGGCGGTCTCCCCGGTCTACGAGACGGATCCCTGGGGGGTCGATCCGGGCTCCCAGCCCACGTATTTCAACGCGGTCGTGCTGGTGAGGACCACGCTGCCGCCGGCCTCGCTGCTGGAGCGCGGCCATGCGATCGAGGAGGCGTTCGAGCGGGTGCGCGACGAGCGCTGGGGCCCGCGGACGATCGACGTCGACATCGTCACCTACCAGGACGTGGTCTCCGACGACCCGCGGCTCACGTTGCCGCACCCGCGGGCGCACGAGCGTGCCTTCGTGCTGGTTCCGTGGTACGACGTGGATCCGGAGGCGGTTGTTCCGGGGCGCGGTCCGGTGGCCGAGCTGCTGGCCGGACTCGACCGGGCCGGTGTCCGGGCCCGGGCGGACCTGGAACTCCGGCTGCCCGAATAGGCGTTGAGGGTACGGCGTTGAGGGTACGGACGATCAGATGACGACGAGGGGCGACGGCTCGGTGAAGCAACTTCGGATCGGGGTGCTGATCGGCCTGTTCGTCGCGGCCGGGGTGCTCTCGTGGGCCGGTGCCCGGCTGTGGGACGCCTTCGGCACGCTGCCGGGTGTGCCGGTCGCCGCGCCGATCGTCCTCGCGGTCATCGCCGTCGTGCTCTTCGCGACCGCGCTCTCGATCCGGGCCCGGCTGCGGGCCCAGCGCGAGCGCCGGCCCGGCGCGAAGGGCGTCGATCCGCTGCTCGCGGCCCGGGCCGTCGTCTTCGGCCAGGCGAGCGCGCTCGTGGCGGCCCTGGTGTCGGGGGCGTACGGCGGTGTGGGCGTCTTCCTGCTGCTCGACGGGCTGGAGTCGGACGTGCGGCGGGATCAGGCGATCTACGCCGGTGCCTCCGTGCTGGCGGGGGCGTGCGTGGTGGCGGCGGCGTTCTTCATGGAGCGCGTGTGCAAGCTGCCCGAGGACGAGGACGAGGGGCCGCCCACGGCGGGGTCGGCGGCGTAGGGGTCGCTTCCCCGCCCCGCCCTCATCCGTTTGCGCGGGGGCTGCGCCCCTGGGCGCGCGGTGCGCGCCGGGACGCGGGGGCTTCGCCCGGGCGGGGGCGGGATCACCCCTTGGACGACACCGTCCGGAGATCGACGTCGGCCCGTTCCGAGCCGGCCGCGTCCGCGCCGATCGAGCGGCGCAGCGCCTCGTGGAGGCTCGCGGGTGTGAGGACGCCGAGGAAGTGGTCGGCGCGGGAGCCGTCCACGACCGCGATCCACCCCGCGTCGTGCTGCAGCATCGTGCTGAACGCCTGCTTCAGCGAGGCCCCCAGCGGCAGCCAGGCGTCCATGCGGCGGGCCCGGTCGCGGACGGTGCCCGCCCCGCCTCCCGGCCGGGCGATCGCGTCCGCCGCGACCCACCCGTGCAGCCGGTCCGCGTCGTCCAGGACGACCGCCCAGTGGGCGCGCTCGCGGGCGAGCCGCTCGGCCGCCGCGGGGAGCGGGTCGTCGAGGTGGACCACGGGCGGGAGCTCCAGGTCGCCCCGCTCGATGGGGGTGACGGACAGCCGTTTCAGGCCCCGGTCGGCCCCGACGAAGTCCGCGACGTACGGCGTGGCCGGCGCGCCCAGCACCGCCGTCGGCGCGTCGAACTGCTCGATGCGCCCGTGCCCGTAGACCGCGATGCGGTCCCCGAGCCGGACGGCCTCCTCGATGTCGTGGGTGACGAAGAGGACCGTCTTGCGCACCTGCGACTGGAGGCGCAGGAACTCGTTCTGCAGGTGCTCGCGGACCACCGGGTCGACCGCGCCGAAGGGCTCGTCCATGAGGAGCACCGGCGGGTCGGCGGCCAGGGCCCGGGCGACGCCGACGCGCTGGCGCTGGCCGCCGGAGAGCTGGCCGGGGTAGCGGTCGCCGTGGACGGCGGGGTCGAGGCCGACCAGCTCCAGCAGCTCCGCCGCCCGCGCCCGGGCCTTCTTGCGCGGCCAGCCGAGGAGGTGCGGGACGGTCGCGGTGTTGTCGAGCACCGTCCGGTGCGGGAACAGGCCGACCTGCTGGATCACGTAGCCGATGCGGCGGCGCAGGGCGACCGGGTCACCCTCCGCGATGTCCTCCCCGTCCAGCAGGATCCGGCCGCTCGTCGGCTCCTCGAGGCGGTTGACCATCTTCATGGTCGTCGTCTTCCCGCAGCCCGACGGCCCGACGAGGGTGACGATCTCACCCTCGGCGACCTCGAAGGACAGGTCGTCCACGGCGGTCGTGCCGTCGGCCCAGCGCTTGGTCACGTGCTCGAAACGGATCACGTCGTCCATTGTGCGGGTCGGGTGTGACAGGCGCGGGTCCGCCCGCGGGCGATTGTCAGTGGCCGGGGTTAGGGTCGCTGGTGACCGTCGGTGAAGGCCCAGGGGGAGGTGAGCGCACATGGCGGGGGAGACCGGCAACTGCCTGATCCGCAACGACTGGATCTGCGCCGAGTACGTGCGCACCAGAGGACAGGAGCTGACGGACGCGACGCTCCAGCACGTCGGCATCACGGTGGTGTCCGTGGCCGTCGGCCTGCTGATCGCCTTTCCGCTGGCGCTGGCCGCGCGCCGGCGGCGGGGGGTGGCGGGCCCGGTGCTCGGGCTGACGACGGTGCTCTACACGGTTCCGTCGCTGGCGATGTTCTCGCTGCTGGTGCCGGTCTTCGGGCTGTCGGCGGCGGTCGTGGTCACCGGGCTGGTGCTCTATTCGCTCACGATCCTCGTGCGCAACATCCTGGCCGGTCTGGCCGCGGTGCCCGAGGAGGCCCGGGAGGCGGCGCGGGGCATGGGCTACGGCCCGGTGCGGCTGCTGCTCACGGTGGAGCTCCCGCTCGCCCTGCCCGCGGTGATGGCCGGCGTGCGCATCGCCACGGTGTCCACCGTGTCGCTCACCACGGTGGGCGCGCTCACCGGCTACGGCGGCCTGGGCAACCTCATCTACGAGGGACTGCACAGCATCTTCAAGGCCGAGGTCCTCACCGCGTCCGTGCTGTGCGTCCTGCTGGCCGTCGTGGCCGACATGCTGCTGCTGGGCCTCCAGCGGCTGCTGACGCCGTGGACGAGGGCCGGCCGGAAGCGGAAGGCGGCGGTCGCCCGATGGACGTGATCTCCCGCACCTGGGCGTGGCTGGCCACGGGGGCGCACTGGTCCGGCCCGGACGGGGTGTGGCACCGGCTCGCCGAGCACCTGGAGCTCACCGCGGTCTGCCTGGCCCTCTCGTGCGCCGTCGCCCTGCCCCTGGCCGTCGTCCTGGGCCACACCGGCCGTGGCGGCGCCCTCGCGGTCAACCTGTCCAACGCGGGCCGGGCGGTGCCCACCTTCGCGGTGCTGGTGCTGCTCACCCTGGGGCCGCTGGGGGCGTACGAGCCGTGGCCGACCGTCCTGGCCCTCGTGCTCTTCGCGATACCCCCGCTGCTGACCAACGCCTATGTGGGCATGCGGGAGGTCGACCGCGACGTCGTCGAGGCGGCCCGGGGCATGGGCATGTCGGGCCGTCAGGTGGTCGGCCGGGTCGAACTCCCGCTGGCGCTGCCGTTGGTGATGACCGGGGTGCGGTCCGCCGCCGTCCAGGTGGTGGCCACCGTCTCCATCGCCGCGATGGTGGGCGGCGGCGGCCTCGGCCGGATCATCACGGCGGGGTTCCGGCTCACCGACACGGCGCAGGTGGTCGCCGGGGCGCTGCTCGTGGCCGCGCTGGCGCTGCTGGTCGAGGGCGTGTTCGTGGCCCTGGAGCGGTGGCTGGGCCGGGCGCGGCGGCGCCGCGGTCCGGTGGCCCCGGGCCCCGGGCCGGGGCCGGAGGAGTCCGCCGAGCGCACGTCACCCGTCCCGAACGAATGGAGCGCCGTATGACCGGCACCGTCCCGCGCCGTCCGCGCACCGCCCGCACCGTCCTGGGGCTGGCGGGAGCCGCCACCCTGACGGCCGGTCTGGCGGGCTGCGCCGGGGACAGCCTGGAGAAGTCCGGCGGGGGAGGAGGTTCGGCCGCCTCCGGCCGGGGAACGCTGGTGATCGGTTCCGCCTCGTTCACCGAGTCGAAGGTGCTCGCTGAAATATACGCGGGGCTGTTGAAGGACGCCGGATATTCCACCTCGATCAAGACCGTGGACGCCCGTGAGCTGTATGAACCGGCGCTGGAGAAGGGGCAGATCGATGTCGTGCCGGAGTATGCGGCCACCCTCGCCGAATTTCTGAACAAGAAGCAGAACGGGAAGGACGCGCCGCCCGTCGCCTCCGCCGACCCGGCCGTCACGGTGAAGGCCCTGCGGAAACTCGCCGAACCGCGCGGGCTCGCGGTGCTCGACCCCGGCCGCGCCGTCGACCAGAACGCCTTCGCCGTGACCGCGGACTTCGCCGAGGAACACCAGCTCACGACGCTTTCCGACCTCGGGAGGGCGAAGGAGCCGGTGCGGCTGGCGGCGGGTGACGAATGCCGTGCGCGGCCCTTCTGCGCACCGGGGCTGCGGAGCGTCTACGGCATCGACGTCACCGCGATAGACCCGCTGGAGGTGGGCAGCACCCAGGCCAAACAGGCGGTCAGGAACGGCAAGGACCAGATGGTCCTGACGACCACGACGGACGGCACGCTGGAGCAGTTCGGTCTGGTCGTGCTCGACGACGACAAGAACTTGCAGAACTCCGACAACGTGTTGCCGGTGGTGAATGCGCGGAAGGCCGGTTCGCGGCAGGTCGTGGAAGCGCTCGGCAAACTCAACAAGGTGCTGACCACGGACGACCTCACCGATCTCAACAAGAAGGTGGACGCCGAGCGGCTCAAGCCGGCGGATGTCGCCGCGCGGTACCTCAAGGAGAAGCGACTGCTGAGGAAGTAGGGACAACATAAGATCAAGGGAACGGTTTGGTGGTCGGGTCACACTTTCGAGGCGACGCACGGTAAGTTTCTGGCCATGCCACGAGGACGCCACCGCCATTCCACTTCCCTGCACCGGCTTCTTCCCCCCTCTCTGGTCGCCGCGACGTCCGTCGCCTGCGCGGCCGGCGCCTGGACCGTGGGCGAACCGCTCGTCATACGCGGCCTGGCCGCCGGGGCGGCCGCCGCGGCGGTGGTCGGGTCGGTCCTGATGCGCCGTTGGGACCGGTCCGCCGGCAAGCAGGTGGCCCGGCTCACCGCGGCCCGTACGCGGGACGAGTGGAAGACGGACGAGCGCCTCGCCGAGCTGGAGACGGACCTGGAGGAGACCCGCCAGGCCCGCACCCGGCTGGAGGCCAAACTGCGCGGCAAGCGCGCCGAGTTGGCGCGGCTGCGCACGGAGCACGCGGATCTGCTGCGGCGGTACGCGACGGCGGAGACGGGGCGGGCGCGCCTGCTGGAATCCGCGGCGTCGGGGGCCGCCGGGGCGGACGCGGACGGGGCCTCGTCCGCGTCCGGTGCCCGGCCCGCGCTCGCGGCCGGGGTGCCGCGGGTCGCCAAGGCGCTGGAGTCGGCGATGCAGGCGCGGGCCGAGCGGCGGGTGTCGCCGGAGGCGTATCGCAAGGCGGCCGAGGCGCTGGAGCATTTGGGACGGCGTGAGGCGGAGCCGGCGGAGACGCCGCAGGCGTCGCAGGCACCGGAGGCGCCGGAGGCCGCGGAGACCGTGGAGGCCCCCTCGACCCCCTCGGCCCCTTCGGCCGCCGAGGCCGTCGAGGCTGCTGAGGCCGCCGCTCCGGCCGCTGAAGAGAAGCCGATCGCTCCGGCCGCGCCGATCGCTCCGGCCGCGCCCGCGGCCACCGCCACGTCCGCCGAAGTGGTGCCGGCCGCGGCCTCGGCGCCGCCGGCCGGAGCCCTGCCCGTGCGGCAGCCGTCGGTGCCGGTGCCGCGGCAGCAGGGCGGCTTCGACTTCTTCGGGAACGCGAAGGGGAAGCCGGCGGCGAAGGCGGAGCCCCCGACGCCCGTCGAGGAGCAGGATCTCGCCGATGTCGTCGGCGAGGAGGCCCTCGCGGAGCGGGTCATCGACCTGACGGCGCACGACGAGACGGAGCAGATCGACGTGGCGGAGCTGCGCAGCGCGATCTAGAACTCGCGGGAGGGGGTGGGAGGCTCGCGCCCCCTCCCCGTCCTTTCACCGCCCCTCCCCGGGGCAACCCCCGTCCCCCGGCGGCTACTTGTCGATGTCGCCGACCACGAAGAACATCGAGCCCAGGATCGCCACCATGTCGGCGACCAGCGTGCCGGGCAGCAGCTCGGTCAGGGCCTGGATGTTGTTGAAGGAGGCGGAGCGGAGTTTGAGGCGGTAGGGGGTCTTCTCGCCCTTGGAGACGAGGTAGTAGCCGTTGAGGCCGAGGGGGTTCTCGGTCCAGGTGTAGGTGGCGCCCTCGGGGGCCTTGAGGACCTTGGGGAGGCGCTGGTTGACCGGGCCGGGAGGCAGGTCGGCAAGGCGGTCGAGGCACGCCGTGGCCAGGGCGAGCGAGTTGTGGGTCTGGGCCAGGAGGCACTCGAAGCGGGCCAGGCAGTCGCCCTCCTCGCGGGTGACGACCTCCAGGACGTCGCCGAGTTCGCCGTAGGCCAGGTACGGCTCGTCGCGGCGCAGGTCGAAGTCGACGCCCGAGGCCCGCGCGATGGGGCCGCTCACGCCGTACGCGTGCACCGTCTCCGGGGAGAGGACGCCGACGCCCCGGGTGCGCCCGCGGAAGATCTCGTTGCCGAGGACCAGGCGGTCGTGGACGTCCATGCGGGAGCGGACCTCGGCCACCGCCGAGCGGGCCCGGTCCAGCCAGCCGGCGGGAAGGTCCTCCTTCAGGCCGCCGACGCGGTTGAACATGTAGTGTATCCGGCCGCCGGAGACCTCCTCCAGCACCCGCTGGAGCACCTCGCGCTCGCGGAAGGCGTGGAAGACCGGGGTGATGCCGCCCAGTTCGAGGGGGTAGGAGCCGAGGAACATCAGGTGGTTGAGCACCCGGTTCAGCTCGGCCAGCAGCGTGCGCAGCCACACCGCCCGCTCGGGCACCTCCATGCCCAGCATCCGCTCGACGGCCATGACGACGCCGAGCTCGTTGGAGAAGGCGGAGAGCCAGTCGTGCCGGTTGGCGAGCATGACGATCTGCCGGTAGTCGCGCGCCTCGAAGAGCTTCTCGGCGCCCCGGTGCATGTAACCGATCACGGGCTCGGCGCTGCGCACGCGCTCGCCGTCGAGGACGAGGCGCAGCCGCAGCACCCCGTGGGTGGAGGGGTGCTGAGGGCCGATGTTGAGCACCATGTCGGTGCTCTCCGCCGCGCCGCCGATGCCGACCGTCGTCTCCGTCATGGGAACAGTTTCTCAGCCGGCGGCAGCAGGTCCGCGCACTCGTCCCCCACCGGCTGGAGCAGCCAGCCGAAGGAGCCGAGGCCGCCGGGGGCGGTCAGCTCGCCCGCCTCGCCGGCCGTGCCCAGGGCCCGGACGTACGCGGCGGGGTCGGCCGAGGCGAGGGAGAGCGGCGGGCGGCCGCCGTCCACGCCGAGGGCGCGCAGGGCGTCCCGCTGGGTCGTCAGCCGGGCGCCCGGCCCGGCGCACGCGTCGAGCGCGACGTGCGCGGTGATGTCGCACGAGCCGTCCGGCACGGGCCGCACCTCGCGGCCCTCGCGGAAGCCGGTCAGGGTGCCGAAGGGCGGGCGGGAGCCGCGTTCGTGCGCGTAGTCGACGGCCACGGCGAGGCCGGCCCGCAGGGTGCCGACCGCCGCGGCCCACGCCTCGTCCCGCGTCCGCCCGATCTCCGCCCGGGTGCCGGGCGGGGCGTCCCGCACCGGCCACCAGCGGGCGAGCCACGCGGCGTCGGCGCCGGAGACGGGGTCGCCGGGCAGCTCCTCGCCGTCCTCCTGGACGAGCACCTGCCGCGGCGTCCCCGCGCCGTCGGTCTCGACGACGTCGAGCGGGACGTTGTCGAGCCACTCGTTGGCGAAGAGCAGGCCGGTCACCCCTTCGGGTGGTGCGTCCTGCCACCGGATCCGCTCGTCGAGGCCGGCCGGGCGGGCGGCGCGCTCGACGGCGTACGGGCGCAGCCGCGCGGCCAGTCCGGGCGGGCAGTGCGCGAGGACGCCGGTGACCAGCTCGCCGCGGCCCGCGCCGAGGTCGGTGAAGGTCAGCTCCGGGGGGTGGCCGAGGGCGTCGTCGACGCGGCGGAGCAGTTCGGCGACGGCGCCCGCGTAGAGCGGGGAGGCGTGGACGGAGGTGCGGAAGTGGCCCGCGGGGCCCTCGGGGCGGTGGTAGAAGCCGCCCGGGCCGTACAGGGCGGCCTCCGCCGCCGCCCGCCAGGTGCGCGTCCCGGGAGTCGTACCGGATGTCATGTGCCCACGCTAAGCGCCCCCGGCGGTGCCGGAGCCTCCACCTTGCGGAGTAGGCGCGGTGGGGCGGGATCGATCGCCGGGCGGACCCCGGCGGGCGTCATGCGTGCCTACGCTGGGTGACGTGCACCGCCTCTACGACTTCCTCCGCAGACACCCCACAGGTGTGGACAGCTTCTGGGCCGTGTTGCTGCTGGGGCTGTGCGCCCTCACGGTGTCCGAGGAGCCGACGGCCACGGCGGCCCACCGGATCGCCGTCGTCGTGATCTCGCTCGCCCTGTGCCTGGTGCTCGCGCTGCGGCGGCGGTGGCCCGAGAAGATGCTGCTGCTGGCGGCGGCCGCGGGGCTGGCGCAGCTCGCGCTGGACGTCCAGTTCAACGTCTACGACATCCCGATGCTGGTCGTCGTCTACACGGCCGCCTCCGGGACCACCCGCTGGGCGTCCCGGTTCGCCCTGGTCGGCGGGCTGGCGGCGCCGTTCCTGTACTGGTGGCGCTGGCCGGACGTGACCAGCGACAACCTCACGCACGAGATCCTCAATCACGCCTTCGGGGCCCTGCCGTTCCTCCTCGCCTGGGTCCTCGGCGACCGGATGCGCACCCGCCGGGCCTACTGGGCCCAGCTGGAGGAGCGCGCCGAGCGGCTGGAGAAGGAGCGCGAGCAGCAGTCGAAGATGGCGGTCGCCGCGGAGCGCGCCCGCATCGCCCGCGAACTGCACGACGTCGTCGCGCACAACGTGTCCGTCATGGTCGTGCAGGCCGACGGCGCCGCGTACGTCATGGACTCCTCGCCCGAGACGGCCCGGCAGGCGCTGGAGACGATCTCCGGCACCGGGCGGCAGGCCCTCGCCGAGATGCGCCGCCTGCTGGGCGTGCTGCGCTCGGAGGAGGGCGCCCCGGCCGGCGGCGAGTACGTCCCGCAGCCGGACGTGGAGCAGATCGAGGAGCTCGTGGAGCAGGTGCGCGGGGCCGGGCTGCCGGTCGAGTACAAGATCGAGGGCAGCGCCCGGCCGCTGCCCAGCGGGGTGGAGCTGACCGCCTACCGGATCGTCCAGGAGGCGCTCACCAACACCCGCAAGCACGGCGGTCCGGACGCCGGCGCCCGCGTGCGGCTCACCTACTTCGACGACGGGCTCGGGCTGCTCGTCGAGGACGACGGCCGGGGCGCGCAGCACGAGCTCTACGAGTCGGGCGGCGCGGACGGGATGGGGCACGGCCTCATCGGGATGCGCGAGCGGGTCGGCATGGTCGGGGGCACGCTGGATGCGGGGCCGCGGCCGGGTGGTGGCTTCCGCATCAGTGTGCTGTTGCCGGCGAAGCCGGGGCGTTGACCCCGCTTGCCGCGCTTACGTTTCTGTGGATGTGTGGAAAGGGACTCTTGCATGGCGATCCGCGTGATGCTCGTCGACGACCAGGCGCTCCTGCGCACCGGTTTCCGCATGGTGCTGGCGGCCCAGCCGGACATGGAGGTCGTCGCCGAGGCGGGGGACGGCGCGGAGGCGCTGGAGGTGGTGGCCACGACGGCGGTGGACGTCGTGCTGATGGACGTCCGCATGCCGCGGCTGGACGGGGTCGAGGCGACGCGGCGCATCTGCGCCCGGGAGGACGCGCCCAAGGTGCTCATCCTGACCACCTTCGACCTGGACGAGTACGCCTTCTCCGCGCTGAAGGTCGGGGCGAGCGGCTTCATGCTCAAGGACGTGCCGCCGACGGAGCTGCTCGGCGCGATCCGCGCCGTCCACAGCGGGGACGCGGTCGTGGCCCCGAGCACGACGCGGCGGCTCCTCGACCGCTTCACCCCCATGCTGCCGGGCGCCGCCCCGTCGGCCGCCGCCGACGACCGGATCGGGCGGCTGACCGACCGGGAGCGGGAGGTGATGCTTCTGGTGGCCCAGGGGCTCTCGAACGGGGAGATCGCGGGGCGGCTGGTGCTGTCGGAGGCGACCGTGAAGACCCATGTGGGGCGGATCCTGACGAAGTTGGGGTTGCGGGATCGGGTGCAGGTGGTCGTGCTGGCGTACGAGAGCGGGCTCGTCCGGGCGGGCGGCGCCGGCCTGTAGGCCCGGCCCCCTGCCCCTGCCCCACCCCAACCCTCTTCCACAGGGGGCTCCAACCCTCTTCCACAGGGCGCTCCGCCCCTGCGCGACCCTGACGGGTGGCCGCGGCGCGCGGTCCCGGCGCGCGAGCCCGGCGCGCGAGCCCGTGTTCCGCGCGAAGGCGGGGCTCCGCCCCTGCACCCCGCCGGGGGCTGCGCCCCTGGGCCCCGCTTGGGGAAGCGTGCTCCGGTCCGTGCGTCGGGGTTGGGCTACGGGGTGGCCGCCAGGCGTCGTACCGCTGCCAGGAAGGCGTCCGTGCCGGGGTGCGTGGGGTGCGCGGGGTAGGCGAGGTGCACCGCCACGGCGGGGGCGTCCACGACGGGGACGTAGCGCACACCGGGGTGCGCATGACTCTCGACCGTCCCCGCCGACGCGACACCGACCGCCTCGCCGGTGCAGATCGCCCCGAGCCACTCGTCCACGTTCCGCACCTCCAGCAGGCGGCGCGGCCGCCGCTCCGAGGGCCACAGGTCGGGGCTTGCGGTGCTCAAGTCGCGGCAGAGGACGAGGGTTTCGCCGGTCAGGTCGGCGAGCGCGAGACGGTCGCGGGCGGCGAGGGGGTGGTCGTCGGGGAGGGCGGCGAGGCGGTCCTCCCAGTAGAGGGCCTCGGTCCGGATGCGCGGATCGCCGGGGAGGGTGCGGATCACCGCCACGTCCACGTCCCCGGCGGCCAGCCCGGCGCTGCGGTTGTCGCGCCGGCGCAACTCCAGTGGAACATGCGGGTGTTCGCGCCGCCAGGACCGCAGCAGCGGGACGGTGCGCCGGCCCAGGACGGCGCAGTTGTAGCCGACGCGCAGCGGCCGCGAGACCGCGGCGGTGTCGGCGAGCGCCGCGTCGAGGTGGGCGAGGATGGCTCGGCCGTGGTCGTGCAGGGTGCGCCCGGCGGGGGTGAGGGCCAGCCGGCGGGACGAGCGGTCCACGAGCCGGACCCCGACGCGGTGTTCGAGCTGGGCGAGGGTGCGGGAGAGCGCGGGCTGTGTCATGTGCAGCGCACCGGCCGCGGCGGTGATGGTGCCCAGGTCGGCTATGGCGACGAGGGCCTTGAGGTGGCGCAGTTCCACATCCATGCGTGCGGAGCATAGTGACTGACCAGACGGCATTTCCGCGGGAGGAGCCGGCTCCGTACGGTCGGGTGGGAACGCCCCAGCAGATCCGCAGAAAGGCTCCCGCCATGAAGATCCTCCTCGTCGGCGCGTCCGGCACCCTCGGCAGCGCGGTCGCCCAGGCGCTGGACGCGCGCGGCCACGAGCTCGTCACCGTCGGCCGCGGCAGCGGCGACGTCCGGCTCGACGTCTCCGACCCGCAGGCCGTCGGCCGCCTCTACGAGCGCGTGACCGGCCTGGACGCGGTGGCCGTCGCCGGCGGCGAGGCGGTCTTCAAGCCGCTGGACGCGCTGAGCGGGGACGACTTCACGGCGACGCTGCGGACCAAGGCGCTCAGCCAGATCGAACTCGTCCGGCAGGGCGCCCGGCACCTCGCGCCGAACGGTTCCTTCACCCTCGTCACCGGGATCCTCTCGGAGGAGCCGGTGGCCGGAGGGGCGGCGGCGTCGGCCGCCAACGGCGCGGTCGAGGCGTTCGTCCGCGCCGCCGCGATCGAACTGGCGCCGCGGCGCGTCAACGCGGTCAGCCCGACCCTGCTGACGGAGTCGGTGGAGGCGTACGGCGACATCTTCGCGGGCTACGAGCCCGTACCGGCGGCGTCGGCGGCGGCCGCGTACGTCCGCTCGGTCGAGGGGCGGCACACGGGGCGGGTCTACCGGGTCGGATTCTGACCGGCCGCTCCCGGCTGCGCCCGGCCGCCAACGGCCGCTAACGGAGCACGCCCTCCAGGAAGTCGCTCCCCAGCCGGGCCACCACCGTCAGGTCCAGCTGGTGGAGCACGTAGCGGCCGCGGCGCCGGGTGGTGAGCAGGCCCGCCTTCTTCAGCACCGCGAGGTGCCGGGACGCCTCCGGCGCGCTGATGCCGTGCTCGGTGGCCAGCTCGCCGGTCGTGCAGGCGCTGCGTGCCAGCCAGCGGCACATGCGCAGCCGCATCGGGTGGGCCAGGGCCTCCATGCGCAGCTTGATCAGGTCCAGCGAGGCCGGCTCGGGCAGGCCGGGCGTCGCGACGGGGTAGTGGATCACCGGCCGCCAGCCCGGCGCGGACAGGACGAGCAGGTGGGGCCAGCCCAGGGAGGACGGGACGAGCGTGATGCCGGGGCCCACCGCGGGATCGAGCGCCGTGGTCCGGCCGGAGGTCAGCTTGTCGACGGTGATGCGGGTCCCGCGGTCGTCCACCGACACCGCGGGCGACACCTCGGCCAGCGCCTCGCGCAGCCCGCGCCGGCGCAGCACCTCCGTCTTGTGCCGGGCGTCCGTCGCGAGCTGGACGCCGACCCGGCGCCAGACGTCCCCGAAGAACGCCTGCTCGCAGTCCTCCATCAGGCGCCGCACCCAGGCCCGTACGCCGGGCGGGTCCTCCAGCAGCCGGCGGGCGAAGACCACGTTCCGCGGGCCGCGGGCCGCGGCGCGCTCCAGGGTGAGGGCGCGGGAGCGCGCGTCGTGCAGCGGCGAGCCGATGGAGGCGTCCGCGTAGTAGCCGGAACAGGAGACGTCGAGGGCCGCCTCGACGAACCGCTCGTCGTCCAGCCGGTCGAGCATGTCGAGTTCGTCCGTGAGCGTGGTGCCCGCCCGGCCCTCGGCCGACGGCAGGGCCGCCAGCGGCAGGAAGATGTCGGAGAAGACCGGCCCCCACAGGAAGTCCGCCTCGCACAGCCGGTCGGCGAGGTCGGGCTTGAGCCCCGCGGCCGTCGCCGTCACCCAGCCGTGCAGCCCGGGGTGGTGCGAGGGCTCGGCGAGCACGTGCAGGGCGTGGCCCAGCTCGGCCAGGGGCGACGCGGCGAACAGGACACGCTCAGGCGGCAGGCCCGCGATGTCGATCGTCACGCTCATGCGTCTCATTCTCCGTGCCCCGCCGCCCCGGTGATGATCATTTGACGGTCCTCGTCAATCCATGGGCAGGGGGTGCCGCGCGGGGCGCACGGTGGGGGCATGAACGTGATCCAGCAGCACATGTTCGACAGCTACCGGGCTCTTCGACAGGGTGTCGCGGCGCCGCCGGCGCCGGGCACGGACGAGGTGCGGGTGGCCCGGGAGATGCATGAGTGGCGGCAGTTCCGGCGGGTGCTGGCGGGGCGTCCGGCGCGGTGGTGGCGACGGCGTCCGGCCGTGCGGGTGGTCGCTCCCGCCCCCGGGGCGGCCGCGGCGCGAGTGCCGCAGCGCTGCCGCTGAGGCGGTGGAGGCGCCCCCGCCGGGGAGGGACCGGGGCAAAACTCCGCCCACCGGGGCCGCCCGGCGCGAGCGCGTAGCATGACAGCGGAATCGTCCGGTACCCCCGCGGACTGGAACGGAAGGCATCCCGCCGCGTGAACGCACACCACCCCCCCGGGCAGACCGCCCCGCAGGACCGCCCCGCCCGCCTCACCGTGGGCGTCGTCGGCGCGGGCCGCGTGGGCCCCGTGCTCGCCGCCTCGCTCGCCCTCGCAGGGCACCGGCCCGTCGCCGTCTCGGCCGTCTCCGACGCCTCGCTGCGCCGGGCCGCCGAGATCCTGCCGGGCGTCCCCGTCGTCCCCCCGGCCGAGGTGCTGGCCCGGGCCGAACTCGTCCTGCTGACCGTGCCGGACGACGTCCTGCCGGGGCTGGTGGCCGGGCTCGCCGAGACCGGGGCCGTCCGCCCCGGCCGGATCCTGGTCCACACCTCCGGGCGGCACGGCGCCGCCGTCCTGGACCCCGCCACGCGGGCCGGGGCCCTGCCGCTCGCCCTGCACCCGGCCATGACGTTCACCGGCACGAGCGTGGACGTCCAGCGGCTGGCCGGCTGCTCGTTCGGCGTCACCGCCCCCGAGGAACTGCGGCTGGCCGCCGAGGCGCTGGTCATCGAGATGGGCGGCGAGCCCGAGTGGATCGACGAGTCCGCCCGGCCGCTCTACCACGCGGCCCTCGCCATCGGCGCCAACCACCTGGTGACCCTGGTGGCGCAGGCCATGGAACTGCTCGGCACGGCGGGCGTCGCCCACCCGGCCCGCATGCTCGGCCCGCTGCTCGGCGCCGCCCTCGACAACGCGCTGCGCAGCGGTGACGCGGCCCTGACCGGCCCGGTCGCGCGCGGCGACGCCGGCACCGTGGCCGCGCACGTCGCCCAGCTCCGCGCCCACGCCCCGCAGGCCGTCGCCGGCTATCTGGCCATGGCCCGCACCACCGCCGACCGCGCCCTCGCGAGCGGCCTGCTCAAGCCCGGACTCGCCGAGGACCTGCTCGGCGTCCTCTCCGACACCGCGAACGCGGCGAGCGCGACGGACCCGGCGGACGCGTCGGAGGGCCCGGAGGCGACGGACGACGGCGCGGACGGAGGAGACCTGTGACCGACCTGCTGATCAGCGACGCGGCGGCGCTCCGCGCACTGCCGCGCCCCGGCGCGGGCACCGGCCCGCGCGCCGTCGTGATGACCATGGGCGCCCTGCACGAGGGCCACGCCACCCTGATCCGCGAGGCCCGCCGGATCGCCGGGGCGGACGTCCAGGTCGTCGTCACCGTCTTCGTCAACCCGCTCCAGTTCGGCCCGCACGAGGACCTCGACCGCTACCCCCGCACCCTGGACGCCGATCTCGCCCTCGCGGAGGAGGCCGGCGCCGACGCCGTCTTCGCGCCCTCCGTCGCCGAGGTCTACCCGGGCGGCGAGCCCGAGGTGCGCGTCACCGCCGGGGCCATGGGCGGGCGCCTCGAAGGCGCCCACCGCCCCGGGCACTTCGACGGCGTCCTCACCGTCGTCGCCAAGCTGCTCCACCTCACCGCGCCCGACACGGCCCTCTTCGGGCAGAAGGACGCCCAGCAGCTCGCGCTGATCCGCCGCATGGCGCGCGACCTCAACTTCCCCGTGGAGATCGTCGGCGTCCCCACCGTCCGCGAGGGCGACGGCCTCGCGCTCTCCAGCCGCAACCGCTACCTCTCGGCCGCCGACCGCGCCTCCGCGCTCGCCCTCTCCCGCGCCCTGCGGGCCGGGCTGGAGGCCGCGCCGCAGGGCCCGGAAGCCGTGCGCCGCGCCGCCCGGGCCGTCCTCGACGCGGCGGCCGCGGCCGAGCCGCCCGTCGTCCTCGACTACCTGGCCCTGGTCGACCCGGCCGACTTCACCGAGGCCGCCGGCGACCACACCGGCGAGGCGATCCTGGCCGTCGCCGCCAGGGTGGGCACCACCCGCCTCATCGACAACATGCCGATCACCTTCGGCACCAAGGAGCGGCAATGAGTGGCATACGCCTCGCGGCACCCGGCCCCGGCTGGTCCGTCGACGCCGACGTCGTCGTCATCGGCTCCGGCGTCGCCGGCCTCACCGTGGCCCTGCGCTGCGCCGCCGGCGGCGCGCGGGTCGCGGTCGTCACCAAGGCCCGCCCGGACGACGGTTCGACCCGCTGGGCCCAGGGCGGCATAGCGGCCGCGCTCGGCGAGGGCGACACCCCGCGGCAGCACCTCGACGACACCCTCGTCGCGGGCGCCGGACTGTGCGACGAGGAGGCCGTGCGGACGCTCGTCACCGAGGGCCCCGACGCCGTCCGCCGGCTCGTCGCCACCGGCGCCCGCTTCGACACCGACGCCACGACCGGCGAGATCCTGCTGACCCGCGAGGGCGGCCACCACCGCCGCCGCATCGCCCACGCCGGCGGCGACGCGACCGGCGCGGAGATCTCCCGGGCGCTGGTCGCGGCCGTGCGCGAGGCCGGGATCCGGATCATCGAGCACGCCCTCGTCCTCGACCTCCTCAAGGACGCCGGCGGCCGGGCCGCCGGCGTCCTGCTGCACGTCATGGGCGAGGGCCAGCACGACGGCGTCGGCGCCGTCCGGGCCGGGGCCGTCGTGCTGGCCACCGGCGGCATGGGCCAGGTCTTCTCCGCGACGACCAACCCGTCCGTCTCCACCGGCGACGGCGTCGCGCTCGCGCTCCGTGCCGGCGCGGAGGTCTCCGACCTGGAGTTCGTCCAGTTCCACCCGACGGTGCTGTGGCTGGGCCCGGACGCCGAGGGCCAGCAGCCGCTGGTGTCGGAGGCGGTACGCGGCGAGGGCGCGCACCTGGTGGACGCCGACGGCGTCCGCTTCATGCTGGGGCAGCACGAACTCGCCGAGCTGGCCCCCCGCGACATCGTCGCCAAGGCGATCACGCGGCGCATGCAGGAGACCGGCGCCGACCACATGTACCTCGACGCCCGGCACTTCGGCGCCGCCATGTGGGCCGAGCGCTTCCCCACGATCCTGGCCGCCTGCCGCGCCCACGGCATCGACCCGGTCACCGGGCCGATCCCCGTCGCCCCGGCCGCGCACTACGCGTCCGGCGGCGTCCGCACCGACCTGTACGGCCGGACGACCGTCCCCGGCCTGTACGCGTGCGGCGAGGTCGCGTGCACCGGCGTGCACGGCGCGAACCGGCTCGCCTCCAACTCCCTCCTGGAGGGCCTGGTCTTCGCCGAGCGCATCGCGGCGGACATCGGCGGCGCGCCCGGCCCGGCGGGGGAGGGCGTCCCGGCCGCGCGGACCGGGCGCCTCGTCCCGCCGGAGACCCGCTTCGCCGTCCAGCGCGTGATGACGGCCGGCGCCGGCGTGCTCCGCTCCCGGCAGAGCCTGGAGCGGGCGGCCGCCGAGCTGGCCCGCATCGAGGAGGAGGCGGCCGACAAGGCCGTCGAGCCCGGCACCGACGCCTGGGAGGCCACCAACCTGCTGCTGGTCGCCCGCGTCCTGGTCGCCGCCGCCCTGTTCCGCGAGGAGACCCGGGGCAGCCACTGGCGCGAGGACCGGCCCGACCGGGACGATGCCGCCTGGCGCAGGCACGTTCTCGTCACCCTCCGCCCGGACCGTACCCTTGCGGTCTCCACCACCGCGACGGCCGCCTTCCCGCCGGCGGCCCCGCCTTCCGCAGCACCGAGGAGCACCGCGTGAGCACCCCCGAGAACCTCCAGTACCGGCTGGGCACCTTCGTCGACGAACCGGGCTGCGGCGACGGCTGCGCCTGCGGCGAGGGCCCGTCCGCCTACGAGTGCGGGCTCGACGAGTCCCTCGCCGCGCTGCTGGCCGAGGCCGGGCTGGACCCGGTGCTCGTCGAGGAGATCGCGCACATGGCCGTCGAGGAGGACCTGGACGGCGGCGTGGACGTCACCTCCGTCGCGACCGTCCCCGAGGACGCCGTCGCCACCGGCGACTTCACCGCCCGCGAGGCCGGCACGGTGGCGGGCCTGCGGGTCGCCGAGGCGATCCTCTCCGTGGTGTGCACCGACGCCTTCGAGGTCGAGCGGCACGTCGAGGACGGCGACCGGGTCGCCGCCGGGCAGCGGCTGCTGTCCGTCCGCACCCGCACCCGGGACCTGCTGACCGCCGAGCGCAGCATGCTCAACCTCCTCTGCCGCCTCTCCGGCATCGCCACCGCCACCCGCGCCTGGGCGGACGTCCTGGAGGGCACGGGCGCCGCCGTCCGCGACACCCGCAAGACCACCCCCGGCCTGCGGGCGCTGGAGAAGTACGCGGTGCGCTGCGGCGGCGGCGTCAACCACCGGATGTCGCTGTCGGACGCCGCGCTGGTCAAGGACAACCACGTCGTCGCCGCCGGCGGGGTCGCCGAGGCGTTCAAGGCCGTCCGCGAGCGCTTCCCCGACCTGCCGATCGAGGTCGAGGTCGACCGGCTCGACCAGATCCCGCCGGTGCTCGCCGAGGGCGCCGACCTGATCATGCTCGACAACTTCACCGTCGAGGCCACCCGCGAGGCCGTCGCCCTGGTCGCCGGCCGCGCCCGGCTGGAGTCCTCGGGCCGCCTCACCCTCGACAACGCCCGCGCCTACGCCGCCACCGGCGTCGACTACCTGGCGGTCGGCTCGCTCACGCACTCCTCGCCGATCCTCGACATCGGCCTGGACCTGCGCGAGGAGGCCGTCTGATGCTCCTCACCATCGACGTCGGCAACACCCAGACCGTCCTCGGCCTCTTCGACGGCGAGGAGATCGTCGAGCACTGGCGCATCTCGACGGACGCCCGCCGCACGGCCGACGAGCTCGCCGTGCTCTTCCAGGGGCTGATGGGCCGCCACCCGCTGCTCGGCGACGACCTGGGCGAGGGCATCGGCGGCATCGCCATCTGCTCCACCGTCCCGTCCGTGCTGCACGAGATGCGCGAGGTGACCCGCCGCTACTACGGCGACGTCCCCGCCGTCCTGGTCGAGCCCGGAGTCCGGACCGGGGTGCCGATCCTCATGGACAACCCCAAGGAGGTCGGCGCCGACCGCATCATCAACGCCGTCGCCGCCGTCGAGCTCTACGGCGGCCCGTGCGTCGTCGTCGACTTCGGGACGGCGACGACGTTCGACGCGGTGAGCGCGCGCGGCGAGTACGTCGGCGGGGTCATCGCGCCCGGCATCGAGATCTCCGTCGAGGCGCTCGGCGTCAAGGGCGCCCAGCTCCGCAAGATCGAGCTGGCCCGGCCGCGGAGCGTGATCGGCAAGAACACCGTCGAGGCGATGCAGTCCGGCATCATCCACGGCTTCGCCGGCCAGGTCGACGGCGTCGTCAACCGCATGGCGCGGGAGCTCGCCGACGACCCCGACGACGTCACCGTCATCGCCACGGGCGGCCTCGCCCCCCTCGTCCTCGCCGAGGCGACCGTGATCGACGAGCACGAGCCCTGGCTGACGCTGATCGGCCTGCGCCTGGTCTACGAACGCAACGTGGCCCGGACGTAGCGCCGCGCCCGGGAGCGGGAAAGGGGCGGGGCGAGGGGCAACGCGGGCGGAAAAAGGAGTCGCCGCGCCACACAGCACCGGTAGGCGAAAATTGTCCGTTTAGCACTTAAAGTCGCCCCATGCCAACGCCCTATGGATCCCGCGGCGGCATGGCGTTCAGCGCGGACGAACTGCGCGTCCTGCGCCGTGCCCTCGCCATCGCCCTCCAGCCCCGCACCGAGCCCACCGGGACGCACGAGATGCACGACGAGCACCGCGATCACCGCGAGACGCGCGACCGGCAGAAGTGCCTCCGGCTCGCCGAGGCCGTGGACGAGGCCGCCCGCGAGAGCGACCGGCTGAGCGCCTTCCTCCGCGCGGACCTCGACCGCTACCGCGCCGCCCTCCCCGGCACCGCCCCCGGCTACCTGGCGCGGCTCCAGGACGCCCTGGCGGCCGGGCACCGGCCCGGCCCCGAGGACCTGGCCGCCCTCCGCGCGCTGTGCGCCGCCCCGGCCGGCCCGGCCGAGACCGTCCGCCGGCACGCCCTGCTCCGCCGCTGCGAGCGCGAGGGGCGGCGCGCGGGGGCCGCCGTGCCGCACTCCCGCGCCACCCGCGCGGCTGAGCCCCCCAAGCCGGGCGCCAAACCGGGCGCCAAGCCAGGGGCCAGGCCGGGGGCCAAGCCCGCCCCCGGGCCCGGCACGCCCCCGGCCCCGGAGCGGCCCAAGGCGCCGCCCGCCGCACCCCGGCCCGAGCGCCCCATCCCCACCCCCGGCGAGGTCTTCCCGCCCCGCCGCAAACCGGCACCGCCGCCCGGGGGCCGGGTCCCGCAAGGGCCGCCCCTGGCGCACGCGTAATCTGGACGGGTCGTCCACCCGATTCCGGAACAGAAGGAGCCGACGGCCATGGACTATGTCGCCGCGCTGGTCCCGCCCGTGGTCATGGCGGTCGCTTTCACCGCACTGGTCGTGACGATCGTCAAGAGCCAGGGCGGTGCGAACAAGGCCAAGGAGGACGCCCTCGTGGACGCGGCACTCGCCCGCGCGGAGGCGTCCTCGGCGGAAGCCCGGACCCCCCGGGCCTGAACCCGAGCGGAAACCCGCGCCCCGGGGCGCGCGGCCCGGTGAACATTTCCGGGCCGCGCGCCCTTTTCCGTGTCCGCCGTCTTCCGGCCCGCCTTGCCGCCGTCCCGCGATAAACCGGCATTCGAGACATCTCCCACTATTATTCGCGTGTGGTTCGACGCCTCGGTGATCTGGAAGACGCCGTCATGACGCGCGTGTGGGAGTGGAACCGGCCGGTCACTGTTCGAGAAGTCCTCGAAGACCTTCAGCAGGAACGGTCGATCGCCTACACCACCGTGATGACCGTAATGGACAACCTGTATCAGAAGGGCTGGCTGCGGCGGGAAGCGGAAGGCCGCGCCTATCGATATGAGGCGGTCTCCAACCGGGCCGCCTACTCGGCCGCACTGATGAACGAAGCGTGGTCGGTCAGCGACAACCCGGCGGCCGCTCTCGTCGCCTTCTTCGGCATGATGTCGGCCGAACAACGCGAAGCCCTCCGCGACGCGATCCGGGTCGTCCAACTCGACGGACCCGCGGACGGGGCGCCGCCCCCCGGGCGATAGCGTCCGGTTATGCCCGCTGCAACCGACCGGCCCGCCCCCGCAAAAGTCGTCACCGTCCGCCGGGCCCGGACCGCCGACGTGCCCGCCGTGCGCCGGCTCATCAACGCCTACGCCCGCGACGGGATCCTCCTCGACAAAGCCACCGTGACCCTTTACGAGGACATCCAGGAGTTCTGGGTCGCCGAACGGGACGAAGACGGTACGGTCATCGGATGCGGTGCACTGCACGTGATGTGGGAAGACCTCGCGGAGGTCCGCACCCTGGCCGTCGACCCGGCGGCCAAGGGCGGCGGAGTCGGCCACGCGCTCCTCGACAAGCTCCTGCAGACGGCGCGCTGGCTGGGGGTGCGGCGCATTTTCTGCCTCACCTTCGAAGTCGAGTTCTTCGCCAAGCACGGCTTCGCCGAGATCGGTGAGACCCCGGTGGACCGTGATGTCTACAGCGAGCTGCTGCGCTCCTATGACGAGGGCGTTGCCGAGTTCCTGGGTCTCGAACGGGTGAAGCCGAACACCCTTGGCAACAGCCGGATGCTTCTGCATCTGTGATGGCCGGGCCCTATGTCCGAATGTCCGAATCGCGCCCCTGTTGTGCCGCCCTGGAAGCCATCGTTCCCGTGCGGAAGGGCGGCTGAACCTTCCCCGGGGGTTTGTGTTTTTCCGGGAAAGGCGGTTTGCTATTCCTCCGTAATCCCTTTTCTGCCGATGAAAGGAATCCCCCCGTGGCGCAGAAGGTTCAGGTCCTTCTTGTCGACGACCTCGACGGCGGCGAGGCGGACGAGACGGTGACGTTCGCCCTGGACGGCAAGACGTACGAGATCGACCTCAACACCGCCAACGCCGACAAGCTGCGCGCGGCGCTGGAGCCCTACGCCAAGAACGGCCGCCGCACCGGTGGCCGCTCGACCGGCCGGGCCCGGGGCCGGGCCGCCTCCGCCGGCAGCCCGGACACCGCCAAGATCCGCGCGTGGGCCAAGGAGAACGGCTACAACGTCAACGACCGGGGCCGTGTCCCGGCCGAGATCCGTGAGGCGTACGAGAAGGCCAACGGCTGACCCCCGTCGGCACCCTGCGCGGCCGTCCGGCGCGCAGCAACCGGGCACGGTGGCACTCCG
Source organism: Streptomyces caatingaensis (assembly GCF_001187435.1). GTDB lineage: Bacteria > Actinomycetota > Actinomycetes > Streptomycetales > Streptomycetaceae > Streptomyces > Streptomyces caatingaensis. The sequence continues at coordinate 32,323 of NZ_LFXA01000008.1, read as the reverse complement.
TGGCCGCCGCGCTCACGAGCCGTACGAGATCGGGGGCGTCGGTGCCGCCCCCGAGGCCGGTCACCGGAAGGGTCGGCTCCAGTGCGCACCCAGACCGGGGAGGCCGCACCCACACGGCCTCCCGCGGATCCGGCGGGCCACCGCCGGGGAGCCCCGCGGCCCGCACGGGCCGCACCGGGGCCGGAGCGACGATCCGGCCGCCCGGGCCCCGCGCCGTGAGGTCCAGGGCGATCCCGCCCCACTCCAGCCACCGGAGGAGCTCCGGCAGCTCCTCCGCGGTGCCCGTGGCGGTCAGGAACCAGAGCGTTCCGCTCCGCCGGTCCAGCGCGGCCGGGCCCACCGGGCGCACGCGGCGGAGCACGGCGAAGCCCGGCGCGGCGGGCATGCCCAGGGCGTCGAAACGCACTCCGGTCGGCAGGCAGGGGGGCGTCCCGTCCGTCACGGTCCAGCCCAGTTCGTCCTCGTACCAGCGGTGCAGCTCCGACCGGGCGCCGGCCTGCGGCGCGGCGGCCAGGGGGGTGCGGGGGCCGGGCAGGACGGCAGTCATGAACGGTGCAACTGTGCCGGGGCCGCGAGGTTACGCACCGTCCGGCGACGGGCACGCTCCGTATAGGACTTGAGGGGCGCACAGGCGCTCCCGGTGGCGCGAGGGTGTTCGCCCATAGCGGAGTGCGCGGGGTCGCGCCGCATGGAGTGTCCGTGCCGGAGGGTAGGACATTCCCCGTGGGGAGAGGCGATACCGCAGGGCTTTGGGGGCATTCGCCGGGAAGATCCCGGGGTGTTGCGGACCGTGCCGGGCAGGGAGTGCGTTCGCCATCGGCGTAGTGGTGGTGAGCGTATATGCCTGGCCTGCGGGAACATCGTCTCCCACCATCGGGTTGGAGGAGTTGTCGGCTGTTCGGCAGCAGGTTTCCCCGTCGACGCGGGGGTGATCCGGACGGATGTCGGCAGTTGGAATGAGCTGTCCCGTCCTGCGGGACTAGCATGCGGAAGGACAGGGAGGGGACCGCCCCCTTACTTGCCTGACCGCTCTGAGGAGCGATTAACGATGTTCGAGAGGTTCACCGACCGTGCGCGGCGGGTTGTCGTCCTGGCTCAGGAAGAAGCCCGGATGCTCAACCACAACTACATCGGCACCGAGCACATCCTCCTGGGCCTGATCCACGAGGGTGAGGGTGTCGCCGCTAAGGCCCTGGAGAGCCTCGGGATTTCGCTCGAGGCGGTCCGCCAGCAGGTGGAGGAGATCATCGGCCAGGGCCAGCAGGCCCCGTCCGGGCACATCCCCTTCACCCCCCGTGCGAAGAAGGTCCTGGAGCTGTCGCTCCGCGAGGCCCTTCAGCTCGGCCACAACTACATCGGCACGGAGCACATCCTGCTCGGCCTGATCCGCGAGGGCGAGGGCGTCGCCGCCCAGGTCCTCGTGAAGCTGGGCGCCGATCTCAACCGGGTGCGGCAGCAGGTCATCCAGCTGCTCTCCGGCTACCAGGGCAAGGAGGCCGCCACCGCCGGCGGCCCGGCCGAGGGCACGCCCTCGACCTCGCTCGTCCTGGACCAGTTCGGGCGCAACCTCACGCAGGCCGCCCGCGAGTCCAAGCTCGACCCGGTCATCGGGCGCGAGAAGGAGATCGAGCGGGTCATGCAGGTGCTGTCCCGCCGCACCAAGAACAACCCCGTCCTGATCGGCGAGCCCGGCGTCGGCAAGACCGCCGTCGTCGAGGGGCTGGCCCAGGCCATCGTCAAGGGCGAGGTGCCCGAGACCCTCAAGGACAAGCACCTCTACACCCTGGACCTCGGCGCCCTGGTCGCCGGCTCCCGCTACCGCGGTGACTTCGAGGAGCGCCTGAAGAAGGTCCTCAAGGAGATCCGCACCCGCGGCGACATCATCCTGTTCATCGACGAGCTCCACACGCTCGTCGGCGCGGGTGCCGCCGAGGGCGCCATCGACGCCGCCTCGATCCTGAAGCCGATGCTGGCCCGCGGCGAGCTCCAGACCATCGGTGCCACGACGCTCGACGAGTACCGCAAGCACCTGGAGAAGGACGCGGCCCTGGAGCGCCGCTTCCAGCCCATCCAGGTCGCCGAGCCGTCGCTGCCGCACACGATCGAGATCCTCAAGGGTCTGCGCGACCGCTACGAGGCGCACCACCGCGTCTCCATCACGGACGAGGCCCTCGTCCAGGCCGCCACCCTGGCCGACCGCTACATCTCCGACCGCTTCCTGCCGGACAAGGCCATCGACCTCATCGACGAGGCCGGTTCCCGGATGCGCATCCGCCGGATGACCGCGCCGCCGGACCTCCGTGAGTTCGACGAGAAGATCGCCGACGTGCGCCGCGAGAAGGAGTCCGCGATCGACTCGCAGGACTTCGAGAAGGCCGCCTCCCTGCGCGACAAGGAGAAGCAGCTCCTGGCCGCCAAGGCCAAGCGGGAGAAGGAGTGGAAGGCCGGCGACATGGACGTCGTCGCCGAGGTCGACGGCGAGCTGATCGCCGAGGTCCTCGCCACGGCCACCGGCATCCCGGTCTTCAAGCTGACGGAGGAGGAGTCCTCCCGCCTGCTGCGCATGGAGGACGAGCTCCACAAGCGCGTCATCGGCCAGAAGGACGCCATCAAGGCGCTCTCCCAGGCCATCCGGCGCACCCGTGCGGGCCTCAAGGACCCCAAGCGCCCGGGCGGATCGTTCATCTTCGCCGGCCCCTCGGGTGTCGGTAAGACCGAGCTCTCCAAGACGCTCGCCGAGTTCCTCTTCGGCGACGAGGACGCGCTGATCTCCCTCGACATGTCGGAGTTCAGCGAGAAGCACACGGTCTCGCGGCTCTTCGGTTCCCCGCCCGGATACGTGGGGTACGAGGAGGGCGGCCAGCTCACCGAGAAGGTGCGCCGCAAGCCGTTCTCCGTCGTCCTCTTCGACGAGGTCGAGAAGGCCCACCCGGACATCTTCAACTCGCTGCTGCAGATCCTGGAGGACGGTCGCCTGACCGACTCCCAGGGCCGGGTCGTGGACTTCAAGAACACGGTCATCATCATGACGACCAACCTCGGCACCCGGGACATCTCCAAGGGCTTCAACCTGGGCTTCGCGGCGCAGGGTGACGTCAAGACCGGCTACGAGCGGATGAAGGCCAAGGTCAACGAGGAGCTCAAGCAGCACTTCCGGCCCGAGTTCCTCAACCGTGTCGACGACACGGTCGTCTTCCACCAGCTCTCCCAGGAAGACATCATCCAGATCGTCGACCTGATGATCGCCAAGGTGGACGAGCGCCTGCGCGACCGCGACATGGGCATCGAGCTCAGCGCGGACGCGAAGCAGCTGCTCGCGAAGAAGGGTTACGACCCGATCCTGGGTGCGCGGCCGCTGCGCCGCACGATCCAGCGGGAGATCGAGGACATCCTGTCCGAGAAGATCCTCTTCGGCGAGCTGCGCCCGGGCCACATCGTGGTCGTCGGCACCGAGGGCGAGGGTGAGGAGAAGAAGTTCACCTTCCGCGGTGAGGAGAAGACGGCGCTGCCGGACACGCCGCCGGTGGAGTCGGCGGCGGGTAGGGCGGGGCCCAATCTGTCGAAGGACGCGTGAGGGACGGCGCGTAGCGCCTGTCCGTCGATACGGGGTTCGGCCCCCGGGACCGCGGATGCGGGCCCGGGGGCCGAACCCTTTGTCACGCCAGGAGGTCTCCCTTGACGGTCAGTCGGTCGCCGAAGCGGTCGGCGTCGACGACTGTGCTGTGGGGGCCCCAAAGCTCCACCTGGAGGCCGGACACGGCGTGTGCGACGCGGAGGTCCAAGGGGCCGGGCCCCGGCGTCTGGTCGTAGATCCGAAGGCGTCGGAGCCCCGGAAACAGCCGCTGCACCGGCATGGTCGGCGTGTGCCGGCGCAGGATCAATGTCAGGGTCCGGACGGCCGGGAGCGGGGGTACGTCCGCGCCGTCGAGCACGTCCTCCCTCAGCCCCAGCCGGTGCAGGCCGGGGAGAGCGAGCAGGAGGCCGAGGGATTCCGGGTTCGCCAGTTCGGTGTTGAGGAAGAGCGTGCGCAAGCCCGTCCAGCGTTCGATGCCGTGGAGATCGACCGTGTAGTCGGGGCCGCTGAGGCTCAAGTCGGTGACCTGGAGCAGTGGGTCGGGGAGTTCTTTGGCAGCGGGCCCCGCGTCGTCGTGCGGGGCCAGGGACAGGTCCCGCAGGCGAGGCAGTCGCGCAAGTGTGCGCAGCGCTTCGCCGGACAGCCGGTGATTCAGCAGGGCCAGTACCGTCACATCCGTCTCCGGCAACGCCGAGATGTCCCTGAGCGCGTGGCAGCCGACGGCCCTCAGGAGGTCGAGTCGTGGGTGCGCCCGGAGGAATTCCAGGTCGGTGAGCCGGTAGTTGTTGCCGGAGAGAGTCAGCTGTTTCACCAGCCTGCCGTGCAGGGCGGAACCGAGCTCCTCCGGACCGAAGTCGCCGAAGAAACGGATCGAGCCAATGGGTCCGAGACGCGGAAGGCGTTCCAGGTGTTCGGGACGGGTGAGCAGCACCTCGGTGTCGTCGAGCCGCATAGGGGTGAGGACTTCCTCCGCGAACCGGTCCGCGGGCATGAACCGCCATGCCTCGGCGACCTCCCGGCGGGCCTTTGGGGAAGAGAGCTGTCCATAGCGCTGGAGGAGCGGGATCGCCCCCTCTCCCAGCGTGCGGAGGACGCGTACGTAGCCCCGCGCCGCCTCCCCGTCCAAGCCCTCCGGCCCGGGAACGACCCGCAGGGCCTCCGGCCCGAGTGAGGACAGGTAGTCGACTTCTCTCTTGCGCCGAGGCGCGCCCAGTTCCGCGAGCCGTTCCCATGCCGCGTCGTGGACGTCGTCGTCCAATGCCGGCGCGCTCGACGCGCATTCGGCGGCGAGGGTGCGCAACGCCCACTGGGCGCCGCGGTCCTCGGTCGAGTCGCCGAGGGTGATGAGGCCCTTGACGACGTGGCGGACCTCGCCGCGGTTGCAGTGGCCGATGACCAGGCGGATGACGTCCTGCCACTGCTCCTCCGCGGCGTGGGCGAGGAGTTCGTGGAGGCTGTCGGAATCCTGGAATTCCTTCGCGGCCAGATAGTCCTGGAAAGTGCGGTGGATGAACTGGATGGAATCCGTGGCGCGTTCCTGGAGGAGGCCGCTGCGGTTCAGGAGATGGTCCATGAGGGCGTCGGCGGAATACCGCCGGACGTGGCGCAGGCCGCGCATCGCCAATTCGATCTGCCGGACGGCCTGTTTGCGAGTCAATTCCGTGCGGTCGTTGCGGACGAGCCAGATCGCGATCCGCTGGAGGAGCTGCTGGGCGTCCTCGGCCTCGATCTCTATGCCCTCCGGGGCGCCGATGCGGCGGTGCGCGTCGCGCTGGCCCAGCAGCATCGCCAGGGCCGCCTTGTAGAGGGACCACCGGGTGTGGGGGAGCAGGCCGCTGCGGCGGCGGTGGAGGGCGCAGATCACGGCGCAGAGCAGGGGCGTGCGGGCCAGGTCGCGCAGCGTCGCGTTGCGCTGGAACTCCTGGATGAGTTCCTCGCCGAGGCGGCCGATGTCGCGGTGCCGCAGCCGCACCGCGTCGTGCCAGGCCCGCACGAACGACTCGATGTCCGCGTCGCTCATCGGCAGCAGGCGTAACTCCTCGAAGCCCTGCCAGTCCAGCCAGTCGTCCTCGACCGCCCTCGGCCGGACCGTGACCAGGCAGCGGGTCTCCGGATAGCGGCGCAGGAGTTCGTCCAGCCAGGCGCGGGCGGGGGAGCGGTCCGCGCGGGGGAGTTCGTCCAGGCCGTCGACCAGGAGGAGCGCCCGGCCCGCGTCCAGGACGCGGCCCGCCCAGCCGTTCGGCGGGTCGTCCTCCAGCAGCCCGGCCAGGGTGGGCAGTTGGGACGGCGAGGGCCTGGAGATGTTCTGTGCGGCCAGGCGGCGCATGGGGACGACGAAGGGGACCAGGCCGTTGAGGGCGGACAGCTGCTCCGGGAGCGACTGGCACGCGGCGTGCGAGGCCAGCCACCACACGAGCGTCGTCTTGCCGGCGCCCGCCTCGCCGCGCAGGACCGCCCGCGGGCGGGAGGACAGCAGGTCCTCCACGCGCTGCGGGCCCGTGCGCTCGCGGGCGGATTCGCCCTCCAGGCTCAGGTACGCCGTGTCGAGGTCCCAGCGCTTCTCGTGCTCGCCGAGGTCGTCCAGGCCGAAGACTTCGAGCTGGCTGTAGCGGGCCTTGATCGCTTTCGCGTACCGGTCTTCGTACGCGAAGTCGTGGGCGTGGGGGGAGCGCAGCGGAACGGGGTCCGGTACGGCGTGCCAGTGCTGTCGGACGGTCTCCGCGATGCCGGAGGTCAGCGGGACGGCCTCGATCGCCGAGTGCTGCCAGCCCCGTACGTCCTCCGCCACGATCCCTACGAGCAGCGGGCCCGCGAAGACCGGGCCGCCGGACAGGCCCGCCCAGGGCGACCCGTCGCCGTCGGGCGGGGCCGGCGGGTGGTGATCGGTGCGCAGGACGCAGCGGCCGCGCAGGCGGGCGGCGCTGGGGACGAGCGTGCCCGGGACCTGGGCGACGTCCAGTTCCCCGGCGGAGCGGGACACCTCGGGGAAGCCCAGGGCCTGGCAGTTGGGGATGGGTTCCCGGGTGGCGAGCGTGGCCCAGCGCAGGGGCGGAAGTTCTGCGTCCACCAGGGGGCGTCGCGCCCGCAGGAGGGCCGCGTCACAGGTGCCGGTGTCGTACCAGAGGATCTTGCAGGCGGTCGGTTCGGTGTGGCCGGGGGCGATCGCATAGGAAGCGCCGAACAGTAAGTGCGCGCTGGTCAGCACCAGTTCCGGTGTCAGCAGCACCCCGCTGCCCTGCCGTTCCCCCAGCACCGCCACCACCCGCTCCTCCGGGCTCACCGATCACCGCCCGCCGGGCCGCCCGGGCCGAAGTTCGCGATTCCGCCGGGGCGTTGGTTGCCCACCTTCCAACCGCCGCCGGTGCGCAGGTCCTTCGGGGTCAGGGTGAAGGTCACCTTGTGGGTGCGGGAGGAGCCGCGGGAGGCGTCCGTGCCCGCTTCGACGACCCAGGCGCGGACGCGGCCCTCGCCGCGGACGTCCTTGCGCATCTCGATGCCGAACTCCATCGTGATCTCGCCGACGTCGAAGGCCAGTTCCTGGCCCTCGCCGGCCGCCGCGGCGCCGGTCAGGCCCGTGCGGATGGCCTCGACCGCCTCCGCCAGCTCGATTCCCTCGAAGAACGATTCGTCTGCCATCAGTCCTCGCAGCTCACAGTGGGTGTGCGGGTGATGACCCGGAGCGTACTCGCGGGGGCGGGGCTTTGGTCCCGGAACGGACGAGGCGGAGGTCCCGTCGCCGGTGACAAGCCACACAGGGTCCTGGCGGGCTACTAGGCGCATTAGCAGGAATTCTCGCCAGTAATGGGCAGGGGGCGGGCGAATTCCCTTTGCGTGCGTTACTAGGAAGGGTCGTAGAAAGGCCACTTGGACCCTCCCGGAAAGGCCGCTATCAAGGTAGGGCGATCCCGGTCCGCAGCCGGGATCTTTCCCTGTCTGGAGGTTTTTCTTCATGTCGAAGCGCACCGCTTTCCGTACCCGCCGCAGCACCACCGCCCTGGCCGTCGGCCTGGGCGCGTCGCTGGCACTGGGTGCGGGCGTGGCGCTGGCCGCGGAGCCCGCCGTCAGCGCGCTCGTGCTGTCGGACGCGTCCCCCGCCGCCCTGGGCGGGTCGCTCGTGGCGCAGGCCGAGACGCAGAAGCACGCCGCGGAGAAGGAGAAGGCCGCGAAGGAGAAGGCGGAGAAGGACGAGAAGGCCGCGGCGGACAAGGCCCGGGCCAGCCGGTCCGAGGCGCGGACGAACCTCGCCGACGCCTGGGTGAAGCCGGTCGACGGCTACGTCGTCGGCCAGCCCTTCGGGGCCTCCGGGAACATGTGGGCCAACAAGCACAGCGGCCAGGACCTGGTCGTGCCCACCGGCACCCCGGTGAAGGCCGTCCACCGGGGCGTCGTCGTCAAGGCGGGCCCGAACGGCGGCGGCGACGGCGCCGCGTACGGCAACGCCATCGTCATCAAGCACGACGACAACACGTACTCGCAGTACGCGCACCTGTCGTCCATCGCCGTCCAGGTCGGCCAGAGCGTGACCGCCGGCCAGCAGATCGGGCTGTCGGGCTCCACCGGCAACTCGTCCGGTCCGCACCTGCACTTCGAGATCCGGACGACGCCGGACTACGGGACCGCCGTCGAGCCGGTCGGCTTCCTGGGCGCCCGCGGCGACCGGCTCTGATCCACCCTGGACCCATGGATCTCGCGCACATCCGCAGGCTGCGGCTGGCCAAGGACGCCATGGACCGCGACTGGGCCGCCCCGCTCGACCTCGACGCGGTGGCGGCCGCCGCGGGCTACTCGCGGTACCACTTCGTCCGCGCCTTCAAGGCGCTCTACGGGCGGACGCCCGGCCAGTACCTCAGCCGGCGCCGCGTCGAACGCGCCCAGGAACTGCTGCGCACCGCGAACCTCTCCGTGACGGAGATCTGCGTCCTGGTCGGCTTCAGCAGCCTCGGCACGTTCTCCGCCCGCTTCAAGCGGCAGACGGGGATGACCCCGAGCGAGTACCGCGCCGCGCACGCGCCGCGCGGGGCCGGTCACATCCCGGGGTGCTACGCCCTGCTCCACAATGGCGCCTTCCCCGAGATGAAGGACCGCAATTCTGGAGAAGCCGGGTAGCGGGGGGCGTGCCTACGGTGACACCGAGACATTCCGACCGAGTCACCGGAGCACGACATGATCAAGGGCATCGCCATCACCACCGTCTGGGTCCTGGACCAGGACCGGGCGAAGGAGTTCTACACCGAGAAGCTCGGGCTCGAGGTCCGTACCGACATGACCATGGGCGGTGACAAGGGCATGCGCTGGCTCACCGTCGGCGCCAAGGACCAGCCCGACGTCGAGCTGACCCTGATGGTGCCGGGCGGGCCCGCCATGGACCCGGAGTCCGCCGAGGCCGTGCGCAGGCTCGTCGCCAAGGGGGCGCTGGGGGCCGGTGTGCTGGCCACGGACGACGTCCGCCGGGACTACGAGACGTTCAAGGCGCGGGGCGTGGAGTTCCTCCAGGAGCCGCAGGAGCGGCCGTACGGCACCGAGGCGATCTTCCGGGACGACTCCGGCAACTGGTTCTCGCTCACCGAGCGCCGGGCGGAGATGGACTTCGGCAAGGAGTGGGGGGAGTGCGTCGGGCCTCAGTGACCCGCATACCCGCCTCCCCGCTTGACCGGCGCGGCGTTCTGACCGGCGAGCGGGTCAGTCCGGGACGCGGATGATCGGGAACGTACCCGTGCTCGTCGGGGACGACTCCGGCAGCCACAGCACGGCGATCGCCCCGCCGCCGCCCTCCGCCTCGGGATCCGCGTTGCGGAAGCTGAGGCGGGCGCCGAGCACGCGGGCCTGGCCGGAGGCGATGGTCAGGCCGAGGCCGTGGCCCTTGCCGGCGCGGTCCTCGCTGCCGGTGCGGAAGCGGCTCGGGCCCTCGCGCAGCAGGTCCTCGGGGAAGCCCGGCCCGTGGTCGCGGACGCGGAGCACCCGGCCCTCGACGGTGACGTCGACGGGCCCCCGGCCGTGCTTGGCGGCGTTGGCCAGCAGATTGCCGAGGATGCGCTCCAGCCGGCGCGGGTCGGTGGAGACGTAGGCGCTGCGGACGACCGTGACGCGGGCGTCCGGCGAGAAGGTCCGCACCCGGCGGCGGACGAAGTCGCCGAGTTCGATCTCCTGCATCTCGGCCCGCTCGGCGAAGCCGTCCAGCCGGGCCACCTCCAGCACGTCCTCGACGAGGGTCCGCATGGCCTGGGCCCGGTCGCGGACGAGCTCGGTCGGGCGGCCCGGCGGCAGCAGCTCGGCGGCCGTCAGCAGGCCGGTGACCGGGGTGCGCAGTTCGTGCGCGATGTCGGCGGTGACCCGCCGTTCGGCCTCCAGCCGGTCCTGGAGTGCCTGGGCCATGCCGTCCACCGCCCGCGCCAGGTCGTCGGTCTCGTCCCGCACCCGGCCGCCGATGGCCTCGCGGACCCGTACGTCCCGGTCGCCGTCGGCGAGCTTGCGGGCGGCGGCGGAGGCCTTGCGGAGCCGGCTGGAGAGCTGGCCGCCGATGAGGACGCCCAGCGCGCAGCCGCCGAGGACCACCGAGATCGAGCCGATGATCAGCGCCTTGTCCAGGTCGTCGAGGATCTTCAGCCGGTCCTGGAACGGCTGGTGTATCGAGAGGATCTTGCCGTTGTTGAGCGGCACCGAGGCCCACACCTGCGGGGCGCCGCCGCTGTCCTGGACGAAGGTGGCGCGCTGCCCGATGGCGGCGGCCTCGCGGAGCTGCTTGGGCAGCGCGGGGTCGTCGACCTTGGCGTGCAGCACCGTGCGGCCGTTGGACTGGTAGTAGCGCTGGGCGAGCTGGATGCGCTGGTCCATCGTGTCCCGGCTGCTGTTGATCATCGAGGCGCGGGCGGCGTTGTGGACGACGAGGCTCAGCGCCACCGCGACCAGCGCGCCGACGCCGGCGATGGCGAGGCTGACCTTCCAGCGCAGTCCGCTGCGGAGGGTGAACTTCACCATGACCGGCGTGACCGGGGGGTGTGGGGGGACGTCACGGGAGGCTCAGCCTCTGAGCTTGTAGCCGAAGCCGCGGACCGTCTCGATCCGGTCCTGGCCGATCTTGCCGCGCAGCCGCTGGACGTGGACGTCGACGACCCGGGTGTCGCCGCCCCAGCCGTAGTCCCAGACCCGCTCCAGCAGCCGGTCGCGGGAGAGCACCGTGCCGGGCGCCGCGGAGAACTCCAGCAGCAGCCGCATCTCGGTGGGGGTGAGGGCCACGTGCTCGCCGTTCTTGCGGACCTCCATGCCCTCCGTGTCGACCTCCAGGTCGCCGAAGCGCAGCAGGCCGCCGCCCGCTATGCCCTCGGGGGCGTCCCCGGTGCCCGCCGCGCCGCTCGCGTGGCCGAAGCGGCGCAGCACGGCCCGGATGCGGGCGACGAGGACGGCGCCGTCGAAGGGCTTGGTGACGTAGTCGTCGGCCCCGGCCTCCAGGCCCAGCACGACGTCGATGCTGTCCGCACGCGCGGACAGCATGATCACGGGGACGGTGGACTCGTCGCGGATGCGCCGGCAGAGGCTGACGCCGTCCAGGCCGGGGACCATCACGTCCAGCAGCGCGATGTCGGGCCGCTGGGCGCGGAACCGCTCCAGCCCCAGCAGGCCGTCGGGCACCGCGGTGACGACGAAGCCGTCACGTTCCAGGGCGAGCTGCGTCGCCTCGCGGATCACATCGTCGTCCTCGACGAAGAGCACATGCGTATCGGCCACGCTGCTCTCAGCCCTCCTATCCCGAGCCCTCGCTCTTGGCGGTCGTGCCGCCGACCTTGCTGAAGTCGGTGTGGGTCCGCCCGGTCTCCCGGAACCTGCCGTCCGTCCAGTGGTACGTCACCACATCCTCGCCGGACGGGTCCGCGACCGGGTCGCCGGAGCCGTAGATCTGCGTCGTGACCTGGAGGTCCCCGCGGTCGATGTCGGCGTAGACCGGCGACGTCTCGGACGAGAACACATTCTCGTACGAGTCACCCTTCGCACGGTACACATACGAGCCGATGCCGATGGCGTCCCCGCACGTCAGGATGTTCACCACGACGTCGTCGCGGGAGGCGCCGGTCAGCTGGCCGTAGATGACGTCGACCGGGTACTGGTCCTTCACACAGGGCTTGAAGTTCTTCTTCACCGCGTCGCTGATCCTGGGGTCGCCCTTGATCAGCGCGGCGGCGTCCACCTTGGTGCGGCTCGCCGACGGCGAGGCCGTCGGCGCCTTGCCCCCGGCGGACTCGGCGGTGGACCGGGTCTGGGCGGGGCCCTCCTTGCGGACGCCCTCCGTGCTGGTGCTGCACCCGGCGAGCAGCAGGCCGGCGGTCGCGGCGGTCGCCGCGACCACGCCACCCGTGATCAGCACCGGTCGTGCCGGGCCCGCGGTGCCGTCCGTCCGCCGGTCCCGTCGTGCGGCGATCGCCTTGGTCAGGCCGCGCACCGTTCCTGCCCCCGCTCGTTGCGCTCGAGCGCGTGGAAGTCCAGGTCGCGGCTCTCCAGCTCCTGGCGGAGCCTGGCCAGCGCCCGGTGCAGGGTGCTCTTGACCGTGCCGGTCGACATCCCGAGCGCCTCCGCCGTCTCCTCGGTGCTCATCTGCTCCCAGTGTCGCAGCACGACGACGCTGCGCTGCTTGGGTGCCAGGACTCCGAGGATGTCCATCAGCAGCGCACGGTCGGCGTGCTGCTCGGTGCCGTCCTCGACGCTGGCGTCGGGGAGCTGCTCGGTGGGCACCTCGTCCAGCTTGCGGGCGCGCCACCACTCCGTACGAGTGTTGATCATGACACGGCGCAGATAGGCGTCGGCAAGCGACTTGTCGGCTATGCCGTCCCAGCGGCCGTAGGTGCGGACCAGAGCGGTCTGGAGCAGGTCCTGCGCGTCGATGGGGTCCGGGACCAGACGGCGGGCGCTGCGCAGGAGTGCGTCCTGACGGTTGCGAACGTACTCTTCGAAGTCCAGAACCTTGCCGCTGCTGGCCATACTCGCAGCCTCCATTCCGCTTGCGTCCCCGTGCCTGCTGTCCCGTGCCGGACGCGTTCGTCCAGCACGGAGAGGACGCTACGGAGGAGCTGTTGCGACGTGATGTGCAGCAGCCCTGCGGCTGGAACACAGCTATCCATAGGTTGTGTAACAGCAGGGGAGAAAGAGCGGCTCTGTCCGGTTCGCAGGCCCGCCGCTAGGTGAGCGGGAGGCGGTACCGGGCCCCCTCCAGGGGCTCCACGAGGCCGTCCGCCACCAGCCCGTCCAGGGCACGGGCGCGCTGCACGGGCTCGTCCCACACGGCGTCCAGCGCCGCCTGCGGGACGGGGCCGTGCGCCTCGCGCAGCACCGCCAGCAGCCGGCCGCGGACCTGCCGGTCCGTGCCCGCGTACGTCTGGCCGCGGCGCGGCGGGCCGTCGTGGGCCGGTGAGCCCGCCGCCCGCCAGGCGCAGTCCCCGGCGATCGGGCAGCGTCCGCACTCCGGGGAGCGGGCCGTGCACACCAGCGCGCCCAGCTCCATCGTCGCCGCCGCCCAGCGGGCGGCCACCGCCTCCTCGCCGGGCAGCAGCTCGCGGGCGAGGCGGCGCTCGGCGGCCGTCGTGGCGTTCGGCGGGTACTCGACGCCGGTGACGGCGCGGGCGAACACGCGGCGGACGTTCGTGTCCAGCACGGCGTGCCGGCGGCCGTACGCGAACGAGGCGACGGCCGCCGCCGTGTACTCGCCGACGCCCGGCAGGGCCAGCAGCTCGGCGTGGTCGTCGGGGACCTCGCCGCCGTGCCGCTCGGTGATCGCCGTCGCGGCGGCGTGCAGGCGCAGGGCGCGCCGGGGGTAGCCGAGGCGGCCCCAGGCGCGGACCGCCTCGCCCGGCGGCTCCGCCGCCAGGTCGGCCGGGCGCGGCCAGCGGGCCAGCCACTGCTCGTACATCGGCAGCACCCGGTTGACCGGCGTCTGCTGGAGCATGAACTCGCTGACCATCACGCCCCACGCGCCCGCTTCCGGGCGCCGCCAGGGAAGGTCCCGGGCGTGGGCCTCGAACCAGGCGATCACGGGGGTGTGGAGGGGATGGGCCGTCCCGGCCGTCGTAGCCGCCGGGGGCGTGGCGGACGTCGTCGTAGTCATGGCACGGCCGATCCTACGGGCCGGTGGGGGCTTCCCGTACGGGTGAAGCGGACGCCGGTGTGCTCCGGCGCGGGGCGTCTCCCCCGACGATGGCCCTGTGGAAGGCCGCCGTGAAACCCCGCCCCTGGTCCGGTGCCGGGCCTGTGCGCATCCGCTGTGGTGGGACATGACCCCCGTGCCCGGGCTCGCTCCTGGCTGGTACTGCTCGTCGTGCAAGCACCCGCCGGAGCGGTACCGGAACACGGCCGCGGCGGCGCCGGTGTGCCCGGAGGGGTGCGCGAGCGCGATCGTGGAGACGGGCGGGGGCGGGGAGCGGAGGTTCGTCTGCCACCGGTCGTGATCGGACGGGCGTGATCGGGCGGGCGTGATCGGGCGGGCGGGTTCGTTCGGCTGTCTTCGTGTGGCCGCGTCCGTGCGGTCGTGTTGGGGCGGGGCCGGGGCCGAACCCCACCCCACCGTGCCCACCCTCCGCCGCCAGGAGGTGGAATGGGGGTATGGACCCGGAGATCCGCGCCGCCCTCGACGCGCACAGCACGCTCACGCTCGCCTACGTCGACGCCGACGGCCCGCAAGCCTGCGCCGTGTTCTACGCGGTGTTCTGTCCGGTCACCGAGGCCTCAGGAGCAACAGGCGCACCGGCATTGGTATTTGTCACTTCTCCCACCACCCGCCACGGCCGTGCCCTCCTCCCCGGCGACGTCCCCGTCGCGTTCACCGCCCAGCGTGACGGCCAGGAGTGGACCGGACTCACCGGCGTGCAGGGCCGGGGCCTCTGCCGGCGGCTGGCGGGGGCGGAGCGCGCGGCGGCCCTGGAGGCGTACCGGGAGCGCTTCCCGTACGTGGAGCACGACGAGCGCCTGCGACAGGCGATGGAGCGCGCGGACCTGTGGGAACTGAGGCCGCGTTGGCTCCGACTCGTCGACAACGGGCGGGGGTTCGGGCACAGGACCGAGTGGTCCGAGGGCGGGTGAATTCGCGGTCCCGAACGGCATGGACGCCCTCACCACCGGGCAGATGATGAGAAAAGTAGGCACTCATACGGCGGGTACGGGGTGGAGCCCGGCGGGATCTCTCGTAGAGTTTTCGCGTGGGATCACTGCGCAATCCGATCGGGCCGCTTCCCTCGTCCATCTACTGGCGACGGAGGGGAGTTGCGCTTGCCGTGCTCGCCGTCCTCGTCGTGCTGGTGGTGTGGCTGCTCAGCCTCGGCGGTGAGGACACCTCCTCCGACGCCAGGAACGGCGGCCCCCGGAGCGGGGACTCGGGAGGTGCCACCATCACCCCGGGCCCGACCCCGTCCGGGCCGCACTACACCCAACGGCCCGGCGGCCGCGACGAGTCGGGCACCGGGGGCGGCTCCGGCGGCACGGGCGACGCCGGCGGCTCCGCGGGGTCCGGCGGTGCCGGGCAGGGCAGTGTCGGTGGCCTGGGGAGCGTGGGCGGCGGTACGGGTGCCGCGCGCGGCTCCGGGGGCGGCTCCGGGGGCGGAAGCGGCGCCGGGCCCGCCGCGGGTGTGCTGGGCGCCGGGAGCGGCACGGTCCTGGCCCACGACACCAAGGTTCCTGACTGCACGTCAGGAAGCGTCCGTGTGGCCGTGCGCAGCGTCAAGGCCGCCTACGGGCCGGGCGAGCGGCCCAAGTTCGAGATCGTCGTGAGGAACTCCGGCGGCAGCGCCTGCAAGGTCAACCTCGGCTCCCCCGCAGCCGTTCTGAAGATCACCGACGCCTCGGGAACGCAGCACGTGTGGGCGTCCGACGACTGCCCGCGCGGCCGCGGCGACGTCCTCGTCGAGGTGCCGGCCTCCGGCGAGACCCGGCGCACCGTGGAGTGGGACCGGGCGCACAGCGCCCCGCAGTGTGCCACCGCGAACGCGGGCGGCCCGGCGCACGCCGGTTCGTACCGGGTCGAGGTGAAGATCGCGGGAGTCACCGACCGGGCGGAGTTCGCCCTGGACAAGGGCTGAGCGCCGTCCTGGGCAAGGCCGGACGGCACGGGTGACGGGGAGGGGCCCACCGCGGTGGGCCCCTCCCCGTCACCCGTGTTACACGTACCGCTCCAGGATGGACGACTCCGCCAGCCGCGAGAGGCCCTCGCGGACCGAGCGGGCGCGGGCCTCGCCGACGCCGTCCACGGTCTGGAGGTCGTCCACGCTGGCGGCCAGCAGCTTCTGCAGCCCGCCGAAGTGGTCCACCAGCCGCTCGATGATCGCGCCGGGCAGCCGCGGCACCTTGGCCAGCAGCCGGTAACCGCGCGGGGAGACCGCCGAGTCGAGCGTCTCGGGGGAGCCGCTGTAGCCGAGCGCCCGTGCCACGATGGGCAGTTCGAGCAGCTCGCTGTGGGTGAGCGAGTCCAGCTCGGAGAGCGCCTCGGCGACCGTGCGGGTGCGCTTGGCGGTGGGCTCGGGCACGTAGTCCCGCACGACCAGCTCGCGCTCCGGCTCGACGCCGGCGATCAACTCGTCGAGCTGGAGCGAGAGGAGACGGCCGTCGGTGCCCAGCTCGACCACGTACTCCGCGATCTCGGTGGCGATCCGGCGGACCATCTCCAGGCGCTGCGAGACCGCCGTGACGTCCCGGACGGTGACCAGGTCCTCGATCTCCAGGGCGGAGAGCGTGCCGGCCACCTCGTCCAGCCGCAGCTTGTAGCGCTCCAGCGTCGCGAGCGCCTGGTTGGCGCGGGAGAGGATCGCGCCGGACTCCTCCAGCACCCGCCGCTCCCCGTCCACGTACAGCGCGATCAGCCGCATCGACTGGCTCACGGAGACGACGGGGAAGCCGCACTGGATCGAGACCCGCTGCGCGGTGCGGTGCCGCGTGCCGGTCTCCTCGGTGGGGATCGAGGCGTCGGGGACGAGCTGGACGCCCGCCCGGACGATCTTGGTGATGTCCTTGTCGAGGATCAGCGCGCCGTCGAGCTTGCACAGCTCGCGGAGTCTGGTCGCGGTGAACTCGACGTCGAGGACGAAACCGCCGGTGCACATCGAGTCGACGGTCTTGTCCATGCCGAGGACGATGAGCCCGCCGGTGTTGCCGCGCAGCACGCGCTCCAGCCCGTCGCGCAGGGCCGTGCCGGGCGCGACGGCGCTCAGCGAGGCGCGCATCAGGGCGTCGGCATGGGAGCCACCGGAGCCGCCCCCGGCCCTGCCGGGGCCCGATGCCCGGTCGTTGGCTGCCACTGCACTCCTCCGGTCGCATGGTCAACGGTGGCCGCGAACCGCCCACCCCGCGTGCTCGCGCACCCGGTCGCGTGCTGGGGGCACCCCCGGCGCGTACCGGGAGGCGGGACCAGGGAAAGTCTACTGGCGTCGGGCCGCTCGAAGGGGGGCGTCCTCCGGCCGGGCCCCGTCCCGCTCCCCGCCGGCGGCGCTCCCGCCACCCGCGCCCCTCCTGCTCCGGGGCAGTACGCGCAGCGCATCCGCTATGTCGGCCACCTCCAGCACCCGCATTCCCGCGGGCACCTTGCCCGGGTCGCCCGGCACCAGGGCGTGGGTGAAGCCCAGCCGGTGCGCCTCGGCCAGCCGGCGCTGGACGCCCGTGACCCGGCGGACCTCGCCGGCCAGGCCGACCTCGCCGATGGCCACCAGGTTCTTCGGCAGCGGGGTGTCGCTCGCGGCGCTGGCCAGGGCCAGCGCGACGGCCAGGTCGGCGGCGGGCTCGGAGAGCTTCACGCCGCCGACGGTCGCGCTGTAGATGTCGCGCTTGCCCAGGGCGCTGATGCGGCCGCGCTGCTCCAGCACCGCCAGCATCATCGAGACGCGGGAGGTCTCCAGGCCCGAGGTCGTGCGCCGGGGCGAGGGGATCTGCGAATCCACCGTCAGCGCCTGCACCTCCGCCACCAGCGGGCGGCGGCCCTCCAGGGTGACGGTCAGACAGGTGCCGGGGACGGGCTCGTCGCGGCGGGTCAGGAAGAGGCCGCTCGGGTCGGCCAGGCCGGTGATGCCCTCGTCGTGCAGCTCGAAGCAGCCGACCTCGTCCGTCGCCCCGTAGCGGTTCTTCACGCCGCGGACCAGGCGCAGGCGGGCGTGCCGGTCGCCCTCGAAGTGCAGCACGACGTCCACCAGGTGCTCCAGCAGGCGGGGGCCGGCGATCGCGCCGTCCTTGGTGACATGGCCGACGAGCAGCGTTGACATCCCGCGCTCCTTGGAGGCGCGGATGAGGGCGCCCGCGACCTCGCGCACCTGGGCCATGCCGCCCGGGGCACCGTCGATCTCCGGGGAGGCGACCGTCTGCACCGAGTCCAGGATCAGCAGGGACGGCTTGACCGCGTCGAGGTGGCCGAGAACCGCCGACAGGTCCGTCTCCGCCGCGAGGTAGAGGTGCTCGGAGAGCGCGCCGATGCGGTCGGCCCGCAGCCGGACCTGGCTCGCCGACTCCTCGCCCGTCACGTACAGCGTCCGGTGCTCGGCGGAGGCGGACTTCGCGGCGACGTCCAGCAGCAGCGTCGACTTGCCGACGCCCGGCTCGCCCGCCAGCAGCACCACCGCGCCGGGCACCAGGCCGCCGCCCAGCACCCGGTCGAGCTCCGGGACGCCCGTGCCGCGGGCCGTCGCCTGCCGGCCGTCCACCTGGCCGATGGGCAGGGCGGCGGACGTGACCCGGCCGGCGGCCGTGGTGCGCACGGCGGGCGCGCCGTACTCCTCGACCGTGCCCCACGCCTGGCACTCGGGGCAGCGGCCGAGCCACTTGGCGGTGGTCCAGCCGCACTCCGTGCAGCGGTAGGAGGGGCGGTCCTTGGACGAACGGGAGGTACGGGCAGCAGCCATGCGGGTCACCGTAGCGGTAGCCACTGACACCCGGGGGCCCGGTGCGGCGGCGCTGGTGCGGAGGGTGTTGCGGCGGGGGGTGTGGCGGGTGTGGTGCGGGGGTGTTGTGGCGGGGCGCGGGCGTTGCGGTGGGCACATCCCCCGTACGGGGTAAAACCGGGTGAGTGGCGCGAATGGGTCGGGCCGTCGGCCTACGGTCGCCGGGATGACGACGCGCAGCCACGTCCCCTGGGCGCCGCACCTCGACGGCCTCTACACCTACTGCCTGTCCGCGCTCGGCGACCCCGCGGCCGCCACGGCGGCCCTCGGCGAGGCCCTGGCCCACGCCGAGCGGCGCGCCGACCGCGCGCCCGCCGGGCCGGAGCTCCGGCCCTGGCTCTACGCCCTGGCCCGCTGGGCCTGTCCGGTCCCGCGCGACCCCGACTGGCCGGAGGCCTTCGAACTCGCCGTACGGCACGGGCTCGCCCCCAGGGAGGTCGCCGCCGTCCTGCGGGCCGAGCCCGGCGCCGCCCGCGCGCTCATCGCCAGCGGCGCCTGCGAGGTCGAGCGCGCGCGGGTCGCGCTCGCCGTCGCCGCGCGGGGCGGCTGTCCGGGGCTCGCGGGCCTCGCGGACGGCCCGCGCCGGGCGCTCGTCCGGCACGTGGACGAGTGCGCCCGCTGCCGCCGGGCCGCCGAGCGGGCCGCCGCGGGCTCCTGGCCGGGGACGTCGGCGCCGGTGCCGCCGCTCGTCCGCGCGCCCCTCGCGGACGTGGGCGCCGCGGTGGCCCGGGCGCGCGGGGCCCGGGGGCCGCGAGGCCCGCGCTACGACCGGGACGGCTTCCCCCGGCCGCCGCGGGACCGCGCCGGGCGGTGCGGGCGGCTGCGGCACCGGGCCGTCACCACCACCGTCGTCGCGGCGGTCGTCGCCGCGCCGGTGCTGGCCCTGTGGGCGGTGTGCCGGGGGGTGCCGGCCGGGGTGCCCGAGGGCGCCTCGGCGCCCTTCGAGGACACCGGTGACGTCCTCGGCCCCGGGCGCTCCCGCGGCCGCCTCACCGTCACGGCGCGGCAGCACGGGGACGACACGCTCGTCACGCTCACCGCCGTCGGCGGGGAGGTCCGCTGGTCCGCGACGGCGGACGCGCCGTGGCTGCGGCTGAGCGGGGTGGGCGGGGTGCTCCGGCCCGGCCGGAGCGTCACGGTCACCGTCTCCCCGGACACGGACGACGCGGATCCGGACCGGGGACGGGGGTGGGGATGGGGGCGGGTCGTGCTGATGCCCGGGGGTGCGGTGGTGAGACTGCCCCAGCCCCGCCCTTCCACCGTTTCCTGACGCCCGCCCGGGCGCCTCCGGCTTCCCCTTCGCGCGGCACGCGCGCCAGGGGTCGTGCAGGGGCTCCGCCCCTCAGCGGCCGGCCGCCGCCGCCCCGCCGTCCGCCGGGTGCGGAGCCACCGGCAGCAGCGCAGCCATCCGCTCCTCGCACAGCTCGACCAGCCGCGCGTACGCCTCCGGCCCCATCATCTCCACCAGCTCGGCCCGGTAGCTCTCGTACACCGGCTTCCCCGCCCCGTGCGCCGACCGCGCCGACGTGCACCACCAGTGCAGGTCGTGGCCGCCCGGCCCCCACCCCCGCCGGTCGTACTCGCCGATCGAGACCTGGAGGACGCGCGTGTCGTCGGGCCGGTCGATCCACTCGTACGTCCGCCGGACCGGGAGCTGCCAGCACACGTCCGGCTTGGTCTCCAGCGGCTCGCGCCCCTCCCGCAGCGCCAGGATGTGCAGGGCGCAGCCCGCGCCCCCGCCGAACCCGGGGCGGTTCTGGAAGATGCAGGAGCCCTTCCAGCGGCGCGTCTGCCGCTCGCCGTCCTCGTCGACCTGCGTCCACCCGTCCCCGTCCGGGTCCGTCCCCACCTCGTGGAACTGCCAGATCTCCGGCGTCAGCCGGGCCACGTGCCCGGCCACCCGCTCCTCGTCCTCCTCGTCCGAGAAGTGCGCGCCCAGCGTGCAGCAGCCGTCGTCGGCCCGCCCGGCCTTGATCCCCTGGCAGCCGCTGCCGAAGACGCAGCTCCAGCGGGACGTCAGCCAGGTCAGGTCGCAGCGGAAGACCTGTTCGTCGTCGGCCGGATCGGGGAACTCGACCCACGCCCGGGCGAAGTCCAGCCCGACCTCGTCAGGGATCACCGGCTGCTTCGCCTTCTTCGTCTTTGCCACACCTCAAGCCTATGTGTCCCCACGGGCCCCAGTAGCGTTCCCCGCATGAGACTCGGTGTCCTCGACGTGGGTTCGAATACCGTCCACCTGCTGGTGGTGGACGCGCATCAGGGCGCCCGCCCCCTGCCCGCCCACTCCCACAAGGCCGAACTGCGCCTCGCCGAGCTCCTCGACGACTCCGGCGCCATCGGCGACGAGGGCGTCGAACGCCTGGTGCGGGTGATCCGCGAGGCCCTGGAGGCGGCCGAGGACAAGGGCGTCGAGGAGGTGCTGCCCTTCGCCACCTCCGCCGTCCGCGAGGCGGCCAACGCGGACGCCGTCCTCGCCCGCGTCCGCGAGGAGACCGGCGTCGCCCTGCCCGTGCTCAGCGGCGAGGCGGAGGCGCGGCTCACCTTCCTCGCCGTCCGCCGCTGGTTCGGCTGGTCGGCCGGCCGGCTGCTCGTCCTCGACATCGGCGGCGGCTCCCTGGAGATCGCCTACGGCATGGACGAGGACCCCGACGTCGCCGTCTCCCTCCCGCTCGGCGCCGGCCGGCTGACCGCCGCCCTGCTGCCGGACGAACTCCCCGGCCCCGAGGACGTCCGCGCCCTGCGCCGCCACATCCGCACCGAGATCGCCCGGGTGGTCGGCGGCTTCTCCCGCGCCGGCTCCCCCGACCGCGCCGTCGCCACCTCCAAGACCTTCAAGCAGCTCGCCCGCTTCGCCGGCGACGGCCCCCGCGACCGCCGCACCCTCAGCCGCAAGTCGCTCGCCGAGTGGGTGCCCCGCCTCGCCGCCATGACCCCCCAGCAGCGCGCCGCCCTCCCCGGCGTCCCAGCCGGCCGCGCCCCCCAGCTCCTCGCCGGCGCCCTCGTCGCCGAGGCGGCGATGGACCTCTTCGGCGTGGACGAGACCGAACTCTGCCCCTGGGCCCTCCGCGAGGGCGTCATCCTGCGCCGGCTGGACCATTTGCCTACGGGGTGAGGCACGGGGGGAGGAGGGGGACGAGGTCCCGGAGGGAAGAGGCTTTGGCGAGGTGAGGCGCCGGTGCGGTGCGGCGCCGGCGAGACGAGGCCCCCCGGGGCGCGGCCCCGACCGGCCGCCGCCCCCGCAAGGGCGAGGCGCCACAGCACCGAGGCACCAGCAGCCGCAGGCACCACCTGCACGCCGCGCGAGGGGCGGTCGTACGCTGTCCCTCGTGACAGAGCCAGTGGTGCGGATCCCGGACGCGAAGGTCGCCCTGTCCACCGCCTCGGTCTACCCCGAGTCCACGGCGACGGCGTTCGAGATCGCCGCCCGGCTCGGCTACGACGGCGTCGAGGTCATGGTGTGGACGGACCCGGTCAGCCAGGACATCGACGCCCTGCGCCGGCTCTCCGACTACCACCGCATCCCCGTCCTGGCCGTCCACGCGCCCTGTCTGCTGATCACCCAGCGCGTCTGGTCCACCGACCCCTGGGTCAAGCTCCAGCGGGCCCGCGCCGCGGCCGAGCGGCTGGGCGCCGGCACCGTCGTCGTCCACCCGCCGTTCCGCTGGCAGCGCTCCTACGCCCGCGACTTCGTCCGCGGGATCTGGCGCATGGCCGACGAGACCGACGTCCGTTTCGCGGTCGAGAACATGTACCCCTGGCGCTACCGCGACCGCGAACTGCTCGCCTACGCGCCCGACTGGGACGTCACCCAGGACGACTACCGGCACTTCACGGTCGACCTCTCGCACACCGCCACCGCCCGCACGGAGGCGCTCGACATGGTCGCCCGGATGGGCGACCGCCTCGCCCACGTCCACCTCGCCGACGGCAACGGTTCCAACAAGGACGAGCACCTCGTCCCCGGCCGCGGCAAACAGCCCTGCGCCGAGCTCCTCGAACAGCTCGCCGTCAGCGGCTTCGACGGGCACATCGTCGTCGAGGTCAACACCCGGCGCGCCATGTCGGCCGCCGAACGCGAGGCCGACCTCGCCGAGGCGCTCGCCTTCACCCGGCTCCACCTCGCCTCCCCGACCGGCGCGGCCCGGCCGTGACCCCGCCGGAGACCCCGCCCCGCCGCCGCGGCCGCCCGCCCCGCGCCGAGGCCGGCGACGGCCCCGGCGCGCGGGAGCGCATCGTCGCCGCCGCCCGGGCCGAGTTCGCCGAGCGGGGCTACGACGGGGCCTCCATCCGCGCCGTCGCCAAGGGCGCGGGCGTGGACCCGGCCCTCGTCCACCACTACTTCGGCCCGAAGGAACGACTCTTCGCCGCCGCCGTCGAGGCGGGCCTGGCCCCCGCGCTGGCCGCCGCGGCCGCCCTGCCCGAGGGCGGACGGGACGACGTGGGCGAGCGGATGACCCGCTTCGTCCTCGGCCTGTGGGAGGACCCGGCCACCCGGGAGCCGCTGCTCGCGGTCGTCCGCTCCGCCGTCGCCAACGAGACCGCGGCCGCCGTCTTCCGCGAACTCGTCACCGACCGGCTGATGCTGCCCGTCGCCGGCCTCCTCGGCGTCGCCGACGCCCGGCTGCGCGCCGAACTGGCCGCGGCCCAGCTGGTGGGCACGGCCATGCTCCGCTATGTGATCAAGGTGGAGCCGCTGGCGTCGGTCGGCTTCGAGACCGTCGTGGCGAGGGCGGCCGCGGCGGTACGGGCGCACCTGACCGGCTGAGACGCCCGGACCGTCTCGCATCGCGGAAACCCTGTCCGGATCTTGGATCCTGAGCGTAGGCTCGGAGGACCCACCGCATCCGTAAGGAGTGGAGCACATGCGCCAGCTGAGGTCCCGCACCGTCACCCACGGCCGCAACATGGCGGGCGCCCGCGCCCTCCTCCGCGCCTCCGGGGTAGCGAGCGAGGACATCGGCAAGCCGATCGTGGCCGTCGCCAACTCCTTCACCGAGTTCGTCCCCGGCCACACCCACCTCGCGCCCGTCGGCCGCATCGTCTCCGACGCGATCCGCGCCGCCGGCGCCGTGCCCCGCGAGTTCAACACCATCGCCGTCGACGACGGCATCGCCATGGGCCACGGCGGCATGCTCTACTCCCTGCCCTCCCGCGACCTGATCGCGGACAGCGTCGAGTACATGGTCGAGGCCCACTGCGCCGACGCCCTGATCTGCATCTCCAACTGCGACAAGATCACCCCGGGCATGCTGATGGCCGCGCTGCGCCTCGACATCCCCACGGTCTTCGTCTCCGGCGGCCCCATGGAGGCCGGCCGGGCCACCCTCGTCGACGGCACCGTCCGCAAGCTCGACCTGATCAACGCGATCGTCGACGCGTCCGACGAGAGCGTCTCCGACGAGGACGTCCTCCGCATCGAGGAGAACGCCTGCCCCACCTGCGGCTCCTGCTCCGGCATGTTCACCGCCAACTCGATGAACTGCCTCACCGAGGCCATCGGCCTCTCCCTCCCCGGCAACGGCTCCACCCTCGCCACCCACACCGCCCGCCGCGCCCTCTACGAGAACGCGGGCCGCACGGTCGTCGAGATCACCAGGCGCCACTACGAGCAGGGCGACGACTCCGTCCTCCCCCGCTCCATCGCCACCCGCGCCGCCTTCGACAACGCCATGGCCCTCGACATCGCCATGGGCGGCTCCACCAACACGATCCTGCACCTGCTCGCCGCCGCGCAGGAGGCCGGGCTGGACTACGGCCTGAACGACATCGACGCCGTCTCCCGCCGCGTCCCGTGCCTCGCCAAGGTCGCCCCCAACGTCGCCCCCGGCGGCACCTATTACATGGAGGACGTGCACCGCGCCGGCGGCGTCCCCGCCATCCTCGGCGAACTCCACCGCGCCGGCCTCCTCGACGAGGACGTCCACTCCGTCCACTCCGCGTCGCTCGCCGAGTGGCTCAAGTCCTGGGACGTGCGCGGCGGTTCGCCCTCCCCGGAGGCCGTCGAACTCTTCCACGCCGCCCCCGGCTGCCGGCGCTCGGCCACCGCCTTCTCCCAGTCCGAGCGCTGGGAGAGCCTGGACCTCGACGCGGCCGGCGGCTGCATCCGCTCCGTCGAGCACGCCTACTCGAAGGACGGCGGACTGGCCGTCCTCAAGGGCAACCTCGCCGTCGACGGCTGCGTCGTGAAGACCGCCGGCGTCGACGAGTCGATCTGGACCTTCGAGGGCCCGGCCGTCGTCTGCGAGTCGCAGGACGAGGCCGTCGAGAAGATCCTCGGGAAGCAGGTCAAGGAGGGCGACGTCGTCGTCATCCGCTACGAGGGCCCGCGCGGCGGCCCCGGCATGCAGGAGATGCTCTACCCCACCTCGTTCCTCAAGGGCCGCGGCCTCGGCAAGGCGTGCGCCCTCGTCACGGACGGCCGCTTCTCCGGAGGCACCTCCGGCCTCTCGATCGGACACGCGTCGCCCGAGGCCGCGGCCGGCGGAACGATCGCACTCGTGCGCGACGGGGACCGCATCCGCATCGACATCCCCGCCCGCTCCATCGAACTCCTCGTCCCCGAGGAGGAGTTGACCGCCCGCCGCGCCGCCCTCGGCGGCGTCTACGCCCCCACCGGCCGCAACCGCAAGGTCTCGGCGGCCCTGCGGGCCTACGCGGCGATGGCGACGAGCGCGGACAAGGGCGCGGTGCGGGACGTGAGCCGTCTGGGGTGAGGCGCACCTCTCCCGACAAGGCGACAAGGGGGCTTGGGGGGCGAAGCCCCGCCACCGCGCGGAGCGCGGCCCGGGGCCGGAGGGGGCGGAGCCCCCGGAAGAAACGGTGAAACGGGGATGCCCCCTCTGGGGGAGGGTCCGGGGCAAACCCCCTACCGCCACCGCGCAGGCTCCCGCACCCCCACCCCGAACACCACCCCGTCCGGCGCCGAACCGAAAACCTTCCCCCGCCCCACCACCGGCGCCGGCACCTCCCCCGCGAACCCCCTGTCCGGCCCCGCCGGCCGCGCCCGCGTCTGCCCGAGCAGAGCCCCCCGCTCCGCGTCCACCGCCGTCAACCGCCCGTCCGCGGCCAGGAAGTACACCCGCCGCCGGTCCGCCACCGGCACCGACGCGTTGGACACCGACGTCTCCAGCTTCCACAGCCGCCGCCCCCGCTCCGTGTCCACGGCCGTGAGCCCGCCGTCCCCCGCCAGGAGATAGACGGCGTCGCCGCGCGCCATCGCGGTGGCCGTGTACAGCGGCACGTCCAGCGGCACCCGGCGCTCCCGCCGCGCCGCCGGGTCGTAGCGGACGACGGCGGTCACCCGGTTCTCCCCGTCCGTCGCCGTCAGATGGAGGGCGCCGTCCGTACGCGCCCCCACCGCCTGCAGCGTCCCGTCCGCCGTCCACTGCCAGAGCGTGTTCCCGGTCGCCGGATCGACGGCCGCCACCAGCGTCCGCCGCCCGCCGTCCGCCGGACCGAGCGCGTAGACGGGCCCGGTGCCGTACGAGGAGAGGACGGGGGTGCCCAGCCCGGCGATCCGGTGCCGCCAGAGCTCCCGGCCGCTCCCCGCGTCCAGCGCGGCCACCGTCCCGTCCCGGGCGGCCAGCAGGAGCGCGTCGCCCCCGGGATAGACCCGCGCCAGGTACCGCGACACGTCCCGCGTCCGGCGCGTGCCGCCCGACTCCGGGTCGAGCGCGAGCAGTTCGCGCCCGTCCGCCGACAGGACGTGCACCAGCCCCCCGCCCACGACGGGCGCCCTCGGCGACGCGACACCGCCGGACCGCGCCGGCGCCGCCGCCGTCCGCCGCCAGACCACCCGCCCGTCGACGGGATCGATGCGGACCGCGAGCAGCCCGGGCGCCGAGCAGTAGAGGTCGCCCTCCGCGTAGGCGCAGGAGGCCGCCGCCCGGGTCCTCCCGAGGGACGTCTGCCAGGGCTGCTGCCACTTCGTCCACGCCGAGGAGGACGGCCGCGTCTGCAGCGGCTCGCTCCCGGGCCCCGCCCGGTTCACCGCCCAGCCGGCGCCGACGCCCAGCGCGACCACGACGGCCGCCCCGAGGGCGAACCACGAGGCGCGCCGCCGGCGCGAAGCCGCGGTGACCGGATCCCCGGGCGGCCTTCCGGGCGGCTCCCCGGGCGGGGCGCCGGGACCCGACCGCGAGTGCGTCACCGGCGTGTCCGCCCGCCGCGGCCTCCGCCGGGGCACCCGCCGCCGGGGCGGCGGGAGCGCGGGCGGCACGGACGACACGTCCGGCAGCCGCGGCACGGTCGGCCGCTCGTGCTCCTCCAGGGCCGGCAGCCGCGACATGATCGCGTCCGGCGTCGGCCGGTCCTCCGGCTCCTTCGCCAGACAGTCCCGCAGCAGCGGCACCAGATCGGCCGGCACCCCCGCCAAGTCCGGCTCGTCGTGCACCACTTGGTACGCGACCAGATAAGGACTGTCCGACTCGAACGGCCCGCGCCCCGTCGCCGCGTGGACCAGCAGCGACGCCAGCGCGAACACATCCGCCGCCGGCCCCACCTCGCGCGGCCGCTGGAACTGCTCCGGCGCCATGAACGGCGGCGTGCCGACCAGCTTGCCCGTCTCCGTCCGCAACTCGCTGTCGTACGGCCGCGAGATGCCGAAGTCGATGACCTTGGGCCCGTCCTCGGCGAGCAGGACGTTGCTCGGCTTGAGATCCCGGTGCACGACCCCGGCGCGGTGGATGTCGCGCAGCGCCTCCGCGAGCCCCGCCGCCAGCCGCCGCACCGCGTCCGGGGCGAGGGGACCGTTCTCCTTGATGTACGAGGCGAGGGTCGGGCCCGCGATGCACAGCGTGGCCATCCACGGCCGCTCGCAGTCCGGGTCCGCGTCCACGACCGGCGCGGTGAACGCCCCGCTCACCCGGCGGGCGGCCGCCACCTCCTGCCGGAACCGCGCCCTGAACTCGGGATCGGCCGCGTACTCGGCGTGCACCACCTTGACCGCGAGGCGCAGCCCCGACGGCGAGTGCGCCAGGTGCACGACACCCATGCCGCCCGAGCCGAGGCGCCCTTCCAGGCGGTACCGACCGGCGTACCCGGGATCCTCCGCTCCCAGTCCGCTCCCGGTGTCGCGCAGCGGCGGCATTACCCCACCCCCGTTGTCCTCTCGGCCGCATAGGCGGCGTGCGGAGCCTAGTCGATGGGGCGCCCGATCCCCGGGAGGGCGTGCCGGGACCTTGCTAGCCTGCGCATGTCATTCAGCCGTCAACAACAGTCTGCTGACGGTCGATTCGGAACGGGGGAAGACGCTCCATGACCAATGAAGAGACCCTCCAGGCCGCCGGCCTCGCCTCGTACGCCATCGCTCCCGGCTACCAGGTGAACGTGCGCAGCGGCCCCGGTACCGACAGCCCGGTGGTCAGGGTCCTCCCAAGAGGCTCCCGGGTCCAGATCCGCTGCCAGACCCGCGGCGAAACGGTCACCGGCCCCTGCGGCACGACGAACATCTGGGACAACATCGGACCGGGACAATACGTATCCGACTCCTACGTCAAGACGGGCAGCGGCGGCTTCGTGACGGGCAGCTGCTCCTGACGCCGGATCCGCCACGGCGCTGCGTCCGTGAAGGAACGGCACAATCGGCACATGAGCGGACAGCACCCCCGGACCCCGCAACCGATCCGTTTCTTCGGCACGACCTGGGTCGAGCACGACGGCGGCTACGCCCTGCGCCGCGCCGGCGTCGCCGTGGGCGGCCTGCTGGCCGCCGTGGCCGGCGCCCTCCTCCTGCGCCTCGGCTACGAGGGCCTGGCCATCGCCAAGGTCGGCGGCGTGGTGAACGTCCTGGTGGCCGGCGCCGTCGCCATCTGTACGGCGCTGGCCTTCCGCCGCACCTGGGAGGGGTTCGTCCGCCGCCCGGACCCGGCACGGGAGGGGGCCGAGGCCGCGGAGCGCCCGTCGTCCGGACTGCTCGCCATCGGCTTCGTCGGCGTCTTCCTCGCCTGGTCCCTGCGGGCCCTCCAGGAGGCGCCGGGGGAGCGACTGCACCGGCGGGAGTACGAGGAGGGGGGCGGGCGCGAGCACCCCTGAACCTCGTGTAGAGTTCTTCGAGTTGCCGCGGCGTCCGTGAGGAGGCCGGGGCGGCGTTTCACGCCAGTCGGCGGGATTCCTACTGCACGGCCCCTGAACGGGATGGATTTCGGCATGCCGGAATTCGGTTCCGGACTCCGATTAGGAGTCGCCGGGGAAATCCGCTAAAGTAGTGATCACGCCGGGCCGCGAAAGCGGAAAGGCGGGAAAGCCCCGATCCAGCAGGGGGCCGGAAACGAGAAATCGGATCTGGTAAGGTTGGAAACAACGAAGGGAAGCGCCCGGAGCGCCTGGTGAAACAGGAGCGAAGGAAGCGTCCGTTCCTTGAGAACTCAACAGCGTGCCAAAAGTCAACGCCAGACTATAAAACAACCCCGTTCCGGCCGGTTTGACCGGTTGGGATGAGGTTCCTTTGAAAAACACAGCGAGGACGCTGTGAACGGCCGGGCTTATTCCGCCTGGCTGTTCCGCTCAACGCGAGTGTTGAACCGGTATGAGTCCGGTAAGCATTCACGGAGAGTTTGATCCTGGCTCAGGACGAACGCTGGCGGCGTGCTTAACACATGCAAGTCGAACGATGAAGCCGCTTCGGTGGTGGATTAGTGGCGAACGGGTGAGTAACACGTGGGCAATCTGCCCTGCACTCTGGGACAAGCCCTGGAAACGGGGTCTAATACCGGATATGACCTGCCGAGGCATCTCGGTGGGTGGAAAGCTCCGGCGGTGCAGGATGAGCCCGCGGCCTATCAGCTTGTTGGTGGGGTGATGGCCTACCAAGGCGACGACGGGTAGCCGGCCTGAGAGGGCGACCGGCCACACTGGGACTGAGACACGGCCCAGACTCCTACGGGAGGCAGCAGTGGGGAATATTGCACAATGGGCGCAAGCCTGATGCAGCGACGCCGCGTGAGGGATGACGGCCTTCGGGTTGTAAACCTCTTTCAGCAGGGAAGAAGCGCAAGTGACGGTACCTGCAGAAGAAGCGCCGGCTAACTACGTGCCAGCAGCCGCGGTAATACGTAGGGCGCAAGCGTTGTCCGGAATTATTGGGCGTAAAGAGCTCGTAGGCGGCTTGTCGCGTCGGATGTGAAAGCCCGGGGCTTAACTCCGGGTCTGCATTCGATACGGGCAGGCTAGAGTTCGGTAGGGGAGATCGGAATTCCTGGTGTAGCGGTGAAATGCGCAGATATCAGGAGGAACACCGGTGGCGAAGGCGGATCTCTGGGCCGATACTGACGCTGAGGAGCGAAAGCGTGGGGAGCGAACAGGATTAGATACCCTGGTAGTCCACGCCGTAAACGTTGGGCACTAGGTGTGGGCGACATTCCACGTCGTCCGTGCCGCAGCTAACGCATTAAGTGCCCCGCCTGGGGAGTACGGCCGCAAGGCTAAAACTCAAAGGAATTGACGGGGGCCCGCACAAGCAGCGGAGCATGTGGCTTAATTCGACGCAACGCGAAGAACCTTACCAAGGCTTGACATACATCGGAAACGGCCAGAGATGGTCGCCCCCTTGTGGTCGGTGTACAGGTGGTGCATGGCTGTCGTCAGCTCGTGTCGTGAGATGTTGGGTTAAGTCCCGCAACGAGCGCAACCCTTGTTCTGTGTTGCCAGCATGCCTTTCGGGGTGATGGGGACTCACAGGAGACTGCCGGGGTCAACTCGGAGGAAGGTGGGGACGACGTCAAGTCATCATGCCCCTTATGTCTTGGGCTGCACACGTGCTACAATGGCCGGTACAATGAGCTGCGATGCCGTGAGGTGGAGCGAATCTCAAAAAGCCGGTCTCAGTTCGGATTGGGGTCTGCAACTCGACCCCATGAAGTTGGAGTTGCTAGTAATCGCAGATCAGCATTGCTGCGGTGAATACGTTCCCGGGCCTTGTACACACCGCCCGTCACGTCACGAAAGTCGGTAACACCCGAAGCCGGTGGCCCAACCCTTGTGGAGGGAGCCGTCGAAGGTGGGACTGGCGATTGGGACGAAGTCGTAACAAGGTAGCCGTACCGGAAGGTGCGGCTGGATCACCTCCTTTCTAAGGAGCACATAGCCGACTACGAGCGAATGTCTCGTACGGTTGCTCATGGGTGGAACGTTGACTACTCGGCACAGTGACAGAGGGATGTTCGTTAGTACTGCTTCGGCGTGGAACGCGAGGGTCTCGAGTCGCTGGGCCGGGCACGCTGTTGGGTGTCTGAGGGTACGGCTGTATGGCTGTCCTTCGGTGCCGGCCCCAGTGAACTCGATGCTTCGGTGTCGGGGTGGTGGGTGGCTGGTCGTTGTTTGAGAACTGCACAGTGGACGCGAGCATCTGTGGCCAAGTTTTTAAGGGCGCACGGTGGATGCCTTGGCACCAGGAACCGATGAAGGACGTGGGAGGCCGCGATAGGCCCCGGGGAGCTGTCAACCGAGCTGTGATCCGGGGTGTCCGAATGGGGAAACCCGGCAGTCGTCATGGGCTGTCACCCGCTGCTGAACACATAGGCAGTGTGGAGGGAACGCGGGGAAGTGAAACATCTCAGTACCCGCAGGAAGAGAAAACAACCGTGATTCCGGGAGTAGTGGCGAGCGAAACTGGATGAGGCCAAACCGTATGCGTGTGGATACCCGGCAGGGGGTTGCGTATGCGGGGTTGTGGGATCTCTCTTTCATAGTCTGCCGGCTGTGAGACGAGTTAGAAACCGTTGATGTAGGCGAAGGACATGCGAAAGGTCCGGCGTAGAGGGTAAGACCCCCGTAGTCGAAACGTCAGCGGCTCGTTTGAGAGACACCCCAAGGTAGCACGGGGCCCGAGAAATCCCGTGTGAATCTGGCGGGACCACCCGTTAAGCCTAAATATTCCCTGGTGACCGATAGCGGATAGTACCGTGAGGGAATGGTGAAAAGTACCGCGGGAGCGGAGTGAAATAGTACCTGAAACCGTGTGCCTACAAGCCGTGGGAGCGTCGCACATCAAGCTTGCTTGGTGTGTCGTGACTGCGTGCCTTTTGAAGAATGAGCCTGCGAGTTTGCGGTGTGTTGCGAGGTTAACCCGTGTGGGAAGCCGTAGCGAAAGCGAGTCCGAAGAGGGCGACCTAGTAGCGCGCCCAAGACCCGAAGCGGGGTGATCTAGCCATGGGCAGGTTGAAGCGGAGGTAAGACTTCGTGGAGGACCGAACCCACCAGGGTTGAAAACCTGGGGATGACCTGTGGTTAGGGGTGAAAGGCCAATCAAACTCCGTGATAGCTGGTTCTCCCCGAAATGCATTTAGGTGCAGCGTCGTGTGTTTCTTGCCGGAGGTAGAGCACTGGATAGGCGATGGGCCCTACCGGGTTACTGACCTTAGCCCAAACTCCGAATGCCGGTAAGTGAGAGCGCGGCAGTGAGACTGTGGGGATAAGCTCCATGGTCGAGAGGGAAACAGCCCAGAGCATCGACTAAGGCCCCTAAGCGTACGCTAAGTGGGAAAGGATGTGGAGTCGCAGAGACAACCAGGAGGTTGGCTTAGAAGCAGCCACCCTTGAAAGAGTGCGTAATAGCTCACTGGTCAAGTGATTCCGCGCCGACAATGTAGCGGGGCTCAAGCGTACCGCCGAAGTCGTGTCACTGCAGCATGAGACCTAACGGTTGTTGTGGTGGGTAGGGGAGCGTCGTGTGCCGGGTGAAGCAGCGCCGGAAGGTAGTTGTGGACGGTTCACGAGTGAGAATGCAGGCATGAGTAGCGAATACCACGTGGGAAACGTGTGCGCCGATTGACTAAGGGTTCCTGGGTCAAGCTGATCTGCCCAGGGTAAGTCGGGACCTAAGGCGAGGCCGACAGGCGTAGTCGATGGACAACCGGTTGATATT
>NZ_LFXA01000007.1 GCF_001187435.1 Streptomyces caatingaensis | reverse complement strand
TCTGGCTTGGAACGGGTCGGTGAGATCCTCGAGCCCGCCCGGGTCAGGGTCACGGCCATCCTGGAGCGGGGGCAGCGGGACGGCGTCTTCCACTCCCACCTGCCGCCCGCGGCCATGGGTGCCGGCCTGGAGGCGATGACGGTCGCCCTGCTGGAAGAGGTCAACACCGGCGCGCTGGAGGACGACGGGACGCGTACGGCCGTCGCCATGCTCATCGCGGCCGGCGTACCGGAGAAGCAGGCGCGCGTCGTGGTCGACGACGTGGCCGCCGCGGTCGCGGCGGCGGAGGCTGTCGCCGACGGCTGAGTGCGGCACGGCTGTTGACACGGGATGGAACAGACCCCGGTGCGAAGGCACCGGGGTCTTGCCAGGTGTCCCCCGGCTCTGACGCCGCGGTGACGTCGAGCACCCCTGCGGTGGGAAGCGACGTGCGCCCTCCCGGCACCGTCCGGGGCCGTGCGCCGCTCAGGCACAGCCCGTTCCGGGGTGGAGGAGGCCGGGTCGGTGTCCGGCCTCCGGTCGGCGGTCACAGGGCACGCCGGTCTGTGGGGCTCAGGCGGCGCCCACGGTTTCGGTTTCCGCCGCTGCTTCCGCCGCCACGGGATCCTCCTGGCGGCGCTTTCCGTCGGCCTTGCGGCCGGGCAGCACGGCGATGACGATCAGGGTTCCGGCGCCCATGATGATCGCGCCGATGAGGCTGGTGTGGGCGATGGCGTGGGCGAAGGACTCGTGCACCGCTTCGATCAGGGTCTGGGCCCGCTGGGGACCGCCGCCCGGGGTCTTGGCGACGTGCTCGGCGACCGCGAGGCCGCCGCCCACCGAGTCCGTGGCCGTGTCCATCGCCTCGGCCGGGAGGCGGCCGCCGATCATGTCGGTCAGCTTGTCCTTGTAGGACGTGGCGAGGAGCGAGCCGAGCACGGCGATCCCCAGCGCGCAGCCGAGTTCGAGCGCGGTGTCGTTGGCGCCGCCGCCGACGCCCAGTTCGGACTCGGGGAAGGAGCCCATGATGGTGTCGGTGGCCGGGGACAGGCTCAGGCCGATCGCGAAGCCGAGCATCATCAGGGGGGTCACGAAGTCCGTGTACGTCGAGCCCGACTCGATCTGCGTGAGCAGGAAGACGCCCGCCGTGCCGATCACCATGCCGGCGCCCACGACCGGCTTCACGCCCAGCTTCGGGGCCAGCTTGCCGGTGACCGCGGCGCCGATGAAGACGGCTCCGGCCAGCGGCAGCAGGCGTATGCCGGTCTCCAGGGCGTTGTAGTCGAGGACGAACTGCAGGAACTGGGTGGAGTAGTAGATCGAACCGAAGGTGCCGAAGAAGAAGAACAGCACCGCGAGCATCGAGCCGCTGAAGGGCCGCTCCTTGAACCTGCGCACGTCCAGCATCGGGTTCGGCTGCTTCAACTCCCAGGCCACGAAGGCCGGCAGGCCGACGGCGGCGACGACGGCCGCGGTGACCGGGCCGGCACCCCAGCCGAAGTGCGGGCCCTCGATGGTCGCGTAGACCAGGCTGCCGATGAAGACGATCGAGAGCAGACCGCCGACGTAGTCGATCCGGCCCATGCCCCCGGCCCTGGACGGCGGCACCAGGAGCAGCGCGCCGATGACGCCGAGGAGCGCGAGGGGGACGTTCATGAGGAAGGTGGAGCCCCAGGCGTGGTCCTCCAGCAGCCAGCCGGCGGCCACCGGCCCGGCGGCGATGGCGAGACCGGAGGTGGCGCTCCAGGCCGTGACGGCCTTGGCGCGCTCCGCCCTGGGGAAGACCGCGACCAGCAGCGACAGGGTGGCCGGCATGACGACGGCCGCACCGACGCCCATGATCGCCCGGGAGATGATCACCAGATTGGTCCCGTCGGCCAGGCCGCCCGTCACCGAACCGCCCGCGAAGATCAGCAGGCCCAGGACGAGTGCGCCGCGGCGGCTGTATTTGTCGCCGATCGCGCCCAGGACGAGCATCAGCGCGGCGTACGGGACGGTGTAGCCGTCGATGACCCACTGCAGGTCACTGCTGGACAGCCCCAGGTCCTTCGTGAGGTCCGGAGCGGCCACGACGAGCGACGTGTTCGCCATGACCACGATCAGCAGGCTCAGGCAGAGCACCAGCAGGGCCCACCAGCGTCGTGGATAGGGCCCGGTCATCTTCTCGGCAGGCGTGTTCACAAAGAGCGGCATCGAAAGCTCCTCGACGGGAGGCGAAGCGGGGGGGCGGATCGGTGTGAGCGGGGCGGCCGTGGACCGGCGAGGCACCGCGAGCAGTTAATTGCCCATTGGCGTGCAGGTTAGTTCATTGCACACCGACGTGCAAGTATCGAGTCCTCGCCCCACCGAGTCGCCCCGTCGACCGACGCGCGCGCCCAGCCACCCTCGAACGCCGCGTGTCACGATGGCCGGGCGATGCCCGGCTGCCCCCGGAAGGTCTCCGGACCCCGTGGTGTTGACGTTCGCACCAGCCTTCGACGCACAGGACAGGAGTGGACCACCGCCATGCCCAGCACACCCGCCACCCAGCCCACCGCCCAGATCGGCGTCACCGGCCTCGCCGTCATGGGCAGCAACCTCGCCCGCAACTTCGCCCGCCACGGCCACACCGTCGCCGTCCACAACCGCACAACCGCCAGGACCACAGCCCTCATCGACGAGCACGGGCACGAAGGAAACTTCGTCCCCGCCGAGATCGCCGAGGAGTTCGTCGCCGCCCTCCAGAAGCCCCGGCGCATCGTCATCATGGTCAAGGCCGGCGACCCGACCGACGCCGTCATCGACGAGTTCGCACCCCTCCTCGACGAAGGGGACATGATCATCGACGGCGGCAACGCCCACTTCCTCGACACCCGCCGCCGCGAGAAGAAGCTCCGCGAGCGCGGCATCCACTTCGTCGGCACCGGCATCAGCGGCGGCGAGGAGGGCGCGCTCCACGGCCCGTCCATCATGCCCGGCGGATCCGCCGAGTCCTACGAAGCCCTCGGCCCCCTCCTCGAATCGATCGCGGCCAAGGCCCCCGACGGGACGCCCTGTTGCACG
The DNA here is from genome assembly GCF_001187435.1 of Streptomyces caatingaensis. GTDB lineage: Bacteria > Actinomycetota > Actinomycetes > Streptomycetales > Streptomycetaceae > Streptomyces > Streptomyces caatingaensis. Next base: position 337,756 of record NZ_LFXA01000007.1, on the reverse strand, counting down.
CACATCGGCCCCGACGCCGCCGGGCACTTCGTCAAGATGGTCCACAACGGCATCGAATACGCCGACATGCAGCTCATCGCCGAGGCGTACGACCTGCTGCGCACCGTCGCGGGGTACGAACCGGCGCGGATCGCCGAGGTCTTCCGCGGCTGGAACACCGGGCGGCTCGACTCCTACCTCATCGAGATCACCGCCGAGGTGCTGGCGCACACCGACGCCGCGACCGGGCGGCCCTTCGTGGACGTCGTCGCGGACGCCGCCGAGCAGAAGGGGACGGGGCGGTGGACCGTGCAGACGGCGCTGGACCTGGGGGTTCCGGTATCGGGGATCGGGGAGGCGGTGTTCGCGCGGTCGTTGTCGGGGAGCACGGGGCTGCGGGCGGCGGCGCGGGGGCTGCCGGGACCGGAGGGGGCGGCGCTGTCGGGCGAGGAGGCCGAGGCGTTCGCGGCGCGGGTGGAGGAGGCGCTGTACGCGTCGAAGGTCGTCTCGTACGCGCAGGGCTGGAACATGATCAGCGCGGCGGGCGCGGAGTACGGCTGGGACATCGACCTGGGTGGGGTGGCGGCGATCTGGCGCGGCGGGTGCATCATCCGGGCCGCGTTCCTGGACCGCATCCGGGCCGCGTTCGCCGCCGATCCGGCGCTGCCGACGCTGCTGGCGGACAAGGGGTTCGCGGAGGAGGTGGGCCGGGCCCAGGACGCCTGGCGCGAGGTGGTGGCGACGGCCGTGCGGCACGGGGTGCCGACGCCGGGGTTCTCGGCGGCGCTCGCCTACTACGACGCGCTGCGCGCCGAGCGGCTGCCGGCCGCGCTGACGCAGGGGCAGCGGGACTTCTTCGGGGCGCACACCTACCGGCGCACCGACCGTGAGGGGTCGTTCCACACGCTGTGGGGCGGTGACCGTTCCGAGGAGCGCACGGCCTGACCTCTCCAACTCCGGTCCGCGCGGCGCACAATGGCCCGTATGCCGTACGAGCAGAACGCGCGGACCGACCCGTTGTGCCGGCTGTCGCTCGCCGAGCTGCGGCTCCGTACGAGCGCGAAGTGGCGCGTCCACCCGCCGGACGTCCTGCCGTTGTGGGTGGCGGAGATGGACGTGCCGCTCGCGGAACCGGTCGTGCGGGCGCTGACGGAGGCGGTGGCGCTCGGGGACGCGGGGTACGCGACGGGCGCCGGGTACGCCGAGGCCATGGCGGACTTCGCGCGGCGGCGCTGGAGTTGGGACGGCGTCGCCGTGGAGCGCACGGCGGTGGTGGCGGACGTGATGACGGGCGCGGCCGAGCTGCTGCGGCTGGTGACGGGGGACGGGGACGCGGTGGTCGTCAACTCGCCCGTGTACCCGCCGTTCTACGCCTTCGTGCGGAACAACCGCCGCCGCGTCGTGGAGGCTCCGCTCGGCGCGGACGGGCGGCTGGACCTCGGTGTGCTGGAGGCGGCGTACGGCCGGGCCGCGGGCGGCGGGCGGCGGGCGGCGCATCTGCTGTGCAGCCCGCAGAATCCGACGGGGGCGGTGCACACGTACGCGGAGCTGACGGCGGTGGCGGCGCTGGCCCGGCGGTACGGGGTGCGGGTGGTGGCGGACGAGGTGCATGCGCCGCTGGTGCTGCCGGGGGCCGCGTTCGTGCCGTATCTGTCGGTGCCGGGCGCGGAGGACGCCTTCGCGCTGCTGTCCGCGTCCAAGGGCTGGAACCTGGCGGGGGTCAAGGCGGCCCTGGCCGTCGCCGGCCCCGCGGCGGCCGGCGACCTGGCCCGGCTGCCGGCGGAGGTGAGCCACGGCCCGAGCCACTTCGGGGTGATCGCGCACACGGCCGCCCTGCGGGAGGGCGGGGGCTGGCTCGACGAGGTGCTCACCGGCCTCGACGCGAACCGGCGGCTGCTCGCGGACCTGCTGGCCCGCCACCTCCCGCGGGTCCGTCACCGGCCGCCGGAGGGGACGTACCTGGCGTGGCTGGACTGCCGGGAGGCCGGGCCGGGCGACGATCCGGCCGCGGTGTTCCTGGAGCGCGGGCGGGTGGCCCTGGCTCCCGGGGCGGCGTTCGGGACGGGCGGGGCCGGACACGTCCGGCTGACGCTGGCGACCTCGCCGGAGGTGCTCGCGGAGGCGGTGCGGCGGATGGCGGGGGCGGCCGGGGACGCCGGGCGGCCCGGCGGGGCCGTTGCTCCACCCGGAGCAGGGCGCTGATCGGCCGCCTCCCCGAGTGGATACCTGTGGCCTGACGACCACAGGACATTCGAGGAGAGCAGTCATGGCCGAGGTCAAGCTGACCGCCGAGTCGCGCACCGAGTTCGGCAAGGGGGCCGCCCGCCGCATCCGCCGGGAGAACAAGGTGCCCGGGGTCATCTACGGCCATGGGGCCGAGCCCAAGCACATCGTCGTCGACGGCCACGCGCTGATGATGGCCCTCAAGACGCCCAACGTGCTGTTGCGGATGGACATCGACGGCAAGGGCGAGCTGGCCATTCCCAAGGAGGTGCAGCGCGATCCGCTCAAGGGCTTCCTCGTGCACGCGGACTTCCTGGCGGTGAAGCGGGGCGAGAAGGTCACCGTCGAGGTGCCGGTGCACACGGAGGGCACGCTCGCCCCGGGCGGGAACCTGCTGGAGTACATCCTCAACGCGCTGCCCGTCGAGGCGGAGGCCACGCACATCCCGGAGGGCTTCACCGTGTCGATCGAGGGCCTGGAGGCCGGGCACACCGTACGGGCGGGGGACATCGAGCTGCCGCGCGGGGTGTCCCTGGCCGTCGAGGACGACGCGGCCGTCCTCCAGGTCGTCACCGCCCAGGCGGAGGCGCTGCCGGAGGAGGAGGAAGCGGAGGAGGCCGCGGAGGCGCCCGCCGCCGAGGGCGGGGCGCCGGCGGGCGAGGGCTGACGGCTCGCGGGGCCGAGGCCGAGCGCCGGCCCCGGGCCGGCGTCCGCTCCAGGCCGCCGCCCGGCCCCCGTACGCCCCGGCCACCGGGCCGGCGTCCGGCGCTCGCGGGCCACTCCCCCGTCACCGCACCCGCCCCAGGGGCGCCAACTCGCCGAGGACAGCGGCGGGTTGACCGCCGGACCGGTCACGGCGAGCCGCCGCCCGAGGCCACGCGCGGCTCAGGCCGTCAGCGGCTCCTGCCAGGAGTCCGCCTCCGAGGCGCAGGTCGCGGCCAGCTCGTCCAGGGAGAGGCCCAGCGCGGCGGCGAGGGCCGCCACGGTGAAGAAGGCCGGGGTCGGGGCCCGGCCGGTTTCGATCTTGCGGAGGGTCTCGGCGGAGACGCCGGCCGCGGCGGCGACCTCCACCATGCTGCGGTCTCCGCGGGCCCGGCGGATCAGGGCGCCGAAGAGCTCGCCGCGCTGCCGCTCCCAGGGGGTCAGAGGGGTCCTCACCATGCCCGCCATCCTAGCCCGCCGGACCGTGATACTAATACCGGTATAAGAATTGGCCCCGCGGAGGGCCCGGCGAGGGGAGCGTCAGCACATGGTGGAGATCAAGACGGACGGGGAGCTGGACGCGATGCGCGAGGCGGGCCGTGTCGTGGCCCGCGCGCTCGCGGCGACACGGAAGGCGGCCGAAGTCGGCGTGCGCCTGCGGGAGTTGGACGAGGTGGCGCGCGGGGTGCTGGACGAGGCGGGGGCCACCTCACCGTTCCTCGGCTACCGCCCGTCCTTCGCCCCCTCCCCGTTCCCCGGCGTCATCTGCGCCTCGGTCAACGACGCGGTCGTGCACGGCATACCCGGCGATTACCGGCTGCGCGACGGCGACCTCGTCAGCGTCGACTGCGGCGCGCGGCTGGACGGCTGGACGGGCGACGCGGCGATCAGCTTCATCGTCGGCACCCCGCGCCCGGCCGACGTCGCCCTGGTGGACGCCACGCGGCGGGCGCTGGACGCCGGCATCGCCGCCGCCCGCGCCGGCCACCGCATGGGGGACGTCTCGCACGCCATCGGCTCGGTCGCGGCGGCGGCGCGCTGCGGCATGCCGGCCGACTTCGGCGGCCACGGCATCGGCCGCACCATGCACGAGGACCCGCACGTCCCCAACCGCGGCCGCCCGGGCCGCGGTTTCCCGCTGCGCCACGGGCTGGTGCTCGCCATCGAGCCGATGCTGATGGCCGGCGGCAGCGACGACTACCGCACCGACGCCGACGGCTGGACGCTGCGCACCGCCGACGGCAGCCGGGCCGCGCACATCGAGCACACCGTGGCGGTCACGGAGGACGGGCCCAGGATCCTCACCCTGCCGTGACGCCGCCGAACTCCCGCAGGGCGTCCTGGACGATGGCCTCCAGGCGGGCGTGGTGGGCGCCGCGCCAGTAGACGCGGTCGCAGGACGCGCACTGGGCGAAGACGTCGTACGTGCTGCGGGTGCCGTGCTCCAGCAGGTCGCCCACCGTGTCCTTGTCGGCGTCGCGGAGCTCCCCGTTGCAGGCGGTGCAGCGCGTCCACGGGGCGAGGACGGGTGCGAACCGGCCCAGGACGTCGCGCAGTTGCTCGTCGGGCTTGTCGCTGTAGACGAAGGCGCCGGCCCACAGCTCGCGGCGGCGCAGCAGGCCGCGGTCGCGGGAGAGCATCACGCGGCGTTCAGCTGCGGAGCGGGCGGCGAGGGCCGGATCCCCGATGTCCTCGCTCTCGTACGCGGCGTCGACGCCGAGCAGGCGCAGCCGGCGCGCCAGCGTCCCGAGGTGGACGTCGAGCAGGAACCGCAGGGGCGCCCCGGGCACGGTCTGCGGCCGCTCGACGGCGCACACCTCGACGGCCTCGCCCTCGGCCGGGACGTGGGCCGCCGGCACCTCACGGCCGTCGACCAGCAGCCGGCCGGCCTCGGTGAGCGGGATGCCGAGCGACTCCACCACGTGTCCGAGGGATGACGATCCGTCGGTCCGGACGGCCAGCCGCCCGGCCCGCCGTTCGGAGGGCAGGAAGATCTGCAGCTCGGGGGCGAAAGTCACGTCGATCACGGGTCCGTTCACCCGTTCAGCATGCCATGGGCCGCCGGGACGCCGTCCGTCGGCCGTGCGTCGGAGCCGCACGGCTTTTCAAAGTTGCGCAATCGTGCAACCAAAAGGGCGTCCGGGCCGTCAAACGGACCAGAGGACCGTACGACGACCGAAGGCACGCAGTCATGGCTGAACACCGGGCAACCGCTCCCGCGGCGTCCCGCATCCCCGCGTCCCGCGCCCGCCTCGCCGGGGGTGGTTCCACCGCCGCGGCGCTCCTGCTCCCGGCCGCGCTCGGCGCGGGCGCGGACGCCGCGCGGGGTGCCGGTCCCGGCTGGGGCATCGCGGTGGGCGCGGTGGCCGGGGCGGTGTGGGCGACCGCCCTCGCGGCGGCGCGCGGCGGGCTCGGCTGGGTGGTCCCGGCGCCGCCCCTGGTGGTGGCCGCGGCGACGGTGGCCGTCTCACCTCCGCCGGGCGACGGCCCGCCGGCGGCGGAGGCGGTGCGCTGGGCGCTGGACGGCTTCCCCGCGATGGCGGCGGCGGAGGGTGCGGTGCTGGCCGTGCTCGCCGCCCGTGCCGTCGCCCGCGCCCTGGCGGGGCGGCGGGCGGGCGCCCGGTCGATGCGCGGGGCGGGCGCCTCGGGCACGTACGAGGCCGGCGCCTCGGGCGAAGTCTGCCCACCCGGCGTCCGCGGGGCACGGCGCACCGGCGGGAAGGACCTCCGTGACTGAGTCCCGCGAGTCCCCCGAGTCCCTTGAGCCCCTTGAGCCCCCGGGGTCCGCCGGTGAGCCCGTTGGATCCGCTGCATCCCCTGAGCCCCGTCGCGCCGGGCGCCCCGGTCGCGCGCGTCACCGCCGGCACCGCCGACGGCGGCAGCGCGCGCCCCTGCCGGTCCGGGCGCTGCGCTCGGCCGTGTGGGCCGCGTCGGCCGTCGTGCTGATCGCCTCGGGCGCCACGTGGGCGGCCTACCGCACCGTCACCGACGGCCTCACCACCTCCGACGCGCTCGACGCGGCGCGCCGGCACGCGCCCCGGCATCTGGACAGCTCGGTCAACCTGCTGCTGATCGGCCTGGATTCGCGCAAGGACATGGACGGGAACGACCTGCCGAAGGAGTTCGTCCAGGACCAACTGCACGCCGGTTCCAGCGAGATCGGCTACTACAACACCAACACGCTGATCCTCATGCACATCCCGGCCGGCGGCGGCAAGGTCACCGCCTTCTCCGTGCCCCGGGACGACTACGTCGAGACCCTCTACGGCGACGGCACCTCGCAGGGCCATCACAAGATCAAGGAGGCGTACTCCTTCGGCTACACCAAGGCCCACGACGCCCTCTCGGCCGAGGGCGTGAAGGGCCCGGAGCTGGAGCACCGCAGCCGGGAGGCGGGACGGGAGGCGACGCTGACGACCGTGCAGCGCTTCCTGGGCGTGCCGGTCGACCACTTCGCCGAGGTCAACCTGCTCGGCTTCTACGACATCGCCAAGGTGCTCCAGCCGGTCGAGGTCTGCCTCAGGCACCCGGTGCGCGACCGGTACTCGGGGGCGGACTTCCCGGCCGGCCCGCAGAAGCTGGACCCGAAGCAGGCGCTCGCGTTCGTACGGCAGCGGCACGGCCTGGACGGCGGCGACCTGGACCGGACCCGCCGTCAGCAGGCGTTCCTCGCGTCGGTGACGCACCGGCTGAAGTCGCGGGGCGTCTTCGACGACCTGGGCAAGCTGCGGGAGCTGTTCGACGTCGTGAAGAAGGACCTCGTCCTGGACAGTTCCTGGGACGTCCTCGACTTCGCCCGGCGGGCGCCCGATCTCACCTCGGGCCACGTGGAGTTCCACACGCTGCCCGTCAGCGGGTTCGCGACGCGCGGCGGCGAGTCGGTGAACCTCGTCGATCCGGAGCGGATCCGGCGCACGGTGGCGGAACTGACCGGTGGCGCCTCCCCGTCCCCGGAGCCCTCGACGTCCGCCGGCGCGAAGCCGCCGGCGACGAGGAAGAAGGACGCTCAGCCCTCCCCCGGCGCACCGGCCGCATCCGGCACGGGCGGCACGTCCGACGCGTCCGACACCCCGGTGACGGCGGGCGGCGTGCCCTGCGTCGACTGACGCGGGGACGGCCGCGTACGGCACGCTGTGTACCGTCGGTCGAGCGCGTCAGGCGCGTCGGTGTCAGGAGGAAGAACGTGAGGAACCAGCGCAGGGCCGCCCCGCGGCTCGCCGCGGCGGTCGCCCTGGCGGCCGTCGCGCTCACCGCGTGCGGAGGCGGCGGCGCGGGCGGCACGGGCGGCGCGGCGGACAAGCCGGCGGCCTCCGGCACCGCGACGCCGCACGCGCCGGGCAGGACCGGTAAGCCGGCCGACGGCTCGTCCGGCAACGACCCGGCCCGCTTCGCCCCGCAGGTGAAGCGGTACGCCCGCGAGGCCGGTGTGGATCCGGTCCTGGTGATGGCGATCCTCTACAACGAGGCGTACAAGCCGCACGACCCGGGGTTCGAGCGCTCCTGGCAGAAGATCAAGCCGGACTCCGCGTTCGGCATCGCCAACATGCACCGGGCCGCCTTCGACGAGACCAAGTCCGGCCGCCCGTTCGCCGACAGGAGCTGGTTCGACCTCCCCGACGATCCGGCGCTGGCCGTCCGGGCGGCGGCCTGGTACCTGCACGACCTCTCCCGGCAGCTCCCGCGGCGGGTGCCCGACGGCTACACCCGCGACGAGCTGCTCGCCCTCGGCTACAACGCCGGCGCGGGCAACATGGCGGCCTTCGCCCGCGGCGTGCGCCCGGGCCCGCAGGCCTCGGCGTACCTGGAGAAACTGCGCGGGAACCGGGACAAGGCCGCGGAGGCGCTCAAAGGCTGAGCCGCGCCCATGACCCCCGGCCGCCCTCCGCCGTTGAGCGGGGTGGGCCCGTCCGTCGGCCCGCCCCGCCGCCGAGAGGGAGTACGCCAGGATGCGCCGACGTCCGCACCGGTCCCGCCGCCCCGAGCAGGACCGTACGACCCCGTCCGCCGGGCTGCCGTCCCCGCGCACGCCCGTGGACGACGGCAGCCTGTGGGCCTATCTGCGCGGCGGGGCGCTCCGCCGCGAGGAGGCCCGGCACGGCTTCGAGTGGGCCACCCCGCACCACAAGCGCCTCTCCAAGGCCCACCCCACCGACTGGCTCACCAACCACGGGACCACCGGCGGCACCCTGCGGGTCAACCTCACCTGGAGCATGCACACCGGCCCGGTCGGGGACCGCCGGGCGGGGCTGCTGCGCACCCTGTTCTCCCCGCTGGGCTCGTCGGTGCAGATGCACGGCCCGGCCGTGGTCTCCGTCGATCTGGACCTGGCCTGTCTCTACGAGCTGACCGACGGCACCAAGGGCGTCGTCCAGCCGCTCGGCGACTTCCACGGGGATCTCTACCGTCCGCCCTACATCTCCCTCAGCGGGGACAGCCGGTTCGGCGGTCCGACGGGCGAGACCCTCTTCATCAACCTGGACAAGCGGGACGAGTTCCGCAGGATGCTGGTCTTCGTCTACAACGTGGACCGCACCCCGGTCTTCGGCCGGATCGACAGCGTCCTGACCTTCTACCTCCCGGACGGCCACCAGTTCGCCGTCGAGCTCAACGAGCGCATGCCGCAGGCCCGTTCGTGTGCCGTGGCGCTCATCGAGAACCGGCACGGGCACCTGACGGTGCGGCGCGAGGCGACGTACGTGTACGGCTACCAGTCGGACCTGGACCGGCTCTACGGGTGGGGGATGCGCTGGGCCCGCGGCCACAAGCGGGGATGACGCCACCGGCAACCCTTGGTGAAGACAGCGTGGGCCCCGCCCTCACCGCTGTCCGGTCCCCGTCCGCCGCCGCTCCCGCAGGGCCCGGACGCGGCCCCGGCTCGCGCACGCCGGCGAGGGGCACCAGCGGCGTCGGCCGGTGGGGTTGGCGAAGACGCCGCGGCAGTCGTGTTCGGGGCAGACGGCGAGCGCCTGCCGTTCGGGGCCGGTGAGGTGGTCGACGGCCTGGCGGACGACGCGGGCCAGGGCGGCGCCCGTGGTGGGCGGCGGTTCGCGCAGCAGCCGGCCGGCGGCGGTGAGGCGGACGGGGTCGGGCTGCGCGTCGAGGAAGCGGGCGATGTCCGCGGCGGCGCGGGCCGGCGGCGGCGCGCCCTCGACGACGGCGAGGGCGAGGGCGCGCAGCGTCTCGCGCAGGGCCACGGCCTGCCGCAGGTCGTCCTCGTCCGGCGGCCGGACGGGCGTCAGTTCGCTGCGGTCCAGCCACTCGGCCAGGCGCTCGGGCGTGGCGATGCGTTCGACCGGGTGCGCGCCGAAGGTGCGGCCGCTGGTCGCGAGCAGGTTGAGCCAGGTCGCTCCGCAGTCGAAGCGGAAGGCGAGGCGTTCGTCGTCACCCATGATCGCCATCGTAACGCCTCATGCGTTACATTGAGCCGGACCGAAGACGTAACGGCTCACCCGTTACAGGCTCACGAAGGGGGACACCGACCATGGATCCGCGGAAGGCGCGGTTCGACCGCGCCACGGAGTGCCGGCCGCTGGAGGAGCTCCGGGACGAGGGGGCACGGTGAGCGGCACGGTACGGACCGTTCTCGGCGAGGTGCCGGTCGCGCGCCTCGGCGTGGTCGACGCGCACGACCACCTCTTCCTGCGCAGCCCCGCCCTGCCCGGCGAGGAGCTGGCCGAACTCCCCCCGGCACAGGCCGAGTTGGCCGCCTTCCGGGAGGCGGGCGGCGGGGCGGTCGTCCAGTGGACGCCGCGCGGCATGGGGCGGCGGCTCGCGGACGTCGTCGCCGCGTCCCGGGCGACGGGCGTCCACGTCGTCGCGGCGACCGGCCTGCACCAGGCGGTGCACTACGAACCCGCCTTCCTGGAACGGACGATGGGCCGGCTCGCCGAGCTCTTCGTCCAGGATCTGACCACCGCTCCCGTCCGCGCCGGCCTCATCAAGGTCGCCAGCGGATTCCACGGCCTCGACGCGCACGCGCGGCACACGATGGCCGCGGCGGCCGAGGCCCACCACGCCACCGGAGCGCCCGTCGCCGTCCATCTGGAGCTGGGAACCGGCGCGTTGGACGTGCTGGACCTGCTCTGCGGCGCCCTCGGGGTACCGTCCCCCTCCGTCGTCCTCGGCCATCTCGGCCGGTCGCCGGACATCCGCGTCCAGCTCGCGGCCGCCCGCTCGGGCGCGTTCCTCGCCTTCGACGGGCCGTCGCGGCGTCACCACGCCACGGACTGGCGGCTGTTCGACCAGCTGACGGCCCTGGTGGAGGCGGGGCACGCGGGGAAGATCCTGCTGGGCGGGGACACGACGACGGCGGGGGCACGGCGTGAGGGCCCCGGACCCGCCTTTCTCGTAGGGGACTTGATGCCGCGCGTCGAGCGGGAGTTCGGGGCGGACGTGGCGCGAGCGGTGTTCGTGGAGAATCCCGGGCGGGCGTTCGGACGGTGGTGAACCCGCGGTCGGGCACCGCCGTGCGCGGCGTCCGCCGTGCCGTCCGGCCGGAAGAACGCTGGGGCTTGCGCGGCGGATCGTCTGCAAATTGATCTTTTCAGGGGTTTTTGCCGCCAACGCAGCGGATGTGCGGAGACGCGGGAAGGCCCGGGTCCGACCATGTGAGGGCTCATCCCCCCAGGAAAAGGACCCGCCCATGGGACTGGCCGTCACCGAGGCCGATCTGCCCGACCTCTACTGCCCCCTGGAGTCAGCGATCAACAGACGGGTGCGGGAGGTCGAACTCGGGGCAGCGCGGTGGATCCGCGACAGCGGCATGTGCGCCTCCGGGGACGAGACCGCCTGGGTGCTGGCCACGCACAGCGGGGACTTCTTCGGCCGGTTCGCCCCGACCGCCGACGAGGACCGCCTCCTGGCCACCTCCCTGTGGGTCTACTGGGGCTTCGCCTTCGACGACGCCCGGTGCGACAACGGCCCGTTGAGCACCCGGCCCGCCCAGTTCAACGCGCTCGCGGGGCGGGTGCAGCGGGCGGCCGAGGCCCCTTCGGCGGACGACAACGGCGAACGGTTCGTCCGCCCGCTGCAGAACATCGTCGGCCTCTTCCGCTCCTTCGGCACACCCACCCAGGTGCGCCGCTTCCTCCACGCCCACCGCGCCTGGCTGTCGGGCGTCGCCTGGCAGATCGGGAACCAGGCGCGGGGCCACATGCCCGGTCTGGACGACTACTTGGCCATGCGGCTCCTGTCCTGCGGCGGCGAACCGACCTTCGCCATGCTGGAGCTGGCCACCGGCGCCGAGGTGGCGGACGGGGAACTGCACCGGCCCGCCGTGCGCGCCCTGACCGAGATGGCCATCATGGTGGCGGGGCTCGACAACGACCGGCACTCCTTGCGCAAGGAGTTGTCCCACGGGCACACGGACCAGAACATCTACAGCGTCCTCATGCACCACCGCCAGATGTCCCTCCAGGAGGCGGTGGAGGAGGCCACCCGGATCAGGGACCGCATCCTGGTCCGCTTCCTGGAACTGCACGACCGGGTGCGGCCCGGCGCCGGCGCGGCGCTGGGCGGATACCTCCAGGGGCTGCGCCACGGCATCCGGGGCAACGCCGAGTGGGGGCTGCGGGTACCGCGCTACCTCAGCCTCGGCCGGCTGCCCGACCCCGCGGAGGACGCCCCGCTGACCTGGGCGCAGGCCCCGTCGGACAGCAGCGCCCGTCCCCTTCCGGGGGCTCCGTCGCTGGCCTGGTGGTGGGACCGCGACCTGGCGTAACCGGGCGGACCGCCCGGCCGCGGCGTCCGGTCGTCAGCGTGGCACGGCCAGCAGCAGCGTCCACCAGGGGCCGCGCGCCCCCTCGCTCCGGCCGACGCCGGCGTCCCGGAAGGCACAGGTCAGCAGGGAACGGCGGTGCGGGGGGCTGCCCATCCAGGCCCGCACGACGCCGCCCGGCGTCCGCGGACCGGCGACGATCTCCTCGCCCGCCCTGCCGAAGCGGTAGCCGGCCCGGGTGATCCGGCGGCCCGGATCCGATCCGGCCCGCCCCGTGTGCGACAGCCGCTGGGCGTGCGCCATGAACGCGCTGTGGTCCTGCGCCGCCCGGTCCAGCGCCCGCCGCCCGTGCACGGCGGGGCAACCGGCGTTGTGCCGTTCCCTGTTGAGCAGTTCGATCAGCGCGCCCCGGAAGCCGCCCCGTTCGCGCGGCCGGCTACCGGGTCCGGGCCGGGCGGGTGCTCCGTTCCCCGGTCCGGGGGACGGCCATTGCGGCACGGCGGACGGGCTCCAGGCGGGCGGCGCCGACGGCGCGTACTGCCACGGGGGCGGCGGTGCGGGGGCGGCGGCCGCCGGGCCGGCGAGCGCCAGGAGAAGAGCGACGGCCGGGACGCTGTGTCTCATGCGGGCACCGTACCGTCGGGGCCGGGAAATCCCGCCCTCTCCGAATTCCTCTTGCGCAGGCCGGTGTTCATTGAACCGCCAAGTGGTCGATGCGCTGCCCTCCTTCGAGGTAACGCACGTATTTCTGAACACGGCCGACATACCGGCTAGTTAGTGTGTGCCGTGTCTCGGATGTCTCCTGGATGGGAGTTAGTGATGTCGTTCCTCCGTCGCGCGATGGTCGTTTCGCTCACGGCAATCGCGCTCGCCGCCGGCGGTGGCTCCGCCGCCGCCGCGCCCCAGGCGCCGTCAGCGGCGGCCTTCCACGACGACGACGGGTTCGAGGGGCACCCGGGTTTCCACCACCGGGCGCGCCCCATCCACTTCGGCCCGTTCGAGATTCCGCACAGCGGAGGGTTCAGCGGCGGTTTCCAATGGGGCACCTCGGGCGGCGGGTTCGGGATGTAGCCGGGGAATTCGCGCCCCCGTACACGACGGCGGGTGGGGTACGGCAGCGGCCGTGCCCCACCCGCCGTCGTGCGGCCGGAATTTCGTCAGCGCTGGAATCCTCAGCGCTTGAACGTGGCGGCGCTCGCCATCAGGACGCCGATGACGCACAGCAGGACCACGACGGCGTCCCGGACGAAGACGCCCGTGACGCCCTCGTGGGTGGCCGCCTCCCGGGCGGCCTGGACGGCGTAGGTCATGGGCATCATCCCGGCCAGGACGTCGAGGGCGCCGCTCATCTCGTCCCTCGGCACGAACAGTCCGCACACCAGGAACTGGGGCAGGATGCCGGCGGGGAGGAACTGGACGGCCTGGAACTCGTTGCGGGCGAAGGCGCTGACGAGCAGGCCCAGGGCCAGGCCGAGCAGGGCGCCCAGCATCGCGACGACCATCAGCAGGAACGCCGGCCCCTTGATGTGCAGCCCGAGCGGGCCGACCGCCAGCAGCGTCGCCAGGACCGCCTGCAGCAGGGCGAGGAAGGCGAAGGCCAGGCTGTAGCCGAGGACGATGTCGAGCCGTTGCACCGGCATCGTCAGCAGCCGCTCGGCGGTTCCCGAGGTGCGCTCGCGCAGGGTGGACACGGACGCCACCAGGTACATGACGACGAGGGGGAAGATCCCGAAGACCTGGGTGCCCACGCGCTCGAAGGTGCTCTCGACGTCCCTGAACATCAGCTTCAGCAGCAGCATGAGCATGCAGGGGATGACGAGCATCAGCGCGGTGCTGCCGTGGTCCCGCGAGATCTGCTGGAGCACGCGGCGCGCGGTGGCCAGGGTGATACCGGGCGAGAAGGGGAGCCGGCGGCCCGTCAGCCGGGGCGCGGCGGTGAAGTCGTGGCTCACAGGCGGGCTTTCGTGGCGAAGTACGACGACCGGCCCTGGTCGGGGAGGACGTCGGTGAGCAGGGGGCCCGGGGCGCGGTCGGCGCGTGCCGGGCGCGGCGCGGCCTCGGCCCTGGCCGCCGCGGTCACCAGGCGCATGAAGGCCTCCTCGACGCTGCCGCAGCCGGTGTGGCAGAGGACCTGGTCGCGGCGGGCCGAGGCGAGCAGCCGGCCGCCGCGCATGAGCAGCAGCCGGTCGCAGCGGTCGGCCTCGTCCATGACGTGGCTGGAGACGAGCAGCGTCGTCCCCTCGTCGGCCAACCTCCGGAAGACTCCCCACAGTTCACGTCGCACGAGGGGGTCGAGGCCGACGGTGGGTTCGTCCATCACCAGCAGCTCGGGCGCGCCGAGCAGCGCGACGGCCAGCGAGACGCGGGAGTACTGGCCGCCGGAGAGGCGGGCGACGTGCTTGTCGGCGTAGTCGGCCAGGTCGACGTCCTTCACCACGCGGACCACGGCGTTCTCCCGCCGCCATCCGCGCAGGCCGAGCGCCGCCGCGAAGTAGTGGAGGTTCTCCAGGACGGTGAGGTCGGGGTAGACCGAGGGGGCCTGGGTGACGTACCCGATCCGGGAGCAGAGGGCGGGGGAACCGGCCGGGAAGCCGAGCACCTGCACGTGGCCCGCCGCGGCGGGCTGGATCCCCAGCACCGACCGCAGCAGCGTGGTCTTCCCGCAGCCGCTGGGGCCCAGCAGTCCGACGATGACGCCCCGGGGGACGGTGAAGGTGATGTCGTGCAGCAGCATGTGCTTCCCGCGGGTCACGTGCAGGCCGTACGCGCTGACGGCCGCCGGGCCGTGGTCCCGCCCGCTCATGTGCAGATCCTCCGGCTTCACGTGCATCGTTCCCGTCGGTGGCGCCGCGGCCCGGCGCGCCGCCGCCCGCTTCTCCGCGGAGAACCTGGTGACGTCCCGATTGGTTACGGGCCCGCCACCGGTCGCGCGGTCGTCGCGCCGGCGCGCGCGTCGGTGCTCGCGTCAGTGGTCGCGGCCGGTGAGCAGGGCGGCGATCTCCTGCATCTGCCGGTAGACCTCCGCGGCGGGCTCGGCCCGTGTCAGGGCGCGCATGGCCGCCGAGGTCTGCCGCTGCACCTGCTGTTCGGTCCGCTCGCGGCCGCCCGCTTCCTCGATCAGCGTTGTCGCCAGCGCGATCTCGGCCTCGCCGAAGGGATCGGCCTGTGCGTACAGGGCGGCGAGGCGGCGGCCGGCCGGGCCGTCGTCGGCCAGGGCCGCGACCACGGGCAGCGACTTCTTGCGCGCCGCCAGGTCGGCCCCCACGGGCTTGCCGCTGCGGCCGCTCGTGCCCCAGATGCCCAGCAGGTCGTCCACGCACTGGAAGGCGACGCCCAGGCAGCGGCCGAAGTCCCGCAGTCCGGCGACCCGGTCTTCCCGGGCCCCGCCCAGCAGTCCCCCGAGGGCGCAGGCGCAGCCCATCAGCGCGCCCGTCTTGCCCTCCGCCATCGCCAGGTACTGCTCGGTGGCCACCCGGCCGGACGTCTCGAACGACACGTCCTGGCTCTGTCCGCGCATCAGCTCCCCGAGCATGCCCAGCGCCTCCCGCACGGCGGCGCCGGCGGCGGAGGAGGGCGCCGCCGCGAGCACTTGCAGCGCGGTCACGAGGAGCGCGTCGCCGGTCAGCACGGCGGCCGGCGTGCCGTACACCGTCCAGGCGGCCGGGCGGTGCCGGCGCAGGGCGTCGCCGTCGATCACGTCGTCGTGCAGCAGGGAGAAGTCGTGGATCAACTCCACGCCCACCGCGCCGGGAACGGCACACGCGGCGGGGGCGCCGACGGCCTTGGCCGCCAGCAGGACGAGTGCGGGACGGACGGCCTTGCCGCCGCCGCGCCCCGAGGAGGCGTCCTCGCGTGCGCCGCCGTCCGCCTCGTGCCAGCCCCGGTGATAGCCGGCGATGCGGGACTCCCGCTCGGGCAGTGCCGTGACGGCGTCCCGCAGGGCGGGTTCCATCAGGTCCCGCGCCCAGTCCAGCAGCGTTCCCACGACGGCGCCGGCCGGGGGGTGCACCGCCGTCAGGCCCGCCATGCGGGACCTCCCGGCGAGTATCGCGATTCAGTGCGCCTGCTGTCGGTCCGTTCGTCAACCATGGCTCCAGCTAAACCGGCCGGTCTGCGGGGATCCGGCTCCGGCACGGACGGCGGCCGAAGATCACCACGCCGGCCCAAGCGGTCGGATTTACGGGTCATCGGCTCTTGTGCGGGCGGTCGGCGTACAGGTCCGCTCGCGGGGGAGGCCGGGTCAACAGCCCTGAAGTTGTTGGGACTTGTGGCCAATGCGCCGGGCGGTGGAGGTGGACCGCCCGTGTCGCGGCGGCCATGCGACCCGTTCGGCGCAGCCGCGCTTGCGGACCCGGTGGAGGGCGCGGGTACGGGTTGTTCCCCGGAATTGACGGGGCGGCAGCTGACGATAGGTCGACATTTCCAGCCGACGGTGCGTCAGTTGGCGTTCGCCCGGCCGCCTCCTCCGATTGCGGGCCGTGGGGAGCGGGCGCAGGGTGGCGTCAAGATCCCCTCTCGCAAGGAGCATCCGATGGACGCACCCCTCCGGACCGGCTTTCTCCTCACCGCCGCCGTCTGCGGCTCGCTCACCCTGGGCACCCTCCCGGCCGCCGCCGACGCCCCGCCCGTGGCCCCCGCGCCCCTGCCGGCGGCACGGCCGCTGACCGCGCCGCCGGCCGCCGCGACCCCCGAGGAGCTGCGCCGGGTCTCCGCCGACGCCGTGCGGGCGCTCGACCGGGACGCCGTCGGCCAGCGGGCCGCCGAGGCGGTCGTCGCCTGCGACTCCCTGAACCGGCCCAGCCGTGAACAGGGCCTGGTCTGCGGCGCGGTGCGCGAGCGGCTCGGCGTGCTGGCCGGCGCCCGCTCCGAGCTCCAGCAGCAGGCCGGTTCACCGGCACCGGACCGTTCGAGGATCGACTGCGCCCGGCAGGACGCCCTGCGGGCCCGGGACGAGCTGGACCCGTCCGACGAACCCGACCCGTACCACTCGTCCGGCCGCGACGATGACGGCCGCTTCGACAGGGACGGCCGGTACGACAGGGACGGCCGGTACGGCCCGGACCGCGAGTCCGACGGCCGCCACGAGTCGGGGTGGCACCAAAGGCCGGACCGGTACGACTCCGGCCGGGAGCACGGTTCCGGTCCGCACCACGGGTCGGGGTGGGACCGCGAGTCCGGCCCGTACCACGGCTCCATCGGCGGCAACGGCGGACTGCTGGGGCTGCTGGGCCGGCTCGGGAACATGACGATCGACCAGGCCAGGGAGGAGATCGGGCGGCTGGCCAGGCTCTTCGGCGTCCCGGCCCCCGGGCGCTGAGCCGCCCCATACCCCCGATCGCCCGAAAAGCACACCGCCATATGGCCGGAGCGGTGGCGTCCGAAGGGTCCCCGGGCCGGGGCCCGGTGCATTGTTCAGCTCCGCGGGGCGCGACCGGCGCCCCTCGGCCGGACGGGCCCGCGCCGCCGCGGCGGCGCGGGCCGACGAAGAACGGAGCAGCGAAAGATGCGTATGCGACACCGGGTCACGACGGCACTGGCCGTTCTCACCCTGGTCACGGGGGCCGCGGGGCCGGCGCTGGCCACCGACTCGCGGGACGACTCCTTCCTGGAGACGGTGCACCAGGGCAACATGGCCGAGATCGCCGCGGGCACCGACGCGCAGAAGAACGCCGTGTCCCCGTGCGTGCGCGAGCTCGGCAGGGTCCTCGTCCGCGACCACACCGAGCTCGACAAGGGCGTCAAGGAACTGGGCGGCAAACTGGACGTGGCCCTGCCGCGGAAGGTCAGCGACGAGCAGGACAAGACCCTCAAGGACCTGCGGAAGAAGGCCGGCACCCCCGCCTACGACAGCCTCTGGCTCCGCACCCAGGACACCGCGCACGTCCTGACGCTGGACCTGCTGAAGGACGAGGCGGCCAACGGCCGCGAGGCCGACGTCCGGGCGGCGGCCAGGCTGGCGCAGCCCATCGTCGCCAAGCACCTCGACCTGGTGCGCGACTGCATGATGACGCGGACGCCGGACCGGCCGGGCACCGTGCCGCGCCGCCCCTCCCGGACGCACCACACCGGCTCCGCCCGCCACGCCGTCCCGGCGCGCACGGAGACGTCGGCGGTGCGCCGCCCGTAATCCGGCGTCGTCCCCCCTCGGTTCAGTCCACGCACGTGATGCCCCCCATCCGCACCGACCGGCCCTGGAAGGCGTCGGACGGCACCCGGGAGTCCGCGCCGGGGGTGGCGGTCGGGTGGGGGGTCGCGGGGGCGGCCGGGCCGGGCGGCGTGAAGCCGGGGCCCAGGGTGACGACGACCCGCCGCGCCGGGACCGTGTCGCTCGGGGACGCGGTCACCCCCAGCCGGGCGGCGATCTGCCGGGCGGCGGCGCCCGCCCCGCGGCCGTGGACGACGCTCGTCACGCCGCCGGGGGCGTTGGCGATGTGCCCGGGGGTGTAGCCGAGGGCGGACAGGGCACGGGACTCGGCCGCCGCGGCGCCGTGGACGCCGGAGGCGTTGTGCACGTCCACGGTGGTCGAGGAGGCGTCGGCGGGGACGGGGGGCGGGGTGGTCGGCGGGGCGGCGGGGGACGCCGAACGGGCGGGGTGCGCGTTGTCGGAGCGACCCTCGTGGCCCGGGTGCCCGATCATCTCCTGGACGAGGCTCCTGACCCGGACCGGGTCGACGAGGTTGACCGCCTCCCCCTTGCGGGTGGCGAAGCCCGCGATGGGCAGGGTGTGGAACTCGGCGTTCCCGCCGGTGAGGTTGGGGGCCTGGCGGGCGAAGTCGAGCAGGTCCCACTGGTCGTCGAGGACGACGTCCTTCTTGACGACGTCGAGCAGCCCCTCCAGCTTGCCCAGGTCGCCCCACGCGCCCTGCGAGGCCAGCTTGTGGACGACCGAGGAGAGGAACGCCTGCTGACGGTGCGTCCGGTCGAGGTCGCCGCCGGCCAGGCCGTGCCGCTGGCGGACGAACGCCAGCGCCTGCCGGGCGTCCAGCTCCTGCCGGCCGGCGGGGAAGTCGGCGCCGGAGAAGCGGTCGTGGACGGCGTGCCGCAGACAGACCGGGACCGGCTGGACGACCTTGGCGATGTCGTAGAAGCCCAGCAGGTTGACCTCGGCGAAGTGGTCGATGGGGACGCCGAGGAAGTCCTGCACGGTGGCCAGTGTGGCCTCGCGGCCAGCCTCCCGGCTGCGGTGCTCCAGTTCGGCGCCCTTGAGCCCCTGGGCGGCCAGCCGGTCCTGGGCCTCGGCCTTGGCCAGCCCGTACGCCTCCTTGATCTTGTGCTCGCCGCGGCCGCCGGCGACCTGGACGTAGTCGTCGCGCGGGATGGAGAACGCGGTCACCTTCCCGCCGTCCGCCGGGATGTGCATGAGGATGAGGGTGTTGGTGTTGTAGCCGCCGATGGCGCTGGAGCCGGCGTGCAGTTCTTCCTGGACGAACTCCCTGGGCAGGTCGTCGCCGTTCATGTCCTTGCGGCTGTCCAGGCCGATCAGCAGCAGGTTGACGGAGCCGTCGAGCTTCCTGGGCGCGCTCCTGCGCAGGGCCTCCAGCGCCTTGGAGGTGGTGAGGCCCTTGGTGAGCCAGTGGCCCGCCAGCCAGCCCGTCCCGGCGATCGCCAGGATCACCGCCGAGGCGAGGCAGACCGCGATCCGGGCGAGGTGGCCCGGGCCGCGCCGGGGGGTCTCCCGCAGCGGCCCGCGGGGGGCGGCCGTCCCGGTGGGGGGCCTCGGGGGTCTCCGGGCGGCGCCCTGGGCGGAACGCTTCGCCTTCGCGGGCCCGTTGACCCTCGCGGGGGCCTTGCCCCGCGCCGGGCCCCCGACCCGCGCGGACCCCTTGACCGCCGTCGCGGAACCCCGGACGGAGCCCCTGACGGCGCCCTTCCCGGTGCCCTGCTGTCCGTCCCTGCCGCGGGGGTCGCGCATCGCCCGCCCTTCCTGCCTTGCCCGTTCCCGGCGGGCGGACCCGAGGGCCCCTCCCCGCCGGTGCGCTCAACGAGCCACGGCGGGCGCGGTGACGGGGGCGGGGCGAGAAGGGCCGTGGCCGGGGACGATCCGGCAGGTCTCGCGGGGGCCGCGCTCGCGGACGTCCTCCGTCCGGGCTAGCTTCGGAGACGGCGCCGGTCCGGGGAACGGCGGTGCCGGAGTGTGCGCTCAGGGGGGCACCGGCGGGCCGCCCCCGGGCGACGTGCGGAGGAGGAGCCCATGTCCCGACGTCCGGCCGCCCACCCGTCCCGCCCGCGGGTGTGGCCGGCGGCGCTGACCCGGGAGCGGGCCCGGCCGCGGGCGGTGCGCGAGCGGCCCGGCGCCTGGCGGCTGGCCGTGGGCACGGTGTGCTTCGGGGCGTTCATGGGACAGCTGGACGCCAGCATCGTCACCCTCACGTACCGCGATCTGAGCCGCGAGTTCCACGCCTCGATGGCGGCGGTGGAGTGGGTGTCGCTCTCCTATCTGCTGACGCTCGTCGCGCTCCTCGTGCCCGTGGGGCGGATCTCGGACGCCCGCGGCCGCAAGCTCCTCTACCTCTACGGCTTCGCCCTGTTCACCGCCGCCTCGGCGGCCTGCGGGCTCGCCCCCTCGCTGGCCGCGCTGGTCGGCGCCCGCGTCGTGCAGGCGGCCGGGGCCGCGATGATGCAGTCCAACAGCGTGGCGCTGGTGACCACCAGCGCGCCGCGCGGCCGGATGCGGGCCGCGCTCGGGGTCCAGGCGGCGGCCCAGGCGCTGGGGCTGGCGCTCGGTCCGACGGTCGGCGGGGCGCTGGTGTCGGCGGCCGGCTGGCGCTGGGTGTTCGCCGTCAACGTGCCGGTGGGCGTCGTCGCCCTCGTGGCGGGTCACTACCTGCTGCCCCGCACCCGCAGCCGGACCGCCGCCGCCCGCTTCGACCGCACGGGCCTCGCGCTCCTCGCCACCACGACCACCGCGCTGCTGCTGGGGCTCTCCGGCGCCTCCGGCCTGCCGTTCCCGTGGTGGGCGGTCGTCGTGCTCCTCGCCCTGGCCGGGGCGGCGGGCGCCGCGCTGTGGCGGCACCTCGTGCGCGGCGCACAGCCGCTGCTGGATCCGGCGCTGCTGCGGTGCCGGCCGGTGGCGGCGGGGCTGGGCGGCGCGCTCTGCTCCTACCTCGTGCTCTTCGGGCCGCTGGTCCTGGTGCCGACGGCCCTCACGGCCGAGGGGTCCTCGGAGCTCGTCGCCGGCTGCGTCCTCACGTCCCTGCCGGTCGGCTTCGCGCTCGGCGCGACCTGTGCCGACCGCGTGCTGCCGCGCGGTCTGACGGACCGCGCGCGCTGTCTGCTGGGCGCGGGCACGTGCGTGGGTGCGCTGGCGCTCATGGCCTCCCTGCCGACCGCCGCCCCCGTGCTGGTGCCGGCGCTCGTCCTGCTCGGGCTGGGGCTGGGCGTCTACACGCCCGCGAACAACGCCGTCGTCATGACGGCGATCCCGGCGAGTTCGTCCGGGACCGGGGGTGGTCTCGTCAACATGGCGCGGGGGCTGGGGACGGCGTTGGGGATCGCGGTGGTGACGCTCGCCCTGCATCTCGCGGGGGCCGCGGGGGTGGAGGGGGTGCGGTGGGGGGTGGGGGCGTTGATGCCGTTCGCGGTGCTGGCGGTGGTGGCGGTGGGGCGCCGCCGGTAGGGGGGTTCTCCCCGCCCCGCCCTTTCCCCCGGAGGGGGTGCCCCCAGTTTCTGCGCGCTGCCGCGCGGGGCAACGCGGCTGCGCCGCGTTCGTCCTCACGCGCCGGACGGGCTGATTCAGCCCGTCCGGCGGAGAGCTCACACCCCCGAAACGCCCCGCAAGCGCTCGATCTCCCGGCGGTCCCGCTTCGTGGGGCGGCCCGCGCCGCGGTCGCGGACGCCGACCGCTGCCGCGACCTCCCGCGGCGGCACCGGGGGGCTGTTGTCGACGAAGCATTCGGCCGCGACGGGGGCGCCGACCCGCTTGCGGACCAGCCGCGAGACGACGACGACCCGCTCGCGCCCGGCGTGGAAGAGCCGTACCTCGTCGCCCGGCCGGAGCGTCTGCGCCGGCTTGGCGCGCTCTCCGTTGACGCGGACGTGACCGGCGCGGCAGGCCGCGGCGGCCAGCGAGCGGGTCTTCGTCAGCCGCACGGACCAGATCCAGCTGTCGACACGTACGGGGCTTTCGTCCTCAACCATGGTCCCGACTCTAGCCAGGGAGCCGGGGGACGTACGCGTCCCCCGGCCGTTCCCCCGGTCGGGGGACCGCCGGTCCACCGTCCCCTTTCTAGCCTGGGGAGCCCGTGACCGAGGCCGGCCGACGGCCCTGGACCAGAACGGAGAACCGCAGATGCCCGAGCACCGAGCCCCCGTCGGCAGCACGGCCGCCGTGCTGAAGCTCCTGGCCCGGCAACCGGACCGGGGCGTGACCTTCCAGGAGCTCACCGCCTCCCTGGGACTGCCCGACCGCGCCGTCGGCGACCTGCTGAGCGGACTGCGCGCGGAAGGACTGGTCGAGTACGAGGCCGGCTCCGGGGTGTGCCGCCCCGGCGGTCCCCTCCGCTCGCTCCCCCGCTCCGGCGGCCGGCCGGACTGCAACGACGTCCGGTCCGCGGCCATGCCGTGGGCGGACACCCTCGCCGCGCACAGCGGCATGAGCGTCCTGCTGGCCGTGGCACACCCGCGCGGGGCCCAGATCATCCACCACGTCTTCCGCCCGGACAACTCGCCCCAGCGGCTGGTCACCGGCGACATCGTCCCCGCCGGCAGCGCCCTGGCGCGGGCCCTGCGCGAACCCTGCGACGGACGCTGCGTCCATGTCGCCGACGACGGCGGGGACGACGGAGGGGGCGGGGGCACCGCCTCGCTGGCCACGGCCGTCCTCGACCCGGACGGCGGCCGGCCCGTCGCCGCCCTGGCCCTGACCGGTCCGCGTACCGCCCTGCGCGCCACGGGCGAACGGGCGCACGGCAACGAGGAGTTGCTGCTCGACGCCGCGCGCGCCGTCTCCTCGGCGCTGGAGGCGGCCCCGGTGCGCTGACGGGCCGCGGCCCCGCGGGGCCGCGGCCGGGCGCTCCGGTTGCGGGTCCCCCGGCCGTCCCTAGGGTGGAGAGCAGCCATGAAGCGCGCTCCCCGCCCCGACGGACCGGCGCAGTCGCCGGCCCTTCCCCGCCCGGCCCGCGGGCTCGTCGTCGCCGCGTGGGCGCTGCTGGCCGCGGCCATCGCCACGGACCTCGCCGTCAACCCCCGGGTGACGCTCTCCCCCGCGCTGGGGACCGCGCCCGTCCTCGCCAGCACCGGCACCCGGCGGGCCCGGGTGCCCCTGCTGGCGGGGCTGCTGGCGCTGGTCCTCGTCGTGCCGCTGGCCTTCGCCGACCCGGAGGTCCCGGCCGCGATCCATGTGACGTCGGCGTTCACGGTCCTGGCGATCACCTGCATCAGCACCGCGAACGTGGTGCTCGTGGCGACGCGGGAACGCGAACTGCTGCGGTCCCGCTCGGTGGCCTCGGCCGCGCAGCAGGCGCTGCTGCGCCCGGTGCCCGAGCGGGTCGGCGGGCTGCGGGTGGCCGTGCGCTACCTCGCCGCCGCGGCGGACGCCCGCGTGGGCGGCGACCTGTACGAGGTGCTGGAGACGCCGTTCGGGGTGCGGCTGCTCATCGGGGACGTGCGGGGGAAGGGGCTCGGCGCCGTCGAGACGGCGTCCGACGTGCTCGGCACGTTCCGGGAGGCGGCCCAGGTGGAGGCCGATCTGCGGGCGGTGGCCCGGCGGCTGGACGCGACCGTGCGCCGGCGCGGGATTGGCGAGGAGTTCGTCACCGCGGCGCTGGTCGGCGTCCCGCGCCCGGCCGGCGGGCCGCTGGAGCTGGTGAACTGCGGGCACCTGCCGCCGCTGGTGCGCTCCGGCGGCGAGGTGACCGCGGTCGAGGTGCGGGGGGACGAAGGGGCGGATCCGCCGCTCGCGCTGCGGGAGCTGGCCGCCGGGCCGTACCGCTCCGGGGTCTTCCCCCTCGGCAGGGGGGACGTCCTGCTGCTGTACACCGACGGCGTGACGGAGGCGCGGGACGCCTCCGGCCTCTTCTACCCGCTGGAGCGGCGGTTCGCGGCCTTTCCCGAGGGCTCGCCGGCGGCGCTGGCCGACCGGCTCGTCGCCGATCTGCTGGCGCACGCGGGCGGGGAGCTGGCGGACGACGCGGCGCTGCTGGTCGTCCGCCGGGAGCAGGGGGGTTGACGGGGGTGCGGAGCCACTAGCAAGGAAGCCTTGCAAGGTTTCCTTTTTAGAAGCTAACCTTTCTTTCTGTGGGGTGCGGGCGCGCCCCGGAAAGGAAGGCCGCTCATGAGCCACGACGTCGGTGAGCCCGTCGCCACCGGTACGGGCGGGACGGGTGAGGGGGCGGATGAGGGGCCGGGAGGGGGAGCGGGCGACGGGCCCGGCTTCGGGGCCCGGTTCGTCGCGGCCGTGATGGTCGGTTCGATGCTCAACCCGGTCAACTCGACCATGATCTCCACGGCCCTCGTCCCCATCGGCCGGCACTTCGGCACCGGCGCGGCGGCCACCGTGTGGCTCGTCGCGGGCCTCTATCTGGCCAGCGCGGTCGCCCAGCCCGCCCTCGGCCGGGTCGCCGACCGGCTGGGCGCCCGCCGCGTCTACGCCACGGGCCTGATCCTCGTCGGCCTGTCGGGAGTCGCCGGACTGCTCGCGGACTCGCTGGGCCAGCTGATCGCCGTCCGCGTGCTGACCGGCGTCGGCACGTCGGCCGCCTACCCCGCGGCCATGGCCATGATCCGCGCCCGGGCCGCCGGAGCGGCCGGCCGGGCCCCGGGCGGCGCCCTCGGCGCGCTGACCGTCGCCGCCCTGGGCAGCGCCGCCGTCGGCCCGGCCCTGGGCGGCCTGCTCACGGGCCTGCTCGGCTGGCGGGCGGTCTTCGCGGTCAACATCCCGCTCGCGGTGGCGGGTCTCCTCATGGCGCTCGCCTGGCTGCCGGCCGACGGGCCGCGGGACGCGGACGGCGAGCGGGAAGGACTGTGGACGGCCCTCGACCCGCCGGGCGTCCTCCTGTTCGCGGCCGCTCTCCTGCCCGCGATGTTCTTCCTCACCGGCCTCGACGGCCGGCCCGACTGGCCGCTGCTCGCCGTCGCCGCGGCCGCCGGCGCCGCCCTCGCGGTACGGGAGCGGCGCGCCCGGCGGCCCTTCATCGACCTGCGGATGCTCGCCGCCAACCGGCCGCTGGTGCGCACGTACGCCCGCTACGGCGCCTCGTACCTCGTCATCTACTGCGTCCTGTACGGCTTCACGCAGTGGCTGGAGGAGGAGCGCGGCTACTCCTCCTCCGTCACCGGCGTCCTCCTGCTGCCCATGTGCGCGGTGGCGGCGGTCAGTTCCTGGGCGGGCTCGCGGCGCGGGACCGTCCGCGGCCCGCTCCTCGCCGGGACGGCCGCGATGGTCGCGGCCGCGGCGGCCCTCGCCGTCACCGGCCCGTCCACCCCCGTCGCCGTCCTCGTCCTCATCGGCGCCGTCTTCGGCCTCCCCAACGGCCTCAACTCCGTGGCCAACCAGACCGCCCTCTACTCCCAGACCCCGCCCGCCCACACCGGCACGGCCGCCGGGCTCTTCCGCACGGCCCAGTACGTCGGCGCCGTCGCCTCCACCAGCCTCATCGGCCTGGTGTACGGGGAGCGCGCCACGACGGGCGGCTTGCACACGGCGGCGACGGTGCTGTGCGGCCTGGGCGTCCTGCTGCTCCTGGCGACGGTGCTGGACCGTGGACTACCCGGCGGGGACGGGGGAGGCGCGCGGTCCGGAGGAGGGCGGTGAGCGGCCGGGCCGGGGGTGCGGACCCCGGCCCGGCGGACACCGGCGGACCGTGGCGCGCGGCGGGCGCGGACGGTCCGCGGGCCGCGCCGTCGCCGGCGCCGCCGCGGGGCCGGAGCAGGGCTCCGACCAGCGGCGGTCCGGAGGGCGGCGGGACGGCCGCCGGGTACTCTGGCCCGGTGACGGCCCACGAACACCAGCCCCCCTCCCCCGACGAGCTGCGCGAGGCGGCGTCGAAGATCCGTGCCCTCGCCGGGCAGTTGACCCGCCGGCTGCGCGAGGCGTCCGAGGGCGCGGACGTGACGATGTCCCAGGCCGCCGTCCTCAGCCGGCTCGACCGCCGGGGACCGGCCACGACCGTCGAACTGGCCCGCGCCGAACGGGTCCGGCCGCAGTCCATGGGCGCGACCCTCGCCGCCCTGGAGGACGCCGGTCTCGTCGAGCGCTCGCCCCACCCGACGGACCGCCGTCAGGCGCTCATCTCCCTGACGGCGGAGGGCCGTCGGCAGGTGGAGGAGGTCCGCCGCACGCGCGAGGGGTGGATCGCGAAGGCGCTGCGGGAGGAACTGGACGACCGGGAGCGGGCGGTGGTCGTGGAGGCGGTGGGGTTGCTGGCGCGGCTGGTCGAGGAGGAGTGAGGCCGGCCCGGCGGGCGCCTCGGGGGCGCGCGCTGCGCGGGAACGGGCCGGGGCGGGGCGGACGCACCCCTCACTCGCCGGCGGCACCGCCCGCGGCGGCCAGCAGCCGCGCCTCCGTCTCCTCCCCCATCCCCGGCCCGGGCAGGCCGTCCCGCAGGGGCGCCCGCCCGCCCACCGACCGCAGCCACGCCCACGTGTCGGCGACCGTCTCCTCGACGGGCCGGCACCGCAGCCCGGCGGCGTGGGCCAGTTCGGCGTTCCCCTCGTAGATCCCCTCGCGGACGGGCCCGTCCGGGAGCCACAGCGGCAGGCCGGTCCACGGCTCGACGCCGGCCGAGAGGAACGTCCCGGGCGGCGTCCAGAGCGGCTCGGCGTCCGAGCCGGTGACGCGGACGCAGGCGTCGAACAGTCCCTCCATCGTCGTGTGCCGGGGCCGGCTGATGAGGTTGTACGGCCCGCCGAGGCCGCGGGCGGCCGCGTCCAGGCTCCAGGACGCGAGGTCGCGGACGTCGATGTACTGAAGACCCGCGTCGCGCGGCTCCGGCACCGGCACCGGCCCGCCGCGCGCGACGCGCAGCAGCCACCAGGGGAGCCGGCCGACGTTCTCCCACGGTCCGAGGACGACCCCCGCGCGCAGCAGCAGGGCACGGTCGCCGAAGGCGTCCAGCGCGGCGAGTTCGCCGCCGCGCTTGGCCTGCGGGTAGGGCATGTCGCCGGCGTCGGGCGACGACTCGACGACCGGCGCGTCCTCCGCCGCCCCCGCCGGGACGGGCTCGCCGTGGACGGAGCGCGTGGAGACGTACGCGTAGCGGCCCGCCCGGCCGGCCAGCAGCCGCGCCGTGTCGCGGACGGCGCGCGGGGCGCCCGACCAGGTGTCCGCCACGACGTCCCACTCGCCGTGGGCGAGCGCGGCGAGCCCGCCCTCGGCCGTGCGGTCGCCGTGCAGCACGCCGGCGCCCCCGGGGGCCGGGTGGCGGCCGCGGTGGAAGACCGTCACCTCCCAGCCCCGCGCGAGCGCGTCCTCGGCCAGGGCCCGGCCCACGAATTCCGTTCCACCCAGTATCAGTAGCCTCATGCCTCACGACCTTGCACGACGGGACCGTCCCGGCGGAAGATCCGCATGCTCAGGGCGAAATCGGGGAGTTCGCACATCGGGAGCCACCGGGAGCCACCGGGAGCCACCGGGAGTCATCGGAAGTCACCGGAAGTCGTCGGAGTGGACAGGGTCGTCGGATGCTTCGGGAGAAGGGGCGGGAAGCGTGACGGAACGACGCGTGGTCGTGATCGTGGGGGCGGGCGTCGCCGGGACGGGGGTGTTCCGGCACCTCGTGGACGCGCTGCGCGAGGCGCCGGGGCGGCCGCCGGTCGGCGCGATCGTCGTCGCGGACCCCTCCCCCGCCGGCCGGGGCCTGGCCTTCGGCGAGGACGAGCCCCTGCTGATGTGCAACAGCGCCGCCGACGCCAACTCCCTTCTCCCCGACCGCCCCCACGACTTCGTCGGCCACCTGCGCGGGCGCGGCTGGACGGGTGCGCCGGACTCCTGCGTCCCCCGGGCGCGGATGGCCGACTACTGCCACGACCTCTGGACGCGGGCGCGCGAGCTCGCCGAGGAGCGGGGCGTCGCCGTCCGGCACGTGCGGGCGTCCGTCCGGTCGGTCCGCCTCGGCCCCCGCCCCGCCGTCCTGCTGGACACCGGCGAGCGGGTCGCGGCGGACGACGTCGTCGTCGCGACCGGCGTCCACCGGCCGCGCGTTCCCGACGGCTTCGCGGAGTTCACGGCGCACCCCCGCTACCTCGACAGCCCCTATCCCGCCGCGCGGCTCCGCGCACGACTGGGCACGGGGCGCCGCGTGCTGGTGCTCGGCACCCGCCAATCCGCCGTGGACGCCGCCCTGTTGCTGTGCCGGGACGGCCACCGTACGACGATGACGTCGCGGTCCGGCGTCCTGCCCGCCGTACGGACCTCCCTGCACGCGCCGCCCCGGGCGTTCCCTCCGCTGGAGCGCCTGGCCCGGCTCGACGCCGCGGACCCGCTGCTGGAGGAGCGGATGACGCGCCACGTCGTGGAGGCCGTCCGGCTGCTGGGGAACGCCCCGCTGCGCCGGCAGACGTCCCGGGCCGCCGACCCCGTCCGGCGCCTGGCCGAGGAGACGGCCCTGGCCGAGGCCGGGGCCTGCGCCTGGGCGGGCGTCGCCGCGGCCGTGATCGAGGCGTTCACGGCCTTCGCGGACGGCCTGCCCCTGGAGCGGCGGCGGGCGCTGACGGACCGCTTCGCGTGGTTCGTCGACCGCTACGTGACGGCGCTGGCCGCGGTCAACGCGCGCCGCCTGCTGGACCAACTGCGCTCCGGCTCCCTGGAGCTGGCCCCCTCCTACCCGCGGTCGGCGGCCTTCGACGACGGAGCGTGGCGGGTGGTGTGGCCCGACGCCACCGCCTCCACGTTCGACCACGTCGTCAACGCGACCGGCTTCGAGCCTCCCGAGCTGTGGTGGGCGGACGACGGGAACGAACTGCGCCTGACACCCTCGGCGGGCGCACCCGTACGGCACTTGACGCCGTCCCTGCGCGTCCGCCGGGCGCCCGGGGCGCCGCCCGAGCGGGTCTGGGTGGCCGGCGTCGGCACGCACCCGCGCATCCCCTTCGCCAACCACCTGCGCACGGTGGCCCGGCAGACGCGCGCGGTCGCCCGGGACGTGGCGTCCGGGAGTGGCGCGTTCGCGTCCTTGTGAAGCCGGCCGCGGGCCGTTGGATACTGGCGCCGCGATCCGGTGCACCCGGTGCTGCCCATGGAGGAGACGACTCATGGCGATGATCCGGACACGAGGCGGCGGAAGCGGTACGGCCCGGGGCGGCGTCCTCAACCTGCCGCGCACGGCGACCGGCGTCGATCAGCTCCTCCACGCCGTACGGGCCAGGAGGCCCCGGCGCGGGCCCGGACAGTCCGGCGAACCGCGCTGGCGCGGCGACTACGTCGTCCGGGACGCGGCGGGGCCCCGGGTCTCCCTCCAGGAGTTCGGCTACGCCTCGCGCGAACTGGGGCGCGCGCACGGGCGGGTGGACGACACGGCGCTCGTCGGTCCCTTCCAGCTGCTGACCCCCGAGGGGCTCGACTGCCTCGCCGAGGTCTGCGACCGCCTCGAACCGGCCGCCGGCACCAGCCGGTTCATCGCCACGCGGCGCGTGCGCAGCGCGGACCTGATGTCCCCCTTCATCAACAACATGATCCGCGACCGGGCCTTCCTGCTCACCTGCTCCCGCATCGTGGGCGTCCCGCTGATCCCCCATCCCCTGCGGATCCCCACGGTGCAGATCAACTACTCCGAGGGCCACGGCCGTCCGGAGATCGTCCGCTGGCACCACGACGGCATGGACTACGTCTTCACCATCCAGCTCAGCGACGGCGACTGCTACGACGGCGGCCGCTTCACCTACTTCCAGGGCCGCACCGGCGAGTTCGACGACGTCACCGAGCACGACCCCCGCATCCGCGAGGCCGACTGCCGCGCCCGCGGCGCGACCCTCTTCCTCCACGGCAGCCGCATCTTCCACGCGGTGACCCCCGTGACCCGCGGCCGCCGCGTCACCCTCGTCGTCTCCCTGTTCTGCCCCTACTTCGCCCGCCGCGACTCCAACACCTTCTGGCACCTCGCCGGCGACGACGGCATCCTCGCCACCCTCCCCAACTGGCTGCGCCTCAAGTGGCCCGTCGAGGACGCCGCGATGGACTTCGCCCTGCGGGCGGGGAGTCCGGTGGTGACGTGGGAGGACGTGCGGGGGTAGGGCCGGGTGGCCGCTCTGGCCCCTCCTTCCCCCGGAACGATTTCGCTCAGTTAAGCTGCTCGCGATCCGGAGGTCATGACACCGCCGGACCTGAGCGAAAGATCCAGGCCGGAAGGGCACCCGCCTCTTGCCTCGAGATCGGCTGAAGGGGAAGGGTGAACAGCATGTCTTCCAGCTGGGTGGCCATCGACTTCGAGACCGCGAACGCGCACCGGGGCAGCCCGTGCGCCGTAGGCATGGCGAAGGTCGTCAACGGTCGCATCACCGACACATGGGGCACGCTGATCCAGCCGCCCGCCGCTCTGAGCCACTTCAGCGCCTTCAACATCGGTATCCACGGAATCACGCCGGACATGCTGACGGGCGCGCCCGACTGGAAGGCCGCACTGAGCGAGATCCTCGCCTTCGCCGACGACCTCCCGTTGGTGGCGCACAACGCCGGGTTCGACATGGGCGTCATACGAGCCGCCTGCAGCGCCGACGGCCTGTCCTGGCCCGAGCTGCGGTTCACCTGCTCGCAGGTCATAGCGCGCCGCACCTGGAAGCTGCTCTCGTACGGCCTGCCGTACTGCGCCGACGCCGCCGGAATCGTCCTCGACAAGCACCACGACGCCGGCGCGGACGCGACCGCGTCGGCCGAGGTGATGCTTGCCGCGATGGGCGCCGCCGAAGCTGATTCTCTCGACATGCTCCTGACGGCCCATCAGGTTCGTTGGGGCTGGATGACGCAGGCGGGTCAATGGCAGGGCAGCCACTACAAGGGCCGCGGCGCGAGGGCCCGCACGCCGCTGCCCGATGCCGATCCGGATGCCGACCCGGACGGCGAGCTCTACGGAGCGGCCGTGTGCATCACCGGCACGCTCGCATCGATGACCCGCGACGAGGCACACCGCAGGCTCGCCGAGGCCGGAGCCCAGCCGGAGAAGAACGTCACCAAGAGGACGACCATCCTCGTCTCGGCCTCCCAGACTCAGCTCAAGCCCGGCGACACCCTGAGCGGCAAGGCCAGGAAGGCCCAGGCGCTCCTGGAATCCGGCCAGGAGATCGAGGTCCTGGACGAAGACGAGTTCCTGCGCCGCCTGGGCGGATGATCCCCGCCGCCCGGCAGCCGCCGGCACCCCTGATCGCATCTCAGCTCCGGCGCAGCCACCATGCGGCGGTGGTGACGACAGCCGCCCCCGCCGCGCTCGCCGCACCCTTGAGGACTTGCGTGGCGATGAGCCTGCTGTAGCGACGCCCCGCGCGCTTCCAGGTCCGCCTGGCGCGCGGCCGAGTACGGTGCGAGGGAGAGGGGCCGGAGTCGGCAACCACGATGCCTTCCTTCCTGGGCGGGATGTGCGTTCATGAGCAGGGAGAGCCATGGCCCGACCGCCAGAAGCAGGCCGGCGAAGCCCTCCCGTGCTCAATTCCGAGAGTAAGCAGCACAATTGCTGTCGGAGAGCTGGAGACGGCCTCGGGCGGGAACCGAAGCGGTGTAATTTCCAACGCGTGAACCCATGGAGCGAGATCACAGAGCCTGGCACGATCGATGATCTCGTCGCCGACGCCCGTGCGGCAGGCCATCAGGCGACGGCCCGCCGGGTACACGACTGGGTTGCCTTGGGCCTGTTGGACAAACCAACCCGTAGACCGAAAGGGAGACTGGGTTCGGACAAGGCCCTCCATGCCGCCCATCAGCGCACGTTGTTCCTGCTGCTCCTCGAGAAGCGCCGGCAGATGCCGAAGATCCCCAGCCTTGCCTTGATTCCGCTGTACTTGTGGCTTCATGTCGGGACGGGTACCTACCGGCCCGACAGGCCGTCAAGGCGCTCCGTACCTGGCTGAGAGACGGATCCCGCAACAAGAACGACCGCTTCGGAGTCACTGACGGCCGCCTTCGCCGAGCCGGAGCCGGGCGACGAAGTCAACAACTGCGGACGGGAGTTGTTGACCCTCATCGGGTGCGAGACCTTGCGCGCCGAAGGCCGCTTCCCGCACGCGGCGTGAGGACGCGCCGCGCGCCGCGTCGTCAGTGGCCGCCCGTCACCCTCAACCCCCGCGGCACCAGCCACACCACCAGGCACGTCACGACGACCACGATGCCGGCGGAGACGAAGGCGGTGGTCGTGAGGGCGGCGTCGAAGGCGGAGCGGGCGGTGGTGAGGATGGCGGGGCCGGTGGGGGCGGGGGTGTGGGCGGCGAGGTCGACGGCGGCGCCGATGGAGGAGCGGGCGGTGGCCGCGTCGGGGCCGGGGAGGGGGAGGCGGGTCATGTGGCGGGTGTAGGCGGCGGCGTGGATGCTGCCGAGGAGGGCGACGCCGAGGCCGACGCCGAGTTCGTAGGCGGTCTCGGAGACGGCGCCGGCCTGGCCGGCGCGGGGGGCCGGGACGGAGGCGACGAGGACGGACGCGGCGGCGGTCATGGCCAGGCCGTCGCCGAGGCCGAGGAGGGCGAGGACGGCGGCGACGACGGGATAGGTGGTCGGCTGCGGCGTGAGGGCGAGGAGGAGGAAGGCCGCGACCAGCGCGCCGAGGCCGAGCGCCAGCACCGTGCGGACGCCCAGGCGGTGCATGACCCAGGGGGAGCAGAGGGAACCGGTCAGCATCGCCGCCGCCGACGGCAGGGTGCGCAGGCCCGCCTGCGAGGGCGAGTAGCCGTGGACGTACTGGAGCCACAGGGAGAGCAGGAACAGCGCGGAGCCGATGGCGAGCATCGCGAGCAGGGTGGCCAGGGCGGCGGCCAGGAACGGGCCGTTGCGGAAGAGGCGCACGTCCAGCAGGGGGTCGTGCGCGGACAGCTGGCGGCGGGCGAAGAACGCCAGCAGGGCCAGGCCAAGGAGCAGGATCGCCACGTCCGCGACGGAAGGGCCGCCCTTGGCCACGTGCTTGATGCCCCAGGCGAGGGCCACGATCCCGGCGACGGAGAGCAGGGCGCCCGGCCAGTCGAGCGGTCCGGTCTGCGGGGCGCGGTACTCCGGCAGGAGGCGCAGGCCCGCGAGGACGGTGACGACGACGACCGGGACGTTGACCCAGAACGCGGCGGCCCAGCCGAACCGTTCGACGAGGACCCCGCCGACCAGCGGCCCCACACAGGCTCCGGCGCCGGCGACCGCGGCCCAGATGCCGATGGCCAGGGCCCGTTCGCGGGGGTCGGTGAAGACGGTGCGGATCAGCGACAGCGTCGAGGGCATCACCATCGCCCCGCCGATCCCCAACAGGACGCGTCCGGCGATGAGTTGCACGGAGCTGTCGGAGGTGGCGGCGAGCACGGAGGCGGCGCCGAAGAGCACGAAGCCGGTCAGGAAGAGGGCCTTGCGGCCGAAGCGGTCGCCGACCGCGCCGCAGGTGACCAGCAGGCCGCCGAGGACGAGGCCGTAGATGTCGATGATCCACAACTGGGCCATGCCGCCCGGCCGCAGGTCGGCGATGAGCGAGGGCAGGGCCACGTTGAGGATCGTGGCGTCCATGGCGACCAGCAGGAGGCTGGCGCAGAGGACGGCGAGCACCGCCCAGCGGCCGGCTCCCCGCACGGGAGCGGTCGTGGGGCCCGGGGAAGCCGCCGTCATTCCAGCAGGCCGCGGCGCATCGCCTCGGCGACGGCGGCCGCCCGGTCGGAGACCCCGAGCTTCTCGTAGAGCCGCTGGGTGTGGGTCTTGACGGTGCTGGCGCCCAGATAGAGCTCCGAGGCCAGCTGCGGAATGCTCTTGCCCTCGGCGAAACCGCGCAGCACCTGCCGCTCGCGCTCGGAGAGGACCGCCTCGTCGCGGTCGGCGCGCAGCCGGATCTCGTCGACCAGCCCGTCGGAGAGGTCCTCGGAGACGATGCGCTTGCCCCGGGCGACCTTCAGCACCGCGTCCACGATCTCCGAGCGCTTGGCGTCCTTGGCCAGATAGCCCGCGGCGCCCTCCTGGACGGCCCGGTAGACCACGGCGCCGTCCGTCGTCGCCGACAGCAGGATCGTCCGGGTCGGCAGCCCGTCGCGGACGGTGGCGTGGATGACGGCGATCCCGTCCATCGTGGGGATCCGGTAGTCGATCAGCGCCACCTGCGGCCGGTGCTCCCGGATGGCCTCCAGGGCCGCCGCGCCGTCCTCGACCTCGGCGACGACCTTGATCCGCCCGCTGAGCTGAAGGCCCCGGGTGATGCCCTCGCGGTAGATGGGGTGGTCGTCGGCCACGACGACGGTCACCTGCGTTCCGGAATCGGACTCCATGTCCTCGTCACTTCCGTTGGTCCGCTTGGTCCCCTTATCCCCCTTGTCACTCCTTTTATCGAGCATAGGTGCGTTCGCCCGTACGGGCCGCTCCGGGCGGCGGGCCGCCCTCTCCCCCGGCGCTCCGGCCGAAAGGGGGATCCGGCCGGCGCCCCGCTCCTCCTAGCGTGGGGGTTCTGTGCGTACCACCCCTGTGCGTACCACTTCTGCGCGTACCACTTCTGCGCGTTCCCCCGTTTTCTGTGCGTTCCCCCGTTTTCCCAGGTGGGAGGTGTCGTCATGACCGATCTCAGGGCCGGCGGGACGCCCCGCGTCGTCGTCGGCGTCGACGGTTCACCGGGCAGCGTCGTCGCCCTGCGCGCCGCGCTGGCCGAGGCCCGCCGCCGGGCGGCGGAGCTCCACGTGGTCACCGCGTACCTGCCGGTGGACGGCGGGTGGGCCATGGGCCCCGGCGGGGACTTCGAGCCGGACCGCCGCAGGGCCGCGGCCGCCCTGGAGAAAACCTGCCGCACGGCCCTGGGCACCGGCCCCGAGGCCGCGCCCTGCGCGGCCGCCGTCGTGCGGGGCCCGGCCCGGTACGTCCTGACCGGCCTGGCCGGCCGGCCGGACGACCTGCTGGTCGTCGGCACGGGCCGGCAGGGGCCGCTCCGGCGGCTGCTGCGGCCCTCCGTGGCGCGGGACTGCCTCCGGCTCGCCCGCTGCCCGTTGCTGCTCGTCCCGCCGGGCGGCCTCGCCCGCGACTACCGCAAGGGGCTGCGCCGCTGGAACGGCTGGGTCGGACGGCAGGCGGACGCGATGGTGCGCACCGCCCTGGACGGGGGCGCGGCCCACGGCTGAGCACCGGCCGGTGGACGCGGCCGTCCCCCGGACGCCCGTCCGCCCGCCCGATCCCGGGCGGGGAGCGGCGCGGCCACGCTGGCGGGTGGAGCGATCGAGAGAGCCGATGAGGGATGAGGAGTGAGCGGGATGTCGGAGACGGTCGAGCGGGTCGTCGTGGGAGTGGACGGCTCGGCGGGCAGCGTCGCGGCCCTCAGGCAGGGCGCGCGCGAGGCCGCCCGCCATGGAGCGGTCCTGTGCCCGGTGCTCGCGTGGTCGCCGCCCGGCGGGGAGGCCGCGGACGCGGTCAGCCCGGCGCCGGCCGACGTACGCGCCCACTGGGAGCGGGCCGCGGAGGCGGTGCTGCACCGCACGTGCGAGGCGGCGCTCGGACCCGGTCCGGACGCCGCGCGGGCCCGGACCCGGACCGTGCGCGCGGACGCCGGGCCCGCGTTGGTGGCCCTCAGCCGGCACCCCACGGACCTGCTGGTCATGGGGGCCGGCCGCCACGGCCCGCTGCACCGCTTCCTCCACGGCTCGGTGACCCGGCACTGCCTCCGGCACGCGTCCTGCCCCGTCCTGGTCGTCCGGCCCGACGCGGCGGACGGCCGGGCCCTCGCCGCGGCGGGGCCGGGGCGATGACCCGGCCCCGCCGGCGGTCAGGACCCGCTGCCGGCCAGCTTGTGCTCGTAGGAGACCTTCGGGAACTCCCAGGTCTTGTCGAGCACCTTCATCCCGAAGACGCCGAGCTCGGCGAAGAAGGAGCCGGTGAGCTCGCCTCCGCCGTACAGGGCCCGGTCGGCCTTCGTGTCGCCGGTGCCGGCCGTGCCGTGGACCGTGGCCTTGAGGTACGGCATGACGTCGGCGGCGACGCCGGCCGAGCCGTAGAGGCCCAGTTCGGCGTGGGTGCCGACGCCGCCCTTGGCCGTGGCCGAGCCCTCGACGCGGGCCGGGGTGGCCGTGGTGGTGGGCTCGGGGCCCGAGAGCGCGCTCCAGCCGCGGCCGGCGTCGTAGGTGGCGCCGACCTCCAGGTGCCCCTTGGTGTCCTGTTCGGCGTCGAGCGTGATCCTGCCGTCGGCCGAGACGTCGTAGAAGTAGGTCACCTTGAGGTTGAGCACGACGGGCACCGGGCCCAGCCAGACGGTCTTGTCGACGTCGACCTCGGCGGCCGGGATGTGCAGCGGCCTGCGCCCGGTGTCGTACGAGGCGGTGCCCTCGGCGTGGGCGGCGAAGCCGTAGTCGTAGTCGGCGGCCATGCCGATGGTCGCCCTGGACGGCTGGACCGAGTACCAGTGGGCCCGCTCGTAGGAGAACAGCATCTCCGGCTCGAGGGCCAAGTGGCCCCTGAGCGCGGAGGAGTGGCCCGGGGTGGGCTTGACGCCGGACGGCATCGGCACGTCCACGTCGAAGCGGACGCCCTGCCCGCCGCCCCGGCCCTCGGTCACCTTCCCGCCGTCGCCGCCGGGCTTGACCTTGAGGTCGGCCGCGGTGAGCGGGACGCGGACGTCGGCCTTGCCGTCGCCGAGCGCGTCGGCGAGGGTCGCCGGCTCGGTGTCGACGGAGACCGGTCCGCCCGGCCGCGGGTGCACCGCCTTGACCTTCAGCAGGGCGCCCCGCGGGGTCACGGACGTCGCGGGACCGGCGATCACGTCGCCGGCGCGGAGCTGTCCGGACGTACCACCCTTGAGGCCGCCGCCCCCGGACGACAGCACGGCGTGCCCTCCGGACGCGTCGTACTGCGTCAACTCGGCTCCCGTTACCGGGACTTGTTCCGTCCTCCCGTCGGCCGAGGGCCGGACGACGGTCACGGACTGCCGGTCGGACGGGCCGGCGCCGAGCGACAGCGACGGCGGGGTCTGCCGCCCTCCGTCGGCGGCCGACGCGGGAAGCGCGGCCAGCGGGACGGCCGTCCCGGCCAGGAGCACGGGCAGCAGCAGCGAACGGCGGGAGAATCTCATGGACTTCCTTCCGGGAGGGGCCGTCGCGAGCACCACCCCCGGATCCCGCCGTCTCCTCGCGGGACCGCCCCTCGGCCACCGGCTCACTGAACCCCGGCGGCCGGGCGCGGATCAAGAAGAATTCACCGAAGCACAGATAGGCAAGGGCTATGGCACAGGTCACGGAACCGGAGCGCGGCGCGAGCGCCCTCTCCCTGCGCCAGCTGGAATACCTGGTGACCGTGGTGCACGAGGGCCGGCTGACGCGGGCCGCCGAGCGGCTGCACGTGACGGAGCCCACGGTCTCCCAGCAACTGCGCACCCTGGAACGGGCGGTCGGCACCGTCCTCCTGGAGCGCCGCCCCGAGGGCGTGCGCCCCACGGAGGCGGGCGCGGCCTTCCTGCCCTACGCGCGCACGACCCTGCGCTGCGCGCAGGAGGCGACGTCGGCGGCGCGTTCGGCGGCGCGCGGCAGACGGCGGGCGCTGCGCATCGGCACGGTGCACGCGGCGCTGCCCGCCGCGCTGCTGCCGGGGGTGCGGCGGTGGACGCTGGCCCACCCGGCCGCTCCGGTGTGCGTCCGGCCGCACGGCAGCCGGTCCCAGCTCCAGGACTCCGTCGCCGCGGGCGCGGTGGACCTGGGTGTGGGACCGCGGCCGGTCGGCTGGGACGGCCGCGTGCTCTCCCTCGGCACGGAGGAACTCGTGATCGTCTGCCCCGAGGGCGACGAACTGTGCGGCCGCACGGCCCACTTGGAGGACCTCTCCGGCCGTCGCTGGATCGGCCACCAGGGGCACGGGCCCGGCGAGGCGTTCGCCGAGGCGTTCCGGGCGGCCGGCTTCCACCCGCGGATCGCCGTGGAGGTGCCGCAGGCCGAGGCGGCCGTGGCGCTGGCCCGGGAGGGCGTGGGCCTCACCCTCGTCCCCGCCGGCGGACTGCCCCCCGATCTGCGCAGGACGGCGGCCCGCCCCGTGCCCCGGCTGCTGCGCGAACTCACGGTCTACACCGCGGCGCACCCGCGGGACGAGGCGCTCGCCTGCGCGACGGCGCTGGCGGAGGGCGCGGACTGAGCCGGGCCCGTGGCCGGTCCGGGCCCGCGGTCTCATTTCCTGCCGATCTCCCCCTGACCGACCGAGAAGATGGGCATCTGGAGCCCGAACAGGGCGTAGTTTCCCTGCCCGTTGGCGTTGCCGTTCCCGTTCCTCCCGCCGTTCTGCCCTCCGAGGAGGTTCCTGACGGGGTCCCCCTCGTGGGCACCGGCGGGGCCCGAGAAGACGGCGAGGAGCGCGGCGGCTCCGAGGAGGACGGCG
Source organism: Streptomyces caatingaensis (assembly GCF_001187435.1). Taxonomy (GTDB): domain Bacteria; phylum Actinomycetota; class Actinomycetes; order Streptomycetales; family Streptomycetaceae; genus Streptomyces; species Streptomyces caatingaensis. Next base: position 299,716 of record NZ_LFXA01000007.1, on the reverse strand, counting down.
GCGATGCGGCGGCGCATGAACGCCCCTTCCCTGGTGAGGTCGTTGGTTCGGCAGCACCCTTTCCCGGGCTCCCGTGCCGCATGCGCCGGTTCCCTCCTGTGGGGGGCGAGGTAACGATCCGCCGTTCCCGCGTTCGGAGTTGCCGCCGGGGAAGACCCCCGCGCACCGCCGTCGGCGCCCTCCGGTGCCACCGCCCGGCCCGGGGCGCGGCGGCCACGGACCGGCCGTCGTGCCGGGGGGCGCCGTGCGGTCCGCTGGACCCGGCCGCGACCGGAAGGACCGGCCGGCGTTCCCCCGATCGGCCGAGGCCCTCCCCCGGCACGACGGCCGAAGGAGGGATCCGCAGGTGAGCCGCGTCTCCCTAGCGTGGTGAGCACGGCCCGCGCCGGCGGGCCGGATCCGGCAGCGGAACATCCGCAGCGCAACGAGGAAGGACCGGGAGATGAACCACTCCGTACGACGTGTCGTGGTGGGGGTCGACGGCTCCGCGAGCAGCCTCGCCGCGTTCCGGCAGGCCGTGAGCGAGGCCCGCCGGCACGGCGCCGAACTGCGTCCGGTCTTCATCTACTCCTCGCCCCAGGGCGACTACGTCGACATGCTGTGGCCGCCGGACGAGGAGACCGCCCGCGAACTCGCCCACCAGGCCCGCGAGGACCTGCACGACGCGTGTGTCTGCGCCCTCGGCGGCGAGCCGGACGGCGTGCGCTGCTCGCCGGCCGTGGTCCGCGGCCAGGCCGGCCCGGCGCTGGTGGCGAGCGCGGCCGAGGACGGCGATCTGCTCGTCGTCGGCGGCGGGTCGCACGGGGCGGTGCACCGGTTCCTCACGGGGTCGGTGAGCCGTTACTGCGTGCGGCACGCGCACGCGCCGGTCCTCGTCGTCCCGGCGGCGGGCGCGGCCCGGCACCGGGCGCGCGACCGGGCCCCGGAGCGGCGGCGGACCCCGGCCGGGACGGCGTCCCGGGAGGGCTGACGCGCGGGGGCGTCCCCGCACGGAACGCGCCCCCCGCACGGAACGCCCCCCGCACGGAACCGTCCGGCACCCCCTACGGAACCCCCAGTTGGAAGGACGTGGATCCCCATGCGTCGCATCCTCCGCGCGGCAGCGACCGGTTCCGCTCTCGTCCTCGGCGGAGCCCTGGCCGCGGCCCCGGCCGCCCTGGCCGACCCGTCGCCCGCCCCGGACCCCGTCGTGGGCGCCGCCGTCATCGGCATCAGCCCCCACGAGACGGTCCACGGGAGGACGGTCTCGATCAGCGGGGCCTGCGCGCCCTACCCGGGGGCGAGCGTGACGTCCGTGTCCTCCCCGGCGGGTACCGTCGGCCTCACCGACGTCCGGCCGCAGCACATCCGCGGCACGCTCCGCGTCACGGCGGGGCAGGGCGCCTACCCCGTCAGCCTGGTGTGCAGCAACGGCGGCGCCCGGACGCAGCTGCGGGTCGACGCCCCGCCGCCCCGCCCCGGCCCGCGCCCCGCCCCCGCGCCGCGGCCCCCCGCTCCCCCCGCGCACCACGGCCGGGCCCCCGACCGCGGCCTCGTCCCCGTGCACCGGCCGGCGGGACACGCCGGGCAGGCCGGCCGGGCCGTCGCCGCGGACCCCGCGCACCCCGCCGCCGTCCCGCAGGGCGCCCCGCGCAGCGGCGCGCCCGCTGCGAACGGTGACTCCCGGGACACGGGACTGTTCCTGGGCGGCGTCGCGGTCGCCGTCGTGGCAGGCGTGATCGTCATGACCGTCCGCCGTCCGTCCCGCCGGGGCGGCGTCCGATGACGGCCCCCGTCACGGCCCGCCCGTTCCCCGGGGCCCGCACGGCCCGGGGAACGGCGGACGGCCGCGGCCGCCCGCCCGCCGACACCGTCGGGACGCTGGCGGAGGTGTTCCTCGACGCCCCGGTGGGCCTCGCCGTGCTCGACGCGGACGGGATCGAGTGGGCCGCGAACGCCCGCTGGGAACAGCTCCTGGGCGGGCACCGCACCGAGGGCGCGACGGTCCCCTGGACCGACCGGCTGCCCGTGGCGGACCGCGAACGGGCCTCCCGCGCCCTCGCCGAGGCCCTCGGCCTCCCCGGCCGGGACGCCGTGCGCGAACACCTCACCGGCCTGCGGCTGGCCGTCCGCGCGCTGGCCGCGCCCGGGCTGTGCGTGGCGGCCGCCGAGGCGGACGAGGGCGGCTGCACCGAGCGGGAGATCCAGCTCCGGCTGGCGCTGGAGGTCGCCGGACTGGGGGCCTGGAGCGTCGACACGGAGACCCGGCGGGAGCGGTGGTTCGCGGGGTCCGAGCGGTTCCTGGGGCTGCCCTTCCGGCCCGGCCCCAGGGGCGAGGGCTTCGCGGACGCCATCGCCCCCGAGGACCGGGAGGCCGTGACCGCGGACTTCCAGCGCGCCCTGGACGGCGGCGGGCCCCTGGACGCGTGCTTCCGCCTGCGCACCGGGGACGGGCCCGACCGCTGGATGAAGTCCATGGGCCGGCTGCACCTCCTCGGCGACCCGCCCCGCCCCACCCTCGTCGGCGTCATCCGCGACGTCACCGACGCCGTCACCCACCAGGAACGGCTGCGGGAGCGGGCCGACACCGCCGCCGACCGCGCCGACCGCATCCAGGAGCTGGCCGCCGCGCTGCTGTCCGCCACCACCACCGACGAGGTGGCCCGCGCCGTGGCCGACCACTTCTGCGACTCGACGGACGCCATCGGCGCGCTCGTCGTCGTCCCCGAGGAGGGCCGGCTCCGCACGGTGGCCGGTTCCGGCACCGGGGTGCGCATGGGCGCCCTGCTGGACGGCACGCCGCTGGCCGAGGCCGCGCTCCCGGACCGCGTCATGCGCGAGGGCAGGCCGCTCTACGTCCGCTCGCGCGCCGAGATGTCCGCGCTGCTGCACGGCGACCCGCACGACTGGCTGTCGCGGACGCGGGCGCACTCGTGGGCGCTGCTCCCGCTCGCCCGCGGGGCCCTCCTCTTCGGGTACGCCCGCGAGCACGACTTCCCCGTCGCCGAGCGCACCCTCCTCCTCGCGCTCGCCGGGCTCACCAGCCAGGCCATGGAGCGCTGCGGTCTCGTCCAGGCCCGCATCGAGCTGGCCCGCGCCGTCCAGCGCACGCTGCTGCCCGAGGAGCTGCCCCGCCTGCCCGGGCTGCGGCTGGCCGCCCGCTACGTGCCGGCGCGGGACGGGGTCACCGTCGGCGGCGACTGGTACGACGCGGTCCGCCTGCCGGACGGCCGCTGCGCGCTGGTCATCGGCGACGTGGAGGGACACGACGTGGAGTCCGCCGCGACGATGGGACAGGTGCGCACCGCCGTACGGGCGTACGCGCGGACCCGCCTCGAACCGAGCGCGGTCCTCGCCCACGCCAACGCCCTGCTCTGCTCCCTCGACACGTCCCTCTTCACGACCTGCACCTACCTCGTCGTCGACCGCGGGCGCGGCGAACTGACCGCCGCCACCGCCGGGCACGTCCCCGCCCTCCTCGGCCTCGCCGACGGCACGACGCGCGCCCTGGCGCCCCCGCCCGGCCCGCCCCTGGGCATCCTGCCCACCGCCACGTACCCGGCCGTGCGCGTCCCCCTGTCCGACGTCCGCTGGTGCGCCCTCGTCACGGACGGCCTCCTGGAGGGCCCCGACCTCGAACTCGACGCGGGCGTGGACCACTTGTGCCGCTCCGTGACCACCGCCGACGACCCCTCCGCCCTGGCCGACGCCCTGCTCCGCGCCGCCGCCTCCACCGGCCACCGCGACGACGCCGCCGTCCTCACCGCCTGCCTCGCCCCGCCCCCGCCCTGAGGAGCCCCGCATGCCCCGCCACCACCACACCCGCGACGGTGTCGCCGCCCTCTCCGTCGTCGTCCTCGTCGTGCTCGAGGCGGTCGCGCTGCGCGTGACCCCCGCGCGGGACTGGCCCCTGGTCACGGTGGTGCTGGTCGCGGCGCTGGCCGGGGCGGCGCTGGTGATCGCCCTGGCCGGCCGCCGGGGCTAGGGGGCGGCGGGCCGCCTACGACGAGAACTGCCGCATCAGGCGCACCCCTTGGCCCGCCGTCATGTGCGGCAGATACGCCTTGCCGATCGCCCGCGTGATCATCGGCAGTCCGGCCGGATCGGGGTACGTCATGTACATCGGCCGGTACTCGGGCTGGAACTTGGCCTTGAAGTGGAGCAGCGACCGGAAGCCGTAGACCGGTTCGAGCACCTTGCCCGCGTAGTCCAGCATCCGTTGCAGCGCCGCGGGGGGTTCCTGCGTGGCGGTGCGGGCCAGGGGTGCGCCGGAGAGGCTGAGGAAGCGGGCGCCCTCGTCCTTGAAGCCCAGTGCGGCGGAGGCGATGAGGAATTCCATGGAGCCGCGGAAGCCGCCGGCGCGGCGGCGCATGAAGTCGAGGGTCCAGCCGACGGGGCGGCCCGCCTCGTGGACGGGCATCCAGCTGGTGACGCCGTGGACGGTGCGGTCGGCGTCGACGGCGATGAGGCAGCGGACGGCGGGGTCGTCGAGTTCGTCCAGGCCGCCGAGGGTGAAGCCCATCTCGGGGAGGCCCTTGTCGGCGACCCATTCCTCGCTGATGCCGCGGATCTGGTCGGTGAGGGCGACGGGGGCGTCGCGGAAGGCCCACCACTCCGCCGTGATGCCTTCCTTGCGCGCCTTGTTGAGGGCGGTGCGGACGTCCTGCCACTTCTTGCCGGTGAAGGCGAGGTCCGGCAGGGGGACGACGGTGTCCTCGGCGACCTGGACGGAGCGCCAGCCGAGCCGTTCGGCGGCGGCCCGCGTCTCCTCGCCGACGCTGTAGAAGCAGGGTGTCCAGCCGTGTTCGTCGCAGAAGCGGGAGAATCCGGCGACGGCGTCGGCGCGGGCGTCGGCGGCGCCGAAGGGGTCGGTCGTGGTGAGGGCGACGGTGGCGACGACGCGGTAGGCGACGGCGGCGCGGCCGGGGCCGTCGAACCAGTAGGAGTTGCCGTCCCAGGTGGTGATGAAGCCGAGGCTGGACGGGCTGCCCTCCGCCACCAGCAGCTCCCGTGCCCGCACGGCCGCGTCGGCGTCGGTGTGCAGCCGGGGCCGGCGGAGGGTGACCAGGAGGGCGACGAGGGTCACGAGCCAGAACAGCAGCCCGCAGTACTGGCCGAGCGCCTTCGCCGTCCCCCCGACGGGCACCGGCCATTCGGCGAAGTAGCCGATGAACGCGGGCGGGAGGAACGCGGAGACCAGCCCGCCGAGGAGGGCGCCCGCCGTCGCCGGGGGCGCGTACTGGTCGCGGACGGCCAGCCCGACGCCCACGTACACCGCGCAGGCGGCCAGCAGCGTCCCGCCCACGACCGCGCCGAGCTTGCGCACCGCGCACCGCGGCAGCCGCAGGTCGAAGCGGGCGCGGGTGACGAGCAGCAGCACCAGGACGAGGACCGGCAGCAGCATCTGCTCGGCGAAGTACTGGACGAAGTCGGCGTGTTCGGCGGGCAGGGCCCCGTAGGCGGTCGGGTTGGCGAGGAAGTCGTGCAGCCAGTACGCGAAGAGGGCCGTCCACGCGAGCTGGAGGAGCACCGCGAGGACCCAGGCGAGGCGCCGTCCGCGGCGCAGCCCCTCGGCGAGGACGAGGAGGAGGGCGGGGACGAGGACGGCGAGGGCGGCGGCGGGCGAGTCGTAGAAGTCCCGCAGGGCGTGCACGGCGTCGCAGTCGAGCGCGGACTGGGCGCAGGCCTCGCGGACGTCGTCGGCGCCTGGCCGGGTGGAGACGTAGACGTCGTTGAAGGTGCTGAACGGGCCGTAGGCGTCCCGGTAGAGGATGGCGACCATCGGTCCGATCGCGGAGGCGGCGACGACGAGGGCGACGAGGACGCGGGCCTCGGTGTGCGAGGCGTTGCGCGGCCACAGGGGTCCGCGCCGCCGGTGGAGGGCGGCGCCGATCGCGAGCCCGACGACCGCGCCGCCGAGCCGCAGGACGCCCTGGAGGTGCCCGACGTACAGCGACATCACGAGGGCGAAGGCGACGATGCCGAGGCGGGTGCGGCGGCGCCACAGGGCGGTGAGCCGGTAGCTGAGGACGCCGCCGACGGCGAGGGTGCCGACGGTGGGGGTGACGGTGAGGTCCTCGGTGAGGCTGGCGAGCCACTGTTCCCCGGCGGCGGAGCCGAGTTCGACCATGCCGATGCCGAGGAGGGTGCCGAGGATCTGCCCGCCGAGCAGGGTGGTGGCGGTGCGGGCGACGCCCATGCGGCGCTCGGCGGGGGTGACGAGGAGCAGGACGAGGGCGGTGGCGCCGAGGTAGCCGCCGAGGCCGGGGCACCAGAGCAGGGAGCTCGCGGGCGTCCACCAGCGGCCGTGTGTCAGGGCGGGCACGCCGGCGCCGACGCTCTCCATCCGGTGCCGGCTCGGCCCGGAGCCCAGGGAGTGGGTGACGGCGCCGACGATCCACAGGACGGCGAGGAAGGCGAGGGTGAAGGGGGCGTGGCGGACGGGGACGAGGGCCCGGTCGAGGGTGATGCGCCAGCGGTGCCGGCGGTCGCCGGCGACGGGCGTCCCCGCGGCGGCGCTCATGGGATCAGCCCCGTCTGCCGTGCGATCCAGGGGAGTTGGCGTTCCAGTCCGGGCCGCCAGACCTGCCAGCTGTGGCCGCCGGGGAGTTCGACCCACTCGGCCCTCATCCCGGCGGCGCGCGCGGCCTCGTAGACCGTGCGCTGCTGCGGCCGGTAGGTGTCGTCGGAGCGGCCGGCGACGAACGCGGCCCGGGTGTCGGGGAAGCGCTCGCGGGCCATGACGTCGAGGGGCGCGACGCGTGCGAAGGCGGCCGCGTCGCCGCCGAACGCCTTGTCGATCGTCTTCTTCCGGCTGCCGAGGGTCGGGGCCTCCTGCCCGGAGATGTCGTTGACCACCCCGTACACGCGGGGGGCGTTGACGCCGAGCTGGAGGGAGCAGGTGCCGCCGAAGGAGATCCCGGAGACCGCCCAGGAGGTGCGGGCGGCGGCGACCTGGAGGTGGGCGCGGATCCAGTCGGGGACGTCGGTGGCGAGGTACGTCTGGACGTTGCCCAGGCGGGAGTCCAGGCAGAGGGTGTTGGCGAACTGCGAGCCGAGCGGGTCGGCGACGACGACCACGGGCGCCAGTCCGCGGTGCGCGGCGGCGAAGGCGTTCATCATGCCCACCAGGCGGCCGGAGTTGATCCAGTCGTCCGGCGAGCCGGGCTGTCCGGCCATGAGGACGATCACCGGCAGCAGGGGGCGCGGGCTCGCCCGGTAGGCGGGCGGCAGGTAGACGTACGCGTCGCGGGCGCGGAAGCCCGATCTCGCCCCCGGGACGGGGGACTTGGAGAGGGTGCCGTCCTTGGGCAGGTCCGGTGGCGGGCGCCAGACGTCGGAGAGCGCCTTGCCCGGCGGTACGGGGAGGGTGGGTTCGGCGGTGCCGGTGGCGTCGGCGAGCGTGGTGGTTCTGATCAGCCAGGTGTTGAGGGCGGAACGGGCCGTCGGGTACTGGTCGAAGTGCCGGTTGATCTGCGCGGCGCCGAGCAGCACGACGAGCAGCCCGCACAGCGCGGCGCCGGCCCAGTGGCGGGGCCGCAGCAGCGGGATGCGGAAGAGGGTCAGGCAGACGCCGAGGACGGCGACGCCCGTCCAGGCCACGACGTCCGGGGGCAGCGGGTCGGGGAAGGGCTGCAACCAGTCGTCCACGGCCCAGCGCAGGGCCAGGGTGACCAGCACGGCGAGGAGTACGGCGGCGGGTGCCCAGCGGGTCCACCACCGGCGCCGGCGGGAGAAGAGGAGCACCGCCAGGGCGGCGAGCCCCAGGACGGTCAGGGCGGCCGGAATCCATCCGGTCACCAGCGACCAGTCGAGGGGGCCCGCCGCGATCACCGCGTGCGTGATCACCATGTCAGGCAAAATGCTACGGACCGGGGCATGAGCGGCAACTCGGCCGCCCCGTGCGAGCCGTCCGCCCCGGCCGAAAACGGCCGTTCCCGCCCGCCGGAAAACCGCCGGAAGCCTTCCGTCCAGCCGGGTTCCCGACAGAATCGCCGCATCGCCCGAACCACGGGAATCCCGGACACCAGGGGGGAAGCATGGGACGCGACGGACGGCACGACGGGAGACGCGGCGGAATGAGCCGCAGGGGCGTGCTGCGCGCCGGGCTGGGCATCGGCGGCGCGGCCTGGGCGGCGGGCGCGCTGCCCGTGCCGCCCCCGCCGGAGCCGCTGCGGATCGACCGGGCCGCCTGGGCGGCGCCCGCCGTCCGGCAGGGGGTCTTCCCGGACTGGGCGCGCTTCGCCCGGATCGCGGACGGCACCTTCGACGAGGACGCCGACGCCGCGCAGATGAAGCCGGTGATCAACGCGCTCAAGGCGCAGAACGTCAGCGTGATCGAGCTCGACACCGTCCTGTCGAACTGGCTGACCCGCGCCGAGTTCGACGACCACATGAGGCGGGTCAGGACCTTCACGGGGCTGGCGCACACGGCCGGGATGCGCGTGGTCATGTACTACCCGTCCCTCGAACTCATCAGCGTGGGCGGCGAGAACGGCCGGTCGTTCTACAAGAACGACCACGGCAAGGAGTGGGTGCAGCGCTCCCTCGACGGCCAGGACAACGTCTTCTACGGCAGCCTCGTCGTCTGGGTGGACCCCGGCGACGAGAGCTGCTGGCTCAGCCCCAACTCCCCCTGGCGGGACTACTACCTGGACCGGGTCAAGTCCCTGGCCGCCACCGGCGTGGACGCCGTCTGGCCGGACGTGCCCATCTACTTCGACGGCAAGGCCAGTTGGTGCGACGCGTCCCCCTGGGCGGCCGCCGCCTTCAAGGCCGACACCGGGCTGCCGCTGCCGAAGAAGGCGGACTTCGGCGACAGCACGTTCCGCCGGTTCGTCGAGTGGCGCCACCGCAACCTGCACCTGTGGCAGCTGGACATCGCCGCCGCCGGGCGGTCCGTCAACAAGGACCTGGTCACCTTCGTCGAGACCGTCAGCATGGACTACCAGTACGCCACCTCCATCGGGCTCGACGGCGCGTACCTGCGGGGCGTCGAGGGCGTCAGCCACGCCTGGGAGGTCGACATCCTCGGCAACTACGACGGCATGCGGCACGCCACCGCGTCCGACTGGACGTGCCTCATCTCCATGTACAAATACGCGCGGGCCGCGAGCGGCACCAAGCCCGCCTGGGCGTTCTCCTACGGCTGGAAGGCGGACGACGCCTCGCTGGTGATGGCCCAGCTGCTGGCCGCGGGCTGCAACCCCTACGAGGTGAAGAGCCCCTTCAAGAACTCCACCACCGACGCCAAGATGCGCACCCGCATGTACGGCTTCGTCGCCGCCCACCAGGAGAAGCTCTTCGGCGCCGCCTCCGCCGCCGAGGTCGCTGTCTACCACTCCTCCGCCTCGCGCGACTTCGTCAGCCCCCGGGCCGGCACGGGCATGTACGTCAACAACAAGAAGCCGTCCGGGGTCAAGGAGTGGTGGAGCGAGAGCACGCCCGAGGACAGCTGCACCACGATGCCGTGGCTCGGCGAGTTCCGCGGCACGGTGAAGGCGCTGGTGTACGGCCACGTCCCGTTCAACACCGTCGTCAGCGTCGGGCTCGCCGCCGCCGACCTCGCCCCGTACAAGGTCGTGATGCTCCCCAATCTCCAGGCGGTCTCGGACACCGAGGCGGAGGTGCTGCGGGGGTACGTGGCGGGCGGCGGAACGGTTGTCGTCACCGGGCCGGCGCCGACGGGCCTGGACGAACTCGGGGCGGCGCGTTCGGAGTTCGCCCTCGCCGATGTCCTCGGCTTCCGCAGGAAGGACCCCGTCCCGGCCACGAACCAGAACCGCTTCGGCTCCGGCACCTGCTGGTACTTCAAGGACCTTCTCGGCAAGTCCTTCCTCTCGGCCACGGGCCAGGCCGACGCGACCCAACTCCTGGCCCCCGTACGGTCCGTGGCCCCTCCGAAGGTCACCCTGTCCTCCGGAGACGACCGCCGCGTCTACCTGGAGGCGGGCCGCCTCGGCAACGACATCGTCGTCCAACTGGTCAACTTCACCTGCTTCGGCGACAAGCCGACGGCGTTCGCGACGGCCCCGGCCACGTGTTCGGTGACGGTGGCCGTCCCGGACGGCCGCCGCGTCACGGCCGCGACCGTCGCCTCCCCGGACGGTACGTCCCCGGCGCCGCAGCCGGTGACGTGGACGACGTCGGGGGCCACGGCGACGGTGGCCTTGACGGTCGCGCAGTACGCGGTGCTGACGGTGACGGTCGAGTAGGTCTGCGACACGGCCCGGCTCAGGGGCCGGGGATCTCCCGTCCCCTGTTCGCGCCACGAAGGCCGCCCAGGCGGGACGCAGGCAGGCGCCGCGAGTCGGCCGCCGTCGCGGCGGCGGGGTCGACGTCCCGGATCCCTTCGCCCCCGAGCCGAAACGCCCGCTCAGAGGATCAGCTCTCCCTTGGGGTAGCCGTTGCCGATCTTCTTGCGAGGGCTGTAGCCGCCCTTGCCGTCGCCCTGGTAGAACCACAGGTCACCGGCCTCGTCGCGGCCGGCCAGGTCGGGCCGGCCGTCGCCGTCGAGGTCGCCCGGGCCGGTCAGGGCCGTGTAGGTCTGCCAGCCGTTGCCGATCTTCTGCCTGGGGGCGTAGCCGCCGCTGCCGTCGCCCTTGTACAGCCACAGATCGCCGGCCGCGTCCCGCCCGATCAGGTCGGGGCGACCGTCCCCGGTGAAGTCGCCCGGCGCCACGAGAGCGGTGTAGATCTGCCAGCGGTTGCCGATCTTGACCGGAGAGGCGTAGCCGCCGTCGGCCGAGCCCCGGTACAGCCATAGGTCGCCGTCCGCATCCCGGCCGATGACGTCGGGGCGGCCGTCCCCGGAGAAGTCACCCGGCGCGAGGAGGGTGTTCATCGTCTGCCAGCCGCTGGAGACCTGGACCCGGGTGTCGCCCGAGTAGGTGCCCGTGTCGGGGTCGGCCGGGTAGCGCCACAGGGCTCCGGCCTCGTCGGCGGCGATCACGGTGTTCCCGTCGCGCGCGGCCAGCCGCATGGTGTTCCAGCCGGTGCCCACCTTGCACGCGCCGGTGACCGTGCCGCCCGGTCGGCCCGCGTAGCGGAAGAGGCCGCCCGCCGCGTCCCTGCGGAGGACGGTGCCCGTCCACGGGTCGAGCGGGCCGCAGTCGGCCCAGTACGCCGCGCCGCGCAGCAACCGGTGGTCGGAGACCTTGGTGTCCAGGGGGAGCACATCGGCCTTGACGCCCTTGAAGTCGCGGGAGGAGAGGAAGAGATAGTCGATCTTCCGCTTGCCGAAGGTGGCGTCGCCGGAGCGGCAGCGGCTCCTGGAGGGTGCGCAGACGGTAGCGAAGCGGTCCTTGTCGGTCTCGTCGGCCTCCAGGAACGCGCCCTGGCCGCCGTCGCCGATGCCGGTGTCGTAGAACGCGGAGAGCGAGGCCGACCGGGGCTGGTCGTTGAAGTCACCGCCGAGGACGACGGGGATTCCGGCGTTCTGCCACTCGGCGGCCTGGGCCGCGAGTTTACGGGCCTCGGCCTTGCGGCGGGTGTCGCCGGACTCCCAGTAGAGGTGCACCGAGCACGCCCAATTGACCCGGCTCTGGACGTAGTTCTTCACGCAGGGGCTTCTGATGGGCTCGTTCTCTCCGCCCACGGTCAGGTCCAGGACCTTCGTTTCGGTGACCGGTCCCTTGGCGAGGACGGCCATTCCGTAGTCCGCGCCGCCGCACACCGCCTCCTCGCCGGCCGTCGCGCCGCGGCCGGGAAGCGTCGCCGTGTACAGGCCGTGGAAGCCGAGCGGGGCCAGCTTCTTCTCGATGGCGTCGTACTGCGGGCGGCACACCTCCTGGAGGAAGATCTGGTCGGCACCCCATGTGCCGGCCGTGGCCTCGTCGACCACCGTGTCGATGCGGCGTCGGTCGTCGTATCCCTTGGCGGCGGTGCACATGTTGCCGCAGATGTTGTAGCTGACGAACCGCAGGGGCGGGGCGTTCCCGGCGGAAACGTCGTCCGCCCGGGCGGCCGTCGCGGTCATGAGCCCGCCGGCGCACATCGCCAGCAAGGAACCGGCGGTGACCGCGAGGGAGGTGATGCGTCGCACTGGCAACTCCTGTGGGACGGAGGGGTGATGGAGGGGGAAGGGAGAGCGGACGGAAGGGGGGACGGAGGGCGGACCGGAAGGGGGACGGAGGGCGGACGAAAAGGGAAAGGCCCGGGCCAGGAGAAGGCCCGGGCCAAGGAAGGGCCGCTTCCTACCAGTTGGTGCCGATCTGCACCCGGGAGCCGCCGGTGAAGCCGGGTCCGGCGTAGCGGTAGAGCTTGTGGTCGGAGGGGTCGATGGCGAGCAGGTCGGGCACGCCGTCACCGGTGACGTCGCCGACGGCCGTGATGCCGGTCATGCCGTCCCAGCTCGTCCCGATCTTGACCTTGGTGCCGCCGTTGTAGTTCGGGCCCGAGTAGCGGTACAGGTCGCCCGTCCTCTTCTCCACCGCGATGATGTCGGCCACGCCGTCACCCGTCAGGTCGCCGACGCCCACGATCGAGGAGTAGACGTTCCAGCCGTTGCCGATCTTGACCTTCGAACCACCGTTGTAGTTCGGGCCCGAGTAGCGGTACAGGTCGCCCGTCTTCTTCTCCACCGCGATGATGTCCGGCACTCCGTCGCCCGTCAGGTCGCCGACCGCGGTGACGTTGGACATCGAGTCCCAGCTGGAGCCGATCTTGGCCTTCGAACCACCGTTGTAGCTCGGGCCCGAGTAGCGGTACAGGTCGCCGCTCTCCTTGTCGACGGCCAGGATGTCGGCCACGCCGTCGCCGGTCAGGTCGCCGACGCCGACGATGTCGCTCATACCGTTCCAGCCGTAGCCGAGCTTGACGCGCGATCCGCCGCCGAACGAGGGGCCCGAGTAGCGGTAGAGGTCACCGGTCTTCTTCTCCACCGCGATGACGTCGGGCACGCCGTCACCGGTCAGGTCGCCGACCGGGGTGAGGTGGGCCATGTTGGACTGGGGGGCGGGGGGCTCCGCCGGGAACGGATCGGCGTGGTCGCCGGCGAGGCCGGCCCCGGCGCCGCAGCTCCCCCAGGCGCCGGCACCCTGCGTGGCGAGGATCTTCTCCGCGATCCGTATCTGCTGTTCCTTGGTGGCCTGGTGGGGGTACGCGGCGTACTGCGTGCCGCCGAAGGCGTCCCAGGTCGGCTTCCAGATCTGCAGGCCACCGTAGTAGCCGTTCCCGGTGTTGATGCTCCAGTTGTCGGTGGACTCGCAGTTCGCGACCTTGTCCCAGGTGGCGACGGAGGCGGCGGCGGCCGGCTGCGCGGCGAGCAGGGAGACGCCGAGCGCGGCGGCGGGGACGGCCGCCAGGACGGCCCGCAGGGACGTGCGGAGGGACCGGCGCCGTGGCTGTGCGGGCGTGGGCGACTGTGCGGACAAGGTGAACCTCGGTTCTGTGTCGGGGTGAAGAGGGGAAACGGGGTGAGGCGTGCCGCGTTCCGTCCGGCGGTGGACGGCCGTCTGCCGCCGGACGGAACGCTGCGGCGAAAGGGTGGTACGACTGTTACCAGTTGGTGCCGATCTGCACCCGGGAGCCGCCGGTGAAGTCGGGGCCGGAGTAACGGAACAGCTTCTGGGTCGACTGCTCGACGGCGATCAGGTCCGGGATCTTGTCACCGTTCAGGTCGCCGACCCCCGCCATGTTGATCATGGAGTCCCACTTGGCACCGATCTTGACCTTGGTGCCGCCGTTGTAGTTCGGGCCCGAGTACCGGTACAGGTCGCCGGTCTCGTTGTCGACGGCGATGATGTCGGCCACGCCGTCACCCGTCAGGTCGCCGACGCCCACGATCGTGGAGTAGACGTTCCAGCCGTTGCCGATCTTGACCTTGGAGCCACCGTTGTAGTTCGGGCCCGAGTAGCGGTACAGATCGCCCGTCTTCGTCTCGACCGCGATGATGTCGGGCACGCCGTCGCCCGTCAGGTCGCCGACCGCGGTGACGTTGGACATCGAGTCCCAGCCGTTGCCGATCTTGACCTTCGAGCCACCGTTGTAGTTCGGGCCCGAGTAGCGGTAGAGGTCGCCCGTCCCGGCGTCCACGGCGATGATGTCGGGCACGCCGTCGCCGGTCAGGTCGCCGACACCGACGATGCTGCTGATCGAGTCCCAGCCGTATCCGATCTTCACCCGGGCGGAACCACCGGTGTAGTCGGGGCCCGAGTAGCGGTAGAGATCGCCCGTCGAGGTCTCCACCGCGATGACGTCGGTGATCCCGTCGCCGGTCAGGTCGCCGACCGCGGTGACGTTCGTCATGCCCTTGTCGGGCACGGTCACCGGCGTTTCGAGGACGCGGTTGTAACGGTAGGGCTTGAAGCCCTTGCTGTTGATGTAGTTGCGGGAGTAGGAGGCTTTGCGGGCCTTGGTGCCCGGCTTGGCGTGCTCCATGATGGTGGCCGTCGTGTGGCTCGCGTCCGTCCAGCCCGTGAAGAGCATCACGTGGCTGTCGATGTCGTTCAGCGCGTCGCCGGGCTGGAGGTCGTCCAGACCGCCGAGCCGGGTGGAGTACTGCGGAAGCGTCCACGTGGTCGCGCTGGTGGGCAGGTGCCAGGCCATGGACACCAGCCCCGAGCAGTCGGTGCGGTAGTTGCGCCCCTGAAGGTCCGGGTAGTAACCGGACTGGCTGTAGGGGACGCCCTTGTCGATCCAGTACTGCACCCGCTGGATCATCTCGGTGCGGCTTATCTCACCGCCGACCTGCGAGGGGGCCGCCGCAGCCTTCACCGCCGCCGTCCGCGGAGCCGGCACGGCCTGGGAGGGGACGGCGACGCCCAGGACAACGGCACCGAGCGCCGCGGCCAGCAGAGCCGAGCGGACAGCGGGGCGTCGTACGAATGCGGACATGCGGGGGCTCCTTGATGACTGGCTGATGACCGGAAGAGGCGCGCGCTTCCTCTCACTGACGGCACGTCAGGACGGGCGCCGCTGTCGGCCGCCGCCCTCTCGAACCGGGCTGCCTTCAGCGACGGACAGATCCTTAATGCGCGACGAGTGAACATTAGGGGGGAGGGCGGGGGCGCCACAAGTCACGCCACATTCCGGCCCATACGCCGAAAACCCGAACAAAACGTACTGATCGACAAGGGATGGGAACGGCGGGGGACGTCGAGGCGGCACGGGCTCGGGCAGCCTTGACCGGGGAAGCAGAATCAGGTCAACCCGGCCGATTCATGGGGGAGTTGGCGCTCCGGCCAGGAGGAGATCACCCCGCGGCCCGCCGACTGACGCGGAGTGCGCCCGTCCGCTGTTGCCCGGACGGCGGGGCGGCGCGCCAGGGGCGGTGGCGATGGAAAGCTTGTGATGCCCTCGTGACCTAATCCGGAATCACTGACTCCGCGTCAAGTCCGCGAAGGCCACCACTGGTACGGGCCGGCGCTTCGCCTACACGGAGCGGCCTTCGGCCTCAGGGGCCGGAAGGGGGCGGGACGAACACTCCGCCACGCGCCGCGTGGTAGGCCGCTTCCGCGCTGGTGTGGACGAGACGGTCGTCGGCAGTGCCGCGGAGGACCAGGAGCCGGTAGTAGAAGGGCGCGCTCAGGGCGGCGATCACCTCACGCGCGTCCACGTCCGGTGACAGTTCACCGCGGGCGACGGCCCTGGTGACGATGCAGGTCACCTGCTCCGTGCGGGCGGTGAAGGCGTCCCGGACGATGTCGGAGACCTGAGGGTTGTGGGCGGCCGCGACAATGGTCGCTTCGATGAAGTTGCGACTGCGCGGTGAGGCGTGGTAGTCGGCGATGGCCCGGGCGAGCTCGTGCAGGTCCTGGCGGAGGTCACCGGTGTCGGGGGTGGGGAGCGATCCGCTGTGCTGGGCCAGCAGATCGATGATGACGCCCTGGACCGAGCGCCAGCGCCGTCGGATGGTCGCGGCGTGGACGCCGGACCGCTGGGCGATCCTGTCCACGGTGAGGGCGGCGTATCCGTGAACGCCGAGCTCTTCGAGGGCGGCGGCCAGCACGGCCTCCCGCGTCCGGGCCGTACGCCCGCCGGGTCGGGCCGTACCGTGCGGTGGTCGCTCTGTCATCGTGGAGTCGCCATGTTCCTGGGGTGGGAGGGACGTGGGAAGGTATTCAATCTAGCCCCGCGCCCACTGCCGACCGGCCCCGCGCCCGCTGCCGGCGACGCCGGCGCGAACAAGGCCCGCATAACACCTCTTAAAACCCTCTTAGGACATTTCTCCACGCTGTGGCCATGGCTACAGCACACGACACCACCCTCTCGGTGGTCATCGGGGCGGGCGGCACCGGCGGCCACATCTATCCGGGGCTGGCCGTCGCCGAGGCGCTGCGAAGAGCCGTCCCGGACGCGGTGATCAGCTTCGTCGGGACCGAACGCGGCCTGGAGACGCGGCTGATACCCGAGGCCGGCTACCGGCTGCACACGGTCGACATGATCCCGTTCGACCCGTCGCTCGGCGCCCGCAGATTCCTGCTGCCCGCCGATCTGCTGCGCTCGGGCCGCCAGGCGCGGCGGGTGATCGAGGAGCAGGGTGCCCAGGTCGTCATCGGCATGGGCGGGTACCCGAGCGCGCCCGCCGTGCTCGGCGCCCGGCTGGCAGGCCGGCCCGCGCTGGCGCACGAGTCCAACGCGGTGCCGGGGCGCGCCAACCGCTTCGCGGCGGCGCTCACCCCGCATGTGGCGCTGGCCTTCGACCGTACGCGCCGGCATCTCCCGGCCCGGACCGCCGAGCGGGCGCGGACCGTGGGTATGCCCCTGGCCGGGGCGGTGGCGGGGCTCGACCGGGCGGCCCTGCGCGGCACCGCCCGGCGGGCCCTCGGGGTGCCGGACGGGAAGCGGCTCGTGCTGTTCAACGGCGGCAGCCTGGGCGCGGCCCGGCTCACCGATGCCGCGGTGGGGCTGGCGCGGCTCTGGCGCGCCCGGCCGGACGTCCATCTGCTGATCAAGACGGGACCGGCGGCGCTGGAGGAGGTCCGGGCCCGGCTGGCCGCGGACGGTTCCGGCTGCGTCGCCACGGCCGCCGGCTATCTGGACCGCATGGACCTGGCGTACGCGGCCGCCGACGTGATGGTGTGCCGGGCCGGCTCGGCGACGGTCGCGGAACTGTCCGCCCTGGGGGTGCCCGCGGTCCTCGTCCCCTACCCCCACGCGCCGCACGACCACCAGACCCACAACGCCCGGGTGCTGTCCGACACGGGCGCCGGCCTGCTGCTGCCGGACGCGGAGGCGGACGGCGACCGGCTGGCGGAGCTGATCGGCCCGCTGCTCGACGAGCCGCACCGGCTGGCCGCAATGAGCGCCGCGGCCGACCCCGGCACCCACGCGGCCGCAGCCGGCCTCATGGCGGCATGGGTGCTGCGCCTGGCCGGCCGCACGCCCGCCCTGACGACGACCCGATGAGGAAAGACATGAACGCGAAGACCACGCCCTCCCGTTGGCAGGACCGGACGGTCCTCGTCACGGGAGCCGAAGGATTCATCGGCTCGGCCCTGGTCGGCCTGCTGGTGGAGCGCGGGGCCCGGGTCCGGGTGCTGGCGCACTACAAGCCGTACGCCGAACGCGGCCATCTGGCACGGTACGCGGGTCCGGACTCCCCCGTGGAGTTCCTGGCCGGGGACGTGCGGGACGCGAACCGGGTCTCGGACGCCGTCGCCGGCTGCGACACCGTCTTCCACCTGGCGGCGCTGATCGGCATCCCGTACAGCTACGCGTCCCCCGAGGCGTACGTGCAGACCAATGTGGCCGGGACGGAGAACGTGGCCGCGGCCTGCCGCCGCCACGGCGTGCGCCGCATGGTGCACACCTCGACGAGCGAGGTCTACGGCACGGCGCGGACGGTCCCGATCCGCGAGGACCATCCGCTGCAGCCGCAGTCGCCGTACTCCGCCTCGAAGATCGGCGCGGACATGCTGGCGCTGTCCTACGCGCACTCCTTCGGCCTGCCGGTCACGGTGGTGCGCCCGTTCAACACCTACGGGCCGCGCCAGTCCGCCCGCGCGGTGATCCCCACGATCCTGGCCCAACTGCACGCCGGCGCCGACGAGATCCGGCTGGGCTCGACCTCGCCGACCCGTGACTTCACCTACGTCACCGACACCGCCGAGGGCTTCCTCGCCCTCGCCGACTGCGACCGGGCGGTGGGGCACGTCGTCAACCTCGGTACGGGGCGCGAGATATCGGTCGGCGACCTGGCGGCCTCGCTGATCCGGGCGTCGGGCCGGGACGCGAGGGTCGTGGTGGACGCGGCGCGGCTGCGGCCGGCCGGCAGCGAGGTCGAGCGGCTGCTCTCGGACAACTCCCGGGCCCGTGAATGGGCCGGCTGGAGCCCCCGGGTGGACCTGGAGGAGGGCCTCGCCCGCACTTCCGACTGGGTCAGGGACCACCTGCACCTCTTCTCCCCCGACCGCTACCAGATGTGAGCAGGTACCCCATGACCACGACCAAACGCCGCCGCACCTGGACGGTGGCCTGCGTGGCCGTCCTGGCCCTGATCGCCTGGCCCGTGCTGAAGTTCACCGGCGTCTTCTCCGACAAGGGTGATCCGATCACCTTCGGCGACACCGGCGGCGGGGGCACCGGCGCCCGCGGCACCCTCATGCCCACCGGCCCCAGGGCCGACTTCCGCGTCGCCAACACCGTGCAGGACGGCACGAAGATCGGTGTCGTCACCCTGGACGGCAAGAAGTCCGGGTTCAAGGGCAAGGTGTGGGTCTGGGCCCCGAAGCAGTACGACGATCCCGCGTACGCGAAGTCCGGCTTCCCCGTCCTGATCGCGCTGCCCGGGGGCAACGGCTACCCGGTCAACTACTGGATGGGGACGGACCTCAAGCTCCAGTCGTCGATCGCGCAGTGGTCGAAGGAGGGCAGGAGCCTGCCCTTCATCGTGGCGATGCCGGTGCTCAACCCGGACGACAAGAACTACTACGACGGCAGCGACATCCCCGGGCAGCCGAAGATGGGCACCTGGCTGACCGAGGACGTCCCCGACCTGATCAAGGCCAACTTCCGCACGCTGAAGCAGCGCGACGGCTGGGCCTTCATGGGCTCCTCCTCCGGCGCCTTCGCGGGGCTGAAGGCGGTGCTCCAGAAGCCGGACCGCTTCAAGGCCGTCATCGCGTCGGGCCCGGACATCGTCCCCGACTCGCCGCTGTGGGCCGGGCACGCGGCGGAGAAGGCCGCCAACAACCCGCAGGTACTGGCGAAACGGCTGATCGACGGCAAGGGCCCCGACGTCTACCTCGCCTTCCAGGTCGGCACCAAGGAGCGGACCTCGATGCGGAACACCAGGGAGTTCATCAGCACTTACGGCAACGGAGGACCGGTGCACACCATGCTGCGCGAGATACCGGACGGCGAGCACAACGCCAGGACCTACGTGCCGAGCATGGGCATGGGCCCGATCCAGTGGATCAGCGAGCACATGACGGGCCCCACACCGTCCTAGCCGGCGGCCGGTCCCGCGGGCGCCGGCACGAGCCCGTCCGCCGCCAGCCCCGCGAGGACCGCCTCGCCCAGCACCTGCACGGCCGACTGCGGCCGCACCATGACGGTGAACTCCTTGATCCGGCCGTCCTCGTGGAAGTGCAGCAGGTCGACACCGTGGATCTGCCTGCCGCCCACGGCGGCGCGGAAGAGCAGGACCTCCGACGGGGCCGTCGTCCCGCCGGAGGTCTCCGCGCTGCCGGTGTGACGGCCTATGTAGCGGAAGTCCTCGAAGGTGCGCAGCAGGACGCCGAAGAGGCCCAGCACCATGGGCCTGCCCTCGAAGGGCGAGAACTTCACGGGACTGTAGAAGCGGATGTCGTCGGTGAACAGGTCGTCCAGGGCGGTGAGATCGCGCCGTTCGACGGCGGCGCGGAAGCGGTCTGCGGTGGTGGTCACGGCGCACCCCTCTGCTCTTCATGTAAGTGACTACTCACTTTCATGAATAGCATGCGGAGCGGACTCCGCGACAGGTGCGGGGACTTCGGTACGGGACCGCGTGTCGAGGACGGTGGGGCGGAGAAGGACTTCTCGGTGCGTCCGGCGACGGCGTCGCGGGCGAAGCGGATCGGGTGGTGCCCTGTGACGGCCGCCTGCACCATGCCCTCCACGTCGCGGAGCCGCAGCGCCCCTGCGGTCATCCGCCGGAAGTCCCGCGAGGAGGTCGACGGTGGGGAGGGGGATGCGGCTGGCGTCGGTCTCACTCCTTCCGGGCACGGCCCTCGGCGGCCCGCGGCCGCAGCGCGGCGGGTTCGGGCCGTGGGGGCGGGGGCGGGGGCGAGCGGGTGGTTCGTCCTCGCGCTCTCCCGCTGGCTGCGCGCCGGCCGCGTCCCGACCCGGCGGCCGGCGGAGGAGGACGTGGTCCTCCACCGCACCGCCACGAGCACATCGGCACCGCCACCGGTGTGCTGAACTTCTTCCGCTCCCTCGGCGGGGCCCTCGGTGCCGCCCTCTTCGGCGCGGTCCTGTCCGCCGGGGCCCCCTCGGGCACCGCGGCGTTCCGGGCCGTCTTCACCTGAACCGTGCCCTTCATGGCCCTGGCTCTGGCGCTCACCCTCCTGGTCAGGGAGCGGCCGCTGCCGGATGCCGCGGACGAGGCGGTCCGAGCCGCCGGCCGCGGGGGCCGGGCCCGTCCGTGCGCCGCGTCACCGCCGCGGCGCCGCCACGCGCCACAGCGACGAGGGCCGGTCGTCGTCCCCCGGGTGCGACTCGAAGGCGATCCACTGCCCGTCCGGCGACCAGCTGGGCGCGCCGTCGTAGGACGTGGCGTCGTGGGTGACGCGTACGGGGCGGCCGCCGGCCGCCGGGATCACGAAGATCTGCGGGAGGTCCAGGCCGCCGGCCGTGGAGGAGAAGACGACGGACGTCCCGTCGGGGGACCAGCTCGGGTCGGTGTGCTCACCGGCGGCCGTGGTGAGGCGGCGCAGCCCGCCGCCGTCCGCGTCCATCACGAACAGCCCCCAGTCGCCGCCGCGTTCGCGCCGCTGGAGGACGAGGCGGTCGCCCCTGGGGGACCAGTTGGGCTGGCGGTTGTCGGTGTGGGTGGCGGGGCCGTCGAGGAGGCGGGTGCGGTGCGTCCCGTCGCGGCGCACCTTCCAGATGGAGCCCTCGCCGCCGCTGTCGCCGGCGCGTTCCACGCTCTCCTGGAAGACGATCCACTGCCCGTCCGGCGAGAAGCTGGGCTCCAGGTAACCGGTGTCGCCGTCGTGCTCGGTCACGCGCTCCGGCCTGCCGCCGGGCTTGAGGGTCCACACCTCGTCGCGGCCCGCGCGGTCGGAGGTGAAGGTGAGCCCGGCGGAGGGGTGCCAGCTCGTGCCGGGGAGGTTCACGGCGGCGCGGTCGGACTCGTCCAGGACGGTACGGGGTTTCTCCCGGGCGGCACCGCCGCGGAACGGCAGGGTCCGCAGGGCGGCGGCGCCCTCGTTGTAGCCGTCGTGGAAGACGGTGAAGAGGAGGGAGCGGCCGTCCGGGGAGAAGGCGGGGTTCTGGGCGCTGGCCCGGCCGCCGGGCCGGTGCAGGAGCTCGGCGCCGTCGGCGCGCACGGGCCCCCTGCCCGTCGGCCTCGGCACCGGCTCCGGGGACGGTGAGTCGTGGTCGGACCCGCACGCCGTCAGGGCGACGGCGGCCAGGAGCATCGTCACGAGCAGGCGTCTGCGCACCGGCCGACCCTAGCCGACGCAACTCGCGACGAACAACGGTCACTTGAGACACGCTGCGCACGGCGCACCGTCACTCGATCCGGCGATTGCCGGGCACCCCCCGCCGGGCCGACCCTGGAAGCCGGCCCACCACGAGGGATCCGGAGGCCGCCGTGACGGACTGCCCGGTCCCGGTCACCACGCAGCACAACGACAACCGGCGCACCGGCGCCAACCTGCGGGAGACGGCGCTGAGTCCGGCCACCGTCGGCCCGGACACGTTCGGTCTGCTCTTCAGCCGGGCGGTGGACGGGCACGTGTACGCCCAGCCGCTGTACCTGCCCGGTCTCGAACTCCCCGGCCGGGTGGTCAGGAACGTCGTCTACGTCGCCACCATGCACAACAGCGTCTACGCCTTCGACGCCGACGACCCGGCCGCCTCCGCCCCGCTCTGGCACGCCTCGCTGGGCCCGTCCGCCCCGCTGCCCGATCCCGCGATCGGGCCGAGGGGTTACCGGGACATCGCGGTCGAGGTCGGGATCGTCGGCACGCCGGTCGTCGACCGGGAGCGGGGCGTGCTGTACGCCGTCGCGTTCACCAAGGAGTCCGACGGCCATCACCACACCCTGCACGCGCTGGACGTGCGCACCGGACGGGAGGTGCTGGGCGGGCCGGTGCGGATCGCCGCCACCGTGCGCGGCGGCGGTGACGGGAGTGTCGACGGCCGCATCACCTTCACCAGCAACCGGCAGCTGCAACGTGCGGCGCTGACCCTGGCGAACGGCCGGGTGTACACGGCCTTCGCCTCCTACGGCGACCAAGGTCCCTACCACGGCTGGGTGTTCGGCCACGACGCGGGCACCCTGCGGCGCACGGGTGTGTTCGTCACCACCCCCGGCACCGGGCTGGGCGGCGTCTGGCAGGCGGGCCAGGGGCTCGCGGTGGACGACGAGGGGGACCTGTACTGCGTCACCGGCAACGGCGGCTTCCGCGCGGACGGTTCGGAGCTGGGCGACTGCGTCGTCCGCCTCCGCCCGGACCTGACCGTCGCCGACTGGTTCTCGCCCTTCGACAACGCGGCCCTGGACGCGGCCGACGCGGACCTCGGTTCGGCCGGTCCGCTGCTGGTGCCCGGTACGCGGCTGCTGCTCTGCGGGGGCAAGGCCGGCAAGTTCTACCTGCTCGACACCCGCGCGCTCGGGCACTTCCACCCCGGGTCCGACAGCCAGATCGTGCAGAGCTTCCAGGTCGCCGGGCCGGACGGGCTCCGCCACCACATCCACGGCGGGGCCGTGCACTGGTCGCCGCGCGGCGGCTCGTGGGTGTACGTCTGGCCGGAGAACGCGTTCCTGCGCGCCTACCGCTTCGCCGGCGGGCGGCTGGTGACGGCACCGGTGTCGACGAGCACCACCGTGGATCCGACGGGGGTGCCGGGCGGTTCGCCCGGGATGCCGGGCGGCTTCCTGTCCGTCTCCGCGCACGGGTGCGACCCGGCGACGGGTCTGCTGTGGGCCTGCCACCCGTACGCGAAGGACGCCAACCAGGCCGTGGTCGAGGGCGTCGTCCGCGTCTACCGGGCCGACGACCTCACCCGGGAGCTGTGGAACAGCCGCATGGTCGCGGACCGGGACGACGTCGGCCTGTTCGCCAAGTTCGTCCCGCCGACGGTGACGAACGGGAAGGTGTACGTGGCGACGTTCTCCGGGGCGCTGCGGGTGTACGGCCTGCTGGGGTGAGCTCCTGCCGGCCTGCTCGCCCGCCGTCCTCCCCGCCCGCCTACCGGCCGACGGGGACGGGCAGGGGCGGCACCGGTGCGGGCACCCCGGGCAGGCCGCCGCCGACCTGGGGGACGAGCGCCGTCAGCTTCGTCAGATCGGCCAGGACCTGGGTGACGTCGGCGGAGACGGCGGCGGTGTTGTTCGCCGCGAGGTCGTTGAGGAGCCTGGTGGCGTCCTTGCCGAGCTGGTCGAGGGCGGTCCTGATGTCGCCGACGGGGTCCTTCCTCCTGTTGCCCTTCGGGTCGTTCTTCGCGGTGGCCGGCGCCTGCTGGGCCTGGGCCCGGGCGGAGGCGAGCAGCCGGGCGCCCTCCTCCGCGAGCTGACGCTGGACGAGCTTCAGCCTCGCGGCGTCCGGCCTGGCGGCGTGGGCGTCCCGGGCGATGCCGGTGCCGAGCGTCAGCAGGGTGCCCAGGCTGCCGAGCAGGGCCATCCGGGCGGTGACGGCCGGGGCGGGGGCGGCGACCGGTCTCGGCTTCGGCGCCGCCTCCAGCGGCTCGACGGCGAGGGCCGTGCCGGTCAGGCCGAGGGCGAGCGAGCCGCAGAGGGCGAGGGCGACGGTGGTGGGCGGGTTCGCTTTCGCGGGCATGCGGGCAGTTCCCTTCCGGTGCGTCTGCTGTCCGGTCCGGCCGGTTCGTGCCCACCGTGTGCAGGGGCCGCGCGGGCCCGCAACCGAAGCGCCGCCCGGCGTGGGCGGGCGGGCCCCTGCCCTGACGTGCGGTTTCCCCGACGGGGTGGGGGATGCCGGCGCGGACCACCCGTGCGCCCGAAAGGGTTCCGCCCGGGGGACAATCGTGGGATGTCCAAGAACCGCGTCTCCCCCGCCGCCTCCCCCTGTCCCTGCGGACTGCCCGCCTCCTACGCCGACTGCTGCGGCGCCTTCCACGCCGGACGCTCCTCCGCGCCGACCGCCGAGCGGCTGATGCGGTCGCGCTACAGCGCTTTCGCGGTGGGGGACGTGGCGTATCTGCTGCGCACGTGGCACTCGTCGACGCGGCCCGCGGAGCTGTCGCTGGACGAGCGGGTGCGGTGGACGGGGCTGGAGATCCTCTCCACGTCCGGCGGGACGGCGTTCCACCAGGAGGGGACGGTGGAGTTCGTCGCGCGCTGCCGGGTCGGGGGTGCCGAGGACTCGCAGCACGAGCTGAGCCGCTTCGTCCGTGAGGACGGGCGCTGGGTGTATGTGGACGGTACGTGACGCGGGGGTGCCCCGGAGAGGTTCTCTCTCCCCCCGGGACCGCGCTCCGCGCGGTGGGGCGGGGCTGCGCCCCCGTCGCGGCTTCGCCGCTCGTCCTCAAGCGCCGGACGGGCTGACATCAGCCCGTCCGGCCCCTGGCAGCCGACGCGTCAGCGGACGCGGCCGTACCAGACGTTGTTGGTCCAGATCTTCTCCAGGCGGACCTTCTTGCCCGTGCCGGGCGCGTGCCAGATCTTGCCGCCCCCGGCGTAGATGCCCACGTGGTAGACGTAGCTGCCCGAGTGGAAGAAGACGAGGTCGCCCACGGAGCGCGAGCCCCGCGCGACGTGACGCGTCGCGTTGTACTGGTCCGCCGCGACGCGCGGCAGCCTCTTGCCGACCTTCTTGAAGGAGAACTGCGTCAGACCGGAGCAGTCGAAACGATTCGGCCCGGTGGCCCCCCACTGGTAGGGGGAGCCCTTCTTCGACGCCGCGACCTTGACCGCCTTGGCGCCCGGCGACGTCGCCGCCTGCGCCTCACCGGCGAGGCCGGGGAGCAGGACGGAGGCCGCGACGGTCGCGGCGGTGAGGGCCGATGCGGTTCCGGCCCGGGAGATGAGCGCGGGTATTCGAGGCAGCGCAGACATGCCGATAAGCCCTTCGTCATCCGCCTGCGAAAGATGACCTGTCGGGTTCGGGCTGGCGAAGTTGCCCGGCCACCATGTGGCTTCACCCCTAGAACCACCGCCTTCGTGGTCCGTCGTGCCTGGGTCTCCCGCTCCTGCCGATCCGCGAAATCCGGTCCGCACCCGGGACGGCGGCAGGACTCGGCGTCCGCCCGGGTCGCCCGCCTCTTTGACGGGTTCTTGGTTGTCCGGTGGATGATCCTGCACCATCCGCCGCCGAAAACCCGTGCCGAAACGGTGTTCTGTGAGGTTCTTCACGCAGTCGGGAGTGAACCTCCGTCCCGTTTCCTCCCGTTTCGACGGACCCTCAGCACGCCTGGCGCCAGGCGTTCAGCCCCAGCTTCTTCCGCATGGAGGACAGCCCCAGTCGCCTCGTCCCGCCGCAGAACTCACCGGGCGTCATCTCGTACTCGACGTGGAAGACGGCCTTGCCCCGCGCCACGAAGGGCCTGAGCCGCTCGCACTCCCCGTACTGCGCGCACTGTTCGTTGACGGCGAAGTCGAAGTCGCCGACGAGCTCGGGGATCTGCTCCAGGTCGTTCTTGAGGCCGACGGCCAGCCCCCGCTCGTGGGCGAGGGAGGCGATCATGCGGTTGAAGGCCAACTGGTGGGCGGCGGTGAGCGGAAAGCCCGTCCGGTTGCGGAACCCCTCCGTCAGATCGGGCTCGACCGCGTCGAACCCCTTCTCCCGGCACATGTCGAAACGTTCCGCCATGATGGGCCGCAGGACGTCCAGGCGCCGGATGTCGAGCCACTGCTCGCCCTTCCACCCCTCGTTCTTCGCGCCCAGGACGGACGCCGGGAACCTGTCGTGGTCCGGCCGCCAGTCCTCGTACGCCCCGACGTTGACGTAGCAGATGACCTTGCGCCCGTCGGCGTGGAGCTTCGCGACGGTGGCGGCGTCGTTCTCGAAGCCGTCGATGTCGTAGACGGGGACGTCGACGGAGGTGTCGACGGCGCCGTCGAGCTGCCACTGCCAGCGGGTGCCGGGCGTGGGCTGCCAACGGCCCTTCCGGGGCGTGGACTTGGGGGACTTCGGGGAGGGCGACGGCCCGTGGGAGGCCGGGTGCGAGGCTCCCGCCGGGGGCGGTCCCGCCTCGCCGGAGGAGGACACGTTCCCCGCGCACCCCGTCGCGACCAGAAGCGCGGCCGCCGTCAGGGCCCCGCCTCGCAGCCGCCGCCGTCTCATGGTGCGGTCCGCCATGGATTCTCTCCGTTCCCCGGCACGGCGCAGTGCACCGCGGCACCGCGTCTGCCGGCCGTCCGGGCCACCAGACCGGCCCGCTCCTGGGGCACACCGTAGACCAAGTGGCAGAAGCGCGTGGGGAGATGGTCGGACGTCCAGGCGGGGATCCCCGCGGAGCGGTAGGCCTCCCAGGGCCCCTCGAAGGTCACCAGCAGGTCGGCGACCTCCGCGTATCCGGGATCGGGGTGGGTGCCGGGGTTGAGGACGACCGTCCGCGCGCCCAACGTCCTGGACACCAGGGCGAGTCGGCGGTAGCGCGGCAGCAACTCCGCCTCCGCCGCCGCCCGGTCGTAGAAGACGCCGTCGACCCCGTACCACCGCCGGTGCCGCCGCAGGTCCGCCACGGCGTCCCGGAGCGGGCGGCGGCCGTAGGCGGTGTCGACGTACCCCAGCAGGGGGGCGCCCGCCGCGCGCAGCCGGGCCGCGACGGCGCGGAAGGACGGGTCGGGGCGCGGCCCCGGTCCGTCCGCCGCGTTGAGCACCACCCCGCGCAGCGCTGGCGCGGCCCGCACCAGCCGTTCCCAGGGGCCGGGTTCGGCGCCGGGGTGGACGTACAGGGGGACGAGCAGCGACCGTTCGGTCACGGCGCGGCCCACAAGTCGGCGAGGGTCGTGCCGAGTTCGTACGCCGGCCGCCAGCCCAGGACCCGTCCGGCGGCCGTCACGTCGGCCTGCTGCCAGGGCAGCGCGGCCGAGCGCGGCGACCCGGCGCCGTCCTCCTCGATCCGGCCGCGGAAGCCGGCGGCCCGCGCCAGCCCCTCGGCGACCTCGCGGGCCGGACGGGCCGTGCCGCTGCCGATGTTGAGGATGCCGGTGACCGGCCCGGGGGCGGTGACGGCGAGGGCGACGGCCCGCGCCACGTCGCGCGCGTCGACGAAGTCGCGGTGCGCCGACAGGTCGCCGGTCCGGACGGTGCCGTCGGGCCCGGCCTCCCGGAGCTGCCGGGCGAGCCGCCCGGCCAGGGAGCCGGCCGGGGCGCCGGGCCCCAGCGGGTTGAACACCCGCAGGACGAGCGCGTCCAGGCCGGAGCCGGTGACCGCCAGCGTCCCGGCGAGCTTGGTGGCGCCGTAGAGGCCGGGCGGCGCGGCCGGGGCGGACTCGGCGACGGAGTGCGGCGCCGCGACCGGCCCGTACTCCGCGGCCGAGCCGAGGTGCACCAGCCGCACGCCGGGGGCGGCCGCCCGCAGCGCCTCGCACAGCACCGCCGGGCCACGGGCGTTGACGGCCGCGAGGGCGCTCGCGGCGCCGCCGGTGACACCGGCGCAGTTGACGACGGCGTCCGGCGCCGCCGCGCGCAGGGCGTCGGCCAGGCCGTCCGGGCCGTCGGCGGCGAGGTCGCAGGGGACGGCGCTGCCGGGCCTCCGGCCGCCGTCGAGCACCCGTGCGCCCGGGAGGGCGCGCAGCTGCCCGGCGGCGTGCCGGCCCAGGAAGCCGGTGGCGCCCAGGAGGAGGATGCGCATGGGGGCCGGTCACGCTCCCTTGATCAGCAGGTCGCGGCGGCGCGAGAACTCCGCGTTGGCGCGGTCGTAGTCGTCGGGGCGCCCGATGTCGAGCCAGTACCCGCTGAACTCGTAGGCGTTGGGCGGGGTCCCGGCGGCGAGCAGGTCGAGGACGAGCTCGTCGAAGCCGAGCGGGAGCCCGGGGGTGTAGCGGGCGAGGGCGTCGCGGGTGACGCCGTAGACGCCCATGGAGACGCGGTAGTCCATGCTGGGCTTCTCGGTGAAGCCGGTGACACGGCCGGCCTCGGTGGTCAGCACCCCGAAGTCGATGTGGACCTTGCGGGCGTAGGTGGCGATGGTCAGCGGGGCGCCGGAGTCCCGGTGGGCGCGCAGGACGTCGGCGAAGTCGAGGTCGGTGAGCACGTCCCCGTTCATCACCAGGAAGGACTCGGGCAGCCGGTCACCCATGGTGAGCAGCGGGCCCATGGTCCCCAGCGGGCTCTCCTCGGTCGTGTAGTCGACGTCCAGCCCCCACTGGGAGCCGTCGCCGACATAGGCGCGGATGATGTGGCCCAGGTGCCCGATGGCGAGGGTGCAGCTGCTGAACCCGGCGTTCGCGAGCTGGCGCATCACGATCTCCAGGATCGCGTGCTGGTCGCCGATCGGGACGAGCGGCTTGGGCAGGGCGGTGGTGTAGGGGCGCAGCCGGATGCCCTTGCCTCCGGCGAGGATGACAGCGTGCACGGTGCGGTTCCTCTCTGCGGGTCGGACGGCGCGAGTGGACCGGGGAAGCGGTCAGACGTTGTAGATGCCGGTCTTGTAGCGGGCGAGGTTGGCCGGGTCGCGGAAGAAGGCGATGGTGGCGGCCAGGCCCTCCTCCAGGGTGTGGGCGGGCGCCCAGCCGGTGGCGGCCCGCAGCCGGGAGGCGTCGCAGACCAGGCGCATCACCTCGGAGGCCGCGGGGCGGACGCGGTCGGCGTCGGAGCGGATGTCGAGTTCGGCGTCCATGAGCTTGCCGATGACGGTCACCAGGTCGCCGACGGAGATCTCCTGCCCGGTACCGGAGTTGAAGGTCCGGCCGACGACGCGTTCGGCGGGCGCGGTGCCCACGGCGCGGAACGCGGCCACGGTGTCCTTGACGTAGCTGAAGTCCCGGGTGGGGCGCAGGTCGCCGAGCGTGATGGTGCGTTCGCCGGCGGCCACCTGTCCGATCACGGTGGGGATGACGGCGCGCATGGACTGGCGGGGGCCGAAGGTGTTGAACGGCCGCAGGGTGACGACCGGCAGGCCGAAGCTGGCGTGGTAGCTGTCGGCGAGCCGGTCGCCGCCCGCCTTCGAAGCGGCGTACGGGGACTGGGTGTTGATGGGGTGGTCCTCGCCGATCGGCACGGTCCGCGCGGTGCCGTAGGTCTCGCTGGTGGAGGTGTGCACGAGGCGCGGGACGCCGAGGTGGCGCACCGCCTCCAGGACGTTGAGCGTGCCGGTGACGTTGGTCTCCACATAGCTGTGCGGGGCCCGGTACGAGTAGGGGATCGCGATGAGGGCGGCCAGGTGGTAGACGGTCTCGGCGCCTTTGACGAGGTCCTGGACGGAGCCGGGGTCGCGGACGTCGCCGAGGACGACCTCGACGGAGCCGAGGACGTCCGGCGGCAGGGTCTCCAGCCATCCGTAGGAGGAGAAGGAGTTGTACTGGACCATGGCGCGGACCGTGTGTCCGTCGGCGACGAGCGCCTCGGTCAGGTGCGAGCCGATGAACCCCTCGGCGCCGGTGACGGCGACGGTGGTGGCGGGCATGCGGGTCTCCTTGGGGTGCGGGGTGCCCGTGCGGGCGGCTGGTCGGGGGCCCGGGCGGGCCGGGGTCGTACGGGTGGCCCGTGCGGGCCCGGGAGGTCGGGGCCGGGCGCCCGGTGGTGTTCCGGGTGCGCGGCCCGGGCGGGTCAGCGGTGGGCCGTGATCCGGCCGAGGAGCGCCGTCGCGGCGGCCAGCAGGGCCGCCGTCGTACAGGCGCAGACGACGAGTTGGGCGGCGGCCGGCGAGGGGAGCCGCGCGGCGAGCGCCGCCGTCTCCGCCGCGCCGGCGGCGAGGCACAGGAGCGCGGGCGGCCACGCGACCCCGTACGCCTGGAGCAGCAGGCCGGTCCACAGCACGGCGCCGAGCGCCAGCAGACCGGCCAGGTGCACGGCGGCCGGTGCCGGTCCGCCGGGCCAGACGGCGTCCGCGGCCAGGACGAGCACGGCGAGCGCGGCGAGGTAGGCGGCCAGGCAGCCGCCGAGGACGCGGGCGACGCGGGCGAGCAGCGCGCCGGTCGTCGTGGTGCGGCCGAGCGCGGCGAGGGCCCGGCTGCGGAAGCGGTAGAGCAGCCACTCGGCGGCGCCCATGCTCAGGGTGAGCGCGATGACGGCGGGCCCGGCGGGTTCGGCACGGCTGCCGTGCCGTACGACGTCGCCGAGCGCGGCGACGGCCGTCAGCACGCCGCAGCCCAGGCCGAACAGGCCGTAGGGCAGCGAGGCGAGCGGCGAGGGCGCCGCCGTGCCGCCCGCGCCGGCGCCCTTCTCGCGCCGGGCGAGGACGCACTGGAAGGAGGAGGCCGCGAGCACCCCGGCGAGGGTGGCCAGCAGCAGCCCGGCGGCCAGGGCCGGCGGCGGGTCGGTGACGAGGGCGGCCGCGCCCCCGCCCGCGACCGGCAACAGCGTGTACAGCAGCAGCCGTTCGCGCCCGAGGACGAGCAGCACGGTGGCCGCGGAGAGGTAGAGGGCCTGTCCGACGGCGAACGCGACGGCCCCGGCGGGCCCGCCGAAGGCGAGCGCCGCGACGGTGGCCAGCAGGCCGCCGAGCGGGGCGCCGGTGCGCAGGCAGCGCCCGGCGGCGGCCCGCCCGCCGGAGGCGAGCCGCAGGTAGGCCCGGTGGGCGAGGCCCTGGTTCCAGGCCCAGGCGGTGAGGGCGGCGGCGACGAGGGCGGCGGTCCCCCCGGGCAGTCCGCCGGCGCCGCGCCCCCCGGACATCAGCGGCGCGCCCAGGGCGTAGCCGAGACCGGGCAGGGTGAAGACCAGGGACCGCAGCAGGACGAGGCCGGGGCTGGTGCGCCAGGGGTCGGGGGCGGGCGGGGGTTCGGGGTGGGCGCGGGGGACGCGGTCGTAGAGGGCGGCGGCGAGTTCGAAGGAGTCGCGCAGGCCGTAACGTCCCGCGATCTGTTCGCTGGTGAGGCCGTCGGCCTCCAGCACGGCGGCGATCTCGTCGGGGTGGACGGCGGCGGCGCACACGTCGGCGAGTTCGCGGGCGAGTTCGTCGACGGCCGCCCCGTACCGCGGCCGGACGGCGGGGAGTTCGTGGACGGCGTCGGGGTCGGGCGGCACGAGCCGCAGCGGGCCGCTCATCCGGCACCGCCGGCGGCCAGGGCCATGGCGGGCAGGTCCCGTGCGGAGAGGGCGGCCGCGGCGGCGCGCCGGGTGCCGGACAGGTCGTGGTAGATCTCCCGGAAGGCGCTGATGGTCTGCCGGAGGGTGAACTGCTCGATGACCCGGAGCCGGGCGTTCTCCCCCATCTCCGCCCGGAGCCCGGGATCACGCAGGAGCTTCAGGGCGGCGTCGGCCATGCTCCGCGGGTCGCGGGGCGGTACGACGAGCCCGGTGTCGCCGACGGCCTCGCGGACGCCGCCGACGTCGGTGGAGACGGTGGCGCGGCCGCAGGACATGGCCTCGATGAGGGTGAAGGGGAAGCCCTCGCTGATGCTGGAGAGCATCACGACGTTGCCGGCGGCGTAGGCGTCGCGGATGTCGTCGACGCGTCCCTCGAAGGTGACGGCGTCGGCGGCGCCGAGTCCGGCGGCGAGGTCCTCGCAGGCGGTGCGGTACGCCTCGCCGCCGCGCGGGGTGCCGCCGAAGAGCCGCAGGCGTGCCTCGGGTATCTCCTCGCGGACGAGGGCGAAGGCGCGGATGAGGGTGTCGAGTCCCTTGATGGGGTCGACGCGTCCGGCCCAGCTGAGGGTGGGCACCTCGGGTTCGGGCCCGGCGGGCGGGAACGCGGCGGGGTCGACGCCGTTGTAGACGGTGCGGATGCGGTCGGGCGGGGTGCCGCCGTGCTCCTCCCAGCGCCGGTTGTAGCGGTTGCCGGGGGTGACGAGGGCGGCGACCCGGTAGGTCTCCTTCGCGAGGAGCCGGAAGAGCCCGAGCATGAGGGCCTTAACGGGCCAGCGGTAGGGCTCGGTGCGGAAGCCGAGGTAGCGCTCGCGCAGGTAGATGCCGTGCTCGGTGAGGAGCAGCGGGGTGCCGTACCGGTGGTGGGCGAGCAGTCCGGGGACGGCGGCCAGGCCCCCGCTCACCGCGTGCGTGATGCCCTCGGCGGGAGGGTCGGCGGCGAGCGGGCGCAGGGCGTGTTCGAGGAGGTCGGTGGCGGTGAGGGCGTCGCGCAGGGTGGGGCGGGCGGCGGCGGTGGCGAGCCCGGGGCGCCGCCAGAGCCGGGCCAGGGTGCGCACGGCGGCCTCGCCGCGGAGGGCGGGGATGAGGGTGCCCTCGGCGGCGTGGTCGGCGAGGCGGTAGAAGGTGCGGGCGAAGTCGTGTTCGTGGTGCGGGTCGAGGAGGGTGAGGAGGAACTGTTCGTAGCAGGTGAGGAAGGCGCGCAGCCGGCGGCCGCGGGGTGCGCGGCCGGCCGGGGCGGGGCCCCACAGCGGGAGGGTGTCGACCCGCCCGACGTGGGGCGGCAGGTGCCAGGCGAGCTCTTCGCGGCCGGTGCCGGTGACGGCGATGATCCGGAAGGCGATGTCGGGCATGCCCTGCACCAGTTGGTCGCACCAGACGCTCACCCCGCCGTGGCTGTGGGGGTAGGTCCCCTCGGTGAGCAGGGTCACCGAGGGGGCGTCCGCCGCGGGTGCGGCAAGGGGTCCGTGCATGGAGACTCGGTTTCTTCGCGGAGACGGTGAGGTGGGGTGGTGCGCACGGAGCTTGCGGGGGTTCAGCGCTCGGCGGTCTTCCCGGCGGTCTTCCCGGCGCCGAGGGGGACGCGGTGGCCGGCGCCGTAGGGCACGGGCAGGGCGGGCGCGGGGGCCTGGACGCGGGCGGCCGTACCCCGGGCGTGCGGGGCGGCGGGGGTGCCGCCGGCGGGCAGGGCGAAGACGGCGGCGCTCTCCCCGGCGGCGGGCAGGGCCCAGCCGGAGCGCCGCCCGGCGTAGGGGCTGCCGAAGGTCTCGGAGGTGCCGTTCTTGACCTGGGTGGTGCCGGTGGGCAGCGTCAGGGGCGCGTCGGTGCCGGCGGGCGCGGTGACGGTGACGGCGGTGCCGACGCGGTACGCGGTGACCTTGCCGGCGGTGACGGCGGCGTTCCAGGCGGCGCGCTTGGCGAGTTCGGTGCCGATGTCGCGCATGCGGAGGTTGACCAGCGGGGTGTTGTCGGCGAAGAGGGCGCCGTGGTCGGCGAGGACCTTCTCCAGGATGGTGTAGCCGATCCGCTCCTCGGCGAGGTTGGACTGGTGCATGAAGTGCGGGCGCGGGTCGTTGGCGAGCACGTGGCTCAGGGCGATCCGGGCCTCCAGCGGCGCGATGTAGGAGGCGTAGCCGTTCCTGACGTCGAGCGGGGCCTTGAGGCAGGTGGTGACCTTGGAGTTCTCGCAGATGCCGCTGCCGCCGTCGGCCTTCCTGGTGTAGAGCCAGTTGTACTCGTCGGTCTGCTCCACGGCCTTGCCGACGTTGTAGTAGACGTTCATCGGGAAGCGGGAGACGGTGAGGGCGGGTCCGACCTTGCGCTGCTGCGGCTCGCGGGAGGTGTCGCTGGCGATCCACTTGACGCCGGTGCGGGTCAGGGACGGCGCCAACTCCGGGTTGTCGTCGGGCTGTTGGGGCAGGGTGCGCAGGCCGGAGTGCTCACCGGTGACGAGTTCGTCCGCCTCGACCCTGAGGCCCTGGGCGGCGGCCCAGGCGAGGTTCCGCGCGATCTCGTCGGTGATCTTCGCGCCGCCGACCCAGCGGACGCGGCCGAGGAGGTCGGTGGAGCACTTCCAGGGGACGGTGCTCAGGTCCTGCTGGCAGCCCAGGAAGGCGTGCGTGTAGGTGTGGTTGAGCCAGCGGAAGGACTGCTGGTCGGCGACGAACCGGTCGAGCAGCGGGTCGCGGGCGCCGCCGTGGGCGGCCCGGTACTCCTCGCTGCCGACGCCGTTGTAGGCGAAGTCGATCGGCAGGTTGTGGCTCTTCGACCAGTCCTTGGCGTACTGGGCGTCGTCCGGCGTCATGCGGATGGGCGGGGCGTCGGGCGAGGGGTTGCCGGGGCAGTCGACGTCGCCGGGGGTGCACTTGCGCTTGCTGTCCCAGCGGTCGTCGGAGGCGAAGAGGTCGTCGACGTGGACGCCGAAGTAGTCGCGGGAGGCGCCGAGATGGACGCCCTGGGTCAGCCACTCGACGATGCCGCGGGAGACCAGCCGGAACTGGGTCTGGTACTGGTTGGCGACGAAGGTGACGACCAGTTCGCTGCGGCCGTCGTGGGTGTACTGGCCGATGAGCGAGCCGCGGCCGGAGCCGCCGGGGACGGGCGCGTCGAGGAAGGTGGTGAAGGAGGCGCCGTAGTTCTGCTTGTCGAGCGGGGCGGAGAGGTAGCCGTAACTCTCGTTGACCTCGGGGTCGTTGTCCTCGAAGGGCACGTTCTTCCTGAGGTAGCCGAAGGGCCCGGCCGCGCCGGCGGCGGTCACCTCGGCGTTCTTCCCGTCGAGGACGCCGCTCCAGCCCTCCTCCTTGGCGGCCTTGAGGCCGACGGCCGGGCGGGCGTACGTGTAGGCGTCCACCTGCCGGATGCCGAACCGTTTCTCGTACCCGGCCAGGGCCGCCATCTCCGGCGAACCCTCCCCGAAGGGGTTGTCGTTGGGCAGCACGACGCCCTGGAACCTGGCGTGCGGCCGCCCGTCGAGCGTGTCGCTGAGGAACGCCTCGTCGATGCGCGGACGCCCGGAGTCGGCGAGGCGGACGGTGGTGTACGGCGTTCCGGCGGCGGTGAGTTCGGCGCCGATGGCCTCGGTGGCGGGACCGCCGTCGTCGACGACGAGGACCCGCAGGTCGACCCGGGGTACCGGGTCGTCGGCTCTGGCCCCCGTGACGGGCAGCGTGATCGCGAGCAGGCCCGCGGCGGCCCATGCCGCGAGCAGACGTGTGGTGCGCACCATGGTGCTACTCCCCCCTGCTGGGACGGCAACGCGCAGCGCTGCGGCGTCCGTTCGGAATCTGTCGCGCGGGGTGGCCGGACCCCTGCGCGCACGGTGGATCGACCCCCGGCTGTGCTGTCGCACTCGGCCGGATTCCCCGCTCCGGCCGCACTCGTCCCCCGCCGGGCCCGGTGCTGCGGGCGCGGGGGCGCGGGGCGACGGGAGGAGGAGCCGCCTCTCGATCGCCCAGCCCATATAGTGCGCCATGGTTGAACGCCCCGTGGGTCGCACGGCCCAGGAGACGGCGGATGTTCACGTGTGCCTGGCCGGAATGCGCCGCCCTGCCGCGAAGTCAGCGATGCGGCGGGGGCATGCGCCACCGGCCCATGTCGGCCGAGATGACCTGGGGCGATTCCCGGGCCCCCGCGGCCCGGACACCAGTCTTTCGCACATTTGACCGCATGCGCCGCGACGGGGAGGGCGCCCCGAGATCGGCCTGATGAAGGCCGTCGGATTTGCCGGAGATGTTCGGTCGGCGCGACGCGGCTCCGGGGGCATCGGGGACGACCGGACCCTTGACGTCTTCAACATTGTCATGGACATTGCCATTGCTTGGTATGGGCCAATACCTCCCTTGGTCACCCCTTGGCCCCGCATCGGCCCGGAAGAAGCCCCCATGAGCGGACGCGCGCACCCCTTCCCCCACAGACACCGGTCCCTCCCCCTCGCCCTCCTCGTCGCGGCCCTGCTCCTCGTGCCCGCGGCACTCGGCGCCGCCCCGGCCGCCGGGGACGCCGACCGCGGCCCCGACCCCCGGGCGCCCCACCGCGGCACGGTGGCGGCGGCCAGGACGCCGGACCGCTCACCCGCGCGCGACCGCGCCGTCCGCGCCTTCGCCGAGGGCCGCCGGCACCGTCCGCGCGCCGACCTCACCCACAACTGGTGGGGCGTCTTCCCGCAGCCCGGCACCCACGACGGCATCACGGCCACCCACAGCGTGGACACCTCCTACCGGGTCTCCGACCCCGACAACTTCACCTACTCCCCCACCACCAAGGCCCAGAACTCCTGCATGGAGGTGGTCACCGCGTACTGGAACAGCGGCAACGAGCTGTGGGCGTGGGACTGGTGCGGCTCCCCCGGCGGCCCCGCGAAGGTCGTGCCCCTCGACGCGGACTTCCTCACGACGTACTCGGCGGCGTACGGCGTCCAGCTGGTGCTGGACGACGCGGCGTCCAACACCTGGTCCGCCTACCTCTACAACCGCCGCACCGCCGCCTGGGAGCTGCTGTACCGCCGCTCCGGGAAGGACCGGAGCGGGCTCTCGCACGGCTGGGACATGTTCGAGGTCTACGCGAGCGTCGACCCCGCGACGGGCGTGGGCTGGTACTGCACCGAGGCCCGGCGGACCGTCTTCGACAGCTCCGCGATACAGCTGCGCCGGGGCGGCACCTGGCGCCCGGCGGGCCCGGCCGAGGCCCCGTGGACGGAGCCGGATCCCCAGGGGCGCGACTTCCTCTGCCCGCCGCTGAAGTTCGTGCGGGCGGGGGCCAATGACCACTGGACCGTCCGGCAGTGACGAAACGGCCGGGGAATTCCGGACGGGAATCCGCGCCCCGAGCGGAATTCCCCGGAATTCCCCGGACGCCGGCCGTCACTTGCCGAATTGCGCAAACAACCGCGTCCGCGTGACGGACGGAGGCGCCCTCGTCACACCACGTCGCGGGCGCCCGACCGGCGCCGCACGCGCCCCGCCGGACGGCGGGAAATCACAGGCCGCACGGGGAACCGCCCCCGCTTTCCGCCCCTCTCTTCCGGGAGAACATCCCCCGAAGAGGAGTTACCACCGTGGGCCTCACGTCCCAAAACCTCGTGCTGTTCCTGGTGTGCGTCGCGGTAGCGATATGCGCCCTGGTGCTGTGGTTGTGGCCACGTGTCGCCCGCAAGGGCGTGCTCGCCGTCGCCTCGCGGCTCAGCCTGCTGCTCCTCTCCCAGGTCGGCATCCTCGCCCTGCTCCTGGTCGTGGCCAACAACGAGTTCGGCTTCTACTCGACCTGGAACGAGCTGCTCGGCCGCAACTCCAGTCACCAGGAGCTCCAGCGCACCGAGGGCGGCAAGCGGGCCCCGGCGCTGGTGGTCAAGGGCCAGGAGTCCGTCGGGCTCGGCCCCAAGGAGAAGGCCGGCCGGGTGGACCGCATCCAGATCCACGGCCCGGTCACCGGCTTCTCGATGGACGGCTACGCGTACCTGCCGCCGCAGTACTTCCAGAAGGGCCACGAGAAGGACCGCTTCCCGGTGATCGTCGCCGTCACCGGCCAGCCCGGCCTCTCCAAGAACCTGATCACCCAGATCAAGGTCCCCCAGGCCGCCTCCACGGCGATCGTGAAGAAGCAGATGCGGCCCACGATCGTCCTCATGGTCCGCCCCTCGGTCGTCGCCAACCGCGACACCAACTGCACCGACGTCCCCGGCGGCCCGCAGGCGCTGGCCTTCTTCAACCAGGACCTGCCCATCGCCGTCAACGACGTCTACCGCGCCGACAACTCCAAGGGCGCCTGGGGCGCGGTCGGCAACTCCACCGGCGGCTACTGCGCGCTGAAGATGGCCATGACCAACCCGGCCCGCTACGGCGCCGCCGCCGGCCTGTCCGCCGACTTCTTCGCCCGCCAGGACCGCGACACCGGTGACCTCTACGCCGGCAACAAGCAGATCAAGAACGAGTCGGACCTCGTCTGGCGCCTCGCCCACATGCCCCCGCCGCCCGTCTCCCTCCTGGTCGGCATCAGCAAGAAGGGTGAGGAGAAGTACTACAAGCAGGCCATGCACTTCACGCAGAAGGCCAAGGCGCCGACCAAGGTGGACACGCTCCTGCGGGACGAGGGGGGCCACAACTTCCAGACGTGGCGCGAGGAGTACCCCGAGGTGCTGCGCTGGCTCGACAAGGAGCTCGCCGCAGGTCACTGAGCCGTCGCGTCCGCTTCCCCCGCCGGAATCGTCCCGGAGAAATCGTCCCGGAAAAGGGGAACGGCCGCGCGGGCCGTCACGTCCCAGCCGGTGTGGCCCGAAGGTGCGGGACGGGGGCGGACGGCGGTGGACACGGACGGCGGGGACGGGCGGGCCCCGCTGCTGGCCGGACGGTACCGGCTGGTGGCCCGGCTCGGCAGCGGCGGCATGGGAGTGGTCTGGCGCGCCTTCGACGAGGTGCTCGGCCGCGAGGTCGCGGTCAAGGAGGTCAGGGCGCCGCAGCACGTCCGCGAGGCGGACGTCCGGGTGCTGTACGCGCGGCTGGTCCAGGAGGCCCGGGCCGCCGCGCGGATCGCCCACCGCTGTGTGATCACCGTCCACGACGTGGTCGAGCAGGAGGGCCGCCCGTGGATCGTCATGGAGCTGGTGCGCGGGCGGTCCCTCGCGGACGTCCTGGAGCACGAGGGCACGCTCGACCCGCGGGAGGCGGCCCGGGTCGGGTCCGCCGTCCTGGGGGCGCTGCGCGCGGCCCACGCGGCGGGCGTCCTGCACCGCGACGTCAAGCCCGGCAACGTGCTCCTGGAGGACGAGGGCCGGGTCGTCCTCACCGACTTCGGCATCGCCCTCGTCGAGGGCACGGGCACCCTCACCCGCACCGGCGACGTGATCGGCTCCCCCGACTACCTCGCCCCCGAGCGGGCCCTGGGCCGGCGCCCCGGAACCCCCTCGGACCTCTGGTCCCTGGGCGCCACCCTCTACGCCGCCGTCGAGGGCGTCTCCCCCTTCCACCGCACCTCCGCCCTCGGCACCCTCCAGGCGGTCGTCCACGCCCCCCCGCCCCCGCCCCACCGCGCCGGACCCCTGGCCCCCCTCCTGGAGGGCCTCCTCGTCAAGGACCCGGACACGCGCATGGGTTCCGCGCAGGCGCAACGGCTCCTGGACGCGGTCGCGTCGGGGCGGACGCCGGAACCCCCGGACCGGCCCGGCCGGCCCTCCGGCTACGTGCCGACGTTCCCGGACGTGGGGGCGGCGGCGCCTCCCGGCCGGGAGCCGGACGCGGGCGCGGGGCCTGATCCGGCCCGCACGCCGACGTACGTACCGCCACCGCACCCGTCTCCCGCCGTCTCCCCCAACGGCGCGGCGGGGAAGGGGACTTCGCCCCCGGGCACGCAAGCCCCGGCCCCGGCGGGACGCGCGGACCGGGAGCCCGGGCCCACCGCCCACGGAGCGTGGCCCCCCGGCCCCCGGGCCCACCACCCGGCGGGCACGGCCCCCACGGTTCCCGCGTACGGGGTCCGGCCCCCGAGCGCCCCTTCGGCGGGGACGCCTCCGACGCCCCCGACCCCCACGGCGTTCCCGGCGGATCCGGGGGAGCCGGCGGGATTCCGGGCGGGCCCGGGAGGTCCGGGAGGTCCGGACCCGGTTCACGCCCACGGCGCCACGCCGTTCCCCGGGGCGCCGTTCCCGGGGGCGCCGGTCCCCCGGCCCGGCCGCCGCCCCGCCCGGCGACTCGTCGCCCCCGTGCTGGCAGTGCTGATCGTGGGCGGCGGGATCGCGGCGGCGCTGTCCGCCGGTGACCACGGGGGCGGGGGTCCGGGCCCCGCGGGCGGGGGGTCGAGCCCGTCGGCGTCGCCCGCGCCCGCCACCACCGCGAGCGCCTCGGACGGCCCGGCCTCCGCCCCCTCGACGCGCGCGCCGGCCCCGGCGTCCGAGGAGACCCCCGAGGCCACCGCGCCCTGCCCGGGCGGCTGGGTCTCGACGTGCAGCCCGTACTGACGCCACCGACTCCTTCCGCCCGACCCGCTGCCGAACGTTCCGCTCACCCGGGGGTGCGCATGCGACCGAAACCCGCCCGATCCCAGGCGGCACGACGACGGCGCCGGACCGTCGTCGTCTGGCTGGCCGTCCCCGCGCTGGCGACCGCCGCGCTCACCGCCTGTTCGTCGTCGGACGGTCCGGGCGGGAAGGGCGGGGACGCGACCGTCGCGCTGGAGGGCGTCGGCAACCCGGGCGACGCCCCGTTCCTCAAGGCGCCCGACTCCGATGTGCGCGGCGTCAGTTCGGCGGGCGGGGGCGGGCGGACGGACGCCACCGCACCCGGCGCGTTCGGCGGCACCCGCCAGGCCACCCGGTGCGACAAGGCCCAGCTCCTCAAGGAGCTGGCCGCCGACCCGCAGAAGGCCCGGGCGTGGTCGAAGGCCCGCGGCATCCCCGAGCAGGACATCGAGCGGCACGTGACCGGATTGACGGCGGTGGTCCTGCTGCACGACACCCTCGTCACCAACCACAACTACGTGGGCGGGGGCGTGACGCGCTCCTACCAGTCCGTCCTCCAGGCCGGCATGGCGGTGCTCGTGGACGCGTACGGCAAGCCCGCCGTCAAGTGCAACTGCGGCAACCCGCTGCGGCAGCCGGACTCCGGGGTCGACGCGCGCAAGGCGCGGTACGAGGGGACGCGCTGGGAGGGCTTCGCGGCGGCGGTGGTCACCGTCGTCCAGCCGCGCCCCGAGGCGCAGGGGCCGATGAAGCGCCTGCCGCTGGCGGACGTGCAGGACCGCGGGAAGGGCTTCGAGCGCGAGGTCGGCGACGACGGAAAGCGGGATTCCCGGCCGGTGCCGCTGCCGGCACCGTCCCCTGCGACGGGCGGCCCGTCGCAACCGGGCGGCCCGTCGCAAGGTCCGTCGTCGCCGGGGTCCTCGTCGGGGGCGCCTTCCCCGGACAGGTCGGCGTCGGGGGCGTCGAGCCCCGACAGGTCGGCGCCTGGAGTCTCGAGCCCGGACAGGTCCTCGTCGGGATCGTCGTCCGCGGGCAGGTCGTCGTCAGGAGCGTCGTCCCCGGGCGGGTCCTCGTCGGGGCCGTCGTCCGCGGGAGGCTCATCCGCGGGAGGCCCGTCCCCGGGAGGCTCATCGCGGCGGACGGCGCCACCGGCAACCCGCGCGCCGGGGACGTCCACGGAGGCACCGTCCTCCCGCCCCGCCCCCACGGCCGCACCGTCCCGCAGGCCGTCCCCCAAGATCCCGCCCCCGGACGGCGACTCCTACAGCAAGTCCCCGTCCCACGGCGGCAGTTCGGCCGACACCGGCTCATCACACCCGCCCCCGGCCACCGGCCGGCACACACCCCCGCCGCGCACCCCGGCCGACGATTCGGGCCCCGCCGCCCGTCCGTCCGCTCATTCCCCCGCCCGTGAATCCGCCCCCGCCACCCACCCGTCCGCCCACTCCCCCGCCTACGAAGTCCCCCACGCCCCCGTGCCGCGCACCGAGCACACCCCGTCGGAACAGCACCGGTCCCACCCGGAGCGCGGCGAGAGCACCGGCGGGCAGCCGGCGAACCCGCCCCGCCGCACGGGGACTTGAGACCACTCCTCGGAAGACCGCCCTGCTTGAAGACCACCCCTCGGACGGCGAACGCCGGTGGCGCGAGGACGGTCCCCGGAGGGACCGTCCTCGCGGCCCGGACCGCGGGCGGCCCGCCGCCGCGTCAGCCGGCGGCCAGCAGGGCCCGCGCCGCCTCCCGGGCGTGGAGCGCGGGCTCGGGGCTGCCGGAGATCGCCGCCGTGGTGATCGCGCCCTCGGCGAGCAGGACGAGCTGGTCCGCCAACGCCTCCGCGGCGCCGGCGCCCGCGACGAGCGTGGCCAGGTAGCCGCGGAAGGCGTCCTTGTGCGAGCGGGCCGCCTCCGCCACTCCGGGGTGCCCGGCACCCAGCTCCCCGTAGGAGTTGACGAAGGCGCAGCCCCGGAAGTCGGGCTCCTGGAACCACTGGTGGAGCCAGTCGAAGACGGCGAGGATCCGCTCGCGCCCGGCCGGGCGCTGCTCGGCGAACCGCTCCAGCGCGGCGCGCCAGCGGTGGTCGCGGCGACGCAGGTACGCCTCGACGAGGGAGTCCTTCGACGAGAAGACCTGGTACAGCCGTTTGAGGGACACGCCCGAGGCGGCCCGGATCGCGTCCATGCCGACGGCCTGGAGGCCCCGGCCGTAGAAGAGCCGCTCGGCCGCGTCCAGGACGCGGGCTTCCACCGTCTCCATCGTGGCCAACTCCTTGCGCGAGAACCATCGTTCTCATACGCTACCGCACACCACGGAGAACGTACGTTCTCCCCCTGCCCGGAAGGTCCCCCATGCCCCCTCTCCCCTCCTTCACGGCGGAGACCGCCCTGGCCAGGGTCCGCGCCGCCGAGGCCGCCTGGAACACCCGTGATCCCGAACGCGTCGCGCTCGCCTACTCCGAGGACTCCGAGTGGCGCAACCGCGACGTCTTCCTCACCGGCCGCGCGGCGATCGTCGCCTTCCTGCGCGACAAGTGGCGCCGCGAGCACGGCTACCGCCTGCGCAAGGAGCTCTGGGCGTACACCGGCAACCGGATCGCCGTGGGCTTCGCGTACGAGTGGTACACGACACGGGCCAGTGGTACCGCAGCCTCGGCAACGAGAACTGGGAGTTCGACGAGGACGGCCTGATGCGGCGCCGCCACGCCAGTGTCAACGACGTCCCCATCTCCCCGGAGTCCCGCCGCATAGCCCTGCCGTGACCCGGGGCGTCCCCGGCGGCGCCTCCCTCTTTCGCCGCAACCACGCGCGTCGCGGCACCCCCGCCCCACCCCCCGCCCGCATCCTGACGCCGTGCCCCGCCTCCCCCTCCTCACCGCGCTCGCGGTCGCCCTCGCCACAGCGGCCGCCCTGACCGCCGCCGACGGAACGGCACGGGCGAGCGGCCCCGCACGCCCCGAGCGCCGCGCCTCCCCCACCCCCATCGCCACCGCCGACCAGGCCACCCGCTCCGTCCACGTCCTCAAGGCGAGCCAGCGCACCTGGGACACCGGCGACCCCCGGGGCGGCGGCGTGCTGTGGTCCTGGAGCGCGGACGGTCTGGAGGAGCTGGCGGACCTGAACCCCGCCTCGTCCTGGAAGAACCCGAGCGAGGCCAAGCTCCGCACGCTGGACGGGCGTCGCTACCTCCTGGCGACCGCCTCGGGCGGCCTGGCCGCCGTCGTCGGCTACCCCGGCCGCGAGATCTACTGGGCGGCCGACACGGGCACGGGCAACGCCCACAGCATCGACCTCCTCCCGGACGGCAACGTCGCCGTCGCCGCGAGCACCGGCGGCTACGTCCGCGTGTACGCCGCGTCCACCGGCAAGCGCGCCACCTGGCACACCGAGGTTCCGCTGCCCGGCGCGCACGGTGTGCACTGGGACCCGGGCACCGGGCTCCTCTGGGCGCTCGGCGGGCGCGAGCTGCTCGCCCTGCGCGTCGGCGGCCCGCCCGACGACCCGGAGCTGACGGTCGCCCACCGCACGGCGCTCCCGACGCGCAACGGCCACGACCTGGCCCCCGTCCTCGGCCACCGCGGCCGCCTGTGGGTGACGACCGGGTCGGCGGTGTACCAGTACGCGACCGCCCGGCACGGCTTCGTCGACTACCCCCTGCGCTCCCGGATCAGCGCCCCCGGCGTCAAGAGCGTGGGGGACGACCCGGCCACGGGCCAGATCCTCGTGGCCCGTCCC
This sequence comes from Streptomyces caatingaensis, assembly GCF_001187435.1. Taxonomy (GTDB): domain Bacteria; phylum Actinomycetota; class Actinomycetes; order Streptomycetales; family Streptomycetaceae; genus Streptomyces; species Streptomyces caatingaensis. The sequence continues at coordinate 256,262 of NZ_LFXA01000007.1, read as the reverse complement.
GAGACCGGCCACCCGTGCCCGTGGTGCACCTCGGTCCTGACGCTCTATCAACCGGACGGCACGAGGCGTCTGTTGCACGGCGCGATGTACAAGGCGCGCTGGTGGACGTCCCGCCGCGACTGACGCGGCTCAGCCCGTCGCCGCCGCGAGCCGCGCCCGCACGTCGGCCGCGGCGTCCGGGTTCCCGGGCACCTGCTCCCACAGCGCCAGCAGCGCGGGCGCGAGCTGGGGAGCGCGCTCGCCGCTGTGCTGCCAGCAGTAGTGGGCGCGCTTGAGCGCCGCGACGGCCTCGCGGTCCGAAGGGCCGCTGCGGGCGAGCCGGTTGGCGGCCGCGGACATCCACAGTTCGGCCGCCCGGGGATGGTCACCGGCCAGCCGGGCGAGGTCGGCGCGGACCTCGATCCACAGCCCGGCCTCGGCGCTCTGCGGACCGTGCCGGCGCAGCACCTGCTGCTCCCAGGCGGCGGCCATGGCGGCCGCCTCGTTGTGCCGCCCGGCGTTGGCGGCGGCGAGGATGCGCGGCAGGGCGTCCTCCTCCCGCGCGAGCGGGACGGCGTCCCGCACCGGCTCCCCGGCCGCGGACGCGGAAGGCGGTGGCGGTGCGACGGGCTCCGGGGGGACGGCCGGTGCGGCGGAGGCCCGCGCGTACGCCGGGTTGGCCAGGACGTCCCCCGCCGCCCCGCGCTGGAGGGCCAGCGCCCGGTCGGGCAACGCGGCCTGGCCGAGGGCGAGTTGGTGCACGAGCGCGGGGTCGAGGGCGGGCCCTCCGGCGGGGTTCCCGACGCTCAGCGCGGTGAGGAAGGCCCGGGTGTAGGGTCCCGCCTCCACGAGCGGCCGCTCCGGGCTCGGGGTGACGACGCCGCACACCGGCACGTCCGCGGTCAGCCGCCCGTCCTGGGCCGCGGCGGCGACGGCGGGCCACGCCCGGTCGTCGGCCTCGGCGTCGACGACGAGCAGCGTGGGCCCGGCGTGCTCGCGCAGGGCCCGGAGGAGCCACTCCCAGGGCAGTCCGTTGTAGCGGACGGTGGCCGGGGTGCTCTCGCGCAGCGCCAGGTGCACCTCCTGGCCCTTGCGGGCCGGGACCATCAGGTGACCGGTGACCCACACCAGCAGCGGCCCGGGGACGGTGGCGGCGTCCCGGAGGTGGACCAGCACGCTCTGCGGCCCGGCCATCGCGGGGAGCTGCACCACGTCGGCCGTCCCCGCCGCGAGGAATCCGCGCGGCCGGGCGCCGGCGACGGCGTGGGCGGTCGGATTGGGCAGCAGGCCCCGCCGCCGGTCGGGGGTGCCGTCCAGCAACAGAACACAGCCATGGGTCACGTGGTCCAACGCGTTCTTCCTTCCGGACGGTTCGAGTGCTCGCGCCCTGCGTGGTGCCCGGTGCCGGATCCCACGTCACGTGCGGTACCTGAGGCAACTGTAGGCGCCGCCACCGCACTCGACGCCGGTACGGTGTCTTCCCCGCGTGCGGGCCCCGGACCCCCCTCGTCCCCGCCCGGCGCGACGCGGGCCCCGCCCGGGGTTCCGGACGGGGCCCGCGCGCCGGCGAACGGGGCGGTCAGCCCATCGCGTTGCGCGACTCGATGCTCTGGTCGACGGCGCTGCGCGTGAGGCTGCGGCAGTACGGGACGTCCCCGGCGCCGTCGATGTACTTGGCCGTCACCCAGGTGCTGCGGTCCCGCAGCTGGTACCAGAGGTTGTTGCCGGAGACGTCCTGGGCGCGGACCTTGCAGCGGAGTCCGATCTGGACCCGGTGTCTGAGGACGCCGCGCACGGAGGAGTCGGTGCTCGGATGCATCCGCTCGTTGACGCCGGTGAGGGCGTTGACCGTGCCGATGGGACGGCCGGGGGCGTCCGGCGACGCCTGGGCCTGGGCCTGCGCGGCGAAGAGCGAGCCGCCGAGGGCCGCGACGACGAGCGCGCCCGCGGTCAGGCGTCCGGCGCGGTTCACGAATGTCCTGGACATGGAACTCCTTGTACGTGGTGTGCGAGGTGGAACAGGGCAATTGCCCAAGTTCCACGGTCGATCCACCCATAAACGGGGACAAGTGAGTGAACGCCCCCATGGGACACCGCCGTTCGGCCGAGCATCAGGCTCCGCCATCCGGCCGCTTCCTCGCCCGGCTCGGCTGGACGCGCGTCGGTTCACCCCTCATCTTGGGATGTTCGGGCGGGTACGGAAGGTCCCCCAGCCCGTGCTCGCGCTCGTCGCGGTCGGCCAGTTCCAGCGCGGCGTCCAGGGCGCAGCGGTGGTCGTCCATGGCGGCGTGCAGGTCGCCGAGCCGGTCGTAGCGGGCGGGCATGGTGGCGATGTCGAAGTCCTCGGGGAGGGCGCTGTCCAGCTCGTCCCAGCGCAGGGGCGCGGAGACGGTGGCGCGGGGCCGGGGGCGCACCGAGTAGGCGCTGGCGATGGTGCGGTCGCGGGCGGTCTGGTTGTAGTCGACGAAGACCTTGGCGCCGCGCTCCTCCTTCCACCAGGCGGTCGTGACGCGGTCCGGGGCGCGCCGCTCCAGTTCGCGGGCGACGGCGATGGCCGCGCGGCGCACCTGGACGAAGGTCCAGCGCGGGGCGATGGGGACGAAGACGTGGAGCCCGCGGCCGCCGGAGGTCTTGGGCCAGCCGGCCAGGCCCAGTCCGTCGAGGACGTCGCGCAGGGCGAGGGCGGCGCGCACGGCGTCCGGGTAGCCGGTGCCGGGCTGGGGGTCGAGGTCGATGCGCAGTTCATCGGGGTGGTCGGTGTCGTCGCGGCGCACGGGCCAGGGGTGGAAGGTGAGGCAGCCGAGGTTGGCGGCCCAGAGCACGGCCGCGGGTTCGGTGGGGCAGATCTCGTCCGCGTACCGGCCGCTGGGGAAGGAGATCCGGCCGGTCGGGATCCAGTCGGGGAGGTTCTTGGGCGCGCGCTTCTGGAAGAAGGACTCGCCGGTCACGCCGTCGGGGTAGCGCTCCAGGGTGGTGGGGCGGTCGCGGAGGGCGCGCAGGACGCCGTCGGCGACGGCGAGGTAGTAGCGGGCGACGTCGTACTTGGTGAAGCCGCGCTCCGGGAAGTAGACCTTGTGCGGGTTGGACAGCCGTACCGTCCGCCCGCCGACCTCGATCTCCAGGGTCTCTGCCATGCGGCCACGCTAGGTTCTGCGCGTCCGGGCCGCCCGCCGGACAATCGGGATCATGGACCTTCCGGTGATGCCGCCCGTCGAGCCGATGCTGGCCAGGCCGGCCGCGGCGATCCCCCCGGGCATGCAGTACGAGGCCAAGTGGGACGGCTTCCGGGCGATCGTCTTCCGGGACGGTGCCGAGGTGGAGATCGGCAGCCGCTCGGGACGCCCGCTGACCCGCTACTTCCCCGAGCTGGTGACCGCGTTCACCGAGCGCCTGCCCGCGCGCTGCGTGCTGGACGGCGAGATCGTGCTCGCGCGCGGCGGCCGCCTGGACTTCGACGCGCTGCTGGAGCGGATCCACCCGGCCGCCTCGCGGGTGCGTCACCTGGCCGGGACCACCCCCGCCGGGTTCGTCGCCTTCGACCTGCTGGCCCTGGGGGACGCGGCGCTGCTGGGGACGCCGCAGCGCGAGCGGCGCGGCGCGCTGGAGGAGGCGCTGCGCGGCGCCGGCGACCCGGTGTTCACCGCGCCCGTCACCTACGACCTGGAGGAGGCCCGCCGCTGGTTCGAGCACTTCGAGGGGGCGGGCCTGGACGGGGTCGTCGCCAAGCCGCCGGAGCTGCCGTACCGCCCGGGCGAGCGCGTCATGGTCAAGGTCAAGCACGAGCGGACCGCCGACTGCGTCGTCGCGGGCCTGCGCCCGCACAAGAGCGGCCCGGTGGTCGGCTCGCTGCTGCTGGGCCTGTACGACGACGCCGGGCGGCTCCAGCACGTGGGCGTCTGCGGGGCGTTCCCCATGAAGCGCCGCCGTGAGCTGATGGACGAACTGGCGCCCCTGCGGATGCCCACCGCCGAGGGCCACCCCTGGGAGGACTGGGCGGACGCGGAGGCCCAGGCGGCGTCCCGGCTGCCGGGCGGCCCCAGCCGGTGGAGCGGCAAGAAGGACCTCTCGTGGCTCCCCTTGCGTCCGGAGCGGGTCTGTGAAGTGGCCTACGACCACATGCAGGGCGACCGCTTCCGGCACACGGCCCGCTTCCGCCGCTGGCGCCCCGACCGCGAGCCCCGCAGTTGCACCTACGCGCAGCTGGAGGAGCCGGTGAACTACGACCTCGCGGAGGTCCTGGGCGGCTGAACTCCCCCGGACGGCACAGTGCCCGACCCGTCCGGCGCAGCAAAACAAAACCTGACGACCCGCCATATTCGAGGCTGGTGCGGACCCCTGTTGCCCAGGTGAAGGGTGGAGTCCATGCACCGGCCGCGTACGGCCCGCATTTTCCTCGCTGCCCGGCGGGGCGCCGTCCTGCTGGCGAGCGCGGGCACGATGTGCCTGCCGATCTTCGCCGCCGCCGCGGACGCCACGGACGTCACGGACGCCGGTACGGCCGCGCCGTCGCCGTTCTGGGTGGAGCCCCAGGGCTTCGCGGCCCGGCAGGCACGCGTCTGGCAGGAGCGCGGGCGGGAGGCCGACGCGGAGGCCCTGCACCGCATCTCCGACCGGCCGACGGCGGTGTGGCTCACCGGCGACGACCCCTACGACCAGGCGCGACAGGTCACCCGCCAGGCGGCCCGGGCCGGCCGCGTCCCGCTCCTGGTCGCCTACAACATCCCGCACCGCGACTGCGGCCAGTACTCCTCCGGCGGGGCGCCCGACGCGAACGCCTACCGGAGGTGGGTCGCCCGCGCCGCGGCGGGCATCGGCCCGCGCCGCGCCTGGGTCGTCCTGGAACCCGACGCCGTCGCGCACCTGGCCTCCGGCTGCGTCGCCCCCGCCGAGGCCGCCCGGGAGCGGCCGGCCCTCCTGGCCGAGGCCGTCCGCACCTTCAAGTCGCTGCCCCGCACGTCGGTCTACCTCGACGCGGGCAACGCCGGCTGGATCTCCGACCAGCGGCTCCTGGCCGACCTGCTCCGCCGCTCCGGCGTCGGCGACGCGGACGGCTTCGCCCTCAACGTCTCCAACTTCCACACGACACCGGTCACCCGCGCCTACGGGAGCCGGCTCTCCGCCCTGCTCGGCGGCGCCCACTACGTCATCGACACCAGCCGCAACGGCAACGGCCCCCTCCCCCCACAAGCCGGCGACCCCGAATCCTGGTGCAACCCCCCCGGCCGCGCCCTCGGCACACCCCCCACCACCGTCACGGGTGACCCCCTCGTCGATGCACTGGTATGGGTGAAACGCCCCGGCGAATCCGACGGCTCCTGCCGAGGCGCCCCCCCAGCCGGCCACTGGTGGGCACCCTACGCCCTGAGCCTCGCGACCACGCCGCCCACGGGCTGATCCCGTCGGGCGGTCGAGGGGCCGGCGGCGTGGGCGCGGTCGGCCGGGTGCGGGGGCGAAGCTCCCGTTGGAAGTGGGGGCGAAGCCCCGGTTGGGGGTGCGGGGGGCTCAGCCCCGGCTGGGGATGCGGGAGGCGAAGCGCCGGCTGGGATGCAGAGGGGCTCAGCCCCCGTCGGGGATGCAGGGTGGGCGAAGCCCCGGCTGGGGTGCAGGCGGGCGAGGCCCCGGCGAGGTCAGGGGCGCGGCCGCCGGTGGGTGCGGGCGCAGACCCCGCCGCGGCGGGCGGGACCGCGACCAGGGGCTACGGGGGACGGCCCCCGGTGAGGCGACGGCAGAGCCCCCGTGGGGGCGCAGAGGGCGACCCCCCCCTGGTACAGCAGGGGCGCAGGCCCCGCTGGGACGCCGGGCGAAGCCTGCCACCCACAGGCGGAGCCGCTACCAGAGGGGACGCAGCCCCCGCCGGGACGCAGAGGCGATATCCCGCCGCCACGGGCGGAGCCGCGACCAGGGAGTGCGGGGCGGCGCTGCCCCCGGTGGGGGCGCAGGGAGCACAGCCGCCGGTGGGGGCGCAAGGGGCGCAGCCCCCGCTGGGGCGCAGGGGCGAAGCCCCGCCACGCGCGGCGGAGCCGCGACCGGGGGTGCAGGGGGCGCAGCCCCCGCCCACCGCGCGGAGCGCGGTGTGGGGGGAGGGGCGCAGCCCCTGGGAAACGGTGAAAGGGCGGGGCGGGGAGAAAACCCCCGTGGCCCCGCCACGGCACACCCGTCTCACACCGCCGTCCGCTCCCCCACCGGCCGCGCCGACCCCCCGGAACCCCCCGAGACATCGGCGGCACCGGCGGCCCCGGAAGACCCACCGGAAGCCCCCTCGGAAGCCCCCTCGGAGGACGCGTCAGAAGACGCATCGCACCCCCCCGAGCCCCCACCCAAAGCCCCCCCAGCCGCACCAGGGACCTCAGAAGCCCCCATCCCCACCACCCCCCTCCTCCGCTGCGCCAGCACCTCCCCCTGCCACACCGCCAACGGCAACAACGTCGTCGCCAGCCCCAGCAACGCCCACACCCGCATCGCCGTATGCACATGGCTGAAGACCACGGACGCGACCAGCGCCAGCGTCAGCACCACCGCCCACGTCAAGTGGGTGCGGAAGGTCACCACCCGGTCCGGGCTCGCGGAATCCCCCTTCGGGGTCACGACGAACCGCGAGCGCCGGCGCAGCAGCGCCTCGCCCAGCGAACGGGCGTACATGGGGGCGGACAGCGCGGACATCAGCATGCCCGCCGTCCCGGAGGACCCCGCCGGCTCGTGCGGACTGACGTTGTGCCGGCGGTTCCAGACGTACAGCCCGATCTGGAGCGCCGCGGAGTCCCCGTAGAGCATCAGCCACACCTGCGACTCGACGTTGATTCCGGCCGCGCCGAGCCCCAGGAAGAGCACGCACGACAGCACGCCCAGCACCCAGTTCATGGCGGCCATGGGGTAATACGCCACCATCAGCGAGTAGTTGAGCACCCGACCCGGCGACATGCTCCACACCGCCCGCCAGAACTGCCGCAGCAGCGTCTCGTACGTCCCCCGGGACCAGCGCAGTTGCTGGGAGAAGAAGTCGGTCCAGGAGGAGGGCCCCTCCCCCACCGCGAGGACGTCCGGAGTGTAGACGGAGCGCCAGCGCCGCCCCGTCGCGGGGTTGCGGCGCCGGTGGATCTCCAGGCCGGTGGCCATGTCCTCGGTGATGGAGTCGAACAGGCCGCCGATCTGGCGGAGCACACCGACCCGGACGCAGTTGCTGGTGCCGACGAACATCGGCGCGCCGTACGCGTTGCCCGCCCGCTGGATCAGCGCGTGGAAGAGGAACTGCTGGCTCTCGGCCGCCTTGGTCACGGCGGTGGTGTAGTTGCCGTACACCTGGGGCCCGACGACGAACGCCACGTCGGGGTCCCGGAAGTAACCCAGCATCCGTTCCAGGAAGTTGGGCAGTGGCACGTGGTCGGTGTCCACGCAGGCCATGAACTCGTAGTCGTCGCCGTGCGCGTCGAGCCAGGCGTTGTAGTTGCCGTGCTTGGTGCGCGCCCGGAAGCAGCCGGACGGCTGGTTCCAGCGCTCGATGCCCTTGCGGGTGAAGTGGCGCACGCCCAGCCGCTCGCAGAGCCGTTTGACCTCGGGATCGTCGCCCTCGTCGAGCAGCCAGACGTCGAGCACCCCGCGGTGCTGGACGCGGACGGCGCCTTCGAGGGTGGCGCGGACCATGGAGAGCGGTTCCTTGCCGGGCACGAAGCTGGTGAGGAACGCGACGCGGGTCCCCGGCTGGGGCCGCACCGGCACCGGATCCCGCGCCACCCATGTCGCGTGCGCGTTGGAGATGACGTTGACCAGGCGGAACGTCTCGATGAGGCCGATGGAGGCGATCAGCACGAGGTCCCCGGCGCGTTCCCAGCCGCTGATGTACGGCCGGGCCGTCCAGTGCTCGGGCAGCATCAGCCACACCAGCAGGGCCAGGGAGAACAGCGGCGCCGCCGTCACCAGCAGCAGCGCGGCCACCTGACCGCGCGGTCCGCCGCGGACGAGCCGGCGGTAGCGCACCCGGTAGACCCCCGGGGGCGGTTCGGTCAGCTCGCCGGCGAGTCTGCTGAAGGTCGCGTAGTCGTAGTCCGGCCTGGCTTCCCCCTGAGCGGCCGGCCCGCCCCCAGGCTCACCGACATCTGACGTGACGTCATCCACCGTCTCCGCAGGGGGGGTTCCGCCGTCGAGCCGGACGGCGTCCCCTTCGCCGGGCGCCCGCGCGACGGCGGCCTTCTTGCGAGCCGCCCGCCGGGCCTCACGTGCAGGAACCGCCATCACCACACCCCCAACCGTGCACGGACGAACGGGAAAGAGCGGAGATAAACTAACAAAACGGACCTACGATCATGTGACAATTTCACCGGACACGCCTCTGCATCACCCACATGGCCCACACATCGACGTACAACGCCCAGGAGCCCCGGAGGTCATCGGTGATCTCGGACGCCACCGTCCGGCCCGGCGCCACCCCGGCGCGGTGTTCTACGATGAGCGGATGGCGTTCGACGGCCGGCCGCCGGTGCGGGCCCGGGCGCCTCGCGACAGGAGAGCGGTACGACGGTGAGCGACGACGAGAAATACGCCCAGAAGGCGATCATCTGGCGCGTGCTGATCTACATCGTCCTCGGACACCTCCTGGCCGCCTTCATCTGGCTGCTCTTCTATCTCGGCTCGCACGCCTCGCACTGATCGCGACAACGGGCCGGGCACACCACAGCAGGGCGCTTTCCCGAAATCTGCCCCAATCGCCCCATATCGACGGGGAATTCCGCGTGTCCCGTATTTCCTCCGCGCCGCCGAGCGGTATCGCATTCACGAGGACAGGTGATACCGGGAATCGCGGAATCCGGGCGCGGCTGTCCCGGCCCCGACCCCGAATACACGTCTGTCCTATGCCATTGGAGTGGCCGGCGCGCGGAGCCCCGGGTCATGCGCGGAGCGGCCGCGGGCACATGCCGAGGCGCACCGTACACCCTGGTCAACTCGCAGGTCAGCACTGCGGATCCATCCCCCCGAACCGGGGGCGACCGTCTCCTTCCGCTGCTACTGTCGCCCGTCATGGAAGAGCTGTTCACCCCGGACGAACTCGACCGTATTGAGGCAGCGGCACACCGAGTGGGCCGTTCTCCGCACGACTGGGTCCGCGACCTCGTACTCAAACGCCTCTCGGGAGACTCCGAACAAACACATATTTCCCATCGCCGAACCATGCGCCCCGATTTCGAGGACGCCATCTGGCCGGTCACCCTGCACCGCCGCTCGGGCGGCGTCCTGCAGGAGCTGCACCACGCGGGGTGCTGGGTGCCCAAGGGCGGGGAGGCCACCCTGACGACCGCCGAGGCGCGGGTGCAGATGGCCACCCACGACGTCCGGCCCTGCGACGCCTGCCAGCCGGAGCGCTTCCTCGCCCCCTACGCCTGAGGGCCCTCGACCGGGCCCCTCGCCCCCCCGGCCCACCCTACGGGCGTCCGGGGCGCACCAACTACCCTGTTCCACGTCAAGATCATCAGATGGTGGGCGGGGTAGCGGGGCATGAGGGCAGGGACGCGACTGACCGGGTGGGCGACGGTGCTCGTCGGGTACGTCACCGTACTCCTCGGCGCGGTCCCCGACCGCGGGTTCCCGCTCAAGTCCGAACTGCCGTGGTTCCTGGCGGCGACGGCGGTGTGCGGCCTGTTCTGGATCCTGGCCTCCGTGCTGGTCCGCATGCAGCGGCGGGCCAGGCTGCGGCGGAAGACCTGGCGCAGGCGCTACGAACCCTGGCCCGAGCCGCCCCGCTCCCGCGCGCTGTGCTGGGTCCTGGGCTTCGGCATCGCCCTGACCAGCGCCGCCGCGCTCACCCAGGGCGTCGGCCCCGACGGCGCCGAGGGCAAGTGGCTCTCGGAGGTCAGCCGGGCCGGCGGGCACACCCGGGAGCTGCGGGTGGCCAAGGTGGTGGGCCAGCCCGAGACCACCGGGGCGCGCACGGACGACGTGGAGGAGTTCAGCTCGACGATCGTCGTCACCGTCCCCTTCGACTCCGGCCCCCGGCAGGTGACCGTCGAGGGCGTCCGCACCCAGGGCGAGCTCGCGCAGGGCCGCACCATCGAGCTGCTGTACGCGCCCAGCCGCCCCGACCTGGGCGTACGCCCGCCCGTGGACAAGGACATCTCGTCCACCGTCGGCCGCCTCATCGCGCTGCCCCTGATCTGGATCCTCACCCTCACCGCGGGGCTGAGCACGGCCGTCGCCATGCACCGCCGGGAGGCCGCCGTCGCCCAGACCCGGCGCTTCGAGCCGTGGGTGCACCTGCCGGCCGCGCTGCTGCTGGTGTGCGGTGCCCTGCTCGTCGTCCCGCTGCTCACCGGCTTCCCGGACACCGGCACCGGCTGGAGCCTGGCGATCGGCTCGGCGCTCACCCCCTGGCTCGCGCTGGCCTGGGTCGCCCGCACCGGCTGAGACCACACACAGGAGGGCCGCCCGCGGGCGGCCCTCCTCGCGTCGACGTGCGCTGTCAGGAGCGGCGCCGGAACGCCTTGCGCACGAAGTGGACGATCAGCCAGACGATCGCGACGACGATCAGGATGAGGATGATCAGCAGGACGATCAGGAAGATGCCCAGCTTCTTGAAGAAGCCCTTCTTCTTTTTCTTCTCCTTCGCCAGCGTCACCCCGTCGGCGTCCGCGTGCCGGACCGGTGCGACCTGCCGCTCGCCCGTCTCCTGCGACGCGGCGGCCGTGCCGCGGGTCTGCGTGCCGGCGGCCGCCACGGTCGCGTGCTGTGCCGTACGGGCCGACGGGTGTGCGCTGACGGCCGACGCGGCGGGCGCGGCCAGCAGAGCGGTACCCAGCGCCAGAGCCACGACGGCGGAGAACCGGCGGGCCAGGCGCCCACGGTTCCGTCCCTCGTGCTGCTGCTCGCTCTTCATCGACGCCCCCTGTGTTCGGTGCTGATTGTCTGTCGGGTGCCGCGCGGCGCACGGCCGCGGAGCAAACACCATTATCGGCACATCCCGCACCACCCCAGCAGGGCGCCCGGGCTCCTCAGCCGCTCTTGCGCCGGAACGAGCGCTGCCCGCCCGCCTTTCCATGGGTGCCGTGGACCTTGGAGCCCTCCTGGCCCCGGGCGCCGACGACGGCGTCGGCCGGCCGGCCCCGCTTGCGGTCCAGCGCCTCACGGAACTTGCGCTTCACCTCGTCCTCGTGGGTCGCCCCGGCCTCGGTGCCACCCTGATCCCCCGGCGTCGATTCGGGCATCAATACCTCCTGCGCCTAGCGGTGTTCGCCACAGCTTGGCACAGACCGGGCGCGGCGGAACCGTACGGGCCCGGTCAGATCGCCGTCGCGTCGGGGCGGAAGCGGTCGACGGCCGCCGTCTGCACCTCCGTCTCCTCGGCCGGGTCGGCGGCGAGCCGGCGCAGCTGGTCCACGACGCGGGCGTCCGCCGTGGTCGCGTGGCGCGCCGCGAGCTCGCGGGTGGTCTCCTCGCAGTCCCACAGGCACTCGACGGCGAAGCCGGCGGCGAAGGACGGGTCCGTCGCCGCGAGGGCGCGGGCGGCGCGGCCCCGCAGGTGGGACGAGGACGTCTCGCGGTAGACGTGGCGCAGGACGGGGGCGGCGCAGCGGATCGCCAGCCGGCCGGTGCCGTCGACGAGGTCCCACAGGACGGGGGCGTCGGGGCCCTCGGTGCGCACGGTCCGCCGGAGGGCGGCCAGGACGAGGGCGGCGTCGTACTCGGCGCCCCGGCAGGCGAGCATGCCGGCGGCCGCGGCGCCGAGGCCGTCGGTGCGGTGCACCCAGAGGCGGGCGCGCTCCAGGGCGGCGGGGCCGCGCATGCGCTCGAAGGCGGTGACGGCGGCCTCGGCGACGAGGGTGGAGGGGTCGGCGGCGGCGGCCTCGATGAGGTCGAGGGCCTGGGGGTCGTCGTGCTCGGCGAGGTAGCGCAGGGCGGTGGCCCGGGCGGCCTCGGGGCCGAAGGCGGCGGCCTCGATGATCTCCAGCCGGTCCTCGGGGCCGGCGACGGCGTTGAGGCAGCGGGCACCGGCCCCGTGGCGCGGCTGGACGGGGTGCAGCGCCAGGCCCTCCTGGGCCCACTCGAGCACTTCGCGCACGCTCCAGCCGGGGCGGGGGCCGGTGGGGCGCAGCTGGCGCTGCCAGCGGTCGAAGGCGCCCTGTTCCTGGGCGGCGCGGACGCGGGCGGCGGTGGCCGGGGCGTGCTGGTCGTCGGCCCAGATGCGCCAGGGGCGCGGCTCGAAGGCGTCGCGGACGGCGGCGGCGAGCTGCGCCTCGCCCTCGGGAGTACGGGGGAAACGGCCGACGATCCGCTCGCCGAGGGCGGCCAGGGCCGTGTCGTCGTCGCGCAGGGCCAGCTCGTCCAGGGCCCAGCGCCAGTTGCCGCCGGTGGCGGCGTAGCGGCGGAGGAGCAGCAGGGCGTCCTCACGGCCGTAGGAGGCGAGGTGGCCCAGGACCGCCAGGGCGAGGCCGGTGCGGCCCTCGTCGGGGTCGAGGAGGTCGTCGGGGTCGAAGAGGTGCTCCTCGATCCCGTCCAGGCCGCCGGCCAGATCCAGATACAGGCGCGCGTAGTAGAGGGACCGGTTCTCGACCTGCCAGTCGTGGCGGGGGTCGCGCCGGACGCACTGGTCGAGCGCCGCGAGCGCCTCGTCCCGCGGCGCCGCGAGGGCGTGCAGAGTCCCGTCGCCGCGGCCTCGCTGGAGGAGGCCGAGCAGGGTGCCGCTGGGCGCTATGTCTGGATCGAACATGAGGTCAGCATCCGGTGCGGGAGTCGGCGGGGCAACGGGATTTCCGTCGTCCGGCATTCTTGCCGGTGTCCACCGGGGCTATGCCTGGTGAACTGGGAACTCGGCGGACCGAGCGCCCGCAGCCTACCCGGAGTCGTCCGTTCCGCCACCCCCCTGCCCGATATGCCCCCTCACGCCTCGGGCATATTCCGTCGTCACCACCGAATCGGGTATGGCCAAACGCCTTACGGGCAGTCGCCCACTGTGCAAGAGTCGTCACGCAGTCCTCCCGGCCGCCCGCGGGCCCGACCGGCGTCGGTCGCGCCCGCACCCCCACGGAGTACGTGATGCCGTCCCCTTCATCTGCCTCCCCCGCGGAGTTCCCAGCGGACCACGCCCCGGGCGGCCCCCCCGCCGGGGTCGTCGACGAGCTCATCTCGCAGACCCGGCGGCTGCGGGGCGGCATCGACGCCGTGCGGCGCGGCACCGAGGGCTCGCACGGCCCCGAGGACCCGCTGGGCCGCTGGCAGCGCACGCTGTGCGACCTCGCCACCCACCAGCTGGACGACCTCGGCGCCCGCCTCGGCCAGCTCCGGGACGGGCCGCCGCTGCCCGCCGCGCCCGACGCAGCGCCCGAGCCCGCGGCGGGCGCCGGCCTCACCGGCAGCGCCGAGTGGAACCTGCTCACGGACGAGGTCACCTGGTCCGAGGAGCTCTTCCGGCTCTTCGGCCGCTCCCCGCGCGACGGCGCCCTGACCCTGGACGAGCTGCCCTCCTGCCTGGTCGAGGAGGACCGGGAGCTGCTCTCCGCCCTCGTCACCGACTGCCTGGTCGACGGGAAGCCGATCGACGGCGAGTTCCGCATCGTGCACCCCGACGGCCCGCGCACGGTCCACATGCGCGGCGAACCGGTGCTCGACGACGACGGCTGCACCGCCGCCATGTGGGCCGTCCTGCGGGACGTCACCACGCTGCACCGCGGCCGCGAGGCCGTGGCCGCCTCCGGCCACTCCCTGCACCACCACCGCCATCTCGCCCGCGCCGAGCGCCGGCTGGCGGCCGGGCTCCAGGAGGCCGTGCTCCCGGCCTGGCAGGGCCCGCTGCACCTGCCGCGCGACGCCGGCGCCCCGGGCGTCCTCGACGTCGCCGGGCACTACCTCCCCGCCGCCGACGGCGCGGCCGTCGGCGGCAACTGGTTCGACGCCCTGCCGCTGCCCGACGGCCGGACCCTGCTCGGCGCCGGCGGCCTCAGCGGGCGCGGCGTGGCCGCCGCCTCCACCATGGCCGTGCTGCTCGGCGCCGTGCGCGGCATGGCCCTGACCGGCACCGAGCCGGGACGGCTGATGGGCTGCCTCAACCAGCTCCTCGACACCTCCGCGCAGCCCGCCCGGGGCAGCGCCGTCTGCTGCCGCTACGACCCGCGCACCCGCGTCCTGCACTGGGCCCAGGCCGGGCACCCGGCGCCGCTGCTCTTCCGCGGGGGCACCGCCCGCCCGCTGCCGCGCCCCGACGGCGTCCTGCTGGGCGCCATCCCCGACGCCCGCTATGAACAGGCCGAGGACCAACTGCGGCCCGGGGATGTGCTCCTGCTGCACACCGACGCCTGCGCCGGGTCGAACCTGCTGCCCGGGCTGGCGGACCGATTCTCCGAGGCGCGCAGCGCCCAGGAGTGCGTGCGCTCCGTCCTGGACGCGTGGAACGGCGAGCGGCGGCAGGACGACGCCTGCGTGCTCGTGGCCCGCGTCGGCGGCTGACCCGGCCACGCGGCCGGCGCGCCGCCCCGGTGCGCCGGCCGTCGCACGGCCATGCCTCCCGGGGCCTCCCGGGCACGCCTCACCGTGGCCCGCGGCGCCTTCCGTCCCGGCCTGGCGTGACCAGGCGGGGCCCAATCCCTCCCGGCGGCCGGCCGCCCAGGGGCCGGCCGCCCCGTACCGGCCGTGCCGTGAGCCGCGGGCCCCGGCGCGCGGCCCCTCCCCGCACCACCGCTCAGGCCACCACCCCTCAGGCCGTCGCCGCCCGGGGCTTGGGCGGGCCCTTGGGCAGCGCCCGCTGGATCTCCTGCCGGAGATCGGCGATACGGGCGTACCCGGCGTACTTGCCGGTCAGCCGGTACATCTCGCGCAGCCGGTCCCAGGTGCGGTGGGAGGAGGTCTCGCCGATGGTGACCAGCGCCAGGCGCGCATAGGTGTCCGCCTGCTCCGGGTCGTCGCTGATGAAGCACGCCGAGGCCATCGAGATGTAGTCGAAGACCGTGGACCGCTGGTGGCCGCCCTTGCGGAGCCGCAGCGCCTCCTTGGCGTGCTGCTGGGCGATCACCGCCGCCGCGGGGTCGTGCTCGGCGAGCGTGCGGTAGGCCAGGGCCTGCATCCCGTGGAGATCCGCCTCGTCGAAGTGCTGCATCCAACTGGGCGGCGGGACGTCCCGCTTGTCG
Source organism: Streptomyces caatingaensis (assembly GCF_001187435.1). GTDB lineage: Bacteria > Actinomycetota > Actinomycetes > Streptomycetales > Streptomycetaceae > Streptomyces > Streptomyces caatingaensis. Next base: position 241,185 of record NZ_LFXA01000007.1, on the reverse strand, counting down.
GAGACGAAGAGCTCCTCGGCCTGGCCCAGCGTCCGCCGCATCGCCTGGCCCTTGCCCATCGACGCCTGCGCCCAGGCCTCGATGGTGCAGAGCATGGCGCGGGTGCGCGGCAGGGTCTCGCTGCCGGAGCCGGACTGGGCGAGCTTCATCAGATCCAGCGCGTCGTCGGGGCGGCCGAGGTGGACCATCTGCCGGGCGGCGCGGGAGAGCGCCTCGCCGGCCCGCGGCCGGTCGCCCCCCTCGCGGGCGGCGTGCGCCGCGATCACGAAGTACTTCTGGGCGGTGGGCTCCAGGCCCACGTCGTGGGACATCCAGCCGGCCAGCACCGCCAGGTTGGCCGCCACCCCCCAGAGCCTGCGCTGGAGGTGCTCGGGGTGGCGGTAGGCGAGCATGCCGCCCACCTCGTTGAGCTGGCCGACCACCGCCTTGCGCTGGAGGCCGCCGCCGCGGGCGGCGTCCCAGGCGCGGAAGACGTCGACGGAGCGCTCCAGCTCGTCGATCTCGGTGGAGCCCACCGGGGCCGCCTCGTAGCGGTCGTAGCCGGCCTGTTCGGCGAACCCGGCGCGGGCCGCCTCACGGTGGAGGGGGTCGTCGAAACGGGGGGCGTCGGCCGCGAGGGCCGGATCGGTGTGCAGCCAGTCGTGCATCGCCCCGCTGAGTGCTGAGCCTGCGGCGAGCGCGGCGCCCGCGCCCACCAAGCCGCGTCGGTTGAGCATGAGGTCCATTCCCGTGAATTCGGTGAGGACCGCGGCCGTCCGCTCGGGCGGCCAGGGCAGTCCATCGTGGGACTGTCCCCGGCCGGCGCGCCCGCGCCGGCCGAACCCGAGGTCCTCGATGGTCACGACACGACCGAGTCGCTCGGTGAAGAGGGCGGCCAGCACCATGGGCACCGGATCGCGCGGGGACTCCCCCATGTCGATCCAGCGCCGCACCCGGGAGGTGTCGGTCGCCAGCTGCGGATGGCCCATGACCGCCGCCTGCCGGTTGACCAGCCTCGCGAGCTCGCCCTTGGACCATCCGGCCAGGCCGAACAGATCCGCAAGGCGGGTGTTGGGTTCCCTCGTCACGTCAAGCCCCCAGGTTCCTCGGCTGACTTGAAGGTATCGGCCGCCCGAAGGCCAGGCGAGTATTCGCCAGGGTTCGCCAGGGTCCGCCAGATGGTGTGCCACCCATGAACGGGTGTGATGTAGGAACGCGCCACCCCGGCCACCCGTCGCGCATTCCCCAGGGTGCGCGACGACCGCACGGCGATCACCGGTCGCCCGCGGTTCCCGCGCCTCGCGGGGGGTGATGCGCGGGGGTGGCCCCTCGACGGCACACGAAGGGATCTGTTCCGCCCATGTATGCAGCATCGACCTCCGTGTCCGCTCCGCTCCGGCCCGCGCGGCCGCCCCAGCAGAGCGGCGGACCGTACCTCGACCCCTCCCATGCCGTGGGAGCCGCGTTCGGGGGCGGCCGGGCCCGGCGGGGTCCGGGGATCGGCGCTCAGCAACCCCTCAGCGGAAGACTGGACCTGTCGGGCCCTCAGGGGGCCGAGCTCCGGCCGTTGATCACCTCGGTGCACCGCATCTGCCCGGAGTTCAACCCCGTCCAGGTGCTGCGCCGCGGCAGCCGCTCCGTGCTGCTGGTCGGCACCGCCGGTCGCAACAGCGCCGTGGCCAAGTGTTTACTGGACCGCTCCCCCGCCTCCGCCGAGCGGTTCCAGCACGAAATAGCGACATACCGCGCGTTCGTGCGGCACCGCCCGCCCGTCCGCGTCCCCCGTCTCATCGCCGCCGACCCGGACAACGGCACCCTGGTGATCGAGCGGATGCCGGGCCGCCCCGCCGCGGCCCAGCGCCACCCGTCCACCACCCCGCCCCGCGCCGATGTCCGGGTGGCCCTGGGCGCGCTCTGCCGGGTCAATCTGTGGCGGCCCCCGGCCGGCATGTTCGACATGCCGCTCGACTACGGCCGGCACATCGCCCGCTATCACGAACTGGGCCTGCTCACCGACCGCGACATGGGCGACCTCCAGAAGCTCCTGCACGGACTGGCCCATGTGCAGGGCCAGTTCTGCCACGGCGAGGCCCTCCTCTCCAACATCCTGCTCTCCCCCGCCGGCCCGGTCCTGGTCGACTGGGACCAGGCCGGCTGGTACCTCCCGGGGTACGACCTGGCGACGCTGTGGGCCGTCCTCGGCGACGCCCCGGCGGCCCGGCGGCAGATCAGCCAGCACGCGCAGGCCGCGGGGCCCACCTCGCGCGACGCCTTTCTGGTGAATCTGATGCTGGTCCTCACCCGGGAGATCAGGAGGTACGAGACGGCCGTGCAGCGCTCCCTCCAGGAGCCGGTGCCCCCGGGTTCGCCCGACACCGGCGAGGAGCAGCGGCTGCTGCTGCGCCGGCTGCACGACGACTGCGCCATGGCCCGTCGTGCGGTACGAGCTGCGGTGGGCACCCGCTGAGGGCCGCCCGCCACCCGCCGACACGCCGCGCCCCGAGCGCGGCGTGTCGGCGTTCACCCCCACGGCGCAGCCGCCCACGCGGTTCCCCCAGCCCAGGCCGTTGACGTGGACATAACACTCCGTCCAGTCTGTTTGACGGATCGTCTGCATGGCTCCTGCGCTTGGTAGTTTCGGGGTCCCCCGGCTCCCCCGCCGCTCCGGCGCACGGCACGGCCCGACCCCGAGGAGGCTGCATTGCGTGGACCAGCCCCGGCAACCGGAATCGCCCCGAGAACCGCTCGCCACGCCAGACGGGCGGCCGGCGCGGTGGCGTCGGCCGCCCTGCTGCTGCCCCTGGTGGGGGCCCCGCCCGCCGCGTCGGCCGCCCGGGCCGGCACCGGGACGCTGCAACGGGAGTTCGCGGAAGCCGCCGCGGAGTACCACGTCCCGCAGAGCGTCCTGCTGGCCGTCTCCTACCTGGAGTCCCGCTGGGACGTGCACGGCGGGGCGCCCAGCGTCACCGGCGGCTACGGCCCGATGCATCTGACGGACGCCGCCACGGCTCTGGCCTCGGCGGTCCCGCCCGCCGAGCCCGGTGCCGACGCGCGCGGCGCGGCGGCCCCCGCCGCGACGGCGGGGCCGGGGGGCGGGCACCGCCGGCCCGGCGAGGCCCCGTCCGTGCCGTCGCCCGGCGCGCTGCCGGCCCGGCTGCGCACCCTGCCCCGGGCCGCCGCGCTGACCGGCCTCCCGCCGGCCCGGCTGCGGGAGCGGACCGCGGAGAACGTACGCGGCGGCGCGGCCCTGCTCGCCGACGCGCAGAAGCGGCTGGGCCTCCCGGCGAGCGGCCGTCCGGACGACTGGTTCGGGGCGGTGGCGGGCTACTCCGGCGCGTCGGACACCAGGTCCGCCACGGCCTTCGCCAACGACGTCTTCGAGGTGCTCCGCACCGGCCAGGAGCGCGTCAACGACGCCGGCCAGCACGTGAGCCTCCCCGCGAGCGGCGCGCTCGCCCCCCGCAGGGACCAGGTGGCGCGGCTCGGCCTGACCACGCCCCCGCCCTCCGGCGCCGAGTGTCCCGGGTCGGTGTCCTGCGAGGCGGTGCCCGCGCCCTACCAGAAGCTGGAGGGCTCGGACTACGGCAACCACGACGTGGCGGACCGGCCCCGGTCGCAGAAGGCGCGCTTCATCGTCGTCCACGACACGGAGGGCACCTGGGAGACGACCCTCCGCCTGATAAAGGATCCGGCCTACGTCTCCTGGAACTACACGGTCCGCTCCTCCGACGGGCACATCGCCCAGCACGTGCCCACCAAGGACGTGGCCTGGCACGCGGGCAACTGGTACGTCAACAGCGCCTCGGTCGGCATCGAGCACGAGGGCTTCCTGGCCCGGCCCGACGCCTGGTACACGGAGGAGATGTACCGCACCTCGGCCCGCCTGGTGCGCTACCTGGCCGACCGGCTGGACATCCCGCTGGACCGCCGGCACATCCTGGGCCATGACAACGTCCCGGGCACGACCCCCTCGACGATCAAGGGCATGCACACCGACCCCGGTCCCTACTGGGACTGGGCGCACTACTTCGAGCTGATGGGCCGGCCGTTCCGCCCGGCCGGGGGCCCGTTCGGCGGCCTGGTCACGATCCTGCCGGAGTACGACGTGAACATGCCCGTCTACACCGGCTGCGAGAAGCCCGGGCGGCGGTGCCTCCCCCACGGCTCGGGCGCGGTCCGGCTGCACACCGGCCCCGGCGAGAACACCCCGCTGATCAAGGACGTCGGGCTGCGCCCCGACGGCTCGCCCTCGACCACGGACGTCAACGACACCGGGGCCCGCGCCTCCACGGGCCAGCAGTTCGCCGTCGCCGGCCGGCTGCCCGGCTGGACGGCCGTGTGGTACCTGGGGCAGAAGGCGTGGTTCCGCGACCCGTGGTGGTCACCGGTGACGGCCGGCGCCCAGGGCCGGATCGCCACCCCGCGCCAGGGGCTGAAGGACATCCCGGTCTACGGGCGGGCGTACCCGGAGAAGGAGGCGTATCCGCCCGGCGTTCCGGTGCAGCCGCTGGTCCCCCTGCCGTACCGGCTGCCCGCCGGGCAGGCGTACGCGGTGGGCGAGGAGATCCCCGGCGAGTTCCTGTGGGCGGGCAACTTCGACCCGGCGGCCCACCGGGTGGTGCGGGGCAAGGAGACGTACTACGAGATCCAGTTCGGCCACCGGGTGGCGTTCGTCCGGGCGTCCGACGTGACGGTCCGCCCGTCGGGCCGCTGACCGACGGCGGACCGGCCCCGGGAGACCCGGGCCGGTCCGTCCGTCCTGTGCTCAGCCCGCCTGGAACATCTCCGCGGGCAGCGGCTTGAGGAGCTGGTAGAGGTCGTCGGTGATGGGCCGGTCCCAGCTGGCGATCGTCACCAGGACGCCGTCGCTGCGGTCGAACTGGGTGCAGGAGATCCGGCTCTCGGAGCACTTGAGCCGACGCACGATCAGCAGGTTGTCCTCGTGCATGACCGGCATGTCCTCGGTCTCCAGCACCTTGACCGGCTCGTCGTTGCCGAGCGCGGCGAGCAGCTGCGCGACCTCGAACGGAACCTGCCCCTCGGCCAGCTCGCGGGCGGGCGAGCCCTCGGGCAGATTGCCGATGATCATCGCCGGGCCGCGGCCGCCGAAGAGGTCGTAGCGGAGGAAGACGCCCTGGCAGCTGCCGTCGGGCGCGGGCAGCAGCCCGGCACCGAGGTCGCCCGGCCAGTCCCCGGGGTCCATGGCCAGGACGTCGAAGTCCGGCCCCGTGGGAGTGGCGGAGTTGCGGCGGCGGAGGAAGGACATGCCCACATCGTACGTGCCCGTCGAGCACGGCCGCCCCCGGGGCGACCGTCTGTGACGGCTGGTACGGTCACCGCTCCGCGGCGGAGCAGCGGGAGTGACAGGGGAGGGGCACGGGAGAGGGGCACCGGATGCCGGAGGGCCGCTCGACTACGGGATCCAGGGGCGCGCCAACCGGCTGACGCACGTGCCCGGGTGGCTCGCCGGACTACCCGCGCTGGAGAAGCTCGATCTGCGCTGGAACGCCGTCGAGCCGGCGCCCCGGCTGCTCGACGCGCTCGCGGCGCGCGGCTGCGTGGTCCTGCACTGACGCCGGGCCGCCGCGGGCGGCCGCGGAGGAACGGGCGCGGGAGCACGCCCCGCCCTCACGTCAGATCGAACTCGCCCTCCCTGGCCAGCTCCACGAAGGCCCGCCACTCCTCCGGGTTGAAGATCAGCGCCGGCACCTCGGGGGTGCGCCGGTCGCGCATGGCGACGTAGCCCTCGATGAAGCCGATCTGGACGTCGCCCTTGCCGTGACTGCCCGACTGCCAGGTGGCGTTGGCAAGGTCGAGCCGCTGCCTCATGTCGCCCGCCAGGTCCTCGGTCGCGCTCTCCGCCACGTCCGCCGCTCCTCCCGGTCCGGTCCTCACCCGGTCACCCTAACGAGCCCGGCGCGCCGGGGACAGACCCCGGGGCCAGGGCCGGGGATCGCCCGTACGGGCGAGGGCCGCGGGGCGGGCGCCCCTTGACGCCCGCCCCGGCGGCTGGTTCCGTGAGCGCACACGGAACCACCGAACGATCGGTCGGCACGCACGGGGGTGTGACGATGACGGATCCCGCACCGGAGGACCCGGGCGAGCGTCTGACGCGCGGGGAGCTGGCGGCCCTCCAGCGGGAGCGCCTCCGCGCCACCCTCCAGCACGCCTACGACAACGTGCCGTTCCACCGTCGGGCGTTCGACGCGGCCGGGGTACGCCCGCGGGACTGCGCCACCCTCTCCGATCTCGGCCGGTTCCCCTTCACCACCAAGGCGGATCTGCGCGACCACTACCCCTTCGGGATGTTCGCCGTCCCCGAGGGGCGGATCCGCCGCATCCACGCCTCCAGCGGCACCACGGGCCGTCCGACCGTCGTCGGCTACACCGACCGGGACCTGGACACCTGGGCCGGCCTGGTCGCGCGCTCGCTGCGCGCGGCGGGCGTCCGGCCCGGGGACAGGGTCCATGTCGCCTACGGCTACGGACTGTTCACCGGCGGCCTGGGCGCGCACTACGGCGCGGAGCGGCTCGGCTGCACGGTGATCCCGGCCTCGGGCGGCATGACGTCCCGTCAGGTGCGGCTGATCCAGGACTTCCGGCCGCGCGTCATCATGGTCACCCCGTCGTATCTCCTCACGCTGCTCGACGAGTTCGAGCGGCAGGGCGTCGACCCGCGCTCGACCTCCCTGCGCGTCGCCGTCCTCGGCGCCGAGCCGTGGACGGAGGGGATGCGGCGCGAGATCGAGGAGCGGTTCGCGCTCGACGCCTGTGACATCTACGGGCTTTCGGAGGTGATGGGCCCGGGCGTCGCCCAGGAGTGCGTGGAGACGAAGGACGGCCCGCACCTGTGGGAGGACCACTTCTATCCGGAGATCGTCGACCCGGTCACCGGCGAGGTGCTGCCCGACGGCGAGCCCGGCGAGCTCGTCCTCACCTCGCTCACCAACGAGGCGATGCCCGTGGTCCGTTACCGCACCCGCGACCTGACCCGGCTGCTGCCCGGCACCGCCCGGGTCTTCCGCCGGATGGAGCGGATCACGGGCCGCAGCGACGACCTCGTCATCGTGCGCGGCGTCAACCTCTTCCCCTCCCAGGTCGAGGAGATCGTCCTTCACGTGCCCGGCGTGGCGCCCCACTTCCAGCTCCGGCTCACCCGCGAGGGCCGCCTGGACCGCCTGACGGTGCGCGCCGAGTCCCGTCCCGGCACCCCGCCCGAGCGGCGTGCCGAGGCCGCCGGGGAGATCGCCCGGCGGATCAAGGACGACGTGGGGGTCACGGCGGCGGTGGAGATCGTCGAACCGGGCTCGCTGGAGCGGTCGGTGGGGAAGATCAAGCGGGTCGTGGACCTGCGTGAGACCCCCGCCACATGACCGGACGCTCCCTCAACCCCCTTCCCCGCCAGGGGAGTCCTTCTCCCCGCAGCGACCTCCCGACACGAGGAGAACCGGTCTTGCGCTTACGACACCGCCTGCGCGCCCTGACGGTCGGCGCGCTCGCCCTGCTCACCGGCGCCGGCGCCCTGCCGGCCGCCTCGGCGGCCACCGCCGGGGACGACAACAGACCCTCCGGAGGCGGCCTTTCGGCCACCATCCGCTACACCGAGTACGGCATCCCCCACATCGTCGCCAAGGACTACGCGAGCCTCGGGTTCGGCGACGGCTGGGCCCAGGCCGCCGACCAGGTGTGCACCCTGGCCGACGGGTTCGTCACCCTGCGCGGCGAGCGCTCGCGCCACTTCGGGCCGGACGCCGCCCCCGGCCCCGACCTGTCCGACGCCTCCACCAACCTCTCCAGCGACCTGTTCTTCCGGGGCATCCGCGACGCCCGGACGGTCGAGAGGCTCCTGGCCCGGCCCGCCCCGGAGGGCCCGTCCCGCCCGGCCCGCGAGCTGGCGCGCGGCTGGGCCGCCGGCTACAACGCCTGGCTCGCGCGGAACAGGATCACCGACGAGCGGTGCCGGGGCGCCTCCTGGGTGCGCCCCGTCACCGAACTCGACGTCGCCCGGCGCGGTTACGCGCTCACCGTCCTGGGCGGCCAGGGCGGCACCGTGGACGGGATCACCGGCGCCCGCCCGTCCTCCGGCGCCGCGCCGCGCACGGCCGCGCGGCGTGCCCCGGAGGCCGCCGCCAAGGCCCTCTTCGCCGCCCGCGCGGGCGACATGGGCTCCAACGCCGTGGCCTTCTCCGGGGCCGTCACCGCCACCGGCCGCGGCCTGCTGCTGGGCAACCCGCACTACCCCTGGCAGGGCGGACGCCGCTTCTGGCAGGCCCAGCTGACCATCCCCGGCGAACTCGACGTCGCGGGCGTCTCGCTCCTCGGCATGCCCGTCGTCGAGATCGGCCACAACCCGTACGTGGCCTGGAGCCACACCGTCGCCACCGGCGTCCCGTTCGGCCTCTACGAGCTGAGGGCCGCGCCCGGGAACCCGCACGCCTACCTGGTGGACGGCGTGCCCGAGGCGATGACCGAGCGGAAGGTCACCGTGCCCGTGCGCGGCGAGGACGGCCGCGTCACCGACGTGACCCGCAGTCAGTGGTGGACCCGCTACGGTCCCGTCCTCACCTCGCTCGGCGGCGAACTGCCGCTGCCCTGGACCGGGAAGACGCTCTACGCGATCACCGACCCCAACGCCGCGCAACTCCGCTTCACCGACACCTCGTTGGCCTTCGGCAAGGCGCGGAGCGTCCACGACGTGCGGGACGCGCTGCGCCGCACCCAGGGCCTCCCCTGGGTCAACACCGTCGCCGCCGACAGGGCCGGGCACAGCCTCATGTCCCAGTCGCAGGTGCTGCCCCGGATCACCGACGACCTCGCCGGACGCTGCTCGACGGCGCTGGGCCGCAGGCTCTACCCCGGAACGGGCCTCGCCGTCCTGGACGGTTCGCGCCGCGCCTGCGCGCTCGGCCGCGACAGGGACGCGCTGCAGCCGGGCGTCTTCGGCCCGTCGGCGATGCCCACCCTGACCGACGCCCCGTACGCCGAGAACTCCAACGACAGCGCCTGGCTGTCCAACGCGGACCGCCCGCTGACCGGGTACCCGCGCGTCTTCGGCGACATCGGCACCCCGCGCTCGCTGCGCACCCGCGGCGCGGTCGAGGACGTCGCGGCCCTGGCCCGGCGCGGCCGGCTGACCGTGGACGACCTGCGGGAGCAGCAGTTCGCCGACCGGGTCCCGGCCGGTGCGCTCGCCGCCGCCGACACGGCGGCGGCCTGCGCGAAGCTGCCGGGCGGACGCGCGACGGGCAGCGACGGCAAGGCCGTCGACGTCTCGGCGGCGTGCGGCGTGCTGGCCCGCTGGGACCGCACGGTCCGCCCCGGCAGCAGGGGCGCCCTGCTCTTCGACCGCTACTGGCGCAAGCTCACCGCGGCCGTCCCGCAGGACAAGCTGTGGCGGGTGCCCTTCTCCGCCGAGGACCCCGTGCGCACGCCCCGTTCGCTCGACACGGCCCACCCGGCCGTCGCCCGCGTCCTGGCCGACGCCGTCGCCGAGCTGCGCGCCCAGGGGACCGCGCTCGACGCGCCGTGGGGCGAGCACCAGTTCGTCGAGCGCGGCGGCAAACGCCTTCCCATTCCCGGCGGTTCGCACGACCTGGGCGTCTGGAACGTCGTCCAGTCCCGCTGGGACGCGGCGCGCGGCGCCTACACCGACGTGCGCTCGGGCACCAGTTACCTCCAGGCCGTGGGCTTCGACGGCGGCCCCTGCCCGGTGGCGCGCACGCTGCTCACGTACTCCCAGTCCTCCGACCCCGCCTCGCCCCACTACAGCGACCAGACCGAGCTGTTCTCGGCGGGCCGCATGGTGAAGGCCCGCTTCTGCGAGAAGGACATCCTCGCGTCGCCCGCCCTGCGGGTGGTGCGGGTGGGCGGGCGCTGACCCGCCGGCCGCCGGGGCGGTGCAACTCCACCGCCCCGGCGGTCACTTGAGGTCGTGCCGCGCCCGCCACACCCGGGCCGAGACCCTGGCCAGCAGCCGGGCCGCCGGGTCGTCCACGTCGTGCCCGGTGGCCGACGGCCCGCTGTAGCAGACGGCGAGGGCGTACGGCGGGGCGTCCCGCGGATACACCACGGCGGCGCAGTTCCGTACCCCCCTGATCCAGCCGTTCTTGCTGGCCAGCCGGGTGCCGGGCGGCAGGCCGGCGGCGAGGTCGACCGCGTGGGCGTTGTGCTCCAGCAGGGCCAGCACCTCCGGCTCCAGCGACTCCAGCAGCCGGACGAGGTCCCGGGCCGTGACGACGTTGCGCAGTCCGGCCGCCCGCGCCGCGAGGTCCTCGATCCCGCGCGGGCTCGCGCTGCCCGTGGCCCCGGCCCGCCGCCACACCTCGGCCACCGCCTCGTGACCGGCCTTCTCCAGGCAGATGTTGGTGGCGAGGTTCGACGAGTGCGTCACCATCCGCTCGGCGAGCCACCGCAACGAGGCGGTCCGGCCGAGGAGTTTCCACGGCTCGGGGTCGCTGTCCTCGGCCCGGTCGATCGCGTACGTCCCGCCGACGGCCGACTCGAAGGCGTTCCGCACGGGCACCCGCCGGTCGAGGTCCGTCCCGCCGCGGTGCAGCGCCGCGAGCACCGCGACCTTCATGGTGCTCGCGGCCTCGTGCCGGACGTCGGGGTGGCGCAGGATCACGGGCGGGCGCCGCCACGGCGCCGCTACGACGGAGAGCACGGCACCCATCGTAGGGGCTCGGTCACCTCCCCGCCGCCCGCGCGAACACCGGCAGATAGCCCTTCGCCTGCCCCTCCGCGGTGGGGTGGTACGACTCCTCCACCGGCAGGGTCAGCGAGTGGAGCCAGGGTGTGCGCGAGCAGATCCCGTGCTCCGCGAACGCCGGGCGCACGTCGGCGAACACGAACCCGTGCCCGTGCGCCCGCCGGGCCAGCACGGCGTCGATCACGTCGCTCGCGTCGTTGACGGCGGACCGTTCCCGCTCCGTCATGCCGAGGACGCAGCTCCCCTTCAGCCGGTAGAAGCGGGGGTAGCCGAGGACCACGACCCGCGCGGCCGGCGCCTTGCGGCGGATCGCCGTGTACAGCGCGTCCAGGGTGCCCGGCAGCGTCCGCGTCACGTACGTCCGCGCCTGGTCGATGCGCGCCAGGCAGGCCTCCTCGCCGCGCACGGCACACGTCCCCATCACCTCCGCGAAGCCGGCGTCGTTCGCCCCCGCCGTGATGCTCACCAGCCCCGTTCCCGGGCCGAGCGGGCCCAGTTGGGACGAGGTGACGTCCGCCACCGTCGCTCCCCGGCAGGCGGTGTCCGCGAAGGACGACGGCGTGTGGGCCGCCGCCCACAGCGCCGGGTACGCCTTCGCGTTGCGCTTGCACGCCCCGCTGGCGCGGTCGTACGAGCCGAGGCCCGCGCCCACCCCGGACGAGTAGGAGTCGCCGAGGGCGACGTAGCCGCGCGGGGCCGCCGGGGCCGGCGCGGCCGGGGCCGCCGGGGCCGCCGCCGGGCCGCCCAGCAGCAGTGCCGCCAGCGCGGCGGCCGCGACGGCCACCGGCCGGCGTCCCATGGCCGTCTTGACGTGTCTCTTGTTGCCGTGTCTCTCGGCGTGTCCCGTGACTGGTGCGTCGTTCATGCCCGGGCAACGAGCCGCTCCCGCGCCCGGACACGAGCCCGCCCCTCAGAAGGGCCGCCCGAACGCCGCCCGGACGAACCTCCAGCGCCTGATCTGCCGCACCGTCCGCGCGACGGCCGCCCCCACCGAGCGGTCCGCCCGCCCCCGGCCCTCCGGCGGCGCCACCCCCTGCGGCACCTCCGGCGGCCGCAGCGCCCCGTACTCCGTGAAGCGCCGCGTCCCGCACCGTGTGCACCGCTCCTCGCCGTTCGCCGTCTCCCAGCCCTCGCGGTGCTGGCAGTTGTCCATGAGCCTGCCGACCGAGAACGTCACTTCCCCTCCTTGGCTGCGACGGCTGTGACCGGAAGGATCGCTTCCCCCGGCGGAGCGGCCGGAATCGCACCAACCGGAATCCCTCCGGCATCCGGTGCGTCCGGGGGCGTCCCGGAGCCCCCGGACCGCCCGCGACTGCACGGGCGACGCTCCCCACCCCCATGCGCCCCGCGCACGCATAAACACCCGAAGGAGGCAGTAACTGCACACAATTGCGCCATACAACGGGGCATCCCACCCCCCATACGCTGGTTCCGACACCGTTCGGGCATAACGTACGGGAGGCCCCGTGTCCGCTCCCCGCACCCTCCTCCACCTCGCCGCCGCCACCCTCGCCCTCGCCATGACGACGGCCGGTTCCACCCACGCCGCCGGCCCGGCCCGCGACCGGAGCGGAGAGGGTCACCCCTCCACCGCCCCGTACGAGGCCGACGGCCTCCAAGGCACCGTGCACAGCACGGACTTCGCGCAGCTCTCGTCCGCCCAGGACCAGGTCCAGGACGGCACCGTCAAGACCGTGCGGCTGGAGCAGGACGACGCGCACCACGGCGTCAAGGTGACCGACGACTCGGTCACGGTCGAGCACGCGGGAACCTATCTGATCGTCGTCGCACCGCAGGTGCTGACGGACAAGGGCGGCGTGCAGCAGGGCAACGACCCGACGGACGGGTGCGTGGACACCTGGTTCACGATCAACGGCCAGGCGCTGCCGAACAGCGGCGTCCGCCTCTGCCAGGCGGTGACGCACAGCACGCATGTGGTCGTCTCGCAGTCGGCGGTGCCGCTGAAGGCGGGGGACACGGTGCAGGTGAGGTCCAAGGGCCGCAACGTGCGCTTCAACGCCGTCCAGCCGTCGGAGGGACCGCTGATCCCGAGCGTGATCCTGACCCTCACCCGGCTCTAGGGAGCCGCCGCGGAGCGCCGGTGCTGCGCCGCCTTGGCGCGGTTGCCGCAGGTGGACATGCGGCACCAACGCCGCCGCCGGGCTGCGGAGTTGTCGAGGAAGCGGGCTCCGCACCGCTCGCCGCCGCAGATGCGCAGCCGCTCGCGCAGGTCGCCGCCGAAGACCTCGGCCGCGTCCACGGCGATGCGGGTGAGCGCGCCGCGGCCGTCCACCGGCGGGACGCCGGGCCGCAGTTCGGGGACGCCGTCCCGGATCTCCAGCCGGGCGGGCCGCTCGGCCGCGCGCGTCAGCCAGACGTTGAGCACGTCCCGGGCGGACGCGGGGAACGGGTCGCCGGCCACGACGGCCCGCACCCCGGCGTCGATCGCCTCCCGCAGCTCGACCGCCTCGGCGAGCACCGCCCCGTCCACGGCGCGGCAGCTGCCGCCGATGCCGGCGGCGGCGAACCACGCCACCAAGTCCTCCGGTTCGCGCAGCAGTTCGCGGCCCTCGCCGGACCAGCGGTCGCGTCGGGTGTTGATGAAGTCGACGCAGACGCGGTCGCCGTACCAGACCCAGTCGTTGCCTTGATCCCCACTCATAACCCCATGTTAGGTTACGGCTCGCAGTAACCACACGACCGGTTACTTCGGGCCGGTCGTCCGTTCGGGGAGGGAAGGGGCGGCCCATGGGGCGCATCTGGCTGCTGGCGCTGGGAATGTTCGCGATAGGGACGGATCTGTTCATCGTGTCGGGGCTGCTGCCGTCGGTGGCCGGCACGTTGGGCCTGTCCACGGCGGCGGCCGGGCAGACGGTCACCGTCTTCGCCCTCACCTACGCCGTCGCGGCGCCGGTGCTGGCGGGGGTGACGGCGCGCGTCGACCGCCGGACGCTGCTGGTGACGGTGCTGGCCGTGTTCGCGGCCGGGAACGGGCTGTCGGCCGTGGCGCCGTCGTACGGCGTGCTGCTGCTGAGCCGGGTGGTGGCGGGCGCGGGTGCGGCGCTGTACGCGTCGACCGCGTCGGCGGTGGCCGCCGGCATCACCGCGCCGGAGCGGCGGGGCCGGGCCCTGGCGGTGGTCTACGCGGGCATGACAACGGCGATCGCGCTCGGCGTGCCGCTGGGGAGCGCGATCGGCGAAGTGGCCTCGTGGCGCTGGGCGTTCGGCTTCGTGGCGCTGCTGGCGCTGGCCACGCTGGCGGGCCTGTGGCCGAGTCTACCGTCCGTGCCCGGACGGTCGGCGGCCGGAATCACCCGGCGGCTGGCGGCCGTCCGGATCCGGCGGGCGCCGGCGGCGCTGCTGACGACGATGCTGTGGGTCGTCGGCACGTTCACCGTCTACACCTACCTCGGGGCGGTCCTGGACCGGGCCGGCCGGGTGGGGGCGGCCCAACGGCCGTGGCTGCTCCTGCTGTTCGGCGTCGGCAGCTTCTTCGGGGTGCTGGCGGGCGGGCGGCTGGCCGACCGGATCGGCGCGGTGGCGGGGCTGGCGGGCTCGGTCGGCCTGCTCGCCGTCGTCCTGGCGGCGCTCGCCCCGGCGCTGCGCTCGGCGGCGGGGACGGCGGTGGCGCTGGCGGCGTGGGGGCTGGTGCACTGGTGCGCCTTCCCGCTGATCCAGCACCGGCTGCTGGCCCTCGGCGGGGACGACGGCGACATGCTCCTCGCGCTCAACAACAGCGCCGTCTACCTCGGGCAGACGGTGGCCGGGGCGGTCGGCGGACTGCTGGCGGGGGCCGGGCGGCTGGGGTCGCTGCCGTGGGCGGGCGCGGCGTCCGAGGTCCTGGCGCTGCTCGTGCTGGCGGCGGGGGCCGTCAGCCGTCCTCTCTCAGCACGAGGTCGAGCAGTCCCGGGAAGCGGGCGTCGAACTCGGCCCGGCGCAGCCGGTTGAGGCGCCTCGCGCCCTCGTCCCGCTGCTCGACGAGCCCGGCGGCGCGGAGGACGGCGAAGTGGTGGCTGCACGCGGCCTTTCCGACGGGCACGTCGAAACTCCCGCACGTGCGCGTCCAGTCCTCCGCCTTCGCCAGCTCTCTCACGAGGCGCAGCCGCACGGGGTCGGCGAGCGCGGCGAGGGCGGTCTGGACGGCGACGTCGTCGGGGTGCGTGTGCGCCGGGGCGGAGCGGTGGCTGGTGCGCGATGACATCTCGGTCCCCCTTGCGAGTGTTCGACGCCGATCTTACACTCCGGGCAAGGTGTTCGACGTACGTTGAACACCCATCGACGCTCACGGGAGGGGAACGCAGCCATGCGTGCGATCGAGTTCGAGAACTACGGCGGCCCCGAAGTCCTGCGGGTGGTGACGGCGGAGCCTCCGGAGCCCGGACCCGGGCAGGTGAGCATCGACGTCGCCTACGCCGGCGTCAACTTCGCCGACGTCAAGGCGCGGACGGAGGGCTACCGCGTCCCGGCCCTGCCCTTCCGCCCCGGCCTGGAGGCGTCCGGGCGCGTGCGCACCCTCGGCGAGGGGGTGACGGGCCTCTACCCCGGCCAGCCGGTGGCGGCGTTCACGCCCGGCGGCTCGTACGCGGAGGTCGTGGTCGCCGACGCGGCGTCCGTCTTCGCCCTGCCGGAGGGGTACTTGCGCGTCGCCGCGACCCTTCCGACGGTCCTGCCGACGGCGCACGCGCTCCTCCACGAGGTGGGGCGCCTCCGCCCCGGCGACACGGTCCTCGTGCAGGGCGCGGCGGGCGGAGTCGGCACGGTCGTCAGCCAGTTGGCGAAGGCGGCCGGGGCGGGGGCGGTCCACGGCGTCGTCTCCACGGAGGCGAAGGCGGAGTACGCGCGGCGCTACGGCTACGACGAGGTCTTCACGGGCCCGTCGTTCGCCGGCGCCGTCCGCGACGCGACCGGGGGCCGGGGCGTGGACCTCGCCCTCGACCCGGTCGGCGGCGACTCCTTCACCCAGTGCCTCGCCTCGCTGGCGACCTACGGCCGCCTGGTCGCGTACGGCAACGCGAGCGCGTCCACGCCGTGGCAGGTCTCCCAGCGGGACCTCTTCCCCGCCACCGCGTCGGTGTCGGGCTTCTCGCTGTTCACGCTCGCGCGGAACGCGCCCGACGCGCTGCGGGAGCTGACGCGGCGTGCGTTCCGCGCGGTCGCCGAGGGGACGGTGAAGCTGCCGGTGACGGCGGAGTTCCCGCTCGCGGGGGCGCCGGAGGCGCACCGGCTGCTGGGGAGCAGGGCGAGCACGGGGAAGCTGCTGCTGCGGGTCGGGGGGTGAGGGCGGTGCGGCCCGCATGACCTCGGGGGTAATCGCCGTCCCCGCCCTTCCCTCGCCACACTGGAGCCCACCGCACCACCCAGCACGCACCGTTCACAGCCGGAGGGCCCCGCCATGACCGCCACCGCCACCACCCGCGCCACCGTCGAGGAGCTGCTCCGGCGCATCGCCGAGGGGGATCCCGGGCGCATCGCCGAGCTGTACGCCGACGGGGCGGACTGGAAGGTCAACTGGCCGGAGGAGGAGCTCGGGCGGGCGGCGACACCGTGGATCCGGCACAAGGGCAGCCGGGCCGACGCGGCCGCGCACTACCGGGAGATCGGCGAGCACCACGTGCCCGAGGAGGCCGGGACGGTCGTCGAACGGATCCTCGTCGACGGGGACGACGCCGTCGTCATGGGCGAGATACGGCAGACGGCCCGGCCGACCGGGCGCGCGTACCGCGCGCGCTTCGCGCTCCATCTCACCGTCCAGGACGGGCTGGTGACGCGGCATCACGTCTACGAGGACAGCCTCTCCGTCGCGGAGGCGTTCCGCGGCTGACGCGCGGCGGCCGGGGCTCAGCGGCGGGCGTTCCGCGTCTGGCGCAGCGCCGCCACCTGCCGGTACAGCTCCGCCGCCTCGGCCGTGCGGCCGAGCTGCTCCAGGCAGTGGGCCTCGTCGTTGCGGCTGGCGAGGGCGTCGGGGTGGTCGGCGCCCAGGACGCGCTGGCGGGCCTGGGCGACGTCGCGGTAGACGGCCAGGGCGTCCGTCCAGCGGCCCAGCCAGCCGAGGCCGACGGCGACCTCGCGGCGGCTGACGAGGGTGTCGGGGTGGTCGGCGCCGAGCACCCGGGCGCGGATCGCGCACACGTCGCGGGCCTCGGCCAGGGCCTCCTCCCAGCGCCCCAGGCGGCCCAGGTTGACGCCGAGGCCGTGCCGGGCGCGCAGCGTGTCGGGGTGGGCGGGGCCCTGGACGCGGGTGCGGTCCTCGATCAGGGTGCGGTAGAGCTCCAGCGCCTCCGCGCTGCGGCCGAGGCGGCCGAGGCAGATGCCCGCCTCGTAGCGGGCGGCGAGCGTGTCCGGGTGGTCGGCGCCGAGCACCCGGGCGCGGGACGCCGCGACCTCGCGGTAGGTGCGCAGCGCCTCCTCCCACCGCTCCAACTGGCCCAGCGCGTAGGCGACTTCGTAGCGGGTGACCAGGGTGTCGGGGTGGTCCGGCCCCAGGACGCGCGCCCGCGCCGCCGCGACGTCGCGCGCCATGCGGTACGAGTCCTCCAGCCGCCCCAGTCTGCTGAGGCTGAACGCCAGGTTGTGCCCGCAGCGCAGGGTGTCGGGGTGGTCGGGGCCCATGATGCGCTCGCGGGCGGCCAGCACGTCCGCGTACACCTCGCGGGCCTCGAAGTGGCGGCCCAGCTGCCCGAGGACGTACGCCGTCTCCTGGCGCGCCGCGAGCGTGTCGGGGTGGTCGGCGCCGAGGACCCGGCTGCGGGCGGCCGCGGTGCGCACGAACTCCCGCAGCGCCTCCTCGGGGCGGCCGAGCCGGCTGAGCGAGAAGGCGACCTCGTAGCGGCTGGCGAGGGTGTCGGGGTGGTCCGGGCCGAGGAGCCGTTCGCGTTCGGCGACGACGGCCCGGTGTGCCTCGCCGGCCTCGGCCCAGCGGCCGGCGCGGCCCAGGCGGAGGCCGCCGCTGTGCCGGGCGGCGAGGTCGGCGAGCTGCTCGGGGGACGGGGGCGCGGCGGGCGGGGGGCGCTCCGCGCCGGCGGTCCGGGGCGCGGGGCGGCGCGGATCGACGGCGTGCGCCGGGTGCGGCACGGAGGGGCGCGGGACGGGGGCGGGCGGGGCGCCCGCGAGGGAGGCGCCGTGGCGTACGGCGGTCGCGCCCGGCGCCGTCCGCGCCGAGACCGCCGTCCGCCGTTCGGGCACGGTCCGCGGGCGGCCCGTGTCGGCCCCGCCGGGCGCCGGGGTGCGCGCGGCCGTCCCCGGCCCGGCCGGGCCGACGGGCACCGGCGGTTCGAACGGCGCGAGCGGCCCGTCCCCGTGCCGTCCCCACGGCGTCGTCCACGAGCCGGTCAGGGACGCCGCGGGATCCGGCGGAGCCGCCGGTACCGGGCCGGTGCCGGCGGCCTTGGAGCCGGTGGTCATGTGCCGGGCCCAGGCCGGCAGCCGGGGCTGCCCGTCCGGCCGGGAGACGGTCTCCCGGGGCGGGCGCGGCACCCCGTCCGACAGCGACATCGGCGACCGCGCGGCGAGCCCGGCCTCCCGGCGCGGCCAGGTGCCGGTGACGCGCCGGACGAGCTCGGTGGCGTCGTCCGGCCGGTCGTCCGGGTCCTTGGCGAGCAGGTCGAGCACGACGCGCTCGAACTCCTCGGGCAGCTCGGGGCGCAGCTCGCGCGGCGGCCGGGGCGCGGTGTCGCGGTGGCCGACGAGCACGGCCCACGCGTCGTCCATGTCGAACGGCGGCGCGCCGGTGGCGATCTCGTACAGCACGCAGCCCAGCGAGTAGAGGTCGCTGCGGTGGTCGACGCTGCCCGCGCCGATCTGCTCGGGCGACATGTAGTGCGGCGTGCCCATGGCGATGCCGGTGCCGGTGAGGCGGGCGGTGAAGCCGATGTCGTGCCCGAGGCGCGCTATGCCGAAGTCGCATATCTTCACGGTGCCGTCGGTGAGCCGCATGATGTTGGCCGGCTTGAGGTCGCGGTGGACGATGCCCTGGCGGTGGGTGTAGGCGAGGGCGGCGCCGACCTGCTCGGCGATCTCGACGACTTCGGGGACGGGGAGCGGGTGCTGTTTGTTGTCCTCCAGGAGCTGGCTGAGGTTGCGGCCGTCGAGCAGCTCCATGACGAGGTAGAGGACGCCGTCGCTCTCGCCGAAGTCGTGGACGACGGTGATGCCGCGGTGCTGGAGCGAGGCGGCGACGCGCGCCTCGCGGCGGAAGCGCTCGCGGAGCACCCGAAGGTAGGACGGCTCGTGCTGCGGTCCGAGCGGTTTGAGGCATTTGACGGCGACGTGCCGGCCGAGGGACTCGTCGCGGGCGCGCCAGACCTCGCCCATGCCGCCCCGCCCGATCCGGTCGAGCAGCTGGTACCGGCCCTGGATCAGCCTGGTCTCCGCCATCCTGCGCCGCCGCCCCCGTCGCTTCGCCGTGTTCCCCGGCTCCCTGCCGTGCTCCCCCGGCCCCCTCAAGTATGGCGGGCCGCCGGATCCGCTTGTAGGGCGACGGGAGCGGCTCACGGGGGCGCGCGGCGGACCTCCGGCACCTCCCGCGACGTCCCGGGGCTCCCGCGTGCGGCGGGACGGGCGTCCGCGTACGGCGACGGCCCGCCGCTCCGGGGAGTCGGCGGGCCGTGGTGGCGGGCGGTCAGCGGGCCGCGTGCCTGCGGTGGCGGCCGGGGCGGCGCGGGCCGCCCGGGCCCGGGACGCCGGCGTGGCCGCCCTCCTCGCGCGCCGCGATCTCCGCCTGCTCCCGCTCCAGCCCGAAGCGGTCCAGCAGCGGGGTGACCACCGGGATCCGGTCGAGCCGGGGCAGCAGCCAGGCGTGCCACACGCCGGTCATGAAGAGGATCGCCGAGCCGGCGACCAGCACCGAGCCGAAGGTGTCGGTCGGGTAGTGGGCGCCGATGTACATCCGGGAGAAGGCGACCAGCAGGACGGCGCAGACGCCCAGCACGGCGACGGTGCGGCGGTGGCGGGAGTCGCGGAAGAGGAAGTACGCGGCGACGGCGGCCGCGACCGTGAAGGCGGTGTGGCCGCTGGGGAAGCTGTTGGAGCCGATCTCGGGGTCGAGCGAGAACTGCCGGGGCGGCCGGTTCCGCGCCACGATCGCCTTGGCGATCTGCGTGCTGTTCCAGCCGACCGCGACCACGAGGAAGGTGGAGACCGCCGTGACCGGACGGCGCCGGACGAACAGCAGCCAGCCGCTCCACACGGCGAGGATGATCACGCCGGCCACCGGGGAGGCCAGGTAGCTGACCCCCTTCATGACGTCGTTGAGCCAGCCGGTGCGGGTGTTGGTCTGGATCGTCCGGTCCAGGTCCAGGTCGTGCGGCTGGATCAGCGAGGTGTGCGCGGCGACCAGCCCGAGCACGATCGCTGCCGCGAACAACAGGACGGAGTTGCGCAACCAGTGGCGCACGTAGGGCATGGGTGGGGCGTCCTTCGTATCGGCAGGGCGGCGCCGGGGCGGCTGCACGCACGGGATCACGAGTGGCTGCCGCGCCGAGGCGCCGAGGCGGTGGTGGCGCGGCCGTACGTCAAAAAGTACACGCGGGAGAGGGTGGGCCCCCAAGCCCGGTCACCCGGGGCCGACGCAGGGCGACGGGTCCGTCACGGCGCGTCGTCGAGGAGTCCGCGCGCCACGGCGGTCTCCCGCACGGCGCGGTAGAGGGCGGTGAGCGTCCCGCTGACGCCGACCCTCGGCAGCTGGAGCCGGTCGAGGGCGGCGGCGTCCGCGCCGACGTCCGCCCAGCCCTGCCCGGTCAGGCAGCGCATCAGCGCCGGGTTGAGCCGGTCCACCCCGCGCACCAGGCGCGCCTCGGGCGTCGCGCCGCGCTCGTACTCCTCCCGCAGGGCGAGCAGTTCGGCGCCGAGCCCGCCGGGCAGGCCGGCGAAGCGCCGCCGCGCGACCTCCTCCTCGGCCCGGGCCTTCGCCGCCTCCCCGGACCCGTCCCGGTGCCAGGCCGACGGGTCGCCCGCCTCGATCTCCACGACGTCGTGCAGCAGGCACATCTTGATCATCCTGCCGAGGTCGAGCGGGTGCCCGCACTCCTCCTCGAAGCGGGCGTGCAGCGTCCAGCAGACCATCGCCAGGTGCCAGGAGTGCTCGGCCACGCTCTCCCGGCGCGACGGGGTCGCGTTGTTGTGCCGTTCGACCTCGCGGAGGCGGGCGGTGAAGGTGATGAAGTCGTGCAGACGGCGCAGGTCGGCGTCCATGCGGCTCCCCGGGGTGCGGTGGATCACCGGCATCCTAGACTCCGCCGGATGGAGCGGAAGGTCTTGGTCGGGGCGGGGTGCGCGGCGGGGGCGGCGGTGGCCGCCGCGGTGACGGACGCCGGCTGGACGGCGCGGGTCACGGTCGTGGTCGCGGCCTGTGTCGCGTCGGCGGCGTACTGCCGGTGGCCGCGTGACGGACGGCGGCTGGTGCGGTCGGCGGTGCTGGTGGCGTCGGTGACCGCGCTCGGCACGGCGGCGTTCGTCGCGGGAGGCGCGGGCGGCGGGGGCGGCGGGGGCGGCGGGGAACGGCTCGTGGCGGCCGTGCGGCTGGCGTTCGTCGAGTACGCGGCCGTGGCGGCCCTGGTCGTGCTGGTCACGCGCGCGCTGCCGGCGCGGCGTTCGGTGCCCGTCGCGGGGCTGCTGGGGGTGGCCGGGTCCACGGTGCTGCTGAGGGCCGGGGCGTACGACGGGGTGCTGGAGGCGGCGGGGCAGAGCGCGTTCCTCGCCGTCGGGCAGGCGGGGGCGGGGGCGCTCGGTGCCGCGCTGTACGCCGCGCGCACGCGCCGCGAGCGGAGCGTACGGGAGGCGCGCCGGGCGCAGCGCCTCGAACTGGCGCGGGATCTGCACGACTTCGTCGCCCACGACGTCTCCGGGATCGTCGCGCTCGCCCAGGCCGCGCGGGTCGTCCACGAGGCGCGGCCGGATCAGGTGCCCGCGCTGCTGCGGCGGATCGAGGAGGCGGGCGTGCGGGCGCTGGGCTCGATGGACCGTACGGTGCACATGCTGCGCGACGACGCGGACGCCGCCCCCGGCGGCGAGCGGTCCGCCGCCTACGGGCTGGCGGACGTGCCAGGCGTCGTGGACCGCTTCCGCTCCTCCGGGTCGCCCGGGACCGAGCTCGAACTCGCCCTGACCGAGCGGCAGATCGCCGCCGTGCCCCGCGAGACGGCCGCCACCGCCCACCGGGTCGTCGTCGAGGCGCTGACCAACGTGCGCCGGCACGCGCCCGGCGCGGAACGGGTGCGGGTCGTCCTGGCGGCGGCGGACGGGGGCCTGTGCGTTTCGGTGACCGATTCCGGACGCGCCGTGGCCGGCGGCGGCCGACGGCACGGCGAACGGCACGGCGGCGGGCTCGGCCTGTCCGGGCTCGCGGAGCGCGTGGAGGCGCTGGGCGGGTCGCTGACGGCCGGGCCGTGGGACGGCGGCTGGCGGCTGCGCGCGCGATTCCCGGCGGCGTAGGGTCGTCGGCGGGCGACTGCTCGTCCTCGGCGGCACCTCGTTCGTGGGCCGCGCCCTCGTGACCGAGGCGCTCCGGGCCGGCTTCTCCGTGTCCCTCTTCCACCGGGGCCGCACCGGGACCTCCCTCTTCCCCGGCGTCCCCCGGCTCCTCGGCGACCGGGACACCGGCGACTACGCCGCGCTGCGCGGCGGCGGGCGGTGGGACGCGGTCGCCGACGTCAGCGGCTTCCTGCCGCGGCCCGTCGGGCAGGCGACGGACGCGCTCGGTGATCGGGCCGGGCGGTATCCGTTCGTCTCCAGTCACGCCGTGTACGAGACGGACGGTCTGGCGCCCGGTTCGGACGAGTCCGCTCCGCGGCGGCGGCCGGGGCGGGGCCTTCCAGGCGGTGGGGCCCGAGCGGCCCGTGACGCTGGGCGGTCCGATCGAGACGTGCGCGCGGGTCGCGGGCGCCTCGGTCGAACTGGTGCGCGCGCCCTCCTCCGCCGCGCCGCCCCTGTTCCCCCTCGTACGGGACTGCCCGCCCGCGCAGCAGCGCAGCGCCGCCCGCGCCCGGGCGGCCGGGCTGCCGGCGACGCTGCTGGAGACGACGGTGCGGGACGTACGGGCGTGGGACCGGGGGCGCGGGGAGCCGGAGTTGTCGGTGGGCTTCTCGCCGGAGGCGGAGAGCGCGCTGCTGTCCGGCCGGTGGGGCCGCGCCCCGGCCCGGGTCACCCCGCCACCCGCACCACCGTCTTCCCCGGGACCTTCCCCTTGCCCAGGAACGCCTCCCGCACCTGCTCCAACTCCCGTACCGCGCCCACGCGCGGCACCAGCCGTCCCTCCCGCACCCATTCCGCCAGCTCGGCCAGCTGGTCGCGGTCCGGCTCGACGACGAAGAAGACCGCGCGGCCGTCGGCGGGGCGGACGGTGGGCGGGGCGGCGACGGTGACGAGGGTGCCGCCGGGGCGGACGAGGGCGGCGGAGCGGGCGAGGACGTCGCCGCCGATGACGTCGAGGACGACGTCGGCCGGGCCCGTCTCGTCCTCGAAGCGGCCTTCCAGGACGACGAAGCGGTCGGCGCCGGCCTCCAGGGCCGCGGCGCGGTCGCGTGCGCGGCCGGTGCCGACGACGACGGCGCCGGCCCGGCGGGCGAGCTGGACGGCGGTGTGGCCGACCGCTCCGCCGGCGCCGTGGATCAGGGCCGTCTGACCGGCCCGCAGACCGCCGTGGTCGAAGAGGGCCTGCCGGGCCGTGAGACCGGCCATGGGCAGGGCGGCGGCCGTGACGTGGTCGATCGTGGCCGGGAGGGGGGCGAGGTTGCGGGCCTCGACCGCCACGTACTCGGCCAGGCTGCCGTCCCGGGTCCAGTCGGTGAGGCCGAAGACCCGCTGGCCGACCGTCAGGCCGGTGGTGCCGTAGCCGAGTTCGGCGACCTCGCCCGAGACCTCGTGTCCGGGGACGACGGGGGTGCGGTCGCGGCCGGCCCGGTCCTGCCAGGTGCCGGGCCAGTCGAGCTCACCGGGGGTGAACGAGGCCGCGTGGACACGGACGACGACGTCGTTCTCGGCCGCCTTCGGGTAGGGGGCCTCCTCGACGACCAGCGCCTCGGCCCCCGCCCGCTCATGCATGCGCACCGCTCTCATCGATCGGATCACCCTCCTCGGTCGACACACACGTGCCAGGAGCATCGCACGCCACCCCCGCCCCGCCGCCGCAGGCTCAGCCCCGCCCGCACCGCACGCACCGCCCCCGCCGCCGCAGGTAGTACGCCAGCGTCGCCGCGCCCAGCGCCACGCCCCACAGCGCCCAGAAGACGCCCGGTCCGTTGGTGGCCCACAGCTCCCAGTCCATGTGCCGGAGGTTCATCAGACCGCCGGGGACGAGGACCAGGGCCACGACGGAGGCCGGGACGATCGCCGTCGCGGGGTGGACACGGCGGCCCGCCTTGCGGAGGACCCAGCGGGGCCAGACCTCGCCCCAGCGGCCGACCAGGCCATGGGTCAGCAGGCCGCCCGCGGTGGACAGGACCCCGAGGCCCAGGCCGATCTCCAGCATGTACGGGGTGCTCCGCATGTCGTCCAGGAACTCCCGCGTGATGCCGAGCGGCCAGCCGGCGTACCAGGCGAGGCGGGTCACGTCGTAGGGGACGGACGACAGGACGGCGGTCCACACCGCCCAGCGGCCCCAGCGGCGGGCCGCCTCCGGCGTGGCCCAGCGGGCCGCCGCGTGCCGGCCCCGCCCGCAGTGGGCGCACACCCCGCGGGTGCGCCGCTGGTAGGCCAGGGCGGCCGCGCCCCACAGCAGGCCGCCGACGAAGAGGATGATCAGGTTCCCCCGGTGCCAGTAGAGGATGTCGCCGATCCCGTCCTGCGGGCCGGGGACGCCGGTGAAGGCGAAGACGACCAGCAGGGGCGAGAAGGCCAGCAGGCCCAGCAGCGAGTAGTCGGGCAGGACCAGGGCGAGCGTGACCGCGTTCGCCCAGGCGAAGGCCAGCAGGGCGGTGCGCCGGCGGCCCCGGCCGCGTCCGAGGGCCATCAGGACGCCGGCGACCGCGCCCGCGGCGCCGACCGCGGCGATGACGGGCCCGGCCACCGCCGCCCGGCTCGGCTCCAGCAGCGAGGCGGACGCCCGCTCCTCGGCGACCTGCGCGAAGGGGTAACCCCCGCCGCCCGCCGCCCAGTAGACCCCGGCCGCCCCGTACAGCAGGGACCACAGGGCCGCCGGCCATGCGGACCACACAGGCCACCGCGACCACCACGTGCCCTGCTCCCGCCGGGGTGTTCCCGTCTCGTCCATCGCGCCTCTCCCCGTTCCCCGCCCCGGTCCCTCCGGTGCGGTCACCAGCCTTCCGCGCGCGGAGGTGCGGGCACATCTGCCGATCGGCAGACTCGGGGCGGTGCGGGACGGGCCCGGGTCGGCCGTCCGGGAGAGGGCACCGCCCGCTACGGTGTCGATCATGACGATCCGCATACTTCTCGCCGACGACCAGGAGGCGGTCCGCATCGGCTTCCGGCTGATCCTGGACGCGCAGCCGGACATGGAGGTCGTCGGCGAGGCCGAGGACGGGCGGCAGGCGGTCGAACTCGCCCGCAGGCTGCGGCCGGACGTCGTCCTGGCCGACATCCGCATGCCGCACAGGGACGGGCTGGAGGTGACGCGGATCCTCGCGGGACCGGACGCCGCGGAGCCGGTGCGGGTCGTCGTCGTGACGACCTTCGACCTGGACGAGTACGTCCACGCCGCCCTGCGGGACGGTGCCTGCGGGTTCCTGCTCAAGCGCTCCGGCCCCGCGCTGCTCGTGGAGGCGGTGCGCGCCGCGATGGCCGGGGACACGCTCATCAGCCCGTCGGTCACCGTGCGGCTCCTGCGGCACCTGCGCGCCCCCCGCGGCGTGACGGCGACGGAGGAACTCACCGGGCGCGAGGCGGAGATCGCACGGCTGGTCGCCCGGGGCCTGACCAACGCGGAGATCGGCGGCGAACTCTTCATCTCCCCGGGCACGGTGAAGACCCACATCGCCCACATCCAGCGCAAGCTCGGGGCCCGCAACCGGGTCGGCGTCGCGGCCTGGGCGTGGGACAACCGGCGCGCGGACTGAACTCCGCGCCGCCGGGCGTCAGGACGGGCCCCGCTCCCCGGGCCCCCGGTCGTGCACCAGCACCGGCGGCTGGGGGTCGGGGTCGGACGGGCGCGGCCCCTCCGGGCCGTCCGGCCCCACGCGGACGAGCCGTTCGACCCGGACGACGCGGAACAGCCGGTCCACGACCCGCAGTTCGCCGGCGCGCTCCGCGTCGAGCCGGTCGGCGGCCCGCGCGTAGGCGGCCCGTTCGCGGGCGTCGAGCCGCCGCGTCACCGGGGCCATCACCCGCAGGTCCACCGCGAGGGTGTCACGGGCCGCCTGCGGGTTCCTGCTGCCGCCGGTGACCGGCTCCCACCGGTTCCCCACCCGCTCGGCGATGAGGAACGCGGCGGGGAGCAGCACCCCGCCGGGGTGCGTGTGCGCCGCCCGCACCGAGTCGTCGCGCACGTCGGCCGGCACGGTGCCGGGCCGCCGGACGAGGGAGAGCAGCTCCGCCTTGAGGAGACCCTCCGCGACGCCGGTGGTCGTGGCCGTGTCGAGGACGAAGCCGTCGACGGGGTCGGGGATCCGGTGGCCGTGGCCCGGTGCTGCCGGGTCGGGGTCGGAGGGGCGCGGCGGCTCGGGGCCGTCCGGCCCCATGCGGACGAACCGCTCGGCGCGCACGACCCGGTGGCGGACGCCGCCGACGGTCAGGTCGTCGACGGCCTCCCGGTCCAGGAGCCCGTAGGCGGCGGCGCACTCCTCGTGCAGGGCGCGGTCGCCGGTGGCGCGCGCGTCCTGCGCGAGCCTGCGGAAGTGCGAGGCGAGGGTGTCCCTGGCGTCCTGCGGGGCGTGGTCGCCGAGGTGGGAGAGGACGGTCCAGCCGCCCTCGGCGCGCTCCCGGGCCACGCCGAACACCGCGCCGCCGGCGCCCAGGACCTCCGGGTAGCCGTCGCGGGCCCGCCACGCCTCCTCGTCGGCCAGGGCCGCGACGGGGGCGGCCGGCACGACCGTCCGGGCCTGCCGGTAACCGGGCATGTGCTCACTGTGATCGGACATGCCCCCAGGATGGCGTGCCGGCGGGGCCTGCGCAGCGGAACGGCGCCATGACGGCCCGCCATGTCCCTTGGCGGGCCGCGGCGTTGGGCGGCCGGGGGATCCCCGGGCCGCACGCGCTTTCAGGACGTCCGGAGCGTGTGCCCGTACCGCTCCCTGAGGCGGTCGAGCCGGGGCTCCCCGAACCGCGCGCGCAGCGCCGCGAAGGCGGCGGCCTTCTCCGCGCCGAACCGGCCGAGGGACGCGCCGCAAACGTCCGCCGTGAGGAACGCGGGAGGGGTCGACTTGGTGTGGAACTTGTCGGCGTACATCACCAGTTGCTCCTCCCCCGTCTCGGCCAGGTAGTCGGCGACGGGCAGGTCCAGCCCGTGCGCCCGGACGTCCTCGCGGCTGATGCCGACGCCCGTGTGGCAGGAGCAGAACCGGCACAGCCGCTCCGGGAACCCCTCCTCCCGCAGGATCCCGTGGCCGAGCAGGCCGTGCCGGAGGTACCGGGTGGTGTCCAGGCGCCCGTCGCCGTCGAAGAGCCGGTAGACGCCGATGTCGTGCACCAGGGCGCCCACGCGCACGAGTTCGGCGTCGAGCCCGTGCCGGCCGTCGGCGGCCAGGAGGTGCAGGGCGATGTCGCGCACGATCTCGCAGTGCGTGTGGACGAGTTCGAAGGCGGCCCGGGTCGGGGCGTGCTTCTCGTGCAGGGCGCGGATCTCGGCGTCGGTGGGGAGGCGGGTCGTGGTCACCGGGGAACCGTAACCGGCCCGGCCCGCCCCCGGCCACCGGCCCCGTCACGTCCTCCGCAGGGACATGGCCTCCGCGACGGCCGTCTGCACCGGGTCCGGCGTCTCCTTGCCGTCCTCGACGTCCCAGAGGACGTTCTGCAGGACGCGCCCCAGGGTCCAGCCCGCGGCCCGGTCCCGCTCCAGGCCCAGCAGTTCGGTCAGCAGGTCGAAGCGGCGCAGGACCGCGCGGGTGACGTCGCCCGTCGCCACCACCGCGTCCCACCGGTTGTCGAGAGCCGGGAGCAGGTCGAAGCCGGGGTCGCCGGCGAGCGGTTCGGGGTCGATGGCGAGCCACGGTTCGCGCTCCCCGGCGAGGACGTTGTCGTGGTGCAGGTCCCAGTGCAGGAGGCGGTCGCCGGCGCCACCGGCGTCGCCGAGGAGTTCCGCGACGGCGGCGGCGCAGCCGCGTACGACCTCCCGCCCCTCCGGGGCGGGCAGCGCCGCGAGGGCGGCGGGGACGTCGTCGAGCATCGCGCCGGCGATGTCGGAGAGCCTCCGCAGTCCCGGGGGTGCGGGGACGGCGGTGAGCCGGGCGAGCAGTCCGCCGAGGACGGCCGTGGCCGTGTCGTCGTCCTCGACCGAGGACAACGGCCGTGCGGCGTCGAGGCGTTCGAGGAGCTGCGTGCCGGTCGGCTCGTCGTGCTCCAGCAGCCGGACGACGCCGTCGCCGTTCCACGCCCGCAGTCCGGCGGCCGTGCCCGCGGTCTCCTCCCGCACCTGCTGGAGGCGGAGGACCGCGGGGGTGCCGTCGTGGCGGACGACGGGCAGGACGAGCGAGGCCATGCCGTGGGCGGACGGCCCGTCGGGGCGCAGGCCCCAGCGGTCCAGGAACGCGGCGCCGAGCCGGGGCAGGCGGGCGAGCCAGGCGCGTTCGCCGGGGCCGTGCGCGCCGTAGGAGGCGATGAAGGTGTCGGGGACGTCGACGAGTCGGGTGGACGAGTGCACGGGAAGGGCTCCTTCGGGGCCGGGGGTCGGAGGTGACACGGCGGACGAAGGAGTGCGCGGAGGGGCCCGGCTGCCGGGCGGGCGTCAAAGCACGTCCGCAGCCTAACCGACCCGTCCCGCGCGGCCGCCCCGGGGGGCGGTGAGCACGGCCGCCGGCAACGGGCGGGACGGCGCGGGCGGTTCACGAACGGGCGGCGCCCGCCGGGCACGTGGCCGACGGATATGTCGGCCGGGCTCTCCTCGAACGCCGACGTCCGTGCCACTATGTCGGGTTATGGCGCAGGGCGAGGACGACATACGGCACGGTGTGCGCGTCACGGCTCCGGGGGAAGTGCGCGAAGAGGACCTCGCGTCGCTGGAGACCTGGCTCAAGGACGAGCCGGAGCTGACGGAGCGGGTCCGGGTGCGGCGCACCGCCCGCCGGGCGGAGCCCGGCGTTCCGATGGCGCCCCAGCTGGACATCCTGCTCGAATGGCTCGGCGGCGCCGCGACCGGTGAAGTCCTGCGCCTCGCCACGGAGTCGATCAGGGAGTGGCGCACGAGCCGGCGGGCGCTGGGGGATCCGGATCCGCCCGACTTCCGGGCGGGGCCGGACGATGAGCGGGACTGACGCCCATGTCCGGATCCGGCCGGCCCCGGCCCGTCAACCGCGCGCTGCTCGTCTGCGTGTCGCGCTACGCCCGCGAAGGGCCGCGCGCCTGGACGGACTTCCTGGGGGACATCGCGGCCGTCGAGCAGAATCTGGCGGCCCTGGAAGCGGTGTTGCGCGAGGGCGGTGTCTTCACCCACGTCGAGCGGCTCTCCTCGCCGGACGCCCGGGAGTTCGAGCACCGGCTGGGCGAGGCGCGGGACACGACCGACGGGCTGCTGCTCCTGTATTTCGCCGGGCACGCCATCGTCGACACCTACACCACCGAACGCGGCCGGCTGCTCCTGGGGTCGGCGGACGCCAAGGTGGAGAACGGCCCGGCGTTCGCGGGCTGGATCGGCTGGGAGCACGACGTCCTGCACCGGCTGCGCGTGTGGCCCCACAAGCCCCGTCACACCGTCGTCGTCCTCGACTGCTGCTACGCGGGCAACGCGGCCGCCGCCTGGGACCGGCTCGACCCGCACGACCAGCGCCGGATCTCCCTCCTGCTGGCGGTGCAGCAGAACCAGCGCATCGACGCGGGCGATCCGGCCACCCCGACCCCGTACACGGCGCGGCTGGCCGAGGCCCTGACGCCGGGCGGGGACGGTCCGGACGAGGACGTCACCGTCGGCGTGCTGCACCGGCGCCTGGTGGACGGGCTGGCCTCCGAGCGGACCAAGGGCGGCAGGGAATGGGTGCCCCAGCGCTGCTGGCGGGAGGAGGGCGAGGGGATCGTCCTCCTGCCCGGGCGGCACCCCGTCCGGGAGCCGGAGCCCGAGCCCGGACCCGATGCCCGCTCCTGGCGCCCTCCGTCGTGGCCGTGGCAGCGCCGGCACCTGGCCGCCGCCGTCCTCGCGCTCGCCGCCGCCCTGTCGCTGCTGGTCTGGTGGGTCCTCGATCCCTCCCGCGGGCCCGGCCCCGCCGCGTCCTGCGCGCACCATCCGCCGCTGGAGCTGCGCGTGTCGGCCGATCCGGACCTGGCGCCGGCCGTCCGCCGGGCCGTCGACGGCTTCCTCGCGTCGGAGGCCGACGAGGACGGGGACCACTGCCGCCGCACCGGCGTCACCGTCTACAGCGCCGGGTCGGCCGAGACCGTGGACGCCTTCCGCACCCAGTACGGCGAGTGGGCGCGCGGCAGTTCGTCGGGCGTCAACCCGGTGGGCGGCGTCGGGCCGCAGCCGGACGTGTGGATCCCGGCGACGTCGGCGAGCGCGCGCCGGGCACAGGACGAGACG
This sequence comes from Streptomyces caatingaensis, assembly GCF_001187435.1. GTDB lineage: Bacteria > Actinomycetota > Actinomycetes > Streptomycetales > Streptomycetaceae > Streptomyces > Streptomyces caatingaensis. The sequence continues at coordinate 210,889 of NZ_LFXA01000007.1, read as the reverse complement.
GGCAACCAGCAGTCCGTCCTCTCCCTGGAGTTCGACGCGGGACGCCCGCTGGCCCGGACGCCCCTGGTGCTGCTGGTGCCCGAGCCGCTGGCCGAGCCGGCACACGCCCGCACGGGCCGCGGGCTGGCCGAGCTGACGGCGGCGATGACGCGGAAGGCCAGGGGGGCGCGGGTGCGCCGGGCCGACCCCCGCCACACCGACGCCGGGCTCGCCGCGACCGCCGGGCTCTACCGGACGGACACCCCGCGCGCCGTCGAGAAGCGGCTGCGGGAGCCGGGCGACCGCTCCCGGCCGGCCGACGGGAGGACCGTGGTGTGCGGGCTGGCCCGGGGCGACCGGGACACCGACCGGCGCACCGCGGTCCTCGTCGCGGAACCCGTCCTCGGCCGGTACCGCGGCTGCGCCGGGCAGACGGGCGTGGCGCGGGTGGCCGAGTACCCGGCCGACGTGCCGGCGCTGGACCCGGTGTTCGTCCACGTTCCGCTGGAACGACGCGCGCCGGGACGAGGACGAGCGCGAGCGGGCCGTCCGGCGGTTCCGCGACTGGCTCGCGTCGCCGGACGGCCGGGCGGCGTTCCGGGCGGAGGCGTTCCGTCCGGCGCCGGCCCACGGCGCGCCCTCCGTGGCGCCCGCCGGGCTGCCGGCGGACCCCGGCCCGCCGCCCCGGCCGCTGACCGCCGAGGAGGCCGCGGGCACGCTGGAGCGGTACCGGCAGGCCACCGCCGCCGGCCGGGTCCGCTTCCTGATCGACAGCTCCGGTTCGATGAACCGGTGGTGGGACGGGGCGAACGGCGTCCGCGAGATCGTCCAGCAGGCCATGACGCGGTTCGGGCCCGAGGACACCTACGGCGTGTGGGGCGTCGCCTCCGCGGGGGACGGCCCGCCCTACCGCGAGCTGCTCGCGTTCGGCACCCACGGCTCGTCGTCGCGGGCGGCCGGCCGGGACGACCAGGAGAAGGCCGCCGAGGCGGCCCGGAGGGTCGCCGCCGCGACGCCCGAGATGTCCCAGGAGGCCGATATCGGCGGGGCGTTGCGCGCGGCGCTGGACGGCATGCCGCACGGCGGCGAGGACGACGGGCACCCCCGGCTCGTCGTCCTCGTCACCGACGACGAGGACAACGACCGTCTGGACGCGGCCGGCCGGGACGCCCTCGTGGCGTTCGCGCGCGAACGGAAGGTGCCCGTGCTGATGGTCTCGTTCGACTCCGGCGGCTGCCTGGCGGGCCGCCTGGACCTGCGCGTGGCCGAGGCGAGCGGCGGCCGGTGCGTCGACGCCCGCGACGACCTGGCGAAGGAGCTGTCCGCCGAGGTCGCCGAGGTCGCGCAGGGACATCCGTAACAGGCGGCGACGGTACGACGGGGGCGACAGGGATGGGACGTCCGGTGTGGTGGGTACGGTCACTGGTCTGGTGCGCCGCCGCCCTGCTGCTCGGCGCGGCCGCCTGCACCGGCGGCGGCGGTCCCGACCGGCGGGCCACGGGGCGGCCCGTGACCGGGACGCAGCTGGTGATCGCCACCGGTCTGGACGTCACCGGCAAGTACGGCATACGCAAACGGCTGGTCGACGCGTGGAACGCCCTCCAGGAGAAGCGGGGCTCGCCCTGGCGCGCGCGGGCCGTCCTCCTGCCCGGCTCCGCCGACCTCCAGCGCAGCCAGCTGCTGGCGGCGCTCCAGTCGGGCGGCGCCGCCTACGACATCGTCAACCTCGACGTCACCTGGGTTCCGGAGTTCGCCGCGGCCGGGCTCGTACGGGAGCTGCCGGCGGAGTTCGCCGACGACGAGGACGTCCTGCCCAAGGCCGCGGCCACCGCGCGCTGGCGCGGCAAGGTCTACGCCGCGCCCTACAACAGCGACGCCGGCCTGCTGTACTACCGCCGCGACTACCTGACGCGGGGCGCGGGCGTCGACGAGGACAAGATCCGCGGCGCGCGGACCTGGGACGGGCTGTCGGAGCTGATGGACACCGCGGACGCCTGGGCGCGCGCCGAGAAGTCGGACCGCAAGGGCGACTACCACAACGCCTGGACCAGCCAGCTCGGCCCCTACGAGGGGCTCACCGTCAACGCCGCCGAGGCGTTCGCCTCGGCCGGCGTCAGGCTGACCGACGACGACGGCGCCTACCGCGCGACGACCGGCGAACTGGAGAAGGGCGTGGCCGAGTTCCGGCGCCGCACGGAGAGCGCGCACACCCTCGACAGCGCCTTCGAGTCCGACGAGGCGGGCTCGCTCAAGGACTTCGCCGAGGGCCGCACCGCGTTCCTGCGCCACTGGCCCTACGCCTACCGCACGCTCCACGCCGCCCTGGGCGAGGACCGGCTGGGCGTCGTCCCGCTGCCGGGCACCGCCGCGCTGGGCGGACAGGACCTGGCGGTCTCGGCGAACCCCGCCATGCCCGCGGAACGGGTGGCGAAGGCGCGGGAGCTGGTCGGGTTCCTCACCGACCGGACCAGTGAACGCTGCCTGCTGGACGCCGGGTTCGCCGCGACCCGCCGCTCCGCCTACACCGACCCGGCCGTCGCCTGCGGGGACGGCCGCCAGGACCCCGCCGCGACCCGCCCGGCGGAGGGAGCCGCACGGGACATGCCGCGCGACGCCGACGGGCGCCCCCGGTACGCCCGTTCCACCCTCCTGCCCGCCCTGGAGTCGGCGGTCCAACGCCCGCGCACCCCGCTCTACGGGGCGTTCACCCACACCTTCACCACGCAGCTCGCGCTGCTGCACACCTCGGCGGAGGCCCGGTCGGCGACGGACGAGGAGATCGCCCGGCGGCTGGACGCGGCGCTCCGCGCCGTCCTGCCCTCGGGATGAGCCCCGCTCGCGCCGACAGCCCCCGTTCCCGTCAACCGGCCGCGCCCGGCCGGCCGGCCCGACAGCGCCGCCGCGTGCGCCGAGGAGGCCCGGACGCGGATCCGCGCGTGACAGGCTCGGCCGTGCCCGTCCCGCCAGGGCGGCCCGAACCGCCCGTCGCGGTGCCGTCGGCGACAGGGGGGACCGCCACCTGACCGGGCCCCTCAGCGGGTGGCGCTGGACCACCTCGACCCGTGGGCGGCCGCCACCGCGCACGACGATCTGGCCGTCCCCCACCGGGAGTCCGGGGAGGGGAGGGCCGCGGCCCAGGCGGCGGCGGAGGCCCGGCGCCGGCACGCCGCGCCGGCCGCCCGCCCGGCGGCGGGCCGGCCGGGCCGCGCCCGCCGTCGCGGGGCCGCGGTGCGCCCCCGGGCGGAGTTGACGCGCACCGCGTGACCGCGGGCGGCCGGCGCGGGCGGACGGAGCGCCGGGAGGCGGGGGTTACGTCCGTCCGGGAGCGAGGACGGTCGGGGAACGGGCCGGTCAGGGCGTGAGGACCCACTTCTGGTTGGCCGCCCCGTTGCAGTCCCAAATACCCAGCTGCGTCCCGTTCGTCGTGTCGAAGCCGAGGTCGTCGAGGCACTTGCCGGTGAGGACGTTCCTCAGCGACCCGTCGGCCTGGGGAACCCACTGCTCGGCCTGGCTGCCCACGCAGTCGTAGATCTCGACCTTCGTCCCGTTCTCGCTGCGCCCCCAGACGACGTTGAGGCACTTGCCGAGGGCGCGGACCGTGCGGTCGGAGCCGAGGGTCCACCACTGGGCGGCGGTGCCGTTGCAGTCGTAGATCTGCACGGGGGTGGCGTTCTTGGCGCTGCCGTGCCGGACGTCGACGCACTTGCCGCCGTAGCCGACGAGCCGGCCCTGCTGCCCCGTCACGCCCACGACCACCGGGTTGATGGTCTTGGTCGCGTACGAACGGGGCTTGGTGCACAGGGCCTTCGAGGTGCCGTCGCCGGTGACGACGTCGCCCGCCGTCCAGTAGGTGACCGGCTGGTCGCCGACGAGGTAGAAGCAGGCGGCCTCGATGCGCCACATGATGCCCGGCGCGACCCCGGTGCAGCTCCCGAAGGCGGCGGGACCGTCGTGGTGGGTCCGGCAGCTGCCCGGGCTCTCGGCGTGCGCGGTGGCGGCGGGCAGGACGGCCGCGGCGAAGACGGCCAGCAGGGCCGTCAGCAGGGCGGCGGCGATGCGTCTCATGGTGGTGCTCCTTCCGTTGACAGCTGTCGATCGGTCGGGCTCTCGAACCGGGGCGCAGCCTGCTCGACACCCGCACCCCCTGTCAACTACCGTGAAGAAAACGGCCGCTTCCTTCACATCAGCTGTGATCACATCGCAACCGGGGGACGGGGGCGGTCGGTTACCATGCCGGGGCGAACGGAGGTGGGGCCGTGCCGGAGGCCGAGAGCCAGTCCCAGACACTGGCGGAACGGATAGAACGCCTTTTCCGGACGGTCCGCCGCCCGGACCGCACCCCGTACAGCAACGAGGAAGTGGCCCGCGCCTGCCGGGAGTCGACCGGCGAGACCTTCTCCGCGACGTACCTGTGGCAGCTGCGCACCGGGCGCCGCGACAACCCGACGAAGCGTCACCTGGAGGCCCTGGCCGCCTTCTTCGAGGTGCCGGTCGCGTACTTCTTCGACGACGCGCACGGCGCGCCGGTCGCCGAGGAGGTCGCCCTCCTCTCCGCCATGCGCGACGCGGGCGTCCGCGACGTCGCCCTGCGCGCGGTCAACCTGTCGCCCGACGGCCTGGGCACCGTACGGGACTTGATCGACGCCATCGCGCGCCGCGAGGCCGAGCGGCGCGGGCAGGCGCCGTGACGCCGCGCCCGTCCTGGCGCGCGCTGCGCGCCCGGCGCCGCTGCCGTGCGCTGGCCGCCGGGCTGGAGCTGCCCGTGCCGTTCGACGCGGCCGCGCTGGCCGCGGCGGTGGCGCGCCGCCGGGGCAGACCGGTCGAACTGATGCCGACCGCCTGGCGGCCGGGCCTGCCCTGCGGCCTGCTGATCAGCGCCGAGCAGGCCGACTACATCGTCTACGTGGCCGACACCCCGCCGCTGCACCGCGCGCACATCCTCGTCCACGAACTGGCCCACCTGCTGTGCGGGCACCGCGGCACGGCGTCCGGGGAGCTGCTGCCGCATCTGCCGGCCGGGCTGGCCGGCCGGGTCCTGGGCCGGACGGTGTACTCCGCACCGCAGGAGCGCGAGGCCGAGTTGCTGGCCTCGCTGATCCTCCAGCGCGCGGTGTGGACGGACTCCCCCGCCGCGCGCCCCGATCCGTTCCTCGGCCCCGCGCCCCGCACGGGCCGGCCATGACGGACCTCCTCGCCTTCCTCGGCGGCCTGGCCCTGATCGCCGTGGGCCTGGGGCGCCGGGCGGCGCTGCGCGGGCGGACCTCCGGCCCGGCCCTGCGCCAGGCGCACCGCTTCGCCCTCTGCCTGGGCGCCGCCCTGCTCGTGCTGGCCCCGGCGAGCGCCCTGGCGGTGGAGCGGGCGGTCGGCGTACCGGGGCTGCCGATGCTGCTGGGGGACATGCTGCGGATGCTCGCGGTCGCGTGTCTGGGCCTGCTCGCGGGCGGTCCGGTCCGGCGCCGGGCGGCGGCCGCGTCCCTCGTCCTCCTGGCGCTCCCGGCGCTGTTCGCCGCGGCCCGCCTGGACCACGCCGACGGCCACCTCTTCGTCCCCGACGGCCACCGTCCGGCCCTGGCCGCCTACGACGCGGTGCTCGTGCTCTACCCGGCCCTCCAACTGGCCGCGCTGTGGCGGGCGGTGGGGCGCCGGGCCCGCCGGGCGGCACCGGGCCCGCACCGCACCGGGCTGCGCCTGCTCGCCGCCGCCACGGCCGCCGGGCTGGTCTGGACGGCCTGGGGCCTCGACGACGTCCGGCTGGCCCTGCTCACGGGCCGGCAGACGGACGGCGACGACACCGTCTCCACGGTGCTGGGCCTGCTGTGCGCGGCGCTGGTGGGGGCCGGGGGCAGCGCGGCGGCGTGGCCCGCCCTGCGGCACCGCCGGTGGTGCCGCCGTACGTACCGGGCGCTGGGCCCGCTGTGGTCGGCGCTGCACCGGGCCTTCCCGGAGACGGCCCTTCCGGGCCCCCGCCGGCCCCTCCGCTTCGCCCTCTACCGCCGGGTCATCGAGATCCACGACGGCCTGCTCCTCCTGCGCCCGCACCTCCCGCCGCCCGCCCCGGGCACCGACGCCCCGCACGTGGCGGCCGCCCGGATCGCCGCGGCCCTGCGCTCGCCGGCCGCGGCACCCGGCTCCCCGCCCGCCGGGATCGCCCTGACACCGGCCGCGGACCCCGACGAGGCCGCCGCCCAACTGGCCGCCGTCTCCCGCGCGTTCGCCCGCCTGGCGCCGCCGTCCCCCCGGAGCGGGCGACGCCGCGCCACCGCCTCCCCCGCCCCCGCAGGAAAGCCCTGATGCGGTGCCGGCCCCAACGGGGGACGCCCCTGGCCGGCACGGAACCGCGGCTCCGCCTCGGTCCCGCCCCCAGCTAAACCCCCGTCCGCAAAGCCGCGGGAAGCGATCACCCGTCACCTAGGTTGAGTGATCAAGTGATCCATCCGCGCGGGCGCCACCGGGGCGCCGGGAAGAGGGGGACGACGTGTCAGCGGAACAGGCGGCCGCGCCGGACACCGGTGCGGCCGAGGCGGCCGTCCAGGAGGGGCGGCTCCGGCGGGACCTGGGGTTCTGGGCGCTCACGGCCATCGGCTTCTCCAACATCGTCGGTTCGGGCTGGCTGTTCGCGGCGATGTACGCGGCCCGCGCCGCGGGCCCCGCGTCGCTGCTGACCTGGGCCGGCGCCGGGGTGCTGTGCGGGCTGGTGGCCCTGGTGATGATCGAGCTGGGCGCCTCGCGGCCCGAGGGCGGCGGCACGGTGCGCTGGCCGCTGTACGCCTCGGGACGGCTCGTCGGGACGGTGGTGGGCTGGTCGGTGCTGCTGTCGGTGGGCGGCACCGCGGCCGAGATCAGCGCGATCATGCAGTACGCCGACCACTACCTGCCGGACCTCTACCACGGCCACCTCCTCACCCCCACGGGCCTGGGGGTCGCCGTGGGGCTGAGCGTCCTGCTGACGGCGCTGAACTGGTTCGCGGTGCGCACGTTCGCCCGGCTGAACAACCTGGTGTCCATCTTCAAGATCGCCGTTCCGGTGGTGACGGTGATCGCCCTGTTCGCCTCCGGCTGGCACTCCGGCCGCCTGACCGACCACGGGGGATTCGCGCCGTACGGCTACGCCGCCTGTCTGTCCGCCCTGGCCGGCGGCGGCATCGTCTACTCGGTCAACGGCTTCCAGGCGCCCCTCGACTTCTCCGGGGAGACCCGCAACCCCCGCCGCACCATCCCCGCCTCCGTGCTCACCGGCATCGGTCTGGCCCTGCTGATGTACCTGGCGCTCCAGGCGGCCTTCCTCTTCACCGTTCCCGAGGGTCTCCTGGGCGACGGCTGGAAGGGCGTGAACCTCGAGTCGCCGTTCGGCCAGCTCGCCCTGATCCTCAACCTCCACTGGCTCTCCAGCCTGCTGTACGCCGACGCCGTGCTGTCGCCCGGCGGCTCGGCGTACGTCGGGGTGGCCCTCAACGCCCGCCACACCTACGCGCTCGCCAAGAACCGGACCCTGCCCCGGGCCCTGATGACGGTCGACCGGCGGTCGGGCATCCCGCACCGGGCGCTGGCGCTGAACCTCGCGGTCATCGTGGTCTTCCTGCTGCCGTTCTGCGAGTGGCAGCGCATCGTCAGCATCATGGGCGACATGTACCTGCTGATCTACGCGGCCTCGGCCGTGGCGGTCGCCGTCTTCCGCGCCGACCCGGGCACGCCCATGGCGGGGTGGGTGCCCGGCCTGCGCTGGATCGCTCCCCTGAGCTTCGTCGTGGCCGGTGAGTTCGTCTACTGGTCGGGGTGGCACGACCTGCGGCTGGCCCTGCCCCTCGTCCTGGCCGGCCTGCTGATCTTCCTGGGCATGCGCCGCGCCGCCCAGGACGGTTCGCTCGCCGTCGAACTGCGGGACGGCGCGTGGCTGCTGTGCTACCTGGCGGGCCTGACCCTGCTGTCGTGGCTGGGCACCTTCAAGGGCTCGGGCCGGCTGCCCGCGCCCTACGACTCCCTCGCCGTCGCCCTCTTCTCCCTGGCCGTCTTCTCCTGGGCCGTGCGCTCGGGCGTCCGGCACCGCGCGGCGGCCCGCGGCGCCCGGTAAGGGCCCCTGGCAGGCGCTCCGGGCAAAGCCTCCTGACAACGGCTCCCGGTGACGGCTCCCGGTGACGGCCGCGCCCGGGTTTGACCGGGCCGGGACGCGGTATGCGCAGGACCGAGTCTTCGAAGACGACCCGAGGTCCCCCTGTATGACAGCCACGTCCGAACCAGACAAGGCCGACGACGGATCCGCCGGCATCCCGGTGTCCCGCGTCCTGGCGGCGGCCCGCGACCAGCTCGCCGAACTGGCGGGACTGCGGCCCGGGTCCGTCTCCGGCTTCGAACGGACACCCGAGGGATGGACGGTGGAGATCGAGGTGGAGGAGATCCCGCGCGTCCCCGAGACGACGAGCGTCATGGGGCTCTACGTGGTGACCCTCGACCGCGGTGGCGCCCTCACCGGCTACCGCCGCGCCCGCCGCTACGAACGCGGGCGGACCGACCCCTGACGTTCGCCGCCGGCCACGAGAGGAGTGCCCGCCATGAGCGTTGTCCCGGCGCAGCGGTCCGGGGGTGCGGGCGGCACCAGCGGCCTGTACGACGTCCTCGAACTCGTCCTCGACCGCGGCCTGGTCATCGACGCGTTCGTCCGCGTCTCCCTGGTCGGCATCGAGATCCTGAAGATCGACGTACGGGTCGTCGTCGCCAGCGTCGACACCTATCTGCGCTTCGCCGAGGCGTGCAACCGCCTCGACCTGGAGGCGGGCCCGCACCGCAGCGCCGGCCTGCCGGAGCTGGTGGGAGACGTCACCGAGAGCGGCGCCCGCGGCAAGAGCAAGGGCGTGCTCTCCGGCGCCGCCCGCGCCGTCTCCGACGCCGTCCAGCAGGTGCGCGGCGACGGCGAGCCGGCCCGGACCCGCCGGACCTCCTCGCGCGGCGGGAAGGAGAAGGAGGAGGACCAGTGAGCACCTACGTCTACGGCATCACCCACGAGGGGTGCGCGCTCCCCGAAGGGCTCACCGGCGTCGGCGAACCCCCGTGCCCCGTCCGCCTGGTGACCGGCTCCGGGCTGGCGGCGGTGGTCAGCGACTGCCCGGAGGACCTGCGGCCCAAGCGCCGCGACCTGCTGGCCCACCAGCGGGTGCTGTCCGAGGCGGGCCGCGCCGCCGCCGTCCTGCCCCTGCGCTTCGGCAGCGTCTCCGAGGGGGACGAGGACGTCCTCGACACGCTGTCCCGCAACGCCGACCGCTACCGCTCGCAACTGGAGCGGCTCTCCGGCCGCGTCGAGTACAACGTCAAGGCCGTGCACGACGAGGAGGCGGTGCTCCACCTCGTCCTCGCCGAGGACGCCCGGCTGCGCGCCCTCGCCGAGGCCAACCGGAAGGCGGGCGGCGGCTCGTACGAGGACCGGCTGCGGTTCGGGGAGCAGGTCGCGGAGGCGGTCCGCTCCCGCGAGGCGTGGGACGCCGACCTGGTGCGCGACACCCTCGAACCGCTGGCGGAGGGCTGCCGGCCCGGCCCGGAGAGCGGCGGCTGGTTCCTCAACCTCTCCTTCCTGCTGGCGGAACCGGCCGCAGAGCGGCTGGTGACCACCGCCGACCGCCTGCGCCGGGCCCATCCACAGCTGGACCTCACGGTGACCGGCCCGCTGCCGCCGTACAGCTTCGTCGACTCGTGATGCTGTTCGTCGGCTGGGTCCTGCGCCGGCTCCTCGCCGAGGCCGAGCGGATCTTCTACGACCCGGCCGCCGTCCAGGCCGAACTCCGCGCCCTGGAGGAGGAATTGGCGGCGGGCCGGCTGGACGGCGAGGAGTTCGACCGGCGCGAGGACGCGCTGCTGGACCGGCTGGAGGAGGCGCGGCGGCGCTCACCGCCGGGCTGACGGACGGGCGATGCGGATGACCCGAACGAGGCGGAGGAGTACGGGAGATGACGTTCAGCAGCCGGCTGCCCGAGGCCCGCTCCCCCGGCGAGGGCTCGGCCAACCTCGCCGACATCCTCGAACGGGTCCTGGACAAGGGAGTGGTGATCGCCGGCGACATCCGCATCAACCTGCTCGACATCGAACTGCTGACGATCAAACTGCGGCTGGTGGTCGCGTCCGTCGACAAGGCGCGGGAGATGGGCATCGACTGGTGGGAGAGCGACCGCTCCCTCTCGTCGGGGGCACGCACCCGCGAACTCCGCGAGGAGAACGACCGGTTGCGGGCACGCCTGGCCGCCCTGGAGGACCGTCCGGCCCTGGAGGAGCATCCGGCCCTGGAGGACGGGGAGACGGAGGAGGCCCGCGATGAAGACCGACGGTGAACTGCTGTACGCCTACGCGGTCGCCCGGGACGGGGGCAGCCCGGCCGACGTCCCCGAGACGCTGACGGGCGTGGCGGACGAACCGGTCGTCCCGGTGCGCCACGCGGGCTTCGCGGCGCTCGTGGGACGCGTCCCCGCCGCGGAGTTCGAGGAGGACGCGTTGCGCGAACGGCTGGAGGACCTGGCGTGGCTGGAGCGGGTGGCCCGCGGTCACCAGCGGGTGGTCGACGCCGCGGTCTCGGCGTTCTCCTGCGCGCTGCCACTGCGGCTGGCGACCGTCTACCGCGACGAGGAGGGCGTCCGTCGCATGCTGGCGGACGGCTCGGCGTCGCTCGGGTCCGCGCTCGACCGCCTGGAGGGCCGCGTGGAGTGGGGCGTCACGGTGTACGCCCTACCGCCCCCGAACCCCCCGGACCCCCCGGACCCCCTGGAGCTTTCGCCGACCCCGTCACCCCCGGAGTCGGCACCCGCCCCATCCGGCCGGGACTACCTGCGGCGGCGCGGCGCCCAGCGGCGGGCCCGCGAGGCCGACGCGCGCCGCGCGGGCCGGGCCGCGGAAGCGGTGCACGACACGCTCTCCCCCCTGGCCGAGGAGGTCCGGCTGCACCCCCCGCAGGACTCCCGCCTCTCCGACCACCCGGGCCACAACCTCCTCAACGCCGCCTACCTCGTACCGAGGGAGCGCACCGAGGAGTTCACGAGGACGGTCGCCGCCCTGACGGACGACGCCCCCGACGGCCTGCGGATCCGCCTCTCCGGACCGTGGGCCCCGTACTCCTTCGTCACCCACGCCCCATGATCTCCGACGACCTCCCCACCGAACGGCTGTCCCTGGTGGACCTCCTCGACCGCCTCCTCGCCGGCGGCGTCGTCCTCACCGGCGACCTCACCCTGCGCATCGCCGACGTCGACCTCGTCCGCATCGACCTGCGCGCCCTGATCAGCTCCGTCGACGCCCGCGTCCCCTCGCCCTGGGAGCCACCTGCACCATGACCCGCCGCCTGGAACTCGACCACGACACCGTCGAACGCGACCTGATGAAGCTGATCCTCACCGTCCTCGAACTCCTCCGCGAACTCATGGAACGCCAGGCCGTCCGCCGCGTCGACCAGGGCGACCTCACCGAGGACCAGGAGGAGCGCATCGGCATGACCCTCATGCTCCTCGCCGACCGCATGGACGGCCTCTGCCACGAGTACGGCCTCGACCGCGAGGAACTCGACCTGGACCTGGGGCCGTTGGGGTCGCTGCTGGGCCGGGGGTGACGTGCCGGGCCGAGTCCTCCTCACTCCGTGGGACACGGTCCTGTCCGCATGGGCGCTTATCCGGCCGCTGCTCGACGGCCGATGGCAGTGCTGTGCTGCTCCTGAGTGGCAAGGACCTGATCGGCGTGGTCGATCGCCCACTGGCCGAGGGCAGCCAGCGGCCCGTCGGCGAGGCTGCCGCCCAACTCCGACAGCTCGTACGTCACGGAGCGGTCGGCCGGCGCGGTGATCCGTACGATCAAGCCGTTGGCGTGCAGACGGCGAAGCGTCTGGGTGAGGACCTTGTCGCTGACGCCCGCCATGCCGCTCAACAGGTCCATCCGGCGGCGCCTGCCCGCCCGCAGCGCCATCAGCACCACTGGATCCCAGGTGTGGGCGATCAGGTCGGCGGCCAGGCGCACCGCGCAGTCGGCGGCGAAGGGCGGGCAGTGGTTGTCCACGTGTCTCTTCCTATCGGATTCGGGCCTACCGATTGGTAGGCCCGAGCTTCCTACGGTAGCGAGGCAACAGGCCCTCGACGGTTGGGAGAGCGACATGCGTATCGGAATTCTGGGCACCGGCGGGATGGCCTCGGCACTGGCGGAGGCGTGGGCGCGCCGTGGACACCACGTGCTCGTCGGAGGCCGTTCACAGGGCAAGGCTCGGGCGATCGCCGGGCAGCTCGGCGACGCGGTCGAGGCGGCCGACCCCCTGCGGGTGGCCGCGGCAGGCGATGCCGTTGTCGTGGCCGTGGCATGGGAGGGGCTCGACCAGGTGCTCTCTCTCGCCCGGGCCGACGAGGGGTCGTTGGCGGGCAAGGCCGTGATCGACTGCACCAACACGGTCGACTACACCTCCGGTCTGCTCCGGTCGCCCACCGGTTCGGCGGCACAGCACGTCGCCGAACGGGCCGTGGGCAGCCGCGTGGTCAAGGCACTGCATCTGTTCGCGGGGACGAGCTGGCTGGCGCCGACGCCGGCAGGGCAATCCAAGCGGACCGTGGCGATGTGCGGCGACGACGACGCGGCGCTCGGCATTGCCGGCGGGCTGATCCGCGACCTCGGTGGGGTACCCGCCGTGCTCGGCGGACTGGAGCACGCCCGGCAGCTTGAGGGCGTGGCGGGTTTCGTCATGCGGCTGGTCGCCGCGGGCCACAACCCGGTCACTGCTGTGCCGTTCGTCGACCGGTCGTAGGGGCGACGACGTCGCTCGCCGCAGGCGCTGCGAGACGACCGACCCTCATCTCAGCAGCACCTGCCCGAGGTTGGAGCGCGCCCTCACGGCCTGGGCGAGTCAGGCGGTGCGACCGGCTACCACCTGCGGCGGCTCGCCATTCACGGCGTCATCGAGGACGCCCCCGGACGCGGCAGGGGCCGGGAGCGGTGGTGGAAGGCGGTCCACAAGGGCCTTCGCTTCGACGACGCACTGCTCACGGACGCCGGCCCGGAAGTGCGGGAGGCCACCGACGAAGTCGCCACCACCCCCGGCCCGGCCGGGGGTGATGCTCCGAGAGCCATTGGCGTTTTGCAGGCCGTTAGCCTGTCGGTATGTCTGAGCGTGTCACGCCCGGTCGCACGGATGGCCTGATCACCCTGGGTGCCGCGGATGCCCTGTGGGTCGATTTGACGGCCGGCAGTGCTGTGCCGACGGCTTCCGGGGCATTCACCGGCTCTCCCGCCCACGCCCGGGTGGGGTACGTCCTCCTCGGTGGGCGTGTGGTGCCCACGAGGAGGGCGGGCAACGGTCAGTGGGCCGTACGCGAGTTTGAGGTGCACCGGGCGGCCGCGGAGCTGAACGCGATGCGAGTGGACCGGCAGGACCTGGTCCGCGTCGGTCCGTTTCGTGGAGCGCCGGGGCAGGAGCGCCATGAGGAAGCGCGGCTGCGCTGGCGCCGGCGCATCGCGGAGCAACTGCGGGAACCGGGCGACGGCCCCGAGCGCGGAGCACGTCGTCAAGTCGGCCGACCGTGCCTCCTGGCGGGGATCGACTGGCGGCGGATGCTCGTGGAGCAGACCCGCGACGGGACGCAGCGCACGTGGTGGCTGCCGCGCGCTGTGGTCAGGCTGCTCGACGGGGCCGAGCACGCCGAAACGCAGTGGGTGCATGCCGCACGGACCCGCCGGGCAGGCGCTGCCATCACCGAGCCTCCGTCACTGCCCGGGCAGACCCGAGACGCCGACGGCCGGCAGACGACGGGCCCCGAAGGCCCCACCGTCCTCCGACTGCGTCCATATGCCCGGGAGTTGGAGGGCCAGCTGTACTCGGTGCTCAGCCGGAAGCCCGGCACCTCCCGCCGGGTGGCCGGGTGGATGTGCGCCGTCTGCGGCACTGCGCCCGCCACCGTGCTCGACCACTGCCACGAACACGGCTACGTCCGCGCCCCCGTCTGCCAGTCCTGCAACACACAGGAGCGCCCCGACCACCTGTACAGCAACGACGTCCGCGTGGCCGGCCACTACACACACCTCTTCGACACCGGCACCGACGACTGGCTCCGCCACTGGCACCGCTGCCCCGGCTGCCGCGCACGCACCACCCTCCCGTTGCCGCACCTCGCCGCGTGGACCGCTCACATAGCCTGCCGGTCCCTGCGCCCGACCCACCCAGCCTCCCGCGGGCGCAAGCCCTGCGGTGTGCTGCGCGTCTCCTGGACAGGCAGTCACAACACGCCCCGTTCCTGCCTGCTCACGGTCGCGGTCGACTCCTGCCCCTCCGGCGAGCACCGTGTCCTGGCGCAAGTCCCCTACCGCGAAGCCGTCGAGCGGTTTCGCGTCTGGTTGGCCGAGACGGCCCCTGCCGTGGCCGCCGCGGCCGGCCCTGACCGCTTGGACGGCCTCCCGGCCCGGTCCCGGCCCGTCATCGCGGACACCAGCGGCGAGGGCCTCGCACTGTTCTGAGCGGGCACCGGGGGATCTGGCGCCCCTCAGTCAGCACGAGGGCGGCATCAGTACCGCCACGGACCGTCGTCAGCCGCCCGAACCACAGAGATCAATACCACCCTCACCATCGATGACCTGCGAAAGTACAGGTCCCCGGCACAACCCGCCGTCACCGAAGGAGCCACGCCGTGAAAATGCTCATCAACGTCCCCGAAACCGTCGTCCCCGACGCCCTCCGCGGCATGGCCGCCGCGCATCCCGAGCTGAACGTCGATGTCGAGCGGAGGGTGATCGTGCGGCGGGATGCGCCGGTGGAGGGGAAGGTGGGGCTGGTGTCGGGGGGTGGGTCGGGGCATGAGCCGTTGCATGGGGGGTTTGTGGGGCGGGGGATGTTGGATGCGGCGTGTCCGGGGGAGGTGTTCACCTCGCCGGTGCCGGATCAGATGGTGCGGGCGGCGGCGGCCGTGGACAGTGGGGCGGGGGTGCTGTTCGTGGTGAAGAACTACACGGGGGACGTGCTGAACTTCGCCATGGCCGCGGAACTGGCCGAGGACGAGGGGGTGCAGGTGGCGAGCGTGCTGGTCAATGACGACGTGGCGGTGACGGACAGTACGCATACGGCAGGGCGGCGCGGGACGGGGGCCACGCTGTTCGTGGAGAAGATCGCGGGCGCGGCGGCCGAGGCGGGGGCGCCGCTGGAGCGGGTGGAGGCGCTCGCGCGGCGGGTGAACGAGGGGTCGCGGAGCTTCGGTGTCGCGCTGTCGGCGTGCGCGACGCCGGCGAAGGGCGGGCCGACCTTCGAACTGCCGCCGGGCGAGCTGGAGTTGGGGGTCGGCATCCACGGCGAGCCGGGCCGGGAGCGGCGGGCGATGATGACGTCCGGGGAGATCGCCGACTACGCCGTGCACGCCGTGCTGGAGGACCTGCGGCCGGGCGGGCCGGTGCTGGTGCTGGTGAACGGCGCGGGCGCGACGCCGCTGCTGGAGCTGTACGGGTTCGCCGGGGAGGTGCACCGGGTGCTGCGGGAGCGCGGCGTGGCGGTGGCCCGGTCGCTGGTGGGCAACTACGTCACGTCGCTGGACATGGCGGGGGCGTCGGTGACGCTGTGTCAGGTGGACGACGAGATGCTGCGGTTGTGGGACGCACCGGTGCGGACGCCCGCGCTGCGCTGGGGCTGCTGACGACGCTCGGGCTGCTGGCGACGCTCGGGGTGTGGCGGCCGGTGACACGGCCGCGGCGCGGTGCCGCGGCTACCCGCTCGGCGACCGGGCTACGGCGCGGCGTGCCACACCGTCGTCACGTTGCAGAACTCGCGGATGCCGTGGCCGGACAACTCCCGCCCGTAGCCGGAGCGTTTGACGCCGCCGAAGGGGAAGGCGGGGTGGGAGGCGGTCATGCCGTTGAAGAAGACGCCGCCGGCCTCCAGGTCCCGGGCGAAGCGCCGCTGTTCGTCCTCGTCGCGGGTCCACACGTTGGAACTGAGGCCGAAGGGCGTGTCGTTGGCGAGGCCGACGGCCTCGTCGACGTCCGCCACCGGGTAGACGGTGGCGACCGGGCCGAAGGCCTCCTCGCGGTGGATGCGCATCTCGGGGGTGACGTCGGTGAGGACGGTCGGCTCGTAGAACCAGCCCCGGGCCAGCGCGCCGGGCAGGGCGGGCCGGCCGCCGCCGCAGCGGGCGAGGGCGCCCAGGCGCACGGCGTCGTCGACGAGTTCCTCGACGTCGGCGCGGCCCTGCTCGGTGGCGAGCGGGCCGACGTCGGTGGACTCGTCCAGCGGGTCCCCGACGGCCAGGCCGTCCATCAGGGCGGTGAAGCGCTCGGTGAAGGCGTCGTACACGTCGCGGTGGACGACGAAGCGCTTGGCGGCGATGCAGGACTGGCCGTTGTTCTGGACGCGGGCGGTCACGGCCGTGCGGACGGCGCGGTCGAGGTCGGCGGAGGGCATGACGATGTAGGGGTCGCTGCCGCCGAGTTCGAGGACGGTCTTCTTCACCTCGTCGCCCGCGACGGAGGCGACCGCGCGGCCGGCCGGCTCGCTGCCGGTGAGCGTGGCGGCGGCGACGCGGGGGTCGCGCAGGACGGCCTCGACGGCGCCGGAGCCGATCAGCAGGGTCTGGAAGCAGCCCTCCGGGTAGCCGGCGCGGCGGAAGAGGTCCTCCAGGTAGAGGGCGGTCTGCGGCACGTTGGAGGCGTGCTTGAGCAGGCCGGTGTTGCCGGCCATGAGGGCGGGGGCGGCGAAGCGGACCACCTGCCAGAGCGGGAAGTTCCACGGCATCACGGCGAGGACGGGGCCGAGGGGGCGGTAGCGGACGCGGACTTCGGCGGCCCCGGAGTCCTCGACCGCGGCCGGGGCGGGGTGCTCGTCGGCGAGCAGGCCCTCGGCGTGCTCCGCGTACCAGCGCATGGCCTTGGCGCTCTTGGCCGCCTCGGCGCGGGCGGCGGCGAGGGGCTTGCCCATCTCCAGGGTCATGGTGCGGGCGATGTCCTCGCGGTCCTCGTCCAGCAGGCCGGCGGCGCGGCCGAGGAGCCGGGCGCGTTCGGCGAAGTCCGTGGTGCGGTGGCGGCGGAACGCGGCGGCGGCCGCGGCGATCCGGCGGTCGACCTCCTCGGGCGCGAGCGGGTCGAAGGTCTTGAGGGTCTCGCCGGTCGCGGGGTTCACCGTGGCGATGGGCATGGGCGTCCTTCCTCGACGGGCCGGAGCGGCGCCCCGGGGGCCCGGGGCCTCCAGACGACCTTGCGGCGCGCCGCCCGCCCGCGCAAGACGGACGGGCGGCGGCGGTTCGCCGGGGAGGGAGGCGCTCAGCGCGGCGGCTGGTCCGTGGCGTCGTCGGCGGCGCGCCCGGGGCCGGGCAGCCGGGCCCGGTCGCGGTGGCCGAGCTCCCACCGGCCGGTCTCCCACCGGCCGACGGCCTCGGCCGTCGGGCCGACCGGCCCGGACGCGGCCTCGGCGGCGGCCCGGGAGCGCTCGGGCGGGCCCGGCCGGACGACCGTGCCCTCCACCACGGGCGCCGGGGCCCGGCCGGGCAGCAGCCGGGTGCGGTGCAGGACGGTCACGGCCAGGGCGGAGGAGAGGCCGAAGGCCACACAGCCGGTCCAGGGCAGCCAGGGGCAGTCGAAGCGCTTGGCCGTGTCCATGGTCCAGCCGACGACCGCGTTGCCGCCGGCGGCCGTCAGCCCGGCGAAGACGTAGAAGAGCCCGAAGTAGGTGCCGGCGAGCGTCTCGCGGCCGAAGCGGGGGATCATCTCCAGCACGGCGGGGTGGGCGACCATGGTGCCGAAGTACAGCAGGAGCGAGCCGGCGAGCATCACGAGCATCCGCGGCGCGATCTCGCGCATCCCGTCGGGCGGGCCGTCGGCGCAGATGAGCAGCGGGGGCAGGAAGCCCGCGCCCATGACGACGAGTCCGGCGCCCACCCAGCGCTGGCCGCCGCCGTGCCGTTCCAGGGCCCGGGTGATGGGCATCTGGAAGAGGTTGGCGACGGCGCCGGCGCCGAGCAGCACCCCGGCGGCGCCCTCCCAGCCGGACGCCTGTTTCGCCCCGGCGGGCAGCAGCAGGCAGAGCTGGTTCTCGACGGTGAACATGCCGGTCGTCGCCAGGGAGAACAGCAGGAACCGGCGGTTGCCGAAGACCTCCAGCCAGTCGCCGAGGACGGTGGTGCCGCGGACGGCGGCGGGCGGCTCCCGGTCGGGCAGGACGAGGGCCTGGCCGACGGTCATCAGTCCGTAGACGCCCGCGGCGGCCACCGCGCAGACCCGGAAGTCGGTGCGGATCAGCACGCTGCCCAGCAGCAGCCCGATCAGCGAGCCGATGGTGGCGTAGGCGTTGAGCAGCGCGAACGCCTCGGCCTTGCGGTCGCCGGCCTCCAGTGCCGCGTAGGCGCGGGCGGAGGGGTAGAAGAGGCCCGCGGCCAGCCCGTTGAGCAGGGAGGCGCCGAGGACGACCGGCAGGGTGGTGCCGAAGGCGAAGAGGGAGAAGCCCAGGGTGCGCAGCGCGCACCCGGCGATGATCACCGCTCGCGGGCCCAGCCGGTCCGCGGCGGAACCGCCGAGGAGGAAGAGGCCCTGCTGCCCCAGGTTGCGTACGCCCAGCACCAGGCCGACAAGCGCGTCCGACATTCCGAGTTCCTGCCCCAGATATGCCGCGAGAAATGGCACCAGGATATAGAACCCGATGTCGATCCCAAACTGGTTGATCAATAGCAGTCGCAATGCGAGTGGAAACTCGCGCGTGACCCGAAAGGCTTTCATGCGCATCCCTGCATTGTGGGCAAAGTGAGCCCGAGGGGTTGACAGTGCGCAGAGCGATACGGACGGCTACCTTGCCTGGCCTCGCACTTTTTCCTGATCAACGGTGGTGACCAGGGGCCGGGGGCACCCCCGCCGTCCGGTTCGGAGCAAGCGGTCGATCATATGCTTTTGCGGTGCATTCTCCATGGCTCCCGACTGCGCTCGGAAGAATACGCAACCCACACGCTAGCAAAGCACTTGGATTCCGGATAGAGCGGAGTACGGGCCTTTCAAGCGACACGGCGAGCCTTGGCCGAATTTGGACTCCGTCTTTTCCTTCGAAGGCTGGAACTCCCGTGCTGGGAACTGGCCTTTGGGGGCCGCGGCGCGCGGCGGCAGCGGGCCCGCGCCGGGCGGGGACGTCACACGCAGGGGGCATTCAGGTCCGCGGGACGCCGCGGGGACGCCGGTGTCAGGCGGAGGCCGGACGGCCCGTACCGAGCCCCAGCCGGTCGCGGATCACCCGCACGGCCGCCTCGGCGTCGTCCACGGTGACCGTGTAGGAACGCCCGTCGCCGAGCCGGACCACGAAGCCCTCGCCGCGCCGCACCACGACGCCGGTGCCCTGGTCGGGCCGCCAGCGGTAGCCCCAGCCGCCCCACTGGCGGGGCGTCACGCGGGGGGCGAAGTCGGCGCGCACCACGTGGGACAGCGGGATGCGCGTCCGGGGCAGGCCGATGTGGCCGCAGCGGATCTCCAGCGTCTCCTTGTCGACCCGGACGGCGACGTGGACGAAGGCGACGGTGCCGTAGAGCATCAGCAGGCCGGCGGCGACACAGCCGACCACCGACATCACCAGCGGGATGACTCCTGAGGTCCAGGGGTGGGCGACCGCCAGATCGATGCCCAGCGCCATGCACGCGGCCCCGGCGCCGGCCAGCAGCCACTGCACTCGGTTGGTCGCGCGGCCCGTCCAGACGGTGGACTCGCCGTCGCCGTCCTCCTGGCCCCGCGGGGCCTCCGGGTGGTCCCTCATACCAGGCAGAGTACCGACCTTCCGCCCCCGGGGCAGGGTTCCCGGCGCCGCCGCTACGGCCGGGCGGCGCCCACCGCCACCAGCGCACGGCCCTCGGGGTAGGACAGCGCCGCCTGCCCCAGGGCCCCCTCCCGGCCGCTGAGCAGCACGGTCGGCCGCCCGGCGGGCCGGGCCTCCGGCTCGGGGGACGCCCCGATGCGGCGCAGCGCCTGCGCGGCCACCGCGCCCGCCGAGCCGTGCAGCGCGACCGGCGGCGCGGAGGGCCGCCGCACGGCGGCGCGGATCCGCTCGGCGACCAGCTCGTAGTGGGTGCAGCCCAGGACGACGGCGCGCACGTCGTGCGGGGTGCGCGCGGCCGCGGCGGCGATCGCCGCGTCGACGGCCGCGTCGTCCGCCCGCTCGACCGCGTCGGCCAGCCCCGGGCAGGGCACCTCGGTGACCTCGACGCCGTCCGCGAAGTCCCGGATGAGACCGCGCTGGTAGGGGCTGCCGGTGGTGGCGGGGGTGGCCCAGATGGCGACCGGGCCGCCGCCCGCGGCGGCGGGCTTGATCGCGGGGACCGTGCCGATCACCGGCAGGCCGGGCTCCAGTTCGGCCCGGATGGCGGCCAGCGCGTGCACGGAGGCGGTGTTGCAGGCCACGATCAGCGCGTCCGGGCGGTGCGCCGCGGCGGCGCGGGCGCAGCCGAGGGCCCGGACGGTGACGTCCTCGGGGGTGCGGGGGCCCCACGGCATGCTGGCGGGGTCGGAGGAGAGGACCAGCTCGGCGTCGGGCCGCAGCCGGTGCACGGCGGCGGCAGCCGCCAGGAGGCCGTTGCCGGAGTCCATGAGCGCGATCTTCACCCGGTCACTTTAATGGATGCGCCACGGGCGGGACCGCCGGGCGGGGGCCTTTGTGACACTCTCCGTCCCCTTCTGGCCAGTGTTCGTCCCGCGGGCGGCGCCCGTGCGGCAGACTGCGGCGGGTGAACGCGATGACGTGGATCTCCGTCGGTTCGCTGGCCGCGTGGCTGTGGCTGCTCCTGGGCCAGGGCTTCTTCTGGCGCACCGACGTCCGGCTGCCGCCCCGCACCCCGCCCGCCGCGTGGCCCTCCGTCGCGATCGTCGTCCCCGCCCGGGACGAGGCCGAGGTGCTGCCCGTGAGCCTGCCCTCCCTCCTCGCCCAGGACTATCCCGGCCGGGCCGAGGTCTTCCTCGTCGACGACGGCAGCACGGACGGCACCGGCGACCTGGCCCGCGCGCTGGCCGCCGAGCACGGCGGCCTCCCGCTGACGGTCGGCTCCCCCGGCGAACCCGCCCCCGGCTGGACCGGCAAGCTGTGGGCCGTACGGCACGGCATGGCCCTCGCCCGCGCCCGCACCGACGCCGCCTACCTGCTCCTGACCGACGCCGACATCGCCCACGCCCCCGACAGCCTGCGCGAACTGGTCGCCGCCGCCCGCTCCGGCGGCCTCGACCTCGTCTCCCAGATGGCCCGGCTGCGCGTGGAGACGGTCTGGGAACGGCTGATCGTCCCCGCCTTCGTCCACCTCTTCGCCCAGCTCTACCCCTTCCGCCGCGTCAACCGCCCCGGCGCCCGCACCGCCGCGGCCGCCGGCGGCTGCGTCCTGCTGCGCCGGGAGGCCGCCGAACGGGCCGGCATCCCGGACTCCGTCCGGCACGCGGTCATCGACGACGTGTCGGTCGCCCGCGCGGTCAAACGCTCCGGCGGCCGGATCTGGCTGGGGCTGGCCGAACGGGTGCACAGCGTCCGGCCCTACAGGGGGCTCGGCCCCCTCTGGCGCATGGTCTCGCGCAGCGCCTACGCGCAACTGCTGTACAACCCCCTGCTGCTCGTCGCGACGGTGGCCGGGCTGGCCCTCGTCTACCTCGCCCCGCCCGCGGCCGTGGCCGCCGGCGCCGCGACGGGCGCGCCCGTCGCCCTGGCCGCCGGGGCCGCGGCCTGGGCCCTGATGGCGGGCATGTACGTCCCGATGCTGCGCCACTACCGCCAGCCGCTGTGGCTCGCGCCGCTGTTCCCCGCCATCGCCCTGCTCTACCTGCTGATGACCGTGGACTCCGCGGTCCAGCACTACCGGGGGCGGGGCGCGGCCTGGAAGGGACGGACCTACGCCCGTCCCGAACCCGCGCCCCGGCCCGGCGAGTAGCCGCCGGGCGTCACTTGCGGCCCGGCGTCCAGTTCATGCCCCAGCCGTACGCGCGGTCCAGGGTGCGCTGCGGGCTGACCCCGCGCTCGGGCACCAGGTAGCGCGCCTCGCGCCGGACGACGAGCTCGCCGCCCTCGTCGGTGATGAGCGCCAGCGCGCAGACGTTGGACGGGACGGTGCACTCGTCCAGCGAGAAGTCGACGGGCGCGCCGTGCTGCGGCTGGAGGGTCACGGTGGCGTGCAGGCCCGCGAAGCTCTCGGCCCCCTCGTAGATGGTCACGAACACGAGGATGCGGCGGAAGTCGCGGCTGTGGTCGAGGTTGATGGTGAAGTTCTCACCGGCCGCGGCGGCGCCGGTGCGGTCGTCGCCGTCGAGGTGGATGTAGGGCGGCCGGTGCAGCGACCCGAAGGAGTTGCCGAGGGCCTGGACGACGCCCTTGGTCCCGTCCCGGAGCTCGAACAGCGCCCCCAGGTCCAGGTCCAGCTCCCCGCCGCCGCCCTGCAGCGCCTTGGCCAGCCGCCGCCCCCATCCCCCGCCGCCGGCGGTCCCCTGCCCGCCCTGCCCGCGCATCTGCCAGTTGAGGTTGACGCGCATGGCGCCGGAGGTGCCGCCCTGCTTGGTGAGCGAGACGGCCGGTGCCGCCTTCGTCAGCGTCACCTTGGAGAGACTGACGGGCCGGGCCGCGCCCGGCCCAACGGGCGCCTGCGCGGCCCCGGTTGCCGGGTTCGCCCCGCTCTGCCCCGGTCGGGCCGGGGCGGCGGGCGCCCCCGGCACCGGTCCGTCCGGGGCCCCGGACGGCCTGTCCGGCGCGGGCGTCGCCGCCGGCGCGGCCGGACCCGACGCCCCGGGAGCCCCGTCCGCCGCACCCGGGCCCGCCGCACCCGGCTCGTCCACCGTGATCCCGAAGTCCGTCGCCAGCCCCGCCAGCCCTCTGTCGTAGCCCTGGCCGACGGCCCGGAACTTCCACTCGCCGTGGCGGCGGTAGAGCTCGCCGAGGACGAAGGCCGTCTCCACGGTGGCGTCCTGGCTGTCGAAGCGGGCCAGTTCCGTGCCGGCCGCCGCGTCCAGGACGCGGACGTGGAGGCCGGGCACCTGGCCGAAGGTGCCGCCGTCGGCGGAGGCGGCGACGACCACCGTGTCGACGTCCGGCTCGACGGCGGCGAGGTCGACGGCGAGGACGTCGGTCACCGCGTCCCCCGCCGGCGCCTTGCCCTCGTGCCGCACGGCGCCCGAGGGGTGCGCCGCCTGGTTGTAGAAGACGAAGTCGGCGTCGGAGCGGACGCGGCCGCCGGCGAGCAGCAGCGCGGAGACGTCCACGTCCGGTACGCCGGGGCCGGTGCGCCGGCCCAGTTCCACCCGCACCGCCGGTGCCGGGATCCGGACGTTGGTGCCCTTGAGCATCCCCATCTTCTCTTCCACCTCTGCTGGACGCCTCACTGGAACGATCCGGTCCCCGAACGGACCGGTCATCCAGGCGAACGAACCGGTCCTTTACACCGTTCCAACACATCGCGACAACCGAATTCTCCGGCTTCGCCCCGATTGATGGCTCGGCGCCGCCCTGCCCCCGCAAACAACCCAGGTACCTGACTCCCCAACCGGCACATCGTGGGCTTAACTTAAGGGCTATGACCTCCCCCCGCAGTGCCTACGGCAGCGGCTATTACGCCACGTCGTCCTTCCCGGACACCCCCATCTACGACAGCCTCGTCGCCGAGCGGGGCACCCCGCAGATCGCCCCCATCCGGGTGTCGGCGCCCTTCGACGGCGGCAGCCAGCTGCCGGCGCTGCCCGCCCTGCCCTCGGGCCAGGGCGCGGCGCCGCCCGCGGCTCCGCAGATGCCGTCGCACCCGCAGGGCGGGTACGCGCCGCAGCCCCCGCAGTACGGCAACCCGGGCCTCCAGCAGGCGCCGGCCCCGTACATCCCGCAGCAGGCGTCCGCCCCGCGCGGCTACCCCGGGGCCCAGCAGCCGTACCAGCAGCGCCCGGGCGCGCCCGCCCCGGGTCCGGCGGGCGCCGGTCCGGCGGGCTACGACGCGATGCGCCCGGTCGCGCCGCGCCCGGCCGCGCCGTACGAGGATCCGTACCAGCGCCCGTACCAGGGCCAGGGCGGCTACTGAGCCACGACGCGCCGAACACCCGGTCCGTCGGGGCGACTTGCCGGACCGGGCTGACAGGATGGGGCGCATGACCGTCCCCGCGCTCACGGCGATCCACCTCTACCCGGTCAAGTCGATGGCGGGGGAAGCCCCGGGGGAGGCGGTCGTCGAGCCGTGGGGGCTCGCGGGGGACCGCCGCTGGACGGCCGTCCGGCCGGACGGCCGGTTCCTGACCCAACGGCAGCTGCCCCGGCTCGCGTTGGCCGCGGCGCACCCGCTGCCCGGCGGCGGCGGGCGGATCAGCGGTCCCGGGGCGGGGACGCTGGACGTTCCGGTGCCGTGCGCCGGCGAGCGGGGCACCCTCCGCGTGACGCTCTTCCGGGACGGCGCCGAGGCCGTGCCCGCGGGCCCCGACGCCGACGCCTGGCTGACCGACTATCTCGGCACCCCGGCCCGTCTGGTGCACATGGACGACCCGGCCGTCCGCCGCCCGGTCGATCCCGACTACGCACGCCCGGGGGACCGGGTGAGCTTCGCCGACGGCTTCCCGCTGCTGCTCACCGCGCAGTCGTCCCTGGACGCCCTCAACTCCTGGGTGTCGGAGGGACGTCACGCCGGCGAGGGCCCGCTGCCGATGGACCGCTTCCGGCCCAACGTGGTGGTCTCCGGCACCCCGCCCTGGGCCGAGGACGGCTGGCGCCGGGTGCGCCTCGGCGAGGCCGTGTTCCGCGTCGCCAAGCCCTGCGGCCGGTGCGTGGTCACCACCACCGACCAGCGCACGGGCGTCCGCGGCCACGAACCGCTGCACACCCTCGGCCGCCGGCGGCGCCGCACCGCGGGCCTGGTCTTCGGGCAGAACCTGATCCCGGAACACCCCGGCGCGCTGCGCCTCGGCGACCCCGTCGAGGTCCTCGCGTGAACCGCCACGCGCCCCCGCGCACGTCAACGCGCCGCCCCCGGCGGCCCTCCGCGGGTGATGACGTTCTCTTTTCCGCACCGTCCCGCATGCGGCGTCCCTTGTGAGGTAATGGGACGCAAGGGGGTGAGCACCATGGGCGCGACGTCCTGGGTACGGCGGTCCACCTGGCGCTGGCGGCGCAACCCGCTGCGCCGTCCCACCGATGTCCTGGAGGCCTGGGTGTGGACGGCGGCCGCGGTGGCGATGCTGGTGGCCGGCGCGCTGGCCGGCTGGCTGACCGGCTCCGCCGCCCATGCCGCACTGCGGCACACCGTCCGCGAACAGCAGCTCCACCGGCACCTGGTGAGCGCCA
This sequence comes from Streptomyces caatingaensis, assembly GCF_001187435.1. Lineage (GTDB taxonomy): Bacteria > Actinomycetota > Actinomycetes > Streptomycetales > Streptomycetaceae > Streptomyces > Streptomyces caatingaensis. Next base: position 185,697 of record NZ_LFXA01000007.1, on the reverse strand, counting down.
CGGCGCTGCGCGCGGCGGGCCGCGGGGCCGCCGCCGACCACGAGGCCACCACCGGGCGCGAGGGCTACCACCGGGTCCTCGCCCGCTGGCCCGGCCCCGACGGCACCTGGCGCACCGGGCTCGTCCCGCTGCCCGGCGCCGCGGCCCCGGGCCACCGCTTCCCGCTGTGGACCGACGACCGCGGCCGGCTCGCCGGCCGCCCGCTCGACGCCGCCACCGCCTCCGTCCACGCGGCCCTGGCCGGCGCCGGGGCCGCGGTGGCCGCCGCGGGCGCGGTGCAGGGCCTGCGGACCCTGGCCGTGCGGCGCATCATGCGCCGGCGCTACGCGCAGTGGGACCGCGCCTGGGAACGGGCCGGACAGACCTGGGGCCGGGCGGACGCCGGCAACTGACCGGACGGACCACGGCCCGAGGGGGTGTGAGCTGCGGCGGACGGTCAACTGCCGTGCCCCGCGCACGCTACGGTGGAGCGGCCGGGTACGCACCGGTCCCGGACGGCCCGTTCGTCCGGGCTGGCACACGCACGAGGTGGGGGCGCAGCAGCACCATGGCTCAGGGCTCGGTCCAGGTGACCCACAGCGGCCCGTCGCGCTGGCGGCGGCGCACCGGGGAGTACGACTGTCTCGCCGCGGCCCTGGAGGCGGCGGCCGACGGCGACGTGCTGTCCGTCGCGCCGGGCACCTACCGGGAGAACCTGGTGGTGGCCCGCGCCGTCACCCTGCGCGGCGCCGACGGCGCGCCCGGTTCGGTGCGGATCGCCCCGGCCGAGGGCGTCGCCGTCACCGTCCGGGCCTCCGCCGCCCTGCTCGACCTGCATGTCGAGGGCCAGGACGCCGCCGCGCCCGCGCTGTTGGTGGAGGGCTGCGCCCCCGAGCTGGCCGGGGTGCGGGTGGTGACCCGCTCGTCGGCGGGCATCGAGGTCCGCGGCGGCGCCCGGCCGACGCTGCGCCGGTGCACCGTCGACAATGTCGCGGGCACCGGCATCAGCGTCCACGGCGGCGCGGGCGGCGTCTTCGAGGAGTGCGAGGTGGTCGCCGCCGGCCAGTCCGGCATCACCGTGCACGGCGGCGGCGCGCCCCGCCTGGAGCGCTGCCGGGTCCACCACGCGCGCGGCGCCGGCCTGGCGGTGACGGGCGAGGGCAGCACGCTGGAGGCGGCGGGCTGCGAGGTGTACGAGATCAAGGGGGCGGGGGTGCGGATGTCCGCCCGCGCGGCCGGGCGGCTGACCGAGTGCCGGGTGCACCGGGTCGCGGCCGACGGCGTGACCCTCGACGGGGAGGCCGTCCTCGCCCTCGCCGACTGCGAGATCCACGACGTCCCCGAGAACGGCGTTGACCTGCGCGCCCGTTCGGTCCTGACGATGTCCCGCTCCACCGTGCGCCGCTTCGGCCGCAACGGCCTGTCGGTGTGGGATCCGGGCACCCGCGCCGAGGCCGACCGCTGCGAGATCCAGGACAGCACCGGCGACTACCCGGCGGTCTGGGTGAGCGACGGCGCGACGGTCGTCCTCGCCGCCTGCCGGGTGCACGACGTGCCGGACGCGCTCTTCGTCCTGGACCGCGGCTCCTGCGCGGAGGTCGCCGGCAGCGACCTGTCCCGCATCCGCGGCACCGCCGTCTCCGTCAGCGGCGGCGGCACCGTCAAGCTCGACGACTGCCGCATCCGCGAGGCCACCACCGGCGCCTGGTTCCGCGACCACGGCAGCGGCGGCACGCTGACCGGCTGCGCCGTCGACGCGACGGCCACCGGCGTCATCGTCACCAAGGGCGCGGACCCCACCTTCGAGCGCTGCTCGGTCGGTTCGCCGCTGGAGGCCGGCTTCTACGTCTCGGCGGAGGGCCGCGGCACCTTCCGCCACTGCACGGTGACCGGCAGCGGCGGCTACGGCTTCCACGTCATCGACGGCTGCCGCGCCACCCTCAGCCACTGCCGCACCGAGCGCTGTGCGCGCGGCGGTTACGAGTTCGCCGACGGCGGCGCGCAGGGCCCGGTGAGCGAGGGCTGTACGAGCGACGACGCCGTCCCGTCCGCCGTCGTGCCGCTGCCCGCCGTGGAGCGCGCGCCGCAGCCGGCCGCCGCGAAGCCGGCGGTGCCGCGGCCGGCCGGTTCCGCCCGCCCCGCCGCGGCGGTCCTCGGCGAACTCGACAGGCTGGTGGGCCTGGACGGCGTCAAGCGGGAGGTGCGGGCGCTCACCGACATGATCGAGGTGGGCCGGCGCCGCCGGGAGGCGGGCCTCAAGGCCGCCTCCGTCCGCCGGCACCTCGTCTTCACCGGCTCCCCCGGCACCGGCAAGACCACCGTCGCCCGCCTCTACGGCGAGATCCTCGCCTCCCTCGGCGTCCTGGAGCGCGGCCACCTGGTCGAGGTCTCCCGGGTGGACCTCGTCGGGGAGCACATCGGCTCCACGGCCATCCGCACCCAGGAGGCGTTCGAACGGGCCCGTGGCGGCGTCCTGTTCATCGACGAGGCGTACGCGCTGGCCCCCGAGGACTCCGGCCGCGACTTCGGCCGCGAGGCCATCGACACCCTGGTGAAGCTGATGGAGGACCACCGGGACGCGGTGGTGGTGATCGTCGCCGGCTACACCGCCGAGATGGAACGCTTCCTGACCGTCAACCCCGGTGTCGCCTCCCGCTTCTCCCGCACCATCACCTTCGGCGACTACGCCCCCGAGGAGCTGCTGCGCATCGTGGAACAGCAGGCGGAGGAGCACGAGTACCGCATCGGCGCGGGCGCCTCCGAGGCGCTCCTGGGCTACTTCCGCACCCTCCCGAAGGGCCCCGCCTTCGGTAACGGCCGCACGGCGCGCCAGACCTTCGAGGCGATGGTGGAACGGCACGCGGGACGCGTGGCCCAGCTGTCCCACCCGAGCACCGAGGATCTGACGCTGCTGTACCCCGAGGATCTGCCGGCGCCGCCGTGACGGGCCGAGCCGCTCAGAACAGCGTCGGCGGCTCGTCCGCGCCCGGCGCCGCCGCCGGTTCCACCTCCGCCGTCGTCACCGCGTCCGCCGCCACCGCCGCGAGCTCCCATCCCGCCAGCCGCCGTGCGTCCAGGACGGCCGACTCCCCCTTCCCCAGGTCGAGATAGACGTCCGGCCCGGCGACGGCCGTCACGGTTCCGGCCAGCACGCGGTGCGCCGCGAGGACGGCCGTGCCGGCGCCGGGGCCGATGCGGTCGAGGTGGAAGACGGCGTCGTGGTGCACGGGGGCGAAGGCACGGATCTCCAGCGACCCGGGCAGGCCGGGTACGGCGCGGGCCCGGGCGTGGAGCGCCCCCAGGTCCTCCTCCCGGGCCGGGCGCGGGGGCGGCGGGCACCGCGCGGCCCGCTTCGCCGCGTACGGGAAGCGGTCGGGCACCCCGAGGGCCGTGCCCAGGACGGACTCCGCCCGGCGGGCCGCCATCAACGGGCCGGTCCCGAGCGGCGCGTACGACAGGGCGGCCTGCTCCAGCAGGCGCACGCCGCCCCGTTCGGCGGCGGTGATGCCCACCTTCACCAGCCCGGGGGCGAACCAGGCGAGGTAGACGTCGTAGGGGCGCGGGTCGTCGGCCATCGTGTCGGCGGCGACGGAGCGGGAGCGGTCCAGGCGGGCGCAGTCGGGGCACTGGGCGGAGACGGCGGAGGGCGGCACGGGCGCCCCCGTGGGGCAGGGGGTGCGGCGTCCGCCGCGGCGGACGCCGACGCAGTGGCGCCGGCCGCCGAGGGCGAAGGCCAGCCGCCGGCCCGGGGGGAGCGGCGAGAGCCGTTCCCCGTGCGGCGGCCGCCACCAGACCGCCGAGGGCCCCTCGGTGCTCCAGCGGAGGCCGGTGCAGAGCCATCCCACGGGCCCCTCCTCGCTCAGCGGGTCATCTTCCGCATGCTCCAGGCTATGCACGCGCCGCCGGCCGCGAGGAGGGCCACCGTGGTCAGCGCCGTGGGCAGCGTGAAGCGGTCCGCGAGGAGCCCGATCGCCGGCGGGCCGAGGAGCATGCCGCCGTAGCCGAAGGTGGAGGCCGTGGCAACGCCGGAGGGTCCGGCGAGTTCGCCGGCGCGGCCGATGGCGACGGGGAAGGAGTTGGCCAGGCCGAAGCCGGTGATCGCGTAGCCGGCGAAGGCCGCCCAGGGGGTGGGGGCCAGGGAGCCGAGGAGCATGCCGGCGGCGGCGACGGCCCCGCCGGCGATCAACGTGCCGGTGCGGCCGAGGCGTTCGAGGAGGAGGGTGCCGCAGAGGCGGCCGAGGGTCATGAAGAGGGCGAAGAGCGAGTAGCCGACGGCGGCGGCGCCCGCGCCGGTGGCGAGGTCCTGCTGGAGGTGGAGCGCGCCCCAGTCGGCGAGCGCGCCCTCGCCGTAGGAGGAGCAGAGCGCGATCAGGCCGAAGACGGCGACGAGTCCGCGCCGGCCGCCCGGGGCGGCGGGGGTGCCGGGCGCGGGGTGCTCGTGCGGCCGGGGCGCCGGGTGGGCGAGCAGCACGCGTCCGGCGGCGAGGGCGACGGCGGTGCCGATCGCGGTGAGCAGCAGCAGGTGGCGGGTGGCCGAGAGGTGCCCGGCGAGCAGTCCGCCGAGTCCGGCGCCGAGCATGCCGCCGACGCTGTAGGCGGCGTGGAAGCCGGGCATGACGGGCCGGCGGAGGGCGCGGACGAGGTCGACGGCGGCGCTGTTCATGGCGACGTTGATCGCGCCGTAGGCCGCGCCGAAGAGGAGCAGGACGAGGCCGAGGGCGAGCGCCGAGCGGGTCAGCGGGGGCAGGGCGATGGCCAGGGCGAGGCAGACGCCGGAGACGGCGGTGACCGTGTGGCTGCCGAAGCGGCGGCACAGGCGCCCGGTGAGCATCATGACGGCGACCGAGCCGGCGGACACGCCGAGCAGGGCGAGCCCGAGGGCGCTCGGCGAGGCGCCGGTCTGGTGTTTGATGGCGGGGATGCGGACCACCCAGCCGGCGAAGAGGAAGCCGTCGAGGGCGAAGAAGACGGTGAGCGCGGCGCGGAGGCGGCGGAGTACGGGGTCGACGGGGGCGGGGGCGGCGGGCGAGGCGGCGGGATTCCGCCGGAGGACGGCCGTCCTTATTTTGTTTAGCGTCGGCACAAAGTCAGAATAGGGGCGTGACCCAGACTCGGACAACACGTTTGGAGCGCGGCCGCTCCGCCCTCGGCCCCGCCCTGGAGCTCGTCCACACCGGCCGCGCCCCCACCCGCGCCGTGCTCACCGCCGAGCTCGGCGTGACCCGGGCGACGGCCGGCGCCGTGGCCGCCGAGCTGGAGGCGCTCGGCCTGATCACGGTCGACGCGCGCCCCGCGGCCGCCGCGGGGTCGCAGGGCCGCCCCTCGCACCGGCTGTCCGTCGCCCCCGACGGGCCGGTGGTGCTGGCCGCGCAGATCCACGCGGACGGCTTCCGGGCCGCGCTGGTGGGCCTCGGCGGACGCATGGTCGCCACCGCGCCCGGCTGCGTGACCGTGCCCGCCGACCCGGCGCGGATCATCGGCACGGTCGTCGAGGAGGGCGCGCGGCTGCTGCGCGAGACCGACCGGCGGTGCCTGGGCGCGGGCCTGGCCGTCCCGTCCGCGGTCGCCGAACCGGACGGCACCGCCCTCAACCCGCTCCACCTCTCCTGGCCGGCGGGCGCCCCGGTGCGCGCGCTGTTCACGGAGGCGCTCGCCGCGGCGGGCGTCCCGGGCCCGGCCGGCGGGCCCCTCGCCGGCGTCGCCGGCAACGACGTCAACCTCGCCGCCCTCGCCGAGCACCGGCACGGCGCCGGGCGCGGCGCCCGCCACCTGCTGTGCGTGGCCACCGGACACCGTGGCGTCGGCGGCGCCCTGGTCCTGGACGGCCGTCTGCACAGCGGCAGTTCGGGCCTGGCCATGGAGGTCGGGCACCTCACGGTCAACCCGGCGGGGCTGCCCTGCCACTGCGGCTCGCGCGGCTGCCTCGACGTGGAGGCCGATCCGCGGGCGTTCCTCACCGCGGCGGGCCGCGAGCCCGGGCCCGCCGGTTCCCTGCTCCACCAGGCCACCGAACTGATCCGGACGTCCTACGACACCGACCCGGCCGTCCGCGCCGCCGTCGAACTCCTCGTGGACCGGCTCGGGCTGGGCCTCGCGGGGCTCGTGAACATCCTCAACCCCGACCGCGTCGTCCTCGGCGGACTGCACCGCGAACTCCTCACCGCCGACCCCGGCCGGCTGCGCGCCGTCGTCGCCGACCGCAGCCTGTGGGGGCGCAGCGGCAGCGTCCCGATCCTCCCCGGGACGCTGGACCACGGCAGCCTGATCGGGGCGGCGGAGGCGGCGTGGCAGCCGGTGCTGGACGATCCGCTGGCGGTGCTGGGGTAGGTCCCGGCGCCCGGCGGGGGTCCGCCCGTCCTCGCGCCCCTCACGCCGGCAGGTGCTCGCGCGCCCGCCCGAGCGCCAACGCCGGTGCCGCGACGTCCGCTTCCCCGAGGACCAGCGGGTCCGCCTCCGGCTCGAAGACGGCGCCCGCCCCTCCGACGCCCTCCTGCCAGGGGTCCGCCGCGGCCGGGACCCGCAGCGTGAACCACACGGACTTGCCCCCGTCCGCCCGCCGCTGCACCCCCCAGTCCGCGCTCAGCGCGGCGACCAGGGCGAGGCCCCGGCCGTGGACGCCGGCCCCGTCGGCCGCGGTCACGCGCGGCACCCGCGGGTCGCGGTCGCGCACGGAGACCGTCAGCCGGTCCAGGACGAGGGTGATCTCGACCGTGCAGCTCTTGTCCGGCCCGGCGTGCTGGTGGACGTTGGTCAGCAGTTCGGTGACACCGAGGGCGGCCGGGTCGATGAGCGGATCGAGATGCCAGTAGCGCAACTGCGCAGATACGATTCTGCGGACCTGGCCGATCCGCTGCGGCAGCGCCTGGAGCTCGACGGAGCAGTGCTTGTTCACTCGGCTGATCACGGCTGCGACTCCCTGGAAGAGGTAGGGCTGGCCTGACGCAGATACGTGCCGCGGTGCGCGTCCGTCCCGGTCCCGCGTGCGGACGACGCGCGGCGCGGCGCACCCCGTACGCGACGAACGCGCCGATCCGGAACGCGACCGCCGATGAACCCTCGGTGAGACCGGTACGCACCAGGGTCCGTCCCGCGCACCGGCCCCGCAACTCCTGCCGGCTCAGTCCGGTGCGTCCCCCCGGGCCGCCCGGACCGCCGCCAGGAAGCGGCTGACCTCCTCCTCCGGGTCGGAGGACCCGCCCTCCCCCAGGGCGAGGACGTAGCGCGTCCCGTTCACCGTCGCCGTCGCCCGGGCCCGGTCCCGGACCGCGAAGCGGGGCCGGCGGGCCTCCACCGAGTCCACCGGCGCGCTGTCGATCTCCGCGCCGTAACTGGTGAGGAGCTCCAGCCGGCCGTCACGGATCTTCACCTGGCCGGCCCGTGTGAGGGAACGCAGGGAGCGGTCGATCCGCACCCCTTTCGCGCTGAACTCCCGGAACTCCGGTTCCGCCACGGCGCACCGCCTCTCGGCCGAAGGGTCACTCTGCTGGGGCAGTTCTGCTGGGCAGTCTGCCCGCGCACCGCCGCCCGCACCAGGGGCCGTTTCCGAGCGCACGGGCGAGAATGCGGAAGAGGCCGGTGCCCCCGTGCGCCGGTGCCGTAAGGAGTGGTGCGCCGTGAACAGCCCAGGAGACCCCGGCGGTCCCACCGCCACCCTCGACGTGGACCGCAGCGATCCGGCATACCGCGCCTGGCTCAAGGAGGCGGTCCGCAGGGTCCAGGCCGACGCGAACCGGTCCGCCGACACCCATCTCCTGCGCTTCCCGCTGCCCGCCGCGTGGGACGTCGACCTCTACCTGAAGGACGAGTCGACCCACCCGACCGGCAGCCTCAAGCACCGCCTCGCCCGCTCGCTGTTCCTGCACGCGCTGTGCAACGGCTGGATCCGCCCCGAGGCGCCCGTCGTCGAGGCGTCCAGCGGCTCGACCGCCGTCTCGGAGGCGTACTTCGCGCACCTCGTGGGGGTGCCGTTCATCGCCGTCATGCCGCGCACGACGAGCCCGGAGAAGTGCCGGCTCATCCAGTTCCACGGCGCGCGCTGCCACTTCGTGGACGATCCGCACACGATGTACGAGGAGGCGGCCGCGCTCGCGGAACGGAGCGGCGGCCACTACATGGACCAGTTCACGTACGCCGAACGCGCCACCGACTGGCGGGGCAACAACAACATCGCCGAGTCCGTCTTCCGGCAACTGCGCCACGAACGCCACCCGGAGCCCGCCTGGATCGTCGCCACCGCCGGCACCGGCGGCACCTCGGCCACCTTCGCCCGCTATGTGCGCTACCTGCGCCACGACACCCGGATCTGCGTGGCCGACCCGGAGAACTCCTGCTTCTTCGACGGCTGGTACGACCACGACCCGCTCGCCCGCAGCGAACGCGGCTCCCGCATCGAGGGCATCGGCCGCCCGCGCATGGAACCCAGCTTCCTGCCCGGCGCGATCGACCGGATGATGAAGGTCCCGGACGCGGCGTCCGTCGCCGCCCTGCACACCCTGGAACGGGCCCTCGGCCGCAAGGCGGGCGGCTCCACCGGCACCGGCCTGTGGGGCGCGCTGAAGATCGTCGCCGAGATGGTCGCCGGGGGCACCCCCGGCAGCGTCGTCACCCTGCTCTGCGACCCCGGCGAGCGCTACCTCGACAAGTACTACTCCGACGCCTGGCTCGCGGCGGAGGGGCTGGACGTCGCGCCGTACGACGCGGTGCTCAACGAGTTCCTGACGACGGGCCGTTGGCGGGGCTGACGGAGGGCCGCGCGGCGAGGCGCACGTCGAGGCGGCGCAGCGCGTCGCGGAAGACCGCCCCGATCGCCGGGCGGGCGAGCAGCAGGGCCCGGCGCACGGGGGCCGGCGCGTCGACGGCGAGCGTCCAGCGGACGAGGGTGCCGCTGCCGGCCGGTGTCAGCCGCCAGTCCTCCAACACGGCGCGCGGGCCAGGGACGTTGGTGACGTCCACGCGGTACGCGTAGCGGCCCGGCGCCTCCACGGCCACCACCGTCTCCAGGAACCGGGCCCCGCCCACGAGCCGCACCTCCCTGCGGCCCGCGCCGCCTCCCGGGAGCGAACGGGCCGCGGTCACGCCGCGGAACCAGCGGGGGAGGCTCCCCACGTCCCGGGCGAGCGCCCGGTGAACGTCCGCGGGCCCGGCCGCCGTCCGCCCCGCGAACACCACCCGCAGCGGCGCCGCCTCACCGAAGCCGGCCCCCACGGGCCGAAGTCTGCGCGCCATCGTGTCGTCCCTCCAGCGTTCGTCGCAGGGCCGGCCACTGTACCGGGGGTGCGGCGCGGCACCGGGCGGCGGGGTGCCGGGCGCATCACGGGCGCGCGCCGCACGTGCGGGTCGGCGCGGGCGAGCAAGGGGGCGGGGTCCTCGGGGCGCGGAGGCATCCCCGAACAAACGGGCGGTGGATCGATTCGGCGGCCACGTACAGGTGACGTGGCGCGTATCCGGGCAGCGCACGGGACAGACTCGCGGAAGCACCGGGCGGCATCCCCGGGGCGACGGCGAGAACGGGGGCGTGGCGGCATGAGTGACGGCGACAGGGCCGGCGAGGCGGCGGCGGACGCCTTCGACTTCAACGTCGATGTGCGGCTCACGGTCAAGAACAACCCCAGCACGTTCCAGTTCGTCAACATGACCATCGAGACCGTTCCGCCCGGCGCCACTCAGCTGGACGGGACGTGGCGCGGGGCGCCGGTCTTCCTCCTGTCCAGCGGGGGGAGCTTCGCCTGGGACGGCAGGGCGGGGCAGGAATTCGCCGCCCTCAGCGACGGCGCGTCGGGCGGGCTGGTGGTCACCTTGGCGGGGTTCGTCGGCGCCCCGGGCAAGCTGCCCGGCCGCGGCAAGTCGGGCGAGGGGCACGCGCTCGACCCCGTCACCCACCAGTTCCGCGAGGACATCACCTGGAAAATCACCTGACGGCCGGGGAGCGGCCGCCTCGCCTTCACCGTGCCCGCGGTGTGCCGTCCGGTGACGACGCGGTGCGCGGGCGGGCGGGACCGGGGGCGCGACGCCCCGGCGCACAGCGGCGCCCGCCCCGCCCCGGACCTCCTCAGCCGCGCGCCGCCGGCAGGCGGTCCGCCGCCGAGACGACCCGCCGCGCGACGGGATGCGTGCGGACGATCTCGGCCAGCGTCGTCTGCCCCCGCGTCACCCGCGTGAACGCCCGCCACGCGGGCCCGAAGCCGGTGACCGCCGCGTGGAAGACGCCCGGCTTGCGGGAGAAGATGGCGAGGATGCGGCGCCCGACGCCCATCTCGACCCCGAGACCGGCCTTGACGGCGAAGGCGTAGTTGAGCGCCTGACGCCGCGCGTCGACCGCGTCCTGCGCCTCGGCGATCCGCACCGCCCACTCCCCCGCCAGCTTCCCGGAGCGCAGGGCGAAGGAGATGCCCTCGCGGGTCCACGGCTCCAGGAGCCCGGCCGCGTCGCCGCAGACGATGACGCGGCCGCGGGAGAGCGGCGAGTCGTCGGAGCGGCAACGGGTCAGGTGCCCCGAGGAGATGCTGGGCTCGAAGCCCGCGAGCCCGAGCCGCCCGATGAAGTCGTCGAGATAGCGCTTCGTCCCGGCGCCGTCGCCCCGCGCGCAGATGACACCGACGGTGAGGGTGTCGCCCTTGGGGAAGACCCAGCCGTAACTGCCGGGCAGCGGACCCCAGTCGATGAGGACCCGCCCCGCCCAGTCCTCGGCGACCGACGGCGGGACGGGGATCTCGGCCTCCAGGCCGAGGTCCACCTGGTCGAGCTTCACCCCGACGTGCGCCCCTATGCGCCCCGCGCTGCCGTCCGCGCCGACGACCGCCCGCGAGAGCACCGTCGTCCCGTCGCCCAGGACGACGGCGACCGTGCGCCGGTCCGGCACGGCCGGGCCGTGCTGCTCGACGCGCGAGACGGTCACGCCCGTGCGCACCTCCGCCCCCGCGGCGCGCGCCGCGTCGACGAGACGGGCGTCGAACTCCGGCCGGTTGATGAGGCCGAAGAGCATCTTCTTCGAGCGGCGGGTGCGCGTGAGGCGGCCGTTGAGGGAGAAGGTGACGGCGTGCACCCGGTCGCGCAGCGGCAGTTCGAAGCCGGGCGGCAGGGCGTCGCGGGACGGCCCGATGATGCCGCCGCCGCAGGTCTTGTAGCGCGGCAGCTCGGCCTTCTCCAGGAGCAGCACCCGGCGGCCCGTCCGCGCCGCGGCGAGGGCGGCCGACGCACCGGCCGGGCCCGCGCCCACCACGACGACATCCCAGACCGGCCCGTCCTCCGCCGCTTTCGCCGACTCCGCCGCGTTGTCGCTGGTCACCTGTGCTTCCCACTCCCGCTGTGTGATCGGCGCCGTGGCCGGTCCGGGGACCGGCCGGGGCCTGACGCCCGCATCCTACGGCCCGCCGCGGACGCCCCCGGGACGGGAAGCCGCCACGGGCCGCGGCCGGGGGCCGTGAAAGGATCGGCGGCGTCACCGTCCGTCCGTACGGCACAACGCCGTGCCCCCGAGGAGCGTTCCCATGGACACCGCCCGTCCCCGCCCGGACTCCGCCGCGCTCGCGGCGACCGTCGCCGCCCTGCAGCCCCGCGCCAAGGCCGAGCTGGCCGAGCTGGTCGCCTTCCGCTCGGTGGCCGACGAGGCGCAGTTCCCGAGGAGCGAGTGCGAGGGTGCGGCGAACTGGGTGGCCGACGCGCTGCGCGCCGAGGGCTTCCAGGACGTGGCGCTGCTGGACACCCCCGACGGCACGCAGTCCGTCTACGGCTTCCTGCCCGGCCCGGAGGGCGCCCCGACGGTGGTGCTCTACGCGCACTACGACGTGCAGCCGCCGCTGGACGAGGACGCCTGGCTCTCCCCGCCGTTCGAGCTGACGGAGCGGGACGGACGCTGGTACGGGCGCGGCGCGGCCGACTGCAAGGGCGGCTTCATCATGCACCTGACGGCGCTGCGGGCCCTCAAGGAGCACGGCGGGGTGCCGGTCGGCGTCAAGATGATCGTCGAGGGCTCGGAGGAGCAGGGCACCGGCGGCCTGGAGCGGTACGCCGAGGCGCACCCGGAGCTGCTGGCCGCCGACGCGATCGTCATCGGCGACGCGGGCAACTTCCGGCTCGGCCTGCCGACGGTGACGGCGACGCTGCGCGGCATGACGCTCGTCCGCGTCCAGGTGGACACCCTGGAGGGCAACCTGCACTCCGGCATGTTCGGCGGCGCCGCGCCCGACGCGCTGGCCGCGCTCATCCGCGTCCTCGACTCGCTGCGCGCCCCCGACGGCTCGACGGTGGTCGACGGCCTGGAGCCGGAGGGCACGTGGGAGGGTCTGCAGTACCCGGAGGAGCACTTCCGCGGCGACGCCAAGGTCCTCGACGGCGTCTCGCTCATCGGTTCCGGCACGGTGGCCGACCGCCTCTGGGCCCGCCCCGCCGTCACCGTCCTCGGCATCGACTGCCCGCCGGTCGTCGGCGCCACGCCGTCCGTGCACGCGAGCGCCCGCGCGCTGATCAGCCTGCGCGTGCCGCCGGGGGTGGACGCCGCCGAGGCGACGAAGCTGCTGCGCGCCCACCTGGAGTCGTCGGTGCCGTGGAACGCCCGGATCTCCACCGAACAGATCGGCCAGGGCCAGCCGTTCCAGGCCGACACGGCCAGCCCGGCCTACGCGTCGATGGCCGAGGCCATGGCCGTCGCCTACCCGGGCGAGGAGATGCAGACGGCCGGCATGGGCGGCTCCATCCCCCTGTGCAACACCCTGGCGGCCCTCTACCCCGAGTCCGAGATCCTCCTCATCGGCCTGAGCGAGCCCGAGGCCCAGATCCACGCGGTGAACGAGAGCGTCTCGCCGGAGGAGCTGGAGCGGCTCTCCCTGGCGGAGGCGCTGTTCCTGGGCAACTACGCCCGAAGCCGCGCCTGACGGCGGCGGAAGGCGGCGCGTACGGCGGACGACGCCACGCCCGGCGGACGGCGGCCGTCGCCCCGGGTCTCGTCCCCCGGTCCGCCGCCGGCGCCGTGCCGGTCGGCCCCTCCGGCGGCGGACCGCGCGGGGCCGGGCCCAGTGGGCCCGCCGGGCGGGGCGGCGTGCCGGCTGAACAGTGTGCCGGGCGGGCGGCGTGCCGGCCAGGCGGTGTGCCGGCCGGCTGGACCCAACAGGCCAGGTGCGCACGGGCGTTGACGCGCGGCGGCCGGGCCCAACAGACCGGGCGCACAGAGGCGTTGGCGCACGGCGGCCGGGCAACAGGCCGGGCGCGCACAGGCGTTGGCGCGCAGCGGCCAGGCCCAACAGTCCAGGTGCGCCCGGCCCTTGGCGCCCGGCGGCCGGGCCCCGGACGCAACCGGGACCGCGCCGGACGGTCCCGGGCCGGGCCGGACGGTCCCGGGCCGGGCCGGAGCGGCGCCGCCCCCGGCCGGGCGGACGGGGCCGCAGGCCCCGTCACCCCACCGGCACCCCCGCCTCCAGATTGAGCGGACGCCCCCGCTCCCGTGCCCGCAGCGCCCAGCGGAGGCGGCTGAGGCGGACGGGCGGGAGGAGGGCGCTCGCCTCGTCCTCGGTGACGAAGCGCCAGGCGCGGAGTTCGGCACCGGGGAGGAGGAGTCTGCGGGCCTCCGGCTCGGTGAGGCGGCCGCCGTCGAAGAGGAAGCGGAGGCCGCCGAAGCCGGGCGGCCGGGGCGGTTCCCAGTCGACCACCAGGAGGCGGGGAACGTCGGGGAGCTGGATGCCGATCTCCTCGGCGACCTCCCGCATGCCGGCGCGGGCCGGCGCCTCCCCCGGCTCGACGACGCCGCCGGGGAACTCCCACCCGGGCTTGTAGGTGGGGTCCACGAGCAGCACCCGGTCGTGCTCGTCGAAGAGCAGCACCCCCGCGGCGAGCGTCTCCGCCTTCGGCTCGGGCGTCTCGACGATCCGGCACGGCGCGGCCGTGCCGTCCCGCACCGCCGCGGCGACCCGCGCCGCGGCCTCGCGCGGCGTCAGCGCGCCCGTGTCGACCACGAACGCGTCCTCGCGCAGCCACCGCAGCGCTTCGCGGTAGGGCGCGACGTGGTCGCGCGCCCACTGCCGGACGGACTCGCTGCGCACGGGGTCCGCCGGGTCCTCCACCCGCCCCTCGATCCGCCCCCGAAGTATCGTTTCGTCAGCGGTCAGCAGCACATGCCGGACCTGGATGCGGCGCGCCGCCAGGCCGCCGAAGATCTCGTCGCGGTACTCCTGCCGCAACAGCGTCATGGGGACGACGAGCACGCCGCCCACCTCGGCCAGCAGCGCCGCCGCCGTGTCGACGACCATGCGCCGCCAGATCGGCAGGTCCTGGTAGTCCGCCGCCTCCCGGGCCCTGCCCGGCGGCAGGAGATGGCGCAGCGCACCGCCGGTGACCTCGGGGTCGTAGAGGTGGCTGTCCGGTATGAGGCCGGTCAGCTCCCGCGCGGTGCTCGTCTTGCCCGCACCGAACGCCCCGTTGAGCCAGACGATCACGGTTCCCCCCTCCTCCGCAAGGCCCCCTTGCGGTGCCCGGAACACCTTGCCACGGGAGCGTCCACGAGCGGGATGGGGCCACCGGGCGTGGTGCCTGTCCGGGAGGCCACTGCCCCGGAACGGCCCCTTCACTCCCGGGGGACGCGGCGAACGCCGCTCGCTGCATGCGGAGTTGACCGCGGAACAACGCCGAAAAAGCCCAACCGGCGGGTAACAAAGGGCCGTTCGGCACGCGACAAAACACCCACTAGAGGTACCAAGCACCGGACCCCCGCCAAACGCGATGTGTTCAAGGCAACAAAATCATTGCCCAAGCCCCTTGGCACATGCGAAACTTGACCCCGCCTTGACCTGAAAGCGGTATCAGCACGTCGCTCTACTCTTCGAAGCTGGAGAAGTGCATGCGCTCAATTCACGTCTTACCGGCGGCCCCGTCCATGCCTTTCTCCACCCGGGGAACCGTGCATGGGCGTTCTTGAGGTACAGAGCGAGAGGCAGCGGACGAAGAGCTTCTGCGGGGTGAGCCACGGCACCCTCGGCGAGCTCTTCCAGGGGCCGCTGTGGCGGGCGGCCGAGCCGCAGATAGCCATTGTGTCGCTGCCGGTGGCGAAGTACAGCTGGTCGCATTTCGTCCACGACCCGGAGCAGCCCGCCGGCGTGCAGCTGGGGCTCGCCGGCCGCAGCAAATCGGCCCGCGCCGTTCGGCACTTCCTGGAACTGACGGGCCGGGAGCCGCTCCCCGGCCGCTGGGAGTTCTTCAGCGAACTCGAGGTCGGCAAGGGAATGGCGAGTTCCACCGCCGACATCGTCGCGACGCTGCGCTGTCTCTTCAACGCCCACGGAATCCCCTACGACCAGCGGATCGTCACCGACGTGCTGCGCGGGATCGAGCGCGCGGACAGCGTCTTCCTCGACGAGTTCGCGCTCTACCTGAGCGGACGCCACGAGGTGGTGCGGCGCTTCGGCAGCGACGTGGGCTTCTCCACGTGCTATGTGACCGAGGACGGCGCCGTCGACACCGAGGACCTGGAGCCCGCGCTCCTCGGCCACTACCGGCGCCATTCCACCGCCTATGCCGACTGCCTCGACGACCTGGTGAAGGTGTTCTCCGCCGGGGACGCCCCGGGCATCGCCCGGTGTTCCAGCCGCAGCGCGGCGCTGTCCCAGCAGGTGGTACCGAAGGAGTCCTACGAGGAACTCCTGAAGCACCAGGACGAGTTCGGCGCCGACGGAATCTTCGTGGCCCACACGGGCACGATCATCGGTTATCTGTTCCACACCCGGCCCGACCGTTTCGCGATGGACGAACTGTCGTCCTTCTTCCACGGGCTCGGCAGGCAGTGCCATTTCGCGAAGGGTGGCTGGGGACATGTATGAGCACATCGCCGACGCGGTGAAGACGCCCGCCGTCGTGCAGTTGGACGACAATCTGTACGTGGCCCGCTTCGAGACGATGAAGGTCTATTCGGCCCTGGCCGCCGTCCGGCATCTCCTCGACACCGGAAAGGTCCGCCCGGGGGACACCCTCGTCGACAGTTCCAGCGGTATCTACGCCTATGCGCTGGCCCTCGCCTGCCACCGCTACGGAATGAAATGCCACATCGTGGGTTCGACCACGGTGGACCGCACGCTCAAGGTCCAGCTGGACATCCTCGGCGCGTCCATCGAGCAGGTCGAGCCGTCCGCGAGCCTCAAACTCGACCAGAAGCTGCGGGTGGAGCGCGTCCGCGCGATCCTGCGCGAGCGCCCCGACGTGCACTGGATGCGGCAGTACCACGACGACATCCACTACCTCGGCTACCGGGAGTTCGCCGACCTCGTCCGCAAGGAGATCCTCACCGACGAGCTGACCGTCGTCGGCGGCGTCGGCTCGGGCGCGTCCACCGGCGGCCTGGTGACCCACCTCCGTCAGCACCTCTCCGACGTCCGGCTGTACGGGATCCAGCCGTTCGGCAGCGTCTCCTTCGGCAGCGAGCACATCGAGGACCCCGAGGTCATCATCGCCGGGATCGGCAGCTCGATCCCCTTCGGCAACGTCCACTACGAGCTGTACGACCGCATCCACTGGATCGGCTTCACGCACGCCATGGCCGGCAGCGTCGAACTCCTCCGCCGGCACGCCCTGTTCGCTGGCCTGTCCACCGGAGCGGGCTACCTGGCCGCGCGCTGGGAGGCCGCGCACACCCCGGGCCGCCCCCACCTGTTCATCGCCGCCGACACCGGCCACCGCTATGTGGACCGGGTGTTCGCCCGGCACCGGGAGGCGCTCCCGGTCGGCACCCTCTCCCCCACCGCGGTCGACCACCTCGACGACCTGGCGCTCCCCTGGTCCGTCATGGACTGGGACCGGCGCCCCTACGAGATCCCCGAGCACCACCAGATCCCCGAGCACCACGAGCTCCACGAGAACCACGAAGCGGAGAACACCCGATGACCCTTGTCGCCCTCGAATGGCTGACCTTCGGCCTCGACCGGCTGATGGCCGCCGCGCGCGCACGCGGGGTGGAGGTGCAGCTGCTCACCCGCGACCGCGGCGTCTACCGGTACGACCTCGGCCGGCCGGAGACCGAGGGACTGACCGTCGTCGACCTCGACACCTTCGACGTCGAGCAGGTCAGGCGCCACCTCGCCGGCGTCGCGGACCTCGAGGGCCTGATCAGCACCACCGACACCTGGAGCCTGACCGCACTGGACCTCTGGGCGGAGCTGGACCTCCCCGGGCAGCACCCGGCCGGCGTCCGCCTCGCCCGGGACAAGGCCGCGCTGCGCAACCACCTGCGGCGCCAGGGCCTTTCGCGCGGCGCCGCCGTCGCCTTCGACGCGCACACGACCACGGCCGCCGAGCTGGCCTCCCGGATCTCCCTGCCGGCCGTCGTCAAGGACCGGGCGGGCACCGGCAGCCGCAACGTCTGGCTGGCCGAGACCCCTGAGGACCTGGAGACCGTGCTCGCCGCCGCGCGCGAGGCCGAATCGCGCGGCGGCCTCACCGCCGAGCCCTACTTCTCCGGCCCCCTCTACAGCATCGAGACGCTCACCTGGGACGGCGAGACACGCGTCCTGGGCGTCAACAGCCGGATCGTCTCGACCCTGCCGCACTTCCGCGAGGAGGGCGTGAGCTTCCCGGTCGCCTTCCCCGAGGACCGGGCGGAGCAGCTGCGCGACTGGATCACCCGCGTGCTCGCGTCCCTCCCCTACACCTCCGGTTTCGCCCACACCGAATTCGTCGTCACCGACGACGGGTTCGAGGTGGTGGAGATCAACCCGCGCCTGGGCGGCGGCGTCATCGGCGAGACGATGTGCGAGGCGCTCGGCGTCAACGTCTACGAGGCGTTCCTCGACCTGGCGACGGGCAAGCGCCCCGCCCTGATGGACCTGCCGCTCACCCCGCGCGGGGGCGCCGCCCAGGTCCTGCTCTACGCCGGGCGGCCGGGCGTCCTCGCGGGGCACAGCGGCCTCTCCCTCCACCGCCGGCATCCCGGCGCCCCCCGCTTCTACCCGGTCAAGGCGCCGGGCGACCGGATCGAGGACGTCTCGGACCAGCGGGGCAACACCGGCATCGTCCTGACGACCGGCGAGACCGCCGAAATCGCCCTGCTGAACGGCCTGTCGGCCGCCGCCAAGATCCGCATCGAGCTCGCGGAGGAGCGGGCATGAGCCGCCGCCGCTCCATCGTGCTCCTCGGCCCGCACCCGGCCCTGTGCGAACGGGCCCGGCGCGCCGGCCTCGGCGTGATCGTGGTGGACACCCCCGGGCGCCTCCTGCCCGGCGTGATCGCCGGCGCGGACCACGTCATCGCCACCGACTACACCGACACCCGGCGCACGGCCGCGCTCCTGTCCGTCCTCGGCGAGGACACCGAGATCGTCGGCGTGCTCTCCCTGACCGAGCCCGGCCTCGTGCCCGTCGCCCGGATCAACGCCCTCCTCGGCCTCCCCGACAACCCCGTGGACGTCGTCGAGCGCGTCAAGGACAAGGACCTGATGCGCCGTTGGCTCGCCGACGACCCGCGCTTCTCGCTGCCCGCCGCCCTGGTGCGCGGCGCGGACGACCTCGCCGTCTTCCTCGCCGACCACGGCGCGCCGGCCGTCGTCAAGCCGCACGACGGGGCCGGCAGCGTCGGCGTCCGGCTGGTGCGCGGCAAGGACGAGGCCGGGGAGCTGGCCTATCCGCTGCTGGCCGAGAAGTACGTGGAGGGACGGGAGTTCTCCGTCGAGTCGCTGTCGGCCGACGGCGTCCACACGATCCTCGGCATCACCGAGAAGTCCCTCTTCGAGGGCGGCTTCGTCGAGCGCGGGCACACCTTCCCCGCGCCCCTGACGGGGGACGACGAAGCCCTGCTGCGGGGATTCGTCCGGGACTTCCTCACCCGCGTCGGGCTGCGGCACGGCCTGGCCCACACGGAGGTGATCCTCACCGCCGACGGCCCGGTGGCCGTCGAGACCCACACGCGCAACGGCGGCGACCACATCACCGACCTCGTCCAGCTCGCGACCGGGTACGACATGCTCTCCGCCGCCGTCCGCGCCAAGGCGGACGGGGCGGAAGGGCCGGCCGGACAGGAGGTGCCGGCCGCGGCCCGCACCGCGGTCATCCGCTACCTCGCGGCGCCCGCCGGCACGGTCCGTGAGATCCACGGGACGCACGCCGCGCGCTACCTGCCCGGGGTGGTGGACCTCCAGGTGACGGTGGGCAAGGGGGACGTCATACGGCCGGTGAGTTCCTCCCTCGACCGGGTCGGCTACGTCATCGCCGTCGGCGCCGACGCGGACGAGGCGGTCCGGCACGCCCGGGCCGCCCTCGATACCGTCGAGTTGACCGTCGAATGACCCACCGGTGAGTGCAGAGGTGCCGTAGTCCCATGTCAGAGAGAGTCACGGTCAATCCGCACCTGTCCGGACTGCGGTGCCTGGCCTGCGGCCGTTCCCGTCCCGTCGGGGACGACACCGCGGGCTGCCCCCACTGCCGGGAGGCCGGCGCCCCGGCCAACCTCCGCTGTACGTACACCGCCACGCCCGCGGGCGGCGTCGCCCTCCCCTACACCGCGCACATCACGCTCGGCGAGGGCGACACCCCCGTCCTCACCGGACTCGACGCCGGGCGGCTGGGCGAGGCGGACGTCCGGCTCAAGCTGGAAGGCGCCAATCCGACCGGGTCGCACAAGGACCGGTTCAGCGCCTTCGCGGTCAGCCGGGCGGTGGCGGCCGGCTACGCCGAGGTCGTCGCCGCCTCCTCCGGCAACGCCGGCATCTCGCTGGCCGCGTACAGCGCCCGCGCCGGCCTCGGCTGCAAGATCGCGGTGACCGGGAGCGCGCCCGCGCGGATCACCGGCCTGCTGCGGGACCTGGGCGCCGAGGTGCACGTCCTGCCCGACCTGGCCCGCTGGGAGTACGTCGCGCGCTTCCGCACCTCCCGCACCGTGCTGCCGGTCACCAACTACCACCTGCCCGCGGTCGGCAGCAGCCCCTACGGCATCGAGGGCTTCAAGCCCGTCGCGCGGGAGCTCACCGCCCAGTTCGGCGGCCGCCCGCCGGACTGGGTCGTCGTCCCGTCCTCCCGGGGGGACCTGGCCTGGGGCGTCCACCTCGGCTTCGCCGAGCTCGACGCGGAGCGAGTGCCGCGCATGTGCCTCGTCGAACCCTTCCCCCGGCTGTCCGCCGTCCTGGAGGAGGGGGCCGACCCCCGGGGCACCTTCCCCGGCGGCACCCGCTTCCAGCCGTCCATCGCCGGAAACACCGTCACCCTCCAGGCCGTCGAGACCGTCCGGCGCACGGGCGGCCGGGCCGCCGTCGTCACCGACGCCGAGGCGGAGCCCTGGCACCGCGCCCTGTGGCGGTCGGGCATCTGTCTGGAACCCAGCAGCAGCGTCGCCCTGCTCGCGGCGTCGCGGCTCGTCGAGGACGGCCGGGCCGGGGCCGGGGCCTCCGTCGCCGTCATCGGCACCGCGCACGGCTTCAAGGGCATGTGACCGCACAAGGAAAGCGATTCGTGAACGCCAACCGCAAGCACTCGATCGTCCCCCCGCGCGGCCCCGTCCGCCGCTTCGCCCTCGTGGCGCTGCTGCGGTCCGTCGGCAGCGGCCTGTTCATGAGCGGCAGCGCCCTGTTCTTCACCCGCGTCGTCGGACTGGACGTCGCCCAGGTCGGGCTGGGCCTGTCCGTGGCCGCCGCCGTCGGGCTGCTCGCCATGGTGCCCATCGGGCGCCTGGCGGACCGCTTCGGCGGCAAGCCGGTGTACGCGACGCTGCTCCTCGCGCAGGCCGCGTTGATGTGCGCGTACGTGACGGTCACGTCGTTCTGGGCGTTCCTGCTGGTGGCCTCGCTCAGCGCCGTCGCCGACCGGGGCACGTCGGGCACGATCGGCGCGCTCGTCCACGCCATGGACCGGCAGGGCACGGACCGGGTCCTGGTGCGCGCGTACCTCCGCTCCACCGGCAACGTCGGCCTCAGCGCGGGCGCCCTGCTGGCCGGTGCGGCCCTCCAGGCGGACACGGCGCTCGCCTACACGCTGCTGATCGCGGGCAACGCCGTCATGCTGCTGGTCGCCGCCGTCGTGCTGCGCGGGCTGCAGGTGGCCCGGCCACCGGCGCCGGCCGCAGGCGGGCCGCGCCCGCCGCGCTTCGGGAGGGCCCTGCGGGACGGGCGCTACCTGTCCCTGACGGCGGTCAGCGGCGTGTCCACGCTGCAGTACCACGTCCTCGCGTTCGCCATGCCGCTGTGGGTCGCGGACTGGACGTCCGCGCCCCGCTGGACGATCTCCGCCGTCCTCGTGGTGAACACCGGGCTCGTGGTCCTCCTCCAGGTGCGCGCGAGCCGGCTCGCCGGGACGGTGGCGGGCGCCGCGCGCACCGCGGCGGCCGGCGGGGCCGTCCTCGCCGTGGCCTGCCTCGTCATGCCGCTCTCGGCGCACGCCTCGGCCCTCCTCGCGGTCCTCGTCCTGGCCGTCTGGGCCGTCGTCCACTCCGCCGGCGAACTCCTCCAGTCCTCCTCGGACTTCTGCCTCAGCTTCGAGCTCGCGCCGGACGACGCGCAGGGCGAGTACCAGAGCACGTTCGCCCTGGGCGAGGGGCTGGCCCGCGTCCTCGCCCCCGGCCTCCTCTCCGCCACGGTCCTCGCCGAGGGCACCCCGGGCTGGCTCGGTCTCGGGGCCCTCCTCCTGGCGGCCGGCCTCGCCACGGGTGCCATAGCCACGAGGGCGTCCCGCGCCCCGGCCGCGGTGACGGTGACGGAGGGCACCTGAGCGGCGGTCAGACCCCGCCCCACACCCCCACCCGCTCCGCCGCCGCGGCCGCCGCCCCCACCAGCCCGGCATCGCCCCCCAGCACCGCGGGCACGACCTCGACATCCGCCGTGAACGACAACGCCGCGTACTCCCGCAGGCGTTGACGCAGCGGCGCGAAGAGGACCTCCCCCGCGCCCGCCACGCCGCCGCCCACCACGGCGACCTGGATCTCGACCAGGGCGGCGGTCGCCGCGATGCCGGCGGCCAGGGCGCGGGCGGCGCGGTCGAAGGAGGCCAGGGCGAGCGGGTCGCCGGCGCGGGCGGACGCCGCGACGGCGGCGGCGGTGGTGTCGCCGTCCGGTCCGGGGCGCCAGCCCGAAGCGAGCGCGCGGCGCGCGATGTTGGGCCCGCTGGCGATCCGCTCGACGCAGCCACGCCCGCCGCAGGGACACGGATCGCCGTCCAGATCGACACTGACGTGCCCGATGTGCCCGGCGTTGCCCGTGGGCCCGGCGTGCAGCCGTCCCCCGAGCACCAGCCCGCCCCCCACCCCCGTGGAGACCACCATGCACAACGCGTTGTCCCGCCCCCGCGCCGCGCCGCGCCAGTGCTCGGCCGCCGTCATGGCGACCCCGTCCCCGACGAGCACGACGGGCCTGCCGCCGGCCGGCCGGCGTACCTCGTCGGCCAGCGGAAAGCCGCGCCAGGCCGGGATGTTGACGGGGCTGACCGTGCCGCGCGACGCGTCCACCGGCCCGGCGCTGCCGATGCCCACGGCCCGTACCCCGGGCCACTCGGGCGCGCCGGCGAGGTCGTCGAGGACGGCGGAGACGGCCCCCATGACCGCCGCCGCGTCCCCCTCCGCCGGCGTTTTCCGGCGTGCGGTGCGCAACAGCGCGCCCCCCGAGTCCACCAACGCCCCCGCGATCTTCGTCCCACCGATGTCCAGGGCGGCGACGAGGTCGCCGGAGGGCGTGCGCATACCGGACGGATTCTCCCTTGCACTCGGGCACTCGGGGCCCACGGCGTCGTCTTCCCGCCAGTCTCCCCACTGTTGACAACGTTGTCCAGCCTCTATGCTCGACGCCACCCGCCCCCGACGCCGGACAGGAGGACGCACCACTCGTGCCCGACAGGACCCGCGGCCCCAACGGCCCCTTCCCCCGCCCCCGTTACGGGGCCCGGCCCACAATGAAGGACGTCGCGGCCCGTGCCGGTGTCGGGCTCAAAACCGTCTCCCGCGTGGTCAACGGCGAACCGGGGGTGACCGCCGAGACGGAGCACCGCGTCCGCGAGGCGATCACGGCGCTCGGCTTCCGCCGCAACGACAGCGCCCGCGTGCTGCGCAAGGGCCGCACCGCCTCGATCGGCCTGGTCCTGGAGGACCTCGCCGACCCCTTCTACGCGCCGCTCAGCCGGGCGGTCGAGGAGGTCGCCCGCGACCACGGCGCCCTGCTGCTCAACGGCTCCAGCGCCGAGGACCCGGCCCGGGAGCGGGAGTTGGTGCTGGCGCTGTGCGCCCGGCGCGTCGACGGCCTGGTCGTCGTCCCCGCCGGCGGCGACCACCGGTACCTCGAACCGGAGACGGCCGCCGGGCTGGCCACCGTCTTCGTCGACCGCCCGGGCGGTCTGATAGCCGCCGACGCGGTCCTCTCGGACAACTTCGGCGGCGCCCGCGACGGCGTCGCCCACCTCGTCGCGCACGGCCACCGCCGCATCGGCTTCCTCGGCGACCAGCCGCGCATCCACACCGCGACCGAGCGGCTGCGCGGCTACCGCGCCGCGATGGCCGCCGCCGGTCTGCCGGTGGACGCGTCGTGGGTCTCGCTGGGGCCCACGGCCCCGGACCGCGTCCGGGCGGAGACGGAGCGCATGCTCACCGGCCCGTCCCCGGTGACCGCCCTGTTCACCGGCAACAACCGGGTGACGGCGACGGCGGTCCGCGTCCTGGCCCGCCACCCGCGCCCGGTGGCCCTCGTCGGCTTCGACGACCTCGAACTCGCCGACCTGCTCACCCCCGCCGTCACCGTCGTCGCCCAGGACGCCTCCCGCCTCGGCCGCACCGCCGCCGAACTGCTCTTCCGCCGCCTCGACGGGGACGCCGGGCCGCCCCGGCACGAGGAGCTGCCGACGCGGCTCATCGCCCGCGGCTCGGGCGAACTCCCGCCCGCCGACGGCACGTCGGGCTAGGACCGCGCGCACCACGTCATCGTCACGCCGTTCCCGGTGGAAAAGCTGACGGCTCCCGGCGTCTTCACGGACGAGGAACGCGAACGCCTCGTCGAGGCGGCGGTCGAGCGGATCGTCAGCGGGTGAGGTCCGCCTCCGGGACTCCGGGAGGCGCGGCGACGGGAAGGCGCAGCGGCTTGCGGGCGGCCGGGGTGCGGCAGGTCAGGTCCCGGGCCGGGAGCCTGCCCGTCGTCAGGTAGGCCGTGGCGTGTTCGTCCGCGCAGGACTTGGTGCCGTAGACGCCGTGCCCCTCGCCGCCGGCGACGGTGACCATGCGGGAGCCGCGCAGGGCGCGGTGCATGCCCTCGCCGCTGACCCGGGGGGTCTGGGAGTCCCACTCGTTCTGCAGGATCAGGACACCGGTCTTGTTGTTCACGGTGGTCGCGGGCTCGCTGCCCGGTTTCCAGAACGCGCACGGCTTGATCATGGACGCGAAGTCGCCGTACAGCGGGTACCGGGCCTTGTCGCGGACCGCGTCGCGGCGGTACTGCTCCGGATCGCGCGGCCAGTTGCGGGTGTCGCCGCACACGACCGCCCAGAAGCTCGCCGAGGAATTGTCCGAGGGAACGGAGGGGACGGAGGGGCCGAAGGCCGGCGGGCGGGGGGTCGTGGACCTGCCGGGCGCCCCGGGCGACGCGGCCGGCTTCCCGCCCTCGGCGGCCTTCTTCAGCCCGGCGACCCACTCGGCGGCGGGCTTGGCGTAGAAGAACACGGCGCGCCGGGCACGGAGGTCGTCACCGGTGAGCTTCTCCCCCTCGAAGGGGATGGGCCTGCGGTCCGCCCGCGCGACGAGGTCCCGGAACACCTTCCGGACCTCGGCCGGACTGCGGCCCAGCCGGTAGGTCGCGTTCCGCCGGGCCGTCCACTCGCTCCACCGCGTGAAGGCGGGCTCGGTGCCCTCGGCCCACACCTGGAACATGCCGCGCCAGACCCGCGCCGGGTCCACCGCGCTGTCCAGCACGAACCGGTCGGTCCGCCGGGGGAACATCTGGGTGTAGACGGCGCCGAGATACGTGCCGTAGGAGTAGCCCAGGTAGGAGATCTTCTTCTCGCCCAGCACGGCACGGATGACGTCCATGTCGCGGGCGGTGTTGCGGGTGGTGATGTGCCGCAGCGTGTCACCGGCCCTGGCCCGGCACTTGTCGGCGACGCTGCGCGCCCACCTGACGTCCTTCGCGAACGTGGCGGCGTGGTACGGGCGTTCCGTGCGCTGCTCGTCGTCGGTCAGCCCGCAGCTGACGGGGGAGCTGCGCCCGACGCCCCGCGGGTCGAAGCCGACGAGGTCGTACCGTCTCCGCACCTTCCCGGGGAACTCCTCCGCCGCGTCGACGGGCATGTCCAGCCCCGGCCCGCCGGGACCGCCGGGATTGAGCAGCAGGACGCCACGCCGTTCCCTGGCGCTGCCCGCCTTGAGCCGGGAGACCGCGATGTCCAGCGTCCTGCCGCCCGGCTTGCCGTAGTCCAGCGGGACCTTGAGGGTCGCGCACTGGAAGCCGGCGGGCTTCTTCGGGTCGCAGCGCTGCCAGCGCACCTTCTGCTGCGTGTACGGCCGCAGGGGGTCCGCGGCCCCGGCCGGGGAGGCCGCGACCGCGGGGGTGAGCGTGGAGACGAAGGCGGCCGCGACGCCGGCGGCCAGGAGGGACGCTATTCGCCCGTTTCTCACAACTGGGCCCGTCCTTACGGGGAGAGGGGAATGGTCGCGTCCACCCTCTTACGCGGGTGGGATTTCGCGAATCAGCCGCCGGTAGGGGATCCGTGTGCGACTTGCGGCGTACGGGACGAGCGGTGGGCGCCGGGCGTGTGCCCGAACGCCCGCCGGAAGGCGTCGATGAACGCGCTGCTCGACGACCAGCCGCACCGGTGCGCCACGGCCGTCACCGGCGCCCCCTCGGCCAGCAGCAACAGCGCGTGCTGCAACCGCAGTTGCGTCCGCCAGCGCGGGAAGCTCATCCCGAACTCGGCCTTGAAGAGCCGGCTCAGCGTCCGTTCGCTCACGCCCGCTCCGGCGCCCAGCCGCGCCAGCGTGCGGCCGTCCGCCGGGTCCTCGCGGAGCACCGCGCACACGGCCGCCAGCCGTGGATCCCTCGCCGTGGGCACGTGCAACGGCCGCTCCCCGGAGTGCCGCAGCCGGTCCAGCAGCACCCCGCCCAGCCGGCGGCGCTCCGCGCTCCCGTCCTCCGGCTCCCGCGTGTACGCGATGATCAGCTCGCGCAGCAGCGGACCGACCTCGAGCACCGCGGGACGGTCGAGGCCCAGCGGGTTGGCCCCGGCCGGGAGGCCGACGAGGTGCACGTCGGTCTCCCCGTACGCCCGGTGCTCGTGGACCGTCCCGGCCGGGACCCAGATCGCCCGTGTGGCCGGCGCGACCCACGTGCCCGCGCCGGTCGTCACGGAGAGCACCCCGCGCGCCGCGTAGACGATCTGGTGCTCGTCGTGCCAGTGGGCGTCGATGCCGCCCCCGGAGGGGAGCGGACGGATGCCGGTCATGGCGTGGGGGGTGTGGCGGACGGTCGGCATCGTGGCGTCAACCTACCGGACGCGGCATCACACCCGCCGCCCGCCGGAGGCCCGTTCTCACCCGGCCCGCGGCGCGAAGTAGGCCCCCGGCGGCACGCCCACGCCCCGGCGGAACGCCGCCACGAAGGCGCTCGGCGAGCCGTAGCCGACCCTGCGGGCCACGGCGGAGACCGTGCCGCCCGCCGCGAGGAGCGGCATGGCGGCCTGCAGGCGGAGCTGGGTGCGCCACCGGCCGAAGGGCAGGCCCGTGTCGGTGACGAAGGCGCGGGCCAGGGTCCGCGCGCTCGCGCCCACGGCCGTGCCCCACTGGGCGAGGGTGCGGCCGTCCGCCGGGTCGGCGCGGAGCGCTTCGGCGACCCGGCGGGCACGGGGGTCCCGCGGGAGGGGGGCCCGCACGGTCGTGACCTCGACCGGGTGCAGCAGGTCGAGGACGACGTGCTCGGCGCGTTCGCGGGCGGCGGCGGGGAGGCGGTTCCCCTCCCGGGCGAGGTGGGCGATCAGTTCGCGCAGCAGGGCGGGGACGGGGACGACGCGGGGCCCGGGCCAGGCGATCGGGCAGCGCTCCGGGCGGAAGTAGAGGCTGCGCAGCAGCGCGGGGGCGGTCGCCCCGGTGGAGTGCGGGGTGCCGGCCGGTATCCAGAGGGCGACGGAGGGCGGGAGCACCCAGGTGCGGGCGTGCGCGCGGACGGCGAGGACGCCCTCCGGCGCCCACGCCAGCTGGTGCGCCCCGTGCCGGTGGCGGCCGAACCACTCGCCGCCGTCGAGCGGGAAGTCGGCGACGGCGACGGCCCCGCCGGGCGGGCTGACGAGCCGGGGGGCCGGGGTGCGGATCCGGCGCGGGTGTCCGTTCGGCGACACGGGTTGACCTCCTGGTGCGTGTACGCCACCGGTCTCCCCCGCCTAGCCTCGGGCCATGCCGATGAACTTCGTCCACCGCCGCCTCTGTTCGTCCCGCCGCTGGGCCCGCGCGGTCCGCGACCGGCTCCTTCCGTGGGCCCTGGCGGACGCCCGGCTCGGCCCGGACACGCTGGAGATCGGGCCGGGTTACGGCGCGACGACCCGGGTGCTGCTCGGCCGGACGGAGCGGCTGACCGCCGTCGAGTCCGACGCGTCGTACGCCCTCCGACTGCGGCGGCTCCTCGGCGGCCGCGTCGACGTCGTGCACGGCGACGGCGCCGATCTGCCGCTGCCGGACGGGCGGTTCGACTCCGTCGTCTGCTTCACGGTGCTGCACCACGTGCCGTCGGCCGCGGCCCAGGACCGGCTCTTCGCCGAGGCCCGCCGGGTGCTCCGCCCGGGCGGGCTCTTCACCGGCTGCGACGCGCTGGACGGTTGGGGGTTCCGGGCCATCCACCTCGGGGACACCTGTGTGCCCGTACCGCCGGAGACGCTGGCGGCCCGCCTGCGGGCGGCGGGCTTCGCGGACTGCTCGGTCACCCTTGGGAAGGGGAGCTTCCGTTTCGCGGCGCGCCGGGCGCCGGCCCCGGCCTGACGAGCTCCTCCAGGTCGCGCCGCGTCAGCCCGGTCGCCCGGGCGGCCTCGTCCGCGTCGACGGCCCCGCAGTCCACGCCGCGCAGCACGTACCCGGCCAACGCCCGTGCCGTGGCGGGCTCGTCGAGCACGTCGCCCCGCCCGCCGCCCGTGTAGGCGACCAGCCGGGAGGCCGCCGGCGCCAGGCCCTCGCGGTAGAAGGCGTACACCGCCGCGTACCGGCTCACCAGGTGGCCGGGGTGCATGTCCCAGCCCTGGTGGTAGGCGCGGGCCAGGGAGCGGCGGACCAGGTCGTGGTGCGACCGCCAGGCGGCGCGGACCTGTTCGCCCGTCCCGGCGGGCAGGACGTTCGCCGAGCCGTCGGAGAGGCGGACGCCCGTGCCGGCGACGGCGACCTGCATCACGGCCTTGGCGTGGTCGGCGACGGGGTGGTCGGGGGCCTGGTGCGCGGGGGCCACCCCGCACGCCGCGCTGTAGTCGAACGTGCCGTAGTGGAGCGCCGAGACGCGGCCCTCGCCGGCGTCGAGGAAGCGGGCGAGGGTGGCGCGGCCGTCGGGCCCGAGGACGGCCTGGGTGGTCTCGATCTGGACCTCGAAGCGGAGGCGGCCGGCGTCGAGGGCATGGGCCTTCTCGAACTCCTCGGCCAGGGACGCCATCGCGGCGACCTGTTCGGCGTGGGTGACCTTGGGGAGGGTGAGGACGAGCCCGTCCGGCGGGCCGCCCGCCGCCACGAGGGCGGTGAGGAAGACGTCCAGCGTCCGGATGCCCCGGTCGCGGACGCCGGCCTCCAGGGACTTGGCGCGGATGCCCGCGAAGGGGGCGCCGGTGCCGGCGGCCACCAACTCCGCGGCGCGGAGGGCGGCTTCGTCCTCCTCAGCGTCGGAGCGGCGGCCGTAGCCGTCCTCGAAGTCGATGCGCAGGTCCTCGACCGGCTCGGCGGCGAGCTTGGCGCGTACGCGGTCGTGGACGGGGCCGGCGAGGCCGGCGGGCAGGCCGAGGGCGGCGGCCAGCGCCCCGGCGGTGGGGGCGTGTTCGTCGAGGGCGGCGAGGGCCCGGTCGCCCCAGGAGCGGACGGTGCCGGCGGTGACGGCGTCGGCCGGGGCGTAGACGGTGTGCACCGGCTGCCGTCCGCCC
Source organism: Streptomyces caatingaensis (assembly GCF_001187435.1). Classification (GTDB taxonomy): domain Bacteria; phylum Actinomycetota; class Actinomycetes; order Streptomycetales; family Streptomycetaceae; genus Streptomyces; species Streptomyces caatingaensis. The sequence continues at coordinate 156,706 of NZ_LFXA01000007.1, read as the reverse complement.
GCGTCGCCCGGGTAGCGGCGGGCCAGCTCGGCGTCGACGCCCGCGAGGGACGCGCCGAGACGGGCCGTCAGGCCCGGGCCGAACGTCGTGGGAGGCCGCATCGCCCCATCACCCCTTCCTCAACAGTTCGTTGAAGCTACCCCGGGGGCGGGGGTGTGCGAAAGGGTTCCCGCACGCCGCCGCGTGCGGGAACCCGTCCGTTTCCGAGGCGGCTCAGCCCTTGCGGGACTTGATCTCCTCGGTCAGCTGGGGGACGACCTCGAAGAGGTCGCCGACGACGCCGTAGTCGACGAGCTCGAAGATCGGCGCCTCCTCGTCCTTGTTGATGGCGACGATGGTCTTCGAGGTCTGCATGCCGGCCCGGTGCTGGATGGCGCCGGAGATGCCCGCGGCGATGTACAGCTGCGGGGAGACCGACTTGCCGGTCTGGCCGACCTGGCTGCTGTGCGGGTACCAGCCGGCGTCCACGGCGGCGCGGGAGGCGCCGACGGCACCGCCGAGCGAGTCGGCGAGGGCCTCGATCAGCGGGAAGTTCTCGGCGCCGTTGACGCCGCGGCCGCCGGAGACCACGATCGCGGCCTCGGTCAGCTCGGGGCGGCCGGTGGACTCGCGCGGGGTGCGGGAGACGACCTTGGTGCCCTTGGACGTCTCGCCGACGGTCACGGCCAGCTGCTCGACCGTGCCCGCGGCCGGGGCGGCCTCGGGGGCGGCGGAGTTGGGCTTGACGGTGATGACCGGAGTGCCCTTGATGACGCGGGACTTGGTGGTGTACGAGGCCGCGAAGACGGACTGCGTGGCCACCGGGCCCTCGTCGCCGGCCTCCAGGTCGACGGCGTCGGTGATGAGACCGGAGCCGACGCGGACGGCGAGGCGGGCGGCGATCTCCTTGCCCTCGGCGTTCGAGGGGAGGAGGACGGCGGCCGGGGAGACGGCCTCGTACGCGGCCTGGAGGGCGTCCACCTTGGGCGCGACGAGGTAGTCGGCGAACTCGGGCGCGTCGGCGGCGAGGACCTTGACCGCGCCGTGCTCGGCGAGGGTCTGCGCGGCGGCGTCCGCACCGGCGCCCAGGTGCACGGCGACGGGCTCGCCGATGCGGCGGGCGAGGGTGAGGAGTTCGAGGGTGGGCTTGCGGACGGCGCCGTCCACGTGGTCTACGTAGACGAGGACTTCAGCCATGGCGTTGCTCCTGCGGGAAGTTGAGGCGGTTGAGGGAGGCGGACCGGAGCGGGCTCAGATGAACTTCTGTCCGGCCAGGAACTCGGCGAGCTGCTTGCCGCCGTTGCCCTCGTCCTTGACGATCGTGCCGGCCGTGCGGGCCGGGCGCTCCGCGGCCTCCTCGACCTTGGTCCAGGCGCCGTCCAGGCCGACCTCGTCCGCCTCGATGCCGAGGTCGGACAGGTCCAGGGTCTCCACCGGCTTCTTCTTGGCGGCCATGATGCCCTTGAAGGACGGGTAACGGGCCTCGCCGGACTGGTCGGTGACGGACACGACGGCCGGGAGGGCGGCCTCCAGCTGCTCGCTGGCGGCGTCGCCGTCGCGGCGGCCGGTCACCTTGCCGTCCTCGACCTTGAGCTCCGAGAGCAGGGTGACCTGCGGGACGCCCAGGCGCTCGGCGAGCATGGCCGGGACGACGCCCATGCCGCCGTCGGTGGAGGCCATGCCGGAGACGACGAGGTCGTAGCCGATGTGCTCAAGTGCCTTGGCCAGCACCAGGGAGGTGCCGAGCGCGTCGGTGCCGTGCAGGTCGTCGTCCTCGACGTGGACGGCCTTGTCCGCCCCCATCGACAGGGCCTTGCGGAGGGCGTCGGTGGCGTCCTCGGGGCCGACGGTCAGGACGGTGACCTCGGCGTCGTCCGCCTCCTCCTTGATCTGCAGCGCCTGCTCGACCGCGTACTCGTCGAGCTCCGAGAGCAGGCCGTCCACGTCGTCGCGGTCGACGGTCAGGTCTTCGGCGAAGTGCCGGTCGCCGGTGGCGTCGGGCACGTACTTCACGGTGACAACGATCCTCAAGCTCACGCCGGCTCTCCTACTGCATCGTCATTTCGTAGCTGCCTTGTGCCTTGACAGGCAGCATAGGCGCCTTCGGGGGGCGGATCCCGGTCTTCGGGCGGAGGCCCCCGACCGGGATGTTACTCGTCAGTACAGCGATCGCGTTCCCCGAGCGCAAGGCCGCTGAACTGTGATTTGTCCAACGCGCGGCCTTCGGGGACGGCGGGGACGGATCAGTCGCGCAACGCGTTGAAGCACCCCTGGTGCCAGAGAAGCGGACGGTCGGCCTCCGCGACCTCGCCGGCCACCGCCTCGGCCAGGACGACCCGGTGGTCCCCCGCGGGCACCCGGGCCGCCACCCGGCACACCAGCCACCCGAGCACGCCCTTCAGCAGCGGCACGCCCTCGGGACCGGCGGTCCAGCGGGTGGGCGGGGCGAAGCGGCCGGCGCCGCCGCGGGCGAAGGTGGCCGCCAACTCCCGCTGCCGCTCGGCGCGTATGCGCACCCCCACGAACCCGGCCTCGGCGACGACGGGCCGGCTGGACGAGCCGGTGCCGATGCCGAAGGAGACGAGCGGGGACTCCGCGGCGACGGAGGTCAGGGAGGTCGCGGTGAAGCCGGCGGGCCGGCCGCCCCGCGCGGCCGTGACCACCGCGACACCGGCGGCCTGCCGGCGGAAGACGGAACGCAGCAGGTCGGGCCCCGCCGCGCTGCGCGGGACGCCGAGTTCGGGCGAGGCCGACATGGAACGGTCCTTTTCGGGAGTGAGCCGGAGCGGGGCGGACGCGGTCGCTCAGGGGCTCGGACACCGCCGGTGCGCGCTTCCCCGCGGAGGGACTCCGGGCGTTCCAGGCCACATGGCGCCACCTTGGCGAGCGCCGGGGAGGGGCGTCAAGGGCCCCGGCCCGGATGGGAGGGGGATCACGGAAGGGACCGCGCCCCGGTCACGCGGACACGGCGGCGCCCAGCGCGGCGATGACGTGGGCGCGGCGCGGCTCCCCCACCGCCCGCCGCACGACGCGCCCTTGGGCGTCCAGGACGAACACGGTCGGGGTCGCGGCGACCTCCAGCCGGCGGACGAGGCCGAGGTGCGACTCCGCGTCGATCTCGACGTGCGCGACGCCGTCGACCATCGCGGCGACGTCGGCGAGCACGCGCCGCGTCGCCCGGCAGGGCCGGCAGAAGGCGCTGGAGAACTGGACGAGCGTGGCCCGCTCCCCCAGCCCGGCGCCGATGTCCTCGGCACTCAGCCGTACCGTCCCGCGATCCCGCACGCGCGTCCCTCTTCCCGACCCTCGTCGTTCACCAGCATGCCCCGGCCCGCCCACGACCTTCGACGGCCTTATCGGACAAAACGGGCCACGTGACGAGGATCTCCCGTTCCCGACCGTCCTCCGACTGGCCCGCGGGCCGGACATTCAGGCACGATCTGCCGGAAGCCGCCACCCTACGACCGCGTAACTTCACGGTAATTTCAGCGGGAGCACTCTCCCCAGGCCCCCGAAGGACATTTCCGATATGGCAGAACTCGTCTACCCCCCGGTGATCGGCGCCGTCCGCACCCTCTTCAAGGCGGCCGACCTGCGCATCGACGTCGGGGGGACCGAGCACGTCCCCCGGGACGGCGGGGCCGTCCTGGTGAGCAACCACATCGGTTACCTCGACTTCCTCTTCTGCGGGCTCGCGGCGCGCCCGGCCAAGCGGCTGGTGCGCTTCATGGCCAAGGAGTCGGTCTTCCGGCACAAGGTGTCCGGTCCCCTGATGCGCGCGATGAAGCACATCCCCGTCGACCGCTCGGCGGGCACGGGCGCGTACGACCACGCGCTCAACGCGCTGCGCTCGGGCGAGGTCGTCGGGGTCTTCCCCGAGGCGACGATCTCGCCGTCCTTCACGCTCAAGTCCTTCAAGTCGGGCGCGGCGCGGCTCGCCCAGGAGGCGGGGGTGCCGCTGGTGCCGATGGCTCTGTGGGGGACGCAGCGGTTGTGGACGAAGGGGCGGAAGCGGGATCTGGGGCGTAGCCACATTCCTGTGTCGATCCGGGTCGGGGCGCCGGTGTCCGCTTCCGCGGAGGAGTCCGCGGACGGGGTCACGGAGCGGCTCCGGGGCCGCGTCCAGGAGCTCCTGGAGAGCGCCCAGCGGGCCTATCCGGGGCGGCCCCGGGGGCCGGAGGACGCGTGGTGGCTTCCCGCCCACCTCGGCGGCACGGCCCCGCGGCCGGAGCAGCTCGCGGAGCACGTGTAGGGGATTGCGCCCCGGCCCCGCCCCGCGCGCGAGCGCGGCGAGAACGGGGCCGGGGCAAACTCCCCTCGGCGCGCGCTACCCCCGCGCCATCTCCTCCCTCACCGCCGCCACGAAGCCGTCCACATCCGCCTCCGTCGTGTCGAAGGCGCACATCCACCGGACGTCACCGGCCGCCTCGTCCCAGAAGTAGAAGCGGTACCGCTTCTGGAGACGCTCGGAGACGTCGTGGGGCAGCCGCGCGAAGACCGCGTTGGACTCCACGGGGTGGAGGATCTCCACACCGGGGACGTCCCGGACGGCGGACGCCAGCCGCGAGGCCATCGCGTTGGCCCGGGCCGCGCTCCGCAGCCACAGATCCCCGGCCAGCAGCGCCTCGAACTGCACGGAGACGAAGCGCATCTTGGAGGCGAGCTGCATGGACAGCTTGCGCAGATGCTTCATCGCCTTGACGGAGTCCGGGTCGAGGACGACGACGCACTCGCCGAAGAGCAGCCCGTTCTTCGTCCCGCCGAGGGAGAGCAGGTCGACGCCCGCGTCGGTGGTGAAGGCCCGCAGCGGCAGCCCCAGCGTGGCCGCCGCGTTGGCGAGCCGCGAGCCGTCGAGGTGGACCTTCATGCCCCGTTCGTGGGCGTGGTCGCAGATCTCGCGGATCTCGTCGGGCGTGTAGCAGGTGCCCAGCTCGGTGGTCTGGGCGAGCGAGACGACCTGCGGCTGGGCGCGGTGCTCGTCCTCCCAGCCCCACGCCTGCCGGTCGATCAGCTCGGGGGTGAGCTTGCCGTGCGGCGTCGGCACGGTGAGCAGCTTGAGCCCGCCGACGCGCTCGGGGGCCCCGCACTCGTCGACGTTGATGTGGGCGGTCTCCGCGCAGACGACGGCGCCCCACCGCTCGGTGACGGCCTGGAGGGCGACGACGTTGGCGCCGGTGCCGTTGAAGACGGGGTACGCCTCGGCGGCGGGCCCGAAGTGGCCCCGGATCACCTCCTGGAGGTGAGCGGTGTAGACGTCCTCTCCGTAGGCGGTCTGGTGGCCCTCGTTGGCGAGCGCGATCGCCGCGAGGACCTCCGGGTGCGCGCCGGCGTAGTTGTCGCTGGCGAAGCCGCGGGAGAGCGGGTCGTGCCGGCGTACGGCGTCGGTCGTGCTCAGGGTCGGGGAGTCAGCCACTGACGGGTTCCGTTCACTTCCTGGGCGGGCCGGGACCAGATCCCGACGATGGTCTCGGCGAGGTCCTTGACGTCGGTGAAGCCCGCGAATTTCGCGTTCGGGCGCTCGGCGCGCATCGCGTCGTGCACGAGGGCCTTGATGATCAGGACGGTGGCGGCGGCCGGGGGCCCGGCCTCTCCGCCGGCCTTGCGGAAGGCGTCGCCGAGGGCGAGGGTCCACGCCTCGGCGGCGGCCTTGGCGGCGGCGTACGCCGCGTTGCCCGCGGTGGGCCTGCTGGCCCCGGCGGCGCTGATGAGCACGTAGCGGCCGTCGCCGCTGCGGGTCAGCGGGGCCTCGAAGGCCAGCGAGGTGTGCTGCACGGTGCGGATCAGCAGCTTCTCCAGGAGCTCCCAGTCCGCGAGGTCGGTCTCGGCGAAGGTCGCCGAGCCGCGCCAGCCGCCCACCAGGTGGACGAGGCCGTCGACGCGGCCGAACTCCTTCTCCGTGCGGTCGGCCCAGGCGCGCGTGGCGCCGAGGTCGAGCAGGTCCACGGTGTCGCCCACGACCGTGGCGCCGCCGTGGGCGTAGCGGGCCGCGTCCACCGCCTCGGCGAGGCGGGCCGCGTCCGCGTCGGCGGCGACGACCGTCGCGCCCGCCTCGGCCAGCCGCAGCAGCGCGGCGCGGCCGGCCGGGCCGGCCGCCCCCGCCACGGCCACGACGCGGCCTTCCAGCGGACCGTTGCCGTTGGTCGCAGTGCTCATGGTCGTCGCCTCCTCGTTCCCCTTGCTCACGCCGCCCCCGATGCAAGCATCGGCTCCACTGGAGCGGCTGACGCCGCGCCCTTTGCCGGGCTCTCCGCGGTGATGCCCTTGGTCGAGGCGATCACGGTCCGCAGCTTCTTGGCAAGGGCCTCGAAGAACATGCTGAGCGGGAACTCGTCCGGAAGCACGTCGTCGACGAGCTTGCGCGGCGGAAGGCTGAGGTCGAGGGCCTCGGGGCCCTTGGCCCACGTGGAGCCGGGGTGCGGGGCCAGGTACGTGGAGACGAGCTCGTAGGCGGCGAACCAGTGGACGAGCTTGGGGCGGTCGATGCCGTCCCGGTAGAGCTTCTCGATCTCGCCGCAGAGCTGGTTGGTGACCTGCGGGGCGCGGTCCCAGTCGATGTGCAGGGTGTTGTCCGTCCAGCGTACGACGTCGTGCTGGTGGAGGTAGGCGAAGAGGAGCTGGCCGCCGAGGCCGTCGTAGTTGCGCACCCGGTCGCCGGTGACCGGGAAGCGGAACATCCGGTCGAAGAGGACGGCGTACTGGACGTCGCGGCCCTGGGCGTAGCCGTCCGCCTCCAGTTGCACGGCCTCCTTGAAGGCGGTGAGGTCGCAGCGCAGCTCCTCCAGGCCGTACATCCAGAACGGCTGCCGCTGCTTGATCATGAAGGGGTCGAAGGGCAGGTCGCCGTGGCTGTGGGTGCGGTCGTGGATCATGTCCCACAGGACGAACGCCTGCTGGCAGCGCTGCTGGTCGCCGAGCATGTCGGCGATGTCGGCGGGCAGCTCCAGGCCGAGCGCTTCCACGGCGGCCTCGGTGACGCGGCGGAAGCGGGCGGCCTCGCGGTCGCAGAAGATGGCGCCCCAGGTGAAGCGCTCGGGGGCCTTGCGGACGGCGACGGTCTCGGGGAAGAGGACGGCGGAGTTGGTGTCGTAGCCGCCGGTGAAGTCCTCGAAGGTGATGCCGAGGAAGAGCGGGTTGTCGAAGCGGGTGCGCTCCAGCTCCGCGAGCCAGTCGGGCCACACCACGCGCAGCACGACCGCCTCGAGGTTGCGGTCGGGGTTGCCGTTCTGGGTGTACATGGGGAAGACGACCAGGTGCTGGCGGCCGTCGGTGCGGTGGGCGGCGGGCTGGAAGGCCAGCAGCGAGTCGAGGAAGTCCGGGACGCCGAAGCCGGCGTCCGCCCAGGCGCGCAGGTCGGCGACGAGGGCCGCGTGGTAGGCGGCGTCGTGCGGCAGGAGCGGCGAGAGCCGCTCGACGGCGGCGGTGATGCGCTCGATCTCGGCGCGGACCGCCTCCGCCGGAGGGGCGCCCTCGGCGGCGAGGTCGATGGAGCCGTCGGCGGACTGCCACGGCCGGACGGTCTCCACCGCGTCCTTGAGGTCGGCCCAGGCGGGGTGAGCGGTGACGCTCTCGACCGCCGCCTCGGACGACGATTCGCCGGCGGCTATGGCCCCCGGCGCAAGAATTTCCGTCATGACTACCCCTCCTCGGGAGAACCTGGCGTTAAGACACCGTATCCATGCGAGGTTCTCCCGCTCAAGGGGTGCTGCTGCAAATTATCCTGCGGACCCCCGGGTCCTGCCGCGGATTTTCCCGTCGAGGGGCCGTTCCTCAGCCGAGGTCCTTGATCAGCAGCTCGAACTCCAGGTCGTCGCGGCGCGGTATGCCGAAGCGCTCGTCGCCGTACGGGAAGGGGCTCATCCGCCCGGTCCGGCGGTAGCCGCGCCGCTCGTACCAGGCGATCAGCTCCTCCCGCTGCCGGATCACCGTCATGTGCATCTCCCGCACGCCCCACTCGGTGCGGGCGACGCGCTCGGCCTCGGCGAGCACCGCCCGTCCGAGCCCGCCGCCCTGCCGGCGCGGGCTGACGGCGAACATGCCGAAGTAGGCGTGCTCACCGCGGTGTTCGATGTGGCAGCAGGCCAGCGGCTCCCCGTCGGCCTCCGCCAGCAGCACCCGGCTGCCCGCGTCGCCCACCACGGCCCTGACCCCTTCCTCGTCCGTACGCTGGCCGTCCAGCAGGTCGGCCTCGGTGGTCCAGCCCGTGCGGCTGGCGTCGCCCCGGTAGGCGGACTCGATCAGGGGGACGAGGTCCGGGACGTCGGCTGCGCCGGCGAAGCGGAACGTCGGTGCCGAGGGAGTGCCGGGGAGTGCGGTGTCCATGGCTTCCATGCTGTTCCGGAAGTCCTTTCGGTCGGTTCGCGGGCCGTGTTCGGCCGGTTCGAGCCTAACCGGGGCCTCCTGGCGCCCGGCTGCGTACAGTCGGGCGGCATGGTGCACGTACTGAGCAGCAGGGTGCTGTTGCGGCCCACCGATCCGGAGCGCTCGCGGGCGTTCTACGGCGGGGCGCTGGGGCTCGCGGTCCACCGGGAGTTCGGGACGGGGCCGGAGCGCGGCACCGTCTACTTCCTGGGCGGCGGGTTCCTGGAGCTCTCCGGCCGGTCCGCGACGCCGCCCGCGCCGGGGCTGGAGCTGTGGTTCCAGGTGGCGGACGCCGCGGCGGCGCACGAGGAGTTCCTCCGGCACGGGGTGGAGGTCCTGGAGCCGCCGGAGCGCCGGCCGTGGGGGCTGGTGGAGATGTGGATCGCCGATCCCGACGGGGTGCGCATCGCCGTGGTGGAGGTGCCGGAGGGCCATCCGCTCCGGTACCGGCCCGGCATCTGACGCCAACCGGGGCCGTTCCGCCGGGGGTTGGTACCGCGCACGGGCGCGCGGTTTCTTCTGCGCCGTGCCCCCGTGCGCCCCCGTGCGACCTCGGTGGGGTGGGCATGCTCCCCCCGCGTGGGTGTACGTCGGGGGGAGGTGTGCCGTGCAGGGACCGCCGTTGGTGGCGTGGCTGCTCGTGGTGTTGTCCGCGGCCACCGGGGCGTACGGGCTGTACCGGGCGCGGGCCGGCGCGGCGGGGGAGCGCCGGGCGGCGTACGGGGACGCCCTGATGGGGCTGGGCATGGCGGTGATGGCGCTGCCCTTCGCGGCGTGGGCGGGGCGGCCGTGGGGCGCGGCGCTCCTCGCGGGGGTGTTCGCCGCGTCGGGGCTGTACGCGGTCGCGCTGTATGCGGTCGGGCTGTACGCGGTGGGGCTCCGCGCCGTGGGCGGCCGTGCGGCGGGGCGCCTCTCCTTCTCCCCGGCGCGGGGCCGGGGCGGGGGCGGGGCGGGCCATCTGCACCACGCCGTGGGCGCGTTCGCCATGGTCTACATGGTGCTCGCGATGGCCGGGGGCCACGCGGGGCACAGGGGCCGTCATCACGGGGCGGGGATACCGCTGTTGACCGGGGTGCTGCTGGTGTACTTCGCGGGGTATGTGGTGCGGTCGGCGGCCGCGCTCGTGCCGGGCCGTCCGGGGGCGGCGGCCGCCCGGCCGGGCCCCTCCCCCGCGGGCCGGATATCCATGGGGACGGGGATGCTCACGATGCTGCTGACCATGTGAGGGCCCCTCTCTGGGCTGAGGGCCCTCTCCGGGGATGGCCCTCCGGACATGGCCCTCCGAGCGCGTCCTCCCGGGCGCGGCCCCTCCGAGCACAGCCGTCCGGCGGCGACAAGACCCGTGCGCGGACCGCCCGCGTGTGGAGGGCCACTGCGGGGGCCACTGCACGGCGGCCCCCGGGCCCACTACGCTCTGAACCCACAGAACCCACGCTGTCGTGAACCGCTGCCGTGGATGATTCCGAGGGGGAGGGCACCCATGCTGGTCCCGCTGGCGCTGCTGGCCCTCGGCGGGCTGCTCGCGTCCCTGGCACCGCGCGTCCTGGCCCGGGCCGACTGGCCCGACCGCGAACCCGTGCTGGCGCTGTGGGTGTGGCAATGCGTCGTCGTGGCCGTGCTGTTGTGCTGTGTGCTGGCCATGTCGCTGAGCGCGGCCGCGGCCTGGGAGGCCGTCCGGGGCAACGTCTTCGCCCCGGCGCCGCACGAGGTGGTCGAGGCGTACGCGCTGGGGGCCTACGGGTCGTGGGCCGCCCCGCTGGCCGTCGTCCTCGCCTGCGGCGCGGTGTGGACGGCCGTCATGCTGACCCGTGAGATCCGCGCCTCGCGCGCCGCGCGCCGGCAGCGCCGCGCCGACCTGCTCGTCCGCTCGCCCCGGCTGCCCGGCGAGGAGCCCGGCGACGGGCGGCTGGTGCTGCTGGAGTCCGAGCGCCCGGACGCGTGGCTGCTGCGCGGTGACCGCACGCCCCAGCTGGTGATCACCACGGGTGCGCTGCGGCGGCTCAACGACTCGCAGCTGGACGCCCTGCTCGCGCACGAACAGGGGCACCTGCGGGCCCGTCACGACTGGCTCCTGCACTCCTCCGCCGCGCTCGCCAACGGCTTCCCCCAGGTGCCCGTCTTCGCGGCGTTCCGCGACCGGGTGCACCACCTGGTGGAGCTCGCCGCGGACGATGTGGCCTCCCGCCGCTTCGGTCGGCTGACCACCGCGCTGGCCCTCGTCGAACTCAACGAGAGCCGCGGGGTGTTCGACCCGTGCGCGGGCCGGGCGTCCCAAGTGCCCGGCCGCGTCCACCGGTTGCTGGCGCCGGCGCCGCGGCTGACCGCCGGCCGGCGGCTGCGGCTGACGGCGGCCGCGGCGCTGGTTCCGGTGGTGCCGGTGCTGGTGGCGTTCGTCCCGGGGCTGCGGGCGTTGGGCTGACGCCGCCCGTGGGCGGGCGCCGGGACGGACGCCGCTCGCCCGGCCCAAGCCCTCGCCGCTCGCCCCGGCCCGAGGCCCAGGCCCTCGGCAGCCCTCGGCCCTCTCACCTTTCCCACAGGGGCTTTCCCACAGGGGCCCTCTCACCCTTTCCCAAGGACCGCGCCCCTCTCTCAGGGATCCCGCCCCTCACCCAGGAACCCCCGCTCCTCCTCACCTCGCCCCCGTCAGCTCCTCGATCCGCGCCGGGAAGTCGGGCTGGGGGAGCGGCAGGTCGACCTCCTCGACGAAGCCGAGCGCCCCGGGGACGTACGCGATGACCGCCGTCGCGGCCGGCGAGAAGGACTCCCCGTCCCGCAACCCGTCCAGCATCTGCAACGCCATGTTGAGGTCGTTCCGGTCGATCTCCTCGGGCGTCTCCGGCATGAGGGACTCCAACCCGGCCTGCCGCCGCCAGAGTTCGGCCTCCTTCCGCTCCCCCAGCGCCATGTGGTGCAGGTACAGGCAGCACGCCGCCCCCGTGTCGTCCGCCCCCGCGCCGAACTGCCACCAGAAGCGGGCGCTGTCCTCGCGGTCGGCGAGCTGGAGCACGCACCCGAGGACGAGCGCGCCCTCCGGCTCCAGCAGCCGGTCGGCGAGCAGGGTGCCGAGCTTGTGCAGGTCGTGCGCGACGACGGTCTTGCAGAGGCTGCGCAGATGCCGGTAGAAGGCCCGGTGCGGCAGGTAGTTGCGCTGGGCCGCGCGGACGGCGGCGGTGCGCGCCGGTTCCATCTGGTCGTCGAAGTTGAGGGCTCCGTGCCACATGCGCTCGGTCAGCCGCACGGCCAGCCTGGCCTCGGCCCGGTCCACCTCCACGACCGGGTAGGGGCGCCGGTCCAGACGGGCCTTGGCCAGCACGTGGTCGAGTGTTCCGGTCACCGGTGCTCCTCTTCTCTCTCCAGTCCGAGCGCGTCGTGCAGGCGGTGTCGGGCGTGCCGGGCGGTGGAGCGCACCCCGCCCTCGGTGATGCCCATGATGTCGGCGGTCTCGCGGACGCTGTAGCCCAGGCAGTGGTGCAGGACGATGACGTCGTGCTGGCGGGCGGGCAGGGCGCAGATCGCCTCGTAGATCGACATGCTGAGCTCCAGCTCCCCGATGGGGTCGGCCGCCTGCCGCAGGGCGACGGTCTCGAAGGCCGCGGTGTCGATGACGGCGGGGCGCCGGCCGCGGGCCCGTGCGCAGTCGATCGTCCGGTGTCTGACCACGGCCCAGGCGTAGGCGTTGGGGTTCTCGGTGCCCAGGACCTCGCTCCAGGTGAAGTAGAGGTCCTCGAAGGCCTGGTCGACGGCCTCCTCGGCGTCGTGCCGGTTGCCGAGGTAGAGCTCGGCCCAGTGCACGTAGGCGGCGCGGTAGAGCTGGTGGAACGCCCGGTAGTCGGCGGGCAGTCCGGTCATGGGAAACGTGCTCGCTCGGGAGGGTGGCGTCACCTTTCGCCTCCCCGCCGCCGGCGCGGGCCGCGACGCAGTTCGCTGGTGCCGGTGCGGACACCGGCCGTCGCGGCGCCGCGAGGCGGGACGAGGGCCTCGTCGCCGCCGAGGACGCGCGCGCCGTCCGCCGCGGTCGGCAGGTCGGCCGTGTGGTGTGGGTTCACGGAACTGGTGGTCCCTCCGGTCGCTGTGATCGTGTAGCCGGGCGTGGCGGCCGCTCCCCGGAGCCCCCGCGCCGTGAGGGAACACGTCACGGTGGCATGCCCCTCTTCGCCGGTAATGGCGATCCTGGAGGGTCTTTTGTGCAGCGCGCGAACGTAAAGTCTTGCGGAATGGCGCCCTCCGGCTACGCGCCGGTCACGGGGAATTCCCCCCTCCCCACCACCGATCCCCTCCCCCGGACGATCAACGGCGCACCGCCGCAGGGGCCTTCGCCGGCCGTCCGGCCCGCCGTCAGGGGCATGCAGCGGCTCCGTCCCGCGCGCCCTTCACCGCCGTCCGGGCCGCCGGCGGGGCGACACCGGCGCGTGCCGCCTCGTCGCGGGGGTGCGCCGGACCGTCAAGCCGGGCGCCCGCCATTTCACCGGTTCGTGGGCCCGCCCCGGACGCCCTGCCCGGGCGCCCCCGCTTCCCCATGACGTCCCGCAGTCGGCGGCCCGCCCCCGCCGCCCGACCGATCCGCCCGCCGAACACCCGCCCCGGCCACGGAATTCGAAAGCATGCGGGACCGGATCGTCCGGATCTCCTTCGGCGGACGGTGATCGTGAGTAGGGTGTACTTCACTGGCCGTGAGCTTCCCCAGGCCACGCGGCGGATCGTTCCGCCGCACGGTGCGGGCGAGTTGCGCGCTGCCGTGTCCAGGCGACATCGATTGCGACGGGTGGCAGGTGAACATGGTCGCTGGCTCGTTCGAGGGTCGGTATGTGTGGCATCCGGCCGCCGACGACCACGAGTTGGCCCAGGCGTGCGTGGACGTCCAGGCCGGCCGGTACCACAGCGCGCACGCCGTGCTCCACGACGTGCGCGACGACTTCGCGACGCGCGCCCACCGCTCCCTGGTGCTGGCCTCGATGGCGGCCGACTCCGACCTCGCCGAGCGCGGCCTGGCGGAGGCGCCGGGCCCGGACGCCGCGCTGTTGTGGGCGCGCGTCGCGATGCTCCGCGCGCTGCGCATGGCCGACGCCGCGGACCGGCGGACCGCGTCCCTGATACGCATAGCCGAGGCGGCCTGCGACCAGGCCGCCCGCATGGCCCCCGAGGACCCCACCCCCTGGGTCGCCCGGCTCGCCCTCGCCCGCACCCGTCCGGTCCACGACCCCGCCCCCCGCGGCATGCTGACCGCGCCCCGCGGCCCGTGGCGGCTCTTCTCCCGGGCCCTGGCCCTCGACCCGTGGAACCGCGAGGCCCACCACCGGTTCCTCTCCTTCTACTTCGCCCGCCACGGCGGTTCGGCGAGCGCCCGCTGGGACGTCGCCGAGTTCCTCGGCAACCGCGCCCCGGCCCACTCCCCGCTGCGGCTGCTGCCGCTGGTCACCCTCGTCGAGGACTACGACCCGAAGGCCGACCCGTTCGCCATCCGCGCCTGGCGCCGCCCCCGTTGGCGCGCCCTCGCGCTGGACGTCTACGCGCACTGGTTCTCCGAGGTCCCCGGCTACCGCTTCACGCCCGTGCTCGACCTGGCCTACCTGGCCCACGCGCTGTACCTGGCCGACTGTCCCGCCGAGGCGTGCAAGGTCTTCACCGCCATGGGCCCGTACGCGTCCCGCATGCCGTGGAGCGCCTTCGGCGCGCCCGAGGACCAGCTCAGCCGGGCGCGCCGGCGCTGCGGACTGCCCGTCCCGCCCTGACCTTTCGCACCACGGCAACCCTGTCCCTGTCCGTCCGAGCAGAAAGCCGCCGTCCGTGTCGGAGCACTCCTCACCCGCTCACGCCCGCAGACAGGCCGCCCACGTCGCGCTGGACGACGACGCGACGCTGCACGCCATGGGCTACCCGCGCAAACTCACCCGCCGCTTCCGGGCGTTCGACAACTTCGCCATCTCGTTCACCATCATCAACATCATCTCGGGGATCTTCTCGTCCTTCGGCTTCGGCATGGGCGCCGGCGGACCCCGCGTCCTCGTCTTCGGCTGGATCGGCGTCTCGGTGATGGTGCTGTTCGTCGGGGCGTCGATGGCCGAGATAGCCTCCGCGTACCCCACCAGCGGCGCCCTCTACTTCTCCGCCGGCAAGCTCGCCAAGCGGCACCGGGGCGCCTGGTCGTGGTACACGGGCTGGCTCAACTTCATCGGCCAGGTCGGCGGTACGGCCGCCACGGACTTCGCCGCCGCCACCTTCATCCAGTCCTTCGTCGCGCTCCAGTGGCCCTCCTACCACCCCACGGCGCAGCAGACCGTGGGCATCACCGCGGGCATCCTCCTCGTCCAGGCCCTCGCCAACACCTATACGGTGCGCCTGGTCGCGGTCCTCAACCGGATCTCGGTGTGGTGGCTGCTGATCGGCCTGGTCACCATCGTCGCCTGTCTGGTCGCGGTGCCCTCCGACCACCAGTCCGCCGGCTTCGTCACGCACTTCGTCAACAACACCGGCTTCTCGGACGCCGTCTACGCCGGGATGCTCGGACTGCTCGTCACGAGCTGGACGTTCACCGGTTTCGACGGCAGCTTCCACATGTCCGAGGAGACCGTGCGGGCCACCGTCAACGCGCCGCGGGGCATCGTGCGGGCCATCGGCTACTCCGCACTCACCGGGCTGGTCCTCATGCTCGCCCTGGTCTACGCCGTCCGGGACTACGCGGCCGAGGCCGCCGCCGAGGCGCCGCCGGTGCAGATCCTCATCGACGCGCTCGGCCTGTCCACCGCCAAGCTGCTGCTGCTCGTCGTCATCGGCGCGATGCTCTTCTGCGGGCTCGCCAACATGACCAGCAACACCCGGCAGATCTTCGCCTTCTCGCGCGACGGCGCCATGCCCGGCTCCCGGCTGTGGCACTCGGTCTCCCCGCGCACCCGCACCCCCGTCAAGGCCGTGTGGCTGGCCGCCGCCTGCGCCCTGGTGCTGGTGATCCCCGGCTGGTGGTCGCACGTCGCCTTCACCGCCGTCGTGAGCGTCAACGTCGTCGGCCTCTTCCTCGCCTACGGCGTGCCGATCTTCCTGCGGCTGCGGCTGGGCGACGGCTTCGAGCCCGGCCCGTGGAACCTGGGCCGCTTCGGCCGCCCGGTGGCGGGCGTGGCCGTGGTGTGGATCGTCCTCAGCAACATCCTCTTCATGCTGCCCCAGGCGTCCCCCATCACGGCCACGTCGTTCAACTACGCGCCGATCGCCCTGACCGTCGTCCTGGTGATCGCCACGGTGTGGTGGTTCGCCGCAGCCCGCCGCCGCTTCAAGGGGCCGGTCAGCTACGGCAGTCCGGACGAAGTCGCCGCCATGGACCTGATCTAGACACGTCGCACCCGAAGGAACACGAAGGACAACGCCATGAGCATCACCCTCACCCCCGCCACGCTCGACGACTGGCAGCGGATCGTGGCCTGGACGGACGCGGAGGGCTGGAACCCCGGGCACGGGGACGCGGCCTGCTTCCTGCCCACCGACCCGGCCGGCTTCTTCGTCGGCCGCGACGACGACGGCCGCATCCTCTCCTCCATCTCCATCGCCAACCACTCCCCCGACTACGCCTTCCTCGGCTTCTACCTCGTCGCGCCCGGCCACCGCGGCCGCGGCCTGGGCCTGGCCACCTGGCGCGCCGCCTTCCCGCACGCCGGCAGCCGCACGGTGGGCCTGGACGCCGTCCCCGCGCAGCGCGAGACCTACCGGCGCTCCGGCTTCGTCCCGGCCCACTCCACCGTCCGCTGGTCCGGCCGCCCTTCGGGCGCCCCCGCACCGGCCGACGTCGTCCCCTTCTCCCCCTCCCACCTCGACGCGGTCGCCGCCTACGACCGCCGCTCCTTCCCCGCCGACCGCCGCGCCTTCCTCTCCCGCTGGCTCGCCGCCCCCGGCCGCACCGCCCGGCTGCGCCTGCGCGACGGCCGCGTCACCGGCTACGGCGTCCTGCGCCCCGCCCGGGAGGGCCACCGCGTCGGCCCCCTGTGCGCGGACACCCGCGAGGACGCCGAGGCCCTCCTCGACTCCCTCACCGCCCACCTCTCCGCCGAGGAGGCCGTCCACCTCGACGTGCCGGAGCCCAACGCCTCCGCCACCGCCCTGGTCCGCGACCGCGGTTACGAGGCGGGCTTCTCGACCACCCGCATGTACGCGGGGACGGCGCCGGAGACGCGGCTGGGGGAGGTGTACGCGGTGGCGAGCCTGGAGCTCGGCTAGCGGCTAGCCGCGGCCGGCCGGCACGGCGAACGCCTCGCGCACCGCCTCCGCGACCTCCGGCAGCCGCCAGTAGGCCGAGTGCGTCCACAGTCCGGCGCCGATCGTGTGCGGCAGCGCGACGTCGGCGGGCGGCGTCCCGTCGGCGAGGCGGAAGACGCGGGAGGCCGCGAAGGCGAGCGGGTCGAGCGGCTGCCAGAGGTTCGTCCAGCGGGCGAGCGACCGGGGCAGGGCGACCGACTCCTCGCCGGCGTACGGCGAGAGCTGCCCGCCCCTCGGGTCGCACAGGTGGAAGTAGGCGGGCTGGGAGCCGAAGGTGAGGAGGGACGACGTCCACAGCGGCTCCCCGGCCGTGGCCATGTCGACGGCGATCACCCCGCCGAGGCTGTGCGCCACCACGCGCACCGGGCGCTCCGGCCCGCCGCCCAGCTCCGGGTCGACCGCCGCGATCCGCTCCCGGATCCGGGCGTGGACCGCGGCGCGGTGACGCTGGTAGACGAGCACGTCGCCGAGGAAGCGGGTGGCGCCCGGGCCGTAGTGGGCGCGCAGTTGGCGGTTGACGCGGCCCGCCACGGCCTCGACGGCGGCGCCCGCGACGCGGTCCAGGTCGCGCAGCCGCCGGCGGAGCAGGGCGCGCAGCCGTCCGTCCCCGCCGCCGCGCAGCCCGTCCCAGGAGTCGTCCTCCTCCGTGACGGCCGCGGCGAGGGCCGTGCCCGCCGCGCGCAGGAGCCCCGGGTCGTCCACGCGGCTCAACCACCGGGCCTCGGGCCAGAGTTCCGCCAGCTCGGCCAGGACGTCGTCGGGGTCCGGCCCGCCGGGCCCCCGGAGGCCGTCGTCGTTGTTCTCCAGCCCCGCCCGGAGCGCGTCCGCGAGGGCGGGCGGCGGCTCCTCGGCGTCCGGCGGAGCGGGGGCGTCGAGGACGGACTCCAGGACGGCCGCGGTCTCCGGGTCCGGCGGCGCGCCGGCCTCGTCCCGCAGCCCGGTGTCCGGCGGGGTGCGCCGCGGCAGCGCGAGGTCCACGTAACGGTCGTCGGCCCCGAGGTCGCCCCAGTACACGGGGACGAGGCCGAGGCCGGTGGCGGCCCGCAGCCCGGCGACGGTGCGGGCGAAGCCCTCCTCGTCGCGGTTGCCGACGCCGTGGATGACGAAGACCGGATCGTCCATGTGCCTTCCGTTCCCTAGGAGTTGAGGACGCGGGCCGCGGGCGAGCCGTAGACCGCGTAGGCCAGCCAGGTCGGGTCGCCGCCCTCGTGGTCCCGGACGGACCGGCGGGCCCGCAGCGACGCCTGGCCCAGCGTGGCCCGCCCGGCGACCAGGCCGCCGTAGAAGGCGTCCGCGAACTCCAGCGCCGAGTCCGAACGGACCGGCCACAGCGTCCCGACGAACGCGCCCGCGCCCGCCCGCAGGAACTGCGGCGCCCACCCCAGACCGCCGGCGAACCAGTCGATCCGGCCCGCGCTGCGGCAGGCGTTGAAGAACACCAGCGGGCGCGTGCCGCGCAGCGCGCCGGACTGCGTCGCGTAGGCGAGGTCGATCGGGTCGAAGGCGCCGTCGCTCATCTTCACGGACGAACCGGCGCCGGTGAAGGCGTTGTGGCAGGCGAAGTGGAGCAGGCCGGACAGCCCTTCGTCGATCAGGTCGCCGACGGCCGCGCGCGCGGCCAGCACCCCGCCGTCCGCGACCCCGCCGCCCAGCGCCCGCCGCACCTTCTCCACCTCGCGCGCGGCGTCGACGGGCGAGCCGGGCGGCACGACGTAGGTGGCGCGCGGCAGGCGGAGCTCCCTGACCCGCTCCTGCCCGAACACGCGGCGCACCACCGGCAGCCACTCGGCGAGGAAGCCGTCGCCCTCGTCGCCGCCGTCCAGCGGGTACAGCAACTCCCAGGGGACCAGGTCGTGTTCGCCGAGGACGGTGAACGACGCGATCCGCCCGGCCTCGGCCCAGAACTGCCGCCGCACGGCGTCCGGCACGGCCGCCGACCACAGCTGCACGCCCAGGTTGCGCAGCCGTCTGCGTGCCGCGTCGCCCTCCTCGCGGCCGGCCTTCCCGGCCGCCGCCGCCATCTTGCGCAGCTCGTCGTAGATCCGCTCGGTCGGGCCCCGCGAGTCGCCGCCGAGCAGGCGGAACGACTCGGGCGCGTAGCACCGTTCGCTGAGGAGCTGGAAGGTGTAGGCGCCGTCGGCGCCCCTGAGCACCTGGAGCGTCACCTCGCCCGGGTCGAACGCCACCGTCGGCAGCACGGCCTCGCGCGCCGGCCCGTCCCGCGTCGGCGTCCCCTCCTCGACGGAGATCTGCGTCCGCGCCTCGCCGAGGAACGTGCCCCCGTGGAACGCCCGCACGGTGACCGTGTGCAGCCCGGTGCGGGTGGTGCGCAGCCCGAACCGCAGGACGTCGGAGTCCCGCCCGGGCGGGACCAGCAGCTCCTGCTGGAGGTCCCCGAGGGCGAGCAGGGCGGGCGCGTGCACGGTGACCAGCAGCCGGGCGCCGGCGGGCGGGAGGGCGAAGGGGCGGAGGGTGACGCCGGGGGCGGTGGTGGCGGTGAGGTCGCGGGTGACCTGGACGTGGAGGGGGACGTCGCGGTGGGGGGACGCCTGCTCGGCGAGTTCGACGGTGAGGCGGCGGGGGTCGTGGGGGGCGGGGGCGGGAGCGGGGGCGGAGCCCGGGTATCCGTAACCCCCGGTCCGCGCGGGCACGGGCCTGCCGGCGTCGACCGGTCCCATGGGCCGGGCGGTCGCCTGCGCCGGGGGTTCGGGCCGGGGGCCGGCCGGGGCGAGGCGGGCCTTGGGGTGCTCGGGCGGGGACGGTCTCAGGGGCAGGGTGGGTTCGGGCTCCTCCGGGGCGTCCGGCGCCTCCGCCTCGCAGGAGTCCTCCGGCGACTCCGGCTCCTCCGGCCCCTCCTGCTCCTCGGACCGGCCGACCTGCCGGGGCGGGGAGCCTTCGAGGGGTCGTGAGACCAGGGGTCCGTCCGGCCCGACCGCCCTCGGCAGCGCCACCGGCCGCCTCACCGGCCGCCCGGAGTCCACATACCCCCAACCGTCCCGACCGTCCAAGTCCAGCGCTTCCGCGACGAACGGCAGCACCCCCTGCCTCAGCAGAGCCGCCATCCACGCGTCGCGCGCGGCCGTCACGTGGTCGGCATCGCCGTCGGGGGCGGGCGCCCGGCGCGACCGCGTCTGCGCGAAGCGCCCCAGCCCCAGCACCGTCGTCAGCAGCGCGCCCGGCAGCAGGCCCGTCCACACGAACCAACTGGCCTCCCGCAGGACGCCGGCGACGATGCCGCCGACGGCCAGCGGAGCCGCCTCGATCGCCGCGAGGCGCAACCGCCCGGCGGCGGGCGGCGGTTCGGCGGACCGCTCGGCCGAGGCGTCGACGGCCGCCCGGTACCGGCGGTACTGGACGTCCGCGCGCGCGGCGATCGCGTCCTGCGCGGCCAGCGCGCTCGCCCGCACCCACGCCGCCGACGGCCCCGGCACGATCCGCAGCGCCTCGTCCAGCACCCTCTCGAACGCCGCCCGGTCCTCGGGCCGCAATGGTGTCGCTCCGCCCACGGCGAATCCCCCGTGTCATCCGTCCCGTTCCGAACGTACCGACTCCCGGCGGACTTCGGGGCCGGAAAACCGTTTGCCCCCGCTCCTAGGATCGGTCCCATGACCGACATCGACCGTCTGCTCGCCGCCTACGACGAGCACATGCGCGGCGCCCCGCCCGTCCTCCCCGCCGGCGTCCGCTGCGAGCGGGACGGCCCGGTCCTGCGCGTCGTCGGCGACGTGCGCGGTTTCGTGGCGGCGCCGCGCGACACGGGGCTGCGCGGGACCGCGCTGGACGAACTGATCGTGCGGCAGCGGGACTTCTACGCGGCGCGCGGGGAGCCCGTCGAGTGGAAGCTCCACGCGCACGACGTGCCGGAGGACCTGCCGCGGCGGCTGCGGGCCGCCGGGTTCGTGCCGGACGAGCCGGAGACCGTCCTCGTCGGACGTGCCGCCGAGGTGGCGGCGCCGCCCGTCCTCCCCGACGGCGTCGTCCTGCGCCGCGTCACGCGGGACGCGGACATGCGCCGCATCGCCGCGATGCAGTCCGACGTCTGGGGGGAGGACTGGAGCTGGATCGGCGACGACCTGATCGCCCGCGTCGCCGCCGCGCCGGACGACATCGTCGTCATGGTGGCGGAGGCGGCGGGCGAAGTGGTGTGCGCCGCCTGGCTGGTGTACCACCCGGGCGGTGACATCGCGAGCCTGTGGGGCGGTTCGACGCTCGCCGCCTGGCGGCGGCGGGGGATCTACCGCGCGCTCGTCGCCGCCCGCGCGCGACTGGCCGTCGCGCGCGGCGTGACGTACCTCCAGGTGGACGCCTCGGACGACAGCGCGCCCGTTCTGCGCCGGCTGGGCTTCCGCGCGGTGACGACGAGCACACCGTACGTCTGGTCGCCGCGTACCATGCGGGCGTGATCGCCTATGCACCAGCAGCCCTGTTCCTCGTCCTCTTCGCCGTCGGCGTGCTGCGCGACCGACGGCGTTTCAGCAACGCCGTCCATCTGGGACTCGCCTGTATATCCCTGCTCTTCGCGCTGACCGCGGTCGCGCACCGCGGGCACCCGGGGGCGGCCGAGGTCCTGGTGGCGCTCGTGCTGCTGGTGCCGTTCCTCGGCGCGTTCATCCTCCCCGCGCTGCTGATCGCCAACGGCGTGAAGATGATCCGCAAGGAGGGGCGCAGCCCGAAGAACCTGCTCTCCTTCCTCCTCGGCCTCGGCATCTTCGGTCTGATCGGGCTGCTGGTGGCGGCGTTCGTCACCCACTCCTGGGGGCTGGGTGTCGCGGTCGGCACGGCGCTGGTGATCGCCGCCTACGTCTCCTTCCTCTTCTTCTGCTTCATCGGCTACGCGTTCCTCTACGGGCGGATGCGGCCGCGCCGCGACGCGGACTTCGTGGTCGTCCTCGGGTCGGGCCTGATCGGCGGCGAGCGCGTCCCGCCGCTGCTCGCCGGCCGGCTGGAGCGCGGCCGCCAGGTCTACGAGGCGCAGGCCGCGCGCGGCAAGCCCCCCGTCCTCATCACGTCCGGCGGCCAGGGCCCCGACGAGAAGCTGCCCGAGTCCCACGCGATGGCGGACTACCTCACGGAGCGCGGCTTCCCCGCCGAACACCTCCTGCGCGAGGACCGCTCCCGCACCACCGAGGAGAACCCCGCCTACAGCAAGGCCATCATGTCGGCCGCGCTCCCGGACTACCGGTGCGTCATCGTCACCAACAACTACCACGCCTTCCGCGCCGCCCTGATGGCCCGCAAGACCGGCGTCAACGGCCAGGTCGTCGGCTCCCCGACGGCCGCGTACTTCTGGCCGAGCGCGACGATACGGGAGTTCGTGGCCGTCTTCCTCCAGCACAAGCTGGTCAACTTCACGATCTGCGGACTGATCGCGCTGGCCGGTGCGTCGGGGTGGCTGGCCGGCCGCTGACCCTCCCGCCGCGACGCCCGCGGGGCGGCCGTCGACGAACGGCGTCGCCGGCCGACAACCCCGCTCGGGTCGGTGCGGTGGACACCACGTCGTGGCGCTCGTCGGCTTCTTCGCCGTACGCTCCCAGGCCGACGTCAAGGAGCACGACCGGGCCCCACGTCCTCGTGGGCAGGGAGAAGGCGGCGGCACGCGGCGTTCGGGTTCAATGACGCCTCCGGCGCACCGCGTCCAGCCACTGCGACCGGAGGATCTCGTACTGGCGGCGCTCGGCGAGGGTCAGGGGGCGGCCGTCGCGGTCGGTGAGGAAGGCGCGGATCGCCTCGTTGATCTCCTCGGGACGCGACTGGGCCGAGGGTGGTGGGGGCATGGGATCAGGGTACGGAGGACGTCCGGCGCCGGCAGCCGATCGGCGATTCGTCATCGTCCCGGGCGCCCCATGGGCCCCGCCCTCGGCGGAGTGCTCGTGAGCGATCCGGATTCCGGGCCCGCGCCCTCGGGGTGCGGCGGGCGGGCCGTCGCGTGCTCCGGGGAGTCGCCCCGGCCCCGTCACCGGGCCCGCGGCCGCAGCCCCGCCTCGAAGCGCCCCCGGACGCTCGCGACGAACAGCGCGTGGACCCGCTCGGGCTCCAGCTCGTCGAGGCCGGGCGGTATGGGAGCCCCGGCGAGGGCGAGGACGTCGGCCGGGGACATGGCGCCTTTCGACTGGTTGCAGGGTTCGCAGGCGAGGACGACGCCACCGGGTGCGCCTCTTGGGCGCAGGCATATGGGAACGACGTGGTCGAGGGTCATCTCCGTTTCGCGGAGGAAGATCGTGCCGCAGTAGAAGCAGGAGTTTCCGTCGCGGCGGAGAATGCGACGGCGTTGGAGCAGTCGGCCCATCCCCGGATCGTAGCCCCGGGGGCAGGCCCGCATCGGCGGCTTTCGCCGATCCGTCCGCGGTTCCCCGGTTGATCACGCCGTAATCCGGATTCGCCCTGCCGGCGGGCCGTCGAAGGAATCGACGGTTCAATTCCTTGTAGGGGTAAGGGAATTCATTCACGTTTGGCCGCGGAGTGCGCCGTTTCGCCTGATGCGACGGCGTCCCACGGCCCCGGGGAAACGAATCCCCGCGCCTTGCACTTGGCACACGCCCCCCGGGCGCAACGCTTTGCGCACGGGCGGAACGCGCCGAGCGCGCGCCTCGGGCGCACTCTCCCCTCTTCCGCATATTCATTGCGATGTTGCGATTGTCCTACTTACTTTGGGTGGTGCGCGGGCCACCGCTCGGGGCGCTTCGCGAGAAGTCCCCAAGGCCCGCCGCACAGGCGCCTGTTGATCGCCTCGTCCCCGACGAATCCGAAGGAGAACGCCATGACGTACGAGCGTCCCACCGTCGCCAAGGCCGGCAGCTTCCGCAAGGTGACCGGCATCAAGAACACCGGCCCGAAGGACGTGCTCGGCGGCAAGCAGCTCCTCTGATCCACCACGGCCGGGTGGCGGCGTCCGGCCGCCCCCGGCCACCCCCTCCCACGCCCGGCGCACCGCACGCCCGGCGCAACACACATCCGGCGGACCGACAGACGGAGGACGCGACCGACCATGGAGCAGACCCTCTCCCTCCGGACCGTCCCCGCCTGGTTCGTCGTCCTCCCCGACACCGGCGCGGCGGCCCCCCTCGCCCGCGCCGCCCGCCCCCACGCGCACCGCACGCTCCGGCACGCGTCCGGAAGGCCCTGGCTGATGGGCCGTTGGGATCCCGCGACCATGACGGTGGGCGAACACGGCGGCTTCCGCGTCGCGGTGACCGGCGAGCACGCCGTCACCCCGCGGCAGGCCGGACGGGCCGCCGCGGCGGCCGCCCGGGCCGGCTCGCTCGACGCGCTCGACCGGGCCGCCGACTGGCCCGGCAGCTTCCACCTCGTCGCCGCCGGCCCCGGCGGCGTCCGCGTACGGGGCTGCGCGGTGGGCCTGCGCCGGGTCTTCCGCGCCGCCGCCGGCGGGGTGGGCGTCGCCGCCGACCGGGCCGACGTCCTCGCCGAACTCACCGGCGCCGCGCTGGACGAGGGCCGCGTCGCCCTCGCCCTGCTCACGCCCGGCACGCCGTACCCCTGGGCGGGCGAGCCCCTCTGGCGGGGCGTGCACGCCGTCCCGGGCGGCCACCACCTCACGCTGCGCGCCGACGGACGCGTCCGCACGGCGCGTTGGTGGTCGCCGCCCGACCCGGTCCTGCCCCTCGCCGAAGGGGCCGCCCGGCTGCGGGACGCGCTCGTCGAGGCGGTCGGGATCCGCACCCTCGGGCCCGGCGTGGTCAGCACGGACCTGGGCGGGCTGGACTCGACGGCCGTATGCTGCACGGCCGTTCGCGGCGACGCCCGGATCGTCGCCTACACCGCCGCGCTGCACGACACGGCCGGCGACGACGTGTACTGGGCCGAGCGGACCGTCCGGGCCCTGGACGGCGTCGAGCACCACGTCGTACCCGCCGGCGACGTGGCGCTGACCTTCGACGGGATCGACACCCTCGCCGACGTGCTGGACACCCCCAGCATCCTCACCGTCGACCGCAACCGCCGCATGGGCATCGTGGAACGCGCCGCGGCCCGCGGATCCCGGCTGCACCTCACCGGGCTCGGCGGCGACGAACTCCTCGCCGGCACCCCCGCCCGGCTGCACGGCCTGCTCCTCGCCCACCCCCGCACCGCCCTGCGCGCCGTCCGCGGATACGCCGCCAAGTACCAGTGGTCGCGCCGCCGGACGCTGCGGCAGCTGCTCGACCGGCGCCCCTACCGGTCCTGGGCCGAGCGGGTCGCCCGCGACCTCACGGCCCCGGCGGCCGCCCCCGACGAGCCCCTGCTCGACTGGTCGGTGCCGCCCCGCATGCCGCCCTGGGCGACGGACGACGCCGTCGCCGCGGTCCGCGAACGCCTGCGCGCCGACGGTCCCGTCCGGCCGCGCGGCAGGAACCGCGGCGAGCACCGCGAGCTGGTCGCCATGGACGGCATCTCCCAATGGGCCCGCCACATCGGGCAGATGGCGGCCCCGCTCGGCATCGCGGTCTCCGCCCCCTACTACGACGTCCGCGTCATCGAGGCCGCCCTCTCCGTCCGCCCCGCCGAACGGATCACCCCCTGGCGGTACAAGCCGCTCGTCGCCGAGGCCATGCGCGGCATCGTCCCCGAGGGCAGCCGCACCCGCGCCACCAAGGCGAACGCCACCTTCGAGGAGGAGGCGGGGCTGCGCGACCACCGCCGGTCCCTGCTCGCCCTGTGCGACGACGCGCGGCTGGCCCGGCTCGGCGTCGTCGACCAGGCCGTCCTGCGCGACTGGTGCCGCCGCTCCCTCCCGGCGGAGACCGGCAGCGGAACGCTCCACCCCACGATCGCCTGCGAAGTGTGGCTGCGCAGCCGCGAGCCGGCCCCCCGCCCGGCCACGGCCGACGGAACGAGGTGACGGAACGACATGGCGGAAACGCTCACGCTGAAACCCGGCGTCCTGCTGACCGAGACCGAGTACGGCATGGCCCTCCTCGACGAGAGGACCGCCGAGTACTGGACGCTCAACCCGACCGCCGCGCTCGTCCTGCGCACGCTGCTCGACGGGCACGGCACCGGGCGGGCGGCCGAGCTGCTGACCGAGCGGTACGAGGACGTGGACCCGGAGACGGCGGGCGAGGACGTCCGCCGCGTCGTGGCGGAGCTGCGCGCCGCCGGCCTCGTCGCCGCTTCCTGAACGCGCCCGCCGGCGCCGCCCGTTGGAGGCCCGCATGTCGACCCATGAAGCGCTCCCCTACGACCCGCGCGCCGTTCCGCTCGGCCGCCGCCTCGCGGCGCGGCTCGCCGTCGGGGGCGCCCGGCTGCTGACGCTGCTGCCGCCGCACCGCATCCGCGCGGTCCTCGCCCGGCTGCGGGGCACCGTCCCGCCCGCCACGCCCGCCGAGGCGGGTTCCGCGCGGGAGACGGTGCTCGCCGTGAGCCTGGCGGCCGGCGGGCAGAAGGGCTGCCTGGCGCGCTCCCTGGCCACGGTGCTGCTGTGCCGGTGGGACGGCCGGTGGGCCACCTGGTGCGTGGGCGTGCGCACCCGGCCGCCGTTCGCCGCGCACGCGTGGGTGGAGGCCGACGGCGTCCTGGTGGGCGAGGACGCGCCGGCCGGCTACTTCCAGTGTTTCTTCCGCGTGGAGTGAGCGATGAGGGCACCGGCACCCGGCGGCCCGGCCCACCGGGCCCTGCTCCGCCACCTGCGCCCGCAGCGGGGCCGCATGGCCGCGGGCGTCGCCGTCGGCCTGGCGGGCGGCGTCCTGGGCCTGGCCCAGCCGCTCGCCGCCCGGCGCATGGTGGACGACCTGGGCCGGGGGCACGCGGCCATCGGGCCCGTCCTGCTCCTCAGCCTGCTGGTGGTCGCCGGGGCGGTGCTCGCGGGGCTGGGGTACTACGTCCTGCAGTGCTCGGCCGAGGCCGTCGTGCGCGCGGCGCGCGGCCGGCTCGCCCACCGCCTGCCGCGGCTGCGGGTCCCCGTGGTCGACACCACCGAACCCGGCGACCTGATCGCCCGGCTGACGTCCGACACGACGCTGCTGCGCCAGGCCGCCCCGCTCGCGGTGTCCGCCGCGGTCAACGGGACGCTGATGACGGTGGCGACCGTCGTCATGATGGGCGTCCTCGACCCCGTGCTGCTCTGCGCCACCCTGGGCGTCGTCGCCTTCGTCGGCGTCCTCGTCGCGCTCGTCGCCCCCGCGATCGGCCGGGCCACCCGCGACACGCAGGAGGCGGTGGGCCGCCTCGGGGCCTCGCTGGAACGGGCGTTGGGCGCCTTCCGCACCGTCAAGGCGTCCGGCGCCGAGCGCCGGGAGACCGAGGCCCTGGAGCGCGCCGCCGAGGAGGCCCGGCGCACCGGGGTGCGGGCCGCCGCCTGGGAGTCGGTGTCGGCGACGGCGACGGCCGTGGTGCTCCAGATCTGCTTCCTGGTGGTGCTGGGGGTGGGCGGCGCACGGGTCGCCTCGGGGGCCATCGGCGTCTCCACGCTCGTCGCGTTCCTGCTGTACCTCTTCGCACTGGCCCCCCGGGTCGGTCAAGTGGTGGAGGGCGTAGGACAGTTCCAGGTCGCGTCGGCGGCCGCGCTGCGCATCGCGGACGCGGAGCGGCTGGAGGTGGAACGGGTGGAGGGCGCCGGGGAGCCGGGGCCGCCCGTCGCCGTGGCCTTCCGCGAGGTCAGCTTCGCGTACGGGGCGCGCCCCGTCCACCGCGCGGTCTCCTTCGCCGTTCCCGCGCGCGGGCTGACGGCCTTCGTCGGGCCGTCCGGCGCGGGCAAGACGACGCTGCTGTCCCTGATCGAGCGGTTCTACGAGCCGGGTTCGGGGTGCGTCCTGCTGGACGGCGAGGACGTGCGGCACTGGCCGCTGGCCCGGCTGCGGGCCCGCATCGGGTACGTCGAGCAGGACGCGCCCGTCCTGGCGGGGACCCTGCGCGACAACCTCACGCTCGGCACGGCCGGCTGTCCCGACGCGGACATCGCGCGGGTCCTGCGCCTGACCCGGCTGGACGAGGTGGTCGCGCGGCTGCCCCGGGGGCTGGACACGGCGGTAGGCCACCGCGGCAGCCGGCTCTCCGGCGGGGAGCGCCAGCGGGTGGCCATCGCCCGCGCCCTGCTGCGCCGCCCCGGGCTGCTGCTCCTGGACGAGGCCACCTCCCAGCTCGACGCCGCGAACGAGGCCGCGCTCCGCGCCACCATCGCGGCCGCCGCCCGGGACACGACGGTCCTGGTGGTGGCGCACCGGCTGTCCACCGTGACGTCGGCCGACCGGATCGTGGTCATGGAGGCGGGCCGGGTGCGGGCCGTCGGCTCGCACGGCGAACTGCTCGCCCGGGACGGCCTGTACGCGTCGCTGGCGCGGACGCAGTTGCTCACGTCCTGAGGCCGCGTGTTCCGGATCACCTTCCCGACCGGGCGCCAAGTACCCGTCCCACCCCCTAAGCTGACGCGTGCAGCCGGTTCGCCCCGTCCGCCAGGCGGGGGCGTCGCAAGAGGGAACCCGGTGGGAATCCGGGACTGCCCCGCAGCGGTGAGCGGGAACGACCGCCGTCATGAGCACTGGGCCCGAGTACGGAGGGCCTGGGAAGCGACGGCCAGTAGGAGTCTCCCATGTCAGGGGGACGCGCCCGCGAGTCCGAAGACCTGCCGGCCGCCCGTGCGCGAAACACTCGTGCGCGGACAACCGGTGACCTCGAGGGCGGGTCGGCGTACATACCAGACGGTCGCACCGTGCCTTGCCGCGCACGCCCGCGCCGTCCGGTCCGTCACCCCTTCGCGCTCTCGTCCCGTCACCGGGACCTCAGGGATCCGTCTCGCGAAGGAGATCTCCGTGACCACCAAGCCCGCAGCCGCGGCAGCACGGGCCACCGTGTACGGCTACCCCCGTCAGGGTCCGGACCGGGAGCTGAAGAAGGCCGTCGAGGGGTACTGGAAGGGCCGCGTCGGCGCGGACGCCCTCCGTTCCACGGCCGCCGGACTGCGCCGCGCGAACTGGGAACAGCTCGCCGCGGCCGGCATCCACGAGGTGCCGACCGGTGACTTCTCGTACTACGACCACGTCCTGGACACCACCGTCATGGTGGGGGCGGTCCCGGCACGTCACCGCGCGGCCGTCGAGGCCGACGCCCTGGACGGCTACTTCGCCATGGCGCGCGGCACCCAGGACGTGGCGCCGCTGGAGATGACGAAGTGGTTCGACACGAACTACCACTACCTCGTGCCGGAGTTGGGACCGGACACGGTGTTCACGGCCGACCCGGCCAAGCAGGTGGCGGAGCTGCGCGAGGCCCTCGGCCTGGGCCTGGCCGCCCGGCCCGTGCTCGTCGGGCCCGTCACCTATCTCCTGCTGGCGAAGCCCGCGCCGGGCGTGGCGGCGGACTTCGACCCGCTGACCCTGCTGGACCGGCTGCTGCCGGTGTACGCCGAGGTCCTCGCCGACCTGCGGGCGGCCGGCGCCGAGTGGGTGCAGCTGGACGAGCCGGCCCTGGTGCAGGACCGGTCCCGGGCCGAACTCAACGCGGCCGCGCGGGCCTACCGGGACCTCGGCGCGCTCACCGACCGGCCGAAGCTCCTGGTCGCCTCGTACTTCGACCGGCTGGGCGACGCGCTGCCGGTGCTGGCCGCGGCCCCGGTCGAGGGGCTCGCCCTGGACTTCACGGAGCGCGCCGCCGCCAACCTGGACGCGCTGGCGCGCGTCGGCGGGCTGCCCGGCAAGCGCCTGGTCGCGGGCGTGGTGGACGGCCGCAACATCTGGGTCAACGACCTGGAGAAGTCCCTGTCGACGCTGGGCACTCTGCTCGGTCTCGCCGACCGGGTCGACGTCGCGGCCTCCTGCTCCCTCCTGCACGTGCCCCTGGACGCGGCGGCCGAGCGGGACATCGAGCCGCAGATCCTGCGCTGGCTGGCCTTCGCGCGGCAGAAGGCGGCCGAGGTCGTCACCCTCGCCAAGGGCCTCTCCCGGGGCACCGGCGCGATCACCGCCGAGCTCGCCGCCAACCGGGCCGACCTGGCGTCCCGTTCGAACTCGCCGATCACCTACGACCCCGCCGTGCGGGCCCGTGCCGCCGCCGTGACGGAGGCCGACGCCCGCCGCTCGCAGCCGTACGCCGCGCGGGCCGCCGCCCAGCGGGCGCACCTCGGGCTGCCGCTGCTGCCGACGACGACCATCGGCTCCTTCCCGCAGACCGCCGAACTGCGCACGGCGCGGGCCGACCTGCGCGCGGGCCGCATCGACGCGGAGGGCTACGAGGAGCGGATCAGGGCGGAGATCCAGGAGGTGATCTCCTTCCAGGAGAAGACCGGCCTGGACGTGCTGGTGCACGGCGAGCCCGAACGCAACGACATGGTCCAGTACTTCGCCGAGCAGCTGAAGGGCTACCTGGCGACGCAGCACGGCTGGGTGCAGTCCTACGGGACCCGGTACGTGCGTCCGCCGATCCTGGCCGGCGACATCTCCCGGCCGGAGCCGATGACGGTCCGCTGGACGACGTACGCGCAGTCGCTGACGAGCCGGCCCGTCAAGGGCATGCTCACCGGTCCGGTCACCATGCTGGCCTGGTCCTTCGTCCGTGACGACCAGCCGGCGGCCGAGACCGCCCGGCAGGTCGCCCTCGCCCTGCGGGACGAGGTCAACGACCTGGAGGCGTACGGCACGTCGGTGATCCAGGTGGACGAGCCGGCGCTGCGGGAGACGCTGCCGCTGCGGGCCGCCGACCGCCCGGCGTACCTGGCCTGGGCGACGGAGGCGTTCCGGCTGACCACGGGCGGCGTGCGGCCCGTCACCCAGATCCATACGCACATGTGCTACGCGGAGTTCGGCGACATCGTCGAGGCCATCGACGACCTGGACGCCGACGTCATCAGCCTGGAGGCGGCCCGCTCCCACATGCAGGTGGCGCGCGAGCTGGCCGCGCACGGCTATCCGCGCGAGGCCGGGCCGGGGGTGTACGACATCCACTCCCCGCGGGTTCCGAGCGCGGAGGAGGCGGCGTCCCTGCTGCGCACGGGACTTGAGGCCATTCCCGCCGAGCGGCTGTGGGTGAACCCCGACTGCGGGCTGAAGACCCGCGGCTGGCCCGAGACGCGGGCCTCGCTGGAGAACCTGGTCGCCGCGGCCCGGACCGTCCGCGGGGAGGTCGCGGGGTCCTGACCGCCTGAACCGGCCCGCCGGAGAAGGGGCGTTCGCGCGCCCCTTCTTCGGCATGCCCGCGTGCGGGATGCCCCGTCCGGCCCGTGCACCACAACATGTGGGGGTGGCATCACCCGCTCGTTCCTCCATGTAGTGTTGGCGGTGCTGGTGGTTCGCCGGGCACTGCCGTGCCGGGCGAGGCAAGAGGGAATCCGGTGGAAGTCCGGGACTGCCCCGCAGCGGTGAGCGTGGAACGACCGCCGTCATGAGCACTGGGCCCGGCCCGCGGGCCCGGGAAGCGACGGCCAGTAGAAGTCCTCCGTACCCATGCGCGTACGGCCGGGGCGTGCCCGCGAGTCCGAAGACCTGCCACCGGCGCGTGCGCCGAGGAACGGCGTACGCGCTCCGAGGCCCCGAGGGAGGGCCGCGTGGCAGTCGCACGGTCCGGGACGGGTGTGTCTTCTTCCGCCGCCCCGGCGCCCGTTCGCACCCGCCGCGACGCCCCCGCCCTCCCGGTCCTCGGACGGACGACGTGGGAGCGAGCGAGAGGAGGCGGCGGCCGATGAGCGGTCTCGTGTATTTCTCCAGCGTCTCGGAGAACACCAAGCGGTTCGTGGAGCGGCTGGGGCTGCCCGCCACGCGGATCCCCCTGCACCCGCACCGCGAGGGCGTGCCGGCGGTCACCGCGCCGTACGTGCTGGTCGTGCCGACGTACGGCGGCGGCGCGCCGGGGGGCGCGGTCCCCAAGCAGGTGATCCGCTTCCTGAACATCGAGGCCAACAGGGCCCTGCTGCGGGGCGTGATCGCCTCCGGCAACACCAACTTCGGCGCGGACTACTGCCTCGCGGGACGGGTCGTCTCGGCGAAGTGCGGGGTCCCGGAGCTGTACCGATTCGAACTGCTGGGCACGGAACGCGACGTCCGTGCCGTGAGGGAAGGACTTCGGAAGTTTTGGACACGACACTCGCGCGCAGGGACTACCACGCGCTGAACGCGATGCTGAACATGTACGACTGCCACGGCGGGATCCAGTTCGGCAAGGACCGCGAGGCCGTCCGGCAGTTCTTCCTCCAGCAGGTGAACCCGAACACCCTGGTGTTCCCGTCGCTGGAGGAGAAGCTCGACCACCTGATCACGAACGACTACTACGAGGAGGCGCCGTTCCGGCGCCACGACGCGGAGTTCGTCAAGGGCCTGTACCGGCGGGCGTACGCGCACGGGCACCGCTTCCGCACCTTCCTGGGCGCTTTCAAGTTCTACACGTCGTACGCGCTGAAGACCTTCGACGGCTCGCGCTACCTGGAGCGGTACGAGGACCGGGTCGTCGCCACCGCCCTGTACCTGGGCGCCGGTGACGAGGCCCTGGCGTCGCGGCTGGTGGACGAGATGATGACGGGCCGCTTCCAGCCGGCCACCCCCACGTTCCTCAACGCCGGGAAGGCGCAGCGCGGCGAGCTGGTCTCCTGCTTCCTGCTGCGTGTCGAGGACAACCTGGAGTCCATCGGACGCGGCGTCAACTCCGCGCTCCAGCTCTCGAAGCGTGGCGGCGGCGTGGCCCTGCTGCTGACCAACCTGCGCGAACAGGGCGCCCCGATCAAGAAGATCGAGAACCAGTCGTCGGGGGTCGTCCCGGTGATGAAGCTGCTGGAGGACTCCTTCTCGTACGCCAACCAGCTCGGGGCCCGGCAGGGCGCGGGCGCGGTGTACCTGCACGCCCACCACCCGGACATCATGCGGTTCCTGGACACCAAGCGGGAGAACGCGGACGAGAAGATCCGCATCAAGACGCTCTCGCTGGGCGTGGTGGTCCCCGACGTCACCTTCGAACTCGCCAAGCGCGACGAGGACATGCACCTGTTCTCGCCGTACGACGTCGAGCGCGAGTACGGCAGGCCGCTGTCGGACCTGTCGGTGAGCGCACTCTACGACGAGCTGGTCGCCAACCCGCGCGTCCGCAAGTCCACGCTGCGCGCACGGGAGTTCTTCAAGACGGTCGCGGAGCTGCAGTTCGAGTCGGGCTACCCGTACCTGCTGTTCGAGGACACGGTCAACCGGGCCAACCCGATCCCCGGCTGGATCAACATGTCCAACCTCTGCTCGGAGATCCTCCAGGTCAACACGCCCAGTACGTACGACGCGTCGCTCGGCTACGAGACGGTCGGCAGGGACATCTCCTGCAATCTGGGGTCGCTGAACATCGCCGCCGCGATGGCCTCCCCGGACTTCGGCGCGACCGTGGAGACCGCGGTGCGCGGGCTGACGTCGGTCTCCGACCAGTCGCACATCGACGCCGTGCCGTCCGTGGCCCGCGGCAACGCCCTCTCCCACGCCATCGGCCTCGGCCAGATGAACCTGCACGGCTACCTCGCCTCGCGGCGCGTCCACTACGGCAGCGAGGAGGGCGTCGACTTCACCGACATGTACTTCTACGCGGTGACCTACCACGCGCTGCGCGCCTCGAACCGGATCGCGATCGAACGCGGCACGGCCTTCGACGGGTTCGAGGACTCGGCGTACGCCGACGGCTCGTACTTCGAGAAGTACACCGAGCGGGTGTGGGAGCCGGCCACCGCGCGGGTGCGCGCCCTGTTCGCCGAGGCGGGGGTGCGCCTGCCCACCCGGGACGACTGGCGCGCACTGCGGGACTCCGTCCGGGAGCACGGCATCTACAACCAGTACCTCCAGGCCGTCCCGCCCACCGGCTCCATCAGCTACATCAACGACGCCACCGCCTCCCTCCACCCGGTCGCCGCCAGGGTGGAGATCCGCAAGGAGGGCAAGCTCGGCCGCGTCTACTACCCGGCGCCGCACATGGACGACGACAACCAGGAGTTCTTCCGGGACGCGTACGAGATCGGCCCCGAGAAGATCATCGACACGTACGCGGCGGCCACCCGGCACGTCGACCAGGGGCTGAGCTGCACCCTCTTCTTCCGTGACACCGCCACCACCCGGGACCTGAACAAGGCGCAGATCCACGCCTGGCGCAAGGGCCTCAAGACGCTCTACTACATCCGGCTCCGCCAGGAGGCGCTGGCCGGCACCGGGATCGAGAACTGCCTGTCCTGCGCACTGTGAGGAACGTACCGACGATGACCACCTCCCCCGCCCCCCTGACCGACCTGTCGGTCACTCCCCCGGCCTTCCGCCGCGACCCGGCCGCCCGGCTGCGCCCGGTCAACTGGAACCGCGTCACCGACGAGAAGGACCTGGAGGTGTGGAACCGGCTCACCGCCAACTTCTGGCTGCCCGAGAAGGTGCCGCTCTCCAACGACCTCACCGCCTGGCGGCAGCGGCTGACCGACGGCGAACGCACCCTGACCATGCGGGTGTTCACCGGGCTGACCATGCTCGACACCGTCCAGGCCACGGTCGGCGAGATCGTGCAGATCCAGGACGCGCGCACCGAGCACGAGGAGGCGGTCTACACCAACATCGCCTTCATGCAGGCCGTGCACGCCCGCAGTTACTCGTCCGTCTTCTCCACCCTCTCCACCACCCCGGAGATCGACGACGCCTACCGCTGGGCGGTGGACAACGACGTGCTCCAGCAGCGCTGCAAGACCGTCCTGCGGCACTACTACGGCGACGACCCGCTCAAGCGGAAGGTCGCCTCCACCCTGCTGTCGTCCCTGCTGCTGTACGCGGGCTTCTACCTGCCGCTGCACTTCTCCACCCACGCGCTGCTCACCAACACCGCCGACATGATCCGGCTGATCCTGCGCGACAAGGCGGTGCACGGCTACTACTCCGGCTACAAGTACCAGCGCGGCCTGGAACAGCGCACGGCCGCCGGCCGCGAGGAGATGCGCGACTTCACCCACGGCCTGCTGGAGGAGCTGTACGAGCTCGAACTCCGGTACTCGGGCGAGCTGTACGAGCCGCTCGGGCTGATGGACGACGTGGCCGTCTTCGTCCGCTACAACGCGAACAAGGCCCTGATGAACCTGGGGTACCCGGCGCGCTTCGGCCCGGAGGAGACCGAGGTCAACCCGGAGATCCTGGCGGCGCTCTCGCCGGGCGCGGACGAGAACCACGACTTCTTCTCGGGCTCCGGCTCGTCCTACGTGATGGGCAAGGCGGAGGACACGGCGGACGACGACTGGGACTTCTGAGGGCCCGGGGCTCAGCCGGGGTCGTCGGGGTCGGGCGGTCCGTCGGGGTCGGGCGGCTCGCCGGCGTCCGGTTCGGGCTCCTCCTCGGCCGGGTCGTCCCCTCGCGACGGGAATCCGGGATTCCGGGGGACGATCCCGCGTGCGGTGGGACGGGAGGGGTACCCGGGTCGGCGGAGGTGACCTGCGTGCCCGGAATCCACAGCACCGCCGCCGCCCGGGTCGGCGTCGTGGTCATCACCCGCGACCGGCGCGACCGGCTGCTGGACACGCTCGGCCGGCTGACGGCGCTCCCCGAACGGCCGCCCGTCGTCGTGGTGGACAACGGCTCCGCGGACGGCACCGCGGACGCCGTACGGGCCGCCCACCCGGGCGTGCGGCTCCTGGACGTCGGGCGCAACCTCGGCGCGGCCGGGCGGACCCTGGGCGCCGAGACGCTGACCACGCCCTACGTGGCGTTCTCCGACGACGACTCGTGGTGGGAGCCGGGCTCGCTCGCCCGGGCCGCCGGGCTCTTCGGCGCCCATCCCCGTCTGGGTCTGGTCGCCGCCGCGACCCGGGTGGGCCCCGACGGCCGCCCGGACCCGATCAACCAGGTGCTGGCCGCCTCGCCCCTGGGCCGCGCCGCCGACCTGCCGGGGCCGTCGGTGCTGGGGTTCCTCGCCTGCGCGGCCGTGGTGCGCCGGGCCGCGTTCCTCGACGTGGGCGGCTTCGACCCGCTGCTGCACTTCGGCGGCGAGGAGTCCCTCCTCGCCCTCGACCTGGCGTGCCGGGGCTGGGGGCTCGCGTACTGCCCCGGCGTCGTCGCCCGGCACGACCCCGAGCCCGGCCCGCGCGCCGGCCGCACGGCCAGGCTCCTGCGCAACGAGCTGCTCACCCTGTGGATGCGCCGGCCGTGGCCCCGCGCCCTCGGCGCGACGTGGTCGCTGGTCCGCGCCTGCCCCGCCGACCGCGAGGCCCGCGCCGCGCTGGCCTCCGCCCTGCGCCGCCTGCCCGCCGCGACCGCCCGCCGCCGCCCCGTACCGCCCGCCGTCGAACACGCCCTGCGGCTCCTGGAGAGCCCCGGCCCCGCGCCGCCGCGGCCCGGGGCGGGGGCGGTGGCCGCCGGGCCGGCCCCCGGCCCCGGCCCCGGCCCACGCCGCGCAGCGGCGGCGCCGTCAGGGGGACCGGCCGTGACCGACCACCGCACCACCGTCGTCGTCATCACCCACAACCGCCGCGACGAGCTCCTCCACACGCTCGGCCGGCTGGCCGCGCTCCCCGAGCGCCCGCCGGTGATCGTGGTCGACAACGCCTCCGCCGACGGGACCGCCGACGCGGTCCGCGCGCGGCACCCCCGGATGCGCCTGCTCACGCCCGGCCGCAACCTGGGCGCCGTCGGCCGCAACCTCGCCGCCCGCCTGGTCACCACCCCCTACCTCGCCTTCTGCGACGACGACTCGTGGTGGGAGCCCGGCTCGCTCAGCGCCGCCGCCGACCTGCTGGACCGCCACCCGGGGCTCGTCTCGGTCACCGCCCGCATCCTCGTCCACGCCCGCCCCGCCGACGGCCGGCCGCCGGGCGAGCCGTACGAGGACCCGATCGTCGCCGAGCTGCGCGACTCGCCCCTGCCCCGCCCGCCCTGGCTGCCCGGCCCCGCCCTCGGCTCCTTCCTCGCGGCCGCCACCGTGCTGCGCACCGACGCGTTCCGGGCCGCCGGCGGGTTCTCGCCGCGCCTGTGGCTCGGCGGCGAGGAGGAGCTCATGGCCGCGGACCTGGCCGCCGCCGGCTGGTGGCTCGGCTACGCCGACGAACTGACCGTCCACCACCGCCCGTCGCCCAGCCGCGACCCGCGCCTGCGCCGCCGGCACGGCATCCGCAACACCCTGTGGTTCACCTGGCTGCGCCGCCCGGTGCCCGCCGCCCTGCGGCGCACCCTCCACCTGGCCCGCACGGTCCCGCGCGACGCGACCTCGCTGCGCGCCTTCGCCGAGGCGGCCGCCGGGCTGCCCTGGGTGCTGCGCGAGCGGCGCCCGGTGCCCCCGGCCGTCGAGGAACGCCTCCGGCTGCTGGAAGCACCACAGCGGGTGTCGGCCGCCCGCCGCTACGTCGGCTGAGCGTGCGGAGGGCGGGGCCCCGTGTGAGCGTGGAGCGAGGGGCCGTCCGGGCCGGCCCGTCCGCGAACAGGAGGTGCCGTGAGGCTGTCGCTGCTCGACCGGCTGTACGAGCAGCCGGGCCCCTGGGCCGCCGTCTACCTGGACACCTCCCGGGACGTCGCCGACCCCGAGCGGGCCACCGCCCTGCGCTGGCGGCACCTGCGCGACGACCTCGTCGCCGGCGGCGCGGACGAGGCGACCGTCGAGGCCCTGGCGGACGTGGTCGGCGCCGACCGCGCGGTGGCCGGGCGGCACGGGCAGGCACTGTTCGCGGCGCGCGGCCGGCTGGTGCTGGCCGGGGAGCTGCCCGAGCCGCCGCCGCGCGACGTGGCCCGGTTCGGCCGCCTGCCGCACGCCCTGCCGCTGGCCGTGCAGTGCGCGCCCGACATCCCGTACGCGGTCGTGGCCCTCGAACTCCTCGCCGGCGGGGAGACGGAGGGCCCGGCGGAGGTGGTCGCCGCGGTGGAGAACGGGCGCTGGCCCCTGAGCCGGGTCCTGCCCGGCCCCTGCGAGGTCCACCGCGTGCCCGCCGGGGCGTGGCGGCGGGCGGCGCCCGACCTCGCCCGGCAGGTGGAGGAGCTGGCCGGCCGGGGGGACGCCGAGGTGGTCGTCGTGTCCGCCGGCGCCGGGGCCGAGGAGGCGCGCGGGGTGCTGGTGAACCGGCTGCCGCGGCGGGTGCGCGAGACGCTGGTCACGGTCCCGGGCGCCGCGGTCGCGGAGGAGGGGCGGGCGCTCCTGGAGACCGGGCTCCTCGGCCTGCTCGCGGGGCGCCTCAACGCGGACGACCACCGCCGCCTCCACCGCTACGGGGCGCAGCGGGACCGGCGCCCCCGGGCGTCCGAGGGGCTGCCCGCCGTGGTCTCGGCCCTGCAACGGGGCCTGGCGGAGGCCGTGTTCGTCACCGCGCCGCCGCGGATCGCCGCCCGCCTGTGGGCCGGCGCCGAGCCGCCGCAGATCGCGCTGACCGAGGAGGAGCTGCGGGCCTTCCGGGCCGTGGACGTCCGCGAGGAGGCCGGCGAGGACGCGCTGCTGTGGTCCGTCATGGGCACGGGCGCCGAACTGGTCGTCGTTCCCGAGGAGTTGCTGTCCGTGCCGGACGGCGTCGGGGTGCTGCTGCGCGAGTGACCGGCCGCCGCGCGGGCCGCGCCGTCCTCGTGGGGCGTCCGCCTAGAGGACGACCTGGTCGGGTCCGGCCTCCAGCCGGGCGATCGCCGCGCGGCAGGCTGCGGTGAAGCGCCGGAAGGTGTCGTTGGCGGTCTTCGGCCGGCCCTGGCGGGTGAAGGTGCCGAACATGCTCTGCCGCAGCTCGGTGGTGAGTTCGAGCTGTCCGCCCTTGCCGAGCAGGGTGCGGTTGCAGATGTTGTCGGTGTCGTCGCCGGCCAGTTCGGGGATCCTGGTGCCGTCGACGGTCTGGAAGCCGGCCGCGCGCAGTTCCTCGGTGAGGTGGCGGCGGAAGTCGGCGTTGCGGCCGCCGACCACGACGGCCTCGGGGCGGGAGGCGGGGGCGCCGGCCTGGGCGGCGGTGCAGCCGTGCAGGCTCAGGACGTTGAGGCTGCCGGCGGCCATGGCGAGGGCGACGCGGTCGTCGCAGTGCTTGGAGGTGACGTGCAGCTCGCGGTTGTCCGCGTTCCGCAGGCCCTCGAACATCCAGTAGTCGTGGACGGGGCCGTCCGCGGCCTCCCGTTCGAGGGTGGCGGGGTGGTAGCCGGCGACGCCGAGGCAGAGTTCGGAGGTGCCGGCCTCGATGCCGCCGCCGTGCAGGGCCATGACGGTCGTGCGCTGGAAGGGGAAGCGCTTCTCGGGGCTCGCGTCCGCCATCTCGTGCCGCCGGTAGCGGCGGGCGTAGTCGGTGCCCTCGCCGTTCGGCAGCCGGGTGTACAGGTCGGTGTTGGAGGCGTAGACGTCGTCGGCGCCCGTGGCGCGGGCGGTGCCGGTGCCCAGCGCGGAGAGGAGGGGCGTCATCGCGAGAGCGGTGAGGACCGTTCTGCGGCTGGCGGAGGAGGAGGGGGACATGCGCTTCCAGGGTGATCGTCGGCCGATGGTGACCGCCGAGTCTCCCCCGTCCCCTGACCCGCGGTCAATCGCCGGGCGCGGCAGACCTCCCGCGCCGCGCCCTCAACGGGCGAGCCACCGCACCTCGTACGGCGCGAGCCCCAGCGTCCGCCCGTCCACCCGGGCCGCGACGGGCCACCGCCGGGTGTTCACCACGAGCACGGCGTCGTCGTCGGCGAGGACCTGGAGCCCGGCCGGCGCGGCGACCGGCCGGAAGGCGGTGCCCGGCGGGAACTCCCGCGCGAAGCGGCCCAGCAGCCGACCCATCGGCAACTCCCCGCCCCCGCCGTCCCCGTGCGTGCCGCGCCACAGACAGCCGGGGCAGTCGCCCCCGGGCCGCTGGGGGTTCCAGTACAGCGCGGCGGAGGCGCCGCCCTCCGCGAGCCGCATCATCGCGACGGCCTGGACGGCGGTGCGGTGCCGCTCGCTCCAGCCGTCCCGGCCGCCCGGCCGGCCGTCGTCGGCGGGCGGTTCGACGTACCACTCGGCCCACCACACCGGCAGCCCCGTGACGCCCGTCAGCCAGCGGGTGACATCGGCGAACTTCCCTGTGGCCGTGAACTCGTCGGGGACGGTCCGGTGCCCCTCGCGGGTGTAGCTGGCGCCGTCCACGACGACGAAGTCCGCGCCGGCCTTGTGCGCGTTCCAGTACCGCAGGGCATCGACCGCGCGCCGGTCGAGCGCGCCCCAGGCGCCGCGCACCTCGGGCGAGCCGTCCTCGTCGTCGGGCGGCTCGTGGTCCATCACGACGTACGGGCCGCCGACGAGGTTCCGCGGATCCCGCCGCTTCAGCTCGGCGTACACGAGGTTGTACAGCTCGGTGTACCCCTCGTGGTCCCAGCGGTTCCGGTCGTCGTTCCAGAACCCCTTCAGCTCGTTCCACACGAGGAAGTGCCGGACGTCCGGATAGCGGCGCGCGACGACCCCGGCGAGCCGCGCGAAGTCCGCGTAGTGCCGGCGGTCCGGCGCGGTCTCCAGCCGGGACCAGTCGGTGTGCCCCGCGCGCCCGCCCTTCATCCAGTCCGGGGCGCCGCACAGGGTCAGGACGGGGGTGGCGCCGGTCGACCGCATCAGCGCGACGCGCTCGTCCAGGGCGGCGAAGTCGTAGTGCCCGGGGGAGGGTTCGGGGTTCTCCGCGCCCCAGCCCATGATGTGCTGGTTCTGCGGCAGGGACCGCGCCGAGAGCAGGCCGGCCGCCCGCCGGGTGGCGGCCGCCGGGCCGTGGTCCGCCGTGTACCGGGTGTGCGTCACCCCCCACCCCGGCTCCGCGGCGGGCTGCCGCCGCGCCTTGGGCGGCACGCCCCTGCCGCCGCCTCCGCCCAGGGCCGACGGCAGGGCCAGGACGACCAGGCCGCACGCGCCCAGCGCGGCCGTCAGCCGCCGTTTCCGCACTCGATCGACTCGCCCCATATTGGGCAACCCTATCCGTGATCGTCCGGATTTCCCATGCGCGTTCGCCGCGCGCCGCGGGAACGCCGGGACGGCACGGGGCAGTTGCTCCGCGCTCCCCCGGGCGTCACACGCCGTGGAGCGCCCTGCGCGCCTCCGCGTACGCCGCGCGCACCGCGGCCCCCGCCGCTCCCCCGTCGTCCGGCGCCGGGATCTCCACGGCCCCCGCCGTCCGCCAGGCCGGCGGCTCCGCGCCGCCGTCGAGCGCCCACGCCGCCTGCCGGGCGGCGCCGAGCGCCACGTACTCGTCCGGCTCGGGCACGGTCACCGGGGCGCCGAAGACCTGCGCGGCGAGCTCCCCCACCAGCGGGGAGCGGGCCGCGCCGCCGGTCAGCAGGACCCGCCCGGTGCGCACGCCCCGCGCGCGCAGCCGGTCGAGCGCGTCCGCCAGGCCGCACAGCATGCCCTCGACCGCCGCCCGCGCGAGGTTCTCCGGCGTGGTGTTGGCGACGCGCATCCCGTGCAGACTCCCGGCCGCGCCGGGGAGGTCGGGCATGCGTTCGCCGCCGAGGTACGGCAGGAGGACGAGGCCGCCGGCGCCCGGCGCGGCCCGGCGCGCCAGCCGTTCCAGCCCCGGCAGGTCGGTGCCGAGCATCCGGGCCGCCGAGCTCATCACCCGGGCCGCGTTGAGCGTGCAGACCAGGGGCAGGAACCGCCCCGTGGCGTCGGCGAATCCGGCCACCGCGCCGGACGGGTCGGCGGTGGGCCGGGCGGACCGGGCGAAGGCGGTGCCGCTGGTGCCGAGGGAGACGACGGCGTCGCCGTCGCCGATGTCCAGGCCCAGGGCGGCGGCCATGTTGTCGCCGGTGCCCGCGGCCACCAGGGCACCGCCCGGGGTGCGGCCCGCGGCGTCGCGGGGTCCGAGGACGCGCGGGAGGCGGGGGGCGCGGCCGCGGAAGGCGAGCCGGAGCAGGTCGGGGCGGTAACGGCCCTCGGCGGGCGCCCAGTAGCCGGTGCCGGACGCGTCGCCGCGGTCGGTCACGGGCTCCGCCTCCGCCTCGGCGCCTCCGCGCAGCCGCCAGGTCAGCCAGTCGTGCGGGAGCATGACCGAGGCGGTGCGGTCGGCGTTCGCCGGCTCGTGGTCGGCGAGCCAGCGCAGCTTGGCGGCCGTGATCGCGGCGACGGGCACGGTGCCGGTGGCCGCGGCCCAGGCGTCGGGCCCGCCGAGTTCGGCGACGAGCCGCCCCGCGGCGGCGGCCGACCGGGTGTCGTTCCACAGCAGGGCGTCGCGGACCGTACGCCCCCGCTCGTCCACGGCGACCAGACCGTGCTGCTGCCCGGCGACGGCGACGGCGGCCACGCCGTCCAGCAGCCCCTCCCCCGCCGCGCACAGCGCCCGCCACCACTCCTCGGGGGCCACCTCGGTGCCCTCGGGGTGCGGGGCGCGCCCGCGGCGGAGCACCTCACCGGTCCCGGCGTCGCAGACGACGATCTTGCAGGACTGGGTGGAGCTGTCCACCCCGGCGACGGCGGCCACCTGCCCCTCCCCTCTCGCCCCGCCGGCTGTCAACCGGCCGGCCGGATCTGGATCTTGCGGCCCGTGCCGCCGGTGAAGGTCTCCAGCGCGGCGGGGAAGTCGTCGAGCGCGAAGCTGTGCGTGATCATCGTGTCGGCGTCGAGGACGCCCTCGCCCATCAGCTCGACGGCCCGCCCGAAGCTGTGCACCACCGCCATCGAACCGACGACGGTGATCTCGTCGTTGTAGATCCGGAACGGGGAGAACGACGCGGTGGCACCGGCCGGCGCGACGCCGAACACCTGGAAGGTCCCGCCGCGGCGGACGTGCCGCAGCGCGTCCTCGATCACCGGGACGGCGCCGGTGCAGTCGATCACGACTTCCCAGCCCTGCGGACGGTCCAGCTCCTCGGCGCTCGTGGCCACGGCGTCCGCGCCCAGCCGCGCGGCGACCGCCAGGCGCCGCTCGTTGACGTCGACGACGGACACGGAGGCGGCCCCGGCGCGCGCGGCGAGCCGGAGCATCATCAGGCCCATGGTCCCGGCGCCGTAGACCAGGTAGTGCGCGCCGAGTTCGCGGGGCAGCCTGTCGAAGGCGTGCACCGCGCAGGACAGCGGCTCGATCAGCGTGCCGTGCGCGGGGCTCACGTTCTCCGGCAGCGGGTGGCAGTTGGCGGCCGGCACCTTGACGTACTCGGCCATCGCGCCGTCCACGGTGTCACCGACCGCGCCCCAGTTCTCGCAGAGGTTCCCGCGGCCGACGGCGCAGTAGTGACAGGAGCCGCAGAACAGCGACGGGTCGACGGCCACCTCCTGGCCGGCGCGCACCCCGCGCACCCCCGGGCCGAGCGCGACGACCTCGCCGGTGAACTCGTGCCCGGGGACGATCGGGTACGGCGTCGGCGCGAACTCCCCCCGCACTATGTGCAGATCGGTGCCGCAGATGCCGACGGCGGCCACCTTCACGACCACCTCTCCGGGGCCGGGCGTGGGATCCGGGACGGTGCGGACGGAGAATTCGCCGGGGGTCTCGATGACCAGTGCGCGCATGGCGGGGCGATCACCTCTCAGGAGTGGTGACGACGAGGTCGTGGCCGCCCGGAGCTGACGGCGGTCGGCGAGGAGAAGGCGACGGCGGCGCCGCCCTCGCCCGACAGCCCGGCGTTCCGCAGGGAGTCGGTGGAGCGCGTCCACGCGGACCGCGCCTTCCTCCATGACCTGGTGCGGCAGCGCGCGTCTGCGGCGCTCCGCCTCGGTCCCACGGGTCCGCACGACGTGTGCTCCTCCGGGCTGCGTGGTATCCGCTCGCGACCATCGCACCGTGCGTGTGCGGTTTTCGCAAGTGCGTGTCAGCTCTCCGTCCGCCCCGCCTCTCCTCCCGTCTCCTCGAACCCGGTGCGGCGGCGCGCCCACGCCTTCAGCTGTGCCCGGGTGGAGAAGCGGGCGACGTTCCGGTCGATCCCTCCCGAGATGCTGTACTGGTGGAACGTCCACGGGTGCCGCACCCCGGGTTTCCCGGCCGGGTGCGCCGGGTCGGCGATCCACAGGCCGTCGCCCGCGTCGGCGGTGGTGTCGCGGTGGAACCAGAAGTCCCGGTTGCAGTAGAGGACGACGCGGTGGCCCGGCGCCTTGCCGCGGACGTGCGCGAGCCAGCGGTCCTTGTCGGCGCAGGGGACGCCGGTGTGCTCCCAGTCGAGGGCGAGGATGTCGCCCTCGCGTAAGGCGATCTTTCCGAGGAAACGATTCGCCTGGGCGGACATCGACCCCGGCGTCACGAAGTGGTAGTAGCCGACGACGAGTCCGCCCCTGCGGGCGTGGTCGCGCTGGGCGACCCAGCGGGGGTTGGTGTACGACATGCCCTCGGTGACCTTGACGAAGGCGAAGTCCTGCCCGGAGATGGGGTAGTCGGTGCTCTGGTAGCTGCTGACGTCGACGCCGTGAAGCATGGCGGTCCCCTTGCGTGCCGATGCGAGGCTTTACGTGTACATGCCGGTAGCGCGTACACGACGCAGTATCGGCGCGCGGCGGCGCTTCCGGGAGCCCCCTGGCAGACTGGCGCCCGTGACGGTCAAAGGCGTGCTCTTCGACTTCTCCGGAACCCTCTTCCACATCGAGTCCCCCGCGTCCTGGCTGGGCGCCGCGCTGCGGCGCTGCGGCCTCGCGCTTCCCGAGCCGGAATTCCGCCGCCTGGCCGGTGAGTTGGCCGACGCGGGCGCGCTCCCTGGCGGGCCGCCGCCGCGTACCGTGCCCGCGCGTCTCGCGCCCGCCTGGGAGCGGCGCGACCTCGGCCCGGCGGAGCACCGCGCGGCGTACGGCGGCCTCGCCCGCCGCGTGCCGCTGCCGTCGCCCGCCCTGTACGACGCCCTCTACGCCCGGCACATGGAGCCGGCCGCCTGGGCCCCCTACCCCGACGCCGTCCCGGTCCTGACCGCCCTGCGCCGGCACGGCATCCGCATCGCCGTGGTGAGCAACATCGGCTGGGACCTGCGGCCCGTCTTCCGCGCACACGGCCTCGACGACCTCGTCGACGCCTACGTCCTGTCCTACGAACACCGCCTCCAGAAGCCGGACCCCCGCCTCTTCGCCGCAGCATGCCGTCAACTCGGGCTCGCCCCCGGGCCCGACGTCCTGATGGTCGGGGACAACCCCGCCGCGGACGGCGGCGCGTCGGCCCTCGGGTGCGATGTCCTCCTCGTGGACGGCGCACCGGCCGTGGAGGAGCGACGGGACGGGCTGCTGCCCGTGGTGGAGCGGGCGGGGGCGACGACGGCAGGTCAGTCGCCTTGAGGGGATCTCTCCCCGCCCCGCCCCGTGCGGGGGGGGCAGCCCCCGCCCCCGCGCGGGGCGCGGCCCGGGGGGAGGGGCGCCGCCCCTGGGAAGCGGGGAAAGGGCGGGGCGGGGAGGGTCAGCCTCCCGCGGTCCACGACCGGAGGCGCGCCTCCGGCCACGCCGTCACCACCCGTTCCACCGGCACGCCGCACTCCTCCGCCCGCGCGCACCCCAGGATCTGCCACTCCAGCTGCCCCGGCGCGTGCGCGTCGCTGTCGATCGCGAAGAGCACCCCGGCGTCGAGGGCCAGCCGCAGCAGCCGCCGCGGCGGATCCAGCCGGTCGGGCCGGCTGTTGATCTCGACGGCGGTGCCGAAGCGGGCGCAGGCCGCGAAGACG
Source organism: Streptomyces caatingaensis (assembly GCF_001187435.1). GTDB lineage: Bacteria > Actinomycetota > Actinomycetes > Streptomycetales > Streptomycetaceae > Streptomyces > Streptomyces caatingaensis. The sequence goes on along the minus strand of NZ_LFXA01000007.1, from coordinate 111,722 downwards.
AGTTCCGCGTCGAAGGAGGACTCCGGCCGCTTGCCGCCGACGATGCGGCCGGTGCAGTGGCCGAGGACGTCGACCAGCGGATTGGCGACCGCGGCGACGAGCCGCCGCGTCATGCTCTCCGCGTCCATGCGCAGCTTGGAGTGGACGGAGGCGACGACGACGTCGAGCCGTTCGAGGAGGGCGTCCTCCTGGTCGAGCGAGCCGTCGGGCAGGATGTCGCACTCGATGCCGGTGAGGAGCCGGAAGCCGTCGCCGAGACGGGAGTTGACGTCGGCGACGACGTCGAGCTGGCGCCGCAGCCGCTCCGCCGAGAGCCCGCCCGCGATGGTCAGCCGGGGCGAGTGGTCGGTGAGCACGGCCCATTCGTGGCCGATCGAGGCCGCCGCGCGGGCCATCGTCTCGATGGGGCTGCCGCCGTCGGACCAGTCGGAGTGCAGGTGGCAGTCGCCGCGCAGGGCGTCCCGCAGGGCGCGTCCGCCCTCGACGGGCGGCCAGTCGTCCGCGTCCTCCAACCGCGCGAGATACCGGGGCACTTCGCCCCGCAGCGCCTCCGCGACGACCGCGGCCGTCTTGGGCCCGATCCCCTTGCGGTCGGTGAGGGAGCCGGACTCCGCGCGGCGGCGCACCTCGTCGGGCGGCATCGCGGCGACGACGTCGGCGGCGGTGCGGAACGCCTGGACGCGGTAGGTGGGGGCGCGGCCGCGTTCGAGGAGGAAGGCGATGCGTTCGAGGGCGTCGACGGGGTCCATCAGGGCCTCCGCAGGGCGGCCGGCGGCAGGTACTCGCGCACCAGGGTCCGGTGCCACCAGGCGCCGGTGGCGCGCAGTTCGCGCCAGGTGGTGAAGCGGTAGAGGTAGAGCCGGGCGCGGACGTGGGCGGGCGGGGCGTCGGGGAAGGGGTTGTGGCGCAGCAGCCGCAGGGTGTCGCGGTCGCCGAGGAGCAGGCGTTCGACGAAGGGGCCGAACCACTCCCGGGCGTAGGCGGGGGAGATCCCGGCGAACCACATGAGCCAGTCCAGCCGCAGGTGCCAGGGGGCGAACTGGCGCGGTGTGCGCCGGACGTCACCGGGTTTGCCCTTGAAGCCGTACTCCTTCCACTCGGTGCCGGGGCCGGGCGTCGTGTCCTCGGTGCCCTCGACGACCACCTCGTAGCGGCTGCGGTTGACGCTGCCGAAGGCGCCGTAGGTGTTGACCAGGTGGTAGGCGTTGAAGGACATGTTCATGCGCTGGCCGCGGGAGAGCAGGTTGCGCACGGGCCACCAGCTGAGGACGGCGACGAGGGCGGTCGCGGCGCAGACGAGGGCCGCGAACCACAGGGGGGTGCCGGGCACGGGGCCGTGCGGGGGCAGGCCGAACAGCTCGGCCATGGCGTCGCCGTCCACGGCGGAGAAGGCGAGGACGACGGTCAGCCAGTTGAGCCAGGCGAAGTTGCCGGAGGCGACCAGCCAGAGCTGGGTGACGATCACGAGCCCGGCGGCGACGCTCGCGACGGGCTGCGGGGCGAAGAGCCCGAACGGGACGACGAGCTGGGCGACGTGGTTGGCGGCGGTCTCGACCCGGTGCAGGGGCCGGGGCAGCCGGTGGAAGAACCAGCTCAGCGGGCCGGGCATGGGCTGGGTCTCGTGGTGGTAGTAGAGGCAGGTCAGATCGCGCCAGCAGGGGTCGCCGCGCATCTTGATCAGCCCGGCGCCGAACTCGACCCGGAAGAGCAGCCAGCGCATCAGGAAGAGCACGAGGACGGGCGGGCCGGTGCGCGCGTTGCCCAGGAAGACCGCGAGGAAGCCGGACTCCAGCAGCAGGGACTCCCAGCCGAAGCCATACCAGGTCTGCCCGACGTTGACGATCGACAGGTAGAGCGCCCAGAGCACCGCCCACCAGGCCATGGCGGCCGCGAGCGGCACCTCGTCGGCGGCGCCCGCCAGGGCCCCCGCCGCGAGCGCGGCCCCCGTCCAGGCGCACAGGGCGAAGAAGCGGTCCGAGTAGTGCAGCCGGAACAGGGTCGGCGCCCGGCGGGCCGGGGCGTGGGCGAGGAAGCGGGGGACGGGCAGCATGCCGCGCTCCCCGATGAGGGCGCGGAACTGGCGGGCGGCGGAGAGGAAGGCGACCAGGTAGACGGCCGCCAGCCCGCGCTGGACGACCAGCCTGCTCAGCCAGGAGCCGGATGCCGTGAACCACTCCACCCAGGTATCTGTACCCCCGGCCGTCCCGGGCCCCCCACCGCGGGCCGGAAAAATGAAGAAATCGAAGAAAACGGCAAAAAGTGGCAGAGTGGATCCGTGGTTGACCGGGAAGTGACGCCCGCCTCCGGAGCGCTGCCGGATGACTGGCCCGCCCGGCCGGAGCCCATTCTCGTCCGCAACCGCGTGGGGACCTTCGACTGGGACCTCGCCAGCGGACGCGTGCACCTGGACCGCATGGCCCTGGCCATCCTCGGCCTGCCCCCGGGGGGCTTCAGCGGCCGCATCGCCGACCTGGCCAGGACCGGCCGGGTGCCGCGGGCCGACAGCGCCCGCCTCGACGCCCTCGTCGCCCGGGCGCTGAAGGACGGCAGCGAGAGCTACGGCACCTACCACCGGGTACGCGGGAACGACGGTTCTCTGCACTGGGCCTACTCCCAGGGCCACATCGAACGGGACGCGGCCGGGCGGCCCTGCCGGATCCTCGGCCTCCTGCGGGACGCCGACGCGGAGCTGGCCCTGTCCGACCGGCCCGGCGAGAGCGACGGCGAGCGCCGCCACCAGACGAGCGTGGTCGAGACCACGACCGCGGCCCTGGCGCACGCCAGGACCGTCCAGGACGTGATCGACTTCTTCCAGGACGCCCGGGCCGTCGAACACCTCGGCTCCGACCTGCTCGTCCTCGGGCTGGTCGAGTCCGGCCGCATCCACCTGGTCGCGGAGGGCCCGTCCGAGCACTTCATCCCGGGCACCCGCTACACCCGGATCGACGACAACTTCCCGATGAGCGAGGTCATCCGCACCATGACCCCGCGCTTCATCGAGTCCCGCGAGGAGTTCGCCCGCTGCTACCCCTGGCTGTGGGAGCGCATCAAGGACATCGGCATCGCCTCCGCCGCCTACCTCCCGCTCATCGCCCAGGCCAAGCCGATCGGCGCGCTGGGCCTGCTCTACCGGGAGGCCCGCGGCTTCAGCCGGCAGGAGCGCAACCTCTTCATCGCCCTCGGCAGCGGCCTCGCGCAGAGCATCGCCCGCGCCATGCTCTTCGACCAGGAGCACGACCTCGCCGAGGGCCTCCAGCAGTCCATGCTCCCCCGGCGCATCCCCGACGTGCCCGGCGCACAGATCGCCGTCCGCTACCGCTCCGCCCGCCTCGGGCGGGACATCGGCGGCGACTGGTACGACGTGATCCCGCTGCCCGGCGGCCGGGTCGGGGCCGTCATCGGCGACGTCCAGGGCCACGACACGCACGCCGCGGCCGTCATGGGGCAGCTGCGGATCGTGCTGCGCGCCTACGCGACCGAGGGCCACTCCCCCGCCACGGTCATGGCCCGCGCCTCGTCCTTCCTCCACGACCTCGACACCGACCGCTTCGCGACCTGCACCTACGCCGAGGCCGACCTGTCGACCGGCGTCGTCCAGCTCGTGCGCGCCGGCCACATCGACCCGCTGCTGCGGCACTGCGACGGCACCTCCCGCCGGCTGCCCGTCGCCGGCGGGCTCCCGCTGGGCCTCTCCGCCGAGTTCGGACGGCTCGACTACCCCGTGACCGGCGTCGAGCTGGATGCCGGGGAGACGCTCCTGCTCTTCACCGACGGCCTCGTGGAACAGCCCGGGGCCGACCTGGACGAGGGCGTGGAACAGCTCTCCCGGCTCGTCGCCGCCGGGCCCGAGGACCCGCAGGAACTCGCCGACCGGCTCTGCGACATGGTCGAGGGCCGCGTCGGCGAGGACGACATGGCCGTCCTGCTGCTGCGCCGTCAGGGCGCGGCGGGCGCCCGTCCCGGCGGACGCCTCCAGCAGCACATCGCCCCCGCCGACCCCGAGGCCCTCTCCGCCGCCCGCCACATGATCCGCACCGCCGTGCGGGCCTGGGGGGCGCGGGACCGCTCCGACGACATCGAGCTCGTCGCCGACGAGTTGGCGACGAACGCGCTGCTGCACACCGACGGGGCCGCCGTCGTGACCATCCGCATGCTCGCCGGGCCCGAGCGGCGGTTGCGGGTCGAGGTCGAGGACCGCTCCAGCGCGCTGCCGCGGCGGCGCGAACCGGGGGAGTCAGGGGTCTCCGGGAGAGGTCTGCTGCTGGTCGACCGGCTCGCGGACGTGTGGGGGGTGGAGCCGCGGGGCGGCGGCAAGTCGGTCTGGTGCGAGTTCGTGCTGGGAGGGGGATGAGCCCCGGCCCTCACCCCTGGGAGCCCCCTTTCACCGTCGCGCCGGCGCGGCCGCGGCACCCTCCCGGCCGGAAGAGGCCAAGGTCACAGCCGCACACCCTCTTCCGAGGCGCACCGGAGCGCCTAGCCTTCACCCCATGACCGTCCCGCCCGAAGAAGGCCTCTCCCTGGCCGCCGAGTTCCCGGACGCGACCCGCGAGCAGTGGCAGCGCCTCGTCGAGGGCGTCCTGCGCAGGTCGGGCACGGAGGCGGCCGGGGCGGCGGCGGAGGACGCGCTGGCCACCGCCCTCCAGGACGGGCTGCGCACCAGCCCGCTGTACACGGCCGACGACACGTCACCCGACCCCGGTCTGCCCGGTTTTCCGCCGTTCGTCCGCGGCGGACGCCCCGAGGGCACGGCCGTCTCCGGCTGGGACGTGCGCCAGCTCCACGCCCACCCGGACGCCCGCCGCACCAACGAGGCCGTCCTCGCGGACCTGGAGAACGGCGTCACCTCCCTCTGGCTGACCGTCGGCGCGGCCGGCGGCCCGCCCGTCGAGGACCTCGGGACGGCCCTCGACGGCGTCCTCCTCGACCTCGCCCCCGTCGTCCTCGACGCCGGCCACGACACCGAGGCCGCGGCCCGCGCCCTGCTGCGCCTGTACGACGAGCGCGGCACGGCCCGCACCGAGGCCCGCGGCAGCCTCGGCGCCGACCCGCTCGGCACCCTCGCCCGCACCGGCACGGCACCCGTCCTCGACGCCGCCGCCCTCGCCGCCACGTGCCTGGACGACCGGCCGGGCCTGCGCGCCCTCGTCGTCGACGCCCTGCCGTACCACGAGGCCGGCGGCTCCGCCGCCCAGGAGCTCGGCTGCTCGCTCGCCACCGGCGTGGCCTACCTGCGGACCCTCACCGGCGCCGGTATCGGCGTCGACGACGCCTGCGCCCAGCTCGAGTTCCGCTACGCCGCCGGCGCCGACCAGTTCCTCACCATCGCGACCCTGCGCGCCGCCCGCCGCCTGTGGGCCCGCGTCACCGAGGTCTGCGGCGCGTCCCCGGCCGCCCGCGCCCAGCGGCAGCACGCCGTGACCTCCCCGGTGATGATGACCCGCCGGGACCCCTGGGTGAACATGCTGCGCACCACCGTCGCCTGCCTCGGCGCGGGCGTCGGCGGGGCGGACGCCGTCACCGTCCTGCCCTTCGACAGCGCCATCGGCCTGCCCGACGCGTTCGCCCGCCGCATCGCCCGCAACACCTCGTCGATCCTGCTGGAGGAATCGCACCTCGCCCGCGTCATCGACCCGGCCGGCGGCTCCTGGTACGTCGAGCGGCTCACCGACGACCTGGCCCGCGCCGCCTGGGCGTGGTTCCAGGAGATCGAGCGGTCCGGCGGGCAGGAGGCCGCCCTGCGCTCCGGGGCGATCGCCGAGCGGCTGGCCGCCACCTGGGCCGAGCGCTCCGAGCGGCTCGCCACCCGGCGCGAACCGGTCACCGGCGTCAGCGAGTTCCCGCACCTGGCCGAGCAGCCCGTCGAGCGCGAGGCCGCGCCCCGCCCGCCGGCCGGCGGGCTGCCGCGGGTGCGGCGCGACGAGGCGTACGAGGCGCTGCGCGCCCGTTCCGACGCCCACCTGGCCGCCACCGGCGCCCGCCCCCGGGTCTTCCTCGCCGCCCTCGGCTCGCCCGCGGCGCACACGGCGCGCGCCACCTTCGCGGCCAACCTCTTCCAGGCGGGCGGGATCGAGCCGGTGCACGAGCCGGCCTCCGTCGACGCGGGGACCGCCGCCGAGGCCTTCCGCCGCAGCGGCGCGGCCGTCGCCTGCCTGTGCTCCTCCGACGCCGTCTACGCCGAGCAGGCCGGGCCCGTCGCCGCCACGCTGAGGGCGGCCGGGGCGGGCAGGATCTTCCTGGCCGGCCGGCCGGGCGAGCAGCCGCCGCCGGACGTCGACGCGTTCGTCCACGCGGGCGGCGACGCCGTCGCCGTCCTGACCTCCGTCCTCGACCACCTGGGAGTGGCGCGATGAGCCCCGACTTCCCCGACTTCACAGCCGTCGACCTGGGGCCGGGAGACTCCGCGGGCACCGACACCGGCCGCTGGCAGGCCGCCCTCAAGGAGAGCACCGGCCGCGACGCCGGCGACCTGCTGTGGGAGACCCCGGAGGGCATCGGCGTCAAGCCCCTCTACACCGCCGAGGACCTGCGCGGGCTGGACTTCCTGGGCACGTACCCGGGCATCGCGCCCTACCTGCGCGGCCCCTACCCCACGATGTACGTCAACCAGCCGTGGACGATCCGGCAGTACGCGGGCTTCTCCACCGCCGAGGAGTCCAACGCCTTCTACCGCCGCAACCTCGCGGCCGGCCAGAAGGGGCTGTCCGTCGCCTTCGACCTGCCCACCCACCGCGGCTACGACAGCGACCACCCGCGCGTCACCGGCGACGTCGGCATGGCGGGCGTCGCCATCGACTCGATCTACGACATGCGGCAGCTCTTCGACGGCATCCCGCTGGACCGGATGACCGTCTCGATGACGATGAACGGCGCCGTGCTGCCCGTCCTCGCGCTGTACATCGTCGCCGCCGAGGAACAGGGCGTACCGCCCGAGAAGCTGGCCGGGACCATCCAGAACGACATCCTCAAGGAGTTCATGGTCCGCAACACCTACATCTATCCGCCGAAGCCCTCGATGCGGATCATCTCGGACATCTTCGCGTACACCTCGCAGCGGATGCCCCGCTACAACTCCATCTCCATCTCCGGCTACCACATCCAGGAGGCCGGCGCGACGGCCGACCTGGAGCTGGCGTACACCCTCGCGGACGGCGTCGAGTACATCCGGGCCGGACGCGAAGCCGGCCTGGACGTCGACGCGTTCGCCCCCCGCCTGTCCTTCTTCTGGGCGATCGGCATGAACTTCTTCATGGAGATCGCCAAGATGCGCGCGGCCCGGCTGCTGTGGGCGCGCCTGGTCTCGCAGTTCGAGCCGGAGAACACCAAGTCGCTGTCGCTGCGCACCCATTCGCAGACCTCCGGCTGGTCCCTGACCGCCCAGGACGTCTTCAACAACGTCACCCGCACCTGCGTCGAGGCCATGGCCGCCACCCAGGGCCACACCCAGTCGCTGCACACCAACGCGCTGGACGAGGCCCTCGCCCTGCCCACCGACTTCTCCGCCCGCATCGCCCGCAACACCCAGCTCCTGCTCCAACAGGAGTCCGGCACCTGCCGGGTGATCGACCCGTGGGGCGGCAGCGCCTACGTCGAGCGGCTCACCCACGACCTCGCCCGCCGCGCCTGGGCGCACATCCAGGAGGTCGAGGCGGCCGGCGGCATGGCCCAGGCGATCGACGCCGGCATCCCCAAGATGCGCGTCGAGGAGGCCGCGGCCCGCACCCAGGCGCGCATCGACTCCGGCCGCCAGCCGGTGATCGGCGTCAACAAGTACCGGGTGGACAGCGACGAGCAGATCGAGGTCCTCAAGGTCGACAACTCCTCCGTCCGCGAACGGCAGATCGAGAAGCTGCGGCGGCTGCGGGCCGAGCGCGACGAGGCCGTCTGCCAGGACGCCCTGCGCGCGCTGACGGCCGCGGCGGAGTCCGGCCCCGGCCCCGGCCTGGAGGGCAACCTCCTCGCCCTCGCGGTGGACGCGGCCCGCGCCAAGGCCACCGTCGGCGAGATCTCGGACGCCCTGGAGAAGGTGTACGGGCGCCACGCCGGCCGCATCCGTACCATCTCCGGTGTGTACAGGCAGGAGGCCGGACCGTCGTCCGGCGTGGAGCGCACCCGTGAACTGGTCGAGGCCTTCGAGCGGGAGGAGGGCCGCCGGCCGCGCATCCTGGTCGCCAAGATGGGCCAGGACGGCCACGACCGCGGCCAGAAGGTGATCGCCACTGCCTTCGCCGACCTCGGCTTCGACGTCGACGTCGGCCCGCTCTTCCAGACCCCGGCCGAGGTCGCCCGACAGGCGGTGGAGGCCGACGTGCACGTCGTCGGCGTCTCCTCGCTGGCCGCCGGGCACCTCACGCTCGTGCCGGCGCTGCGCGAGTGCCTCGCCGAGGAGGGCCGCGAGGACATCATGATCGTCGTCGGTGGTGTGATCCCCCCGCAGGACGTGCCGGCGCTCCACGAGGCCGGTGCCACCGCCGTGTTCCCGCCCGGCACGGTGATCCCCGACGCGGCCCGCGACCTGCTGAGGACCCTCGCCGGGGCCCTCGGCCACGAGCTGTAGGCCCATGGCCCGGCCCATCGATCTGGACGCGATCGTCAAGGGAGTGCTCGACGGGCGGCGGGCGGCCGTCGCGCGGGCCATCACCCTCGTCGAGTCCACCCGCGCCGACCACCGCGAACTCGCCCAGCGGATGCTGGTCCAGCTGCTGCCGCACTCCGGTGCGGCGCGGCGGGTCGGCGTCACGGGGGTGCCCGGTGTCGGCAAGTCCACCTTCATCGACGCCCTCGGCACGCTCCTGACCGGCCTCGGCCACCGCGTCGCCGTCCTCGCCGTCGATCCGTCCTCCTCCCGCACCGGCGGTTCCATCCTCGGCGACAAGACGCGCATGGAACGCCTCGCGACCGACCCCGCCGCCTTCGTCCGGCCCTCGCCCACGGCCGGGACGCTGGGCGGGGTCGCCCGGGCCACCCGGGAGACCATCGTCGTGATGGAGGCGGCCGGTTACGACGTCGTGCTCGTCGAGACGGTCGGCGTCGGGCAGTCCGAGACGGCGGTGGCGGGGATGGTCGACAGCTTCCTGATGCTGACCCTGGCCCGCACCGGCGACCAGCTCCAGGGCATCAAGAAGGGCGTCCTCGAACTCGCCGACGTCGTCGCCGTCAACAAGGCCGACGGGCCGCACGAGCGCGACGCGCGCTCCGCCGCCCGCGAACTGGCGGGCGCGCTGCGGCTGATGCGCTCGCCGGACGCGGCCTGGAACGCGCCCGTCCTCACCTGCAGCGCCCGCGAGGGCACGGGCCTGACCGAGCTCTGGGAGCGGCTGGAGCAGCACCGGCGGATCCTGGACGTCACCGGGGAGCTGGCGCGGCGGCGCAGCGAGCAGCAGGTGGAGTGGGCGTGGTCGATGGTGCGCGATCAGCTCCTCGGCGAGCTGCGCGGCCACGCGGGGGTCCGTGCGGTCGCACCCGACCTCGAACGGCGGCTGCGCGCCGGGACGTTGACGGCCACGCTGGCGGCGGAGCGGATCCTTTCGGCGTTCCGCGGGGAGGGGCCGGGGCAAACCCTCTAGGGCACCCGTGCCCGCACGTCGTCGCTCCCCAGCCCCGCCAGCAAGTCGCCGAGACCGTCGGCCCGTTCGACGACGTCCTCCGGCGTGAACGCCAGATCGGAAGGCGAACGGCACGCCCCCACCTCGTCCCACGTCACCGGCGCCGCCACCCCCGGCCCCCGCGCCCCCTCCCGCAACCGCACGGTGTAGGGCGCGGCCGTCGTCTTCGCCGACGCGTTCTGGCTCCAGTCGATCAGCACCCGGCCGCGCCGCTCCAGCTTCGCCATGGACGCCACGACGAGGCCCGGGTGCTCGGACGTCAGCCGCTCCGCCAGCCCCTTGGCGTAGGCGCTGACCGCCCGCCCGGACACGGGCCGGACGGGCGCGTAGAGGTGCAGGCCCTTGGAGCCGGAGACGACCGGGCAGGCCATGAGCCCGTCCTCGTCGAGCAGTTGCCGCAGCCGCTCGGCGATGCGGCAGCAGACGACGAGGTCCGTGCCGGGCCCGGGGTCGAGGTCGAGGACGAGGCGGTCGTGCGCGTCGCGGCCGGCCGCGGCCGTCCACTGCGGTACGTGCACCTCGTACGCGCCCAGGTTCACCATCGCGATCAGCGCGGCCGCCGAGTCGATGACGACCTGCTCCGTCGCCCCGTCGCGGTGCGGGACCTCGACCACGGGCACCCAGTCCGGCGCCCCGGTCGGCGGGGTCTTGGCGATCCAGCTCTCGCCCGCCAGCCCCTCGGGCGCCCGCACGAAGGACGCGGGGCGTCCGGCGACGTGCGGGAGCATCACGGGCGCGATCCGCGCGTAGTAGTGCAGCAGCTGGGCCTTGGTGTGGCCGGAGGCGGGGAAGATGACCCGCTCCAGGTGGGAGAGGGACAGCCGCCGTCCCTCGACCTCCACCGTCTGGCGGCCGCCGGCCGGTCCCGCGTTCAGGACGCCCTCTTCAGCGCCTTGACCAGCTCGTCACGGGTCATGTGGGAGCGCCCGGGAATCCCCGCGTCGGTGGCCCGCCGGTAGAGCTCGTTCTTCGTGAGCTCCTCCAGCCCGCCCGCCTTCGCGCGCTTCCTGGCGGCCTCCTTCAGCTGGGTGGGCGGCCGGACCTTCCGCCCCTCCCCGCCGCCGGCCTCGCCCCTGGCCTCCCCCTTGCCCTTCGCCTTCTCGATGCTCGCCTGCAACGCGCCCATGAGATCGATGACGTTGGTGGACTTCGGGGCGGGCTCGCTCTTCTCGACCGTGCCCCCGGCGCGCTTGGCCCGGACGAGGTCGAGGACCTTCTCCTGGTAGGTGTCGTGGTAGGACTCGGGGTCCCAGTCCACGCTGAGGGCCTCCACGAGCTGGACGGCGGTGGCGAGTTCGCGTTCGGCGACCTTCTCGCGCTCCGGCAGCGTGCCGACCTCGGTGCGCGGGTCGCGGATCTCGTCGGCCCAGTGCAGGGTGTGCAGGGTCAGGAGATCGCCCTCGGCCTGCACCGCGACGAGGTATTCGCGGTTGCGCATCACGAACGTGGCGATGCCGGCCCGGCCGGACCGGGCCAGGGCCTCGTGCAGCAGGGCGTAGACCTTGGCGTACTCCTTGCTCTTCGGGCCGAGGTAGTACGTCTTGTCGAAGTAGACGGGGTCGATGGCGTCCACGTCCACGAAGCCGCTGATCTCCAGGGACTTGGAGCGGCCGGGCGCGATGTCCTCCAGCTCGCCGGGCTCGACGACGACGTAGTCCTCCCCGACGTCGTAGCCCTTGACGATCTCCGTGAGCGGGACCTCCTCGCCCGTGCGCTCGTTGACGCGCCGGTTGCGCACCCGGTCCGAGGTGCCGCGCTGGAGCTGGTTGAACCGGATCGTGTGGCTCTCCGTCGCGGCGAACATCTGCACCGGAAGGGTGACCAGCCCGAACGAGAGGGCACCGCTCCACACCGCATGTGCCATGACGTCCTCCGGCCCGGTGATCCCCTTCCGCTTTCCTCCTCCATGGCACCCCGGGGCACCGGAGATCGCATCCCGAGCCGGGCCCGTCAGGCCGCCCCCGCCAGCGCCAGCGCCTCCCGCGCCCGCTCGGCGAGCCCGTCGGCCCCGCACTCCCCCGCCAGCCGCAGGCCCTCGCGCAGCGGCCCGACGGCCTCGGCCGGGCGCCCGGCCCGCTCCAGGGCCCGGCCGTGGTCGACCAGGGCCAGGGCGTACTCGTGGCGGCACGGGGAGGCGGCCAGGTGCCGGACGGCCTCCTCCAGGCGGGCCAGGCCCTTCTCCGGCTCCATCAGGGGCGCCGCGCGGCGCAGCGCCTCGCCGATGGCCGTGTCGGTGCCGAACCGCAGGGCGTACCGGACGGCGCGGTCGGCGAGCTCGCGGGCGCGCCGGGGCTCGTCGTCGGCGACGGCGGCGGCCAGGTCGAGGGCCCAGGGCGCCCAGAGGGTGTTGTGGCGGCCGCGCTCCTCCAGGCGGTGGCCCGCGGCCTCCAGCTCGGCGACGGCCTCCTTGGTGCGGCCGAGCGCGAGGAGCAGGCGGCCCACCACACAGGCGGCGTCGGGCATCACCATGGCGGGCGGGTAGGGCGGGCCGAAGGAGTACTTCTCGGCGACGGCCTGGGCCTCGTCGACCCGGCCGCGGGCGAGCAGGGTGTCGATGAGCAGGCAGGTGCCGTCCCACTGGATGGGCACGCCCGGGCCTAGCCGGTCGGCCAGCCGCAGCCCTTCGCGCAGGAAGCCCTCGGCACTCTCCAGGTCGCCGCGCCGGCGGTGGACGAGGCCGAGGTACTCGTGGGCGAAGGCCAGGTGGGCGCCGCGCCAGCCGGAGATCTCGAACTCCCGGACGGCCTCGGTGAAGAGCTCCTCGGCGCTGTCGAGGCGGTCGGTGTAGACGTAGGTGATGCCGACGATGCTGGGGAGCTCGAAGCCCCACTCGGTGTTGGTCCAGCCCATGCCCTCGGCGAGACGGCCGTCGACCAGGGAGCGGTCGACGAGGTCGACGACCTCCAGCGCGTTCTCGGCGTGGATCATGGCGTCGAAGGCGCGGATGGCGAGGAGGGCGCGCTCGGAGTTGTCGCGCCCGCCCAGGCGCCGGGCCAGCTCGGCGACCTCCTGGTACCGCTCCTGGGCGCCCTCCTCCTCGAGCTGGATGCCCTTCCAGAGGTAGTGGGCGGCCTGGAGGCGCATCCGGCCGAGGCCGTCGGAGGTGCGGGCGGCGTGCTCGGCGACGATCTTGGCGGCCTCGGTGAGCTGGCTGTTGTGCGCGTACGCCTGGGAGAGGCGGTAGGTGGCGTCCACGCGCAGCTCCTCGGGGAGGCCGGAGAGCGCGAGGGCCGAGCGCAGGTGGTTGATGGTGGTGGGCGGCGAGGTCAGCAGGGCGGAGCAGCCCAGCTCGTAGAGGACGGCGGCGCGCTCGTCCTCCGGGGGCGGCTCGGCCAGCGCGCGTTCGAGACAGCGCTGGGCGGCCTCGGGGGCGCCGACGGCGAGGTGCTCGCGGGCGGCCTCGCGGAGCTGCCGTACGAGGTCGGCGTCGCCCTCGGGGTGCACCTCCAGCAGGTGCCGCGAGGCGGCGGCGGCGCCGTGGCCGGCGTTGGTGACGGCCCAGGCGGCCAGGCCGTGCATCGCGGTGCGGGCGGCGGGCGGGATGGCCTGGTAGACGGCGGTGGCGATGAGGGGGTGGACGAATTCGAGCTCGGTGGCGCCGGTGAGGATGCGGGCCTCGCGCAGCCGGTCCGCGCAGACGGCTCCCTCGGCCGGGCTCATCCCGGCGAGCATGGCGGCCACCCGGACGGAGATCTCGGTGCCGAGCACGGAGGCGCCCCAGGCGAAGCGGGTGGTGGCGTTGCCCAGCCGCTCCAGGCGGGCAACCAGGCCGCTGCCGCGGGCGGCGGCGCCCAGCTCGCGCAGGAGGGCGGCGGACTCCTCCATGGGCAGCAGGTTGCGGTCGCGGGCCTTGGCGACGAGCTCGACGGCCTCGTAGGGGTTGCCGCCGGTGACGGCCCAGACCTCGCGGCAGAACGGGTCGTCGGCCTCGCGGCCCATGGCGGCGCGCACCATCTCGGCGACGGCGCCCGGGGTCAGCGGGTGGAGGGTGACGGGGCGGTTGCCGCGGGCGGTGACGAGCTCCTTGAACGCCGGTGAGTGGTCGGGGAGTTCCTCGGGCCGGTAGCCGACGACGAGGAGGATCGGCAGGTCGGCGAGGCGCAGCGCGAAGGAGGTGAGCCAGGACAGCGAGGCCGCGTCCACCCAGTGGGCGTCGTCGACGACGAGGAGGAGCCGGTCGCGGCTCATCGCCAACTGCATGACGAGCCAGTCGATTCCGTCGCGGACGCCCTGGGGGTCGGCCTGCGGGCCGGTGGGCGGGGCGATGCCGAGGGCGGGGCCGGCGATGTCGTACCAGTCGCCGAGCAGGGTGCGGCGCTCCTCCTCCGCCAGGGGCGCGAGGGCGGGCTGGAGCAACTGCCGTACGACGTGGAAGGGAAGCGTCCGGGTCTGCTCGCTGCCGCGCGCCGAGAGCACCGTGGCGCAGCCGCGTTCGGCGGCCAGCCGGCGCACCTCGCCGAGCAACGCCGTTTTGCCGATGCCCGCTTCGCCGCTGAACAGCAGGAGCCCGCCGGTCGCGGGGCCGCTCCCGTCCGCGCCGCCGCACAGGGCCGAGACGGCGCGCTCCGCCGTGGCGAGCTCCTGCTCGCGCTCGAACAGGGCCGTGTACGGGCGGCGTTCGTGCTGTTGCCCCGTCATGACGTGTCTCCCGTATGAGTGTGGTGGGGCGAGCCTAGCCGTACGCGCGGAGGGCGGGGGAAGGGTTCGCCGGACAGACCACCCGCGAGCATGACCGGCCGATCGTGCCGAACGCGCCCGGAGGCGTTCAAAAATCCTTTCGATAAACGGGTCGTGGGGTCATTGTGATGCCTTTCGAATTCGCTCGTCAGCCCTTTCCGCGAATATGACAACTTCGCGCCGGAACACCGCGCGACCGGCTACGCTCCTTCCCCGCAGCGGGTCGTGGCGACTGCGGCTCGCTGCCGCCCTGCGCCGCGCCGACGCGACCGGAGGACCCCGCGACCCCCGGGGCGACCCGGGAATTCCGGGAACCCCCCGCCGTCTTCTCCGCTCCCCGCGCCCGGCGGCGCCCCTTCCCACGTCGCCCCCGCAAGCCCCGAGGAACTCGATGGTTGGTACTGGTTCGTCACCTCACGTCAGGCGGCCCGCCTCCTCCCTCATATGGCTGGTTCCCCCTGTGGTGCTGGCGGTCTGCACCGCTTCCGCCGGCCTCCTGGCACCCGGCGAGGCCCGCGTCCCGGTGGTGTGGTGCGGGGCCGCGGCCAGCGTCGCCGTCGCCCTCGCCTCGGCGGTGGCGGCCCGGCGGGGCCGTGTGATCCACGCGCTGCGCCGCCGGTGCGACGAGCGGGAGGCCGAGCTCCGCGGCCTGCTGGAACGGCAGGAGGCCGAGACCCGGCGGCTGGCGGATCTGCTGCTGCCCGCCGCGTTCAAGATGCTCCAACAGGGCGCCTCCGCCGACGAGGTGCTCGGCCACGTCGCCCCGTCGCCCCATGCCGGCACCCCGTTCGCGGCCGAACACCGCTCCGTGCTCCGCTCCGTGGTGTACGCGGTCCAGGCCGAGGAGGGCCTGCGCGACTCCGCGCACCGGGCCTTCGTCAACATCGCCCGCCGCCTCCAGGCGATCATTCATCAACAGGCCACCGACCTGCGGGAGATGGAGGACCGCCACGGCAACAACCCCGAGGTCTTCAGCGACTTGCTGCACCTCGACCACGGCACCGCGCTGATCGGCCGCCTGGCCGACAGCATCGCGGTGCTCGGCGGATCCCGCCCCGGCCGCCAGTGGAAGAACCCGGTGCCGCTGTACAACGTGCTGCGCGGCGCCATGTCGCGGATCATGGACTACCGCCGGGTCGACCTCCACTCGGTCGCGGACGTCGCGATCACCGGCCCGGGCGTCGAGCCGGTGATCCACGCCGCCGCCGAGCTGCTGGACAACGCCACCCGCTACTCCCCGCCGGAGACCCGGGTGCACCTGACCGCCGTGGAGATCCAGTCCGGGGTCGCCATCGAGATCGAGGACGCCGGCGTCGGGCTCACCGACGAGACCCGGCGCCGCACCGAGCGGGTGCTGGAGCTGGCGGAGCGCGGCCTGGACCTCAACGACCTCGGCGAGACCCCCCGGCTGGGCCTGGCCGTCGTCAGCCGGCTGGCCCGCAACTACCGCTTCCGGGTGTCGCTGCGCCCCTCCGCCTACGGCGGCGTCCGGGCCGTGCTGATCGTCCCGTCCGAGCTGGTGACCGCCAGCGCCACCCCCGGCGGCGAGATCGCCCGCGCCGCCACCCTGCCGCCGCCCAAGGTCCGGAAGAAGCCCGGCCGTCCGCTGCCCGACCCGCCGCAGATGGAACACTCCGCCGCGGACGGGCACACACCGGGCGGTCTTCCGCAGCGCCGCCGGCGCGCGCTGGGCTTGGCCGCCCGGGCGGCGGCCGTCGCCCCGGCCGATCCGCCCCGGCGCACGGAGCCCGCGGCACAACCCACCCAGCCGGGCATCTGGCTGGCCGCCTTCACCAACGCCCTGAAGGGCGACGCCCCGGTGGGCGACCGGGGAGCGCTCAGTGATGACCCGTCAGACGAGAAAGAGTAGTCAAGTGACGCAGCAGCGGTTCAACATGGACTGGATGCTCAAGGATCTGGCATCCAGCGTCCCGCAGACCCGCCACGTGATCGTGCTGTCCTCGGACGGCCTGCGCATGGCGCAGCACGGCACGGACACGGACGCCGCGGACCGGCTGGCCGCCGCCTGCGCGGGACTGCAGAGCCTGTCCACCGCCATCGCCGCCGAATTCCCCGACGGCGACGGGCAGATGAGACTGGTCGTCATCGAGGTGGACGGCGGCTTCTTCTACCTGATGGCGGCGGGCGCCGGCGCCTACCTGGCGGTGCTCGCCGACGACGACGTGGACGCCGGGCTGATCGGGCAGCGGATGCGGGACCTGGTGGCCCGCATCGGCGAGCACCTCACCAGCCCGCCGCGCGTCAGCGGGCCGGTGGCATGAGCAAACCCGAAAGGGCGTGGGATCCCGGCAACCCGGACCGGCTGTACATCGTCACGAAGAGCTGCGGGCAGGCGGACCCGGGCGTCACCAGGCTCGACCTGGTGACCCTGATCGTCGCCCGCACGGAGACCGACCCCGGCCTCCAGCCCGAGCACGAGACGATCGTCCGCATGTGCGACTACCCGTTGTCCGTCGCCGAGATATCCGCTTACCTCACGCTGCCCGTCAGCACCGTGACCGTCCTGCTCAACGACCTGCTCGCGCGGGGACACGTGGAGGCCAGGCCCCCGGTTCCGGTCGCTGCCCTTCCTGACGTAGGCCTCTTGGAGGCGGTGATGCATGGACTACAAAACCTCTGACCCACCCGCCGGTCCCAGGAGGGAGGACATCCTCCCGGCCACCGCCGCGGCGGCGGTGAAGGTCGTCATCGTGGGCGGGTTCGGGGTGGGCAAGACCACCCTGGTCGGCACGGTGAGCGAGATCAGACCGCTGACCACCGAGGAGACGATGACCCAGGCCGGCGTCGGCGTGGACGACATCGCGGGGATCGAGCAGAAGATCGAGACCACCGTGGCCATGGACTTCGGCCGCATCAGCATCAACGAGCAGTTGGTGCTGTACCTGTTCGGCACCCCCGGGCAGGAGCGGTTCTGGTTCCTCTGGGACGGCCTCTTCGAGGGCGCGCTGGGCGCGGTGGTCCTGCTCGACACCCGCCGGCTGGAGGTCAGTTACGAGGTCGTGGGCATCCTGGAGGAGCGCGGCGTGCCGTTCGTGGTCGCCGTCAACACCTTCCCGGGCGCCCCCGTCCACCCCATCCCGGAGCTGCGGGCCGCGATGGACCTGCCGGAGTCCGTGCCCATCTTCGCCTGCGACGCCCGCGACCGGGCGTCCTGCCGGGACGCCCTGATGACCCTCATGCGCTACCTGTACCGCCTCGCGAACACCCCGGAGCCACAGTGACCCCACCCGACGAGCACACCCGCGCCGACGCGGCGCAGGCCGCTCCCCCGCCCGAGTGCCCGGCCCACGCCTACGGTTCCGGGGGCGTCGCCCGGCTGTACGGGCCGGCCGCCGAGACCGACCCCATGGGGCTGTACGAGCAGCTGCGCGAACGGCACGGCGCCGTCGCCCCGGTGCTGCTGAGCGGCGACGTCCCGGCCTGGCTCGTCCTGGGCTACCGGGAGAACCTGGACGTCACCCGCACCCCCTCGCGCTTCTCGCGCGACTCGCGCAACTGGCGGGCGATCCGAACCGGCGAGGTCGGCCCCCTGCATCCGCTGGGGCCGATCAGCATGTGGCAGCCGATCTGTTCGATGGTCGACGGCGCGGCGCACGAGCGCTGGCGCGGCGCCATCAACGACGCCATGAACCGCTTCGACCGGCGCGGCGTCCGCCGCCACATCACCCGCTTCGCCAACCAGCTGATCGACGAGTTCTGCGTCTCCGGCACGGCGGACCTGGTGCACGCCTTCGCCGAGCCGCTGCCCATGATGGTGATGACCCAGTTCCTCGGGATGCACGAGGAGTACAGCCCCCGGCTGGTGCAGGCCGCCCGGGACATGATCAAGGGCACGGAGACGGCGGTCGCCAGCAACGCCTACGTCCAGGAGGTGCTGGGGAGGACGGTGGAGCACAAGCGCAAGGCTCCCGGCCCGGACTTCACCAGCTGGCTGCTGGAGCACCCGGCCAAGCTCTCCGACGACGAGGTCCAGCAGCACCTGCGGCTGGTGCTCGTCGCCGCCTTCGAGACCACCGCCAACCTCATCGCCAACACGCTGCGGATGGTGCTGACCGATCCCCGGTGCCGGGCCCACCTGGCGGGCGGCCACATGACCCTGCCGGACGCGGTCGAGCAGACCCTGTGGGACGAGCCGCCGTTCACCACCATCCTGGGCCGCTGGGCGACCCAGGACACCGAGCTGGGCGGCCAGAAGATCAAGGCGGGGGACGCGCTCGTCCTCGGGCTGGCGGCGGCCAACATGGACACCTCCGTCCGCCCCGACCCGACCGCCCCCGTGCACGGCAACCGCTCGCACCTGGCGTTCAGCGGCGGCGCCCACGAATGCCCCGGCCAGGACATCGGCCGGGCCATCGCGGACACGGGCATCGACGCGCTGATGACCCGGCTGCCCGACGTCCGGCTCGCGGTCGCCGAGTCGGAGCTGCGGTGGGTCTCGGCACTGATGTCCCGTCACCTCACGGCGCTGCCCGTGGCGTTCACCCCCGGGGTGCCCCAGCCGGCGCCCGCGCCGGCGGCCCTTCCGCCGGCCGCGGAGCCCGTGGGCGGGGAGACCGTGGCCCCGGCCGGCGGCGGCGAGGGGGGGACCGCGGCGCCCGCGTCCCCGGGGGAGCGTCCGCGTTCCTCGTGGTGGCGGTCGCTGGTGCGCTGGTTCGGCGGTGAGTGAGGCGGCGCGTCGAGCTGCTCCCACCACCACGCCGCCGACGGTATGGGCAGTGGGTCGGTCCGGGGGTCGCTGGGGGTGTCCCGCCAGGTGATCCCGTACGTCGCCCCCGGGACCGGAAGCGCGTGGCGGTTCCGGGGGCTGGCGTAGCGCGGGGCGTCGTTCATCCACCGGATGCAGCCGGCGATGTAGTGTCCCAACGCCTCCAGGTAGCGCGCGAGTTGCGGCCCCGCGGTGCGGGCGATCCGGTCGCGCAGGGTCAGGAAGAGGGTCATGGAGCGGTCCCTTATGGCGACCGCCTCCTCCAGGGCGCGGGCCACGGAGGTGCCGTTGTGGTGGGCGAGGACGTTGACGATGTTCTGGTCGGTGGTCTCGTGGTCGTCCTCCTTGGCGTAGGAGAACAGGTCGTTGTCGCAGCTGACGATGAAGCCGGCGGCCTCGGTGAGGGCCTGGACGGGGGCGGCGGAGAGCTCCTCGTCGGAGACCTCGATGCCGGCGGCGATCTGGCTCCAGGCCAGCGAGAAGCGGGTTCCGTTGATGGACGGCCGCAGGGCGACGTAGTCGGAGAGCGTGGGCATGACGCGCCGTTCGATGTTGCTGACCTGCCAGGCGGCGCCGAAGAGCCAGTCGCGCAGCCCCTCGGCGACGCGCCGGAGCTGGACGGGGTTCGCCAGGGCCCGGGTGCGGGCGGTGAGGTCCTCCAGGGCGCGGTCGAAGGGGGAGCTGCCGAGCATCGCCGAGCCCGGCGCCTCCAGGCTGCGGGATATGCGGGCGTTGAGGTCGACGATCCACGCGGTTCTGGTGTCGGCGGCGCCGGTGTCGTGCCAGAAGTCGTCGAGGGCGAAGGCCCAGTGGTTCCACTCGATGAACAGCAGAAGCGGTTCGTCGCGGCCGTGGGGGATCATCCGGCAGCTGAAGTCGGTGCTGTGGGTGGCGATGCTCCAGGCCCGTTCGGTGGCGTCGCGGAAGATGCCGGTGCGGTCGAGCCAGGCGACGGCGCGCTGCTCCAGCTCGGCGCGGCGCGGGTGGACGGCGGGTTCGATGGGGCAGTAGAAGGGCGGCAGCCGCCAGCCGATCGCCGGGGCCCGGGAGGCGGAGTCGTCCCGCGGGAGGGATGTCATCCGTCGCCCTCCATGCGGAAGAGCAGCATGCGGGTCTCGACCGCGTGATCGCGCCAGGCCCGGAACAGCTTGCCGTGGGTGAGGGCGGACTCCAGCAGTCGCTCGCGGGTGAACGGGGAGGTGGCGCCGGCCAGTTCGACCCGGTCGAGCTCGGCGTTGGTCCAGGCCATGGACTGCACCCAGAACTCGGCGACGCGGTCGGTGATGTCCTCGTCCTGTTCCAGCTCGAAGCCGGAGGCGCGGGCGGCCGCGATGTACTCGGCGAGGGTGCCGAGGCGGGTCTTGTAGTAGCCGTCGATGAACGAGGTCCACTCGGGACGGCACAGGAAGTGCTCCTGGATGCCGAACCAGCCGCCGGGCCGCAGGGCCTTGGCGACGACGGCGAAGAGCCGCTCGCGGTCCATGTAGCCGGAGCTCTCGATGGCGACGGCCGCGTCGTAGGCGGTCTCCTCGCGCAGGTCGTGGATGTCCCCGAGGACGGGGGTGACGAGGTCCTCGACGCCGGCCCGGCGGACGAGGTCGGCCATCACGGGCACGTGCTTGGCCGTGACGGTGATCGCCGTGACGTGGCAGCCGTACTCCTGGGCCCAGTAGATGGAGCCGCCGCCGATGCCGCAGCCGATGTCGAAGAGCTGGCCGGGCGGGTTGTCGGGCACCCCCCAGGAGCGGGCCGCGTGGTCGAGGGCCGCCTCCTGGGAGGCTTTGAGGCGGTTGCGCAGGACGCGCTGCGAGACGGTGGTGTTGGGGCTGAGGCCCGGTTCGAACATGCCCACGTGGAAGTGGACGCGCGGCCCGGGACCGTACTTGTGGAGGATCTCGGCGGTCTTCCTCGAGTAGTAGGAGGGCACCGGGGTCTCTTCACACGCGGCGCCGTCCGTGGCCGCGGTCACTTCGGCAACGAGATGGTCCATGGGATCCCTCCGGGACGTCGGCTGTCGGTGGACGGATGGACGGGGAGCCG
The DNA here is from genome assembly GCF_001187435.1 of Streptomyces caatingaensis. Taxonomy (GTDB): domain Bacteria; phylum Actinomycetota; class Actinomycetes; order Streptomycetales; family Streptomycetaceae; genus Streptomyces; species Streptomyces caatingaensis. The sequence continues at coordinate 90,677 of NZ_LFXA01000007.1, read as the reverse complement.
CATCCCGGAAGGGCTGTCCCTCCCGCGACGACTGGATTGCCGTTCGATCACATGCGCGAGTCACGCCGCCCCCCAGCAACAAGCGACCAGCATTCCTGTCCAGTTTTGCCCGCTACCTGCCCACGGCGGGACGGCGACAACCCGCGATACGTACCGCCGTGCGCCGTTCTGGAACCCCACCCTCGGATCACTTCTGTTTCCTCCCGACCGTATAGAACTGTTTCTGCACTGTGTAGCGACCAGAAAGGCTTAAAATTGCGCGCTGTTGTCGGGGTTTTGGCCTCCATGCGGACCGATATCCGGACGCCCGGTGGATGGCCGGATCCCGCTCATGCGTGTGGTGTGCAGGCGAGCGAAGGGGGCGCTAGCACTTGTGCGCATGCGCCCTTTCACGGCGTCCTCCGGTTTCCAGGGCGTTCCCGTGTGTCGCAGCCGCCCCTGTCCGGGCGTGTCCCGGCCCCTCGCGCACACTGTAATCCGGCCTGACGGCGGCCCGCCGAGGGATCCGACGAGGGAGAGCGTGATGACGGTGACCCCACCGGCGCGGACGTCAAGACCCGCCGCCGCGCCCCGCCCGCGGATCCCCGCCGCGGTGGCCGCGGGCGCTCTGCCTGCGCTGTCATTCCCCCAACCCGCCCTGTGGTGGCTGACGTACGGGGCCCTCGTCCCCTGGATCCTGCTGGTGCGCTCGGCCCCCTCCGCGCGCCGCGCCGCGCTGGAGGGCTGGCTGGGGGGCGCCGGTTTCCTGCTGGCGGTGCACCACTGGCTGCTGCCGAGCCTGCACATCTTCATTCTGGTACTGGCGGCGCTGCTGGGGCTGTTGTGGGTGCCCTGGGGGCTGCTGGTGCACCGGCTGCTGGGCGGCGACCCGGGACCCGGCCGCACGGCGGTGGCCCTCCTCGTCGTCCCGGCCGGCTGGCTGCTGGCCGAACTCGTGCGCTCCTGGGAGTACTTGGGCGGCCCCTGGGGGCTGCTGGGCGCGAGCCAGTGGCAGGTCCCGGCGGCGCTCCGGCTCGCGTCGCTGGGCGGCGTCTGGCTGGTCGGCCTGCTGCTCGTCGCCGTCAACACCGCACTGGCCGCGCTCGTTTCGGCCCCGCGCGCCCGCCGGGCGGCCGGCGCGGGGCTGCTGGTGTGCGCCGCGGTGACCGCGGGCGCCTGGTGGTGGGCGCCGGTGCCGCGCGCGGCCGGGACGGTGCGGGTCGCGGTCGTGCAGCCCGGGGTGATGCCGGGCGGCGACCGGGGGCTGCGGCGCTTCGACCGCGAGGAGGCCCTCACCCGCGGGCTGGCCGGACGGCGGGTGGACCTGGTGGTCTGGGGCGAGAGCAGCGTCGGCACCGACCTGGGCCGGGACGCCGCGGTACGCGGCCGCCTCGCCGCGCTCTCCCGGGCCGTCGGCGCGGACCTGCTGGTCAACGTGGACGCGCGCCGCTCCGACCGGCCCGGGATCTTCAAGAGCTCGGTGCTCGTCGGGCCGGACGGCCCCACCGGGGACCGCTACGACAAGATGCGGCTGGTGCCCTTCGGCGAGTACGTACCCGCCCGCTCGCTGCTCGGCTGGGCCACGTCCGTGGGCAAGGCGGCCGGGGAGGACCGGGGCCGCGGCGAGCGGCAGGTGGTGATGCGGCCGCGGTCGGGGTCGGGGTCGGGGTCGGGGTCGGGGCACGGTGGCGGGCCGCGGGTCGGGCCGCTGATCTGCTTCGAGTCGGCCTTCCCCGACATGAGCCGTCATCTGGCCCGCTCCGGCGCCCAGTTGATCGTCGCGCAGTCCTCGACGTCCACCTTCCAGCACAGCTGGGCGCCGGAGCAGCACGCCTCCCTCGCCGCGCTGCGCGCCGCCGAGACCTGGCGGCCGGTGGTGCACGCGACGCTGACGGGCGTCAGCGCGGCCGCGGACGCGCGCGGCCGCACGATCGGGCGGTGGGCCGGCACCGGCGCCTCGGCCGCGGTCGTCTACGACGTGCCGCTGGCCGAGGGCACCAGCCCGTACGCGCGCCTCGGCGACTGGGCCCTGTACGGCGCGCTCGCGACGCTGCTGCTCTACGTCCTGCTGACCCTCAGGAGGCCTGTTCCTCCAGCGCGTTGACGATCCGCTCGCACAACTCGTGGGTGTGCAGGGCGTCCTCGGCGTCGAGCGCCTTGCCGGCGCGCACCGCCTCGAGGAACGCGTCGACGCACTGCTCGATGCCCCGCTGGCGGGCGACCGGCACCCAGTCGCCGCGGCGGCGCACCGTCGGCTGCCCCTTGTGGTCGATGACCTCGGCGAGGTTGACGACCTGCCGCTTGGAGTCCTGGCCGGAGACCTCCAGGACCTCCTCGGTCGAGCCGCTCGCCCGGTTCATGATGCCGAGGGCGGTGAAGCCGTCGCCGGAGAGCTGGAGGACGACGTGCTCGACCAGCCCGTCCCGGCCGCGGCCGCGGACGTCGACGTGCTCGACCCGGCCCGGCACGAGGAACCGGAGCGTGTCCACGACGTGGATGAAGTCGTCGAGGACCAGGGGCCGGGCCTCCTCGGCCAGCCCCAGCCGGTTCTTCTGCAGAACGATCAGATCCCGCGGGTGGTCCAGGCACTGGACGTAGCCCGGCGCGTGCCGCCGGTTGAACCCGACGGCCAGGCCCACCCCGCGCTCCCGCGCCAGCCGCACCAGCCGCTCGCTCGCGGCGAGCTCGAAGGCGAGCGGCTTGTCCACGTACACCGGTATCCCGGCCTCCAGCAGCCGCGAGACGATCTCCGGATGGACGGCCGTCGGTGCGTGCACGAACGCCGCGTCCAGGCCGGCGGCGAGCAGCGAATCGAGGTCCCCGTGACGCCGCTCCCCCGGGACGTGATACGCGTCCCCGACGCGGACGAGCGTGCTCTGGGTACGGGTCTGGAGGTGCAGCTCGACACCCGGCCGGGTGGCAAGAACCGGCAGGTACGCCTTCTGCGCGATATCACCGAGCCCGATGCAGCCGACCTTCACGGTTCCTCCTTGGTGGTGTCCGTCCGTGGCAGCATACGTGCGCTCTGGGGGGTGCTCTGATTCGCGCCCTGGTCTCGCGGTTTCGGGGGTTCGCGGGTTCTTGGGGGCGGGATCGTTTCCTGGGGGGCGGGACCGTTTCTTGGGGGCTCGGGGGTACACGAGGCCCGGGGGTGCGGGGGTGCGGGGGTGCGGGGGTGCGGGGGTGCCGGGGGTGCCGGGGGTGCAGGGGTGCGGGGGTGCCGGGGGGTGTCGCGCTCCGCGCGGGTGGGCGGGGGCGGAGCCCCCTGCGCCCCTGGACCACGCCGGCGCGAGTGGGTTGGACTGTGCCCTGCGCCTCGGGGACCGTGCTCCGCGCAGCGGACTGGGGCCTTCGCCCCGGCCTCGCGGGAGGGCACCGCGCGGTGGGCGGGCCCCCGGCCTCGGGAACCGCGCTCCGCGCGGTGGGGCGGGGCTCCGCCCCTGCGCCCTGGCGGGGGCTGCGCCCCCTGCGCCCCGCTCCGGAGCCGGGGCCGGAGCCGGGGCCGGAGCCGGGGCCGGGGCCCCTGCGTCCCGGAGTCGCGCAACCGGGGCTGCGCCGCGCTGTCCTCAAGCGCCGGACGGGCTGATTCAGCCCGTCCGGCGCTTGAGGACAACCGCGAACCGCGCGGAGCGCGGAGCGGTTTCGGGGGTGCAGGGGGCGCAGGGGGCGCAGGGGGCGCAGCCCCCGCCCGTCCGTGCGGAGCGCGGTTCGGGGGGCGGATCCCCTGGGAAACGGTGAAAGGGCGGGCGGGGGCGGAACCCGGCGCCCACGGCGCAACGACGCACGACAGGGCGCGCCCCCACGGACCCCACCCCACCACCACCCCTGCGGGGAGTTCCCAACTCCCGAGCAGGCCCGCAGCGTTGGACAGATGCGCCGCCTCCCCGCCGCCGCCACCCTCGCCACCGTCCTCACCCTGACGGCCCCGGCCATGGCCATGGTCATGGTCACGGGCTGCGTCTCGCTGTCACCGCACCCGCCCCGCTCCCCGGCCTCCCACCCCGCCGCGGACCAGCGCGCGATCCTCCCCGGACGGGACCGCGAGTCCCTGGCCGACACCGGAACGGACGGGACGGTCGGGACGGACGGGACGGTCGGGACGGACGGGGAGAAAAGGCAGGGCGCCGGATCCGGCAGCCACCCCCTCCCGGAGGCCGCGACGAGCCCCTCCCCCGGCCCAGCCGGCGACACCCCCTCCGGGGAAGGGCGGCGGGAGGACGAGGACACCGAAGCCCCCGCCCGGGACGCCTCGACGGACCCTGGCGGCGACCCCCCGCGCACGCCCCCGGGCCCCTCCCGCCCGGCCAGAGCAAGGGACTTCACCACCCCGCGCCACGACGAGGCCCCCCACACCCCGGACCTCCACCACCCGGAAGCGCCCCCACCACCCCGGGAGGCCCCCGCACCCCCGCCCCCTCCGGCACCGCAGCCGCCCCCGCCGCACCGCTCGTCCCCGTCCTCCGGGGAGCCGGCGCACCCCGCGCCGCAGCCGCCGCCGGCGCGCTCCGGCACGTGTGCGATGGGCGAGCGCTACGGCCGGTGGCAGCCGGGGAGCGACGCGGCGCGCATCTGCCGTCAGGTGTACGGGGGTTGATAGCGGGCGGCGAGCGCGGAGACGATCTCCGCGACGGCGGCCCGCAGCTCCTCCGGCCCCAGGACCTCCGCCTCCGCCCCGAGCCCCAGCACGTCGTGCGCGGCGACCTTCAGCGCCTCGACGGGGAGGGTCACCGTCACCCACCCCTCCGCGTCGGGCGCGCCCGCGCCCTCCGCCGCGCGCCGCCCGGCGGCCCCGAACTTGACGGGCAGCAGGGCGAGTCCCGCCGGACTCAGCCGCAGCAGCGCCTCACCCCGCAGGCGCGCGTCCTCCAGCCGCCGCGCGGACCGCTCCCAGTGGCCGGCGAGGTCGAACCCGGCGGGCCGCTCGAAGCGTTCGGGCAGCACCTCGGCGGCGAGGATCCGCCCGACCCGGTACGTACGGACGTCCCCGTCGCACCGGGCCACGAGGTACCAGATGCCGCTCTTGAGGACGAGCCCCCACGGCTCCAGGTCGCGGCGCACTTCGCCCTTCCACCGCCGGTAGTGCACGCGCAGCAGCCGCTGCCGCCAGACGCCGTCGGCGACGGCCGGCAGGTGCGGCACGGGCTCCGGGTCGCGGAACCACCCGTCGGCGTCGAGGTGGAAGCGCTCGCCGACCCGGCGGGCCCGGTCGCCGAGCCCGGCGGGAAGGGCGGCCTCCAGCTTCAGCCGCGCGGCCGCGAGATCGGCGCCGAGCCCCAGTTCGGCGGCGGCACCGGGCACGGTGGCCAGGGCGAGGGAGCCGGCCTCGTCCTCCGTGAGCCCGGTGAGCCGGGTGCGGTAGCCGTCGAGCAACGAGTAGCCGCCGTCGGGCCCGCGGTCCGCGCGGACGGGGACGCCGGCGGCGCCGAGCGCCTCGACGTCCCGGTAGACCGTGCGGACGGAGACCTCCAGCTCGGCGGCGAGTTCGGGGGCCGTCATGCGCCCCCGGTTCTGGAGCAGGAGGAGCAGGGACAGCAGACGGTCGGCGCGCACCCCGGCATTGTTCCGGATTCCCCGCCCGTACCTGACAGAAGGTGTCAGGTACGGGCGGCAGGATCGTCCGCATGACCACAAACGCCACCAACACCACGGACACCACCGTCACCGGCACCTTCACCTACGACGGCTGGGACGAGGAGGAGCTCTCCCGCACCGCGGACGGGACGCGCCTGGCGCGCGCCTCGGTCCGCAACACCTTCACCGGTGCCGTCGAAGCCGCCGGCACCCACTGCGCGTACACCATCGTCTACCGCCCGGACGGCACGGGCACGTTCACCGGGCACCAGCAGTTCGAGGGAGCCGTGGGCGGCCGGCGCGGCTCGTTCGTGGTGCGCGAGAGCGGCACCTTCGACGAACGCGGCACGGTGCAGGGCTCGTTCGAGGTCATGGAGGGCTCGGGCGGCGGCGCGCTCGCCGGGCTGACGGGCAGCGGCACGTTCACGGCGGAGCACGGCGTCGAGGCCGTGCCCTACCGCTTCGACCACACCCTGCCCGGGCCCGCCGCGGGCTGAGCCGCTCAGACCTCCAGGTCCGGGATGCGCCAGTCGATCGGCTCGTGGCCCTGGGCCAGGATCGCCTCGTTGATCTGGGTGAAGGGGCGGCTGCCGAAGAAGCGCTTGGCCGACAGCGGCGACGGGTGGGCGCCCTTGACGACGGCGTGCCGCGACTGGTCGATCAACGGCAGCTTCTTCTGGGCGTAGTTGCCCCAGAGGACGAAGACGGCCGGGTCGGGCCGGGCGACGACGGCGCGGATGACCGCGTCGGTGAACTTCTCCCAGCCCTTGCCCTTGTGGGAGTTGGGCTCGCCGCCGCGGACCGTCAGCACCGCGTTCAGCAGGAGGACGCCCTGCCGGGCCCAGGGCAGCAGGTAGCCGTTGTCGGGGATGTCGTAGCCCAGCTCCTCGCGCATCTCCTTGTAGATGTTGCGCAGCGAGGGCGGCGTCCTGACCCCGGGGCGGACCGAGAAGCACAGGCCGTGGCCCTGGCCCGCGCCGTGGTAGGGGTCCTGGCCGAGGACGAGGACCTTGACCCGCTCGTAGGGGGTGGCCTCCAGCGCGGCGAAGACCTCGCCGCGCGGCGGGTACACCGGGGCCTTCGTCCGCTCCTCCTCGACGAATTCGGTCAGCGCCTTGAAGTAGGGCTTCTCCAGCTCCTCGCCGAGGACTGCGCGCCAGGACTCGGGCAGCACGTCGGTGACCGTCACCACAACCTCCGGGGTCGTTCTTGAACTCGCTGAGAACATACCGGGGCCCACTGACAACGGCCCCGGCGTCCCGGACGGTCCCGGCGTCCCCTGCGGTCCGTGGCGGTCCCCGGCGCTCAGATCCCGGCGTTCAGGAACAGTCCCCCGTCCAGGACGAGCGTCTGCCCGGTGATCCACCCGGCGGCGTCCGAGAGCAGGAACACGGCCGCCCCGGCCACGTCCTCGGGCACGCCCAGGCGGCCCAGCGGGTACGACGCCACGGCCTCCGCCTCGCGTCCCTCGTAGAGGGCGGCGGCGAACCTCGTCTTCACGACGGCGGGCGCCAGGGAGTTGACGCGCACCTTCGGGGCCATCTCGTGCGCGAGTTGAAGCGTGAGGTTGGCCATGGCGGCCTTGCTCATGCCGTAGGCGCCGACGAAGGGCGAGGCGGCGAGGCCGGCGACGGAGGTGATGTTGACGATCGCCCCGCCGTGCTCCTGCTGCCAGGCGTGCCAGGTGCGCTGGGCGAAGCCGAGCGCGGAGACGACGTTGGTCTCGAAGACCTTGCGGGCGACGCCGAGGTCGGTGTCGGTGATGGGGCCGAACACCGGGTTCGTCCCGGCGTTGTTGACGAGGTAGTCGATGCGGCCGAAGCGTTCCATCGCCGCCTCGACGGCGGCGGCCTGGTGGGCCTCGTCGTGGGCCTTGCCGGGCACGCCCAGCGCCCGGTCGGCGCCGAGCGCCTCCACGGCGTCCTTGAGCGCCTCCTCGTTGCGGCCGGTGATGACGACGCGGTCGCCGCGGGCGACGAGGGCCGCGGCGACGGCGTGGCCGATGCCCCGGCTCGCCCCGGTGACCAGGGCGACCCGGCCGGTGCCGGCCGGCTCCTGTGCGCGCTCCCGCTCCTGTGCGGTCATGCTGCTGCTCCCGTTCAGTCGAGCGGCCCGCCGGCCACGTACAGCACCTGGCCGGAGACGAACCCGGCGTTCTCCCCGGCGAAGAAGGCGATGGCCTCGGCGACGTCCTCGGGCCGGCCGACCCGGCCGACCGGGATCTCCTTGGCGGCGGCGGCCTGGAGGTCCTCGAAGCCGACGCCGACGCGTGCCGCGGTGGCGGCGGTCATGTCGGTGGCGATGAAGCCGGGGGCGACGGCGTTGACGGTGATGCCGAACTTGCCGAGTTCCTTGGCGAGGGTCTTGGTGAAGCCCTGCAGACCGGCCTTGGCGGCCGAGTAGTTGGCCTGGCCGCGGTTGCCGAGGGCGGAGCTGCTGGAGAGGTTGACGATGCGGCCCCAGCCGGCGTCGACCATGTGCTTCTGGCAGGCGCGCGCCATCAGGAACGCGCCGCGCAGGTGCACGTTCATGACGGTGTCCCAGTCGCTGTCGCTCATCTTGAACAGCAGGTTGTCGCGGAGCACGCCGGCGTTGTTCACCAGTACGGCGGGGGCGCCGAGTTCGGCGGTCACCCGCTCGACGGCCGCGGTCACCCGGTCGGTGTCGGCGACGTCGCAGCCGACGGCGAGGGCGGTGCCGCCGGCGCCGGTGATCCGCTCCACGGTGCCGGCGCAGGCCGCCTCGTCGAGGTCGAGGACGGCGACCGCGTGGCCGTCCCGGGCCAGACGCAGGGCGGTCGCGGCGCCGATGCCGCGGGCCGCTCCGGTGACGACGGCCACCCGTCGCTCGCTGGTGGACATGCCGTGTCTCCTCACCTCGGGGGGCGCTCCCCGCCGGGCAGTGGCGCGGACGGCGGGGACGGGCCCCGGGGACCACGGAGAACCGCGGGTGAGCAACCGCTCAGTAGCTTCGGCCGATCAGACGCTAGAAGCCCGCCCACCCGCTGTCAACGCCCCCGTACTCCCCGGCGTCTCACCTGACCAGCAGGTCGAGCAGCCGCTCCGGCTCCGCCCGGGGGTCGGTGGTCAGCCCGGTGTGCACCGGGCCCGGCTGGACGACGGTGCTGCGCGGCGCGATCAGCCAGCGGAAACGCCGTCCCGCGTCGTCGCACGCGGCCTGGCCGGCGCGCTCCCCGCCGGCGCAGACCCCTTCGACGGCGCGCAGCGCGGCGCGGACGCCCGCCACGTCCGCCGCCGGGTCGAGGGCCAGCAGCCGGCGCTCGTCCAGGTGGACCCGGGCCTCCACGAAGGACTCGGCCTGGCAGTAGACGACGACGCCGGCGTTGATCTGCTCGCCGCGCTCGACCCGGGGCACGACGCGCAGCAGCGCGTACTCGAAGACGGCCCGCTCCTTGGGGTCCTTGCCGTGATCCGTCACTTGCCGGCCTTCCTGTCCAACCTGACCCGCACCCACTCGGGCGCCTGCGAGGGCTTGTCCGCGCTGCGTTCGCCGACGGTGATCCGGTCGCCGACGCCGGCGGCGCGGTCCCGCAGCACCTCGACGTAGGCCCGGCGCACGGCGTCCGGGCCGTCGAATCCGGGCTCCCCGTCCAGCCATTCGTCCGGGACGTCCGCGACGACCTCGGTCAGCAGCTCCTCGGTGACCCGGGGAGCCAGCTCGGCGGCGGCCCCGGCGAGGTCCGGGGAGAAGGTCGCGAGGACGTGGTCCGAGGCGTCGTACGGTTTGGCGGCGGCGGCCGGCGCGGACGGCCAGTTGTGGTGCCAGATCATCGTCGCCCCGTGGTCGATGAGCCACAGGGCGCCGTGCCACACCAGGAGGTTGGGGTTGCGCCAGGAGCGGTCCACGTTGCCCACCAGCGCGTCGAACCACACCACGCGCCCCGCCTCGGCGGCGTCCGTCTCGAAGGCGAGCGGGTCGAAGCCGAGGGCGCCGGGGAGGTAGTCCATGCCGAGGTTGAGCCCGCCGCTGGCCTTGAGCAGCCCCTGCACCTCCGGGTCCGACTCGGCCCGGCCGATGACCGGGTCGAGCCGGATGCCCACCAGATCCGGGACGCGCAGGCCGAGCGCCCGGGCCAGCCGGCCGCTGATCACCTCGGCGACGAGGCTCTTGCGGCCCTGCCCGGCCCCGGTGAACTTCATGACGTACGTCCCGAGATCGTCGGCCTCGACGATGCCCGGCAGCGAGCCGCCCTCACGCAAGGGCGTGACGTAGCGGGTGGCGGTGACTTCGGGGAGCATCGCCCCAGGTTACTGTGCGCTGCCGCGTGGCCGGCGCCGGCCGTTATTTACTTGTCCTAACGGCATGAACACGCCATCTTGTGTGCTCATGACCACCGCCACCCCCCGCTCCTCCACCCCGCCAGCCACCTCTTCCCCTTCTTCCCCGCACGTCCCTGCTCTTGACTGGCGTGTCCGCTTCGGCGCACTCGCCCTCGTCTGGGGCTTCAGCTTCCTGTTCATGCGGCTCGGGACGGACGGCTACGCGCCGCTCTTCGTCTCCTTCGGCCGCATGCTCTTCGGCACGGCGGTGCTCGCCCTGGTGCTGCTCCTGCGGCGGGAGCGGCTGCCGCGGACCGGGCGCACCTGGGCGCATCTGACGGTCGCGGCCTTCCTCCTCAACGCCCTGCCCTTCTCCCTGTTCGCCTACTCCGAGCTGACGATCCCCTCCTCACTGGCGGGCATCTGCAACGCCACCACCCCGCTGTGGGGGATGGTGCTCTCGCTCGTGGCGCTCTCCGAGGACCGCCCGACCCGGCGCCGGTTCGCCGGGCTCGTCCTGGGCTTCGCCGGGGTGCTCATCGTGCTCGGCGCATGGAAGGGGTTCTCCGGGCAGGACCCGTGGGGCACCGCGATGGCGCTGACCGCCTCCGCCAGTTACGCGGTCGGCTGGATCTATGTGAAGCGCACGCTCTCGGGCACGGGTGAGTCCCATCTGTCGCTGAGCACCGGGCAGTTGCTGGTCGGCACCCTCCAACTGGCGGTGGTGGCACCGCTGGCGGCGCCGCTGCCGTCCTCCTTCCACCTCGTGCCGGTGCTCGCGATCGCCGCGCTGGGCGCGCTCGGCACCGGCCTCGCCATGCTCGTCCAGTACGGCCTGGTCGCCGAGGTCGGCCCCACGACGGCCGCGTTGAGCACCTACTTCATCCCGGTCGTCGCCACCGCGGCCGGCGCGGCCCTCCTGGGCGAACACCTCAGCTGGAACACGCCGGTGGGCGCGGCCGTCGTCCTGGCCGGGGCGGCCCTCACCCAGACCCGCACACCCCGCGCGGGGCGGCCCCGCGGCGGCCTGGTGCGGGGCGGGGCCGGGGGTTCGGGGGCTGGCGCCGTGACGGCCGGTGCCACGACGGCCGGCCGCGCGCCTGTTGGCCGCGCGCCTGTTGGCGGCGTGGCCGTGGACGGCGTGGCAGTCCGCTGCACGTCAGTCGGCGGTTCGCCGGACGGCGGTGCCCCTGCCGGCGGCTCGCCGGCCTAGGGCGCTTGCCGCGACGGGCCCGGGCGGGCCCAGGGTGATGGGACCGCCGGCTCCCGTCCCCAGGCCCAGTGGCCGAGGAAACCCAGGAAGAACGCCCCCCCCCTTCCGCCCTTCCGCCCTTCCGCGCTCGGGGCCGCGCCCGGCCCCGGTAGCCACCATGGGCGGCACCGCCCCGCCCCGGCGAACGAACTCGCTCCCGGCACCGGTGCGGGCGGTCTCAGCACCAGCCGACCGGCCGTCGCCGCCCGGCTGCCCGGCTACAGCCGTTCGTCCACCGGCCGTTCGCCGGCCGGCGCGGGCTCCGCCGCGGCCGACGCCGGGCAGTCGGCACCCCGCCCGGCGGCTCCGGCGGCCCCGGCGACCCCGGCATCCCCCACAGCCCCAACCGCCCGTGCGGCCCCCGCGACCTCCGCGAGCCCGACGGCCGACGTCGTCGGCTCCCCGCCGGCCCCCTCCGCCCGCGTCCCGCCGCGCGCCTCCGCCAGTGCCAGGGCGGCCACCGACGACATGAGGACGGCCGTGCCGGTCACCGTGGCGGCGGTGAGGCGTTCGCCGAGCAGGGTCACGGCGATGACCGCGGCGGTGACGGGTTCGAGGAGGGTGATCACCGTGGCGGTGGTGGCCCGCACCGACTGGAGGGCGGTGAAGAAGAGGGCGTAGGCCAGTGCCGTCGGCACGGTGACGAGGTAGGTCATCAGGCCCAGGGTGAGGCCGAGTTCGTGAGTGCGCGGCACGAGGCCCTCCGCGGCGGCGAGCGGGAGGAGGGCCACCGTGCAGATGCCGAAGGAGGTCAGCGTCGTGGCGAACGGGTCCGTGGCCCGGCCCGTCCGGCCGAGGTACCGGGTGTAGACGGTGAACAGGGCGTACCCCGCCCCCGAGAGCAGCGCGAGCGCCACCCCCGCCGGGCGCACCGTGCCGGTGCCGTCGGCGCCGAGGACGAGGACGGCCAGCCCGGTGACCGCCCCGGCGACGGACAGCCGGCCGCCGGTGCCGAGGCGTTCGCCCAGGAGCAGCCGCCCGCCGGCCGCCGCCAGCACGGGCGCGGCCCCGAGGGTGACGACCGTGCCGACGGCGGTGCCGGTGGCCTCGACGGCGGCGAAGAAGGCGGCGTTGAAGACGGTCAGGCCGAGGCCGTTGACGAGGGCGGGCACGATCCGCCGGCGCAGCGGGCCGGTGGCGCGCCCGCGGCGGCGGGCCGTCCGGTGGGAGGGCGCGAGGTACCGCACGGCGAGCAGCAGCGCGAAGCCGCCCGCGCCGCGCCAGAAGGTGAGCGCCATGGGCCCGAGGCCGCTGGCGGCGAGGGCAAGGGTGGCGGTGGCGCCCGTGGTGCCCCAGGAGAGGGCGGTGAAGGTGAGGTAGAGCAGGCCGCGGAGGGCCGAAGGGGCCGTGGACGCGGCGGAGTTGCCGGGCTCGTCCCGCCTGGGGCGGGACGGCGCGAGGGTGGAGTCGGACATGACTGTTCTCCCGCGGAAGACGTGAAGGGATCGCGTGGTCCTCTGTGCGGGCAGCGGCGATCGCCCCGGGGCGCGTCAGGACGCGTCCACCGGGGAGGGTCTCCCTCGGGAACCGGAAACCGGGCACCGGAAGCCGGGAGTCGGGTCCGGAGCCGGAAGTCGGAGCCTGGAGCGGCGGCCGCCCGCGCTACGCGGCGGCGGGAGGCGGAAGAACAGCGGTCGTCGGCATGATCGGCACCCTACGTCCGCAGCGGGCCGTCGGACAACTCCCGTTCGGCGTCCGCCGTCCCCTCCCCGCGCGCGACGGGTCCGGGGCGGGCGTGCCGGGGCGCGGACGTCTGGGCGATGAAGGCGCCGGCGAGCACCAGGACGCCGCCGGCCGCCTGCGGTGCCGAGAGGCCCTCGCCGAGCAGCGCCCAGGCCAGGACGACGGCCACGACCGCCTCCAGGAAGGCGACGACGCAGGCGACTTGGGAGGAGAGCCGGCGCACGGAGACCACGCCGGTGAGGTAGGCGGCGACGGTGGCGATCAGTACGAGCCAGGCGAGCAGCAGTCCGGCGGGCACGCCGGTGCCGCCCAACCGGGCGCTGTGGGCGAGGAATTGCCAGTCCATGGTCCAGGGCCGGGCGACGGCGGTGAGGACGAGGGCGCCGACGAGCAGCCCGTGGGCGGTGACGCCCACCGGGTCCGCGGCACCGGCCCGTCCACCGGCGCCGTCACCGGCGGCGGCCCCGTCGGCGCCGTGGTCGGCCAGGACGAAGTAGCCGGCCTGGCAGCAGGCCGCGCCCAGCGCGATGATCAGGCCGAGGACATCGAAGCGCAGGCCGGACCACACCTCGACGACGCAGGCGAGCCCGCCGACGGCGAGCACCACCCCGGCGGCGGCCGCCCGGCTCACCGGCCGCCGCTGGACGAACCGGACCCAGCCCAGCAGCAGCGCGGGCCCGAGGTATTCGACGAGCAGGGCGACGCCGACGGGGATCCGGGAGATGGCCGCGAAGTAGCAGGCCTGGACGCCCGCGACGCCCAGCAGCCCGAAGCCGGCGAGCAGGGCGGGGCGGCGGCGGACCAGGGCGCGGTGCCGCCAGGCGACGGGCAGCAGGACGAGGGCGGCGCCTGCCGCCCGCAGCCAGACCACGTGCAGCGGGTCCAGGCCCGCCTCGATGAGCGGCTTGGCCGCGACTCCCGATCCGCCGAACGCGAGCGCGGAGACGAGGGCGAGCCCCAGCCCCACGCCCCTCCCCTGAGACGTCTGCATCGCTGCATCATGCCAAGGCCGCGCGGGCCCTGTCAGGAGTGTCAGCCACTTCGCGCCTGGCGGACCTCCGGGTGCAGCCGGGCGTCGAGGGCCATCAGGTCCACCCCGGCCCGCCGCAGCACGTCGACCGCGCGGCAGCGGGGGTCGTGGGCGAGGGCCGCGAGCAGGTCGGTGCCGTGGACGCGGCGGGCTCCGCGGGCGCCGGCCCGCGTGGCGGCCGCGGCCATGGCGGTGGCGGCGGCGGGCGACCAGCCGGGCGCCCCGCCGGCGGGGGGCCGGGGCAGCGCCTGGGAGTCCTCGACCGTGGCGGACCAGCGCAGTCCGTAGCCGATGGAGCGCTGGACGAGGTAGCCGAGCAGCCGGGCGACCTGGGGCGGCCCGCCGGGCAGGGCGCGGCGGGCGTCGGCGTCGGCCTCCAGGAGGGAGTGCAGGAGGTGGGCGGTGTCGATCTGCCGGTCGCCGTCGCGCTGTGCGCGTCTGCGGGCACCGGCGACCGCCGCCGTCAGCTCCGCGGTCAGCGGTCTCCCGCCGGGGGCGCTGGGGTCGGGGGTCCGGCTGTGCACCCTCCCACCCCATCAGTCGTGGGCCGTCACGGCATCCCCGAAGGGAAGCATTCGCGCGTCCGACGGGAGGTGGGCGCGTACGGCCGCGTGCTCCTCCTTGAGGAGGAGACGGGGACGCGGCCTCTCCGGGTCGCGCCCCCCTCGAAAGAACTCACCCTCCTCGGCAAGACCTCGTCCTCCTCGGGCTCACCCCTCCTCGGCGAGGATCAGGTAGAGCTTCTTGCGGGACTCGTTGATGACGGCGAGCGCCGCCTCCTTCTGCTCCGGGGTGCCGGTGCGCCAGACCTGGCCGAAGGCCTCCATCAGCCCCAAGCCGGCCTGCCGGATCTCCTGCATGGCCTGGAGGTCGATGCCGCCGCCGACCTCCTCCCAGGGGGTCGGCGAGCCGGCCTCGGCCTCGGCGCGGCCCTCGTCGGTCAGCGTGAACAGCTTCTTGCCGCCCTCGCTGGCGCTGCTGATCAGCCCCTCGTCCTCCAGGAGCTGGAGGGTCGGGTAGACGGATCCCGGGCTGGGCTTCCAGGCGCCGCCGCTGCGCTCGGCGATCTCGCGGATCATCTCGTAGCCGTGCATCGGCCGGTCGCGGAGCAGCGCCAGGATCGAGGCCCGCACGTCGCCGCGGCGGGCGCGGCCGCCCGGGCCGCCGCGCCCGCGTCCGCCGAAGAAGGGGCCGCCGAAGGGCGGGCCGAACGGCCCGAAGGCGCGCCGTCCGCCGCGCTCGCCCCAGCCTCGGCCGGGGTGGCGGTGATGCTCGTGTTCGTGGTGGGTGTACATGGTGTTCCCTCCGATCATCGATCGTTCACGATGCTTCGACGATATATCGGAAACGCTCGCCCGACAAGCCCCCGACTCCCTCGCGGCCGGAAAGCCCCCCGCCCGGTCCACTTCTCCCCCATTGGCCGTGTACGCCGCGCCGCCCGCCCGCCTACGGTCGGGCCATGCGCATCCGAATCGTCGACGCCTTCACCGACCGCCCCTTCGCCGGCAACCCCGCGGGGGTCCTGCTCTTCGGCCCGGAGGGCTTTCCCGACGACGGGTGGCTCCAGCGGGTCGCCGCCGAGGTCAACCTGTCCGAGACCGCGTTCGCCCATCCGCTCGGCCCGGCCGCGGAGGCGGACTGGGCGCTGCGCTGGTTCACCCCGACGACCGAGGTGGACATGTGCGGGCACGCCACGCTCGCCACGGCGCACGTGCTGCACACGACGGGGGCCGCGTCGGGCCCTGTGCGGTTCGCCGCCCGCTGCGGGGCCCTGGGCACGACGGTGGCGGACGACGGCTCGGTGACCCTGGACTTCCCGACCTCGCCGCTCACCCCGGTCGCCGCCCCGGAGGGGCTGGCCGACTGCCTCGGCACCCGGCCGCTCGGCGTGCACGACACCGGCGAGCACCTCGGCGACCTCCTGGTCGAACTGGCCGACGAGAAGACCGTCCACGCCCTCGCCCCCGACCTGCGGGCCCTCTCCGAACGGTCCCGCCGGGGCGTCATCGTCACCGCCCCCGCCGAGGACCCGTCCCGCGGGTACGACTTCGTCTCCCGCGGCTTCTTCCCCAACGCGGGCATCGACGAGGACCCGGTCACCGGCAGCGCCCACACCGCCCTCGCCCCGTTCTGGTCGGCCCGCCTGGGCCGCACCGAACTGACGGGCCTCCAGGGCGGCGCCCGGCGGGGCCTGGTACGGGTGGCCCTGCGCGGCGACCGCACCCTGCTGACCGGCAAGGCCGTCACCGTCGTCGACGGCGAACTGCTCGCCGGGTAGGCGCCGCGCGCGGCGTCCCCGCCGGGTTCACCCCCGCCCCGCCCACCCCCGCAGGATCGCCTCCGCGGCGTCCTCGGCGGTCGTGTCGCCGCAGTTGTCCACCACCAGGTCGGGGGCGAGGGGGAATTCGGCCGGCGTGCCGAGGCCGACCACGTCGCGCGTGTCGGGCGCTCCGTAGAGGGAGGCGCGGTCGCGGCGCTGGCGCAGGTCGTCGAGGGGGACGCGGAGCAACACCTCGTAGTAGCCGGGGAGTCGGCGGCGGTTGCGGGCGTGGGCCTCGTGGAAGAGGGAGACCGTCGCGCAGATCACCAGGTGTCCCTGGGCCGCCAGTTCACCGGCCAGGGCTCCGTAGTAGCGGGCGAGGCGGCGGCGGTCCTCCTCCCGGTGCCCGGGCCGCACCGGAAGGGTCGCCCGCAGCCGGTCCCCGTCCAGCAGGACGGGCAGGACGCCCCCGGCGGCGAGCCTGTCCCGCAGGATTCCCGCCACGGTGCTCTTCCCCGCCCCGGACAGGCCCGTGATCCACAGCACCCCGGGCCCCGGCGGCCTCACGCGCCGGCCTCGTCGAGCAGGCGCAGCACCCGGCGGCCGACGGCGATGTCGGACGGATGGTCGAACTCGCACCACGGGCCGTCCGCGGCGACCGTGGCGACGTCCAGCAGGTTGCGGCGGACGAGGTGCCGGAGCAGTCCCGTCATGTCGAGTGCGGCGGTGCGCGGGTCCGCGGCGCGCGCCCGGCGGATCGTCCCCCAGGCCGGCGGGGTGATCCGCAGCAGCCCCATGTACTGGCCCTGGACCTCCGCCGCCGAGCCGGGGCGGCCCCCGATGTCGAGGAGGCGGCCGTCCCGGTGGACGAACGTCTCGGCGTCGTCGAGCGGGTCGGCGAAGCGGCTGCTCCACAGGGCGAGCCAGTGGGGGTCGTAGGCGACGGCGAGCCCGGCCGCGGCGGCCGCGAGCCGGCGGGCCGTGGCGGGCGCGTAGACGATGTCCCCGTAGGCGACGAGCACCGGGCCCGCCCGCAGCCAGAGGTCGGCCGCGGCGAGGGATTCCACCATGGACGTGCCGGCCCAGCGGGGGTTGACGAACACCCTGGGGCCGAGGCCGTCGAACGCCTCGGCGCGCCAGCCGGCGACGACGCCGACCTCCTCGGCCCCGGCCGCGGTGAGGGCCTCGACGTGGCGTCGCAGCAGGGTCTTCCCGCCGATCTCCACCAGGCACTTGGGGCGGTCGGCGGTGAAGGGCATCAGCCGCGAACCGCGGCCCGCGGCCAGGACCAGCGCCTTCACCGGTCGCCGCCGCCCAGCAGGCCGCGCACGGCGCGGACGTCCTCGGGGTGGGGGACCGGTTCCCGCTCGGGGTGCCACATGACGCCCGCGACGCGGGCGGTCCGGTGGCGCACCGCTTCGATCACGTCCCCGCAGCGGGCGGTGGCCTCCAGGGGCGCGGGCACCGAGCGGGCGGCCATGCGGTGGTAGCTGTTGACCTCGCGGCGTCCGCCGCCCGCGGTGACGACGGTGTGCCGGACGGCCACGTGGCCGTCGACGGGGACGAGTGCGGCACCGTGCGCCCGGAGGATCACCTGCATGCCCCGGCACACGCCGAGCACCGGCAGGCCGGCGTCCAGCGCCCAGCGCAGGAGCCGCAGTTCGGCGGCGTCGCGCTCGGGCGTCGGCCCGCCGTACTCGGCGAGGTCGTCGCCGCCGGTGAGCAGCACGCCGCGCAGGCCCGCAGCCGAGGCGGTGCGCACGGCGAGGTCCGCGTCGTTGGGGAGGGGGACGGGGGTGAGCCCGCAGGCGGCGAGGAAGGGGAACCAGCGGGCGTCCAGGGCGTAGCGGCGCTCGCCGGACCGGTCGGGCGGCAGGGAGCGCTGGGTGACGCCGACGAGGGTCACGAGACCACCGCCACCAGGCCGGCGGCCGCGTCGATGTCGAGGGCGGCCGCCTTCGACCACCGGTGGAACAGCGGTTCTCCGGCGCCGATCACCGCGGGGACGCCGAGCTCCAGCGCCCGGGTGGCCATGTGGGAGTTGGCGCCGCCGAAGGCCGTGACCAGGCCGGCGACGCCGCGGGCGAAGAGCCAGTCGTAGCCGGGGTCGGCGCTGGTCACCAGGGCGATGGCGCCCTCGGGGGGATCACCGGCGTCGATGTCGGCGACGGGGGCCAGCACCCGGCCCTGGGTGACGAAGGTGGGGCGGGCCTGCGGCACGACGAAGCTCCAGGCGTCCCGCCCGTCGGTGACCAGGGGCGGCAGGCAGAGGGAGCGGGTGACGGCGTGGGCCGCGCGGCCCCGGTCGGCGGCGTCCCGGAGGACCGCGGCGGCGGCACGGCGGCCGGCGGGTAGCGCGGCGACGGTGGGGAGGTCCACGTAGGACATCGCGTCGGCGTCGAGGCCGTGCCGCTCCCCGAGGCCGCGGAGGTCGGTGAGGACGTCGCTGAGCACGGAGGTGAAGGCGAACTTGCCGTGCTCGCGGCCGCGCAGGGCCTCGGCCATGAACTCCAGCAGCCGGGCCGCGCCGAAGGAGAACCCCTCGCGGGCGGTCAGGGCGTCGACGGCGCGCAGCAGCGCGGGGCCGGGCCGGAACACCGGGCGCTCGGCGGGGTCCGGGCGGCGGGCGGCCCAGTCGAAGTACCGCTCGGGCGCCTCGTCGTAGCGGGGCGAGAGGATGTCGTAGGTGCCGGGGCGGAGGTGGCCGTAGCGCTTGAGGAACGTCTCGCGCTCCAACGCGTGGAAGTCGTGCCGCAGTTCACCGGCGACCAGGCCGATGCCGCCGACGAACGCGGCCTTGTCCGCGGGCGTGAGGGCGCCCTCGGCGACGAGGTCGTCGAGGAACTCGGTGGCGACGAACGCGGCGCGGGCCAGGACGGCGAAGGGCAGCGTCCCGCCCTCCGCGCAGGCGGCCAGGCGGGCGGCGAGGGAGGCCCCGCAGCAGCCGGGGCGGTCGGCGGCGCAGCCGTCGGCGTGGACGGCGGGCCGGCGGGCCGCGTCCGGCCGGCCGAGCCGGGCCGGGTCGGCCTCCCGGAGCGGGCCGCTCACCAGACGGTCCGTCAGCCGGCGCAGGGACTCCCGCAGCAGGGCGCGCTCGCCGGGTGCGAAGCCGGCGGGGGCGAGGGCGGCCAGCCGTTCCCGGGTGCGGAAGCCGTGGGCGGAGAGCACGACACGGGACTCGATCTTGTCGTGCAGGTCGGGCGCGGCCCGGAGCAGGCCGAGCCAGTGGCCGGCCAGGCGGGCGGCGAGCGGTTCGGGGAGGTCGGCGGGGAGGAAGGAGGCGACGCTGGCCCGTACGTCGATGTAGGGCAGGCCCGCGAAGTCCACGAGCAGCGGGGTGCCGCGCAGGTCGCGGTAGCCGTGGCGGTGGCGGGCGCGGGCCCAGACCGAGTCGGTGATCAGGAGCCGGTACAGGGACAGGGCCAGGGGCCGGGGGCGCAGGCCGATCATCTCGGCCGGGTTCCAGTCGGGCATCACCCCGAACAGGGGGCGGGTGCCCGGCAGCGGGGCCCCGGCCCGTGCGGCGCGGTCCACTGCGTCCGCGGCCGCCGCGACGGCCGCCCGGTGGGCCGCGACGGGCACCGGCGCGGCGGGCCGGGCCAGGGGCCGGGCCTGGAAGAGGACCAGGTCGCCGTCCGCCGCCACGGCGAACTCGATGTCCAGCCGGGGCTCCCCGGTGAGTCCGGCGATCTCGGCCAGCAGGGCGCGGACACGGGGGACCAGCGGGTGGCGGTCGGCGCCGGGCGGCGCCCCGGCGGCGGAGCAGGAGAGCCACAGGCCGTCCTCGGAGCCGCCCGTGACGGCCCCGCTGCGGTCGCTCTCGCTCCAGTTGACGACGGTGTAGGGCGCGCCGCCGCTGGGGTCGTGGGAGTGGGCCACGCCGCCGAGCCGGATCCCCGTCAGCTCGGGCTGCACGAGCACCTGGTCCTCGGGGCGTTCCGCGTCGTAGGAGGCGAAGACCTCGTCGACGGCGTCGGCGACGGCCGCCCGGCCGCGGCGGCCGGGGAGGGAACGGAAGCGGCCCGCCTGGGATCCCGCGGCGGTGTCCTCGGTGACCGCGCTGCTGCGGACGATGAGCGGTCCGGCGGCCCACGGCCGGGCCAGCACCTCGTCGAGGAGGCGCGCGCGGGACGCCCGCCACTGCCGGAGGGTGAAGGAGGCGCGGGGCAGGACGCGTGCGGTGGTGAGCAGCGGGGCCAGGCGGTCCAGGGTCTCGGCCTTGGTCCCGAGGCGGACGGCGGGGCCGCTCATCGCCGCGCGTCCGCGTCGGTGCCGCGCGGGTCGAGGCGGCGGGCGGTCCAGGCGCGGGTGGTGTACGGGACGTCGATCCACTCGCCCGTCTCGCGGCGCACCAGGTCGCCGATGGCGTCGCACACCTCGGCAAAGCGCGGCCCGGCCTGTTCGCCGAGCGTGGCGTGGGAGGCCCAGGCCCGGACCCAGGCCGCGGCGGGCAGCCGGAAGACCTGCCGGCCGGAGAGGGCGACCGGCGGGGCGAAGAGGCCGCTCTCCTCGATGACGGGCCGCTGGTCGGTCCGCCGGACGCCGTAGCCGTAGCCCGGGACGCGCTCGTGGATGAGCTCCTCGACGCGGGCCTGGAGCGGGTCGTCCAGGTCGCGGTGGTTCCACAGGCAGGCGAAGTGGCCGCCGGGCGCCAGGATGCGGGCGGTCTCCCGCAGGGCGGCCGGCCGGTCCGTGCGGTCGAAGGAGGAGCCGAAGGTGACGAGCCGGTAGTGACCCGCCGGCCGGCCGGACGCCTCGCCGGTCCCCTCGTACCAGGTGACGCCCGGGGCGCCGGCGGTGCGCCGCTCCCCCACCGCCCGCATGGCGGGCGTCGGTTCGACCGCGTCCACCCGCAGCCCGTGTTCCAGGAGCGGGGCGGTGAGATGGGCCGAGCCCGCCCCCATGTCGCACACGAGGTCGCCGGGGCGCACGGCGGCCGTCCGCAGCAGGGCGCGGACGACGCCGGGCACGTACTCGGCCCGTTCGCGGTAGGCCACCGCGTAGGGCGAGTAGTCGAAGGTCGTGGTCACGGTGCGGTCCCTTCACTGGTGGAGAGCCGGTAGCCGAAGCGGGCGGCGGTGGCCGCGAGGTCCGGGTCGCGGAAGCGGGCGGCGAGGGCCGGGTCGCCGATCCACTCGCGCCACTCCCCGACCTGTCCCCGGCGCATGATCCGGGGCCCGTCCGCGCCCCGGTCCCCGTCCTCGGCCATGGCCGCGGTCTCGTGGGCGCGCATGGCCTCGTACGAACTGGCGCGCACGGCGCGGGCGATCTCCCGCGGGGCGCGTTCCTGCCCGAGAGCGCGCAGCAGGGCGGCCGTCGCCGCCGCCGGGTCGCTCTTGAGGTCCTCGAAGCGGACGACGGCGGAGCGGCGGAAGGCGGGCAGGGCGTCGAGCCAGGCGGCGCAGAAGCGGGTCCAGCCCTCGACGGGCGGTTCGCCGTTGACGACGGGGCCGTCGAGGAACGCGGCGAAGGTGCCGCGCCCGTTGTCGCCGAGCCGCCAGCGCTCCGCGAAGCCGCGGAACCAGTGGTACGCGGAGTGGATGGCGTCCCTGGGGTCGCGGACCAGCAGGACGGCGCCCGCGAGCCGGCCGGCGTCGAAGGCGTCCGGGTGGAGGTGGTTCTTGACGAACCGGAGGCCGTCGGCGGAGCGGTGGACGCCGTGCCGCCGGTCCTCGGCGGCGGTGGCGGCGAGCCGGCGGCGGTAGGTCATCCGGTCCTCGACGACGGCCGAGGTGCCGTCGGGGAGAACGGTCTCGGTGTAGGGGTCGAGGTGCCCGAAGCCGAGCTCGGTCAGGATGTTGCCGACGAGCGCGGCTCCGGAGGCCGGGTAGCCGGCGACGACGACGTCCCGTCCGCCCAGGCGGGCGGCGTTCCACCGGTGCAGGGCGAACGGGTGCATCCCGTCAGTCCTTGACGGCCACGCCGACGACGCCCGAGCGGGTCATCGGGTGCCCGTTCCCGGCGTCGGCGTCGGGGCGCCAGTCGGCCATGCCGGTCAGGCCGGGCTCCAGCAGCCGGAAGCCCTCGAAGAACCGTCCGGTCGCGGCGGGCCCGCGGTTCTGCAGCCGGGCCCCGAACGCCCGGTAGACGTCCTGGAGTTGTCCGCTCGACGGGCCGGCCTCGGGGGTGGCCTCGACATAGGCGTGGGAGAGGATCAGGTGGCTGCCCGGGGCGAGGGCGTCGCGCAGCAGGGCGACCTTCTCCCAGGGGTCGTCGTCGTCCTCGATGAAGTGGAGGACGGCGACGAGGAGCAGCCCCACGGGGCGGTCGAAGTCGATGTGCGCGCGCACCTCCGGGTGGCCCAGGATGTCCCGCGGCCGGAGGAAGTCCCCGGCGACGGCGGTGGCGTCGGGGTCGCCGGCGAGCAGCTCGCGGCCGCGGGCGACGGCCACCGGGTCGTGGTCGACGTAGACGACGCGGGCGCCGGGGTGGACGCGACGGGCCACGTCGTGGACGTTGCCGCCGTCCGCGGTGGGGATGCCGGAGCCGATGTCCAGGAACTGGGTGATGCCGCTCTCGGCGACGGTGCGCACGGCGCGGCGCAGGAACGCCCGGTTGGCGCGGATGGCGATGTCGAGGCCGGGCAGCGCGTCGAGCGCGGTGCGCGCGGTCCGCCGGTCGGAGTCCAGGTTGTGCTCGCCGCCCACGTAGTAGTCGTACATCCGCGCCACGCTGGGCCGGTCGGGGTCGATGTCCCCGGGCGTCCAGGCGGGGCGGTCCGTCGTGTGTGCCGTGTCGTTCATGCCGGTTCTCCTGTGCGGGGGTCGGGGACGAGGGGCGCGGTGCCGGTGAGCCGTCGCCAGACCAGGACGCGCCGGTCGGTGGTCGAGAGCGAGCTGCCGGTGAGGGTGAGGAGGTCGCCGTCCAGGGTCAGTGAGCGGGTCTGTTCGGTGCCGAGCCATTCGGCCCGGGCGGCGACGGTGAGGGTGTGCACGACGCGGTCGCCCTCGCGCCGCCACGTGCCGGCGTAACTGAGGTAGTCGGGCGGCCCGCCGGCGGGCATCATGTGGACGGCGACGTGGCCGTCCTCGCTGTAGAAGAGCAGCCCGGCGGGGTGGTCGCCGAGGGGTCCGGGGCGGACGCCGCCCTGCTCGTCGAGGGTGTGGAAGGACACCAGCGTCCACACTCCGGCCAGTTCGTTCACGCGCGTCGGGCTCCTTCGAAGCGGGCGGCGTCGCCGCCCAGCAGGTTGTCGCGGGCCCCGCGCACGAGATCGTGCGGTGAGCCCAGGGGGACGGCGCTGACCTCGTCGAGGCGCCGGAGGTGCGCGGCGTCGAGGGTCAGGTCGAGGGCGGCGAGGTAGCCGTCGAGCTGCTCGACGGTGCGCGGGCCGATGACGGGGACGTGGGCCGTGCCGGCCGTGCGGGCCCGGGAGTTGAGCCAGGCCACGGCGACCTGTGCGGGCGGGGCGCCGGTCTCCCGGGCGACGGCGAGGACCTCGTCGAGGACGGCCGTGCGGTGGGCGTCGGACTCGTGGCGCATCACGCGGCCGTTCCAGTCGGTGAGCCGGCCCGCGGAGCCCTGACGGTACTTGCCGGTCAGCAGCCCCCCGCCCAGCGGCCCCCATTGGGCCACCCCGAGGCCCAGTTCCTCGGCCATGGGCAGCAGTTCGCGGTCGGCGGTGCGCTCCACGAGGCTGTACTCGGTCTGGATGCCGGCCACCGGGGCGCGGCCGTGGACCTCGGCCAGGGTGACGGCGCGGGAGACCTGCCAGGCGGCGAAGTTGGACAGCCCTGCGTAGCGGATCTTCCCGGCGCGCACCAGGTCGTCGAGGCCCGCCACGACCTCCTCGACGGGGGTGACGGTGTCGGGGAAGTGCACCCAGTACAGGTCGACGTGGTCGGTGCCGAGCCGGCGGAGGCTGCCCTCCAGCGAACGGATCATGTTGCCGCGGGCGTTGCCGGTGGTGAGGACGCCGGAGGACTCCTTCCCCCAGCCGAAGGAGAACTTGGTGGCCAGGGTGAAGCGGTCGCGGCGGCCGGCGAGGAACGCGCCGAGGAAGGTCTCGGCTTCCCCGTCGTGGTAGCAGTCGGCGGTGTCGAGGAGGGTGCCGCCGGCATCGGCGAAGCGGTCCAGGATCCGCCGGGCCTCGGCCCGTTCGGTGCCGCCGCCCCAGCCGGTGCCGAAGTTGACGGTGCCCAGCGCGTAGGCGGAGACCCTCAGTCCGCAGCGCCGGCCGAAGGTCATGTGGCGCATCGTGCGGTGGCTCCCGTCCGTGGTGCGGTCCGGCGGGTCACGTCCCGGATCAGGTCCAGCAGGGGCGCGGGGTCGCCGCGGAAGTGGAAGTGGCCGCCGGGAAGGGTGTGCCGGCCCGTGATGTGGGCGAGGTGCCCGGTCCACCCGTCGAGGTCCAGCGCCTCGGCGGCGCCCCGGACGAGGGTGGCCGGTACGTCGAGCGGCGGCCCGGGGACGTACCGGTACGTCTCCAGGGCGGTGAGGTCGGCGCGGAGCGGGGCGAGGGCCAGCGCACGCACTCCGGGGTCGGTCCGCACCTGGTCCGGGAGCCGGCCCCAGAGGCGTTCGGCGGCCGTGGCCAGCTCCTCGTCGTTCAGGAGGTGCAGCGGTCCGCCGTGCCGGGCCGCCGTGACGGTGTGCGGCGGCCGGAAGGAGGACAGCAGCAGGTGGCGCGGCTCCGGGCGGCCCAGCGCGCGCAGGGCGCGGGCCGTCTCGTAGGCCACGAGGGCGCCGAAGCTGTGCCCGAGGAAGACGGCCGGGCGGTCGAGGGGGAGGTGGCCGGCCAGGTCGTCGACCAGTGCCGCGACGTCGGTGTGGGCGGGCTCGGCGCGGCGCGACGCCCGGCCGGCGTACTGGACGCCCCGGACCTGGAGGTCGGGCAGGTGGTCGGACCACATCAGGTACTCGCCGGCCGAACCGCCCGCGTGCGGGAAGACGTACAGGTCGAGCGCGGCCTCGGGGCGTTCGCGGCGGCTGGCCAGCCGGCGCGGCGGGCCTGTTCTTGAGGGCATGGCTTCCTCGGAGGTCGGGGGTCCGGTGGGGCGGGGGCGGGCGGGCCGTCAGACGGCCATCAGTTCCTCGACGGCCGCGGCGAGTTCGGCGGGCGCGCCGGCCTCGTAGACGGTGAGGCCGTCGATGTCCACGGGGTAGAGCTCGCGGACGCGTTCGGCGAGCCGCGCGGCGACGAGGGAGTCCCCGCCGAGGTCGAAGAAGTCGTCGTCCGGTCCGACGTCGGGCAGGCCGAGGAGTTCGGCGTAGAGACGGAGGAGGGTGGTCAGGACGTCCTTGCGGGCGTGCGGCGCCTCCTCCGCCGGCCCGGTGGGTTCCGTGGCGGCGGGAGCGGCGGGTGCGGCGGGTTCCACGAGGAAACGTTCGCGCTGGAAGGGGTAGGTGGGCAGGGGTGTCAGCGAACGCCGCTCGCCGCCGTGGACGTGCTTCCAGCGCACGGCCGCGCCGCCGGCCCAGAGCCGGCCGAGCACGGCGAGCGCCGCGGCGTGGCCCTGCCCGCCGTCGTCCTCGCCGTCCCCGTCGCCCTCCGGGAGCAGCAGGTGGCCGGCGGCGGGCTCCTGCGGCAGCGTCCGGGCCGCGGCGAGCAGCGCGCGGTCCGGCGAGACCTCCAGGAGGACGCGGTGCGGGTCGGCGAGCAGCTCCGCCAGGGCGCGGCGGACGAGGGCGGGGTCCGGCCGGGCCGCTGCGCGGGCCCACTGTCCGGGGTCGGCGGCCTCCTCGGCGGTGAGCCGGCGGCCCGACGCCGGGGAGAACACCGGGACTCTGGGCGGGCGCAGGGCGGTGCGGGCCACCAGGGCGGCCCAGGCCGCCGGGTCGTCGCCGGCCGTCTCCCCGGCGCGGGCGTGGCCGAGGGCCAGGCGCAGCGCGTCGGCCAGGGGCAGGACCTTGGCGACGGCCATGGCGGCGGGTGTCCCCGGTCCCGAGCAGAGCACCGCGTCCGGCCTGACGCCCCACCGGATCCAGGTCATGGCGGTGGCGTACTCCCGGGCGAAGGCGGCCACCGCCACCGGGCCGGAGCCGGCCGCCGGGCGGCCGTGCAGCACCGCGTCGCGGTCGGCGGCGGACAGGCCCGCGGCCGCGCAGCACTCCTCGACGGCCTGCCGGTAGGCGGGTTCGGCCGCGCACCGGGCGGGATCGGGCCGCCGCCCGGGGGCACCGGAGAAGAGGAAGGCGGTGGGACGGCCCTCCACGGCGGGCGCGGCGGGGACCGCCGGACGGCCGCCGGCGGGGCCGGTGAGCACCCGGACGGCGTCGGCGGCGCCGCGCGCGACGGCGACGGCACGGTACGGGTGCTCACGGCGCCCGGTCTGCAACGTCCAGGCGACGTCGGCGAGTTCGGTGTCCGGTGCGGCCGACGCGAGCCGGTCCGCGAGCCGGTGCACGGCGGCGTCCAGGGCCCGGGGCGACGCGGCGGAGAGCACCAGGAGCTGTTCCGGGGCCGCGGGCCGGGGGGACGGCGGACGCGGCGGGGCCTCCTCCAGGACGGCGTGGGCGTTGGTTCCGCCGATGCCGAACGCGCTGACCGCCGCGCGCCGCGGTCCGTCCGGCGCCTCCCACGGGACGAGCCGGGTGGCGACCCGGAAGGGGCTGGCGGCGAAGTCGAACTGCGGGTTCGGCTCGGTGAAGTGGAGGCTGGGCGGGATGCGGCGGTGCCGCAGGGCGAGCACCGCCTTGATGAGCCCGGCGGCCCCGGCGGCCGCGTCGGTGTGCCCGATGTTGGTCTTCACCGAGCCGATCCAGCAGAAGCCGGTGCGGTCGGTGTCCTGGCGGAACGCCCGGGTGAGCGCGGTGAGTTCGATGGGGTCGCCGAGGGGGGTGGCGGTGCCGTGCGCCTCGACGTAGCCGATGGTTCCGGCGTCGACGCCGGCGACGAGCTGCGCCTCGCGGACCACGGCGGCCTGTCCGTCGGTGCCGGGCGCGGTGTAGCCGACGCGGGCGCCGCCGTCGTTGTTGACGGCGGTGCCGCGCAGGACGGCGAGGACGTGGTCGCCGTCCGCCTCGGCGTCGGCGAGCCGTTTGAGGACGACGATGCCGACGCCGTCGCCGCCGACGGTTCCGTCGGCCGAGGCGTCGAAGGCGCGGCACTGCCCGCGGGCGGAGAGGATGCCACCGTGGGTGAACTGGCTCTTCTTGTCCGGGACGTGGACGGCGGCGGCGCCGGCCAGGGCGACGTCGCAGTCGCCGGCGAGCAGCCCCTGGACGGCGAGGTGGACGGCGACCAGCGCGGTGGAGCAGGCGGTCTGGACGGTCACGGCGGGCCCGGTGAGGCCGAGTTTGTAGGCGGTGCGGGAGACCAGGTAGTCGGGCGCGGTGCCGAGGAGGATGTCCAGGTCGGTGACGGACGGCAGTTCGGCGCGGCGTTCGTGGAGGATGCGCGCGTAGTCG
Organism: Streptomyces caatingaensis; assembly: GCF_001187435.1. Taxonomy (GTDB): domain Bacteria; phylum Actinomycetota; class Actinomycetes; order Streptomycetales; family Streptomycetaceae; genus Streptomyces; species Streptomyces caatingaensis. The sequence continues at coordinate 63,273 of NZ_LFXA01000007.1, read as the reverse complement.
GTGGTGGTGCCGCCGCCGTAGACGCCGAAGACGTCCGTGGGGCGTGCCGGGTCCTGGCCGGCGTCCTCCAGCGCCTCGGCGGCGCATTCGAGGAAGAGCCGGTGCTGGGGGCTCAACAGCCGTGCCTCGCGCGGCGAGCAGCCGAAGAAGCCGGCGTCGAACCACTCGGGCCGGTCCAGGAGTCCCCGGGCGGGCGTGTAGGTCGCGGTGGCGCCGTCGGCGCGTGCGCCGGGGACCGGTTCCGGGGGGAACCGGGTCACGGACTCGACGCCGTCGGCGAGGTTGCGCCAGAACGCGTCGGGGCCGTCGGCGCCGGGGAAGCGGCAGGCCATGCCGATCACGGCCACGGCCCGTCCGGGCCCGTCGGCGGCCGCGCCGGGGCGGGGCGGGGCGGTGTCTCGGGCGGTCACCATTCCTCCGTCTCCTCGTGGTCGCGGCCGCCGACGCGGCGGCCCGTGCGCCGGGCCTCCAGCCGGGCCAGCCGCCCCCCGCCGGTGTCCGCCGGGCCGCCGGACGCGGCGGCGGCGAGGTGGGCGGCCAGGGAGCGGACCGTGGGGTGCTGGAAGAGGTCGACCAGGGGGACGTCGCGGCCGAGCCGGCGGTGGAGCCCGTCGCGCACGGTGTGCAGCAGCAGCGAGTGGCCGCCCAGGTCGAAGAAGTTGTCCGAGGGGTTCACCGAGGGGAGTCCGAGCACCTCGCACCAGAGCTCGGACACCGTCCGGACCAGGTCCGTCGCGCCCTCCCGGGCATCGCCCGCACGCGGGTCCATGCGACCTCCATTCTTTGACAGGCGTTGTTGCGGACAACCGGGCTCCGGAGCCGCCTCAGGCGCGCACCGTCGTCTTGCTGCGCATGAGGAACTCGCCGAGGTAGCCGTCGTGCGGAAGGCCCGCGCGGTGCCAGTGGGTGGCCCTGCCGCCCAGGTACAGGTTGCTGATCGTCGGCTCCGCGACGAGGGCGTCGACGAGCTCCTCGTCCTCGGTCACGGCCGTCAGCACCAGGGTGTCGCGCAGCGGGGCGACACCGTCCGCGCGGCTCCAGGGGGCGATCCAGACGCAGGGGAACGGCACTTCGGCGCCCAGCTGCGGGGCGTCGGCGGAGGCGAGCTGGTGGACCGCCGGGCGCAGGACCGCGCTGCCGTCGCCGAGTTCGTCGACGAAGCCGGTGCCACCGAGCCAGGCCCGGGTGCCCCGGGCGCGGTCGAGCACGTAACGCTCCAGCGCCCGGGCGGACTTGACGCTCTGGACGGGCAGGCACGCCTTCTCGTCCAGGGGCGGCAGGCTGGGCAGGGCGGCCAGCCGCTCGGCGACGGCCCCCGCCAGCGGCGCGGGATCGCCCTCGACGAGGACGCCGGTGACGTTGACGCAGCCCGTCCCGGCGTGCCGGACGGCCGAGTCGACGACCAGGTCGACGTGGTCCCGCCAGTCCGCCCCGGCCGTCAGCAGGATCTTGGAGCGGCCGGGCCGCAAGGAGAGCACCCCGGGGTCGTCGGCGTAGCGGCGGATGACCTCGTCGCCGCCGTAGGCCAGGTCGGCGCCGCGCACCACGGCGTCGGCGGCGTCGTGGCCGCAGGGCAGCAGCACCACATGGTCGTCGGGGAAGCCCGCCGCGCGCAGGGCGAGGACGAGCCGGTGGGCGGTGAAGGGCTCGCGGCGCGAGGGGCGGACGGCGACGCGGTAGCCCAGGGCCAGCGCCTCGGGCCAGAAGCCGTGCGTCCCGGGGTGGTTGCCTGGTACATGGACGGCCAGCACCTCGCCGCGCCGGCTCCAGAGCGCCTGTCCGGTGCGGACGAGGGGGTCGCGCCAGTCGGACACGGCGCCGCGGGGGCGGGCCTCCTGGACACTGCGGTAGGCCGCGGCGACGCGTTCCGCACAGGTGCGGGTGGCCGTGCGCACGACGCCCAGGGGGAGTCCGGAGACGCGGGTGACGGCCCGTTCGTACTGCTGTGCCGTCAGGCCGCCCAGGGTGGCGGAGCGGAACAGCCCGGCGGCCCGGGAGAGCGCCGCCGCCCGCTCCGCGTCCGGGAGCGGGCGGGCGGCGTGCAGCGCCCTCATGGCCCGCTCGACGTAGATCTTCGGGGCCTGGCTCATCCCGGCCATGACGGCGCCGGTGACGTCCGTGATCTCCTGCTCCGTGCGGGTGCGGTACGGGCCGGACGGTCCCAGCACCTCCACCGTGGGCGGCGCCGCCCCGTCGGCGCCCATCAGTAGACCCCCTCGATGACGACCTCGTCGTCGAAGCGCTCGACCGGGGCGATGCCCGCGGCCGAGTCCCCCGCCGCGCCCTCGGGCGCGGGGACGCGGACCGCGGTGTCGCGTTCGAGGTTGTTGGGCAGCAGGAGGGCCTTGCTGACGTGGTGCATCACGACCTGTCCGCGCTCGCCGTAGGCGACCGGCCGCCGGGTCCTGGGGTCCACCACCTGGAAGGTGATGTAGGGCGAGAACGTGTCGAAGACGCAGGGTTCGCCCGCCGGGGTGCCGTACCGCTGGCCGGCGATGCCGAGGATCATGGTGCTTCCGTAGTGGCCGTAGAGCGTGGTGCCGGGGAAGATCTCGGTGCGGTAGAGCTCGGCGGTGTCGGCGTCCATCTGCGTGCCGCCCCAACGGATCGCGCGCACCTTCTCGTTGACGAGCTCGACCAGGTCGTCACGCCGGGCGATGCGCTCCAGCAGCGGGGGCGTCACCGTCAGCACGCCGACCGGCTGGGTGCGCAGGATGTGCGCGGCCTGGTCGACGACGTGCTCGGCGTAGGCGTCGGCCTGGGCTCCCCGGCCGTCGGCGATGAGCCGCTTCACCCACCGCGGGTCGAGGTCCACGGTGAAGCCGTGGCGGCCGTGGGTGAGCGCGGAGCGCCGGAAGATCTCCCCGACGATGTGCGGGCCGGACGGGGTGATGCCCAGCCAGTCGGCCCCGCGCGGGAAGCCGTGCACGTCGAGGTTGGCGTTGCTCCAGGCCACCAGCTTCTCCAGCCAGTCGGCCGGGCAGACCACCCGCTTGGGGGCGCCCGTGGTGCCGCCGCTCTCGAAGACGCCGACGAGGTCGGGGCGGGGGCCGTAGCCGCGGGGGACGAGGTCGGCGGCGGGCACGTCGCGCAACTCGTTGGCCACGTTGGGGAAGAGCGTCAGGTCGTCGTAGCCCTTGACGTCCGCGAGCGGGTCGAAATCCAGGGTCGCCGCGCGCCGCAGCCAGAACGGGGACCCGGTCTCGGGGGCGAAATGCCATGCCATCGCGGCCCGGACCAGTTCGTCGGGGTCCGGGCGGGCGTCATGGGGCAGGTCCAGGATCGACGGCTCCGTGCGCACCACGCGTTCTCCTTCGTCTCGGCCGGCAGCGCGGACCTGCCGGTACCCGAATTCGATCAACGCGCGGCGGGGGCCCGCATGAGTAGCCGCTACTCAATTGCCCGCCCCTTGTACAGAGAAGCGTCAGACACGTCAGAGGAAGGACAAACGGAATGCCGGCCACGGGGCGTTCGGCAAAGTTTCCGCCCGGCTTCCACACCGGAAAGACCCGTTGTTCGCGGGTGTCCTCAACATTCCGGGCAAACGGTTTCCCCGGGGCGCCGGATTCGTACACTGGCGCGATGAAGGCAATGATCGCTTGGTGGGATCTCGGTGCCTCGCAGCAGACCGCCGGGACACTGCGTGCATTCATCCGGGAAGAGGCCGGGAAATCCTGGTCCCACATCCCCGGCCTGGTGCTGAAATTCTGGATTTCGTCCCCGGAGCAGAACCGCTGGGGAGCCGTGCTGATATGGGAGTCCGCGGAGGCGGCCGGCGCCGCACGGCTGCCGCGCAGCGCGGCCGAGATCATCGGCCACCCGCTCGACTTCCGGGAGTGGTTCGACGTCGAGGCGACCGTCGAGGGGGACCACGGTCTGCCCTCCCTCGACGGCCTCGGCCCGGCCCTCCAGCCGCCGCCGGAACAGCCGGGGACATAGCGGCCCCGGGGCTCAGGCCCCGCGCTTGCGGGCGCGCAGCGCCCCGGTCTCCAGGGCGGCGAAGAGCGCCACCGGCGCGATCTGCAGCCACGTCCACACCAGTCCGGTGGTGGTCAGCTCCAGCCAGCCGAAGGCCAGTGCGGCCAGGCTGAGCGCGACCCAGAGGGCGCCGCCGCCCACGACGGCGCGCGCCGCCGCGGTGGACACCCGCCGCCCGCGGGCCGCGGCAGCGATCGCCGCGCCGCCCGCCACCATGACCGCGCCGGCCCCCGCGACCACCGCCGTGCCGGGCCCGAAGAGCCGGCCCAGCGGCGCCGCGGCCACCAGGTACCCGGCGCCGACGGCGGCCATGCCGGCGGCGTCCAGCACGAGCAGCCGGCGCAGCCTGCGGTCGACGGCGCCGGGCGGGGCGGCCCGCCCCGCGGCGGCCGTCCGCGCCCCGGGAACGGAGGGTGCAGAAGAGTGGTTCATCCATGACTCCAGTGGTCGTGCGTCACCGTGGGAGAGGGCGGGCCCGTCCCGGCGCGGCGGGGGAACTCGCGCCGGGACGGGGGTCATCGGGCCGGCGGGATGTTGTAGTTGAGGCGGAAGAGGTTGCCCGGGTCGTGGACCGCCTTGAGCCGGGACAGCCGCGCGAAGTCCTCCGCGTCGTAGGCGTCGCGCACCCGGCCGGCCGCCGCGTTCTCGCCGTGGCCGAGGAAGTTGAGGCTGGCACCGGCCGACCACGGCTCCAGCGCGTCGAGAAGCCGCTTGAGCACGGGGCGGGTGTCCTCCTCCGTCACCCCGAACAGCAGGGTCAGGGCGGAGAGCAGGTACTCGGCCCGCCGGTGCCCCACCGCCGTGCGGTGCGCGCCGCCGCGGGCCGCCGCGCCCCCGAGGTGCCTCAGCTCCACCACGCAGGGCACCGGCGCACCGGGACCGGCCAGTTCCAGGATCCTGCCGAGCGCCTCGCCGTCGAGCCGGTCGAGGACGGCGGTCTCGCGCAGGAACGGCACCGGCACCGGCGGGTCGTTGTGGATGACGGCGCTGTCGGCGTAGGGCATCTCCCCCAGCTCGCCCGCGAGCACCGGGCCGGCCGCGCGCAGCGGCGCGACCAGCCGTTCGCCCTCCTCCGCGCCGCCGGTGAAGGCGACGCGCAGGTGGTGGACGTACCGTCCGCGCAGCGGCTCGGGCATCGCCGGGTCGTCCGGGACGGGGATCAGCGCCACCGAGGAGTTCATCTCCTCGGGCACGGAGGCGGTCCAGCGCACATACGCCTCCAGCAGCCCGGGCGCGGCCTCGGCATCGAAGTAGAGGCCTCCGCCGTACAGCCGCGCCACGGGAAGGAGTTCCATCTCCAGCCGGGTGACGATCCCGAAGTTGTCCCGGCCGCCCAGCAGCGCCCCGTAGAGGTCGGGTTCCCGCTCGGGGGTGACGTGACGCAGCGAACCGTCCGCGGTGACCACGTCCATGGCCCGCACCCGGTCGCAGGCGTAGCCGAACGACCGCACCAGCAGGCCGACTCCGCCGCCGAGGACGTACGGCACGGCGGCGACGTGCGGCGCCGAGCCGTTGAGCGGGGCCAGCCCGTGCTCGGCGGCCGCCGCGACGACCGCGTCGAACCGGGCGCCCGCCCCGACGGTCACGGTACGGGCGACGGGGTCCACGTCGACGCCGTCCATCCGGCGGGTGGTGACGAGCAGTCCGCCGTCGGCGACGACGGAGTAGCCGTGCCCCGTGGCCTGCACCGCGACGGGCAGACCGTGCCGGGCCGCGAAACGCACCGCCGCCCGGACGTCCTCGGCGCCGGCGGCCCCGACGACCACGTCGGGCCGGTGCCGGACGGCGAGGTTGAACCCGGTCCGTTCCTCGTCGTACCCCTCGTCACCGGGGACCAGGACCGGTCCCTCCACCTCGGCGGCCAGCGTCTGGATGTGGGCGTGCAGCACGCGTTCTCTCCGTTCCCCCGGAACCTCTCGTCCGGACGGCACGATCATGCGATCCGAAACCTGACACCCGCCGACATGTATGGGAGAGACTTGCGGAGTGAAGTTCGACCGACTGCTGTCCATCCTGCTCCTGCTCCAGCAAAGGGACTTGATACCCGCCGGTGAGCTCGCCGGGCTCCTGGAGGTGTCGGTCCGCACCATCTACCGCGACGTGGAGGCGCTGTCGGCGGCCGGCGTCCCGGTCTACGCCGAGCGCGGCAAGTTCGGGGGGATCCGCCTCCTCCCCGGCTTCCGCACGGACATGACGGGCCTGACCGCCGACGAGGCCCGGGCCCTGTTCGTCCTGGTGGCGCGCAGCGCCCACTCCGCGCTGGGGCTCGACCGGGCACGGGCCTCCGCCCTGCGGAAGATGATGGCCGCGCTGCCCGCGCCGCACCGCACCGCGGCCGAACTCGCCAGCCGCCGCGTCCTCATCGACCCCGACCGCTGGCTGGCGGGGCCACGCGCGGAGACCGGCCTGGAGGCCCTGCACGCCGCGGTCGTCGCCGACCGGCGGCTGCGCATCGCCTACCGGCACAGCGGCCGCACCCAGCTCGACAGCTACCTCGTCGATCCGTACGGGCTGGCGTCGAAGGCCGGCGTCTGGTACCTCGTCGCCGACGAGCGGGGCGCGCCCCGGCTCTTCCGCGTCGGCCGCCTCGCGGACTTCACGGTCACCGACGAGCCGGTGCGGCGCCGGGACGGCGTGGAACTGGCCGAGGTGTGGGAGGAGTTGCGGCGCGGCGTGGAGGACCGCGGCAGCGGCGTCCGGGTGGTGGTGCGGGTGCGGCAGCACCGCCTGGACATGCTCCAGCGGATCACCGGACCGAGCTTCCGCGGCCCGGCCGGGGGCGCGCCGGAGGGGCCGGACGAGCCGGGCGCGTGGCGGACGGCCGAGCTGGTCTACCCGGTGACCGGGGCCGTCTGCCAACTGCTCCAGTTCGGGGCGGACGTCGAGGTGCTCTCGCCGCCCGCGGCCGTCCGGGAGATGGCACTGGCCGTGGCCCGGCTCGCGGAACTCTATCCGCGGCCGGAGCCCACGGGTTCATCTCTCGCGTAGCGGGAGGATGTTGCGGTTGAACCGCAGCAGGTTGTCCGGATCGGTCCGGGACTTGAGAGCGGCCAGCCGGCGGTGGTCGGCGGGCTCCCAGAAGTCGGTGGCGGGCGCCTCCCCGGCGTCCCGCGTCCACCCGCCGTACACCAGGTTCGGGCAGCGCCCCAGCCGTTCGCGGGCGAACACGTCCAGCACGGTCCGGTGCAGGTCCGCGGCATCCCGCTCGTCGGCGAGCGCCAGCGGCGTCAGGACGCGCACCAGGTAGCCGGCCGCGCGGTGCCCCACCGCGTCGGGCGCGGCGGGCGGGCGGGCCAGCGCGCCGCCGAGGTGGCGCACCTCGAGCACGCAGGGCGCCGGGGAGGCGGGGCCGGCGAGCCGGGTGGCGGCCTCGGCGCAGGCGCCGTCGAAGTCCCGCACCAGGACGTTGTCGCCCAGGTAGGCGTGCGGGCGCGGGGGGTCGTGATAGATGGTGCCGCATTCGGTGTACGGCATCTCGGCGACGCCGTCGGACAGCGGGCCGAGTGCGCGCAGCGGCGCCACCAGCGCCTCGGCGACGGCGGGTTCGGCCGTGCAGGCGATCCGTACCTGCGCCAGGTGCCGGCCGCGCAGCCGGGGCGGCAGCGCCGGCAGGTCCGGGTGGACGGTCAGGGCGACGGAGGACGTCAGCTCCTCGGGGAGGGTGCGGGTCCAGCGCCGGTAGACGTCCATCAGGTCCGGGGTGCGGGCGAGGTCGAAGACCAGCTCACCGCCGTGGATGCGGGTGACGGGCACGAGGCCGGTCTCCAGGGCCGTGACCACGCCGAAGTTGGCGCCGGCGCCACGCAGGCCCCGGAACAGCTCGGGGTCGCTGTCGGCCGTCACCCGGCGGGGCCGTCCGTCGGGGGTGACCAGCTCGACGGCCCGTACGTGGTCGGCCGCGTGGCCGAACCGCCGCCCCAGCAGCGGCAGTCCGCCGCCGAGCGCGTAGCCGACGGCCCCCACGCCCGGGGAGGAGCCGTTCAGCGGGGCCAGCCCGTACCGCGCGGCGGCGTCGACGACGTCGGCGAACGGGGTGCCGGCCGCCACCCGCGCCGTGCGGGCCACGGGGTCCACCCGGACGCCGCGCAGCGCGGACGTGTCGATCAGCACGCCCCCGTCGGCCGGCACCGACAGCCCATGCCCGGTGGCCTGCACGGCGATCGGCAGGGACCGGGCGGCCGCGTGGGCGACGGCCGCCGCCACGTCGTCCGGCCCGGCCGCGCGGACCAGGAGGGCGGGCCGGTGCCGGGCCGCCGTCTGGAATCCGGCACGGCCGGCGTCGAACCCGGCGTCGCCGGGGGTGAGGACCTCGCCCCGCACGGCCGCAGGCAGGTCCCCGGCGGGCGCCGTCCGGTCCTCGGCGGTGGGCCGCGCGGTCATGCGGCCGGGGCGGCGGCGAGGTGCCGGGCCCAGGCCAGGACCGTGGGCTCGGTGGCGAGCGTCGCGAAGTCGACCGGCAGTCCGGCGCGCCGCCAGCGGCCGCTGAGCCGCATGATCTGGAGGGAGGTCAGGCCGAGTCCGGCGAGGTCGGTGTCGTCGGCTATCTCCTCGGCGGGGAGGCGGAGGGCCGCGGCGACGGCCTCCCGGACGTCCTCGACCGTGGGGACGGGGGTGTCGGCGGGCGTCGTGCTCATCGGTGGTCCCTTCTGGTGTGGTGTGCTGGGTCAGGCGCCGGCGTCGTGGGAGGCGGTGATCCGGACGACGGCGCAGCCGGCCTCCATGCCCTCGGTGGCGCCGAGGAGCAGGACGTGGTCGCCCTCGGTCACCTGCCCGGTGGTCCACAGGTGTTCGAGGCCGAGGACCGGGTCGCTGACGCTGGCGTGACCGACGGTCCTCATGAACTCCCAGGTCCCCAGCTTGGCCGGGATGCCGACGGGGTCGAGCAGCAGGGAGTGCAACGGGTCCTCGTGGAAGCCGACATGGGCGACCCTCGCGAGGTCGTCCCGGTCGATGCCGGCCTCGGCCAGGCCCTGCGCGGCGGTCTCCGCGACGAGCTCCCCGTAGCGGGTCACCGCCTCGATCATGTCGTGGGGGCCGGCGCCGGGCCGTCCGGCCCACGCCCGCAGCCGGGGCCCGACGTACAGGGGGCGCTCGGCGGGCCGGTCCGGTGGCAGCAGCGGTTCGCCGTACCGGTGCATCGACTCCAGCTCCGGCACGGACCGGGAGACGACGGAGAGGACCTCCGCGAAGCCCCGTACCCGCGAGACCACCAGGGCCGCCCCGCTGTCGGCGTACATGGCGTGCTCGGAGTCGCGCCAGCGGTCGACGCGGGGGGTGGAGAAGTTGTCGCCCCCGGTGACGAGCACCGCGTCCCCGGCGTCCTCGGCGGTCAGCAGGGCGGCGGCCAGCCGCAGCGAGGTCAGCATGGCCAGGCAGCCCTGCCGTACCTCGAGGGCGGTGACCGGGCGGCCCAGGGTGCGGTCGAGCACGTGGTGCGGTGCGGACCAGCTGTCGGGGCCCTGGTAGTGGGCGCCGCTGTGCAGCAGGGCCGCGAAGTCCTCCGGGCGGTGGCCGGAGCGCCGGACGGCGACCTCGGCGGCCCGTACCGCCATGTCCGTTGCGGACAGGGCGGTTTCGACGGTGACGGAGGTGATGCCGCTCGCCTCGGCGGCCTCGGCGTCGATCAGGCCGTCACGCACCGCGTGGGCGACGGGGACGGTCGGCGGGAGGTACGAACCGATCCCGGCGAGGTGGATGCTGCCGGTCTTCACTGCTGTCCCTTTCGACGGTGGCCGGTGCCCGGCGGACGGCCGGGCGGGGTGCGGTGGTGCGGAGGGCGGGGTGCGGTGGTGCGGGGACGTCACAGGAGGACGGGCTCCAGCTCGCCGGAGACCACCCGCTCGCGCAGGGCCCTGCGGTCGACCTTGCCGTTGGCGTTGAGCGGCAGGGCGTCCAGGAGGTGGTAGGTCATCGGGATCATGTAGGGGGGCAGGGCGTCCCGCAGTCCCTCCTCGACCGCGTACACGTCGAGCGGGCCGAGCCGCCCGCCGGAGAGCACGGCGGCCAGGGCGCTGGTGCCCTCCTCGTCGCCGGGCACGGCCAGGACGACGGCCTCCTCGACGCCCTTCTGCCGCAGGAGGTGGGCCTCCACCTCGCCGGTCTCGATGCGGTGGCCGAGGATCTTCACCTGGCTGTCGAGGCGGCCGAGGAAGACGTACTCGCCGTGGTCCGTCCGGCGGCAGAGGTCGCCGGTGCGGTACCAGCGGCGCGGTTCGCCGCCGTGCGGTGCCGTGAAGTGGAAGGCGCGCGCGGTCGGTTCGGGGGCGCGCCAGTAGCCGGCGAAGACCTGCGGCCCGTGCAGGCAGAGTTCGCCGGCCTCGCCGTCCGGCACGGGCGCGCCGTTCTCGTCGAGGACGGCGGCCTCCATGCCGGGGAGGGGTGTGCCGATGGGGACGACCCCGTTGACCGACCGCGTGGGCGAGAGCGCCGGGTCCCAGCGGTGCGCGAGGGCGGCCACGGCCGCCTCGGTGGGGCCGTAGAGATTGTCGACGGCCGATCCCGGGGCGGCCTCCTGCCAGGCCGCGGCGACCGAGGCGGGGAGCGCCTCGCCGCCGAACAGGCTCAGCCGCAGCGACGGCAGGCAGCCCGGGGTGAACAGCCCCCTGCGGTGCTGGAGCACGGCCGCGGAGGGGACGGAGAACCAGACGGTGATCCGCTGGTCGCGGATGAAGTCGAGGGGCGACAGCAGCCCGGCGGTGTCCGGCGGCACGAGGCAGGCGCCGGCGCCCCAGGGCATGAAGACCTCGAAGACGGCCAGGTCGAAGGTCTGGTCGGCGGTGTTGGCGAAGCGGTCCTCCGGGCGCACCCGGTAGCGCTCGGCGCAGGAGCGCAGGAAGTGGACGATGTTGCGGTGGGCGACGGGCACACCCTTGGGGCGGCCCGTCGAGCCGGAGGTGAAGATGATGTAGGCGGGGTCGTCCGGGGCGGGGTGGAGGGGGCCGGCCAGGGGGGTGGTGGCGGCGACGTCGGCGCGGGTGAGGACGCGGGCCTCCCGCGGCAGGTCCGCGGGGACCTCTCCGGTCTCGGGCAGGACGACCGCGGGGGTGCGCTCCAGGCGGGCCAGCAGGTCGCACAGTCCGGGGACGGAGGCGTCGTCGGCGAGGACGGCGTCCAGCTCGGCGCGTTCGGCGATGTCCAGGTTGCGGGCCACCGGGTACTTCCGGTTGAGCGGGACCACGGTCGCGCCCGCGCCGAGGCCCGCGAGGAAGCCCGCGTAGGTGACGAGGCTGCGGTGGCCGAGGACGCCGATGCGCCAGGGCCGGTCCGCCGCCGCGAGGAGGGCGGCGGACCAGCGGCGGACCGTCTCGTCCAGCTCCGCGTAGGTCCATACCCGGCCGCCCAGTTCGAGCGCGGGGCGGCCGGGGTGGCGGCGCGCGGAGGCGTGGAAACCGGAGTGGAGGAAGTCAGGGGCGTCCTGCATGGTGTTCTCGCGTTCCACTTCGTCCGAGGGGCTGTCTCAGCAGGGGCTGTACCGGGCTCAACAGGGGCTGTACCGGGGGAAGTCGGGGGGCGTGCAGCCGGCGGCCCGCCCGCCGGGCCCGCGCGCGGGACGGGCGCGCGAGGCCGGGCCGGGGCGGAAGCGGGAGGTCAGGGGCGGGCCGGTGCGAGGGGCGCACGGTGTCGTGGCCGTTCAGTCTTGTCGGTCGGGGTCACCCGGACAAGGCGGGAACCGTCCGGGCGATGTCAGGCTCCGTCAGAGGGAACGCGTTCTTTGTCAACCTGACGTCAACTTCTGGGCAGATCGTGCACAGATGTCGTCCCGGCCGCGTGGAGATCACCGAAGCTGGGAGCCGACGGGCGGCGGCGGGCCGGACCGAGCGGGCACCGACCGGACGACGAAAGGCACCTGGCCGACCATGCGCTTCCTGTTCACCACCACCCCCGGCTTCTCCCACACCGTCCCCCTGGTTCCGCTGGCCCACGCCGCCCGGCTCGCCGGTCACGAGGTCCTCTTCGTGGCGGGCGGACCCGCGCTGCGCGCCGCGACCGGCGCCGGGCTGGCCGCCTGCGACCCGGCGCCCGGCGAGGACGTCACGGCGCCCTATCTCCGCCTGGCCACCACGGCCGTCGGTGACGAGCTGTCGGTGGCGCAGGTCATGGAGCGGGTCTTCGGAGCGTTCGGCAGGATCGGGGAGATGATGCTGCCCGGCCTGGCGCGCATCGCCCGGGACTGGCGGGCCGACGTCGTGCTGTATCCCCCCATGCTCCCGGCCGGGTTGCTCGCGGCCCGGGCGGCCGGGAGCCTGGCCGTGGTCCACGGCATCGGCCTGCGGCACCCGCTGTTCCCGCTCGGCACCGACGGCGTCCCGCCCGTCCTCGCCGGGGCCGGCGTCACCGAGCCGCCCCGCCACCCCGACGCGGAACTCGTCCTGGCCCCCGAGTCGTTGGAGAAGATCAACCCGTCCGCACCGGAGGATGAGGTTCCGTACGCGGTCCTGCCGCTCAGGCCGAGCACCTACAACGGCGGCGGAGAAGTGCCCCCTTGGGCCCTGAAGGCCCCCGCGCGGCCCCGGATCCTGCTGACCCTGGGCTCCGTCGCCGCCCACAACGACTCCCAGGCGGAGCTGCTCTCCGCGGTGGTGCGGGGCAGCGAAGTCCTGGACGCCGAGGTGGTGGTGACCGCCGGCGGCTCCGACCTCACCACGCTGCTGGGCGAACTCCCCGGCCACGTCCGGCCCATGACGTCCTTCCTGCCGCTGGGGGCGGTGCTCCCCACCTGTGCCGCCGTCGTCCACCACGGCGGCATGAGTACGATGTTCTCCGCCCTCACCGCGGGAATCCCCCAGGTGATCGTTCCGACGACCAAGGGGGACGCCCTGACCAACGCCCGCGTCATGGAGGAGCGCGGTGCGGGCGTGACGGTGGATCCGGCCCGGTGCACCGCCGCGACGGCGGCCGAGGCGCTCCGGCGCGTCGTGCGCGAACCGGGATTCCGGGCGGTCGGCACGGACGTCGCCGCGGAGCTCGCGGCCATGCCCGACCCCGGTGACGTGGTCGGCCGGCTCGCCGCCCTGGCGCGTGCGCACCGCTCGTGAACACCGCGTCCCCGCCCCTTGAGCAGACCCCGTTGAGCAGACCCCGTTGAGCAGACCCCGTTGAGCAGACGCCCTCAGCAGACCCCCTGAGAAGAGGACCTCCATGCGACTCACCGTCTTCGGAGCCACCGGCGGCACCGGCCGCCTCGTCGTCGAGCAGGCCCTCGACGGCGGACACGAGGTGCGCGCCGTCGTCCGCGACCCGGCCCGGCTGTCCGTCGCCCACCCCGCCCTCGACGTCGTGGCGGCCGACCTGGCCGCGCCCGCGAGCCTGAAGCCGGCGCTCGACGGCAGCGACGCCGTCGTCTCGGCGCTGGGCCCCAGGGGCCGCAAGGACACGAGCGGGATATGCCACAACGGCACCCGCAGCATCCTGACGGCCATGCGGGACACGGGAGTCCGCCGGATCGTCGTCGTCAGCGCCCAGCCCGCCCTGCGCTCGGGCGCGGGCGAGCCGTTCTGGTTCCGGCACACGGTGACGGCGCTCGTCCGCGCCGTCTACCGCACGACCTACGACGACATGGAGCGGATGGAGCGGCTGCTGGCCGGCAGCGACGCCGACTGGACCGTCGTCCGCCCGCCGTACCTGACCGACAAGCCGGGCACCGGCCGGTACCGCACGGCGCTGGAGAAGAACATCACCGGATCCAGCCTCCCCCGCGCCGACCTGGCCACCGCGCTGCTCGCGGCCGTCGAGGACCCGGCCCTGGTCCGTCACGCGGTCGGCGTCACCGGCGGCTGAACGGCCGTGGGTCCCTTTCCGCCGGAAAGGGACCCACGGACCGGGCCGGGCGCGGACGCCGCTACAGGCGCACCGCACCGGAGTTGACGCACGCCAGCAGCGTCCTGGCCTGGACGTCGAGGTAGTGCGGGTGGGCGGTGAGTGCGTTGAGCTGCCCCACGGTCGCCCACTGGAAGCCGGGCGGCGGGGAGTCCGGCGCGGTCACGGCGTCGGCCTCGACGAACAGGCAGCGGCTCACCGCGTTGAGGAACCTGCCGCCCTCCTCCGAATGGAGCGCGGCGTAGCCGATGCGCTCCGGGTCCGCGGCCAGGACGGCGTCCAGGAACGGGGGCCGGTGCGCGGCCGGCACGCCGGCCCAGTTCTCCGGGGTGCACTGCACGGTCGGCGCCAGTTCGACGGTGTTCACGAACCCCGGTTCGGCCTTGGCGCGCACCAGCAGGTGCGGCACGCCGCCGATGCGCCGGTGGAGGAAGGCGGTCACGCCCGGGCCGGCCGGCTCGAACAGCGGCTGCGACCAGCCGGTCACCTCCCGGCTGCCCGCCTCGACGGCGACGCCGACCACCCGGAAGTACCGCCCGTCCGGCCGGGCGACGGCCGCCGCCCCGCGCTCCCAGCCGTCCGTCTCGGCCAGCGGGACGCGGCGGGCCGTCAGGGGGCGCCGGGCCCGTTCGGCGGTCAGCCACGACAGCAGCTCGGTGTCGGGGCGCAGCGCGCCGGCCTCGGGGGCGGCCATGGGGAAGCAGGCGACGACGCTGCGGGTGTCCATGTTGACGACGGTGTCGAGGCGCAGCAGCGCGCCGATCTGGCCGAGCGTCAGCCACTGGAAGTCCTCGTCCGGCGGCACGTCCTCGTCGGTCTCCACCAGCATGTTGCGGTTGACCTTGCGGAAGAACCAGGAGCCGTGCTCGGACTGGAGGGAGTCGGCGAGGACCCGGCCGCGGCCCGGGACCAGGAAGTGGTCGAGGTGCTTGACCCGTGCGCCCCGGTGGGCTCCGGAGTAGTTGCTGAAGGTCGCCTGCACGGTGGGCGAGAGCTGGAGCGGGCCGGGGTTGCCGGGCTCCATCTTGGCCTGCATCAGAAAGTGCAGGACGCCGTCGAACTCCTTGGCGAGGATGCCGAGGATCCCGGTCTCCGGCTGGTGGATGACGGGCTGGCGCCACTGGGCGAAGGGCCCTTCGGCCGCGGAGACCGCCATGCCCTCGACGGAGAAGAACCGGCCGCTGCGGTGGACGAGGTTGCCCGTCCCGGGGGCGAACGACCAGCCGGCCAGCTCGTCGAGGGGCACCCGTTCCACCGTGAAGCGGTGGGCGGCCGCGCGCTCCGCCAGCCAGCCGGGCACGTCCCCGGTCGCGATCCCGCGGCCGTCAGGGGCGGCGGCCGAGCGGAACAGCCGGGCGGACAGCGCCTGTTCGGTGCGGGGCCGCACCGGGGCGGCGGTGGTCACGGCGGGCTCCCTTCGCAGACGGCGGCGCAGTGGGCGACGGCGCCCCGCAGGCCCTCCGCGAGGGGCACCCTCGGCCGCCAGCCCGTGGCGGCCCGGAACGCGGAGGCGTCGACGGTCACGCCGCGGAAGTCGCCGGGCTCGGCGTGGGCGGGGGGTTCGACGGAGACCACGGGCACCGGCGGGCGGCCGGTGTGCTCCGCCGCCAGGGCGGCCACCTGCCGGAAGACGGCGCCCAGGGGCTCGCCGCGGCCGGTGCCGAGCAGCCAGTGCCGGCCGGACAGCGCCCCGGTGTGCCGGGCCGCCGCGGCGAACGCCCGGGCGGCGTCGGTCACATGGAGAAGGTCGCGGCGGACCGTGCCGTCGTGCCACATGGTGATCGGCTCCCCCGCGAGCGCCCTGCGGGCCATCAGGGACACCACGCCCTTGTCGCGGGCGGTGGAGCCCGGGTCGTGGCCGAAGACGGTGGGCAGCCGGAGGGAGGCGCCGCGCAGCACGCCGTCGGCGTCCGCGGCGAGCAGCAGCCGTTCCGCGCGCAGTTTCTGGATGTCGTACGCGCCCGCCGGCCGGTCGGTCTCGGTGCCGTCGAGGACGTCCTGGTCCGGGGGGCCCGCCTGGGAGACGGCTCCTGCGAACAGCACGGCGGCCGGCTCCCGGCGGGGCCGTGCGGCGAGCGCGTCGACGAGGTCGCGGACCAGGCCGACGTTGACGCGTTCGGCGGCGGTGTCGTCCTCCCCGATCCGCCAGGTGGTGTCCCCGGCGATGTGGGCCACGGCGTGGATGACGACGTCGGCGTCCCGGACGGCCTCGGCCGTCGCGCCGGGGGCCGTCAGGTCGGCGGTACGGACCTCGACGGCGGCGCGGGCCCCGGCCGGGACGGCCGCGGGCCGCCGGGACACGGCCCTGATCCGCCAGGGCCCGCGCGCCAGTTCGCGCAGGACGGCGGAGCCGATGAAGCCGGAGGCGCCGAGCACGGCGACGAGCGGGCCGGCCGGCCGGGTGGTCACGGCCACAGCCGGTCCTCCGCTTCCCGGCAGGCGGTGTAGTCGGGCAACAGCCCGCGCTCGGCGGCCTCTTCGAGGGCGGGTGCCGCGAGGTCGCGCGGCGAGCGGACGGGGGTGACGCCGTCCGGGAGGGGCAGACCCAGGGCCGGGTCGAGGCAGTCGACGGCGTGCTCGCGGCCGGGCACGTAGCCCTCGGACATGAGGTACACCACCACCGACGCGTCCTCCAGGGCCAGGAAGGCGTGCCCCACCCCGACGGGGACGTACAGGGCCCGGCCGTCGTCGCCGCCCAGTTCGCCGGCGTGGTACCGGCCGAAGGTCGGCGAGCCCGCCCGCAGGTCCACGAGGAAGTCCAGGACGCGGCCGTGGGGGCAGTAGACGTATTTGGCGCGTCCGGGGGGAGCGGCGGTGTAGTGGACGCCGCGGAGGACGCCCCGGGCGGACACGTTGTGGCTGACGTCGCGCACGGGGAAGAGCCGGTCGCGGACGGCGCCGGCGAAGACGTCCTCCCGGAACGGGGAGGTGAACAGCCCGCGTTCGTCCCGGTACACGGGGGGTGAGAAGGCGAAGGCGCCCTCGACGTCCAGCTTCTCGACCCGCACGCCGCTCACCGCCCCGCCCCCAGCACGCCCACGAACAGGCCGTTGCCGGGGTATTCGCCGGTGACGTACTCGACGGTGCAGCCGGCCCGGGCGAACGCCGTCTCGTACTGCTCGCGGGTGTGGAGCGCCATGACATGGGTGTCGGTGAAGTGCCGTACGCCCCGCTCCGGTTCGGCGACCACGTAGTGCACCTCCATGCGGCTGGCGGCGTCCCCCTCGCGGACCGTGTGGGAGACGCGGGCGACGGTGCGGCCGTCCGCCTCCGAGAGGCTCGCGCCGACGTGTCCGGGGGTGAAGTTGTCGGGGAACCACCAGGGTTCGACCACGACGACGCCGCCCGGTTCCAGGTGCGCGGCGAACGACGCGAGCGCGGCGTCCAGTTCGCCGGTGCCGGTGAGGTTGCCCACGGCGCTGAAGAGGGAGACCACCGCGTCGTAGCGGCGGCCGGTGCGGAAGGCGCGCATGTCCCCGGTGAAGACCGGGATGTGCGGGTTCTCCCGGCGGCAGACCTCCAGCATGCCGTCGGCCAGGTCGATGCCCTCGCAGCGGGCGAACTCCCGCGCGAAGTGGCGGAGATGTTCGCCGGTGCCGCATCCGGCGTCGAGGAGCGACGTGGCGGCGGGGCGGTGGCGGCGGATGTGCCGGGCGACCACGGCCGCCTCGGCCCGGTAGTCCTTGCCGCGTCCGCGGTAGATGGCGTCGTAGAGGTCACCGGCGGCGTAGATGCCGGCGGCCGGGGGGACGCTGGTGGCTGGCATGGGTCGGGGGCTTCCTTCCAGTGGTGGTGCCGGCGGGTGCCGCGGCCTCAGAGTGCGGCCAGGACCTCGCGGAGGGCGTCGATGGTCCGGTCCTGCACCGCCTCGGGGAGCGAGGGGTACATGGGCAGCGAGAAGATCTCGCCGGCGAGGCGTTCGGTGACCGGCAGGGAGCCCTCGCGCCACCCGAGGTGCGCGAACCCGGACATGGTGTGCACCGGCCACGGGTAGCTGATGTTGAGGCGGATGTCCCGGGCCGCCAGCGCCTCCAGGACGGCGTCGCGGCGCGGGTGGCGGACGACGTACACGTAGAAGACGTGCTCGTTGCCCTCGCCGGCGGCCGGCAGGACGAGCCCGCCCGGCCCCGTCAGGTCGGCGAGCCCCTCCTCGTAGCGGCGGGCGACCGCGCGCCGGCCCTCGGTGTAGGAGCCGAGCCGTCCGAGCTTGCGGCGCAGGATCTCCGCCTGCACCTCGTCCAGGCGCGCGTTGTGCCCCGGCGTCCTGACGACGTAGTACGTCCGGTCCATGCCGTAGTAGCGCAGCTGCCGCAGGGCGCGGTCGGTCGCCTCGTCGTCGGTGAGCACCGCTCCCCCGTCGCCGTAGGCGCCGAGCACCTTGGTCGGGTAGAAGGAGAAGGCGGCGGCGTCGCCCATCGTCCCGGCGATCCGCCCGTGGTGGCGGGCGCCGTGTGCCTGGGCACAGTCCTCGAGGATCTTCAGTCCGTGGCGGCGCGCGATCCGCTCCAGCGGTGCCATGTCCGCGCACTGCCCGTACAGGTGTACCGGCAGGAGGACCTTGGTGCGCGGGGTGACGGCCGCCTCGACCAGCCCGGGGTCGATGAGGAAGTCCTCCTCGCGGACGTCCACGAAGACGGGGACGGCCCCGGTGGAGACGATGGCGACGACGGTCGGCGCGGCGGTGTTGGCCACCGTGATCACCTCGTCGCCGGGCCCCACGCCCAGCGCCTCCAGGGCGAGCTTGAGCGCGTTGGTTCCGTTGTCGACCCCCGTGCAGTAGCCGGTGCCGTGGTACCGCGCGAACTCCTCCTCGAAGCCCCGCACGCTCTCGCCGAGCACCAGCTGCCCCGAGGAGAAGACCTTCTCGACGGCCGAGAGCAGGTCGTCCCGCTCCTTCTCGTACTCCGGCAGATAGTCCCAGACGCGAATGGTCACGCGGTGTCCTCCTGATCGTGGTGGGGTGCGCGGCGGTCTTCCGTGCGGACGTCCGCGCCGGCGCCTTCCGCCGGCGGCCCGAACCAGCGGCCCAGGGCCCCGGTCAGGCCGCCGTCGCCGTCCTCCCCGGTCCAGGCGACGTACCCGTCGGGCCGGACGAGGAGGGCCGCGAGGCCGGTGAGGGGCCCGTCCTCCTCCGGGCCGCCGGTCACGGTCACCACCCGGTCCCGCCATCCGCGCGCCGCGGAGCGCAGCCGGGAGTCGTCGGCCAGGTCGAGCAGCACGCCCCGGGCGGGGTGCAGCAGGCGGGCGCTGGTGACGGGGCCCTCGGCGGTCCGCAGCGCCACCGGCGGCAGACGGCGGCCCAGCAGCGGATGCCCGTCCGCCGCCGTGCCGTCCGCGCCCATGGGGTAGCGGATGTCCAGGCCGCTGACGACGCCCGCGAGGTGCCGCCGGACGGCCGGGTGGACCATCAGCTCCGCGAAGAGGCCGCGCAGCGGCTCGGTGCCGGCGCCGCCGAGGTAGAGGGTGCCCTGGGCCCGGGTGTTCATCAGCAGCCGGGCCCCGACGGGGTGCCGCTCGGTGTGGTAGGTGTCCAGCAGGCCGGGGGGCGCCCAGCCCCGGACGGTGGCGGCGAGCTTCCAGCCGAGGTTGACGGCGTCCTGGAGGCCGGTGCTCAGCCCCTGCCCGCCGGCGGGGAGATGGACGTGGGCGGCGTCCCCGGCGAGCAGGACCCGGCCCCGGCGGTAGGCGGTGGCCTGGCGGGTGGCGTCGGTGAAGCGGCTGACCCACTCGGCCTGGCCGCCGGCGATGTCCTCGCCGGTGATGTGCCGCCAGGCCGCGGCCACTTCGGCGAAGGAGGGCGGTTCGGCGCGTTCGCGCGCCGGGGCGGCGTCCGGGCAGACGATGACGCGGTCGACCCCCTCGCGCAGCGGGGCGGCCATCACCATCCCGCCGGGCAGCCGTTCGCCGAGGAACCGCGACCGTATCGCGCAGCCGGCCACGTCGGCCAGGTACATCTCGCGGGTCGCCGGGGTGCCGGGGAAGGCGAACCCGGCGGCCTCGCGCACCGTGCTGCGTCCGCCGTCGCAGCCCGCCAGGTACGCGGCGCGCAGCCGGCGGACGCCGTGCGGGGTGCGGACGGTGGCCTCGACGGCGTCGCCGAGGTCGGCCAGGCCGGTCAGTTCCCAGCCGCGCCGGATGTCCGCGCCGAGGCTCCCGGCCCACTCCTCCAGCACGGCCTCGGTGCGGGCCTGCGGGATGCCGCGCGCCCCGAAGTGGGCGCCGGGCAGGACGGAGTAGTCGAACTTCAGGCCCCCGAAGTGGCCCTCCGGGCTGGTGTGGACGTCCTCGCCGAAGAGCGGCAGCACACCGCGCTGGTCGAGGACCTCCAGGGCGCGGGCGGTGAACCCGAGCCCGCGGGACTGCCCGCTGGGCCGCGGCAGCCGCTCCAGCACGACGACGCGCGCACCGCCCAGCCGCAGTTCGCCCGCGAGCATCAGCCCGGTCGGCCCCGCGCCGACGACCACCACGTCGGTGGCCTCGACGGGCCCGGCGCTCCCGGCGGTCGCTCCGGCCGCCCGCCCGGGGACGCCGCCCCGGGCGGCGTCCGCGCGGTACCAGGCGACGGTGGCGGCGAGCCCCTCGTCCAGGGGCACGCGCGGCGCGTACCCCAGCTCCTCGCGGATCTTGCGGTCGTCCAGGGCGTAGCGCCGGTCGTGCCCCTTGCGGTCGGCCACGTGCCGGACCAGGGAGGGGTCGGCCCCGCACAGCCGCAGCAGCCGCTCGGTCAGGTCGAGGTTCGTCAACTCCTGGCCGCCGCCCACGTTGTAGACCTCGCCCGCCCGGCCTCGGGTGAGCACCAGGTGGACGGCCCGGCAGTGGTCCTCCACGTGCAGCCACTCGCGCCGGTTGCGGCCGTCGCCGTAGAGGGGCACGGGTTCGCCGCGCAGCAGGCGGGTGACGAAGTGGGGGATGAGCTTCTCGGGGTGCTGGCGGGGGCCGTAGTTGTTGGAGCAGCGGGTGACGGACACGTCCAGCCCGTGGGTGCGCCAGTACGCCCGTGCCAGGAGGTCCGCGCCCGCCTTCGAGGCGGCGTAGGGGGAGTTGGGGAGCAGCGGGGAGTCCTCGGTCCACGCCCCCTCGTCGATGGAGCCGTACACCTCGTCGGTGGAGACGTGCACGACGCGTCCGACGCGGGCGCGCACGGCCGCCTCCAGCAGCGTCTGGGTGCCCAGCACGTTGGTGCGGGCGAACTCCGCGCCGGATCCCACCGAGCGGTCCACGTGCGACTCGGCGGCGAAGTGCACCACCGCGTCGTGGCCGGGCAGCAGTTCGGCGAGCAGGTCCGGGTCGCAGACGTCGCCGTGGACGAAGTCGAGCCGCTCGTGGGAGGCGGGGAGGGCGGCGCGGTCGCCGGCGTAGGTCAGCCGGTCGAGGACGGTGACGCGCGGCAGGCCGTCGCCGAGGGTGCCGTCCAGCAGCGACCGTGTGTAGTGGGAGCCGATGAACCCGGCGCCCCCGGTGACGAGGATCCTCATGACGCCGCTCCCCGCACCCCGGCGGCCCGGTCCTCGGTGATCTCCATGATGTACCGCCCGTAGGGGGAGCCGGCGAGGGCCCTGCCGAGGCGGTGGCAGGACTCGCGGTCGATGTACCCCATGCGCCAGGCGATCTCCTCGACGCAGCCGATGCGTACGCCCTGCCGGTGTTCCAGGATCTGCACGTACTGGCTCGCCTCCGTCAGGGCGTTGTGCGTGCCGGTGTCCAGCCAGACGAAGCCGCGGCCCAGTTCGACGAAGCGGGCCTTGCCGCGCCGGAGGTAGGCGAGGTTCACATCGGTGATCTCCAGCTCGCCGCGCGCGGAGGGGCGCAGGTCCCGGGCGATGCGGACGACGTCGTTGTCGTAGAGGTACAGGCCGGTGACGGCCAGCCGGGAGCGGGGTGCGGCGGGCTTCTCCTCGATGGAGACGAGGCGGCCGGCGGCGTCGGTCTCCCCGACGCCGTACCGCTCGGGGTCGCGCACCGGGTAGCCGAAGAGGACGCAGCCGTCGACGTCGCGGGCGCTGGAGCGGAGGAGTTCGCCGAAGCCGGGGCCGTGGAAGATGTTGTCGCCGAGGACGAGGGCGACGGAGTCGTCGCCGATGTGGTCGGCGGAGACGAGGAACGCGTCGGCCACGCCTCGCGGTTTGTCCTGTTCCGCGTAGGTCAGGGTCAGGCCCAGCGAGGAGCCGTCGCCGAGCAGGCGCCGGAAGCCGGCGACGTCGCCGGGCGCGGAGATGATCTGGATGTCCGTGATCCCGGCCAGCATCAGCACCGACAGCGGGTAGTAGACCATGGGTTTGTCGTAGACCGGCAGGAGTTGCTTGGAGACGCCGAGGGTGATCGGGTGCAGCCGCGATCCGTGCCCGCCGGCCAGGATGACTCCCTTCACGCCGCCGCCTCCCCCGGCTCGCCGAACCAGCGCCGCAGGGCCGCCCGGAGCCCGTCCTCCGACGCCCGCCCGTCCTCCGCGGCCCAGGCGACGTGGCCGTCCGGGCGGAGCAGGACGGCGTGCGTGCCGTCCGGCAGCCCCTCCGGGCGCGGCCCGTCGAGGCGGGCGGCGGTGTACCGGACGCGGTCCGCCCACGGCGCCGCCGCGGCGCGGAGGCGGTCGTGGCCGGCGAGGTCGAGCAGGACGCCGCCGCCGGTCCGCAGCAGGTGGAAGGAGGTGGCGGGCGCCCCCGCCACGACCAGCGGGAGGAGGGGCAGCCGGGCGCCGAGCGGCGGACGGTCGGTGCCGGGGCCCATGGCGTAGCGGACGTCGAGGCCGGAGATCGTCCCCGCGAGGTGGACGCGGACCTCCTCCAGGGGGATCAGCTCGCCGAGGAGGGCGCGCAGCGGCTCGGTCCCGGCGCCGCCGAGCAGCAGGCCCGCCTGGATCCCGATGTTTTCCAGGACCCGCCGCCCGACGGCCCGCCGCTCGGTGTCGTAGCTGTCGAGCAGGCCCGGCGGGGCCCCGCCGCGGACCGTGGCGGCGAGCTTCCAGCCGAGGTTGACGGCGTCCTGGAGGCCCAGGTTGAGGGCCTGTCCGCCGACCGGCATCTGCCGGTGGGCCGCGTCGCCGGCGTAGAGGACGCGGCCGTGGCGGTAGCGGGCGAGCTGCCGGGAGGCGTCGCCGAAGGCGTTGACCCACAGCGGGGTGCCGTGCCCGATGCGCTCCCCCGTGACCCGCTCCCAGACGGCGGCGACCTCGCCGAACTCCGGCTCGGCGGTGCGCCGCCGGGCCACGGATCCGAACGCGTGGACCATCACACGGGTCACGCCGTCGGCGCGCCGGGCCGCGACGGCCAGTCCGCCCGGCAGGCGTTCGAAGCGCCGGTCCGGGACGTCGATGCCGGCCACGTCCGCGCGCAGCAGCTCCCGGCGCGCGTCATGGCCGGGGAACAGGGGTGCCAGCAGCCGGCGGACGGTGCTGTCCTCCCCGTCGCAGGCGACCGCGTAGGCGGCGCGGACGACGACGGTGCCGTCCGGCCCCGCGGCCCGGCCCTCGACGTGGTCCTCCCCCGCCGTCAGGGCGTGCAGCGTGTGACCGCGCAGCAGGGCGGCGCCGAGCGCACGGGCCCACTCCTCCAGGAGTTCCTCCGTCCGGCCCTGCGGCACCTTCCACTGCCCGGGGTGGGGTCCGGGCAGGGCGAGGCCGAGCGGGATACCGCCGAAGTGGCCGCGCAGTTCGCGCGGCGGGGTGCCGAGCCGGCCGAGGAGCCCCCGGCCGTCCAGCAGCTCCATGGTCCTGGCGTGCAGGGTGGAGGCGCGGGACTCGGTGGTCGGGCCGGTGCGCCGCTCCAGGACCGTCACCTCGGCGCCGCCCAGCCGCAGTTCGCCCGCGAGCATCAGCCCGACGGGGCCGCCGCCGACGACGAGGACGTCGGTGGTGACCACGGTCGTGCTCCCGTCCGCCATGGTCAACGCCTGCTCTCCGCGTAGGCCTTGGCGTGGCCCAGGGTGGCGCGGCTGTTGGCGCCGAGGGCGTCGCGCACGTAGGACCGGGCGTCGGCGAGCGTGGCCCGCGGGCCGAGGACCGCGGCGATGTTCGCCGTGTCGATCACGACGGTGTGCTGGGAGGTGGCGGCCACGCGGCCGTCGGCGGCCGGGCGGAAGGTCCAGTACCCGGTGTGCAGGCTCATCAGCGCCGGCAGGGTGACCTGCTTGTAGACGATCCTGTCGTGCGGGAAGCACACGCGGAACGACTCGGTGGTGTGCGTCGAACCGTCCTTCGCCACCGTGTCCATCCGCAGCCGTTGCAGCCCCGGGACGTCCTCCGTGAGCCGGACGGCGGCCACGTGCGGCAGCCGGCGCTCCCACAGGTGCGCCTCGTCGACGAAGGCGTAGGCGTCCTCGGCGGCGCCTTCGATGTGCACGGTGTCCTCGAAGGAGAACTCCCGCTCGTCGCCGGCCCGTTCGGCGTGGGCCTTGAGCGCGGCCAGTTCCGCGCGGGAGTTGCGGTCCACGGCCCGCTCGATCCACTCCAGCCCCGCGGGGTCGTCGCCGACCGCCCGGTAGTCGTGCAACAGGCGGACGCGGGAGGTGTCCGGCGTGAGCGGTTCGATCACCCAGGAGCCGCCCATCGAGGCGACCGGCGGGCTGGAGACCTCCTGCCGGAAGCGGATCCGCAGGGCGTCCGGGTCGAGGGAGCGGCGGGACGTCCAGCTCTTGGCCTCGCCGTTGGCGGTGGCCCAGATGCGGATCCGCTCCTCGTCGCCCTCCCGGCCCAGGTGGTCGACGTGCAGGGTCGGCGGGAAGACCCGCGGCCAGTTCCCCACGTCGGCGACCAGCCGGTACACGGCCCCGGCCGGTGCCCCGACCGTGATCCCGTGTTCCACCTCGCGCATGCCCTCTGCTGTCGTCACGGCTGTCTCCCTCTCCTCGGCCGGCTCGTGGAATGTCAGAAGTTGCCCAGGCCGCCACAGACGTTGAGGGCCTGGGAGGTGATGGACGCCGCGGTGTCGGAGGCGAGGTAGCCGACGAGTCCGGCGACCTCCTCGGGGGTCGCGTAGCGCCCCAGCGGGATCTTCGCCCGGAACCTGGTGTGGACCTCGTCCTCCGTGGTGCCCCAGGCCGCCGCGTAACCCTGGCGCACCCGCTGGGCCATCGGCGTCTCGACGTAGCCGGGGCAGACGGCGTTGACCGTGATGCCCGTCGGGGCCAGTTCGTTGCCGAGCGCCTTCGTGAAGCCGACCACGCCGTGCTTGGACGCGGAGTAGGGGGCGCCCAGCACGACGCCCTGCTTGCCCGCTGTGGAGGCGATGTTGATGATCCGGCCGCGGTCCTTGGCGCGCATCCCGCCCGTGTTGAGCACCTCGCGGGTCATCCGGAAGACGCTGTGCAGGTTGGTGTCGATGACGTCGAACCACAGCTCGTCGGTGATGTCGGCGGTCGGCCCGCCCCCGCTCCGGCCGGCGTTGTTGACCAGGACGTCGACCGGGCCGAAGCGGTCCACCGCGGACCGCACGAAGGCCCTCACGTCCTCGTCCCGCCGCACGTCCAGCACCGTGCCGTCCGCCTCGGCCCCCTCGGCGCGGAGTTCCTCGACGGTCGAGGCGACCTTCCCCGCCCCCCGCGCCCCGATGAACACCCGGTGGCCGGAGGCGGCCAGGGTGCGGGCGACGGCGAGGCCGATGCCGCTCGTGGCACCCGTGATGACGGCGGTGCGCCGGTCCTGCTGGGGCATGCTCGCACTTTCCTTCCGCGTGACGCGTGACGCGTGGGGTGATGAGGTGAGTCCGCCGCTGTCAGGCGGCGGGGGCGAGGCGGGAGTTGACCGCCCGGAGGAGTGCGCGGGGGGTGTCGGCCTCGCCGAGAACGGAGTCGTCGAGGACGATGCCGTACTCGCGCTCGATGCGGCTGCCGGTCTCCAGCAGGGCGAGCGACTCGTAACCGAGCTCCTCGAAACGGCTGTCGAGGATGTCCCCGTCCAGGCCGGCGCCGTCGGCGCCCGCGCTCTCCAGCAGGATCCGCTTGAGGTCGGAGAGGGTGAATTCGGTGGCGTTCACATCGTTCCCTTCGTCTGCGGGACAGGGTGCGGGGGTGTGGATCCCGGCGTGTGGAGCGGGGGTCCGGGGCGGGCGGGACCGGTCACGGGGCCGCGGCCCGGACGGCCATCGCCGAGTTGAAGCCGCCGTGGCCGCGGGCCAGCACCAGGGCGGTGCGCAGCCGCGCCGGCCGCGGGCCGCCGGTCACCAGGTCCAGGGCGAGGGCGGGGTCGGCCTCGACGTGGACCGTGGGCGGGATCAGCTGCTCGCCGAGGGCCAGCAGCGCCGTGCCGAGGTCCAGCGGGCCCGCCCCCGAGCAGAGCCGGCCGGTCATCGTCTTGGGTGCCGTGACGGGCACCCCGCGCGGTCCGAAGACCGCGGCGATGGCCTCCGCCTCCGCCCGGTCGAGACCGGGGTCGGCGGCGGCGTCGGCGAGGACCACGTCCACCTCCGCGGGCACCAGACCCGCGTCGGCCAGGGCGAGTTCGATGGCCTTGCGCAGGCCCGGCGGGCGGCCGCCGCCCGGACGGGGGTCGGTCGTCGCCCCGTACCCGGCGATCTCGCCGTACACCGTCGCGCCGCGCCGGCGGGCGGCCCCGGCGTCCTCCAGGACGAGCATCGCCCCGCCCTCCCCCGGCACGTGCCCCTGGGCCCGGGCGTCGAAGGGGAGGTACGCCCGCTCGGGGACCCCGGCCGTGCTCAGCCGGCCGCTGGCCGACTGCGCGACCCAGCCCCAGGGGCACAGGGAGGCGTCCACCGCGCCGGACACGATCAGCGGGGTGCCCTTGCGGATCAGGCGCCGGGCCTGCGCGACGGCGTCCAGCCCGCCCGCCTGGTCGGCGACGAGCACCCCGCTGGGGCCCTTCATCCCGTGCCGGATGGACACCTGGCCGCTGTTGACCGCGTAGAACCAGGCGAAGGACTGGTAGGCGCTGACATGGCGGCCGCCCTTGCTCCACAGGTTCCGCAGCTCCCGCTGGCCGAACTCGAAGCCGCCGGAGGCGCTCGCGGTGACCACTCCCATGTCGGAGGGCGGCCTCTCGGCCGGGTCCACCCCGGCGTCGGCGAGCGCCCAGTCGGCGGCGGCCAGCGCGAGCCTGGTCATCCGGTCCGTCTGGGGCAGCAGCCGGCCCGAGAGGTGGTCCTCGGCCACGAACCCGGGGACCTCGCCGGCCAGTCGCGCCGGATAGCCGGTGGCGTCGAAGCGGCTGACGGGGCCGATGCCGCCGCGCCCCGCCAGCGTCGCCTCCCAGAAGGCCCGGGTGCCCAGCCCGTTGGGGGCCGCCACGCCGAGGCCCGTCACCACCACGGGGGTACTCATGCCGCTCTCCTGACCGGCCGGTCCGGCCGCGCCAGGACCATGGCGCTCTGGAAGCCGCCGAAGCCGCTGCCGACGGTGAGCACCGTGTCGGTGCGCCGGTCGCGCGCGGTCAACGGCACGTAGTCCAGGTCGCATTCGGGGTCGGCCGTGTGCAGGTTGGCGGTGGGCGGCACCACGTGGTGCTCCATGGCCAGCGCGCACGCGGCGATCTCGATGGACCCGATGGCGCCCAGCGAGTGCCCGACCATCGACTTGATGGAGCTGACCGGGGTGCGGTAGGCGTGCTCGCCCAGGCTCCGCTTGAACGCGGCGGTCTCGTGCCGGTCGTTCTGCCGGGTGCCCGAACCGTGGGCATTGACGTAGTCGATCTCTTCGGGGTCGATCGCGGCCTCGTCCAGGGCGGCGGTGACGGCCTGGGCCATCTCCGCGCCGTCCGGGCGCAGTCCGGTCATGTGGTACGCGTTGCTGCGCGTGGCGTACCCGGCGATCTCGGCGTAGACGTGGGCGCCGCGCCGCAGCGCGCCGTCCAGTTCCTCCAGGACGAACACGGCGCAGCCCTCGCCGAGGACGAAGCCGTTGCGGGAGAGGTCGAAGGGGCGCGAGGCGCCGGCGGGGTCGTCGGTGCGGGGGGTGGTGGCCTTGATGGCGTCGAAACAGGCCACCGTGATGGGCGAGATGGGGGCGTCCGTGGAGCCGGCCACCATGACGTCGGCCGTGCCCTCGCGGATCAGTTCGACGGCGTGGCCGACCGCGTCGATGCCGGAGGTGCAGCCGGTCGAGACCACGCCGCTCGTCCCCTCCGCGCCGACGGCACGGGCGACTTCGGCGGCGAAGGAGCTGGGCACCATGCAGTCGTAGAGGTGCGGGACCGCGTAGGCGTGGTCGACCAGCTCCAGCCGTCCGCCGTCGCTGACGACCCCGTACTCCCGGTCCAGGGACGTGGTGGCGCCCACCGCGGTGCCGATGGACACCCCCACCCGGTACGGGTCCAGCCGCCCGAGGTCGAGGCCGCTGTCGGCGACCGCGCCGCGCGCGGCGACCACGGCGAACTGCGCGGCCCGGTCCATGCGCCGGATCTCCTGCGGTCCGAGGCCGTGTTCGCGGGGGTCGAAGTCCATCTCGGCGGCCACCCGGGAGCGGAACGGGGCGGGGTCGAAGAAGGTGATGCCCCGGGTCGCGGTCCGGCCGTCGGTGAGCAGCTGCCAGAACTCCTTGACGCCCACCCCGCCGGGCGCCAGGACCTCCATGCCGGTGAGGGCGACGCGCCGGCCGCTCACGCCGACGCCTCCCAGGAGTAGAAGCGGGTGGCCATGGCGTCGGCGGGCGAGCGCCAGGTCGGCGGGTCGTACGCCTCGACGAACGGCTTGAGGTCCTCGCTGATCCGCACGAACCTCGGGTCGGTCCGGGCGCGTTCGATCCGCTCCCCTCCGTCGGCGGCGTCGAAGTCCTGGAGGTGGAAGTACAGGCCCCGGTAGGAGAACAGCTGGCGGCGGCGCGTCCCCATCCGGTGCGGCATCTCGGTGGCGTCAAACTCCGCGAAGAGCCTGCCGACCTCGTCACCGGAGGCGGGGTGCATCCGGGCGACGATCAACGTGCTGTGCATGCGTGTCTCTCCTTCGTGGGCTCGCGCGGAAGCCTCGCGACGGCGCGGGGCACGGCTCCCCCGGCGCGCGGTGGTCGGAGGGGCTCCGGTCCGGGCACGCGATGTCTGCGGGACGTCGTGTCCGCGGGACGTCCGCGGAATGTCCACGGAACGGCGCTCGGGGGCGCCGCACCGGTCCGGTGTGCACACAAGACTGTGCGGTCCCGAACGGTCGTTCAAGGACGTCTTTCTCAGGGCGGCGTCATGAGACGTCAGAACCGCGGCGGCCGGCTCAGGAATGTCCGGCACCGGTCAGCCGGACGTCAGGGGCCGGTCATAAGCGGAAGGCGTCGCCCGACATGATCCGGTCATCCGGCGCCCCGGCCCGCCCCGGAACGCGGTCAAGGGCCCTCCGCAGCCTGCGGACGGCCCTTGGCCTGCCGGTTTCATCAATGGGTGTCAGGGGTGGCCGAGTTGGAAGCCGACGCCGCGGACGGTGAGGATCCAGTCGCTGGTGCCGAGTTTGTTGCGGAGGCTGCTGACGTGGGTGTCGATGGTGCGGCGGGACCAGATGTCGCCCCAGACCTGCTGCATGATGCGTTTGCGGGGGATGACGGTGTCGGGGTGGGAGGCGAGGAGGTGGAGGAGGTCGAATTCCTTGCGGGTGACGTCGATGCGGTGTCCGTGGAGGGTGACGTGACGGGCGGCGGTGTCGATGCGCAGGGGGCCGTGGATGATGACGGGGGGTGTGGGGGTGGTGGGTTGGGCGCGGCGCATGACGGCGTCCATGCGGGCGAGTAATTCGGGCAGGCCGTAGGGCTTGACGAGGTAGTCGTCGGCGCCGGCCTGCAGGCCCAGGACGCGGTCGAGTTCGGTGCCGCGGGCGGTGACGGCGATGACGGGGGTGGGGCCGGCCGCGCGGACGCGGCGGCAGACCTCCAGGCCGTCGAGGTCGGGGAGTTCGAGATCGATCAGGAGGAGATCGGCCTGTTCGAGGGTGCGCAGGGTGTCGTGGCCGGTGGTGACGTGATCGACGTCGTGGCCGTGGCGCTGGAGCGCGCGGATGAGGGTGTCGGCCTGCGTGGTGTCGGTTTCGGCCACCAGCACCCGCCAGGCGGAAGCCGACCGGTCACCCGAGGGCGGCGGTAGCTCGGGACCGGCCGTCAGAACTGATCTGGTCACAGGTGCCCCCAACTGGACGATCGATGCACGGACGAGCGGGGTGGCAAAGCCGGGCCCACCCCCACACCATGATCAGGCAAAGCGGAGAAGTCGACCGTCCTGTTCCGGCCACTCCCCCGAGAAAAGTTGACACATGGCCGGAATTCGCTGCCGAGCCATGACACAAGCTGTCATCCGTCTGTCATTCCCGGGGTTGAACGGGGCACCGGCACCGTCGAAGCTGGAGGCCCGGCCCCGCCGGACCGGCACACGGCCGCGCGGCCCCCTCCTCGGGCCCGCGCCCGGGCCCTCCCTCCCGGTCCCGCCGGCCGACGGCCCCCGTCCGGCCTGCCGGTCCGGTCTCGGCAGACCCGCCGCGGACGGCACACGCCGTTTCCGCCGTCCGGGGCCCGCTCCCTGTGAAGGAGTTCTCTCATGACGGTGGCAGCCACCGCGGTCGCGCCGCTCCCGGGCCACGCACTGCTGGTTCTGCTGCTCCAGGTGGGCTGCCTGCTGCTGGTGGCGTTGCTGCTGGGCCGGCTGGCCCGGCGGTTCGGCATGCCGCCCCTGGTGGGCGAACTGGCGGCCGGGGTGCTGCTGGGCCCGTCGCTGCTCTCCCGGGTGGCCCCCGGCGCGGGCGGCTGGCTCTTCCCCCAGCGCGTGGAGCAGATGCATCTGCTGGACGCCCTCGGGCAGTTGGGCGTGATCCTCCTGGTCGGTTTCACCGGTATGCACGTGGACCTCCGGCTGGTGCGCCGGCAGGGGCCCCGTGCCGCCGGGGTGAGCGCCGCCGGGCTGGTCCTGCCGCTGGTGCTCGGCGTGTGGCTGGGCCTGCTCATGCCGGGCCGGCTGCGCGCCGAGGGGGCCGATCCCGTGGTCTTCGCGCTCTTCGTGGGGGTGGCGATGTGCGTGAGCGCCATCCCCGTGATCGCCCGGACCCTGCTGGACATGCGGCTGATCCACCGTGACGTGGGCCAGTTGATCCTCGTCGCCGGGACCGTCGACGACGCGGCCGGCTGGCTCCTCGTGTCGCTGATCGGGGCCATGGCCACCACCGGTCTGCACCCGGCGGGGGCAGGTCTCGCCCTCGCCCACCTGGCCCTGCTGCTGGCCGGGGCGGCGACCGTCGGCCGGCTCCTGGTCGGCGCGGCGCTGCGCGCGGCCGTCCGCGCCGCCGTGCCCGGCCTGCCGGCCGTGACGGCCGTGGTGCTGATGGTCCTGTCCGCCGCGGCCTCCCAGGCGCTGGGCCTGGAGGCCGCCCTCGGCGCGTTCCTCTGCGGCGTCCTGATGGGGGCGTCGAAGGGCGTGGACCCCCGGGAGCTCGCGCCGCTGAACACCACGGTGACGTCCGTCCTGGCGCCCCTGTTCTTCGCCGGCGCGGGGCTGCGGATGGACCTCTCCTCCCTGGCCGACCCCACGGTCGCGCTGTGGGGACTGGCGGTCTTCGGCACCGCCGTGCTCGGCAAGTTCCTGGGGGCCTTCGCCGGCGGTCTCGCCGCCCGCATGGGCCGGTGGGAGTGCCTCGCGCTGGGCGCCGGCATGAACGCCCGCGGCGTGATCGAAGTGATCATCGCGATGACCGGGGTCCGGCTGGGCCTGCTGACGGTGGAGACCTACAGCGTCGTCGTGCTGGTCGCGGTGCTGACGTCGCTGATGGCGCCGCCGCTGCTGCGGCTGGCCATGGACCGCGTGGCGCACACCCCCGAGGAGGCGGCCCGGGAACGGCGGGTCCTGGCGCTCCAGGGCGCCGACGCGGGCGGCGGCCGCCCGTAAGTCCCCGCCCCCTCCGGTCTCTTCTCCCGAATCCCGTTTCTCTCGAAAGGTGAACCATGACCACCGCAGGAAAGGCCCTCTGGGATAGCGACGGCGCCGCGCGTCACGACGTGGCGATCCTCGGCGCCGGCATGGCCGGCGGGATGCTCGGCGCGGTCCTCGCCCGCAACGGGGTGAAGGTGCTGCTCATCGACGCGGGCGTCCATCCCCGTTTCGCCGTGGGCGAGTCCACGATCCCGTACACCTCGGCGATGACCAGGGTCATCGCCGACCGGTACGAGGTGCCGGAGATCGCTCCGCTCGCCGGCTTCCACGGCGTCCAGGAGAAGGTCTCCCCGATGAGCGGCCGCAAGCAGAACTTCGGGTTCGTCTACCACCGGGAGGGCCGGCCCCAGGATCCGCGGGAGATCAACCAGTTGGTGATCCCCGAGTGGCAGCGCACCGAGAGCCACCTCTTCCGCCAGGACACCGACGCCTACCTGTTCAACCTCGCCGTCTCCCTCGGCGCCGAGGCCCGGCTCGCGACCCGGATCCAGGACATCGCGACCGGACCGGACGGGGTGCTGCTGCGGTCGGACCGCGGCGAGGAGTTCCGGGCCGAGTACCTCGTGGACGGCAGCGGCTTCCGTTCGCCCGTCGCCGACGCCCACGGACTGCGGGAGGAGCCCACCCGGGCCCGGCACCACTCGCGCACCCTCTTCACGCACATGGTCGGCGTCACGCCCTTCGACGACGCCCCGGCCGCCGCCGCGCACAAGCAGCCCAGCCCCTGGCACAACGGCACCCTCCACCACGTCTTCGACGGCGGCTGGCTCTGGGTGATCCCCTTCGACAACCACGAGGGCGCCCTCAGCACGCTGTGCAGCGTGGGACTGACCCTGGACGAACGGGTCTTCCCCAAGCCCGACGTGTCCCCGCAGGAGGAGTTCGACGCGTTCCTGCGGCGCTTCCCCGAGATCGCGGCGCAGTTCACCCGGGCCAGGGCGGTCCGCCCGTGGGTGGGCACGGGACGGCTCCAGTACTCCGCGACGCGGACCGTCGGGGAGCGCTACTGCCTGACCGCGCACGCCGCGGGCTTCATCGACGCGCTCTACTCGCGCGGGCTGACCAACACCATGGAGGTCGTCAACTCCCTGGCGTGGCGGCTGATCGAGGCGTCCCGCGACGGCGACTGGTCCACCGAGCGGTTCGCCTACATCGACGGTCTCCAGCAGGGTCTGTTCGATGTGCACGACGACCTGGTCTACAGCTCCTTCGTCGGCTTCCGGCACTACGAGCTGTGGAACGCCGTCTCACGCGTGTGGGAGGCCACCAGCATCGTGCCCACCATGACCCTGGAACGGGCCCACCGCGCCTACCGCGAGACCCGTGACGACCGGGTCCTGCGCGACCTCGAGCGGACGGACACCCCCGGTCTCCCCGCCCCGGCCGGCCGGGAGATCGCCGGTCTGCTGGAGTTCACCCGGCGGACCTGCCAGGAGGTCGAGTCCGGGGCGCTCCCGCCGGAGCGGGCCGCCGAGGACATCTTCGCCCGGGTCCGCGCGACCACCTGCCTGCCCGCCCCCTTCGCCCTCGGCGACCCGGACAACCGCTGCTTCGAGGCGACACCCCGGCTCGTCGCGGAAGCGGCCGAATGGGCCGAGAACGAGGCCCCCGCGCACATCGCCCCCCTTTTCTCCCGGGCCGGTTGATCCTTTCACCGTGAATTCCCGGTGAACAACCAGCCGGTGCGCCACGGTTGAGCGGACGGATACCGTGTGGGCGCCCCCGGAGTGAATGCGGGATTCCGCCCTCCGGGGGCCCTTCGGTGATCTCCGGCCCTACAAATCCGGCCGGAAGATTTGTTAAGTTGCCGGATCATGGTGGGGGGCGGCCCCGTCTTCGCCGCCCCCGCCCGTCCGTCGCGGGCATGCCGCGTCACCGTCGCGGTGGAGATCCAGGGCATGCCGAGCATGACCACCGCGGTCCGTACCGGGCTTATCGCATCGATCGTCCAGTTGGGGGAACCTGTGACCAGATCAGATCTGACGGCCGGTCCCGAGACACCGCCGGCCGTCGCCGCCGGGCCGGCCCTCGCCACCCGGGAACACCGCCGGCCACCGCGCCCTCCGCGTCCCGCCGCGGCCCTGACCCGCCCCGCACCGCCCCTGGGTGACCGGTCGGCTTCCGCCTGGCGGGTGCTGGTGGCCGAAACCGACACCACGCAGGCCGACACCCTCATCCGCGCGCTCCAGCGCCACGGCCACGACGTCGATCACGTCACCACCGGCCACGACACCCTGCGCACCCTCGAACAGGCCGATCTCCTCCTGATCGATCTCGAACTCCCCGACCTCGACGGCCTGGAGGTCTGCCGCCGCGTCCGCGCGGCCGGCCCCACCCCCGTCATCGCCGTCACCGCCCGCGGCACCGAACTCGACCGCGTCCTGGGCCTGCAGGCCGGCGCCGACGACTACCTCGTCAAGCCCTACGGCCTGCCCGAATTACTCGCCCGCATGGACGCCGTCATGCGCCGCGCCCAACCCACCACCCCCACACCCCCCGTCATCATCCACGGCCCCCTGCGCATCGACACCGCCGCCCGTCACGTCACCCTCCACGGACACCGCATCGACGTCACCCGCAAGGAATTCGACCTCCTCCACCTCCTCGCCTCCCACCCCGACACCGTCATCCCCCGCAAACGCATCATGCAGCAGGTCTGGGGCGACATCTGGTCCCGCCGCACCATCGACACCCACGTCAGCAGCCTCCGCAACAAACTCGGCACCAGCGACTGGATCCTCACCGTCCGCGGCGTCGGCTTCCAACTCGGCCACCCCTGACACCCGCTGACGGCCCTGACACCCGCTGACGGCCCTGCCGGCCGTCGGCCGCGCACGGGGTCAGCGCCCGAGCCGGCGGGCGAGCTCGGTCCGGGTGGTGACGCCCAGCTTCCCGTAGGCGCGGTAGAGGTGGTTCTCCACGGTGCGCACGGAGAGCACCAGACGGCCGGCGATCTCCTGGTTGGACAGGCGCGCGACGGCCAGGGACACCACCTCCCGCTCCCGCGAGGTGAGCCGGGCCCGCGGCCGCGGGACGTCCTCGTCCCGCTCCCCGCCCGCCCAGTCCGGCAGCACCGCGCCGCCCGGCGGCAGCAGCCGCCGGGCCGTGTCGGCGGACTCCCGGCACCGGGCCTGCCGGCCGGCCGCCCGGTGGACGGCCGCGGCCCGGGCGGCCGCCTCCGCCGCCCACGGCAGCGCGCCCAGGGCGGCGAAGTCCGCCGACACCGCGTCGAGGGCGTCACCGTCGCCGTCCGCGAGGGCCCGTACGTGCCGCGCCCGGACGGC
The DNA here is from genome assembly GCF_001187435.1 of Streptomyces caatingaensis. GTDB lineage: Bacteria > Actinomycetota > Actinomycetes > Streptomycetales > Streptomycetaceae > Streptomyces > Streptomyces caatingaensis. The sequence goes on along the minus strand of NZ_LFXA01000007.1, from coordinate 28,368 downwards.
GGCCGTACCGGACGGATCCCGGCCGGGGGCGGGCAGGGCCGCGGCCGCCCGGCCAGCCGCGCCCACCCGCGCCGCCAGGTGCAGCGCGGCGATCCGCTGCCGGATCCGGCCGGCGGCCCCGGCGCGCTCCGCGACGGCCAGCGCCCGGCGCTCCGCGGCCGCCCGGTCGCCGGCCCGGGCCAGGACGGAGGCGCACTCCAGCGCGACGGCGTCCGCGATCCAGGGGACGGGCAGCGCGGCGTCCTCCGCGGCCTGGGCCTCGTCCAGCACCGCGAGGGCCTCGTCCGTCTCCCCCGACTCGGCCAGGACGGCCGCCAGTTGGGCCAGTCGCCAGGAGTCCGTGGTGAGCCAGTCGGCCGGGCCGCGGCGGGCGGCGGCCTCCCGCAGCAGGAGGGCGGCCTCGGCCGTGCGCCCCGCCCACCGGTGCAGCTCGGCGCCGAGCAACGCGGTGTGCAGCCGGTGGCGGGGGCCGCCGTCCTCCGCCCGCAGCCGCTCCAGCACCGCCGCGGCCGCCGGGGCCCCCTCGGTGTGCAGGGCGACCCGCGCGGTGATCACGGCGTGGTCGAGCCGGCCGTCCTCGTCCCAGGGGCACAGGCCGGAGGGGCACGCGCGGAGCAGGGCCAGCGCGCCCTCGCCGTCGCCCAGTACGTGCCGGACGAGCGCCGCCGGGGCGGCGCTCCGCCGTCCGTCCGGTACCGCCGCCGCGAGGCGGTCGGTGAACAGGCCGGTCAGCAGCCGCAGTTCCATGCTGTCCGGGCGGCCGCCGGACGGGGCGCGGTACTCCGCCTCCGCGGCGAGGGCCGCCGCGTCCGCCGGCCGGTGCAGCCCCAGGGCGAGGTTGAGGAAGCGCGCCCTCAGCAGCGCGGCGGCGCACGCCGCGTCCGCACCGCCCCGCCACGCCCCCGCGAAAAGGGCCTCCGCCTCCTGGTACCGCCGCTGCCCGGCCAGGGCCCTGCCGAGCAGCAGCGCGATGTCGGGCGCGGGCGCCATCTCGAAGGAGTACACCGTCGCGCACAGCCGCTCGGCGAGCCCGAAGTCGTGGTCGCGCAGGGCGTCCAGGGCCGCGTCCCGCACCTCGGCGGAGCCCGGCGACCGGCCCGCGTCCATCCGCAGGGCGGTCGCCCGGGCCCGGTCGCCGCGCCGGCGGGCCCCGGTCGCCGCGATGGCGTCGGCGAGCCGCAACCGCAGGCGGCGCGCCGTCAGTTCGGGCATCGACGCCCGGATCACGGCCTCGCACAGCGGCCGGGTCAGGCGCAACGACAGCCGCGCGCCGGACCGTTCCACCGTGACCACGCCCCGTTCGGCCAACGCCTCGGCGGCGGGGCCCAGTTCGTCCACGACGGGCAGGCCGGCCCCGAGCGGGCCGGCCAGGGCGAGCATGCGGACGAGTTCGCGCTCGTCGTCGGTGAGGTCGCCCAGGAGCAGGCGGGCCAGCTCCGTCAGCCGCCCGTCGGGGGCGTCCCCGGGCCCGTGCCGGTCCGGCGGCACCCAGGCGTACGGCGGGCCGGCGCCGCCGTCCGGCGCGCAGTCCATGAGGTGCCGCAGGATCAGGGCGTTGCCCCGGCTCAGCTCCCAGAACCGGTCCGCGGTGCCGACGGGGACCGGCCCGCCGTACCGGGCGGCGAGGACGCGCGCCACCCCCGTCCGGTCGAACGGGCCGATCTCCAGCGGCCGCAGCGCGTCGTGCAGGACGAGGCGGCGGACGTCCGGGGGGAGGGATGCCCCGGCGGGGGCCGCCGCCAGGACGACCGCGTGTCCGTCGCGCACGGGCCGGCGGAGCGCGGCCAGGGCGGCGGGCCCGGCGAGGTGGATGTCGTCGGCGGCCACCACGGCCCGTTCTCCGGGCTCGGCGGGCAGGTCCTCCAGCCGGAGGACACGGGCGCCGTCGCGCCGGAGCCGCTCCAGCGCGGCCCGCAGCAGCGTGCTCTTGCCGGACCCCACGTCGCCGACCAGCAGGACGCCCGTCCCGGCCCGCAACCGCCGTACGGTCTCGGCGAGTTCGGCGTCCCGGACGGCCGCCAGAAACCCGCCGGCCGCAGCTTCTGCCCCCATGTTCCGCTCCCACGTCGCAGGATCAGGACCGGAGGTCCATGCCAGCACAGAGGCGCGGGGACGTCCAAGGGACCTGACGTCCTCCGGACCTTCCGTTGCCCTTCCCTGTGGTTTCCCGTACGGGAGCTGACGATCGGCGGGTGAGCGCTGCCGTACGATCGCCCGCAGCCATCGACCCAGTGGGGGGACACCGTGGAAACCGCTCCGCCGAGAACAGGGGCCGCCCCGGCCCGCCGCCGCTTCGTGGCCCTCGCGGCCGCCGCCCTGCTGGCCGTTCCCCTGGCGGGCACGGCGGCGGCGGAGGAGGGGGGCACGGCCGGCCGGCCCCCGTGGACCGCCGCCGCCGGCACCTGGTCGGTCCGGGCCACGGGGGACGACGGCGACGTCGTCGACACGGTCATGGAGCTGCGCGCCGACGGCACGGTCTCCAACAACGTGGGCGGCGTGGGGACGTGGCGGGCGACGGGCCCCGGGGCGTTCGTCTTCCGGCTGGACGAGCGCGTCCTGGACGACCGGGGGGACCTGGTCCTGCGTATCGAGATCGAGCAGAGGGCGGTGCTGTCCGCGGACCGGCAGGGGTTCACCGGGAGCGGCACCGCCCTCACCTTCGACCGCCGGTCGACGACGACCGGCGAGTACGCGGTGCGGACCGAGGCCCGCCGGGTCTGAACTCCGGCCGGGGTCAGGCCGGGCGGGGCGCCGTCCGGCCGAACTCCCGCCAGATCCAGACCTGTCCGAGGGCCACGGCGACCAGCGCCGGGAGCGCCGTGACCGACAGCAGGGCGAGCGACGAGGAGTCCGCGATCGCCCGGGAGAGCGGCAGATCGCCCTCGCCGGAGCGGGTGGCCAGGACGGTGGTGCCGTGCGCGAGGGCGACCATGACCGGCAGCGCGAGCAGCGGGGCCGTGCCCAGCAGCAGCGCCGGCACCGGACGTCCGGCGCGCCGGACGAGGTGGGAGGCGACGACGCAGACGGCGGCGAGGGCGGTGACGGCGCCGACGGCCGCCGGGGAGCCGGTGACCGCGGCCCCGACGCCGGCGGTCACGAGGAGCAGCCCCGCCAGGACCGGGGTGAGGACGGCGGCCGTCCGGCCGAGCCGGGCGCCCGGCGCGTCCCCGTCCGGCAGTCCGCGGCCGGCGAAGAGGGCGCCCTGACGCACCGCGGCCACGACGACCAGGGCCGCGCAGAGCAGGCTGAACGGGTGGAACACGTCACCGGCGGTGGCGTCGGCCCGGCCGTCGGCGCCGGTGGACATGCCCCGTACCAGCGTCGCCAGGACGGCGCCCCAGCCGGCGGCCAGGACGGCGCTCGCCGCGGGGAGCACGGTGTCCCAGGTGCGCCGCCAGGCGGGGCCGGGCGTGGCGTGGCGGAACCACAGGGCGGCGTCGCGCAGGAACCAGGCGCAGAGCAGGACGACGACGGGGAGCCGCTGCGCGTGCAGCAGTTCCCCCTCCATCAGGGGCAGGGCCCCGAACATGAGCCCGCCGAAGGCCACCAGCCACACCTCGTTCACGAGGAAGAGGGGGACGACGGTGCGGCGCAGCCTTACGCGTGCGGCCTCGGAGCCGGCGAACGGGATCAGCATCCCCACCCCGAAGTCGACGCTCTCCAGCACCAGGTAGCCGGCGAGGAGCAGCCCGACGAGTGCGTACCAGAAGACATCCACGGTGATTCCCCTGTCAGCGTGCGGTGGTGGGGGTCAGTAGGAGACGGGCACGCCGGCCGCGGGGTTCCGCGAACCGCCGTCCGCCGGGCGGTCGTCGCCGGGGCCCTCGGGGCCGCCGGAACCGTCGGGGCCGTCGGGGCCGTCGGGGAAGAGGTCCGTGTCGCCGAGGAGCCCGGCGTCGGGCCCGAGGCGGGCGTAGCGGACCATCAGCGTCCAGTCGACCAGGGCGAGGAGGCCGAGGACGAGGGTGAACGCCGCGAAGGAGAAGGCCATTCCGGCGGCGGAGACGTCGCCGATGGCGTCGCGGACGGTCAGTTCGCCGGTGACCATCCACGGCTGGCGGCCCACCTCGCGGCTGAGCCAGCCGCAGACGAGGGCGGCGAAGCCGAGGAACAGCAGGACGGCGGGCAGCCGCAGGACGCGCTTGCGGGTCAGTGGCGCGGCGGGGCCGGTGCCGCCGCGGAGGGCGAGGAGCGGGAGCCAGGCGAGGACGGTCATCACGAGGCCGATGAGGAGCATGGCGAGGGAGGCGTGGCCGACCCACGCGGGCGGCATCCAGTCGCCGGGTCCGTAGGCGGCGCGGGCGGCGGCCCGTGCCCCTTCCAGGTCCTCGCCGCCCATGAGGACGGCGTACTTCTGGGGCTGGGTGCCCTTCAGCGCGTCGAGGGAGACGAAGCCGGCGGAGACGACGGCGACCGCGCCGAGGCCGGCGAGGACGGAGCCCTGGCGCAGGGTGGGCCGGAAGAAGGCGATGTCGCGGTCGCGGCGCAGGTGGTGGGCGCTGACGGCCGCCAGGATCAGCCCGGCCAGGAGGGCCACGGCGCCGGCGATGTGGAGGACGGCGTACCAGGTGGCCCCGTTGGTGAGGATGGCGCCCCAGTCGGTGACGCGGGCGACGCCGCCGCGCTCGGCGTGGCCGACCGGCTCCTGCATGAAGCCGTTGACCACCATGATCCAGAAGGTGGAGGCGTACGCGGTGAGGGTGACGCCCCAGATCAGCGCGAGGTGGAGGCGGGGCCGGATCCGCTTGAAGCCGAAGGCCCACAGTCCCAGGAAGGTGGATTCCAGGAAGAAGGCGACGATGGTCTCGATGGCGAGGGGGGCGCCGATGACGTTGCCCAGCACGTGGGAGAGGCCGGACCAGTTGAGCCCGAACTGGAATTCCTGGACGAGGCCGCTGACGATGCCGAGCGCGTAGTTGACGACGTAGAGGCCGCCCCAGAAGCGCACCCGCCGCATGCGCTCCGCGCGGAGGCCGGGATCGCCGGTGCGCGCCGCCCGGGTCTGCATGAGGGCGACGACCGTGACCAGTCCGAGGGTGACGGCGACGAACAGGAAGTGCAGGGTCGCGGTGACGGCGAACTGCAGCCGGGCCAGGTCGACGACGTTCACGTGGCGCTCTCCAGGGGGCGGGACGCGGACAGTTCGCTTGCCATCGGCATCGTTTTGGCCACATCCGCCACAACCGCCGAGTTCTGCAACTGGCGTAACTCCATGGCGTCATCGTAGCGATACGGTCACGCGAAGATCGCCCCACCCCGGGAATGCGGGGCCGCTAATCCGGAATGCGCCGTTCATCTTCAACCGGGCCCTCTCGCCGTCCCCTTCGGGCCCGTCACGCCGTCGGCAGCCACCCCACATGGCCGGCGAGCAGCGCGTAGCCGGTGAAGGCCACGACGTCGATCAGAGCGTGCGCGGCCACCAGCGGGCCGACCCGGCCCCAGCGCCGGTAGAGCAGGACGAAGAGGACGCCCATCGCCATGTTCCCGACGAGGCCGCCGAGGCCCTGGTAGAGGTGGTACGAGCCGCGCAGCACCGCGCTCGCGGCCAGCGCGGCCGCGGGTGACCAGCCCAACTGGCCGAGCCGGCGCAGCAGGTAGCCGACGACCACGACCTCCTCCAGGACCGCGTTCTGGACGGCGGAGGCGATCAGCACCGGGAACTTCCACCAGACGTCGGGCAGCGACTCGGGGACGACGGTCAGATTGGCGCCGGCGGCGCGGGCCCCGAGGTAGAGGAGCAGGCCGGTGCCGCCCACCACGGCGGCGACGGCGGTGCCGCGGGCCAGGTCGGAGCCGGGGCGGCGGCGGTCGAGGCCGATCGCCCGCGGCCCGGCGCCCTCGCGCAGCAGCAGGTGGGCGACGAGGAAGACGGGCACCAGCGCGGTGGCGACGCCGAAGACCTGCCAGGCCAGGTCCAGCCAGGGCCGGCCGGGCGCGTGCGAGGTGTTGAGCCGGGCGGCCTGGTCCTTGAGCCCGCCCGGCCGGGTCACCGAGCCGACGAAGCTGATGAGCGCGGAGACCGCGCTGGCGCCCAGGGAGAGGGCGAGCACCAGCAGGGTCTCCGTCCGCAGGGTCCGCCGCGACGGGCCGGCTCCGGCCGTCCCGTCCGGCCGCGCCTGCGGGGCCTCCGCCGCCTCCCGGGCCTTCTGCCGCACTCCACCACTCCCGCGTCCGTCGTCCGCCGCCCGTCGCCGGCGTCCGTCACAGCTTGCCCGACGGCCCGCGGCGGGACGAACACGGGGTGCGGCCGTGTCAGCCGAGGCCGACGGGCCAGGTGTGCACCGGCTCCCCGGTGGCCATGAGCTCGCAGTAGCGGCGCGTGGTGGCGGCCAGCGCGTCGTGCCGCTCCAGGCCCTTGTCCCGGGCGGCGTGGTAGGTGGCGGTCTGCCAGGACGCCCCGTTGACCCGCCACCGGCAGCGGCCCTCGATGATCCCCAGGTAGCGGTCGCGGTCGGCCGGTTCGACGCCCCAGGCGTCGAGCCCGGCGGCGGCCAGCGGGAGCAGTTCGTCGCGGACCAGGCGGACGGCGGGCACCGGGGCCACGGTGCCGCCGCGGCCCGTCTTCGGCCAGCGCAGCACGGCGTCGATACCGTGCCGGCAGGCGGTGTCGAAGTTCTCGGCGGCGACCGCGAAGGGCAGCCGCGTCCACACCGGGCGCGGCTCCTCGGCGAGCGCCCGTATCAGGCCGTAGTAGAACGCGGTGTTGGCCAGGACGTCGGCCACCGTGGGGCCGGCGGGCAGCACCCGGTTCTCCACCCGCAGGTGGGGAACGCCGTCGGCGATGCCGTAGACGGGCCGGTTCCAGCGGTAGATCGTGCCGTTGTGCAGCGTGAGTTCGTCCAGCCGGGGCACGCCGCCGCCGTCCAGGACGCGCAACGGGTCCTCGTCGCCGCTGATGGGCAGCAGCGGCGGGAAGAACCGCAGGTTCTCCTCGAAGAGTTCGTAGGCCGAGCCGATCCAGCGCTCGCCGAACCAGGTGCGCGGCCGCACCCCTTGGGCCTGGAGCTCGGGCGGGCGGGTGTCGGTGGACTGGACGAACAGCGGCGGCCGCGACTCGCGCCACAGCTCGCGGCCGAAGAGGAAGGGCGAGTTGGCGCCCACGGCGATCTGCGCGGCCGCGATCGCCTGGGCCGCGTTCCACACGGCGGCGAAGCGGCCCGGGGTGACCTGGAGATGGAGCTGGACGGAGGTGCACGCGGCCTCGGGGCAGATGGACCCGGCCGTGCAGGCCAGCCGTTCGACACCATCGATGTCGATGCTGAAGTCCTCGCCGCGGGCGGCCACCACCTGGGCGTTGAGCAGGGCGTAGCGGTCGGCGGCGGAGAAGTTCGCGGGGACGAGGTCGGCCTGGCCGAGCGTCGGCAGAATGCCGATCATCACGATGCGCGAACCGACCTCCCGGGCCTTTCGGTCGGCATAGGCGAGCCCGGTGCGCAACTCCTCGGCGAGCTGGTCGAGAACGGATCCCGACAACCGGTGCGGGACAATGTTCACTTCGAGATTGAACTGCCCGAGTTCGGTCTGGAAATCATGGCTCGCGATCCGCTCCAGCACCTCGGCATTCATCATGCTCGGCATGCCGTCGGGGCCCGCCAGATTCAACTCGATCTCCAGCCCCATAAGGTTGCGGGGACGGTCGAAACGCCGCTCGTCGAGTAACCGCGCCAACGCTTCCAGGCACTGCCGGAGCTTGTCCCGGTGACGCTGCCGGTCGGCCAGGTCGAACCCCGCGGCCGCGACCTTCTCACCCATGGAAGCCCTTCCCTCCTCAAGCGGGCCGCCGCGGCGCCGGCCGCCGTCGTCACGGACGATGATGCCCAGGCGGCGCGATCGAAACGCCTCGCGCCGGCCGCATAACCGGTAGGCTGGAGGCACGGCGCACTCCGGCACATTCCGTTGGCATGACGGCTGCTCCGGGCCGCGGTGATTGCATTGGTCATAAACACCGGCGAGTTTCGGCCTACCGTCCTCGGGAAAGAAACCGAGGTCAGGTGTGTGCGGCTCGGAACGAAATCACCGAAATCCACCCCGCAGGCGGCCCTGATATCCCCTTGCCGGAAATGCCGGCGACAGCTACCCGAAACACCATGTGAACATGTGTCGTATAAACTCGGGTTGAGGCAGAGAGTAGGCCCCGGCAGTCGGTCCCGGCTCCCCCTCTGACCCCGCACACCGACAGCGTCGTCACTGCCCAGCACCGCGTGTCTCCGAAGTGAGAGGCGAACCGTCATGCCCCTGCATGTCCCCCCGCACCCGCGCCTGCCCTCCGCAGCATCCGCACGGCCCTCGGCTCCCCCACCGCCGTCCGCGAGACCCGTACCCCCTCCCTCAAGGCCGCACAGTCGTCGCTCAGCTGCGAACTCCCGCTGCCCGTCCATGTCCTGGAGACGGTTGCCCCGTCCGGCGGTGTGCCACGCACCCGGTTGACGGGGTGGCGCTTCCTCATCAAGGAGGGCGACCGGGCGATCGCGGCGGGCGAGGCGATGCTGACGCCCGACGGCTGGGCGTTCTCGCACTTCTTCGAGGGACCGTACGTCGCCTCCACCGAACTGGCCCTGCGCCAGGCCGAGTCGCTCTCCACCCCGTACCAGCCGCGGCTGCTGACCGTCCCCGGTCTCTACATGTGCACGCTCTGGCTGCACGGCGACGTCGCGGCCGACGCGGCGTCGGGCCTGCCGGCCCCCGGCGACCTGCTGGTGCCGCTCGCCCCCGCGCCACCGGGCATCGCCGCGCACCGTCCGCACCGCTTCGCCGACCTGCTGCCGGTGCTCACGCTCCGGCTGACGGCCGCCCCGCTGCTCCAGCGGTCCGCCTGACCCGGGCCCCCGGCGGCGGCCCGCGGCCCCCTCACCCACTCGGGGGACCTCCGCCGTCGCCGACCCGAACCGACCGAAGCGGCAGCCTTGTTGACAGCAACCGTCCGCATGGGTGACGCGTCCTCCCCTACAGAGGACCGCTGCCATGAAATCCCTGCGGAATCCCGCCCGTAGGGCAACACTGGGACCGACCGACCGAATCGCAACGGGGGGCGGCATGACCACCGCATCGAGCCGCAGCACGGCGTCAGCATCACCGACATCCCAGCGAAAGAACCCTCCCATGTGCCAGCACCAGCCCGCGTGCCCGTCAGCCGACTCAGCCGACCGGGAAGCCGCGCACCTCGTGGCCCACTTCCCGCAGCAAGGCTGGAGCCTGCTGTGCAACGGCGTCCTCGTCTTCGAGGACACCGGTGAACTCCTGCCCGACGGGCAGATCATCGCCCCGCACCGGCCGCTCGGCGCGGGGCAGGTCGTGACCGCCGCCTGACGGCACGTCCGGCACACCGGAGGACGACGCGAAGGGGCCGGTCCGGCGCACCGCCGGACCGGCCCCACCTCATGGGCGGATCAGCCCTCGTACTCGTCCAGCGGCGGGCAGGAGCACACCAGGTTGCGGTCGCCGAAGGCGCCGTCGATCCGGCGCACCGGCGGCCAGTACTTGTCGGCGGCCTGGACGCCGCCCGGGAAGACGGCCTCCTCCCGGCTGTAGGGCCGCTCCCACTCCCCGGCGACCGAGGCGGCGGTGTGCGGGGCGTTGCGCAGCGGGTTGTCGTCCTTGTCCCAGGCGCCCGAGCCGACCTTCTCGATCTCGGCACGGATGGCGATCATCGCCTCACAGAAACGATCCAGCTCGACGAGGTCCTCGCTCTCGGTCGGCTCGATCATCAGGGTGCCGGCCACCGGGAACGACATGGTGGGGGCGTGGAAGCCGTAGTCGATCAGGCGCTTGGCGACGTCGTCCACGGTCACGCCGGTCGCCTTGGTCAGCGGCCGCAGGTCGATGATGCACTCGTGCGCGACCAGGCCGTTCGGGCCGGTGTAGAGCACCGGGTAGTGCGGCTCCAGGCGCTTGGCGACGTAGTTGGCGCCGAGCACCGCGACCTGGGTGGCCTTCTTGAGGCCCTCGCCGCCCATGAGCCGGACGTACGCCCAGGAGATCGGCAGGATGCCGGCCGAGCCCCACGGCGCCGCCGAGACCGGGCCGACGCCGGTCTCCGGCCCGGCCGACGGCTGCAGCGGGTGGTTGGGCAGGTAGGGCGCGAGGTGGGCGCGGACGCCGACCGGGCCGACGCCCGGACCGCCGCCGCCGTGCGGGATGCAGAAGGTCTTGTGCAGGTTCAGGTGCGAGACGTCGCCGCCGAAGTGGCCCGGCTTCGCCAGGCCCACCAGGGCGTTGAGGTTGGCGCCGTCCACGTAGACCTGGCCGCCCGCCTCATGCACCCGGGCGCAGATCTCGCCGATGTGCTCCTCGAACACGCCGTGCGTGGACGGATAGGTGACCATCAGCACGGCCAGCTCGTCGCGGTACTGCTCGATCTTGGCGTGCAGGTCGGCGGCGTCCACCTCGCCGTCCTCACCGGTCCTGACGACGACCACCCGCATGCCGGCCATCACGGCACTGGCCGCGTTGGTGCCGTGCGCGGAGGACGGGATGAGGCACACGGTGCGCTGCTCGTCCCCGTTGGCCCGGTGGTACGCGCGGACGGCGAGCAGGCCCGCCAGCTCGCCCTGCGAACCGGCGTTGGGCTGGAGCGAGACCTTGTCGTAGCCGGTGACCTCGGCCAGCCGCTCCTCCAGCTCGCGGATCAGCGTGAGGTAGCCGGCCGCCTGCTCCTCCGGCGCGAAGGGGTGCAGCGCGCCGAACTCGGGCCAGGTGACGGGCTCCATCTCGGTGGTGGCGTTGAGCTTCATCGTGCAGGAGCCGAGCGGGATCATGCCCCGGTCCAGCGCGTAGTCCCGGTCGGCGAGACGGCGCAGGTAGCGCAGCATCGACGTCTCGGAGCGGTGCTGGTGGAAGACCGGGTGGGCGAGGAAGCCGGAGCGGCGCAGCAGCTCGCCGGGGAGCGCGTCCGGGGTGGCGGCGTCCAGCGCCTCGACGTCGGCCTCGACGCCGAACGCGGCCCAGACGGCGGCCAGATGCTCGCGGGTGGTGGTCTCGTCGCAGGCGATCCCGACGGTGTCGGCGTCCGCCTTGCGCAGGTTGATCCCGCGCTCCAGGGCGGCCGCGAGGACCGTGTCGGCCCGGCCGGGCACGCGCGCGGTCACGGTGTCGAAGTACGCGCCGTGGACGACCTCGACGCCGCCCGCGCGCAGCCCGGCGGCGAGCAGCGTGGCGTAGCGATGGGCGCGGCGGGCGATGGTCGTCAGGCCCTCGGGGCCGTGGTGGACGGCGTACATGCCGGCCATCACGGCGAGGAGCACCTGCGCGGTGCAGATGTTGCTGGTGGCCTTCTCGCGGCGGATGTGCTGCTCGCGGGTCTGCAGGGCCAGGCGGTACGCCTTGTCGCCGTCCGCGTCCACGGAGACGCCGACGAGCCGGCCGGGCAGGCTGCGGGCGAACTGCTCGCGGACGGCCATGTATCCGGCGTGCGGGCCGCCGAAGCCCATGGGGACGCCGAAGCGCTGGGTGGTGCCCACCGCGATGTCGGCGCCGAGCTCGCCGGGCGGGGTCAGCAGGGTGAGCGCGAGCAGGTCGGCGGCGACGGTGACGACCGCGCCCAGCTCGTGCGCCCGCTCGATCACCGGCCGCAGGTCGCGCACGGCACCGGAGGCACCGGGGTACTGGAGCAGGACACCGAAGACCCCGCGCTCGGCGATCTCCTCCGGGATGCCGGCGGAGAGGTCGGCGACGACGACCTCGACCCCGGTCGGCTCGGCGCGGGTCCCGATGACCGCCACGGTCTGCGGCAGCGTGTCGGCGTCGACGAGGAAGACCCCGTCCTTGACCTTGCCGACGCGGCGGGACAGCGCCATCGCCTCGGCCGCCGCGGTGCCCTCGTCCAGCAGCGAGGCACCGGACGTCGGCAGCCCCGTGAGGTCGGCGACCATCGTCTGGAAGTTGAGCAGCGCCTCCAGACGCCCCTGGGAGATCTCCGGCTGGTACGGCGTGTAGGCCGTGTACCACGCCGGGTTCTCCAGGACGTTGCGCAGGATCACCGGCGGAGTGAACGTGCCGTGGTAGCCCAGCCCGATCATCGGGACGAGCACCTGGTTGCGGTCGGCGAGGCTGCGCAGCTCGGCGATCACCTCGGCCTCGCCGCGGGCGCCGGGCAGCCGGAGCGCCTCGGCGCTCTTGATCGCGTCCGGCACGGCGGCGGCCGTGAGTTCGTCGAGCGAGCCGAAGCCGACCTGCGCGAGCATCTTCGCCTGGGCGCCGCTGTCGGGGCCTATGTGGCGGTTCGCGAAGGGGGTGCCGCGCTCCAGGTCGGAGAGGGCGATGCGGTGGGCGGTCATCTGCGGGGGCCTCCTGGTCATACGACCTGCGAGGGGTACCACGGCGCGGGTACCCGGACGGCCTCCCCCTCTGTCAACTGGACCTGAGAGATTCACCGGGCCCGTGCGGGCAGCCCGGCTTTCACCGTCGGTGAGGGGGGCTCGGCATGGTGCGAGGACCGGGGCCCGCCCTGCTTTCCAGAGTGACCTCGTCCGCGCGGTACGTGTGCCTGAGAGATTCCGGGGAGGATTTGCTCCTTCGGCGCCCCGTCGGGCCCCTTCCAGGTCCATGCCTGTCCGGGTCCCTGGGGGACTCTCCCGCGCGGGGTCAGCGGCCAATTGTCAGCCTACCAGCGGCAATGCCGCGCGAGGGTCTCCCGGGAAAGCCTTCCTCCTTTGCGGCTTTTCCCGCCTCCGGAGGGTTTTCATGGGCTTTATAACGAACTTCCGGGGAACCCACCGGGGACACACCTGACGGGAGGAACCGTGCAGAGCGACATCGACCCCCGGAGCCTGATCGGACGCAGGGCCTACGACCGCGACGGCACCCGCATCGGCACCGTGGACGAGGTCTACCTCGACGACGCGACGGGCGCGCCCCGGTGGGCCGCCGTACGCACCGGCCTCTTCGGCCGCGACGCGTTCGTCCCCCTGGAGCCCAGCGTCCTGGAGAACGACACCCTCCGCGTCCCCTACGCCCACACCCTCATCAAACAAGCCCCCGACCTGGGCGTAGCCCGCCATCTCTCCCCCACCCAGGAACTCCTCCTCCACCACCACTACAACCTCCCCCTCCCCGCCTCACCGTCCCCCGGACCCGACGCGTGACTCCGCGGCCCGGGTGGGGGGAGCGCGCTGGCACTGAGGGGCCCGCCGTCCCGGGACAGAGGGCACGGTGCCAACGCCTGGGGCACCAGGGAGGGGAAGGGAGGGGAGGGGAGGACCCAGGCCGCCGGGCAGGCCCGGGCAGGGCAAGGCCCGGGCAGGGCAGGCCCGGGCAGGGCAGGCCCGGGCCTCGAAGGACGGTGCCGGGCGCGGGCCACCGGGCCCCGGGCGGGAGGCCGATTGGGCGGGCAACCTGGGGGGCCGATCCGGGGCGGGTGGTCCCGGCAGGGCCGACCTCCACGAGGCTCCGCGCACAGAGGGCGACCATGGACGCGCCCGGGGCGCAGGGGGCGGAGCCCCGCATTCCGAGCGGCGACGGCGCGGCACCGGGGACGGGACGGAGCCCCCGCTCCGCGCGGCAGTGCGGCAGCGGGCCTCGGGGGAGAGCCCCCCTCCCCGCGGCCCCGCGCCACAGGGCCCGGGGCGGAGACCCGGAGGAAACGGTGAAAGGGCGGGGCTGGGGCAACTCCGCCAGTCCGGCACCCGACATCCCCCGCCGACCCCCACCGCATCCAACCCCACCCAACCCGGATCAGGCGGCCGTCACACCCCCCTCCCCCGGCAGAGCCGAGCCCTCGCCCGAAGGACCCCCCGCCCCCGGCCGCAACAACGGCACCGGCTCCCCCACCTCCAACGCCGGATCGTCCACGGCGAACGTCCGCACCCGCCCCGGCACCTCCGACCACGGCTCCTCGAAGCGCACCGTGACCCGCCCCAGACCACTCCCCTGCACCCACCCCCGCCCGAACTCCGCGTGGACGACGTCCAGCCCCGGAAACCACTGCCGGGGGCCCGGCCCGGCCTCCGGCAGCTCGTCGCCCCCGCCGGCACCCCCGGCCCCGACCCCGGCCCCGTCGACATCCACCCCCGCCACCACAGCCGGCCCCCCGTCCCCCTCCTGCGCCCGCGCCTGCGCAAAAAGATCCTCCTGCGTGAAGTCGGCGAGCCCGCTGACACCGACCCCCAGCAGCCGGACCCCCTCCGACGTGTCCACCCCCTCCAGCAGCCGCGCCACCGCCTCGCGCACGACCGCGGGGTCGTCCGTCGGCCCCCGCAGCGTCTCCGAGCGCGTCAGCGTGGAGAAGTCGTAACGGCGCACCTTGATGACGACGGTGCGGCCGGACCGCCCGGCCTCCCGCAGCCGCCGCACGCACCGGTCCGCCAGCCGCGCGAGCTCCATCCGCACCCGGGTCCGGTCGGTGAGGTCCTCGGCGAAGGTGTCCTCCACCGAGACGGACTTCGCGTCCCGCTCCGCCACCACCGGCCGGTCGTCCCGCCCCGTGGCCAGCGCGTACAGGGACGCCCCGTGCGCCTTGCCGAGCAGCCGCACCAGCTCCGCCTCACCCGCCTCGGCCGTCTCGGCCACGGTGTGGATGCCGGCCCGGCGCAGCGCCTCGGCCGTGGCGGGACCGACGCCCGGGATGGTCCGCACCGGCATCGGCCCGAGCAGCTCCAGTTCCGTCCCGGGTTCGATGACGACGAGCCCGTCCGGCTTCGCCTGCTCCGAGGCGATCTTCGCGAGCATCTTGGACCCGGCGAGCCCCACCGACCCGCTGACCCCCGTCGCCGCCCGGATGTCCCGGCGCAGCTTCTCCCCCACGGCCCGGACCGCCGCCGAGGAGCCCTCTACCCCGCCCGCCTCCAGATCCACGAACGCCTCGTCCAGGCTGAGCGGTTCGACCAGCGGGGACAGCCGGCCGAGCAGCTCCATGACGGTGTCGCTGATCTGCCGGTAGAGGCTGAACCTCGGGTGCAGATAGGCGGCGTTGGGGCAGAGCCTGCGCGCCTGGGCCGTGGCCATGGCCGAGTGGACGCCGAAGACCCGCGCCTCGTACGAGGCGGTGGCCACCACGCCACGGGGGCCGACACCGCCCACGACCACCGGCTTCCCGCGCAGGCTGGGCTTGGCCGCCTGCTCCACCGAGGCGTAGAAGGCGTCCATGTCCAGATGCAGGATCGTCGGCGAACCTCTCACACGACAGATGCTGCCGCACACCACTGACAATCGCACACAGATGCGATCCGGAGCGGGTCGGCCGGCCCGGCCGGGGTCAGCCGGCCCGGTTGCGCCGACGCGCCAGCTCGTCCGCCGGATTGTGGCCGATGAGCGTCTCCCCCGTGTCCACCCGCTCCCCGTGGAGCTGGGCCAGCGCGCTCTCGACGTCGCGCCACACCACCCCGACGGCGATGCCGAAGACGCCCTGACCGCCCTGGAGCAGCCCGACGACCTCGTCCGGCGAGGAGCACTCGTACACCGTGGCGCCGTCGCTCATCAGCGTCATCTGCGCGAGGTCGGCCATGCCGCGGGCGCGCAGGTGCTGCACGGCGGTGCGGATGTTCTGGAGCGAGACCCCGGTGTCCAGCAGCCGTTTGACGATCTTCAGGACGACGACGTCCCGGAAGCTGTAGAGCCGCTGGCTGCCCGAGCCGTAGGCGGGCCGCACGCTGGGCTCGACCAGCCCGGTGCGCGCCCAGTAGTCGAGCTGCCGATAGGTGATGCCGGCCGCCGCGCAGGCGGTCGGCCCCCGGTAACCAATGATGTCGGTGCCGGTCGTGGCGTCCCCCCCCGGTCCCGGTCCCCGTCTCCGTGCGGGCCGGGCCGCCGGCCCGGGGCCCCCGCTGCGAGGTCACCGCCGCCGCGGCGGGAACGGGGGTGCCTCCCGTGCCGTTCAGACTGCGGGGGCGGGTCACCGGTTCGACCGTTCCCCCATGCAGCGGATACGGACTGCCGACCGCTGTACCGTCGCCCGTGCTTCTCACGCCGACCTCCGTCCTTGACCTGCCTTCTCGACGGTAGGCAGTCGCTCGGGGTGCGTCAACGATCGCCACACTCGGCACGCCGAGTGATAATCACCCTGAGAGTGGTTTTCCGTATCCCCGCGCGGGAAAGGCTACTCGAATGCGCTCCGACCGGCCCTTTTCGGGCACGGCCTGCGTCTCACCGGCCGCCCGCGACCGCCGCCCGACGGCCCCTCACCCGTCGCCCGGTCCCCTCTGGTTCCGGGAGCTGGTTCCCGGACGGCACCGGCTCCCGGGCCTCACTGATTGCTGGTGCCGAAGTCCTCCGGCGAGATCTGGTCGAGGAACTCGCGGAACTTCTCCACCTCGTCCTCCTGCTCGTCCGGGATGGCGATGCCCGCGTCGTCCAGCACCCCGTCACTGCCATAGATCGGCGTCCCGGTGCGCAGCGCCAGCGCTATGGCGTCGGACGGCCGCGCGCTGACCTCCACCCCGCTGGCGAAGACGAGCTCCGCGTAGAACACGCCCTCGCGCAGGTCGGTGATCCGGACCTCGGCGAGCTGCTGGCCGACCGCGTCCAGCACGTCCTTGAAGAGGTCATGGGTCAGCGGCCGGGCAGGGGCCATGCCCTGCTGGGCGAAGGCGATGGCCGTCGCCTCCCCCGGACCGATCCAAATGGGGAGGTAGCGGTCGCCTCCCACTTCGCGCAGGAGCACGATCGGCTGGTTGGACGGCATTTCCACCCGGACACCCACGACATCGAGCTCGTTCACACAGCAACCCTAGGACGTGCCCGCCGGGTTTGGGTAGTCGGGACGCCCCCGGTCACTGTCCGCGCTGCTGGAGCGCGGACCGCACCAGGGCCGCGTGCAGCCGGACCGAGAGCCCGGCCAGCTCCCGCGCCGTCGCCTCGGCGTGCGCCCTGGTCTGCGGATTGCGGTGCCTCCGCAGCGGGGCGACCACCTGTTCGATCAGACCTGCCTCCCGGTCGGCGGCGGCCTTCACGGCCCGCAGATGGCGCGGCTCCAGTCCGAACCGCCCCAGATCGGCGACGAGCCGGGCGACGGCCACGGAATCGGCGGCGAATGCGCCGTCCGGGTGGGCCGTGACCAGCCCGTAGGACTCCCATTCCGCCAGCTCGGCCTCGCTCACCCCGGCCGCCGCGAGCAGCTCGGCCCGCCCGACCCGCGTGGAGGCCGCGGGAGCCTCCGCCGCCTCCACGGCCTCGTCGGCGTCCTCGCTCAGGCCGAGGGCGTCCCGCGGCTGCCCGGGGGACGGGAGCGGGACGCGCTCGCCCCGCTCCAGCGCGTCCAGGTGCTCCCGGATGACCTTCAGCGGCAGATAGTGATCGCGCTGCATCCGCAGCACCTGGGCGAGCCGCTCCACGTCGGACGGGCTGAACTTGCGGTAGCCGGACGGGGTGCGCTTCGGCTCCACCAGGCCCTCCGCCTCCAGGAAACGGATCTTGGAGATGGTGACCTCGGGGAACTCGTCGCGCAGCAGATTGAGCACCGTGCCGATGCTCACCGGCCGGCCCTCCGCACCGGCGGAACCGGAGGATCCGGCCCCGCCCGACGGTCTCTGAAGCATGGCCCTTCCCAGAAAGTCTCCCCGGACCCGGTCCGGGGACGGTCAGACGCCCCGCTGGCTGCCGAAGAACACCAGGCGATACTTGCCGATCTGCACCTCGTCACCGTTGGCCAGCACGGCGGAGTCGATCTGCTCCCGGTTCACATACGTGCCGTTGAGGCTGCCGACGTCCGTGACGCTGAAGCCGCCGTCCTGGCCACGGCGGAACTCCACGTGCCGCCGGGAGACGGTCACGTCGTCGAGGAAGATGTCGCTCTGCGGGTGCCGGCCCGCGGTGGTCACCTCGCCGTCCAGCAGGAAGCGGCTGCCCGAGTTCGGACCGCGCCGGACGACCAGCAGCGCCGACCCCGCCGGCAGCGCCTCCACGGCGGCCTGGGCCTCCGGGGAGAGCGACGGAATGGGCGTCTGCCCGGTCGTCTCCGAGTCGTACGCCTCCAGACCGGAGATCGAGATGGTGGAGGTGGTCTCCGACGCCCGCTCCGCCACCGCCCCGGAGCGCAGCGGCGCACCGCAGTTGGAGCAGAAGCGGCTGCTCCCGCCGTTCTGGTGGCCGCAGCGCGAACATACCTGGACGGCGCCTTCCGCCGCTCCCGGCGGAGTGCCGAAACCTATGCGACCCGTCGCCGAGGGGTCCGCGGGAGCCTCTCCCTGACCGCCCGTCTGGTCGCGGAACAGGGGACGCCCCTCCTGGCCCCGCTCCTCACCGGGCACCGGCCCCGCGGCCCGGTGCCGGGCACCCTCACCGCCGCCGCTCTGGCGTGCGCTCTTGCCGAACAACTTCGCAAACAACTTCACGGGCGATTCCCCTTGACCGAAACAGACCCGCCCGTGGGGCAGGACAAACCCTCGATGCACACACCGTCCGACCTGGACATCCTTACAACGTCCAAGGCCAACAGACAGTTTCCATCACGCACCCCGTTCGTGGTGCGCCGACCCCCCGCAACTTCCCGCCCTCCCCGCAGAGCTCCTGCGTGCGCCCGTCTCACTGCGATGACGACCGAGCGTAGTCAGGCCGCTTCGCCGGACGCAAGGCGTCAACAATGATCTTCTCAGACCGGGAGATGTCCACCCCCGCCTGTTCCTTCTGCAGAGTCTGCACCACACCGCCGGGAATGTTGAGCGCCGGCCGCAGGTCGTCGGGCTTGCCGATGACCTTGAACTTGTACAGCTGGGAGATCTTCCTGCCGTCGATCTCCACCTTCCCCGCCCCGCCCGAGAAGTATGTGCCGGCGACCACACGGACATCGTTGATCTGGATCGCCTCGGCCCCCGCGGCCCGCAGCTCCTGGATGGCGTCCAGCAGCGAGTCCGGCTCGACCGTCCCCTTGGAGTCGCTCACCGTGAGCACGATGCCCGGCCCCTGGGCAGCCACCGTACCCGCCAGCACGCCGAGTTGCTGCTCCTTCTGCGCGGTCTGCTTGCGGGCCTCCGCGGCCTGGTTGGAGCTGCTCTCCAGCTCGGTGCGCTGGTTCTCCAGCCGCCGCTTCTCGTCCTCCAGGCGCTTGGTGCGGTTGTCCAGCTCGTCCAGGATCCGCACCAGGTCCTCCTGGCGCGCCCCGCGCAGCACACTGCTCTCGCTGTGGGAGCGCACCTGGATCGCCAGCGCCAGTCCCAGCACGCACAGCAGCACCGCCATCGTCAGCTGCGCCCGGGTGAACCGGGGCGGCCACAGGGCGTGCAGCAGCCGCTGACGGCCCGTCAGGGGCGGGGGCGGAGGCGCCGGCTCCCGCGCCGCCTCGACCGGCCCCTCCGGCACCTCCGGCCTCTCCGGCTCCTCCCGCGGCCCCTTCGGCCCCTCGGGCTTCTCACGCCCCTCGGGCTTCTCGGGGCCACCGGAACCCTTCGGCTCCTCGGGCGTGTCGTCCTTGCTCATCGGCCTCACGCCCGGAAGACGTGCCGCCGGATCGCGGCGGCGTTGGAGAAGATACGGATGCCCAGGACGACCACCACGCCCGTCGACAGCTGCGCCCCGACGCCCAGCTTGTCGCCCAGGAAGACGATCAGGGCCGCCACGACCACGTTCGACAGGAACGACACCACGAAGACCTTGTCGTCGAAGATGCCGTCCAGCATCGCCCGCAGACCGCCGAAGACGGCGTCCAGCGCGGCCACCACGGCGATGGGCAGGTAGGGCTCGACCGCCGTCGGCACCACGGGGCGGACGACGAGTCCGACCACCACTCCCACGACGAGGCCCAATACGGCGATCACGATGTGCCCTTCCCTGTGTCGGCGGCGCGGCCGGCCGCGCCGCCCTCCTTCGCCCGTGCGGTCCGTACGATCAGGCTCGGCGCGGCCGGCAGCCGGACGTCCCCCTCGACGGAGATGTTGGCCCTGACCCCGTAGTTCTGCTGGAGGACGTGCAGATACTGACCGTCCACACTGTCCTGGAACGCCGTGCTCATCCGCTTGCCGTCACCGACCGCCAGCACCGTGTACGGCGGCACCAGCGGCTTGTTGTCGACCAGTATGGCGTCCCCGGCCGCCCGGATCGCCGACAGCGACGTCAGCCGCTGCCCGTTGATCGAGACCGCCTCGGCGCCCGCCTGCCACAGCCCGTTGACGATGCGTTGCATGTCACGGTCGCGCACCCGGCCCGTATCGGAGAAACCACTGCTCTCCCGCGGGCCGCCGCCCCCCGTCTTCGCCTGCTTGGCGTCGTCGACGACCACCTTGAGCCCGGGGCCCCGCACCGGGGTCGCCCCCGCGAGCAGGGACACCAACTCGGCCTTGTCCCCGCCGTGTTCCTCCAGGGCCTCGCGCTGCCGGCTGCCGACCGTCTCCCGCAGGGAGTCCACGTTCTTCTGCAGCGCGTCGGCCGCCGAGGTCTCCGACTCGATGCGGTTGATGAGCTGTTCGCGCTCCTTGGCCAGCGTCGGCGCCGATATCCGCGCCTGCGCCGCCCCCAGCGTCACCACGACCGCCGCGAGCAACAGCGCCCCCGCCAGCCCCAGCTTGGCACGCAGCCGGCCCGGCAGGCCCGCGCCGCCCTCCGCCCGCCGGGCCGCCGCCTCCGCGTACCCGTCGTCCAGGCTGTGGTCCATCACATTGGTCAGCAGCGACATGGAGGCGTCGGGACGCGGAGGCGGCGACGAAGTGCTCCGAACGGGGGGCTGCTGCGACATGCCGCACATCGTCGCACGTCGAAGGCGCCGTCTCCCAATGGCCCCACCGGCGTGCCGGATCCGGACCGGGAAGACGGCGCCCCTCGGCGCGGGAACGGCTAGCGGCCGGCCCCGTCCACGACCGCCGACCACTCGTCCAGCAGGGCCTGGGCGGACGCGTCGTCAGGCCCCTCGGCCCACAGGTGCGTCACCGCCTCGGCCGGATCGGGCAGCACCAGCACCCACCGCCCGTCGGCCTCGACCACCCGGACACCGTCGGTCGTGTCGACGAAACGGTCACCGGCCGCCTCCACCACCTGCCGCATCACCAGCCCCTTGACCGCCCAGGGCGTCGCCAGGTCCCGCCGCAGCACGTGCGCCCGCGGAATGCGCGCGTCGATCTGACTCAGCGTGAGCTGCGTACGGGCCACCAGCCCGGTCAGCCGGACGAAGGCCGCCGCCCCGTCGAAGACGCTGCTGGACTCCGGCACGATGAACCCGCCGCGCCCGTCCCCGCCGAAGATCGTCGAATCGGTCCGGCCCACCCGGGTCAGGTCGTCCGGCGACGTCGTCGTCCACTCCACCTGCGTACCGTGGTACGCCGCGACCTGCTCGGCGATGCGCGTCGTGGTCACCGGCAGGGCCACCCGGCCGCTGCGCCGCTCGGCGGCGACCAGGTCGAGCAGCACCAGCAGCGCCCGGTCGTCCTCGACGATGCGGCCGCGCTCGTCCACCAGCGAGATCCGCTCCCCCACCGGGTCGAAACGCACGCCGAACGCCGCCCGCGCCGAGGCCACGATCTCCCCGAGCCGCACGAGCCCCGAACGCCGGGTGTCCGCGGTCTCGGTCGGACGGGCCTCGTCCAGCCCGGAATTGATGGTGAGCGCCTCCACGCCGAGCCGGCCGAGAAGACTCGGCAGGACGAGACCGGCGCTGCCGTTGGACGCGTCCACGACCACCTTGAGCCCGGCCTCGGCGACGCCCGAGGTGTCGATGGAGCGCAACAGCGCGCCCGCGTACGAGTCGTAGACGCTGGACGGGAAGGAGAGGTCGCCGATCTCCCCGGGGAACGCGCGCCGGTACTCCTGGCGCGCGTAGACGCGGTCCAGCTTCCGCTGGCCGGCCTGGGAGAGGTCCGCACCGCGCTCGTCGAAGAACATGATGTCGACGGAGTCCGGCACCCCGGGCGTCGTACGGATCATGATGCCGCCGGCGCTTCCCCGGGCGGTCTGCTGCCGGGCCACCGGCAGCGGTACGTTCTCCAGGTCGCGCACCTCGATGGCGCTGGCCTGCAGCGCCGAGATCACGGCCCGCTTGAGGGCGCGCGCGCCGCGCGAATGGTCGCGCGCCGTGGTGACGGTCGCGCCCTTCTTGAGCGTCGTGGCGTACGCACCCGCGAGCCGTACGGCGAGCTCGGGGGTGATCTCCACATTGAGGATGCCCGAGACCCCGCGCGCGCCGAAGAGGTGCGCCTGGCCGCGGGACTCCCAGATCACCGAGGTGTTGACGAAGGCGCCCGCCTCGATGGTCTTGAAGGGATAGACCCGGACGTTCCCCTGGATGATCGATTCCTCACCGATGAGGCACTCGTCGCCGATGACGGCTCCGTCCTCGATCCGGGAGGCGCGCATGACATCGGTGTTCTTGCCGACGACACAGCCGCGGAGATTGCTCTGCTGGCCGATGTAGACGTTGTCGTGGACGACGGCCCGGTGCAGGAAGGCACCGCTCTTGACGACGACGTTGGAGCCCACGACGGTGTGCTCGCGAATCTCCGCGGCCGCCTCGACCTTGGCGTAGTCGCCGATGTAGAGCGGGCCGCGGAGGACCGCGTCGGGGTGGACCTCGGCGCCCTCCGCCACCCAGACTCCGGGCGAGATCTCGAAACCGTCTATGTCGACGTCCACCTTGCGTTCGAGGACGTCGGCCTGGGCCTTGACGTAGCTCTCATGGGTACCGACGTCCTCCCAGTAGCCCTCGGCGACATAGCCGTAGATCGGCTTGCCTTCCTTCATGAGCTGGGGGAAGACATCGCCCGACCAGTCGACGGGGACGTCGGGGGCGACGTACTGGAAGACCTCGGGCTCCATGACGTAGATGCCCGTGTTCACCGTGTCGGAGAAGACCTGGCCCCAGGTGGGCTTCTCCAGGAAGCGCTCCACCCGGCCGGCCTCGTCGACGATGGTGATGCCGAATTCCAGCGGGTTGGGGACCCGGGTGAGGCAGACCGTGACCAGGGCGCCCTTTTCCCGGTGGAACCGGATCAGGTCGGTCAGGTCGAAATCGGTGAGAGCGTCACCGGAGATGACCAGGAAGGTGTCGTCCTTGAGGGCCTCTTCAGCATTCTTGACGCTGCCCGCGGTGCCGAGTGGCTTTTCCTCGTTGGCATAGGTGAGCTCCATTCCGAGCTCTTCGCCGTCCCCGAAGTAGTTCTTCACCAGTGAGGCGAGGAACTGGACGGTCACCACCGTCTCGGTGAGCCCGTGCCGCTTGAGCAGCCGGAGAACATGCTCCATGATGGGGCGGTTTGCCACCGGCAGGAGCGGCTTGGGCATGCTTGAGGTCATGGGGCGAAGGCGCGTGCCTTCGCCGCCGGCCATCACGACGGCCTTCATGTCGGAAGCGTCCTCCTCGAGAGATGACGGACCGCCGACCAAAACGCCCGGTTGTACGTGGACTTACACGGGGATCAGTCGGCCGTGGTATCCGCGGTATCCGCCTTGACCAGTCGGCGGACCTGAACCACGTAGAGGATCCCTGCCCACCAATAGAGGGTTGTACCCCATCCTGCGAACGCCCATCCGAAAACGGTGGCGGGCGTATCCAGCCAGGTCCCGCTGTCACTGAGAAGCAGCAGCGGGAAGGCGTACATCAAGTTGAACGTCGCTGCCTTGCCGAGGAAGTTCACCTGCGGCGGCGGATAGCCGTGCCGCCTCAGGATCCACACCATGACCAGCAGCATCGCCTCACGGGCCAGGAGGGCCGCGGTAAGCCAGATCGGCAGGATCTCACGCCAGGTGAGGCCCACCAGGGTGGAGAGGATGTAGAGCCGGTCGGCGGCCGGGTCGAGGAGCCGGCCGAGGCTGCTGATCTGGTTCCAGCGCCGGGCCAACTTGCCGTCGAGGTAGTCGCTGACGCCGCTCAGGGCCAGGACCAGCAGGGCCCATCCGTCGCTCTTCGGCCCGCCGAAGACGGGCTGAAGGATCAGCCACAGGAAGAGGGGTACGCCGACGAGGCGGGCCATGCTGAGGATGTTGGGGATGGTGAGGACGCGGTCGGTCTGGACGCGCGTCTCCTGGACCTCCACCCGGGAGCCTCCTGTGGGAACGTGCCGTTGATGCCTTCTTGACCTTACCGGTAACGCCGGAAGGGACGCGCAGAGGGGCCGGGCGGGGTACGGAGCGGGCCGCCGGCCCGGTAAACGCAAGTAAGCCCTGGCGGGAAATGAATTCCCACCAGGGCTTACTGAATAATAGTTCGGCGGCGTCCTACTCTCCCACACGGTCCCCCATGCAGTACCATCGGCGCTGAAAGGCTTAGCTTCCGGGTTCGGAATGTAACCGGGCGTTTCCCTAACGCTATGACCACCGAAACACTATGAAACAATCAACAAACCAACCGGCAAAGGTCGTTCGTGGTTTCAGAACCAACACAGTGGACGCGAGCAACTGAGGACAAGCCCTCGGCCTATTAGTACCAGTCAACTCCACCGGTCACCCGGCTTCCATATCTGGCCTATCAACCCAGTCGTCTACTGGGAGCCTTACCCCATCAAGTGGGTGGGAGTCCTCATCTCGAAGCAGGCTTCCCGCTTAGATGCTTTCAGCGGTTATCCCTCCCGAACGTAGCCAACCAGCCATGCCCTTGGCAGAACAACTGGCACACCAGAGGTTCGTCCGTCCCGGTCCTCTCGTACTAGGGACAGCCCTTCTCAAGACTCCTACGCGCACAGCGGATAGGGACCGAACTGTCTCACGACGTTCTAAACCCAGCTCGCGTACCGCTTTAATGGGCGAACAGCCCAACCCTTGGGACCGACTCCAGCCCCAGGATGCGACGAGCCGACATCGAGGTGCCAAACCATCCCGTCGATATGGACTCTTGGGGAAGATCAGCCTGTTATCCCCGGGGTACCTTTTATCCGTTGAGCGACGGCGCTTCCACAAGCCACCGCCGGATCACTAGTCCCGACTTTCGTCCCTGCTCGACCCGTCGGTCTCACAGTCAAGCTCCCTTGTGCACTTACACTCAACACCTGATTGCCAACCAGGCTGAGGGAACCTTTGGGCGCCTCCGTTACCCTTTAGGAGGCAACCGCCCCAGTTAAACTACCCACCAGACACTGTCCCTGATCCGGATCACGGACCCAGGTTAGACATCCAGCACGACCAGAGTGGTATTTCAACGACGACTCCACACACACTGGCGTGCATGCTTCACAGTCTCCCACCTATCCTACACAAGCCGAACCGAACACCAATATCAAGCTGTAGTAAAGGTCCCGGGGTCTTTCCGTCCTGCTGCGCGAAACGAGCATCTTTACTCGTAGTGCAATTTCACCGGGCCTATGGTTGAGACAGTCGAGAAGTCGTTACGCCATTCGTGCAGGTCGGAACTTACCCGACAAGGAATTTCGCTACCTTAGGATGGTTATAGTTACCACCGCCGTTTACTGGCGCTTAAGTTCTCAGCTTCGCCCCACCGAAATGGAGCTAACCGGTCCCCTTAACGTTCCAGCACCGGGCAGGCGTCAGTCCGTATACATCGCCTTACGGCTTCGCACGGACCTGTGTTTTTAGTAAACAGTCGCTTCTCGCTGGTCTCTGCGGCCACCCCCAGCTCCGAGTGCAAAACTCATCACCAGGAATGGCCCCCCTTCTCCCGAAGTTACGGGGGCATTTTGCCGAGTTCCTTAACCATAGTTCACCCGAACGCCTCGGTATTCTCTACCTGACCACCTGAGTCGGTTTAGGGTACGGGCCGCCATGAAACTCGCTAGAGGCTTTTCTCGACAGCATAGGATCATCCACTTCGCCACAATCGGCTCGGCATCAGGTCTCAGCCCCATGTGTGACGGATTTGCCTATCACACGGCCTACACCCTTACCCCGGGACAACCACCGCCCGGGCTGGACTACCTTCCTGCGTCACCCCATCACTCACCTACTACCACCTCGGGTCACCGGCTCCACCACTCCCCTACACTCCGAAGAGCTCAGGGCGGCTTCACGGGCTTAGCATCAGAGGATTCGATGTTTGGGCGCTTCAAAGCGGGTACCGGAATATCAACCGGTTGTCCATCGACTACGCTGTCGGCCTCGCCTTAGGTCCCGACTTACCCTGGGCAGATCAGCTTGACCCAGGAACCCTTAGTCAATCGGCGCACACGTTTCCACGTGTGTATCGCTACTCATGCCTGCATTCTCACTCGTGAACCGTCCACAACTACCTTCCGGCGCTGCTTCACCCGGCACACGGACGCTCCCCTACCACCACAACAACCGTTAGGTCTCATGCTGCAGTGACACGACTTCGGCGGTACGCTTGAGCCCCGCTACATTGTCGGCGCGGAATCACTTGACCAGTGAGCTATTACGCACTCTTTCAAGGTGGCTGCTTCTAAGCCAACCTCCTGGTTGTCTCTGCGACTCCACATCCTTTCCCACTTAGCGTACGCTTAGGGGCCTTAGTCGATGCTCTGGGCTGTTTCCCTCTCGACCATGGAGCTTATCCCCCACAGTCTCACTGCCGCGCTCTCACTTACCGGCATTCGGAGTTTGGCTAAGGTCAGTAACCCGGTAGGGCCCATCGCCTATCCAGTGCTCTACCTCCGGCAAGAAACACACGACGCTGCACCTAAATGCATTTCGGGGAGAACCAGCTATCACGGAGTTTGATTGGCCTTTCACCCCTAACCACAGGTCATCCCCCAGGTTTTCAACCCTGGTGGGTTCGGTCCTCCACGAAGTCTTACCTCCGCTTCAACCTGCCCATGGCTAGATCACCCCGCTTCGGGTCTTGGGCGCGCTACTAGGTCGCCCTCTTCGGACTCGCTTTCGCTACGGCTTCCCCACACGGGTTAACCTCGCAACACACCGCAAACTCGCAGGCTCATTCTTCAAAAGGCACGCAGTCACGACACCGAGTGCAAGCACTCGATGCGACGCTCCCACGGCTTGTAGGCACACGGTTTCAGGTACTATTTCACTCCGCTCCCGCGGTACTTTTCACCATTCCCTCACGGTACTATCCGCTATCGGTCACCAGGGAATATTTAGGCTTAACGGGTGGTCCCGCCAGATTCACACGGGATTTCTCGGGCCCCGTGCTACTTGGGTGTCTCTCAAACGAGCCGCTGACGTTTCGACTACGGGGGTCTTACCCTCTACGCCGGACCTTTCGCATGTCCTTCGCCTACATCAACGGTTTCTGACTCGTCCTGCCGCCGGCAGACGACAGAAGAGAGATCCCACAACCCCGCATACGCAACCCCTGCCGGGTATCACACGCATACGGTTTGGCCTCATCCAGTTTCGCTCGCCACTACTCCCGGAATCACGGTTGTTTTCTCTTCCTGCGGGTACTGAGATGTTTCACTTCCCCGCGTTCCCTCCACACTGCCTATGTGTTCAGCAGCGGGTGACAGCCCATGACGACTGCCGGGTTTCCCCATTCGGACACCCCCGGATCACAGCTCGGTTGACAGCTCCCCGGGGCCTATCGCGGCCTCCCACGTCCTTCATCGGTTCCTGGTGCCAAGGCATCCACCGTGCGCCCTTAAAAACTTGGCCACAGATGCTCGCGTCCACTGTGCAGTTCTCAAACAACGACCAGCCACCCACCACCCCGACACCAAAGCATCGAGTTCACTGGGGCCGGCACCGAAGGACAGCCATACGGCCGTACCCTCAGACACCCAACAGCGTGCCCGACCAGACCAGTTCACCCCACCTGCGTTCCACGCCGAAGCAGTACTAACAGAGAAGGCTCACCAAGCCGGCCGACTAGTCAACGTTCCACCCATGAGCAACCGTACGAGACATTCGCTCGTAGTCGGCTATGTGCTCCTTAGAAAGGAGGTGATCCAGCCGCACCTTCCGGTACGGCTACCTTGTTACGACTTCGTCCCAATCGCCAGTCCCACCTTCGACGGCTCCCTCCACAAGGGTTGGGCCACCGGCTTCGGGTGTTACCGACTTTCGTGACGTGACGGGCGGTGTGTACAAGGCCCGGGAACGTATTCACCGCAGCAATGCTGATCTGCGATTACTAGCAACTCCAACTTCATGGGGTCGAGTTGCAGACCCCAATCCGAACTGAGACCGGCTTTTTGAGATTCGCTCCACCTCACGGCATCGCAGCTCATTGTACCGGCCATTGTAGCACGTGTGCAGCCCAAGACATAAGGGGCATGATGACTTGACGTCGTCCCCACCTTCCTCCGAGTTGACCCCGGCAGTCTCCTGTGAGTCCCCATCACCCCGAAAGGCATGCTGGCAACACAGAACAAGGGTTGCGCTCGTTGCGGGACTTAACCCAACATCTCACGACACGAGCTGACGACAGCCATGCACCACCTGTACACCGACCACAAGGGGGCGACCATCTCTGGCCGTTTCCGATGTATGTCAAGCCTTGGTAAGGTTCTTCGCGTTGCGTCGAATTAAGCCACATGCTCCGCTGCTTGTGCGGGCCCCCGTCAATTCCTTTGAGTTTTAGCCTTGCGGCCGTACTCCCCAGGCGGGGCACTTAATGCGTTAGCTGCGGCACGGACGACGTGGAATGTCGCCCACACC
>NZ_LFXA01000006.1 GCF_001187435.1 Streptomyces caatingaensis | reverse complement strand
GTATGGCTGTCCTTCGGTGCCGGCCCCAGTGAACTCGATGCTTTGGTGTCGGGGTGGTGGGTGGCTGGTCGTTGTTTGAGAACTGCACAGTGGACGCGAGCATCTGTGGCCAAGTTTTTAAGGGGCGCACGGTGGATGCCTTGGCACCAGGAACCGATGAAGGACGTGGGAGGCCGCGATAGGCCCCGGGGAGCTGTCAACCGAGCTGTGATCCGGGGGTGTCCGAATGGGGAAACCCGGCAGTCGTCATGGGCTGTCACCCGCTGCTGAACACATAGGCAGTGTGGAGGGAACGCGGGGAAGTGAAACATCTCAGTACCCGCAGGAAGAGAAAACAACCGTGATTCCGGGAGTAGTGGCGAGCGAAACTGGATGAGGCCAAACCGTATGCGTGTGATACCCGGCAGGGGTTGCGTATGCGGGGTTGTGGGATCTCTCTTCTGTCGTCTGCCGGCGGCAGGACGAGTCAGAAACCGTTGATGTAGGCGAAGGACATGCGAAAGGTCCGGCGTAGAGGGTAAGACCCCCGTAGTCGAAACGTCAGCGGCTCGTTTGAGAGACACCCAAGTAGCACGGGGCCCGAGAATCCGTGTGAATCTGGCGGGACCACCCGTTAAGCCTAAATATTCCCTGGTGACCGATAGCGGATAGTACCGTGAGGGAATGGTGAAAAGTACCGCGGGAGCGGAGTGGAAATAGTACCTGAAACCGTGTGCCTACAAGCCGTGGGAGCGTCGCATCGAGTGCTTGCACTCGGTGTCGTGACTGGCGTGCCTTTTGAAGAATGAGCCTGCGAGTTTGCGGTGTGTTGCGAGGTTAACCCGTGTGGGGAAGCCGTAGCGAAAGCGAGTCCGAGAGGGCGACCTAGTAGCGCGCCCAAGACCCGAAGCGGGGTGATCTAGCCATGGGCAGGTTGAAGCGGAGGTAAGACTTCGTGGAGGACCGAACCCACCAGGGTTGAAAACCTGGGGATGACTGTGGTTAGGGGTGAAAGGCCAATCAAACTCCGTGATAGCTGGTTCTCCCCGAAATGCATTTAGGTGCAGCGTCGTGTGTTTCTTGCCGGAGGTAGAGCACTGGATAGGCGATGGGCCCTACCGGGTTACTGACCTTAGCCAAACTCCGAATGCCGGTAAGTGAGAGCGCGGCAGTGAGACTGTGGGGGATAAGCTCCATGGTCGAGAGGGAAACAGCCCAGAGCATCGACTAAGGCCCCTAAGCGTACGCTAAGTGGGAAAGGATGTGGAGTCGCAGAGACAACCAGGAGGTTGGCTTAGAAGCAGCCACCCTTGAAAGAGTGCGTAATAGCTCACTGGTCAAGTGATTCCGCGCCGACAATGTAGCGGGGCTCAAGCGTACCGCCGAAGTCGTGTCACTGCAGCATGAGACCTAACGGTTGTTGTGGTGGGTAGGGGAGCGTCGTGTGCCGGGTGAAGCAGCGCCGGAAGGTAGTTGTGGACGGTTCACGAGTGAGAATGCAGGCATGAGTAGCGATACACACGTGGGAAACGTGTGCGCCGATTGACTAAGGGTTCCTGGGTCAAGCTGATCTGCCCAGGGTAAGTCGGGACCTAAGGCGAGGCCGACAGGCGTAGTCGATGGACAACCGGTTGATATTCCGGTACCCGCTTTGAAGCGCCAAACATCGAATCCTCTGATGCTAAGCCCGTGAAGCCGCCCTGAGCTCTTCGGAGTGTAGGGGAGTGGTGGAGCCGGTGACCCGAGGTGGTAGTAGGTGAGTGATGGGGTGACGCAGGAAGGTAGTCCAGCCCGGGCGGTGGTTGTCCCGGGGTAAGGGTGTAGGCCGTGTGATAGGCAAATCCGTCACACATGGGGCTGAGACCTGATGCCGAGCCGATTGTGGCGAAGTGGATGATCCTATGCTGTCGAGAAAAGCCTCTAGCGAGTTTCATGGCGGCCCGTACCCTAAACCGACTCAGGTGGTCAGGTAGAGAATACCGAGGCGTTCGGGTGAACTATGGTTAAGGAACTCGGCAAAATGCCCCCGTAACTTCGGGAGAAGGGGGGCCATTCCTGGTGATGAGTTTTGCACTCGGAGCTGGGGGTGGCCGCAGAGACCAGCGAGAAGCGACTGTTTACTAAAAACACAGGTCCGTGCGAAGCCGTAAGGCGATGTATACGGACTGACGCCTGCCCGGTGCTGGAACGTTAAGGGGACCGGTTAGCTCCATTTCGGTGGGGCGAAGCTGAGAACTTAAGCGCCAGTAAACGGCGGTGGTAACTATAACCATCCTAAGGTAGCGAAATTCCTTGTCGGGTAAGTTCCGACCTGCACGAATGGCGTAACGACTTCTCGACTGTCTCAACCATAGGCCCGGTGAAATTGCACTACGAGTAAAGATGCTCGTTTCGCGCAGCAGGACGGAAAGACCCCGGGACCTTTACTACAGCTTGATATTGGTGTTCGGTTCGGCTTGTGTAGGATAGGTGGGAGACTGTGAAGCATGCACGCCAGTGTGTGTGGAGTCGTCGTTGAAATACCACTCTGGTCGTGCTGGATGTCTAACCTGGGTCCGTGATCCGGATCAGGGACAGTGTCTGGTGGGTAGTTTAACTGGGGCGGTTGCCTCCTAAAGGGTAACGGAGGCGCCCAAAGGTTCCCTCAGCCTGGTTGGCAATCAGGTGTTGAGTGTAAGTGCACAAGGGAGCTTGACTGTGAGACCGACGGGTCGAGCAGGGACGAAAGTCGGGACTAGTGATCCGGCGGTGGCTTGTGGAAGCGCCGTCGCTCAACGGATAAAAGGTACCCCGGGGATAACAGGCTGATCTTCCCCAAGAGTCCATATCGACGGGATGGTTTGGCACCTCGATGTCGGCTCGTCGCATCCTGGGGCTGGAGTCGGTCCCAAGGGTTGGGCTGTTCGCCCATTAAAGCGGTACGCGAGCTGGGTTTAGAACGTCGTGAGACAGTTCGGTCCCTATCCGCTGTGCGCGTAGGAGTCTTGAGAAGGGCTGTCCCTAGTACGAGAGGACCGGGACGGACGAACCTCTGGTGTGCCAGTTGTTCTGCCAAGGGCATGGCTGGTTGGCTACGTTCGGGAGGGATAACCGCTGAAAGCATCTAAGCGGGAAGCCTGCTTCGAGATGAGGACTCCCACCCACTTGATGGGGTAAGGCTCCCAGTAGACGACTGGGTTGATAGGCCAGATATGGAAGCCGGGTGACCGGTGGAGTTGACTGGTACTAATAGGCCGAGGGCTTGTCCTCAGTTGCTCGCGTCCACTGTGTTGGTTCTGAAACCACGAACGACCTTTGCCGGTTGGTTTGTTGATTGTTTCATAGTGTTTCGGTGGTCATAGCGTTAGGGAAACGCCCGGTTACATTCCGAACCCGGAAGCTAAGCCTTTCAGCGCCGATGGTACTGCATGGGGGACCGTGTGGGAGAGTAGGACGCCGCCGAACTAAATTTGAAGAAAAGCCGTGGGTTCCGGATCGTGAAAACGATCCGGAACCCACGGCTTTTTGCGTTATATCGAGCGGGCCAGCTCGATCGCCTCCGCCAGTAGCTCGTACTGCTTCCGCCAGTCAGGGGCGTACGTACTGAACACGATCCGGTCCGCGCCGGCCGCCGCGAACTCCGCGATCCGTTCCGCGGCCTGCTGCGGGCCTCCTTCGATGACCATGGCGTCGGCCCGCTCCTCCGAGATCCCGAAGGCATTGGCCGCGGCTCGCGCCAGATTCGCGCCGCCGGGCCGCTCGACATCGTCACCGAGCCCGAACGGCTGGGCCACGGTCACCCCGGGCACCGGGCGACCGGCGGCCTCCGCGAGTTCCCGCAGCCGGGTGACCTTCTCCGTCAGCCACGCCGGAGTGGTGAGGGCCGGGAACCAGTGGCCGCCATGGCGGACGGCCCGCCGCAGGGCCGCTTCGTTCTCGCCGCCGATGAGCAGCGGCGGCACCTCGGCCGGTACGGTCAGCCTCAACTCGGGCTGCGCGGGGTCGAGTCGACCGGGTTCGCCGCCGAGTGCCCCGGGCAGCCGGGAGAGTGCGTCGTCCAGGCGGGCGTCGCGTTCCTCGAAGGGAATGCCCGTTGCCCGCCAGGCCGCCGGGTCCTTCAGGCCGCCGCGCCAGCGGGCCCAGGGGCTGTCCCCGGCGTCGACGCCGAGGAGAAGTCGTCCGCCGGAGAGATATTGGAGGGTGGCCAGCCGCTGGGCCAGTCCGGGCAGCGGGTGCAGCGCGGGTACCAGGGCCCCGGTGCCGATCCGCAGACGTGTCGTGGCGGCGGCCGCGCCGGCCAGCACCAGCAGCGGGTCGAGCATCGGGCAGCGGCCGGTCAGCAGGTCGCTGGTCCAGAGGGATTCAAAACCGAGCTCCTCGGCGAGGCGGGCCGCTTCCGCGGTCTCCCCGGGAGCGGCGGCCGGGTCGAGAGTGAGCGCCGGTGTGAAGACGCCGATCGTGATGCGAGTCGTCCGTGTCATGGTCAAGAACGTAGTCTGCCCAGGTCAGACCCCGAATCCGTAGGACTACGGGGTTGTGCCGCAGGGGCGGGGCGCACCCCTGCGACCCAGGGCGGATCGAGTCGAGGCAGGGGGCCGTCAAGCGGTGTTGTACGGACGGGAAGCGGAACGCGCCGCCGTGGCCGCGGTGTTGGCGCGGGCGTGGGAAGGGCGGGGCGGTGCCCTGCTGGTGCGCGGGGTGGCGGGGATCGGCAAGTCGGAGCTGCTGGCCGAGGCGGCCCGGCGGGCCCGGACGGCGGGGAGCGAGGTGTGCGTCCTGCGCACCACGGGCACCGAGGCCGAGTCCGTTCTCCCCTTCTCCGGGCTGCATCTGCTGTTGCGTCCCGTGCTGACGGGGGAGCGGCTGGCGCGCCTGCCCGGGCCTCAGGCGCGGGCGCTGCGCGGGGCGTTCGGGCTGGACGAGGCGTCTCCGGAGGACCGTTTCCGCATCGGGCTGGCGGTCCTCACCCTGCTGTCCGACCTGGCCGCCGAGCAGCCGGTGCTCTGCCTGGCCGACGACTTCCAGTGGCTGGACCCTTCCTCGGCGGAGGCCCTGCTCTTCACCGCGCGCCGGCTCGGCGACGAACGCGTCGCCCTTCTCCTGGCGGCCCGGGACGGCCTGCCCGGCGACGGCGGCCCGTCACCCGCGCCGGGCGTGCCCGAGCTGCGGCTCGACGCCCTCGGCCCCGCCGCCGCGGCCGAACTCCTCGCCGACCGGGCGCCGGACCTCGCGGACGGGGTGCTGGCCACCGTCGTCGAACGGACGGCCGGCCACCCCCTCTCGCTGGTGGAGACGGTGCGCTCGCTCACCCCCGGGCAGCGCGCGGGCAACGTCCCGGTCCCGGCCGAACTCCCCGTGCCCGCCCGGCTGGTGGAGGCCTACCGGGCCCGCATCGAGGGGCTGGGGCCGGCCGCCCGTACCGCGCTGCTCGTCGCCGCGGCGGAGAGCGGCGGTGAGCTGCGTACCGTGCTCCCGGCCGCCGGCGCGCTCGGCGCCGGGCCCGACGGCCTGCGGGCCGCCGAACGCGTCGGACTCGTCACGCTCACCGATGCCGTGGTCGCCTTCCGGCACCCCCTCGTCCGCGCCGCCGCCTACCAGGGGGCCGACCCCGCCGAACGGATGGCCGCGCACCGGGCGCTCGCGGAGGCCGGTGCCGGCCGGGATCCGGACCGTACCGCCTGGCATCTGGCCTCGGCGGCCTCCGGGCCGGACGAGGAGGTGGCCGCCCGGCTCTCCCGGGCCGGTGAATCCGCCTGGGGGCGTGGGGCGTTCGCGGCCGCGGTGGCCGCCCACCGCCGGGCGTCGGAGCTCAGTCCGCTGCCGCTCGACCGCGCGCGGCGGCTGCTGTCCGCCGCGCAGATCTCCGTGGTGACCGGGCGGATCGCGCAGGCGGACGGGCTGGCACGGGAGGCCATGGAGCTGACGGAGGACCGGACGCTGCGCGCCTGGCTGGGCATGGTGCGGGGCGCGGTCGAGGACGCGAACGGCAATCCGCGCACCGCGGCGTACCTCCTGCTCGACCACGCCGAGCCGTCGGCCGGCGGCGACTCCGGGCCCGTCGTGCCGATGCTCGTGCTGGCCGCGCGCAGCGCGTGGGCGGCGGCGGACGGGGCGTTGATCACCCGGGTCGGCGAGGTGGCGGCGCGGGTGCGGCCGGAGCAGCCGGCGACGGCGGCGCTGTCGGCGATGGCGGCGCTGGTGTCCGGGGTCGCGAGGCTCGCCACGGACCCCCACCGTTCGTCGGCGGCGCCCGTCGCGGATCTCAACGGACCGGTGGCGTCGCTGCGTTCGTTCGTCGACGAGGTCCGTGGGCGCAACCCCGGCTCCCACCTCCTCCGCCTCCTCGCCGTGGACTGCGCCGCTCTGACCGGGGACGACGACGCGGCGCTCGGGCTCGCCACCGCCGAGGCCGCCCGCTGCCTGGAGCGCGGCACCCTGCTCTCGCTGGCCGACGTGCTGCGGGTGCTCGGCGACGTCCAGCTGGCGACCGGGCGGCCGCGCGAGGCGGCCGCGACGGCTGCGGAGGCCGAGGACGCGGCCGGTTCGACGGCGGAGGCGGCCGGGCCCCTGCCGGCCCGCCGGCTGACGGCCGTCGCGGACCGGATCGCGGCCCGCACCGCCGCGTTGGCCGGCGACGAGGAGAAGTGCCGCGCCGCGCTGGAGCGTTCGGGCGGGGAGGACTCCGCGGCCGTCCTCGCGCTGCTCGACCTGGGGCTGGGCCGTCCCGAGCGGGCCCTGCGCCGGTTCGGGGACGCGCTCCGCGGTGGCGCGCCCGCCGCCGTCGCCCTGCTGCCGGCGACCGGTGACCTGGTGGAGGCCGCCGTACGGGCCGGCCGGCCCGGCCTGGCGGCAGGGCAGTTGGCGGCCTTCACCGCCTGGGCCGAGGCCGGCGGTCAGCCGTGGGCCACCGCCGTCGCCCTGCGCTGTGCGGCGCTGACCGGGCCCGAGGAGACGGCCGAGGAGGGCTATGCGGCGGCGCTCGGCCGGCACCGCGTCGCGGGGCGGCCGTTCGAGGAGGCCCGTACGGAGCTGCTGTACGGCGAGTGGCTGCGGCGGGCGCGGCGGCGGACCGAGGCCCGGCCGCGGCTGCGGAACGCGCTGGAGGCGTTCGAGCGCCTGGGCGCCGTGCCGTGGGCCGAACGCGCCCGCGGCGAGCTGCGGGCGGTGGGCGGGACGGCGTCGCCCGCGTCCGTGGCGCGTCCCGATCCGCTGGCGGCCCTGACGCCCCAGGAGCGCCAGGTGGTCCGCCTGGCGGCCGCCGGGGCCGGCAACCGCGACATCGCCGCCCGGCTCTTCCTCAGCCCGCGGACCGTGGAGTACCACCTGTACAAGGCGTATCCGAAGCTCGGCGTCGGATCGCGGCGCGAACTCGCGGCGCTGGCCGCCGGGTTCGGGGGGCCGCTCCCCGACCTCCGGTAGTCCTACGGATTCGCTTCCGTGCCGCGCTCCCTACCGTCGTGATCAGTGCACGTAACGGCGGAGAAGAGGAGCGGATCATGAGCCGAGCGGTGCGGTTCCACGAGTTCGGGGGCCCCGAGGTGCTGCGGGTCGAGGACGTCGAGGAGCCCCAGGCCGGGCCGGGGCAGGTGCGGGTCCGGGTGCGGGCGGCGGGTGTCCAGCCGTACGACTGCGCGGTGCGCGCCGGCTGGACGCCGCCGGGTGTCTCCGGGCCGCTGCCGCGCATCCCCGGCAACGAGTTCGCCGGCGTGATCGACCAGGTGGGCCCGGGTGTCACCGAGTGGGCGCCCGGGGACGAGGTGCTGGGCTTCGGGCAGCTCGGGGCGTACGCGGAGTTGATCGTCTCGCCGGCCGGCCAGGTGACCCGCAAGCCCGCCACGATGCCCTGGGAGGTCGCGGGTGGCTTCACCGCCGGGACGCAGACCGCGCACATCGCCCTGGAGGTGCTCGCCCCGCGCGAGGGCGAGGTCCTGCTGGTGCACGGCGCGGCCGGGGCCGTGGGCGGCGCGGCCGTCCAACTGGCGCGCGCCGCGGGCGCGTTGGTGATCGGCACGGCGCGCGAGGCCAACCATGCGTACCTGCGGTCCCTGGGCGCGCTCCCCGTGGCCTACGGCGAGGGGCTCGTCGAGCGGATCCGTGAGCTGGCGCCGCGGGGTGTCGACTGCGTCCTCGACGGCGCGGGCGGGGAGGCCTTCGACCTGTCGCTGGGCCTGGTGGCCGACCGGAGCCGGATGCTGACCCTCGTCGAGCACGGGCGCGCCGCGGGCGCCGGCGTGCGGACCAATCCGCCCGCCCGCTCGGCGGCCCGGCTGGCCGGGCTCGCCGAACGGTACGCGCGCGGTGAACTCACCTGGCACGTGAGGGCCGTCCACCCGCTCGACCGGGCCGCGGACGCGCAGCGCGACGTCGAGAGCGGGCACGGGCGGGGCAAGGTGGTGCTGCTCGTGGACTGAGGCCCGTCTCCTGGGACCGGCCCCTCTCCTGGGACCGCCCGTCTCCTGGGACCGGCCCCTCTCCTGGGACCGCCCGTCTCCTGGGACCGGTCCGCCTCCGGGATCAGACGGCCATCATGCCCCCGTCCTCGAAGAGCACGGTGTGCCGCCCCGCCCAGTCGTCCAGTGCCTGCCGGCAGGCAGGGTCCATGTACCGGAGTTCGCGGAGGTCGAGTTCGACGACGTGCCGTCCCGGCCGGGTCAGCGACTCCAGCTCGTCCAGGAGTTTCGGCAGGCGCAGGAAGGTGGCGTTGCCGATGACGCGCGCCCGGACGAAGCCGTCGCCGGTCCGTACCGTCTCCACCCGTACCTGGGACATCTCCCAGGCCGCCTTGAAGGTGGCCAGCGCCAGGCCGACGACGACCCCCTCGAAGAGGTCGGTCACCACGACGGCCGCGGTGGTGGCGAGCAGGACGGCGGCCTCGCCCCGATGCCGCTGCCACAGCCGGCCCAACTCCCGTCCCGGCAGCAGCTTCCACCCCGAGTGCACCAGCACTCCCGCGAGGGCGGCGACCGGAATGTCCTCCAGCGCCCAGGGGAGGAGCGTCACGAAGACCAGCAGCCACAGCCCGTGCAGTACGCGGGACGCCCTCGTCCGCGCGCCGGCCCGGACGTTGGCCGAACTGCGCACGATGACGGTGGTCATGGGCAGGGCGCCGAGCATGCCGCAGACGGTGTTGCCGGCGCCCTGGGCGATGAGCTCCTTGTCGTAGTCGGTGCGGGGGCCGCTGTGCATCCGGTCGACGGCGGCCGCGCCGAAGAGCGTCTCGGCGGAGGCGATGAGGGCGAACGCCAGGACGGTGCCCAGGACGCCCATCTCGCCCAGCCGGAGGAAGTCGCTCCCGTCCGGCGGCTCCACGGCCTCGATCAGTCCGTGCACCCGGACCCGGTCGACGGGCAGGTCGAGCGCGGCCACCGCGCCCGTCGCCAGCGCGACCGCGGCCAGCGGCGCGGGGAGCACCCGGGCCCCGCGCCGCCAGCGTGGCCACAGCGCGAGGACGGCGACCGTGCCGCTGCCGACGGCGAGGGCGACCAGGGCCGGCGGCGACTCGAGCGTCCCGGTGAGCAGCAGGACGAGTCCGCCGAGCTTCTCCAGGCCGCCCTCGGGCGCGTTGGCGTCGGCGAGCCGGTAGAGCTGGCCCGCGATCAGGACGACGCCCGTTCCCGCGAGCATGCCCTGGACCACCGCCGCCGAGACCGCCCGGAACCAGCGGCCCATCCGCAGCAGGCCCATGGCGACCTGGACGAGGCCGGTCGCCAGCACCAGGACGCCGAGCGCCCCCACGCCGTACTCGCGGACGGCCTCGTACACGAGCGCGGCCAGGCCGGCGGCGGGCCCGCTGACCTGCAGGCTGCTGCCCGGCAGCAGTCCGGTGAGCAGCCCGCCGACGATTCCGGTGACCAGGCCGAGTTCGACGGGGACCCCGGACGCGACGGCGACGCACGCGGAGAGCGGCACGGCTATGAGGAAGACGACGAGCGACGCGGGGAAGTCGGCGCGGAATCCGGCCGCGCGGCCGAGGCGGGAGAGGCGGGCGAGGCGGGAGAGGGCCGTCCGGACGGGGCCGCGGTCACTGCGCTTCGCGTGCTCGTGGTGCTCCTGGGGCTCGTCGCGCCCGTCACGCTCTTCATGCTTGTCGTTCTCTTTGTGCTCCATGCGAGATGCCTCCAGCACCCCTGACGCGCACACCGCGCGCCGGGGACAAGGTTCCGTCAAGGGACGAGTACGGGCAGGCGGATCGGGCAGCCTGTACGGGTCGTCGGCCCGGAGGTCGGTCCGGGTCTCGGCCGGTGCGGGCTGTCGTGGACACGGACACTCGGGGGCGGCACGATGCGTAGGGGCGGGTGAGGAGGAGAAGGGACGGACCGGGGCCGGCGGCCGGTCCGGACGCTCGCTCACGGCGCCCATGGGCAGGGGTGGTCCCCGCCTCCTCCGGCCTCTCTGCCGCGGACACCCGGTCACAGTGTGTCCAAAGGGCCAGGGCCATGGGCGGGACGGAGTGTTACCACGATGTAAACGCCGGATCGGGCCGTCGGAAGAGCTACCTCCGATCACTCCGGCGGACACCGCGAGCCGCGCGCCCCCGGCACCCGTCCTCGCTCCCTGCCTCCTCGGGCGGGCCGCACGTCCGCGGACGAGGTGCGAAGATGACCGGACGGCCGGCCCACCGGACCGCCGGCCGCCCGCCCCGAAGCCCAGCGCAGCGAAAAGGTGAGCACCGTGGCCCAGACAGTCGCCGTCCTCGGGACCGGAAAGATCGGGGAAGCGCTGCTCAGCGGCATGATCCGAGCCGGCTGGAAGCCCGCCGACCTGCTGTGCACGGCCCGCCGCGCCGAGCGTGCCGAGGCCCTGCGCGAGCGCTACGGCGTCGACGTCGTCGGCAACGCCGACGCCGCCAAGCGCGCCGACACCCTGATCCTGGCCGTCAAGCCCCAGGACATGGCGGCCCTCCTCGACGAGCTCGCCCCGCACCTGCCGGCCGACCGGCTCGTCATCAGCGCGGCCGCCGGCGTCCCCACCGCCTTCTTCGAGGAGCGGCTCCCGGCCGGGACGCCCGTCGTCCGCGTCATGCCCAACACCCCCGTCCTCGTCGACGAGGGCATGTCGGTCATCTCCGGCGGCACCCACGCCACCGAGGACCACCTGCTGCGCACCGAGGCCATCTTCAAGCCGGTCGGCAAGACGCTGCGCGTCCCCGAGTCCCAGCAGGACGCGGCGACCGCCCTCTCCGGCTCCGGCCCGGCGTACTTCTACTTCCTCGTCGAGGCCATGACCGACGCCGGCATCCTCCTCGGCTTGCCGCGCGACAAGGCCCACGACCTCATCGTCCAGGCCGCCATCGGTGCCGCCGTCATGCTCCGCGACAGCGGCGAACACCCCGTCAAGCTCCGCGAGGCGGTCACCTCCCCCGCCGGCACCACGATCAACGCCATCCGCGAGCTGGAGAAGCACGGGGTGCGGCACGCTCTGATCGCCGCCCTGGAGGCCGCCCGCGACCGCAGCCGCGAGCTGGCCTCCGGCACCGGCTGACCGGCCCCTCCCACAGCTCCTTCAGCCGGCCGGGAGCAGGCCGATCGCCCGGTACGCCGCGTCGACCGTCGGCCGCGCCAGCTCCCGCGCCCGGCGGGCGCCCTCCCGCAGGACGCCGTCCACGTACGCCGGGTCCGCGCACAGCTCGGCGTGCCGCTCGCGCAGCGGACGCAGCAACTCCACGACGGCGTCGGCGGTGTCCTTCTTCAGCGCCCCGTACGAGGTGTAGCCCGCGGCCAGTTCCCCCGGGTCCTTGTCGGTGCAGGCGGCGAGGAGCTCCAGCAGGTTCGTCACGCCGGGCTTGGCCTCGCGGTCGTACACGACCTCCGAGCCGCTGTCGGTCACCGCGCGCATCACCTTCCGGCGCACCACGTCCGGCTCGTCCAGCAGATAGACGATCCCCGACGTCTCGGCGTGCGACTTGCCCATCTTCGACGTCGGGTCCTGGAGATCCATGACCCGCGCGGCCACCTGCGGCAGCACGGCCCGGGGGACGGTGAACGTCTGCCCGTACCGCTGGTTGAAGCGGACGGCCAGATCGCGGGTCAGCTCGACGTGCTGCGCCTGGTCGTCGCCGACGGGCACTTCGTCCGCACCGTACGCGAGGATGTCCGCCGCCATCAGCACGGGATAGGTGAGCAGCGACAGCCGTACGCTCCCGCCGGCCGCCTTCTCGCGCGCCGACTTCTCCTTGTACTGGATCATCCGGCGCATCTCGCCGTCGGAGGCCGTGCACTCCAAGAGGTAGGAGAGGCGGGTGTGCTCGTCGACGTGGCTCTGG
Organism: Streptomyces caatingaensis; assembly: GCF_001187435.1. Classification (GTDB taxonomy): domain Bacteria; phylum Actinomycetota; class Actinomycetes; order Streptomycetales; family Streptomycetaceae; genus Streptomyces; species Streptomyces caatingaensis. The sequence goes on along the minus strand of NZ_LFXA01000006.1, from coordinate 4,848 downwards.
ACGAACAGGGTGCACAGGGCGGGGTCCAGTCCGGCGGCGAGCAGCAGGGTGGCCGCCTGGCGGCTGAGCCGGCGGACCCGGGCGGGGTCGTGGTCGACGGTCAGCGCGTGCAGGTCGACCACGGAGAAGAGCGCGTCCGCGCGGTGCTGGTCCGTCTCGACCCACTGCCGGACGGCGCCGAGGTAGTTGCCCAGGGTGAGGTGGCCGGTCGGTTTGATGCCGCTGAAGATCCGCGTCATGGAAGGTTCGTCTCCCTCTGTCTTGTCTCGGTCGAGGGACCACCGCCACGAACAGCAGAAACGGCCGCCGAGGCGGCGGCCGTTGGGTGCGTGCGCGAGCTGCGCGAAGGGGTGGCCGCCGTCAGGCGGGCCACCACTGGAGCTGGCACACGTACTGGGTCATGGCCCCGACGGTACGCCGTTCAATCCGCTTGCGCCACGGGTTTGATCGGGGTTACGGGCTCGTGTAGGGTTCTTCGAGTTGCCGCGGCGTCCGTGAGGAGGCCGGGGCGGCGTTTCACGCCAGTCGGCGGGATTCCTACTGCACGGCCCCTGAACGGGATGGATTTCGGCATGCCGGAATTCGGTTCCGGACTCCGATTAGGAGTCGCCGGGGAAATCCGCTAAAGTAGTGATCACGCCGGGCCGCGAAAGCGGAAAGGCGGGAAAGCCCCGATCCAGCAGGGGGCCGGAAACGAGAAATCGGATCTGGTAAGGTTGGAAACAACGAAGGGAAGCGCCCGGAGCGCCTGGTGAAACAGGAGCGAAGGAAGCGTCCGTTCCTTGAGAACTCAACAGCGTGCCAAAAGTCAACGCCAGACTATAAAACAACCCCGTTCCGGCCGGTTTGACCGGTTGGGATGAGGTTCCTTTGAAAAACACAGCGAGGACGCTGTGAACGGCCGGGCTTATTCCGCCTGGCTGTTCCGCTCAACGCGAGTGTTGAACCGGTATGAGTCCGGTAAGCATTCACGGAGAGTTTGATCCTGGCTCAGGACGAACGCTGGCGGCGTGCTTAACACATGCAAGTCGAACGATGAAGCCGCTTCGGTGGTGGATTAGTGGCGAACGGGTGAGTAACACGTGGGCAATCTGCCCTGCACTCTGGGACAAGCCCTGGAAACGGGGTCTAATACCGGATATGACCTGCCGAGGCATCTCGGTGGGTGGAAAGCTCCGGCGGTGCAGGATGAGCCCGCGGCCTATCAGCTTGTTGGTGGGGTGATGGCCTACCAAGGCGACGACGGGTAGCCGGCCTGAGAGGGCGACCGGCCACACTGGGACTGAGACACGGCCCAGACTCCTACGGGAGGCAGCAGTGGGGAATATTGCACAATGGGCGCAAGCCTGATGCAGCGACGCCGCGTGAGGGATGACGGCCTTCGGGTTGTAAACCTCTTTCAGCAGGGAAGAAGCGCAAGTGACGGTACCTGCAGAAGAAGCGCCGGCTAACTACGTGCCAGCAGCCGCGGTAATACGTAGGGCGCAAGCGTTGTCCGGAATTATTGGGCGTAAAGAGCTCGTAGGCGGCTTGTCGCGTCGGATGTGAAAGCCCGGGGCTTAACTCCGGGTCTGCATTCGATACGGGCAGGCTAGAGTTCGGTAGGGGAGATCGGAATTCCTGGTGTAGCGGTGAAATGCGCAGATATCAGGAGGAACACCGGTGGCGAAGGCGGATCTCTGGGCCGATACTGACGCTGAGGAGCGAAAGCGTGGGGAGCGAACAGGATTAGATACCCTGGTAGTCCACGCCGTAAACGTTGGGCACTAGGTGTGGGCGACATTCCACGTCGTCCGTGCCGCAGCTAACGCATTAAGTGCCCCGCCTGGGGAGTACGGCCGCAAGGCTAAAACTCAAAGGAATTGACGGGGGCCCGCACAAGCAGCGGAGCATGTGGCTTAATTCGACGCAACGCGAAGAACCTTACCAAGGCTTGACATACATCGGAAACGGCCAGAGATGGTCGCCCCCTTGTGGTCGGTGTACAGGTGGTGCATGGCTGTCGTCAGCTCGTGTCGTGAGATGTTGGGTTAAGTCCCGCAACGAGCGCAACCCTTGTTCTGTGTTGCCAGCATGCCTTTCGGGGTGATGGGGACTCACAGGAGACTGCCGGGGTCAACTCGGAGGAAGGTGGGGACGACGTCAAGTCATCATGCCCCTTATGTCTTGGGCTGCACACGTGCTACAATGGCCGGTACAATGAGCTGCGATGCCGTGAGGTGGAGCGAATCTCAAAAAGCCGGTCTCAGTTCGGATTGGGGTCTGCAACTCGACCCCATGAAGTTGGAGTTGCTAGTAATCGCAGATCAGCATTGCTGCGGTGAATACGTTCCCGGGCCTTGTACACACCGCCCGTCACGTCACGAAAGTCGGTAACACCCGAAGCCGGTGGCCCAACCCTTGTGGAGGGAGCCGTCGAAGGTGGGACTGGCGATTGGGACGAAGTCGTAACAAGGTAGCCGTACCGGAAGGTGCGGCTGGATCACCTCCTTTCTAAGGAGCACATAGCCGACTACGAGCGAATGTCTCGTACGGTTGCTCATGGGTGGAACGTTGACTAGTCGGCCGGCTTGGTGAGCCTTCTCTGTTAGTACTGCTTCGGCGTGGAACGCAGGTGGGGTGAACTGGTCTGGTCGGGCACGCTGTTGGGTGTCTGAGGGTACGGCCGTATGGCTGTCCTTCGGTGCCGGCCCCAGTGAACTCGATGCTTTGGTGTCGGGGTGGTGGGTGGCTGGTCGTTGTTTGAGAACTGCACAGTGGACGCGAGCATCTGTGGCCAAGTTTTTAAGGGCGCACGGTGGATGCCTTGGCACCAGGAACCGATGAAGGACGTGGGAGGCCGCGATAGGCCCCGGGGAGCTGTCAACCGAGCTGTGATCCGGGGGTGTCCGAATGGGGAAACCCGGCAGTCGTCATGGGCTGTCACCCGCTGCTGAACACATAGGCAGTGTGGAGGGAACGCGGGGAAGTGAAACATCTCAGTACCCGCAGGAAGAGAAAACAACCGTGATTCCGGGAGTAGTGGCGAGCGAAACTGGATGAGGCCAAACCGTATGCGTGTGATACCCGGCAGGGGTTGCGTATGCGGGGTTGTGGGATCTCTCTTCTGTCGTCTGCCGGCGGCAGGACGAGTCAGAAACCGTTGATGTAGGCGAAGGACATGCGAAAGGTCCGGCGTAGAGGGTAAGACCCCCGTAGTCGAAACGTCAGCGGCTCGTTTGAGAGACACCCAAGTAGCACGGGGCCCGAGAAATCCCGTGTGAATCTGGCGGGACCACCCGTTAAGCCTAAATATTCCCTGGTGACCGATAGCGGATAGTACCGTGAGGGAATGGTGAAAAGTACCGCGGGAGCGGAGTGAAATAGTACCTGAAACCGTGTGCCTACAAGCCGTGGGAGCGTCGCATCGAGTGCTTGCACTCGGTGTCGTGACTGCGTGCCTTTTGAAGAATGAGCCTGCGAGTTTGCGGTGTGTTGCGAGGTTAACCCGTGTGGGGAAGCCGTAGCGAAAGCGAGTCCGAAGAGGGCGACCTAGTAGCGCGCCCAAGACCCGAAGCGGGGTGATCTAGCCATGGGCAGGTTGAAGCGGAGGTAAGACTTCGTGGAGGACCGAACCCACCAGGGTTGAAAACCTGGGGGATGACCTGTGGTTAGGGGTGAAAGGCCAATCAAACTCCGTGATAGCTGGTTCTCCCCGAAATGCATTTAGGTGCAGCGTCGTGTGTTTCTTGCCGGAGGTAGAGCACTGGATAGGCGATGGGCCCTACCGGGTTACTGACCTTAGCCAAACTCCGAATGCCGGTAAGTGAGAGCGCGGCAGTGAGACTGTGGGGGATAAGCTCCATGGTCGAGAGGGAAACAGCCCAGAGCATCGACTAAGGCCCCTAAGCGTACGCTAAGTGGGAAAGGATGTGGAGTCGCAGAGACAACCAGGAGGTTGGCTTAGAAGCAGCCACCCTTGAAAGAGTGCGTAATAGCTCACTGGTCAAGTGATTCCGCGCCGACAATGTAGCGGGGCTCAAGCGTACCGCCGAAGTCGTGTCACTGCAGCATGAGACCTAACGGTTGTTGTGGTGGGTAGGGGAGCGTCGTGTGCCGGGTGAAGCAGCGCCGGAAGGTAGTTGTGGACGGTTCACGAGTGAGAATGCAGGCATGAGTAGCGATACACACGTGGGAAACGTGTGCGCCGATTGACTAAGGGTTCCTGGGTCAAGCTGATCTGCCCAGGGTAAGTCGGGACCTAAGGCGAGGCCGACAGGCGTAGTCGATGGACAACCGGTTGATATTCCGGTACCCGCTTTGAAGCGCCAAACATCGAATCCTCTGATGCTAAGCCCGTGAAGCCGCCCTGAGCTCTTCGGAGTGTAGGGGAGTGGTGGAGCCGGTGACCCGAGTGGTAGTAGGTGAGTGATGGGGTGACGCAGGAAGGTAGTCCAGCCCGGGCGGTGGTTGTCCCGGGGTAAGGGTGTAGGCCGTGTGATAGGCAAATCCGTCACACATGGGGCTGAGACCTGATGCCGAGCCGATTGTGGCGAAGTGGATGATCCTATGCTGTCGAGAAAAGCCTCTAGCGAGTTTCATGGCGGCCCGTACCCTAAACCGACTCAGGTGGTCAGGTAGAGAATACCGAGGCGTTCGGGTGAACTATGGTTAAGGAACTCGGCAAAATGCCCCCGTAACTTCGGGAGAAGGGGGGCCATTCCTGGTGATGAGTTTTGCACTCGGAGCTGGGGGTGGCCGCAGAGACCAGCGAGAAGCGACTGTTTACTAAAAACACAGGTCCGTGCGAAGCCGTAAGGCGATGTATACGGACTGACGCCTGCCCGGTGCTGGAACGTTAAGGGGACC
>NZ_LFXA01000005.1 GCF_001187435.1 Streptomyces caatingaensis | reverse complement strand
TCGGCAGAAGGTGCGGCCCGGCTGCGTTAGCGATCAAGAAACTAGATGGCCGACGCAATCAGCCCAAGTGCCGTACCGCAGTACAGGCCATTTGGGGACCCCTGCTCACGTGGGCAATCCACCCAACGGACCCAGGTCTTCCGCATCGGGGCTCGCGCGTCGACGCCTCCGCCTCCGGGCAACCCGCATGCACCTCCGCGCAGTTCCGCTCGGTCAGCTCTTCCAGGAAGGCCGCGTCTCGATCAGGCGTGACGAACGGAAAGCAATCACAGTGCGACCGAAAGTAACTGCATGGCCAAGAATGCCTCTTGCCGCGCCGAGCTCCGCCAGACAACGGAACTCAGGGCGGCCGGCGACGGACCGGGCCTGCCAGTACGCCCCGGCCGACGACTGTCGCCTCCGAACAGTGCCGCCGGGAGTGGGACCCGGGTGCTCAGGAACCGGGAGCGGGAGGTGGTTCCTTCACCCAGTCAGCGTCGCGATCGCAGGACGAAGCGAGCCCTGGGGTTGCAAGGGCAACAGATCCGACCTGCATGGCGTGATCTTCACCAGTCCACGCACGGACGGTAACGAGCGGAGCTTGAGCCGTTGTTGTCGTTTGGGATCTTTCGATCAGCCCCTGCGATCTGGACGGGCTCCCCTACGCGTGGGTGGGGTTCCGGCTGCCCTGAGGCAGGGCCTCAAGGGGGGCGTTGTCGAGAGAGCGCGTCACCGACGCTTCTTGATCCAGGTGATCAAGGCCGCGACTCCCAGGGGCACAACAACTGCCGCTTTCGCCGCAAGCTTCGCCGACAACCATCCGGTCCCGGGGTCAACCAACCCAGCCACCAGGCAAGGGCTGCCAGCAGCCCAGCAGCCACCAGCGCGCCGACTGCGAACAGCACGCTCCGAAGACCGCCGCTGCCTCGTAACTCTCGTTTCCCTTCGCTCATGAGGGCGACTATAGGGGCATGCCGGAATGCTTCATTCCTGGACTGCCCGGTCCGACAGCCGACCGAGGCCGGGCCCGGCCGGCAGGTGTCAGGCTCCGCCACGAAGCGAGCAGCCGCACGTGCGCAGTCGCTACCGCACTGACCACACGAACGAGGTGCATCAGGTCTTCGGATGCGCGGGAACGACATGCCAGGTCTTGCAACTGTCTTGCACAGTTGGCGAATTGGCTGCCAGGTGCGGCTGGCGTTGCCTACGATGGCTGCCGTTGCATGGGCAGCCAGGTATCGGGAGGAGCGGATGGGCTCCGTCGACACAGATGAGGTAGCCGCGGTACCAGGGCTGCGGGCAGCTGTCGGTTTCTACTCCGGCAAGGTCGGGCGGCTGCTGCAGAGGAAGTCGGAGCTCGAAGCCGAACTCGCCCTTGTCGCCGCGGAGGTGGCGAAGGTATCCGCCACCCGTGACCAGTTGCGTGAGGCGCTTGAGGAGATCCTCGCGGATGCTCCGCCACCCGTGAACGAAGAAACAGCCCCGGACGGCCCCGCGGGGACGGCTCCCCGCAGACGGAGTCCGGGCCCAATACGGACCCGCCTCCCGGACAACAGGACAGGGCACCGGCCGATGACGATCCACCGCCTCCCCGGACAGAGGTTGCCGCAGGCCAGCGGACCGCGACGGGCGAGTTGATGGAGGCGGTCGAGCGGATTCTGGTGACTGCTGGGGCGGTCGATGCCGGTGCGGGACATCACGGAGGCGCTCCGGGCGGCCGACCCGGGGGAAGGCAGGGCGGGGGCCCTCGCGACGGTCCGCGGGACGTGCAAGCGGCTGGTGAAGAACGGCCGGGTCGTCGAGGAGCCGGTGGGCATGTTCGCCGTCGCCAGGGCCAACGGCTCACCGACGAAGGAGGCCGCCTAACGAGAGCCTGTTCATTGGGTGTTCCCTCCCCTCGGCGGGGGAGGGAACCAGCTCCCTGAGGTGGCACCCTCGTACGGGAGCGCGGCGTGGTCCCGTTCGCAGTGGCTCACGCACTCCCGAGGCTAGAGCAACTGGGCTCGCCTCGGGGGCGCGTGGCCTATTTTGTCGCCCCTTCGGCCGCCGATGCCGGGGGGCGGAAGGGCTGTTTTCCATGCGTACGGCGCATTCCTCCCCCGGGCGGGTAGAGGGTGACGGCGAGGAAGTTCTCCAGGCGGGCGACGGTGGCGATGTCGGGCCAGCAGCGGCCGGCGATCAGGTCGGCGATGGCCTGCCGGTTGACTCCCGACCCTTCGGCGGCCCGCCGCAGACTGCGGCCCTGGTCCGCCAGGGTGGTGGCGAGGGTGCGGGCGATGTCCTGGACGACGGCGGCGGCGGGGTCGTCGATGAGGGCGTGGGGCCAGGTTTCCGGATCGCGGGCAAGATCGCGCGGCGGCCTGCTGCGGGTCAAACCTCCGACCATGTTGATGCACTCCTCTCGGTGAAGATCGGCTTCGATGCCTTCACCGGCTGCTTGTCCAGCCGATTTGGTTGGACCGTGACGTTGAGCCCTGAGGTTTCCCGGCGGATCCGCGACTACCGTCCCCGTCTGCCACACCGGCGGTGGGCGCCGGTCGCCGACCAGGTCAGAGCGACGGTGGCCGCGGCGGCTCCTGCCACCTGCTACGAGGCGGGGCATCTGCTGCATGTGGTGGGGCGGCTGGCGGTGTGGGCGGACGGCTGCGGGCTCCCGCGGGATCCCGGGGTGTGGATGCGGACCGAGACGATCGACGCGTTCGTGCTGTCGGGCTGTGCCGGCATGGACGGCTCCACCGTGCAGACCTACCGCTCCTGGCTGCGGCGGGTGCGTGAGGCCCTGGTGTGGGTGCAACGCGGTGAGGCGCCCGCTGCACGGCTGTCCTCGCCGCGCGACCCACAGCCTCCTTACGAGCGCGGGGAGTTGTCGCGGTTGCGGGCCTGGGCGGCCCAACTGCCGGGACAGGCCCGGCTGGACGGCCTGGCGCTGATGGCGCTGGGTGCCGGATGCGGCCTGGCACCCGGCGAGGTCCCCCGGGTCCGGGGCAGCCACATCCGCGTCACCACATCCGGCGTCGCGGTGCTGGACCAGGAGATGCTCGGCCGGCTGGTGGCCTGCCACACCGGATGGGAGACCGTGCTCGCCGAGCTGAGGGAGACGGCGGGGGCGGGTTTCCTGTTCCGGCCGGGCCGGAAGGTGGCGGCGGCGAAGAACCTCGTCTCGTCCTGGCCGCACCGTCACCGCCCGCATGCCGGTCTCCCGCCGCTGTCGGCCCGCCGGCTGCGGTCGACCTGGATCGTCCGGCTGCTGGCCGAAGGTGTCAGCCCGGCGGTTGTCGCATCGGCGGCGGGCATGGTCTCCCCGGCCGGCCTGGCCCCCTATCACCGCTGGGTCCCGCCGCTGACGGACAAGGAGGTCGTCCGGCTCCTGCGCGGTCGCCGCCGGTGAGGCCCCGGCCCGAAGGTGAGGAGCTGGCGGCACGGTTGCTGCGGCCAAGGCTCCGTCCCGGCCGGCTGACCGAGATACCCGACTCCAAGGTCGGGCAGCTGCTGTCGGTGCTGGACCGCTCCGGCCTGCCCCAGCGGCTGGAGGAGCTGTTGGACGGCCGTCCGGGGCCGCCGGGCGTGCGGCCGCGCACGGTGCTGGCCGGGCTGATGCTCGCCGTCTACTACACCGGGCGGGCCACCGTCGCCGAAGCGTGGCGGATACTGCATTTCCGCCTGCGGCCAACAGCCCGCGTCTGGCTGGGCATTCCCCAGGCGCCGCCGGGCTCGGCCCGGGAGTGCGTCGCTGCCAGCCGCCGTCTCTACCGGGGTCTGGACCGCATCACCACGGTCCTGGACCCGGCCCGCTGCGACCGGCGCCGACGCCTGCCCCAGGCGGACGCCGATGCCCACGCGGCGGCATGGGACACCCCGGCCGGACGCCAGGCTGCCGGCCGTCTGCAGAAGCTGGCCAACGACCTCGTCCTGACTCCGGTCAGAATCGCCCAGCAGCGCGGGCACTTGCGCGGCTGGCGCGGCGACATCGGAGTCGACGCGACCGCCATCCCCGTCCTGGCCAAGCCCGACAGCGAGTTCTCCGGCACGGCCTCGGTCGAGATCACCGCGGGTTTGCACTTCAGCGGCGGCTCCGACGAAGGCGTCTTCGGTTACAGCGCCACCTTCCTCGTCGCCGCCCACACCCGCCCCGCACACGTCACCGGGACGACCCCGGCGAAGACGACGGCCTACCCGCAGCTGTGCCTCGGCCTGGTCCTGGACACCCCCACCGTCCGCACCGGCCCCAACGCGATCACCCTGCTGCGGCAGCTGGACGAACTCCAGCTGCCCAAAGGCACCTGCGCGGCCGACCGCGCCTACACCGGATGTAGCCCACAGCACTTCCAGGTCCCCGCCCGCCGCCTCGGCTACCGCCTCGCCCTCGACTACAAGGTCAAGGAACGGGGACTCCAGGGCACCTGGCAAGGGGCTCTCCTGGTCGACGGCTCGCTCGCCTGCCCGCGCATGCCCACCGCACTGGTCGAGGCCACACACGGCGCGGACGACAAGGCCGTACGCATCCGCAGCGACGAACTCAAGGAAGCCATCGCACAACGCCGGCCGTACTTCCTCAAACTCAAGGAGAGCGCCGACGCCCGGGGCACCGTCCGGCTGCAGTGCCCGGCCGCCGGTCCGTCCCCATCGGTGAACTGCCCCCGCCGCAACCGCCTCCGCCCCAACCAGCCACGCTCCTCCGGGCCGCCCCCGACGGTGGTCAACCTGGCCGATACCCGGTCCCGGGCCGCTCATCCCGCCGCCCGGCCCACGGTCCAGCTCCCCGACAACGAGTGGCTCGACCTGCCCCCTCAAGAAGACCTGCCTGCCGTCTGCGGGGCATCCGCCATCAGCGTCCCCGCCGACGCCCGCGGCGACCTGAAGACCGCGAAGTACCGGCAGGACACGCACTACCTCAGCCCCACCTGGGACCACACCTACAAACCCATCCGCTCCCACAACGAAGGCATCAACGGCCGCCTCAAGAGCGGTGACATGGACATCGGCAACCCGAAACACCGGCCCGCCCCCGGACAGGTCACCCAGACCCTCCTGATCGCCATCATGACCACCATCGGGAACCTGGACATCCTGGAAACCTGGCTCTACCAACACACCGGGGCCACCCTCGACAACGACACCGGCCTCAGCCGCGAACCCCACGGCACTCCCGGGCCAGATCACCCAGCAGCCCAACCACCGGGAAACACCGGACGGCCGCCCCCGCGCGTCACCTGACCCACGCACACGACAACGACAAAGCAGCACCGCCAGCCCCGGCCACCCGGGGCCCGCCCCCCTGCCCTCACAACGGCAAGTCGGCGCATCAGAAGGCTGATACCCCCACCACGCCGCCATCCACCACCCCGAACAGACATCGAACGGCCCCTGGAAACGCAGAAATCCCGCCCGATCAAAACGATCAGACGGGATTTCATCAACCGATCCTGAGCTAACTCAAGAACGGCCCGGCGAGGAGAAGGTGTCCTTCCAGGTCGTCACCGAGCACGCCCGCTCCATCGCCTTCCTCATCGCCGACGGCGTCCTGCCCGCGAAGGACGGCCGCGGTTACATCCTGCGGCGGCTGATGCGCCGCGCGATCCGCCATGCCCGCCGCCTCGGCATCAACGGCCCCGTCCTGCCCGCCACGACCGCCAGCGTCATCGGCAACCTCGGCGATGTCTGGCCCGAGCTGACGAACCAGGCCACGCTGATCGAGCAGGTTGTCACCGCCGAGGAGGAGTCCTTCACCCGCACCCTCGCCCAGGGCACCCGCCTGCTGGACGCCGCGATCTCCCGCACCCAGGGCAGCGGCTCGGCCGCCCTGCCCGGCGAGACCGCCTTCGAGCTCGCCGACACCTACGGCTTCCCGCTCGAGCTGACCGTCGAGGCCGCCCGCGAAGCCGGGCTGACCGTCGACGAGGAGCGGTTCGCCGCGCTGCTGGACGAGCAGAAGAAGCGTGCGAAGGCCGGCGGCAAGGCCAAGACCGCCGAGGCCCTGCGCAAGATGGACACCTACCGCGAACTGGCCGCCAGCCTGCCGCGCACAGAGTTCCTCGGCTACGAGCACCTCACCGCCGAAGCCACGGTCACCGGCCTGATCTCCAGCGGCACCGTCGTCCCGGCCGCCAGAGCCGGCAGCGAGGTCGAGCTGGTGCTGGACCGCTCGCCCTTCTACGCCCAGGCCGGCGGGCAGATCGGCGACACCGGCACCCTGACCATGGGCGACGGCACCGTCCTGGAGATCACGGACACCCGCTATGGGCTGGAAGGCTTCCGCGTCCATGCCGCCCGCGTCCTGGAGGGTGAGCTCCGTACCGGCGCCAGCGGCGAAGCGGTCGTGGATGCCGAACGCCGGGCCGGCCTCATGCGCTCACACTCGGCCACCCACATCCTGCACGCCGTCGTCATGGCCACCCTCGGCGATCATGCCCGCCAGCAAGGCTCCCTCGTCGAGCCCGACCGGCTCCGCTTCGACTTCGCGCACTTCGCCGCCCTCGCCCCCGAGCAGCTCACCGCCATCGAGGCGGCCGTCAACGGGCACGTCCTCGACGACCCGGAAGTGCGGGCCTGGCATGCCGACCGGGCGGAGGCCGAGGCCGCCGGGGCCATCGCGCTGTTCGGAGAGAAGTACGGCGAGCGCGTTCGCATCGTCGACATCGGCGACTTCTCCCGCGAGCTCTGCGGCGGCACCCACGTCGCCCACGGCTCCCAGGTCGGCGCCTTCCGCCTGCTGTCCGAGTCCTCGATCGGCTCCAACCTCCGCCGCGTCGAAGCTCTCACCGGCCACGGCACCCTCCGCCACCTTGACACCGAACGGCGACTGCTGGCCGAACTCGCCGGCCTGCTCGGCACCCGCCCCACCGAGGCCCCCGACGCCCTGCGCAAGCGCCTGGACGCCCTCGCCGCCGCCCAGGAGAAGCTGTCCCAGCTCCGGGCCGAGGAACTGCGGCATCAGGCCGGACACCTCGCCGACCAGGCCCAGCCGACCGGTCACGGCCAGTTGGTCGTCCAGCGCGTCACCGGCGTCGCCCCGGAGGAACTCCGTGGTCTCGTCGCCGTTACCCTTGCCCGGCTCGGCAAGAGCCCGGCCATCGTGGTCCTGGGCACCGAACACGAGGGCAAGGCCCTCCTCGCCGCCGCGATCTCGCCCGACCTCCACCAGGCCGGCACCCACGCCAGCCAGCTCCTCGCCGAGGCCGCACGCAGCGTCGGCGGCGGCTCCGGCGGCAGTGGCCCGCTGGCCAGCGCCGGAGGACGCCGCCCTCAGGCTCTCTCCCAGGCCCTGGACCTCACCGCCCAAGCAGCGACCCGCCTGCTCGACGACCAGTGAGCGCAGAGTGGTGGGGGACCTGCTGGCAAGTCCCCCACCAACAACGCCATCCGCAACAGGTCCGAGAGCCGTCCGCTACCGGGGTTCACGACTCTCGGCAATGCCTCTCGCTCGACGTACCTCTGTGGTGGCGAGAGGCGATCGCCCTCCACGAGAATGCACGGCAGATTGTTCCCGCATCGAAGGATGCCCGCCCATGACCACCAGCCGCTGCGATCACTGCGACCTGATCATCGGAGCCGGCTGTGCATGTGCGCCGCAACCGCCACAGCGCAAGATCGCCTCCCATCCCCACTGGGGGAACTGGAACCCGAACACCATCCTGATCTCGCCGACCCAGTACGCCCACATCCCCGGCTGCACGCACCTGTCCGAGAGCGAGATCAAAGCCCCGAGATGGGGCTGGACCACCGTCGCCGCAGGCACGTGGTCAAGGATCTCCTCCAGCCATCCCGTGCGAGCCACCGCGGGCAACACGGCCCGCGTGGCAACCCGCCGCTGCCAGACGTGCAACGAATCCGCCTGACGTGCTCCGCCTATCCCGGCATCTGGGCGCCGCGCGGGCGGGCGACTGTGAGGCGTAACACACTGCACCCTCCGGGCGGTACCTACCGGCAGAACCGCAGCACCTATGACTCGCAACCGCCCGTCGCTGTCGGCGGCGGCCGGTACCTTTGCAGTGAGTGTTGTGGTCCGCGTTTGACATCGCGGCCCGATCGAGCTGCATGGGAGTGGTCGCGGGTGACGAGTGGGCGCCTGACCCTGTCGTGGGTCGGCAGGGACGAGGCCCTGCGGAACACGGCGGACGGCGGATACGAGTGGGTTTCACGGCAAGACCCGCGGGTTACCGAAGTCCGGCTATTGCTGGAAACCGGCAAGGCCGGCGATGTCACCGGCACGGCAGCGGACAATCTTCTCATTCACGGCGACAGCTATGACGCCCTGCACGCCCTGGTTCGTAACCCAGAGTACGGCAATCACTACCGCGGCAAGGTGAAGCTCGTCTACATCGATCCGCCGTTCAACACGGGCCAGGCTTTCCAGCACTACGACGACGCGCTCGAGCATTCTGTCTGGCTCACAATGATGCGTGACCGACTTCTGCTCATCCGTGACCTTCTTGCCCCTGGCGGATCGGTCTGGGTGCATCTGGACGATGCTGAGATGGCGTACTGCCGCGTTCTCATGGACGAAATCTTCGGACGTGGCAACTTCGTCGGGACTGTTGTCTGGCAGAAGATCCACGCTCGCAACAACTCGGCACAGCATCTCTCCTCGGTGCATGACTACCTCCTCGTCTACGCTCGCTCCAAGAGCGATCTGGTGCTCAACAAAATCGATCGCACCGAGCTGAGCGATCAGGAGTTCTGGAACCCAGACAACGACCCTCGTGGCCCCTGGCGTAGATCGGACCTCACGGCCTCCCACGCATACGAGGACGGCCGCTATGAAGTGGTCGGTCCATACGGCGATGTGTTTTCCCCGCGAGGCAACCGTTGGTGGTCGTGCTCAAGGGAGACATTCGACGCACTGCGCGAGGACAACCGGCTCTGGTGGGGGAAGACGGGGCGCACCTTCCCGTTCCGAAAGAGGTTCCAGTCGGAACTGGGTGGCCTCGTGCCTACCACCTTCTGGACGCACGACGAGGTCGGCGATAACCGCCAGGCGAAGGCCGAGGTGACCAAGCTCTTCGACCGGTCGCGGATCTTCTCGACCCCAAAGCCTGAGGCTCTCTTGAAGCGCGTGATCCAGATCGCCACTGACCCGGGCGACGTTGTCGTCGACGTGTTCGCCGGCTCGGGCACCACCGCTGCCGTAGCGCACAAGATGGACCGCCGTTGGGTGACTGCCGAGCTCCTCGAGGAGACGGTTGAGACCTTCACCCGTCCCCGTTTGGAGAAGGTCGTCGCCGGCGATGACCCGGGGGCATCACGAAGACCGTTGGATGGGAAGGCGGAGGCGGCTTCAGGAGCCTCAAGGCATCGCCGTCCGCGTTCGAGATCGCCGATGGCCGCGTCTTCCTCACGGATTGGGTCAAGGGCGAAGACTTTGCTGCCGTCGTCGCAGCCCAGTTGGGCTTCATGTACGACAGCGCAGACGGTGGACCGTTCTGCGGCACGAAGGGACGTGCTCGGCTGGCCGTTGTCGACGGCGTCGTGGACGAGGTCGTGGCCCGAGGCGTTATTGGGCATTTGGACGAGGGAGAACGAGCAGTGATCGTCGGCAGGGGCGTCACGCCCGAAGCTGAGAGTCTCGTTGCGGAGCTGAGCCGGGGATCCAAGGTGCTTAAGGCGCCTCGCGACCTGGTGCGTCGCGGGAAGGCTGTGCGATGACCTGGATCGACTACGACGCCTCGCTCGTGGACGACATCGCGGCGAGGTTGGACCTTCGGGCGCCCAATGCGTCGGCCGTTCGTACAGTTGCCGAAGCGATCGCGGACGGGGACGGCCGCGAAGTGGTGTGCGACTTGGCGACGGGCGTCGGTAAGACGTACATCCTTGCTGGCCTGGTGGACTACCTGGCCGCGCAGGGAGTTCGGAACGTCCTGGTCGTCACGCCCGGCACGACGATCCAAGACAAGACGGTCGCCAACTTCACTCCTGGGCATGCGAAGTTCGTGAATGGTAGTGACGCCGAGCCGCTGGTGATCACCTCGGAGAACTTCTCCCGAGGACAGGTGGGCGATGCCCTGCACGACGACACGGTCACGAAGCTGTTCGTCTTCAACGTGCAGCAGTTGATCCGGCCCAGCGACAAGACGTCCAGGCGGGTCCGAGCCCGAGACGAGTTCATCGGCACGGGTCTCTACCAGCACCTTCAGCAGGTAGAGGACCTCGTCGTCATTGCGGACGAGCACCACGTCTACAGCTCAAGAGCCAAGTCGTTCAACCAGGCCATCGAGGACCTGGGCGCGCGGGCAGTCGTCGGACTCACCGCAACACCTGCACCAGGTGTCAAGCCGATCTTCCAGTATTCCCTCGCCGAGGCCATTGCCGACGGCTTCGTGAAGATCCCTGTGATCGTCTACCGCCCGGATGGCCGGAAGGACGAGAGTACGGTCCTTGCCGACGCTTGCCATCTACTGCGGATAAAGGACGCCGCATGGACTGCCTGGGCGGAAGCACAGGGCAGGACCCCCGTGCACCCTGTGCTCTTCGTGGTGTGCCGTGACATCCCTGACGCCGAGCGTGTCGCGAACAGGCTGACAGCCGACGACATGTTTCCCGACGAGGGGCAGGTGCTCACCATCACCTCGCAGTCGAGCGACACCGCACTGCGGGCCCTGGCTGAGGTGGAAGAGGCCGACTCGCCAGTGCGCGTCGTGGTCTCGGTGAACAAGCTGAAGGAAGGCTGGGACGTCAAGAACATTGGGGTCATCGTCGGCCTGCGCGCTCTCGCGTCGGAGACCCTGACGGAACAGGTCCTCGGCCGAGGGCTGCGGTTGCCTTACGGGCGTCGGGTTGGTACCCCCATGGTGGACACGGTTGACCTCGTTGCCCACGAGTCCTACCGGCAGTTGCTGGCCAACAAGGACGCGCTGCTGCAACAGGTTCTGCCCACTGGTGGCGGTGACGTGGACAAGGACCGTCCGCAGCCGGCCCCTGTTGTGAACCAGCCGAGCAGCGGCGACGAGCAGCAGATCCTTACCTTTACGTCCCGTCCGCGCGTTATCGGAGACGACTTGGTGGACGGCTCTCCGTTGCTACATGTGGAGTCGTTTGACGCTGTCATGGCCCAAGGCAAGCGTGACACGAAGGCCGTCGCAACGCTTCGCGCCAAGGTCCCCGGTGCGCCGACGATCCGCTTCCCCAGGCGTGAGCGGGAGATTCTTCCTGTTCGTTTCTCCTTCAGCTACATCGACAACGCGGCCGCGCGGTCTGAGGGCACCGCGTACAAGCACGAGTTCAAGGTCCCGTTGGTGCGGCAGGCGGTCGACGCCCAGCGTGGCATGGACAGCAAGGTGGACACGTTCGTGACGGCAGCCGAATCGGTTGACGCCACCCAGAAGCTCATCCCAATCTCCGAGCTCCGCAACGATCTCTTTGGGCGGATCTGGAACAGTGGTTACGTGGAGGAGACGCTTGCCGAATCCCGAGCGGCCGAACGCGTTGTCCGCGAGTTCTTGGCGGGAGCCGGCGTCACCGCGGAAGACCAGGAGCACGAGTGGGGTGAACTGCGTGCCGCCCAGGCAGCCACTGCCCTCGGTAAGTTGGTCAAGACTGCCTACGACACCCGTAAGCTCCAGCCCGCTTACGCCTTCCGGCCGGTAGACGTCCCGACTGTGCCCCCGCCGCCCATGCCCTCGAACGTCGTCAGTAAGTGGGCGGATTTCCGTAAGGACCTCTGGTACGAGGGCTGGGAACACTCGGTCGAACCGGTTGCCTCCTTTGATGCCGGCAGCACCGAGTACGCCCTGGCGCACCTGTTCGACGCGAGCCCCAGCGTCCAGTGGTGGCTGCGCAACTACGACCCGGGCCCCATCTGGATCGAGCGGGACAACGGGAAGAAGTACTATCCGGACTTCATCGTCCTCGACGCCGAGGGAACGTACTGGGTCGTGGAGGGCAAGGCCAACGACCGAGCGAATGATCCCGAGGTGCTGGAGAAGCGGCGAGCCGCTGAGGATTGGGCACGTTTCGTCCGGGACTATGGCGAGTTCGGCACGTGGCGGTACGTCTTCGCGACCGAGAAGATCATCAAGGATGCCAAGGGGTCGTGGGAGTCCCTGATTGCACTTGCCAAGCCGGAATGATCAACCGTGTTGCGGCGATCAAGGTCAGGCGCCTCCAGTTTGGGGAAGCGGAATTCTTGTGGGGGCCGTCGTAACGCGCAGATCTCGGGTTCGAATTCCGGCGGCTACTCCGAAAGATGCCAGGTCGCGCAGTCCGTGACTTGGCCCTTTCTCTACTCCTTCGCCCTGTCCGAGGGCCGGGTCTACGACCTGTTCGCTGGCCTCCACACCGCGCTCGGCGACAGCGAGGTGAGCAAGCGCTGGACTGCCACGCAGACCAGGCTTCTCGCCCTCGCTTCCTGACGCCGCGCGCTCCTGCCTGCACCCCCGGAAGGGCTGGTAGGAAGGCCGACAGTGCCGGAGGCGAGCGAGCGGCGGGCCACCAGGTGGGTGGCCCGCGGTGGAAGCGGACAACAGCTCGCAGATGCGGTCAGCAGAGGCAACTGGGTGCCGCCAGTTGGCGTCGGCCAGTTCCGCGACGGCAGATCGCTCGGAGCCGGAAACAGAACGGTGGAGACATGCCGTCCTCGCCGCAACTTCGTCGTCAGGTCCACAACGCACGCCAACCCGCCTGCCCGCCCCCCCCCGCAGGTCACCGGCCTCACGCAGGACGAGCTACGGCAGCTGGCCTCCGAGACCCTCGCCCAGTTGCCCGCCGCTCCCGCGATCGTGGTTCTGGCCCTGGAGCACTCAGGCAAGGCCCTGCTCGTCGCGTCCGTCTCGCCTCATCTGCTCAGCCGCGGCGTCCAAGCCGCACAGGTCATCACCCGCGCCGCGCGGACGGTCGACGGAGGAGGCGGCGGCACAGAACCCTCGCAAGCGCGGGCGGACGCCGCCCCGAACACCTCAACCAGGCCCTCACTACCGTGGTCGGGGACGCCATCGCCCGGCTCGGTGGCCGATAACGTCAGGCGATGCCGACCCGCTCAGCCCCTACTGGGCAAACCGGCGATCCCCAAAATGGACACGAGGAGGGAACGTGGATCATCTCTTTGCCGTTGCAGGTCGCCTGGCAACACCGATTTCACCGACCGGGCTGGCCACGGAAGGGCTCCTGGAACGGCAGCACCTACAGGAGTGGGTGATCGACAACCCTCATGTCCTTGGTGAGTCGGTACTCGTGATCACCGCGGAGTTCGACCGGTGGGCCGACACGGAGGGAGTACCGGCACGGGACCGGCTGGACGTCCTGGGGCTCGACGCCACCGGGCGCCTCGTGGTGGTTGAGCTGAAGCGGGGAACGGCCGACCGGGACGTACATCTCCAGTCGATCACCTACGCTGCCTTGGTGTCCCGGTTTGACCTCGACACCTTGGCGCAGGCGCACCACGACTTCCTGGCGAGCAGGGGGCAGGCCGTCGAACTCGACGCATGCAGGCAACGTCTCCTCGACCATGTGGACGGAGACTGGAGTCCGGAGCTGCTCCAGCGACCTCGGCAGGTGATCATCGCCGCCGACTTCCCCAAGCAAGTGACCCACACCGTTGTGTGGCTGTCGGAGATGAATCTCGACATCGACCTGGTGCAGGTGGGCCTGTGGAAGGTGGAAACCCACCTCGTCGTGGGTTTCACCAAGGTCTATCCGACGCCAGAAGTGGAGGAGTTCACACTCGCTCCGGCCCGGGTCGAGGCCAAGGCCGCTGCCCAGAAGCTGGAGGAGCGCTCCCGGGCCCGCAAGGCCGCGCATGTCCTCGTCGCCGCCGGCCTGCTGCCGGACGGGATCCGGCTGCGGCTGACGCCGAGGCACGGCGCGCCGCAGTCCATTCGCGAGGCCATCCTTGCCTGGGCGGGTGAGGATGCACGTCGCGCGACGGCCACCTGGAACAACAACACCGCCAAACCGCTGACCTGGGACGCCGATGGCAAGCCGTACACGCCGACCGGGCTGGCCAACCACATCTTCAAGAGCGTGACCGGCCGTACACCCGACGGGATACGGGGCACGACCTGGTGGGACGTCGACACCGACGATGTCCCAAGCGCGGTTGACCCCATGGAATGGGAGGCGTTGGCAGGCGTCAGCCTCGCGGACCTGGCCAAGCAGTTCAGCAGCGCCCGCAAGGACTGGACGAGCCTCCACACCCTGCTTGGCGCCATTCCGTCCGGGCGGTGGACCACCTACGGCGACGTGGCGTCCGTCATAGGCAGCCACGCCGTTCCGGTCGGCACCCACCTGGCCACTTGCGAGCAGTGCCCCAACGCCTGGCGGGTCCTCACCGCAGCGGGGCGCGTCAGCGCGGGCTTCCAGTGGACCGACCCGACGCGCACGGACACACCCGCAGATATCCTCGCGGCCGAGGGGGTCCAATTCGACGGCGGAGCCGCCGCTTCGGAAGCCCGCCTGCCGCTGCAGACACTTCAGCGTCTACTCGACAGCTGACCGCGGCGCTTCCGCCGAGACGGAACAGGCCGGAGAGGAGCCATCGACCGGCTGACTACCTCAGACGGGGACTCTTGACACGAGGGGGGACATGAACCAGTTCGAACTGCGCCGCGTGGAGCAGCAGCTCCGCGAAGCACTGCGAGACACCGCATTGAGTTGGGTGCTCGATGATGTCGACGCGGCAATCGCCGCAGGAGTGCCTGAGGAGAAGATTCTCCGTCGCCGTCCTCAGCGCCGCGGTGACGACACGTATGCCGCCAGCCCGATCTCGGTGGCGGCCCGATACGAGGTCGTGGACCGCAGCGAGCTCGGCCACGTCGAGATCGAGGCATCGCGCAAGCGAGGGACGCTGGTCATCGCCACGCGAGCCATGACAGACGAAGAACGTGTCCAGCTCCTCCTGAATGCAATGAGGCGAGTGCTCGTCGAGCTGCCCGAGATAGAGCTGGAGTCGCTGAAGACGCTCCGCGCCGGGGCCGAGGGCGACGCTGGCAGCCGGAGCATCGCCGAGGCAGTCGTATTCGAACCGGACGAAAGCGCTCAATCGCGCCGTAGTCGAACGGAGTTCCGGGCAGATCGGATGCCTGCACAGCAGCGTACGCGCGTTAGCCAGCTGTTGGCCGATGTGGCGAGGGAGGTGCGCAGTTGAGTACTGTCGATCATCTGGTCAGCGAGATCAAAAGTCTTCTGGCTGCAGGGGCCGTCTCGTACGACTCCGCTTCGAAGCCGAACGACGTCTACGAGGGCTTCATCTTCTCGTTGATCGTCGCCACTGCGAGTCGGCATGGCGCCACTGTCACCTACGAAGATGTCTACGGGGCGAAGGCCAGCAGCCTGGTCTTCCGGACAGGACCTGGTCACCTGCACAGCGACAGCCAGCCTTTCACCCATGCCGTGATCGATTTCGACGGTGCACCCGCCCTTGAAGTCCACCTCGGTGTGTACGTGGCCGGCACGTCGGGCGTTCTCCACGAGTGCGACGTGCTGGTGCTGCCGGCTGAGGAAGCCGCCTTGAGCCGGGCACAGGGCATCGCCCCACGAGGGAGTCAGTCCGTCCTCATCGTCGAGTGCAAGTACTACACCTCCAACCTGGGCATCGATCTCGCGCGGAACTTTGAGGGACTGCGCGCCGACATCCGCACCCAGAACGAGCTCTTCGTCTCCAACACCAGATCATCGAGCATCGTGCGGTACCTCGATGCCCGAAAGAGAGGGTTCGAGCCGGATGTGGTGCCCAACTCACCACAGGTGGGATACCTCCAGGCAGAGATCAGGAAGACCTTCAAGAGCTACCTGAGCAAGCACACACCCTCAACGGTGATCTGACCCCGCTGGTCAAACGCCGCAGCGACAAGAACTGCGCATGAGTGGCAGCGCGACACCGGGCACTCGGCGACTGGGCCAACGCCACGTCGTGCAAATTCGCCTGCGCAACGCGGTGCGGAAGTGCGCCTGCCTTGCTACCGCACCGCCGCTTGGGAGAAATCTGGGAGAAGATCTTCTCCCAAACCCACCGCGACACCAACCCAGACCAACCGCCACCAACACCCTGACCTGCACAGATACCTTCCGCACCAGGTGGCAGGCGTGATCGAACCTCATTCGGGACGAAGAGGTCGTGGGTTCAAATCCCGCCACCCCGACAGGTGAAACACCAGGTCAAGGGCCTGATCTACTGAGTGGGTCAGGCCCTTGATTCGTTTCCGTAGATCACTTGCCGAGAAGTCCGGGAGAAGATCTTGGCCGCGGTCTCCCGGCGGAGAGCGCACGACGCCGCGTCAGGCGGGTGAGGCACGATCCGAGGACGGTGTGCCTTCGCGAACCCGGCGCTGTCGGCCCCCATCGCCTGGGCAAGAGGCCCGGCACCAGGAGCGGGGTGCGCACTCGGGGAATGGTGCAGCAGCGCACCGAGGAGATCACCCGGCGGACCTCCGGGATCGCGCAGGAGGCCGCCCGGGCCGATCACATGCACCCGATCGAGTTGGTCGTCCTGTTCCCGGCACCACGACCGCCTTCGCGGGCGGCTCACTCCAGGTCGCGCCCGCCGAGGTCGCCCAGTCCCCTGGGGCTCGACAGACGAAGTTTGCTGTGCGGCTGAATCCATGTCCTTGGTGCCGGCGTGGCGACGGAAGCGTTGAAGGCACAGGCGGTGATCAGTACTGTCGTGTCCAACGTATGGCCGATGGGGGGACCTTGCGATGTCGGGCCGGACACGTACGTGGGGGCCTGGTGCCCGGGCTGTGGCACGAGCCGTGCTCGCAGGATTGGCCGGCGCAGTGGTCGGCATCGCGGCGTACTCCATCAGCCAGACTGGCGGCCGGATGCTCTCGATCGTGGTGGGTGGCCTGATCGGCATTGCACTCGCGCTCGGAGCCGATTTCTACCGTCGATCGGCTCAGCTGACGGAGGTTCAGCTCACCCTGCCCGGCAGTGTCATGGTCTTCGCCGCCACCACGGACATGCGGCAAGCGGCACAGCGCATGTTCTTCCAGGCGTCCACTCGTGTGGCCACGCGTCCCCTTGAGGAGGGCAGCGGGAACCTGCGTGAAGCATTGACCTCCCTCAAGACCCTGTTCGACCTGTACCGGGAACCTTTGGAGTCCGGTGCCGCACCGCCGCCGCCCGCCAAGGGCGACTCGGTCTACGACCTCGTCCTGGACATCCTCAACTTCGAGCTCGCTCCCTTCCTTGCGAAGTGGCACCCGCGGCTCCGCGCCTGGGAAGCCGCCCAGGGGGCACAGGCGGACGAGGCCGCATGGCCCGAGAACGCCGCTTTCCGGGACGACCTCAAGGATCTGCAGCGGCGCCTGCGGCCGTACGTCATCGGTCTGGGGAAGGTCGCGGGCATCCGCGACCCGGAGCGGCATCTGCGCAGGTCTGACTGGCACCCCGGGTCCGTGAGCCCGCCGGCCCCCCGTCAGCCGGAGCCCGGGCGCGACATCCGCTGAGGAACCCGGTGGCAGCGGAGTCCTTCAGGGGATGACGCATGATGAGAGCGTGACGATCACCCCTTCACGCGCCGCTGCGGCGGCCACCGCGCGGAACAAGGCAAAATATGCGCCCCCCCCCGCTGCTTTTGGGCCAAGCGGGTATGCGGGCATTCAGGCATGAGCCCTTCCGGGAGGGATTGATCGTGGTCCCCCCGGCAGCCCCCGGCGGTGTTTCCGCACTCGCCGCCGAGTGGGACGTGTTCCTGAGCTACAGCCGCACCGACGCCGACAAGGCACGTGTCCTCGCTCGCATACTGCGCGAGCAAGGGCTCCGGGTATTCCTGGACGACATGGCGGTCGACGACTTCGCGTCGATCACCGCATCGATCTCCGAGGCTCTCGCACGCTCCAAGACGCTTCTCGCCCTCTACTCGGCCGAGTACCCGCGCCGTCGCGCCTGCCAGTGGGAACTTACCTACGCGTACCTCGCCGGCCAGCGGGAAGGCGATCCTCGGCGCCGTGTTCTGGTGATCAATCCTGAGCGCGCCGCACATCATGTCCATCCGGTCGAGCTGCGCGACGCGAAGCACTGGATCTGGCCCGCCGTCCCGGACGCCCTTCAGCGTCTGGCAGCACAGGTCGCGGCACATGTGGCGGCCATCGACTCGCCACTTGGCGCCGCGGGGCAGCTGACAGGCACACAGGAGCCGCGGCCCATCCCCTGGCTGCCGGCCCCAGCCAGAACGGGATCGGCGCGCTTCACGAACCGGCTCGCGGAACAGTGGCGCATCCACACGGCGCTGGTCCGGCATCGTGCCCCGCTCGTCGCCGAGCCGGGTTCCGGCTCCGGTCGTACCGCCCAGCTCCGCGGCATGCCGGGCATCGGCAAATCCGTCCTGGCCCAGGAGTACGCCGTCCGGTTCGGCTCCGCCTACCCCGGCGGCGTGTTCTGGTTCGATCTTCACACGGCGCAGGGCTCTCCCACGACCGCGATGGACGCCTACGCGCAGCAGGTGGCCGTGGTCTGTCATGCCCTTGACGTCGATGACACAACAGACGCCCCGCTCTCGCGGCTCCTCAGCCGCCTCGCAGTCCACCTGGGTGAACGCGGAACGCCGTGCCTGTGGGTCGTGGACGGGCTGCCTGACGGTCTGCAGTGGGAAGAGCTGCAGCTGCTGCGCGGTCCCCATCTGCTCGCATCCACCCTGCTGACCACCCGCTCGTTCCGCTACGGATCGTTCGCCGAAGCCATCGACCTCCCCCCGCTCTCCGATGCGGACGGCTTCCGGCTCGTCACCTCGCACCGGACTCCCGCCGGCGACGTCGAGAAGGCGAGCGCCCTCGCCCTCGTCCACGACACGGGCGGGCACCCCCAGGCGCTGGACATCCTCTCCGACCTGGCCGAAACGACTGGATTCGTGGAACTCAGGAATCGACTGCACGCCACCGGCACCGACATTCTGGCTTCCCCCGGGTCTCCCCACAGTGAGCACCGATCCGTGAAGCCCCGCCACGGGACGCCTCTGGCCTCCGCATTGCTCACCCGCCCTCTGTCCGGGAACCGGCCGGTCGACGACGTGCTGCGTCTCCTTGCCCTCGCCGCGCCGGCGCCCCTGACCCAGACGGTCCTGGAGAACGCCATCGCCTCAGTGGATCCATACGACCCGTGGGAGGCCGGCTCCGCGGTCTCGGAGGCCGTCACCACACTGCTGGGCTCCGGTGCCCTCCTTCCCGATCCCACGACCCCACGTTCGTGGACCGTGCACGCCCTCCTGGCACGAGCCGTGCGGAGGCACGACGTGGACACCGCCCGCCAGGAAGACCTGCGCCGCGTGCTGCTGCACACCCTTGCGGCCCCGATCGCCCAGGAGCCCCGCGACGGCGCCCCACACCGGGCAGAGCCCGCGCCCTTCCCTCCCCTCGGCCTGCCCCACTCAGGGCCGAGCCCTGTCGAACGATCCGCAGCGTTCGATCTGCAAGTGGAACTGGTCACGCGGGTCGGCGTCCAGCCCCTCGACCCCGAGGCCGGCTCACTGCGCGAAGCGCTCACCTCGCTGCACTCCCTGTTCGCCACGACACGCGAGGTACTGCACCGGGTCGCGGGGGAATCCCCGCCCCCGCTCGTCCTCCCCCGTATCGCCCTCGACTTGACCAACCAGCACCTCCGCCCGTTCCTGGCGCTGTGGCACGCGGCACTCCGGCAGCACGAGGACACCTGTCCCCCTGACCGCAGCGCCATCGAGCACGAGCGGCTCTGGTCCAGGGCCGCCGACATGCGTACGCACCTCGCCGCCTTGAGAGAACCGTTGACCTCGACGGCCGAGGATCTGGCCGCTCTCTGCGGCATCGACCTTCTGCACCCGCCCAGGCATGAGATGCCTTGACGGCGTACCGCTCCATCTGCTCCGTGCGGATCAGGCTCCAGACGTGTTCTCGAAGGTCACCTGCAAAACTGGGGAGATCTCGGACTGGCTTCTGCCAGCAAGTGATCGCCGGGCAGGTAGCACATACCCCGCACGCAGCGGCGCACGCCGTGCGTTCGTGTACCCAACCGCCGACTCGGCTTGTTCTCTGGCCTTTCAACCGTTGTAGGCGATAAGGGTCTTCTCGCGGCGGACGGTGTCGCCCACGTCGTAGCGGGGTGCCCGGTGTCCGTTCGGGGTGCCTGGTGGTCGTCCGGGGCCGGGTCGGTGGGGTTTCGGTGCTCGGGCGGGGCAGGGCATGTGACGACGGAGGTTCCGAAACGCCCGCCGGGCCCGGGCGGGTGCGAGTCGGTGTGGTGCGGTCGGCTTCTCCCATGGGTGTCGCAGGTCACGGACCGGCGGGCGGGCAAGCTGGAGCTGCGTGTAGGCGGCGATGACCGGCCAAGTCCATCGGACGGCCGCCTCGGGATCCCGTAACCGGGGCCGGGTCCAGCCCAGCGTCTGCTTGAACAACCGGAAGGTGTGCTCCAGGTCGAAGCGTCGCAGGAACGCCTGCCAGGACCGGTTGACGTCCGCGTCGTCGGCGCCGGCCTTCGGGAACCCACCGAGCGGAAGGGGCCGCGCGTCGCTTGGCTCGGTCTCGCAACCGTGCCCGCGTCCACATGGTCGGCGTCCTTGAACCTCACTTCAACCGTGCTGTCGGACCTCCGCCAGAACCTCGTCCAGGAGTCCCCTCACATCGCTTCCTCCCAGCACCAGTTGTCGATCGAGCAGTCGGTTTCCGGTCTCGCAGGAGGTCTCGCTCACCAGGGAACACCCGTGGCAGGCCGAGAGGTTCAACTGCGAGGCTCCCTGCCGGTCGCTCTCGATGCAGACCGGGTCGTTGGAACAGAAGTCCGCGTCGTCCAAGGCCGCTACCAGGAGCGGAATCAGCTTCTCGGGCTCCCCGAGCCTGACGAGGCCGCCGAGGGCCCCCTGGGCGTCCCCCGCCACGGTGTAGATCAGGATTCCGGCGGTCTTGTCCGTACGGTCGGAGTTCGCGTAGATCCGCTCCTGCAGCGAGGCGGACGCATAGCCGCTCGCGAACGCCAGCCGCCGGATGAGCAGGTGCGCCAACGTATGCAGGGCGATGTACCTGGGTTCCGGAAAGTCCAGCCGGTTGGCCCAGGGGGAGTCGGCCCTGCGCTCCTTGAGGATGGCGGCGCGCGCCTGCACTTGCGGTTGCGCCTCCCATTCGGCGAGCTTCCGCTCCTCGAACCGCAGGAAGATCCCCTCTCCGAACAACTCGATCGCCGGGTAGGTGGGCCAACGTCGCTGGTCCGGACCCAAATCGGCACTGATCATCGCCGCTTCCGCGTCATGGCGCCGGAATCCTCGCAGAGCACGGACCTCCCGGAACCTGCGCACCTGCCCTATACCGCTCATCTTGTCGAGCAGGCTCTGCGGTCCTGCGACGTTCTCGAGGCTTCGTCCGTCGACGACGAAGTCGCTTCCCGAGCCGTCGCGCCCACCACCCAGCTTCGTCAGGAACGCCGCCCACTCACCGTCCTTGAGATCGAGCAGCATCTCGTCCGGGGCGGTCTCCTCCCCCGCCGCCACGGCGAGGACGGTTTCCGGCGTCACTCCGAGATCGTCGGCGATCCACTCCGCCACCTGCTCCGACAGGGGGCCGCCGTTGTCCGTCACCACTTTCTCGAAGAAAACGTGCCCCCGAATCTTGTCGGCCGCTTCCGCGGACTGCGGACGTTCTTCCGGTATGTCGAGCGCCGATATCCTCTCGGCGATGTAGTTGCCCGTGGCGCCGCGCTGCACGGCGACCAACTCGTACGGGCAGGGCTTCTTGACGGAGTCCTCCGGCTCCCAGGGTTGCCGCCCCGCACAACGGATCCCGTCCCGGTGCAGAGCCCCCTTCGTCACGAGTTCCGCGAGCCGGCGCTCGTTACCGCATCCGTGGCACTTCACGACCAGCGCCGCGAGACCTTCGCCACGGGTGGCCAGCTTGTGGAACCTGAGCGACTTGTAGTCACGGCAGAAGCGCACCCCTTCGTTCAGACTCGCCGCGCGACCACGATGTGCCCATTTGAACCAGTTGACGTCCTGGGCGTGGCTGCCCTTCTCGCAGACGGCGATGTAGCGCATCGGCACGAGCGCGCCGCCGCACTCGCAGGCGTTGCTCCACTTCCCCTTTTTCTTCCCCGTCAGCTTCGAGAGCTTGCCGCAGCGCTCGCAGAACCGCCAAGCCGGGAAGCGCCAGTACGGCAGTGCGGGCGTGTCCTTGCCTGCGCGGCCCGCGTGCTCCGGCGGTTGCCTCAGGACGCCGGCACCAAGGCGTGCCATCAGACGCTCGCAGCTGATCTCCTGGGCGAATCTCTTGTCCCACCAGGACGTATCCGGCGCCATGAGCGACTCGCCCCGGACATCGACGATCGCTCCCACACCGAACGGCGAGATCGTCTCGGAGAGGCGCAGGTCATGTCTGATCTTCTCCACGGTGCACCTCCTCCTGCGGCTCCTGGACCTCGACCGCCACGTTGGGCTCCACGGACCTCATCGAGTCTGCGACGAGCCACCCTTCGCCCGGCTGACCGGACCTCTTCAACAGAGCTGCTTGATCTTTATTCGTACGCTGGTAGTAAAGGGGTTCGTCCGCCTCGCGTGCCTGTGCGGCCCGCCGGTCCCAATCCCTCAGAAGGCTCCACACCGCAGAGCGCGTCTCCGTCGCTTCGAGACCGTCGGCACGCCTCACGTAGCCCAGGAACCTGTCGACGAGCCGATCAACCGCTTCGCGGGTCCTGTCGTCCTTCAGGTCGAGCCGACCCGCCGCGTCCTTGGGGGCGAGTACCGTGAACGACTGCCTCAGCAGTGCCACGAGTGCGCCGGCGAGCGACCGGTCGCGTGAGGCCAACGACCACGGCGTGACGCTCGTCGGCTCCACGCTCCGATTTCACCTGTCCATAGCCCCGGCGACCCACCCCGGGCTTATCGCCGGACGAGCATCGAGTGACACATGCCACACTCTCGCCCGTCCGCCTCAGAGGCGCTTCCGCATGCCGGGGTGACATGGGCGTACTGGGCAGGGCACGCGCTCGTGGCGCACTGAAGCCGAACAGCTGGCCGATATGGCCGCTTTGGGGATCGGGTCGGCTACTCGCAGGACTCACTTCCGGACCGCATGCGCCGGCGAAGAGGGCTTGCGTGGCGAGGGAGTGGGGATGACCGACTGCGGCTGCGGCGGAATGCCGAACCTGCTTCAAGCAGTCGCGGAGTCCCGGTTCAACGGTGGGCTCGCGCGACCAGTACGCCCACAGGCGAGAACTCGAATCGCCTCGCCGGGCACCTCCGTTCCCTTGGCACCGAGAGCGCCGACGGGTACCGCTAAGGGACTTGCGCGGCTAACTACCTGGCACTCCAGGGTCAGTTCATCCATTCACCGCATGCGGCAGCATGTATAAGCGAGGGACTGTCATGCTCACTGCACAAACACCGGGTGGACCGCAGGACCACAGGACCGCGCCGAGCGAACAGCGCACACCGGACCAAGCGTCTTTGGAGCACCCGAGAACACAGAATGCTTTCGCCTGGGTCGGACTCGGGCTGCCCGCCGTGGCCGATGCCGTCGGCGCGTCCCTCTGTGTGATGGGCCACGAGGAAGCAGGAAGTGCCCTCATCCGCTGGGCGGAAAGCATCTGCCCACAGAAGTAACGAACACCTGCGCCCCGTGCCGCCGGGCCATGCCATCCGGCGGCACGGGGCGAGCTCCGTGGGGAGGCCCACGACACCCGTGCAGGGGGTGAGGCGCCCCGAGCGCCCGCGCATCCAGACGCTCGGGACCCCTGGGACAAAGGAGGCCGGCGACTGCGACTGCGCGTCTGTGGCAGGGGTTGCCTAAGCATGCTCATCGACGATGCCGGGCACAGGGCCGGCAGAGCGCCAGGAGGACGCCTGCCAGGCGTTGCATGAAGGCAGGCTGCCGGGCACAAGCTGTCGGCGTGGCACGCGCGATCGCCGCTCCGCGCGAAAGGCGCTCGAAGGTACCGCCCGGGCCGCGGCATGGCGCGATCCCCGTCCGTCGTCCCGCGCCTCGGTCATTGCGCGGGATGGCGGACGGGGGCCGCGACGAGCGTCAGCTCTCCAGGGACGGGTAGTCGGTGTAGCCCTTGGCGTCGCCGCCGTAGAAGGTGGAGCGGTCGGGGGTGTTGAAGGGGCCGCCGGTGGCGAGGCGGCGGGGGAGGTCCGGGTTGGCGAGGAAGAGGCCGCCGAAGGAGATGAGGTCGGCGGTGCCGTCCTCGATGAGGGAGAGGTGTTCGGGGCCGGTGGGCTCGCTGGCGGTGAAGGGGTTGAGGATGAACGGGCCGTCGAAGAGCTTGCGCAGGGCGACGGTCAGCTCGCGGTCGCCGGGCTCCATGATGTGCAGGTAGGCCAGGCCCAGCGGGGCGATGCGGGAGACCAGGGCCTCGTAGGTGGGGCGCGGGTCGGCTTCGTGGATGTCGTTGAGGGTGCCGCCGGGCGACAGGCGGATGCCGGTGCGCTCCGCGCCGATCGCGGCGGCGACCGCCTCGGTGACCTCCACGGCGAAGCGGATGCGGCCCTCGACCGAGCCGCCCCAGTCGTCGGTGCGCAGGTTGGAGTTGGTCGCCAGGAACTGCTGGATGAGGTAGCCGTTGGCGCCGTGCAGCTCGACCCCGTCGAAGCCTGCCTCGACGGCGTTGCGGGCGGCGCTCACGAAGTCGGCGACGGTCTGCCGGATCTCGTCCTCGGTGAGCTCGCGCGGGGTGACGAAGTCCTCGAGGCCCTGGCCCGTGAAGACCTGGCCCTGCGCGGCGACAGGCGAGGGGCCGACGGGGGTGAGCCCGTCGGGCAGCAGGACGGGGTGCCCGATGCGGCCGGTGTGCATGAGCTGGGCGAAGATCCGGCCGCCCTCGGCGTGCACGGCGTCCGTGACCTTACGCCAGGCGGCGACCTGTTCGGCGCTGTGCAGGCCCGGGGTGGAGGGGTAGCCCTGGCCCACGACGGAGGGCTGGACGCCCTCGGTGACGATCAGGCCGGCGGAGGCGCGCTGGGCGTAGTACTCGGCGGTGAGTTCAGTGACGACACCGCCGGCGGCCGCGCGGCTGCGGGTCATCGGAGCCATCACGATGCGGTTGGCGAGCTGCCGGCCGCCGACGGTGATCTGGTCGAAAGCGCTGGTCATGACTAACCCTCCCATTTACTTGGCCGACCAAGTGGCTGGCCTGGCGCCACTGTAGCGCATTACTTGGTCGGCCAACATAATGGGACGGGAGAAGATTTCCGGAGCTCCCGTCGAAGCGGCGGGACACAGACCCGCACATCGGAGATCCGCACCTCGGAGACCCGCACATCACAGAGTCGGCACGACTGGGCCGGCGAACCAGGAGGCATCCCATGACCGGCGCCGAGTACCAGTGCCCGAACGAGGCGACCACCACCACGGACTCCGGCACGTGCGGCGAGATCAGTCATGCCATCGCCCGCGTCTCCAAACTCCATCGGATCACCGCCGGGCAGCTGCTGCGCCGCCTCGGCCTCTACCCCGGGCAGGAGCTGCTGATGATGGCCCTGTGGGAGCACGGTCCGCAGCGCCAGAGCGAGTTGATCAAGCTGATGGGCGGCCTGGACCCGTCCACGGTGACGCGCATGGTGCAGCGCCTGGAGCAGGCGGGACTGGTCGGCCGGCAGCCGGACCCCGCCGACCGTCGCGCGGTCATGGTGAAGACCACGGAACAGGGGGAGGCGCTGCGGGGCGAGGTCGCCGAGGTGTGGCAGGAACTCGAAAACGCCACGCTCGCCGGACTCGGCGACCATGACCGCGCCGAACTGAGCCGTCTGCTCGGCCTGTTGGAGACCAACCTCCACGGCGCGTGCCGACCCTGCTGACGGCCCGGACCGCCGCTCGCCGCTCTAACGCGCCGACTGCGCGGCCGGGTTGTGGAATGTGAACATCTTCGCCGGCTCGATCCGTGCCCACGCGACGCCCTTGAGCCACCCGTCCCACAGATCCCTGCCGTGCAGCTCGATCAGGAAGGACTCAAGAGCCGGATCGTCCGCGGGTGACACCTCAACCGCCTTTCCGTGCACCGTGATTTGAAGGCTCTGCCCCTCGAACACCGTGGCACTGACCGCGGGGCGGGCACGGATGTGCCGGAAGCGCACCGAATCCCGCCCCGATCCGAAGTAGAACCGGCCGCGGAAGAAGTGCCCGTCGACGACGCCGACCCTCGGCTCGCCGACGGCCGTCACCGTCGCCAGGGCCATCATCGATATGCCCGGGAGCCGGGCCACGACCCCGGCGGCGTCCAGTCGGCGCTCCTCGTCCAGGACAGAGCGCAGATGGGGGCCCGCCGCGGCATGGCTGTCGTCGAGCAGGCGTTGGAGAGCGGTCAGGTCGTCCGGCGTCTCGTACATGCCCCGACTATGACTCACGCCACTGACAATGGACCGGGATCTGCCACCATCCCGTCAGCTTCACACCGTACAACCACCCGACCGGGGCACGGAGTTGTCCACAAGCAGTCGGTCGTCCACAGACTCGACCGCGGCCGGTCTGGATGTCGGCGGTTCGGCGCAGAATGGGGGCATGACTGAGAGCAACGGGGCCCTGCGGGGCGACGGGCACATGCCCGATTGGGAGAAGCGCTTCCGGGCGCCCCGCGTGGGGCTGCCCAGATGGGCGGAGGACGCGCCGGACCGTTCGCTGTTCACTTCGAACGCGACCGGAACGTTCGAGGTGTACGCGTGGGACCGTGCCACCGGCGGCCTGCGCCAGGCCACGGACCGGCCCAACGGGACGACGGGCGGGATACTCACGCCGGACGGCGAGTGGATCTGGTGGTTCTCGGACACGGACGGTGACGAGTTCGGCGTCTGGATGCGCCAGCCCTTCCACGGCGGGCCGGACGAACCGGCGGCGCCCGGCCTCGAGCCGTCCTACCCGGGCGGCCTGGCCCTCGGCCGGGACGGCACGGCGGTGATCGGCCGCTCCACCGACAAGGCCGGCTCCTCGGTGCACGTGGTGCGCCCGGGCGCGGCGCCCGTGGAGATCTACCGGCACGAGCAGTCGGCGGACGTCGCCGGCCTGTCCCACGACGGCACTCTGATCGCCATCGAGCACACCGAGCACGGCGACGCCATGCACTCGGCGATCCGCGTCGTCCGCACGGACGGCACGACCGTCGCCGAGCTGGACGACACCCGGGGCGGCACCGAGGAGCTGGGCCTGTCCGCGATGGGCTTCGCGCCGGTCGCGGGCGACACCCGGCTACTCGTCGGGCACCAGCGGCGCGGCCGCTGGGAGCCGATGCTGTGGGACGCGGCCACCGGCACGGAGACCGCGCTCGACATCGACCTCCCCGGCGACCTCGAGGCCGACTGGTATCCGGACGGCTCGGCGCTGCTCGTCGAGCACAGCCACCACGCGCGCAGCGAGCTCTGGCGCTACGACCTGGCCGACGGCGCGCTGACCCGCCTCGACACCCCCGCCGGGACGGTCTCCGGCGCCCTGCCGCGGCCCGACGGGACGGTGGAGTTCCTGTGGTCCTCGGCGGAGAAGCCGCCGGTCGTCCGGTCCACGGCCGGGCACGTGGTGCTGGAGCCGCCGGCGGGCGCGGACGGCGTGAGCCATGCCCCGGACTCGGTCCCGGTCGAGGACATATGGGTGGAGGGTCCGGGCGGCAGGATCCACGCCCTGGTGCAGAAGCCGGCGGGCGAGGGCCCCTTCCCGACGGTCTTCGACATCCACGGCGGACCCACCTGGCACGACAGCGACGCCTTCGTGGCGGGCCCGGCGGCCTGGGTGGACCACGGCTTCGCGGTCGTACGCGTCAACTATCGCGGTTCGACGGGCTACGGGCGCGCCTGGACGGACGCGCTCAAGCACCGCGTCGGGCTGATCGAGCTGGAGGACATCGGCGCGGTGCGCGAGTGGGCCGTCGCCTCCGGGCTCGCCGACCCGGAGCGGCTCGTCCTGGCGGGCGGCTCCTGGGGCGGCTATCTGACGCTCCTGGGCCTGGGCACCCAGCCCGACGCCTGGGCGCTGGGGCTGGCCGCGGTCCCCGTCGCCGACTATGTGACGGCCTACCACGACGAGATGGAGGCCCTCAAAGCACTGGACCGCACACTCCTCGGCGGCACCCCGGAGGAGGTCCCGGAGCGCTTCACCGCGTCCTCACCGCTGACCTATGTGGACGCCGTGCGCGCCCCGGTCTACATCTCCGCCGGGATGAACGACCCGCGCTGCCCGATCCGCCAGATCGAGAACTATGTGCGGCGCCTGGAGGAACGCGGGCATCCGCACGAGGTCTACCGCTACGACGCGGGCCACGGCTCCCTCGTCGTGGAGGAGCGGATCAAGCAGCTCCGGCTGGAGATCGCTTTTGCGGAGCGGCATCTGGGCCGTCCGTCCCCGGCCCGGGATCGGGGGTGATGCCCAGCTCCGCGTCCCGGAAGGCTTCGACCTCACGGCGGAAGAGCCTGAACCACATGAAGAGCACGAAGCCGACGAAGATGAACCACTCACCGGTGTAGCCGAGGTTCTGGAACGCCTTGAGGTCGAGGCCGCTGTTGGGGGGGGCGGCGGGGGGCACCACGGTCAGCGGACGCGGCGCGTCGGTCGCCGTGATCCACGCGTCGTGCACCCCGTACGGCACGAGGTTGACCAGTGAGGCCGCGCTGATCACACCCACCTGTCCGGCGGGCAGGCCGCCGGATACGCCGACGCCCTTGGACGTGGGGCTCTCGGAGGACTGGAGCGCGCCGTCGACGGTGACCCGGCCGGTGGGCGGGGCGGGGATCCCGGTGGTGTCGGCTTTCGCGCCGGCATCGCCGGGGAGCCAGCCCCGCACCACCGGAAGGGCCTTGCCGTCGTCGGTCCGCAGCGGGGTCAGGACGTAGAAGCCGTTGCGGCCGTCCAGTTCCCGGTCGGGGACGAGCAGTTGACGCCCGGCGTCGTAGTGGCCGGTCACCCGGGCCTTGCGGCCAGAGGTCTCGGTGGTCACTGGAAGGAGGTCCTTCAGCGGCACCGCGGGGGCGGTGCGGGCCTCGTCGGCGTGGTTCTGCTGTTCGCGGTGCGAGTCGACGCGCGTCTCGAAGCGGCCGAGCTGCCAGGTCCCCATGAACAGGCAGAAGGGGATGGCCAGCACGGCGAAGGCGTTGATCACCCACCAGCGGGGGGTCAGCAGAAACCGATACACACCCCCACGGTACGGGGAGCGCGCGGCGGGGCCGCACCGGGCCTCCCCGTACGGGCCCGGGCGGGAGCCTAGCCGAGCCCGAGCGGGGCGGGGCCAACGGGGCCCGTCCAGGTCGCCGTCCCGGTCCCGACCCCCGAGGAGGGCGCCGGGACGGCGCCCCGTCCCAAGCAAGGAGACACCGCAGAGGAAGGAGGGAGGTGGTGAGCGGGGGATGACGAGGAGAAGGCGCGACGGCTCATGCGGCCGGCGCCCGTACGGCGAGGGCTCCCACGGCCACGGCTTCCCCTGCGGAGACGGCTCCTACGCCCGGTGATGGCTCCTACGCCCGGTGATGGCTTCTACGGTGTCGGCGCGGAGGCCGGCAGGGCACCGGTGTGGTAGACCGTCCCGGCACACGCCTCCGGAATGCGGGCCTCGGCGGCGGCTGGTTCGCCCGCCATCGGAGTGTTGGTGAGGGTGATGCCTCCGCCGGTCGTCCCGCCCGAACCTCCGGAACCGCCCGTGCCGCCCGCACCGGTGGAGCTCCCGGAGCCTGCAGAGCCGCCGGAGCCGGCCGCGGCGGGCGTCTCCGGGGCCCCGGCCGTCGACAGCACGGGGGCGTGGGAGGCGGTCGTGGCCGGGGTGGCCGGCGAGGAGCTCGGCGTGGGGCTGCTGCCGTCCTTCGTGCACGCACCCGGTGCGCCGTCGGCCGACGGCACCCAGGCGAACTTCACCTCGTAGGCCTGGCCCGGCCGCAGCACGACCTCCCGGGGCTCGCGCCGGGGGTCGGGCAGTCCGGCCGCCGGGTCACCGGAGGTGTGATCGACGACGGCGACCCTGGTGTGGCCGGCGGCGCCGGTCCGGGCGCTGGCGACGAGCGAGCCGGGGCCGGTCACGGCACAGGCCGCGTGGGAGACGTTGACGATGCGGAAGGCACCGTAGATCCGGCCGGCCGCGTCGGCGGAGCCCACGACGCCGGAGCCCCCGCCGAGCTGGGACCGCGAGCAGACCGGCGCGGCGGCGCCCAGGGTGGCGCCCGGCGGGGGCGGCACCGTGGCGCCGCCCGACCGGTCGGTGCCCTGCGGGGCCCCGGTCTCGCGCGTTCGTGCACCATCGCCCGACGGCTCGGCGCGGTGGTCGCCGCGGGCCACCGACCCGTCGCGGGAACGCTCGCCCGGGGGGTCGTCGGATTCTCCGGGCTGCCGGCCGTCGGCCGGTCCCTCGGAGTGGTGGCGGCTGCTCGCCGCGTTGGCCGGCCGGTCGCCGGGGCCGGGGGAGTCGATCTCGTCGGCGACGTGCAGCACGGTGGGCAGCGCCACGCCGAGCAGCACCACGGCCGCGACGGCCCCGCCCAGCGCCTGGCGCCGGCGGGCCCGCCGGGCGGGCACGGCCCGCCGCAGGTGGTCCAGCGCTCCGTCGGAAGGCCGGAGTCCCCCGACGGCGCCGTGCATCAGCCGTCGCAGCGCCTGCTCGTCGAGCTCCGGCAAACCGCCGGGAGTGGTACCGGGCGTGCCGGCGTCGCCGAAGGGCTCGGCGAGGCGACGGCGCCCGGGGTGCTCTGCGTGGTCCGAACGCTCGGCGTGGTCCGACCTGTCCGTGTGGCCCAAGCGGTCCGCGTGGCCCAACCGGCCCGTGTGGCCCGACCGGTCCGTGTAGTCCGACCGCTCAGTGCGGGCCGACGGCTCAGTGCGGGCCGATGGCTCGGTGTGAGCCGACGGCTCGGTGCGGTCGGAATTGTCCGGACTGGGGTAGTTCTGTGGGGAGTTCATGCCGGAGCCTCCATGGCGACGCGGAGGGCGGCTATCCCCCGCGAGCCGTACGCCTTCACCGAGCCGATGGACAGGCCCAGCACCTCGGCCACCTGCGCCTCGGTCATATCGGCGAAGTAGCGCAGGACGAGCACCTCGCGCTGCCGGCGCTGCAGGCCGCGCATCGCCTTGATCAATTGGTCTCGCTCCAGCTGTTCGTACGCCCCCTCCTCGGCGCTCGCCATGTCCGGCATCGGCTTGGAGAGAAGCTTGAGGCCCAGGATGCGGCGGCGCAGCGCGGAGCGGGACAGGTTGACGACGGTCTGCCGCAGATAGGCCAGGGTCTTCTCCGGGTCACGGACCCGGTTCCGGGCGGAGTGCACCCGGATGAACGCCTCCTGCACGACGTCCTCGCAGGAGGCCGTGTCGTCCAGGAGGAGTGCGGCGAGGCCGAGCAGCGACCGGTAGTGCGCCCGGTACGTCTCGGTGAGGTGGTCGACGGTGGTCCCCGCTGCCGCCGCCGGCTGCGGCAGCGGCGTCACCGACGCCTGCTCCCCGCCCTTCTGGGCGGGAATCCGCCCGGAGCCGCCCGGCTGCTCGGACGGGGTCGACGACGGCGAAGAGGACGAGGCGGGCCAGGGCGCGATCACCGGCATACCGCCCGGAGCACGCGTGCGCGTCGTGGCGCCGCCACGTCTCGGGACCGTCGCCATGCTGATGACCTCTGCCACGCCTGTTGGACACGCCTGCCCCCGTCAGGGTTGTACGCCCCGGGCACCCTGGGGGATCCCGGCACCGATCCGGCGCCGGACAGCGCACCACACGCCCTCATGCGTACCAGCCCTCCCCTGACGCCCCGCACCGCCCCGACCCGGTGAGCGCACTCCAGGGCGTCCACGCGCGGTTCAAGGGGTCTGGATCAACGGCTTGATCACAGAACCTTCACACGCCCACCAGTATTGCGGAGCCGCGGACCCGGCCGCCATGAGTTCGGCGGTACGAACGGGCCCGGAGCGGATGCGGAACGCCGCGTCCCGCCCCGGGCACCCGCCCGCGCATCGGTCGGGGAGGCCGGTGGCTCAGCGCCCCGTGCCCCCGTAGACGACGGCCTCGTCGTTCTCGCTGTCCAGGCCGAAGGCGGTGTGCACCGCGCGGACGGCCTCGTTCACGTCGTCGGCGCGCGTGACGACCGAGATGCGGATCTCGGAGGTCGAGATGAGCTCGATGTTCACGCCCGCGTTTGACAGCGCCTCGAAGAAGGTCGCCGTGACGCCCGGGTTGGTCTTCATGCCCGCGCCGACCAGCGAGATCTTGGCGATCTGGTCGTCGTAGCGCAGCGACTCGAAGCCGACGCCGCCCTTGGTCTTCTCCAGCGCCTCGATCGCCTTGCGGCCCTCGGTCTTCGGCAGGGTGAAGGAGATGTCCGTCAGACCGGTGGACGCCGCGGAGACGTTCTGCACCACCATGTCGATGTTGATCTCGGCATCCGCGATGGCGCGGAAGATCGTGGCCGCCTCGCCCGGCTTGTCGGGCACGCCCACGACCGTGACCTTGGCCTCGGACGTGTCGTGCGCGACACCCGAGATGATCGCCTGCTCCACCGGCTGACCTCCTGGAGGCTCGTTGCTCACCCATGTGCCCTTGAGCCCCGAGAAGGACGACCGCACATGGATCGGGATGTTGTAACGGCGCGCGTACTCGACACAGCGGTGCAGGAGCACCTTGGAGCCGGAGCTCGCCAGCTCCAGCATGTCCTCGAACGAGATCCACTCGATCTTGCGGGCCTTCTTCACCACACGGGGGTCGGCGGTGAAGACGCCGTCCACGTCCGTGTAGATCTCGCAGACCTCGGCGTCCAGCGCCGCGGCGAGCG
Organism: Streptomyces caatingaensis; assembly: GCF_001187435.1. Classification (GTDB taxonomy): domain Bacteria; phylum Actinomycetota; class Actinomycetes; order Streptomycetales; family Streptomycetaceae; genus Streptomyces; species Streptomyces caatingaensis. The sequence goes on along the minus strand of NZ_LFXA01000005.1, from coordinate 76,572 downwards.
CCACGGCCGTGGTGTCCGAGCCGCCCCGGCCCAGCGTCGTGATGTCCTTCTTGTCCTGGGACACGCCCTGGAAGCCGGCGACGATCGCGATGTTCCCCGCGTCCACCGACTGCTGGATGCGGCCCGGCGTGACATCGATGATGCGCGCCTTGTTGTGGACCGAGTCCGTGATGACACCGGCCTGGCTGCCGGTGAACGACTGCGCCTCGTGGCCGAGGTTTTTGATCGCCATCGCCAGCAGCGCCATGGAGATCCGCTCTCCGGCGGTCAGCAGCATGTCGAACTCGCGCCCGGCAGGAATCGGCGATACCTGCTCGGCGAGGTCGATCAGCTCATCCGTCGTGTCGCCCATCGCGGAAACCACGACGACGACCTGGTGGCCGTTCTTCTTGGCTTCCACGATTCGCTTGGCGACCCGCTTGATGCCCTCGGCATCGGCAACGGAGGAGCCTCCGTACTTCTGCACGACAAGGCCCACGTGCGCTCCTCGCAGCTCTGTGTATTGCGGTCGGTTCAGTCTAACGAGGGCGGGAATTCGGCCAGGAAAGAGCCGCATCGTGAGACATTGCCGCACATTCGGCCGCCGCCGCGGGCGGTGAACCGAGATTCTCCGGCGCCGGCCGCCCGCGAAAGGAGTTCTTGAACCGGGGCCCGAAAAAGGTCCCGGTTCCCGGGAGTTGGGCGTACGGACGCGCCGGAACCCGTCACAGGTCCCGCACCGGGGCTCCTCACCAGGCCCCGGGGATACGGCGGTTCAGACCGAGCGCAGGCCCGGCCCCGCGCCGATCTCGGCGGCCATGACCCGGCCGGCCTCCTCCTCCAGCTGCTCCTCCGTGCCCACCGTGTCCGTGTCGAGGCCGTCGAGCTCGTCCAGCGGCTGGTCGAGCCGGACGTGCGCGACGAGGGACTGGAGGGCACGCAGCGTCGCGGACGCGGTGGGGCCCCAGTTGGAGAGGTAGGAGAACTGCCACCACCACAGGGCCTCGCTGACCCGGCCGTCGCGGTAGTGGGCCATGCCGTGCCGCAGGTCGGTGACGATGTCGGCGAGGTCGTCGGAGATCCGGCAGGCGACCGGGACGCTGCGCGGCACGTACGGGTCGAAGACCTCGGAGTAGACGTCCACCGGGTCGAGGAGCGCGGCGAAACGCTCGCGGAGCTCGTCCACGTCCGGTTCCGGACCGACGTCGGGCTCGTAGCGCTCGTCGGGCAGGAAGTCCTCGTGGGCACCGAGGCGGCCGCCGGTGAGGAGCAGCTGCGAGACCTCCAGCAGCAGGAAGGGAACGGCGCTGTCGGGCTCGTCGCCGCGGGACACCTCGGCGACGGCCACGAGGAAGCTCTCGATCGAGTCCGCGATCGAGACCGCGAAGTCGTCGGGATCGCGCTTGGCGTCGTGGAGCGTTGCGTCAGACATCGAGAAGTCGTCTCCCTTCGAAGGCACGCCCGAGCGTGACCTCGTCGGCATATTCCAAGTCTCCGCCCACAGGGAGCCCGCTGGCGAGCCGGGTGACTTTCAGTCCCATCGGCTTCACCATGCGCGCCAGATACGTGGCCGTGGCCTCGCCCTCGAGGTTGGGATCCGTGGCGAGGATCAGCTCGGTGACCGATCCGTCCGCGAGCCGGGCCAGCAGCTCACGGATGCGCAGATCGTCGGGGCCGACGCCCTCGATGGGGCTGATGGCCCCGCCGAGCACGTGGTAGCGGCCGCGGAACTCCCGCGTCCGCTCGATGGCGACGACGTCCTTCGGCTCCTCGACGACGCAGATGACGGCCGGGTCGCGGCGCGGGTCCTGGCAGACGCGGCAGCGCTCCTCCTGCGCCACGTTGCCGCAGACCACGCAGAACCGGACCTTGGCCTTCACCTCGGTCAGCGCGTGGGCGAGCCGGCGGACGTCGGCCGGCTCGGCCTGGAGGATGTGGAAGGCGATCCGCTGGGCGCTCTTGGGACCGATGCCGGGCAGCCTGCCCAGCTCGTCGATCAGGTCCTGGACCACGCCTTCATACACGGATCGGGTTCTCCTTCGGGATGCGGACGGGCCGGCTCCGGCCCGGCGGGATCAGAAGCCGAGGCCGGGCAGACCGCCGCCGAGGCCCTGGGCGAGCGGGCCCAGCTTCTGCTGCTGGAGCTGCGCGGCGGCCGTGTTGGCGTCACGGACGGCGGCGAGGACCAGGTCGGCGAGGGTCTCGGCGATCTCCTCGGGGGTCGTGCCCTCCGGGTCGACGGCCTTGGGGTCGATCGCCAGGGCCTGGAGCTCCCCGGCGCCGGTGACGGTGGCCTTGACCAGGCCGCCGCCGGCCGAGCCCTCGACCGGGGTCTCCGCGAGCTCCTGCTGAGCCGCGGCGAGGTCCTGCTGCATCTTCTGGGCCTGCTGAAGCAGCTGCTGCATGTTGGGCTGGCCACCACCGGGGATCACGGCTTCGCTCCTGTGCTCTCGCGACTACGGGTACGACGCGCACCGGCCGGTCCGGGAAACCCGGACACTCCGGGCCCCGGGAACCCCGGGGAGCCTCGCGGATCCGCCGGTCCGACGCGGGTCGGTAGCCCGAGCCTACGTGGTCGCCGGACGCGGCGCGCCATGCGTGGGGAAAAGTACGGAGCGGGCGCCCGGCGCCCGGGAACACACCGCTTCCCGGGGACCTCCGGGCCCCCTGACGCCCCGCCCTTCCCCTCCGCTACTCGTTGGCGATCTCCTCGATGACCGTGGCACCGAGCTCGCGGACGATCAGGTCGTGCCCCGTGAGGGCCGTCTCGTCGAGGTCGGGGTCGTCCTCGGCGGGCATGTCGTCCTCGGGGGAGACGGCCCGCGGGGGCTCCGGCTCGCGGTAGGGCTGCGCGGGCGCGGAGGGCGCGGCGGGCCGGGGCTCCGCCGGAGCCGCCGGACGGGGTGCGGGCGCGGGCTGCGCCTGCGGAGGCGCGGGGGCCGCCGGAGCGGCGTACGGCGCGGCGGGCGCGAAGCCGCCGCCGCCCCCGCCCGCGCCCGGACCACCGACGGGGCCGCCGCCGGCGTCGACGATGAGCTCGATCTTCCACTGCACGCCGAAGGCGTCGTGCAGCGCCTGGCGCAGGACGTCCTCGCTGCCGCTGTTGGCGAAGCTGTCGCGGGCGCCGGCGTTGGAGAAGCCGACCTGGAGGGTCGCGCCGTCGAACCCCGCGACCTGGGCGTTCTGGCTGAGCAGGATCCAGGTGAAGCGGCGGCGGTTCTTGACCGCCTCCAGGATCTGGGGCCACATCTGGCGGGCCTGCGTCACATCACCGCTGCCCGCGGCGGGCGCCGGGGCGGGGGCGGACGCGGGGGTGGGCGCGGGCGCCGATGCGGGCGCGGCCTGCTGCGGGGCCTGGGCGCCGGCCGGCCAGGCGCCCGGCTGGGCGGCCGTGGGCCAGGCCCCCGGCTGCGCCGCGGGGGTGCCTCCGCCCGCGCCCGGGGCTGCCGCGGTCGGCCAGGCGCCGGGCCGTGCGGCGGGTGCCGGAGCGGGCGCCGGGGCCTGCTGCGGCTGAGGTGCGGGAGGCGCGGTGGCCGCCGGGGCGGGCCGGGGCGGCTCCTGCACGGCGGGCGTCGCCGGGGACGGACCGCCCGGCGCGGGCACGGCCGACGCCGGGGGCGCGACCGCTGCGCGGGCCGCCGCCGGCCCGGAGAGACCGGGCGTCGAGGCCGGGTCGTGCCCCTGCGGCCCCGGCACGTAACCGGCGGACGGCGCGGCCGGCGCCGGGGCGACGAACCCGCCCGCGGCGGGCCCCCCGCCGACGCCCTGACGCTCCAGCCGGTCGAGCCGGGCCCGCACGGACCGCTCGTCGTCGTAGGCGCCGGGGAGCAGCACCCGGGCGCAGATCAGCTCGAGCTGGAGCCGGGGCGAGGTGGCGCCCCGCATCTCCGTCAGGCCCTCGTTGACCAGGTCGGCGGCCCGGCTGAGCTCGCCGGCGCCGAAGACGGACGCCTGCGCCTGCATGCGCTCGACGACGTCGGCGGGGGCGTCGATGAGCCCCTTCCCGGCCGCGTCCGGCACGGCGGCCAGGATCACCAGGTCGCGGAGCCGCTCCAGCAGGTCGGCGACGAAGCGGCGGGGGTCGTTGCCCCCCTCGATGACGCGGTCGACGACCTCGAAGGCGGCGCCCCCGTCCCCGGCGGCGAACGCGTCCACCACGGCGTCGAGCAGGGAGCCGTCGGTGTAGCCCAGCAGCGACGTGGCCATGGCGTACGTCACACCGTCCTCGCCGGCGCCGGCGAGGAGCTGGTCCATCACGGACATCGAGTCACGCACGGACCCCGCGCCCGCCCGTACGACGAGCGGCAGCACGCCGTCCTCGACGGGGATCTTCTCCTGCTCGCACACCTGGCCCAGGTACTCCCGGAGGGTCCCGGGCGGGACGAGCCGGAACGGGTAGTGGTGCGTGCGCGAGCGGATCGTCCCGATGACCTTCTCGGGCTCGGTCGTCGCGAAGATGAACTTGAGGTGCTCCGGCGGCTCCTCGACCACCTTCAGCAGGGCGTTGAAGCCCGCCGAGGTGACCATGTGCGCCTCGTCGATGATGTAGATCTTGTACCGGCTGGAGGCCGGGCCGAAGAAGGCCTTCTCCCGCAGCTCACGGGCGTCGTCCACACCACCGTGGGAGGCGGCGTCGATCTCGATCACGTCGATCGACCCGCGCCCGTTCCGCGCGAGGTCGCGGCAGGACTGGCACTCGCCGCACGGCGTCGGCGTCGGGCCCTGCTCGCAGTTCAGACAGCGGGCGAGGATGCGCGCACTGGTCGTCTTGCCGCAGCCGCGCGGCCCGCTGAACAGGTACGCGTGATTTACCCGGTTGTTCCGCAGCGCCTGCTGCAGCGGGTCGGTGACATGCTCCTGCCCGATGACCTCGGCGAAGGACTCGGGACGGTAGCGGCGGTAGAGCGCGAGGGACGACACGCCTACGACGATATCGGGCCCCACTGACAAGTGGCTTCGATCACAGTTCCCCCTGGGCTCCCACAGCCCTCGGAGCCCCCGGGAAACACAAGGGCCCCTCACGTACCCGCCAGAGCCCACTTACCCTTGCTGCCTTCCGGCCCTGGGGGAGTTGGGTGAGATAGCGCCACGTGAGGGGCTTGCCCTCAGCCTAGCGCACCCGCGGGGCCCTCCGGACCCCCCGCCCCCACCCCTCGGAAGCAGGTTCGCGAGCACTGCTCCGCGTCTTGTATTGTTTGCGGCGGAGGATTCGCCTAGAGGCCTAGGGCGCACGCTTGGAAAGCGTGTTGGGGGCAACCCCTCACGAGTTCGAATCTCGTATCCTCCGCCATGGCTGACCAGCCGAAACGAAGGTCCCGACCACACAGCGGCCGGGACCTTCGTCGTTCCGTGGTCTCAGTTTTGGTCTCAGTTGGAGGCTGCGTCTTCCCCGAGGCCCTCTGGGCCAGATCCGATGTCTCCCCACAGAGTCGCCCGATCTCCCTGCCGGCATCGTTCAACATCGACTCGGTCACGCGCTGGTAGCGCTGGGCCATCGAGGTCGAGGACCAACCCGTGATCGCCATCACGATCCGCTCCGGCACACCGAGCAGGCAGTCGAGGCGGTGTGGCGGACGTCGCGAATGCCGGCCTTGTGCAGGAGCCGCTTCCAGTGGTTGTAGTCGGTGCTCGGTTTGAGCGGCTCGCCGGTTCCCGAGGTGAAGCCGTACGACTTCTCGTCCGCGGCGAGGAGGTCCTCGTGCGCATGACCGTCTCCGTGCGGCAAGATGTGGGCTTACATCCGGCGACTCTGAGAAGGAAACCAAGTGTCCGTCGCGACGCCCGTGCCCACTCCGTCAGTGACCCCGGTCGGGTCCGTCCCGGACGGCAAGGTTGCCGACTTCCTGACCGGGAAGTTCGTCAACGACACGCCCGAGGAGTACGTCCGGCAGAACATCGAGAAGGCCCTCGTCCGCCAGTACAAGTACGCCCCGGCCGACTGCGCCCCGGAGTTCACCATCAGGGTCGGGTCGGCGCGTAAGCGCGTCGACATCGTGGTCTTTGGTAAGGGCGCTGACCACACCCAGGCGAACGCGTACATCCTGGTCGAGACCAAGAAAGCCGACGTCAAGCCGACCCACCGCACGGAGGGCGTCGGTCAGCTCCAGTCGTACATGGCCTCGTGCCTCAACGCCCAGTACGGGATGTGGACGAACGGCACCGACCGGTTCTGCTTCGCCAAGCGCGGTGACGGCAAGGGCGGCTGGACGTTCGAGGAGATCATCGATATCCCTGGATTCGGCCAGACTGAGGCCGACGCCCAGAGGCCCAGCCGCAAGGACCTGAAGGTCGCCACGGCCGACAACCTGCTCTTCGCGTTCCGGCGCTGCCACAACTACATCGCGGCGCACGAGGGCAAGCAGAAGACGGAGGCGTTCTGGGAGCTGCTCAAGCTGATCTTCACGAAGATCGAGGACGAGCGGGCGCCAAAGCTGAACTTCTTCGCGACGCCCTCCGAGCGCGGGAGCTCGACGGTCGCATCTGCGGCGAAGAAGCGCATCCAGGGGCTCTTCGAGCAGCGGGTGGTCAAGAAGTACCCGATGATATTTGATGCCAAGGACACGGACATCGACCTCAAGCCCGAGGTCGTGGCGTACGTGGTTACCGAGCTGCAGGGCTACTCCCTGCTGCGGTCGCCGGTCGATGTCAAGGGCGTCGCCTATGAGGAGATCGTCGGGTCGAACCTGCGCGGCGACCGAGGGGAATTCTTCACGCCGCGCAACGCCTGCCGCATGGCGGTCACCATGCTCGACCCCCAGCCGGGGGAGCGGCTCCTCGACCCGTCCTGCGGTACCGGCGGCTTCCTGATCACCGCGATGAACCATGCGCTCGAGTACATCGAGCGCACGGAGCGCGAGCAATGGGACGACCCCGCGCAGGGCACCGACTTCGAGCGCGACGAGCTCTACCGCCGCAGGGATGAGTACTTCCGCCAGTGCGTCCTCGGCATTGACCTGAATCCCGCGCTCGTCCGTGCCGCAAAGATGAACATGGTCATGAACAACGACGGCTCCGGCGGCCTGTTCCAGGCCAACACCCTGGAGAACCCCCACAAGTGGTCCAGGAGCCTGCGCGAGGCCGTGCCTCTGGGCTCGATTGACGTCATCGTGTCCAATCCGCCGTTCGGTGCGAAGATCCCAATCGACGACGAGGACATCCTCTCCCAGTACGACCTCGCGGCCGTGTGGGACCAGGACGACGACGGCACTTGGTCGATCCGGCTCGACAAGCACGGCAACCGGGTACTGCAGAAGTCCCAGCCGCCGGAGATCCTGTTCATCGAGCGTGCGCTGCAGTTGCTCGCTCCCGGCACCGGCCGGATGGCGATGGTCATCCCGAACGGCATCCTCAACAACCCGAGCACCGCCTACGTCCGTAGCTGGCTCCTGAAGAAGGCCCAGATCCTGGCCGTAGTCGACATGCACCGCGACCTCTTCCAGCCGGGCAACGACACGCAGACCTCGATGGTGCTCATGCGCCGCTTGTCGGCCGAAGAGGAGGCCGCGGCGGAGGCCGACGGCCTCGACTACCCACTGTTCATGGCCGTCGCGGAGAAGGTCGGTCACGACAAGCGCGGCAACGTCATCTGGCGGCGGACCGCAGACGGCTCCGACGCGCTGGTCAAACGGATCGAGACTGTCGCCGAGATCGACCAGAAGACCGGCAGAGAAGTCCTCCGTGAGGTCGAGCTGACCGACCGCCAGGTCGATGACGAGCTGCCCGAGGCCGCCGAAGCCTACCGGAAGTGGCTGGAGGAGCAGCGATGAAGCTCGCACCCGTCCGCTCCTCCGCCCTCCGCGAGGGGAACCGGCTCGACGCTCGTTACTTCGCCGCGCCCGCCGTGCGCATCAAGGTCGTGCTGCAGAACGCATCCGAGGTGGACCTGCGCGCGGTCGGCGACTACGCCGACGTGCGGGCTCCGTCTCGGTTCAAGCGGGTCTACGCCGCGCCGGGCGAGGAGTATGTGTCCTACCTGCGCCCCTATGACGTGTTCGAGTTCCTCCCGCCCGAGGCCGACCGGCTGTCGCTTACCCGCACTGAGAACCTAGATGACTACCGGATCCAGGCCGGCGATCTGCTCCAGACATGCTCCGGCCGGAACCTGGGGCCGCTTACCATCGCCGACGACTACCTCGCGCGCTTCGCCCTGTCGCACGACATGATCCGGATGACCATCGCCGACGAGGTGGATCGGTACTACACGCTGGCTGTGCTCCAGTCCCCGACCGGCCAGGCGCTGCTCCGGGGCGACCTCAACGGCTCAGTCATCGACCACATCACCATCGACCAGGTCTCCAACGTCCGGATCCCGTTCATCGACTCGATCCGGGACGAGGTCGCTCGCCTGATGCGCGAGGCGGTCGAGATCCGTGGGGCCGCCCGTATCGCCCTGCGCGCTGTCGTCGAGGGCATCAATGAGAAGTACCCCAGCGAGCCGGCCAAGCCGTTCCGGGAAGGCTGGACGGTGAAGGCCAGCGACCTCGGGTCCCGGGTCGACGCGGCGTACCACGCCGAGCACATCGGCGACCTCCGCGACCGCCTCGCGGCCGACGGTGGGGTCGAGCTCGGCCAAGCGGCCGACATCCTCAAGCCGGGAGGGCGGCCGAAGCTCTACTACGTCGGCCCCGAGGAAGGGACGCCGTTCCTCTCGGGCCGGCAGATCCTGCAGCTCGACGTCGTCGGCGCAAAGAACATCTCCGTTCGATCGGTCGACAAGGACTCCGGGTACGGCCTCGGGAAGGGGTGGATCACCTTCCAGGCCGATGGGCGGGCCGAAGAATCCCTCGGATACCCCTCCGTAGTGCTGCAGGAGCGTGCTGGCTGGTTCGCCTCCGGCCACGTCGGCCGCGCGATCCCGAAGGACAGCGGTCACACTGGCTGGATCTGGGCCTCGATGGCCTCGGACATCGTCCAACAGCAGATCGCGGCGATGGCCTGCGGGTCAGTCGTCGACGCGCTCTACGAGTCCGACCTCGAGAGGATCCTGATCCCACCGCTCGACGCAGTCGACGCGGAGGCGGCGCAGGCCGCATGGGACGACCTGTCAGCCTCCACGAAGAAGAGCGCCGAGGCGGTCAGACTCGTGGAGGACAGGCTCAAGGGTCTCGGGATCTGACGCGCGCGAGCATCCATTCAGCGTTCGGGAGGGTTCTCTCAACACCGAGGCCCGGCAACCGGAGTCGGTTGCCGGGTCTCGCCGCACGTGGTCCGATGTACACCCTGGCATCACCTGGCCGGCGCTCCGTTGATTCGCCGTGGTGGGTGGCAATCCGGGGCACTACCAGTCATCGGTGTCCCCGTATTTCCCCGGATGCCGTGCGCGGTCCACAGCCTGTGCACACGCCTCGGCGAAGGCCGCCTCTACGGCGGCCTTGTCTGTACCTCGCACCTGAGCCTCGACCTCCTGGACCGCGCCGGGGCGGCGGGCGGTGCGCCAGGCCGAGGGGCGGTCGGTGTAGCGGTCGGTCTCGAAGTCCCAGGCCGGCACCGACCACTGCTCCGGGACGCCCGTCGCCGCGCGTTCCCCGCCGGGGAGGAACAGAGCTCGGGCGTGGAAGACCACCGCCCGCTCCGGTACACGGTCGCGGATGGCGCTCGCGCCGCCGGGTCCCTGGTGTTCCCAGCGCCAGCGGTCCCATTCCTCCACCTCGGCGGTGCGGTCGGGCCAGTCGTCGCTCCACCGTTTCACGACCTCGTCGGCGTGCTGGCGGTGGAGGAAGGGCACGCGCCGCTCGCCGAGGCGGGCGACGTGGACCACCAGCTCGGCGGGGACGGGACTCTGGCCGGCCTCCGGCGCGGCGCTTCCTGCAGCCTGGGTCACGCCCCACAGGAGGCCGCCGACCTTGTCGGCGGTGTCCTTGAGGACGCGGCTGGTCAGGTGCTGGTAGCGCCGGCGCATCCGGGCGGACTTGCCGGGCTCCCAGCCCATGATTGAGTCGACGACCGCGTCGGAGACGCCGAGGATGAGCAGGACCGTCGCCGCGGTGTGGCGGGCGTCGTGGAGGCGGGCCTCTCGGACGCCGGCGGCCTTCAGGAGCTCCTTCCACTTGTGGTAGTCCGTGTTGGGGTTCAGGGGCTCGCCAGTGGGCGAGGTAAACACGTACCCCTTCTCCGTCCACAGGTCACGAGCCCGGGCTCGCTCGCGGGCCTGCTCCTCGCGGTGCTGCCGGAGGAGCTGAAGCAGCTCGTCAGGGGCGCCGATGGGGCGTTGGCCGGCGCGGGACTTGGCGCTCTTCGTCTCGCGGCGGGTATTGATCTTCTGGGGGCAGTAGCCGGGCTTGCGTCCGCAGCGGTCACCGCAGCCTGTCGTGTGAGGGCTCAGGACTTTGTTGACAGCTTGGCCTCACGACATCGATGACGGTCTCAGGTGATGCTGGACAGCGCGTCAGAGCTTCGGGGCGTGGATTTTGGCCCTGAAGCGGGTGACGGGATGCTGTTCCTTGCGTGGGTGAAGCGACAGGTCGGCGCCGTTGAGGGTGATGCGGAAGTACGTGTCCTCGACGTGGACCGTGACGATCTCGCCGGCGTAGGTGCGGCCGACGCGGAGCCGCTGGCGGGCGACCATGATGACGCCGTCGGTGGGGACCTTGCGTTCGACGTGAATTGCCCCGGTGGCGGATGGGGGAAGCTCGCCGGTGACGATTCTGGCTCCGCGGAGCCCAGCGCGTTGGTCGGCGTCGATGGGGGCGGGCAGGGTCTTGGCGAGCACGCCGTCGTGAACGACGTGCAGCAGGTGGCCGTCCAGGCGCAACGTGACGCGTCGGCTGGCCAGTTCGTAGCCGATCGTCACCGGGACCTTGCCGAGGCTGGCGATGCCGCTCTGGTCGATGTTCCGGTCGACCTCGATCACCGTGCCGGGCTCCAGACGTCCTGCCCGGGCTGCGGCCGGGGCAGCCGGCGGTGGTCCGGCAGGCACGGCCCCGCGCATCGAGAGCTCGCGCAGGTTCCCGGCGTCCAGGCACGATGCGGCGCTTCGGACCAGTTCGCCGTCGATGGTGATGTGGACGGTGTGCTCGTCGGCCCACACCCGCGCCCGGCGGCCTGCGTAGTCCTTGCTGAGCTTGACGCGCTGCACGCGCGGCAGGACTCCGACATGGCCCGTGGCGGCGACGACGGTCTCGAACTCCACGGCCGGCGCCGACGTCGGCACGAGCAGGGTGGGCGGTCCCGGCGGCCCTGCCGCGACGACTGGTTCCTCGGCAGGCGCCGGAGAGGCGACGATCGTTGGTTCTGGCTGGGGGTTGGGCCGGAACCGGCTGGCGGGTGTGGCCATGTCCAGGGCCTGGTGGGGCCGGGCGGTGTTGTAGGTGTGGACCCACGCGTCGACCGCGGCCTGTGCCGCGGGCAGGTCGGCGAACGGGCCGGAGACGTCCAGCAGTTCCCTCCGCAGCGTCTGATGCCAACGCTCGATCTTCCCCGTCGTGGTCGGCGAGTACGGCTTGATCAGCTTGGCCGTGACACCGTTCTCCCGGCAGACACGCTCGAACAACACCTCGGCCGGCCGGGGCTTGGTGAACCGCCCGGTGAACTGCTTGCCGTTGTCCGTGAGGACCTCGGCCGGCACCCCGTAAGTGCGCATCGCACGCACGAACCCGTCGGCGACGGCCCGGCCGGAGGGCACCGCCAGGACGGTGGAGATGACGACGAACCGGGAGTGGTCGTCGATCCCGGTGAGCATCTTGCACTCGCGGCCGTCGGCCAGGTATATCCCGCCGACCAGGTCCATCTGCCACAGGTGCATCGGCGTCTCGCGCTGCCACCGTTTGTACTTGCGGCGGTGCTGCTGCTTCTGGTGCCGGATGAGCCCGTTGCGTTCAAGGACGCGGTGCACCGTCGCCCGCGATGGTGCACCGGCAGAGCCGGCCTTCGCGATCTCGTAGGCGATCCGCCGGGCACCCCAGCGCGGATTTGCCCGGCGCATCTCACACGCCAGGGCCTCCACCTCGGCGGGAAGCCGGGTCGGGCTGGTTCGCGGGCGCCGGGACTTCTCCCGCAGCCCTTCCAGCCCCTCGGCCTCGTACTTCGCCTTCCACGTATAGATCGCCTGGCGTGACACGCCGTACCGGACGGCCACCTCGCTGACCGGCGAACCGTCGAGCACCTCAAGTACCGCCCGGTACCGCTGCTCGACGAGCCATGCAGGGCCGTGCTCTCCGGACTCATCCCCCTCTGCCACAGCAACTCATGATCGAGGAGCAGCCGAGCCACCGTCAAGAATGTCCCGAGACGCCCGTCAAGGATCTCCCGAGACTCTTCTGTCACCTATCTCCTGAGGCCCCACACGACACGCAGCCATGCTTGTACCTGGGCCGCAGCCGACCACGGCGTACGCGGATGACGCCGAGCTCGAAGTCGACGTCCTCCCACTGCATACCGAGGACCTCGCCCTGACGCAGGCCGAGGGCGAGCGCAATGACCCAGCGGGCGGTGTTGCGGTGCTTGCCTGCTTCGGCAAGGAGGCGCTGGACCTCCTCGACCGTGTACGGCTCGACCTCCTCCTCTTCGACCTTCGGTGCCTTGGCGATGGAGGCCGGGTTCGAGGTGAGGTGCTGGCGGCGCACGGCTTCGTTCAGCGCCGTGCGGATCGTGCGATGGGCTTGGTGCGCGGTGCCGGCGGCGCTGCCGTTCGCCTGCATCTTTCGGTAGAAGCGCTCCAGGTGCTCGGGCTCCAGCTTCTCCAGGCGGTGGGCACCCAGACCGGGGATGAGGTGGTGGTAGACGGCCACTCGGTAGCCGTCGATGGTGTTCTCGGAGACGCTGGGCGCGGCGATGTTCTCCACCCAGTGCGTCAGCCAGGTCTTGACCGTCCAGGTCTGGCCGGCCTTTGCGACACCGGTGGAGTCGCGCTTCTTCTCCAGCTCGCGCACGACCTTGGTGACCTCTGCACGGGTCTTGCGGCTGACGTGACGGCGGTCCGGGGAGCCGTCGTCCTTGACGCCGACGGTCACACGGCCGTGCCAGCGGCCGTCCTTCCCGAGATAGATCGTGGAGGCGCCGTTGGGCTGGCGGGACTTCTGAGGCTGTCGAGACTGTGCCATGTGCGCCCGCCTCAGGCCGCAGCGTGGAAGTCCGTGGCCCGATAGCGGCGGGCTAGGAATTCGCCGAGGGCCTCGGCGGGTATGCGGCGGAGGCTGCCGATCTTGACGGAACGTATCTCCCCGGAGGAGACGTACTCGTACATCTTCGTCCGGCCGATGCCGAGCCGGCGGGCGGCCTCCTCGACCGTGAGACCGACGAGTGTGGGGTCACCGGGTTCGTCGCCTCGCTCGGCCATCAGGGTACGCAGGGCTCCCTCAGGGATGCCGAGGAGCTGGGCGATCTGGGTGACGGGCAGGGGGAACTGAGGCAAGAGGGCTCCTCACCCCGGTCGCGTACGGAGCGCCAACTCCATTCGGACCGGTCTGGTGGTGGGTGGTTGGGCGGTCGCGCTGTCGCGCGTGAGGATGCGCCGCGATGGAGGGTGCGGTGTTCGCAGCACCGAGGGCCCTGCGGCAGGACGACTACTCGGCGGCTTCGGCTTCGGTGGCCGGCGGGTTGAAAGCGTCGCCGAGCCAGCGGATCAGCCGGGAGCGGGCTCCCTTGTGGCGGTAGAAGTCGCCGTCGGAGGCCGCGTCGAGTTCGTGGGCGAGCAGGTTGCGGACCATCATGTCCTGGTCCGGGTGAGCTTTGGTGTACTCGCTGAGCTGGTCCTGGATGCGGTCCAGGGACTTACCCAGGGCCCGCCATTCTTTCCACAACTCGACGTACTCACCGACCAGCCGGCGGATAATCGGGTTGGCCATCTGCCCTGGCGGGCTGGCGAGTTCGTCGAGGGTCATGTCGAAGACCTTGCAGAACCCGAGGGACTCGTCGGTGTTGATGCGGCGGCGCGGCTTGCCGCTCTCGATGCGCCAGATCGCGGACTGGCCGATGGGGTGGCCGATCTCGGCCATCTTCTCGGCCAGGGTGACCGTGCTCCAGCCGCGTGCCTCGCGTTCCAGCTTCACGCGTTCGGCGATGTTGTTCTCGACCGGAGGCCGGTCGCTCACAGCGCGTGCTTCGTCGCCTTTGCCGCTGGCCATACTCACCTCCTCGTTGGGTCCGGGCGAGGCCGTACTCGTACGGCCTCGGGTACACAACTACAGCTCATTCGGAGGGCGAATGCAAGTAGATGTTTTCCGAATGCGCTGGTAGGGTGGTGCCGCCCACCGGTGAACACGGGTGGACAACGCAGAAACCCCCGGCGCTGCGAACACCGGGGGTGAAGCGGAGATCCTCACAACCGCCCAACCATGACGATCTGGACCGGTGGACCGGAGTTGGCGCTCCGTATGGCCTGCCGGGAGAGGAGTCCTATGGCCCAGAGTACGGGCCTGCCATCGCAAATGCCATCCCGTCGGCCTGCGGCCACGAGGACCGAGACGATCGTCGGCGGTCCGGGCGAACCTCCGTACGCGCTGGACGCCGAGCAGGCGGTGCTCGGCGCGTGCATGCATGACAGCGACGCCGTGGACGAGGTCCGGGGCATCCTGGACGCCGCCGACTTCTACCGGCCGAACCACGAGACGGTGTGGCGGGCGCTGCTAGCGCTGCGCTCCGCCGACGCTCCCACGGACCCCATCGCCCTGACCGAGCACCTCTCGGGGACCGGTGATCTGAACCGCATCGGCGGTCGCATCTACTTGCACCAGCTCGCCGGTGCGCCGCCCTCTGTCGGAAATGCCGGGTACTACGCGGAGATCGTCCGGCGCAAGGCCGATCTGCGCCGCCTTCAGCAAACCGGCCTGCGCCTTGTCCAGAGCGCCACGGAGCCGGGTGCCGACCCCGACGAGATCCGCTCCGCCATCGAGTCGGACCTGGGCGCCGAGCGGGAACGGGCATTGGCCTCCGGCAGCGGACGACTTTCGCGCTACCTCACGAACGGCTGGGACTTCATCACGAAGACCGCCGACATGAAGCCGATCTGGGGCACCCAGGCACAGACCGCCTGGGCCTCCGGCGAGAGCCTGATGATTGTCGGCCCGCCCGGAGTCGGCAAGACGACCCTCGCCCACCAGGTCGTCCTCGCCCGCATCGGCCTGAGGGATACCGTCCTCGACTTGCCGGTCATCCCCGGCAAGAAGGTGCTGTACCTGGCGATCGACCGGCCCACCCAGATCGCCCGCGCCCTGGCCCGCGCAGTCGATCCCAAGCACGAGGCCGTCCTGCGCGAACGGCTCGCCGTCTGGCAGGGACCACTGCCCGCCACGCTCGACAAGGAACCCGACCTCCTCGCCGACCTCGCCAAGGCCCACCAGGCAGACACCCTGGTGATCGACAGCCTCAAGGACGCCGTCAGCACCATGGTCGACGACGCCCTCGCGGTCGCGTACAACAACGCCCGCGGACGAGCCTTCCAGAACGGCATCCAGGTCCTGGAACTGCACCACCAGCGCAAGTCCGGCGCCGAAACGCCCAAGGGCCAACGGCCCACCCTGGACCGGGTCTACGGCTCCACCTGGCTGACCTCCGGCGCCGGCAGCGTGCTGTTCCTCGACGGCAAGCCCGGCGACCCGGCGGTCACCATCCACCACCTCAAGCTCGCCACCGGCGAGATCGGCCCCCTCCAGGTCGTCCACGACCACGAGCGCGGCACCACCACCGTCGACCCCGCCCTCGACCCCATCACGCTGCTGCGTGCGGCACGCGGCGGCCTGACCGTCCGCGAGCTGGCCAGCGTGCTCTCCGGCGAGCCCAGCCCCGACCGGGCCGACGTCGAGAAGGCGCGACGCCACCTGGAACGCCTCGTCAAAGCCGGGCTGGCCACCAAGGCCGAAGGCATCGCAGGCGGCAACGGCGGCGGCCAGCAGGCCCGCTACCACGCCTCCGCGCGCCACATCGGCGCCGTGTCCTGACGTCCCGCACCACCCTCGAACCGTTCACGCGACCGTACACGCACCCCCTGCGCCTGCGTGGCCCGGAAAACCACCCACGGCGTGCACGCTCACCGCAAAACCGCAGGTAGAGCGATCACGCGAGCGTCCACGCCGTACACGCGCCCAGGCGATCACGCGCGGGGCCCCCTTTAGAAGGGGGCCCGCGTGTACGCCCCCTCCGTGAACGCCACCGCACCAGCCCCACAAGCCCCACCGCACCGCCCCTGGAGAGACCTGACGTGCCCTCCCCTGCCCCGATAGCCCCGGCCACCGAAGGCGGCACTGCCTCGCTCCTGCCGCACTGGGCTCCCACTCCCGCGATGGCCGTGACGCTTCTTGCCCTGCTCGGCCTGTTCGCCCTGTTCACCACGTGGATGAAGCGCCGACAGCACCGCCGGCCGTCCGGCACCACCCGCTGGCGCGGGACTGTCGCCGTGCCTGTCGCGGCCATGGCCGCGCTCGGCTGCACCGCCTACAGCGCGGACACCAGCTGGCGGTTCGCCGCCGACTACCTCGACATGGGCGGCACCGCCGAGCGCGTCGCGATGTTCGCCGCTGCCGAGCTGGCCCTGTTCGCCACCGCCCTGATGGCGCGGCAGAACCTGAACGGCCCGAAGCAGGCTCCCGGCCTGCCCGGCACCCTCACCTGGGTCATCACCGCAGTCCAGGTTCTGCCCGCCTACGCCGAGTCCGGACTGTTCGGCGGCACCGTGCGCGCCTTCGTCGGCCCGGTCATGGCCGCGATGCTGTAGCACCTGGCCATGGGCATCGAGCTGCGCCACCGCACCCCCGACGCCGCCTCACGCAGCCTGGCCACCGTCCTCGTCCGCCAGGCCCGCGAACGCCTCCTAGCCCGGCTCGGCATCGCCGACCAGGACGCCGACGCCGCCCGCCTCATCCGCGAGCGCGCACTGAGCGAAGCCGTCGCCCTCATCCTGCGCGCCGAATCGATGACCGACCAGAAGCGCGGCAAGCGACGGCAACGACGCCTGACGGAACGCCTGCACCAGGCCCTGGAACAGGCCGGCGTCGACGGGGATCCGCACCAGGACGAATTGCTGCTGCGCAAGCTCGCCACCCGCAAGCAGGCCCTCGGCCTCGCCTCCCTCACACTGCCGCCGCGCTGGCCCATCCCGGCCTCGTCCCCCGCCCGTGAATCCGGGCATAGCCGCCCGCGATCCGCCCGCCCGGAAGCACTGCCGCGGGCAGAGGACGCTGCCCGCCCCCACCCATCAGACCCGGGTGACGACGAGGTGCCTCCGGCTGCCCGCCCGCAGCCTGCCCACCCGGTGCCCGTGCTGCCCGCACGGGCGGAGACGGAGGGCAGCCGACCGCTCACGGACAACAGCTTGGGCAGCGTGTCGGGCGGGCGCGAGCGGAAACCGGCTGCCCGGAGAAACCGCGACACCGGCAAAGCCCGTGCCTCCGACGAGGTCATCCTCAAGCACACCCGCCTCATCTACGAGGAGACCGGCAGCGTCGGCCGCGACCGAGTCGAGGCCGCCCTGCGCGCCGCCGCCTACACCGTCTCCAGCGACGACGTCGGACGAGTCGTCCGCGAGTTCAAGGCCCAGCTCAAAGCCGCAGCCGGCACTCCATCCCGCTGATCCCCGCAGCACCAGCACTCCCGACCACACCCCGACCCGAAAGGCCCCATGCACACCCCGCACCACGAAGACCCCATGACCCCCGAGGAATCCCTGCTGTCTAACCCTGCCCCAGGCGGAGCAAGTTGTACCGGGAGCAATGCTCCCGGAGTTCCCGCATCAGGGGTGGCGGGAGCAGCCCTGCGCCAGGGGGCGCCGGACCGGCAGGCAGCGACCGCGGGCGGACCGCAGCCTGGAGGGGAACGGCAGGCCGAGTCCCTTTCGCGGCGGCGTCAGCGTGCCCGTCAGCCGAAGCCCCGCAAGCGCCTGCGCCAGCCCAGCTGCCGCATGAACGAAGCCGAATATAAGCGCTTCACCGAAGCAGCCGCCCAGTGCCAGATGACCAACGCCTCCTTCCTCGCCTACGCCGTCGACAAGGCCACCCGCGACCTGACCCTCACCGCCGCCGAGATCGCAACCGAACGGGAAGTCATCGGCCAGCTGTTCGCCGCGCGCCGGCACCTGGGCCGGATCCACGGCCTGTTCAACCAGGTCGCCAAAGCTCTCAACTCCGGCGCCGACGCACCCCACCTCGGCGCCACCGTCGGGGCCGTCCTGAGCGCGGCACGCCGGATGGAGGACGCCGCCGATGCCCTGCTCGCCCACCGGGACGGCGGTGCCGCTACATGATCCCCCGCATTCACAAGCGCGGCGGCGCGACGATCGGTCTGATCCGCTACCTGTACGGCCCCGGCTCCCACGAGGAGCACATCGACCCGCACCTGGTCGCCGCCTTCGACCCGCTCACCCCCGACCCCGGCCGCGACCCGCAGGCCACCTACGGGCAACTGCAGCGACTGCTCGACCGGCCCGTCGACGCCCTGCCCGCCAGTCGGCGCCCTGAGAAGCACGTGTGGCACCTGTCCGTACGTGCCAGCCCCGAAGACCCGATCCTGTCCGACGACGACTGGGCAGCCATCGCCCGTCGCATGGTCGCAGCCGCCGGCATCGCCCCCGATGGCGACGATGCCGCATGCCGGTGGGCGGCCGTCCGGCACGCCGATGACCACATCCACATCATCGCCACCCTGGTCCGCGAGGACGGCCGACGACCCCGCCTGCACAACGAGGCCCGCCGTGCTCAGGCCGAGGCCCGCGCCATCGAGGTCGACTACGGCCTGCGCCGGGTAACGCCGGGCGATGGCACCGCCGCCAAGCGCCCCACCAGCGCCGAGCGCCACAAGTCCGATCGCCGTGGCTGGCAGCGCACCCCGCGCGAGGAACTACGCGAGGCGGTCCGCCGCTCGGTGGCCGGCGCAGCGAGCGAGGAGGAGTTCTTCGACCGCCTCGCCGCGGCCGGTCTGCTCATCCGGCGCCGCGTCGCTCCGTCGGGCGACACCCTCGGCTACACCGTCGCCCTCCCCGGCGACCGCAACGCCAAGGGCGAGCCCGTCTTCTACTCCGGCTCCAAGCTCGCCCCGGACCTCTCCCTGCCCCGCATCCGCGAACGCTGGACCCAGAACCCGGACAACGCCACCCAGCAGCCGACCCAGCCGTCGGTGACCGGGCCCGCCTCCGCACGCCGGCGCGCCACCACCGCCGCCTGGCAGACACTGCTCGTCATCAACCACAGCGACGACGACGTCATCGCCGCGCAGATCGCCGCCACCGGCGAAGTCCTCGACGCCCTCGCCCAGACTTCCGCCGCCCACACCCGCAACGAACTCCAGGCAGCAGCCGTCTCGTTCGAACGCGCTTCCCGCTCCCACATCCGCGCCGCACGCGGCCACGACAGCGCCCTGCGCCGAGCCGCCCGCGACCTCATCCGCAGCGGCCCGGCCCTCGGCCGAGGCGAGGACGGCGCCACCACGGCCATGGCGCTCGACATGCTGTTCTTCCTGATCACCGCCGCCGCACACTGGCACGCCAAGAAGCAGCACGCCCAGCAGGCCGAAGCCACCCACCGGGCCGCCGAACACCTGCGTGCCGCCTACCAGGTCGCCGCCACCCAGCCCTTGGCGCTGCTCCACCAGCGGGGCGCTCGCCTGGCCCCATCCTGGCAACGCCACCACGCCACCGCCGTACGCCAGACCCTGCCCGAACTGGCCGACCGAATCCTCGCCGAACCCGGCTGGCCCGCCCTCTCAGCCACCCTCGCCGAGACGCAGAGCGCCGGCCACAACCCCACCACCCTCCTCACACAGGCTGCCGCCCAACGGGAACTGGACACGGCGGAACGCATGAGCGACGTACTTGTCTGGCGGCTACGCCGGATGGCCAACCTCCCTGCGGATCCCCAGAACGCCCAGGGCCAGCGCGCCACCGGCAAGCACGCGGTCGCCTCGCCGGGACGGACCGCGCAAACCGGGACCAGGCCCGCGAATGCTTCCCCACGACGGCGCTGAACCGCGAAAACCGAGCCGCAAAAGGTAACCGACAATCCCCGGTTAGGCTAACCGGGGATTCTCCAGACCATGGGCACATCGGCCACCCACCCCCGCCCCTTTTAAGGAGAACCCCTATGTCCGCATCCACCCCTCGCCCCCACGTCATGGCCCTGCTGTTCGACACGGGCTTCAACCGACCGTCGGGTACCCGCACCTTCCGCCACCTCGACGGACGCCCCTTCACCGACGAGGAACAGGCCCTAGCCGATGACGCCACCCTCGAAGAACTCCAGGCCGCCGGCGTCCACGTCCACAACCCTGAGGCCGGAGCGGAGGCGGAGGCAGCCTCGCTCGTACTGACCGAGCTCCTGCTCAAGTACGCCGTCCAGCACCACAAAGCTCTCGCCGCCCTCATGACCGACGAGGACCTCATCGACTACGACCGGTTGGTCACTATCGTCGCTGCGGGCGCCGACGGCTTCCGCCCGCGTGAGGACTGAGCACACAGGCAAGGCGCCCACGTAGTAACCAGCGGCCAGCGGCTGGGAGACTTCCCCGCTAGCAGACGCCGCATCGACTCGCAGGTTCCTCCGGCGCACTCAATGACCTTCGTCAGAGGTGCAGGACGACATCGAGGTGTTGCTGCACCGGCTCGAACAACCCGTACGGCACGTACTTCGAAATCTCGCCGTGGGCGAGCCAAGCAAGCTCGGCCAGCTCCTCGGTGTCCGAGACGTGAGCAGTGCCGCCCACCACCTCGCAGGCTGTGTACGACATCAGCCGGCCCGTCTTCGGGTGAACTCTCGACGACGGCCAAACCCTTCACCCGCCGCCGACATGAACCCGCTCGCCGAGCAGCTTCACAACGACCACGTCCAGGCCGGCCTCCTCCTGGGTCTCCCGCACGGCGGCGTCCTCGCGAGACTCACCCGGCTCGGCCCCTCCGGCCGGGAACTGCCAGGAGAGCTCGCCCTCGTTTACCCGTCGCCGCACCATGAGCACGCGTCCTTGATGCACCACGATGGCTGCGGCTATGGGCCGCTGGCCGCCTTCCCTCATCTGCGTACCTCTTCCTCGATGGCACAAGCGATCTGCGGCCACGGAGCACGTAGGGCACCGACGAGTGACCAATAGCCGTGTGCTGCGCGAACTAAGGCACTGACCCCGAGGCGTACCGATTCAGGGTCGATCGTTCCTATGACCCGCCGGGTGACGCCCCCGGCCCCGCGCGGTGCGGGGGTGATCCCGCTGCCCAGGAGGAGCGTGGCCGTGCGGATGGAGTCCAGCGTGGTGGGCGGTGCCGCGTCGGCGAAGTCTCCGTAGACCAGCTCGCGCCAGCGCTGCTGGGTGCGCGCCCAGGCGAGGCGTTCCAGTCCGGTCCCCAGGTCTACGGCCATGCGGGTCGGGTCCTCGACGTTCCACAGCAGGACGATGTCGCCGAGATCGAGCCCGAGGTGGCGGAAGTGCAGTGTGATGCCCGCGACCTCGCGCCGACGCCAGGGAGTCAGGGTCCCGTGGACGCTCAGGTGGCGGGCGTGGAAGCCGAGTTGGGAGAGGACGGAGAACCAGCCGTCGAGAATCGCGCCGTACTCGTCGAGCTCTCCTACAGGTTGGACGCGGGAGATGTTGACGAAGGAGGTCAGGAAGCCGTCGCAGAGGTCGCCGGAGGCATCGCGTTCACCGGTGAAGCGGACGACCGGCTGAGGGAGGAAGCCCCGTCGGTACGTCTGGGGTCTTCCGTCCTTGAGGAGCGGGTCCAGGGCCTGGACCCCCGAGATGGTCAGCTCCGTGTCGCGTCCCCAGCGGAGCGGGAGGCAGCCGTCGCGTGGAGCGCCGACGTGGGCGAAGGCGGTCTCCACGCTGTGGAGGAGTTCCCTCCACGAGGGCGGTCGGCGCGGCGGGCGGTACGGGGTGCCTCGCCGCTGGTGTCGGATGTCGACGTGCGGGCCGTCGATGGCGAACTCCCACCGCGGGTGGGATAACGCCCCACTGAGTACGGAGGGTATCTGCGAGGCCAGCGCGTCGCCCGTCGCACGAGCTGTGCCGGTCAGCACGACCGTGACGCCATCGCCAGGAAGTGCCGGGCGGGGTCGAAGCGCTGCTGGCCGATCTCCTGGACCTGCCTGTGGTCGAGAGTCTCCGCTTGCTCGATGGCGAGCGCGAGCCGCTGGGCCGCGGTCTCGTCGTCCTCGTTCGGGTCGGCCACGGTGATGACGCCCGTCTGGTCGCAGAGGGCCGCTTCGGCGCAGGTGCCTGTGCGCCAGGTGAGCGCGGCCATGGGGGTGCCGGCGCGGAGGGACTCCCCGAAGACGGCGGCGCCGGCTTCCACGTACGTGCGGGCGTAGGTGTAGACGAATACGGAGGCGTCGCGGATGGCGGCCGTCTTGGCCGGCCCTCCGAGTTCGCCGATCCACTCGACGTGGTTCGCGTCGAAGAGGCGGGCGTGGCTCTGGACGTAGTCGTGGTCGAAGACCGGGCCGACGACGCGAATGCGGCGGCCGAGGATCTGGGCGGCGCGGACCGCCAGGTGAGGGGCCTTCTCTGCGTCGACGCGGCCGAGCCAGACGAGGTCGCGTCCGGCGGTCGCCAGCGGTTCCTCCTCGTCAAGGCCAAGGTGCACGGCCAGCTCGGGGATCGGCCGGTGGTCCGCGTACCGCTCGATCATCTCGGGCGAGTAGCAGTACAGCCGGGAACGCCTGCCGTCGAAGGCGGTGGTCGTGTGCTGGAAGACCGGGGAGTGCTGGAAGGTGGCGACGTCGCAGTCCAGCGCATTCCAGGTGCGGGCCCAGGCGGGCAGCGAGGGGTACTCGTGCCCGACGACCAGGAGGTCGTACTTGGTGTCGCGGACGTCGCGCTCGGCGAGCGTTCCGGGCGTGAGGTCCTCCAGGCGGACCGGCTTGCGGACCCAGTCGTGTTCCAGGTCCGTGAGCCAGCCCGGCCCGAGGAGGTGTACGTCGGCGCCTGCGGCCCGAGCGCCTACGGCGACCGCCCACAGCCATCGTTCGATCCCGCCGTAGCCGGCGGGGGGAAAGGCGTAGCTACCAGGGAAGTCGCAGACGCCGACAAGCACGTTATGCCTCCGGTGTTCCGTCCGCCGAGATACGGCGGAAGCCGAGGTACGGGAAGAGGGATTCGGGCAGGACGATCGAGCCGTCCTGCTGCTGGCACTGCTCGAGGAGCGCGGCCAGGGTGCGGCCGACGGGCAGGCCGGAGCCGTTGAGGGTGGCGGCGAGCTTGGGCTTGCCGTCCTCACCTCGGGTCCGGATGTTCGCCCGGCGGGCCTGGAAGGTGCCGAAGTTGGAGACCGAGGAGATCTCGCGGTACGTGTTCTGGCTCGGGATCCAGACCTCGATGTCGTACGTGAGCTGGGCGGAGAAGCCCGTGTCGCCGGCGGGCAGCTTGATGACCCGGTAGGCGAGGCCGAGCTCCTTGAGGCACGCCTCGGCGTGGCCGACCATCTCCTCCAGCTCGGCGTCCGCCATCTCCGGGTCGACGATCTTGACCATCTCGACCTTGGCGAACTGGTGCTGGCGGATCAGACCGCGGGTGTCCCGGCCGTACGAGCCGGCCTCCGAGCGGAAGCACGGGGTGTGGGCCGTCATGGCCACCGGCAGCTCGGCCGGCGGGATGATCTCGTCGGCGTAAAGGTTGGTCAGCGGGACCTCGGCCGTCGGGATGAGAAAGAGCTCGCGGTCGGCGACGCCGGTCTTGAACAGGTCCTCCTCGAACTTCGGGAGCTGGCCGGTGCCGGTCATGGTCTTACGGCTGACCAGGTAGGGGACCGCGTATTCGGTGTACCCGTGACGGCGGGTGTGAAGGTCGAGGAAGAGCGTGGCCAGCGCCCGCTCCAGGGCGGCGCCTGCACCGCGCGAGACCGCGAAGCGCGGACCGGACAGCTTCGTCGCCCTGCCGAAGTCGAGGATGCCGGTGTCCTCGCCGAGGTCGACGTGGTCCTTCGGCTCGAACGCGAAGGCAGGGGGAGTGCCAACGCGCCGGATCTCAACCGCGAACTCCTCGGAGTCGCCGTCGGGGGCCGAGTCGTCCGGCAGGTTCGGAATGCTCAGAAGCAGGTCACGCAGCCGGGCCTCGATCTCCTCCTGGCCGGCCTCGATCTCGCGGATCTGGTCCTTCAGCTCGCGGGCGCGCTCCTTGAGCTTGCTGATGTCGCCGCCCTGCTTGGCCGTCTGCTGGACCTCGCTCGCCACTCGCTTGGACTCTGCCCGCAGCTCGTCGGCCGAGCGGATGTTCTGGTTTCGCCGAGAGTGGAGGGACTCCAGCTCGGACAGGTCCAGGGTGTAGCCGCGACGAGCGAGCCGACGAACCGCTTCGGCACCCATGTCGATCAGGGCGCGGGCATCATGCATGAGGAAGATCCTTCTGATCTTGCGAGTGGGACGGGGATACGGAATCGACGGTAGCAACCGCCGAGCCGTCCCCGGTCCGGAATATCCCCCAGTCACCGATGGTGCCGGTGCGGTCCTGAACGCCAGTTTCAAGATCGTTCATCAGCGTTCTGATGAATTCCGGCAGCTCCACGTCGGGGATGGCTACGGGCTCGACGTACGGCGCTTCCGGAAAGAACAGGGGCATGGTCTCGCCTACAGCCCTGTCGCGGTGCCAGAGGAGCACGGAGATCAGCAGTCCGTGGGCCACCAGGACACGGGGACCGGGATGCTCCAGGGCCGCGAGCACCCCCGCGAGCATCCTGCGGATGCCCTCGCGCTGTGACTCGCTCCCGCCGGGCGGGCGCTCGTGGGCGCCGTGCCCGTCGAGCCAGACGGCGTATTCCAGGAACGGGTTTCCCTCGAATTCTCCGTAGTCCAGTTCGTTCAGCCGAGGATCGGTGATCAGTTCCGGCCCGGGGACTCCCATCAGGAGACTGGCGGTCTGCTGGGCGCGGGGGAATTCGCTGGCCAACCACGTTTTCACGCTGTGGAGGGGGACGCTGCTCCACCCCTTGTTCAGCGAACGGCGGCCTTCCTCGCTCAGGCGGATGGGCTTGGTCGGATCGCCGTTGACGAGGTAGCGCCGACTGTAGTTCGTCTGCCCATGGCGGAGGACGTATGTCGTCATGATCGGTTCCTTGAGGTCGGCGCCGACAGCCATGCGAGGACGTCGGCCATCCTCGGGGCGCGAGGATCATCGGTGTCGAGGTAAAAAAGCAGGCCGTCCAGGGCCAGGGCCCTGCACCATGGCGCGAGGACAGGCACGGGGATGCGGGAGATCCGGGCGGCGGCGGCCAGGCGGGCGTCCGTGCCCTGTCCGAGGTCGTAGTACACGGTCCAGAAGGCCCAGTCGAAGGCCGCGTCGCCCACCATCGGGAGGGGATCGATCAGGCGGGGATGGCCCAGCCAGTCGAAGAGGACGTTCTCGCGATAGAGATCCGCGTGCAGGACAGTGGACCGAGCGGAGTCCTCCTCCAGGGACACGAGGGCCGGCAGCGCCGCGTCGACGTGCTCCTCCCACGGGCCGACGTCGATCGACTCCAGGCGGTGCCGCACCCGGGGGCGTACCTCCTGGTGAAGGTACGTGGTCAGGGACGGAAGGTCCTGCGGCCGGCGCCGACGACGGCCGAAGGTGTGGAGGCCCTGGAGGGCGGCTGCCACGGTCGGAAGCTCGCGAGGCGGTCGCTCACCACCACCGGGGCGGCCTCCGATCATCTCCAGGGCCGCCACGGCCAAGTCGTCCGCCGCCTCGACGACGCCCGCCGTCGGCCCGCCCGCCCACAGGCGTAAGGCGGTGACCTCGTCGTGAAACCGGGCGGGATCGGCCCACGCCTTGAGAAGCAGCGGACGTCCGTCGAGGGTTCCGGCCGTGACGACCACCGAGGCGTGTCCGGCGTCGTGGTACGTCCCGAGTGTGAGCTTCCAGCGCTCCGCCGCGCGCTCCATCAGCGTGGGCACGGCGTCGAGCCAGCCGGAGACTCCCGGGCCGTAGTGCGTGACCAGCCGCCGTCGGCATTCCTCGGAGACCTCGCCGAGCGTCCGCTTCTCCATCAGCTCAGCACGATCCCGTCGGAGACCAGCTCGTCGGTCAGCGCCGGGAACTCATCCATGGTCTCCGCCACCAGGGCCTGCACCTTGTCCACCTCGGCGTCCGGGGACGACAGGCGGACGAGGACGCGCCACGGCTGGTCGAGGCGCTGCCCGGTCGTGCTCACCAGGTGGACCTCGGCGTGGCCATGCGTCGCCTCATGGAGCCGCTCGGCGAGCCGGCGGGCGGCGATGTTGTAGAGCTTGCCCACGTGGTACACGGGGTTCTTGCCGTTGGCGCCCTCCAGGTTCATCGGCCGCAGGGGCGTGATGAGGCCGTTGACGCGGTTGCCGCGACCGACGACGCCCTCGTCGCCGGACTCGATCGAGCTACCGGTGTACGTGAGGTACAGCTCGTCCTTCTCCGGCACGTCGCGCGCGTTGAGCCGGAAGCGCGTCTCGGCACCGGGCAGCCGGAGGCCGGCCAGCCGGTGGCACTCGGCGAGGACGCTCTCGGTGTTCCGCGTGTACTCCGCGCGGCTGGCGACGAGCCGCGACTTCTGAGGGACGCAGAGGACAACGTCCGCCTGCTCGCCGTCCCAGTAGCCCATGAGCTTCACGTCCGATCCACACCACGCGTGGGAGAGGGTGAAGTCGTTCTCCCCGGAGAAGTGGTCGACCAGCTCGCGCACGAACGACTCGAAGACGTTCTCCGGTGCCCAGCCCGTTCCCAGGGACGTGTCGTTGGACAGCCGCACCCGCCGCTCGCGCAGGTCCTCGATCGACCGCGGGTTGAACCATCGCGTCCGGTCGGGGACCTCGTCGCCCGTGAGAACGGCGCCGGGGCTGGAGTTGCTGGTGATGTTGTAGGTGATGTCCAGGTGATCCGAGACCTCGGGAAGCCGGCGGGCGAAGAACGCCCTCACCTCGGCCTCCACGATCTCCTCCACGGGGATCCGCTCGCCGCCGCACATGGGCGCGGCACGGCCGTTGACCAGCACGCGGACCGGGGCGGTCATCCGGCCGGCGCCGTAGCGGACCTCGCTCGCTCCGCCGAGGAGGGCGAGCTTGTCGAAGTTGTGGTGCAGGACCGCGCCGAAGCGTTCGACGGTGTATCGGCTGTACGCGCGGGACAGCCGCTCAGCGAGGTGGTCGGCGAGGGTGTCGGGGTGGCCGAGGCCCTTGCGTTCGACGATCGTCGTGGCCGGCGGGTGGGCCACTCCGGTGTCGATCACCAGGTGGGTGTTGCCGAGGATCGTGCTCGTTCGGGACATCAGGATCCCTCGTTTCGGGTCGGAAGATAACGGAGCACTGCGAAGGCGTGTCAGCGAGGCACGCCTCGGGCGCGGAGAGACGAGATGGTCTGGGCGAGAAGCGCCCAGGTGGCGGCGGGACGGTTCGGTGCCGCGAGCTGACGGACGAGGTCCGATGGCACCAGCGTGATGTCCTCCGGACGACGTCGGTCGAGCCAGAGGAGGAGGCGCCAGGCCAGGACCGAACCGCTCAGAACGAGTCGGCGAACAACGTCCTCTGGCAGCCGCCGGTGAGGCAGCTCCCCGTAGATCAGGTCGCGGGCCAGGTGGAACGCGACATCGGCGTGATCGGCGACAGCGGGGCCGCGCCCGCTCGCCTCCCAGTCGACGACATGCAGCCGGTCTCCGTCAATCAGGAGGTGCTCGGGCTTGAGATCCCCGTGGATACGGACGACAGGATGGGAATCGATCGGCGCGAGGAGCTCTGCCAGATCCGCCCACCACGGCAGCAGCCGGCACCGGGGAGACATCTGCCGGAGCAGGAACCCTCGGTGCGTGAACGGATCACCGTGGTGAGACACCCAACCCGAACCGGGAGCGAGGCCAGAAGCCGGCCGGTGCAGCTGGTCGGACAGAGCCAGGATCCGGTCGAGATACTCCCGGACCGCCGGGAGGGCCGCGATCGTGCACGGGCGTCCGGGCAGCATCTGGAACACGGTCCAGGCAGAGTCACCCTCGATGCCGGTGCCGAGGACCGCCGGAACCGACAGACCCTGGCGACCCCCGCCCCGGATCGCCTCCACCTCGCGACGGCGCCGCCCAGCCGGGTCGATGCCGACGTAGACCTTGAGGAGTGACCGGCCGTCCAGTGCCTGGAAGACCCGGGAGTACGGCTTGACCGACGTCCGGCGGAAGGGACCGTGCCGAGACTCGATCGCTCGCAGTACTACAGGGGAGTTCAGCACCTCGTCACCTCCAGCCGTCGATTCCGTAGGGGAAGCGCTGCCGGAGGAGGTGGCCCACCACCGCGGCGCTGAGGCAAGTAAGCCGGAGACGGGGCCATAGGTCAGTGGACAGGGTTAACGGATTGCGCCGTTAACTGTTAACTCCCCACGTGAGGTGGCCTCTTGGCTCATCATTGAGCGGGGCACTGCGACGGACATCGGGGGAACGATGGAGGCGAAGAGCAGACTCCAGCAGGCCAGGCTGGACAGGGGTTGGACGCAGGGCGAGCTGATCGACGCGTTGATGGCTGCGGCCCAGCGCCTGGGAGCGCAATCACCGGCGTCGACGAGCTGGAAGACGCTCATCTCGATGTACGAGAACGGTCGGCGCCCCGTGAGTCCGGACCACCGACCGCTCTTCCGGGAGGTGTACGAGGCGACGGACGAGGAGCTCGGCTTCGCGTCCACCACCACGAGCGTCGCCGCCGCGCAGAGCACGCTGCTGCCAACACCGACGGCAGTGGTGAGCCGCACCCCGATGCCGGTGAACCCAGAGATGCTGGGCTACCTCACCTCGGTGCTCCAGCAGCACGCACAGGCCGAACCCTTTGTCGGCCCGCAATTCCTCCTGGCACCGGTAGGCAGCCAGATGCCCCTCATCGAGCAAATGTGTCGCGAGGCGTACGGTCCGCTGCGCCAGGAGGTCCTGCGCGTGGGGGCACGGTACGCGGAGTTCCTCGGCTGGCTCCACCAGGACACCGGCCGCACCGACGAGGCCATGCGCTGGACCAGGCTGGCGATGGAGTACGCCCAAGAGCTGGGCGATCCGATGGTGATCGCGTACATGCTCCAGCGGCGCAGCAACATCGCCACGGAAGCGGGCCACGCCGGCCACGGCGCCGGCCTCGCTCTCGCCGCTCTCCGGTACGCCTCCGAGCTCTCGCCCCGCGTCCACGCCGTCGTGCTCCGCCAGCTCGCGAACAGCAAGGCGAGCCTCGGTGAGGCTTCCGAGACCGAGCGGGCCATCGACCAGGCCCTCGTCGCGGCGGATCGAGGCGACGATGACGACCTGGCCTTCTACTGCACGGTCTCGTACATCGAGATGGAGGCGGCTAACTGCCAGGTACGCCTGGAGCGCCCCCAGCAAGCGGTCGTGACCTACGAGAAGAGCCTGCGGAACTGGCCTGCCGTGCAGGAGCGGGACCGAGGGCTGTGTCTTGCCAGGCTCGCCACGGCCAACGCGATCCTGGAGGACGTGGAAGGCGCGCACCGGGCCGCTGAACAAGCCCTCGGCATCGCGCACCGAACGGGCTCCACACGGATCCTCGGCGAGTTGTACCGACTTCAACCGCGTCTTGCGCGCTGGCGCAAACTGGTGGAAGTTTCGGAACTCAACAGGGAGTTAGACCTGACCAAGCAGGTCGCCCCCTAGTCGACCGAGGGAGAGCCGTGAACTTGCTGCCGACCGCCACGAGCACCGATGTCCAGGAGCTGCAGCCCCGCGTCGCCGTGCTCCCAGTCGGCTCCTTCGAGCAGCACGGCACATACCTCCCATTGATCACCGACACGGCGATCGCGTGCGTCATCGCCCAGGAGATCGCCGCCGCCTACCCCGTCCACCTCCTCCCGCCCATCACCGTCTCGTGCAGCCACGAGCACGCGGCATTCCCCGGTACCGTCAGCATCAGCGCCAGGACCCTGTACGCCGTGATCGACGACATCCGCGCCTCACTCGCCCGCTCGGACATCCACAAGCTGGTGATCGTCAACGGCCACGGCGGGAACTACGTCCTGTCGAACGTGGTCCAGGAAGCCAACGTCGACGGCCCCGCAGTCTCCCTCTTCCCTCTCGGCCCCGACTGGGACCGTGCCCGCGAGTACGGCGGCCTCGAATCCGACAGGCACGCGGACATGCACGCCGGCGAGATCGAGACGTCGATCCTGCTCCACGCCGCTCCCGAACTCGTCCGCGAGGGCTACGCAGAAGCGGACCACGACAGCAGGCAGCGGCCCTTCCTCCTGGTCCAGGGAATGGCCGAGTACACGCAGTCTGGGGTGATCGGCTTCCCCTCGCTCGCCACGGCTGCGAAGGGGAAGGCCATCCTGGAAAGCCTGCGATCGAGTTTCTCGGCACACTTCGAGGTGCTCTGCCGACTGAGCTGACCCGGGAGGCACGGGGCACGCCCTGCGATGTGGCCGCGAGCACGGATGGCGGGGCTGGCCACCCCGATCGTGGAGACGCTCGGGCAGCAGAACGCGGGAACATCACCATTCTGGTTGTAGGCGTTCGGTGGGACCGGTACGACGGTCACCATGTACCGATGGTCGCCACTCAACGATCGACAGTTAGCCATGCTCACTCGGATCGAGGAGGGAACGCATCCCGTTACCTCCGCGAGCCCGGAACTCGCCATCACTGCCCGCGCCCTCAAGAGCCGGGGCCTCGTCACCATGCCCAAGCACGGTGGGAGGTGGCAGGCGGAGATCACCGATGACGGTCGCTTCTACCTGGAACACGACCACCATCCGGACCGGCCCGAGCCAACCCCGCGCAAGCAGCGACCGGTAGCCGCCGAGCCAAAGCCGGAGGCCACGACACCTCCCCGTCAGCGGGCGACGCCCCCGCCCGAGGCGAAGTCGGCGCCAGCGCGCCCTGCGAAGCCGCCACGGCAGTCACCGGCGGAAATCGGCGCGGCTTTGATCGCGGAGGTGCAGAAAGCCGGCCGATTCCTTCGGATCCCCGATCCAAAGGGCTGTCCCGTAACTCAGGGTGAAGGTCGGTGGACCACCACAGGCAGATCGACTTGTCCGGTTGCGCCCCGACTAGCGGTCTCGACTGGAGCCGGGCCAAGCAGGTCGAACCGGACACTGGCAGGCGGTACCTAGAGTTACGGGACAGACCTAAGTGCCGAAGAGCGGGCCCGCTATCGCCGGGCGTTCGACGCCGCGCGGCAGTGTGCCCCGGACGGCTTCCATCTGAAGTACAGCGGGCGGGCAAAAGGAGACTAGCGTGGCATCCCAGTCAAGCGGCTGAGGCATGCGCATACCCTCGCCGTCCTTCACGGTCACCACTTCATAGAAGCCGACCGTGCGCTCCTTCATATGACCCAAAGTGGCCAAGACCTGCCCCCCTCGTGCAACAAGATGAGGTGGCTACCGGCCCGGAAGCCGATCGCCCCGCCCCCAGTAAAGTAACGATCGTATGCCCGCCATCACCCATCCGTGTCAACCTGGCATGGCCTATGCAGAAGCGCCGACTGCAGCCTCAGGCCAAAGGGGTGTCTCCCACCAACGCTTGATGCGGTGGCCACGCCCCGACCCGTTGGTCTCAGTTCTGGTCTCATTCGCATCCGTCAGCCCCAGTACGGGCGGAGCTACCCCGAACACTCCGCCGCAGGTCAGGACACCCACGGCCCCCGCCGGACCCCCGTAAGAACATTTGGAAAGCGTGTTGGGGGCAACCCCTCACGAGTTCGAATCTCGTATCCTCCGCCAGCTCAGAGGGCCGGTCCGCGTCAGCGGGCCGGCCCTCTGGCGTTTGCCGGGCCGGAGGGGCCGGGTGCCATGAGGCGGGTGGCGAGGGCGCGGACCGGCAGGCGGTCGGCGGGGCGGGCGATGCGGGACTCGGCGTCGGCCAGGACGAGCCGGACCTGGTCGGTGACCGCGGCCCGGCGGGCCGGGTCGGTGACGCGGGCCGCGGCCGTGGCCAGCAGGCGTAGCAGGGCCAGGCACACGGCGGGCTCCCCGGCGCCGTAGCGGCGGATCTGGCCGCACGCGAGGTCGAGGTACTCGGCGAAGGCGGGGCCGGCGACGGCCACCCGGATCACTCCCGTCCCGTCCGCCCGGACGTCGTCGCCGAGGGCGCGGCCTCCCAGCGCGCCGATGAGCACCGAGAGCCGGTCGAGCGCCTGCACGCCGGTGTACGGGTCGTTGATCGCGGGTGACAGGGCGCGCAGCGCGATGTCGACGAGCTGGCGCAGCCCGAAGAGCACGTCCTGCCGCAGGGTGCGCTCCGGGCCGATCTGGACGGCGTGGTGCAGGGCGCGGGCCAGGGCGGGGCCGTCCTCCGGCGGGCCGCCCCGGCGCGACCAGGCCAGGGCCAGCGGTGCCGTCCCGGCCACGACGTGGTCGCCGACCCGGGCGGTGATCACGATCACGGCGTCCTGTCCGGCCGCGCCGGCGAGCAGCGGTCCGGGGTGGACGGTCTGCACGTAGCCGGAGCGCGGGGCGGCCAGCGCGAGCGCGTCCGGCGGCGGGACCGGGCCCGTGCGGTCGACGCCGGGGGCGCTCGGGGTGTAGGCGCGCACGGCGCGGCCGGCGGCCTCCGCGACCCTGATCATGATGGTGTCGATCTTGATCGAGTGCACGATGTGGTGCACGAAGAACACCAGCATCCCGAGGCTGAGGAAGATCAGCGCCACGGCTCCGGAGACGGCGAGCCGGGGGAAGTCCGCGCCGCCGGTGGCCCGGACGGTGTAGAGCCCGGCGGTGCTGTAGGCGAACGTCGCGACGAAGGTGGCGAGCACCACCTGGTTGGGGCGGTCGCGCAGGAAGTTGCGGAGCAGCCGGGGCGAGAACTGGGTCGAGGCGAGCTGGAGCGTGACGATCGTCAGGCCGAGGACCAGGGCGATCACGGTCACGATGGTCGACGCGATCGTGATCAGCGCCTGGCGGGCGTCGTCCGCCGTACCCGCGAAGACGAGCGGGTGCAGCACCGAGTCCCGGGGGATCCGCACGAGCGACAGGAGGCTGCCCGCCACCAGGGCCAGCGCCGCGGCCGCGCCGGGCAGGACCCAGAGCGCGCCGCGCAGGTACTCGCCGAGCGCCACCGCTCGCGCGCCCCGTCGCACCGGTCGCATGGGCGCCTCCCACCGGCTCCCGGCCGCTCCTGGCCGCTCCTTGTCTCTCCTGCCGGCCAGCCTGCCCCGGTACCGCCCGGCCCCGCGCGCGCACCTCGACCGGACGGGCCAACGGCGAACGCCGCCGCCCGCGGCGGACGCCCGGGGACCACCGGGCGAAACCCCCCGGGGGTGCCGGGCCCAGCCCGCCCTGCACCCCGGAGCGCCGTCCACTATGTCTGGATATGCTATGAATCGTGACCACGCCTGGACGGCCACGACGGCTGCGGCTCCGCCGTCACCACGGCCGGGGGCCGCTCACTCTGCTGTCGCCGGTGGTCCTGACCGTGATCATCGCGAGCCTGGCGTACACCACCCCCCGGAGCATGGCCTTCAGCCGGCTGCTGCCCGCCGCCCCCGCGCTCGCCGCCGCCATGTGGCCCGTGCTGCCCACGGTGCTGCTGGGGACGGTGTGCATGCTGCTCATGATCGGGCTCGGCATCGTCTTCCCCGACCTCGGGACGGGCTACACGGCGGCGGGCATCGTCGCGGTCACCGTCGCGGCCGCCTACGGAAGCCACGTGCGGCTCCAGCGGGAACGGACGCTCTTCCAGGTGCGCCTCGTGGCCGACGCCGCGCAGCAGGTGGTGCTGGGCCCGATGCCGCGCCGCTTCGGGGACGTAGAGATCGAGTCGCTGTACCTCGCCGCCGCGGCGGAGGCCCGTATCGGCGGCGACTTCTACGAGGTGGTCGACACGCAGTACGGGGTCCGGCTGCTCATCGGCGACGTGCGCGGCAAGGGCCTGCCGGCCGTGGGCCAGGCCGCGGCGATGGTCAACTGCTTCCGGGAGGCGGCCCACGACGAGGCGGGCCTCGGCTGCGTCGCACGGCGCCTGGAGGCCAGCAGCACCCGCCACGGCGTCGCCTCTCCCCCCGAGGACCTGATGGAACGCTTCGCCACCGCGCTCCTCGTCGAGATCCCGCACGGCGCGGGCCGCATCGGGATCCTCAACTGCGGGCACCCGCCACCGCTGCTGCTGAACCGCGGGGAGCTCCGCGTCCTGGAGCCGACCGCCCCGTCGCCGCTCCTCAATCTCGCGGACCTGATCGGCGACGGCTACAGCATCGACACGTTCCCCTTCGCGCCCGGCGACCACCTGCTGCTCTTCACCGACGGCGTCACCGAGGCCCGCAACCGCGACGGCGAGTTCTTCCCGCTGGCGGACTGGCTGCGCGGACAGAACCCGGCCCGGCCCCGCGAACTGCTCGACCGGCTCCACCGCGACCTGCTCCGCTACAGCGGCGGCGTCCTGGACGACGACATCGCCGCGCTCGCCGTCCAGTTGGTCCCGGCGGCAGCCGAACGACCGCCGGACGAACGGTGATCCGCCGAGGAGCGGGCGGCTAGCCCGGCACGTTCCCCGTCCGCTGCAACGGGATCTCCACGACGTTCCCCAATGCCCCGCCCACCGTGGGCAGATGGGGCGGGACCAGGCAGGCGTACCGGGTGAGGGTGTCGAGGAAGGCTGCCGTCAGCGCGTCGGGGTGGCCGCGGGTGTAGGCGGCGAGCATGCGGCGCACGGGCGGGTCGGGTATCCGGACGCGCGAAGTCAGCTCCGCGGGAACGATGTTCGCGGGGAACAGGGCGGGCCCCAGCCCGGCCGCGGCCAGCTGGAGGGCGGTGGCGGTCTGCTGGGTCTGCACGGCGACGCGCGGCTCGAACCCCGCGTTGGCGCACGCGCAGTCGAGGATCCGCGCCAGGCCGTTCGGCGCGGTGTAGTGGACCCACTCGCGCCCGGCGAGCTCGGTGAGGCGGACCTGGCTGCCGGAGCGGTGGACGAGCGGGTCGTCGGCGCCGAGGACGACGACGAACTCCTCGCTGCCCAGCGGGTAGACGGGCCCCGTCCAGTCCGCGGGAGGCGGGCCGATGGCGACGTCCGCCCCGCCGTCCGTCATGGCCTCCTGGAGATCACCGGCGTGCAGTTGCTCGACGAGCGAGAGGAGCACGTCGGAGCGCTCGCGCCGCCACGCGGCGAGGGCCGGCGGCAGGACGCCGAAGCTGACCGAGTACAGCGTCGCCACCCGCAGCTCCGGGCGCCGGCTGCCGGACACCCGCTGGGCGGCCGAGTTGGCCCGGTCCACCTCCGCCAGGGTCGCGCGGGCGTGGGGCAGCACGGCGCGGCCCAGCGGCGTGAGGAGGACCGGCCGCGCGCCGCGCTCGATCAGCGGTCCGCCGCAGGAACGTTCCAGGCTCTGCAGCTGGCGCGACAACGCGGGCTGGGAGACGTGCAGCCGCTCGGCGGCGCGGGTGAAGGAGCCCGAGTCCACGATCGTCACCAGGTACTGGAGCTGCCTCAGAGTCATCGCCATAACCAAAGGTTATGCGCTCCTTGTTGAACAAGCCTTGGACAGCCGCGCGCCCCACCGGCCATAGTCAAGGAGTCGGCGCCGTACGCGATTTGCCCCGGAAACCACGTCCGGCGCCCGCCCCGCGCATCGTCCGCCACCGGGATCCGGCGGGGCACCGCATTCACCGGTATACGAATGTCGAGGTTCGCCGTGGTCGCTGTCGCTGATCGGCCGGACGACGGTCCCGCCCCGGCGCGTCCGCGCGGCGGACCGGCGGTCTCCGGCCCCGACCGCACGGGGCCGCCCCCACGCCCCGGGGCCCGGCGGCGCCCTCGCGCCCGCTCCTGAGACCGGCCGGGGCCGCCCGCGGTGCCACCACCCCCCACACCGTGCGGCCCCGGCCCCGTTTCCGTACGCACCGGACGTCGCCCCGCGCCCGCGCCGACGGCGGGGCGGCGTCCCCCACGACCCCCACCGGCGCTTCGGAGGACCACCGGATGTCGCTCAAGGAGCCCAAGGAACGGACGGCGTACGAGAACCGCGCCGCCGTCGGCACGGCGGGACGCCTCCACCGCGTCCCCGGTCCCCTCCTCGACCGCCGGCGGCCCCCGGCCCCCCTCACCCGCCGCGAACCGCCGCCGCGTCCCGCCGCCCCGCCCGCCCGCCACGAGCTGCTGGTGGTCTCCGCGCCGACCCCGGCGGCGGCCGACCGGGAGGCGCTGCGGCTGGCCGGCCGTCTGGAGGGCCGGCCCGGCACGGACCTCCGCCATGTGGCGCGGGCCCTCCAGACCGGGCGCGCGCACCACGCCCACCGCAGGTTCGTCGTCGCCCGGGACGCCGACGGCGCCGCGGCGGCCCTGCGCGCGGGGCCCGGGGCGGGGTTCCCGGCCGCCGCCGGTCCGGTGTTCCTCTACGCCGGACAGGCCGGCCAGCACCTCGGCATGGCAGAGGGGCTCTACCGGGACGAGCCGGAGTTCCGCCGGCACCTGGACGACGTCGCCGAGTGGGCGTGCGGCCCGCTGGGGCTGGACCTGCGCGAGACCCTCTTCCCCGCCACCGAGCGCGAACGCCCGGCCGCGGCCGCCCGGTTGGCCGCCGTCGCGCTGTCGCAGCCGGCGGTCTTCGCCGTGCAGTACGCCACCACGCGGCTGCTGGAAGCCTGGGGGCTGCGGCCGGACGCGGTGGCCGGGTACTGCCTGGGGGCGTACGCCGCCGCCTGCGCGGCCGGGGTGTTCGCGCCGTGGGACGCGACGCGGATCGTCGTCGAGCGCGCCCGGCTGCTGGGCTCGGTCCCCGCCGGGGCGACGGCGGCCGTCCGGCTGCCCGAGGAGCGGCTCGTCGGCAGGCTGCCGGCCGGGCTGTCCGTCGCGGCGGTGAACGGGCCGGGCCAGTGCACCGTCACGGGACCGGCCGAGGCGGTCGCCCGGTTCGCCGGGGCGCTCCGCTGTGAGGGGGTCGACACGCGGCTGCTGCGGAGGGACACGGTGGGCCACTCCCCCGTGGTCGAGCCGGTCACGGACCGCTTCGCCGCGTTCCTGGGGGAGGTGGGACGCGAGCGGCCCGTGCTGCCCGTGGTCTCGGACACGACCGGGCGGTGGGCCGACCCGGAGGAGCTCCGCTCCGTCGCGTACTGGATCCGGCATCTGCGCGCGCCCGTCCGGTTCGGCGAGGCGCTCTCCACCCTCTTCGCCGGGCCCGCGCGGGCCCTGGCCGACGTCGGCCCGGGCGGGGTCCTCTCGGCGCCGGCCCGCCGGCACCCGGCGTACGACGCCGCGCACGCCGTCGTCCACCTCGCCGCGCACCCGGCCGGGGACACGTCCCAGCAGTCGGCCGCGCTGCTGGCGGGGGTCGGCGCGCTGTGGGCCAGGGGCGCGGCGGTGGACTTCGCCGCGCTCGGCCGGCGCGGTCGCGCGACGCCCTGAGACCGGCAAGCCGTTCAGCGGGTGGCCGCCCGGAGGGGGCGGCCACCCGCTTTCGCGTTCCCCCACTCTTTTCAGGTACCCCCCGGGGGTATACCGTAGGCGCTGAGAGACACGTCGCGCGCCCCTGGCGCGCACCACGATCCGAGGAAACAGCCATGACTTCTCAGCCCAGCACCACCACCGTCTACAAGGTGACCGGCATGACCTGCGGCCACTGCGAGGGCGCGGTCACCGAGGAGGTCTCCGCGCTCGCCGGCGTCACGTCCGTCAAGGCCGTGGCCGCCGACGGCCTCGTCACCGTGGTCTCCGCCGCCCCGCTGGACGACGAGGCCGTCCGCGCCGCCGTGGACGAGGCGGGCTACGAGCTCGTCGGCCGCGCCTGAGCCGCCCGCCCCGGCACCGTCCGCGAGGCACCCCGCACCCCCGCCGGGCCGTACCGCCCCACTGATATGGCCGCCGTACGGCCCGGCCCTCCTCCCGGGAGAACCCATGAGCAGTACCGCCCTCGACACCCCCACCGGATCCGCCACCGGGCCCGCCACCGACGTCGAGCTCTCCATCGGCGGCATGACCTGCGCCTCGTGCGCGGCGCGCATCGAGAAGAAGCTCAACCGCATGGACGGCGTCAGCGCGACCGTCAACTTCGCCACGGAGAAGGCCAAGGTCACCTACGGCACGGGGATCACGGTCGCCGACCTGATCGCCACCGTGGAGAGGACCGGCTACACCGCCGAGGAGCCCGCCCCGCCCGTGGCGGACGAGACCGTGGAGGCGACGGAGGCGGGCGGGACGTCAGGGGCGGCCACCGCGGGGCAGGGCGGCGAAGCACCCGACACCCTGCGGCAGCGCCTGTGGACGAGCTTCGCGCTGTCGCTGCCGGTGGTGCTGCTGTCCATGGTCCCGGCCCTGCAGTTCGACAACTGGCAGTGGCTCTCCCTGACCCTGGCCGGGCCGGTCGTCGTGTGGGGCGCCTTCCCCTTCCACCGGGCCGCCTGGACCAACGCCCGGCACGGCGCCGCCACCATGGACACCCTGGTCTCCCTCGGCACCCTCGCCGCACTGGGCTGGTCGCTGTGGGCCCTGTTCCTCGGCCACGCGGGCATGCCGGGCATGCGGCACGGCTTCGACCTCACCGTCTCGCGCGGCGACGCGTCGTCCTCCATCTATCTGGAGGCCGCCGCCGGGGTGACCACCTTCATCCTCGCCGGCCGCTTCCTGGAGGCCCGCTCCAAGCGGAAGGCGGGCGCAGCCCTGCACGCCCTGCTGGAGCTGGGCGCCAAGGACGTGGCCGTCCTGCGCGGCGGACGGGAAGTGCGCGTGCCCGTGGCCCAGTTGGCGGTCGGCGACCGGTTCGTCGTCCGGCCCGGCGAGAAGATCGCCACCGACGGCACGGTGGCCGAGGGCAGTTCGGCGGTGGACGCGTCCATGCTCACGGGCGAGTCCGTGCCCGTCGACGTGAGCCCGGGCGACGCCGTCACCGGCGCCACCGTGAACACCTCGGGCCGCCTCGTGGTCGAGGCCACCCGGGTCGGCGGCGACACCCAACTCGCCCGTATGGCACGGCTGGTGGAGGACGCGCAGAACGGCAAGGCCGCCGTCCAGCGGCTGGCCGACCGCATCTCCGGGATCTTCGTCCCCGTCGTCCTGCTGATCGCCCTCGGCACCCTGGCCGGCTGGCTGCTGACCACCGGCGACACCACCGCCGCGTTCACCGCCGCCGTGGCCGTCCTGATCATCGCCTGTCCCTGCGCGCTGGGCCTGGCGACCCCCACCGCGCTGATGGTCGGCACGGGGCGCGGCGCCCAGCTCGGCATCCTCATCAAGGGCCCCGAGGTGCTGGAGTCCACCCGGCGCGTCGACACCGTCGTCCTCGACAAGACCGGCACCGTCACCACGGGCCGGATGGAGCTGCGCGACGTCGTCACCGCCCCCGGCACTGAGGCACGCGAACTGCTGCGCCTGGCGGGCGCGTTGGAGCACGCCTCGGAACACCCCATCGCCCGGGCCGTCGCCGAGGGTGCCGCGGCCCGCACCGGGGCGCTTCCGTCGCCCGAGGGCTTCGAGAACGTCGCCGGGCTCGGCGTACGCGGCGTCGTGGACGGGCACACGGTGCTGGTCGGCCGGGAGAAACTGCTCGCCGACGCGGGCACCGGGCTCCCCGCGGACCTCGCCGCCGCGAAGGCCGCCGCCGAGGCCGAGGGCCGCACCGCGGTCGTCGTCGCCTGGGACGGGGCGGCGCGCGGCGTCCTCACGGTCGCCGACGCGGTCAAGGACACCAGCGCCCGGGCCGTCGCCGAACTGCGCCGCCTCGGCCTGACCCCCATCCTGCTCACCGGCGACAACCGGGCCGTCGCCGACTCCGTCGCCCGCGAGGTGGGCATAGACGAGGTGATAGCCGAGGTCCTCCCCCAGGACAAGGCCGCCGTCGTCCGGCGCCTCCAGGGGGAGGGCCGCACGGTCGCCATGGTCGGCGACGGCGTCAACGACGCGGCCGCCCTCGCGACCGCCGACCTGGGCCTCGCCATGGGCACCGGCACCGACGCCGCCATCGAGGCGAGCGACCTCACACTCGTTCGCGGCGACCTGCTCGTGGCCGCCGACGCCATCCGCCTCTCCCGCCGCACCCTCGCCACGATCAAGGGCAACCTCTTCTGGGCCTTCGGCTACAACGTCGCCGCGCTGCCGCTGGCGGCGCTCGGCCTCCTCAACCCCATGATCGCGGGCGCCGCGATGGCGTTCTCCTCCGTCTTCGTCGTCACCAACAGCCTCCGCCTGCGCACCTTCACCTGATCCCTCCCCCCGTCGGCCTCTCGCGCCCTTCGCTCCCCTCGTGCCCCCTCGCCGCCCTCCGCGGCGAGGGGGCACGTCGCACTGTCCGTCACCCTGGCGCCCGCCGTTCCTTCTGTCGTACCTGTCACATCATCCGGACGGAGGAACGGAGCCCTCGTTTTCCCCCGCCCCACCGCCCACCGCACCAAGATGCGCTGCGTACCGAGCACATGGCTTCCGCACCCCGACACCCGGCGGAAGCCCCGAGCCAGGAGAAGCTCATGTCTCACGCAGGAATCCGGCGCGCCGCGATGGTGGCCGCCTCCGCCGCTCTGCTGACCGGGGCCACCGGGGCCGCCGGCACGGCGTTCGCCGACGTGGCCCACCACGACCACAGCACCGTCTCCGCCCTGCACAAGGCCACGCAGAAGGTGACCGGCGACCACGACAAGAAGGCGGGCGCGCACACCAAGGACACCGCCGGCGCCGTCAAGGGAGCGGCCAAGAACAAGGGCAAGCACCTGGGCTGGGAGAAGGGCGTCGACAAGAAGGCGGACCACTGGGACGCCCAGCACAAGGTGTGGCAGCGCTGGGACGCCGACTCCCGCGGCTACGCCCAGTGGGACGAGCACGCCCACTGCTGGAAGCGCCTCCACAACGGCCACTGGCAGAAGTGGGACACCGCGCACAAGGCGTGGAAGTAACCCGACCCGCAAGGGCGTTGCCGGTGCCGGTCCGCCGTGGCGGACCGGCACCGCGCACTCCCTTCCCCGGCGCAAGCGTCCCTCAGCCGCGCAGCGAGCACGTGGCCCGTGCCGTGCGGCTCGGGTCGCTCTCCGAACGGGCGGTCAGCGTCACCGTGCCGTGCCGCGCGGCACCGGCCTTCGCCGCGACGGCGACGTCGACCGGGACGGAGGCGCCCGCACGCGCGGTGGCCAGCCGGTTGGGCAGCCACGCCGACCAGCCCCGGCCGGAGGCCGTGGCCGACAGCCGGTAGACGTCGGACCCGGTGTACGGGCCGGCGCCCGCGTCCCGGCCGGTGTTGGTGAGCCCGAAGGTGCACACGGCCCGCCCGTCGGCCGGGCTCCCCTTCACCGCCCCGCTCCGCAGCGCCACCCCGCGCTTCTGCGGACCGGCGCCTTCCAGGGACTTGACGCCCACGCTGTAGGAGAGGATCCCCGACGCGTCGCGCCGGACGTCGAGTATGTAGAAGTGGAGGCGGTTGGCCTTGTCCTCGTACTCGTACGCACTGCCGGAGTCGGCCCCCGCGTGGAACAGCGCGTCACTGAGCTGTCGGTAGTCCCCCATGGTGATCTTCTGAGGAGTGCCGTCCGGGCGGACGAAGTCCGTCAGTCCGATGTCCTCGGGGTGGGCGTCGATCACCCAGGCGAACGGGGCCCGGTCGGTGTTCTTCGTCTTGCTCAGCAGGACGCCGCTGTCCGGGGTGAACGAGTCCATGCCCATACGGTCGACGACCTCGACGGTGTAGTTGTCGTAACCGCCGCCGTCGCACAGCGGGTCCTTCGTGCGGTCGCAGGCGGGGGACAGATCACGGCCCATGCTCACGTTGACGCCCGACAGTCCCTTCTCGCCGGGCGGCGCGGACCGGGCGGTGACCCGGGCGACGACCGGACCGGACGTCTTCAGGGCGTCGCGGTCGATCCGCAGCACGTTCTTGTCGTCGACGATGGCGAGCTTCATCTTGTCCCGCAGGACGTGTTGCGCGCCCATCGAGCCGCCGGCCGTGGCCGGTATCAGCCACCGGCTGTGCGGACCGCCCGGCCCGTTGAACGAACCGCGCGACAGCATGCCCCATATTCCGGTGTAACTACGGCTCAACGGAG
The DNA here is from genome assembly GCF_001187435.1 of Streptomyces caatingaensis. Taxonomy (GTDB): domain Bacteria; phylum Actinomycetota; class Actinomycetes; order Streptomycetales; family Streptomycetaceae; genus Streptomyces; species Streptomyces caatingaensis. The sequence goes on along the minus strand of NZ_LFXA01000005.1, from coordinate 34,836 downwards.
TGCCGTAGGGGTTGTTGTAGTTGTCGCCTATGCCCAGGATGTGGCTCAGCTCATGGGCGAAGGTGGCCATCCCGGAGCTCTCCGCCTGGGTGGAAGAGCCGTTCTCGGCGTTGGGCCAGATCCTGGCGGCCGCCTGCCAGGACGTCCACGGCACGTAGCGTGTCGCGGCGGCGTTGCTCCCCGAGGCGAGCGGCGAGGGCGGCCCCCAGTCGGCCGGCACGTCCTTCGCCGAGCGGAACTTCATCTGACCGAACTCCTGCCACACGGACGACTCGTCCACGCCGGCGGTGAGGTAGAAGACGAAGTCGAACTTCTTGGGCGTCCCCGCCCCCGCGTCGGCGACCCAGGCGCGCTTGCCGTCGGCCCGGATGTCCTTCCCGCAGGCGTCCCCGATGGGGCAGGCCCCCGGGTTCATCCCCGGCTCGATCCCGTACTGGTAGGACTTCCACGGCATCCGGTACACCCCGAAGGCCGTCAGCTCGACCCCCACGCGTCCCCCGGAGTCCTCCATCCAGTACTCGTTGATGGTGTGGCCGTGGTTGAGGGTGCCGGGCTTGTTGAGGAAGTCACGGTAGAAGGCCGGCAGTTGCTTGCGGGGAATGTTCGCGGCGGCGGGCTGCGGGTTCCCGAACTTCCCCGCCCCCGGTGGCTTGCTGACCGAGAACTCCTCGTCCGGGTAGTCGAGGAGCACCAGCGCGCCCTTGAACATCCGCTTCGTGGGCTTCACCGCGGGGTCGGCCCAGTTGGTCCCGGGCACCGACCGGTACTCGGCCCAGGTCATGTCGTCGGGGTTGCGCCAGTGCTGCGGGTCGATGGGACGGGCGAGGGGCTGCCGGGGCCGGGCGGAGGCGTCGCCGTCCGTCGCGAGCGCCGGCCCGGTGGCCGCGGTGGCCAGGATGCCGAGGAGGCCCAGGACGAGGCGTATTCGCCGTAACCGGCCGGGTCTGGTGTGACGTTGGGGGAGCAAGACTCACCTCTGGTCGGATGGGGGACGTGGCAAGCCGTTCGGTGGGAGTGCCCACCGCGGTCACGGTAGGGCGAGGGGCCGAGGGGGCGCCATAGGGTGCGCGATAACGCCGGGGAGGGATCCGGGGACAGTTCCGGGGAGGAATCCCGGGGCTGGTCCGGGGACGGATCCCGGGACTGGCCCAGGGAACGTATCCGGGGACTGGTTCCAGGGGACTGAGCCGTCGAGGGGGCGAGGGGACGGACGGATCCAGGGAGGACGGATCGTTGGATCGCCGCCGTATCCCTCGCCGAAGCCGCCTCCCGGCGGCAACTGTGCCGCCTCTAGGGCGCCTTGGGCGCCGCGCGCATTCCTATGCAGCAGTAGGACGACCCGTCGGCCAGGGTGGTGAAGACGACCGGCATCCAGTCCTCGCTGAAGGCCGCTCCCACCCCCGACGCCGCGAACACCGTCTCCACCGTCGTTCCCGACACCGTCCGGGACACCGGCACCAACTCGGCCTCTATGGGCGGCGAGAAGTCTCTCATGCCGTCCACGAACTCGTACACCAGACGCCCCGCGCCGTCATGTCCGGTGACGGAGATGACGACCCCCGCCCGGGTGTAGGTGCCGGCCAAGGACGTGAGGTCCACGGCCGGCGGCACGGCGGGAGGCGCGAAGGCGTCCGGCATCCGCACTCCGGCCAGTTCCTGGAGCAGTTCCCGGAAGAGTTCCGCGTAGAGCAGGCGCGCGCTGCCCCCGTTGGTGGTGAGGGCTATGGCCAGCCCGGTTTCCGGCACCACGCGCAGGTAGGCGTACTGGCCCGTCGCGGCGCCGTCGTGGCCGTAGCCCTGGACGCCGTTCCAGTCGTGGAGGCTCCAGCCGAGGCCCCAACCGTCCGCGCTCACCGACCACTTGTCGGGGCAGTCGGCCTCGCGCCGCCGCATCATGGCCACCGTGCCGGGGTCGAGCACCCGGGTGCCGTCGGGGGCCATGCCGCCGTCCAGGTGCATTCTGGCGAACCGGACGACGTCACCGGCGGTGGCGAGCACCCGGCCGTACGGGCCGGCCGAGCGCGGCATCATGTCCCACACGGGGGCCGGCTCGGGATCCCGCCCCGGCTCCCCCAGGTGCCCCATGGCGGCCCGGAACCGCAGGGCCTCCTCGGGCAGCGTCATCGTCCGCTCCAGGCCCAGGGGTTGGAGCAGGCGTTGCTTCAGCGCCTCGTCCCAGGTGAGTCCCGTGAGCACCTCGACGATGCGGCCCAGCACGTTGTACCCCACGCTGCTGTAGGACAGGGCCGTGCCGGGCGGGCAGTCGAGGGGAACGCCCTCGGCGGCCTCGACGTAGCGGGCGAGGCAGTCGTCCCCCCGGCCGGTGTCGAGGGTGAAGTCACAGGTCAGCCCGCCGGTGTGACTGAGCAGCCGACGGACCGTGATACCCCCGGCGGCATCGGCGTCGGCCACCGAGAAGTCCGGCAGGACGTCGGTCACCGGCGCGTCCAGGTCCAGCTCCCCGGACTCGGCGAGCTGCATCACCAGCGTCGCCGTATAGACCTTGGCGACCGAACCGAGCTGGAACACCGAATCGGTGGTCACCTCCACCCCCGTACCGCTGTGCAGCACCCCGCTCGCCAGCTCGTGCACCCGGCCCCCGGCCAGAACGGCCAACGAGGCACCGGGAACCCCGTGTTCCGCACGCAGCGCCTCCAGGCGCGCCTGCCACCGCACGGTGTCGAACACGGTCGTCGTGAGATCGCCGGGCATGATGCTGGGCATGTCGTCCCCCCGTCATCAACGGCGTCGGGCCCTGATGGCCCGGCCTGACGCCGAACACTGTACGGAGTTCCGAACGGTGTGCGCAAGGGCGTACAGCGTTCGATCGACGGGTATCCTGGGGGCGAGAGAAGGGAGGCCGCATGCCGGCCGACGACAGCGAGCAGCCGAAGCAGCCGATCGCCTCGGTGTGGACCCGCCCCCGCCGGGGCAGACGCGAGCAACCGGCGCTGAGCCGTGAGCAGATCGTGTCCGCCGCACTCGAACTGCTCGACGCGGAGGGCGCCGACGCGCTGAGCATGCGCAAGCTCGGCACGCGGCTCAACGCCGGGGCCACCTCGATGTACACCCACGTGGCCAACAAGGACGAGCTGATCGAGCTGGTCGTGGACGCCGTCTACGGCGAGGTGGACATACCCGCCGCCGGCGGCCCGGACGACTGGCGGGACGCGACGACGCGCTGTGCGCACAGCCTCCGCGCGACACTGCTGCGCCACCCCTGGATGGCCTCGGTCGCCGGTGAGTTGGGCGTCACCCAGCTCGGGCCGAACGTGATGCGCCTCTCCGAGGGCCTGCTCGCGCTCTTCGAGGCGGCGGGCCTGCCCGCCCGCGAGGCCGATCTCGCGGTCTCCACTCTCACCTCGTACGTCATGGGCATCACCACCACCGAGGCGGCCTGGCTGACGACCCTCGCCCGGCACGGGCGGAGCGAGAGCGAGTTGGTGGAGAGCCTGTGGCCGGCCGCGGAGGAGGCCGCCCGCGAGCACCCCCAACTGCTGGAGCACTACGTCTCGTTGCGCGGCAAGGATCCGCGCGAGACACGCGAGGAGAAGTTCGACTACGGCCTGCGCATGGTGCTCGACGGCTTGGAGGCCCGGCTGGCGGACTCCGGCGGCTCCGGCAAGGGCTGAGGCGGTACCGGCCGAGGCGGCGCCGGACCGCACCACGCACCGGACCGCGCCCCGCACCGGCGCGCCACGCACCGGCGTGCCACGCACCGGCGTGCCACGCACCGGCGTGCCACGCACCGGGCCGGCGTCAACACCAGGGGGTGACCGGGCGGTCCACGTTCCACCCATCGGGGGAATTGCGGCCCGAACGCGGCTGGAACGTCCGGCAGTTGTAGAAGCTGGCCGCGTGCGGGGACGGGTGGGGGAAGTGCTGCGTACGGGGTTGCTGGCGGGGATCGCCACCGCCGCGTTGCTGGGTCCGGTGCCGGAGGCGGCGGCCGCCGCGGCCGGGGATCCCGGCGGCGACGCCGTGCCCCGGGCCGTCACGGCGGACGCGAACGCCAGGGCCCGGGCGGGGCTCGAAACCCTGGTGCCGGTGCGGGTCGAGGCCCGGGGTCGGGCCCATGCCCGGGCCCGCCTGCGGCCCCGGTCCCTGCACACCGCCGCGGCCGCGGACGCCGTCGTCACGGTGGGGACCATTCGGCTGTGCGCCCACGCCGCAGGCGCCGCGTCCCTCGACCCCGCGCCCCAAGGCATCCGCGCCGCCCTGGAGTTGTGGGTCCGCTGCCCCACCCCCCGTCCGCCCGCTCCCCCCACTCAGCCGCCTCCCGTCCCGCCGGTGCCCCCGGCACCACCCGCTCCCGTCCCTCCGGCGCCGGCCCCACCCGCGCCGGTCCCCCCGGCGCCAGTTCCACCTGCGCCGGCCCCACCCGCTCCCGTACCACCAGCCCCACAACCACCCGCGCCCCAACCGCCGTTCCCGGCACCCCCCGCGCCCCAACCGCCCCTTCCGGCACCCCCCGCACCCCAGCCACCCGCTCCGGCGCCGCCGCGTACGCCCCGGCCCGTGCCTCCCGGCCCCGTCCCGCCCGTCGTCACACCACCACGGCGTCCGCCGGCCCAGGCGGCTCCGGGCGCACCAGGCGCACCGGTCGTACCTCTGCCACCTTCACCCCCGCTCGTGCCAACTCTCCCTCCAGCGCCGCCTGCACCCACCGCACCGGCGTCACCCACGGCACCGACTCCCCCGGCGGCCACTCCGCCGACGGCCACTCCGCCGGCTCCGAAGCCGGCATCACCGTCGCCCAACGCCGCGCGCCCCTACCGCGCCGGTGAGGTGACCGCACGCTCCCGGCCCCCGGCCCGCCACACGTCGCTGGTGACGCTCACCCTGCTCCTGATGACCCCGGCGGTTCTGGGCGTCGCGCTGCTGCGGCCGCGGTCCGGCAGCGGCCGTCGGGGCACCTGACCGGAGGGAATCCGGCGGGAAAGGGAAGTGAAAAGCCGCGGCCGGCCGTGCCGAGTGCGGCTTGCGTTCCCCTGTTCCCCCGGCCCCTGTTCCCCCGGCCTCCGTTCCCGCGGTCCGGACTTTCGCGGATCAAAGCGTCGTTCAAGTCCTCGATCAAGGCGCCCTTCAAGGCACCGCCCAAGACGTCGCTCAAGGCACCGTTTCAAGGCGTCACTCAAAGCATCGTTCGAATCGTCGACCACAGCACCTGAGTCGACCTCCGAAGTAAGCCCCCACCCGCCCCGGCCACGTATCGCCCGCCGCCACCACCGGACCAGTTGCACCACCGGACCAGTTGCAACTACCGGACCCCGGAGCCCGTCCGCCCCACCTCACAGCCGGGTCACAGCCGTGCGCCGGAAGGGCCAAGCGCCGTGACACGAGCCCCCGCGCCGGATCTCCCACCCGGCCCCCACCCCGATCCCCTCACCCCGAATCTCCACAAAGAAATACCCCGGACGCATTGACGTCCGGGGTATTTCCCTGCGTATATTGGGTGTTTCTGCGCCCGCACCTCATCGGGCACAGGAAGCTTCAGTAAGGCCATGATATCGGGGCGGGAGTCACCATGTCAAATACGTCGGACCGGGAATTGCGCCGGGAACAGGAATTCATCGACGGCCTCCACGCGCGCCTCGATGAACTCATCAGGCAGGCGGAGAGCGGAGTGACGGACGCGCTCGCCGCGACCGGCGGCACCTTCCAGGCCAGGCTGGAGCGCGACATCCTGGTCGCCGAGCGCTCCGGGCTGCTCGCCGCGTACGAGGCCGGGGAGCACGGGCTCTGCTTCGGCCGACTGGCCTTCCGGGACGGCCGCGACCACCACATCGGCCGCATCGGCATCAGGAGTGACGACGCCGACCGCACTCCGCTCGTCCTCGACTGGCGAGCCGAGGTCGCCCGGCCGTTCTATCTCGCCACGGGTCACACGCCGATGGGGCTGCGTCGCAGGCGCCACATCAGCACCCAGGGCCGCCAAGTGACCGCCCTGCACGACGAAATCCTCGACCTCACGGACACCGAGCGCACCGGCCACGAGGGCAGTGACGCCGACGCCGTGCTGCTGGCCTCGCTGGACGCGGCGCGCACCGGCCGGATGCACGACATCGTGCAGACCATCCAGGCCGAGCAGGACCGGATCATCCGCGCCCCGCACCACGGCGTCCTGGTCGTCGAAGGGGGCCCCGGTACGGGCAAGACGGTCGTGGCGCTACACCGCGCGGCGTACCTCCTCTATGCCCACCGTGAGCAACTCGCCCGCCGCGCCGTGCTGATCGTCGGTCCGAACCCGGCGTTCCTCGCCTACATCGGCGAGGTGCTGCCGTCGCTCGGCGAGACCGGCGTCCTCCTGGCCACGCCCGGCGAGCTCTTCCCCGGCGTGACGGCGACGGGCACCGACACCCCGCGCGCGGCGGCCGTCAAGGGCGGTGCCGCGATGGCCGACGCGCTGGCCGCGTACCTGCGCGACCGGCAGACGCTGCCCGAGACGGCGCTGGAGATCCCGCACGACGACGGCGACCTGGTCCTGGACGCCGGCATCGCCCGCGAGGCCCGCCGACGGGCCCGCGCGACCGGGCTGCCGCACAACCTCGCGCGCGCCACCTTCGCCTTCTCGGTGATCGACGCCCTCACGGCCCAACTCGTCGACCGGCTGGGCGCGGACCCGTTCGGCGGGCCCAATCTCCTCGGCCCGGACGACACCGCCCAGTTGGGCAAGGCGGTCGCGGCGAGCCGCGAGGTGCACGCCGCGATCGCGGAGCTGTGGCCCGTGCTGACCCCGCAGCGGCTGGTGGCGGACTTCCTCGCCGACCCCGTCCACCTCCCCGAGGCCGACGCCGAAGCGATCCGCCGCACGGACGGCCCCTGGACGCCCGCCGACGTGCCGCTGCTCGACGAGGCCGCCGAGCTGCTGGGCGAGGACGACTCGGCCGCCCGCGCCGCCGCCGAGGCCGAGCGGCAGGAGCGGATCGCGTATGCGCAGGGGGTGCTCGACCTGTCGTACGGCTCACGGACGCAGGAGTTCGAGGACCGCGAGGACGAGGACTCCGAAGTGCTCGCCGCCCACGACCTCGTCGACGCCGAGCGCCTGGCCGAACGGCACGAGGAGGCCGACCACCGCAGCGCCGCCGAACGCGCCGCGGCCGACCGCACCTGGGCCTTCGGGCACATCATCGTGGACGAGGCCCAGGAGCTGTCCCCGATGGCGTGGCGGCTGCTGATGCGGCGCTGTCCGACCCGTTCGATGACGCTGGTCGGCGACCCGGCGCAGACGGCCGAGCCCGGTGGCTGCGGAACGTGGGAGAAGGCCCTCGCCCCGCACGTCGGGGACCGGTGGGAGCACGTCCGGCTGGGGGTCAACTACCGCACGCCGACGGAGGTGATGGAGGTGGCGGCCGAGGTCCTCCGGGCCGCGGGGAATCCTTCCTTCCGTCCGCCGCGGTCGATCCGCTCCACCGGGGTGCGGCCGTGGACGCGCCGGACCGACGACGTGGCGGGTGCCGTGGCGTCGGCCGTCGCGGAGCACGCGGAGGACGGCGGCCGTACGGCCGTCATCGCGCCACCGCGGCACCATGCCGCGCTGTCCGCCGCCCTGCCGGACGCCTCCTGCGGAGCCGCGCCGGATCTCACACGCCCGGTGGTACTGCTCGATCCCCGGCAGGCGAAGGGGCTGGAGTTCGACACGGTGATCGTGGTGGAGCCGGGGGAGTTGGGGGTGAGTGATCTGTACGTCGCCCTGACGCGGGCGACACAACGGGTCGGAGTGGTGCACGCGGGGGCGCTCCCGGCGGGCATGGACGCGCTCGAAGGCTGAGCACGCCGGGGCGGCGGCGTGGCGCGGCCCGGAGCCGCGCCCGCGCCGTCCGCGGCGGCCGACGGCTCACTTCCCGAGGAAGTCCAGGATGCGCCGGTTGACCTCCTCCGGCGCCTCCACCATCGGGAAGTGCCCGACGCCCGGGAGCAGGACGCCGTCCGAGCCCTCGGGGAGGGCGGCGACGATGTCGGCGAGGATCTCCTCGTCGACGACCGGGTCCTCGCTGCCGTGCAGGTACAGCGTGGGCTGCGTGGGCAGTTCGGCCAGCAGCCGGCCCATCTCCCAGTGTTCGGTGCCGAATTCGGCCGCGGGGAAGTTCTGCCGGTACAGGCCGAGCCCCGCGCGGAGGTTCTCCGGAGCACGCAGGGCCTCCTTGCCCGCACGGAGGTCCTCGGCGGGGTCGTAGCCGGAGACGGTGCCGCTCCAGTGGTTCCACAGCCAGTCCAGGTAGCCGAAGTCGTTGGCCGGCACGAGCTGGTCGGCCACGCTCATCTGGAAGAAGTAGAAGTGGCTGTTCTTGTGGATCTGCTCGGGCACGTCCGCCCGGCGCTCGTAGAAGCGCACCGGCGGGACGTCCGCCACCACGACCTTCGACCAGCGCTCCGGGGCCAGGGCGGCGGCGCCCCAGGTCGTGAAGCCGCCCCAGTCGTGGCCGACGATGACCGCGTCGCCGTCCCCGCCCAGCGCCTCGTGCAGCGCGTTGGCGTCCGCGATCAGGTCCTTCATCAGCATGCTGCCGTCGGCCGGCACCTGGCTCGGGGCGAAGCCCCGCATGTACGGCGCGACGGCCCGGTAGCCGGCGGCCGCGAGGACCGGCATCAGGTGCCGGAACATGCCCGGCGTCTCCGGGAAGCCGTGCAGGAGCAGGGCGAGCGGGCCCTCCCCCTGCTCGACGTAGGCGAGTTCGAGGCCGTTGACGGTGACGTGCTTGATCTCCATGGATCCCCCCAAGTGCTGTAACGAACGTTCTATTCACGCCCTGGCCAGACCTTAGCAGCTCTAGAGCGAACGATCTACTCACTCCCTCTGCTCCCCCGGGGGACACCGCCCCGACGCGGCGACAAGCGGGCGGTAACCGGGCGACATGGGTGACACGGGTGACCGCCCTCCGTCGCGCGGGTACCACTGCTTCACCGACCCGAGGAGCCCGCATGCGTGTCCACAACGCCGTCGTCCTGGTCACCGGCGCCAACCGCGGCATCGGGAGCGCCCTCGTCACCGCCTTCCTGGAACGCGGCGCCGCGCGCGTCCACGCGGGGGCGAGGGATCCCGGGACGCTGGCGGCGGTGACCGGACAGGACCCCGAGCGGATCCGTCCGCTCGCCCTCGACATCACCGACCCCACCTCGGTCACCGCCGCCGCGGCGACCGCGCCCGACGTGACGCCCCTGGTCAACAACGCCGGCGTCCACGCCATGGGCCACCTGCTGGAGATGGACCTCAGGGACGTCGAGACCGTGATGAACACGAACTGGCTCGGCACCCTGCGCGTCCTGCGCGCCTTCGCGCCCGTCATCGAGCGCAACGGCGGCGGGGCCGTGGCCAACGTGATCAGCGTCGGCGCCTTCGCCGGAACCCCGTCCATGGGCGGCTACCCCGCCTCGAAGGCCGCGCTCAACGCGTTGACCCAGGCCGTCCGCCTCGACCTCGCCCCGCGCGGCATCGACGTGCACGCGGTCTTCCCCGGCCCCGTCGAGACGGACATGCTGCGTCTGACCACCGACGCCCTCCCGGCCATGGGCGACTTCCCCCGGGCGAGCGCCGCCGACGTGGCCGCGGCGATCGTCGACGGCGTCGAGGCGGGCGCGGACGAGATCTTCCCCGACGCGTTCGCCCGGGAGATCGGCGACGAGTGGCGCCGCGACCCCAAGGCCGTCGAGCGGCGGCTCGCCGGCCTCGCGTGACATGCGGCGCGAGCGGGCCGGAGGGACGATCGATGCCATGGACGCCATGGAGCACCCCCTCCGGCTGGCCCAGCAGGCCGAGGCCGACGCGCTGCTCTCGCGCAGCCCGCTGGCGGCGCTGACCGGGATGCTGCTGGACCAGCAGATCCCCATGGAGTGGGCCTTCACCGGCCCGTACACGCTGGCGCGGCGCCTGGGCCGCGACGACCTGGACGCCCACGAGATCGCCGCCTACGACCCCGGGGCGTTCGAGGAGCTCTGCGCGCGGAAGCCCGCCGTGCACCGCTACCCGGCGGCCATGGCCAAGAGGATCCAGTCGCTGTGCCGTCACCTCGTCGAGCACTACGACGGCGACGCCTCCGCACTGTGGCGGGACGCCGGCACCGGCCGCGAGCTGCTGGCGCGGCTGGAGGACCTGCCCGGGTTCGGCAGGCAGAAGGCGCAGATCTTCCTGGCCCTGCTGGGCAAGCAGCTCGGCGTCCGGCCGGAGGGCTGGCGGGCCGCGGCGGGACCGTACGGCGAGGAGGGCAGCCGCCGTTCGGTCGCCGACATCACGGGGCCCGGCTCCCTGGCCGAGGTCCGCGCCCACAAGCAGGAGATGAAGCGGGCGGCCAAGGCCCGGAAGGGCTGACGACGGGCGGTCCACAGGCTGTGCACACCTGTTCCCCCGCGGCGGTTCCCGGTTTGCGGCCGATTGTCGCCTTCCGACTCCCGCGCCATGGCTGCGCCGGGCGCCACGGGCCCGGTAGGCTTTCCGTGTGATCTTCAAGCGCATCGGAAACGGTCGGCCGTACCCCGACCACGGCCGGGAAAGCACCCGCCAGTGGGCGGACGTCGCCCCGCGCCCGGTACGCCTTGACCAGCTGGTGACCACCAAGCAGCAGCTCGACCTCGAGACGCTCCTCGCGGAGGACTCGACCTTCTACGGCGATCTCTTCGCCCACGTCGTGAAGTGGCAGGGCGACCTCTACCTGGAGGACGGCCTGCACCGCGCGGTCCGCGCGGCGCTCCAGCAGCGCCAGGTCCTGCACGCACGCGTGCTCGAACTGGACTGATCAAAGGGCCCTTCCGTGGCCCCTCGTCCCGTGTTTCACGGCGGTTTACGGCCGTTATTGGCCCTTTTGGGTTGGGGTCCGCGCAACCGTTGATCATCTAGTAGGCACCGGCCCCCGGCCGCACTACGCTGCGCCCATGAGCATGCTCACCCCTCCTGGCATGGGCGGAAAGTATCGCGTCACGGGCCGTCGCTTCCCGCACATGCGCCGGCCGAGGAGCCCGAAAAGGATCGTGCTCGCCGCCGCCGTCGCGGTCGCCGTCCTGGGACTGGGTGGCTGGGGGACGCTCCAGCTCGTCGACGTCTTCTCGGGCGGCGGGGGCACCCCGCAGGCGGCCCGGAAGAACGACGACTGCGGCAAGGCCGCGCACGGCGACCGGACCGACGCACGGGCGGCCGGTCACGCCGCCCCGCGCGAGCAGCTCCCCAGGCCCGCCGACATCACCGTCAACGTCTACAACGCCACGCCGCGCAGCGGCCTCGCCAAGACCACCGCGGACGAGCTCAAGCAGCGCGGCTTCCGCATCGGCAAGGTGGGCAACGCCCCGGCGCCCTACGACAAGAACGTGAACGGAACGGCGCTGCTGCTGGGCGCCCCGGAGGACACCGACACCGCGATGCGCGTGCTCCAGGAGCAGGTGGAGGGCGCCGAGGTCAAGGCCGACGTCCGCAAGGGCGAGGACATCGACCTGATCATCGGTGCCGGGTTCAAGGAGCTCGCGCCGCCGAGGGACGCTGGCTCCGGACCGGCGGCCACCCCGCCGTCGTCCTCGCCGTCGGGGGGTGCCGCCAAGTGCTGACCGGTCAGCCGGCCGTCCCGTACATGCGGTCGCCCGCGTCGCCGAGACCCGGGACGATGTAGCCGTCCTCGTTGAGGCGCTCGTCCACCGAGGCGGTGACCACGGTCACCGGCGCGCCCGCCAGCTCGCGCTCCATGACCTCGACGCCCTCGGGGGCGGCGAGCAGGCAGATGGCCGTGACGTCGTCCGCGCCGCGGGAGATCAGCTCGTTGATCGCCGCGACGAGGGTGCCGCCGGTGGCCAGCATCGGGTCCAGGACGTAGACCTGGCGGCCGGAGAGGTCGTCGGGCATGCGCGTGGCGTAGGTCTCCGCCTTGAGGGTCTCCTCGTTGCGGATCATGCCCAGGAAGCCGACCTCGGCCGTGGGCAGCAGGCGGACCATGCCGTCCAGCATGCCCAGGCCCGCCCGCAGGATCGGCACGACCAGCGGCCGCGGGTGCGACAGCTTGACGCCGGTCGTCGGGGTGACCGGCGACTCGATGTCGACCTGCTCGGTCCGCACGTCACGCGTCGCCTCGTAGGCGAGCAGGGTGACCAGCTCGTCGGCGAGCCGCCGGAACGTGGGGGAATCGGTGCGCTTGTCGCGCAGCGTGGTGAGTTTGTGCGCCACCAGCGGGTGGTCGACGACGTGGATCCGCATGACAACGACATTAACCGAGCTTTCGGACACCGGCTCCCGGCCGCACGGTGGCATCAAACCATCACTTAGGGGGAAAGTGGGCACGTACGCCTGGTGCGCCCCACCGGGCGAGGACCTCGGCACGAGGTGGTGCTGCGCATGGCCGACCGCGACGAACGGGACGTGGAGCCCCCGGAGGGCACGGGCGAGGCCGAGGCGCCCGTCGACGACGACGCCGAGCGACGGCGCAGGCGCGCGCAGTTCCTGCGGGAGCTGAACGAGGCGAGGGAGCTGCGGGCCCGGGTGCAGCCGCGCAGGGCGCGGGCCGCCCGGATGCGCCAGCAGATGCGGATGCGTACGTTCCGGTGGTGACGGCCCGCCGCGGCGGGCGCCCGGATGGCAGAGGACCGGCCGCCGGGTGAGCCACATCTCTCGGACTACTGCACGACGCAGCGCGGAAGACCTCTCGCAACGGCCGGGTTTCTGCCACGATTCCGAGTGGGCGGGGTGCTGTCCCCGTCCGGCCCGGCACCGCCTATGACCAGTGGGAGAGTCACGGTGTACTTCGCCGCATTGCTCGCGCGCTCCGACGACGGGTGGCAAGCGAGCGACACAGACCTCGACAACGTGGAGACCCTGTCCGATCTCGCCGACCTGGCCCGCGAGGCCGCCGTCGACGACGACACGGTCCTGGTGCTCATCGAGCAGGAGGACGCCTGGTTCGGCATCATCCGGGTGGACGGCGAGGACGACCCCCGCGTGTTCCTCTCCGACGCCACCGCCGCCGCCCGCAGCTCCTACGGCGCGCTGCTCGTCGACGAACTGCTCGGCCGGGACAAGGCCGAGGACGACGACCTCGACACCCTCGACCTCGACGGCACGGAGGACGGCGAGCCCGAGACCGAGGACCGGGACGAGGAGCCGGAGGCCGCGGAGGCGGTGCCGAGCGGGCCGCTGGGCGACTCCCACCTCCTCGACGACGTCGGGGTGGGCGAGAAGCAGCTGCTCGCCCTCGACGGGGACGCCCTGGGCGAGATCGCCGACGCGCTCGGCTGCACCGAGGTCCTGGAGGCCGTCCGCTGACCTTCGCACAGGCCCCCTCGCCCACACTGGTCCCATGAACGACGTCCTTACCGGCCCCGACCCCGTCCGCGACCCCTGGCGGGCCGCCATGCGCACCGCCCTCGAGGAGGCCGGGCGGGCCCCCGCCACCGGCGACGTCCCGGTCGGGGCCGTCGTCCTGGCCGCGGACGGCACCGTCATCGGCCGGGGCCGCAACGAGCGCGAGGCCACCGGCGACCCGACCGGGCACGCGGAGGTGCTCGCCCTCCGCGAGGCCGCCCGCGCCGTCGGCGAGTGGCGGCTCTCCGGCTGCACCCTGGTGGTCACCCTGGAGCCGTGCACGATGTGCGCGGGGGCCATCGTCCTCTCCCGGCTGGACCGGGTCGTCTACGGCGCGGCCGACGAGAAGGCGGGGGCCGCCGGCTCCCTGTGGGACGTGGTCCGCGACCGCCGGCTCAACCACCGTCCGGAAGTGGTCTCCGGAGTCCTCGCGGACGAGTGCTCCGCGCTCCTCACCCGCTTCTTCCGCGACCGCTGACCGCCGCTCCGCGGCCGCCCTCCGGGGCCGATTTCGGCGTACGGCCCATCGTCCGCTAAGCTTCCTCTCGGTAGCGTGTCCGAGCGGCCGAAGGAGCTCGCCTCGAAAGCGAGTGTGGGGCAACACCTCACCGAGGGTTCAAATCCCTCCGCTACCGCTCTTCGCCCGAGGGCCCGACCTGATACAGGTCGGGCCCTCGGCCGTTTCCGGGACGCCGTTCCCCGGGCGCTGACGGGACGTCGACGGCGCCCGTCCGACGGGAAGGGCGGCCTAGGCCGGCACGCTCCCGTCCCGGGGCCCGCACGGCACGCCGGTCCCCGGCGGCGCGTCCAGCCAGCTGAACGCGGCCTCCAGCTGGACGACACGGAACACCTTGGTCACCCGCGGCCCGCCCCGCACCACGCGCAGCCGGCCGCCGCAGCGCACCGCCCGGTTCCGCGCCCGCAGGAGCAGCCTCAGCCCGCTGGCGTCCAGGAAGGTCACTCCCCGCAGGTCGATGACGAGGTCGGCCCGGCACCGGCCGGCCAACGCCTCGATCCGCGGCCCCAGTTGTTGTTCCGCCAAGATGTCGATCTCTCCCACCAGTTCAATGGTGATCGCTCCCCCCGCCACACGCTCCCGCATGGTGAAGGCGAGCTCGTACCCGCCCATGCGAACCTCACCGTTCTCCCTCACCGATCTGCCATCCCGGGGCGCAGGCCCGCCCCGCGAGGGACCCGCTCGCACGCACCGGGACGGCCGGCCCCGGAAGCCGGGGGAACGCCTCGGGCCGTGTGCCTTTCTGGTGCCCCGGGCATGGGCGCTTCTCACCTCAACAGACCCAGAGTTCATCGCAGTTGGGGAAATGACCGGGAGAACGGACCGGGCAGGGGCCGGCGCGGCCGGAGCCGGGAAAACGCGGAGCCCCGGCTCCGAACCCAGTGCGCGAAACGGTTCGGAGCCGGGGCTCCGGCTGACGCAGGAGGGGGAAGCGGCATCGGGGGGACAAGCCGCTTCCCCCATGAGGACACGGCCTCCGAGTCCGGGCCGCAGTCAGGGGGGAAGCGCGCGGCCCGGACCCCGCAGAGAGGGTCCATGTCCCCGCCCTTCGAATTCCTGCCAGATCCGAACGGGCGTCCTCCCATCCTCCGTCCCCGGATACCGCGGACGGGCGGGCGAAGGACCCGCTTTGCCGGGCCTTAAGTCCTTAAAGACCGCGTGAGCACGGCCCCGCGGCGGCCGTGCGGACCTGCGGCCGAGCATGATCCGTCGGCCGTGTGTGCGGTTAGACTCTCGCGAGCGCCACGGGGGACGGGCGACGCGGCGGGGAAGGAACGGGGAGGCGATTGCTCATGACTCAGGCCAAGAAGGTCACATTCTGGGTCCTCGTCGTATTCGTGGGATACACGATCATCCACTCCCCCGCCCGCGCGGCCGAACTCGTGCAGATGGGCTTCGAGGGCACCTCGGACGCGGCCAAGAGCATCGGCGAGTTCATGACCCAGCTCATCAAATGAGTCCGGCGGCCGGGAAGACGGCCAGGAAGGCGGCGGCACCGTGATCCGTCATCTCGTCCTGTTCAAGCTCGACGAGGGCGTCGAGCGCGACGACCCGCGGGTGGTCGCCGGTGTGGAGGCGTTCGAGCGCCTGCGGGACACCGTCCCCGAACTCCGCTTCTGGGAGTGCGCCTGGAACATCTCGGACCGGCCCATCGCCTACGACTTCGCCATCAACTCCGCCGTCGAGGACGCCGAGGCGCTCCAGCGGTACCTGGACCACCCGGAGCACCGGGCGGCCGCCGCGCTGTGGCGGGAGTTCGCCACGTGGGTGATCGCCGACTATCCGTTCTGAGCGGCGCCCCCGCCGCCCGTGCCCCGCGACGGCCCCCCGCCCCCACGGCGGGGGGCCGTCGTGCATCCGCCCGCGGCCCCAACCCCACGGTCAACACGGAGTAATGCGGTGCTTGCACACAGTGGACATGTCTTGTGATGCTATGACCGCTTTTGACGGATGAGTGCCCTGGAGCTGACCGCGAAGGGTGGTGTGACCGTGCCGGCCCCAACAGCGTCAGAGGAGACGGCGTCGGAAGGGAACCCCTCGCAGGTCCCGGAGGCTCCGACCCGGGAGAGCCGGGGCGCGGACGCCAGGGCGCTGACCCAGGTGCTCTTCAAGGAGTTCTCCCGGCTGGAGCCGGGCACCCCCGAACACGCCCGCGTGCGCACCGCCCTGATCGAGGCCAACCTCCCGCTCGTGCGCTACGCCGCGGCGCGTTTTCGCAGCCGCAACGAGCCGATGGAGGACGTGATCCAGGTCGGCACGATCGGTCTCATCAACGCGATCGACCGGTTCGACCCCGACCGCGGCGTCCAGTTCCCGACCTTCGCCATGCCGACCGTCGTCGGCGAGATCAAGCGTTACTTCCGCGACAACGTGCGCACGGTGCACGTGCCGCGCCGGCTGCACGAGCTGTGGGTCCAGGTCAACGGCGCCACCGAGGACCTGACGGTGCTGCACGGCCGGTCGCCGACCACCGCCGAGATCGCCGAGCGGCTGAAGATCGGCGAGGACGAGGTGCTGGCCTGCATCGAGGCGGGGCGCTCGTACCACGCGACCTCGCTGGAGGCGGCCCAGGAGGGCGACGGCCTGCCCGGCCTGCTGGACCGGATCGGCTACGAGGACCCGGCGCTCGCCGGCGTGGAACACCGCGACCTGGTGCGCCACCTGCTCGTCCAGCTGCCGGAGCGCGAGCAGCGCATCCTCCTGCTGCGCTACTACAGCAATCTGACCCAGTCGCAGATCAGTGCGGAGCTGGGGGTGTCCCAGATGCACGTGTCGCGGCTGCTCTCCCGCAGCTTCGCCCGACTGCGCTCCGCAAATCGAATCGATGCCTAACCCTTGTGGGGGATACGGCCCTTGACGCCCCTTGGGGTCGTGCGGCAGATATGTCGACTTGACGCTACAGCGTGTTGCCGACATGTGACATTCTGCTGGAACTGCGTTTGCCACAGCGCAGCCTCCGGTATTCAGGTGGGGGCTGAACCCCTCGCGCCGTACCCATGACCGGGGGTGCCGCTGTGATCCGTCCGCGACCTCAAGGGGGTGGCATGTCCGTAGACCTGGGCAGCGCGAAGGTGCTCGCCACTGACGACGCACCGCACACCGTGCCGGCCGACTGCGAAGCCATCGACACCCGCACCCTCTCCCGCTCCCTGTTCCTGCGCCTGGCGGCCCTGGAGCGGGACAGCGCCGAGCGCACGTACGTCCGCGACACCCTCATCGAGCTCAACCTCCCCCTGGTGCGGTACGCGGCGGCCCGCTTCCGGAGCCGCAACGAGCCGATGGAGGACATCGTCCAGGTCGGCACGATCGGGTTGATCAAGGCCATCGACCGCTTCGACTGCGAACGGGGCGTGGAATTCCCCACGTTCGCGATGCCGACGGTGGTCGGTGAGATCAAACGCTTCTTCCGGGACACCAGCTGGTCGGTGCGGGTGCCGCGGCGGCTCCAGGAGCTGCGGCTCGCCCTGACGAAGGCCAGCGACGAGCTGGCGCAGAAGCTGGACCGCTCGCCGACGGTGCCCGAACTGGCCCTGTGCCTGGGCGTCTCCGAGGAGGACGTGGTCGACGGCCTCGCCGTGGGCAACGCCTACACGGCCAGCTCGCTCGACTCCCCCTCGCCGGAGGACGACGGCGGCGAGGGCTCGCTGGCCGACCGCCTCGGCTACGAGGACTCGGCGCTGGAGGGCGTGGAGTACCGGGAGTCGCTCAAGCCGCTGCTGGCCAAACTGCCGCCGCGGGAGCGCCAGATCATCATGCTCCGGTTCTTCGCGAACATGACGCAGTCCCAGATCGGCGAGGAGGTCGGCATCTCCCAGATGCACGTCTCGCGCCTGCTGACGCGGACGCTCTCGCAGCTGCGCGAGGGGCTGATCGCCGACTGACCGGCGCCGTACGGCGCTCCACCTCCCCGACCGACCGTCCCCCGGGCACGGCAGCGGCGGCCGCGAGCACAGTCGCGGCGGGGGCCGCCGGGCCGTCCGGCCGGACGTGACACCCACGCACCACCGGCCGGCGACCCGCCATCCGGGAACGGCCGCAGGCCCGTGCCCGGCTCCGGGCAGGGCGAAGGGGCGCACCAGCCGCCGGGCGGCCGTGCGCCGGGCTCCGCGGCGCCCGTGGCGCGCCGCGTCAGACGAGTGCCAGCCAGGCCACCGTCGCCACGACCACGATCGCGATGATCACGCCGACGATCAGGCCCACACGGGGGCCCGAGGAGGCCCGCCGGCCCCGGGAGGACGGAGCGGCCGGCTGCCGGCCGGAGGCGCCCTCGTCGACGAAGGCACGGAACATCTGGGTGCTGCCCGCCGGGTCCTGGTTGCCCTCAGGCTGGTACTGATGGGGGTTGGCCATGGCTCAGGACCCTAGCGAAGGGGAGCCCGCGCCCGCGCGGCGGGCCGCGGCTTTCCGGCCGCGTCTCCCGCCCCCGCCTCCTTGATCGTTGGACTTGACCGGACTTTTACCGCTTTTCGTTTGCCTTCAGCAACCAAACTTCCCTATGGTTGCCCTAAGCAACTTAACGGGAGGGTTCGGTTGACCGCGCACGAGCAGTTCCGCGAGCTCGCCCAGCAGCTCGGCGCCATCGGCGTCATCAAGCGCGGTCTCGCCCGGGTCCTCCCCCCGGACTGCCCGCCCACCTCGGTCATCGTGCTCGAACTGCTCAAGCGGTACGGCGAGATGCGGATGAGCAAGCTCGCGGAGCTGCTGGTCGTCGACATGTCGGTGACCAGCCGCCACGTGGCGTACGCCGCCGAGCGCGGCTGGCTCGAGCGCCGGCCGGACCACCTGGACAAGCGCTCCAGGCTGCTGAGCCTCACGCCCGGCGGCGCCGCCCTGCTCGACGAGGTCAGCGCCCGCTACACGGAGGCGCTGGCGCACTGCCTGGGCGACTGGAGCGACGAGGACGTCGCCCACGCCATCGGGCTGCTGGCGCGGCTCCGGGAGAGCTTCGGCGAGTGCCGTCCGCACCTGTCGCACCGGGAGCTCGCGACCCGAACAGCAATACATCCATAGCTTGACGAAAAGGAAGTCCATGGCCAAGACCACACCGTCAGGTGTGCGGGAGAGCCACACCGAACCCTCCGGCCCCGAGTCCGCCGGCGCCATGACGCACGGCCAGATCATGCGGGCGCTGTCCGGGCTGCTGCTCGGGATGTTCGTGGCGATCCTCTCCTCGACGATCGTCTCCAACGCCCTGCCGAAGATCATGCACGATCTGCACGGCAGCCAGTCCGCCTACACGTGGACCGTGACGGCCTCCCTGCTGGCCATGACCGCCACCACGCCGCTGTGGGGCAAGCTCTCCGACCTCTTCAGCAAGAAGCTGCTGGTCCAGGCGGCCCTCGTGGTCTACGTGGCCGGCTCCGCGCTGGCCGGTCTCTCGGAGAGCACCGGCATGCTGATCACCTGCCGCGTCGTCCAGGGCATCGGCGTCGGCGGCCTCTCGGCCCTGGCGCAGATCGTCATGGCCGCGATGATCTCCCCGCGCGAGCGCGGCCGTTACAGCGGCTACCTCGGCGCGACCTTCGCCGTCGCCACCGTCGGCGGTCCGCTGCTCGGCGGCGTCATCACCGACACCAGCTGGCTCGGCTGGCGCTGGTGCTTCTACGTCGGCGTGCCCTTCGCCGTGATCGCCCTGATCGTGCTCCAGCGCACCCTCCACCTCCCCGTGGTCAAGCGGCAGGTGAAGGTCGACTGGCTCGGCGCGTTCTTCATCTCCGCCGCGGCCACGCTGCTGCTGGTGTGGGTGACCCTGGCCGGCAAGAACTACGACTGGCTGTCCTGGCAGACCGCCGTGATGGTGGCCGGCTCGGTGGCGCTCGGCGCGGTCTTCGTGCTCGTCGAGTCCAAGGCGGCCGAACCGATCATCCCGCTGCGGCTGTTCCGCAACAAGACGATCGCGCTGTCGTCCGCGGCGAGCCTGTTCGTCGGTGTGGCGATGTTCGCCAGCACCGTCTTCCTCTCGCAGTACTTCCAGCTGTCGCGGGGCGAGACGCCGACCATGTCGGGCGTCATGACCATTCCGCTGATCGCCGGCCTGTTCGTCTCCTCGACGGTCTCCGGCAACATCATCACCAGGAACGGCCGGTGGAAGGGCTGGCTGCTCGCCGGCGGCGTCCTGCTCACCGCGGGCATCGGGCTGCTGGGCAGCATCCGCCACGACACCCCGTACTGGCAACTCGCCTGCTACATGGCCCTGATGGGCCTCGGCCTCGGCATGATGATGCAGAACCTGGTGCTGGCCGCGCAGAACCAGGTGGCCCCGCAGGACCTCGGCGCCGCCAGCTCCGTCGTGACGTTCTTCCGCTCCCTGGGCGGTGCGGTCGGCGTCTCCGCGCTGGGCGCCGTGATGGCCACCCGGGTCAAGGACTACGTGGTGGACGGACTGACCGCGCTCGGCCCCAAGGGCGCCGCGCTGGCGCAGCAGGGCGGGGGCGGCGGCAGCATCCCCGAGGTCAAGAAGCTGCCGGAGCCGCTCCGTTCGATCATGGAGGACGCCTACGGGCACGGCGTCGGGGACGTCTTCGCCTACGCGGCCCCGGCCGCGCTGGTCGCCTTCCTGCTGACCCTCTTCATCAAGGAAGTGGCCCTCAAGGGCCGCCCGGGCGCCCCGGCGGACACGATCGCCGCGGCGGACGAGGCGGCGGCCACGCCGGCCAAGGCCGGCTGACGGACCCCGGCCGCGGCTCCACGAGCGGGGAGACGCGGCCGGCGGCCCGGGGACCGAACGGCATGACGGGTTCCCGGGCGAACGGCCCCGGTGACGGTGCGCGCGACAACGGCAGGGGACGGCCGGCGCGCACCGCCCGGGGCCGCTGTGCGTCCGCTACGCGTCCCGCAGCCGGTCCCGCATGGCCTCGATGCCCGCGATCACCGTGTCCAGGCCGACCGCGAAGTCCTCCTCCCACATGCGTTCGAGGTCCCGGTCCACGCGCGCCTGCGTCAGCTCGACCGTCTCGCCGTGCCGGTCCATGAAGTCCTTGTTCTGCGCGACGGCGGACATGATCCGGCTCAGGTAGGTGTTCTGGTCCAGGCCGGCGGCCCGGCAGCGCTCCCGGTAGAGCGCCTCGACCGTGGCGAAGCCGTAGACGAACTGGAAGAGCGAGCCCATCGACCCGGCGATCCGGTGCGGTGCGACACCGCTGCGGCGCATGACGGAGAGCGTCGTGTCCGAGAAGCGCATCGCGTGCGGGCCGACGTTCAGGTAGCGGCCCACCAGGGTGGCCACCCACTCGTGGCTCACCAGGAGCTGCCGGTAGGCGATGGCGAGCCGCCGCAGCTGTTCCTGCCACGGCTCGCTCTCGTCGGCGGGGTCGGGGAGCGGCATCTCCCCGGTCACCTCGTCCAGGGCGAGCTCCAGGAGGTCGTCCTTGGTGTCGACGTACCAGTAGACCGACATCGCGGTCACCCCCAGCTCGGCGGCGAGGCGGCGCATCGAGAACTTGGCCAGCCCCTCGGCGTCCAGGAGCCGCACCGTCGTCGCGACGATCTTCTCCCGGTCGAGGCCGCCCGTCTGCTCCCCGGTCAGCTCCGCTTCCGCCCGGCGGCGCGGAGCCGGCTTCTCCCCGGTGAGCCAGACGCTGATCCTGGGCTCCCTCGCACCGCTGCTGCTCGCCATGTCCGTCTCTCCGCCCTGCCGCTGGTCCGGGTCCGATGCTAGGCCCTGGCCTGCGCGGATCCCTCCGTGGCGGTGGACCGCTCGGCCCGGCGCAGCAGCACCGCCGCGACGATCCCGCCCGCCAGCACGGCGGCGGCGCCGACCAGCTGGCCCGCCCGCACGCCGGAGGCGAACGCGTCGTTGACGGCCGAACGGTCCGCGTCCGTACGGGCGTTGGCCAACGCGGCGGGCAGCGAACCCGCCCCGGCCGCGACCGCCGGGAGCAGGGCGGCGAAGCGGGAGTTGAGCACGGCGCCGAGCACGGCGACGCCCAGGCCGTTGCCGAACTCCTGGAGCGTGCCGTTGACGCCGGCGCCGACGCCGGCCTTCTCCGGCGGGATCGCCGACATCACGGCGTTGGCCATGGCGGGGGCCGCCAGCGCGATGCCGCCGCCCATCAGCACCAGGCCGGCGAACATCCCGCCGTACCCCTCCGAGCCGGTCAGCGCGACCACGGCGCAGCCGAGGGCCAGCAGCGCCATGCCGCCGGCGATGGCGAGCGGCCCGCCGATCCTCGCCATCAGCCGGGCGCCGACACCGGCGAGGTTGAGGACGACGATCATCAGCGCGAGGGGCGTCATCCGCAGGCCCGTCTCCAGCGGCCCGTAGTGCAGCACGAGTTGCAGGTGCTCGGTGAGCAGGAACAGCGAGCCGCCCATGCCGAAGGCCACGAGGATGCCGCCCATCACCGCCGCCACGAAGCGCTTGTGGCGGAAGAAGTGCATGTCGAGCATGGGGTACGGGATGCGCAGCTCCCACAGGACGAAGAGCGCGAGGACGACGGCCCCGACCGCGCCGGAGACCAGCACGCGGGCGGACGTCCAGCCGTGGTCCGGACCGGAGATGATCGCGAAGACGGCGCCGGTCATGCCGATGGTGGAGAGCACCGCGCCGAGCGGGTCGGGCCGTTCGCCGGCCGGGTTCTTCGACTCGGGCACCAGCTTGAGGACGGCGATCAGGGCGAGCACGGCGACCGGGACGTTGATCAGGAAGATCGAGCCCCACCAGAAGTGGTCCAGCAGGACGCCGCCGATGAGCGGCCCGCTGGCGAAGCCCAGCGAACTCACCGCGCCCCACAGGCCGATGGCCCTCGTCCGCTCCTCGGCGTCGAAGGTCTGCACCACGACGGCCAGCGTGGTGGTCATCAGCAGCGCGCCGCCGATGCCCATGCCGGCGCGGGCGGCGACGAGCTGGCCCGTGGTCTGCGCCAGCGCGGCCACGAGCGAGCCGGCCCCGAACACCGCGAGGCCGGTGGCCAGCATCTTCTTGCGGCCGTAGCGGTCGGCGACGTTCCCGGCCGTCAGCAGCAGCCCGGACTGCACCAGGGAGTACGCGCTGATCATCCACTGGATGTCCGAGGTCGCGGCGCCCATCTCCTCGGTGAGGGACGGGATGGCGACGTTGAGGACGGTGTTGTCGAGCAGCACCGTGAGCTGGGCCAGGCATATGACGCCCAGGATCAGCCAGCGCGTGGGCAGCCGGGGCGGGCCGGAGGTGGACGGGGTCGTGGAATCGGTGACGGGCGCCGACATGGGTGCTCCTTGCACGGGTGCCGCGGGACGCGGGTGACCGGAAACCGGTGGGCCGATGAGTTCGGTCTACACCGTACAAGGGCGTCTTATACGCCGTACATCTATTTTCTCCGGGGCCCCGGCCCCCGGCCTCCGGGAGCGCTACGGGGCCGGCTTGAGCACGTACCCCATGCCGCGCCGCGTGTGGATCATCGGCGCCCGGCCGGCGTCGATCTTCTTGCGCAGGTACGAGATGTAGAGCTCGACGAGGTTGCCGCGGTCGCCCGGCCCGAAGGCGTGCGCCCAGACCCGGTCCAGCAGCAGCGACTTGCTCAGTTATCTGGTGCGACTGGCAGCCGCGAGGCACGTGGGGCAAGTAGGGTCGATCTCTACGTGACTGCGCGATATCTGGGGGGAGTTAAGGCACGTTGGTTACAGCAGATGTGTTACCTCGTCACTATCGGGCTGAGCGTGCTGTGTCCGCGGACGGGAGCGTCCGGTGGGTGGTGGTCGATGAGTCCTTCGAACTGCATGGGCAGGCGTGCTCGTTCCTGACGGGCCGGGAGTTCAACACCGGCAGGACGTACGCGCCTCGGGTCGCTCTGTATCTGTCGTGGTGCAAGGAGTTCGGTGTCGCGTGGAACGAGCCGACGCTGGCCCAGCTGATGGCCTTCCAGCGGTGGCTGGTGGAGGAGCCGTTGCCGCCGCGCAGTCGCCGGCCGGGGGCTGAGCGGCGCTATCGGGAGAAGGGCACGGCGAACCAGATCACGGGCACGGTGACCGACTTCCTGCGGTGGTGCTCGCTGGCGGGGCTCGGTGTGCCGCAGACGGTGGTGACGATGCTGGTCGCGCCCCGGTTCCTGCGCTTCGCCCCGGCGGGCTTCGATCCGGGCGAGGACGGCCAGAACCTCCAGATCGAGGCTCGGCGCCTGAAGTTCCGGGTGGCGGTGCCCGGCTACGAGTGGCTGACGGACGAGGAGATTCACCAGGTTCTCGCGGTGACCACGCACGCCAGGGACCGTTTCCTGGTGGGGCTGCTGGCGGTGACGGGGATGCGGATCGGTGAGGCGCTGGGGCTGCGGCGCGAGGACATGCACGTGCTGCCCGACTCGCGGCTGCTGGGCTGCCAGGTCAAGGGGCCGCACGTCCACGTCAGGCGGCGGGTCAACAGCAACAACGCCTTCGCCAAGTCGGTGCAGCCGCGCTGGATTCCGGTGGAGGAGGACACGGTCGGCCTGTACACCGAGTACCGCTACGAGCGGGAGGCGGTGTGGCAGGCGGAGGCCAGCGACATGGTGTTCGTCAACCTCTTCCGTGCCCCGCTGGGCCAGCCGATGCGCTACGACAATGCGCACGAGTTGTTCCAGCGGCTGGCGAAGCGGGCGGGGTTTCGGGCCAGGCCGCACATGCTGCGGCACTCGGCGATCACCCGGTGGCGGCGGAACAAGGTCCCGCGGGCGGTGCGCCAGGACATGGCCGGGCATCAGTCGCCGGCGTCCCAGGAGCGCTACTCGCACGTTAGTGATCAGGAGAAACGCGACGCGGTGGAGCTGGTGGCAGCCCGGTTCCGTCAGGGGAGGGAGGAATACCGTGGGCGAGGTGGTGCCGCTGCACCGGGTGCCAACCGGTGAGGGGCATGGGGCCGGGTGGGCTCCGCTGGAGGCCGGGCGGTGGGCGGCGTGGTTGCGCGAGCAGGTCGCGGAGGGCTGGCGCGAGGGTGAGTGGGATGGGCAGACGCTGGTGTTCACCGGCGATGTGGCCAATGCGCGCACGGTGGTTTACCGCTGTGGCACCGCGGCGTGCGATGCGCTGACGCGGGCCAAGAGCCTGTGCACGACCTGCGCGAAGGCCCAGCGGGTCAGCGGGCTGTCGATGAAGGAGTTCAAGGCGGTCTTCGTGCCGGTACGGGACCGGACGATGACCGGGGTGCAGGAGCGGTGCCGCGTGGGGGGATGCCCGCGCGATGCGCATGTGTGGGGCTTGTGCAGCTCGCACGCCTCTTTGCGGCAGAAGCACCTGGACCGCGATCCCGGCTCCGCGCTGGAGGTCTGGGTCGCCCGGCAGAAGCCGTACCCGCCGGTGGCCAGCTGCCGCGTGCGCGGCTGCCGCTTCGACGGCCGCGGCCCGCACACCCTGTGCTTCCAGCACATCCGCACCTTCAAGCGGCACCCGTCCTCCCGGGTGGCGGGTGCGAGGGTGCCGGCCGACTGGCTGGACCGGCAGGCCCCCTATTTGGCAGTCCACCAGTTCTCGCTCGCCCCGTTGAGCCGGCTCGCCCGCCTGGAGGTGCTGTACGCGCTGCAGCAGCGGGATGCGCGCGGGCAGAAGATCGACCCGCATGCCACCCGCCAGATGGTCGCCCACCTGGCCGAGGCCGCGGACAGCCTGGCCGCGGTGCCTGCCGACGCCCTTCCCCATCGCTCGGGGTCGAACATCGACGCGCTGCTGCGGGAGACCCATCGTGTGGTGGCCGCCGCCCTTGCGCGCTTCCGCGGGCAGGATCCGGCCGATCAGGCCACGCTGGATCTGACCGAGCTGGGCGTGCGGGGCAAGCGCGGCGGTCGCACCAGCCGTCCGGGCGATCTGGACCTGACCGAGCTGGCCCAGCCGTGGCTGCGACGGGTGCTGATCACCTGGATCGATGAGACGAAGCCGACGACCGGCGAGGTCAGACGCGCCCACCGTGCCTGTGTCACCGCGGCGAGAGCGCTCGCTCTGCGGCCCGGTGGTGGCGCGGACGCCGCGGTGTTGACGTTCGCCGACATGGGCGCCGTGGTGGATGCGTTTCGGCATCTGCCGCGGCTGGACGGCTCGCCGATGAAGAACAAGGCTCGCAACGGGCTGCTGGGCTTCTTCTTCAAGGTCCTGGACTACGGGCGGGCGGCTGGGCACCTGGGCGGGATGTCGGCCTACTTCGCCCGGCACCCCAGCCACGTGATCGCCCCGGACGAGGTGAGCGAGGAGGACGAGGCCGGGCGGGCTCTGCCCAACGACGTCATCTACCAGCTGGACGACCAGATCCACCTGCTCGGCCGGGGGGTGACGCACGGCCGCCTGACGCCGGGGGAGGTCCATGAGATGTGCCGGGCCGTCTACGAGCTGCTGCGGGACACCGGCCGCCGCCCCTACGAGATCGGGGAGTTGCGCCTGGACTGTCTCAAGCGGGAGGAGGCGCACTGGACCTTGATCTGGGACAACCGCAAGGCCGGCCGGACCCGGCGGCACCTGCCGGTCAACGTGGAGACCGCCGAGACCATCCAGCGGTGGCTGGCGGTGCGGGAGGGGCTGGATCTGCCCACCGGCAGCGAGGGGTATCTGTTCCCGCCGGCCGGGGAGAACGGCCAGTTGCGGCACCTGCTGCCCGAGCAGGTCGCCCACATCATCCGGGCCTGGGTCGACTGTGACGAAGTGACCTTGTTTGCCGAGGAGTTCGGTCCGGACGGAACCAGGGCCCCGTTCGACAAGTCCCTGGTCTTCCCCTACGCGTTTCGGCACTCGTTCTGCCAGCGGCACGCGGACGCGGGCCTGGATCAGGATCTGCTGCGTGAGCTGATGGACCATCGCTCGGAGGTCACCACGGCTGCCTATTACAAGATCTCCGCGAAGCGGAAGCGGGAGGCGGTGAACGTGATGCGGCTGCACACCACCGACCGCAAGGGGCGCCTGACCCCGCTGTCGCAGACAGCCTATCTGCGGGGGTCGGTGCAGGTCCCGTTCGGGAACTGCACCGAGCCGTCGAACGTGAAGGCGGGCGGGCACGCGTGCCCGATCCGGTTCCAGTGCGTGGGCTGCCCGTCGTACCACCCGGACCCGTCCTACCTGCCGGCGATGGAGGACCACATCCGCCAGCTGCGGGCCCAGCGTGAGAAGGCGGTCATGATGGACGTCGATGAGTTCGTCGTGCGCAACATGGACGAGGAGATCGCGGCGTACAAGAAGCGGGTGGATCAGATGCGGGACCAGGTTGCGGCCATGGACCCGCAGGAGCGTGAGCGGGTGGAGGAGGCATCGGCGGTGCTGAGGAAGGTCCGTGCGGCCCAGGCCGGACGCGGGGCGGTCGCGCTGCCGATGCCGGTGGTCCGCCGGCCGCGGGTGGACGGGCCGGGGCATGACCGCCACCAGGCGCACGTCGGGCGACGTGCTGCGGGAGACCAGGCGGCGCGACAGCCAGACCAAACGCGGCAAGGTGCTGGCGGCACTGGACGAGATGAAGGACAGCGGTACCGCGATCACCTTCGCCTCGGTGGCCCGCGCGGCCGGGGTGTCCACCTGGCTGGTCTACCGCGACGGGGTGCGCGAGCACATCGAGGCCGCCATGAAGGGCCAGGCCAAGGCCGCCCGGCGCCGCCGCGAGAGCGGCACGGGGGCCTCGGCGGCGAGCCTGGCCACCGACCTGGAATTGCTGCGGGCGGAGAACAAGGCCCTGCGTCAGGAGAGGGACGGCCTCAAGCGGGCCGTCCAGCGGGACTTGGGCGCCCGCTTGGAGCGCGAAGGCATCAAAAGCGCTACCCAGCAGATCGGCGACCTGCAGGCCGAACTCCACAAGGTCAAGGATGAACTCGCTGCCGTCCGTGCGGAGAACGCCGAGCTGAAGCGGCAGCTCGCGGACGCCCAGGATGAGGTGATCGCCGTCCGCGATGCCGGACGGGAGCTGTTCAAGACCGTCAACCGGTCCACCTGACCGGTGGCGGGTGCCCGGGTCCGGGCACCCGCCACCTGCTCACGCCGAGGCGGCGGACTGGTGTGCGGTCAGCTCGGCGATCTGGGCTTCCAGGTCGGCGATCCGCTGGGCCTGGCGCCGCATGGTGCCCTGGGCGTGGAGGACCTTGCTGCCCAGGCCCTCGACACCGCTGACGGTCTTCATGCAGCCCTCCGCGGCCTCGGCCATCTGCCCGAACGCTTCGGGTTCGATGCTGTGGGGGTTGTTGGCCTCGAACGTGCAGGCCCGGTGCATGTCACCCATGTAGGCCACGGCCCTGCGGCAGGCGAGCAAGGCGTCGCGGGCACCGAACTCGTCGCCCTGGCCGGAGAGGTGGAAGCGGGTCACCCGTGCTCCGCGCCGCAGCGGGTCGCGGCTGGGCAGGAACTGTTCCAGACGGTGGCCGAGCTCATGAGCGACGATGCGGGCCCGGGGGACCGCGCGACGCAGACGGCTTCCGTCGGGAATGCTGGTGCCGCGGGCGATGTCCGCGTAGGAGACTTCACGGCCCGCGTTGTGCCTGAGCCACAGCAGCACGTCGATGGCGTCCTGCTCGGCCCGGGTGGGGGTGTCGCGCTTGGGGCTCATCCCAGCTTCTTCTCGCTCTCGTCGAGGAAGGCTTGCAGGGCCGCGTCGTTGAGCGCGGTGGAGTTGCTGGTGACCAGGTCCCGGATGAATCCGATCGCCGCGGTGGCGGCGTCGCACAGGCCGGCCAGTGACTGACTGCGCTCGTGGGTGAAGGCGATCTGGTGCCGCTGGAGCAGGCCCAGGGTCCGCAAGGTGCCCAGCCGGATCGCGGTGATCTCGTTGAACACATCCAGGGCCGCATCGGCCTCGGACGCCGCCTGAGCCGACTGCCGCACAGCCTGCACGACCTCGGCTTCCTCGTCCCTGTCATACCCGCGCCGGCGGTCCTGGGCCGTGCGCCGGGCCGCGTCCCGGTCGGCTTGGTCCTGCTCGGCCTGGCGGCGGTGGAACTCGTCGAGTCCTTCCTGGGCCGCCCCCCGGGCGGTGGCGTCGGCCACCACCGCCGCGGTGAGGGCCTTGGGCTGGGTGGCAATCGACACCGGTGCGGTCGCCTTGATCCCGGCCCGCTCGGCCTCCTCCTCGATCGCCCGTACCCGCTCGGAGGAGACCTCCCGGGCCTCGTAACTGCGGTAGTAGCCCTTCTCCCCGAAGAACGGCACCGTGTCCTCGTCCGGCAGCTCGACGTGCCTGCCGGGCTCCAGGGTGAAGGCGGGATCCACGATGCCGTCGGCGGCCGCCCGCTCCCACGCCTTCCAGTACGCCATGACCCGCCGGTGGCTGGAGTGGGTCCGGCGGGCGAACTCGCGTGCGCTGATCCGCCGGAAAACGGTGCGGCTGAACCAGTTCGTGGATAGCTGTTCGAGCCCTACTCCGTTATCGGTACCCGGCTCGACACGCTTGGCGATCAGCAGAGCCAGGGCCCAGCCGCCTTTGCGCTCATGCCGGGCGAACTCGGCGAGGTCGGCCTCCAGGGCCTCCTCGCTGTCGACGCCGATCTCCCCCCTCACGCGTTCACCAGGTCCCGCTCGGCGGTGCGGTCCGCGCCGGCGGCGGCCTTCGGGGCCTCCAGCCGCACCCTGATCCACGCGGCGAGGACTTCCAGCGTGCCGAGCGCCTCCTCGCAGGCGGAGCGCTGGTCGTCGGTGAAGGACGGCTTGCGCGGGTAGCGGTTCATCAGCGCAACCGCCTGGTCGTTCAGCCGGATCAGGTCCCGGGCCAGGTCGTGGGCCTTGTCGCGCTGCCCGCCGGAGCAACCGGTCTGCCCTTCTCGGTCCCGGCGGCGCTTGTCGTCCATGACCCGCTTCATCGCATCGTGAACGCCGTCGTACTCCTCCACCAGGTCACGCAGGAACTTGTCGCGCTCGGCCGGGTCGCCTTGCAGCAGGGGCCCGAGGTAACGGGCGACGGAGGTACCGCTGGCGGGGTCCAGCAGCTCTTGCAGGGCCGGGCCAGTGCCCAGGGCCTGCTGGTACTGGGAGCACAGCAGGCGGCCGGCGCCCGAGGTGCGGGCTTCGTCCAGCAGTGACCGCAAGGTGCCGTACTCCTCGTCGTGCGGCCGCCCGCCGGACCCGATCCGGGCACCTTCGCGCAGGACGGTGTAGGACAGGTGCACGCCGCTGTCCGCCACGAACTGCCGCACCGCCGGCGTGCACAGGCGGGCGGTGTGCCGGTACTCGCGCCCGGTCCGGAGCGGAAGACCGATCTCATCGCAGTACCGCTCAAAGGCAGCCTCGCCGCCCACGGCCGTGATGGCCAGCAGCTTGTCACCGAGCGCCAGCCGGTTTCTCGCGGCCCTGGATCATCAGGGTGCGGCCCTCGCGCACGTCCTGATCTGTGTAGCTCATGCAGATTCCCCATCCGAAGTCAGCTCACTGGGGCCGCGCAGTGTAATCAGATGACAACACCCGGGTGATCAATGAACTTCGGTGGCCAGCAGGCTCGTTGACGGCCCGCACGCCGTGCCGGACGGCGGCCCGGCTCCCGGGCGGGGCGGGCCGGATCACCTCTGTGAGTGAAGGGCCGGAGGGCGACCGCAGGGGTAGAAGGGGCCGCAGATCCAGCATGTGGGGGCTTTCGGTTATGCCGGGTCCGTGCCGGTGCTGACCGGGGCCGGGCTGCTGGGGACGGTGGTGCGGCATGGCTCGCAGCGGGCCTGCATCCACACGTGCTGTCCGTCGCCCCGCAGGCGGATGCGGCCGGGGGCACCGCATTCGTCGCAGGTGTTTTCCGAGGCGGTCTCGGCGGCGTCGGTCAGGGCGGTGGCCCGGTCGGCGAACTCCCCGTCAAACTCGCCGTTCTCGAAGCGGTCGGCGACGGTGATCCGCAGGCCGCCGAACTTCACGGCGAAGGACTCGATGCGGTAGCCGGGGTCCAGGGCGAGCAGATCGCGGTGGAGCTTGTCGAGCAGGGATGCCCAGCCGGGTCCGACGGTGCCGGTCCAGGCGGGAATCTGCCGGTCACAGGCGGCAAAACGGCCGCGGGTGTCGTCCATGCGCTTCATGATGGCGGCGGGGTGTGACAACGGGCCGGGCTGCGGGTGGAGTTGCCGCGGCAGCAAGCGCGAGCCGGGCGCCCCGCGTGGGGCGCCCGGCTCCAGCCCGTTCAGGCAGCGATCCGCTTGAGGAGGTCGGTGTTGGCCTTCACGTCGTGGCCGAGGGCCAGGGACGCCCGTGGCAGTGTGCCCAGGAGGTCCAGCAGAGGCTCGTTTCCGGTGGATTCGGTTGGCAGGAGGCCGAAGACGTCGGGGTAGCGGTCTTCGGTGCCAGGGGTGAAGAAGTCGCCGGGTGCCACGGTGCGGTCCTTGTCCACCACGGCGGGTTCGGCGCCCGGGGTGATGGTGGGGAACAGGATGCGGGCGGCGTGTCCTTCGGTGGCCAGGGTCAGGCCGAGCCAGCTCGCGAGCTGGTCGGGGAAGAACTGGGGCTTGAGTTCCTTGCCGGACTCCTTCCACAGGGGGGTGCGGCTGCCGGAGAGGAGGGCGTCGGTGACCTTCTGGTGCTGGGTGGGGTGGAGCTGTTCGCCGCTGCGGAGGCGTTCGCGGACGGCCTCGTACCAGTCGAGAGCGTCCAGCAGCCCCAGGCCGATGGCGGCGGCCGAGGGCCAGGGCAGGACCCGCAGCCGGTCGTCCTCGCGGCGGATGAAGACGCGGTCGTTGGCCAGCAGCTGCCAGCCGGCACGGGCCAGCAGCAGGGCGGTAGTGGTCTTCCCGGCACCCTTGCCGCCAAGGGTCAGCACGGTCTGCCCGTCGCGGACGACGGCGGAGGCGTGCAGGATCGACCAGCCGTCGGCCACCAGCTGCCCGCGGACGGCCTCGCGGGCGAGGCGGGCGGCGGCCAGGGCGACGGGGACGTCCTCGCAGCCGTAGATGTACAGGGGTCCGCCGGGCTCGGCCCGGTAGGCGAGCTTGTCGTCAGGCTGGGAGGCGAGGACGGTGCCGTCGTCGTCCCGGTCGAAGACCATGGCCGAGTTGGCGTAGACGGTCTCCTCGTGCGCGTGGTC
This sequence comes from Streptomyces caatingaensis, assembly GCF_001187435.1. Classification (GTDB taxonomy): domain Bacteria; phylum Actinomycetota; class Actinomycetes; order Streptomycetales; family Streptomycetaceae; genus Streptomyces; species Streptomyces caatingaensis. The sequence continues at coordinate 3,159 of NZ_LFXA01000005.1, read as the reverse complement.
GGCCACACGCTGGGCGATCTCCGTCACCCTGTCCGGGGCGACGTCGGCGATCACCTGCGAGCCGTCATCGACAGTGGTGCTGGCGGCGTTCCACCAGGGGCCGAAGTAACGGATGGCCCAGTCGGTGACCACCGTGCTGTTGCTGGTGACGGCCACCGCCTTACTGGCCGTGGCGATACGGGTAGCGGTCCTGGTCACTGCGGTCTTCTCCTTCCATGAGGTACGTACGGGAACGTGCAGGCGGGCCAGCGGCTCGTAGGCGTCGCGGAGCTTGACGTCGCGGCCACCAGCTGGCGGGCCTCGCCGGGATCGAGCGGGGGAGGCACACGCTGGGGGTTCCGGCGGTGAAGCACAACGGGATTCCCATCCACCGCCATTCGTGGTTGACGGACAGTTCCACCACCCGGTCCTCCAGGCCCAGGCCCGCGCGGAGGGCAGCGATGACGGCGCCGGCCGGGCCGCAACGGGTGCGGCCGAGACCGGCGTTGATCCTGGCCGGACGATCGGCCAGCTCGCGGCGGACCTGTCCGACCGGCACCTCGACGGGGCGGTCGTTCACCGGGTGGCCGACGCGCACACCACCGCCTGGTCGCCGTGCTCGCCGATCACATGCCCCTCCACCTCCTCAACAGGCACACCCAGGAGGTGGCGAGGGTGAGGCGGTAGCGGGCGGTGTCGGTGTTCGAGCCCACCCCGTAGACGCGCGGGCAGCCGGAGACCTCGGCGAACAGGCGGGCCATGATGTCCACGGGGTTGGTCACCATGACCACCAGCCCCTGGTAGCGGGCCAGTTGCCGGGCCAGCGAGGCGATGACGGGGGCGTTCGCGTTCAGCCCGGCCATCCGCACGTTGGTACGGCTGGTGTTGGTGAACTCGGCCCGCGGCAGACCACCACCGCCTCACAGGACACAAGCTGGCCCGGGTCGGCGGCGTGAACCGCCCGGACGGGGGAGCCGGTGATCTGGCACATGTCTTCCAGGTCGGTCACCAGGGCCCGGGCCGACAGGCCCGTTCGGGACACGACCCAGACGGACTCGCACCAGCCTCCCGCGGCCAGCAGCATGGCGACGCTCTGGCCGACGGCACCGGCGCCGATCACCCCGACCGCCCCGGCCCGGACGGCGGTCACCGGTTCGCTGCCTTCACCACGTCGGCCAGCGCGAGCCGCCACACGCCCGCGGATCCGTCCGGCGACCAGGCCGGCGGTCGTGGCCTGAAGCAGGCCGCACACCGTCTCCGCCCGGCGGTGAGCTTTCCGGCGTGCTCGGCAGGGGCAGGTCGGGCGGGCAGGTCAAGTAGGTGCTGAGGATGTTGGTGGTGTCCATCAGCCAGAGCACCACCAGGTGCCGCAGCCACTCGGCCCGCTCGTCCGGGCGAGGTCGGCCGTGAGGGCGTCGGCGAACTCCTCGATCCCGGTCGCGACGGCGTCGGCCGTGACCAGGTCCGGGGAGGAAGCGATCAGGCTGAGCACGGCACGGGAGATCAGCTTGGCCGGGTCCGTCTGCGGGCGTCCCCGGCCCAGGCCGGGGTCGAGGAAGACCGGCCGCCCGTCGGCGCCGTCGGGGAAGACGACGTGGTCCGGCTTGAGGTCACCGTAGACCACCGGCCGGTGCCCGACCGCCGGAGCGGGCCGCAGCCGCCTCAGCCGCAGGACCACCGCGCCCAGCACCTCCCGGCCTGGCCTGCTTTGCGCAGGTAGACGGGGCCGCTGATGCCGTTGAACTTCCGGTCGAAGGTCGCCCCGATGCCCCGCTCGGTGATGGCCACCTCATCGACGGCACGGGCGATGGCGGGTCGCTGGAGCCCCGCCAGCTCGACCACCGCGCGGGTCATCAGCTCGCCGCTTTGGTGCGGGTCCTTGGCCAGCAGGTCGGCGAGCGTCGGCCGGCTACCGGCTCGGTGAACAGCACCCCGTCCTGGTGTCCGGCGACCCGGCAGGCCCGCGCTCCGGCCTCCTGCACGATGGCCAGGCCCCTGGCCTCCCGCTCCAGCAGGGCGCCCGGCGAGCCCTGGTAGGCGGCCTGTGCCGCCCTGACCTGGGCCCAGTCCCCGGCCGTGCCCCGCAGCACCGAGACCAGCGACATTCCCAGCAGCGACACCTTCGCGTACAGCGGGCGCCCGTCCACCGTCAGCCGGCGGACGTAGGCGGTGACGCTCGGCGTGTGCTGGCCCAGCCGCACGGTGCCGCCCGGCCACAGATCGGCGGCGGCCTGCTTGATCTTCTCGTCCGCGTAGGCGAAGACCTCGGCGGCGGCGATGGCGCTCGAACCGCGGTCATCGCCAGCCTCCCGTCGCCGTGGCCGCCGCGTCCGGCAGGGACAGGGCGGCCGGGGCCTGCCCGGGGCGGTCGAGGTCGTGGTGGACGACGGCGGCCAGACTGCCGGCCGCGGCGAGGGTGCCCAGGGCCCAGATCCAGCCGAGCATGGGCTCCACCCAGTCACCGCAGGTCCTCCTGCCGCCGGTCGTACGGCACGTGTACGTCACCGTCGTCTCCTTCTCGTCCCAGGGGTTGGAGGCAGCGGGCCGCCGACGTGGCGAGGAGACAGTGATGGGACGCCGGTGGCCCGCTGCCGCTTCATCCGCCCACGCGTCCCGGGCGTGTGCTTCAGTCAACGGCCGTACGGACAAGGCGAGGAGGGGCCAGGATGTAGGGCAGCTGTAGGCCCGCGTAGGCCAGGAGGCGACGGCATCGTGCCGAGCAGACAAGAACTCTCCGAACTCATCCGACACGCGTGCGAGGAACGCGGCTGGGGCCCCACCAAGCTCGCCCGGGAAGTCAGCATCGCCGCCGGGCGGCCCCCGGGCACCCTTGAGCGCCAGTACGCCCGCCGGTGGCTCAACGGCGAGCGCGCACCGAGGCACTGGCTCCCGTACGTCGCGCAGGTCCTCAACCTGGACTTAGAGACCTCCGGCAAGACGTGCACCGCCGGGTCCGGGGCCAAGGCCACCGATAACGCGGCATCGGTCTCCGTCGGCCGCGTCCACGGCGACCGACCGCTGGTCTTTCACGCCCCACCGGGTAAGTACCTGCTGTCGAAGGACCCGACGGCAGCGTGCGACACCGCCTTGAGGGCCGGTGGAGCACTCTCGCCCGGCCAATGCCCTCCCCAACCCACCACCACACGCTCTCTCGGCGATGGCGCTTCGGCATCCCCCTCG
>NZ_LFXA01000004.1:5000-719325 GCF_001187435.1 Streptomyces caatingaensis | reverse complement strand
ACCGGCCGCCTCTACGACCTGCTCCTCGCCCCCTTCACCGTCCCGCTGATCATGGCCTTGGCCCGACGCTGCGAGAACGACCCGCTCACCGCCGAGGGCACCGCCGCCGTCGCGGCCGGCGGCGACAACCCCTACGGCCGGCTCTCCATCAGCATGCGCGCCGGACGCGGCAAGAGCCTCGCCGGACGCGGCGGCGGACTGCTGACGCGCGCGCCGCGGAACGGCCGCCGGCTGAAGGGCGGCAAGCGCCTGTGATGCCGCACCGCCCGGACCGGCGCGCGAACCGGAGGAACGGATGACCAACATCCCCGAGACCGGCCGCACTTCACGCGTCACCATCCGCCTCGTCGTCCTCCAGATCCTCGTCGTCTCGCTCCTGCTCACCCTCGGCGGACGGCTGTGGTACCTGCAGATCCGCAACGGCGACGAGTACACCGCCGAGGCCGCCGACAACCACATCCAGCAGGTCGTCGTCCCCGCCACCCGCGGCTCGATCCTCGACGCGCGCGGCATCCCGCTGGCCGACAACCAGACGCGGCTCGTGGTCTCCGCCAACCGCACCGACCTGATGAAGATGAAGGACAAGGGCAAGCGCGTCCTCACCCGGCTCGCCGGGGTCCTCGGCCTCAAGCCCGAGGACGTGGCCGCCAAGGTCCGGCTCTGCGACGCCAAGACCCCCAAGCCCTGCTGGGCCGGCTCCCCTTACCAGCCCATCCCCATCACCGACGGCGCCACCACCCAGCAGGCCCTCCAGATCCGCGAGCGCGCCGAGGACTTCCCCGGCATCACCGCCGAACCCATGGCCGTCCGCCGCTACGCCGGACCCGGCGGCTCCAACGCCGCCCAGGTGCTCGGCTACCTCTCGCCCGTCACCGACGACGAGATCACCAAGGCCAAGGACTCCCGCACCCCGCTGATGCGCTCCGACCAGATCGGCCGCAACGGCCTGGAGCGGCAGTACGACACCGAGCTGCGCGGCAAGGCCGGCGTCACCCGCTACGAGGTCGACAACCTCGGCCGCGTCATCGGCAAGGCCAAGAGCGACAAGGCCCAGCCCGGCTCCAACATCGTCACCAGCATCGACGCCCGCGTGCAGGCCATAGCGGAACGGGAGCTGGACCAGGCGATGAAGGACGCCCGCAAGGAGGTCGACCGCAACACCGGCACCACCTACAAGGCCGACGCGGGCGCCGTCGTCGTCATGGAGTCGAAGACCGGCCGGGTCGTGGCCATGGCGTCCAACCCCACCTACGACCCCAACGTCTGGGTCGGCGGCATCTCCGCCAGGGACTACCAGGCCCTCACCGGCAAGGACTCCGACTATCCGCTGCTCAACCGGGCCATCCAGGGCCAGGCGGCACCCGGCTCCATCTTCAAGGTCATCTCCGCCACGGCGGCGGTGAACGCCGGCTACTCCTTCACCGACAAGTACAACTGCTCCAGCTCGTACAGCATCGGCCACCAGGTCTTCAAGAACTTCGAGTCCAAGGGCTACGGGCCCATCGACCTGGGCCGGGCGCTGGAGGTCTCCTGCGACACCGTCTTCTACGACCTGGCCTACCGCCAGTGGCAGAAGGACGGCGGCAACAACCCCAAGCACCCCAAGGACTGGTTCTACCGGACGGCCCATCAGTTCGGCCTCGGCAAGCCGACCGGCATCGACCTGCCCAACGAGGTCCGCGGCCGCGTCCCCGACCGCGACTGGAAGAAGCGCTACTGGGAGGCCAACAAGGACACCTGGTGCAAGCAGGGCGAGAACGCCGACAAGGGCGACTACGCCGCGCAGATCGCCAAGGAGAACTGCGAGTCGTTCGCCCGCATGCGCGCCGGCGACTCCGTCAACTACTCCATCGGACAGGGCGACACCCTCGTCACCCCCATCCAGATGGCCACCATCTACGCCGCCATCGCCAACGGCGGCACCCTCCACGACCCGACCATCGGCAAGGCGATCATCAGCGCCGACGGCAAGCGGATCGAGCGGATCGAGCCCAAGGCGCACGGCACACTGCCCTTCGACCGCAAGACCCGCGACCAGCTCGACGCCGCCCTGGCCGGCGTCGCCACCCAGGGCAGCGCGGCCTGGCGGTTCGGCGGCTGGCCGCAGAAGGAGATCCCGATGCACGCCAAGACCGGCACCGCCGAGGTCGCCGGCAAGCAGACGACCTCCTGGTTCGCCAGCTACACCAAGGACTTCACGATCGTCATGACGATCTCCCAGGGCGGCACCGGCTCGGGCGCCTCCGGACCCGCCGTCCGCAACATCTACAACGCGCTGTACGGCCTCGACGACAAGGGCCACATCGACCCCAAGAAGGCGCTGCTGCCCGAACCCCAGGCCGAGCTGCCGAAGATCGACAAGGACGGGACCATCGAGGCCCAGCACATCGACAACCCCACGCCGCCGGCCAGGAGGGAAGAGGGGCAGGACGAGTGAGCGCCGACGGCTTCCGCATCCGCCGCTTCGCCCCGCGGCGCTCCACCTGGGCCCGCCTCACCGACCGCGACTCGGTCGTCCGGCGCCTGGACTGGACGATGCTGCTGGCGGCGCTGGCCCTGTCGGCGATCAGCACCCTGCTCGTCTATTCCGCCACGCGCGGCCGCAAGGAACTCACCCACGGCGACCCGTACTACTTCCTGCTGCGCAACATCCTCAACACCGGCATAGGCGTGGCCCTGGCCGCCGGCGCGGTCTGGGCCGGGCACCGGGCGCTGCGCGGCGCCGTCCCCGTGCTGTACGTGGTGTCCGTGCTGGTCACGGCCTCCGTCCTGACCCCGCTGGGCGCGACGATCAACGGCGCGCGCTCCTGGATCCAGCTCGGCGGCGGATTCTCCATCCAGCCCTCCGAGTTCACCAAGATCACCATCACGCTGGGCATGGCGATGCTGCTGGCCCAGGCCGTGGACGCGGGCGACCGGCCGCACCCCGACCACCGCACCGTCCTCCAGGCGCTCGGCGTCGCCGCCCTGCCGATCCTCGTCATCCTGCTGATGCCGGACCTCGGCTCGGTCATGGTCCTGGTCGTCATCGTGCTCGCCGTGCTGCTCGCCTCGGGCGCCTCCAACCGCTGGACCGCCGGGCTGATCGGCGCGGGCGTGCTCGGCTGCGTCCTCGTCTGGCAGCTCGGGATACTCGACGAGTACCAGATCAACCGCTTCGCCGCGTTCGCCAACCCCGCCTTCGACCCCGCCGGCGTCGGCTACAACACCAAGCAGGCGCGCATCGCCATCGGCTCCGGGGGGCTGACCGGCTCCGGGCTCTTCCACGGCTCCCAGACCACCGGCCAGTTCGTCCCCGAGCAGCAGACGGACTTCATCTTCACCGTCGCCGGCGAGGAGCTCGGCTTCGTCGGCGCGGGCACGATCATCCTCCTCATCGGCGTCGTCCTCTGGCGCGCCTGCCGCATCGCCCGCGAGACCACCGACCTCTACGGCACGATCGTGGCCGCCGGGATCATCGCCTGGTTCGCCTTCCAGTCCTTCGAGAACATCGGCATGACGCTCGGGATCATGCCCGTGACGGGGCTGCCGCTGCCGTTCGTCTCCTACGGCGGGTCGTCGATGTTCGCCGCCTGGATCGCGGTGGGGCTGTTGCAGTCGATCAAGGTGCAGCGGCCGCTGGCGGCGCCCTGAGACCTGTCGCGCCGCGCGGTGCCGGATTAGATTCGTGGGCATGGCGGACACCGTGAGAGAGATCGAGCGGAAGTACGAAGCCGTGGACGGGGCGGGTCCGGCCCGTCTCCCCGACCTGAGCGGGGCCGCGTCCGTGGCCGCCGTCCGAGACCGGGGAACGGCCCTTCTCGACGCCTTCTACTACGACACCGCCGACCGGCGGCTGCTCGCGGCCGGCATCACCCTGCGCCGGCGCACCGGCGGGCCGGACGACGGCTGGCACCTCAAGCTCCCCGTCGCGCCCGGGGTGCGGGACGAGGTCCGCGCCCCGCTCACCGCCGCCCGCGTCCCGCGCGCCCTCGCCGCGCTCGTCCGCTCCCGCGTCCGGGAGGCGCCGCTCGCTCCCGTCGCCCACCTCGCCACGCGGCGGACGGTGGGCGAGCTGGTGGACGAGCGCGGGGCCGTGCTCGCTGAGGTCGCCCTCGACGTCGTCACGGCGGGGGACGCGGAGTGGACGGAGGTCGAGGTCGAACTCGCCCGCGGCACCGATCCCGCGCTCTTCGACGCGCTCGAACCGCGGCTGCGCGAGGCCGGGCTGCGGCCCTCGCGGTCCGGGAGCAAGCTGGCGCGGGCGCTGGGGTCCGCCGGGAGGGAGGCCGTTCCGCCGCCCGCCGACGCGGGCGGGCACGTCCTCGCGTACGTCCGCGAGCAGGTCGAGGCCGTCGTCGCCCTCGACCCCGGCGCGCGGCGCGGCACGGAGGACGCCGTCCACCGGATGCGGGTCGCCACGCGGCGGCTGCGCGGCGCCTTCCGGACGTACGGCACGGTTCTCGACCGGCGGGTCACGGATCCGCTCGGCGTCGAACTGCGCTGGCTGGCCGGTGAGTTGGGCTTCGAGCGGGACCGCGAGGTGCTCGTCGCGCGGCTGCGCGAGCGGCTGGACGAGCTGCCGCGGTCGCTGGTGCGGGGGCCGGTGCGGGCGCGGTTGCGGGTGTGGTCCGTGCGCGGCGGCGCCGAGGCGCGGCGCCGGCTGACCGCCGTCCTCGACAGCCCCCGCTATCTCGCGCTGCTCGACGCCCTCGACGCGCTGGTCGCCGACCCGCCGCTGCTGCCGGCCGCCGCGCGGCGCCCGGAGAAGGTGCTCGCGAAGGCCGTGCGGCGGGACTGCGGGCGGCTGTCCGTCCGTGTCGGGCGCGCCCTGGCCGCCGCCCCGGGGCCGGAGCGGGACAGGGCCCTGCACGACGCCCGCAAGGCGGCCAAGCGGGCCCGCTACGCGGCGGAGGCGGCGATTCCGGTGCTGGGCAAGGAGGCGCGGCGGCTCGTGCGGCGCACGAGGGCCGTCCAGACCGTGCTGGGCGACCACCAGGACTCCGTCCTGGCCCGGGGCGCGCTGCGCACGCTCGCGGCCCAGGCGGAGGGCGCCGGGGAGCCGACGTTCACGTACGGCCTGCTGTACGGGCGGGAGGAGGCGCGGGCGGGGGAGGACGAGCGGGAGCTGCCGGGGGTGTGGGGGGAGGTGGCGGGGGCGTGATCCGACGGGGGTTTTCCGGCGGGGGTGTTCCGCCTTGGGACGAGTGCGAAGTGCGCTGGGCCCCGGGGTCCCCGCCGGCGCGGGGTCGCTGTGATCGCCGTGCCGGGGGATGACTCCAAGCGGTTACGCTTGAGAGTCACCCTTGCCCGCTCATGAAGGTTCGAGATGTCCGAATCGGTCTTCCCACAGCTCGAGGCCCTGCTCCCGCACGTGCAGAAGCCGATCCAGTACGTCGGTGGTGAGCTCAACTCCACGGTGAAGCCGTGGGAGAGCTGCGACGTCCGCTGGGCGCTCATGTACCCGGACGCCTACGAGGTCGGGCTGCCCAACCAGGGCGTCATGATCCTCTACGAGGTCCTCAACGAGCGCGAGGGCGTGCTCGCCGAGCGCACGTACAGCGTCTGGCCGGACCTCGAGGCGCTGATGCGCGAGCACGGCGTCCCGCAGTTCACGGTGGACGCGCACCGGCCCGTCCGCGCCTTCGACGTCTTCGGGCTCTCCTTCTCCACCGAGCTCGGCTACACCAACATGCTCACGGCCCTCGACCTCGCCGGCATCCCGCTGGAGGCGAAGGACCGGACGCTGGACGACCCGATCGTCCTCGCCGGCGGACACGCGGCGTTCAACCCCGAGCCGATCGCCGACTTCATCGACTGCGCCGTGATCGGCGACGGCGAGCAGGCGGTCCTGGAGATCACCGAGATCATCCGGGCCTGGAAGGCGGAGGGCCGTCCGGGCGGGCGCGAGGAGCTGCTGCTCCGGCTCGCGCGGACCGGCGGGGTGTACGTCCCCGGGTTCTACGACGTGGAGTACCTGCCGGACGGCCGCATCGCCCGCGTCGTCCCCAACCGCTCCGGCGTCCCGTGGCGCGTCTCCAAGCACACGGTGATGGACCTGGACGAGTGGCCGTACCCCAAGCAGCCGCTGGTCCCGCTCGCGGAGACCGTGCACGAGCGGATGTCCGTCGAGATCTTCCGCGGCTGCACCCGCGGCTGCCGCTTCTGCCAGGCCGGCATGATCACGCGTCCCGTGCGCGAGCGCAGCATCACCGGCATCGGCGAGATGGTCGACAAGGGCCTGAAGGCGACCGGCTTCGAGGAGGTCGGCCTGCTGTCGCTGTCCTCCGCCGACCACACCGAGATCGGTGACATCGCCAAGGGCCTGGCCGACCGGTACGAGGACGACAAGATCGGCCTCTCGCTGCCGTCGACCCGCGTGGACGCCTTCAACGTCGACCTCGCCAACGAGCTGACCCGCAACGGCCGCCGCTCCGGTCTGACCTTCGCCCCCGAGGGCGGCTCCGAGCGCATGCGCAAGGTCATCAACAAGATGGTCTCGGAGGAGGACCTGATCCGGACCGTCGCCACCGCGTACGGCAACGGCTGGCGCCAGGTGAAGCTGTACTTCATGTGCGGCCTGCCCACCGAGACCGACGAGGACGTCCTCCAGATCGGCGACATGGCGGTCAACGTGATCGCCAAGGGCCGCGAGGTCTCCGGCTCCAACGACATCCGCTGCACGGTGTCGATCGGCGGGTTCGTGCCCAAGCCGCACACCCCGTTCCAGTGGGCGCCGCAGCTCTCCGCCGAGGAGACGGACGCCCGGCTGGCGAAGCTGCGCGACAAGATCCGCGGCGACAAGAAGTACGGCCGCTCGATCGGCTTCCGCTACCACGACGGCAAGCCCGGCATCGTCGAGGGCCTGCTCTCGCGCGGCGACCGCCGCGTCGGCGCGGTCATCCGCGCGGTGTACGAGTCGGGCGGCCGCTTCGACGGCTGGCGCGAGCACTTCAGCTACGACCAGTGGATGAAGTGCGCCGAGGAGACGCTGGTGCCGCAGGGCGTCGACGTCGCCTGGTACACCACCCGCGAGCGCACTTACGAGGAGGTCCTGCCCTGGGACCACCTGGACTCCGGCCTCGACAAGGACTGGCTCTGGGAGGACTGGCAGGACGCGCTCGACGAGGTCGAGGTCGAGGACTGCCGCTGGACGCCGTGCTTCGACTGCGGCGTGTGCCCGCAGATGGACACGACTATCCAAATCGGTCCGACGGGCAAGAAGCTGCTGCCGTTGACCGTCGTCAAGTAGCACATCTGTACGGACGAGGGCCCCGCCGGGTTGGCGGGGCCCTCGTTGCACGTACTCTAGGTAGCAGTACGACCGCACTCACGAAGGAATCAGGACACTGGGTAAGCGACAGCCCGAAGGCCCGCCGCCCGCACCCGCGGTGCAGCGCATCCGACTGCGCTACACCAAGCGCGGCCGCCTCCGGTTCACCAGCCACCGTGATTTCCAGCGCGCCTTCGAGCGGGCCCTGCGCCGGTCCGAGGTGCCGATGGCGTACTCGGCCGGCTTCACCCCGCACCCCAAGGTGTCGTACGCCAATGCCGCACCCACCGGCACGGGCAGTGAGGCCGAGTACCTGGAGATCCAGCTCGCGGAGGCACGCGACCCCGCGCGCCTGCGGGAGCTGCTCGACGCGTCGCTGCCCGCCGGGCTCGACGTCGTCGACGCGGTCGAGGCGCACACCTCCTCGTTCGCGGAGCGGCTGGAGGCCTCCGTATGGGAGGTGCGGCTCGACGGAGTGGAGCCGGCGGACGCCGAACGCGCCGTGGCCGCCTTCCTCGCGGCCGGGACCGTGGAGGTGGAGCGCCGCACCAAGAGCGGGATGCGGACCTTCGACGCACGTGGTGCCGTGTGCCGACTCGAGGTGGCCGCCGCTCCGGCCGATAGGCCGGGTGACGGACCCTGTGCGATACTGCGGCTGGTTGTTCGGCATGCGACACCTGCCGTTCGACCCGACGACGTCCTGTCCGGGCTCCGCGCCACGGCCGACCTGGCGCCGCCGGTCCCCGCAGCGGTGACCAGGCTGGCGCAGGGGCCGCTCGACGAAGAGACCGGTACGGTGACCGATCCGCTCGCGCCCGATCGCGACGCTGCCACGGCCGCCTCATCAACGACCGCCGGCGCGGCGATGGCGCCGGGTCGCCCATCGTAAGGACGACCGTCGCCGCGCGGCCGGTGCACCAGGGAGCCACCCGGGGCCGGCAAGCGCATTGACCAGGAGACTTTCGCCGGTGCCACCCACCGGACCCGGCGAGTGAGACGACAGCTCCCGTGCGGCGACCGCGCCCCGGACGGCGGTACCGCGCTCATCACGCGGACCGGCGGGCCGGACTCGGCGCGGCGCCCGGGAGCGTGACGGGAGAACCGCCCGCATGCCCGAATCCACCGAACCCATGGAGCCCGGGAAGGCGCTCGGCGCCACCGGGAACAACGCAGACACCGGCCCCGGCGACACTCTGCCCCCGCGGCGCCGCCGCCGGGCCGCCTCGCGGCCGGCCGGTCCGCCGGTGACCGCGCCGCGGACCGAGGCCCCGGCCGCCCTCGACGAGGAGCTCGCCGAGCCGGTCCAGGGCGCCCCCGCCGTCACGGCCGCGGAGACGGCCGGAGCCGCGGCCCCGGTGCGCCCGCGCCGCCGCGCCAGCGCGCCCGCCGGCGCGCCGAAGGCGGCCGCCGAGTCCGTGGCTGTGCCCGCCGGCGAGGAGGAGGCCGCCGAGCCGGCCGCCGCCGCTGCCGCCACGCCCGCCCGTCCGCGCCGCCGTGCGGTGCGCAAGGTCGGTACGCCGACCGCCGAGGCCGTTGAGGCTGTGGAGACCGAGGCCGCCGAGCCGGCCGGTGCCCCCGAGGCGGCCGCCACCCCGGCGCGGACGCGCCGGCGTGCCGTCCGCAAGGCGACGGCGCCGGTGACCGCGCCCGAGCCGGTCGCGACCGCCGACGTCCCGCAGGCCGGGGCCGAGGCCCCCGTCGAGGCTGCCGCCGAGGAGGCGGAGGCCGCTGCTCCGGCGCGTCCGCGCCGTCGTGCGGTCCGTCGTGCCGGTGCGCCCGTGGGCGCGCCCGAGGCGGCTGCCGCCGAGCCGGCCGCCGTGACCGGGGCCGAAGAGACCGGGGCCGAAGAGGCCGAGGCCGCCGAAGAGGTCCAGGCCCCCGCCGCTCCCGCGCGAGCTCGCCGCCGTGTCGTCCGCCGGGCGTCCGCGCCCGCCGGTGCGCCGGCCGAGCCCGTCGCCGAGCCGGCCCGGGTGCCCGAGGCCGAGGAGCCCGAAGAGCCCGAAGAGGCCGAGGAGATCGAGGAAGCCGAAGAGGCCGAAGAGGTCGCCCCCGCGGCCGAGGCCGTCGAGGAGCCGGTGAAGCCGGCGCGTACGCGCCGCCGGGCGACCCGCGCCGCCGGCGGCACGGCGGCCGCCCCCGCGGCCGAGGAGCCCGCGGCCGCTGCCGAGGAGGAGCCGGAGGCGCCGCGCGGCCGTCGTACGCGGCGGCGCGTCGTGAGCGCGGAGGCCGAGCGCCAGGCGGCCGAGACGGCCGAGGCCGGGCCCGCGGGCGCGGCCGCCGAGGAGGCGCCCGCGCGGACGCGGCGTCGTGCGGTGCGTCCGCCGACGGCCGTCTTCCAGGCGCCGGTGTTCACCGAGCCGATGTTCCAGACGCCGGAGACCGCCGCTGCCGCCTACGCCGCCGAGGAGCGGACCACCGAGGGGGCCGAGGAGGAGCAGCCGGCCGGCCGCCGTCGTCGGCGCCGTCGCGGCGAGCCCGTCCCGGCCGCCGCCGAGCCGGTCGTCACCGCCGAGGCCGCCGTCGTCGAGGAGGCCGAGGAGCCGGAGGCCGTCCCGGCCGCCGACGTCGAGGCCGCCGGGGACGAGGAGCAGGGCGAGCGTCCCTCGCGCCGCCGTCGCCGCGGTGGCCGTCGCCGGCGCCGGGGCGAGGCCGCGGAGGCCGAGTTCGAGGCCGGCGAGGAGGAGCCGGCGGAGGGCGAGCAGCCCGAGGCCGTCGCCGAGGAGCCCGCCGAGGCGGAGGAGGAGCAGGCCGAGGAGGCCGGCGCGTCCACCGCGGGCAGCCGCCGTCGCCGCCGTCGCCGCCGTCGTTCGGGCGAGGCCCTCGACACCGAGCCGGGCGCCGACGAGCCGGAGCGCACCGTCGTCAAGGTCCGCGAGCCGCGCGAGCGCGGCACCGGCTTCGACGAGGTGCAGTCCATCAAGGGCTCGACCCGCATGGAGGCGAAGAAGCAGCGCCGCCGCGAGGGCCGCGAGCAGGGCCGGCGCCGGGTGCCGATCATCACCGAGGCGGAGTTCCTGGCGCGCCGCGAGGCCGTCGAGCGCGTGATGGTCGTCCGCCAGAACGGCGACCGGACGCAGATCGGCGTGCTGGAGGACAACGTCCTCGTCGAGCACTTCGTCAACAAGGAGCAGGCGACCAGCTACGTCGGCAACGTGTACCTGGGCAAGGTCCAGAACGTGCTGCCGTCGATGGAGGCCGCCTTCGTCGACATCGGCAAGGGCCGCAACGCGGTGCTCTACGCCGGTGAGGTCAACTTCGACGCGCTCGGCATGGGCAACGGCCCGCGCCGCATCGAGACCGCGCTGAAGTCCGGCCAGTCCGTGCTGGTGCAGGTCACCAAGGACCCGATCGGGCACAAGGGCGCCCGGCTGACCAGCCAGGTCTCGCTGCCCGGTCGGTACCTGGTGTACGTGCCCGAGGGCTCGATGACCGGCATCAGCCGCAAGCTGCCCGACACCGAGCGGGCGCGGCTGAAGCAGATCCTCAAGAAGATCGTTCCCGAGGACGCGGGCGTCATCGTGCGTACCGCCGCCGAGGGCGCGAGCGAGGACGAGCTGCGCCGTGACGTCGAGCGGCTGCAGGCGCAGTGGGAGGACATCCAGAAGAAGTCCAAGATGATCTCCACCAGCGCGCCGAGCCTGCTCTACGGCGAGCCGGACATGACCGTCCGCGTGGTGCGCGACATCTTCAACGAGGACTTCTCCAAGGTCATCGTCCAGGGTGACGACGCGTGGGAGACCATCCACGGTTACGTCTCGCACGTCGCGCCGGACCTCGCGGACCGGCTGCAGAAGTGGACGTCGGACGTCGACGTCTTCGCCACGTACCGGATCGACGAGCAGCTGATGAAGGCGCTGGACCGCAAGGTCTGGCTGCCGAGCGGCGGTTCGCTCGTCATCGACCGGACCGAGGCGATGGTCGTCATCGACGTCAACACCGGCAAGTTCACCGGCCAGGGCGGCAACCTGGAGGAGACGGTCACCAGGAACAACCTGGAGGCGGCCGAGGAGATCGTGCGCCAGCTGCGGCTGCGCGACCTCGGCGGCATCATCGTGATCGACTTCATCGACATGGTGCTGGAGTCCAACCGGGACCTGGTGCTGCGGCGCCTGCTGGAGTGCCTGGGCCGGGACCGTACGAAGCACCAGGTCGCCGAGGTGACCTCGCTGGGTCTGGTCCAGATGACCCGCAAGCGGGTGGGCCAGGGGCTGCTGGAGTCGTTCTCCGAGCAGTGCGTGCACTGCAACGGCCGTGGCGTCATCGTCCACATGGACCAGCCGTCGGTGTCCGGCGGCGGCGGGGGCGGCGGCAAGCGCGGCAAGAAGCGGGGTGGCGCGGCGAAGGCGGAGGCTGTGGCCGAGGCCGTCGTCGAACCGGCCGCCGAGCCGGTTGCCGAGCCCGTCGCGGAGCCGGCTCCCGAGCTGGAGCCCGCGCCCGTCGCCGAGGCGGAGCTGGTGCCGGCCGTCGGCGGCGAGGAGGAGTGGTTCTCCAGCCCCGCCGAGGCGGAGGCGGCGGCGCGGGGCGGCCGTGGTGGCCGTACGCGGCGCCGGGCCACGCGGAAGGCGTCCGCTCCGGCGGGTGCGCCGAAGGCGGCCGAGGCCGCAGTGCCGTCGGAGCCGTCCGAGCCGTCGGAGCCGGAGGCCGTTGTGGAGGCGGCACCGGTGGAGGAGCCGGTGGTGGCTCCCGTCGAGGCTCCCGCCGAGGCCGTGGCTCCTGGCCAGGCCGAGCCCGAGCCCGAGGTCAAGGCCGAGGCGCCTGCCGCTGCGGCTCCGGCCCGCACGCGGCGTCGGGTGACCCGCAGGGTGTCCGCTCCGGCGGGATCGCCGGCGGAGGCCGAGGCGGCGGTGGTCGTGGTCGCGGCGCCGGAGGCGGCGGAGGCTCCTTCGGAGGCTCCCGAGCCCGTCGAGGCTGCCGAGGTTGCCGAGGCCCCTGCGGCCGAAGAGGCCGCCGCGGTCGCGGAGGTCGCGGAGGAGGCCGCTGCGGCGGCTCCGGCCAAGAAGACGCCCCGGAAGACGGCCGCCAAGAAGGCCACGGCCAAGAAGACGACGGCGAAGAAGACCACCACCGCGAAGAAGACGGCGGCGAAGAAGACGACGACCGCCAAGAAGGCGACGACGGCGAAGAAGGCCGCCACGAAGAAGACGGCGGCCAAGAAGACGTCGGCCGCCGCCGCGAAGAAGGCGGCCGCCGCCGCTGCCGACGCGGCGGCGGGTACGGAGGAGTAGTCCGGTCCGCCCGTCTGTAGGGGCGGGGCGGGGGCCACATGCCCCCGCCCCGCCCCTTCTCCGTCTCCCGGGGCCCGGGGGCGGCCCCCGGCCCCCACCGCCCTCCGCGCGGCAGCGCGGGGCTCCGCGCCTGCGTCCTCCCGGGGCCGTCCCGGCCGGTGCCCGCCCCGCACCGGGATCCGCCCCGCAACCCCGCCCAGTTTGACCCCTTGCGGCAGGGCCCGTAACCTTGCCAGTCGGCGTCTGTACGCCTGCCCCTGAGCAAATCCCTTCCGGTGCGTGCGCCGGGAGAGGCCGCTCGTCCTCTCGGAAACGCGGGTTCACCCGTTCGAGCGGCTGGCATCAGAGGTTCCATTACTAGCGAGAGAGTGAGATCCGCGTGTACGCAGTCGTGCGTAGCGGCGGTCGCCAGCACAAGGTTGCTGTCGGCGACATCGTCGAGGTTGACAAGATTTCCGACGGCAAGGTGGGCGACGCGGTCGAGCTCTCGACGCTGCTCGTCGTCGACGGTGACTCCGTCACCAGCGACCCGTGGGTCCTGGCGGGCATCAAGGTCCAGGCCGAGATCGTGGACCACCACAAGGGTGCCAAGATCGACATCCTGAAGTACAAGAACAAGACCGGCTACCGCAAGCGGATCGGTCACCGCCAGCAGTACACCGCGCTGAAGATCACCGGCATCCCGTCGGCTGCGAAGTAAGGGACTGAGGAGAGATGGCACACAAGAAGGGCGCATCGTCCACCCGGAACGGTCGCGACTCCAACGCTCAGCGGCTCGGCGTGAAGCGCTTCGGCGGCCAGACCGTCAACGCCGGTGAGATCCTGGTCCGCCAGCGCGGCACCCACTTCCACCCGGGCGCCGGTGTCGGCCGCGGCGGCGACGACACCCTGTTCGCGCTGCAGGCCGGTGCGGTGCAGTTCGGCACCCACCGCGGCCGCAAGGTCGTCAACATCGTTCCGGTCGCCTGATCCAGGCCCCGTAGAGCGGTAGAGCGCGAGGGCGGACCTCCCTTCCCCGGTGTGGGGAAGCGGGTCCGCCCTCGCTGCGTTACAACCGTTACAACGAAGACAATCCCCAACGCACCAGGCACTGGAGGCAGACCGCTATGACCACCTTCGTGGACCGCGTCGAGCTGCACGTCGCCGCGGGTAACGGAGGCCATGGCTGCGCCTCCGTGCACCGTGAGAAGTTCAAGCCGCTGGGCGGCCCGGACGGCGGCAACGGAGGCCGCGGCGGCGATGTGATCCTGGTCGTCGACCAGTCGGTCACCACGCTCCTCGACTACCACCACAGCCCGCACCGCAAGGCCACCAACGGCAAGCCCGGCGAGGGCGGCCACCGCTCCGGCAAGGACGGCACGGACCTCGTCCTGCCCGTCCCGGACGGCACCGTCATCCTCGACAAGCGCGGCAACGTGCTGGCCGACCTGGTCGGCCAGGGCACCACGTACGTCGCAGCCCAGGGCGGCCGCGGCGGCCTCGGCAACGCCGCGCTGGCCTCGGCCCGCCGCAAGGCGCCCGGCTTCGCGCTGCTCGGCGAGCCCGGCGACGTCCAGGAGATCGTCCTGGAGCTCAAGACCGTCGCGGACGTGGCCCTCGTCGGCTACCCGAGCGCCGGCAAGTCCTCGCTGATCTCCGTGCTGTCCGCCGCGAAGCCGAAGATCGCCGACTACCCGTTCACCACGCTCGTCCCCAACCTCGGTGTGGTGACGGCCGGTTCGACGGTCTACACCATCGCCGACGTGCCGGGGCTGATCCCGGGCGCCAGCCAGGGCAAGGGCCTGGGCCTGGAGTTCCTGCGGCACGTCGAGCGCTGCTCGGTGCTGGTGCACGTGCTGGACACGGCGACGCTGGAGTCGGAGCGCGACCCGCTGAGCGACCTCGACGTCATCGAGGCCGAGCTCAAGGAGTACGGCGGGCTGGAGAACCGGCCGCGGATCGTCGTCCTCAACAAGGTCGACATCCCCGACGGCCAGGACCTCGCCGACATGATCCGCCCCGACCTGGAGGCCCGCGGCCTGCGGGTCTTCGAGGTGTCGGCGGTCTCCCGGCAGGGGCTGAAGGAGCTGTCCTTCGCCCTGGCCGGCATCGTCGCCGAGGCGCGCGCGGCGAAGCCGAAGCAGGAGGCGACGCGGATCGTCATCCGGCCGAAGGCCGTGGACGACGCGGGCTTCACGGTGACCCGCGAGGAGGACGGCCTCTACCGCGTGCGCGGCGAGAAGCCCGAACGCTGGGTCCGCCAGACCGACTTCAACAACGACGAGGCCGTGGGCTACCTCGCCGACCGCCTCAACCGCCTCGGTGTCGAGGAGGAGCTGATGAAGGCCGGTGCCCGCGCGGGCGACGGCGTCGCGATCGGCCCCGAGGAGAACGCCGTCGTCTTCGACTGGGAGCCGTCGATGGCCGCCGGTGCGGAGATGCTCGGCCGCCGCGGCGAGGACCACCGCTTCGAGGCGCCGCGCCCGGCGGCGCAGCGGCGCCGGGACAAGCAGGCGGAGCGGGACGAGGCGGAGACGGCGTACGAGGGGTTCGACCCCTTCGCGTGACGGGTGCCGCCGGTGGGGCGGGTGCGGGGCGTTCTGCCCCCGCCCCGCCCCTTCGTCGTTCCGGCGCCGCCGCTCGTCCCGGCGGAGGGACGGGCGAAAGGTGAAGGGGCGGGTGCGGGGGTCTGCTGCCCCGCACCCGCCCCTTCGCGAAAAGCGCTCAGCGCCCCTGTGCGGGCGTGAACCAGCCTCCCGGCTCCCCGGGGGCCGGGGAGGCGGCGTCGTCCGTGGACGGCGCCTCCACGCCCTCCCGCTGGCCGGGGAGGGGCGAGGCGGCGGCCCGCGCCGCGACCCGGGCCGCGCGCTCGTCCGCCTTGCGGGCCAGCGCCAGCGCGGCCTGGTTGAAGCGGACGAGGGACGGCGGGTCGGACGGGCCGAGGAGCTGGACCTTCAGCTCGGCACGGGCCTTGGCCAGCCGGTCCAGGCGCGGGTCGCGCACCGCGGCGAGCAGCGCCGGCACACCGGCGGCGTCCGGCTCCAGGATCGTGGCGGCCGTGACCGTCGGGAAGGTGGCGCGGAACTCCTCCTCGGACATCCCGCTGGTGTTGGCCACCGCGTACGGCTTCTCGCTGATCAGGTAGTCGGAGACGACGCTGGAGACGTCGCTGATGAGCACGTCCGCCTGGTTGAAGCAGCTGAAGAGCGTCGGCCGGCTGCCGGTGACGATCTGGTGCTCCCACTCGGGCAGCGAGGCCCAGTAGGCCGCCTCCCAGGCGGCCAGCGTGGCGGCGACCGCCGCGGCACGCCCCGGCTCGGGGGCGGTCTGGAGCAGCATGCGCTCGGTCTCGTCCACGCTCGGCGGGAACTTCTTCGCGGTGAGCTCCTGGAGCTCGGCCGCCAGCCGCTCCATCTCGGCCGCGGCCTCCGGGCCGGGCCGGTAGCCGTCGCGCTGCTCGTTCGCCTCGCGGATCATCTCCTTGATGCGCCGGTTCGCCTCGCCCGCGCGCGGGTCGACGGAACCGGTCATCGGGTGCGGCTTGTACAGCAGCCGGACGGCCGGGTCGGCGAGCAGCTCGCGGACGATGTTCTCGCCGGCGAGCATGACCGAGGTGTTGCCCGGGTTGCCGTCCCAGCCCTCCCAGGTGGGGGCGTAGAGGACGGTCGTGTACGGGCGGGTCGGCGCGCCGGTGTACGGCTGGATCGGGGCCAGCTGCGGCCGGCCGACCTCGACGACGTCCCGGTCGTCCACGCCGATGTCGGCGAGCTGGTAGCGCTCGCGCGCGGCCGGGCCGGCGACCCAGATCTCGTCGTACGCCTTGGAGTACGGGTTGCAGCTGGAGAGCTTGTCGCTCTCGCCGTGGTTGATGAAGGCGTGCTTGATCGACGGCATGCGCAGGACCTGCGAGGTCTTGCCGGAGTTCGCCGGGTGCAGCAGCAGCTTCAGCGTGGACTTCTCCAGGGCCATCAGGTGGACGACCTTGGGGAAGCAGATGATCGGGATGTCCGTGGCGTCGATCTTCTTCACCATGAACCGCTCGCGCAGCACGATCAGCGGGTTGCCGTCGAGCTCGGCGAGGGTGGAGAGCCACATGTTCGCCTGGTACGCGGAGCTGGTGCCGCCGGAGAAGTACATGCCGACCGTGGGCCGGTAGGAGGCCAGCCACTGCTCCAGCCACTCTATGGCCTGCTCCTCGGTGGCGAC
The DNA here is from genome assembly GCF_001187435.1 of Streptomyces caatingaensis. Taxonomy (GTDB): domain Bacteria; phylum Actinomycetota; class Actinomycetes; order Streptomycetales; family Streptomycetaceae; genus Streptomyces; species Streptomyces caatingaensis. Next base: position 702,663 of record NZ_LFXA01000004.1, on the reverse strand, counting down.
CCGCTTGGCCGGGCGCAGCCAGGTCGACAGGTAGAGGGTGCCGGCGAGGGCCAGCAGCAGGGCGACGCCGACGCCGATCATGCCGCCGGCGGGCTTGCCGCTGCCGACGGTGAACAGCAGGCCGGCCGAGGCGGGGATCGCGAAGCGCACCAGGCGGCGGCCGTGCTGGCGGGCCAGCAGGCGCGGCGGCGCGGCGGTCAGGTGCAGCCCGGTGGTGTCGATGTTGCGCGTGACGAACGGCAGCGTGCGCGAGCGGCGGACGACGATGGCGACGGCCTGGCAGCTGAGGTGCGCCGCGTAGAAGAGGACGATGCCGACGAAGACCGGCGCGTAGTCGCGCAGCGAGCCGTCACCGTGCAGGCGCAGCAGCCCGAGCATGATCACCATGTCGCGCAGCAGCTGCCGCACCATGACGTCGAACCGGACCTTGCCGAGCAGGGCGAGCAGCCCGGGGTCGCGGTGCTGCAGATAGAGGTCGAGGGCGAGGCCCGCCGCCGAGCTGGCGATCAAGAGCGGCGCGTTCGGCGCGAGCGCGCCCACGAGCTGGAGTACGAACGACACCAGCATCGCGAGCAGCGCCGCAGCCTGAACGGCTCGGCGAGGGACTGTTCCGGCAGGCACTGGGCTGGCTCCTGGCAGGAGAACTGAGAGGGTCGGAGAGACCGCGGCGGACACGTCATGGGCAACGGTCGGCACAACGGCCGCAACCGACCGTATGACGGCCGCTGGGCCAGGGGCAATCTTCGGTCACGGCAACCCTCACAAAATAGGGTCGAACGACCACAATCGTCAGACGGTAGATTTGCCGGTCCGGGCGGCGTCCGGGCAGGGACCGGGCAGGGCTGCGAGGCGAGAGCGAAGGTGCGGGACACAGTGCGGGCAGGGACGGCGGACGAGGCGGCGGGCCGGGCGGCGGACGAGCGGGACGGGCTGCGGCCGGAGGTCACCGGCGCGCGCCGGATCGTGGTCAAGGTGGGCTCGTCCTCTCTCACCACCGCGGGCGGGGGACTGGACGCGGACCGGGTTGACGCGCTCGTCGACGTGCTGGCCCGCGTCCTGGACGGGGAGGGCGCGAAGGAGATCGTCCTCGTCTCCTCCGGCGCCATCGCGGCCGGCCTGGCGCCGCTGGGGCTCGACCGGCGGCCGAAGGACCTGGCCCGGCAGCAGGCCGCGGCCAGCGTCGGCCAGGGCCTGCTGGTCGCCCGCTACACCGCCTCCTTCGCGCGCTACGGCCGCCGCGTGGGGCAGGTGCTGCTGACCACCGACGACACCAGCCGGCGCGCGCACTACCGCAACGCCCGCCGCACGCTGGACCAGCTGCTGGCCATGGGCGCGGTCCCGGTCGTCAACGAGAACGACACGGTGGCCACGGACGAGATCCGCTTCGGCGACAACGACCGGCTGGCCGCGCTGGTGGCCCACCTGGTCCGCGCCGACCTGCTCGTCCTCCTCTCCGACGTGGACGGCCTCTACGACGGCGACCCGAGCATCCCCGGCACCTCCCGCATCGCGGAGGTCGCCGGCCCCGCGGACCTGGAGGGCGTCTCCATCGGCAGCGCGGGCAAGGCCGGGGTCGGCACGGGCGGCATGGTGACCAAGGTGGAGGCCGCGCGGATCGCGGCCGCCGCCGGGATCCCCGTCGTCCTCACCGCCGCCAGCCGCGCCGCGGACGCGCTGCTGGGCCGGCCCACCGGCACCCTCTTCCACCGCACGGGCCGCCGCTCCGCCGACCGGCTGCTCTGGCTCGCCCACGCCTCCACGCCGCGGGGGGCGCTGACGCTGGACGACGGGGCCGTGGACGCCGTCGTGCACGGCACGGGCTCCCTGCTGCCGGCGGGCATCGCGGCCGTCGAGGGCGAGTTCAGCGCGGGCGACCCGGTCGAGCTGCGGGACGCGGCCGGGCGGGCGGTGGCGCGGGGGCTCGTCTCGTACGACGCGGGGGAGATCCCGCGGCTGCTCGGGCGCTCGACGCGGGACCTTGCACGGGAGCTGGGGCCGGGGTACGAGCGGGAGGTCGTGCACCGGGACGACCTGGTCGTGCTGCACCGCTGAGGGGTCTTCCTCCCCGCCCGCCCTTTCACCGTGTGCTCGCGGGGCTCCGCATGCGTTCGCGGGGGCTCCGCCCCGGACCCACGGCGCGGCTGCGCCGCGTTCACCGGGGTCCGCGCCCCCTGGCCCCCGCGGGGCGGCGCGGCGGGAAAACGGTGAAAGGGCGGGGCGGGGAGGAACCCCTTTCCGGAAAGCGGGGAGGAACCCCTTTCCGGAAAACGGCCCCGCACCCGCCCCCGGCCTGCTCAACTCTTAAAGAGGACCAGCACGACACCAGGAGGCCGCCGGTGAGACGAGGGCGCCCAGGGGCCCCGGCCCTGACGAGCGTCGGGGAATGCGGCGCGGAACGCACGGATTCCCGGCTGTGGCACGTCACGCTCAGCGTCAGCGGCAGCGCGGCCCCGCCGGCCGAGGTGCGCCGCGCGCTGGAGCAGCTCGCCCACGACCACCCCTTCCTGCTGACCAGCCGCTACGCCGAGGACCACGCCGAGATCCGCTACTGGGAGGAGGCGCGCGACCTGCACGACGCCGCCGCGGTGGCGCTGCGCCTGTGGGGCGAGCACCGCTCGACGGCGCGGCTGCCGCCGTGGGAGATCGTGGGCCTGGAGGTCATCGACCGCGAGACGTACCACCAGAGGGTGGCGGAGGGGCACGGCCCGCTGCCGGCGACGCCGGTGGGGGTGCACCCGTTCTGAGCCGCTCCGCGACGGGGCGGGGGGAGCGCCGGCGCCGGACTAAGCTGCATGCTCATGAGCAGCCAGACCACCGCCCCGTCCCCCGAGTCCCCCGTGCTCCGCGCCGCGGCCCGCGCCCGTGAGGCCGCGGCCGCGCTCGCGCCACTGCCGCGCGCGGACAAGGACGCGGCGCTGCTCGCCATCGCCGACGCGCTCGACGCCCGCACCGAGGAGATCGTCGCGGCCAACGCCGAGGACGTGGCGAAGGCCCGCGAGGCCGGGACGGCCGAGGGCATCGTCGACCGGCTGACCCTCACCCCGGAGCGGGTGCGGGCCATCGCCGCCGACGTGCGCAACGTGGCGGGCCTGCCCGACCCGGTCGGCGAGGTGGTGCGCGGCGGGACGCTGCCCAACGGCATCGACCTGCGCCAGGTGCGGGTGCCGCTCGGCGTCGTGGGCATCGTCTACGAGGCCCGGCCGAACGTGACGGTGGACGCCGCCGCGCTCTGCCTGAAGTCCGGCAACGCCGTGCTGCTGCGCGGCTCCTCGTCCGCGTACGCCTCCAACACGGCCCTGGTGGGCGTCGTGCGCGACGCGGTCGCGGGGGCCGGGCTGCCGGCGGACGCCGTGCAGCTGGTGCCGGGCGAGAGCCGCGAGTCGGTGCGCGAGCTGATGCGCGCCCGCGGCCTGGTGGACGTGCTGATCCCGCGCGGCGGCGCCTCGCTGATCCGCACGGTGGTCGAGGAGTCCACGGTCCCGGTGATCGAGACCGGCACGGGCAACTGCCACGTGTACGTGGACGCCGCCGCCGACCTGGACACCGCCGTGCGGATCCTGGTCAACTCCAAGGCCCAGCGCCCCAGCGTGTGCAACGCCGCCGAGACCCTGCTGGTGCACCGCGACGTGGCCGACCGCTTCCTGCCGCTCGCGCTGGAGGCCCTGGCCGAGGCGGGCGTGACGGTCCACGGCGACGAGCGGGTGCTGGCGGCCGCCGCGGGCACGAAGGCGGCCGTGGTGCCCGCGACGGAGGAGGACTGGGAGACCGAGTACCTCTCCTACGACATCGCCGCCGCCGTCGTGGACTCGCTGGACGAGGCCGTCCGGCACATCCGCCGCTGGTCGTCCGGACACACCGAGGCGATCGTCACCGGCTCGCAGCAGGCGGCCCGCCGCTTCACCCAGCTGGTCGACTCCACGACGGTGGCCGTCAACGCCTCGACGCGGTTCACCGACGGCAGCCAGTTCGGCTTCGGCGCCGAGATCGGCATCTCCACCCAGAAGCTGCACGCGCGCGGCCCCATGGGCCTGCCGGAACTCACCTCCACCAAGTACGTCGTCACCGGCGACGGGCACGTCCGCGGCTAGCGCGGCACCGGTGCCGGGCGGGGCGGCGGGAGCAATTCCCGTACCGCCCGCGCGGATTGGGCGCTTCGGGTCTACGCTGGACGGCGTGCCGGACGACGTGGGGGGCAGGCCGTTCCCGGACGGCGAGGAGCCCGACAGCCACCGCCACGGAGACGACGAGTTCGCCTCCGTGGTCTTCGACGAGGAGTTCGTGCGGTCCGCCGCCGTCCACGAGCCCAGCGCGGCCGAGCGCATGCGCGCCGCGCGGGCCCGCTCGGGCGCCGGCCTCGCCGACGACGAGGCCTACGAGGGCGACGCGTACGGGGACGTGCCCGGCGGGCCGCGCCCGGCCGGGCCGTGGTGCGGACTCGCCGACGACCTCGACCCGGACGACGCCTACGGGCCGTACGGCAGGTACGGCACCTGGCGGCGGCCCTACCGGGGCCGGCCCCGCTGGCAGCGGCCGGTGGCCTGGGTGCTGTGCGTGCTGATGGGCGTCGGGGTGGTCGCCTTCGCCTTCGCGGCCGTCTACCGGGGCGCCTCCTCGGGCGACCGCCGGGAACCGGCCCCGCCGCCCGCCACGACGGGCGTGGACACCCCGTCCCCCGCGCGGCACGACGCGCTGCCGCCCTCCGTGCGGCCCAGCGTCTCGATGGACTCCGGCGCGCCGGTGGCCTCCGCCGTCCCGCGCCGCGGCTGACCGCGCCCCGCCCGTCACCGTCCGTGGTTCCCGCAGCTCCGCGCGGGGGTGGGGGATCCGGCGCGGGCCGGGGCGCGCGGCGCCGGCCGCACCGCAACTTGTCGTGTACCAGCGCGTTTACCGAGGGCCCGCGGGACCTACCCTTGAGGTATGGAAGGGCCTGGAGACCCGCCTGAGGGCCAGCCCGACGGTGCCCCGGGAAGCGGTGACGAAGAGTATCGGTCGGTCGTCTTCGACGAATCGTTCGTGCGGGCTGCGCGGCTCCAGGAGTTCTCGGCCCGCGAGCGCATGGACGACCACGCCCCCGCCGTCCGCACCCGGCACGTCTGGGCCCGGCTCGGCGCCTCGCGGCAGCTCCTGCTCCTGGTCCTGCTGATCGCCCTGGCCTTCGGCACGGCCGTCTACATGGGCCTGCGGCACCCCTACAAGGAACCCCGCCCGCCGTCGGCCGAGCCGCTGCGGACGGCCGTCGTGCCGCTGGCGCCCCGCGGCACCGTGCCCGGCGGGACGGCCGGCGAGCTGCTCGCGCACAGCCCGGCCGCCCGCTTCCGGCAGGGCCCGGACGCCGTCGTCCTGCCCGCGGTGCGGCGCACCCGGAACTTCTCCGAGGCCCTGGTGATGACCGCCCTCGCCACGGCCAAGGAGTACACGGTGAAGTCCGCCGTCGAGCGGTCCGTGATCACCGGCGGGGACGACCGGGCGGTGCGCCTGCTGCTGACGCCCGACCAGCTCGAACAGTACGACCGCAGCCTCGACCGGCCCGCCGACGACGGACAGCACGCGGCCACCGGCTGGCTGGTGCGCTTCGACCCCGCCCGGACCGTCGTCGACGACACCCCCGTGCGGGCCGACGGCGCCTTCTCGGTCACCGAGGTCTCGCCGGCCGTGCTGGAGGTCTCCGCCGACCACACCTTCGTCTACGCCGTCCGCCCGGCCGGGGCCCCGGCCGACGCGTCCTCGCTGTTCACCGTCCGCCGGATCGTGCACTTCCGCTTCGACCGGGACGACCTCCGGGACCACCACGTCCAAGTGCTGCAGAGCACCGTCGAGGCCGGACCGGAGTCCTGCGGGGCCGACGACGCCGCCTATCTGCAACCGCTGGCGGCCGGCCGCACGGCCGACAACGCCCACCAGCCCGCCACCGACCCCTACGCGACGGGCCGCCAGGCCACCGCGCTGTGCGGCGTCCTGGCCCCGGCGCCGCGCCGGGCGCCCTAGGCGTCCTTCCGCGGGCCGTCCTCGCCGGGGCCCTCCTTCGGACGCCCGCCGCCGCTCCGCCCCGTGAAGGTGTCCCGCAGTTTGCTGCCGAGGTCGTTCGCGCCGCCCGCGATGTCCCGCACCAGGCCCATCAGCGGATCCTTGCTGGAGCGCACCGACTCCGCGTAGTGGTTCGCCGACTGGCGGAACGAGTCGGACACCGACGCGTCCCGGTCCTCCGAGCGGCGCGGGTAGTGGCCGTCCATGATCCGCTGGAAGTCGCGGCTCTCCGCCCAGCGCTTGAGCTCGGCGGCCCGCACGGCCGCGAACGGGTGGCTGCGCGGCAGCAGGTTGAGGATCTTCAGCACGGAGTCCCGCAGGTCGCCGCCCGCCTCGTACTCCTCGGCCTGGGCGAGGAAGGCGTCCACGTTCATCTCGTGCAGGTGGTTGCCGCCCGCGAGCTTCATCAGGCCGCGCAGCGACGCCCGCAGATCCTGCCCCACCAGCAGGCCCGCGCGGTCCGCCGACAGCTCCGACTTGCGGAACCACTCCCGCAGGGCCGTCACCAGCGCCGTCACCGCCATCCCGCCCAGCGGGATCCAGGCCACCTTCAGCGCCACGTTCGTCAGGAACAGCAGGATCGTGCGGTAGACCGAGTGGCCCGACAGGGCGTGGCCCACCTCGTGGCCCACGACCGCCCGCATCTCCTCCTCGTCCAGCAGCTCGACCAGACCCGTCGTCAGCACGATGACCGGCTCGTCCAGCCCGACGCACATCGCGTTCGGCACGGGGTCCTGCGTGACGTACATCGGGGGGACCTTCGGCAGGTCCAGCACGTAGCACGCGTCCAGCAGCATCGTGTGCAGGTGGCCGAACTGCTGCGGGCCCACCCGCACCGAGTCGGACAGGAACAGCAGCCGCATGCTGCGCTCCGGCAGCAGCCCGCTCATGGCCTTGAAGACCGTGTCGAAACCGCTCAGCTTGCGCAGGGCGACCAGCGCGGAGCGGTCCGCGGGATGCTCGTACGCCCGGGACGAGATGTCCGGGAAGCGCTTCCTGTCGCGCGCGGGGACGCCCTCTCCCGCACCCGTCCCGCCCGCCGCCTGGCTGTCGTCACTCATCGAGACCCCCTCGACCTCAACCGCTCGTCTCCGTGCCCGTCCCCCCGCCGACGCACCCCACCCTAGGGCGTGGCACCGACATCGCTACCGTGGGAGGCATGTCCGCAGCCCAGGGTCTCACCCACCTCGCAGCCTCCCCCGCCGTCTCCCAGGTCCTCCTGGCCTCCAAGGACGGTCCGGGCCCGGTGCTGCGCACCGTCGTCCTCCTCGCCCTGATCGGCGTCCCCCTCACCGCCTACCTGCTGCTGCGCGGCTACCGCAAGGACAAGGACTAGCCTCACCCCGGAGTCGGCGTGAGGGCGCGCACGGCGCCCGCATACGATGTGGCAGAAGTCTCCAACCGATCGCCTCCGGAGAGGTCCTGCCGACGATGTCCCTCACCTCCGCCCACTCGGCCCTGGTCACGCTCGCCTCCGAGGGCGAGCACGTCGACACCCACCCGAGCATCAGCCCGTTCCTGACCGGCGGTGCCGCCTTCGTCATCCTGCTGCTCCTGCTCTGGGTGACCACCCGCTTCAACCGCGACCGCTGACGCGACCGCGCGGACCTCCCGGAGGACCGGCGTCCCGCCGCGCCCAGTAGGGTCTGCACGCATGGGAGAGCAGACAGAGCCCGCGAAGCGGCGGCTCGGCGTCATGGGCGGGACGTTCGACCCGGTCCACCACGGCCACCTGGTCGCCGCCAGTGAGGTCGCCTCGCAGTTCCACCTCGACGAGGTGGTCTTCGTGCCGACCGGCCAGCCCTGGCAGAAGAGCCACCGGGCCGTCTCGCCCGCCGAGGACCGCTACCTCATGACGGTCATCGCCACGGCCTCCAACCCGCAGTTCTCGGTCAGCCGGATCGACATCGACCGCGGGGGCCCGACGTACACCGTGGACACGCTGCGGGACCTGCGCGCCCTGAACGACGACGCGGACCTGTTCTTCATCACCGGCGCCGACGCCCTGGCCCAGATCCTGACCTGGCACAACACGGACGAGCTGTTCTCCCTCGCCCACTTCATCGGGGTCACCCGGCCCGGTCACATACTGGCCAACCCCGGCCTGCCCGACGACCGGGTCTCCTTCGTCGAGGTCCCGGCGCTCGCCATCTCCTCGTCCGACTGCCGGGCGCGGGTGGCCGAGGGCGAGCCCGTCTGGTATCTGGTGCCGGACGGTGTCGTGCGCTACATCGCCAAGCGCAGGCTGTACCGTCACGACGGCTGACATCCGGCGCCGGCCGACATCCGCCGGCCCGGCTCCAGTGGCACCGAGGGGCACCCGTTGAACGACCGCCAGGACCCGTACGCGCACGACCCGTACGCACAGCAACCACAGGTGTACGGCTACGACGCCTACGGCCGGCCGGTGTACCACCCCGAGGACCCGCAGCGGGTCTACGACGCCTACGGGCAGCCGCTCGCCGCCCCGCCCGCGTACGGGCACGACCCGTACGCCGTCCAGCAGCCCGCCCCTCAGCAGCCCGCCCCCCAGCAGCAGACGGCACAGCAGGAGTGGGCCGTCCCGCAGCAGGCCGGGCCCGCCGCGGAGCCGCGGCCCGCGCCCGTCGTCCCCGAGCCGAGGAAGGCCCCGGACGCCGGCGCCGCGCCGGACTACCGCACCGAGCAGTTCTCCTTCGTCGAGGCGCCGGACGAGGAGTCCGAGGACGTCATCGACTGGCTCAAGTTCACCGAGAGCCGCAGCGAGCGCCGCGACGAGCGCAAGCGCAAGGGCCGCAACCGCGTCGTCGCCCTCGCGGTGGTGCTCGTCCTGGCCGTGGGCGCGGTCGTCGGCTGGCTGCTGCTCGCGGGCGGCGACGGCGGGGACGGCCCGAAGGCCGCCGCCGGCCAGAAGCGCGACGTCATCGTCGTCCACCTCCGGCAGACCAAGGGCGGCGGCAGCTCGACCGCGCTCCTGGTGGACAACGCGACGACGAAGCGGGCCACCGCCGTCCTGCTGCCCAACTCCCTCGCGGTCACCAAGGACGGCGGCGGGTCCACCACGCTCGGCAAGTCCGTCCAGGACGCCGGCACCGGCGCCACCCGCGACGCCCTCAACACCCTGCTCGGCTCGCAGATCAAGGGCAGCTGGCGGCTCGACACCCCTTACCTGGAGAACCTGGTCCAGCTCGTCGGCGGCATCTCCGTGGACGCCGACACCGACGTCCCCGGGGCGAAGGCCGGGGACAACCCGGTGGTGCGCCGGGGGAGCGGGCAGTCCCTCAACGGGCAGTCCGCCGTCGCCTACGCCACCTACCGGGGGCCCGGCGAGGAGCCGGACAAGCAGCTCGCCCGGTTCGGCCAGGTCATGGAGGCCGTCCTCAAGAAGCTCTCCAGCGACACCAGGGCGGCCACCACCACCGTCGAGGCGCTCGCCCAGATCCCCGACCCCTCGCTCTCCGTCCAGCAGCTCGGCGCCTCCCTGGCCCAGCTCGCCGCCCGCGCCAAGGCGGGCGCCTACCGCACGGCCCTGCTGCCGGTGCGGCCGGACGGGACGCTGGGCGGTCAGGAGGCGGACGGCGTGGTCAAGGAGGTGCTCGGCGGCGCGGTGCGGAACACCGGCACCGACGCCACCCCCCGCGTCGGCGTGCGCAACGCCACCGGCGGCGCGGCCGGTGCCGGGGCGGCCCGGGTCGCCCTGGTCAACGGCGGCTACACCTACCTGGACGCGGGCCGGGCCCCGGCCGCGGGCCGCTCCGCGGTCCTCTACACGGACGACAAGCGGGCGGCGGACGCCAAGGAGGTCGCCCGGACCCTCGGGCTGCCCGACGCCGCGGTCCGCAAGGGCGGCGGCTCCGACGTGGCCCCGAACGCCGACGTCACCGTCGTGCTGGGCAAGGACTACAAGGGGTGAGCCTCCCGGGCCCCGGAAGCGGGCCGGGGAAGCGGGGCCCGGAAACTCCCCGGAGGTCCGGCGGCCGGTCGTGAGACCCTTGACGGGTACGGACCCCCTACCGAAAGCATGGCTTGTGACCGCCACGGACCGCTCCATCGAGCTCATCCAGGCCGCCGCCCAGGCGGCCGCCGACAAGCTCGCGCACGACATCATCGCGTACGACGTCAGCGACGTGCTGTCGATCACCGACGCCTTCCTGCTGGCCTCGGCCCCCAACGACCGCCAGGTCAAGTCGATCGTCGACGAGATCGAGGAGCGGCTGCTGAAGGAGCTGGGCGCCAAGCCCGTCCGCCGCGAGGGCGACCGCGACGCCCGCTGGGTGCTGCTCGACTACGTCGACATCGTCGTGCACGTCCAGCACAGCGAGGAGCGCGTCTTCTACGCGCTGGAGCGGCTGTGGAAGGACTGCCCGGAGATCGCCCTGCCCGAGGACGCCGTGGCGACCCGGGGCAAGGCCGACGAGTACGCCCGCGCCCAGGAGGCCCGGGAGAGCCTGGACGGAGACCTGAGCTGAACGGCAGCGCGGGCGGCCGGGGCCGCCGGATCGTGCTGTGGCGCCACGGCCAGACCGCCTGGAACGTCGAGCGCCGCTTCCAGGGCTCCACGGACATCGAGCTGACCGGCACCGGCGTCGCCCAGGCCCGCCGGGCCGCCCGGCTGCTCGCGGCCATGAAGCCCGACGCCATCGTCGCCTCCGACCTCAAGCGGGCCGCCGCGACCGCGGCCGAGCTGTCCGCGCTCACCGGCCTGGCGGTCGTGGGCGACTCCGCGCTGCGCGAGACGTACGCCGGTGCCTGGCAGGGCCTGACGCACGAGGAGATCATCGAGCGGTACGGCGAGCAGTACGCGGCGTGGAAGCGCGGCGAGCCCGTGCGGCGCGGCGGCGGCGAGCTGGAGACCGAGGTGGCCGACCGGGCCGCGCCGGTGGTCCTGTCGCACGCCGAGAAGCTGCCGGACGGCGGCACCCTCGTCGTGGTCAGCCACGGCGGCACCATCCGCACCACGATCGGGCGGCTGCTCGGCCTGGAGTCCCGCTCCTGGGAGGCGCTGGGCGGCCTCAGCAACTGCTGCTGGTCCGTCCTCGGCGAGGGCGTGCGCGGCTGGCGGCTGCTGGAGCACAACGCCGGCACCCTGCCGGAGCCCGTCCTCGGCGACGACGACTGAGCACCCGCGGGGCCGGGGCGCGGGCCCCGCTCCGGCCCGATTTCCCCTTCGGGCAGGTCACAGGCTAAAGTTCTTCTTGTTCGCGGGGAACGCGGAGGGAAACCTCCGGGAAGACCGGAACAGCGGGGCTATAGCTCAGTTGGTAGAGCGCTTGCATGGCATGCAAGAGGTCAGGAGTTCAATTCTCCTTAGCTCCACGCTACGGATGATCCCGTCCCTCCTCCCGGAGGGGCGGGATCGCTGTTTTTCCCGTCGCTCCGGCCCCAACGGGCCACCGCCCTCCCGGCGTTGGCGGAGGGGCGCGTTCCTTATGCGTCCGGGGCACTGACCCGGGCGCCCGTCCCGTGGCAGAATCGGACGGCCGGGCGCGGACGGGGTGAAGGGGAGGGAAAGAGACATGCCGGTGTGCGTTCCCGCGGCGACCCGCGGTCTTCCCGGAGCGACCGCCCTCCAGTGCCCGGCTTGTGGATCCGCTCACGTGGCCCAGGTGCTCGGCGACAACGGCGGTGTCTCGTACGTCTGCACGGCCTGCGGCCACAGCTGGAGCTGAGTCAATGGGTGCACACAGCCGGAAGTGCGACTGGTGCGGCAGTGGGACGCCCATCGTGCGCGATATGGACCCGGTCAACCCCGACTACCAGTACTGGTGCGTCGAGTGCGCCCGGGCGCTGATCATAAAGGGCGACCCCATCGAGACCTACCGCGAGCTGGAGGGCGAGCCGATCTACGGGCGGCTGCTCGACGAGCACTGCGCGCTCAAGCGGTTCTACTCGTTCGCGACGGCCTAGACGGGGCGATCCCGACAAATCGGGCGAATGGGGTTGCCTCGTTCATCGATTTGGGCTTCGGGCAGGGGTCCGTGTAATGTTCTGGGTGTCGCCGGGGAGACCGGGCGGCAACAAGAGAACAAGGGGCTATAGCTCAGTTGGTAGAGCGCTTGCATGGCATGCAAGAGGTCAGGAGTTCAATTCTCCTTAGCTCCACAGGAATCGGAAGGGTCGTCCGGGAGGGCGGCCCTTCCGTGTGTGCGGCATGCCCCCGCCCCCACGCGCCCTCACGGTGGGGGCTCTTGCATGTTCATGACCGTTCCTTGGTCGCCAATTGACGAGAACATGCCCCCTGCATGAACGGTTCGCCGAAAGAGTGACCTCCCGTGTGCGCCCCGCGCACACCGCAGCGAACCACTCGCATCGCAGGGGGTTTCATGAGATCACGGCGATCACGCCGTTCCGGAGCACGCGCGGGCCTCTCCCTGGCGGCCGCACTGCCCCTGGTGGCCGGGGCGCTGGCGCTCGGCGCACCCGCCGCCGGCGCCGCCGACGGGCCGCAGGGCCGGCAGGCACTGGCCGGCACCAGGCCGGAGTGGGCCACCGCCCGCGCGGACCGCGGCGCCACCCCGGAGTCGAGGACCGTCACCGCCCGCGTCTACCTCGCCGGCCGGGACGCCCGGGGCCTCGCCGCCTACGCCCGCGCCGTCTCCGACCCCAAGTCGCCCTCGTACGGCAGGTACTTGACGGCGCAGGAGACGCAGAATCGTTTCGGCCCGACCGGCGGCCAGATAGCCGGGGTCACCGGATGGCTGAAGTCCGCGGGCCTGAAGGTGACCGGCACCAACCGCCACTACGTCTCGGTCGCCGGTGACGCCGCCGCCGTCCGCAAGGCGTTCGGCACCCGGCTGCACGACTACGTCAAGGACGGCCGGACGTACCACGCCCCGTCCAGCACCGCCACCGTCCCCGCCTCGGTCGGCGACGCGGTCCTGACCGTCGTGGGCCTCGACGACGCGCCGCGCCGCGCCCACCGCGACGACGAACTGCCCGGCCCGAGCGCCGCGTTCGTCAACTCCGGCCCGTTCTCCACGTACTACGGCTCGAACGTGGACAAGAGCCTCCCGGCGGCCTACGGCGGCCACGCCCCCTACGCGGTCAAGGGTTACACCGGGAAGCAGCTCCGCGCCGCCTACGGGGCGAGGAACTTCACGGGCAAGGGCGTCACCGTCGCGATCACCGACGCGTACGCCTCGCCGACGATCGTCAAGGACATCGAGCAGTACGCGCGGCGCAACGGCGACCGCCCGTACCGCAAGGGCCAGTTCTCCCAGGTGCTGCCCGGCACGTGGACGCACGCCTCGCCCGACGAGTGCGACGCGGCCGGCTGGTACGGCGAGGAGACCCTGGACGTCGAGGCCGTGCACGCCGTGGCCCCCGAGGCGAACATCCTCTACGTGGCCGGAGCCTCCTGCCAGGACGACGACCTGATCGACTCCCTGCACAAGATCGTGGACAACCGGCTGGCCGACATCGTCTCCAACTCCTGGAGCGACGTCGAGAGCCACGAGACCCCCGACGTGGCCGCCGCCTACGACCAGGTCTTCCAGACCGGCGCCGTCGAGGGCATCGGCTTCTACTTCTCCTCCGGAGACGACGGCGACAACGCCCACAAGCACGGGCGGAAGCAGGTCGACACCCCCGCCAACTCCCCCTGGGCCACCTCCGTCGGCGGCACCTCGCTCGCCGTCGGCAAGGGCGACAGGTACCTGTGGGAGACCGGCTGGGGCACCCACCGGGCCGACCTCTCCAAGGACGGCCACGCCTGGGAGGGCTTCCCCGGCGACTTCACCGGCGGCGCCGGCGGCGGCACCAGCAAGCTCTTCGAGCAGCCCTTCTACCAGCGCGGCGTCGTCCCCGACGCGCTCGCCGAGGCGGACGGCGCGACCAAGCCGATGCGCGTCGGCCCCGACATCGCCGCCGTCGCCGACTCGACCACCGGCTTCCTCGTCGGCCAGACCCAGACCTTCCCGGACACGTCCGTGAAGTACGCCGAGTACCGCATCGGCGGCACCTCGCTCGCCGCCCCCGTGATCGCCGGCGTCCAGGCCCTCGCCCAGCAGGCCCGCCACGGCGTCCCGATCGGCTTCGCCAACCCGGCCCTCTACGACCGGTACGGCACCGCCGCGTACCACGACGTCACCGACCACCCGCTCGGGAAGAACCAGGGCATCGGCAACGTCCGCGTCGACTTCGTCAACGGCGTCGACGCCAAGGGCGGCACCACCGTCTCGCTGCGCAGCATGGGTTCCGACAGCTCGCTGTCCGCGACCGTCGGCTACGACGACGTCACCGGCGTCGGCTCCCCGGCCGACGGCTACGTCACCTCCTACGTCCCGCGGCCCCGTCACTGAGCGTCGCCGGGCTCCGCACCTCGGTGCGGGGCCCGGCACCCCTGCGGTAATCTGGGCCCATGCGTGCCGTACGCCTCCTGCTTAGCGAGCCGCGCTGATCAGTGCCGACCGGTGACCCCCGGTCGGAATCGGCGCGGCGTCCCCTCCTGTGCGAGGGGCTTTTTCGTTTCCGCGTCCCTCGGTTTCCGGGGCGCCCGGAGACGCGCTGTCCGCAGGCAGAGACGACGATCGATGGAGCTTTGAGGACGATGAGCGAGACCACAACCGGCGCCGAGGTGGCTGCCCCGCACCGCTACACGGCCGCGCTGGCCGCCGACATCGAGGCACGCTGGCAGGACGTCTGGGACGCCGAGGGGACGTACGAGGCGCCCAACCCGGACGGCGAGCTGGGCGGCGACCCCGAGGCCGTGGCCCGCCCCCGCAAGTTCATCATGGACATGTTCCCGTACCCGTCGGGTGCCGGTCTGCACGTCGGCCACCCGCTGGGCTACATCGCCACCGACGTGACCGCGCGCTACCACCGCATGACCGGCCACAACGTCCTGCACACCCTGGGCTTCGACGCCTTCGGCCTGCCGGCCGAGCAGTACGCCGTGCAGACCGGCACCCACCCCCGGGTGTCCACCGAGGCCAACATGGAGAACATGAAGGCCCAGCTGCGCCGCCTGGGCCTGGGGCACGACAAGCGCCGCTCGTTCGCGACGATCGACCCCGAGTACTACAAGTGGACCCAGTGGATCTTCCTCCAGATCTTCAACTCCTGGTTCGACCCGGAGGCGAAGAAGGCCCGGCCGATCACCGAGCTGGTGGAGCAGTTCGCGAGCGGTGAGCGCGCGACCCCCGACGGGCGCCCCTGGGGCGAGCTGAGCGCCGTCGAGCGCGACGCCGTGCTGGGCGAGTACCGGCTGGCCTACGCCTCCGACGCGCCGGTCAACTGGTGCCCCGGCCTGGGTACCGTCCTGGCCAACGAGGAGGTCACCGCCGACGGCCGCTCCGAGCGCGGCAACTTCCCCGTCTTCAAGTCCAAGCTGCGCCAGTGGAACATGCGGATCACCGCCTACGGCGACCGCCTGCTGGAGGACCTGGACGCGCTGGACTGGCCCGAGGCCATCAAGCTCCAGCAGCGCAACTGGATCGGCCGCAGCGAGGGCGCCCACGTCGACTTCGCGATCGACGGCCGCCTGGACGCGAAGGCCACCGTCTTCACCACCCGCCACGACACCCTCTTCGGCGCCACCTACCTGGTCCTGGCGCCCGAGCACCCGCTGGTCACCGGGGACGGTCACGACTCGGTCGTCCCGGCCGCCTGGCCCGAGGGCACCCACCAGGACTGGACCGGCGGGCACGCCACCCCGGCCGAGGCCGTCGCCGCGTACCGCAAGGAGGCCGCCGCCAAGTCCGACGTCGAGCGGCAGGCCGACGCCAAGGAGAAGACCGGCGTCTTCACCGGCGCGTACGCCGTCAACCCGGTCAGCGGCGAGAAGCTGCCCGTCTTCGTCGCCGACTACGTGCTGATGGGCTACGGCACCGGCGCCATCATGGCCGTCCCCGCCCACGACAGCCGCGACTTCGCCTTCGCCCGCGCCTTCGACCTGCCGATGCGCTGCGTCGTGCAGCCCTCCGACGACCGCGGCACCGACCCGTCCACCTGGGCCGACTCCTTCGACTCGTACGAGGCCGAGATCATCAACTCGGCCGGCCCCGAGGTCTCGCTGGACGGCCTGCTCGTCCCCGAGGCCAAGACCCGTATGGCCGCCTGGCTGACCGAGAAGGGCATCGGCGAGGGCACCGTCAACTTCCGCCTGCGCGACTGGCTGTTCAGCCGCCAGCGCTACTGGGGCGAGCCCTTCCCGATCGTCTACGACGAGGACGGCGTCGCCCACGCGCTGCCCGAGTCGATGCTGCCGCTGGAGCTGCCCGAGGTCGAGGACTACGCCCCGCGCACCTTCGACCCGGACGACGCCGACACCGAGCCCGAGACCCCGCTCTCCCGCAACGAGGAGTGGGTCAACGTCGAGCTGGACCTGGGCGACGGCGTCAAGACCTACCGCCGCGAGACCAACACCATGCCCAACTGGGCCGGTTCGTGCTGGTACGAGCTGCGCTACCTGGATCCGCACAACGACGAGCGGCTGGTCTCCGCCGAGGCCGAGCGCTACTGGATGGGCCCGCGCGAGGGCAAGCCGCACGGCGGCGTCGACCTGTACGTCGGCGGTGCCGAGCACGCCGTGCTGCACCTGCTGTACGCGCGCTTCTGGTCCAAGGTCCTCTTCGACCTGGGGCACATCTCGTCGGCCGAGCCGTTCCACAAGCTCTACAACCAGGGCATGATCCAGGCGTACGTCTACCGCGACGCCCGCGGCATCGCCGTGCCGGCCGCCGAGGTCGAGGAGCGCGACGGCGCCTTCTGGTACCGGGGCGAGAAGGTCTCCCGCCTGCTCGGCAAGATGGGCAAGTCCCTGAAGAACGCGGTCACTCCGGACGAGATCTGCGCGGAGTACGGCGCCGACACCCTGCGCCTGTACGAGATGGCGATGGGCCCGCTGGACGTCTCCCGCCCCTGGGACACCCGTGCCGTCGTCGGCCAGTACCGGCTGCTGCAGCGCCTGTGGCGCAACGTGGTGGACGAGAGCACCGGCGAGGTCACCGTCGTCGACGCCGAGCCGGACGAGGCGACGCTGCGGATCCTGCACAAGACGATCGACGGCGTCGGCCAGGACATGGCCAACCTGCGGTTCAACACGGCCATCGCCAAGGTGACGGAGCTGAACAACCACGTCACCAAGCTGGCGGAGGTGCCGCGTTCGGTCGCCGAGCGGCTGGTGCTGCTGGTCGCGCCGCTGGCCCCGCACATCGCCGAGGAGCTGTGGCACCGCCTGGGCCACACCGACTCGGTCGTGCACCGCGACTTCCCGGTGGCCGACCCGGCCTACCTGGTCGACGAGGCCGTCACCTGCGTCGTCCAGATCAAGGGCAAGGTCAAGGCGCGGCTGGAGGTGCCGCCGTCCATCTCCGACGAGGAGCTGGAGAAGGCCGCGCTGGCCGACCCGGCGGTCGTCGCGGCGCTGGGCGGCGCGGGCATCCGCAAGGTGATCGTGCGGGCGCCGAAGCTGGTGAACATCGTCCCGGCGTAGCGGTTCCGGGGCGGCGGTCCGGGGCGTAGCGGTCCGGGCGTGGCGGTTCGGGCAGCGGTCCCGGCGCGGTGCCCGGCGGGATCCGTCCCCTACGGGTCGGCTGCGGGCAGGTTGGGGGTTCCGCTGGAACCCGCGGCCTGCCCGTGCCGTTTACGGTGGAGAGGTGCGTCGTCGTCATTCTGTTGTCCCGAACCCCGCCGAGGAGCGCCCATGGAAGCCGCGGCCGTGATCGTCGCTCTGGTCTTCGCGGTGCTCGTCGCCCTCGGCGTGGTCGCCACCGTCAAGGCGGTGAAGGCCGTCAAGCGCGGCGTGGACCGCACGGTCGGCCAGGCCCGGCGCACGGTGGAGGACACCCGGCTCAAGGCCCGCCGGTACACCGTGCCGGGCGCGGGCGGCGAGGTCGCCGAGCTGCGGCTGTCCCTGCGCACGACGATGCGGGCCACGCAGGACGCCCTGCGGCTCGGCGTCCGGGAGGACCCGTCGCTCGGTGAGTCCCTCGCCCTCTTCCAGCGGCTGAGCGGGCACGGCCGCGAGCTGGACGAGGAGCTGCGGAGGCTGGAGTCCGAGCCGAACGCCGAGCGGGTGCGGGAGAGCCTGCCCGCCCTCCGGGAGCGCACCGAGCGCATCCGGCACTCCGCGGACTCCCTGCGGTGGGCGGCGCAGGACCGGGCGCGCCGCTTCTCGGACGACGACCTGGCGGACCTGAGCGAGCAGATCAGGATGGAGGCGGGGGCGCTGCGGCACTGGACGCCGGTGGAGGAGGGCGAGCCCTCGGTGTCCTCTCCGTTCTCTCCGTCCTCGGCGTCCTCTTCGTCCCCGGCGTCTTCTCCGTCCCCGGCGTCTTCTCCGTCCACAGCGTCTTCTCCGGGGCCCGCCGCGGAGCGGCCTTCGATAGCGGGGCGGCAGCCGTCGCAGGAGGGCGGACATCCCTGGGAGACCGGCGGGACGCACGGCCGGTTCCAGGACAAGTGGCAGAAGCGGACGGCCGGTTGACGTCTCCGGTCGCGATTCCCCTTCCGCGGTGGTCCCCGGTCTGAAACGATCACCTTCGGGGCCGGGCCGCCCGGCCGGGCGGCGGACGGGTAACCTCCGGGGCATGTCCCGCCATGTCGCCATCGTCACCGATTCCACGGCCTATCTGCCGCCGCAGGCGATGGAGCGGCACGGCATCACGGCCGTACCGCTCACGGTGGTCCTGGGCGATGTCGCCCTCGAGGAGGGCGGCGCGATCTCGGCCCGGTCGGTCGCCCAGGCGCTCCAGAAGCGGCGGCCGGTGACCACCTCCCGGCCCGCCCCCGAGCTGTTCGCGGGGGCCTACCGCGCGGCGGCGGAGGCCGGCGCCGAGGCGGTCGTCTCGCTGCACCTGTCCGCCGAGTTCTCCGGTACGTACGACGCCGCCGTGCTCGCGGCCCGCGAGGCGCCCGTGCCGGTCCGCGTGGTGGACACCGGGATGGTCGCGATGGCGCTGGGCTTCTGCGCCCTGGCCGCCGCCGAGACGGCGCAGGCGGGCGGCACCCCGGACGAGGTGGTGGCCGCCGCCGAGAAGCGCGCCGGGGGCACCTCCGCGTACTTCTACGTCGACACCCTCGACTACCTGCGCAGGGGCGGGCGCATCGGGGCCGCGCAGGCCCTGCTGGGGTCGGCGCTGGCCGTCAAGCCGCTGCTCCAGCTGGAGGGCGGCCGGATCGAACTCCGCGAGAAGGTCCGCACGGCGTCCCGGGCCATCGCGCGCCTGGAGGAGGTCGCCGTCGAACGGGCCGGCACCGCCGCCGTCGACCTCGCGGTCCACCACCTGGCCGCCCCCGACCGCGCCGCCCTCCTGGCGGAACGCCTCCGCGACCGGCTGCCCGGCCTGGGGGAGCTGCACGTGAGCGAGGTCGGCGCCGTCATCGGGGCGCATACGGGGCCGGGGTTGCTGGGTGTGGTGGTGTCGCCGCGGTAGGGCGGGAGGGCGGTGGCGCCGTGGTGGGGTGGTGCGTTGGCTTGGTGGTGCCGTGGTGTGGGGTAGTGGGCGGTGGCGCGGGGCAGCAACGGGCGGTGGCGTGATGGGCGTTGAGCGCGTTCCCCCGGCCGGGTGACGAAGTTATCCACAACTCCCGGCTTTTCCACGGCTTTTCCCCGTGATCGACGGGGACGGGGCGGAAGGCCCTAGCGTCCGCTCCATGACGAACGCATCACTGACCGGACGTGAAACGGCCGAACGCGCGGCGCTGTTGGTGGGGGAGGGGGCGGTGCGGGGAGAGGGGGTCTCCGCGGGCCTTCCCGCCGGTGATCCCGGCGTTGATCCCGCCAGAGATCCCGCCGGTGATCCCGGCGTTGATTCCGCCAGTGACCCCGCTGGTGATCCCGGCGGCGGCCGCGCTGTCGGCGGGAGGGGCGCCACGGGCGCCACGGGCGTCACGGGGGCCGCGGGGGCCGGTGTCCGTGGCCGGGCGCGGGTGCCCGCCCGGGACCGGCCGCCGGGCCGTCCGGTACGGCGGCCGGGGCGCGGCCGTACGCCGCGAAGAGAGGTCCCGCATCCGGCGGGCGGCGGGCACGGGCCGCTCGCGGTGACCGAGGGCGAGCACTCCCCGGGGGCCGGAGACCGGCCCTTCCCGGCTCCCCGGGCCGGGCGGCAGGCCGTCCGGGGCGTCGGCGGGGGCGCCGATCCGCCGCGCGGGGTGCGGCGGTTGGTGCTGTGGGCGCAGGTGCGGTGCGGCATCGAGCCGCGGACGCTCGCGGCGCTGGCGGTCGTGCTGGCCGCCGCCGGCGTCTTCGCCGCGTACCACTTCTGGACGGGGCGCCCCCAGACCGTCAGGGCCCCCGCCCGGGAGGAGCCGGTGGCCGCCGCCGCGCCCCGCGAACGGGGCCGGGCCGCGGCCCCGCCCGCGGCTCCCGCCCCACCGGCCCGGGGCGTGGTGGTGGTCGACGTCTCCGGCAAGGTGCGCCACCCGGGCATCCGGCGGCTGCCGCCCGGATCGCGGGTCGTCGACGCCCTGGAAGCGGCCGGCGGGCCGAGCCCCGGCGTCGACATGACGGGCCTCAACCGGGCGCGGGTGCTCACCGACGGGGAGCAGATCGTGGTCGGCGCCCCGCCCAACGCCCCCGCGCCGGGGGCGAGTCCGGCCGGCGGCCCGCCGCGGCCCGGCGCGGGCGGCGGCCCGGTCAGCCTCAACTCCGCGACGGCGGAACAGCTCGACGCCCTGCCGGGCGTCGGCCCGGTCCTCGCGCGGCACATCGTCGACTACCGCACGGAGCACGGCGGTTTCCGCTCGGTGGAGGAGCTCCGCCGGGTCAACGGCATCGGCGCCCGCCGCTTCGCGGACCTGAGCGCCCTGGTCCAGCCGTGAACGGCGAGCCGCCCGGCCCCGTCCGCCCGGCCGACCTGCGCCTGCCGGTCCTCGCGCTCGCCGCCTGGGCGGGGGCGGCGGCCGCGCTGACGGCGGACGGCGGGACGGTGGCGGCGTGCTGCGCGGCCGCACTCGCGGCGGCCGGCGTCCTGCTGCTCTGTGCCCGCGCCCGCACCCGCGCAGGGGGCGGGCGCGCCGGGGCCGGACCGGTCGCCGTGACGCTCGCCGCCGTGCTGCTCTGCGCGGCGGCCGGCGCGGCCGTCGGCGCGCTGCGGGCGGCGGACGCCCGCCGAGGCCCCCTGCCGGCGCTGGCACGCCGCTACGCGACGGTCACCCTCGACGTGACGGTCACCGGGGATCCGCGCCCCGTCCGGCCGCACGTGCGCGGCGCGGCCCGTACCGCCCCGGCGGTCACGGTCGAGGCGGAGGCGACCCGTGTGACCGCCGCCCCGGGTGGCACGGCACGCGTCCGCACGCCCGTCCTGATCGTCGCCCCGCCCGGCTGGGGCGCGTTGCCGCCGTCCACCCGGCTCAGCGCGTCCGGCCGCCTCGCCCCGCCCTCCCACGACGGGGACCGGCTCGCGGCCGTCCTCCGCGTCCGCGACCACGGCCCGCCCCGCGTCACCGGGCCGCCGACCGCTCTCCAACGGGCGGCGGAACGGCTGCGGGAGGGCCTGCGCAGGGCCACCGACGGACTCGCTCCCGACGCCGCGGCGCTGCTCCCCGGGCTGGTCGTCGGCGACACCTCCCGCATCCCGCCCGATCTGGACGACGCCTTCCGCGCCACGGACCTCACGCACCTGCTGGCCGTCTCCGGCAGCAACCTGACCATCCTCCTCGCCCTGCTGACCGGTCCCGTCCACCTCGCCGCGCGGGCCGAACGCCGGGGCCTGGCCGCCCGGTTGGGGATCCCGCTGCGCTGGACGGCGGTCGCGGGCGGGGCGCTGGTGCTGGGGTTCGTCGTGGTGTGCCGCCCCGAGCCGAGCGTGCTGCGCGCGGCCGCCTGCGGTCTGGTGGCGCTGCTGGCGCTCGGCACGGGACGGCGCCGCACGCTGCTGCCCGCCCTGGCGGCGGCCGTTCTCGTGCTGGTCCTCTGGGATCCGTGGCTGGCGCGGAGTTATGGGTTCCTGCTGTCGGTGCTGGCCACCGGGGCGCTGCTGACGGTCGCCCCGGGCTGGGCGGAGTCCCTGCGCCGGCGGGGCGTCCCGGCGAGGGCCGCCGAGGCGCTCGCGGCGGCCGCCGCCGCGCAGGCCGTGTGCGCGCCGGTGATCGTCGTGCTGTCGTCCCGGGTGAGCCTGGTCGCCGTCCCGTGCAATCTGCTGGCGGAGCTCGCGGTCGCCCCCGCCACCGTCCTCGGCTTCGCCGCGCTGCTGGCCGCCCCGCTCGCCCCGCCCGTCGCCCACGGACTGGCCTGGCTCGCCGGCTGGCCGGCCGCCTGGACGGCCGGGGTGGCCCGTGCCGGCGCGGCCCTGCCCGGGGCCGAGCTGGGCTGGCCGGCCGGCGGGCCGGGAGCGCTGCTCATGGCGGCGGCCACGGTGCTCGGGGTGTTCGCCGTGCGCCGCCTGCTGCGGCGCGGGCGGCCCGGCCGGTGGACGTGCGCGGCCGGCGCGCTGCTGCTCGTCCTGGCGGTCCTGCGCCCGGCCCCGCTGGACCGGGCGGTCACCGGCTGGCCCCCGCCGGACTGGCGGTTCGCCGCCTGTGACGTCGGCCAGGGCGACGCCCTGGCGCTGGCCGCGGGCGGCGGCGCCGCCCTCGTCGTGGACGCGGGCCCCGAGCCCGCGGCCGTCGACCGCTGTCTGCGCGCCCTCGGTGTGGAGACGGTGCCACTGCTGGTGCTGACGCACTACCACGCGGACCATGTGGACGGGCTGCCCGGCGTGCTGCGCGGCAGGCCGGTCGGGGCGATCGAGGGCACCCCGCTCCAGGAGCCCGCGGAACGGGCCTCGTTCGTCCGGCGCGCGGCCGGACGGGCCCGCGTCCCGGTGGTCACCGTCACCCCCGGCGAGCGCCGCCGGCTCGGACCCCTGTCCTGGGAGGTGCTCTGGCCCCCGGCCCCGGGGACCGTCCCCGAGGCGGAGACCGGGCCCAACGACGCCAGCATCACGCTCCTCGTGCGCACCGCCGGCCTGACCCTGCTCCTGCTCGGCGACCTCGAACCGCCCGCCCAGCACGCCCTGTTGACGGCCCACCCCGGGCTGCCCCCGGTGGACGTCCTCAAGGTCGCCCACCACGGCTCCGCCCACCAGGACCCGGAGCTGACGGGCCGGCTGGCCCCCCGGCTCGCCGTGGTGTCGGCGGGCGCGGGCAACCCCTACGGGCACCCCGCCCCGCGCACGCTCGCCGCGCTGCGCGCCGGGGGCGCCGCGGTGCTGCGCACCGACACCGACGGCCCGGTCGCCGTGACGGGGACGGCCACCGCCGTCCTCGGCGGCACCGGCGCGGGCGGAGTCACTCCACCTCGACCCAGCCGTCGTACTCCTCGGCCAGCTCGCGCAGGGCCACCGTGTCCAGGGTGCCGTCCGGGTCCTCCAGGACCACCAGCCACTGGGCGTCCTCCGCGTCGTCCTCCCCGGCCAGTGCCTCCCGGACGATCTGCGGCTCCTCGTCCAGGCCGAAACGCTCGCCGGCCAGCTCGGCCGCCTCCTCGGCGGCGTCCCGGTCGGGGAGCACCAGCAGATGGCGGCGGTGGGCCGGATACACGGCGTCGGAGGGGAAGGAAGCGCTGCTCACCCGCTCATTGTGCGACAGGGTCCGGGCCTCGGCGGAGGGGGGTGTCGGTAGCGCGTGGGATGCTGGACGCGATGGCCAGGAAGACTGCAAACGACGACGTCCTCGCTCCCGTGACCCTCGCCGTGGGGCAGGAGGAACTCCTCCTCGACCGCGCCGTGCGGGAGGTGGTGGCGGCCGCCCGCGCGGCCGACGCGGACACCGACGTCCGCGACCTCACCCCCGACGCCCTCCAGCCCGGCACCCTCGCCGAGCTGACCAGCCCGTCGCTGTTCGCCGAGCGCAAGGTCGTGGTCGTGCGCAACGCGCAGGACCTCTCGGCGGACACGGTCAAGGACGTCAAGGCGTACCTCGCGGCCCCCGCCGAGGAGATCACCCTCGTGCTGCTCCACGCCGGCGGCGCCAAGGGCAAGGGCCTGCTGGACGCGGCCCGCAAGGCCGGTGCCCGGGAGGTCGCCTGCGCGAAGATGACCAAGCCGGCGGACCGGCTGGCGTTCGTCCGGGGCGAGTTCCGCGCCTTCGGCCGCTCGGCGACGCCGGAGGCCTGCCAGGCCCTCGTGGACGCCATCGGCAGCGACCTGCGTGAGCTGGCCAGCGCCTGTGCGCAGCTGGTGGCCGACATCGAGGGCGTGATCGACGAGGCCGTCGTCGGCCGGTACTACACGGGCCGGGCGGAGGCGTCCAGCTTCACCGTCGCCGACCGCGCGGTCGAGGGGCGGGCCGCGGAGGCCCTGGAGGCCCTCCGCTGGGCGATGGCGACCGGCGTCGCCCCCGTCCTGATCACCAGCGCCCTCGCCCAGGGCGTCCGTTCGATCGGCAAGCTGGCCTCCGCCCCGCGCGGCGCCCGCCCCGGCGACCTGGCCCGCGAGCTCGGCATGCCGCCCTGGAAGATCGACCGCGTCCGGCAGCAGATGCGGGGCTGGACGGCCGACGGCGTGGCCGCGGCCCTCCGCGCCGTCGCCGAGGCCGACGCGGGCGTCAAGGGCGGCGGCGACGACCCCGAGTACGCCCTGGAGAAGGCGGTGGTGGCGGTCGCGCGGGCGGCGCGGGCACGCGGGTAGCGGGTCCGGGGCAGACACAACGGAGGCCCGGCGTCTGCCCCGGGGAAAGGGCAGAGGCCGGGCCTCCGAAAAGATCACGAGCCGAAGGCTCAAGCGCCGCACCCGCGTGGCGAACGACCGTGTGCGGCAGGTTGCCGACCAGGAGCGGTTGAGAGGGTCCGCTGAATCCCGACCGGCGGCAGGGCCGGAGCCTTACTTGGCGGCGACCAGCTTCGCCAGCGCCGACTTCTTGTTGGCGGCGGCGTTCTTGTGGATGACGCCCTTGCTGGCGGCCTTGTCGAGCTTCTTGCCGGCCAGGCGCACCGCGGCGACGGCCTTCTCGGCGTCACCGGCGGCGATGGCCTCGCGGGCCGAGCGGATGGCGGTCTTGACCGAGGACTTGACGGCCTTGTTGCGCAGGCGCGCCTTCTCGTTGGTCTTGTTCCGCTTGATCTGGGACTTGATGTTCGCCACGAAAAGAGCCTTTTCAGGTTCGTTGGATGTCAAGAGCGTGCCCCGCGCATGAGAGGGTCGCGAAGCACAGTGGTCCAGGCTACCAGCAGGATCCGCACCCTCCCAAACCGGACGGTGGCGCCCGCTCATGGGACCATGGAGGCGTCGTATACCCGACTCCCGCCGAGGCTGGCGTGCAAACGCCGAAGTCACCGAATGGATCCTGCGTGCCCGCGACCCCTACCAACGTGCCCGAGCCGAGCCGTACCGACCCGGCTCTGATCCGCAACTTCTGCATCATCGCGCACATCGACCACGGCAAGTCGACGCTCGCCGACCGGATGCTCCAGCTGACCGGTGTGGTCGACCAGCGGCAGATGCGTGCGCAGTACCTCGACCGGATGGACATCGAGCGCGAGCGCGGCATCACGATCAAGTCGCAGGCGGTCCGCCTGCCCTGGGCACCGACCGAGGACGAGTCGGGGACGACTCACATCCTCAACATGATCGACACCCCGGGCCACGTCGACTTCACCTACGAGGTCTCCCGCTCCCTCGCCGCGTGCGAGGGCTGCATCCTCCTGGTGGACGCCGCCCAGGGCATCGAGGCCCAGACCCTCGCCAACCTCTACCTGGCGATGGAGAACGACCTCACGATCATCCCGGTGCTCAACAAGATCGACCTGCCGGCCGCCCAGCCGGAGAAGTTCGCCGCCGAGCTGGCGAACCTCGTCGGCTGCGACCCGTCCGACGTCCTCAAGGTCTCCGCCAAGACCGGCGTCGGCGTCCCCGAGCTGCTCGACCGCGTCGTCCGCGACGTCCCGGCCCCGGTCGGCGTCAAGGACGCCCCCGCCCGTGCGATGATCTTCGACTCGGTCTACGACGCGTACCGGGGCGTCGTGACGTACGTCAAGGTCGTCGACGGCACGCTGAGCAAGCGCGAGCGCATCAAGATGATGTCCACCGGCGCGGCCCACGAGCTCTTGGAGATCGGCACCAACTCGCCCGAGATGCTGCCCGCCGACGGCCTCTCCGTCGGCGAGGTGGGCTATCTGATCACGGGTGTGAAGGACGTCCGCCAGTCCAAGGTGGGTGACACGATCACCCAGTTCCAGGGCGGTGCCACCGAGCCGCTGGGCGGCTACAAGGACCCGAAGCCGATGGTCTTCTCGGGCCTGTACCCGCTGGACGGCTCGGACTACCCGGAGCTGCGCGAGGCCCTCGACAAGCTCCAGCTCAACGACGCCGCCCTGGTCTACGAGCCGGAGACCTCCGCCGCGCTCGGCTTCGGCTTCCGCGTCGGCTTCCTGGGCCTGCTGCACCTGGAGGTCATCCGCGAGCGCCTGGAGCGCGAGTTCGGCCTCGACCTGATCGCCACCGCGCCCAACGTGATCTACCGCGTCCTCATGGAGGACGGCACCGAGCACGAGGTCACCAACCCCAGCGAGTTCCCCACCGGGAAGATCGCCGAGGTGCACGAGCCGGTCGTCCGGGCCACGATCCTGGCGCCCAGCGAGTTCATCGGCGCGATCATGGAGCTGTGCCAGACCCGCCGCGGTGTCCTGATGGGCATGGACTACCTCTCCGAGGACCGCGTCGAGATCCGCTACACGCTGCCCCTCGCCGAGGTCGTCTTCGACTTCTTCGACCAGCTCAAGTCCAAGACCCGCGGCTACGCGTCGCTGGACTACGAGCCCACCGGCGAGCAGATCTCCGACCTGGTCAAGGTCGACATCCTGCTGCACGGCGACAAGGTCGACGCGTTCTCCGCGATCACGCACAAGGACAAGGCGTACGCGTACGGCGTCCGGCTCGTCGCCAAGCTGCGCGAGCTCATCCCGCGGCAGAACTTCGAGGTGCCCATCCAGGCCGCCATCGGCTCCCGCGTCATCGCCCGCGAGACCGTCCGCGCCATCCGCAAGGACGTCCTCGCCAAGTGCTACGGCGGTGACATCTCCCGCAAGCGGAAGCTGCTGGAGAAGCAGAAGGAGGGCAAGAAGCGCATGAAGATGGTCGGCAGCGTGGAGGTGCCCCAGGAGGCCTTCATCGCGGTGCTGTCCACGGACGACAGCGGCGGCGAGAAGAAGAAGTAGCGGCCGCCCGCGACCGCTCGTGGGAATGCCCGTCCCCGCACCGGGGGCGGGCATTTTCCGTGCCGCCGCGGGTACGGGGGTCACGTCCCCTTACGTGACGGGCGCATGGCCTCTACTCTGATCACTGCTCCAAGGTTACTCACGAGTCACCCAGCAACGAGGCGGGCCCCGGAGGATGCCGTGACCGACGCACAGTCCCTGATCGACAACCGGCCGCCCTCCGTGGCGACGCTCTTCCTCGACCGCGTCGAGGCGACCCCCGACGCCGAGGCGTACCGCCACCCCGTCCCCTCCCTCGGCGGCCGCGGCCCCTCCGCCTGGGTCTCCATGACCTGGCGGGAGGCCGCCGAACGGGTCTTCGCCGTCGCCGCCGGCCTCGTCGAGCTGGGCATCGAGCCCCAGCAGCGGGTGGCGCTCGCCTCCAGCACCCGGCTGGAGTGGATACTCGCCGACCTCGGCATCCTCTGCTCGGGCGCCGCCACCACCCCGATCTACCCCAGCACCAACGCCGAGGAGTCGGCGTACATGCTCTCCGACTCCGAGAGCCGCGTGCTGATCGCCGAGAACGCCGCCCAGCTCGCCAAGGCCCGCGAGCAGCGGGACGAACTCCCGCACCTGGCCCACGTGGTGGTGATCGACGAGGCCGACGCCGTCGCCGCCGAGGGCGACCCGGACGGCTGGGTGCTCTCCCTCGCCGAGCTCGAACGGCGCGGCGCCGCACGGCTGGAGAAGACCCCCGGGCTGGTGAAGGAGCGCGTCGCCGCCCTGCGCGCCGACCAACTCGCCACGCTCATCTACACCTCGGGCACCACCGGCCGCCCCAAGGGCGTCTGTCTCGCGCACGACGCCTGGTCGTACATGGCCCGCGCCATCGAGGCCACCGGGCTCGCCCGCCCCGACGACGTCCAGTACCTGTGGCTGCCGCTCGCCCACGTCTTCGGCAAGGTGCTGACCGCCGGGCACATCGCGCTGGGCCACGTCACCGCCGTGGACGGCCGCCAGGACAAGATCATCGAGAATCTGCCGGTCGTCCGGCCGACCTATATGGCCGCCGTCCCCCGGGTCTTCGAGAAGGTCTACAACGGCGTCGCCGCCAAGGCCCGCGAAGCCGGCGGGCTCAAGTACCGGATCTTCCGCTGGGCCGCCGACACGGCCCGCGAGTACGCGCGGGTCTCCCAGGACAACTTCCGCCGCACCGGCAGCCGTTCGGTCCCCTTCGGGCTCGCCGTCCGGCACCGGGCCGCCGACGTGCTCGTCTACGCCAAGATCCGCGAGGCGTTCGGCGGCCGGCTGCGCGCCTGCATCTCCGGGGCCTCCGGCCTCGCCCCCGACATCGGCTTCTTCTTCTCCGGCGCCGGCATCCACATCCTGGAGGGCTACGGCCTCACCGAGACCAGCGCCGCCAGCTTCGTCAACCCCGGCGAGGCGTACCGCACCGGCACCGTCGGCAAGCCCGTGCCCGGCACCGAGGTCCGCATCGCGGACGACGGCGAGGTGCTGCTGCGCAGCCCCGGCGTCATGACGGGCTACCACGGCCAGCCCGAGCGCACCGCCGAAGTCCTCGAACCCGACGGCTGGTTCCACACCGGCGACATCGGCGAACTGTCGCCCGACGGCTTCCTGCGCATCACCGACCGCAAGAAGGACCTGATCAAGACCTCCGGCGGGAAGTACGTCGCGCCCGCCGAGATCGAGGGCCGCTTCAAGGGCATCTGCCCCTTCGTCTCCCACATCCTGGTGCACGGCGCCGACCGCAACTACTGCACCGCCCTGATCGCCCTCGACGAGCCCTCGATCCTCAAGTGGGCCGCCGACCACGGCCTCGGCGGCCGGACGTACGCCGAAGTGGTCGCCGCCCCGCAGACCAACGAGCTGATCGACGCGTACGTGCGGCGGCTCAACGACGGCCTCCAGCGCTGGCAGACGATCAAGAAGTTCCGGCTGCTGCCGAGGGAGCTGGACGTGGAGCACGGCGAGCTCACGCCGAGCCTCAAGCTCAAGCGGCCGGCGGTCGAGCGCACCTACAAGGACCTGATCGAGGAGATGTACGAGGGCGCCCGGGAGGCCTGACCGTCCGGATGACGGACAATGGGCTCATGCCTTCCGCACTGCCCGACGGCGAGCCCATGCCCGAGGACGGGTCGCTGCCCCGCCCTGCCCTCGACGGCTCCGGGCAGCGCCCGCTCGGCTTCTACCTGCACGTTCCCTACTGCGCCACCCGCTGCGGGTACTGCGACTTCAACACCTACACCGCGAGCGAGCTGCGCGGCTCCGGCGGCGCGCTCGCCTCCCGGGAGACCTACGCCGGCACCGTCGCCGAGGAGATCCGCCTCGCGCGCAAGGTCCTCGGCGACGACCCGCGCCCCGTCGAGACCGTCTTCGTCGGCGGCGGCACGCCGACGCTGCTGCCCGCGGCGGACCTGGGCCGCATGCTGGCCGTCATCCGCGACGAGTTCGGGCTGGCGCCCGGCGCCGAGGTCACCACCGAGGCCAACCCGGACTCCGTCGACCCCCGCTACCTCGCGGAGCTGCGCGAGGCCGGCTTCAACCGGGTCTCCTTCGGCATGCAGAGCGCCCGGCGGCACGTGCTGAAGGTCCTCGACCGCACGCACACCCCCGGCCGCCCCGAGGCGTGCGTGGCCGAGGCCCGCGCGGCCGGGTTCGACCACGTCAACCTGGACCTGATCTACGGCACGCCCGGGGAGTCGGACGACGACTGGCGGGCGTCGCTGGACGCGGTGATCGGCGCCGGGCCGGACCACGTCTCCGCCTACGCGCTGATCGTCGAGGAGGGCACGCGGCTCGCCCGCCGCATCCGCCGCGGCGAGATCCCGATGACGGACGACGACGTCCACGCCGACCGCTACCTCATCGCCGAGGAGACGCTCTCCGCGGCCGGCTTCCACTGGTACGAGGTCTCCAACTGGGCCACGACCGAGGCCGGGCGCTGCCGCCACAACGAGCTGTACTGGCGCGGGGCCGACTGGTGGGGCGCGGGGCCCGGCGCCCACTCGCACGTCGGCGGTGTCCGCTGGTGGAACGTCAAGCACCCCGGCGCCTACGCCCAGGCCCTGAGCGAGGGCCGCTCCCCCGGCGCGGGGCGCGAACTCCTCTCCGCCGAGGACCGCCGCGTCGAGCGCGTCCTCCTCGAACTCCGCCTCGCGGACGGCTGCCCGCTCTCCCTCCTCCGCCCCGCCGGTGCGGCGGCCGCGGCGCGCGCCTTGTCGGACGGCCTCCTCGAAGCCGGCCCCTACGCGGAGGGGCGCGCCGTGCTGACGCTGCGGGGTCGGCTACTCGCCGACGCCGTAGTCCGCGACCTGGTGGATTGAGCCCCGGCCCCGCCCCCCAACCCACTTCCTCAGGGGCTGCGCCCCTGCGCCAGTTCGCCGGCGCGGGGGGCGCTCCGTGCCGCGGGGCGCGGGGCGGCGCTTCGCGCGGGTGAGGGCGCCCTCCGCGCCGGGGTGGGACAGCGCTTCGTGCGGGGGCGGGGCTCCACCCCCGCACCTCATCGGGGGCTGCGCCCCCTGGACCCCGCCTCGGGGCTGTGCTCCCTTGGATTTTGCTTTGGCCGGGCTTTGCTTTGGCGCTGCGCCCCCGCGGGTCCGCAACCGCGCTTCGCGCGGTTGTCCTGCGGACGGCCTGGTGCCCCTGTCCCGCCCTTTCACCGTTTCTGCGCGCTGCCGCGCGGGGCAGTGCGGCTTCGCCGCATTCGTCTTCCAACTCCAGAGGGGTACCCCCAGGACGGGCTGAACATCAGCCCGTCCTGGGGGTACCCCTCTGGGGGAGCTTGAGGACGAGCGGCGCGGCCGCGATCGGGGGTGCAGGGGGCGCAGCCCCCGCCCACGCGCGGAGCGCAGGTTCCGGGGGCCAGGGGGCGCAGGGGCGCAGCCCCGCTCCAACCGCGCGGAACACGCTCCCGCGGGGCCAGGGGACGTAGCCCCGAGGTGGGGTGCAGAGGCGCAGCCCCGCTCCAACCGTGCGAAGCACGGTCCTGTGGAGGCCAGGGGACGCAGCCCCGGTGGGGTGCAGGGGGCGCAGCCCCCGCCCACGCGCGGAGCGCGTGTTCCGGGGGGCCAGGGGGCGCAGCCCCCGACGGGGCGCGAGGGCGCAGCCCCCCGCCGCGCGGAGCGCGGTTCCCGGGCGAGGGGCGGAGCCCCGGGGAAACGGTGAAAGGGCGGGGCGGGGGCAAGCGAGAACGCTCAGCCCACCCCCGGCGCCGTGACGAAATCGATCAACTCCTCCACCCTCCCCAGCAGCGCCGGCTCAAGATCCTTGTACGAGCGCACGCTCGACAGGATCCGCTGCCACGCGGCCCCGGTATGCGGCGGCCAACCCAGCGCCGCACACACCCCCCGCTTCCAGTCCTGCCCCCGCGGCACGGAGGGCCACCCGGGAATCCCCACCGAGGCCGGTTTCACGGCCTCCCAGACGTCCACGTACGGGTGGCCGACGACGAGGACGTGCGGATCGGTCACGGAGGCCGCGATCCGCGACTCCTTCGAGCCGGGCACCAGGTGGTCCACCAGCACCCCGAGCCGCGCGTCCGGCCCGGGGGCGAAGGAGCGGACGAGGGCGGGGAGGTCGTCGACGCCCTCGAGGTACTCGACGACGACGCCCTCGATGCGCAGGTCGTCGCCCCACACCCGCTCCACGAGCTCCGCGTCGTGCCGCCCCTCGACGTAGATGCGCCCGGCCCGGGCCACCCGGGCCCGCGCGCCGGGGACGGCGAGGGAGCCGGACGCCGTACGGGCCGGACCGCCGCCCGAGGAGGGCGAGGAGGGCGCGGAGGGCCGGACGAGGGTCACGACCCGCCCCTCCAGCAGGAAGCCCCGCGGTGACAGCGGGAAGACGCGGTGCTTCCCGAAGCGGTCCTCCAGCGTCACCACCGGCCCCTGCGCCGTCTTCTCGCACCGCACCACCGCCCCGCAGAAGCCGGTCGTGACCTCCTCGACGACGAGGTCCGCGTCCGCCGGCACCTCGGGGACGGCGGTGTTCCGCTTCCACGGCGGGGTCAGGTCGGGATCGTACTGTCGGCTGCGCACCCGCCGACGATAGGAAAAACCCGGCGCCCGGGGTCACGACACGCCGAACCGCCGTGCCAGCGCGTTGCGTTGCTCACGGACAAAACGGGCATCCACCACCGCGCCGTGCCCGGGCACGTACACCGCGTCCTCGCCGCCGAGCTCCAGCAGCCGGTCGAGCGCGGCCGGCCAGCGGCCGGGGGAGGCGTCCGGGCCGGCCTGCGGCTCGCCCGACTCCTCGACGAGGTCGCCGCAGAAGACGACGGCCGGGTCGCCCGGCACGAGCACCACGAGGTCGTCCGGGCTGTGGGCCGCGCCGAGCGCGACGAGCCGTACGCGCCGCCCGCCGCCCAGGCCGATCTCCCGCTCGCCGTCGACGGGCCGCGCGGCGGGCAGCCGGCCGGCCGCGTCCCGGGCGGCCCCGGCCGGCACCCCGTACGCCACCGCGTCCCGGCACAGCTCCTCCGCGTCGCCCGTCGTCCCGTGCACCACCGCCCCGGGGAACGCGGACGCGCCCAGGACGTGGTCGAAGTGCGGATGCGTGAGGGCGACATGCGTCACGGGGAGCCCGAAGAGGCCCTCCGCGCCGCGCCGGACACCCGCGCCCTCCGCCGGCGAGCCGCCCGCGTCGACGACCAGGACGCCCGCCGTCCCGGCCACGGCGCCCGCCGTCGCGTCCCAGCCGGGCAGCCGGCACCGCGCCACCCCCGGCGCGAGCCGCTCCCAGTGCGCCCCCGTGTGCTGCTCGTCGTGCCCGCCCTCGTGAAGTTCCATGGCAGGAAGCTACGGCCGGCGCGGTACGGTGGCCCGTCCCCCCACCCGGCGCGGCCCCGAGTGTGGCGAGGAGCACGGCGGGGCACGGCAGGGCGGGGGGAGCCACTGCCCTTGCCGGGTGTGCGGGGACCGGCCGTACACTGACGTGTGGGCTTTGGCACTCGTGACCTTTGAGTGCCAGGCACACGACCCGGGTAAGAGCCCGGGAGGACCCACGAGACGGCGGCCCGCGGAACTGGAGGTGCGCGCGATGCTGAGCGAACGCAGGCTCAAGGTGCTGCGTGCCATCGTCCAGGACTACGTGGGCACGGAGGAGCCGGTGGGCTCCAAGGCCCTGACCGAGCGCCACCACCTGGGGGTGTCCCCGGCGACGGTGCGCAACGACATGGCCGTGCTGGAGGAGGAGGGCTTCATCGCCCAGCCCCACACCAGCGCCGGCCGCATCCCCACCGACAAGGGCTACCGCCTCTTCGTGGACCGGCTGGCGGGCGTCAAGCCCCTGTCCGCCGCGGAGCGCCGCGCCATCCAGAACTTCCTGGACGGCGCCGTCGACCTCGACGACGTCGTCGCCCGCACGGTTCGGCTGCTCGCGCAGCTGACCCGGCAGGTGGCGGTCGTGCAGTATCCGTCGCTGACCCGGTCCACCGTCCGGCACGTGGAGCTGCTGCCGCTCGCCCCCGCGCGGGTGATGCTGGTGCTGATCACGGACACCGGCCGGGTCGAGCAGCGGATGGTGGACTGCCCGACGCCCGTCGGCGAGACCACGCTGGCGGATCTGCGGGCCCGGCTCAACAGCCGTGTCGTGGGGCGGCGGTTCACGGATGTGCCGCAGCTGGTGCAGGATCTCCCCGAGGTCTTCGAGCAGGACGACCGGGGAACCGTTTCTACGGTCCTGGCCGTTCTCCTGGAGACGCTGGTGGAGGACACCGAGGAGCGGCTGGTGATCGGCGGCACCGCCAATCTCACCCGTTTCGGGCATGACTTCCCGCTGACGATCCGGCCCGTGCTGGAGGCGTTGGAGGAGCAGGTCGTCCTGCTGAAGCTGCTGGGTGAGGCGTCGGACTCGGGCATGACCGTACGCATCGGTCACGAGAACGCCCACGAGGGACTGAACTCCACATCCGTCGTCGCCGTCGGCTACGGTTCGGGCGACGAGGCCGTCGCCAAACTCGGCGTGGTCGGACCGACCCGCATGGATTACCCCGGAACGATGGGAGCGGTACGCGCAGTGGCACGTTACGTCGGACAGATCCTGGCGGAGTCGTAAGTGGCCACGGACTACTACGCGGTCCTGGGCGTGCGGCGTGACGCCTCGCAGGACGAGATCAAGAAGGCCTTCCGCCGCCTCGCCCGCGAGCTGCACCCGGACGTCAATCCGGATCCCAAGACCCAGGAGCGGTTCAAGGAGATCAACGCCGCCTACGAGGTGCTCTCCGACCCGCAGAAGAAGCAGGTCTACGACCTCGGTGGCGACCCGCTGTCCTCCTCGGGCGGCGGTGGCGCGGGCGCCGGCGGCTTCGGCGCCGGCTTCGGCAACTTCTCCGACATCATGGACGCCTTCTTCGGCCAGGCGTCGCAGCGGGGGCCGCGCTCGCGCACGCGCCGCGGCCAGGACGCGATGATCCGGCTCGAAGTCGACCTGAACGAGGCGACGTTCGGCACGACCAAGGAGATCCAGGTCGACACGGCCGTTGTCTGCACCACGTGCAGCGGCGAGGGCGCGGCGCCCGGTACGTCCGCCCAGACCTGTGACATGTGCCGCGGCCGCGGCGAGGTCTCCCAGGTCACGCGCTCCTTCCTCGGCCAGGTCATGACCTCGCGGCCCTGCCCGCAGTGCCAGGGTTTCGGCACGGTCGTGCCGACGCCCTGCCCGGAGTGCGCGGGCGACGGCCGTGTCCGCTCCCGCCGGACGCTGACGGTCAAGATCCCGGCCGGTGTCGACCAGGGCACCCGCATCCAGCTCGCGGGCGAGGGCGAGGTCGGCCCCGGCGGCGGCCCCGCCGGCGACCTCTACGTCGAGATCCAGGAGAAGCAGCACCCCGTCTTCCAGCGGCGCGGTGACGACCTGCACTGCACGGTCACCATCCCGATGACCGCGGCGGCGCTGGGCACGAAGGTGCCGCTGGAGACCCTGGACGGCCTGGAGGAGATCGACATCCGCCCCGGCACGCAGTCGGGCCAGTCGATCCCGCTGCACCAGCGCGGTGTCACCCACCTCCGCGGCGGCGGCCGCGGCGACCTCGTCGTCCACGTCGAGGTGCAGACGCCGAGCAAGCTGGACGCCCAGCAGGAGGAGCTGCTCCGCCAGCTCGCCAAGATCCGCAACGAGGAGCGTCCGATGGGCGAGTTCAAGCCGGGGCAGCAGGGGCTTTTCTCGCGCCTGAAGGACGCGTTCAACGGGCGGTAGGCGTCCGGCCGGGGGTCCGGGGGTGGCCCCCCGGGTGAGCGCGGTAAGCCGGGGCAGCAGGGGCTTTTCTCGCGCCTGAAGGACGCGTTCGACGGGCGGTAGGTAGCCCTTGCCCGGACGGGCCGGTCTTCGCGCGGGGCGCGCGGCCGGCCCGTCCGGCTTTCCGGGTGTTTCCGCGTGCGGCCTGCCCGGGACGCGGCCCCGGCCGGCAGGAGGCCGCCGATTCGGACGACCCGCGGCCGCATGACACGATGTGGGCATGGCCATCGCACCCGACGGTGAGCACGCTCGCGCGCGGCGCACCCCGCTCGACGGGCTGTTCCGCCTCCCGATCGTCCAGGCCCCCATGGCCGGCGGCGCCTCCGGGCCGCCGCTCGCCGCCGCGGTGTCGGACGCCGGCGGCCTCGGCTTCCTCGCCGCCGGGTACAAGACGCCGGCCGCGATGTACGAGGAGGTCAAGCAGCTCCGCGCGCTGACGGGGCGCCCCTTCGGGGTGAACCTCTTCATGCCGCAGCCGCCCGTCGCGGACCCCGCCGCCGTGGAGGTCTACGCCGAGCAACTCGCGGGCGAGGCCACCTGGTACGACGTCCCGCTCGGCGACTGGGACCGCGCGGCGGACGACGCGTACGAGGCCAAGCTCGCGATCCTCCTGGACGACCCGGTGCCCGTCGTCTCGTTCACCTTCGGCTGTCCGTCCGCCGCGGACGTCGAGGCGCTCGCCCGGGCGGGCACGACGACCGTCGTGACGGTGACGTCGGTGGCGGAGGCGCTCGCCGCGCGGGAGGCCGGCGCGGACGCGCTCTGCGTGCAGGGCGTCGAGGCCGGCGGCCACCAGGGCACCCACCACGACGACCCGCGGGCCGACGGCGCGGGGGCGGGCAGGGGGCTGCTGGCGCTGCTCGCGGAGGTCCGCGAGAGCGTGCCGCTGCCGCTGATCGCCGCGGGCGGGCTGATGCGCGGCGCGCAGATAGCCGCCGTCCTGGCGGCCGGCGCCCGCGCCGCCCAGCTCGGCACGGCGTTCCTGGCCTGCCCGGAGTCCGGCGCGAGCGAGCCGCACAAGCGGGCCCTGACCGACCCGCTCTTCACCGGGACCGAGCTGACGCGGGCCTTCTCCGGCCGCCCGGCCAGGGGGCTGGTGAACCGGTTCCTCCGGGAGCACGGCCCGTACGCGCCGGCCGCGTACCCCCAGGTCCACTACCTGACCGCGCCGCTGCGCAGGGCCGCCGCGGCGGCCGGCGACCCGCAGGCGCTCAACCTGTGGGCGGGCCAGGGCCACCGGCTGGCCCGCGAACTTCCGGCGGCGCAGCTCGTCGGGCTGCTGGCGGCCGAACTCGACGCGGCACGCGCGTCGTTGACGAGCCGATGAGAACTCCGAGAGGACGTACGTCATGACAGCGCCGGTCTTCCTGGTCGAGGAGGACTCCCTCACCGGCGTCTTCCCCGGCACGGTCTTCGCCCTGGACGGCCCGGAGGGCCGGCACGCGGTGTCCGTCCGCCGGCTGCGGGTCGGCGAGGACATCGTCCTCACGGACGGGGCGGGCACGGGGGCCCACGGCACGGTCGCCGCCGTCTCCGGCAAGGACCACCTGGAGGTCGCCGTGACCTCCGTCCGCTCGGAACCCCTGCCGCAGCCGCGGATCACCGTCGTCCAGGCCCTCCCGAAGGGCGACCGCGGCGAACTCGCCGTCGAGACCATGACGGAGACCGGCGTCGACGCCATCGTCCCCTGGGCGGCGTCCCGTTGCATCACCCAGTGGAAGGGCGACCGGGGCCTGAAGGCCCTGGCCAAGTGGCGCTCGACGGCCCGCGAGGCGGGCAAGCAGTCGCGCCGCCTGCGCTTCCCCTCCGTCGCCGACCCGATGACGACGAAGCAGGTCTGCGCCCTCCTCGCCGGCGCCTCCTTCGCCGCCGTCCTCCACGAGGAGGGCAGCACCCCCCTGGCCACGGCGGACCTCCCCCCGACGGGCGACATCGTCCTCGTCGTCGGCCCCGAAGGCGGCGTCTCCCCCGAGGAGTTGACCGCCTTCGAGACCGCCGGCGCCCTCCCGTTCCGCCTGGGCCCCACGGTCCTCCGCACCTCGACGGCGGGCACGGCGGCGGTGGCCCTGCTGCTGGGGCGGACGGGGCGGTGGAGCTGAGCGTTGCGGGCTCGGCGCCGCAGCCGTGTGCCGACGGCGAGAACCAGCGCTGATCCTGGGTGTGCCGTGGCTGTGATGCCGGTCCTCCTCACTCGTTGTCGGTGGTCTCCGTCACGACGCGAGCAGAGCACCGCTGCGTCATGACGGCGAGCAGTACTGCGGGCGGTGCAGGAACGCAGTCGGGCTTTGCCAGGAGATTGCCGTCTGCAGGCGTGTCGTGACCGCTGGTTGCCTAGTGTTGACCGCCGCATGGCCGATTCGGTGGAGGGGCGGGGCATGGGCGGCAGCGGCAGCGACAAGGTGCTCGACATCAAGACGGCCGACATCAAGGCCGTGGCGCCGGTGTTCCGCCGGCAGGGCAAGAAGCTCAGTGATGCGTTGACCACGCTCGTCAACACGCTGGACGGGCTGGGCAAGCCGTGGGGCGACGACAAGCCGGGCAAGCAGTTCGCCGCCAAGTACGGCCCGAATCAGAAGGAGATCGAACGGGCCACCGGCATCCTCGTCCTCGGCCTGGTGAGCATCCACCAGGCGATGGTCGAGATGGCCGACGGGCACGTGGCGAACGACAAGGCCATCGCCGGGATCTTCACCAAGGACGCCCGATGAGCATCGAGGACGACGCCAAGGCGCTCCTCCTCAAAATGGGCATGTGGTGGCCGGACGCCAACTCCGGGACCCTGCGCCACGCGGCCGATGCCTGGCGGACGTTCGCCGGCACGGTCGATGATGTCCGGGCCGACACGGACAAGGCGGCCAACTCCCTCATCCACCACAACACGGGCAAGGCCATCGACGCCTTCCAGGAGTTCTGGGGACGGTACGCCCAGGGCGGCGAGGGGGGATGGCTGAGCGACATCGCCAAGGCCGCCCGGAATATGGCCGAGGCCCTGGACAAGTTCGCCGACGTAGTCGACAAGGCGATCGAGAAGCTCTGGACCCAGATCGGCATCGACGCGGTCGCCATCGCGGGCGGTGTGCTGCTCACGGTCGTCACCGCAGGTGTTTCCGACGAGGTCGCCGCCGGGATCATCGGCATGGCTGCCGGACTCGGCATCGAGGTCGAGGCCGCGGTCGCCTCCATCGCCGCCGGGATGCTGACCGGCGCCGTCTTCGGCGGCATCGCCGCGATGACCATCGACGGGGCCGTGGCACAGCCGGTGAAGATCGCGCTGGGCGAGCAGAAGAGCTGGAGCCTCGGCGAGGTGGCCCAGGCCGCCAACGACGGGATGCTCTTCGGCGGCGCGATGGGCGGAGCGACAGAGCTCTTCAGGTTGGGAACCCAACCGGGCAGCATGCAATGGCTGCTGAAACAAGGAGCCCGCCCGAACCTGATCGAGATGCCCGCTGCCGCCCGCCTCCCCAAGGATCTCAAGTGCGTGCAGGACCCGATCGACGTCGTGACCGGGGCGATGCTGCTCCCGCAGACGGACGTGACGCTCCCCGGGACCCTTCCGCTCGTCTTCGAGCGCACCCATCTCTCCTCGTCCCGGGTGGGTCATTGGTTCGGCCCCACTTGGGCGTCCACGCTGGACGAACGCATCGAACTCGACGCCCAGGGCGCGGTGTTCGTGTCGGCCGACGGAATGCGGCTCTGCTACCCGGTACCGAAGCCCGGGGAGCCGGCCCTCCCTCTCAAGGGCCCGCGCCGGCCGCTGACGTGGGACGGAACCCCCGACGGCGTCATGACCGTCACGGACCCCGAGACGGGATGGGTGAAAAGCTTCGCTCACCCCGTACCCGCCGGCGTTCCCGGATCGGTGCAACTCCCGCTGGACAGCGTGCGGGACCGCAACGGCTCGCACATCGACATCCACCGCACCCTGCACGGCATCCCGACAGCGATCCAGCACTCCGGCGGCTATTACCTCGCGGTCGACACCGAGGGCCCCCGCGTCACCGCACTGCGACTGCTGGACGAGCCGCCCTCGGCGTACGAATCGCCCCGCACGGCCACCGGCGGCACGACACTGATCCGCTACGTCTACGACGACGCCGGAGACCTCACCGAGGTCGTCAACTCCAGTGGTGAACCACTCCGCTTCACCTACGACGCGGAGCACCGCATCACCTCCTGGACCGACCGCAACGGCAGCGAGTACGGCTACGTCTACGACGCGCGCGGCCGTGTGGTCCGGACGGAGGGGAGCGAGGGCTTCCTCTCCGGCACCCTCACCTACGACGACGAGAACCGGACGACAACTCTCACAGACTCACTCGGACGTCGAAGCACCTACCGCTACGACGTCAACAGCCAGGTGATCCAGGAAACCGATCCCCTGGGCAACACCACCCTGACGGAGTGGAACGCGAGGGGCGACAAGCGGCTCTCGACCACCGACCCGCTGGGCCGCACGACGCGCTACACCTACGACGAGTCCGGCGACCTGACGCAGATCACGTTGCCGGACGGCAGCGCGCGCACGGCCGAGTACAACGCTCTGTGCCAGCCGGTCCGGATCACCGAGCCGGACGGCACCGTGTGGCGGCACACGTACGACGACTCGGGCAACCTCGTCACCACCACGGACCCGGCCGGGGCGGAGACCCACTACGAGTACGACGGCGCGGGCCGCCTGACGGCCGTCACGGACGCTCTCGGCCACACCAGCCGTATCACTTGCAACGCGGCCGGTCTCCCGCTCTCGATCACCGACCCGCTGGGCCGCGAGACGAAGGCCCGCCGCGACAGCTTCGGCCGGGTCACCGAGGCGACCGACCCACTGGGCCACACCACACGCACCTCCTGGACGACGGAGGGCCGACCGACCCGCCGCGAATACCCCGACGGTACGGCCGAGACCTGGACCTGGGACGGAGAGGGCAACCTCGTCTCCCACACCGACCAGGCGGGCCACACGACGCGGTACACGTCCACGCACTTCGACCTCCCGGCGTCCCGGACCGACCCCGACGGGACGACGTACTCCTTCGCGTACGACACCGAGCTGCGATTGACGGGCGTCACCAACCCGCAGGGCCTGACGTGGACCTACGCCTACGACGAAGCCGGCCGTCTGGTCTCCGAGACGGACTTCAACGGCCGCACGCTGACGTACACCCACGACGCGGCGGGAGACCTCGCCTCCCGCACGAACGGGGCGGGCGAGACGGTGCGCTTCACCCGCGACACCTTGGGCCGGATCGTCGAGCAGCGGACGGACGAGGGTGACGTCACGACGTTCGCCTACGACGCGCTGGGCCGCCTGACCCGCGCGGTCAACACGGACGCCGAAGTCATTTACGAACGCGATGCTTTGGGCCGTCCGCTGTCGGAGACGGTCAACGGCCGGACGATGCGCTATGCATACGATGCTGTGGGCCGCCGCCTCCAGCGCACGACCCCTTCGGGTCTGACATCCACCTGGACGTACGACGCGGCGGGCCAGCCCGCAGAGCTCCACACCGATGCAGGCAGTCTTGCCTTCACCTACGACGTCGGCGGCCGGGAGACGGAACGCCGCCTCGGTGACACGGCTGTTCTCACCCAGACTTGGGACGCGACGGACCGCCTCAGAACACAGACGATCACGCGACAGGGCACCCACCCGGAGGCCGACCGTCTCCTGCAGCACCGCACCTACACCTACCGCAGGGACGGCTACCTCACGGAGATTCGCGAGCTCACCTCGGGAACACGGCACTTCGACCTCACCCCAACGGGCCGCATCGCCGCCGTCAACGCCTACGGTTGGAGGGAGAATTACGCTTACGATGCCGCGGGCAACTTGACCCACGCTGTTGCACCGGAGCATCAGTCACCCGGCGACCGTGAATTCAAGGGAACGCTTATTCGGCGCGCCGGGCGGACGACATACGAGCATGATGCGCAGGGGCGTCTCGTACGCAAGGTGCGCAAACTCCTCAACGGGCAGACCAGGGTATGGACATATGAGTGGAACACGAAAGACCGTCTGACGCAGGCGATGACCGCGGAGGGTGAGTGTTGGGAATATGTGTATGATCCCCATGATCCCCTCGGTCGCCGGATATCCAAGCACCGCATTTCCGAGGATGGATCGGCAGAGGAGGGGACCTGTTTCTCCTGGGATGGCACCCGGCTTGCGGAACGAGTAGGCGCGAAAGAGAAGGTGAGTTCTTGGGACTACATGCCAGGAACTCATCGCCCGGTTGCTCAGATTGAACACCGGCAACGGATGTATTCCGAGTCCGAGTCTTTGGTTTCGAGGTTTTCTCCAGACGGCCTGTCCCACTGTCCCCAGTTTTACGGTATTGTGACCGACTTGGTCGGCAGTCCGACAGAGTTGATCTCATTCGACGGTGACTTGGGCTGGCGACGTCGAGTCTCACTATGGGGCACAAGACTTCCAGGGTCAGGGGAAGAAGAGGTCGACTGCCCGATCCGGTTTCCAGGGCAATACCATGACGCCGAGACCGGGATCAATTACAACTGTTTCAGGTTTTATGATCCGGAGGTCGCGAGCTACCTCTCGCCGGATCCCCTTGGCCTTGAGCCCGCTCCGAACCACCATGCCTACGTCAGTAACCCGCACACCTGGTCCGATCCTCTCGGCCTTGCGCCGTGCCCGAGCCTGGATGACCTCTCGAGGAGTGGCCAACGGCCGGACAAGGGGAAGCTGACCCGGGCAGGCCGTGAGTATCAGAAGCACATGAATCGCGGTGACTTGGAAGTTGTTCCAGGGAAGCGGTTGGACTCCGCCGGGCAGGACCTTCTCGATGACATTCTGACAAACCCGAAGGTTGTACAGGTTCCAGTGACGTCGGGTAACTTTGCCGGCGGCACTCGGTTTGTCATGCCAGATCCTGGCGGCGGGCGAGGCTACGGCGCCACGTTCGACTCCAATGGCGTATTCCAGTACTTTGGGCGGTATTAGTGATGAGGGTAATCCAGCCGTGGATCGGCCGTGCACAGGTCGAAGCTGAGCTCGCGGAGGTGGTGGCGGAGGTATCCGGGGAGCCCTTGGTTTCGGTCAGGTATTTCGTACTGAACGGAGAGGACTGGCCGGAAGGGTACAGGGTCGATCGTGTCCATGAGGTCGACATGGCTGTGCAACTGGTGCTGGCTAACAGCGTTGTTACCCTTTCGTGGGCCATGGATGGGGCCAATGAAGGTCTGGCGATTGAACTGAGTGGCCGTGATGCGCCCAATGCTGGTCCGTCAGGGGACATGGTCGCGGTCGGCGAACGTATGGAGTGGGTAGGGCTCCTGGGTCGCTCGATCGTCAGCGTGACTCCGGCCTGGCACGTGCCGAATGAGGGGTGTTCCGACATGCCATGGGCCTTCCGTATGGATTTTTCCAACGGATCCAGTGTGGTGATCGCACTCGGAGAGTCGGAGGGCTCGGAAATTACTTATATGCCCGATTCCTTGGTGGCCATCTTCGACGAAGACGTTGCAGATGCCTATCGGATTCCTGCGAGTTCCACCTCTTCATACGGCAATTGACCTGTGGCCTGTCGTGCGGAGCGCGGCAGCCGGTCACTGACGGGCTTGCAGGGGACACGGCTGACGCGGAGACCTTGTTGCGGAGGGATGTACGGGGCGGGGTGCCGTCTCTTGTCAGCGGGTCGCCATTCGGGGTTGTTGGGGTTGATGTTTCCGGCTGATCGTGAGCCGAAGCGGTGGCCGTGGATGACGGACGGGCCGATATCGATGCCGATCAGGGCGAGAGCGAGGGTGGCGCGGCGCTGTTGCTGTTCGGGGGTGAGGGAGCGGGACTGGGGCTGGGGGCGCGGGCGGATGAGGGGCATGGGGTAGTCGGGGAAGGCGGAACTGCCGGTGGAGGGTTCGGGCTGCTGCGGGTGGGAGTTCGGCGGTGAGCCGGGCTCCTCCGGGGGGCAGGGGCGGTGGGGCCGCATCACGGATGAGGAGGCCGAGGCCGGAGGTAGTGCGCGGTGCAGGCATGGCTTGGGATGCGCTCCGGCGCGTGCGTACGGGCGCGGGCGCGCGGCGTCGGGGATCGAAATGAGTCGGTTGAGCAGGAGGGTGAATGTTCTTCGCAGGGAGAACCCGCTACGGCGGGGCATGCTGACGCTCCTGGCTGGCGTTGGCCGGCCCCGGGGGGGCCACTAACACCGCCGGGGCGTTTCCATGGTGGCAACTGGTCGGCAGCTGAACTGCGTTGGCGCAACCGTCGCGACAACGGCCAGCTGGATAAAACGCGTTGTATTTACACAACCCTATGGAGCTATGCCCCGAACCGGGTTACGCGCAGTGATGCTTCGCCCACTTGGGACAACGTGAAGGGGCCGTCAATGCGGCAGTGACTGCATGCCACTTCCGAACGCACCGGCCTTGACGCTCGCAAGGAGCATGCCCAGTCCGGCTGCCGTCGTTCCGACGGTTATGCCCGGTTCGTCGCTCTCTCGTATCGCGAGATATGCCCCGGATGGAGCGACCTCGATACAATTGCCGTCAGGGTGCTCGGAGAACGCTGCTGGGCCGGACGGGGCGGTGGCGCGGTGCGGCTCGGTGCCCGCTGGCTGACCGCTGTACGTACGTGTGGGGAGCGTCGTGGATCCTGAGGAGTATCCGGAAATCCAGAGATGGGCGGCAGGGCTTCGGGGGGCACCCGACCACGTGCACTTCCTCACCCGCCATTGCACCCTGGGGCAATGGCTCGCCCTCGGCCGCGCGTTGTGGCCGCGGTTCGTCCTCGACCGAGGCTGTGTCGTCTGGGGGCGTGTGTACGACCGTGAAGGGTTCGACGAGTGGTATCGCTGCCTCGGGGGAGACACGCACCGTATTGAGGCGACGCTGAACAGACTTGTGCTGCGCGACGTCATCGACTGCGGCGACGGCGCCGACGACAATGCCGCGCTGCACGAAGTGGCCCGGACGGTGGAGCGGTCCTGGAGAGCCGCGCTCTCCGCCGCCTATCCGCGTCGCGCTTTCGAAGTCGTAGCGACCGATACGGATGACGGGCCGGTGGTCAGCTTCTTCTCGGTGCCCTCCGGAGAGCCGCCACCGATCGGCGATGACGGGCTGTGGGGCCTTGACGGGCCATGGCTGAACGTCTTCCCGAGGACGGAATCCATGACGGTGGCGGCTGCCCTCCCCGCGACGGGGATGACCCATGTGGCGCGCATGGACGCATGCGATATGACGGATCCGGACGGGGTGTTCGGGCAATTTTGGGAAAAGTTCAGATTCCCTGACTACTTCGGCTGGAACTGGTCAGCCCTGCTGGATTGTCTGCGCGATCTCAATTGGTTGCCGGCCGACCGGTACATGGTGGTGATCGACAACGCGGGTGCCCTGCTCTCCGGGGCAGTGGAGGAACTGCATTTGTTCGTCCGGGCGTTGGAGGGGGCGGCAGAGGCGTGGGCCAACTCCCGGGCGAAGCCCGGAAGGACCGGTGTGCCGTTCAAAGTGCTGCTGTTCTGCGAGCCGGGTGAACTGCCGGGAGACCTGCACCGGACCTGGCGCGACCACTCCACCGGCTGATCGCCCCCCGGCATCGTCGTTCTGGTCGCGGGCCCAGAAGGCGGCGTCTCTCCCGGGGGCAGTCAAGCTCCGTATGGGAAAGCAGTCAGGTAAGTTCCGTGATCAGTGGCCCA
Organism: Streptomyces caatingaensis; assembly: GCF_001187435.1. Classification (GTDB taxonomy): domain Bacteria; phylum Actinomycetota; class Actinomycetes; order Streptomycetales; family Streptomycetaceae; genus Streptomyces; species Streptomyces caatingaensis. The sequence continues at coordinate 657,702 of NZ_LFXA01000004.1, read as the reverse complement.
CGGGGTCACCGTACACTTCCTGGGATGGAAACTGGGAAATCCGGCCTTCTGGCGATCGACGACCTTCCCGAGGGGTTCGAGTACCCGGACGAATTCATTCGCGTGGTGGAGCTCGGCCTGACCAACCTCGAACCGTGGTGGATCTTCGATGGTGATCTGCTGCGACGGAGAACAAGGGGACTGCGGGAGCGTTATCCCGACAGGAAGTTGCTTCCTTTCGCGCGTCGGCAGGATCATGACGATGTCGCTTGCCGGGATGTGGATCACGGCGGTGCGGTGGTGATCCATGACTTTGACAATGCCGGCCGGGAGCAGAGAGCACGATTCGAGGACTTCAATTCCTGGCTCCGGGCGAGCCGTTGAGGACCTGATCGAGTTCGGGAGCAGGTAGAGTCCACTGCCCGGTTGTCGCGCAGTTCAAGCCGGCCATCGGACATGAAGGTTGCAGGGTGACGAATCAAGGTTGCCGGGGAGGTCGCCCATCCGTCGGGCACCACCCTTGTGGCCCACCGAGCGACCGACGGAAGGCAGTTGCCATGCGTCGTCGGGCAGCGGTCCGGCGTGACCGGCGCGTCGGCAACTCCACTGTGCGGAGCCCGCTTGATCCCCCAGTTACGCTCGCTCCTTCAGCGATCTTGAAGTTGGGGGGAGTCGGGCATGCGGAGTGCCGTCGTCACGAACGCGGGGGATCGGATTCGGTGGGTCGAGTTGCCCGGGCGGGAGCCGGTGCGGGTCTATCTGCATGGGCTGGGGGCGTCTTCGCCCGCGTACTTCGCGGGAGTTGCGGCGCATCCGTTGCTCGGCGGGCATCGTTCGCTGTTGCTCGATCTGCTCGGGCACGGGATCAGTGACCGGCCGGTGGAGTTCGGGTACACGCTGGAGGGGCATGCCGACGCCGTCGCCTCGGCGTTGGTCGCCGAAGGTGTGCGTGGCGCGGAGGTGGTCGCGCACAGCATGGGCGGGGCGATCGCCGTCATGCTCGCCGCGCGGCATCCGGGGCTCGTGGCGCGGCTGGTGCTTGTCGATGCCAACCTCGACCCGGTGGAGGTGCGGGCCGGTGCCGCCGGCAGTGGAGGGATCGCCGCGTACTCCGAGGAGGAATTCCTCGCGGGTGGCTGGCGCGAGGTGCGCGAGCGGGCCGGGGCGCACTGGTGGGCCACGATGCGGCTCGCGGGGCGGGAGGCTCTGCACCGCAGTGCCGTTCATCTTGCGAAGGGGGCGGTCCGGGGGGTGCTGATGGAGCTGGACGTTCCGCGGACCTTCCTGGTGCCCGCGGCCGACGGCCCGCTGCCCGGTGCGGACGCGCTCTCGGCCGCCGGGGTGGACGTCGTCGCCGTGCCGGACTGCGGGCACAACATCATGCTCGACAACCCGGACGCCTTCGCCAGGGCCGCGGCGGACGCGCTCGCGCGGCGGTCCGGAACGGGCCCTGTCGGCACCGCCCGGTAACATCCGGTCCGTACGAGCGGACGACCCGGAAGGAGTGCGCCGGTGGCGGGAGAACCGCAGGCCGACTGCCTGTTCTGCAAGATCGTGGCGAAGGAGGTGCCCGCGACGATCGTGCGGGAGACGGAGAGCGCGGTCGCGTTCCGGGACATCAACCCCCAGGCGCCCACGCATGTGCTGGTGATCCCCAAGGTGCACTACCCGGACGCGGCGTCGCTCGCCGCCGGGGAGCCGGGGGCGGCCGCCGAGATACTGCGGGTGGCGGGCGAGGTGGCCGCGGAGGAGGATGTGACGGGGTCGGGGTACCGGATCGTCTTCAACACCGGCAGCGGCGCCGGGCAGACCGTCTTCCACGCGCACGCGCACCTGCTCGGCGGGCGCGGGTTCAACTGGCCTCCCGGCTAGAAAGCGCGGAACCGTGTCCGTACGTGAATTCGTCGTGCTGGGGACCGCCAGCCAGGTCCCCACGCGGCACCGCAACCACAACGGGTACGTCCTGCTGTGGGACGGCGAGGGGATCATGTTCGATCCCGGGGAGGGGACGCAGCGGCAGATGCTGCGGGCCGGCGTCGCCGCGCACGACCTGAACCGGATCTGTGTGACGCACTTTCACGGCGATCACTCGCTGGGGCTCGCCGGGGTGATCCAGCGGATCAATCTCGACCGCGTGCCGCACACCGTCACCGCGCACTACCCGGCCGGCGGCCGGCGGTTCTTCGACCGGCTGCGGTACGCGACGGCGTACCGGGAGACGGTGGAGCTCGTGGAGGAGCCCGTGTCCGGCGTCGCGATGCGGCTGGTGGACGGCCCGGCGTACACGCTGGACGCGCGGCGGCTCTCGCACCCCGTCGAGTCGTACGGCTACCGGCTCGTCGAGCCCGACGGGCGGCGCATGCTGCCGGAGAGGCTGGCGGAGCATGGGATCGCCGGCCCTGACGTGGGGCGGATCCAGCGGGAGGGCGCGCTCGGCGGGGTGTCCCTGGAGGACGTCAGCGAGCTGCGGCGCGGACAGCGGTTCGCGTTCGTGATGGACACCCGGCTGTGCGACGGCGTGCACGCCCTCGCCGAGGGCTGCGACATGCTCGTCATCGAGTCGACCTTCACCGACGAGGACGAGGGGCTCGCCAAGGAGCACGGGCACCTGACGGCCGGCCAGGCGGCGCGCGTGGCGCGCGAGGCGGGGGTGCGGCACCTGGTGCTGACGCACTTCTCGCAGCGCTACCACGACGCGTCCGTCTTCGAGCGGCAGGCCCGGGCGGCCGGGTACGAGGGCGAACTCACCATCGCCCGGGACCTGATGCGCGTTCCCGTCCCGAAACGGGATCAGGGCAGGTAGTACATCGGGTTCGGCATCTTGAACGCGCGGCCGGAGTGGCCGCCGTTCAGGTCGCTCCACTGGTCGCCGAAGTTGGCGACGATGCGGTAGCCCCGCGCCTCGATGTGCTTGCGCGTGCCCGACTTGTACTCGGTGGTGGTGCACGTCGCGCCGCAGGGCAGGTAGGCCGGCGGGTTCTTCTTGTTCTTGAGGAAGAAGTGGGCCGTGTCGGCGGCCGGCTTGTAGCCGACGTTCTTGAGGTTGCGGACGCTCCAGTCGCGCTGGTGCTCGTCGCGCCCGGTCACGTAGAAGACCTCGATGCCCCGGGACTTGGCCCAGTTGACCAGCTTCGGCATGCCGAACACCGGCTTGGTGTCGGTGGACTTCAGGTACGCGTCCTGCGACTCCGGAGTGAAGTGGAAGCCCTGCTTCAGCTCATAGTTGTAGGTGAGCAGGGTGGTGTCGTCCAGGTCGAGGACGATGGCCGGCTTCCCGCCCTTGGCGGTGCCCCGCGCGAGGACGTCCTCCAGGTGCGCCTTGGCGCGCTTCTCGATGCCGGCGACCTGCCGCGCGTAGGCGCTGTCCGGCGACGCCCAGTGCTCGCCGTTCTTGTCCACGGTGTCGCCGTAGTACGCCTTGATCTTCTCCTGGACGAGGGAGAGGTTGGGGATCTCCTTGTCCGTCCGGGGGACCGAGCGGTCGGCGGTGGCCGCGCCCGCCGTGTAGAGACCGGCCCCGACGGCGACGGCGGCGACGGTGGCGGCGAGACGGGCACGCTTGGACGAGAGTGGCACGGGTGACTCCTGCGGAGGGCATAAAAGGTGCAGCGCGAAGCTAGGGCCTCGCGCCGCACCCGGTCAATGTCACTCCCGTCACGCCCGCCACACCTGCCCCGGACGGGCTACAGGACGGGCTACACCTCCGCCCGCTCCAGGATCCGGGCCGCCACCGCCGGCGAGTCCACCAGCGGGTGCAGGGCCAGCGCCCGCAGCGCGGCCCGCGGATCCCGTCCGGCCGCCGCGTCGATCACACCCCGCTCCACCGCCTTGACCTGGAACATCAGCCCGAGCTGGTCCTCACGCAGGGGGGCGCACGGCAGCGGCCGGGCGCCCTTGGCGCTCACCTCGCAGACGGTCTCGATGACCGCCTCCCGGTCGAGCTCCGGAACGGTGCCCTCGTTGCGGACGTCGAGGATCAGCCGGGAGCGCTCGTCCCCCGCCACCCCCCGCATCAGCGCGAGCGCCACCCGCTCGTAGCCGCCGCCCTCCAGGTCGCAGGAGTCGCGCCGCCAACCCCCGCTCGCCGCACGGCTGTCGGCCCCGTACGTCTCCTCGCGCTCCAGCCGGGTGCGCCGCCACAGGTCGTAGGCCGCGGCGGGCGAGGACGCGGCCGCCGCCCGGCGGAAGAAGTCGGCCTGCTGGCGGTCGAGGAACTCGCCCCGCGTCTGCGCCGACTCCCGTACCGCGCTCAGGGTTTCACGGCGGAAGTAGTAGTAGTGGAGGTACTCGTTCGGCAGGGCGCCCAGCGCCCGCAGCCAGGCGGAGCCGAAGAGCTTGCCCTCCTCGAACGACGCCAGCGCCTCGGGGTTCTCCAGCAGCCCCGGCAGCAACTCACGTCCGTCCAGTGTCAACGACCGCAGCCAGCCGAGGTGGTTGAGCCCCACGTAGTCGTACTCGACCCGGTCCGGATCGGCCCCCGCCGCCCGCGCGGCGCGCCTGACCAGACCGACCGGCGAGTCGCAGATGCCGATCACCCGCTCGCCCAGCACCGAGGCCATCGCCTCGGTCACCATCCCCGCCGGATTGGTGAAGTTGATGACCCACGCGTCCGGCGCGTTCTCCGCCACCCGCCGCGCGATGTCCAGGGCCACGGGAAGGGTGCGCAGCCCGTACAGGACCCCGCCGGCGCCGACGGTCTCCTGCCCCAACACCCCTTCGTCCAACGCGATGCGCTCGTCGCGCACCCGCCCCGCCGTACCGCCCACACGGATGGCGGAGAAGACGAAGTCGGCGCCCCGCAGCGCCTCGTCGAGATCGCGCGCCACCCGGACGGAGGGCGCGCCGGGCACCCCGTCCGCCTGCGCGGTCAGCACCGATGTGATCACTCTGGCGCGCATCGAGTCCGTGTCGAACAGCACCAGTTCGGTGACGCGGCCCGGCGCATCGCGCCGCGCGTCGTCGAGAAGGGCCCGGTGCACGAGGGGCACCCGGAATCCGCCACCGCCGAGAATCGTCAGCCTCATGGCCGGAACGTACCGCAGCATCGGGCACACTGTCCGAACCGCACCCCCGAGAGGAGTAGCGACGAGATGACGATTCCTTCCGAACGCCCCGCAGGTGCCCCGGTCCTCGATCCCCTCGCGGGTCTGCGCGCCCCGGGCGGACCGGAGTTCGACGTCTACCTCACCGGCACCGTCTTCCTCGACATCATCTTCACCGGCCTGGACTCGGCGCCCGTGCGCGGCACCGAGTCCTGGGCGCGGGGCATGGGGTCGAGCCCCGGCGGCATCGCCAACATGGCCACGGCGCTGGCCCGGTTGGGCCTGCGGACCTCGCTCGCCGCCGCGTTCGGCGACGACATGTACGGCGAGTACTGCTGGGAGGCGCTCTCCAGAGGCGAGGGCATCGACCTCGGCCAGTCGCGCACCGTGCCCGGCTGGCACTCCCCGGTGACGGTCTCCATGGCGTACGAGGGCGAGCGGACGATGATCTCGCACGGCCACGAGGCGCCGCCGCCCGAGACGCCCGTGCCGGCCAGCCCGGTGCGCGCCGAGGCGGCCGTCGCGCTGCTCGTCCCCGGCAGGCAGGAGGAGTGGATCGGCAACGCGGCGCGGGCCGGCAGCCGGGTCTTCGCCGACGTCGGCTGGGACGACACCGGCCGCTGGGACCCGGCCGACCTGGCCGACCTGGAGCACTGCGAGGCGTTCCTGCCCAACGCCGAGGAGGCCATGCGCTACACCCGCACCGACTGCCCGCGCGCCGCCGCCCGCGCGCTGGCCGACCGGGTGCCGCTGGCCGTGGTGACCATGGGGGAGAAGGGCGCCTACGCCGCCGACGGACGGACCGGGGAGACCGCCGAGGTGCCGGCCATCGTCGTGGAGGCGCTCGACCCCACCGGCGCGGGGGACGTCTTCGTCGCCGGCTTCGTCACCGGCACCCTGGCCGGCTGGCCGCTGGCCGACCGGCTGGCCTTCGCCTGCCTGACCTCGGCCCTGTCCGTCCAGGAGTTCGGCGGCTCGCTCTCCGCGCCGGGCTGGGTGGAGATCGCCGCCTGGTGGCACCACACCCGCTCCTACGACGACCAGTCCCGGGACGCCCTGCGCCGCTACGCCTTCCTCGACGGGCTGCTCCCCGGCGTGACCAGGCCCTGGCCGCTCCGCCGGGCCCAGCCCACGCTCGGCTTCCGGGGCGCGTGAGGGGTCTTCCGGGACGCGGAAATCCCCTCGGGCCCGCCCCGGCTCCGGCGTACCCTGGGCGGTACGGGGCGGCCGGATCCGTGGCCGCCGGACGCACGCACATGGAAAGAGGGATGAGCAGGCCACAGAGCCGGCCCATGACTCAGACACCCACACGAGCGCAGCAGGCAGCCCAGCAGCCGGCCGAGCGGGCCGAGGCCCGCTTCACGGTCCCGGCGAAGCACCCGATGGTGACCGTTCTGGGTTCCGGGGACAGGCTCCTGCGCGTGATCGAGAACGCATTCCCGGCGACGGACATCCACGTCCGGGGCAACGAGGTCAGCGCGACGGGGGACCGGGCGGAAGTCGCCCTCGTCCAGCGGCTGTTCGACGAGATGATGCTGGTGCTCCGGACCGGTGCGCCGATGACGGAGGACGCGGTGGAACGTTCGATCGCCATGCTGCGCAACGTGGAGGAGCAGAGCGAGACCCCGGCGGAGGTGCTCACCCAGAACATCCTCTCCAACCGCGGCCGCACCATCCGCCCCAAGACGCTCAACCAGAAGCGCTACGTCGACGCGATCGACAAGCACACCGTCGTCTTCGGCATCGGCCCCGCCGGTACCGGCAAGACCTATCTGGCCATGGCCAAGGCCGTCCAGGCCCTCCAGTCCAAGCAGGTCAACCGGATCATCCTGACCCGGCCGGCGGTCGAGGCGGGCGAGCGGCTGGGCTTCCTGCCCGGCACGCTCTACGAGAAGATCGACCCGTATCTGCGCCCGCTCTACGACGCGCTGCACGACATGATCGACCCCGACTCCATCCCCCGGCTGATGGCCGCGGGGACGATCGAGGTGGCGCCGCTGGCCTATATGCGGGGTAGGGCCCAGCCCGTTTTCACCAATGTGCTGACACCGGACGGCTGGTGCCCCATCGGTGATCTCCAGGTCGGCGACCTGGTCATCGGATCGAACGGTGAGCCGACCCCCGTCCTCGGTGTCTACCCGCAGGGCGAGAAGGACATCTACCGTGTCACGGCCCAGGACGGCTCCTGGACGCTGTGCTGCGGCGAGCACCTGTGGACGGTCCGGACGGCGTCGGACAAGCGCCGCAACGAGCCGTGGCGGGTCCTGGAGACCAAGGAGATGATCGGGAACCTCCGTGCCGCGCACGCCCGCCGCTACGAGCTGCCGATGCTCACCGCCCCCGCATCCTTCCCCGAGCGCGAGGTCCCCATGGACCCCTATGCACTGGGTCTGCTGCTCGGCGACGGATGTCTGACCGGTTCCACCACACCGTCCTTCTCGACGGAGGACGAAGAGCTTGCCCAAGCCCTGGACACTGCGCTCCCGGGCATCACTGTCCGGCACCGGAGTGGCCCCGACCACGTGTTGAACCGGGTGAAGTCGCCCGGCGACGTGGTCACTTTGGAGAACCCGGTCACCCGGATGATCCGCGAACTGGAGCTGATCGGCACCCGGTCCCACTCCAAGTTCATCCCGGACGACTACCTGTTCAACACCGCAGAGGTGCGGCTCGCCGTCCTCCAGGGGCTGCTCGATTCCGACGGCGGTCCGGTCACGCAGCGGGACCGCACATGCCGGATCCAGTACTCGACCGCGTCGATCGTCCTTCGCGACGACGTGATCGCGCTCGTTCAGTCCCTCGGTGGGGTCGCCTACACGCGGCGTCGGCCGGCCGAGGGCCGAGAGCAGGGCTCGGCCTTGGGCACTCACCGGTACGACTCGCATGTCGTCGACATCCGTCTCCCCGAAGGCATCGAGCCCTTCCGCCTGGCCCGCAAGCGGGAGGCGTACCACGCGGCCGGAGGCGGCGGCCGCCCGATGCGGTTCATCGACAGCATCGAGCCCGCGGGCCGCGAGGAAGCCGTCTGCATCCAGGTGGCCGCCGAGGACTCGCTGTACGTCACCCAGGACTATCTGCTGACGCACAACACCCTCAACGACGCCTTCATCATCCTCGACGAGGCGCAGAACACCAGCCCCGAGCAGATGAAGATGTTCCTCACCCGGCTCGGCTTCGACTCCAAGATCGTGATCACGGGTGACATCACCCAGGTCGACCTCCCCGGCGGCACCCGGAGCGGTCTGCGTCAGGTGCAGCAGATCCTGGAGGGCGTGGAGGACGTCCACTTCGCCCGTCTCACCAGCAACGACGTGGTCCGGCACAAGCTGGTCGGCCGTATCGTGGACGCGTACGAGAAGTACGACAACCGCGAAGGAAAGTAGTCACTGAGCACGATGTCGATCGACGTCAACAACGAATCCGGCACGGAGGTCGACGAGCAGGCGATCCTCGACGTCGCCCGCTACGCGCTGGCCCGGATGCGCATCCACCCGCTCTCCGAGCTGTCGGTCATCGTCGTCGACGCCGAGGCCATGGAGCAGCTCCACATCCAGTGGATGGACCTGCCCGGCCCGACCGACGTCATGTCCTTCCCGATGGACGAGCTGCGTCCGCCGACGAAGGACGACGACGAGCCCCCGCAGGGGCTCCTCGGCGACATCGTGCTCTGCCCGGAGGTCGCGAGGAAGCAGGGCGAGGCGGCCCCCACCCGGCACTCCATGGACGAGGAGCTCCAGCTCCTGACCGTCCACGGCGTCCTGCACCTCCTCGGTTACGACCACGAGGAACCCGACGAGAAGGCCGAGATGTTCGGCCTCCAGGCGGCGATCATCGACGGCTGGCGCGCCGAGCGCGGGATCGAAGGGGCCTCCCCGGCTCCCACGATCACGTGACCGGCCAGCTGATCGCCGCGGCGGTCCTCCTGCTCGTCGTCGCCTGGCTCGCGGCCTGCGCGGAGGCGGGGCTGTCCCGGACGACGCGGTTCCGCGCGGAGGAGGCGGTGCGGCTGGGGCGGCGCGGCAGCGCGAAGCTCATGGCCGTCGCCGCCGACCCGACGCGCTACCTCAACGTCGCGCTGCTGGTGCGCGTCGCCTGCGAGATGGCGGCGGGCGTGCTGGTGACGTACGTCTGCCTGCGCGAGTTCCAGGCGACCTGGCAGGCGCTGACCGTCGCCGTCGCGGTGATGGTCCTCGTCTCGTACGTGGCCGTCGGCGTCTCCCCGCGCACCATCGGCCGCCAGCATCCGCTGGGCACCGCGACGGCCGCCGCGTACGTCCTGCTGCCGCTCGCCCGGGTCATGGGGCCGGTGCCGCGGCTGCTGATCCTCATCGGGAACGCCCTCACCCCCGGCCGCGGCTTCCGCATGGGTCCCTTCGCCTCCGAGGCGGAGCTGAGGGCGATGGTGGACCTCGCGGAGAAGGAGTCGCTCATCGAGGACGAGGAGCGGCGCATGGTGCACTCCGTCTTCGAGCTCGGCGACACGCTCGTCCGCGAGGTGATGGTGCCCCGGACGGATCTCGTCGTCATCGAGCGCGGCAAGACCATCCGGCAGGCGCTGACGCTGGCGCTGCGCTCCGGCTTCTCGCGGATCCCCGTGACCGGCGAGAACGAGGACGACGTCGTCGGCATCGTCTACCTCAAGGACCTCGTCCGGCGCACCCACATCAATCGCGAGGCGGAGTCGGAGCCGGTCTCCACGGTGATGCGGCCGGCGGTCTTCGTGCCCGACACCAAGAACGCCGGTGATCTGTTGCGCGAGATGCAGCAGCAGCGCAATCACTGCGCGGTCGTCATCGACGAGTACGGCGGCACGGCCGGCATCGTCACGATCGAGGACATCCTCGAGGAGATCGTCGGCGAGATCACCGACGAGTACGACCGCGAGCTGCCGCCGGTGGAGGAGCTGGGCGAGGGCCGTTACCGGGTCACGGCCCGGCTGGACCTCGGGGACCTCGGGGAGCTGTACGGCCTGGAGGACCTGGACGACGAGGACGTCGAGACTGTCGGCGGGCTCCTCGCCAAGTCCCTGGGCCGGGTGCCGATCGCCGGCGCGACGGCGGATGTGCCGCTCGCCGAGCGGGGGGCCGATCCGGCGGTGACGGCGCTGCGGCTGACGGCCGAGGCGCCCGCGGGGCGGCGGAACCGGATCGTGACGGTGCTGGTGGAGCCGGTGCGGGGTGGATCCGCGGCGTCCGCGGCCGAGGGTGTGGCCGGGGGGCCGGGCGCGGGGCCGGGCGGCGGAATTTCCTGACCGGTTCTCCGGGGGTGCGCATGGGCGGGGCGGTGGCGGGTTACCCACCGCCCCATGAGCGAGTTCGAACGCACCCGTACCATCGCCGCCCCTCCCGAGGCGGTTTTCGACCAGGCCTGTGATGTGGGGCGGCTGGAGCACTGGCTCCCCGGGGAGCTCCACGTCCACGCCGGCCACCCGCCGGTGGTCACCGTCCACGAGGACCGCACCGGCGACGACGCGGAGGCCCTCGTCTGCCCGCGGCGGGAGCGGCTCCGGCTGGAGTGGTGCACGAGTGAGGACCGGCGGTATGCGGGGTGGTTGCAGGTGGCGCCGGCGGATGGGGGCGGGGGTGGTTCCGGTGGCAGTGCTGTGACTGTCCATCTGTCGTTCGGGCCGGGGTCGCACCGGCCGGAGGACGGGGTGGTGGAGGCGGCGCTGGAGCGGAGTCTGGAGCGGTTGGAGGAGGCGGTGGTGCGGGGTGGCTTGGGCGCCGGCCGGGGGGACTGAGCCCCGGCCCTACCCCCCTGGGGGAGGGGCTGGGGCTCAATCCCCCGCCCGGAGGCCCAGCGCCACCAGCACCCCCACCCCCGCCACCACCACCGCATCGACCCCGATCGCCGGCCGCAGCCCCCACCCCGCCCCCGCCGCGCTCAGCAGCGGGATGCCGACCGTCGTCCCGAGCTGCTGCGCGCTGGTCACCAGGCCCGTGGCCAGGCCCTGTTCGTCATCCGGCACACCCGACGTCGCGACGACCCCGTAGGCCACCACGGCCCACAGATTCCCCACGACCCCCACCGACGCCCCGGCCAGGGCCGTCCACACCGCCCCCGGGCCCGTGCCCAGCCACGCCAGCGGCGCGGTCGCGCCGGCCTGGAACAGCAGGGAGCCGGCCAGCACACGCCGTGCGCCGAAGCGGGCCACGACGCGGGAGGCGGTCAGGCCGCCGAGGGCCGCGAAGAGCCCCTGCACGCCGAAGAGGAGCCCGGTGCGGAAGGGCGAAAGGCCCAGCACGTCCTGGAGGTAGAGGGTGAGGAGGAAGATCAGCGCGGTCATGGTCGCCACCGTGGCCAGCCCGCCGAGGTTCCCCCAGGCCACCGTCCGCCGCCGCAGCATCGCCAGCGGCACCAGCGGGGCGGCGGCCCGGGACTCGACGACGGCGAAGACGGCGAGGAGCAGGACGCCGGCGGAGAAGGAAAGGATCACGTCCGCCGCGCCGAAACCCCGCTGCGCGGCGGCCGACAGGGCGAGGACCATCCCCGTGGTGTAGCCGAGCGAGAGCACCGTGCCGTTGATGCCCAACGCCCGCTCGCGCAGCGGCCCTTCGGGGAAGGACGTGGTGAGCAGCGCCATGCCGGTCGGCACGATCAGCGCCGCGCCCACGCCCTGAAGGGCCCGCCCGGTGAGGAAGGACGCGGTGCCGGGGGCGAGGGCGACCAGCACCGAGGCCGCCGTGAAGACGCGGAGCCCGAGGAGGAAGAGCCGGCGCCGCCCGTAGCGGTCGCCGAGCCGGCCGAAGAGCAGCAGCAGCCCGCCGGAGGGCAGGGCGAAGGCGGTGACCGCCCACTGGAGGTCGGCCCGGCCCATGCCGAGGTCGGAACCGAGCACCGGCAGGGCGACGTTGAGGATCGAGAAGTCCAGCGTGACGACGAACTGGGCGGCGCACAGCACCAGCAGGGTCAGCCGGGCGCGGCCGGACAGGGGCGGGGTGAGGGCATCGACGGACATGACGGTCAGCCTCCGGTCCGCGGAATACCGGTGGGGAGAGCGTGTTGATGGGGGTGTCCACAGCACCTGCCTGCCCGGGAGGACGACCGTGCGCCAGAGCACCCCGCACCGCCGCCACGAGCTGCGCCGCTTCCTGATGAGCCGCCGGGCCGGGTTGAGCCCCGCCGAGGCGGGGCTGCCGGCGGGCGGCGGGGCGCGGCGGACGCCGGGGCTGCGGCGCGAGGAGGTCGCGGTGCTCGCCGGGGTGGGCACCACCTGGTACCGGTGGCTGGAGCAGGGGAGGGACATCACCGTCTCCCCGCAGGTGCTCGACGGCGTCGCCCGGGTCCTGCGGCTGACCGCCGTCGAGCGGCGCCATCTGTACGTCCTGGCCGGGCTCAACCCGCCGCTGCCGGAGTCCGGCGAGGCGCCGGACAGCCTCTGCCCGGGGCTGCGGCGCCTGATCGACGCCTGGCTGCCCAACCCCGCGCACATCATGGACGCGTACTGGAACACCGTCGCGGCCAACGCATCCGCCGCCCGCCTCCTGGGCCTCGGCCCGGACGGCCGCGAACCCGGCGGCCGGCCGCACAACTGGCTGTGGCACTACTTCACCGACCCCGCGTTCCGGCCGCGGTCGGCCGCGCGGGAGGAGAACGCCCGGCGGGTGGTCGCGCAGTTCCGCGCCTCGTGCACGGAGCGGCCGGACGCCTGGCGGGCGGGTGAGGTCGCGGAGCTGGTGGACGAACTGCGCGCGGCCAGCGAGGAGTTCGCCGGGCTGTGGGAGGAGGGTGCCGTCCGCCCCGAGGGGCAGCTCGTCAACGAGCTGGAGCATCCGCTGGCCGGCCGGCTCGCGTTCGAGAGCAGCCCGCTGCGGATCCCCTCCCGGCCGGATCTGACGATCGTGATGCACAACCCGGTCCCCGGCAGCGGCACGGCCGAGAGGGTGGCGCGGCTCGTCGCGGCGGACGGGAGGGCGTCTTCGCCCGTACCGTCCTCCTGACGCCGCTACCGGTTCCTGGGGCGCAGCGCCACCGCGACGAGCACGGCCACCGCCGCGACGACCGCCGCGTCCACGCCCAGGCCGAGCCTGACGCCGTCCAGCGTGGCGGGGACGACGCCCTCGCCGCCCGAGCGGAGGGCGGCCGTGCGGGCCGAGGCGAGGGCGCTCAGCAGCGGGATGCCGATGGTGAGGCCGACCTGCTGGGAGCTGGTCACCAGGCCGGTGGCCAGGCCCTGTTCGCGGTCGGGGAGGCCCGAGGTGGCGACGACCCCGTAGGCGACGATGGCCCACAGGTGGCCCACGCACGCGAGCGAGGCGCACACCAGCGTCAGCCAGGCGCCCGACGTGGCGCCCACGCCCAGCAGCAGCGCGGTGAACGCGGCCTGGACCAGCAGTCCGCCGACGAGGGTGGCGCGGGTGCCGAAGCGGGCGATGACCCGGGGCGCCACCGTGCCGGCGGCCACCGCGAAGGCGCCCTGCACGCCGAAGACGAGCCCGGTGCGGAAGGCCGAGAGGCCCAGCACGTCCTGGAGGTAGAGGGTGAGCAGGAAGACGACGGCGGTCATCGTCGAGAACGTCGTCAGCCCGGCCAGGTTGCCGAAGGCGACCGTGCGCCGGCGCAGCATCGGCAGCGAGACCAGCGGCTCGGCCGCCCGCGACTCGACGAGGACGAACGCGACGAGCAGGACGAGGCCGGCGGCCAGGGCGACGAGGACGTCCGTGCCGCCGAAGCCGCGCTGTGCGGCGGTGGACAGGGCGTAGATGAGGGCGAGCAGGCCGCCGGTGACGGTGGCGGCGCCGGGCAGGTCCAGGCGCGGCCGGTCGGGGATGGGGGCACCTCCCATGCCCTTAAGGCTATGGGGGATGGACTCGGTCAGCAGGCCGGGGGCGCCGAGGAGGACGCCGGTGCCGGCGACGGCGAGGAGGCCCATGGTCGAGCGCCAGCCGAGCCCGTCGGTCATGACGCCGCCGAGCAGCATGCCGACGGTGAAGCCGAGCGAGAGCAGGGTACTGCTGATGCCCAACGCCCGCTCGCGCTGCGGCCCTTCGGGGAAGGTCGTGGTGAGCAGCGCCATGCCGGTGGGCACGGTGACGGCCGCGCCCACCCCTTGCAGGGCGCGTCCGGCCAGGAAGGACGCCGGGCCCCAGGCGAGCGCGGCCAGCACCGAGGCGGCGGTGAAGAGCGCGAGCCCGGCGAGGAAGAGCCGCCGCCGGCCGTACAGGTCGCCGAGGCGGCCGGAGAGCAGCAGGAAGCCGCCGGAGGGCAGGGCGAAGGCGGTGACCGCCCACTGGAGGTCCGCCCGGCCCATGCCGAGGTCGTCGCCGAGCACGGGCAGGGCCACGTTGAGGACGGAGAAGTCGAGCGCGACGATGAACTGCGCGGCGCACAGCACCAGCAGGGTCAGCTTCGCGCGGGCGGACATCCCCGCCCCCGCCGCGACGGGGGCCGGCGCGGGGGCGGTGGAGGTGGGGGAGGGGGACGGGGTGGGGGAGGGGGACGTGTCGATCGGCATGCGCCCACCCTCGGGAAGGCGGAATACCGGTGGGGAGTCGGTGCTTATGGTGGTGGCCGCACCACCAGGTACCGAGGGGGAACGTTGACGACCGCGACGACGCGCGGGGCCGGGGCCGGGACGAACCGCCGTTCCGAACTGCGCGACTTCCTGATGAGCCGGCGGGCCAGGGTCAGCCCGGCGGAGGCCGGCCTGCCCGGCGGCGGCGCCCGCCGCCGGACCCCCGGGCTGCGCCGCGAGGAGGTCGCCGTGCTCGCGGGGGTGGGAGCGTCCTGGTACCAGTGGCTGGAGCAGGGGCGCGACATCACCGTCTCCCCGCAGGTGCTCGACGCGGTGGCGCGGGTGCTGCGGATGACCGGCCCCGAGCGCCGTCACCTGTACGTCCTGGCCGGTCTCAACCCGCCGCTGCCCGACGCGGCGGTCGACGACCCCGAGTACCTGTGCTCCGGCGTGCTCCGGCTGATCGAGGGCTGGATGCCCCACCCCGCGCACGTCATGGACCCCTACTGGAACACCGTCGCCTACAACGCCTCGGCCGCGCTGGTGATGGGCTTCCGCCCCGAGGTCCGGCAGAACTGCCTGATCTCCTTCTTCACCGACCCCGTCTACCGCTCGCGCGCCGCCCAGTGGGAGCGGAACGCGCACAGCGTCGTCGCCCAGTACCGCGCGGCCTGCTCGGAACGCCCGGGCGACGAGGGCTTCGAGGCGATCGTCGCGGAACTCTCCGCGCTCAGCCCGGAGTTCGCGGAGCTGTGGGCGCGCAACGACGTCCAGCCGGCCGGGCAGCTCAGCAAGGAGTACGCCCACCCGGTGGCCGGCACGCTGCGCTTCGAGATCAGCCCGCTGAAGATCCCGGCCCGGCCGGACCTGACGATCGTGCTGCACAACCCCGTTCCGGGCACGGACACCGCCGAGCGCGTGGCCCGGCTCAACACCCCCGAGGGGCGCGAGCGGACGCGGGCGGCCGACCGGTCGCTGCCGGGGTACGCGATGGCGTGCTGGCCCCGGCCGCTGTCTATCCTCTGGCCATGACGGACATCAGCGCGCCCGACCCGCTCGACCCCGAGGACCGCAAGCTCATCACGCTCGCCCGCGCCGCCCGGGCCCGCAACGGCGTCCCGGAGGGGGCGGCCGTGCGCGACGGGACCGGGCGGACGTACGTCGCCGGGACCGTCGCCCTCGACTCCCTGCGGCTGAGCGCGCTCGCCACGGCCGTGGCCATGGCGGTGGCGAGCGGGGCGACCTCGCTGGAGGCCGCGGCGGTCGTCACCGAGGCGTCCGCCGTCCCGGACGCCGACCGGGCGGCCGTGCGGGACCTGGGCGGCGCGGGGACGCCGGTGTTCCTCGCGGGCCCCGACGGCACGCCCTCGGCGGTCGTGACCGCGGGCTGACCGGCCTCTGGTCGGCGCGGTGCGGGCGATCAGGGAGAATGAACCCCATGGACAGAGCTTCCTCCCCCTCCCAGGCGCCCCACCGCGCGGGCTTCGCGTGCTTCGTCGGCCGCCCCAACGCGGGCAAGTCGACCCTGACCAACGCTCTGGTGGGGACGAAGGTCGCGATCACCTCCAACCGCCCGCAGACCACCCGGCACACCGTGCGCGGCATCGTGCACCGCCCCGACGCCCAGCTCGTGCTGGTCGACACCCCCGGTCTGCACAAGCCGCGCACGCTGCTGGGCGAGCGGCTCAACGACGTGGTGCGGACCACCTGGGCCGAGGTGGACGTGATCGGCTTCTGTCTGCCCGCCGACCAGAAGATCGGCCCCGGTGACCGCTTCATCGCCGGCGAGCTCGCCGCGATCAGGAAGACCCCCAAGGTGGCGATCGTCACCAAGACCGACCTCGTCGACTCCAGGGCGCTGGCCGCCCAGCTGCTCGCCGTCCAGAAGCTCGGCCAGGAGCTGGGCATCGAATGGCAGGAGATCATCCCGGTCTCCGCGACCGGCGGCTCGCAGGTCTCCCTCGTGGCCGACCTCCTCGTCGGGCTCCTCCCGGAGAGCCCGCCGCTCTACCCCGAGGGCGAGCTCACGGACGAGCCCGAGCAGGTCATGGTGGCCGAGCTGATCCGCGAGGCGGCGCTGGAGGGGGTGCGGGACGAGCTGCCGCACTCCATCGCCGTCGTCGTCGAGGAGATGCTGCCGCGCGAGGACCGTCCCGCGGACAAGCCCCTGCTCGACATCCACGCCAACCTCTACATCGAGCGTCCCAGCCAGAAGGGCATCATCATCGGCCCCAAGGGCGCCCGCCTCAAGGAGGTCGGCGTGAAGTCCCGCAAGCACATCGAGGCCCTGCTCGGCACGCCGGTGTACCTCGACCTCCATGTGAAGGTCGCCAAGGACTGGCAGCGCGATCCGAAGCAGCTCCGCCGGCTCGGCTTCTGACCGCCGGGGCGGGCGCCCCCCTCACGCACCCTCCCGCAGCACCGCCCGGATCAGCTCCCGCTGGTCCTCCGTGAGGTGCGGGTCCGCGAGGTGCACCTTGCGGTTGTCGACGGTGATCTCGTAGTGGAAGCCGTCGGGCACTCCCCGGGAGGGGGCGTCGCGGCCGGGGGCCAGAGCCCGGTGGGCGAGCGCCTCCAGGTGCGTCGCGTCGGGCCGCCCGGACGTGTCCAGCTCGGCCCGCCGCTCGATGCCGGCGAAGCCACCGCTCCGCGTGATGACGATCCGCATGGCGCCCATTCTGGCCCGCCGGCCGCCCGGTTACGAGGCGGGGACGCCCACCTGGGACCACGCCTTGAGGACCGCCCGCACCTCGTCCCCGTCCCCGTACAGCTCCTTCGCCGAGGCCAGCGTCTGCCGGGCGAAACCGGCGAAGTCGACGGTGGGGGTGAGCCCGCCGCCGGTCAGCGTCGCGTACCAGATCCGGCCCGCGCGCTCCCACGCGTGCCCGCCCAGCTCCGTCGCCAGCAGGTAGAACGCCCGGTTGGGGATGCCGGAGTTGATGTGGACGCCGCCGTTGTCGCGCGGGGTGCGGACGTAGTCGTCCATGGTGCCGGGCTGCGGGTCCTTGCCCATCTGCGGATTGTCGAACGCGGTGCCGGGCGCCTTCATGGAGCGCAGCGCGCCCTCCAGCCCCGGGCCGAGGAGCCCCTCGCCGATCAGCCAGTTCGCCTCGGCGGCGGTCTGCCCCAGCGTGTACTGCTTGATCAGCACGCCGAAGACGTCCGAGACCGACTCGTTGAGCGCGCCGGACTGCCCGTAGTACTCCAGGTTGGCTGTGTGCTGGGTGACGCCGTGGGTGAGCTCGTGGCCGATGACGTCGAGCGGGATGGTGAAGTCCACGAAGAGCGTGCCGTCGCCGTCGCCGAAGACCATCTGCTCGCCGTCCCAGAAGGCGTTGTCGTACTTCACGCCGTAGTGGACGGAGGCGGTCAGCGGCAGCCCGGCGTCGTCGACCGAGTGCCGTCCGAAGACCTTGAGGTAGAAGTCGAAGGTCGCGCCGAGGCCGGCGTAGGCCCGGTTGACGGTGGCGTCCTTGCCGGGCGGGTCGCCCTCGCCGCGCACCCGGGTGCCGGGGAGCTGCGTCAGGTGGTGGGCGTCGTGGATCGTGCGCCGCGCCGAGTCGGACGGCGTGCCGGCGGGGGCGGCGACGCCGCGGGCGGCCGTGACCCGGCGGCGGGTGCGCAGGGCGCCGTCGTGCTCCAGGGTGCGGCGGGCGGGCTCGTGGTGGAGGGGGTCCTCGGACTGGGCGAGCCGGTCGAGGACGTGGGGGGGAATGATCGTGCAGAAGGGACGGTGTGCCGTCCCGGTGGGGTCGTCATTCATGGCCCGAATGTGGCACCGGGTCACCCGCATGTCACTCCCTGGTGCCATGATTAATGAAATCGAGTGTTCGGTCGGCTTTGACCGGCACGTTCCGTTCGGTGCTGGTAGCCGTCCCGCATGCTGGAACGCCCCTCCGCGATCCGTCCCGCCTCGGATACTGTGCTGCACACCATGCGCTACGGGCTGCTTCTCCTTAGCTGCCGCGGCGAGGGTTCGCAGTCGTAGACCGACGCCCTCCCCGCGGGGTCCGGTGCTGCGGTCCAGGCGAGCACCGTGTCGGTCGTCCTCCTTCCGAGCCCGCACGAGGAGCCTCGCGCCGATGCCCGTGACCACCGATTCCCCCGCCCCCGTCGGCCGCCCGACCCCCCTGACCGCCGCCACCGTCACCCAGCGGCCGTCCGGCATGCCCGTCCACAAGTACGGCCGCTACGAGGCGGTGGACCTGCCCGACCGCACCTGGCCGGACCGCCGCATCACCCGGGCCCCCCGCTGGCTCTCCACCGACCTGCGCGACGGCAACCAGGCGCTGATCGACCCGATGTCGCCGGCCCGCAAGCGGGAGATGTTCGACCTGCTGGTGCGCATGGGCTACAAGGAGATCGAGGTCGGCTTCCCGTCCTCCGGCGCCACCGACTTCGCCTTCGTCCGCTCGATCATCGAGGAGGGGGCGATCCCCGAGGACGTGACGATCTCCGTGCTGACGCAGGCGCGCGAGGAGCTGATCGAGCGGACCGTGGAGTCGCTGCGCGGCGCGCACCGCGCCACCGTGCACCTCTACAACGCCACCGCCCCGGTCTTCCGCCGCGTCGTCTTCCGCGGCTCACGCGAGCAGGTCAGGCAGATCGCCGTCGACGGCACACGGCTGGTGATGGAGTACGCGGACAAGATCCTCGGTGACGACACCGTGTTCGGCTACCAGTACAGCCCCGAGATCTTCACCGACACCGAGCTGGACTTCGCCCTGGAGGTCTGCGAGGGCGTGATGGACGTCTGGCAGCCGGAGGCCGGCCGCGAGATCATCCTCAACCTGCCCGCCACGGTGGAGCGTTCGACGCCGTCCACGCACGCCGACCGCTTCGAGTGGATGTCGCGCCACCTGTCGCGCCGGGAGTACGTCTGCCTCTCCGCGCACCCGCACAACGACCGCGGCACCGCGGTCGCCGCCGCCGAACTGGCCGTGATGGCCGGGGCGGACCGCGTCGAGGGCTGCCTCTTCGGCCAGGGCGAGCGCACCGGCAACGTCGACCTGGTGACCCTCGGCATGAACCTCTTCTCCCAGGGCGTCGACCCGCAGATCGACTTCTCGCAGATCGACGAGATCCGCCGCACCGCCGAGTACTGCACCCAGATGGAGGTCCACCCGCGCCACCCCTACGCGGGCGACCTCGTCTACACCGCCTTCTCCGGCTCCCACCAGGACGCCATCAAGAAGGGCTTCGAGGCGATGGAGGCCACGGCCGCGGCGGCGGGCCGGAGCGTGGACGAGATCGAGTGGGCCGTACCGTACCTGCCCATCGACCCCAAGGACGTCGGGCGTTCGTACGAGGCCGTCATCCGCGTCAACTCCCAGTCCGGCAAGGGCGGTATCGCCTACGTCCTGAAGAACGACCACAAGCTGGACCTGCCGCGCCGGATGCAGATCGAGTTCTCGAAGATCATCCAGGCGCGGACGGACGCGGAGGGCGGCGAGGTCACCCCGCAGGAGATCTGGTCCGTCTTCCGCGACGAGTACCTGCCGACCGAGGACAACCCGTGGGGCCGCGTCGAGCTGCGCGCCACCCACACCTCGACGGCGAGCGACGGCACCGACGCGCTGACCGTCGAGGCCGTCGTGGACGGCGTCGAGACCGTGCTCACCGGTACGGGCAACGGACCGATCTCCGCCTTCTTCGACGCGCTCGGCGCGACCGGCATCGACGCCCGTCTGCTCGACTACTCCGAGCACACGATGAGCGAGGGGGCCAGCGCCCAGGCCGCCTCCTACATCGAGTGCGTGATCGACGGGAGGGTGCTGTGGGGCATCGGCATCGACGCCAACACCACGCGGGCCTCGATCAAGGCCGTCGTCTCGGCGGTGAACCGGGCGTACCGGCCCTGACCCGGCCGCCGGCCGTCCCGTGACGTCAAGGGCGCGCCGCCGAAACCACCGCATCCGGTGGGGCCGGTGGCGCGCGGCCGGGCGGGCGCCCGAAGACCGCGCACGAGGTACTGACGCCACATCATCGATGTGGCTAACATCACGTCAACGCGGCGACGAGGCCGTGGCGTTATGGAGGTGTGCGCCGTGAAGCACGCGCAAGGCCGACACGACCCCGACCGGTGTGTGCTGGGCGTACGGACCGTGTGGCGGACCGTCGGGGACGGCGAGTTCTTCTGTCCCGGCTGCGGAGGGGACCGCAACTACCACCGCCGCACGGGCCGCAGGCGCCTCGTCGTGCTGGGCGTCCCGCTGCTGCCCCGCGGGCCGGTGGGCCCGGTCGTCGAGTGCACGGCGTGCGGCGAGCGGTACGGGACGGACGTCCTCGACCACCCGACGACGACGCGGTTCTCCGCGATGCTGCGGGACGCCGTGCACACCATCGCGCTGGCCGTCCTCGCGGCGGGCGGCACCGAGTCCGCCACGGTACGGCGGGCGGCGGTGGGGGCGGTGCGGGCCGCCGGCTTCGCCGACTGCAGCGAGGAGCAGCTCGTCACGCTCATCGAGGCCCTCGCCGCCGACACGGGCCGGCTGCCGGGCAGATACCCCGCGCCGGCGGTGGCCGGCCGGGACGGCTTCGACCCCTGCGGGACCGCCCTGGCGATCGAGCTGCACGAGGCGCTGGAGCCGCTCGCTCCGCACCTCGCGCCCGCGGGGCGGGAGTCGATCCTGCTCCAGGGGGCGCGGATCGCCCTGGCGGACGGGCCCTACCGCCCCGCGGAGCGGGAGGTCCTCGCGACCGTGGGCCGCGCTCTGATGATCTGTCCCGAGGACACCGACCGGCTGCTGACGGCGGCGCGCACGCCGTCGTGACGCGGCAGCGGCGCCGCGCGCGCCGCCCTCGCGCGGGGCGGGGAGAAGCACCCGTCCCGTGCGGGACAATGAGTCCATGACCCTCTTCCGCGACGACGGCATCGTGCTGCGCACCCAGAAGCTGGGTGAAGCGGACAGGATCATCACCCTCCTCACCCGCACCCACGGCCGGGTCAGGGCCGTGGCCCGCGGCGTCCGCCGCACCAAGTCCAGGTTCGGCGCCCGGCTCGAACCCTTCTCGCACGTGGACGTGCAGTTCTTCGCCCGCGGCGGGGAGCTCGTCGGCCGCGGCCTGCCGCTGTGCACGCAGAGCGAGACCATCGCCGCGTACGGCGGCCGGATCGTCACCGACTACGCCCGCTACACCGCCGGCACGGCCATGCTGGAGACCGCCGAGCGGTTCACCGACCACGAGGGCGAGCCCGCCGTCCAGCAGTACCTGCTGCTCGTCGGCGGGCTGCGCACCCTCGCCGCGGGGGAGCACGCCCCGCACCTGATCCTGGACGCGTTCCTGCTGCGCTCCCTCGCCGTCAACGGCTACGCGCCGAGCTTCGACGCCTGCGCGCGCTGCGGGATGCCCGGGCCGAACCGATTCTTCTCGACCGCCGCCGGCGGCGTCGTCTGCGGCGACTGCCGGGTGCCCGGAAGCGTCGTACCCTCCTCGGAGGCGATCGGACTCCTCGGGGCGCTGCTGACCGGGGACTGGGCCACCGCGGACGCGTGCGAGGCGCGGTACGTCAGGGAGGGCAGCGGCCTCGTCGCCGCCTACCTGCACTGGCACCTGGAGCGGGGCCTGCGTTCGCTCCGCTACGTGGAAAAGTGAACGATTGACGAGGAGTAGTGGCAGTCATGGCACGACGCGGGCTTCTGGGCCGCCCCCGACGCGAGTACCGCACCCCCGAGCCGCACCCCTCGGGGGAGCGCCCGCCCAAGATCCCCGGTGAGCTGGTGCCGGAGCACGTCGCCATCGTCATGGACGGCAACGGCCGCTGGGCCAAGGAGCGCGGGCTGCCGCGCACCGAGGGGCACAAGGTCGGCGCCGAGCGCGTGCTGGACGTCCTCCAGGGCGCCATCGAGATGGGTGTCGGCAGCATCTCGCTGTACGCCTTCTCCACGGAGAACTGGAAGCGCTCCCCGGAGGAGGTCCGCTTCCTGATGAACTTCAACCGCGACTTCATCCGCAAGACCCGCGACCAGCTCGACGAACTCGGCATCCGCGTCCGCTGGGTGGGCCGCATGCCCAGGCTGTGGCGCTCGGTCGCCAAGGAGCTCCAGGTCGCCCAGGAGCAGACGAAGGACAACGACCTGCTCACGCTGTACTTCTGCATGAACTACGGCGGCCGCGCCGAGATCGCGGACGCCGCGCAGGCGCTCGCCGAGGATGTGAAGGCGGGCCGCCTCGACCCGTCGAAGGTCAACGAGAAGACGCTGGCGAAGTACCTCTACTACCCGGACATGCCGGACGTGGACCTCTTCCTGCGCCCCTCCGGCGAGCAGCGCACCTCCAACTACCTGATCTGGCAGAGCGCTTACGCGGAGATGGTCTTCCAGGACGTGCTGTGGCCGGACTTCGACCGCCGCGACCTGTGGCGGGCGTGCCTGGAGTACGCGCAGCGGGACCGCCGCTTCGGCGGGGCGATCCCCAACGCGGTGCCCAACACCGTGCCCGGACAGCAGGGTTGACGGGCCGGGGGCTGCGCTACGCCCGGCGCGCGCAGTCCCCGCAGGTGCCGAAGATCTCGACGGTGTGGGCGATGTCCACGAAGCCGTGTTCGCGGGCGATGGTGTCCGCCCACGTCTCGACGGCCGGGCCCTCGACCTCGACGGCCTTGCCGCACTCCCGGCACACCAGGTGGTGGTGGTGTCCGCTGGAGCAGCGGCGGTAGACGGCCTCGCCCTCGCTGGTGCGCAGGACGTCGACCTCGCCGGCGTCGGCGAGGGACTGGAGGGTGCGGTAGACCGTGGTCAGCCCGACGGAGGCGCCGCGGTGCTTGAGCATGTCGTGGAGTTCCTGCGCGCTGCGGAACTCGTCCACCTCGTCGAGCGCGGCCGCTACGGCGGCGCGCTGCTTGGTGGCACGGCCGCGTACCGGGGGACCGGCGGTCGCCACAGTTGCCTCCTCAAACTCGGCTGAACACCCAACGCACGGGTTTTTCGGCGTGTCCGGCCAATTGTGCCAGGCCCGGCGGACGGCCCGTGCGCTGTGATCCACGGGATCCGGACGGTTCCGGGAACACAGGTTTGGGTCGCCTTACCAGGCCCTGGACCAGCGGTTCTCTCCCGTCGCCTCAGACCCGTACGTCGTCGGCCGGAACCGCCCCGCCGTCCTCCTCCAGGGTGCAGCGCTCCTCGTCGGCGCTCCGTCGGGCGCGGGATTTCGCCAGGGGCGCGGCGATCGCGGTGAGGACCACGAAGACGCCGATCGCGAGCAGCACGATGGTGGCGCCGGGCGGGACGTCCACGTAGTACGAGGTGGTGGTGCCCGAAAGGGTCACCAGCACGCCGATGCCCACGGACAGGGCGAGCGTGGTGGCGAAGCTGCGGGCGATCTGCTGGGAGGCGGCGACCGGGATCACCATCAGGGCGCTCACCAGCAGCAGGCCGACGACGCGCATGGCGACGGTGACGGTCAGCGCGGCGGTGATCGCCACCAGGAGGTTGAGCAGCCGCACCGGCAGTCCGGTGACGCGGGCGAACTCCTCGTCCTGGCAGATGGCGAAAAGCTGTCGGCGCAGGCCCAGTGTGGCCAGGATCACGAACGCGGCCAGGACGCAGATCGCGACGAGGTCCTGCTGCGAGACGGTGGTCAGCGAGCCGAAGAGGTAGGTGACCAGGTTGGCGTTGGAGCCGCCGTCCGACAGGTTGATCAGCATCACGCCGCCGGCCATGCCGCCGTAGAAGAGCATGGCGAGGGCGATGTCGCCGCGGGCCTTGCCGTACGAGCGGACCAGCTCCATGATCACGGCGCCGGCCACGCAGACGGCGGCCGCCACCCACACGGGGCTGGCGTTCAGCAGGAAGCCCAGGCCCACGCCGGTGAGGGCGACGTGGCCGATGCCGTCGCCCATCAGCGACTGGTGGCGCTGTACGAGGTAGATGCCGATGGCGGGGGCGGTGATGCCCACGAGGAGCGCGGCGAGCAGTGCCCGCTGCATGAATGCGGCGTCGAGGATGTCCATCAGCTCAGCAGCCCTGTCCGAATCGGTTCCGCACCCGGTCCGGCGTGCGGGTGTACGTGGTCGTGGCCCGGGAGCGCGTGCTGGCCCACGGCCTCCGGCGGCGGTCCGTCGTGGACGACGCAGCCGTCGCGGAGCACGACCGCCCGGTCGATGAGGGGCTCCAGCGGCCCCAGTTCGTGGAGGACGAGCAGGACGGTGGCGCCCCGGGCGACCTCCGTGCGCAGCGCCTCGGCCAGGACCTCCTGGCTGGCGAGGTCCACGCCGGCCATCGGCTCGTCCATGATCAGCAGTTCGGGGCGGACGGCGAGGGCACGGGCGATCAGGACCCGCTGGTGCTGGCCGCCGGAGAGCGCGTTGACCGAGTCCTTGATGCGGTCCGCCATGCCGACCAGCTCCAGGGCCTCGACCACGGCCTCGCGGTCCGCCTTGCGGGGCGGCCCGAGCCGGGTGCGGGCCAGCCGCCCGGCGGCGACGACCTCGCGCACGGTGGCGGGGACGCCGGCCGCGGCGGTGGTGCGCTGGGGGACGTACCCGATGCGCGCCCAGTCGCGGAACGTGCGCTTCGGCGTGCCGAAGAGCTCCAGCTCCCCGCCGGTCAGCGGGACCTGGCCGACGATCGCGCGGACCGCGGTGGACTTGCCGGAGCCGTTGGCGCCCAGCAGCGCGACGACCTCGCCGCGGCCGACGGTCAGGTCCACGCCGCGCAGGACGGGCCGCGAGCCGAGCGACGCGGTGGCTCCGCGCAGGGATATGACGGGCTGCTCCATGGTTGCCTCCTGCGTCACTTGGTGCCCAGCGCCTTCCGCAGGGCCGCGAGGTTGGACTCCATGACCTCGAAGTAGTCGTGGCCCTTGGACTCGTCGGTGATGCCCTCCAGCGGGTCGAGGACGTCGGTCTTCAGCCCCAGGTCGCGGGCGAGCGTCTTCGCCGTGGCCGGGCTGGCGATGGTCTCGAAGAACACCGTCTTCACATGGTGGTCCTCCGCCAGCCTGTGCAGGTCCTTGATCCGCGCGGCGCTGGGCTCGGACTCCGGGTCGACGCCGCTGATGGCCTCCTCGGTGAGGCCGTAGCGCTCGGCGAGGTAGCCGAAGGCGGCGTGGGTGGTGATGAAGGTGTCCGAGGCGCGGTTCCGCAGCCCGTCCGCGAACTTCTTGTCGAGGTCGCCGAGGCGCTTGGTGAGCGCGGCGGCGTTCTTCTCATAGTCCGCCCGGTGGCCCGGGTCCGCCTCGGCGAGGGTCCTGGCGACGCCCTTGGCGACCTCGGCGTACTTCACGGGGTCGAGCCAGATGTGCGGGTCGGCGGCGTTGTCGTCGCCGTGGTCGTGGCCTTCGTGGCCCTTCTCCGCGTCGCTGCCGTGGTGGTGGCCGTCGACCTCGTCCCCGTGCTTCTCCAGGGAGGTGAAGGAGGCCGCGTCGGCGACGTGCCGCGCGCCGGACTGCTTGACCGCCTCGTCGACGGCGGGCTGGAGGCCCTTGAGGTAGACGACCGCGTCGGCCTTCCCCAGGGCGGCGACCTGCCGGGGCTTGAGCTCCAGGTCGTGCGGTTCCTGTCCCGGCTTGGTCAGGCCGGTGACGTGGACGTGGTCCCCGCCGATCTCGTGGGCGAGGAACTCCATCGGGTAGAACGACGCGATCACGTCGATCTGGCCCTCCTTGTGCCCCGCGTCCTCGTCCGACGCGCAGGCGGAGAGCGATACCAGGCCGAGGGCGGCCGCGACGGCGACGCGCACCGTTATCCGGACCTTCCGGATCTTCCGGGATATTCGGGGGGCTCGGGAGCGGGGACGGGGTCGGCTGGCGTTCATGACACTCATTTTCAACGAAAATGGAAACGATTGTCAACTAGCGGGGTCGGGGGGCCGGTCCCGGCCAGGGCCCGGCACCGATTTGATGAGGAGGGGTGTCGCGCCGGTAACCTGAAGCATTCGCCCGCCCGTCTCCCGACCGCCACCCCTCAACGAGGCGCTGACGCGCCGCCCCTGTCCATTAACCGTCGTCACAATGAAGAGAGCACCGTGGCCGCCGACAAGATCGACACCATCGTCAGCCTGAGCAAGCGCCGTGGCTTCGTCTATCCGTGCAGTGAGATCTACGGCGGCCAGCGCGCCGCCTGGGACTACGGACCGCTGGGCGTCGAGCTCAAGGAGAACATCAAGCGCCAGTGGTGGCGCTCCATGGTCACCTCGCGCGACGACGTCGTCGGCATCGACTCGTCGGTGATCCTCGCCCGCGAGGTCTGGGAGGCATCCGGTCACGTCGCCACCTTCACCGATCCGCTCACCGAGTGCACCTCCTGCCACAAGCGCTTCCGCGCCGACCACCTGGAGGAGGCGTACGAGGCCAAGCACGGCAGGCTCCCCGAGAACGGCCTGGCCGACGTCAACTGCCCGCACTGCGGCAACAAGGGCGGCTTCACCGAGCCCAAGCAGTTCTCCGGCCTGCTCTCCACGCACCTCGGCCCGACCCAGGACACCGGCTCGGTGACCTACCTGCGCCCGGAGACCGCCCAGGGCATCTTCACCAACTTCGCCCAGGTCCAGCAGACCTCGCGCCGCAAGCCGCCGTTCGGCATCGCCCAGACCGGCAAGTCCTTCCGGAACGAGATCACCCCGGGCAACTTCATCTTCCGCACCCGCGAGTTCGAGCAGATGGAGATGGAGTTCTTCGTCAAGCCGGGCGAGGACGAGAAGTGGCACGAGTACTGGATGGAGCAGCGCTGGAGCTGGTACACCGGCCTCGGCATGCGCGAGGAGAACATGCGGTGGTACGAGCACGCCGCCGAGAAGCTCTCCCACTACTCCAAGCGCACCGTCGACATCGAGTACCGCTTCAACTTCGGCGGCACTGAGTACTCGGAGCTGGAGGGCATCGCCAACCGCACCGACTACGACCTCAAGGCGCACTCCACCGCCTCCGGCCAGGACCTGTCGTTCTTCGACCAGGAGGCCGGCGAGCGCTGGTTCCCGTACGTCATCGAGCCGGCGGCCGGTCTGAACCGCGCCATGCTCGCCTTCATGCTCGACGCCTACGTCGAGGACGAGGCGCCCAACGCCAAGGGCGTCATGGAGAAGCGCGTCGTCATGCGCCTGGACCCGCGCCTGGCCCCGGTCAAGGTCGC
Organism: Streptomyces caatingaensis; assembly: GCF_001187435.1. Taxonomy (GTDB): domain Bacteria; phylum Actinomycetota; class Actinomycetes; order Streptomycetales; family Streptomycetaceae; genus Streptomyces; species Streptomyces caatingaensis. Next base: position 630,158 of record NZ_LFXA01000004.1, on the reverse strand, counting down.
CGTCCTCCCGCTCTCCCGCAACCCGCAGCTCTCCCCCAAGGCCAAGGGCCTCGCGGCCGACCTGCGCAAGCACTGGAACATCGACTTCGACGACGCCGGCGCCATCGGCCGCCGCTACCGCCGCCAGGACGAGATCGGCACCCCGTTCTGCGTCACCGTCGACTTCGACACCCTCGACGACAACGCCGTCACGGTGCGCGAGCGCGACACGATGAAGCAGGAGCGCGTCTCCCTCGACCAGATCGAGGGCTACCTGGCGGGCCGCCTGATCGGCTGCTGAGGCCGTTCGCTCGTTCCGGAGGCCCCGGTCCCGCCGCCGTGCGGGGGCGGGGCCTCCTGCGTCCGGCGCGCCGGCCGGCGGACCGCGTCCCCGGCCGGGCCCGAGGGCCGCGTGTCACCGGGCGCCCGCGCCGCCAGCGCCGCGCACACCGTCGCCAGGGGCAGTTCCAGGGCGACGGCCATGGCGAGGGCCGAGGCGAAGTCCGCGCCCGGGACGGCCGTCACGGTGTCGAACCAGGCGTCGGCGACGAGGAGGGCGGCCGTCGCGGCGGCGGCCGGGCGGTGCCGGGGGTCGTGGCGGGCGGTGAGCAGACCCGTGGTGAGGAGGCCGGCGGCCTCAAGGGCGTCGAGGCCGGCCCAGGCCAGTGGCCAGCGGACCGCGGGATAGGTGGCGGGCAGGCCCGTCGCCAGGCAGGCGAGCCAGGGGACCAGGGCCGCTCCGCAGGCGGCGAGGGCGAGGCCGACGGTGCGTCGGCGGGGGAGTCGGAGGGCTGGCTGCGGCATGGGTCCAGCCTTCGCCGCCGGGGGCTTCCGGTCAGTAGCGCGGCTGTCCGTCCCGGGGTGGCACCAGGTTCACCACCGAGCCGGACGACAGCGCCATGGACCCCGTCCACCAGGCGTTTTACCGTTCTCGGCATGACCGTCGCCCGCCTGTCGCGCACCGCCCTGCTGCCCCTGGCCCAGGCCGGCCGCCCCGCCGCCCGCCTCGCCGCCGGGGCGCTCGCCCAGCTCCCCGCCCTGCTGATCATGGCGCTGCCGTGGGTGTCGTACGAGGACATCTCCTCCGTGCCGGAGATCCTGCTGTCCGTCCTCCTGCCGCTCGGGGGCGTGGCGCTGGCCGCGCCCGGGCTCACGGCGTTGCAGCGGTGGCGGTTCGCGGCCGCGGCGGGCGTGGAGATCCCGCGCCGGCCGCGGGCCCGGGGGCCGCTGGCGGCCCGGCTGCGGTCCGCGTACACCGGTCCGCAGCTCCGCTACCACCTGCTCGCCGGCCCGGCCGTCGCCCTCGCCGGACTCCTCGTCCTGCTGGGCGCGTTGACGGCGGTCGTGGCCGCGACGGTGTACGTGTGGGTGTGGGCGCTGCCGGTCGGCTGGCGGCTGAGCCAGTTCGGATACGCGACGCAGGCGGCGTACCTGACCGCGGGCGGGGTGCTGCTGCTGTACGGCGGGGCGCGGGCGGCCGGGGCCCTCGTACGCCTCGACACCCGCACGGCCCTGACGCTGCTCGGCCCGAGCCGGGAGGAGCGGCTCGCCCGCCGCGTCGAGGAGGTCACCGAGGCCCGGGCCGGCGTCGTCGACGCGGCGGACGCCGAACGGCGGCGCATCGAGCGCGACTTGCACGACGGCGCGCAGCAGCGGCTGGTGTCGCTGGCGGTCAACCTCGGCCTGGCCAAGGCGACGCTCACGGACCTGCCGGAGGACGCGCGGCGCGTCATCGACGAGGCGCACCGGGAGGCGAAGGCCGCGATCCAGGAACTGAGCGACCTGGTACGGGGGTTGCACCCGGCGGTCCTGGAGGACCGGGGGCTGGACGCGGCGCTCTCCGGCCTCGCGGAGCGCGCCCCGCTGCCCGTGCGGGTCCGGGTGGACCTGGCCTCCCGTCCCGCCCCCGCGATCGAGTCCGTCGCCTACTTCGTCGTCTCCGAGGCGCTCGCCAACGTGGTCAAGCACGCGCAGGCGTCCGGGGCGGAGGTCGCCGTCGAACGCTTCGGGGGGATACTTCTCGTCGTCGTCTCCGACGACGGCGTGGGCGGGGCGGACGTGGCGGGCGGTACGGGCCTGGCGGGTCTGGCCAAGCGGGTCGCGTCGGTCGACGGCACCTTCTCGATCAGCAGCCCCGTCGGGGGCCCGACCGTCGTGACTGTGGAGCTGCCGTGCGCGCCGTGATCGCCGAGGATTCCGTCCTGTTGAGGGTGGGCCTGGTGAAGGTCCTGGAGATGGCCGGGTTCGAGGTGGTCGCGGAGGCGGGCGACGCGGAGGCGCTCCTCGCGGCGGTGGAGGAGCACCGCCCCGGCATCGCCGTATGCGACGTCCGCATGCCGCCCGGCTTCACGGACGAGGGCGTCCGCGCCGCGCTCGCCATCCGCGCGCAGTGGCCGGACACGGCGGTGCTGCTCCTCTCCCAGTACGTCGAGGAGCGCTACGCCGCGGACCTGCTGACCGGGGACACCCGCGGCGTCGGCTACCTGCTCAAGCAACGCGTCGCGGACGTCGAGGAGTTCGTGGACGTGCTGCGGCGGGTGGCGGCCGGGGGGACGGCGCTGGATCCGCAGGTCGTCTCGCAGCTGCTGCTGCGCCGCCACAGCGACCCGCTGGACCGGCTGACCCCGCGCGAGCGCGAGGTCCTGGAGCTGATGGCGGGCGGCCGCTCGAACGCGGGGATCGCGGAGCGGCTGGTGGTGAGCGAGAGCGCGGTGGCGAAGCACATCAACAGCATCCTGGCGAAGCTGGATCTGCCGAAGGCGGAGGGGGATCATCGGCGGGTGTTGGCGGTGTTGCGGTTTCTGGGGGTGTGAGGGCGGTAGATCTCAGCTCGTTGGTGCTCATGGCGCTCTCCTACGGCGTAGCGGCCGAAGCTGCGGACGAGGTGGGGGAGGGTGACGGCCAGGCACAGGGGCGCGACGGCGACCTCGAAGATCTGCAGCAGCGCCAAGACGACGGACGCGGCAGCGGCCAGAACGGACACGACGGTCCAGAACCGCTTCGACCGTCGCCGTACGGGGACGGAAAGGACTCCGTGTCGGTCCTGGCGGCGGATGTCCTGAGCGACCAGGCACACCACGCCGGTGCCGAGTACGGCGTACACAACCAGGAAGACCGTCAGGGCAACTGGACCGTCCTTGGCCACGGCCCAGCCGGAGGCGAGGGACATGGCGCCCAGCACAGTGCTGAAGAACAGCCAGGTCAGCGTCATCTTCAGCCTGCGCCACCAGTAGGGGAGGCCGCGGTCCACCCAGGTGGTTCCCACGCCGTGGAGGCTCTTGGGAGGGGGAGGCTGGGGCGCGTGCCTGCGGGGGCGCTTCTTCTTGGCCATGGCGCTGTGCCGTCAGGCGTCGAGGCCGGACTTCTGGCGTTCGACGCGTTCGCCGATGGTGTAGCGGCCGAAGCTGCGGATGAAGTGCGGAAGCGCGGCACCGAACGCGATGGGAACGGCGATGAACACCACCGGGGCGCAGCTGGAAAGCAGAGCGTCGGCCTTCTGTTCCCAGGCGTGAAAGCGGGACTTCCTTGCCTCGTGGGAGGCGACTGTGACACCGAGTCGGTCGACTCTCCGGATTTTCACCGCTGTTGTGCAGCCGAGGGTAGCGGACAGCAATCCGTAGACGGAGACGAAGGCGATCAGGGCGGCCGTGTTCACCTGTGCCATGCCGTAGGAGAATCCGACGGCCATGCCGCCGGACAGGGCTGTGAGAAAGAACCAGAAGAGCGTCAGTGCCACGCGGCGCCACCAGTAGGAGAAGTCGCGTTCCAGGTAGGTCAGCCCCACCCAGTGCAGAGGCTCCGGCATATACGCGGACTTCCGCCTGCCCAATTTACCCGAAGAGGCCATGCCACGCCTTCATCGCGGTGTGACCGACCTTTTTGGTCATGCCCACCACGTCGGACTTCACCCACTCCTTGCCGGCGTCGCCGAAGCTGCGCCCGATGCCCTCGACGACACCGTACTTATGGATGTTGCTTCCCCAGTGCGCGCTGTGGGTCAGTTCATAGCCGAACGTCCCCACCCCGTACGCGGCGACGATGCCCAGGCCCACGGCGGCACTGGCCGGTACCGATACGGCCGTTGCAGCGGCCAGTCCTCCTTCGACGACTGTCCCTGCCGCCATCCCCGCCGCCGCCGGTGTCGCATCCCGGGCAAGTGCCTCCTGCCAGGACCAGTTCCTCGTCCTCATGTCGTCGTACATCTGGAGCCCGACCATGCCGGCGTTCAGTACGGTGCTGGCCGCTCCCAGTTTGCCGGCTGCACCGAGACCCTTGCCGCCGTAGCTCTCCGAGATGTCACCGAAGGTTGCCCGTGCCGGACCGCTGAGCCGGTACCTGCCCTTGAGCGCCCGGGCCTCCGCCGACGTCAGTTTGAGCCGTTGCTCGGTCAGTTTGGCCCTGGCTTCACGACGCTGCTGAAGACGCCTGTTCCAATCATCGCTGCCTTTTGGCAGTTTGTTGTGCGCAAGCGACTTGGCCGTGCCGCGCTTGAGCTCCTGGGCTCGTTGCCGCAGCTTCTCCAGCTTCTTCGCCCGGGCTTCCGGAGAGGCCGCGGGAATGGTGTACAGACCCCGCAGCACATCGGAGAGGGTGCACACATCCGCGCCATTGACGTATGTGGAGCTGCCCTTGTTGAGCATCTGGTCGACGAGCGCGTTCAGGCTCTGCGCCGCGGACTCCCGCGCGCTCTGCGCCCGGGCCAGCGCCGCGTCCCGGCCCTTCCGGTACGCGTCGAGCGCCGCCTGCTGGTCCGCCTTGCCGGTCGCCCCGCCCTGGCTGTCGAGGGTGAGGCCGGCGGCACGGGCCGTCTCCTGGACGTCGGCCAAGTCGTTCTTGGCGCCGGTCAGTTCCTCGGTGAGGAGGGAGATCACGTCGGAGGTCTGGGACATGGCTTCCGCCATGGCGGCGGCGATGGTGCCGTCGTGTGCCCACCGCGCTTGGAACGCGGCCGCGCCCTCGCCCGTCCAGCCGGCCTCGTGGACGATGCCGTTCACCTTGTTGTTGAGGACCTTGGACGACTCGTCGTACTTGCCCACGGCCGAGGTGTAGTCCGTGGCGACGCCGTTGAGCCCGGTGATGTCGTCGTCGATCACTTGGCCCTGCCCATCAGGTCGTCGAACATCTTGCGCCGGTCGAGGTCCTCGTGGTGGTAGTCGGAGGCCGCGCCGCGCAGGTTGGTGCCGTGGGTGTCCACGAGACCCGTGAGCAACTCGTGGGCGAGGCCGAAGGCTTCGCTGAGCACGGAGAGGGCCTCGCTCAGCCCCGCGTCGCCGACGCGCGGGGTGGACGGCGAGGCCAGGTGCTTGAACTCGCCCAGGTGCAGGGCTTCGCGGTGGAATCCCTTCCCGGCCTCGTCGATGTGCTCGACGGTCGCCCTGAGCTTGTCAGCCATGTTCCGCGTGCCCTTCCGTGCGGGGCGGCAGGGCGTGCGGGTCGACGGCCACGGTCGGGACGCCCGCGTGGCCGAAGAGGTTGCGCAGCACGCCGAGGGGAACTGCCACCCAGGGCTGGTCCGGGCCGAGACAGGAGACGAGCGCCTCGGCGGAGGTGAACGCGAGTCCGTAGGGTTCCCCGGTGGCCGAGCGGCGCGTCTCGAAGGCGATGGAGTCCTCCATGCCCTCGTGCTCGCCCGCCGGTTGGGGATGCGCGGGTGCGAGGACGATCTGCTCGTCGTCCAGCAACGGCGTTGTCAAGGGTGCAACTCCAGCCGGGCCGGGGGTCGGACGGAGTGTCAGCCTATGAAGAGGACGCCCCGGTGGTCCAGGGAGATCCTGTCACCGGGGCGTAAAGAACGTGTCATCAGGCGGACTTCGCCAGCCCCCGCAACACCAGGTCGCACACCGCCCCGAACGCCGCGTCGATCCCCTCCCGCCCCCACTCCGCCGCGTACGCGGGATCGTGGAAGCGGTTGGTCGCGTCCCAGACGGCGCGGGCCGTGGCGGTGGGGTCGGTGGCCGAGAACTCGCCCTGGGCGACGCCGGTTTCGATGATGGCGGCGATCTGGGCGATCATCTCGGCGATGTGGCGGTCGACGGTGGCGCTGTTCTCGCCGACGAGCACCATGTACGTCGCGAAGAGCTCCGGATCGTCGCCCGCCTTGCGGCGCTTGGACGCGAAGAGGGCGGCGAGCCAGGAGCGGAGGCGGGGGGCCGCGGGGCCGGCGGACTCCGCGATGGCGGAGAGCTCGGCGTGCGACTGGTCGAGCCAGCGCTCGGTGACGGCCTCGCGGAGGGCGGCCTTGCTGCCGAAGTGGCGGTAGACGCTGCCGTGGCTGACGCCGAGGGCGCGGGCGACGTCGACGACGGTCGCCTTGGCCGGGCCGAAGCGGCGCAGGACGTCCTCGGTGGCTTCGAGGATGCGTTCCGGGGTCAGGGGCGCGGGCGGCATCGGGGTGCGGGTCCTTTCGGTCGGGCCCGCCCTCGCGGTCGGGCCTCTCGGACGACCGTACCCGGCCGCCGGGGGCGGCCCGTACGGGCGGGTACGGTCCGGGCGCGCGCGGGCCCGGAACCCGGGCCCGGAACCCGGGCCCGGAACCCGGGCCCGGAACCCGGGCCCGGAACCCGGGCTCAGCGCTCGCTGTCCAGATGCGCCATCTGGGACTCGGGGTAGCGCTCGCCCGCCGCCGCGCCCGCGGGGACGGCGGCCTCGATGGCGGCGAGGTCGTCCGGGCTGAGGGCGACGTCGAGGGCGCCGAGCGACTCGGCGAGGCGCTCGCGCGTGCGCGCGCCGACGAGCGGGACGATGTCCTCGCCGCGGGAGAGGACCCAGGCGATCGCGGTCTGGGCGACCGTCGCGCCGCGCTCCTCGGCGACCTTGCGCAGGGCGTCGACGAGGTCGAGGTTGCGCTGGAGGTTCTCGCCCTGGAAGCGCGGGCTCATGCCGCGGAAGTCGTTGGCGGCGAACTGCCGGTCGCGGGTGACGTGGCCGCTGATCAGGCCGCGGGAGAGGACGCCGTAGGCGGTGACGCCGATGCCCAGCTCGCGGGCGGTGGGCAGGATCTCGGCCTCGATACCGCGGGAGAGGAGGGAGTACTCGATCTGGAGGTCGGAGACCGGGGCGGCCGCCGCGGCCCGGCGGAGGGTCTCCGCACCGACCTCGGAGAGGCCGATGTGCCGGACGTGGCCGGCCTCGACGAGCTCGGCGATGGCGCCGACGGTCTCCTCGACGGGGACGTCGGGGTCGAGGCGGGCGATGCGGTAGACGTCGATGTGGTCGACGCCGAGGCGCTGGAGCGAGTACGCGGCGAAGTTCTTCACCGCGGCGGGGCGGCCGTCGTAGCCGGACCAGCCGCCGTCCGGGTCGCGCAGGGCGCCGAACTTGACGCTGGTGAGCGCCTTTTCGCGGAGCGCGGCCGGGGCGGTGCGCAGCGCCTCGCCGATCAGCAGCTCGTTGTGGCCCATGGCGTAGAAGTCGCCGGTGTCGAGCAGGGTGACGCCCGCGTCGAGGGCGGCGTGGATGGTGGCGATCGACTCGTCCCGGTCGGCGTGGCCGTAGAGGGCGGACATGCCCATGCAGCCGAGGCCGAGGGCGGAGACCTGGGGACCGGCGGTGCCGAGGGTGCGGTACAGCACGGGAACTCCTTGGGGCGGGTTCGGGGAACGGGTACGCCATCGAGAGTGGCACATGGAATGACAGATTTCAATATCTGTCATTCCATGTGCCACGCGGCGTCCGGGCCCGGCCCACGCCCCCGGCCTCAGCGCAGCGCCGCCGGCAGGCGCCTGCTCAGCACCACGTTCGCGACCACCGACACCAGATGCACGCCGAGCGTCACCGTCAGGGCGTCCCGCATCCCGAGCGACCCCGACAGCGACAGGAACAGCGAGCCCAACACCGCCACCCCCAGCGCCATGAAGGACTGCTGGGTGGTGACCATCACCCCGCCCCCGACGCCCGCCTGCGCCACCGGCACCTCGCTCAGCACCGTCCGCAGCGTCAGCGGCAGCAGCAGCCCCTGCCCCAGGCCCTGGACGACCAGCGCCGGCGCCGTGCCCCACGGGCCGAGCGCGTCCCAGCCCCCGTGGAAGGTCAGCGCCAGGCCGACGACGCCCACGCCCTGGAGCAGCGCCCCGGCGGTCACCGCGCGCCGGCCGTACCGCGCGCCCAGCCGGGGCCCGAGCAGCGAGCCGGTGAAGAACGCGACGGACAGCGGGATGAGCGCCAGCCCCGCGTCCAGCGGCCCCAGCCGCAGCCCCTCCTGGTAGGCGACGGCGATCACGAACATGAAGCCGCCCCAGCCCAGGCCGAACGAGACCAGCACGGCCAGCCCGCTGCGCACCGAGTGGATCCGCAGCAGCGACGGCGGCACCAGCGGCGTCCGCCCGGCCCGCTCGGCGCGCGCCTCGGTCCGTACGAACGCGTACGCCGCGAAGGGGAAGACGGCCAGCAGCACCCACGCCCACACCGGCCACCCCGCCGACCGGCCCTCGGTCAGCGGCACCAGCAGCGCCACCAGCGTCAGCGACAGCAGCACCGTGCCGGGGCCGTCCACCCGCGTCGGGTGCTCGGAGCGGGTCTCGGGGACGAAACGGGCGAGCAGCAGCGCCAGCAGGGTGACCGGGGCGTTGACGAGGAAGATCGAGCGCCAGCTCGTGCCCCACAGGTCGGCCGCGAGCAGGACGCCGCCGAGGACCTGGCCGAACGCGCTGGCCACGCCCGTCGTGGCGCTGTACAGGCTCATCGCCCGGCCGCGCCGGGGCCCGCTGGTCGTCGCCTGGATCGTCGCCAGCACCTGCGGCAGCATCAGCGCGGAGGCGGCGCCCTGCGCCACCCGCGCCGCGACCAGCGTCCAGGCGTCCGGCGCCAGGCCGCAGGCGACGGAGGTCAGGCCGAAGGCGGCCGTGCCCCAGACGAAGAGCCGGCGCCGGCCGATCATGTCGCCGAGCCGGCCGCCGAGGACGAGCAGGACGGCGTAGGCCACGCCGTAGCCGCCGACCACCATCTCCAGCAGCGCGGGACCGGCGTGCAGGTCGTGGTCGATGGTCGGCAGGGCGACGTTGACGACGAAGAAGTCCACCATCGGCAGCGCGGCGCCGACCAGCACCGTGAAGAGGCCGGCCGCGCCGAGCGCGGGGGAGGGGCGGACGGGGGACGAGACGGGGACGGGTGTTCGGGTTTCGCTCACGTCACCCCACGGTGCCGGAGTCCTCAGCCGGGTACCAGAGTGCTCTTATCCTGGTACAGGAAGTACCTGGTAACAGGCTCGGACGTCCCGCACCCTGGAGGCATGACCACGATGGCCACGGAACGCCCGGCCCTGGAGAGCCCGGCCCCGGAAAGTCCGGCCCCGGAACGCCCGGTCGCCGCGGCCGACGGTGCGCGCGCCGCCGACGCCGTACGCCGCGGCGAGCTCGCCGCGTTCCTGCGCAGCCGCCGCGAGCGCATCACGCCCGAGCAGGTCGGTCTCGTCCGCGGGCCCCGCCGGCGCACCCCCGGGCTGCGCCGCGAGGAGGTCGCCCAGCTCGCCTCGGTCGGCGTCACCTGGTACACGTGGCTCGAACAGGCCCGGCCCATCCAGGTCTCCGCGCAGGTCCTCGACTCCGTCGCCCGCGCCCTGCGGCTGGACCGCGCCGAGCGCTCCCACCTCTTCGCGCTGGCGGGCACCGCCGACCCCATGCCGTCCGCCGCGCCCGCCGGCGTGCCGCCCGAGCTGCGCCTGCTGCTGGAGCAGCTGGAGCCCTTCCCGGCGTGCGTGCAGAACGCCCGCTACGACATCCTCGCCTGGAACGCCGCGTACCAGGAGCTGATCTGCGACCTCGGCGCCCTGCGCCCGGAGGACCGCAACTGCCTCTGGATCCACTACACCGGCCTGGTCCGCTACGGCGACCCCCGTGACTGGCAGGACGCCAAGGAGTCCATGGCCGCCAAGTTCCGCGCCGCCATGGCCGACCACCTCGCCGAGCCCGCCTGGAAGTGCCTGCTCAAACGGCTCCACGACGCCTCGCCCGAGTTCCGTGAGCAGTGGGCGCGGCACGAGGTCGTCCCGCCCGCGGCCGCCAACCGGCCGCGCAGCTTCCACCACCCGCGCCTGGGCACCCTCCGGCTCACCTTCAACAACCTCTGGACCGGCCCCCACCCGGGCACCCGGCTGCTCACCTTCACCCCGGTCGACGCCGAGACCCATGAGCGGCTGCGCCGGCTGCGGCCCTCCCCGGCGTGACCGGGGCCGCGGAAGCCACCCGCCCGGATGGGGGACAATGGACGGTCGCAGACCCACCAGCGAGGAATCTCATGACGCAGCTCCAGATCGGCCCGCACACGGTGCAGCCGCCGGTGGTCCTGGCCCCGATGGCCGGGATCACGAACGCGCCCTTCCGTACCCTGTGCCGTGAGTTCTCGGGCGGCAAGGGGCTGTTCGTCAGCGAGATGATCACCACCCGGGCGCTGGTCGAGCGGGACGCCAAGACCATGCGGCTGATCCACTTCGACGGCACCGAGAAGCCGCGCTCGATCCAGCTCTACGGGGTGGACCCGCACTACGTCGGCCGCGCCGTCCGCATGATCGTGGACGAGGACCTCGCCGACCACATCGACCTCAACTTCGGCTGCCCCGTCCCCAAGGTCACCCGCAAGGGCGGCGGTTCGGCCCTGCCGTACAAGCGCAACCTGCTGCGCGCCATCCTGCGCGAGGCCGTCGGCAACGCCGGTTCGCTGCCGGTGACGATGAAGATGCGCAAGGGCATCGACGACGACCACATCACCTACCTCGACGCCGGCCGGATCGCCGTCGAGGAGGGCGTCACCGCGATCGCCCTGCACGGCCGCACCGCCGCCCAGCACTACGGCGGCACCGCCGACTGGGAGTCCATCGCCCGCCTCAAGGAGACCGTCCCGGAGATCCCGGTGCTCGGCAACGGCGACATCTGGTCAGCCGACGACGCCGTGCGCATGATGCGCGAGACCGGCTGCGACGGCGTCGTGGTCGGCCGCGGCTGCCTGGGCCGGCCCTGGCTCTTCGGCGACCTGGTCGCCGCCTTCGACGAGGACGGGCCGCGACCCGCCGCCACCCCCACCCTGCGCGAGGTGGCGAAGGTGATGCTGCGTCACGCGCAGCTGCTCGGCGAGTGGCTGGAGAGCGAGGAGCGCGGGGTCATCGACTTCCGCAAGCACGTCGCCTGGTACACCAAGGGCTTCTCGATCGGCTCGGAGCTGCGCAAGCGCCTGGCGGTCACCTCGTCGCCGGCCGAGCTGGAAGAGCTGCTGAACGGGCTGGATCTGGACCAGCCCTGGCCGGCGGGCGCGGACGGCCCGCGCGGCCGCACCTCGGGCCGCAACCGGGTGGTCCTGCCGGACGGCTGGCTGGACGACCCCTACGACCGCGCGATCGTCGGCGCCGAGGCCGAGCTCGACACGTCGGGCGGCTGACGGAGGAACGGCGAGGGCCCGGAGCGCTGCGCTCCGGGCCCTTCGTGTGCCGTCAGACCTTCTTGACCACGCTCGACTTGAGCTGCATCGCGCCGAAGCCGTCGATCCTGCAGTCGATGTCGTGGCCGTCCACGCCGTCCACCAGGCGGATGCCGCGCACCTTGGTGCCGGCCTTGATGCCGGACGGACTGCCCTTGACCTTGAGGGACTTGACGACCGTCACGGTGTCGCCGTCGGCGAGGACGTTGCCGACCGAGTCCCTGATCACCTTCTCCCCCTCACCGTCGGCGCCGGCGGCGGGCGACCACTCGTGGCCGCACTCGGGACAGACGAGCAGGGCGCCCATCTCGTAGGCGTAGGTGCCGGAGCACTCGGGGCAGGGAGGCAGGGTGTCGTTCACCCGAAAAGTGTACTTTGCCTGATCGGCCGTCCGCGTGATTCTCGCCACCTCTGATAGGGGGTGTGCTCAGATGAGCGCTCGGCGGGGGTGTGCACCTTCCTAAGGGTGGCACTGAGTGCCACCCGGTAACCCTTCACGAAGTGGCGGCGGAAGGTGTGATTCCTCGACACCCTGTGACGCCTCGGGTGTTTTGGGTGAGATCACGTTCAAGATGTGAACGGATCTCTCTTAAACCTCGACGGGGCAGATGCTTTCGATCTATTGGCAGACGTGCGGTTGCGGCCTCATGTCCAGGGAGCAGACCTCCTCAGAAGCCTTCGATCTGGGTACGCTCCCCGCCGTCAAGGGCAGCCCTCCCCACCGTCGTCCAGGGAGGCCCCAACGAAGGAGTCGAGTCCCGTGCCGGTATCCGAAGATCGCCAGAAGTTCGTCTACGACTTCACCGAGGGCAACAAGGACCTCAAGGACCTGCTCGGCGGAAAGGGTGCCAACCTCGCCGAGATGACCAACCTGGGCCTTCCCGTCCCGCCCGGGTTCACGATCACGACCGAGGCGTGCAAGGTCTACCTGGCCGACGGCCAGGAGCCCCCGGCACTGCGTGACGAGGTCAGCGCGCACCTCGACGCGCTGGAGGGCCGGATGGGCAAGAAGCTCGGCCAGGCCGACGACCCGCTGCTGGTCTCGGTCCGCTCGGGCGCCAAGTTCTCCATGCCGGGCATGATGGACACCGTCCTCAACATCGGCCTCTCCGACGCGTCGGTGGCGGGGCTGGCGGCGCAGGCCGGGGACGAGCGGTTCGCGTGGGACTCGTACCGCCGCCTCATCCAGATGTTCGGCAAGACCGTGCTCGGCGTCGACGGCGACCTCTTCGAGGAGGCGCTGGAGGAGGCCAAGCGGGCCAAGGGCGTCGCCACCGACGTGGAGCTGGATGCGGCCGATCTCCGCACGCTGGTCGGCGAGTTCAAGGACATCGTCGCCAAGGAGACCGGCCGGGACTTCCCGCAGGACCCGCGCGAGCAGATGGACCTGGCCATAAGGGCGGTCTTCGACTCGTGGAACGGCGACCGCGCCAAGCTCTACCGCCGCCAGGAGCGCATCCCCGGCGACCTGGGCACGGCCGTCAACGTCTGCTCCATGGTCTTCGGCAACCTCGGACCCGACTCCGGCACCGGCGTCGCCTTCACCCGCGACCCCGCCAGCGGCCACCAGGGCGTCTACGGCGACTACCTGCAGAACGCGCAGGGCGAGGACGTCGTCGCCGGCATCCGCAACACCATGCCGCTCGCCGAGCTGGAGCAGCTCGACAAGGCGTCCTACGACCAGCTGATGCAGATCATGGAGACGCTGGAGACGCACTACCGCGACCTGTGCGACATCGAGTTCACCATCGAGCGCGGCAAGTTGTGGATGCTCCAGACCCGCGTCGGCAAGCGCACCGCCGGCGCCGCGTTCCGCATCGCCACCCAGCTCGTGGACCAGGGGCTGATCACCGAGGCGGAGGCGCTGTCGCGCGTCACCGGCAACCAGCTCGCGCAGCTGATGTTCCCGCGCTTCGACGAGAAGGCGAGGACCGAGCTGCTGGGCCGGGGCATCGCCGCCTCGCCGGGCGCGGCGGTCGGCAAGGCGGTCTTCGACTCGTACACCGCCGTCAAGTGGTCGCGCTCCGGCGAGAAGGTCATCCTCATCCGCCGCGAGACCAACCCCGACGACCTCAACGGCATGATCGCCGCCGAGGGCATCCTGACCTCCCGCGGCGGCAAGACCTCGCACGCCGCCGTCGTCGCCCGCGGCATGGGCAAGACCTGCGTCTGCGGCGCCGAGGAGCTCGAAGTCGACACCAAGCGGCGGCGGTTGACCGCGCCGGGCGGCGTGGTGATCGAGGAGGGCGACGTCGTCTCCATCGACGGCTCCTCCGGCAAGGTCTACCGCGGCGAGGTGCCCGTCGTGCCGTCCCCGGTCGTCGAGTACTTCGAGGGCCGGATGCACGCCGGCGCCGACGACGCCGACGGGCTCGTCCAGGCCGTGCACCGCATGATGGCGTACGCGGACCGCATGCGCCGGCTGCGGGTGCGGGCCAACGCCGACAACGCGGAGGACGCGGCGCGGGCGCGCCGGTTCGGCGCCCAGGGCATCGGCCTGTGCCGCACCGAGCACATGTTCCTCGGCGAGCGGCGCGAGCTGGTCGAGCGGCTCATCCTGGCGGACACCGAGGAGGAGCGCGTGGAGGCGCTGGGGGCTCTCCTGCCGCTCCAGAAGGCCGACTTCGTCGAGCTCTTCGAGGCCATGGACGGACTGCCGGTGACCGTCCGGCTGCTGGACCCGCCGCTGCACGAGTTCCTGCCCGACATCACGGACCTCTCGGTCCGCGTCGCGCTGGCCGAGGCCCGCCACGAGCCGCACGAGAACGACCTGCGCCTGCTCCAGGCCGTGCACAAGCTGCACGAGCAGAACCCGATGCTGGGTCTGCGCGGCGTCCGCCTCGGGCTCGTCATCCCCGGTCTGTTCGCCATGCAGGTGCGGGCGATCGCCGAGGCGGCGGCCGAGCGGCGGAACGCCAAGGGCGACCCGCGCGCGGAGATCATGATTCCGCTGGTGGGCACCGTCCAGGAGCTGGAGATCGTCCGCGAGGAGGCCGAGCGCGTCATCGCCGACGTGGAGAAGGCGACCGGCACGGACCTCAGGCTGACCCTCGGCACGATGATCGAGCTGCCGCGCGCCGCGCTGACCGCCGGTCAGATCGCCGAGGCCGCCGAGTTCTTCTCCTTCGGCACCAACGACCTCACCCAGACCGTGTGGGGCTTCTCCCGGGACGACGTGGAGGCCAGCTTCTTCACCGCCTACCTGGAGAAGGGGATCTTCGGCGTCAGCCCCTTCGAGACGATCGACAAGGACGGCGTCGGCTCGCTCGTCCGCGCCGCCGCCGAGGCCGGCCGGGCCACCCGCCCCGACCTCAAGCTCGGCGTCTGCGGCGAGCACGGCGGCGACCCGGACTCGGTGCACTTCTTCCACGAGGTGGGCCTGGACTACGTCTCCTGCTCCCCGTTCCGCATCCCCGTGGCGCGGCTGGAGGCCGGCCGGGCGGCGGCGATGGGCAACGGCGGCTCCTCGGACAGCCGTTGACGGCGGGGCCCGGCGGGGTGCCCGACGGAGTGCCCGGCGGGGTGTCCGGTGTCCGGCCGCCGGCGACCGGTGGCCGGACACCCGTAACCCGTACGTAACACGAGATCAACACCAGAGTCACCGGAGCGCCACCCGGGGCAACCAGACCCTCGGACCGGGAGGACGCTCCGGCCCCGGGAAACCGGCGGAGGGGCGGCGCCCGTGCGGGAGCGCCGCCCCTCTTTACTCCCCCACCGGGAGTTGTTGCCGCCCGCATCGGCTCGGGCGGCAACTCGCATACTCAGCGGCCGCTTTTTCGCTCGCCACCCCCCACGGGAACGAGCCGGGGCGGCCCTGAGTGCGTGAATAGGATTTCGCATCGGGGCTGTTGTCCGCGAGCCGTTTCAACTGTGGCCAAAAGGCCGTGGTAACAGCACGTATCGGTGTGCATACTCAGTGGGCGGGGGGTGACGGCGGATGTCTCATGTGGGGGTTTGGTGCTGCGTGTCCATTTCACGGGACTCGATCTGGCCCGGTTGCGCCTGGCCGGAGACCCGGACGTGCTCTGGGAAACCGTATTGAGTCTGCACCGGCTGCGGGACAAACAAGGCGAGTCGATCTACGGCGATTGGCGCGCCGAAACCCGCGCTCGGTTGAATAGTGAAACTCGGCTCCTGGCGCCCCTGGTTCCGCCGCGGGGCTATTTCCCCGACTTCCTGACACCTCCTGAAGGGGCCCTCGGACTCGACTCCGGCGTCCAGGCGCTGCGTGCCACCCCGGCCGAACGGGTCCACGACGAGCTGGGCCGGCTGTCCACCGTGCGGACGCTGCCCGCTTGGATACGATCGCTGGCCGAGGGGGACGCGCGGGCCTTCGGCAAGCTGATCGGCGCCCTGCACGCCTACCACGAGGCGGCCATCGCGCCCTACTGGCCGCACATCCAGGCGCAGATCGAGGCGGACCGGGCCGTGCGGGGGCGCGCCCTGCTCGACGGGGGCGCGGACGCGCTGCTGTCCTCGCTGCCGCCGACGATGCGGTGGCGGGCGCCGGTGCTGGAGGCGGACTATCCCGTGGACCGCGATCTGCATCTGGACGGGCGGGGGCTCCTCCTCGTCCCCTCCTTCTTCTGCCGGGGCAACCCGGTCGCCCTGCAGAACCCGGACCTGCCGCCCGTCCTCGTCTACCCCGTCCGCCACGCGTCGGAGGCCGCGCCGCCCGTCGCCGCGGCGCCGCGCTCCCTGGGGAAGCTCGTCGGCCACACGCGATCCGCGGTGCTCGGCTCCATCGGGGGCGGCTGCACGACGAGCGAACTCGCCCGCCGGGTGGGGGTGTCGGCCGCCTCGGCCAGCCAGCACGCGGGCGTGCTCCGGGAGGCCGGCCTCGTCCTGACCCTCCGCCACGGCAGCGCCGTGCTCCACACCTTGACCCCTCTCGGGGCGGCGTTGCTGCGGGGTGGGCACGAGGTGCCGGGGGGCGCGCGGCAGCGGCGGTCGACGGCGGCGCCGATGTAGTGGGGGAGCTTGAGGACAGCCGCGCGGAGCGCGGTCGCGGGGCCCGCGGGCCGCGGACTGCAACGGCGCCCCCGCCCCGCGGCCCCGCACCCCACCCCCCAACGCACACCCCCAACAGCGCGAACCCCCCGTACTACCCTGGCCCCATGCCCGGCTCGGACGTGAACGGCGACGACCTCCCCGGCCGCGACCCGTTACCACAACTCCCCCTCACCCCCGATCAGATCGAGACAATCCCGGTCGCCCCCGGGCCTGAACGCCTGCGGAGGCTGGCAGAGCTGGTCATCGGCGGAACGGAGGCCGGTGAGGAGCGCGATGCGCTGGTGCGCGGGATCGTGGGGGGCGAACTCCGGGCCGCCACCGCCGCGTTGTGGCGCGAGCCGCGGCGGGCCGCCCAGGCGGCCCTGCTCGCCGGACTCGGCGGGGCCGTCGCCGCGTTCGGCGCGGAGCCCGGCACGGACGCGCTGCCCGCGCTCGACCGGCTGCGCCGCCACCTCGTCGTCCACGGGCACCTGGACGAACTGCTGACGCTGGTGCGGCACGAGCTCGACGGGGACGTGGAGCCGGAGGTCCTCGTCGAGGGAGGCAGGGCCTACGCGCAGTACCCGTACTTCAGGGACTCCACCCTCCGCGTACCGGACGCCTGTTATGACGTCACGGACGAACTCGCCGTCCGCCACCGCCTGTCGGAGGCGAAGCTCGACGGCACCGGCCTCGCGCTGGCCGGGGAGGCCCGCGTGGACCGGACGGCCGGCGGGGGAGAGGACCCGGAGCTGGTGCTGCGGGGGCACGTCACCGGGACGGAACTGCGCTTCGCCGCCCAGGACATGGGGCGAGGACGCTTCGCCGGCCGGGTGGCCCTCGCCGACGTCCCCGAGGGCGTCTGGGACGTCCATGTCGCCGTCACGGCCGCCGGCGGCATCCGCAAGGAGGCCCGGCTCGACGCCCCGTACGAGACGGACGGGGAGGACGAGGAGGAACGTTCCGTCGTCGCCGCCGACGGGACCGTCGCCACCCTGCCCGTCACCGACGGCCTCACCCTCGACGTCGGCGAGCTCCGCCACCCCGTGGAGGACAGACTGCAGGTGACGGGGGCCGCCTGGGATCCGCAGGCGGGGCCGGCCGCGCTCGCCGTGACCGGGCGCTGCGCGCTCGCCGACCGTCCCGTCGGTTCGCTGGCGCTGCGGGCCGCGGCGGCGGACGGGACGGTCGTCGACGTACCCGTCGGGACGCGCCCCGACGGCTCGTTCAGGACGCACGTCGCCTGCACGGCGCCGGGCGAGTGGCGGCTCGGCCTGCGGCTGGCCGCCGGGGGACGGGAGTGGACGGTCCCCGTGCCGGAGCAGCCGGGGCTGGAGGCCGCGCGGTGGCAGCGGCTGGGGCTGCCGTGGTACGCGAAGCCCCTGCCGGACCGGGGCGTGCTGACGCTCCGGACCGGCAGGGTCGAGGTGATCAAGGGCGTACGGGGCCGTCTGCGGCGCCGATGAGCCGGAAGCGCAGCCGGCAGATCACCGCGTCCGTGTCCCGCCGCACCGCGTGGGCGACCACGGCCCCGCGCTGGTTCTGCAGCAGCCGCTGCCAGACGTGGGCGGGTTCGACCTCGGGGATGAGGACGGTGACGCGGTTGTCGGGGTGCCGGTCGGTCAGCTCGCGGACGTAGTCGACGATGGGCCGGCCCAGCGCCCGCGTGGCGGCGGGGAGTTCGACCAGGTCGACGCCCGGCTTCCACAGCTCCCAGTCGCGCCGCAGCGACTCCGCCGCGCGGCGCCCCTCGGCGTCCGGCTGGGCGACGGTCACGGCGACGACCTCGTCGCCGAGCGAGACGGCGGCGGTCAGGGCCTTGCTGGTGAGGCGGGAGAGGGAGGAGACGGGGACGACGACCACGGAGTGGCAGCGGCGCGGCGCCTCGGGCACCCGGCCCAGCTCCAGGCGCTCGCCGATCCGCCCGTACGCGCGGTGGACGGCCTCGAAGACCAGCACCAGCAGCGGCAGCGCGACGACGATCAGCCAGGCGCCCTCCTGGAACTTGGTGGCCGTGACGACGACCGCCGAGACCCCCGTGAGCAGCGCGCCGAAGCCGTTGAGGAGGGCCTTGCCCGACCAGCCGGCGGACCGCTCCCGGCGCCAGTGGCGGACCATGCCGACCTGGCAGAGGGTGAAGCCGACGAAGACGCCGATGGCGAAGAGCGGGACGAGCGTGTTGACGTCGCCGCCGGAGAGGACGAGCAGCAGCGCGGAGACGCCGGCGAGGGCGAGCACCCCGTGCCGGTGGACCTGGCGGTCGGCCTTGAGGGCGAAGACGTGCGGCAGGTAGTTGTCGCGGGCGAGCAGGCTCATCAGGACGGGCAGGCCGCCGAAGGAGGTGTTCGCGGCGAGCGCGAGCAGGACCACGGTGGCGAACTGCACGACGTAGAACGCCCAGTTGTGGCCGAGCGAGGCGTCCGCGAGCTGGGCGAGGACGGTGACGCCCTCGACCGGCTGGAGGTGGAAGCGGCCGATCAGGACGGACAGGCCGATCAGCATCACGCCGAGCAGGGCGCCGAGCGCGACCTCCGTCCGCTGGGCGCGGCGGGTGCGCGGGGCGCGGAAGGAGGGGACGGCGTTGGCCACGGCCTCGACGCCGGTGAGGGCGGAGCAGCCGGCGGCGAACGCCTTGAGCAGCAGCAGGGCGCCGACGCCTGTCGCGTGGCCCGCGAGGGCGGACGCGTGCCCGGCGGCGGCCTCGGTGCTGGCCGGGGCGTCGCGGAAGAGGCCGGCGGCGATCACGGCGAGGATGGAGCCGACGAAGACCGCCGTGGGAACCATGAACGCCTTGGCGGATTCGGCGATGCCGCGCAGGTTGACCGCGGTGACCAGGGCGAGCACGGCCAGGCAGATCCACAGCCGGTCGGCGTAGAGGGAGGGGAAGGCGGAGGTCAGGGCGGCGACGCCGGCGGTGACCGAGACGGCCACGTTCAGCACGTAGTCCAGGACGAGGGACGCGGCGGTGACCAGGCCGGTGCGCCGGCCGAGGTGGCGCTTGGCGACGGCGTAGGAGCCGCCGCCGTCCGGGAAGGCCGAGATGACCTGCCGGTAGGAGAGGACGAGCACCGCGAGCAGGGCGGCGATGGCGAGGGTGACCGGGAGCGTGAAGCCGAGGCCGTGCGCCCCGGCCGCGGCCAGCACCAGGACGACGGCCTCGGGGCCGTAGGCCACGGAGGCCATCGCGTCGAGCGACAGGGCGGCCAGGCCCTGGAGGGCGGTGAGCCGGTGCCGGTCCTCCCCGGCGGGCTTCCCGGCCCCGGTATCGGGCGGCTCCTCGGCCGTCCCGCCGGGCCGTTCGTCCGTGTTGACCAGCGTGGACATGTTCGGTCGTACCTCCGTGCCGTCCTGAGGGCCTTCCTGAGGGCGTGGACGCTCAGCGTGCTTCGGGGGCGACCGGGGCGCGACCGGTGTTGGCGGGCTCTTGGCGGGTTCTGACGTTTTCTTCGCGACTTCTTAACGCCGGGGCGGCGGGTGTCAAGGACGCGTCAGCGAGGCGTCAGGGTCGCCCCCCGGCTCGTCAGCGTGTCGTCAAAGCCCGGCGAGGCGTTGAACGGGCGGTTCTAGCGTCACGGACATGGGACGGCGATCGATGGTGCGGGCAGGCGCACGCGCGCGGGGCACGGCCGCACGCCGGCCGTGGCACGGTGCGCTCGCCTGGGACCGCGGCTGGCGGCGCGAGGCCCGCGCCGCGTGGTGCTGGGGCTTCGCGCTCGGCGGGGTGCTGGCCGGCGCCGACCTGGCGCGCGGCAGCCTCGACGGGCCGCGCGCCGCTTGCTGGACGGCCCTCGCCGCGGCCCTCGTCGCGGTGCTGCGCCCCGCCCGGATCACGGCGGGCGCGGGCTGGCTCGCGACCCGCGGACTGCTGCGCGAACGGCGTGTCCGGACGGACCTGCTGACGCGCGTCCGGCAGGTGGACGGGGTGGCTCCCCGGCTCGTCCTCTGCGATGTCGCGGGAAACCGGGTGGAGTTGGACCCCCGGGTGCTGCGGGCGAACCCGCTGCTCTGGCACGAGCTGGACGCGGGGGTGCGGCGGGCGCGGGAGCGGGGGCTGCTCCGCGAGGGGGCGGCCGTACTGGACGCCTTGGGGGAGCGGGTGGACGGCGAGGGGGCGCGGGCCGTCCTGCGGGCGTCGGGCGTGGAGTGAGGGCGCCCCCTCCCGGGGACAGGGGCCGGGGCGCCCGCCGCCCCGCGGGCTCAGACCCGCGGCGGCCACTCGTACGTCACGCCCGTCAGCCGCTCCGACACCGCCCAGAGGCCCGCGCTCGCGCGGTCGTCACGCGTCCACGGCGCGCGCACCGACCGCACCGGCGCCCCCCGCCACAACTGCAGCCGCGGGCCGAAGAAGTCGTCCTGCCGGACATCCGGCCCCGTCGCCGCCCGCAGGGTCGGCAGCGCCCCCGCCTCCGCGCTCTGCGCGACCAGCCGGTTCGCGGCCCGGGCCACCCGCTCGCGCCAGGGGCGGTCCTCCAGCCGGGCCGCGGCCGTCTGCAGGTTCGTCGCCGCGTAGCCGGGGTGCGCCGCGGCCGCGACGAGCGGGGAGCCGTACGCGGCCAGCCGCCGGGCGAGTTCGTGGACGAAGAGCAGGTTGGCGCTCTTGGAGCGGGCGTAGGCGATCCAGCGCCGGTAACCGCCGTCCATCTGCACGTCGCGCGGATCGACCGTGCCGAGCAGGTGCATGCCGCTGGAGACGGTCACGACCCGGGCCCCGTCCCCGGCCGCCCGCAGCCGCGGCAGCAGCAGCCCGGTCAGGGCGAAGTGCCCCAGGTGGTTGGTGCCGAACTGCATCTCGAAGCCGTCGACCGTGCGCCGCCGCGGCAGCGCCATCACACCGGCGTTGTTGACGAGGAGGTCGAGCCGCTCCTCGGGGAGCCCGTCCGCGAAGGCCCGTACGGACGCCAGGTCGGCGAGGTCCAGCGGGGCGAGGCGGACGTCGGCGTCCGGGACCTCCGTTCTCAGCAGCTCCTCCGCGGCCCGGCCGCGCGTCTCGTCCCGGCAGGCCAGGACCACGCGGGCGCCCCGGCGGGCGAGTTCCCTGGCGGTGACGTAGCCGATGCCGCTGTTCGCGCCGGTCACCACGGCGGTCCGGCCGTGCTGACCGGGGATGTCGGCGAGGGTCCAGTCGTTCACCTGTGCGCTCCGTCCGTCCGTGCCCATCGTCCGAAGGCGTCCGCCGTCCCGGGCGTCCGTCGTCCGAAGACCCTTCCCGCCCAGCCTAGGCATCCGCGCGGACGGGGCGGCGGGCGGGCTCCATCCGTGTGGTCGGGTGCCGGGCCGCGACGTCCCGGGCGGCCAAATGTGGAGAACCGTTGACGATCATTCGTACGCTGGTCATATGCCGGATCGTCTGTCTTCGGACGGTACGGAAAACGGTCCGCCCGGGAGCCGGGTCCGGACGATGCGGTTAGCCTGTCAACGACCTTCCTGAGTGGTGGGGGTGCCTGTGCGTTTCTCCCGGTGGAGCCGGGCCCGATGGGGCCGGGCCGCGCTGGCCGGGCTGTACGTCGTCGTCCTGGCGGCCGCGGTTCCCCGGGCCGGCGGCCACGGGAAGGACCGCAGCTGGACCAGCGAACAGGCCCAGCGCTTCTGGGGGCCCACGCGCACCGCGGACGACGCCGGCGACGGCGCGGACGCCGACTCCCGCAGCCCGGCGCAGCGCATCACCGGCAGCGCGCGCCACTTCGGCGGGGTGCCCTCGGTGGGCGTCCTCTTCTACACGGGCGACGACATGAGGAGCCATCACTGCACGGCGAGCGTGGTGCACAGCCCCAAGGGCAACCTCCTCGTCACCGCCGGGCACTGCTCGATCGGCGACGACGCGGCGTTCGTGCCGGACTATCAGCAGGGCGCCGACCGGCAGCCGTACGGGGTCTGGACGGTCGACCGCGTCTTCACCGATCCCAGACGCACCGACACCGGCGAGGGGTCCGACCTCGACTTCGCCTTCGCGACCGTCAGACCCGACGCCAAGGGGCGCCAGATCGAGCAGGTCACCGGCGCCAACCGGCTCGTCCGCACCCCCGCGTACGTCAACCGCGTGACCGTCATCGGCTACCCGAGCGCCGACGACGACCCGGCCGACGAGGCGATCCGGTGCACGGCGATGACCAGCCGGCTGGAGAACCACAACCAGCTGAAGATGCGCTGCGACGGCTTCTTCTCCGGCACCTCCGGCAGCCCGTGGCTGACCCACTTCAACGAGAAGACCCGCACCGGCGACCTGATCGGCGTCCTGGGCGGGCTCAACGGCGGCGGCCCCGACGGGGACAACTCGGCCCAGCTGTCGTACAGCCCCATGAACGACGACGAGATCTTCAAGCTCTACCTGGACGCCATAAACAACCGCGAGCCCAAGCGCTGATCAGCGCTCCGCCGCCGCGAGCGCTTGCTGGACGCCGGGCTCCCGGGGGCCGAGGAAGGCCGGCCCCGGCCGGACGACGGCCTCCACCACGGCCTTTCCGGCGGCGAGGATCTCGCGGGCGCTCCCCGCGTACCGCGTCATGTCGCGCCTGGCGTCCACGCCGACGCCGTACACGTCCATCCCCGCCGCGTCGCACAGCGCGACCGCGCGGCGGATGTGGAAGTCCTGGCTGACCAGGAGCGCCCGGTCCACGCCGAAGACGCGCTTGGCGCGGGCGCAGGAGTCCCAGGTGTCGAAGCCGGCGTAGTCGGCGACGATCCGGTCGCCGGGGACGCCGTGCGCGCGCAGGTACGCGCGCATCGCGTCGGGTTCGTTGTACTCCGGGCGGCCGTTGTCGCCCGTCACGAGGACGACGCGGACCTTGCCCGCGCGGTAGAGGTCCGCGGCGGTGTCGAGGCGGTGCGCCAGGTAGGGCGAGGGCCTGCCGTGCCACAGCCCGGCGCCGAAGACGACGGCGACGGGGGCGGACGGGGCGTCCGCGACGGTCCGGAGCCGGTCCTCGGCGGCGGCGTGCACCCAGGCGGCCGGGAGGAGGGCGAGGACGGCGGCGGCCATCAGCGCCTGGACGGTGCGCCGTTGCGTGCGCCGGGCCGGTCTTCTCATCGGACTCATGTTCGCTTCCCCCTGTTCGGGGGAGGGGACGCGGGTGCGGCGCGGGCGGTTCCCGCCGGGTCCGCCCCGTTCCGGGCCGGGCGGCCCATGCCGCTGTCAGCGGCGGCGGCTACCGTCGGAGGCATGAACGAGAAGCCCGCCACCGCCGGTTACGCCGAGCCGGACCTGGAGCGCTGGGCCCCCGAGCCCGACAAGCGCCCGGGCCGCACCGCCTTCCAGCGCGACCGGGCCCGCGTCCTGCACTCCGCCGCCCTGCGCCGCCTCGCCGGCAAGACGCAGGTCGTCGCCCCCGGCGGCAGCCGCGACGGCGGCGCCTGGGACGCCACCCCCCGCACCCGCCTGACGCACACGCTCGAATGCGCCCAGGTCGGCCGGGAGCTGGGCGCGGCCCTCGGCTGCGACCCCGACCTCGTCGAGACGGCCTGTCTGGCGCACGACCTCGGCCACCCCCCGTTCGGGCACAACGGGGAGCAGGCGCTCGACGAAGTGGCGGGCCCCTGCGGCGGGTTCGAGGGCAACGCCCAGTCCCTGCGGCTGCTGACCCGCCTGGAGCCCAAGCGGTTCGTACCCGACCCGGAGCGCCCGGAGACGGGCGAGCCCGTCAGCGTCGGCCTCAACCTCACCCGCGCGGCGCTCGACGCCGCCACCAAGTACCCCTGGCCGCGCGGCGGCCGCCCCGCCGACCCGGGCTCGCGTAAGTTCGGCGTCTACGAGGACGACGCGCCCGTCTTCGCCTGGCTGCGCCAGGGCGCCCCCGGGCACCGGCGCAGCTTCGAGGCCCAGGTCATGGACTGGTCCGACGACGTGGCGTACTCCGTCCACGACGTCGAGGACGGCCTGCACGCCGGCCACCTGGAGCCGAAGGTGCTGCACTCCGCCCCCGAGCGGAGCGAGATCTTCGCCGTCGCCGCGGGCCGGCACGCCCCGGGCGCGGACGAGGCGGAGCTGGCCGCCGCGCTGGACCGGCTGCTCGCCCAGGAGTGGTGGCCGCACGGCTACGACGGGTCGGCCGTCGCCCAGGCCCGGCTCAAGGACGCCACCAGCCAGCTCATCGGCCGCTTCTGCCTGGCCGCCGAGGCCGCGACCCGCGCCGCGTACGGCCCGGGGCCGCTCGGCCGCTACCGCGCCGAGCTCGTCGTCCCCCGGGGAACCCGCCTGGAGTGCGCCGTGCTCAAGGCCGTCGCCGACCGCTACGTCATCCAGCGCGAGGACCAGGAGAAGCTCCGCGCCGAGCAGCGCGTCGTCATCGCCGGGCTCGCGGAGCGGCTGGTCGCCCGCGCCCCCGACGGCCTGGACCCCCAGTTCCGCGCCCTGTTCACCGCGGCGGCCGACGACGCGGGCCGGCTGCGGGCGGTGGTCGACCAGATCGCCGCCCTCACCGACGCGTCCGCGCGCTCCCTGCACGCCCGGCTCATGGCGTCCCCGCCGGGGCGCGCGGGCTGAGGGGGCGCCCCGCGAGGGGATCCACGGGGGATCGGGGGCATCCGGGCGGGCCGTCGCGGGCAGTCCCTCTTCCGGCGGCCCGCCGGGTGCGGCACGCTCGCACTTGCCGTTTCCCGGCGCCCGGCACCGCGCTCGCAGCGGCGGCGGGACCGGGCGGGGAACGGCGACGAGACCGGGGACGTACGGCACACCGTAGGCGCGGCCGCCCGCAGGGCACGCCGCGCGGCAGCGAGGAGGCAGCAAGTGGTGGATGCGAACCAGACGTTCGTCGTCGTCGGAGGCGGGCTCGCCGGCGCGAAGGCCGCCGAGACGCTCCGCGCGGAGGGGTTCACCGGCCGGGTGATCCTCATCTGCGACGAACGCGACCACCCCTACGAGCGTCCACCGCTCTCCAAGGGGTACCTGATCGGCAAGGACGAGCGCGACAGCGTCTTCGTGCACGAACCCGCCTGGTACGCCCGGTCCGACATCGAGCTGCACCTCGGCCAGCCCGCCGTCCACCTCGACCGCGCCGCCCGCACCGTGCGCCTGGGCGACGGCACCGTCGTCCGCTACGACCGGCTGCTGCTGGCCACCGGCGCCGAGCCGCGCCGCCTGGACATCCCCGGCACCGGCCTGGCCGGCGTCCACCACCTGCGCCGCCTCGCGCACGCCGAGCGGCTGCGCGGCGTCCTCGCCTCCCTCGGCCGCGACAACGGCCACCTCGTCATCGCCGGCGCCGGCTGGATCGGCCTCGAAGTGGCCGCCGCCGCCCGCGGCTACGGCGCCGAGGTGACCGTCGTCGAGCCCGAGCCCACCCCGCTGCACGGCGTCCTCGGCCCCGAGCTCGGCCAGCTCTTCACCGACCTGCACCGCGAGCACGGCGTCCGCTTCCACTTCGGCGCCCGGCTCGTGGAGATCACCGGCCAGGACGGCATGGTGCTGGCCGTGCGCACCGACGACGGCGAGGAGCACCCGGCCCACGCCGTCCTCGCCGCCATCGGCGCCGCCCCGCGCACCGCGCTCGCCGAGACCGCCGGGCTCGCCCTGGTCGACCGGGCCGACGGCGGGGGGATCGCCGTCGACGCCTCGCTGCGCACCTCCGACCCCGAGATCTTCGCCGCCGGGGACGTGGCCGCCGTCGCGTCCGCCGGCCCCGGCCCCCGGCTGCGCGTCGAGCACTGGGCCAACGCCCTGCACAGCGGCCCGGCCGCGGCCCGCGCGATGCTGGGCCGGGAGGTCGTCCACGACCGCGTCCCGTACTTCTTCTCCGACCAGTACGACCTGGGCATGGAGTACTCGGGCTACGCCCCGCCCGGCTCCTACGACCAGGTGGTGTGCCGCGGCGACGTCGGCAAGCGGGAGTTCGTCGCCTTCTGGCTGCGCGAGGGCCGGATCCTGGCGGGGATGAACGTGAACGTGTGGGAGGTCACGGAGACCGTCCAGCGGCTCATCCGCTCGGGAGCCCGCCCGTCCCCCGAGGCGCTGGCCGACCCCGCCGTCCCCCTGGAGTCGCTGCTGCCCTGAGCACCCGCGGGGGCCGGGCCGTCCGCGGCCGCCAGTAGACTTCACGCGTGGCAGGCAGGATCAACGATGACGATGTGAAGGCGGTCCGGGACGCCGTCCCGATCGACGCCGTCGTGTCCGAATACCTCCAGCTGCGCAACGCCGGCGGCGGCAACCTCAAGGGCCTGTGCCCCTTCCACGACGAGAAGTCCCCGTCCTTCCACGTCAGCCCCGCCAAGGGGCTGTACCACTGCTTCGGCTGCCAGGAGGGCGGGGACACGGTCGACTTCGTCATGAAGGTCGACCACCTCTCCTTCGCCGAGACCATCGAGCGGCTCGCCGCCCAGGCCGGCATCACCCTGCGCTACGAGGAGGGCGGCTACACCCCGGGCCGCCAGCAGGGCGAGCGCACCCGCCTCGTCGAGGCCCACAAGGCGGCCGCCCAGTTCTACGCCGAGCAGCTCGGGAGCGCCGAGGCCGAGATCGCGCGCGCGTTCCTCGCCGGCCGCGGCTTCGACCAGGCCGCCGCCCACCACTTCGGCGTCGGCTACAGCCCCGCCGGCTGGGACCACCTCACCCGCTTCCTGCGCGGCCGCGGCTTCAGCGACAAGGAGCTGGTCCTCTCCGGCCTCTCCCAGGAGGGCCGCCGCGGCCCCATCGACCGCTTCCGCGGCCGCCTGATGTGGCCCATCCGCGACATCGCCGGCGACGTCGTCGGCTTCGGCGCCCGCAAGCTCCGCGAGGACGACAACGGGCCGAAGTACCTCAACACCCCCGAGACGCCCATCTACCGCAAGTCGCATGTGCTGTACGGCATCGACCTGGCGAAGAAGGACATCGCCAAGGGCAACCGGGCCGTCGTCGTCGAGGGCTACACCGACGTGATGGCCTGCCACCTCGCCGGCGTCACCACCGCCATCGCCACCTGCGGCACCGCCTTCGGCGGCGAGCACGTCAAGATCCTGCGCCGGCTGCTGATGGACAACTCCCGGGCCAAGGTGATCTTCACCTTCGACGGCGACGCCGCCGGGCAGCGCGCCGCCCTGCGCGCCTTCGAGGACGACCAGAAGTTCGCCGCCCACACCAACATCGCGGTCAGCCCCGGCGGCATGGACCCCTGCGAGCTGCGCCTCGACGGCGGCGACGAGGCGGTGCGCGCGCTGATCGAGGAGAGCACCCCGCTCTTCGAGTTCGCGATCCGCTCCGTCGTCGCCCGGCACGAGGTGGACACCCCCGAGGGCCAGGCGGCCGCCCTGGAGGAGGCCGCGCCCATCGTCGCCGGCATCAAGGACAGCTCCATCCGCCACCAGTACGCGGTGCGCCTGGCCGGCCTCCTGGGCATCCTCGACACCCAGTTCGTCGTCCTGCGCGTCGGGCAGCTCGCCCGCTGGGCCCGCGAGCGCGCCGAGCGCGGAGAGCGCGGCGACGGACGCAGGCGGCCGGCGGCCCCCCGCCCCGAGGCCGCGCCCGCCCCGCGCCCGCCCGCCCCCCGCGGCCCCGCGCTCAATCTGCGCAGCCCCGCCCACCGCACCGAGCGCGAGCTGCTCAAGCTCGCCCTCCAGCACCCCGAGCTGGTCGCCCCGGCCTTCGACGCCTACGGGGAGGACGAGTTCACCGCCCCGCCCTACGCCGTCGTCCGCCGCGCCATCGAGCAGGCCGGCGGCGTGGCAGGCGCCGACGGGGAGTACCTGGCGCGGGTGCGCGACGCCGCCCCCGACGACACGGTCCGCTCGATGGTCACGGAGCTGGCCGTGGAGCCCGTCCACGCCCGTACGGTCGACGAGGTCTACGCCGGAACGCAGCTGGTCCAGGTCCGGCTGCGGGCCGTCGAGCGGCGGATCAAGGAGGTCCAGGCGAGCCTGGTCCGCCTCGGCGCCACCTCCTCGCCGGACCATCTCGCCGCCGTCCAGAACGAGTTGTGGGTGCTCCAGCAGTACCGCAAGTCGCTCCAGGACCGCGGCGCCGCGGCCCTCTGACGGGACGGCACCCCACCACCGTCGCCCGTCACCCCGGGCACACGCGCCGACCACAGAAAGTGGCCGCACGCCCCTCGTGGCGGGGCCGCGTCGTGCCGCACACTGGTGGGCGGTGCCTGAGTCCTCCGGAGCAGTGGCACGGACCGGGAACCCCGCGAACCGCTCGGCCGCCGCCCGCGCCGAGTCCTCTGCCCACGCAGCGATCACCCTGGAGGTCGCCCCCGTGCAGACCCGGACCCCCACCATCGCGCCGGCCGCCGTCCGCCCGGCACCGGCCGTACCGAGGCAGCCCGGCCCGCCCCCGGCCGAGATCCTCGACGCCCCGCCGCCGCCCGAGCGCGAGCGGCGCCCCGACACCGGCGGCCCGTCCTCGGACCTCTTCCGGCAGTACCTCCGCGAGATCGGCCGCATCCCACTGCTGTCGGCGGCCGAGGAGGTCGAGCTGGCCCGGCGGGTGGAGGCGGGCCTGTTCGCCGAGGAGAAGCTCTCCACCCACCCCGACCTCGACACCGCCCTCGCCCTCGACCTCGACCGGCTCGTGGTCCTCGGCCGGATGGCCAAGCGCCGCCTCATCGAGGCCAATCTGCGCCTGGTCGTCTCCGTCGCCAAGCGCTACATCGGCCGCGGGCTGACCATGCTCGACCTGGTCCAGGAGGGCAACCTGGGGCTGATCAGGGCGGTGGAGAAGTTCGACTACGCCCGCGGCTACAAGTTCTCCACCTACGCGACCTGGTGGATCCGCCAGGCCATGTCCCGGGCGCTGGCCGACCAGGCCCGCACCATCCGCGTGCCGGTGCACGTCGTCGAGCTGATCAACCGCGTCGTCCGCGTCCAGCGCCGCATGCTCCAGGAGCGCGGCAGCGAGCCCACCGCCGAGGAGGTCGCCGCCTACCTCGACCTCTCCGAGGAGCGCGTCAGCGAGGTGCTGCGGCTCGCCCAGGAGCCGGTGTCGCTGCACGCGCCCGTCGGCGAGGAGGACGACGTCGCGCTCGGCGACCTCATCGAGGACGGCGACGCCGCCTCGCCCGTCGAATCGGCCGCCTTCCTGCTGCTGCGCGAGCACCTGGAGGCGGTCCTCTCCACCCTCGGCGAGCGCGAGCGCAAGGTCGTCCAGCTGCGCTACGGGCTGGTGGACGGCCGGCCGCGGACCCTGGAGGAGATCGGCCGGATCTTCGGCGTCACCCGCGAGCGGATCCGCCAGATCGAGTCCAAGACCCTCAACAAGCTCCGCGACCACGCCTTCGCCGACCAGCTGCGGGGCTACCTGGACTGACGCGCCGTCACTGCCCGAACGCCCCGGGGTGCGTCTGCTCGCGCACGGTCCCGTACTGCTGCCGCACCGCCTGGCCGGCCGGCAGCTCCTCGCCCGGCTCGAAGACCTGCCCCGTGCCGTACGGCCAGTGCGGCGGCTCCTGCGGGGAGAGCACACCGTGCTGCACCCCCAGCGACCAGGCGGCCTGCCGGGCCGCGCCCAGCGCCGCCCAGTCCGCCGGCTGCGGGACGACCACCTGCGCGCCGAACAGCGCCGGCGCCAGCGCCCGCACCGCGGGCAGCTCCGCCGCCGCGCCCAGCAGGAAGACCCGCCGCACCGGGACGCCGCGCCCGCGCAGCACGTCCAGCGCGTCGGTCAGCCCGCACAGCATGCCCTCGAAGGCCGCCCGCGCCAGGTGCTCCGGCTTCATGCTCTCGCGCCGCAGACCCGTCAACGTCCCGGCCGTGTGCGGGAGATGAGGCGTCCGCTCGCCCTCCAGATAGGGCAGCAGCACCATCCCGTAGGCGCCCCACGAGGAGCGCAGCGCCAGCTCGGAGAGACCGCCCAGATCCGTGCCCAGCAGCTCGGCCGTCCCGCGCAGCACCCGGACGGCGTTCCGCGTGTGGACGACGGGCAGGTGCCGGCCCGTCGCGTCGGCGAACGAGGTGATCGTGCCCGTCGGGTCCACCAGCGCCTCGTGGTGCACGGCGAACACCGAGCCCGAGGCCCCCAGCGAGACCACCGCGTCCCCCGGGCCCACGCCCAGCCCGAAGGCCGCGGCCATCGTCTCGCCCGTGCCGGCGGAGATGAGCAGCCCCTCGGGGGTGTGCCCGGCCGGCTCGGCGGGCGCCAGCACGTCCGGCAGCGCCGCCCCGTGGCCGAGGGCCAGCTCGACGAGGTCCGGCCGCCACGCGCCGGTGGCCGCCGACCAGTAGCCGGTGGCCGAGGCGGCGCCGCGGTCCGTGGTGCGCCGCACCGGGCGGCCCAGCAGCTGCCACACCAGCCACTCGTGCGGCTGGAGCAGCATGGCCGTACGGGTCGCCGACTCCGGCTCGTTCCGCGCCAGCCAGCGCAGCTTCGCCACCGCCAGCGAGGCCTGCGGCACCGTGCCCACCGCCTGCGCCCAGGCGGCCCGGCCGCCCAGCGCGTCGGTGAGATCGGCGGCCGCGGCCTGGGCCCGCTTGTCGTTGCCCAGCAGCGCGGGACGGACGAGCACGCCGCCCGCGTCCAGCGCCAGCAGCCCGTGCTGCTGCGCCGAGACGCCGATGGCCTGCACGCCCTCCAGCAACCCGCCCGCGGCGGCCTCGCCCAGGGACATCAGCCACCCCTGGGGGTCGCCCTCGGCGGCGGACGGCGGGTGCGGCGCGTACCCCTGGCGGAGCACGGTGCCCGTGTCCGCGTCGCAGACGACGATCCGTGTGCTTCCGCTGGAACTGTCCAGCCCGGCGACTATCCCCATGCCGAGGATGATGCCAAAGGCGCCGGTCAGGTGTTGCTGGTGCCCCACTCGTCCTCGTCGCCCGCGCGCTGTTCGCGCAGCGAGCGCACCCGCTCGGCCACCGACTCCGGAACCCGGTCGCCGACCTTGTCGAACGTCCGCGAGACCAGCGTCCGGCCGTTCACCGCGGCCGCCTCCACGGTGTTGCGCACCGCCGGGTTCCCCGCGATCCGCTGCGCCCCCTTGCGCAGCGCCTCGTACCGCTCGCGGCCGGCCCGCGCGCCGAGCACGTACCCGACGGCAGCCCCAGCGATGAACGTCAGCCGGTAGCGCATCCCGTACCGTCCTTCCCTCGGATCCCCTGGAATCCCGCGCGACCGCGGGCCCTGCCGGGCTCGGGTCACCGCCTGCCCGGAGTCCGGGAAGATCACTCCCGGGATACCGATTGGCGGAGCACCCCCCTGCTTGCGCTAATGTATGTCTCGCAGCGAGCGCACGCCGCCCGGGAGACCGGACGAAGATGCATTCGAGGCAACGCCACAGTCCCCTGTAGCTCAATTGGCAGAGCAGCCGGCTGTTAACCGGCAGGTTACTGGTTCGAGTCCAGTCGGGGGAGCTCGATCCTCTGTAGCTCAATTGGCAGAGCAGCCGGCTGTTAACCGGCAGGTTACTGGTTCGAGTCCAGTCGGAGGAGCCATACGGGAGAAGGACCCCTCGGGGGTCCTTTTTTCGTCCCCGGATCGACGCCGGACGGGAACCGATCCGGCCACGGCCGAAGTCCTCAAGGTCAGGCTGGTCACACGATGTGCCCCCACCGGGGCAGCAGATCGTATGAGCGGCTATGCTGCGGCAGACGGCGCGCACAGATGTGCGCGACGCGCCGTGAACGGGGCGGTAGCTCAGCCGGTTAGAGCAGCGGACTCATAATCCGTCGGTCGTGGGTTCGAGTCCCACCCGCCCCACTTCGCGGCAGCCGTGCAGAAACGATCCGAGCTGCGCTTACTCATGCGCGCCCGCGGGTGAGACATCGGTGCACTCCACCGCCGTCCGCAGGGTCCGGGCCAGTCGGACGGCGTCGTCGACGCCCCAGAAGTGCAGGAAGAACAGCCGCGGTTCCTCGTGGAGCATATGGCTGTGGATCGAGACGATGTCGATCCGGCCGCGCCGCAGGGCGCGGATGACGTGCTGCATCTCGGCCCCCGTGATCACGAAGTCCCCGTTGACGATCGCCCGTCCCCCGCCGACCGGCTGGAACGAGATCGCGGTCGTGGCGCCGGTCATCCGGGGCAGGACGCGGTCGTGCTCGACGATCGTCTCCCGGCGGGCGAAGGTGATCTTGTAGATCTGGCCCTCGGTGCCGCCCCTGGTGCCCAGCGCCTCGTCGACGCCCTCGGTGTCCAGGTCGACGTCCGCCGTGGGCGGGAGCCCGGTCGGGGGCGGGGTGCCGGTGGCCGCCAGCGCCTCCCGCAGGGCGTCGGCGAGCACGGTCTCGTCCTCGTGCAGCCCGTGGACGTGCATCCACCACACGGCCGGCTCGTGGGCGAGCATGTGCTTGTGGATCGCCGTCTGCGCGATCCCGCGCGCGTCGAGGACGTCGATCACCCGCTGCATCTCGTCCTCGGTGACGGCCATGTCGCCCATCAGCATCGTCCGGCCGTCCTCGTACCGGACGAAGGAGACGAACGAGCCGATCCCCAGGCTCGGGATGATGCGGTGCCCGTGCG
The DNA here is from genome assembly GCF_001187435.1 of Streptomyces caatingaensis. Lineage (GTDB taxonomy): Bacteria > Actinomycetota > Actinomycetes > Streptomycetales > Streptomycetaceae > Streptomyces > Streptomyces caatingaensis. The sequence goes on along the minus strand of NZ_LFXA01000004.1, from coordinate 597,433 downwards.
AGGTCACCTTCAGATCGTGGCGGAGGAACCCCATCCGGTAGACGTGCTCGCCGCCCATCCGGCCGCGGTGGTCCAGCGTGTCGATGACGCCCTGCCAGTCGGACTCCTTGGTGCCCGCCGGGTGGATCAGCCTCTTGCGGCACGGGTCCGCGGTGCGGCACCCGTCGCTCGCGGGCGCCGCCCGCGCCGGGCCGGCGCCCGCCAGGAGGGGCGCGAAGGCGGCCGTGGCCAGCACCAGGCGCCGGGACGTCGTCGTGTGCGGACGCGGCCCGGGGCCGTCACCGTTCTGCGCTCTCTCACCGGTCATATAAGCGCACCTCCGCCGATGATGTAACCACGGTCACACCGCTTGGCCGCGGAGGCGGCCGTAGGCCATACGGGGCCGTTCGGCGGCTGAGGAATACGGTGCGGCACGGCCCGGTTACCGCTCCTGAGCCACAACGACCGAGCCACACACGACCACCACCGGAAGCGGGTAGGCACGCATGAGCAGCACCGTGGAGCTCACCAAGGAGAACTTCGACGAGGTCGTCTCGGGCGCCGACTTCGTCCTCATCAACTTCTGGGCCACGTGGTGCGGTCCCTGCAAGCGGTTCGCGCCCGTCTACGACCGCGTGGCCGCCAAGCACGAGGACCTCGTCTTCGCCAAGGTCGAGACCGACTCCCAGGCCGAGCTCTCCGCCGCCTTCGAGATCAGCTCCGTCCCGACGCTGATGATCGTCCGCGACAACATCGCGGTGTACGCCCAGCCCGGCGCCCTCCCCGAGGCCGCCTTGGAGGACGTCATCCGCCAGGCCCGCGCCCTCGACATGGACGAGGTCCGGGCGTCGGTGGCGGAGGCGCAGGCGCAGGCGAAGGACTGAACGGCGTCCGGCGTCGTCCGGTGTGCGGGGCGCTGTGTGGGGGGCGCCGGTTCGCCGGTCCGCCGCCGGCGGGTGAACTGCGGTGCGGTGGGCGGAGGTTGCCGCGCCTGCGCCGGTGGCGGTGCGGCGGTTGCGAGGGGCCGGGGCGCCGGCCCCCGGGCCGGCCCCGGCCCGCGCCCCCCCTTGCCGGCCCGAGCCCCGTGTACCGACGGGGGCGTCGGACCCGCCGCCTCCGTATGATCGTCGAGGACCGTCCGTCCGGCCGGGACCGTTGATGCGGCTGATCCGCAGCCGATCGGGGCTGATCGGCGGCTGATCGGCGGCGGCCCGTGTCGCAGGACCCGTACTTCAGGATCCGCACCTCAGGATCCGTACTTCCCTCTGGAGGAATCCGTGGCCACGACCCGTACCGCGCACACCGTCTGGGAGGGCGAGCTGCTCACCGGGAGCGGCACCGTCACGTTCGACTCGTCGGGCATCGGCTCCCAGCCGGTCTCCTGGCCGTCCCGCGCCGAGCAGGCCAACGGGAAGACCAGCCCCGAGGAGCTCATCGCCGCCGCCCACTCGAGCTGCTTCAGCATGGCGCTGTCGCACGGCCTGACCGGCGCGGGCACCCCGCCCACCCGGCTGGAGACCAAGGCGGACGTCACCTTCCAGCCGGGCGAGGGCATCACCGGCATCCACCTCTGGGTCCGCGGCGAGGTGCCCGGCCTGGACGAGGAGGGCTTCGCCGCCGCGGCCGAGGACGCCAAGAAGAACTGCCCGGTCAGCCAGGCGCTCGCCGGGACGACCATCACCCTCACCGCCGAGATCGCCTGACGCCGCTCAGCAGGGCCCCCGCGGCGAGCAGCGCGACGCCGCCCGCCGCGAGGGCCAGCGGCCACACCGGGCCGTGGTGGGTCACCAGCCACGCCCCGGCGGCGGCCCCGAGGGCCATGGCGAGGACGGAGCCGACGCGCCGTCCGAGAAAGGGGCCGGTCCCCCCGGCCGCGCGGGAGTCCGCGGCGATCCCGGTCAGGGTGCGGGTCAGGATGACCGTCATCATGTCGGGCACGGCCAGCCGCCGGACCGTGGCGACCCGTACCCCCATGGCCAGCGCCAGGACGGCGGTCGTCGTCCAGCGCCGGCCCTCCCCGCCCGGGCCGGCCGCCGCCACCGCCGCCGCAGCGCCGACGAGCAGCGCCTCCGCCGCCAGGGCGCCGCCGAGCCACAGCCGCCTCGGCCGGCCGTCCATCGCGACCCCGAACCGCCCGCCGAGCAGCGCCCCCACCAGGAAGCCGCCCAGCGCGACCCCCGAGGCGGGCACCGAGAACCCGGCCTCGCCGACCGCCGAGAAGCCGAGGAAGACCACGTTCCCGGTCATGTTCGCGGTGAAGACGTGGCCCAGCCCGAGGAAGCTCACCGCGTCGACGACCCCGGCGACGAGGGTGAGCGCCAGCAGGGCCGCGAGCAGCGTCACGCCCTCATGGTCGCAGCGCGGCGTGCACGACGAGGTTCCTCGCGGCCCGCTCGCCGGGCGCCGGGGCGCCCCCGCAGGTGACCAGGAGCAGCTTGCGTTCCTTCGGCGCGGGCTGCTCCTTCCGGGCGACGGGGACGCCCTTCTCGACGGTCTCGACGCGGGTGACGACGAAGTGCAGCACCCGCCCGTCGCCCCGCTCGACGTCGATCACCGTGCCCTCGCCGACCGTGTGCAGCTCCCGGAAGACGGCGGGACGGCCGTCCCGGTCCTCCCGGTGCCCGACGATCATCGCGACCCCGCGCTCGCCCGGGAGGACGCCGCCGCTGTACCAGCCGGCCGTCATGCCCTGCTCGGGCGGCGGCCCCTGCACGCTGCGGTCCTTGCCCAGCGTGTTGATGCGGATCAGCGGGCTGTCCACGCCGAGCGACGGGATGCGCACCCGCTGCGGCTCGTCGGCGGACGCCGGGGTGCCGACGGCCTTGTCGTCCACCGCCCCGACGCTCCCGAAGCACCCGCCGGCCAGCAGGGCGAGGGGCAGCGCCAGGCAGACCAGGCCGGCGACGGCCAGGGCGATGTGGCGCGCACGGGACATGGGACCGCTCCCTCTCGATGACATGGGACGGCCCCACGCTACGGAGCCGCCGCCCCCGGCCGCCTCGGGTAAACGGCCACCCTTGGCGGCGCCGCGTCCGCCGAAAGGATGAGGCGCGCCTCAGCGTATGAGCCGCTGGAAGAGCCCCCACGTGAAATCCGCCACGTGCTCCTCCCGCCGCCCGGACGCGTCCGGGGCCGTGAAGGCGAGCTGCCAGCGGGTGGGGGCGGTGCCCTCCATGGGGCGGGCGGGGGCGAAGGCGCGGGCGGTCTCGTCGACGGTGCAGGACCAGGGGGTCAGGTCCTCGACGGTGCGGGGGGCGGGGGAGGGGGCGCCGGGGGCGCGGACGAGCCACGCGTTCCAGACGGCGCCGCCGGGGGCGGTGAGGACCTCGAAGCGGAGGTCCGGCCAGAGGGGGACGGGCCATGTGGCCGCCTCCGCGGTGAGGTCGCCGATCCGGCGCCGGGTGACGCTCTCGGGCGGGCCGAGGACGGAGCGGTAGCGGGGGCCGGCGCCGCGCCGGGGCGAGTGCAGCATGGCCTGCCAGCGGCGGTTGGCCTCGCGCATCTCCGCCCGTGTGACGCCGAGTCGGCGCACGGCGTCCTCGACGAGGCCGGGCTGGTGGTCGGCCATGCGGCGGAGGAGGACGAGCTGGAAGTCCAGGGGGGTGAAGGGGGCGGGGGCGGTCATGGGGTCATGGTGACGGATGGGGAGGGGGCGGCGAGGGGGTTTCCCGTACCTCGCGGCCCGCTCCCCGGGGCTCACTCCCCGAAGCCCTCGCCGCTCCCCTCCCCCAGCATCCGCCGCAGCAGGTCGCGCAGCGTCGTCCGCTCCGCCGGGGAGAGGCGGCCCAGGGGTTCGCGGGCGAAGTGGAGGCTCTCGCGGAGGCGTTCCGCCGTGGCGCGGCCCTCGGGCGTCACCGCGGCGAGCTTGACGCGGCGGTCGTCGGGGTCGGGGCGGCGCTCGACGAGCCGGCGGGCGGCGAGGCGGTCGACGATGCCCGTCACGTTGGACGGCTCGCACTTGAGCCGCTCGGCGATGCGCCGCATGGGCAGCGGCTCGCGGGCCAGCAGGGCCAGGACGCGGGCCTGGGCGCCGGTCAGGGAGTGACGGGCGGCCGCCTCGTCGTACTCCTCGTGGTAGCGCACCACGACCGTGCCGATGAGCTCCACCACCTCGGTGGTGAGCGGGTCGGGGGTCCGGGGGGTCGACGACGGTGCCATGGACACCAGCCTACCCAGTTCCTTGACAACATAAAATATCTAGGTCAACTATTGTTTCAGCTGATGAAGCAATAGGAGGTCAAGAACCGATGTCCGTTCCCGCCACCGCCCGCGCCTGGCACCTGGTCGCCCGCCCCGTGGGCGAGCCGAACCCCGAGGACTTCGCGCTCCGCGAGGAGCCCGTCGCCGAGCCCGCCGAAGGGCAGATCGTCGTCCGCAACCTCCACCTGTCGGTCGACCCGTACATGCGCGGCCGCATGAACGACGTCAAGTCGTACGTGCCGCCGTTCGCGCTCGACCGGCCCATGACCGGCGGCGCCGTCGGCGAGGTCGTCGCCTCGCGGGACGGGCGCTTCGCCGTGGGCGACCACGTCCTGCACGACCTGGGCTGGCGCGAGTACGCCGTGCTCGACGCCCGGCACGCCTTCCCGGTGGACGCCGGCGCCGCGCCGCTCTCCGCCTACCTCGGCGCCCTCGGCATGCCGGGCATGACCGCCTACGCGGGGCTGCTGGAGGTCGCGTCCTTCCGGCCCGGCGACGCCGTCTTCGTCTCCGGCGCCGCCGGGGCGGTGGGCAGCATGGCCGGGCAGATCGCCCGGCTCAAGGGCGCCTCGCGGGTCGTCGGCAGCGCGGGGTCGGACGAGAAGGTGCGCCGGCTCGTCGAGGAGTACGGCTTCGACGCGGCGTTCAACTACAAGAACGGCCCGGTCGCCGAGCAGCTCGCCAAGGCGGCCCCCGACGGGATCGACGTCTACTTCGACAACGTCGGCGGCGAGCACCTGGAGGCGGCGATCGGCGCCCTGCGGCTGCACGGCCGGGTCACGCTGTGCGGCGCCATCGCGCAGTACAACGCGACGGGGCCGGTGCCGGGCCCGGGCAACCTCGCCCTCGCCATCGGCAAGCGGCTGCGCCTCCAGGGCATGATCGTCATGGACCACGAGGCGCTGCGGCCGCGGTTCGTCGAGGAGGTCGGGGGCTGGGTCCGCTCCGGCGAGCTCAAGCGCGACGAGACCGTGGTCCACGGGATCGAGGGCGCGGTGGACGCCTTCCTCGGCATGCTGCGCGGCGAGAACACCGGGAAGATGATCGTCAGCCTGTGATGCGCCGGGGGCGGGGCTCGCGCCCCGCCCCCGCGGCCTCAGGCGCCGGCCGCGCCGGCCTCGGCCAGCACCAGCCCCGCGTCCGGCCGTTCGGCCAGGACGCGGCCGTCCGGACCCCACACCGCGCTCAGCCCGCAGGCCGTGTAACCGCCCGACGGGCCCACGTGGTTGGCCAGCGCCACGTACAGGCCGTTGTCCCGCGCCATCGCGGGGTAGAGCGTGGCCAGCTTGCGCGGGCCGTCCTCCGCGTCGTGCAGGGAGCTGGCCAGCAGCAGCCGGCAGCCGTCGGCCGCGGCCCGGGCGGCCACCTCGGGGAACGCCGTGTCGTAGCAGATCGCCAGCCCCACGCGGACGCCGTCGAGCTCGAAACGGCCGTCCTCCGTGCCGGGCGCGAAGCCCGCCGCCCGCTCCGTCTCCGTCACATGGACCTTGTCGTAGCGGGTGAGCAGGGCCCCGTCGGGGCCGTACACGTACGAGCTGATGGTCGGTCCCTGCGCCGACCGGCCGGGGCAGTTGACCACGGCGGTGACGGCGGACGCGCGGCACGCCTCGCGCAGCGGGGCCAGCTCCGGGCCGTCGGGGGCCAGGAGGAGCGCCGGGTCGGCGGTTATGGCGCCCAACTCGTAACCGGTGACGGCCAGTTCCGGGAAGACGACGACGGCCGCGCCGGCGGCGGCCGCCTCCCCGACGAGGGCTGCCATGGCCCCGACGTTGGCCGCGACGTCGCACGGCCGGGGTGTGAACTGCGCACTTGCGATGATCATTGGCCCATCATCCCCGCCGCACCGTGCCCGCGGCCACCCCCAACACCGCCCTGACCTGTGCCACGATCGCCCGGCGGCTCCGCTCGAACTTGGGATCCGTGACGCGGCCGCCCGCCGGACCGTTGTCGTCCGCGAACTGCAGGACGGGGGTGTGGAGATGACCGCCGGGGACGCGCAGCCGCAGCGCGTCGCGCAGCAGCGTCGCCCGGTAGGCGATCTCGTTGGAGAGGTAGTCGCCCCCGCCGCCCGCGCGCGCCGCCGAGCCCGGCGTCGGTCCGTCCGGCCGCTCGACGGGATCCGTGCCGCCCGCCGGGATCTCGGTGACGGACGTGTTGTCGTGGACGGGGTACGGGCCCGTCGCCGCCGAGGCGAGGACGGCGTACGGGAGCGTCGTGCGCGTCCACTGGGGCTGGGGGTGCTGCCGTACGGGGACGGGCGCCGGGCCGCGCCGCAGGCCCTCGTTGTCCGTTCCGGAGCCGCGCCACGCCCCGTTGGTGCGCTCCAGGTCGAAACGGCCCGGACGGCCCTGGCTGATGGTGGTGAACAGGTCGACCCGGTGCGGGCCCGGCCGGAAGTGCGGCAGCAGGGTGCGCTCGACCGTGCCGCGGGCGAAGTCGTCCCAGCGGACGGGGAAGACGGCGGCCTCGATCCGGGCCGGTCCCGAAGGGGTGTTGACGGTCGTGCCGTCCAGCGCCAGCGCCGAGGCGCCGGACGGGTTGGAGCGCCGTACGTCGTCGTCGAGCCGGAACGGGTCGAACCCCGTCACCAGCACCCGCTTGATCCCCCGGCCCGCCGGGAAGGCGACCGAGTCCTGACCGCGCGAGCCCCGCTCCAGCCCGTCCAGCAGGGCGGCGCGCCGCTCCGCGGGGAGCGGGAAGGAGGGCCGCCACTCGCGCAGCGCCCTCGTCAGGCCCACGCGCGCCCAGTACAGCGGGCGGTCGTCGTCGCGCGGCAGGTCGCCGCGGACGGGGCCGCGGCCCTGCGCCCGGTCCACCGCGCGCCGCCACAGCCGCCGTCCGGTCTCCGCGGTCAGCCGCTCCGCCTGCCGCGCGGTGCGCGTGCGCGCCAGCGCGGCGGCGAACTCCGGTGCCTCCCGGTCGAATCCGCCGCGCCGCAGGATCTCCCGCGGCACGGGGGCGTCGAGGCGGCTCTCCTCCCGCGTCGGGCCCGCCGGCGGCGCGTCGGCCCCCGCCGGGACGGCGAGCGCGGGGACGGTGAGCGCGGGGACGGACAGGAGCGCGGCGAGCAGAGCGGCGCTCCGGACGTGCGATGTGCGCGTGATGATTCCCATGGGGCCGTATGAAATCAATGGGGGGAGGCAGAGGGTAGGGGTACGCCAACTGCCCTTCCCCACCGGTGGTTTCGCGCCACAATGGCCGGATGGATATAGCCGGGTTCACGGGAGTTCATCAGGCAGTCCTCAGTGGTTCACCAGGGGCGGCCCCGCCGCTGTTCGGCACGGCCGCCGGCCAGGGGCTCCGGCAGTTCGCCGAACTGGGCCTGGCCCTGCTGCTGTCGCTGCTCATCGGGCTGGAGCGGGAGCTCCAGCAGAAGAGCGCGGGGCTGCGCACCCACACCCTCGTCGGGGTGGGGAGCGCGCTGTTCATGGAGGTCTCGATCCACGGCTTCGGGTCGCTCACCGGCGTCCCCGGCGCGTCCGTGGACGTCTCCCGGGTCGCCGCGCAGATCGTCTCGGGCATCGGCTTCATCGGCGGCGGGCTCATCTTCGTCCGCCGCGACGCGGTCCGCGGGCTGACCACCGCGGCGACGATCTGGCTGACCTGCGCGGTCGGCATGGCGTGCGGCGGCGGGCTGCCGCTGCTCGGCGCGGGCGCGACGCTGGTGCACTTCCTCGTCGTCCGCGGCTTCCCGCTGGTCACCCGCCGGCTGGTGTCCGGACGCACCGTCTCGCAGGTCGAGCTGCGGCTCTCCTACCGCACGCGCCGGGGCCTGCTGGGCCGGGTGCTGGAGCTGTGCACCGCCCGCGGCTTCCGCGTGACCGACGTGCACATCACCTCCGAGGCCCGCGAGTCCGGCAAGGTGAAGGAGGCCGACGTGGTGCTGGGGCTGGAGGGCCGTACGTCCGCCCATCCGCTCGTCGAGGAGCTGACGGAGTGGGAGGGCATCCTCGGGGTGGGGCTGCGCGCGCACCGCGACAGCACGGAGTGACGTCCGGCTGACGCCGAACGGCCCGGCCTTGAACGGCCGGTGCCGAGCGGGCCCGGTGCTGGAGAGGCCCGGTGCGTGAACGCGCTTGGCGCGGGGGCGAGTTCATCGGCTACCGTGCCGGGGGCGGGGGCGGCGCCCACCTGACGGGCGCCGCCCCCGCCCGCCGGTCAGCGGCCGGCCGGCCCCTCCGCCGTGATCCGCCGGTACGCCAGGTCGGCGAGCTCCTGCTGGCCCTTGCGGTTGGGGTGGAACCAGTCCCAGTGGCTCAGGAGTTCGTCGGTGAAGGCGTAGCCGTGGACCGAGCCGCCGTCGTAGCGGCACAGCCGGTCGCGGCGGCAGACGTCCTCCAGGACGGCGTTGTACTCCTTGACCCTGCGGTCCACCGCCGAGCGGCGCTCCTGCGAGGCGGCGTCCAGCGCGTCCGCGTCCTTCAGCATCGAGGGGCAGATGCCCAGCTTCCACACCTGCCGGCCCAGGGGCTCCTGCTCCCCTCCGACCACAGACGCTTGAGGTCCGGCACGCTCGCCACGTACACCTGCGTCCGGGGCAGCGCCCGGCGCAGCTCGGCCATCGCCTTCTCGAAGTCGGCGCGGAAGCCGGCGACCGGGGTCATCCGGCCGGCGTCGGCGCGGCACGCGTCGTTCGCGCCGACCAGCACCGTCACCAGCTGCGGGCGCCGGGCGACGGCCGCGCGCATCTGGCCGGGCAGGTCGGCCATGCGGGCGCCGGTCCGCGCGTAGTTCCAGCTCCGGGTGGCCGGGGAGGGCAGGAGGCGGGCGGCCAGGCTGTTCACCTCGGTGCCGGTCGCCCAGGACACCTCGGGGCAGTCCCGGAGGAGGGAGCAGGCGTCGAAGCCGCGGGTGATGGAGTCGCCGAGCGAGGCCATCGAGGTGGGACGGGTGTTCCAGACGGGACCGGCGGGCTTCTTCTCCCCGGGGGCGGCCGCGGCGCCCCCGGCCTTGCCGTCGCAGCCGGAGGCGAGGAGGGCGGCGGCGAGCGCCGTCGCCGCCGCGAGGGCCGCCCGTGCCGGGCGGCGGTGCGCGCTGCCGCTCATCGTCCTTCCCCCTCCGGCCGGGTGATATCTGTCCTGGACCGACGGTACGTCACCGCGGTGACCTCAGCGCACGATAGCTTTTTCCCGGAGTGACCGAGCTGTTCCCGGTCATGTCCGCTCCTCGGTCCCGCTGGATCACTCAACGTCACATCCTGTCCCTTTTCCGGAGAATTGCTCCCAATGGTGTTTACTGTTGGTTACCTCGCGAGCTGGTGCGGGAGTGGCCATCGGGGCAGGACCGTTACGTGTGCGAGGCCGCTGGGGCCGCTCGGGAAGGCGACCCTCGAACCGCACTGGAGGTCCCGGTGACGACACGTGGCGTTCTCTACGTGCACTCCGCTCCGCGCGCGCTGTGCCCGCACGTCGAATGGGCCGTCGCGGACGTACTCGGCGGGCGCGTCACGCTCGACTGGATCAGGCAGCCCGTGGTGCCCGGCACCTGGCGCTCGGAGTTCTCCTGGCTGGGCCGGCCCGGCACCGCCTCCCGCCTCGCCTCCGCCCTGCGCGGCTGGCACCTGCTGCGCTTCGAGGTGACGGCCGAACCGTCCGCCGGCGCGGAGGGCGAGCGCTACAGCTCCACCCCCGACCTGGGCATCTTCCACGCCGTGACCGGGATCCACGGCGACATCCTGATCCCGGAGGACCGGCTGCGGGCCGCGCTGGGCCGGGCGGAGCGGGGGGAGGCGGAGCTGGCGGGGGAGGTGGCCCGGCTCCTCGGGAAGCCGTGGGACGACGAGCTGGAGCCGTTCCGGCACGCGGGGGAGGGGGCGCCGGTACGGTGGCTCCACCAGGTGGTGTGAGGGCGCCCCGGACCCGCCCTCATCCGTCTCCGCGGGGGGCGCACGTCGCGAGCCCAGGGGAGGCCGCGGATACATTCGAGTTCATGATCGAATGGAGACGCGTGGCCAAGCGGGCCTCGCTTGCCGTCGCCGGGGCCCTGGCCGGCTGGGCGGTGCTGTTCCTCGTGCTCAACACCATGGGGCCGAAGCGGTGTTCGGGGGGTGCGTGTCCCAGCGGGGACGGCACCGCGTTCACGCTGGGCGTCCTCTTCGCACCCCTCGGCGTCGTCGCCGTGTCCCTGACGGTCTCCCTGGCCCGCGGCCGCTGGGCCTGGGGCCGGCGCCGGGTCTGGGGCACGGTCGGCTGCGGCCTGCTGCTGGGCCTCGTACCCGGCCGGCTCTGGCACGACTCGCTCTACGGGCCCCGGCTCGACGCCGTATGGGCCGCCCCGCCCGACCGTCCGTCCGACGTCCGCGGGGTGGGCAACTGGGGCGTCGGCAGCACCCTCGTCCGGGCCCGCTCCGACGGCCTGACCGCGTACAACACCCGTGACGGACAGGAGCGTTGGACGCTCGCGGCCCCGCCGCGCCAGAGCGTGTGCGCCCTGGGCGCCCGCACCGGCGCGGGCACCGGGCTCGTCGGCTTCGCCGGGTACCGGCAGCCGTGCGCGTCCGTCGCGCTCGTCGATCTCTCCACCGGGAGGACGCGCTGGCGCCGCGCCGTCACGGTGGAGCCGGGCGCCGGACGGATCGCCCTCGCCGACGGGACGGCCGCCGTGGCCGAGGACACCGCCGTCCGCGGTCTGAACGCGGCCGACGGCAGGGAGACGTGGCGGAGGAACCTGGGCACGGGCTGCCGCGCCGGGGCCGTGGACGCGTCCGCCGCACGCGTCCTGCTCGTCGAGCAGTGCGAGGACGGGCACGCCGTGCGGATGCGGATCACCTCACTGGACGCCCGTACCGGCGCGCCCCGCTGGAGCGCCCCGCTGCCCGTCGCCTCCCGCCCCGAGGAGCTCCTCGTGCTGTCGGCCGAGCCCGCCGTGATCGCGCTGCGCGAGAGCGACGCGCGCGGCACCGCCGCCGTGCTGTCCTTCGACGGCGAGGGGCGGCGCCGGGCGGCGGTGCCGCTGTCGGGCCGACGGGACGATCTGGTGCTGAGTGCGGGGACGGAGGACTTCGCGGCCCGGCCGGCGTTCACCGCCGCGGTCGTACGAGACGTCCTCGTGACGGCCGTCGAACAGCCGGGTGACACCGGCGCGCACCGGGTGGCCGCGTACTCCCTGCGCGACGGCGGCGCGCTCTGGGACCGGAGCTTCGAGGACGACGTCGCGGCCCTGACCCGCGGCCCGGACGGGAACGCCGCCGTCCTCACCCGGCGGTTCTCCGACGGGACCGTACGCCGCCTCGATCCGCGCACCGGCACCTCGGTGGGCGAGCCCGAGCCGATCGGCGGCGAGGACCGGCTCGTCGGCCACGGTGCCGCCGAGCTGTACGACGACGGCCACGGCCGGGTCGTCGTCAACCGGGACGGGACGGACGACCACCCGCCCGCCTTCGGGGCCCGGCCCCGATGAAACGCGTGAGGGGCCCGGCGGACCGGGCCCCTCACGACGCGCTCACGACACGGCGCGCGCGTCAGACCGTGCGCAGCGCCAGCACCACGTTGTGGCCGCCGAAGCCGAACGAGTTGTTGATCGCGGCGATGGTGCCCTCGGGGAGCCTGCGGGGCTCGCCGCGGACGATGTCGGCGTCGATCTCCTCGTCGAGCTCGTCGACGTTGATGGTCGGCGGGGCCGTGCGGTGGTGGAGGGCGAGGACGGTGGCGACCGTCTCGACGCCGCCCGCGCCGCCCAGCAGGTGGCCGGTCATCGACTTGGTGGCGGAGACCGCGACGTGGTCGAGGTCGTCGCCGAGGACCTTGCGCAGCGCCTTGATCTCCGCGAGGTCGCCCTGCGGGGTCGAGGTGGCGTGCGCGTTGAGGTGCACGACCTCCGACGGCTTCAGGTCGCTGGACTCCAGCAGGGACTGGAGGGCGGCGGCGATGCCCCGGCCGGTCGGCTCGGGCTGCGCGATGTGGTGGCTGTCGGCGGACAGGCCCTGGCCCAGCACCTCGCAGTAGACGCGGGCGCCGCGCCGGGCGGCGTGCTCGGCCGACTCCAGGACGACGACACCGGCGCCCTCGCCGAGGACGAAGCCGTCACGGGCCTTGTCGTACGGGCGGGAGGCCTGCTCGGGGTGGTCGTTGTTCTTGGACATCGCCATCATGCTGGCGAAGGCCGCGACCGGCAGCGGGTGGATGGCCGCCTCGGTGCCGCCGGCGACGACCACGTCGGCACGGCCGGTGCGGATCATCTCCACGGCGTAGCCGATGGCCTCGGCGCCGGACGCGCAGGCGCTGACCGGGGTGTGCACGCCCGCCTGGGCGTTGACCTCCAGGCCGACGTTGGCGGACGGGCTGTTGGGCATGAGCATCGGCACGGTGTGCGGGGAGACGCGGCGGGCGCCCTTCTCCTTGAGCACGTCGTACTGGTCGAGCAGGGTCTGCACGCCGCCGATGCCGGAGGCGATGACGGCGCCCAGCCGCTCGGGGGCGATGCTGCTGTCCTCGCCGGCCTTGGCGGAGTAGCCGGCGTCGGCCCACGCCTCGCGCGCCGCGATCAGCGCGAGCTGGGCCGAGCGGTCCAGCTTGCGGCAGAGCGGGCGGGGCAGGACGTCGGCCGGGTCGACCGCCGCCGGGGCGGCGATGCGGACGGGGAGGTCGGCGAAGCGCTCGCCCTCCAGGGGCTTGACACCGGAGCGTCCGGCGAGGAGCCCTTCCCAGGTTGATGCGCTGTCGCCACCCAGCGGTGTGGTTGCGCCGATACCGGTGACGACCACGGTGCGATTGGTCGAGTTCACAGGAATTCTGTCTCCACGTGTAGAGGTGCTGGAACCGCCACCCGCCGGGGTGGCGACGAACGCAGGATCAGCCCTGGTGCTTGAGGATGTAGCCGGCGGCGTCGCCGACCGTCTTCAGGTTCTTGACGTCCTCGTCCGGGATCTTGACGTCGAAGCGCTCCTCGGCGGCGACGACCACCTCGACCATGGACAGGGAGTCGACGTCCAGGTCGTCGGTGAAGGACTTGTCCAGCTGGACGTCCTCGACGGGGATGCCGGCGATCTCGTTGACGATCTCGGCGAGGCCCTTGAGGATCTCTTCCTGCGTGGCGGCCATTGCGGCGCTCCTTAATTGTGCGGTGATACGGGTAAAACTGCTGAGAACTGCTGTGGTGAGCCTCCGCCCCGTGACCGGCCGGTGCCGGTCCGTGCGGATCCCGCCTAGGGGAGGGTAACGACCGTCGCGGCGAAGACGAGACCCGCCCCGAAGCCGATGAGCAGCGCGGTGTCCCCGCTCTTCGCCGCTCCGGTGGCCAGAAGTCGCTCCATCGCCAGCGGGATGGAGGCGGCGGAGGTGTTCCCGGTGGTCTCCACGTCGCGGGCCACCACCACATTCTCCGGCAGCTTCAGCGTCTTGACCATCGAGTCGATGATCCGCATGTTCGCCTGGTGGGGGATGAAGACGTCGAGGTCCTCGGCGGTGATCCCGGCCTCGTCCAGCGCGTGCTGGGCGACCTTCGCCATCTCGAAGACGGCCCAGCGGAAGACCGCCTGGCCCTCCTGCGTGATGGCCGGAAAGCGCACGTCGGAGGTGGACTCGCGGTACACGTCCCACGGCAGCGTCTGCCGGATCGTGTCGGCCTTGTCACCTTCGGAGCCCCACACCGTCGGGCCGATGGCCGGCTCCTTGGACGGGCCGACGACGACCGCGCCGGCGCCGTCGCCGAAGAGGAACGCGGTGGAACGGTCGTCCAGGTCCGTCAGGTCCGACAGCCGCTCCACGCCGATGACCAGCACATACTCGGCCGAGCCATCGGTGACCAGGCCCTTGGCCAGGGTCAGGCCGTAGCCGAAGCCCGCGCAGCCGGCGGAGATGTCGAACGCGGCGGGCTTGCCCGCGCCGATGCGGTGCGCGATCTCCGTCGCGATGGCCGGGGTCTGCTTGAAGTGCGAGACCGTCGAGACCAGCACGGCGCCGATCTGCTCGGGGGTGATCCCGGCGTCCGCGATGGCCTTGCCCGCGGCCTCCACCGACATGGTGGCCACGGTCTCCTCCGGGCCGGCCCAGTGCCGGGTGGCGATGCCGGAGCGCGAGCGGATCCACTCGTCGGAGGAGTCGATGCGCTTGAGGATCTCCTCGTTCGGCACCACCCGGGTCGGGCGGTAGCCGCCCACGCCCATGATCCGCGCGTACGGCGCGCCCTTGGCGGGCTTGATCTTCGAAGTCATGGTCCAGGGCTCCTTAGGCGGCCGAGTCGGCGGGGGCCGAGTGTTCGGCGATCAGCTCCCGGGCGGCGTCCAGGTCGGCCGGCGTCTTGAGGGGCAGCGTCTTGACGCCCGGCAGCGCGCGCTTGGCGATGCCGGTCAGCGTGCCGCCGGGCAGCACCTCGAGGATCGCGGTGACGCCCAGCTCCTTGAAGGTGTCCATGCACCGGTCCCAGCGGACCGGGTTGGCCACCTGGCCGACCAGGCGCGCCACGACGTCGGCACCGGTGGTGACGACCGCGCCGTCCCGGTTGGAGACGTAGCGGGTGTGCGGGTCGGCCGGGCTCAGCTCGCCCGCGGCGGCCTCCAGGACCGAAACGGCCGGGGCCATGTGCTCGGTGTGGAACGCCCCCGCGACCTTGAGGGGGACGACGCGGCGGGTGCCCTCGGGCTTGTCCTCGGCGAGGGCCGCGAGCTGCTCCATCGTTCCGGCGGCCACGATCTGCCCGGCGCCGTTGACGTTCGCCGGGGTCAGGCCGAGCTTCTCCAGGTGCGGCAGGACGACCTCGGCCTCGCCGCCGAGCAGGGCGGACATGCCCGTCTCGGTGACCGCCGCGGCGTCGGCCATGGCCAGGCCGCGGCGGCGGACCAGCCGCAGCGCCTCGTCCTCGGTCAGCACGCCGGACAGGGCGGCGGCCGCCAGCTCGCCGACGCTGTGCCCGGCGGTGGCGCCGACCAGACGCGCGACGTCGTCGGCCGTGGGGAAGAGCTGCCGGGCGGAGAGCAGGGCCGCGGCGACGAGCAGCGGCTGCGCGACGGCGGTGTCGCGGATCTCGTCCGCGTCGGCGTTCGTGCCGTAGTGGACCAGGTCCAGGTCGATGGCGGCCGACCACTCCCGAAGGCGGTCTTCGGCGCCGGGGAGGTCGAGCCAGGGGGTCAGGAAGCCGGGCGTCTGAGCGCCCTGGCCGGGAGCGACGAGTACGAGCACCCTCACACTCTCTCTCGTGGACGGCTCCGCCCACCCGTGAGGACAGGGACGAAGAACCGTCAGGGGAATTGTCTATGTTCGACAAAAGCCTACGGCGGTCAGTCCGCCTCGGCCAGACGCCCCAGGATGAGCGCGATGCGAAGAGTGAAGGCCGAGCGCACATCGGAAGGTGACCATCCGGTGACGTCCGTCACACGTCGGAGCCGGTACCGCACGGTGTTTGGGTGGACGAAGAGCATGCGCGCCGCCCCCTCCAGGCTGCTGGCCTGCTCGAGATAGACGCTGAGCGTCTCCAGCAGCGCCGAGCCCGCCTCCTCCAGCGGTCTGTAGATCTCCTCCACCAACTGCTCGCGCGCCACCGGGTCGCCGGCCATCGCGCGCTCCGGCAGCAGGTCGTCCGCCAGCACCGGGCGGGGGGCGTCCGGCCAGGCCGCGCACGCCTTGAGACCGGCCGCCGCGGCCTGCGCGGACCGGGTCGCCGCCAGCAGGTCGGGGACCACCGGTCCGGCCACCACCGGGCCCCGGGCGAACGGGCCGATCAGCGCCTTGGCGGTGTGCAGCGGGTTGTCGCTGCCGCCCGCGATCACCACCAGCCGGTCGCCCAGCACCCCCGTCAGCACCTGGAGCTTGGCGTGCCGCGAGGCGCGGCGGATGGCCTCCACGGTCAGCTCGCTGTCGCCGTTGGGCGCGGTGCCCAGGACGACGCAGACGTGGGCGGGCGCGTTCCAGCCGAGCGCGGCGGCCCGCGACAGCGCGCCCTCGTCCGCCTCGCCCGACAGCACCGCGTTGACCACCAGCGACTCCAGCCGGGCGTCCCACGCGCCGCGCGCCTCCGCGGCCTGCGCGTACACCTGCGCGGTGGCGAAGGCGATCTCCCGCGCGTAGACGAGCAGCGCCTCGCGGAGCGCCGACTCGTCGCCGGGCGCGGCCACCTCGTCGATGGCCGACTCCATCACCTCGATCGTGGTGCGCACCATCTCCACGGTCTGGCGCAGGGTGATCGCCCGCGTCAGCTCGCGCGGCGCGGTGCCGAAGACGTCGGTGCTGATCGCCTGGGGGGTCTCCGGGTGCCGGAACCACTCGGTGAAGGCCGCGATGCCGGCCTGGGCCACGAGCCCGATCCAGGAGCGGTTCTCCGGGGGCATCGCCCTGTACCACGGCAGCTGCGCGTCCATCCTGGCGATGGCGGCCGCGGCCAGCGTTCCCGAGGACTTCTCCAGGTTGCGCAGGGTGGCGCTGTGCGGGTGCGGGGGATGAGCAGCGGATTCAGGCACGGGGACAAGCCTGCCCTATTCGGGTGCGGTCCGGGGCGGCCGGGCTACCGTAGCCCGGTGATCGAGGCGCGGATTCAGGTGCGGCGGGCGGCGGAACGGTTCCCCGGCGGGGACGCGGGGGCGGGCGTCTCGACCCGGCACGCGTTCTCCTTCTCGGGCTTCTACGACCCCGACAACGTGCGGTTCGGACCGCTGTCCGCCTGCAACGAGGAGCGGCTGGAGCCGGGGGCGGGCTTCGCGGAGCACGCCCACCGGGATGTGGAGATCGTCACCTGGGTCGTCGAGGGCGAGCTCACCCACGAGGACTCGACGGGACACGTGGAGGTCGTCCGGCCCGGGGACGTGCAGTGGCTCAGCGCGGGGGAGGGGGTGCGGCACGTCGAGCGCAACGCGGGGGCGGTGCCCCTGCGGTTCCTGCAGATGTGGCTGACGCCGTCGCCGTCCTCGGCGGGCGGCCCGCCCTCCTACGGCGTCGCCCGGTCCGTCGCCGACGGGGCGGTGTGCGCGCTGGGACGCGCGGAAGCGGTGCTGCACGTGCGCCGGCCGGGGCCGGGGGAGCGGGTGGCGCTGCCGGGGGCGCGGTGGCTGTACGTGCACGTGGTGCGGGGGGCCGTGCGGCTGGCGGAGTGGACGCTGGGCGAAGGGGATTCGGCGCGGGTGGAGGACGCGGCGGAGCTGGACGCGGTGGCGTCGGGGGAGGGGGCGGAGTTGCTGCTGTGGGAGATGCATGCGGAGTCGCGATTCCCGTGAGGGGGTTTTCTCCCCGCCCCCGCCCTTTCACCGTTTCTGTGCGCTGCCGCGCGGGAACCGCCCTCCGGGGCGGTGTCCTCAAACCGCCCCGGAGGGGGGTGCCCCCAGGACGGGCTGGTCCAGCCCGTCCGGCGTTGATCACCCCAGCTCGGCCAGCACCGCATCCGTCAGCAGTGGCCACGCCTCCACCGACCACGCGCCGAAGTCGCGGTCCGTCAGGGCCACGCACGCGGCGCCGGCCGCCGGGTCGACCCAGAGGAACGTCCCGGACTGGCCGAAGTGCCCGAAGGTGCGGGGCGAGCTCCTCGTCCCCGTCCAGTGCGGCGACTTGCCGTCGCGCAGCTCGAAGCCGAGCCCCCAGTCGTTGGGGCGGTGATGCCCGTACCCGGGCAGGACGCCGGCGACCCCGGGGAAGACGACGCGCGTCGCCTCGTCCAGCGTCGGGCGCGACAGCAGCCGCGGCGCCTGGAGTTCGGCCGCGAAGCGGACCAGGTCGTCCACCGTGGAGACGCCGTCCGCGGCGGGCGAGCCCGCCAGGTGCGTGGCGGTCATGCCGAGCGGTTCGAGCACGGCCTGCCGCAGGTACTCGGCGAAGGGGATGTCCGTCGCCTTGGCGATGTGGTCGCCGAGCGCGTCGAAGCCGGCGTTGGAGTAGAGCCGGCGGGTGCCCGGCTCGGCCATCACCCGGTCCTCGTCGAAGGCCAGCCCCGAGGTGTGGGCGAGCAGGTGACGGACCGTCGAACCCGCCGGACCGGCCGGCTCGTCCAGCTCGACCGCACCCTCCTCGACGGCGATCAGCGCCGCGTACGCGGCGAGCGGTTTGGTGACGGAGGCCAGCCGGAAGCGGTGCCCGGTCGGCCCACGGGCCCCCGCGAGCGTGCCGTCCGCCCGGACGACCGCCGCGGCGGCGGTCGGCACGGGCCAGTCATCGATCTTCCGCAGACTCTCCATGCCGACGAGCCTATCCCCGCCCCCCGCGATCCAAAGATTCCGTCAAGTCTGCGCTTGCCTGGAGTGCACTCCAACTCACTAGCGTTGACGCAGTCACAGGGGCACGAGCACAAGGCCCACGGGGACACATAGGGGGAACCGCATGACCGTGATCGACAGCGCGCCGGTGCGCACCGCGCGGCCGGAGGGCCGCGAGCGTTACACGATCAGCGAGGTGGCCGACTACGCGGGCCTGTCCGCGCACACCCTGCGCTGGTACGAGCGGATCGGGCTGATGCCGCACGTCGACCGCTCCCACACCGGCCAGCGCCGCTACACCGACCGGGACCTGGACTGGCTGGACCTCGTCGGCAAGCTGCGGCTGACCGGCATGCCGGTGGCGGACATGGTGCGGTACGCCGAGATGGTCCGCGAGGGCGACCACACGGTCGTCGACCGCCTGCGGCTGCTCAGCTCCCACCGGGAGGACGTGCGGCGCCGCATCGCCGAGCTGCAGAGCACGCTCGACGTCCTCGACTACAAGATCGACCGCTATGGGGAGCTGTGCGGTCTTCACACCTCGCCCGGCTTCACCAGCCCCGACTCGTAGGCGAAGATCACCGCCTGGGCCCGGTCGCGCAGTGCGAGCTTCGCCAGCACCCGTCCGATGTGGGTCTTGACGGTCTGTTCCGCGAGCACCAGGGAGGCGGCGATCTCCTGGTTGGACAGGCCGCGGGCGATGAGCTCCAGCACCTCCGTCTCGCGGGGCGTGAGGCCCTTGAGGCGCAGCGACCGGTCCTTGCGCGGGGCCGGCCGCTGCCGGGCGAAGTCCGCGATCAGCCGCCGGGTGACGGACGGGGCGAGCAGCGCCTCGCCGGCGGCGACGACCCGCACCGCGGAGATCAGGTCGGCCGGCGGGGCGTCCTTGAGCAGGAAGCCGGACGCGCCGGCGCGCAGCGCCTCGTAGACGTAGTCGTCCACGTCGAAGGTGGTCAGCATCAGCACCTTCGGCCGGTGGACCACGCCGGGGGGCGGGTCCAGCAGGCGGCGGGCCGCCTCCAGTCCGTCCATCTCGGGCATGCGGACGTCCATCAGCACGACGTCCGGGTGGAGGGAGCGGCTCGCCGCCACGCCGCGCGCCCCGTCGGGGGCGTCCCCGACGACGTCGATGTCGGGCTGCGCGGCGAGGAGCGCGGCGAAGCCCGCCCGCACCATCGCCTGGTCGTCGACGATGAGCACCTTGATGGTCATGCGGCCGGGTTTTCCTTCTCCAAGTGGGCTGAAACGAAAGGCAGTCGGGCCGCGACCCGGAAACCGCCGCCGGGCAGCGGGCCGGTGTCCAGGGTGCCGCCGACGAGGCGGACGCGCTCGCGCATGCCGACGAGGCCGTGGCCCGTGCCGGCGGTCTCCAGGGGCGTGTGCGGGCCGTCCGCCGGGTCGTTGACGACCAGGACGGTCAGGCCCTCGTCGTCCGCCGACACCGACACCCGGGCCAGCGCGCCCGGCGCGTGCCGGACGACGTTGGCCAGGGCCTCCTGGACGATGCGGTACGCGGACAGGTCGACGGCCTGCGGGAGGGCGGCGGACGCGAGGTCCTGGTCCAGCGTCAGCTCGACCGGCTGGCCGGCCCGCACGGTCGCCTCGACGAGCTGTCCGATCCGGTCCACGCCGGGCTGGGGGGTCTTCTCGCCGCCGCCCTCCCCGGCGTCCTCGCTGCGCAGCACGCCCAGCAGGCGGCGCATCTCGGCGAGCGACTCGCGCGCGGTGGCGGCGATCGTGCCGAACTCCTCGGCGGCGGCGGGCGGGAGGTCCGGGAGGCGGTAGGGGGCGCTGTCCGCCTGCACGGTGATCACGGACATGTGGTGGGCGACGACGTCGTGCAGCTCGCGGGCGATGCGGGTGCGCTCCTCCAGGAGGGTGCGGCGGGCGCGTTCGGCCTCGCTGATCGTCTCCTGTTCGGCGAGCGCGCGCCGGTCGGTGCTGCTGCGGCGCAGGGCGCTGCCGAGGGCCATGAGCAGGCCGCCGAGGATGACGACGACGAGCCAGGCGCCGTTGTCGCGGCCCCGCTCGGCGGCGGTGAGGGCGTAGCCCGTCCCGGAGACCAGCAGCCAGACGGCGGCCACGGTGCGGGGGCGCTCGCGCAGGCCCACCAGCAGCATGAGCACCAGCAGGCCGAGGATCTGGGGGGCCGGCCAGGGCCATACGCCGGCGGCCGTTCCGCCGAAGTCCGACGGCATGCACAGCGCGCCCACCACGTCCGCCGGGAACGCGATCCCCCAGGCCAGCAGCGGCCTGCGCACGGCGAGCAGCAGCGGCCCGCTCTGCGCGACGGCGAGCGCGACGGCCAGGTCGCTCTGCACCCCGTACTGGTTCGGCAGGATCGTCGCCGTCACCGGCAGGAAGATCGCCACGAGGAGGAGCGAGAGGAGGCGGGGCAGCCTGCGGACGATCGGGCGCTCGGCCTGCCCGAGCAGGGGTTCGGGCGGCCCGGCCGGGGTGAAGAGGTCGCGGAGGAGGGCGAGGGGGGCGTGGAGCGCTGGGAGCATGGCCCGTTCAGGGTACGGGGGTGGGGTGGGCGGGGGCGTCATACCCCGGTATCAGGTCTCCGGTATCGGGTCCCCGGTGGGGCGCAGGGGCGAAGGCCCGCGCGGAGGTTCGGGGGCGGAGCCCCGGCGGAAACGGTGAAAGTGGGGGGTGCCCCCGCTGGGGGAGGGGTGGGGGCACCAGCCCTCGCGGGCACCGGCCTCCTACAGCTCCGCCAGCAGCTCCGCCTTCTTCGTCGTGAACTCCGCGTCCGTCAGGAGCCCCGCGGAGTGCAGTGCCCCGAGGTGGCGGATGCGGTCCGCGACCGCGCCGGGGTCGGGGCGGGCGACGGGGGAGGCGCCGGAGCGGCCGGCCGGGGCGGCGCGGTGGATCGCGGCGAGTACGGAGGCAGCGAAGGGGAGCGACTCGTGCAGCAGCCCGTAGCCCCGGCCGAAGACGACCGCCGCGGGGTCCTGGTCGGCCTCCGGGCCGGGCTCCGCGCCGCGCGGGAGCAGCCGCAGCAGACCCCCGGGCGCGTCGGGGGAGCGCCACTCGACGCCGGCCAGCTCCTCGATGGCGAAGTGCTGGTCGCCGGCCTTCCACTTGGCCGTGGAGGCACCGGTCCGCGACCAGCGGAAGGAGACGGTCCGGCCGTCGAAGGAGGCCTTGCCGTCGTACGCCTTGAAGGACAGCGGCGGCTCCGGCGCCGCGACGAGGTGGCGCTCGGCCGGCTCCCCCGCGGGGCCGAGCGCGCCGCGTATCTCGCCGGCCCAGTACGCGGCGAGCGGCTCGCGTTCGGCGGGCAGCTCCAGCCGGTAGGGGTCGGAGGTCTCCCGGAGCTGGTCCCCGGCGGCGTCCATCAGCGGGTCCGCGCCCGGTCTGGGCACGGCCCGCAGCGCCACCGTGCCGCGTCTGCCGGGCACCCGCTCGACGGCGGCCAGCGCCTCGTGGGGGATGCGCCGCTCGCCGAGCGCCTGGAGCAGCTTCGGTGTGCGGATCCCCCGTTCGAAGCGGATGAGCACGGAGTCGGTGTCGAACTCCCAGACGGTGTGGAAACCGGCCAGCACATCACCCATGCGGCTCATCGTAAGCGGCGTCCGGGCGGTGGCACCCCCTCCGGCCGCCATGCGACGCTACGCGCGTCAAGCGGCCGGGCGGGGCCGGCGCCGTCAGCCGGCGCAGCCGGGGGCGGACGCGGCGCACCGGACGCCGCGCAGGTCCCCCGTGCCGATCCCGGCGAAGTTCGCCAGGCTGGTCGTGCCGCGCTCGAAGTAGCCGGTGTGGCCCTCGGCCCCGGCGGCGGACAGCAGCCGGGCCCCGAAGGACGAGGAGACGGGGTCGGCGCCGTGGCCGAGGCCGCCGACCTCCAGGTGCGGGACGTCCTGGATCCAGTCGTCGCCGTCGCGCATGGCCCAGACCCGGGCGCTGGTGCGCAGCTCGGAGACGTGCCGGGCCCGCATGCCGGGGCTGCCGGCGACGGCGATGTCGGTGACGCGGGCGTCGAGGTCGCGGGCGGCGATGCCGCACACCACCGAGCCGTAGCTGTGGCAGAAGAGGGCGACGGACGAGCCGCCGGGCAGTCCCCGCACCAGGGAGCGCAGCCGCAGCGCCCCCTCGGCGGCCAGCCGGCCCGTTGCCGCGTCCATGCCGAGGCCGGCGGGGGAGGTGTAGTCGGCCCAGGCGATGACGGCGGTACGGGTGCCGGGGCGGGCGGTGCGCTCGGCGGTGTAGAGGGAGTCCGCCATCCCGACGGGGGCCGTGTACGGCCGTCCGCTCTTCTCGAAGGTGAGGACGTTCGTATCGACACCGGGCACCACGACGGAGACCCGGTCGGCCCGGTCGAGGTCGCCGAAGACCTCGGCGACCCGCCCGGCCCCGCCGGGGTCGAAGGCGAGGATCCGCCGGCCGTCGGCGAGCAGGGAGTCGAAGCGGTGCATGCGCCGGCCCGCCTCGTAGCGGCCGGCCGGGGAGAGCCCGGCGTCGTGGGTGCGCCGTTCCTCGACGGCGCGGGCCTGGGCGAGCGCGGTGCGGTTGGCGCGGTAGCGCAGCTCCGTGGGCGCGCCGTCGAGGTTGCCGACGACCAGGGGGTAGCGGTCGGCGAGGCCCAGCCGGTCGGCCGGGGAGAGGGAGGCGAAGAAGCGGGCCAGGGTGCCGGGCGCGGCGTAGGGGGAGGGCAGCCGGTGACCCGCGACGCTGCCGTGCAGCCAGGCGGAGAGCGCCGCCTGCCGCGGCCCGGCGTCCGCGCCGCGCCCGCGCACGGCCGTCCACCCGGTGGTGGCGAGCATGACGAAGACCACGGTGAGCGCGAGCAGCGCGCGCCACACCGTGGCCGCGTTCGTCCAGGGCAGGGGGGAGGGGGAGCCGAGCTCCGGGAAGGAAGTCACCGCGGACCACACTAGGAGAAACGGGAGCGCGTCCGCCAAGTCAGTGACACGTCTCACGTTTGACGGGAGGTGACGCTGGACATGTGTGCGTCGCCTCACAGTCGCCCCCCAACGGCCGGGCCGGGCGCGGTCAGTGGGCGGGTGCCGCCCGCCAGCCCTCCGCCAGGGCCGGGCCGATCTGTTCCAGGTACGTGGTGATCAGCCGCAGCAGCCCGTCCAGGTCGCCGTCCTCGTCCTCGCCCCAGACCCGGGACGCCGCCCGCAGCACCCCGCTGCACGCGGCCACCAGCACCCGGGGCCGGGGGTCGGCGGCCGGGTCCAGGCCCTCGCGGCGGGCGATCTCCGCCGCGAACCGCTCCTCCAGGACGGCGAGCCGGCGCAGCCGGGCGGCCAGCAGCTGGGGCGTCGACTCGATCATCCGCTGGGTGCTCAGGTGGAGGCCGAGGGGTACGACGGCCTCGATGGCCTCGC
The DNA here is from genome assembly GCF_001187435.1 of Streptomyces caatingaensis. Taxonomy (GTDB): domain Bacteria; phylum Actinomycetota; class Actinomycetes; order Streptomycetales; family Streptomycetaceae; genus Streptomyces; species Streptomyces caatingaensis. The sequence goes on along the minus strand of NZ_LFXA01000004.1, from coordinate 573,808 downwards.
CGACGGTCCGCCCGGAGGCCACGGCAGCGTTGCACAGCGCGGTGAGCGGCGGCTCGTGCGGCGGGCGGGCCGCCAGCGCGGCGAAGGCGACCTCCTCCTCGACCTCCTGGAGGGCGAGGGCGACCTCCTCCTTGTTGGCGAAGTAGCGGAAGAAGGTGCGCTGCGAGACGTCCGCGGCCTCGGCGATCTCGTCGACCGTGGTGCCGTCGTAGCCCTGGCGGGCGAAGAGTTCCAGGGCGCATCTGGTGAGGGTGTTGCGCGTCCGCCGCTTCTTCCGCTCCCGCAGTCCCGGGAGCGTCGCGCGCTCCACCGCGCCGTCGATCGCCTGCATGGGCCCCTGCCTGTTCTCGTTGTTCGCGCTGATCGGAATGGTCGGAACGGCCGTCGCCGGACGCCTCGTCGGATCATGACTCATGATGCCCTTGGGCAACTGGCAGTCACTGCCATAATCTCGGTCGCATGACGCCTCAGACCGCCGTCGCCGGTGCGACACCACCGGCTCCCGGCCCCCCGAGCGGATTACGGGGCCGCCCCTGGCCCACCCTGCTGACCGTCGCCACGGGAGTGATGATGGTCGCGCTGGACGGCACGATCGTCTTCATCGCCAACCCGGTCATCCAGAAGGGTCTGGGAGCCTCGCTCTCCGACGTCCAGTGGATCACCAATGCCTATCTCCTCGCCCTCGCCGTCGCCCTGATCACCGCGGGCAAGCTCGGCGACCGCTTCGGCCACCGCCTCGTCTTCCTTATCGGTATCACCGGCTTCGCCGCGTCCTCCGGACTCATCGCCCTCTCCCACAGCGTGTCGACGGTCATCGCCCTGCGGGCCCTCCAGGGCCTGAGCGGGGCGATGCTGATGCCGGCCGCGCTGGGCCTGCTGCGCGCCACGTTCCCGGCCGAGAAGCTCAACATGGCGATCGGCCTGTGGGGCGGGGTCATCGGCGGCTCGGCCGCCGGCGGACCGATCCTCGGCGGCCTGCTGGTCGAACACGTCAACTGGCAGTCCGTCTTCTTCGTCAACGTGCCGGTCGGCGCGGTCGCGCTGGCGCTCGGCCTGATCGTGCTCAAGGACCACCGCGCCGAGAACGCGCCCCGCTCCTTCGACCTCCTCGGCATCGCGCTCCTCTCGGGCGCGATGTTCTGCCTCGTCTGGGCGCTGATCAAGGTGCCCTCCTGGCACTGGGGGAGCGCCCGGACCCTGCTCTTCCTCGGCGCCTCGCTCCTCGCGTTCGTCACCTTCGCCCTGTGGCAGACCAGGAGCCGTGAACCGCTGCTGCCGCTGCGGCTCTTCCGCTCCGTGCCGTTCTCCGCGGGCGCGGCCCTGATGATCCTGATGGCCTTCTCCTTCATGGGCGGCCTCTTCTACGTCACGTTCTACCTGCAGAACGTGCACGGGATGTCGCCCGTGGCCGCGGGGCTGCGGCTGTTGCCGCTCACCGGCATGATGATCTTCGCCTCGCCGGCGGCCGGAGCGCTGATCACCCGCGTCGGGCCGCGCCTCCCGCTCTTCGGCGGCATGGTCCTCACGGCGGGCGCCTGCTTCGGGATGTCCACCCTGGAGGTGGACTCCGGTACGCCGCTGATGTCGGTGCTCTTCGCGCTCTTCGGCACGGGGCTGGCGCCGGTGGTGGTCGGGGCGACGGAGGTCATCGTCAGCAACGCGCCGGTGGAGCACGCCGGGCTGGCCGGGGGCCTTCAGCAGGGGGCCATGCAGGTCGGCGGGACGCTGGGGACGGCCGTGCTGGGCGCGGTGATGGCGTCCCGGGTGGGGCACGTCCTGCCCGGCCGGTGGACGGACGCCGGGCTGCCGCCCCTGACCGGCGAGCAGCGGGGGGCGGTCTCCTCGGCCGTCGAGATCGGGGTGGCGCCGGTGCCGGAGGGGACTCCGCCGGAGTACGCCGCGAGGATCACGGACGTGGCGCACGGGACGTTCGTCTCCGCGATGAGCACGTCGTTCGTGGTCGCGGGGTGTGTGGCGGTGGTGGCGGCGGTGCTGGCGTTGTTCACCAGGGCCGGTGACCACGACGCGGGGCGCGGCGCCGCGCCGTTGTGAGCCCGGCCGCCCGCGGAACGCGCGAACGCCCGGATCCCCTTACGGGATCCGGGCGTTCGTCACGCGTCAGGCCGAGCGCCCGGCGACTACGCGTCGCCGCCCGCGGCGCCCGGGTCGGCGGCCGCGACGTCCAGGAGCTGGTAGCGGTCGATCGCCTGCTTCAGGGCGGAGCGGTCGATCTTGCCCTCCTTGGCCAGCTCGGTGAGCACGCCCAGGACGATCGACTGCGCGTCGATGTGGAAGAAGCGACGGGCCGCGCCCCGCGTGTCCGCGAAGCCGAAGCCGTCCGCGCCCAGCGACTGGTAGGTGCCCGGCACCCAGCGCGCGATCTGGTCCGGAACGGCACGCATCCAGTCGGAGACGGCCACCTTCGGACCCTCGGCGGCGGCGAGCTTCTTCGTCACGTACGGGACGCGCTGCTCCTCCTCCGGGTGGAGCAGGTTGTGCTCCTCCACCTCGACGGCGTCGCGGCGCAGCTCGTTCCAGGAGGTCGCCGACCAGACGTCCGCCTTGACGTTCCACTCGTCGGCGAGGATCTTCTGGGCCTCGAGCGCCCACGGCACCGCCACGCCGGAGGCGAGGATCTGCGCCGGGATCGCGCCCTTCTCGCCCTCCTTGAACCGGTACAGGCCCTTGAGGATGCCCTCGGCGTCCACGTTCTCCGGCTCGGCCGGGTGCTGGATCGGCTCGTTGTAGACGGTGAGGTAGTAGAAGACGTCCTCCGCGTTCTCGCCGTACATCCGGCGCAGACCGTCCTGGACGATGTGCGCGATCTCGAAGCCGAACGCCGGGTCGTACGCGACGACGGCCGGGTTGGTCGAGGCGAGCAGGTGCGAGTGGCCGTCCGCGTGCTGGAGGCCCTCACCGGTCAGGGTGGTGCGGCCGGCGGTCGCGCCGAGGACGAAACCGCGCGCGAGCTGGTCGGCCATCTGCCAGAACTGGTCGCCGGTGCGCTGGAACCCGAACATCGAGTAGAAGACGTAGATCGGGATCAGCGGCTCGCCGTGCGTGGCGTAGGCGGAGCCGGCGGCGATCAGCGAGGCGGTGCAGCCCGCCTCGGAGATGCCGTCGTGCAGCATCTGACCGGTCGGGGACTCCTTGTACGCCAGGAGCAGCTCGCGGTCCACGGCCTCGTACTGCTGGCCCATCGGGTTGTAGATCTTCGCCGACGGGAACAGCGAGTCCATGCCGAAGGTGCGGTACTCGTCGGGCGCGATCGGCACGAAGCGCTTGCCGATCTCCTTGTCCCGCATGAGGTCCTTGAGCAGGCGGACGAACGCCATGGTGGTGGCGATCTGCTGCTGGCCGGAGCCCTTCTTGATCGGCGCGTACACCTTGTCGCCGGGCAGGTTCAGCGGCTTGGAGCGGTCCACACGGGTGGGCACGTAGCCGCCGAGCGCCTTGCGGCGGTCGTGCATGTACTGGATCTCCTCCGAGTCGCGGCCCGGGTGGTAGTACGGCGGCAGGCCGGACTCCAGCTCCTTGTCCGCGATCGGGATGTGGAGGCGGTCGCGGAAGCGCTTGAGGTCCTCGACCGTGAGCTTCTTCATCTGGTGGGTCGCGTTGCGGCCCTCGAAGTTCGGGCCCAGCGTCCAGCCCTTGACCGTCTGCGCCAGGATCACGGTCGGCTGGCCCTTGTGGGCCTTGGCCGCCGCGTAGGCCGCGTAGATCTTGCGGTGGTCGTGACCGCCACGGCCCAGGTGCAGGATCTGGTCGTCGGTCATGCCCTCGACCATCTTGCGCAGGCGGTGGTCGTCGCCGAAGAAGTGCTCGCGGATGTACGCGCCGGTCTCGGTGGCGTACGTCTGGAACTGGCCGTCCGGCGTGCTGTTCAGCTTGTTGACCAGGATGCCGTCGCGGTCCTGGGCCAGCAGCGGGTCCCAGGAGCGGTCCCACACCAGCTTGATCACGTTCCAGCCGGCGCCGCGGAACTGCGACTCCAGCTCCTGCATGATCTTGCCGTTGCCGCGCACCGGGCCGTCGAGGCGCTGCAGGTTGCAGTTGACGACGAAGGTCAGGTTGTCCAGGCCCTCACGGGCGGCCAGGGAGAGCTGGCCGAGCGACTCGGGCTCGTCCATCTCGCCGTCGCCCAGGAACGCCCAGACGTGCGACTTGGAGGTGTCGGCGATGCCGCGCGCCTCCATGTAGCGGTTCATCCGGGCCTGGTAGATCGCGCCGAGCGGGCCGAGGCCCATGGAGACGGTCGGGAACTCCCAGAAGTCCGGCATCAGGCGCGGGTGGGGGTACGACGACAGGCCGTACGGGGCCTTCGACTTCTCCTGGCGGAAGGCGTCGAGCTGCTGCTCGGAGAGGCGGTCCAGCAGGAAGGCGCGGGCGTAGACGCCGGGGGAGGCGTGGCCCTGGAAGAAGATCTGGTCGCCGCCGTCGCCGCCGTCCTTGCCGCGGAAGAAGTGGTTGAAGCCCACGTCGTACAGCGAGGCGGAGGAGGCGAAGGTGGCGATGTGACCGCCGACGCCGATGCCCGGGCGCTGGGCGCGGGAGACCATCACGGCGGCGTTCCACCGGGTCGCGTTGAGGATCTTGCGCTCGATCTCCTCGTTGCCGGGGAAGAACGGCTCGTCCTTGGTCGCGATGGTGTTGACGTAGTCCGTGCTGCGCATCTCGGGCACGGCCACACGCTTCTCGCGCGCCCGCTCGATCAGTCGAAGCATGAGGTAGCGGGCACGTTCCCGGCCTCGCTCATCGACGGCTGCGTCGAGCGAGTCGAGCCATTCCTGGGTCTCTTCGGGATCGAAGTCCGGGACCTGGCTGGGAAGACCGCCAATGATGATCGGGTTGCGATCGGATCCGGAAGCCACGCTGTTCCTTCGCTGTTCGGTCGTGTCGTGCTCTGCACGCAATCGATGCTGCGCACGCGGTCACATGCAGTGTCTGGTTATGCCGCGCCGGCTCCCATCGTGGACCGCGGCGACGGAAACGTCATCTCTACTGGGCGGTAACCACCACTCGCGAGATGAAGTGTTCGGTGTCGGCCGTCGCTGGACGGCCAAATCGCAACCTTACGCCCCCTATGGGGGTCCCCCGCGTACGGCCGTTCGGCCGCGAAGCCCGCAATCCCAGGGAGTAACTTCACAAACCCGGCACAACGCTGTGGTGTGAATCACTCTCGGTTGCCGCCTCATGGTGGGAGTTGCCATGAGACGTCAACGTTTGGGAGGGATCGCTGAGCGGGTACTTGCGCGATCCGTCCGGCACGTGTGGACTACGCCCCATGCCTCGCGTATACGGGGGGCACAAGAGCATTTCTCGAAAGATGACAGGAGGCACTCAGTGAGCGCGACCGCGGACCACGCGGAGGAGCGGACCAACCCCGCCGCACGGCTGGGTTTCGAGCCCGGACAGGTGGTCCAGGAGATCGGCTACGACGACGACGCCGACCATGATCTCCGTGAAGGTATCGAGTCCCTCATCGGCCAGGACCTCGTCGACGAGGATTACGACGACGTGGCCGACGTCGTCCTGCTGTGGTTCCGGGATGAGGACGGAGATCTCACGGACGCGCTGGTGGATGCCATCGGTCTGCTCGACGAAGGTGGCGACATCTGGCTGCTGACGCCCAAGACCGGCCGCGACGGCTACATCGAGCCCAGCGACATCCAGGACGCCGCGCAGACCGCCGGTCTCTCCCAGACCAAGAGCATCAGCGTGGCCAAGGACTGGTCCGGCACGCGCCTGAGCGCGCCGAAGTCCAAGCGCTAGACAGCGCGCGACGAGCGTCCCCGCGCCCCCCGCAGCACGGCTGCGGGGGGCGCGGTGCGTGGGGCCCCCGGGGCAGTGACAGACTGTCCGTCTACCCGAGCCCGGCCGGGCGGCCGGCGTCCGCAGAGAGAGGGAAGCGCACATGGCGATCGAAGCCGGCACCGAGGCCCCTGACTTCGCGCTCAAGAACCAGCACGGCGAGACCGTCCGCCTCTCGGACTTCCGCGGTGAGAAGAACGTCGTCCTGCTCTTCTACCCCTTCGCCTTCACCGGCGTGTGCACCGGCGAGCTGTGCGCCCTGCGCGACAACCTGCCGACCTTCGTCAACGACGACGTCCAGCTCCTCGCCGTCTCCAACGACTCGCCGTTCTCCCTGCGCGTCTTCGCCGAGCAGGAGAAGCTGGACTACCCGCTGCTCTCCGACTTCTGGCCGCACGGCGAGGTCAGCCGCGCCTACGGCGTCTTCGACGAGGAGAAGGGCTGCGCCCTGCGCGGGACCTTCGTCATCGACAAGGAGGGCGTGGTCCGCTGGACGGTCGTCAACGGCCTGCCCGACGCGCGTGACCTGAACGAGTACGCGGCGGAACTGGCCAAGCTCTGACGCCCCGGCCCGCGTTCCCGCGCAAGACCCTGCAATCGGTGGGAACCGGTCACTAGGATCCAGACGTTGACCGGTTGCCATCGCACAACCGGGGGCGCGGGCCGCGCGGCGGCCCGGCCCCTCGAACCAATGGAGGACTCGTGGGAGTCAGTCTCAGCAAGGGCGGCAACGTCTCCCTGACCAAGGCGGCCCCGAACCTGACCGCGGTGATCGTCGGTCTCGGCTGGGACGCCCGTACCACCACCGGTACGGACTTCGACCTGGACGCGAGCGCGCTGCTGACCGACGAGCAGGGCAAGGTCGTCTCCGACCAGCACTTCGTGTTCTTCAACAACCTGAAGAGCCCCGACGGTTCGGTCGAGCACACCGGTGACAACCTCACCGGTGAGGGCGAGGGCGACGACGAGGTCATCAAGGTCAACCTGGCCGGTGTCCCGGCCGAGGTCGCCAAGATCGTGTTCCCGGTGTCCATTTACGACGCCGAGACCCGTCAGCAGAGCTTCGGCCAGGTGCGCAACGCCTACATCCGCGTCGTCAACCAGGCCGACAACACCGAGCTGGCCCGCTACGACCTCTCCGAGGACGCCTCGACCGAGACGGCGATGGTCTTCGGCGAGCTCTACCGCCACGGCGCCGAGTGGAAGTTCCGCGCCATCGGCCAGGGTTACACCTCCGGCCTGCGCGGCATCGCGCAGGACTTCGGCGTCAACGTCTGAGACGCTTGGACCGCAGCCGGCGCCGTACCCCGGAAACCCGAGGGTGCGGCGCCGGACGCGCACCGTGCCGCGCAACGCTCAACTCGGGGAGGAACAAGGATCATGGGTGTCACGCTCGCCAAGGGGGGCAACGTCTCCCTCTCCAAGGCCGCGCCGAACCTGACCGCGATCGTCGTCGGTCTCGGCTGGGACGCCCGTACCACCACCGGTGCGGACTACGACCTGGACGCCAGCGCGCTGTTGTGCGCCGGGGGACGGGTGCTGGGCGACGAGTTCTTCGTCTTCTACAACAACCTCAAGAGTCCCGAGGGTTCGGTCGAGCACACCGGTGACAACCTCACCGGTGAGGGTGAGGGCGACGACGAGACGATCCTGGTGGACCTCACCAAGGTCCCGGCCTCCTGCGACAAGATCGTCTTTCCTGTCTCCATCCACGAGGCCGACGTCCGGGGCCAGAACTTCGGCCAGGTGCGCAACGCCTACATCCGCGTCGTCAACCAGGCCGACGGTTCCGAACTGGCCCGCTACGACCTCTCCGAGGACGCCTCCAGCGAGACGGCCATGATCTTCGGCGAGGTCTACCGCTACGGCGGGGAGTGGAAGTTCCGCGCGGTGGGCCAGGGTTACGCCTCCGGACTGCGCGGTATCGCCCTGGACTTCGGCGTCAACGTCTCGTGACGGACGGTGCGGGGCGCGGAACGGGCCCCGGGGCGGACGCGGATGCGCCCATCCCGGTTGCCTCCCGGGGCATCTAGACTTCGGGGTCAACGTTTCGCAAAACCCCGCCCGTGCGGCGGGGAGAACCCGAACAACGAAGGATTGGGTAGCCAGTGCTCCTGAAAACCTTTGGCTGGTCGTTCGCCATAACGGCGGCCGGGCTTGCCGCGGCCGGTGTGCTCTGGGGGTGGAAGGGGCTGGCGCTCGTCGCGATCCTGTCCGTCCTGGAGATCTCGCTGTCCTTCGACAACGCGGTCATCAACGCCGGGATCCTGCGGAAGATGAACGCGTTCTGGCAGAAGATGTTCCTGACGCTGGGCATCCTCATCGCCGTCTTCGGCATGAGGCTGGTCTTCCCGGTCGTCATCGTGGCCATCACCGCCAAGCTCGGCCCCATCGACGCGATCGACGTCGCGATCAACGATCACGACCGCTACGAGCAGCTGGTCACCGGCGCCCACCCGGCCATCGCCGCGTTCGGCGGGATGTTCCTGCTCATGATCTTCCTGGACTTCATCTTCGAGGACCGGGACATCAAGTGGCTCGGCTGGCTGGAGCGGCCGTTCGCCCGCCTCGGCCGGGTCGAGAGCCTGTCGGTCATCGTCTCGCTCGTCGTGCTGATCATCGCGGCCACCACCGTCGCCACGGCCGTGCCGGTGCACGGCGGTTCCGGCACGGTGGACAAGGCGTCCACCGTCCTGCTCGCCGGCGTCGGCGGACTCGTCACCTACCTGGTCGTCGGCGGCATCTCCGCCTTCTTCGAGGACCGCCTGGAGGACGAGGAGGAGGACGAGGAGTCCGCCGCCGGGAAGACGTCCGGGGCCTCCGCGGCCGTCGGGCTGGCCGGCAAGGCCGCGTTCTTCATGTTCCTCTACCTGGAGGTCATCGACGCCTCGTTCTCCTTCGACGGCGTCATCGGCGCCTTCGCGATCACCAACGACATCTTCGTGATGGCCCTGGGCCTGGGCATCGGCGCGATGTACATCCGCTCCCTGACGGTCTTCCTCGTCCGCAAGGGGACGCTGGACGACTACGTCTACCTGGAGCACGGCGCGCACTACGCGATCGGCGCGCTCGCCCTGATCCTCCTCGCCACCATCAAGTACGAGATCAACGACGTGATCACCGGCGTCGTCGGCGTGGTCCTCATCGGCCTCGCCTTCTGGTCCTCGGTGCGGCGCAACCGCAAGGAGGCGGAGGCGGGCCCCGGCAGCGGTGACCGCCAGGAGGTCGCGTCCGGGGTGTGAGACCCGGGCGCCTGCCGGGTGTGACCCCGGCACGTGCGCGGGAACCCTCTGAGCGGGGCGGTGGTGAGTTGCAGCTCGCCGCGCCCCGCTCACCGGTTTCCGGAGGGGAGACCGGACCACGAGGGTCACGAGGGTGGGGGCCGTCATGACGGTACGGGACAAGCTGTTCGCCAACTGGGGGCGCGGGGCCGCCTGGCAGTTCGACGCCCCGCACGGCGGGAGCGGCGCGGTCGAGCTCACCAAGCGCCGCCCGGTCTACTCGCTGACCAAGAACGGCGCGGTCAGCGGCAACATGCGGGTCAACCTGTCGTGGCAGATGCGGACGTCGGACCTCTACGACCGGCCGGCCCGGGGGTCCGTACGGAACCCGTTCCGCAAGTTCACGCCGGAGGTCGTCCAGGCGCAGGGGACGGCCATGGTCAGTGTGGACCTCGACCTCGCCTGCATGTATGAGCTGTGGGACGGGTCGAAGGGCGTAGTCCAGCCGCTCGGCAACATACTCGGCAGCATCAACACGCCGCCGTATGTGCAGTTGAGCGGTGACGACCGGTTCGGGTCGGGGTCGGGCGAGACGCTCTACATCAACATGGACCACCGGGAGGAGATCAAGCGCCTGCTCGTCTTCGTCTACATCTACGACGGCACGCCGGCGTTCGACCGTACGCGTGCCACGGTCACGCTGTACCCGGGCAACGGGCCGCGGCTGGAGGTCTCGCTCGACGAGCGGGCGCCGGAGGCGCGGTCCTGCGCGGTGCTGCTGATCGAGAACGACAAGAAGGAGATCGTGGTGCGCAGGGAGATGCGGTACGTGTACGGGTTCCAGTCGGAGCTGGACCGGCTGTACGGCTGGGGCCTCCAGTGGGGGCGGGGGACGAAGAGCACGAAGGTGTGAGGGTGCGCTGAGGTGCTCCGGGCTCCTCCCCGGAGGGGAACCCCCGGGGAGGAGCCCGGAGCGGAATCCCTACCGCCCCGCCGCGGACAGGAACTGCGGCCCCTGCGGCGGCAGCCGGAACGCCGGGTCCGGGGGCGGGTAGCCGTACTGCGGATACCCGTACGCGGGAATCGACGGCGGCACCGGCGGCGGGGGCGGATACCCCCCGGCCGGCGCCGGCGATATCGGCTCGGCCGCGGAGGCCGGCGCCTCCGGCGCCCCCGCCCTCTCCGGCGTTCCCGTCCCCTCCTCCCCTTGCCCTTCCCCTTGCCCTTCCTCTTCCACCGAGATCCCGAACTCCGTCGCCAGCCCCACGAGCCCCGACGCGTATCCCTGCCCCAGCGCCCGGAACTTCCAGCCCTCGCCCCTCCGGTACAGCTCGCCGCAGATCATCGCCGTCTCGTCGCCCGTCTCCGGGTGGACGTCGAAGCGGGCGACCGCGTCGCCCCCGGCGGGCGCGGCCGTGTCGTACAGCAGCACGCAGAGGTCCTTGACGAGGCCGAACGTCCCGCCGTCCGCCGAGGCCGCGAGGACGACGCGGCGCACGGAGGCGTCGAGCGCGCCGAGGTCGGTCTCGATGGAGTCGGTGAGCCCCTCGGTGAGCCGCTTCTTGGGCAGGTGGCGCACCAGGCCCGAGGGGTGGCGGGGCTGGTTGTAGAAGACGAAGTCCTCGTCGGAGCGCACGCGGCCGTCGTCGCCCAGCAGCAGGGCGGAGGCGTCGACGTCGGGGACGCCGGGGCCGGGCGTCCAGCGCAGCACGGCCCGGACGGCCGGGGCCTCGAGCGGGATGTTCGATCCCTTCAGCATCGCGTGCGTCATGCCCGCAATCCTGCCCTCCCCGGCGGGCCCGGGACAACGCGGGCCGATGTGCCGGCCGTTTGGGGAACTCTTGACCCACCGCCGAGCGTACGATAATCGGCCACCCAGAACGGCTGGGCATGCAACGGGGAGAAAGATGCGGCATTTTGGACACCTCGCACCCGAGGTGCGGAACAGGCTGTTCCATAAGGAGCCCGCCGAGTTCGACGCCGGCTCCCCGGCCCCCCTCCTCGCCGCCGCCCTCGGCGCCACGCTCTACAGCCCGGCCACCCGCCCCGCCCTCGCCCGGGACGTCGTCAAGCAGGCCGGGCACGGGGTCGTGTCCATGGTCCTGTGCCTGGAGGACTCGATCGGCGACGCCGACGTGCCCGCCGCCGAGGAGAACCTCGTCCGGCAGTTCGCCGAGCTGGCGCGGGCGGACGGGCCGCTGCCGCTGCTCTTCGTCCGCGTCCGCGAACCCGGCCAGATCACCGCCCTGGCCCGGCGGCTCGGCCCCGCCCGCCGGCTGCTCTCCGGCTTCGTCCTCCCCAAGTTCACCGAGGACCGCGGACTGCCCTTCCTGGAGGCCGTCGCCGAGGCCGAAGAGGCCCATGGACAGCGGCTGTTCGCCATGCCCGTCCTCGAATCGCCCGAGCTCCTCCACCTGGAGACCCGCGCCGGCACCCTGGCCGGCATAGCCCGCGCCACGGCCAAGCACCGCGAGCGCGTGCTCGCCCTCCGGCTCGGCGTCACCGACTTCTGCTCCGCCTACGGGCTGCGCCGCGCCCCCGACATGACCGCCTACGACGTGCAGATCGTCGCCTCCGTCATCGCCGACGTCGTCAACGTCCTCGGCCGCGCGGACGGCAGCGGGTTCACCGTCACCGGGCCGGTGTGGGAGTACTTCCGCCAGCACCAGCGCATGTTCAAACCGCAGCTGCGCCGCAGCCCGTTCGCCGGGCCCGCGGAGGCGCTGCGGTCCGTGCTGATCGAGCACGACATGGACGGGCTGCTGCGCGAGATCGAACTCGACCGCGCCAACGGCCTGTTGGGCAAGACGTGCATCCACCCCTCGCACGTGGCGCCCGTGCACGCCCTGTCGGTCGTCAGCCACGAGGAGTTCAGCGACGCGCGGGACATCCTGCGGTCGGTCGCCGACGGGGGCGGCGGCGGGGTGCTGCGCTCCTCGTACACCAACAAGATGAACGAGGTGAAGCCGCACCGCGCCTGGGCGGAGCGGACCCTGCTGAGGGCCGAGGTGTTCGGTGTGGCCGGAGAGGACGTCGGTTTCGTGGAACTGCTGGGCGCGAGCGTACGAGGAGCGGTCCTGTGACCCGGCCTGCCTGGTCCGGCCGCTGGGTGGCCGAACGCCTCGGGGTGCGGCTGGAGGGCGACGCCGCCCTCTCCGGCCTGCTGGGCCTCGCCCTGCGGCACAATCCGCGGCGGGCCCACCTGCTCGTCTCCCACGTCCTCGGCAAGCACGTGCCGCAGCGGCCCTCCGTGGTGCACGGCACCGGCGTCGGGCTCGGCCGCCGGGTCCGCGCGCTCCTCGGCGACGAGGCGGCCGCCCGGGCCGTCGTCCTCGGCTACGCCGAGACCGCCACCGGCCTCGGCCACTCCGTCGCCGACGGCCTCGCGCTCGCCCCGTACCTGCACTCCACCCGGCGGCCGGTGCCGGGCGTCGCCCCCGTCGGCGGCTTCGAGGAGGAGCACAGCCACGCGACCTCCCACCTGCTGCTCCCGGAGGACCCGGCGCTGCTCGCCGGGGACGGACCGCTCGTCCTCGTCGACGACGAGTTCTCCACCGGCCGCACGGTGACGAACACCATCGCCGCGCTCCACCGGCGCCACCCCCGCGGCCACTACGTGATCGTCGCCCTCGTCGACATGCGCTCGCCCGGCGACCGCGCCCGCCTCGACGCCTTCGCCGCCGGACTCGGCGCCCGGGTGGACCTGATCGCCCTCGCGACGGGCACGGTGACCCTCCCGGAGGACGTCCTGGAGCGGGGCCGGGAGCTGGTGGCCCGCTGGTCCGGCGCGGGGCACCCGGCCCCTTCCGGGGGCCCGGCGCGGACCCCGCGGGCGACGGACAGGGGCGCGGAGGCCGGCGCACCCTCCAGGGCCCCCCGCACCGCCACCCGCGTCGACCTCCGCTGGCCCCCCGGCCTCCCCGACGGCGGGCGCCACGGCTTCACCCCCGCCCACCGCGCCCGCCTGGAGGGCGCGTTGCCGCGCATGGCGGGCGAGATCGCCGGGCACCTCCCCGAGGGCGCCCGCGTCCTCGTCCTCGGCAACGAGGAGCTCATGTACGCGCCCCTGCGCCTCGCCGCCGCCCTGGAGGCCGACGGCGTCGACGTACGCTTCTCGACCACCACGCGCTCGCCCGTCCTGGCCGTCGACGACCCCGGCTACGCCATCCGCACCCGGCTGCGCTTCCCGGCCCACGACGCCCCCGCCGACGGACCGGGCGACCGCTACGCCTACAACGTCGCCCCCGCCGCCGACGGCACCGGCTTCGACGCCGTCGTCGCCGTCGTCGACTCCGTGGCCGACACCCCCGAACTGCACGCGCCCGGCGGCCTGCTGGACCGGCTGGCCGCACACACCCGAAAGGTGCTGCTCGCCGTGATCCCCTCGCACAGAGCCCCGCGCGAACCCCTGCGCGGCCCCGCGTTCTCCTCGTACGCGCCCGAGGAGGTCGGCTGGCTGCTCCAGGACTTCTCCGGGGTCACCCTGGAGGCGCCCGTCGAGGAGCGCGAGGAGGCCATCCAGAACGGCGGCGCGCACTACGCCGAGTCGCTGCCCGTCGAGTACCGGCCCGGCGAGCGCTACCAGGCGCTCTACCGCGCCGCGCTCGACGCCTCCGCCGACCGCCTCGCCCGCGCCGTCGGCGTCGTGACCGAGACGGTGCTCGCCGAGCGGTCCCCCCGCCCGGTGCTGGTCTCGCTGGCCCGCGCCGGCACCCCCGTCGGCGTCCTGATGCGCCGCTGGGCCCGGCACGCGCACGGCCTCGACCTGCCGCACTACGCCGTCTCCATCGTCCGCGGCCGGGGCGTCGACACCGCGGCCCTGCGCTGGCTCGCCGACCGCCACGACCCCCGCGACGTCGTCTTCGTCGACGGCTGGACGGGCAAGGGCGCCATCACGCGCGAGCTCGAACAGGCCCTGGCCGGAACGGAGTTCGACCCACGGCTCGCCGTGCTCGCCGACCCCGGCTCCTGCGTGGAGACCTACGGCACGCGCGACGACTTCCTCATCCCCTCCGCCTGCCTCAACTCCACCGTCTCCGGCCTGATATCGCGCACCGTCCTGCGCGCCGACCTCGTCGGGCCGGACGACTTCCACGGCGCCAAGTTCTACCGGGAGCTGGCCGGTTCGGACGTCTCCGGCGCCTTCCTCGACACCGTCTCCGCCCGCTTCGACGCCGTCGCCGACGAAGTCGCCCACGAGGCCAAGGAGCTGGCCGCCGACGACCGCACCCCCACCTGGCAGGGCTGGGCCGCCGTCGAGCGGATCAGCGAGGAGTACGGCATCCACGACGTCAACCTCGTCAAGCCCGGCGTCGGCGAGACGACCCGCGTCCTGCTGCGCCGCGTCCCCTGGAAGATCCTCGCCCGGCGCGGCGCCGGCCCCGCCCTCGACCACGTGCGGCTGCTCGCCGAGGGGCGCGGCGTCCCCGTCGAGGAGGTGGACGGCCTGCCGTACAGCTGCGTCGGACTCGTCCACCCCCGGTACACCAGGGCCGCCACCGGCACCGACGGCAAGGCGGTCGCCGCCCCGTGAGCACCCTGTTCGCCAGCGATCTCGACCGCACCCTCGTCTACTCGTCCGCCGCCCTGCGCCTGGCCGGGCCGGACGCGGCCGCCCCCCGGCTGCTGTGCGTCGAGGTGTACGAGGGCAGGCCGCTGTCCTTCCTGACCGAGGGCGCCGCGGGTGTGCTCGCGGGGATCGCCCGCACCGGCGCGTTCGTCCCCGCCACCACCCGCACCCTCGCCCAGTACGCCCGCGTCCGGCTGCCCGGCCCGCCGCCCCGGTACGCGGTCTGCGCCAACGGCGGCGAGATCCTCGTCGACGGCGAGCCCGACCCCGGCTGGCGGGCGCGGGTGCGCCGGGCCGTGGCGGACGGCTGCGCGCCCCTCGCCGCGGTCCGCGACCGCGTCGCCCGTACCGCCGACCCCGCCTGGCTCCTCAAGGACCGCACGGCGGACGGCCTCTTCGCCTACCTCGTCGTCGACCGGGAGCGGCTCCCGGAGGGCTGGGTGGACGACCTGGCCGCCTGGGCGGGCGAGCGTGGCTGGAACGTCTCCCTCCAGGGCCGCAAGGTCTACGCCGTGCCCCGGCCCGTGACGAAGGGCGCCGCCGTCACCGAGGTCGCCCGCCGCGCCGGCGCCGGCCGCGTCCTGGCCGCCGGCGACTCCCTGCTCGACGCCGACCTGCTGCTCGCCGCCGACCTCGGCTGGCGCCCCGGCCACGGCGAACTGGCCGCCTGCGGCTGGAGCGCACCGCACGTCACGGCCCTCGCGACGGCCGGCGTGGCGGCGGGGGAGGAGATCGTCCGGGCGGCCGCGGCGGCGCTCGCCGATGCGGAGGGCGTGTCCGGAACGTCCGACAACGGCCTGTCGTGCCGGGGCGGTTCGATCTAAGGTCGTTCACGGATCAACGGAACGTGGATCTACGGGACATGGATCTACGGGACATGGATCCACGGATCGACCGACCCGGAACGTACCGCCGCCGACGAGGAGTTCGCGTGACCGTCACCAAGAGCGTCCAGCTCAGCCCCGAGCTCTACCAGTACCTCCTCGACCACAACCCGCCGCTCGACCCCGTCCTGCGGAAGCTGGTCGACACCACCCGCTCCCTGCTCCCCGACGCGGCGCACCTCCAGGTCGCCGAGGAGCAGGCGCCGTTGCTCGCCTTCCTCGTCCGCCTCACCGGTGCCCGCCGCATCCTGGAGATCGGCACCTTCACCGGCCTCTCCTCGCTGGCCATGGCCCAGGCCCTGCCCTCCGACGGCGGCATCATCGCCTTCGACGTCTCCGAGGAGTGGACCGCCCACGCCCGCCGCGCCTGGGCCGAGGCGGGCGTCGCCGACCGCATCGACCTGCGCATCGGAGACGGGCTCGCGTCCCTGCGGGCGCTGCCCGCCGAGCCGGGCTTCGACCTCGTCTTCCTCGACGCCGACAAGGAGAACTACGTCAACTACTGGGAGGAGATCGTCCCCCGGCTGCGGACCGGCGGCCTGCTCGTCGTCGACAACACCCTCTTCCAGGGCACCGTGACCGACCCCGGGGTCACCGGGCCGGCGGCGGGCGTACGGCGGTTCAACGACCACGCCGCCGCCGACAAGCGCATGGAGTCGGTCCTGCTGAACGTCGCCGACGGCCTGACGCTGGCCCGCAAGGTGTCCTGAACCCCCTTGGCCGGGCGCGGCGTTCAGCCGCAGCAGCCGCCTCCGCAGCACCCGCCGCCACCACCGGCACGCGGCGCGGCGGGGGCGGCGGCGCTCCCCGTCACGGCGACGGCCGACAGCAGTCTGACGGTGTCCGCGTGCCCCTCGGGGCAGGCCGCCGGAGCGGACGACTCGGCCATCGGCCGGTCCAGCTCGAAGGCGTCACCACAGGTCCGGCAGCGGTATTCGTAACGAGGCATGCCGGCAGCATAGCCAGCACCGGTCAGCCCCGGGTGCCGCGCTCCTCCCGGATCCGGGCCACGACCTCCGCGACCGACCGCCGCACCGCGTCCGTCTCGGTCAGGAACGCCCACCAGTCCGGATGCCGCCCGGTCAGACCCGCCACCGCGCGGTCCAGCCGGGCCACCGCCTCGTCCAGCGGGCCCGCGTGCCGGGGGTCCGGCGTGCTGCGCCCGGCCATCGCCAGCCGCTGGGCGTCCCTGATCGCGAACCGGGTCCGCTCGATCTCCCCCCGCCGGTCCGCCGACACCTCGTCCAGCCGCCGCAGCCGGTCGCCGGCCGCCGACACCGACTCGTCGGTCTCCGCCAGCAGCGCCCGCACCGTCGACAGCAGCGCCGTCGCGTCCGGCCAGCGCTGCTCGTCCCGCGCCCGCCGCGCCTCGGCCAGCTTGGCCTCCGCCTGCTCCACCGACTGCCGCGCCCGCTCCGGCACGTGCTGGAGGTCCTGCCAGCACGCCGCGCTGTAGCGGCGGCGCAGCTCGCTGAGGACGGGCGCGACGCCCTCGGCCCGCGTGCCGATCGCCTGCGCGCGGGTCCGCAGCGAGACGAGCCGCTTGTCGATCTCGGCCGCTCGCCGCGGCAGTTGCTCCGCCTCGGCGCGGACCGCCTCCGCCTCGCGCAGGGTCCGCTCGGCCCGCTCGATCGTCTGCGGGACGCCGTGCCGGCCGGCGCCCTCGTTGAGGCGGGTCAGCTCCGGGGCGAGGGCGGCGAGGCGGGCCGCCGGGCCGTCGGCCCGCAGACCGGCCGCGCGGACGGCGTCCAGGGCCTCGCTCGCGGCCAGCAGCGCCTGCCGGGCGCGTTCCACGGCGGGGGCGAGCCTCGTCAGCTCCCGCTCGGCCGCCGCCAGCAGCGGCGTCAGGCCCTGCGCGAACCGGTCGAGATCCGCCTTGGCCCTGAGCAGTTCGTCCTTCGCCCGGGTCAGGTCCTGCCGGGCCCGGGCCGCCGAGGCGCCGTCCAGGTCCTCCCGGTCGAGGTCGTGGGCGTCCACGGCGGCGATGTACGCGCCCGACACCTCGTCGACGCGGGCCCCCAGCGCGGCGAACTGCCCGGCGGCCCGGCGGGCGGCCGCCGAGGAGTCCACGGCCGTGATCGTCTCGATGGAGATCCGCAGGTCCCGCTGGGCGGTGTCCAGTTCGTAGAACGCGGCCGCCGCGGCGTCCTTGGCCGCCTGCGCCTCGGCCCGCTGCCCCTCGCCCCGGCCCCACCCCCAGCGGCGGGTGCCCCCGCCGGCGAACGCCGCCGGCGCGGCGACGGCCGCCGCGGCCAGCAGGGGCAGCGGCAGCAGTGCCAGCGCGACGGCCTCCCGGACCGCCCGCACGGCGGGTCGTACCGACTGCGTGAAGGGGGTAACCGTCACGTGCGCTCTGCCCTCTCCCGTTGGTCGCCCAGGCCGGAGGGCCATTCTCCCACCCGCCCCGGACGCCCTCGCGGGCGCGGTCAGCCGCCGGTGCGCACGCGGACGTTCCCGTTGTCGCTGTGCGCCCGCACGCTGTGCCGGGAGGCGTCGTCGCGGTGCGCGTCCACCGTGGCCGAGCCGTTGTCGCTCTGCGCGTCCACCCGGTACCTGCCGCTCTCCGGCAGCCTCACCGTGACGTTCCCGTTGACGGACTCGCCGAGCACCCGGTCCGGGACGCGCCGGGGCGCGACCGTGACGTTCCCGTTGTCGGATCGGGCGGAGATCCGGTGCGAGCCGATCGCGTCGCCGGCCTCGATGTCGCCGTTGGTGGTGGTGAGGTCCAGCCGCCCGTCGGCCCCGTGCACGCGGACCGCCCCGTCCACCGAGCCGATCCGCAGATCGCCCTTGATCCCCCGGGCCGTGACCCCGCCGTTCCGGTCCTTGACGACGACGGTGACCCCGCCCGGCACCTCGATCCGGTGCTTCGACTCGCAGTGCTTGCTGATCCCGCCGCACTTCTGCCGCAGCCTGAGCGTGTCCCCGTCCATCTCCCACGACGTCCCCGTGGAGCCGCCCACCGACCACCCGTCGAACCGCCGCGTGACCTTCACGTCCTTCCCGCTCCCCGGCACCAGCTCCAGCTGCGAGTTGTCGTTGTCCACCGTCAGCGTCCGCCCCTCCAGCGCGAACGTCCGCGTCTCCGGCTCCACCGCGTCCGGATCCGGCTGCCCGCACCCCGCCAGCACCGCCCCGGCGACCGCCACCCCTCCGACCAGCACCGTCAGACGCATGGCACGAGCACGGCGAAACATCACAAACCCCCACTCCAAACGGCGACCCCCGGCCCCCTCACCCTAGGCACCCACCCCTCCCCCCGCCCTCCTGCCCACCGCCGCACCGGGGGTGGGGATAACCCCCGCTCCCGGGTTTGCCGGGTGCCGGGCGGGGGCATGTAGGCTGTCGTTTCGTTGCGGGCGCATAGCTCAGCGGTAGAGCGCCGCTCTTACAAAGCGGATGTCGGCGGTTCAAATCCGTCTGTGCCCACCAGGGGAAACGCCCCCGCGGAGATCTCTCCGCGGGGGCGTTGACGGTAGCCCTTGACGGCAGTCCCTGTTCCGGACGCTCCCGCCGGCGGTGCAAGAGCCGATCCCTATGCCCCACCGCCTCCCTCCCGGGAGTCCTCCGACACGTGGGTGCAGACGTTCTGGTCACCGCGATCTGGGAGTGACCGGGGATCTCCATCGTGAGCAACGTGGCGCAGCCGTGCCGGGCGTCGTGCAGCCGGACGACGCGCAGGCCGGCCGGCTCGGCGACGCGGGTGAAGGACGCCGCGCCGGCGCTGGGATCAGGCGCGCGCGGGCGGCTGTGGGCTGCCCCACTTCAGCCGACGGGGTGCGGGTGGCGGGGGTACGAGGAGGGAGCGGAGGAGCGCCGGGTCGGCGAGGTGCTCGTCCCCCAAGGGGACGGGGAGCAGCCAGAAGGCACCGGGCCCCTCCCGCAGTCGGGGGTGGGGTGCCCGGAGGTAGCGGTGGGGGTCGTCGGCCCCGGTGCCCGTGGTGTCCGGGGCGTCCCAGGTCCGGGCGGTTCCCGGCGGGACGAGGACGGTGTAGGAGTCCCGGCGGCGGGAGGCGATGACGCCGTGGGCGATGCCGGCGGTGAGGAACGCCGACCTGATCGCTTCGTCTGTCCTGACGCCGACGATGCCGTCCTCGACGGCCCGGGCGGACAGGTGGACGATGTCGAAGTGATGACCGACTTCGATGCCGGCGGTGCAGCCCATGTCCCATGCCTCGTGGACGAGGCGGGGGTGCACGGTCCGCGAGACCAGCCAGCGGGCGCCGGGGTGGTCCTGCGTGGGGTAAGTCAGGGGGCGTGTCATCGGTACCTCGGGTGAAGTGGGCTGTGGACGCTGCTCAGTTGATGGGATCGACGCGCCGGAAGGACGTGGTGACGGCGCAGTGGCCGGTGTGCTCCGGGTGGAGCCGGGTGTGCTGGAGCGCCCAGGTCTCCGGGCCCAGCGGTCGCCTTCGACCTGCTTCGAGGTCTCCCGGCAGGTGGTGCACCGGGCCTCGTACAGCGGCTCGTCGGCGGGCGGGCGTGGCAGGGCCCAGTCGGCGGGGCGCACGGTCAGGCCGGGGAGCCCGTCGAGTGCGGCGGCCTGGCCGGGCGGCGGCAGCCACCGGATCCGCCGGCCCTCGGGGTGGGCGAGGACCGGGCCGGGACGCCCGGCCCGCCGGAGGGCGAGCAGCGCGTCGACGGCCTGGACGACGTCGCGCGTCTCGACGACGGACCACGCCGCGGAGCGGAGGGGCGCCAACTCGCCCGCCGCCCATTGCGACCGGACCGCTGTCGGCGAAGGGACGCAGCGGGCAAGCCAGTCGGTGCTGGCACTCATCCGGACGCTGATCTGTGGCAGGGGCATGTGCACGGCAACACATCGGCGCGTTGGGCAGTGCCGTCTCCGGAGACGCAGCGGATCGTCCTGGCGCCAGGGCACTTGCTGTGCTGGCCGAGCCAGCAGTCCTCCGTGATGTGCGGGTCGGCGCGAGGGGCCATGGCGTCCACTCCAGGGGGTGTGCCATCGAGATCAGCAATGGCTGTGACCCGGGTTACTCCCGGTGCCTCTTACCTTTGCAAGCCCCGGTGCGCTTGTCATGAGCTGCGGTGTCCAAACCTCTTGGACAGATGCACAGGCTTCTGACCAGTGCGGACGCCCTTTTTGGGGCCCAGCTTTGGTCTGCTCGGTGGGGCCGTTCCCCGTGCAGCGCCGCGTCGTCGGGAGACGGGTGGTTACGGTGAGCGAAACCGCCTGCACCGTTGGGACCGTGATGACGAACCGCTCCAACAAGGCCGCTCGAGATCATCTTCGATTCGAAATGACGGCCGCCGGCTGCACCACCGCCGACATCGCCCTTGAGATGCGGGCGCGATTCCGCCTGCGCCCGCGCGAGGCGTGGCGGCACGCTCACGGGTGGACGATGCAAGAAGCCGCTGATCGACTCAACGATGCAGGTACCCGAGAGGGGCAATCTGTAGCGGCGGACGCCAGCCTGGTCGGCAAGTGGGAGAAATGGCCGGGCCCTTCCGGTCGTCGTCCCACGCTCGCGGTCCTGGCGGCCCTCAGCGAGGTCTTCGGCTGCGGCCTCGACCAGCTCCTCGACTTCGACGACCGCCGAGCCATGCCGGAAACGGAACGCCTCGTCCTCTCTCAGATCACCGGTCCGGCACCGGAAACCCCAGCCCCCACGCCCGTACAGCGCCGAGAGCCGGTAGGCGCCGAGCTGCTCCACGTGGCCGCCGAGGAATCGGCGGCCTGGGCGGCATGGGCTGAGGCCACCAACGTTGGCGACATCGCCGTCGAGCAGCTGATGGCCGACACCCGCGCGCTCTCCGAGGCCTACCTGACCGGCGACCCGGCACGCGTCTTCGCCCGGACGCGCCGGCTGCGGGACCGCGCCTTCGGGTTGCTCGAAGGTCGGCAGCACCCGCGGCAGGCCAGCGACCTTTACGTAGTGGCCGGTTACCTCTGCACCCTGCTCGCCTGGATGTCCAGCGACCTTGGACAACTGCGTGACGCCGAAACCCACGGCCGGACCGCGTGGCTGTGCGCCGAGCTCGCCGGTCATCCCGAGTTGAGCGCCTGGGTGCTGTCCACCCGTTCGAAAGTGGCCTTCTGGGACAGTCGGCTTCGTGACGCCGTCAACCACGCCCGTCGGGGCGCCGCGGGCCGCCCGCGCGGCACCGTGGCCGTTCTCCTGGCGTCCCAGGAGGCGGACGCATGGTCAGAGCTGGGGGCAGTCGACGAGGCACGAGCCGCCCTGCTCCGCGCCCGGGGCGCCCGTGACCAACTGTCCGCCGGCGAGGACGAGATCGGCGGTCTCTTCTCGTGCCCGGAGGTCCGCCGAGCCAACTACTCCGCGTCCGTCCTCACACGCGTCGGTGACGCTCAGGGCGCCCTTGCGGAGGCCGACCAGGCGCTGCACAGTCAGCCCGCTCACTCCTACGGCACCGCCGCCCAGATCCACATCGCCCGCGCCTCCGCTCTCCTGCTCCTCGCCTCGCCCGACGGTGCGGCGGAAGCCGTTGCTCCCGTGCTGTCGCTGCCGCCGGAGCATCGGCTGGAGCCGGTCATGCGCCGCATGCGCGACCTGGCGAGCACCGTCGCGCGCTCCCGATGGTCCACCGCACGGCCGGCCGCGCGCCTCCAGGAGGAGATCGACGCGTGGTGCATGACCACCGCGCCGCGCCTCCTCGCCCTCTCGCCAGGGGGCGGCGCCGGCTGATTGGATGACCGGCCATGAGCACTCACCACGAGGCCATGGCCAATCACTGGTGGTGGCGCCCGGGTTGGCGCCAATCGCGACGGTTTTACACCTGGCACTTCACCTTCCAGCACGCGACGGAGGTGCACCGGCTCGCCGAGACCTACCGCCAGGGACTCGCCGGGGTGCCGGGGCTCGACCTGGTCCCCGACCGGTGGCTGCACCTGACGATGCAGGGCCTCGGCTTCGTGGACGAGGTAGCGGAGAAGGATGTGCGTGCCATCGTGGAGGCCGCGGCATCGCGCCTGCGCGCGGTGCCGGCCTTCGAGTTGGTGTTGCACCGGCCCGAGATCACGCCCGAGGCGATTCGGTGGGAAGCCGCGCCGAAACAACCGCCCGTCAATGTCCGGTCGGCGATCCGCGCCGCCGTCGCAGACGTTTGGGGGGAAGTCCCGGAAGCGGCTGACGGCTTCGCCCCGCACGTCTCCATCGCCTACAGCAGCTCCGAGGGCCCCATGCGGCCTGTTGCGGAAGCGCTGGACAGGATCGAGGCCGAGCCGGCGCGGGCCCGCATCGACAGCGTCGAGCTGATCGTCCTGAACCGCGATCACCACATGTACGAGTGGGAGCGCTTCACGACGGTGCCGCTCGGCTAGCCGGAAGAGAGCAACTGAGCCTGCAGGGCGATGCGGCACACCGCAGAGTGGCGGTATGGCCGATCGCCCGCGGATCGTCGTCTACTCGCCGGACGGCACCGGCCGGCGCCGTGTCCGCGCGGACGGGGAGATCCTCGGCATGGCCAGGGCCCCCCGGGCCGTCGTGGAATTCGCCCGCCGGGTCGGCCTCGACGAGGATCACCCGCCGTTCGCCCTTCGACGATCCCCAGATCATCGAAGGGCGCGGCGGCGGGCCGGACGACCGGGAGCCTCCGGCGTGGACGCCGCCGCCGAGCCGGCGGTGTCCACGCCCGGCCAGCTGTCACTGGCCGTCTCAACGCCGGTTCTGCGGTGCCAGCCGCACGTCGTTCCGGCGAGCCACCTCATAGATCGACAAGATCCTGTCCTCGGACAGAACGCCGGGGATGGACGCGAGCCGCTCATCCACTCGCGTACCGTCCACAACGATGACAGTCGGCTGTTCGCCGGAGAAGCTGATATTGTCCGCCCCGACCACACGGCCAGGGTGTTGCAGGTTCCTCTGCCTCACCGACCTCATCGACGCACCCGGCCGCGCTGTCGCTCCCGCCTCCGCCCCGCTCCGCGCGCCTGCGCCGACGTGCACCCCCCGTACGGACACAACACCGGGGCCATGGAGGCCGGAACTCAACACGCCACGACGGGGGACGGCCAGAACAAGCCTCCGGCGGGGCGCTCGGGTTCCGGGACGGCGAGGGGTGCGACTTGCGGGTGCCGGTGCCTTGTGGTGCGCGTTGTCCGGCCGTCTTCCGGGGCTCGGGTGGCCGGTCGGGCGGAAGGGCTCTGCGGGGCGCAGGAGGCGGACGCGTCCGGTTGATGAGGGTTTGATGAGCATCTTCTTAACTTGGGCGCGAACCCGGGGGAATTGTCGGTGGGCGGCCGTAGCCTGAGCGCATGTCCCCGGTTCGTGTACGTCAGCCACGCGGCGCGGAGGAGATCAACCGCGCGATCCGCGCCTTCCTGTCCGAGCGCCGGGGGCGCGCGCTCACCGCCGCCGAGCGGCGGGAGTACGAGCGGCTGCGGGCGGAGTGGGTGACCGCGGGGCGGGCGGAGCGGTGGTGGAGGAAGGGCTAGCCCTTGGTCCTGCGGCCGGGGTGGCAGGAGAGCGGTGTGCCGACCAGGCCGAGGCCGTAGCGGGCGCCGCGGGCGAAGGGGGGCCGGCGGGGACGGTGGTGCGCATCTGGTCGAGCTGCGGCTTCGGCAGGAGGTGACCGCGCAGCAGCTCGGAGTGGAAGCGGTTGAGGTCGGAGTGAGGAGACCGGCTGCCCCGCCGCCCAGGCCCAGGAGGTCCCACTCGGTGGCGTCGACGAGGGGCGCGCCCGGGGAGTCCCGGTGGTAGCCCCTGGGGTGGCGCTCACGGACGCGCAGTTCGCCGGGTGCGGGGAAGGAGGTGTGGCGCAGCCCCGCGCGCCGGACGACGCGCCGGACGACGCGCCGGTCGATCTCCGCGGCGAGGGGGCGTCCGGTGACGGGAGCCGGCCGGAACTAGGCGTCGGCGGGGGCGTAGACCCAGGCGGGGACGCCGGAGGCGAGGGGGACGAGGGTGCGGCGGTAGTCGTCGACCTCGTAGTCGTCGGCGGCCGCGAGCTCCGCCTCGGTGATCTCCAGGGCCGTGCCCGCGACGCGGTCCGCGGGGTCGCCCGTCGGGCGCAGAATGGGGTGGTGGGCCGAGCCGCTCAGGGCGATGACGTGGGGGTCGGTGATCTCCACCGTGTCGAGGCGGTAGCCGGGCAGTTCCTCGGGCGTCCCGGCCACCTCCCGGCCGAAGAGGGAGCGCTGGACCTCGGGCTGTCGCAGGGTGCCGTAGGAGAAGAGGCGGACGGTGGAGCTGTCGATCATGCGCACCAGGATCCGTGGCGGGCGGGGGAGGGGGCAAGGTGAGCCGCGTCTCCCCCGATGAGCCGGTCGTCCCGGGAAAGCCGGTCGCCCCCGATGAGTCGATCGTCCCGGAAAGACTGATCGCCCCCGGCGAGCCGATCGCGCCCGGCGAGCCGATCGGCCCCGGCGAGCTGATCGCCGTCCGGCACGGCGAGAGCGTGGCGAACGTCCTCTTCGAGCGGGGACGGCGCGACGGGATCGCCGTCGTCCTGACCGGCGGGGGCGACGCGGACGTGCCCCTGTCGGAGGCGGGCCGGGCGCAGGCCGCGCGGACGGGCCGCCGCCTGGCCGGCCGGGAGCCGCCGGACGCCGGCGTCGTGTCGCCGTACCGGCGGGCCCGCGAGACGTGGGACGCCATCGCTGGGCAGGTCGCCGCCCTCCCGCCGCCCCGCGTCGACGCGCGCCTCCGCGACCGCGACATGGGCGAGCTCTACGGGCTCAACGAGACCGCCCTCCGCGAGCGGGCGCCCGCCGAGGCGGCCCGGCTCGCCGAGTGGGACCACCGGCCGCCCGGCGGCGAGTCGTTGGCCGACGTCGCCGCGCGCGTCCGGGAGGCGCTCGGCGAACTCACCGGCGCCCGGCGGGTGTTGCTCGTCGCCCACGACGCCGTGATCGTCGCCCTGCGGCACGTGCTCTCCGCCGGCGGCGAACGGCCCGGCGCCCGGCCCTGGCCCGTGCCGAACGCCTCCGTCTCCCGGTGGGTCCGCGAGGACGGCCGGCTGCGGCTGGCCGCCTTCGGGGAGGTGCCCTAGGCCCGGTGTGCGAGGATTGTTCGCCATGGACGGCCGGCACCCCTTGAGCAACTCCGCGACGGCGGTCCTCTTCCTCCTCGCCGGAGCGGCCGCCGTGGCCTTCGCCGTCTGGATGGCGGGCTTCTCCGTCCCCGAGCAGCTCGCCGACGACCGCGCGTACCGGTCCGCGCCGGCCTGCCCGCAGCCGGCCGGGACGGCCCGGACGGCCCGGACGGCGGGGACGGCCAGGACGGACGACTGCGTCCGGGAGCGCGAGTTCACCGTCTCCGACGTCCGTACGGGCAGGCGCGAGTACGGAGCGACCTTGACCGACTCCGCGGGCACGGCCCGGCGGATCGGGTTCGCCGGAGCCGGTCCGCTGCTGCACAGGCTCCGCGACGGCGACCGCGTCACCGCCACCCTCTGGCGCGGCGCCGTCCAGGAGATCGCCGCCAAGGGCACGAGGCAGGAGACCTGGGCGCGCCCCGTCAACCCCGCCGGCGCGAACCTCGCCGCCGCCGCGGGCGTCGGCACCGCCGGGCTCGTGCTGGCCGCCGCCTGCGGCCTGCGGCTGCGCCAGGGCGCCGACCGGTACGAACCGACCCGGCGCATGCGCCTCCTCGTACGCCTCGCCGCGGGCCTGGGCGCCGCCGGTGTCGCCGCCGCCGTGTTCACCGCCTGGCTGGGCCTCGGGCTGTGGACGGGACCGGCGCTCTGGGCGCTGTGCGCCGCGCCGATGACGGCCGTCTTCGTCCGCGCCTGGCGCCGGGCGCCCGCCCTGCCGCCCGAGCCGTGGACGCCAACTCCCCTGTAGCGGGCGGGCGGTGGCAGGATGGGGGCGCATGACCGCCCAACTGCTCGGCTTCGTCGCCGCCTGCCTCGCCGTGATCGTCGTCCCCGGCCCCGACCTCGTCCTGCTGCTCCGCAACGCCGCCGGGGCCGGACGCCGCGGCGCGGCCGCGACGGCGGCGGGCATCATGCTCGGCAACGCGGTCCTCGCCGCGGCGGCGGTCGCGGGCCTGACCGCGCTGCTGACCGGGTCGCAGCTCCTCTACTCCGCCCTGCGGCTGGGCGGCGCGGCCTATCTCGTGTATCTCGGCGTGCGGGCGCTGGCCGACGTCGTCCGCGGCGGCCGCGCACCGGCGACGGCCGGGCCGGCCACGGCCACCGCCCCCTCCCGGGCGTTCCGCCAGGGCCTGGTGAGCAATCTGCTCAACCCCAAGGTGGCCGCGTTCTACCTCTCGCTGTTCCCCCAGTTCGCGCTCCCGGGAATGCCGGTGCTCGCCCAACACGCCCTTCTGGCGGGGCTGTTCTGGGGGCTGGCGCTGCTCTGGTACGTCGTGGTCGTCGCCGTCCTCGGCCGCGTCCAGGCCGTGCTGCGCCGGCGGCGCGTGCGGCGCGGGGTCTCCGGGGTGTCCGGCGTCGTGCTGGTGGGCCTGGGGGCGGCGCTGGCGCTGCGGGACTGAACCGGCCGGCTCCCGTCAGCGGCGGCACAGCGCGTCGTCGACCGGCTTCCGCGTGGCGCGGTTCAGGCGTACCAGGTCGGGGCGCGTGCCCGCGCCGGTGACGGAGGCGGCGACGGCGCGACGGCGCGGCGGCCGTCGTCCGTCACGCCGGTGCGGGGGTACGTGCCGAAGCCGTCGCCCTCGTGCTGCCAGTAGGCGCCGCCGCGGGGTGCTCCGTGGCGTCGGGGGAGAGCCTCCCTTCGGCGGCGAGCTGGAGCACCACCGTCGTGGTGAACGTCTTCGTGGTGCCGGCGGTGCGGAACTGGGCGTCCCAGGGCGTGGGTTCGGCCCCGCCGCCCGCCCGTGCCCGGCGCACCTCCCGGCCGGTGACCGACTCGGCCAGGACGCGGACGTCCGGCGGCCGCGCGGACGGCCCGTACGTCCGCGTCCGGCGAGGCGCGTGGGGCGCCCGGGGCGCCGCTCGCCGAGGGGGCGCCCGTGGTGAGGCGCGTGGTGAGGCGCGTGGTGAGGCCCGCCGCCAGGGCCCCGGTGACCAGGGGCGCTCCCGTCCGACGGCTGAACCGCACCGTGCCCTTCCTCCCGCTCGTTCCGGCGACGGGTGCCGGCCGATCGGCGGGCGCCGGACGGGCATAGGGGACTGCATGCCGGGCAGGGGGTGTACCTGGCACCACCCGTGACCCCGTGTGTCCCAGGGGTGTTGTCCCACCACAGAGATCGACAGGGGAGGAACGGAAGCATGCCCAAGCGCATCACCGGTACGGACCGCGTGATCATGGCGCGGTTCACGGCGCGGTGGCCGGACGGGCGGTGCGTGCTGGCGTACGCCAGGCACGGGTCGATGGCGGTGGTGGCCTCGGTCGCGGTGCCCGGGGCCCCGGCGGCGGACGGCTCGCTGTGGGAGACCGCGGCGCGCCACTGCCCGGCCAACCCGGCCAACGAGGCGGACGCGTACGGGAGATGGCTGCTGTGCGCGGGCTGGAGCATGAGCGTCATGCCGCCCGCCGGCGGGGTGACGCTCAGCGGGGAGCGGTGGTCGCTGGAGGTGCTGAAGACCGCCGTCCTCAAGGAGCCGGTGTACGGCTCGGACGGGGTGCACGTGGGACGGCTGGAGTTCGAGGACGCCGCGGTGCCGGCGCGGCTGGGGGAGCTGCTGGGCTGAGGCCCGCGGACGACGGCCGGTGCGCGCGGCCGCCGCCCGGACAAGGACTGGACGGCCCGGATGCCGGGCCCGTGTGTCAAGTGCCCATGGGTCAAGTGATCGTGACGGCCCCCCTCATGTCCGGATGGATCGAGCAGTGGTACGCGACCGTGCCCCTGCCCCGGTCGAAGGTGAGGGCGAACGTCCCGCCCGGGGCGATGTCGCCCGAGTCGAAGGTGCCGTCGTCCGCCGTCACCGTGTGCGTGGTGGACCCGTCGTCGCTCCACACGACCGTGTCGCCGAAGGGGATCGTCAACTGGTCGGGCCGGAAGGCGAAGTCCACGATGGATACGGTATGGGTGGCCATGGATCGTCCCCATTCACCCGGGGACCGGAAGTCCCTGGGCGGGTGGTTTGCCCTGGGCCGTCCGCTTCAACCGCCTTGTCACCCGGACGAGTCAGGCGGAGATGTCCTGGCGCTCGCACGGGACGCCCGTGGGGGACGGCGGATACGACGCGGGCGTGAGCGGTCCGGGCCCGTCGTCCGCGGCCCCGCCCAGCCACGCCCGGTACACCGCGCTGCCGTTGGCGAGTTCCGTATAGGCATCGGCCAAGTCCGCGTACAGCGCGTCGATTTCGGTGATCGGCAGGGCGCCGGGCCGGGCCACGAGGGACACCTGCGCGGTCAAGGGGTCGCCGAGCAGCGGACGGACGACGGTGGCGGCCGTGGATTCCGCGGTGGGTTCGCAGGAGCGAACGGCAACGCCGGCGGCGACGAGCTCGGCGGCGGTGGCGCTGTCGCGGACGTGCAGCAGCCGCGGATCGAGGCCGGCGGTGCTGAACGCGCGGCGGAGCGCGGCGCATTCGTGGCCCGCCGCGGGGTCGACGATCCAGGAGTCGTCGCCGAGCTCGGCGAGCGGCACCACCGGGTGGCGGGCGGCGGGGTGGCCGGCGGCCAGGGCGACGAAGCGGGGCTCGCGGGGCGCCAGCACGCGGCGTTCCATCTCCGGCGGCAGCCGCAGCGGGAAGCCGGCCGGCTCGTGGACCAGGGCGGCGTCGAGCTGTTTGGAGACGAGCAGTTGGAGCAGGGCGGCGGAGGATACCTCTATGTGGATCGTCGTCTCGGCGGTGGGCCGCCGCTCGTGGACGCGCCGCAGCCAGCCCGGCACCACCCGGCTCCCCACGCCCCCCAGCCGCAGGCACAACCCGCCGACCCCGCAGGCCGCGTCGCGCGCGGCGATGACCAGGGCGGTCATCTCCGCCACGATGGGTCTCGCCCGGGACAGCACGGAGTGCCCCAGCGGCGTGGGGCGGCTGCCCGTCTGCCCCCGGATGAACAGCGTTCCGCCGACCGCCGCCTCGATGCGCCTGAGCTGAGTGGTGAGGGACGGCTGGGTCATGCCCAGCTGTAACGCGGCCTTCCGTACGCTCCCCGTGTCGGCGATGGCGCAAAGCGCTCGGAGGTGCCTGACCTCAAGCTCCACGGTCGCGAGCATATCCGCGCCCCGTGGGTCACACCAGGCACATCTCGGGCAGATGCGCGAACGGGCCGTGCGGCCGCGGCCGGTGGCGGGTGGGGGTGATGGGGCCGGGGCTATAGCGGATTGGCATCATCCGCGCCGGCGACGCCCCGGCCCACACTCTGCGGAAACCGAAACCCTTCGGCGCGCCGCCGGGCCGCGCGTCCCACCCGCACGGTTCCCGCGGCGTGCCGCACGAATGGAGTCCCCCACATGAATCACTCCATGAAGCGTTCCCTGCTGGCCGCGACGGCCGCGCTCGGCATCGGCCTGGCGACCGCGGCCACGGCCGTTCCGGCGTCGGCGGCCCAGGCCCCGCAGCAGTCGGCCAGATCCTCCTCCGTCGTCTCGTCCTACGTGGGCTCGGCCCGGGAGGAGGCCGACAGCAAGGCGTTCTACGACGCCGTGATGAAGTCCGCGAAGGCCAAGCAGGCGGCGTCGCCGGGGCTGAGGACCGTCACGGTGACGTACGACGCCAGCCAGGCCCCGAGCTTCGCGAGCCAGATAGCGCAGAGCGCACAGATATGGAACAGCTCCGTCCGTAACGTCCGTCTCCAGCAGGGCTCGGACGCGGACTTCAGCTACTACGAGGGCAACGACTCGCGCGGTTCGTACGCGAGCACCGACGGCCACGGCCGGGGGTACATCTTCCTCGACTACCGCCAGAACCAGCAGTACGACTCGGTGCGCGTCACCGCCCACGAGACCGGTCACGTGCTCGGCCTGCCGGACCACTACTCGGGCCCGTGCAGTGAGCTGATGTCCGGCGGCGGCCCCGGCCCGTCCTGCACCAACCGCTACCCGAACGCGAACGAGCGCAGCCGGGTGGACTCGCTGTGGCGGAACGGGCTGAGCCCGTTCGCGACCAAGCAGGGCCCGACGGTCAAGGTCTACTGACGGGCGCGGTCCGCCGCACGTCCGCCGCACGGGTGCGACATGACGGACGCCGGACGGGCTCCCCGGCCCGTCCGGCGTTCTCCCGGTCCGCCGCCGTCAGCCCGCCTCGGCCTCGAGGCGGTGCGGGCGGCGGACGAGGAACGCGGCGCCCGCCCCCGCCAGGAAGAGCGCGAGGACGGAGACCGCCGTGCCGATCCAGGTGGCGCCGAGCCATCTGCCGCCGAAGTAGCCCAGGCAGACGCTGTAGACGGCCCAGCTCAGCCCGGCCAGCGCGGACCAGGGGAGGAACTCGCGGACCCGGCGGTGCGTGACCCCGGCGCCCAGGCTGACCACCGAGCGGCCGGCCGGTGCGAAACGGGCGACGACGACGAGCGCGCCGCCGCCGCGCAGCAGCGCGGTCCCGAGCCGCTCCTGGGCCGTGGTGAGACGGCGGGAGCGGGCGATGGCGCGGTCGAAGCGGTCGCCGCCGCGCCAGGCGAGGCGGTAGGCGACCAGGTCACCGAGGACCGAGGCGGTCGCGGCACAGGCCACCAGGGCGCACAGGTGCGGGAAGGCGGAGGCGCTGTGGGCGCTGACGGCCGAGCCCGCCGCGGCGGTGGCGGCGGTGATCACCAGGACACCGCTCGGCAGCACCGGCAGGAAGACGTCGAGCAGCACCGACAGGCCGACGATGACGTATATCCATGGCGTGTCGGCCAACGCCCCCAACTGCTCCAGCACGTCCGATCTCCTGGTACGGTCCCCCGCCGCGATGTCGCAGGGGAGCGGCAGGAGCGGCCTTCACAACCGTACACAGTACGCGTGGGGCTTCCGGGGAAGGTGAATGGGGCACGTGATGTAGTGCGCATCACCGGGCGGGGGAGACGCGCGTCACATGCCCCGGGCGGTCCGTGACGGACCGTCGGGCGGGGCCGGGGCCCCGCCCGTCAGGTCACCGGCCGCGCGAGTACAGCCGGCTCAGGGCCACCGGGCCGGGGCCCGTGAAGACCAGCAGCAGGAAGGCGAAGGCGAACATCGCCGCCGCCTCGCCGCCGTTCTGGATCGGCCACAGGGCGAGCTTCTGGTGCACGTCGAAGTACGCGTACGCCATCGAGCCGGAGGCGATCAGGGCCGCGCCCCGGGTGCCGGCGCCGGCCATGACCAGCAGGCCGCAGACGAGCTGGATCACGGCCGCGTACCAGCCGGGCCAGGTGCCGGCCTCGATCGTGCCGCCCTTCGTGCCGGCCGCGCCGCCCAGGACGCCGAAGAGCGAGGCGGCGCCGTGGCAGGCGAAGAGCAGGCCGACGACGGCGCGGAACAGCGACAGGACGTACGGGCGGGCCGCGTCCAGGCGCGCCGTGAGCGGTGCGGCGGCGCCGGTGGGGGACGACGGTTTGGACGGGGTCCGGGTGGACGTGGGGGCCATGGTGGAGCTCCTCGTGTCGGGGGACGGATACGACGAGAGGTCCAAAGGTTAGGTATCCCTCACAATACTTGCAAGTTCAAGTTCTTTATCTCCCCCCGATCTCCTCCTTCGAGACCGTTCGGTGATGTGTGGGACGGTGTCCCTGATGCCAGGGTGCGACGTGTGACGGGTTCGCCGTCGGGTCGGGGCACCGGCGCGCGTCACGTACCCTGAGGGGAGCAGAAGGGGAGTAGCTCTTCGCCGGACCGTCGACATACTGCTGGGCCCCCGTGCCCGGCCGGCGCCCGGAGCCGCGCCGTGTCGGCGCAGGCCAGCGAGACCTTCGGCCGCAGTGTCCACGACGCTGCCGTGCCGAGGCGACCCCTGATCCCCACCCGGCGGGCTTCTTCGGTGCGGCGGCCCCACCGAAGGGGAGAATCCCTTGATCAGCCTCACCGTGACCGCCCTGGTCTTCGGCGTGATCTTCCTGGCCGAGCTGCCGGACAAGACCGCGCTGGCGTCCCTGATGCTCGGCACCCGCTACCGCGCGTCCTACGTCTTCGCCGGCGTCGCGGCCGCGTTCGCCGTCCACGTCGCCCTGGCCATCGCGGCGGGCAGCCTCCTCACGCTGCTGCCGCACCGCCTGCTCCAGGCGATCGTGGGCGCGGCGTTCCTGCTGGGCGCGGCCGTGCTGCTGCTCAAGAAGGACGAGGGCGACGAGGAGATCAAGGCCCCCGCCGGCCAGTCCTTCTGGAAGGTCTCCGGCGCGGGCTTCATGCTCATCCTGGTCGCCGAGTTCGGCGACCTCACCCAGATCATGACCGCCAACCTCGCCGCCCGCTACGACGACCCCCTCTCCGTCGCCCTCGGCGCCGTCCTCGGCCTCTGGGCCGTCGCCGCCCTCGGCATCGCCGGCGGCCGCACCCTCCTCCGCTACGTCCCCCTCGCCCTGATCACCAAGGTGGCGGCGCTGGTGATGCTGGCGCTGGCGGGGTTCAGCCTGTACGAGGCGGTGACGGGGTAGACGGCGGAACGGACCGGGCGGGCCGGGGCGACGTGTCGCCCCGGCCCGCCCAAGTGGCTTCTTTCCAAGGGTGGTCGAGGTGCTCGCCGGCCGGTGGCCGGGCGGGCCTCACGCCTCCGTGAAGTGGAGGGTGACCGTGCCGTCCGCCGCGCGCTCCACGTGGACCTGGGTGAGGTCCATGACGTGGGCGTCGGGGCCGAGGGCGGCGGCGCGGGGGCCGACGCCGACGACGCGCATGCCGGCGGCGCGGCCGGCGGCGACGCCGGCCTCGGAGTCCTCGAAGACGACGCAGTCGGCGGGGGCGAAGCCCAGCTCCGCGGCGCCCTTGAGGAAGCCCTCCGGGTCCGGCTTGCTGGCGCTGACGGACTCGGCGGTGACGCGGACGGCGGGCATGGGGAGGGCGGCCGTGCCCATGCGGGCCTCGGCCAGGGCCCGGTCGGCGGAGGTGACCAGGGCGTGCGGGACGTCCGCGAGGGAGGCCATGAAGGCGGGGGCGCCGCCGACGGGGACGACGCCGTCGGTGTCGGCCGTCTCGGCCTCGAGCATCCGCCGGTTGTCCTCGTGGTTGAGCTCCATCGGCCGGTCCGGCAGCAGGTGCGCCATCGTCGCCCAGCCCTGGCGGCCGTGGACCACCTTGAGCGCCTCGTCGGCGTCCAGGCCGTGCTCCTCGGCCCAGCGGCGCCAGCAGCGCTCGACGACCGCGTCGGAGTTGACGATGGTGCCGTCCATGTCGAGAAGGACGGCCTTGATCGCGCTCATGGTCTCTGACCTGCGCATGGTGCACTCCTGCGGTGAGGGGCCGGGTTTTGTTCATATACGATACAAAGTCGCCTCCGGGTCGGGCAAAGGGGAGGGAGGGCGCGCCCGCCCCCGCGCCGGGCCGGCCGGTGCCCGCGGTGGTAGGGGGCCTTCGGCGCCGCCGGCAGCGGAGCCGCGCCCCGGCAGGGGCGCCGTGGCCGCCGGCGACCCCTCCGGTCGGCGGGGGTCGCCCCCGTGCGGTACGGGCCGCCGCTCCTCCCGGCGGCCGATGCCCGGGGATCCCGCGCTCCCTAGCGTGGCGATCATGAAGAATTCCGTACGCGCGGGCGGCCTCGCCGCCGCCCTGCTGACCGCCGCCCTGGTGGCGCCCCAGGCGGCCGCCGCGGCCGCGGCGCCCGAAGTCCCCGCCCCGACCGGGGCGTTGCCCGTCGGCGAGCGGACGCTGCGCCTGGTGGACTCCGCCCGGACCGATCCCTGGAAGCCGTCGGCCGGGCCGCGCGAGCTGATGGTCACCGTCCGGTACCCGGCCCGTTCGTCCGCCGGTGCCAAGGCGCCGTACGTCTCCGCCGCGCTCTCCCAGGAGCTGTACGGCAACGACAAGTTGAGCACCGTGCGCACGCACGCCGTCGTGGACGCCGCCCCCGCGCAGGGGAGGGCGCGGCCGGTCGTCGTCCTCTCGCCGGGCTTCACCCAGGGCCGTTCCTCGCTGACCGCGCTGGCCGAGGACCTGGCGAGCCGGGGGTACGTGGTGGCCGCGCTCGACCACACCTACGAGTCGGCCGTGGAGTTCCCCGGCGGGCGGGTCGAGAAGTGCGAGCTGTGCGCCAAGGAGGACGTCGACAACGGGGCGCTCGTCCGCAACCGGGCCGAGGACATCCGCTTCCTGCTCGACCGGATCACCGGCGGCGAGGGCCTGGTGCCCGGGCTGAAGGTCGACACGTCCCGCATCGGCGTGGCCGGGCACTCGCTCGGCGGCGCGAGTGCGGTCGAGGCGGCGGGCCGTGACGCGCGGGTGGCCGCCGCGGCCGACCTGGACGGCGACCTGTTCACCCGGCAGCCCGCCGGCGGGCTGAGGAAGCCGGTCATGCTGCTGGGCGCCGCCCGCGCCGGTGAGCTCGGCGGTGAGCGGGACACCTGGAGCCCCGCCTGGAAGAACCTCACCGGCTGGAAGCGGTGGCTGGACGTCGGCAAGGGCGGCCACATGACGTTCACCGACAACCAGTGGCTCGCCGACAGCGTCGGCCTGCCGGAGGGAGTCCCGCCGGACGCCTACGAGGGCGCCTTCGGCACCGTGCGGAGCGAGCGCGGCAACGCGCTCACCCGGGCCTACGTCGGGGCCTTCTTCGACAAGCACCTGAACGGGGCGGCGAGCCCGCTGCTCGACGGGCCGTCGAAGGACTTCCCGGAGGTCTCGTTCCTCAAGGGCGCGTAGGAGAACGGACGCGCAGGAGAACAAGCGGTTCCGCCCGCCGGTCAGGGAGTGCGGGCGGAACCACTTTGTTTCCCGAACATACAAAAAAGCAGTGCTTTTGCGCCAACGCCCCAGGTCACGGGCTTGTTCCGGGCGCCCGGCACCCCCTTGACGGACCAGCCCGGCGGGCCGACGACGCCCGTTCGGACGACCATGGGGAGGACGACGCGCCGGAACCGACCCGATCCCGAGGAGGCGGTGCCATGGCGCAGCAGACCCCGGGTGCCGCGGTGGCCGCCGAGCCCGCCCCCGGCGGGGAGCGGTCCGCCCGGACCGTACGCCTCGCCATCGGCGCGCTGCTGCTCGGCATGCTGCTGGCGGCGCTCGACCAGACGATCGTCTCCACCGCCCTGCCGACCATCGTCAGCGACCTCGGCGGCCTGGAGCACCTGTCCTGGGTGGTCACCGCCTACATGCTCGCCTCCACCGCGGCCACCCCGCTGTGGGGCAAGCTCGGCGACCAGTACGGGCGCAAGAAGCTCTTCCAGACCGCGATCGGCATCTTCCTCGTGGGCTCCGTGCTCTGCGGCGTGGCCCGGGACATGCCCCAGCTGATCGCCTTCCGGGCGCTCCAGGGGCTGGGCGGCGGCGGGCTGATGGTGCTGTCGATGGCGATCGTCGGCGACATCGTCCCGCCCCGCGACCGCGGCCGCTACCAGGGTCTCTTCGGCGCCGTGTTCGGCGGCACGAGCGTCCTCGGGCCGCTGCTCGGCGGGCTGTTCGTGGACCACCTCAGCTGGCGCTGGGTGTTCTACGTCAACGTGCCCGTCGGCATCGTCGCGCTCGCCGTCATCGCCGCCGTCCTGCACATCCCCGTCCGCCGCACCCCGCACCGCATCGACTACCCCGGCACGCTGCTGATCGCCCTCGTGGCGACCTGCCTGGTGCTGATGACCTCGCTCGGCGGGGTCAGCTACCCCTGGTCGTCCTGGCAGATCATCGGGCTCGGGGTGCTCGGCGTGCTGCTGCTGGTGCCGTTCGTCCTCGTCGAGCGGCGCGCGGCCGAACCGGTGCTGCCGCTGGGGCTGTTCCGCAACCGCACCTTCACGCTCTGCTCGGTGATCGGCTTCATCGTGGGCTTCGCGATGTTCGGCTCGATGACCTACCTGCCGACCTTCCTCCAGGTCGTCAAGGGCGTCACGCCGACGCTGTCCGGCGTCCACATGCTGCCCATGGTCGCCGGGATGCTGATCGCCTCCACCGCCTCCGGACAGATCGTCAGCCGCACCGGCCGCTACCGCCTCTTCCCCATCTCCGGCACCGCCGTGATGGTCGTCGGGCTGCTGCTCCTGCACCAGTTGGAGCCGGCCACGAGCACCGGCGTGATGAGCGTCTGCTTCTTCGTCTTCGGCCTGGGGCTGGGGCTGGTGATGCAGGTGCTGGTCCTGGTCGTGCAGAACTCCGTCTCCTACGAGAACCTCGGCGTCGCCACCTCCGGCGCCACCTTCTTCCGGTCCATCGGCGCCTCCTTCGGCGTCTCCGTCTTCGGGACGATCTTCAGCAACCGGCTCGCCCCGCGGGTGCGGGACGCGCTGGCCGGGGTCACGCTCCCGCCGGGCGTCTCGCCGTCCAGTCTCACGGCCGACCCGCGCGCCCTGGACCGGCTGCCGCCCGCCGTCCGCGGCGGCGTCCTCGCCGCGTACTCCGACTCCATCACCGACGTCTTCCTCTACGCCGTCCCCGCCGGGCTCCTCGCCTTCCTCCTCGCCTGGTGGCTCCGGGAGGAGCCGCTGCGCGCCAGCGTCACCGCCCCCGAGGCCAGCGAGGTCGTCGCCAGCAACCCCGTCGAGCGCTCCTCGCGCGACGAGGTGGCCCGCGCGCTGTCCCTCCTCGGCAGCCGCGAGGGCCGCAAACAGGTCTACGAACACATCACCGAACGGGCCGGGCTCGACCTGCATCCGGCGGCGAGCTGGATGCTCCTGCGCGCCGACCGGCAGGGACACGTCGAACCACCGCTGCTCGCCGAGAAGGCGGACATCCCGCTGCACGTCCTGACCGACGCCGTACGGCAGTTGGAGTCCCGCGGGCTCGTCTCCCGCGAGGGCGTGCAGCTCCTCCCCACGCAGGAGGGGCGCCGGCAGGCCAGGCTGCTCTTCCGGGCGCGCGAGGAGTCGCTCGCCGAGCTGCTCGGCGACTGGTGGACGCCGGACCGGCCGACCGATCTCGACGCGCTCGTACGGGAGTTGTGCGGGGAGATGTGCGGGTCGGACGCGGAGCAGCCGCACGACGGGGGAAGGGCGGATCACCGCTTCTGACGCGTCGGTCCGAGCTCCTTGCCGAGCCAGACCTCGGCGTGGGGGCCGTGCACGTACGCCGGTACCGGCGTGTAGCCGTGGCGGGCGTACAGCGCCCTGGCCTCCGTCAGGTCCAGCCGCGTCTCCAGCACGGCCCGGGACGCGCCCCAGGCGCGGGCCGTCTCCTCCAGCGCGTTCAGCAGCGCGGGCGCCACGCCCGCGCCCCGGTGCGCCGGGCGCACGAACATCCGCGTCACCTCGGCCCGTTCGGCGTCCAGCCGCCGCAGCCCCCCGCAGCCGGCCGGTTCGCCGGCGCGGCGGGCGACCAGGAGGACGCCGAGGCCCTCGTCCCGCATCTCGGCGAGATGGCGCTCGAACTCCTCCTCGGTGTACGGACGTTGACGGTGCAGCCGGTACCAGCGGCCGGCGACGTCGGCCAGGTACTCGCGCAGCAGGGCGCGGGCGGTGGGGGAGGCGGCGGGGGCCGGGGCGATGAGGAGGGACTCCGTCATGGAGGGCGAGCGTGGCACGGCGCGGCGCGGACCGCGAGCGGATTGAACGCCTGTGCGAACAGGGGGTGTTCCCCGCGCGGGGGACACCGCGCGCCCCCGGGCACCTGATATGAATCCCTGACACGGGCGCCGGGACGCCCCCGCGCGAGCGGCGCATTCGGGCCACCCCGGGAAGGCCGGATGTGACGTGGTGGCGACCTGCGGGTGTCCGCCCGTAGTCAGTAAGGTCTCACCGGGCCCGTCGAGGGTGACCGGGGCCGTCGGGCCGGGCGACCGGAGGAGCGGACAGGGCGTGGTGGATGCGGGAAGGGGCGGACCGGCCGGTCCGCGGAGGGCCGGCTCACGGACCGTCCTGGCGCTCGGCGCCCTCTGGCTGCTCGCCGGCGCGCTGGCGGCCCGTCAGGCCGCCGCCGTCCTGCTCCGGCCCCCGGAACACCGGTTCACCGACCTCGCGTCCTGGACGGGCGCACACGGCGTGCTGCGCACCCGCGGCTCCTTCTACGACGACGACCGGTTCACCGGCACCCCCTTCGGCGGTCTCGTCCTCCAGCCGCTCACCCGCGCCGCCGAGCAAAGCCTCGGCATCGGCTGGACGATCGGCACCCTCCTCCTCGTCGTCGCCCTCGCCCTCGTCGCCGCCCGCGCGCTGCCCGGACCGCTCTCCCGGCGCACCGCCCTCCTCGCCGCGCCCGTCGCCGTGAGCCTCGCCGTGCTCTCGCTGCCCGTCCGCAGCGCCCTGACCCTCGGCCAGACCAGCGTCCTCCCCGTCCTCCTCGCCGTGCTGGCCTGCTGCCCGCCCCGCCGCACCGAGGGCTCCGGCCGCTCCGCCGGCGTCCTCGCCGGGCTCGCGGCCGCCCTCCAGCCCGCCGTCCTGCTGTTCGTCCCCCTGCTCCGGCTCACCGGCCGCCGCCGGGCGGCGGCCGTCGCGGGCGGCACCTTCGCCCTCGCCACCGCCCTCGCCTGGGCCGCCGCGCCGCGGGACTCGTGGACGTACTGGATCCACCACGTCGCCGGCGCCGGCCTCGGCGACCGGCCGGACGGCCTCGCCAACCAGTCCCTGCACGGGCTCCTGCTCCGCCTCGGCCTGCGCGGACCGGCCGAGATCGCGCTCTGCGCGGCCCTCGCGGCCGCCGTCGCCGTCCTCGGCCTGCGCCGCGCCGTGCGCTACGCCCGCGACGGACAGCCGCTGCTCGCCGTCGCCGTCACCGGCTGCGTCACCGTCGCCGCCTCGCCCACCGCCTTCCGCCACCAGCAGCTGTGGATCCTGCTCGCCCTCGCCGGCCGGACCGGCCGCCGCCGCGCCGACCGGCTGGTGTGGCCGGTGCTCGTCGTGCTCGTCACGACCCTGCCCAGCCGCATCATCGTCCCCGACAACCCCGTCCTCGCCCCCCTCGGCGACAACGCCCCGCTGCTCGCCGCGCTCGCCGCCGCCTGCGCGGTGCCGTTCCTGACCCGCGGATCGGAGCTGTGGGAGCGGCCCACGCCGACCCCCGTCGTCGACCCCCAGCCGGGCCGCCTCCCCGGGATCCCGCTCGCACGCTTCTGGAAGCGCCCGCTCAACCGCCCCAATCTGCTGCTGGAGTTGATGCTGATACGGGTCGGCTACTTCGGCTACGCGTACATCCGCGGCAGCGCCCCCGACGAACGGAGCGTCGCCGAGGCCCACGGCCGGCAGATCCTCGGCGCCGAGAAGCTCCTGCACGTCGACGTCGAGCACGCCTTCAACCACTTCGTGGCGGGCGTCGGCTGGCTCGAGCACACCATGAACTACTACTACGGCACCTTCCACTTCCTGCTGCCGCTCTCCGTGCTCGGCTTCCTCTACGTACGCCGCCCCGCCACCTACCGCTGGGCGCGCACGGCCCTCGCCCTCGCCACCCTCCTGGCGCTCGTCGGCTTCTGGGCCTACCCGCTCGCCCCGCCGCGCCTCATGCCCGGCCTCGGCTACATCGACACCGCCAACGGCCCCCAGGACCTCGCCCACCCCGACTTCGGGGCGCTGACCGAACTGTCCAACCAGTACGCCGCGATGCCCTCCCTGCACATCGGCTGGTCCCTGTGGTGCGGCGTCGTCATCGCGATCGTCGCGCCGGGACCGTGGACCAAGGCGCTCGGCATGGTCTACCCCCTGCTCACCTTCCTGGTGATCGTCGGCACCGCCAACCACTACGTCCTCGACGCGGCCGGCGGCGCCGCCGTCGTCGCCTCCGGCTTCGCCCTCCAGTACGCCCTGACCGGCCCCGGCCGGCAGGCCCTCGCCCGCATCCCGGGGGCGCGCGGCGCACCGGACGCGTCGGCGGCGGAGCAGCGGTCGGCGCGCGTATGAGCCGGCCCGGGCGGGGGCGCGCCGCTACGATCCGGCCCATGAGAACCGGGGTTGTGCGGGCCGCCGCGGCGGCTCTGAGCAGTGTGGTGCTGGCGACCGCCGGGGCGGTCGACGCGACGGCGGCCGGGGCGTCCGCGCCGCCCGGGGCACGGGCCTCCGCGCCCGACATGGCGGCCGTCCGCGCGGCGCTCGGACGCACCGTCGGCGCGGGCGCGCCCGGTGCGTTCGCCGTCGTCCGGGACGGCGGGGCCACCACCCCCGCCCGCACCGCGACCGTCGGGCGGGCCGACCTCGACGGCACGCCCATGAACGCCTCCTGGCGCTTCCGCGCGGGCAGCAACACCAAGACCTTCACCGCCGCCCTCGTCCTGCGCCTGGCCGAACAGGGCCGCATCGCCCTCGACCGCCCGATGCGCGACTACCTCCCGCCCGGCACCCTCCCCAGGGGCTGGACGATGACCGTCCGGCAGGTCATGCAGCACCGCGCCGGCATCTACGACCACACCTACGACCTGCTCGGCGGGCCGGGGGAGGAGACGACGGCCGCGTTCGAGAAGCGCATCCGCACGGCGGTCTACCGCCCGGCGGCCCTGGCCGCCCTCTCGGTCAAGCACGGCGTCCAGTACACCCCGGGCACCCGCTACGCCTACTCCAACACCGACTACGTCCTCCTCGGCATGGCGGTCGAGCACGTCACCCGCCGCCCGTACGCGGACGTCCTGCGCGACCAGATCGTCCGGCCGCTGCACCTGACCGCCACGTCCTTCGTCGTCCCGGCCCGCACCATCTCCGGCCGCCACATCACCGGCTACCTGACGAACGACGACCGCTCCCGGCCGCCCCTGGACTCCACCGAGCAGACCGCCTCCTGGATCTGGACCGCGGGCGCCGTCATCTCCTCCGCCGCCGACATGGACCGCTTCCTCTCCGGCCTCCTCGGCGGCCGCCTCCTCTCCGCCGCCTCCCTCCGCCAGATGACGGCCGCGCTCCCCACCCCGACCCCGCACGTCGCCTACGGCCTCGGCCTCCGCGAGATCACCCTCTCCTGCCGCAAGGTCTACGGCCACAGCGGCGTCGTCCAGGGCTACCAGAGCGAGGTCTTCGCGACGCGCGACGGCAGGCGCACGGTCGTCGCGTTCGCCAACGCGTCCAACAACAACGCCGTGCTGAAAGGGTTGTTGAGCACGCTAGAGCCGGCGTTCTGCGGGGCCCGGGGTACCCGTTCCTGAGGGGTGCGCGCGCCGTCCGTCAGCTTCCGACGGTGATCTGGGACGACGGGTCGGTGACGTCGGTGATGTCGTAGACCGTGTTGAAGGTGGACGTCTTGGCGGCCGTCGGGCAGCCGACCCCGCCCTCCACCTTCACGGCCACCTCGGCGTCCGTGACGGTGAGCTTCGAAGGACCGCTGCCGTCGCTGTTGGTGAACACCGTGCCGAAGCTCGCCGGAGCGGTCGGCGCCGCGGTCACCGTACAGGTGGCCAGGCCCGTGCTCTTGAGCACGAAACCGCCCTTGGGGATGGTCAGACCGGCGGTGATCGGGCTGCCGTTCTGCATGGAGACGTTCCACGTGCCCGAGGTCTGGATGGCCACCTTGATACCGGGCAGGTTGACGTCGCAGTCCGAGTACGTCGGGGCGTTGATGTCGCTGACGACCGGTCCGGAGGGGTTGGCGTTGCCCGGGGCGGCGGGCACCTGGTTGTGGCTGCTGCCCGCGTCCGGCGTGGAACTCGAGGTCGAGCACGTCACGACGAGGGAACCGGCCGTGAAGGTCGCCGTGCCGTTGAGCGTGGCCGCGAAGAAGTGCCCCGCCGGGGAGACGGTGGTGGACGCGGCGTCCGCCGTACGGGCCGTGGCCGTCCCGGTGCCCGCCAGCCCGAGGGCGACGGCCAGGACGGAACCGGACGCGAGCAGGGTCCGGGAGCGGAATCTGTGCGCTGCGGTCATTGCGGCTCCTTGGGTGGGAGGGGTGGGGTGCGCCGGACCTTGAGCAGCGAGACGCGCGGAGGGGACTCGTCCGTGGGGAGGGTGTGCGGTTGCCAGGCGAAGACCATGCTGCCGCCGATCACGCCCAGGACCGTGCCCAGCAGGAACCCGCCGAGGTTGGACAGCACCAGCGCGGCCGCCGCGCACATCACCGCCACGATCCCCGCGAATCCCCGGTAGTTGGGGGCGAACCAC
Organism: Streptomyces caatingaensis; assembly: GCF_001187435.1. Lineage (GTDB taxonomy): Bacteria > Actinomycetota > Actinomycetes > Streptomycetales > Streptomycetaceae > Streptomyces > Streptomyces caatingaensis. The sequence continues at coordinate 531,463 of NZ_LFXA01000004.1, read as the reverse complement.
GCGCTGAGGCCCATCAGGATCAGGACCAGTCCCATGAGGACCGACAGGAACCCCGTGATCCCCTGGACGAGCATCACCTTGAGCGGCCCCAGCGGAATGAGGGCTATCTCGACTCCGGCGAGGGTGGTGAACAGGCCGCCCCAGAACGGGCGGCCCTTGCGCCACATCCGCCATGCGAGCCAGGGGTGACGGCGGCGTGTGCCGGCGCCGCTCGTCACCTAAAGCACTCCTGCTTGCCCTTGTGGAGACTCAGACTCAGGCCGGAGAGCTTGAACTTGGCGGCGTTGACGGACCAGGCGACCTGCTTGGCGTCGTTGATGTCGAGGCTGTCCGCCTGCTGGCCGAAGAGGTCCTGCATTCCCTTGGCCTTCTTGGGCCCCTTGTCCAGCGTGGAGGCGTCCCGTCCGATCTCGATGTTGGTGAAGTCGGCGTTGCCCTCCAGCTGGGTGAGGTCCAGGACGAGGTCCGTGGCCTCCACCGGGTGCTGCGGGTCCTTGCCCGCCGACACGTTCAGCGAGAACGTACCGAGCCCGGGGAAGTCCGTCACCACCGACTGGCAGAGCTCGTGGATCGTGGCCTTGTGGATGGCGGTCGCAACGGCCGGGAAGGGGTGGTCCTTGCCGTCCCGCACGTTGTAGTCGAGGGTGCCGTACTGGGCGAAGCCCTCGCCGTGCATGCTCCCCGCCCTGACCTTGAACTGCTGCCCCGACACGGCGAACGACGCCGCCAGCGCGCCCTGCGCCAGCGCCACCGCCAGCGCGGCGGTCACCGCGAACCCCGGGACGGCCAGCACGGCGAACTTCCGCCACCTGACCCGTCCCGTCACCTGTCTGCCCTGAGCGTCCTTCATGGTGCCGTTCCCCTCGGTGAGCGGTCTGACAACGTTGCCGGTGCAGGGGGACGTGCCGGGGCGTTCGCCGCATCAAGGGATCAACGCGCCGAACGCGCCGCGTGTGTGCAAGCCGTCCCAGAAAGGTGTACCCGAGAGTAAGTCCGGTCCGGACCAGAGACAAGGGTTCGTGCGGACAGTGATTGCCTTTCCTGGTTGGGGGGTTGGACAAAGCGCGTTGACGCTGCTCCTCGGGGACGGGGATCGTGGGTGCGCGGGGCCGGACGAGCCGAAGGGATCCCATGAGCGACGCCGCTGACGGCAGGCCGGGCCTGCTGGACCTGGAGGGCCACGCGCGCGGCATCGGCCGCCGGCTCGCGCTCGCCGGGCGGTTCGCCGCCGCGCGACTGCTGGAGGGCGTCGGCGATCTGCCCCGCGAACGGTGGCGGGAGATCGCGGTGTCGTCCCCGCAGTGGCCGTACGCCCACGACCCCCACCTGACCGCCGTCCTGCTGGAGAAGGCGGGCCTCTCACCCCGGCCGAGTGCGCTGTCGCACACGGCCGGGCTGCTGGGCCGGGCCTTGGACGCCATGCCCGTCACGCCGGGACGTGCACGCGAACTGGCCGTGTCGCTACGGGACATGGCGCGTCGGACGGGGGGCGGGTAGCGGTGGGCGTGCGCACCGGTCGGGTGATCGGCGCGCACGCCGGGGTGCTGTCCCTGCGGCCCTACGACAGTTTCGGCTTCTGGGGCTGCACGGGCTTCTGGGGTTGGGGGGCGACCTTTTCGGGGGCGGGCTTGTTCGGTTCGGCGGGCTTCTGCGGGGGCTTGGGCGGGGGCTTCGGGGCCGCGTCCTGGTGGGGGACGGGCTTGGGCTTCGGCTTGCTCTTCCCGGAATCGTCCTTGCCGGGGCCGGGGTTGGGCGGCGGCTTGGGGACGATCTCTTCGCCGTCGTGCGGGGCCGGCTCGGGCGGGGGCTTCGGCTTCGGCGTCGGCTTCGAGGGTTCGGGGGAGGGCTTCGGGGTGGGGGTGGGCTTGGGGACCGGGCCCGCTGCGGCCTCCGGGGAGGCGGGTGGGGTGGCCGGGCGGCTCGGCTCAACCGGGCGCGGCCGTACGGGCGTTGGCGGAGCCGGAGCGGCGTCCCGCGCCGCGTCCGGCGAGGGCCGGTTCATCGGGGGAGTCACGGGTGGGGCCGTGGAGCCGGAGGGCTTCGGCTTCGGCTTCGGCGGTACGGGCTGGGGCGGCATCCCGTCCGGGCTCCCCACCGTCGGCGGTGCGCTCGGCGTCGGAGAGGGCGGGGTGACGACGGCCGGGCCCAGCGGCGCGGGCGGGGCGTCGCCGGTGCCGCCCGCGTCGTCCAGGGTCAGCGCTCCCCACAGCAGCGCCGCCCCCGCGGCCAGCGCCGTGGCGTTGCGGAGCAGCGTCCTGCGCCAAGGCGGACGGCGGGCGGCCCGGGGGCCGCCCGGCCGCCCCGCCGGGCCGGTGTCGGAGCCGTCCGGGCGGGAGGAGCAGGAGACCGGCTCCACGTCCGTACGGGTGCCCTCCTCGACCGCGGCCGGGAGGAAGAGCAGCGGAACGAGGGCGCGGGTCCAACGGGCCACGGCCCGCTGGCCGTTGGCGCCGCACGTTCCGCAGTGCGCGGCGTGGCGGGTGACCGTCTCGCAGAGTGCCGCCGTTAGGGCGAGGGTGCTCCGGCCGTCCTTGAGGATCGTCCGCAGGTCCTCGTCCTTCCGGGCGGCCTCCGCGAGGATACGGGCCAGCCTGCCGCAGGCGTCGCGGCGGTGCGGATCCCGGGCCAGCGCGTTGCTGCGGAAGGCCCGCGTCACCCACTCCTGGTGCCCCTCCACCGCCTTGTTGGCCCGCCGCGTCGAGCAGCCCAGCTCCTCGGCCAGGGCAGCGCCGGTGAGCCCCTTGCGGAAGTGCAGCTCGTGCAGGCGCCGGCGGGCGGGCGGCTGCGTCCCGACGATGTTGTCGACCAGCTCCCGCACCAGCCGGTGCCGGAGGCCGAACTCCCGGTCGTCCTCCGCCCGCTTCCGCTCCTCTTCCTGCCGGCGCCACAGCTCCCACTGCTCGCCGAGCCCGGCCTCCCTGCGGGCGCGTTCGGCGCGCTTGCCCTCCTGCTCCTTGACGCGGTTGTTGGCGATCCCGATGACGAACGCCTCGACGTTGTCCGGCACCGTGCCCTTCTCCACCTCCTTCCACACCGCCGCGAAGGTGTCGGCGGCGGCCAGCTCGGCGTCGTCCGGACCGAGCCGCTTGCGGCAGTGGCGGCAGACGCGCGCGTCGTAGCGCCGCACGATTTCCGTGACGACGGCGGCGCGGCGCGCCCGGTCCTCGGCCCCGGCCAGCACGCGCGCCAGGCCTGCATCGTCCAGCTCGGTGATCTCCCACGCCGTCACCGCTCGTCCACCTCGCTCCCCCGTCGTGCCCGTCCTCCTGCCGAACGTGCCAGGCACGCCGGTGCGTTGGACGAGCGCACGAGCCGCGCGCGGACGGTTGCGCGAAGCGCACGGAAGCACGCGCGGAGCGCGGGGAGCGGGAGGAGTTCCAGCAGCGCTCCCGCGCAGAGGACGGTCAGATCCCGGAGCGGGCCCGGCGGCAGGGCGGCCTCCGCGCCGACGACGAGCGCCGCCTGCAGGATCCGGCGGGCCGGGCGGGGGATGACTTCCCGGGGCATGTCCTTCTCCTTCTCCTTCGAACGGGGGGAACATGTTCGAAGGAGAAGGGGGTTTGCGGGGGCTGGATCCCCCCGCTTCCCCGGAAGAATCCTGGACGTTCTTTCCGGACGGCGCGGACGGCGCGGGCGGTGGCCGCCGACAGGGTTACCCGGACGCCGTCAGGGAGTGAAGGAAGGTGCGCCAGGCGGGAGTTGGGAAGCGGAGGGCGGGGCCGGCCGGGGCCTTGCTGTCGCGTATGGGGACGGTGCCGGAGCAGGCTCGGGGCGGGGACCATTCGAGGCAGTCGCCGCCGTTGTTACTGCTGTGGCTGGACTTGATCCATCGGACGTGCCCGGGGGCTTCGGTGCGCGAAGGGCGGCTGCCGTCCGTACTGTGGCGGTTCCGCCGCCGTGCGACAGGCGGCTCGTTCGCCGTGGTCATGTGGCCAGCTCCTTCAAGTACGTGTTGATCAGGTCAGCGGACGCCCGGGGGGACAGGGCCGTGGCCCGGATCAGATCGTAGGCGTGGGCTGCCTCGGAGATGCGCCCGGCGTCGAGCACCGTCCAGCCTTGGGAGTAGCCGTCCACGTGAAGCACGTCCGAGCCTTCGTCGAAGCTCAGGAGGGTGAAGGGACCGGCCAGGCCGGGGTGCGGCGGAGCGTCGCGCGGTACCACTTGGATGACCGTCCGGGGGCGGTCGGCCGCTTGCAGCAGGTGCTGGAACTGGCCCTTCATGATCTTTGGTGGCATGAAGGCGCGGGTGAGGGCGTAGTCGTCCATGACGAACCATGTGCGTGGCGGTGTGTCGCGCTCGAAGAGGTCCTGGCGCGTCATCCGGGCGGCGAGCAGGTCGTCCAGACTGTCGGGTCGTCCGCTCGCGAGCACTTCCCGGGCGTACTCCTCCGTCTGCAACAGACCTGGAATCACCTGAGGTTGGAACGACCGGATGGACGACGCGTCCCGTTCGAACTGGACGAACGGGAGGAACCAGCTCGGGTAGGCGAACTTGATCACCAGCGGGTACAGCCGCCCGAAGTGCCCACCCGTCCCGAACGCGAGGTCGAGATCCCTCGCCAGCTCCTCCGAGGGCACCCGTTTCGCCGACTCCACGTAGGAGATCATCGCCTGCGTCGTATGGGCGAGCTTCGCCGTCTCGCTCTGCGACTTGCCCTCCGCCAGGCGCACCCGGCGCAGCTCGGAGCCGAAGAAGGCGAGGAGGGACGAGGTCGGGTCCGGGGTGTCGGTCTCGGCGGCCATGAGCAGCAGCGCACCTTCCGGGTTGATAACTCGCGCGAAGTTATGGGTTCGCCTCTTCCGGAGCGTACTCGCGGTCCGCAACGCTGTTGATACATCCAGTGATTGCCCACCTGAAGGGGTGCCCTTTGCCTGCCTCCGCACCGCCACCGCCGCAGCTCCCGCCGCCCGTTCCCCTCCCGTGCGCGGAGTGCCGCCGCATCAAGGACGCCTTCCACGCCGCCACCCGCGAGGGCGACCGCACCGCCGCGCAGGGCTGGATCGTGGCCATGGGGCGTCACCAGCGCTGGATGCACTGACGTGGAGACGTGCGTGCACGGCGCGTGGACGGTGGCGGCCGGTTCCGCCGCCTGCCGGCATTGCGGCGTGCGGCGGTTCACCGCGTACGCGGCGCTGTGGCGGGAGGTTCCGGGGCGGACGGAGAGCGGGCCGACGTCCGCCGGGACGGGAACGGGGCGGCTCCGGGGGCGCGGCGTCGCGACGGAGCGGGGGGCGGTGTCCGCGGCGGGGTCCGCGGCTATGCCGCGTCCGCGTCCTCGAAGCGCGCCGGGGCCTCGAACGCCGCCCGCCGCGTCGCCCGGCGCAGGGCCTTCAGGACCGCCGGGCCCAGGAGCAGCGTCGCCACGGAGGTGACGAGGGCGCGGGGGATGTCCCAGCCGAGGGACGTGGCCAGGCAGTAGGCGGCGAAGCGGGTCAGGTTGTCCGTCAGCGGGTCGCCGGGGACGAAGGAGATGGAGGAGGCCAGGGAGCCGATGTAGGGCCAGCCCTGGAGGTTCATGACGGTGCCGTAGCAGAGGGAGGCCAGGGCGCCGTAGGCGGCGAGGAGGGCCGGCTCGGCGCGGCCCCGGGCGCGTCGGGGGAGCAGGCCCGCGCCCATGGAGGCCCAGCCCATCGCCAGCATCTGGAAGGGCATCCAGGGGCCGACCCCGCCCGTCAGCAGGGCCGAGGCGAACATCGACAGCGAGCCGAGGACGAAGCCGAAGCCGGGGCCCAGGACGCGGCCCGCGAGGATCATGAGGAAGAACATGGGCTCGATGCCGGCCGTGCCCGCGCCGAGCGGGCGCAGGGCGGCGCCGGCCGCCGCGAGGACGCCGAGCATGGCGACGGCCTTGGCGCCCAGGCCGGTGTCGGCGATGGTGGCGACGACGACGGCGAGGAGCAGGGGGAGCAGGGCGGCGAAGAGCCAGGGGGCGTCCTGGGAGTGGGCGAGGCCGGAGGACGGGCCGGCGAGGAGGGGCCAGCCGAAGGCGGCGACGCCGATGAGGGTGACGAGGGCGAGGGCCGCCACCGAGCGGGGGCCCAGGCGGATGGCGCGGGCGGTCATGACAGGGCCTCGCGGACCTGGGGGACGGTGAGCCAGGGGAGGGGGGAGAGGATCTTCGCGACCTGGGGGGCGAAGGCGGGGGAGGAGACGACGACGTCCGGCGTCGGGCCGTCCGCGACCACCTCGCCCTCGGCCAGGACGACGACGCGGTGCGCGAGTTCGGCCGCGAGCTCCACGTCGTGCGTCGCGAGGACGATCGCGTGGCCCTCGGCGGCCAGCCCGCGCAGGACCTCGACCAGGCGGGCCTTGGCCGCGTAGTCGAGGCCGCGCGTCGGCTCGTCGAGGAGGAGCAGCGGCGGGCGGGCGGTGAGGACGACGGCGAGGGCGAGGGCCAGGCGCTGGCCCTCGGAGAGGTCGCGCGGGTGGGCCGTGTCCGGGACGTCCGGGAGGAGGGAGGAGACGAGGGCGCGGCAGGTCCCCGGAGACGCCGAGGCGTCGGTGTCGGCGGCGGCGCACTCGGCGGCGACGGTGTCCGCGTAGAGGAGGTCGCGGGGGTCCTGCGGCACGAGGCCGACGTGGCGCAGGAGTTCGCGCGGGCCGGTGCGGTGCGGGGCAGCGCCGCCGGTGCGTACGGTGCCGCGCGCCGGCTCGTGCAGGCCGACGAGGGTGCGCAGGAGCGTGGACTTGCCCGCGCCGTTGCGGCCCATCAGGGCGACGGTCTCGCCGGGGCGGACGGTCAGGGACACCTCGCGCAGGGCGTCGACGTGGCCGTGCCGGACGGACACGTCCGTCAACGCGGCGGCGGGCGCCGGGCCTTCGGGGGCGCGGCGGGCGCGGCGGAGGAGGCCGCGGGGCGGGCGGACCGGTGCGGCGGTCTCCACGGGGGCCGCGACCGCGGGCGGCCGCACGTCCGCCAGCCGTTCCCGCAGCGGGGCCGCCGCCCGCCGGGCGTCGCGCACCGACAGCGGCAGCGGCGACCAGCCGGCGAGCCGGCCGAGGGCGACGACGGGCGGGTGCACGGGCGAGTGCGCCATGACGGCGGCCGGGGCGCCGACGACGGGCGCCTCGCCGCGGCCGGGCAGCAGCACGACCTGGTCGGCGTACTGGACGACCCGCTCCAGGCGGTGCTCGGCGAGCAGCACCGTCGTCCCGAGGTCGTGGACGAGGCGCTGGAGCACCGCCAGCACCTCCTCGGCCGCGGCCGGGTCCAGCGCGGACGTCGGCTCGTCGAGGACGAGGACGCGGGGGTGCGCCGTGAGGACGGAGCCGATCGCGACGCGCTGCTGCTGCCCGCCGGAGAGGGTCGCGATCGGGCGGTCGCGCAGCTCGGCGAGGCCCAGCAGGTCGAGGGTCTCCTCGACGCGGCGGCGCATCGTGTCGGCGGGCAGACCCAACGACTCCATGCCGTAGGCCAGTTCGTCCTCGACGGTGTCGGTGACGAAGTGCGCGAGCGGGTCCTGCCCCACCGTGCCGACGACGTCGGCGAGTTCGCGCGGGCGGTGCGTGCGGGTGTCGCGGCCCGCGACCGTGACCCGGCCGCGCAGCGTGCCGCCGGTGAAGTGCGGGACGAGGCCGCTCACCGCGCCCAGGAGCGTGGACTTGCCGACGCCGGACGGGCCGACGAGGAGGCACAACTCCCCCTCGGGGACGGTGAGGTCGACGTCCCGCAGGGCCGGGGCGGCGGCGCCCTCGTACGTCACCGACACCTGCTCGAAGCGGATCACGGGGTGCGGCTCCTTCGCGAGGACGACAACGGGGCGTTGCGCTGTCCCGGGACGGCGGGCGCCGGGGCGCGCCCGGCCGTCCACGGCAGCGCCGGGGCCAGGCCGAGCAGCACCGACGCGGCGGGCCACAGCGGCAGTTCCGGCGCGGTCAGTGGGACGGCCGGGGGGTGCAGCGCGCCGGGCGCGTACGCTCCGGCCCAGACGGTCAGCGCCGCGGCCGCCGCGCCCGAGCCGGAGACCAGCCAGGCGCGCGCGTCCCACCGGTCGGGGCGGTAGCGGGTGCGGACCGAACGGCGTCCGCCCAGGCGCAGTCCGCCCAGCGCGGCGAGCAGGCCGGCGGCCAGCAGCGGCGCGCCGTAGCCCGCGCCCTGGCCGGCGAGCAGTCCGTACGTACCGGCGCAGACGCCGAGCAGGCCGCCGAGGGTGAGCGCGGAGGTGGTGCGGCGCACGGCGGGCGGGACCTCGGCCGTCCGGCCGTAGCCGCGGGCGTCCATCGCGGCGGCGAGCGCCACGGAACGTTCCAGCGCGCCTTCCAGCACCGGCAGTCCGACCTGGAGCAGGCCGCGGAAGCCGCGGCCGGGGCGGCCGCGCAGCCGGCGCGCGGCGCGCACCCGCCGGACGTCCGCGACGAGGTTGGGGGCGAAGGTCAGGGCGACGACGACGGCGACGCCCGCCTCGTAGAGCGCGCCGGGCAGGGACTTGAGCAGCCGGGCCGGGGCGGCGAGGGCGTTCGCGGCGCCGACGCAGGCGAGGAGGGCGGCCAGTCTGAGCGCGTCGTAGAGGGCGAACACCACGCCCTCGGCGGTGACGCGGCCGCCGATCCGCACGCCCTGCGCCCAGTGCGGCAGCGGCACTTCGGGGAGGGTGAGGAGGGTGTGCGTGCCGGGGACGGGGGAGCCGAGGAGGACGGCGAAGACCAGGCGTATCGCGAGGACGGCCAGGCCGAGCTTGAGGAACGCGGCGTACGGGCGGGCCCCGGCGCCGGCCGTGTGCCGGACCGCGACGACGTAGCCGGCGACGGCGACGATCAGGGCGAGCAGCAGCGGGTTGGTGGTGCGCGAGGCGGCGGTGGCCAGGCCGAGCGCCCATACCCACCAGGCGCCGGCGTGCAGCGCCCCGGTCACCGGGCGCGCCGGCGGCGGGCCTGCCACGCGGCGGCGGCGCCGAGGACGAGCACGGCGGCGATGCCGCCGAGGAGGCCGGCGGAGGGGCCTGCGCCGTTCCCGCCCGCGTCGTTCCCGCTCTCCGTCTTCGCGCCGGGGCCGGCGGGGTCCGCCTGCTCGCCGCAGCCGGTCCTGGGGTAGCCCGCGATGGCGCAGAGCAGGGCGGCGGAGTTGTAGCGCAGCGGCTTGGCGACGGCCGCGAGGGCGTCGCCGGCGCTCGCGTCGCCGGGCAGTTGCGCGCAGGCCGTGCGGGCGGCGGGCGGCCGCTCGCCGCCGGGGGCGTCGGCGTCCGTCCCGAAGTCGAGGACGACGGCCACGCGTTTGCGGCCCTCCTCGTGGGGGGTGCGGTCGCACACGGCCGCGAAGTCGGGGGCCGTGCGCGGCTTCGCGGCGTCGGCCGCGTCCCTGCCGACCGCGAAGCGGAAGCCGACGGTCTCGCCGTCGCGGGGGCGGGCGGAGGACGGGCCCTGCGTGGCGTACGTCCACGACCCTTGCTGGGCCGTCCCTTCCCGGCCCGTCTGCCAGAACGACCAGTAGCGGTAGCCGGTGGCCTGTGCCGGAGCGGTGCCGAGCAGGGCCGTCAGCAGGCCGGCGAGCAGGAGGACGGCGGTCGCCCGCGCCCGGGTCACGACTGCTTCCTCCTGCGGTTGCTGAGGAGGAAGCCGATGCCGACGGCGGCGACGAAGCAGACGGCGGCGAACCACCAGGTGCCGGACGACGACCCCTCGCCGTCCTTCTTCTCCTCGTCCGTGGTCTTCTCCACGGCCGCGGGCTTCGGGCCGGTCGCGTTCAGCGCCTCGACGAGGTCGGTGCCGCCGAAGTCGCGCGGGTCCGCGCCGGCGGCGCGGGCCGCGAGGACGAGCTTGGCCAGGCGGCCGGGGTCGCCCTTGCCGTTGTCCCCCTTGGCCCAGGCGAGGGTCTTGCTGTCCTTGGAACGCAGCCAGTCCAGGGCCTTGTTCGCGGCGTCGTGGTGGCCGCCCGCGGCGAGGGCGGTGACGGCGTCGGCCGTCACGCCGTAGTCCGGGCCCTTGGGGGCGCCGGGCATGGACGCCTCCAGGTGGTCGCCGGAGCCGGCGAGCTTCTTCGCCAGGTAGGCGGCGGAGGCCGAGGCGGCGGCGGGGGCGTCCTTGGGCTTGCCGCCGGGGCACTCGAGGGGGCGGGCGGCCTTGCTCTCCTTGCTCTCCCTGCCTCCCTTGTCCTTGTCGGCCGGCTCGACCAGGTAGCCCTTGCCGAGGGCGGCGGTCGTGGCGGCGGCGGAGGCGAAGTTGTCGGCGTTCAGCTTGCCGTCCCGGGGCTGCCAGGCGAAGGCGCCGCGGTCGGCCTCGGGGGCGTCGCAGCCGAGCTGGAAGGTGAGCAGGGCGTCGAAGGGCGTCCTGCCGCCCTTCGACTCGACCTTCGCCGGGTCCTGGCCGGCGGCGGCGAACGCGCCGATCGCGGCGGCGGTGGAGTTGGCGTCGCTGGCGGCGCCGGGGTTCATGCCCCAGCCGCCGTCCTCGTTCTGGTGCGACTTGAGCCAGTCGATGCCCTTGGTGACCTGGGCGCCGCGCCCGCCGACGGCGGCGAGCGCCTGGACGGCGGCCGCCGTCTGGTCGGGGAACTCCTCCTTCGCCGGGTCGCACGGCTTGCCGGTGTCCGCCCGGAAGCCGGGGAAGCCGCCGTCCTTGCACTGCTGGCCCGCGAGCCAGTCGACGGCCTTGGGGGCCGGGGTGACGCCGGTGGCGTGCTGGGCGAGGAAGGCGAGGGACTGGCGGTAGACGCCGTCGAACTTCGGGTCGGCCGAACCGTAGAGGCCCTGGGCCGCGGCCGGGGCGGGCGTCCCGCCGTCGGCCGCCGCGGCGGGGATCACGGCCGCGCTCAGGACGGCGGCGCCGGCGAGGGCCGCGGCGGTGCGGGCGCGGCGGCGGGCGTCGAAGGAGGGGGCCATGGGGGTGGGGGTGCCTCTCGGTGCTCTTGCGTCGGTGCTCTTGCGGGGGTCTGCCACTTTAGTCGGTGCCGGGGTGGGGCGGCTCCAGGCCCGGTCCGCCGGTGCCCGGTGCCCGGTGGAGGGTTCGCCCCGCCCTGCCCGGTGCCCCGGGGGAGGTCCGCCCCTGCCCCGCCTGGTGTCCGGGGAAGGTTTGCCCCCGCCCCGCCCGTTCACCGTCTCTCCCGGGGCTCCGCCCCTCGGCCCGGCGCGCACTGGCGTGCGGGGCGGGGGCGGGGGCGCTGCCCCCAGCACCCCTGCGCGGGGCTGCGCCCCTGCATCCCGTGGGGGGTGCGCTCCCGCGCCCTGCGCGAGGCTCCGCCGCACCCCGCCCCGGGGCGGGCAGGGCGCGGCGCGGCCGGGCCGGGCGAGCCGCACGGCGCGGTGCGGCAGGGCGGGGCGAGGCAGGGCGGGGAGGCACGCGCCGTGTCAGGGGCGGCGGATCAGGCCGCAGACCGTTTCGATGTCGACGCGTACCTGCGCGATCGAGGCGCGGCCCGACAGCCAGGTGATCAGGGCGGAGTGCCAGGTGTGCTCGATCACGCGGATGGCGGAGAGCTGGTGGGGGGAGGGCGCGCCGCGCAGGCCCATCGCGTCGAGGATGATGGTCGTCGTCAGGCGGGAGACGGCGTCGACCTCGGCGCTGACCGAGCGGTCGGCGAAGGTCAGGGCGCGGACCATCGCGTCGGCGAGGTGCGGTTCCCGCTGCATCGCGCGGAACGCCCGCATCAGGGTGCCGGCGACGCGGGCCGCCGGCTCCGCCTCCGTCGGCGGGCGTTCGCGCAGCGTGTCGTGGAGCTGTTCGAGCTGGTCGCGCATGGTGGCGACGAGCAGGTGGATCTTGGAGGGGAAGTAGCGGTAGAGCGTGCCGAGCGCGACGTTCGACGACTCCGCGACCGCCCGCATCTGCACCGCGTCGAACCCGCCCCGGCTCGCCAGCCGCGTCGTGGCCGACAGGATGGCGCGCCGCCGCGCCTCCTGACGCTCCGTCAGGTGGGGGCGTACGGGAGGGGCGGGGAAGGCGGCGGCGGTCTTCTGTCCCACGTCGGTGCGTTCCTTACGTTCCCCACGAGTCGATGGGCAGGCATCATGGCAGGCACGGCGCCGTGACGCGAGTCACCGCCGGCCGTCCCCGCGGTCACATGGACGTCGCCGCCCGGATGCTCTCCCGCAGGGAGCCCACCGTCGCGAGGACGGCGCTCGGCTCGTACCCGCAGTGCGCCATGCAGTTGTCGCAGCGGGGGTCCTTGCCGCGGCCGTACTTCTCCCAGTCGGTGGTGTCCAGCAGTTCCTGGTACGTGCTCGCGTAGCCGTCCTCCATCAGGTAGCAGGGGCGCTGCCAGCCCTTGAGGTTGTAGAGCGGGATGCCCCACGGCGTGCAGGCGAAGTCCCGCTTGCCCTCCAGGAAGTCGAGGAAGAGCGCGGAGTGGTTGAAGCGCCACTTCTGCCGGTTGCCGCCGGCGAACGCCTTGCGGAAGGTGTCGCGGGTCTGCTGGACGCCCAGGAAGCGGTCCTGGTCGGGCGCCTTCTCGTAGGCGTAACCGGGCGAGATCTGCATCCGGTCGACCTTGAGCTCGTCGTTGAGGAAGTCGAGGACGTCGATGATGTCCTGCGGGGTGTCCGTGTTGAAGAAGGTGCTGTTCGTATAGACCTGGAAGCCGCGGGACTTGGCCAGCCGGATGGCCTCGACGGCCTGGTCGAAGACGCCCTCCTTGCTCACCGACTCGTCGTGCCGCTCCTTGAGCCCGTCGATGTGCACCATCCACACGAAGTTCTTGTGCGGACGGAACTTGTGGAGGTGCCTGGGCAGCAGCACCGCGTTGGTGCACAGCAGCACGAACTTCTTGCGCGCCAGCAACTCCCGTACGATCACGTGCATCTGGGGGTGCATCAGCGGCTCGCCGCCCGACAGCGCGACCATCGGCGCGCCGCACTCCTCGACCGCGCCGATCGCCTGCTGCACGGGCATCCGCTGCTTGAGCGTGGCCGCCGGGTGCTGGATCTTGCCGCAGCCGGCGCACTTGAGGTTGCAGGCGAAGAGCGTCTCCACCTCGACCAGCAGCGGGAACTTCTCCCGGCGCCGCAGCTTCTGCTTGAGCAGGTGTTTGCCGAGCTTGACTGACAGATGAAGCGGCAGGCTCATGCCCGTATCTCCAGTGGTCGTGGCCTCTCGTCGGCGTGCATCCCTTCCCGCGCGGCGCGGGGCGGACGCGTCGGCGCGCATCACAGCATCATTACCCTTTCGCGCGCCCGGGCGCTGCCGGATCCCGGTATCCCCCCTCTCCTGTCCCTCTGCCCCTCCGTCTTCCGCCCGCTTCACGACTTGTCGGGCTTTCCGTGATTTCCGCGTGATTTCCAGGGGTGGAACTTGTTCTAGAGAATCCGGAGCGGTTACGCTCCCGCCGAACCAGCAGGACGAATTGGGGGCCGCGAGTGACCGCTGAGACCGACCGGGCAGCCGGGCCGGGTCCGCGCACCGCGACGGCCCCCGACGGTCCGTTGCGCATCGCGCTGCTGTCGTACAAGGGGAACCCGTTCTGCGGCGGCCAGGGCGTCTACGTCCGCCACCTCTCCCGCGAACTCGCCCTGCTGGGCCACCGCGTCGAGGTCATCGGCGCCCAGCCGTACCCCGTCCTCGACCTGGGCGAGGAGGAGGGCGTCACCCTCACCGAACTGCCCAGCCTGGACCTCTACCGGCAGCCCGACCCGTTCCGCACGCCCAGGCGCGACGAGTACCGCGACTGGATCGACGCGCTGGAGGTCGCCACGATGTGGACCGGCGGCTTCCCCGAGCCGCTGACCTTCTCGCTGCGGGCCCGCCGTCATCTCGCCGCCCGCCGCGGCGACTTCGACGTCGTCCACGACAACCAGACGCTGGGCTACGGCCTCCTCGCCGACCTCGGCGCACCGCTGGTCACCACCGTGCACCACCCCGTCACCGTGGACCGGCGGCTGGAGCTGGAGGCCGCGGGGGACGACGTCAAGCGGAGGATGTCCGTCCGGCGCTGGTACGCGTTCACGCGCATGCAGGAGAAGGTGGCCCGCCGCCTGCCCTCGATCCTCACCGTCTCCGGCTCCTCCCGCCAGGAGATCGTCGACCACCTCAAGGTGCGCCCCGAGCGGGTCCACGTCGTGCCGATAGGCGCCGACACCGACCTCTTCTCGCCCGACCCGTCCGTCCCCGTCGTCCCCGGCCGCATCGTCACCACCTCCAGCGCCGACGTCCCCCTCAAGGGACTGGTGCACCTCGTCGAGGCGCTCGCCAAGGTCCGCACCGAGGTGCCCGGCGCGCACCTCGTCGTCGTCGGCAGGCGCGCCGAGGACGGGCCGGTCGCGCGCGCCATCGAGCAGTACGGGCTGGACGGCGCCGTCGAGTTCGTCAAGGGCATCAGCGACGCCGAGCTGGTCGGCCTCGTCCGCGGCGCGCAGATCGCCTGTGTCCCCTCGCTGTACGAGGGCTTCTCGCTGCCCGCCGCCGAGGCCATGGCCACCGGCACCCCGCTGGTCGCCACCACCGGCGGCGCCATCCCCGAGGTCGCCGGACCCGACGGCGAGACCTGCCTGGCCGTGCCGCCCGGCGACGCCGACGCCCTCGCCGGCGCGCTCAAGCGGCTGTTCGCCGACGACGAGCTGCGCCGCCGGCTCGCCGCCGCCGGCCGCGAGCGGGTGCTCGCCCGCTTCACCTGGCGGCAGGCCGCCCTCGGCACCGCCGAGCGCTACCGCGCCTCCATCGAGCGCGCCGCGCGGGCGAGGGCCCGGGCCCGGGCGGGCACCGGCCCGCTGCCGGTACGCGCCTAGCACCGCCCGTCACCCACCCACCCGCCGGACGAAAGCAGACCGCCGCCGTGCTGACCGTCGACTTCTCCCGCTTCCCGCTCGCCGCCGGCGACCGCGTCCTCGACCTGGGCTGCGGCGCGGGCCGGCACGCCTTCGAGTGCTACCGGCGCGGCGCGCACGTCGTGGCGCTCGACCGCAACGGCGAGGAGATCCGCGAGGTCGCCACGTGGTTCGCCGCGATGAAGGAGGCCGGCGAGGCCCCCGCGGGCGCCACCGCCACCGCCCTGGAGGGCGACGCGCTCGCCCTGCCCTTCCCCGACGACAGCTTCGACGTCGTCATCATCTCCGAGGTCATGGAGCACATACCCGACGACAAGGGCGTGCTCGCCGAGATGGTCCGGGTGCTCAGGCCCGGCGGCCGGATCGCCGTGACCGTCCCCCGCTACGGGCCGGAGAAGGTCTGCTGGGCGCTCAGCGACGCCTACCACGAGGTCGAGGGCGGCCACATCCGCATCTACAAGGCGGACGAACTGCTGCGCAAGATGGAGGAGGCCGGGCTCAAGCCGTACGGCACCCACCACGCACACGGCCTGCACAGCCCGTACTGGTGGCTCAAGTGCGCCTTCGGCGTCGACAACGACAAGGCGCTGCCCGTGCGCGCGTACCACAAGCTGCTCGTCTGGGACATCATGAAGAAGCCCGCCGCCACGCGGGCCGCCGAGCGGCTCCTCAACCCCGTGATCGGCAAGAGCTTCGTCGCCTACGCGACCAAGCCGCACGTCCCGCACGACGTCGCGGCGGGTTCGCCGGCCGCCGGCCGCGGCCCCGCCGCCCGTGACGGCGGCTCCCGCGAGGACCGCGCGTGACCCCCGCCGGCCGGCGGCCCCCCGCCGAACGGCTCGCGCTGCCCGGCGTGCTCACCGCCGCGCAGATCGACGCCACCGTCGCCGGCATCGCCGCCGGGCAGCGCGACGACGGGGCCATACCGTGGTTCCGCGGCCACCACCTCGACCCCTGGGACCACGTCGAGGCCGCCATGGCCCTCGACACCGCGGGCGAACACGGCCGCGCCGAGGCCGCCTACCGCTGGCTCGCCGAGCACCAGAACCCCGACGGCTCCTGGTACGCGGCCTACGCCGACGGCGACCACCGCGCCCCCACCGACCGCGCCCGCGAGACCAACTTCACCGCCTACGTCGCCGTCGGCGTCTGGCACCACTACCTCTCCACCGGCGACGACGCCTTCCTCGACCGGATGTGGCCCGTCGTCTACGCGGCCGTCGAGTTCGTCCTCCAACTCCAGCAGCCGGGCGGGCAGATCGGCTGGAAGCGGGAGGCGGACGGCACCGCCGTCACCGACGCCCTGCTCACCGGCTCGTCCTCGATCCACCAGGCGCTGCGCTGCGCCCTGGCGATCGCCGAGCACCGCGAGGAGCCCCAGCCGGACTGGGAGCTCGCGGCCGGGCTGCTGGCCCACGCGATACGCCGCCACCCGGAGCGCTTCCTCGACAAGGGCCACTACTCGATGGACTGGTACTACCCCGTCCTCGGCGGCGCCCTCACCGGCGACGAGGCGGCGGCGCGGCTGGCCGCGGACTGGGACCGCTTCGTCGTCCCCGGCCTCGGGGTCCGCTGCGTGGTGCCCAACCCCTGGGTGACCGGCGGCGAGAGCTGCGAACTGGCCCTGGCGCTCTGGGCGGTGGGCCAGTCCGACCACGCGGTGGAGATCCTGCGCTGGATCCAGCACCTGCGCGCGGACGACGGCATGTACTGGACGGGCTACGTCTACGAGGACGACGCGATCTGGCCCGAGGAGCGCACCACCTGGACGGCCGGTTCCCTGCTGCTGGCCGTGGCCGCGCTCGGCGGCGACGAGGCGACGACGGCCGTCTTCGGCGGCGAGCGGCTGCCGCGGGGGCTGGAACCGGACTGCCGCTGCTGAGCGTTCATGGCCCGATCCCGGCGGTCCGGCGCCCGGCCGTTCACCCGAAGGGCGCGGTCCGGATGCGGCCGGGCGCGGGGCGGGCCACGCTGGTCCGGTACCGTGTCCGCCCGCCGTGGAGGCCAGCGTGTCCGAGCGTGCCCGCGTCCGCCGCACCGTCGTCGTCCTGCCGCTGGTGTGCGGCCTGTTGCTGACCGGCTCGGCCTGCGGCGGGGGCGGCGGGGGGAAGAAGGAGAAGGCCGAGGCCACTCCGACGAGTTCGGCCGAGCGGCAGAAGTTCGCCAAGACCCGCTTCGTCGCCAACGCGGGCCTCGCGGCCGGCGCCGCCTACCAGTGGATCATCAAGCCGTACCGCAACGGGGCGTTCAGGAAGGGCGCGGACGGCCGCACCGGCGCCCTCGTCAAGGCGGGCCTGGCCGGGGCGTTCACCTACAACCGGCTCAAGGCCGCGACCCGGAACGCCCAGGGCGACCCCACGCTCGCCAAGGCCCTCGCCCCGGTCAACTCCGGCATCGACTCCCTCAAGAACCTGGGCACCAAGCTCCGCAAGGGCGACGCCAACGACGCCGACGTCAACTCCGTGGACAAGGTGATCGGCCAGGTCAAGGACGCCGGCCGGAGCGCGGGCGCGCCCGTCACCGACAAGACGCCCTCGGTGAGCGAGCTGCAGAAGGGCTGACGGCCCCGCGCCCTGACCGCTGTCGGTGGCCGGTGGGAGCATGGCTCTCATGGTGAAGACCAGGTCCGCTTCCGTGCCCGCCCTGCGCAGAGCCGTGCTGTACTGCGCGGCGCCGGTCGCCCTCGCGCTCGTCGCCGGCTGCTCGGGCGGAGGGCACTCCGGCCCGCGCGCCGGCGGGGCGGGCGTCGGCGACCCCGTCTTCCCCTCCCTGGGCAACCGCGGCTACCAGGTGGAGCATTACGGCCTGGAGCTCGACTACGAGCCCGAGGGGAACGACCTGGACGGCACGGCCGTCATCACCGCCCGCGCCACCGAGAAGCTGTCCTCCTTCACCCTCGACTTCCGGGGCATGAAGGTGACCGACGCCAAGGTCGGCGGGAGACCGGCGAAGACCTCGCGTGAGGGCGACAAACTGACGGTGGTCCCCGGCGAACCGGTGGGCAAGGGCGCCACGTTCAGGACGGAGATCGTCTACGAGGGCAAGCCGGGGCCGATGCGGGATCCGGACGGCGCCAAGGAGGGCTGGATCGAGACGGACCACGGCGCCGTCGCCCTCGGCGAACCCCAGGGCTCCATGACCTGGTTCCCCGGCAACCACCACCCGTCCGACAAGGCGTCCTACGACGTCACCGTCTCCGTCCCGGACGGCTTCACCGCCGTGGCCAACGGCGAGCTGAAGGGCAGGGAGCAGGTGGAGGACGAGGACGGCGACGCGTGGACGGTCTTCACCTGGCACAGCGGCGAGCCCATGGCCAGCTATCTCGCCACCGTCGCGGTGGGCGACTTCGGCACGGTCGAGACGGACGCGGCCGGGGTGCCGGCGTACATCGCCTACGCGCCGAAGCACGAGGACGCCGCCCGGCACATGAAGGAGCTGCTGCCCAAGGCGATGACCTGGGCGCGCGAGCGCTTCGGCCCGTACCCCTTCACGTCGTTCGGCGGCATCGTCGACGACAACCCGTACATCCGCTACGCGTTGGAGACCCAGACCAAGCCGTACTTCCCCGAGCCCGAGTCGGACAAGATCATCGTGCATGAGCTGGCGCACCAGTGGTTCGGCAACTCGGTCACCCCGCGCACCTGGCGCGACATGTGGCTCAACGAGGGCTTCGCGCAGTACACGGAGTGGATGTGGGAGGCCCAGCAGCAGAAGGGCCGCAGCGAGCAGCAGATCTTCGACGACTACTACGACGGCAGGGATCCGGAGTCCAAGGACCCCGAGGGCAACGACATCTGGGCCTTCCCGCCCGCCTCCCCGACGGCCGGGACGATATCCGAACGGCCGGTCTACGGGCGCGGCGCGATGGTGCTGCACAAGGTGCGCGAAGCGGTGGGCGATCCGGTCTTCTTCGACATCCTGAGGACGTGGGCGCGCGACCACCGGCACGGGAACGTGGGGACGGACGACTTCGTCCGGCTCTGCGCGAGGAAGTCGGGCAGGGATCTCGGCGGGCTCTTCGACACCTGGCTGTTCAAGGCCGGGAAGCCGGACCGCCGTTGACGGCGAGGGCCCGCCGGGGAAGCTCCCCGGCGGGCCCTCGCCCGGGTGCGCGGGTCAGCCGCGCTGGATGCCCGAGGTGTCCTGGAGGACGCCGCGGCGGCCGTCCTGGGTCTGGGCGACGAGCGCCTGTCCCCGCTGGTCCACCGCCAGGTACCAGGTGCCGGGCGCCAGCTCGGCGATCGGGGTGGGGGAGCCGTCCTCCGCGAACAGCGGCCGGTTGACCGGGACCGCGAACCAGAACGGCGAGAAGTCGGCCGCCGGGGCCGGGGCGGGCGCGGACGCCGCCGGGGTCGGGCCGCTCGCCGCCGGGTCGGACTGCGAGGCGCCGTAGGGCTGCCCCGGCTGACCGGGCTGGCCGCCGTACGGGGCGCCCGGGCCCGGGTAGCCGTAGCCGGGGTGCGCGCCGGTGCCGTACGGGGAGGAGGGGACCTGCGGGCGCGGGGCGCCCATCAGCGGCGCCTTCAGCGCCGGGACGCGCGCGGCGAACAGGGCCGTGGCGGCGATCAGCAGGTTGGCGATGAGGGCCAGGATGCGGCCGATGCCGACACCGAGCTTGGAGTCGTCGCCGTGCTCCAGCGGGCCGTCGAACATCGTCCACAGCACGGTCCACGTCGCGAAGACCGCGAGGGCCGTGCCCCACTGCTCCAGCGTGAGGCCGAGCGCCTTGCGGCCCTCGGGCTGGAAGCGGGAGGCGACGATGAGGGCCGCCGCGACCAGCCCCGCCAGCACGATCGACGGCAGTGCCGGGAAGACCTTGCCCGACCAGAGGTTGGGCAAGTCGATCTTCCCGCAGATCGGCCCGCTGCAGTCGAACGAGTAGTAATCGAGGAACGAGGCGATGAACAGCAACACCGCTGCTCCGATCACCACGCCGTCGCCTCTAGTGAGGGAGCGGATGTTCACCTGAAATCCTTTGTCAGTGCCGTCGTTTTCGTTCGCTGTCGCGTGACATGTCGCGAGACGTGGAGGGGCGTCGGGCGAACGCGGCCCCCCATGGTACGGGGGAACCTACCGGTCCGCCGTCCGGGGCGCCTCTTCGTTTCGCCCTCGTGACACGCCCGTGGCCTGCCGTTATTCGAAACTCACCTGCCCCGGACGAAGTCGGCGATGCCCTGCGCGATGCCCTGCGCCGCCCTGGCGCGCCATGCGGGATCGGTGAGACGGGCGGCGTCCTGCGCGTCGCGCATGTTGCCGCACTCGACGAACACCTTGGGAACCGTGGAGAGGTTGAGGCCGCCGAGGTCGCCGCGGACGTCCAGTCCGGTGCCGTGGCCGATGTAGTTGGACGGTGCGCTTCCGGTTTCCCGGACGAAGGTGCCGGCGACGCGTTCGCCGAGCTCCCTGGACGGGCCGACGATCGGCCCGGTGTCCGCCCGGCCGCCCTTGACCTTCGCGGGGAGGATCACGTGGAAGCCGCGCTGCCCCTCGGCCGCGCCGTCCGCGTGCACCGACAGCGCGGCGTCGGCGTGCGCCGCGTTGCCGATCGCCGCCCGCTCGTCCACGCAGGGGCCGTACGGCCGGTCGCCGTCGTGGGTGAGGACGACCCGGGCGCCCTGCGCCGCCAGGATGTCCCGGACGCGGTGCGCCATGTCGAGGCTGAACTCGGCCTCCGCGTAACCGGAGTTGGTGGAGGTGCCGGTGGTGTCGCACTCCTTGCGGCCCGTACCGATGTCCACGGAACGGTTGATCTCGGCGGAGTGGTCCTGGTTGCGGATGTTGTGGCCGGGGTCGAGGACGACGGTCCTGCCGCGGAGGGGGCCGTCGCCCGCCGGCGGCTCCTGGTGCCCGGCCCGGACGGAGGGTTCCGCCGGGGCGGACGGGGGCGGGGTGCTCGCGGTGGCGGGCCCGGCCGTCCCGGGGCCGGCCGTGCGCTCCCCGGCCGTTGGCGGGGCGGTCGTGCGCGGGCCGGTCGCCCTGCCCGCGGCGGCCGGACCGGCGACGTCCTTGTCGTCGCAGCCGGTGAGGGCGGCCAGCGCCGTCAGCGTGACGAGCGCCGCCGCCAGGACGCGGGGGCGGGAATGACTGCCGTAGGACACCCGCGCGATGCTAGCGCCGGACGCCCGTCCGCCGCAGTACGCGGAGGGAACGCGTGACGGAGACCTCCGTGAACTCCCCCGACTCCAGGGCCCGGCGGTAGATCCGGTACGGGGCCTGCCCGCCGTCCGCGGGGTCGGGGAACACGTCGTGGATCACCAGCAGCCCGCCCTCGGCCAGGTGCGGCGTCCAGCCCTCGTAGTCGGCGGTCGCGTGCTCGTCGGTGTGCCCGCCGTCGACGAACACGAGCGCGAGGGGCGCGTGCCACAGGGCCGCGATCCGCGGGGAGCGCCCCACGACGGCTATGACGTGCTCCTCCAGCCCGGCGCGGTGCAGCGTCCGGCGGAACGCGGGCAGCGTGTCCATCCTGCCGACCTCCGGGTCGACGAGGGACGCGTCGTGGTACTCCCAGCCCGGCTGCTGCTCCTCGCTGCCGCGGTGGTGGTCGACCGTGACGACGCTCGTGCCGGCCGCGCGGGCCGCGTCGGCGAGGAGGATCGTGGAGCGGCCGCAGTAGGTGCCCACTTCGAGGAGGGGCAGGCCGCCGAGCTCCGCCGCGGCGTGCTCGGCGGCGGCGTGCAGGGCGAGCCCCTCGTCCAGCGGCATGAAGCCCTTGGCTTCTTCGAAGGCGGCGAGGGCGGTGGGGGTGGGAGCCATGCGGATCATGCTGCCACGGGGGTGTCGGGGCCGGGGGATCGGGCCCCGCCCCGCCCTATCCCCGGCGGGGGTGCCCCCGGTTTCCCGGGCTCAGAACCTGCCGGACCGCCGGGGGAAGTAGTCCTCGAGGACGCCTTCGCGGTGGACGTCGAGCGTGGCGCAGTGCAGTCCGCCGCCGAAGGGGGCCACGTCCCAGAACGGCACCGGCACGACCTCGAAGCCCAGCCGGTCGAGCTGTTCCATCTGCGCGGTCTCGCTCGCTTCCACGCAGACCGTCCGGGGGTCCAGGACCAGCAGGTTCATCGACAGCCAGCGGCTGCACGCGGAAAGCGGCGGCGGCTCCCGGCGCCCGGGGGCGGCGGCCGGCACGACCTGCCAGTCGTTGACCGCGAGGTACCGCAGCAGCTCCTCCTCGGCGGGCCGCTCGGCGCAGTGCAGGACGAGGCCGGGGCGCAGCGGCACCCAGGTGGCGTCGATGTGCAGGGGGTGCGTGGTGCCGAACGTCACCCCGTGCACCCGGTGCTCCGGCAGATGGTGCCGCAGCCAGCGGATCCCCGCCGCGTTGGTGGCCAGGGACCGCTGGACGAAAAGATCCTTGCCGCAGCGGGCGATGTCCGCGGCGTCGAAGAGCGGCTCGGCCTCGGTCAGCACCAGGTCCCCGGCCCTGACCCGGGCGATCTGCTCCCCGGCCGGCAGGGCCCCGAACTCCTCCCAGAAGCCCGGCCGGTACGACGCCCCGGTCAGCCGGGGCTTGGGGGCCGCCTCCCAGCGCATGTCCGGGTCGGCGCGGAAGTAGTCCTCGATCAGCGGCCGGTGGGCCAGGTACTCGAACCAGCGGCTGCGGAACGACATCGTCGCCTCCAGCAGCTCGTTGCCGATCACCACCAGGACGTCCCGGACCGGCATGGCGCCGAACATGCTCCGCTGCGTCCACTCGGGGGTGGCGACCGGCCGGCCGAAGTCCAGCGGCCGGGGCCGGTCGACCCGGATGCCGCGTGCCTCGAGGACGCGGGCGAAGGAGTCCAGCTGCTCGTTGGCGGCGGCCGTCATCTCCTCGGGCAACGGTCCGTACGTTCCGCGGGGAAAGCCGTGTTCGGGCCAGTCGCGGACGACCGCCGGCTCGGGGGCCTGCACCATGGTGCCGTCGGCCCGGCCGACGACGACGTGCCTCAGCGGATCCCACTCGTTCCAGGAACCGACCTTCACCGATCCTCCCCGGGTACACGGGTACGGCCCGCTCTGCGGAAGCGGGAGTGGCGCGGGGCACAGTCTGGCGTCTCCCCGGCCGCGGCACGAGAGGGCGGGCCGGAGACGTGTGACGTGATGCCGGACGCCGCCTACAGCCAGCCCCTCTGGCGGGCCGCCCGCACCGCCTCCATGCGGTTGCGCGTGCCCGTCTTGCCGATGGCGGCCGAGAGGTAGTTGCGGACCGTGGCGGGCGAGAGGTGGACGCGGGCCGCGATGTCGGCGACCGTCGCCCCGTCGACCGCCGCCGCCAGCACGTCCCGCTCGCGCTGGGTCAGCGGGTTGGGCCCGGCGCTCAACGCCGCGGCCGCCAGGGCCGGGTCGATGACGCGTTCGCCGGCCAGCACGCGGCGGATCGCGGCGGCCAGCTCCTCCACCGGGCCGTCCTTGACGAGGAAGCCGGAGGCGCCGGCCTCCATGGCACGGCGGAGGTAGCCGGGGCGGCCGAAGGTGGTGAGGATGAGGACGTGGCAGGAGGGGAGCGCGGTGCGGAGTTCCGCGGCCGCGTCCAGCCCGCTGCGGCCCGGCAGTTCGATGTCGAGGAGGGCGACGTCGGGCCGGGTCTCCAGGGCCGTGGAGACGATGGCGTCCCCGTCACCGACCTGCGCGACGACCTCGATGTCGTCCTCCAGCCCGAGCAGCAGCGCGAGCGCACCCCGCATCATGCCCTGGTCCTCGGCCAGCAGCGTCCTGATCACGCGGCCCGCACCTCCTCGTCGTCCACGGGCAGTTCGGCGACCAGCCGGAAGCCCCGCCGTCCGTCGGGACCGGAGGTCAGCGATCCGCCGGCGGCGGCGAGCCGTTCCGTCAGGCCCTTCAGCCCGTTCCCGTCCCCACCGGACGAGCCTACGCCGCGCCCGTTGTCGGTGATCTCCAGGTGGACGCGGTCGGGTTCGCCGCGCACCTCGATGTCGCAGCGCGAAGCCCCGCTGTGGCGCACGACGTTGGTGACGCCCTCGCGGATGACCCAGCCCAGCAGGGCGCCGGTCTGCGGCGGCAGCGGCGGCCCGGACTGGCGGATCCCGGCGGCGATCCCGGACGCGTCGAGCAGCGAACGGGCGTTGTCCAGCTCGGTGGTGAGGCTGCCCTCGCGGTAGCCGGTGACGGCCTCGCGGATCTCGGTGAGGGCCTGGCGGCCCACGGCCTCGATGTCGGCGGCCTGGCCGAGCGCGGCCTCCAGGTTCTTCGGGCCGAGGCGCCGGACGGCCTCCGCCTTGACGACGATCACGGACATCGTGTGCCCGAGGAGATCGTGCAGGTCGCGGGAGAACCGCAGCCGCTCCCGCTCGACGGCGGCGCGGGCGAGCTGTTCACGGGTGTCGCGCAGCTTCCTGACCGCCTCGCGCAGGTTGAGGGCGGACGCGGCGACCACCCCGCCGAGCGCGGTGCCCCAGGCGACGGCGAGGACGCTGCCGGTGCTGGCGTCCTCGGGCCGCAGGAACCAGAGGGACCCGGAGGTGATGCCGAGGGTGCCGAGGGTGGTGGCCATCGCCCGGCCGCGGTCGCGCAGCACGACGCCGATGGCGATGGACAGCAGCGGGAAGCACATCTGCCAGTGGTCGAGGTAGCCGATGTTGAGCGCGAAGGTGACCGCGACGAGACAGGCCAGCGCCGCCGGCGGCAGGAGCGTGCGGCGCCACCGCTCGTCGAGGGCCGTGAAGACGGCGGTGCCGTAGAGCGCGACGAAGGCGAGCTCGCCCAGCCCGGCGAGCCAGGGCAGGGGCATGTCGCCCAGGGCCATGTGGAAGGTGTCCCCGGTCAGCGCGAACAGCCAGGGGAGGAACGCCTTCTTCCCCAGCGGCTTCGCCCACTCGCTCTCGTCGGCCGTGCCCGTCATGCCACGAACTCTAGGGAACCCCGCCCTGACCTGGGCAGACGCAAAAGTCCACAGGTTCCTGTGACATTTGTCCCGCCCCGTTCTTCCCGTGCCGCGCGGGAGCCGTTATAAGGGGCCCATGCCCATTGACGCAGCCAAGGCCCTGGCCGCCGAGCCGCGGGCCGTCCCGCTCTCCTGGGACCACAAGGACGTCCTCCTCTACCACCTGGGCGTCGGCGCGGGCGTCCCGGCGACCGACCCGGCCGAACTCCGCTACGTCCTGGAGGACCGGCTGCACGTCCTGCCGAGCTTCGCGACCGTCGCCGGCGGCGGCATGATCGCGGCCGGCTGGACGGACACCCCCGGCATCGAGGTCGACCTGGCGGCCGTGCTGCACGGCGGGCAGTCCCTCACCCTGCACCGGCCGATCCCCGTGCGTGCCGAGGGCGTGACGCAGACCTCCCGGATCGCGGCCCTCCACGACAAGGGCAAGGCCGCCGTCGTCGTGCTGCGCACCGATGTCGCCGACGCCGACGGGCCGTTGTGGAGCGGGGAGTCGCGGATGTTCGTCCGCGGCGAGGGCGGCTTCGGCGGCGAACGGGGCGCGAGCGAGCGGCCGGCGCCGCCGGACCGGGAGCCGGACGTGACGGTCGAGCGGCCCGTCCGCGAGGACCAGGCGCTGCTGTACCGGCTGTCGGGGGACTGGAACCCGCTCCACGCCGACCCGGAGTTCGCCGCGCGGGCCGGTTTCGAGCGGCCGATCCTGCACGGGCTGTGCACCTACGGGATGGCGCTGAAGGCCGTCGTCGACACGCTGCTGGACGGGGACCCCACGCGCGTCCGCTCGTACACGACGCGCTTCTCGGGGGTCGTCCTGCCCGGGGAGACGCTGCGGGTGCGGATGTGGCGCGGCGGGCCGGGGGAGGGGCGGATCCGCGTCGCGGTGGGCGTCGCGGGGCGGAACGGCTCAGGCGTGCTCGACGACACCGTCGTCGAACACGCCTGAGGGCGGCGGCTGGAGCGGAACGCCGCTCAGGCCGCGTCGGTGACGCGGCGGTGCCTGCCGTGGGCGGTGGTGGCGGGGACCTCGTCGGACGACGCCTGGCCGCGGTGCCTGCCGGAGCCGGCGGCTGCGGCCTGGGCGGACGCCTCCAGGGGGCGCGCCTCGGTCGTGTCGGTTCGGGCTTCGGACATGTGGGGAGTCACTCCGTGGATGTGGATTGCGTGCTGTGCGCGCGGGGGCCGCGGCGTTGCCGGCGCCACGCGGCCGGAGTCCGTCCGGTGTCCGTCAACACGCGCTCCGCGCAGGACCGTTCGGCGGCACAGCTGCGCAAACCCCCGCACCGAAGTCTAACGGGACCTTGATCGCGGGGGCCACCCCGGTCCGGGGCGGGACCGGGGAGCGGCTCCTGTCCGGTGCCTACCGCGCGCGGGCGTGCGGCGCCTGTTGCAGGGGGACCGGGCGGGGGGTCACGGGCAGGGGTTCGGGCTCGTGCTCCTCCTCGGGGTCGGGCATGCGCACCCGGGCCAGGCCGCAGGAGACGTGCGGCGTCGCGTAGGGCAGCCGCAACTCCCCGCAGGCCGTCCACAGTCCGGCCCCGGCCACCCAGCCCGCCGGGCCGGGGAACTGCCGCAACTGCCGCTCGGCGGGCCGCCACACGCCCACCGAGGTGCCCGACTCGCGGTCCACCCGGAAGGCCACCGCGCAGCCCTCCGGCGACAGCGTCTGCCCGGGCTGGACCGCGAACGGCGTGACGGCCGCGCCCTGCTGGCGCAGGCACTCGGGGAAGCGCACCGGCCGCGAGGAGCCGAGCACGCCCCAGCCGAGCCGCTCCTGGCCCGGCGCGTCGGAGCGGACGAGGAGCAGGCCGCTGTCCGGGTCGGCGAGGACGAGGCGGTCGTTGCTGCGGTCGGTGATCTGGAGCAGGGGGCTGACCTCGCCGCCCCGCGCCAGGTCCACGACGACGGCCTTGGTGATGCCCTCCAGTTCGCGGTCGAGCGCGAGCAGCCGGCCCGAGCGGTCCAGCCAGGCGCCGCCGGAGCAGCGGCCGTCGACCCGGGCGAGCAGCTCGGGCCCGGCGGCGGTGCCGTGGACGCGCCAGAGCGTCGTCGTGCGGTCGCCGTGCACCAGCGCGTAGGCGGAGGCGCCGTCGGGGGCGGGCGGCAGCAGCGACAGGTAGGGGCACTCGATGGCGCCCAGCGGCAGCTCGCCCGTGCCGGGGCCGGTCGGGTAGAGCAGCGACAGCGCGTACCGCTCGGCCACCCGGCGCCGGATGAGCACCCTCCCGTCGGCGAGCGGCAGCACCTCGCTGTCGGGCTCCTCGGGCTGGCCGCCCGGCAGCGGGACGGCGTAGGGCTCGGGGCCGCCGAGGGTCCAGCGCTCGGGGAACCAGCCGCCGGTGGCGCGGCTGAGCGCCAGCCAGGCCGCGTACGAACCGTCGGCCGTGATCGTGAAGGACGGCCGGCGTGAGTCCATCGGCGCACGTCGGGGAGTGGTCTCTGGGGTGCTCTGGGGGGCACAGACCGTCATGAGAAACGTCACCTCCGGCACAGAACGTAGTTTTGGGACGCCAAACCGCACCCTGCGAGTGAGGGCGCTTCACGCGTACGGGTGGAGGATGGGCGGTTCGCCGGTGGAGGGGGTGGGAGATGTGCTGGGTGCATTCCGCACCCTTCGGGGCAAGGCGGGCCGCGGTGGTTTAAGGTAAGGCGAACCTAAGTAGCCGGTGCGGCCCCCGCCGTGCCGTCCCGTCACCGCCGAGGGAGAGACCCCATGTCACTTGGCCGAACGCCCCGCCGGCGCGGCACGGCCCTCGCGGCCCTCGCGCTCTCCGCCGCCCTGGCCCTCACGGCCTGCGACTCCGAGACCTCCGGCCAGGGCAAGGACGGCGGCGCGGGCTCCAAGTCCGTGGCCCAGGGCGGCAAGGACTTCGGCAGGGCCGGCGAGGAGACGAAGAAGATGGGCACGGACGCGGCCCCGGGCCGGTTCCCGCGCACCGTCACCCACGCCATGGGCAGGACGGAGATCAAGGCCAAGCCCCGGCGCGTCGTCGTCCTCGACGTCGGCGAGCTCGACAACGTCGTCTCCCTCGGCATCAAGCCCGTCGGCTACGCCCCCACCGAGGGCGACGCCGCCCTGCCCGACTACCTCAGGAAGGAGGCCGGGAACCCGCAGAGCGTCGGCACCGTCAACGGGCTCAACCTGGAGGCCATCAACAACCTCCACCCCGACCTGATCCTCGGCAGCAAGCTCCGCGCGGAGAAGCACTACAAGAACCTGTCGAAGATCGCGCCCACCGTCTTCTCCGTCCGCCCCGGCTTCACCTGGAAGGAGAACTACCGCCTCAACGCCGCCGCCCTCGACGAGACCGCCAAGGCCGAGAAGAACCTCGCGGACTACGAGGCCAGGGCGAAGAGGCTGGGGAAGGACCTCGGCGACAAGAAGCCGACCGTCACGATGCTGCGCTACATGCCGCAGTTCACCCGCCTCTACGCGGAGAAGTCCTTCATAGGCACCGTCCTCAAGGACGTCGGCCTGCCCCGCCCGAAGAACCAGCAGGCGGACGAACTCGCCGTGCAGATCGGCCCGGAGAAGATCGACCAGGCCGACGCCGACTGGATCTTCACCGGCGTCTACGGCGACCCGGACAAGACCAAGCGCTCCGCCGCGGAGAACAACCCGCTGTGGAGGAACCTCAAGGCCGTCAAGGAGGGCCGGGCCAGGAACGTCAAGGACGAGACCTGGTACCTGGGCCTGGGCGTCACGGCCGCGAACAGCGTCCTGGACGACCTCCGCGGCTTCCTCGTGAAGTGACGGCAGCCGTACGGGCACGGGAAGGCAGGTAGCCTTTCCCCGTGCCCGTACTGTCTGAAGTCATCGCCGCCCTCGACGCCCTGTGGCCCCCGGAGCGGGCCGAGCAGTGGGACGCCGTCGGCACCGTCTGCGGCGACCCCGACGCCTCCGTGACCCGGGTCCTCTTCGCCGTCGACCCCGTCCAGGAGGTCGTCGACGAGGCCGTGGAGCTCGGCGCCGACCTGATCGTCGCCCACCACCCGCTCTACCTGCGCGGCACCACCACGGTCTCGGCCGGCACCTTCAAGGGCCGCGCCGTGCACACCCTGATCAAGAACGACATCGCGCTGCACGTCGCGCACACCAACGCCGACCGCGCCGACCCCGGCGTCTCCGACGCCCTCGCCGGCGCCCTCGGCCTGCGCGTCATCGGCCCCCTCGTGCCCGACCCCACCGACCCCACGGGCCGCCGCGGGCTCGGCCGCATCTGCGAGCCCGTCACGCCCGTCACCCTCGGCGCGTTCGGCGAGCTGTGCGCGAAGCGGCTGCCCGCCACCGCCCAGGGCGTCCGCGTCGCCGGCGACCCCGGGCGCACCCTGCGCACCGTCGCCGTCTGCGGCGGCTCCGGCGACTCCCTCTTCGACGAGGTACGGGCCGCCGGCGTCGACGCCTACGTCACCGCCGACCTGCGCCACCACCCCGCCTCCGAGGCCCGGCTGCAGAGCCCCCTCGCCCTCGTCGACGCCGCCCACTGGGCCACCGAGTGGCCCTGGTGCGAGCAGGCCGCCGCCCAGCTCGACGAGATCTCCGACCGGCACGGCTGGGGCCTGCGCACGCACGTCTCGCGCCTGGTCACCGACCCCTGGACCGCCCACGCGGCCGCCCCCGTCACCGAACACCACTCCTAGGAGCCCCCAACTGAACGCCGCGCCCGCCGACCAGATCCGCCTCCTCGATCTGCAGGCCCTCGACACCCGCCTCGCCCAGCTCGCCCACAAGCGCAGGAGCCTGCCCGAGCACGCCGAGATCCAGTCCCTCGAGGGCGACCTCGCCCAGCACCGCGACCTCCTCGTCGCCGCGCAGACCGAGGAGAGCGACACCGCCCGCGAGCAGACCAAGGCCGAGCAGGACGTCGACCAGGTGCGCCAGCGCGCCGCCCGCGACCAGCAGCGCCTGGACTCCGGCGCCGGCATGAGCCCGAAGGACCTGGAGAACCTCCAGCACGAGGTCGCCTCCCTCGCCAAGCGCCAGGGCGACCTGGAGGACGTCGTCCTGGAGATCATGGAGCGCCGCGAGGCCGCCGCCGAGCGCGTCACCGAGCTGACCGGCCGCGTCGAGGCCGTCCAGGGCAAGGTCGACGCCGCCGTCGCCCGCCGCGACGCCGCCCTCGCCGGGATCGACGCCGAGAGCGCCACCGTGGCCAAGGAGCGCGAGGTCGTCGCCCGCTCCATCCCGGCCGACCTGCTGAAGCTCTACGACAAGCTGCGCGAGAAGGAGGGCGGCGTCGGCGCGGCCCGCCTCTACCAGCGCCGCTGCGAGGGCTGCCGCCTGGAGCTCAACATCACCGAGCTCAACGAGGTGCGCGCGGCCGCCGCCGACACCGTCGTCCGCTGCGAGAACTGCCGCCGCATCCTGGTCCGTACGCCCGAGTCGGGGCTGTAGTCCCGATGCCCAACCGCTTCGTCGTCGAGGCCGACGGCGGCTCCCGGGGCAACCCGGGCCCCGCCGGCTACGGCGCCGTCGTCCTCGACGCGGCCACCGGCGAGACCCTCGCCGAGGCCGCCGAGTACATCGGCACCGCGACCAACAACGTCGCCGAGTACCGCGGGCTCATCGCCGGGCTGGAGGCGGCCCGGGCCATCGACCCCGACGCCGAGATCCAGGTCCGCATGGACTCCAAGCTCGTCGTCGAGCAGATGACCGGCCGCTGGAAGATCAAGCACCCGGACATGAAGCCGCTGGCCGCGCGGGCGCAGACGGTCTTCCCCGCCGGACGGGTCGCCTACCGGTGGATCCCCCGCGAGAAGAACAAGCACGCGGACCGGCTCGCCAACGAGGCGATGGACCTGGGCAAGCAGGGCCGGAAGTGGGAGCCCTCGCGCTCGGCGGCGGCCCTCGCCGACGCCGCCCCGGCGGCCGTCGCCGAGCCGCTCGCCGAGCCCCTCGCC
This sequence comes from Streptomyces caatingaensis, assembly GCF_001187435.1. Lineage (GTDB taxonomy): Bacteria > Actinomycetota > Actinomycetes > Streptomycetales > Streptomycetaceae > Streptomyces > Streptomyces caatingaensis. The sequence goes on along the minus strand of NZ_LFXA01000004.1, from coordinate 501,000 downwards.
GAACCGAAGGCCGCGCCCGTCGGCTGGGCCGCGCCCGCCGACCTGGGCACGCCCACCACCTTCGTCCTCCTCCGCCACGGCGAGACCGCGCTCACCCCGCAGAAGCGCTTCTCCGGCAGCGGCGGGGACGACCCCGGGCTCTCGCCCGCCGGCCGCCGCCAGGCCGAGGCCGTCGCCGCCGCCCTCGCCGCGCGCGGCACGATCCAGGCCGTCGTCAGCTCCCCGCTGCGCCGCTGCCGCGAGACGGCCGAGGCCGTCGCCGCCCGCCTCGGCCTCGACGTGCGCGTCGACGAGGGGCTGCGCGAGACCGACTTCGGCGCCTGGGACGGGCTGACCTTCGCCGAGGTCCGCGAGCGCTTCCCCGAGGACCTCGACGCCTGGCTCGGCTCCACCAAGGCCGCCCCCACCGGCGGCGAGAGCTTCGCGGCCGTCGCCCGCCGCGTCGCCCTCTCCCGCGACAAGCTCCTCGCGCGTTACGCGGGACGCACGGTGCTGCTGGTGACCCATGTGACGCCGATCAAGACCCTGGTCCGGCTGGCCCTCGGCGCCCCGCCCGAGGCGCTGTTCCGCATGGAGCTGTCCGCCGCCTCGCTGTCGGCGGTGGCGTACTACGCGGACGGCAACGCGTCGCTGAGACTGCTCAACGACACCGCGCACCTGCGCTGACGCGCCCCGGGACGGCGGCCGGACGTCAGCCCGGCCGCCGTCCCATCACCGCCGTCCCGATCACGGTCCGCCCCAGCAGCCCGCTCGCCGCCCGCAGCCGCTTGCGCTCGCGCTCCTCGATGTCCTGTGCGCTCTCGCCGGTGGCGGCCGTGCGGGGGCAGCGGGGGCAGCGCCAGCGGTCCGGGGCGCCGGGCGGCGGCGGCTCCATGGCGACCGCGCAGTGCGGGCACTCCACCGTCACGCCCTCCACGTGCCCGCACGATCCGCACACCCACACCGGTCCGTCGGTGTCCTGGCGTCTCCACGCCGTGCCGCGGCAGCGGGGGCAGCCCGTGGTGACGATCCCGGCCCGGTCCATGATCGGCGGTTCCGGGGTGGTGTCGGCGTACGCGATGAGCCGGGCCCGCACCTGTTCGTCCGTCGTGTTGGCCATCCGGAGCAGATGTGCGACACGTGAACGTGCCTCGTCAGCGAATTCGTTCATGGCGGGGGCAGGTTATCGCCGCCGGGCCCCGGTGATCACCTGGGCGTCAGCGCCGTGTTGACGCTCAGACGTCACCGCCGTGTTGACGCAGCCGGGCCGCGGCACGGGCCAGCCGCTCGACCCGCGCCCAGTCCCGTCCGCGCACCGCGTCCGGCGGCAGCATCCACGTGCCGCCCACGCAGCCGACGTTGGGCAGCGCGAGGTACGTCCGCGCGGACTCCTCGTCCATCCCCCCGGTGGGGCAGAAGCGCGCCGTGGGCAGCGGGGCCGCCAGCGCCCCGAGGTACGCGGCCCCGCCGGCCGCCTCCGCCGGGAAGAACTTCATCTCCCGCACGCCCAGTTCGAGCAGCGCCATCACCTCGGACGCGGTCGAGACGCCGGGCAGGAACGGCACCCCGGACGCGCGCATCGCGTCCAGCAGCCGCATCGTCCACCCCGGACTGACCAGGAACCCCGCCCCCGCCCCGATCGCCGCCTCCACCTGCGCGGGCCGCAGCACCGTCCCCGCCCCGACCACCGCCTCCGGCACCTCGGCCGCCACCTCGGCGATCGCCTCCAGCGCCCCGTGCGTCCGCAACGTGATCTCCACCGCCCGCAGCCCTCCCGCGACCAGCGCCCGCGTCAACGGCACGGCGTCGGCGGCGTCGTGCAGCACGACGACGGGGATCACGGGGGCCAGGTCGAGGATGTCGGTCACGGGGGCATGGTGCCGGGGGCGGGCGACCGTTGCAACGCGCGTTGCGCAACCTGCAACGCCGCCCCGTCCACCCCGTACGCCACAAGGCGCACCGGTCAAAAGACGCACCACCAGCACCAACAGCCCCTGTCCCAAGGACAATTGGACAAAGAGCCGCTACGCTTGTCCTCGCAGGACCCCTCCCCACTCGGCCGGGTCCCACCCGGGGGCCCGCGGCCCTCACGGGCCGAACGCACCACCAGGGAGGGCTCATTGGACGAGCGGGCGTCGCCGCGGGGCGGCATACGCGGATCCAGCGTTCACGGCGTGGGAAAGCACCTGCGTGCGGCTTGCGAGGGCGCAGACAGGTGGCTGGCCTCCCCCCGGGGGAGACTGGTGATCCGAGTGGTGCGCGAATCCCTGAAGTGGTACCTCCGCTTCAAGGGGATCGACACCGGGCTCGGTGACGATCCCCCGAGCGGTAACCCGAGCACGGCGGCCCGCCCATCAGTTGACCCCTGGGGGCGGGTTCGTGCTGTCAACACCCACGATAGGGCCGTCCCACCGCCCTGTCCGCCGAAGTCCTTCCGTCCCGAGACGGTGTTGGACGGAACGGGATCCGGGTAGGACGGGGGGAGGAGCCTGGGACATAGACCTTTGTCCCAGGAGACCGGGAGGAGCCGGGAGGGGAGGGGCCATGACCGAAACACAGCCCGTGGCACGCCGCGGCCGCCCCTGGGGGCCGTTGCAGGGCGCCGGCCCGGCGATCAACGACCTGGCCCACCTGCTCCGCATCCGGCTCGACGCCGCCGGCCTGTCCCTCAACGACCTCTACGCACAGCTCGTCCCCGAGAACTTCCGCTCCGGCCAGGTGCCCAGCCGGTCGACGATCGCCCGGAGGCTGTCGGGAGTGGGGCTGGAGAGCGACTGGGACTTCGTGGAGGCGGTGGTCGACCTCACGACGCGCGACGCGGACGAGTGCGAGAGGGTGCTGCGGCACGCCCGCCAGTTCTGGGACGCGGCGAACCGGCTCCCCGCGCCCGCCGCCCCCGGGACCGCCGACGACCCGGAGGACCCCCCGGCCGTCCTGGACCCGAGCGCCTTGGACGGCCGGACCCTCGCCATCCGGAACGCGACCTTCCATGGCCCGGTCCACATCACCACCAACCACTACCCCCCCGCCGGGTCCGACCACGAGATCACCGAACTCCGGGAACAACTCCTCGACGCCAGGCGCCGTCTGACCGAAGCGCTGACCCGGCTCAACGAAGCCCACCGCGAACTCGCCTCCACCCGCCGCGAGCTGGACGACCTGCGCTCCCTGTGCGACCGGCTCCTGCGCGCGGGCGCACGGCCGACTCCCGACGACCGGTCCGAACGCTTCCCGATGAACCGGGAACTTCTACGCAAACACCTCGAGGCCGCCCGCACCTCCGAACAGGACGACGCCTGAACGCTGTAGGTACCCCGCCACTGCCGCGCAGGCTGAGCTGTCCGTCGGGCTCGGTGGTGCAGTACCCGGCGATGGGGCTGTTGCAGTGCCCCCGCAGGCCGTGCAGCATGACCCGCTCGGCGGTGGCCTCGGTCTGCGTCCGGGGGTCGTTCAGGCGCTCCAGCCCGGCGCGGGCGAGCACCATGGCCTCGGCCTGGAGGTCGCCCTTCTCGCCTTCGAGCTGTTCCCTCCGGGGTTCCTCGTCTCTCGGTACTCGCCGCACGACGGCCGGAAAATGGGCCGGAACGGCCATGACCACGCGGGGACGACGAGGTGGGCGGCCCAACGGCCAAAGCCCCCCGACCCGGTGACCTGCCAGTTCGGGGGGCTCTCGCAAGATGGCCGACGGACGAGTCGGCCTGTACGCCGGGAATAGTCTCCCTACTGGGTCTGACCTGCTGCTTCACCTCCCAAGGCCGCCTGATCGCCACTGAATCGCCACATCTCCGAAGACCGCCACTCACGCAGCCGTTCAGCGGTCCAGTTGGTGTCCTCCAGGACATCGTGAAGCAGGCCGGCCATAACCAGCTCCTCCCCCCAGGGGGCCATCCCCGCACTGTCGGTGCGGTGGTGCGCCCCGGCCAGCCGCGGTAGCCAATCGCAGCCGGCCGGGCTTCGTGACAACCCTCCTCGATCGGCCGTACGGAGCCCTGCGGGCCGCCGGATGGAAGAGGGCGTTGCGACCTGACTCCCGCTATGGAGGCGGGAACCCGCCCTGGAGGTGCGGGAGACAGGAGACTTAAGGCGGTGTCAGTGCGGGATGCCCTCGATGATGTCCCGCGCACCCTGGCGGAGAAGTTCGGCGGAGACGCGGGCTCCGAGGGTGCCCGGGTCGTTCGAGTCCTCGCCCCAGACGTGGGCATGGACGAACTTCGAGCCGTCCCGCGAGAAGACCATGCCACGGAGCGACAGTTGTCCGTCGGCTTCGGTGGTGCAGTACCCGGCAATCGGACTGTTGCAGTGTCCGCGAAGGCCGTGCAGCATGACCCGCTCGGCGGTTGCCTCGGTCTGCGTCTTGCGGTCGTTCAGGCGCTCCAGCAGGGCGACGACGGGGCCGTCGTCGCGGCGGCACTCCAGGGCGAGGACGCCGGCCCCGACCGCGGGCAGGATCTCGTGCACCGAAAACTCGTGACGGATTCGCCCTTCAAGGCGGAGGCGCTCCAGCCCGGCGCGGGCAAGCACCATGGCCTCGGCCCGAAGATCACCCTTCTTGCCGTCGAGCTTCTCGACCCGTGTCCCGACCGCGCCCCGCACCCTGATCACGTTGAGGTCGGGGCGTACCTTGAGGATCTGGGCCTTGCGCCGTACGGCCGTCGTGGCGACGGCGGCGCCGGGCGGAAGGTCGGCCAGCGTCTTGGCCCCAGATCCTTCGGGGACCAGGAGGACGTCCCTGACGTCGGCGCGCGGGAGCATGGCGGCGAACACGAGGCCCTGCGGCATCGGGACGTCCCCTGGCACGTCCTTGAGGCAATGGATCGCCATGTCGATGTCCCCGCGCTGGAGTTGCGCGTCGATGTCCTTGACGAACAGGCCCTTGCCACCGAGTTGTGCAAGGTCCCCCTGCCAGAGGTCGGCCTCCGTCGTGGTGGGCTTCACCTCGATGGCGAGGCCGGGCACCAGTTCGCGGAGGAGCCGGGAGACCTGCTCGGTCTGGGCGAGTGCCATGGGTGAACTGCGGGTGCCGATGCGCAGGGGGCGGTCGGCGAAGTCGGTCATGATGTTCCCTCCGGGGTCCTCGTCTCTCGGTACGAGGTGGTGTCGGGCTGATGAAGCCACGGGACGATGCGGGCCGCGATGCGGGGGTACTGCAAGACCAAGTCGCCGACGGGCATCCAGGACCATGCGGCGATCTCGTCGTGCTGCAAGATGATGTTCTCCTCCTCGTGGGCCTGGAGCATGGGGCCGGCCAAGACGAACGCGAGTCGGTCACGGCGCCCGGGGCGAGTGGCCGCTAGCCACTCGACAGCAGCGAGCGTGTGTATGCGGTCCCCGAGGTCGAGGTTCAGTTCTTCGCGGACCTCCCGCCGAGCGGCGTCCAACGGGGACTCGCCCAATTCAACGATCCCGCCGGGCAACGTCCACGGTGCTTCCTGCTTCGCAGGAGCTACAACGAGCACATGCCCCGCGGGGTTAGTGATCAGGACCGAAGCGGTTACAGGGTGCCCCGGTGCAAGGGTGGCGGTCATAAGGGCCTGCCTCGCCAATAGAGGGGTGGGTACTGGCCCGGCACTGTCGAAACTGGGCCGGACCCGTGTGCCTGAGAACCCGCCTGGCCAGTGCCGGATGCAAACACCGGCCAGGCGGGGGTGGTGCCCGCCCCGCCGGGGGTTGTGACGTCCCGTCCGGCGGGACGGAATCTTGGAGCCCTTCCGGCCGTCCCCTGCACAGTCGGAAGGGCGCCCGGCCGGCTGCGGGTCGCTACCGCAGCCGGCCGGGCCCCATGCCACCGCTCCGATCAGCCGTACGGGGCCCAAGGCCGCCGACAGGAGCGGGGTTTGATCCTGCCTCTCCGCCTATTGAGGGGTGTCTGGCCAGCGGAGAGGCAGGGGTCTAGGGGGCGCGGCGCACGAGCATCCATTCGCCCTCGTCGTCCACGACCACCTCACCGGCCCTGACCACATATCGAGAGGTGATCGAAGGCTCGATCTCGTGCTCGTCCCACAGGTGATCCGCAAGAGCGCATTGCCCAGACTCGGCGATCTCCGTCTCCCCGAGGAAGAGGGCCGTGGTGATCACCTCAGCGCGCGCCCGGCAGGTGTTGCAGCCCTGGACGAGCGGAGGGAAGGCGACGAGCCTCACCGGTGCACCGTGCCGTGCACGGCAAGCCACAAGACCGCCACTCCCACGGCCGCCAAGCCGGCGACGAGGGCCAGGCCACCGGCGGCACCCCGCCCGTCACGGGCGCGGTGTCGGCTCACCACGACACCCCCCGGTGCCGCTTGAGGTGATGCGCGACAACCGCGGAGCCGTACTTGTCCACCGCCGACTGGTCGCCCCGCTTCCGAGCGGCCTGCCGCGCCTTGTCGAGACGGACACAGATGGCGCAGCCCTTGACCGGAGTCGGCATGGCCGGCGGCCCGCTGCTGTGCGGCAGAGGGATCACAGGACGACTCCCTCCGGGCGGGTCGCCCTGCCCGATGCGGAGGCCGGCGAGACCCTGCGGACGACCCTGACCTTGTCCACCGGGGCCGACCACTCGACGCCGCCCCCCTCGGGCCGGAAGAAAGCGGTGTCCACGGGGCAGCGCAGCGTCGGCTGACCGGAAGCCTCCGGCGGTTCCCACTTGGGGATCACGCCCATAAGCTCACCCGCGCGGCCAGCGTCGTCCTCGACCCACGTCCCGATGTCCTCTTCCGTGACCGTCACGGCACCCTCCCGGACGGGAGACCAAGCCTCTCGATCTCCTCCGCGGTCGGGGGCACGAGCCGGCACACCGCGATCACCCAGAAGCCGCGCTGGTGCGGGATGTCCACCTTGGCGAGCCCGTCCCCCAGCCCCTCCGCGAAGACGCCGATGCGGCCGGTCACACGGTCCTTGACCCAGTCCCCGAGGCGAATCCTCATCGAGCAGCCCCCGACGGGGCATCGGCCGGCGCACGCTGCGGGCCTTCGCCGACGTACTTGGCGAACGCGGGCAGCTCCAGCAGCCAGTTCCGGAGCCGGTCCTTGCCCAAGCGGTAGAAGGCCAACTCGTCCTCGCTACGGGCCACAAGACCCTGAACCGCCCTGTCCTTGAGGAGCCGCTCGGCCTTCGGCCAGCACTTCCGGTCGGTCCGGGTGCTCTCCAAGGAGGCGAAATCCACGAACGCCTCGTGCACCACCCAGTCCCGGGCCTCGGCGTGCCGGCGGAGGCGCTGCATCACCTCGTCCGGCTTGCTGTCGTCGTGGATGAGTGTGTAGAGAACTACGCGGATCTCGTCGTAACCGCTGGACGCGTTCGCGATGTTGCGACGACGCGCGAGATCAGTCAACTGCCTCGCCTTCCCCTCCTGTTGGCTGTGCCGAGACACGCTAGGAGGGGACGAACATCTTGTCGCGAGCACTTCGGATGCCCGAGGCGCCGAAGTGCTCGAAGTGATCGTTTAGAGAGGTAGGCGGACCGCCGCGGCGAGGTCGCGCATCTCTACCGTCAATGTGCGGCGATCTTCAATCACTCGTTCGATGATGTCTCGGGCGTAGTGTTGGTTGGGCAACCACTCCGGCGCGCGCTCGTTGATCTTGAGTAGCTCTTCCACGCACCGGCTGTAGTCGTTGGACTGTGCATGCGCATTGGCGACGTCCAGCCGATGCCTGTTCCAGTCACTCGACGTCAGCTCAACCTTGTACCGTGCGCTCTGCGCCTTCCGGCGCTTAGCGATCTTGTCGCCGAGGTGCAGCACGGCAGAGTGATGGCCGGCCAGCCCCGCATTCTCCGCGGTCTTCATCAAGACGGTAAGCGGGCCGAACGTGGAGTTGCTGAGCTGCGGCGGGAACCGCCATTCGTGCCCCAGTGCCTCAGCCGCAGCACGGGCATACTTCATCGCGTCCTCGGCCTCCCCGACACGGTTGTCCCGGACGGCAGCGCCGGAGAGGCGGACCAGCATCAGCCCCCATAGGGAAAGCTCGGCCGGCGTTGCTCGGGTCATACGCACCGGCTCGGCGTCGTCGGCCCACTGGGTGGCTAGCTCACGGGCTTTGGCGAGCTGGCCCTGTCGTAGCAGCAGCCAGCACATGTAGTCGATGGTCACCGCGGCCTGTAGCCGGTCAGAGACTTCGTCCAGCGATCGGGTGAGGGCGTCCTCGGCGGCCTTGAACTGACGTGTGTGGATCAGCAACCAGCCGACGCGTTGAAGGGCTCGCACCCGGAGTTCACGGCCGGCCGACCCCAGAAGGTCAGCGTCCCGGAGCAACGCGGGAAGGACAGCCGCGATGTCCTGGTACCTGTCGGCTTCGACTAGCGGTGTCAGCGCATCCAGGGCTTCTGACACGCCCTCGACGGTTGGCGGATCGTCCGGGGCGTCTAGGAGGGCGGAAGGGGTGTTGAGCATCCTCTTAACGCTTTCCCAGGGCTCCGTCGGCTCTTCGTCCTCCTCGCTGCGGCTGCCCACGAGGTCCATGGTCGGCATGCGCAGGGCCGTGGCGAACTTACGCCACGTCTCCATCCGCGCGCCCTCTTGCTCCCCCCTCTCCAGCCTTCGAAGGACCGACACGGACACGCCTGATGCCTCGGCCAGCTCCGTTTGCGTCAGCCCTCGCAGCTTCCTCGCCATCTTGATGCGTTCACCAGCGCTCGTCATGACACGAGCGTACGCCTCTTGACGGGAGGCGCCGAAGGGCCAATAGGGGCCCCAAACCAGGTGGTTGGCAGCCTCCCCGCCAGACCTCGACGACCAGCTCTCGAAGCCCGCGGGCACGGTGCTGCCCCCGCCGGCATCAGCCTTCGTGGAGTTGTCTCGCGCGAGCCTTCAGCAGCTCCTCCAGGGACGCGTACAGCCTGGGCCAGCCGGGGCGAGGAGCAAGGGCTCCTCCGGGCAGGGACTCGAACAGGACGGCCAGCCGGATGGACAGGTGGTAGGGGCCGGCGACGGCCAGCCAGCCGGCGCACCAGCGGTAGGCGTGGCTCGTGCCCGGTTTGTCGAGGTGGCAGGCGACGACTGGGGCGTCGCGAGGAGCCTCCGCTCCCGACCGGCCGTTGGCCCGGCGCAGCGTCTCCATATCTCCGTCGGAGAATTCGGCGAGATCGACATCCCTGCGCCACGGGCAACGGACGCACGGGTAATTCCGGTGGTCCCGCGCCTCCCCCACCCGAATAGCAGTCAGGTGAGGACCCTCATTTTCACCCCCAGAGGGGGAATTAGGATCCCCTTCTTCTCTTTTATTGGGTTGGTTATTAGAGGTTCATTGGTTAGGTACTCCCTCGCACTCCCTGCCCCCTTGGAGGGGCAGGGGGAAGGGCAGGGCAGGGCCAGGGGAGGGGGGTATATATACCCCCCGACACTAATAACGTAGGCGTGATTCGACCCGGATCGCACTGCGGACTCTCAAAGTGTGATCGAGGCCACCCCGGGGAGGGGTGGGGGAGCTTTCCGAAGCCCCACTAGGGCCCACCAAGGCCGCTTCCGAACCCCAAAAAGGCCCCGGAAGGGGTCTCTGAGCCGTCTTTAGGGCCCGACAGCCCTCCTGCACCCTGACCTGGGCGTTCGCCCGCCAAAAAGGGGCTCAGGGACTCCGAATCTTTGATACCCGTACACGGTCGGAAAGAGGCACCCCCGGTGGGTCCTTTTGCTTTCGTTCTAATAATATCCCCCGTGTCTAGTAAGTGGCAATGGTTTCGGCTTAATTGGCGAGCGTGAAACAGTTCACGATGGAATTGGTATTGCGTTAGTTCGTTTGCTGGGCATGATGAATTCGGTTCCGCCGACCGGTGATCGTGCGGACCGGGAAGGGCCGTCGAAGAAGGCTTTGGCCCTCCTCGCCTCACAGCCTCAACGAACTAAGGAATGCCATGCGCAAGACGGTTCTGGTTCCCGTGGAGAAGGTTCTGTGTGATGCCCACATGGCGAAGGACGGGACCGAGGTAGAAGCGTCCTCCACCTTGAGCCTGGGGAAGTCGTCTTGGGACCTGTGCCTTGAACACGACGTCGTGTTCGGCCGGTACCTGTGTGACGCCCTTGGAGCCCCTGGGGGAACTGACCAGCCCTCCGTTGAGCCTGTGGTGTCTCATGCTGTTGCTGAGCCGGAGCCCGAGCAGCCGCAAGACGACGTAGCCGAACCGGAGCCGACTGCCGAGGCTGTGGCCGAACCTGAGTCTCTGCCCTCTGTCATGGTGGCCGGGGAGGTGCCCGGGTACGACTGGGACGAGGTGAGGGAGGCCGTGCGGAACCTGGGCTACGAGGTGGTGGGGCGTGCCGATGACTCCACTGTCCTCCTGCTTCTTGGTGAGCGTGGGGAGCGGGCGGGGCACAAGCTCCAGGACGCTGCGGAGCGTGGGTTGTCGGTGATGGATGTCCGGTCCCCGGGTCGGTTCAAGGACGCGGTGTGTGCGGGTGAGTTGGTGGGTGGTGACCCGTTGCCGGAGCCGGTGAAGGCGACGCGTTCGGGGATGAGTGACCGGGAGCAGAACAAGGTCATCAGGGCATGGGCGTTGGTCAATGGGTGGCCGAACCTGAGCCCGAAGGGGCGGTTGCCGGTGGAGGCCCGGCAGGCGTGGCAGGCGGCCCAGGGGCACGCGGAGGGAAAAGCGGCGGCGGCCTGAGTGCCGCACCCCGGACCGTGACGGCCGCCCCGTGCGGCCGTCGTCCCCGGCCGACCCCCATCCAACTGTCGTTCATGGACGTAGACGTAGAGGACACAGCGTGACCGCCCCTGACTTCCGCACCATGGTGACCGGCCGTCTCCAGTCCCACATTGCCGCTCTGGCTCCGCATGTCGAATGGTCCCCGGTCGGGCTGCTCGGTGGCCTGCTCTGCGGGTTCTCCGCGATGCTCCCCGAGACCCGTGTTCAGCGTGGCTCCGGCTCTATGCCTCTCATGCTTCACGTGCTGCTGTGCGGCGGGACCGGTGAGGGCAAGGGCCAGTCCTGGGGCGTGGCTGCCGAGGTGGCCAGGGATGCGAACTCCTCGTTCATGGCGGACCACGTCATCAATGGCGTGGTCGGGGGTGCCGGGCTTATCCAGGCCCTTGCCGACCGCGACGGACACGCGCTCATCGTCGATACGGAGTACGCCCGCGTCCTGCGGGCCGGGCGTCGGCAAGCCAACCTCTCCCAGGTACTGCGGGACTTGTGGGACGGGGTCACGGTCGCCACCTCCAGGGCCAAGGAGCCCGTCCAGGTGGACGACCCCCGCGCCTCGATCATGGGGCACATCACCCCGGAGGAGTTCCGGGCCAGCATGAGCACGACTGAGCGCGACGGCGGCTCCTACAACCGGCTGCTGATCCTGCCCGTGGCCCAAGTCCGTTGGCTCAGCGAACGCGACCGCATGCCCGCACACCTCATCCCCGAAGCCGGGGAAAGCCATGGCCCGCGCCGTCCGCCACGGCCAGCGCACCGGACTCGTCACCCTCGCCGAAGACGCCTACGACACCGCCGACATCATCCGACGAGACCTCCTCACCAAAGCACGGGAGTCCGAAGGGCTGAAGGCGTTCGCGGCCCGCTGCAACGAGCAGGTACGCCGCATCGCGGCCCTGTACGCCCTGTTCGACCTGCGGTCGCAGATCACGGTGGAGGATCTGGAGGCGGCGGCAGCACTGGTCACCTACGCCATGGACTCGGTGCTGGACATCGTCGGCGACACGGGGGCCGACAAGCCGAAGCGGCAGCCACTCAGCCTGGTGGAGAAGGTCCGGGCCCGGATCGCGATGCACGGGGGCAAGGCCACCTCGTCCCAGGTGCTCCCGTTCGTCAACGCCTCGGCAGCCGAGGTCAAGGCACTCCCCGGGATCGCGGTCACCACAGAGAAGAAAGGCAACGGCGGACGGCCCGCCGTCGTCTTCACCCTCGCCGACGACGAGCCCCAATGTCACGCAGACGCACAGCCGGCCAGCACCCAGAGCGACAATCAGCAATCGGCAACCGTCCTCCGCATGGACGCCTACCGCCCCGCTCCCCAACCGGACCCGGAGCCCAGGCCCGTGAAGCGGTCGGCACTGCTGGAGGAAAACCCGTTCCTCGCTCTGCTCTGACCTATGTGCGAACGAAGGAAGTCCCCCGCTTCGGCAGGGGACTTCTTCGATTTCGACTTGGGCAGGCTAGGCGGGTGTAGTCTCTTGGACCTGCTCTCGGTACTTCAGGCGCAGCCGCAGGAGCTCTTGGTCTCGGAGATAACGCACTTCGTCACGCCGCTTACTCATGACGAATTCTCCCAGCGTGGCGCACAAATCCATTCGTTGGATGCACACGCCCACCATGAATGGTCCGTGGTGGGCGCGATAGAGGCGGATGCCGTAGTAGCCCTCTTGGCAGTCAGTCCCGTTGTTGAACTGACAGCCGTGGCAAGTTTCCGGTAGACGTACCGGCCTGATGGACTTTGCGTATAGTGTGCGGCCGTCGGGCAGCCGGTAGCGGGTGCGCTGGTCGGACGTTCCGGCAGTGAAGATGTGGCGTACTGGTACAGCCCCCAGTGTTTCCAACACTTCACGCATCGCTGCCAAGGATGCTCCACCGTCCTCAAGGTTGATGAGCATCCGGACCACGACGTCACGTCCATACTCTTCGATTACGCGAAGAACCCTTGGGGCATGAGTGGCGTCCGGTACAACGAGATTTGCGGATACCTTTACGCCGCTCTTCAGCGCCGCCTCGATGGTGGCGTGAAGTGCTGCAATCTTCTTCACCGCCAACTTGGCGGAGTTGAAGCGGGGGGCTTGAACAGCGGCTAACTCCTCGGCTGTGGTGCCGAACACCGACAGGTTCACGCGGTCCAGACCGGCCTTGGCGCACTCCTCCATGACGGCTGAGCCGTTCTCCCCGTTGGACGTCAGGCCAACCGTCAGGCCCAGGCGGCGAGCCATGGCCACCAGGTCAGGGAGCCTGGGATGGAGCGTCGGCTCCCCGCCTGTGAAGTGAACCTCGTTGGTCTCGATGGCACCTCGTGTGGCAGCCAGAGCCAAAGCGAACTCCGCGTCCGGTTCGATCCGCTCGGGCAGAAAGTTCGCCCCATTGGTTTGCAGGTAGATCGAGACACGGCCCTTCTTGCCCGGCGTACCAGCGTACTGACCAGGTTCCCGGCCCTTGTTGTCTGCGGCCACGGGCGTTCCCTCGTTGTGGCAGAATCCGCAAGCGAGACCGCAGGCGTCGATTATTTTCACCCGTACCGTGCGATCAGGCACCACGGATACGGGTAGCGAGCCTAAATCGTCGTGCATGGCGCTCCTCTCGTGAGGGGGCTCAGTCGGGAAAGCGGAGTTCCTGGATGCTCTCCAGATCGATTCCGTATCGGGTGTAGACCCCGACAGTGTTCATGGCGGTCAGCCCACTCGGCTTCAGGTCGATGATCTTCGCCGTGGCAATGACGTCCTCGGTACTGTCGCCCTCGATCTCCAAGTAGGGAGGGATGAGTGGCCAACTATCGATTTCCAGGCGCACGCCGTTGAGGAGATACGAGGTGCGCCGGTTCTCTTGGTACGCCTTCGCCGTAAAACCCATGAGGTTCAGCAAGGCGTTAGTGGTGTCGAAACAGGAAACGGCCACCTCCTCCTCGCGCGTGCCGTCGATCTCGTCCGAGGTGATGTGCTTGACGCAAAGGGTGACCTCGGTCCCCGTGTCGCGGAGACGAATCCAACGGCCCTGCACGCCGGGGACGATGTCGTACACATACCGACGCATCAAGCGATCGGCCACGTGAACGCCGCCTCCACGCTTGATCTTTGTCGTGATGGCCTCTACGTCGATGTCCAACGCCTTGGCTTCGAACTCGGTGTTACTCACTGCTGCGCTCCTCGTCCGGCGGTGTCCCTCTGGGGCTGCGGGTGATCCTGCCAGCGGCCGGCGCCCGCCCTGGGCGCCTGTCACCCAGTTGTGGGGCTTGCAGAGTGCTGGCTGGACGCGGGACGAGCGTCAGCGGTACGGGTCGCCAAGAATCGCCAGGGGAATCACCAGCGCCGTGGAGAGAACCACGGTCAAGGCCCAGATGGGTCCCGCCCACCGGAGGATCCTTCGCCGGATCACGACTGCCTCATCCACGCGCGCCACCCGCGCTTGACGATCTCCGTGTAGGAGTTGTGCGACGGGTTGTTCCTCACGTGGCGGAAGATCCACTGCGTCGCCTCGTCCTCATCCGCGCCCCTCGGGGAGCCCTCGCCGCAGACGTCGCATTCCTGGGCGTACATGGTCCGTTTGGCATCTGGCTCACGGTCCGGTTCCACGGTCCAATGAACCCGCTTGATCACGGCAGGCTGCGGCGGAAGGAGGTCTTCGGCGCCGGGCTGATGTGTGCACCTCGCCGTCTTACTAACCTCCGCGCCTCTTCTGCGGGCGTCCGGAGCCGTCTCGTTGGCGGTTTCCATGCTCGGAGCATGGGCGCCCATCACAGACGTTCCTATCGACGTTCAGGGGACATGACGGCCTTCCGATCGGTAGCGTCAAGAACGCCCAAACGTCCAAAGTGGCGCCCAAACGACCGAGGTGGAGACCTTGAACTTATCCCTTCGAGCCGCTATGGCGGACAAGAAGCTTTCAGCCCGTCAGCTGGCAACCCGCATCGGTGTGACCGCCAAGACGGTGGAACGATGGATCACGGATGAGGAGCTGGTCCCGCACGCACGAAACCGTGTGGACGCGTCAAGTGTGTTGGGAGTTGATGAAGCGGTGCTGTGGCCCAAAACTGTGGGAGCAGTCATGAAGACCGGCCCGGACCGGGAGATCATCTCGGCCTATCCCTACCGTTCAGCGTGCCCCTCCTCGGTGTGGCGCCAGCTCATCGGCGACAGCACCCGAGACATCATCCTCGCCGGGTACACGAACTACTTCTTCTGGATCGAGCAGCCAGCGTTCCACGCCACGCTCCGGGCGAAGGTCGAAGCCGGGTGCCGGGTGCGATTCCTGCTCGGTGATCCTGGCAGTCGGGTGACCGAGCAGCGCGAGATCATCGAAGACGTTGCGCTCAAGGTCTCCACGCGCATCCGTATCAGCTTGGAGGAGCTGGCCAAGCTGTCTGACCTCTCCGGCTTGGAGGTGCGCTTCTCCTCGGAGGAGGACGCTACGAACCACGTCGGCTTGTCTGTCTTTCGCTTCGACGATCAGGCCCTTGTCACGCCCCACCTTGCTCGGTTGGTCGGTCACGACTCGCCCATGCTGCACCTGCGCAAACTTCAGGACGGCGGGCTGTTCGACCGCTTCGCGGAGCACACCGAAGAACTGTGGGAACGTGGTCGGTCGGTTGACTGACCAAGGCTGAATGCTGGTTGGTCATACGCTTCAGGCGGTGCCCTCACCGCCACATCATCGCCACACGACGGGCAGAAAAGGGCCGGAACGGCCATGATCACCCAGGAATGACGAGGCGGGCGACTCAACAGCAAAAGGCCCTCTGACCTGCGGTTTCGCAGTTCAGGGGGCCTGTCGCTAGATGGCCGACGGACGAGTCGGCTTATACGCCGGGTTCTGTCTCCCGGGGCCCTTGCGGGCCGCGGGGAGGCGGCCATCCATCTAGGCCCGCCGTTGCCGGCGGGCTCGTGCGGTCTACCCGCGGACTCGGGCGGGCAGCCCTCAAGCGTCCGCGCAGAGCCGTGACGGCTCCTCTTGACCTTGCTCCGGGTGGGGTTTACCTAGCTGCCCAGGTCACCCTGGGCACTGGTGGTCTCTTACACCACCGTTTCACCCTTACCGGGCGCTCCGAAGAGGCCCGGCGGTCTGTTTTCTGTGGCACTGTCCCGCGGGTCACCCCGGGTGGGTGTTACCCACCACCCTGCCGTGTGGAGCCCGGACGTTCCTCGGGGGATCGGGAGATCCCTCGCGGCCGCCCGGCCGGCTCGTCCGCCGTACGGACCATGGTACCGGGCCGGTGAGCAGGCCTTTGACGCCGGGTTCAGGCGGGGGCGAACCGGACGTCGGCGCGGCCCGGGTCGGCCTCGGCCAGGCGGACGCGGAGGCGGTGGCCGAGGGGGAGCGGGGGGCCGGCGGGGTCGCCCTCGACGGGGCCGCGGACGGCGGGGTCGCGGAGGTGGACGGTGCCGGCGGTGGGGCGGCCGGGGAGGACGTCGACGACGTGGGCGTCGAAGATTTCGCCGACGCGGTCGCGCAGCAGGGCCGCGTCGACCAGCGCCGCGCAGGCCCGCTCCGCCTCCGCGGCGCGGGCGGCCCCGGCGGCCATCTCGCCGGGGAGGCCGGCCAGGGCGGAGCGCACCCACTCCGGGGCGTCCCGGCCGGAGGCCGCGGCCAGGCACAGTTCCAGGGCGTAGCGGTCCGCGAGGCGGCGCAGCGGCGCGGTGCAGTGGGCGTAGGGGGCGGCGACGGCGGCGTGCACGGGGTCGGCGGGGGCGGGGAGCCGGGCGGGGCGCTCGCGGTCGAAGACGGTGTAGTGGGCCCTGCGCAGCAGCCCGGCGCAGCGCTGGAGGAACGCGGCGTGCTGCGGGTGCGCGGGGGTGAGGGCGCGCAGCATCACCGGGTACGGCATGGTGTCCGGCCAGGTGACGCCGAGCGCGCGGGCGGTGCGGCGCAGGGTGGCGAGCGGGCCGGCCGCCGGGAGGGCGGGGAGCGTGCGCAGGACGCCGGTGCCGGCGGCGAGCATCAGCCCGGCCGCCGTCGTCTGCGTCAGGACGGCGATCCGGTCGCCCCACTCCTCGGCCGGCGGCGGGGTGCGGTACTCCGGCAGGTAGCGGTCGCCGCGGCGGACGACCTCCTGGACGGGCACGGGCAGCGAGATCCCGCCGCGGGCCCGCTCCAGCTCCCGCAGCAGCAGCCCGGTCTCCCGCAGCAGCACGAGCGGTTCCTCCGCGGTGCCGGTGTCCAGGGCCCGCTGGACGCCCGCCGGGTCCAGCCGGGCGTGGCTGCGGACGAGGGCGCGGCGCAGGCCGGCGCGGACGACGGTGCCGTCGGAGGCGAGGTCGAGCTCCCACAGCAGGGCCGGCCGGTCGTGGTCCGGCAGCAGGCTCGCCGCGTCCTCGCCGAGCACGCGGGGGTGGAGGGGGACGCGGGCGTCGGGGTACGGGACGGCCACCGCCCGCCGGTGCGTCTCGGCGTCCAGGGCGCCGCCGGGGGAGACGAAGGCGGCGACGTCGGCGACGGCGCAGTGGACGCGGTAGCCGCCGCCGGGGCGGCGGGCCAGGTGCAGGGCCCGTTCCAGTTCCCGTGCGCCGGGCGGGTCGAGGGTGAACAGCGGCAGCCACGTCGCGTCGTGGGGCGGGAGGCGCGGTCTGCGGCGGGCGGCGCGCTCGGCCTCCGCCTGGGCGGCGGGCGGGAAGGCGGCCGGTGCGCCCGTCCGTTCGCGCAGGGCGCGCAGCGCCCCGCGGAGGGGGCCGCTCTCCTCGTCCGTCACCCGTGTCCCGTGGCGGGGCATGGCACCGAGGGTAGGGGCGGGCCGGCGGCGGGGCGCGGTGGGCGTGGCGTACGGCGTTAGGCTCGCGGGGGGCCGGCCCGCCGGCCGTGACCGTGGAACCGAGTGAGGAGAACGACCGTGCTCGTGCTGTTGCCGCCGTCCGAGGGGAAGGCCACCGGAGGCACGGGGGCGCCGGTGGACGTCGCCGCCCTCGCCCTGCCCGAGCTGGCGGCCGCCCGGGAGGCGGTCCTCGCCGAGCTGGTCGGGCTGTGCGCGGGCGACGAGGAGAAGGCCGCCGGGGTGCTGGGCCTGAGCCCGGGGCTGCGCGGCGAGGTCGCCAAGAACGCGGGGCTGCGCACGGCCGGCACCCGCCCCGCCGGGGAGATCTACACCGGCGTCCTCTACGACGCGCTGGACCTGGCCGGCCTGTCGCCCGCGGCCCGCCGGGCGGCCGGCCGGTCGCTGCTGGTCTTCTCCGGCCTGTGGGGCGCGGTCGGCGTCGACGACGCGATCCCCTCCTACCGCTGCCCGATGGGCGTCAAGCTGCCCGGGACGGGCGCCCTCGGCGCCTTCTGGCGCGGGCCGATGGCGGAGGCGATGCCCCCGGCCGCGGGCGACGGGCTCGTCCTCGACCTGCGCTCGGCGGCGTACGCGGCGGCGTGGAGGCCCAAGGGCGAGGTCGCCGGGCGGACGGCGACCGTGCGGGTGCTCCAGTCGCGGCGGGTGGACGGCGTCGAGAAGCGGTCCGTCGTCAGCCACTTCAACAAGGCGACCAAGGGCCGCCTGCTGCGCGACCTGCTCACGGCCGGCGCGGACCCCGCCTCCCCGGCCGAACTCGCCGACGTGCTGCGGGACCTGGGGTACGTCGTGGAGGGCGGCGCCCCGGAGCGCGCGGGCCGCCCGTGGGCGCTGGACGTGGTCGTCACCGAGCTGTAGCGGCGGGGCCGGGCGCGCGCCGCCCCACGGCCGCTCCGCGCCTGTTTCACCCGATCGGGAGCCCCTTCGCCCCCTTGTCACCCGTCCGGGTCCTCCTCCCGCGGCCCCGCCGCGCGGTATCCAGGGGGAGGGCCGAGGCGAGGGGGCGGGCATGAGCACTCCGGCACCGATCCGCGTACTGCGCGGCACCGACCTGCTGGACCTGGGCGTCGCGTTCGCCGGCCTGCGGCTGGAGCAACGGGCGGGCGGCCGGCGGCTGGTGCGGGAGGATCCCGCGCGGGAGGGCCTGCTGGTGGTCGCGTTCGGGCCGCAGCACGTGACCGAGCACGCCTTCGCGGCGGACGCGGTCCCGCCCGAACCCCGGTCCGTGCCCGTCGGCGCGCTGATCGCCGGCCGCAGCGTGCTCGTCTTCGAGGTCGGCCCCGACGACGTGGTCGACTGGTCGACGGCCGGACTCCTCGACGCGATGCGCTCGCTGCCGCTGCGGGTGGTGGACGCGGCGCTGGAGGCGGACGGTGCCGGTGCCGTTCCGCCCCGCGTCCCCGAGAACCCCCTCGCCGACCCCGCCCGCCCCCGCACCGGCATCGAACTGCCCTACCGGCTCCTGCTGTCACCGCCCGCGCAGGCGCGCTGGGTGCACCGCACGGGCGGCGACGAGGACGCCGCCCGTGCCGAGCTGTGGCACACACGGCTCCTCGGCCGCACCGTGCGGGCCGTGTGGAACCGCGACCGGGACGCCGGCACGACGGCCCCCGAGGTGCCCGGCCTCCCGCTCACCCCGCAGGACCGCCGGGAGATCGTCGAACTCACCGCCAGGGACGCGCCGTCGTACGTCCCGTCGCCCGTCGGCGTCCCCCTCCTGATGCTGTCGGCCGCCGGCGGCTGGCTGGAGGCGGCCGGGCAGTGGCCGCTGCGGCCCGCCGGCATCGACCTCTCCGACTGGCGGCAGCAGACCACGCTGGGCCGCGACCACTACGTCCGTGTGATGCGGGAGGGATACCTGTGCCCCTTCGGGCACCGGGCGGCCGTCGTGACCGTGGTCGAGCGGAAGGTCACCGACCCGCGCGCCGCGTTCCTCTTCCGGCGCGTCTTCGTCGTCGTCCGCCAGCCGCTGCGCACCTACGACCCGGCGCGCCCGCTCCCCACCGGGAACGGCCCCGCGGACCCGCTCGCCAACCTGCTGTTCCCCTTCACCTCCGTACGGCTCGACACCCTGGTCACCCCCGACCTCACCGGCACCCCCGACCCGCCCGACTCCGCCCCGTTCTTCCCGGCGACGGCCACCGAGGACCCGTTCCGCTTCAAGGTGACGGCCGTGGACCACGAGGGGCGGTCCGTCGAGTTCCGCACACCGCTCCAGTTCGTGCCCGAACACCTGGCCACCGGCGACCGGCTCGCCGCCGTCGTCGCGGAGTACAACGCCCGGTCCGTCCCCCCGGCCGCCCGCGCAGCGGCCGGGCCGCCGCCCCTCACCAGCGCCGAACTCCTCGGCCAGGCCGTCGCGTTGGCGCCGCCCGACAAGCCCGGCGACACCAGCGTCGACGCCGCCCACCTCGTCTGGGGCGCCGCCGCGCCGCCCGCGCTGGCGGCGCCCGGCCCGGGCGGCGAGGCGCAGTTCGTCCCCCAGCTCAGCTGGGCCTCGGCCGCGCTGCCCGCCGTCGCCGGGCTCACCGGCAACGCCGCGGCCGTGCCCGTCGTCTACGCCCGGCGCTACGCCCTGTCCGGCTTCGCCAGGGCGACCGCGGGGGCCCGCAAGGGCAACCCGGGCGAGGTCTTCCTCAGCGTCCTGACCACCGGTACCGAGGCCCTGGTCATGGACTTCGAGAGCGGACGCGACCGCTCCGGCGGGCTCGTCGCGCCGAGCTTCGACGTGGCGGGACTGTCGCGGATCTCCGGGCCCGTGGCCGGCGCCGCCGCCGGGCTCGACGCCGTGGAGAAGATGGCGGACGGACGGTTCGACCCCGCCGACTTCTTCCACCCCTCCGACATCCTCGGCCTCCTGGACGCCAACTTCCTCGGCGTCCTCTCCCTCGCGGACATCGTCGAGAAGCTCGCCCCCGACGTACCCCTCCCGCCGCTGCACGTCCCGAACTTCCTCACCCAGACCGTCAGCACCGTCACCGGCTTCCTCTCCGACCTCCGCCGCACCCGCGACCTCGTCGGCAACGCGACGCCCGTCCTGCCGCCCGCGGCCACGCGCGTCCGCGACACCGCCGCGCGCCTCGCGCAGCTGATCGCGGACTTCCTCGCGCACCACCCGGCACCGGCGGCGCCCGTCACCCTCCAGGACCTCGACGCCGCCCTCGCCGACTTCACCGCCGCCCTCGACGCCCTCACCGGCTCCCTCCCGCCCGGGGCCGACCCGGGCGTCCGGGCCCTCCTCGACCGCGTCCGGCAGCAGACCGCCACCTGGACCACCCCCGCCGGAGCGGTCCCCGCCCTCCGGGACGCCCTCCAGCAGGCCGCCCGGGGCGTCAAGCTGCCCGAGACCGTCGCCACCCGCCTCGAATGGAACCCGGTCATCAGGCAGTGGCCCGCGGACGACCCCGTCTTCGTCCCCCACCCGCGGGACGGCCGCCTCTCCCTCGTCGCCGACCTGCGCGGCTCGCTCCGCCCCGACGTGCCCTCCGGCGCCGACGTCAGCTGCTCGCTGGAGAGGTTCGACCTCGTCCTCGTCCCCGGCTTCCCGGCGATGCGCCTCACCTTCGACCACGTCCGCCTCGTCCAACGGGCCGGGCACAAGCCGGAGATCGACGTCGGCTTCACCGGTCTGCGGTTCACCGGCCCGCTCTCCTTCGTCGAGACGCTGCGGAAGCTCATCCCCGCGGACGGGTTCTCCGACCCGCCCGGCATCGAGGTCACCCCCTCCGGCATCACCGCCCGCTACGGACTGCCGCTGCCCAGCCTGGCCGTCGGCGTCTTCAGCCTGGAGAACATCCGCCTCGACGCCTTCCTCGACCTCCCCTTCGTCGGCCGCCCGCTGGAGATCGGCTTCGCCTTCTGCAGCCGGCAGGCGCCCTTCCGGCTCACCGTCTCGATGCTCGGCGGCGGCGGCTTCTTCGGCATCGTCCTCACGCCGAAGCGCGTCGCCGTCCTGGAGGCCGCCCTGGAGTTCGGGGCCGCGGTCTCGCTCGACTTCGGGGTCGCCTCCGGCAGCCTCTCGGTGATGGCCGGCATCTACTTCCGGCTGGAGGCGGACACCGGCGAGTGCCGGATCACCGGGTACTTCCGCGCCCGCGGCGAGGTGGACGTCCTCGGCCTCGTCTCCGCCTCCGTCGAACTCTGCCTCGACCTCTCCTACGAGTCCGCCGGCGGCACCGTCCACGGCCGGGCGCGCATCACCATCGGCGTCCACATCGGCTTCTGGTCCCAGTCGGTCACCCTGGAGTGCGAGAAGCGCTTCGCCGGATCCGGCCCGCCGCCACCGCCCCTCGCCGCCGCCGACCCCGTCCGCCCGCCCACGTTCGCCGAGATGACGGCGCCCTACCCCGACCCCGTGACGGGGCTGCGGCGCGACCCGGTGGACGAGTACTGCACCGCCTTCGCGACCGTGAGGTGAGCCGACCGTGCCCGAACAGATCCGGTGGACCGTCCTGCCCGACGGCACGGCACCCGACGGCGGGCTCCGGCTCACCGTCCTGGTCACCCCCCGCCTCACCGGGGCCGCCACCCTCGACGGCTTCCCCGGCTTCCGCGACTGGCCCGCCACCCTCGCCGCCCGCGCCGCCGCGCTGCGCGTCGCGTTCCGCGCGCCCGGCGCCGGAGGCACCGGCGTGCTCGTCCCCGCCGCCCCCCGCCAGGACCGCTTCCCGCCCGCCGACAGCGCCCTGTGGCGGCGCCTCTTCCCGCCCTCCACCCCCGTACGTCCGCCCGGCGGGCCCGCGTTCGCGGCCGACGGCCCGCCGCCCGTCCTGCGCTCGTACCCCGGCCGCGACGTCCACGACCGGGTCACGGCCCTCTACACGGCCGTCGCGACCGCCACCGCGCGGCGCCGCGCCTTCCCGCCCGGCGGCGGCGAGGGCGCCGCCGAACAGCTCCCGCCGCGCTGGGACCACCCCGCGCTCGACGACCTCCTCACCCCCCTCACCACCCCCGTCCTCGACCTCGCCCGCGCCGTCGCCGCCGCCTACCCCGCCCTCGACGCCCTGTTCACCGCGCCGTCCGCCGCCGCCCCGAACCCCTACCGCCCCCGCACCATCGACCGCTCCGGCGACGCCTACCGCGCCAACGCCGCCGTCCACAACGCCGCCGA
This sequence comes from Streptomyces caatingaensis, assembly GCF_001187435.1. Lineage (GTDB taxonomy): Bacteria > Actinomycetota > Actinomycetes > Streptomycetales > Streptomycetaceae > Streptomyces > Streptomyces caatingaensis. The sequence continues at coordinate 478,537 of NZ_LFXA01000004.1, read as the reverse complement.
GGCGTACCGCTTCTACGACCGCCCGGCCGCCCCCGCCCCCCGACAGCCGCCCGAACGCCCCGACCTGGACTTCCACACCGCCTGCGCCCTCCTCGCCGACCACCCCGAGCTGCTGCGCCGCCTCGGCCTCGCCCTCGACCTCGTCGCCGCCCCGCCGCCCGGCCTCGCCGACCGCTGGCTCGCCCGCGTCCACTTCACCGACCCGCAGGGCGGGCTGAACGCGGACGAAAGCCTGCGGCCCTGGACGGACCTCCGCCACGTCCCCGGCGCCCGCTTCGAGCCGTACGCCCCCGACGACGGGCCGTACGGGCGGCGGATGCTGCGCCTCGCCGGCCCCGGGACGCTCGTCACCGACCTGGACGTGGACGGCGCGGCGCTCGCCTACGTCGAGTTCTCCCGGATCGTCGGCCAGGCGCTCGCCGCGGCGGCCGACCCGCGCGCCTCCACCGCCCCCGACGCCACCGCGCCGCCCGCCCTGCACGGCGCCGGCCTCACCGTGCTCCGCGACGGCGGGGACGCCGAACTCGCCGACCGGATGGAGGCCGACGCCCGCAACGCGGCCGGCGTCGGCCCGGCGGGCGAGCCCGTCCCCGCGGCCGTCCTCGACGCCTCGCACCTCGTGCGCGGCTACCGCGTGGACGTCGGCCGCGCCGACCCGGCCACCGGGGCCGTCACCGCCTGGCTCCCGCTGTGCGCGCGCACCGGCACCTACGCGATCCGGCCCGCCGGGCAGCCGCCCCTGCCGCTGGCCGTCGCCCCCGACGAGGGGCACGTCAAGGCCGGTGCGGTCGGCGAGGACGCGGCCGGTCAACTCTACGCGCACCAGGCGCTGTTCGGCTGGCACGGCTGGAGCCTGGCCGCCCCGCCGCCCGGCCGCACCCTCGGCCCCGACGACCGGCCCGTCGTCCCCGTGTCCGTCCCCGACCCGCGCTTCCCGCTGGACGCCGCCTTCCGCCCGCCGCCCGGCTCGCTGCCCGCCCTGCGCTACGGGCACACCTACCGGGTGCGCGCCCGGCTGTGCGACCTGGCGGGCAACGGGCCGGGGCCCGGCGCGGACGTCCCCGACGACGTGGCCTCCGCCCCCGTCACCCACCGCCGCTGGGAGCCCGTCCCGCCGCCGGCGGTCGTGCCCCGGTGGCCGTTCCTGGAGGGCGAGTCCGAGGCGCGGCTCGTCATCCGCAGCACGGTGGACGACGCCGGGGTGCCCGTCCCGGCCGGCGCCTGGGCGGCCCTGCGCACCGCGCAGGTGCCCGACCACACGGCCGACACCCCCGTCGACCACCTCGACCGCCGCTACCGCGGCTTCGACGAGCGGCACATCGCCCCGCCCAAGTCGCCGCTCCAGACGGCCGAACGGCACGGCGTCTACGACGACGTCTTCGGCCCGGACGTCCCCGACGCCGTCCGGCGGCGCTGGGCGGCGGACGCCGGCCGCGAGGCGGGCAGCTTCCTCGACACCGTCGTCAGCCTCCCCGAGGACCCCTTCGTCACCCGCGACCTGGCGTTCTTCGGCGAGATCCACGTCGCCAAGCACGACCCCCACGACACCGGGCCGCTCACCGAACTGCCCGTGCCGCGCGGCGCGGGACTCGCGCCCGGCGAGTACGTCGTCCACGACGCCGCCCAGCTCCTGCTGCCCTACCTGCCCGACGTCCCCGCCCGGGGCGTGTCCCTGCGCGGACTGCCCGGCGCCGCGCCCAACGAGACGTACGACTTCCCCGGCCCCTGGCCGCAGGCCAGGCCGCTGCGGCTGAGGATCGTCGAGGGGGACGGGCCGCCGGTCCGGAGCGGGCCGGCGGCGCGGGAGCTGACCGTCCGGCTGCCGAAGGCGACCGTCGCCACCGTCCGGATGAGCTGCCTGCTCGACACCGCCGACCTCGAACTCTTCGGCGCCTGGAGGCTGTTGACCGACTCCGCCCTCTGGGCCGGGCTGCCGCGGGCCAAGAAGGACGAGCTGACGGCCGCGGCGGCCGCCGGCGAGAACTGGATGATCACCCCGTGGGCCGAGCTGACCCTCGTCCACGCCGTCGAGAAACCCCTGGAGGAACCGGAGTTGGGGCCGCTCGCCTTCCCCCGCGAGGAGGGCAGGACCTTCACGCCCCTGGCCGGCCGCGTCCGCTCCCACGCCCGCAGCACCGGCCGCGTCGACATCGACGCCACCTGGAGCGAGTGGACCGACGACGTCTCCGAGGACGCGCCGCGCCGCACCGACGGACACGCCCGCGTCGGCGACGTCACCCTCCGCCCCGCCGACGACGACCGCTCCCTCTTCGGCGTCCGCCACGAGTTCCGCGACACGCGGCACCGCAACGTCACCTACACCCCCGTCGCCACCACCCGCTTCCGCGAGTACTTCCACCCCGCCATCACCGGCCGCCCCGAGCTGATCACCCGCCGGGGCCCCGGCTCCGGCCCCTGGCCCGTCCCCTCCTCCCGCCGCCCCGAACCCCCCGACGTCAGCCACCTCGTCCCCACCGTCCGCTGGGAGAGCGCGGTCGACCACGACCGGCACCGGGTCACCCGCACCCGCCGCCACGCCGGCTTCCGCGTGCACCTGCGCCGCCCCTGGTTCTCCTCGGGCGACGACGAACTCCTCGCCGTCGTCCTGGGGGACGGCCTCCCCGACGAGCTGGCGACGCGCTGCGCCCGGGATCCGGCCGGGGCGGACGCCGGGCCCCTGCGTCCGCTCGCCCTCGCGGACTTCCCCGCCGCCGTGCGCACCGCGACCGGCGTCGTCCTCGCCGAACCGGTCGCCGGCGCCCCGGCGACGGCCTCGGTCGCCGCCTTCGCCCCCGCCTTCGACGCCGAACTCGGCCTGTGGACCTGTGACGTGGACTTCGCCCTCCCGGAACCGGCCTACTTCCCCCACGTCCGGCTGGCCCTGGCCCGCTACCAGCCGTACTCCGTGGACCCCCTGCACCTCTCCGGGGTCACCACCGCCGGTTTCCTCCAGCCGCTCCCCGACCGCACGGTCACGGCCACCATGACCGCCGCCGGCGCCGTCCGCCTCGAACTGAGCGGCCCCGTCTCCTCCAACGCCCTCGGCGCCCGGGCCGGCACGGGCCGGGCGGCCATGGCCGCGAGCCGCCGCGTCCTCGCCACGGTCGAACGCCGCGCGGCGGGCGGCGGCGACCTCGACTGGGCCGGCACCGGCACCGTCCTCGAACTCACCTGCGCGCCGGCCGCCCAGTCCTTCACCTGGTCCGGCGACCTGACCCTGCCCGCCCCGCAGCTCCTCCCGCCGTCCGAATACCGCGTCCTCGTCGAGGAGTTCGAGCTCCACGCCACGGATCCCGCGACGGCGACGGACACGGTGACGGCCGGGGGGACGGCGGTCCCGGCCGGCCGCCGGCTGGTCCACGCGGACCGCTTCGCGCTGACGGTGTCGCTGCTCGGGAGGCTCGTGCTGCGGGAGTGACGTCGGACGATCGGGGGACGGGCGGTGGCCCCGCCAACCACCGGGTGTCCGGTGGCGGCGGGGGGCCCGGCGGCGGAAGGTCGAAGAGGAAAGACCTCCGCGGGTGGGCCCTGCCGGGCCCTGCTGGACCCTGTCGGGAAAGCCCCTGTCGGGAAAGCCTCGCGGAGTGTGTGCCTCAGCAGGAAAGGACATCCGCTGTGCCCCCGACCGGCCCGCCCCGGCGCCACCTCGTCCTGGCCGTCTGCTCGGCGGCCGTCATCATGGTCGGCATCGACGTGACCGCGCTCAACGTCGCCCTTCCCGCCATGGAACGGGAGCTGCGCGCCTCCCTCCCGGGCATGCAGTGGGCCGTCGCGGCCTACAGCCTCGCGATGGCGACGCTGATGCTCTACGCCGGGTCGACGGGCGACCGGATCGGGCGGAAACGCGTGCTGATGGCGGGCGTCGCCGTCTTCACGGCCGCCTCGGTGCTGTGCGCGCTCGCGCCGTCGCTGCCCCTGCTGATCGGGTTCCGGGTGCTCCAGGGCGCGGGGGCCGCGGGGCTCGGTCCCGTCGCCATGGCGATCGTCGCGAACACCTTCCCCGACGAGCACGAGCGGATCCGCGCCATGGGCGTCTGGATGGGCGCCTACGGCATCGGCCTGGCCCTCGGGCCCGTCGTCGGCGGACTGCTCGTGGACGCCGCCGGCTGGCGGTCGGTGTTCTGGCTCAACGTCCCCTTCGGCGTCGTCTCGACGCTGTTCGCGCTGCGCGGCGTCCCGGAGTCGCGGGCCGAGCGGCCGCGCCGCCCCGACCCGGTGGGCCAGCTCCTGGTCATCACCCTGCTGGGGCCGCTGGCGTACGCGGTCATCGAGGCGCCGCGGGCCGGCTGGACGGCGCCCGTCGTCCTCGCCTGCCTCGCCGTGGCCGTCGCGTCGTGCGCCGGGCTGCTCGGCTACGAGCGGCGGCGCGCCGAACCGCTGATCGAGCCGGCCTTCTTCCGCGACGCGCGGTTCTGCGGCGCGATCGCCGCCTCCACGGCCGTCTTCGGGACGTTCGGCGGCTTCTTCTTCCTCACCGCGCTCTACCTCCAGAACCCCCTGCGGATGTCCGCCTCGCGGGCGGGCCTGTGGATGCTGGTCCCCGCGGGCGCCCTCGCCCTCTCCTCCGTGTGCGCGGCCCGGCTGGCCCGCCGCTGCGGCGGACGGCCGCTGCTGGCCGGGGCGGGGGGTGCGCTCGCGGTCAGCGGGGTGCTGACCGCGCTGCTCACGGCGGACTCCTCGTGGGGGCTCCTCGCCGTGGAGTACGTCCTCTTCGGCGTGGGCGTCGGGCTCGCGACGCCGCTGATCATCACGGCGGGGGTCTCGGGGCTGCCGGCGGACCGGGCCGGTCTCGCCTCCGGGATGATCACCACCTTCGGCCGGTCGTCCTTCGCGATGGGCGTCGCCGTCCTCGGCGCGATCCTCAACGCGGGCCTGCGGGGCGCTCCCTTGACGGACGCCTCCGCCTTCACCTCGGCGGTGCGGCCCGCCTGGTGGATCCTCGCGGCGGGCGGGGTGGCCACGGCGCTGCTCGGCCTCCTGGTCACCGCGCGGCGACCGACGCCCGCCGCCGCGGCGCGCGACCCCGCGTGCTGATTTCCCCCACCCCGCCCTTTCCCCGTTCCCCAGGGGCTGCGCCCCTTCCCCCGCCCGCCGCGGCACCGCGCTGCCGCGCGGTGGGCGGGGGCTGCGCCCCCTGCATCCCCTGTGGGGCTCCGCCCCTGCACCCTGGGCGGGGGGCTTCGCCCCGGGGCTCGTGCCTGCGCTGCGCGCGGGCGGGGCGGGGCTCCGCCCCTGCGCCCCACACCGAGGGCTTCGCCCTCTGGCCCCCTTGCAGGGTTGGGCCCTTGGGCCCGGGAGCGCGCTCCGCGCGGTGGCGGGCTTCGACCCCTGGCGCCTTTGCGGGGTTAGGGCCCTTGGCTCGGGACCGCGCTGCCGCGCGGTGGGCGGGGGCTGCGCCCCCTGCATCCCCTGTGGGGCTCCGCCCCTGCACCCCGGGCGGGGGCGCCCCGAGGCCGGGGACCGCGCTCTGCGCGGGTGGGTGGGGGCTGCGCCCCCCGCACCCTGACCAGGGGCTCCGCCCCCGCACCCCCACCCGCGGCTCCACCCCCTGCCCCCTTCCGGGCCCTGCCCGGTCCCGGAACCGCGCTCCGCGTGGCCGGCCGGGCGGCTGCGCCCCCTGCACCCCCGCCCCCCGGTCGCGGCTCCGCCGCCCATCCTCAACTCCTCCCCCAGAGGGGGGATTCAGCCCGTCCGGCGCGTGAGGACGAACGCGGCGCAGCCGCGTCAGGCTCCCCGCGCGGCAGCGCGGCGAGAAACGGTGAAAGGGCGGGGCGGGGGCGAAATCACCGGGCCCGGGGGCGCGTTGAGCGCATCAGCGGACGGTCACGGTGAACGGGGCGGAGACGGCGCCGCCGCCGGTCACGCGGAGGGTGTTCTTGCCCTTGATGCCGAGCTTGACGCGCATCGAGAAGGCCGCGTTCTTGTTGACGGCGACCTTGGCCGGGAGGGCGACCCACTTGGTGCCCTTCTGCTGCTGGAGCGTGACCGTCGTACCCGGCTTGAGGGCCGTCGCCTTGCCGGTCACGCGGAACTCCTGCCACGCCTTCACCGTCTTGGCGCTCGGCTGGGCGGTGAGGGCCGGCTTGGCGGCGGCGACAGCCTTGGGAGAGGCGGCGGGAGCGGGCGCGGCGGCGAAGGCGCCGGCGGCGGCGCCGCCGACGAGGCCGGCCGTCAGGACACCGGCTATGGCGAGGCGGTATGCACGGTTCATGGTGTTCCTCCCTTGTGGGCCCGTTCTGGGCGCTTCACCGAGGAACACGTGAAAAGGGCGACCACGGTTGCAGTCGAGTCGAACGGATTTCCAGGACGACGTTCAGGGCTCAGGACGGGAACACAAACGTGGAGTGATTCGTCGCCAACTGAGCGTCGTCCGGCCCGAACAGCGTCACCTGCACCTGCCAGTGGACGGCGGGATCGACAACGGGAAACGTCGGGTGCCAGTTGGTGACGTCCCACCCCAGGACGGGGGAGCGGACGGTGTGGTCGAGCCCTATGGTCTGCTTGGTGGCGTCGTTGTACGTGTGCCACCTGATGTAGGCGGTCCGCCCCTTGAGACCGGTGAGCGTCACGTTCGCCTGGACCCGGGTCACGCCCGGACTCACCGCCCCCTGGGTGAGGACACTCACAACGGCACCGGAAACGCGGAGAGTTGGCGGTGCGGGCGTCGGCGGTGCGGGCGTCGGCGGAGGAGGGCCGGGCTTCTCCCCGGACGCCCCGCCCTGCAGCAGCACGGGCAGGACCGCCCCCAGCACGAGGGCCACCCCTCCCGTCGCCCAGTACAGCCAGACGCGCGGCCAGAAGCGGGTGCCCTGCGGGAGCGGTGGATCGGGTGGTTCCCCTGTGGTCATGACCGTCCCCCTCGGTATGGCCCCGGCACGTGCCCCGGCAAGCGCCCCGGGCGGTGTTCCGGCCGGAACCGGTGTTCCGGCCGGAACGTGACGCGGACGCTACTCCCGGAATCAGCCGTTCAGGGAGGCGCGCGAGGCGCACCGCGGGGCGCGCGACCTCCGGCCGGTCGCGCGGAAACGGCCGGAGCACTGCCCCGCGCATGCCACCATGAGTAGATAGTTGTACTAACCATGGAGTGATGCATGAAGGAGCCCGTCCCCGCGACCGCCCCCGCCGCAACCACCGCCCCCGCCGCGGCCGGCCGGCAGGCCCCGGAGCCCCCCGGCCCCGGCCGCCGCGCCGCCCTGTTCCTCACGCTCACCCTCGGCGGCCTGACCGCGATGGCGCCGCTGTCGATGGACATGTACCTCCCGGCGCTGCCCGAGGTGACGGATTCGCTGGGAAGCCCCGCCGCCACCGTCCAGCTCACCCTCACCGCCTGCCTCATGGGCATGGCGCTGGGGCAGCTCGTGGTGGGGCCGATGAGCGACAAGTGGGGCCGCCGCCGTCCGCTGTTCGCCGGCATGGTGGTCTACATCGTCGCCACCGCGCTGTGCGCGCTGGCCCCCACCACCGGGCTGCTGGTCGGCTTCCGGCTGGTCCAGGGCCTGGCCGGCGCCGCCGGCATCGTCATCGCCCGGGCCGTGGTGCGCGACCTCTACGACGGCGTGGCGATGGCCCGCTTCTTCTCCACGCTGATGCTGATCTCGGGCGTCGCCCCGGTCGTCGCCCCGCTCGTCGGCGGCCAGCTGCTGCGGCTGACGGACTGGCGGGGGATCTTCGTCGTGCTCGCCGTGATCGGCGCCGTCCTCGCGCTGCTCGTCCGCTTCTGCCTGCCCGAGACGCTGCCGCCCGGGCGGCGCAAGGACGGCGGTCTGGGGGAGGCGCTGCGCTCGATGCGCGGCCTGCTCGCGGACCGGGTCTTCACCGGCTACATGCTCTCCGGCGGCTTCGCGTTCGCCGCGCTGTTCGCCTACATATCGGCCTCGCCCTTCGTCGTCCAGGACATCTACGGGGCCTCGCCGCAGACCTTCAGCCTGCTGTTCGGCCTGAACTCCGTCGGGCTGGTCATCGTCGGCCAGGTCAACGGCAAGGTGCTGGTCGGGCGCGTCAGCCTCGACAAGGCGCTCGGCTGGGGCCTGGCCGTGATCACCGCCGCGGCGGCGGGCCTGGTGGTGCTGGCCTCCGGCGTCCTGGGGGAGCCGGGGCTCGCGCCGGTCGCGGCCGGGCTCTTCGTCCTGATGTCGGCCATGGGCCTCGCCATGCCCAACACCAACGCCCAGGCGCTGATGCGCTCCCGGGACGCGGCCGGCTCCGCGTCCGCCCTGCTCGGCACCTCCACGTACCTGCTGGGCGCGGTCGCCTCGCCGCTCGTCGGGATCGCCGGCGAGCGCACGGCGGTGCCGATGGCCGTCGTCCAGCTCGGCTGCGCGGTGGCGGCGGTGCTGTGCTTCGTGCTGATGTGCCGGCCGGGACGGCGGGCGGCCGCGGCGGACGCACCGGAGCCGGCCGCCCCGTAAAATTCGCCCAATGCACGCCCCCGCCCCCGAGAACGCCCCGCCGGCCGGCGAGAACCTCCGCGCCGCGCTCGCCGGACTGCTCGACGGTCTGCCGCCCCGGCAGGCGGCCCAGGCCGTCGAGCGGCTGATCGCCAACTACCGGGGGCGCACCCCCACCGACGCCCCGGTCCTGCGCGACCGCTCCGACGTGGCCGCCTACGCCGCCTACCGCATGCCCGCCACCTTCGAGGCGGTGCGCTCCGCGCTCGCGGCCTTCCGCACGCGGCTGCCCGCGTGGACGCCGGCCTCGCACGTGGACATCGGCGGCGGCACCGGCGCCGCGACCTGGGCGGTCGCCGACGCCTGGCCGTCCGGCGAGCGGCGGACCACCGTCCTCGACTGGGCCGAGCCCGCGCTCGCCCTCGGCGGCGAACTGGCCCGCTCCGCCGCCTCCCCCGCCCTGCGCGCGGCGCGGTGGCGGCGGCAGGCGATCGGCGCCGGCCTGGAGATTCCCGAGGACACGGATCTGGTCACCGTCTCCTACGTCCTCGGCGAGCTGACCGCCGCCGACCGCGCGGCGGTCGTCGCGCAGGCGGCCCGCGCCCGGGGCGCGCTGATCGTCGAACCGGGCACGCCCGAGGGCTACGCGCGGATCGCCGAGGCGCGGGAGCGGCTGACCGGCGCCGGCCTCACGGTCGTCGCCCCGTGTCCGCACGGCGGCGCGTGCCCCGTCGTGGCGGGGACGGACTGGTGCCACTTCTCGGCCCGGGTCAGCCGGTCGTCGCTGCACCGGCAGGTCAAGGGCGGGTCGTTGGCGTACGAGGACGAGAAGTTCTCGTACGTGGCGGTGGTGCGCGACGCGGTGCCGCCGCGGCCGGGTGAGGCGCGCGTCGTCCGCCGTCCCCAGATCCGCAAGGGGCAGGTCCTGCTGGACCTGTGCACGGCGGAGGAGGGGCTGCGGCGCGAGACGGTGACGAAGCGGCGGGGCGAGGTGTACCGGGCGGCGCGGGACGCCGACTGGGGCGACGCGTGGCCGCCGCCGGCCGGGGCCGGATAGGGGTCCGGCCCGGGGCCGGACCGGCCCGTCCGGCCCCGGGGGGGGCAGCCGCGCGGACCTCAGCGCAGCTCCTGCGTGCAGCACTTCACGCTGCCGCCCCCCTTCAGCAGCTCGCCCAGATCCATCCCGATCGGCTCGAAGCCCCGCTCCCGCAGCGGCGCGAAGAGCCCCACCGCCGCCTGCGGCAGCAGCACGTGCCGCCCGTCGCTCACGGCGTTGAGGCCGAGCGCCGCCGCGTCCTCCTCGCTCGCGACGAGCGCGTCGGGGAAGAGGCGGCGGAGGACGGCCCGGCTGCCGGGGGAGAAGGCGCCGGGGTAGTACATGACCTCGTCCCCGTCGAGGACGCAGAGCGCCGTGTCGAGGTGGTAGTAGCGCGGGTCGACGAGGTCGAGCCCGATGACCGGCCGGCCGAAGTACTCCTGTGCCTCGGGGTGGGAGAGGGGACTGCTGCGGAAGCCGCGGCCGGCCAGCAGCCAGGAGTCGGTGACGGCGAAGTCGCCCTCGCCCTCGTTGATGTGCTCGGGCTCGCGCACCTCGTCGTAGCCGTGGGAGCGGAACCACGCGCGGTGCACGGCCGCCTCCGCGGCCCGCTGCGGATGGGCGAAGCGGGCGCCCAGCACCCGGCCCTCGACGACGGTCGCGCCGTTGGCGGCGAAGACCATGTCCGGGAGATCCGGGCGGGGTTCGAGCTCCTCGACGGTGTGGCCGAGGGAGCGGTAGCGGTCGCGGAGGTCTTCCCACTGCGTGAGGGCGAGCGGCAGATCGACGGGTTTCGCCGGATCCATCCAGGGGTTGATCGAGTAGGTGACCTTGAAGTGGGTCGGAGGGCACATCAGGAAGCGGCGTGGTCTCGCCGTGCGTGGTGGTGCGGTACGCAACTCGCGCTCCTCACGGTGGTGTTGGGCACGTACGCGCCGAGCGTACGTGCCCAAATCGTCCACGCGGGGCGGCTTTCGCGCATGCACCGTACGGGTGGTTTACCGGGCCGCCCGCCCCTCCCGCAGCGCGCGCAGCAGTTCGCGCTTCTGCGCGAGGGGGTCGGTGCCCCGGCCGCCCGCCGGGCCGCCCCCGGTCCCGCCGCGGAGCGCGGCGCGGGAGAGGTTCCTGCGGGTGCCGCCGATGCCGAGCGGGTGTCCGTTGCCTCGGGTCATACGGGCTCTCCTCCTCCTGGTCTGGCGAGACGGTACGTCTCGTCGCGTGAACCCATTACTGCACGAGACGTTTCGTCTTGTCAACGGAAATGAGACGAACCGTCTCGCCTCGTACTGCCGCTACGCTGCTGCCCATGGCCTCCAGCACCCCCAAGAACCCCAAGCCGCAGCCCGACCGCACCCGCCGCAGCGAGCGTTCCCGCCAGGCGATCCTCACCGCCGCCCTCGACCTCATCGGGGAGTCCGGCTACCAGCGGCTCACCATCGAGGCCATCGCCGCCCGGGCCGGGGTCGGCAAGCAGACCATCTACCGCTGGTGGCCCTCCAAGGCCGCCGTCCTGCTCGACGCCTTCGTCGCCCTCGGCGAGGAGGCCGCCGACGGCGGGACGGAGCTCCCCGACACCGGGGACCTCGCCGCCGACCTCAAGGCCGTCGTCCGCGCCACCGTCGACGAGCTCAACAGCCCCCGCTTCGACGCCCCTTCGCGGGCCCTCGCCGCCGAGAGCGTCGTCAACCCGGAGCTGTGCGCCCAGTTCACCGAGCGGGTGCTGGAGCCCCAGCTCGAACTCTACGTACGGCGCATCCGCGCCGCCCAGGAGGCCGGGCAGGCCGACCCGGACGCCGACCCGCGCACCGCCCTGGAGCTGATCGTCGGCCCCCTCGCCCACCGCTGGCTGCTGCGCACCCTGCCCCTCACGCACGCCTACGCCGACGCCGTCGTCGACCTCGCGCTGCGCGGCCTCACCCCCCGGTGAGCCGGGCGTCACACCCCCGGATGCGCCCGGCGGTCACACCGGGCGCAGGATGGTGGCAGCATTGAGCGGAGACCGCGGTCGAAGTGAGGGGATAGATGGAACGCAAGAGCCGGTTCTCCCAGTGGCTGCGCCGCCCCAGGAGCGGGCCGGGCGGCACCGCGGCTGCGGGGGCGGCCACCGGGGCCGCCCGCGAGGAACTGCTCCTGGCCGCGGCCGCCGCGGGATTCCCCGTCGCGCCGGCCGCGCACCCCTCCGGCTACGGCTGTTCCTGCGAACGCATCGGCTGTCCCACGCCGGGCCGCCACCCGGTCTCCTTCGCCTGGCAGACGCTCGCCACGACCGACCCCGAGAAGGTCACCAAGTGGCTCCGCGCCCAGCCCGAGGCCAACTTCGTCACCGCCACCGGCATGGCCCATGACGTCCTCGACGTCCCCGCGCCGGCCGGGCGCGCCGCCCTCGACCGGCTGACCTCCGCCGGCGTCGAGGTCGGGCCCGTCGCCACGGTCGCCCCCGACCGCATGCTCTTCTTCACCGCGACGCGCGGCACCCCCGACGACGAGGACGAGTGGTGGCCCTGCGAGCTGGACTGCCACCCCGAGACGCTGGACGAGCACCCCGGCCTGCGGTGGCACTGCCGCGGCAGCTACGTCCTGCTGCCGCCGTCCCGGCTGCCGGGGGACGGGGCGACGGCGCCGTACGTGGCGTGGCTCCTCGGCCCCGAGCGGCCGCTGCCGGATCCGCTGACGCTGCTGGAGGCGCTGACGGACGCGTGCGCGCAGTACGCGGGGGAGCGGCCGGACCACGAGCACCACGCGGCGTGGCCGCTGGGCCGCTAGGCCCTCACTCCCCCCGCGCCGCCACCAGCGACTCGATCCGGTTCAGGAACTCCACCCGGCCCCCGGCCCCGGCCGGCACCCGCACCGCCGCCTCCGAGACCCGCGTGTACGTGACGGCCGTCCGCAGATCGCCGGACAGCAGCGCCTTCGTCCGCGGATCGGTGATCCCGGGACGGACCCCGCGGGCCATCGTGCGCTTCTCCCGGTGGTGCGCGGTGAAGAAGACGACCGCGCCGCCGTCCGCCGTGCGGAGGGCGAGCGGCGGGAAGCCGGGCGCGCCCTCGGGCGTGTCGATCCAGTCCGTCCGGAAGGAGGGGGTACGGGCGAGGCGGGCCCGGTCGGCCCGCGCCCGCGTCGTCGCGGCCGAGGGTGCGAAGACGTCCCCCGAGCCCGTCCGCAGGAAGGCCGTGTAGGCGCGGCTCACCGCGGACGGCGCCAGCGCGAGGCCGCCGCCGGAAGCGGGGGGCACCGGCTCGGCCCACCCGTCCCGGTCCGTCCGGAACGCCGGCACGGACCCCGGGGCGTGCAGCGTCAGGTACGCCGCCTTCCACGGCTCGCCCGCGGCCGCCCGCACGAAGACGACGAGCCACCGGTTGCCGTCCCGGTTGCTGCGGGTGTCCGCGAGGAAGAACTTCGGCCAGCCGGCCGCCTTGGGGATCGTGAAGCGCGCGTCGTCGAGCCTCAGCGCCGGGTAGCCGGGGTTGCCCTTCGGCAGCCGGGCGCGCTGTTCCACCAGGTCCGCGCGGGCGATCTCGGCGAGGGCGCCCGTCTCGACCCGGTCGACGGCGGCCGGGTCGAGACGCCGGTACGCCTCGGTGTAGCCCGCGGTGAAGCGGGCGAGGACGTCGCCGGCCTCAGCCCTGCTCACCGACGGGATGATCTCCCGTTCGCCGTGCACCGTCACGCACCCCGCCGTCACCAGCAGCAGAAGCGGCAGCGTCAACGCGGCCAGCAGCCGGGACAGTCGCATCGGCCTGGGCCTCCTGGGGTGCTCGGGACGGCGCCACCTTACCCGCCGCCGGCTTGCCGGCCCCTCCCGGGGCGAAGAAGAACAGCAGGGTCGGGACGAGGTACAGCGCCCACACCGCGACCTGCAACCAGGTCGGGTCCGGCTGGAAGTTGAAGACGCCCTTGAGCAGCGTGCCGTACCAGCTGTCCGCCGGGATCTGCTCGCTGACGTCGAACGCCTTGCTGCCCAGCCCCGGGAGGACGTCCGCCTCCTGCAAGTCGTGGAAGCCGTACGCCAGGACACCCGCCGCGACCACGATCAGCATGCCGCCGGTCCAGGTGAAGAACTTCGCCAGGTTGATCCGCAGGGCGCCCCGGTAGAACAGCCAGCCCAGCACCACCGCGGTCAGCAGCCCCAACAGGGCGCCGACCAGCGGCCGTACGCCGTCGTCGGTGGCCTGCACGGCGGTCCAGATGAACAGCGCGGTCTCCAGGCCCTCCCGGCCCACGGCCAGGAAGGCGGTGAGGACGAGCGCGCCGGTGCCCATGGCGAGCGCCGCGTCCAGCTTGCCGTGCAGCTCCTTCTTCAGGTGCCGCGCGGTGCGCCGCATCCAGAAGACCATCCACGTCACCAGGCCGACGGCGACGATGGACAGCGAACCGCCCAGCATCTCCTGGGCCTCGAACGTCATGGTCCGCGAGCCGTACTGGAGCACCGCGCCGAAGCCCATGGCGAGCAGGACGGCGGCGGAGATGCCGAGCCAGACGGGGCGCAGGGCGTCCCGCCGTTCGCTCTTGACGAGGTAGGCGACGAGGATGCAGACGACCAGGCTGGCCTCCAGCCCCTCGCGCAGGCCGATCAGATAGTTGCCGAACACGCGGCTTCTCCTCGTTTCAGGAAGATCTCTGGCGGACTCGGGGGAGTCCGGGCGGACTCAGGCGAACAGCGCCCTGCCCCACCAGTCGTCCTTGTCCCGGACGCCCGGCGGCACGGCGAAGACGGCCGAACCGACGTGCTGGATGTACTCGTTGAGCGCGTCCGACCTCGACAGCCGCGTCTGCACCGGGATGAAGCCGTCCCGCACGTCGCGCTGGTAGGCGATGAAGAACAGCCCGGCGTCGAGGCGTCCGAGCCCGTCCGTGCCGTCCGTGAAGGAGTAGCCGCGGCGCAGGATGGTCGCCCCGGAGTTGCTGTCCGGGTGGGCCAGGCGCACGTGCGCGTCCGGCTTCATCGCCTTCAGGTTGGGCTCGTCGTGCTCGCGCTGCTTGCCGATCGGCGCGCCCTCGGCCTTGGTGCGGCCGAAGACGTCCTCCTGCTCCTTGAGCGAGGTGCGGTCCCAGGTCTCGATGTGCATCCGGATGCGCCGGGTGACGACGTACGAGCCGCCGGCCATCCAGGCGGGGCCGTCCTTCTCGCCGACCCATACGTGCTTGTCGAGCCGGTCGGTCTCGGTGCCCGCGATGTTGCGGGTGCCGTCCTTGAAGCCGAGCATGTTGCGCGGCGTCTGGGCGTCCGGCGTCGTCGAGGACGTCTTGCCGAAGCCGAGCTGCGACCAGCGGACGGCGGCGCGGCCCATCGCGATCCGGGCCAGGTTGCGGATGGCGTGCACGGCGACCTGCGGGTCGTCGGCGCACGCCTGGACGCAGAGGTCGCCGCCGCTGCGGGCCGGGTCGAGGTTGTCGCCGGGGAACGGCGGCAGGTCCACCAGGGCCTCGGGGCGGCGGGACTTGAGGCCGAAGCGGTCCTTGCCGTCCTTCTCGAAGAGGCCGGGGCCGATGCCGAAGGTGAGGGTGAGGCGGGACGGCTTGAGGCCGAGGGCCTCGCCGGTGTCGTCCGGCGGCAGTTCGTCGTTGTCGCCGACCGCGCCCGTGCCGACCTCGCGCCCGGCGGTCATCGCGGCGGCGGCCGCGGTCCACTCCTTGAGGAGGGCGATCAGCTTGGCGCGGTCGGTGGTCGTCACGTCGAACGCGGCGAAGTGCAGCCGGTCCTGGACGGGCGTGGCGATGCCCGCCTGGTGGACGCCGTGGAAGGGGACGGCGTCGCCGCCGGCGGCGGCCGGCCCGGCGTCCTCGCCGCCCAGGTCCAGCGCGGCGGCCGTGCCGCCGGCCACGGCGGCGCCGAGCGCCAGTCCGGCGCCGCCCCAGCCCAGCAGGGTGCGGCGGGAGGGCCCGGGTCGGGTGTCCTGCTCGGTCATCGGTGTGCCCCCGCTCACTTCGCCACGGCGCCGGCGAGCTTGGACAGCGGCTCGGAGAGCGCGTTGACCACGTCGGACAGCTTCTTGCGGTCGTCCTTGCCGACGGAGTCGTACGCCTTGAAGCCGTCGCCCTCGCGGTAGTCGTCGAGCGCCTTCCTCACGTTGGCGAACTGCTTGTCCAGCTCGGCCACCAGCGGCCCGTCCTGCTTGGCGGCGACCGGCTTCAGCAGGGTGAAGGCCTTCTCGGCGCCCTCGACATTGGCCTCGAAGTCGTCCAGGTCGGTGTGGCTGTAGCGCTCCTCCTCACCGGTGATCTTGTTCCGGTAGACCTCGTCGAGGAGTTCCTTGGCGCCGTTGGCCATGCTGGTGGGGGTGATCTCGGCGGTGCCGACGCGCTTCTGCCAGTCCTGGAGGTCCTTGATCAGCTGGTCGGCGAGGGCCTTGTCCTCGTCCGTGATCTTCTTGTCCTGCCAGAGGGACTTCTCCAGCCGGTGCCAGCCGGTCCACTTCTGGCCCTTCTCCAGGCCGTCCTCGCGGACGTCGACCTTCGGGTCGATGTCGCCGAAGGACTCGGCGACCGGCTCGGTGCGCTCCCAGCCGGTGCGGGACGGGGCGTAGGTCTTCCTCGCCCCGTCCAGGTCGCCGTTCCTGACCGCCTCGGCGAACTTCCGCGCCGCGGGCAGGGTCTCGTCGGCCTGCTGCTGGACGTACGTGCGGTACTCGGCGACCGCCTTGTCGAGGGCCGGGTCGCTCTTCTTCTCCGTGCCGTCGCCGCCGGTGACGGTGATCTTCTGCCGGATTCCGTCGCCCTTCATACCGGGCTTGCAGGCGATTTCGTAGGAGCCCGGCTTCTTGACCGTCGCGGTGATCTCGGCCTTGGTGCCGGGGCCGATGTTCTCCCGCTCGGTGACGATCCGGTCGTCGGCGGCGTAGACGTAGACCTCGGTGACCTTGGAGCCCTTGTTCTCGATATCGATCTTGACGTGCCCCGCGGGGAACGAGGTCTTCGAGACCTCGCACGAGTCGTCGGACGCGGTCACGCGTATCGCGTCGGAATCCTTGGCGTCGGACTTCTCGGCACAACCGGAAACGGTTGCCAGCGCTGCCGCCGCGGCGACGACGGTGACGGCGGAGGAGCGGAGGGCTCGCATACGGGCTCCAGGCTTGCTCGGAGAGTCGGGTTCCGGCGGTGGCCGAAAACGCACTGTCGAATTAGGCCGACCTAACTTATCTGAGGCTTGCCTACCCTGTTCCCGTGCGGGGGCGTGATTCTGCTCTCACGGGGCAAAATTTCGACCATCCCGTATCGGCAGCACCAAAGGTTCACCGGTGGCCGGGTGCTTGATCACTTCTACGGGCTGTCCGTAGACGCGGCCGATCATTTCCGCCTCGAAGACGGCGGAGGGCGGCCCGTCGGCCGCGATCCGCCCCTCGTGCAGCACGGCGACGCGGTCCGCGTAGGCGCCCGCCAGCCCGAGGTCGTGCAGCACGACGACGACGGCGCAACCTGCGGCGGCGCGCTCCCGGCAGACGCGCAGCACCAGTTCCTGGTGCCGCAGGTCGAGCGCGGCCGTCGGCTCGTCGAGCAGCAGCAGCGGGGTGCGCTGCGCGAGGACGCGGGCGAGGGCGACGCGGGCGCGCTCCCCGCCGGAGAGGGCGGAGAAGGGGCGGGGGGCGAATCCGGCCACCTCGGTCAGCCGCATCGCTTCCGCCACGGCGGCGTCGTCCTCCTCCTCGGCCCCGGTGCCGGCCCAGGGGGCCCGGCCCATCCTCACGACCTCCTCCACGGTGAAGGGGAAGCGCAGTTCGGCCGCCTGCGGCAGGACGGCCCTGCGGAGCGCCAGCTCCGCCGCGCCCCACTCCGCCGCGGGCCGCCCGGCGATCGCGACGCGCCCGCCCGCGGCGGGCAGATCGCGCGCGAGCGCCGCGAGGAGCGTGGACTTCCCGGCGCCGTTCGGCCCCACGAGGGCGACGACTTCGCCGGCCCGGACGCCGATGCCGACGCCGTCGAGGACGGTCCGCCCGGCGAGGACGACGCGCAGGGCGCGCGCCTCGGCGAGGACGGTGCCGGGGGGCGGGTTCTGGGGGAGGGGACGGGGGCGTCGCCTGAGCATGTGGGTCTCCTGGGGGTTGTGGGGGTGGGGAGTTGTGCCCCCTCCGGGGGGTCCGGGGTCAACTCCCCGCGGAGCGGCTCACATCCACCCCCCGCGCCCCCGCCGCGCCCTCCGCAACAGCACGAAAAAGAACGGACTCCCCACCAGCGCCGTCAGCACCCCCAGCGGCAGTTCGGCCGGCTGAACGGCCGTCCGAGCGGCCAGGTCCGCGGACACCAGCACCAACGCACCACCCACCGCACTCCCCGGCACCAGGAACCGATGCCCCGGCCCCGCCACCATCCGCAGCAGATGCGGCACCAGCAGCCCCACGAACGCCACCACCCCCGCCACCGCCACCGCCGCGGCCGTCAGCAGCGCCACGACCAGCACCAGCACCAGCCTCAACCGCTCGACGTCCACGCCGAGATGACGCGCCGGGCGCTCGCCGAGCGCCAGCAGATCCAGCCGCCGCGCGTACAGCGGCGCCACCGCCAGCCCCGCCACCGCACACGGCAGAACCGCCAGCACCTTCGGCCAGGTGGCCTGCGCCAGCGACCCCAGCTGCCAGAACGCGATCTGCGACACCTGCGCGTTGTCGGCGAGGAAGACCCCGAGCCCGATGAGCGCCCCCGCGAACGCGTTCATCGCGATGCCCGTCAGCAACAGCGTCACCACCTCCGTGCGCCCCCCGGACCGCGACAGCGCGTACACCGCCAGCACCGTCACCAGCCCGCTCACGAACGCGCACGCCGAGACCGTCCACGTCCCGAGGAAACCCAGCCCGAGCGCGATGGACGCGACGGCACCCACCGCCGAGCCCATCGAGACGCCGATGACGGCCGGTTCGGCCAGCGGGTTGCCGAACACGCCCTGCGTGAGCGCCCCCGCGCACCCCAGCGACGAACCGACGAGCAGCGCCAGCACCACCCGCGGCAGCCGGACGTTCCACAGGACGCTCTCGCCGACCCGGTCCAGCTCCGCCCCGCCCAGCCCGGTCCGGTGCAGCAGCGAGCCGACGACGTCGCCGAGCGGGATGTCGTAGGCGCCGGTCCCGGCCGAGGCGAGGCAGGCGAGGACGAGCGCGGCGGTCATGGCGGCGCCGAGCACCACGGGAACGGTGCGCGGCCGTGCGGCCGCGGTCGCCGCCCGGGTGCTCACCTGCCGCCCCGGTGGATCTGTCCGGCCAGCGAGCGCAGCACCACGTCCGTCCGCGGCCCGTAGTTGAGCAGCACCCCGTCGTCGACGGAGGCCACCCGCCGGTCCAGCCCGGCCGGCGTCTCGGCGACGCCCGGCACCTTCAGCAGCCCGTCCACCCCGCCGACCGACGCCAGTCCCCTGGACATCACGAGGATGACGTCGGGCGCGGCCTTGGCGAGCGCCTCGCTGGTGATGGGCGTGAAGTCCTTCGTCAGCCCGGACTCCTTGCCCGCGTCCACGCCGCCCGCCGCCTCGATGAGCGAGGACGCGCCGGACCGGGCCCCGCCGAGCAGATAGACGGACGCCGAGCCGCGCAGGTAGAGGAAGGCGACACGCGGCCGGCCGCCGCCGCGCGGGATCCCGCGCCGCACCTCGTCGACCCGCTCCTGCGTCCGCCGCCGCAGCGCCGCGCCCGCGTCGCGTACGCCCAGGGCCGCCGCGATCCGCTCGATCTGCGGCCCGATGTCGGAGAGTCGGGACGGCGGGTCCAGCAGGACGACCGGGACGCCGGCCCGGCGGATCTGGTCGAGGGCCTCGCGCGGCCCGGTCCGGGTGTCGGCGAGGACGACGCCGGGCTTCAGCGAGAGCACGCTCTCCGCCGACACGTCGTGCGCCCGCGTGACGACCGGCAGCTTCCGGGCCTGCTCGAAGGTGGCCGAGACGTCCCGCGCGACGACCCGGTCGCCGAGCCCGAGCGAGAAGACGGTCTCGGCGACGGCCCCGGACAGCGGGACGATCCGGTCGGCGGAGCGCACGGTGACGTCCCGGCCGTCGGCCGACCGTACGGTCGCCGGGAGTCGAGGCCGGGGCGGCGGCCCCGGCGGCACGTCGGCGCGGTCGGCCGTGGAGGGGGAGGCCGACGGTCCCGGGGACGCCGTGCCGTCCGTCCCACAGGCCGTGAGGGCGACGAGGGCGACGAGGCCCAGGGCGAGGGCGAGCAAGGTGGCCAGGGGGCGCGACGGGCCCAACGGCGCGTCCGGCGCCTGCCGTTGCTGCACGGTCCTGCCTTTCCGTGGGGGACGGGTGTACGCACTGCGGGCTATAGCTTAGGTTAGCCTTACCTAAGTGGCCACGTCGGTGTGCTTCCGGCTCCTCCGGCGGGAAAGGTTTTCGATGTCGCCGTACAGATGTGCCCGTGCGCCCGTCGCCGTAATCCTCGCGGCACTCTGCGCCGCGCTCCTGCCGTGGCCGGCGGCAGCGGCCCCGGAGAGCCGCGAGGTGTCCGGCGGCCGTCTGGACTGGGGCGTCAAGTCCTCGTTCCAGAGCTACGTCACCGGGCCCGTCGCCCGGGGGAGCTGGGAACTGCTGGGCGGCGCCGCTACGGTCGGGAGCAGCCAGTTCCGCTTCCACTCCGCGAAGGGCACCTACACGCCGGACAAGGGCGCCTTCGAGGCCGGCTTCTCCGGCGGGGTGCGCTTCACCGGTCACCGGAAACCCGACGGCTCGTCCGAGCTCGACCTGACGATCGCCCGGCCCGCCGTCCGGATCGAGGGCACGGGCGGCACCCTCCTCGCCGACATCACCGGCAAGGCGAGGGGAACGGGCGAAGTCACCTCCCGCACCCGCGTCCCGCTCGCCGCGCTCGACCTGACCGGCGCGGACCTGCGCGGCGCCGGAACGACGGTGAGTCTCACGGGAGTTCCGGCGAAGCTGACCGCCGAGGGCGCGGAGGCGTTCGCCGGCTACTACACCGCCGGTACGCAGCTCGACCCGGTGACCCTCTCCGCCGACCTCGTCACCGGCCCGGCCGCGCGCAACGAGTCGCCGTCCCCCTCCGGCCCCCCGGCCGGACAGCCCGCCGAACGGGGCGAGTTCACGGGCGCGGCCGTCGACTGGGGCGTACGCCGCACCTTCCGCGAGTACGTCACCGGCCCCATCGCCCAGGGCTCCTGGACGGTGGCCGACGGCGCCCGCGAGGGCGGCGCGCTCTTCCGCTTCACGGACGGCAAGGGCCGCTACGAGGACCGAGGGGCGGCCCTCGCCGCGTCCTTCGCGGGCACCCTCCGCTTCACCGGCAAGGACCTCGACCTGACGCTGAGCGGTGTCGAGGTCGAGGTGAGGCACCGCGAGGGCACCCTGTCCGCACGGGTGGGGCGCGCGGGTTCCGCACCCGGGAAGGCCGTACCGCTGGTCACCTTCGACGCGGCGGGCCTCCGGCAGAAGGACGGGCTCGCGTCCGTGACCGAGGCCCCGGCGAAGCTGACCGCCCAGGGCGCCGGGGCGTTCGGCGGCCTCTACCGGGAGGGCGCGGCGATGGACCCGGTCTCGCTGGCCGTCCCCCTGACGGCCGGGGCGCCGGTGCCGCCGCTGCCGGACGTGGGGCACGGGCCGCTCGCGGCGCCCGGGGCGGCCGCCCGGGAGGACGGCGGCTCCTCCTCGTCCTCCTCATCCTCCTCCTCCGATGACGTGCCGCTGATCGCCGGCGTCGCCGGAGGCGCGGTCCTGCTGGCCGCCGCCGGTTACGCCGTCGTACGGATGCGTCGCAAGCGCTCCGCGTGACCGGCCGGGCCACCCCTTCCCGCACGGCCGTCCGCCTGACTACCTTTCATACGCTGCCTGCAAGGGCCGCACTTCTTCAAAAGGAGACCCGACACCATGGCCGTATCCCACAGGTCGCTCGCGCTCGCGGCGGCGATAGCCACGGTGGCCGCGACGGGCGCCGCCGTGCCGGCCTACGCGGCCGGCGACGAACCCCCGACGGCGGCGAAGCCGTCGGCGTCCGCGAAGCCGCCGGCCACCTTCGAGCTCAAGGACGGCACCCTGACCTGGGGCGTGAAGGAGTCCTTCCGGGCCTATGTCACGGGCCCGGTCAGTGACGGCAAGGTCCAGGTGGCCGACGGCGCCCAGCAGGCGAAGGGGAACGGTGCGTTCACCTTCTCCGCCGGCAAGGGCACCTACGACCTGTCGCAGCACGCCGTCTCCACGACCTTCAAGGGCAGCGTGCGCTTCCTCGGCCACAAGGACGCGAAGGGCCGCTGGGAGCTGGACCTCAAGTTCACCGACCTGAAGGTTGTGACGAAGGGCTCGACCGGCCGCATCACCGCCGACGTCACGGCCGACGGCAAGACCCGCAACGACGTCGCGGTCGCGTCGCTCGACCTGTCCAAGGTCGAGCCGGGCCGGGGCGCGGGCGGGGCCATGACCTTCCCCCGGATCCCCGCCAAGCTGACGGCCGACGGCGCCAAGGCGTTCTCGTACCACGGCAGGTCGTTCTACAGGGCGGGCGAGAGACTGGACGCGGCGACGCTGTCGGTGAAGCAGGGCAAGGCGATACCGGCGCCCAAGCCGCCGTCCCGGTCCGAGCCGGCCGCGCAGACGCCGCCCGCGCCGGCCCCCGCACCGGCGCGGCCGACGTCCGCCACGGACGAGAGCCTGCTGCCGCAGGGTCACCACCACCCCAAGCCGCCCCGTCCGGACCACTCGTCCGAGCCGTCCGGGCAGCCCGGGAACAAGCGGTCGGCCGCGTCCGGCCCGGTGTACGACGGGAATCTCTACTGGGGCGTCAAGCAGAAGTTCCGCGAATACGTCAACGGCCCGATCGCCGGCGGGAAGACCGAGGCCGCCGACGGGGCGCAGACCGTCAACAGCGGCTTCCGCTTCGGCAAGGGGAGCGGCACCTACGACGCGGCGGCCTCCTCGCTGAACGCCAAGTTCAACGGTTCCGTGCACTTCGTCGGGCACAAGGACGCGAAGGGCAAGTGGGAACTGGACATCACATTCAGCGACTTCAAGGTCAAGGCGGACGGCGTCAAGGGCACGCTGAACGCGACCGTCAACCGGAACGGCAAGGTCACGAACGACGTGCCGCTGGTGAACCTGAAGCTCAACGACGACTCCCTCAAGGCCAAGGACGGCCTCGTCAGCCTCAACGCCGTCCTGACGACGCTGACGGACGAGGGCGCGACGGTGTTCAGCTACCAGGGCCGGTCGTTCTACAAGCCGTCCGAGGCCATGGATCCGCTGACCGCCCACATCGCCGTCGACAAGAACGCCAAGCTGCCCGCCGACGACGAGGGTTCCTCGGCGCCCACCACCCCCGACAACACCGGCTCCTCCGCCGCCCCTCCCTCCACCTCGCCGTCCTCCTCCAGCGGGGGAGCCGGCACCGACGACACCCTCGCCCACACCGGCTCCGACACCCCCACCGGCGCCCTCGCCGGCAGTGCCGCCGCGCTCGTCCTCGCGGGCGGCGCCGCGGTCTGGGGCGCGCGCCGCAAGTCCGCCTCCGCGGGCCGCTGAACAGCCGTCACGATCCCTGGAAGACCGTCACGCAGAGCAGCGTCGCGTCGTCGTCCACCCGCCATGTCCAGTACGTCCGCCGGTCGCTGGAGCTCTGGCGGCAGTTGACGGGAGTGCCGGGCGGCGGGGCCCGGTAGACGCCGCTGAGGTGCATGACCTGGTTGTACGGGACGGGGACGCGCTGGGCGCGGCAGTCGACGGCCGTCATCGCGCCGATCGCGACGCTGTCGCCGGACCGCTCGCCGAGGAGGCAGTAGTCCTTGAGGTAGACGCGGGTGAGGCAGAGCCTCGTGGTCCGTCCCGTGACGGAGGACGCGTACGTCCACGAGGCCTGCCCCATCGCGGTCGGGCAGGAGTCGCCGCCGGCGCCGGTGCTGGTGACACGGACGAGGCCCGCCCACTGGCCGCCGCAGGACACCTTCCGGGGGACGCGGGTGCTCCACCGGTAGGCGCTGCGGCCGCCGGCGCCGGTGTCGTACACGGCCAGGCAGTCGCCGGCCGAGACGGCCCGGAAGGCGTCCTCCGTGGGGTCGGAGGCGGGGGACTGCGAGCGGCGCGGCGTCAGGACGGAGTCCGAGCCGCCGGTGCCCGCGCTCGTGCCCGTGCCCCTGTCTCCGCCCTTGTCCCCGCCCGTGTCCACGTCCGTGCGGGCCGTCGGCACGAGCGGTGTCCGCGACGGGCTCGGCGAACTCGGCGCGGTGACCGTCGGATACACCGCCGGCCCCGCCTCCTCCTCGTCCTTCTTCCTCCACGGCTGCCAGTTGACGAGCGCGATCACGAGCACCGCGACGAGCAGGGCCGCGGCCCAGCCCCCGTAGGCCTGTTGCCGCTTCCTCCCGGTCTCCTCCCGGCGCTTCTCGTCCTCCTCCCTCCGCCGCCTCTCCTCCTCCCGCGCCCGGGCGCGCACCGCGGCCGCCATCAGCTCGCGCAGCTCCTGTTCCCGGCGCTCGCGGGCCTCGCGGGCCTGCCGTTCCCGCTCCCGGCGGGCGTCCCGCTCATGGGTGTCGAGGGCGGTGGGCGGCGGCGGGGGCACCGGGCGGGTGGTGGCGTCGGTCATCGCCGCCGCCGCGTCCGGGTCCGCGTCCAGCGCCCGGCCGTGCGCCTCGTACGCGGAGATCAGCGTCGTCCAGCCGCTCGGCAGCCACCGCTCCGCGCTCCACGAGGCCGTCCGGTCCGCCTTCTCCAGGAAGCCGACCAGCAGGTCCGCCAACTCCGGCCGCCGCCCCGGCTCCCGCGCCAGGCACGGACGGATCAGCGGAGCCAGCTCGTCCGGCAGCCCCGCCAGGTCCAGCCGTCCCGCCTGCACCCGGGCCAGCCGCTGGAGCTGGCCCTCCGCGCCCTCGGCGTACGGCGGACGGCCCACCGCCAGGTGGAACAGCGTCGCCCCCAGCGAGAACACGTCGGACGCCCGCGTGGAGCTCCTGCCGTGCGCCTGCTCCGGCGACATGTAGTCGATCGTCCCGAGCGTCACCGACGTCGTCGTCCGGTCGGCGGCATGCGAGATCCCGAAGTCGATGACCAGCGGGCCGCTCAGTGGCAGCAGGATGTTCTGCGGCTTGATGTCCCGGTGCACGACGTCCTTCTCGTGCAGGGCCATCAACGCCTGCACCGTCCCCGCCGCCACCCACGACAGCGCCGCCGGCGGCAACGGCCCGGCGCCCTGCACGAGGTCGCCCAGGGACGGCGCCGGGACGTACTCGATCGCCATCCACGGCCGTTCGGCCCGCGGGTCGGCGTCGAGCACGCGGGCCGTGTACGCACTGTCGACCCGCCGGGCCAGATCGACCTCGCGGGCGAACCGCTTGCGGTCCACCGCGCTCACGACGCCCTCCGTGAGCAGTGTCTTCACCGCGACGAGCGGTTCCCCCACGGCGGCCCGCGCGAGATGGATCCGCCCCATGCCACCGGTGGCGAGCCGCCACAGGAGCCGATAGCCTCCCAGCCGCTTGGGGTCGTCGTCCCCGAGCGGCATGACACGTATGCCGGACATCCCCCGTTGATCCTTTCCGGGACCAAGCACCCTTGAACGGACGGGTGTTGAGTGTCGCCGCTTCTGATGGTGGCACGACAGCGGTGATTCGGCAGGGGTGTCGCCCTCGACGTGTTCACGACGATCCGGCCGGGTGCCGAGGTGGTTGCGCCCCTTCCCGGGGCGTGCTGACCCGGCCTCCGCGCGCCCGGTCGCCCGCAGCCCCGTGCCGTGGCGGCTCGGGTGGACGGGACGTCCCGGGGAGCCGGGTTATGCCTGTCCCGTCAGATGAGGCGCAGTGCGCCGTTGTCCGTGAGGGCGGTGACGAAGGATGCCCACGGGGTGGCCTGGAAGGTGATGGACGGGCCGTGCGGGGCGGTTTTGCTGTCGCGTATGGGGATTCTGCCGGGGAGGTGGTCGGCCACTTCGACGCAACCGGAGGTGCCGCTACTGGAGTAGCTGCTCTTGCGCCAGACTTTGGTGGTGGGCACTGTACTTCTCCTCAAGTACGTTGCGGATCAGATCGATTGTTGCCTTCTCGGACAGCGCCTCGCTCTCCAGGTGTTCGTACAGCGAGGTGTACGCGGTGACGATGTCCGGACTCGTCACGCAGGAATCCTGGACGGGGTCCGGACGGTGCACGACGGTCCGGCCGCCGGGAAGCGTCATGAGGGTGATGGACGGTGAGTCGAGCAGGCCGTGTCCGTTGAACGGGGTGACCCTGATCCGAATGTTGTCCTTGGCGCTCATGGCGATGAGCCTGGACAGTTGACCGGCCATGACACGGGGGCCGCCGACGCACACGTGCAGGGCTCTTTCGTCGATGACCGCCGAGAATCGCGGTGCGCCGGGAGCGTCCAGGATCGCGGCCCTGGCAAGCCGGAACCGCACCTTTTCCTCGAGGTCACCACCGAAGAACGTCATTCCGCGACTCAGGGCGGCCCTGATGTACCCCTCGGTTTGCAGGAGAGCCGGCACCAGATCCACGAGCTGCCGGAAGGCCGTCGCCCTGGTTTCGAGGTCGAAGAACTTCTGGAGCCATCTCGAACCGGGGTCGTCGTTGATTCGGTCCAGGGCTTCGAGCAGCCGTCCGCCGGCGCCGAGTGCGCCGTCCAACAGCCGCGCGATGTCCGGCGGCGGGACTTTCTCACCGGTCTCGTACTTGGAAACGGCGCTGTTGGAAATTCCCACCACGTGGCCGAGCCGGGCCTGTGACCAGCCCCGCTGCCCGCGCAACTCGCGGAGCAGCGCCCCGAACCGGGCCACCATGCCCTGGGAGGGATCGAGCGGCTTCGGAGCGGGCATGGCTGTATCCCCCAATGGACGATCGGAAACGTCGAACCGAGATGGGGCCGAGCATAGGGGCCGGGGCCGATACTGGTACGGGGAACCGGAACGCCAACTCCTCTCTCATGACGGCGTGTTCGAATGCCCCTTCCCCTGATGCCCGCCCCGCAAGGAGATCACGCCGCCATGCCCGTCCGGCCCGGAACCGCAATGACCAACGGGGGTCGAGCCACCCCGCCGCGTCCCCGGTGCGAAGCCGGGCCGGACGCCGACATCCTGGCCCTCGCCGACGCGATCCTCGCCGCGCCCGCGCACATCCTGCCGCCCGTGGGCAAGGTGACGTCCGCGACGGTGCTGCTGCGCCGGTTCATCAAGACGAGGGCCGCCGACGTGGCCGAGGCCGCCGCGGGGCTGCTGCCGCGCGACGACCCCCGCCGCGTCGCGGCCGAGAAGGCCGTGGACGAGGCGCTGCACCGCGCGGACCGGGTCGGGCCCGGCGACGGGCTGCGCTCCGCGTACGGATACGCCCGCGGCCTCGCGCAGTCCGCGCGCGAACTCCGCGGCCACGCCGAGAAGCTGGCGATCGTGGCGGAGAGGGAGCGCTGATGGCGTGCGGCCACGCCTCCGGCTGGCGGGCGGCCCCCGGTGGGCAGCGCTGCGGTGACTGCGGGGCCCGTCGCTTCACCGACTACGCGGCCCTGTTGTTGAATGGGGCAATGATCAACACGGATGGGGTGACCGTCCTCCACGTCTTCCGCGGGGCGGACGGCCGGGGCGGCAACGCCCTCGGGGTCGTGCGCGACGGCGCGTCCGTCCCGACCCCGGAGGAGCGCCGGGCGCTCGCCCGCGAGCTGGGCTTCGGCGAGACGGTGTTCGTGGACGACGAGCGCACCGGCGCGGTGGACATCTGGACGCCGAGCGTCCGGCTCCCGTTCGCGGGCCACCCGCTGATCGGCGTGGCGTGGCTGCTGAAGGCGGACGTGCTGCGCCCGCCCGCCGGCGAGGTCCCGGCGCGCCGGGACGCCGACGGCACGGTGTGGATCGCGGCCCGCCCGGAGTGGGCGACGGGCCGCAGGACGCGGCGGTACGCGACGCCGGGAGAGGTGGACGCGCTGCCCGCGCCGCCGCCGGGCGAGGGCTGGCTGTACGCGTGGGCGTGGGAGGACGAGGCGGCGGGCCGGGTCCGCGCCCGGGGGTTCCCGCGGCGCGGGGACGGGATCGAGGAGGACGAGGCCACGGGCGCGGCGGCCCTGGTCCTCACGGCGGAACTGGGCCGGGCCCTGGAGATCCGCCAGGGCGCGGCGTCCCTGATCCGTACCCGCCCCCTCCCGGAGGGGACGGTCGAGGTCGGCGGCCTGGTGGGCGCGGGGAGGCGCTGAGCGGCTCAGGGCAGGTAGCGCAGTTCCCAGTAGTACGGCGCGTTCGGGTCGACCGGGCCGAGGCCGCCGAGGACTTCCCCGCCGCGGCCGTCGCCGCGCCGGGCCAGCTCGACGGCGGCGGTGACGCGGACGGTCTCGTCCTCGTCGCGCAGGCGTGCCGCGAGCGCGTCCGTCGCGACGGGGGAGCCCTTGGGCGACCGGGCCAGCACCTTGCAGGCGTAGGCGCGGACGCCGGCGTCCGCGTCCCGGGTGCGTTCCAGAACGGCGGCCACGGCCTCGGAGGTCCCCCGCCCCACGGCCGCGCCGAGACCGCTGAGGGCCCACCTGCGGACCTCGGCGTCGGCGTGCCGGGTGAGCGCGGGCAGCGGCCGTTCGCCCCGGGGGTCCAGGGCACCGGCGAGGCCGGCGGTGACGCCGCGCAGGACCAGCGGGTCCTCCTCCTGCTCCGCTCAGGCGAGGAAGAGGTCGACGAGCGGGCCGTCGAAGGGTGATTCCTCGCTCTCGTCGAAGAGGCTGATCGTCCGCATCAACTCCGCGCCGAAGTACCGTTCCAGCGGGTCCGTACGGTCGCGGAGGGCGGCCGCCTCGTCCCAGACGGCGGGGTCGTGGCGGTCGTGGAGCACGCCCAGGGACGCCTGCCAGGCGGGGTGTTGGACGCCGGGCCCGGTCACGGCGCGGCCCAGCAGCTCGGCGAACGGCTGCGTGATCCCGTACGCGGGCTCCAGCTCGGTGAGGATCGCGGTGTGGGTGTCGCGGACGGCCAGACCGCCGAGGGACAGCTCGGTGCAGACGTTCTCGTACGCGTCCTGGACGCTGGTGCGGCGGACGGTCTCCGAGGACCCGGTCCTGCGCCGCAGTTCGTCCTCGGCTCCGGCCGTCCGCCAGTACCGGGCCAGGGCCAGGGCGTCACGCCCCGCCGCGTCCGAGAGCCGCGGGTCCGCCCCTTGGCGCAGGAGCGTGCCCACGATGTCGTTGGCCCCCCGGTCGACCGCCCGCAGCAGCGGCGTACGCCCGTCCTCGGCGCGGCGGTTCACCTCGTCCGGCCGCACCGTCTCCTCGGCGGCCGCCCGGTGGTCGCAGGCGTCGATCGCCGTCAGCAGTCTGTCCACCGGGACTGACTATCAGGGCGCAGCGGAACAAGCCACTCGTTTCAGGGGTGGGGCGGCCGGGGCCGCCCCACCCCGGCCGGGTGCTACTCGGTGCCCTCGACGGGACGGATGAACTCCAGCGTCCAGGTCTCCTGGAACTCCGGCTTCGGCGGGACGAGTTCGGTCTGTGCGCCGCGGTGCGGCGCGCGCCAGGCGAGGCCCTTGTCCGACAGGATCTTGACGCCGCCTATGACCTTCTCGAAGGTGAACTTCGCCCACTCCTCGCGGGGGACGTTGTTGACCCAGATCTTGTCCTCGGCGATGACGATGCCCGCCCGGTCCTCGTAGGCGAGGTGGAACACGTACGGCGAGCCGGGTACGGGCTCGGCCGGGACGACGGCCCACTCCTGCTCGAACGGGACGGGGTACGGGCGGTCGACGATGAGGGGCGCGCCGTGTTTGACGGCGTGTTCCGTGGCCGTCACCAGCATGCCCGGGCCGATGAGGTGGGTGTGGACCTTGTAGATGCCGGGCTTCACCGGGATCGGAGGCATGTGCGGGACTTCCTCTCTCTCGGTCCGCCGGCGGCGGGTCCGCCGCCGGTTCCACATGCCCACCATCACGGGCCGGAGGGTCGGGGAGAAGGGGCGGATACCGCCAAGCCGAAGACGGCGCGGACTGCTCGATCACGGTTGCGAACGGGCGCGCTGGGAGTGCGGTATCGCCGCTTCCGGTGTACGGGCGCCCCGGCGCGAGCCGGCGCCGCGCCCGGCGGACCGGCTGGCGCGCCCCGTAGGAGAGGGTGACCGGAACCAGGGCCGTGTCCTTCTTGAACCGGGCCGGGGCCGTCGCCTCACGCGCTGAGCGGGAACTCCTCCGAAAGCTCTCGGAACACCGCCGTGTTGAGCGCGAAGGCGCGCTTGCACTCGGTGACGACCTGCTGCTTCTCCAGGTCGTCCAGGGGGAGCCGGTCGAGGAGGGCGCGGTATTCGCGCTTGAAGGCCGCGGGGTTGGGGATCTCCTCGAAGACGTAGAAGCGGACGCCGTCGCCCTTGCGGGCGAAGCCCCAGGTCTTCTCGGCGGTGCCGCGGATGATCTGGCCGCCGGAGAGGTCGCCGAGGTAGCGGGTGTAGTGGTGGGCGACGTAGCCGGCGGGCCAGGTGCGGGCGCACTCCTCGATGCGGGCCGCGTAGGCGGCGGTGGCGGGGAGCGGGGCGAGGGCGTCGCGCCAGGAGGCGCCGCCGAGGTGGGCGAGGTCGCGCTCCAGCTGGGCGGTGCGGGCCAGTTCGGGCCGGATGAACGGGCCGGCGACCGGGTCGTCGCGCAGGGCGGGGGCGGCGGCCTCCAGCGCCCGGTAGACGAACCAGAGCTGCTCGGTGTACCGCCGGTAGGCGGAGACGGCGAGCCGGCCGCCGAGCATGTCGCTCATGAACGACGAGTTCTCCGCCTCGGTGTGCTGCTCGTGCGAGGCGGTGCGGATGAGCGTGGAGAACGGCGTCGTGGCGGGCGAGTCCAAGGCGGACCTCCGGTGACGAGGGGAGGGGGGTGCGCGGACGGTGGGTACACCGATGCTCGATGGGTGAGGCTCACCTAACTACTTAGGCTTACCTAAGTCAACTTGTTCCCGACGGCTTGTCGGCAAAACCCTACCGCCCGGGCCCTCCCGGCGTCCCCCCTTACGGCAGGCCCCTTACGGCAGGGTCAGGATCTCCGCCCCCGTGTCCGTCACCACCAGTGTGTGCTCGAACTGCGCCGTCCGCTTCCTGTCCTTGGTGACGACCGTCCAGCCGTCCTCCCACATGTCGTACTCGTACGTCCCCAGCGTCAGCATCGGCTCGATCGTGAAGGTCATGCCGGGCTGGATGAGGGTGTCGTGGTGGGGGCTGTCGTAGTGCGGGACGATCAGGCCCGAGTGGAAGGACGAGTTGATGCCGTGGCCGGTGAAGTCCCGGACCACGCCGTAGCCGAAGCGCTTCGCGTACGACTCGATGACGCGGCCGATGATGTTGATCCGGCGGCCCGGCTTGACCGCCTTGATCGCGCGGGCGAGGGCCTCGCGGGTGCGCTCCACGAGGAGGCGCGACTCCTCGTCCACCTCGCCGCACAGGTAGGTGGCGTTGTTGTCGCCGTGCACACCGCCGATGTAGGCGGTCACGTCGAGGTTGACGATGTCGCCGTCGCGCAGGACGGTCGAGTCGGGGATGCCGTGGCAGATGACCTCGTTGACCGAGGCGCACAGGGACTTGGGGAAGCCGCGGTAGCCGAGCGTCGAGGGGTAGGCCCCGTGGTCGCACATGTACTCGTGCGCGACCCGGTCGAGTTCGTCCGTCGTCACGCCGGGGGCGATGTGCTTGGCCGCCTCCTCCATCGCCTGCGCGGCGATGCGGCCCGCGATCCGCATGCGCTCGATCGTCTCGGCGTCCTGGACCTCGGGGCCGGTGTACGGGGTGGGGGCGTCCTTCCCCACGTACTCGGGCCGCGGGATGGAGGCGGGGACGGGGCGGGTGGGGGAGAGCTTCCCCGGGACGAGAAGTGACTGGCCAGACATGCCTGCGAGTGTAGTCACGGCCTCCCGGGGGACCATGGGGCGAGAGACGTGGACGCAGGGAGGCCGGATGGCACTGTTCAAGAGGCGTACGGCGGGCAAACCGGGCGAGTGGTACTACTGCCTGGAGCACCGCACCGTGGAGGAGGGGCCGCAGTGCCGGGCGGCCGACCGGATGGGCCCGTACGCGACGCCGGAGGAGGCGTCGCACGCGATGGACACCGCGCGGGAGCGGGACGAGGCCTGGCGCGAGGACCCGCGCTGGCGGGACGAGGACTGACCGCGCGCGGTCGTCCCCCGTCCCGCCGGAGGAGCGGGGCCGCCTCCTACGCGGCCTCCGCCACGCCCGTGCGCTGCCTGCGCATGCGCACGGCGTGCTCGTCCGTCCGCTGGTCGTAGGACAGGAGCCTGGGCAGGGCCAGGGCGAGGAGGCCGACCGAGGCCACGCAGGCCAGGCCGCCCGCCCAGACGGAGGCGCGGGCGCCCGTCAGCGAGGCCATGCCGCCCGAGCGGACCTGGCCGAGCTGGGGGCCGACCGAGTACGACAGCACCTCGATGCCGGCGAGGCGGCCGCGCAGGCCGTCGGGGATCGTCTGGTCCCACATCGCGGAGCGGAAGAGACCGCTCACGGTGTCGCACGCGCCCGCCACCGCCAGCATCAGCAGCACCAGCCACACGTTGCCCATCCAGCCCGCCAGCGCCATCGCCGCACCCCAGCCGAGCGCCGCGCCGACGACCATCCGGCCGTGCCGGTGGACGCGGGAGACCCAGCCGCTGGTCAGGCTCACCAGGAGCGAACCGACCGCGGCGGCCGAGTACATGAGCCCCAGCGCCCAGGGCGCGCCGAGGTCGTCGGCGAGGAACGGGAAGATCGCGTTGGGGAAGGCGAAGAACATCGCCGCGAGGTCCACCGCGTACGTGCCGAGCAGTTCCTTGCGGCCCCAGGCGTAGCGGGCGCCCTCCAGGATGCCGCGCAGCGACGGCTTCTCGGCGTCGTGCGAGGGCGGGGAGGCGGCGAGGCCCAGGGTGAGCAGCACGGAGATCGCGTACGAGCCGACGTCCAGGGCGTAGGCCCAGGTCAGGCCGCCGAAAGCGATGACCATGCCGGCCACGGACGGGCCCGCGATGGCGCCGACCTGCCAGCGCATGCTGTTGAGCGCCGTGGCGGCGGGCAGCTGGTCGTGGGCCACGACGCGCGGCAGGATCGCCTGGAGCGCCGGGCGCTGGAGGCCGGTGAGCGCGCTGACGAGGGCGGCGACGACGTACAGCGGCCAGACCATCGGGTGCGGCAGCACCGTGTTGAGCAGCAGCAGACAGCTGAGGACGCCGAGGCCGGCCTCCGTCCACAGGATCAGCTTGCGGCGGTCGAGCGCGTCGGCGAGGGCGCCGCCGTACAGACCGAAGACGATCAGCGGGACGAGTTCGACCGCGCCGATCGCGCCCACGGCCAGGGCCGAGCCGGTCAGCTCCTTGAGCTGGACGGGCAGGGCGACGAGGGTCAGGAAGCTGCCGAAGACCGTGACGAGGCCCGCCAGCCACATGCGGCGGAAGTCGGCGGAGGAGCGCCAGGGTGTCAGGTCGGGGAGGAGGGCGCGCAGGCGCGAGGAGGGGGCGGAAGGGGAGGAAGAGGGCGAAGGGGGATGGTCGTGCTCGGTCACGGGGGACCATGGTCCGTATCGATGTGATCGAGAGCAAACCGATTTCCGTGCGGAGGCGTCACCAGCGGTGCGGAGGAGGCGCCGCGAGCTGGTCCGCGAGGCGCGAGAGCCGGTCGAGGAAGCGGCGCCCGCGCGGGGTCTCCTCCCCGGCGGCGGCGCTGACCAGGTGCTGGACGGCGTCCAGGTCCGGTGCCACGCCGTCCCCCGCCCCGTCCGGCACGCGGAGCACCTCGTGTGCGAGCGAGCCCAGCCGGGGGTCGCCCGCCCCGCCCTCCAGCGCCAGCACCGTCGCCCCGCCGCGGCGGACGTCGTCCACCCGCTCCAGCAGGCCGTCCCCGGGCGCTTCCGTCCCCGGCGTCACCACCAGCAGCGTCCCGGCCGCCGGCCGCCGGTCCAGACCGGCGGACAGGTGGGCCGGGGCGCCGGGCGGCACGGCGTGCCGGACGAGGGTCGGGCGCAGCTCCGGCAGTCCGTGGCGGGCGGCCTCCTCGTCCAGGTGCGCGGCCAGGTGCCACGGCTCGTACCCGGGCGTCCCCACGAGCAGCAGGCCGCCGCCGCGCGCGACGGCCGAGCCGCGCAGCGCCCCGGCGAAGCGGCGCGCCTCCCTCAACCACCCGGTCCCGGCGAGGACTTCGCGCAGCAGCGCGACACCCACAGCGTCCATGGCCGGATCCTGCCGCGCCGGGCGGGGCTCCCTCGACCGTCCGGGCGCGGTCTCACCCGTTCGTGACGGGGGTTGCGGAAGCGCGACCGGCGTGCGGGGTGTGGCGGGTGTCGCGCGGGGTGTGACAGGTGTCGCGCGGGGGCGTGGCCGGTGCCGCGGGGGCGCGTGACAGTATCGCTGTCATGACAGCTCCCACGGATTCCCCCGGTACGACGCAGCCCCCAACCAAGGCCCCCGCGAAGGACCCTTGGGACCTTCCCGACGTTTCCGGCCTCGTGGTCGGGGTGCTCGGCGGCACCGGCGACCAGGGCCGCGGCCTCGCCTACCGGCTGGCCAGGGCCGGCCAGAAGGTGATCATCGGCTCGCGGGCGGCCGAGCGCGCCCGGACCGCCGCCGCCGAACTCGGCCTCGGCGTCGAGGGCGCCGACAACGCCGAGTGCGCGCGGCGCAGCGACGTCGTCATCGTCGCCGTGCCGTGGGAGGGGCACGCCGCGACGCTGGAGGCGCTGCGCGCGGAGCTCGCCGGGAAGATCGTCGTCGACTGCGTCAACCCGCTCGGCTTCGACAAGCAGGGCGCCTACGCGCTCAAGCCGGAGGAGGGGAGCGCCGCCCAGCAGGCCGCCGCGCTGCTGCCGGAGTCCCGGGTGACGGCCGCCTTCCACCACCTGTCCGCCGTGCTGCTCTCCGACCCCGCGATCGAGGAGATCGACACCGACGTGATGGTGCTCGGCGAGAAGCGGGCCGACACCGACGTCGTCCAGGCGCTGGCCGCCCGCATCCCCGGGATGCGCGGCGTCTTCGCGGGCCGGCTGCGCAACGCGCACCAGGTCGAGTCGCTGGTCGCCAACCTGATCTCCACCAACCGGCGTTACAAGGCGCACGCCGGGCTGCGCGTCACCGACGTCTGAGCGCCGGAGGCCATGGGGGACAATGGCGGGGACCGTGCGTACGCGTCCCCGCTTCCCGCCGTCCGGACAGGAGCCGACCCCATGCCCCGCCTCGCCCTCTACGCCATCGCCGTCTGCGTCCTCGCCGCCGCGGCCGCCGCGGTGTCCTTCGTGCACGGCAGCTGGCTCGGCGTCGTGTGGCTGCTGCTGATGGGCGTGGCCTCCAACATGGCCTGGTACTACATCCGCAAGCAGAAGAACGACCGCGCGGCGGGCGTCAGCGACTGACCGCCGTCAGCGGACGAGGGTCCACTGCGTCATCTCGTCCGGCGAGGGGACGCGTTCGGGCGCGTCCCAGAAGCGGAACAGCTCGCGGCCCCAGTAGGCGTCCCAGTCCTTGACGCCCAGCGCGTCCAGCACCCCGTAGACCAGGTCGAAGAAGGCGTGGTTGACCCCCGGGATCCACAGGAACCCGAAGACCGCCAGCAGACCGAACGGGGCGAACGGCTCCACCTGGCGCCGCACCCCGTGCGACAGCCACGGCTCGACGATCCCGTAGCCGTCCATGCCGGGCACCGGCAGCAGGTTGAGGATCGCCGCCGACACCTGGAGCAGGGCCAGGAAGGCCAGCGCGTAACGGAAGTTGTCCGGCACGCCGTCGAGGGCGTCCAGCCAGAACGGCGCGGTGCACACCACTGCGAACACGACGTTCGCCAGCGGGCCCGCGGCCGAGATCAGGCTGTGCTTCCAGCGCCCCCGGACGCGGTGCCGCTCGATGAAGACCGCGCCGCCCGGCAGGCCGATCCCGCCCATGATCACGAAGATCACGGGGAGGACGACGCTCAGCACCGCGTGCGTGTACTTCAGCGGGTTGAGCGTGAGGTAGCCCTTCGCCCCGACCGTGATGTCCCCGCCGTGCAGCGCGGTGCGCGCGTGCGCGTACTCGTGGAGGCAGAGCGAGACGACCCAGCCCGAGACGACGAACAGGAACACGGCGAAGCCGGGGCTCGCCGCGTAGTCCGTCCACACCGCCCACAGCGAGACCGCCATGACGGCGACCAGGGCGAGGAAGACGGGGCTCACGCGGCGTTCGGCGTGAGTCGCGCCGGATGTCATGGCAGTGGTCTCCCGTGTCGGTCGGTGGGTGTGCGTCGGTGTCGTACCGGGCGACGGTACTTCGTCGCGGTCGGAAAGTCGTAACGCGTTCGGAGGACGAGCGGGGACAATGACCCGGTGCGTTACGGCATCCTCGGCACCACCCAGGCCCACTCCGACGACGGCGCCCCCGTCGCCCTCGGCGGCGCGCGACTGCGCGCCCTGCTGGCGGCGCTCGCCCTGAGCCCCGGGCGCGGGCACACGGCGGGGGCGCTGATCGACGCCGTCTGGGACGGCGAGCCGCCCGCCGACGCCACGGGCGCCCTCCAGGCGCTCGTCGGCCGGCTCCGGCGGGCGGTCGGCGCCGGGGCGGTGGCGTCCGTGCCCGGCGGCTACCGGCTGTGCGCCGAGCCGGACGACGTCGACCTGCACCGCTTCGACCGGCTCGCCGACGAGGGCGAGCGGGCGCTCGCCGACGGCGACCCCGCGAAGGCGGCGGCCCTCCTCGACGACGCCCTCGCCCTCTGGCGCGGCCCGGCCCTCGCCGACCTCCCCGGCCACGGGACGTACGCGGCCCGCCTCGCCGCCCGCCGGCTCGCGGCCCGCCGCGCCCGCCTCGCCGCGTCGGTCGCCCTCGGCGAGGCCGCGGCCGCCCTCCCCGAACTCGCCCAGCTCTGCGCCGAGCACCCCCTCGACGAACCCCTCCAGGCCCTGCGCCTGCGCGCCCTGAGCGCCACCGGCCGCCCGGCCGAGGCCCTCGCCGCCTACGAGGAGATCCGCCGCGACCTCGCCACCCGCCTCGGCACCGACCCCGGCCCCGCCCTGCGGGCCCTCCACGCCGAACTCCTCACGGCGCCCGCCGGGACGGCGCCCGCGGGGACGGGGCCCGCGGGGACGGGGCCCGCGGGGACGGTGCCCGCGGGGACGGGGCCCGCGGGGACGGTGCCCGCGGGGACGGTGCCCGCCGGGACGGTGCCCGCCGGGACGGGATCCGGCGGGGGTCCGGCGGCCGGCCCGGCCGGGGGCGGGGGCCCGCGGCCCGGGGGCGGAGCCTCGCGCTCCGGCGGTCCGGCGGCCTACCCCGGCGCCGAAACCCCCCACGGCCCCGGGGTCCAGGGGCGGAGCCCCGGCCGGGGCGCGGGGGGCGGAGCCCCCGCCCACCGCCCGGAGGGCGGTCGGGGTCCGGGGCTTGCCCCGGAGGAAACGGTGAAAGGGCGGGACTGGGGCACCTCCACCCCCGGCCCCACCCCCACCCCCACCCCGCCGCACCCCCAGAGCGGCGGCCCAGCCGCGCCCGGCAGCGAGCCCGCGCCCGGCAGCGAGCCCGCGCCCGGCGGCGAGCCCGCACCCCGCGGCGAAGCCGCCCCCCACGGCCTGGGAGCCGGCCCGCCGGCCCAGGCCGCCCACGACGGTCGGGCCGTCCCCGACGGCCAGCCCACCCCGGGCGGCCAGATCCCCCCAGCCACCCCACCCCTCCCCCGCACCCACACCCGCACCCCCACCCGCCCCCGAGGCAACCTCCGTGCCCGTGCCACCTCCTTCGTCGGCCGCGACGACGATCTGCGGCTGATCGCGGACGACTTGGCCCGGCACCGGCTCGTGACGCTCCTCGGCCCCGGCGGCGCCGGGAAGACGCGGCTGTCGCAGGAGGCCGCCGAGGCCGCCGCCCGGGAGGGCGGCTGGCCGGACGGCGTGTGGCTCGCCGAGCTCGCCCCCGTCGAGGACGGCGACGACCCCGCCACCGTCGCGGAGGCCGTCCTCACCGCCCTCGGCCGTGAGACCGTCGTCCGCGGCAGCACCGCCGCAGAGGGCCTGCGGGCCGCCGCCGAGGGCACGCCCGCCGACCCCCTGGCCCGCCTCGCCGAGCTGTGCGCCCCCCGCCGCATGCTGCTC
This sequence comes from Streptomyces caatingaensis, assembly GCF_001187435.1. Classification (GTDB taxonomy): domain Bacteria; phylum Actinomycetota; class Actinomycetes; order Streptomycetales; family Streptomycetaceae; genus Streptomyces; species Streptomyces caatingaensis. Next base: position 441,211 of record NZ_LFXA01000004.1, on the reverse strand, counting down.
GTCCTCGACAACTGCGAGCACCTCGTGGACGCCGCCGCCCGCGTCGCGGAGACGCTCCTCGCCCACTGCCCGGGCGTGACGGTGCTGGCCACCAGCCGCGAACCCCTCGCCGTGCCGGGCGAGTCGCTCCGCCCCGTGGAGCCGCTGCCGGCCCCGTTCGCGCTGCGGCTGCTCGCCGACCGCGGCGCGGCCGCCCGCCCCGGCTTCCGGATCGAGGACGACCCGGTCGCCTGCGAGGAGATCTGCCGCCGCCTCGACGGCCTGCCGCTGGCGATCGAACTCGCCGCCGCCCGGCTGCGGATGCTCACCCCCCGCGGCCTCGCGGACCGCCTCGACGACCGCTTCCGCCTGCTCACCTCGGGCAGCCGCACCGTCCTGCCCCGCCAGCAGACCCTGCGGGCGGTCGTGGACTGGTCCTGGGACCTGCTCGACGCGCCCGAACGCGCCGTCCTGCGGCGGCTGTCCGCCTTCGCCGGCGGCTGCGACCTCGCCGCCGCCGAGGCGGTGTGCGGCGACGGCGACGAGGTGCCCCCGCCGGACGTGCCCGTCCTCGTCGGCTCGCTCGTCGACAAGTCCCTGGTCGTCGCCGCCCCCGCGGACGACGGCGAGATGCGCTACCGGCTGCTGGAGACCGTCGGCGAGTACGCCGGGGAGCGGCTGGACGAGGCGGGGGAGCGGGCCGCCGTCGAGCGCCGGCACCTCGTCCACTACCGCGAACTCGCCCGCACCAGCGAGCCGTTGCTGCGCGGCCCCCGCCAGCGGGCCCTGCTGGACGTCCTGGAGCGCGAGCACGACAACCTGCGCACGGCCCTGCGCCGGGCGGTGGCCGCGCGGGACGAGCAGGAGACGCTGTGCCTGCTGCTCTCCCTCTCCTGGTTCTGGCAGCTGCGCGACCACCGGGCGGACGCGCTCGCCTGGACCGAGGCCGCCGTCGCGATGGGCCCCGACCCGTTCGCCGAACCCGTCGAGCCCGCCCCGCCGTTGACCGAGCGGTGCATCGACGCGCCGCCGCCGATGCGCCCCGAGCTGCTGACCGAGGCGCGGCGACAGGCCCGCCTGGTGTGGCTGGTGCACCACGACCACGACATGCGCCTGATCAACTCCCCGGACATGCAGCGGAGGCTGCGCAACATCGTCGTCGCCTACCGGCCGGGCCGCCCGCAGAACCTCCGCTACCCGGGGGTCATGTGGTTCTACGCCCGGCTGCTCACCGCCGACTTCGACGGCGTGTGGGAGTCCGTGGACGAGCTGATCGACCGCTGCCGCGCGGCCGGCCTCGAATGGGAGCTGGCCTTCCACCTCCAGCAGCGGGCCAAGCTGCTGAACGACCGGCTGGACCGCTCCGGCCAGAACCAGGGGCTGCGGGACGCGGACGAGGCCCTGGAGATCTTCCGGCGCCTCGGGGACGCCTGGGGCGTCGCGGAGGCCCTGACCGGCCGGGCCGAGAGCCACGAGCGGCACGGTGCCTTCGCCGAGGCCGAGCGCGACTACCGGGAGGCCATGGACAACGCCCGTGAGCTGGGCGCCAACGCACAGATCCCGGTCCTGCGGTCGCGGCTCGCCGACGTGCTCATCGAATCGGGCCGGGTGGACTGGGCGACGGGGGAACGGATGCTGCGCGAGGCGCTGGAGCAGGCCGAGGGCATGAGCCCGGACGCCTCGTTCTTCATCCGGCTCTCCCTCGGCGTGCGGCTGGCCCACCACGGGCGGACCGCCGAGGCGCGCGAGTTCTTCGAGCAGCTGACCGAGGAGTTCCGGAGCCGTACCATCAGCTTCTTCATGTCCCTGATGGACGGGATGTCCGCCTGGCTCCACGTCCTGGAGGGGGAGCCGGCCGCCGCGCTCCCCCTCGTCCGCCGGGCGCTCCGCATGAAGGACGACCCGTTCGGCCTGCTCGTCGCCCCGCACCTGCCCGTGGCCCATTTGATGTACGGCGCCCTCGCGCATTCCGAACTGCCCGGCGAGGAGCACGCCGTGGCCGGGGCCCGGCTGTACGGCGCGGCCGTCGCGCTGCGGCCCCCGGGGCTGTACGCGAACACCGTCGAGCAGGGCATCAGCGAGCGCACGGTGGCGAACCTCCGGGCGGCGCTGGGCGACGAGGGGTACGAGCGGGCCTACGCCGAGGGCGGCCGCCTCCCGCTGGGGGAGGCCGTCGCCCTCGTGTGAACGCCCGGCGTCTCAGGCCGCGTCGCGGGTCACGTCTTGTTGCGGAAGCGGGCGACGGCCAGCGGCGCGGTGATCACGGTGATGCCCACGGCCCACGCCAGCGTCAGCCACACCGAGTGGGCGACGGGGCCGCCCTGGAGCAGGTTGCGGGAGGCGTCGGCGAGGTTGGCCAGCGGGTTGTAGTCGGCGAACGACTTGAGCCAGCCGGGCATCGAGTTGGTCGGGGCGAAGATGGAGCTGCCGAACTGCAGCGGCATGAGCACGAGCATGGCCACTCCCTGGACGGCCTGCGCGGTCTTCATGGTGAGCCCCAGCAGGATGAAGATCCACATCAGCGAGGCGCCGAAGACGATGCTGAGCCCGATGGCGGCGAACAGGTGCAGGACGGAGGTCTTGACCTCCAGCCCCAGCGCGAAGCCCATGCCGAGCTGGATGGCCACGGCCACCATCAGCCGGAAGAGCTCGCTGACGATCTTCGCTATGAGGACGGACGACCGGGCGATCGGCATGGTCCGGAAGCGGTCCATGATGCCCTTGCGGAAGTCCTCGTTGATGCCGGTGCCGACGGCCATGGCGATGTTGAGGCCGGTCATGGCGAGCAGGCCGGGCACCAGGTAGTTGACGTACTGCTCCTGGTGGCCCTTGCCGAACATCGCGCCGCCGAAGACGTAGACGAACATCAGCGTGAAGATGATCGGCATGAGCACGGCGTCGAACATCGACTCCGGGTCCTGCTTGATCGCCAGCAGGTTGCGGCGGGCGAGCGCGCCGATGTGCCGCAGGTGGGAACGGAGGGGGATACGGGTGTCGGCTGAGTGCGCCTTCGCGGGCGCGGTGATCGTGGCCGCGCTCATGCGGAGATCTCCTGGAGGGTGTCGGCGGGGGTGTCCTCGGCGGCCGTGGACGTCTTCTGGCCGGTGATGGCCAGGAACACCTCGTCGAGGCTGGGCAGATGGGTGTTGATGCCGGCCAGGGCGATGCCGCGCTCGGCCATCAGGCCGACGACGGAGGTCAGTTGGTGGTCGCTGACGATCGGGACGTTGACCACGCCCTCGGCCTCGTCGGCGGTGGCTCCGGCGACCCCGTCGAGCCCTGCCTGGGCCACGGCCCCGACGACGCGCGGCAGTTCGGACCGGTCGGCCGGGCGTATCTGCAGCGTGCGGCCGCCGACCTTGGCCTTCAGCTCGTCGATCCCGCCGCCCGCGATCACGCGGCCGCGGTCGATGACCGTCAGCTCGTCGGCGAGCTGCTCGGCCTCCTCCATGTACTGCGTGGTGAGCAGGACGGTGGCGCCCTCGCGCACCATGCCCTGCACCTCCGTCCACACCTCGTTGCGCGTGCGCGGGTCGAGGCCGGTGGTCGGCTCGTCGAGGTACAGCACGGCCGGGTGGCCGATCATCGACGCCGCCAGGTCGAGGCGGCGGCGCATGCCGCCCGAGTACTGCCCGGCCGGGCGCTTGGCGGCCTCCGTGAGCGAGAAGCGCTCCAGCAGGTCGTCCGCGCGGCGGCGGGCGTCCTTGCGGGAGAGGTCGAGGAGCCGGCCGATCATGTACAGGTTCTCGAAGCCGGAGAGCTTCTCGTCGACCGAGGCGTACTGGCCGGTCAGGCCGATCGCCCGGCGGAGCTGGCGCGGCTGGGTCAGGACGTCGTAGCCGGCGACGCGGGCGCTGCCGGCGTCCGGGCGGATCAGCGTCGAGAGGATTCTGACGAGGGTGGTCTTGCCGGCGCCGTTGGGGCCGAGGACGCCGAGGACGGTGCCCTCGCGGACGTCGAGGTCGACGCCGTCCAGGGCCTTGGTCTCGCCGTAGTGCTTGACCAGGCCCCGGACCTGTACGGCGGTTCCGCCGCCGTCGGGGATGTCGTTCTGCTTCATGCGGACCAGCGTGCCAGGGGCCACTGACATCGCACCGATGTCCCGCCGACAGGCCGCCGACAGCGCGCCGACACGTCCCGCCGCGCCGGCGTGCCCCCGGTTTCCGGGGGGCGACCCCTGCCCGTCCCTCCCGGAACCGCGCTCCGCCCGCTCGTCCGTCGGGTTCTCCCGGAGGAGGTTCTCCCGGAGGGAATCCCTCCGGGAGAACCCGACGGACCGGCCCGCCTAGTGGAAGGCGTGCTCCGGCGCCGGGTAGGCGCCGGCCACGACCTCCTCCGCGAAGCCGCGGGCCGCGTCGCCGAGCGCCTCCCGCAGCCGCGCGTACTGCTTGACGAAGCGCGGGACGCGCCCGCCGGTCAGGCCGGCCATGTCCGTCCAGACGAGCACCTGGGCGTCGCACCCGGCGCCCGCGCCGATCCCGACGGTCGGGATGTGCAGGCTGCGCGTGACCTCGGCGGCGAGCTCGGCGGGGACGAGTTCGAGGACGACGGAGAAGGCCCCCGCGTCCTGGACGGCCTTCGCGTCGCGGAGGAGCTGCGCCGCGGCCTCCTCGCCGCGTCCCTGGACGGGGTAGCCGCCGTAGGCGTTGACGGACTGGGGGGTCAGGCCCACATGGGCCATGACGGGGATGCCGGCCTGCACCAGCATCTCGATCTGGTGGGCGGACCGCTCGCCGCCCTCCAGCTTGACGGCCTGGACACCCGCCTCCTTCACCAGCCGGGTCGCGCTGCGCAGCGCCTGGACGGGGCCCTCCTGGTACGAGCCGAAGGGCAGGTCGCCGACGACCAGGGCCCGCTTGGTGCCCCGGACGACGGCGGCGGACAGGACGGTGATCTCGTCGAGGGTGACGGGGACGGTGGACTCGTAGCCGAGGTGGCAGTTGCCCATGGAGTCGCCGACCAGCAGGACGGGTATGCCGGCCTCGTCGAAGACGGAGGCGGTCATCGCGTCGTAGGCGGTCAGCATGGGCCACTTCTCGCCGCGCCCCTTCGCGGCGGCGATGTCGCGGACGGTGATGCGCCGGGAGCTCGTCCCGCCGTACAGCGCCTTGCTGCTGTCGGGGGTCTTCACGGCATGCGTCATGGCAATGGCTCCTGTGGTGTTGTCGTCTCGAGGCGCCCTGACGGCGTCCCCGGATCGCCTCCATGCTGACACGGGGATCTCCCCGGAGGAAGCCACGGGACGTGACGGCTGCCGGTCCCCAAAGGTCCTTAAAGACTTTCCAATACGGAACGGGGCCGTATCGGAAACGGGCTTACGGTATTCGTATGACAATCCCGGCCGGTGACATACCGGCGCGCCAGGTCCCCGAGGCGGTGCACAGGAGGCGGTGGGCCGTCCTCGCCGTCCTGCTGTTCAGCCTGCTCGTCGTCGTCCTCGACAACTCGATCCTCAACGTGGCGATGAAGACGATCGCCTCGCCCGCCCCGACCGGACTGGGCGCCACCCAGAGCCAGCTCGAGTGGGCCATCAACTCCTACACGCTGGTCTTCGCCGGCATCCTGTTCACCGCCGGACTGCTCGGCGACCGGCTGGGGCGCAAGAAGGTCCTGCTGTTCGGCATGACGGTGTTCGGCATCGGCTCGGTGCTGTCGGCGATGGCGGGCTCGCCCGGCGAACTCATCGCGTTCCGCGCGGTGATGGGCTTCGGCGGCGCCTTCGTGATGCCCGCGACCCTGGCGATCATCATGAACGTCTTCGAGCGCGACGAGCAGCCCAAGGCCGTCGGCATCTGGGCCGGCGCGGTCGGCCTGGCGATCGCCATCGGCCCGATCACCGGCGGCCTCCTGATCGACCACTTCTGGTGGGGCTCGGTCTTCCTCGTCAACGTGCCCATCGTCATCTGCGGCCTGGTCGCCATGGTGGCGCTCGTCCCCGACTCCAAGGATCCGCGGCCCGGCCGGCTCGACCCCGTCGGCGTGCTGCTGTCGGTCGTCGGCCTGGTGCTGCTCGTGTACGGCATCATCAAGGGCGGCCAGCTCGCCGACTTCACCGACCCCGAGGTGTACGGCACGGTCGGCGGCGGCCTCCTCGTGATCGTCGCGTTCGTCCTCTACGAGCGGCGCACCGACCATCCGGCGCTGGACGTGCGCTACTTCCGCAAGCCCGCGTTCTCGGCGGCCGTCTCCTCCATCTCGCTGGTGTTCTTCGCGCTCATGGGCGTCAGCTTCTTCAGCGTCTTCTACACCCAGAGCGTGCGCGGCTACAGCCCGCTGGAGAGCGGCATGCTCATGCTCCCGCTCGCCGCCGCCCAGATGTTCTTCGCCCCGCGCGCCCGGCACGTCGTGGCCCGCTTCGGCGCCCGCGCGGTGTGCTGCGCCGGCATGCTGCTGGTGGCCCTGTCGATGTCCGGCTTCCTGCTGCTCGACGCGGACACCCCGATCTGGGTGCTGGAGGTCCTGTTCTTCGTCCAGGGCACCGCGATGGCGCACGTCATGCCGCCCGCCACGGTCTCGATCATGCAGTCCCTGCCGCGCGAGAAGGCGGGCTCCGGCTCGGCCGTGAACAACACCTTCCGGCAGATCGGCGGTGCGCTCGGCGTCGCCGTCCTCGGCTCGCTGCTCTCCACGACCTACCGCGACGGCATCGCCGGCCGGCTCGACGCCGTCCCCGGACTGCCCGACTCCGCGCGGCACGCGGCCGGCGAGTCCATCGAGGGCACCCTCGCGGTCGCCGAGCGGCTCGGCCCGGCCGGGAAGGCCCTCGTCGGCCCCGCCGACGACGCGTTCCTGCACGCCATGCACGTCACCGCGCTCGGCGCCACGGTCGTCGCCGCCCTCGGCGCGCTCGTCGTCGGGATCTTCCTGCCCGGCAAGGGCGCCACGCCCGCCGGCCCCGGCACCGGGCGGCCGGCCGAGCGGCAGCAGGCGGGGGCCGAGGCGTGAGCGCCGCCGCCGCGCCGGACGCCGGCCCCCTGCCCGTCCCGCCGCGCGGCCGGCCGCGCAGCGCCGCCGTCGGCACCGCCGTGATCGAGAGCGTGCTGCGGCTGCTGGAGCAGGGGGTGACCGTCAGCGAACTCTCCATGGAGCGCATCGCCCGCGAGGCCGGCGTCGGCAAGGCCACCGTCTACCGGCGGTGGGCCGGCAAGGAGGCGCTCATGCTCGACGTGCTGCGCTCCATGGAGGAGAGCAGCCCCCGGCTGACCGGCGCCTCCGTCCGCGACGACCTCGTCGCGCTGCTGGACTTCCTGCGCCGGCGCGGCCTGGCCAAGCGGTCGTCCGCCGTGCTGCGCACGGTCGTCGCCCAGGTCCAGGCCCAGCCGCGCATCTGGAAGGAGTACCACGACACCGTCGTCTCCGCCCGGCGCGAGGCGTTCCTCGCCGTGCTGCGGCGCGGGATCGCCTCCGGCGAGGTCCGCGGGGACGTGGACCCGGAGCTGCTCGTGGACCTCTTCGTCAGCCCGATGGTGGCCCGGGCCGTCCTCTGCGAATGGAGCGAACTGCCCGAGGGGCTGGCCGAGCGGATCGTGGACACGGTGCTGGAGGGCGTCCGGCCGGCGGGATGAGCGCGCCGTGCCGGGAATGTGCCCGTTGTGTCACAGGCGGGCGTCCCGCCCCGGGCCGAGGAACCCCGCCGGGCCGGGACGCCGTCCTCCTCCGCGACGGAACCCCCGCCGCGGTGATCACCGCTCGCCGGCGATCACCTATCGTCGGTCCGGGGGACGACAGCGAGACCGAGTGAGGACGACGGATGCCGCAGGCGCACGTGCAGGAGACGGACCACGGAGGAGCGGGTCCGGAGCGGGCCGGCTCCGGGGTCCGGCGCCTCGCGGACCGGTGGCGGGGCCCCGGGATCTGGCGGCGCGGCCTGCTGATCGCGGTCCTCTCGGCCGTGCTGGGCCTGCTGATGCTGCTCCACGGCCAGATCCCCAACCGCGTCGGCAACCTCGGCAGCCTCGCGGAAACCTTCCTCCCCTGGTTCGGGCTCCTCGTGCCCGTCCTGCTCCTCCTCGCCCTCTGGCGCCGCTCGGCGACCGCGCTGATCGCGGTGCTGCTGCCGGCGATCGCCTGGCTCAACCTCTTCGGCGGGCTGCTCACCGACAAGTCCGGCTCCGGCGGCAACTTCACCGTCATCAGCCACAACGTCAACGCCGAGAACCCCGATCCGGCCGCCACCGCCCGCAAGGTCGCCGCGGCCGGGGCGGACGTCGTGGCCCTGGAGGAGCTGGGGCCCGACGCCGCGCCGGTGTACGAGCGGACGTTGGCCGCCTCGTACCCCTACCACTCCGTGCAGGGCACGGTCGGCCTCTGGAGCAAGCACCCGATCACGGACGCGCGTCCCGTCGACATCAAGATGGGCTGGACGCGGGCGCTGCGCGCCACGGTCAGCACGCCGCAGGGGCCCGTCGGCGTCTACGTCGCCCATCTCCCGTCGGTGCGCGTGAAGTTCAACGCCGGCTTCACCGCCGGGCAGCGGGACAACAGCGCCGCCGCGCTGGGCCGGGCCATCGCCGCCGAGCAGGTGAAGAAGGTCGTCCTGCTCGGTGACCTCAACGGCACCATGAACGACCGGTCGTTGGCCCCCGTCACCTCCCAGCTGCGCTCGGCGCAGGGGGCCGCCGGGGACGGCTTCGGCTTCAGCTGGCCGGCGAGCTTCCCGATGGCCCGCATCGACCAGATCATGGTGCGGGGGATGGATCCCGTGGACGCGTGGACGCTGCCCGACACGGGCAGTGACCACCTGCCGGTGGCGGCGCGGGTGAGGCTGTAGGCGGACCGGGGCGCCCCCCGGCGCGCCCCGCCGGGCGGCTCAGCTCCGCTCGCGCCAGCGGTTCGTGATCGGCAGGCGGCGGTCCTTGCCGAAGCCCTTGGGGGAGATCTTCGTGCCGGGCGGGTACTGGCGGCGCTTGTACTCGGCGGTGTCGACGAGGCGCAGGACGCGGGCGACGAGCTCCGGGTCGAAGCCCTCCGCCACGATCTCCGCGCGGCCGCGGTCGGCGTCCACGTACAGCTCCAGGATGCGGTCGAGGACGTCGTAGTCGGGCAGGGAGTCCGTGTCGACCTGGCCGGGGCGCAGCTCGGCGCTGGGCGGCTTGGTGATGGAGTTCTCGGGGATGGGCGGCGTCCCGCCGCGCTCCGCCGCGACGCGGTTGCGCCACTTCGCGAGGCGGAAGACACCGGTCTTGTAGACGTCCTTGATGGGCCCGTACGCGCCGACCGAGTCGCCGTAGAGCGTCGAATAGCCGCACGCCAGCTCGGACTTGTTGCCCGGGGCGAGGACGATGTGGCCCTCCTGGTTCGAGATCGCCATCAGCATCGTGCCGCGCAGCCGCGACTGGAGGTTCTCCTCGGCGAGGCCGGTCAGCCCGAGCGCACCCATGTAGGCGTCGAACATCGGGGCGATCGGCTGGACGCGGAAGTCGAGCCCCGTGCGGCGGGCCAGCTCCTCCGCGTCGCCGACCGAGTGCTCGGAGGAGTAACGGGACGGCATGGCCACGCCGTACACGTTCTCCGCGCCGACCGCGTCGCAGGCGATCGCCGCGACGAGCGACGAGTCGATGCCGCCGGAGAGGCCGATGAGGACGCTGCGGAAGCCGTTCTTCGCGACGTACGCGCGGAGGCCCGTCACCAGCGCCTGGTAGACCTCCGCGTCGTCGTCGAGGTACTCGGCGACCGTCCCCGGGAAGGCGGGCTCGTACGGCGGGACCGGCTCGGCGGACAGCGTGACGTGCTCGACGCGCAGGCCGTCGTCCACGGTGCCGGACGGCGCCTCGGCGGGGGCGGCCGGCAGGTCCAGGTCGAGGACGACGCAGCACTCCTCGAACTGCGGGGCCCGGGCGATCACCCGGCCGTCGCGGTCGACGACGATCGAGTCGCCGTCGAAGACGAGGTCGTCCTGGCCGCCGGTGGTGGCCAGGTACGCGGTGGTGCAGCCGGCCTCCTGCGCGCGCTTGCGCACCAGCTCCAGACGGGTGTCGTCCTTCTCCCGCTCGTACGGCGAGGCGTTGACCGACACGAGCAGCCCGGCCCCGGCGGCGCGGGCGGCGGGGACGCGGCCGCCCTCCTGCCACAGGTCCTCGCAGATGGCGAGGGCGACGTCGACGCCGTGCAGGCGGATCACGGGCAGGGTGTCGCCCGGGACGAAGTACCGGAACTCGTCGAACACACCGTAGTTCGGCAGGTGGTGCTTGGCGAAGGTGAGCACGGGGCGGCCGCGGTGCAGGACCGCCGCCGCGTTCAGCGGCGCGCCCGCCGGGCGGCCGAGCCGGGGCTCGGCCGCCTCGGACCGGTCCAAGTACCCGACGAGCACGGGCAGTTCGCCCAGCCCCTCCCGCTGGAGCCGCTCCGCCAGCGCGCGCAGGGCGGCCCTGCTCGCCTCGACGAAGGAACGGCGCAGCGCCAGGTCCTCCACGGGGTAGCCCGTCAGCACCATCTCGGGGAACACGGCGAGGTGTGCGCCGGCGTCGGCGGAGTGGCGTGTCCAGCGGACGACCGACTCGGCGTTGGCGGTGAGGTCGCCGACGGTGGAGTCGATCTGGTTGAGGGCGAGACGCAGTTGTGCCACGTCGTTCAGTTTAGGCGGCCGGCCCGGTTCGCTCCCCCGGGGCCGGGGCGCGGCCCCGGGGGAGCGGGAAGAGGGCGGGCGGGGAGCGGGAACTACCGCCGGTAGCCGAGCAGCGTCATCATCCCGCTCTCCCCGTGGTACACGTTGTGGCAGTGCAGCATCCACACCCCGGGATTGTCGGCGTCGAAGTCCACCTCGACCCGCTTCCCCGGCAGCACGATCACCGTGTCCTTCCGCGGCCCGCCGCCGGGCAGCGCGAACGTGTGGCCGTGCAGGTGCATCGGATGCCACATCCCCGTCCGGTTGACGAACGCGAGCCGCACCCGTTCGCCCGCCTTCACCGGGTACCGCTCGGAGGAGGAGTAGCGCCGTCCGTTGATGGCCCAGTCGTACTTCGCCATCGAGCCGGTCAGCTCGAAGGTGAGCGTCCGGTCCGGCCGCCGGTACGGCAGGGCGACCGCGTCGTCCGCACGGAGCCGGTCCGCCGTCAGGGGGGTGCGCCCCAGCTCCTCCGGGCGGACGTCCGCGCCGGGCGCGGCGCCGCCGCCGGTGCGGAGCAGGGCGAGGGCCGTCCGCCTCTTGCCCTCCGCGAGCGCGGTCAGCGGGAAGACGCCGTCCCCGGCGGTGACGAGCACGTCGTACCGCTCGCCCATCCCCAGCAGCAGCGCGTCCGTCTCGACGGGCCGGACGGGGAAGCCGTCCGTGTGCGTGACGGTCATGCGGTGACCGCCCAGCGCCACACGGAACGCCGTGTCGCCGCCCGCGTTGACGAACCGGATGCGGATCCGGTCGCCGGGGCGGGCCGTGAAGGTCTCCGGCGCGTCGGGCGTACGCCCGTTGACCAGGTAGTACGGGTACGCGACGTCACCGGCGTCGCCGCCGAGGACGGGGCTCGTGGCCCCCATGAGCATCCGGGAGGGGCCCTCGGACGACGCGGACGGCGAAGCGGATGCCATCGACATGTGGTGCATGCCGCCCATGTCGTGGGACATGTCGTGGGACGTGTCGTGCGACATGCCCTTCGCCAGCTCCGCCATCACCCCGTCCGGCGTGCTCCCCTCCACGCCGTCCACCCAGTCGTCCAGGACGACGACCCACTCCTTGTCGTACTTCAGCGGCTCCTTCGGATCCTCGACGATCAGCGGCGCGTACAGCCCCCGGTCCTGCTGCACGCCCGAGTGCGGGTGGAACCAGTACGTGCCGGGGTGGGTGACCGCGAAGCGGTAGTCGAACGCCGCGCCGGGCGCTATGGGCCGCTGCGTGACGCCGGGAACGCCGTCCATGTCGTTGCGGAGGGCGAGTCCGTGCCAGTGGAGGGACGTCGCCTGCGGGAGGTGGTTGGCGAGGCGGAGGGCGAGCGTGTCGCCCGCGGTGACGCGGACCTCCTTGCCGGGCAGGGCGTCGCCGTACGCCCAGCTCGTGACCTTGCGGCCGCCGAGGTCGAGCTCGGTGCGGGCCGCGGTGAGCCGTACCTCGCGGACGGGCCCGGTGGCGCGCCGCCGGGTCTCGGCCGCGGCGACCTCCTTGCCGTCCGGCTCGACGTACGAGGGGGTGGGGGCGGCCTTCGGGGACGCGTCGGAGCAGGCGGTGAGCAGGCCGCCGGCGACCGTGGCGAGGCCGGCGCCGAGCACGGCGCGGCGCGTGGTTGTGCGCATGGGTGGGTGCACCTCTGTGGTGTCGGTGGAGTACGGGTACGGGCGCGCGGGCGCGCTCCTATACCCGCAGCACCGACAACCGGGCGAGGACCTTGTGCCGTGGCGGCGGGGGAATGGGCCACAGGGCGTACGCGAACCGGGCGCGCGCCCGGGCGGCGGCGCCGGCCGGACCCCGCCTCCACCGCCGCAAGGCCGCCGGCAGGACCAGGGTCCAGCCCGCGCCCAGCAGTACGGCGAGGCAGACGGACAGGGGGTCCAGGGCGGGGCGGCGGTGATCGGGGGGAGCCGTGTCGGGATGGTGGGCCTGCGGCGGGTGCGGTGTGTGGACCGCGTGCTCCGTATGCACCGTCTGCACCGCGGGCGGCGGCGCGTCATGGCCCGACGGATGCCCCAGCGTGTGCATCGTCACGATGCCCAGCAGCAGCGCCGCGAACAGCAGCAGGCGCCCCCACCATCCGCGCATCACGAGCCTCCCCGAGTCCTCCGGGGCACCGTACTACCCCCTCGGGGTATGCGTCCCGCCGGGGTGCCGGGCGCCCGATGTGCGCGCAAGGGGCCCATTGCCCGATGATGGGGCGTACCGACCGACTGCTTGGCCCGAAGGACGCTCTCCCCCCTCATGACCCTCACGGAACAGATCGGGGACGAACGTCCCGCCGAAGCGCGCCCTTCCTCCTCCCCGCAGGAGGCACAACAGGCCGTCCCCGGGCCGCAGTTCATCTCGTGGACGGCGCTCGCGCTGATGACCACCGCCTCCGTGGCGAACCTGCGCCCCGCCCCGTCCATGGCCCTCTACGGCCTGGCCGCCGTCTTCCTCTACCTCCTCCCCGCCGTCGTCTTCCTCCTGCCGACGGCCCTGGTCTCCGCCGAACTGGCCTCCTCCCGCCCCGGCGGGATCTACCGCTGGGTGAGCGAGGGGCTGTCCAAGCCGCTCGGCTTCCTCGCCGTGTGGTGCCAGTTCGCGATGACCATCGCGTACTACCCGAGCCTGCTCGCCTACGTGGCGAGCACCTTCGCGTACGTCATCGACCCGTCCCTCGCGGACAACGGGCTCTACATCGCCGCCGTGATCGTCGTCGTCTACTGGTCCGGCGTGCTGATCTCCGCGCGCGGGACGAAGGCGGTGGCCGGGCTGGCCGGCTGGGGCCTGGTGATCGGCACGCTGATCCCCGGCGCCGTGCTCGTCGTCCTCGGCCTGGTCTTCCTCGCCCAGGGCAACCCGTCCGCCGCCCCCATGGACGCCGGTCACGCGCTGCCGCCGTGGACCGGCCCGGCCAGCCTCGTGCTGATCGTCGGCAACTTCCTGTCCTACGCGGGCATGGAGATGAACGGCGTCCACGTCTCGTCGCTGCGCGAGCCGGGACGGCAGTTCCCGCGCTCGGTCTTCCTGGCCACCGGCCTCGTCCTGCTGATCTTCATCCTGCCCGCGCTGGCCATCAGCTGGGTCATGCCGGGCGAGGACCTGAGCCTCACGGCCGGCGTGATGCAGGCGTTCCAGGGCTTCTTCGACCACTTCGGTGTGGGCTGGCTCACCAAGGTCGTCGGCGTCATGCTCGTCACCGCCGCGCTCGGCGGCATGCTCGCCTGGCTGGCCGGGCCGTCCCGCGGCCTGCTGATCGTCGCCCGGCAGGAGGGCTACCTGCCGCCCGTCCTCCAGAGGCTCAACAAGAACGGCGTGCCGCGCAACATCATGGTCGCGCAGGGCGTCCTCACCACCCTGATCGCGCTGGCCTACGCGTTCCTGCCGGACGTCTCCAGCGCGTACTGGATCTTCTCCGTCGTGACCACGCAGATCTACCTGGTGGTGTACCTGCTGATGTTCGCGGCGGCGGTGCGGCTGCGGCGCCACGGGCCCGTCGCGGACGGGATCGGCGGGGCCGGCGGGGCCGGCTTCCGCGTCCCGGCGCTGCACGCCGTCGCGGGCACCGGCTTCGCCGCGTCCCTGGCGGCGATGTGCATCGGCTTCGTGCCCCCGGAGCAGTTCGGCGGGCAGCCGCTGTGGCGCTACCTGCTGATCGTCGCCGGCGGGCTGCTGACGATCGGCTTCCTCGCGCCGCTGGCCTTCCTGAAGCTGCGCAAGCCGCACTGGGTGACCTCGGAGGACCGCTCCGGCTGACCCGTCCCGCCGGGTACGGTCGGTCGCATGACTGCCGTACCACCTCCGCCGGGCCGCATGCTCCGGGTCGGCGGCGTGCCGCTGCACGTGCTGTGCGAGGGCTCCGGGCCGGTGTGCGTCCTGAGCCCCGGCCTCGGGATGGGCTGGTTCGACTGGGAGCCCGTCGTCCCGCTCCTCGCGCCGTACCGCACGGTCGTCCGCTTCGACCGGCCCGGGCTCGGCTTCAGCGCCCCCGCCGCCGAGCCGCCGACCGCCGCCGCGGAGGCGGCGCGCATCGCGGGCGTCCTGGACGCCCTCGGCCTCGGCGGGCCCGCGACGGTCGTCGGCCACTCGCTGGCCGGCTTCCACGCGGAGGCCTTCGCCCGGCTGTACCCCGAGCGCACGGCCGGGCTCGTCCTCGTCGACGCCAGCGTCGAGGAGAACGCCCGGCCCGCGCCCGCCCCGGCCCTGCGCGCCGCCGCCGCCCGCGCCCGCGGCCGGGCCTACGCGGCCGCCGGCCTGCCGCGCGCCCTCGGCCCCGCGCTGCGGCGGCTGACCGTCCGGGCGTCCTCGGTCCGCGGCGCGGACCCCGTCCCCGACGACCTCGTCCGCCGCACGTACGGCACCGGCCGCGTCGTCCGCGCCCTGCTCATGGAGAACGCGCGCTACTGGGACGTGGCCGCCGAGGTCGAGTCCCTCCGCGCCGAACGCCCCTTCCCGCCCGTCCCCGTCACCGTCCTCGCCGCCGCCACCGGCAGCGGCTCCTGGCTCGAACGCCGCCGCCTCGCCCGCCAACGCGCCCTCGCCACCCTCCTCGACGGCCGCTTCGAATCCGTCGCCCCCGCCGGCCACCTGATGATGTACGACCGGCCGGGGGTGGTGGCGGGGGCGGTGCTGGCGGTCACGTCGGTGGCGGCGTAGGGCTCGTGCGCGCGGGGCGGGTCTCGCCGCGGCGGTGGGGGAGAGGCGTTCCTGGATGGACGGTTCATGGGCTGCGCCCGTACGGTCGTGCCGACCGGCCCGCGGCCGCGGCCCGGGCGGCGTCCTTGCCGGCGTTGCCGGCGCAGATCGAATCACTCACGCGGGCGGAGGCTGTCGACCGCCTTGACGACCTGGCCCGCCCCGTCCTCCGCCGCCATCCGCCCGGCCGCCGCCCGGGCCGCGGCCGCGTACGACGGGTCGTTCAGGACGAGGCGCAGGGCGTCGGTCAGGGCTTCGGCGGTCAGGGTGGCGTGGGGGACGGGGGAGGGGGCGGCGCCGAGGGCCTTGAGGCGGGCGGACCAGGAGGGCTGGTCGGCGGTGAAGGGGACGGGGACGGAGGGGATGCCCGCGCGGAGGGCGGCCGCCGTCGTGCCGGCGCCCGCGTGGTGGACGGCGGCGGCGAGGCGGGGGAAGAGCGCCGCGTGGGGGAGGGCGTCCACGGTGAGGATGTCGTCGTCCGCGGCGGCCAGGCCCGCGCGGCCGCGTTGCAGGATGCCGCGCGCACCGGCGCGGCGCAGGGCGGTCACGGCGAGGTCGCCGAGCCGGTCCGCGTCGTCCGCCGGCATGCTGCCGAAGCCGACGAGGACGGGCGGGGGGCCGGCCGCGAGGAAGTCCTCGACCTCGCGGGGGAGTCGGTCCGTCCCGTCGTGGTACGGCCACCACGTGCCGGTGACCGTCAGGCCGGCGCGCCAGTCGGACGGGCGGGGGACGAGGACCTCGCTGAAGCCGTGCAGGACCGGCCAGCCGGCCGCCTCCTGGCGGCGGCGGACCGCTCCCGGGGCGACCGGGGGCAGCCCCAGCCCCGTCCGCAGCTCCTTCACCGCCTCCGCGAAGAGGCGGTCGGTGATGCGCAGCGACAGCCGGCCCATGGCCCGGTTGCCGAACCGGCCCAGCGAGCGCGTGCCGCCGACCACGGGCGGGAAGTCGCCGGTCGGCGCGGCCGGGACGAGGTAGGCGCCCAGGGACGGGACGCCGGTCGCCTCGGTGAGGTGCCAGCCGAGCGGGGCCGTGGTGGTGGAGAGCAGCATCAGGTCGGTGTCGTCCGTCAGGGCGCCCCTCATGCCCGTCGCCAGGCGGCGCATGAACGCGGCGGCCGTGCGCATGAGTTCGCGCTTCGTGGCGGCCGGGCCCGCGCCGCGCGGGTCGGCGGGCAGGGGCCGGAACTCCAGGCCGGCCTCCCGTACGAGCGGGGCGAAGACCTCGCCCGTCGCGAGGGCGACCTCGTGCCCGGCGGCGGCCAGGCGGGCGCCGAGGCCGGTGTACGGGGCGACGTCGCCGCGCGAACCGGCGGCGGTGATCAGGATCTTCATCGTCCGTCCTCTTCCGTCTCTCTGCGGTCCGCGTTCGCGCGGACGGCCGTCCGCAGCCACTCCGCCAGGCCCGGCCGCTGCTCCGACGGTGGCACCAGCAGGGCGAACGCCCTCGGGTCGGTCGCGAAGTCGTCCGCGACGCGGACGTGCATGTCCGGCGGGCACGGGGTGAACCAGCGGGCGAGGTGGGCGCGGTGCTCCTCGGCGAGCGCCATGGCCCGCTCGCCGTCGGCCGGTTCGTCCGCGTCGAACGCGGCCAGTACCCGGGTGCGCCACTCGGCCGCCTCCGCCATCAGCCGCCGCCAGTCCTCCTTGCTGTGCGCGGCGGCGCTGGCGAGGGCCTGGCGGTGGCCGTCGCTGTCCTGCCACTTGAGGGCGGCCTCGGTGGCGTAGCTGAGGTCGAACGTGATCTCGCCGAAGACGTCGAAGCGTTCCTGGGGGGTGAGGGGGACGCCGGTCTCCTGCACCTCTAGGGCGCGCTCGGCGACGTCCACCAGGCGCTGGAGCCTGGCGATCTGCTCGCTGAGGAGCTTTTGCCGGGCGCGGAGCTGGTCCACGGCGTTGGCCTGGGGGTTCTCCAGGATGGCCTTGATCTCCTCCAGGGAGAAGCCGAGTTCCCGGTAGAAGAGGAACCGCCCGCCTGATCCTCTGACCTGCGCGTTCTTCCGAAGAGCCCGGATGACCTGGGAAAACTACACTCAGTAGTTGCCACGGTCTTCCGGGCTCTTTCTGGGTCTTGTGCCCTGCATGTGCCCTGCGGGCACAGGTGCGGCAGCGTCGACCGGTCTGCTAGCCCGGGGAGCGTGGCGGGTAGCCGGGGTTGAGGAAGAGGGAGGCGAACGAGCGGGGGCCGTGGCAGCGGTCGAGCCAGGCCGACAGCCCGGCGAGGGAGCCGGACAGTGTTGCCCGCAGGAGGCAGGCGTGCAGGTCGGCTGCCTCGTCGCGGCCTACGTCGGCCAGGAAGCGGCCGTAGCGGGCATTGACCGACTCTTGGTACGTCCTCATGGAGTCCAGGAAGCTCGCCGCGGGCTCCGTGGGGGCGTGGGCGGCACGGTGCGCGGGCCGGGAGAGCGCGGCGGTGTCGGCGGTGGTGAGAGTGCCCGTTACGTCTCGGAACACGTAGGCGGACATGCCCCCGGTGCGCGCGATGCCCAAGAGGCGGGCAATCTGCCGGGTGAGGGCACGCGCCTCGCGGTCGCATGCCCCCTCCATGATCACGCCGAGATTGCGGGTGGTCGGCGATCCGGCGAGATCGGGCGCGGAGTACGTGCGCCCGTCGTAGCGGCGGAAGTTCACCCCGTACTGCGTCCGAACGATCTCGCCGCTTCTGAGCCGGTAGCTACGGAACGACCCATAGTGCAGGCAGTCGTGCGCGTACGCCCGCAGCAGGTCGAGCGCGGACAGCTCCGGGTCCTCCGGGAGGCCGGACGCGAGCGGACCAGCAACCGTGATCACGGCACGCATTTGCAGGTGCCGGTAGCCCTGGTTCGGGTGATGGAACCCGCCGTACGCTCCCTCCCGCTCGGAGCGGATACCGACCATGACACGGTCGAGGGGGAGCAGCCGGCGCAGGCCGATGGAGGTGTACCGGGGGCGCAATGCGGCCAGGCCGTCCAGGAAGGGACGGGCGTCCAGTCCGGCCGCGCTCCAGTCGGTCAAGACTCGGGAGAGCGGCCGGAACGTCACCTGCGGGTGCTGGCGGGCAAGGCTGTCCGTGTCGCTGCGCAGCTCGGCCAGCATGGCGGCCAGCCTTACCGCGTCGGCCCCGCCGGACAGGTGCTCATTGGGTGCCAGCACCCGGGGTATGCCGATCAGTCGAGGGGTGTCTGCCCCAAGATCAGCGCCCGGTGCGACTCCTGCACACCTTCCGGTAGCTCGTCCGGGGAGAACCATCGTGCCTCCAAGATCTCGAACGAATCGATCTTGAGTTCGCCGCCGACCAAAGCCGCTTCGTACGCGACTTCGATCCGCAGCTTGTATCCGCTCTTGAGGTGGACGAGCGGGCCAGCCTTCACATTCAGGCCGGTTTCCTCGCGCACCTCGCGGACGACCGTGGCGCCGAACTCCTCGCCCTTGGTGGCGTAGCCGGTCGGCAGGCCCCACTGCCGGCCCTCGGGCCACATGCGGTGGCGCAGCAGCAGAACGCGCCCCGCGTCGTCCCGGACGACGCCGGTCACGCCAACCATGAATTTCGCGTGCGCGAGCCAGAGGACCCGCCACTGCATCGGGCCACGGATGATGCGCCACAGGCGGGCGACCAGTCGCTTCATGTCGTCTCTCCTTCTGGGGAGTTGGGCCGTGCGTGCGGCCCGGGGGCGGCCACTCTCGCGGCTGCCCCGGGAACTGTCCAACGCCGCTGGCGGGGCCGTGGCACGGCTACCACTCCGGGTTGCCTGCGATCGCGAGCGGGACGACCACTGCGATGCAAAGGCAGATCCACAGCAGCACCGCTAACCGCTGTCTCACCTGCTGCGCTCCCTCGCGCGGCATCGGTCGCAACGGCAAGGGGGGTACGCGCTGGAGAGGAGCGGTAGGAGGCGTTCGCCGCTCTCCGGAACGGTCACCCGGCCCCGGTCCCGTTTAACCTGGCCCGTCTTCCCGTCGACGGTGTACACATGGATCGTCATGGCCATGGGCTCGCCCTTTCCGCAGATCAGACCGTGTTGCCACGGCGCACGACCAGTGCAGCGGCTCGGGCGGCCCCGCGGGCGAAGGGCGACCGGACGTTTAGGCGGACGTTTTCACGCACGCCCCAGTGGTCAAGTCACTACGGTGAGAGACAAACGGCAGCCGCACGGATGGCGGGCAGGGTCGTGAGCAGACTTGCGCAGTTACGACGCACAGCCGGGTACACCCAAGAGACGTTCGTGACGGCCTTCATCCAAGAAGCCGCGCGCTTGGGCATCGATGCATCCGTCAGCGTGCGACAAGTGCGGCGGTGGGAACGGGAGACTCCCCCGCCTCTGCCCCATCCGAGTCAGCAGATCGTGCTCGAAGCGATATTCGGCGTCCCCCTGGCCGAAATGGGGTTCGAGGTGCCCCCGCATCGGGTGACGATCGCGGCGCCGGTCGGCGACTCTGGCAATGTGAAGCGAAGGACGTTCGTCGCCGACGCCGGGCTGCTCGCCGGCGCGGCGCTCGTTGGCGCTCGGTCTGGCCCTCGGGTGGGCACAGCCGATGTCGCCCGGCTGCGCGCGGAACTCGACGGCCTGTACCGGACGGACCACACAGCGGGCAGCGTGCCCGCCATGGTGCAGGCAAGCGCGATCGAGGACGAGATCACGGGCGCGCTCGGAACGGCTTCGTACACGAGCCGCGTCGGCCGGGAGCTACAGACGATGCTCGCCGAGTTGCACGGTCACCGCGCTTGGTACGGCTATGACGGCGGGCGCATCGACCAGGGGCGCGCCGCCTGCATGGAAGCACTCGCGGCGGCCCAGCTCGTAGACGACGCGCTGCTGCAAGTCTCCGTTCTGGAGACCCTTGTACTCCTGGCGATCAAGGCAGAGCGGACGTGGGAGGCAGCGAGCGCGGTAGAGAACGCCTACCGCCTCGCCACCCGCGCAGGTGCCGGCCCCACGGTTCGCCTCGTGATCTCGCTCCGGGAAGCCAATGTGGCCACCCACGCAGGCGACCTTTCCGCAGCGCGCCGCGCGCTGAGTCGGGCCGTCAGTCACCAAGGGCGCACGGACGCCGATACCGAGGTGCCGCACTGGGCGCGATTCGTCGGCCCGTTCGAGGTCGACTACGCGACGGCAGATCTGTACGTGCGAGCCGAGCAGCCCAAGCACGCCGTGCCGTTCCTCCGCGCTGCCGTGCGCGGCATTGGCGGTGACCTCGCCCGTAACAGCGCCTCATACCGGGTCAAGCTCGCCTGCGTCCTCCTGGCCGCTGGCGAGGTCGACGAAGCGTGCGGGGAGATGCGCGGCGTTCTCGACGCGTGCGGCGGGATCTCGTCGCCCCGGCTGCTGGACAAGATCCGGGAGTTCGAGCGGGCTGCCGCGAGGACCGACAGCGCCGATGCGAGGGATTGCAGCGAGCGCATTCGCGAGACCGTCCAAGGGGGCGCCATATGACGCAGCACGGGCTCGTCACGGTCGAGAGCATGGACGGGCCGGCTGCCGCGCAGGCCGAGGACGCGTTTCGCCTCATCTACGCCGAGGCGTTCGCCGAGCCGCCGTACAACGAGACAGAGGACGATGTCGCGGGGACGTTCCGCCGCTTCCGCTCTCAGGCGCGCAGGCGGGCGTTCCGGGCCGCCCTCGCCCGTGTCGAAGACGGCGGGCCCGTCGGCATGGCGTTCGGCTACCCGCTAGGCCCCAACACGGGGTGGTGGGATCAACTGACGGAACCCGTCCCCGAGGACATGCGCCGCGAGGACGGGCGCCGAACCTTCGGGCTCATGGAACTTGCCGTGCGCGGCCCGTGGCGCCAGCAGGGCGTTGCCCGCCGACTGCACGAGAACGTGCTCGCCGGCGCGGAGGTCGAGCGTGTGCTGCTCAACGTTCACCCGGAGAGTCGGGCCGCACGGGCGGCCTACCGAGCGTGGGGGTATCGGAAGATCGGCGAGGCGCGCCCGTGGGAGGGCGCAGACCTTCACGATGTGATGCTGCTCGATCTGAAATGAGCGGTCCCGGCCGGGGCGGGCGTGCCTCGCGCGCGTAGGGCGGCATCGACCGGTCGATGCGACCCGGGGAACCAGGGGTGCTCCCCTGTCAGTTGGGTGTGGTATTCGCGCGCGCCCGCGAGGGACAGGGAACACGACCGGTCGCGGTGCGACATTCCCGTCATGTGGCGGGGGACCACGGGGACGCGGGGGACGGTGTTTCCGTCGTCCCCTCTTACCTTCCCTTCCTCTGCTGACTGAGACAGAGGGGAAGGGCGTCTGAGCCGTCCCCCGCGTCCCCCCTTCCGGGCAGTGCGTCCGTTTCCGCTTGATGAGCGGGGTTCTGTGGGGGACGACTCGACGTGCGGTGCGCGTCCCCCTGTCGTCCCCTGAGCGTCCCCCAGGCGTCCCCCGGAACAGCAGCGCCCCGGGCGGCGGGAGTGCCGTACCGGGGCGCGTAGCGATGGCGGGGCGGTCATGACGACGGGACGTACGTGACAGCCCATACCTTGCCGTGCTTGTTGCTGCCGGAGGTGCGAGCCACGTGGATGCCGCGGGAGCGGAGTGCGGGGGCGACCTGGCGGATACGGGCACTGAGGACGGCCGGCGTCTTGGGCCAGCCTTCGGCGAGGCCGCGCCCATCGCTGCTGAGTTGCCGGTGAAGGTCGGCCATGGTGCCTTGCCAGCCGTCGGGCGGGAAGGCGGGCGAGGCGGTCCACTCGCGCAGGGCGGCGGCAACGGGGTGGCCGTCGAGCACGGCATCGTTCAGCGTGTCCTGCGCACCGTTGAACGCGTCGAGGCTGCGCCATCCGGTGACACGGTCGAGGGCGTGCAGCAGCTCGGCGAAGTCGGCGAGCCGCGGGCGCTCGGTCAGTTCCGCGGCGGCGTGGGGGAAGTCCGCCCACACGTCGGTGGCGAGGTCGAGCAGTGCGCCGAGGATGCGCGGGTGCGCCCGCTCGTACGCAGCCCACAGGGCGCCGGCGGTGCGCCGCTTGTGTCGGGGGATGGGGGCGAGTTCGAGCGGCAGCATGCGTTCGGCGAGGTCGTTGCGGAGCGCGCCGAGGTCGATTCCGGTGAGCAGTACGGGGCGCTGGTAGGTCAGCACGTTGACGTCGTCGTCGGTATAGAGAGCGCGGGTTACCTGGGCGTCGCCAGTGACGATGCGGCACAGTGCGTCGGACAGCCAGCCGGGCATGCCCGAGAGGTTGTCGAGGGCGAGCACCCATCCGGCGGCGGTGGTCGGCCCGAGGTCGCGCAGGGTTTCGGGCGCCTGGCGCAGCGGGGCGCGGGCGCCCTCGATGACCCCGGCGAGCATCTGCCCTGACGTGCTCTTGCCCGTGCCCTGTTCGCCCGTGAGGTAGGCGACGGGCCGCGGCATGCTCGGGCGCAGGGCGGCGAGCAGCCAGCCGACGGCGAGTGGCAGCGTCTCGGCGGTGAACGGCAGCAGCGCGGCGAACTCCTCGATACCCTCGCGCCAGCCACCCGGGACGCGGTCCGGGCGCGGCAGCGGGCGGACGAGCCGGCTGCGGCGCCACACAGGCCCGGTCTCGACGTCCGGGTAAGTGAGCGTCCAGCCGTCCGGGGCGAGGCGTACCGACTGCCCGTCGGGGCGGCCGAGGTCGAGCCACGTCACGTTGCCGTCGTCGGGGTCGGCGGCGACGCGCAGCGGCAGTTCGACCTCGGGCACGTCCGCAGCGAGCGCGTCGAGGGCGCCGAGGGCGTCGGCGAGCGCGGACTGCGAGGGGGTGCGCTGGCACTCGGTCACGTAGGCGCGTGTGAGGTGCTGGCGCAGGCTGCCGGTGCCGCTGTGGGCGGTGGCGCGCAGCGGCACGGCGACGGGCGGGCCGTCATACGACACGGCGTAGGGGGCGCCGTTGTGGCGCAGGTAGCGGAATCGGTTCTGGCCGAGCATGCGCAGCACTTCGGCCTGCGGCGGCTGCCTTTCCTGCTTCGGGCCGCGCGGCTGCTCCGTGGCCGTTTCCAGTCTCGGGAAGGGGACGACGGAACGCGCGGCGGCGGTCGGGTTGAAAGTCAGGGCGGAGGTCATGCGGCGGCTCCCGTCAGGGTGCGCGGGTGCCGCTCGCCGGCGGCGAGCCCGGAGCGTATGGCGGACTCGGCCTCGCGGCCCGACAGTCCAGCATGGCGGGCGGCATCGGCGAGGACGTCGGCGACCTGGGCGCGATCAAGACGGCCCGGGGCAAGCAGCGTGCCGAGGCTGAAGGCGGCCCGGTTGAGCGTGTCGTTACGGGTGCCGGGCTGTGCCTCAGCAACCGCGCGCAGCTCGGCCTCGACGGCGGCGGCCACGTACCCGGTACCCATGCCGCGGGAGCGCCACGGCAGGGCGACTCGGGGCCGCTCGGGGCGCACACGGTGCCCGGTCCGGTCAAGGTCGCGGGCGAGCCACACGGGTAGCTCGGCGACCACGCGGCAGTCCCCGAGCGGGGTGTACGCGCCGTCGCAGGTGACCGTGCCCGGAGCAACGGCGTATGACGATCCGGCGCGCACGTCGAGCTGCCAGCCGAGCGCGCCCGCCTGTGGGCGCCACTGCGTACCGGCGGGCGCCCGGAACCAGTAGTGAAGCCCGCCCGAGGGCGTGCGCACGGTGAGCGTTTCCGGGGCACAGCCGGGCAGCGTGGCGCGGCGCGCCTCGACAAGCAGCGCGAGGACGTCGCGGCCGTCGCGGACGCTGCCCGGGGCGATGTCGTCGGGCAGTTCGACGCCGGGCAGCAGCCGCTCGGCGTCGGCCGGCACATCGCCGCCGTGACAGTCGACGTCGAGGATCACCAGTCCGGAGGGTCCCGCGGCCACGCCGACCCCGGCCGCGGGCGTGCTTGCCCACCATGCGGTGATGCGGTCGGGGTCGGTGGTGGCGGCGAGCACCCCGTGACAAGGGCGGCCGTCGGCGTGGCACTGGCAGGCACGGCCGTCGTGCTCGACATAGGCGGGGTTAGGGCGCTCAGCAGTGCCGGGAGAGCAGCGGTCGCAGCCGCGTACGGGCACCTTCCGGCCCGGGGCGAGCGGGTGAACCGCGTAGCCCTGAGCGGCGAACCACAGGGCTACGCGCAGCGGGCCGGGAGTCGGGGGCGTCACGCTCTCACCGCCCCAGCAGGGCGGCGAGACGAACCTCGACGGCGGCGAGGCCGTGCGGATCGGTGACCTGGTAGTCGGAACAGTCGGCCATGGCGGCGGCGAGTTCGCGCGTGGTGTGGTCGCCAATGTCACGCGCGGCGCCTATGAAGACGTCAACGCCGAAGCCGCGCGGTGCGGGCATGAGCCCGCCGTATTGCTGTGTAGGGACGGGCAGGACCGCCCATCCATGCCACATGGGCAGGTGGTCGGTCATCGTCGGCGGGGCGGTCGAGCAGCGGGGGTGCATGGTGTGCACGGAGGAGCATCCTTCCGAGCGGCCCGGGTGGTGAGAAACCCGGCGCCGCTGGTGATCACTGGCGAAGTGGTGGGCGAGGCGTAGGGGCCGTCGGCCTTCGCAGGCCGGCGGCCCTTGTCGGGTGCGACAGAGCGGGGCGCGCATCACGCGGCGTCGGTGGCGTGGCTGTCGAGCCAGCGATCGATGTCCTCCCAGCGGGCGCGCAGATGGCGGCCGACCTTGATCATCCGCGGGCCGCTACCGCGATGCGACCACTGGTAGACGGTGGCCAGCGGCACGCCGCAGTAGTCGGCGAGTTCCTGCGCGGTGGCGAGCTTGCGGCGGGCGGTGGCATTGGGGAGCTGGGCAGGGGACACGAATCCTCCTATGTCGATTCGACATCAACCGTTGTCGTTTTGTTATGTGATCACCTTGCGATGCCTCGCTGCGCATGTCAACCTTGCGCAAGGATTTGTCGTATCGACAGAAGAGGTGGGAATGTGGGCAGCTCTCAATCCGCGAGCGACTTCGTCGCCCAGCGGGTCCAAGAGCTACGGAAGCGTCAAGGGCTCTCGGCCAAGGAACTCGCCGAACGCTGCCGCTTGATGGGCGCGCCGGGCATGACAGGTTCAGTGATCGCCAACATCGAGAGCGGTCGACGTGACCTGAATGGCCGTCGCCGGCGGCAGGTCACCCTCGAAGAGTGGTTGATCCTGGCGCAGGCTCTACACGTTGCGCCGATTCACCTGCTCGTACCGGTCGATGACGAGCAGGTGCGCTACGAACTCACCCCCGAGCCTTCGCAGCCGACTCACGGACTCCAGCGTGAGAACGCCGGTTGGGTCCGCGGGTGGATTAGGGGCGAGGCGCCGCTCACCTTCACGGATGAGCGCATTTACCGCAGCGAGGTGCCAGCGGAAGAGTGGAAGTCCCGCGAGCGGCGCCAGCGTGAGGGGCATGAGGCGTACATCAAGGTTTGGGAAGCCCTCGGGGCCGCCGGCGTCGAACCCGAGGCTCTGACGGCTGACGCGGGCGGGGATCAGGGGGAGGCAGAGCCGAATGGCTGAGGTTTACGACCGGTGGCACAAGTCTCGTCCGGGCAAGGACGACAAGCCGTGCAGCGAGCACACCAGCAAGACGCGCAAGCTCGCCCCGAGCGGCGAGCACGGCAAGGGGAAGCGGTGGCAGGTCCGTTGGCGCGACGCGAGCGGGAAGCAGCGCAAAGAGAACTTCGACAAGCGCGCCGCAGCCGAGACCCGCGCGGCCACCGTCAAGGCCGACCTTGACCGCGGCCTGTACGTCGACCCCGCCGCGGGCAAAGAGAGCTTCCGGGCCGTCGCCGAGCGGTGGCGCGTCTCGGCCGTGCACCGCACGAGCACCGCGACGCGCGTCGAGCGGGCACTGCGCCGCCACATCTACCCGACGTTCGGCGACCGGGCGATGTCGAGTATCCGCTCGTCAGAGATACGGGCATGGGTGAAGGACCGCGCCGCCGTGTTGTCGCACAACAGCCTGCGCACGACCTACGCCTACCTCGTGACCGTGTTCCGCACGGCGCTGCATGACGGCATCCTGCGCGTGAACCCTTGCGAGGGCGTGAAGCTGCCCGAGGCGCGCCGCCGCGAGATCGTGCCGCTTCACCCTGACGCCGTACGGGCCCTCGTCGAGGCCGCGCCCGCTCGGTACCGGGCGCTGATCCTGTTCGCCGCGGCGTCCGGCCTGCGGCAGGGGGAAGTGTTCGGCCTCGAAGTCGAGCACGTCGACTTCCTGCGCCGCACGGTGCGAGTCGAACAGCAGTTGGTCGGCCCGGACGACGGTGAGCCGTTCATCGGCGAGCCCAAGACGCACGAGAGCTACCGCACGGTGCCGCTCGCGAAGTCCGCCGTTGACGCGCTCGCCGCGCACCTCAAGGCACACCCCGCGCCGCTGGTGGACGTCGAGGACCGGACGGACCCGCGCAACCCCAAGCGACGTAAGGCGCGGCTGATCTTCCCGAACGAGCGGCGCGAGGCCGTACGCCGCTCGGCCTGGGCACGCACGTGGGCCCGCATCGTTGAGCGGGCGAACAAGGACCTTGACGAGCGGTACGCCGCGGCACACGCGGAGTGGGTACGCGTGGGGAGGCCCGAGGGCGCCGAGCCCGAGCGCGTGCAGGTATTCGAGGGCGCGAGCATGCACGACCTACGGCACTTCTACGCCTCGCTGCTCATCCGCCACCGTGAGGACGTCAAGACGGTGCAGAAGCGGCTCGGGCACTCCAAGCCGTCGATCACACTCGACACGTACACGCACCTGTGGCCCAACCAAGAGGACACGACGCGGGACGCTGTCGAGGCAGTTCTCGGCACCGGTGTGCCCCAGAAGTGCCCTGAGACCCCTATCGGGGGTGCATCTGCGCAGGCCAGAGCCGTAAGCCAGCGGTAGAAGAGGATCTGCTGGAGGCGGGCCAGGTCGGCGTCGCTGTAGAGCCGGTAGCCGGCGGAGGTGCGCTCGCTGGGGGTGAGGAGGCCGGTGCGGTCGTAGTGGTGGAGGGTGCGTACGGTGATGCGGGCGAAGTCGGAGACCTGTCCGACGGTGTACGTCATGGGGCTGCCTTTCGTTTTCCGGGGACAGGGTGGGGGCTGACGTCGGGTGAGGGTCAAGCGCCGGCCCGCTCCGCCCCGGCCCCGGGGTTTCCTCCCCGCCCCGCCCTTTCACCGTTTCCGCAGGGGCTGCGCCCCTGCGCGACCCCACGGCGCGCGGCGCGCGCCGACGCCGCGGGGCTCCGCCCCCGCACCCCGCCGGGGCTCCGCCCCGGAGGAATGGTGAAAGGGCGGGGCGGGGGAGAAAACCCTTGCCCCCCCACACCGCCCCGCCCGTCCCCGCGCCACCCCGCCCCTACACGGACACGTCACCACCCCCACCGCCGCCCTCCCGGTGCAGGAGGAGCACCGGCACCCTCCGCCCCGCGCGGGCGCGGAAGGTCGCGAACTTCGGTTCGATGGCGATCTGTCGCCGCCACAGGCTCTCGTACTCGTCCTCGTCGGTGACCTCGGACGCCCGTACCGGGTAGGTGTCGCGGCCGACCTCGGCGGTGAGGCGGTCGGGGTGGGCGCGGAGGTTGTGGTACCAGGCGGGGGCGGCCGGGTCGCCGCCGTTGAGGGCGAAGACGGTCAGGTGGGGGCCGTGGGGGAGGTAGACCAGCGGGGTCGTCCGCGGGAGTCCGCTGCGCGCGCCCACCGTGGTGAGCAGGAGCAGGTCCGTCCCCGCGAAGTCCCCGCCCACCACACCCCCGTTGGCGCGGAATTCCTCGATCACCCGCTCATTGAACGGATTGCTCACGCTGTCACCGCCAAGGGGTCGGACGTAGGGTTCGTTCGCCGGTCATGGTGGCGACGCTAGGAGCTCACATCGGTGTGAGCTTCAAGTCGGTGTGAGAGGGATCACGTTGATGAGGATCGGGGAGCTCGCGGAGCGCACGGGAGTGAGCGTCCGGCTGCTGCGCTACTACGAGGAGCAGGGGCTGCTCGCCTCGGAGCGGACCCCCGGGGGGCAGCGTTCGTACGCGGCGGACGCCCCGCTCGTCGTCGGCCGCATCCGCGGACTGCTGGAGGCGGGGCTCCCGACGCGGGTGATCCGCGAGGTGCTGCCGTGCGTCGAGGGGGACGGCCTGTTCGTCCACCCCTGCGTGGGGGACCGGCTGAGGGACGCGCTGCGCGGGATGGACGAGAGGATCGCGGGCCTTTGGGAGAGCCGGACGGAGCTGGCCGCGATCCTCGCCGAGACCGAGCGGGCCGAGCGGGCCGAGCGGGCCGAGCGGGCCGAGCGGGCCGAGCGGGGAGCGGCCCGCGCCGGGACGCGCGCCGTCCGGTAGCCGCCGGCCGCCCCGGGCGGGCCCTGCGGCCGCCGGAGGGCTGTTCCACAATGGAGGCGACGGAGGCGGGTGCGCGGCACACGCCCCGGCGGGCAGGATGGGGGCGAGGACGACGGCACACACCGGCGGGGGCGTCCCCCGGGCACGGGCGGGGGCCCACCGCGCCGTGCGCTTCCGGATGCCCGTGCGCAACGCGTCCGAAATCGTGTGGTGGGATGCTGATGTGCCCCGGCCTGCCCCGCGGCCGGGGACGGACGGCCTGACCAGCGAGGATAGGTAGCTATGGATAAGCAGCAGGAGTTCGTGCTCCGTACCCTCGAGGAGCGCGACATCCGCTTCGTGCGGCTGTGGTTCACGGACGTGCTCGGCTATCTGAAGTCGGTCGCGGTCGCCCCGGCCGAGCTGGAGCAGGCCTTCGACGAGGGCATCGGCTTCGACGGGTCCGCGATCGAGGGATTCGCCCGGGTGTACGAATCCGACATGATCGCCAAGCCGGACCCGGGGACGTTCCAGATCCTTCCCTGGCGCGCCGAGGCCCCCGGCACGGCCCGGATGTTCTGCGACATCCTCATGCCGGACGGCTCGCCCTCGTACGCGGACCCGCGGTACGTCCTCAAGCGCATCCTCGCCAAGACCTCCGACCTCGGGTTCACCTTCTACACCCACCCCGAGATCGAGTTCTTCCTGCTCAAGGACAAGCCGGTGGACGGCACCCGCCCGGTGCCCGCCGACTCCTCCGGCTACTTCGACCACACCCCGACCGGCGTCGGCATGGACTTCCGCCGCCAGGCGATCACCATGCTCGAATCCATGGGCATCTCGGTCGAGTTCAGCCACCACGAGGGCGCGCCCGGCCAGCAGGAGATCGACCTGCGCTACGCGGACGCGCTGTCCACGGCCGACAACATCATGACCTTCCGGCTCATCATGAAGCAGGTCGCGCTGGAGCAGGGCGTGCAGGCCACGTTCATGCCGAAGCCGTTCTCCGAGTACCCCGGCTCCGGGATGCACACCCACCTGTCCCTCTTCGAGGGCGACCGCAACGCCTTCCACGAGTCGGGCGCCGAGTACCAGCTCTCCAAGGTCGGCCGCTCCTTCATCGCCGGCCTCCTGCGGCACGCGGCCGAGACCTCCGCGGTCACCAACCAGTGGGTCAACTCCTACAAGCGCATCTGGGGCGGCTCCGGCCGCACCGCCGGCTCCGGCGGCGAGGCCCCCGCCTACATCTGCTGGGGCCACAACAACCGCTCCGCCCTCATCCGCGTCCCCATGTACAAGCCCGGCAAGACCGGCTCCACCCGCGTCGAGGTCCGCTCCATCGACTCCGGCGCCAACCCGTACCTGACCTACGCCGTCCTCCTCGCCGCCGGCCTCAAGGGCATCGAGGAGGGCTACGAACTCCCGCCCGGCGCCGACGACGACGTCTGGGCCCTCTCCGACGCCGAGCGCCGCGCCATGGGCATCGCCCCCCTCCCGCAGAACCTCGGCGAGGCCATCGAGCTCATGGAGCGCAGCGAACTGGTCGCCGAGACCCTCGGCGAGCACGTCTTCGACTTCTTCCTGCGCAACAAGAAGCAGGAGTGGGAGGAGTACCGCTCCGAGGTCACCGCCTTCGAACTGCGGAAGATGCTTCCGGTCCTGTAGACGTCCGCGGCGGCTAGGCTGGCCGCCGGGAACTTGATCGAACATGGTCAGGCTGGAGGCGGCGGGACGATGGTGCCGGGGCGCAGGAGCAGCACCTTCAGCCGGCTGGTGCGGCACGGGTTCACGGATCCCGCGATGGCCGGGCGGCTGCTGGAGGCGGACGGACTGGCGGCCGTGCGGGACGATCCCGTGCTGCTCGACGCGCTCGGGGCCACCGCCGACCCCGACCTCGCGCTGCGCGGGCTCGCCCGCCTCGTCGAGGCGGCCGGCGAGGACGCCCGGACCCTGCTGGACACCCTCGCCGCCGCCAAGCCGCTGCGCGACCGGCTGCTCGGCGTGCTCGGCGCCTCCGAGGCGCTCGGCGACCACCTCGCCCGCCACCCCGCCGACTGGCACGCGCTGGTCACCTTCGAGACCGGCGACCTGCACCCCGACACCGCCGCCTTCGAACAGGCCCTGGCCGACGGCCTGACGGCCGGGCGGGAGCAGGGCCTCGCCCCCTCCAACGCGCTGCGCGCCGCCTACCGCCGCTGCCTGCTCACCATCGCCGCCCGCGACGTCACCGGCACCGCCGACGTCGCCCAGACCGCCGCCGAACTCGCCGACCTGGCGACCGCGACCCTGCGGGCCGCGCTCGGCATCGCCCGCGACGAGCACCCCGAGGACGCCGCCGCCTGCCGGCTCGCCGTCGTCGGCATGGGCAAGTGCGGCGGCCACGAGCTCAATTACGTCTCGGACGTGGACGTCATCTTCGTCGCCGAGCCGCACGGCGGCACCGCCGAGGGCCCCGCCCTCCAGGCCGCCGCACGGCTCGCCTCCCGCATGATGCGGATCTGCTCCGACGCCACCCCCGAGGGCACCATCTGGCCCGTCGACGCCAACCTCCGCCCCGAGGGCCGCAACGGGCCGCTGGTACGGACGCTCCGCAGCCACCTCGCCTACTACCAGCGCTGGGCCAAGACCTGGGAGTTCCAGGCCCTCCTCAAGGCCCGCCCGGTGGCCGGGGACCCGGTGCTCGGACAGCGCTACGCGGACGCCGTCGCCCCGCTCGTGTGGCAGGCCGCCGAGCGCGACAACTTCGTCCCCGACGTCCAGCAGATGCGCCGCCGCGTCGTCGCCTCCATCCCCGCCGACCGCGTCGACCGCGAACTGAAGCTCGGCCCCGGCGGCCTGCGCGACGTCGAATTCGCCGTCCAGCTCCTGCAGCTCGTCCACGGCCGCAGCGACGCCACGCTGCGCAGCGGCAGCACCCTGGACGCCCTCGCCGCGCTCGCCGCCGGCGGCTACGTCGGCCGGGCCGACGCCGCCGCCCTCGACGCCGCCTACCGCTTCCTGCGCGCCATGGAGCACCGCATCCAGCTCCACCGGCTGCGCCGCACCCACCTGGTGCCCGAGGACGAGGCCGGACTGCGCCGCCTCGGCCGCTCCCTGGGCTTCCGCACCGACCCGGTCGCCGAACTCGACCGTGAGTGGCGGCGGCACGCCCGCGAAGTGCGCCGGCTGCACGAAAAACTCTTCTACCGGCCGCTGCTGGACGCCGTCGCCCAGCTCGAACCCGGCGAGATCCGCCTCAGCCCGAAGGCCGCCGGACAGCGGCTGGAGGCCCTCGGCTACGCGGACCCGGCCGCCGCGCTGCGCCATCTGGAGGCGCTGGCCTCGGGAGTGACCCGGAAGGCGGCGATTCAGCGTACGCTGCTGCCCGTGCTGCTGGGCTGGTTCGCCGATTCCGCCGATCCCGACGCCGGACTGCTCAACTTCCACAAGGTGTCCGACGCGTTGGGCAAGACCCCCTGGTATCTGCGGCTGCTGCGCGACGAGGGCGCCGCCGCGGAGAATCTCGCCCGGGTCCTCTCCGCCGGGCGGCTCGCGCCCGACCTGCTGCTGCGCGCCCCCGAGGCCGTCGCCATCCTCGGTGCCCCGGAAGGGCTGCGCCCGCGCGACCGCGAGTCCCTGGAGCAGGAGACGCTGGCCGCCGTCGGCCGTGCCGAGGACGCGGAGGCCGCCATCGTCGCGGTGCGCGGGGTGCGGCGGCGCGAGCTGTTCCGCACCGCCGCCGCGGACATCATCGGCGCCTACGGGCGCGCCGGTTCGGGCACGGGGGTCGTCAACGGCTCGCGCGGCACCGGCCGTGACCACGGCAGCCGCTGCGACGTCGTCGGCCGGGCCGTCTCCGACCTCAACGCGGCCGCCCTGGCGGGCGCGTTGCGCGCCGCCGTCCGGGCGGAGTGGGGCGACACGCTGCCCACCCGCTTCGCCGTCATCGGCATGGGCCGCTTCGGCGGCCACGAACAGGGTTACGGATCCGACGCCGACGTCCTCTTCGTCCACGAGCCGCGGGACGGCGTCGGCGAGGAGGAGGCCGCGAAGGCCGCCTTCGCCGTCGCCAACGAGATGCGCCGGCTGCTGCAACTGCCCACCGCCGACCCGCCGTTGCCGATCGACGCCGATCTGCGTCCCGAGGGCCGCTCCGGCCCCCTCGTCCGCACCCTCGCCTCCTACGCCGCCTACTACCGGCGTTGGTCGCTCGTCTGGGAGAGCCAGGCCCTGCTGCGGGCCGAACCGGTCGCGGGCGACGAGGAACTGGGCCGCCGCTTCCTCGAACTCGTCGATCCGCTGCGGTATCCCGAGGACGGCCTCGGCGACGACGCGGTCCGCGAGATCCGCCGGCTCAAGGCCCGCATGGAGCGGGAGCGTCTGCCGCGCGGCGCGGACCGTACCCTCCACACCAAGCTGGGCCGGGGCGGGCTCTCGGACGTCGAGTGGACCGTCCAGCTCCTCCAGATGCGCCACGGCCGCGCCGTCCCCGCCCTCCGCACCACCCGCACCCGCGAGGCGCTCGCCGCCGCCCGCGCGGCGGGGCTGCTCGCCTCCGACGAGGCGCGGATCCTCGACGAGGCGTGGGTGCTCGCGACGAGCGTCCGCAACGCGGTGATGCTCGTGCGGGGGCGTCCCGGGGACTCCTTCCCCGGCGACGCCCGGGAGTTGGCCGCGGTCGGCCGCTACCTCGGGTACGGGCCCGGTCACGTCGGTGACATGCTCGATGACTACCGTCGGACGACGCGGAGGGCGCGGGCGGTGGTGGAGGATCGGTTCTACGGGGGGTAGGAGGGTCTCACCGGTCCACGACCGGTACCCGCCTCGCCAGCCGGTACGGAAACGCCCCGTACCACACATACGACAACCCGAACCCGAAGCCGAGGCACAGCAATCCCCCGACCGCATCCAGCCAGAAGTGATTCGCCGTCGACACGATGACGACCAACGTCGCCACCGGATACAGAACCCCCAGCACCTTCCCCCACACCGGCCGCACCAACACCGCGATCATCACCCCGCACCACACCGACCACCCGATGTGCATCGACGGCATCGCCGCGTACTGGTTGGAGACGTCCGCGAGATTGCCCGAGGCCATCGAACCCCACGTGTGGTGGACGACGACGGT
Source organism: Streptomyces caatingaensis (assembly GCF_001187435.1). Classification (GTDB taxonomy): domain Bacteria; phylum Actinomycetota; class Actinomycetes; order Streptomycetales; family Streptomycetaceae; genus Streptomyces; species Streptomyces caatingaensis. The sequence goes on along the minus strand of NZ_LFXA01000004.1, from coordinate 407,715 downwards.
GTCGACGAAGTCGCCCCCGGGCATCAACCGGGGCGGCGCGAGCGGGAACAGGTAGTAACCGAGCAGCGCCACACCGGTCGTGGCGAAGAGGACGAGGCGCGCGGCCGCGTAGCGCCCGGGGTGCCAGCGGTAGAGCCAGACGAGCACACCGATCGTCAGGACGAAGTGCAGCGTCGCGTAGTAGTAGTTCATCCCCACGACGAGCCAGGTCACCGAATTGACGGCCCGGTTGACGGTGTCCTCGACGGCGATGCGCAGGGTGTGCTCCGCGCCCCAGATCCAGTCCGCGTTGCGCAGCGCCTGGGCCTTCTGCTCGGGAACGGCGTTGCGCACGAGCGAGTAGACCCAGTAACTGACCCCGATGAGGAGCACTTCGAACCAGAGCCGGGGCCGGCGGGGCGAACGCCGTCCGCGCGGGGACGGCCCGCGCGGCGACAGGCGACGGTCCGCAGGCGGCCTGTCCGCGCTCTCCCCGTTGGGCGGCGGGGCTGCCGTACGGCCTTCCAGGGTCCTTGCGGTCGCTTCACCCATAGGCCCACAGTGTGCCAGAGTCGCGAAGGGCGCAGATCATCCCCGAGGTGGGTCCTGGCGGCTTTCGGCCTGCCGCGCACCGGGCGTAACGACCGCCGCCCCCGTCGAGCCCCGTACGACCAGCTCCGGGAGGAAGACGAACTCGCTGTGGGGCGCGGGCGTCCCGCCGATCGCCTCCAGCAGCGCGCGCACCGCCGCCTGCCCCATGGGCCGCACGGGCTGGCGGACGGTGGTCAGCGGCGGGTCGGTGAACGCTATGAGCGGGGAGTCGTCGAAGCCGACCACGGAGACGTCCCTGGGCACCTCCAGGCCCGCCCCGCGGGCCGCCCGGACCGCGCCGAGGGCCATCATGTCGCTGGCGCACACGACGGCCGTGCAGCCCCGTCCCAGGAGCGCCTCGGCCGCCGCCTGCCCGCCCTCCAGGGTGAACAGCGAGTGCTCGACCAACTCCTGTGCGTCGTCCGCCTCCACGCCGAGCTGGTCCTTCATCGAGCGCAGGAAGCCCTCCGTCTTCCGCTGGACGGGCACGTACCGCGCCGGTCCCACCGCCAGCCCGATCCTGCGGTGGCCCAGCTCCGCCAAATGGGTGACGGCAAGCCTCATCGCGGCCCGGTCGTCGGGGGAGACGAAAGGGGCCCGCACCTTGGACGAGAAGCCGTTGACGAGGACGAACGGCACGCCCTGGGCGCGCAGCCGCTCGTAGCGCTGCATGTCGGCGGAGGTGTCCGCGTGCAGGCCGGAGACGAAGATGATCCCGGCCACGCCGCGTTCCACGAGCATCTCGGTCAGCTCGTCCTCGGTGGAGCCGCCGGGCGTCTGCGTGGCGAGGACGGGCGTGTAGCCCTGGCGGGTCAGCGCCTGCCCTATCACCTGCGCGAAGGCGGGGAATATGGGGTTCTCCAGCTCGGGTGTGATCAGCCCCACGAGGCCCGCGCTGCGCCGCCGCAGCCGCACCGGCCGTTCGTAGCCGAGCACGTCGAGCGCGGCCAGCACGGACTGGCGGGTGGACGCGGCCACCCCCGGCTTCCCGTTGAGGACGCGGCTGACGGTTGCTTCGCTGACACCCGCCTGGGCTGCGATGTCGGCCAGCCGTGCGGTCACGGGAGGTGACTGTACCGGTCCCATCTCAGACTTCCCACCACACGCAGGTCTCGGCGGGCAGCCGGACCGTGCCGCCGGTGAACTCCAGCGGGGCGGTGGCGAGCACCGGCCGTCCCGGAACGGTCAGTTCCACTTCGATGCCGAGGGTGTTGAGCGTGCACGCGAACCCCGGCCGGGAGAAGGCGAGGACGCCCTCCGGCACCCCGGCGTCCCCGTCCCCCGTCGCGTGCCAGGACATCGGACCGTCGCCCAGGCCCGGCAGCCGGCGCCGCAGGGCCAGCGCCGAGCGGTAGAGCTCCAGCGTCGAACGCGGGTCGCCGGACTGGGCCGCGACCGACAGGTGCCGCCACTCCGCCGGCTGCGGCAGCCAGCTGCCGGCCGGGCCGAAACCGTACGGCGCCTCGGCGCCCTCCCATGGGATCGGCACCCGGCAGCCGTCCCGCGTGCCCTCCTGGCCGTCCCCCCGGAAGAACGCCGGGTCCTGCCGCACGGCGTCCGGCAGGTCCACGACCTCCGGCAGCCCCAGCTCCTCGCCCTGGTAGACGTACGCCGAACCCGGCAGCGCCAGCATCAGCAGCGCCGCCGCACGCGCGCGGCGGGTGCCCCGCTCGCCGCCGCCGTAGCGGGTCGTGTGCCGGACGACGTCGTGGTTGGACAGCACCCAGGTGGCCGGCGCGCCCACCGAACCCGTGGACGCCAGCGACTCGTCGATGACGGCCCGCATCGCCGCCGCGTCCCAGGGACACGTCAGGAAGTGGAAGTTGAACGCCTGGTGCAGCTCGTCCGGGCGCACGTACAGGGCGAGGCGCTCGGGCGTCGGCGCCCACGCCTCGGCCACGCCGATCCGCCCGCCGTCGTAGGAGTCCAGCAGCCGCCGCCAGGAGCGGTGGATCGCGTGCACCCCGTCCTGGTCGAAGAACGGCAGCACCTGCGCGCCGATCAGTTTGGCCTGTTCCTTTCGCCCGATGTCGGGCAGGCCGGGGGCCTTGACCATGCCGTGCGCGACATCGACGCGGAAGCCGTCGACGCCGAGGTCGAGCCAGAAGCGCAGGATCGACTCGAACTCCGCCGCCACCTCCGGGTTCTCCCAGTTGAGGTCCGGCTGCTCCGGGGCGAAGAGGTGGAGGTACCACTCGCCGTCGGCCCCGCCCGTCCGGGTCCACGCCGGGCCGCCGAAGACCGACTCCCAGTCGTTGGGCGGCAGTTCGCCGTCCGCCCCCCGGCCGGGGCGGAAGTGGTAGCGGGCGCGGGCCGCGCCGCCCGGCCCCTCCGCGAGCGCCTCGCGGAACCACGCGTGCCGGTCGGACGTGTGGTTCGGCACGATGTCGACGATGACGCGCAGGCCGAGGCGGTGTGCCTCGCGGACGAGGTCGTCGGCGTCCTGGAGGCCGCCGAAGAGCGGGTCCACGGCGCGGTAGTCCGCGACGTCGTAGCCGCCGTCCGCCTGCGGCGAGGCGTAGAACGGCGTCAGCCAGACGGCGTCGACGCCCAGCTCCGCCAGGTACGGCAGGCGTCGGCGTGCGCCGCGCAGATCGCCGATGCCGTCGCCGTCGCTGTCCGCGAACGAGCGGACGTAGATCTGGTAGATGACGGCGTCGCGCCACCAGGGCGTTGCCGGTGGGGTGTTGCCCTCCGTGGCGGTGGTGGTGGCGGGGGCCGGGTTCTGGGTCATGGGGTTCCTTGGGGCTGGGAGTGAGGTTCGGGTTGTGGGTGGGGGAGATTTCGCCCCAGCCCCTCCCCCGGAGGGGACAGGGGCACAATCACCCGCCGGCCGGCGGCTAGCCCTTCGTGCCGCCGGCCGTCAGGCCGGATATCAGGTGGCGCTGCGCCAGGAAGAACACCACCCCGGCGGGAACGGTGATGAGGACCGCCGCAGCGGTCATCAATCCCCACTCCGCCTTCTGCTGCCCCACGAACGTCTGCAACCCCACAGCCAAGGTGTAATGCTCCTCACTGCTCATGAACTGACTCGCGAACGCGACCTCGCCCCACGCCGTGATGAACGAGTAGAACCCCGTCACCGCCAGCCCCGGCCGCGCCAGCGGCAGCACCAGCCGCCAGAACGTGCCGAACGGCGTGAGCCCGTCCACCCGCCCCGCCTCGTCGATCTCGGCCGGGATCGTGTCGAAGTAGCCCTTGAGCATCCAGGCGCAGAACGGCACGGAGACCGAGCAGTAGGTGAGGATCAGGCCGGCGTACGAGTCCAGCAGGCCCAGCTGCCCGAGGATCGTGTAGAGCGGCACGATCAGGACCGCCATCGGGAACATCTGGGCGACCAGGAACGTCCACATCAGCGGCCGGTGGCCGGGGAAGCGCAGCCGCGAGACCGCGTACCCGGCACTGGCCGAGACGAGGACGCCCAGCGCGGTCGCCCCCGCCGCCACGACGAGCGAATTGCCGAACCACACGAGGAACTTGGTGTCCGACAGGACGTAGCGGTACGTCGACAGGCCGAGGCCGCCGATCCGCGTCGGCTCCTGCCAGCCGTCACGCCCGTGCAGCGAGACGAGGACGACGAACAGGACGGGGAAGAGGGCGAGCAGCGACGCCACGGCCAGCGTGGCGTGCAGCGCCACGGAGGCGCCGCGCGAACGGGGCTTCACCGCGCCACCTCCTGCCGCGCCAGGGCCCGCCGGTAGAACGTGGCGAACACCAGCAGCAGCGACAGGAGGAGGATCCCGTACGTCGCCGAGCCCGCGTAGTCGCGGATGCCCTGGAAGGCCAGCCGGTAGGCGTAGGTCACCAGGATCTCGCTGTCCGAGCTCGCGCCCTGCCCGATCAGCAGGTAGATCACCTGGAACATGTTGAACGTCCAGATGGTGCCGAGCAGGACGACCGTCCCGCTCACCGTCCGCAGGCCCGGCAGCGTCACGTGCCGGAACCGCTGCCAGGGCGAGGCGCCGTCGAGTGCGGCGGCCTCGTGCAGCTCGGCGGGGATGGTCTGCAGCCCGCCCAGGAGGGCGACCATCATGAACGGCACGCCCATCCAGACGTTGACGGCGACGGCCGCCGCCTTTTGCAGGGTGCTGTCGCCGAGCCAGTCCACGGCGCCCGCGCCGAGCCGTTCGAGCACCGCGTTGAGCACCCCGTACTTCTCGTTGAACATCAGCCGCCAGGAGAAGGTGGCGACGAACGCGGGCACCGCCCACGGCAGGATCAGCAGCACGCGGTAGAGGCCCCGCAGCCGCATCGGCCGGTTGAGCAGCATCGCCAGGCCCAGGCCGAGGACGTAGTGGAGGACGACGCACGACGCCGTCCACACCACCGTCCAGCCCAGCCGGCCGTAGAAGTTGCCCTCCTGGCCGGACAGGACGCGCCAGTAGTTGTCGAGGCCGACGAACCCGTACGTCGACGGGATGTGGTTGACGCCGATCGTGCGGGCGGTGTTGGCCTCGTCGGCGTCCGTGAACGACAGGTAGATGCCCTTGCCCAGCGGATAGGCGACCAGGACGGCCAGGACGACGACCACGGGCAGGACCATGGCCCACGCGTACCAGTGGGCCGTCAGCGAGCGGCGCAGTCTCGTCATGACGCGACCGCGTAGTCCTTGAGGAGCGCCGACTTCCACTCCTTCGCCGTGGCCTCCAGGCCCGCCCGCGGCTCCTCCCGCAGCGTCAGGATCTTCGTGTAGTGCTGGAGCCAGACGGTGAACAGGTCGCCGCCCTGCGGGATCGGCGGGCGCGGGTGCGCCGTGGTCAGCGCGTCATGGAAGGACTTGCGGACCGGGTCGGCCAGAACGTCCTTGGTGTAGGCGGACGTTCGCGTCGGCAGCAGCCCCAGGGCGGTGGACGCCTCGCGCTGCCGCTCGCCGTCCGTCATGAACCGTACGAAGAGGTACGACGCGTCGAAGTTCCGCGTTCCCGCGTAGACGACGAGGTTGTGGCCGCCCACCGGGGCCCCCGCGACCCCGGTGGAACCGGCCGGCACCGGGGCGATGCCCAGGTTCTCCCGCCGCTTGAACGCGTCGCCGCCGAACAGCTCCTTGGTCGCCCAGGGGCCGTCGATCAGCATCGCCAGCCGGCCGTTCTTGAAGTCGGTCTTGAGCGCGTTGTAGCCGTCCGTCCCGGCCGGCTTGGGCGCCGCGCCCGACCTCACCAGGTCCACGGCCGTCTCGATGCCCTTGCGCGACGCCGGGTCCGCGATGGTGATCCGCTTCCCGGGCACGTCGAGCATGTCGCTCTTCTCCCCGTAGAGGAACGGGAGGGAGTAGTAGCTGTCGGGGCTCAGGCCGATGCCGCCGGCCCCGGACTTCTCCCGCACCTTCCGCGCGGCGTCCTTGACCTCCGGCCAGTTCGCCGGCGGCCTGTCCACGCCCGCCTCGCGCAGCAACTCCTTGTTGTAGAGCAGCCCGAGGGTGTCCGTCACCTGCGGGACGCCGTACGTCCTCCCCTCGTACGCCGCGCCCTCGAGCGGTCCCCGGAGGAAGTCCTCCGGGCGGTCCAGCGCCGGGGTCCCCGTGAGGTCCTTGAGGTAGCCGAGCTGTGCGAATCCGGCCGTCCACCCGACGTCCGCCCGCAGCACGTCGGGCGCGCCCCGGCCGGCGGCCGCCGCCGTCTTGAACTTCTGCTGCGCCTGGTCGAAGGGGACGTTGACGTAATCGACCTTGATCCTGGGATACTTGGCCTCGAACTCCGCGACCAGTCTCCTGAACTCCGGCGCCTCGTTCGTCGCGTCCGACGTGTCCCACCAGGTGACGGTCCCGCTCACCGCGCCCGGGTCCCTGGCCGCCTTCTCGCCGCTGCCGCCGTCGCCTCCGCCGCTGCCGCCACAGCCGGCCGCGGCGAACGCGAGCACGCCGAGGGCGGCGGCGATCGGTATGCCTCTTCGCATAGGGATCTCCTCGTCACGAGGGCCGGTCCTGGGGTGGGACGGCCCGGGCTGAGGAGGAAGCTAACAGCTTGCAATCCCTTGCGAAAGGGCTTGCAAGAAAGGGGCGTCCCCCGGCGGTGGCAGGGCGGGGAGGGGGACGCTCAGAGCGTCGCCAGCGCGGTGACCGCGTCGCCGAAGGGGCCGTCCTTCGGCTCGTCCTCCAGGACGCGGCGCAGGACGGCCGCCATCCCGGCGTCATGGGCCGCGCTCGCGGCGGTCATCGCCACGAAGGCGTGCACCAGTTGCGACTCCAGCTCGGCCCGCGGAATGCCCGGCTCCTCGCGCCAGAGCCGGGCCGTGGTGTCGGTGAGGGAGATCCAGGAGCGGAGGGCGACCTCGAGCCGGGGGCCGGGCGTGCCGACGGCGAGCCGGCCCAGGAGGCGGGCGTAGGCGGCCTCGCGGACGCGCCCCGTGAGGTCGGGGGTGCCGCGCAGGAGGACGGCGTAGCCGGTGGCGTCCTCCGAGGCGAAGTCCAGGAAGCGGGCGATGACGTCCAACAGGACGGTTCCGGGCGGGACTTCGCGCCGCTCGGCGAAGTGCGTCGCCAAGTCGTCGGCGGCGCGGTGCAGTACGGCCTCGTAGAGGCTCTGCTTGCCCGCGAAGTAGTGGTAGACGAGCGGGCGGGAGATGCCGGCGGCGGCCGCGATGTCGTCGAGCGAGACCCGCTCGGGCGGCCGCCGGCTGAACAGGTCGAGGGCCACGGCGATGAGTTGCTCGCGCCGCCGCGCCACGTCCATGCGGCGGCGGTTGCGGGTCGCGGTGGTCATGCGGGCATCCTAAGCGGTCACCGCAGCGGCGCCACCGCGCCCCCGTCGCGCAGCCGGCCGCTCAACCGGGCCCGGGCGCCCGGCGGTGCGGGCCAGAACGCCGTCGGGCCGGGCTCGGTGCCGTGGACGCCGCCGGCCGCCGTGATCGACGCGACGTCCTCGCTGCCCGCGGCGAGCGCGTACCACGCGCCGCTCGCGGAGCGCCACAGGCCGCCCGCGAGGGCGTGCGGGGAACGGGGGCCGCACGCGGGGGAGTCCTCGGCGCGGCCGACCACGGCCGCCTGGGCCGCGGGCCGGGCGCCGGGGGGCTGGAACTGGGCGAGGACGCGGCTGCCGGCGCCGCGCCAGGTCTCGGCGCGGGTGCAGTACCAGTCGCCCGTCCCGGCCGCGCCCGGCAGCCGCTGGTGGGCGAAGTGCCAGAGGTTGACCGCCCGTACGCCCTGCGAGCGCAGGGGCTGGAGCCGGCAGGCGGTGTGGGCCCAGGCCCCGGGGGAGGAGGCGGACGAGCCCGGCGCGCCGGTGGTCAGACGGGCCGGGACCAGCTCGCCCAGGTCCGTCGCCAGCCGCGGGCCGAGCTGGAGGGCGGGCCAGGCGGAGCAGTCGCCCGCGGCGGCGGGGCCGGCCACGGGGTCGGTCACCCCGTCCGCGTCGCGGCGCAGGGGCCGCGCGGGCCGGCCGGGCGCGAGCAGGTCGCGGACGGCGGCCGAGGCGACCCAAGGGGCTGTCAGATAGCGGACGTTGCCGTCGGTCCGGCCGACGACGACGGCGGTCGCCGTGTCCGCGTCGGCGGCGTCCGTCCGGGCGAAGTCCAGCGCGGCCGCCCCCGCACCGCCGCCGCCGCGCGCCTCGGCGTAGCGGACGACGCGCAGCCCGTCGTGGAGGAGGACCACCACGGCGGAGTCGACCTCGCCCGCGTACAGGAGCTGGGGCGGGCCGGCGGCGGGGCCGGTGGGCGTGCCGGGCGTGGCGGTCACGTGCACGCCGGGGCCGGGGCGGGCCCAGACGGCCAGGGCGCGGCGCAGCAGCGCCGTGTCGTCGGCGCGGGAGCCGCGCGCGGGCCAGGAGGCGAAGCCGGGGCGGTCGGCGTGCTGCCAGCCGCCGGGCTCGGCGCGGGTCAACAGGCCGGGGTCCAGGGCCTGTTCGGCTGCGGCGTTGCGCGTGTAGGGCGGGGCGGCGGCGCCGTCGGGGCCGGGGCCGCCGGTGAGGGCGAGCAGCAGGGCGCCGCACACGGCCGAGGCGGCGACGGCGATCGCGGCGGCGCGGGTGCGGCGGCGGCGCTGCATGAGGTCGGTGGGCCGGGCCTGGAGCGAACAGGGGTCGAACTCCACGGAGTTGAGGAGCGTGCCCTCCCGCGAGCCGGGCGGGACGCGGATGGCCGTGGCCTCGGCGATGGCCGCGCCGGGGTCCTCGACCCCGGCGGCGTCGAGCAGGGCGCGCACCTCCCGGTCGGCGCCCAGCTCCACGGCGCGCAGCACGAAGGCGGCGCGGGCGGGGGCGGAGAGCCGGCCGAGGGCCTGGTCCAGGGCGAGTTCGTCGGCGCCGCCGGAGCGGGGGAACAGCCGCAGCCCCCACACCTGCGGTACGGGCGGGGGGAGTTGGCCGGGGCGCGGCAGGGCGAAGCGGCCGCGCGGCCGGGCCGCGTCGAGGGCGGCGCGCAGCACCCGCAGGCGGACGTAGGCGTAGCCGGGGTCCCCGGCCGGGGCGGGCTCGCCGGCCCCGGGCCGGGTGCGCGGCAGGGCGCGCTGCACGAGGGCGTGCGCGGTGAGGACTCGGCGGTGGCGGCCGAGGGCCGGGGGCAGCACGAGGTAGCAGAGGCGGACGAGGCGGGGGTAGTGCTCGATGAGCGCGGCCTCGGCCCGGTCGATGTCGATGACGGCGTCGGGGGCGGTGCGGGGGCGGGGGGCTGTCGCTTGCTGCTCCACGTCCGTAGAACGAGTGAATGGTGGGATGGTCACCTGCCCCCGCCGGGCGCGGACTACGCCACGCAGCGGGCCCTGAGCCGGTTCACCGCCGCGTCCGGCACGCCCAGTCCCACGCGGACGTAGCTCTCCACGGTGCCGTGCGTGCGCCGCATCTCCTCCAGGGCGGCGGCCAGGTAGGCCGGGCGCACGCCGAACAGGGCGTCGGCGAGGGCGGGGTCGCCGCCGGCGGCGGTGAAGCGGTCGACGACGGGCGCGAAGGCGGCCCGTACGGCGGGGGCCACCGCGAGGTACTCCTCCTCGGCGGTCTCCTCGGAGGCGCCGAGGAGGAGCAGCAGGACGGTGGCGGCCCAGCCGGTGCGGTCCTTGCCGGCGGTGCAGTGGAAGAGGAGGGGGCCGCAGTCGGGCTCGGCGAGGGTGGTCAGCAGCCGCCCGTAGGCGCGGCAGGCGGCGTCGGAGGTGACGAACGACCGGTAGGAGTCGCACATCAGCTTCTCCGCCTTGCCGCCGCCGAGGCGCTCCTCGGCGGCGGAGGGGCTGCCGAGGACCGCGTCGAGGCTCGCGGGCACGGGTTCGCCGCCGGGGCCGGCGCCGTCGGCCAGGACGTCCGCGACGATCAGCCGGGCGCCCCTCGGCAGCCGGTCGGGCCGGTCGCGCCGTTCGTGCTCGCCGCGCAGGTCCACCACCGTGCGGATGCCGAGCGCGGCGACGGCCGGGTCGGCCGTCGGATCGTGCCGGTCGAGCTGCCCGGAGCGCAGCAGCAGGCCCGGGCGGACGGCCGAGTTGCCGTGGAGCGCGACGCCGCCGAGGTCGCGGAGGTTGGTGATGGTCGAGGCGTCGAACTGCGGCATGCTGCGCTTCTCCCTTGTCGGCCTTTGGCGAGCTCTCGGAAGTTTTTTCCGCTTTCCACTTTTATTGTGGAGAACGGTAGCCGAGGCCGCGACGTCACCGGAGGGCGAGGGTCAGCCGCGGTCGAGATAGGCGAGGACGGCCAGGACGCGGCGGTTGTCGTCGTCGGAGGGCGCGAGGCCCAGTTTGGCGAAGATGTTGGAGGTGTGCTTGGCCACGGCCCGTTCGGTGACGACGAGCCGGTCCGCGATCGCCGCGTTGGAACGGCCCTCCGCCATCAGCTCGATGACCTCCCGTTCCCGCGGGGTGAGCCGGGCCATCGGCGCGTCCCGCGTGCGCCGGGCCAGCAGCTGGGCGATGACCTGCGGGTCCATCGCGGTGCCGCCGCCCGCGACCCGGCGCACGGCGTCGACGAACTGCTCGGCGTCGAAGACCCGGTCCTTGAGCAGGTAGCCGACGCCGCCGCTGCCGTCGGCGAGCAGCTCCTGCGCGTAGAGCTGCTCCACGTGCTGGGAGAGCACCAGCACGGGCAGCCCGGGCGTGGCCCGCCGGGCGGCCAGGGCGCACTGCAGGCCCTCGTCGGTGAACGACGGCGGCAGCCGGACGTCCACCACGGCCACGTCCGGCTTCAGCTCGGCCAGCGCCCCGGCGAGCTCCGGACCGCTCCCGACCGCGGCGACGACGTCGAAGTCGTACGCCTCCAGCAGCCGGACCAGTCCGTCGCGCAGCAGGAACAGGTCTTCGGCGAGGACGACGCGCACTCAGGGCTCCAGATCGGTCGGGGCCGTGCCCCCCGTGGGCCCGGTGCCCCCATTGTCGCCGCCCGGCGGCCGCGGCGGCGCGTCAGGCCGTCGCGAAGCCCGCGAAGTCTGGTCATGGGCCGGCTCTCTCACCCGGCGGCGGGGGCCGCCACGGCGCAGGGGACCTCGACGGTGACGAGCGTCGGCCCGCCCGCCGGGCTGCTGACGGCCAGCACGCCGTCGAAGGCGCCGAGCCGCCGCCCGACGCCGCGCAGGCCCGAGCCGAGCGCGGCGTCCGCGCCGCCGCGCCCGTCGTCGGTGACGACGGCGCGCAGCATGCCGTCCGCGTGGTGGAGGTCCACCCGTACCAGGGTGGCGCCGGCGTGCTTGACGGCGTTGGTCAGGATCTCGCTGACCGCGAAGTAGGCGGCGGACTCGACGGGTTCGGGCGCCCGGCCCGGCAGGTCCACCGTCACCTCGACGGGCAGCGGCATGCGCAGCGCCAACGCCCGTACGGCGTCGCCCAGTCCGCGTTCGGCGAGGACCGGCGGGTGGATGCCGCGCACCAGGTCGCGCAGTTCGGTCAGGGCCTCGGCGGAGTCCGCGCGGGCGGCGGCCAGCAGCCGCTTGGCCCGCGCCGGGTCCTTCTCGATCAGCGCCTCGACGGTGCCCAGGCTCATGCCCATGGCGACGAGCCGGGCCTGGGCGCCGTCGTGCAGGTCGCGCTCGATGCGGCGCAGTTCGGCGGCGGAGTGGTCGACGGCGTCCTCGCGGGTCTCCGTCAGCCGCTGGACGCGCTGTTCGAGTTCGCGTTCGTGACCGGGGTGGAGCAGCTGCCGGGCGAGGACGAAGCCGGCGCGCAGCAGGGCCGGGGCGGTGAGGACGCCGATGACGGCGAACGCCGCGCCCAGCACGGCCGCGAGGTTGGCGCTGGTCTGGCCGGTGATGTGGAGGAACGCGAACCACTCGTTGCCGCCGGCCTCGACGATCGGCCGCCACACGCCGCAGGCCAGGACGACGCCCCAGGGGAAGTAGAGGAAGAGGGCGGGCGGCAGGATCGCGAGCGCGAAGCCCGCGGTCATGTCGACCAGCAGCCACTGGAGGTCGCGCCAGGTCGCCCGGTCCTTCAGCAAGGCCGTGAGGCGCTCGACGTGCCCGGCGATCCCGCCGCGCTCCGGCAGCGGCCGGTACGGGACGGGGATGGAGACGCCGGACCACTCCAGGGCGTACAGCCGGCGCTGGTTGGCGTGGTGCCGCACGGCCTTGAGGGCGTACGGCGCGGTGAGGACGCCGACGCCGGCGGGGATGAGGGCGATCGAGCAGACGGCGAGCGTGAACAGCAGGACCGAGGAGACCAGCCCCCAGAGCGCGAGCCACAGCGACCTCGCCACGGCGTGCAGTGCTGTGCGGATCCTCATGGTGCGGTCTCTCCCGGTCGTGCGTGCCGGGAGCGTTTCCCCCGGGCCTCCCCCCAGTCTGCGGGGCGGGTGCGGCCGGGTCACGGGGTGTGGCCCGAAGGCCGGGGGTGTACGTGGGTACACCCCCGGGCGGGCCGGCGGTGTCAGACGCCGGACGGCGGCGCGTACTTGTAGCCGACGCGGCGCACCGTGACGATCGACTTGCGGTGCTCCGCGCCCATCTTGCGGCGCAGCCGGGCGACATGGACGTCGACGGTGCGGCCGTCGCCGACGTGGCCGTAGCCCCAGACGGTGGTCACCAGCTGGTCGCGGGTGTGCACCCGGTGCGGGTGCGCCACCAGGTGCGCCAGCAGCTCGAACTCCAGGTATGTCAGGTCCAGCGGCCGGTCGGCGACGCTGGCGGTGCGCTGCTCGGGGTCGATGCTGACCAGCGCGTCCCCGAGGCCGGGGCCGGGCGCGCCGTCCGCGTCCTCCGGGCCCGGCCGCTCGGCCGGTACGAGGACGAGGTAGCCGACCATCGGCGGCTGCCCGGGCAGGGAGGGCAGGGAGTGCGGGGGAGCGGGCAGCCAGGTGGCGCCGGGGTGCAGCAGCTCGGCGACCGGGGGCGCCTCGTCCGGGGCGACGGCCCGCAGCCGCTGGCGCCGGGGATCGGGGAGGCCGGTGGCGGGGGTGGTCAGCGTACGCAGGTTCGTCATGGAGGGCTCAGCTCTTTCGCGCGGGGGAACGTCGAAGAGGACGTGCGGTGCGCGGGCCGTTGGCCGGCATCGGTGCCGGCGGCTGACTTCGACGTAAGGGGTCAGCGGAAGAGGGGGGCCTGCGCGGGACTGCACGCGCGACAACACACCCGGTCGAAGTCGTGGTGCTGGCGGGACGGCCAGAAAGGCTCGAGGTCGTTGCGACCTGTCACGGTGTTCCGGTGGCTGCCCATGCCCCCATTGAAGCACGGGGCGCCTCGGGGCAGCAGGGCCTTTCCCGCGATACGGCCGGGGCGGTCCGGATGCCGGACACCCCGGGGAGGCCGGCCGCCGCCCCGCATGCGCGGGGCGGCCCGTCCCCCTAGCGTGGAAAGGGCCGGGTTCGTCGCATTCCGGGAGGTCCGCCATGGCCGGGCACACGCTCAAGGGCAAGGTCGTCGTCATCGGGGGTGCGTCGAGGAACCTCGGCGGGCTGGTCGCGCGGGAGATCGCGCCGGACGGGGCGAAGGTCGTCGTGCACTACAACAGCGACTCCTCCCGCGACAAGGCGGAGGAGACGGCGGCCGCGGTCCGCGGGGCGGGCGGCGAGGCGGTCACGCACCAGGGGGACCTCACGCGGGTCGCCGAGGTGGAGAAGCTCTTCGACACGGCCGTGCGGGAGTTCGGCAAGGTCGACTGCATGGTGAACACCGCCGGCATGGTCCTCAAGAAGCCGATGACGGAGACGACGGAGGAGGAGTTCGACCGGATGTTCGCCGTCAACACCAAGGCGGCGTACTTCATGATGCGCGAGGCCGCCAAGCGGCTGGAGGACGGCGGGAAGATCATCACCATCGTCACCTCCCTGCTCGCCGCCTACACCGGCCTCTACTCCGTCTACGCCGGCAGCAAGGCGCCCGTCGAGCACTTCACCCGGGCGCTGTCCAAGGAGCTCTTCGGCCGCCGGATCTCGGTCAACAACATCGCCCCCGGGCCCATGGACACCCCGTTCTTCTACCCGGCCGAGACGGACGACTCGATCGCCTACCACAAGTCGTCCGCCATGAACGGCGAACTGACGAAGATCGAGGACATCGCCCCGTACGTCAAGTTCCTGCTGACGGACGGCTGGTGGCTCAACGGGCAGACGGTCTTCATCAACGGCGGGTACACCACCCGCTGAGAGCGGTACGCGGGAAGGTCACCGGCGGCACCGCCGAAAAAGCCGGTGCCGGCCGTGCGCCGGAAGAAAGGGCTAGGCGGTCCGCGTCTTTTCCAGCAATTCCGCGACGATTTCCGCGGCCTTTTCCGGGGCGGGCAATGCCGGATGGCGCGTGGTCAGCCCGGAAAGGTCGACGGATTCGTGCCACTCCGGTTCGGGAACGTGATGGCCGTCCGCGCGGAGCTGCGCCACATTCCGCTGCACGGCCGGCTTGTTCCACATCGGCCCGCCCATGTGCGGGAAGAAGACGACGGGGAAGGTGGAGGAGAGGATCACCGTCGCGATGCGATTGGGGGCGGCCCCCGTGGCGGCGGCGGAGAGGATGTTGGCGGTGGCCGGCAGGACGACGAGGATGTCGTGGTCGGCGACCAGGCGGGAGGGCTTGTCGGTGGGCCAGTCGGCGGGCGCCTCCCCGTGGACGACGCGCTCGGCGCCGAGCCGCACGGTGTCCGGCGGGATGAACGAGGCCGCGGTGTGGGTCATGAGCACGGTGTACGTGCCGCCCAGCCGGGCGCGGAGGGCGTCGAGGTAGGAGGGCAACGCCGTCACGGCCACCGACCCGGTGGCGCCGACGAGGACGCGCGGACCGCCTGACGGAACGTCAGTCGCATTTGGCATGAGGGCAATGATGCACTGAGCACCGATTGGGTTCAACCACTCTGCGGGCCTTTTCAGTTGAGCGATCCGGCATGCGCGTACAGCGTGTGCCGGACCCCTCGTCCGTTGCGCGTCTACCCGGTGCCGGGCGTCGCCCAAACATGCGTGTACGCAGCTCAACAAGCGGCCCATAAAAGGAACTTGGGGTATCTGAAAAGGCGCCTTGGAGGGCCCCTTCCGGCCATCTCCTCAAGTGATCCCGATTTTTCGGCGAGTTCGCGATGCTCTCGCTCAGTGATCTTGTCATTGCGGTTTGTTGCACCTACGATACGAACACATGAAGTGATCTCGCCCGACCCCCGGGTCGGTTCGGCGGGAGAAGACACCAACGGCGCAGGCGGCCGTCGCCGCCCCGGCGCGCCGCCGTTCCACGGGCAGCCGCCCGAGCGTCCACCCGCACCCGCCCCGTCCCCGTCACGGGGACCGGCCCGCGCACGCAACGTCACGTGAAGCAGCACGCCATGCGAAGCACAGAGAGGCACGGGGACTTTGATGGAAGACCTTCTTGTCGAGTTACGGAATCGTCGTGTCACCCTTCGCCTGAACGGCGATCGCCTCGACATCGAGGCTCCTGACGACGCCCTGACGCCGCGGCTCCGCGCGGCCGTCGACGAGCACCGCGACGAGCTCGTCGCCCTCCTGCGGGGCCGGCCGCGGCCGGCGGGCCTGCCGGCCGCCCGCCCCGAACCCGGGCTGCGGGGCGACCCGTTCCCCCTCACCGACATCCAGCACGCCTACCTCATCGGCCGCCACCAGGGCCTCGAACTCGGCGGCGTGGCAAGCCACTACTACTACGAGTTCGACGGCACCGGCCTGGACGTGCCCCGCCTCTCCGAGGCGCTGCGCAAGGTCGTCGCGCGGCACGACATGCTCCGCGCCGTCGTCCAGCCCGGCGGCAGACAGCGCGTCCTGGAGCAGGTGCCGCCGTACGAGATCGCCGCCCAGGACCTGCGCGGCAGGACGGCCGCCGAGCAGGCCGAGGCCCTCGACCGCGTCCGCGGCGAACTCGCCGACCAGGTGCTGCCCACCGAGGAGTGGCCGCCGTTCGACATCCGCGCCTCGCTCCTGGACGAGGACCGCGTCCGGCTGCACCTGAGCATGGACCTCCTCTTCGTGGACGTCCGCAGCCTGTTCGTCGTCCTGGACGAGTGGCGCCGCTTCTACGACGACCCCGCCTGGGAGCCCGAGCCCCTCGAACTCTCCTTCAGGGACTACGTGCTGGCCGAACAGGCCCTGGAGTCCGAGGCCCTCGGCAAGAAGTCCGCCGACTACTGGCTCTCCCGCGTCGACGAGCTGCCCCCCGGCCCCGACCTGCCCATCGGCACCGCCCCCGAGCGCCTCGGCAGGCCCGCCTTCACCCGGCGCCGCGCGGTCCTCGCGCCCGAGCGCTGGGCCGCGCTGTCGGACGCGGCCCACCGCCACGGCCTGACCCCCGACAACCTGCTGCTGGCCGCCTACGCGGAGGTGCTGCGCACCTGGTCGCGGCGGCAGGAGTTCACGCTCACCCTCACCCAGCTGCACCGTCTCCCGCTGCACCCCCAGGCGCAGAAGATCGTCGGCGACTTCCTCTCGCCCGGCCTGCTCGCCGTCGGCGGCACCGCCGGGGAGACCTTCGCCGAGCGCGCCGCCGGCCTCCAGCGGCAGCGCCTCGCGGACCTGGCCCACTCGGCGTTCGGCGGCATCCGCGTCCTGCGCGAGCTCACCCGCCGCCAGGGGGACGGACGCAACGTGTCGATGCCCGTCGTCCACTCCAGCATGCTGGGCGCGGAGGGCGACGCGGCGACCGCCGACGCCCTGCGGCTCTTCGGCGACGTGGCGTACGGCATCAGCCAGACCCCGCAGGTCTGGCTGGAGAACCAGGTCACCGAGGAGAACGGCGAACTCGTCCTCACCTGGAACGCGGTGGACGGCCTGTTCCCCGAGGGCACCCTGGACGCCATGTTCGACGCCTACACCACGCTCCTCGGCGGACTGGCCGAGGGCGAGGAGGTGTGGTCGGCGGCCGGCGGCGTCGTCCCGCTGCCCGCCGAGCAGCTCGCCGAGCGCCAACGGGCCAACGACACCGCCCGCGACATCCCGCCGGCCCTGCTCCACGAGCTCGTCGCCGCCGCCGCCCGGCGCACCCCCGACGCCGTCGCCGTCCTCGCCGGCGGCACGGAGACCACCTACCGCGAGCTGACCGAGGACGCGCACCGCCTCGCCCGCCGCCTGCGCGAGGTCTGCGGCGCCGAGCCCAACACGGTGATCGCCGTCTCGACACGGCCCGGCCCCGGCCAGATCTCCGCCCTGCTGGGCGTCCAGCACGCGGGCGCCGCCTACGTCGCCATCGACCCCGAACTGCCCGAGCAGCGGCGGCTGAAGCTGCTGCGCCAGTGCAAGGCCAGGGCCGTGGTCACCGAACCGGCCCTGCGCACGGAGCTGACCTGGCCGGACGGGGTCGAGCTCGTCACCCTCGACGACGCGGCCACCCGCGCCCAGGACGCCGGGCCCGTCGAAAGCGCGCAGGGCGTCGACGACCTCGCCTACGTGATCTTCACCTCCGGCTCCACCGGTGAGCCCAAGGGCGTGATGATCTCGCACCGCAACGCCGCCAACACCGTCCAGGACATCAACGACCGCTTCGCGGTGACCGGTTCGGACCGGGTCCTGGCCCTGGCGCCCACCGGCTTCGACCTGTCGGTCTACGACATCTTCGGCGTCCTCGGCGCCGGCGGCGCGATCGTCGTCCCCGACCCGAAGCGGGCCAACGACCCCGCGCACTGGACCGAGCTCATCGACCGGCACGGCGTCACCGTCTGGAACAGCGTGCCCGCGCCGATGCGCATGTGGGTCGAGACCATGACCGACGCCGCGCCCGGCAGCGGTGCGAGCCTGCGGCTGGCCCTGCTCAGCGGCGACTGGATCCCGCTGGACCTGCCCGGCCGGCTCCGCGAGCGCTTCCCCCGGCTGCAGGCCGTCAGCCTCGGCGGCGCCACCGAGGGCTCGATCTGGTCCATCCACCACCCGATCGGCGAGGTCCCGGCCGACTGGTCGAGCATCCCCTACGGCACACCGCTGGCCAACCAGGTCTTCCACGTCTACAACGAGTGGCTGGAACCCTGCCCCACCGGCGTCACCGGCGAGCTCTACATCGGCGGCACCGGCGTCGCCCAGGGCTACTGGGCCGACCCGGTCCGCACGGCGGAACGATTCATCACCCATCCCGCCACCGGCGAACGCCTGTACCGCACCGGCGACCTGGGCCGCTACCGGCCCGGCGGCACCATCGAGATCCTCGGCCGCACCGACTTCCAGGTGAAGATCAACGGTTACCGGGTCGAACTCGGCGAGATCGAGGCCACCCTGCTGCGCCAGGAGGGCGTCCGCCAGGCCCTGGTGACCGCCCCCGCCCACCCGCGCACCGGCCAGCGCCAGCTCGCCGCCTACCTCGTGGTGGACGAGCCGGGCGCCGCCCACCTCGACCCCGCCGCGCTGCGCGAGACGCTCGCCGGCGACCTGCCCGGCTACATGGTGCCCACCCACTACCTCACCCTCGACGCCGTGCCGCTGACCCCCAACGGCAAGGTCGACCAGGGCGCCCTGCCCACCCCGTGGAACGAGGCGGAGGACGGCGACGGCCGCGTCTCGCCCCGCAACGCGATCGAGGAACGGCTGCTGACCCTGTGGGCCGAGCAGCTCGGCCACGCCGACTTCGGCATCGAGGACGGCTTCTTCGACGTCGGCGGCGACTCCCTGCACGCGGTGGGCATCATCGGGCACCTGCGCACCGAGTTCGGCATCGACGCCTCCGCCGAACAGGAGGTCATCGAGGGCCTGTTCATGAACGCGACCATCGCGGACTTCGCCGAGATCATCGTCTCGATCAAGGAGGCCGGCGCATGAGCACCGACACCGTCTGGGACTACGTGATCGTCGGCGGCGGCTCGGCCGGCACCGTCACCGCCACCCGCCTCGCCGCCGGCGGCGAACGCCGGGTGCTCCTCCTGGAGGCCGGCGGCGACCAGCCGTCCCCCCGCGAGAGGACCCACCCGCTCGCCGACGCCAGCCGGCTCATCCTGCGCGACTACAACTGGGACTACCTCGCCAACCTCCGCGGCAGCAGCCGCCTGGAGGACCTGGTGGCCGCCGGCCCCGAGGGCCGCGCCGCCGTGGCCGAGGCCAACGCGGCCAAGGTGCCCAGGGCCCTGTGGGGCCGCTTCCCCTACCAGCTCGGCAAGGTCATGGGCGGCGGCTCCGCCGTCAACGGCGCCATCGCCCTGCGCGGCCTGCCCCGCGACTTCGACGAGTGGGTCCGCCTCGGCAACCCCGAGTGGTCCTGGGAGCACGTCCTCCCGTACTACCGCGAGATCGAGTCCGACCCCGGCATGCCCACCGAGGCCCACGGCGACAGCGGCCCGGTGCCCATCCGCCGGCCCGTCCGCGACCGGCTCCACGTCCTCGACGCGGCCTTCCGGGACGAGTGCGTCGCCCTCGGCCTCACCGAGCTCGACGACCTCAACGGCGGTACGGAGACCGGCGTCGGCGTCATCCCCAGCAACGCCGTGGACGGCGAACGCATGGACACGGCCACCACCTACCTCGCCGGCGCCCGCCACCTGCCCAACCTGGAGATCCGCACCGGCACCCGGGCCACCCGGGTCCTCTTCGAGGGCACCCGCGCCGTCGGCGTCGAGGTCCTCTCCGAGGGCCACGTGACGACCGTCCGCGCCGCCAACGTCATCCTCAGCGCGGGCGCCGTCGGCACCCCCGTCGTCCTCATGCGCTCCGGCGTCGCCGCCGCCGGGCTCAGCGAGACCCTGGGCGTCGACCCCGTCGTCGACCTGCCGGGCGTCGGCGAGAACCTCGTGGACCACCCCTCCGTCGTCATCTGGTCCAAGCCCAGGCCGGGCGTCTGCACGCCCGGCCTGCCCTGGCGGACCGTCGCCGCCCGCATGTCCAGCGGCTTCGACGACGACACCGACATCCAGGTCGGCCTGCTCAACAACGTGGAGAGCGGCACCGTCCCCGGCTTCGTCGACCGCCTCGGCTGGCCCATGGTCGTCGGCATCTCCGTGATGCTGCTGCGCCCCGCCTCCCGCGGCCGCGTCTTCATCGAGGACGCCGGCCCGCACGCCACGCCCGTCATCGAACTCGGCCTCGGCACCGACCCGGAGGACGTCGACCGGCTCTGCCACGGCGTCCGCAAGGCCTGGGGCATCCTGCGGAAACCGGGGCTCGCCGACCGGTTCGAGGAGACCCAGTTCTGGACCGACACGATGGTGGCCAATGACCGCATCCTGCGCAGCGGGGTCAGGAACATCATGAACCCCGGCTGGCACGCGGCCGGTTCGTGCCGGATGGGGCCCGCGAGCGACCCGGCGGCGGTCGTGGACCAGGAGGGCCGCGTGCACGGCACGGAGAACCTGCGGATCGTCGACGCCTCCGTCTTCCCGTCCATGCCCAGCGTCCCGACCAACCTGACCACCATCATGCTGGCCGAGCGGATCGCCGGGAGCACGAAGGAGTGAGCACCGTGCCTGGAACGGAGCCACCGGTGTGGCTCTACTGCTTCCCGCACGCCGGCGCCACCTCGGCGGCGTACCGGCCGTGGAAGGCCCTGGAGACGGACCACCTGGCCATCGTGCCGGTGGACCAGCCGGGCCGCGGGACCCGCCGGCGGGAGGCCCGCACCGAGGACTTCCGCGCACTCGTGGCGTCCACGGCCCGGTTAGTGGCCGACGACCTGCGCGGCGCCCGCGCCGCGGCCCCGGGCGCCCGCTGGGCGACCTTCGGGCACAGCTTCGGCGCCACGCTGAGCCTGGCCGTCGCCGCCGAGGTGGAGCGCCTGCTGGGGGAGCCGCCGGTGCGCGCCTTCCTCTCGGCGGCGCTCCCGCCGGCGCTCCAGCAGCCCGACGGGACCGACGACCTCACCGACGAACAGCTGCTGGAGAAGATCGCCGCGGACGGCGGAACCCCCCGTGAACTGCTGGCCAGCGGCGCGATGAGCGCCTTCCTGGTGCGGCTGATGCGCGAGGACCACGCGGTGCGGCGGCAGTTCCCCAAGGAGGCGGGCGCGCTGCGCGTGGGCTTCCCGCTCACGCTGATCGCGGCGCGGGACGACGTCTACGTGACGCCCGAGCGGATGTGGCGGTGGGCGGAGCACAGCGACGTCCCCGCCCGCCGGGTGGAGATCGACGGCGGCCACTTCGCCGCCGTGCAGGAACCCGCGGTGGTCGTCTCGATCGTGGGCCGGGACCTCGGCGAAGGGGAGCGCTGACCATGCAGACCACCGTCTACGAAGCCCAGCACGAGGACTTCCGGCAGCTGTGCCGCACCTTCCTGGCGCGCGAGGCGGTCCCGTACCACGACCAGTGGGAGCGGGACGGCATCGTCAGCCGCGAGCTGTGGCGCAAGGCCGGGGCCGCGGGGCTGCTCGGGGTGGGCGTGCCCACCGAGTACGGCGGGGGCGGGGAGGCCGACTTCCGCTATCCGGCGGTCCTCTCGGAGGAGCTGATACGGGCCCGCGTCACCGCGCCGGGCTTCGTCGCCCACAACGACGTCGTCGCCACCTACCTGTCCGGCCGGACCACGCCCGAGCAGCGCAAGCGCTGGCTGCCCGGGCTGTGTTCGGGCGAACTGATCGCGGCCATCGCGATGAGCGAGCCGGACGCGGGCTCCAACGTCGCCGACATCCGCACCACCGCCGTGCGCGACGGGGACTTCTACGTCCTCAACGGGCAGAAGACGTTCATCACCAACGGCGAGAACGCCGACGTGATCGTCGTGGCCGCCAAGACCGCCCCGCAGCGCGGCGGCCAGGGCATCAGCCTGATCGTCGTCGAACGGGACACCCCCGGCTTCACCCGCGGCCGGCGCATGGAGAAGCTCGGCTGGACGGCCAGCGACACCTGCGAGCTGTTCTTCGACGACTGCCGGGTGCCGGCCGCCAACCTGATCGGCAAGGAGAACGTCGGGATGGCCTACCTGATGGCCGGCCTCCCGCGCGAGCGGCTCAGCATCGCCACCGTGGCGGTCGCCGCGGCCGAGAAGATGCTGGCCGACACCCTGGAGTACGCCCGCGGCCGGCAGGCGTTCGGGCAGGCCATCGGGAGCTTCCAGCACAACCGCTTCCAGCTCGCCACCCTCGACACCGAGATCACCATCGCCCGGGTCTTCCTCAACCACTGCGTCACGGAGCTCAACGCCGGGCGCCTGACGGTGGCCGACGCCGCCAAGGCCAAGTGGTGGACCACCGAGCTCCAGGTCGAGGTCGCCAACCGCTGCCTGCAACTGTACGGCGGGTACGGCTACTTGAAGGAGAGCCCGATCTCCCGCGAGTGGGCCAACAGCCGGGTCCAGACGATCTACGGCGGCACCACCGAAATCATGAAGGAACTGATCGGCCGCTCGCTCGGCCTGTGAGGGCCGCGGCACGCACCCGACCGGCTACTTACCGAAGGGACGTACCCCCCGCA
Organism: Streptomyces caatingaensis; assembly: GCF_001187435.1. Lineage (GTDB taxonomy): Bacteria > Actinomycetota > Actinomycetes > Streptomycetales > Streptomycetaceae > Streptomyces > Streptomyces caatingaensis. Next base: position 385,514 of record NZ_LFXA01000004.1, on the reverse strand, counting down.
TGAACCACCCCGGCGAATCCCTGCGCACGGGAACCGGTCGGCTCACCGTCACCGCCGTCCCGCTGGAGGAGTGGCGGCACGTGACGCAGTGGGCCGACGGCGAGGGCTGGAACGTCGGCCCCGGCGACGCCGACTGCTTCCACCCGACCGACCCGGAGGGCTTCTTCCTCGCCCGGATCGGCACGACCCCGGTCGCGTCGCTCTCCGTCGTCAACTACTCCGACACGTACGCCTTCATGGGCCACTACCTCGTCCACCCCGACCTGCGCGGCCAGGGGCTGGGCCTGGCGACCTGGGAGGCGGCCTCCCCCCACGCGGGGCGGCGGGCCATCGGCCTGGACGCCGCGCTGCCCCAGCGCGACAACTACGCCAAGCACGGCTTCCGTCCGGCCTGGGACACCGTCCGCTACGGCGGCGCCCTCACCCGGCCCGGCCGCGTCCGCGAGGGCACGGTACGGATCGGTCCCGCGCACCTGGACGCCGTCGCCGCCTACGACCGCGCCTGGTACCCCGCCGACCGCGGCGGCTTCGTCCGGCGCTGGCTGACCGCCCCCGGGCACGTCGGGCACGCGGTGCTCCGCGACGGCGCCGTCGCCGGCTACGGAGTGATCCGCCCGGCCCCCGAGGGCCACCGGATCGGCCCGCTCTTCGCCGACACCCCCGAGGACGCCGAGGCGCTCCTCGACACCCTCACCGCGGACCTCGGCCCGGGTGCGGACCTCTCCCTGGACGTCCCGGCGCCGCAGACCGCGGGCGTCGCCCTGGCCGAGGCCCGGGGGCTCACCGAGCGGTTCCGCACCGTGCGGATGTACCGCGGTGACGTCCCCCCGAGCCGCGCCGGCGAGGCGTACGCGACCACCACGCTCGAACTCGGCTGAACCGGCCGGGAGTTCCCTGCTCAGACGTCACTACCTGGAGGTGCACGATGGCGGACTCCGTTCCGACCATGTACGAGTGGATGGGGGGTGCCGAGGTCCTGGAGAAGCTCACCGAGGAGTTCTACTCGAAGGTGCGCAAGGACGACCTCCTCGCCCCGCTCTTCGCGCGGATGGCCGACGACCACCCGCAGCACGTCGCCACGTTCCTCGGCGAGGTCTTCGGCGGCCCCGCCAAGTACACCGAGGAGCACGGCGGTTACCCGCACATGCTCTCCCGCCACCTCGGCCGGCAGATCAAGCCCGAGCAGCGCGCCCGCTGGGTCGAGCTGATGCTGGAGGCCGCGGACACGGTCGGGCTGCCCCAGGACGCGGAGTTCCGCTCCGCGTTCACGTCCTACATCGAGTTCGGCTCGCGGCGCGCGATGGCCAACTCCCAGAAGGACGCCGAGCTCGGCAGCCGTACCACCATCAAGATCTGGGGCTGGGGCGAGGCGCCCCCCGGCTCGGACTGACCCCGCCGCGGCAGGACCGGGACGCGGACGGGAAACGAACAGGGGCCCGGCACGCGCAGCGCGTGCCGGGCCCCGCGGTGTTCCCGGGGCGGACCGGACGGGGGGACGGTCAGTCCCGGGAACAGGCCCTCGCGGTGTGGACGGTGGTGGCGCTCAGATAGAAGGCGTCCGGGCGCCACAGGATGCCGGTGCAGGCGTCGCCGTCCACCAGCCGCTCCAGCGTCGCGCGGTCCTCGGCGTCCAGCAGGTCGCCGGCCCACTCGCGCAGCCGTATCAGATGCCCGTGGAGGTGTTCGCGGGCCGGCAGGCCCAGCGGGGTGGGCAGGTCGGTGAGGAACGTCCGCGTGCCCGTGGGGATCAGCCCGGCCCGCGCGAGCATCGCGGGCCAGTCCTCGACGGTGGCCCGGGCGCCCGGCAGCGCGGCGCGCATGGCGGTGAACCACTCCTCGTAGGCGGCGTCCAGCCGGGCCTGGAGGCCCGGACGGCCCATGCCGATGTCCCGCGGCAGGAAGCGCGGCGGCAGCCCGCGCTCGGCGACGGCCAGCACCCCGCCGCGCCGCAGCCGGGCGGCCAGGGCGTCCAGCGCGGCCTGCTGGTCGCCGACGTGGTGGACGACGTGGCCCGCCCAGATCACGTCCGCCGTGCCGAGCCCCTCGCAGTCGCCCGGCAGTTCCGCCTGCCGCACGCACACCCGGTGCCCCAGGTGCCGCCGGGCGGCGCGCGCCCGCACCCGCTCCAGCACCGCCGGGTCCCGGTCCACGGCCACCACCTCGGCCCGGGGGAAGGCCCGGGCCAGCAGACACGTGCACACCCCGGGCCCGCTGCCCACGTCGAGCACGCGGCAGACCGCCTCCTCCACCCCGTCCCCGGCGCAGACCAGGCCCTTGAGCCACTCCACCGCCTCCTCCAGGGTGGGGGCGCGCAGCTCCGCCTCACGCTCCAGCTGGGCGGCCGGGGCGTCGTGGTCGACGTCCTCGCAGTGGTGTGGGTTCATGGGGCCGTTCCTGTTCCGGGCGGGGCGGGCGGGACTGGCGGGTCGGAGGGGGCGGGTCGGAGGGGGCGGACGGGTCGGGCGGTCGGGCGGACTCAGCGGAGGTACGCGGCGAGAGTACGTTCCAGGACGGGCTTGGGGGAGGCGCCGACCCACTGCTCCTTGCGCTCGCCGTCCGCGTAGACAATGAACGCGGGGATCGAGGAGACGCCGTGCTGGATCGCGAGCGCCGGCTCGTCGTCCACGTTGACCTTGACGACGTCCAGGTGCCCCTTCTGCTCCTCGGCGATCTGCTCGACGATCGGGGTCATCATCCGGCACGGTGCGCACCAGGGGGCCCAGAACTGGATGAGCACGGGCGTCTCGGCCGCAAGGACGCGGTCCGGGAAGGCGGTTTCGGTGAGCGCGTCCACGGGCTTCGGGGCCATGGCGGGTTTCTCCTTGTACGGGTCGTACGGGGATCTGCGGGGATGTGCGGGGGACGGGCGGGAGGTGACGCGGTGACCGGCGCCTAGCGCACGATCGGCTCGGCGGGCTCGCGGTACGCCGCCACGTCGCGGGCGACGTCGCCGGCGAGCAGGTCGTGGTTGAGCGCGAAACCCGCGGCGGAGCCCTGGCCCGCGGCGGTGATGACCTGGGCGCGCGGGTCCGCGACGTTGCCGACGGCCCACACGCCGGGCACGCTGGTGCGGCCGACGCCGTCGGTGACGACCCAGCCCATGTCGTCCTTGGCGCAGCCGAGTCCGGTCAGCAGGGCGTCGTTGGGCACCATGCGCGGGAAGACGAACACCGCCTCGCGCGGCACCACGCGGCCCTCGGACAGCTCGACGCCGCGCAGCGTGTCGTCCTCCACCACGAGCCACTTGATCTCGCCGTCGGCTATGCGGATCCTGCGGGCGGCCAGCTTCTCGCGGTCCTCGTCGGTGATCTCCATCGTGTGCGGGAAGAAGACGACGTCGTCCGACCACTGGCGCAGCAGCAGCGCGTGGTTGACCGCGTTGGGGTGGGTGCCGAGCACGCCGAAGGACCGGTCGCGCACCTCGTAGCCGTGGCAGTACGGGCAGTGCAGCAGGTCCCGGCCCCAGCGCTCGCGCACGCCCGGGATCTCGGGCAGTTCGTCGCGCAGCCCGGTGGCCACCACGACGTGCCGCGCCCTGAGCGCGACCCCGCCGGCCAGCTGGACGGTGAACTCCTCCCCGTCCTTCTCGACGTTCTCCGCCTGGGCGTCGAGCAGATCGACGCCGTACCCGGCGACCTCCTTGCGGCCCACCTCCAGCAGGGCCGCGGGGGACATCCCGTCCCGCGAGAGGTAGCCCATCATCTGCGCGGCCGGGGCGTTGCGCGGCTTCCCGCCGTCGATCACCGCCACCCTGCGGCGGGAACGGCCCAGCAGCAGCGCGGTGTTCAGCCCCGCGGCACCGCCGCCGACCACGACGGCGTCGTAGATGTCCTTGCTCATGTCGCTCACTGCGATCACCTCCGCCGTCAGACTGCGACCGTCACCCGGCAGTGGCAATTTTTGTTGCCGTTTTGGGAACGCGGGGTGTAGGGATGGCGGCATGGAGACCTCCGACGCCATCAGCCGGGCCCTGACCGAGGTCGGCCCCCGCCTCAAGCGGCTGCGCACCCAGCGCGGCGTGACGCTCTCGACGCTCTCCGAGGCCACGGGCATCTCCAAGAGCACCCTCTCCCGCCTGGAGTCCGGCCAGCGCCGCCCCAGCCTGGAGCTCCTGCTCCCGATCTCCCAGGCGCACCAGGTGCCCCTGGACGAGCTGGTCGGCGCCCCCGAGGTCGGCGACCCCCGCATCCGCCTGACCTCCCGCCACGTCGCGGGCAAGACCGTCATCCCGCTCACCCGCCAGCCCGGCCCCCTCCAGACCTTCAAGGTGATCATCCCGCCCGCCCTGAGCACCCCCGAGCTGTGCACCCACGAGGGCTACGAGTGGTTCTTCGTCCTCGCCGGCAAGGCCCGCCTCATCCTCGCCGACCACGACATCGTCCTCGGCCCCGGCGAGGCCGCCGAGTTCGACACCCGCCTCCCGCACTGGTTCGGCAGCACGGGGGAGGGCCCGGTCGAACTCCTCAGCCTCTTCGGCCGGCAGGGCGAGCGGATGCACGTACGGGCGAAGCCGGCGACGGCGGGCGCGCCGGGGAGGGAGGACGGGGGGTGACCGCCCGCGGGCAGCGGCACCAGCCGGTGCCCGGCTGGAACACCGGGACCGCGGTGAGGCGCACCGCCGCCGCGCCGGGCGTCAGCGCGGCAGCCACTCCGGGCGGCAGGCGCCGCGCGGCAGCAGGACGTGCCGGTAGGCGCCGGGGGTGGCGGACATGCGGACCTGGTCGGTGACGCCCTGGTAGTGGCCCAGGGGGGTGTCCGCGGTGAAGGTCTCCGGGTCGAGGTAGGCGTGCTCGCCGCCGGAGCCGGCGGTGTCGAGGGCGTAGGCCTTGTCGAAGACGCCCATGCCCAGGATCCACAGGGCGACGCGGGAGAGGGAGACGTGGACGCGGTGGCTCCCGCCGTCCACGGCGCGGCGGCGCAGCGCCTCCACGATGCCGGCGGTGAGGAACCACGACACCAGGTAGTCGTTGACGACCGTGATCGGCGGCAGGGCGGGTTCGTCGCCGTCGCCCTCCAGGTGCAGCAGGCCGGTCAGGGCGCCCGCGGTCTGGTCGAAGCCGAGGTAGCCGGCCCAGGGGCCGGAGCGGCCGTTGAGCGAGACGGTCGCGTACACCAGGCCCGGCCGCCGGGCGACGGCCTCCTCCTCGGAGAGGCCGATGGACTCCAGGTAGCCGGGGCGGCGGTTGGCGAAGAACACGTCGGCGCCCGCCTGGAGTTCGTGGATGCGGGCCCGGCCCTCGGGGGTGTAGGGGCTCACCGTCGCCGAGCGCACGCCGACGTTGGCCGTCCGGTACGTGACGTCGTGCTCCAGCTCGTTCGGCCGCCACAGGTTGAGCACGTCGGCCCCGTGCAGGGCCAGCGCCCGGCCGGCGCCGGCGCCGGCGATGATGTGGCCCATGCCGAGGGCCCGCACGCCGTCCAGCGGTGCCGGGGCGCCCTCCGGCAGCGGCTCGGGGGCGCTGTCCCCGACGCGGGTGATCTCCACGAGGGGCATGTGCGCCAGGTGGTCGGTGTACTGACGCTCCGTCAGGATCTCGGCGGGCGTGCGGACCATCGGCATCACGGCGCCCGCCTCGGCCCCGGCCCGCTCCAGGTCCCGCGCGTTCCAGCGGGCGACCGCGGCGGCGACCGCCTCGGGCACCTCGGGCGCGCCCAGCAGCTTCTGGGCGGCCAGTTTGATGTTGGGGTAGATGTTGAACGGCATCATCCAGCGGTCGTCGGCCGTCCGGTAGAACGCGTTGGCGTAGGCCATGTTCGGGATCGACGGGGTGCCGCCGGGGTGGCCGTTGAGCAGCTCCCACTTCCCGTCGTAGAACGGACAGAGGCGGTGCGGGCCCGTCCGCAGGTCCATGGTGATGTCCTGGCCGGCGCCGCCGCGCTGCCGCCAGAGGGCCGCGACGGCGGCCGACTTGGCGACGAGGGCGATGCCGGAGGCGGCGCCGAGCCGCAGGGTGCTGGGGACGACGGGATCGGCGCCATGGTAGGTGATCGTGCCGCCGGTGTCCTCGGGCCGCAGCCCGATGCCGGCCAGGACGTCGGCGGTCTCGGCGTGGACGTCGAAGGCGTCGTCGGTCGCGGGGCGGGCTATGGCCCGTTCGATCTTCTCGGTGAGGGGGGTGCTCATGGTGTGGTGTCTCCGAGGGCTTGCATCAGGGCGATCTGGGCGCGGTCGCGGCGGGCGGCGAGCTCGGCCACGGGGGCGTCGCCGAAGGCCGCGCGGGCCTGTTCGGTGAGCCGGGCCACGGTCGGTGCGTCGAAGGACGGGCTGCCCAGGCCGGGCCAGGCGGCCTCCATGGCGCGGCCGAGGTGCTCCAGGAAGTGCGGCAGGCCGCCGGGGCCGCCGCCGAGGTGGAAGGTGCGGAACGGACCGGCCACGGCCCAGCGCAGCCCGATCGAGGCGGTGACGACCTCGTCCAGCTCCTCCTCGGTCACGACGCCCTCCGCCACCAGGTGCACGGCCTCGCGGAACAGCGCGGACTGCAGCCGGTTGGCGACGAACCCGGGGATCTCCTTGCGCAGCACCTGCGGCTTCTTGCCCAGCGACGCGTAGAAGGCGCGGGCCCGCTCCACGGTCTCCGGGGAGGTGCGCTCGCCCGGCACGATCTCCACCAGGGGCACCAGGTGCGGCGGGTTGAAGGGGTGGCCCACGACCAGCCGTTCGGGCCGGCGCAGCGCGCGGGCGATCGCGGTGGCCGGGATGCCGGACGTGGAGGTGGCCAGGAGGGCGTGCGCCGGGGCGGCCTCCTCGACCGTCCGCCAGATCTCCTGCTTGACCTCCAGCCGCTCGGGGCCGTTCTCCTGGACGACGTCGGTGCCGGCGACGGCTGCCGCCAGGTCCGGCTCGAAGCGGAGCCGGTCGGTCAGGCCCTCCGTGGGCAGGCCGAGGGCCGCCAGGCCGGGGGTGATCCCGTCGAGGCCGTCGCGCACCAGCCGTTCCGTGTCGGGGCGCGGGTCGCAGACGACGACGTCCATGCCGTGGGCGAGGAAGAGCCCGGCCCACGAGATCCCGATGACTCCGGCGCCGACGACGGTCGCCTTTCCGTACTCCACGGCCCTCACGCCCTTTCCGCTTTCGCGAGGTAGTCGTGAACCGGCTCGGCCGGGCTCAGCGTGAGGTCCGCGACGATGTGGCTCGCCCCGACGACCTCCAGGACCGGGAGGTCGGCCATCGGCGCCAGCGCGTGGGCGAAGAGCTGGAGGGCCGCCGGGCCGTGGAACGCGCTCTTCACGGTGACGTCCTCGATCCGGGTGCGGACCAGTTCGCAGACGCGCGGCGTGCCGTCGTAGTGGAGCGCGGTCTTGACCATGAACATCGGCGTGCACAGCTCCGCGCGGGCCTCGTCCGGGTCCATCGGGTGGTGCTTGTACCCCATGGTGGCGGTGGCCACGCGCAGCGACCCGTAGTCGAGGGTGCCCACGAGGGTGTCGGAGTCGACGTACAGCGAGGGCGAGCCGAACTTCTTCGGGTACGCGCTCAGTTCGCGCCCGCTGGAGATCGCGGGGACGCTGTCGACGTACATCGCCAGGTTGAACTCCCCGCGTTTACCGCCGTGTTCGACGGTGATCAGCTGGCCGGCCTCCGTGTAGTCGCCCAGGCCGGTCACATCGGGCATCCGGATGACCTCGAAGCGGACCAGCGGGTCGGCGACGGCGAGCGGTTCGGGCACGATCCGGCGCAGGGCGCCGGGGTCGGTGCGGTAGGTGAGGGTGAGGTACTCGCGGTCGGTGAAGCGGTACCGGGTGGGGGCGTAGGCGGGGGAGTCCACGGGGGTGGTGAACAGCCGCGCGACGTCGTGCGCGCGCATGGGGCCTCCAGGATCTTCTCGGGAGGGGAAGTCACCTCCGAGTGAACGCCCCGGGCCGGATGTCTGTCCAATATATGTTTCCGTAGATCCATATATCCTTTTCCATATGGAACTGACCCGACGCCTCCTGGAACAATTCCTGGCCGTGGTGGACGAGCAGCACTTCGGCCGGGCCGCCGAGCGCCTCTCCATGAGCCAGCCGCCCCTCAGCCAGGCCATCCAGCGCCTGGAGAAGGGCGTCGGTGCGACCCTCCTCGAACGCGGCCCGCGAGGGGTGCGCCCCACCCCCGCCGGCACGGTCTTCGCCACCGACGCCCGGCGCCTGCTCAATCTCCAGGACGCCGCCCTCGACCGGGCGCGGCGCGTGGCGCACGGGCTGGAGGGCGACGTACGCGTCGGCTACGTCAGCATCCTCAGCCACCGGCACCTGCCCGGGCTGCTGCGGGAGGCGGCCGAGGCGATGCCCGGCCTGCGGATCAAACTCCGCCAGGACTCCTCGGCGTCCGTCGCCGAGCTCGTCCAGACGGGCGCCCTCGACCTCGGCTTCCTGCGCGACCCCTCGCCCGTCCCGGCCGGGCTGGTCACCCGTGACGTCGCCGTCGAACGCCTCGCCGCCGCCCTGCCGGCCGGCCACCGCCTGGCCGGCGGGGGCCCCGTCGGCCTCGCCGAACTGCGCGACGAGGACTTCGTCCTCCCCGACGCCACCGCCCTGCCCGCCCTCGCCCAGCAGCTCCGCCTCGCCTGCCACGAGGCGGGCTTCACCCCCCGCCCCCGCGCGGCCGCCGAGGACCTCACCGGCCTCTTCAGCTACGTCGCCTCCGGCCTCTGCGTCAGCCTCCTCCCCGAGGCCCTGGACGAGTTCGCCCTGCCCGGCGTCGCGTTCGCCCCGCTGCGGGGGGAGTCGCCCACGCTGGACACCCGCGTCACGGCGGTCCACCGGCCGGAGGCGGACGCGGCGGTGCACCGCCTGCTGGATCTGATCGCGCGGCGGATGGGCGGCTGACGCGGCGGGCGGACGGAACGCCGGGGCGGCGGCCGTAGCCGTAGCAGACGTTTCACGCCGCGTCAGCGGAGGCTTTCGGACACCCTGCCGCACGTGGCGAAACGGCGAGGATCCGGACACGTCCCGCCAATCATCCGAACCGCTCATGCCCTCACCGCCCACGCGAAATCGCCCCCGGGCGGTCCGGCGGTTCGTGCCGTCTCGCCTTATTCCGGAATCACACCTTCTGCCCGGTCCGATCGGAATGGCCCGGCGCACGAGGAAGACGGTGGAATGACCGGCTCCGCCATGGTGACCGTGTGTTCATCCGGTGAAGATCAACGAGTTGGTGCCGGACCGGCATCGCAGAGCAGACGAAGTCGCCGTGGTCAACGGCCACTTCGGTCGATCCGAAGGTGAATGAACACATGAACTCCAAGCGCATCATCGCGGCCGTCACGGCCGTCGCGGCCCTGGGTGTCGGCGGGCTGACGACCCAGAGCGCCATGGCCACCCCGTCCTCCCACGCCGCCGTCGCCAAGCCGAAGGCCAAGGTGGGATCGGTCGCCGACGGCCGCGACCTGTTCGCCGGCGTCTTCTTCCTGCAGGGCGACACGGGCAAGGCGCTGACCAAGTCGCCCTACTTCAAGGACCCCAAGGGGCAGTTCGCCAAGAACAACACCGCCGAGGGGAAGAAGGCCACGGCCCGGATCCTCGACCGCGTCGCCGCGAAGGACCCGAAGCTCTTCGCCACCCTCTCCACGCAGCTGCGCTCGGGCGACCCGCGCAAGGTCGAGGCGGCCCTGGAGCGGGGCGGCAAGGTCCTGGCCTCCGTCATCGACCGCCACGACATCAAGGGCGTGGAGACCGGCGCGGGCGTCGGCCAGTGCGCCGTGGCCGTCGCCGTCGCCTTCTCCGTGGCGGCGGGCAACCTGGGCGCCGCCGTGAACGTCGTCGTGGGCGTCAACGTCCTCACGAAGGTCAACTTCTGGTTCGGCGTGGCCCCGACGGCCACGAAGATCGAGCAGGAGAAGGCCGTCGCCGACCTCACCAAGCGGCTGGCCGCCGCGTAAGCAGGGGGAGCACCCCTCCCGTCGGCCCGGGGCGGACCGCATCCCGTCCGCCCCGGGCACCCCTCCGGTACAGCCGCAAGAGACGTGCAGGACGTATGAAATTTGTCGACCGAACGCCGCTGATATGCCGCGACGCACACCGATCCGCAGTGGTTCCCCGGTGGCAGGTGACCGTCGTCGCCGCCGTGTGGGCCCTGATCGCCGTGTACGTCGCCCAGTCCTACGTGCCTGCCAACGTCGTGCACCTGCCCGGCCAGGGCGGGGCGAAGAAGGCGGCGAACGCCGTCGCCCCGCAGGGCTGGGCCTTCTTCACCAAGTCGGCCAAGGACATCGAACTGGCCCCCTACCGCTTCCGGAACGGGCGGTGGGAGAGCGCCGCGCGGACCCCGCACGCCCGCCCCTCCAACGCCTTCGGCCTGGACCGCGCCTCCCGCTCCCAGGGCATCGAACTGGCCTGGCTGGTCGCCGGACCCGGCATCAAGTGGACCGACTGCACCGACTCGTCCGATCCGGCCGACTGCCTGGCGCACACCCCGGTCTCCGGCCGGATGACCAACGACCAGCCCTCCCCGCTCCTGTGCGGGCGCGCGGCCGTCGTGCAGATGCGCCCGATCCCCTGGGCCTGGCGCGACCTCATGCCCGAGCCCTACATGCCGGAGAAGGCCGCGGTATGGGAGGTCTCGTGCTGACGGCACCCCGCTCGCTGGTCCTGCCCTGGACCAACGTCTACGGCCTCGCCCGCACGCTCGTGGCCCTCGGCACGGCCGGGACGCTGGCCTTCTCCAGCGCGCAGACCCTCTTCCGCCCCGTCTACACCATGGGCGACTACCCGCTGTGCAAAAGGTTCACCGCCGGATCCGCGTTCTGCCTCGCCCCCGACAGCTACCCCGGACTGACCTGGATCAAGTGGGGCTGCGTCGTCGTCCTCCTGGTCACCGCCTCGGGGTGGCGGCCGCGCTGGACGGGCCTGCCGCACGCCTACGTCAACTACAGCGTCTACACGGGCATCGCCATCGGCGACGGCGGCGACCAGATCGCCCTGATCCTCTCGGTGCTCTTCGCCCTCGTCACACTGGGCGACGCGCGCAGATGGCACTGGCAGACCGTCGCGGACGGAGCCGGCACCACGCCCCCGGGCAGGGTGCTCGCCCTCGTCGGCACCAGCGCCCTCGTCGTGGCCCGCCTGCAGATGTCCTTCGTCTACTTCCAGGCGTCCGTCGCCAAACTGCCCCACGCGGAATGGGCCGACGGCACGGCCATGTGGTACTGGGGCCAGAACCCGGCCTTCGGCGCCCCCTCCTGGCTGCGGCCCCTCGTCCACGCCGTCGTCTCCGCCCCCTGGGGCGTGGCCCTGATGACCTGGCTGCCCCTGGTCATCGAAATCTCCCTCGCCGCGGCGCTGCTGCTGCCCCGGCGCGCCCGCCGGGCGGCGATGGCGGCGGGCCTGTTCTTCCACCTCTGCATCGCCCTGGTCATGGGGCTGTGGAGCTTCGCCCTGGCGATGGCGGGCGGAATCGTCGTGCTGTGCCTCCCGCTGGGATCGGCGCTGCACCGCCGCCGCGCCTCATCCGGAGACGAGCCGGCCCCGCAGCAGGTCGACGATCTCGGCGTCGGAGAGCCCGCTCTCCCGCGCCAGGGCGACAAAGCGGCGGCCGGTCTCCATCAGTAGCGCCCGCGAGCCGGGAGCGGTGGCGACCACCACGGCTCCCCGCCCCCGCCGCAGCTCGACGATCCCCTCGTCCTGGAGCGCCTGGTAACCCCGCAGCACCGTATGCATGTTGACGCCGAGATCGCGGGCGAGCCCGCGGGCCGGCGGCAGCCGGTCGCCCATGCGCAGGGATCCCTCCACCATGGCCCGCCGCAGCGCGGCCGCGATCTGCTCGGACAACGGGGTGGCCGAGGACCGGTCGATCGTGATCAGCACGGCGACGCCCCTCAGCCGACGGGACGTCGCCGTGCCACGGTGGCGTTGACGAGCTCGGCGGCGCGGGCGGCGTCGTCCACGGTGATGACGAAGCTCCTGCCGGAGGCGAGCTCCAGCCAGAGCGCGTCGCCCTCGCGGAGCGAGACGGACGTCCGGCCCGCCAGCCAGCGGTAGCCCCAGCCGCCCAGCTCCGTGGGCCGCGACCAGCGCGACGAGGCCCCGCGGATCCGGGACATCGGGATGCGGCGGCTGAGGAAGGGGAGGAGGACGGAGCGCACGGTCACGCCCGACCCGGTCACGCTGACCCGGACCGCCCCCAGCGCCAGCAGGGCCAACGGGACGAGCAGCAACGACAGATGCACGTCCACGACGTGCCCGAAGACCAGCGCCGAGGCGACGATGCCGACGGCCGACACCACCCCGAGGGCCACCATCCAGCCGGCCGAGACCTGCCGGCTCCAGACCGTGACCGGGCCCCGGCCGTCCTCCGGCCCCCACGCGTCCCGCATATCACCCTCCGTACGATCGGGTGCGCCCGGGAAGGGCGACGCCATTGTTCGAATGAGACTAGAACAAGGCGCCGTCCCTCTCAAGGGCGTTCCGCGCGGGGCGGGTTGGCGGTGTGCCGGCCCGGTGCCCGGCCGTCAGACGCGGTCGGCGGCGATCAGGAGGTAGTGGAAGCTGCCCTCGCGGTAGGCGGTGAGGAAGGGCTCCTCGACGCCGGTGGCGAGGGTGGAACGGGCGCGGAGTTCCCAGTAGGGGATGGTCGCCGGGGTGAGGTCGACGACGTTGATGGGGACGAGACCGTTGGCCGCCATGGCCTTGAAGTAGGCGCTGCGGGGGTGGATGTTGCAGGTGTAGTGCTCGTCGATGCGGCTGACGGCCTTGGAGCGGCCGCCCGTCACGTCGTTGGAGCAGCCGGTGATCACGACGTAGCGGCCGCCGAAGGCGAGCTGGCGGGCGTGCTCGGCGAAGAGCTCGTCCAGGTCGACGTACATGGTCGACTCGTTGTTCCAGATCCCCTGGAAGGCGCTCGAGGGCAGGCCGGTGTCGAGCATGTTGCGGAAGTGGTAGCGGACCTTGTCGTCCACACCGCGCTTGCGGGCCTGTTCGTTGGCGAAGGCCACCTGCTGCTCGGAGATCGAGACGCCGTCGACGCGGCAGCCGAAGCGGGCGTTGGCCATGATGCTCGTCCCGCCGCGCCCGCACCCGGCGTCCAGCAGCCGCTGCCCGGGAGCCACGGGGCCCAGGTGGTCGAGGAGGACGTCGGCCTGGGCGGACTCCAGGCGGTGCAGTTCCTCGACGATCCGCTTGTCGCGGGTCTCCTCGGGGCCCTCGAGCACGGACGGGTCGTAGTCGCCGAGCCCGTAGTGGTGGTGGTACAGACCGTCCACCGCGCCGAGCCGCAGGTTCACCGGGTCCTTCTCGTTGTTCCAGTACTCCGCCACCGACTTCTGATAAGCGGTCCGCAGGACAGGGGCGTTGACGGAGGTGGCGACGGTGGTCATGGGGGTGCTCCTCGAAACGTAGGTCGGGCGGTCGTGGGCGGGGTCGGTCGCCGCGTCAGTCGGACGTCCGGGCGACCTGGACGTTCTCGAGGACGCCGAGCGCGTCGGGGACGAGGACGGCCGCCGAGTAATAGGTGCTGACGAGGTAGGAGATGACCGCCTGGTCGTTGATGCCCATGAAACGGACGTTGAGGCCCGGCTCGTACTCGTCCGGGATCCCGGTCTGCCGCAGACCGACCACGCCCTCGTCGTCCTCCCCCAGCCGCATCGCCAGGATCGACGTGGTCCCCTCGTCCGAGACGCGCAGCTTGCTGCAGGAGAAGATGGGCACGCCCCGCCAGGCGATCGAGCGCTGGCCGCACGCCTCCGCCTCGCCGAGGGCGATGCCGCGCTTGTTGCACTCGCGGCCGAAGGCGGCGATGGCCTTCGGGTGGGCGTAGAACGCCCTGGTGGAACGCCGCATGGTCAGCAGCTCGTCCAGGTCGTCCGGGGTGGGCGGGCCGGTGTGGGTCGAGATGCGCTGGCCGTGGTCGGCGTTGTGCAGCAGGCCGAACTGGCGGTTGTTGACCAGCTCGTCCTCCTGGCGCTCCCGCAACGCCTCGATGGTCAGCCGCAACTGCTGCTCGACCTGGTTCATCGGGTCGTTGTAGAGATCGGCGACACGGCTGTGGACGCGCAGCACGGTCTGCGCGACGCTCAGCTCGTACTCGCGCGGCGTCAGGTCGTAGTCCACGAACGTGCCCGGGAGCACGGGTTCGCCGGAGTGGCCGGACGAGAGGGCGATCTCGGCCTCGCCCTTGCGGTTGCGCGGCAGTTCGCCCTCGGCCTCGCGCCGCGCCACGTGCGCCCGCAGCGGCTCGTGCTGCCCGGCGATCTCCTCGTACGCCTGGCGGGGCAGGGCCAGCAGGATGACGGCGGTCAGGGCGCGGGCGGTGAACTCCCAGGACCCCGGCTCCTCCCCGAGGACCTGGCCGCCGATGAACCCCCCGTCGGCGACGAGACCGAGACGGGTCTCCTCGCCGTACGGGCCGGTGCCGACCCGCTCGACCTTGCCGTGCGCGATCAGATAGACGTGGTCGGCCGGCCGGCCCGCCTCCGCGATCACCTGGCCGGGGCCGAACTCGCGCTGCTCGAAGCGCCCGGCCAGCGCCTGCAGGGCGTCGGGCTCCTCGAAGCCGTGCAGCAGCGGGAGTTCGCCCAGCTCGGCCGGGATCACGCGGACGGCGGCCCCTTCCTGGACGAAGGTCACCCGCCCGTCGCCGACCGTGTACGCCAGGCGCCGGTTGACGCGGTACGTACCACCGCTCACCTCCACCCAGGGCAGGGTCTTCAGCAGCTTCCGCGAACTGATGCCCTGCATCTGCGGAACGGTCTTGGTGGTCGTCGCCAGGTTCCGCGCGGCGGCGATGCCCAGGCTCAACTGGGTCCGGCCCGCGGAGCCTTCGGGCTGCTCCGGCGTCACTGCGGTCATTCCGGTGTCCTTTCGGGAGGGCGGCGGGATTCGCGGATGCCGTGGCGCGGCGGGCGGCCAGGGCAGGATGACGCAGGGCGGACCACGGTGGATCCGGCCGTGCGGGGATGGCGCGCAACCGCCCCTCGGCGGAAGGCCGTTGCGGCGCCTTCGGTGCGCAAGTGAATCAGTGCGTAACGATGAAGGTCGAGAGTGGTGAGAGGGGTGGGTGCCTCATTCCCGCCATTCGCACAAGACCCCAGGCCCGTACGCCACTTGCTCCCCATGCGCACCCGGCGCCCGGGGCGTGTGCGCGGCGGGCGCACCGCGCCGGCCCGCACCCGACCGGCCGGTGAATAAAATCGAACTGCGCCATTCGCCGGCCGCTGGCACGGAGCCGATGATGGCGTGAAACTCCCCGGCGGACGGGGGCCGTCGCGCCCGTCCGCGCAGCGCGGGCGCGGGCGGGCGCGGTGTGCCGCCCCGGCGCGCGACCGTACGGACCGGCGCGGGGAGCGGACGAGGGCGCCGCCCCGCCGCCGGGCGGAGACCGCTCCCGGCGGCCTGCCGGTCCGCTCCGCCTCACCGTCCGGTCCGTTGCCTCGCCCCGGGCGTGTCGTTGGACCGATGGGGCAGCGGACGCGGGGCTGTGCGGCCCCCGTTCCTCCGCCCCGCAGGCGAACGGAGAACGCCCTCGTGCGAATGACCGACATCCAGCGGTGCGAGGTACGGCCCGGGCTGCTCGTCGAGTGGACGCTCGACCCGGCGGTGGCCGGGGCGGCGGCGGACGCGCCGGAGGACCCCCGGCCGCCGGCGTACGTCCAGGAGTCGCACATCCGCACGGCGCGGTCCGTGCGCGAGGACGGGCTGTTCGTGCCGACCTGGCTCGGCACGGCGTTCGACCTGCGCGCCGCGGCCGGCCTCGACACCCTGCAGGAGGCGTTGCGCACCTGGACGCTCCGGCACGAGACGCTGCGCAGCGGCTTCCGCTGGTCCGGCGACACGATGCGCCGCTTCACGCTCCGCGCCGAGGACGTGGCGCTGCGGCGCACCGTCGTCGGCCACTTCGCCGACGCGGAGGCGCTCGTCGCCTGCCTCCAGGACCGCTTCGACGTCATGGCGGACGCGCTGAGCTGGCCCAACTTCCTCTACACGGCCGTCGTCCGGGACGACGGCACGAGCGTCTACATGGCGTTCGACCACAGCAACGTCGACGCGTACTCGATCCAGCGCATCCCGGCGGAGATCCACGCGTTGTGCGGCCCGGCCGGGGAGGGGAAGGGGGAGGGGGAGTCCGAGCCGACCGGCAGCTACATCGACTTCTGCGGCGTCGAACGCGCGAACGCCGACCGGATCGACGACGGGCACGCGATCGTCGCCCGCTGGCGGGAGTTCATCAGCCGCTGCGACGGCCGGCTGCCCAACTTCCCCCTCGACCTCGGCCTGGAGCCCGACGGCAAGCTCCCCACCCAGAAGCTCCTGCACGAGATGCTCGTGGACGCGGGCACGGCCGCCGCCTTCGACGCCAACTGCCGCGCCCACGGCGGGAGTCTGGCCGGGGTCCTGGCCGCGACGGCCGTCGTCGTCCACCGCCTGGGCGGCGCACCGGTCTACCGCACCGTCGTGCCCTTCCACACCCGGGTCAAGTCCCGCTGGCTCGACTCCGTCGGCTGGTACGTCGGCGGCGCCCCGGTCGAGATCGACGTGACCGGCGCGGACGACTTCCGCACCGTCCTCGAACGCGTCCGCGCCGCCCTCCGCGCCGCCGTCCCCCTGGCCCGCGTCCCCGTCGCCCGCGTCCTGCGCCTCCTCGGCGCCGACTTCCGCCCCACCTCCCCCGACCTCTACTCCATCGTCTCCTACGTCGACGCCCGCTCCATCCCCGGCTCCGCCCACTGGACCGCCCAGAAGGCCTACGGCCTCGTCCGCGTCTCCTACGGCGACCAGGTCTGCGTCTGGCTCACCCGCCTCCACGAGGGCCTCCAACTCGCCGCCCGCCACCCGGACACGGGCCCCGCCCACGCCAGCATGCGGCGGTACGTCGCCCAACTCCGCTCGCTGATCGCCGAGGTGGCGGGGGAGGGGGCGGGGGTTCGGCTCTGAGGGGGGTGTTCCGTCGGCGCGCTGTCCGGAGCGGGCCGTCCGGCGAATTGCTCGCTTGTGCCCCGTCGGCATCGGGCCGGCGGCAAAACTGGTCGGCTTCCGGCCAAGTGCGGGGAGTTCGGGGCGTTCACGCCTCATGTATTTGTGAGACTCGCCACCGGGAACGTGCTGGCTCCAATGGGAGGTGTCATGGCGGGGCGTCCTGGTCAGTACTACCGCGCGGGGCATTGGGTGAACCGGCCCACGGGCGGGCGGAAGCGGCCGAAGAAGACATTGGCCGGAGCGGCCGCTATGGCGCTGCTGGTCATCGGCGCGAAGTTCGGCCTGTTCTCCGGAAGTTCCGGAGACGGTGACGGTGTGCGGGAGCAGCATTCTCCGACTCCGGCCGTCTCGGCCACGCCGAGGTGACCGGCTCAGGGCTGTCCGTCAGTGTTCGCCCGGGCCGCGGCCGGGCCTTTCTTCCGGGGCTGCGCGCGGAGAAGAGCTTTGAACCGGCCGCGAGTGGACTTCGGCGGTGCCGGTCGCGGGGCCGGGACAGTCTTGAGCCGACTCCACGCGGCTTTCCATCGGGCCATGTCCGCGGCGGGAATGCCGCAGGCGGCCAGATAGGTCTCGACTGTCGTCCATCTCCGGGGAAGATCGGCGCGGTTCAGGAGCCTGCTGATACTGCCCGCTGACAAGGGGCCGGAGGCGCGTTCGGACAGCTCGCGCTGTGTTCTGCCGCTGATCGCACGGGCCAGGGCGAGCCCGTGGAGGAAATCGGTGGTGTCCAGGAACAGATCCGGCTCCGGCCATCCGGGGGCGCTGCCGGGCGGGCTCGGCGGTTGTGCGACCGGGGGCCGGTATGCGGCATTGCGGCCCCAGACCAGTTCGCCGGCCCGGTTGCGGGCGCGTCGTTGCGGAACAGGACGGTTCCTGGCCGCCAGGACGGACCGCAGGTGCAGGTAGAGGTCGTCCAGTGTCAGCCACGGGTCCCCACCGGGAACGCCGTTTTCGAGCGTGGCCAGAAGTTCACCGGTGAAGGCGGTGAAGCGTTCCCCGGGCGGAGCCAGTGCGACGCCGGTTTCAGGCGCGGCGGCCATCAGGAAACTGCCGTCGATCCATGCCTGATCGGCCAGGGCGTCGGGGCCCGACATGCTGCCGAGTGCGCGACCGCTGAAACAGCAGTCGAGGACGATCACGTGGCGGTCGGCCCGGCCTTCGCCGATGGCCTCGCGCAGCCACGCGTAGGGCACCGCTGTGCGCCCGAGGCCGGGGCGGGAGTCGGGAAGTCCGAGGTGCAGTTCCTGCTGCTGGTTCAGCAGCCCGTGCCCGGCGAAGTACACGAACAGGGTGTCACGTGCTGCCCGGGCCGCCGCGCTCACGGGCTCCAGCATCTGCTCCAGACACGTGGGTTCCGCCACCACCGTGCAGTGCTCGGTGTCGAGCCCCCAGCCGGACGGGCCGCACACCACCTCAGCGAGTGCGGGCAGGTTGTTGGCCACCCCCGGCAGGTCGTCGAGGTGCGTATATGTGCTGACCCCGATCAGTACGGCGCGGGACAGCCCGGGCTCCGGTATCCGGTTCACGGGTGCGTACTGCCCGTCCCGCGCCCCGCCGCGCTGTTGAGGGCGGTGACGATCCTCTCGATCTCCTCCGGCGTGGCATGGTTGAGGCTGAGCTCCACGTCACCGTGCCGGATCGTGACACGGTGTGGCTGTGGCCGCGTCCGACGCCATGTCACCAGGGACAACACGAAGGACGCGGCACTCCATCCGTTCTCCGTGACCAGCTGCACGGCTTCGAGCCAGCCTCCCATGGCACCGCTGCCTGCCGGCCGCTCCGCGAGGGAGACCTCGGCGAACCGCCGCACGGCGGAGTCCCCCGCCAACCAAGTACTGAGCGATCTCAGCGCCTCGTCCTGATCCTGCTCCTCAACGCGCACTTCGATCAGCGTCATGTCGAGCCCCCTTCGTCCCGGCGGTCATCGTTCATCGTGCCTCAAATCGACGACCACGACTGGCCGATCGGTGTGGACGGTCGTGAAGCGCCGTCGTCATGACGTGGCCGCCGACCGCGAGCTGCGGCGACCACCGACCCCGCCAGCTGGAAGGCTGGCCGCGCACCCTTGGAGGAGACTGTGGCCGTCGCCCCCGGCATCGCGCACTGTTCGCGGAAGTCCAGCGGATCCGCGCCCAAGGGCGTCAAGGTCGAGTACACCGACGGCACAATCATCATGCAGAC
This sequence comes from Streptomyces caatingaensis, assembly GCF_001187435.1. Lineage (GTDB taxonomy): Bacteria > Actinomycetota > Actinomycetes > Streptomycetales > Streptomycetaceae > Streptomyces > Streptomyces caatingaensis. The sequence goes on along the minus strand of NZ_LFXA01000004.1, from coordinate 366,446 downwards.
GGCGCGACATGCGTCCATCAGCGCCATCTGTTCCACCTGCGTCGGCAGCTCGATGTGCATCAGCCGGACGGCTCCGCCGACGCAGGACACCGATCTCGGATCCCTCACGCGGCGAAGCTCCGCAACCCCGACCTCACTTACCTACCCGAGGAGGTCTTGGAGAGCGAGAGGAATACGGCGCCGGCCGACGTCGCGCTCATTGCAGTGGAGATCGTCTCTCCGTCGAACCCGGAGAACGACTGGGTGGGAAAGCTTCGAGACTACGCCGTCATGCGCATCCCGCTCTACCTGATCGTAGATGTCCGCAATTCCATGGTGACACTGTTCTCCGAGCCCGACCACGATCGCTACCACACCCGCACCGACCGGAAGTTCGGCGAGACCGTCCACATTCCCGAGCTCTTCGGATTCGACCTGGACCTGTCGAGGTTGGACCCCTACGGCTGACGATCCCGGTCGGCGAGCGACGCCCGCAGACGATCCAGCCCGCGCAGCACCTCGTCACGGTTCTTCGCCTGCTTGATCCATGCCGGGAGGCGGCCGACGAGCCCCATCTTGCGCCACGGCTCGTGCCAGGGGTCGTGCTCGCGGAGCGTCGCCTGCACGTACTGCCGCAGCAGGGCAAGGTGTTCGGGGTCGTACGCCCACAGGAGGCCGTGGCGGGTGCGGGTCTGGAGCCACAACAACGCCTGGAAGCAGGGTTCGTTCATCTCCGGGGCGCCGTACCACCGGAAGACGACCGGCCGCCTCTCGTCGCGCCGCCGGGCCAGCCCGCAGTGGCGGCAGACGAGCCGCCGTTCCCCGAACCACGCGGGCGCCGCGTCGTCGGCTTCGCGGGGGACGGTGACCACCCGGGCCCGCCGGTCGCACCTCGGGCAGCGCACGAGCACCTCGCCGGTTCGGGCGAAGTGGTGCTTGTCGTGTCCGGGGTCCCGGAAGCGCGGGGGTGGGGTGGTAGGTGTGGGCATCGCAAACGGCTCGGTCATACGGGGCGGTCGAGGCGGATTGCCTGAAGGCTGCCATTTCCGGTGACGAGGTACAGGACACCGTCCCATGCCCGAGGAATGCCCTGCTCGGCGGGCTTCCAGAGCAGGTCCTCACGCTCACCCGGGAGGCGTCGCCGGGTGTCCAGGTCCCACCCTTGGAGCACCCCCGCCCGGCTCACCGCCCAGGCCGAGCTGCCCGCGAGGTACGCAGGGGTCATGAGGGCGGCGGCTCGCCGGGGTGTGCTTTGCCACGTGACCGTCCCCTCGGCGCTGTTCAAGGCGATGAGCCGGCCGGGGTCCCAAGACGTGATCAGCACGTGTCCGCCCATCGCCACGGGCTGGGTGCGGAGGGACCTGGCGACCTTGGTTGTCCAGCGATGCTCTCCGGTCAGCGCGTTCCACGACGAGACGTGGCCGTCGGGGTGAGCCAGAAGGAAGGATTTCTCGCACGCCGTCGGTTTGCCGACGACCCCGTTGCTCAGTTGTTTCTGCCAGAGCAGGCTGCCGCTCTGTGCATCGTACGCGGCCAACCGCGGCGCGCCGGCGCCGACTTCCGAAGATATCGCGAGGAGTGTGTCGTCGGAGATCAGCCAGCGTTCCGGAGGCAGCAGACGGAGCGGTTCGGGCCACCGGGGTTGACCGGATTCGGCATGCAGAGCCTGAAGCGTCCAGGGCCGGGACGAGCCGGGGCTGGTCCAGGTGACGAACACGCTGTTGTCGACGACGCGCGGAGCTTCGAGGAAACCCGGTGGTGTCGGCTCAGGACGCCAACCCCACAGAAGCCGACCTGAGTCCGCGTCATACGCGTGCAAGGCGCCCTGCAAATCCGGTACATAGAGCGTGCCACGATCGCATACGGCCTGTGCCGCGGCGCAGTGGTCCACACGGGGGCCGGTCTCCGCTCCGGACCGGATGTCCCGGGGACGGAGTGTGTTCCCCATCCCTGAGAGGAAGACGGTGGTGCCGTCCACGGGCGGCTGGTTGTTGTGCCCCATCGGCTTCGGCCCCCACAGGGGCTCGCCCGAAACGGCGTCGAAAGCGTGGAGCACGTAGCCGTCCACGACCAGCAGTGCGTCGCCGTGAAGGTGGGGCTGGCAGGCCCCCGGCCGCAAACGATTCGAACATGACCATAGAGGACGCGGGAGACCCCGGACTGCGGCCCGCCCGCGGCGGGGCCGTGGCGGTTTGGGCAGAGGGGCTGTTCCCTCGTCGGGAATGAATGACAGGCCGCGCAGGGCCCGGAGCAGGGACTCACGGGTCACGGTCGCACCAGCGGGGGCGCAGTCGCTCGCGAATTCCCTCAGCCGTGAGAAAAGGGCGTCACCGTCAGCCGCTTCCGTCCGGGCGGTCACCGGCAGCAGACGCTCCACGGCCGCCGTACGGTCCGGAGGGCGAACTCCCTCCAATCGAAGGTCCAGCACCGACAGGTGGGCCAGAAGCCGCCAGGTAAGGGTGTCAGACGTGCACCCCGCGTCAGGGGCACCGGCGCTCACGGCAGCCGCGACCAGCCCCTTGAGGTTCGCGAGTGCGCTGCGGTCCGACTTGTTGAGCCGCCCTGGCTCGGCCACGCGGCGATGGAACACACCGGCGCTGCCGGCGGCGACAGCGGCGGTGGTCAGGGCTTGCAGCGACGCTGCGCGGGGATAAGGTGCGGCCACGGCCAGGGCCAGCTGCCACCGCCCCGCGGTCATAAGCGTCCAGCGTTGCCGCAGGGTCAGCAGAAACGACTTCATCAACTCGACCGAGAGTGGATCGCCAGGGGTGAGTTTCGGGCGCCGCCGCACGGCGATCGACATGCGGTGGGTGGTGCCCTTGTCGGTGAGCCCGGTGACCAGGTAATCGTCCACCGCGGCGACAGCACGGGCCTGAAACCGGATTTCGACCGGCGTGACATGGTCTCCCAGGCCGGGGACCGGTGTACGGGTGAGCAGGTATGAGAGCAGGACGGCACCGAAGTGGTGCTCGAATACGGTCCCGCCCCCGCCCGTCGAGTACGGACTTGCGCCGGCCGTTGCGTTCATCTGGGCCCTGTCCCTCCCGGCCGCCTGCGCGAGTATTGCTTGCTGCGTCTTTTGCGCAGCGTGAGGCGGGTACGAGCTCGCCGCCCGAAGTTTACGTGTCGCGGCCGTCGGCCCCTTTCGCGCAGTGCAGGCCACGGGCAGTGACTACGAAGGGAAAGGGCCGCATACGGACGAGGGCCGCCACCCCACAGCAGGGGTAGCGGCCCTCTTCACACTGATGTCGTCACGCCAGCGCACCGGCCAGGCGGTGGCGCAACAGTGCCCTTTAGATGTCGAAGTACAGCTCGAACTCGTGCGGGTGCGGCCGCAGCTGCATCGGGGCGATCTCGTTCGTGCGCTTGTAGTCGATCCAGGTCTCGATGAGGTCGGCGGTGAAGACGCCGCCGGCCTGGAGGTACTCGTTGTCCGCCTCGAGGGCGTCGAGGACGGCCGGGAGGGAGGTGGGGACCTGGGGGACGGTGGCGTGCTCGTCGGGGGCGAGCTCGTAGAGGTCCTTGTCGATCGGCTCGGCGGGCTCGATCTTGTTCTTGACGCCGTCGAGGCCGGCCAGGAGGAGGGCCGAGAAGGCGAGGTAGGGGTTCGAGGACGGGTCGGGGGCGCGGAACTCGACGCGCTTGGCCTTCGGGTTGGAACCCGTGATCGGGATGCGCATCGCGGCGGAGCGGTTGCGCTGCGAGTAGACCAGGTTGACCGGGGCCTCGAAGCCGGGGACCAGGCGGTGGTAGGAGTTCACCGTCGGGTTGGTGAAGGCGAGCAGCGAGGGGGCGTGCTTGAGGATGCCGCCGATGTAGTAGCGGGCGGTGTCGGAGAGGCCCGCGTAGCCCTGCTCGTCGTAGAAGAGCGGCTCGCCCGCGTTCCACAGGGACTGGTGGACGTGCATGCCCGAGCCGTTGTCACCGAAGATCGGCTTCGGCATGAAGGTGGCCGTCTTGTCGTTGCGCCAGGCGACGTTCTTCACGATGTACTTGAAGAGCATCAGGTCGTCGGCGGCGGCGAGCAGCGTGTTGAACTTGTAGTTGATCTCCGCCTGGCCGGCCGTGCCGACCTCGTGGTGCTGGCGCTCGACCTTGAGGCCGGCCTTGTCCAGCTCCAGGGAGATCTCCGCGCGCAGGTCGGCGAAGTGGTCGACCGGCGGGGCCGGGAAGTAGCCGCCCTTGTAACGGACCTTGTAGCCGCGGTTGTTGACCTCGGAGCCGGTGTTCCAGGCGCCGGCCTCGGAGTCGATGTGGTAGAAGGACTGGTTCGCCGACGTCTCGAAGCGGACGTTGTCGAAGATGTAGAACTCGGCCTCGGGGCCGAAGTACGCGGTGTCGGCGATGCCGGTGGAGGCGAGGTACGCCTCGGCCTTCTTCGCCACGTTCCGCGGGTCACGGCTGTACTGCTCGCCGGTGATCGGGTCGTGGATGAAGAAGTTGATGTTGAGGGTCTTGTCGCGGCGGAACGGGTCCACGCGGGCGGTGGAGAGGTCGGCGCGCAGGGCCATGTCGGACTCGTGGATGGCCTGGAAGCCACGGATGGACGAGCCGTCGAAGGCCAGCTCCTCGGCGGGGTCGAACGCCTCCGCGGGGATCGTGAAGTGCTGCATCACGCCCGGCAGGTCGCAGAAACGGACATCGACGAACTTGACGTCCTCGTCCTTGATGAACTTCTTGGCGTCGTCGCCGTTCTGGAACATCCAACCCTCCTAGCCCGGCCGCCAGCGGTCGGGGATTGCTTCGGTGGTGCTGCGGCCGACCCTAGAGAGACCGGATTTCCCGGGCATGACCCGTTTGTTTCGCCGAGGTTAACCGGGCCGGGGCCGAAACGTGACCGGAACGCGCGGCCGGAACACGACGACGGAGGGGAACGCCCGCCGTGATGCGGGCCACCCGGGCGGTGGGAAACGTATGCGACCCCAGTACCGTGGACGGGTGGACAAGAGGCAAGCAATCGGCTCGTGGCTCTCCGGCCCCCGCGCGGCCGCGGAGGAAATGGGTGTCGACTTTGGTTACCGGGGCGAGCGCCTCGGCCTGCCGGAGGACGGGCCGGGCTCGGTGGCCCCGCTCGGCCGGCGATTCGGAGCGATCTTCATCGACTGGGCCCTGTGCCTGCTGGTCGCCAACGGGCTGATCGCCCAGGGCAACGCGCACCGGGCCGGCAACTGGGCGATCCTCGTCTTCCTGGTGCTCAGCATCCTCACCGTCGGCACGATCGGCTGCACGCCGGGCAAGCGGCTGCTGCGGCTGCGCGTGGTGAGCGAGAACGGCGGCCGGCTGACGTTCCCGCGGGCGGTGCTGCGCAGCGTGCTGCTGGCGCTGGTCATCCCCGCGGTGATCTGGGACCGGGACACGAGGGGACTGCACGACCGGCTGTCGAAGGCCGTTCAGGTCCGGATGTAGCACGCCCCGGACATAGCACGCTCCGGATGGAGCGCGCGGAGACGGATGACGAAGGAGGGCGGGGCCGTTGCAACGGCCCCGCCCTCCTTCGTCATCCGTCTCCGGTGTCTCAGCGACCCCGCGGCATCCGCATGCCCTTGCCGGGCAGCGGTCCCTTGGGGATCGGCATGTTGCTCATCAGGTCGCCCAGCGCCCGCAGGCGGTCGTTCACGACCGTCACCTGGGCGCCCGGCAGGACGCGCGGCAGCTTCAGCAGCGTGGTGCGGAGCTTCTTCAGCGGCACCTGGCCCTCGCCGTCACCCACGATGAGGTCGTGGACGGGAACGTCCGCGACGATGCGCGCCATCCGCTTCTTCTCGGCGGCCAGCAGGCTCTTGACCCGGTTGGGGTTGCCCTCGGCCACGAGCACGATGCCGGCCTTGCCGACGGCCCGGTGCACCACGTCCTGGCTGCGGTTCATCGCGACCGCGGGCGTGGTCGTCCAGCCCCGGCCGATGTTCTCCAGGACCGCGGCCGCGGCCCCCGGCTGGCCTTCCATCTGCCCGAAGGCGGCGCGCTCGGCGCGGCGTCCGAAGACGATCGCCATCGCGAGGAAGGCCAGCAGGAAGCCCAGGATGCCCAGGTAGACCGGGTGGTCGATCCAGAAGCCGATGGCGAGAAGGACACCGAAGGTGACAATGCCCACAGCCGCGACGACAAGACCGACCTTGGAATCGACCTTCTTGGTCATCCTGTAGGTCAGGGCGATCTGCTTCAGTCGCCCGGGGTTCTCGGTTGTTTCCTTCCTCGCCATAAGGCGAAGTTTACGTGGCCTGCGGGCCCGCGGCCGCCGCGGCCTCCAGGAGGCTCTGGGCCTCCCGCCGCGCCCGGGCGCGGCGGCGGTCCTCCAGGACGGCCGACCAGGCGTTGCGCCGTGCGGTGCGCTGCCCCCCGCGCATCAGCAGCCCCTCCAGGGCCCGCAGGGCGCCGGTGAGCGAGGGCGGGCGGACGGCGAGGGTGGAGGGCAGGGCGGAGAAGGCGCGGGCGGTCGTCACGGGGGCGGGCGGCGCGGCCTGCATGTCGTGTCCTCTCGGGGCGGGAGGGGGGTGAGAGGGGTTCCGGTGTTCGGGGAGCGAGCAGCTGTGCGTACGCACATCGTCACCGAACGGTGTTACCGACGCGTGACCGGTTGGTCAAAAGCTATGAAACGTTGACGCGGCCCTGCTCTCGACGGAGAGCGGGACCGCGTCAAGGAAATCCCTGGCCTTGTGCCGCAGCTTCGCTGCGCTTCGCCTCTTGCTGGTCGAGCTTCGCGGCGCTTCCGCTGCGGCCGGGTGCCCGCCCTCGTGCCTCGGACGGACCCCCAGCCTACGCTGCAGCTTCGCTGCGCTTCTCCATGGCCTGCTGGTAGAGCCGACCCGCGCGGTACGAGGACCGGACGAGCGGGCCCGACATGACGCCCGCGAAGCCGACCTCCTGGGCCTCCTGCTGGAGCTCCACGAACTCCTGCGGCTTGACCCAGCGCTCCACGGGGTGGTGGCGCACGCTCGGCCGCAGGTACTGGGTGATGGTGATCAGCTCGCAGCCCGCGCCGTGGAGGTCGCGCAGCGCCTCGCTGATCTCCTCGCGGGTCTCGCCCATGCCGAGGATCAGGTTCGACTTCGTGACCAGGCCGTACTCACGGGCCCGGGTGATGACGTCGAGGGAGCGCTCGTAGCGGAAGCCGGGGCGGATGCGCTTGAAGATCCGGGGGACCGTCTCGACGTTGTGCGCGAAGACCTCGGGGCGGGAGGCGAAGACCTCCTCCAGCAGCTCCGGCACCGCGTTGAAGTCGGGGGCCAGCAGCTCGACCTTGGTGTGACCGCCCTCGCGGCCCGCCGTCTGCTGGTGGATCTGGCGGACCGTCTCGGCGTAGAGCCAGGCGCCGCCGTCCGGCAGGTCGTCGCGGGCGACGCCGGTGATCGTCGCGTAGTTGAGGTCCATCGTGACGACGGACTCGCCGACGCGGCGCGGCTCGTCGCGGTCCAGGGCCTGCGGCTTGCCGGTGTCGATCTGACAGAAGTCGCAGCGCCGGGTGCACTGGTCGCCGCCGATGAGGAACGTCGCCTCGCGGTCCTCCCAGCACTCGTAGATGTTGGGGCAGCCCGCCTCCTGGCACACCGTGTGCAGGCCCTCGCGCTTCACCAGACCCTGGAGCTCGGTGTACTCGGGGCCCATCTTCGCCCGGGTCTTGATCCACTCGGGCTTGCGCTCGATGGGGGTCTGGGCGTTCCGGACCTCAAGACGCAGCATCTTGCGTCCGTCGGGTGCGACAGCGGACACTCCGGCTCCCTATGGCTTCGATTCTTCGGCGGACACCAGGGTACGCCCGTTCGTTCTTACGTTCTTCCGCCCGGGCAACCGATGAGATCGCGGTCGCATTCCCGGGACCGCCCGAGGCCGTCAGACGGCCCGCGGCAGCGGCTCCGCCGATTCCAGCACCTCGCGCAGGTGCTTCTCCACCACGGGCAGCGCCTCCTGGACGGTGACCCGGCGGCCGAGCTCCTCGGAGAGCGAGGTCACCCCGGCGTCCCGGATGCCGCAGGGGACGATCCGGTCGAACCAGGTGTTGTCGGGATCACAGTTGAACGAGAAGCCGTGCATGCTGATGCCCTTGGCGATCCGGATGCCGATGGCCGCGAGCTTGCGGTCCTCGCCGCGCTGGCCCGCGTTGGAGGGGGCGTACTCCGGGCCGCTGAGCCGCGGGTCGAACTCCTCGTCCGCCGGGCGGGCGGGCGCGAGGTCCAGGGTCAGGCCGCCGGTGTCCGGCCGGCGCCGCTCCTCGCCGAGGACCCAGACGCCGCTGCGCCCCTCGACCCGGGTCGTCTCCAGGCCGAACTCCGCGCAGGCGCGGATCAGGGCCTCCTCCAGGCGGCGGACGTGCGCGACGACGTCCACCGGGCGCGGGAGCTTGAGGATCGGGTAGCCGACGAGCTGGCCGGGGCCGTGCCAGGTGATCTTGCCGCCGCGGTCCACGTCGATGACGGGCGTCCCGTCCAGGGGGCGCTCGCTGTCCTCCGTGCGCCGTCCCGCGGTGTAGACCGCCGGGTGCTCCAGCATCAGCACGGTGTCCGGAACCTCGTCCGCGAAGCGGGCCGCGTGCACCCGGCGCTGCTCCTGCCACGCCTCCTGGTACTCGACGGCGTCCGCCCCGAAGCCCAGCCGGACAAAGCGCAGCTCACTCACGGCAGCTCCTCTTCCAGTCCTCTTCGATCGCTTTGCGGCACCCGACCCGGTACGTCCCGTCGGATCCGGTGCCCCCGCCACTGTACGGCGGCCTCCGAAACGGCTGCGGACGAGCCCCGGACAAGATCGACTCGGAACGCTTTTCCGTGCCTATTTGATCTGTCTCTGATCTGTCCTCACACGATCGGATGAATGCGGGGCGAAGGTGGCGTTCGGGGCGGCTGGGACCGCTAAATTCGCGCCGTTCCCAGAATGGCGATCAGGGAGACCGGGCAGGTTGATGACGGAACGACCCCCACAGCGCATTCCCAACCGCCAGCTCGCCGCGCTCATCGCGGAGGCCGGCTTCTCCAACGCGGGGCTCGCACGTCGCGTCGATCAATTAGGGCTGGAGCACGGCCTCGACCTGCGCTACGACAAGACCTCGGTCACCCGCTGGCTCCGCGGCCAGCAGCCGCGCGGCACGACTCCGGCGCTCATCGCCGAGGTCTTCACGCGGCGGCTGGGCCGGCGGCTGTCCGCGCAGGACCTCGGGCTGGACGCGTGCGCCCCGGTCTACGCGGGGCTGGAATTCGCCGCGTCGCCGGCGGAGGCCATTGACATCGTCAGCGGCTTGTGGCGAAAGGACTCCGGCAGCCACACCGAGCTGCGGAAGATCGCGTTCACGCCGGCGGGGCTGGTGGTCCCGAGCCGGGACTGGCTGATCGGCCGGCCCGACGACCGGGTGGCGCGCAGTGCGGCGCCGCCCGCGGGCGGCGGCGCGCCGGGCGCGGCCCCCGGGGAGGGCGGCCCGCGGCCGCCCGACCGGCCGCGTCCCGCCGTGCCCCGCCAGCGGGCCGAACGGGCGCCGGGCGGCCGGGTCTCGATGGGCGACATCGCGGCCCTCCGCTCGGTCGGCGAGCTCTTCCGCACGCTCGACCACGCGTACGGCGGCGGGCACGCCCGCCAGGCCCTCGTCCGGTACCTGGAGCACGAGGCCGAGCCGATGCTCCGCGGGACGTACGGCGAGGCCACCGGGCGGCGGCTGTTCGGCGCCGCGGCCGACCTCACCCGGCTCGCCGGGTGGACGTCGTACGACATCGCCGCCCACGGCCTCGCCCAGCGGTACTACGTGCAGGCCCTGCGCCTCGCGCAGGCCGCCGGCGACCGGGCCTACGGCAGCTATGTGCTGGTCACGATGAGCCGCCAGGCGGTCTACCTGGGGCACGGGCGCGAGGCGGTGCAGCTCGCGCGGGTGGCCCAGCAGGGCGTCGGCTCCGGTGCCCCGCCGGTCGTCCAGTCCCTGCTGCACGCCATCGAGGCGCGCGGGCACGGGGTGCTCGGCGAGGTGCGTGCCTGCTCCGCGTCGCTCGCCCGCGCCGAGCGGGCGCTGGAGACGGCCCGGCCGACGGACGACGTGCCGTACTGGATCCGCTTCTTCGACGAGGCGGAGCTGGCGGACGAGTTCGCCCACTGCCACCGCGACCTCCAGCAGTGGCGGGCCGCCGCGCAGCACGCCGAGCGCTCCCTCCAGCTGCGGGCGGCCGGGTACGCCCGCAGCCGCCTCTTCTGCAAGGTGGTGCTGGCCTGTGCCCGGCTCGGGCTCGGGGAGCTGGAGCAGGCGTGCCAGCTCGGCGCGGAGGCGGCGCAGGCGGCGGGCGAGATGCGCTCGGTGCGGGCCGTGGAGTACGTCCGCGAGTTCGAGCGCCGGCTCGAGCCGTACCGCGACGCGGCGGCGGTCCGGGCGTACCGGGAGAAGGTCGCGGCTCTCTGAGCGGGCTGGGCGGGCTGAGCGGGCCGGGGCGGGTGGCCGTGCCCGGTTCCACTCCGGGCGTGGCCTGCTCTCGGCCTGTTTCCGGCCCGCTCCGGGTCCGCTCGGGCGCGGGCGTTGTGCGGCGGGGCCCCTCGGGGCTCGCCGTGGCGCGGCCGCGGCCGGCGTGGACGGACCCCCGGTCCGGGGCAACTGCCCCGGACCGGGGGTCCGTTCATGGGCGGGCCCAGGCCCCCGGGGTCGTTCCCCAGGGGCGGGGCCCAGTCGGAGGGCGGACCGGTGGGTGGTGGCGCGGGGGCGAGGGAGTGAGGGGTGTGGGGTGTGGGGGGTGGGGTGTGGGCCGGGGGCGGCCCCCTGTCGTCCGTCGCCCGTTGCCGGTCGGCATGGGCGCTGGGTGCCGGGCGCCGGGCACGGGCACGGGATGCCGCCGCGAGCGCCCAAGGGGCGGGGCGGGGCGGCCGAAAACCCGCTGATCCCCGGCGCGTTGGGTCCCGGTGGTCCCGGTGGTCCCGGTGGGACCGTGCAGCTGGCCCGGACCGGCCGGCCGGGCGGCCCGCCCTGCAGCCCGCTACGCGGCCCGCAGGGCCTCCATGCCGTAGCCCGGGCGGATGCCCAGGTCGCGGAGGAGGGCGTGGGCCGCGCGGCGGCCGGAGAAGAGGGCGCCCTGGACGGTGCTGGTGTCGCGGTGGTCGCCGCAGACGTACAGGCCGGACAGGAGGCGCACCGGGCGGCGGATGTCGTGCGGGGCCGGCATGGCCGGGACGGCGTCGGGGTCGTGCCGGGCCGCCAGCAGCTCGAAGTCGCGCGGGGACGCGCCGTGCAGACGGGCCAGTTGGGCCCGCGCGACCCGGTCGAGCTCGGCGACGGGCAGGGACGCGGCGGAGCCGAGGACGGTGGAGGTGATCAGGGTGCGGCCGGCGGGGGCCCGGCCGGGGTCCACCTCGCTGGCCACCGTCGTGTGGGCGATCGGCCCGCCCCGGCCGCCGGTCACCACCAGGGCCGCGTCGCCGGACGGCGGCTCGGCGGTGGTGTGGTGCAGCACCGTGACCGGGTGGAACCCGGGCAGGCGCAGGCCGGGCAGCAGCTCCGCGGCGGCCCGGGCACCCGTGGCCACGATCACCGAACGGCAGCTGATCTCGCCGTGCCCGGCCGTCGTGACGGAGGTGATGCCGGCGGAGGTGACCTGGACCCCGGTGCGCACGGTGCCGGGCGGCAGCATCGCCGCCAGCAGCTCGGGCACCGCGCCCGCGCCGCCGGCCGGCAGGCAGAGCCGTCCCCGGGCGAAGCCGCGCAGCACGAGGTCGGCGCACCGGCTGGACGTGCTGAGGTCCGGGTCGGACAGCAGGGAGGCCAGCAGCGGGCGCAGCAGTCCCTCGACCGTACGCGTCGGCAGCCCGCGGCCGGCGAGCGTGGCGGCGGTGGGGCGGTCGGGGCGGGCGAGGACGCGTTCGACGGGCAGCGCCGCGAAGCGGGTGAGCGCCGCGTCCAGCCGGGCCTGGTCGAGGCCGGTGGTGCGGGAGGTGCGGGCGGCGCTGGCGAGGGCCCGGGCGGTGGTCAACGCGCGCTTGGCGCCCCGGGTTTCGCCGATGCGGTGGTTGCGGCCCTCGGCGTGGACGACGACCCCGGGGACGAAGGGGCGCAGGACGAGGGCGCCGAGGCCGGGGGTGCGGCGCAGGTCGGGGAACGAGGTGCTCAGCAACTGCCCGGAGCGGTCCAGGCGGAAGCCGTCGAGCAGGTCCGTGGTCATGCGCCCGCCCGGATGCGGAGCGGCTTCCAGCACGGTGACGGTGACACCGGCGTTGGTGAGCTGATGTGCTGCGGAGAGACCGGCGAGGCCGGCTCCGACGACGACGACATCGGCGTGCTGTGCGGTGTGGCGTGCGCTGCTGGCCACGTGCCCTCCCGGGGTCGGTCCGCTCGCTCGGGGGCGTGATGCCCCCAACGGGCTGCGACGATGCGCGAGTTCGCCTCGACCGTAGAGAGAAATCCGGTCAATAACAGTCGCGCACGGGAAGAGCACGGTCGCACGGTGGTCGCACGGCCCACGGTCCCGTGCCCCGCAATCATCGGGCGGAAGCGCGGTCCTCCTCGGCGAGTGCCGCGCGTACGGCGCTCTCGACGTCCGGGTGCGCGAACGTGAAACCGGAACCCAACAGCCGTCCCGGCAGCACTCGTTGACTGGCCAGCACGTCCGAGGCCATCCCGCCCAGCGCGAGCCGGAGCGCGGGGGCGGGGGCGGGCAGCAGCGCCGGGCGGTGCAGCACGCGCCCCATGACGCGGGCGACCTCGCGGTTGGTGACGGGGAGGGGCGCGGTGAGGTTGACCGGGCCGGCGAGCGCCTCGGTCTCCAGGATGTGGCGCAGGGCGGCGACGTGGTCGTGCAGGCTGATGAAGCTCCAGTACTGGCGGCCGTCGCCGAGCGGGCCGCCCAGTCCCAGCCGGAACAGCGGGAACAGCCGTTTCCAGGCGCCGCCGTGCCGGCTCACGACCAGCCCGGTGCGCGCCAGGACGGTGCGTACGCCGGCGTCGGCGGCTGGGGCGGCGGACGCCTCCCACGCCCGGCAGACGTCGGCGAGGAATCCCGCGCCGGGCGCCGCGTCCTCGTCGAGGGTCTCGTCCCCGCGGTCCCCGTAGATCCCGATGGCGCTCGCGCTGACGAGGACGGCGGGCGGGGCGTCCAGGGCGGCGATCGCCCCGGCGACGGCGGTGGTGCCCAGCACCCGGCTGTCGCGGATCTCCTCGCGGTACGCGGCCGTCCAGCGGTGGTCGCCGATGCCGGCGCCCGCCAGGTGCACGACGGCCGCGCAGCCGGCCAGCGCGCCGGGGTCGAGCCGGCCGCCCATCGGATCCCACCGCACCTCGGACGCGCTCCGGGGCGCGCGGCGGACGAGGCGCCTGACCTGGTGGCCGTCCGCCGTCAGGGAGCGGACGAGGGCGGAGCCGATGAGTCCGGACGAGCCGGTGATGGCGATGCGCATGGGGACCACCCTGTCACTCGGTCAGGATCTGAAGCGCTCCCACAGCGCGGGGAAGCGCTCGGCCAGGACGGCGTCGTCCTCCGGGTCGAGCGGGGTGCCCTGTGGTTCCTCGGGGGCGGGCGGCAGGGCCAGGTCCGGCATCCGGGCGCCGGTGAGCTGCTCGTACGCCTCGTCCGCCGCGAAGCCCAGGTCCTCGCCGTCGCCGTCCGTCTCCTCGTCGAAGTCGTCGAGCAGGGTCGCGAGCCGGTCCGGGTCGTGCACGGCGCCCTCGAAGACCTCCCGCCCCTGGCCGATCAGCCAGCAGCGGAAGTAGTCGAACGCGTCCTCGCCCGCGCCGCCGAGGATGACGGACGCCGCGCCCCACAGGTCCCAGAGGTAGGCGCGGTTGTAGCGGACCTCGAAGTGCCGGGCGAAGTCCATGACGCCCTCCGGGTCGAGCCGCATCAGCCGCTCGACCAGCAGGTCCGCCTGGTCCTCGACGTCACCGCCGGCGGCGGCCCGGGTCTCGTCGACGATCTCCCAGAACTCCGTCTCGTCCATCACGCCAACAGCATCCGTCCTGGCCCCCGGGGGCGCACGCGGAGGGGGCCGGAAGCGGCCGCCCCGGAATACCCGACAGAAGATGTCGGGTATCGCTGCGAGGGTCCTTCCGACGGCCGGACGTGACCGAACACGACCGGACACGAAGAGGGAGGACGACGTGAAGGCATCGCTGGAGGGCAAGGTCGCGCTGGTCGCCGGGGCGACGCGGGGCGCGGGCCGGGCCATGGCCGTGGAGCTGGGGCGCGCCGGGGCGGTCGTCTACGCGACGGGGCGCACGACGCGGACCCGCCGGAGCGAGGTCGGGCGGCCCGAGACGATCGAGGAGACGGCGGAGCTGGTGACGGCGGCCGGCGGCACGGGGATCGCCGTCCCCACCGACCACCTGGTGACCTCGCAGGTCCGGGCGCTCGTCGAGCGGATCGAGCGGGAGCGGGGGCGGCTGGACGTGCTGGTCAACGACGTGTGGGGCGGGGACCACCTGCTGGAGTTCGGCAAGAGGCTGTGGGAGCTGGACATCGACCGGGTGCTGCGGATGCTGCGCCTGTCGCTCGACGCGCATCTCATCACCAGCCACTGCGCGCTGCCGCTGCTGATCCGGCGGCCCGGGGGGCTGGTCGTGGAGATCACGGACGGGACCGAGGAGTTCAACCGGGCGCACTACCGGGAGCATCTCGTGCTCGACGTGGCGAAGTATGGCCCGTTCCGGATGGCTTCCGGGCTGGCGGAGGAGCTCCGGGAGTACGGGGGGACGGCGGTGTGCGTCACGCCCGGCTTCCTGCGGTCCGAGGAGATGCTCGACCACTTCGGGGTCACGGAGGCGAACTGGCGCGACGCCGTCGCGAAGGACCCGCACTTCGCGGTAGCCGAGTCGCCCGCCTTCATCGGCCGGGCGGTGGCGGCGCTGGCGGCGGATCCGGAGCGGGCGCGGTGGGGTGGGCGGTCGGTGTCGAGTGGGGAGCTGGCGCGGGTGTACGGGGTGCGGGATGTCGATGGATCGCAGCCGGATGCGATCCGGTACTTCGAGGAGGTGGTGTTCGGGGGGAAGGGGGTGTCTGTGGACGAGTACCGCTGAGGTGGGTGGGCGGGTGGGGGTGCCCCGGACCCGCCCTTTCACCGTTTCTTCCGGGGCTGCGCCCCGGGGGCGGCCCGCGCTTCGCGCGGTGGGGGCTGCGCCCCGGGCAGGAGCGCGCTCCGCACGGTGGCGGGGCTCCGCCCCTGCACCCCACCGGGGGCTGCGCCCCCTGGCCCCCCGATCGCGGCTTCGCCGCTCGTCCTCAAACGCCGGACGGGCTGAATTGGCAAACGCCGGGCGGGCTGAATCAGCCCGTCCCAGGGGTACTTCCTCCGGAGGAGCTTGAGGACGGCTGCCGGAGCGCGGGGTTGCGGGGTGCCGGGCGGAGTCCCGAAGCGGGGTCCAGGGGGTGCAGCCCCCTGGGGCGCAGGGGCGAAGCCCCGCCACCGCGCGGAGCGCGGACCCGCCCAGGGCGCAGCACCCGTGGGGTGCAGGGGCGAAGCCCCGCCACCGCGCGGAGCGCGCTCCCGCCCGGGGCGGAGTACCCGTGGGCGCAGGGGCGCAGCCCGCCACCGCCCGGGGCGCGGTCCCCATGGGGAGCCAGGGGGGCGAAGCCCCGCCCCCACGAAGCGCGCTCCCGCCCGGGGCGCAGCACCCGTGGGGTGCAGGGGCGAAGCCCCGCCCCGCGCCCGCGAAGCGCGGAACCGCCCGGGGCGCAGGGGCGAAGCCCCGCCACCGCGCGGAGCGCGCTCGCGGCCCCGCCCCCCGGGGCGCAGCCCCCACCGCGCGAAGCGCGGGCCGCCCCGGGGCGCAGCCCCGGAGGAAACGGTGAAAGGGCGGGGCGGGGAGAGAACCCCCTCACGACCCCCGCCCATACAGCCGCACCATCCGCCCCACCGCCGCCACAAACCGCTCCCGCAACCCCACAGGCTCCAGCACCTCCCCCTCCGGCCCCAGTGCCAGCAACTGCTCGTAGGCCACGTCGAGCCCCTCGACGGCCAGCGTCACCGTGACGCAGCCGTCCGCGTCCGGCGGGTCCGCCGCCGCGAGCGCCTCCTCGCCGGAGCGGCGGTCCACGAGGTGGGGGAGGCGGCGGGCGCCGGCTGGGGTCAGGCGCAGGACGACCCGGTCGCGGAGGAGGGAGCGGGCGAAGAGGGCCGCGTGCTCGTCCCAGAAGGCGGGGAGGTCGAAGGACTCGTCCCGGCGGAAGCGCGCCCCGGCGGCGGCGGTCACGGCGGTGAAGCGGTCGGCCCGGTAGGAGCGGAAGGATCCGTCCACACGGGCGACGACGTACCAGGTGCCCGCCTTGAGGACCAGTCCGTACGGCTCCAGCACGCGCTCGACCTCGGCCCCGTCGCGCCGGCGGTAGCGGACGGTCACGGGACGGTCGTCCCACACCGCGTCGGCGACGGCGGGCAGGAGCGGCGGGGGAGCGGCCGGCTGCCACCAGCCGGGCGCGTCGAGGTGGAAGCGCTGGGCCGCGGTCGAGGGGGCGTCGCGGAGTTCGGGGAGGAGCGCGGCGGAGACCTTGAGCCGGGCCGCGGAGGCCGCGTCCGCCAGGCCCATGGCCTGGAGCGCGGAGGGCACGCCGGAGAGGAAGAGGGCTTCCGCCTCGGTGCGGCCGAGGCCGGTGAGGCGGGTGCGGTAGCCGCCGACGAGGCGGTAGCCGCCGGAGCGGCCGCGGTCGGCGTAGACGGGGACGCCCGCCTCGGAGAGGGCGAGGACGTCCCGGGCGACGGTGCGCTCGGAGACCTCCAGCCGCCGCGCCAGCTCGGCACCCGTCATCAGCGGACGGGACTGGAGCAGCAGCACCAGTTTGATCAGTCGGGCCGCACGCATGCGGTCCAGCATGGCAGGGGCCGACGACAGGAACCCGTGCGCCCAGCCAGGGCACGGCGACGTACGGGACCTGTCGTCACCCCTGAGCCGCTCCGCGACACAGGACAGGGCGGCGCGGCGCGGCTCCGCGGAGACGATACGCCTCGATCGATGATCGATCAACCGGTCAGTCGGGCAATTGCGGTGCGCAGCCCAGGACGTGGGTGCGCAGCAGCTCCCCGATGCGCGGATCCCGCCGGCGGAACGCGGCGACCAGCTCCGCGTGGTCCTCCGCGTGCGCCCGGGGCTCGGGGCTGAGCCAGCGGATGGACAGCGTGGTCCATACCTCGATGCCCAGCGACTCCCAGGTGTGCAGCAGGACGGAGTTCCCCGAGGCCAGGACGATCTCGCGGTGGAAGGCGACGGTGTGCCGCACCTGGGCCTCGCCGTCGCCCAGCCGGTCCGCCTCGTAGAGCGGGGCCAGTTCGCGGTCGAGGGCCGAGGCGTCCTCGGCCAGCGCGTCGGCCGCGAGCTCCGCGGCCACCTGTTCGAGGCCCGCCCGCACGGGGTAGCTCTCCTTGAGGTCGGCCGCGGTCAGCTCGCGGACGCGCACGCCCTTGTTGGGGGCCGACTCGATCAGCCGCAGCGACTCCAGCTCCCGCAGCGCCTCCCGCACCGGCGTCTGGCTGACCAGCAGCTCCGAGGCGATCCGCCGCTCCACGATGCGCTCGCCCGGCTGCCAGCGGCCGCTGACGATCCCCTCCAGGATGTGCTCGCGGATCTGCTCGCGCAGCGAGTGGACGACGGGTGGTGACATGGGGGCGCTCCTCGGCGGCCGGGTGGATCGCAGTCATTATCCCGGTGGGTGGAAGGGACAAAGGGCGCGGCCCCGGTTCGTACGGTACGAACCGGGGCCGCGCCCTTCAGTGCCCCTTCAGTGCCCTCGGCGGAGGGGCTCCGCGTCAGAGACCGATCTCGGTCTCGAACTCGGCGGCCTCCAGGATGGCCTTGACCGTCGTCAGGTAGCGGGCCGCGTCGGCGCCGTCCACCAGGCGGTGGTCGTAGGAGAGCGTCACGTACGTCATGTCGCGGACGCCGATGGTGGTGCCCTCCTCGGTCTCCAGGACCACCGGGCGCTTGACGGTGGCGCCGATGCCCAGGATCGCGACCTGGTTCGGGGGCACGATGACCGTGTCGAACAGCGCGCCGCGCGAGCCGGTGTTGCTGATCGTGAAGGTCGCGCCGGACATCTCGTCCGGGCTGATCTTGCCCGTGCGGACCTTGCCGGCCAGCTCCGCCGTCTTCTTGGCGATGCCCGCGATGTTGAGGTCGCCCGCACCCTTGATGACCGGGGTCATCAGGCCCTTCTCCGAGTCGACGGCGATGCCGACGTTCTCGGAGTCGAAGTAGGTGATGGTGCCCTCGTCCTCGTTGATCCGGGCGTTGATGACCGGGTGGGCCTTCAGCGCCTGGACGGCGGCCTTGACGAAGAACGGCATCGGGGACAGCTTGACGCCCTCGCGGGCGGCGAACGCGTCCTTGGCCTTGCCGCGCATCTTCATGATCTTGGTGATGTCCACCTCGATCACGGAGCTGAGCTGGGCCTGGCCGTGCAGCGCCTTCATCATGTTGTCGGCGATGACCTTGCGCATGCGCGGCATCTTGACGGTCTGACCGCGCAGCGGGGAGACCTCCAGCGCCGGGGCGGCGGCCTTCGGCGCGGCCTTGGCGGCCGGGGCGGCCGGGGCAGCGGCGGCGGCCTTGGCGGCCTCGGCGGCGGCCAGGACGTCCTGCTTGCGGATGCGGCCACCGACGCCGGTGCCCGCGACCGTGGAGAGGTCGACGCCGGACTCGGCGGCCAGCTTGCGCACCAGCGGGGTGACGTAGGCGCCATCCGTCGCGGGAGCGACGGCCGGGGCCGGGGCGGCGGGGGCCTTCGGCGCGGCGGGGGCGGCCGGGGCGGCCGGAGCCGGAGCGGCGGCCGGAGCCGGAGCGGCGGCCGGGGCCGGGGCCGGGGCGGCCGGCGCGGGGGCCGGAGCCGGGGCCGGGGCGGGCGCCGGAGCGGCGGCGGGAGCCGGGGCCGGCGCGGCGGGGGCGGCGGCCGGGGCGGCACCCGCGGCGCCGATCACGGCGAGCTTGGCGCCGACCTCGGCGACCTCGTCCTCGCCGACGAGGATCTCCAGCAGGACGCCGGCGGCCGGGGCCGGGATCTCGGTGTCGACCTTGTCGGTCGAGACCTCGAGCAGCGGCTCGTCCTCGGCGACCTCCTCACCGACCTCCTTCAGCCAGCGGGTGACGGTGCCCTCGGTGACCGACTCGCCCAGCGCGGGCAGGACGACGTCGGTGCCCTGGGCGCCGGC
This sequence comes from Streptomyces caatingaensis, assembly GCF_001187435.1. Lineage (GTDB taxonomy): Bacteria > Actinomycetota > Actinomycetes > Streptomycetales > Streptomycetaceae > Streptomyces > Streptomyces caatingaensis. The sequence continues at coordinate 347,396 of NZ_LFXA01000004.1, read as the reverse complement.
GGCCGGAGCGGCGGCGGGGGCGGGGGCCTCGGCGGCGGGCGCCGGGGCGGCCGGAGCCTCGGCCGCGGGGGCCGGGGCGGCGGGGGCCTCGGCGGCCGCGGCCGCCGGAGCCGGGGCGGCAGCGGGCGCACCCGTGCCGTCGTCGATGACCGCCAGCTCCGAGCCGACCTCGACCGTCTCGTCCTCGGCGACCTTGATGGAGGCGAGGATGCCGGACGCGGGGGCCGGGATCTCGGTGTCGACCTTGTCGGTGGAGACCTCGAGCAGCGGCTCGTCGGCCTCCACTCGCTCACCTTCGGCCTTGAGCCAGCGGGTGACGGTGCCCTCGGACACGCTCTCGCCGAGCGCCGGCAGGGTTACGGAAACCGCCATGGTGCGGTTGCTCCTTACGAGTAGTGCGGATGGTGGTGCGCTCGGGACTCAGTCGTGCGAGTGCAGCGGCTTGCCGGCCAGGGCCAGGTGGGCCTCGCCGAGGGCCTCGTTCTGCGTCGGGTGCGCGTGGATCAGCTGCGCGACCTCGGCGGGCAGCGCCTCCCAGTTGTAGATCAGCTGGGCTTCGCCGACCTGCTCGCCCATGCGGTCGCCGACCATGTGGACGCCGACGACGGCACCGTCCTTGACCTGGACGAGCTTGATCTCGCCCGCGGTCTTCAGGATCTTGCTCTTGCCGTTGCCCGCGAGGTTGTACTTCAGGGTGACGACCTTGTCGGCGCCGTACAGCTCCTTGGCCTTCGCCTCGGTGATGCCGACCGAGGCGACCTCCGGGTGGCAGTACGTGACGCGCGGCACGCCGTCGTAGTCGACCGGCACGGGGTTGAGACCGGCCAGCCGCTCCGCCACCAGGATGCCCTCCGCGAAGCCGACGTGCGCGAGCTGGAGGGTGGGGACGAGGTCGCCGACGGCCGAGATGGTGGGCACGTTCGTCCGCATGTACTCGTCCACGAGGACGTAGCCGCGGTCCATGGCGACCCCGGCCTCCTCGTAGCCCAGGCCCTGGGAGACCGGGCCGCGGCCGACGGCGACGAGCAGCAGCTCGGCCTCGAAGGTCTTGCCGTTCTCCAGCGAGACCTTCACACCGTCGGCGGTGTACTCCACGCCGGAGAAGCGGGAGCCCAGGGAGAAGTTGATGCCGCGCTTGCGGAAGGCGCGCTCCAGCAGCTTGGAGCTGTTCTCGTCCTCGACCGGGACGAGGTGGGGCAGCGCCTCGACGATGGTGACGTCGGTGCCGAAGGACTTCCACGCGGAGGCGAACTCGACGCCGATGACGCCGCCGCCCAGCACGATCGCGGACTTCGGGACGCGGTCCAGGACCAGCGCGTGGTCCGAGGAGATCACGCGGTCGCCGTCGATGGTCAGGCCCGGCAGCGACTTCGGCACGGAGCCGGTCGCCAGCAGGACGTGGCGGCCGGTGATGCGCTGGCCGTTGACGTCGACGGACGTGGGGGAGGACAGGCGGCCCTCACCGGTGATGTAGGTGACCTTGCGGGAGGCGACCAGGCCCTGCAGGCCCTTGTACAGGCCCGAGATCACGTCGTCCTTGTACTTGTGGACGCCCGCGATGTCGATGCCCTCGAGGCTGGCCTTGACACCGAACTGCTCGGCCTCGCGCGCCGCGTCGGCGACCTCGCCGGCGTGCAGCAGCGCCTTGGTGGGGATGCAGCCGCGGTGCAGGCAGGTGCCGCCCAGCTTGTCCTTCTCGATCAGGGCGACGTCGAGACCCAGCTGGGCACCCCGCAGGGCAGCGGCGTAACCACCGCTACCGCCTCCGAGGATCACTAGGTCGAAAACGGTGCTGGCGTCGTTCGCCACGTCACGTCCTCCATGCATGGGTACGCCGTTGCCGGTCGTCGGTGACCGGGCGGCGGCTGTCGTTCGGCCGCTTGTTGCTTCGGCCCTGTGATTACGGGGGCCCTGTCCTGCCGAGACAACATCTTCGCACTTGTTGACGGGGGGTGGGACGCCGGGCCGGGGCTGTGGGGCGACTGATGCGTCACCTTCGCGGGTTACTCGCGCGTATCCGGAGCCTGTTGCCGGTTCCCGGCGGGGCGTTCGTCCAGAGCGAACGGGGTGGGTTGGGGTGGGGGGATTTGCCCCGGTCCCGCCCTTTCACCGTTTCTCCCGGGGCAAGCCCCGGTCTTCTTCCGGGGCTCCGCCCCGGGTCTCACCCGCGCTTCCGCGCGGGGGCGGGGGCGGGGCTTCGCCCCCCGCGCCCCCACCGGGGGCTTCGCCCCCTGGACCCCGCTTCGGGGCTCCCCTGTACGTCGAGGGGGCTGCGCCCCGCGCCCCCGGGGGCGCAGCCCCGCCCCCCCCGCGGAGCGCGGCCCGTCTCCGGGGCGGAGCCCCGGGAGAAGACCGGGGCTCCGCCCCGGAGGAAACGGTGAAAGGGCGGGGAGGGAGGGAGAGCCGGCTCAGCCGAGGTCGCCGGCGGCCGTGCGTTCCGCGAGGCGGACGAGGGTGCGGACCGCGGAGCCCGTGCCGCCCTTGGGCGTGTAGCCGAAGGGCGCGCTCTCGTGGAAGGCCGGGCCCGCGATGTCGAGGTGACCCCACGTGATGCCCTCGCCGACGAACTCCTGGAGGAAGAGGCCGGCGATCAGGCCGCCGCCGTTGCGGACGCCCATGTTGGCGATGTCGGCGACCGGCGAGTCCATCGTCTTGCGCAGCTCGGCGGGGAGCGGCATGGGCCACGCCTGCTCGCCGACCTCCTCGGCGATCTCGTGCACCGCGGCGCGGAACGCGTCGTCGTTGGCCATGACGCCGAAGGTGCGGTCGCCCAGCGCCAGCACCATCGCGCCGGTGAGCGTGGCCACGTCCACGATCGCGTCCGGCTCCTCCTCCGAGGCGCGGGTCAGCGCGTCGGCCAGGACCAGACGGCCCTCGGCGTCGGTGTTGAGGACCTCGACGGTCTTGCCGCTGTACATCCGCAGGACGTCGCCCGGACGGGTGGCGCTGCCCGAGGGCATGTTCTCCGCGAGGGCCAGCCAGCCCGTGACGTTGACGCGCAGGCCGAGGCGGGCCGCGGCCACCACGGCGGCGAACACGGCGGCGGCGCCGCTCATGTCGCACTTCATGGTCTCGTTGTGGCCGGCCGGCTTGAGGGAGATGCCGCCCGAGTCGTAGGTGATGCCCTTGCCGACGAGGGCGAGGGTCTTCCCGGCCTCGGGGTGGGTGTAGCCGAGGCGGACGAGCCGCGGCGGGTTGGCGGAGCCCTGGCCCACGCCCATCAGGCCGCCGTAGCCGCCCTTGAGCAGCGCCTTCTCGTCCAGCACCTCGACCTTGAGGCCGAACTCCTTGGCGGCCTCCTGGGCGAGCCGGGCGAAGGCCGCCGGGTACAGGTCGTTGGAGGGGGTGTTGATCAGGTCGCGGGCGCGGTTGACCTCGGCGGCGACGGTGGCCGCGCGCTCGACGGCGGCCTTGTGGGCCTTGTCGCGGGGCTTGCCGCCCAGGATCGCGGCCTCGCCCAGCGGCTCGTTCTTCCCGCCCTTGGCGGCCTTGCCGTTGCCGTCGGTGCGGTAGGCGGTGAAGGCGTACGCGCCGAGCACGGCGCCCTCGCCGATCACGGCGACGTCCTCCGGGCCGGAGACGGGCAGGGCGAACGCGGCCTTCTTCGTGCCGGACAGCGCCCGGGCCGCGGCACCGGCGGCACGGCGCAGCGCCTCACCCTCGTAGCCGTCGCCCTCGGCGGGGGCGCCGCCGAGGCCGACCGCCAGCACGACGGGGGCCTTGATGCCGGCCGGGGCCGGGAGCTTGGTGACCTCGCCCTCGTCGCCGGTGGCGCCGAGGGTCTCCAGGACGGAGCCCAGCTTCCCGTCGAAGGCCTGGTCAACGGCGTCGGCGCCGGGTGCGACGACCGGGCCCTTGGGGCCCTTGGCCACGCCGACGACGATGGCGTCCGCGCGCAGCGTCGCCGCACTGGAGGTGCTGAGAGTGAGAGCAGTCACGGTGGTGGGTGTCCCTACTTCCGTACTTCCGTCGATTTCCTGCGATGTTCCTCGTGAGAGCGCAGCGGGACCGCGCCGGCCGCACTCCGCGCATCGTATGCGCCGGGTCCTCGCCGCCGGTTCCGGGCCTCGGGGCTGGCAGGAGCCTATCCCCGCACGGTCGTTCAGCCCAGGGCCGTGACGAGCAGGGCGGTGGTGGCGGCGGTCTCGGCCAGGGCGCCGAAGACGTCGCCGGTGACGCCGCCGAAGCGGCGGCGGCAGTGGCGCAGCAGCAGTTCGCCGGCGGCGAGGGCGGCGAGGACGGCGGCGGCGGCGCGGGCCGCCGCGTACGGGCCGTACGCCGCCCCGGCCGCCGCGGCGGCGCAGACCGCGGCGGTGAGCACGGCGGCGGCGGCGCGCACGGGCACGGCGCCGGCCACGGCGGCGCCCAGGCCCTCGGGCCGGGCGGCGGGGACGCCGGCGCGGGCGGCGAGGGTCAGGGCGCAGCGGGCGGCGAGCCCGGCGACCAGGGCGGCGAGCAGGCCGCGGGCGCCGCCGGCGGCGTACTGCCCGGCGAGCACGGCGGCCTGGCCGAGCAGGACGAGGACGAGGGTGACGACGCCGAACGGGCCGATGTCGGACCGCTTCATGATCCGCAGCGCGTCCTCGGCGGGCCTGCCGCTGCCCAGGCCGTCGGCGACGTCGGCGAGCCCGTCGAGGTGGAGCCCGCGGGTGAGCACGGCGGGCAGGGCGGTGGCGGCGACGGCGGCGGGCCACGCCCCTGCGCCGAGCAGGAGGAGCAGCCAGCCGGCGGCCCCGGCCGCGGCGCCGACGGCCAGCCCGGCGAGCGGGGCGGCGAGCATGCCGCCGCGGGCGGCGGCCCGGTCCCAGCGCGTGAGGCGTACGGGCAGTACGGTCAGGGTGCCGAAGGCGAACCGGAGGGCGTCGGCGGGCGTGGTGGGGGGTGGGGCGTCGGTCATGGCGCAGGGAGCCTATCCCGCCGTTCCGGGGGCCCGGGGGAGTGGTCAGGGAGCCCGTCGTGGGCGGGAGTTCGGGAGCGCGGAGTCCGATGGAACACTGGCTTGACCGCAACGTCGTCGAGCCGGGCAAGCTGCCCCTGCTGCTGGCGCTGGCCGCGTTCGTGCTGACCTTCCTGGTCACCCGGGTCATCACCCGGCTGATCCGGGCGGGCCGGGGCCCGTTCCGCAACATCCGGCCGGGCGGGCTGCACGTCCACCACGTCGTCCCGGGCGTCGTGCTCATGGTGGTCGGCGGGTTCGGCGCGGTGGCGACGGACCGTCAGGGGACGGGCTCGGTGGTCGCGGCGGTGCTCTTCGGCACGGGGGCGGGGCTGGTGCTGGACGAGTTCGCGCTGATCCTCCACCTCGACGACGTCTACTGGACCGAACAGGGCCGCAAGAGCGTCGAGATCGTGGTGCTGACGGCCGCCCTGGTGGGCCTGGTGCTCGCGGGCTTCTCCCCGTTCGGGGTGAACGAGCTGACGCCGGACGAGCTGCAGAGCCGCAGCATCGTGGTGACCAACACCCTGGTCAACTTCCTGGTGGCGCTGTTCGCCCTGGCCAAGGGCAAGCCGCGGATCGCGCTGATCGGCACGGTGGTGCCGCTGGTCGCGCTGATCGGCGCGGTGCGGCTGGCCCGGCCGGGCTCGCCGTGGGCCCGGCGCTTCTACCGCAACCGGCCGCGGGCCCGCCGCCGGGCGCGGGTGCGCGCCTGGCGGCACGACGCCCGCTGGGCGGCGGTCCGCAACCGCCTTCACGACCTGGTGGCGGGGGCCCCCGACCGCTGACCGCCGCTGCGGAACCGGTCGTCGCGCGGCTTGCGGCGCCGCCGGACGACGTCCTCCGCCGCGCTGAGCGCCAGCACCGCGAGTACCGCGGCGATGTGCTCCTTGCCCGCCAGATTGGGCTTGACGAGCACCTCGGCCACCATCGCCGCCACCACCGCGCCGCAGGTCCACCAGGCGCGGTAGCGCCAGGACACGTACACCGCGAGCCCGACGACGGCCGCGGACGGGCCGGTGTCGATCACCTTGGCCGCCTCGCGGGGCAGCCCGAGGACGCCGGGCCCCAGGGCGATGGCCAGCCGCGCGTACATCGTCCCCGCGAGGGTGGCGAGGTAGGAGACGGCCAGCAGCCGCCACCGGCCCAGGCAGATCTCGGCGACGCCGAAGACGAGCAGGACCTGGGCCAGGGCTCCCCACACCGGCAGGTCCAGGGCGGGGACGAAGAGCGACAGCGGGGTCCGCAGCAGGGCGAGCCACCAGGGGATCTCGGCGCGCACCGAGCCGACCAGCTGGACGGGCCGGTAGCCCCAGGACTGGTTCTGCACCACCTGGAAGGCGGCCGTCAGCGCGACCGCCGCGAGCGTGAGCGGGATCGCGCGGAGCCCGTCGCGGGCGAGCGCCCCCCGTACGGTGCCGGTGAGCGGGCCCCACTCGGTGCGCGCGGCGCGTCGCAGCGCCGCGCGGTTCATCGTTTGCTCTCCAGGTGCTTGCGGTTCAGCCACTTGGGTAGACCCGGCGCCTCCAGGAAGCCCTCGGCGCGGGCGCTCGCGACGCCGATCCGCAGCAGATCACTGCTCTTCTCGAACAGCATGAAACGAGGCTCCCAGATCGGCCGGTACTTCGCATTTGCACGGTAGAGCGACTCGATCTGCCACCAGCGGGAGAAGAAGCTCAGCAGCGAGCGCCAGGCCCGCAGCACCGGGCCCGCCCCCAGCCGGGAGCCGCGCTCGAAGACCGAGCGGAACATGGCGAAGTTCAGCGACACCTGGGTCACGCGCAGCTCCGCCGCCCGCTGGAGCAGCTCGATGACCATGAACTCCATCAGGCCGTTCTCGGAGTCGCGGTCGCGCCGCATCAGGTCAAGGGACAGGCCCCGGGGGCCCCAGGGGACGAAGCTCAGCAGGGCGCGCAGCTCGCCGTCGCCGTCGTGGCACTCCAGCATCACGCAGCGCCCGTCGTCCGGGTCGCCGAGGCGGCCCAGCGCCATGGAGAAGCCGCGCTCGGTCGCCCCGTCGCGCCAGTCGTCGGCGCGGCGCAGCAGCCCGGCCATCTCGTCCTCGGGGATGTCCTCGTGGCGGCGGATCCGCACCGTGTACCCGGCGCGCCGCACCCGGTTGTACGCCTGCCGGACGGTGCGCATCGCCCGGCCCTCCAGGGTGAACTCCGCGGTGTCCACGATGGCCTCGTCGCCCAGCTCCAGGGCGTCCAGGCCGTGCCGGGCGTAGACCGTGCCACCCTCCTCGCTCGCGCCCATCACGGCGGGGATCCAGCCGTGCGCGCGGGCCTCGGCGAGCCAGGGCTCGATGGCGCCGGGCCACGCCTCCGGGTCGCCGATGGGGTCGCCGGACGCCAGCGAGACCCCGCCGACCACCCGGTAGGTGACGGCCGCCTTGCCGGACGGGGACCACACGACGCTCTTCTCGCGGCGCAGCGCGAAGTAGCCCAGCGAGTCGCGGTCGCCGAAGCGGTCGAGCAGGGCGCGCAGCCGTGCCTCGTCCTCGGCGGTCAGCGGGTCGGTGGCGCGGCGCGAGCGGAACGCCGCCCACACCACCAGCACCAGCAGCACCGTGCTCATCACGTTGATGACGACGTTGACCCAGTCCGGGGTGTCGATGCCGGGGAAGCGGCTGTCGTCGCCGACGAGGAAGACCAGCCGCCGGACGCCGTAGCGCCAGCGCTCCCAGAAGGTGGACGGGTGCGCCTGGTTGGTGACCGTCACCAGCAGCGCGGCGATCAGCGAGGAGACCAGCAGGCCGGCGGCGGCCACGGCCGCGGCGAGCCGGGGGTTGGAGCGGTCGCCGATCGCGTAGAACTCGCGCCGCCCCACCAGCAGGGCGGTGACGAACAGCGCCGTGATCACCACGGAGAACCAGTTCTGCCCGTGCGCCCGGAACTCCGGGTAGGCCATCAGCAGCGCGAGCAGCAGCAGGAGCAGCCCGGCGAGGACCAGGTTGAGGATCCACGCGGCCCGCTTGCGGCGGCGCAGCGTCACCGCCATGAACGCCGAGACCACCGCCGAGGTGAAGCTCGCCTCCAGCAGGTACGGCGTGAAGTAGTCGTCCACGGCGTGCCGGCGGATGCTGGCGCCGAAGGACACCCACACCGCGCTGAGCAGGTTGATGAAGGCGACCACGCGCACGTACCACACGGCGAAGGCCGCGGCGCGCCTCGGCCAGGGGCCGCCGCGCGCCTCGTCGTCCGGAGTCAAGCGGAGTTCTCCCAGTTCCCACGTAGTTCCCGCGAAGGCGGACCGTCCGGGAAGACGCGGCGGGGCCCCGGCCCTGTGCCGGTGACGGTGACGTCAGGGACGCTCGGGGAGCTCCGCCGCCAGGGCCGCGGCCGCCTGCACCAGTGGCAGGGCGAGCAGCGCCCCCGTTCCCTCGCCCAGTGTGACGCCGTGGTCGAGGAGAGGGTTGAGTGCAATCCGGTCGAGTGCCTTCGCCTGGGCGGGGTCGCCGCTGTCCTGCCCGGCGAGCCACCAGTCCGGGGCCCGGAAGGCCACCCGCTGGGCGACCAGGGCGCAGGCCGCGGAGACCACGCCGTCCAGGATCACGGGCGTGCGGCGCACGGCGCTCTGGAGCAGGAAGCCGGTGATCGCCGCCAGGTCGGCGCCGCCGGACGCGGCCAGCAGTTCGAGCTGGTCGCCGAGCGCGGGCCGGGCCCGGCGCAGGGCGTCGCGGATCGCGGCGCACTTGCGCATCCAGGCCAGGTCGTCGATGCCGAAGCCGCCGCGGCCGGTGACGACCGAGGCGTCCGTGCCGCACAGGGCGCCGATCAGGGTGCCGGCGGCGGTCGTGCCGCCGACGCTCAGGTCGCCGAGGACGACGAGGTCGGTGCCCGAGTCGGCCTCCTCGTCCGCGACCGCCATCCCGGCGCGGAAGGCGCGCTCCGCCTCCTCTGCGGTCAGCGCGTCCTCGACGTCGATCCGGCCGGAGCCGCGGCGCACCCGGTGCCGCGTGACCTCCTCGGGCAGCAGCTCCGGGTCGCAGTCCACGGACATGTCGACGACGCGCAGGGCCGCGCCGAAGCGGCGGGCGAGGACGGCGGGGGCGCTCTCGCCGTCCAGCGTGGCGCGCACCAGCTCGTGCGCGCCGCCGGCCGGGCCGGCCGAGACGCCGAGGGCGGCCACGCCGTGGTCCCCGGCGAAGAGCACCGCCTTCGGCTGCCGGATCGCCCTGACCGGCACGCCGCCCTGGGCGGCGGCGAGCCACTCGCCGATCTCGTCCAGGCGGCCGAACGCTCCCGGGCGCGGCCCGAGGCGTTCGCGCCGCTCCTCGGCGTCGCGGCGCACGCCGGCGTCCGGGCGCTCGATCAGCGTGGCGAAGTCATCAAGATTCAGACCGCTCATCCGCGACACATTACCCGTGCCGGGGGCTTGTGCTACGGGGTGCGGCGGGCGGGGCGGCCTCCCCGCCGGCGGGCGCGCGCGTCAGCCGCGCAGGCGCACGGTCTGGCCCGCCACCACCAGCAGCACCTGCTCGCACTCGGCCGCCACCGCCGCGTTCAGCCGCCCCAGCTCGTCCCGGAACCGCCGCCCCGAGGCCGTCGCGGGCACGACCCCGGAGCCGACCTCGTTGCTCACCGCCACGACCGTGCGGCTCGTGGCCCGGACGGCCGCGACCAGCGCCGCCACCCGCTCGGCCAGCGCCGCCGCGCCCCCGTCCGCCCAGCGCGCGTCGTCCCACGCCCCGACGGAGTCCATCGCGTCCGTGAGCCACAGCGCCAGGCAGTCGATCAGCAGCGGCGGCCCGTCCTCCGCCAGCAGCGGTACGAGGTCGCAGGTCTCGGCCGTGCGCCAGGACGCGGGCCGGCGCTCGCGGTGGAGCGCTATGCGGGACGCCCAGTCGCGGTCCCCCTCGCGCGTGCCGCCGGTGGCGACGTAGAGGACGTCCGGGAAGGACTCCAGCCGCCGCTCCGCCTCCACCGACTTGCCCGACCGCGCCCCGCCGAGCACCAGCGTGCGCCGCGGCACGTCGGGCACCGCGTGGTAGTCGCCCACCGTCACCGAGGTGCCGTCGGGGACGGCGCGCGCCCCGGCGGCCGCCAGTCTCCGGCGCAGCTCGCGGCCCGGCGGCACGTCGTGGTCCAGGTGCACCGCGAGGACGTCCGTGGTCGCCGTGACCGCGCCCGCCCCCCGCAGCCGGGCCAGCGCGTCGGGCCGCCCCACGACGTCCAGCAGGACGGCGTCGTAGGGGGCGGCGGCGGAGGAGGAGAGCCCGGCCGGGGCGCCGCCCGGCGGCAGGTACAGCAGGCGGTCGCCGTCCGGGCCGGTCACCTCGTAGCCCGTGCCCGGCGCGTCCAGGGCCACCGCCCGCACCCGGTGCCCGCTGATCACCGACAGCTCGCGGCCGTCCGGCACCCGCCCCGGGGCCGGCAGCCCGGCCGGGAACTCGACGGCCGGGCCGTCGTGCGGGTGGGAGAGCAGCACCTGCCGCACCCCGCTGATCGACCGGCCCGCGCGGGCCGCGGCGAACGCCGGGCCGGGGGTCAGGTCGAACAGCAGCGCGCCGTCGACGAGCAGGGCGGTCGCGGCCCGCGCGGCCTCGCCCACGGAGACGGCGCAGGCGGCGCAGGGGCAGGCGGGGCGCGGCAGCCCGTCGGGGGCCCCGGTGCCGAGCAATGTCAGTTCCACGCCCCGATCGTCTCGCGTCCGCCGCCGGCGGGCGCGCCGGGATCACCCTTTCACCCCCGGCCCCCGCCGCCTAGGCTGCGCTGGGTCAGCGGAACGTCGGAACGAACGTCGGGACAGAGGGAGTCGTACATGGCGTGGGTGTGGCGCTTCGAGAAGGCCGACGGCACGGAGACGGCTCCGCCGGTGGAGCCGGAGGAGTTCACGACGCAGGGCGACGCGGAGTCCTGGATGGGCGAGGAGTGGCGCGCCCTCCTCGACGGCGGCGTCGACCAGGTCCGCCTCCTGGAGGACGGCAGGGAGGTCTACGCCGCGCCGATGAGCCTGCACGACGCGGCGGAGGCGGGCTGACCGGACCGGCGCCGGGCCGGTGCCGGGCGCGGGGCACGGCTCCGGGCGGGGCGGCCCCGGGCCGCCCGCCCCGCGCTACCCGCCCCGCACCCCGCACAGGTGCAGCAGCCCCGCCACCGCGCGGTAGGGGTCCGTCCGGCCGGCGCGTTCCTCCGCGGCGAGGACGGCGTCGAGACCGGCGGCCGGGACGCCGTCCGGACCGGGCGGGCCCGGCACCGCCGCAGCCGGCAGGTCCGTGAACACCCGCACCCCGTACCAGGCCCGCAGCGGCGCGCCGATCCCCGCGAGCGTGGCCGTCAGGGTCTCCCGGCGGTCGGCGCGCAGGCGGGCGCCGGACGACGGGTCGAGGCAGTAGGGGGAGTCGAACGCGGCCAGCGCCGCGGCCCAGTCGCCGGTCAGGCCCGGGCGCAGGGCCAGCGCGTCCGCGTTGCGCACGACCAGCGAGAGCAGGCCGCCGGGGGCCAGGACCCGGGCCAGGCCGGCCAGCAGCGGGTCCGGTTCCTCGACGTGCATGAGCACGCCGTGGCACAGCACGATGTCGAAGGCGCCCGGGGTGAAGTGCGCCCCCGTGTCCCGCCCGTCGCCCTCGATCAGCCGGACCCGTTCGCGGATCCCGGCCGGCTCGGCGGCCAGCGCCGTGCGGACCGCCGCCACCGTCGCCGCGTCCGCCTCCAGCGCGGTCACCTCGTGCCCGGCGCGGGCCAGCCGCAGCGCCTGGGTGCCGTGGGCGAGGCCCACGTCCAGCACGCGCAGCCGCCGGCCCACCGGGAAACGGGCGGCGAGCTGCTCGTCGAGCTGCCGCCCGACGAGCTCGTGGCGGACCGTATTCCGTAAACCGTCGGGGAAGCCGGCGGGGGGAAGGCCGCTCAGGGCTTCTCCCCGCGCTTGACCTTCGGCTTGGGCAGCCGCAGCCGCCGCATCTGGAGGGTGCGCATCAGCGCGTACGGGATGGCGCCGCGGGTGTTCTCGTCGGGGAAGCGCCGCTTGAGCGCCTTCCGCAGGGTGACCGCCGTGACCACCGAGTTGACGACGATCAGCAGGATCACGACCATCCACAGCAGCAGCACGTACTGCTGGAACGCCCCCTGGTTGATCATGCTCAGGACGAGGATGACCACCGCGAGCGGCAGGAAGAACTCGGCGAACGAGTACCGCGCGTCCACGAAGTCGCGCACGAAGCGGCGGACCGGGCCCTTGTCACGGAGCGGCAGGAACCGCTCGTCGCCGTTGGCGAGCGCCTCGCGCTGGCGGGCGAGGTCGGCCCGGCGCGCCTCGCGGGCGCGCTTCGCCGCGTCCTTGCCGCCGCCGGCGGGCGTACTGGCCAGGCTGCGGCGCTGCGAGGTCGCCTCGCTGCGCTTGGGCGTGGGGCGGCCCTTGGGGGCCTCGGGGTGACGGGGCTGCTTCGGCTCGTCCGCGGTCACCTTGGCGGTGGCCTTCGCGGACTGCTCTTCCTTCGCACGGCTTCGGAACACGGAACCCAAGGGTACGGGGTTCCCCGGACAAGGGGGGACGGAGCGCCTACTCCTTGGGCGGGAGGAGCGCGGCCTCCTGATCGTCCTGGAGGAGGAGCGCATCGGCGCCCGGACAGTGCGGTAATGGGGACGGGCCCCGTACTGTGGGTTCTGTTAGGTGTGATGGAGCCGAAGCCCGAGCTAGTCGGTCAGAAGGGGGCGCGCGAGGCCCATGAGCGGTGTCATGAAGCGTATGGGGATGATTTTCCGCGCGAAGGCCAACAAGGCCCTGGACCGGGCCGAGGATCCGCGCGAGACCCTCGACTACTCGTACCAGAAGCAGGTCGAGCTGCTGCAGAAGGTCCGCCGGGGCGTGGCCGACGTCGCCACCTCGCGCAAGCGCCTGGAGCTCCAGCTCAGCCAGCTCCAGGGGCAGTCCTCGAAGCTGGAGGAGCAGGGCCGCAAGGCGCTCGCGCTGGGCCGCGAGGACCTGGCGCGCGAGGCGCTCACCCGCCGCGCCGCCCTCCAGCAGCAGGTCAGCGACCTGGAGACGCAGCACCAGACCCTCCAGGGCGAGGAGGAGAAGCTCACGCTCGCCTCCCAGCGTCTCCAGGCCAAGGTCGACGCCTTCCGCACCAAGAAGGAGACCATCAAGGCCACCTACACCGCCGCCCAGGCCCAGACCCGCATCGGCGAGGCGTTCTCCGGCATCTCCGAGGAGATGGGCGACGTCGGCCTGGCCATCCAGCGCGCCGAGGACAAGACGGCCCAGCTCCAGGCCCGGGCCGGCGCGATCGACGAGCTGCTCGCCTCGGGCGCCCTCGACGACCCGACGGGCATGGCGAAGGACGACATCACGGCCGAGCTGGAGCGCCTGTCCGGCGGCAACGACGTCGAGCTGGAGCTCCAGCGGATGAAGGCCGAGCTCGCCGGCGGCGGCGCGGCCAAGCCCGCCATCGAGGGGGGACAGCAGCAGGCGGCACAGCAGCCGCAGGACCGGCCGGACTTCAACAAGCGCTGAACCGGCCAGGAGGAGCCGTCATGATCGTTCGCATCATGGGCGAGGGCCAGTGGAAGCTGGCCGACAGCCACTTCACCGAGCTCAACGCGCTGGACGACGAGCTCCTCGACGAGATGGAGAGCGGCGACGAGGCCGGCTTCCGCCGGACCCTCGGCGCCCTGCTGGACGCGGTGCGCCGGCTCGGCACCCCGCTGCCGGACGACGCCCTGGAACCCTCCGAGCTGATCCTTCCCGCCCCCGACGCCGGCCTGGACGAGGTCCGGCAGATGCTCAGCGACGACGGCCTCATCCCCGGCTGACCCGCGCTCCTCCCCGGCGCCCCGCCGCGCCCCTCCCCCCTCGCGGGACGGGGCGCGCGGACGTCCCCGGGGGGCCGCGACGCCGCAGGGCGGCGCAGGGATCGCTTACGGACCACTCGGCGATCACTCGGCGATCGCCCAGGGATCACCCAGCGATCACTCAGGGACGTGATGACCTCCCTCGCCGTCTCCGGCCTCACCCGACCGCAGCGCTGGCTGCGCGCCCACCCGGTCGCGGCGGACGTCCTGGTGGCCGCCGGGGTCTTCGCGACGATGCTGCTGGGCGCCGTCCTGGGCCGGCACGCCGGACAGCGCCCGCCCGGCGCCGGCTACGCCGGGCTGGCCGCGCTGGCCGCCGCCGCGCTGGTCGCCCGCCGCCGGGCCCCGCGCCCGGTGCTGGCCGTCACCTCGGTGCTCTCCCTCGCCGGCGCGGTGACCGCCGGCGGGGGCGCCCCCCGCACCCAGATCGCCACCTCCGCCGTGGTCGCGCTGTACACCGTCGTCTCCCGCACCGAGCGCCCCACCGCCTGGCGCATCGCGGCCGTGGCCGTCACCGGCCTGACCGCCGCCGTCATGCTGATCGGCCCGCCGCCCTGGTACGCGCAGGAGAACGTGGGGCTCCTCGCGTGGATGGGCATGGCCGCCGCGGCCGGTGACGCCGTCCGCAGCCGGCGGGCGTACATCGCCGCGATCGAGGAGCGCGCGTTGCGGGCCGAGCGCTCCCGGGAGGAGGAGGCGCGCCGCCGGGTCGCCGAGGAGCGGATGCGCATCGCCCGCGAGCTGCACGACGTGGTCGCGCACCACATCGCGCTGGTCAACGTCCAGGCGGGGGTGGCCTCGCACGTCATGGACAGCCGTCCGGAACAGGCCAAGGAGGCGCTCGCGCACGTCCGCGAGGCGAGCCGCTCGGCGCTGGGCGAACTGCGCGCCACGGTAGGGCTGTTGCGCCAGTACGGCGACCCGGAGGCGCCCACCCAGCCGGTGCCCGGCCTGGGGGCGCTCGGCGGGCTCGTGGACGGCTTCGTCCGCGCCGGGCTGCCGGTGGACGTCACGGGCGGCGCCGGGCCGTTGCCCGCGGCCGTCGACCTCACCGCCTACCGGGTGCTCCAGGAGGCGCTGACCAACGTCTGCAAGCACGCCGGCCCCGGGGCCCGCGCCGAGGTGACCGTCCGTCACCTGCCCGACGGGCTGGTGCTGACGGTGCGGGACGACGGCGGCGGCGTCCGCGCGGAGGGCTCCCCGCCCGGCGGGCACGGGCTGGTGGGGATGCGGGAGCGGGTCGCGGCCCTCGGCGGCACGATCGAGACCGGGCCGCGGACGGACGCCCCCAGCTTCCGCGTACGGGTCCGTCTGCCGCTGCCTACGCTGACCCCATGACGCTGACCGTGCTCCTCGCCGACGACCAGGCCCTGTTGCGCAGCGCCTTCCGCGTGCTGGTCGAATCCGAGCCGGGGATGCGGGTGGTGGGCGAGGCGGCCGACGGCGCGGAGGCGGTGCGGCTGGCCCGCGCCGAACGCCCCGACGTGGTGCTCATGGACATCCGCATGCCCGGCGTCGACGGCCTCGCCGCCACCCGCGAGATCTGCTCGGATCCGGGACTGGCCGGCGTGCGGGTGGTGATGCTGACGACCTTCGAGGTCGACGAGTACGTGGTGCAGTCGCTCCGGGCCGGGGCGTCCGGCTTCCTCGGCAAGGGCGCGGAGCCGGAGGAACTGCTCGCGGCGATCCGGACCGTGGCGGCGGGCGAGGCGCTGCTGTCGCCGGCGGCGACGAAGGGGCTGATCGCCACCTTCCTCGCCACCGACGGCGCCCTCCCGGCCGCGCCCTCGCCCCGCCTGGACGTCCTCACCGCCCGCGAACGCGAGGTCCTCGCCCATGTCGCGGGCGGTCTGTCGAACGACGAGATCGGCGAGCGGCTGGCCGTGAGCCCGCTGACGGTCAAGACGCACGTCAACCGGGCGATGGCGAAACTGGGCGCCCGGGACCGCGCCCAACTGGTCATGCTCGCCTATGAGTCGGGGCTGGTGCGCCCGCGCGGCGAGTGAGGCGGCGGGGCCCCTCCGGGGCGCCTCGCCCGCCGGCGGCCCTACGGCAGCGCCAGCATCCGCTCCAGCGCGACCTTCGAGAACGCCGCCACCTCCGGATCCACCTCGATCCGGTTGACGACCTTGCCCTCCGCCAGGGACTCCAGCGCCCACACCAGGTGCGGCAGGTCGATGCGGTTCATGGTCGAGCAGAAGCACACCGTCCGGTCGAGGAAGACGATCTCCTTGCCCTCCGCCGCGAAACGGTTCGCCAGCCGCCGCACCAGGTTCAGCTCGGTGCCCACGGCCCACTTCGACCCGGCCGGGGCGGCCTCCAGCGTCTTGATGATGTACTCGGTGGAGCCCACGTGGTCGGCGGCGGCCACGACCTCGTGCCGGCACTCGGGGTGCACGAGCACGTTGACGCCGGGTATGCGCTCCCGCACCTCGCGGACCGACTCCAGCGAGAAGCGCCCGTGCACGGAGCAGTGCCCGCGCCACAGGATCATCCTGGCGTCGCGCAGCTGCCCGGCCGTGAGCCCGCCACCGGGCTTGTGCGGGTTGTAGACGACGCAGTCGTCGAGGGACATGCCCATGTCGCGCACGGCGGTGTTGCGCCCGAGGTGCTGGTCCGGCAGGAAGAGCACCTTCTCGCCCTGCTCGAAGGCCCACCTCAGCGCCCGCTCCGCGTTGGAGGAGGTGCAGATGGTGCCCCCGTGCTTGCCGGTGAAGGCCTTGATGTCGGCGGAGGAGTTCATGTACGAGACGGGCACGGTCACGTCCGCGACGCCCGCCTCGGTCAGGACGTCCCAGCACTCGGCGACCTGCTCGGCGGTGGCCATGTCGGCCATCGAGCAGCCGGCGGCCAGGTCCGGCAGGACGACCTGCTGGGCGTCGGAGGTGAGGATGTCGGCCGACTCCGCCATGAAGTGCACACCGCAGAAGACGATGTACTCCGCGTCGGGCCGCGCCGCCGCGTCCCGCGCGAGCTTGAAGGAGTCCCCGGTGACGTCCGCGAACGCGATGACCTCGTCGCGCTGGTAGTGGTGGCCGAGGACGAAGACCTTGTCCCCGAGCTTCGCCTTGGCGGCGCGGGCCCGCTCCACCAGGTCCGGGTCGGACGGCGCCGGCAGGTCGCCGGGGCACTCCACTCCGCGCTCGCTGCGCGGGTCGGACTCGCGGCCCAGCAGCAGGAGGGCGAGGGGCGACGGGGTGGGGGCCTGGAATTCCAAGGGCTGGGCGGTGGTCACGACACGCACCCTTTCTGTTCTGCCGACGTAATCGTCAAATTGACGCTATCTATCATAGCCGCTTCGCGTCACTTTGACGATGCCCATTGCGTCGATGTGACGCATTCGCACACGCCCCGGGATGTGCGAGCATGAAAGGCGGAAACCAACGGCCGGACCCGGAATGAATCCCGGGCTCCGTCGGTTCAGCCGAGGGCAAGCAGTCCGCACGAAACCCGGGAGTGAAGCAGATGTCCGTTCAGGACGAGAAGACCACGGTGAGCGACGGCATCCTCCTGTCCGATGCCGCTGCCGCGAAGGTCAAGAGCCTGCTGGAGCAGGAGGGCCGTGACGACCTCGCCCTGCGCGTCGCCGTCCAGCCCGGCGGCTGCTCCGGCCTGCGCTACCAGCTCTTCTTCGACGAGCGCTCGCTCGACGGCGACGTCGTGAAGGACTTCGGCGGTGTCAAGGTCGTCACCGACCGCATGAGCGCCCCGTACCTGAACGGTGCCTCGATCGACTTCGTCGACACCATCGAGAAGCAGGGCTTCACCATCGACAACCCTAACGCCACCGGCTCCTGCGCCTGCGGCGACTCCTTCAACTGACCGCGCGCACGAGGCGGGTGTCCCCACCGGGGCACCCGCCTCCGCCGTACGGTCACCCCCTGGGCACCGGCTCGCCGGTGAGCACGTCCACGACCTTCCGTCCGTCGAGCGGCTCCTCCAGCGCGACGTTCCGGTCGTACTCCCGCGCCGCCAGCACACAGGGACGGCCCGGCTCCCGCTCGGTCCCGGTGACCTTGACCGTCACCGCCGCCGCCGACTGCACCGCCGACGCCGCGTAGTCGCTGCACATCCCGCCCCAGAAGCGCAGGGTGAGCCGCTTGCCGTCCGTGCGGTACGAGGTGACGTGCGCCGGCGCGGCCGGCGACGGCTTCTTCGGGCCCGCGCCCTTGACCAGGTACGCCGGGTCCACGGCCGGCTGGGCCAGCGTCACCGTCGCCCCGCCGCCCACCTCCGCGGCGAACAGCCACGACGGCACCAGGGCCGGCCGCCCGCCCACCGACTGCCCGGACAGCGCGAACGTCGCCCCCCGTATCACCACCGGATCCCGCGCCGGCGGGGCGGAACCACAGGGCGCCGCCGCCCCGTCCGTCCCCAGCGGCACCGGCGTCGCGCAGTCGCCCGGCGGCCGCGGCCGGGCCGGGGCGCCCGCCCGGTTCAGCTCCTCCAGCGCCCGCGCGGCACTCACCACCGGGTAGTCGTGCCCCTTCGCCGGCAGCCGCACCTGCCCGCTCCCGCCGGAGAGCCGGCCGTCCGCCGCGACCTGGAGCGCGGTCTGCCAGCCGTACGTCGGCAGCCCGTCCACCACCGGATCCGCCGTGACGGACCGCACCGCGCCGAAGACCCGGTCCGCGCCGACCTTCGCGTCCTTCAGCCCGAGCGCCTCCAGCACCGGCCGGGCGGCGGCCCGCGCCCGCTCCTCCGGCACCGGCCGCGACGCCGCCGGGTCCGAGCCGCCGGGACGGTCCCGGTGCGACGGGCACGGCGGCGCCCCCTCGCCCGGGGTGTCCTTCCCCGGATGCACACAGGGCGTACCGCCCGCGAGCCCGTACCGGGAGTACGACCAGTTCCCCGGCCCCTTCGCCCCCACTCGCAGCATCGGCCCCGACCGCCCGCCGACGGTCCACAGCCCGTCCGCGAGCCGCGGCTCGCCCGCCACCCCCAACGCCCGTGCCAGCCGGGCCACTTCGTCCCGCGTGACCTCGCCGCTCGACAGGTGCACCGCCGCGCTGCGCGGCCCCTCCGGCAGCCTGCCCGCCGCCCGGTAACGGGTCCCGCCGGGATCCGGCTCGCCCACCGCTATGCCCGGCCCCGGCCCCCCGGCGGGTGCCGGTCCGGAGCCGTCCAGCGCCAGCGGCGGGGGAGTGCCCCGGGCCGCGGCCGGCGCGGGGGTGCCGTCGTCGTCGCCCGCCGCGACGGCCCAGTACGCTCCGCCGCCCCCGGCCAGCAGCACGGCCGCCGCGACCGACGCGACCACCGGAGGCGAGTACGCCCGCCGCCGTGTCCCGGAGGTGCCGTCCTCGGTGCCCACCACATCGCTCCTTCACTGCGCTCCTGCCGGCGTCGTCCCCGTCGGCACCCCCGTGGGAAAGGGGGCGCCGGTGGGACGGGGCACAGGAGCGGGCGGTTCCACCGCGGGCCGGGGCCGGCGTCAGCCGCCGTACTCGGCCATCCCGGCCACCAGCCGGGCGGCCCCCTCCGGGACGCGGACCCCGCGCGGCTCCGGGGCGCCCCCGGCCCCGTCCTCCTCGCCCGTCGCGGGCACCCTCCAGTGCGGCAGCATCCCCGCGCAGTCCCGGCGCAGCGCGGCCATCCCGTACGGCTCGGCCGGTGCCTGGGTGACGTGCTTCACATGGGTCCGCATGAGCGCACCGTACTCAGCGGGGGCCCGGCCGAGTAGGCCCCGGGGTCGGGTAGATTCAGCCAGTCGTGGCGAGATCCTTACTGGTACCCGGGGCTGGAACGGGTAGCGTGGTCTGGCCTTTCTCGTTCGCCGATTCTCCCACCGACTCGCCCCGCAAGGAGCAGATCCGCCGTGCGTATCGCTGTCACCGGTTCCATCGCTACCGATCACCTGATGACGTTCCCCGGCCGCTTCGCCGACCAGCTCGTGGCGGACCAGCTGCACACGGTCTCCCTTTCCTTCCTCGTGGACGACCTCGACGTCCGGCGCGGCGGCGTCGGCCCGAACATCTGCTTCGGCATGGGCGTCCTGGGCCTGCGCCCGATCCTCGTCGGCGCCGCCGGCGAGGACTTCGCCGACTACCGCGCCTGGCTCGACCGCCACGGCGTCGACACCGACTCGGTCCACATCTCCGAGGTCCTGCACACCGCCCGGTTCGTGTGCACCACGGACACCGACCACAACCAGATCGCGTCCTTCTACACCGGCGCCATGAGCGAGGCCCGCCTCATCGAGCTCCAGCCGGTCGCCGAGCGCGTCGGCGGCCTCGACCTGGTGCTCATCGGGGCCGACGACCCCGAGGCGATGCTGCGTCACACGGAGGAGTGCCGGACCCGGGGCATCCCCTTCGCCGCCGACCCCTCCCAGCAGCTGGCCCGCATGGAGGGCGACGACATCCGCCAGCTCGTCGAGGGCGCCGCCTACCTGTTCACCAACGAGTACGAGAAGGCCCTCATCGAGTCCAAGACCGGCTGGACCGGGGACGAGATCCTCGCCAAGGTCGGCACCCGCGTCACCACCCTGGGCCCCCGCGGCGTCCGCATCGAGCGCGCGGGCGAGCCGGCCATCGAGGTCGGCTGCGCCGAGGAGCAGGCGAAGGTCGACCCGACCGGGGTCGGCGACGCCTTCCGCGCGGGCTTCCTCGCGGGGCTCACCTGGAAGCTCTCCCTGGAGCGCGCGGCCCAGCTCGGCTGCATGCTGGCCACGCTCGTCATCGAGACCCTCGGCACCCAGGAGTACGAACTGCGCCGCGGCCACTTCATGGAGCGCTTCACCAAGGCGTACGGCCACGAGGCCGCGGCCGACATCCAGCAGCACCTGCTGGTCTGACCCCTCGCCGGGCGCCGGACGGGCGGCTCCAGCCCGTCCGGCGCCCGCGCGGCGTCCCCCTACGAACGGCGCCGCACCGTGTAGGCCACCCCGCCCTCCACCGCTCGCTCCCCCACGTACTCCTGCCCCCGCATCCCGCACCACGCCGGCACGTCGAGCCGGGCCGCCTCGTCGTCGGACAGCACGGTCACGAGCCCGCCCACCGGCACGTCCCCGAAGACCTTCGCCAGCTCGATCACGGGAATCGGGCACCGCTTCCCGAGCGCGTCCACCACGAGCTCCGTCCCCGCCGGGGAAACGGACGCCGGCGCCTCCGAAGGCGCCCCGAGATGCTCGCGCACCCCCGCGACGACCCCCGGCAGGACGTCGAGGAAGCGCTCGACGTCCGCCGCGTCCGTCCCCCACGGCAACGACACCCGCACGTTCCCCTCCGACAACACCCCCATCGCGCGCAGCACATGACTCGGCTCCAGGGTGCTCGACGTGCACGACGAGCCGGAGGAGACCGAAAACCCCTCCCGGTCCAGCGCGTGCAGCAGCGCCTCGCCGTCGACATAGAGACAGGAGAACGTGACCAGATGCGGCAGCCGCCGCACCGGGTCGCCGACCACCTCCACGTCGGGGACGAGCTCCGGCACCCGCGCCCGCACCCGGTCCACCAGCGCGCGCAGCCGCGCCGCCTCCGCCGCGGCCTCGGCGCGCACGGCCCGCAGCGAGGCCGCCGCCGCGACGACCGCGGGCAGGTCGGGGAAGCCCGGCGCCCGGCCGTGCTCGCGCTCGTCCGCCGGCCGGCGCGCCGCGAACCGCACGCCCTTGCGCACCGCCAGCAGCCCCACCCCGGGCGGCCCGCCCCACTTGTGCGCGCTGGCGGTCAGCAGCGACCAGCCCCCGGGCACCGGGCCCCAGCCGAGCGACTGGGCCGCGTCCACCAGCAGCGGCACCCCGGCCTTCCGGCAGGCCTCCGCGGCCTCGGCGACGGGCTGTTCGGTGCCGACCTCGTGGTTGGCGGACTGCAGCGCGGCCAGCGCGGTGTCCGGCCGCAGGGCGGCCGCGTACTCCCCGGCGGACACCCGGCCGGTGCGGTCCACCGGCACCCGGGTGACGCTGCCGCCCTCCGCCTCCAGGGCCTCGGCCGCGTGCAGGACGGCGGAGTGCTCGACGGCGGCGACGACGAGATGACGGCCGGTCCGGCGGCGGCCGGCGAGGGCGCCCGCGATGCCGTCGTGCAGGGCGCGGGTACCCGAAGGGGTGAAGACGAGTTCGTCCGGACGGCAGCCGGCCTCCGCGGCGGCGGCCTCGCGCGCGGCGTCGAGCAGCAGCCGCGCCCGGCGGCCCTCCCGGTAGAGGCGGGCGGGGTCGGCCCAGCCCTCGTCGAGGGCGGCGAGCAGCGCCTGACGGGCGACGGGGTGCAGGGGAGCGGCGGAAGCGGCGTCGAAGTAGGGCACGCGACCGAACCTAGCGCGGCCTTCCGCCGCGCGCGGCCCGGGCCTGACGGTCCCCCAGGTGCCGCCGCGCAGCGGTCACGGCGGCGCCGTCACGTCCGCCGCGGAGCCTTCCGGGGGCTTGTGGGGACTCTTGGGGGAGCCGCCCGGCGCGTTGGGCACCCTCCCCGCGCGACCCCAAATAGCGTCCAGTAGGGTTTGGTCCGCATAAACATCCAAACCCTGCCCGCAGCGGGCCGGCGACCGACCGAGACGGCCGCAGCCGGCCGCGCGGGCGAGACTCTCGGGAAGGCGCTACGTGAGTCCCAACGGCTCCGACCGCTCGTCGCGGCGCCCGGTGCGGCGGAAGCTGCTGCAGGCGCTGGCCGCGGGCGCTGTTCTGGCGACCGCCACCGGTTGCACATCGAAGGACTTTCCCCGCCTCGGAATGCCCACTCCCGTCACGGAGGAGGCGCCGCGGATCCTCTCCCTGTGGCAGGGCTCGTGGGCCGCCGCCCTCGCGGTCGGCGTCCTGGTGTGGGGGCTTATTCTCTGGAGCGTCATCTTCCACCGGCGCAGCCGGAGCAAGATCGAGGTTCCCACCCAGACCCGGTACAACGTCCCCCTGGAGACGCTGTACACCGTGGTCCCGATCCTCATCGTGTCGGTGCTCTTCTACTTCACGGCCCGCGATGAGAACAAGCTCCTGACCAACCCGGACAAGCCCAAGCACGTCGTGAACGTGGTGGGCTTCCAGTGGAGCTGGGCCTTCAACTACATGGAGACCGCCCAGGGCCAGAAGCCGGGCCAGGACCTGCGCAAGCTCAAGGAGCTCGACGCCATCCCGGACCGGTTCCTGAAGAAGGCCCCGGCGAACGCGGCCGGTGTCTACGACGTCGGCACCCCGGGCACGCGGAACCCGCAGAACGGCATGCCCGGCCCGACGCTGTGGCTGCCCAAGGGCGAGACGGTCGAGTTCGTGCTGACCTCCCGCGACGTCGCCCACTCCTTCTGGGTGGTGCCGTTCCTGATGAAGCAGGACGTCCTGCCGGGGCACACCAACAGCTTCACGGTGACCCCCAACCGGGAGGGCACCTTCAGGGGCAAGTGCGCCGAGCTCTGCGGGCAGGACCACTCGCGGATGCTCTTCAACGTCAAGGTCGTCTCCCCTGAGCGCTACCAGAAGCACCTCAAGGAGCTGGCCGACAAGGGGCAGACCGGCTACGTGCCGGCGGGCATCGCGCTGTCGGATCACGCGAAGAACGCGGAGACCAAGAACAAGTGAGCATCCTCAACGAACCCCAGGGTGCCGCCGCATCTGACACGGCAGCACCGCCTGTTCGCACCAAGGCGCCAGGCAACGTGGTGGTCAAGTGGCTGACCACCACCGACCACAAGACGATCGGGTCGCTGTACCTGATCACGTCGTTCGCGTTCTTCTGCATCGGCGGTCTGATGGCGCTGCTGATGCGCGCCGAACTGGCCCGTCCCGGCACGCAGATCATGTCGAACGAGCAGTTCAACCAGGCGTTCACGATGCACGGCACGATCATGCTGCTGATGTTCGCGACGCCGCTGTTCTCCGGCTTCGCGAACTGGATCATGCCGCTGCAGATCGGCGCGCCCGACGTGGCGTTCCCGCGGCTGAACATGTTCGCCTACTGGCTGTACCTGTTCGGCTCGCTGATCGCGGTCGGTGGCTTCCTCACCCCGCAGGGCGCCGCCGACTTCGGCTGGTTCGCCTACTCGCCGCTGACCGACAGCGCCCACTCGCCGGGTCTCGGCGCCGACCTGTGGATCCTGGGTCTGGCGATGTCCGGCTTCGGCACCATCCTCGGTGCGGTCAACTTCATCACCACCATCATCTGCATGCGCGCGCCCGGCATGACGATGTTCCGCATGCCGATCTTCACCTGGAACGTCCTGCTGACCGGTGTGCTGGTCCTGCTGGCCTTCCCGGTGCTGGCGGCCGCGCTGTTCGCCCTGGAGGCGGACCGCAAGTTCGGCGCCCACATCTTCGACGCGGCCAACGGCGGCGTCCTGCTGTGGCAGCACCTCTTCTGGTTCTTCGGCCACCCCGAGGTGTACATCATCGCCCTGCCGTTCTTCGGCATCATCTCCGAGGTCATCCCGGTCTTCTCCCGCAAGCCGATGTTCGGTTACTGGGGTCTGATCGCGGCGACCATCTCCATCGCCGGCCTCTCGGTGACGGTGTGGGCGCACCACATGTACGTGACCGGCGGTGTGCTGCTGCCGTTCTTCTCCTTCATGACCTTCCTGATCGCGGTCCCGACCGGTGTGAAGTTCTTCAACTGGATCGGCACCATGTGGAAGGGCTCGCTGTCCTTCGAGACCCCGATGCTGTGGGCCGTCGGCTTCCTGATCACCTTCACCTTCGGTGGTCTGACCGGCGTCATCCTGGCCTCGCCGCCGATGGACTTCCACGTCTCCGACTCGTACTTCGTCGTCGCGCACTTCCACTACGTCATCTTCGGCACCGTGGTCTTCGCGATGTTCTCCGGATTCCACTTCTGGTGGCCGAAGTTCACGGGCAAGATGCTGGACGAGCGCCTCGGCAAGATCACCTTCTGGACGCTGTTCGTCGGCTTCCACGGCACGTTCCTCGTCCAGCACTGGCTGGGCGCCGAGGGCATGCCGCGCCGGTACGCCGACTACCTGGCCGCCGACGGCTGGACGACGCTGAACACCATCTCCACGATCAGCTCGTTCCTGCTCGGCCTGTCGATCCTGCCGTTCTTCTACAACGTCTGGAAGACCGCCAAGTACGGCAAGAAGGTCGAGGTCGACGACCCCTGGGGCTACGGCCGTTCGCTGGAGTGGGCGACCTCCTGCCCGCCGCCGCGGCACAACTTCCTCACGCTGCCGCGCATCCGGTCGGAATCCCCGGCGTTCGACCTGCACCACCCCGAGATCGCCGCTCTCGAGCTGGAGCACAATCTCGCTGACAAGGACAAGGCCCTCGCGGGTGGCAAGGAGGCCGGCAAGTGAAGATCCAAGGCCGGATGTTCATCTGGCTCTCCGTCTTCATCCTGGCCATGGCCGTCGTCTACGGCGTGTGGTCGAAGGAGCCGGCGGGCACGACCGCCCTGTTCCTGGCCTTCGGTCTGTGCGTCATGGTCGGCTACTACCTGGCGTTCACCGCGCGCCGGGTGGACGCCGGCGCGCAGGACAACAAGAACGCGGACGTCGCGGACGACGCCGGTGAGCTGGGCTTCTTCGCCCCGCACAGCTGGCAGCCGCTGTCCCTGGCCATCGGTGGCGCCTTTGCCTTCC
This sequence comes from Streptomyces caatingaensis, assembly GCF_001187435.1. Taxonomy (GTDB): domain Bacteria; phylum Actinomycetota; class Actinomycetes; order Streptomycetales; family Streptomycetaceae; genus Streptomyces; species Streptomyces caatingaensis. The sequence continues at coordinate 322,157 of NZ_LFXA01000004.1, read as the reverse complement.
TGGCCATCGCGGTCGGCTGGTGGCTGATGTTCTTCTCGGCCCCGCTGATCATGATCGGCCTCTTCGGCTGGGTGTTCGAGTTCTACCGCGGCGAGAACCAGAACCAGTAAGGGCTCCCGCCCACGGCCGGGCCCCGCGCACCCTCCGGTGCGCGGGGCCCGGCCGTTCGCGCACCCGCACCACCCGTTCGCACGCTCCCCACGGGCCGCGGCGGACGGACCTTCCTACCGTGGGGAGCATGAGCCTGACTCCTCGACGCCGCACGGTGCTCGGCGGCGTGCTGCTGCTGGTCCCGCTGGCGCTGGGAGGCACCGCCTGCAGCTCCGCCAACCCCCTGGCGGAGGCGCCCTACGAGGCCACCGACGTCCGACTGAAGGGCGCCGAGGACGGCGCGAAGGCCGACCCGGCCAACCCCCTGGAGGTCGAGGCCACCGGCGACGACCGGATCACCGACGTCGTCGCCACGGACGCCGCCGGGCGCTACGTGGCCGGCGAACTGCTCCCGGACGGCAGCGGCTGGCGCAGCACCGGCTCGCTCGCGGCCGGCGCGCACTACACGGTCCGGGTGAGCACCGAGGACGACAACGGCGCCCAGGGCCGCCGTACGATCGGTTTCGACACCGGCCCGGCCACCCGGCTGCTGACCGTCACGTTCGGCCCCAAGAGCGGCACCTACGGCGTCGGACAGCCCGTCACCGCCGAACTCAGCACCCCCGTGCAGACCCCCGCCGCCCGCGCCGTCGTGGAGCGCACCCTGCACGTCGACTCCCGCCCCGCCGTCCAGGGCGCCTGGCACTGGGTGAACAACCGCGTCCTGCACTACCGTCCGCAGGACTACTGGCCGCCGCACGCCACCATCGACGTCCACGCCTCGCTGGACGGCATCAAGGTGGGCGGCGGCATGTACGGGGGCCCGTCCAGGCCGGTGCGCCTGACCACCGGCGACCGGGTGGAGGCCATCACCGACGCCGCCGGGCACTACATGACCGTCCTGAGGAACGGCCAGGAGATCCGCTCCATCCCCGTCACCACCGGCAAGCCCGGCTACGCCACCCGCAACGGGGTCAAGGTGGTCCTCGGGCAGGAATCCTTCGTACGGATGCGCGGCGAGACGATCGGCATCGCGGAGGGCAGCGCCGACTCCTACGACCTGCCGGTCCACTGGGCCACCCGGGTCACCTGGAGCGGGGAGTACGTGCACGCCGCGCCCTGGTCGGTGGACTCGCAGGGGCTGGACAACGTCAGCCACGGCTGCACCGGGATGTCCACCGAGAACGCCAAGTGGTTCTTCGACAACGTCCGGGTCGGGGACATCGTCAAGGTGGTGGGCAGCACGGGCGCCACCATGACGCCGTTCGACAACGGCTTCGGCGACTGGAACATGCCCTGGGAGGAGTGGCGTCAGGGCAGCGCCCTCGCCGCCGGCAAGCGGGAGGGCGCCGGCGCCGCCGACGCGGCGCGGCTGCGGCCGCGGGTGGCCTGAGGGGACTCCGGCGGGCTAGGACGCCGCCGGGACGCGCTCGCGCAGCAGCTCCGCCAGGGAGGCGGCGAAGGCGACGGGGTCCACCGGGTGCGTGACGGCGGCGTCGGCCCGGCTCCAGGTGGCCAGCCAGGCGTCCTGCGGGCGGCCCATCAGCACCAGCACCGGCGGGCACTGGAAGACCTCGTCCTTGAGCTGCCGGCACACGCCCAGCCCGCCCGCGGGGGCCGTCTCGCCGTCCAGGACGCAGACGTCGACCCGCCGTTCGGAGAGGAGCCGCAGCAGGCCGGGGAGGGTCGCGCACTCCACGTACTCCACGGGCGGCACGTCCGGCGCCGGGCGCCGCCCGCCCGCCAGCCGCACCTGCTCGCGGGTGTTCGCGTCGTCGCTGTAGACCAGCACGGTGGCCGTCGGCTGCATGCGTTTCCTCCAGTTCACCCAGCAGTTCACCCAAAGGATCGTTGCGCGGATGCTACTGCCCGCACGGCCGCCCGGAGGAGGGTCCGGAGGTCACCGTTCCCTCCGACACGGCGTCATCACCGGTTCGGGCGACCTCTTCACCGGGGCGGACGAGCAGCGCATACGCCCTTGACACACCGAACGGCACCCCCCGGAGTGAGCGCGAGATAAGCGACCGACATAATGTCGGTCGTGGCGACAGCAACAGCAGTAGATACCGGGCACGCGCACCCCTCGGTCAACCGACCGAACCTCACCAGCGTCGGAACCATCATCTGGCTGAGTTCCGAGCTGATGTTCTTCGCGGCCCTCTTCGCGATGTACTTCACCCTCCGATCGGTGACCGGTGCCGACCAGTGGAAGGAGGCGGCATCGGCGCTGAACATCCCGTTCTCGGCGTCGAACACCACGGTCCTGGTGCTCTCCTCGCTCACCTGCCAGCTCGGCGTCTTCGCCGCCGAGCGCGGTGACGTGAAGAAGCTGCGCACCTGGTTCGCGATCACGTTCGTGATGGGCGCCTTCTTCATCGGCGGCCAGATCTTCGAGTACACCGAGCTGGTCAAGGACGACGGGCTCTCGCTCTCGTCGAACGCGTACGGCTCGGCCTTCTACCTGACGACCGGCTTCCACGGCCTGCACGTCACGGGCGGCCTGATCGCCTTCCTGCTGGTGATGGGCCGGACCTACGCGGCCAAGAGGTTCACGCACCACCAGGCGACGGCGGCCATCGTCGTGTCCTACTACTGGCACTTCGTCGACGTGGTCTGGATCGGGCTCTTCGCCACGATCTACTTGATCAAGTAATTGGTCCCGTCCCGCACCGGACCAACAGTCCAGCATCGACGCAGAAGATCCTGACACCGGGGTAATCCGTGAAAAAGCTCTCCGCACGACGACGCCATCCGCTGGCGGCGGTCGTCGTCCTACTCTTCGCGCTGGCGGTCACCGGGGGGCTGTACGCCGCGTTCGCGCCGGCGGAGTCGGCCAAGGCCGATGACTCCGCGCAGTCCCTCGCCATCGAGGAGGGCAAGAAGCTCTACGCCGTGGGCTGTGCCAGCTGTCACGGCACCGGCGCGCAGGGCACCTCCGACGGGCCGAGCCTGGTGGGCGTGGGCGCGGCGGCGGTCGACTTCCAGGTCGCCACCGGCCGTATGCCGATGCAGCAGCAGGGTGCCCAGGCGCCCCGCAAGAAGCCGGTCTACACGCAGGCCCAGATCGACCAGCTGGCCGCGTACATCTCCTCCCTCGGCGCGGGCCCCGCGGCCCCGACGAAGGACCAGTACAGCCCGGAGGGCGCGGACGTGGCCAAGGGCGGTGAGCTGTTCCGGCTCAACTGCTCGCAGTGCCACAACTTCACCGGCAAGGGCGGTGCGCTCTCGAACGGCAAGTTCGCGCCGAACCTCGAGGGTGTCAACCCGAAGCACATCTACGAGGCCATGCAGACCGGCCCGCAGAACATGCCGTCCTTCCCCGACAGCGTGCTGTCGCAGAAGAACAAGAAGGACATTGTCGCGTACCTCGACGAGGTCAACTCCAGCAAGTCGGAGAGCCCGGGCGGCCTCGGACTGGGCGGCTTCGGCCCGGTCAGTGAGGGTCTGTTCGCGTGGGTCTTCGGCCTGGGCGCGCTGATCGCCGTCGCCATCTGGGTCGCCGCCCGGACCGCAAAGGCCAAGAAGTCATGAGTAGCCAAGACATTCCAGAAGAGACCCTGCCGAGCAAGCAGGGCGAAGCGCACGAGGGCGCCGTGGCGGTCGCGGGTGACCCGTTCGCCGACCCGGGCCTGCCCCCGCACGAGCACCGCATCCAGGACATCGACGAGCGGGCCGCCAAGCGCTCCGAGCGCGCCGTGGCGTTCATGTTCACGCTGTCGATGCTGGCCACGATCGGCTTCATCGCCGCCTACCTGGCCATCCCGGTCGACAAGAACATCTACGTGTTCCCGATCGGGCACGTCAGCGCGATGAACTTCACGCTGGGCCTGACCCTGGGCGTGGCGCTGTTCCTGATCGGCGCCGGCGCCGTCCACTGGGCGCGCACCCTGATGTCCGACGTCGAGCACATCGACGAGCGGCACCCGATCGAGGCCCCCTCCGAGGTCCGGGCCAAGGTCATCGCGGACTTCCACCAGGGCGCCGCCGAGTCGGCGATGGGCCGCCGCAAGCTGATCCGCAACTCGATGTTCGGCGCGCTCTCGCTGCTGCCGCTCTCGGGCGTGTTCCTGCTGGGCGGGCTCAGCAAGGCCCCGGGCACCAAGCTCCGTCACACGGCTTGGGGCAAGGGCAAGAGGCTGGTCAACCAGAACACCAACCAGCCGCTGCGCCCCGAGGACATCCAGGTCGGCTCCCTCACCTTCGCCATGCCCGAGGGCATGAAGGAGGAGGACCACGACTTCCAGAACCAGATCGCCAAGGCGGCCCTGATGCTCGTCCGGCTCCGTCCGGAGAACATCAAGGACAAGAAGGAACTGGACTGGTCCGTCGACGGCATCGTCGCCTTCTCCAAGATCTGCACGCACGTGGGTTGCCCGATCAACCTGTACGAGCAGCAGACCCACCACGTGCTGTGCCCGTGCCACCAGTCGACGTTCGACCTGTCGGACGGCGGCCGTGTGGTGTTCGGCCCGGCCGGCCACGCCCTGCCGCAGCTGCGGATCAAGGTCAACGACAAGGGCTACCTTGAGGCGATGGGCGACTTCCAGGAGCCCGTCGGTCCTGCCTTCTGGGAGCGCGGATGAGTACTGCAGACACGACGACGACCCGCGCCGGCGCGCAGGGTCGCAAGGCGCCCGCCGGTGAGCGGGTGGCCGACTGGGCCGACGGCCGGCTGGGGATCTACACCCTCGCCAAGGGCGGGATGCGCAAGATCTTCCCGGACCACTGGTCCTTCATGCTGGGCGAGGTCTGCCTCTACAGCTTCCTGATCATCATCCTCACGGGTGTGTATCTGACGCTGTTCTTCCACCCGAGCATGAACGAGGTCGTCTACCACGGCTCGTACGTCCCGATGCAGGGCGTGCGGATGTCGGAGGCGTTCAAGTCGACGCTGGACATCAGCTTCGACGTGCGCGGTGGTCTGCTGATCCGGCAGATCCACCACTGGGCGGCCCTCGTGTTCATCGCGGGCATGATGGTGCACATGATGCGCGTCTTCTTCACGGGCGCGTTCCGCAAGCCGCGCGAGATCAACTGGCTGTTCGGCTTCCTGCTGCTGGTCCTCGGCACGTTCACCGGCTTCACCGGTTACTCGCTGCCGGACGACCTGCTCTCCGGCACCGGTGTCCGCATCGCCGACGGTCTGGTGATGTCCATCCCGCTGGTGGGTACGTACATCTCCTTCTACCTCTTCGGCGGGGAGTTCCCGGGCACGGACTTCGTGAGCCGGTTCTACTCGATCCACATCCTGCTGCTGCCGGGCATCATGCTCGGTCTGGTGGTCGGCCACCTGATCCTGGTCTTCTACCACAAGCACACGCAGTTCGCGGGTCCGGGCCGGACCAACAAGAACGTCGTCGGCATGCCGCTGATGCCGGTCTACATGGCCAAGGCGGGAGGCTTCTTCTTCCTGGTCTTCGGCATCATCGCGGCGATCTCCGCCATCGCGACGATCAACCCCGTCTGGGAGCTCGGCCCCTACCGGCCGGACCAGGTCTCGACCAACGCCCAGCCGGACTGGTACCTGGGCATGTCCGAGGGCCTCTTCCGGATCATGCCGGGCTGGGAGATCAGCTTCGCGGGCCACACCCTGGTCCTGGGCGTCTTCATCCCGCTGCTGGTCTTCGGCGCGGTGCTGACGATCATGGCGGTCTACCCCTTCATCGAGTCGTGGGTGACCGGCGACAAGCGCGAGCACCACATCCTGGACCGCCCGCGCAACGCCCCGACGCGCACCGCCTTCGGCGTGGCCTGGCTGACGCTGTACGGCGTGGCCCTGATGGCCGGTGGAAACGACCTGTGGGCCACCCACTTCCACCTGTCGGTCAACTCGGTCACCTGGTTCGTCCGCATCAGCTTCTTCGTCGGCCCGGTCCTGGCGTTCATCGCCACCCGCCGGATCTGCATGGGTCTCCAGCGCCGCGACAAGGACAAGGTGCTGCACGGGCGCGAGTCCGGCATCATCAAGCGCCTGCCGCACGGTGAGTTCGTCGAGGTCCACGAGCCGCTGACGCAGGAGCAGCTGCACACGCTGACCGCGCACGAGCAGCCGAGGCCGCTGGCCCTGGAGCCCGAGGTCGACGAGAACGGTGTCGTCCGCAAGGTGAAGGGCACGCAGAAGCTGCGGGTCCGGCTCTCGAAGAGCTACTACGGCGAGGACCGGTACGTCCCCAAGGCCACGGCCAAGGAGTACCAGGAGATCACGAGCGGCCACGGCCACCACTGATCACCCCTCACCGCTGATCGCCACAGCGAGGCGCCCCGTCCGGTCCCCGGACGGGGCGCCTCGCCGTTCCCGGACCTGGTTAGGCTGGTGCCGACAGCCGGACGACCACCAGGAGCGTGGACCCATGAACGTTGCGACCCCCCCAGGCGGCGACGGCGCGGTGTCCCTCTCCTGGCCGGCCGTTCTGGAGGCGCTGCTCGGCGGGCGGGACCTGAGCGCGGACGACACCGCCTGGGCCATGGACCAGATCATGCGGGGGGCGGCCACCGACGCGCAGATCGCGGCCTTCGCGGTGGCCCTGCGGGCCAAGGGCGAGACCGTCGCCGAGATCTCCGGACTCGTCCGGGCCATGTACCGGCACGCCCACCTCATCGAGGTGCCCGGCCCCAGCGTGGACATCGTCGGCACGGGCGGCGACGGCGCCAGGACGGTGAACATCTCCACGATGTCCGCCATCGTCGTGGCCGGCACCGGCGTGAAGGTCGTCAAGCACGGCAACCGGGCCGCGTCCTCCGCGAGCGGGGCCTCCGACGTCCTGGAGAAGCTGGGCGTCAACCTGGACCTCTCCCCGGCGCGGGTGGTGGAGGTGGCCCGCGAGGCGGGCATCACCTTCTGCTTCGCGGTCAAGTTCCACCCCGCGCTGCGGCACGTGGCGGCGGCGCGGCGGGAGATGGGGGTGCGGACGACGTTCAACGTCCTCGGCCCGCTGACCAATCCGGCCCGGGTCCGGGCCCAGGCGACCGGTGTCGCGGACGCGCGGATGGCGCCCGTCCTCGCCGGCGTCCTCGCCGACCGGGGCTCGACGGCGCTGGTCTTCCGCGGCGACGACGGCATGGACGAGCTGACGACCACGGCGACGTCGCGGGTGTGGGTCGTCCGGGACGGCGCCGTGCGCGAGGAGCGCTTCGACCCGCGGGACGTGGGGATCGGGATCGTCCCCGTGGACGCGCTGCGGGGCGCCGACGCGTCGTACAACGCGGAGGTCGCGCGGCGGCTGCTGGAGGGGGAGCGGGGGCCGGTGCGCGACGCCGTGCTGCTCAACAGCGCCGCCGCGCTGGTGGCGTTGGCGCCGTCGGCGGCCCCGCTGCCGGAGCAGATCGGGGCGGCGATGGGGCGGGCGGCCGAGTCGATCGACTCCGGGGCGGCGCGGGCGGTCCTGGAGCGGTGGGTGGCGGCGAGCAACGCCTAGCGGCCGGCCCGCCCGGGGTGCCTTCTCCGCGCGGCGGCGTGCTGCCGCGGAAGCGGCGAGGAGGAGGGGCGGGGGACAACTCCCTTTCGGCACACCGGCGGGCTGTGCCATACTCACCCCCAGGTCACGAGCGACAGCGATACGGCCCCGGCCCGCTGTCCGGCAACCCTCCGTCCGTGGCGGGGTGCCCCGGGTGATGACCGGGCCGCAGGCAGCGAGGTCTGCGGCAAGCGCGGATCCCTCCACCAGGGATCCTGGTCGTCGAGGGAGATCCTTCCGTGATGCAGCGAATGCGCTAGGGCCCAGGGCCCCTTCTCCGCGTTCACCGAGCAACCCTTCGCCGTTCCACGGGAGTCCGCCATGCCCGCAACCGCAACCCGCCAGGTCGCCGCCCCCCTCCCCGTCCTCGGACACGACGTCCTCGTCCCCCTCGTCACGGGGGGCCAAGTCCCGTACGCCGCGCTGGACTACGCGGCGAGCGCCCCCGCCCTGCGCCGCGTCTGGGACGACGTCGCGGCGTACGCGCCGTACTACGGCAGTGTGCACCGCGGCGCGGGCCACCTGTCGCAGCTGTCGACCGAGCTGTTCGAGAACAGCCGGGCGACGGTCGGGGAGTTCCTCGGCTGCCGCCCGGGGGACGAGGTGGTCTTCACCCGGTCGACGACCGACTCGCTCAACCTCCTCGCCGCCGTACTCCCGCCCGGCACAAGGGTGTTCGCGTTCGAGAGCGAGCACCACGCCGCGCTGCTGCCCTGGGGGCGGCGGGCGGACACGGCGGTGACGTGGCTGGACGCGCCGCGGAGCCCGGAGCGGGCCGTCGAGGCGCTGGAGCGGGCGCTCGCGGCGCGCGAGCCGTACGGACCGGCCCTGGTCTGCGTGACGGGCGCGTCGAACGTGACCGGAGAGCTGTGGCCCGTCCGGGAGTTGGCCGCGGCCGCGCACGCGCACGGCGCGCGGATCGTCCTGGACGCCGCCCAGCTCGTGCCGCACCAGGCGGTGGACGTCACCGCACTGGACGTCGACTGGGTCGCGTTCTCCGGGCACAAGCTCTACGCGCCGTTCGGCGCCGGCGTGCTGGCCGGGCGGACGGACTGGCTGCGCCGGGCCGAGCCGTACCTGGCCGGCGGCGGCGCCACCCGCCGGGTGGCGCGGGGCGCGGCGGGCGAGCCCGTGGTCGAGTGGCACGAGACCGTGGCCCGGCACGAGGCCGGCTCGCCGAACGTGATCGGCGCGTACGCCATCGCCTCGGCCTGCCGGGCGCTGACCGCGGCCGGCCCCGGCCGGCTGGCCGCCCGGGAACAGGCGCTGCTGGCGCGGCTGCGCGCGGGCCTCGCCGAGGTGCCGGGCGTGCGGGAGATCTCGCTGTTCGGGGCCGACGCGCCCCGGGTGGGCGTGGTGTCCTTCGTCGTGGACGGCTGGAACAGCTCGCACTTCGCGGCGGCGCTGTCCGCCGAGTACGGCATCGGGGTGCGCGACGGGCTCTTCTGCGCCCATCCGCTGGTGCGGGCGCTGCTCGCGGAGAACAGCGGCGGCGCTGCGGGGGAGTGCGGGGCGCCGGACGAGGCGCCGGCGGCGAGCGCGATCCGGGTCAGCTTCGGGGTGGGGACGCCGGAGGAGCACATCGACCGCTTCGTGCGGGCGGCGGGGGAGCTGGTGACGCGCGGCGCGCGCTGGACGTACCGGACGGAGGGCGGCCGCTGCGTCCCCGAGGGGCCGGTGGCCTAGAGGCGCCCGTGCCCGGCCGGCCGCCGGGGCCGTCAGCTGTCGAGGCCGATCGCGAACGCCGCCTCGAGGTCGTGCTGCGAGTACGTGCGGAACGCGATGTGCGTCTCCGTCGAGGCCACGCCGGGGATCTTGCTGATGCGGCCCGGGATGACGTCCGCCAGGTCGTCGTGCCGGGCCACCCGGACCATCGCGATCAGGTCGTAGGCGCCCGTGACGGAGAAGACCTCGCTGACCCCCTCCAGCGCCGCGATCCGCTCGGCGATCTCGGGGATGCGGTCCACGTCCGTCTTGATGAGCACGATCGAGGTGATCACGTCGTTCCGTCTCCTTCGGTGGCCGCGGCGTCGTCCTTCACTCTAACCGCACGCCGTCCGCTCACCCATGCGAAGCAGAAGCCGAGGCCGAAGCCCAGGACGTGGGCCAGATAGGCGACGCCCGGCCGGTCGCCCGGGGCGCCCGCGCCCGGCCACTGGAGGGCGAACCAGAACAGCAGCACCGCCCAGGCCGGGAAGCGCAGCGGCAGGAAGAAGAGGAACGGGAAGAGGCTGGTCACCCTGGCCCGGGGGAAGAGATGGAGGAACGCGCCGAGCACGCCGGAGACGGCCCCGGAGGCGCCCACGAGCGACTGGCCGGAGTCCGGGTGCGCGGCCGCGAAGCCGAGCAGGGCGAGGTAGCCGCTGACCAGATAGCACAGGGCGAAGGGGAGGCGGCCCAGCCGTTCCTCGGCCATCGCCCCGAAGACGTGGAGGAAGAGCATGTTGCCGAGCAGATGCAGCCAGTTGCCGTGCACGAAGAGCGCGGTGAGCGGGGAGAGGAGCGCCGCGGGCGCGGAGTGCCAGAGCTGGTCCGGGACGACGCCCCAGCGTTCGAAGTAGGCGGTCCGCGCGGCCGTCAGCGCGCCTCCGGTGCCGTAGGCGGGGTCGAGGCCGGAGGCGGGGCCGAGCAGGAAGACCGCGCAGCAGGCGGCGATGAGGGTGCGGGTGATCCAGGGCGGGTGGGCGGCCGGATCCCGTCGCGCTTGCCTTACGATCATGTCCAGATCATGACGTACCGGGACAAGCCGCACGGAGCGCCCCGCCGGGCGGTCCGGCGCGGCACCGGTGTCACCCCGTCGGCGGACCGGCAGGCCGTAGGGTTACGGCAAAACCTTCATCAGGACGGACGACGATCATGGGCGTTCCCCGGCCGACGGCCACCACCCGGTGGCGCTGCACCCTGTGCGGCAACCTGACCCGGTTCGATGTGACGCGCACGGTCAAGGCCGTGGAATATGTGCACCTCGATCTCGCGGGAGAACCCACCGTGGAGGAGCGGGACGTGGTCAGTGAGACGATCGAGTCCGTGCGTTGCCGCTGGTGCAACGCGGTGGATCACATCGCCTTGGTGGACAGGCCGGATACGAGCGGCTGAGGAACGGAGCGACGCAGCGGTGGTGGAGCACACGGACGACGAGGGGACGGCCGGTGAGGACGGCCGGGCCGAGGACGTCAGCGAGGTGCTCGACCGCCCGTTGCCGGAGGGGATCCGGCGCCGCGTCATCGGCCTGGTGGCCGACGCCTTCGGCGGGCTGACCCTCGCCGAACTCCCGCCGCAGCTGCGGCAGTACGCGCGCTTCACCCCCGTCCGCCGCGCCCGCTTCGCGGGCAACGCCATGGCCGCCGCCGTCGAGGGCGACACCGCCTTCCGGCAGCGGATCTCCGCGCGGCTGCGCGAGGGCGGCTCGGAGCTGGCGCAGGCCGTCGAGGCCGGCTCGCCGCCGGCCGCCGCCGACCCGGAGGACGTGGCGGCGATGGCCTTCGTGCTGCGCCCGCCCGGCTGGGTCAAGCTCGTCACCGCGGCCGGCGAGGAGGCCCAGCGGGCCAGCGCCGAGCGGGCCGGCGAGGAGGCCCGGCGCGAACTGGACAAGCTGCGCGAGGAGCTGGCGCAGGCGCGCGCCGAGGGGCGTGCGGAGGCCGAGCGCTCCCGGGCGGAGCTGGAGGCGGCGCGCAAGGAGGCCGAGTCCCTCCAGCGCAAGCTGCGCAGCGCGCAGAGCGACGTGCGCCGGGGCGAGGCCGCGCTGCGCAAGCTCCAGGGCGAGCTGGACGCGCTGCGCCAGGCGTCCGCGGCCGAACTGACGGCGGCGCTGGGCGAGGCGCGGCGGGCCAAGTCCCGGCTCGCGGAGGCCGAGGCGGCGCTGGAGGCGAGCCGCCGGGCGGTGCGCGAGGGCCGCAGCGTGGAGGACATGCGGCTGCGGCTGCTGCTGGACACGGTGCTGGACGCCGCCCAGGGGCTCCGCCGCGAACTGGCCCTGCCGCCCGCCTCGGCGCACCCGGCGGACCTGGTGGACGCCGTGCGGCCGGGGCGGATGACGCCGAAGGACATCGCGGCGCGCGCTCTGTCGGAGACCGATCCGGCGCTGCTGGACCAGCTGTTGGCGCTGCCGCAGGCCCATCTGGTCGTGGACGGCTACAACGTCACCAAGACCGGCTATCCGACGATGCCGTTGGACAAGCAGCGGCTGCGGCTGCTGGGCGGGCTGGCGATGCTGGCCGCGCAGACCGGCGCCGAGGTGACGTGCGTCTTCGACGGCGCGGAGCTGGCCGCGCCGGTGCTGCTGGCGCCGCCGCGCGGGGTGCGGGTGCTGTTCAGCAAGCCGGGCGTCACGGCGGACGAGCTGATCCGGCAGCTGGTGCGGGCGGAGCCGCCGGGCCGGCCGGTGGTGGTGGTCTCCACGGACCGCGAGGTGGCCGACGGGGTCGCCAAGGCGGGGGCGCGGCCGGTCGCTTCGGCCCTGTTGCTCAAGCGGCTCGCGCGGACCTGAGGGGCGCACGGCGTCCGGCGAAGCGTCAGAAGTCCGTTACGGCTTGTGTTCCGCCCGGTAAAGGATGCCCTCGGTGGGTGAGAATTTCCGGGAGGGATTTGAACGGATCATATGAGGGTCACTAAGGTCGGGCCTCGAACCTTCGCCCGGTGATCATCCATTCGGGGTGACGGTGAAGGTCCCGCCGAGCCCGCGTCGCGGGCGGCGGCCGAGGAAGAAGGAGCTCGACTCCGTGGCGTCCCACCGTCGTCCCAAGCAGCCGAGCCGCACTCGGGTGACCGTCCTCACCGCGACCGCCGCCGCTGCCGTCGCCCTCTCCGCCCACTCGGCCAGCGCCGACCCCGGCGCCAAGCCCACCAAGAGCGAGGCCAAGGAGAAGGTCGACAAGTTCTACGAGGAGGCCGAGCAGGCCACCGAGAAGTACAACGGGGCCAAGCAGAGGCAGGAGAAGCTGGAGAAGGAGGTCGGCGAGCTCCAGGACCGCGTCGCCCGCGGCCAGGAGGACCTCAACAAGCTGCGCGACGGCCTGGGTTCGGTGGCCGCCGCCCAGTACCGCTCCGGCTCCGTGGACCCCTCGCTCCAGTTGATGCTCTCCTCCGACCCGGAGAGCTACCTGGAGAAGGCGTCCACCCTCAACCAGGTCAGCGCCAAGCAGGCGGAGACGCTCAAGCAGATATCCGTCAAGCAGCGCGTCCTCAAGCAGCAGCGCGAGGAGGCCGCCGGCAAGCTCGCCGACCTGGAGTCCACCCGCAAGGCGCTCGGCGAGCAGAAGGCCGCGGTGCAGGGCAAGCTGGCCGAGGCCCGCGACGTCCTCAACCAGCTCACCGAGAAGGAGCGCGCGGAGCTGGAGGCCCAGGAGAAGGCCGAGGCCGCCAAGTCCGCCGCGAAGGCCAAGTCCCAGGCGCAGGAGAGCGGTTCCAAGGACAGCTCCGCCAAGACCGGCGACGGCGACTCCTCCTCGTCCACCGGCAAGCACGTGCCCGCCTCCGGCCGCGCCGGCGCCGCGCTCAACGCCGCCGCCTCCAAGATCGGTTCGCCGTACGTGTGGGGCGCGACCGGCCCCAGCTCCTTCGACTGCTCGGGCCTGACCTCCTGGGCCTACGCGCAGGCGGGCGTGACCCTGGACCGCACCTCGCAGGCCCAGGCCAACAACGGCACCAGGATCTACGACCAGAGCCAGCTCCAGCCCGGCGACCTCGTGCTCTTCTACGGCGACCTGCACCACGTGGGCCTCTACGCCGGCAACGGCCAGGTCCTGCACGCCCCGCGCACCGGCACCGTCGTCCGCTACGAGGCCATGAGCAACATGCCGTTCCAGTTCGGCGTGCGCGTCGGCTGACGGCCCGCCGCCCGCGGCCATCCGCCCGTTCGGGCGAATCGGGCCGCCCCCGGGACGACCCGACGCCCCGCCCATGACCTGCGTCTTGGGCGGGGCGTCCGGCGTACCCGGACCCGGCGCCCGTGCGCGGTCTTTGAACCGGGGGTGAACACGCCGCTACTGTCTGCCGCGCGGTGCCCTCCCCTCTACTCGTCATTCGCCAGGACGGCAGGGGCCCGCGCAGTGAAGGGAGTACGGCAGCACGTGGCGTCCCATCGCCGGCCCGCTCACCCCGGTCGCAACCGGACCGTCCGGGTCACCGTCCTGTCCGCCGCCGTGGCCACCGCGGCGGCCGCCCTCTCGGCAGCGCCCGCCAGTGCCCGCCCCGGGCCCGCCGGCGACGCCACCGGGACGGTCAAGGAGCAGATCGACCGGCTCTACGAACAGGCCGAGCGGGCCACCGAGAAGTTCAACGCCGCCGACGAACGGGCCGGTGCCCTGCGGCGCAAGGTCGAGCAGGCCGCGGACCGCGTCGCCCGCGGCCAGGAGAAGGTCAACGCCATGCGCACCGCCCTCGGCCTCGTCGCCGCGGCCCAGTACCGTGCCGGCGCCGTCGACCCGGCGCTGCGGCTGCTCCTCTCCTCCGACCCCGAGCACTACCTCGACCGGGCCTCCGTCCTCGACCGCGTCACGGGCCGTCAGGCCGGGCAGCTGCACGCCCTGCTGGCCGCCCAGCGGTCCCTGAACCAGGAGCGCCTCGAGGCCGGCCGCACCCTCGCCGAGCTGGAGGACAGCCGGCGGGCCGTCGAACGGCACAAGCGCGAGGTCGAGGGCAAGCTCGCCGCGGCGCGCCGGCTGCTCAACTCCCTGCCGGACGACCAGCGCGAGGAGTACGCGCGGGCCTCGCGCTCCGGCGGCGGCGCCGGGCGGGGCGGCTCCCTGCCGCCGCTCTCCCGGCTCACCGCCTCGCTCCCCGGCGCCGCCGCCCGCACCGCCGGGGAGAACTCCGGCGCCTCCTCCTCGCGCGGGGCCGCCGCCGCGATGGCCGCCCGCTCGGCGGTCGGCACCCCCTACGCCTGGGGGGCGACCGGCCCGTCCGCCTTCGACTGCTCCGGCCTGATGCAGTGGGCCTACGGCCGGGCCGGCGTCGGCCTGCCGCGCACCTCGCAGGCGCAGCGCAACGCGGGCCGGCACGTCCCGCTCTCCGAGGCCCGCCCCGGCGACCTGGTCATCTACCGGGACGACGCCAGCCACGTCGGCATGTACGTGGGCAACGGGCAGGTCGTGCACGCCCCGTACCCCGGGGCGCGGGTGCGCTACGACCCGGCCAACATGATGCCCATCTCCTCCATCACCCGGCCCTGACCGGCCCTGATCACCGGGGTCCGGCCGGCCGGCTCGTACGATGCGGGCCATGGACGGCCGGACGCGGTGGAACGGGCGCCGGGCACTGTGCGCCCTGGCCGCCCTCCTGATGACCCTCTCGGCGCTGGCCGGCTGCGAGAGCGTCGGCCCCGACGGCGGCCGCGTCGAGACCGTCGCCGTGCAACGGCTCCTCGACCGCTGGGCGGCGGCCGTCCGCGGGCACGACGAGCGGGCCTATCTCGACGCCGTGGACCCGGACGCGGCCGCCTACCGCGAGCGGCGCCGGCAGGTCTACGAGAACCTCGCGGACGTCCCGTTCGCCTCCTGGGACTACCGGGTCGCCCGCCTCGGCGGCTTCGCCCCCGCCGCCGGCTCCGGCCACCGGGTGGCCGTCGAGGCCGAACTCCGCTACCGGCTCGCGGGGTACGACGCGGCGCCGGTCGCCGTCCCCGTGCGGCTCACCGCCGTGCAGCGCGCCGGGCGGTGGTACGTCGCCGGCGACGACACCGCCCCCGGCGACCGGCAGCTGTGGGAGCAGGGGCGGGTCACGGTGGTGCGGGGCGCCCACGGACTCGTCCTGGGGGCCGGGCAGCAGACGGACCTGCTGCGGTCCGTGGCCGGGCTCGTGGACGCGGCCGTGCCGGCCGTGGACTCCGCCTGGAAGAACGGCTCCTTCGGCCCGATCGTCGTCGAGATGCCCGCCTCGCTGGAGCGGATGGGGGCGCTGCTCGGGGCGCCGCCCTCCGACTACCGCGGCATCGCGGCCGTCACCACCGGGGACGGGGCCGGGACGCCCGCCCGCATCGTCCTCAACCCCGAGGCGTACGGGGCGCTCGGGGACTTCGGCCGGCGGACCGTCCTCACGCACGAGGCCACGCACGTCGCGACGCGCGACAGCACGTCCTCGGCGACGCCGATGTGGCTGTCCGAGGGCTTCGCGGACTGGGTCGCGTACCGGCGGTCCGGGCGGACGCCGCGTCAGGTCGCGCCCGAACTCGCCCGCTCCGTCGCCTCCTCCGGCCCGCCCCGGGAGCTGCCCGCGGACGCCGACTTCGGCTTCACGGGGGAGCCGGGGAGGCTGGCGCGGGCGTACGAGGGCGGGTGGCTCGCCTGCCGGATGGTGGCGGAGCGGTGGGGGGAGGCGAAGCTCCGCGCCTTCTACCGGGCGGTGGGGAAGTCCGGGGTGGAGCGGGGGCTGGGGGATGTGCTGGGGGTGGGGCTGGGGGACTTCGTGGGGAGGTGGAGGGGGTATGTGGGGGTGGCGTTGCGGGGGTAGGCGCTGACGCGGCGAGGGTGCCCCCTCGGGGGAGGGCCCGGGGCAAACCCCCTCACCGGGACGTGAGTTCCGGCGCCCGCTCCGGGCCGTCCAGGCGGGGCGCCGGCACGGGAACCGTCGCCCGCCACAGCCGCCGGCACGCCACCACCGTCGCCGTCACCAGCAACGCGTTGCGCAACGTCAGCGTCGCCACCCCCAGCTTGTCGCTCGCGACCACATGCGAGAACCAGATGGGGAACTCCAGCTGCGTGAGAGGAGCGACCACGAGCACGAGAGCCACCGGCAGCCCCGCCTGCCGCGACGCCCGCGCCGTCGCGCAGACCGCCGCCAGCCCGATCAGCCACACCACGTACTGCGGGCTGATCACCCGGCTCGTCGTCGTGAACAGGAGCACCGCCGCGAACGCCGCGTCGGACGGCGTGCAGGCCGTGAACCTCCGCGCCTTCAGCCGCCACAGCAGCAGCCAGCCGAACGCCAGCAGGCTCAGGCCCAGCGCCAGCGCGCTGACCGCGTGGACGTGGCGGCCGAGGAACTCCACGGAGCCGTAGTGCAGCCGCGCCCGCCCGTGCCAGCCGAAGTGCCGGCCGAGGTGGAAGACCAGCGAGCCCAGGGACTCGACCTCCGTGCCCCGGTCGCGCTGGAAGGTCAGGAAGGCCAGCGCCCCGGGCATGGCCGCGGCGAACAGCATCGCCAGCACCACCGTCGTCACCAGGGCGGAACTCCACGCGGAGCGGGTGCGCGGGCCGCGCTCCACCCCGATGAGCAGCAGCATGGGCCAGACCTTCAGCAGCGTGCCGAAGCCCGCGAGCGCCCCGGCCGCGCCCGGGCGGCGGCCCAGCGCCAGCAGCGCGGCGACCGCGACGGCGGTCACCATCACGTCGTACCGGGCGTAGACGATCGGCCCGA
This sequence comes from Streptomyces caatingaensis, assembly GCF_001187435.1. Taxonomy (GTDB): domain Bacteria; phylum Actinomycetota; class Actinomycetes; order Streptomycetales; family Streptomycetaceae; genus Streptomyces; species Streptomyces caatingaensis. The sequence continues at coordinate 305,262 of NZ_LFXA01000004.1, read as the reverse complement.
GCAGCGGCACCCCCGCCACCCACACCCACACCCCGCGCAGGCCGCGCCGCCCGCCGCGGGCCGCGTACAGCAGCAGCCCGAGGACGGCGGCGTCGGCCGCGAAGCAGACCAGGAAGAACGCCGCCGAGTAGCCCAGGAACGGCAGGAGCGCGGGCGAGAGGACGGCGAGCGCGGCGGCGGGCGGGTACTGCCAGGTCACGTCGTCGTAGGGGAAGACGCCCGTGCTCAGGACGCCGTACCAGCCCTGGTAGATCACGTCGATGTCGACGGACACGTCCGACCCCGGCATGTCCAGCACGCGGAACACGCACAGCAGCAGGAATGCACGGGTGAGGGCCCATGTCGCGATCAGGATCCGCGGTCGGGAGCCGGTCCTGGAGCCCGTCATCGTCCACCTCGTCCGGTCGGGGGCGCTACTCGCGGTACGTGCGCCGTCGCTGCAAGGCATGATGCCTGGGAGGCGGGCCGGTACGCGGTGACGTGGCGGGGGCGGCCCCGGTTGCCGCCCGATCGCCGCCCGGAGGCAGGGGGTACTGTCGGCGGCGATGCACAAGACCCTGATCGTCACCAACGACTTTCCGCCCCGCCCCGGCGGCATCCAGGCCTTCCTGCACAACATGGCGCTGCGCCTGGACCCGGAGCGGGTCGTCGTCTACGCCTCCACGTGGAAGCGGAGCGAGGAGGGCGTACGGGCCACCGCCCGCTTCGACGCCGAGCAGCCGTTCCCCGTCGTACGCGACCGCACCACGATGCTCCTGCCCACCCCGCGGGTGACCCGGCGCGCGGCGGGGCTGCTGCGCGAACACGGCTGCTCCGCCGTCTGGTTCGGGGCCGCGGCGCCGCTGGGGCTGATGGCCCCGGCGCTGCGGGCGGCCGGGGCGCGCCGGATCGTCGCCACGACCCACGGCCACGAGGCGGGCTGGGCCCAGCTTCCGGGCGCGCGGCGACTGCTGCGCCGCGTCGGCGAGGGGACCGACGTGATCACCTATCTGGGGGAGTACACGCGGTCCCGCATCGCGACCGCCCTCACGGGCGACGCGGCGTCGCGCATGGTCCAACTGCCGCCCGGCGTCGACGAGAAGACCTTCCATCCCGGTTCGGGAGGGGACGAGGTGCGGGCCCGGCTCGGCCTCACGGACCGGCCGGTGGTCGTCTGCGTCTCCCGGCTCGTGCCGCGCAAGGGGCAGGACACGCTGATCCGGGCCATGCCGGCGGTGCTCGCCCGGGTGCCGGACGCGGTGCTGCTGATCGTCGGCGGCGGGCCGTACGCCGCCGATCTGCGGCGGCTGGCGGCGGAGACGGGCGTCGCGGACTCCGTGCGCTTCACCGGGCCGGTGGAGTGGGAGGAGCTCCCGGCCCACTACGGCGCCGGCGACGTCTTCGCCATGCCGTGCCGGACGCGGCGGGGCGGGCTCGACGTGGAGGGACTGGGGATCGTCTACCTGGAGGCGTCGGCCACGGGGCTGCCGGTGGTGGCGGGGGATTCGGGCGGGGCGCCGGATGCGGTGCTGGAGGGGGAGACGGGGTTCGTGGTTCGCGGCGGCTCCGCCGCGGCCTGTGCCGATCGTCTCGTCGAGCTGCTTCTCGACTCGTCGTTGCGGGCGCGGATGGGGGCGCGGGGGCGGGAGTGGGTGGAGGAGCGGTGGCGGTGGGATCTGCTGGCGGAGCGGCTGGAGGGGCTGCTGTAGGGGGAGTCGTGCCCCGCCCCTCCCCCAGAGGGGGGCACCCCCGCTTTCACCGTTTCCTCGCGCTGCCGCGCGGGGGCATCGCGGCTTCGCCGCGCGGACAACCGCGGCGCTGCCGCGCGGGAGACAACCCTCACCCGTGATAGATCGCCTCGATCTCGTGCGCGAAGTCCTTCGCGACAACATTCCGCTTCAGCTTCAGCGACGGCGTCACATGCCCGGATTCCTCCGTGAACTGCCCCGCCAGCACACGGAACTTGCGCACCGACTCCGCCTTGGAGACCGCCGCGTTCCCGTCGTCCACCGCCTTCTGGACGTCCGCGAGCAGATCCGGATCGTCGGCCAGCTCCGCCGCCGTCAAATCCGCCCGTTTCCCGTGGGACTTGAGCCAGCGCGGCAGGAAGTCCTGGTCGAGGGTGATGAGCGCGCCGACGAAGGGGCGGCCGTCGCCGACGACCATGCACTCGGCGATGAGCGCGTGCGCGCGGATGCGGTCCTCGATGACGGCGGGGGCGACGTTCTTGCCGCCCGCGGTCACGAGGATCTCCTTCTTGCGGCCGGTGATCCGGAGGAAGCCGTCCTCGTCGAGCGTGCCCAGGTCGCCCGTGTGGAACCAGCCGTCGGCGAGCGCCTCGGCCGTGGCCTTCTCGTTGTTCCAGTAGCCGGTGAAGAGGTGCTCGCCGTGCAGCAGCACCTCCCCGTCGTCCGCGATCCGGATCACGGAGCCGGGCAGCGGCTGCCCGACGGTGCCGATCTTGGGGCGGTCCCAGGGGTTGAAGGCGGTCGCGGCGCAGGACTCGGTGAGGCCGTAGCCCTCCAGGACGGTCAGGCCGACGCCCCGGTAGAAGTGGCCGAGCCGCTCGCCCAGCGGCGCGCCGCCGGAGATGGCGTGGGTGACGCGGCCGCCGAGCACCGCCCGCAGCTTGGAGTAGACGAGCCGGTCGAAGACCTTGTGCTTGAGCTTGAGGCCGAAGGACGGTCCCCCGGGGGTGTCCAGCGCGCGGCTGTAGGCGATCGCCGTGTCCGCGGCCTTGTCGAAGATCTTGCCCTTGCCGTCGGCCTGCGCCTTCGCCCGGGCGCCGTTGTAGACCTTCTCGAAGACCCGCGGCACGCCGAGGATGAGGGACGGCCGGAAGGACGCCAGGTCGTCGGTGAGGTTCTTGATGTCGCTGACCATGCCCAGCCGGATCGGCGCCAGCAGCGCGCCGATCTCCACCAGACGTCCGAAGACGTGGGCCGCGGGCAGGAAGAGGAGGACGGACGAGTCGCCGGTGCGGAACAGGGGTTTGAGGCGTTCGACCGCGTTGCCGCACTCGGCGAAGAAGCTGCGGTGGGTGAGCACGCAGCCCTTGGGGCGCCCGGTGGTGCCGGAGGTGTAGACGATGGTCGCGGGCGAGTCGGCGTCGGCCAGCGAGCTGCGCTCGTCCACGTCCTCGTCCGGGACGCCCTCGCCCGCCGCGCGGAGCGCGTCGAGCGCGCCGTCCTCGATCTGCCAGACGTGCTTGAGCTCCGGCAGCCGCTCCCGCACGGACTCCACCGCGGCCTCGTGCGCCCCGGTCTCCACCAGGCAGGCCACGGCGCCGGAGTCGCCCAGGATCCACTCGATCTGCTCGGGGGAGCTGGTCTCGTAGACCGGCACGGTGACCGCGCCCGCGGTCCAGATGGCGAAGTCCAGCAGCGCCCACTCGTAGCGCGTGCGCGACAGCAGGCCGATCCGGTCGCCGGGCCGGACGCCGGAGGCCATCAGGCCCTTCGCCGCGGCGCGGACCTCGGCGAGGAACTCGACCGCGGTCACGTCCTGCCAGCCGTTCGCGGTCTTGCGCCCTATGACGACCACCTCGGGGTGGAGCGAGGCGTTCCGGCGGATGAGATCCGTCAGGTTTCCGTCCGCGGGGACCTCGTAGAGGGCCGGAAGGCTGAACTCGCGCAAGACTGCTGCTCCTCGTCGGGCGCCGGCGCCGCCGCGTCGTCGAGGGGCGCTGCGTCGGCTGCGGTCCATGTGTTTCAGGCAGGTGATGGGGGATGAAGGCAGGGGTGAAGGAGGACGGCCCGGACGTTACCCACCAGTACAGCTTTCGAATAGAGGGTCGCGCCCAGATGTTCTGTGCGTCACATGCCGCGGAACCGCTCCCGGCACCCTAGCCCCTCCTCTTGGTGACCCGGAAGTAACCGCAGGTCGCAGCCCTGTCGCGGTGTCGCCGCCGCCCCGCCGCCCGGCCCTTCCGAACACCGGACCGAGCGGCCTAGGGTGCTGGACATGCGCGTTCACGTGGTCAGCGACGTACACGGCAACGCCCGGGACCTGGCCCGGGCCAAGGACGGCGCGGACGCCCTCGTCTGCCTGGGCGACCTCGTGCTCTTCCTCGACTACGCGGACCACTCGCGCGGCATCTTCCCCGACCTCTTCGGCGTCGAGATGGCCGACCGGCTCGTCGAGCTGCGCACCGCCCGCCGCTTCGAGGAGGCCCGCGCGCTGGCCCGCGGCCTGTGGGCCGGCCTGGACCGCGAGGCGGAGCTGGAGAAGGCCGTCCGCCGGCAGTACGCCGAGCTCTTCGCCGCCTTCCCCACCCCCACCTACGCCACGTACGGCAACGTCGACGTGCCCCCGCTGTGGCCCGAGTACGCCCGCCCCGGCACCACCGTGCTCGACGGCGAGCGCGTCGAGATCGGGGGGGGTGGATCTTCGGCTTTGTCGGCGGTGGCCTGAGGACGCCCATGCGCACGCCCTACGAGATCGACGACGAGGTCTACGCCGCCAAGCTCGCCGCCCTCGGCGAGGTCGACGTCCTGTGCTCCCACATCCCGCCCGACGTGCCGGAACTCTGCTACGACACGGTCGCCCGCCGCTTCGAGCGCGGCAGTTCGGCGCTGCTGGAGACCATCCGCCGCACCCGCCCCAGGTATGCGCTCTTCGGCCACGTCCACCAGCCCCTGGCCCGCAGGACGCGCATCGGCGTGACCGAATGCGTCAACGTCGGGCACTTCGCCTCCACCGGTACCCCCTGGGCGCTGGAGTGGTGACGCGCCGCGAGAGGTAGCCTTCACCGGCAGACAGCACGACGGCAGAACAGCACGACACAGGCGAGCACGACTCAGGCGGCGGCCGGCACGGAGGAGCCACAGCGATGGCGGAACACACCAGCTCGAGCATCACGATCGAGGCGACCCCCGCCGAGGTCATGGCGGTGATCGCCGACTTCGACCGCTACCCGGAGTGGACCGGGGAGGTCAAGCAGGCCGAGGTGCTGGAGAAGGACGAGCGGGGCCGCGCGGCCAGGGTCCGCCTGGTGCTGGACGCGGGCGCCATCAAGGACGACCACACGCTGGCCTACACGTGGCCCGACGAGCTGACCGTCTCCTGGTCGCTCGTCAAGTCGCAGATGCTGCGCCAGCTCGACGGCTCCTACAGCCTCGCCCCGCTGGAGGGCGGCCGCCGGACGGAGGCCACCTACTCGCTCACCGTCGACGTCAAGATCCCAATGCTGGGGATGATCAAGCGCAAGGCGGAAAAGGTCATCATCGACCGGGCCCTCGCCGGGCTCAAGCAGCGCGTCGAGTCCGTCGTCGCTTCCTGACGCCCACCGGCTCCCCCTCCCCGAACCTCCGGAAGGTCCCTCCTTGCGCACGGTCCTCGTCACCGGTCCCGGCGGCGCGGGCCGCACCACCGCCGCGGCGGCCACCGCCCTCGCGGCGGCCCGCGCCGGGCACCGCGTCCTGCTGCTGACCGGCGAGCGCGGCCCGCTGCCCGACGCCGTGCTCGGCGTCCGGCTGCCGGCCGCCGGCGCCGCCGCCCGCCGGCCGTGGGGCACTCCGGCCGAGGCCGCCCCCGGGCTGCGGGCCGCCCGGATCGCCGCCGGGGAGCACTTCACCGCCCTCGCCGGCGACCTCCAGGACCGCGGCGCCGCCCTCTTCGACCTGCTGGGCGCCGCCCCCCTCGACCCCGAGGAGCTCACCGAACTCCCCGGCGCCGAACCCCTCGCGCTCCTCGCCGCCCTGCGCGCCGCGCACTCCGCCGACGCGGCCTGGGACCTGCTCGTCGTCGACATGCCCCCGGCCCACGACACCGTCCGGCTGCTCGCCCTGCCCGAGCAGCTGCGCCGCTACCTGCGCCGGCTGCTGCCCCCCGAGCGGCAGGCCGCCCGCGCCCTGCGCCCGGTCCTCGCCCAGCTCGCCGGCGTGCCCATGCCCGCCCAGCGGCTCTACGAACTGGCCGCGCGCTGGGACGCCGAACTGGCCGCCGTCCAGGACGTGATCGAGGCGGGCTCCACCACCGTCCGCCTGGTCGCCGAGCCCGGTCCGACGGCCGCCGCCGCGCTGCGGCCGGTGCGCGCGGGCCTCGCCCTCCAGGGCGTCCGCGTCGACGCCCTCATAGCCAACCGGCTGCTGCCCGCCGGCTCCGCCGACCCCTGGCTCGCCGGCCTCGCGGCGGAGCAGCGCGCCGCCCACGAGGAGCTGAGCGGGGAGTACGCCGCCGACGGCGTCCCCGTCCTCGCGCTGCCGCACCTCGGCCGCGCCCCGCGCGGCACCGCCGACCTCGCCGCGTTGGCGACGGCGGGCGGCCTCGGCAAGCCCGGCGACGGCCCGCCGCGGCCCGCCGCCGCCGTCGAGGACCGCCTCGCCGACGACAACCTGCTGGTCTGGCGGCTGCCGCTGCCCGGCGCCGAGCGCGACGGCCTCGGCCTGGTGCGCCGGGGGGACGAACTCATCGTCACCGTCGGCCCGTTCGGCCGCGTCCTGCCCCTGCCGTCCGCCCTGCGCCGCTGCACCGTCGCCGGCGCCGGGCTCCGGGACGGGGCGCTGTGCGTGCGCTTCGTGCCCGATCCCCGGCTGTGGCCCCGGACGCCCTGAACCGCGTTGCCTCGTTCGGGTAACGTCGGAGGAAAGCCCCGGTAACTGGAGTCCGCCGTGAACGATGCCACCGAGCACCCCGCACCGCACGGGCGGCCCGACCCCGACGCCTGGGAGGCGGCCTGCGCCGAGGACCTCGCCGCGGAACGCGCCCGCCGGCGCGAGCAGTACGGCCAGGGCGCCCCGGGCTCGGCCGGGGACGAGCTGCGCAAGCTGATCGACGCCGTCGCCGACAAGGTGGCCGGCCTCCGGCTGCCGCCGGCCGCGGCCGCGGCGCAGGGCGCCGTGCAGCAGCTCGTGGACGCCGCGAAGGCCGTCGTCGAGCCGGTCGTCGAACGCAACCCCGAGGTCTTCGACCACCTCGCCTCCGCGGGCTCCGAGCTCCTCGCGGCCTACCGCGCGGCCGTGCGCGGACAGGAGCAGCGGTGGACCCGCCGCGCGGCGGACGACGGCGGCGACGGCGGCGGTGACGCCGGCGGTGACGGCGGTGACGCCCCCGGCGGCCCCGAGCGGATCGACCTCGACTGACGCCCTCCCGCTCCGGCCCCGGACGGGAACGCCGGCCGGCTCCGGTACGGTTGTCGCGGCGGGGATCGAGCGAAAAACTGAGGGATTCATGGGACTCACCATCGGCGTCGACATCGGCGGCACGAAGATCGCGGCCGGCGTGGTCGACGAAGAGGGGTCGATCCTCGCGACGTGCAAGGTGCCGACTCCCGACACGCCCGAAGGGGTCATCGACGCCATCGCCGACGCGGTGCGGACCGTCAGCGCGGAGCACGACGTCGAGGCCGTCGGCATCGGCGCGGCCGGCTACGTGGACGACAAGCGGGCCACGGTCCTCTTCGCCCCGAACATCAACTGGCGGCACGAGGCGCTCAAGGACAAGGTCGAGCAGCGCGTCGGCCTGCCGGTCGTCGTCGAGAACGACGCCAACGCCGCCGCCTGGGGCGAGTACCGCTTCGGCGCCGGCCAGGGCCACGACGACGTCATCTGCATCACCCTGGGCACCGGCCTGGGCGGCGGCATCATCATCGGCAACAAGCTGCGCCGCGGCCGCTTCGGCGTGGCCGCCGAGTTCGGGCACATCCGCGTCGTGCCGGACGGCCTGCTGTGCGGCTGCGGCAGCCAGGGCTGCTGGGAGCAGTACGCCTCCGGCCGCGCCCTCGTCCGCTACGCCAGGCAGCGCGCCCAGGCCACGCCGGGCAACGCCGAGATCCTCCTCGGCCTCGGCGACGGCACCCCCGAGGGCATCGAGGGCAAGCACATCAGCGAGGCCGCCCGGCAGGGCGACCCGGTGGCGATCGACTCCTTCCGCGAGCTGGCCCGCTGGGTCGGCGCCGGACTGGCCGACCTGGCCTCGCTGTTCGACCCGTCGGCGTTCATCGTCGGCGGCGGGCTCTCCGACGAGGGCGACCTCGTCCTCGACCCGATCCGCAAGTCCTTCCGCCGCTGGCTGGTCGGCGGGCAGTGGCGGCCGCACGCCCAGGTGCTCGCCGCGCAGCTCGGCGGCAAGGCGGGGCTCGTCGGCGCGGCCGATCTGGCGCGCCAGGGCTGAACCGGATCATGATGGTGGCATGGGTGACGTGCTGCCTGATCTTCCGGCATCGGGCACCGAGGCCGACGGCTCCGCCGTCGTGCGGGTGCTGAGCTACAACGTCCGTTCCCTGCGGGACGACGTGGGGGCGCTGGCCCGGGTCATCCGGGCCTGCGCCCCCGACGTCGTCTGTGTGCAGGAGGCCCCCCGCTTCTTCCGCTGGCGCAAGGCGGTGGCGCGGCTCGCGCGGGCGGCCGGGCTGGTGTACGTGACGGGCGGGGCGACGGCGTCCGGGCCCATGATCCTCTCGACGCTGCGGCCTCATGTGGAGCGGGCGGAGGCGCTGTTGCTGCCCCGTACGCCCGGGCTGCACCAGCGCGGACTGGCGACCGCGGTCCTCCGCTTCGGGCCCGCCGGGGCCGCCGGGGCGCGGCTCGGGGTCGTCAGCTGCCATCTGAGCATCCGCGAGGAGGAGCGGTACGCGCAGGGGCGGCTCGTGCTGGACGCGCTCGCCGCGCTGGGCACGCCGCACGGTGTCGTCGCCGGCGACCTCAACGACCGCCCCGACGGGCGGACGTTCGGCCTCCTGGCCGGGGCGCTGCAGGACGGGTGGGCCGTCAGGCCGTGGGGGCGGGAGCACACGACGCGGCTCGGTGATCCGTTGCAGCGGATCGACGCGGTGTTCGCGACCGGGGGTGTCGAGGTGTTGGGGTGCGGGGTGCCGATGGGGCTGCCGGGCGTCTCCGAGGCGGATCTGCGGGCGGCGACGGATCACTTGCCGGTGTTGGCGGTGGTGCGGGTGCCGGCCGGGGGCCGGTAGGGGATTTGCCCGGACCCGCCCCGTCTGGGGGAGGGTCCGGGGCAAACCCCCTCACACAACCGCCCCCCGCCCCGGATCGTCGTCATCCTCGTCGTCCCCGTCCCGCATCCGCAGCACCAGCGTCGCGAAGCCGCCGAGGAACCCGCCGATGCCCAGCGTCGTGACCCACCAGGTCAGCTCCTGCTGGAGCAGGACCATCACCAGCAGCAGCAAGGGCCCGCCCAGCACCGCAAGCCAGGCGAAGCGCGAGGTGACGTCGCCGGTCGGGAGCGGCGGCGGCTCCGGGGGGACGAAGTGGCCCTCGTCATCGTCGTCGTCCGCGTCGGCGCCCGAATCCGGCGGCGCGGCCGACCAGTCGCGGGGCCCGACCCCGGGCGCGTAGACGATGAAGCCGCCGGGCCGCTCCGGCGGCTTGGGCGCCTCCGCCTCCGGAGAAGCCTCCGCCTCCGAGACGGTGGAGGAAGCGGAGGAGTCCGGGGAGGAAGGGGTCTCGTCCTCGCCGCCCGTCGCCGGCCAGCGCCCCTTCTCCGGATCGGGCTGCTCCCCGTACGCCGCGACCAGCTCCGCCCAGGCGGCGTCCTCGTCGAGGGGATCCCGGTCCCGGTCGTGGCCGGCGTCGCGCTCAGCCACGGGAGGCCGCCCGCCGCGCGGTGAGCCGGGAGATGAAGGCGTACGTGTCCTCGAAGATCGCAGGGGCGTCGTGGTCGAGCGTGGCCACGTGGTAACTGCGCTCCAGCAGCCGCTCGGTGACGTCCCGTGAGGAGACGCGGGCCAGGATGCGGGCCGAGTCGGCCGGCGGCACGACATGGTCCTCGGGGCTGTGCATCAGCAGCAACGGCTGGGTCACCTGCGGCAGTTCGCGGTCGACGAGCCGCAGGAAGTTCCGGAAGGAGTGCGCGGCGTGCAGGGGCACCCGGTCGTAACCGACCTCCTCCGCCCCGGGCTTGGCGATGTCGCTGGCGATCCCGGCGGCCGTGGGGATGACGTGCCGCAGCAGCGGCAGGGCCTTGGCCGCCTGACCGTGCACCTTGTTCGCCGGGTTGACCACGGCGACGCCCGAGACCGCGTCCCCGTGCCGGGCCGCGAGCCGCAGGGCCAGCGCCCCGCCCATGGACAGACCGCAGACGAAGACCTGCTCGCAGCGCTCGCGCAGTCCCCACAGCTCGCGGTCCACCTCGGCGTACCAGTCCTGCCAGCCGGTGATCTGCATGTCCTGCCAGCGGGTGCCGTGGCCGGGCAGCAGGGGCAGCGACACGGTGAACCCGCGGGCGGCGAGGTCGTCGGCCCAGGGCCGCACGGACTGCGGGGAACCGGTGAAGCCGTGGCAGACGAGGACGCCGACCTCTCCGCCTTCGTGGCGGAACGGCTCGGCGCCGGGGAGGAGCGGCACCGGGACTCTCCGATCGTGGAGCGAGACCGCGGGCACGACGACAGCGGCCGCGCGGAAGGACAGGGTCTGTCCCTCAGCCTACGCGGAGCGCCGCACGGCGGGTAGGCAGGTTAAGGTCTCCTCGTCACACACAGGAGGTTCTCGGTTGTTCTACGGCGCTATGAAGCTGTCCATCGGCGGGTCGCTGAAGCTTGCCTTCCGGCCGTGGGTGGAGGGCCTGGAGAACGTGCCCGCCGAGGGGCCCGCGATCCTGGCGAGCAACCACCTGTCGTTCTCGGACTCCTTCTTCCTGCCCGCGGTGCTCGACCGCAAGATCACCTTCATCGCGAAGCAGGAATACTTCACCTCTCCGGGTGTCAAGGGGAAGCTGACGGCCGCCTTCTTCAAGGGCGTGGGCCAGCTCCCGGTGGACCGCTCGGGCGCCCGCGGCGCGGGCGAGGCGGCGATCAAGAGCGGTATCGAGGTGCTGGAGCGCGGTGAGCTCTTCGGCATCTACCCGGAGGGCACGCGCTCCCCGGACGGCCGCCTCTACCGCGGCAAGCCGGGCGGCCTGGCCCGGGTGGCGCTGGCCACCGGCGCCCCCGTGATCCCCGTGGCGATGATCGACACCGAGAAGATCCAGCCGCCGGGCAAGGTGGTGCCGAAGCTGATGCGGCCCGGCATCCGGATCGGCAAGCCGCTGGACTTCAGCCGCTACCACGGCATGGACGGAGACCGCTTCATCCTCCGCTCGGTGACCGACGAGGTCATGTACGAGATCATGAAGCTCTCCGGCCAGGAGTACGTGGACATCTACGCCACGGCCGCCAAGCGGCAGATCGCGGAGGCGGCCAGGAAGCAGGCCGAGGAGGAGAAGGAGGCCGAGAAGGCCGCCAAGGCCGCCGGGCTCGAACCGCAGAAGAAGCACTTCTGGACCAGGGGCGGGGAGTAGGAGGCGCGCTCCGCCGGAGCGCGGAGCGCGAGAGGTGGGGGGATGACGGCCGAGCGCACCGGGCGCCCGCGTCGGGTACGGATGTCGGTGGAGCTGCCGCTGTGGCGCGCGCTGACCGGCTACCGGCTCGTGACGCTCTGCTACGCCCTCGTCCAGTTCCTCCCCAACCATCGCGACTACGACCATCCGCTCGGTGCGGCGCTCTACATGGGCGTACTCACCCTGTGGACGCTGCTCACCTGGAACCGCGTCACCTCCGCCGAACGCTGTACGCGCGGTTTCCTCGCCGTCGACCTCACCCTCGCCGTCGGCGGCATCCTCCTCACCGGAGTGCTGGACTCCGCCTACCGCATCGAGGACGGCGCGGCCACCCTCCCGTCCGTCTGGACCGCCGGCGCCGTCCTCGGCTGCGCGATCAAGGGCGGCTGGCGGTGGGCCGCCCCCGCCGCCACCGCGGTGGCCGTCGCCAACGCCGTCGAGCGCGGCGGCCTGCCCCGGGACACCCTCCACGACGTCGTCCTCGTCTGGGTCTCCAGCATCGCCATCGGCTACATCGTCGAGGTCGCCCGCGTCAGCGAGCGCACCCTCGCCCACGCCCTGCGGATCGAGGCGGCCACCCGCGAGCGGGAGCGGCTCGCGCGCGACATCCACGACGGCGTCCTCCAGGTGCTGGCCATGGTCCAGCGCCGGGGCACCGCGCTCGGCGGCGAGGCCGCCGAACTGGGCCGCATGGCCGGGGAGCAGGAGATCGCGCTGCGCACCCTGATCGCCGGCGGCCTGCTGCCCCGCCGCGGGGCCGGCGGCGCCGTGCCGGACCCGGACCCGGCCCCGGCCCCCGCGCCGCCCGCGCCGCGCGGCCCCTGCGACCTGCGGGCGCTCCTCTCCCCGTACACCGGGGCCACCGTCTCGTTCGCCGCGCCCGGCACGCCCGTCCTGCTGGAGGCCTCGGCCGCCGCGGAGCTGACCGCCGCCGTCGGCGCCGCCCTGGACAACGTGGCCCGGCACGCGGGCGAGGACGCCAAGGCGTGGGTCCTCCTGGAGGACGAGCCGGACGAGGTGATCGTCACCGTCCGGGACGACGGCCCCGGCATCCCCGAGGGCCGGCTCGCCGACGCCGAGCGCGAGGGGCGGATGGGCGTCGCCCTGTCCATCCGCGGCCGGCTGCGGGACCTGGGCGGCAGCGCCGAGCTGGTGTCCGTGCCCGGTCAGGGCACCGAAGTCGAACTCCGAGTACCACGGGGGAGCAAGTGACCCAAGTGAAGGTGATGGTGGTCGACGACCACCCCATGTGGCGCGACGCCGTCGCCCGCGACCTGGCCGCCGCCGGCTACGACGTGGTGGCCACGGCCGGGGACGGGCCGCAGGCCGTGCGCCGGGCCCGCGCCGCCGCCCCGGACGTCCTGGTCCTGGACCTCAACCTGCCGGGGCTGCCCGGCGTCGAGGTCTGCCGGGAGCTGGTCGCGGCGGACCCGGCCCTGCGCGTCCTGGTGCTCTCCGCCAGCGGCGAGCACGCGGACGTCCTGGAGGCCGTGAAGTCCGGCGCGACCGGCTACCTGGTCAAGTCGGCCAGCACGGAGGAGCTGGTCGCCGCCGTCCGCAGCACCGCGGCCGGCGACCCCGTCTTCACCCCCGGCCTCGCCGGGCTCGTCCTCGGCGAGTACCGCCGCCTCGCCGCCGAGCCCGCGCGGCCCGCCCGCGACACCCCCGACGCGCCCCGGCTCACCGACCGCGAGACCGAGGTCCTGCGGCTCGTCGCCAAGGGACTCTCCTACAAGCAGATCGCCGAACGCCTGGTTATTTCGCACCGGACGGTGCAGAACCATGTGCAGAACACCTTGGGCAAGCTCCAGTTGCACAACCGCGTGGAGCTCGTCCGCTACGCGATAGAGCGAGGTCTCGACGGCGCCTGATCCCGTCCCGTGGGCGCACGGCGCCCGTCGCGAGGGAGGGAAGGTGTCTGTCATGCGGGTCGGAGTGCTGACCGGCGGCGGTGACTGCCCCGGGCTCAACGCGGTCATCCGCGCGGCCGTCCGCAAGGGCGTGCAGCAGTACCACTACGAGTTCACCGGCTTCAAGGACGGCTGGCGCGGGCTGCTCACCGGCGCCGCCGTCCGGCTCGACATCCCGGCGGTCCGGGGCATCCTGCCCCGGGGCGGCACCATGCTCGGCTCCTCGCGGACCAACCCCTTCAAGGAACGGGACGGCGTCCGCAGGATCCGCGAGAACCTCGCCAAGGACGAGGTGGACGCGCTCATCGCCATCGGCGGCGAGGACACGCTCGGCGTCGCCGCCCGGCTCTGGGAGCAGTACGGCATCCCCTGCGTCGGCGTCCCCAAGACCATCGACAACGACCTCTCGGCCACGGACTACACCTTCGGCTTCGACACCGCCGTCGGCATCGCCACCGAGGCGATCGACCGGCTGCACACCACGGCCGAGTCCCACATGCGGGTGCTGGTGGTCGAGGTCATGGGCCGCCACGCCGGCTGGATCGCCCTCCACTCCGGCCTCGCCGGCGGCGCCAACGTCATCCTCATCCCCGAGCAGCGCTTCGACCTCGACGAGGTCTGCGGCTGGGTCACCTCCCGCTTCCGCGCCAGCTACGCGCCCATCGTCGTCGTCGCCGAGGGCGCGATGCCGCAGGACGGCGACCTCGTCCTCAAGGACGCCGCCGCCGGCCTCGACTCCTTCGGCCACGTCCGCCTCTCGGGAGTGGGGGAGTGGCTCGCCAAGGAGATCGAGCGCCGGACGGGGAAGGAGGCGCGGACGACGGTGCTCGGGCACGTGCAGCGGGGCGGGACGCCGAGCGCGTTCGACCGGTGGCTCGCCACGCGGTTCGGCCTGCACGCCATCGACGCGGTGCGGGACGGGGACTACGGCGTGATGGTCGCCCTCCGGGGCACGGATGTCGTGCGTGTGCCCCTTGCCGAGGCGACGGCCCGGCTGAAGACGGTGCCGCTGGAGCGGTACGAGGAGGTGAAGGTGTTCTTCGGCTGAGGCCGGGGGAGTCGCCCCCCGCCCCTCCCCCAGTGGGCCTCCTGGGGGCACCCCCATGTCACCGTTTCCCGGCGCGCTCCGCGCGCGTTCGTCCTCGGGCGCCGGACGGACTGAGTCAGCCCGCCCGGCGTTGGCCCACCGCCACCGCGGACAGCAACTCGCCCACGATCCCCACCCCGTTCACCGTCAGCACCGACTCCGGGTGGAACTGGACGCCGGCGAACGAGGGGCCGCGCAGGGCGTGGATGTCGCCCGTGGCCGCGTCCCGGGCGACGCGTACCCCGTGGAGCGCCAGCTCCTCCACGACCCCCTCGTCGCACCGCGCCGTGAAGGTGTTGTAGAAGCCCACCGTCTCGGTGGAGCCGAAGAAGTCGATCCGTTCCTGTGCCCCCTGGAAGGGCACGGCCTTGCGTGCGATCTCCAGCCCCAGCTCGGCGGCGATGAGTTCGTGGCCGAGGCAGACGCCGAGCAGTCCGTGCCGGTGCCCGGCGAGCAGGTCGGCGGTCAGGGCGCGCAGGAGCCGCATCTTGGGGTCGGCGGGGTCGGCGGGGTTTCCGGGGCCGGGGCCGAGGACGACGGGGCCCTCGTGCGCGAGGGCGGCCGGCCGGAGGCCGGGGGCGTCGTAGCGGCGGACGGTCACGGTCAGCCCGCAGGCGCGCAGCAGGTGCGCGAGCATCGCCGTGAAGGTGTCCTCCGCGTCGACGACCAGGGCGTGCGCCCCGAGGGGGGCCGCGGGCTCCCGCATCCGCAGCCAGAAGGGGGCGAGGTCCGCCCGCCGCGCGTCGAGCGCGGCCCGTACGCGCGGGTCGTCGGCCAGGCGGGCCGCCGGCACCGCGGGGGGCCGCGCGGCCGGGGGCCGGACGCCGAGGGCGGCCAGGACGCCCGCCGCCTTGGCGTGCGTCTCGGCGACCTCGCCGTACGGGTCGGAGCCGCGCACCAGGGTGGCGCCGACCGAGACGCGCAGCCGCCCGCGCCGGTCGATGTCCGCGGTGCGGATGAGGATCGGCGAGTCGAGGGTCTGCGCGCCGCCCGCGTCGCGGCCGATCAGCGCGAGGGCCCCGGCGTAGTAGCCGCGTCCGTCCGGCTCGTGCCGGCCGATGACCCGGCACGCGTTCTCCAGCGGCGACCCGGTGACCGTCGCGGCGAACATCGTCTCCTTGAGCACCTCGCGCACGTCCAGCGAGGAGCGCCCCCGCAGTTCGTACTCGGTGTGCGCGAGGTGGGCCATCTCGCGCAGGCGCGGGCCGACGACCACGCCGCCCCGGTCGCCGACCGTGCACATCATCTTGAGCTCCTCGTCCACGACCATGGACAGCTCCTCGACCTCCTTGCGGTCGTGGAGGAACTCCAGCAGGTCCTCGGGCGTGGGCCCGCCGGCCGGGTAGCGGTAGGTGCCGCTGATGGGGTTCATCACGACCGAGCCGCCGGACATCCGCACGTGCACCTCGGGGCTGGCCCCCACCAGCGTCCGGTCGCCGGTGTGCACGACGTACGTCCAGTACGCGCCGCGCTCGCCGCTCAGCAGCCTGCGGAAGAGGGCCAGCGCGTCGGCCGCGGCGAACCCCTCGATCACGCCCTCGAAGGTGCGCCGGACGACGAAGTTGGCGCCCTGCCCGGTGCCGATCTCGTCCCGGAGGACCCGCTCGACGATCCGGGCGTACGCGTCGTCGCCGGTGGCGAAGGCGCCGTCCGCGACCCGGACGCGGTGCGCGGGGAGCGCGGCCAGGACGTCGGGGAGCGGCAGTTCGTGCGCCTCATCGGGGCGCAGGACGAGCAGCGGCGTCCCGTCGTCGCGGACGTCGAAGCCGCGCTCGCGGAGCTGCCGGAAGGGGACCAGGGCCAGCGCGTCGGCCGCCGGGCCGCCGTGCGCGGGCGGCCCCTCGGGCAGGGGGATGTCCGCCAGCCGGGCGGCCTCGGTCACCGGGCCGGTGAGCAGTTCGACGACGTCGTCGGGGCGGCCGGGGGAGCGGCGGTGGAGCAGGGCGAACGGCGGGTGGCCGGGGGCGGCCAGCCGGGCGAGGAGGGAGGCGGTGTCGGGCACGGGGTTCCTTCCGGTGGGGGAGGGAACGGCCCCGGATGCACCGAAGGCCGCCCCTCGGGCGGCCTTCGCGGTTCTCGTGTACGCGCAGTCAGCGGGCCGCCGGGAGAGCGGTCCACCACCAGGTGCGGTTGGAGAGCACGTACATGCCGGGAACCCTAACGCATGGCCGTGACCGGCGGGGGAGCGCGTGGGCTCCCGCGGGGGGCGCCCCCGCGCGCACGCCGGGCGCCCGGCGGGGCGGTCGCGGGACGGTCCGTCTCATCCAGCGGGCACCGGCCCGTTTCGACCGTCACGACCCCGTACTGTTGAATCGTGACCGTGAACGCTGATACCGAAGCCGTCGCCGCCCAGGCGACGTGGCGAGACCTGCCCGCGGCGCAGCAGCCCGAGTACCCGGATGCCCAGGCTCTGCGCGATGTGATCGACGAGCTCTCGAGCTATCCCCCCCTGGTCTTCGCCGGCGAGTGCGACCAGCTGCGTCAGCGTCTGGGTGCCGTCGCGCGCGGCGAGGCGTTCCTGCTCCAGGGCGGTGACTGCGCCGAGGCGTTCGACGCGGTCGGCGCCGACCAGATCCGCAACAAGCTCAAGACGCTGCTGCAGATGGGCGCCGTGCTGACCTACGCCGGTTCGGTGCCGGTGGTCAAGGTCGGCCGGATCGCCGGTCAGTACAGCAAGCCGCGCTCGAAGCCGACCGAGACCCGCGACGGCGTGACCCTGCCGACCTACCGGGGCGACTCGGTCAACGGTTTCGCCTTCACCCCCGAGGCCCGCACCCCGGACCCGCAGCGGCTGAAGCGGATGTACCACGCGTCGGCGTCCACGCTGAACCTGGTCCGCGCCTTCACCACCGGTGGCTACGCGGACCTGCGCCAGGTGCACGCCTGGAACCAGGACTTCGTCCGGTCCTCGCCCTCCGGCCAGCGTTACGAGCAGCTCGCGCGCGAGATCGACCGGGCCATGAACTTCATGAACGCCTGCGGGGTGGACCCGGAGGAGTTCAGGACGGTGGAGTTCTACGCCTCCCACGAGGCGCTGATCCTGGACTACGAATCGGCGCTGACCCGGGTGGACTCCCGTACCGGCCGGCTCTACGACGTGTCGGGCCACATGGTGTGGATCGGTGAGCGCACGCGTCAGCTGGACGGGGCGCACATCGAGTTCGCCTCCAAGATCCGCAACCCGATCGGCGTCAAGCTCGGCCCGACGACCACGCCCGAGGAGGCGCTGACCCTCATCGAGCGCCTCGACCCGGAGCGCGAGCCGGGCCGGCTGACCTTCATCACGCGGATGGGCGCGGACAAGATCCGCGACAAGCTGCCCACCCTGGTGGAGAAGGTCACGGCCTCCGGCGCCCAGGTGGTGTGGGTCTCGGACCCGATGCACGGCAACACCTTCGAGGCGGCCTCCGGCCACAAGACCCGGCGCTTCGACGACGTGCTGGACGAGGTCAAGGGCTTCTTCGAGGTCCACAAGGCGCTCGGCACGCACCCGGGCGGCATCCACGTCGAGCTCACCGGCGACGACGTCACCGAGTGCGTGGGCGGCGGCGACGAGATCTTCGTCGACGACCTGCACCAGCGCTACGAGACGGCGTGCGACCCCCGGCTCAACCGCAGCCAGTCGCTGGACCTGGCGTTCCTGGTGGCGGAGATGTACCGGGACCAGTAGTCCCGGGGGCGGGCGCACAGGCGCACGCCATGGACGGACGAACGAACGGACGAGGGGCGCGGATCGAGTGATCCGCGCCCCTCGGCGTCGTCCGGCGTTGTACGGGAGCCGCCCGGCCAGGTAAGGTTAGGGTTACCTTATTGATCTCTGACCGGCGAGGCGGTGAACCGCGTGTACGTCTGCTCGTGCTTCGGCATCACGGAGCAGCAGGTGCGCGAGCACGCGGACCAGGGGCGGTGCACCCCGCGCCAGATAGCCTCCGCCTGCAAGGCCGGTACGGACTGCGGCAGCTGTGTGCGCCGTATCCAGGCCCTGCTCGGCCGGGGCGCCTGCCCGCGCCGGGAGCTCGCGGACCGGGGCGTGCCGGAGGCCCTGGCGGCCGAGGTGACCGCGCGGGCCGCCTAGGCGCTCCCGCCGCCTACGCGGCCCCGCCGTTCTCCTGCTCGATGTACTGGGCCAGGTAGAGCGGTTCGCCCAGCTTCTCGATCAGTTCGAGCTGGGTGTCGAGGTAGTCGATGTGGTCCTCCTCGTCCGCGAGGATGGACTCGAAGATGTTCGCCGAGGTGATGTCGCCCTTGGCGCGCATCACCTCCACCCCGCGCCGGAGGCGGTCGATCGCCTCCACCTCCACCTGCCGGTCGGCCTGGAACATCTCGGTGATCGACTGGCCGATGCGGAGGTGGAAGAGCCGCTGGTAGTTCGGCAGCCCCTCCAGGAAGATGATCCGGTCCGTGAGGGTCTCGGCGTGCCGCATCTCGTCGAAGGACTCGGCGCGGGTGTGCTCCGCGATCTTCGTCCAGCCGTGGTGCTCCTGGAGCTTCGCGTGCAGGAAGTACTGGTTGATGGCGGTCAGCTCGCCCGTGAGCTGTTCGTTGAGGAATTCGAGGATCTCCGGGTCGCCCTGCATCGAGCGGGCTCCTTCCTGAGGCGTGGGAGGTGCGGTGCGCATCCTCGCACCGGCCCCGGAGGCCGTCCAGTAAGTTCACACTTAGTGGGAGTTGTCCGGAAGCGGGCGGATGGTGGGGAAGTCCCGGAACCGCCGGGGAGCCCCCGGTCATCACCTCTCCGCCAGGTCTGACACCATGGAGGTATGGGTCAGTCGGAAAGCCGCAAAGGGGAACATCTCCAGCTGCCTCCGGGGCAGCGTCTCCAGCGCGGCTGGCCGGTCACCCACTACGGGCCGGTGCCGAAGTTCCGACCGGAACGCTGGGAGTTCCGGGTCTTCGGCGCGACCGCCGACGGTGACAAGCGCTGCTGGACGCACGACGAGTTCTCGGCGCTGCCGTACGAGACCGTCGTGGCGGATCTGCACTGCGTCACCAAGTACAGCGTCCTGGGCGCGGAATGGGGCGGGGTCGCCACCCGGACGATCCTCGATCTCGCGCCGCCGGCGCCGGACGTCACGCACGTCATGGTCTGGGCCGAGTACGGCTACAGCTCCAACCTGAGGCTGTCCGACTTCGCCTCGGAGCGCTCGGTCTTCGCGACGCACAAGGACGGTGAACTCCTCACCGCGGAGCACGGGTTCCCCGTGCGGCTGGTGGTTCCCCACCTCTACGCGTGGAAGGGGCCCAAGTGGGTGCGGGGAGTCGAGTACATGACGGCGGACCGCCGGGGCTTCTGGGAGGAGCGCGGCTACCACAACGTGGGGGATCCCTGGCGGGAGCAGCGCTACTCCTACCAGGAGGAGCCGGGCGACGGCCCGGAGCTGTAGAGCCCCGCCGCTTCACCTCCTCCGGGAGCCGGGAGGGACGGGGCTAAAGCCCCTCCGCCCGCAGGGACTTCAGGCGGGCCACGTCCGCGGCGTGGCCCTCCCTGCCCCCCGGCGTCTCGATCGTCAGCGGGACGCCCGCCGTCTCCGGGTGGGTGAACAGCCCCGCGAAGGGACCGGCGCCGATGTGGCCGGAGCCGATGTTCTCGTGGCGGTCCTTGTGGGCGCCCACGACGTCCTTGGAGTCGTTGGCGTGGACGAGGCCGAGGCGCCCGGGGCCGACCACCGAGACCAGCTCGTCCAGGGCCAGCTTCATCCCGCCGGGCGCCGCCAGGTCGTGGCCGGCCGCGAAGAGGTGGCAGGTGTCCAGGCAGACGCCGAGCCGGGGATGGTGCCCCAGCGCGTCGAAGTACGGCCCGAGGTCGGCGATCCAGGAGCAGAGGGACGCGCCCTGCCCGGCCGTCGGCTCCAGCAGCAGCCGCGGGTCGTCGTCGTGCGTGAGCTCGTCGAGGAGCGGCAGCAGCCGCTCGCGGACCTGCGCGAGCGCCGTCGCGCGCGCCCGCCCGCCCGTGGCCGAGCCGGTGTGGACGACGACGCCCCGGGCGCCGATCGCCCGGCCGCGGCGCAGCGAGTGCCGCAGTGACGCGACCGACCGGTCGACCGTATCGGGGTTGTGCGAGCCGAAGTTGATGAGGTACGGCGCGTGGACGTACGAGGGGAGCCCGGCCGCGCGGAACTCCTCGTCCTGCGCCGGGGATCCCGGGGGCGTCGCCCACCCCCGCGGGTTGGCGACGAAGACCTGGACCGCCTCCGCGCCGATCGACCGGGCGTAGGGGAGGCCGGTACGGGCCAGCCCGCCCGCCACGGGCACGTGCCCGCCCACGGGGTTGCGGACCATCAGAAGGCACCCTTCAGCCTGATCGTGATCGTGTCGCCCTTGGCCGCCTGGTCACCGGCCCGCACCGACTGGCTCTCCACGGAGTCCCGGGGGAAGAGGAACGGCTTGTCCACCCGCACCTGGAAGCCCGCGTCCGTCAACGCCTTCCGCGCCGCGGACTCACTCATCCCGGTGACGTCGGGGACGGCGATCATCTCCTTGCCCTTCGACACGGTGAGGGTGACCGTGTCGCCCTTGGCCGCCTTCGCGCCCGCCGCCGGCGACTGCCCGGCGACGGAGCCCTTCTCCCGCGCCGAGTAGACCCGGTCGTCCGAGACCCTGACCTGGAGGCCCGCGTCGCGCAGCGCCGCCGTCGCGTCCGCGACGGACAGGCCGCCGACGTCCGGCACGTCCTGCGGGGCGCCCTTGCTGACGACGAGGTTCACGGGGGTGTCGGGGCGGCGCTCCTCGCCCGCCCGCGGGTCCGTCCCGAGGACCGCGCCCTGCGGCGTCTCGTCGCTGAACTGGTAGCCGACGCCGCCGACGGTCAGCCCCTCCTCGGCGATCTTCTTGCGGGCGTCGTCGAGCCGCATGCCCACCACGTTGGGCACCTCGGCCCGCTCGGGGCCGCGGGAGACGGTCAGCGTGACCTTGCCGGTGTTGCGGATGCGCTCGCCCGGGCCGGGGTCGGTGGCCATCACATGGCCGCGCTCGACGGTGTCGCTGTACGCCTGCTTCGTCCGCACCCCGAGCCCGGCCGCGTCCAGCTTCTCCTCGGCCTTGGCCTGCGTCAGGTCCAGCACGGCGGGGACGGTGGTGAACTGGCCGGAGTTGACGTACCAGACGCCGGTGCCCGCCAGCAGGGCCAGCAGCACCCCGGCGACCACCAGCACCGCGCGCCGCGGCCGGGCGCGCAGCGCGGCCGCGAACCGGGAGCGGGCCGGCGGCTCCGGCGCGGCCGGGGGCGCGGGCGGGCGCTCCAGGCGGGCGGTGAGCCCGGCCGGCGCGGCCTCCGCCGGGGGCGCGGCGGCCGGCCGGGGCAGGACGCTGGTGCGGTCCTCGGAGCCGGGGGCCTCGGACCCGGCGGTGGCCAGCGGCGGGCGCGCGTCCAGCTGCCCGTCCGTCAGCGCCCCGCGGGCCGCCCGGACCAGGGCCAGCATGCCGACCGCGTCGTCGGGACGCAGCTCCGGGTCGCGGGCCGTGACGGTCGTCACCAGGTCGTCCAGCTCGGGCGCCAGGCCCGGGACCTCGGCGGAGGGCGCCGGCACGTCCCGGTGCAGATGCTGGTAGAGCACCTGGGCGGGGCTGGCGCCGCTGTGCGGCTTGGTGCCGGTGAGCATCTCGTAGAGGACGACGCCGCAGGCGTAGACGTCGGTGCGGGTGTCGGCGGTGCCGTGCTCGATCTGCTCGGGGGCGAGGTAGGAGACGGTGCCGAGGATCGAGCCGGTGCTGGTCGCGCTGTGCGTGCCCACCGCCCGGACCAGGCCGAAGTCGGCGACCTTGACCCGGCCGTCGTCGCCGATCAGCACGTTCTCCGGCTTCATGTCGCGGTGGACCAGGCCCGCCCGGTGGGCGGCGCCCAGCGCGGCCAGCACGGGCTCCACGATGTCCAGCGCCGCCCGCGGCTGGAGCGCGCCCCGCTCGCGCAGCACGTCCCGCAGGGTGCAGCCGGCGACGTACTCCATCGCGAGGTACACGTACGCCCCGTCCGTGCCCTGGTCGTAGACGCCCACCACGTTGGGGTGGTCGAGCCGGGCCGCGGACTTGGCCTCGCGGATGAAGCGCTCGACGAAGACCGCGTCCCCGGCGAGCGCCGGGTGCATCACCTTGACGGCGACGACCCGGTCGAGCCGGGTGTCCAGGGCCCGGTAGACCGTGGCCATGCCGCCCGCGGCCACCCGCGCCTCGATGCGGTAGCGGCCGTCGAGCAGCCGGTCGACGAGGGGGTCCGGCAGGGTCGTATCCACGGTCAACGAGTCTACGAGGCCGTGCGGACACGCCGTACGTCCGTACGTACGGACGGGTGCGTCCCCCGGCGCGGGCTCCTCCCCCTCCGCCGGCCCGGCCGCTCGTCCTCAGGCGCCGGACGGGCTGAACGACGTTCGTCCTCAGGCGCCGGACGGGCTGAACGAACCGAACGCCGGGCGCTCCGGGTCCAGCGCCGCCAGCCCCGACACCGGCGACGACGCCTCCGCGAAGTGCCGGCGCGGGATCCGGCCCGCCCGGTGCGCCAGCCGCCCGGCCTCCACCGCGTGCCGCATCGCCTCCGCCATCAGCACCGGCTCCTGGGCGCGGGTCACGGCCGAGGCGAGCATCACCGCCGAGCAGCCCAGCTCCATGGCCAGCGCCGCGTCCGAGGCGGTGCCGGCGCCCGCGTCCAGGATCACCGGGACCCCGGCCCGCTCCGTGATGAGCTGGAAGTTGTGCGGGTTGCGGATGCCCAGGCCGGAGCCGATGGGCGAGCCCAGCGGCATGATCGCGGCGCAGCCCGCGTCCTCCAGGCGGCGGGCCAGCACCGGGTCGTCGTTGGTGTACGGCAGCACCGTGAAGCCGTCGTCGACCAGGATCTCGGCCGCGTCCAGCAGCTCGATCGGGTCCGGCAGCAGCGTCCGTTCGTCGGCGATCACCTCCAGCTTGACCCAGTCGGTGCCGAGCGCCTCCCGCGCCAGCCGGGCGGTCAGCACGGCCTCGCCCGCGGTGTAGCAGCCCGCCGTGTTGGGCAGCACCCGGATCCCGTGCCGCTCCAGCACCGACAGCACCGAGCCGCGCACCGACGGGTCGAGGCGGCGCATCGCCACCGTGGTCAGCTCGGTACCGGAGGCCAGCAGGGCGCGCTCCAGGACCTCCAGGCTGGGCGCCCCGCCCGTACCCATGATCAGCCGGGAGGTGAAGGCCGTCCCGGCGATGGTGAGGACGTCGTCGGCCATCGTCAGCCCCCCTGCACCGCGGTGAGGACCTCGACGCGGTCCCCCTCGCCGAGCTCGGTGGCGTCCCACCGGCCGCGCGGGACGACGTTCTCGTTGACGGCGGCGGCCACCCCGCCGCGCGCGTCGGTGAGCGAGGCCACCAGGGCGGCCAGGGTGGTGCCGCGCGCGACGGCGCGCCGCTCCCCGTTGACGGAGACGGAGAGGGTGAGGCTCACGGTGCCGGTCATGCGGACTGCTCCTGGGGGACGGGGTGAAACGCAGGGGGGAGAAGGGACGGGCCTCCGCGGGCGGCGCGCCGCCGGTCAGCACCTCGGCCATGACGTCCCCGGTCAGCGGCGTCAGCAGGACGCCGTTGCGGTGGTGCCCGGTGGCGGCGTGCAGGCCGGGGACGGCGGTCGGGCCGAGCAGCGGCGCGTTGTCCGGCGAGCCGGGGCGCAGCCCGGCCGTGGTCTCGACGAGCGGCAGCTCGGTGATCCCGGGGACCAGCTCGTGCGCGTCGCGCAGCAGCTCGTAGACCCCGCCCGCGGTCACGGTGGTGTCGAAGCCGAGCTCCTCGGTGGTCGCGCCGACGACCAGTTCGCCGTTCTCGCGCGGCACCAGGTAGACGTGCCCGCCGCGCACGACCGCCCGGACGGTGCGGGAGAGGAACGGGCGGTACGCCGCCGGGACGCGCAGCCGCAGCACCTGGCCCTTGACCGGCCGGACCGGCGGCAGCGCCGCCTCCGGCAGCCCGGCCAGCCGGCCGCTGAAGCTGCCCGCGGCCAGTACGGTCTGGTCCGCCACGGCCCGGGTGCCGTCGGCGAGTTCCGCGCCGGTCACCCTCTCCCCGGCGCGCAGGGCCGTGACGGCCCCGGCCCGGTGGAAGGCCACCCCGGCCCGCTCACACGCCGTCAGCAGGGCCGCGGCCAGCCGCCGGGGGTCCGTCTGGTGGTCGCCGTCCACCCGCAGCCCGCCCTGCACCCCGGGCGCGAGCATCGGCTCCAGGCGGCGGCACTCGCGCCCCGTCAGCCACCGCGTCTCCAGGCCGCAGCGCTGCTGGAGCAGGTGCAGCTCGCGCAGGTGCGCCCGGTCGTCGGCGTCCAGGGCGACCGCCAGCGTGCCGCAGGCGCGGTAGCCGGTGTCCCGGCCGCTGGCCTCCTCCAGCTCGGCGGTGAACTCCGGATAGCGGCGCGCCGACGCCAGGTTGAGGGCGAGCAGGGCCTGTTCGCCGTGGTGCAGTTCGGTGACGGGCGCGAGCATCCCGGCCGCGGCCCGCGCGGCGCCGCCGCCGGGAGCCGGGTCGGCGACCGCGGCGGCCAGGCCCCGCTGGGCCGCCCGCCAGGCCGTGACCAGACCGATGACCCCGCCGCCGATCACCAGGACGTCGTACGTACTGCCTCGGGCAGATGCGTGCATGGGCGTCCAGCCCCTCCCTTCGCCGGCATGACCCGGATCAGGTTCGTACGGTCGGAGGCCGTCCAGCCTCCCTCTCAGCCCGGTCCGTCCGGGCTCCCGCGAGTGCTTCGTGCACCGGCCACCCTAGTACGGTCCGGCAACGGGCCGGAAGGCGGCGGGGGGACGGGGCGGCGGCCCGCGGGTCCGCCGGCGGACCTACAGTGATCGGGTGAGCGACTGGACGAACACCCGCAGCGGCTCCGCCTCCGGAGCCGTCGTCGTCGGCGCCGGCATGGCCGGGGTGCAGACCGCCGTCGCCCTGCGCGAGCAGGGCTGGACCGGCCGCATCCGGCTGCTGGGCGCCGAGCCCCACGCCCCCTACGACAGGCCGCCGTTGTCGAAGGCGGTGCTGCTCGGCAAGGCCGAGGGCTCCGCCTTCGAGGTCGACTTCGCCTCCCTCGGCGTCGAGGTCGAACTCGGCGTGGAGGCCACCGGGCTGCGGGCCGGCGCGCACCGGCTGGAGACCTCCCGCGGCCCCGTCGACTACGACGTGCTCGTCGTCGCCACCGGCGCCGAGCCCGTCCGGCTGCCCGGCGCCGAGGACGTCCCCGGCGTCCACCTGCTGCGCACCCTCGACGACGCCCAGCGGCTGCGGCCCCTGCTCGTCGAGCAGCGCGAGATCGTCGCCGTCGGGGCCGGCTGGATCGGCGCCGAACTGGCCACCGCCGCGCGGGAGGCGGGCTGTTCCGTGACGGTCGTCGAGGCCGCGGACCGCCCGCTGGCCGGCGCGCTGCCGGCGGAGGTGGCCGCGCACATGGCCGGCTGGTACGCCGAGGCCGGCGCCCGGCTGCTCACCGGGGTGCGGGTCGCGGCCCTGGAGCCCGGGGCGGTCGTGCTCGCCGACGGGACGCGGCTCGCCGCCGACGCGACCGTCGTCGGCATCGGCGCGCGGCCGGCGACCGGCTGGCTCGCCGGCTCCGGCGTCTCGCTCGCCCCGGACGGCTCCGTCGCCGCCGACGAGCGGCTGCGGACGTCCCTGCCGGACGTCTACGCCGTCGGCGACTGCGCCTCCTTCCCGTCCGGGCGGTACGGGGAGCGGCTCCTCGTCCACCACTGGGACAACGCGCTCCAGGGGCCGCGGGCGGTGGCCGCGAACATCGTCGGCATCGACGGGGAGGAGGGCGTCTACGACCCCGTCCCCTACTTCTGGTCCGAACAGTTCGGCCGCTTCGTCCAGTACGCGGGCCACCACTCGGCCGCCGACGAACTCGTCTGGCGCGGGGATCCCGCCGGGGCGGCCTGGACGGTGTGCTGGCTGCGCGGCGATGTGCTGGTCGCCCTGCTGGCGGTGGGCCGGCCGCGGGATCTCGCCCAGGGGCGGAAGCTGATCGAGCGGGGGGCCGTGGTGGACCGGGGGAGGGTGGCGGATGCGGGGGTGCCGCTGAAGGCGGCGACCGCCTGAGCGGGCCTGGGCCCGCCCCGAGGGCGATTTCCTCTCCCCGCCCCGCCCTTTCCCCGTTTCCCAGGGGCTGCGCCCCCCGACCGCGCTCCGCGCGGCGGGACGCGGGCTCCGCCCGCGGCGGGGGCGGGGGCTCCGCCCCCAGCACCCCCTTGCGGGGCTCCGCCCCTGCACTCCGGGCGGGGCTTCGCCCCTGCACCCCATCAGGCCGCCCGCTGGGCCTCTTTGCGGGGCTCCGCCCCTGCACCCCGGGCGGGGCTTCGCCCCTGCACCCCATCAGGCCGCCCGCTGGGCCTCCTTGCGGGCCTTCGCCTCTGCGCCCCGCCGGGTCGCCCGCTGGGGCTCCTTGCAGGGCTTCGCCCCTGCGCCCTTGGGGCTTCGCCCCTGCGCCCCTGGCCGGCTCCGCCCCCTGCGCCCCGGGCGGGGCTCCGCCTCTGCGCCCCACCGGGTCGTCCGCTGGGCCTCTTTGCGGGGCTTCGCCCCTGCGCCCCGCCGGGTCGTCCGCTGGGGCTCCTTGTAGGGCTTCGCCCCTGCGCCCTTGGGGCTCCGCCCCTGCGCCCCTGGCCGGCTCCGCCCCCTGCGCCCCGGGCTGGGCTTCGCCCCCTGCACCCCACCGGGGGCTCCGCCCCCCCGGCCCCCCTGGTCGCGGCTTCGCCGCTCGTCCTCAATCGCCGGACGGGCTGAAATCAGCCCGTCCGGCGATTGAGGACAGCCGCGCGGAGCGCGGTTGAGCCCCGAAGCCCGGCGACGGGCGCCGCCCTGGCGGGGGAGGAAGGGGCGGAGCCCCGGCCGGGGTGCAGGGGCGGAGCCTCGCAAGGGGGTGCTGGGGGCGGAGCCCCCGCCCCGCCGCGCGGAGCGCGGGTTGCGTGCCGCGCGAGGGGCGGAGCCCCTGGGGAAGGGGGTTGGGGCGGGAGTGGGGGAACCCTCCGGCGGGTCAACCCGGGTACCGGGTGTCAGTCCAGGATGGCAGGCTTGTCCCGTGACCGAGATTGACGCAAAGATCGATGCTCTCGTACCCGCCTGGCTCACCCTCCCCGACATCGCCGAGAAGCTCGGCGTCGAGGTGACCCGCGTGCGGCAGCTGGTCAAGGAGGGCCAGCTCATCGCCGTCCGCCGGGGCGAGAACCGCGTACTCCAGGTGCCCGCCGAGTTCATCGGCGAGGGCCGGGTCGTCAAGGGCCTGTCCGGGACCTTGACGCTCCTGAAGGACGACGGCTTCAGCGACGAGGAAATGCTGGAGTGGCTGTTCACCCCGGACCCGACCCTGCCCGGCACCCCCGTGCAGGCCCTGCGCGAGAATCGCGGGACGGAGGTGAAGCGCCGCGCCCAGGCGCTCGCCGTCTGACGCACGGCCGGCCCGATCGGTGCAGGGATCGGTGTGCGGGCGACGGCGGCGGCACCCTCCGCCCGTACGCCCGTACACCGCCCGCCGGCCCGGCCGGCCGACCAGGGGGAGAACCAACATGCCCGCCACCACCCGCGAACGCCTCGCCGACGCCCGGCTCTACCTCTGCACCGACGCGCGCCGCCGCCAGGGCGACCTGCCCGAGTTCCTGGACGCGGTCCTCGCCGCCGGCGTGGACGTCGTCCAGCTCCGCGACAAGGGCATGGAGGCCGGCGAGGAGCTGGAGCACCTGGCCGTGATGGCCGAGGCGGCCCGCCGGCACGGCCGGCTGCTCGCGGTCAACGACCGCGCCGACGTCGCGCACGCCATCGGCGCCGACGTGCTGCACCTGGGCCAGGGCGACCTCCCCGTCCCCGCCGCCCGCGCGATCCTCGGCGCCGACGTGCTCGTCGGCCGCTCCACCCACTCCGAGGCCGAGGCCGACGCCGCCCTCGCCCAGCCCGGCGTGGACTACTTCTGCACGGGCCCCTGCTGGCCCACCCCCACCAAGCCCGGCCGCCCCGCCCCCGGCCTGTCCCTGGTGCGGCACGTGGCCCGGCTCCCGCAGGAGAAGCCCTGGTTCGCGATCGGCGGCATCGACGAGACCAACCTCGACGAGGTGCTGGACGCCGGCGCCCGCCGCGTCGTCGTCGTCCGGGCCATCACGGAGGCGGCCGACCCGGGCGCCGCCGCGGCCCGCCTTGCGGAGCGGATCCGCGCCCGCAGCACGCCCGTTGGCCTTTCCTGACCTTCCCCGGCCGTTCCTGACCTTCCCCGGCCGTTCCCGGGCGGCCGGAAGGGGTCAGGAAACGGACAGAACACCGGCCGCCCCTGCCAAGATCGCCGTGTGCCGGGTTAACTTGGCCGGTATGGCCCTAGGCACTGCCTCCACCAGGACGGATCACGCCCGTACGGTGCGTGACCTGCTCGCCTCCGGCGAGCGTTCGTATTCCTTCGAGTTCGCCGCCCCGAAGACGGAGAAGGGGGAGCGGACGCTGTGGAACGCCATCCGGCGCATCGAAGCCGTGGCCCCCACCTTCGTCTCCGTCACCTACGGTGCCGGTGGTTCGTCCCGCGAGGGGACGGTCCGCGCGACCGAGCGCATCGCCACCGACACCACCCTCACCCCCGTCGCCCACCTCACGGCCGTCAACCACTCCCTGGCCGAACTCCGCAACGTCATCGGGCAGTACGCCGACGTCGGCATCCGCAACATGCTCGCCCTGCGCGGCGACCCGCCCGGCGACCCCATGGGCGAGTGGGTGCGCCACCCGGAGGGTGTGGACCACGCGATCGAACTGGTCCGGCTCATCAAGGAGTCGGGCGACTTCTGCGTCGGTGTCGCCGCCTTCCCGGAGATGCACCCGCGCTCCACCGACTGGGACACGGACGTGCGCCACTTCGTGGACAAGTGCCGGGCGGGCGCCGACTTCGCCATCACGCAGATGTTCTTCCACGCCGAGGACTACCTGCGGCTGCGCGACCGGGTCGCCGCGGCCGGCTGCGACACCCCGATCATCCCCGAGATCATGCCCGTCACCAACGTCCGCCAGATCGAACGCTTCGCACAGCTCAGCAACGCGGCCTTCCCCGCCGGGCTCGCGGAGCGGATCCGGGCGGTGGAGGACGATCCGGCGGCTGTACGCTCGATCGGGATCGAGTACGCGACGGAGCTGTGTGCCCGGTTGATGGCCGAGGAGATTCCCGGGTTGCACTTCATTACCCTGAACCACTCCACGGCCACCTTGGAAATCTACGAGAACCTGGGGCTGCACCAGCGGCCCTGACGGCCGGCCGGGCGCGGCGGCCGGAGGAGAGGGGCGACTCATGGGCTGGACGGTCCTCTATCTGGCGTTCGGCGTCGTCGGGCTCTGGCTGCTGGGCGAGGTGCTCTTCCAGTACAAGGCCAGGCTGCGCTGGCGCCTGCTGGCCCTCGCCGGCTTCCTCGGCGTGGTGGCGGGCGTGCTCGTCCCGTCCGTCGTGGTCATCGCGGTGGGCGCGGTCGCGTTCGCGGTCGGCCAGGTCTATGTGACGGTGTCCTTCCGGCGGGGCTTCTCCGCCGGCTGGGCGCTGCGCCGCGGCCGCGGGGACCGCGCGGAGGGCGACGGGGCGCCCGCCCGGTCCGGCCGCCGGCGCGGCCGGGCGGACCGGGGCGCCACGGCCCCGGAGCCCGCGGACCGGAAGCCCGCGCGGGACGAGCGGGACGCGCCCCCGGCCCCCCGTCCGCCCTCCGTGCCGGACCCGAACGCGGCGACGGCCATGATGCCCGCCGTCCCGCGGCAGCCCGCCGCCCCCGGCGGCCACGACGACGTCCTCGCGGCCGAGGAGACCACCGTCTTCGGCGGGACGTACGACGCCTACGGCACCCCGGCGGGCGCCCCCGTGCAGGAACCGGCCGCCGCCTCCCCCTACGGGGATCAGTTCGACTACGGACAGCAGGACCAGTACGCCGCCTACTCCGACCCGTACATCGGCACCCACCCGCCGGCCGGCGCCCCCTACGGCTACGGGCAGCAGCAGCCGTACGGCACGGACGCCTGGGCGACGGGGGCGGGGCAGTACGACATGGACACCCCGCCCGGCGGCGTCTGGGTGCCGCAGCAGCGCGACACCGACGTCCCGCCGCCGCACCGGCAGCAGGGGTACGGGGAGCAGCAGGGCTACCGCTACTGACCGGGCCCGCTCACCGGGAGCCGCGGAAGTCCGCGCCCTCCACGACGAGCCCGGCGACCAGCGCCCCGGACATCCCGGCGTGGGCGAGCCCGCCGCCCGGGTGCGCGAAGCCGCCCACCCGGTAGAAACCGGACGTTCCGGTGGTGTTGGCGGGGCGCAGGTACGCGCCGCCCGCGCCCGCGAGGACCGGGGCGGGCACGCCGCCGCCCTCGGCGCCGGTGGCCGCCTCGGTGTCCGCGGGGGTCAACACCTCGCGCCACAGCAGCCGTTCGCGCAGGCCCGGCACGGCCGCCTCGGCGGCGCGCACCATGCGGTCCGCGAACTCCCCGGCCCGGGCGCGCCAGTCGACCGCGCCCTGGGGGGCGACGGTCGCGGTGAGGGTGACCGCCTCGTGCTGCGCGTCCGGGCGGACCGCGGGGTCGTCGGGGCGCAGCACGGTCACCGTCGGCACATAGGCCGGGGCGGCCTCCGGCGCGAAGATCCCGGTCAACTCCGCGGCGCGGTCGGGGGCGTGGACCACCGTGCGGTGCGCCGTGCCCTCGGGGCGCGCGCCGCGCAGGGCGAGGAGCACGGTGCAGCGGCCCGGCGGGACGGGGGCGGGGCCGACCGTGCCCGGGGCGGGGACGGCGAGGCGGCCGGGGTGGACGCCCGCGACGACGACGTCCGCCCCGGCCGTCCCGCCGTCGGCCAGCCGCACCCCGGCGGCCCGGCCGTCCTCCTCCAGGACCTCGGTGACCTCGGCGCCGAAGCGGAACTCCACCCGGCGGGCCAGGCAGCGCCGGTGCAGCGCGTCGGCGAGGGCCCGCAGGCCGCCCGCCACGTACCAGCTGCCGAAGGTCTGCTCCATGTACGGCAGGACGGTCGCGCTCGCCGGGGCGGTGCGCGGGTCGAGGCCGTACGCCAGGGCGTGGCTCTCCAGCAGGGCGGCGAGCCGGGGGTCCTTCAACTCCCGCGCGGCGACGGACGCCAGGGCCGGCGGGGCGGGGCGGCGGAAGAGCCCGCGCCGGCGGACGGCCGGGTACGGGTCGCGGCCCAGCGCCTCCCGGGCCGCCCCGGTGGCCAGCGGCTCCTCCAGGAGCGGGCGGCGGGTGGCGTCCCAGACCTCCCGGCCCCGGTTGACCAGGTCGCTCCAGCGCTCGCCCGCGCCCGGGCCGACCGCGGCGTCGAGGGCCCCGACGACGCCCGCCCGCGAGGCGTTGGGCAGGGCGACGGCGGTGCCGTCGGCGAAGACGTGCGCGCTCGCGGGGTCCACCTGGGACATCGTGACGCTCTGCTCCAGGGACTCCTTGCCCGTCTTGACGAACAGGTCGCGGTAGACCGCGGGCAGGTGCAGGAGCTGGGGGCCGGTGTCGAAGGCGAAGCCGTCGCGCTCGAAGCGGCCGAGCGCGCCGCCGTGGGTCGTCCCGCGTTCGTACACCGTGACCTTGTGGCCCGCGATCGCGAGCCGGGCGGAGGCCGCCATGGCGGCCATGCCGGCGCCGATCACCGCAATTCTTGCCATGTGACAGGACTCTATCGGGCCGCCGCCAGGCGCCGTTCCCGCCTCCGGCGCAGGAACGCGCGCACCTTGCGCCACAGGAACACCACGGTGGCGGCGCCCAGGACCAGCAGGCCGCCGGCCGCGCACGCCGCCGCCACCGGGTGGAACAGCGCGAGGACGACCAGCGCCGCGACGCCCAGGTCCTCCACGACGCTCACCACGATGGTGCTCAGCGGCTCCGGCGAGGTGTTCACCGCCATGCGCGTGCCCGCCTTCACCAGGTGCGTCACCAGCGCCGTCGTCCCGCCGAGGGCGGCGTACGCGACCTCCGGCAGTGACCCGTCGCCCCGGCCGGCCAGCAGCGCGCCGACCACGGCGCCGCAGGCCGGGCGGACGAGGGTGTGCACCGCGTCCCAGACGGTGTCCACGTAGGGGATCTTGTCGGCCACGGTCTCGCACAGGAACAACAGCCCGGCCACGGCGAGGACTTCGGGCCGCTGCAGCGCGTCGGGCACCGCCCCGCCGACACCGGCCCGGCCGCACAGGCCGAGCAGCAGGACCACGGCGTAGGCGTTGATCCCGCTCGCCCAGCCGCTCGTGAACACCAGGGGAAGTACGGACACGCACGCGATCGTACGGAACGGCGCGCGCACGTACTCAGCGCGCGTACCGGTGCGGGTACTCAGCCGGAATGAGTAGCGCGGCGGACGGTGCGCGGGCCGCGCGGACGGAAGAGTGGTCCGCGAACGGGGCGCGGGCCGCGCACCGCCGGCACGGGGCGGCGGAGCCGGGCCGCGCCCCGACGGCGGCGGCGCCCTTCAAGGGTCGGCAGCCTTCAGCGGGCGCCGCCGCCTCCGATCCGGCCCTGCAACAGCCGGGAGAGCGCCGCGTGCACGTCGTCCACCGACCGCTCCGGCTGGAACGACTGCCAGTCCAGGGCCGTCACCAGCACCATGCCGAACAGGGCCGACGCCGTCAGCGGGACGTCGATCTCCGTGCTCACCTCGTCCTCCGCGACGGCCTGCCGCAGCACGGACTCGATCACCGCGAGGGCCTTCCGCCGCACCTGCGTCAGCGTCGGCTGCCAGGCCCGGTTGGTGCGCCACAGCTCGGCCACGTACAGCTGCGTCAGGGCCGGGTGGCGGGCGATGAACTCCAGCCCGGCGCGGACCATCGCGTCCAGCGCGTCCACCCGCCGCCCGCCGCGCGCGGCCGTCTCGTCCGCCGCCTGCTGCAGGGCGACGGTCAGCAGCTCGATGCCGTCCCGCAGCAGCTCCTCGAAGAGGACGGTCTTGCTCGCGAAGTTGTAGTAGACGGTGCCCTTCGCGACCCCGGCCCGTTCGGCGATCTCGTCCACCGTGGTGGAGGAGAAGCCCTGTTCGGCGATGAGGGTGACCGCCGCCTCGAAGAGCTTCCGCCGGGTGTTTCCTCTGCGGTGCGCACTGCTGCTGTCCATGAGGGTGATTCTCCCTGTACGCAGCGTGGCGCCGGGCGGGGGGCCGGTGGCCCCGGCGCCGTCCCCCGGCGCCGTCCCCGGGGGCCGGACGCGGGGCGTGGGCGGGGGCCGGGCGGGGGACCACTAGGCTGGGCGGCGTTCGTCGTCACGTCACCGCCGCCGAGGAGCCACCCGCCGTGTCCGAGCCTTCCCTGGGTGGGGAGACCCCATCGCGTCCCCGCGCGTCCCTGCGTACCGCCGTGGTCTGGGAGGCCCTCCGGGACGCCCTCGACCGGCGGGGCACGGAGCTGGAGGTGCTCGACGCCGGCGGCGGCAGCGGCAAGTTCGCCGTGGAGGCGGCCCGTCTCGGACACCGCGTGACCGTGGTCGACCCCAGCCCCAACGCCCTGTTCGCGCTGGAGCGCCGGGCCGCCGAGGCCGGCGTCGCCGACCGGGTGCGCGGCGTCCAGGGCGACACCCAGGACCTCTTCGAGGTCGTCGGACGCGAGGAGTACGACGCCGTCCTGTGCCACGGCGTCCTGGAGTACCTGGAGGACCCGGCCGGCGGGCTGCGCAACATCGCGGCCGCCCTGCGCCCCTCCGGTGTGCTCAGCCTGCTCGCCGCCGGTCTCGGCGGCGCGGTGCTCGCCCGTGCCCTCGCCGGGCACTTCGCCGAGGCCCGGCAGGCGCTGACCGGCCCGGACGGCCACTGGGGGGCGGGGGACCCGGTCCCGCGGCGCTTCACGGCCGAGCAGCTCTCGGAGCTGGTCGGCGCGGCGGGCCTGGACGTCAAGGCCGTGCACGGGGTCCGGGTCTTCGCCGACCTGGTGCCCGGGGTCCTCGTCGACGCCCAGCCCGGCGCCCGCGACGCCCTCGTCGAGCTGGAGGCCGCGGCGGCCGCGCTGCCGGCCTTCCACGCCGTGGCCACACAGCTGCACGTGCTGGCGGCTCGGGACTAGGACCGGGGTCCGCAGGGGCCGCCCGATCAGGCCGTTCGCGCCGTATGATCGGGGGCACCGTCCGGCATGACGGGTCGGCGGGCAGGGAATGTACGTTGCGAACGCCACCGTCGCCGCCCCCGGGCCGGTGGGCGGATTGGCGCAGAGGGGCGGGTTTCACGGGGGCGATTCCCTGCCTATCCTGAAAGGGTCGCACCCGGTCGCACCCCCGCGACCGACGAGTAGGAGGACTCCGTGCCGCTCTCGGAGCACGAGCAGCGCATGCTCGAGCAGATGGAGCGAGCGCTGTACGCCGAAGATCCCAAGTTCGCCACAGCGCTCGAGGGCAGCGGCCTGCGCACGTACACCCGGCGACGGGTCTACCAGGCGATCGCGGGCTTTCTGGTGGGCATCGCGCTCCTCATGGCCGGAATGGTCGCCCAGTGGATCTGGATCAGCGTGGTGGGGTTCCTCGTCATGCTCGGCTGCGCGGTGCTCGTCGTCACGGGCTGGCGCAAGGCGCCGCGGGGCGGTGCTCCGCGGGGGCCGATGGGCGCCGCCGGGCGGCGCGGCCCGGTGCGGCAGCGGCGGT
This sequence comes from Streptomyces caatingaensis, assembly GCF_001187435.1. GTDB lineage: Bacteria > Actinomycetota > Actinomycetes > Streptomycetales > Streptomycetaceae > Streptomyces > Streptomyces caatingaensis. The sequence continues at coordinate 270,495 of NZ_LFXA01000004.1, read as the reverse complement.
CGATGATGGACCGCATCGAGCAGCGGTGGCAGCGGCGGCGCGACGAGCAGGGCCGCTGAGTCCCCTCAGGCTGAGTCCCCTGAGAACGCCGGGCGTTCGCACCCTCCGGGTGCGGGCGCCCGGCGTTCGTCGTCCGGCGGATCCCCTCGACGCGTCCGCTCAACGGCGGCGCCGCAGCCACGGCACGGCGCCCGCCACCGAGCGTGGCGCGAGGACCGCCCGCAGCCGCGCGGGCCACCCGGCGGAGGCGCGCAACCCCGCCCGCACCAGGGCGACATCCCCCGCGAGATCGCCGGAAGCCGGGGGTTCCGGCGCGTACAGCGCCCGCTCCACCGCCGTGGCCACCCGCCCCGCGGCCGCCGCCGCCGACGAGTCCAGCGCCGCGGCCGCGCTGATCCGCTCCACCGTTCCCCGCGGCGTCCGCGCCCGCTCCGGCGCGATCCCGTGGTCCCACGCCGAATCCGTCAGCTCCCGCCACGCGGCCAGCGTCCGCGCCACCGGGTCCGCCGGGCCGCGGCCGCCGCCCAGCCGGCGGGCCCGCACCCGGACCCGCCACAGCGGCGCCGCCGCGAGGAGCAGCACCAGCAGCGCCCCGGCGGCCGCCGACCAGACCACGGCGCCCGGGCCGGAGGACGACGAGCCGTCGGCGGGGAGGCCGGCGGAGCCGGGCCCGCCCGGCACCGGGCCGGGGGCGTCGCCCCGGGAGGGCGCCGGGCGGGGACCGGACGGGCGGTCCGGCACGGGCGCGGCCGGATCGTCGGCCCCGGCCCCGGCCGGATCGCGCCGCACGGTGTACTCCGGCGGCGCCCCCCGGCTCGGCGTCGGTTCGAACCGCGTCCAGCCGGCCCCCTCGAAGTACAGCTCGGGCCAGGCGTGGGCGTCCTTGCTGCCCACCGACATGGTCCCGTCGCCCCGCGGGCTGCCGGGGGTGAAGCCGACGGCGACGCGTGCCGGGATGCCGAGCGTGCGCGCCATCGCGGCCATGGCGAAGGAGAAGTGGACGCAGAAACCCCGCTTGTCCTCCAGGAAGGAGGCGACGGCGTCGTCGTCGCCGCCCGACCGCACCTCCGTGTCGTACTGGAAGCCGCCGTTCACCGCGAACCAGTCCTGGAGCCGCACGGCCCGCTCGTACGCCGTGGCGGCCCCGGCCGTCACCTCGCGGGCCCGCCGCGCCACCACCTCGGGCAGCGAGGACGGCACCTCGGTGTACTCGCGGCGCAGCGCCTCGGGCGGTTCGGGCGCGCGGGCGAGCTGCGCGGCCGTCGGCCGCGGCAGCAGGCCCGTGACCCGGTAGCGCAGGCCGCGGGTGGTCTGCCCGTGGTCGCCGACCAGGGAGCGGCCCTCCGGTTCGTAGCGCCACCGGCCGTCCGCGCGGACGGACTCGGCGGGGAAGGGCAGCGGCAGATAGGTCTGGGCGTAGGTGTCGGAGGCGGCCACCGAGAGGGTGTAGCGGTCCGTCGCCACCTCCGGGGAGAGCCCGGCGGGGGCCGGCAGCCGCTCGGGGACGTCGGTGATCCGCCGCTCGGAGGGCCGCCAGGTCCGTCCGTCGAAGTGGTCGAGGGCGACGATGCGCAGGTACAGGTCCCGCGGGGCGTCGAGCGAGGTGCGGTAGCGCAGGACCTCCCGGTTCTCGGGCTGGTTGAGGCTGTCCCGCAGGGAGACCACCGGGTTGACGGCGGAGATCGTCCCGCCCTCGCCGTGTCCCTCCCGGCCCCGGTCGCGCGGGGCCAGCAGCCCGCCGTCGATGGCGGGCAGCGCGACCGGCAGGGCCAGGGCGACGCCCAGGGCGAGGACGCCGATCCGGCGGCCGGTACGGGCCGGGGCGGCGGACGCGGCGCCGCCCGTCCCGCCGCCGAAGACGCGGCCCCAGCGGGCGAGCCGGTCCCGGCCCTCCGCGAGGAGCAGCAGCAGGTAGCCCGCGGCGGCGGCCAGGAACCACAGCCAGTCGGCGCCGCTCCGGGTCAGCCCGGCGCCGATCGAGTAGAGCGCCAGCAGCGGCAGCCCGGCGGGCGCGGCGTGCCGCAGGGTGACGGCCAGCGCGTCCACGGCCAGCCCGACCAGCAGGACGCCGCCCACCAGCATGAGTTCGATGCCCGGGGTCGCCGGCGCCGGGATCGCGTAGCGCGCGATGTCGTCGGCGCCCTGCCGCAGCAGCTCGGCGAACCCGGTGAACGCCCGCGGTCCGGGCAGCAGTCCGGCGACCGCGCGGTCGCGGACGAAGACCACGGTGAGCAGCAGCAGGGCGGTCAGCGCCTGGAGGGCCACCGCCGCGGTGCGCGGGAGCGGCGCGCGGCGGGCGAGCGCGCCGACGGCGCTCTGGACGGCCAGCAGCAGCACGGCGTCGGCCAGCCAGGAGGCGCCGTCGACCAGCGGCACCATGGCGGTGGCCGCCCCGGCCGTCGCCAGGACGGCACAGACCGCCAGCCGCGTCGCCCCGCTCACGTCCGTCCCTCCGCCGCCGGATCCTCCGTCGCGCCCGTGCCGCCCGCCCCGGCCAGCCGCCAGGCGTCCGGCAGGGCGTCGCCCGGCCCCACCGCGACCACCGCCCAGCCCGCCTCGCGCAGCACGCGCAGCGGGCGGGCGTCGGGGGCCGGTGCCGCGCCCGTCCAGACCTCCGGGTCGAGGACGAACGCGAGGGCCGCGGCGCCGCGGGCGCGCAGGCGGGCGGTGGAGGCGGCCCGGTGCTCGTCCAGTTCGCCGAGGAAGGCGACGAGCAGGCCGGTGCGCCCGTCGCGCAGGGCCGCGTGCGCGCCGGAGAGGTCGTCCGCCGGCGAGTGGTCGACGAGGGCGAGGGCGTCGAGCAGGGGCGCGGCCGCGTCGGCGGGGGCGGTGCCGGCGAGGCCGGGGACGAAGGCTCCGGTGTCGGTCACCAGCCGTACGGCGAAGCCCCGTCCCAGCAGGTGCACGGCGGCCGAGGCGGCCCCCGAGACGGCCCACTCGAAGGCCGACTCCGGTCCGGCGCCCGCGTAGGCGACGCCCCGGGTGTCGAGCAGCACGGTCGCGTGCGCGCGCTGCGGCTGCTCCTCGCGGCGCACCATCAGCTCGCCGTGGCGCGCGGTGGCCCGCCAGTGCACGCGGCGCAGGTCGTCGCCGTGCCGGTACCCGCGCGGAATGATGTCGTCCGCGCCGGCCAGGGCGACGGCGCGGTGCCGTCCCTCGCCGTGGCCGGCCGCCTCGCCGCCCAGCGGCACCGCGGGCAGCGGCACGCAGCGCGGCAGCACGGTCAGCGTCTGCCGGGCGCCGAAGTCCCGGTCGATCCGGCACATGCCGAACGGGTCGGTCACCCGCAGCTGGAGCGGCCCCAGCGCGTAGCGGCCGCGCAGCTCGGCGCGGACCCGGTAGGAGACCGCGCGCCGCGCGCCCGGCTCCAGCCGCGCCAGGACGAAGCGGGGGCGCGGGCCCAGCTCGTAGGGGACGCGGTCCTGGAGCAGCAGCGGACCGGTGGGCAGCCGGGAGGCGCTGTCGACCGCCAGGTGCACCCGGGCCTCCTCCCCGGCGGAGACCCGCTCCGGCTCCAGCCGGCGGCTGCCGGTGACGCGGTGGCGGGTGCGGTGCAGCACCAGGACGCAGGCGAGCGGCAGCGCGGCCAGCAGCAGCCCGACGCGGAGCAGGTCCTCCTGGCCGAGGACGTAGGAGCAGCCGACGGCCGCGGCCCCGGCCGCGAGGAACGACCGCCCGCGCGTGGTCAGCCCGCCGAACGCCGCCCGCAGTCCGCCCAGGGCTCCCGGCTCCTCCTCGGCCAGGGGCCCGTCGGGCCGCGGTCCGGCCGTCACGGCCGCCGCGCCCGGAGCTCGGGCACCGGGGTGTGGCGCAGGACGTCGCCGACGATCTGCTCGGCGGTGCGCCGGTTCAGCCGGGCCTGGGCGGTGGGCAGCAGCCGGTGCGCGAGGACGGGGACGGCGAGCGCCTGGACGTCGTCGGGGAGCGCGTACTCCCGGCCCGCGAGGGCCGCGGCCGCCCGGGCCGCGCGCAGCAGGTGCAGGGTGGCCCGGGGCGAGGCGCCGAGCCCCAGCTCGGGGTGGCCGCGGGTGGCGGAGACGACGTCGACCGCGTACCGCCGCACGGCCTCGGCCACGTGCACCTCGCGGACGGCCGCGACGAGTTCCACGACGTCGTGCGCGTGCGCGGCCGGGACGAGGTCGTCGAGCGGGGAGCGGGCGCCGTGCGCGTCCAGCATCCGCAGCTCGGCCTCGGGGCTCGGGTAGCCCATGGAGACACGGGCCATGAAGCGGTCGCGCTGGGCCTCGGGGAGCGGGTAGGTGCCCTCCATCTCCACCGGGTTCTGGGTGGCCACCACCATGAAGGGGGAGGGCAGCGGATAGGTCCGGCCGTCGACGGTGACCTGGCGCTCCTCCATCGACTCCAGCAGCGCCGACTGGGTCTTGGGGGAGGCGCGGTTGATCTCGTCGCCGATGACGATCTGCGCGAAGATCGCGCCCGGCTTGAACTCGAACTCCCGCTCCCGCTGGTCGAAGACGCTCACCCCGGTCACGTCCGAGGGCAGCAGGTCGGGGGTGAACTGGATGCGCCGCACCGAGCAGTCCAGCGACTTGGCCAGCGCCTTGGCGAGCATCGTCTTGCCCACGCCGGGGACGTCCTCGATCAGCAGGTGGCCCTCGGCGAGCAGCACGGTCAGGGCCAGCCGCACGACCTCCGGCTTGCCCTCGATCACGCTCTCCACCGAGGCGCGGATCCGCTCCGTCGTCCCGGTCGGCCCGCCGAGCCCCGTCGTCGGCTCGTCAAAGGTGGTCACCCCGGCCCTCCTCGGCCCGTAACGGGCCCCCGCCCCGCGCGGGTGCGGGAGCGGGCGTCGCCCATGCGTTCTCAGCCTGTGCATTCTCACGCCCCGGCGGTCCGCCGGCACCGCCGGGGCATGACGTGCCGTCACGGCCTGGGGTCGATCTCCCGCAGCCGTCCCGTGGTCACGTCGAAGACGAAGCCGCGCACGTCGTCGGTGTGCGGAAGGAACGGCGAGGTGCGGACGCGCTGCATGGACTGGCGCACGTCCTGGTCGAGGTCCTTGAACGCCTCGACCGCCCACGCGGGGCGCTGGCCGACCTCGGCCTCGATGTCGTGCCGGAAGTCCTCGGTGAGGTCGAGCAGGCCGCAGCCGGTGTGGTGGATGAGCACCACGGAGCGGGTGCCCAGGGCCCGCTGGCTGATGGTCAGCGAACGGATGATGTCGTCGGTGACCACACCGCCCGCGTTGCGGATGGTGTGGCAGTCGCCGAGCTGGAGGCCCAGCGCGGCGTGCAGGTCAAGACGGGCGTCCATGCAGGCGACGACCGCGACCTTCAGGACGGGCCGGGCGTCCATGCCCGGGTCGGTGAACTCGGCGGCGTACCGCGCGTTGGCCTCGACGAGACGGTCGGTGACCGTCGGCAGGCCGCTCCCGGACGCGCGGTTCCGGCTGGGGGGCTGGGACGCGGATATCGACATACGCACGACGTTAGTCGGCCGGGGGCCCGACGGCCCGCCCGAGGGCCGGGCAATCCCCACCGACCCGGGCGGCTGTGAGGTAAGCCACAGGGGTGACGATCGCATGTCTGTGCGAACGGAAAGGGGTGCGGGCCGCGGCAACGCGAGGCGAACGCAGTGATTGACCGAGGGGACGAGTGGACTAAAGTGGCGCGAAGTGGGAGGCGAGACGCTCCCCTCGGCTCCGTCGAACTCGAAGAACCCGCACGGCGCGACGTTCCCGTACCCCTCGGCCTCCTCCCGCTCCGGCCGCCCCGCGTGCCGCCTCCCCTTCGAGCGGGCGGGGACCCGGCGGTGCGTGCGCGAAGCGCCGTACCGCACTCCCAGAAGGGCCCATGGCCGGCAACGCGCGACACGTCCCCGTCATGCTCCAGCGGTGTCTGGACATGCTCGCTCCCGCCATCGAAGCGCCGGGGGCCGTCGTCGTCGACTGCACCCTGGGCGCCGGAGGGCACAGCGAGGCGCTGCTCACGGCCTTCCCCGAGGTCCGGCTGATCGGCCTCGACCGCGACCCCACCGCCCTGGCGCTGGCCGGCGCGCGGCTCGCCCCCTTCGGGGACCGCGCCACCCTCGTGCAGGCCGTCTACCACGAGCTCCCCGAGGTGCTGGAGCGCCTCGGCGTCCCCAAGGTGCAGGGCGTCCTCTTCGACCTCGGCGTCTCCTCCATGCAGCTCGACGAGGCGGACCGCGGCTTCGCGTACGCCCAGGACGCGCCGCTGGACATGCGCATGGACCAGACCACGGGCATCAGCGCCGCCGAGGTCCTCAACACCTACCCGCCGGGCGAACTGGTGCGGATCCTGCGCGCGTACGGCGAGGAGAAGCAGGCCAAGCGGATCGTCTCCGCCATCGTCCGCGAGCGCGAGAAGGAGCCCTTCTCCACCAGCGCCCGGCTCGTCGAGCTCATCCGCGAGGCCCTCCCGCAGGCCGCCAAGCGCACCGGCGGCAACCCCGCCAAGCGCACCTTCCAGGCGCTGCGCATCGAGGTCAACGCCGAGCTGGCCAGTGTCGAGAAGGCCATCCCGGCGGCCGTGGCCGCGCTCGCGGTGGGCGGCCGGATCGCGGTGCTGTCCTACCAGTCGCTGGAGGACCGCATCGTCAAGGGCGTCCTCGCCGCCGGGGCGGCCAGCACGGCCCCGCCCGGGCTGCCGGTCGTCCCCGAGCGCTACCAGCCGCGGCTCCGGCTGCTCACGCGGGGCGCCGAACTGCCCACCGAGGAGGAGATCGCCGAGAACCGGCGGGCCGCCCCGGCGCGGCTGCGGGGCGCCGAACGCATCCGCGAGGACGTGCCGTGACGCCGGCCGCCGCCCGCGGCCGGGGCACGCTCCGGCGGCTGCTGCCCCCCGGGCCCGCCGCGATGCGGCGGACCCCCTTCGTGCTGCTCGTCGTCTTCCTCCTCGGCTCCGGCCTCATCGCCCTGCTGCTTCTCAACTCCTCGATCAACCAGGGGTCGTTCGAGCTCACCCGGCTCCAGCGCAGGACCACCGAGCTGACGGACCAGCAGCAGGCCCTCCAGCAGGAGGTGGACCAGCTCGCCGCCCCCGACGCGCTGGAGCGGCGCGCCCGCGAGCTGGGCCTCGTCCCCGGCGGCAGCCCCGCCTTCCTCGATCCGGACGGCACCGTCCGCGGCGTCCCCGCCCCGGCCCCGGCGGCCGGCGGCACGCCGGAGGATCCGGCGGCGTACGCCCCCGGGGCCGCCCCGCCGGGCGCCCTCCCGGGCAGGGCCCCGGGCGGCACCCCGCCCGGCGCGGCGCCCCGTCCGGCGGGGGCCGTGAACCCCGCGGGGGCCGTGCGCCCGGCCGGCCCCGGCACGCCGGGCACGGACGGGCCCCCCGTGACGGATCCGGCCTTCCAGCCGTACCGGATCCCCGGCGGCACCGCTCCGGACGGCCAGGGCCCCGCCCTCCCGCCGTACCCCCCGTCCCAGCGGCCGGGCGGCCGGGCCCCGGCGCCCGCTCCGTACCCGCAGTCCCAACGGCCCGGCGCCCCCGCCCCGTTCGGACCCGCCCTCCCGCCGTACCCGCAGTTCCAGCGGCCGGGCGGGCAGGCCCCGGCGCTCCCGGCGCCGCCGCGGGCCGGCGGTCCGCGGCCGGCCGTTCCCGCCCCCGGATCCCCAGGCAGGTGACGAAGTGACGGCGCCCAGGCAGCCCCGCCGCCCGGTTCCCCGGCCGGCCCGTCCCGCGGGCCGGCCCGCCGCCCGGCCGCGCCCGGGGGTCGCGGCACAGCCCCTGCGGCTGGGCAGCCCCAAACCCCGGCTGCGGCTGATCGGGTTCGCGCTCACGCTGGTGCTGCTGGCGTTCACCGTGCGGCTGCTCCAGGTGCAGGCCGTCGACGCGAGCGCGTACGCGGCCCGCGCCAACGTCAACCGCTACATCCCCGTCACCCTGGCCGCCGAGCGCGGCACCATCACCGACCGCAACGGGGTGGACCTGGCCACCACCGTCGACGCGTACGACATCACCGCCGCGCCCGACCTGCTCACCCCTGAGCGCATCAAGATCCCGGACGCGCCGCGGCGGGCGGCCGGGCTGCTCGCCCCCGTCCTCGGCGAGAGCGCCGAGGCCATCGAGGCGAAACTCACCGCCAACCCGAAGTCCAAGTACGTCGTGCTGGCCCGCCAGCAGACCCCGCAGGTGTGGAACCGGATCCGGGAGCTGAAGAAGCGGGAGGCGGCCCGCACGCCCACCGGGCGCGGCGGCGTCAACCTGCTCACCGGCCTCAACCGCGAGGCGCACAGCAAACGCGTGTACCCCAACGGGGACCTGGCCGCCGGGCTGCTGGGCTTCGTCAACGCCGACGGCCGGGGCGGCGGCGGGCTGGAGGCCCAGCTGAACGCCGAGCTGGCGGGCAAGGACGGCAAGCGCGTCTACGCCCAGTCCGGCGGCCGCCAGGTGCCCACCGGCGACCTCAAGGAGCAGGCGGCCGTCCCCGGCTCCGACATCGAGCTGACCATCGACCGGGACATCCAGTGGGCCGCCCAGAACGCGGTGGCCGAGCAGGTGCGCGCCTCGGCGGCCGACCGCGGCTACGTCGTCGTCCAGGACTCCCGCACCGGCGAGATCCTGGCCATGGCCAACGCCCCCGGCTACAACCCCAACGACCTCGCCCACGCCGACCGCGCGGCCATGGGCAACGCGGCCGTCCAGGACGCCTACGAGCCCGGCAGCGTCAGCAAGGTGATGACCATGGCCGCCGTCCTGGAGGAGGGCGCGGCCACCCCCGGCACCCACGTCGAGGTGCCCAACCGGCTGCCGCGCGCGGACCGTTCGTTCGCCGACGACATCGACCACGGGATCTGGCACCTGACGCTCAACGGGGTGCTCGCCAAGTCCAGCAACATCGGCACCATCCTCGCCAGTGAGCAGCTGGGCAGGACCCGGGAACAGGCGAACCAGGTCCTCCACTCGTACCTGAGCAGGTTCGGCATCGGGAAGCCCACCGGGCTCGGCTTCCCGGGGGAGACGCCCGGCATCCTCGCCCCCTGGCAGAAGTGGGAGCAGTCGCAGTCGTACACGATCCCGTTCGGTCAGGGCCTGTCGCTCAACGCCCTCCAGGCGGCGTCGGTGTACTCCACGATCGCGGGCGGCGGCGAGCGGGTGCGGCCGACGCTGGTGCGCGGCAGCAAGGGGCCGGACGGGCGGTTCACCCCCGCCGCCGCCCCGCCGCGCACCCGGGTGATCAGCGAGAGGACGGCCAAGCAGCTCTCCGCGATGCTCGAGTCGGTGGTCGACGACCGGGACGGCACCGGCACCAAGGCGAAGATCCCCGGCTACCGGGTGGCGGGCAAGACCGGCACGTCCAACCGGGTGGATCCGAGGACCGGCCGTTACCACGGCTACACCGCGTCCTTCGCCGGCTTCGCCCCCGCCGACCAGCCGCGGATCACCGTCTACTGCGCCATCCAGAACCCGACCCGGGGCAGCTACTTCGGCGGCCAGATCTGCGGACCGGTCTTCCAGCAGGTCATGTCCTTCGCGCTGAAGACCCTGCAGGTGCCGCCCTCGGGCAGTCCGCCGCCCCGGCTGCCGGTGGAATATTAGGTGAGCCCCCGTGCGACGCCGCCGGACCGCGGGACTGTGACGCAGCCCACCGTCCCTCCCGGGAACCGGGGCCCGGCGCGCCCCTCGCTTCGCGACGGGCCGGGTGCGCCCGGTACGCTCACCGCCGTGCCCCACGCTGATCAGTCCCCAGCCACCCCCCCGGAAGCAACCGCTCCGGGAGCGCCCCGCCCCACCCGGATCCGGCCCGTGCCCCTCGCGGACCTCGCCGGTCAGCTGGGCATCCGAGCCCCCGAGGGCGCCTCGGACGCCGCCGTCACCGGCATCACCCACGACTCGCGCGCGGTCCGCCCCGGCGACCTCTACGCCGCCCTGCCCGGCGCCCGCTTCCACGGCGCCGACTTCGCGGCCCAGGCCGCGGGCCTCGGCGCCGCCGCCGTGCTGACCGACCCGGCGGGCGCCGGCCGCGCCGCCGCCACCGGCCTCCCGGTCCTCGTCGTGGACGACCCGCGGGCCCGGATGGGCGCCCTCGCGGCGACGGTCTACGGCGACCCCGGCCGCGACCTGCTCCAGATCGGCATCACCGGCACCTCCGGCAAGACCACCACCGCGTACCTCATCGAGGGCGGACTGCGCGCCGCGGGCGGGCTGACGGGCCTGATCGGCACCGTCGAGTCCCGTATCGGCGACGAGCGGATCAAATCCGAGCGCACCACCCCCGAGGCCACCGACCTCCAGGCGCTCTTCGCCGTCATGCGCGAGCGGGGCGTCCGCTCGGTCGCCATGGAGGTCTCCAGCCACGCGCTGGTGCTGGGACGGGTGGACGGCTGCGTCTTCGACGTCGCGGTCTTCAACAACCTCAGCCCGGAGCACATGGAGTTCCACTCCGGCATGGAGGACTACTACCGGGCCAAGGCCCAGCTCTTCACCAAGGAGCGCAGCCGCCTCGGCGTCGTCAACCTCGACGACGCGTACGGCCGCCGGCTGGCCGGGGGCGACGCCGAGGTCCCGGTCGTGACCTTCTCCGCCGAGGGCCGCCCCGAGGCCGACTGGCGCGCCGTGGACGTCGTCACCGGCCCGTTCGACTCCGCGTTCACCGTCGAGGGCCCCGACGGGGTCCGGGTGTCCGCCCGTTCGCCGCTGGCCGGGCCCTTCAACGTGGCCAACGCGCTGGCCGCCGTCGTCGCCCTGGCCGCCGCCGGGACCGAGCCGCAGGCCGCCGCCGACGGCGTCGCCGCCGTGGCCGGCGTCCCCGGCCGGCTGGAGCGCGTGGACGCCGGCCAGCCCTATCTGGCCGTCGTGGACTACGCCCACAAGACGGACGCCGTCGAATCGGTTCTCCGCGCCCTGCGCAAGGTCACCCCCGGCCGCATCCACGCCGTCCTCGGCTGCGGCGGCGACCGGGACACCACCAAGCGCGCCCCGATGGGCGCCGCGCTGGCGCGCCTCGCCGACACCGCCGTCCTGACCTCCGACAACCCCCGCTCCGAGGATCCGCTCGCGATCCTCGCCACCATGCTCACGGGCGCCGCCGAGGTGCCCGTGGGCGAGCGCGGCGCCGTCCTGCTGATGGAGGACCGCGCCCAGGCCATCGCGGCCGCCGTCGCCCGCGCCGAACCCGGCGACACCGTTCTGGTCCTCGGCAAGGGCCACGAGCAGGGCCAGGACGTCGCCGGAGAGGTACGCCCCTTCGACGACCGCCGGGTGCTGCGCGGGGCCATCGAGGAGCAGGGCCGCACGGCCGCCCCCCAGCACCGGAACGACCAGGGATGACAGACCGCCATGCGCGCACAGCAGCAACCGGCCCCGGAGGCCCTCCGGAAGCCCGACCGAACGGCCGGAGGTGACCACCGGTGATCCCTCTGTCCCTCGCCGAGATCGCCGCCGTCGTCGGCGGGCAGCAGCACGACATACCGGACCCGGACGCCCGGGTCACCGGCCCCGTCGTCATCGACTCCCGTGAGGTGGTCCCCGGCGGCCTGTTCGCGGCCTTCGCCGGGGAGCGCGTCGACGGGCACGACTACGCCGACCGTGCCATCGCGGCCGGCGCGGTCGCCGTACTCGCCACCCGCCCCGTCGGCGTACCGGCCATCGTCGTCCCGGACGTCGTCGCCGCGCTCGGCGCGCTGGCCCGCGCCGTCACCGAGCGCCTCGGCGCCACCGTCGTCGGGCTGACCGGCTCGGCGGGCAAGACCAGCACCAAGGACCTGATCGGCCAGCTGCTGGAGCGCCTCGGCCCCACGGTCTGCCCGGCCGGCAACCTCAACAACGAGATCGGCCTCCCGGTGACCGCGCTGCGCGCCGGCGAGGACACCCGCCACCTCGTCCTGGAGATGGGCGCCCGCGGCATCGGCCACATCCGCTACCTCGCGGAGCTCACCCCGCCGCGCATCGGCCTCGTGCTCAACGTCGGCACCGCGCACATCGGCGAGTTCGGCGGCCGCGAGCAGATCGCCGTCGCCAAGGGCGAGCTGGTCGAGGCCCTGCCCGCGGCCGCCGAGGGCGGCGTCGCCGTGCTCAACGCCGACGACCCGCTGGTCCGCGCCATGGCCGCCCGCACCAAGGCCCGCGTCGTGCTCTTCGGCGAGGCCGACGACGCCGACGTGCGCGCCGCGGACGTCCGCCTGACCGCCGCGGGACGGCCCTCCTTCACGCTGCACACCCCCACCGGGTGCGCCGAGGTGACGATGCGGCTGTACGGTGAGCACCACGTGTCGAACGCGCTCGCCGCGGCCGCCGTCGCCCATGAGCTGGGCATGCCCGTGCGGGAGATCGCCTCGGCGCTCTCCGGGGCGGGCCAGCTCTCCCGCTGGCGCATGGAGGTCACCGAGCGCGCGGACGGCGTGACGATCGTCAACGACGCCTACAACGCGAACCCCGAGTCCATGCGAGCCGCGCTCCGCGCGCTGGCCGCCATGGGCGACGCCGCCAAGGAGCGGGGGGGCCGCACGTGGGCGGTGCTCGGCAAGATGGCCGAGCTGGGCGAGGAGTCGCTCGCCGAGCACGACGCGGTCGGACGGCTCGCCGTCCGGCTCAACGTCAGCAAGCTCGTGGCAGTCGGGGACAGGGAAGCGGCCTGGCTGTGCATGGGCGCCTACAACGAGGGTTCGTGGGGTGAGGAGTCGGTGCACGTGTCCGACGTGCGGGCGGCGGTCGACCTGCTGCGCAGCGAGCTGCGCCCGGGAGACGTCGTACTGGTGAAGGGGTCCAGGTCGGTGGGCCTGGAGCGGGTGGCGGAGCAGTTGCTCGCCGCTGAGGGCGAGGTCACCGGCTGATGAACCAGATCCTCGTCGCGGGTGTCATCGGTCTCTTCCTGACCCTCATCGGCACCCCGCTGCTGATCAAGTTCCTGGCCCGCAAGGGCTACGGGCAGTTCATCCGGGACGACGGCCCGCGCGGCCACGCCGGGAAGAAGGGCACGCCCACCATGGGCGGCATCGCCTTCATCCTGGCCACGCTCGTCGCCTACGCGCTGACCAAGGTCATCACCAGCAGCAACCCGACGACCTCCGGCCTGCTGGTGCTCTTCCTGACGGCCGGCATGGGCCTGGTCGGCTTCCTCGACGACTACATCAAGATCGTCAAGCAGCGGAGCCTCGGTCTGCGGGCCAAGGCGAAGATGGCCGGCCAGCTGATCGTCGGCATCGCCTTCGCGGTGCTCGCGCTGCAGTTCGCGGACGTCCGCGGGCAGACGCCGGCCTCGACCCGGCTGTCGTTCACCCAGGACTTCGGCTGGACGCTCGGTCCGGTGATCTTCGTGGTCTGGGCGCTGTTCATGATCCTCGCGATGTCGAACGGCGTGAACCTCACCGACGGCCTCGACGGCCTGGCCACCGGCGCCTCGGTGATGGTCTTCGGCGCGTACGTCTTCATCGGCACCTGGCAGCACGGCCAGTGGTGCGGCAACCCGCTGACCTCCGGCGCCGCCTGTTACGAGGTCAGGGACCCGCTCGACCTGGCCGTCGTCGCCTCGGCGCTGATGGGCTCGTGCTTCGGCTTCCTGTGGTGGAACACCTCGCCCGCCAAGATCTTCATGGGCGACACCGGTTCGCTCGCCCTGGGCGGCGCGCTCGCCGGTCTGGCGATCTGCTCCCGCACGGAGCTGCTGATCGCCCTGCTCGGCGGCCTGTTCGTCCTCATCACCATGTCCGTGGTGATCCAGGTCGGCTCCTTCCGCCTCACCGGGAAGCGCGTCTTCCGGATGGCCCCGCTCCAGCACCACTTCGAACTCAAGGGGTGGAGCGAAGTCCTCGTGGTGGTCCGGTTCTGGATCATCCAGGGCCTGTGCGTGGCCGTCGGCCTCGGAATCTTCTACGCGGGATGGCTGGCCATCAAGTGACCACCTCGGAGTTCTACGGCAAGCACATCACCGTCGCCGGCCTCGGCGTGAGCGGCGTCAGCGCCGCCCGCGCCCTGGCCGGCCTCGGCGCCCGGGTCACCGTCGTGGACGGCGGCGACGGCCCGGCCCTGCGCGAGCGCGCGGCGGGCCTCGGCGACGCCGTGACCGTACGGCTCGGTGACGCCACGACCCTCCCGGAGGGCACCGGCCTCGTCGTCACCTCGCCCGGCTGGCGCCCCGACAGCCCGCTGTTCGCGGCCGCCGCCGCGGCCGGCGTGGACGTCGTCGGCGACGTCGAGATCGCCTGGCGGCTGCGCGGCGAGGGCGCGCCGCCCTGGCTGGCCGTCACCGGCACCAACGGCAAGACCACCACCGTCCAGATGCTCGCCGCCATCCTGGAGGCCGCCGGGCTGCGCACCGCCGCCGTCGGCAACATCGGCACGCCGATCATCGACGTGGTGCTCTCCCAGGAGCCCTACGACGTCCTCGCCGTGGAGCTCTCCAGCTACCAGCTGCACTGGGCGCCCTCCGTGCGCGCCCACTCCGCGGCCGTGCTCAACCTGGCCCCCGACCACCTCGACTGGCACGGCTCCATGGCCGCCTACGCGGCCGACAAGGGCCGGGTCTACGAGGGCAACAAGGTCGCCTGCGTCTACAACACCGCCGACCCGCGCACCGAACAGCTCGTCCGCGACGCCGACGTCGAGGAGGGCTGCCGCGCCATCGGCTTCACCCTCGGCGCCCCCGGCCTCTCCGAGCTGGGCGTGGTGGACGGCATCCTCGTCGACCGGGCGTTCGTCGCCGACCGGCAGCGCAACGCCCAGGAGCTGGCCGAGGTCTCCGACATCCACCCGCCCGCGCCGCACAACATCGCCAACGCCCTGGCGGCCGCCGCCCTCGCCCGCGCCTTCGGCGTCGAGCCGAAGGCGGTCCGCGACGGGCTGCGCGCCTTCCGGCCGGACGCCCACCGCATCGCCCACGTCGCCGACGTGGACGGCGTGGCCTACGTCGACGACTCCAAGGCCACCAACACCCACGCCGCCGAGGCGTCGCTGGCCTCCTACGAGTCGATCGTGTGGATCGCCGGCGGCCTCGCCAAGGGCGCGACCTTCGACGAGCTCGTCGCCCGGTCCGCGAAGCGGCTGCGCGGCGCCGTCCTCCTCGGGGCGGACCGCGCCCTGATCAAGGAGGCGCTGGCGCGACACGCCCCGGATGTCCCGGTGGTGGACCTCGACCGGACCGACACTGGGGCGATGGCCGAGGCGGTCCGCGCGGCGGCCCGGCTGGCCGGCGAGGGCGACACGGTCCTCATGGCCCCGGCCTGCGCGTCGATGGACATGTTCACCCACTACGGCGAGCGGGGCGAGGCGTTCGCCGCCGCGGTCCGTGAGCTGGCCGTCGGCCGCACCACACAGGAGTAGCCGCCCGGCGCCCGCCGCGGGCCGGACGGCACGGGAGCAGCGGAGGGGACCGGATGCACGACCACGTCGCACCACGGCCGGGGCCGTCCGGCCCCTGGACGGCCCTGCGCGGGCCGGCCACGGGCTCCCGGTCCGTCCGCCCCTCCCGGCCCGCGGCCGCCCGCGGCGGCGCCTCCGGCGGCGGCCGCGGCGGCCCCCCGCGCGGCACGGTCCTGGGCGGCCTGCGGACCCTGCACACCCGGGCCAGACGCGCCTGGGACCGCCCGCTGACGGCCTACTACCTCATCCTCGGCGGCTCGCTGCTGATCATCGTGCTCGGCCTGGTGATGGTCTACTCGGCCTCCCAGATCAAGGCGCTGCAGAGCGGCCTGGCCCCCACCTACTTCTTCCGCAAGCAGCTGCTGGCCGCCGCCATCGGCGCGCTCCTGCTGCTGATGGCCGCCCGCACCCCCGTCCGGCTGCTGCGCGCCCTGGCCTACCCGCTGCTCGCCGGAACGGTCTTCCTGCTCGTCCTCGTCCAGGTCCCGGGCATCGGCGAGACCATCAACGGCAACACCAACTGGATCTCCCTCGGCGGGCCCTTCCAGGCCCAGCCCAGCGAGTTCGCCAAGCTCGCCGTGGTGCTCTGGGGCGCCGACCTGCTGGCCCGCAAGCACGCCAAGAAGCTGCTCACCCAGTGGAAGCACCTGCTGGTGCCGCTCGTCCCGGTCACCTTCGTGCTGCTCGGCCTGATCATGGTCGGCGGCGACATGGGCACCACCGTCGTCCTCACCGCCGTCCTGCTCGGCCTGCTGTGGGTGGCCGGGGCCCCCACCCGGCTGTTCTCCGGCGTGATCGGCGTCACGGCCGCGCTCGCCTTCCTGTTCATCAAGACCAGCGCCAACCGCATGTCCCGGCTGGCCTGCATCGGCGCCACCGACCCGGGCGCCAACGACCAGTGCTGGCAGGCCGTGCACGGCATCTACGCCCTGGCCAACGGCGGCTGGTTCGGCGCCGGACTCGGGGCGAGCGTCGAAAAATGGGGCGAACTGCCCGAGCCGCACACCGACTTCATCTTCGCGATCACCGGTGAGGAGCTGGGCCTGGCGGGGACGCTGTCGGTTCTCGCCCTGTTCGCGGCTCTAGGCTATGCGGGTATCCGCGTGGCCGGACGCACGGAGGACCCCTTCGTGAGGTACGCCGCGGGAGCGGTGACCACCTGGATCACGGCCCAGGCCGTGGTCAACATCGGTGCGGTGCTCGGCCTGCTGCCGATCGCCGGGGTGCCGCTGCCGCTGTTCTCCTACGGAGGGTCCGCCCTGCTGCCGACCATGTTCGCCATCGGCCTGCTCATCGCCTTCGCGCGCGACGAGCCCGGTGCGCGGGCGGCACTGGCCATGCGGCAGCCTGGGGTGAGATGGAAGACGATGAGACGGCGCGTCAAGAAGCGGCCGTCCGGAGAGCGGTGAATTTCGGTGCATGTCGTACTCGCCGGCGGGGGGACCGCCGGCCACATCGAGCCCGCGCTCGCCCTCGCGGACGCCCTGCGCAGGCAGGACCCGACCGTGGGGATCACGGCGCTCGGCACGGAGCGGGGACTGGAGACCCGGCTCGTGCCCGAGCGGGGCTATGAGCTCGGCCTCATCCCCGCCGTACCGCTGCCGCGCAAGCCCACCCCGGAACTGATCACCGTCCCCGGTCGGCTGCGCGGCACCATCAAGGCGGCCGAGCAGATCCTGGAGCGCACCAAGGCCGACTGCGTGGTCGGCTTCGGCGGCTACGTGGCGCTGCCCGGCTACCTGGCCGCCAAGCGGCTCGGCGTGCCGATCATCGTCCACGAGGCCAACGCCCGCCCGGGCCTGGCCAACAAGATCGGCTCGCGCTACGCCGCCGGGGTGGCCGTGTCCACCCCCGACAGCAAGCTGCGCAACGCCCGTTACGTGGGCATCCCGCTGCGCCGCACGATCGCCACGCTGGACCGCGCGGCGCTGCGCTACGAGGCCCGGGCGGCCTTCGGGCTCGACCCCAACCTGCCCACCCTGCTGGTCTCCGGCGGCTCGCAGGGCGCCCGCCGGCTCAACGAGGTGATCCAGGCGGTCGTCCCGTTCCTCCAGCGCTCCGGCATCCAGGTCCTGCACGCGGTCGGTCCGAAGAACGACCTGCCGCACGTGGACAACATGCCCGGAATGCCGCCTTACATCCCGGTATCGTATGTGGACCGCATGGACCTCGCGTACGCCGCGGCCGACATGATGCTCTGCCGCGCGGGCGCGATGACCGTCGCCGAACTGTCCGCCGTCGGGCTCCCCGCCGCCTACGTCCCGCTGCCCATCGGCAACGGCGAGCAGCGGCTCAACGCCCAGCCGGTGGTCAAGGCCGGCGGCGGACTGCTGGTCGACGACGCCGAACTGACGCCCGAGTGGGTGCAGGGCAACGTCCTCCCGGTGCTCGCCGACCCGCAGCGGCTTTACCACATGTCCCGCGCCGCCGCCGAGTTCGGCCGCCGGGACGCCGACGAGCTGCTGGTCGGCATGGTGTACGAGGCGATCGCCGCACGCAGGGCGGGCTGACGGCCCGCACAGGCAGGAGGCTGAGCAGCGTGGCCGGACCGACGACCGCCCGGCGCGGCGGCGAACGGAACCGTAAGCCGGGACCGAAGTCGTCGGCCGGCTCCTCCCGGCCCCCCAAGGGGCCGGGCAGGAGGCCCGCGCGCCCCAGGGGCCGTACGGGCGGCCGCAGACCCCGCACGGGCCGCTCCGGCCCGCTCGCGGGGCTCTCGCGGCGCACCCGGCTGGTCCTGGCGGCGGTCGCGGCCGCGCTCCTCGGCACCGCCGTCGTCTGGGCGCTGTACGGCTCCGGCTGGCTGCGCGCCACCCACGTCGAGGTCGCGGGCACCGAGGTCCTCACGGCGGACGAGGTGCGCGCGGCCGCCGCCGTGCCGCTCGGCGAGCCGCTGGTGTCCGTGGACACGGACGCCATCGCCGGCCGGCTGCGCGCGAAGCTCCCCCGGATCGAGTCCGTCGACGTCGGCCGCTCCTGGCCGCACGGAATCCGACTGGAAGTGACCGAACGTCAGCCGAAAGCGATCCTCGAAAAGGGCGGGAAGTTCATCGAAATCGACGGTATGGGAGTGCGGTTCGCCACAGTCGACCGCGCCCCGGCCAAGGTGCCCCGGCTGGTGATGGAGGCCCCCGACGACTCCCCGGGCGTCCGCCACTTCGGCCGCGCGCGCCTGGAGCGCGAGGGCGTGCGCGCCTCGGCGTCCCTCCCGGCGGACGTGCGCCGCGACACCCTCGTCATCCGCGTACGCTCGTACGACTCCATCACCGTGGAGTTGACGGGGGGTCGGACGGTCGTCTGGGGCAGCGGCGAGCGGGGCGACGCCAAGGCGCGTACGCTCACCGCGCTGATGAAGGCGGCGCCCGGCGCGAAGCGCTTCGACGTCAGCGCCCCCGGCGCCCCCGCGGCGGCGGGGAGTTGACGCCCGGTGGGGGCCGGCAGCACCCTGGTTGGCTACGCCTATGGGTGATCACATAGGGTGAAAAGAAAAACGGGAGGTTCGGCGTGTTCGTTGAACACGCACCACTTGTCGACTTAGTGTCCTGTCCCGAGAACCCAGGGAACAGTGGCACGGGTAACCCTAAACTTCAACGTTAGGGTTCGGGTTGGCATTGCGAACCGTCCTCCAGGCATACGTAACTCGAGGCGAGAGGCCTTCGACGTGGCAGCACCGCAGAACTACCTCGCAGTCATCAAGGTCGTCGGCATCGGCGGCGGTGGCGTCAACGCCATCAACCGGATGATCGAGGTCGGTCTCAAGGGCGTCGAGTTCATCGCGATCAACACCGATGCACAGGCCCTGCTGATGAGCGACGCCGACGTCAAGCTCGACGTCGGCCGGGAGCTCACCCGGGGTCTCGGCGCCGGCGCGAACCCGGACGTCGGCCGCAAGGCCGCCGAGGACCACCGCGAGGAGATCGAGGAGGTCCTCAAGGGGGCCGACATGGTCTTCGTCACCGCGGGCGAGGGCGGCGGCACCGGCACCGGCGGCGCACCCGTCGTCGCCAACATCGCGCGCTCGCTGGGCGCCCTGACGATCGGTGTGGTCACCCGCCCGTTCACCTTCGAGGGCCGCCGCCGCGCGAACCAGGCCGAGGACGGCATCGCCAGCCTGCGCGACGAGGTCGACACCCTCATCGTCATCCCCAACGACCGGCTGCTGTCCATCTCGGACCGCCAGGTCAGCGTGCTCGACGCGTTCAAGTCCGCGGACCAGGTGCTGCTGTCGGGTGTTCAGGGCATCACCGACCTCATCACCACCCCGGGTCTCATCAACCTCGACTTCGCCGACGTCAAGTCCGTGATGTCCGAGGCGGGTTCCGCCCTCATGGGCATCGGCTCGGCCCGCGGCGACGACCGTGCCGTGGCCGCGGCCGAGATGGCGATCTCCTCGCCGCTGCTGGAGGCGTCCATCGACGGCGCCCGCGGCGTGCTGCTCTCCATCTCCGGCGGCAGCGACCTCGGCCTCTTCGAGATCAACGAGGCCGCCCAGCTGGTGAGCGAGGCCGCCCACCCCGAGGCCAACATCATCTTCGGCGCCGTCATCGACGACGCCCTGGGCGACGAGGTCCGGGTCACCGTCATCGCGGCCGGCTTCGACGGCGGCCAGCCGCCCGCCAAGAACCGCGACAAGGTGCTCGGTTCGTCCTACGGCCGCGAGGAGAGCGCCGCCCCGGCGCCCGCCGCCGCGAGCCGCCCGGCCCCGCCGGCCGAGCCGTCCCGCCCGGCCTTCGGCGGCCTGGGCAACGTGACCCCCCGCACCGAGGAGCCGGTCCCGGACCCGGTCCCGGTCGCCGAGGTCCCGCCGCCCCCGGCCTCGTCCCCCCAGGTTCCCCCGGCCCGTCCGTACCAGGACTCCACCGCCGAGGAACTGGACGTTCCCGACTTCTTGAAGTGACGCGGGCCGACGTGACCTCGGTGATAGGAAACCCCCCTCCGCACACCCGGGGCCGGCCCGACGCGGCACACGCGAGCGGCGCGCACTTCGCCTCCACCGACCGGTGGGGCGGGGTGAGCGCCGCTCCGTATGCGGAGCTCAACCTGGGCGGCGCGGTGGGCGACGACCCCGCGGCGGTGCGGGTCAACCGGGAGCGGGCGGCGCGCGCGCTCGGCCTCGACCCGGCGCTCGTCGTCTGGATGAACCAGGTGCACGGCAAGGACGTGGCCGTGGTGGACGGTCCCTGGCCGGCCGGCCGGGAGATCCCGTCGGTCGACGCGGTGGTGACGGCCCGTCGGGGACTGGCCCTCGCGGTGCTCACCGCCGACTGCACCCCCGTCCTGCTGGCCGACCCGGTCGCCGGGGTCGCGGGCGCGGCGCACGCCGGACGGCCCGGACTGGTCGCCGGTGTCGTGCCGGCGGTCGTCGGGGAGATGGTCCGGCTCGGCGCCGACCCCGCCCGGATCGTCGCCCACCTCGGGCCCTCGGTCTGCGGCGGCTGCTACGAGGTGCCGGAGGCGATGCGGGCGGACGTCGCCGCGGTGGTCCCCGAGGCGTGGGCCACCACCCGCGGCGGGACGCCCGCGGTGGACGTCGCCGCCGGCGTCCGCGCCCAGCTCGGCCGGGCGGGCGTCGGGGACGTCACCCGGTCGGACATCTGCACGCTGGAATCGGCGGACCACTTCTCGTACCGGCGCGAGCGGGTCACGGGACGGCTCGCCAGCTACGTATGGCTCGAAGGGGAGTCCGGGCGATGACGGACCGCAGGACGCAACTGGCCCGGAATCTCGCCCAGGTGGAGGAACGTATCGCCGCCGCCTGCGCGGCCGTGGGCCGAAAGCGTGAAGAAGTGACCCTGATCGTGGTCACCAAGACGTACCCCGCGAGTGACGTCCGTCTCCTGGCGGACCTGGGGGTCCGTCATGTCGCGGAGAATCGCGACCAGGACGCGGCACCGAAAGCCGCGGAATGCTCGGGCATGCCCCTTACCTGGCACTTTGTCGGTCAATTGCAGACCAACAAAGTAAAGTCGGTGGTTAATTATGCCGATGTCGTGCACTCCATTGACCGGGTCAGATTGGTCACGGCGCTTTCCGCGGCGGCCGTCCGTCGGGGGAGAGAACTGGACTGCCTGATTCAGGTGGCGCTCGACGCGGAGAGCGGGGACGCCGCCGGCCGCGGCGGGGTCGCCCCCGACGGGGTCGCGGCCCTCGCGGACGCGCTCGCGGAGGCCGAAGGGCTGCGCCCGGCGGGCCTCATGACGGTGGCTCCGCTGGCCGGACCGTACGCCGGACGGCCGCGGGCGACGTTCGAGCGGCTGCGGGAAATCGCAACGGACCTGCGCGCGGCCCATCCTGCTGCGAACATGGTGTCCGCAGGAATGAGCGCTGATCTGGAGGACGCCGTGGCGGCGGGTGCGACACATGTACGCGTCGGCACAGCGGTACTCGGAAGCCGACCACGGCTCGGGTAACGTCGCCAAGAGTCGGACCACAGCACAAAATATGGTCATTCCCGTCAAAAGTCGGGCAGACCAAGTGGATCCAGCGCCGTTAGAGGAGCCGATCCACCACAGAGCGGAGGACGCAGAGAATGGCCGGCGCGATGCGCAAGATGGCGGTCTACCTCGGCCTCGTGGAGGACGATGGGTACGACGGCCGGGGATTCGACCCCGACGACGAGTTCGAGCCCGAGCCGGAGCCCGACCGGCGCCGGCAACAGCACCAGGCCCAACAGACGCAATCGGACGAACCGGTTCGAGTCGCCCAGCCGCCCGCACAGCGTGAACCCGCTCCGCTGACAGCGGAAACGGGACGACCCGCCCGAATCGCCCCCGTGTCGTCCATCACACCCGAACGCCACTCCCTGGAGAAGAACGCACCGGTGATCATGCCCAAAGTTGTGTCCGAGCGGGAGCCCTACCGCATCACGACATTGCACCCCCGGACCTACAACGAGGCCCGTACCATCGGGGAACACTTCCGCGAGGGCACCCCGGTGATCATGAATCTGACCGAGATGGACGACACCGACGCGAAGCGACTTGTCGACTTCGCCGCCGGTCTGGTCTTCGGTCTGCACGGCAGCATCGAACGGGTGACGCAGAAGGTGTTCCTGCTGTCTCCTGCTAACGTCGATGTCACGGCGGAGGACAAGGCCCGTATCGCAGAGGGCGGGTTCTTCAACCAGAGCTAGAGACGCACAATCAGGCAATGCCGGTGAGTGACGGTCAAATGGACCGGGCACGGTGAGGGGAGAGGGAAGCGCGGGATGGACATCGCACGGCAGGTGATCTACATCGCGCTGTACGTCTTCCTGCTCGTGCTCATCTTCCGGTTGGTGATGGATTACGTCTTCCAGTTCGCCCGCTCGTGGCAACCCGGTAAGGCGATGGTGGTCGTGCTCGAGGCCACCTACACTGTCACCGATCCGCCACTCAAGCTTCTGCGGCGGTTCATCCCGCCGCTGCGTCTCGGGGGCGTGGCGCTCGACCTGTCCTTCTTCGTACTGATGATCATCGTCTACATCCTGATCACCGTCGTGGAGCGGCTGTGAACGCGGCTGTGAACGATACGGTCTTGCCGATTGCCGACGACTACGTTGAGGTGAAGAAGAGATGCCGCTGAGCCCCGAGGACGTGCGGAACAAGCAGTTCACGACCGTCCGTCTCCGAGAAGGCTATGACGAGGACGAGGTCGACGCCTTTCTCGACGAGGTCGAGGCCGAACTGACGCGCCTGCTCCGGGAGAACGAGGACCTGCGCGCCAAGCTGGCGGCGGCGACCCGTGCCGCGGCGCAGAACCAGCAGCAGGGCATGCGCAAGCCGGAGCCGCAGGACCAGCGGTCCGCTCCCGGCGCCCCCGTGCCCGCCGCCATATCCGGCCCGCAGCCGGTGCCGCCGAACCAGCAGCAGATGGGCGGCCCGCCGCAGTTGCCGGGTGGTGCCCCGCAGCTGCCGGCCGGGCCGGGCGGACACGGCCACGGTCCCCAGGGCCCGCACGGCGCGGGACCGATGGGACAGAACCCCATGGGCCAGGGCGGTCCCATGGGCGGCCCGATGGGTGGTCCCATGGGCCAGGGCGGTCCCGGTCCGATGGGCCAGGGCGGTCCGATGGGGCAGGGCGGCCCCATGGGTCAGGGTGGTCCCGGCCCGATGGGGCAGGGCGGTCCGATGGGCGGCCCCGGTCCCCAGCTGCCCCAGCCGGGTCAGGGCCCGGGCGGCGACAGCGCGGCCCGCGTGCTCTCGCTCGCGCAGCAGACGGCCGATCAGGCGATCGCGGAGGCACGCTCCGAGGCCAACAAGATCGTCGGTGAGGCCCGCAGCCGGGCGGAGGGTCTGGAGCGGGACGCCCGCGCCAAGGCCGACGCGCTGGAGCGGGACGCGCAGGAGAAGCACCGTGTCGCGATGGGCTCGCTGGAGTCCGCGCGCGCCACGCTGGAGCGCAAGGTCGAGGATCTGCGCGGCTTCGAGCGCGAGTACCGCACGCGGCTGAAGTCCTACCTGGAGAGCCAGCTGCGTCAGCTGGAGAACCAGGCGGACGACTCGCTCGCCCCGCCGCGCGCCTCGGGCGCGCCGTCGCTGCCGCCGGCCCCCTCGATGAGCGGGTCCATGGCGTCGGCCGGTGCGGGCATGGGCGGCCACAGCATGGGTGGCAACTCGTCCATGGGCAGTGGTGGTCCGGGGCAGTCGGGCAGCCCGTCGTACGGGGGGCAGCAGCAGATGTCGCCCGCGATGACGCAGCCGATGGCTCCGGTGCGGCCGCAGGGGCCGCAGCCCATGCAGGCGCCTTCGCCGATGCGTGGGTTCCTCATCGATGAGGATGACAACTGACGGCCGCCGCGTAGCGGTTCAGTCGTCGCAATCATTACGGGCCGGGCCTCTGGGGATTCCCAGGGGCCCGGCCCGTTGTGTTGGTGCGTGGGGGTGTGGCGGGGGGGTGGGGGTGCCCCCTCCGGGGGCGGGACCGGGGCAAGAAGCCCCGCCCGCCCTTCCCGGAGGGTTACGCCTTGCGGAGGCGGAACGTCAAGGACAGGGGCTCGTCCTCGAAGGGGGCGCCGAACGTCGTATCCGCCTCGCCGGGGGCGAAGTCCGTGGCCAGGACCTCGTCCGCGATGAGGGCGGAGTGTTCGGTCAGGGCGGTGCGGACCTCGTCGTCGGAGGAGTGCCAGCGGAGGGCGATGCGGTCGGCGACGTCCAGGCCGGAGTTCTTGCGGGCCTCCTGGATGAGGCGGATCGCGTCCCGGGCGAGGCCGGCGCGGCGCAGCTCCGGGGTGATCTCCAGGTCGAGGGCGACGGTCGCGCCCGAGTCGGAGGCCACCGACCAGCCCTCGCGGGGGGTTTCGGTGATGATGACCTCGTCGGGGGAGAGGGCGACCGGCTCGCCGTCCACGTCCACCGAGGCGTTGCCCTCGCGCAGGGCGAGGGAGAGGGCGGCCGCGTCCGCGGTGGCGATGGCCTTGGCCACGGCCTGGACGCCCTTGCCGAACCGCTTGCCCAGCGCACGGAAGTTGGCCTTGGCGGTGGTGTCGACCAGGGAGTCGCCGACCTCGGAGAGGGAGGCGAGAGAGGAGACGTTCAGCTCCTCGGTGATCTGGGTGCGCAGCTCGGCGGAGAGGGACTCGAAGCCGGCCGCCGCGACCAGCGCGCGGGACAGCGGCTGGCGCGTCTTCACGCCGGACTCGGCGCGGGTGGCGCGGCCCAGTTCCACCAGGCGGCGGACCAGCACCATCTGCTTCGACAGCTCCGGGTCGACGAGCGACGTGTCGGCCACGGGCCAGGTGGACAGGTGCACCGACGCCGGGGCGTCCGGGGTGACCGGGACGACCAGGTCCTGCCAGACCCGCTCGGTGATGAACGGGACGAGCGGGGCCATCAGGCGGGTGACCGTCTCGACGACCTCGTGCAGCGTGCGCAGCGCGGCCGCGTCGCCCTGCCAGAAGCGGCGGCGCGAGCGGCGGACGTACCAGTTGGACAGGTCGTCGACGAACGCGGAGAGCAGCTTGCCGGCGCGCTGGGTGTCGTAGGCCTCCAGGGACCGGGTGACCTCGTCGGTGAGGGTGTTCAGCTCGCCGAGCAGCCAGCGGTCCAGGAGCGGGCGGTCCGCCGGCGCCGGGTCGGCGGCCGAGGGGGACCAGCCGGCGGTGCGGGCGTAGAGGGCCTGGAAGGCGACCGTGTTCCAGTAGGTCAGGAGGGTCTTCCGCACCACCTCCTGGATCGTGCCGTGGCCGACGCGGCGCGCGGCCCACGGCGAGCCGCCGGCGGCCATGAACCAGCGGACGGCGTCGGCGCCGTGCTGGTCCATCAGCGGGATCGGCTGGAGGATGTTGCCCAGGTGCTTGGACATCTTCCGGCCGTCCTCGGCGAGGATGTGGCCGAGGCAGACGACGTTCTCGTACGACGACTTGTCGAAGACGAGCGTGCCGACGGCCATCAGCGTGTAGAACCAGCCGCGGGTCTGGTCGATGGCCTCCGAGATGAACTGCGCCGGGTAGCGCTTCTCGAAGAGCTCCTTGTTCTTGTACGGGTAGCCCCACTGCGCGAACGGCATCGAACCCGAGTCGTACCAGGCGTCGATGACCTCGGGGACGCGGGTGGCCGTCTCCTGGCAGGTGGGGCAGGGGAAAGTGACGGCGTCGATGTACGGACGGTGCGGGTCGAGGCCGCTCTGGTCGGTGCCGGTGAGCTCGGTGAGCTCGGCGAGGGAGCCGACGCAGGTGAGGTGGTCCTGCTCGCAGCGCCAGATGGGCAGCGGGGTGCCCCAGTAGCGGTTGCGGGAGAGCGCCCAGTCGATGTTGTTGTTCAGCCAGTCGCCGAAGCGGCCGTGCTTGACCGAGTCGGGGAACCAGTTGGTCTTCTCGTTCTCCTGGAGCAGCCGGTCCTTGACGGCCGTGGTGCGGATGTACCAGGAGGGCTGCGCGTAGTAGAGCAGCGCCGTGTGGCAGCGCCAGCAGTGCGGGTAGCTGTGCTCGTACGCGACGTGCTTGAACAGCAGGCCGCGGGCGCCGAGGTCGGCGGTGAGCGCCTCGTCCGCCTTCTTGAAGAACTGGCCGCCGACGAGCGGGAGTTCCTCCTCGAAGGTGCCGTCGGCGCGGACCGGGTTGACGACCGGGAGGCCGTACGCGCGGCAGGTCCTGAGGTCGTCCTCACCGAAGGCCGGGGCCTGGTGGACGAGGCCCGTGCCGTCCTCGGTCGTCACGTACTCGGCGTTGACGACGTAGTTGGCGTTCTCGAGGTCGACGAGGGTGAACGGGCGCTCGTACGTCCAGCGTTCCATCTCGCGGCCGGTGAACGACTGGCCGGTCGCGGTCCAGCCCTCGCCGAGGGCCTTCTCCAGCAGCGGCTCGGCGACGACCAGCTGCTCGGTGCCGTCGGTGGCGACGACGTAGGTGACGTCCGGGTGCGCGGCGGCCGCGACGTTGGAGACCAGCGTCCACGGGGTCGTCGTCCAGACGAGCAGCGACGCCTCGCCCGCGAGCGGGCCGGAGGTCAGCGGGAAGCGGACGTAGACGGACGGGTCGACGACCGTCTCGTAGCCCTGCGCCAGCTCGTGGTCCGACAGGCCGGTGCCGCAGCGGGGGCACCAGGGGGCCACGCGGTGGTCCTGGACCAGCAGGCCCTTGTTGAAGATCTCCTTCAGCGACCACCAGACGGACTGGACGTAGTCCGGGTCCATGGTGCGGTACGCGTCGTCCAGGTCCACCCAGTAGCCCATGCGGGTGGTCAGCTCGGAGAACGCGTCGGTGTGCCGGGTCACGGACTCGCGGCACTTGGCGTTGAACTCGGCGATGCCGTACGCCTCGATGTCCTGCTTGCCGGAGAAGCCGAGCTCCTTCTCGACGGCGAGCTCGACGGGCAGGCCGTGGCAGTCCCAGCCGGCCTTGCGGCCCACGTGGTAGCCCTGCATGGTGCGGAAGCGCGGGAAGACGTCCTTGAAGACGCGGGCCTCGATGTGGTGGGCGCCCGGCATGCCGTTCGCCGTGGGCGGGCCCTCGTAGAACACCCACTCGGGGCGGCCCTCGGACTGTTCGAGCGTACGGGCGAAGATCTTCTGCTCGCGCCAGAACTCGAGCACGGCGTGCTCCAGGGCGGGCAGGTCGACCTGAGCGGGTACCTGGCGGTACTGCGTCATCGGCTTCCTCCGGCGGGACGGTTGTGCGCTGTCCGTCGGAGGGACGAGACGCCTTCCGGGCTCCCGCGGTACCACCCTCCTTGGCCGCGGGCCGTACGGCCCCCGGCCCCCTCATTGGGGTCGCGACGCCGGTTCTACTGACCCCGCGTGCCTGGCTTGCGCGTCCGGCGCGGGGCGTTCTTCCGGCGGCTCCGGGCTGATCTTCGCGCCGTGCACACCCCCGGGCTCGCACCGTCCCCGGGTCGCTGATGGCTGCGTACGGCGTTACTCGTCCCTTCCACGCCTTTCGCTGCCGCCCAGTGTACGGGGCGCAGGGCGGGTCGGCCGACCGGATATCGGCTCTCCGCCCGCGCCCGGGCCGTTCCTCCGGTTACGGGGCCGGGAGCGGGGCACAAGGGTGGGGACCGGCGTGCCCCGTTGCCGCCTGCCGTGGGGCGATTTATCGTTCCCGCACGATTCGCGCGCAAGATCATAAAATGTGAAGGGGTCGCGGCCATGGCGCAGGAATCCTCGGCGGGGGCCGATGCCGTCGCCGTCGCCGTACGGACGGCGGCCGCGGGCCGCCGCCGCCCTGCGGGGCGCCCCGCCCCCGCCCCGGCCGCCGGCGCGCGGGTGTGCGCGGCGGGCGGCCCGGCCGCCGGGGCGAGGAAGACCGTGACGAAGAAGGTCGGGCCGGCCGGGGCGGGAGCGGGAGCCGGCGGCTCGGTGAGCGGCTCGGCCGCCGGGGCGGGGAGGACGACCACCGGGGCACGGAAGGCAGGCTCGGCGGGGGGCGCTGCGGCGAAGGGGACGGCGGGGGCGAAGGGGACGGCGGGGGCGAAGGGGACGGCGGGGGCGAAGGGGACGGCGGCGAAGCAGACGGCGGCGCAGAAGGCCGGCTCCGGCGGGGCCGCGGCCAAGAAGGGCGGTACGGGGGAGGGCGGTACGGGGAAAGGGGGTGCCGCGAGGGGAGAGGCGGCGGGGGCCGGGGGCGGGGGCGGGGGTGCGAAAGGGGCCGCGTCGGTGAAGAAGACGGCGGCGAAGACGACGGCGGGTGGGGCCCCGGCCAAGAAGGCGCCTGCCAAGGCGGCGGTCCCTGAGAAGGCGCCCGTCAAGAAGGCGCCCGTCAAGAAGGCGCCCGTCAAGAAGGCGTCTGTCAAAAAGGCGGCTGCCAAGAAGGTGACTGGCAAGAAGGCGACTGCCGCGCAGGGGGCGGGGAAGGCGTCCGCCAAGGCGGCGGCGCAGAAGGCCGTTTCGAAGAAGGCTGCGGCAAAGGCCGCTCCTGCGAAGGCTGCTCCGGCGAAGGGCGCGTCCGAGGTCGCCCCGGCGGCCGTTCCTGGGAAGAAGGCCGTCTCCGAGACGAAGGCCGCCCTTGCGAAAAAGGCCGTCCCCGCGAAAAAGGCTGCTCCCGGGAAGAAGGCCGCTCCCGCGAAGAAGGGGGAACCCGCCAAGAAGGCCGCTCCCGCCAAGGAGGCGGCACCCGCCAAGAAGGCGGCACCCGCCAAGAAGGCGGCACCCGCCAAAAAGGCGGTCGGTAAGCGGGCGCCGGGTCGGGAGGCCGTGGCCGGGAAGGCCGGGTCCGTCGGGAGGGCGGGTGCGGCGCGGGGCGCCGGGGTGCCCGGGGCCGAGGAGGCGCCCGCCCGGCGCGTGGCCGAGAAGGCCGCCGCCCCCGGGCTCAAGGCCGGGGCGGCGGGGATCCCCGAGGAGACGGGAGTCGGAACCGTGGCTGCTGAGAAGGCGGAGGACGTGGTCGCCAAGGTGCCCGCCGCGCGGGCGGAGGGGGAGCTGGCGGTGCGGCCCGGGGAGGAGCCGTGGACGCCCGACGAGGTCGCCGAGGCCCGCGGCGTGCTGGAGAGCGAGGTGCGGAGGCTCACGGGGGAGATCGGCGCGGCGGAGCGCGCGGTGAGCGGGCTCATGCGGGATTCCGGTGACGGCGCGGGAGACGACCAGGCCGACACCGGGACGAAGAACATCGCGCGCGAGCACGAACTGGCCCTCGCCGCCAACGCCCGCGAGATGCTGGACCAGACCGAGCGCGCGCTCGGCCGGCTGGACGCCGGGACGTACGGGCTCTGCGAGAACTGCGGCCGGCCCATCGGCAAGGCCCGTATGCAGGCGTTTCCCCGGGCGACGCTGTGCGTCGAGTGCAAGCAGCGGCAGGAACGTCGCTGAACCCGGAGGGGTCGAGTGCCGTACCCTCGTCATCGGCCGGGCAGTGCACCCGGGCCCCACTGGACACAGCAGTGCCGGGCGACGGTCAGGAGCGAAGGACTCACGTGACAGAGGCGGAGCAGACCGGAAGGACCACCGGTGCGCCGGGGGACGTCGAGGAGACCGGCGGGAGCCCGCGGGGCAGGCGCCGGATCGGCGTGCTGTTCACGGTCGCGGTCTGCGCGTACCTCGTCGACCTGCTGAGCAAGCTGGCCGTCGTGGCCAAGCTGGAGCACCACGACCCCGTCGAGCTGATCGGCAGCTGGCTGCAGTTCACCGTGATCCGCAACCGCGGGGCGGCCTTCGGCATCGGCGAGACGATGACCATCATCTTCACGGTCATCGCCTCCGCCGTGATCGTCGTCATCGCCCGGATCGCCCGCAAGCTCCACAGCCTGCCCTGGGCCATCGCGCTGGGCCTGCTGCTGGGCGGCGCGCTGGGCAACCTCACCGACCGGCTCTTCCGGGCGCCGGGCGGGTTCGAGGGCGGGGTGGTGGACTTCATCGCCGTCTGGCACTGGCCGGTCTTCAACCTCGCCGACTCGGCGATCGTCTGCGGCGGCTTCCTCATCGTGATCCTCTCCTTCCGGGGGCTCGACCCGGACGGCTCCGTCCACCGCGACTGACATCCGCGACGCACATCAGCGGCCGGGACGGGGCGACCGGGACCGCGGCGGGAACACCGGGGGTTCGGGGCCTCGTCACCCGTCCGGCATACTCGACGGGTGAGCACGATTCCCGAGATCCGCGCCCTGCCCGTACCCGATGGCCTGGAGGGCGAGCGCGTCGACGCCGCCATCGCCCGCATGTTCGGGTTCTCCCGGACCAAGGCGGCCGAGCTCGCGGCCGCGGGCAAGGTCCAGCTCGACGGGGCCGAGGCCGGGAAGTCCGACCGGGTGACCGGCGGGGCCTGGCTGGAGGTCGAGATGCCGGCGCCGCCCGCGCCGGTGCGGGTCGTGGCCGAGCCCGTCGAGGGCATGGAGATCGTCCACGACGACGAGGACATCGTCGTCATCGTCAAGCCGGTCGGCGTGGCCGCCCACCCCAGCCCCGGCTGGACCGGCCCCACCGTGATCGGCGGGCTCGCCGCCGCCGGCTACCGGATCTCCACCTCGGGCGCCGCCGAGCGCCAGGGCATCGTGCACCGCCTGGACGTGGGCACCTCCGGCCTGATGGTCGTCGCCAAGTCCGAGCGCGCCTACTCGCACCTCAAGCACCAGTTCCGCGAGCGGATCACCGACAAGCGCTACCACGCGCTCGTCCAGGGCCACCCGGACCCGCTGAGCGGCACCATCGACGCCCCGATCGGCCGCCACCCGCAGCACGACTACAAGTGGGCGGTGACGGCCGACGGCAAGCCGTCCGTCACGCACTACGACCTCGTCGAGGCGTTCCGGGCCGCCAGCCTACTCGACATCAAGCTGGAGACCGGCCGGACGCATCAGATCCGGGTGCACATGTCCGCCCACCGCCACCCCTGCGTCGGCGACCTGACGTACGGCGCCGACCCGACGCTGGCCAAGCGGCTGCGGCTCACCCGTCAGTGGCTGCACGCCGTGCGGCTCGGCTTCGAGCACCCCTCGGACGGCCGCTGGGTGGAGTTCGGGAGCGACTACCCCGAGGACCTGCGGCACGCGCTGGAGACGGTGCGCGCGGAGAGCGCGTGAGGATCCGGATCGTCGCCGGGGACGAGCTGGAGCACTGCTTCGCGGTGCGCCGCGCGGTCTTCGTCGCCGAACAGGGCATCCCTGAGGCGGAGGAGCTGGACGCCTACGACGCCGAGGCCGTCCACCTGCTGGCCGGCGGGCCCGACGGGCCGCTCGGCACCGTCCGCTTCCTGCACGGCGCGCCCGCGCGGCGCAAGTACGCCCGCGCCGGGGTGGACGACGACGTGACGGCCGTCCTCGGCCGGCTCGCCACCGTCCGCGCCGCGCGCGGCACCGGGGTGGGCGCCGCCCTCGTCCGGGCCGTGGAGGCCGAGGCCCGGCGGCTCGGGCTGGCGCGGGTCTACCTGGAGGCGCAGACGCACGCGCTGGGCTTCTACGAGCGGCTCGGGTACGCGGCCCACGGGCCCGAGTTCGACGAGGGCAGCGGGATCCCGCACCGGGCGATGACCAAGGGGCTGTGAGGCCCGTTCCGTGGCAGGCTGGGGTGAACGACTGTTCCCCAGGCGGCGCGGAGGGCACTCGTGGACCAGCTGGCCCTGCTGTTCGTCCTGCTGCTCGGGGCGCTCGTCACGGTGCCGCTGGGGGACCGGCTCGGGCTGCCGCCGCCGGTGCTGATGACGCTGGGCGGCATCGTCCTCGCGCTGCTGCCGTTCGTGCCGAACATCGACATCCCGCCGGAGTTCATCCTCCCGCTGGTCCTGCCGCCGCTGCTCTACGCGTCCGCCCAGCGCACCTCCTGGCGGCAGTTCGCGGCCAACCGGCGGCCGATCTTCCTGCTGGCGGTGGCCCTCGTCTTCGTCACCACCACCGCGGTCGCGGCCGTCGCCAACGCGATCGTGCCGGGGATCTCGCTCGCCGCGGCCGTGGCGCTGGGCGCGCTGGTCGCCCCTCCCGACCCGGTCGCCGCGACGGCCGTCGCCGGCTCCCTGGGGCTGCCCCGCCGCCTGGTCTCGATCCTGGAGGGCGAGGGGCTCTTCAACGACGTCACCGCCATCGTGCTCTACCACGTGGCCATCGCCGCGGCCGTCAGCGGCAGCTTCTCGCTGCCCAAGGCGGTCGTCGAGCTGGTCTTCTCCGCCGTGGTGGCCCTGGCCGTCGGGCTGCTGCTCGGCTGGGGCGCCAAGCGGCTGATGGACATCCTCGGGGACGCGACGCTCCAGATCGGTCTCACCCTGCTGGTGCCCTTCGTCTCGTACGTCCTGGCCGAGGAGTTCAAGGGGTCCGGCGTGCTGGCGGTGCTGACCACCGCGCTGTACCTCGCCGAGTTCGCGAGCGACGCCGACGACGTCCTGGGGCGGCTGGCCGGGCACACCTTCTGGGAGATCGTCGACACCCTCGTCACCGGTGTCGCCTTCGGCCTCGTCGGCCTCGAACTGCACAACGCCATCGCCACCGCCTCGGGCCGCTGGGGCGAGATGCTCGGCATCGGCGGTGTCGTCGTCGCCGTCGTGGTCGGGGTGCGGCTGGCGTGGCTGCTGCCCGCCGCCTGGCTGGCGAAGCGGCTGCACAAGGGCCGTGACGTCGACGAGGAGATCCTGACGAGCTGGCGGGAGACCGTGATCATGTGGTGGTCCGGGATGCGCGGCGTGGCCTCCGTGGCGCTCGCCCTCGCCATTCCGCTGACCACGAACGACAAATCGCCCTTTCCGGCCCGGGACGAGATCCTCTTCATCGCCTTCGCCGTCATCATCGCCACGCTCGTCGTCCAGGGCCTGACCCTGCCCCGGCTGGTCAAGGCGCTCGGGGTGCGCGGCGACTCCGACTGGACGCGGGAGCTGGAACGGCAGCTCGCCATCCGCGCCGCCAAGGCCGCCCGGCACCGGCTGCTGGAGATCGAGCAGGAGGAGGAGCTCTCCGAGGACCTGAGGGAGATGCTGCACCGGCGCGCCTACGACGTCGGCGCCCGCATCAGCCCCGAGATGGTGGACGAGGAGCGGCGCGAGGCGCACGCCCAGCGCGTCCAGCGGCTGCACACCATCCAGCGCATCCAGGCCGATCTGCTCTCGGCGGCGCGGCACGCGGTCCTCGACGCGCGGAGCGAGCCGTGGATGGACCCGGAGGTGGTGGACCGGGTGCTGCGGCACCTCGACGTCCGTTCGCTGCGCGGGATGTAGCCGCGCGCGGGACGGCGGGGCCGCGCGGCGTCAGTCCGGGCCCGGGCCCGGGCCGATGTCCTCCGACGTCGGCGGGGTCTGCCGGCGGTCCGGCGCGTCGGCCGGGCCGGGCGCGGGCGCGGTGGTGATCCGCGGCAGCGCGTACGGGTGCTCGCGGCGCAGCCACTCCACGAGCTGCTCGCGCACCAGGCAGCGCAGGGTCCAGATGTCGTCCGCGTCCCGGGCCGTGACCAGGGCCCGCACCAGGATCGTGGACGGCGTGGTGTCCGTGACGACCAGGCTCCAGGCCCGGCCGTCCCACTCCGGGGCGTCCTTGACGATCTGGTGCAGGCGCTCGCGCAGCAGGTCGACGGGGGCGGAGTGGTCCAGGTGGAGGAAGACCGTGCCCGTCATGCGGGGGTTGCCGCGGGACCAGTTCTCGAACGGCCGGCCGGTGAAGTACGAGACCGGCATGGTGATGCGGCGCTCGTCCCAGGTGGTCACCACGATGTAGGTCAGCGTGATCTCCTCGACGGTGCCCCACTCGCCGCCCACGACGACCGTGTCGCCGATGCGGACCATGTCGCCGAAGGCGATCTGGAGCCCGGCGAAGACGTTCGAGAGCGTGGACTGCGCGGCCACGCCGGCCACCACGCCGATCAGTCCGGCCGAGGCCAGGACGGACGTGCCGACGGCGCGCATGCCCGGCAGCGTCAGCAGCATGGCCGCCAGGGCGACGACGCAGATGGCCGCCGTGACGATTCTGCGGATCAGGGTGACCTGCGTCCGCACCCGGCGCATCCGGGCCGGGTCGCGGTCGCCGGCGGCGTACCGCGCGTACCCCGCCTCGACGGCGGCGGTGGCCACGCGGGCGGCGAGCCAGGCGCAGGCGCCGATCAGGACGAGGTTCAGCAGCCGGCCGACCGGGTCCTCGTACCCGCGGGAGAGCCCGGCCGAGCCGAGGCCGGCGCGCAGCAGCGCCGCGCACAGCACCAGGCGCAGGGGCGTCCGGCAGCGGCGCAGCAGCCGCCACAGCGGGGCCTCGGGGTGGTGCTCGGCGATCTCGCGCACCGTGCGGTCGGCGGCCCAGCCGACGAACAGGGTGACGAGCACCGCGCCGACGACGACCGCGAAGGGGCGCAGTATGTCCTCCGCCATGGGCCTCAGCTCTCCTTCCGGCGTGCTGCCGGGGCGGGCCCCCTTCGACCGTAGCTGGCACGATGGAGGCCACGCGACGTGATCCGTCCGCTCTGTGTTCAGCTCTGTGTTCAGCCTGCGAGGAAGTGACTCCGGTGCCGTCTCCTACCACGATTGTTCTGTTCCATTCGGCGTACGGTCTGCGACCGGCCGTCCACGCGGCGGCCGGGCGGCTGCGCGGCGCGGGGTACGAGGTGCACGTTCCCGACCTCTACGAGGGGCGCACGGCGGGGACCGTCGAGGAGGGGATGGCGATCAAGGAGGAGATCGGGCGCGAGGAGCTGCTGCGCCGGGCCGTCACGGCGGTGGCGCCGTTGTCCGACCGGGGTGTGGTGTACGCCGGGTTCTCGATGGGCGGGTCGATCGCGCAGAACCTGGCGCTGGGGGACGAGCGGGCGCGGGGGCTGCTGCTCTTCCACGGGACGTCGGACCTGGCGGAGGACGCGGGGGTGGACGAGCTGCCGGTGCAGCTGCACGTGGCGGACCCGGATCCCTTCGAGCCGCACGACTGGCTCAACGCGTGGTACCTGCGGATGGGGCGGGCGGGGGCGGACGTGGAGGTGCACCGGTATCAGGGGGCTGGGCACCTGTTCACGGACAGCGAGCTGCCCGACTTCGACGGGGAGGCGGCGGAGCGGGCGTGGCGGGTGGCGCTGGGGTTCTTGGAGGAAGTATCCGGCTAGGCCGGGGGGTTGAGCCCCTGCCCCGCCCTTTCACCGTTTCCCCGGGGGCAAGCCCCCGGACCCGGACCGCGCTCTGCGCGGTGGGCGGGGCTTCGCCCCTGCGCCCCACCGGGGGCTCCGCCCCCTGGACCCCCGAATCGCGGCTTCGCCGCTCGTCCTCAAGCGCCGGACGGGCTCAAGCGCCGCGGGCCTGGGGAGGTCACCCCACCGGTGACTTCACCCGCTCCACGCGCTGGGTGCCCGACGTCGTCCGGTACGAGCGCTTCCACGAGGACGTCGCGGCCGGGTCGCGCTTGTCGGAGAGGACGTAGTAGTCCATCTGCGCCCGCTCGGCGGTGACGTCGAGGACGCCGTAGCCGTGGGAGTCCATGTCGACCCACTTCACGTGCCGGTTCGCGGCCTTGACGGCGGCGACCGCCGGGAGGGAGACCGTGTGCGGGTGGACGTGCAGCGTGTCGTCGAGGTTGTCGGCGGTCACCGAGGTGACGACGAACTCGGTGGCGACGGAGCGCGAGAGCGGGTACGTCGCCGCCTTCGCCGGCACGTCGTTGGCCCAGGCCATGTGGATGTCCCCGGTCAGGAAGACCGTGTTGCGGATGCCCCGGCCCGTCAGGTGCTCCAGCAACTCGTGCCGGTCGTGCGTGTAGCCGTCCCACTGGTCGGTGTTGACGGTGATGCCCTCGGCGGGCAGCCCCAGCAGCTTGGCGAGCGGCCGCAGCAGGTGCGCGGGCAGGGCGCCGAAGGCGACGGGCGACATCATCACGGGGTTGCCGACGAACCGCCAGGTCGTGTCGGAGGCGGCCAGGCCCTCCTTCAGCCAGTCGAGTTGGACCCGTCCGGCCAGCGTCCGGGAGGCGCCGTCCACCGTGCCGGCGCCCGTCCTGGCCTGCTGCGAGCGGAACGACCGCAGGTCCAGCAGGTGCAGATCGGCCAGGCGGCCGAAGCGCAGCCGCCGGTAGGTGGTGCCGGCGACCGACGGCCGCACGGGCATCCACTCGAAGTACGCCTGCTTCGCCGCGGCCATGCGGACCTTCCAGTCGCCCTCGGTGCCCGGGGTGTGGTTGGTGGCCCCGCCCTCCCAGGCGTTGTCGGCGAACTCGTGGTCGTCCCAGATGGCGACCATCGGCAGGGCGTGGTGCATGGCCTGGAGGTCGGGGTCCGTCTTGTAACGGCCGTGCCGGACGCGGTAGTCGGCGAGCGTGACGATCTCGTGCTCGGGCTCGTGCTTGCGCACGACGTACTTGGCGGCCGGGTATTCGCCCGACCTGTACTCGTAGATGTAGTCGCCGAGGTGCAGCACCGCGTCCAGATCGCGCCGGGCCGCGAGGTGGCGGTACGCGGAGAAGTGGCCCGACTCCCAGTTGGCGCAGGAGACCACGCCGAAGCGGAGGCCGTCCGGCGTCGCGTCGGGGGCCGGTGCGGTGCGCGTGCGGGCGGTCGGGGAGACGGCGTCGCCGGCCCTGAAGCGGTAGAAGTAGCCGGTGGCCGGGCGCAGTCCGCGGACGTCGGCCTTGACCGTGTGGTCGGACGCGGCCGTCGCCGTCACGGTGCCGGTGGCGACGACGCGTCCGAAGCCGGAGTCCTCGGACACCTCCCAGGTGACGGGGGTGTCGGGCCCGCGGCCCGAGCCGGGGGTGGCGTCCGGGACGGGCGTGACGCGCGTCCACAGCAGGACGCCGTCGGGCAACGGGTCGCCGGACGCCACGCCGTGGAGGAAGGCGGGCCGCGCACCGCCGGCCGCGCGGGCCGGGGCCACGCCCAGCAGCGTCGCGGTCGCTGCCGCGGAGGTGACGAGAGTGCGGCGGGATATGGGGAGATTCACGGGCGATTACCTTAACGCTTTGGTAATGCCCGGGTAATACGGGGCGCTTGGGGGGACGGCCCCGGGGCCGTCCCCCCTTCGCGCGGTCACTTCTTCCGCGGACCGAATTCCTTGTCCATCGCCTCGTCGAACAGCTGCTTGGTCATCGGAGGCACCGGGCCCTTGGGGCCCTGGACCGTCAGCTGCTTCTTGCCGTGCAGCAGCGTCGGGGTGCCGTTCACCCCGTCCTTGCCGAAGAGCTTGCCCATCTCCAGGCCCCAGCGGTCGTAGACGTGGTCCTTGACGTTCTTCTCGAAGTCCTTGTTGCCCTTGAGGGCCGGGACCTGCTGGGCGATGTCGAGGAGGTTCTTGTCGTCGGCGAAGGCGTCGTCCCGCTCGTCGGGGTGGTTCTTCTCGGCGTAGAGCGCCGCCTTGTAGTCGAGGAACGCTTCCGGGCTGACGTTCAGGGCGGCCCCCAGCGCACTGACGGCGTTCTTGGAACCACTTCCCGAGAGCATGCCGTCAAGGAAGTTCACCATGACGATGCGGACCTTGTATCGCCCGTCCTTGACGTCCTGGCGGATGGTCGGGCCGACCTCCTGCTCGAAGCCTGCACAGCTCGGGCAGCGGGGGTCCTCGAAGACCGTCAGGGTCTCCTTGGCGCTCTTCTCGCCGATGACGATCTCGTTGCCGTTCTCACCCGTGGTGTTGGCGGGCTTGACGAGTTCCTTCTTGGCGGCGGCCTTCCAGTGGTCGCTGCCGCCGTCGTTCATCTTGGTGACCGCGACGGCTATGCCGGCCGCGACCGCCAGGGCGACCACCACCGCGCCGCCGACGATGAGCTGGCGCTTGGTCTTGTCCTTCTTGGCCTGGCGTTCGCGCTCGGCGCGCAGCCGCTCTCGGGCCGCCTGCTTGTTCTGGGCATTGTTGCGGTTGCTCATGATGGCTTCTCCGGGTGTAGGGCGTTGGGACGTGTTGCTCAGGCAGTGAGGGCCTGA
The DNA here is from genome assembly GCF_001187435.1 of Streptomyces caatingaensis. Lineage (GTDB taxonomy): Bacteria > Actinomycetota > Actinomycetes > Streptomycetales > Streptomycetaceae > Streptomyces > Streptomyces caatingaensis. The sequence goes on along the minus strand of NZ_LFXA01000004.1, from coordinate 232,525 downwards.
GGCGGTCCGCGCCGTACCACGGAGTGGACGAGCAGGGGGAGCTTGCGGGAACGCAGGGTGTCGCGGGCCGGGCGTACCGTCGCGCCCGACGGCCGGAGCGGAATGCCCAGTGCGGCGGCGGCCCACAGCAGCGGGCGGACGGCGAACGCGGCCAGCGCGCGCAGCAGCCGGGTGAGGGCCACTTCGCCGCGCCGCAGCCAGAAGGCGGCCAGCAGGCCGATGGTGATGTGCCCGGCGAGCAGCAGCCACGGGACCGTGGAATTGATCTGGTCCGGAGTGTGCGGGACGGTGGCCATCCGGGCCAGCGGTGCGCCGACTTGGCCGCTTCGGCAGACGAGATCGATGCCGAGGGAGTGCAGCGGACCGGCCACCGGGCCCCCGGCGGGCCCGTAACAGGCGTGCTGCCCCGTCGTGAACACCGTGTCCGCCGCCAGCTCGAGAGGGATGAGCAGGCCGGCTATCGGCCAGTAGCCGCGCTCGCGGCCGGCGAGGGCGAAGGAGAGGGCGAAGTAGCCGGCCGACAGGGCCGCGACCGTGGTCGCGGGGAGCGGCATCCGGGAGAGCAGGATGTGGGAGGCCGAGGAGAGGGCCACGCACAGTGCGGTGAACAGCCCGGCGCGCAGCGCCCGCAACCGAACTCCCGTCCCCTTCATAACCGGGAAGTGTGCCACGACACGCCGCAGTTGTCGTGTCAAGATTCGGCATCACCCGGGGGAGGGGCCGGGGACGGGAGTCCGGTGCGAGGGGGGTTACTTCAGCCGGGCGTTCACGGCGGAGGCGAACTGGTCCGGCGTCATGGGCGGGTTGTCGCTCCCCTGGGCCGTCAGCTTCTTGCCGTCCAGCTTGATGGTGGGGGTGCCGGTGATGTCCTTGTTCTTGTCGAACGCGGCGGACATCTCCAGGGCCCACTTGTCGAAGGTGCCCTCCTTGACGTTCTTCTCGAAGTCCTTGTTGCCCTTGAGGGCCGGGACCTGCTGGGCGATCTTCAGCAGGGTGTCGTCCTTCGCGAAGTCGTCCTTGGTCTCCTCGGGGTGGTTCTCCTTGGCGTAGAGCGCCTTGTTGTACTCGACGAACGCCTCGGGGCTGACGTTCAGCGCGGCGCCGACCGCGCTGAGCGCGTTCTTGGATCCGGTGCCGGGGAGGTTGCGGTCGAGGAAGGTGCCGATGTGGTACGAGACCTTGAACTTCCCGTCCTTGACGTCCTTGTCGATCGCCGGGCCGACGTTCTGCTCGAAGACCGAGCAGACCGGGCAGCGCATGTCCTGGTAGACCTCCAGGGTGTGCTTGGCGTTCTTGTCGCCGACGACGACCTCGGTGCCGTTCTCGCCCGCGGTGTTGGCCGGCTTGACGAGGGTCTTCTTGGCGGCGGCGGACCACTCCGAGCCGGTGCCGCTGCCGCCGCCCAGCTGGGTGACGGCGACGGCTATGCCGCCCGCGACGGCCAGGACGCCGACGAGCGAGCCGCCGACGATCAGCTGGCGCTTGGTCCTCTCCTTCTTGGCCTGGCGTTCGCGCTCGGCGCGCAGCCGCTCACGGGCGGACTGCTTGTTGTCCCAGTTGTTGCGCTTGCTCATGGTGGTGCTGCTCCGTGGTGCGAGGGGTCTTCCGGGTCAGGCGGGGACGGCGGGCACGGGCGGCCCGCGTCTGACGACGGAGTGGAGCAGCGGCGGCCCGGAGGGCGCGGCCGGACGGGCGGCGGCGGGGACGGCCCGGCGGCGCGGCGCGGGGGCCGGCACCGTGGCGCGGGCCGGGCGCAGCGGCCGGAAGGCGGCCGCCGCGGCGGCGAGCAGCAGCCGGACGAGGGCCCGCTCGCCGCGGGCGAGCCAGGCGGCGGCCAGCAGGCCGACGGCGACATGTCCGGCGAGCAGGAGCCAGGGGGCGAGGCCGGGGCCGGTGAGGCGGGCGAGCGGGGCGCCGAGGCGGCTGCCGCCGCAGAGCATGGTGAGGGCGCCGGGTGCCGGTCGGCCGGCCGCGTCGTAGCAGGCGTCCTGGCCCGCCCCGAAGGCGGCGCCGAGGGCGAGCTCCAGCGGGACGAGCAGGGCGGCGATGTGCCCGAAGCCCCGCTCGCGGCCGGCCAGCGCGTAGGCCGCCGCGAGGACCCCGGCGCCGGCCGCGCCGGCGACCGGCAGGGGCAGCGGGCGCCCGGACAGCACGGCGTGCGAGGCCGTGGAGAGCAGCAGGCACAGCGCCGTGAAGAGGGCCGCGCGCAGCGCCCTCGGCCGTGCCGCTGATATGTCCATGCATGCGAGTCTGGCACGTTCCTGGATAAGTGGCTCCTAAAGACCGCTTCGCCATCGAAAACATCGAATGTGCGTGCGATGGGTCCCCCGTGGCGTCCGCGTCCCCCGCGCCCGCCGTGCCGGGGGGTGCGGGCCGGTACCCTTCAAGACTGCCGTGCCGCCCTGTCCCCGAACCGCCGCCGGAGGTCGTCCACCGTGAGCAAGCCGCCCTTCACGCACCTGCACGTCCACACGCAGTACTCGCTGCTGGACGGTGCCGCGCGGCTCAAGGACATGTTCAGCGCCTGCAAGGAGATGGGGATGACGCACATCGCCATGTCCGACCACGGCAACCTGCACGGCGCCTACGACTTCTTCCACCAGGCCAAGAAGGCCGAGATCACGCCGATCATCGGCATCGAGGCGTACGTCGCCCCCGAGTCGCGGCGCAACAAGCGGCGCATCCTGTGGGGCCAGCCGCACCAGAAGCGCGACGACGTCTCCGGCTCCGGCGGTTACACCCACAAGACCATCTGGGCGGCGAACAAGACCGGTCTGCACAACCTCTTCCGGCTCTCCTCCGACGCCTACGCCGAGGGCTGGCTGACCAAGTGGCCGCGGATGGACAAGGAGACCATCGCCCAGTGGTCCGAGGGCCTGATCGCCTCCACCGGCTGCCCGTCCGGCGAGGTGCAGACCCGGCTGCGGCTCGGCCAGTTCGACGAGGCCCTGCAGGCGGCCAGCGACTACAAGGACATCTTCGGGGAGGGCCGGTACTTCCTGGAGCTGATGGACCACGGCATCGAGATCGAGCGCCGCGTCCGCGACGGGCTGCTGGAGATCGGCAAGAAGCTGGGCATCCCCCCGCTGGTCACCAACGACTCCCACTACACCTACGCGCACGAGGCGGCCGCCCACGACGCGCTGCTGTGCATCCAGACCGGCAAGAACCTCTCCGACCCCGACCGCTTCAAGTTCGACGGCACCGGCTACTACCTGAAGTCGACCGAGGAGATGTACGCCATCGACTCCTCGGACGCCTGGCAGGAGGGCTGCGCCAACACCCGCCTGGTGGCCGAGCAGGTCGACACCACCGGCTGGTTCGAGAAGCGCGACCTCATGCCCAAGTTCGACGTGCCCGAGGGCTACACCGAGGTCACCTGGTTCCAGGAGGAGGTCCGGCGCGGCATGGCCCGCCGCTTCCCCGGCGGCGTCCCCGAGGACCGCCAGAAGCAGGCGGAGTACGAGATGGACGTCATCATCCAGATGGGGTTCCCCGGCTACTTCCTCGTCGTCGCCGACTTCATCATGTGGGCGAAGAAGAACGGCATCGCGGTCGGCCCCGGCCGTGGCTCCGCGGCCGGCTCGATCGTCGCGTACGCCATGGGCATCACCGACCTCGACCCCATCCCGCACGGCCTGATCTTCGAGCGGTTCCTCAACCCCGAGCGCGTCTCGATGCCCGATGTCGACATCGACTTCGACGAGCGCCGGCGCTCCGAGGTGATCCGGTACGTCACCGAGAAGTACGGCGCCGACAAGGTCGCCATGATCGGCACGTACGGCACCATCAAGGCCAAGAACGCCATCAAGGACTCCGCGCGCGTCCTCGGCTACCCGTACGCGATGGGCGACCGCATCACCAAGGCGATGCCCGCCGACGTCCTCGGCAAGGGCATCCCGCTCTCCGGCATCACCGACCCCTCCCACCCGCGCTACAGCGAGGCGGGCGAGGTGCGCGGGATGTACGAGAACGAGCCGGACGTCAAGAAGGTCATCGACACCGCGCGCGGCGTCGAGGGCCTGGTCCGGCAGATGGGTGTGCACGCGGCCGGCGTGATCATGTCCAGCGAGACGATCACCGACCACGTCCCCGTCTGGGTCCGGCACACCGACGGCGTGACCATCACGCAGTGGGACTACCCGAGCTGTGAGTCGCTCGGCCTGCTGAAGATGGACTTCCTGGGCCTGCGCAACCTCACGATCATGGACGACGCGGTCAAGATGGTGAAGGCCAACAAGGGCCTCGACATCGACCTGCTGGAACTGCCGCTCGACGACCCCAAGACCTTCGAACTGCTCCAGCGCGGCGACACCCTCGGCGTCTTCCAGTTCGACGGCGGGCCCATGCGCTCCCTGCTGCGGCTGATGAAGCCCGACAACTTCGAGGACATCTCCGCCGTCTCGGCCCTCTACCGGCCGGGCCCGATGGGCATGAACTCCCACACCAACTACGCGCTGCGCAAGAACGGCCAGCAGGAGATCACGCCGATCCACCCGGAGCTGGAGGAGCCGCTCAAGGAGGTCCTGGACGTCACCTACGGCCTGATCGTCTACCAGGAGCAGGTGCAGAAGGCCGCCCAGATCATCGCCGGCTACTCGCTCGGCGAGGCCGACATCCTCCGCCGCGTGATGGGCAAGAAGAAGCCCGAGGAGCTGGCGAAGAACTTCACCATCTTCCAGGGCGGCGCCCGCAAGAACGGCTACAGCGACGAGGCCATCCAGGCGCTGTGGGACGTGCTGGTGCCCTTCGCCGGCTACGCGTTCAACAAGGCGCACTCCGCCGCGTACGGACTCGTCTCCTACTGGACCGCCTACCTCAAGGCCAACCACCCGGCCGAGTACATGGCCGCCCTGCTGACCTCCGTCAAGGACGACAAGGACAAGTCGGCGACATACCTCAACGAGTGCCGCCGCATGGGCATCAAGGTGCTCCCGCCGAACGTCAACGAGTCCGAGTCGAACTTCGCCGCGCAGGGCGACGACGTGATCCTCTTCGGCCTGACGGCCGTCCGCAACGTCGGCCAGAACGTCGTCGACTCGATCATCAAGTGCCGCAAGTCCAAGGGGAAGTACTCCTCCTTCCCCGACTTCCTCGACAAGGTCGAGGCGGTCGTGTGCAACAAGCGCACCGTCGAATCCCTCATCAAGGCCGGGGCGTTCGACACCATGGGGCACACCCGCAAGGGCCTCACCGCGCACTACGAGCCGATGATCGACAACGTGGTGGCGGTCAAGCGCAAGGAGGCCGAGGGGCAGTTCGACCTCTTCGGCGGGATGGGCGAGGAGGACAGCAGCGAGCCGGGCTTCGGCCTGGACGTGGAGTTCTCCGACGTCGAGTGGGAGAAGTCCTACCTCCTCGCGCAGGAGCGGGAGATGCTCGGCCTCTACGTCTCCGACCACCCGCTCTTCGGCATCGAGCACATCCTCAACGACAAGGCCGACGCCGGGATCAGCCAGCTCACCGGCGGCGACTACGCCGACGGCGCGATCGTCACCATCGGCGGCATCATCTCCGGCCTCCAGCGCAAGATGACCAAGCAGGGCAACGCCTGGGCCATCGCCACCGTCGAGGACCTGGCCGGCTCCATCGACTGCATGTTCTTCCCCGCCACCTACCAGCTGGTCTCCACCCAGCTCGTCGAGGACGCCGTCGTCTTCGTCAAGGGCCGGCTCGACAAGCGCGAGGACATCCCGCGGCTGGTCGCGATGGAGCTGATGGTCCCCGACCTGTCCAACGCGGGCAGCAACGCGCCCGTCGTCATCACCATCCCCACCGTCAAGGTCACCCCGCCCATGGTCGAACGGCTCGGGCAGGTGCTCACCCACCACCGGGGCTCCACCGAGGTGCGGATCAAGCTCCAGGGGCCGCGCAAGACGACCGTGCTGCGCCTGGACCGGCACCGGGTCACCCCGGACCCCGCGCTCTTCGGCGACCTCAAGCAGCTGCTCGGACCGTCCTGTCTGGCGGGCTGAGCCCGTCCCGTACGCCGTGAGGGCGCGCCCGCTTCCCGCGGGCGCGCCCTCATGCGCTTCCGGGCGCCGGTCAGTTGTGGCCGAAGCGCTTCTGTCGGCTCTTCTGCGCGAGGTCGGCCGGGGTCACGCGGTGCGACTGGGCCTCCATGGCCGATTTCTGGGCCTGCTCCTGCCCGCGCTCCGCCGCGCCGGCCTTCTGCTGCTGACTGCGGTCCTGCTTCTTGTTCTTGGCCATGACGGGTCTGCCTCCACTCAAGGTGCCCCCCGGGTGTTCCCCGTTCCACACCCTGGCACGGTCTGAAGAAACGTGCATTTCGGTGCTAATCCAAGGGTGATGGGGGTGCTTCTCGGTCTCACCCCGTATCCGCCACGCCGATGATCCAGTTCGGACTGATAACCCCCGTGCGGTCGGGCAGACTCCTGGGAAAGTCATGGGACATCCGGAGCACCGCCATGCCGGGTGCCGTGCCGGGGGCGACCGCGTATCTGGACAAGCTGGACATACGGAAGAAGGTGCACCGTGGACCGCTGCGTCGTCCTGGTGGACGCCGGGTATCTGCTGGGCGCCGCCGCGAGCCTGCTGGCCGGGGAACCGGCCCGGTCGCGCATCACCGTCGACCACACGACCCTCATCCAGGGTCTGCGCGAGCGCGCCGAGGGCGACACCCAGCGGCCGCTGCTGCGCATCTACTGGTTCGACGGCGCCCCCGACCGGGTGCCCCAGCCCGAGCACCGCAGGCTCCGCGTCATGCCCCGCGTCACCGTCCGGCTCGGCGCCCTCACCCGCGCCGACGGCCGCTGGGCGCAGAAGGGCGTGGACGCGGCGATGCACGCCGAACTCACCGAACTCGCCCGCAACCGGGCCTGCTCCGACATCGTGCTCGTGACCGGCGACGGCGACCTGCTGCCCGGGCTGATGTCCGCCAAGGAGCACGGCGTCGCCGTCCACCTGTGGGCCGTCCAGGCCGCGGACGGCGACTACAACCAGTCCGAGGACCTGGTCGCCGAGGCGGACGAACGGCGGGTCCTCGACCGCACCTGGATCACCCGGGCCGTCCGGGCCCGCGAGCTCACCGGGCCCTGCGCGCCGCCGCCGGCGCCCGAGCCGGAGATCGCGGCCATCCTGTCCGCGCCGCTGCCGGAGACCTCCGGGTCGGAGCGGTCCGCCGCGGCCTCCGCCGCCCCGCCGGAGGCGGGGGAGCCCGCGCGGAACGGGACGCGGCCGTCCTCCGGCGGCGAGCGCTCCGACGGCGCCGGGGCGCGGAACGTGCCCACGCCCAAGGACCTCGCGGTCCTCGGCAAGGGGCCCGGGCCCGGCGGGCCCGCCGCCCCCGTCCCCGCGCCGGCGGTCGGGCACCCCAACGCGACGCTGCGCTGGTCCTCCGACAAGGGGCTCGTCGACCGGGCCTCCGGCAACGGCCTCGGCGAGACGCCGGAGGCCGCGGCGCTGCCGACGCTCGCCCAGCTCACCAGCGCCGAGCAGCGGTGGGCCGACCGCGAGGAGGACATCACCACCGTGGGCGGCGACCCCTTCGAGGTCGGGCAGGTCTTCGCCCGGCGCTGGACGGAGCGGATCACGGACTCCGCGCAGCTCCAGCACCTGTCGACGGAGTATCCGCGGATCCCGCACCGGATCGACGGCGAACTGCTGCGGTACGCGGCGCGGTTCGGGTTGCTCGCGCACAAGGACGACCAGATCGACGAGCGGGACCGGTATGCGATCCGGGCCGGCTTCTGGCGGGAGATCGACGCGCGGACGGCGGCGGAGCACGCGCCGGCGGGCGACTGAACCCCTCCCTCTCCCGCCCCCTCCCAGTGGGGCGGTGGGAGAACGCGGGCGCGACGACAGGGCGTCGACGCGGGCGCGCGCCCGCGTGGCGGGAAACGCGCCGACCCCGCGGCACGGGCGTGCGCCCCCTGCGCGTACCCTCATAGCTCGTGGAGATGGGCGCGGGACAGGAGGAGCGGGGCGGCTCCCCGGGGCGGGCGGACGACGCGGGCGACACCGTGTGCACCGTGCGCGGCCTCGTCAAGACGTACGCCCCCGCCCGCGGCGGCGACCCCGTCCGCGCCAGCGACGGCATCGACCTCGACGTCCGCCGCGCCGAGGTCTTCGGGCTGCTCGGCCCCAACGGCGCCGGCAAGACGACGCTGGTGCGGCAGCTGACCGGACTGCTGCGGCCCGACGCCGGCAGCGTCGACCTGCTCGGCCACGACCTCGTACGCCACCCCGACCGGGCCGCCCGCCTCGTCGGCTACCTCGGCCAGGAGTCCACCGCGCTCGACGAGCTCACCGTGGCCCTCGCCGCCGAGACCACCGGCCGGCTGCGCGGCCTGACCCTGCGCGCCGCCCGCGCCGAACGGGACGCCGTCCTCGACGAGCTGGGGCTCGGCCCGATCGCCGGGCGGCCGCTGAAGAAGCTCTCCGGCGGCCAGCGCCGCCTCGCCTGCTTCGCCACCGCCCTCGTCGGCGAGCGCCCCGTCCTCGTCCTCGACGAGCCGACCACCGGCATGGACCCCGTCGCCCGCCGCGCCGTGTGGGCCGCCGTGGACCGGCGCCGCGCCGAGCGCGGCACGACGGTGCTGCTGGTGACGCACAACGTCATCGAGGCCGAGACGGTCCTCGACCGGGTCGCCGTGCTGGAGAGCGGCCGGATCATCGCCTGCGGCACCCCCGCCGGGCTCAAGGAGCTCGTCGCCGACGAGGTCCGCGTCGAACTCGTCTGGCGCGACGCGCCGCCGCTCGACGTCCCGGAGGTCGCCGCCCTGCGCGGCGCGGCCACCGAGACCGGCCGCCGCTGGTCGCTGCGGCTGGACGCGGCCGGGGCGCGGGCCGCCGTCGCGGCCGTGACCGGCGGGCCTGCCTTCGCCGCGCTCGACGACTTCACCCTCGCCACACCCAGCCTGGAGGACGTCTACCTCGCGCTGGGCGGTCGCGCGGAAGGGCTGGTGAAGGGGTGAGGCACCTGCCCCGAACGGAACAGGAGTGTGCCGCGTGAGTGCTGTATCCGAGGCGGCGCCCGGGAAGGTCCGGGCGCGGGGCGCGGTCCGGGCCCGGCCCCCGCACGACGGGGCCGCGGCCCCGCTCGCGCCGCGCGCCCGGCTGCTGCCCGCGCTCTCGGCCGTCTACCGCGCGCAGCTCTCGCGCGCCCGGGTGGCGCGGATCCCGCTGCTGTTCGTCGCGACCTTCCAGTCCGTCGGGATCATGATCCTGATGCGGGGCGTGGTGGACGGGGGCGACGAGGCGCGGGCCGTGGTGGCCGGGTCCAGCGTGCTCGTGGTCGCCTTCGTCGCGCTGAACCTCCTCGCCCAGTACTTCGGCCAGTTGCGCGCGAGCGGCGGCCTCGACCACTACGCGACGCTGCCCGTGCCGCCCGCGGCCGTCGTGCTCGGCGCGGCGGCGGCCTACGCCTCGTTCACCGTGCCCGGGACGGCCGTCACGGCCGTCGTCGGCAGCCTGCTGTTCAAACTGCCGCTCGCCCACCTGTGGGTGCTGGCCGCGGTGATCCCGCTGTCGGGCGCCGCGCTCTCCGGGCTCGGCGCCGCGCTCGGGCTGCTCGCGCCGCGGCCCGAACTGGCCACGCTCTGCGGCCAGCTGGGCATGTCGGCGGCGCTGCTGCTCGGCGTGCTGCCCGCCGCGCACCTGCCCGAGCCGGTCGTCTGGGCGCGGGACCTGCTGCCCTCGACGTACGGCGTCGAGGCGCTCGCCCGGTCCTTCGACGCGCGGCCCGACTGGCTGCTGACCGCCGCCGACCTGGGCGTGTGCGCCGCCGTCGGCGTGGTCTCGCTGGCCGTGGCGACCTGGGCCTTCCGCCGGGCCGCGGTGCGGTGAGGCCCGGGACGCGCCGCGGTGGGCGCCCCGGGGGCGCGACCTGGCACGATGGCGGGGTGACCGCACCACTGACGCCCTCCCCGCACGACCGGCCCCCGCACCACCCGGAATCCGCCGGGGACGTTCCGCCCGGCGGCCCGGCCACGCTCTCCCGGGCCCTGCGGGCCGAGCTGCCGTCGGCCGCGGTCGTCGCGGCGGTGGTGACGGTGTCCGGGGTGCTGCTGGGGTTCCTGTGGCTGTGGCTGGCGCCCCGGGTGCCGTTGATCTCCGACGGCAAGGCGGTCTTCCTGCGGAGCTCGGAGGGGGAGCAGGCGATCGGCGCGGACGGCACGTTCGCCCTGCTCGGCCTCGGCTTCGGCGCCGTGAGCGCCACCGTCGTCTTCCTGCTGCGGCGCGCGGGCGGCGTCGGTCCCGTCACCGGCCTCGCGGTCGGCGCCCTCCTCGGCTCGCTGGTCGCCTGGCGGCTCGGCATGTGGCTGGGGCCGACGTCGGACGTCGTCGCCCACGCGCGGGCCGTCGGCAAGGGCGTCGTCTTCGACGCGCCCCTGCGGCTGGGGGCGAAGGGGATGCTGCTGGCGTTCCCGCTGGCGGCGATGGCGGTGCATCTGCTCCTGACGGCGCTGTTCGGGCCCCGGGACGAGGTCCCGGGGCCCGGGCCCGAGGCGGGGTCCTCCCGCGAGGGCTAGGCCGGCCTGCGGCCGTGGTTGGCGCGGTTCTTGCGGAGCCTCCATCTGCGCTTGCGGGTGCGTTTGGACATGGGGGTGTCGTAGCGCGGGTGGGGGTGGTTGTCGAGGGGGCGGCATCTCTCCGGGGGTGCGCCTCCTGGGCCTCCTGGGCTGCGCCCCCGCGGGCCCGCAGCCGCGCTTCGCGCGGTTGTCCTGCGGACGGCTGGTGCCCCTGTCCCGCCCTTTCACCGTTTCTGCGCGCTGCCGCGCGGGGCAGTGCGGCTGCGCCGCATTCGTCCTCGAACTCCCCCAGAGGGGGTGCCCCCAGGACGGGCTGAAAATCAGCCCGTCCTGGGCTTGAGGACGAGCGGCGAAGCCGCGATCGGGGGTGCAGGGGGCGCAGCCGCCAACCGCGCGGAGCGGGTTCCGGGGGCCAGGGGGCGGAGCCCCCGGTGGGGTGCGGGGGCGAAGCCCCGCTCCGACCGCGCGGAGCGCGGTTCCGGGGGCGAGGGGCGGAGCCCCTGGGAAACGGTGAAAGGGCGGGGCGGGGAGAGGAAATGTGCTAGGCGCGGCCGATCGGGGCGAGCACCGCTCCCGTCAGCACCGCCAGGTCCCGGGGGGACAGCTCCAGCTCCAGCCCCCGGCGGCCCGCCGAGACGTGGATCGTGGCGTGGGCGAGGGCCGACGCGTCCAGGGCCGTCGGCAAGCGCCTCCGCTGCCCCAGCGGCGAGATGCCGCCACGGACGTAGCCCGTCGCACGCTCCGCCGCCGCCGGGTCCGCCATCGCCGCCCGCTTCCCCCCGACCGCCGCCGCCAGCGCCTTGAGGTCCAGCGAGCCGGCGACGGGGACGACGGCCACCGTCAGGGCGCCGTCCACGTCCGCGACGAGGGTCTTGAAGACGCGCGACGGGTCGACGCCGAGGGCCGCGGCGGCCTCCTCGCCGTACGAGGAGTACGAGGAGGAGGCGGGATCGTGCGCGTAGGCGTGGACGGAGAAGGCGACGCCCGCCTTCTCCAGGGCCTTGACGGCCGGCGTCGCGCCGGACGCGCCGGGCCTGCCGGACTTCTTCGACAAGGGTTCCCCCTCCGGTCAGTTGGGGCTCGTCGGGCGCCGCGTCAGGTCGCCCGCCGGCACCGACGGAAGCTTGGCGATCAACGCCGACTCGGTGCGCAGCACGTCCAGCTCGGCGGCGAGCCGGGAGGCCGTGTCCGGCGCCTCCAGCAGCCGCTGCCGGGCCGGGACGTCGAGCATGGTGGCGGCGGCGACCAGGTAGGAGAGGACGGACGGCTCGTCGGGCAGCTCCGTCCGCCCGGTCAGGGAGCGTTCGCTGGCCCCGGCCAGCCGCTTCTGGTACGCGCGGAAGGCCCGCAGCACGCCGGAGGCGAGCGCCCCGGCGCCCTCGCCGGGCCGCTCCGGCAGGTCCTCGACCTCGCCGGTCAGATAGGGACCGGAGGCGTCGACGGAGAGCAGCCGGAAGCGGGTGGTGCCGGTCGCCAGCACCTCGTAGGTGCCGTCGTCCCGCTCCCGGATGGTCGCGGCCTCCGCCACGCAGCCCACCGTGTGGAACGCCGCGATCGGGTCGGGCCCGAAGCCGGTCGCGGGGCCGGGCTCGGGCGGCGTCCCGGTGGGCAGCCCCGGGGCGCTGGGGGCCACCTCCAGCCCGTCGCGGATGGCCACGACGCCGAAGCGGCGCGGTTCGTCCTCCGGCAGTCCGTCGAGGTGGCGCATCATCGCGCGGTACCGCTGCTCGAAGACGTTCAGGGGCAGGACGAGGCCGGGGAACAGCACCGAGTTGAGCGGGAAGATCGGAAGGCGCGCGGAGGTCACAGCGGTCAAGCCTAACCGCGCGCGCTCCCCGCCCTCACTGCCGTCGCAGCAGCCGCGACGCCCCCGCCGCCACCGTCGTGGCCAGCACCCAGCCGACCAGGATGAGCGCACTGGCCAGCCACTGCCCCGTCCCGCTGGTCCGCCAGGCCGGACCCTGGCCGAGGTCGATCACCGGCAGCAGCAGGTCGAGGGTGTAGAGGGCGGGGTTCCAGCTGGGCCCCTCGTCCGGCTTCACCCGGGGCATCGGGTGCTGGGAGAAGTACGCCGTGCCCAGCGCCCACAGCACGGCCATCCACAGCGCGGCCCGCCCGGGGCGGTAGCCGTAGGCGACGGTCCAGTCCTGGAGGTAGCCCCACGCCTTGCCGGCGAGCGGCAGCGTCTCGCGGCGCCGGCGCTGCTTGGCCAGCAGCACCGCGCGGGCGTCGGTGTCCTCGCCGCCGGCGCGCAGGGACGCGGCCAGGCACTCGTAGGGCTCGGGGGCGTACTCGGGGGTGGCCGCGGCCACCCACTCCAGGCGTCTGGCGAGCGGGAAGCCGCCGAGCGGTATCAGCGTCTCGTACGAGAACCCCGCCATCACCAGCCCGCCGGGCCCCGGCCAGCTCTCCCACCGGTCCACCAGGTTGACCACCTTGGCGCCGGAGAGGACCACCCGGCCGCTCTCCGGCCGTTCCCCGAGGAAGCGCAGCTCGGGCGTCTGGACGCGGCGCAGCGACAGCTCCTGGTCGCCGGTCATCACCAGCCGGGCGCTGCTGAAGTCGACCGCGTCGCCGAACCGGCCGTCGTCCAGCCGCATCCCGCCCTCGCAGGTGAAGCGCCGCATCCGGGTGCCGTGCCCGGGGTGGTGGGGTCCGGGGCGGAGAGCGAGATGCCGTACGGGGGTGTGGTGCCGGCCGGGACGGGGCCGGCGTCGGCGGCGGGCGTCAGGTAGACGGTGCGCTCCACGGTGAGCTGCGGGGCGTTGAGCGCGCGCCGGCCGAAGGGGTTGCTCAGGGTGGAGCCGCGCAGGCTCAGCGAGACCCCTATGGTCGCGCCGCGCATGCTCAACTCGCCGTAGCTGCGGGTGAGTTCGGCCTGGAGGTCCTGGCCGACCGAGAGCCCGTCGGCGGCGATGGCCACCCCGCGCCGGTCGCGCCGCACCACGGCCTGGTTGAGCAGCAGGTCGGTGCCGATCCGCGCGTCGGTCAGCCGGATGCCGCGCCGCACCACGCAGCGCGGCAGGTGCAGGTCGCCCTCGGTGTGCAGCCGGGCGGCCTCCAGCCGGGGAATGGCGCAGCCGACCAGGCGCAGGGTGGTGAAGTGGCTCTCGGGCAGCAGCAGCTGCTGCTCGAAACGGCAGTTCTGCATCTCGACGTAGGGGCGGACGGTGCCCCCGGACAGGTCCAGCAGCCCGGTGATCTGCACGCCGTTGAGCTTGAGGGCGGCCACCCGGCCGGGCAGCGGCGGCGGGCTGTCGAGCAGCAGCAGGGCGACGACCAGGGCGCGGACGCTGCGCTCCGGGCCCCAGGTGTGCGGGCCGTCGGGGTCGTTCCGCTCGGGGCGGTCGGTGCGCAGGTCGTGGGTGGTGCCGGTGCGGAAGGCCCGCCACATGCCCTCCTCGGCGGCGGTGAGGCCGAGCCCGGGGGGCGGTCCGCCGGTGTCCGTCTCGGTCACGGTTCCCTCCCTGGCGGGGTGCTGCGTCTGCCCCGGGGGCGACCCCGGGCCCCCGGCCGGAACCGCGTGTCCGTACGTGCTTGCGTCACGCGGTACGTGTGTACTGGCCCGATTCCCCGTGGGTCACCGCTTGAACACCCAGCGTGCGGTCAACTTTGACGGGCTCCCGTCAAGGTGCCCGAGCGGCGTATCACTGGGTGGTACGGAGAGCCGTGTGATGCGGCGGGTCTGAGACAATTGGTCGCGTGATCTCCCGAATCGATCTGCGCGGCGGCGCCGTCACCGACGGTGTCTTCGACCGCGACCTGCTGCCCCGAGCCGAACTCGACGTCGAGGCCGCCCTGGAGAAGGTGCGGCCCATCTGCGAGGACGTGCATCATCGTGGCACCGCGGCACTGATCGACTACGCGGAGAAGTTCGACGGCGTCACGATCGAGCGGGTGCGCGTCGCGCCCGAGGCGATCGAGCGCGCCCTGGCGGAGCTGGACCCGGCGGTCCGCGCCGCCCTGGAGGAGTCCATCCGCCGCGCCCGCCTCGTCCACCGCGAGCAGCGCCGCACCGACACGACCGTCACCGTCGTCCCCGGCGGCACCGTCACCGAGCGCTGGGTGCCCGTCGAGCGCGTCGGCCTCTACGTCCCCGGCGGCCGCGCCGTCTACCCGTCGTCCGTCGTCATGAACGTGGTGCCCGCGCAGGAGGCGGGCGTCTCCTCGCTGGCCGTCGCCTCCCCGCCGCAGGCCGCCTTCGACGGCCTGCCGCACCCCACGATCCTCGCCGCCTGCGCCCTGCTCGGCGTGGACGAGGTGTACGCGGCCGGCGGCGCCCAGGCGATCGCCATGTTCGCCTACGGCACCGACGAGTGCCGCCCCGCCCAGCTCGTCACCGGCCCGGGCAACATCTGGGTCGCCGCCGCCAAGCGGCTGCTCAAGGGCCGCATCGGCATCGACGCCGAGGCCGGCCCCACCGAGATCGCGATCCTCGCCGACGACACCGCCGACCCCGCGCACGTCGCCGCCGACCTGATCAGCCAGGCCGAGCACGACCCGCTGGCCGCCGCCGTCCTCGTCACCCCGTCGGAGGCCCTGGCCGCCGCCGTCGAGGCCGAGCTGAAGGTCCAGGCCCCGGCCGCCCGGCACGCCGAGGAGCGGATCCTCCCGGCGCTCGCCGGCCGGCAGTCCGCGATCGTCCTCGTCGACGACCTCGACGCCGGCCTGGCCGTCGTCGACGCCTACGCCGCCGAGCACCTGGAGATCCAGACCGCCGACGCCTCCGCCGTCGCCGCCCGGGTCCGCAACGCGGGCGCGGTCTTCGTCGGCCCCTACGCCCCGGTCTCCCTCGGCGACTACTGCGCCGGCTCCAACCACGTCCTGCCCACCGGCGGCTGCGCCTGCCACTCCTCGGGCCTGTCCGTGCAGTCCTTCCTGCGCGGCATCCACGTCGTGGACTACAGCCGCGACGCCCTCGCCGAGGTCACCCGCCACGTCGTGACGCTGGCCGAGGCCGAGGACCTGCCGGCGCACGGAGCGGCCCTCAAGGCGAGGTTCGACTGGAAGGTGCCGCAGAGCAAGTGACGAGGATCGACGACCTTCCCATCCGGGACGAACTGCGCGGCAAGTCCCCTTACGGCGCGCCCCAGTTGGACGTCCCCGTCCGCCTGAACACCAACGAGAACCCGTACCCGCTGCCCGAGGCGCTCGTCGCCCGCATCGCCGAGCGCGTCGCCGAGGTCGCCCGCCACCTCAACCGCTACCCCGACCGGGACGCGACCGAGCTGCGCACCGAGCTGGCCGCGTACCTCACCCGCACCGGCGGTCACGAGGTCACCCGCGCCAACGTCTGGGCCGCCAACGGCTCCAACGAGGTCCTCCAGCAGCTGCTGCAGACCTTCGGCGGCCCCGGCCGCACCGCCCTCGGCTTCGAGCCCTCGTACTCGATGCACGCCCTGATCTCGCGCGGCACCGGCACCGGCTGGATCCCCGGCCCGCGCCGCGACGACTTCACCATCGACGTGGACGCGGCCGTCGCCGCCATCGCCGAGCACCGGCCGGACGTCGTCTTCGTCTGCTCGCCCAACAACCCCACCGGCACCGCCGTCGACGCGGAGACCGTGCTGCGGCTCTACGACGCGGCGCAGGCGGCGGGCCCGTCCATGGTGATCGTGGACGAGGCGTACGGCGAGTTCAGCCACCACCCGTCCCTGCTGCCCCTGCTGGCGGGCCGGCCGCACCTGGTCGTCTCCCGCACCATGTCCAAGGCGTTCGGCGCGGCCGGGCTGCGCCTGGGCTACCTCGCCGCCGACCCGGCGGTGGTGGACGCCGTCCAGCTCGTCCGGCTGCCCTACCACCTCTCGTCCGTCACCCAGGCCACCGCCCTCGCGGCCCTGGAGCACACGGACACGCTGCTCGGCTACGTCGAGCGGCTCAAGGCCGAACGCGACCGCATCGTCACCGAACTGCGCGCCATGGGCTGCGACGTGACCGAGTCCGACGCGAACTTCGTGCAGTTCGGGGTCTTCGAGGACGCCCACGCCGCCTGGCGGGCGATCCTCGACCGGGGCGTCCTGGTGCGCGACAACGGCGTACCGGGCCGGCTGCGGGTCACCGCCGGCACCCGCGAGGAGAACGACGCGTTCCTCGACGCGGTGCGCACCGTCATGAAGGAGAACCGATGAACCACCGCGTGGGTCGCATCGAGCGGACCACCAAGGAGACGTCCGTCCTCGTCGAGATGGACCTCGACGGGACCGGGCAGGTCGATGTGTCGACGGGCGTCGGCTTCTACGACCACATGCTCGACCAGCTCGGCCGGCACGGCCTCTTCGACCTGACGGTCAAGACCGACGGCGACCTGCACATCGACACCCACCACACCATCGAGGACACCGCCCTCGCGCTGGGCGCCGCCTTCAGGCAGGCGCTCGGCGACAAGGTGGGCATCCACCGCTTCGGCAACTGCACGGTCCCGCTGGACGAGTCGCTGGCCCAGGTGACCGTGGACCTCTCCGGTCGCCCCTACCTGGTGCACACCGAGCCCGAGAACATCGCGCCGATGATCGGCACCTACGACACGACGATGACCCGGCACATCCTGGAGTCCTTCGTCGCGCAGGCGCAGATCGCGCTGCACGTCCACGTGCCGTACGGGCGCAACGCGCACCACATCGTGGAGTGCCAGTTCAAGGCCCTGGCCCGGGCGCTGCGGTACGCGTGCGAGCGCGACCCGCGCGCGGCGGGGATCATCCCGTCCACGAAGGGCGCGCTGTGAACGGCCTCTCCACGACGCTGATCGTCGTCGGGCTCTTCCTCGTCGGCGGGATCATCTCCTTCGTCAAGCAGGGCATGCCCAAGAGCGTGATCGTCCTGCTGGGCATCGGTGCCACGATGTGTCTGGCCGCCGGTGTCCTCCGGATCGAAAGCCTGTGGTCATGAGCGGTACGCAGCGCAAGAAGGTCGTCGTCTTCGACTACGGCTTCGGCAACGTCCGGTCCGCCGAGCGGGCCCTCGCCCACGTCGGCGCGGACGTCGAGATCACCGGCGACTACGACAGGGCCATGAACGCCGACGGGCTCCTCGTCCCCGGCGTCGGCGCCTTCGCCGCCTGCATGGAGGGGCTGCGCGCGGCCCGCGGCGACTGGGTCGTCGGCCGGCGGCTGTCCGGCGGGCGGCCCGTGATGGGCATCTGCGTCGGCATGCAGATCCTCTTCGAGCGCGGCATCGAGCACGGCGTCGAGACCGAGGGCCTCGACGAGTGGCCCGGCACGGTCGAGCCGCTCAAGGCCCCCGTCGTCCCGCACATGGGCTGGAACACCGTCACGCCCGCCGAGGGCTCGGAGCTCTTCGCCGGCCTCGACGCGGACACCCGCTACTACTTCGTGCACTCCTACGCTGTCCGCGCGTGGAGCCTCGAGGTCACCAACGCGGCCATCCGCGCCCCCAAGGTCACCTGGGCCGAGCACGGCGAGCCGTTCGTGGCGGCCGTCGAGAACGGGCCGCTGTGGGCCACCCAGTTCCACCCCGAGAAGTCCGGCGACGCCGGATCCCAGCTCCTCACCAACTGGATCGGAACCCTGTGAGCAAGCTAGAACTTCTCCCCGCCGTCGACGTGCGCGACGGGCAGGCCGTACGCCTCGTCCACGGCGAGTCCGGCTCCGAGACCTCCTACGGCGACCCGCTCGCCGCCGCCCGGGCGTGGCAGAGCGCCGGCGCCGAGTGGCTGCACCTGGTCGACCTGGACGCCGCCTTCGGCACCGGCGACAACCGGGAGCGGATCGCCGAGGTCGTCCGCGCCATGGACATCAAGGTCGAACTCTCCGGCGGCATCCGCGACGACGCCTCCCTGGCCGCCGCCCTCGCCACCGGCTGCACCCGCGTCAACCTCGGCACCGCCGCCCTGGAGACCCCCGAGTGGGTCGCCCGCGTCATCGCCGAGCACGGCGACCGGATCGCCGTCGGCCTCGACGTCCGCGGCACCACCCTCCGCGGCCGCGGCTGGACCCGCGACGGCGGCGACCTCTACGAGACGCTCGCCCGCCTCGACGCCGAGGGCTGCGCCCGCTACGTCGTCACCGACATCGCCAAGGACGGCACCCTCCAGGGCCCCAACCTGGAGCTGCTCAAGAACGTCTGCGCCGTCACCGACCGGCCGGTCGTCGCCTCCGGCGGCGTCTCCTCCCTTGACGATCTGCGGGCGATCGCCACTCTGGTACCGGAGGGCGTCGAGGGCGCCATCGTCGGAAAGGCCCTCTACGCCAAGGCGTTCACCTTGGAAGAGGCCCTGGAGGCTGTGTCCCGATGACCACGAACCCCGCCGCCCCGCGCCGCGTGCAGAGCGACAGCTCCTGGGAGGAGACGATCGGCTTCGCACGGGCCGTCGCGGCGGGGGACCGGGTCCTCGTCGCCGGCACGACCCCCGTCGTGCACGGCGTCCTCCAGGGCGAGGGGGACCCGTACGAGCAGACGAAGGCCGCCTTCGGCAACGCGCTGGACGCGCTGAGGCGCTTCGGGCTCGGGCCGGAGGCCGTCGTCCGCACCCGGATGTACATCACGCACGCCCGTGACGTGGACGCGGTCGGCCGGGCCCACAAGGAACTCTTCGACACCGTCCGGCCCGTGGCCACGCTCGTCGTCGTCTCGGGGTTCGCGGACTCGCGCTGGCTGGTCGAAGTAGAAGTGGAAGCATTCAGGGCTTCCGGAGATTTCCGAGGAGAATCCGCGTGACCCTCGCGGTCAGAGTCATCCCCTGCCTGGACGTCGACAACGGCCGGGTCGTCAAGGGCGTCAACTTCCAGAACCTGCGCGACGCGGGCGATCCCGTCGAGATGGCCCGCGTCTACGGGCAGGAGGGCGCCGACGAGCTCACCTTCCTCGACATCACCGCCTCCTCCGGCAACCGCGAGACCACCTACGACGTGGTCCGGCGCACGGCCGAGCAGGTCTTCATCCCGCTGACGGTCGGCGGCGGCGTCCGCACCGCCGACGACGTCGACAGGCTGCTGCGCGCCGGCGCGGACAAGGTCGGCGTCAACACGGCCGCGATCGAACGCCCCGACCTGGTGCGGGAGATCGCGGAGCGCTTCGGGCGGCAGGTGCTCGTCCTCTCCGTGGACGCGCGGCGTACGGTGTCGGGGTCGTTCGAGGTGACGACGCACGGCGGCCGCCGCGGGACGGGGCTCGACGCCGTCGAATGGGCGCACCGCGCGGCGGAGTTGGGGGCGGGGGAGATCCTGCTCAACTCGATGGACGCGGACGGGACGAAGGACGGCTACGACACCGAGATGATCGCGGCGGTGCGGAGGCATGTCACCGTGCCGGTGATTGCTTCCGGCGGGGCCGGGAAGCTCGCCGACTTCGCGCCGGCCGTCGCGGCGGGGGCGGATGCCGTGCTGGCGGCGTCGGTGTTCCACTTCGGGGATTTGCGGATCGGTGAGGTGAAGGCGGCGTTGCGGGGGGCGGGGCACCCGGTGCGGTAGGGATTGCCCCGGCCCCCCCCTTTCACCGTTTCTGCGCGCTGCCGCGCAGGAAACGGTGAAAGGGGGGCCCTCTGAGGGAGGGGCCGGGGCTGCTCAAAGCCCCAGCCGCGCACCCCGCAGCTTCGTCTGCGCCGCCTCCTCGCCCTCCAGGCGGACCTTCGCCGCCCCCTGCCGCCCGGACGCGAAGAGCAGCAGCTCGGCCGGGTCACCGGTGACGGTGACGACGGGAACCCCCCGGTTCCCCACCACCGTCCGCCCGTCCGGCCGCCGCAACACCATCCCCACCGGCGCCTTCCGCCCCAGCATCCGGGCGATCTTCTCCAGGCGGGACCAGAGCGCGTCCGCGAAGACGGGATCGATCTCGCGCGGCGTCCAGTCGGGCTGGGCCCGGCGCACGTCCTCGGTGTGGACGAAGAACTCCACCGTGTTCGCCGCCTCGTCGATCGGCTTGAGGGCGAACGGCGACGTCCGCGGCGGCCCGGTGCGGATGAGCTGGATCAGTTCCTCGTACGGCTTGGCGGCGAACTCGGCCTGCACCCGCTCCAGACGGGCGGCCAGCGGCTTGAACAGGGCGCCCGCGGCCGCGTCCGAGCGGCGCTCGCGCACCACGACATGGGCCGCGAGGTCGCGGGCGGTCCACCCCTGGCAGAGCGTGGGCGCGTCGGGGCCCGAGGTCTCCAACAGGTCGGCGAGGAGCAGGCGTTCGCGCTGTGCGTGGGTCGACATGGCGTCAGCCTACGGTCGCCCGCACCGCCGTGCCACGGCGCCGCGCCCGCCGCCACGGGCGCGGCCCCCGGGTCAGTCCGGCAGCGGAGCGGTCAGCTTCGAGCCGCCCGGCTTGTCGCTGCGGGCGATCCAGCAGGTCACCCGGCGCTCACTGGCCAGCAGATACGTCCGCTCGTTGGGGTAGAGCGCGAAGTAGTAGTACAGCCGGCCGTCGTTGATGGCCCGCAGCCGCCGCTCGGCGTCCGGCTTGCAGAGCCGCTGGGCGTTGTCGCGTATCGCCGACTCGGTGAGCAGCCCGCTGTCCAGCGTCCGGTTGGTTATCGCCTCGCCGTCGTGCGTGCCGTCGCAGGACTTCTTCTCCACCTTGCTGATCGACGGGGTCATCGCCGGGTGGTCGAAGCACTCGCCGGGCTTGATGACGACCATGGGCACCACGACCGGCGAGGACGCCGAGGCCGAGGGCCCCGAGGCAGCCGGCCCCGAGGGCACCGGGATCTTCGGCAGGGGCGGCAGCGTGGGCACGGTCGGCGGCGCGGACGGCTCCGGACCGCTGCTGCCCGACGCGCTCGGCGACGGCGAACCCTTCGCGGACGCGCCGCCCTTGTCGTCCTTGTTGGCCAGCACGAAGCCGCCCACGACCAGGCCGACGACCAGCACCGCGCCCACGACGATCGCGGCGATCCGCGCCCCGCCCCCGGAGGGCGGCGGCGGGGGCGGCGGGCCGGGCATCTGCCCGTACGGACCGCCGGGACCGCCGGGGCCACCCGGCCCACCGGGGACGCCGGGCCCGCCGAAGCCCTGGCCGCCCGGCCCGTACGGCGGCTGCCCGCCCGGCCCGTACGGACCGCCGGCCGGCGGCGGCATCGGGCCCGGCGGCCCGGCCGGCGGCGGCCCGAAGCCCTGCGGGGGGCCGAAGCCGCCACCGGCGCCCGGCGGCTGCGGCGGGTTCGACGGAGGCGGAGGAGGCGGTGAGGTCATGACGGAAGCATGCCGCATCCCTCCGACATCCGTGCGACCGGTACCGGGCCCGCACCGGGTCGGGAGCGAACCGGAACCGGCGGCACAATGAAGGCATGACCGGCAACCCTGTTCCCCCCTCCGCGCTCGACCCCGCCATCGCCGCCCGCCTCAAGCGCGACGCCCACGGCCTGGTGCCCGCCGTGGCCCAGCAGTACGACACCGGCGAGGTGCTGATGGTCGGGTGGATGGACGACGAGGCGCTGCACCGCACCCTCACCACCGGCCGCTGCACCTACTGGAGCCGCAGCCGCCGGGAGTACTGGGTCAAGGGCGACACGTCCGGTCACGTCCAGCACGTCAAATCGGTGGCCCTCGACTGCGACGCGGACACCCTCCTCGTGAAGGTGGACCAGGTGGGCCCCGCCTGCCACACGGGTACGCGTACCTGTTTCGACGCAGGAGAGCTGCCCCTGGGCCAGTAGGCTCCGCTGCCATGGCTGCCACCACCGACGTCGTGCCCGACGCCGCCACCTTCCGCGCCCTGGCCAAGGACCGCCGGGTCATCCCCGTCACCCGTCGCTTCCTCGCCGACGGGGACACCCCCGTCGGCCTCTACCGCAAGCTCGCCGCCGAGCGGCCCGGCACCTTCCTGCTGGAGTCCGCCGAGAACGGCCGCACCTGGTCCCGCTACTCCTTCGTCGGGGTCCGCTGCGCCGCCGCCCTCACCGTCCGCGACGGCGCCGCCCACTGGCTGGGCACCCCGCCCGTCGGCGTGCCCACCGACGGCGACCCGCTGGCGGCGCTGCGCGCCACCGTCGAGGCCCTGCACACCCCGCGCGACCTCATCGAGGGCGCCGGCCTGCCGCCGTTCACCGGCGGCATGGTCGGCTACCTCGGTTACGAGGTGGTGCGCCGCCTGGAGAAGATCGGCGAACACCCCGGCGAGCGGGCCGACTTGGGCCTGCCCGAGCTGACCATGCTGCTCACCTCGGACCTGGCCGTCCTCGACCACCGCGACGGCACCGTCCTGCTCATCGCCAACGCCATCAACCACAACGACCTGGAGACCGGCGTCGACGAGGCGTACGCGGACGCCGTCGCCCGCCTCGACGCCATGACCGCGGACCTGCACCGCCCCGTGCCCTCCGAGCCCGCGCCGCTGCCCGCCGCCGAGCTGCCGGAGTACGTCCGCCACTGGGGCGGCCCCGGCTACATGGCCGCCGTCGAGGACATCAAGGAGCGCATCCGCGCCGGCGAGGCCTTCCAGGTCGTACCGTCCCAGCGCTTCGAGGCGCCCTGTCCCGCCTCGGCGCTGGACGTCTACCGGATGCTGCGGGCCACCAACCCCAGCCCGTACATGTATCTGTTGCGCTTCGACGGGTTCGACGTCGTCGGCTCCAGCCCCGAGGCGCTGGTCAAGGTCGAGGACGGCCGGGCCATGCTGCACCCCATCGCCGGCACCCGGCCGCGCGGCGCCACCCCGCAGGAGGACGCCGCGCTCGCCGAGGAGCTGCTCGCCGACCCCAAGGAGCGCGCCGAGCACCTGATGCTCGTCGACCTCGGCCGCAACGACCTCGGCCGGGTCTGCGAACCCGGCAGCGTCGAGGTCGTCGACTTCATGTCGATCGAGCGCTACAGCCACGTGATGCACATCGTCTCCACCGTCACCGGCCGCCTCGCCCCCGGCCGCACCGCCTTCGACGTCCTCACCGCCTGCTTCCCCGCCGGTACGCTCTCCGGCGCCCCCAAGCCCCGCGCGATGCAGATCATCGAGGAGCTCGAACCCGCCCGCCGTGGCCTGTACGGCGGCTGCGTCGGCTACCTGGACTTCGCCGGCGACTCCGACACCGCCATCGCCATCCGCACCGCCGTGCTGCGCGCCGGCACCGCCCACGTCCAGGCCGGCGCCGGCGTCGTCGCCGACTCCGACCCCGTCGCCGAGGACACCGAGTGCCGCAACAAGGCCGCCGCCGTGCTGCGCGCCGTGCGCGCCGCGGAGCTCCTCACCCGGCCGGGGGCACCGGCGTGACCCCGGCTGCGCGGCCCCCTCGGCGGCAGGGGACACTGGAGGGGTGAGCGCAGCCGTACCCCACCCCCGTCCGCAGCCCGACGCGACGCGCCCCGGCCGCGCGGCCCGGCGCAGCGTCGGCGCCGCGCTGGTCCTCACCGCCGCCGGTGCCGCGCTCGTCCTGCTCGCGGGCGGGCGCACCTGGCTGACCGGCAGTGCCGAGGGCGCCGAGAACGCCACCGTCGAGCACGTCACCGGCCAGGACGTGAGCGGCGTCCCCGGCGCCCTGGCGATCGTCGGCCTCGCGGCGCTCGTCGCCGTCTTCGCCGTACGCGGCGTCGCGCGGATGTTCGTCTCCGCCCTGCTGGCCCTGTGCGGCGCCGGCATCGCCGTCCTGTGCCTCCTCGACCGCGGCGACACCGCCGCCCTGGAGGAGAAGGCGTCCCGCTCCACCGGCCTGGCCCGCACCGCCGTCGAGCACGTCACCCACAGCTCCTGGCCGTGGGTGTCGCTGGCCGGCGGCGTCCTGATCCTGCTCGCCGGGCTGCTGGCGCTGCGGCACGGCCGGCACTGGCCCGCGATGTCCGGCCGCTACGAGCGCGACGGCACGCCGCGCCCGCGCCGCGCCCGCAAGGCGCCGGATCCGGAGCGGCCCGAGGAGCTGTGGAAGGCGTTCGACCGCGGCGAGGACCCCACCGGCGACGCCTCGCCCCGCCAGTCCTAGCGCGGGACACGGCCACCCCACGTCGAGACGGTCACGGGCCGTCAGGGACAATGACCGCGAGGGTCACGCGCCCGCGGGCGCGACTCAGCGAGCCCCATACAACGAGGAGTCACATCATGTCGGGCAGCGCCCACCACGACATCATCCCCCGGGTCCACCACGGGAAGACCCCGGCCGCCTGGACCGGCGTCGTCATCGCCTTCGTCGGCTTCTGCGTGGCCAGCGCGTTCTGCGTCATGGCCAAGCCGGTGGGCTTCTGGGCCGGCGTCGGCCTGTGCCTCCTCGGCGCCGTCGTCGGCGGGATCATGAGCATGATGGGCCTCGGCTCGCGCCCCAAGCGCACGGAGACCCGGAAGGGCTGACGCCGCCGCCCGGCCCTCCTCCACGGCGCGGCCCCGGCCCGTACGCTCCCCCGTACGCGCCCGGGGCCGCGCCGTCGCGCGCCGAAGCCGGCCCGCCGCCCCGGCCCGACTGCCTCCCTGGCCCTGGCCCGGCCGGGCGTCCGACTCCGGCGCGTCACCGCCGCCGTCCCTGACCCGCCGGGCCGCCGCCCGGACGTACGCCCCCGGCTGCGTCCGCGCCGGGTGCGGATCAGACTCGCGGTGTGAGGGAATCCGCCGCCGTGCGCCGGCTCGGTGCGCCGCTCGGGGTGGCCGGGCTGGTGGCCGCGGGCGCTGTTCTGGTCGGGGTCGTCGATCCGTACGTGCCGGGGCACTATCCGGCCTGTCCGCTGCTGCGCCGGACGGGGGTGTACTGCCCGGGCTGCGGCGGGCTGCGCGGGCTGCACGCGCTGGTGCACGGCGACCTGGCCGCGGCCGTACACGCGAACGCGCTGGCCGTCGTGGGGTACGCGGTCTTCGTCCCGCTGTGGGTGCTGTGGTGCGTGCGTGCCGCGCGCCACGGCGGCGGGCTGCCGCTGCGGGTGACGCGCGGCCGGGGATGGGCCCTCACCGCCGTGGTGCTGGCGTTCACGGTGGTGCGCAACCTGCCCTGCGGGGCGGCGCTGGCGCCCTAGGACGGGCCGTCGTCAACCGGATGCGCGACCTCGGTCCACGGCCAAGTACCATCACAGTGTGCTGGTGGGGTGAGTACGAACCGCATCAGCGAGGACCACCGAGCCCGGAAGGGGGCCGCTCGCGTGAGTGTGCTCGACGAGATCATCGACGGAGTCCGTGCCGACCTCGCGGAGCGGCAGGCGCGGGTGAGCCTCGACGAGCTCAAGGAGCGCGCGGCGAAGGCCCCGCAGGCCAAGGACGGCGCCGCCGCGCTGCGCGGCGAGAACGTCTCGGTGATCTGCGAGGTCAAGCGCTCCAGCCCGTCCAAGGGCGCGCTGGCCGCCATCGCCGATCCCGCCGGGCTCGCCGCCGACTACGAGGCGGGCGGCGCGTCCGTCATCAGCGTGCTGACCGAGCAGCGCCGCTTCGGCGGCTCGCTCGCCGACCTGGAGGCCGTCCGCGCCCGGGTCGACATCCCCGTCCTCCGCAAGGACTTCATCGTCACCGCCTACCAGCTGTGGGAGGCCCGCGCCCACGGCGCCGACCTCGCCCTGCTGATCGTCGCGGCGCTGGAGCAGGAGGCGCTGGTCTCCCTGGTCGAGCGCGCCGAGTCCATCGGGCTGACCCCGCTGGTCGAGGTGCACGACGAGGAGGAGGCCGAGCGGGCCGTCGCCGCCGGCGCCCGCGTCATCGGCGTCAACGCGCGCAACCTCAAGACCCTGGAGGTCGACCGGGGCACCTTCGCCCGGGTCGCCCCGGAGATCCCGGACGGCATCGTCAAGGTCGCCGAGTCCGGCGTCCGCGGGCCGCACGACCTCATCGCCTACGCCAACGACGGGGCCGACGCGGTCCTGGTCGGCGAGTCCCTGGTGACCGGCCGCGACCCCAAGGGCGCCGTGGCCGACCTGGTCGCCGCGGGCGCCCACCCGGCGCTGCGGCACGGGCGGGGCTGAGGCCGGATGGGCCACCGCCGCGTCCGCCGCACGGCGCCGGGCCACCGCCCGGCGCCCGTCGCGGTGCCCGCGGCCGGGCCGTCGGCCGGTGACGCCTATGCGCGGCTGGCGCGCGGCTGCCGCCCGCGCGGCTGCCGCGCGCCCGCGCGGCGCGTCCGGGGCCGGCGGGTGCGGTACCACATCGGGTGCGAGCCCGGGCAGATCAACGGGATGCGATGGCGCGGCGGCCGCACGCCGTAACCGTCATCGCGGCCGGGCGCGGCGCGCTCAGCGCCGGCCCGTCGCCCTTCCCGTTCACAGGAGTCCCCCGTGCCTTCTGATTTCTTCCTTCCCGACCCCGAGGGCCAAGTCCCCACCACCGCGGGCTACTTCGGCGCCTTCGGCGGCAAGTTCATCCCCGAGGCGCTCGTCGCCGCCGTCGACGAGGTCGCCGCCGAGTACGAGAAGGCCAAGGCCGACCCGTCCTTCGCCGCCGAGCTCGACGACCTCATGGTCAACTACACCGGCCGCCCCAGCGCCCTCACCGAGGTGCCGCGCTTCGCCGAACACGCCGGCGGCGCCCGGGTGTTCCTCAAGCGCGAGGACCTCAACCACACCGGCTCCCACAAGATCAACAACGTGCTGGGCCAGGCCCTCCTCACCAAGCGGATGGGCAAGACCCGCGTCATCGCCGAGACCGGCGCCGGCCAGCACGGCGTCGCCACCGCCACCGCCTGCGCCCTCTTCGGCCTCGAGTGCACCATCTACATGGGCGAGGTCGACACGGAGCGCCAGGCGCTCAACGTCGCCCGCATGCGGATGCTCGGCGCCGAGGTCGTCGCCGTGAGGTCCGGCAGCCGCACCCTCAAGGACGCCATCAACGAGGCGTTCCGCGACTGGGTCGCCAACGTCGACCGCACCCACTACCTCTTCGGCACCGTCGCCGGCCCGCACCCCTTCCCGGCGCTCGTCCGCGACTTCCACCGGGTCATCGGCGTCGAGGCCCGCCGGCAGATCCTGGAGCGCGCCGGCCGGCTCCCGGACGCCGCGCTGGCCTGCGTCGGCGGCGGCTCCAACGCCATCGGCCTCTTCCACGCCTTCCTCCCCGACGCCGGCGTCCGCCTCGTCGGCTGCGAGCCCGGCGGCCACGGCGTGGAGACCGGCGAACACGCCGCCACCCTCACCCAGGGCACCCCCGGCATCCTGCACGGCTCCCGCTCCTACGTCCTCCAGGACGAGGACGGCCAGATCACCGAGCCCTACTCCATCTCCGCCGGCCTCGACTACCCCGGCATCGGCCCCGAGCACTCCTACCTCAAGGACACCGGACGGGCCGAGTACCGCGCCGTCACCGACGACGACGCCATGCAGGCGCTGCGCCTGCTCTCCCGCACCGAGGGCATCATCCCCGCCATCGAGAGCGCGCACGCGCTCGCCGGCGCGCTGGAGGTCGGCCGCGAACTCGGGCCGGACGGCCTGCTGTTGGTCAACCTCTCCGGGCGCGGCGACAAGGACATGGACACGGCGGCCCGTTACTTCGGGCTCTACGACGAGGGGGTCGCGAAGTGACCGGGACCATCGGCCTGTTGAACGACGTCCTGGCCGGGGCCAGGGCGGAGAACCGCGCCGCGCTCGTCGGCTACCTCCCCGCCGGCTTCCCCACCGTCGACGACGGCGTCCGCGCCATGACCGCCATGATCGAGGGCGGCTGCGACATCGTCGAGGTCGGCCTGCCGCACAGCGACCCCGTCCTCGACGGTCCCGTCATCCAGACCGCCGACGACATCGCCCTGCGCGGCGGCGTGCGGATCGCGGACGTGATCCGCACGGTCGGCGAGGTGCACCGGGCCACCGGCGCCCCCATCCTGTGCATGACCTACTGGAACCCGGTCGACCACTACGGCGCCGAGCGCTTCGCCGCCGACCTCGCCGCCGCCGGGGGAGCGGGCTGCATCCTGCCCGACCTGCCGGTCGAGGAGTCCGACGCCTGGCGCAAGGCCGCCGAACAGCACGGCCTCGCCACGGTCTTCGTCGTCGCCCCCAGCAGCCGCGACGAGCGGCTGGCGAAGATCACGGCGGCGGGCTCCGGCTTCGTCTACGCCGCCTCGCTCATGGGCGTCACCGGCACCCGCGAGTCCGTCGGCCGCGAGGCCCAGGACCTGGTGCGCCGCACCCGCGCGGTGACGGAACTGCCGGTCTGCGTCGGCCTGGGCGTCTCCGACGCCGCCCAGGCCGCCGAGGTCGCCGGCTTCGCCGACGGCGTCATCGTCGGCTCGGCCTTCGTCAAGCGGCTGCTGGACGCGCCCGACCCCGACTCCGGCCTCGCCGCCGTCCGCGCCCTCGCCGGTGACCTCGCGGCGGGCGTGCGCCGGCACGGGTAGCGCCGGGCACGGGTAACGCCGACACACGTCACCCGTTCGAAGGAATCCGCGATCGGGGGTGCGCTGGCCCGCACCCCCGGTTCGTTTACGGGGACGTGAGCCAGAAGAACACCGACGGAAAGCGCACCGCCCGCGAGCGGCTGCAGGAACAGCGCCTCAGGGACGAGGCCCGGGACAGACGCCGGCGGGCCCTGATCGCGGGCGCCGTGGTGCTCGGCGTGCTGGGCGCCGGCGGGGGCGTCGCGGCGCTGGTCGCCGGCTCCGGGGGGAAGGAGAGGACGGCGGCCGCCGGCCCCGCCGTACCACCCCAGGGCGCCCTCGGCAAGGACGGCTCGACCATCCCGGTCGGCAAGAAGGCCGCCAAGGCCACCCTCACCGTCTACGAGGACTTCCGCTGCCCCGCCTGCGCCCTCTTCGAGAACGCCTACCGCGAGACGATCCACGACCTCGAGGACGAGGGCAAGCTGCGCACCGAGTACCACATCGTCACGCTCATCGACAAGAACCTCGGCGGCAAGGGCTCCCTCACCGCGGCCAACGCGGCCGCCTGCGCGCAGGACGCCGGCAAGTTCTCCGCGTACCACGACGTGCTCTACAAGAACCAGCCGCCCGAGACGAACGACGCCTTCGCCGCCACGTCCCGCCTCTACGAACTGGCGGGCCAGGTGCCCGGGCTCAACACCCCCGGCTTCCAGAAGTGCGTGGACGACGGCACCCACGAGAGCTGGGTGCGGCAGTCCCACGAGGCGTTCCGCAAGCTCAAGCTCAAGGCGACGCCGACCGTGCTGCTCAACGGCAAGAGCATCTACGGCGACCCCGCCCATCCGCTGACCTCCGCGAAGCTGCGGGAAATGACCGTCGCGGCGGCGAAGGGGCACTGAGACTCTTCCGCCGCCCCTGTTACGCAGCCGTTGTCCCGGGTGGGTTGCCGCGTATGCCGCCCGGCAGGGTAGCGTCGGTGGTGCCATGAATCTCGCATACATCCCCAGCCCGTCGACCGGTGTCCTCCACCTGGGCCCGATCCCGCTGCGCGGCTACGCCTTCTGCATCATCATCGGCGTCTTCGTCGCCGTCTGGCTCGGCAACCGACGCTGGGTCGCCCGCGGCGGCCGGGCCGGGACCGTCGCCGACATCGCCGTCTGGGCCGTGCCCTTCGGCCTGGTCGGCGGCCGGCTCTACCACGTGATCACCGACTACGAGCTGTACTTCGGCGAGGGCCGGAACTGGGTCGACTCCTTCAAGATCTGGGAGGGTGGCCTCGGCATCTGGGGTGCGGTGGCGCTGGGCGCGGTCGGCGCCTGGATCGGCTGCCGCCGCCGGGGCATCCCGCTGCCGGCCTGGGCCGACGCGGTCGCCCCCGGCATCGCCATCGCCCAGGCGATCGGCCGCTGGGGCAACTGGTTCAACCAGGAGCTCTACGGCAAGCGGACGGACGTGCCGTGGGCGCTGAAGATCGACGCCGATCCCGCGATCGGGCGGGTCGCCGGCACGTACCACCCGACCTTCCTGTACGAGTCGCTGTGGTGCCTGGGCGTCGCCGCCCTCGTCATCTGGGCGGACCGCCGCTTCAAGCTGGGGCACGGGCGGGCCTTCGCGCTGTACGTCGCGGCGTACACGGTGGGGCGCTTCTGGACGGAGTACCTGCGGGTGGACGAGGCGCATCACGTGCTGGGCCTGCGGTTGAACGGGTGGACGTCGATCCTGGTGTTCCTGGCGGCGGTCGCGTACATCGTGGTGTCGTCGCGGAAGGTCCCCGGGCGGGAGACCGTGGTGGAGCCGGGGGCCTCGGAGGACGCCGCCGCGGAGGACGGCGCGTCCCCGGAGAAGGCGGAGCCGAAGCCGGCGAAGTAGCGGGGTTCCCTCCGGGGGCGACGCGGCCGCGCCGCGTTCGTCCTCACCCGCGGGCAAACCCCCTGGTCAGAGCAGTAAGTTCGGCCTTCCTTGCTAGCGGATCACCCGCATTCGTGCGTACCTTCGACCCAGCGGTGCCCCCCGGAGGGGCGCCCCTGCCCGAAGGAGCACACACCCACCATGGCTGTCCTCGACAACGTCGCGGCCACACACATCGCCCACCGCGACAACCACACGCACCGTGACGTGAACGGCGGCTGGCTGCGCCCCGCGGTCTTCGGGGCGATGGACGGTCTGGTCTCGAACCTGGCCCTGCTCACCGGCGTCGCCGGCGGCGACGTGTCGTCGCGGACGATGGTGATCACCGGGCTCGCCGGTCTCGCCGCGGGCGCGTTCTCGATGGCCGTCGGCGAGTACACCTCCGTCGCCTCGCAGCGCGAACTCGTCCTCGCCGAGCTGGACGTGGAGCGCCGAGAGCTGCGCCGGCACCCCGGCGCGGAGCAGGAGGAGCTGGCCGAGCTCTACGTCTCGCGCGGTGTGGAGCCGGAGCTCGCGCGGGAGGTCGCGCGGCAGCTGTCGCGCGACCCGGAGCAGGCGCTGGAGATCCACGCCCGCGAGGAGCTGGGCATAGACCCGTCCGACCTGCCGTCGCCGATGACCGCCGCCCTCGCCTCGTTCGGCTCATTCGCGCTGGGCGCGCTGCTGCCCGTGCTGCCCTACCTCCTCGGGGCCGCCGCGCTGTGGCCGGCCGTGCTGCTGGCGCTCCTCGGCCTCTTCGCCTGCGGCGCCGTCGTGGCCCGGGTGACGGCCCGGTCGTGGTGGTTCAGCGGGCTGCGGCAGCTCCTGCTCGGCGGGGCGGCGGCGGGGGTGACCTACCTGCTGGGTCTTGCCTTCGGCACCGCCGTCGGGTGATGCTTTTGCGGGGCACCGCATAACGTGCAGGTTTCGGCCCTGTTTCAACCCTCCGCCGGCAGGGCACACCTAACCAAACCCGCGGGCAGTGCCGCTCGCACAGCCAGTTCGGCAGGGTGAATCCACCCGAAGTGTCCACATAGTGGGATATGCCTTCCGCATCGCGGGAGCCGGTGTGTAACCTGCACGAAATTTCGCGGAGGGCCAGCGTCGTCCCTCGGCACATGCACCGACATGACTGCCAAGACGACGACGGGAGCGCCGATGCGTTCTGCATCCCACCCCGCCCCGCAGGGGATGTACGACCCTCGCCACGAACACGACGCCTGTGGCGTCGGCTTCGTCGCGACCCTGAC
The DNA here is from genome assembly GCF_001187435.1 of Streptomyces caatingaensis. Lineage (GTDB taxonomy): Bacteria > Actinomycetota > Actinomycetes > Streptomycetales > Streptomycetaceae > Streptomyces > Streptomyces caatingaensis. The sequence goes on along the minus strand of NZ_LFXA01000004.1, from coordinate 200,762 downwards.
CGGCGAGGCGAGCCACGCCCTGGTGGACCGGGCGCTCACCGTCCTGCGCAACCTGGAGCACCGCGGCGCGACCGGCTCCGAGCCCGACTCGGGGGACGGCGCCGGGATCCTCGTCCAGGTCCCGGACGCGTTCCTGCGCGAGGTCGTGGACTTCGCGCTGCCCGAGCCGGGCGCGTACGCCGTCGGCATCGCCTTCCTCGGCACGGAGGCGGAGATGCCGCGCATCGAGGCGATCGCCGCCGAGGAGGGCCTCGCCGTCCTCGGCTGGCGCGACGTCCCCGTCGCCCCCGAGCTGCTGGGCAGCTCGGCGCGGGCGACGATGCCGGAGTTCCGGCAGCTCTTCGTCGCGGACGGCGTCGCGGACGGGGAGGGGCGGAGCACCGGAATCGCCCTGGACCGCAAGGCGTTCGTGCTGCGCAAGCGCGCCGAGCGCGAGGCCGGGGTCTACTTCCCGTCGCTCTCCGCCCGGACCCTAGTCTACAAGGGCATGCTGACCACCGGCCAGTTGGAGCCCTTCTTCCCGGACCTGTCCGACCGCCGCTTCGCCACGGCCATCGCCCTGGTCCACTCCCGCTTCTCCACCAACACCTTCCCGAGCTGGCCGCTCGCCCACCCGTACCGCTTCGTGGCGCACAACGGCGAGATCAACACCGTGGGCGGCAACCGCAATTGGATGCGGGCGCGTGAATCGCAGCTCGCCAGCGGCCTGTTCGGCGACGGCCCGCTGGAGCGGATCTTCCCGGTCTGCACCCCGGACGCCTCCGACTCCGCCACCTTCGACGAGGTCCTCGAACTCCTCCACCTGGGCGGGCGTTCGCTGCCGCACAGCATCCTGATGATGATCCCGGAGGCCTGGGAGAACCACGCCTCCATGGACCCGGCACGGCGCGCCTTCTACCAGTACCACTCCACACTGATGGAGCCCTGGGACGGCCCGGCCTGTGTGACCTTCACCGACGGCACCCTCGTCGGCGCCGTTCTCGACCGCAACGGCCTGCGGCCGGGCCGGTACTGGGTGACGGACGACGGGCTGGTCGTCCTCTCCTCCGAGGTCGGCGTCCTCGACATCGACCCGGCGAAGGTCGTCCGCAAGGGCCGCCTCCAGCCGGGGAAGATGTTCCTGGTCGACACCGCCGGGCACCGCATCATCGAGGACGACGAGATCAAGGCGTCCCTCGCCGCCGAACAGCCCTACCAGGAGTGGCTGGAGGCCGGTCTCATCGACCTGGAGGACCTGCCCGAGCGCGAGCACATCGTCCACACCCACGCCTCCGTCACCCGCCGCCAGCAGACCTTCGGCTACACCGAGGAGGAACTGCGCGTCCTCCTCGCCCCGATGGCCCGCACGGGCGCCGAGCCGATCGGCTCGATGGGCACGGACGCGCCGATCGCCGCGCTCTCCGAGCGGCCGCGGCTGCTCTTCGACTACTTCACCCAGCTCTTCGCCCAGGTCACCAACCCGCCGCTGGACGCCATCCGGGAGGAGCTGGTCACCTCCCTGGTCTCCTCGCTCGGGCCGCAGGGCAACCTGCTGGAGCCGACGGCCGCGTCCTGCCGCAGCGTCACCCTGCCGTTCCCCGTCATCGACAACGACGAGCTGGCCAAGCTCATCCACATCAACGCCGACGGCGACCTGCCCGGCCTCAAGGCCGTCACGCTCTCCGGCCTCTACCGGGTCTCCGGCGGCGGCGCCGCGCTGGCCGCCCGGCTGGACGCGATGTGCGCCGAGGCGGACGCGGCCATCGCCGACGGCGCCCGGCTGATCGTCCTCTCCGACCGGCACTCCGACGCCGAACACGCCCCGATCCCCTCGCTGTTGCTCACCTCGGCGATCCACCACCACCTCATCCGCACCAAGCAGCGCACCCGGGTGGGCCTGCTGGTCGAGGCCGGCGACGTGCGCGAGGTGCACCACGTGGCGCTGCTCATCGGCTACGGCGCCGCGGCCGTCAACCCGTACCTGGCGATGGAGTCCGTCGAGGACCTCGTCCGCGCCGGCACGTCCTTCCAGGACCAGCCCGGAATCGAGCCGGAGCGGGCGATCCGCAACCTCATCAGGGCGCTCGGCAAGGGCGTCCTCAAGGTGATGTCCAAGATGGGCATCTCCACCGTCGCCTCCTACCGCGGCGCCCAGGTCTTCGAGGCCGTCGGCCTCGACGCCTCCTTCGTGGACACCTACTTCCACGGCACCACCACCAAGATCGGCGGCATCGGCCTGGAGGTCGTCGCGCGGGAGGTCGCAGCCCGGCACGCCAAGGCCTACCCGGCCACCGGCATACCCGCCACGCACCGCAGGCTGGAGATCGGCGGCGAGTACCAGTGGCGGCGTGAGGGCGAGCCCCACCTGTTCGACCCCGAGACCGTCTTCCGCCTCCAGCACGCCACCCGCGAGCGGCGCTACGACATCTTCCGGCAGTACACGGCCCGGGTGAACGAGCAGTCCGAGCGGCTGATGACGCTGCGCGGCCTGTTCTCCTTCGCGTCCGACCGCGAGCCCGTGCCGCTGGACGAGGTCGAGCCCGTCGCCGAGATCGTCAAGCGCTTCTCCACCGGCGCCATGTCGTACGGCTCCATCTCCCGCGAGGCGCACGAGACCCTGGCCATCGCCATGAACCGGCTGGGCGGCAAGTCCAACACCGGCGAGGGCGGCGAGGACCCGGAGCGGCTGTACGACCCGGCGCGCCGCTCCGGCATCAAGCAGGTGGCGTCCGGGCGCTTCGGCGTCACCAGCGAGTACCTGGTCAACGCCGACGACATCCAGATCAAGATGGCGCAGGGCGCCAAGCCCGGCGAGGGCGGCCAGCTGCCCGGCCACAAGGTCTACCCGTGGGTGGCGAAGACGCGGCACTCCACGCCGGGCGTGGGGCTGATCTCCCCGCCGCCGCACCACGACATCTACTCCATCGAGGACCTCGCCCAGCTCATCCACGACCTCAAGAACGCCAACCCGGCCGCCCGCATCCACGTCAAGCTCGTCTCCGAGGCGGGCGTCGGCACGGTCGCCGCCGGGGTGTCGAAGGCGCACGCGGACGTGGTGCTGGTCTCCGGGCACGACGGCGGCACCGGCGCCTCGCCGCTGACCTCCCTCAAGCACGCGGGCGGCCCCTGGGAGCTGGGCCTGGCCGAGACCCAGCAGACGCTGCTGCTGAACGGGTTGCGCGACCGCATCGTCGTCCAGGCCGACGGCCAGCTCAAGACCGGCCGCGACGTGCTGATCGCCGCGCTGCTCGGTGCCGAGGAGTTCGGCTTCGCGACCGCGCCGCTCGTCGTCTCCGGCTGCGTCATGATGCGGGTCTGCCACCTGGACACCTGCCCGGTCGGCATCGCCACCCAGAACCCGGTGCTGCGCGAGCGGTTCGCCGGCAAGGCCGAACACGTGGTGAACTTCTTCGAGTTCATCGCCCAGGAGGTCCGCGAACTCCTCGCGGAGCTGGGCTTCCGCACCCTCCAGGAGGCCGTCGGCCACGCCGAACTGCTGGACGTGGAGCGGGCCGTGGACCACTGGAAGGCCCAGGGCCTGGACCTGGCGCCGCTGTTCCACGTCCCCGAACTGCCCGACGGCGCCGTCCGGCACCGGGCCGTCGCCCAGGACCACGGGCTGGCCAAGGCGCTCGACAACCAGCTGATCAAGCTGGCCGCCGACGCGCTCGACACCGTCGGCGACGAGGAGCCCCAGCCCGTCCGCGCCCAGCTGCCGATCCGCAACATCAACCGGACCGTCGGCACGATGCTCGGCCACGAGGTGACGCGGAAGTTCGGCGGCGCCGGACTGCCGGACGACACCATCGACATCACCTTCACCGGCTCCGCCGGCCAGTCCTTCGGCGCCTTCCTGCCGCGCGGCGTCACCCTGCGCCTGGAGGGCGACGCCAACGACTACGTCGGCAAGGGCCTCTCCGGCGGCCGGATCGTCGTCCGCCCCGACCGGGCCGCCGACCACCTCGCCGAGTACTCCACCATCGCCGGCAACACCCTCGCCTACGGCGCCACCGGCGGCGAGATGTTCCTGCGCGGCAGCGTCGGCGAGCGGTTCTGCGTCCGCAACTCCGGGGCCACCGTGGTCTGCGAGGGCGCCGGCGACCACGGCTGCGAGTACATGACCGGCGGCCGCGCCGTCGTCCTCGGCCCGACCGGGCGCAACTTCGCGGCCGGTATGTCCGGCGGCGTCGCCTACGTCGTCGACCTGGACGTGCGGAACGTCAACCGGGAACTGGCCGGTGCCGTCGAGCCGCTGGACGACGCCGACCGGCGGTGGCTGCACGGCGTGGTGCGCCGCCACCACGAGGAGACCGCCTCCACCGTCGCGGCGGCGCTCCTCGCCGACTGGGACGCGGCCGCGGACCGCTTCCGCAAGGTCCTCCCGACCACGTACAAGGCAGTGCTCGCCGCCAAGGACGCCGCCGAGCGAGCCGGTCTCCCCGAGACCGAGACCCACGAGAAGATGATGGAGGCGGCGACCCATGGCTGACCCGAAGGGCTTCCTGACCACCGACCGCGAGGGCGCCCCCTCCCGCCCGGTCGCCGAGCGCGTCCGCGACTGGAACGAGGTGGCCGTCCCCGGCGCCCTGCTGCCGATCATCAGCAAGCAGGCCGGGCGCTGCATGGACTGCGGCATCCCGTTCTGCCACAACGGCTGTCCGCTGGGCAACCTCATCCCCGAGTGGAACGACTACGCCTGGCGCGAGGACTGGCGGGCCGCCAGCGAGCGGCTGCACGCCACCAACAACTTCCCGGAGTTCACCGGGCGGCTGTGCCCCGCGCCCTGCGAGTCGGCGTGCGTGCTGGGCATCAACCAGCAGCCCGTCACCATCAAGAACGTCGAGGTCACCATCGTCGACAAGGCGTGGGCCGCCGGTGACGTCACCCCGCAGCCGCCCGAGCGGCTCTCCGGCCGCACCGTCGCCGTCATCGGCTCCGGCCCGGCCGGCCTCGCCGCCGCCCAGCAGCTGACCCGCGCCGGGCACACGGTGGCGGTGTACGAGCGGTCCGACCGCGTCGGCGGGCTGCTGCGGTACGGCATCCCCGAGTTCAAGATGGAGAAGCGGCACATCAACCGGCGCATCGAGCAGATGCGGGCGGAGGGCACCAAGTTCCGCACCGAGGTGGAGATCGGCCGCGACATCGACGCGGCGAAGCTGCGCGGGCGGTACGACGCGGTGGTCATCGCGGCCGGCGCCACGACGTCGCGCGATCTGCCCGTCTCCGGGCGGGAGTTGAAGGGCGTCCACTTCGCGATGGAGTACCTGCCCGTCGCCAACAAGGTGCGCGAGGGCGACTACGTCGCGCCCACCATCACCGCCGAGGGCAAGCACGTCGTCGTCATCGGCGGCGGCGACACCGGCGCCGACTGCGTCGGCACCGCGCACCGGCAGGGCGCCCTGTCCGTCACCCAGCTGGAGATCATGCCGAGGCCGTCGGAGACCCGGCCCGCCGGCCAGCCCTGGCCGACGTTCCCCCTCCTCTACAAGGTCACCTCCGCCCACGAGGAGGGCGGCGAGCGCGTCTACTCCGTCTCCACGACCCGCTTCGAGGGCGACGAGGACGGCAACGTGCAGTGGCTGCACCTGGTCGAGGTGGAGTTCACCGGCGGCAGGCTCGAACAGAAGCCGGGCACCGAGCGCCGCATCCCCGCCCAACTGGTCACCCTGGCCATGGGCTTCACCGGGACGGACCGCGAGAACGGCCTCGTCGAGCAGCTCGGCCTGGAGCTGGACGAGCGCGGCAACGTCGCGCGCGACGCCGACTTCGCCACCAACGTCCCCGGCGTCTTCGTCGCCGGCGACGCGGGCCGCGGCCAGTCGCTGATCGTCTGGGCCATCGCCGAGGGCCGCTCCGCCGCCCGCGCCGTCGACCGCTATCTGACGGGCAGCAGCACCCTGCCCGCCCCGATCCGGCCGACGGACCGGGCGCTGGCCGTGTGATCACGCCGGGGCGGAAGGCCGCGTGGCCCCCGGGGAGAGGGGGACACGCGACCCCGCCCTTGGCGGCTGGAACCAGGGCGCTTACTTGTTGACCAGCGTGTTGGCGTGCGAGACGTTGCCGAGGCCCACGACCGAGACCGTGTTGCCGCCGACGTTCGGGGAGACCCGGGGCGCGACCTGGATGACGTTCCCGGCGACCACGCCCGGGGAGTTGCAGGCGGTGCCGTGGGCCTGGCTGGCGTCGGCGGCGGCCGCCCCGGCGCCGAGGGCGGTGGCGGCCATCACGGTCACGGCGGCGGCGTTGCGCATGCTGCTCATAGCTCTCTCCAGGGGTTGGGGGGGGCCAGGGCAAAAGCTCTGGCAAGAGAGAGTCTTCCGTATGAAAAACCGCTGACGTGACGGATGGCGGTATGTTCATCCTCCCTTGCGATCACGGGCCCCGCATTGACCCCTTGCGAGATCTGTACGTCAACTGACGCCCGGTTCCGGCCGGTTGGCGGGCAAACCCCGGGGCGGGGGCGCGTCGGATCCCGCCCCGCGCCGGGGCGCTCCCACGATCAGGTGGCGTTCGCCGGTCCGCTCGTCGTACGGACGCCACGGCGCCCTATGCAGGGGGCATGGACGAACCCCGGGCCCCTCAGGACCAACCCGCCCTCTCCCGCCGGCAGTTCGCGGCAGCCGCCTCGGGGGCCGCCGCCGCGGCCGCCGCACTCGGCCCGGCGGCCGGCCCGGCCACCGCCGCGCCGGCCGGACCCGCCGCCGGCCGCGACACCTGCCTCGGCGTCGCCCGCGCCCTGCTCCTCGTGGACGACCAGGACCGGCCGCTGGCCCCCGTCTACCGGAAGATCCTCGACGCCGGTCTGCCGCGCGGCCGTTCCGGAGCCGCCAGGAAGGTGCTGGTCATCGGCGCCGGCCCCGCCGGACTGGTCGCCGCCTGGCTGCTCAAGCGGGCCGGACACCGCGTCACCCTGCTGGAGGCCAACGGCAACCGCGTCGGCGGCCGCGTCAAGACCTTCCGCACGGGCGGCCACGAGCGGCAGGAGCAGCCCTTCGCCGACCCCCTCCAGTACGCCGAGGCCGGCGCCATGCGCATCCCCGGCAGCCACCCGCTGGTGATGGGCCTCATCGACCGGCTCGGCCTGCGCAGGCGCCCGTTCCACCTCGTGGACGTCGACGGACAGGGCAGACCCGTCAACAACGCCTGGCTGCACGTCAACGGCATCCGCGTCCGCCGCTCCGCGTACGCCGCGTCCCCGCGCAAGGTCAACCGCTCGTTCGGCGTGCCCGACCCGTACCTCGACGTGCCGTCGGCCACCATCCTGCGCCGCGCGCTGGACCCCGTGCGCGACGAGTTCAGCACCGCCGGCAAGGACGGCAAGCGGGTCGGCAAGCCCCTGCCGGAACAGGTGCGGGGCTGGGCCCGGGTCGTCGAGAAGTACGGCGACTGGTCGATGTACCGCTTCCTCACCGAGGAGGCCGGCCTCGACGAGCGGACGATCGACCTCGTCGGAACGCTGGAGAACCTCACCTCCCGGCTGCCCCTCTCCTTCGTCCACAGCTTCATCAGCCAGTCCCTGATCAGCCCCGACACGGCCTTCTGGGAGCTCGTCGGCGGAACGGCGACGCTCCCGGACGCGCTGCTGCGCCGGGTGGACGACGTCCTGCGCCTCGACCGCCGCGTCACGCACATCGAGTACTGGCACCCCGGCCGGCACGGCGACACCCGGCACGTTCGCGCCGACGGCCCGCACGTCTGGGTGGACACCGTCTCCGAGGGACGCGGCGGGAAGGTGGTCCGCGAACAGTTCACCGCCGACCTCGCCGTCGTCACCGTCCCCTTCTCCGGACTGCGGCACGTGCAGATCAGCCCCCTCATGTCGTACGGCAAGCGGCGGGCCGTCACCGAACTGCACTACGACGGCGCCACCAAGGTGCTCCTCGAATTCGGCCGGCGCTGGTGGGAGCTGGACGAGGACGGCTGGCGCCGGGCGCTCGACGAGATCCGCCCCGGGCTGTACGACCAGTACCGCACGGGCCGGGCGCCCGACGACGGCAGCCTCCTCGGCGCGCACCCCTCCGTCCCGCGCGGCCGCATCACCCCCGCCCAGCGCGCGCACCACGCCGCCACCCGGTGGGCCGGGCGCGACGCCCCCGAGGCCACCGGGGTCGTCGGCGGCGGCTCCGTCTCCGACAACCCCAACCGCTTCATGATCCACCCCTCCCACCCCGTGCCCGGCAGCCGGGGCGGTGTCGTCCTCGCCTCCTACAGCTGGGCCGACGACGCCGCCCGCTGGGACTCCCTCGACGACGACGCCCGTTACCCCCACGCCCTGCGGGGGCTCCAACAGGTCTACGGCCAGCGGGTGGAGGTCTTCTGCACCGGCGCCGGCCGCACCCAGAGCTGGCTGCGGGACCCGTACGCCTACGGCGAGGCCTCCGTCCTCCTCCCCGGCCAGCACACCGAACTGCTCCCCTCCATCCGCACCCCCGAAGGCCCGCTCCACTTCGCCGGCGACCACACGTCCGTCAAGCCGTCCTGGATCGAGGGCGCGGTCGAGTCGGCGGTGCGGGCGGCCCTGGAGGTGCATCTGGGGTGACGGCGGGGTTTCCGGGGGCTTCGCCGCGCCGGGCCCCCGGACGTCGTCCGCCCCGCCACCCGCCAACTCCTCGGCCGGGGCCGTGCACCGCGGTCATCCGGACGCCGGTGCCGACCGTACGGACACGTCGCTGAAGAGCACCCGCGCGTCCTCCGTGTACATGCCGACGCTGCCGCGGACGTAAGGGCGTTCCTGGTCCTGGTAGGCGACCAGGCCGCGGCCGTCCACGGCGACCTCCATGCGGGCGCCGCGCTGGGCGATGCGGACGTCGGAGGGGTGGCCGACGGGGTAGGAGCCCTGGCCGGTGGCGAGGAAGCGCTGGCCGCCGGGGTAGGCGGGGTCGCGCTTGCCGAGTTCCCAGCCGTTCGGCTTGAGGGTGAGGTAGTAGAAGTGCTCGGGGTCCGAGTAGGCCCACAGGAGCCAGGGGACCTCCCAGGGGTTGGGGGCCGGGGAGCGGAGCTGCGCGACGGTGCGCATGCGGGCGGCGTAGTCGACGTTCTCGTACGCCGCCGTCGAGACGACCAGGGCCGCGTGGGTCTCGTCGGGGCGGGTGGCCGGGGCGGGGGAGAGGGTCAGGACGCCGTCGTGGCCCTCGACCGTGCCGTGCCCGGTGAACACCGTCCGCCACGGCCCGTGGACCGAGCCCTCGGCCCACGGCCGCTCCGGCGCGTTCTCCTCGCTCCACAGGGCGTACGCCCCGAACGCCAGGCCCAGGAGGGCGGCGAGGGCGAGGAGGAGCCGATGGACTCTCGTCATGTGGTCGAGTATGACCCCGGACCCTCGGGGAGACGGGCCTCCACGGGCGCCGCGTCCGCGTCCGCGCCGAAGTCCTCCGCGAGCTGGGCGACGATGTGGTCGGTGGCGTGGCCGTCGCCGAACGGGTTCCCGGCCGTGGCCATGCGCTCGTAGTCGGCGGGGGAGTCCAGGAGGCGCTCCACCGCCGCCAGGATCACCTCCGGCACGGTGCCCACCAGCCGCGCTGCCCCCGCCTCCACCGCCTCGGGCCGTTCGGTGGTGGTGCGCAGGACGAGGGCCGGCTTGCCGAGCGCCGGCGCCTCCTCCTGGACGCCGCCGGAGTCGGTGAGGACCAGGTCGCAGGCGGCCAGCGTGGCCGAGAAGTCGAGGTAGCCGAGGGGCTCGACGACACGGACGCGCGGGTGGCCGGTCAGCTCCGGCAGCAGTGCGTCGCGCACCGCCGGGCTCTTGTGCAGGGGCAGCAGGATCTCCACGTCGCCCCGGTCGGCCAGCCGGCGTATGGCCCGGCCCATGCCGCGCATGGTGTCGCCCTGGTTCTCCCGGCGGTGCAGCGTCAGCAGGACGCGCCGCAGCCCGTCCGCGCCGGTGAAGTGGCTGCGGCCGGTGCCCTTCTCCAGGACCCACAGGAGGTTGTCGATGACCGTGTTGCCGGTGGTGAAGACCTCCGAGGCGGGGATGCCCTCGGCCACCAGGTGCGCCGCCGCCCGCGGCGTCGGGGCGAAGTGCCAGCGCGCCACCCGGCCGATGAGACGCCGGTTGAGCTCCTCGGGGAACGGGTTGTCCAGCACGCCCGTGCGCAGCCCCGCCTCCACGTGGGCGACCGGGACGTGCTCGTAGAAGGCGGCCAGGGCGCCGGTCAGCGCGGTGGTCGTGTCGCCCTGGACCAGCACGACGTCCGGCCGCCGCGCCCGGATGACCTCGCCGAGGCCGTCGACGAGGCGGGCCGTGAGGGTGGACAGCTCCTGGCGCTCGCGCATCACGTCGAGCGCGGTGCGCTCGGGCACCTGGAGCAGGTCGAGCATCTGGTGCAGCATCTCGCGGTGCTGGCCGGTGGTGACGACGACCGGCTCGAAGAGCTCCGAGGCCGTCATGGCGCGGGCCACCGGCGCGAGCTTGATCGCCTCGGGGCGGGTGCCGAGGACGAGCATGGCGCGCACGGGGGAGTTGATCAGGTTCGCGGACATGGTTCTCCCTGGGACGTCATGGGTGGACGAAGTGCCTTAGGTGCGCGCGGTCTTGAGCCAGGTCTGTTTGCCGGTCAGCATCCGCCACAGCCCCCACCACCCGGCGGCGAACCAGATGTAGCCGTAGAAGATGAAGACGTGCGACAGCAGGACCGCGCGGGCCAGTCCGAGGCCCTGTTCGCGCCGGGAGTAGACCCAGCCGTAGACGTAGGCGGCGGTGAACGACAGGACGTACGGACCGATCACCCACATCGGGGAGACCAGCGGGCGGCCGGCCTCGAACGAGCCGACGACCGTGCCGGCCACCGCGACCAGGAAGGACAGCGGCAGCAGGGAGGTGAGCAGGATGAGCACCGGGCTGGAGAGGTGGTAGAGCAGGTCCAGCGCGGGCCGGGTGGGCACTTCGCGCACGATGAGCGGGACGAGGCCCGCCGACTGGAGGTGGCCCTGGAACCAGCGCGAGCGCTGGCGCACGAGCCGCCGCACGTCGAGCACGGCCTGCTGGGAGACGGCGGCCGAGGTGCAGTGCTGGTTGGTCCAGCCGCGGGCGATCAGGCGGACGCCGAGGTCGAGGTCCTCGGTCAGGGAGTCGCTCCAGGGGCCGGAGCCGTCCGGGCCCATCAGGGTGTCGAGCGCGGCCAGCCGCATGAACTGGCCGTTGCCGCCCATCCCGACGCTGCCGATCGTGCGGCGGGCGCTCTGGAAGATGTCGCCGTAGATGACGAACTCCATGTCCTGGAGCCGGGCCAGCAGCCCCTGGTGGCGGTTGTACATCCGCACCCCGATCTGGGTGCCGCCGGTGCGGGGGTTGTCGAAGTACGGGTCGACCGCCTGCACGACGTGCGGGTCGAGCCGGCCGTCGGCGTCCACCACGCAGACGATGACGTCCCGCGGGTCGCGCCCCTCCAGCAGCCCGGACGAACGCAGGTGCCGGATACCGGCGTTGAGGGCGGCGCCCTTGCCCTTGCGGGCGTCGGGCAGGTGGCGGCGCAGGAGCCGGACCTTGCCGGGGTCGGCGCGCAGGGCCGCCTCGGCGATCTCGGCGGTGCGGTCGTCGGAGGCGTCGTCGATCACGAGCGCCAGGGTGTTGCGGGCGGGCAGCGCCGTGATGCGGGCCAGGCTCTCGGCGAGCACCTTCTCCTCGTTGAGGCAGGCGAGGAGGAAGACGTAGAAGCGCTGCTCCCGGGGGCCTCTGGATCTGCGGAAGCCGCGCCGGGAGATGAGGAACAGGGCGGTGTTGTAGCAGCCCGCCATCACGATGATGGCGATGCTGGACCAGATCAGTGCCGTGGAGACGTCGTTCACGAGCGGCCGCCCCAATTCCGTATCTGGTACCAGAATTTGAGCGTCATCAGTCCCGCGGCCACCGCGCAGTAGAGCACGAATCCGGCGCCGGCCGCTTGCTGGAGCCGTTCGGCGAACGGCATTCCCGGGGCGACCTGTGGGGCGACCGTCAGCCCGGCGAGTGGCACGACGGTGCCCAGAGCGGGTTTTCCGTACATGGGTTCCCCCCCATTTTTCGCCTCCTCCGAGGCGTGCGCTGGGAACGTACCAGACCCCCCGGTCCGTTCAGCGGAACATCGGAGAAATCGTTGAATCGGATGTGTAAATTCTTCCGACCCGCGGGTAGTTCTCGCTGGTGGGGCCGGGAATGTGACGCAAGTGGCCTGCGGTCCGCACCAATTGAGGGGTCGAATGCGCGCTCGGAATGCGCCGGGGGCGGCTTCCGGGGGCGGGCCGGGAGCGTATTGACAGGGGTCCTCCACCCCACCAGAATCGGCCAACTGTCGGCCCGCACCGGGCCGGTCGCGGGGCGGCTTCCGGGGGGAAGTGCCGGAAATCCGCGCGGATCACGGGGAATCACCGGGGATCCATCGGATCCATCGGATCCATCGGATCCATCGGATCCATCGGATCCATCGGATCCATCGGATCCACCGGATCCACCGGGTTATCCGGCTTCACCGCGTTCACCGCGTTCACCGCGTTCACTCAGGGGGGAATCGCATATGCGTGCGCGTCATTCCGTACGGAGACGGGGAATTTCCCGCGCCTCGGTCGCGCTTTCGATAGCCGCCGCCCTGCTGGGCGGCTTCGCTCTTTCGCAGGAGGGGGCCGGCGCGGCCGGGTCCCCGGGGGGCAAGGGACACGCGGCCCACGCCCTCCAGGGCGTGGGAACCGCGGCCCTCTCGGGCGTCGGTACCAAGGACCTCAAGGCCTGGCAGGCCGCCCGGCTGGCCAACGACCGGCTCCGCGGCCGGCACAAGCTCGTCGTGCGCCGCGCGACGCCGACGCCGGGCACCGCGCCGACGCCGGGCACCGCGGCGAAACCGGGCGCCGCGGTGAACCCGCGTACCGCGGTGAAGAGCGCCGTCGCCACCCCCGCCGCCGCGCGCCCCGGCGCCGGGAGCGTCGTGCCCGCCGTCGCCCGGCCGCGGGCCGCCGCCGCCTCGGCGGCCACCGCGCTCGTCCTCTACGACACCACCGGCCCCTACGGCTACCTCGGCGAGCTCTACGCGATGGCCGCCGCCAACCTCGCCGGGCACTTCGGGACCGTGACCGCCAAGCCCGTCTCGGCGTACACCGCCGGCATGGTGGACCAGTACACGTCCACGGTCTACATCGGCTCCACCTACTACGGCGGCGGCGTCCCGGACGCCGTCCCCGCCGCGTTCTACCGGGACGCCCTGGCCACCACCCACCCCGTGACGTGGATCGGGGACAACATCTGGGGCATGGCCGGCGCCGTCGGCGTGGACACCTTCAAGCAGCACTACGGCTGGGATCCCACCAACTCCTTCTACGCGCCCGGCGGTTCGGTCGGCAACATCACCCGGGTCTCGTACAAGGGACAGCAGCTGACCCGCAAGATCCCCGCCGGGTACGACGGCGGCGTGCTTTACCCCGCGCTGGTGAGCGGGCCCGGCTACCCGCAGGTGACCCGGCTCGCGGAGGCCACGGACGCCAACTCCGGCGACACCAGCCCCTGGGCGATCCGCTCCGGCAACCTCACCTACGTCGGGGAGATCCCCTTCACCTACGTCTCCGAGTCCGACCGCGTGATCGTCTTCGAGGACCTGCTCTTCGACGGCCTCGCGCCGGCCACCGCCGAGCGGCACCGGGCGTTCGTACGGCTGGAGGACATCAGCCCCAAGTCCAGCCCGGGCGAGCTGCGGGCGGCGGCGGACTACCTGTACGGACAGAAGATCCCGTACGGCATCAACGTCATCCCCGTCTACACGGACCCCAAGGGCGTCTACAACAACGGTGTTCCCGAGACGGTCACGCTCGCCCAGGCGCCGCAGGTCGTCTCCGCCCTCAAGTACATGCTGGCGCACGGCGCGGTGCTGATGGACCACGGCTACACCCATCAGTACAGCAACGTGAACAACCCGTACTCGGGCGTCACGGGCGACGACTTCGAGTTCTTCCGGGCGCACGTCGACGCCGCCGACAACGTCGTCTACGACGGGCCGCCCGCCGAGGACTCGACGGTGTGGGCGCAGTCCCGCGTGACGTCCGCGCTCGCGGGCTTCGCGGCGGCCGGGCTGCCGAAGCCGGCGCTGTGGACGACTCCGCACTACGCGGCGTCCGCCACCGACTACCGTGTCGTGGGACAGAACATCCCGGCCCGGCTGGAGCGATCCTTGTACTTCGCAGGCACGCTGAGCGGCGCCCCGGTGGACGCCGGCCGTTACATCGGCCAGTTCTTCCCGTACGCGGTCAAGGACGTCTACGGGACCACCGTGCTGCCGGAGAACCTCGGCAACTACGAGCCCGAGCCCTACAACAACCACCCGGCCCGGCTCCCGGCCGACCTGGTCGCCGCGGCCAGGGCCAACCTGGCCGTCCGCGACGGGGTGGCGAGCTTCTTCTACCACCCGTACTACGGCACGACGGCGCTCCAGCAGACGGTCGACGGCATCCGTGCCCTCGGGTACACCTTCGTCGGCCCCGGGGACCTGAGCCAGTGAGCGCGACGAAGGGGGCGGCCGTCGTCGGGCTCGTGGCCGCGGCCGCCCTCTTCCTCGCCGGCTGCTCCGGCACGGACTCCTCGGAGCCCCGGGAGTCCCCCGGCGTCACCGCGAGCCGCGGTCCGGGCAAACGGCCCGCCGAGCGGAAGGAGCCCCCGCTGAAGGGCATCACGCTGCCGTCCTGGAACAAGGACGACTACGACAGCCCCGAGGCCGGAACGTATCTGCGGCAGATCGCCGCCACCGGGGCGCGCTGGGTGACCTTCACCCCCACCTGGTACCAGGACCGCGTCACGGACGCGGACTTCCGGCCCACGGACGAGACCGCGAGCGACGACAGCCTGCGGCACATCGTCCGGCTCGCCCACGACGCCGGCCTCAAGGCCATGATCAAGCCGCATGTCGACCTGCGGAACGAGGGGGACCGGGCCGGGATCAGGCCCGAGGACGCCGACGCCTGGTTCACGGTCTACCGGCGCTTCATCGGGCACTACGCCCAACTGGCCGCCGAGACCGGGGCGGAGCAGTTCGCGGTCGGCACCGAGCTGGCGGGGACGTCCGGGGACGGCGGCCACTGGAAAGGCGTCGTCTCCGCCGTCCGGGCGCGCTACAAGGGCCCGTTGACGTACGCCGCCAACTACGACGAGTACCGCCACGTCGCCTTCTGGCAGGACCTCGACGTCGTCGGCATCGACGCCTACTGGCCGCTCGGCGACCGGCCCACGACGGACGCGGGGGCCCTGCGGGCGGCCTGGCAGCCCGTCGTCGACGAACTCGCCGCCTTCGCGGCGCGGGAGCACCGCCGCATCCTCTTCACCGAGGCCGGCTACGTCAGCCAGCGCGGCACGACGACGGCCCCCTACTCGTGGACGGTCAGCACGGCCAACGGTGACGCCGAACAGGCGGCGGGCTACGAGGCGTTGCTCGCCGCGTTCGAGGGGAAGGCGTGGTGGGCCGGGGTGTGCTGGTGGATGTGGGACGACTGGCCGGGGGCGGGGGAGACGCCGCGCAAGCTGGCGTACACCCCGCACGGGAAGCCGGCGGAGCGGGTGTTGAGGCGGTGGTGGGCGGGGGCGAGTGCGGCGCGGTAGCGCCGCGGAGGGGGTGCCCCCTCCGGGGGAGGGTCCGGGGCGCGATCCCTACGTGTCGCACTCCGCGACACCCCCGCACACCCCGCACCGCACCCGCACCCTCCCCGAAACCCGCACCCGCAACCACTGCCGGCACGTCGGACACGGAAAGCTGACCCGCAACGGATCGCCCCCGAAGGCGTATTCGTCCGGCACGGACGAGACCCCGGCGCGCCGGTCCCGAGCGTACCGGTGGCGGGCCGGCCGCCCGGCCCCCGCCAGCGGCGCCCGCCGCCGCCCCCGCCGCGCCCGCTCCGCCCCGGCGACGTACGCGTCGTACGCCCGCGGGCTTGTGAACCAGGGGGAGGGGTCCTCCCCGAACTCCCGTGCCCGCAGGGCGAGGACGTAGCCGAACTCCTCCGGCGTGAGATAGCCGAGCTTCTGCGTGGTGAGCGCGTCCTCCCGGTACGCGTCGAGCAGCAGCCACCCCGCCCCGAGGTACGAGGCCACCGTGTCGGTGAGGATCTCGTTGTCGCGCGTGCCGGCGAAGGCGAGCCCGAGCCGGTGCAGGAGGACGTGGGTGACCTCGTGGGCGAGGGCCGCCCCGATGTCCCTGCGGTGCTCCTTGAAGCGCGTGTTGAGTTCGACGAAGTACTCGGGCCCGGCGGCGAGTTCGACGCCGGCCGCCTGCCGCATGCCGTGGAAGCTGACGATCATCCGCGCGTCCGGCAGCCGCAGGTGCCGCACGATCGCCCCGGCGACGCGCTGGACGCCGAGGTAGGGGTCCTCGTCGTCGGAGAAGGCGACGTCGGCCGGGAGGAGGCTCGTGGCGAAGCCGCGCACGGCCTCGGCGGAGAGCCGCCGGTAGAGGGCGGTGACCGCGGAGTGCACCGTCGCCAGGTGCGGGAAACCGTGCTGGATCTCGACGTCCGTGCCCACCGGCCACCACCGCCCCGTTCCAGAGCCCGCCCGTCTCCACTGTACGGGCGGGCTCCGGAACGGGGGCGGGGCCGGGCGGGAGTCCCCGACCGAACGGTCCGTACGCACTGGCCGGAACCGTCCTTGCCGCGGGGAACCGCCCGCTCCGATACTCGCAGCGCGCCCACCCGGGCTCGTCATCGGCAGAGTGTCCCCAGTGAGTTGTCATGAGCCTGGCAAAGGCGCGCAACCTCCCACGAAAGGACGTCCCTTGCGCACCCACACCACGGCATGGAAGAGAGGCCTCGCGGCCGGCGCGGTGGCCCTCGCCGCCTTCAGCCTCCAGCCCGGCGGCGCCCAGGCGGCCCCCGCGAAGAGCCCGGCGAAGGAACCCGGCCCGTACGTCGTCGGCGGCGTCCCCGCCCAGCAGGGCGAGTTCCCCTGGATGGTCCGCCTCTCCATGGGCTGCGGCGGCGCCCTCTACACCCGGCAGATCGTCCTCACCGCCGCGCACTGCGTGAACGGCAGCGGCGCCGACACCTCGATCACCGCCACCGTCGGAGCCGTCGAACTCGACTCCCCCCAGGCGGTCAAGGTCGGCTCCACCCGGGTCCTCCAGGCCCCCGGCTACAACGGCTCCGGCAAGGACTGGGCGCTGATCAAGCTCGCCCGGCCGGTCGACCTGCCCACCCTCAGGACCGCCGACACCCCCGCCTACAACTCCGGCACCTTCACCGTGGCCGGCTGGGGCGCCGACAAGGAGGGCGGGGCCCAGCAGAACCACCTCCTCAAGGCCGAGGTGCCCTACGTGGACGACGCCGCCTGCAACTCCGCCTACGGCGGCGGCACCATACCCGCCGAGGAGATATGCGCCGGCAAGCTCGACACCGGCGGCGTGGACACCTGCCAGGGCGACTCCGGCGGCCCGATGTTCCGCAAGGACGACTCCGGCGCCTGGATCGAGGTCGGCATCGTCAGCTGGGGCACGGGCTGCGCCCGGCCCGGCTACCCCGGCGTCTACACGAAGGTGAGCACCTTCGCGAAGGACATCGCGGCGGGCGCCGCGAGCCTGGGCGGCTGAACCACCGGCCGGTCACCGGTGATCACCGGCTGGGCAACGGCCGATCACCGCTGACCGTCCCCGCCGAGCACCCGGCCGGACCTCCGGCAGTCCGCCGGGAGGCGGCCCGTCCGCGCGACCGCGGTAGGACGCGGACGGGCCGCCGTCATCCTTTCGGCGGATCGGCAAATGGTCGGACAGCCGAGGTGTGCGCGGGGTGAACCGCCGTAACGTGATGTCGTGGCCGCGGCGGCCACGACGGCGAGGACGTCCGGACGCCGCGGGCGCAGGACACCGCGGCATCGCCCGCGCACCGGACGACCGACAGAAAGGCACCCGACGTGCCCGCCAGGACCCGCACCGCCGCCCTCACCCTCCTCGCCGCCGTGGGCGCGGCACTCGTACCGGCGACCGGTGCCTTCGCCGCGGAGGGCGGGCACCGCGACCACCCCGGCGGCCACCGGCCCGTCGTCAGCCACGAACGCCTCCGGGAGAGCCCGCGGGAAAGCCCCCGGGAGCACGGCCGCCACACCCCCCTCAGCCCCCTCCACCGCACCGTCGTCCAGCAGCGCCCCCAGGAGCACCCGGCCGGTGCCGCCGCCAAGGACCGGCCCGCGACGACCGGCCGCGGGCAGGCGCCGGTCACCCAGCGGGAGCACCGCGGCGGCGTGTCGCGCCCGGCCGCCCCGGCGCGGCCGCCCGCGAAGGACGCCGTCGAGAAGCGGTCCGAGGTCGAGAAGCGGCCCGCCGGGCACCGCCAGGCGGCCAGCAACCCGGTGCGGCGCATGGTCCAGGCCGGGCAGACGGTCAAGAGCCACCACGACGTCGGCGGGCCGCTCGTCGCGGGCACCGCGGCGCTCCTGGCCGTCGGCGGCGGCGCGTACGGCGTACGGCTCCTCGGGCGGCGCCGCGCCGCCGGACGGGCGGACGGCTGAGCGGGCCGGGCGAGCCCACCGCGGCCCGGCAGCGCCCCACGGGTGGGCGCGGCGGAGTCCCCCGGCCCCGGCCCGGCACCCGGCGGCCCGGCGCCCTGCTGTTGCGGCCCCGGCACACCCCCGGTGACATGGAGGGACGCCCGGCACGGCGGCCGGCGGCGGCCCACCCCGCCGGGCGCCCGTACCGGCCACCCGTACCGGCCCACCCCGGCGGAGGGGACGACATGGCGATCACCGTGGTCATCGCGGACGACCAGGAGATGGTCCGCACCGGCTTCCGGATGATCCTGGAGAGCCAGCCCGACATCGACGTCGTCGCCGACGTCGTGGACGGCGAGGCCGCCCTGGAGGCCGTCGAGCGGTACCGGCCCGACGTCCTGCTCCTCGACATCCGCATGCCCAAGCTCGACGGCCTGGAGGTCACCCGCCGCCTCTCCGCCCTCACCGCCGCCGACCCCGGGCGCGGCGGCCGCCCCCGCATCGTCATCGTCACCACCTTCGACCTCGACGAGTACGTCCACTCCGCCCTGCGCAACGGCGCCTCCGGCTTCCTGCTGAAGGACGCCAGCCCCGCCATGCTCGTCGAGGCCGTGCACGCCGCGGCCGTCGGCGACTCCCTGATCTCGCCCGCCATCACCGTCCGCCTGCTGCGCGACCTGGCCCCGGCCGCCGCGGGGGAACCCTCCGCGGTCAAGACCCCCTCCGAGCCGCTCACCGAGCGGGAGGCCGACGTCGTGCGCTGCCTGGCCCGCGGCGCCACCAACGCCGAGATCGCCGCCGAACTGTTCGTCTCCCTCTCCACGGTCAAGACCCACCTCGCCAACGTGCAGACCAAGCTCGACGCCCGCAACCGCGTCGAGATCGCCGCCTGGGCCTGGGAGAGCGGGCTGGCCACGGGCGGTTCGTGAACGCCGGACGGGTGCCGTGAACAGACGGGCCGGGTGGACCGTCCGGCACCCCCGCCGCGCCGTCGCCGCCAAGGCCGCGTTCGCCGTCGCCCTGCTCGCGCTGGTGGGCTGGGAGGGGCTGGTCCTGACCCGGCAGCCCAGCCCGCCGCACGCCATCGTGCTCGCCTCCGGCGTCGTCGTCTGCCTGTGCGCGGTGCCCTACGGCTGGATCCCGCTGGAGGCGCGGGCCACCGCCGCCGTGGCCGTCTCCGGCACCACCTCCGCCGTCCTGATGACCGGGCGGCACCCCGGTGTCGTCTGGGGCATGGGGGAGGACATCGCGCTGCTCGTCCTGCTCACCGCCGTGATCCAGCGCTCCACCGCGCGCGTCGCCGCCGTCCTGGGCCCGGCACTCGCCCTGGCGGCCCTCGCCGCGCCCATGCGCGACCTCAACCCCGCCCGGTTCACCGCCGTCTTCAGCGTGCTGACCGTCGTCGTGGGCGCCTACTCGCTGCTGCTGCGCGCCCAAGGCGCCCAGCGCGTACGGGACATGGCCGCCGTCCGCACCGCCGAGCGGCTCGAACTCGCCCGCGAACTGCACGACCTCGTCGCCCACCACATCACCGGCATCGCCGTGCAGGCCCAGGCGGCGCGCTTCACCTCGCTGGAGGGAGAGGCGGCGGGACGGGCCTTCGAACGCATCGAGAGCTCCGCGGGGGAGGCGCTCGGGGCGATGCGCCGGCTCGTCGGCGTGCTGCGCGAGGGCGCCGAGCCCGAGACGGAACCGGTCGCCGGCCTGCCCGAGGTCCGCGCCCTCGCCGAGGACTTCGCCCGCACCGGACCGCCCGTCGCCCTCTACATCGAGCAGGGCATGGAGACCTGGCTGCCCGGCGACGTCGCCGCCGCCGTCCACCGCGTCGTCCGCGAGGCCCTGACCAACATCCGCAAGCACGCCGCCGACGCGACCGCCGTGCGCATCGGCGTCCGCGGCGTCCCCGACGGCGTCGAACTGCGCGTCGCCGACGACGGCCGCCGCCCCGCCGGCCTCACCGACCAGGCCCGCGGCGGCGGCTTCGGCCTCGTCGGCCTCGCCGAACGGGCCAAGGCCATGGGCGGACGCCTGCGCGCCGGCCCGGCGCCGGAGGGCGGCTGGCTGGTGACGGCGGTGTTCCCGGTGGAACGGCCGCGCCCGGAGCGCGGGGCCCGGCCGCCCGGCGCGGCCGGCGGACCCGGCCGCCGGGGCTGACCGGGGGAGCGATTGCGGACGCGGCCGGGAGGCGAGATCTTGTCCTTCGCCGACCGCCCGCCACGGAGGACACGATGAGCGACATCGCCCCCGCCACGCTGCCCGAACCGCCCTACTACGTCGTCGTCTTCAGCGCCCTCATCACCAAGGGCTGCGAGGACTACGACGAGAGGGCGGCCCACATGCTGGAACTCGCCTTCGAGCAGCCGGGGTTCCTCGGCATCGACTCGGCGCTCAGCGGCAGCGGCCTCGGCATCACCGTCTCCTACTGGCGCGACGACGCCTCCATACGCGCCTGGCGCGACCAGGCGGAGCACGCCGTCACGCGGGCCGAGGGCCGCGAGCGCTGGTACGAGAAATTCGTCGTCCACGTCGCCCGCGTCGAGCGCTCCTACAGCTACACCCGCCCCGCCCGGTCCTGACCGCCCCCGCCCCGCCCTGACCGCCCCCGCCCGCCGGGGACGGGGGAGGTGCGGGTGGAACGTGGAGACCCTGGGGAAACGTGGAGACCCTGGGGAGAAGCACCGCCGTTTGGTTCCGTCCGGACGGCTTCACGTCGCACGATCTCGGGAACAACCCTCCCACGGGGTTCCGTCCCGTCGGTCACCGTCATCGGCCGGTGACCGACGGGACGCGGACCCGGGGACGCCCCTCACCGGACGTCCCCGTCCAGTCGCGCCAATGGCTCGCCCGCCCGCTCCAGCTCCAGCACCACCAGCTCGTTCCGCCCCTCGCGCAGCACCGGCCCCGGGACGTACAACGCGCCCTGCGGACCGGCCGACCAGTAGCGCCCCGGACAGAAACCGTTGACCCACACGAACCCCCTTCCCCAGCCCGGCAGTTCGAGCGTCGCGTCGCCCGGACCCGGCACCCGGAAGGAACCGCGGTACAGACCCGGACCCTCCCCGGCAGGGGCCCGCCAGGGCACCGCCGCGAGCGCGCCCGCGCCCTCCGGCGCCGCCAGCCGCAGACCGCGCGCCCGGACCCCGTGCACGTAGGCGCCGCCGTGCGTCAGCCCACCCGTGAGTCCCTTCGTCTCGCCCAGCCGCGGACCGTAGGCGACCCGGCCCAGCGACTCCACCCACAGCTCCACCTCCGCCGGGCCCGCCACCTCGCCGACGAGCCCCTCCTCGGCGTCCAGCACGGCCACCCGCACCCCGTCCACGTACACCACCGCCCTGTCCCGCAGCCCCCGCACCCGCAGCGGCCGCGGCGCCCGCGGACCCGGCAGCGCGAAGCGGTAGCGGACCACGCCCCGGTCCACCCCCAGCTCCTCGAACGAGGGCGGCACCGGCCCCTCCCGCTCCGCCCCGCCCAGGACGTCCAACACCGCGCCCAGCGGCGCCCATTGCCCCAGGGGCACCAGCACCGGCGCGGACAGCACCGGGGGAGCGGGCGGCGGCGGGGGCGGCGGGGCCTCCCCGTACGCCGCCAACACCTCCCGGAAGGCATGGAACTTGGCCGTCGCCCGCCCGTACTCGTCGATCGGCGCGTCGTAGTCGTACGACGTCACCGTCGGCAGCAGCGCCCCCGAGTGCTCCTCCCCGGCGCGGTCGGCCCCCGACCAGCCGCCGAAGCTCGTCCCGCCGTGCGCCATGTAGACGTTCACCGACGCCCCGCACTCCAGCACCTCCCGCAGCACCCCCGCCGCCTCGCCCGCGTCCCGCACCACCCGCTCGCCGCCCCAGTGCGAGAACCAGCCGCACCACAGCTCCATGCACATCAGCGGCCCGCGCGGCCGGTGCCGGCGCAGCGCCGCGAACGCCCCGCGCGCGTCCGAACCGAAGTTGACCGTCGCGACGGCCCCCGCGACCGTCCCGCCCGTCAGCATGTGATCCTCCGGGCCGTCCGAGGTCACCAACGGCACGCTCACCCCCGACGCCCTCAACCGGCGCACCAGGTAGCGCAAATGGGCCCGGTCCGAACCGTACGAGCCGTACTCGTTCTCCACCTGGACCAGGACGACCGGGCCGCCGCGGTCCGCCTGCCGCGGTACGACCTCCTCCGCGACCGCCCCCAGCCAGCCGTCCGCCGCCCGCAGGTACTCCGGGTCGCCGGTGCGCACCCGGCGGCCCAGCCGGCCCGTCAGCCAGTGCGGCAGGCCCCCGTTGTCCCACTCCGCGCAGATGTACGGCCCCGGCCGCACGATCGCGTACAGCCCCGCCGCGGCCGCCGCGTCCAGGAACCGGCCCAGCTCCCCCAGGCCGCGCACCGCGCCCTCGTCGGGCTCGTGCCGGTTCCACGGGACGTACGTCTCCACGCAGTTGAGCCCCATCGCGCGCACCATGCCCAGCCGGTGCGCCCAAAGGCCCTCGTGCACACGGAAGTAGTGCACGGCGCCCGACAGCAGCCGCACCCGCCGGCCGCCGATCAGGAACCCCTCGTCGTCCGCGGCGACCTGCGGCATGGCTCCCACCCGCCCTCCCGGCCCCGGCCCGCGCGGCCCGGCCGCGCACATCGTCGCCCATGACACGGGCCGCCGTCACCGGGGCCGCCGGACCGGTCCCATCCGCCCCGTCCGCGGACGGAGCCGCTTGCGCATAGGCTCGGGCACCATGAACGACAGCACCGACCCCGAGCCCGAGGTCCTCGCCGAGCTCTCCCGGCTCCGCGACAGCATCGACAACATCGACGCCGCCGTGATCCACATGCTCGCCGAGCGCTTCAAGTGCACCCAGCAGGTCGGCCACCTCAAGGCCGCACACAAGATGCCCCCCGCCGACCCCGCCCGCGAGGCCCGCCAGATCGCCCGCCTCCGCGACCTCGCGGAGAACGCCAAACTCGACCCCGCCTTCGCCGAGAAGTTCCTCAACTTCATCATCGCCGAGGTCATCCGCCACCACGAGACAATCGCCCGCGCCTGACCGGCCTCCTCCGAGCCTGGCCCGCCCTTTCGGGCCTTTCGGGCTGGCCGGAGCCGCGGAGGCGGGGGCGCTGGGGGCGTGCCTCAGGCGTGGGGGCGGGGGCGGGGCCCCGCCAGGGATGCAGGGGGGGCGGAGCCCCCGCTCGGCCGCGCGGAGCGCGGGGCCGGGGGGAGGGGGGAGGGGCGGCCCCTGGGGAAACGGGGAAAGGGCGGGGCGGGGAGAAACCCTCTCGCGCGAGCCCCCACGGCCCGGCCCGCACGACAAAGGCGCCCGCACCCCGACCGGGGCACGGACGCCAGGCCCGAAAAACGCTGCCGCTCGTCAGCCGCGCTTGTCCTCGACGGCATCCGCCGGCTGCGCCGTCCGGAGCTCCTCGAGGAAGCGGTCCACGATGCCGCTCTGCCGCGCGTACTCCTCGACCGACTCACCGACGATCTTGCCCGCCAGCTCCGTGGCCAGCACACCGACCTGCTCGCGCAGCTCGGCCTCCGCCACCGCACGCTCCGCGTCGATCATGGCGTGACCGGCCGAGACGATCTCGTCGCGCTGGCGCTGGCCCTCGGCCCGCAGCTCGGCGATGATCGCGTTGCCCTGCTCGACCGCCTCCTGGCGCAGCCGCGCGGCCTCGTGCCGGGCCTCGGCCAGCAGCTCCTGGTACTCGGCGTGGACCCGCTCCGCCTCGGAACGCGTCTCCTCGGCCTCGCCGAAGCGCCCCTCGGTGGACTGCTCGCGCTCGGCGAGGACCTTGTTGATCCGGGGCAGGATCCCCTTCGCGATCACCGCGAAGACGAGGAAGAAGAGCACCAGCCCCAGGATCAGGGGGGCGATATCGGGCTTGAGCGGTCCGATGTCGATAGCGAGGTTCATCATGGCCATGGGGTGCAGGGTAGTCGAAGCCGCTCCCGCGCCGCTCCCCGCACCCTGCCGCGGCTCCACGCGCCCCCCGCCGCCCCGGTCCCCCGCCGCCCGCCGGGGCAGTACCCCCATCGGGGGAAACATCCCCCACAAGGCGTCACCGGCCGGGCACAGCCGGTAGCTTGAACCGGCTCCGTGCCGCTCAGCAAAGGCCCGGCCCCGCTCAACACCAAGGACAGAGGCCGCACTTCACCGGCCCGGTCCACCGCCGACCACGGGAAGGCCGCACTCCCGCATGACCAACCCCCCGTCCCCCGACCACACCCCCGACGCGCCGCTGGACCTCGCCGGCATCGGCATCGGCCCCTTCAACCTCTCCCTCGCCGCCCTCGCGCACCCCCTCCCGGACCTCAAGGCCGCCTTCTATGACGAGAATCACACCTTCCGCTGGCACCCCGGGCTCCTCATCGACGGCACCCGCGTCCAAGTCCCCTTCCTGGCCGACCTGGTCAGCCTCGCCGACCCCACCAGCCCCTGGAGCTTCCTGAACTACCTCAAGACCCGCGAGCGGCTCTACCCCTTCTACTTCGCCCAGCGCACCCACATCCAACGCGCCGAATACGACGCCTACTGCCGCTGGGTCGGCGAACACCTCGGCGGACTCCACTTCGGCCACCACATCGACGCCGTCCGCTGGAACCCCGAACGCGTCCTCTTCGAAATCGACTACACCCAGCTCGACCCCGACGGAGAAGCCGAGGCCCTCGGCCGCACCTACGCACGCAACGTCGTCCTCGGCATCGGCACCACCCCCGACGTCCCCGAACCCCTCCGCCCCTCGCCGAGGCCCACGGCGTCCCCGTCCACCACTCCGCCGACTACCTCCACCACCGCGCCGACCTCCTCGCCGCCGACCACGTCACCGTCATCGGAGCCGGCCAGTCCGGCGCCGAGATCTTCCTCGACCTCCTCCGCCACCGCCCGGCCGGCCGCGAGCGCCTCCACTGGCTCGCCCGCACCCCCGCCTTCGCCCCCGCCGAGCACACCCGCCTCGGCCTCGAACACTTCACCCCCGACTACAGCCAGTACTTCCACACCCTCCCCGAGCCCGTCCGAGACCGCACCCTCCCCCAGCAGTGGCAGCTCAACGGCGGCATCGACCCCGCCACCCTCACCGCCATCCACGACGAGCTCTACCGCCGCAGCCTCCACGGCGGCTGGCCCGACACCACCCTCACCCCCGGAGTCTTCGTCCGCACCGCCGGCCGCGTCGGCACCACCCGGGTCGAACTCCACCTCGAACACCCCGAGCAGGGCACCCGCTCCCGCCTCACCACCGACGCCGTCGTCCTCGCCACCGGCTACCGCGAACGCCGCGTCGACCGCCTCCTCGCCGCCCTCGACCCCTACATCCGCCGCGACTCCGCCGGCCGCGCCCGCATCGACACCCACCACCGCCTCGTCCTCGACCCCCTCGTCAAGGGCTCCATCCACGTCCAGAACGCCGAAACCCACACCCACGGCGTCGGCAGCTCCGGCCTCGGCCTCGCCACCTGGCGCAGCGCCACCATCCTCAACGCCATCACCGGCACCACCCACTACCCCCTCCCCGAACGCACCGCCTTCACCACATTCGGGCTGGAGCCGCGACCCACGCCGCGGCCCCGCACCACACCCCCCGCACCGGCCGCCGACTCAGAAAACCGGCACACCATCCCGCGTCAGCTTCCAGTCCACTGACGAGAACCGCGCCACATCGATCACCCGCTGAGCCCGCACCCACGCGATGATCGTGTTCCGGATCTCCTCCGGATGCGCCCACAGCTGCCGGGCCCGCGCCACATGCGGAAAATTCCCCCCGCCGCTCGCCCGGTAGTTGTTCACCGCCAGCACGAACTGCGCCGCGTCGTCCAGCGGCTTGCCCTCGAACACCACCTTCCCGACCCGCGACCCCGGCGCCTTCGCCACGTCGATCTCGTAGGAGAGGCCGCTCACCACGTCATAGTTGTAATCCGGAGTGCCCTCGGCGTTCGTCAGCTTCGCCGGATCCACCGGACCGCCCGCCGGCGTCCGCACGTAGTACCGGGCCGAGAACTCCAGGTACTCCCGCAGCTGCGCACCGGTCAACAGCCGCGCCTCCAGCGTGTTCTCGAACGGATACAGCCCCGCCACCTGCCGCACCGACACCTCGCCCGCCGGCACCGCCGCCGTCCGCGAGAAGCACGACGCCTGCGACAGCACCGGCAGGCCCGCGTACGCCGTGCCCGCCAGCGCGGCACGCACCGTCTCCGCCTGCACATGGTTGATGAAGTCGATGACCGGGGTGTCCTTGTACGGCGCCTCCGCCGCACTCATCGCGGCAGTGGACGACCCGATCCGCTCGTTGACGTACGCCACCACCTTCTTGTGCTGGCCGCGCACCAGACGCGTGATGGAGCGGTCCTCCTCCACCGTGTTCGCGTTGAGCACCTTGGACGACACCGACTCCACGTGCCAGCCGCCCCGCTCCCACACCAGGTCGAAGTCGAACAGCGTCAGCCGCTGCCCCCACTTCAGCGGCTCGGAGAGCACCACCGCACGGCCCGTCTCCCGGTTGACCACCCGGTACTCGGGGATCTCCACGTGCGCGTGCCCGACCAGGATCGCGTCGATCCCCGGCACCCGCTCCGCCACCAGCGCCGCCGCGTTCTCCACGTACGGCAGCGCGTCACCGTAGGACGACGTACCGCTGGTGCCGGAGTGCGCCGAGACGATCACCACGTCCGCGCCCATCGACCGCAGCCGCGGCACCCACTTCGCCGCCTGCTCCTCCAGCCCCGGGAAGACCATCTTCCCCTGGACGTTGGCCTTGTCCCAGATCGCGATCCCCGGGTTCGTCAGCCCCAGCACCGCCACCCGCACATCCCGCCCGTGCGGGGTCCGCATCCGCTTGATGACGTACGGCCGGAACGCAGGCCGCATCGTCCGCGCGTCCAGCGCGTTCGCCCCCAGCAACGGGAAACGGCACTGCCGCTCGAACTTCCGCAGCACCGGGATCCCGTAGTTGAACTCGTGGTTCCCCAGCGCCGCCGCGTCGTAGCCCATGGCGTTCATCGCCAGCGCCATCGGATGCACCGGGCCGTGCGCCTTCGTGATCGGCTCCACCCGCGCGTAGTAGTAGGCCAGTTGCGTGCCCTGGATCGTGTCGCCCGCGTCGATCAGCAGGGTGTTCCGCCGGCCCTTCTCCTCGCGGACCCGGCGCACCAGGGTCGAGATCTTCGCCAGGCCCACGTCGTTGTGCGCCTTGTCGTCGAACTCCGCGTCCGTGAAGTAGTCCCAGTTGAAGACGTTCCCGTGCAGGTCCGTGGTGCCCATCACGGTGAACGCGTACCGCTTCGTCCGGCCGTGACCACGGCCCCCGCCGGACTCCCCGGGGGCGGCCGCGACCGCCGGAACGGCCCCCACGGCCCCCGTCAGGGCCACCCCCGCACCCGTGGCGGCCGTCCGGCCCAGAAAACCCCTGCGGTCGATCGGCATGTCTCCCCATCCCGTTACCGGACACCCCACGGCGTCCATCCGTCCGAACACGGCACCGGAGGGTGACGGCCCACGTCACCCTCCGGTACAACGCGCGTAGATTCTGGCCTCCCCGACCGCTCCCCCACCACCCCGCCAAGGTTGCGAATCGATGACTCCCACCGGTCCCGCGGGCCCACGCCGGCTGGGACGCTTGGCACATGACCGCACCCGAGCCGTTGCCCTACGGAACACCCGACACCCCGCGCGTCGCCGTCCGCGGCGAGGCCCACCTCGAAGTCGACCCCGAAATCGCCCGACTCGGAATCACCGTCAGCGCCCGGGGAACCGACCGCCACAAGGCCCTCGACGACCTCACCCGCCGCAACAACCACGTCATCGACCTGCTCAAGACCCACGGCGACGCCGTCGAGAAGATCGAGACAGGCGCCGTCACCATCACCCCCCAGCTCAACGACAAGGGCCGCCACGAACGCATCCGCGCCTACCGCGGACACGTCCACCTCACCGCCACCCTCGGCGACTTCACCGTCCTCGGCGAACTCACCACCCGCCTCGCCGACCTCGAACTCACCCGCCTCGACGGCCCCTGGTGGGACCTCCGCACCGACTCGCCCGCCCACCGCGAGGCGCGCCGCCAGGCCGTCCACGACGCCGTCCAGCGTGCCCGCGAATACGCCGAGGCGCTCGGCTCCCGGCTCGTGGCCCTCGTCGAACTCGCCGACACCGGAGCCGAACACGCCGTCCCCGTGGGCCCCGCCCCCGCCCCGCCGGAGCCCTGCGCTCCGCCGGCTACGGCGGCGCCGCACCCGCCGCCCTCGACCTCGAACCCCAGCGCCAGACCGTCTACGCGCAGGTCAACGCCCGGTTGACCATGACCCCGCCCGTGCTCTGAACCCGCCGCGCCGGGGGTGTTCCACCGCTCATCGGAGCACCTCCGTGCACGTTTCACTACTTGTCAACAAGCTTTAACCCAACGGACGTTGGGCTGTTCCCGCACCCCGATTCCCTACCCGCCGGTAAGCCCTAAGGTCGTGCCATGCGCCGAGCGAAAATCGTCTGCACCCTGGGGCCCGCCACCGACTCGTACGAGCAGATCAAGGCACTCGTCGAGGCCGGCATGGACGTCGCCCGCTTCAACCTGAGCCACGGCACCTACGCCGACCACGAGGCACGGTACGAGCGGGTCAGGAAGGCGGCCGAGGAGACCGGCCGCAACGTGGGCGTCCTCGCCGACCTTCAAGGCCCGAAGATCCGCCTCGGCCGCTTCCGGGAGGGGCCCGTACTCCTTGAACGCGGCGACCCCTTCACCATCACCGTCGAGGACGTCCCCGGCGACCGCACCCGCTGCGGCACCACCTACGACGGCCTCGCCGCCGACGTCACCCGGGGCGAGCGCATCCTCGTCGACGACGGGCGCGTCACCCTGGAGGTCACCGAGGTCGACGGCCCCCGCGTCCACACCGTCGTCCTCGAAGGCGGCATGGTCTCCGACCACAAGGGCCTCAACCTCCCCGGCGTCGCCGTCTCCGTCCCCGCCCTCTCCGAGAAGGACGTCGAGGACCTCCGCTGGGCCATCCGGACCGGCGCCGACATCGTCGCCCTCTCCTTCGTCCGCAACGCCGACGACGTCCACGACGTCCACCGCGTCATGGACGAGGAGGGGCGCCGCCTCCCCGTCATCGCCAAGATCGAGAAGCCGCAGGCAGTCGAGAACCTCGACGGCATCGTGGCCGCCTTCGACGGATTGATGGTCGCCCGCGGTGACCTGGGCGTCGAGATGCCGCTGGAAACGGTCCCCATCGTGCAGAAGCGGGCGATCAAGCTGGCGAAGCGCAATGCGAAGCCGGTCATTGTCGCGACCCAGATGCTCGACTCCATGATCGACGCATCCCGGCCCACGCGCGCCGAGGCGTCCGACGTCGCCAACGCCGTCATCGACGGCACGGACGCGGTGATGCTCTCCGGCGAGACGAGCGTCGGCAAGTACCCCGTCGAGACCGTCCGGACGATGGGCCGGATCGTCGCCGCCGCCGAGGAGGACGTCCTGGCGAAGGGCCTCCCGCCGCTGACCGAGCGCAGCAAGCCCCGCACCCAGGGCGGCGCGGTGGCCCGCGCGGCGGCCGAGATGGGCGACTTCCTCGGGGCGAAGTTCCTCGTCGCGTTCACCCAATCCGGTGACACGGTACGGAGGTTGTCCCGCTACCGCTCCCCGATCCCGCTCCTCGCGTTCACGCCGGAGCCGGCCACCCGCTCCCAACTCAACCTCACCTGGGGCGTGGAGACGTTCCTGGGGCCGATGGTGCAGACGACGGACGAGATGGTCCGGCAGGTGGACGAGTACCTGTTGCGGATCGGGCGCTGCCGGCGGGGCGACATGGTCATCATCACGGCGGGTTCGCCCCCGGGGACGCCGGGGACGACGAATCTGGTGCGGGTGCATCACATCGGCGAGGACTAGCCGTCAGTGCTTCGGGCCGATGTGGGTGTCCATGAGGGCCACGGAGGGGCGGCGGGCGACGGAGACGCTCCAGGCGTTCGTCGGTCTCCACTCGACGCCCAACGCGTCGAGTGTGTCGGTGAACAGCCGCCGGATGGCGTCCGACTTGTTGGTGAAGAAGTACCGGGTGTACTCATGGCGCTTGCGTGTGCCCGCTACGACCCTGGTCGCCCAGTTGGTGACGCGGCAGCCGTCGGAGTGGACGAGTCCGCGTACGAACTCCCACGGGTGGGCATCGACGATGTCCTGTTGCCAGGACTCGAGAGTGATCACCCGCTGGTGCTTCTTGCCGGGGCCGTGCTGGGGGAAGAAGCAAGGCCAGTGCCGACTGGTACTGGTCACCATGACGCACCCCTGCTTCCGGACGGCACAGACGCTGTTCTCGGGGCGGACCTGTCCGACCGCGTCCTTGCGTGCCGCGATGAGGCCGGGCCAGGCATCGGCACGGGCGATGCGGAGGGCGTAGGTGCCTCTCGGCTGTTTGCTGATGCAGCCGTCGCCCAGGTAGAGGCCGAGCAGGTAGGCGTATGCGGCCGGGTCCTGTGGAGGCTTCGGGTTGCTGTCGCACCGCAGACATGAGGAGGACGACTGCTTGGGCTCAAGTCTGATCAGCCACTGACGGATGGCGTAGCGGGATATGCCCGTCTGCTGGCTCACCGAATTGAGGCTGCGCCCCTGGGCGACGAGGGAAAGGGCGTGACGGCGGGTATCGAGGTCGTACACAGGGACGAGCCTGGTCCAGCCCGGACACGCGTGAGCTGCCTATGTGCAGATGTTCACCGCGTCGAGTGAAGATCCCCAACGGTTAGGTAACCCTGTGCGACCTTCGAATCGAAGGAGAAGTGCCCCGGGTCGGACTCGAACCGACACTGTATGGGTTTTGAATCCATTGCCTCATGCCAATTGGGCTACCGGGGCCTTGCAATGTAAGGAGAGTGTATACCCCTCCGGTACTCAAAACTACAGCACTGGGTACGCTCATGGGGCACCACCTGCCTTGGACCGAGGAGACCCGTGAGCGCCGCCGAGCCCCAGCCGCCCGTCGACGACGAGCCGCAGCACACCCCTCCGCACACCACGCGCGTCGTGATCGCCGAGGACGAGGCCCTGATCCGCCTCGACCTCAAGGAGATGCTCGAGGAGGAGGGCTACTCCGTCGTGGGCGAGGCGGGGGACGGGGAGACGGCCGTCGCGCTGGCTCGGGAGCACAAGCCCGATCTGGTGATCCTCGATGTGAAGATGCCCGTTCTGGACGGGATCTCCGCCGCCGAGCGGATCGCCGCCGAGTCGATCGCACCCGTGCTGATGCTCACCGCGTTCTCGCAGCGCGAGCTCGTCGAGCGCGCCCGGGACGCCGGGGCGATGGCGTATCTGGTCAAGCCGTTCAGCAAGAGCGACGTCGTGCCGGCGATCGAGATGGCCGTCTCCCGCTTCACGGAGCTGAAGGCGCTGGAGAAGGAGGTCGCGGACCTCGCCCAGCGGCTGGAGACGCGGAAGCTCGTCGACCGGGCGAAGAGCATTCTGCAGACGCAGTACGGCCTGACGGAGCCCGCCGCGTTCCGGTGGATCCAGAAGACGTCGATGGACCGGCGGATGTCGATGCAGCAGGTGGCCGAGGCCGTCATCGAGGACGCCCGGGAGAAGAAGGAGAAGGCCGCGAAGGAGCAGTAGCGCGGGAGTCGCGGCGGAGAGGGCCCGTGTCCGGTGCGGACGCGGGCCTTTCGCGTCCCCGCGTTCAGTCCTCGCCCAGGTACGCCTTGCGGACGGACGCGTTGCCGAGGAGTTCGGGGCCGGTGCCGGAGAGGACGATGCGGCCGGTCTCCATGACGTGGCCGTGGTCGGCGAGGCTCAGCGCGGCCTGGGCGTTCTGTTCGACGAGGAGGATGGTGGTGCCGGCGGCCTTGAGCTCGCGGATGGTGGCCATGATCTTCTGCATCATGATCGGCGAGAGGCCCATGGAGGGTTCGTCGAGCATGAGGAGTTTGGGGCGGGACATGAGGGCGCGGGCCATGGCGAGCATCTGCTGTTCGCCGCCGGAGAGGGTGCCGGCGGGCTGGCGCGCGCGTTCGCCGAGGATGGGGAAGAGTTCGTAGGCGCGGCGGATGTCGTGGGCGATGCCGTCGGTGTCCTTGCGGAGGAAGGCACCGAGTTGGAGGTTCTCGGCGATGGTGAGGCGGGGGAAGATGTGGCGGCCTTCGGGCGAGTGGGCGAGGCCGCGGGCGACGATCCGGTGGGCGGGGACGCCGCCGAGGGGTTGGCCGTCGAAGCGGACGGTGCCCGCGGTGGGGCGGAGGAGCCCGGAGAGGGTGCGCAGGGTGGTGGTCTTGCCGGCGCCGTTGGTGCCGATGAGGGTGACGATCTGGCCGGTGTGGACGGTGAAGTCGATGCCTTTGACGGCTTCGATCTTGCCGTAGGCGACGCGGAGGCCGGTGACCTCGAGGAGGGCGGTCATCGGGGTTCGTTCTCCTCGGGGTGCGGGGTGGCGGCGTGGGTTTCGGCGGCTTCGACCTCGGCGGCCTCGGCCTGGCCGGGTGCGCCTTCGTAGGGGGTGCCGAGGTAGGCGGCGACGACGCGTTCGTCGCGCTGGACGGTGTGGGCGTCGCCCTCGACGAGTTTTTCGCCCTGGACGAGGACGGCGACGTGGTCGCAGAGGTTGAAGATGAAGCGCATGTCGTGCTCGATGACGAGGACGGCGATGCCCTGGTCGCGGATGGCGAGGACGAGTTGTTCGGTGGCTCGGGTCTCCTGGGGGTTCATGCCGGCGGTGGGTTCGTCGAGGAGGAGGAGACCGGGGTCGCTGGCGAGGGCGCGGGCGATTTCGAGTTTGCGTTGTTCGCCGTAGGGGAGGTTGCGGGCGAGGTGGTCGGCCTTGCCGTGGAGGCCGGTGAAGTCGAGGAGTTCGTGGGCGCGGCGGGCGGAGGCGGTTTCGGCGCGGCGGAAGCGGGGGCCGCGGAGGAGGGCGGAGAAGAGCCCTTCCTTGGTGCGGGTGTGGCGGCCGACGAGGACGTTTTCCAGGACGGTCATATTGGGGAAGAGGCGGATGTTCTGGAAGGTGCGGGCGATGCCGGCTTGGGTGACGAGGTGGGGTTTTGCGGGGAGTTGGGTGCCGCGGTAGGTGACGGTGCCTTCGGTGGGGGTGTAGAGGCCGGTGAGGCAGTTGAAGAGGGTGGTTTTTCCTGCGCCGTTGGGGCCGATGAGTCCGACGATCTGGCGTTCGTGGACGGTGAGGTCGCAGGAGTGCACGGCGGTCAGTCCGCCGAAGCGCATGGTGACGCCGGTGGCGGTGAGGAGGGGTGGGGTGGCGGCCATGGTGGTCACGCTCCCTCCGGCGGGGCGTCGTCGTGGAATTCGAGTTGTTTGCGGCGGTCGGCGACGAGTCCTTCGGGGCGGAAGCGCATGAGGAGGATGAGGGCGACGCCGAAGAGCAGGAGTTGGTAGTCCTGCATGAAGTCCATTTTGTTCGGGATGAGGTAGAGGAGGGCGGCGCCGACGACGGGGCCGGTGATGGTGCCCATGCCGCCGAGGATGACGGCGGCGAGCAGGAAGGCGGAGTTGGGCGGGACGGTGCCGGCGAACTGGTACTGGTCGGGGGTGGCGGTGGTGATGACGTGGGACTGGACGGTGCCGGCGAGTCCGGCGAGGGCGGCGCCGAGGGCGAAGGCGAGGAGCTTGAGGCGGAAGGCGTTGATGCCCATGGCGGTGGCGGCGGTCTCGTCCTCGCGGATGGCGACCCAGGCGCGGCCGATGCGGGAGTCGGCGGCGCGGCGGAAGACGAGGACGACGGCGATGGTGGCGAGGAGCATCAGCAGGTAGTAGTTGCCGAAGCGGCCGATGGTGAAGCCGAGGAGGTCGTGGGTGTCGCCGAAGTTGAAGCCGCCGATGTCGAGGTCGGGGATGTTGGGGATGCCCATGGAGCCGTTGGTGATGTCAGGGCCGGTCTTGCCGTTGAGGTTGAGCATGGTGATGCGGAAGATCTCGCCGAAGCCGAGGGTGACGATGGCGAGGTAGTCGCCGCGCAGCCGGAGGGTGGGGGCGCCGATGAGGACGCCGAAGACGAGTGAGGCGCCGATGCCGGTGAGGACGGCGGCCCAGAAGGGGAAGTGGACGCCGGCGGCGGATTCGGGGGAGCCGGAGACGAGGGCGGCGGCGTAGGCGCCGACGCCGAGGAAGGCGACGTAGCCGAGGTCGAGGAGGCCGGCGAGGCCGACGACGACGTTGAGGCCGAGGGCGACGGTGGCGAAGATCAGGATGCTGGTGGCGAGGTTGGTGTAGGTGTCGTTGGTGAGGGTGAGGGGGAAGCAGGCGGCGGTGAGGAGTGCGGCGGTGAGGGTGAGGGTGCGGTGTCGTGCGGTGAGGGTGGTGAGGCGTGCGGTGAGGCCGGAGCGGCCGAGGGCGGCGAGGCCGGCGATGGTCAGGAGCAGGTAGCCGACGAAGAGTTCGCCGTATTCGGCGTCGACGCCGTAGGTGAAGAGGAGGAGGCCGAGGGCGAAGGCGGCGGCGATGAGGAGGAGGTCGGCCCAGGCGGGGAGGGGTGCTGCGGGGTGGGGGCGGCGGGTGGTGAAGGTGTGGCGCAGACGGCGCAGGGGTCCGGGTGCGGGGCCGTCGGGGTGGGGGAGGTCGGTGGGGAGGGCGAGGGCGCCGAGGAGGGCGAGGAGGCTGCCGGCGGCGGCGAGGAGGCCGCCGGGTTCGAGGTTGACGAGGCCGCCGAGTTGCCGGGCGATGGCGCCGAGGGTGTACCAGGTGGTGGCGAGGGTACCGAGGGCCAGGAGGACGGTGGGGGCGGTGGTGCCGGTGGGGGCGAGCCAGCGCAGTCCGCGGAGGCGGTGGGCGGCGAGGACGTGGAGGAGGCTGAGGGCGGCGCCGGCGAGGGTGATGGTCTGGAGGCCGCCGGGGTAGCCGGTGACGGTGAGGTTGCCGGGGAAGGCGGTGGTCCAGGTCCAGGGGAGGAAGGTGGAGGCGAGGGTGAGGGCGGCGCCGGTGGCGGCGATGATCCGGGCGGGGCCGGCGGGCAGGGGGATGAGGGGAGTGTGCCGGGCGAGGGTGGTCATGGTGATCACGCCCGGTCCGCGACGCGTTCGCCGAGCAGGCCCTGGGGGCGCAGCAGGAGGACGAGGATGAGGAGGACGAAGGCCCAGACGTCCTTCCAGGAGCCGCCGCCGAACTGGGACATGCCGGGGATGTCCTCGATGTAGGCGGTGGCGAGCGCTTCGGCGACGCCGAGGACGACGCCGCCGAGCATGGCGCCGTAGATGTTGCCGATGCCGCCGAGGACGGCGGCGGTGAAGGCCTTGAGGCCGGTGATGAAGCCCATGCGGAAGTCCACCTGTCCGTACTTGAGGCCGTGGGCGACGGCGGCGACGGCGGCGAAGGCGGCGCCGATGGCGAAGGCGATGACGATGATGCGGTCGGTGTTGACGCCCATGAGTCTGGCGGTGTCGGGGTCCTGTGCGGTGGCCTGCATGCCGCGGCCGGTGCGGGTTCTGGTGACGAAGAGGCCGAGGGCGAGCATGCACAGGGGGGCGGCGGCGAGGAGGAAGATCTCGCCGCGTTGGACGGTGGCGCCGAGGAGGTGCAGGGACTCGCCCTTGAACTGGGGGAAGACGCGGGCCTTCTTGGCGTCGGGGTACCACTTCCAGACGGCTTGCTGGAGGGCGATGGAGAGGCCGATGGCGGTGATGAGGGGGGCGAGGCGGGGTGCGCCGCGGAGGGGGCGGTAGGCGAAGCGTTCGGCGGCGACGGCGACGGTGACGGAGGCGAGGACGCCGCCGGCGATCATGAGGGGGAGGGCGAGGGCGAGGGCGGTGCCGTCGGGGAGGGCGAGGTGGGCGGTGAGGGCGCCGAAGCCGCCGACCATGAAGATCTCGCCGTGGGCGAAGTTGATGAGCTGGACGATGCCGTAGACCATCGTGTAGCCGATCGCGATGAGTCCGTACATCGCGCCGAGGATGAGTCCGTTGGCCAGTTGTTGCGGCAGTTCGTGCACCGCCGGGCCTCCGTGGGTGGGAAGGGGTGCGGGCGGTCGGCGCGGGCCGTGGGGCCCGCGCCGTACGGTGAATCGGTTCTGCCGGTGGTCGGCCGGGTGTCAGCGCTTGTAGGCGGCGCTGTAGCGGGCTTTCCAGGCGGTGCCTTCGACCTGGTAGGCGGTGATCATGGTGTTGGTGGTGTCGCCGTACTGGTCGAAGGAGACGGGGCCGGTGACGCCGGGGAAGGAGACCTTGTTGAGGGCCTGGACGACCTTGGCGCGGGCGTCGTCGGGGAGTTTGCCGCCGTTCTCGGCGGTGACGGCTTTGACGGCCTGGACGACGGCCCAGGTGGCGTCGTAGGTGGAGCCGCCGTAGGCCTCGTAGCGGTCCTTGTAGCCGGCGGCCTTGTAGTCGGCGATGAACTTCTTGGCTGAGTCGAGCTGTTCGACGGGTTTGCCGACGGAGGTGGCGTAGTCGCCGGCGGATTTCTTGTTGAGGGTGATGTAGTCGGCGCTGTACATGCCGTCGCCGCCCATGAGGGGCACGGTGACGCCGCTTTCCTTGAGCTGCTGGCTGAGGGGTGCGGAGGCGGGGTACTCGCCGCCGTAGAAGACGAGGTCGGGGTGGGTGCTCTTGGCCTTGGAGACGATGGCCTTGAAGTCGCGGTCCTCGGGGTTGACGTGTTCGGTGCCGACGATCTTTCCGCCGAGCGAGGTGAAGGTGGCGGAGAAGGAGGAGGCGAGGCCGACGCCGTAGGTCTTCTGGTCGTCGATGACGTAGGCGGTTTTCGCCTTGATCTGCTCGTGGGCGTACGTGCCGCCGAAGGCGCCCTGGACCTCGTCGGTGGTGGAGGTGCGGAAGTAGGTGGTGAATTGGCGTTTGCGGTGGTTCTGTTTCCAGTCCTTGCCCTGGGTGAGGTCGGGGGTGGTGTTGGCGGGGGATATGAGGGCGATGGTGTTGGACTGGGCGACTTGCTGCATGGACTGGGCGACGCTGGAGTTGAGGGGGCCGATGATGGCGACGGCCTTGGCGTCGCCGGCGATCTTGGTGGCGTTCTGCTGGCCGGAGGTGGGCTGGGCCTGGTCGTCCAGCGGGGTCAGCCGGAAGGTGACGCCGGGGACTTCGTTGCTCTTGTTGGCGTTCTTGACGGCGAGGTCGGCGGAGTTCTTGATGCCCTGGCCGAGGGCGGAGAGGTCGCCGGTCAGCGGGGCGTCGAGGCCGATGACCACGGTGGTCCTCCCGCCGCCCCGCTCGCCGTTGTCACTTCCCTTGTCGTCGCGTGATCCACAGGCGCTCAGGCCGAGGGCCCCGGCCGTGAGCGCGGTGGTGAGGAGGAGCAGGGAGCGGTGTCGCACGGTGAGTCCTTTCCCTGGCGCGGCGGCTTGGCCGGGGTGCCGTGTCGCTCGCCGGGCTCCGACGAAAGGTGGGGAGGTGGTGCGAACCGCCCGGCGGGGTGGTGAATGGCCGTGACTTTAGGGCTGTGCGACGTGCCGGGGCAGAGGTGCCGCCGATGCTGTGACTGTCTTGTTATGACGCAGATCACGTTCCGCTTCGCGCGGCCGGCGGGGGTGGCGCCGCCGGCCGCGCGGGTGGCGCGGGGAAGGTCAACTCGCCGGGATCCGGCGGGAGTTGTCAGGTGGACGGGAGCGCGGCCTCACGGATGGCGCAGGTGAGGCGGGCGGTGCAGACGCGCCTGCCCTGCTCGTCGGTGATGACGATGTCGTAGGTGGCGCTGGTGCGTCCGCGGTGGGCGGGGGTGGCCACTCCGGTGACGACGCCGGAGCGGGCGCCGCGGTGGTGGGTGCAGTTGAGGTCGACGCCCACCGCGATGCGGGTGGGGCCGCCGTGCAGCATGGCGCCCACCGAGCCGAGGGTCTCGGCGAGCACGGCGGAGGCCCCGCCGTGCAGCAGGCCGTACGGCTGGGTGTTGCCCTCGACGGGCAGGGTGCCGACGACGCGCTCGGCCGACGCCTCCAGGACCTGGACGCCCATGCGGGTGCCGAGCTGCCCCGCCGAGAAGAGGGTGGGGAGGTCGAGGCCGCTGCCGGCCCAGGCGTCGATGGTCTCCTGTGTGAAGACGGTGCTGGTCTGCTCGCCCATGCGGCTCGGCTCCCCTGGTGCTGTCGTTGACGTGTGTGCGGGACGGGTCTGTTGTTATCAAGCGGCTCCGCCGGGGGCCGCGCCGGGGCCCGCCGTGGGCTCCAGGCGGACGACGACGGACTTGCTCGCGGGGGTGTTGCTGGCGTCGGCGGTGTGGTCGAGGGGGATCAGGACGTTGGTCTCGGGGTAGTAGGCGGCGGCGCAGCCGCGGGCGGTGGGGTAGTGGACGACGCGGAAGCCGGGGGCGCGGCGCTCGGTGCCGTCCGTCCACTCGCTGACGAGGTCGGTGTAGGAGCCGTCGGCGAGGTGGAGCGCGCGGGCGTCGTCGGGGTGGACGAGGACGACGCGGCGGCCGTTCTTGATGCCGCGGTAGCGGTCGTCGAGGCCGTAGATGGTGGTGTTGTACTGGTCGTGGGAGCGGAGGGTCTGCAGGAGCAGGCGGCCTTCGGGGAGTTCGGGGTGTTCGACGGGTGAGGCGGTGAAGTTGGCCTTGCCGGTGGTGGTGGGGAAGGTGCGGGAGTCGCGGGGCGCGTGGGGCAGGGTGAAGCCGCCGGGGCGGGCGACGCGGGCGTTGAAGTCCTCGAAGCCGGGGACGACCCGGGCGATGCGGTCGCGGATGGTGGCGTAGTCGGCTTCGAACTCCTCCCAGGGCGTGGTGCTCCTGTCGCCGAGGACGCGGCGGGCCAGGCGGCAGACGATGGCGGGCTCGGAGAGGAGCCGGTCGCTCGCGGGGGCGAGGCGGCCGCGGGAGGCGTGGACCATGCCCATGGAGTCCTCGACGGTGACGAACTGGTCGCCGCCGCGCTGCCGGTCGCGTTCGGTGCGGCCGAGGGTGGGCAGGATCAGGGCCCGCGCGCCGGTGATGACGTGGGAGCGGTTGAGCTTGGTGGAGACGTGGACGGTGAGGCGGGCGCGGCGGACGGCGGCCTCGGTGACGTCGGTGTCGGGGGTGGCGGAGACGAAGTTGCCGCCCATGGCGAAGAAGACCTTGGCCGTGCCGTCGCGCAGCGCGCGGACGGCGCGGACCACGTCGAGGCCGTGGTGGCGGGGCGGGGCGAAGCCGAACTCCTTCTCCAGGGCGTCGAGGAAGGCCGGGGCGGGGCGTTCGAAGATGCCCATGGTGCGGTCGCCCTGGACGTTGCTGTGGCCGCGGACGGGGCAGACGCCGGCGCCGGGGCGGCCGATGTCGCCGCGCAGCAGCAGGAAGTTGACGACTTCCTTGATGGTGGCGACGGCGTGTTTGTGCTGGGTGAGGCCCATGGCCCAGCAGACGACCGTGCGGCGGGAGGCGAGCACCAGCTGGAGGGCCTGCTCGATCTCGGCGCGGGTCAGGCCGGTGGCGCGCAGCGTCTCGTCCCAGTCGGCGGTGCGGGCGAGGGCGGCGAACTCCTCGAAGCCGTGGGTGTGTTGTTCGACGAAGGCGGTGTCGACGGCGCCCTCGGTCTCCAGGATCAGCTTGCCCAGCATGCGGAAGAGGGCGTGGTCGCCGCCGAGCCGGATCTGGAGGAAGAGGTCGGTGAGGGCGACGCCGCCGCCGGCCAGGCCGCGGGCGTTCTGCGGGTTCTTGAACCGCTCCATGCCGGCCTCGGGCAGCGGGTTGACCGTGATGATCTTCGTGCCGCCGCGTTTGGCCTGCTCCAGGGCGCTGAGCATGCGCGGGTGGTTGGTGCCGGGGTTCTGGCCGGCGACGATGATCAGGTCGGCCTTGTGGAGGTCCTCCAGCAGGACGCTGCCCTTGCCGACGCCGAGGGTGTCGGTGAGGGCGGAACCGGACGACTCGTGGCACATGTTGGAGCAGTCCGGCAGGTTGTTGGTGCCGAACTCGCGGGCGAAGAGCTGGTAGAGGAAGGCGGCCTCGTTGCTGGTGCGGCCGGAGGTGTAGAAGACGGCCTCGTCGGGCGAGGAGAGGGCGTGCAGCTCCTCGGCGACGATGTCGAAGGCCCGCTCCCAGGAGACCGGTTCGTAGTGGTCGGCGCCCTCGGGCAGGTACATGGGGTGGGTGAGGCGGCCCTGCTGGCCGAGCCAGTAGCCGCTGCGGCCGAAGAGGCCGGAGACCGGGTGGGCGGCGAAGAACGCGGGGGTCACGCGGCGCAGGGTGGCTTCCTCGGCGACGGCCTTGGCGCCGTTCTCGCAGAACTCCGCGGCGTGCCGTTCGTCGCCCTCGGGCCAGGCGCAGCCCGGGCAGTCGAAGCCGTCCTTCTGGTTGACGCGGAGCAGGGTGAGCGCGGTGCGCCGCACGCCCATCTGCCGCTGGGCGGTGCGCAGCGTCTGGGCGATGGCCGGGAGGCCCGCGGCGGAGTGCCGGGGCGAGGTGACCTCGGGTGCGTCCTGGACGGGGTCGCCGGTGGGTGGTTTGCCTGCCATCTCGTTCCCCTCGAGAGCGGTCGGTGGGCGTGCGGTCGGCCCGGGGACGATCCTGTCATGGGGGTCGGACAGCGGCGTCCGGTGGTGTGGCGGGGATTGTCAGTGGGTCGTGGCAGGATCGGGGGCGTGGCAGCAAAGGCATCGATGACACCGTCCGACAGCAGTGAGCCGACCGGCACCGGGGCAGCGGGGGGAGGCCGGCCCCGCCTGCTCCTCATGGACGGGCACTCCATGGCGTACCGGGCGTTCTTCGCGCTGCCCGCGGAGAACTTCACGACGTCCGGGGGCCAGCCGACCAACGCGGTCTACGGTTTCGCGTCGATGCTCGCGAACACCTTGCGTGACGAGGCGCCCACGCACTTCGCGGTGGCCTTCGACGTCTCGCGCACCACGTGGCGCTCGGAGGAGTTCGCGGAGTACAAGGCGAACCGGTCGAAGACCCCCGACGAGTTCAAGGGCCAGGTCGAGCTGATCGGGGAGATGCTCGACCACATGCGGGTGCCGCGCTTCGCGGTCGACGGCTTCGAGGCGGACGACGTGATCGCCACGCTGGCGACGCAGGCGGAGGCCCAGGGCTTCGAGGTGTCGATCGTCACGGGCGACCGTGACTCCTTCCAGCTGGTCAGCGACGCCGTCACGGTGCTGTACCCGACCAAGGGCGTCTCGGAGCTGACGCGTTTCACGCCCGCGAAGGTCATGGAGAAGTACGGCCTGTCGCCCGCGCAGTACCCGGATTTCGCGGCGCTGCGCGGCGACCCGTCGGACAACCTGCCGGGCATCCCGGGTGTCGGCGAGAAGACGGCCACGAAG
Organism: Streptomyces caatingaensis; assembly: GCF_001187435.1. Taxonomy (GTDB): domain Bacteria; phylum Actinomycetota; class Actinomycetes; order Streptomycetales; family Streptomycetaceae; genus Streptomyces; species Streptomyces caatingaensis. The sequence continues at coordinate 159,242 of NZ_LFXA01000004.1, read as the reverse complement.
TGGATCAACCAGTTCGGTTCGTTCGCCGAGCTGGTGGCGCGCGCGGACGAGGTCAAGGGCAAGGCGGGGCAGAATCTGCGCGAGCACCTGGAGGCGGTGAAGCTCAACCGCCGCCTGACGGAGATGGTGCGCGACGTGGAGCTGTCGACCGGCCCGGAGGGCCTGGTGCGCGAGGCGTACGACCTGGCCGCGCTGGGTGCCCTGCTGGACCGGCTGGAGATCCGCAACCGCAGTCTGCGCGAGCGGCTGTGGGGCACGGATCCGGCGGCGGCCGTGGCGGAGGCCGCCGAGGAGCTGGAGGTCGAGCTCGACGGGCGCATGCTGGGCGCGGACGAGCTGGCGGGCTGGCTGGAGGCGATCCCGGCGGAGGTGCCCGCCGCGGTCGCGGCCGGTTACGACTGGAAGCTGGGCAGCGGCGACGTCCACGAGGTGGCGCTGGCCCTGCCGGACGGGCGGGCCTGCTGGTTCGAGCCGCAGGAGCTGTCCGAGGCCGACGACAAGGCGTTCGCCGCCTGGCTGGCCGACGCGTCCCGGCCGAAGGTGCTGCACATGGGCAAGCGCGTGCTGCGGGTCTTCGCCGAGCGCGGCTGGGCCGTCGCGGGCGTCACGATGGACACCGCCGTGGCCGCCTACCTGGACGAGCCCGGGGCCCGCCCCTTCGAGACGGATCCGCTCAACCGCCACCGCCAGAAGCGGGCCGGCAAGGTCCGTTTCAACAAGGGCAAGCGGCAGCTCACCGAGCTGGAGGTGCTCGTCGAGGACAAGCTCGGCCGCACCCTGCCGCGCGTCGATCCCGACAAGGCGGAGGCGGGCCAGCAGGCGTTCGACTTCGACGGCACGGCCGACAAGGAGGCCGCCGAGAAGCTCATGGTCGAGGCCCGCGCCGTCCTCGACCTCGGGGAGTTCTACGAGCGCAAGCTCGCCGGGACGCACGCGCTGGAGCTCATGCGCGACCTGGAGTTCCCCGTCGGCGACCTGCTGGTCGCGATGGAGCGCGAGGGCATCGCGGTGGACCGCGCCCGTCTGGAGCGGCTCTCCGAGGAGTACCTGGGCGAGATCGAGCAGGCCGTCGCCGACGCCCACCGGGCCGCCGGCCGGGAGTTCAACCTCTCCTCGCCCAAGCAGCTCCAGGAGATCCTCTTCGAGGAGCTGGGCCTGCCCCGGACCAAGAAGATCAAGACCGGTTACACCACGGACGCCGACGCCCTCGCCTGGCTCGCCGGCCAGACGGAGAACGAGCTCCCGGTCGTCCTGCTGCGCCATCGCGACCGCGCCAAGCTCCGCACCACCGTCGACGGCCTGATCAACAACATCGCGGCGGACGGCCGGATCCACACCACCTTCAACCAGATGGTGGCCGCCACCGGCCGGCTCTCCTCCACCGACCCGAACCTGCAGAACATCCCGGTGCGCACCGCCGACGGCAGCCGCATCCGCCGCTGCTTCGTGGTCGGCGAGGGCTTCGAGTCGCTGATGACGGCCGACTACAGCCAGATCGAGCTGCGCGTCATGGCCCACCTCTCCGAGGACGAGGGCCTGATCGAGGCGTTCACCTCGGGCGAGGATCTGCACACCACCGTCGCCTCCCAGGTCTTCGGCGTGGCCAAGACCGAGGTGGACGCCGAGATGCGCCGCAAGATCAAGGCGATGTCGTACGGCCTGGCCTACGGTCTGTCGGCGTTCGGGCTCTCCCAGCAGCTGGGGATCTCCCCGGGCGAGGCCGGCGGCCTGATGGACACCTACTTCGAGCGCTTCGGCGGAGTGCGGGACTACCTGCGCCGCGTCGTCGAGGAGGCCCGCGCCACCGGCTACACCGAGACGATGCTGGGCCGCCGCCGCTACCTGCCGGATCTCAACAGCGACAACCGCCAGCGGCGGGAGATGGCCGAGCGCATGGCGCTCAACGCCCCGATCCAGGGCACCGCCGCCGACATCGTCAAGATCGCGATGCTGCGGGTCGCCGGGGCGCTGGAGAAGGAAGGGCTCGCCACCCGGATGCTGCTCCAGGTGCACGACGAAGTCGTGCTGGAGGTCGCCCCCGGCGAGCGGGAGCAGGTCGAGGAGCTGGTGCGCCGGGAGATGTCCGGGGCCGTCGAGCTGCGTGCCCCGCTGGACGTCTCGGTCGGCGTCGGCGGCGACTGGGAGTCCGCCGCGCACTGACGCCCCGCACCGGCGCCCGCACTGCTCCGGACGGCCGTGCGGCCCCTCCCCCCCGGGGAGCGGCCGCACGGCCGTTCCAGCTGCTGATTGTCGCGAGATCGGTGTGCGAACGCCTCTCCGATGTCACACGATGGAGGGAACCCCTCAAACGGACGGTCCCCCGGGGAGGGGGACCGCGGAGCAGAGGAGGCTCGCCGTGAAGGAGAGTCCCGAGGACGGATCCACCGAGCGGTCCACCGCGTCCGGGCCGAGCCGGCTGTACACCGGCGCCGAGCGGCCCTTCGACCCGGAGGACCTCGTCCTGGCCTCCGGCCACGACATCACCCCGGAGCGGGTCGAGGCGGCCCGCCGGCACATCGAGGAGAAGGGGGCGGCGGCACTCGAGCGCTACCTCCCCTGAACCTCCCCGGCGGGAGCGACTCCCTCACCGGCGGCGGGTGTTGGTGCGCCGGGTGGGCTCGGCCGCAACGGGGTCCTCCGGCCACGGGTGGCGCGGGTAGCGGCCGCGCAGCTCGGCCCGTACGGCCCGGTAGCCCTCCCGCCAGAAGGACGCCAGGTCGGCCGTGACGGCCGCCGGGCGTCCCGCCGGTGAGAGCAGGTGCACCAGGACGGGCACCCGCCCGCCCGCGAGCCGCGGCGTGTCCTGGAGACCGAAGAGCTCCTGGAGCTTGACGGCCAGCACGGGCTGCCCGTCGCCGTACTCCACCCGGATCCGCGAGCCGCTGGGCACCTCGATCCGCTCCGGCGCCAGCTCGCCCAGCCGGGCGGCGTCGCCCGTCGCCCACGGCAACAGGCGCTCCAGACAGGCGCGTACGTCCGCGCGCTCCAGATCCGCGCGCCCGCGCGCCGCGTCGAGCTCCGGGCCCAGCCACTCGTCCGCCCGCTCCAGCAGCGCGGCGTCCGAGACGTCCGGCCAGGGATCGCCCAGCTCGCGGTGGAGGAACGCCAGGCGCCGCCGCAGTCCGGTGGGCTCCGCGCTCCAGCGCAGCAGCCCCGGGCCCTCCGCCACCAGCCCCTCCCGCAGCGCCGCCCGCAGCCGGGCCCGGTCCGGGGCGGCGAGCCGGGCCGAGGCCAGCTCGACGGCGCCCAGCCGCGTCACCCGGCGGGCCACCACGTCCCGGCGCTCCGGGGACCAGCGCACCTCCTCGTCCTCGGCGAGCAGCGCCCCGGCCGTCTCCCGGGCCGTCCCCTCGTCGATCACCGCGCCCAGCCGGACCCGGGCCGACGCCGCGGCGACCGGCCGGTCGGCGACGGCCACGGCGAGCCACGGCATGCCGCGCAGGCGCGAACCGTCGCCCAGCTCGGCGCCCGTCCCGGACACCATCAGGTACGACGCCCCGCCACGCGCGCACGCCACCCGTTCGGGGAAGGCCAGCGCCGCGACCAGGCCCGCGGCGGCGTCGTCGCCCAGCGGTTCGCCGCCGCACGGACCGTCCTCCGCGACCCCGCGCAGGGCGCCCTCCAGCCGGCGCGCCTCCGCACGCCAGCGCGCCCCGTACGCGTCCGCGCCCCGGCGCGCGGCCCGCCACGCGGCGGCCAGGTCGTCGCCGTACTCCCGGGGCGGCTCCTCGCTCAGCAGCGCCACCACCTCGGCCGTGCGCCGCGCGCCCAGCCGCGGGGCGCCGTCCAGCAGGGCCCGTGCGAGGCGGGGGTGCACGCCGAGCCGGGCCATCCGCCGGCCCCGGCCGGTCGGGCGGCCCGCACCGTCCACGGCGCCCGTGGCGGTCAGCGCGGCGCGGGCCGCGGCCATCGCGCCGGAGGGCGGGGGATCGAGCAGCGCCAGGCCGCTCGCGTCGGGGTCGCCCCAGCAGGCCGCCTGCAGGGCGAACGCCGTCAGGTCCGCGACCGTGATCTCCGCCGCCGGGAACGCCGGCAGCCGGGCGTCGTCGCCCTCCGCCCAGCAGCGGTAGACCGTCCCCGGGGCCTCACGGCCCGCCCGGCCGGCCCGCTGCCGGCCGGCCGCCCGGGACGCCCGGACGGTCGTCAGGGCGCTCAGCCCGCGGGCGTGGTCCGTGCGCGGCTCGCGCGCCAGACCGGCGTCCACGACGACACGCACCCCCGGCACGGTCAGGCTCGACTCCGCCACCGAGGTCGCCAGCACCACCCGGCGGGTGCCCTCCGGGCTGCCGGCCAGCACCGCCTCCTGGACGGCGGCCGGGGCCCGGCCGTGCACCTGGAGCACCTCCGCCCCCAGCCGTTCCTCCCCGCCCAGCAGCCCGGCCACCCGGCCGATCTCGCCGACCCCCGGCAGGAAGCACAGCACGTCGCCCTCGCGCTCGCGCAGCGCCCGCCGCACCACGGCCGCCACGTGGTCCAGCAGCGCCGGGTCCACCCGCAGGCCGTGCGGGGGGCGCACGGCGCGCGGCGGGGGCGCCCACACGACCTCCACGGGGTGCGCCGTGCCCTCCGCCGTCACCACCGGGGCGTCGCCCAGCAGCCGGGCCCAGCCCTCGGCGTCCGTCGTCGCCGACGCGGCCACCAGGCGCAGGTCCGGGCGCAGGGCCGCCCGGACGTCGAGCAGGAAGGCGGCCGCGGTGTCCGCGTCCAGGTGCCGCTCGTGGCACTCGTCGAGGACGACGACGTCGACTCCGGCCAGCTCCTGGTCGTGCTGGAGGCGCTGGAGCAGGACACCGGTGGTGACCACCTCGACCACCGTCCGGGGGCCGGCCTTCCGCTCCCCGCGCACCGTGAAGCCGACGCGCACGCCCGGTTGCTCGCCCAGCAGCCAGGCCATGCGGCGGGCTGCGGCGCGGGCGGCGATGCGGCGGGGTTCGGCGACGAGGACGCGCCGGGGCGCGGCCTCGTCGATCTCCGCTCCTCCCTCTGGTCCCGCTGGCCCTGCCAGCCCTGCCAGGGCCAGGGGGACCAGGGTGGTCTTGCCCGTGCCGGGCGGGGCGCAGAGGACGGCTGCGCCGTGGCTGTCGAGGGCGCGGGTGAGGTGGGGGAGGGCGGTGTGGACGGGGAGGTGGGTGAGGACGTCGGTGGTGCGGGTCACCGGGACAGTGTCGCTGAGGGGGAGAGGCGCCCCCGACCCGCCCTTTCACCGTTTCTGGTGCGGCTCCGCCGCGGGTGTCCTCAAACGCCGGACGGGCTGAATCAGCCCGTCCGGCGTTTGGGGACTAACGTGGCGAAGCCGCGTTGCCCCGCGCGGCAGCGCGCCAGAAACGGTGAAAGGGCGGGTCGGGGGCACATCCCCCCTCAGCCCTGCCCCCTCAGCCCTGGTCGCGCTCGCAGACGAAGATCGCCGTGCCCGGGATCAAGTGGCCGCGCAGGGGCGACCAGCCGCCCCACTCCTGCGTGTTCCAGTCCGGCCACTCCGGCTCGACGAGGTCGAGGAGCCGGAAACCCCCGGCGACGACGTCGCGCACGCGATCCCCCAGCGTGCGGTGGTGCTCGACGTACACGGCCCGCCCCGCCTCGTCCTGCTCGACGTAGGGCGTGCGGTCGAAGTAGGAGGCGGCGACGGAGAGGCCCTCGGGCCCGGGCTCGTCGGGGAAGGCCCAGCGGATCGGGTGGGTGACGGAGAAGACCCAGCGCCCCCCGGGCCGCAGCACCCGGTGCACCTCGCGCATCACCCGCACCGGGTCGGCGACGAAGGGCAGCGCCCCGTACGCCGAGCAGGCCAGGTCGAAGGAGCCGGCCGCGAAGGGGAGGGCCCCGGCGTCGGCCTCGACCAGGGGGACGTCCCCGCCGATCCGCAGCGCGTGCTGGAGCTGCCGGTGCGAGAGGTCCAGGGCGACCGGCCGGGCCCCCTGGGCGGCCAGCCAGCGCGAGCACTGGGCCGCGCCGGCTCCGATCTCCAGCACGTCCAGCCCGGCCAGGGGGCGGCCGAGCAGCCCCGCCTCCGCCTCGTCCAGGCCCTCAGGGCCCCAGACGAAGCGGTCGTCGCCGAGGAACGCGCCGTGTTCGCTCTGGTACTCGTCGGCGTTGCGGTCCCACCAGCCGCGGCTGGCCCGGCTGCTCTCGGTGGCGCCGGTGGTCCTGCGGACCGCCTCGGGCTCGTGCTCTTCGGTGGATTCTGGCGTCATCTGGGTGGTCGCGATCCCTGGCCGGCTGGAAAAGTGGGTAGAGTATCCGGCCGTCCGAGGACTTCGAGGGGCGTTTCCCGCGTCCTGCAAGGTGAGTTGCGCCGGATTCGGTGGGTTTTGTCCCTGCTGTGCGCCTTCGCGCATTGACCGTGTCCGGCCGTCCCCGTATGCTACAAGTTGCGCTGCGGGCCTGCGCGCCTCGGACCGAGCAGGCCGCTTTCGCACTTGTTGCATGTCCCCTCGGTTGTCGAGGCGCTACCGGAGCGATCCGGAGAGCGCCTCCAAGGCTGTCCGGCTTCGGCGGTGCGATATACGGGCTCTCGGCGTAGCAGTACCTACGACTCAATGTCCGTACCGGAGCCCTTTCCCACATGACGAGCAGCACCGAGACCACCGCCACCACCCCGCAGGTTGCGGTCAACGACATCGGTAACGAGGAAGCCTTCCTCGCCGCGATCGACGAGACGATCAAGTACTTCAACGACGGCGACATCGTCGACGGCGTCATCGTGAAGGTCGACCGGGACGAGGTCCTGCTCGACATCGGTTACAAGACCGAGGGTGTCATCCCCTCCCGCGAGCTCTCGATCAAGCACGACGTCGACCCCAACGAGGTCGTCTCCGTCGGTGACCAGGTCGAGGCCCTCGTTCTCCAGAAGGAGGACAAGGAAGGCCGCCTGATCCTGTCCAAGAAGCGCGCCCAGTACGAGCGCGCCTGGGGCACGATCGAGAAGATCAAGGAAGAGGACGGCATCGTCACCGGTACCGTCATCGAGGTCGTCAAGGGTGGTCTCATCCTCGACATCGGCCTCCGCGGCTTCCTCCCGGCCTCGCTGGTCGAGATGCGTCGCGTCCGCGACCTCCAGCCCTACGTGGGCAAGGAGCTCGAGGCGAAGATCATCGAGCTGGACAAGAACCGCAACAACGTGGTCCTGTCCCGCCGCGCCTGGCTGGAGCAGACCCAGAGCGAGGTCCGCCAGACCTTCCTCACCACCCTCCAGAAGGGCCAGGTGCGCTCCGGCGTCGTCTCCTCCATCGTCAACTTCGGTGCCTTCGTGGACCTGGGCGGCGTCGACGGTCTCGTCCACGTCTCCGAGCTGTCCTGGAAGCACATCGACCACCCGTCCGAGGTCGTCGAGGTCGGCCAGGAGGTCACGGTCGAGGTCCTGGACGTCGACATGGACCGCGAGCGCGTCTCCCTGTCGCTCAAGGCGACCCAGGAGGACCCGTGGCAGCAGTTCGCCCGGACCCACCAGATCGGCCAGGTCGTCCCGGGTAAGGTCACCAAGCTCGTTCCGTTCGGCGCGTTCGTCCGCGTCGACGAGGGCATCGAGGGCCTGGTCCACATCTCCGAGCTGGCCGAGCGCCACGTGGAGATCCCGGAGCAGGTCGTCCAGGTCAACGACGAGATCTTCGTCAAGGTCATCGACATCGACCTCGAGCGCCGCCGCATCAGCCTCTCGCTGAAGCAGGCCAACGAGTCCTTCGGTGCCGACCCGTCCGTGGTCGAGTTCGACCCGACCCTGTACGGCATGGCCGCGTCCTACGACGACCAGGGCAACTACATCTACCCCGAGGGCTTCGACCCCGAGGCCAACGACTGGCTGCCGGGCTACGAGAAGCAGCGCGAGGAGTGGGAGCGCCAGTACGCCGAGGCGCAGCAGCGCTTCGAGCAGCACCAGGCGCAGGTCATCAAGTCCCGCGAGGCGGACGCCGAGGCTGCCGCCGCCGGCGACCAGGCCGCCCAGCAGGCCGCTCCGGCCGGTGGCTCGTACTCCTCCGAGTCGGCCGACACCTCCGGCGCCCTGGCGTCGGACGAGGCGCTGGCCGCCCTCCGCGAGAAGCTCGCCGGCGGCCAGAGCTGAGGCTCCGACCACCGCGGGTGACCGCTGACGGCGAAGGCCCGCTCCCCCTCGGGGGGAGCGGGCCTTCCGCCTGTCCGGGCGCCTCCCCGGCGCGGAGCGGGAATTCCCCGGGGCGTCAAGAACGTTCTCCCTCACGGAACATGAGGAGGAACGGTCACCGTGATGGATCCGCAGGGTTTGTACGAATGGGAGCCCCAGGGGCTCGCCGTGGCCGACCTGGCCCTCGCCCAGGACAGCGCCGGGCTGGTCATGCTCTACCACTTCGACGGGTACATCGACGCCGGTGAGACGGGGGACCAGATCGTCGAGCGGCTCCTCGACGGGCTGCCGCACCAGGTCGTGGCCCGTTTCGACCACGACCGGCTGGTCGACTACCGGGCGCGCCGCCCCGTCCTGACCTTCGAGCGCGACCACTGGAGCGCCTTCGAGGCGCCCCGGCTCGAACTGCGCCTGGTCCAGGACGCCACCGGCGCGCCGTTCCTCCTGCTCTCCGGGCCCGAACCGGACGTGGAGTGGGAGCGGTTCGCCGCCGCCGTGCGCCAGATCGTGGAGCGGCTGAGGGTGCGGCTTTCGGTCAACTTCAACGGCATTCCCATGGGCGTTCCGCACACCCGCCCCGTCGGCATCACCGCGCACGGCAACCGCACGGACCTCGTGCCGGGTCACCGCAGCCACTTCGACGAGGCGCAGGTGCCCGGCAGCGCCGAGGCGCTCGTCGAGCTGCGGCTCGCCCAGGCGGGCCACGACGTGCTCGGTATCACCGGCCACGTCCCGCACTACGTGGCGCGCTCCTCGTACCCCGACGCCGCCCTGACCGTCCTGGAGGCGATCACCTCCGCGACCGGGCTCGTCCTGCCCGACACCGCGCACGCGCTGCGCAACCAGGCGCTGCGGACGCAGGAGGAGATCGAGCGGCAGATCGGGGAGGGGGACGAGGAGTTGGTGTCCCTGGTCCGCGGGCTTGAGCACCAGTACGACGCGGTGGCCGGGGCCGAGACCCGCGGCAACCTGGTCGCCGAGCCGGTGGAGCTGCCCTCCGCCGAGGAACTGGGCGCCCAGTTCGAGCGGTTCCTCGCCGACCGCGAGGGCGACGGCGGGCGCTGAGCGTCACGACGGTAGCGTGGGGCCCATGTTGACGGTGGGCCTCACCGGCGGGATCGGCGCCGGCAAGAGCGAGGTGTCGCGGCTGCTCGCCGCGCACGGCGCGGTGATCATCGATTCCGACCGGATCGCGCGGGAGGTCGTCGCGCCGGGCACGCCCGGACTGGCGGCGGTCGTCGGCGAGTTCGGCTCCGGCGTGCTCGCGCCGGACGGCTCGCTGGACCGGCCCGCGCTGGGGGCGCTCGTCTTCGCCGACGAGGAGCGGCTCGCGGCGCTGAACGCGATCGTGCACCCGCTGGTGCGGGCCCGCTCGGCCGAGCTCCAGGCCGCCGCGCCGCCGGACGCGATCGTCGTCCACGACGTGCCGCTCCTCGCCGAGAACGGCCTCGCGCCGCTCTACGACGTGGTGCTCGTGGTCGACGCGAGCGAGGAGACCCGGCTCGACCGGCTGGTGCGGCTGCGCGGCATGGCCGAGGAGGAGGCCCGCGCCCGGATGGCGGCGCAGGCCACGCGCGAGCGGCGGCTGGCGGTGGCCGACGAGGTGATCCCCAACGACGGCCCGGTCGAGGAGCTGGCCGCCCGGGTGGACGAGGTCTGGGCCCGGCTGCGGGCCCGGGCGGCGGGGGGAAGCGGCCGGGAATAGGGCTTGCGTCCGGGGCGTTGCCTCCCCCCGTCCGGGGCCCTTCGCCCCGGTGTCCCGGCAGCCACAGGGAAGGACCGCACTCGTGCCCGAGCCGACGCCCGAGACCCACGTCATCGACTTCCGGACGGCCGAACGGCTGCTGGACGCGCGGGATCCGCGCGGCGCGGTCAAGCTCCTCGACTCGGTGATCTCGTCCCACCCCGGGAACACGGCGGCCCGTCTGCTGCGGGCCCGGGCGTATTTCGCTTCCGCTCAACTGCGGCGGGCGGAGGGGGAGTTCCGGCATGTGCTGGAGCGCGAACCGGACAACGCCTTCGCTCATTTCGCGCTCGGGCGCACGTTGGTGCGGGCGGGGCGGGCGGGGGAGGCGCTGCGGTACTTCCGGCTCGCGGCGGCGCTCGATCCCCGGCCGGATTTCGTCGCGGCGGCGCGGTTCGGGGAGGTGGGTGGGTGAGGGGTGCCCCCTCCGGGGGAGGGACCGGGGCACACACCCTCCACATCACGGCCCTCGCCGCCCCCGTTCGTCGAGCGGCTCGTACGGCGGAACGTCCCGCCCCGGCTGCCAGTGCGGGCCCTGGCGGATGTGGCGGATGATCAAGGCGAGGTCCACGACGGTGATCAGGGCGAGGACCGCGAAGGCCGCGGCCCAGCCGGGGTGCCCGGACGCGGCGAACAGCCACGCACCCCCGGCGGAGACGACCAGGCCGAAGACGGCGAGCCCGCACCGCAGACGGAGCGGGCTGCGCGCGGTCATGGGCTCGTTGCCCGAACGCTGCACGGTGCACCACCTCCTCCTCCCAGGGTCCACCCGGAAGGGGGAGGGCCGCACCGGTCAGCCGAGGGCGTCGGCCGGCGCCGGCACGGCGTCGGCGTCCTCGTCGGCGTCGTCCGCCAGCGCGCCGGCGACGACGTGCGCCGCGTTGCTGATGATCGCGTCCACCCCCATGCGGGCGAGCGCGACCGCCCGGCGGGGGTCGTCCACGGTCCACGCCGAGATCTCCAGCCGCCGGCCGTGCGGGCCGGTCAGACCGTGGACCTTGCGGACCCAGTCCGCGGTGACCTTGGTGTGGTCGGGGTTGATCTGGTCGGCGAAGGCGGCGTAGCGGGGCAGGTCGGTGGCGCGCGGGGCGCCCAGGAAGCCGGTCCTCACCTCCGGGCGCAGGGCGTGGAAGGCCTTCAGCGACGGCGCGCTGAAGCTCTGGACCACCAGCCGGCCGCCGACGTGCCGCCGGTCGAGCCAGCCGGTGCGGCGCAGCGTGTCGGCGATCTGCCGTTCGACGCCGGGGTAGAGCTCGGGCGCCTTGATCTCCAGCAGCAGGCGCTGCCGGTTGTGGTCGACCCGGCGCAGGTAGCGGTCGAGGGTGGGCACCTTCTCGCCGGCGAAGCGGTGGCCGAACCAGCTCCCGGCGTCGAGCTTGCGGATCTCGGCGAGGGTGAAGTCGCCGACGCGCCAGGGCGCCCGGTCCGGGAAGCGCTTCCGCACGTCGGTGGTCCGGGTGAGGGTGGTGTCGTGGATGACGACGAGCGCGCCGTCCTTGGTGCGCTGGACGTCGTTCTCCACCCATCCGATGCCCAGGCGGGCGGCTCTGTCGATGGAGGCGAGGGTGTTCTCGGGCGCCTGGACGGGCACCCCGCGGTGGCCGATGGCGTAGGGCGTGTGCGGCCGTGCCATGGCGGGGGAGGAGGCCTCGGCGGGCCCGGTGGCGAGGCCCAGCGCGAGCGGGGCGGCCGCGGCCAGGGCGACGAGGGCACGGGGCAGGGGGGAGGCGGGGCGGATGCGCATGCGGCTCCTCGCGGCGTCCGGGCACCGGGCACGGCGGCCCGGTCCATGGGGTACGGCGGTGACGGCGTACGGCACAGTCGTACCCGAAAGCCGGGGCGGGCGCAGGGGGAAAGCGCGATCCGCCCCATGCCGTTCGCCGGGCGCCCACCGCCCGTTCACCGGGGAAACCCCAGGTGAGAGCCGGTGGAACGGTCTTTGTCAGTGGCAGGTCGTACGGTGGTCCCATGCGGCCCGTTTCCAAGATCGAACGCAAGGTGGCGCCCTTCGAGGTCGTCAGCCCCTACCAGCCCAGCGGTGACCAGCCGACGGCCATCGCGGAGCTGGAGAAGCGCATCCGCGCGGGGGAGAAGGACGTGGTGCTGCTCGGCGCGACCGGCACCGGCAAGTCGGCGACCACGGCGTGGATGATCGAGAAGCTCCAGCGGCCGACGCTCGTCATGGCGCCCAACAAGACCCTGGCGGCCCAGCTCGCCAACGAGTTCCGCGAGCTCCTGCCGAACAACGCCGTCGAGTACTTCGTCTCGTACTACGACTACTACCAGCCCGAGGCGTACGTCCCGCAGTCGGACACCTACATCGAGAAGGACTCCTCGATCAACGAGGAGGTGGAGCGGCTGCGCCACTCCGCCACCAACTCCCTGCTCACCCGCCGCGACGTCGTCGTGGTGGCCTCCGTGTCCTGCATCTACGGCCTGGGCACCCCGCAGGAGTACGTGGACCGCATGGTGCCCCTCAAGGTCGGCGAGGAGATCGACCGGGACGAGCTGCTGCGCCGCTTCGTCGAGATCCAGTACACGCGCAACGACCTGTCGTTCACCCGCGGCACCTTCCGCGTCCGCGGCGACACCATCGAGATCTTCCCGGTCTACGAGGAACTGGCCGTGCGCATCGAGATGTTCGGCGACGAGATCGAGGCGCTGTCCACGCTGCACCCGCTCACCGGCGAGGTCATCTCCGACGACGAGGAGCTGTACGTCTTCCCGGCCAGCCACTACGTCGCCGGTCCCGAGCGGATGGAGAAGGCCGTCGCGGGGATCGAGGCCGAGCTGGAGCAGCAGCTGGCGAAGCTGGAGAAGCAGGGCAAGCTGCTGGAGGCCCAGCGGCTGCGCATGCGCACCACCTACGACATCGAGATGATGCGCCAGATCGGCTCCTGCTCCGGCATCGAGAACTACTCGCTGCACATGGACGACCGCGAGCCCGGCTCCCCGCCCAACACCCTGCTCGACTTCTTCCCGGAGGACTTCCTCCTCGTCATCGACGAGTCGCACGTCACGGTCCCGCAGATCGGCGCGATGTACGAGGGCGACGCCTCCCGCAAGCGCACCCTGGTCGAGCACGGCTTCCGGCTGCCGTCCGCGCTGGACAACCGCCCGTTGAAGTGGGAGGAGTTCACCGAGCGCATCGGGCAGACGGTCTACCTGTCGGCGACGCCGGGGCCGTACGAGCTCTCCCGCTCCGACGGCTTCGTCGAGCAGATCATCCGGCCCACCGGCCTGGTGGATCCGGAGGTCGTCGTCAAGCCCACCGAGGGGCAGATCGACGATCTGGTGCACGAGATCCGCGAGCGCACCGAGAAGGACGAGCGCGTCCTCGTCACCACCCTCACCAAGAAGATGGCCGAGGATCTCACGGACTACTTCCTGGAGCTGGGCATCCAGGTCCGCTACCTGCACAGCGACGTGGACACGCTGCGCCGCGTGGAGCTGCTGCGCGAGCTGCGCGCGGGCGAGTACGACGTCCTGGTCGGCATCAACCTGCTGCGCGAGGGCCTCGACCTGCCCGAGGTGTCCCTGGTGGCGATCCTCGACGCGGACAAGGAGGGCTTCCTCCGGTCCGGCACCTCCCTGATCCAGACCATCGGCCGTGCGGCGCGCAACGTCTCGGGCCAGGTCCATATGTACGCGGACAAGATCACGCCCGCGATGGAGAAGGCGATCGAGGAGACCAACCGGCGCCGCGAGAAGCAGATCGCGTACAACAAGGAGCGGGGCATCGACCCGCAGCCCCTGCGCAAGAAGATCGGTGACATCGTCGCCACCCTCGCCCGCGAGGAGATCGACACCGAGGAGCTGCTGGGCACGGGCTACCGGCGGGCGGACAAGGGCAAGGCGAAGGCGCCGGTGCCCACGGCACCCGCCGGGGGCAAGGGCGGCAAGAAGGCCGCCAGGGCCCGGCAGACCGTGCCGACGGACCGGCCCGCCGCCGAACTCGCCGAGATGATCGAGGAGATGACGGACCGGATGCGGGCCGCGGCCGCGGAGCTCCAGTTCGAGATCGCCGCCCGGCTGCGGGACGAGGTGGGCGAACTCAAGAAGGAGCTGCGGCAGATGAGGGAGGCGGGCCTGGCCTGACGGGTCCTCCGCGGCGCCGGTGGGGCGGGCCGGCCCAACGGGCCGTCCTTTGCCCAAAGATGACCGGGAGGGATGTTGCAAGACCGCCACAAACCGCACTCGGCGAGGCGGGCGGTCGTGCGAATGCATAGGGTCGGTCCCGGATGCCGCGTGATCGCGCGGCACGGGGGAGAGTCACGAACGAGAAGGGACCGCGCGTGAGCGTCAACTTGTCCAAGGGGCAGGGCGTCAGTCTGCAGAAGGCCGACGGGGGATCCCTGTCCGCGGTGCGGATGGGGCTCGGCTGGAAGTCGGCCCCCCGCCGGGGACTGTTCCGGTCGCGCACCAAGGAGATCGACCTCGACGCCTCGGCCGTGCTGTACGCCGACGGACAGCCGATCGACGACGTCTGGTTCAACCACCTGGTGAGCAACGACGGTTCGGTGCGGCACACCGGGGACAACCTGGTGGGCGGCGCGGGCACCGGCGGCGACGACGAGACGATCCTGGTCGACCTGGAGCGCGTGCCCGTGCACATCGACCAGATCGTCTTCACGGTCAACTCCTTCAGCGGCCAGACCTTCGCCGAGGTGTCCAACGCCTTCTGCCGGCTGATCGACGACACCACCGGCCAGGAGCTGGCCCGTTACACCCTCGACGGGGGCGGGCCCTACACGGCGCAGATCATGGCGAAGGTGCACCGGGTGGGCGCCGGCTGGCAGATGACCGCCCTGGGCCTCCCGTCCAACGGACGGACCATCCAGGACCTCTACCCGGTGATCGCCACCGTCCTGTAGCGGACGGGCGACGGGGACGGCCCCCGGCGCGGCGGGGCGCGGTCCCCGCCGCGCCGGGGCACGGCGGGCAGCGCACGACGACAAGGGGGGCAAGAGCACATGACGGCCGAGCTGGTGCGGGGGCAGAACCACCCGCTGACCACGAGCCGGTTGGAGATCAGGGTCTCGGCGGGCGGCCCGGTGGTGGTGGCGGCCGCGCTCGGCGGGCCGGACGGCAGGGTGCCCGGGCCGGAGCACGTCGTCCACCCCGGCGCCCCGCGCGTGCCCGGCGTGACCGTGGCCGGGACGGCGGAGGCCGGGCGGGTGGGCGTCGAGCTGGACGCCCTGCCCGAGGCGGTGCACCGGATCAGCGTGCTGCTCGCGCTGCCGCCCGACGGCCGGGGCCCCGCCCGGTTCGGCGCGGCGGCCGCGCCGTTCCTGGCGCTGGCCGGCGCCGCGGGGGAGGAGATCGCCGGCTTCACCGTCACCGGGCTGGACGCCGAGACCGCCCTCGTCGCCCTGGAGCTCTACCGCCGGCGGGGGGCCTGGCGGGTCCGCGCCGTCGGCCAGGGATACGCGGACGGCCTCCCCGCCCTCTTCCGCGACCTGGGGCTGGAGGCCGCCGCCGAGCTCGCCGCCCTGGTCGCCGCGGCCGCCGCGAGCCCCGCCGCGGACTTCGTCCTCGCCCCTCCGCGGCCCTCCCACCGCGGCGCGGGCGGCGGCCGGCACACCGCCGCCGGTGAACGGCCGGAGGAGCCGCCCGAGGACCGGGCGGCCCACCGGGCCCTGGCCCCCGCCGCGCCCCGCGCGGCCGGCGGCACCCGCGTCGACTACCGCCACCCCGCCCGGCACACTCCGCCCCCGCCGCCCGTCCCCGCCCCGCCGCCCGCCGCGCCCGCGGCCGGCGACGGCGCCCCCGCCGGGCCCGTCGCGGGCGACGCCTCGGGCTGGACACCGGAGGAGCGCCTCTACAACCAGGTGTGGGGCATGTTCGAGGACCTCGCCCGCAGCGCCGCCGCCTACCGCAGCGCGGTCGGCTTCGCCGAGTCCCGCCTGGAGCGGGAGCTCGACGCCCACCTCGCCGACCCGGCCACCCGCGTGGGCCCCGCCGCGGACGCCGCCCGCGCCGCCGCGCGGGCCCGGCGCGACGGGCTCGTCGACCGCGCCCGCGCCGTCCTCGACCGCGACCTCGCCCAGCTCACCGCCGAGGCCGAGGTCGTCGAGCACGCCCTGCCGCCCGCCTTCGCCCGCTGGGACAGCCCCGTCTGGCACGGCTACCAGGCACCCCTGGAGACGCCCCTCGCCCTGCGCCTGGGCGACCTGCACCTGCCCGAGCGCCGGGGGCTGCGCATCCCCATGCTGGTGCGGCTGCCGCTGGAGCGCGGGCTGTGGGTGGACTGCGGCCGGGCCACCGGCTCCGGCACCGGCCGGGCCGACCCCGCCGAGCTGCGCCGGCTGGCCATGGACTGCGCGGTCGCCCACGCCGCCCGGCTGCTGGCCGTCCACCCCGTCGGCGACTACAGCGTGCACGTCATCGACCCCGCCGGCTCGGCCGGCGCCGCCCTCGCCCCGCTGCTGGAGTGCGGCGCCCTGAGCCGTCCCCCGGCCGCCGGGGCGCAGGGCGTCGCCACCGTCCTGACGGAGCTGACGCGCCGCGTCGACCTGGTGCAGATGGCCGTCCGCAGCGGGGCGGCCGACGCCCTGCCGCCCGACATCGACACCGCCGAACAGCTGCTGATCGTCAACGACTTCCCGCACGGCTTCGACGACCGGGCCGTCAACCGGCTCCGCTACCTGGCGGACGAGGGCCCCTCCGTGGGCGTGCACCTGATGATGGTGGCCGACCGCGAGGACGCCCGGGGCTTCGGCCCGCTGCTCGACCCGCTGTGGCGCTCCCTCCTGCGCGTCACCCCCGTCCCGGACGACCACCTCGCCGACCCCTGGGTGCACCACGCATGGACGTACGAGCCGTCGCTGGCCCCCGCGGGGAGCGATGTGGTCCGCCGGGTGCTGTGGCAGGTCGGGCAGGCACGGCGGGCCTACGGCCGCTGACCCCGCAAGCAGGGGGCTTGGGATTCTCTTTACCTTTTCTTGGGTCTTCCTGTACGGTCTTCGGTACGGAGGCGGCCGTGCCGTGCCCGCCCGGGTGGAGCGCGCCTCCGGCAGCGACGACGCTGGAAGTTGCCGTACGACGTGCCGGAGGACCCCTTGGACGTCTCCCTGACGATGTGGCTGCTGACCGTCCTCGGTCTGTGCGCCCTGGTGGCCGCCGACTTCTTCATCGGCGGCCGCAAGCCCCACGAGGTCTCCCTCAAGGAGGCCGGAACCTGGACGGTGGTCTGGGTCGTCCTCGCGGCGCTCTTCGGCCTCGGCCTGCTCGCCCTCGGCGGCGGCGAGCCGGCCGGCGAGTTCTTCGCGGGCTACATCACCGAGAAGTCGCTGAGCGTCGACAACCTCTTCGTCTTCGTCCTGATCATGGCGAAGTTCTCGGTCCCCGCCGCCTACCAGCAGCGGGTGCTGATGGTGGGTGTGCTGATCGCCCTCGTCCTGCGGGCCGTCTTCATCGGCGCCGGCGCGGCGATCATCGCCAACTTCTCCTGGATCTTCTACCTCTTCGGCGCCTTCCTCATCTGGACCGCCTGGAAGCTCATCCAGGAGGCGCGCGCCGGCGAGCAGGAGGAGGAGTACGAGGAGAACCGCTTCCTGAAGGCCGTCGAGCGGCGCTTCCCGTCCACCGACCGCTACCACGGCACCCGGCTCTTCGTCGTGCGGAACGGCCAGCGGCTGATGACCCCGATGCTGATCGTCATGCTGGCGATCGGCACCACCGACGTGCTGTTCGCGCTGGACTCAATTCCGGCGATCTTCGGGCTCACCCAGGACCCGTACATCGTCTTCACGGCCAACGCCTTCGCCCTCATGGGCCTGCGCCAGCTGTACTTCCTGATAGGCGGCCTGCTGCGGAAGCTGGTCCACCTGTCGTACGGGCTCTCGGTGATCCTCGGCTTCATCGGCGTCAAGCTCGTCCTGCACGCCCTGCACGAGAGCGGGGTGTCCGTGCCGGAGATCAGCATCCCCGTCTCGCTGGGCGTCATCTGCGCCGTGCTGGCCGTCACCACGGTCACCAGCCTGCGCGCCGCGCGGAAGGCCGAGGACGCCGCGGGGGCCCGGGACCGGCAGGGCGCGGACGTCTGAGCCGGCGCCGGTGCCCGCCGCGGCGGGCACCGGACGGGTCTCCGGCAGCAGCAGGAAGCAGCCCAGGCTCATCAGGGCGATCGCCACCAGGAGGACCGCGACGCCCCACGGCGTCCCCCCGCCCCGGGTCAGCGCCGTCGCCGCCATCGGCGTGACCGCGCCGCCGAGGATCCCCGCCAGGTTGTAGCCGACGGCCGCCCCGGTGCAGCGCACCCGCGGTGCGTACAGCTCCGGCACGTAGGCCCCCACCACGGCGAAGGTGATGCCGAAGGCGGCCGTCGCCACGGTGAAGCCGAGGGTCATCAGGGCGGCGTCCCCGGTGTGCAGCAGGGCGACCATCGGGAACATCCACAGGGCGACGGCGGCGCAGCCGGCCAGGCACAGCGGCCGCCGGCCGACGCGGTCGCCGAGCAGGGCGAGCGGGACGGTGGCCAGGCCCGGGACGGCCACGGCGGCCATGACGCAGCCCAGCACGACGGTGCGGTCGACGCCGAGCCGTTCCGTGGCGTAGGCCAGCGACCAGGTGCTGACCGTGTAGAAGACGGCGTAGCCGCAGGAGAGGCCGCCCGCGGTGAGCAGGACCGGCCGCCAGTGGTCGCGCAGCACCTCGGCGACGGGCAGCCGGGCCCGGGCCTCGTCCTGGGCCAGCGCCCGGAAGGCGGGTGTCTCGCCGATCCGGGTCCGCAGCCACAGCCCGCCCGCGACGAGGACGCCCGCGACCCAGAACGGCACCCGCCAGCCCCACGAGCGGAACGCCTCGTCCGTCAGGGCGGTGGAGAGCGCCAGGGTGATGCCGTTGGCCAGCAGGAAGCCGGCCGGCGGGCCGAGCTGGGGGAAGCTCGACCACAGGGCGCGGCGGTGCGCGGGGGCGTGTTCGGCGGTCAGCAGGACCGCGCCGCCCCACTCGCCGCCCAGTCCGAGGCCCTGGAGGAAGCGCAGGACGAGCAGCAGCAGCGGGGCGGCGAGGCCGATCCGGGAGTAGTCCGGCACCAGGCCGACGGCGACCGTGGCCAGCCCGGTCAGCAGCAGGGAGGCGACGAGGACGGGGCGCCTGCCGTGCCGGTCGCCGATGTGCCCGAAGAGCACCGACCCCACCGGGCGGGCGACGAACCCCACGCCGAAGGTGGCGAACGCCGCGAGCGTGCCCAGCAGCGGCGAGACGGTGGGGAAGAACAGCGGGCCGAGCACCAGCGCCGCGGCGGTGCCGTAGGCGTAGAAGTCGTAGAACTCGATGGCCGTCCCGACGAGGGAGGCGGTGGCGAGACGGAACATGGCCGGAGGCCGGTCATGGTGCATGTACCGTCCAACTTCCCGCTCCCGGAAGGGAAACGGGGCGCGCGGGGGCGTGGCGGAGCGTTCGCTTCCGCCCGCCGTGCGCCCCGCCGGGGCGCACGGCGGAGGCCGCTACCAGCCGCGCTCGCGCCACTCCGGCAGGTGCGGGCGCTCGGCGCCGAGCGTGGTGTCGGCGCCGTGGCCCGGGTAGACCCAGGTCTCGTCGGGGAGCCGCCCGAAGAGCTTGCTCTCCACGCCGCCGAGCAGGCCGGCGAACGCCTCGGGATCCTGGTGGGTGTTGCCGACACCCCCCGGGAAGAGGCAGTCGCCGGTGAACACGTGGGGGTGGCCGTGCGGGTCGTCGTAGATCAGCACGATGCTGCCCGGGGTGTGGCCCACCAGGTGACGGGCGGTGAGCTCGACGCGGCCGACGGTGATGGTGTCGCCGTCGTCCACCGGGACGTCGGTGGGGACGGGGATGCCCTCCGCGTCGTACCGGCCGGCGTAGGTGCGGGCGCCGGTGGCGTCGACCACCTCGCGCAGGGCGCCCCAGTGGTCGCCGTGCCGGTGGGTGGTGACCACGGAGGCGATGCCGCTGTCGCCGATCAGGCCGAGCAGCGTCTCCGGCTCGGCGGCGGCGTCGATCAGCAGCTGCTCGTCGGTGGCGCGGCAGCGCAGCAGATAGGCGTTGTTGTCCATCGGGCCGACCGCGACCTTCGAGATCATCAGGTCGGTCAGTTCGTGTACGTCGGCGGGGCCGCCGACCTTCACCGCTCCGGTGTATGCCATGGAATCAGCCTAGTTCCTCGGTACGACAGTGGTCCTGGTCTACAGGGGCGGCGGGACGGGGACGGACGCACCGCCCGCGTCCAGGGCCGCGCCGTCGCGCCGGCCGGCGAGCCAGCCGAGCAGGGCGGGGGCGGGGCCGGCGATCCGGGTCCGGGGGCCGTCCGGGCGGCCGGTGCGCCAGGTGCGGCCCTCCTCGTCGGCGATCAGGAGGGCGGGCAGGCCCGGGTGCCCGGCGAACCGGTCGGCCAGGAAGCCGATCTCGCGGACGGTGAACTCGGCCGGGAGGTCCTCCAGTTCGTAGCCGGTCCCGAGGTCCACGTGGTGCAGCTCGACCTCGATCAGCCGCCGGAAGGGGACCCGGGAGGCGCTGTCGGTGACCCCGTTGCGGAGGGTGACGGTCCGCGACCAGTCGGCCGGCCGGGCGGCCGTCTCCGCGAAGCGCCGGGCGGTGGCGCGCAGATCGTCGAGATGGGCGGCGAGGGGGCGCGCGGCGCCGGCGGCGATGTCCGCGTCGCGGGCCTCGGCGCTCGCGTACATCGGGCGCCCGGAGAGTACGTTGACCAAGGCGTCCGCGTTGCGCGCGAGGTGGGCGAGCACGTGCCCGCGGGTCCAGCCGGGCAGCCGGGAGGGCTCCGCGACGGCGGGCTCCGCCAGGGCCGCCACGGCCCGCGTCAGGCGGTCCGTCGCCTCGCGCAGCAGGGCGAGATCGTGTTCATGATCAATCATGCGGCGACGATAGCGCCGCCACTCCTTCGGGTGAAGCAGGCGGGATCCCGCCGTAAATCGAATGTGCGTGCTATACGCTCGGGATGCGGCATCCTTGGGAGATGCCCGCAGCGCTCTCGTACCCTGTCGGGGTCGGGAGCATCGCTCCGCACTGACCTCTGCTCCCGCGACGGCCCCCGAGACGGGCGGCCTCGTGCGGTGGCGGGGCCGGCGCACCCCCTTCCTCTTCACACGAAAGGTGCCGACCGGCGTGGCTGACCGTCTCATCGTCCGTGGCGCGCGCGAGCACAACCTCAAGAACGTCTCGCTCGACCTCCCCCGTGACTCCCTCATCGTCTTCACGGGCCTGTCCGGGTCGGGCAAGTCGTCGCTCGCCTTCGACACGATCTTCGCCGAGGGGCAGCGTCGCTACGTCGAGTCGCTCTCCTCCTACGCACGGCAGTTCCTGGGCCAGATGGACAAGCCCGATGTGGACTTCATCGAGGGCCTGTCCCCGGCCGTCTCCATCGACCAGAAGTCGACCTCGCGCAACCCGCGCTCGACGGTCGGCACGATCACGGAGGTCTACGACTACCTCCGGCTGCTGTTCGCCCGGATCGGCAAGCCGCACTGCCCCGAGTGCCGCCGGCCGATCTCCCGCCAGTCGCCGCAGGCCATCGTCGACAAGGTGCTGGAGCTGCCCGAGGGCAGCCGCTTCCAGGTGCTCTCCCCGCTGGTGCGCGAGCGCAAGGGCGAGTTCGTCGACCTCTTCGCCGACCTCCAGACCAAGGGCTACAGCAGGGCCCGGGTCGACGGGAAGACGGTCCAGCTCTCCGAGCCGCCCAAGCTCAAGAAGCAGGAGAAGCACACGATCGAGGTGGTCGTCGACCGCCTGACCGTGAAGAACAGCGCCAAGCGCCGGCTGACGGACTCCGTCGAGACCGCCCTCGGCCTCTCCGGCGGCATGGTCGTCCTCGACTTCGTGGATCTCCCCGAGGACGACCCCGAGCGCGAGCGGATGTACTCCGAGCACCTCTACTGCCCCTACGACGACCTCTCCTTCGAGGAGCTGGAGCCCCGCTCCTTCTCCTTCAACTCGCCCTTCGGCGCCTGCCCGGACTGCACCGGCATCGGCACCCGCATGGAGGTCGACCCCGAACTCGTCGTCCCCGACCCGGAGAAGAGCCTCGACGAGGGCGCCATCAGCCCCTGGTCCCACGGCCACACGAAGGACTACTTCCACCGCCTGGTCTCCGCGCTCGCCGACGAGCTCGGCTTCCGCACCGACATCCCCTGGGCCGGCCTGCCCCAGCGCGCCAAGAAGGCCCTGCTGAACGGGCACAAGACCCAGATCGAGGTCCGCTACCGCAACCGCTACGGCCGCGAGCGCGCCTACACGACCGCCTTCGAGGGCGCCGTGCCCTTCGTCAAGCGGCGGCACTCCGAGGCCGAGAGCGACTCCAGCCGCGAGCGCTTCGAGGGCTTCATGCGCGAGGTGCCCTGCCCCACCTGCGAGGGCACCCGGCTCAAGCCGATCGTCCTCGCCGTCACCGTGCAGGACCGCTCCATCGCGGAGGTCTCCGCGATGTCCATCAGCGAGTGCGCCGACTTCCTGCGCGGCATGAAGCTCACCGGCCGCGAGAAGAAGATCGCCGAGCGGGTGCTCAAGGAGGTCAACGAGCGGCTGAGGTTCCTCGTCGACGTCGGCCTGGACTACCTCTCGCTCAACCGCGCCGCGGGCACCCTCTCCGGCGGCGAGGCGCAGCGCATCCGGCTCGCCACACAGATCGGCTCCGGCCTGGTGGGCGTGCTGTACGTGCTGGACGAGCCGTCCATCGGCCTGCACCAGCGCGACAACCACCGCCTCATCGAGACGCTGGTCCGCCTGCGCGACATGGGCAACACCCTGATCGTCGTCGAGCACGACGAGGACACGATCAAGGTCGCCGACTGGGTCGTGGACATCGGCCCCGGCGCCGGCGAGCACGGCGGCAAGGTCGTCCACAGCGGCCCGCTGGCCGAGCTCCTCTCCACCGAGGAGTCCATGACCGGCCAGTACCTCTCCGGCCGCCGGGCCATCGCCACCCCGCAGGTGCGCCGGCCCGTCGACCCCGAGCGCCGCCTGACCGTCCGCGGCGCCCGGGAGAACAACCTCCGCGACATCGACGTGTCCTTCCCCCTCGGGGTGCTCACGGCGGTGACGGGCGTCTCCGGCTCCGGCAAGTCCACGCTGGTCAACGACATCCTCTACACACACCTGGCCCGGGAGCTGAACGGCGCCCGCGCCGTGCCCGGCCGGCACACCCGGGTCGACGGCGACGACCTGGTCGACAAGGTCGTCCACGTCGACCAGTCGCCCATCGGCCGCACGCCCCGGTCCAACCCCGCCACGTACACCGGAGTCTTCGACCACATCCGGAAGCTGTTCGCCGAGACCATGGAGGCGAAGGTCCGGGGCTACCTGCCCGGCCGCTTCTCCTTCAACGTCAAGGGCGGCCGCTGCGAGAACTGCTCCGGCGACGGCACCATCAAGATCGAGATGAACTTCCTGCCGGACGTGTACGTGCCCTGCGAGGTCTGCCACGGGGCGCGCTACAACCGGGAGACCCTGGAGGTCCACTACAAGGGCAAGTCCATCGCCGAGGTGCTGGACATGCCCATCGAGGAGGCCCTCGACTTCTTCGAGGCCGTGCCGACGATCGCGCGCCACCTGCGCACGCTCAACGAGGTGGGCCTCGGGTACGTGCGCCTCGGCCAGTCCGCGCCCACGCTCTCGGGCGGCGAGGCGCAGCGCGTGAAGCTCGCGAGCGAGCTGCAGAAGCGCTCCACCGGGCGGACGGTGTACGTGCTCGACGAGCCGACCACGGGTCTGCACTTCGAGGACATCAACAAGCTGATCTCCGTGCTGTCGGGCCTGGTCGACAAGGGCAACACCGTGATCGTCATCGAGCACAACCTCGATGTGATCAAGACGGCCGACTGGGTCGTGGACATGGGTCCGGAAGGCGGCAACGGGGGCGGCCTGGTGGTCGCCGAGGGAACGCCGGAGGATGTCGCGGCGAACGGTGACAGCCACACCGGCCGGTTCCTGAGGGAGATGCTGCCCGCGGTGTCCCCGGCCCCGGCGAAGCGGGGGCGGAAGGCGCCCGCGAAGAAGACGGCGCCGGCGAAGACGCGGGTTCGCCGGGGCTGAGGCCCTGGGGGCGGGCCCCGGACCCCTCCCCCGCAGGGGGCGGGGTCCGGGGCACGAAACCCCTGCCCCCCGCGCGGGCAGTATCGTCGGGCACCGAGATCGTTCAGGCGGTACGCCGTCGCACCCCCCAGGAGCACCACCATGACCAGCCGGCAGCCCGTCCCCTGCTGCGCCTCCCGCCGTACCGTGCTGCGCGGAGCCGCGCTCGCCGGGGTCGCCGGCCTCGGTGCGGTCGCGTGCGACGGGCGGACGGGGGCGAGGGCCTCCTCGACACCCACCGCGCCGGTGGAGCTCGGGCCCGCGAGCGAGGTCCCCGTCGGCGGGGCCAAGCTCTACCGCGAGGAGCGGCTGCTGGTCGCCCAGCCGGTGAAGGGGCAGTTCAAGGCCTTCGGCGCGGAGTGCACCCACGCCGGCTGCGTCCTGGCCGCCATCGAGGAGGGCGCGGCCGCCTGCTCGTGCCACGGCAGCCGGTTCGACGTGGCGACCGGCAAGGTGCTCCAGGGCCCGGCCGGGGATCCGCTGCCGCCCGTGCCGGTGCGGACGAAGGGCGGCCGCCTCGTGGCGGGGCCGGAGGCGTAGCGGCTCGGCGCGGTCAGTACCAGTCCCAGCCGATCCCCACGATCCCCGGCCCCACCCCCTGCTCCACCAGGTGCACCCCGCGGTGCCGCCCGCTGAGCGTCAGCTCCTGCTGCCCGCTGCGCGGCGCCGCGGCCGAGGACTGCGCGAAGCGCAGGCAGCGCACCGGCAGGGCCGCCGCGTCGAAGCGCACCTCCAGGACGTACTGCCCGCCCGCGAAGCTGAACCCGCGCACGTACTCGTGGCTCGGACCCCCCGTCCCGTCGTCGAAGGCGTAACCGAAGACGTACGTCTCGCCGGCCCGCAGCCGGGTGTCGAAGAGCAGCTCGCTGACCAGGACGCCCGCGCCGGAGTGCCAGCGCACGCGCCCCACACGGCAGTTCTCGGTGGCGCGGACGGCGATGCGCGCCGGGTCGCAGCCGGTGTCGCCGTAGTGGATGGCGACGTAGCGGTCCACCCCGTCCCGGTGCGCCCGCACCACGTGGTGCGAGTCGCGCCCGCGCAGTTCGCGGCGGGCGCCGATGGAGACCCGTTCCAGGTGGCAGACGGTGTGCAGTCCGCCGTCCGCCGGCGCCTCCAGCTCGCCGAGCAGCCGCTCGACGGCCCGGGACTCGTCCATCAGCGACCGTAACGTGCGCGCCGCGGGCCGCTCGCCGGCCGGCCGGGCGGCGGCCGTGTCGAGCAGCCGGAGCAGCGCCTGTTCGGGCAGGTCGAGGATCTCCTCCAGCAGCCGCACGGCGCGCAGCGACTCGGGTCTTCGCGGGCACCGCGCGCCCCGCTGCCAGTAACTGAGGCTCGTCAGCCCGACGTTGACGCCGCGCTGGGCGAGGCGGTGCTGCACCCGGTGCAGCGCGAGGCCGCGCGCGGACAGCGCCGTGCGCAGCGCCAGATGGAAGGGGCCGGTGCGCAGCGCCTGTGTCAGCTCGCTCTCGCCCACCGGTGTGCCGGTCCGTGCCATGCCGTGTGCCGCTTCCTGTGAATATTCACCCGAGGCGAACGGAACCGGCGCGGGGTGGAGCGCCGCGTTCCACCTGGCGGGGGCACGGGGCGTTCACACACGCCGGCAGCCGTTCACTTCGCCGTCTCACCCCGCATTCAAGCCGGTTGACCAGCACGCGACAACATTCCATGCTCCTGACCAGCGTCCGGACGCCCCCACCGTCCAACCCCCCACCTGACACGGGAGAATCGGCATGGCCCGTGCCTCGGCACAATCCGAGAGACCCCTCATATCCCGCGAGCGCCGTCCGCGCGGCGCCGCCCGGCTGACCGCCGCGGCCCTCGCGGCCGCGACACTGGTGGCACTGCCCACCGCCACGGCCTCCGCCGCCTCCGCACCGGCCGCCAAGCCGCTGCGCGCCGCGAAGAAGCTGAACATCACCATGCAGGCCCAGGAGAAGACCAACTGGTGCTGGGCCGGCTCCGGCAACACCATCGCCGCCTGGTACGGCCGGAAGTACAGCCAGAACCAGTTCTGCAACGCCGCGTTCAACCGGCAGCAGGGCACCGAGTGCCCCAACAACCAGGCCACGCTGGGCAACGTGCAGAACGCCTTCCGCTGGGCCGGCATCAACACCGGCTCGTACGTGGACGGATGGCTGCGCTACTCGACGGTGCAGGGCGAGATCAACGCCGACCGGCCCATCGAGACCCGCATCGGCTGGAAGTCCGGCGGCGGCCACATGCAGGTGATCTACGGCTACGACACCGCGAACAACCTGGTCTACTGGGGCGACCCGTGGAAGACCAGCAACCGCTACAACTGGGCGGACCACAACTGGTACGTGGACAACAACCGGTTCGCCTGGACGCATTCGCTCTACCGGATCGGCGGGTGACCCGATGACCGAGAACACCGCCCGCCGCACCGCCGCCCGCGTCGCGGCCGCCGGCGCCCTGACCGCCGCCCTGGCCGGCCTCGCCCCCCTCGCCCACGCCGCGCAGCCCCCGGCCGCGCCCGCCCCGCCGCCCGCCGCCGGCATCGCCCAGGCCAGGGCGGCCACGACGTCCGCCGGGACGCTCGACACGCTCGCGCGCTTCTTCGCCCGCGACGACGCCCGCGGACCCCGTGACGGCCGCACCGCCGCCGCCGGACCCGCGGCCACGCCCCGGATCGAGGGCGCGACCGTGCCCGTCTACTCCCTCTCGCCCGAGTTCGTGGCGGGCCGGAAGGACGCCCCGGTCGCCGCGTTCGACTACGTGGCCAGCAAGGCCGTCTCGGCCGACGGCCGGAAGGCGTCCGTGTGGGCGGCCGAGACCGGCGGGAGCTGGAAGGTCGTCAACATCGCCAGCGGCGACGACGAGACGCGCTACGCCGCCGAGGGCGCGAGGAAGCTCGCCGGCGGCACCGTCTTCCGCGAACCGCAGATCAACGCCTGGTACGTCCAGCGCGGCGACCGCGTCCTGCCGCTCAACCCCGACGCCGAGCGCGCCGTCGGCACCGCGGGGACGACGCTCGGGGCCTACCGCGAGCGGGTCCACTCGGCGTACGGCGACAAGCTGCCCGGTTCCGCCTACGCGAAGAAGGGCGCGGCCGGCGGCTACGACGAGGGCGGAGCGGTGGCCGCCGAGCCCGTCGCCGCCCCGTCCTCCGGCCCCTCCACCACGACCGTGGCCGCCTCGGCCGCGGCCGCCGCGGCCGCCGGCCTCGGCCTCACCACCGTGGCGGTGCGCAGGCTCCGGCGCCGCTGACCCGACGGCACCGGAGACCCCCCACACCCCGCACACCGCCCCGCCCGCCCCGGCCCCGGCGCCCTCCACGCGCCGGGGCCGGGGCCGTTCCCCGCGCGGCCCCCGTTGTCGGTGCCCGCAAGTAGGGTTGGTGACATGGCCGACCCCAGCAGCTACCGCCCCGCGGCGGGACAGATCCCGGACTCCCCGGGGGTCTACAAGTTCCGTGACGAGCACGGCCGGGTGATCTACGTCGGGAAGGCGAAGAGCCTGCGCCAGCGCCTCTCGTCGTACTTCCAGGACCTCGCCGGGCTGCACCCGCGCACCCGCACGATGGTCACCACGGCCGCCTCCGTGGAGTGGACGGTCGTCGGCACCGAGGTCGAGGCGCTGCAGCTGGAGTACTCCTGGATCAAGGAGTTCGACCCCCGCTTCAACGTCAAGTACCGCGACGACAAGAGCTACCCCTACCTCGCGGTCACGCTCGGCGAGGAGTTCCCCCGCGTCCAGGTCATGCGCGGCGCCAAGAAGAAGGGCGTGCGCTACTTCGGCCCCTACGGGCACGCCTGGGCCATCCGCGAGACGGTCGACCTGCTGCTGCGCGTCTTCCCCGTACGCACCTGCTCCGCCGGGGTGTTCAAGCGCTCCGCCCAGATCGGCCGCCCCTGCCTGCTGGGCTACATCGGCAAGTGCGCCGCCCCCTGCGTCGGCCGCGTCACCCCGGAGGAGCACCGCGAACTGGCCGAGGAGTTCTGCGACTTCATGGCCGGCCGTACCGGCGCGTACATCCGCCGTTTGGAGAAGGGGATGCAGGATGCGGCCGAGGAGATGGAGTACGAGAAGGCCGCCCGGCTGCGCGACGACATAGCGGCGCTCAAGCGCGCCCTGGAGAAGAACGCCGTCGTGCTCGCCGACGCCACCGACGCCGACCTGATCGCGGTCGCCGAGGACGAACTCGAAGCGGCCGTGCAGATCTTCCACGTCCGCGGCGGCCGGGTGCGCGGCCAGCGCGGCTGGGTCACCGACAAGGTCGAGGAGGTCGGCACGCCCGGCCTCGTCGAGCACGCCCTCCAGCAGCTCTACGGGGAGGAGCGCGGCGACGCCGTCCCCAAGGAGGTCCTCGTCCCCGCCCTGCCCGAGCCGGTGGAGCCCGTCGCCGAGTGGCTCGCCGGCCGCCGCGGCTCCCGCGTCGACCTGCGCGTCCCCCAGCGCGGCGACAAGAAGGACCTGATGGCCACCGTCCAGCGCAACGCCCAGCAGGCGCTCGCGCTGCACAAGACCAGGCGCGCCTCCGACCTCACCACCCGCTCCCGCGCCCTGGAGGAGATCGCCGAGGCCCTCGGCCTGGAGTCGGCGCCGCTGCGCATCGAGTGCTTCGACATCTCCCACCTCCAGGGGCAGGACGTCGTGGCCTCCATGGTCGTCTTCGAGGACGGCCTGGCCCGCAAGAGCGAGTACCGCCGCTTCCAGATCAAGAGCTTCGCGGGGCAGGACGACGTCCGCTCCATGCACGAGGTCGTCTCCCGCCGCTTCCGCCGCTATCTCGCGGAGCGGCGGAAGACGGGGGAGTGGGCCGTCGAGGAGGCCGCCGAGGACGGCAACCGCGACGACGACGGCCGCCCCAAGCGCTTCGCCTACCCCCCGCAGCTCGTCGTCGTCGACGGCGGACAGCCCCAGGTGGCCGCCGCCCGCCGCGCCCTCGACGAGCTTGGCGTCGCGGACGTCGCCGTCTGCGGCCTCGCCAAGCGCCTGGAGGAGGTCTGGCTGCCCGACGAGGACGACCCCGTCGTCTTGCCCCGCACCAGCGAGGGCCTCTACCTGCTCCAGCGCGTCCGCGACGAGGCGCACCGCTTCGCCATCGCCTACCAGCGCGGCAAGCGGACGCGGACGATGAAGGCGTCGCCGCTCGACGCGGTCGCCGGCCTCGGCGAGACCCGCAAGCAGGCGCTGCTCAAGCACTTCGGCTCGGTCAAGAAGCTGCGGACGGCCACCGTCGAGCAGCTCTGCGAGGTCCCCGGCGTCGGCCGCCGGACCGCCGAGTCCGTCGCCGCGGCCCTGGCCGCGAGCGCACCGCCCGCCCCCGCGGTCAACACCGCGACGGGCGAGATCCTGGACGGGACCGAGGGATGATGGAGACCGGCCGCGCGGACCGGGGAGCCGCCCCGGCGCGCGCGGGCGCGGAGCCTCCTCCCTTCCCCGCACGGGCCGAAGGCCCTGGGAAGATCAGAGGCAGATCCGAAGGAAGGCCGGACACCCGGGGCCGCGACCACGGCCCCGCCGGCAGAACGGGGGACAACTCATGAACGACAGCGAGCGGGACGGAGCACAGGTGAGTACGGCCACCACGGCGGACACGACGGGCGAGGCGGCGGGCATCCCCGAGCTGGTGATCATCTCCGGCATGTCGGGGGCGGGCCGCAGCACCGCCGCCAAGTGCCTGGAGGACCTCGGCTGGTTCGTCGTCGACAACCTGCCGCCCGCCCTCATCCCCACCATGGTCGACCTCGGCGCCCGCTCCCAGGGCAACGTCGCCCGCATCGCCGTGGTCGTCGACGTCCGCGGCCGGCGCTTCTTCGACAACCTCCGCGAATCCCTCGCCGACCTGGCCGCCAAGAAGGTCAAGCGGCGCGTGATCTTCCTGGAGGCGTCCGACGACGCCCTCGTGCGCCGCTTCGAGTCCGTGCGCCGCCCGCACCCCCTCCAGGGCTCCGGCCGCATCGTCGACGGCATCGCCGCCGAGCGCGACCTCCTGCGCGAGCTGCGCGGCGACGCCGACCTCGTCATCGACACCTCCAGCCTCAATGTCCACGAGCTGCGCGCCAAGATGGACGCCCAGTTCGCCGGCGAGGAGGAGCCCGAGCTGCGGGCCACCGTCATGTCCTTCGGCTACAAGTACGGCCTCCCCGTCGACGCCGACCTCGTCGTCGACTGCCGCTTCCTGCCCAACCCCCACTGGGTCCCGGAGCTGCGCCCCTTCACCGGCCTCAACGAGGAGGTCTCGGGCTACGTCTTCAACCAGCCCGGCGCCAAGGAGTTCCTCGACCGCTACACCGAGCTGCTCCAGCTCATCGCCGCCGGCTACCGCCGCGAGGGCAAGCGCTACGTGACCATCGCCGTCGGCTGCACCGGCGGCAAGCACCGCTCGGTCGCCATGTCCGAGAAGCTCGCCCACCGCCTCGTCTCGGAGGGTGTCGAAACCGTCGTCGTCCACCGGGACATGGGGCGCGAGTGACCGCCCGCAGTTTCCGGATGCGCCGCGTGCGCCGGCTCGTCCCCGGCGCGCGCGGCGCCGCGCGCAGCCACCGGCGCCGCACCCAGCCCAAGGTCGTCGCCCTCGGCGGCGGCCGCGGGCTGTCGGCCTCGCTCGCCGCGCTGCGCCGCATCACCGGCGACCTCACGGCGGTCGTCACCGTCGCCGACGACGGCGGCTCCAGCGGCCGGCTCCGCGACGAGCTCGGCGTGCTGCCCCCCGGCGACCTGCGCAAGGCCCTCGCCGCCCTGTGCGGCGACGACGACTGGGGCCAGACCTGGGCGCGCGTCATCCAGCACCGCTTCGAGAGCCACGGCGACATGCACGGCCACGCCGTCGGCAACCTGCTGATCGTCGCCCTCTGGGAGCAGCTCGGCGACCACGTCCAGGCCCTCGACCTGGTCGGCAAGCTGCTCGGCGCGCACGGCCGGGTGCTGCCCATGTCCGCCGTCCCGCTGGAGCTCCAGGCCCTCGTCCGCGGCCACGACCCGGCCGTGCCGGAGGCCGTCAGCACCGTCCGCGGCCAGGCCACCGTCGCCCTCACCCCCGGCGAGGTGCAGTCCGTCCACGTCGTCCCGGAGGACCCGCCGGCCGTCCCCGAGGCCGTCGAGGCCGTCCTCGACGCGGACTGGGTGGTGCTCGGCCCCGGCTCCTGGTTCTCCTCGGTCATCCCGCACCTGCTCGTCCCCGAGCTGCTCGACGCGCTCCAGCAGACCAAGGCCCGCCGGGTCCTCTCGCTGAACCTCGCCCCCCAGCCCGGCGAAACCGAGGGCTTCTCCCCGCAGCGTCATTTGGAGGTTTTGGCCCGACACGCCCCTAAACTCGCCCTGGACGTGGTGCTGGCCGACGAGGCCGCCGTGCCCGACCGCGAGAGCCTGTGCGACGCCGCCAAGCGGCTCGGCGCCGCGGTCGAGCTGGCGCCGGTCGCCGCGCAGGGGAGTTCCGCTACGCACGATCCGGAGCTGTTGGCCGCCGCGTACGACCGTATTTTTCGGATGCATGGAAGGATCGGCCCATGGCGATGACGGCAGCGGTGAAGGACGAGATCTCCCGGCTCCCCGTCACCCGGACCTGCTGCAGGAAGGCGGAGGTCTCGGCGATCCTGCGGTTCGCCGGCGGACTGCACCTCGTCAGCGGCCGCATCGTGATCGAGGCGGAGCTCGACACCGGAATCGCCGCCCGGCGCCTCCGCAAGGACATCCTGGAGATCTTCGGACACGCGTCCGACCTGGTGGTGATGGCCCCCGGCGGGCTGCGCCGCGGCAGCCGGTACGTGGTGCGGGTGGTGGCGGGCGGTGACCAGCTGGCCCGCCAGACCGGCCTGGTCGACGGCCGCGGCCGGCCGATCCGCGGCCTGCCGCCGCAGGTCGTCTCCGGCGCCACCTGCGACGCCGAGGCCGCCTGGCGGGGCGCCTTCCTCGCGCACGGCTCGCTGACCGAGCCCGGCCGCTCGTCCTCCCTGGAGGTCACCTGCCCCGGCCCCGAGGCGGCCCTCGCCCTGGTCGGCGCGGCCCGCCGGCTGCAGATCGCGGCCAAGGCCCGCGAGGTCCGCGGGGTGGACCGGGTCGTCGTCCGCGACGGCGACGCCATCGGCGCGCTGCTCACCCGCCTCGGCGCCCACGAGTCCGTCCTGGCGTGGGAGGAGCGGCGCATGCGCCGCGAGGTGCGCGCCACGGCCAACCGGCTGGCCAATTTCGACGACGCCAATCTGCGCCGCTCGGCCCGCGCCGCGGTCGCGGCCGGGGCCCGGGTCCAGCGGGCCCTGGAGATCCTCGGCGAGGAGGTGCCCGAGCACCTCGCCGCCGCCGGGCGGCTGCGCATGGAGCACAAGCAGGCCTCGCTGGAGGAGCTGGGCGCCCTCGCCGACCCGCCGCTGACCAAGGACGCCGTCGCCGGCCGCATCCGCCGGCTGCTGGCCATGGCCGACAAGCGCGCCCAGGACCTGGGCATCCCGGGCACCGAGTCCAACCTCTCCGAGCTGGCCGACCTCCCCGAGGACGTCGTCGCCGGCCTCGTCAAGGACATGGCCGGCTGACCTCACCCCTGAGGGGAGCCAACCGGGTGAACCGCCCCCGGCGGCCCTTCGGCCGCCGGGGGCGCCGTCGTCCGGTTGGAAGCGTGCCCTATTGACATGGTCATGGGCCGTCGCAAGCCTTGCGTCCGTCATCGCACGGGACGGACAACGGCATGGGGGGTTCATGAGACGCAGGACGCGATCGATCCTCGTGGCGGCTTCGCTGCTCGTCGGCGGCCTGACCGCGGCACCCTTCGCACACGCGCGGCCGGACGCCCCGCCGGGCGCGGCCGCCTCCGACGCCATCCGGGTCTGGGACGCCCGGGTCACCGCGGCGCAGATGCCGCTCCTGGTCCGGGCGGGCGCGGACGGACACGAACTGGGCCGCCCGCCCGCCGCGGGCGAGAAGGCGCCCGTCGAGCTCTACCTCACCGGCCGGCAGGCCGGCCGACTGCGCGCCCAGGGCGTCGAACTCACCGAGCGGCACGTCTCCCGGCACGCCCGCGAGCGCTTCGCCCGCGGCGGCGGCGACGGCGTCTTCCGCCCGTACGGCGGCGCGGGCGGCCTGCGGGAGGAGATCCTCGCCACCGGCGCCGCGCACCCCGGGCTCACCAAGGTCGTCTCCATCGGCAAGAGCCTGCGCGGCCAGGACATCCTGGCCGTCAAGGTGGGCAAGGACGCGCGGCGCACCCGCGACGGGTCGAAACCGGCCGTGCTCTACCTGTCCAACCAGCACGCCCGCGAGTGGGTCACGCCGGAGATGACCCGCCGGCTGATGCACCACGTCCTGGACACCTACGGCAAGGACCGGCGGATCACCCGGCTCGTCGACAGCACCGAGCTGTGGTTCCTGCTCTCCGCCAATCCCGACGGCTACGACTACACGTTCAAGAGCCCGGACACCCGGCTGTGGCGCAAGAACCTGCGCGACAACAACGGCGACGGGAAGATCACCCCCGGCGACGGCGTCGACCTCAACCGCAACTTCCCCTACAAGTGGGGCTACGACAACGAGGGTTCGTCCGCCGACCCCGCCTCCGAGACCTACCGCGGCACGGGCCCCGCCTCCGAGCCCGAGACCCGGGCGCTCGACGCGTTCGAGAAGCGGATCCGCTTCCGCTACGCCGTCAACTACCACTCCGCCGCGGAGCTGTTGCTCTACGGCGTCGGCTGGCAGGTCGCCACCCCCACCCCCGACGACGTCCTCTACAAGGCGCTCGCCGGCACCCCGGAGAAGTCCGCGATCCCCGGCTACCGGCCCCAGCTCTCCTCCGAGCTGTACACCACCAACGGCGAGGCCGACGGCCACGCGGCCAACGTCAACGGGACGATGATGT
The DNA here is from genome assembly GCF_001187435.1 of Streptomyces caatingaensis. Classification (GTDB taxonomy): domain Bacteria; phylum Actinomycetota; class Actinomycetes; order Streptomycetales; family Streptomycetaceae; genus Streptomyces; species Streptomyces caatingaensis. The sequence goes on along the minus strand of NZ_LFXA01000004.1, from coordinate 125,552 downwards.
TCACCCCGGAGATGTCGACCTGCCAGACCGCCTCGCGCTCCGACACCTCCGGCCGCTGGAACCCGGCCGACTGCCCCTCCAGCTTCACCTTCCCCGACGACGAGAAGCTCATCCGGGCGGAGTTCACCAAGAACATCCCCTTCGCCCTCTCCGTCGCCGACACCGCGTCCCACGCCGACCGGCCCGCCTCCTCCGTCGGCACGACCGCGCCGGACTTCACCCCCGACGCCTTCGCCGCCTCCTTCGCGCGCGGCGCCGACCAGCCCGTCGCCGTCACCGCCCGCAAGTCCCTGGCCGGCAAGCGCCTCAACTACCGCGTGGACGGCGGGAGGACGCGCACCGCGCCGCTCACGCCCTGGCGCGGCGGCAAGCGCTACGGCGGACACGACAACATCCGCTTCGACGAGTACCGCGGCACCGTGCGCGGCGCCCCCGAAGGCGCCAGGGTGGAGGTCTGGTTCACCGGCCGCACCCCCGGCGGCGGCACCGTCCGCAGCGAGCCCTTCGCCTACACCGTCTGGCACCGGCCGGCCGCCGACACCCTTGTCATCGCCGACGAGGGCGGCACCGACCCGGCCCGCCGGCTCGCCGCCTACACGGAGGCGCTCGACCGGGCCGGCCACCGGGCCGTCGTCTGGGACGTCGCCCGGCAGGGCGCGCCCCATCCCCTCGGCGTGCTGCGGCACTTCAGGTCGGCCGTCTGGTACACCGGCGCCAACAAGCCCGACGGGAAAACCCTGTTGGCCGTCCGCGACTACCTCAACGAGGGCGGCAGGCTCGTCGCCCTGGGGCCCGAGGCGGGCGGTACGTCCCGCGTCGGCGCGGCCGAGACCGACGACTTCGCGCAGTACTACCTGGGCGCCTACGGCCGCACCGCCCTCGCCCACCCGCGGCGGTTCACCGGCTCCGGACCGCTCGCCGGCACCGGCGCCGACCTGGCCGACGCCCCCGGCAGCCCGCTCGACGCCGCCGGCTCCTACGTCACCACCTCCGACGTGCTCCGCGCCGACCGCTTCCCGCAGTTCCGCAGCACCGGAGCCGGCGTCTACCCGGGCCTGCGCACCGCCTTCGAGCCGTACGCCGGCGACGGGATGGCCGCGGCCCGGCACAAGGACCGCGCCTGGATGCGCCTCACGCGCACCATCGACCTCACCGGCGTCACCGCCAAGGACCGGCCCACGCTCGGGTTCCAGATCAGCCACGAGACCGAGAAGGGCTACGACAACGCCGTCGTCGAGATCCGCACGGCCGGCGGCGACGACTGGACGACGCTGCCGGACGCCAACGGCGGCACCAGCGCCGAGGTGCCCGCGGACTGCGCCGACGGTTCGTACCTGACCCTGCACCCCTTCCTCCGGCACTACCTCACCCTGCGCGACGGCTCCTGCGCCGCGCACGGCACCACCGGCGCCTGGCACCGCTTCACCGGCTCCTCCCAGGGCTGGCACCGCGCCTCGTTCGACCTCGGCGCCTACGCCGGGCGGACGGTCGAGGTCTCGGTCTCCTACGTCACCGACGGCGGCACCGGCGGGCCCGGCGTCTTCGTCGACGACGCCACCGTCACCGCCGGCGGCGCCGTCAAGGACACCGAGGGCTTCGAGGCCGGCTCGACCGGACCCTGGAAGGTCCCCGGCCCGCCGGCCGGCAGCCCCGGCAACGGGGGTGACTGGACGGTCTCCAAGGCCCTCTACCACTCCTCCGCCGCCGTCACGACGCGTGACACCGTGCTGCTCGGCTTCGGGCTCGAACACGTCCGCGGGGCACGCGAGCGGGGGGCTCTTCTGAGCGCCGCCCTGCACATTTTGCGTGTCTGACGCCACAGCGCCCCCCTCTTGACCAGGGGGGCCTCCAATGTCACGTACATCGCCGGTTGGAGGTAGGGTCGGTGGTGGTCGGGGACATCCCATACAGCCGCCGGGACAGACCGGCACACCAACGAGGAGATCGGTTCGTGACGATCCGCGTAGGCATCAACGGCTTTGGCCGTATCGGTCGCAACTACTTCCGTGCGCTCCTGGAGCAGGGTGCGGACATCGAGATCGTCGGTGTCAACGACCTGACCGACAACGCCACCCTGGTGCACCTGCTGAAGTACGACAGCATCCTCGGTCGCCTGAAGCAGGACGTCAGCCACACCGACGACACGATCACCGTCGGTGACATGACCTTCAGGACGATGGCCGAGCGCGACCCCGCCAACCTGCCCTGGGGCGAGCTGGGCGCCGACATCGTCATCGAGTCCACCGGCATCTTCACCAAGCGCGAGGACGCCGCCAAGCACCTCGCCGCCGGCGCGAAGAAGGTCCTCATCTCGGCCCCGGCCAAGGGCGAGGACATCACCATCGTGATGGGCGTCAACCAGGACAAGTACGACGCGGCCAACCACCACGTCATCTCCAACGCCTCCTGCACCACCAACTGCGTGGCGCCGATGGCCAAGGTCCTCGACGAGAACTTCGGCATCGTCAAGGGCATGATGACGACGGTCCACGCGTACACCAACGACCAGCGCATCCTGGACTTCCCGCACTCCGACCTGCGCCGCGCCCGCGCCGCCGCGGAGAACATCATCCCGACCTCGACCGGTGCCGCCAAGGCCACCGCCCTGGTCCTCCCGCAGCTCAAGGGCAAGCTGGACGGCATCGCCATGCGCGTCCCGGTCCCGACCGGCTCGGTCACCGACCTCGTCCTGGAGCTCGAGCGCGAGACCACCAAGGAAGAGATCAACGCCGCCTTCCAGAAGGCCGCCGAGGGCCAGCTCAAGGGCGTCCTCGAGTACACCGAGGACCCGATCGTCTCCTCCGACATCGTCAACTGGCCGGCCTCCTGCACCTTTGACTCCAAGCTGACGATGGTCCAGGGCAAGCAGGTCAAGGTCGTCGGCTGGTACGACAATGAGTGGGGCTACTCCAACCGCCTGGTGGATCTGACCGTCTTCGTCGGCGGCCAGCTCTGACACGGGCGTTGTAAGGGACGGGGCTCGTACGGCGCACCGACGCGCGGTACGGGCCCCGTCGCATGGCTGAAACTCACGGAAGTCACCGGAGTCACCACATGAAGACGATCGACGAACTCATCGAGGGCGGCGTCGAGGGCAAGCGGGTCTTCGTCCGCGCCGACCTCAACGTCCCGCTCGACGGCACGACCATCACCGACGACGGCCGCATCCGTGCCGTCGCGCCCACGATCGCCAAGCTCGCCGCGGCGGGCGCCAAGGTGATCGTGGCCTCCCACCTGGGCCGCCCCAAGGGCGCCCCGGACCCGCAGTTCTCCCTGGCCCCGGCCGCGAAGCGGCTCGGCGAGCTCCTGGGCAAGGACGTCTCGTTCGCCACCGACACGGTCGGCGACAGCGCGAAGGCCACCGTCGCCGCCCTGGCGAACGGCGAGGTCACGCTGCTGGAGAACCTCCGTTTCAGCGCGGGCGAGACCAGCAAGGACGACGCGGAGCGCGGCGCCTTCGCCGACGCCCTCGCGGCGCTGGCCGACCTCTACGTCGGCGACGGCTTCGGTGCCGTGCACCGCAAGCACGCCTCGGTCTTCGACCTCCCCAAGCGGCTCCCGCACGCCGCCGGCGACCTGATCGCCACCGAGGTCGGCGTCCTGAAGAAGCTCACCGAGGACGTCCGGCGGCCGTACGTGGTCGTGCTGGGCGGCGCCAAGGTCTCCGACAAGCTGGGCGTCATCGACAACCTGCTGAAGAAGGCCGACCGCATCCTCATCGGCGGCGGCATGTCGTACACCTTCCTGGCCGCCAAGGGCCACGAGGTCGGCATCTCGCTGCTCCAGGAGGACCAGAAGGCGACGTGCCTGGAGTACCTGGCCGAGGCCGAGAAGCGCGGCGTGGAGTTCGTCCTCCCCGTCGACGTCCTGGTCTCCGCCGAGTTCCCGGACCTGAAGACCAAGGCCCCGGCCAACCCCGACGTCGTCGCCTCCGACGCCATCCCGGCGGACAAGGAGGGGCTCGACATCGGCCCCAAGACCCGTGAGCTGTACGCCTCGAAGCTCGCCGACGCCGGGACGGTGTTCTGGAACGGCCCCATGGGCGTCTTCGAGCACCCCGACTACGCGAACGGCACCAAGGCCGTCGCCCAGGGCCTGCTCGACTCGCCCGGTTTCACCGTCGTCGGTGGTGGCGACTCCGCCGCCGCCGTGCGCACCCTGGGCTTCGACGAAAACGCTTTCGGCCACATCTCGACCGGTGGCGGCGCCAGCCTCGAGTACCTCGAGGGCAAGACGCTCCCCGGCCTCGCCGCTCTGGAGGACTGAAACACCGTGAGTGCACGTACCCCGCTGATGGCGGGCAACTGGAAGATGAACCTCAACCACCTCGAGGCCATCGCCCACGTCCAGAAGCTCGCCTTCGCCCTCGCGGACAAGGACTTCGAGTCCGTCGAGGTCGCCGTACTGCCGCCGTTCACCGACCTGCGCTCGGTGCAGACGCTCGTCGACGGCGACAAGCTCAAGATCAAGTACGGCGCCCAGGACATCTCGGCGCACGACTCCGGCGCGTACACCGGCGAGATCTCCGGCCCCATGCTCGCCAAGCTCAACTGCTCCTACGTGGCGATCGGCCACTCCGAGCGCCGCCAGTACCACGGCGAGACCGACGAGCTCTGCAACGCCAAGGTCAAGGCCGCCTTCAAGCACGGCGTGACCCCGATCCTCTGCGTCGGCGAGGGCCTGGACGTCCGCAAGGCCGGCAACCAGGTCGCCTACACCCTGGCCCAGCTCGACGGCGCCCTGAAGGACGTCCCGGCCGAGCAGGCCGGGACCATCGTCATCGCCTACGAGCCGGTGTGGGCCATCGGCACCGGCGAGGTCGCCACCCCCGAGGACGCCCAGGAGGTCTGCGGGGCGATCCGCGGCCGCCTGGCCGAGCTCTACGGCCAGGAGGTGGCCGACAAGATCCGCATCCAGTACGGCGGCTCGGTCAAGTCCGGCAACGTCGCCGCGATCATGGCGCAGCCGGACGTGGACGGCGCGCTGGTCGGCGGTGCTGCGCTGGACGCGGAGGAGTTCGTCAAGATCGTCCGCTTCCGCGACCAGTAGTCCCACCGGTAGCGCTGTGCCGACGGGCGCCGCCCGTCGTACCCTGTCGGGGCCGGGACCGGCGGTTTCCGCCGGGGCCGGCCCCGCATCCGTTCGTCAACAGTCCGAGAGAGTTGGTCCACCAGTGGTCATGGCGTTCTCGATCGCCCTCATCGTCTTCAGCCTGCTGATGATGATGCTGGTGCTCATGCACAAGGGGAAGGGCGGCGGCCTGTCCGACATGTTCGGCGGCGGCATGCAGTCGTCCGTCGGCGGGTCCTCGGTCGCCGAGCGCAACCTCGACCGGATCACCATCGTGGTGGGCCTGCTGTGGTTCGCCTGCATCGTCGTGCTCGGCGTGCTGATGAAGCTCGACAGCTGACGCTCCGTCGTACCCGCGGCCTATGATGGAACCCGCGCCGCGCGGCCGGCCGTGTAACTCCTGCCGCTGGACGCGCGTTGGGCCTTCCGTAGACTGGGGCGCTCGCAGCGGAGCGGACTGTCACGCTCCGCCGCACCATCACGCAGGGAGTTACGACCGTGGCAAGTGGCAACGCGATCCGGGGAAGCCGGGTCGGGGCGGGGCCGATGGGGGAAGCGGAGCGGGGCGAGTCGGCCCCGCGCCTGCGCATCTCCTTCTGGTGCTCCAACGGGCACGAGACGCAGCCGAGCTTCGCCAGTGACGCGCAGGTCCCGGACACCTGGGACTGCCCGCGCTGCGGCTTCCCGGCCGGCCAGGACCGGGACAACCCGCCGGACCCCCCGCGCACCGAGCCCTACAAGACGCACCTCGCGTACGTCAGGGAGCGGCGCAGCGACGCGGACGGCGAGGCGATCCTCGCCGAGGCACTCGCCAAGCTCCGCGGGGAGATCTGACGAACCGCCAGCACTGACCGGCCCGGCCGGAAGGACCGTTCCTTCCGGCCGGGCCGGTGGTGTTCCCGGGGCCGTGCCCCGGAATCTGCGGCGGCTCCATTAGGTTGGGAGAGGCGAGAGAGCTACGAGAAGAAATGGACTGATGTCCGAAATGAACGCTGAGGGCCGCACCGGGCTCGACCGCATGCCCGAGTGGAACGCACTGACCAAGCACCGGGACGAGCTGGGGGAGGTGCAGCTGCGCCGGCTGTTCGCGGAGGACCCCCGGCGGGCCGAGAAGTACGCGCTGACCGTCGGCGACCTGTACGTCGACTACTCCAAGCACCTCGTCACCGACGAGACCCTGCGGCTGCTGCGCGACCTCGCGGCGGCGGCCGGGGTGGCGGAGCTGCGGGACGCGATGTTCCGCGGCGAGAAGATCAACACGACCGAGGGCCGGGCCGTCCTGCACACCGCCCTGCGCGCCCCCGCCTCCGCCGTGATCGAGGTGGACGGGGAGAACGTCGTCCCCGCCGTGCACGCCGTGCTGGCCAAGATGCGGGACTTCGCGGACCGGGTCCGGTCGGGGGCCTGGACGGGCCACACCGGCAAGCGCATCCGCAACGTCGTCAACGTCGGCATCGGCGGCTCGGACCTCGGTCCGGCGATGGCCCACGAGGCGCTGCGCGCCTGGACCGACCGCGACCTGACGGTCCGTTTCGTCTCCAACGTGGACGGCGCGGACCTGCACGAGGCCGTGCGGGACCTCGACCCGGCCGAGACGCTCTTCATCATCGCGTCCAAGACCTTCACCACCATCGAGACCATCACCAACGCGACGTCCGCGCGGGGCTGGCTGCTGGACGGGCTGGGCGCGGGCGCCGGGAACGAGGCCGTCGCCAAGCACTTCGTCGCGCTCTCCACCAACGCGGAGAAGGTCGCCGAGTTCGGCATCGACACGGCCAACATGTTCGAGTTCTGGGACTGGGTCGGCGGCCGCTACTCGTACGACTCGGCCATCGGGCTCTCCCTGATGATCGCCATCGGGCCGGACCGCTTCCAGGAGATGCTCGACGGCTTCCGCCTCGTCGACGAGCACTTCCGCACCGCGCCGCCCGAGAAGAACGTGCCGCTGCTGATGGGTCTGCTCGGCATCTGGTACGGCAACTTCCACGACGCGCAGTCGCACGCCGTGCTGCCCTACAGCCACTACCTCTCCAAGTTCACCGCCTACCTCCAGCAGCTGGACATGGAGTCCAACGGCAAGTCCGTCGACCGCGCCGGGCGGCCCGTCAACTGGCAGACGGGGCCGGTGGTGTGGGGCACGCCGGGCACCAACGGGCAGCACGCGTACTACCAGTTGATCCACCAGGGGACGAAGCTGATCCCCGCCGACCTGATCGGCTTCGCGCGCCCCGTGGACGACCTGGAGCCGCGGCTCGTCGCCCAGCACGACCTGCTGATGGCCAACCTGTTCGCGCAGGGGCAGGCGCTGGCCTTCGGCAAGACGCCGGAGGAGGTCGCGGCGGAGGGCGTCGCGCCCGAGCTCGTCCCCCACAAGACCTTCCGGGGCAACCGGCCCACGACGACGATCCTCGCGGACGCGCTGACGCCTTCCGTGCTGGGGCAGTTGATCGCGCTTTACGAGCACAAGGTGTTCGTGCAGGGGGCGATCTGGAACATCGACTCCTTCGACCAGTGGGGGGTCGAGCTGGGGAAGGTGCTGGCGAAGCGGGTGGAGCCGGCGTTGACGGAGGGGGCTTCCGTCGAGGGGCTCGACCCCTCGACCTCGGCGCTCGTCGCCCGCTACCGGGCGGTGCGGGGCCGCTGACGCGGCGGAAGGGGCCCCGGTCCCTCCCCCAGAGGAGGTACCCCCTCTGGGGGAGGGACCGGGGCCCCTCTCCGTTACGGCGACGCCGGCGGGTACAGGTCCCGCGGGAGCTGGGCGGCCGCGGGCTGGTCCAGGAGCCACAGCGTGCGCGTACGCCCGTACGCCCCCGCCGCCGGCGCCTGGATCTCGCCCGCGCCGCTCAGCGCGAGCGCCACGGCGGACGCCTTGTCCTCGCCCGCCGCCAGCAGCCAGACCTCGCGGGCCGCCCGGATCGCGGGCAGGGTCAGGGAGATCCGGGTCGGCGGCGGCTTGGGCGCGCCGTGGACGCCGATGACCGTGCGCTCGGTCTCGCGGACGCCGGGGAGCTCCGGGAAGAGCGAGGCGACGTGCGTGTCCGGGCCGACGCCCAGGAGGAGGACGTCGAAGGACGGGACCGCGCCGTGGTCCTCGGGCCGCGCCGCGGCGGCCAGTTCGGCCGCGTACGCGGCGGCCGCCTCGTCGGCGTCCTCGTAGGTGCCGTCCGCCGCGGGCATGGGGTGGACCCGCGCGGGGTCGAGCCCGACCGCGTCGAGGAGGGCCTCGCGGGCCTGCGTGACGTTGCGCTCGGGGTGCCCGTCGGGCAGGAAGCGCTCGTCGCCCCACCACAGGTCCAGCCGGGACCAGTCGACCGCGTCGCGGGCGGGCGAGGCGGCGAGGGCCGCGAGCAGCCCGTTGCCGTTGCGCCCGCCCGTGAGGACGACGGAGGCCGAGCCGCGGGCCGCCTGGGCGTCCACGATCCGGGTGATGAGCCGGGCCGCCGCGGCCCGGGCCATCAGCTCCTTGTCGCGGTGGACGACGATCCGCGGGGCGGTGCTCACTTCGCCGCCTTCTTCGGAGCGGAGCCCTTCTTCGCGGGGCCCGGGGCCGGCTTGGCCCCGTCGGGGGCCGGGGCCCCGGCGGGCGCCTGCTCCGGGGCGGAGGTGCCCGCCAGGCGGTGCACGCCGTACTTGAGCGTGGCCGCGTAGACCGTGTCGGGGTCGAGCCGGCGCAGTTCCTCCGCGAGCAGCTCGGACGTCTCGCGGCGCTTGAGCGCGACCGCGCGGTCCGGGTGGCCCTTCATGGAGAGGCGGGCGAGCGAGCCGTCGGTGCGGTCCAGGGTGATGACGCCGTCCTCGGTCTCCAGGCGGACGGCCGTGAGGCCGGGGCCGTCGGAGACGGTGCGGCGGGCCGGCACCCCGAGGCGGTCGGCGAGCCACATGGCCAGCAGTTCGCCGCTGGGGTTGCAGTCCTCGCCCTCCACCTCGGCCGCGGTGACCTTGACGTCCGGCTGCTGGTCCAGGGCGGCCGCGAGCATCGAGCGCCAGGGGGTGATGCGGGTCCAGGCGAGGTCCGTGTCGCCGGGCGCGTAGTTGGCGGCGCGGGTGGTGAGCTCGGAGACCGGCTCGTCGGCCGCGTAGGTGTCGGTGACGCGGCGCTGGGCGAGGGCGCCGAGCGGGTCCTTGACCGGGTCGAGCGGGGAGGCGACCGGCCACCAGACGACCACGGGGGCGTCCGGGAGCAGCAGCGGCAGCACCACCGACTGGGCGTGGTCTATCACGTCGCCGTACAGCCGCAGCACGACCGTCTCGCCGGTGCCGGCGGAGGTGCCGACCCGGACCTCGGCGTCGAGCCGGGCCTGCGAGCGGTTGCGCGGGGAGCGGCTGACCCGCTTGATGACGACGAGCTTGCGCGACGGGTGCTCGCGGGAGGCCTCGTTGGCCGCCTTGAGCGAGTCGTAGGCGTGCTCCTCGTCGGTGACGATGACCAGGGTGAGCACCATGCCGATGGCGGGGGTGCCGATGGCGCGGCGTCCCTCGACCAGGGCATTGTTGATCTTGCTGGCCGTGGTGTCCGTCAGGTCGATCTTCATGGCCGACGCCAGCTCCGTCCGTCTCGTGCGAGCATCTCGTCCGCCTCGACCGGCCCCCAGGTGCCGGCCGGGTACTGCGCGGGCTTGCCGTGCTTGTCCCAGTACTCCTCGATCGGGTCGAGGATCTGCCAGGAGAGCTCGACCTCCTTCAGGCGCGGGAAGAGGTTGGCGTCGCCGAGCAGCACGTCGAGGATGAGCCGCTCGTACGCCTCGGGGCTGGACTCGGTGAAGGATTCGCCGTAGGCGAAGTCCATAGAGACGTCCCGGACCTCCATCTGCGTGCCCGGCACCTTGGAGCCGAACCGCAGCGTGACGCCCTCGTCCGGCTGCACCCGGATGACCAGGGCGTTCTGCCCCAGTTCCTCGGTGGCGGTGTCGTCGAAGGGCGAGTGGGGGGCGCGCTGGAAGACGACCGCGATCTCGGTGACGCGGCGGCCGAGCCGCTTGCCGGTGCGCAGGTAGAAGGGGACGCCCGCCCAGCGGCGGTTGTCGATCTCCAGCTTGATCGCGGCGTAGGTGTCGGTCTTGGAGCGGGGGTCGATGCCCTCCTCCTCCAGGTAGCCGAGCACCTTCTCGCCGCCCTGCCAGCCGGCCGCGTACTGGCCGCGGACGGTCTCCTTGCCGAGGTCCTTGGGGAGCCGGACGGCGCCCAGCACCTTGGTCTTCTCGGCGACCAGCGCGTCCGCGTCGAAGGAGGCGGGCTCCTCCATGGCGGTCAGCGCCAGCAGCTGGAGCAGGTGGTTCTGGATGACGTCCCGCGCGGCGCCGATGCCGTCGTAGTAGCCTGCCCGGCCGCCGATGCCGATGTCCTCGGCCATGGTGATCTGCACGTGGTCGACGTACGACCGGTTCCAGATCGGCTCGAAGAGGGTGTTGGCGAAGCGCAGCGCCAGGATGTTCTGGACCGTCTCCTTGCCCAGATAGTGGTCGATCCGGAAGACCGCCTCGGTGGGGAAGACGTCGTGGACGATCCGGTTGAGCTCCTGGGCGCTCTTCAGGTCGTGGCCGAAGGGCTTCTCGATGACCGCGCGGCGCCAGGAGTTCTCCGTCTGCTCGGCCAGGCCGTGCTTCTTGAGCTGCTGGACGACGGTGGGGAAGAACTTCGGCGGGACGGACAGGTAGAAGGCGAAGTTGCCGCCCGTGCCCTGGGCCTTGTCGAGCTCGTGGATGGTCTCCTTGAGCGTCTCGAACGCGGCGTCGTCGTCGAAGTCGCCCTGGACGAACCGGCAGCCGTTGACGAGCTGCTGCCAGACCTCCTCGCGGAAGGGCGTGCGCGCGTGCTCCTTGACGGCGTCGTGCACGACCTGCGCGAAGTCCTCGTCCGCCCACTGGCGGCGGGCGAAGCCGATGAGGGAGAAGCCCGGCGGCAGCAGACCCCGGTTGGCGAGGTCGTAGACGGCAGGCATCAGCTTTTTCCGTGACAAATCGCCCGTGACGCCAAAGATGACCAGGCCCGACGGCCCCGCGATGCGCGGGAGCCGTCGGTCCTGAGCGTCACGCAGCGGGTTGCTGCTGCTCAATTCACGCCTCCGGTGCGAGGCGCTTGAGCTCCGCCTCGGTGGACTTCAGCAGGTCGTTCCAGGACGCCTCGAACTTCTCGACGCCCTCGTCCTCCAGGAGCTGCACGACGTCGTCGTACGAGATCCCCAGCTTGGCGACCGCGTCGAGCTCGGCCCTGGCCTGCTCGTAGGTGCCGCGGACGGTGTCACCGGTGATCTGCCCGTGGTCGGCGGCGGCCTCCAGGGTGGCCTCCGGCATGGTGTTCACCGTGTTCGGGGCGACCAGGTCGTCCACGTACAGGGTGTCCTTGTACGCCGGGTCCTTGACGCCGGTCGACGCCCACAGCGGACGCTGCTTGTTGGCGCCGGCCTTCTCCAGGGCCAGCCAGCGGTCGGAGGAGAAGACCTCCTCGTAGGCCTGGTAGGCCAGGCGGGCGTTGGCGAGGGCGGCCTTGCCGCGCAGCGCCTTGGCCTCGTCGGTGCCCAGGGCGTCCAGGCGCTTGTCGATCTCGGTGTCCACGCGGGACACGAAGAAGGACGCCACCGAGTGGATGAGCGACAGGTCCAGGCCGGCCGCCTTGGCCTTCTCCAGACCGGTCAGGTAGGCGTCCATGACCGCGCGGTAGCGCTCGAGCGAGAAGATCAGCGTGACGTTGACGCTGATGCCCAGGCCGATGGTCTCGGCGATGGCCGGCAGGCCCGCCCTGGTGGCCGGGATCTTGATCAGGGTGTTGGGCCGGTCCACCAGCCAGGCCAGCTGCTTGGCCTCGGCGACGGTGGCCGCCGTGTTGTGGGCCAGGCGCGGGTCGACCTCGATGGAGACCCGGCCGTCCTGGCCGTCGGTCCGGTCGAAGACCGGGCGCAGGATGTCGGCGGCGTCGCGGACGTCCGCCGTGGTGATCATGCGGATGGCCTCCTCGACGGTCACCTTGCGGGCCGCGAGGTCGGCGAGCTGCTGCTCGTAGCCGTCACCGCTGGAGATCGCCTTCTGGAAGATCGACGGGTTGGTGGTCACACCGACCACGTGGCTGTCGTCGATCAGCTCGGCGAGGTTGCCGGAGGTGATGCGCTTGCGCGACAGGTCGTCCAGCCAGATCGCGACGCCTTCCTCGGAGAGGCGCTTGAGTGCGTCGGTCATGGGTTCTACATCTCCTACTGGAAAGTTACGGGTGCTTCGCGCTCAGCGTCGGCCGGCGTCGGCCAGGGACTCGCGGGCGGCCTCGACGACGGCGTCGGTCGTCAGGCCGAACTCCTGGAACAGGACCTTGTAGTCGGCGGAGGCGCCGAAGTGCTCCAGGGAGACGACGCGGCCGGCCTCGCCGACGTAGCGGTGCCAGGTCAGGGCGATGCCCGCCTCGACGGCCACGCGGGCCTTGACGTCCGGCAGCAGGACGCCGTCGCGGTACGCCTGGTCCTGCTCCTCGAACCACTCCACCGACGGCATCGAGACCACGCGGGTGGGGATGCCCTCGGCCTGGAGCCGCTCGCGCGCCTCGACGGCGAGCTGGACCTCGGAGCCGGTGCCGATCAGGATCACCTGGGCGCGGCCGCCCTCGGCCTCGAACAGGACGTAACCGCCCTTGGCGGCACCCTCGTTGGCCTCGTACGTCGGGACGTTCTGGCGGGTGAGGGCCAGACCGTGCGGCGCGGGCTTGGTGGAGTGGCGCTTGACGATCTCGCGCCAGGCGATGGCGGTCTCGTTGGCGTCGGCCGGGCGGACCATGTTCAGGCCCGGGATGGCGCGCAGCGCGGCCATGTGCTCGACCGGCTGGTGGGTCGGGCCGTCCTCGCCGAGGCCGATGGAGTCGTGCGTCCACACGTAGGTGACCGGCAGCTTCATCAGCGCGGCCAGGCGGACGGCCGGGCGCATGTAGTCGGAGAACACCAGGAAGGTGCCGCCGTAGACACGGGTGTTGCCGTGGAGCGCGATGCCGTTCATCGTCGAGCCCATGGCGTGCTCACGGATACCGAAGTGCACCGTGCGGCCGTAGGGGTCGGCCTCCGGGAGGGGGTTGCCCTCGGGGAGGAAGGACGACGACGGGTCGATCGTGGTGTTGTTCGAGCCGGCGAGGTCGGCGGAGCCGCCCCACAGCTCGGGGATCACGCCGCCCAGCGCCTTGAGGACCTCGCCGGAGGCCTTGCGGGTGGCGACGGCCTTGCCGGCCGGGAAGACCGGGAGGGCCTTCTCCCAGCCGTCGGGCAGCTCGCCGGCCATGATCCGGTCGAAGTCGGCCGCCCGCTCCGGGTTGGCCTCGCGCCACTTCTGGATCCGCTTGTCCCAGGTCGCGTGGGCCTCGCGGCCGCGGTCGACGACCTTGCGGACGTGCTCGAAGACCTTCTCCTCGACCTGGAAGTGCTGCTCGGGGTCGAAGCCGAGCACCTCCTTGGTCGCGGCCACCTCGGCCTCGCCGAGCGCCGAGCCGTGCGACGCCTCGGTGTTCTGGGCGTTCGGGGCGGGCCAGGCGATGATCGTCCGGGCGGCGATGATCGACGGACGCTCGGTCTCCGCCTGCGCCGCCTTCAGGGCCGCGTAGAGGGCCTGGACGTCGAAGTCGCCGTTGGGCGCCTGCTCGATGCGCTGCACGTGCCAGCCGTAGGCCTCGTAGCGCTTGAGGACGTCCTCGGAGAACGCGGTCTCGGTGTCGCCCTCGATCGAGATGTGGTTGTCGTCGTACAGCGCGACGATGTTGCCCAGCTTCTGGTGGCCGGCCAGCGAGGACGCCTCGGCGGAGATGCCCTCCTCCAGGTCGCCGTCGGAGACGATCGCCCAGATGGTGTGGTCGAAGGGGGACTCGCCCTTCGGGGCCTCCGGGTCGAACAGGCCGCGCTCGTAGCGGGCGGCCATCGCCATGCCCACCGCGTTGGCGATGCCCTGGCCCAGCGGGCCGGTCGTGGTCTCGACGCCGCGGGTGTGGCCGTGCTCCGGGTGGCCCGGGGTCTTGCTGCCCCAGGTGCGGAACGCCTTGAGGTCCGAGAGCTCCAGGCCGTAACCGGCCATGAAGAGCTGCACGTAGAGCGTGAGGCTGGTGTGACCGGGCGAGAGGACGAACCGGTCGCGGCCGATCCAGTCCGCGTCGCTGGGGTCGTGCCGCATCAGCTTCTGGAAGAGCAGGTAAGCGGCGGGCGCCAGGCTCATGGCCGTTCCGGGATGGCCGTTGCCGACCTTCTGCACGGAATCCATGGCCAGGACTCGGGCGGTGTCGACCGCCCTCTGGTCCAGTTCGGTCCACTCGAGCTCTGAGGTGGTCGGCTTGTTGCTCACCCTAGTTCAGGGCTCCTCTCCACATTGTCTGGCCGGGGGCGGTATGTTCCGCCACGACGCGGCGGTGTCGAGCCTACCCTTGCGCGAACGCGCGTCTTTTCGACGTGCAGTCGGTTGCGGGGCGGCCCATTTGAGCGGTTACCCGCTCTTCGCCGAGCGGTCGCCCGCTCTTCGCCGTGGCAACCGGCATGCGGCCGGAAAGATTCCCCTTTGGCAGGTAGTGGCCATATGTCCAGCGTGGGGTGCGACGCCGGAGCCCGCCTCCCGAGCGGCGCCGCCGGTGGGTGCGGGGCGGTCCGGGGGGTGGCCCCGGGGTCGTCCAACACGACCCACCCCGGCGGAGGCCGTGCCAGGCCCTGCGTCTAGAGTGGCTTGGTACGCGCAAGTCTTCCCCGGTCGCACGAGGGCCGGATGTGCTTGCTGGCCTTATCTCTGTCAGGGGTGTGCGTGACGGCCGTCGAATCCCGTCCTGCGGGGCTCATCGCCGCCGAGAGTCCCGAACACCGGCCGTTCGGGGCCCGTGTCAAGGCTTTCGTGGCGCTGACGAAGCCGCGCGTCATCGAGCTTCTGCTGATGACGACGGTTCCGGTGATGTTCCTCGCCGCGCAGGGCGTCCCGGACATGTGGCTCGTGCTGGCGACCTGCGTCGGCGGATACCTCTCCGCCGGTGGCGCGGGCGCGTTCAACATGTACTACGACCGCGACATCGACGCCATGATGGACCGGACCTCCCAGCGTCCGCTCGTCACCGGCATGGTCTCGCCGCGCGAGTGCCTGGTCTTCGCCGCGACGCTCACCGTCGGCTCGACCGTCTGGTTCTGGTTCCTGGTCAACCCCCTGTCGGCGATGCTCTCGCTCGGGGCCTCCCTCTTCTACACCGTCGTCTACACGATGATCCTCAAGCGCCGTACCGCGCAGAACATCGTGTGGGGCGGCATCGCCGGCTGCCTGCCGGTCATCATCGGCTGGTCCGCCGTGAAGAACGAGGTCTCCTGGGCCTCGCTCATCCTCTTCCTCGTCATCTTCTTCTGGACGCCGCCGCACTACTGGCCGCTGTCGATGAAGGTCAAGGACGACTACGAGCGCGTCGGCGTGCCGATGCTGCCGGTCGTCGCGGGCAACAAGGCCGTCGCCCGGCAGATCGTCCTCTACAGCTGGGTCATGGTCGGCGTCTCGCTGCTGCTGACGCCGCTGGGCTACACCGGCTGGTTCTACACGGTCGTGGCCGTGGCCTGCGGCGGTCTCTGGCTGAAGGAGGCGCACGCGCTCCAGGCGCGGGCCAAGGCCGGGATCACCGGGGCGAAGCTCAAGGAGATGCGGCTGTTCCACTGGTCGATCACGTATGTGTCGCTGCTGTTCACGGCGGTCGCGATCGATCCCTTCCTGCGGTAGGTCCCGCGCGCGGGTCCTGGTCGTCCGAACGGGCGGCGCGGGTGGTCAAGGCCACCCGCGCCGCCCGTCGCCTTATGTACTACCCGTCGGTAGCATCCTGCCCATGGCAGACGCAGACACCCAGCAGGAGGCCCGGCCGGACGCGCGTGCGCAGCGCGAGGCGGCCCGGCTGGCCAGGCAGATCGGCGTGTTCGCCCGCGACCACGGGGGCGGGGCGGAGGTGCAGCTCGCCCACATAGGGCGTGGGCGCACCCGGATCGCGCTCGTCGGCACGGACGGGGAGTGGGGCAACGTCGTGGCCCGCTCGTACGCGGCGGCCGAGCGGGCGCTCGAACTCGCGGTCGCGGCGGGGGCGGGCGTCGAGGCCCGGGAGGAGTTCGACGGGGAGATGGCGGCGAAGGTGCGCACCGGGCCGTATGAGTGGGGGCGGATGGCGGGGTTGCAGCTGGGTGGGCGACGGAATCCGACGGCGGCGGCCTGAGGGCCGTTGAGTTTGCCCCGGACCCTCTCCCAGAGGGGGCAGGTCCGGGGCAAAGACTCCCTACCGGCCCGCGGTCGCCAGTGGCGAGGTTGTGTCGGTGGCCGTCTGCGCCGGAAGGGCCACCAGTTCCCCCCGGTCCCGGAGGGACAGGACAACGCGCAGCACCGCGATCCACACGAGGCACGACCCCAGCATGTGCACGCCCACGATCACCTCGGGCGAATCCGTGAAGTACTGCACGTACCCGACGACACCCTGAAGCATCAGGACCACGAACAGCTCCACCACCCGCCGCCGCGGCCCCGCCGGCGCCTTCAGGGCCCGCAGGACGAACCACAGGGCGACCGTCAGGCCGAGCACGACGAAGACGAAGTCGACGTGCAGCTGCGTGACTTCGCGGTAGCTGAGCGGGATCCGGTGGACGTCCTTCTTCGCGTCGCCCGCGTGCTTGCCGGAGCCGGTGACGACCGTGCCCGCCACGATCAGCAGGGCCGCCGCCACGGCCAGCACCCAGCCGAGCTGGCGCACCGGCCGGGGCACGAGGTCGCGCGGCTCGTCGTCGCCCTCGGAGGCCCGCAGCCACATGATCACGGCGACGGTCAGCAGCGAGGTCGCCGCGAGGAAGTGCGCGGCGACGATGTACGGGTTGAGGCCCGTGAGCACGGTGATGCCGCCGATGATGCCGTTGCCGGCGACGATCCAGAACTGGGCCCAGCCCAGCCGCGTCAGGTCGCGCCGG
The DNA here is from genome assembly GCF_001187435.1 of Streptomyces caatingaensis. GTDB lineage: Bacteria > Actinomycetota > Actinomycetes > Streptomycetales > Streptomycetaceae > Streptomyces > Streptomyces caatingaensis. Next base: position 108,577 of record NZ_LFXA01000004.1, on the reverse strand, counting down.
CGGGGCGACCGCGCCCGCGCGGCGATGATCGCGACGCCGACGACCGCGCACAGCACGTACGTCAGCATGCGGTTGGTGAACTCGATGACGCCGTTGATGCCCATCGCGGGCGTCGGCGTCAGGCTGTCCTCGGTACAGGTCGGCCACGTCGGGCACCCCAGTCCGGACTGGGTGAGGCGGACGGCGCCGCCCGTCACCACGATGACCACGCCCATGACGACACAGGCGAACGCGGCCCGCCGGACGACCTGCGCGGAGGGCTGCCAGCGGTCGGCCACGAGCTGGAGGGGGTTCATCGATTTCGGCACCCCGTCATCGTAAGCACCCGCTTGTGCATGGATTCACGAGGGGTCGCCGAACCGCCCGGGCCGTCACCCCCGGCGCGGCCCGCTCCCCGCTACTCCCAGCGGAAGAAGCGGCCCGCCGCGCCCAGCCCCAGCGCCGCCCACACGGCGAGGATCCCGAGGTCGCCCCAGGGCACCCCGGCGCCGTCCCGCAGGACGTCCCGCAGGCCGTCGGAGAGCGCCGAGACGGGCAGCAGTTCCAGCACCGAGCGGGCCGCGTCCGGGAACTTGTCCAGCGGGACGATGACGCCGCCGCCGACCAGGAGCAGCAGGAAGACCAGGTTGGCGGCGGCCAGGGTGGCCTCCGCCCTGAGCGTGCCGGCCATCAGCAGGCCGAGCCCGGAGAACGCCGCCGTGCCCAGCACGAGCAGCAGGGCCACGGTGAGGGGGTTGCCGTGCGGCGACCAGCCGAGCGCGAGGGCGATCGCGGTGAGCAGGACGATCTGGAGGATCTCGGTGACCAGCACCGAGCAGGTCTTCGCCGTCATCAGCGCCCAGCGCGGCAGCGGGGACGCGCCCAGCCGCTTGAGCACCCCGTAGCGGCGCTCGAAGCCGGTCGCGATGGCCTGGCCGGTGAAGGCGGTGGACATGACGGCCAGGGCCAGGACGCCGGGGGCGAGGAAGTCGACGGCCTTGCCGGAGCCGCCCGTCCCGTCGGCGGGCACGGTGACGATGTCCACGGTGCTGAAGAGGACCAGCAGCAGCGTGGGGATGACGACGGTCAGCAGGAGCTGTTCGCCGTTGCGCAGCAGCATCCGGGTCTCCAGCGCGGCCTGCGCCCGGATCATCCGGGGGAGCGGCGCGGCGCCGGGCTTCGGGACGAAGGTCCCGGTCGAGGTGGTCATGCGCGCAACTCCTTGCCGGTGGGCTCCAGGCTGTGTTGTCCCGGGGGGCGACCCCCGGACCCCCGGCCCGTCGTGGTGTCCTGCGTCATGCCCGCAACTCCTTGCCGGTGGGCTCCAGGCTGTGTTGTCCCGGGGGGCGACCCCCGGACCCCCGGCCCGTCGTGGTGTCCTGCGTCATGCCCGCAACTCCTTGCCGGTGGGCTCCAGGCTGTGTTGTCCCGGGGGGCGACCCCCGGACCCCCGGCCCGTCGTGGTGTCCTGCGTCATGCCCGCAACTCCTTGCCGGTGAGCTCCAGAAAGACGTCCTCCAGCGTGTGCCGCTCCACGGCTATCCGGTCCGGCATCACGCCGTGCTGCGCGCACCAGGTGGTGACGGTCGCCAGCAGCTGGGGGCCGATCGCGCCGCTGACCCGGTAGCTGCCGGGGGTCACCTCGATGGCCGCCGTGTCCGCGGGCAGGGCCTTGAGGAGGGAGGCGATGTCCAGGCCGGCGCGGCCGGTGAAGCGGAGGGTGTTCTCGGCGCCGCCCTTGCACAGCTCCTCGGGGCTGCCCTGGGCCATGACCCGGCCGGCGTCGACGATGGCGACGTCGTCCGCCAGCTCCTCCGCCTCGTCCATGTGGTGGGTGGTGAGCACGACGGTGACGCCGTCCGCGCGCAGCTCGCGGACCAGGTCCCAGGTGGCGCGGCGGGCCTGCGGGTCGAGGCCGGCCGTGGGCTCGTCGAGGAAGACGAGCTCGGGGCGGCCGACGACGGCCATGGCCAGCGAGAGCCGCTGCTGCTGGCCGCCGGAGAGCCGGCGGTAGGCGGTGCGGCCGCAACCGCCCAGCCCCAGGCGCTCGATGAGGGCGTCCACGTCGAGCGGGTGGGCGTGCAGGGCGGCGACGTGCCGCAGCATCTCCTCGGCGCGGGCTCCGGCGTATATGCCGCCGTTCTGCAGCATGACGCCGACGCGCGGGCGCAGGGCGGCGGCGTCGGCGACGGGGTCGAGCCCGAGCACCCGGACCGTGCCCGCGTCCGGGCGGCGGTAGCCCTCGCAGGTCTCGATGGTGGTGGTCTTGCCGGCCCCGTTGGGGCCGAGGACGGCGGTGAGGGAGCCGGCCGCCACGGTGAGGTCGAGCCCGTCCACGGCGGTCTTGTTCCCGTACCGCTTGACGAGGCCGCGGACCTCGACCGCCGGCCGGCGTCCGGGGGTCCCGGGGTCCCCCGGGATGGCGCTGCGCATGCCGCGCAGTCTACGAAGCCGGTCGCTCCGGCCATGCCACAGGGCCGGGAAAGCCCCTGGAAAACCGTGCTGGTTAGGTGACCCTAAGTGATTGAAACCACCCCGGACGGCCCGGCCGAGGCTTGTCCGGGCTCAGCAAATTACGCAACAATGGTGTTGTGAAATACGCGGGCGAGGCTCCGGAGGGGCCCGCGGCCGGGCAGGCCGCCGGGCCGCACGGGCGCGTACCCGCGGGCACCCGCGTCCCCCCGGCCCGGGAGGACCAGCGCGTCCAGGACGAGCAGCGCGGCACCCGGGCCCGCGTGGTGAGGTCCATCCTCGACCACGGCCCGTCCACCGCCGCCGAGCTGGCCCTGCGCCTGGAGCTGACCCAGGCCGCCGTCCGCCGCCACCTCGACACCCTGGTCGCCGAGGGCCTCGTGGAGCCCCGCGAGAAGCGGGTCTACGGCGCCCGTACGCGCGGCCGCCCCGCCAAGGTCTTCGCCCTGACGGACTGCGGCCGGGACGCCTTCGACCAGGCCTACGACAAGCTCGCGAGCGACGCCCTGCGCTGGATCGCCCAGGCCGCCGGCGGCGGGGAGATGGGGGAGGCCGCGGTCGCGGCCTTCGCCCGCGCCCGCATGGCCGCCCAGGCCGAGGCGTACCGCGCGGCCCTGGAGGCCGCCGCCCCCGAGGACCGGGCCCGGGTGCTGGCCAGGGCATTGACCGAGGACGGGTACGCTGCTACGGCGCGCACAGCGCCGGTCGGCGAACAGCTCTGCCAGCACCACTGCCCGGTCGCCCACGTCGCCGAGCAGTTCCCGCAGCTGTGCGAGGCGGAGACCGAGGTCTTCTCCCGCCTGCTCGGGACGCATGTGCAACGTCTTGCCACCATCGCCCACGGCGACGGGGTGTGCACGACGTTCATCCCCAGCAAGCCCCCTAAGACATCAGCATCCACCAGCACGGCCGGGAGGAACCCCGCATGACTCTCCCCACGGAGACTGCCCACCCTGAGCTCGAGGGCCTGGGCACGTACGAATACGGCTGGGCCGACTCCGACGAGGCCGGTGCCGCGGCGAAGCGCGGCCTCTCCGAGGAGGTCGTCCGCGACATCTCGGCCAAGAAGTCCGAGCCCGAGTGGATGCTCAAGCTCCGCCTCAAGGGACTGAAGCTCTTCGACAAGAAGCCCATGCCGACCTGGGGCTCGGACCTCTCGGGCATCGACTTCGACAACATCAAGTACTTCGTCCGCTCCACCGAGAAGCAGGCCGCCACCTGGGAGGACCTGCCCGAGGACATCAAGAACACCTACGACAAGCTGGGCATCCCCGAGGCCGAGAAGCAGCGCCTGGTCGCCGGCGTCGCCGCCCAGTACGAGTCGGAGGTCGTCTACCACCAGATCCGCGAGGACCTGGAGGCCCAGGGCGTCATCTTCCTGGACACCGACACCGCCCTGAAGGAGCACCCGGAGCTCTTCCAGGAGTACTTCGGCACCGTCATCCCCGCCGGTGACAACAAGTTCGCCGCGCTCAACACCGCGGTGTGGTCGGGCGGCTCCTTCATCTACGTCCCGCCGGGCGTCCACGTCGACATCCCGCTCCAGGCGTACTTCCGCATCAACACCGAGAACATGGGTCAGTTCGAGCGGACCCTGATCATCGTCGACGAGAACGCCTACGTGCACTACGTCGAGGGCTGCACCGCCCCGATCTACTCCTCGGACTCGCTGCACAGCGCCGTCGTGGAGATCATCGTCAAGAAGGGCGGCCGCTGCCGCTACACGACCATCCAGAACTGGTCGAACAACGTCTACAACCTGGTCACCAAGCGCGCCGTCGCCTACGAGGGCGCCACCATGGAGTGGATCGACGGCAACATCGGTTCCAAGGTGACCATGAAGTACCCGGCCGTCTACCTGATGGGCGAGCACGCCAAGGGCGAGACCCTGTCCATCGCCTTCTCCGGCCAGGGCCAGCACCAGGACGCCGGCGCCAAGATGGTCCACATGGCGCCCAACACCTCGTCCAACATCGTCTCCAAGTCGGTGGCGCGAGGCGGCGGCCGCACCTCCTACCGCGGTCTGATCGAGATCGGCGAGGGCGCCGCCGGGTCGAAGTCCAACGTGCTGTGCGACGCGCTGCTGGTCGACACCGTCTCCCGCTCCGACACCTACCCCTACGTGGACGTCCGCGAGGACGACGTGTCCATGGGCCACGAGGCGACCGTCTCCAAGGTCAGCGACGACCAGCTCTTCTACCTGATGAGCCGCGGCCTCTCGGAGGACGAGGCCATGGCGATGATCGTGCGCGGCTTCGTCGAGCCGATCGCCCGCGAGCTGCCCATGGAGTACGCCCTGGAGCTCAACCGGCTGATCGAGCTGCAGATGGAAGGCGCCGTCGGCTGACCGGCCGCCGCCCGCAGACCGCAGCGAACCTTTGGACAGGAAGAGAAACCACGACAGCCATGGCTGACAACACTCCCGCCGGCAGCACCACCGACGGCGCCATCCAGGTGGGCGGGCCCCGGCAGCCCATCGACGCGCGGGTCAGCGCCCCGGCCTCGTACGACGTCGCCGACTTCCCCGTGCCGCACGGCCGTGAGGAGGAGTGGCGCTTCACCCCGCTGGAGCGCCTGCGCGGCCTGCACGACGGCTCCGCCGCCGAGAAGGCCGACGGCGCCGGCGTCAAGGTCGAGGTGACCGCCCCGGAGGGCGTCACCGTCGAGACCGTCGGACGGGACGACTCCCGGCTCGGCAAGGCCGGCAAGCCGGTGGACCGCGTCGCCGCCCAGGCGTTCAGCTCCTTCGAGAAGGCCACCGTTGTCTCGATCCCGAAGGACACCCGGCTCACCGAGCCCGTCCGCGTCGCGGTGCACGGCGAGGGCGGGGTCTCCTTCGCCCACGCGCTCGTCGAGATCGGCGCCTTCTCCGAGGCCGTCGTCGTCATCGACCACACCGGCGACGCCACCCTGGCCGCCAACATCGAGTACGTCCTCGGCGACGGCGCCAAGCTCACCGTCGTCTCCGTCCAGGACTGGGCCGACACCGCGGTGCACGCCGCCCAGCAGACCGCCCTGGTCGGCCGGGACGCGAGCTTCAAGTCCGTGATCGTCACCTTCGGCGGCGACCTCGTCCGCCTCCACCCGCGCGTCGTCTACGGCGGCCCGGGCGGCGAGGCCGAGCTGTTCGGCCTCTACTTCACCGACAACGGCCAGCACCAGGAGCACCGCCTCTTCGTCGACCACGACACGCCGCACTGCCGCAGCAACGTGGTCTTCAAGGGCGCGCTCCAGGGCAAGGACGCCCACGCCGTCTGGATCGGCGACGTCCTCATCCGCGCCGCCGCCGAGGGCACCGACACCTACGAGCTCAACCGCAACCTCGTCCTCACCGACGGCGCCCGCGTCGACTCGGTCCCCAACCTGGAGATCGAGACCGGTGAGATCGTCGGCGCCGGCCACGCCTCCGCGACCGGCCGCTTCGACGACGAGCAGCTCTTCTACCTGATGGCCCGCGGCATCCCCGCCGACGAGGCCCGCCGCCTGGTGGTCCGCGGCTTCTTCGCCGAGCTCGTCCAGCAGATCGGCATCCCGGACGTGGAGGAGCGCCTCATCGACAAGATCGAGGCCGAGCTGAAGGCGTCCGTGGCATGACCTACGTACGCGTGGCCGCGCTCGGCGAGCTCGAGGAGGACACCCCCAAGCGGGTGGAGATCGAGGGCACCCCCGTCTCGATCGTCCGCACCGGGGGCGAGGTCTTCGCCATCCACGACATCTGCTCGCACGCGAACGTCTCGCTCTCCGAGGGCGAGGTGGAGGACTGCGCCATCGAGTGCTGGCTGCACGGCTCCACGTTCGACCTGCGCACCGGAAAGCCGTCGGGGCTCCCCGCCACCCGACCGGTCCCCGTTTACCCCGTCAAGATCGAAGGAGACGGCCCGGACGCGTCCGTGCTCGTCTCCATCACCCAGGAGTCCTGAGTTCCCCATGGCAACGCTTGAGATCCACGACCTGCACGTCTCCGTCGAGGCCGACAACGGCTCCCGGGAGATCCTGCGCGGCGTCGACCTGACCGTGAAGCAGGGCGAGACCCACGCCATCATGGGCCCCAACGGCTCCGGCAAGTCCACCCTGGCCTACTCCCTGGCCGGCCACCCCAAGTACACGATCACCGGCGGTACCGTCACCCTCGACGGCGAGGACGTCCTGGAGATGTCCGTCGACGAGCGCGCCCGCGCCGGCGTCTTCCTCGCCATGCAGTACCCCGTCGAGGTCCCCGGCGTCTCGGTCTCCAACTTCCTGCGCACCTCCGCCACCGCCATCCGCGGCGAGGCCCCCAAGCTGCGCACCTGGGTCAAGGAGGTCAAGGAGTCCATGGAGCGGCTCCACATGGACCCCTCCTTCGCCGAGCGCAACGTCAACGAGGGCTTCTCCGGCGGTGAGAAGAAGCGCCACGAGATCCTCCAGCTGGAGCTCCTCAAGCCGAAGATCGCCATCCTCGACGAGACCGACTCCGGCCTGGACGTCGACGCCCTGCGCATCGTCTCCGAGGGCGTCAACCGAGTCCGCGAGACCGGGGAGGTGGGCACCCTGCTCATCACGCACTACACCCGCATCCTGCGCTACATCAAGCCCGACTTCGTGCACGTCTTCGCCAACGGCCGCATCGCCGAGTCCGGTGGCGCCGAGCTCGCCGACAAGCTGGAGGAAGAGGGCTACGAGGCGTACGTGACGAAGGGAGGCGTCACCGCGTGACCCATATCCCGGGGTTGCTGGACACCGAGGCAATCCGCAAGGACTTCCCGATCCTCGACCGCGTCGTGCACGACGGGAAGAAGCTCGTCTACCTGGACAACGCGGCGACCTCCCAGAAGCCGCGCCAGGTCCTCGACGTGCTCGCCGAGTACTACGAGCGGCACAACGCCAACGTCCACCGCGGCGTCCACGTCCTCGCCGAGGAGGCGACGGCGCTGTACGAGGGCGCCCGCGACAAGATCGCGGCGTTCGTCAACGCGCCCAGCCGCGACGAGGTGATATTCACCAAGAACGCCTCGGAGTCGCTCAACCTCGTGGCGAACATGCTCGGTCTCGCGGACGAGCCCTACCGGGTCGACCACGACACCGAGATCGTCATCACGGAGATGGAGCACCACTCCAACATCGTTCCGTGGCAGCTGCTCGCGCAGCGCACCGGCGCGAAGCTGAAGTGGTTCGGCCTGACCGACGACGGCCGGCTCGACCTCTCGAACATCGAGGAGATCATCACCGAGAAGACCAAGGTCGTCTCGTTCGTGCTGGTCTCCAACATCCTGGGCACGGTCAACCCGGTCGAGGCGATCGTCCGGCGTGCCCAGGAGGTCGGCGCCCTGGTCGTCATCGACGCCTCGCAGGCCGCGCCGCACATGCCGCTGGACGTCCAGTCGCTCCAGGCCGACTTCGTGGCCTTCACCGGCCACAAGATGTGCGGCCCGGACGGCATCGGCGTCCTGTGGGGCCGCCAGGAGCTCCTGGAGGACCTGCCGCCGTTCCTCGGCGGCGGCGAGATGATCGAGACCGTCTCGATGCACTCCTCCACCTACGCCCCGGCGCCGCACAAGTTCGAGGCGGGCACGCCCCCGATCGCCCAGGCCGTCGGCCTCGGCGCCGCGGTGGACTACCTCACCTCGATCGGCATGGAGAAGATCGCCCGGCACGAGCACGCGATCACCCAGTACGCGATCCAGCGGCTCCAGGAGGTCCCCGGCCTCAAGCTGATCGGCCCCACCACGGCCGAGGACCGCGGCGCCGCGATCTCCTTCACGCTCGGCGACATCCACCCGCACGACGTGGGCCAGGTCCTCGACGAGCAGGGCATCGCCGTCCGCGTGGGCCACCACTGCGCGCGTCCGGTCTGCCTGCGGTACGGAATTCCGGCGACCACCCGGGCGTCGTTCTACCTGTACTCCACCCCCGGCGAGGTCGACGCGCTGGTCGAGGGCCTGGAGCACGTACGGAACTTCTTCGGCTGATGGGCAGCGGACTGTGAAGCTTGATTCGATGTACCAGGACGTCATCCTGGACCACTACAAGCACCCGCACGGGCGGGGCTTGCGTCCCGGCGACGCCGAGGTGCACCACGTCAACCCGACGTGCGGCGACGAGATCACCCTGCGGGTCCGGCTCTCCGGCGAGACGATCGAGGACGTCTCGTACGAGGGCCAGGGCTGCTCCATCAGCCAGGCCAGCGCCTCGGTGCTGAACGAGCTGCTGGTCGGCAAGGAGCTCGGCGACGCGCGGCGGATCCAGGAGACCTTCCTGGAGCTGATGCAGTCCAAGGGCCGGATCGAGCCGGACGACGCGATGGAGGAGGTGCTGGAGGACGCGGTCGCGTTCGCCGGCGTCTCCAAGTACCCCGCGCGGGTGAAGTGCGCCCTCCTCAGCTGGATGGCGTGGAAGGACGCGACCGCCCAGGCCCTGGGCGAGAGCACCGACGAGACGGCAAGGAAGTCGGCATGAGCGACGAAGTGACCACCACCAAGCCGGCCACCGAGGAGGAGGTCCGCGAGGCCCTCTACGACGTGGTCGACCCCGAGCTGGGCATCGACGTCGTCAACCTCGGCCTGATCTACGGCATCCACATCGACGACGCCAACATCGCCACCCTCGACATGACCCTGACGTCCGCGGCCTGCCCGCTGACCGACGTCATCGAGGACCAGGCGAAGTCCGCCACGGAGGGCATCGTCAACGAGCTCCGGATCAACTGGGTCTGGATGCCGCCGTGGGGCCCCGACAAGATCACCGACGAGGGCCGCGAGCAGCTCCGCGCGCTCGGCTTCAACGTCTGACCGCGCCCGCCTCCGGCAGCCCGTCGCCCGGCACCACCCGGGCGGCGGGCTGCTGTTGCGTCGCGCAGTGGATGCCGCCGCCGCCCTCGGCCAGGTCGTGGATCTCCACCGCCCGCACGGCGCGGCCCGGGTACAGGTCGCGCAGGAGCGACACCGCCCGCTCGTCGGCGCGGCGGTCGCCGAAGCGGGGCACCACCACGACCCCGTTCGCCACGTAGTAGTTGGCGTAGCAGCCGAGGAAGTCGGCGCCGCGCTCGCCGAGTTCGGCCGGGTCCGGCTCGGGCAGGTCGACGATCTCCAGGGTGCGGCCGCGGGCGTCGGACGCCGACTCCAGGACGGCGCGGGCCTGTTCGTACACCCGCGTCCACACGTCGTCCCGCGGCGCGCCGGGCGGCGGGGCGCTGAGGAGGACGGTGCCGGGGGCGGCGAAAGCGGGCGAGGGCGTCCACATGGCAGTCGGTGACGTCCTCACCGCGCACGCCCTTCAGCCAGACGACGGTGGTGACGCCGAGCAGCGCCTTCAGCTCGCGCTCGACGGCGTCGCGCGGACGCCCGGGGTTGCGGTTGTCGTTGACCAGCGAGCTCTCGGTGACGAGCAGGGTCCCCGCGCCGTCGGTCTCCAGTGAGCCGCCCTCGGCGGTGAGCCCCGCGTCGATCCGCGGCACGCCGACGGCGTCGAGCAGCCGCGCGGCGACGCGCCCGTCGCGGGGGTGTTCCTGCTTGCCGCCCCACCCGTTGAAGTGGAAGTCGATCCCCGCGACCGTCCCGTCGTCCTCCCGCGCGACGAACGTCGGCCCCGCGTCGCGCAGCCACAGGTCGTCCACGGGAATCGGCTCGACGCGCACGGCGCCCCCGCACGCCCTGTGCGCCTCGTCGGCGTCCTGCGGCGCGGCGAGGACGCTCACGGGCTCGTACTCGGCGATCAGCCGCGCGAGGGCGGCGACGTCACGCCGCACTGCGCTCGTGTACGGGCCCCAGACGGGGCCGTACGGGGGCCAGCCGAGGAACGTGCGGGCGTGGGGCTCGGACTCGGCCGGCATGCGGAACACGGGCGGCGCCTTTCGGAGGGGGCGGTGCGGTCGTGGGCGAGGACGCCTCTTCCCCGGCCGGGGTTGAGCGGCCGTCGCCCCTCACCGTTCGCCGGAGGACGAGAACTTCGCCAACTGGCCCTCGAACCAGTCCAGTCGGGCCTGGAGCAGGGCCGCCTCCGCCATGAGCTCCGGCAGGGTGCGGTCGGCGACCGCGCCGCTGCGGTCGGGCAGGACGCGGACGCCGTCGCCGGCCAGCCGCTCGAACTCCTCGAAGCCCACGGCCGCCCCGCCGAGCCCGCAGCCGCCGCAGTCGGCGGCGACCACCCGCCAGCCCGGCCGTCCCCAGCCGGCGTCGGCGAAGCGGACGGCGTCGCGGCCGCAGGCGCAGGAGCCGACGCGGACGGTGCGCACGCGCTGGCGGGCGTAGCGCATGCCGCGCTCGTAACGGATGTAGGCGCCGAGGACGCCGACCTCCAGGACGACGGCGCGGCGGTGTTGCCCGGCGCAGGTCAGGGCCAGGGCCTCGGTCAGCGAGTGCAGGCAGTGGAAGCCGCAGTCGCAGCGGCGGGCCGGCGGCCGGTGCCGCCGGCCGTAGACGCAGCGGGCATCGTCCAGGGCGCGGTAGGGCGCGCCGCCGCCGAGCGAGACCCCGGTGAAGCCGGCCCCGGTGCCGTCGCGGGACAGCACCGGGTAGGCGATCTTGTAGCCGGTGGGCGGCTCGGCGGGGCGCTCCTGGGGGAGCCGGAGCCTCATCGCCCGGCCGGGACGGCTTCTTCGGGGACCGGGACGGCGACGGCCTCCTCGGGGACCTCCTCCGTCCCCACGGCCTCGTCCGCCTCCTCCGCGAAGCCGACGGCCAGCGGTTTGCCCAGCTTCATGACGCCTCCATGGGTCGCTTCCCGTGGACCGAACGGCACCCATGGTGGCGCAGCACCTCGGGGACACGCCAGAGCGGCCGTACCGCGGTCTCCCGCCGTACGGCCGCTCGACGAACGGGCGTGTCCCGTGCGTCTGTTGGGGTCAGTTGTGGCTGTGCAGCGCCTCGTTGAGGCCGCCCCAGTTCGCCTTGTACGGGCGGGCCTCGACGGCGCCCGTGGTGGAGTTGCGGCGGAAGAGGATGTTGCTCGCGCCGGAGAGCTCCAGGGCCTTGACGATCTCGCCGTCGGGCATGGTCACGCGGGTGCCGGCCGTCACGTACAGGCCGGCCTCGACGACGCACTCGTCGCCGAGCGCGATGCCGATGCCGGACTCGGCGCCGAGCAGGCAGTTCTTCCCGACGGAGATGATCTGCTTGCCGCCGCCGGAGAGCGTGCCCATGGTGGACGCGCCGCCGCCGATGTCGCTGCCGTCGCCGACGACGACGCCCGCGCTGATGCGGCCCTCGACCATCGAGGTGCCCAGCGTGCCGGCGTTGAAGTTCACGAAGCCCTCGTGCATGACGGTCGTGCCCTTGCCGAGGTACGCCCCGAGGCGGACGCGGTCGGCGTCACCGATGCGGACGCCCGAGGGGGCCACGTAGTCGGTCATGCGCGGGAACTTGTCGATGCTGGTGACCGACAGGTGCAGGCCCTCGGCGCGGGCGTTCAGCCGCACCCGCTCGACCTGGTCGACGGCGACGGGGCCGAGCGAGGTCCAGGCGACGTTGGCGAGCAGGCCGAAGATGCCGTCCAGGTTCTGGCCGTGCGGCTTCACCAGGCGGTGCGAGAGCAGGTGCAGGCGCAGGTAGGCGTCGTGCGCGTCGAGCGGCTTGTCGTCGAGCGACGAGATGACCGTGCGGACGGCGACGACCTCCACGCCCCGGCGCGGGTCCGGGCCGACGGCCTTCCGGGCGCTCTCGCCCAGCAGCTCGGCGGCGGCGTCGGCGCCCAGCCGCTCGGTACCGGCCGGGCCTGGCCCGTCGGCCAGCCCGGGAGCCGGGAACCAGGTGTCGAGGACGGTCCCGTCGGCGGCGATCGTGGCGAGGCCGGCGGCGACGGCGCCGGGGGCGGTGCGGGGGGCTGCTGCTTCGGTCATGTGCGAAAACCTAACCGGAGGGGGTCGGGGAAGGCGAACCGGGCCCTGCCCGCCACCGTGCGGCGGCGCGGCCCGGGCCCAGGGCGGGGCCCCGGCCGCGACTCCCCCGCAAGGGCACCCGCTCCCGCCACTCGGCCCAGCCCGGATCGCGGGTGGCGGTCCGCCCGCCTATCCAGAGGGCATGGCTCATAACCGACATAGACAGACGCGGCGCGTGCGACGCGCCCGGCATCGGCTCACCACCGCCCTCCTCGCCGCCCTCGCCCTCGCCGCCGCGGCCCCTGCCGCGCCCGAGCCGGGGGGACGGGTCCTCGCGCCCCTCCAGCGGACGTCGGGCACGCCCGTGCACGGGCACTACATCGTCACGCTGCGCAACGGCGCCAGTCCGCGGACGCTCACGGCGCGGCTGGGCGTGACGCCGGACGTCGTGTACGGGCACGCTCTCACCGGCTTCGCGGCGACGCTCACGCCGGAGCAGCTGGAGGCCGTCCGGAAGGCGCCGGATGTGGCGGCGGTCGAGGAGGACGCGGTCTTCCACGCGTCGGAGGGGAGGGGGGAGGAGGAACAGGCGGCGCCGGCCGCCGACTGGGGTCTGGACCGCATCGATCAGCGACGGCTGCCGCTCGACGGGCAGTTCACGGTGAACGGCACGGGGCAGGGGATCACGGCGTACGTCGTGGACACCGGGATCGACTACACGCACCAGGAGTTCGGCGGGCGGGCCCGCAAGGGCGTCGATCTCGTGGACGCGAACGGCGACGGCTCCGACTGCCCGATCGCCGCGGGCGGTTCGGGCCACGGCACGCACGTGTCGGGCGTCATCGGCGGCGCGGAGCACGGCGTGGCGCGCAGGGTGACGCTGGTCAGCGTCCGCGTCCTCGACTGCGCGGGGGAGACGACCTCCGCCCGCTTCGTCCAGGGCCTGGACTGGGTCGCGCAGAACGCCACGCCCGCCTCCGTGCTCAACGCCTCCATCAACGGCCCCTTCTCGGCGGCCACCAACGCCGCCGTCGCCGCCGTCGCCGCGAAGGGCGTCCCCCCGGTCGTCTCGGCGGGCAACGACACGGCCGACGCCTGCACCAACTCGCCGGCCGGTGCCCCGGGCGCGGTGCCCACGGGCGCGACCGACCAGGCCGACCGCATGGCCGCGTTCAGCGACTGGGGCACATGCGTACGGCTCCTCGCGCCCGGTGTGGACATCACCTCCGCCCGCGCCGGCGGCGGCACGCTGACGATGACCGGCACGTCCCAGGCGGCCCCGCACACGACCGGAGTCGCCGCGCTCTACAAGGCGGTTCACCCCGACGCGTCGACGCAGTCGGTGACCGACTGGCTGACGTCCCAGGCGACGCCGGGCGTCGTCTCCGCCGTACGGGACAGCACGCCCAACAGGCTTCTGTTCACCGGCGGTTCGTGAGCTGCTTGACCGGACCACTGCTTGCTCGGCCGAGCAACTCCCCCCTACCGTCTTGCCCGTGGGAGCGAGAAGCAGCAAGCGCAAGCAGGAAGCGCCGGCCGGCAGGACCTTCATCGAGGAGGCCCGCAGGGCGCAGATCGTCGCCGCCGCCATCGAGGTCATCGCCGAATTCGGTTACGCCAAGGCCACGTTCGGCAGGATCGCGCGCCGGGCCGGGCTGAGCAGCACCGGGGTGATCTCGTACCACTTCGCCGGCAAGGACGACCTCATGCGGGAGGTCGTCGCCGAGGTCATGCGGGTCGCCGACGGCTACATGCGCCCCCGCGTCGAGGCCGAGACGACCTCCTCGGGCCGGCTGCGCGCCTTCATCGAGTCCAACCTCGCGCTGCTGGAGGAGTTTCCCCGCCACCTGCCGGCGATGGTCGAGGTGCTCTCCAACGTCGCCGGCAGGTGCCAGGGGGAGCCGGCCCGCGAGTTCGCGGAGGCGATGGAGAAGGCGACCGCCGCCCAGATCGAGGGCGTCCGGCACGCCCAGAAGGCCGGGGACTTCCGGGAGTTCGACGCCGAGACGATGGTGATCGCCATCCGCGGCGCCATCGACGCGCTCGTCGTACGGGCCGCCCGCGACCCCGGCTTCGACGCGGCCGTCCGCGGCCGTGAGCTCGCCGAGATCTTCGACCGCGCCACCAGGAGGACGCCGTGACCACTCGGCTCGCCGCCCCGCCCGCCGAGCGGCGCGGCGCCCCCGCCGTGCGCCGCCGGCTGGCACTCCAGCTCGTCTTCGAACTCGCCCTGCCCCTCGGCGGGTTCTACGGGCTCCAGGCGCTGGGCGTCGGCCAGTGGGCGGCCCTGCTCGTCGGCAGCCTGCTGGCCGTCCCCTGGGTCGTCCACGGCATGATCAAGCGGCGCAGGGTCGAGGCGATGGCCGTCTTCACCCTCGTCCTCATGGCCGTCGGGGCGCTGATGACCCTGGTCACCGGTGACGCCCGCGTCCTGCTGATCCGGGACAGCTGGCTCTTCGGCCTGATCGGCCTGTGGATCCTCGGCACGCTGCCGACGCGCCGGCCGTTCGTCCTCGCCCTGTCCCAGGCCGTCGTCACCGCACGGGTGGGGGAGGAGGGCCGGCGCACCTGGCTGTCGCAGTGGGACGGCGACGGCGTCTTCCGGCGGCGGCTCAGGGTCCTCACCGCCGTGTGGGGCCTGGGCTTCACGCTCGACGCGGGGGTGCGGGTGGTGCTGGCGACGACCCTGCCCGTCGGCTGGGTGCCGCTGGTGAGCACGGCGCAGTGGCTGGCCGTCCTGGGCGGCCTCATCGCCTTCCACCGGCGGTACGTCGTCCGCCACGGACTGAAGGCGTGATCCGGTGACCCACCCGGAAGTGATCGTGGTCGGCGCCGGGCCCACGGGCCTGACCCTCGCCAACGAGCTGGGGCTCGCCGGCGTCCGCACCCTCGTCCTGGAGCGCACCCTCCGGCGCAGCGGCCAGTCCAAGGCGCTGAACCTCCAGCCGCGCACCGCCGAGATGTTCGACCTGCGCGGCTGGCTGGACCCGCTCGCCGACCGCGCCCTGACCGCCCTGCCCTGGGGGCACTTCGCGGGCATCGCGCTCGACTACGGGGCGCTCGACACCCGCTTCCCCTACCAAGTGGGCATTCCGCAGGCGCGGGTCGAGGGGTTCCTGGAGGACCGCCTCGCCGCGCAGGGCGTACCCGTGCTGCGGGGGCACGAGCTGACCGGTTTCGCGCAGGACGCCGGCGGTGTCTCCGTGACCGCGGAGGGGCCCGGCGGCGCACGCGCCTTCCGCGCCGCCTACCTGGTGGGCGCGGACGGCGGGCGCAGCCGGGTCCGCAAGGAGCTGGGCGTCGGTTTCCCGGGGCGGGACGCGCGGGTGTCGCTCGCCGTCGCCGACGTCGAGCTGGAGGACGATCCGGCGCTGCCCACCGAGTGGCGGCCGCCGCCCTTCGAGGCCGGCCACGGGCCGACGGCCGCCCTGACGCCGCTCGGCGACGGCGTCTTCCGCTTCGTCTTCGGCGGCGTGCCGTACGCGGACGTGCCGCGCGACGCGCCCGTCACCGAGGACGAGGTGCGGGCCGCGCTGAACACCGGCCCCGGCCACCACCCGCGGCTGCGCGCCCTCCGCTGGGGCTCCCGCTTCACGGACGCCTCCCGGCAGGCGGAGTCGTACGTCGACGGCCGTGTGCTGCTGGCCGGCGACGCGGCCCACGTGCATCTGCCCGCCGGTGGGCAGGGCCTCAACCTCGGTGTCCAGGACGCCTTCAACCTGGGCTGGAAGCTGGCGGCCGTGGTGCGGGGGCGGGGGCCGGAGGGGCTGCTCGGCTCGTACCACGACGAGCGGCATCCGGTCGGGGCGGCCGTCCTGGAGAACACGCGCGCCCAGGGGGCGCTGGCCCTCCCCGACGTCGACGCGCGCGCCGTCCGCGCCGTCGTCGCCGACCTGCTCTCCGGCCCGGAGGCCAACCGCCGCGTCGCCGGCCTGATCTCCGGCCTCGACCTCCGCTACCCGATGCCGGGGGCGCCCGCTCATCCGCTGCTCGGCCGCCGCCTGCCCCGGCTCCGGCTGCCGGCCGGGCGCGGCCTGCTCCTCGGCCCGGACGCGTCGCCGCTGCGCGGCTGGGCGGACCGGGTGGACTGGTCGCCCGCCCCGGACCGCGTCCTGGTGCGGCCGGACGGATATGTGTGCTGGGCGGGCGGGGGCGAGGGTGCGCCGGAGGGGGAGGGGCCGGAGCCGGCCCTGCGCCGCTGGTTCGGCGCCCCCTCGTGAGGGGTCCCCGGGGAACGGGCGGTGCGGGAGCGGGGTCACAGCCCCGGCGCCCCCACCGCCTCCTCGTACGCCTTCCGCAGCTCCGCCCCCCACTCCGCCCCCGCCACCCGCAGGGGTGCCCGCACCGGGCCGCCGCCCGGGAGGCCCAGGGCGGTGAGCAGCGCCTTGGCCGTCACCGTGCCGGGCAGGCCGGAGGACATCATCAACTCGACCAGGGGAAGCGCCCGTTGGTGGTGCCGGACGGCCTCCTCCGGGGCCCCGGCGTCGAAGGCGTCGAGCGCCGCCGCCAGCAGCGCCCCCGCGGCGTTCGCGACGGTGCTGACGTAGCCGGCCGCGCCGACGGCCCGCAAGGGCAGGTTGAGTTCCTCGGCGCCGGAGTAGTAGAGCAGGTCCGTCCGCGCGATGACCTTCGCGCTGCCGAGGAGGTCGAAGGAGCAGTCCTTGACCCCGGCCACCCGCGGATGCTCGGCCAGCCGCAGCATCGTGTCGACCTCGATGCGCGTGCCCGTCCGCCCCGGGATGTCGTAGAGCATCACCGGCAGGCCGACCGCGTCGGCGACCGTCAGGAAGTGCCGGGCGACGTCGTCCTGCGGCGGGCGGCTGTAGTAGGGGGTGACGACGAGCAGGCCGTCGGCCCCGGCGGCCTCCGCCGCACGGGCGAGTTCGACGGTGTGCCGGGTGTCGTTCGTACCGACGCCGGCCGTGACGCGGGCCCGCCCCGCGACGGCGTCGCGCACGGCGCGGATCAGATCGCTCTTCTCGAAGTCACTGGTGGTGGGCGCCTCGCCGGTGGTCCCGTTGAGGACCAGCCCGTCGCAGCGGCCCTCGCCCACCAGGCGGTCGGCGAGCGCCTGCGCGGCGTCGAGGTCGAGCCGGCCGTCGTCGGTGAAGGGGGTCACCATCGCACAGACCGTACGGCCGAAGGGGCCGGTGAGGGGCGGCGTCATCGCGGCATCGCTCCAGGAGGGAGGGGAAGCGGGGGACGTCCCTCATCCTCGCCACCAACGACCGTACACGTCCATGGAATTGTTCTACTGCGAGGTTTAAGCGCTGCTCAATCCACCGGTCGGGGACCGGCGGTCAGGGGCGCCAGCGCAGCACCTGCGGGTCGTGGTCGCTCGCCTGGTCGGCGAACTCGGCGTTGATGTGGACGATGTCGTAGTCCGTGTGCTTCCGGCCCATCGAGGGGCTGGTCAGAATGTGGTCCAGGACCTGGGAGTTGCCCTGGTACACATAGCCGTACCGTTCCTTCACCGGCAGCAGGCCCACCTGGTCGGTCAGCACGCGCCCGGCCGTGAGCGCGGAGAGCGCGGGGGAGAACTGGTAGTCGTTGAGGTCGCCCGCGACGATCACGGCGGCCTTCCGGTCGGCCGCGAGGATCCGTCCGGCGAAGGCGTTGACGGCCTTCGCCTGCTGGACGCGCTGCACCTCGGAGGTGCGCGACGGCGCCTGGAAGCGGCTGTCGAGCCCCTGGTCGCCGCCCTTGGAGGTGAAGTGGTTGGCGATCACGAAGACCCGCTCGCCGCGGAAGGAGAACTGGCCCGCCAGCGGCTTGCGGCTGTTCCGCCACGCGTCGTTCGCCGGGTCCACGCGCCCGGGGGAGGCGGTGAGCGCGACCGCGCCGCCCTCGCGGACGACGTCGACCGGCGTCGTGGAGTCGCCGCCCGGCTTGTCGGTGAAGGAGACGCGGGCGGGGTTGAAGAGGAAGGCGGTGCGTATGTTGCCGCCGGGCTGGCCGCCGTCCCGGCCGTCCACCGGGTTGATCTGCCGCCACTGGTACGCGGGACCGCCCGCCGCGGCGATCGCGTCCGTGAGCCTCTTGAGGGTGACCCCGGCGTCCACGGTGCCGTCGTCGCCGGTGCCGTTGTCGTCCTGGACCTCCTCCAGGGCGACGATGTCGGGCGAGGCGAGGTTGGTGACGAGGGCCGAGGCCAGCCGGTCGAACTTCTCCTGCGGGTTGCGGGGGGAGAGGTTCTCGACGTTGTAGGTGGCGACGGCCAGTTCGCCGCTCCGCTGCTTGCGGGTGGTCTCCCGCTCCAGGCCGTGCTTGACGAGGCCGCCCAGCTCGGTCGCCTGGAGCGTGTAGCCGCCGTGGTTGTCGTAGTCGAGGGGGCCGGCGGTCACGCCGGTCAGCTCGTCGCCCACGTCCGCCACCGGGAAGGGCCGCCGCGCGAAGGGGATGAGCGAGGCCACCTTGACGCGGGCCCCGTTGGGATCGGCGTACGAGCCGTAGAGAACGCCGCCGCGCGGGGTGCGGTGGTGGCGGGGGGCGGCGGTGACCCACAGGTCGTGGTACGCGCTCGTCGCCTGGGTGACCGGCGCGTTGCGCACCGAGACCCGCATGCCCTCCAGCGACTCCAGGCGGTCCAGCGCGTAGCGGCCGGGCCGCAGCGGCAGGTCCTCGATGGAGCCGCCGTGCGCGTCGGGCGCGTAACGGGCCGGTATGGACGCCGCGTTGAGGACGACGGCGGGCGGCAGGGCGTTGCCCGAGGAGCGGACGGCCCACGTCGCGCCGGTCAGCTGGGTGACCGACTGGAGCCCGGCGTTCTCCCCGCCGGGGTAGAACTCCTTGACCGTGCCGGAGACCCGGACCGCGTCGCCCGGCCGGACGTCCGGCGTGGTGGAGCCGGTGAAGACGAAGAGCGCCTCGCTGGTGGACGCGTCCCGGTCCGGCTCGGTGTCCTGGAACCAGAAGCCGCGCGCGGAGCCGAAGCCGCGGACGGCGGTCACCACGCCCGGTACGCCGGCGACCCGCTCGCCCGCGTACGGGGAGAGGCGTGTGGTGCCCTGGATGTCGTGGATGCGGACGGCGCCGTCGCCGTCGGCGCTCGCGGTGGGGGCGGTGAGCAGCCCGGCCGCGAGCGCGCCGGTGACGAGGACGGTGAGGGTGACGGCCGATCTGCGGGTGGGGCGGCGCCGACTGCGCACGGAGGGCCTCCGGTGAGGTGGAAGAGGTGGGAGAGGAGCCCGTGAAGGGCGGGAGAAAGGGCGTCGTTCGCAGGAATCGCGCCACGATGATCTTGACGTGTTTTCTCCGCGCGTCAATTTCTTGTGTGGACAGACCAGTTGTCAAGGTCCCGCGGGTGTACGGGGCCCGACGGGTCCGTGAACCGGGCGGCGACGGGCGATTCCCGTCTACGCTGGGGCGGTACGTGCGCCCCCGGCACCCGTGCGCGCCCGCCGCCGCGGGCGGGCGGCCGCGGCCACGCCCGGACCATGACGTTCATCCCGCCGGCCCGCCACGGTGCCGTCGCCCCCGAGGAGATGACCCCCCTGATGCCCGTAGACCGCCCGACCATGCCGCCGGTGCGGCTCCTCTCCGACGCGGAGCTCGCGCGCGACGCGCTCTCCGCGCCGCTGTTCGCCCGTGCCGCCCGACTGGCCCGCTGGGCCGGCGAGGGCACCCCGGTCGGCGCGGGCGGCGAGCTCCTGGCCGACCAGCTCCGCACCGCGACCGGGCTGCTGGGGCTCGACGGCGACGAGGAAGGTCCGGCGTACGCCGCCGAGGCGTGGCAGCTCGCCCTGGACACCGGCCTGGTCGAGTTCACGGAGCTGCCCGGGGCCGAGGGCGCGGCGTCCGACGAGCCCGGCGGCACGGCGGTGGCCGGCGAGGAGCTGGCCACGCTGACCTCCGGCAGCCCCCAGGACATCCTGGACCTCTGGCTGGGCGGCCTGGAATCCGTCCTGGCGGACGCGGCGGCCCCCGACCTCGGCGACATCGTGGAGCAGATCTCCGAGGGCGGCGACCTCGACCTCGACGCCATCGACTGGAACCCCGAGGAGGAGGCCGACTTCCTCGACGGCGTCCTCGGCAACCTCTACCTGCTCACCGCCCTGGACGAGGGCTCCGCCGAGCGGCCCGTCCCGCTGCCCGCCCTGGCCGCCTCCGTGATCGTCCCGGACGACATGGACGAGCCCACCGACGACATCCTCGAAGAGGTCTCCGACGCGATGATGCGCCTGGACGACCAGTTCCGGATGCTCGCCCCCACCGGGCTCGTCGAGTACCAGCCGGTGGACGAGGCGCTCATCGAGGAGGTCGACGGCGAGGGCCACATCCGCGAGTCCGTCGACGGCGTCGCCTCCGACGTCCCCGAGGAGGAGGACGTCACCCGCTACGGCATGGTCGCCCTCACCCCGCTCGGCGTCTTCGCCGTGCGCACCCGGATGCTGGAGGCCGGCGTCGACGCCCCCGCCGTCGGCGACCTCGCCGAGCGCGACGCCGCCGCGCTCCTGGCCGCCCTGCCCCACCACCCGGAGCCCGCCGCCCGCACCGAGACCGAGCTCTGGCTGGCCCGCCGCGAGCCGTCCGCCGCCGCCCGCGACCTCCTGGCCGCCGCCCGCGGCGACGACGAGGAGGCGCCGCTGCGCCGCCTGGCCTGCCAGCAGGCTCTCGCCCTCCTCGGCCCGGAGGCCGAACCCGCCCTCCGCGACGTCCTCGACGACCCGCAGCTCGGCGGGCTCGCCCGCGTCTGGCTGGCCGAGCGCGGCGCCACCGGCATCCCCGAGCCGGGGGAGGCGATGGTCTTCTGGCTCACCGTCGACACCATCGCCGCGCAGCTCGCCACCGAGGACGACTCGGCCGAGCTCCGCGACCTCGTCCAGGGCCTGGTCGGCCAGCACAGCGGCTTCTTCGACTCCGCCTGGCGGGTCGACCACCCCGCCACCGCCGACGTCCTGGAGGCCATGGGCCGCCTCCACCCCGACAAGAAGATCTCCAAGGAGGCCCGCAAGGCGGCCTTCAAGGCCCGCTCGCGCCGCTGAGCCCCGCGGTTCCCCTCCCCGCCCGTCCCGTCCCCCCCGGTGCCGCCGCACGCCGGGGGGACGGGGCGGGGCGGGGAACACCCCCAGGGCCCGTCGGGGAGCACGTCATCCCCTGAGGGGACGCGAATGGCGGCCGGGACGCGGGAGGATGGGGGCGCATCGTCCCCGTAGTGCCCTGGAGCCCACCCGCCATGCCCCGCCGCCAGACCCGCGCCCTCGCCCTCGCCGCCGCGGTCCTCGCCACCGCGACCCTCGCGACCGGCTGCTCGATGAGCGACACCGGCCCCGTCAAGAAGGCCGAGCGGACGTACACCGTCGACGGCGCGGTCAAGGCCGTGGACGCGGCCACGCACGGCGGCGACATCACTGTCCTCCCGCTCGCGGACGGCGGCGGCGGAGACGGCAAGGTCCGGGTGACCGAGCGCTACGAGTACAGCAAGAGCAAGCCCAGCCCCGGACACCGGCTCCACGGCGGCACGTTGTCGATCGACAAGGCCGACTGCGGCGGCGCGCACCGCTGCACCGTCAGCCTGGAGATCCGGGTGCCCCGCACCGCGGCCGTCACCCTGGACTCCGACGGCGGCAGCCTCACCGTCCGCGGCACCTCCGGCGCCGTCACCGCCGAGACCAAGGGCGGGGACGTCACCATCGAGGACAGCGCGGCCCGTTCGGCGAGCGCGCACACCCAGGGCGGCAACGTCGTGGCCTCCTTCACGGCCGTCCCCGACACGGTGGACGGCCGCACCTCCGGCGGTGACGTCCGCATCGGCCTGCCCAAGGGCACCTACGCCGTGGACGCCACCACCGCCGGCGGTCACCGCGAGGTCGGCGTCGCCACGGACCCGGGCTCGCGCCACAAGGTCGCGGCGCACACCCAGGGCGGCGACGTCCGGGTGCTGCCGTCCTGAGGGCGGCCGCGACCCGCGTCTAGGCGAACTTCCGAACGCGCCGCGCCGCGGCGTGAAGATCTCACGTCTCCGGCGTGACGTCCGCACTCCCGGCCCGCCGGCGCCCCCTGCTGGGATGGAGCGCGCACACAGCGCAGTACGCACCAGAGTTCGAGGAAGACATGAGCAAGTTCCAGCGCCGCCGCGCCTCCGCCGCCGGTGTCGTCGCGGCCGCCACCCTGTCCCTGATCGGCTTCGCCGCGTCCCCCGCCGCCGCCTCCGCGCGCGGCTGCACCGGCAACGCGGGCATGACGGACGGTTCGGGCTCCGTGTGCCTGGACGTCAAGGGCACCAAGCTGAAGGTCGACCGCTTCACCATCAGCAAGAAGTCCAACAACCGCGCCTGGAAGGACAAGCCCGTCATCGTCGCCGGCTCCTGGTCCTGGACCGGCCCGATGCAGGACGCGCGCCGCACGCAGACCGTCGAGGTCTCGAAGACGATCAACCGGAGCTTCCCCAACAACACCAAGATGTGCGGCTATTGGAGCCAGTTCCCCGGCAAGAAGGCATGCATCACGATCCACAACTAGGGTCGGGTAGGCTGGCGGTGGACGCCGTCGCACCAGGTCGTCCGCCGCCAGCCGACCGTTACGAGGAGAGATGTCACAGCCGCCGCGGACACGCGGGAGGACCACCCGCGCGAAGCTCCTGACGACCGCCGGCGCCGCGGCCTTCCTCGGCTGGACGGCCGTCGTGACCGTCGTCATCGCCCGCACCCCCGACGCGGGCGCGGAGAGCTTCGAGGCCCTCGCCGCGGTGGTCGACCGCTCCGTCCACAACGACGGCGTCGGCGCGCTCGAACGGTATGTGCACGGCGACGGCGCCGGGGAGTACACCGACACCCTGGAGGAGAAGCTGGCGAACGCCGGCTTCGACGCCCTGTCCGTCACCCCCGACACCTCCCGGCAGGCCCCGGCCATCGTCCTCACCGCGACCCGCCGCGGCCACCTCGTCTCCTGCGTCGACTGGGAGACCGTCCAGGACGGGGGCCGCTGGTTCCTCGACCCGGTCGCGCCGCTGCTCACGGACGGCTGCCGGAAGCCGTAGTGCCGGGCGCCGACCGGCAGGTCCGCGCCGGCCTGCTCACCTCACTCGTCCTGTGCGCGGTCTTCTGCGTGGCCCTCGGCACGGCGTACCCGCGCCTGCTGGAGCAGGCCGCCCCCTACGGCGCCGCCGTGCCCGCCGCCCTCACCGCCGCCCTGCTGCTGGTGACCGTCGCCCAGC
Organism: Streptomyces caatingaensis; assembly: GCF_001187435.1. Classification (GTDB taxonomy): domain Bacteria; phylum Actinomycetota; class Actinomycetes; order Streptomycetales; family Streptomycetaceae; genus Streptomyces; species Streptomyces caatingaensis. The sequence goes on along the minus strand of NZ_LFXA01000004.1, from coordinate 85,181 downwards.
ACGCCCCGACGCGCCCCCGCCGCCCGTACCGGGGGCTGCTCCTGCTCGCCGCCCAGGCCGTCCTCACCTACATCCCGCTGCTCGTCCTCGGCGAACCCTGGCTGAGCGCCCTCGGGTTCCTGCTCGGCGCGGCCCTCGCCCAACTGCCCAGGCCCCTCTCGCTCTACGCGGCCGCCGCGGTCGCCGCCAGCGGGCCGCTGATCATCGTCCTGCTGCCCGTCGACAACCGCCTCGGCCTCCGCGTCGCCCTCGACACCCTGCTCGTCGGGCTCGTCGTGCACGGCATCGTCCGGCTGTCCCGGCTCACCTCCCAGGCGCAGGACGAACGGGCCCGCGCCGCCGCCCGCGCCGTCCAGCGCGAACGCGACCGCGTCGCCCGCGACCTGCACGACCTGCTGGGCGGCCGGCTCTCCGCGCTCGCCCTCAAGGCGCAGGGCGCCGCCGCGGCCCTGCCGCCCGGCGACGCCACGGCGGAGGCCCGCCGCGAGCTGGCCGAGCTGGAGGAGATCGCGCGCACCGCCCTCGCCGACGTACGCGGCGTCGCCCGCGGCCGCCTCCCCCTCGCCCTCGACGACGAACTCGCCCGCGCCCGCGCCGCCCTCGCCGCCGCGGGCGTCACCGCCGAGGTCACCGGCGCCCCCGTACCGCCCGGCCTCTCCGGCCCGCTCGGCGCCTGCCTGCGCGAGGGCGTCACCAACGTGCTGCGCCACAGCGACGCGCGCCACTGCTCCGTCACCGTCACGCGCACGCCCGGCGCGGTGCGCCTGACGATCGTCAACGACGGCGCACGGCCGGGGGCTTCGGGCGCGCAGGGCAGCGGGCTGCCCGGCCTCGCCGCGCGGGCGGAGGAGCTGGGCGGGCGCCTCGACGCCGGCCCCGACGGCGCCGGCCGCTTCCGGCTGACCGTCGAACTCCCCCTCTGAGGTGCCGCTGAGCGCCTCAGATCCAGCCGTTGCGCTCGGCGATCCGCACCGCGTCCACCAGCGTGCGGGCGCACAGCTTCCCGGTGGCCGAGGACAGGCAGTTGCGCACCCGCCCCAGCGACAGGAACAGCTCCGCGGCGATCTCCCGCGGCGCCGCGCCCGTCGCGGCCAGCGCCAGCACCTGCGCCTCCCGCTCGGTGAGCGGGCACACGCCCGGCTCCCACGACGCCTCGGCCAGCCCCTCGCCGATCACCCGGCCGCCGGCCGCCACCGTCCGGATCGCACCGGTCAGCTCCTCCGCCGTCGCGGTCTTGAGCAGGAAGCCCGGGATGCCCGCCGACAGGGCGCGGTGCACGTGCCCCGGCCGGTCCATGCCCGTCAGGATCAGCGGCCGGCAGGCGGGGAGCGCCTCCCGCAGCCGCAGGGCCGCCGTCAGTCCGTCCACCTCCGGCAGCCCCAGGTCCAGCACCGCCACGTCCGGCCGGTGCCGCAGCGCCGCCGCGCACACGTCCGCGCCGGAGGCGACGTCGGCCACCACCTCGATGCCCAGCTGCCGGCCGAGCAGGGACACGAGCGCGGCGCGTACGACGTGCTGGTCCTCGGCAACCAGCACTGAAATCACAGCAGAACCACCCGTTCCCCGTCTTCTCCTCGAACGGGACGAGCCCCCGCCGTGCACAAGCGTCGATGATAAGCGGCGGACCCCGTCCCCCGCCTCCCCGCGGACCCCGTCCCCGCCGGCGACGAGCGGACCCCTCACCGCTTCGGCGGCCTGATGACGGCCTTCCCGGCGGCCAGGTCCACCGTCGACCACGGCGGATCCCCGTCCTCCTCGTCGTCCCGCATCACGAGCGAACTCCGCCGTTCCCTCAGCTCGTTCTGCTTCCCCTGCGAGAACGTCGCGTGCAACTGCTCGAACCCGGTCGCCGACACCTGCCCACGCCGGCCCGCGTTCCGCCACGGCAGCAACCCGGCCCGGCCCGCGCGCAGCAGCACCTGGTCGGCGAAGGCGACGATCGTCAGGAGGACCACCAGCCCGGGCAGCGTCATGAAGAAGACGACCTCCATGGGGGGCAGCCTGACGGCTGGCCGAACGGATGTCCACCCCGGCGGCCCCGCGAGCCGTCAGCGGACCACGGTCAGCGTCCGCAGCCGGTTCAGGGCCGCCGCGACCTCGAAGCGGCGGGGGAGGGCGAAGTCCTCGTCGCGCAGGGCCAGCAACGGGGCGACGCCCTCGGCGAGTTGGCGGTCGAGGAGGTCGAGGGCGGCGGAGAGCGTGCGCCGGCCGTCCAGGTGCCCGGCGCGCACGAGCAGGCCGAGGGCCAGGCCGACGCCGACGACCTGTCGCGAGTCGGTGATCTGCTCCAGCGCGCGGACGTCCACGGTGTGCTCGCCCAGGACGAGCGCGTCCGTGCCCCGGGCCGTCACCCGCAGCCGGCCGCGGACCGTGCCGTCCACGGACGCCGGATCGGGGCGACGGTGGACGACGGCGGGGAAGGCGTCCGCCTCCGCGCGGCGTCCCGTCGGGACCGCGGCCAGCTCCCTGGCCCGCGCCGTGACGTCCGCGGGACGGTAGCCGTCCATCATCACGACCCGGTCGGCGACCTCCATGTAGTCGCCCGACCCGCCCATGACCAGCACCGTCGAGACCCCGTGGTCCCGGTGCAGGGAGCCGACCAGGTCCACGAACGGTGTCAGCGGCTCCCGGGCCTTGGCCACCAGCGCCTGCATCCGGGCGTCCCGGATCATCAGGTTGGTGGCGGCCGTGTCCTCGTCGACGAGCAGCACCCGTGCCCCCGCCTCCACGGCCTCCACGATCGACGCGGCCTGGGAGGTGGAGCCGGACGCGTTGTCCGTACGGAAGTCCGTCGTGTCCTGCCCGGTCGGCAGATGGCTCACGAACGCGTGCAGGTCCACCCGCTCGACCCGGCGGCCGTCCTCGGCGCGCACCTTCACCGTCTCGTGCCGCGCGACCACCAACTCCCGCCCGTCGCCCGGGACATGGTCGTACACCCCGCTCTCCAGCGCCCGCAGCAGCGTCGACTTCCCGTGGAAGCCGCCGCCGACGACGAGCGTGACGCCCTCCGGCACGCCCATCCCCGACACGGCGCCGGCGTGCGGGAGTCCGACGGTGACCCGCAGTGCGTCGGGGGAGCGGAAGGGGACGACACCCGCGCCCCGCGCGGGCCGGTCGTCGACGCCGCTGCGGCGCGGCAGGACGGCGCCGTCGGCGACGAAGGCGACCAGGCCGAGGCCGGGGAGGGCGTCGCGCAGGGCGCAGGAGTCCTCGACGGTCTCCACGAAGCGCCGCACGGCGTCCGCGTCCAGCGCCTCGTACCGCAGGGCCCGTTCGGCCAGGCGCGGCAGCCCGCGGCACAGGATCTCCTCGGCCGCCCGCCCGTCGATCCGGCGCCGGGGCCCCGGCAGCGGCACGTTCAGCCGCAGCGTCACCGCGCCGTCCGCCCCGACCTGGCAGGACGAGCGCTGCAGCACCTCCTGCCCGCCCCCGTCGACCAGCACCCCGTCACCGGCCTCGGCCGCCGCCCGCCGGGCGAGGAACCCCGCCAGCGCCCGCCGCCGCAGCGGCGTCCCGTACAGCCCGGCCGGAAACCCGGCGACGGACGCCGGCACGTGCACCGCCACCCGCGCGGGCGGCGCGTACGGATCGGCCTGCGCCCGCACGAGCTCCACGGCGACCCCGGCGACGTCCCACCGCCCGGCCAGCGACTTGTACCGCCCGTAGGGCGCGCCGTCGAGACGGCGCAGGGTCGCCTGGAGGTCGCCGTTCCGGTCTGTGCCGTACGCCATGATGCTGCTGGTCACCCTTCTCCGCGGAGGCCGGCCGACCAGCTTAGTGAGGGGCGCCGCCGGACCCGGAAGAGCGGTCTCAGAAGAGGAGAGCGGTCTCAGAAGAGCGGTGCCGCCTCCCGTACCTCGTCCATGACCTCCTCCATCCTCAGCGAGGGCAGGATGTGCACCCGGTTCCACTGCGGAATGCGGCTCTCCACGAGGAACCGGTCGACACTCTCCGGCCTCTCCGCCTCGACGATCATGACGACCGTGTGCTCCCGGTTGACGAAGGGCCCGGCCACGATGCTCACACCGGCCTTCCCGGCGATCCCCGGAATCTCCGGCGCCATCCGCAGCAGCAGCTCCCGCGTCTTCGCGTGGCTCGTCGGACAGGTCTCGGGGCTGTGGTGTGCCAGCAGGACGTAGAACATGGTCCGACCTCCTTGTCCCTGCAGGCCGTACTTCGAGCGTAAGCCGCCGGGGTGGCGAGGGGCGAGCGCGCCGGCCCGCCCTCGCGATCACGCGCGATGCGCCTCGCGCAGATGGCGCCCCATCGCCGTCGTCGGCGTCCCGGCCTCGCCGAGCGGGTCTGCGGCGCTCCGTTTCCGTATCCGGCATCGGGGAGTGGCGCTACGCTCACCAGCGGTAACGTTCACGGTGGCGCGCGACGTCAATGGGTGCCAACCGTCCCTGCACTCAAGGAACTTGACCCGTCGGCGTCCTTGCCGGCCCTGTACGGCTCGACGTTGCGAAAGCGTCGGATCGGCCGTCGCCGGGCAGAAAGACGCGCAGCCCTGGCTGTCCGCCGAGGAGGTGGACCGCGAGGCGGCGCAGGCTCAGCCGGCGGAAGCTCCTTGAAAGGCCCGACCCGCCGCTGTTGAGGTCCATTCCGGACGAGGCGGTGCTGCGCCGTCCTGTGGGTGGGGCGGTTGCGATGCGTGAACAGCTTCTCCGTGTTCTGAGGCGGCGCACACGTCGAATGTCGAGGTGCAGGGCCTGCCTTATGCCGCGGGCTGTCACGCCTCCGGCATTCCCGTCGTTACGACGTGGTGCACGCGCCGGCGCTTCCCATCAAGCCGTCCCTTGCGATGATCGAACAACAGGCAGAGGAACTCGGCACATGCGGACACTGAGCGGCCTTGTCCGGAGAAAGTCCACGCACAGTGCGGGTGACGGGGACTGCCTCGAGGCCACCGGCGGCGTACGGGACATGGCGTCGATAAGGGATGGCAAACAACCCCCGCCGCGCCCTCCAATTACCCGTCCCGCCTGGGTTTCCCTCACCTCGGCCCTCGCCGGGGACCGGCTGTTGCGAAGGTCCGCCCGCCCCTGGCGCGCGGGGCCGCCCGTGCCGTGACCGGAAGGTTTTTTCAAGGGGAGACTGCCACCCGTAAAAAGCTTTCCGGCCGTTCAATCATGTACTGCCGAGTGCTCGCCGGCACACAGGGCTTAGGGCTTTCGGTGTAGGGCACGGCCCCCGTCCGCGAGCCACCGCCGGTGATAGGTTTTGCCGCGGCCGACTTTGCGGAACCGGTGAGCGCGTGAACGGGGGGAATTCTTCGGCGCACCGGTGCCGGACGATCGGCTGAACGAAAGAGTCGACCAGGCGGCGGGCGTTGTCCGTGGACAACGGACAGCGGGGGAGTTCGTGGGAGTGCGACATGTGGGCTGAAGGGCGGGGCGGCCTCGTCGGATTCGACGGCTCATTCCTCACCTTGATTCATGACGGGCTGCTCCCCGGCGGAACCCCCGGGCGGAGTGAGAAGCGCATTCCGGTTCTTCAGCTGGGGGCCATCCGCTGGCGGCCGGCGGGGCGGCGCATCGGGCTCGGGTGCATTCAGTTCGTCCCGGCCGGTGCCGGTGAGAGGCGCCCGCTGTTCGGGCGGCACGCACGGAACGCGGCGGGCGGCGGGAACGCCCTGCTCTTCACGCACCGGCAGCAACCGGCTTTCGAGGCGCTCAGAAAGGCGGTCGAGGCGGTGCTCGCGCAAAGGCACCTGGCGGCGACGGGGACGTCCCGTCCGCCCGGCCCGCTGGACGCCGTCGCCGGTGTCGAGTCCCTGGCGCGGCTCCTGGACGAGGGGAAGCTGACGCGGGACGAGTTCGACGTCCTCAAGTCCAGGCTGCTGTCCCGGCTGTACGCCGACTTGGCCGCGGGGCCGGACCGGTCCGCGTGAACGCGGTCGAGTACGGTCCGTCGCAGCGAATGCCGAGGGTGAACGCAGAAAGGAACAGCATGCTTGCTCGTTGCGTCGGGCGCGCCGACGAACCGCTCCGCCTCATACCGGCCGGCCGGGACGGAGTCCGGTGACGGCTCCGGCCCCGGCCGCCGCGCCGGCCACGACGACGTCGCCGGCATCCACCCCCGCACCCGCCCGGGTGCGCCTGGACTCCCTCACCGGCCTGCGCTGGTGCGCGGCCTTCCTCGTGTTCTGCTACCACTTCGCCTACGAGCAGGGCGCCTCGGGCACGGCCCGGCACGTGTACCGCATCAAGGAGCTCACGTACGCCGGCCCCTCGGCCGTCTCGTTCTTCTTCATCCTCTCCGGCTTCGTCCTGGCCTGGTCGGCCCGGCCGCGGGACACCGCGCGGCAGTTCCTGTGGCGGCGCTTCGTCCGGATCTATCCCAGTCATGCGGTGACGTTCTGCCTGGCCGTGCTCATGCTGGTCTGGATGGGCAGGACCCTGGACCCCGCCGTCGCGGTGGGCAACCTGGGGCTCGTCCAGACGTGGGTGCCGGACCGGCACGACTGGTGGTTCGGCTACAACGGCGTGTCGTGGTCGCTGAGTTGTGAGTTCTTCTTCTACCTCGCCTTCCCGTTCTTCGTCCCGCTGCTGCGGCGGCTGACCTCGCGCGGCCTCTGGGCGGTGGTCGTGGGCGGCAACCTGGCCGTCGCCCTGTACCCGCTCGGCGTGCGGTGGCTCGCCGGGGCGACCGGCTGGGAGGCGAAGTTCCTGCTCTACATCCAGCCCCCCGTCCGGCTGCCCGAGTTCGTCCTCGGCGTGGCCCTGGCCTTCCTGGTCAAGAGCGGGGCCTGGCGCGGTCCCGGCCTGGTGGCGAGCCTGGCCCTGGCCACGGTGACCGTTTTCGGGATCACGCACGTCCTCCCGTACAACTGGCACTGGGCGTCGTGCACCGTCGTCCCGTTCACCCTGACCATCGCGGCGGCGGCGCGGACGGACCTACGCGGCGAGCCGTCTCCCTTCAGGAACCGCTTCATCGTGTACCTGGGGGAGATCTCGTTCGCCTTCTACCTGGTCCACGAATTGGTGATCTTCAGCGTCCGGCACTTCTTCCGTGTGCACGGCATCGCCGTTCCACTGACCCTGCACCTGGGCCTGGTGGCCTCGGTGGCCCTGCTGGGCGCGGTGTTCCTGCACGAAGGCGTGGAGAAACCCATGGTGCGTCTGCTCTCCCGGGCCGGGAACCGGAAGCCCTCGGGCGGGCGCCCCCGTCCGTAGGGGCGCCCGCCCGGGCGTCACGCCCGTTCCACCGGGAGCCAGAGCTCCGCGTCCGCCTCGGACTTGTCGGCGGAGAGCCGCGTGCGCAGGATCTCCGGGCCCGGCCGGCTGCGGTACGGGTTGGAGGGGAACCACTCGGTGAAGACGTCCCGCCACAGGAGCTGGATGGCCTCCGGCGCCGGGCCGGACGTGGTGAAGACCGCCCACGTGCCGGCGGGGACGGGCAGGGACGAGGTGCCCTCGGGGGCGGGCGCGGACGTGATCACGCCGTGCCAGTAGTCGAACGCGGTGCCCTCGGCGCGGCTCGGGTCGAGGCCGTCGCAGACCGAGAGGATGCCGCGCGGGTCCTCGTCCGAGAGGGCGTCGAGACGCTCCACGGTGTGCGGGTCGATGCCGCGGATGAAGTCGGTCATCGCCGCGTTGGGCCCCGAATGGACCAGGGGTATCCGGGCGTTGAGGCCGACGACGGCGAACTCCGGGCGGTCGACGATGCGATAGCGCATGCTGCTGCTCCCTTCGACGGTGAGACGGAAGGTGAGCCGGGGCTGGGAGACGAGCTCCGCGCCGTGGCGCCGGGCCTCGCCGGGCCCGACGCCGTGCACGGCGCGGAACGCGCGGGTGAAGGCCTCGCCCGAGCCGTAGCCGTAGCGCACCGCGATGTCCAGCAGCGGTTCGCGCCCGGCGAGCACCTCGGCCCCCGCGACGGTGAGCCGCCGGCGCCGGACGTACTCCGACAGCGGCATGCCCGCGAGCGCGGAGAACAGCCGGCGCAGGTGGTACTCCGAGGTGGCCGCGGTGCGCGCCAGGACGGTCACGTCGACGGTGCCGTCGAGGTGCTCCTCGATGTGCTCCATGGCCCGGTTGAGCCGGTCCAGCATGTCCGGTCCCCTTCCTTGATTGCGGTCACCACGCTAGGCGGCGGGTGACCGCGGGGACCCGACATCCTGTGCCCGGTCGGGTCGGGTGGGAGCCGAGGGCGCGGTGCGGCTACCGCTTGACGATCTTGCCGACGGCGTCGGCCTCGACGACCTGCTTCTGGAGGTAGTTCCAGGAGAAGTTGACCCAGCCGCGGTCGCCCCAGTTCTTGCCCCAGGAGTTCTCCACCCGGACGCCCTTGCTGTTGTAACCGGTGATCGTGATCATGTGGTAGCCCATGAACTTGGCGTTGCGGCCCGGGTAGTACTTGTAGGAGGCCGCCTGCTTGGGCGTCAGGTAGTAGAAGTCGTCCCGCACCGGAATCATGATGACGACCGGCATCCCCTTGGCCAGCGACGACTTGACGTCGTTCTGGATCCGGCTGCCCGTGTGCAGCGGGACGTAGCCGGACAGCTTCCAGTGCGCGGCGTTGCGCCGCTCGGCCTTCGACGGCTGCGTCTTGTAGTTGAAGTCGCCCGGCTTGTAGTGCTTCCGGGAGTCGACGCCCTGCTTGATGGCGATGTTGAAGTGGTCCCGGGACGGGGTGGGGATGTTCTTGCCCTTGACGATCTGGGCGTAGGTGTACATCGGCGCCTGGGGGCCGCCGGATATCTTCTGGACGCCCTCGAGGACCTTGTAGGCGGAGTAGTCGATGGCCCACGCGACGCAGGAGTTGACGTTGCCCTGGTAGCCGGGGGCGGCCGCGTACTTGCTCAGGTCGACGCTCGCGGGCAGGCCCGCCTTCTTGGCCTTGGCGGCGCCGGCCTTGGCGCCGTAGGGGGACAGGGCGTCCAGTCTCGCCTCGACCGAGCCGGCCGCCACGGCGCTCCGCTCCGGAGCGGACGGCAGCGCGCCCAGGGCGAACGGGGGCTTCTTGGCGGTCTCCTCGTGGCCGGACCGGTCGGCGGCGCTCGCCTGGGCGATCCCCGCGGAGGTGAGGCCGATGGTCGCGGCGGCGGACATGGCGACGGCCACGCGCGTCCGGGTGCCGCGGCCCTTCGTCTGCTGACGGGCACTGCTCATGGGTGTTTCCCCCTTGGTGTGACAGGAGCGCTGTATGTCAGGGACCTGACATACACGCGGAAATCATGGGTGCCCCGGACGCGCGGTGCGCGGAGGTGCCGGGGCCGCCCGGATCGACAAATCGGCCTTTGTCGAACAAGTGACCGAATGTCAGGCGAAATCTAACCCCGTCCCCGGCTCCGGATCAAGTTCAAGTGAGCGCCGTCACAGGCGGGTTGGGCGGATCGCCGGCCCGTGCCGGGATCCTGTTCCCGCAGGAGGGACGCCATGATCGGGTGGATCAGTTCCCGGGGGGCGGGGCGGGGCGGGGCGGGCCGGGGGCGGGGGCGGGGAGTGCACCGGCCACCCTATTACCCGGGGGTGGCGGGAGCCGGGGCGGCAGGAACCGGGAATCCGGCGGGGGCCGGGCGCGTTGCAGCCGGGTGTGAGCAGCCGCATATCCGTCCCGCTGTCCGTGCTCGACCGCTCGCGCACCCGGCGGGGGCACGATCCGGGGGAGGCGCTGCGCGACACCGTCGCGTTCGCGCGCGAGGCGGAGGCGCTCGGCTACCGGCGGTTCTGGGTGTCGGAACACCACAGCGTGCCGGGGGTGGCCGGATCGGCGCCGACCGTGCTGGCGGCGGCCGTCGCGGGGGCCACGTCCCGGATCCGGGTGGGCACGGGCGGGGTGATGCTGCCCAACCACCGGACGATGGTCGTCGCCGAGCAGTTCGGCGTGCTGGAGTCGCTGTTCCCGGGACGGATCGACATGGGCCTGGGACGGTCCGTGGGCTTCACGGACGGCATCCGGCGGGCGCTCGGGGCGGAGAAGGACGCGATGGGGGGCTTCGCGGAGCGGCTCGCCGAGCTGGCGGAGTGGTTCGCGGGCGGGGCGTCCGCGTACCCGCAGGTGCACGCCCGGCCCGCCGAGGGGCTGCGCGTGCCGGTGTTCGTCCTCGCCAACGACGCCGGCGCGGACGTCGCGGCCGAGGCGGGCGCGGCGCTGGTGATCGGCGGGCTGCACGGGGCGGACGCGACCGTCGCCGCGATCGAGCGCTACCGGAAGGGGTTCCGGCCCTCGGCGCTGCGCGCGGAGCCGTACGTCGTGCTCGCGGGGAACGTCGCCGTCGCCGGCACGGCGGAGGAGGCGGCCCGGCTGCTCGTCCCCGAGGCGTGGGCCATGGCGTACTCCAGGACGCGCGGCGTCTTCCCGCCCCTCGTCCCCGCGGAGGAGGTCGAGGGGCGGACGATGACGGCCCGCGAGCGCGAGCACTACGAGGCGGCGCTGCGCGGGCACGTCCACGGCACGGAGGACGCGGTCGCGGCCGAACTGGCCGCGCTGGTCGGGCGGACGGGGGTGGACGAGCTGCTCGTCACCACCAACTCGTACGACCGGGAAGCCCTGTTGGACTCCTACCGGCGGCTGGCCCGCCTGGCCGGGCAGGCGGGGCCGTTCGGGCCCTCCGGGCCGTCCGCGCCGTCCGGCGTCTCCTGAGGGCGTCCGTCAGAACCAGTCGCCGTCGCCGTCCGGGTCGACGTACTCGTTGTGCACCTCGGTGATGTTGACGACCTGCTGCGGCTCGTCGTCGTCCAGCGCCTCGTTGATCAGCGCGCCGCCGATGAGGCCCGCCGCGCCCGCCGCCGCGACGCCGCCCCAGCCGGGGCCGGAGCGCTGCGGCTGCTGCTGCGGGTACCCCTGCTGGGGGTAGCCCTGCTGTGCGTACCCCTGCGGGGCGTAGCCCTGCTGGGGCGCCGGCGCGTAGCCCTGCTGGGCGTACCCCGCGGCCTGCTGCTGGGCGGTCGCCCACCGCTGGGCGCACGCGACGCAGCTCATGACGCTCCGGGGGACGCCCCACTGCGGCGCCCACATGACGTTCTGCGTGCCGGGGCCGTGCGAGGGGTCAAAGAAACAGTTCAACGCGCTCTCCAAACAAAACGCCCTGCGCTGTGGGCAGGTGAGGAGCACAGGCTACTCCCCACCTCAAGACGTCGGTCCGGCGGCGGAAGTTCCGGCCGTGCCGTTCTGTTCCGTTCCGCTCCGCTCGGTTCCGCTCCGTTCCGCTCCGTCCGTCACAGGGCCGCGGCCGCCGGCTTGACCAGGTCGCGGACCGTACGGGACTTCACGTACTCGCCGATGGCCGTCATCTGCCACTCGCCCGAGAACTGGCGGACGAACTTGCACATCAGGACGCCCGTCTTGGGCTCCGCGCCGGTGAGGTCGAAGCGGACCAGCTCCTCGCCGGTCTGCGCGTCCATCAGCCGGCAGTACGCCTTGGCGACCTGGGTGAACTTCTGGCCGTTGAAGGAGCTCACGGTGAAGACCAGGCCCGTGACCTCGGGCGGCAGGCCGCCCAGGTGGACGGTGATCGTCTCGTCGTCGCCGGAGCCCGCGCCCGTGAGGTTGTCACCGGAGTGCTGGACGGCACCGCCCAGGATCATCAGCTTGCCGAAGTAGCAGGCGTCGATGAGGTTGCGCTGGGGGCCGTAGGCGATGACGGACGCGTCGAGGTCGATGGCGCGGCTGCCGTAGGCGGGCTCCCAGCCGAGACCCATGCGGACGGACTGCGTCAGCGGTCTGCCGCCCTTGACGAGGGAGACCGTCTGGTTCTTCTGGAGGCTGACGCGGCCCTTGTCGAGGCTGATCGTGCCGGGCCGAGGGCTGCCGCCGGGCCCGGCGGGCGCCACCGGCGGGGCCGGGGGAGCGGGGGGAGCCGGAGGCGCGGCGGGCGCGCCGAAGGACGGGGCCGGCGGGGCAACCGGGGCCGCCGGGGCGGGCGTTGCGGGGGCCGGGGGTGCGGTCGGCGGGGCGGGGGCCGCGGGGGCCGGGGCCGCCGGTTCCTCGACGCTCACGCCAAAGTCCGTCGCGATGCCCGCGAGCCCGTTCGCGTAGCCCTGGCCCACCGCCCGGACCTTCCACGCGCCGTTGCGCCGGTAGACCTCGACGACGACCAGCGCGGTCTCCGTCGTCAGCCGGGGCGGGGTGAACGTGGCCAGCGGGGCACCGGTGTCCGCGTCGCGGACGGTCGCGGTGGGCTCGGTGCCCGCGAAGGTCGCCCCCGGGGCGTCCGGGCTCGCCGTGACGACGATCTTCTCGATGCCGGCGGGGACGGCCGCGGTGTCCACCGTGATCGCGTCGGGCGCGCCGGCCGTGGCGGCCCGGTGGGTCACGCCGGGGCCGGCCGGCTGGTTGTAGAAGACGAAGTCGTCGTCCGAGCGGACCTTGCCGTCGGAGGTGAGCAGCAGGCCCGAGACGTCGAGCCGCACGGGGGCGGTGACGTCCACCGTCACGCGGGCGACGGAGAGCGGGATGTTCGAGCCGGGGGTCATAGCGGTCATGATCCGTTGAACGCGCGGGCGGGCTTTGCGGTTCCATGACCCGGGGGCGGTCCGCGGGGGCGGGCTCGGTGTCGCCCCGGCCGCACGGCGCCTGCGCCATGGCCGTCCCCAGCGGCCGCGTCGGCGGGAGCAGCAGCGCCGGGAGCGCGGCGAGCGGCAGGAACGCGTTCGCCGGCAGGAAGCAGGAAGCAGGAAGCAGGAAGCAGGAAGCAGGAAGCAGGAAGCAGGAAGCAGGAAGTACGGCATCAACAGGGCGCCCCCCCGGGCAGCAGCGCCCCCGAGTAGCAGGGCGCGCCCCCGAGCAGCAGGGGGTGCACCCAGCGCGGCCGCGCACGGAAGCCCGGCACGGCGCGCGGGCGGAACAACGCGTCGGGTGTCACGGCGCCGTGCCGGCGTGCGCGCCGGGCAGGAGGGCGTCCGGGACGGTGATCCCCGGGACCGGGCAGGGGAGTAGGGGAGGGGCCCGGGGCGGGCGCCCGCCCGGCGTGGTGGTCGTCGCGCGGACCGTGCCCCGGGCGCAGGCCCGAGTGCTCGTCGCGCCCGCGGCGCCCGCCCGCGCCCGGGGCGGGGACGCGCCCCGGGCGGCGGAGGCGTTCCCGGCAGCCGGCGCGGTCGTCATTCCCCCGTCGGTGACACCGCCCGTACCGGCGCGGTGCCGCCGATGTCGTCCTGTACGGCATGCCGCCATGGTCGTCCGCCGGGCCGCGGAGCACGTCGTCCGCACGGGCGGAACCTCTCCTGCGCCGGGCCCATGCGCGTCTCGTGCTCCCGGCCGGTACGCCCGGGCCCCCCTCGCCCTCCGGGAGGAGAGCACCCGCGCCCCGGTGTCAACCCCTGTGGGACAGAGGGCCGGTGACGTCCGCGGGCGGGGCTGGACGGGCCCGGCGGCATGCTGCACTTTCCACCACACACCCGCAATTCCGCGTGCGAGGAGGGCCCTGTGAACGACCTGTGCGGCACCCGTGGCGACGACGCCACCGCCCTCGACTCCATATTGCGCATCGCCCTCGGCTTCCAGGCCTCCCAGGTGCTGTTCGCCGCCACCCGCTTCGGGCTCTTCACCGAGCTGGCCCGGGGCCCCCTGACCGGCGAGGAACTCCGCCTGCGGCTCGGCCTGCACCCCCGCTCCGTCCGGGACTTCCTCGACACCCTCGTCGCGCTCGGCCTGCTGGAGCGCGAGGACGACGCGGGCGGCGCCGACGGCCGGTACGCCAACACCCCCGCCACCGCGCGCTATCTGGACCGGAACAAGACCACCTATCTGGGTGGCGCGCTGGAGCTGTACGACAACCGGCTGTACGGCTTCTGGGGCAGCCTCGCCGACGGACTGCGCACCGGGAAGCCGCAGAACGAGATCAAGGACGGCGGCGACCTGTTCTCCGCCCTCTACAAGGACCCCGAGCGCCTCGCCTGTTTCCAGCAGGCCATGACCGGGCTCACCATGCGCTCCGCCGACGCCCTCGCCGAGGCCGTCGACTGGGCCGCCCACCGCACCGTCGCCGACATCGGCTGCGCCGAGGGCGCGTTGCTCAGCCACCTCCTGCACCGCCACCCGCACCTGCGGGGCACCGGCTTCGACCTGGAGGCCGTCCGCGCCAACTTCGAGCGCAACAGGGAGCTCCGCGGCCCCGCGGAACGCCTGTCGTTCACCGCCGGGGACTTCTTCGCCGACCCGCTCCCGCGCGCCGACGTCCTGCTCTTCGGGCACGTCCTGCACGACTGGGACCTGGACGGCAAACGGACGCTGCTGCGCAAGGCGTACGAGGCGCTGCCGGAGGGCGGGCTCGTCGTCGTCCACGAGAGCTTCATCGACGACGACCGGAGGGAGAATCTGACCGGGCTGCTCAGCAGTCTCAACATGCTCATCGAGACCACCGGCGGCTTCGACTGCACCACCGCGGACTGCCGGGGCTGGCTGGCGGAGGCCGGATTCCGCGAGAGCCGGGCGCGACGCCTGGCCGGCGCGGAGTCCATGGTCGTCGGCCGCAAGTGAGCGTGCCGGACGGACGGGAGAGGGAACATGGCGGACGAGCACGACAGCACGGTCCTGCACATCAGGGGACGGGTCCTGACCGGGGCCGACCCCGACGGCGGGGTGCGCGACGAGATGTGGGTGGTCGGCGGACGGATCACCTTCGACCGCCCGGCGGGGGCGCGCGACGTCACCACGGTCGAGGGCTGGGCACTGCCCGGACTCGTCGACGCCCACTGCCACGTCGGCCTCGACGCCCACGGCCCGGTCGACGCGGCCACCAGCGAGAAACAGGCCCTGACCGAACGGGACGCGGGCGCCCTGCTGTTGCGCGACGCCGGCTCCCCGTCCGACACCCGCTGGATCGACGACCGCGAGGACCTGCCGCGCATCATCCGGGCGGGCCGCCACATCGCCCGGACCAAGCGCTACATCCGCAACTACGCCCACGAGATCGAGCCCGAGGACCTCGTCGCCTACGTCGCGCGGGAGGCCCGGCGGGGCGACGGCTGGGTCAAGCTCGTCGGCGACTGGATCGACCGCGAGACCGGCGACCTCTCCGCCTGCTGGCCGCGCGGCGCCGTCGAGGCGGCCATCGCCGAGGCGCACCGGCTCGGGGCCCGGGTGACCGCGCACTGCTTCGCGGAGGAGTCGCTCGCGCCGCTGGTCGAGGCGGGCATCGACTGTGTCGAGCACGCCACCGGGCTCACGGAGGAGACGATTCCGCTCTTCGCGGAGCGCGGCGTCGCGATCGTCCCGACGCTCGTCAACATCGCCACCTTCCCGCGCCTCGCGGACGGCGGCGAACGGAAGTTCCCCCGCTGGGCCGGCCACATGCGGCGGCTGCACGAGCGCCGCTACGCGACGGTGGGCGCCGCGTACGACGCCGGCATCCCCGTCTACGTCGGTACGGACGCGGGCGGTTCGCTCGCCCACGGCCTCGTCGCCCAGGAGGTCGCCGAACTGGTACGGGCCGGCCTGCCGGTGACCACCGCGGTCGGTGCCGCGTCCTGGAACGCCCGCCGGTGGCTGGGCCGCCCCGGCCTGGAGGAGGCCGCTCCGGCCGACCTGGTCGTCTACGGGGCGGATCCGCGGGAGGACGTGCGGGTGCTGGGGGCGCCGGAGCGGGTGATTCTGCGGGGGAGGGTGGTGGGGTGAGGGGGCTGAGGGGTTTTGGTGGGCTGAGGGACTCCGTAGAGGGGCCCTGGTGGGCCGAAGGACTCCGCTGAGCGACTCCGCCCTCGCGTCAGCTCTCGCCCAGGGGCCGCTCCAGGGCCCGCTCCAGGGCCTCCGCGAACCGGTCCGTCGTCGCGCGGTCCCGGACCGCCAGCCGAAGGTAGTCCGGGCCCAGGCCCGGGAACGTGTCGCCCCGGCGCACCGCGAAGCCCAGCCCCCGCAGCCGCGACCGCACGGCCGTCGCGTCCGGCACCCGCACCAGCAGGAACGGCCCGGACGCCGGCGAAAGCACCTCGACGGAGGGGAACTTGGCCAGCCGGTACTCCAGGTGCGCCCGGTCCGCGGCGATCCGGTGCGCCGCGTGCGCGGCCTCCGCGAGCGCCGCCGGCTCGCTGCACGCCTCCGCCGCGACGAGCGCCGGCGTCGACACCGGCCACAGCGGCTGCGCCCGCTCCAGCCGGGCGATCCGCCCCGGCGACGCCAGGACGTACCCGACGCGCAGCCCCGCCAGACCCCAGGTCTTGGTGAGGCTGCGCAGGACGACCAGGCCCGGCAGGTCCGTACGGGAGGCGAGCGACTCGCCCTCGCCGGGCACCGCGTCCATGAACGCCTCGTCCACGACGAGGGTGCGCCCCGGGCGGGCGAGCCGGGCCAGGGCGGTCGCCGGGTGCAGGACCGAGGTCGGGTTGGTCGGATTGCCGACGACGACGAGGTCGGCGTCGCCGGGGACCGCACGCGGGTCCAGCCGGAACCCGTCCTCCGCCCCGAGCACCACCCGCTCCACCTCATGCCCCGCGTCCCGCAGGGCCGCCTCCGGCTCGGTGAACTGCGGGTGCACCACCACCGGCCGCTTCGCCTCCAGCGTCCGCGCCAGCAGCACGAACGCCTCGGCGGCCCCGGCCGTCAGCAGCACGCGTTCCTCCGGCAGCCCGTGCCGCGCCGCGACCGCCCGCCGCGCCGCCCGCCCGTCCGGATACGCGGCCAGCCCCCCGATCGAGGCGGCGATCCGCTCCCGCAGCCACCGCGGCGGCGTCCCCGCCCGCACGTTGACCGCCATATCGGTCAACTCCGCCCCCATTCCGCGCACTTCCGCGTCCCCGTGGTGGCGGAGGTCGGGCTCGGGGGATATGTGCTGCTGCATGGGAGCGGGGCTTTCTGGTGCGCGTGGTCCTCGGGGGGAGACGTTACCTGGCCGACGGGGGGCCGCGCGCCGCCGCTCTCCCGGAGCGTGGGGGTGACGGCTGGCGCGTGCCCGCAGGCGGCCGGCGCCGGTCGGCGCCGGGGGGAGCACGCCGACGGGGCCGGATCGAGCTCGCCTGCCTAGCGACGGCTGCGCTCACTGGACCCGGTCGCCCATGGTGCGTTCATATTCCTCATGGGCCTCGCCCGTGCTTCGGGCGGTGTCCCGGAAGTGCTCCGCGATCCACTCGTGCAGAGCCGCAACGGTCGGCTGCGGACCCGAGTACGCCATGCACGCCGTCGGGCGCGACACGCACAATGCCCGGTAGAGCGGGCCGGCGTCCGGGGCCCGTGCGAACGCGTGCTCCGCGCATCCGGAACCGGGCATCACTTGGCCCGGGCCGTCGTCCCATGGGGATGCCGGGCAATCTCCACATGGGCGTCGGTGACCTTGGAATGGTCGCCGCGCTTGCGGGCTTCCTCTCGCTGCTTCTGCAGGGCCGCGCATACATCGCAGCCGTCGACCGGCGTCGGCTCGTCGCCGCGACGCCATGTCGCGAACTGTCTCTCCGCCATCTGCATGGCCGCGAATCTACGCAGACCAAGCACGAGCGACAGGGACAGCCAGGGGCCATCGACCCGGCGTCCCCCTCGCGGTCACGCAGAAGCCGCTACGCGGCCAGTACGCCCACTTCTTCGGCGAGTTCGTGCGCGTCACGGCTGAGCGGGCCGCGGGCTTCCTTGACGAGCGCGGCCGTCAGGTCACGGGCCATGGGCGTGAAGCGCACGGCCTCCGGTGAGACGTCCACGGCCTTCCGCATCCAGTGGACGGCCCCAGCAATGTCCTTCCGTTGCCGCTGGGCGCGCCCCAGCTCGATCAGCACCCGGGACCGCCGCTCGACGCTCGGCACGGAACCGAGCTCGATGTCCTCGGCACGGCTCAGAGCCGCTCCGGGAGTCCGCAGGTCCACGCCGACGCTGACGCCGTGCACGGCCACGTTGGCGGACCCGAAGACGGTCCAGGAGTGCGCGTATCCGTTCGGCAGCCTGCGCGCGGTCCGGTCCGCGTCGTCCCAGCTCCGCCACGCGTCGCCCTCCTGGCCCTCGCGGGCGTATGTGATCGCCGCGTGCAGGCGCAGTGCCCCGTACATCGCCCGAAGGTCGTCGGAGCCCTCCTCGAGCCGGGGCTTGATCGCCTCGGCCGCCTGCTCCACCACCCGGATCGCCTCGTCGGCGTAGCCGGTCTCCCGCAGGCCGTTCCCCCAGGTCCACGAGGCACCCGCGAGGCACAGCGGATCGTCGGCCTCCACGGCGGCCTGCCTGCCCCTGTCGGCGATCAGCCAGTACAACTCGGCCTCGACGGCGTAGGCCGTGGCCTGTTGGGCGAGGTGCCAGACGTCGGCCTGCACCTTGTACGCCTTCCGGCGGTCCGAGCCCTCCAGGCGCCGCGGAAGGCACGAGGCGTCCCGGATGAGACCCGGAAGCAGTGCCCCCACCTCCGTCCGGTTGAACCGGCTGACATGCCAGAGCCTCCACGCCTCGGCCACGCGCCCCCGGAGCGCGTCCACGGACGGCGGCTCCGGCGGCTCGACCGGGAACAGCGGCCCCCGGATGGCCTCCCGCACCTCGTCGAGGTTCGGCAGCACCAGCCGGGCCGCAGGGACCACAGGTCGCGGGACCGGGTCCCCCGTCAGCTCCGAAAGATCCGACAGACGCAGTGCGTTGGCGAGCCGTACCAGCAGTGTGTAGTCCCGGAGCTCCCGCTCGCCGCGTTCGATCTTCTTCAGCCAGTCGGGGCCCCGGCCGACCAGCCCCGCCAGCACGGGCCGCGTCATTCCGCGTCGCTCCCGGTGGAACCGGATGCGCTCCCCAAAGGTCATCCCGGCCGGGTTGGTCATCTCCGCCCCCAGGTACGAAGTCGCTCCCTCTCGCCCAGCGTACGCCGTGCGATCAGTGCGAACGAGCCTTGCCGGGCGGCGGATTGACGCCGGAGGTGCTTGGCTGGCCCGGTGCTGCGAGGAGGCGTACGGCGGTGCGTTCCCGCGATGGTGCCTCGTCGCCGTCGTCGGTGCCTCGGCCGGGCTCCCCCTCGGAGGGGCGATACCGGGCGTGACCGGCACTGTTCGGCGTCGGGCGAAATTCCGCCCGCTCGTACCCGAATCGTACGTATGATCCCCTGGTCGTTGCCTCGCCGACTCTTCATCTGGGGGACCTCGTCCTGTGGGCACCTCGCTGCGCGCCCTCCGGGCCTTCGCCCTGCCGGCCGGGTTCCACCTGCTGACCCTGGCCGTGCTCGGGACTCTGCTCGGTGCCGGCGTCGCGGCGTGGGTCTGGGCGCCGACGGCCGTCGCGGTCGCGGTGACCGTCCTGACGGTGCTGCTCGGGGTGCCGGTCGTCCGGGGGACCCTGCTGCTCGACAGGCCGGGCGACGCCGGCGTCGCCGGGCTGCCGCTCGGCGAGAGCGAGCAGCCCGAACTGTGGCGGACGGTCCGCTCGTTGGCCGAGCGGGTCGGCACGCGGGCGCCTGACGCGATCCTCCTCACCGGGGACGCGAACGCGGGCGTCTCCGAGGACACCCGGCTGCTCGGCCTGCCGACCGGTCCGCGCCGGCTCTACATCGGCGTTCCGCTGCTGATCGGGCTCACGGAAGCGCAGGTGCGCGCCGTGCTCGCCCACGAACTCGCCCACTACGGCAACACCGACACCCGGCTCGCCGGCCTCGCCCACCGCGGCCGGGACAGCGTGCTGCGCACCGTGGAGGCGTTCCGGGCGCAGGAGCGGAAGCGGATCGACAAGGAGCGCTCCCGCCGGGAGAAGGCCGTTGCCGGAGGGAGCACCAAGGGACGCGGGGCCGGGTTCGCCCACCGGACGGCGGCCAGGCCCTTTCTCGCGTACGCCCGGTTCTGCCTGCGGGCCACCCATGGCGTCGGCCGGGCGCAGGAGCTCGCCGCCGACCGGACGGCCGCGCGGATCGCCGGGCGGGACGCCACCGCGTCGGCGCTCCGGGAGACGGCCGTGCTCGTCGCGGCACACGACTTCTACATGAGCCGCTACGCGACGATGGGCGTCCCCGCGGGCCTCCTCCCGCCGCGCGGCGAGGTCTTCGGCGGCCTGCACAGGCTGCTCACGGCCCCGGGGCGCCGGGAGGAGCTGGCGGCGCTGCGGGACGAACCACCGGCCGGTGCCCTCCCCGTACGACACCCACCCGGCGCCGGCCGACCGCATCCGCCGGATCGAGGCGCTGCCCGACGACGGCCGGGCGGCCGCCCCGGCCGGGCCCGCGCTCGCGCTGCTGCGCGACACCGGGCGGGTCCTGGCGGAGCTGGAGGCGGCCGTTCTCGCCCCGGAGGCCCTGGCCCTGGAACGGACCGCGGACTGGCGGGAGTTGACGCACCGGGCCCTGCACGCGCTGACGACGGAGGGGGCGCGCCCGTTGCGGGAGGCGCTGGCGGAGGCGGGCCTCCCGGCGTCCCCGGCGAGCGCGGCGGCGGACCTCGCGGTGTTCCTCGACGCCGTCGACGCGGGTGCGCTGTGGCGGATCGCCGGCCACCTGCCCGCCTCACCGGAGGCCGCGCGGGCCCGGGGCAGGGCGGCCCGGGAGTTCCTGCGCCCCAAGCTGTCCTCCGGGCTGCACGACATGACCGAACTGGCCCTGGCCGAAAGGGCGGCAGCCCGCTGGGAGCCGTCCTGGGCGCAGCCGGCGCGACTGCTGCTGCCGGGCGGCCGGGAGGTCACCGATGCGGTGGCGGCCGCGGTACGGCCGGCCGTCGCGGACGTCCCCGACACGGCACCGCTGCGTGAACTGCTGCGCTCGTCCGCCGTCTGAACGTCCCCCTGTTCCCTTCTCTCGATTTCTCTCGATCGGATTCCCTTCAGACATGCTGCTGTCCCTCATCATCATCGCGGTGTCCGTCGCCCTCTGGATCCGGAGGAAGCGGCGCGCGGGCGCAGAGCCGTCCGCCGCCCGGCTCGCCGCCGCTGGCTGGCTGCCGCCGGAGCGGCAGAACACGGCGCGGGCCTTCGCGGACCCCGAGGCCGACGCCATCGAGGCGGCCCTCGTCCGGGGCGACTGGGAGCCCGCCGCGCGGGCGCTCGACGTCACCGGCCATGACTGGGAGCGGCGCTCCGCGCTCGTCGGGATCATCGCCCACGCGGCGGCGCAGGACGACGCCTGGCTCAGGGACTGGGAGACCGCGCGCCCCGGCGACCCGGGCGCGGCCATCGTCAAGGCCGAGGCGAGGATCATCGTGGCGTGGGAGGTCCGTGGCACGGCCTGGGCCAAGGACACCACGGCCGAACAGTTCATGGGCTTCCACCGGGTGCTGGAGGAGGCCCGGGACGACCTCGACCGGGCCCTGGCACTGGCCGCGCCGGAGGACCCCACTCCCTACATCGCCAGGATCCCGCTGTACAAGGCCACGGGCGCCTCGCACGACATGATGCGGGAGCTGTGGGCCGAGATCACCTCCCGCGCGCCGTACCACTTCGACGCCCACCTTTCGGCTCTTTCGTACTGGTACCCGAGATGGTGCGGCTCCGAGGAGCTGGTGGGCGAGTTCGCGTGGGGGGCCGCGCGCACGGCACCGCCCGGCAACCTGATGACCATGCTCCCGCTCCAGCACTGGCACGACCACCTCGACGCGGACGCCCCGGACGTCGCCTTCCGCTCCGTGCACCTCACGGCCATGGTCGACGCCGCGCTGATGGACGTGGCGGCCTGCCGTCCGGACCACCCCCGGCTGCCGGCCGCACGGCACCTGCTGGCGTACATCCTGACCAAGCAGGAGCGCTACGCGGAGGCCGTGGAGCAGTTCCGGCGGGTGGACGGCCATGTGGCGGCGGTGCCGTGGACGTACTACCCGACCAAGGAGGCGGTGGCCTTCTGCCTCTACCGCGACGCGGCGATCGTCGGCTCGGGGGCGCTCCGGAAGGGCCGCTGACGCCCCGCTCGCAGCCGGCGTGCTCGAACGCCGCAGGCCGTCACCCGACGGCCGGTGCGCCCCGTGCCCAGCCGGGTCACGGCCTCCGCGCCGCCACCGCGCACGTCACCCGGCGCCCGTCCCCCACCGTCTTCGGGACCACCAGCACCGCGCCGACTCCCGCCCCGCGCACCGCCGCAGCCTCCGCCACGCCGGCCGTGCCCGTCGCCGCGTGGACCCTCGCCGACGGGGACGGCACCGGGACCGACGACAACTCGGCGGCGGAGTACGCCAGCAGCGGCACGCGCAGGGAGCGGGCGGCCGTGATCAGGCCCGGCTCGGCCGCGCGGGAGTCGAGTGTTGCCAGGACCACGAGACGGCCGTCCGGGGGGATCGCCCGGGAGACCAGGGCCAGGACCTCGTCCGCGGGAACCCCGGGCCGGGCCCCGACCCCGGCCACGTACTCACGCACGGACGGCCGCCGAGGCCGCGACCAGTCGTTCCGCCGTGCCCGGGGCGCCGGCCCAGTGGACGTGCAGGTACGACGCGTGGACGTGGGCCGAGGCAAAGCCCTCCAGGCGGCGTTCGGGGTGGGTGAAGCCCCAGGCGGGGGAGGGGCCCGCGGCGGGGGAGGTCACGGTGCGGTGGAACTCGTGGCCGCGGACGCGGGTGCCCGCCGTGGCCAGGGGGGAGTCCGTGAGGGCGACGGCCTCGCGGTAACCCAGGGTCAGGCGGGGGGACATGCGCGCGTCGGTGGGCAGGAGGCCGCACATCGGGCGGTCGTCCAGGGAGCGGGAGAGGTACAGCAGGCCCGCGCACTCCGCCACCACCGGGGCGCCGGAGGCCGCCAGGGCGGCCACGGCCGCGCGGAGCGGCTCGTTGGCGGAGAGCTCCGGGGCGTACACCTCCGGGAAGCCGCCGCCGATGACCAGGCCGGACGTGCCGGCGGGCAGCTCCTCGTCGCGGAGCGGGTCGAAGACGGCCACGTCCGCGCCCGCCGCCGTGAGGAGTTCCGTGTGTTCGGCGTAGGAGAAGGTGAAGGCCGGGCCGCCCGCCACGGCGATCACCGGGCGGGCGGCCGGTGCGACGGAGGCGGGCGGTGACCAGGGGACGTCCGGGAGCGGGGGTGCGCTGCGGGCCAGGGCCAGGAGGGCCTCCAGGTCGCAGCCCTCGCGGACCCGCCGTGCCTGGGACGCCACCGCGTCCAGCGCCTCCGCGCGGCGTTCCGCGACGGGGATCAGGCCGAGGTGGCGGCTGGGGGTGTCCATGTCGGAGGCGCGGCGCAGGGCGCCGAGGACCGGGACGCCGGAGCCGCCCAACGCCTCGCGCAGCAGCGCCTCGTGACGGTCGGAGCCGACCTTGTTGAGGATCACGCCGGCGACCCGCACCTCCGGGTCCCAGGACGCGAAGCCGTGCACCAGCGCCGCCACCGAGCGCGACTGCGACGACGCGTCGACGACGAGGACCACGGGGGCGCGCAGGAGCTTCGCGACGTGGGCCGTGGAGGCCAGCTCGCCCTGGCCGCTCGCGCCGTCGAAGAGGCCCATGACGCCCTCGACCAGGGCCAGTTCGGCGCCCGCCGCGCCGTGCAGGAAGAGGGGGGCGACGCGCTCCGGGCCGCAGAGGTACGCGTCCAGGTTGCGGCCCGGGCGGCCCGTCGCGAGGGCGTGGTAGCCCGGGTCGATGTAGTCGGGGCCGACCTTGTGCGCGGACACGGCGAGGCCCGCGTCCGCGAACGCCCGCATCAGGCCGGTCGCGACGGTCGTCTTGCCGCTGCCGGAGGACGGCGCGGCGATGACGAGGCGGGGGACGTGCGCACTCACCACTCGATGCCCCGCTGGCCCTTCTGGCCCGTGTCCATGGGGTGCTTGACCTTCGACATGTCGGTGACGAGGTCCGCGAAGTCCACCAGTTCCTGGGGGGCGTTGCGGCCCGTGACGACGACGTGCTGGGTGCCCGGACGGTCGCGGAGGACGGAGATGACCTCCTGCGTGTCGATCCAGCCCCAGTGCAGCGGGTACGCGAACTCGTCCAGCACGTACAGCCGGTACGACTCGGCGGCCAGGTCGCGCTTGACCTGCTCCCAGCCCTCGCGCGCCGCCTCCTCGCTGGAGGAGATGTCGCGCTGCACCCAGGACCAGCCCTCGCCCATCTTGTGCCAGGCGACCGTCCCGCCCTCGCCGGTCTCGCCGAGCACCTTCAGCGCCCGCTCCTCGCCGACGCGCCACTTCGCGGACTTCACGAACTGGAACACCCCGACCGGCCAGCCCTGGTTCCAGGCCCGCAGCGCCAGCCCGAACGCCGCCGTCGACTTCCCCTTGCCCATCCCCGTGTGGACGAAGACCAGCGGCCGGTTGCGGCGCTGGCGCGTGGTGAGACCGTCGTCCGGGACGACGGTCGGCTGTCCCTTGGGCATTACGCGGCCCTCCTGGAGGTGTTGCCGTTGCTGTTGCGTACGGTGCGGACGAGCGCGGAGACGCTGTCCGCGCGCAGGTCGTCGAGGGTGACGACGGGGGCGAGCAGCGAGCGGCCCAACTCGGCGGCCAGGCCCAGGCGCACGGGCCCCGCCTCGCAGTCGACGACGACGGAGGCGGTGCCCCCGGCGGCCAGCAGGCCGGCCGCGCGCGCCGCGCGGGCCAGCGGCTCCGGGCCGCCGGTGGCCCGGCCGTCCGTCACGACGACCAGCAGCGGGCGGCGGGACGGGTCGCGCAGCCGCTCCACCCGCAGCACCTCGTGCGCCTGGAGCAGGCCCGCGGCGAGCGGGGTGCGGCCGCCGGTCGGCAGCTTCTCCAGCCGGGCCGCGCCCGCGTCCACCGACGAGGTCGGCGGCAGCGCCACCTCCGCGCCGGAGCCCCGGAAGGTGATCATCCCGATTTTGTCGCGGCGTTGGTAGGCGTCGAGGAGGAGGGAGAGGACCGCGCCCTTGACGGCGCTCATCCGCTTGCGCGCCGCCATCGAGCCGGAGGCGTCCACGACGAACAGGACGAGGTTGCCCTCGCGGCCCTCGCGCACCGCCTCCCGCAGGTCGTCCCGGCGGACGACCAGACCGCGGCCCGTCCGCCCGCGCGCCCGCTGGTGCGGCGCCGCGGCCTGCACGGTCGCCGCCAGGTGCAGCCGGGACAGCGCGCCGCGCGGGCGGCGCGCGCCGGTCGTCCGGCCGTGCGGCGTCCGCGACCGCGAGCGGCGGCCGGCCGCGCCCTCGCCCAGGCCGGGGACGTCGAACTTGCGGGTGCGGAAGGGGTCGGCGGCGGCCACGGGTGCGGCGTCCTGGGCGGCGGCCCCGGGGGCCGGAGCCTCCTGGGGGGCGGCTTCGCCCTCGGCCGGCTCGGGGGCGGGCTGCCGCTCCTCGCGCGGCGCGGGGAGTTCGCCCTCGGAGGACTGCGGGGGCTCGCCGCCGCCGTCCGGGCCGCCGTCCGGACCGCTGTCGTCCGGGCCGTTGTCGTCGGGGCCCTGCGGGCCGTCGTCCGGCCCCTCCGGCTCCGGCTCCGGGTCGTCGTCCTCGTCCTCGAACTGCCGCAGGATCTCGTCCAGTTTGGCCTCGTCCAGGCCGGGCGCGTCGAAGGGGTTGCGGCGTCGACGGTGGGGGAGGGCGAGCAGGGCCGCCTGCCGTACGTCCTCGGTGACGACGTCCGTACGGCCCGCCCACGCCGCGAGCGCGGTCGCCGTGCGCGCGGTGACGATGTCGGCGCGCATGCCGTCCACCTCGAACCCGGCGCAGACCGCGGCGATCCGGCGCAGGGCCCCGTCGCCGAGCCGTACGGACGGCAGCAGGGCGCGCGCGGCGGCGATGCGCTCGCGCAACGCGTCCTCCTCGGCGGCCCACTTGGCCGCGAACGCGGCCGGGTCCTCGTCGAAGGCGAGGCGCCGGCGGACGACCTCGACGCGCTCGTCGGGCTCGCGGGAGGCGGCGACCTCGACGGTCAGCCCGAAGCGGTCGAGGAGCTGGGGCCGGAGCTCGCCCTCCTCGGGGTTCATGGTGCCGACGAGGAGGAAGCGGCTGGCGTGGCGGACGGAGACGCCTTCGCGTTCGATATACGTCGCGCCCATCGCGGCGGCGTCCAGCAACAGGTCGACCAAGTGGTCGTGCAGCAGGTTGACTTCGTCGACGTAGAGCACGCCCCGGTGCGCGTCGGCCAGCAGGCCGGGCTCGAAGGACTTCACGCCGTCCGACAGGGCGCGCTCGATGTCGAGGGCGCCGACGAGCCGGTCCTCGGAGGCACCGACGGGCAGTTCGACCATGCGGGTCGGCCGTACGTCTCCGGCCTCCGCTTCGTGTGGACCGTCGGGGCACGTCGGATCCGGGGCGGCCGGGTCGCAGGAGAAGCGGCAGTTGTTGACGACCGCGAGGTGAGGCATCAAGGTGGCCACGCCGCGTACCGCTGTCGACTTGGCCGTGCCTTTCTCGCCGCGGATCAGTACTCCGCCCACCGCGGGGCTCACTGCGTTGAGGAGCAACGCCAGGCGCAGGTCCGCCATACCGACAATCGCGGTGAGCGGGTAGGGGGTGGTCGTCACGCGTTGATCACTCCTTCGGGTGGTTCCGTGCAGCTTCAGCGGTGCGTTTGCGCCTTTCGGGCCAGGCTGCTGCCCGCGTCCCCGCGCATGCGGGGGTGATCCTGCGGTTTCCCCTGCCGTAGGTGGCGTGCTTGTTTGGTCCCCGCGCATGCGGGGTTAGCGCGGATGTGGTGCTCACGGCGCCCCCGGCGGGATGAAGGGGGCGCCTTCCGGCACCCCGTCCTCGATCAGGCGCATCAGCGCGTCCGTGTCCGCGTGCTCCTCGATCAAGTCGCCCAGGCGGTCCAGCTGTTCCTCGCGCAGGGCTCCGAACGACGTGTCCGGCGCGGGGACGAAGCGGCGGCCCGCCGCCTCCGCCACCCGCCGCAGGAACGCCCGGCGGAACGCGTCGCTCTCCAGCGAGCCGTGCCAGTGCGTACCCCACACCGAACCCACCCGGCAGCCGTCCAGGAACGCCTCCCCGCCCAGCACTTCGGCGACGCCGTGGTGGATCTCGTAGCCCTCCACCCGCTCGCCGAGCGCCTCGCCCACCGGCCGGGCCAGGGTCTTCTCCGGCGCGAACCGCACCCGTACGGGCAGCAGGCCCAGCCCCTCCACGACCCCGGCCCGCGACTCGACCTCGTCCTCGATGCGTTCGCCCAGCACCTGGAAGCCGCCGCAGACGCCCAGCACCGGGCGGCCCTCGGCGGCCCGCCGCCGCAGCGCGTCGGCGAGGCCGCGCTCGCGCAGCCAGGTCAGGGCACGGACGGTGCCGCGGGTGCCGGGGACCACAACGAGGTCCGCGTCGGCCAGTTCCTCGGGTCGGTCGACGAAGCGGACGATCACGCCGGGTTCGGCGGCGAGCGCGTCCACGTCCGTGAAGTTGGACATCAGGGGGACGGCGCAGACCGCGACCCGCAGCACGTCCTCGCCCAGCGGCGGGGCGACGACCGACTCGCGGACCGCGCCGCGCAGCGAGACGCGGAGCCCGTCCTCCTCGTCGATGCCGAGTCCGTGCGCGAACGGCAGGACGCCGAACGTCCGGCGGCCGGTGAGCCCGCGCAGCATCTCCAGCCCCGGCTCCAGCAGCGATACGTCACCGCGGAACTTGTTGACCAGGTAACCCGCTATGAGCTCCTGGTCCTCGGGGGAGAGCAGCGCGGTGGTGCCGAAGAAGGACGCGAAGACGCCGCCGCGGTCGATGTCGCCGACCACGACGACGGGCAGGCGCGCGGCACGCGCGATGCCCATGTTGACGATGTCGGTGCGGCGCAGGTTGATCTCGGCGGGGCTGCCGGCGCCCTCGCAGATCACCGCGTCGTGGGTGGCGCGCAGCTCCTCCAGGCAGCCGGTCACGGTGCCGAAGAGCTGCTCCTGACGCCCGGAGTGGTAGCCGCGCGCGCTCAGTTCGCCGACCGGTTTGCCCATCAGGACGACCTGGCTGCTGCGGTCGCCGCCGGGCTTGAGCAGCACCGGGTTCATCAGCGCGCTGGGCTCGACGCGCGCGGCCGCGGCCTGCATGGCCTGCGCGCGGCCTATCTCGGCGCCCTCCCGGGTCACGAAGGAGTTCAGCGACATGTTCTGTGCCTTGAACGGCGCCACCTTGACGCCCTTGCGCACCAGCCACCGGCAGACGCCGGCGGTGACCACGCTCTTGCCCGCGTCGGAGGTCGTCCCCGCGATCAGCAGGCCCCCGCCCCGATTACCCACCCGAGCCGCTCCTCTTGACGGTCCTGCCTATGACACTGCCCAGCGCGCGGGCGCCGACAGCCGCGCCCAGGGCCAGGAGGGAGACCCGCCGCGAGAGCCGGACGGCGCGTTCGATGTCGGCCACGGCCACCGGGCGGTTGCCGGAGCCGAGGACGGGACGGTGCTCGACGCGGCCGGCGTAGGCGAGGGTGCCGCCGAGCCGTACGCCGAGGGCGCCGGCGAACGCGGCTTCCACCGGGCCCGCGTTGGGGCTGGGGTGACGGCCCGCGTCGCGGCGCGCGACGCGCAGGGCGCCGCGCCGGTCGGGGGCGGCCAGGACGGTCAGCGCGGCGGTGAGGCGGGCGCCGGGCCAGCCGACGACGTCGTCCAGCCGGGCGGAGGCCCAGCCGAAGCGGTGGTAGCGGGGGGACTTGTGGCCCACCATCGCGTCCAGCGTGTTGACCGCGCGGAAGCCGATCAGGCCGGGGACGCCGGCGAGCGCGCCCCAGACGAGGGCGCCGACGACGGCGTCCGAGGTGTTCTCGGCGACGGACTCCACGACGGCGCGGGCGATCTGCTGCCCGTCCAGGGACTGCGGGTCGCGTCCGCAGAGGTGCGGCAGGCGTTCGCGGGCGACGTCGAGGTCTCCGGCCGCCAGGGCCCAGCCGATCGCGCGGGCCTCCCGGCCGAGGGAGGTGCCGCCGAGGACGGCCCAGGTGGCGGCGGCGGTGAGGGCCGCGTCGGCGGCGCGGCCGCGTCGGGACGCGGATGTGGCGCGGACGGCGCGTGCGAGCAGCGCGGCACCGGCGGTCGCGCCCCCCGCGCACACCAGGCTGTGCAGGGCGCCGCGGCCGCGGTGGTCGCGCCACAGCAGGCGCTCGACGGACTGCGCGGCGCGGCCGAAAGCGGCGACGGGGTGGCCCCGGCGGGGGTCGGCGAGGACGAGGTCGCAGGCGAAACCGAGGGCGGCGCCGCAGGCGAAGCCGAGGGGGTCGGCGGCGGGCATGGCTCAGACCGCCGCGGCACCTCGGAAGGAGCGCGGTCCGGACGGTGGTCGGCGGCGGCGACGGCCGGGCATGGCGTTCGTGTCCTCACTCAGGGTCCGCGCCCTGGTTCGACGTCTGCCGGCGACCAGAGTCTCCTGGCTCCCGGATCGGCGCGGGCCCCCTTGCCTTCCGGCTTTCGCGGGCCGTGGCGTTGCGTGCTGCTCGTGCGCGGGGGTGCGCTCCCCGGTGACAGTGGCGGGACCGCGCCGGATTCTCACCGGCTTCCTCTGCTGTCGCCGTTCGGTTGGCCCCGGCAGTCCACCACGGCCCTTGAGCGGGCGTCAACTCGGGGTTCGGGGTGCGAGGGTGTCTCCTCGCGGGCCCGCCCACGGCCGGCTGCGCGCCGCGGCGCGTACCACGGCGCTGCGCGCGGCCCCCGGAGGGGGCACCCCCCAGGACGGGCCGAATCGGCCCGTCCTGGGGGGTGCCCCCTCCCCCTCACCCGCAGGCGACGCCGCCGCCTCACGCAACGATCAGGTAGATCCCGTAGCCGACCGCCGCCGCACACGCCGCGTAGCACGCGTACGCCCCGCTACGGACCAGAGCGGACGCACCGCCACTCCCGCCCTTGCGCGGCGCCGTCCCGACGATGCCGAGCGTGAAGACGCCGACCAGCGCCACCGTCGTGACGACGCTGACCCCGAAGACCTGGCCGAGAGCGGCCCAGTTGATGTTCATCGTGGAAGGGATCCTCAGCTGGTGGCGGCCACGGCGGGCTCGGGAGCGGTGACGGAGGGGCCCGCCGGCGGGGGCGGGGCCACGGCCTGGAGGGCCTGGGTGACGACGCCGGCCGGCTCCGGCTCGGACGCGGGCGCCGCGTCGTCCGGCACGACCGGCTTGCGCCGCGACACGAGCCAGATCGCGCCGCTGACCGCGAGGCCGAGGACGGCGACCGCCGTGACGCCCCAGTCGCCCTGCTCGGCCAGGAAGGCCGCGCCACCGGCGACGAGGCCGGCGGCGGGGAGCGTCAGGCACCAGGCGACGACCATGCGGCCGGCGGTGGACCAGCGGACCACGCCGCCCTTGCGGCCGAGCCCCGCGCCCATGATCGAGCCGGAGCAGACCTGGGTGGTGGAGAGCGCGAAGCCGATGTGCGAGGAGGCGAGGATCACCGTGGCGGCACCGGTCTGGGCGGCGAAGCCCTGCGCGGGGCGGATGTCGGTGAGGCCCTTGCCGAGGGTCTGGATGATGCGCCAGCCGCCCAGGTACGTACCGAGGGCGATCGCGAGGCCGGCCGAGACGACGACCCACAGCGGCGGGTCGGAGTGCGGGGCGACGACGCCGCCGGTGACGAGGGCGAGGGTGATCACGCCCATGGTCTTCTGCGCGTCGTTGGTGCCGTGGGCCAGCGAGACGAGCGCGGCCGAGGCGATCTGGCCGGCGCGGTAGCCGCGCGCGGTGTCGGCCTCGTCGCGGCCGCGGGCCAGCCGGTAGGTGAGCCGGGTCGCGGCGGTCGCGGCGATGCCCGCCACGACGGGCGCGGCCACGGCCGGGATGAGGACCTTCATGACGACGGCCTCGCCGTGGACGCCGTGCGTGCCGACGGAGACGAGCGTCGCGCCGATGAGTCCGCCGAAGAGGGCGTGCGAGGAGCTGGAGGGCAGGCCCGCCAGCCAGGTCAGCAGGTTCCAGACGATCGCGCCGACCAGACCGGCGAAAATCACCTCTGGCCGGATGCCGGCGCTTTCGTCGATGATGCCTCCGGAGATCGTCTTGGCGACCTCCACCGAGAGGAACGCGCCGACGAGGTTGAGCACCGCCGACATGGCCACCGCGACCTTGGGTCTGAGAGCCCCGGTGGAAATGGTGGTGGCCATCGCGTTGGCCGTGTCGTGGAAGCCGTTCGTAAAGTCGAACACCAAGGCCGTGACGATCACGATCCCGATGAGAAGCGTGATGTGTTCCATTCACCCA
This sequence comes from Streptomyces caatingaensis, assembly GCF_001187435.1. Lineage (GTDB taxonomy): Bacteria > Actinomycetota > Actinomycetes > Streptomycetales > Streptomycetaceae > Streptomyces > Streptomyces caatingaensis. The sequence continues at coordinate 54,364 of NZ_LFXA01000004.1, read as the reverse complement.
GGCAATCAGTCAGGTGGTCAATTGTCCGTACGACGGTCCGTACGTCAGTACGCGGCGACCGTAGGGACTCCGGGTGAACGGAAGGTGAACGGGGACGGGAGCCGTGGTGTCACCCACCGGAGGCGGTGACGCGTGAAGGAATCGAAGGACCCCGCGGCCGAGGCCCGGATCCGGACGGAAGTGCTGGCCACGGCCCGTCGGACGGTCGCCGAGGGGCTCGTGGTGGGCACCTCGGGCAACGTCTCGGCCCGGCTGGGCGACATGATCCTCGTCACGCCCAGCGGCGTCCCCTACGACCGGCTCGCCCCGGACGACCTCGTCGCCGTGGACCCGGACGGCCGCCCGCTGCGCGACGGGCTCGCGCCCACCAGCGAACTCCCCCTCCACCTCGCCGTCTACCGGGCCACCGACGCCACGGCGATCGTGCACACCCACGCCGTCCACGCCACCGCCGTCTCCACGCTCGTCGACGAACTGCCGGCGATCCACTACATGACCGCCGCCCTGGGCGGTCCCGTGCGCGTCGCCCCGTACGCCCTCTACGGCAGCGACGCGCTCGCCCGGCACGCCCTGGCCGCGCTCGACGGCCGCACCGCCTGTCTGCTGCGCAACCACGGCACGATCGCCCACGCCACGAGCCTCGACCGGGCGTACGACCGCACCGCCCAGCTGGAGTGGATGTGCCGCGTCTGGCTGGCCGCCTCGGGCGTGCCCGGCCGCACGCCCACCCTGCTGGGCCCGGAGCAGCTCGCCGAAGCGGCCGGGAAGCTCGGCGGGTACGGGCAGGCACCGTAACGATCAAGCCATCCTCCGGCCGCCGTCCGGCCGGAAACAGCGGCCCGCCCCCGCACGCCGACTGGCCGCGCCCCGCGCGCCCCCCGACACTTGGAGGATGCATCTGGTCAGGACGACGGTCCGGGCGGCGGTGACCGCGGCCGCGGCCGGGGCGGCCGCGCTGGCCGCCGGGCGGTACGCGGGCACCGCCGCCCTGCGGACCGGGCCGGACACCCCGCTGCCCGGCGAACACCCCCTCACCGTCCACTCCGCCGACGCCGGCACGGTCACCCTCGCCCGCACCCCCGCCACCCTGCGCCCCGGCACCCACGGACTCGCCGGGCCCGGCCTGCACGCGATCGTCGGGCCGCCCGTCGCGGACGTCTCGCACCCCCACGACCTCGTCGTCCGCCACCTCGTCCGCGTCGTCCACGGCCATCTCCACGCCGGCGCCCGCGTCCACTTCACCCCGCAGGTCCACCTCGGCGACCCGTACACCGCCCTGGGCATCGCCCACCGCGACATCGACGTGCCCGCCGAGGACGGCACCCTGCCCGCCTGGTTCCTGCCGGGCGCCCGCGACACCTTCGTCATCGCCGTGCACGGCCTGGGCACCACCCGCGAACACCCCCTGGTCGTCCTGCCGTTCCTGCACCGCTCGCGGCTGCCCGTGCTCGTCCCCGCCCTGCGCGGGGACCCCGGCGCGCCCCGGACCCCGGGCGGCGTCGACCGGCTCGGCGCCGACGCGCGGCACGACGTCGTCGCCGCCGTCGCGGAGGCGGTACGGCGCGGCGCCCGGCACGTGGTGCTGCTCGGCTGGTCCACCGGCGCCACCGCGGCGCTGCTCGCCGCCGCCGACCCGCGGGTCGCCCCGCGCGTCGGCGGGCTCGTCCTCGACTCCCCGGTGCTCGACTGGGACGCCGCGCTGCGCGCGCTCGCCGGCCGCCGGCCGCCCGCCGGCCTGCGCGCGCTCGCGGTGCACTCCGCCCGCGCCCGCGCCGGCCTCGACCAGGGTGAACTCGCGGCCGCCGCCGACCCGGCGCGGCTGACCGTGCCGACCCTGCTGCTGCACACCCCGGACGACCCCGTGGCCCCCTGGCACCTCTCCCGCGACCTCGCCGGGCGCCGCCCCGGCCTCGTCACCCTGCGGACCGTCCGCGACGCCGGGCACGCCGCCCTGTGGAACGCCGACCCGGCCGGTTACGAGGAGGCCCTGCGGCGCTTCCTGACGCCCCTCGTGTAGCCCGCGACGGAGACCGGAACCGGTCGCCACCAGGGGTCATGGGTGGCTGCATGGTTGATTCCGATTGGGTTTTCGGAGCGTGAACGGCAAGACTGCTCCTGTGACGTCCCGTACTCCGCGCGACTCCCGGCTCAGACTCGTACCCCGGCAGCCGATCGCCGCCGCCCGCAAGGCGGTGGCCGACCGAGGCTCCCGTCCGGCCCCCCGCCCGCCCGCAGGCATCCCGGCCCGGGCCGAACTCGCCCGGCAGGCCAGAGCCGGGCTCACCGGTGCCGTCCGCCTCGCCCGCTGGGCGGCCGACCAGGAGGCCCGCCCCGAGGAGCTCGACCGGGCCGCCGACCGGGCGGCGGCCGCCCTCGGCGTGCCGGCCGCCCGGATCCGCGCCGACTGGGACCGGGCCCGGCTCGCCGGCCTCCTGGAGCTGCACGGCGGCACCGCCCGCCCCGGCTGGCGCCTGACCGCCTGGGACCGCGACGACAGCGCCGTGCTGCGCGGCTGGGTCGCGCTCTTCGACGCCTGGTCGATCGCCCGCCCCGAGCCGGACGGCGCCGACCCGACCGTCGCCGCCGAGGTCGTCGAGGCCGCGCCCCAACTGCTGTCCGTCATGCACCTGTCCGGCGGCCCGGTGCCCGTCGCCGAGCTCCTCGACCTGCTCACCCAGCGCGTGGCCGAGATCCGCGCCGAGCGCTGCGAGGTCCGGTACGAGGTCCGTGACCAGGGCCGGCCCGTGCCCGACCGGTCCGCCCGCTGCCCCGAGGAGACCGGACCCCTCGCCGGCCTGCTGGACTGGGCCCTGGACGGGCTCGCCTCCGTCGGCGCCCTCGTCGTCCGCGGCACCGGCCCGACGGCCGAGGCCGTGCTGACGCCGCTGGGCAACTGGGCGGTCTGGGTCAAGCTCGAACAGATCTGCGTCGCCGCCCAGAGCCCCGCCGGCAACATCGAGCTCGCCGCCGAGGCCATGCTCCGCGGCTGCGCCGACCTCAGCCCCGGCCCCGCCCGCGCCGAGTACCGCGCCTGGATCGCCGCCCGGCCGGTGCGCAGCGCGGTCGAGGAACTCCTCGACGCGGCCCGGGGGGACGACGCGCTCGTGCGCGGGCTGGCCTTCGAGGCGCTGCGCGTGGTGGGCGCGCCCGCCGAGCCCGCGGTGCGCGCGGCCGTCGACGAGCCGGCCGTCCGCCCGTACGCGCTGCTGTGGCTCGCCGAGCAGGAGGGGTACGACCCCGAGGAGGCGGCGGAGGTGCTCACCCGTGAGGAGGCCACGTGGCTGTGGGTCGACACGGCGGCGGCCGTGGCCGACCACGGAGAGAGCCGGCTCCTCGTCCGCCATCTCGACTCGGCCGTGCAGGGGACGGTGCCGGGGCTTCTGGAGGAGGTGCGCGCCGTGGGCCACCCCCGCACCGTCCAGGTGCTGGTGGCGCTGGCGGCCGCCCACCCCGACCCGGCGCTCGCCAAGGCCGTCCGCCGCGCGGCCTTCCAGGTCCACCGCGGCGGTACATGAGCGGGTGAGTCCGCCCCCGGCCCGCCCTTCCCCCGGAGGGGGTGCCCCCGGTTTCTTGCCGCGCTGCCGCGCGGGTGGGCGGGGGCTTCGCCCCCTGCGCCCCGAAACCGCGCGGCAGCGCGCAGAAACGGGGGGCACCCCCTCCCGGGGAGAAAGGGCGGGCCGGGGAGGGCACCCCCCGGGCCCGCGTCAGCCGAACGTGTTGCAGGCCACAACACTCCCCGTCCGATACCCCGTCGTGAACCACTGCTGCCGCTGCGCCGCAGAGCCGTGCGTCCAGCTCTCCGGCGTCACCTGCCCCTGGAACTTCTCCTGGATGCGGTCGTCCCCGACCGCCGCCGCGGCGGAGAGGCCGTCGGCGATGTCCTGCTGCGTCAGCTGCTTGAGCAGCGGGCGGCCCGTCGCCGGGTCCGGCGTCGTCGTCGCGTGGTGCGCCCAGACGCCCGCGTAGCAGTCCGCCTGCAGCTCGACCTTGACGGAGTTGCTGGACTCGCCCGTCCGCCGGTCCTGGGTGCGGGCCAGCGTCCCGGTCAGGTTCTGGATGTGGTGCCCGTACTCGTGGGCGACCACGTACGCCTGGGCGAACGGCCCGCCGCGCGCCCCGAACTTGTCGGTCAGCTCCTTGAAGAAGCCCAGGTCCAGGTAGACCTTGTGGTCACCGGGGCAGTAGAACGGCCCGACGGCCGAGGACGCCGTCCCGCAGGCCGTGTTCGTCCGGTCGGTGAAGAGCTTGGTCGGGGCCGGGTCGTACGCGCGCCCGCCCCGCGCGTACTCCTGCTTCCAGAAGGACTGGACGCTGTTGACGACGCCGACGATCCGGCAGTCCTCGCGCGTGTTCGCGTCCCGCCCCTTCTTGCAGCTCTGCGCCACCTGGCTGTCGGTCCGGGGGCTCCCGGAGGACGTGCCCGACGGCCCGGACCCGGACGACAGGCCCAGCTCCTCCGGGCCGATGCCGAAGAACAGCCCGGCGAGCAGGGCCAGCAGCCCCACGACGCCGCCGCCCACGGTCAGCCCGCCCCCGGGGATGCGGCCGCCCCGCTCGTCCTGCACCTGTGAGGTGTCGAGGTCCGCGTCGTCGTCGAACTGCATGCACCACCGCCTTTCCCCCGGGGCCGTCACCCCGAGTATCCGTTCACCGACCGTTCCGTGCCCGGCCGGGCCGTCCGGAACGGTAGTGAATCCGGGCGTACGACGGCGAACCAGGCGACAGCCGAACGGTGCACGCCCGGCGTGCGAACACGCACCGTGCGCCCCGCCACCCTCCGCCCGGCCGGGAAATCCGCTTGCCCGCCCCCGTTAGACTCTTCCCCATGGCTTCTCTCCTCGTGCATTAGACGGCGCCGCGCCGCCCGCGCGGCCGTGCTCGCCCACCCCCCGACCGCCGTCCACCCTGCCCAGGAGCAGTACCCGTGATCACCGCCTCCGGCCTCGAGCTGCGCGCCGGCGCCCGCGTCCTCATCGAGTCGGCCACCTTCCGCATCGCCAAGGGCGACCGCATCGGCCTGGTCGGCCGCAACGGAGCGGGCAAGACGACGCTCACCAAGTGCCTGGCCGGCGAGGGCATCCCGGCCGCCGGCACGATCACGCGCTCCGGCGAGGTCGGCTACCTCCCGCAGGACCCGCGCACCGGCGACCTCGACGTGCTCGCCCGCGACCGGATCCTCTCCGCCCGCGGCCTGGACACCGTGCTCCGCAAGATGCGCGAGAACGAGGACCGCATGGCCAACGGCAAGGGCGCCACGCGCGAGAAGGCCATGAAGAAGTACGAGCGGCTGGAGACGGAGTTCCTCACCAAGGGCGGGTACGCCGCCGAGGCCGAGGCCGCCACCATCGCCGCCAGCCTGGGCCTGCCCGACCGCATCCTCGCCCAGCCGCTGCACACCCTCTCCGGCGGCCAGCGCCGCCGCGTCGAGCTGGCCCGGATCCTCTTCTCCGACGCCGACACGCTCCTGCTCGACGAGCCCACCAACCACCTGGACGCCGACTCCATCGCCTGGCTGCGCGACTACCTCAAGACCTACCGCGGCGGCTTCGTGGTCATCTCCCACGACGTCGACCTGGTCGAGACCGTCGTCAACAAGGTCTTCTACCTCGACGCCAACCGCTCGGCCATCGACGTCTACAACATGGGCTGGAAGCTCTACCAGCAGCAGCGCGAGGCCGACGAGAAGCGCCGCAGGCGCGAGCGGCAGAACGCCGAGAAGAAGGCCGCCGCCCTCAACGCCCAGGCCGACAAGATGCGGGCCAAGGCCACCAAGACCGTCGCCGCCCAGAACATGGCCCGCCGCGCCGAGAAGCTGCTCGCCGGCCTGGAGGCCGAGCGCGTCTCCGACAAGGTCGCCAAGCTGCGCTTCCCCGAGCCCGCGCCCTGCGGCAAGACCCCGCTAATGGCCGAGGGCCTCTCCAAGTCCTACGGCTCGCTGGAGATCTTCACCGACGTCGACCTGGCCATCGACCGCGGCTCGCGCGTCGTCATCCTCGGCCTCAACGGCGCCGGCAAGACCACGCTGCTGCGCCTGCTGGCCGGCGCCGAGCAGCCCGACACCGGCCGGGTCACCCCGGGCCACGGCCTCAAGCTCGGCTACTACGCCCAGGAGCACGAGACCCTCGACCCCGACCGCACCGTCCTGGAGAACATGCGCTCCGCCGCCCCCGACCTCGACCTGGTCGAGGTCCGCAAGGTGCTCGGCTCGTTCCTGTTCTCCGGCGACGACGTCGACAAGCCCGCCGGCGTGCTCTCCGGCGGTGAGAAGACCCGGCTGGCCCTGGCCACGCTGGTCGTCTCCTCCGCCAACGTCCTCCTCCTCGACGAGCCCACCAACAACCTGGACCCCGCCAGCCGCGAGGAGATCCTCGGCGCGCTGCGCACCTTCACCGGCGCCGTGGTGCTGGTGACGCACGACGAGGGCGCGGTGGACGCGCTGGAGCCGGAGCGCATCATCCTGCTGCCGGACGGCGTCGAGGACCTGTGGGGCCCGGACTACGCGGACCTGGTCGCCCTCGCCTGAGGCCGTCCCGGGCCTCGCTTGATCGGTCCCCTCCCGATCATTCGGCCGATGCGTGATCCTTCATATGAGTGAGGACGGCTCGTACCCCGGTGTGGTGGAACGCTCCGGCGCACGCAGGGCACCGGCCGCCGGCCGCCTTCCGCTCCCGCACTCCCCGCTCCGTCCCTGACCTGCCGCTTCACCGGGCCACCCGTACGGCCGTACGGCCGAGCAGGGACGGAATCGCCTGCTCCGGGGCCGGTCGGCGGCCCGGATCGCGGAAACCTTCTGTCATCGACCTTGCCGAATGGGTGGCCAGGATCCCGGCAAGGGGTGATCATGAGAGACAAGAGGCGCATCTCCCATGAGGAGGCACGGGTGGCCGAGACTCTGAAGAAGGGCAGCCGGGTGACCGGCGCCGCGCGCGAGAAGCTCGCGGCAGACCTGAAGAAGAAGTACGACTCCGGTGCGAGCATCAGGGCGCTGGCCGAAGAGACCGGCCGCTCCTACGGCTTCGTCCACCGGATGCTGAGCGAATCCGGCGTGATCCTCCGGGGTCGCGGCGGGGCGACGCGTGGCAAGAAGGCCGCCTCGGCCTGACACCGCGCACCTGTCGGGCGACGAAGGCCCTCCGGGGCCCTCAGGCATGGACGGTGCCACCCGGTCGGCCGTACTACCGGCCGGGTGGTTACTGTGCAGTCACTTGTAGCTGACTGCAGTTCCGACTCCGGAGGCTTCCATGACCGCCCCGCAGGCCCTGCTCGACCAGGACGGCGTGCGGCTCACCGTGCAAGACGCGGTGGCCACCGTCACGCTGAACCGTCCCGCCAAGCGCAACGCCCAGTCGCCCGCCATGTGGCGGGCGCTCACCGAGGCCGGGCGGCTGCTGCCGGGCAGCGTGCGGGTCGTGGTGCTCCGGGGTGAGGGCAAGTCCTTCTCCGCGGGCCTCGACCGGCAGGCGTTCACGCCCGAGGGCTTCGACGGCGAGCCGTCGTTCCTGGACCTGGCGCGCGGCTCCGAGGCCGACCTCGACGCCGAAATCGCCGGATACCAGCGGGCGTTCACCTGGTGGCGGCGCAACGACATCGTCTCCATAGCCGCCGTGCAGGGGCATGCGATCGGCGCGGGCTTCCAGCTCGCTCTCGCGTGCGACCTGCGAGTCTGCGCGGACGACGTGCAGTTCGCCATGCGCGAGACCAGTCTCGGCCTGGTGCCCGACCTGGGCGGCACCCAGCCGCTGGTCGGACTCGTCGGCTACGCGCGGGCGTTGGAGATCTGCGCCACTGGGCGCTTCGTGCACGCGGCGGAGGCCGAGCGGGTGGGGCTCGCCAACCTCGTCGTGCCCGTCGACGAACTCGCCGCCGCCGCCGAGGACTTGGCCGCCGCCGTGCTCGCCGCCCCGCGCGACGCGGTCGTCGAGACGAAGGCGCTGCTGCGCGGTGCGGTGACGCGCGGCTACGACGAGCAGCGGGCGGAGGAGCGGGCCGCGCAGGGGCGCCGCCTGCGGGACCTGGCGGGGCTGGGGGAGTAGGGGTCCAGTCGGTCCTTCCGGAAGCGGCCCCTCCGGGGACGGTCCGTCCGGGCGGTTCCTCTGGGGGCAGTCCTTTTGGGGAGTCCTTCCGGGGCGGGTGCGGGGCTTCTCTAGTCGCGGTCCACGGCCGCGACGACCACGGCCCCGCCCGTCGCCTCGCGCGCCGCCCGGGCCACGTCCAGCACCCGCGCCCCCGCCGCGACCGCGATCCACGTCACCGCGCCCTCCGCGGACGCGGCGCGCACGCCCGGTACGGGCAACGAGCCGGACAACTCCGGAGCGTGCCCGCCCCGCGCCTCCGTCACCGACTCCACCACCCGCACGTCCACGCCCTCCACCACCAGCCCCACCCGTCCCTCCGCCACTCCGACCAGCGCTTCCCGCACCCGCCCCACCACCACCGGCAGCGGGTCGTCCCCGAGGCCCGTCGCCATCTCGACCGAGATCCGCAACGGCCCGGCCGGCAGGGCGCTCGGCGGGGGCGCGACCGGGGCGGGGGAGACGGGGGCGCCCGGCGCGCGGTCCACACGCAGGGCGCCCAGGCGCACGCCCCGGGGCAGGGGCGTGTGCCGCAGGACCGCGCCCGCCGCCGCCTCGGTGATCCACGTCCCGTCCCGCGCTCCGCCGAGCGGCAGAAGCCGCCCGAGGGCGAGTTGCCGGCGGACCGCCCGGATTCCGTCCATGTCCGTCCTCCTGCCCCGCACGCCGCGAAGTTCCCGGCGACAGGGCCTATCGTGTCAACAGATCGGTGGCGTCACTGTCCCTCCCGTGGAACCTTCCCCATTCCCCAGGAAGCGAGGCGAACGACCATGACCGACACGCCGGGCGGCCCGGACGGACCCGAGGCGGCGAAGGAGGCCAAGGAGTACGTGGCCCCGGCCGAGCGCGGGCGCACCACCATCGCGGACGGCGTCGTGGAGAAGATCGCCGGTCTGGCGGCCCGTGACGTGGTCGGCGTCCACGCCATGGGCAGCGGTTTCGCACGGACGTTCGGCGCGGTGCGCGACCGGGTGCCCGGTGGCGGCAAGTCCGCGACGCGCGGGGTGAAGGCGGAGGTCGGTGAGGTCCAGACGGCTCTGGACCTGGAGATCGTCGTCGAGTACGGCGTCGCGATCGCCGACGTGGCCCGCGCCGTCCGGGAGAACGTCATCGCCGCGGTGGAGCGCATGACCGGTCTCGAGGTCGTCGAGGTCAACATCGCCGTCAGCGATGTGAAGCTGCCCGACGAGGAGGAGGAAGAGACTCCGCCGAGGATCCAGTGACCCGGAACGGCCGAGTGACGAGGAGCGCACGATGAGCATGGCCGTCGTCGGCTTGATCGTCGGCATGGCGTTGGGATTCGCCGGGTACTTCGGCGGGTTCGGCGCCTTCCTGCTGGTGGCGGCGCTGGGCGCCGTCGGCTTCGTCGTCGGCCGGTTCCTGGACGGCGACCTGGAGGCGGGCGACTTCTTCCGCCCGCGCGACCGGGACCGCGACCGCGACGACCGGCGGCGGTAGGCGATGAGCGTCGCACGGGGAGGGCGGGCCGTGGAGCCGGCCGCACGCGGGGCGACCCGGATCGCCGACCGCGTCGTCGCGAAGATCGCTTCGCGGGCCGCGCACGAGGCGCTGGCCGAGGCCGCCGAGGCCGCCGGCGCCGGAAGGCCGGGGGAACCGCCGTTTGCGACCGTGACCGTCCACGAGGAGGCGGCGCGGGTGCGCGTCTCCGTCGAACTCGGCTACCCCGTGGACGTCGCCGGCCGCTGCCGCGCCGTCCGGCGGCGGATCACCGAGCGCGTGCGGACCCTGGCGGGCATGGAGGTGCCGGAGGTCGTGGTCACCGTGGAGCGGCTGCACTCGCCGCACCTGCGGCACGGCGGGACGGAGCGGGTGCGGTGAGGCGGCGCGGCGCGGGCGGCGAGGGCGGCGCCGGTGACGGCGGCCGTGCGGGGCGCTTCTGGTCGGCCCGCCGGGTGCCCGCCGCGGTGGTCGCGGTGGTCGTCCTGGGCGCCGCCGGGGTCCTCCTCTACGACGTCGCCGCGGTCCGGGCCGGCCACCGGGCCCTGGGCTGGCGGCGCCGGCTCGCCCACGAACTCGCCCACCGGCCCCTGCACAACGGCTGGATCGTCGCCGGCGCGGTGCTCGCCGTGCTGGCGGGGCTCTGGCTCGTCGTCCTGGCCGCGACGCCGGGCCGGCGCGGGGTGCTCCCGATGCGGCGCGACGATCCCGACGTCCGCGCCGGGCTCGACCGCCGCGCGGCGGCGCTGGTGCTGCGGGACCGGGTGATGGAGGTCTCCGGGGTGCAGTCCGTACGCGTCGACGTCGGCCGGCTGGCGGTCCGGGCGCGGGCCCGGTCGCACTTCCGGGACCTGGACGAGGTGCGGACGGACGTGGAGGGCGTCCTGGCCGACGCCGTACGGGAGTTGGGGGTCGCCCGGCGGCCCGTCCTGTCGGTCCGCGTCCACCGGCCGCCGAGGCGGTGAGCGCGGTGGGCGCGGTGCTGCGGGTGTTCAACCGTGTTCTGCTGGGGCTGGCCGGGCTGCTGCTCCTCGCGCTCGGCGCGGCGGTGCTCGTCGGGGCGCTGGACCTGCCCCGGCACTGGGACTTCTCCCTGCCGTCCGCCTGGCCCTTCCAGGGGCCGGACGACGTGCTCCTCACGGCCGCGGACCGGCGGCGGTGGCGGCACCGCCAGTGGTGGTGGCCCGTCGTGATCGGCGCCCTGGCCGTGCTGGTTCTGGCGGGCCTGTGGTGGCTGCTGGGGCAGGTGCGCCGGCGGCGGCCGCGGGAGGTGGTGCTTCCCGCTGTCGATGATCCCGTGGTGGTTGTGCGGGGGCGGGCCGTGGAGGAGACGGTGGCGGCGGAGGCGGAGGCCCTGGACGGGGTCGAGAGGGCGGCGGTGGTGTTGGTGGGGCGGCGGGGCGCACCGGGGGTCCGGGCGGTGCTGGTGCTGTCACCGGGGGCGGTGCCGGAGGTTGTGCTGCGGCGTTTCGCGGTGGAGGTCCTGGAGGGAGCCCGTACGTCCCTGGGGCTGGGGCGGCTGCCGGCGGAGGTGCGGTTGCGGGGGGTGCGGCATCGCGCGGAGCGCGTGGGGTGAGTCCGCCCCGGACCCTCCCCCGGAGGGGGTATCCCCACGACGGGCTGAATCAGCCCGTCGCCGCCGGCACCGGCTCTGCCGGGGACGACGCCGCCGCCAGGCGATCCCGGCGCTCGCGGCGCACGAGGATCACCCATCCCACCGGCACGAACGCCGAGAAGAGCCACCACTGCACGGTGTACGCCATGTGGTTGCCGATGCTGCTGTGATCGGGGTCGTCGATCGTCTGCGGCTGCCCCTTCCCCGCGGGGGAGATGAGCTCCAGATAGCCGCCGAGCACCGGCCGGTGCAACTCCTTCGCCTGCCGCCCGCTGTTGATGATCATGATCATCCGGGGCGGCAGCCCCTTGGTGTCGCGGATGCCCTCGCCGGCGTCCTCGTCGGCCCGCAGCCGCCCGGTGAGCTCGATCCGTCCCGAGGGCGGGGCGGGAACCTTCGGGTAGGTGCGCTGGCCGGCGTCGGCCGGGATCCAGCCGCGGTTGACGAGGACGGCCTTGCCGTCGCCCTCGCCGCCCTCCAGGACGAACGGCGTCACGACCATGAAGCCGGACTTGCCGGAGTTGTCGGTCCGCAGGCGGACGACGACCTCGCCCTTGGGGTCGTACGACCCCTTGGCCGTGACCCGGCGCCAGACGTTCTCGTGCGCCACCTCGCGGCCGGGCGCCGTCAGATCGGTGACGGGCACGGGGGCGTGCTCGAGGCTGCGGCCGATCTGGTTGTTGCGCGCCACCCGTTGCTCATGGCGATGCAGCTGCCAGAAGCCCAGTTTGATCATCACCGGGATGAGGACGAGCCCCACGAGCGTGAGGATCACCCACTGCCGGGTCAGCAGGAAGCGGTACACGCATTGACGGTACCTGGTGCGGTTCGTCCCCCCTCGCCCGGGTCACCGGCCGCGGGCGCCGGGCCGGGCCTCCTCCGCCGGCCGCACGTGCGAGAGCAGCTGCACGAAGGCGGCCTCGTCGACGACCGGCGTCCCGTACTGCCGGGCCCTGACCGCCTTGGAGGTGCAGGCGCCCGGGTCGTTGGTGACGAGAAGGCTCGTCAGTCGCGAGATGCTCGTCGCCACGTGGAGCCCGGCCTCGGTCGCCCGGTCCTCCAGGAGCTCCCGGTCGATGGAGGTGTCGCCGGAGAAGGCCACCCGCATGCCCTGAACGAGCTGTTTGCCCGGTTCGTAGCGGCCGGGGTTGGGGTACGGGCAGGCGGGCCGCTTGCGGTTCGGCCGCCAGTTCGCCGCGCCGCGGTGCTGCCAGGACGGCTGGTAGCCGACGGACGCGGACCGGGTGGCCGCCGGGCCGTCGGACCACTCCGTCAGCGGCTGGCACGCCAGCAGCGGAAGCCGCAGGTTCGCCTCGGCCGCCAGCGCCAGGCTCGGGCGGAAGGTCTCCGCCAGCACCCGGGCGTCGTCCAGCGCGTGGTGCGCCTGACGCTGCTCCACGCCGTAGTGGGCGGCCAGGGATTCGAGCTTGTGGTTGGGCAGCGGCAGCCCGAGCTCCTTGGAGAGCGCGATCGTGCACAGCCGCCGGCGCACCGGCGCCTCGGAGCCGGCCCGCGCGTACTCCCGGGCGATCATCGACCAGTCGAACGCCGCGTTGTGCGCGACCAGCACCCGGCCGTCCAGCCGCCGCCCGAACTCCTCCGCGATGTCCTCGAACACCGGGGCCTCGGCGAGGACTTCGGCCGTCAGCCCGTGGATCCACACCGGGCCGGGGTCGCGGCGGGGGTTGACCAGCGTGTACCACGAATCCTCGACCCGGCCGCGGGCGTCCAGCTGGTACACGGCAGCCGACACTATCCGGTCGTCCCGGGCGAGCCCGGTGGTCTCCACGTCGACGACCGCGTATCCCTCGGGATACGCGGCCGGCCACGGGCTGGGCGATGCGGCTGCGATGCGGTCTTCGAGCATGGTCCAAGAGCTTACGGGCCCCCACTGACAGCGCTTGCCCGCCTCCCCGCCCCCGCCGCCCGGACCGCCGGCCGCCACGATCGGTACCCGAGGGTAACAACCCCTAGCCGTACGGCCGTCGGCGTGTTTATGGTGCCGTCATGCCGCACCTTCCGGATGTCGTGTTGTGGTCGGTTCCCGCCTTCACCGTGCTCACCGCGATCGAGGCGGTGAGCTACCGCCTCCATCCCGACGACGAGGCCGAGGGCTACGAGGCCAAGGACGCGGCGACCAGCATCGGCATGGGCGTCGGCAGCGTGTTCTTCGACGCGCTGTGGAAGATACCCATCGTCGCGATCTACACCGCGATCTACGAACTCACGCCGCTGCGCGTGCCGCTGCTGTGGTGGACGCTGCCCCTGATGCTGCTCGTCCAGGACTTCCTCTACTACTGGTCGCACCGCGGCCACCACGTGATCAGAATCCTGTGGGCCTGCCACGTGGTGCACCACTCCAGCCGGAAGTTCAACTTCACCACCGCGCTGCGCCAGCCGTGGACCACCTGGACGGTCTGGCCGTTCTACGTGCCGATGGTGGCGCTCGGGGTGCACCCGGCGGCGGTCGCCTTCTGCTCCGGCGCCAACCTCGTCTACCAGTTCTGGGTCCACACCGAACGCATCAAGAAGCTGCCGCGCCCCTTCGAGTACGTCCTCAACACCCCCTCGCACCACCGGGTCCACCACGCCTCCCAAGGCGGTTACCTGGACCGCAACTTCGGCGGGATCCTCATCGTCTGGGACCGGCTCTTCGGCTCCTTCGTCGCGGAGGGGGAACGGCCGGTCTACGGGTTGACGAAGAACATCCACACCTACAACCCGCTCCGCGTCGCCACGCACGAGTACGCCGCCATCGCCCGCGACGTCCGCGCCGCCCGCACCTGGGGCGAACGCGCGGGCCGGATCTTCCGCGGCCCCGGCTGGCAGCCGCGCGGTCACGAGCCGCGGATCCCCGGGCAGGCACGCGCCTCCGGCCCCGCCGGGCCGGTCCCGGTCCGCCCGACGGCCCCGGCCCCGGGCCCGCGCCCCGCGCACGGCCGGACCGCCGCCACCCCGGAGGCGGCGGTGGCTTCGGCCCCGGCCCGCCCCAAGTCCCGGGAACGGAACCGGTGATGGGCGCCCGGCGCGGACGGGGCCGGGCTTCGGGGGCGCCCCCTCGGAGGGAGCCGGTGACCGGCGCGGGTGGGCGGGGGGCGCCGTGAGGGCCCCGCGCCGTCCCCGGCTCGCGGTGGCCGCCGCGGGCGTCCACCTCGGGGCCCTGCTCACCGGGGCCGCGCCCGTCGCGCGGGCCACCAAACCGGCGCTGATGCCGCTGCTCGCGGAGTACGTCCTGGTACGCGGCGGACCACCGCTGCTCGCGGTCGCGCTGCTGCTCGGCTGCGCCGGGGACGTCCTGCTGCAGACCGGCGGGGAGACGGCGTTCCTGCTGGGGATGGGCGCGTTCGCGGCCGGACACCTCTGCTACCTCGGGCTGTTCGCCCGGCACGGCACCCGGCCGCGGGGCCGCTCCGGCCGGCTGCCGGCCGCCGGCTACGCCGCGGCCTGGGCCGGCACCACCGGGCTCCTGTGGTCCGGGCTGCCCGGCCGGCTGCGCGTTCCCGTCGCGGCCTACGGGCTGCTGCTGACGGCGATGGCGTACGGGGCGCGGCGCACCGGGCGCCGTGGCGCGGCGGGCGGTGCGCTGTTCCTGCTCTCCGACGCGCTGATCGCGTCGGCGCTCGCCGACTGGCCGCAGGCGCCCGTACCCCAGTTCTGGATCATGCTGACCTATCTCGGGGCGCAGGCCCTCCTGGCGGACGCGGTGGTGCGGGCACGCGCCGCCGGACCGGCGGGCGCCGGCGCGTAGCCGCCTGCGCGCCGGGCGTACGGAAAGGGCCCGGGCGCGTGCGCCCGGGCCCCTCCCGCCGTACGCCGGGCGTCAGTTGCGGACCGCGGCCAGCGCGTCCACGATGCCGTAGCCGTAGTGGCTGTTGATGTGCTTGGTGCCGACGCAGGGGGCGTCGGCGGGGGCCTGGGCCGGGCAGCCCGGGTTCTTGGCCTGGGCCTTGAGGATCCACTGGATCTCCGCCGCGTTGGACTTCGGGTGCGTGCTCTTCAGCAGCGCCACCACGCCGGCGACGTGCGGGCCGGCCATCGAAGTGCCCTGCAGGAAGCCGTAGTCGCCGCCGGGGAGGGTGGAGAGGATGCGGCCGTCCTTGGCGGGGGCGTCGGGGATCTGGCGGGCGTCGCCGCCGGGGGCCGCCACGTCGATGGCGCCGAGGCCGTAGTTGGAGTAGTACGACTTCAGCGAGTTGACGCCGGTGGCGGAGACGGTGATGACACCGGGCAGCTGGGCCGGGACGTCCAGGCAGGTGGCGGGGTTGATGTCACGCGGGCCGGGCTTGGTGTCGTTGGGGCTCGACGTGTCGTTGATCTTCTTGGCCGCGAGGTCGAAGTTGGAGTTGCCGGCGGAGGCGACGTTGACGACGCCCTTGCGGTCGGCGTACTGCACCGCGCGGTTGACGGCGTCGGAGATGGCCTTCTGGTCGGCGTCGTCCGCGCAGTTGAACATCCACGGGTCGACGTAGTAGCTGTTGTTCGTCACCGATATGCCGTGGTCGGCGGCGAAGACGAAGGCGCAGACCACGCTCTCCGCGTAGAAGAAGCTGCCCTTGGCGGTGCTCACCTTGAGCGCGGCTATCTTCGCGTTCGGGGCGACGCCGGCGACGCCGACGCCGTTGCGGGCCGCGGCTATGGTGCCCGCGACGTGCGTGCCGTGGTAGTCGCTCTTGGGGTCGAACGGCCGCCAGGCGCTGAAGCTCGTGTCGGCCTTGCCGGTGACACAACTGGCCGACTGCGCGCGGGAGAAGTTCGGCGCGAGGTCGGGGTGGGTGTCGTCGACGCCGGTGTCGATGACGCCGACGGTGACCTTGCGGCTGCCCGGGTCGACCTTCGCGGCCTGGTCGGCCTTGATGGCCGGGAGGTCCCACTGGAGGCTCTCCAGCGGCTCCTGGGCGGGCTTGCCGGCCTTGCCGGACTTCGCGGCCGCGGCCGCCTTCGCCGCGGCCGCCGCGTAGCCCTTGGGCAGCTTGACCTTCTCCGGCTTGCCGACGTCCGTGGTGGCCGCCGGGGCGATGGGCGCGGTGCGGGTGGCGCCCGCGGACGCCACGCCCGGCACGGCGCGCAGGGTCTTGGCGAAGTCGGGGTTGGCCGAGTGCGCGACGATGACGCCTATCTTGTCGTACGACTCGACGATGCTGCCGCCGTTCTGCCGGACGGCCTTCTTCACGGTGTCGAGCGTGCCGCGCTCGGTACCGGTGTTGACCACGTACGACAGCAGGGGGCTGTCCGTCCTCACCGTGGCCTTGGCGGCGGCCGGGGCGGCCGCCGAGGCGACGCCCGGCAGGAGGCCGAGGGAGGCGGTGAGGGCCAGACCGACGGGCACGGCGAGGAGGGCGTGCCGGCGTCTGGTGCGCAGATGAGCCATGGGAACTCCACATCATCCGGGCCGTCCGGGCACCAGGCGTGCCGGACGGGTACATGACGAGTGAAGCTAGCGCCGATCATGGTCGAAGAGCAATGAATTCCCCAAGAAAGCGGCGGACTTCATGTGCCCTCACATGCCGGGGGCGGCGCTCACGGCCGGGGGACGGCTCCGGACCCCCGCAGCGCCGCGATGCTCAGCGGCGGGAGCGGCACCCGCGGACCGTACCAGCGCCCGGCGGGCGGGACCGCCGCCGGCCGCGCCGCGGGCGCGGCCGGCACGGGCGCCGTCAACCTGACGATTCCGAACGGTCGTCGACCGGGGGACTGCCGGCGATGCGGCAACTCGGTGCTCACGCCAGGTCAACGAGGCCCCTGCGGCGCGGTTGTGCCCCTCCGGGCCATGCTCCGTCATTCAACGACCGCCCCCCTGTCGCATACTGCGGTGTCGCTCTACGATGCGTGACCCGGATCACAAGCATCGGCTCGCGCCCGCACCCACCCACCGTCAGGAGAGGCCGTGGACTCAGAAGAGGTCGCGGAGACCCCCAGCCCCACCACCACGCCGGCACAGCGGCCCGACGGGCCGCCCCGGGCCGGCATCCCCGCCCAGCCCGACCGCTTCCTCGCCGTCCAGGCGAGCGACGAGTTCGGCGAACTGCGCAGGGCCCACCGTTCCTTCGCCTTCCCGCTCACCGTCGCGTTCGTCGCCTGGTACCTGCTCTACGTGCTGCTGTCCAACTACGCGGGCGGCTTCATGGACACCGTCCTCGTCGGCAACATCAACGTCGCCCTCGTGTTCGGCCTCGCCCAGTTCCTCACCACCTTCCTCATCGCCTGGTGGTACTCCCGGCACGCCGCGGCCCGCATCGACCCCCGCGCCGAGGCCGTCAAGGCCCGTATGGAGGCGGCCGAATGAGCCACTCCCTCACGGTCCTGGCCGCGGGCGGCGCCGGTGAGCACCGCACCCTGATCATCACGCTGTTCTCGGTCTTCGTCGCCATCACCCTGGGCATCACCGTCTGGGCCGGCCGGCAGACGAAGAGCGCCGAGGACTTCTACGCCGGCGGCCGGTCCTTCACCGGCTTCCAGAACGGCCTGGCGATCTCCGGCGACTACATGTCCGCGGCGTCCTTCCTCGGCATCGCCGGCGCCATCGCCCTCTTCGGCTACGACGGCTTCCTCTACTCCATCGGCTTCCTCGTCGCATGGCTGGTCGCCCTGCTCCTGGTCGCCGAACCGCTGCGCAACTCCGGCCGGTTCACCATGGCCGACGTCCTCGCCCACCGGCTGGCGCAGCGCCCGGTGCGCACCGCCGCCGGCACCTCCACCGTCGTCGTCTCGATCTTCTACCTGCTGGCCCAGATGGTGGGCGCGGGCGCGCTCGTCGCCCTGCTGCTGGGCGCGAGCGGCGAGGGCGCGCGGCGCTGGATCATCGTCCTGGTGGGCCTGGTGATGGTGCTCTACGTGACCATCGGCGGGATGAAGGGCACCACGTGGGTGCAGATCGTCAAGGCCGTCCTGCTCATCGCCGGCACCCTGCTGATCACGGTCCTGGTGCTGAACAAGTTCGACTGGAACCTCTCCCACCTGCTCGGCGCCGCCGCCGACAAGAGCGGCAAGGGCCGGGCGTTCCTCGAACCCGGGCTCCAGTACGGCAAGGACGGCACCTCCAGGCTCAACTTCGTCTCGCTGGGCCTCGCGCTCGTCCTCGGCACCGCCGGACTGCCGCACATCCTCATCCGCTTCTACACCGTGCCCACCGCCAAGGCGGCCCGTACGTCGGTGAACTGGGCGATCGGCATCATCGGCGCCTTCTACCTGATGACCATCGCCCTGGGCTTCGGCGCGGCCGCCCTCGTCGGCTCCAAGGCCATCGTCGCCTCGAACGAGTCCGGCAACACCGCGGCGCCGCTGCTCGCCGAGGAGGTCGGCGGGGGAGCCGGGTCCACCGGCGGCGCGGTGCTGCTCGCGGTGATCTCCGCGGTCGCCTTCGCCACCATCCTCGCCGTGGTCGCCGGGCTCACCCTCGCCTCGTCCGCGTCCTTCGCCCACGACCTGTGGGCCAACGTCATCCGCAAGGGCGCGACCGGGGAGAGGGAGGAGGTCCTCACCGCGAAGATCGCCGCCGTCGTCATCGGCGGGATCTCCATCGCGCTGGGCATCTTCGCCCACCGGCTCAACGCGGCCGCGCTGGTGGCCCTCGCCTTCGCCGTCGCCGCCTCGGCCAACCTCCCGACGGTCCTCTACAGCCTCTTCTGGAAGCGCTTCACCACCCGCGGCGCCCTCTGGTCGATCTACGGCGGACTCGTCTCCTCCGTCACCCTGGTGATCTTCTCGCCGGTCGTCTCCGGCAACCCCAAGGCGCTCTTCCCGGGCATGGACTTCGACTGGTTCCCCCTCGGCAACCCCGGAATCGTCTCCATCCCGCTCGGCTTCCTGCTGGGCTGGCTCGGCTCGCTGCTCCCCCAGGAGGCGGCGGACCCGAAGAAGTACGCCGAACTGGAGGTCCGTTCGCTCACCGGCTACGGCGCGCACTGACGCCCGGCCCCTCCCGCGGCCCCGGGACGGCGACGACCGGTGCCGTCCCGTCCGGGGGATCGCGTACGCTGCGGACCATCGGCACCACGGTCACCGGCCATCGCGGGAGGGGCAATTCCGTGCTCATCGACACTTACGGCCGCGTCGCCACCGACCTCAGGGTCTCCCTCACCGACCGCTGCAACCTCCGCTGCACCTACTGCATGCCCGAAGAGGGCCTCCAGTGGCTCGCCCGGCAGGACCTCCTGACCGACGACGAGATCGTCCGCCTCGTACGGATCGCCGTCACCCGGCTCGGCATCACCGAGGTCCGCTTCACCGGCGGCGAACCCCTGCTCCGCCCCGGGCTGGTCTCCATCGTCGAGCGCTGCGCCGCCCTCGCCGAGGGCCCCCGGCTCTCGCTCACCACCAACGGCATCGGCCTCGCCCGCACCGCCGGCGCACTCGCGGCCGCCGGGCTGGACCGCGTCAACGTCTCCCTCGACACCCTGCGCCCCGACGTCTTCCGCCGGCTCACCCGGCGCAAGCGCCACCAGGACGTCCTCGACGGCCTCGCCGCCGCCCGGGCCGCCGGCCTCGCACCCGTCAAGGTCAACACCGTCCTGATGCCCGGCCTCAACGACGACGAGGCCCCCGACCTGCTCGCCTGGGCGATCGAGAACGGCTACGAACTGCGCTTCATCGAGCAGATGCCGCTGGACGCCCAGCACGGCTGGCGCCGCGAGGAGATGATCACCGCCGGGGACATCCTGGCGAGCCTGCGCACCCGCTTCGCGCTCACCCCCGAGGAGGGCCGCGGCTCCGCCCCCGCCGAGCGCTGGCTCGTGGACGGCGGTCCGGCCCGCGTCGGCGTCATCGCCTCGGTCACCCGGCCGTTCTGCTCGGCCTGCGACCGCACCCGGCTGACCGCCGACGGACAGGTGCGCAGCTGTCTGTTCGCCACCGAGGAGACGGACCTGCGCGGGGCGCTGCGCTCGGACGCGGACGACGAGGAGATCGCCCGGCGGTGGCGGCGGGCCATGTGGGGCAAGAAGGCGGGCTCCGGGCTCGACGACCCGGCGTTCCTCCAGCCGCGCCGGCCGATGTCCGCGATAGGCGGCTAGCGCCTCGCCTCCCACTCGGCGAGCGTCACCACGTCCTTGAGGAAGCCGCGCAGGCCGAGGAACTGCGCGAGGTGCTCACGGTGTTCGTCGCACGCGAGCCAGGTCTTGCGGCGGTCGGGGGTGTGCAGCTTGGGGTTGTTCCACGCCAGCACCCAGACGGCGGGGGTGCGGCAGCCCTTGGCGGAACAGACGGGAGTGGCGGGGGTGTCCGGAGTGTCGGAGGAGGTCACCCGTCAACTCTACGTGTCCGTAAGCGGGCACGACGACGCCGGGCAGCCACGGGGGGAGCCGCCCGGCGTCGATCATTCGCTCCGACGGGGGATGCGGAGCGCCTACGAAGTATGTCACGGAGAGCCCCGTGAAGGGCACCTAAAGACATGATTGATTTGAGGTTTTGCTGAGCTTCGACCGTGCGTTCCGGAACCCAAGCCTCAGTTCTGGTCGCCCTGTTGGGGCCGGCGAGGGCTCTCACCGGCGGAGTTCGCCGTTCCGCCGGGGCCCGGGGGGCCGGGGGTGAGGGCCGGGCGGGTGGGCCCGGGGATGAACGTCTTCGGCAGCGAAGGGACGTTCTCCCGGCCCGCGTTGGCGATCACCACCGCGACGTAGGGGAGCAACATGCCCAGGACGAGGGTGCCGAGGGCGACGTACCGCTCCACGTTCCACAGCACCACCGTCAGGATGACCGCGAGCGTGCGGACGCCCATCGAGATGACGTAGCGGCGCTCGCGGCCGCGCACGTCCTCCTTCAGGCCCTGCCGGGCCCCGGTGATCCGGAAGGTCTCCGTCTGGCCGCGCTTCCGTATCACGTGCACCACCTGATCGCCTCTGCTGTTCGGGATGTACTCAACGTTACGCCGCGGTTCCCGGCAAGACGAGAGCGGGGCCCGCTCGACGTGCGGCGCCGTGCGGCCCGGCCGACACTGGCGGCATGAACTGGTTCTGGGCCATCGTCGTCGGTCTCGTCCTCGGGCTCATCGCCAAGGCGATCCTCCCCGGGAAACAGCGGATCCCGCTGGTGTTGACGATCATCTGCGGAATGATCGGGGCCGCCCTGGGGAACTGGGGGGCCTCCGGGCTGGGGGTGCGGCACACGCACGGCATCGACTGGATCCGGCACGCGCTGCAGCTGATCGGGGCCGTGGTCGTGGTGGCGCTGGGCGACCGGGTGTGGGCCGGCGTGCGGGGGCGCCGCCGCTCCGACGTCTGAGCGCCCCCACCCCTCCCCGGGGCGGGGGCGCTCTCACCGCTTGCGGCGCGGCCGTTCCCTACAGGCCGCGCAGCTCCGCGACCTTCCGGCCCGCCTTCAGGTAGACGCCGGTGACCTCGGAGTCCAGGCCGGACCCGGCCAGCAGCTCGGGCACGACCTCCCCGAGCGGACGAATCGCGTCCGACTCGGCGAGCACGATCGCCTGCTGCCCGGCGGCCCCGGCCGTCTCGACGACCAGCCGCAGCCCGTTCTGCTTCGCGACCCGCCGCGCCGCCGACGCGCTCGGCTGGAAGCCCAGCACCTTGCTGAGCACCCCCGTCACCGGCTCGGAGCCGTGCTCCGCGACCTCGACGACCGGCAGCGCCTCCACGTCCGTGAAGCTCTTCTTCGAGAACTGCGCGACGAAGCCCGCCCGGGCGGCCATCGCGGCCTCGACGCCGTGGAGCGCGGCCACGACCTCACCGGCGAGGACCTTCTTGAGGTCCATCGGGTGGAGCGAGCGCTCCTCGACCCGGGACAGGACGAGGGCGATCTCCGCGTCCGTCCACTCCGTCCACGCCTTGAGGTACGGCTCCATGAGCCGGTCCGGGACGGACATGATCTTGCCGAAGACGTCGTCGGCGGTGGCGGTCAGACCGACGTAGTTGCCCTTGGACTTGGACATCTTCGCGCCCGTGCCGTCCGTGCCCTCGATGAGCGGCATGGTGACCACGAGCTGCGGCCGCTGCCCGCGCAGCTCCATCAGCCTGCGGCCCATCTGCAGGTTGAGGAGCTGGTCGGCGCCGCCGAGCTCCACGTCGCACTCCAGGGCCACGGAGTCCAGGCCCTGGGCGACCGGGTAGAGCAGCTCGGACATCGTCAGGCCGGAGCCCGAGGCGAGCCGGTTGCGGAAGTCCTCCCGCTGGAGCAGCTGCGAGACCGGCACCTGGGAGAGCAGGCCGAGCAGCTCCGGGAAGGTGAAGGGCGACAGCCACTCGCTGTTCTGGCGGAAGCTGACCGCCTCGAAGTCGAAGAACGGCCGCACCTGCTCGCGGTAGCCCGCGAGGTTCTTCTCGATGTCGGCGTCGGTCAGCGGCGGCCGCTCGGCCGTACGGCCCGTCGGGTCGCCGATCTTCGCCGTGAAGTCGCCGATCAGCAGCGTGACCTCGTGGCCCATCCGCTGGAAGCGGCTGAGGACGATCATCGGCACGGTGTGGCCGAGGTGGACGTCGGCCGCCGTCGGGTCGATGCCCAGCTTGATGCGCAGGCCCCGGCCCGCCGCCCGGCGCTCCTCGATCCGCTCGGCCAGCTTGTCCCGGCCCGGCAGCACCTCGACGGCGCGGCCCGCGATCAGCCCGGCCTGTTCCTCCGGCGAGAGGTCCGTCAGGTCCAGATAGCGCCGCGCCTTCGTCTCGGTGAGCAGCTGCTCCACGGTCGAGTCGGTGGAGAGGTCCTGCGCGAGGAGCTCGCTGGCGCGGGCGACGGATTCGCCGAGGCGTGTCATGGCGTTCCTGGGGTCGTTGGCGGACGAGGGGACGGGGAGGGCCCCGTCGCCCGCCAGTCTATTCGGACCGCCCGCACGCCTCCCCGCCCGGACGCCCGCGCCCGGCTCAGACCCCCTTGCTCACCGAACTCATGTTGAAGTCCGGGATCCGCAGCGCCGGCATCGCCGTCCGGCCGAAGTACTTGCCGATGTCCCGGGCGAGGGTGCGTTCGGCGCGGCCCGCCTCGACGGCCCGGGAGAGCAGGCCGACGGGGGACTCGTTGAAGCGGAAGTTGTTGACCTCGCCCACCACCTCGCCGTCCCGCACGAGGAAGACCCCGTCCCGGGTGAGCCCGGTGACCAGCAGCGTCGCCGGGTCCACCTCGCGGATGTACCAGAGGGAGCTCAGCAGCAGCTCGGGGCCGTCGTGACCGCTCGCCGCGATCATCTCGTCGAGGGAGCGGGTGCCGCCCGCCTCCAGGACCAGGTTGTCCGGATAGGGCGCGACCGGCAGGCCCGTCAGCGCGGCGCTGTGCCGGGTGGTGATCAGCCGTTCCAGCACGCCGTCGCGGATCCACTCGGTGGTGCCCACCGGCAGCCCGTTGTCGAACACCGAGATCCCGTCGGTGGAGCAGCCCGCCAGGACGAACGGGGCGCACTCCAGGCCCGGCGCGGCGGGGTCGGTCCGCAGGGTCACCGGCAGGGCCGCCAGCTTCTCGCCGACCCGGGTGCCGCCGCCGGGCCGGGAGAAGGCGGTGCGGCCCTCCGCCGCGCCCCGGGCGTCGGCCCGGGTCTGCTGGTAGACCATCAGGTCCGCCACGGCCGACGGCGGCAGCAGCGTCGGGTGCCGCCCGGCGGGGAGCTCGACGCGGCGGCGGGACCAGCGCAGCCGCTCGGCGAGGGAGGCGTCCAGGGCGAGGGGGTCCACGTCCGAGAAGTCGCGGGTGGGCACGGCCGCCCACACCGAGCCCGTGCCGTCGGCCCCCTTGGCGTTCAGCTCGGCGCTGCCGGTGGGCTGGTCGTGCCGCAGCCGCAGCCCGGCGGAGGTGCCCAGGTAGCTGGTGACGCTCTCGTGGTGGGCGAAGCCGTACAGCTCGCGGCCGGCGGAGCGGGCGCGCGCGAAGGACTCGCCCAGGGCGGGGGCGAAGGAGTCGAAGACGGCCGCGGTCGTCTCGTCGGGCTCCTCGGTGAAACCGGGGGACTGCGGGACGCCCGTCACCGGTGGCACGGCGTCCTCGGCCGGCCCCGCCGCGCGGGCGGCCCCCTCGGCGGCCCGGACCAGCTCCTCCAGCCCGTCCGCGGTGACGCCGGAGCGGGTGACGACACCCGCGGCGGTGCCCTCGCCGCCGTCCACGGCGGCGATCACGGTGACGGTGCGGCCGCGCGTGACGCCGTTGGTGGTGGGCGCGTTGCGCGCCCAGCGGAGGCCGGCCGTGGAGCGCTCGCCGACGATCACCGTGCACGAGTCGGCGCGGGAGAGGGCGAGGGCCCGCTCGACGATCTCGTGCGGCTGCTGCTGACGCTTCGTCATTTCCCGGCCTCCTGCGCGGTGTTCAGGACGTTCACGTTCCGGAAGAGGGCCGTGGGGCAGCCGTGCGAGACGGCCGCGATCTGGCCCGGCTGCGCCTTGCCGCAGTTGAACGCCCCGCCCAGCACATAGGTCTCCGGGCCGCCCACCGCCGTCATCGCACCCCAGAAACACTGCCCGGTGAACCGGAAGTTCACCGGGGGAGCGGGGGGCGTACTGCTCGTAGATGTGTTTGTGCAGGTCATAAGGACTTACACGGGCTGCCCTCACTCCCTGTGGCTGACGCAGAACGTGGCAGAGGGCGGGCACGTGGCGAAAGCCGGTGACGTGGCGCCGGAAGCGGGCGGGCTGGAGGGTGTCACCGGCGTCCACGGCTGCCCCCCGGCTCGCCGTTGAGGAGTCGGCTCCCCCCCGAGCCGCCGCCCGCTCTCGGTCAGTGGCACAGGAGCAGGCTGAGATCGCTCATGGGGTCAAGGACCGAAGCGGCCTCCGCACCCTTGCCCGTCTCGCGGTCGCGCGCACCGAACTCGGCTTCCATCAACTGAAGATCGAGAAGCGACAACGTCCCCACCCTCCTTGTACGCGCCCACACCTGCCGTGGGTCACCTCCTTCAGGGATAGCGCCCGGCTCCGGTCGCAGGACAGGCGGGAACAACCAGCGCTCGACCCACACCCACCGCGTGCGGAAGCGCACTTCACCCCCGACGGAAGGCCCACACCCATGGCTCATCGTGCCGCCTCAGCCGACCCCTGCTGAGGAGGACATCGGTGACCGGGACGACGTGACCTAGCCGGCTCGCCGTGATGCCGTGTCGGCCCGGTGCCCGATCGGGGTCCCCGCGCGGGCGGTCCGTCAAGGTCGACCCGACTCGGCCGAAGCGTTGAGGATGTTCACATTCCGAAACAGTGCCGAGGGGCACCCGTGAGACACGGCGGCAATCTGTCCGGGCTGGGCCTTTCCGCAGTTGAAAGCTCCTCCTAGGACGTAAGTCCGGGGTCCGCCGACCCCTTCCATGGAGCCCCAGAAGTCAGGGGTTGTCCCCTGGTAGACGACATCCCGGAGCTGCCCGCACAGGCGGCCGTTCCGGATCGCGTACGCCCTCTGCTGTGTGAACTGGAAGTTGTAGCGCTGCTGGTCGATCGACCACGACCGGTCGCCGACGACGTAGATCCCCCGGTCCACGCCCGCGATCAGCTCCTCCGTCGAGGGCCCGTCCGGGGCGGGCAGCAGCGAGACGTTCGCCATGCGCTGCACCGGCATGCGCGACGGCGAGTCCGCGTACGAGCAGCCGTTGGAGCGGCCCAGGCCGTGCAGCCGGGCGATGCGCCGGTCGAGCTGGTAGCCGGTCAGGACGCCGTGCTCGACGATGCTCCAGGACTGGGCGGCCACGCCCTCGTCGTCGTAGCCGACGGTCGCCAGGCCGTGCTCGGCCGTCCGGTCGCCGGTGACGTTCATCAGCGGCGAGCCGTACCGCAGCGTCCCCAGCCCGTCCGGGGTGGCGAACGAGGTGCCCGCGTACGCCGCCTCGTAGCCCAGCGCCCGGTCGAGCTCGGTGGCGTGGCCGACCGACTCGTGGATCGTCAGCCACAGGTTGGACGCGTCGACGACCAGGTCGTACGCCCCCGGCCGCACGCCCGGCGCGCGCAGCTTCTCCGCCAACAGCGAGGGGATCTCCGCCAGTTCGGCGTCCCAGTCCCAGCCGGTGCCCGTCAGGTACTCCCAGCCGCGGCCCGCCGGCGGGGCCAGGGTGCGCATCGACTCGAAGGCGCCGCCGGCCGCGTCCACGGCCACCGCGGTCAGGCGGGGGTGGACGCGGACGCGCTGCTGCGTGGTCGTCGTGCCCGCGGTGTCCGCGTAGAACTTGTTCTCGTGCACCGCCACCAGCGAGGCGTCCACGTGGCTCACGCCGTCCGCGGCCAGCAGCCGGCCGCTGTAGTCGGCCAGCAGCGCGGTCTGTTCGGCGTCCGGTACGGAGAAGGGGTCCACCTCGTAGGACGAGACCCAGGTGCGCTCGCCGTAGGACGGCTCGTCGGCCAGCTCCACCCTCTCGGCCGAACCCGCCGTGGCGTTCACCTTCGCCGCCAGCCTGGCCATGGCCACCGCCTGCCCGGCCACGCGCGCGGCGGCGTCCATGGTCGGCTCGGTGCCCGAGGCGAAGCCCCAGGCCCCGTCGTGCACCACCCGCACCCCGTACCCGAGGTCGGTGGTGTCCGAGGAGCCCGCGAGGCGCGCGTCGCGCAGCCGCCGGCCGGCGGTGCGCACCCGCTCGAAGCGGAAGTCGGCGTGGTCGGCGCCCAGCGCGCGGGCGCGGGCCAGGGCGGCGTCGGCCAGCGGACGCAGGGGAAGGGCGAGGAATGACGCGTCGATGGAATGCGGCACGGAACCTCCCGAGGGTCGTCGCCGTGCATCATGCCCGCGCGCCGCGCCGGCCGGCGGGAGATTCTGTAGAGATCCCACAGTGACCGGCACCCGTCCGCTGTCAGTGCCCGATTGTCTCTCCGGCGAGCACTACCGATACGTTCGTGTAGTCCAGCTCCGTCCCTGACCATGGAACGGACCACTAACGGAAGGGTGATCCTTTGAGCCGCTCGGTTCTCGTCACCGGAGGAAACCGGGGCATCGGCCTCGCCATCGCGCGCGCCTTCGCCGACGCGGGCGACAAGGTCGCCATCACCTACCGGTCGGGCGAGCCGCCCGAGGGCTTCCTCGCGGTCAAGTGCGACATCACGGACCCGGAGCAGGTCGAGCAGGCCTACAAGGAGATCGAGGAGAAGCAGGGCGCCGTCGAGGTGCTGGTGGCCAACGCCGGCGTCACCCGTGACCAGCTCCTGCTGCGCATGTCCGAGGAGGACTTCACCTCCGTCCTGGAGACGAACCTCACCGGCACCTTCCGGGTCGTCAAGCGCGCCGCCCGGGGCATGCTCCGCGCCCGCAAGGGCCGCGTCGTGCTGATCTCCTCCGTCGTCGGCCTCCTGGGCTCGGCGGGGCAGGCGAACTACGCCGCCTCCAAGGCCGGCCTGGTGGGCTTCGCCCGCTCCCTCGCCCGCGAGCTGGGCTCCCGCAACATCACCGTCAACGTCGTCGCGCCCGGCTTCGTGGACACCGACATGACGCGCGTGCTCAGCGACGAGCAGCGCGCGGCCATCGTGGCCGGCGTCCCGCTGGGCCGTTACGCGCAGCCCGAGGAGATCGCCGCCTCGGTCCGCTTCCTCGCCTCGGACGAGGCCGCATACATCACCGGAGCCGTCGTTCCCGTCGACGGCGGATTGGGCATGGGTCACTGATCGCCATGAGTGGAATCCTCGCAGGCAAGCGCATCCTGGTCACGGGTGTCCTGACCGAGCAGTCGATCGCCTTCCAGGCCGCCAAGGTCGCCCAGAACGAGGGCGCCGAGGTCATCCTCACCGGCTTCGGCCGGCTCTCCCTGGTCGAGCGCATCGCCAAGCGGCTGCCGAAGCCGGCGCCGGTCATCGAGCTGGACGTCACCAACCAGGAGCAGCTGGACGGGATCGCCGACAAGGTGCGCGAGCACCTCGGCGAGGGCGTGGCCCTGGACGGCGTCGTGCACTCCATCGCCTTCGGCCCGCAGGGCGCCTTCAACTTCCTGGAGGCCACGTGGGAGGACGTCTCCACGGCCGTCCACGTCTCGGCGTACTCCTACAAGGCGCTCGCCATGGCGCTGCTGCCCGTGATGCGGGAGGGCTCGTCCGTCGTCGGCCTCACCTTCGACGCCCAGTTCGCCTGGCCGAAGTACGACTGGATGGGCGTGGCCAAGGCCGCCCTGGAGGGCACCAACCGCTACCTCGCCCGTGACCTGGGCCCCAAGGGCATCCGCTGCAACCTGGTCTCGGCCGGCCCGATCCGCTCGATGGCCGCCAAGTCCATCCCGGGCTTCGAGGAGCTGGCCGACGTGTGGAACCACCGCGCGCCCATCGGCTGGGACCTCGCCGACCCGGAGCCGGCCGGCCGCGGCGTCGTCGGCATGCTGTCCGACTTCTTCCCCCGCACCACGGGCGAGATCGTGCACGTCGACGGCGGCGTGCACATGATGGGCGCCTGACGCGCGCCGCCCGCGCCCCCGGGGCCGCGCGCCCGTCCCCCGGGACGGGCCGCGGCCCCGCGCCGTCCCCCCGCGCCCGCCCGACTCGAAAAACGGGCCGGCCGCCCGCACACTGAGGGGCGAAGCCCCTCGGACCGCGGGGGAGGAGGTACGGCCGTGATCTCCCCGGCAACCGCGATATCCGCGCCCGGTCTCCGCCGCGCGACGGCGCTGCTGCTGACCGCCGCCGCCCTCGCCGGGCCCTCCGCCCCGGGCCCCCTCGCCGCCCACCCCCGCGCGGCCTCCGCCCGCCCGGCGCCCCGCCCCGCCCCGCCGCCCGGCGCCGAGTGCCACACCCGCGTCCGCGGCTCGCACGCCACGGCCGACTGCTTCAACGGCAACGCCACGCCCGACCGGGTGCAGCTGCACCTGCGCTGCGCCCGCTGGTGGGACCCGGCCATGGACACGGCCCCCGTCACCGTCGGACCCACCCGGCACGTCAGCCTCGCCCAGCGCTGCTGGCTGACCGTACGGGACGCCTGGGTCAGTCACGCCCCGGACTGATCCCGCCGCTCCCCCGGGGCCTCCCTCGTCACATACGGGTGCGCGCCCGCCTCCGCGGCCGCCGCGGCCGCGTCCCCCGAGCGGATCGCCGCGACCAGGCGCGCGTGGTCGGCCGGCGTCCGGGGGCGCGGCTGCGCCCCCACGTCCGCGCGCAGGAAGTCCCGGACGACCGAGCCGAGATCCGCGTAGAGCGCCGCCAGCACCTCGTTGCGGGCGGCGGCCACCACCGCGGTGTGGAACGCCGCGTCGGCCTCGACGAACCGTTCGAGATCGCCCGAGCGCCACTCCCGCTCGCGGCGCTCCAGCAGCTCCTCCAGCCGGGCGAGGTCCTCCTCGGTGCGGCGCTCGGCCGCGAGGGCCGCGGCCTTGGTCTCCAGGGCGCTGCGCAGCTCCGCCACGTGCAGCGGGTCGGCGCCGGCGAAGCGGCGGCCCATCACGCCGGCCAGCTCGCTGGTGGCGGCGACGTAGGTGCCCGAGCCCTGGCGGATGGTGAGCAGCCCGTTGTGCGCGAGCGCGCGGACGGCCTCGCGGACGGTGTTGCGGGCGACCCCCAGGCGCTCGACGAGCTCCGGTTCGGTGGGGATGCGGGTGCCGACGGGCCAGGCGCCGGAGGTGATCTGCCGGCGCAGCTCGGTGATCACCTGGTCCACGAGCGGGGCCCGGCGGGGCGAGGTCAGAGACATGGCGCGCCATTCATCCCATGATTCTATGATGGGGGCTATGCGTGGTGTGGTGGCGGACGAACCGCCGACGACGACGGAGGCGGCGGGGCGGGCGCTCCCCGGCGCGGCCCGGTGGTGGCTCGGCGCGGGGCTCGTCCTGGCCGCCCTCAACCTACGGCCCGCGATCACCACGCTGGGCCCGCTGATGGCGGAGGTCCGGCAGGGCCTCGGGATGAGCGGCACCGTCGCCGGGGTGCTCACCTCCGTCCCCTCGCTGTGCTTCGCGCTGCTGGGCCCGGCCGCGCCGCGGCTGGCCCGGCGCTTCGGCCCGGCCGCCGTCGTCTGCGGCGGTCTCGCGACGGTCGCGGCGGGCCTGGCCCTGCGGCCGTTCGCCGGCGGCACCGCCGGGTTCCTGCTGCTGAGCGCGCTGGCCCTGGCCGGCATAGCGGTGGGCAACGTCCTGATGCCGGTCGTCGTCAAACGCTGGTTCCCCGACCGGGTCGGACCCGCGACCGGCGTCTACTCGATGGCCCTCACCGCCGGCTCGGCGGTCTCCGCGGCCGGTGCCGTGCCGCTGGCGGACGCGCTGGGCGGCGGCTGGCGGCCGGGGCTCGCGGTCTGGTCGCTGCTCGCCCTCGCGGCGGCGGGCGCCTGGTGGGGGCTCGCCCGGCGGAACGGACGGGCCGCGCCGGCCGCCGGGCCGGTGCGCGAGGCGCCCGCCCCGCACGTCCGCGTCTCCCGCAGCCCCACCGCCTGGGCCCTCGCCGTCTTCTTCGGCCTCCAGGCCACCGGCGCCTACATCACCATGGGCTGGCTGCCGCAGATCTTCCGCGACGCGGGCGTGGGCGCGGGGACGGCGGGGCTGCTCGCGGCCGTGACCATGCTCGTGGGCGTGCCCTTCTCGCTGCTGCTGCCCGGCATCGCCGCCCGCGTCCGCAACCAGGGCTTCGTCGCCCTGGCCCTGGTCGCCTGCGGCCTCGCCGGGTACGCGGGGCTCCGGTTCGCCCCGGCCGCCGGCTGCTGGGCCTGGGCGGTGCTGCTCGGCATCGCCAACAGCTCCTTCCCGCTGGCCCTGACCATGATCGGCATGCGGGCGCGGACCGGCGCGGGCGTGGTGCGGCTGTCCGCCTTCGCGCAGAGCGTCGGCTACCTCCTCTCCGTCCCCGGGCCGTTGCTGGTGGGCCGCCTCTACCAGGCCACCGGCGGCTGGGACCTGCCCGTCGCCCTGCTGGCGGCGCTGCTGGTGCCGCAGGCCGTGGCCGCGGTGCTGGCGGGGCGCGACCGCAGCGTCGAGGACGAGGGCCGACCCCGGTGCGGGAACGGGCGGACGGACTGGGACACTGGGGGCATGCCCGTCATGGACACCAATCCCGACCCCAAGAAAGGTCAGAAGGCGTTTCTGACCATCCTCGGCGCGATGCTCGGCATCACCGTCGTCATCGGCGTCATCGCCACCTTCGCCTCCGGCTGAGCCCTGCCCGGCCGTCCCCCCTCCGTCCCCCCCCGGGCGGCCCGTCCTGCCGGTGATGGTGGTGCCGGCACCACCGTCCCCTAGGGGGCGGGCCTCCGGGGGGAGTGGGGGGTTCACCGGATGGGAGGGCAGGCGCCCGCTCCGTAGGTTCGTAGGGCAGGGGCACCGCGGCGTACGCGACGCGGTGCCCGCACCCGACCGGACCGTACGGAGGCCCCGCCATGCCCGCCCGCAGGCACGACCGCACGCGCACCGCGCAGACCCGCCTGCCGTGGTGGGCCGCGGCGCTGCCCGCGCTCGCCTTCGTGGCCCTCTTCGCCGCCCTCTTCGCCCTGCCGGCCGCCCCGGCCCCGGCCCCCGCCGCGGAGGACGCCCCCGCCGCGCAGCCGTCCGGGCCGCTGGCCCGCGTCGTGCTGCTCGTCGAGCACTGGGCCGCGTGAGGTGCCCGCCGCGACCCGTCCCCCCGGGGAGGGCAAGCCTCCCAACACCCCGCGCCTCGCGGCCCGTTTCGTGCGAAGCTGGATCGCATGAGCGCCGACACGACCCGCAGGATCGTCCTCTTCCGCCATGCCAAGGCCGACTGGCCCGACGTCGACGACCATGAGCGCCCGCTCGCCGAGCGCGGCCGCAAGGACGCTCCGGTCGCCGGGCGCTGGCTCGCCGGATCCGGCGTCACCCCCGAGCTGGCCCTGTGCTCCACCGCCGCCCGCACCCGCGAGACCTGGAAGCTCGCCGCCCACGAACTGCCGCAGCGGCCGCGCACGGTGTACGAGGACCGGCTCTACGAGGCGTCACTCGGCGAACTGATCGCCCTGCTCAACGAGGTCTCCGACGAGGTTTCCGACCTCGTCGTGATCGGCCACAACCCCGGGATGCACGCGCTCGCGGACGCCCTCTCCGGGGAGGCGGACGGCGATCTGCTCGCCCGGCTGAACCGCACCGGCTTCCCGACCGCCGCCCTCGCGGTGATCTCCTTCGGCGGGTCGTGGAAGGGGCTGGAGCACGGGGTGGGGCGCCTGGCGGCCTTCTGGACGCCGCGGGCCTGAGCCCCCGAGCCCGCTACGGGGCGGGAGCGAGGTCCGATACCGGCGGAGCGAGGTCCGGACACCCACTCACTCGTGGGTGTTCGCCGCCTCCACTTCCTCCCGCGTGACCCCCAGCAGATACAGCACCGTGTCCAGGAACGGCACGTTCACCGCCGTGTGCGCGGCCTCCCGCACGACCGGCTTCGCGTTGAACGCCACCCCCAGCCCCGCCGCGTTCAGCATGTCCAGGTCGTTCGCGCCGTCCCCGACCGCCACGGTCTGGGCCAGCGGCACCCCCGCCTCGGCGGCGAACCGCCGCAGCAGCCGCGCCTTTCCGGCCCGGTCCACGATCTCCCCCGTGACCCGGCCCGTCAGTCTGCCGTCCACGATCTCCAGCGTGTTGGCCGACGCGAAGTCCAGCCCGAGCCGCTCCCGCAGGTCGTCCGTGACCTGGGTGAACCCGCCGGAGACCACGCCGACCTGGAAGCCGAGCCGCTTCAGCGTACGGATCAGGGTCCGGGCGCCGGGCGTCAGCCGGACCTCGGAACGGACCTTGTCCACCACCGACTCGTCCAGCCCCGCCAGCAGCGCCACCCGGGCATGCAGCGACTCCTCGAAGTCGAGCTCGCCGCGCATGGCCCGCGCCGTCACCTCCGCGACCTCGGCCTCGCAGCCGGCGTGCGCCGCGAACAGCTCGATGACCTCGTCCTGGATCAGCGTCGAGTCGACGTCCATCACCACCAGACGCTGCGCCCGCCGCTGGAGGCCCGCGGCCACGACGGCCACGTCCACCCCGAGGCGGGCGGCCTCGACGGCCAGCGCCGTGCGCAGCTTCTCCGTCTCCGCGCCCGAGACCGCGAACTCCACCGCCGTGACGGGGTACTTGGCGAGCCGGAAGATACGGTCGATGTTGCCGCCCGTGCCGGTGATGCTGGCGGCGATGGCCGCCGTGGACTCCGCGGTGAGCGGGTGGCCCAGCACGGTCACGTGCGAACGGCCCACGCCGCGCGGCCTGTTGTCGCCCCGGCCCGAGATGATCTCGGTCTGGAGGTGCATCGACTCGGCCCAGCTGTGCACGGTGGCCCGCAGGTCGCCCTCGGAACGGCCCGCCCCGGCGGGGGCGGTGACGAGGGCGCAGAGGGTGATCCGGCCCCGGGTGACGACCTGCTCGATGTCTATGACGTCGACCGCGTAGGCGGCGAGGGTGTCGAAGAGCCCGGCGGTGATGCCCGGCCGGTCCTTCCCGAAGATCTTGACGAGGAGGGTGGGGGCGTCGTCACCGGCGGGCGGTGCGACAGCGGTGGCAGGCGGGATCTGCGGTGCGCTCATGGTCCCTCTACCGTAGCCGGTGCCCCGCCGGCCGCCGTACGGGAGCCGGGCCCGGGAACCACCGCTGACCGCACTGTTCACCGCCGGGTCACCGGGGCGGCGGCCGCCGTCCGGACCGCGGCCACCCGCGTGGGGGCGGCGGCGGACCGGGCGGCGGCGGGGGCGCACTCCCGTACCGCCGTCCGCCGCCCTCCTCCCCGGACCCCCGCCCCGCCCCGCCCGGCGGCCCCTCCGACGGCCTCTCCTCGGAGGCCCCCCGCCGATACGGATCACCCCCGTCCTCCGCCCGTCCGCCACCGTCCGCCACCGCCCCGGAGGACACCGTGCGCCCGTACGGATCACCGGCCGTCCCCGGCGGGTACCCGCCGCCTTCCGCCGGCCCGGCGGCCGGGGGGCGGCGGTACGGGCCGTCGCCGGCCCGCCGCGGGTGCCCGCCCGCCGGTGGCCCGGGACAGGGGTGGGCAGCGCCGGAAGCCGGGCCCCGTCCGGGGTGTCCGGGACAGGGCGCCGGCCCGCCGCCGGGCGGGCCCGCGGGCGGCACCCCGTACCCGGCCGCCGCGCCCCCCGCCGCCCGGTCCGGGGACGTCCCGTCCGCCGGGTGCGGATACTGCGGCGGGCGCAGATACGGGTTGGTGTCCGGGGAGGCGGGGCGGTGGGGGACGAAGGGGGCGGGGGGCGGGGGAGGGGCCGTGGCGTGGGCGTAGGGCGTGGAGCGGCGGCCCGCCGCTCCCGCGGCCCGGGCGAGGAGGGCGCCCGCCGCGCCGGCGGCCAGGCCCCACGCCGCGCCGAGGGCCGCCGCGAGCGGGACGCTGCCGCGCAGGTCGAGACCGGCCCCGGCGGCGTCGAAGCCGAGGACGGACAGGCTCGCGTCAGCCCTGACGCGGGTGGCCAGGACGAGCAGCGGCAGGGCCAGAGCCGTGACCGCGCCGAGGGCGAGGGCGCACCGGCCCGCGTAGGCCGCCGTACCGCCCGTGCCCCGCGGCGTCCGCACGGCCGTGAGCACCCCGGCGAGCAGCAGGGCCAGGGCGCAGGCGGCCGGGAGGAGGGCCACGCGGTGGTCGAGGGCGACGAGCCGGCCGAGGCCGATCGTCTGCTCGGCGCCGCCGTTCAGCAGCCGGCCGAGCGGATCGGGCAGGACGCCCAGCAGGCTGCCGGCCGCGCGGCCGTGCCAGGGGACGAGGAGCCCGAGCGGCAGCCCGAGCCACACCCCGTTCGGCGCCCCGAGGAGCGCGGCGCCGGCGATCCGCCCCGGGCGGTCGTCGCCGGTGGCCGCGCCCACGGCCGCGGCCCAGCCGGCGGCCACGGCCAGCACCAGCACCGCGCAGAGCGCGGAGGCGGCCGGCCGGACGGAGCGGTGGAGCGCCCGCGCGCCGCGCGGCAGCGGCGCGGCGCGGGAGGCGAGGAGGGCGACCAGCAGGACGGCGGTCACCCAGAGGGCGCCGCCGAGCAGCGACGGCCCGGTCCGCACCGAGAAGCCGACGGCGGCCCTGGCGCGGGCGAGCCCGGCCAGCCGGTCGGGGAGGCCGCCGAGGTCACCGAGGTCGCCGACGCCGGGAAGCTCCGGCGCCGGCCCGCCGGGGACGAGGTCGGTGCCGTCGATGGTGACCGCGCCGGCGCCGGCCCAGGCCAGCCCGCCGAGCAGGCCCAGGAAGACGACGGCCACCAGCCCGGCCCGCAGCGCCAGTTGCCGCCCGGCGAGGACGGGCCCGTACGGCCGCAGGGAGCGGGTGAAGACCAGGCCGAGCACCAGCGCCCCGACGAGCGTCACGCCCAGCGGCATCACCTCGATGGAGGACCGGGCGTCCGCGCCCGTGAGCCCGAACGCCTCGACGGCGCCCGAGGGCGCCACCGAGCCGCCGGTGGCGAGCACGACGACCGCGGCGGTCATCGGCCCGAGCGACCCGGCCCGGTCGGCGCCCAGCAGATGCAGCCCGAGCGCGGCCACCGCCGCCATGGCGAGGAAGGCCCAGCCCGCTGCGGCCACCGCGGTCAGGACCGCCCGTACCGTGCCCCTGCCCTGGGTGATGGTCATCACGGCCCCCCGGTCCGTACCCCGCGCCCGCCGGGTGCGTGTGATTTCCGCGCGGCCGTGGGCGATTACCACTCTCCGGTGGTGTTTCCGCGCCCGTCAACGGCGCACGGGAAGCGCGGCGGAAGCGGGTGCGGAACGCGTGGGAAGGCCGTGGGAAGGCCGTGGGAAGGCAGCGCCGTCAATGCCCGACTTTCGATCGGGGGACTGTGCCTGAAATAGTTCCTCCCGATGTTCGCCATCCCTAGACTCCCTGTACAGACTCCCTGTGCGGGGAGGTACATCGGGGGACAAGTAGTGGGGCATGGAGTGCCTGAACTCGTACTGGAATTGAATGGACAGACCTGGACGCTGGACGCGTCCAGGTCGTACACCCTCGGACGCGATCCGCAGGGCGACATGGTGCTGGAGGACGCCCGCGTCTCGTGGCGGCACGCCATCGTCCGCTGGAACGGCCGCAGTTGGGTCCTCGAGGACCAGGGAAGCACCAACGGCACCTATGCACAGGGGCAGCGGATCCACCAGCTGGAGATCGGCCCCGGCTCCGTCGTGCACCTGGGCAACGCGACGGACGGCCCACGGCTGACCGCCGGTGCCGCGGCCGCCGCCGCACCCGCGGCGGACCTGTTCAGCGCGCAGACCGCGCTGGCCGCGTCACAGGGACACGCGCAGCAGGGGCACCTGCAGCAGCCCCACGCCCAGCCGGGGTACCAGCAGCCGCCCGCCGACTGGGGCCACCAGCCCCCGCAGGCCCACCCGCAGCAGCAGTACCAGCAGCCGCAGGCCCAGCCGTACCAGCAGCAACAGCCCCACGGTTCCTGGCAGCAGCCCCAGCCGCACATCCCGCACCAGGCGTCCTCGCCGGAGCAGGGCCACCGCTCCCCGGGCGACGAGGGGGCCCCGCCCGCCCACGGCGACCGCAGCCCGACCACGTTCCACCAGCTCGCCGCGGGCCGCGTGATGCGCATCGGCCGTGCCCTGGAGAACGACCTGGTCGTCGCCGACCTCCAGGTCTCCCGCTACCACGCGGAGTTCCGCGCCGGCCAGGACGGCCGCTTCGAGATCGTCGACCTCGGCAGCCACAACGGCACCTACGTCAACGGTCAGCCGGTCCGCCGGCAGGCCATCGGCCCCCAGGACATCGTCGGCGTCGGCCACTCCACGTTCCGGCTCGTCGGCGACCGCCTGGAGGAGTTCGTCGACACCGGCGACGTCTCCTTCTCGGCCCGCCACCTGACCGTCACGGTGGACGGCGGCAAGCAGATCCTCAAGGACGTCTCCTTCGGCGTCCCGGAGAAGTCGCTGATCGCCGTCATCGGCCCGTCCGGCTCCGGCAAGTCCACCCTGCTCAAGGCGCTCACCGGCTACCGGCCCGCCAACCAGGGCGACGTCCTCTACGACAACCGCAACCTCTACAAGCAGTTCGCCGAACTGCGCCAGCGCATCGGCCTGGTGCCGCAGGACGACATCCTCCACAAGGAGCTCACCGTCCGGAAGGCGCTGCGCTACGCGGCCAAGCTGCGCTTCCCCGGCGACACCGCGCCCGCCGAGCGCGAGGCCCGCATCGACGAGGTGCTGCGCGAGCTCAAGCTCGACGTCCACAAGGACAAGAAGGTCACCTCGCTCTCCGGCGGTCAGCGCAAGCGCGTCTCCGTCGCCCTGGAGCTGCTGACCAAGCCCTCGCTGATCTTCCTGGACGAGCCCACCTCGGGCCTCGACCCGGGCATGGACCGCGACGTGATGCAGCTGCTGCGCGGCCTCGCCGACGACGGCCGCACCGTCCTGGTGGTCACGCACTCCGTCGCCGAACTGGCGCTCTGCGACAAGCTGCTGGTCATGGCGCCCGGCGGCTCGGTCGCCTACTTCGGCCCGCCCGAGGAGGCGCTCAACTTCTTCGGCTACGAGACCTGGGCGGACGTCTTCTCCGCCTTCGAGAACTACCGCGACTACGACTGGGCCGGACGTTGGAAGGGCTCGCAGCACTACCAGATGTACGCCGCGGACATCGACGCGGTGGCGCCCCAGTCCGTCCACGTCCAGCCGCAGGTGGTCAAGCCGCCGGTGCCGCAGAGCTGGGGCTCCCAGCTGTGGACGCTGATGCGCCGCTACCTGTCGGTGATCGCCTCCGACCGGGGCTTCATGGGGCTGATGCTGATCCTGCCCGCCGTGCTCGGCGGCGTGAGCTGCGTGATCCCCGCCGAGCACGGGCTCGCCGCGCCCCCCAAGGGCCACAACCAGGACGCGGGCACGATCATGCTGATCCTCGCGGTGGGCATGTGCTTCTCCGGTGCGGCCAACTCCGTCCGTGAGCTCATCAAGGAACGGGTGATCTACGAACGGGAGCGGGCCGTGGGCCTGTCCCGGTCGGCGTACCTGATGTCCAAGGTCGTCGTCCTGGGCGTGATCACCGCCGTCCAGGGCGTGATCATCTCCGCCATCGGCTTCTCGATCCGCGAGCTGCCCGCGGAGGGCCTGGTCCTCAAGGCGCTGCCGGCCGTCGAGCTCTGTCTGGTGATCATCGCGCTGGGCTTCACGTCCATGATGATCGGCCTGGTGATCTCCTCCCTGGTGAAGACCGCGGAGAAGACCATGCCGCTGCTGGTGATGTTCGCGATCGTCCAGGTCGTCTTCACCGGCATCATGTTCAAGGTCTACGACGCGCCCGGCGTCGAGCAGGTCGCCTGGCTGATGCCCTCCCGCTGGGCCATCGCCGCCGCCGGCGCCACGCTGGACCTCTCCCACGTCATGGCCCCGATGGACAAGGACGACCTGACCAACCTCGACCCGCTGTGGGCCCACACCGTCGGCCAGTGGGGCATCGACATGGCCGTCCTCGTCACCCTCGGCGTCATCTGCGGATTCGCCGTCGCGCGGCTGCTGCGCCGGCACGAGCCGGAGGTCATGCGGAAGTAGTCCGCATTGCCACTGCGAAAAGGGCGGGCACCCGGGAAACCGGATGCCCGCCCTTTTCGCTCTGCCGCCCGGCTCAGTAGGCCGAGTTGACGTTGTCCATCGAGCCGTAGGTCTTCCACGCGTAGTTGCACGCGGCGGTGATGTTGGCGACCGGGTCGTAGATGTTCCAGGAGGTGCCCTCGACGTGGTACGCCTGGAAGGTCGGGTCGATCACCTGGAGCAGGCCCTTGGAGGGGATGCCGGCGGCGGCGTTCGAGTCCCAGTTGTTGATGGCGTTCGGGTTGCCCGTCGACTCCCGCATGACGTTGCGGTAGATGCCGTCGTAGGTGCCCGGGATGCCCTTGGCGGCCATGATGTCCAGGGCCTCGCGGATCCAGCCGTCCAGGTTGTTCGCGTACACCTTGGGGGCCGGGGCCGCCGGGGCGGCGGACGCCTTCGGGGCGGCGGGCGCGGCCTCGACCGGCTTGCGCTCGGCGGAACGGCTTGCGGCCTCCTTCGCGGCGCGCTCCTTGTCCGCCTTGGCCTTCGCCTCGGCCGCGGCCTTCTTCTTGGCCTCGGCCTCGTGACGGGCCTGCCGGGCCGCGTCGTCCGACTGCCGCGACAGCTCCGCGCCCAGGTCGTCGGTGCCGAAGGTCTTGGCGTTCCAGGCCACCGGCTTCACGGCGATCGCCTGCTCGCCGTCCTCGGCGGAGGCGGGGACGACCGCGAGGGCCAGAGCGGCGACACCGGCCGCGGCGATGCCCGCCGCGGAGAACTTGTGGACCTTGGTGAGACGGCTATAGCCGGAGATGGAGCGCATGACTGAGCTGAACCTCTTCCAATCGCGTGGGGTCGCGGGCCCGGATCGGCGCGAAAAGAAGCGCCGTATCGATCTACGGCGCCCTGCGACGGGGCAATTGTTAGCGGCTGCAAAAAGCCCTGGCAAAGGTGTGACGTACTATCCGGCTTCGTTGTGGAACCCCCGGCGAGGCCGCCCCGAAAACCGGGGGACTCCCGCTCACACCCCTCTTTACGGGCGGTTTATCCGTCCACTATGCACCGTCGTAGGTGATGTGCGTCCTATGCGCGGGGTCACACCGAGCAGCGCTCGCTCACACTCGGTGTGACCGCGTCCGCACCTTCCGTACGGCCCGCTCCCCGGCCCGCCGGGCAGGCGGGCGGGGCAGCGGCTCAGACCTCGACCAGCACCTGGTCCAGGCTCTTGCGCACCAGGTCCGGCACCCGGCAGTCCGCCGCCGGATACCCGACCGGCACCACGGCGAACGCCTTCTCGTTCACCGGCCGCCCCAGCACCTCGGACAGGAACCGCATCGGACTCGGCGTGTGCACCAGGGCCGCCAGCCCCGACAGGTGCAGCGCCGAGAGCAGCATCCCGACCGCGATGCCCACCGACTCGTCCACGTAGTAGTGCTTGCGCCGCGCCCCGTCCGGCCCCAGCCAGTACCGCTGCTGGAAGACCACGATCAGCGCCGGCGCCTCCGTCAGGTGCGGCTTCACCTCGTCCGTGCCCAGCGGCCGCAGCGCCGCCAGCCACTCCTCGCCGAGCCGCCCGGCGTACGAGACGCGCTCCTCCTCTTCCGCCGCCGCCCGGATCCGCGCCCGCACCTCCGCGTCCTTGACCAGGACGAACGTCCACGGCTGCTGGTGCGCCCCGGACGGCGCCGTGGCCGCGCAGGCGATCGCGTCCCGCACCACCTGCTCCGGCACCGGGTCGGGTGCGAACTGCCGCACCGTCCGCCGCTCCGCCATCCGCGCGCGCAGCTCCGCGGCCCGGGCCAGCGACTCGGCCACGGGCATCCGGTCCGGCCGGTAGGGGACCGGACGGTAGGGATCGCCATGGGTGGGTGTCCACTGCGTTGGTATAGACATGACACGAGTCTGGCGCCCCAGGGCCCTTCGGCCTAGGGCGCGCGGTGTAAGCGCCCGCCCGCCACCGGTCCGATCCCCGGAGATCGCCCACCGCACTACGGTGAACCCATGACCCATGGCCCACGCTCCGGCCTCCCCGCCGTGAGCTCCGCGATCCTCGCCATGAGCAGACACCTGGAGGTGCGGGACGTCCTCAAGACGATCGTCGTCTCCGCCCGCGAACTGCTCGGCGCCCAGTACGCCGCCCTCGGCGTCCCCGACGACCACGGCGGCTTCTCCCAGTTCGTCGTCGACGGCGTCAGCGACGAGACGTGGAAGGCCATCGGACCCCTGCCCCGCCAGCACGGCATCCTCGCCGCCATGCTGGAGGACAAGAACCCCCAGCGGCTCGCCGACGTCCGCGAGGACCCCCGCTTCGGCGGCTGGCCCGACGCCCACCCCGAGATGGCCGACTTCCTCGGCATGCCCGTCGCCGACGGCGACGAGAACCTCGCCGTCCTCTTCCTCGCCAACAAGGCGTACCAGCGCGGCGGCACCGGCTGCGGCTTCACCGACGAGGACGAGGAAGTGCTCGCCGTCCTCGCCCAGCACGCCGCCATCGCGCTGACCAACGCCCGCCTCTACGAGCGCAGCCGCGAGCTGACCATCGCCGACGAGCGCGCCCGCCTCGCCCACGAGCTGCACGACGCCGTCGCGCAGAAGCTCTTCTCCCTGCGCCTGACGGCCCAGGCCGCCACCGCCCTGGTGGACCGCGACCCGGCCCGCGCCAAGGAGCAGCTCCACCAGGTCGCCCACCTGGCCGCCGAGGCCACCGACGAACTGCGCGCCGCGGTCGTCGAACTGCGCCCGGCCGGCCTCGACGAGGACGGCCTGGTCGCCACCCTGCGCACCCAGGTCAAGGTGCTCGACCGGGCCCACGCCGCCCGCGTCACCTTCGCGGCCCACGGCATGCGCGCCCTGCCGGCCTCCCAGGAGGAGGCGCTGCTGCGCGTCGCCCAGGAGGCCCTGCACAACGCCCTGC
Source organism: Streptomyces caatingaensis (assembly GCF_001187435.1). Lineage (GTDB taxonomy): Bacteria > Actinomycetota > Actinomycetes > Streptomycetales > Streptomycetaceae > Streptomyces > Streptomyces caatingaensis. The sequence continues at coordinate 13,091 of NZ_LFXA01000004.1, read as the reverse complement.
GCCACTCCGGCGCGGAGCACGTCGAGGTCACCCTCGCCCGGCGGGGCCAGGGCGCCGCCCTGCGGGTGGCCGACGACGGCATCGGATTCGACCCGTCCGCCGTCCGGCAGGCGGGCCGCCACCTGGGCCTGGTCTCCATGCGGGACCGGGCCAACGGGGTCGGCGGCAGGCTGAAGGTTGTCTCGGAGCCCGGGAAGGGCACCGCGATCGAGATGGAGGTGCCCGGTGGCTGAGGACCACACGATCAAGGTTCTGCTGGTGGACGATCACCAGGTGGTCCGCAAGGGCCTGCGCACCTTTCTGGAGATCCAGGACGACATCGAGGTGGTGGGCGAGGCGGCCGACGGCGCCGAGGGCGTCGCCCGCGCCGAGGAGCTGCGGCCCGACGTGATCCTGCTGGACGTGAAGATGCCCGGCATGGACGGCATCGAGGCGCTGCGCCGGCTCCGCTCCCTGGACAGCCCGGCCCGGGTGCTGGTCGTCACCAGCTTCACCGAGCAGCGCACGGTGATCCCCGCGCTCAAGGCCGGGGCGGCGGGCTACGTCTACAAGGACGTGGACCCCGACGCGCTGGCCGGCGCCATCCGCTCGGTGCACGCGGGGCACGTCCTGCTCCAGCCCGAGGTGGCGGGCGCGCTGCTGACCCAGGACGACACGGGCGGCGGCCAGGGCCGGGGGAACGCCCTGACCGAGCGCGAGCGGGAGGTGCTCGCCCTGATCGCCGACGGCCGGTCCAACCGGGAGATCGCCCGCGCGCTGGTGCTGTCGGAGAAGACGGTCAAGACCCATGTCTCCAACATCCTGATGAAGCTCGACCTCGCCGACCGCACCCAGGCGGCCCTCTGGGCGGTCCGGCACGGGGTCGGCGACTGACGGCCTGGTCGGAGGGGTTCCCCGTCGCCTCGGAGCGTCTCATTCCGACGACCGGGTCATGCGGTCGTGTGATTGTCGGCCCGAGCCGATAACCCGGATGGCGGTGGCCCGTTCTCCATGACGTAACCGCGGCGGCTGGCCGTGGGACGTTCCAGGAAGGTCAGAGGAAGAGTGAAGAACATGAAGAAGGCCGCTGCCGTCACGCTCGCGGTCGGCGGTCTCGCCCTCGCCGGTGCGGGTGTCGCCTCCGCCACCACCTCGCACGGCGCGGACGGCATCGCGAAGAACTCGCCCGGCGTGGTCTCCGGCAACGTCATCCAGGCGCCCGTCGAGGTCGACGCCAACGTGTGCGGCAACACCGTCAGCATCGTGGGCCTGCTGAACCCGGCGCACGGCAACGTCTGCGTCAACGAGTAACAACCCCACCGGCGATCACTCGCCCGGCCGGTCGGCCCCGCAGCGGCGGGGCCGACGTCCGAGGGTGATAACTCGCCCGAACGAGGGCAAACGCCGCGGACGGCCGTGCCGTCGGTGGTGTGGTGGCGTTCATCAGGGCGCGACTCCGTCACCGGGGCCGCGAGGTCACCAGCAAAGGAAGACACCCATGAACCGAGCCAAAAAGGCCGCTCTCGTTCTGGCCGCCGCGGGCGTCGCCGTCGGCGCCTCCGTCGGCACCGCAGCCGCGCACGACGACGGCGCCGTCGCCCACGGAGTCGCGAAGGGCTCGCCCGGCGTCATCTCCGGCAACGTCATCCAGATCCCCCTGGACGTGCCGATCAACGCGTGCGGCAACACGATCGACATCCTGATCGGGCTCCTGAACCCGACGTTCGGAAACGTCTGCATCAACAAGTGACGCCCGAAGGCCCCGCGGACCCGTCGGTCCGCGGGGCCTCGCGCCGTCTCACGGCCTGCCGCGCTCCCGCTCCTCCAACGGCGCGTTGTACGCGGCCACCTGGGCCCGCCGGGCCGTGCGCTCCACCGGACGCAGCGCCGCCGCCCGCGCCGTGATCTCCGCCGCGCTCACCGCGGCCCCGTGCTCCCGCCCGCCGCCGTCCCCGGATCCGCTCGCGATGGCGACCAGCGCGCCCACCCGCTGCGCCAGCTCCAGCACGCGCGCCGCGCGCGGCGGATAACCCGGCGCGAGGATCTCCCGTCCGCCCGTCGCGCGCGCCCGGTACGCCTCCAGTGCCGCGTCCGCCGCCGGCCCCGAGCCCGCGACGTCGAGCCGGGTGAGCACCGCGGTCGCCTCCCGCAGCGCCTCCGCGAGCTCGCGCTCCGCCTCGCCCAGCGACGGCACGTCCGCCGGCGGCGCCTCGCGCACCGGCAGGCACTGCCACAGGACCTCCACGTGCTGGTCGCCCTCGGGCCCCGCCGCGTGCACCTCGGGCACCAGCCCCAGGGCCGCCCCCACGGCGACGACCGCCTCACCGGCCTCCAGGGCGAGGGCGTTGAACTCCGGCGGCCCGCTCAGCCCCAGCGGGTGTCCGGGCGCGGGCAGCGCCAGCCGCAGGCCCGTCGCACCGAGCGCGCGCAGCCGCCCGAGCGCCAGGGTCAGGCCCACGGGACCGGATTCACCCGGCAGGCCGACGACCCGGTGGACGGCGTCCTCGCCGGTGACGTGGAGCGCCACGTCATCCGGTGCGGCAAATCCGGCAAGAAGGGCATTTCCCCAGGCTGTCAGCCGCCCTGAGCGATGTTCATCGAGCATGTGCCCCAGCCTAGGGACTGGCGACCACGGCCGGTGGCGTAGGTTTTCCCTGGGGGCTGCGCCGACAGGCGCCAGCGACGACGAACTGCAATGGGAGACAACGCGCTCATGAGCGATGTGCTGGAACTGGTGGACGTATCCGTGGTCCGCGAGGGCCGGGCTCTGCTGGATCAGGTCTCCTGGTCGGTCAAGGAGGGCGAGCGCTGGGTGATCCTCGGCCCCAACGGCGCCGGCAAGACCACGCTCCTCAATGTCGCCTCCAGCTACCTCTTCCCGACCAAGGGCACCGCCCGCATCCTCGGCGAGACGCTCGGCCGCGTCGACGTCTTCGAACTCCGGCCGCGCATCGGCATGGCGGGCATCGCCCTCGCCGACAAGCTGCCGCGCAGTCAGACCGTCCTCCAGACGGTGCTCACCGCCGCCTACGGCATGACCGCCACCTGGCGCGAGGACTACGAGACCGTCGACGAGCAGCGCGCCCGCGCCTTCCTCGACGTCCTCGGCATGACCGAGCACCTGGACCGCAAGTTCGGCACCCTCTCCGAGGGCGAGCGCAAGCGCACCCTCATCGCCCGCGCGATGATGATCGACCCCGAGCTGCTGATGCTGGACGAGCCCGCCGCCGGCCTCGACCTCGGCGGCCGCGAGGACCTGGTGCGCCGCCTCGGCCGGCTCGCCCGGGACCCGCTCGCCCCCTCGATGGTGATGGTCACCCACCACGTCGAGGAGATCGCCCCCGGCTTCACCCACGTCCTGATGATCCGTCAGGGCCAGGTGCTCGCCGCCGGCCCCATCGAGCTCGAACTCACCTCGCGCAACCTGTCCAAGTGCTTCGGGCTCCCCCTGGTCGTCGAGAGCCGCGGCGACCGCTGGACCGCCCACGGCCTGCCGCTCTCGTAACCGGCCGGACGCCCCCGGCGGGCCGAGGAGCCCTGTCGGCGACCCCGCCCACGCGCCTACCATGACCATGTGAACACATGGGCGTGGTGGCTCGTGGCCGCCGTCGGGCTCGGCATCCCCCTGGTCGTGACCGCGATGCCGGAGTTCGGCATGCTCGCGGTCGGCGCCGTCGCGGCGGCCGTCACGGACGCGCTGGGCGGAGGCACGGTGGCCCAGTTCGTCGTCTTCGCCGTCGTCTCCGTGGCCCTGATCGCCGTCGTCCGGCCGATCGCCAACCGGCAGCGCCGCGGCCGGCCCGCGCTGCAGTCCGGGATCGAGGCGCTCAAGGGCCGGCAGGCCGTCGTCCTGGAGCGGGTCGACGGCCACGGCGGGCGCATCAAGCTCGCCGGCGAGATCTGGTCCGCCCGCTCCCTCGACGGCGACCGGGCCTTCGAAGTGGGGCAGCAGGTCGACGTCGTCGACATCGACGGCGCCACGGCGGTGGTGATGTGAGACGGCCGTTACGGACCGGCCCGGCCTGCGCACTCCCGCCGGTTCTGGAAGACTCGCCCATCACCGACGACCGCACGACCGACCCCACGGTCGACCCGAGACAAAGGCACGAGGAGCCACGATGGCGATCATCATCGTCCTGATCATCCTGGTGGTGCTCGTCTTCATCGCCCTCATGAAGACGGTGCAGGTCATCCCGCAGGCCAGCGCCGCCATCGTCGAGCGCTTCGGCCGCTACACCCGGACGCTCAACGCCGGCCTCAACATCGTCGTCCCGTTCATCGACTCCATCCGCAACCGCATCGACCTCCGCGAGCAGGTCGTGCCGTTCCCCCCGCAGCCCGTCATCACCCAGGACAACCTCGTCGTCAACATCGACACCGTCATCTACTACCAGGTGACCGACGCGCGTGCCGCGACCTACGAGGTGTCCAGCTTCATCCAGGCCATCGAGCAGCTCACCGTCACCACCCTGCGGAACATCATCGGCGGCATGGACCTCGAACGGACCCTCACCTCCCGCGAGGAGATCAACGCCGCCCTGCGCGGCGTCCTCGACGAGGCGACGGGCAAGTGGGGCATCCGCGTCAACCGCGTCGAGCTCAAGGCCATCGAACCGCCCACCTCCATCCAGGACTCGATGGAGAAGCAGATGCGCGCCGACCGGGACAAGCGCGCCGCGATCCTCACCGCCGAGGGCATCCGCCAGTCCCAGATCCTCACCGCCGAGGGCGAGAAGCAGTCCGCGATCCTGCGCGCCGAGGGCGAGGCCAGGGCCGCGGCCCTGCGCGCCGAGGGCGAGGCCCAGGCGATCCGCACCGTCTTCGAGTCCATCCACGCCGGCGACCCCGACGAGAAGCTGCTCTCCTACCAGTACCTCCAGATGCTCCCGAAGATCGCCGAGGGCGACGCCAACAAGCTCTGGATCGTGCCCAGCGAGATCGGCGACGCCCTCAAGGGCCTCAGCGGCGCCGTCGGCAACCTCGGACCCCGGACCGGCCCGCGGACGACGAAGGAGAGCCCGCGCCGCGAAGAGCCGCCGATCGACTAACAGCCGTATGCTTCCCGGCCGTTCTCATGCATGATCAGTGACGCCCCCCGACCTGCCATGGCGGGGAGGCGTCAACTGACCAGAAGGAGACGGCCTTGACCATCTGGGAAGCACTCGCGGTCTTCGCCGCCGGCGTCGGAGCCGGCACCCTCAACGTCGTCGTCGGCTCCGGTACGCTCTTCACCTTCCCGGTGCTGCTCGCCACCGGGCTGCCGCCCGTCACCGCCAACGTCTCCAACACCCTCGGGCTGATCACCGGCAACCTCAGCGGAGTCGTCGGCTACCGGCGCGAACTGCGCGGCCAGCGCGACCGGATCGTCCGCCTCGGCCTCGTCGCCCTGGCGGGCGGCCTTGCCGGGGCGGCCCTGCTGCTCGCCCTGCCCTCCCGGGCCTTCGACGCGATCGTCCCCGCGCTCATTGCCCTCGCGCTCGTCCTGGTCGTCCTCCAGCCCCGCCTCGCCCGGGCCCTCGCCCGCCGCCGCGAACGCAACGGCACCGCCCCGCACGCGCACGGCGGTGCCGCCCTGCTCCTCGGCCTCCTCGTGGCCAGCGCCTACGGCGGCTACTTCGGCGCCGCCCAGGGCGTGCTGTACCTCTCCCTGATGGGCCTGCTGCTCGCCGACGACCTCCAGCGCATCAACGCCCTCAAGAACGTCCTGGCCGTCGTCGTCAACGGCGTCGCCGCCCTCTTCTTCCTCTTCGCCGCCCCCATCGCCTGGCCGGCCGTCCTCCTCATAGCCACCGGCTCCACCCTGGGCGGCCAACTCGGCGCGAAACTGGCCCGCCGCCTGAAACCGGCTGTGCTGCGCGGGGTGATCGTCGCGGTGGGCGCCGTCGCCATCGCGCAACTGCTGCTGCGCTGAGGCGAGTTGAGAGCCCCGGACCCGCCCTTTCACCGTTTCTTCGGGGCGGCGCCCGCCCTGGGGTGGGACCACGCTGCGCGGGCCCTGGGGTGGGACCACGCTGCGCGCGGTGGGGCGGGGCTGTGCGCTGCCGCGCGGGTGGGTCGGGGCCGCGCCTTCGGCGCGGGTGGGGCGGGGCTTCGCCCCTGCGCCCCACCGGGGGCTGCGCCCCTGGGCCTCCTTCGGGCTGTGCCCCATCGGGCCTGCGCTGCTGCGCGGTGGGCGGGGCTTCGCCTCTGCGCCCCCTGGACCCCTTTTGCGTGCGCCCCGTCCGGGCTGCACTGCCGTGCGGGCGAGGCGGGGCCGCGCGCTCGGCGCGGGTGGGGCGGGGCTTCGCCCCTGCGCCCCACCGGGGGCTACACCCCTGGGCCCCCTTGCGGGGCTGCCCCCTGGGATTCGGCATCGCGTTGCGCGCGGGTAGGCGGTGCTGTGCCCCGGGGGCGGGTCCGCGCTCCGCGCGGTGGCGGGGGCTTCGCCGCCTGCACCCCCTGCACCCCCCGGGTCGCGGCTTCGCTGCTCGTCGTCGAGCTTCCGTGAAGGGGGTACGGGCGGGCTGAATCAGCCCGTCCGGCGCTTGAGGACGGGCGGCGAAGCCGCGATGAAGCCTGTCCGGCGCTTGAGGACACCGCGCGGAGCGCGGTTGCGGGGTCCGGGGCGGAGCCCCGAAGCGGGGGCCAGGGGGCGCAGCCCCCGGTGGGGTGCAGGGGCGAAGCCCCGCCCCACCCGCGCCGGCGGGGGGGCACAGGGGCGCAGCCCCTGTGGAAGAGGGTTGGGGTGGGACTGGGGCACCCTCCCCCGGGAAACGGAAACGCTCCGGGCCCTTCCCCCGTACAAAACGTGGGCCCGGAGCGCACTGCGACGGACGAGGCCACCCCGGGCCCACGCCCGGAGCTCCGGCAGACGGCCGGCGCACCAGAACGGCGCCAACCCGCCCCCGCCATCGCGGTATCCGCCGCCCGACGGCCGCATGCGAAACCGTCGGCAGAAACCACTGTGCAGGACACCAACCGCCCGCGCAACGGAATTTCCGGCCGCCGGCCCCGCGCCCGGACGCGCCGTCAGCCCCCGGCCGGCACCTCGTACTCACCGATCAATTGCGCCCGCGCCAACGCGTGGAAGCGCAGATGGAACCCCACGACCGCCGGCGACGCCTCCGCGTCCGGACCCAACTTCTCCCGGTCCACGGCGTACACGGTGAAGACGTACCGGTGCGGCCCGTCCCCGGCCGGCGGCGCCGCACCCCCGAAGTCCCGCGTCCCGTAGTCGTTGCGGACGTGCACCGCCCCCGCCGGCAGCCCCTTCATGTCCCCGCTCCCGGCCCCCGCAGGCAGCTCCGTCACCGTGACGGGGAGGTCGAAGAGGACCCAGTGCCAGAACCCGCTGCCCGTCGGCGCGTCAGGGTCGAAACACGTCACGGCGAAGCTCTTCGTCCCCTCCGGGAAGCCCTCCCAGCGCAGATGGGGAGAGGTGTTGCCCCCGTCGAGGACCTGGCCGTCACCGAGCCGGGCCCCGGGCTCGACATCCTCGCTCACCACCGTGAACGAGGGAACCGGCGGAAGGAAGTCGTGAGGGAGCGGCGGACGGCCCTGAGCAGCTGACACGGAGACACCTCCAGTACGCGATGGACACGTGAACGCTCAGCCTAGCGAGGCGCCGACGGCGCGGGCTGCGACCATATGGACGTGCTTCGACGTGTGTTCCGACGAGACGGACGACGGCCGGCCGGGCGCGCCCTGCGCTCCCTGACCGTGCTGCTCGCCGCCCTGCCCCTGTTCCTCCTCCCCGCCTGCTCCTCCGGTGGCCACGGCAAGACCGGGAAGACCTCCACCACGGCCCCGGCCCAGTCCGGCAGAACCTCCGGCTCCGGGCCCGCCGGATCCACCCCGTCCTGGGCCAAGGGCATGCGGACCGTCACCCCGGACCGCCTCCCGCCCGAGGCCCGCCGCACCCTGGAACTCATCGACAAGGGCGGCCCGTTCCCCTACCCGAAGGACGGCACCGTCTTCGGCAACTACGAGAACCGCCTGCCCAAGCAGCCCCGCGGCTACTACCACGAGTACACGGTCCCGACCCCGGAGGCCCGCAACCGCGGCGCCCGCCGCATCGTGACCGGCAGTCACTCCGAGCGCTACTACACCGGCGACCACTACAAGACCTTCGAA
>NZ_LFXA01000003.1 GCF_001187435.1 Streptomyces caatingaensis | reverse complement strand
GGTCAGGTGACGCGCGGGGGCGGCCGTCCGGTGTTTCCCGGTGGTTGGGCTGCTGGGTGATCTGGCCCGGGAGTGCCGTGGGGTTCGCGGCTGAGGCCGGTGTCGTTGTCGAGGGTGGCCCCGGTGTGTTGGTAGAGCCAGGTTTCCAGGATGTCCAGGTTCCCGATGGTGGTCATGATGGCGATCAGGAGGGTCTGGTGACCTGTCCGGGGCGGGCCGGTGTTTCGGGTTGCCGATGTCCATGTCACCGCTCTTGAGGCGGCCGTTGATGCCTTCGTTGTGGGAGCGGATGGGTTTGTAGGTGTGGTCCCAGGTGGGGCTGAGGTAGTGCGTGTCCTGCCGGTACTTCGCGGTCTTCAGGTCGCCGCGGGCGTCGGCGGGGACGCTGATGGCGGATGCCCCGCAGACGGCAGGCAGGTCTTCTTGAGGGGGCAGGTCGAGCCACTCGTTGTCGGGGAGCTGGACCGTGGGCCGGGCGGCGGGATGAGCGGCCCGGGACCGGGTATCGGCCAGGTTGACCACCGTCGGGGGCGGCCCGGAGGAGCGTGGCTGGTTGGGGCGGAGGCGGTTGCGGCGGGGGCAGTTCACCGATGGGGACGGACCGGCGGCCGGGCACTGCAGCCGGACGGTGCCCCGGGCGTCGGCGCTCTCCTTGAGTTTGAGGAAGTACGGCCGGCGTTGTGCGATGGCTTCCTTGAGTTCGTCGCTGCGGATGCGTACGGCCTTGTCGTCCGCGCCGTGTGTGGCCTCGACCAGTGCGGTGGGCATGCGCGGGCAGGCGAGCGAGCCGTCGACCAGGAGAGCCCCTTGCCAGGTGCCCTGGAGTCCCCGTTCCTTGACCTTGTAGTCGAGGCGAGGCGGTAGCCGAGGCGGCGGCGGGGACCTGGAAGTGCTGTGGGCTACATCCGGTGTAGGCGCGGTCGGCCGCGCAGGTGCCTTTGGGCAGCTGGAGTTCGTCCAGCTGCCGCAGCAGGGTGATCGCGTTGGGGCCGGTGCGGACGGTGGGGGTGTCCAGGACCAGGCCGAGGCACAGCTGCGGGTAGGCCGTCGTCTTCGCCGGGGTCGTCCCGGTGACGTGTGCGGGGCGGGTGGGCGGCGACGAGGAAGGTGGCGCTGTAACCGAAGACGCCTTCGTCGGAGCCGCCGCTGAAGTGCAAACCCGCGGTGATCTCGACCGAGGCCGTGCCGGAGAACTCGCTGTCGGGCTTGGCCAGGACGGGGATGGCGGTCGCGTCGACTCCGATGTCGCCGCGCCAGCCGCGCAAGTGCCCGCCGCTGCTGGGCGATTCTGACCGGAGTCAGGACGAGGTCGTTGGCCAGCTTCTGCAGACGGCCGGCAGCCTGGCGTCCGGCCGGGGTGTCCCATGCCGCCGCGTGGGCATCGGCGTCCGCCTGGGGCAGGCGTCGGCGCCGGTCGCAGCGGGCCGGGTCCAGGACCGTGGTGATGCGGTCCAGACCCCGGTAGAGACGGCGGCTGGCAGCGACGCACTCCCGGGCCGAGCCCGGCGGCGCCTGGGGAATGCCCAGCCAGACGCGGGCTGTTGGCCGCAGGCGGAAATGCAGTATCCGCCACGCTTCGGCGACGGTGGCCCGCCCGGTGTAGTAGACGGCGAGCATCAGCCCGGCCAGCACCGTGCGCGGCCGCACGCCCGGCGGCCCCGGACGGCCGTCCAACAGCTCCTCCAGCCGCTGGGGCAGGCCGGAGCGGTCAGCACCGACAGCAGCTGCCCGACCTTGGAGTCGGGTATCTCGGTCAGCCGGCCGGGACGGAGCCTTGGCCGCAGCAACCGTGCCGCCAGCTCCTCACCTTCGGGCCGGGGCCTCACCGGCGGCGACCGCGCAGGAGCGGACGACCTCCTTGTCCGTCAGCGGCGGGACCCAGCGGTGATAGGGGCCAAGGCCGGCCGGGGAGACCATGCCCGCCGCCGATGCGACAACCGCCGGGCTGACACCTTCGGCCAGCAGCCGGACGATCCAGGTCGACCGCAGCCGGCGGGCCGACAGCGGCGGGAGACCGGCATGCGGGCGGTGACGGTGCGGCCAGGACGAGACGAGGTTCTTCGCCGCCGCCACCTTCCGGCCCGGCCGGAACAGGAAACCCGCCCCCGCCGTCTCCCTCAGCTCGGCGAGCACGGTCTCCCATCCGGTGTGGCAGGCCACCAGCCGGCCGAGCATCTCCTGGTCCAGCACCGCGACGCCGGATGTGGTGACGCGGATGTGGCTGCCCCCGGACCCGGGGGACCTCGCCGGGGTGCCAGGCCGCATCCGGCACCCAGCGCCAATCAGCGCCAGGCCGTCCAGCCGGGCCTGTCCCGGCAGTTGGGCCGCCCAGGCCCGCAACCGCGACAACTCCCCGCGCTCGTAAGGAGGCTGTGGGTCGCGCGGCGAGGACAGCCGTGCAGCGGGCGCCTCACCGCGTTGCACCCACACCAGGGCCTCACGCACCCGCCGCAGCCAGGAGCGGTAGGTCTGCACGGTGGAGCCGTCCATGCCGGCACAGCCCGACAGCCGAACGCGTCGATCGTCTCGGTCCGCATCCACACCCCGGGATCCCGCGGGAGCCCGCAGCCGTCCGCCCACACCGCCAGCCGCCCCACCACATGCAGCAGATGCCCCGCCTCGTAGCAGGTGGCAGGAGCCGCCGCGGCCACCGTCGCTCTGACCTGGTCGGCGACCGGCGCCCACCGCCGGTGTGGCAGACGGGGACGGTAGTCGCGGATCCGCCGGGAAACCTCAGGGCTCAACGTCACGGTCCAACCAAATCGGCTGGACAAGCAGCCGGTGAAGGCATCGAAGCCGATCTTCACCGAGAGGAGTGCATCAACATGGTCGGAGGTTTGACCCGCAGCAGGCCGCCGCGCGATCTTGCCCGCGATCCGGAAACCTGGCCCCACGCCCTCATCGACGACCCCGCCGCCGCCGTCGTCCAGGACATCGCCCGCACCCTCGCCACCACCCTGGCGGACCAGGGCCGCAGTCTGCGGCGGGCCGCCGAAGGGTCGGGAGTCAACCGGCAGGCCATCGCCGACCTGATCGCCGGCCGCTGCTGGCCCGACATCGCCACCGTCGCCCGCCTGGAGAACTTCCTCGCCGTCACCCTCTACCCGCCCGGGGAGGAATGCGCCGTACGCATGGAAAACAGCCCTTCCGCCCCCCGGCATCGGCGGCCGAAGGGGCGACAAAATAGGCCACGCGCCCCCGAGGCGAGCCCAGTTGCTCTAGCCTCGGGAGTGCGTGAGCCACTGCGAACGGGACCACGCCGCGCTCCCGTACGAGGGTGCCACCTCAGGGAGCTGGTTCCCTCCCCCGCCGAGGGGGAGGGAACACCCAATGAACAGGCTCTCGTTAGGCGGCCTCCTTCGTCGGTGAGCCGTTGGCCCTGGCGACGGCGAACATGCCCACCGGCTCCTCGACGACCCGGCCGTTCTTCACCAGCCGCTTGCACGTCCCGCGGACCGTCGCGAGGGGCCCCCGCCCTGCCTTCCCCCGGGTCGGCCGCCCGAGCGCCTCCGTGATGTCCCGCACCGGCATCGACCGCCCAGCAGTCACCAGAATCCGCTCGACCGCCTCCATCAACTCGCCCGTCGCGGTCCGCTGGCCTGCGGCAACCTCTGTCCGGGGAGGCGGTGGATCGTCATCGGCCGGTGCCCTGTCCTGTTGTCCGGGAGGCGGGTCCGTATTGGGCCCGGACTCCGTCTGCGGGGAGCCGTCCCCCGCGGGGCCGTCCGGGGCTGTTTCTTCGTTCACGGGTGGCGGAGCATCCGCGAGGATCTCCTCAAGCGCCTCACGCAACTGGTCACGGGTGGCGGATACCTTCGCCACCTCCGCGGCGACAAGGGCGAGTTCGGCTTCGAGCTCCGACTTCCTCTGCAGCAGCCGCCCGACCTTGCCGGAGTAGAAACCGACAGCTGCCCGCAGCCCTGGTACCGCGGCTACCTCATCTGTGTCGACGGAGCCCATCCGCTCCCTCCCGATACCTGGCTGCCCATGCAACGGCAGCCATCGTAGGCAACGCCAGCCGCACCTGGCAGCCAATTCGCCAACTGTGCAAGACAGTTGCAAGACCTGGCATGTCGTTCCCGCGCATCCGAAGACCTGATGCACCTCGTTCGTGTGGTCAGTGCGGTAGCGACTGCGCACGTGCGGCTGCTCGCTTCGTGGCGGAGCCTGACACCTGCCGGCCGGGCCCGGCCTCGGTCGGCTGTCGGACCGGGCAGTCCAGGAATGAAGCATTCCGGCATGCCCCTATAGTCGCCCTCATGAGCGAAGGGAAACGAGAGTTACGAGGCAGCGGCGGTCTTCGGAGCGTGCTGTTCGCAGTCGGCGCGCTGGTGGCTGCTGGGCTGCTGGCAGCCCTTGCCTGGTGGCTGGGTTGGTTGACCCCCGGGACCGGATGGTTGTCGGCGAAGCTTGCGGCGAAAGCGGCAGTTGTTGTGCCCCTGGGAGTCGCGGCCTTGATCACCTGGATCAAGAAGCGTCGGTGACGCGCTCTCTCGACAACGCCCCCCTTGAGGCCCTGCCTCAGGGCAGCCGGAACCCCACCCACGCCGTAGGGGAGCCCGTCCAAGATCGCAGGGGCTGATCGCCAAAGATCCCAAACGACAACAACGGCTCAAGCTCCGCTCGTTACCGTCCGTGCGTGGACTGGTGAAGATCACGCCATGCAGGTCGGATCTGTTGCCCTTGCAACCCCAGGGCTCGCTTCGTCCTGCGATCGGCGACGCTGACCTGGGTGAAGGAACCACCTCCCGCTCCCGGTTCCTGAGCACCCGGGTCCCACTCCCGGCGGCACTGTTCGGAGGCGACAGTCGTCGGCCGGGGCGTACTGGCAGGCCCGGTCCGTCGCCGGCCGCCCTGAGTTCCGTTGTCTGGCGGAGCTCGGCGCGGCAAGAGGGCATTCTTGGCCATGCAGTTACTTTCGGTCGCACTGTGATTGCTTTCCGTTCGTCACGCCTGATCGAGACGCGGCCTTCCTGGAAGAGCTGACCGAGACGGCAACTGCGCGGAGGTGCATGCGGGTTGCCCGGAGGCGGAGGCGTCGACGCGCGAGCCCCGATGCGGAAGACCTGGGTCCGTTGGGTGGATTGCCCACGTGAGCAGGGGTCCCCAAATGGCCTGTACTGCGGTACGGCACTTGGGCTGATTGCGTCGGCCATCTAGTTTCTTGATCGCTAACGCAGCCGGGCCGCACCTTCTGCCGACCCAGGCTGTCATCTCGATTCTTGGAGTGGCTTGTGCGCATGGTTCGTAGATCTGCTCTTAACAGTGTGATGTCTGCTGCGTCCCTCGTGGCTGCCTTGGCCCTCGTGGGTTCGGCGTCGCCCGCCTTTGCCGACGGCGCCCCCAACGACACTGCACGTGCTGTCTCGGTCGTGGAGAAGGCGAGCGGGACCAACGACGTTGCCTCTTCCACGGCGTCTGCCGGAGCCGCGGCTCAGGCCACCACCAGCACTGAAGCGGGCCGCATCACGGTCACCGCCCCCGCCTCTTCCGCCGGACAGGTCAAGGCGGCCGCGGCGGACGGGACCTCCCTGGGCCTGCAGTTGGAGAACGCCAAGAGCGTTGCCGGCGTCAAGGCCGGTGCCGGCACTGTCGTCTACTCCGGTGTCGCCCGGTCCACCGACCTCGCCGTCCAGCCCACCGTCGACGGTGGTGCCCGCACCCTGGTCACCCTCAAGGACTCGGCCGCGTCCACGGACCAGCGCTTCGCCCTCAACCTCCCCGAGGGCGCCCTGGTCCTGCCCGACGCCGACGGTGGATACCACGTCTCCCGCACCACAGCGGGCGGCAAGAGCGTCATGGTCGGCGCCATCGAGGCTCCCTGGGCCAAGGACGCGAACGGCAAGCCCGTCGCCACCAGCTACAAGCTCGAGGGCAACACGCTCACCCAGCACATCGAGACCAACAAGGACACGGCCTTCCCCGTCGTGGCCGACCCCAAGATCACCTGGGGCAACGTCACCGGCACCGCATACTTCACCAAGTCCGAGACGAAGAACATCGCCATCTACGGAGCGACCGCAGCCATATCCACGAAATTCCTGCCGCCGCCCCTGAACGCGCTGTACTCGGTCAACGCCGCGCTGGTCTCGGCCAAGGCCGTCGAAGCCCGCGGCGACGGCTACTGCCTGAAGATCAAGTTCGCCGCCGGCATCTTCATCCCGGGCGTCTACAGCAACGGCTGCGACTAACACAGCCTGCACCTCTGCCATCATGACGGAGAACGCGGCAGCAGAAGGGGTGTTTCCTGTGAACTGGTGGTTATGGACAGGCGTTGCAGTGTTCTGCACAGCCTCCCTGGGCCTGGACGTGTATCTCACGCACCGAGGAGTGCGCAGCCGCATGGCCCGCCTGGAAGCCTTCACGGACGCCTTGGCGCTGCTGCCCGGAGTCGCGGCCGTGGTGCTCATCCAGATGCTGTTGGGCGGATCCGATGCGCAGGCGATACCGGCATGGGTCACGGCCGCCTTCTGGGGAATGGGCATCACGCAGGCCGTCCACCTCGGTCGGCTTCAGCGAGCAACCCACCACCGCACCAACAGCAGCTGACTGTGCTCTTGGTGGGACCGGTGGTCGGCAACGCAACGTGACCACCGAGCTGGGCCGTACGGCTTGGACGGCGATGGGCCGCACGGATTCCTGTGCGGCCCATCGCCGCGTTCGCCGCTCTCTGGACCCCGGAGGAATGGGAAGTGATCTACAGCGGGGTGGGGAACGATCTTCATGGGGCTGAATCACTGCACGTCAGGCCCTCTCGTGAACACCCCGCCCGGCGGTTCGGGCGGGCCGCCGTCATCGGAGCGGGGATCGCCGGCCTCCTCACCGCACGTGCCCTCGCCGGCGTCTTCGAAGAGATCACCGTGTTCGAACGCGATCATCTCCCCTCGGACCCGCGGCCACGGCGGGGCGTCCCGCAGGGCCGCCACGCCCACGCCCTCCAGGCCCGCGGCCTGGAGATCTTCTCGGAACTCTTCCCCGGCCTGCGGCAGCAGCTGCACGCGGCGGGAGCGCCGGTGGTGGACTTCTGCCAGGACGCGCGCCTTCAACTACCGGGCGGCGCGGCCCGACCCATGCCCTCGGGAATCCTCATCCAGCCCGTCAGCCGCCCCCTGCTGGAAACCGCGGTCCGCACCCGCGTCGCCGCACTCCCCGGTGTCCGCATCCGCGACGGCTGCACCGTCACCGGTCTGCTGACCGACAGCGCGGCCCGGCAGGTCACCGGTGTTCACCTCACCCACCGGGCCCCCGGCAGCCGCGTCCGGACACCGGCGGTCCACCAGGCGGAACTGGTCGTCGACGCGGGCGGCCGCGCCTCCCATCTGCCCGACTGGCTGGTCGCTCTCGGGCTCCCGCGCGTGGCCGGGACAACGGTGGACGCCCGCGTCGGCTACGCCTCCCGCCGCTACCGCACCGGCCGCGTCCCCGCGGCTTCCTGGCGGGCCCTCTTCGAGCCGCCGCAGCCCCCCGGCCACACACGGGGCTGCTTCGCCCTGCACATCGAGGACCACCAGCTCCTGGTCACCCTGCAAGGAGCCGCCGACGACCACCCGCCCACCGACGACGACGGCTTCCACGCCTTCGCCAGGTCCCTGCACAGCGACCTGGCCACCGTCCTCGCCATCCTGGAGCCGCACTCATCGGCCGTCCGCTACGCCCGCACCGCCAACCGCCGCACGTACTACCACCGGCTCTCGCCCTGGCCCGACGGCCTGCTCGTACTCGGCGACGCGGCCTGTGTCTTCAACCCCGTCTACGCCCAGGGCATGACGGTGGCCGCGGTCGAGGCCCGCGCCCTCCGTGACCTGCTCGTCCGGCACCGGGGACACGACCTGACCGGGTTCGCCCGGCGCTTCCAGCACCGGCTCGCCCGGATCACCGCCTGGCCCTGGGCCATGGCCACCCTCACGGACCGCGGCTGGCCCACCGGTGAGCCGTCGCCCGCGACAGTCCGGGCCGCATGCTGGTATCTGCGGCGATGGCAGGAGCGCATCCCGCACGACCCGCGCATGTTCGAGGACTTCGTCCGCGTCGCCAACATGCTCGCCGGTCCCGCCACCCTTGTCCGCCCCCGGCACCTCGCCCGTGCCCTGGCCCCTGCCCCGTGCCTCCGCAGGGACCCCCGGCGGGCCCGGCCGGAGACCGTCCCCGCGAACACCCCTACTTCGGAGGAGACATGACCACGCGTCAGGAAGTCCGCTGGGCCGGTCTGGCCGGCGTCATCGCCTTTCCCGCCCTCGTCCTGTCGGTTCTGGCCAGCCACGACTTTCCGCACCTGTTCCCCAACTGGGGTTCCTCCACCGACCGGATCGTCGACTACTTCGCCAGGAACTCCGGTCTCTATCTGGCCCAGTGCTACGTCGGCTTCTTCGCTTATCCGCTGACCCTGTTCTTCATCGCCGGCCTGACCGCCGTGCTCCGCAGGGCCGGACGCCCCACGGTGTCTCTCCTGGCCATCACTCCGGCCATGACCGTGGTCGTCGTCCTCCACACCCTGGCGACGGTCCTGTGGGTGATGGCCTCCGCCGGAGCCGGGTACCACCACACCTTCGACGACTCCCTGATCAGGTTTTCCTTCGAGGCATCGCTGTTCGTCTGGCTGCCGGCCCAGCCCTTCGTCTCCCTCACCGCCTTCTGCACCGGAATGGCCATCCGCAGAACCCGGGCGCTGCCCCGCTGGACCGCTGCCTACAGCTTCGCCACCGCGGCCCTGGGCCTACCGCACGTCTTCTTCCTCTTCGTCGACCGGGGCTGGTTCGCTCCGGGCGAAGGCCCCAGCCTCGCCCTGTTCGGACTGTTCTACCTGTGGACGGCCGTGCTCGGCCTCGCCATGCTCCGGCTCCCCGCCGGGTCCAGGTCGGGGGATGAGGGGACATGACACCTCCCTCCCTGACCCCTGACCAGGCCCGGCAGATCCGGCACTCCGGCTGGGCCGGCGTCCTGGCCCTCCCCCTGATGCTCCTGGCGCTCTTCTTCGTCGCCGATCACTTCCCGGGGATCTACCCGACCTGGGGCGACCGTGGTGCGGAGATCTCCGCGTGGTTCGCCGCGCACCGCACCGGCGTCATCCTCCAGGTCTTCGCCGCAGGCACTGGTCTCATGCTGCTGATCTGGCTGATCACCGGCCTCACCGCCTACCTTGAGGCATACGGCCGCCGGACCATCGCCCTCCGGGTCATGACGCCCGCGGCCGTCGCCACCTCCGTGAGCATGCAGCTCTCCAACCCGCCTTGGCTGGTCGATGCCTTCGCGGGGACCACCGGCCACCCCTCCACCGACGCGCTCGTCCACTACACCTACGAGAACTCCTGGATGATTTACCTCTTCGCCCAGCTCTACGCGGCCTTCTTGCTCGTCGCGTCCGCGACCGCGTTCCTCCAGACCCGTGCCTTCCCGGCGTGGGCCGCCTGGTGGACCTTCGCGATCGCCGCTCTCTGTGCCCTCGGCACCCTCGTCATCCTGGCCGGAGCCGGGCAGCTGGCACCCGGCGCCCTCGCGACGATGGTGCCCTGGTCGCTGTTCTCCCTCTGGATGGTCGCGGTCGGCACCGCACTTCTCCGTATCGGTCGGCCATGACCGGCTCGTAGGACCACTTGGGCGCGCACTGGCCGGTGCAGGTCATGTCCCCACCGTGGAGGCGGGCGGCCTCACCCAGCGGATCAGCGAGGACACGCAGGGGCCCACGGCCTGTTGCACAGCCCTCCCGTCGTCCCGGACCTCGACGCACACGTCGCCCGGCCCCGCGGCGAGACGTCGGCCCCGGCCAGGGCATCGCCCGGGAGACGGGGAGGGCGAAGGGCAGCCCGTCGCCATCTTGAAAGGGGTCGGCAGCGCGCCGCACCACCTCCGGCAGAAGAAGATCCGGTGCGGAGGGACGTATGCACATGCCTGTGCCTGTGCGTGGTGTCGCGAGACGCGCCACCTGCCCCGGAGGCGACGGCGACGCCGTAGGACCGCTCGACCGGCCGGCACCCCGTGCACCACGCAGCCGGGGGTGCGTATGTTCCTGCTGGCGCGGGTGCCGGCGTAGGTGGAGAGCCGGGTGCTGCCGCCGGGGATCACGACGCCGACCCGCCTGGTGGCCGAGACGCGGGCCAGGAGACGGCCGGAGCTCGTCGACCCGCCGGCGTGGGCGCGCAGGTTCGCGATGGGGCGGCGGTCAGCCGTCGGCGGGCTCGCCGTACCCGCCCCCGCCGGGGGTCTCCACGACCAGGACGTCACCGGGCGCCACGTCGGCCGAGTCGCAGCCCGCCAGCGGCGTGGTGCCGCCGTCGGCGCGCTCCACGCGGTTCGACCCCAGGGCGCCCGGACGGCCGCCCGCCATGCCGTAGGGCGGGACGCGCCGGTGGCCGGAGAGGGTGCTCACCGTCATCGGCTCGCGGAAGAGCAGCCGGCGTACGGTGCCGTCGCCGCCGCGCCGGCGGCCGGCGCCGCCGCTGCCGGGGCGGACGGCGAACTCCTCGACCACGACGGGCAGTCGCAACTCCAGTACCTCCGGGTCGGTGAGCCGGGAGTTGGTCATGTGGGTCTGCACGGCGGAGGCGCCGTCGAAGTCCGGGCCGGCGCCGGCGCCGGAGGCGACGGTCTCGTAGTACTGGTGGCGTTCGTTGCCGAAGGTGACGTTGTTCATCGTGCCGCTGCCCTCCGCCTGGGCGCCGAGCGCGGCGTAGAGCGCGCCGACGACGGCCTGGGAGGTCTCGACGTTGCCGGCGACGACGGCCGCGGGGTGGCGCGGCGCGAGCATCGAGCCGGGGGGCACGACGATGTCCAGGGGGCGCAGGCAGCCGTCGTTGAGGGGGATGTCCTCGTCGATGAGCGTGCGGAAGACGTAGAGCACCGCCGCGTACACCACGGCCGTGGGCGCGTTGAGGTTCGTCGCCGACTGCGGGGAGGTGCCGGTGAAGTCGATGACGGCCGACCGCCGGGCGCGGTCCACCCGCACGCGGACGGCGATCACCGCGCCGGAGTCGGTCTCGTAGCGGTACGCGCCGTCGGAGAGGCGGCCGACGGCGCGGCGGACGGCCTCCTCGGCGTTGTCCTGGACGTGGCGCATGTACGCCTGGACGACGTCGAGGCCGAAGTGCCCGATCATCGCCGCGACTTCGTCGACGCCCTTGCGGTTGGCGGCGATCTGGGCCCGCAGGTCGGCCAGGTTGGTGTCCGGGGCCCGGGACGGGTACGGGGCCGAGGTCAGCAGCCGGCGGGTCTCCGCCTCGCGGAACCGGCCGTCCTCGACCAGCAGCCAGTTGTCGAAGAGCACGCCCTCCTCCTCGATCGCGCGGCTGCCGGCCGGCATGGAGCCGGGCGTCAGCCCGCCGATCTCCGCGTGGTGGCCCCGGGAGGCGACGAAGAACAGGATCTCCGGATCCCCGGCCCCGTCCCGCTCGTCGAAGACGGGGGTGACGACGGTGACGTCGGGCAGGTGGGTGCCGCCGTGGTAGGGGTCGTTGACGGCGTACGACTCGCCGGGCCGCATCGTGCCCGCCCGGCGGCGGACGACCTCTCGGACGGCGGTCCCCATCGAGCCCAAGTGGACGGGGATGTGCGGGGCGTTGGCGACGAGGCCGCCCTCGGGGTCGAACAACGCGCAGGAGAAGTCCAGCCGTTCCTTGATGTTCACCGACTGGGCGGTCGCCGCCAGCCGGGCCCCCATCTGCTCGGCGACCGACACGAACAGGCTGTTGAAGATCTCCAGCATGACCGGGTCGGCCCGGGTTCCCACGTCCGCCCCCGGCGGCGGCGCCGCGCGCTCGACCAGCAGGTGCCCGGCGTCCGTCACGCGGGCCCGCCAGCCGGGCTCCACCACCGTCGTCGCGTCGGCCTCGGTGATGACCGCCGGTCCTCGCACCTCCGTGCCGGGGCGCAGGTGCCCGCGCTCCCGCAGCGGGACGTCCCGCCACGCGCCCTCGGTGTGGAGCCGGGCGGTGGCGGGCCCGGCCGGGGCGTCGGCCACGGCGGGCGGGCCGAGGTCCGGCTGCTCGGTGAGGCCGGTGGCCTCGACCGACAACGCCTCGACCACGACGGGCCGTTCGAGGAGGAACGAGTACATCGCCCGGTGCGTCGCCTCGAACTCCTCCCGCATGGCCCGCTCTCCGCCCAGCGCCACGGTCACGGCGGTGTCCGTGCCGTCGTAGCGCAGCCGGGCGCGGTGGGCGACCCGCACGCGCTCGTCCGGCACGTCCTCGTCGCGGAGCACGGAACGGGCCTCGTCCTCCAACTCCCGTGCCACGGAATGGACATGGTCCATGTTCCCCCCGTCCAGGGGGAGTTCCACCGGCCGCTCCCGCAGGGTCGTGGTGTCGGCCAGGCCGATGCCCAGCGCGGACAGCACCCCCGCCATGGGCGGTACGAGGACGGTGCGGACGCCCAGCAGGTCCGCGACGGCGCAGGCGTGCTGGCCGCCCGCGCCGCCGAAGGTGGCCAGCGCGTACTCGGTGACGTCACGGCCCTTCTGCACGGAGATCCGCTTCACCGCCGCCGCCATGTTCGCCACGGCCACCCGCAGGAACCCCTCGGCGACCTCCTCGGGGGAGCGCCGGTCGCCGGTGCGGGCGCGGATCTCGTCGGCCAGCTCCGCGAAACGGCGGCGGACGATGCCGCCGTCCAGGGGCTCGTCCCCCCGCGGCCCGAACACCCGGGGAAAGAAGCCCGGTTGGATGCGGCCGAGCATCACGTTCGCGTCCGTGACGGTCAGCGGGCCGCCGCCGCGGTAGCAGGCGGGGCCGGGCCGGGCCCCCGCCGAGTCGGGGCCCACGCGGTAGCGGCCCCCGTCGAAGTGCAGGACGGAACCGCCGCCCGCGGCGACGGTGTGGATGTCGAGCATGGGCGCCTGCAGCCGGACCCCGGCCACCCGGGAGGTCACCACCCGCTCGAAGGCGCCCGCGAAGTGCGACACGTCCGTCGAGGTGCCGCCCATGTCGAAGCCCACCACCTTCTCGAAACCCGCGAGGCGCGCCATGCGGGCCATGCCGACGATGCCGCCCGCCGGACCGGACAGGACGGCGTCCTTGCCGCGGAAGTGACCGGCCTCGGCCAGCCCCCCGTTGGACTGCATGAACATCAGCCGCACCCCCGGCAGCCGGTCCGCCACCCGCCCCACGTAGCGGCGCAGCACGGGGGAGAGGTAGGCGTCCACGACGGCCGTGTCGCCCCGCGGCACCAGCTTCAGCAGCCGGCCGGCCTCGCTCGACAGCGACACCTGCGGGAAGCCGGTGCGCCGGGCCAGCTCCCCGACCGCCTCCTCGTGCGCCGGGTGCAGCGGGCTGTGCAGGCACACCACCGCGACGGCCCGCACGCCCTCGTCGTGGGCGCGCCGCAGGTCTCCGGCGAGGCGGTCGAGGTCGGGCGGGCACAGGACCTCGCCGTCGGCCGTGACCCGCTCGGACACCTCCACCACCCGCTCGTACAGCACCTCCGGCAGGACGATCTCCCGGTCGAAGAGCCGCGGCCGGTCCTGGTAGGCGATGCGCAGGGCGTCGCGGAACCCGCGGGTGATCACCAGGGCGGTGCGTTCGCCCCGGCGCTCCAGCAGGGCGTTGGTGGCGACCGTCGTGCCCATGCGCACCGTCTCGACCGCGCCGGGCGGCGGTTCCCCGCCCTCGCGCAGGCCGAGCAGCCTGCGGATGCCCTCGACGGCGGCGTCCTCGTAGCGCGCGGGGTCCTCGGAGAGCAGCTTGTGGGTCAGCAGGCGGCCGTCCGGGCGCCGGGCGACGATGTCGGTGAAGGTCCCGCCCCGGTCCACCCAGAACTGCCAGCCGCGCGCCATGCCGTCCCCTTCCCGCCGTCGGTGCGTCCTCAGCTTGGCCCGGACGGGGCCGCGCGCGGCGCACCGGCGGGCCTCGGGAGGGGGCGTTGCGCCGTTCGGGCCCGGGGCGGTGGCGCGGACGGCCCGGCCGCGTAGCGTCGGGACCGTACGGGAGGAGACGCCGGTGACCGAGGACAGCGGGCCGCGCCGCCCGCCGCGGCGGGTCTACGAGAAGGAGCTGCGGCGCCTCCAGACCGAGCTGGTCAAGCTCCAGGAGTGGGCTCGCGCCGAGGGCGCGCGGCTCGTCGTGGTCTTCGAGGGGCGGGACGCGGCCGGCAAGGGCGGGGTGATCAAGCGGGTGACCGAGCGGCTGAACCCGCGCGCGGCACGGACCGTCGCCCTGCCGGTCCCGACCGAACGGGAGCGCACCCAGTGGTACTTCCAGCGCTACGTGGAGCACCTCCCGGCCGCCGGCGAGATCGTCCTCTTCGACCGCAGCTGGTACAACCGCGCCGGCGTCGAGCACGTCATGGGCTACTGCACGCCGGAGGAGCACGCCCGGTTCCTGCGCCAGTGCCCCGTCTTCGAACGGCTCCTGGTCGAGGACGGCGTCCTGCTGCGCAAGTACTGGTTCTCGGTCAGCGACGAGGTCCAGGAACGGCGCTTCCGCAAACGGCTGGAGGATCCGGTGCGGCGCTGGAAGCTGTCGGCGACGGACCTGGAGTCCCTCACCCGCTGGGAGGCGTACTCCCGGGCCAAGGACGAGATGTTCGCGCTCACCGACACGCCCGAGGCGCCCTGGTACGTCGTGGAGAGCGACGACAAGCGGGCCGCCCGCATCAACATGATCGCCCACCTGCTCTCGACGGTCCCGTACCACGAGCCGCCGCGGCCCGCCCTCGAACTCCCGCCCCGCCCGCCGTCCACGGGCTACCGGCGGCCGCCCCGGGACACCCAGAGGTACGTGCCGGACCACGCCGCCGGGCTCGCCGAGTGAGCCGCGTCTCACCGCCCTGGGCACCCTTGCCTATGAAACGAGTTGCATAGAGGATCCGTCGCATGGCGCTCGACCACGCGATCCTCGTCTCCCTGCTGGAGAAGCCGGGCTCCGGCTACGAGCTCGCCCGGCGGTTCGACCGGTCCATCGGCTACTTCTGGACCGCCACCCACCAGCAGATCTACCGCGTCCTCAAGAGGATGGAGCGGGAGGGGTGGGTCACCGCGCGCGAGGTCGCCCAGCGGGGCCGGCCGGACAAGCGGCACTATGCGGTGTCGGAGGCCGGACGGGCCGCGCTCTCGGCCTGGCTGCACGAGCCGATCGAGCCCGAGAGCGTCCGGCACGACCTCGCCGTCAAGATCCGCGGGGCGGCCTTCGGCGACCGGACCGCCCTCCTGCGCGAGGTCGAGCGCTACCGCCAGGTGCACGCCGCACGGCTGGCGCACTACCTCGCCGGCGAGGAACGCGACTTCACCGGGCCCGGCGCCCCCGGACGGCAGGACGCCATGGGGGAGCTGCAGCACGTGGTGCTGCGCGGCGGCATCGCGTACGAGCGCATGACGCTCGCCTGGCTGGACGACGTCCTCGCCACCCTCCACCGGATCAGCTGAACGCCCTTCTTCGCCTCCCACCCCGTACCGGAAAGGCGGTCCACCATGGCCGACCCGCTGCTCTTCAACCCGCGCACCTACGACCCGGCGCACTTTGACCCCGAGACCCGCAGGCTGCTGCGCGCCACCGTCGACTGGTTCGAGAGCCGCGGAAAGCGCAGGCTGGTCGAGGACTACCGCTCCCGTGCCTGGCTGGCGGACTTCCTCGAATTCTCCGCGAAGGAAGGGCTGTTCGCGACCTTCCTCACCCCGGCCTCCGCCGCCTCCGGCCACCCGGACAAGCGCTGGGACACCGCCCGCATCGCCGCCCTCAACGAGATATTCGGCTTCTACGGCCTCGACTACTGGTACGCCTGGCAGGTCACCATCCTCGGCCTCGGCCCGGTCTGGCAGAGCGACAACGCCGCCGCCCGCGCCCGCGCCGCCCGACTCCTCGACGAGGGCGAGGTGTTCGCCTTCGGCCTGTCGGAGAAGACCCACGGCGCCGACATCTACTCGACCGACATGCTGCTGGAGCCCGACGGCGCCGGCGGCTTCCGGGCCACCGGCTCCAAGTACTACATCGGCAACGGCAACGCCGCCGGCCTCGTCTCCGTCTTCGGCCGCCGCACCGACGTCGAGGGCCCCGACGGCTACGTCTTCTTCGCCGCCGACAGCCGCCACGAGGCGTACCACCTGGTGAAGAACGTGGTCGACTCCTCCAAGTACGTCAGCGAGTTCCGGCTGGCCGACTACCCGGTCCGCGCAGAGGACGTCCTGCACACCGGACGCGCCGCCTTCGACGCCGCCCTCAACACCGTCAACGTCGGCAAGTTCAACCTGTGCACCGCCTCCATCGGCATCTGCGAGCACGCGATGTACGAGGCCGTCACCCACGCCCACAACCGGATCCTCTACGGCCGCCCGGTCACCGCCTTCCCGCACGTGCGGCGCGAGCTGACCGACGCCTACGTCCGCCTCGTCGGCATGAAGCTCTTCAGCGACCGCGCCGTCGACTACTTCCGCACCGCCGGCCCCGACGACCGCCGTTACCTGCTCTTCAACCCCATGACGAAGATGAAGGTGACCACCGAGGGCGAGAAGGTCATCGACCTCCTGTGGGACGTTATCGCGGCCAAGGGCTTCGAGAAGGACACCTACTTCGCCCAGGCCGGGAGCGAGATCCGCGGCCTGCCGAAGCTGGAGGGCACGGTCCACGTCAACCTCGCGCTCATCCTGAAGTTCATGGGCAACCACCTGCTGGCCCCCGTCGACCACCCGCCCGTGCCGACGCGGCTCGACGCGGCCGACGACGCGTTCCTCTTCCGGCAGGGCCCGGCCCGCGGCCTGGGCTCGGTGCGCTTCCACGACTGGCGCCCCGCCTACGACGGCCATGCCCACCTGGCGAACGTCGCCCGCTTCCGCGAACAGGCCGACGCCCTCTGCCGGTTCGTCACCACGGCCGCCCCCGACGAGGAGCAGAGCCGCGACCTCGACCTGCTGCTGGCCGTCGGGCAGCTGTTCGCCCTCGTCGTGCACGGGCAGCTGATCCTGGAACAGGCCGCCCTGACGGGGACGGACGACGACGTGCTCGACGAGCTGTTCGCCGTGCTCGTCCGCGACTTCTCCGCCCACGCCGTCGAACTGCACGGCAAGGACTCGGCCACCGAGGAGCAGCAGTCCTGGGCGCTGGGCGCGGTGCGCCGCCCGGTCGTCGACGCGGCCCGCTCGGCGCGCGTGTGGGAGCGGGTGGAGGCGCTGTCGGGGGCGTACGAGATGGCGCCGTAGGAGGCGCGGGAGAGCGGCGTGTCCTTTCCGATCGTCGGAGGTTAGTGCAAGCGGACCGCGCGGGCGGTCCGCGCCCGGAGGGGCGCACGACCGGGAAGAGGTCGGTCGTTCATGATTCGTGGCTCCAGGGTCCTGGCCGCGCTGGCACTGTCGGCGATCACCGTCTGCGGCGGCGCGAGCGCGGCCTCGGCGAGCGGAGGCGAGGAGATCGTGGGCAGTGTCCTGTCGGTGGTCGGCAGCAGTAGCAGCACGGGACACGCCAACCAGTGCGGGGCCCCCATCGCCGGCGTCGGCGTGAAGTCGGCGTGCGGGGCCCGGCACGTCCACCGGGGCGGTGAACGGCCGGGCGGCGAGCGCGTCACCGGCGGGCCGGCGTCCAACGTCGCCTCCTGGAACGCGACGGGCCACAGCAACAACTGCGGCAACCCCAACGGCGGCGTGTTCGCCGAGTCGACCTGCACCACCGAGGACATCGAGCACGGTCACTGACGGGACGTCAGAAGCTGCCGGTGCGCCGGGGGAACCAGTCCTCCATGCCCCCTTCGCGGTGGATGTCGAGTGTGGCGCAGTGCAGTCCGCCGCCGAAGGGGGCCACGTCCCAGAACGGGACCGGGACGACCTCGAAGCCGAGCGCGCCCAGTTGTTCGATCTGGGCGGTCTCGCTCGCCTCCACGCAGACCGTCCCGGGGTCCAGGACCAGGACGTTCATCGAGAGCCAGCGGCTGCAGGCGGACAGCGGCGGCGCGGCCGCCCGCCGGGGTTCGGCGGCCTGGACGACCTGCCAGTCGTTGGCCTTGAAGTGGTCCAACAACTCTGCCTCGGCGGGGCGTTCGGCACAGTGCAGGACGAGCCCGGGACGCAGCGGCACCCAGGTGGCGTCGATGTGCATCGGGTGCGCGTTGCCGAACACCACCTCGTGAACCCGGTGTTGGGGCAGGTGCTGCCGCAGCCAGCGGATCCCCGCCCGGTTCGTGGCCAGCGACCGCTGCACGAACAGGTCCTTGCCGCAGCGGGCGATGTCGGCGGCGTCGAAGAGCGGCTCGGCCTCCGTCAGGAGCAGCTCGCCGCGTACGGCGCGCGCGACCCGCTCCTCGGGCGGCAGCGCGTCGTAGGCGTCCCAGAAACCCTCGTGGTAGGAGGCGTCCGTCAGCCGGGGTTTGGGGGCGGCCTCCCAGCGCATGGCGGGGTCGGCGCGGAAGTACGACTCGATCAGCGGCCGGTGGGCCAGGTACTCGAACCAGCGGCTGCGGAAGGACATCGTCGCCTCCAGCAGTTCGTTGCCGATCGTCACCAGGACGTCCCGGACCGGCATGGCGCCGAACATGCTCGGCTGCGTCCACTCGGGGGTGGCGACCGGCCGGCCGAAGTCCAGCGGCCGGGGCCGGTCGACCCGGATGCCCCGGCCTTCGAGGACGCGGGCGAAGGCGTCCAACTGGGCGTTGGCCGCGTCCGTCATGTCCGCGGGCAGGGGCCCGTACGTGCCGCGGGGGAAGCCCTCCCGCGGCCAGTCGCGGAACACGGCCGGCTCGGGCGCCTGCACCATGGTGCCGTCCGCCCGGCCGACGATGACGTGCTTGAGCGGGTCCCACTCGTTCCAGGAACTGACCTTCACCGATCCTCCCGGGGGCCGTGTGGCTGCCCAGTGTGGACCCGGGCGGCCGGGTCCGGGGAGGGGCGGCGGGCAGGTCCCGTACGCCCCCTCCGCCCGCCCGTGCACCAACTCGTGCGGGAACAGGCGCCATTGGGCCGCCGAAGGCCCGGGCGTCCGGAAGGATGCCGTTGCCGGCGCCGGGCCGGGGTGACCGAGGAGGGTGGAGCGTGCAGCGATTGAGGGTGTGGGCGCGGAGGTGGGGGAGCGTCGCCGTGGCCGTGGGGCTGATGATGGCGGGAGCCACGGGGGCGTCGGCGGGGGAGCGGGAGGAGAGAGCGACGGTGAACTGCCTGGGGATGAACACCATTGATTTCGCGCCCGGGTTGAGTGTCCTGCCCAGGAAGACACGGATCGGCGGGACGGGCGCCTACCGCTGCACGTCCACCGTCCCCGGCCTCACCTCGGCGCGTTCCGTGATCCACGGCGGCGGGACGAACGGCTGCTTCACCTCCGACGCCACCACGGTGGAGACCGTCACCTGGAGCACCGGCGAGAGGAGCGTCGTGGTCTACCCGCTGGGGAATGTGACGCAAGTCGCGGGGCAGGCCGTGGTGTTGGTCATGGGAACGGTGGTGTCGGGGAAGTTCCGGGGGAGGGCGGTCGCCTCTCCCGGCGTCCAGCTCACCCTCGACGTCCCCGCCTGTGCCACGGCCGGTGGGGTGCCGAGCATCACGGGCCCTTCGGCGCTGCTGATTCCCTGACCTCCGCGAGCGACCGGCGGCCGTGGCGGGCCACCTGGCCGAGGACATGGGCGACATCTTCCCGGGTGCTGGCGGGATTGACGGTGCACATCCGGAGCACCGTGGCTCCCCGCACCCGGGTGGTGAGCAGCAGGGCTTCGCCCTCCGTGCAGACCGCCCGGCTGATGAACTCCTGCGCGCGGTCGGCGTCCCAGCCGGGCGGCACGTCCGCCGGGTGGTAGCGGAAGGTGAGGACGGCGAGGCCGGGCGGGGTGACCAGCCGCAGCTCCGGGTGGGCGGCGATCAGGGCGGCCGCGTGCTCCGCCAGGTCCATGCCGTGGTCGATGGCCTGCCGGAAGGCCCGCGCGCCGAAGGTCTTCAGCGACAGCCACAGCTTCAAGGCCCGGAGTCCCCGGCTCTGTTGGGGGCCGTGGTCGGAGAGGTTCACCTCGGCTCCCCGGGGCGCGGTGGGGCCGAGGTAGTCGCTGTCCAGGGCGTGGCGGGTCAAGTCGAAGGTGGCGCGCAACAGTTCCGGGCGGCGCAGCAGCACGCACCCGGTCTCGTACGGCTGGAAGAGCCACTTGTGCGGATCGACGGTGAGGGAGTCGGCGCGGCACAGCGCAGGACGCAGCCCGTGGCCGCGCTCGGTGGCGGCGGCCGCCGCGCCGTGGGCGCCGTCGATATGGAACCAGAGCCCTTCCCGCGCGCAGAGGTCCGCCAGGGCGTCGAGGGGATCGACGGCGCCGGTCCCGGTGGTGCCCAGGGTGCCGACCACGGCGAACGGCCGCAGGCCGGCGGCCCGGTCGGCGGGGACGCGCCGGGCGAGGTCCGCCGCGTCCAGCCGGAGGGCGTCGTCGGCCGGTACGACGGAGAGCTGGTCGCGGGTGAGGCCGACGAGGTGGGCCGCGCGGGCGACCGAGGGATGGGCCTGGGTGGAGCAGTAGAGGCGGGCACCGGTCCGGTCGTCGCCGAGCAACCGGTCGCGGGCGACGGCCAGGGCGGTGAGGTTGGCCGCGGAGCCGCCGCTGACGAACAGGCCGCCGGCCCCCTCCGGGAGCCCGAGCAGCGCCTTGAGCCAGTCCAGAGTGGTGAGTTCGAGCTGGGTGGGCCCGGCCCCGACGAGCCACGCTCCCGGCACCGACAGGTGGGCGGCGGCCAGGGCGTCGGCGAGCACGGCGGGGAAGTTCCCGGTGGCGGGGGTGAAGGCGAAGCTGCGCGGGTGGTCGAGCCGGGTCGCCTCGGCGAGGGCGTCCCGGGTGACACGGTCGAGGACGGCGCACAGGTCGTCGGTGCCGTCCTCGGGCAGCGGCTCGTCCAGGACGGCCCGCAGGGCCTCGGGCGGGGGCACGCGGAGGGGCGGGCGGTCGCGCACGCCGGTGAACCGGGCGACGACGAGGTCGATCGCGTGCCGGCCCGCCGCGCGCATGGGCTCCTCGGCCAGCCGGAGCAGCGGCGGCGCCGGCTCCTCGGGCCCGGTCGCGGTCCGGTCGCGGAAGGCGGCCGTCCAGACCCGCGCGCCGAGGGGGAGGCGGGGCCGGGGTTCGAGGCCGGCGACGGGGTGCGCGAACTGGAGCAGGGCGAGCTCCTGGCCGGCGGTGACCGGACCCGGGCGGGCGATGACCCACCACAGGGCCTCGTCGTCGCCCAGCCCGGCGAGGTCGGGAGGCGCGGGCAGCGGGCCGTTCGCCGTCCGGCCGTCGTGGCGGTAGCGCCCGGCCGGCGGGAGCGCGCGCACCGTGGTGTCCTCGGCGGCGTGGACGACCAACTGGCTCGGCCGGCGGTGGCCGGGCGGCAGCGCCCGGGACACGGACGGGGGCAGCGCGGGCAGGAGGAAGGAGAGGACGTGCAGCCCGAGGGACGGCAGCAGCCCCGCGGCACGCTCGGCGGCCTGGACGAGCGAGACGACCGTCTGGAAGCGGGGGTTGACCTCGACGGCGAGGAGCCGTCCGCCGTCCTCGACGAGGTCCAGGCCGAAGACGCCCCGGAAACCGAGGCCGCGCAGCACCTCGCCCACGCGGCGGGCCGCGTCGCGCGCCTGAGCGTACAGCCCTTCCGGCAGGTCGCCGGGGCCCACGAGCTGGTTGCCGCAGTGCTGGCCCCAGGAGGCGGCGAGCTCCGGCAGCCCCACCAGTTGGTGGGAGACGGCCGAGACGACGGTCCGGTCCGGCCCGGCGCAGGCGCTGACGGTCAGGGAGATCCCGGCGGCCCGGCGGCTCAGCCGCAGGGGCTCGTTCGGCCAGGCGGCGAGGCAACGCTCCAACTCGGCGGGGGAGTTGACGGGGACGGTGCCCCGGCCGATGAGGTTGTTGTGCCGGCGCTGGACCACGGCCCCGGGCCACCGGTCGTTCCAGTACGCCCGCGCCGGGGCCCGCCCGGCCGCCGGGACGACCACGGAGGGCGGGGCGGGCACGCCCGCCGCCGAGAACAGCTCCAGCACCCGGATCTTGTCCGCCGCCCGGGCGGTGACCCCGGGCTCCGGGGCGAGCAGCAGATAGCCGTGGGCACGGGCCCAGTCGTGGACGTTCGTGCCGTGCTCGGGCGCGAACGAGACGCAGACGCGCCGCGGGCCCGGAACTCCCCGTGGCGCTCCGGGCGTTGGTGCGGGCACGGGGTGCCAGGCGGAGACGGGCTCATGGCGGAGCCAGGGCGGTGCCGGGCCGAACGACGCGCTGACGAACGGGCAGTGGTCCAGCCACACGGCCTCGTCCAGCAGGCCGTCCAGGAGCCGCAGACCGGTCCGGAGGTCGATGCCCTCGATCTCGTCGACGGCCGGCGTGGCGATGCTGTGCGGGTGGTCGCTCAGCCGGTGTCGCACGCCGGATCCTCCCGCGCGAAGTGGAGTTGCCGCAGCGACGCGCCGCCCGGTACGCACCGCCGGCAGATCCGCGCGTGATGACGGCGGTTGCGGAGCTGGGCGCCCCGCAGGGCGGCCGCTCCCGGGTGGACCGCCGCGAGGGCCGGGACGTCCGGGGGAAGGGCCCGTACGGCGCGTTCGAGGGCGCGCAGGCGACGGACCATGAGGCGATGGTCCCGGTTGAACGCCCCGGAGAACCCCGGAGGCATATGGGGAGGCGTCATGGTGGGCCGGACCTCGTCCCGGTAGACGGCGGCGGGGAGGTCCGCGGCGTACTCCATGGCGGCGGTGGCGGCGTCGTACAGCCGGCGCAGCCCCTCCAGGTCGTGGAGGAGCGCGGGCCAGGCCGCGGCCCGCGCGGCGGCCAGGGCGTCGTCCAGGCCCGCGTTCATGGCCGTGAGCAGCAGGTGGAACGCCTGGTGCCCGAGCTTCCAGCGGCGCAGCGGCCCCGGGAGGCCGCCGACGGGCTCCGTGCCGAACGACGCGCCGGGGCGGGCGGCCACCGCACGGGCGGCGAGGCCCATCCCTGCGGCGAGGGCGGTACGCTCGTCCTCCGCGAGGCCGGTGTGCGGCAGGTCGGCGGTCACGGCCGCGACCACGGGCGCGGTGCGGACCGGCCCCGGTGACCTGAGCAGTCCGAAGTACCGGTCGTACGCGGCGTCGTGGACGGTCACCGGGCCGCCTCGGCGAGCCGCTCCACGCGGTCGTGCAGGACCTCCACGTACGGTTCGCTCTCCGGCTTCATCAGGGCGCTGCGCAGGACGCGGGCGTCGCCGAGGTCCGGGACGACGGCAGGGTGGCGGCCGGTGAACGCGTCGGCGCCGACGCGGGTCACGCTGAGGAAGACCGGGTTCTTGCCGTCCTCCATCCCCTGTCGCATGACCTCCTGCGACGCCGCGTCGACGCGGGAGAGGGCGGCGGGCTCCGTGCGCGGGTAGTACGTCACGATGTCCAGCTCGGGGGGCTGGTAGAGCTCCAATGCCCCGGAGGTGCCGAGGAGTTCGGCCCAGCGCAGGGCGGCTCCGCGCCCGGCGGCGAGCACGCCGCCCAGGCCCCGCCGGGTGAGCGGCAGGAGCCGCAGGGTCAGCCACAGGGCGGCCGCGGCCGCTCCCGAGCGGGAGCATTCCAGGCTGATCTCGCCCAGGTGCGGCCGGTCCGAGGTGAAATAGGTGTAGGGGGAGTCGTGGCGGAAGAACCGGGCCGTGCCGGGGTCCGCGAACAACACCGCGCCGCAGCCGTAGGGTTGGAGGCCGTGCTTGTGCGGGTCGATCACCACGGAGTCGCAGTCCGCGACGGCCCGCAGCGCCCGGCCCGTGTCCCGCTCCAGGAGCGGGTCGTCGGCGAGGAGCACGAAGAAGCCGCCGTACGCGGCGTCCACGTGGACGCGGGCGCCGAAGCGCCGCGCCAGCGGGACGATGCGGTGCACGGGATCGACGGCGCCCAGCGCGGTGGTCCCGGTGGTGGCGACCACCGTTCCCACGTCACCCGTGGCCAGCAGCGCCTCCAGCGCGGTGACGTCCATCCGCCCCCGGTCGTCCACCGGCACGCGGTGCACCCGGACGCCCAGGAGGTGGCACATCCGGGCGTGGGTGTAGTGGCCTTCGGCGCTGACGGCGACGGAACGGCCGGGACGGCTCTCCCGGGCCACGAAGAGAGCCTCCAGGTTGGCCGTCGTGCCGCTGCTGGTGAGATGCCCCAGTGGCTCCTCCAGCCCGGCCATGGCAGCGAGTTGACCGACCACCTCCTCCTCCATCGCGGAGGTGGCGGGACCGCCGTCCAGGGCATGGTTGTTGGGGTTGACGAGCATCGCGGCGAGGTATCCGGCGACGGCGGCCGGGTGCGGGGGCTTGAGCATCTGCCCCGCGTATCAGGGGTGGAAGAAGGGGTAGCTGCCGTGCAGCCGGGACAGCAGCTCGTCGAACGCGGCGGCGCAGGCCCCTTCGTCGACCGCCGTGGCCGGATGGGCCGCGTACTCCTCGTACGAAGCCGCCCACGCCTCGAAGGCGTCGACTCCGCGCTCCAGCCAGCGTTTCAGCTCCATGCCCGCCCCCCGGCGCCACGGCCCGCCCGACCGGTCAACCGTAGCCGGGAGGCACCGGCGCGTCCCGGGATCGGCTGCCCCTCACCCGAAGGGGACGTTCCGGGCCGGGGCGCCGATGCGGCCGGTGCACACGCCCCGGGCCCGTCCGGCCGCCCGGGCGGGCGGGCCCGCGCGCTCCGGCCGCCGGGAGGTCAGTAGGGTTCCGGTATTGCGCAAGCAATAAAATGGCACGGGAGCGCGGCGCGGCCGCGGACGGAGCAGTAGCGGAGGAAGTCGATGGGTGTGCCCCTGACCAAGGGCGGCAACGTCTCGCTGAGCCGGCAGGTGCCCGGTCTGACCGCGGTCACGGTCCAGCTGGGCTGGCAGGCGGGGGCCGGATACGACCTGGACGCCAGCGCGTTGCTGTGCGGCGGGTCCGGGAAGGTGCTGTCCGACCGGCACTTCGTGTTCTTCAACAACCTCACCAGCCCGGACGGTTCGGTCCGCCACGAGGGCAGCGGCGGCGACGGCGAGCGGATCCAGGTGAACCTCGCCGCCGTCCCCGCCGACGTGGAGAAGGTCGTCTTCCCCGTCTCGCTGTACGAGGCGGAGCAGCGGCGCCAGAGCTTCGGGCAGGTGCGCGCGGCGTTCGTCCGCGTCCTGAACCAGGCGGACGGCCGGGAGATCGCCCGCTACGACCTCGCGCCCGACGGTCTCGGCGGCGAGACGGCGCTCGTCTTCGGCGAGCTGTACCGGCACGGCGCGGAGTGGAAGTTCCGTGCCGTGGGCCAGGGTTACGCCTCCGGGCTCGCGGGCATCGCCACCGACTACGGTGTCGACGTCCTGCGCGAGACGCCCGGCACGGCGCCGGCCGCGCCCGCACCCGCACCCCAGGACATGCGGAAGGCCGCGGCGGCCCCGGAGTTCGCGGCGCCCGCGGCCCCGGTGCCGTCGGCCCCGCCCGCCACCCCGGCGGCTCCCGCGCCGACGCCCACCGTCGTCATGCCGCAGCCGCCCGCCGTCGCGGCCGCGCCGCCCGTGCCCTGCTTCTTCGACCCCGGGCACGGGCCGGGCGCGATGACGGTGACGTACTCGCCGCAGTGGGGCGCGCCGCGCCCGGTCCAGGCGTGCGGCGGCTGTGCGCAGCGGGTGCAGACGACGGTGCCGCCGTTCTACGCCCAGCCCGTGCAGGGGCAGCCCGTGGTCGCGCAGCCGCAGCAGGGCCAGGGCTACCCGGACCCGCAGCCCCGGCGCCAGGGGCCCGGCTGGGGCGGGGTGGCCGCGGCGGGCGCGGCGGGTCTGGTCGGTGGCGCGCTGCTCAACGAGGCGTTCGACGACTGACGCACGGCACGTCGTGCCCGGCCGTCGCCCCGCGGGGGCGAACGGCCGGGCGCGGGCGCGTCATTGGCCTTCCGCGACGACGATGACGTGGTCGCCGTCGCCGAGGGCGAGGGGCGCCGTCCGGGACGGGTTGAGGTGGACGCCGTAGCCGGGCGGGGTGTCGCGTTCGCCGCCGAGGCGGTAGCCGATGGCGGTCTCCCCGCGCCGGCGGGCCGCCTCGATCACGGTCGTGAAGTCGGCGGTGAGGCCCGGGCGCAGGTAGTGCGGCGCGGGCTTGAGGTGGATCTCGGATCCCTCGGGGTCGAAGAGCGCGGTGAGGACGCCGTAGAGGTCCTTGTTCTCGGCGAGTTGGGTGAGCAGCAGGCTGATGAGCCGGTTGCTGACGATGAAGTCGTCGGCCTTGGTGACCTGGGCGACCTCCCGGTTGCTGTCGTTGTTCATCTCCGAGACGATCGAGTAGGGGTCGCCGAGGCGCACCTCGATGTCGCGCAGGTGGAGGAGGGTCAACAGGGTGCGGTTGTCGGCCTGTTCGGCGTCGACGGTCTCGTCGGACAGGACGAGGACGCGCTGGTAGCCGCCGGGCTCCAGAGCCTCCAGCGACGGCCTGCTGGTGGGAGAGCAGCGCTTGTGGCCGAGGACGAGGTGGCGCGGGGGCCGGTCGCGGTGCGTGACGGGGCGGCGGGGCGCGGCGATGTCGAGGGTGGAGCCGGGCCGGACGAAGTCGTCCAGCAGCTCGATGATCTTCGGGGCCCGGGAGTTCCAGCCGATCATCAGGGTGCGGTCGGGGGCGGAGCGGTGGGCGGGGGCGAGGACGACGGCCGCCTCGGTCACGGGCGGCGGGGCGTCGGCGAGTTCCACGAGGACGTCGTCCTCGGCGATGAGGATGACCTCGTCCCGGGCGGTGACGACGGTGTCCATGGGCGGGTTGACCTGGATGCGGCCGGTCTCGTCGCGGATCCCGATCGGGACGCCGCGGCGGTAGCGGTGCAGGACCTCGCCGTAGGAGAGGCCGGCGAGGGCCGGCTCGCGG
This sequence comes from Streptomyces caatingaensis, assembly GCF_001187435.1. Taxonomy (GTDB): domain Bacteria; phylum Actinomycetota; class Actinomycetes; order Streptomycetales; family Streptomycetaceae; genus Streptomyces; species Streptomyces caatingaensis. Next base: position 205,939 of record NZ_LFXA01000003.1, on the reverse strand, counting down.
CGCAGGTAGATCTCGTTGCCGAAGAAGCTGAGCAGCTCGTTCCAGACGGCGGACAGGCCGGACTGGCGGTGGGACTGGACGACGAGGCGCACGGCGAGGTCCTCGGCGTCGACGACCAGTCCGCCCTCGCCGGCGGCGAGGCGGGCGGCGGCCAGGTTGGGGGAGTCCTGCACGGCGGCCACGACGGGGGGCCGGGGGCCGGACCAGGGGCGGTTGTTGAGCACCAGCAGGACCTTGATGACGGCGGTGTCGCGTTCCTCGCCGAAGGACGGCAGGACCATGACGGCCTTGGCCGTGTCGGGGCTGGCGAGCTCCAGGTCCGCCTGTTTGAGGGGGTTGCCGGAGCGGCAGATCACCTGGGTGCGGCCGGTCCCGGGCACCCGCGCCCGGATCTGCTCCTCCATGTCGACCTTGTCGTGGTCGGCCAGGACGACCACGCACGAGCGGCGCTCGCTCTGGTTGGCCTCGACGAGTTCCGCGATGACGGTGAAGATCTGGTCCGACCAGCCCAGCACGACGGTGTGCCCGCGCTCCAGGACGCGTGAACGGCCCTTGCGCAGCCGCTGGATGCGCTGGTCCAGGCCGGTGGTCAGGACACCGATGAGCGCGCTGACGATGAAGATCCCGCCGATCGTCACCGTCAGCATCAGCCCGAGGAAGACCGGGCCGCCGGTGTCGCCGCCCATGGTGCCCGGGTCGAGGGTGCGCAGCAGGCTCATCCAGGCGACGCCCGGCCAGCCGCCGTTGGCCTCGGTGTCGGAGTCGGTGAACAGCGTCACGGCGGTCGCCGTGGTGGCGATGAGCACCACCGACGCCAGGGCCAGCCAGCCGATGAGGGCCGGCGTGCCGCGGTCCATGGTGCTGTCGAACCAGTACCGCAGCCGTTCCCGCCAGTTCACGCGCATCACTCCGGTCGTCGTCCACGTCGTCGTCCACGTCGTCGTCCAAGGGAAAGGGTTGCCAGGTTACGCAACTGTGCAGGTCCCGTACGGACGGTGGCGGAGCAGGCCGGTCAACGGGCGCCGGAGCGTGTCCGGTTACGGCCAGTGAAGCGATGACATCACGCCACTTTGCCTGATCTCGACGGTGCCTCTGGGGCCCGACAATTGGCCGAAACATACGGGCTTGTCCGGCGTCCGGCTGCGCCGTGGAAGGGCGCGTCACCCTTCGTACCCGCGGGTAGGACGAGGTCATCGTCGGGATCCGGCCGTCAAACCCGCCGAACGTCCCCATTGTGAGGGACCTGGCTTGCGCCGGGCGATGTGCGCCGATTCGGATCTCGCCAGTCGCTTTCGCCCGGTTGGACGGGCCGTGGGTGGCGTGCAAGCATCCCGCCGTGATCTACAAATGGCCCATATGCAACGTATCGGCCGCGCAACGCGTCGTTCACGACGACGTCACGCCGGAGGGCCCGTCGATTGACATCATCGGTGGGCCCGTGGCGGTGTAGCCCGTACGCCGGCGCGCGACGGTGGACGCGAAAGGAGCGCGGCGCCTGGAGGACCGACCATGAATCACCGGAATCCGTCCGCGGCGTCATGGAGTCCTGGACGCTCCCGCTCCGCATGGCGAAGATCACACAGGCGGGGAGCATTGCGCCGCCCGCCCGGGGGAGAACCGTGTCCGTCGGCAAAGGTGCCACTGTCCGTCACGGGCCATGAACCCGTGGTCATTTTCCCGTCAGTCTCGTGAGAGAGGCGTATCCCTGGTGAATGCCGTTGTGAACCTACCGGCCAACTTATCCTTCAACGTCCTCGGGCCGGTGGCGGTGTCGTCCACCGACGGTCCCCTCCCGCTGGGTCCGGCCCGTCAACGCGCGGTGCTGTCGGCCCTGTTGCTGGCGCCGGGGCAGGTGGTCGGGGCGGAGCGGCTCACGGAGGCGATATGGCCGGCGGGCCCGCCCGGCAACGCGGTCGCCAGCCTCCACAGCTACGTCTCCCACCTGCGCCGCCAGCTGGAACCGGACTGCCCGCCCTGGGGGCGCAACCGCATCCTGCGCCGCGAGCCGCAGGGCTACGTCCTGGCCGTCGAGGCGGACCGGGTGGACGCCCGCCGCTTCGAGGACCTGCTCAGGGAGGGACGGCAGCTGCTGCGGGAGGGCCGCTACCCGGAGGCCAGCCGGGTCCTGCGCACCTGCCTGGACCTGTGGCGCGGTGCGCCGTACGCCGAACTCGGCGACTACGAACCGGCCGTGTGCGAGGCGGCGCGCCTGGAGGAGCTGCGCCTGGCGACGCTGGAGGCCCTGTGGGAGGCCGAACTGGCCTGGGGCCACGACTATGTCACCGCCATCGCCGAACTGGGCGCGCTGAGCGCGAGGTTTCCCACCCGCGAACGGCTCGGCTGGCTGCTGATGGTGGCCCTGTGCGAGGTGGACCGGCAGGCGGAGGCGGTCGCGGTGTACAACCGCATCCGGCGGGCGCTCGCACAGGAGCTGGGGGTGGACCCGGGCCGCGAACTGCGGTCGCTGTTCGCCCGGATCCTGCGGGACGAGTCCGTCGGACGGGCCTGCGTGGCGGCGCGGTGACGGCTGCCGGGGGACGCTGCAACCGCCCCCCGGCGAGCCCTCGGCGGCCTCCGTGCCGTGCTAGTGGATCCGCCGGTCGTGACCGGCCCAGTAGGGCTCCCTGAGCCGGCCCTTCTGGACCTTTCCGTTGCTGGTCCGGGGCAGGGCGTCCCGGAAGTCCACGGACGTGGGCGCCTTGTACCGGGCCAGCTGCTGTTTGCAGTAGGAGATGATCTCGTCCGCGGTGGGGCGGGCCCCGTCCGCGGGCACGACGAGCGCCTTGACGGTCTCGCCCCACCGCTCGTCCGGCACCCCGATGACGGCCGCCTCGGCGACCGCGGGATGGCCGAGGAGGCAGTCCTCGACCTCCACCGAGGACACGCTCTCGCCGCCGGTGACGATGACGTCCTTGACGCGGTCGAAGAGGGAGAGGTGCCCCTCCCCGTCGAAGGACCCCACGTCGCCGGTGCGGAACCAGCCGTCCTCCAGCGCGGCCGCGTCCGCCCGCTCGTCCCGCCAGTAGCCGTCCAGCACCATGTTGGAGCGCGCCAGCACCTCGCCGCGCGGCCCGCTCCGCAGCCGCACGCCCAGGGCGGGAGCGCCGGCCCGCGTCAGCCCCGCGTCGCCCGTGTCGCCCGGCAGGCGGCGGTTGAAGGTCAGCAGCGTCGTCTCGGTCAGGCCGTAGACCTGGAGGAACTCCCAGCCCAGCTCGTTCTCCACGCGCGAGACCAGCCGCTCGCTCACCGGCGCGCCCGCGCACACCACGCGCACGCGGCCCCGGCCGGGGATCTCCCCGGACCAGTCGCGGGCGGCCTTCAGCACCGCGTCCCACACCGCGGGGGCGCCGAACGCCAGCGTGACGCCGTGCTCCTGGACCCGGCGCAGGATCTCGGCCCCGTCGATCCGGCGGACGACGACCTGCTTGGCGCCGAGCCCGGCGAGCAGGAAGGGCACGCCCCAGCCGTTGCAGTGGAAGGTCGGCAGGGTGTGGAGGTAGACGTCCCCCTCCCAGATCCGGGCGTGGACGCCGAAGGTCATCGCGTTGAGCCAGATGCTGCGGTGCGTCAGCGCGACGCCCTTGGGACGGGCGGAGGTGCCGGAGGTGTAGTTGAGGGTCGCGACCGCGTTCTCGTCCGGACGCGACCAGGGCCGCGGGGCGACGTCGGACCGCATGACCTCCGTCTCGGTCTGCTCGCCCAGCACGAACCGCTTCGGCACGTCGACGGAGCCCAGGACCGCCTCGACGTCCGGGTCGACGAAGACCACCGAGGCGTCGCACTGCCGCAGGATGTACGAGATCTCCTCCGGCGCCAGGCGGTAGTTGACCGGCACGCAGACGCGTCCGCTCGCCGTCACCGCGTACAGCAGCTCCAGCAGCCGCGCCGAGTTGGGGCTGACGACGGCGACCCGTTCGCCCTCCCCGATCCCCAGCGCGTCGAGGCCGGCCTGCCACGCCCGTACGCGCCGCAGCGTCCCGCCGTAGGTGGCCGGCGGCAGCGCGGCGGCCGGCTGGTGCGGTTCGTCGACAAGTGACGGGCGGGCGGCGGCCGTTGCCCCGGCGCGGTCGAGGAAGTCGGCCGTGGTGAGCGGAACGAGCATGAGGGGTCCTCCGGAGGGAGTCCATGGAGAGGGGGCGAGGGAACCGGGGGCGGTCAAGGGCCCCGTGCGCGGCGGACGCTGCGGTCGCCCAGGGCCCGCGCCGTCGCCTGAGACGCCCATAGTGGCACTTGCGGTCCGCATCCAGAAAGCCTCGGTCCCGCGGCGCCAAGTTGTCTCCAAGAAACCATCAAGAGCGGTCGGCGACGATGCGACGACACCGCGGGCCGCTCCTTGGCCGAGCCGTGCTCGGACACCGGCGACGGGCCGGTTCCCCAGGTCCCGCGGTGCGCACGGCGACGAGGTCGGGAGAGACGATGGGCAACGAGCAGCCGCACCTGGCGACCACCTGGGCGGCCCGCGGATGGGTCGAGGAGGACGGCATCGGCAGCGCCACCCTGGGCCGCCTGGTGCGCGCCTGGCCGCGCCGGGCCGCGGTGGTCAACAAGGCCGACATCCTGGACGAGTGGGCCGACTACGACGCCGGCGTGCCCGACTACCCGCTGGAGATCGTGCCGTTCGCCGAGCACCCCCTGTTCCTCGCGGCCGAACCCGAACAGCGCCGGAGAGTGCTCACCGGCATGTGGATCGGCTACAACGAGCGCGTCATCGCCACCGAACAGCTCATCGCCGAGCCCGCCTTCGACCTCGTCATGCACGGGGTCTTCCCCGGCAGCGACGACCCGCTCATCCGCAAGAGCGTCCAACAGGCCGTCGTGGACGAGAGCTTCCACACCTACATGCACATGCTCGCCATCGACCGCACCCGCGAGCTGCGCAGGATCAGCGAACGTCCGCCCCAGCCCGAGCTCGTCACCTACCGGCGGCTGCGCCGGGTCCTGGCCGGCATGCCGGAGAAGTGGGAGCGCGACATCGCCGTCCTCGTGTGGGGCGCGGTGGCCGAGACCTGCATCAACGCCCTGCTGGCGCTGCTCGCCCGGGACACCTCGATCCAGCCCATGCACGCCCTGATCACCACCCTGCACCTGCGTGACGAGACCGCGCACGGCTCCGTCGTCGTGGAGGTCGTCCGCGAGCTGTACGCCCGCATGAACGAGCAGCAACGGCGTGCCCTGGTGCGCTGCCTGCCGCTGGCCCTGGAGGCGTTCGCCGAACAGGACCTGTCCGCCCTGCTGATGGAGCTGAACGCCGCCGGCGTCCGCGGCGCCGAGGAGATCGTCGGCGACCTGCGGGCCACGACCGGCGGCAAGCGGCTCGTCCGCGACTTCTCCGGAGCCCGCAAGATGGTCGAACAGCTCGGGCTCGACGACGCCGTCGACTTCGACTTCCCCGAGCGGCCCGAGTGGTCGCCGGTGCGGTAACGCCCCTTTCTCCGAAGCCCACGTGAGAGACCAGCCGTGCGCGGTGCCCGACACGACGACCGGCCGCCCCACCCTGCCAGGAAGGAAGCGATGATGGAGTTGCACGAGGGAGGCGGCCGGCCGCTCCGCGAGCGGCTGGTGGCCGCTCCGCAGGCGGAGCGGCACCGTCTGCTGCTGGACCTGATCCGCACCCGCGCCGCCACCGCCACCGACGGGAAGGCCCCGGCCCTCGACGCCGGACGCGCCTTCGGCGAACAGGGGGTGCGCGGACGCGCCGCCGCCCGGCTGCGGGAGCTGCTGTCCGAGGCGACCGGCCTCGCCCTCCCGGCGACCGTCGTCTTCGACTACCCCACCCCCCGCGCCCTCGCCGCGCACCTCGACGGCCTGCTGCACGGCGGGACCACGGCGGCCGGCCCGGCCGCCGGCACCGCCGCGGCGGCCGACGAGCCCGTCGCCATCGTCGGCATGGGCTGCCGCCTGCCCGGCGGCGTGACGTCCCCCGAGGACCTGTGGGAGCTGGTGCGCACCGAGACGGACGCCATCTCCGAGTTCCCCACCGACCGCGGCTGGGACGTCGAACACGACCCGGACCCCGACCGCATCGGCACCACCGTCACCCGGCACGCCGGATTCCTCTACGACGCCCCCGACTTCGACGCCGACTTCTTCGCCATCAGCCCCGGCGAGGCCGTCACCATCGACCCCCAGCACCGGCTCCTGCTGGAGACCACCTGGGAGGCCATCGAGGGCGCCCGGCTCGACCCCACCGCCCTGCGCGGCAGCAGCACCGGCGTGTTCGTCGGCCTCATGTACAGCGAGTACGGCGCCCGCATCCGCAACGTCCCCCCGGCGGCGGAGGGTTACCGCGTCGTCGGCAGCATGCCCAGCGTCGCCTCCGGCCGCCTCGCCTACACCTTCGGCTTCGAGGGCCCCGCCGTCACGGTCGACACCGCCTGCTCGTCCTCCCTGGTGGCCATGCACCTGGCCGCCGAGTCGCTGCGCAAGGGCGAGTGCTCGCTGGCCGTGGCCGGCGGCGCCACGGTGATGTCCACGCCCTGGGGCTACATCGAGTTCAGCCGCCAGCGCGGCCTGGCCCCCGACGGACGGGCCCGCTCCTTCTCCGCCGACGCGGCCGGCAGCAGCTGGTCCGAGGGCGTGGGCGTCCTCGTCCTGGAGCGCCTGTCCGACGCGCGGCGCAACGGGCACCGCGTGCTGGCCGTGCTGCGCGGCTCGGCCGTCAACCAGGACGGCGCCTCCAACGGGCTGACCGCCCCCAACGGCCCCGCCCAGCAGCAGGTCATCCGCCAGGCGCTGGCGAGCGCCGGACTGTCCCCGGCGGACGTCGACGCCGTCGACGCCCACGGCGCCGGCACCCGCCTCGGCGACCCCATCGAGGCCCAGGCCCTGCTCGCCACCTACGGCCAGGACCGGCCCGCCGGCCGGCCGCTGTGGCTGGGCTCGCTGAAGTCCAACATCGGCCACACCCAGGCCGCGGCCGGCGTCTCCGGCGTCATCAAGATGGTCATGGCGATGCGGAAGGGCGTCCTCCCGCGCAGCCTCCACATCACCGAGCCCACCCCGGTCGTCGACTGGACCTCCGGCGCGGTGGAGCTGCTCACCGAGGCCCGGCCCTGGCCCGAGGCCGGCCGGCCGCGCCGCGCGGGCGTCTCCTCCTTCGGCGTCGGCGGCACCAACGCCCACGTCATCCTCGAACAGGCCGACCCCGAGCCCGAGGCCCCGGCCGGCCGGGGCGAGGACCGCCCGCTGCCCTGGCTCGTCTCCGGCCGCGGCCCGGCGGGCCTGCGGGCCCAGGCCGCCCGCCTCCACGCCTTCCTGGCCGGCCGCCCCGAACTCCCCGCCGCCGACGCCGCGTTCTCGCTCGCCACCTCCCGGGCCGCCCTCCCGGACCGGGCCGTCGTCGTGGCCGCCGACCGCGCCGAGGCCATGGCCCGCCTGGCCGCCCTCGCCGACGGCGAGCAGCCCGAGCAGGCCGCCGTCGGCGTCGCCGCCCACCGCGACCGCCTCGCCTTCGTCTTCCCCGGCCAGGGCTCCCAGTGGCCCGGCATGGCGGCCGAGCTGATGAGCACCTCACCGGTCTTCCGCGAGTCCATCGAGGCCTGCGAGAAGGCCCTCGAACCGTACACGGACTGGTCGTTGACGAAGGTCCTGCGCGGCAAGAGCGGCGCGCCGACCCTGGAGCGCGTCGACGTCGTGCAGCCCGCGCTGTTCGCCGTGATGGTCTCCCTCGCCGCGCTGTGGCGGTCCTTCGGCGTGGAGCCCGCCGCCGTCGTCGGCCACTCCCAGGGCGAGATCGCCGCCGCCCACGTCGCCGGCGCCCTCTCGCTGGACGACGCGGCCCGCATCGTGGCCGTCCGCAGCCGGGCCCTGCGCGTGCTGTCCGGCCGCGGCGGCATGGTCTCCGTCGCCGCCCCCGCCGACCGCGTCCGGGCCGAACTCGCCCGCCGGGACGGCGCGGTGTCGATCGCCGCCGTCAACGGCGCACGCTCCGTGGTGATCTCCGGCGACCCGGCCGCGCTCGACGCGGCCATCGAGGCCTTCACCGCGGACGGCGTGCGCGCCAAGCGCATCCCCGTGGACTACGCCTCGCACTCGGCCCAGGTGGACGAGATCCGCGAGACCCTCCTGGAGACGCTCGCGGGCATCGAACCCCGGCCCGCGAGCGTGCCGTTCTACTCCACCGTCACCGGCGAACCCCTCGACACCACCGCCCTGGACACCGCGTACTGGGTCACCAACCTCCGCGAGACCGTCCAGTTCGACCGCACGGTCCGGCGGCTCATCGAGGACGGATACACCGGCTTCGTCGAGACCAGCCCGCACCCCGTCCTCACCGTCGCCGTCCAGGAGACCGCCGACGCCGTCGGCGCCGACGGCGTCCTGACCTTCGACTCCCTGCGGCGCAACGAGGGCGGCACCGCGCGGCTGCTCACCGCGCTCGGCGAGGCCCACGTCCACGGCGTCGCCGTCGACTGGGCCCGCGCCTTCGACCACACCGCGCCGCGCCTCGTCGACCTGCCGACCTACGCCTTCCAGCGCCGCCGCTACTGGCTGGAGGAGGCCGCCGCCCCCGAGGCGGACCTGGCGTCGGCCGGACTCGACGGCGTCGACCACCCCCTGCTCGGGGCGGCCCTCGACCTGCCGGACGGCGGCACCCTGTTCACCGGCACCCTCTCGGCCCGCAGCCACCCCTGGCTCACCGACCACGGCGTCTCCGACGTCCTCGTCGTCCCCGGCACCGCCCTCGTCGAACTCGCCCTCCACGCCGGCGCCCGCACCGGCTGCGCACTCCTGGACGAACTCGTCCTCCACGCCCCGCTGATCCTCCCCGAGCAGGGCACCGTCCGCCTCCAGGCCGCCCTCGGCGCCCCCGACAGCACCGGACGGCGCACCCTCACCGTCCACGCCCGCCCCGGCGACGCCCCCGCCGACGCGCCGTGGACCCTCCACGCCGAGGGCGCCCTCGCCCGCGACACCCACCACGGCGACGAACTCCCGCAGCCCTGGCCCCCGTCCGGCGCCCAGGAGGTCGAACTCGACGACTGCTACGGCCGCCTGGCCGAGGGCGGACTCCACTACGGCCCCGCCTTCCAGGGCCTCGCCCGCTGCTGGCGCCACGACGACGACCTCCACGTCGAGGTCCGGCTCCCCGAGACCGCCGGCGACCCGGCCGGCTACGGGCTCCACCCCGCCCTCTTCGACGCCGCCCTGCACGCCGCCGCCCTCGCCGGCCCGCCCGGCGCCGGCGCCGACGACGCCGTCACCCGCCTGCCGTTCTCCTGGAGCGGCGTCGCCCTGCACGCCACCGGCGCGTCCCGGCTGCGCGCCCGCATCCGCCTCACCGGCCCCGACTCCCTGTCCCTCACCGCCACCGACACCGACGGACGCCCGGTCGCCACCGTCGCCTCCCTCGGCATGCGCCCGGTCACCGCCGAGGCCCTCCACCGCGCCGCCGCCTCGGCCGGCACCTCGCTGCTGCGCCTGGAATGGCAGCCCGCCCCCGCGCCCCGCCCCCGCGGCACCGACGCGGCCGCGCGCCGCGCCTGGATCGGCACCGGCGCGCCGGAGACCGGCTACGACCGGCACACCGACCTCGCCGCCCTGCGCGGAGTCCTGGACGCGGGCGTGCCCGACGTCGTCGTCCTCGCCCAGCCCCCCGCCGACGACGGGGACGGCGACCTCGCCGCCGCCGCGCACCGCGCCGTCCACCGCGTCCTGGCCGGCCTCCAGGAGTGGCTGGCCGACGAACGGCTCGCCGCGGCACGGCTGGTGGTGCTCACCCGCGGCGCCGTCGCCACCGCCGCCGGGGAGGTGCCCGACCCCGTCCTCGCCGCCGTGTGGGGCCTGGTGCGGTCCGCCCAGTCCGAGAACCCCGACCGCGTCACCCTCGTGGACGTCGACGGACGGGACGCGTCCACGGCGGCCCTCACCGCCGCCCTCGACGGCGGCGAGGCCCAGATCGCCGTCCGCGACGGGCACCTGCTCGTCCCGCGCCTGGCCCGTGTCGCGCCCGCCGGCGACCGCGCGGCCGCCGCCTGGCGCACCGACGGCACCGTCCTGGTGACCGGCGGACTCGGCGTCCTGGGCCGTCTCGTGATCCGCCACCTCGTCACCGCCCACGGCGTCCGCCGCCTCGTGACGGTCTCCCGCTCCGGGGCCACCGGCGAGGGCGTCGCCGACTTCCTGGACGAACTCCGCGGCCACGGCGCCGAGTTGCACATCGTGGCCGGGGACGCCGCCGACCGCGCCGTCCTCGAGGACGTGCTCGCCGGCCTGCCCGGCGAGCACCCGCTGACGGCCGTCGTGCACCTCGCCGGCGTCCTGGACGACGGCCTGCTCACCTCGCTCACCCCCGAGCGCGCCGACCGCGTCCTGCGGCCCAAGGCCGACGCCGCCTGGCACCTGCACGAGCTCACCGCCGGAACCGGCGTGCCGCTCGTGGCCTTCTCCTCGCTCGCCGGCGTCCTCGGCACCGCGGGCCAGGGCGGCTACGCGGCCGCCAACGCCTTCGTCGACGCCCTCACCGAGCGGCGGCGCGCCGCCGGATCCCCCGGCCTCGCCCTCGGCTGGGGCCTGTGGGCCGAACGCTCCGCCCTGACCGGCGACCTGGACGAGGCCGACCTGCGCCGCATGGCCCGCTCCGGCGTCCGGCCGCTCGCCGGCGACCAGGCACTCGCCCTGTTCGACCTCGCCCGCGCCGGGGACGACCCCGTCGTCTTCCCGCTCCACCTGGACACGGCGTCCCTCTCCGGAGCCGACGACGTCCCGCCCGTGCTGCGCGGCCTCGCCCGCACCGCCCCCGCCCGGCGCGCCGCCGCCCGCGCCGAGGCCGCGCCCGCCGCGGACGACGCGCTCGCCGACCGGCTCGCCCGCCTGCCGGAGGCCGAACAGGACGCCCAGCTGCTGACGCTGGTCCGCACCCACGTCGCCTCCGTCCTCGGCTACGACGACCCGCGCACCGTCGGCGAACGCCGCACCTTCACCGACATCGGATTCGACTCGCTGCGCGCCCTGCAACTGCGCAACCGGCTCAACAGCGCCACGGGACTGCGCCTGCCGGCCACGCTGGTCTTCGACCACCCCACCCCGTCGGCCCTCGGCCGGTACCTGCGCACCCGCCTCGTACCGGACGCGCCGGCGGCACCCGCCGCCACGGAGGCGCCCGCCGCGCCCCCCGCGGCGCCGGGCGGGGACGACGGTGCCATGGAACAGCTGCGTTCCGCGGCCTCCCTGGAAGAGGTCTTCGACCTCCTCGACGACCAGCTCGGCAAATAGCCGACCCCGCTCGTACCCGACAGGGAGGCTCCCCGATGCGTGTGCTGTTGATCGACAACTACGACTCGTACACCTACAACCTCTTCCAGCTCCTCGCCGAGGTCTACGGCAAGGAACCCACCGTCCTCGTCAACGACGACCCGTCGTGGCCCGGGCTCGACCCGGCGATGTTCGACTGCGTCGTCATCTCGCCCGGCCCCGGCCGCCCCCAGCACCCGGCCGACCTCGGCTTCTGCCAGGAAGTCCTCGACCGCTGGCGGGACACCCCGATCCTCGGCGTGTGCCTGGGCCACCAGGCCATCGCCCACCACCACGGCGCCGAGGTCACCGAGGGCACGCCCCGCCACGGCCACCTGGCCCGCGTCCGCCACACCGGCCGCGACCTGTTCGACGGACTGCCCCAGCACTTCACCGCCGTCCGCTACCACTCGCTCAAGGCCGGCGAACCCCTCCCGGACGAGCTGGAGGCCACCGCCTGGGCCGAGGACGGCACCCTCATGGCGCTGCGCCACCGCACCCTGCCGCGCTGGGGCGTGCAGTTCCACCCCGAGTCCATCGCCAGCGAGTGGGGCGCCCAGCTCCTCCAGAACTTCGCCCGGCTCGTCGGTGTCACCTACGCCACTGCGCCACGCGAACGGGCCCGCTGGGCCCGCCCGTTGGCGGAGGCCCCCGCCGAGGGCGCGGAGCTGGGCGCCGTCGTCGAGGTCGTCGAGCGGGCCGTGGACACCGCCGCGCTGTTCACCGAGCTGTACGCCGAGAGCCCCACCGCCTTCTGGCTCGACAGCAGCGCCCCCGGCGTCGGCCCCGCCCGCTTCTCCTTCCTCGGCGACGACTCCGGCCCCCGCGCCGAGACCCTGACCTACCGCACCGGGGAGAACGCCGTACGGGTCCGCGACGCGGCCGGCGAACGCACTGAGGACGGCACGATCTTCGAGGTCCTCCAACAGCGGCTGCGCGACCGCCGGCTGAGCACCCCGGAGCTGCCCTTCGACCTCAACGGCGGCTACGTCGGCTACTTCGGCTACGAACTCAAGGCCGAGTGCGGCAGCCCGAACGTCCACCGGGCCGAAACCCCCGACGCCGTCTGGACGTTCGCCGACCGCCTCGTCGCCGTCGACCACCTGGAGAACACCACCTACGTCGTCGCCCTCTGCGGCACCGGCGACGGCGAACGCGACGCCGCCCGCTCCTGGACGGCCGACACCGCCCGCCGCGCCCGCTCCCTGCCCGCACCCGCGGCCGGAACCACACCCGTCCCGGCCGCCACCGCACCCTCCGAGAGCGTCGACATCGCCCGCGACCGCGGCCGGTACGTGGGCGACATCAAGGACTGCCTCGACGAACTCCACAGCGGCGAGAGCTACGAGATCTGCCTCACCAACCGCATCCGGCTCCCCGAGCTGAAGGACCCCCTCGCCTACCACCTCCTGCTGCGCCGCCTCAACCCCGCGCCCTACGGCGCCTTCCTGCGCCACGACGGCGTCAGCGTCGTCTGCTCCTCCCCGGAGCGGTTCCTGCGCGTCGACCGCGACGGCGTCGTCGAGAGCCGGCCGATCAAGGGGACCGCGCCCCGCGGCGCGGACCCCGCCGCCGACGAGGCCCTGCGCGCCTCCCTGGCCGCCTCGGCCAAGACCCGCGCCGAGAACCTGATGATCGTCGACCTGCTCCGCAACGACCTCGGCCGGGTCTGCGAGGTCGGCTCCGTCGACGTCCCCGCCTACATGGTGACCGAGACCTACGCGACGGTGCACCAGCTCGTCACCACCGTCCGCGGCCGGCTGCGGCACGACGTGGACCCGGTCGGCTGCGTCCGCGCCTGCTTCCCCGGCGGCTCGATGACGGGCGCCCCCAAGCTGCGGACGATGGCCATCATCGACCGCCTGGAGCAGGAGGCGCGCGGCATCTACTCCGGCACCATCGGCTACTTCGGGCTCTCCGGCGGCGCGGACCTCAACATCGTCATCCGCACCGCCGTCAGCTCCGGCGCGGGCACGGTGATCGGCACCGGCGGCGCCATCGTCCTCGACTCCGACCCGGACGAGGAGTTCGACGAGGTGCTGCTCAAGGGCCACGCCCTGGTGCGGGCCCACGCACTGCTGGAAGGGGGCGACGCGGCCCCGTAGCGCGGCCCCTCCGCCCGTCCGGCACGGGCTTCAAGATCGCATCAAGATCCGTCGCACACAATGCGGGGCGGCAGCGCGCCCGTACGCCAACGGAAGGACCCACCATGTCGACCCCCACCGCACCCACCGATCCGTCCTGGGCGGACCTGCCGTTCCTGGACTTCACCGACCCGTCGTTCTCCTGGGACTCGCCGGCCGTGGCCGAGGCCCGCGAGAAGTCCTGGATCGCCCGCACCCCGCTGGCCCTGCTCGTCCTGCGCTACGAGGAGGCCGACCAGCTCGCCCGCGACAAGCGGCTGATCTCCGGCTTCCGCGGCCTCGTGGACATGGTCGGCACCCCCGAGGGCCCGGTGCGCGACTTCATGGTCGACTTCCTGCAGAGCCTGGACGGCGCCGACCACCGCCGCCTGCGCGGCCTGGCCACCCACCCCTTCACCCCCCGCCGCATCACCGCCGTCCAGCCCTTCGTCCGCTCCACCGTCGAGCGGCTCGTCGACGAACTCCCCGACGGCGAGTTCGACTTCGTCAAGCACTTCGCCCACCCGCTGCCCGCCCTCGTCATGTGCCAGCTCCTGGGCTTCCCGCTGGAGGATTACGACACCGTCGGCCGCCTGTCCGTCGAGACCAACCTCGGCCTGGCCCTCTCCAGCGACCGGGACGTCCTCGTCAAGGTCGAACAGGGCCTCGGTCGCATGTTCGACTACCTGGTGGCGGCCATCGAGAAGCGCAAGGCCGACCCCGGCGACGACCTCACCTCCGACATCGTCCGCGCCTTCCACGACGGCGTCCTCGACGACTACGAGCTGCGCACCCTCGTCGCCACCGTCCTCGTCGCCGGCTACGAGACCACCAACCACCAGCTCGCCCTCGCCATGTACGACTTCGCCCAGCACCCCGACCAGTGGATGAAGCTCAAGGAGAACCCCGGGCTCGCCCCCCAGGCCGTCGAGGAGGTGCTGCGCTGGAGCCCCACCCTGCCCGTCACGGCCACCCGCACCGCCGCCGAGGACTTCGAGGTCAACGGCGTCCGCATCCCCACCGGAACCCCGGTCTTCATGTGCGCCCACGCCGCGCACCGCGACCCCTCGGTCTTCGCCGACCCCGACACCTTCGACATCACCGTCAAGCGCGAGGCCCCCTCCATCGCCTTCGGCGGCGGCCCGCACTTCTGCCTGGGCACCGCGCTCGCCCGCCTCGAACTCACCGAGGCCGTCGCCGCGTTGGCCACCCGGCTCGACCCGCCGCAGATCACCGGCGACATCACCTGGCGGCACGAACTCGGCGTCGCCGGCCCGGACACCCTGCCGCTGCGCTTCGGCGCGGCCTGACGTCCCCCGCCCCCGAGGTCCGGAAACTCCTGCGAAGGGCAGCACGTTCGACATGACCAACGACGCCAAGACGCTCGACTACCTCAAGCGCCTCACCGCCGAGCTGTTGGAGACCCGGGAGCGCCTGCGCACCGCGGAGGCCGCGGACCAGGAGCCCGTCGCCGTGGTGTCGATGGGCTGCCGCTACCCCGGAGGGGTCGCCTCGCCGGAGGACCTGTGGCGGCTGGTGACCGACGGGACCGACGCCATCGCCCCCTTCCCGGCCGACCGCGGCTGGGACCTGGACGGCCTCTTCGACCCGGACCCCGACCGGCCCGGCCGCACCTACGCCCTCGAAGGCGGATTCGTGGACGGCGCCGCCGAGTTCGACGCCGACCTCTTCGGGATCAGCCCGCGCGAGGCCACCGCGATGGACCCCCAGCAGCGGCTGCTGCTGGAGACCGCCTGGGAGACCTTCGAACGGGCCGGGACGGACCCCGAGTCGCTGGCCGGCCGGCCCGTCGGCGTCTTCGTCGGCTCCCTCTTCGTCGCCGGCGGCAGCGGCGTCGGCCCGGCCGAGGGCGCCGAGGGCTACCACATGACCGGCAACGCCGCCAGCGTGCTGTCCGGGCGCCTGGCCTACGCGTTCGGCCTCGAAGGCCCCGCCGTCACCGTCGACACCGCCTGCTCGGCGTCCCTCGTCGCCGTGCACCAGGCCGTGCAGGCCCTGCGGCGCGGCGAGTGCTCCATGGCGCTGGCCGGCGGGTCCACCGTGATGACCACGCCGGGCGTCTTCACCGAGTTCAGCCGGCAGCGCGGGCTCGCCCCCGACGGCCGGTGCAAGGCGTTCGCCGCCGCCGCGGACGGGACCGGCTTCGGCGAGGGCGTCGGCCTCGTCCTGCTGGAGAAGCTGTCGGACGCCCAAAGGAACGGCCACCCGGTCCTCGCCGTCATCCGCGGCTCCGCCGTCAACCAGGACGGCGCCTCCAACGGGCTCACCGCCCCCAACGGCCCCGCCCAACAGCGCGTCATCCAGCAGGCGTTGACCGCCTCCGGACTGACGCCCGACGACGTCGACGCCGTCGAGGCGCACGGCACCGGCACCTCCCTCGGCGACCCCGTCGAGGCCCAGGCGCTGCTCGCCGCCTACGGCGGGAACCGCCCCGCGGACCGGCCCCTGTGGCTGGGGTCCGTCAAGTCCAACCTCGGCCACACCCAGGGCGCCGCCGGCGTCGCCGGACTCATCAAGATGGTCATGGCGGTGCGCCACGGCGTCCTCCCGATGACCCTGCACGCCGACGAGCCCTCCGCGCACGTCGACTGGGAGTCCGGCGGCGTCCGCCTGCTGACCGCCAACCGCGACTGGCCCGACACCGGCCGCCCCCGCCGCGCCGGCGTCTCCTCCTTCGGCATCAGCGGCACCAACGCCCACCTCGTCGTCGAACAGGCCCCCGACGGCGACGTGGTGGAGCCGGAGCCCGCGGGCCCGGCCCCCGCGCGGATCCCGTGGGTGCTCTCCGCCCGCGGCGAGCAGGCCCTGCGCGCCCAGGCCCGACGGCTGCTGGACGAGGTCCAGGACCGCCCCGGGCCCCGCCCGGTCGACATCGGCCGGTCACTGGCCACCTCCCGCGCCGCCCTCGACCGGCGGGCCGTGGTGTGGGCCCGCGACCGCGACGGCCTGATCGCGGGCCTCACGGCACTGGCCCAGGACCGGCCCGCCCCCGGCGTCGTCACCGGAACCGCCGCCGAGGGCCGCCTGGCGTTCCTCTTCTCCGGACAGGGCAGCCAACGCCCCGGCATGGGACGGGAGCTGGCCGAGGCGTTCCCCGTCTTCGCGGAGAAACTCGACGAGATGTGCGGCCTCCTGGACCGGCACCTCGAACGGCCCCTCAAGGACGTCCTGTTCGCGGACGAGGGCACGCCCGAGGCCGCCCTGCTGGAACAGACCGCCTGGACCCAGGCCGCCCTCTTCGCCCACGAGGTGGCCCTCCACCACCTCCTCACCCACTGGGGCCTCGTCCCCGACCTCCTGCTCGGCCACTCCATCGGCGAACTGACCGCCGCGCACGTCGCCGGCGTCCTGCCGGCCGAGGACGCGTGCGCCCTCGTCGCCGCCCGCGGCCGCCTGATGCAGGAACTCCCGGGCGCCGGGGCCATGGTGTCGGTCCGCGCGACCGAGGAGGAGATCCGGCCCTGGATCGCCGGGCGCGCGCACCTGCTGTCCGTCGCGGCCGTCAACGGCCCCGAGTCCGTCGTGGTCTCCGGCGACGAGACCGCCGTCCTGGAGTGCGCCGCGCACTGGCGCGGGCAGGGCCGCAAGACCAAGCGGCTGCGCGTCAGCCACGCCTTCCACTCCCCGCACATGGACGGCATGCTCAAGGAGTTCGGCCGGATCGCCGAGAAGCTGACCTTCCACCCGCCCCGCATCCCCGTCGTCTCCAACCTCACCGGCGACATCGCCGCCGCCGGGGACCTGTGCTCCCCGGACTACTGGGTGCGCCACGCCCGCGAGGCCGTCCGCTTCCACGACGGCGTGCGCCGGCTCGTGGCCGAGGGCGCGCACACCTTCCTGGAGGTCGGGCCCTCCGGCGTCCTCACCGCCATGGCCCAGGACTGCCTCGCCGGCGAACCGGCCGCCGCCGGCGCCGTGTCGGCCGCCGTCTCGCGCGGCGGCCGCCCCGAGCCCGACGCCGCCCTCGCGGCGGTCGCCACGGCGTACGCCCACGGCGTCCGCGTCGACTGGGACCGCTTCTTCGACGGCACCGGCGCCCGCCGCGTCGGCCTGCCCACCTACGCCTTCCAGCGCCGCCGCTACCCCTGGACGGCGGCCGGGCCGTCCGCCGACATGAGCGCCACGGGCCTCGCCGGGCTCTCCCACCCGCTGCTCGGCGCCTCCCTCGAACTCGCCGACGACGGGGGCCTCGCCCTCAGCGGACGGCTCGGCCCGCGCACCGAGCCGTGGCTGGCCGACCACGTCGTCCTCGGCTCGGCGCTCCTCCCGGGCACCGCCGTCGTGGAGACGGCCCTCCGCGCCGGTGCCGAGACCGGCTGCCGGACCCTGGCCGAACTGACCCAGGAGGCCCCGCTCGCCGTGCCCGAGGACGGCGCCGTCCACCTCCAGGTCCGCGTCGGCCCGGCGGACGGGCGCGGACACCGCCGGCTCGCCGTCCACTCGCGGCCCGAGGGCGCCGGGCCGGACGAGCCCTGGACCTGCCACGCCCGCGGCACCCTCGCCCCGGAGACCGCCGCCGCGCCGGCCGCCGGCACGGCATGGCCGCCCTCCGGCGCCGAACCCGTCCCGCTGGACGGCTTCTACGAGCGCCTGGAGGCCGGGGGCTTCGCCTACGGCCCCGCGTTCCGCGGGCTGACGCGCGCCTGGCGGCTCGGCGAGGAGGTGTTCGCGGAGATCGCCCTCCCCGAGGGCGCCCGCCCCGGCGCCGACCGCTACGGCGTCCACCCCGCCCTCCTCGACGCCGCCCTCCACACGGCCCTGCTGCGCGACGCCGCGGCCGACGACCCGTCCCAGGTGCGGATCCCCTTCTCCTGGCACGACGTCGCCCTCCACGGCCCGGGCGCGCCCGTGCTGCGCGCCCGCCTGGCCCCCGCCGGGACGGACGCCGTCTCCCTCGCCCTGTGGGACGAGCGGGGCACGCCCGTCGCGTCGGTCGGCACGCTGGTCAGCCGCCCGGTCTCCGCCGGTCAGCTGCGGGCCTCCCGCACCCACGACACGCTCTTCCGCCTCGACTGGACGCCGGCCGGCATCACCCCGGCGCCCGCGCACTGCGTCGTCCTGGGCGACGCCGCCCTGGCCGCGGAGGCGGCGCTCCCGTCCTTCGCGGACCTCGCCGCGCTGGCGGCGGCGACGGAGGCGGGGGAGCCGGCGCCGGAGCTGGTGATCCTGCCGTGCGGTGCCGCCGCGGCGGCCGGTGGCGACGCCGGCGACGACGACCGGGCCGCGGCCGCCCGTTCCCTCGCCTCCCGCGCCCTGGCGACCCTCCAGGACTGGCTCGCCGACGGGCGCTGGGCCGGCTCCCGCCTCGCGGTGGTGACGCGCGGCGCCATGAGCACCACCGACGGCGAACCGGTCGGCGACCTGTCCGCCGCCGCCGTCTGGGGCCTGGTCCGCTCCGCGCAGACCGAGCACCCCGGCCGCCTCCTCCTGGCCGACCTCGACGGCGACGCCGCGTCGGCCGCCGCCCTCCCCGGCGTCCTGGGCGGCGCCGGCGACGAACCCCAACTCGCCCTGCGGCACGGGGAGGTGCTCGTCCCGCGGCTCGCCCGCGGCGTCCCCGCCGGCAGCCTCGTCCCGCCGCCCGGGACCGACGCCTGGCACCTGACGCTGACCGGCGGGGGCACGGTCGACGACCTGGCCCTCACCCCCTACCCCGAGGCGGCCGCCGCACTGGCCCCCGGCCGGGTCCGCGTCGCGGTGCGCGCCGCCGGGCTCAACTTCCGCGACGTCGTCATGGCCCTGGGCATGGTGCCCGACCGGCGGGCGCTGGGCGGCGAGATCGCCGGCGTGGTCACCGAAGTGGCCCCGGACGTCGACGGGTTCGCCCCCGGCGACCGCGTGTTCGGGCTCGCGGACGGCTGCCTCGGCCCCGTCGCCGTCGTGGACCACCGCCTGATCGCCCGCATCCCCGAGGGCTGGTCCTTCCCGCAGGCCGCGTCCGTGCCCGTCACCTTCCTGACCGCCTACTACGGCCTGGTGGACCTCGCCGGCGTCCGGGCGGGGGACCGCGTCCTGGTGCACGCGGCGGCCGGCGGCGTCGGCATGGCCGCCGTCCAGCTCGCCCGGCACCTGGGGGCCGAGGTCTTCGCCACGGCCGGACCGGCCAAGTGGGACGCCGTCCGCGCCCTGGGCGTGGACGACGACCACCTCGCGTCCTCGCGCACCGGCGAGTTCGAGGAGCGCTTCGCCGCCGCGACCGGCGGCCGGGGCGTCGACGTCGTCCTCAACTCCCTCGCGGGGGAGATGGCCGACGCCTCGCTGCGCCTCGTGCGCCCGGGCGGCCGGTTCGTCGAGATGGGCAAGACCGACATCCGGGACGCCGACGAGGTCGCGGCCGCCCACGAGGGCGTCGCCTACCGGGCGTTCGACCTCATGGACGCCGGAGCCGGGCGCATCGCCGGGATGTTCGCCGACCTCCTCGCCCTCTTCGGGGACGGACGGCTCGCCCTCGTCCCCGTGACGACCTGGGACGTGCGGCAGGCGCCCGAGGCGTTCCGCCACTTCGCCCAGGCCCGCCACATCGGCAAGATCGTCCTGACCGTGCCGCCCGCCTGGAACCCCGACGGGACCGTCCTCGTCACCGGCGCCTCCGGCGGAGTCGCCGCCCACCTGGTCCGGCACCTGGTCCGCACCCGCGGCGTACGGCACCTGCTGCTCGCCAGCCGCCGCGGGCCCGACGCCGAGGGCATGGCCGAACTCACCGCCGAACTGCGGGAGTCGGGCGCGCGGACGGTCCGGGCCGTCTCCTGCGACTGCGCCGACCGCACCGCCGTCGCCGCACTGCTCGCCTCGGTGCCGGACGAACATCCGCTCACCGCCGTGATCCACACCGTGGGCGTGGTCGACGACGGCCTCCTGGAGGACATGACACCCGAGCGCCTCGACACCGTCTTCCGCCCCAAGGCCGACGGCGCCTGGCACCTCCACGACCTCACCCGCGACCGGGACCTCGCCGCCTTCGCCGTCTGCTCCTCCGTCGCCGGCACCCTCGGCACCGCCGCCCAGGCCAACTACGCGGCCGCCAACGCCTTCCTCGACGCCCTCGCCGCCCACCGCCGCGACCGGGGCCTGCCCGCCACCTCCCTGGCCTGGGGCATGTGGGCCGGCACCGGCGGCATGGCCGCCGACCTCTCCCGCACCGACCTCGACCGGATGCGGCGCTCCGGCATCACCGGCCTGACCACCGAGGACGGCCTCGCCCTCTTCGACACCGCGCTCGCCGCCGACCGCCCCGTCTGGCTGCCCGTACGGCTCGACACCACGGCCCTGCGCCGCACCGCCGAGAGCGGCACCCTCCCGGCCCCGCTGCGCGGTCTCGTCCACGTCCCCGCCGCGGAGGCCGCACCGCCCCCGGCCGCCGACGCGCTGCGCGGCCGCCTGGCGGCGCTCGCCCCCGAGGAGCGCGCCGAGGCGGTCCTCGACCTGGTGCGCGGGCAGGTCGCCGTCGTCCTCGGACACGGCGCACCCGACGGCATCGACCCCCAACGCGCCTTCAAGGACCTCGGGTTCGACTCCCTCACCGCCGTGGAACTGCGCAACCGCCTGGGCGCCGCCACCGGCCTGACCCTGCCCGCCACCCTCGTCTTCGACCACCCCACCCCCGCCGCCCTCACCGACCACATCGGCACCGCCCTCCTGGCCGGCCTGGGCTCCCCGGCCGACCCCCTCCTCGCCCGCCTCGACGACTGGGCCGCCGCCCTCGGCCGCACCGCGCTCGACGACGACGGACGCGAACGCGTGGCCGCCCGGCTGCGCGCCCTCGCCGAGCAGTGGGCCGGGACGGCGGACGGCCACGGCGGCGCGACCGGCGTCGCCGACGAACTCGACCACGCGACCGACGACGAAGTCATCGACTTCATCAGCAACGAACTCGGCATCTCCTGACCCGGGCCGCACCAGGGACGCGAGGAGACAACGGTGACTTCGACACGAGGTGGACTCTGATGGCAACGGACGACAAGATCCGCTACTTCCTCAAGAAGGTGACCGCCGACCTCCACGAGACGCGCGGCCGCCTCAAGGAGCTCGAGGACGCCGCCGCGGAACCGGTCGCGGTGGTGGCGATGGGCTGCCGCTTCCCGGGACACGTCCGCTCCCCGGAGGACCTGTGGCGCCTCGTCGTCACCGGCCAGGACGCGGTCACGCCCTTCCCCGGCGACCGCGGCTGGGCCCTGGACGGCCTCTACGACCCCGACCCCGACCGGCCCGGCACCACCTACGCCCGCGAGGGCGGCTTCCTCGACGACGTCGCCTCCTTCGACGCCGGCCTGTTCGGGGTCAGCCCCCGCGAGGCCCTCGCCCTCGACCCCCAGCAGCGCCTGCTGCTGGAGGTCACCTGGGAGACGCTCGAACGCGCCGGCATCACCCCGTCCTCCCTGCGCGGCAGCCGCACCGGCGTCTTCGTCGGCACCAGCAGCCAGGAGTACGCCTACCTCGTCCGCGAGTCCCGGGAGAACCTGGAGGGCTACTCCACCGGCTTCCTCGCCTGTGTCCTCTCCGGCCGCCTCGCCTACACCTTCGGCCTCGAAGGCCCCGCCGTCACCGTCGACACCGGCTGCTCCGCGTCCCTCGTCGCCCTGCACCAGGCCGTCCAGGCCCTGCGCGCCGGCGAGTGCACCATGGCCCTCGCCGGCGGCGCCGCCGTCATGGCCACGCCCGGCATGTTCGTCGAGTTCAGCCGCCAGCGCGGCATGGCCGCCGACGGCCGCTGCAAGGCGTTCTCCGCGCGGGCCGACGGCACCGGCTGGGGCGAGGGCGTCGGCATGGTGCTGCTGGAGAAGCTGTCGGACGCCCGGAGGAACGGCCACCCGGTCCTCGCCCTCGTCCGCGGCTCCGCCGTCAACCAGGACGGCGCCTCCAACGGCCTGACCGCCCCCAACGGCCCCTCCCAGCAGCGCGTCATCCGCGCCGCGCTGGCCAACGCGCGGCTCACCCCCGCCGACGTGGACGCCGTCGAGGCCCACGGCACCGGCACCTCCCTCGGCGACCCCATCGAAGCCCAGGCCCTCCTGGCCACCTACGGCCAGGAACGCGCCGACGGCGAACCCCTGTGGCTGGGCTCCCTCAAGTCCAACGTCGGCCACACGCAGGCCGCCGCGGGCGTCGGCGGCGTCATCAAGATGGTCATGGCCCTGCGCAAGGGCGTCCTGCCGCCCACCCTCCACGCCGACGACCCCACACCGCACGTCGACTGGTCCTCCGGCGCGGTCGAACTGCTCACCGAGGCCCGCGACTGGCCGGGCACCGGCCGCCCGCGCCGGGCCGGCGTCTCGTCGTTCGGCATCAGCGGCACCAACGCCCACCTGATCCTGGAGCAGGCGGACGAGGCGCCCGCCACGGCCGAGGACGCCGCCGCCCGACAGCCCGGCGACGCGACCGCCACGGCGGACGAACCGGCCCCCGCCCGGGCGCCGTGGCCCTGGCTCGTCTCCGCCCGCACCCCGCAGGGCCTGCGCGAACAGGCCGCCCGCCTGCGCGACCACGTCTTCGACCACCCCGAACTCTCCCCGCCCGACGTCGGCCACTCCCTCCTCGCCTCGCGCACCCTCTTCGACCACCGCGCCGTCGTCCTCGGCTCCCACCGCGACGACTACCTCACCGGCCTCACCGCCCTCGCCGAGGGCCGTGGCGCCCCCGGCCTGGTGGAGGGCGTCGCCGCCGACGCCGGCGGCAAGCCCGTGTTCGTCTTCCCCGGCCAGGGATCCCAATGGGCCGGAATGGCCGCCGCGTTGTACCGCGACGCACCGGTCTTCCGCGACACGCTCCACCGCTGCGCCGCCGCCGTCGAACCCCACGCCGACTTCTCCCTCGTGGACGTCGTCTGCGGCGCCGACGACGCCGCCTCCCTGGACCGCGTCGACGTCGTCCAGCCCGCGCTGTGGGCCATGATGGTCTCGCTCGCCGCCCTGTGGCGCGCCCACGGCGTCGAACCCGGCGCCGTCGTCGGCCACTCCCAGGGCGAGATCGCCGCCGCCGTCGTCGCGGGCGCCCTCTCCCTCGAACACGGCGCCCAGATCGTCGCGTTGCGCTCCCGCCTCGTCGCCAAGCGCCTCTCCGGCCGCGGCGGCATGGCCTTCCTCGCCCTGCCCGCCGACAAGGCCCGCGAACGCCTCGCCCGGTGGGGCGAGCGCCTGTCCGTCGCCGCCGTCAACAGCCCCTCGTCCGTGGTCGTCTCGGGCGAACCCGAGGCGCTGGACGAACTGCTGGCCGCCGCCGAGGACGAGGGCGTCCGCGCCCTCCGCGTCGCCGTCGACTACGCCTCCCACTCGGCCCACGTCGCATCCCTGGAGGCCGAACTCGCCCCGCTGCTCGCCGGGATCGAACCCCGCACGGCCCGGATCCCGTTCTTCTCGACCGTCACCGGCGAGCGGATCGACACCGCCGGCCTCGACCCCGCGTACTGGTACCGCAACCTGAGGCAGACCGTCCACTTCGACCCCGCCGTCCGCGGCCTCGTCGCCGCCGGACACCGGACGTACATCGAGATGAGCCCGCACCCGGTCATCGCCGTCTCCGTCGAGGAGGTGCTCGACGACACCGCCACCGACGGCGTCGTCCTCGCCTCCCTCCGCCGCGGCGAGGGCGGCCTCCCGCGCTTCCTGACGTCCCTCGCCGAGGCCCACGTCCGCGGCGTCCCGGTCGACTGGACGGACCGCTTCGGCCCGCGCCGCCGCGTCGTGGACCTCCCCACCCACGCCTTCCAGCGCCGCCGCTACTGGCTGGACGCCGCGCCCCCCGCCGCCCCGAAGGAGACCACCGCCGCGGTGGGGGAGGCGGAGCCCGAGACCCCCGCCGCCGCGTTCCGCCGGCACCTCGCCGCCCTCCCGGAGGCCGAACGCCGGCGCCTGGCACTGGAGACGGTCTGCGAACACGCCGCCACCGTCCTGAACCTGGCCTCCGCGGCGGACGTCGACGCCACCAAGCCCTTCACCGACCTCGGGTTCGTCTCGATGACGGCCATGGAGCTGCGCAACCGCCTCGACACCGCCACCGGCGTCCGCCTCTCCCCGGCCGCCGCCTTCGACCACCCCACCCCCGAGAAGCTCTCCGCCCACCTGCTGTCCCACCTCGCCGGCACCGACGACCGCCCGGCGGAGGAGACGCACCCGGCCCCCGCCGCCGGCGAGCCGATCGCCATCGTCGCCATGGGCTGCCGCTACGCCGGCGACGTCGCCTCCCCCGAGCAGCTCTGGGACCTGGTCGCCTCCGGACGCGACGCCGTCTCCTCCATGCCCCGCAACCGCGGCTGGGACGTCGACGGCCTCTACGACCCCGAACCGGGCAGGCCGGGACGCACCTACGTCAACCGCGGCGGATTCCTGCGCGACGCCGACCAGTTCGACCCCCTCCTCTTCGGCATCAGCCCGCGCGAGGCCCTGGCCATGGACCCCCAGCAGCGCCACCTCCTCGAAGTGGCCTGGGAGGTCTTCGAACGCGCCCGGATGTCCCCCGACGCCGTACGCGGCAGCCGCACCGGCGTGTTCGTCGGCATCGCCGGCCAGGACTACCTGCCGCTGATGAAGACCGCCCCCGAGGAGGACGGCGCCGGCCACCTGATGACCGGCACCTCCACGAGCGTCGCCTCCGGCCGCATCGCCTACACCTTCGGCCTGGAAGGCCCGGCCGTCACCGTCGACACCGCCTGCTCCTCGTCGCTCGTCGCCCTCCACCTCGCCGTCCAGGCCCTGCGGCAGGGCGACTGCACGGCCGCCCTGGTGGCCGGGGCCACGATCCTCTCGACCCCCGGCGCGTTCGTGGAGTTCAGCCAGGCCGGCGGGCTCGCCCCCGACGGGCGCTGCAAGGCGTTCGCCGCCTCCGCCGACGGCACCGGCTGGGGCGAGGGCGTCGGCGCCCTCCTGATCGAACCCCTCTCCGAGGCCCGCCGCCACGGCCACCCCGTCCTCGCCCTCGTCCGCGGCACCGCCACCAACCAGGACGGCGCCAGCAACGGCCTCTCCGCCCCCAACGGCACCGCCCAGCGCCGCGTCATCCGCGCCGCGCTGGCCAACGCGCGGCTCACCCCCTCCGAGGTGGACGCCGTCGAGGCCCACGGCACCGGCACCACCCTCGGCGACCCCATCGAGGCCGAGGCCCTCCTCGCCACCTACGGCCAGGACCGCCCGGCCCACGCGCCCCTGTGGGTCGGCTCGCTGAAGTCCAACATCGGCCACACCGCCGCCGCGGCCGGCGTCGGCGGCGTCATCAAGATGGTCATGGCCCTGCGCGAGGGCGTCCTGCCGCCCACCCTCCACGCCGACGACCCCACACCGCACGTCGACTGGTCGTCCGGCGGCGTCGAGCTGCTGACCGAGGCCCGCCCGTGGCCCGACAGCGGACGCGCCCGCCGCGCCGCCGTCTCCGCCTTCGGCATCAGCGGCACCAACGCGCACGTCGTCCTCGAACAGGCACCGGGGGAGGAGCCGGCCGAACCGCCCGCCCCCGCCGCCGCGTTGCCCCTCGTCCCCTGGATCCTCTCCGGCCGCACCGAACAGGCCCTGCGCGACCAGGCCGGCCGCCTGCGCCACCACGTGGACGAGCGCCCGGACCTCGAACCCGCCGACGTGGCCCGCTCGTTGGCGGCCACCCGGGCCGGCCTCGACCACCGCGCCGTCGTCCTCGGCCACGACCGGGACGCGGCCCTGGAGGCCCTGTCCCGGCTGGCGGAGGGCGGCGAGGCGCCGAACCTCGTACGGGGCACGGCCCGTTCGCGCGGCACGGTCGCGTTCCTGTTCTCCGGCGAGCTCCACGGGACCGGCCCCGGAGCTGAGCTGTACCCCCGCGTGCCGGCCTTCGCCGAGGCCGTGCACGAGATCGCCACCGCGTTCGCCGCGCACCTCGGCCGGCCGGCGGCGGAGATCCTGGAGCCGGGCGACGACCCCGTCCTCCGGCGGGCCGCGCGGTTCACCGAGAGCGTGGCGCTGTTCCGCCTGCTGGAGCACTGGGGGATCACCCCGGCCCTCGTCCACGGCCGCGGCACCGGCGGGCCGGCCGCCGCGCACTGCGCGGGCGCGCTGTCCCTGGCGGACGCGGTCGCCCTGGTGGCCGACCCGGACGCCACCGTCGCCGGCCGCACCGTCCACCCGCCGGCGATCCCCCTCGTCTCCGGCCGGACGGGCCGTCCCGCCACCCTCGACGAGCTGCGCTCCCCGGAGCACTGGGCCCGGACGGAAGAGGAGGACGGCCCGCACCGGCTCGCCCCCGAAGGGGTGCGCGACGTCCTGCGCATCGGCCCGGCGGCCGCCGGGCAGGAGGCCGCCGGGCTGCCGACGGACGACGTGGAAACCCTCTTCGCCTCGCTGGCCCGCCTGCATGTCGCCGGCGTCACCGTGGACTGGGACCGGATGCTCACCGACGCCGGCGCCCGCCTGGTGGAACTGCCCACCTACGCCTTCCAGCACGAGCGCTACTGGCCGGAGCCGGCCGGGGTCACCGCCCGGTCCGAGGACGGCGGCCGCCCGGCGGCCGCGGACCGGGGCCGGGAGTTCCGCGAGAAGCTGGCCGCCGCGTCCGAGGACGAACGCCCGGAGATCATCGCCGGCCGCGTCCGCGAACTCGTCGCCACCGTCCTCAGGCTCGGCGACGCCGGCTCCCTCGACGACGAAACCCCGCTCCCCGAGCTGGGCTTCGACTCACTGACCGCGGTGGACCTGCGCAACCGCCTCGGAGCGGACCTGGGCCTGCGCCTGCCCCCGGCCCTGGTCTTCCAGCACCCGACCGTCACGGACCTGGCCCGGCACCTGGCCGGACAGTGGACCCCCGCGGACACCGAGGCCCCCGCCGAAACCCAGCCGTCCACCCTGGCCCCCCTGTTCGCCCACGCCGCCGGGACGGGCCGGACGGACGAGCTCCAGGAACTCGTCCTGCGCCTGGCCCGCTTCCGCCCCACCTTCGACACGCCCGAGGAGCGGCACCGCGTCCCCCACGTCCGCGTCGCCCGGGGCGCCGCCGACGGCGCGAAACTGATCTGCTTCCCGACGTTCGCCGGCGGCTCGGGCGCCCACCAGTACGCCCGCCTCGCCGCCGCCTCCGCCGGCGAACGCGACATCTGGGTCCTGCCGGCCCCCGGCTTCACCTGGCGGGAACCGCTCCCCGCCACCGTCGGGGCGCTGGCCCGCCTCCAGGCCGACAGCGTCGAGGAGTGCGCCGCGGGACAGCCGGCCGTCCTGGTCGGCTACTCGGCGGGCGGCTGGATCGCCCACGCCACCGCGGCCGTCCTCCAGGAACGCGGCACGCCTCCCGCCGCCGTCGTCCTCCTGGACAGCCACCGCCCGGACAGCCCGATGCTCCCGCGCCTCCACGCCCACATCGACGGCGCCCGCGAGGAGGTCCTGTGGGCCGAAGGCACCCATGACGACGCCTACATGACGGCCATGGCCCACTACGCCCACCTCTTCCGCACCTGGACCCCGGAGCCCCTCACGGCCCCCACCCTTCTCGTGCGCGCCCTGGAACCCCCCTTCCCCGGAGCCCCGGCCGACTGGCGCCCCCAGTGGCCCCTCCCGCACACCGCCGCCGGCACCGCCGGCACCCACTTCTCGATCATCCGCGAGCACGGCGCGTCCGCCCTCCGGGCGGTGCACACCTGGCTCGACGGCCTCCGCTGAGGCATCCGCCGAGGCATCCGCCGAGGAACGACGACGTCCCGACACGACAGGAACACCATGACCACCACCACCGCCAGCACCCCGAGCACGACCGACCCGGCCCTCGACGAGAAGGTCGTCGAGGGTCAGGCCGGCTACACGAAGTCGTTCCTCAGCATCTACGACTTCGCGGTCTTCCGGGGCACCGCCCCCTTCGCCTGGCACTGCTCGCCCGCCGTCTCCCGGCAGATGTACGACACCTGCCTGGGCGCCAACCACGTCGAGATCGGCGTCGGCACGGGCTACCTCCTCGACCACGCGACCTTCCCGGTGGCCGACCCGAAGATCACCCTGGTCGACCTCAACCCCAACTCCCTGGCCCACACGGCCCAGCGCCTCGACCGCTACGACGTCACCACGGTCCGCGCCAACGTCCTGGAGCCCCTCCCGCTCCCCGAGCGGACCTACGACTCGGTCGGCATGAGCTACCTCCTCCACTGCGTCCCCGGCAGCATCAAGGAGAAGGGCATCGCCCTCAAGCACGCCGCCGCCGTCGTCCGCCCCGGCGGCACCGTCTTCGGCGCCACCGTCCTCTCCTCCGGCGTCCCCGTCAGCGCCCGCGGCCGCTGGACCATGAACTACCTCAACAAGCGCGGCGACTTCCACAACCAGGAGGACTCCTACGACGACCTCCGCGACCAGCTCGCCGAGCACTTCCCGCGCTTCCAGCTCACCTCGCGCGGCTGCGTGGGCATCTGGCGGGCCTGGACCGCGGCCTGAACCGCCCCTCCGGCAGGGTGCTCCCTACCCCACTCGGGGGACGGAATGTCAAAAAACAGGGGAGAGGCGTTCACATCGCCCTCCGCATGCCCGACCATCGCACCACGGGGCATCTCGCCCTTCGGTCAAGGGGGTTGGCATGCGGTACGTGATGAGTTCTCTGAGTGTCCTGGTGCTGGGGGCGGGTGCGCTGTTCGGCGTCGCCGGGGCGGCTTCCGCGGAAGCCGCCCCGTACGTCAGCGCCAGGCAGTGCGTCGCGGGCGGCGGCCAGGTGACGCACTCCGCGGTGAGCCCGACCGGATCCATCTGCCTCGGCGGGGAGTACAACGGCCGCTGGGTCATCTACACCTGACCCCGCCCGGCGCGGGGCCCGCGGCTCCGGAAAACGGCTTGCGGGCCTCCGCGCGGAGGCTGGTACGGTGACGGCGGCAGTGATCCTTCGTCGAGGAGTCCGGACATGGTGGGTGACGACGACATCTCCGGGTGAGAACCGGAGCTGACCGGCCACCGGCAGCGCGCCCTTCGCGGCGGCCGCCGTCGTGGTGGTCCCGACGTCCCCTTTTCCTGCCCGGCGGCGGCGCCCTTCCCGGTGCGCGGCCTGCCCTCCTCACGAGGTCATCCCCATGTCCGACGCTTCCGTCATCTGCTCCCGGCTGTCCTTCTCCTGGCCCGACGACACCCCCGTCTTCGACGGGCTGTCCTTCACCGTCGGCACGGGCCGTACGGGCCTGGTGGCGCCCAACGGCTCCGGCAAGAGCACCCTGCTCAAGCTCATCGCCGGTGAACTGGCGCCCACGTACGGGTCGTTGACGGTGAACGGCACGATCGGCTACCTGCCGCAGACCCTCGCCCTGACCGGTGAGCCCACCGTGGCGGAGGTGCTGGGTGTCGACGCGGTGATCCGCGCCATCGACGCCGTCGAGTCCGGGGACGTGAGCGAGGAGCACTTCACGGTCATCGGCGACGACTGGGACATCGAGGAGCGCACCCGCGCCCAGCTCGACCGCCTCGGCCTCGGCCACCTCGCCCTCGACCGGACGCTGGGCACCCTCAGCGGCGGCCAGATCGTCGGCCTCGGCCTCGCGGCGCAACTCCTCAGGCGTCCCGACGTCCTGCTGCTGGACGAGCCGACCAACAACCTCGACCTCGAAGCCCGCCACCGGCTCTACGATGTGCTCTCCGAGTGGAACGGCAGCCTGCTGCTCGTCAGTCACGACCGGGCCCTGCTGGACCGCATGGAGCGCATCGCCGAGCTCGACCGGGGCGAACTGCGGCTCCACGGAGGGGACTTCACGCACTACGAGGAGGTCGTTCGGGCCGAGCGGGAGGCCGCCGAGAAGAACGTGCGCAACGCCGAGCAGGAGGTGAGGCGGGAGAAGCGCGAGATGCAGCAGGCCCGCGAACGGGCCGAGCGCCGCGCGGGCAACGCCGCCCGCAACCTCAAGAACGCCGGCCTGCCGCGCATCGTCGCGGGCGCCATGAAGCGCGGCGCCCAGGAATCCGCCGGCCGCGCGGGCCAGATGCACGCCACCCGCCTCCACGAGGCCCAGGCCCGGCTCGACGAAGCGGGCCGCGCCCTGCGCGACGAACAGCGGCTCGTCCTGGAACTGCCCGGCACCGACGTCCCCGCCGGCCGCACCCTCGTCGTGGCCGAACGGCTGCGGATCCGCCGCGGCGGGCGGGACCTGTTCGCGGGGGACGGCGTCGGCCTCACGATCCGCGGCCCCGAGCGCATCGCGCTCACCGGCCCCAACGGCGCGGGAAAGACCACCCTGCTGCGGCTCCTCGGCGGCGAACTCGCCCCCGACGACGGCACCGTCGAGCGGGCCGACGGCCGCATCGCCTCCCTCTCCCAGCGCCTGGACCTGCTCGACCCCGACCGCACCGTGGCCGAGAACTTCGCGGTCTTCGCCCCGCACCGCCCGGAGGCCGAGCGCATGAAACTCCTCGCCCGCTTCCTCTTCCGCGGCCCCCACGCCCATCTCCCCGTACGCGCACTCTCCGGCGGCGAACGCCTCCGCGCCACCCTCGCCTGCGTCCTGTGCGCCGAACCGTCCCCCCAGCTCCTCCTGTTGGACGAGCCCACGAACAACCTCGACCTCGTCGGCGTCGACCGACTGGAGAGCGCCCTCGCGAGCTACCGCGGAGCGTTCGTGGTGGTCAGCCATGACGAGCGCTTCCTGGAGCGGATCGGCGTCGAACGGTGGCTGCGGGTGGCCGACGGCGAACTGACGGAGGGCGGCCACCCGTCGGCACGGTGACGTGAATCCTGATCGCGCCTTCCCGCGCGGTCATGCAAGGACTGCGGCATCACAGGCATGAGGTGTCACGGCACGCGCACCTCCCGCCGCTTCGCGGGAAAGCCGTGCCGGCGCGCCGACACCACGACTCCGAACGCCGGCAGGAGAAGAAGCAGGACACTCCAGGGGAACGAGCCGCTGCCCGCGGCCTTCAGCAGGATTCCGCCGACGACCCCGCCCCCGGCCATGGCGGCGTTCCACAGGGTGACGAGCATGGCCTGGGCCGCGTCGGCCTGTTCGCCGGCCGCGTCGCCGGCCGCGGTCTGGAGGAGGGTGGGGACGCCGCCCCAGCCGAGGCCCCACAGCACGGCCGCGGTGTGGACGAAGGCCGGGCGGCCGGCGAGCAGGGCCAGCACCGCGGCGGCCGCCGCCACGAGCAGGGTGCTGACGATGATGAGGGCACGCAGCCGGCGGTGGATCAGGGCGCCGACGATCCAGAGGCCGAGCAAGGAGGCGGCGCCGAAGACGAGGAGCACCAGGTCGGTGCTGCCGCTCATGCCCAGGCCGTCGAGGAAGGCCGCGATGTACGCGTACAGGACGGTGTGGGCGAGGACGAAGACGAAGGTGACGGACAGGACGGGCCTCACACCGGGAACCCGCAGGGCACGCAGCATCTTCGACCGCTCGCCGGCCTCCTGGCCGGGCTGGTCGGGCACGGCCGCGGCGATCCACAGCAGGAGCAGCACGGTCAGGGCCGTCATGGTGAGGAAGGGCGTGCGCCACCCGGCCGCCTTGCCGAGGAACGTGCCGGCGGGCACGCCGAGGGAGAGCGCGAGGGGGATCCCGGCCATGGCGATGGCGATGGCCTTGCCCTGGAGGCGGGCCGGCGCGAGGCGGCGCGCGTATCCGGCGAGCAGGGCCCAGGCGAGTCCGGCCGCGACGCCGGCGACGAAGCGGGCCGCCATGGTCAGGGCGTACGCCGACGACAGGGCGGTGACGGTGTTGGCGAGGGCGAATCCGCCCATGGCGGTCATCAGCAATGGCTTGCGCCGCCGGCCCGAGGTGGCCGCGGTGAGCGGTATGGCCGTCAGCGCGGTACCGACGGCGTACACCGTCACCGTCTGGCCGGCGGCCGATTCGCTCACGCCGAGGGCCCCGCTCATCGCGGGAAGCAGTCCGGCGGGCAGCGTCTCGGTGAGACTGGTGAGGAACACGGCGGTGGCGAGGGCGAGGAGGGCGAGGAGCGGGATCCCCTTCCGCCGCTCCTCGGCATCGGGGGTGGCCGTTCGGGCCGCGGCTTCGGACGTGGTGCTCATGTGGTGTGCTCCGGTTCATGGGTCGGTTGCGCACTGCGGGGGCTGTGCCTCCTCCGGCGGAAACCACAGTGCGCCACCACGCTTCGGGAAACCTTCGGGCCGGCTTCGGACGCGCTTCGGGTCCGGGTCCGGGGCTCGCCTACAGTGATCCGCATGCGTTTTGGGGTGCTCGGGCCGTTGACGGTGTGGGACGACGAAGGGAAGGCCCTCACCGTCCCCGAGGCCAAGGTGCGGGCGCTGCTCGCCGATCTGCTCGTCCACGGGGGAGCACCGGTCCCCGCCGACCGCCTCATCGACGACCTGTGGGCCGGCCGGCCGCCGAGCAGTCCGGCGGGCGCCCTCCAGGCCAAGGTCTCCCAACTGCGCCGCGTCCTCGGCCGCGACCGGGTGGTGCGCCGGCCACCCGGCTACCGGCTGGAACTCCTCGACGGCGACGAGGTGGACGCCGTCCGGTTCGCTGCGCTCGCGGCCCGGGCGCGCCGGGCGGACGACCCACGGGCGCGCGCCGCACTCCTGACCGAGGCCCTCGGCCTGTGGCGGGGCCCGGCCTACGCCGACTTCGCGGACGCGGAGTTCGCGCGGAGCACGGCCCAGTGCCTCGCCGAGCAGCGCCTGTCCGTGACGGAGGACCAGGCGGAGGCCCGCCTGGAGGCGGGGGACCACACGATGCTCGCCGCCGAACTCGCCGGTCTGACCACCCGTCATCCGCTGCGCGAACGCCTGCGGGTCCTCCACATGCGGGCGTTGTACGCGGAGGGGCGGCAGAGCGAGGCCCTCGCCGCGTACAACGACCTCCGTACGCGGCTCGTCGAGGAACTCGGGGTCGAACCCGGGCCGGAGGCGGCCGCGTTGCACCGCGCGATGCTCCGGCAGGACCCCTCGTTGACCCCGGCGGCACCGCAGGCCGCCGCCGGCTCCCCGCACACCTCGGTGCCGTGGGGCCGGGACGCCGGCCCGGGACCAGGCTCGTACCTCCCCGCACCCCTCACCCCCCTCATCGGGCGCGACGCCGACCTGGACCGGCTCTCCCGCCTGCTCGCCACCGCGCGGCTGGTCACGCTCACCGGACCCGGCGGAGTCGGCAAGACCCGGCTGGCCCTGGCCGCGGCCGCCGCCGCGCGGAGCGGCCCGTACGCGCGCGACGTGCCCGACGGCGTCCGGCTCGTGGAGTTCACCTGCGTCCGCCCGGGCCGCGCCGCCGACCTGGCCCAGGTGGTCGCCGACGCCCTCGGCCTGCGGGACGCCGCCCCCTCGATGCTCCCCGGCGCGGGCACGGGCACGGGCACGGGCACCGGCACCGGCACCGCCCCTTCCCCCGTCCACCGCCTGGTCGCCGCCCTGCGCGACCGCCGCGCCCTGCTCGTCCTCGACAACTGCGAACACGTCGTCGACGCCGCCGCCGAACTCGCCGGGCTGCTGCTGGGCGCCGCGCCCGGCCTGCGTATCCTGGCCAC
Source organism: Streptomyces caatingaensis (assembly GCF_001187435.1). Classification (GTDB taxonomy): domain Bacteria; phylum Actinomycetota; class Actinomycetes; order Streptomycetales; family Streptomycetaceae; genus Streptomyces; species Streptomyces caatingaensis. The sequence goes on along the minus strand of NZ_LFXA01000003.1, from coordinate 172,191 downwards.
CAGCCAGGAACCCCTCGCCCTGACCGGCGAGGCGGTCGTCCCCGTCGGCCCCCTGGAAACCGACGACGCCGTCCGGCTGTTCGCGGAACGCGCCGCCGCCTCCGCCCCCGGCTTCGCGCCCGATCTCCGGACCTGCGCCCCCGCCGACCGCGACGCCGTCAGAGAGATCTGCCGCCGGCTCGACGGACTCCCGCTCGCCCTCGAACTCGCCGCGACCCGCGTCCGCGCCCTGGGCCTACGGGAGTTGGCCGCCCGCCTCGGCGACCGCTTCGCGGTCCTGACGGCGGGCCGGCGCGACGCCCCCGCCCGCCAGCAGACCCTGCGCGCGGTCATCGACTGGAGCTGGGAACTGCTCGGCGCGCCCGAACGAACCGTCCTCCGCCGCCTCGCCGTCTTCGGCGACGGCTGCGACCTGGACGCCGCCGAAGCGGTGTGCGCGGGCGACGACGTCGGCCGGGACGCCGTGCTCGACCTCGTGACACGGCTCGTCGACCGCTCCCTCGTCACGGTCGTGACCACGCCCGGCGGCCCCCGCTACCGGCTGCTGGAATCCATCGCCGCCTACGCGGCGGAGCGGCTGCGCGAGACGCCCGACCTCGACGCCGTCACCGGCCGCCACCTGCGCCACTACCTGGCCCTGGCCGAACGCGCCGCCCCAGGACTGCGCGGCGCGGACCAACGGACCTGGCTCGCCCGCCTCGACACCGACGCCGCCAACCTGCGCGCCGCCCTCGACACGGCGATACGCCGCTGCGCCGAGGGCCGGACCGGCGAAGCCGTACGGCTCGCCACCGCCCTGTCCTGGTGGTGGCTCCTGCGCGGCCGCCTGACCGAGGCGCGCCGCGGCCTCGAAGCCGTCCTGGCGTCCCGCCCCGCCGAGGATGTGCCCGAACTGCGCCTTCTGCACAGGGCCTTCGCACTGCTCACCGGCGACCGCACAGCCGGATCCGCCCCGGCCACCGGCGCGTCCGGCAGCGCCCGCGCCCTGTGGCTGTGCGCGTACGGCCTGTTCAGCGCCGGCGTGACGGCCGAGAGCGCGGAGCTGAACTCCCGTGCCCTGGCCCTGTTCGCCGCGGAGGACGACCGCTGGGGCACGGCAGCCGCGCTCGGTCTGCGGGCGATGCTCGCCCTGGTCCGCGGCGACCTCGCCGCCACCGGCCGCGACGGACGGCGCAGCGCCGCGCTCTTCCACGAACTGGGCGACCACTGGGGCGAACTCCGGACGGTGGAACCGCTCGCGGCGCTCGCCGAGATCAAGGGCGCCTACGACGAAGCCGAGCGCCGTCAGCACGACGGGTTGCGCATGGCGCGCGAACTCGGCCTGGAAACGGAGATCGCGGCACGCCTCTCCGGCCTCGGCCGCCTCGCGCTCCTCGCCGGCGACCCGGACCGGGCCCGTGACCTGCACCGGCAGGCCCGCCGCCGCGCGGCCGAACAGGGCTACAGATACGGCGAGATCCACGCCGAGATGGGCCTCGCCCTCGGCGCCCGCCGCTCCGGCGACCTCGACGCCGCGGAAGCCCACCTGACGACGATCCGCGAGCGCTACGCCGACGTCTCCTCCCCAGCCGGCGATCACCTGCTCCTCGCCGAACTCGGCTTCCTCGCGGAGCTCCGCGGCGACGCCGTCGAGGCCGCCCGCCACCACCTGCGCGGCCTCGACGTCGCCCGCTCCCTGGCCGAACCGCGCGCTCTCGCCCTGTCCCTGGAGGGCCTGGCCGGTGTCGCCGCCCTGTGCGACGACAAGCCCGGCGCCACGTCCGCGGCCCTCCTCCTCGGCGCCGCGGACGCGGCCCGCCGCGGCGTCGGCGCCCCGTTGCCTCCCGCCGAGCGCGGCGACGTGGACCGTATCGCCTCGGCGGCCCGAACGGTCCTGGGCGATGCCGCGTTCGGGGAGGCGTTCGCCGGCGGCGCGCGGCTGACCGTCGAGGACGCGCTAGCCGGCCCGGGCAGTCCGTCGTGAAGCGCCCCCCTGGCCCGGGCGGTTCACCGCACGTCCGGTGCACCGCGGCGCCACCCCTTCGCCTGGCGACCGGCGGCGACCGCCTGGTCAGACGGCCGCCGCCCCGGGGCCGCGCAGCGCCGGCACCAGGCGTGCGGCCGAGGTACCCAGCCCGCCGGGTGTGCCCACCGGCCGGGGCGTGGGCGGTGCGCCGTGGTGCCGCAGCAGGTCGGCCTCACGGTATCTCCGGCAGTCGCGGTGCCACACCAGGATGCCCGACATCCAGTTCTTGAGATCCTCGGCGTAGCGCTCCACCGCTGCGCGCGCGGTGGGGTCAAGCCCGAACTCCATGAAGAGAACGGGGAGTTGGGTGGAGAGGGCGTGTTCGAACTCGCGCATGCGGGAGTTCATGAGGTCGGCGACGATGTCGCGCGCCGTCATGCGGTCGCAGTCGAAGAAGTTCTCCACGACGAGGACGGCGTTGTGGAGCTCGCCCTGGAACTGGATCTCCTTCTGGTAGGAGTGGAGGTCGTTGGTCAGGCAGGCGTAGTCGGCCGCCGCGTTCTCCATGGCCTGGACGGGGCGGCTGCGGGCGAGGGCGGCGGGCAGGCTGTGGCCGAAGCGGCTGAGGGTCATCGTCAGGTCCGAGCCGAAGGTCTTGCGCCGCATCTCGATGTAGTCGACCGGTTCCGGGACGCGGTGCTGCCGCTCGTTGTCCAGCTCCCACAGCCAGGCCGTCAGCATCGTCAGGACGGCGGCGCGGAGTTCGCGCCGGGCGGGGACGGGCATCGGGGCCACGGTACGGGCCCAGAGGTCGGCAAGGCCGCGTTCCATGACGTACAGCGGCCGCGGCATGGCGGCGAGGTCCAGGGGAATGAAGGAAGCGAGGCGTTCGTTGCGGAGCCTGGCCGCGGCCGTGCCGCCGGGGGTCCGGCCGAAGGCGGCCGGGTAGTGGTCGTCGCCGTACGTCCCCCAGGCGAGCCAGTCCGAGGCCAGATCGAGGGCTTCGGGGGAGCCCTCGGGGTGGAGGCCGGCGGCGCACAGGGGGAAGTCGTAGTCCCGCAGCTTCCCGGCGGTCCAGTGGCCCGAGTCGGGGACGCCGGGGACCGGCTCCAGCATCCCCATGCGCCGGCACCAGGCGAGGACGGTCTCGCGGGACCGCTCCAGATGCGGGTTGAGCCGCGCCGTGTACGGCATGCGGAATCCGGGCAGCGGCAGGGGGCCCGTCACCTGGAACGGCACATGACGGAAGCTCCGCATCCGCGCGGGGAGCGTGGCCGCCAGCGACGGCACGATCCGCGCGGCCGAAGTGCCCAGCCCCAGGGGGCCGCTGGATACGGTCGCCGCGGGGGAGCCGGGCTCCCCGGCGCCGTTCATGTAGCGGCTGGAGCGCATGTGCCACTCGTGGCCGCCGGCCTGCCAGTCCTGTAGCCCCCGGACGTAGGCGAGGACGCCCGCGCGGGCCTTCGGGTCCAGGGCGTGCTCCTCGAAGAGCGGGCCGAGCTCGGTGAGCGCCGTGTGCTCGAACTGCTGCAGGCGTGAGGTGAGCAGGTCGTTGACGCGGTCGGCCGCCTCCTGGGTGGTGCAGCGGAGGAAGCGTTCCAGCACCAGGACGGCGTTGGCGAGTTCGCCCTCGTCCCGGGTCTCCCGCTGGTACGAGAACAGGTCGTTGCGCAGGTGCACCCCGTCGGCGAAGGTGTCCCTCAGGACCCGCATCGGGCGGGTCGCCGCGACCGCGGCGGGGACCTCGGCCCGGACGGCGTGCTCCACCAGATTCGCGGACCAGGGCGCGCCGCCGACCTTGCGCCGCATCTCGATGTACTCGACGGGGTTGGCGACACGGCCCTCGTTGATGTTGGCCAGCTCCCACAGGGACTCCTCCAGCAGGTGCCGGGTGCTCTCCTCGAACCGCCGCCGCCACTGCACCGACGTGCCCGGGACCGTGCGCGCCCACAGGTCCGCCAGGCCCGCCTCGACCTGGTTGGCCGGCTCGGGCGGCGGGCCGGCCGGACCGACGGGCATGAAGGCCGGGAGCCGGTCGAGGTAGGCCCTGGCGCCGGCGGTGTCCCCGGTGCGCTTGAAGACCTCCAGGAAGTGGTCGTCGAAGAAGAACACCCAGACGTACCAGTCGGTGACGAGCTCCAACTCCTCGGCCGAAGCCTCGGGATGGGTGTACGCGCACAGCAGCGCGTAGTCGTGGGAGTCGAGGTCGCTCTCCTCCCAGACGCCCGAGCCCTCGAGCATCCCCATCTCCCGGGCCCACGCCTTGGAGTGCGCCCGGGCCCGCTCCAGATGGGGGTTGAGGCGTGCCGGGTACGGCGTGTAGAAGCGGGGGAGTTCGAAAGGGTTCGCCATCGCGGGCCCTTCGCCGGTGCCGGGGTCGCTGACCGGCCGCGGCTGCCGCGGCCGGTCCCACGCTAGGACGGCCGGGCGTCCGTACGGAGGCCGGGGTGTCGATTGTCCGCTCAATATGATGAAAGTGGCGGGTGGTTCGATTAAGGATCTCCCGTGGCCTCCAGGGGTGCCGGCCGGCGGGCCGTGCGGGGAGCTCAACTGGCCTGATATGCGGTGTTCCCAGCCCTGCCCGGGGCGTAAGTTTTGCCGGGTATTCCCGATTTTTCGGAGGCACATGATGCGAAGGCGCATCCTCACCGGCACGTTCGCCGCCGCCTGTCTGCTCATACCCTTCCAGGCCCATGCCGCGGCACCGGCCGCCCCGGCGGCGGAGTCGGCGGACGCCGTGTGGGACAAGTGCGAGGCCGCGCTCGACTCGCCGCACGCGTCGCACACCAACCCGGACGTCATCAACGTCCACGCCGACCTCAAGGGCTGCAAGCAGAAGATGCCGGAGTACTCGATCTCCGTCACCCTCTTCAAGGAGGGCACCCAGGTCGCGCACAACACCGGCTCGGGCAAGAACAAGTTCAAGGCCCGGGTCGTGGCCAACTGGCCGCCCCCGAAGGGGGAGTGCCACGCCTACTCCGCGAAGGCGACCTTCACCATCACCGCCGGCGGGAAGGCGCACACCACCACCCTGACCAACCAGAGCCAGGGCAAGATCTGCATCAAGAAGTAGGCGCGCGGTGGCCGGGTGCGGCCCCGACGCCGGCCGGCCGCACCCGGCCACCTTTCAAGGCCCCAGGGCCCCAGGGCCCCAGGGCCCCAGGGCCCCAGGGCCCCAGGGCGTCAGGGCGTCCAGGCTTCATGGCGTCCAGGCTTCATGGCGTCCATGCTTCATCGCGAACGACAGGCGAGCGACAGGCGAGCGACAGGCGAGCGACGGATGGACGACATGAACGGGTACACCCTCTTCCTCGCGGTCACCGACCGCACCGGACGGCCTCGTCCGGCCTACGCCCTCACCACGTTCGCCGTGGAGACCCGGCGTCTCGACGAGGCCGAGGAACGCGCGGGGGCCGCGCTCGCGGACCTCCCGCCCGGCGCGGACTGGACGGGCCTGGCCCCGTCCGTACGCCGCGAGGTCGTGGACAGGGTGCGTACCGTGCCGCACTACGCGGTCGACCACACCGAGCACGACCGCGCGCCGGAGCGCTCCGCCTCCCCCCTGGCCGACTGCCTGCGCAGCCTCGCCGCCGGCGGCCCCCTCGCCGGCATCGCCGCGGCGCCCCGCACCGTGTACGTCACGGGCGGACTCCCCGTCGGCGACGCGGAGTCGGCGCCCCTCCTCGCGGACGCCCGGGCCGTGCACCCCGACGCCGAGGCGCACTTCCCCGCCCTCGCCCGGCTCACCGCCCTGCTCGCCACGGCCGCCGCGCCCTCGGCCGACAACGCCGTCCCCGACGACGAGGACCTCTACGACGCCTTCGACCGGTACGCCCTCGGAGGGCTGGCGTGAGCCGGTGACCCCGGTCAGGCTGTCGGTGGCGCCGTGAGCCGGCGCCCGATCAGGTCGTGGGCGAGCCGCGCCGCCGCCAGCAGGTCCTCGCGCGACGCCCCCAGGGTGGCGCGCACGGAGAGGCCGTGGACGACGGACTGGACGAGTCCGGTCAGCGCCGGCGCGTCGGTGCCGGCGGGCAGTTCGCCGTCGCGGACCGCCTGCCGGGTGCGGGCGAGGAGGGCCCGCTCGTTCCAGCCGTGGAGTTCGGCGTAGTAGGCGCTGGTGTCGAGTGTGCTCGTGCTGTCGGTCATCGCGGCGCTGCTGAGGAGGCAGCCGGGGTGGGTGTCGGGGGGCCGGGTGTACTCGTGGACGGAGTCGACGAGGACGCGTTCGACGACGGTCGTGAAGTCGCGTTCGGCGACGGCCCGGCGGTAGATCTCGCGGTAGGGCTCGGCGTAGGTCCGCACCGCTTCCTCGAACAGCCCGGCCTTGCTGCCGAAGGCGGCGTAGAGGCTGGAGGTGGAGAGGCCGAGGGCGGTGGTGAGGGCGCGGGTCGACGTCCCGGAGTAGCCGCGCCGCCAGAAGAGGCGGGCGGCGTCGAGGACCGCGCGGTCCCGGTCGAAGGAGCGTGGTCGTCCACGGTTCTGCTGGGGCACCCTTGCATTGTAGAGCGGCCGCTCCATAATGGATTTATGGAGCGAACGATTCAGAAGAAGCTGCCCGTCGGCGGGGGCAGTTGGGTCACGGTCGACGTGTACGGGGAGCCCGGGGCTCCGGGACTCGTCGTCGTCCCGGGGGCGTTGAGCGACGCGCACGCGTGGCGCCACGTCGCGACCGCCCTCGACGCCTGGCCGTCCGTGGCGGTCGTCAACCGCCGCGGCCGCGCCCCCTCCGGCCCGCTGACCGACGCCTACTCGCTGCGGACGGAGGTCGAGGATCTCGGCGTGGTCCTCGACGGGTTCGCGGACACCGAGGCGCTGCTCGGCTGGAGCTACGGCGGCCTGATCGCCTTGCTGGCCGCCGACGTGCGTCCGCTGCGGCACGTCGTCGCCTACGAACCCGTGATGCGGCCGTTCGCCGCCCACGTGCTGCCGGACCTGAAGGCCGCCGAGGAGGCGGGGGACTGGGACGTCACCGTCGAGACGGTGCACCGGAGGATAGCCGGTGCCGACGCGGCGCACGTCGACGCACTGCGGGCCGATCCCCAAGCGTGGGAGACCATGCGGCGGTTGAGCAGACCGGCGCACGCCGAGCTGGCCGCGCTCAACGCGGCCCTGCCGCCGGACGGGACGGCGCGCCGGGCCGGCCGCGTCGACCTGATCGTCGGTGAGCTCAACCGCGGAAAGGCTCCGTACGGGACGACGTTCGAGGACGTACGGCGGCGCACCCCTGGGGCGGGGGTCCATGTGCTGCCCGGCCAGGGGCACATGGCCCACGCCGAGGCACCAGCGGAGCTGGCGCGGCTGCTCAACGGGCTGGCGGTCGCCGCCCGGTGAGCGGTGCCGGCGGAAGGCGCCCCGGGAGCGCTCGGCGCGCGATCCGCGGGAGCCTCCGCCACGTGCGGTCGCGGCCTCCACGGCGGCAGCCATGCGCAGCACGCCCAGGTCGTCGCCCTGGCGGCCGATGATCTGCAGCCCGGTGGGCAGCCCCTCGGGCACCGCCGCCCGTCAGGGCCTCGCGTGCGGAGACCTGGCGGGTGGTCATCAGCGGGACGAGTTCGCGGGCCGTCTTGAGGACGAGGTCTCCGTCCGGCGTGGGTGCCTCCCCCTTCTCGTGGGTCTCCCCGGCCCACCACCGGTCGGTGGCCCCTGGGGGCCGTTCAGCCCTAGCAGCGTTTCCGGCGGCACCGTCCAATGGGAAGCATTGCTCGAATCCGTCGTCCCCCCGGCGGCCGGTCCTGCCAGGAGCACCGCACATGACCGCATCCTTCCACCAAACCGCCAGCCCCACGGAGCAGTTGGGGCGCCAGGAGGCGCTCGCGCTGCTCGGGAGCGTCCCCATCGGACGGCTGGTCTTCAGCCACCAGGCACTGCCGGCCGTACGGCCCGTGAACCATGTGCTCCTCGACGACTTCGTCGTCATCCGCGCCCACCACGGAGCCGCGCTCCTCGGACCGGCCCGGGACGGTGCCGTGGTGGCGTACGAGGCGGACGCGTTCGATGTGGAGCGGCGCACCGGATGGAGCGTCGTGGTGACCGGAGCCGCGCGCATCGTGACGGACCCACGGCTGCGGCGGCGGTACCGGGACGCCGTGGAGCCGTGGGTGGGCGGCGGGATGACGCACGTCGTCAGCATCGGACTCGACATGGTGACGGGGTTCCGCATCCACCCGCGGCCCGGCGGATGAACGCGGCCGGCCGGGCAGAATGACCGGGACCAGCCGTCCGACGCAGGCCGGGCGCGCGTAGCCGCCCCGCCCGCAAGGAGTGCGATCTGAACACGTTGTCCGCGGAACTCCTGTCCGCAGGTCTGCTGGTGGCGGTGCTCGTCTGCGCGGTGGTGCGGCCGTGGGGGTGGCCGGAGGCGGTCGTCGCCGTGCCCGCGGCCGGGCTGGTGATCGGCACGGGGGCGATCCCGCTGGGGCACGCCCGCGCGGAGGCGGAGCGGCTGGGGCCGGTGGTCGGCTTCCTGGCCGCCGTGCTGGTGCTGGCGCAGCTCTGCGACGACGAAGGGCTCTTCGACGCCTGCGGCGCGTGGATGGCCCGCGCCGCGGCGGGCCGGCCGCGGGGGCTGCTGGCCTGGGTGTTCGTGATCGCCTCCGTGGTCACGGCGGTGCTCAGCCTGGACGCCACGGTCGTGCTGCTGACCCCCGTCGTGTTCGCGACGGCCGCCCGCATCGGCGCCCGCCCGAAGCCGCACGTGTTCGCCTGCACGCACCTGTCGAACACCGCCTCGTTGCTGCTGCCGGTCTCCAACCTCACCAATCTGCTGGCGTTCACGGCCGGCGGCCTGTCCTTCACCCGCTTCGCCGTGCTCATGGCGCTGCCCTGGCTGGTGGCCGTCGCGGCCGAATACCTGGTCTTCCGCCGCTTCTTCGCCACCGACCTCGACGCGGGGGCCCGGGCCCCGGCCGCCCCCGGGCCGGCCGGGAGGCCGGTGTTCGCGCTCGCCACCGTCTGCTGCACCCTCGCCGGCTTCGTCCTCGCCTCCGCCGTGGACGTCAGCCCGGCGTGGGCCGCCCTGGCCGGCGCGCTGGTTCTGGCCGTCCGCGCCCTCGCCCGGGGCCGCACCACGCCCGCGGCCGTCGCGCGCTCCGCCGCCCTGCCCTTCCTCGCCTTCGTCCTGGCCCTCGGGATCGTGGTGCGCGCCGTGGTCGACAACGGCCTCGCCGAAGCCCTCGGACACCTCGTGCCCGCGGGAACCGGGCTGCCGGCCCTGCTCGGCGTCGCGGCGCTCGCGGCCGTCCTGGCGAACCTCATCAACAACCTCCCCGCCGTGCTCGTCCTGCTGCCGCTCACCGCCCCCTCCGGCCCCGGCGCCGTGCTCGCCGTCCTCCTCGGCGTCAACATCGGCCCCAACCTCACCTACGCCGGATCGCTGGCCACGCTGCTGTGGCGGCGCATCGTGCACGAACACGACACCGACGTGGACCTCCGCGAGTTCACCCGGCTCGGCCTGCTCGCCGTGCCTACCGCCCTGGCCGGCGCGGTGGTGGCACTGTGGGCCGCGCTGCACGCCACCGGAGGCCGAATGTGACCACCGTCGTCTGGATCGCCGAGGGCACCTGGCCCGCCTGCGTCGACGCCGCCCGCGCCCTCGCGCCCGAACCCGCCGGCATCGTCCTCCTGCACGTCACCGCCCCCGACGTGCCCGGCGCCGCGTGCGGCGCCTACGCCGGGCTCCTCGGCCGGGGCCGGCCCGAACGCGACCCCGGCGCCCGGCTGGAACGCGCGGCCGCCGCGTCCGCCGCGGAACTGCTCGACGCCGCGGCCGCGCGGCTCGGACGCCCGTGCTCCCGCCTGGAACGCACCGGCCGCGTCGAACGCGAGGTCGTGGCCGCGGCCGAGGGGGCCGGCCTGCTCGTCCTCGCCCGCGACGGCGACCGGAACCGTCTCGGCCCCCGCAGCCTCGGCCCCGAGAGCCGCTTCGTCGTCGACCACGCGCCCTGCCCCGTCCTCCTCGTCTGGCCGGAGCCGGCACCGGACGTGGGGACGATCCCGCCCCCGCCGCGCCGTCCCTAGCGCGAAGGAGCCGTGCGCCCGAACAAGCCGTGCGCCCGAACAAGCCGTGCGCCGCGAGAAGCCGTGCGCCGCGAGAGCCGTGCGCCGGGGTGACACCGCCCGCGCCCGTCCGCCAGCCTTGGCCGCATGGCGGCACCGACCAGCGCGACGTACGGCGGGTTCGACCCGGGCGAGATGTGCGGGCTGCTCCGCCGCGCCTGCGCCCGCGCCGGCCTGGACGGCACCGGCGCGGCCCTCCTGCGCGGCCGCACCAACGCCGTCGTCCGCCTGGCCACGGCACCCGTCGTCGTCAGGATCGCCCGGCGGGGCACCGACCCCGCCGCCGTGGCCGACACCGTCGCCTTCGTGCGATGGCTCATGGAACGCGGCTTCCCCACCGTCCCGTTGCACCCGGCACCCGCGCGGCAGCCCGTCGTCGTCGACGGCCACGCCGTCACCTTCTGGACCCACCTGCCCCAGCCCGGACACCCGCCCGGCGCCGCGCAGATCGCCCCGCCGCTCCGCTCCCTCCACGCGCTGGCCGAACCCCCGCTGCGCCCCGGCCGCCTGAACGTCCCCGAGGCGATCAGGGCGTCCCTGGCCGCGACGGCCTCCCTCCCGGATCCCGTCGTGCGCTTCCTCACCGAGCGCCTCGAACGCCTGACGGCCGCCCTCCGCGACGTCGGGTTCGTCCTGCCGGAGGGAGTCGTGCACGGCGACGCGGGGCACCACAACGCGCTGCACGCCGGCGGCGGCCGGGCGGTCCTGTGCGACTGGGACACGGTGGCCTACGGACAGCCCGAATGGGACCTGGCGATGAGGGAGGTCCACTGCCGGCGCTCCGGCCACGGACCCGCGCGGTGCCGGGAGTTCGCCGCCGTCTACGGTTTCGACGTCGTCAAGTGGCCGGGATTTCCCGTCCTGCGGGACCTGTGCGAGCTGAAGGCCGTCACGAGCGACGCGCGCAGGAGCGCCCGTACTCCCGCCATACGGGCCGAAGTCGAGCGGTGCGTCGCCGCGCTCCGGCGCCGCCGATCGGACGGCACCTAGGCGAACGGCCGCCCCGGCCACGATCACGTGCGGCGGAAGGTCTCCACCGGGCGGCCCGGACGCCAGAGGCGGACGACGAGTTCGCCGCCCTCGACAACCGTGAGCACGACCTCCCGGAGGTCGAGGCGGAAGGCGTGGAATCCGCCCGGCGGCTCGGTGCCGGTCGTGTAGCGCTTCTTCTCTTCGGGATCGGTCACCTCGACGGCGGTCCCGGAGACCTTGGCGTCGCCTTCCCCGTCCGGATGGGCGTGGATCGCGCACCGGCCGTCCCGCCGGAGATCCAGGGCCTTGACGGCGTCCGGCATCGACCCGAACGACAGGTCGGGCCCGAGGAAGGCGACCTCGGACCCGCTGACACGCGGCGAGCCGTCCTTGCGCAGCGTCGCCAGGACGTGTGTCGCGGCCTTCTCGAACCGGGCCTTCACCGTGGAGGCGAGGTCCGCGGCCTCGCTCTCGAACTGCTCCCAAGTCGCCATCCCCCCACTCTCGCACCGGCGGGGTCCGCGCGGAGGGCGGAGGGCGCAATCGCCGCGGCGGCGTATCCGGGCCGGCGCGTCGCTCGTTGGGCACGTGCCAGGTCGCCGTCGTCCGTCCCGGAGGCAGCCGCATGTCCGCCCTTGTACGGACGGTCGCAGCAGCGGTCGCCGTGGTCGTCCTGTGCGCCGGCGGGCCGCCGGCGGCCCAAGCGCACGAACCGGCCGGTGGGTTGGTGGCCTGTGAGGGGCCCGCGCCGGCCTGCGTCCGGAGGCTCGAACGGACCCTGGCCGCCGTCCGGGACGAGCTGGGCTGCGATCACCGCGGGCCCTTCGCCGCGCTGTACGTGCGCGTCCAGGAGGCGCTGCGGGACACGCTGAGGGAGCACCCCGGCTTCTTCGCCGAGCCGGGGTGGGCGGCACGGGACCTCAACGCCGCGTTCGTGGGCCGCTATCTGGACGCCTACCGGTCCGACCGCGACGGGCGGGAGGTGCCGCGGGCCTGGCGCATCGCCTTCACCGCCGCGCGCACGGGGCAGACCAACGCCGCACAGGACGCGCTGCTGGGCGCCAACGCCCACATCCAGCGCGACATGTCCTACGTGCTGGCCGAGACCGGCCTCGTCGCCCCCGACGGGACCTCGCGCAGGCCGGACTTCGACCGGGCGCAGGCCGTCCTGGACCGCGCGTACGAGCCCGCCGTCCAGGACATCGCCCGCCACTACGACCCGCTGCTCGCCACGGCGGACGCCCAGTGGAACCCCGTCGCCGGCCTCACCGCGCACGAACTGCTCGTCCTGTGGCGGCGCAACGCGTGGCACTACGCGGAGCGGCTGTCCGCGGCCCGCACCGACGAGGAGTTCCGTACGGCGTCCCGCGCCGTCGAGGACAACGCCGCCGCCTGGGGGACGCTCCTGGCGGCCGTGCAGGTGCCCGGCTACCGCCTCGTACGGGACGGGTACTGCCGCGTCGGCCGGCCGGGCGGACCGGTGCCCCCGTCCACGGCCTGGCGGCCGCCGCAGGTACCGCCGTCGCTGGCGTCGGGGCGGCTGCCGGAAGGCGGGTGAACGGCGCGTCCGGCCGCCCGGAGACCGGCGGTTGTGCGGACTCGGCCTCCCGCCACGCCGCAGCCGGGAGGTAGCGTGATCACTCCTGCCCCCGCGAGCAGCGAGCAGACGGCGGTTCGGCGGGGACGACGTCGTCGCGTGCGGCTGTGTGCGGGATCCGGCCGACGACGGGACGGGCAACGACGGTACGGGCAACGACGGGAAGGGACGCGCCATGTGTGGATCGTGCGACGGCACCGGGACCGGTACCCAGGACGCGACGCGAATAGGGCGCCGGCGACTGCTGGCGGCCGCCGGCGGCGCCGGACTGGCGTTGGGGCTGGCGGGCGGGGGATTCGGCACACCGGCCGCCTCCGCCGCGCCCCGGGAGGGCAAGGCGGCCGGCGCCGGGCTGGAACTCGTCCTGCTGGGCACCCAGGCCGGGCCGCCGCCGAGGCCGGACCGTGCCGGGATATCCACGGCCCTGGTCGTGGACGGCCGGATCTACCTCGTCGACTGCGGGCGCGCCTCCGTGACCCAATTCGTGAGGGCGGGGCTCGCGTTCGACAAGATTCGCGCGATCTTCCTCACCCACCTGCACATCGACCATGTCGCCGACTACTACGACTACTTCGTCCTCGGCGGCAACGACCCCCACGGCCCCCTCGGCGCCGCCGGACCGGTCGACGTGTACGGGCCCGGCCCGGCCGGCGGGCTGCCGCCCGCCTCCGGCGGCGGCCCGGCGCCGGTGATCTGCCCGTCCGACCCGACCCCCGGCACCCGGGCGATGACCGAGAACTGCCACCGTGCCCACGCCTATTCCAGCAATGTCTTCCTGCGCGACGCCGGTTCCCCGGACGTCACCACCTTGATGAACGTCCACGAGATCGCCGTTCCCGCCTCCGCGGGCGCCAGTTACCGGCGCACGGCGCCCACGATGCGGCCGTTCCCGGTGATGAGCGACGAGAAGGTGCGCGTCTCCGCCGTCCTGGTGCCGCACGGGCCGGTGTTCCCGTCGTTCGCCTTCCGCTTCGACACCGCGTACGGCTCGGTCACGTTCTCCGGCGACACCACCTACACCGACAACCTCCCCGCCCTCGCCCAGGACACCGACATCCTGGTCCACGAGGCGATCAACGTCCAGGGCGCGCCCATGCCGCCCGCCCTGCGCGACCACCTGCTGCAGTCCCACGTCGAGGTGCAGAAGCTCGGGCCCGTCGCGGAGCGCTCGGGCGCGAAGAAGCTGGTGCTCAGCCACATCGCCGACATGGCCGCCCCCCGGATCGACACCGGCAGGTGGGAGGCGTGGGCCCGGAACGGCTACCGGGGCCCGGTCGTCGTCGGCGAGGACCTGCAGCGCATCGCCCTGCGCTAGTTCTCGGCCATAAGTGCTGTTTCCTCCCCGCTCGTTGTGATGTACTGCGTATGTCCATGATCATTTCGGGCCGGCCGGCCCGTTTCACCGGAAACTCCCCGATGCCACGCATACGCATGTTCCGAGCGGCCACCACTCTGCTGACCGGCGGCGTCCTCGCCGCCGCCGTCCTGACGGCCCAGCAGCCGCCCACCCCGTCGGACCTCGCCGCACCCGTCGCGGACGTCGCGCCCACGACGCAGATGACGAACGTCCCGCTGACCGGTTCGACGGGCGAACCGCGGCCCGGCACCGCGTCCGGCAGGACAGGGCGCGAGATCACGGTGGAGAAGAACTCCACCGCACCGTTCCGCGCCGTCAGCCTCTCCTGGGAGAAGGGCGTGCGCCTCGACCGCGGGGCGCACGCCGTAGCACGCTTCCACCGCGACGGCGCGTGGACCGCATGGCAGGACGTCCCGCTCGCCGGCGACCAGGACTCCGACGAGGCCGGACGCGCCGGCTCCGGGGTCTTCTTCTCCGACACCTCCGACGGCGTCCAGCTGCGCCTGACCACGGAGAAGGGCGAACTCCCCAAGAACCTGCGGCTCTCCCTCATCAACCCGGACAAGAAGGCGGACGCGGGCCGCGGCGGGCGGGCCCCGCGTCTGACCATGAAGCCCGTCGCGGCCGCCGTCGGCACGGCCGGGACCTCCGCCGCCGACCGGCTGATGCCCGCGGTCCACACCCGTGCCGACTGGGGCGCGGACGAGTCCAAGGCCGACCCCGGGCTCAAGGGGATGGCAACCGTCCGCGCGATGGTCGTCCACCACACCGTCAACGGCAACGACTACCGCCCCGAAGACGTGCCCAGCCTGATGCGCGCCATCTACGCCGACAAGATCGACAACCAGAAGTACGGCGACTTCCCGTACCACTTCGTCGTCGACCGCTTCGGCGGCATATGGGAGGGGCGCCGGGGCAGCATCGCCGCCAACCCCTCCGCCGACCCCAAGGCGATCCTCGGCGGCCACGCCGCCGGCTACAACACCGGCACCCTCGGCGTCGCCACCCTCGGCAACTTCGAGCCCACCGAGAAGGGCGGCGGCAAGCCGGGGAACGACATGCTCGAGGGCGTCCGCGACATCCTCGCCTGGAAGGGCGCCCAGTACGAGCTGGCACCGCGGGGCAAGGCCGTCCTGGACTTCCCCGGCCAGAAGCCGCGCACGGTGGACGTCATCTCGGGCCACCGCGACGTGTACCAGACGCTCTGCCCGGGCGAGGACCTCTACGCGCTGCTCCCCACCCTGCGTGAGCAGGTCGCCGGGCGCATGGAGCAGGCCCGGTAACGGGCGCCGCGTCCGAGGAGGGCGGAGGTGATCGCCGAGCACGGCCGGCTCGACGCCCTCGTCAACAACGCGGGGCCGGCCAGGTCGGCACCGTCGAATACGTGACGCCTCGTCAATTCAGCGCGGCTATGCGCTCCGTGGCCCGTGCGGCCGCCCCGCGGCAGATCCCTGGCCGCGGGGGAGGGCGCCCGCACAGGACCCCTCCACGTCGCTGGTGAAAAAGCTCGGGGAGGAGGTTCCGCCGCTCGCTCCCGGGCGTGAGGGAATGCTGTTCCTTGTCGGACTTACGCCCCTCTTGTGGGTGATTTTCCTTCGAAGGGGAGCAAGAGACGCTTGTTCGGCCGGTGACGGATTGTCCGTACCGGCAGTTCCCTTCGAAGGAAGGAGCCCGACCATGTACGCACCGACGCTGAGGCGTTCGGCCAGGATCGTGGCGGCCGCGGGGGCGGCGGCGCTGATGGCGCTGACCGGGGTGGCCGCATCGGCGCAGGCGGCGGAAGGGACGTTCTTCTACACCCGGGCCGACACCGGAGCCGAGACCTTCCTGGGCTCGACACCGAACGGCCAGTGCCTGGCCATTCCCGGCGGCGCCCGCCAGGCGACCAACGACACCGACACGGACGCCCGGCTCTACACGAACAGCGGCTGCACGTCGAGCAGCCGGTTCCTCGGCTCCCGCCAGTCCGACGTCTACTCCGCGCCGTTCCCGACGTTCGTGAAGTTCGGCTGAGCGGTCACCGCCGTCGGCCCGACCCAGACAGGCCGTCATGCCGGTCCGGCGGACCCGCATGACGGTCGACAGGCGCTTCCGCCGCCGGGGAGGCCGGGCCCGTCCGGGTCTTCCCTCTCCGCAGCGGCCGCCAGGCGGTCGAGTTCGGCGCCTATCGCCCTCCGCAGGGGCTCGTGCCGGGGCCCGAGGGCGTGCCGCGCGTCCGTCCAACCGTCGCGCGGGTACAGCCAGACGGGCAGGCGGACGAGCTCGGCGGGTTCCCAGTCGTACCGGGGCCAGATGTGCGCGTGCAGGTACGGGTCGGTGTTGCCGAGGATCTCCAGGTTCACGCGGCGGAACGCCGGATCGTGGGCGTGGCAGGCGCGTTCGACGGCCTCGCCGAGGAGGTCCAGACCCTCCAGGAACGCCCGCCGGCGCGGTCGCGTCAGGTCGCCGAGGCGCTGCACGCCCGGGTCGTCCACGAGGAGGACCGAGTAGCCCGGCAGGAACTGGGTGTCCCCGATCGCCGCGAAGCCCGCCCCCAAGCGCCGCAGGACGGTGGGGTTCTCGCCCCGCAGCGCGCTGCCGATGCGGTCGCGGCGCCAGTCGGTGGTCTCCGCCGTGGTCACGTCTTCTCCTTCTTCTCTTTCGTCTCCTTCTTCGTCCGCGAGGCGCGTGCGCCGCCGTGCCCATTGTCGTCGACGGCGGAGCGCGTGCCGGACGGGGGTGCGGCGGCAGGGGCGCGCGTGCGGTTGTCGTGCGCCGTGTTCCGACCAACTGCGCTGTGGGGAGAGCCCCCTGGCGTCCCTCGCGGCTGATCGCCCGGTGGGATACTGGGCCCGGCCGGGCAGTGGGGCAGGGGAGCGGGACGGGGGCGTGCATGGAGGCGACGAGGGTCACGGTGGCCGTCGAGGGACGGCTGGGGCTGGACGGGCCGCGCCGCATGCGCGACGAGCTCGAACGGGCCACCCGGCTGTCCTGGCGCTGCGAGGAGGTCGACGAGGGGCCCGCCCTCTCCGGCGATCTCTCGCACATCCTGCTGGAGGCCGTGATCGCCAAGGGCGCCGAAATGTCCCTGGAGTACGCGCTGGAGGCCGTCAAGCGGTGCGTCGCCCGCTGGCGCGCGGAGCGGCTGGACGACCCGCCGCGGGCGCGCGTCGACACGTCGTCCGTGACCGGTGCCGACGCCGCCGGCGGGACCGGCCCCGACGGCCCGGGCGGCTGACGTGACCTCCCGGGCGCTGGTGATCGGGCCCGCCGAGTACGCCCCGGACTCGGGGGTCCCGCGCTACGACGAGATCGGCGTGAGCGCCGTCCAGTACGGCGAGGTGCTGGCCGGCAACCCCATGTGGGGGAAGGACCGCTGCCGCGTGCTGATGCCCGAGGAGGTCAGAACCGCCGAGAGCGTGATGTCGGCCCTGGAGACGGAGGCCCGCCGCACCGGGCCGGGCGACATCCTCATGGTCGTCTACATCGGGCACGGCGCCTACTGGGGCGACGTCCCCGGCGCCGAAGTGCACTTCTCCGTCGGCTCGTCGTACAAGGACAAGCCCTGGACCTGGCTGTCGAGCTGGTACCTGTACCGGGCGATGCGCCTGTGCCGGGCCGACCTCAAGGTCCTGATCGCCGACTGCTGTTACTCCAACATGCTGCCCCACCTGGGCAACGGCCTCGACTCCCTCCCCGGCGTCCTCGACGACTCCGGCCAGGGCACCTGCGTGCTGACCGCGCTCAAGGACGACAACGTCCGGGCCTGGCCGCTCGGTTGCGAGGCCCTCCCGGGTCCGCTGGCGGAGTGCACGCCCTTCAGCGGGCACACGCTCGACGTCCTCAGGAACGGCACCACCGACCACCAGCCCGAGCTGACCCTCGGCATGCTCCGCGACGCCGTGGAGAACGAGATGCGCCGCTGCCGGTTCGCCCACGACAGGCCCCGGATGCTGCTCAACGACGCCCGCGAGGGCCGGGCCCTGTTCACCAACCGGATGGACCCCGCCAGGCGCGCCCCGCGCCCGGACAGCCCCGTCGGCGCCGAGGAATGGGCCGCCGCCCTCCTGCGGGGCAGCGACTGCGACCTGGAGGAGCTGCTGAACGACCCCCGCAAGACCGGCGACGTGGTCGCCCTGCTGCGCACCTCGCACCGGGAAGGCGCCGCCGCCGTCGCGCGGCGCATCGACGAACAGGCATCCCTCAGGTTCCGGTCCCCCCGCGACTTCGCCCGGTACTGGAACAAGGCGGAGCGGGCGCTGCGCCCATGACCGACGACCCCCCGCCCCGGGACGCGGCGGACGAGCCCCGCGACCGGCCCGACTTCGGCTACACCTGGGTGACGGCGTGCGGCATCGGCGAGTTCGTCCGCAGGATGCAGGCCATCCGGGAGGGGGAGCGGCCCGTCACCGACACCAGCGAGCCGCCCCGCCCCGCCACCGCCATGCGGGCCCTGCACGCCTTCGCGGTCGGACGCCCGACCGCCGACCTCATCGAGGCCGCACAGCGGGGGCACTTCGGCTACCGCGACGCCGTCAGCGTCCTGGCGACCGCCGCGCTGTGCCGGAGCGTGAAGGAGGCCGCCGAGCTCACCAGCCGCCAGTGGGAGGCGGAGTCGGGCCCGGACGGCGGCCGGACGCCCAAGACCGACGACATCGTCCGCGACATCGCCCGCCAGCGGACCGTCCCGGACGTCGCCGCGTTCGTCCGCGAGTGCCGCCGCCTCGGCGGGGACGCGCTGGTGGCCAAGACGCTCCGCGCCTTCACCGACAGCAGCTCGGGGCGCCGCAACTCCGACAAGGCCATGCTCTACGTCGCGCTGCGCGACGAGGAATGCGACGAGGAGGCCGCCGAGTTGCTCAGCCGCACGCTCGCCGCCGTCGACGAGGACGCCGCCGCGCACCCCGCCGGCGCCGGACCGGCCGCGCGCCTCGACGACCTCGTCGGCGCCCTGCACGAGATCAGCCCCTCCGAGCGGATCCTGGAACGGTGGATCGACGGGCAACTGCGCGACCTGGGGCGCGTGGAGGCCACCATCCGGCTCGTCGTCCGCCTCCTCGCCGGCCGCCCGACGGGCGGCCCGGACCCCCTCACCGAGCACATCGGCCGCCACTGGGGACGCTACGAAATCGTCCCCCTCTGCGACCAGTTGGCCCGGCACGCCCCCGAGCAGTGCGCGGCGGTCCGCCGGCACGTCGCGGCCCGCACCGGCCTGCGGGAGCTGGCGGAGATCGTCGCCGACTGGCGGAGCGCGGAGGGCCTGGCGAAGACGGTCCGCGAGCTGCTCAAGGACATCGTGGCGACGGGCACCGCGGCGCAGGACGGACCGCGACCGGTCGCCGACCTGGACGGCCTGGCGCAGTCGCTGCGCCACGTCCGGGCCGACCCGGAGTGCGGCCGCCTGCTCCGGCTCGTCGCGGCGGAGCACGTCGACGGCCGCCCGGGGGAGGAGATCGCCGCCCTGCTGCACCGGGTCGAGCGGCGGGGGGACCGCTGGCGGGCGGCCCGCACGATCGCCGAGCGGCTCACCGCGCTGGCGCTCGGCGCGGACAGCGAGGTCGCCGGCGTCGTCGTCGGCTACCTCACCGCGCTCCGCGAGGCCCGGGACACCCACACCATCGACACGACCCTCAAGGAGATCGCGGACGCCTCGCACTCGGGCCACGACCACCGGGCCTGGGTCACGCTCGTGACCGTGGTCGCCGGCCGCCTGTACCGGTCGGGGCTGACCGCCGACGCGACGAACCTGCTGGAACGCTGTCTGGAGAACGAGCAGCGGATCACCCCCGAGGACGTCGGCCTGATCGTCGGCCACCTCCGCGACGCCGTCGCGGACCCGGCCGCCTGGCGGGCCCTGCTCTCCGCGACGGTGGGCCGCTGGACCGACGCCCACCTGCGCGACGGCGCGGTGCGGCGGCTGCGCCAGGCCGGGTTCGACGCGGAGGCCGCCGCGGTCAGCTGCTGACCGAGCCGGCCGCGTCCCGCCGGGGAACGGCGGACGGGTCCGGCCGCCCGTGCCGCCGGGACAGCCGCACCAGCCCCTCGAACACCGCGGCGGCCAGCGCCAGGACGCACAGGCTCGCCCCCGCCCGGACGTCCGCCGCGCCCTCCTCGGTCAGCGAGCGCAGCAGCGTCAGCGCGCCCAGGTACCCCAGCAACAGCACGGCCGCCCCGGCCGCGGGGTCGGTGCGCCACCGCCGCAGCAGCGTCAGCTGCTCCTTGGCGTCGTAGACGCCCCGTCCCACGACCGGCAGGGCGGAGCGGGCCAGCGAGGGAAGGCCCAGCAGGAGGACGACGCCCAGCAGCAGGGCGGTCATCCCGCAGGTCAGGTCACCGCCCTCGGCCCAGTACAGGGCCAGCGCGATGGCGAGGAAGCCGGTCCGCGCCAGGATCCCGCGGACGACGCGCCGGCGCCCGGAGCACGCGGGGTTCAGCGCCACCAGGACCACTCCGGGCATGGCGTAGACGACCAGGGTGAGGATGCCGTTCATCGAGGTGACCGTCCGCCAGGCGCCGTGCACCCCGAACAGGAGCAGTGTGCCGAGGACGAAGTTGACCAGCAGCACCTTCCAGTAGACCTCGTACGGGCGGCCGCGGACCGTGAGGAACGTGCCCCCGACGGTCTGCAGCTTGCGGTGCGTGAGGTGCGCGGCGCTGAGCGCGGCGACCTCGCGGGTCAGCGCGTAGGCGAAGACCAGGCCCGAACCCAGCGGCGCCACCAGCGCGTCGGTCAGGACGACGGGCCGGGGCCAGCGCAGCTCGTCCGCGACCCGCAGCAGGGACGCCGGGTCGCCGGCGTTGATCCCGGCGAGCCCGGGATGGCCCAGCACGGCGACCTGGGCGGCGCAGTAGAGCACGACCGCACCGGCCAGCGTCCCGTACACCGCCCTGCGCAGCCGGGCCTCCTCGCCGATGCCCTCGCGCTTGACGTTCCCCGCGAAGTCCAGCGGCGCCTGGAAGCCGATGTACGCGAACAGCACGCCGGAACTCACCAGTCCGGACATGGCGGCGGCGCCTCCGCCGCCGTCCCGCCGCTGGTGCAGCGCCGGGTGGAAGTCGACCCCCGAGCGGAACAGCGCGACGACCACCAGCACCGGGAAGACGACCTTCCACACCGCCAGCCCCAGGACGAGCCGGACGAACAGCCGGGCGGGCAGCAGGTTCACCGCGGCGATCAGCGCGAGGCACCCCGTGGCGCAGGCCAGCCCCACCCGGTGAGCCCGGCGGCGTCCCGCAGGCCGGGCCAGGGGATCGAGAAGACCTTCGTCATCGCGATGGACTCGCTGACCCCGTTGGTCAGGTAGAAGATCCACAGACCGGCGGCCATGACCGTCGCCACCAGGGGTCCGCTGCTCTGCAACGGCAGGAAGATCAACCCGCCGGTCTTGGGCCGCGCCGTCCCCAACTCGACCATGACCGCCGCCAGGACGGCCATCAGCGCGCCGCACAGCCCCCACGTCCACAGCGCGGCGAACCCGCGGCGCCGCTCGTCGAGCGAGGCGAACAGCCAGCCGGAGCCGATCATGCAGCCGACCGCCAGGCCCACCAGCTCGTGGACCGACAGCCGGCGCGCCTCGTCCTCGCTCCCCGGGGCCGCCGGCCGCGAACCACCGTCCCGGGCCCCCGGAATCGCCATACGCCCCGTCCCGCCGTGAGTGCGCCATCGCCCTCGGTAGCGTCAGGGTAGTCGCCGTGCGCGGAGGACGCTCGGCGCTCACCCCTCTTCCGCCCCGGCGCGGGTGGTGCGCGGAGGGCGCCCGGCCGGTTGCCGCACAACCGACGCGTCCTGCCTGCGCGGGCCGTGCGTCGGGGCGGGCTGCTTGCCGGTGCGGGCCATTCGCCGATGACGCGGTTCATTCGTCGATGCGGTACGAGTCGCCGTACACCTTCCACTTCAGCGGCGGCCGGAGGTCGAAGTTGCCGTTGTCGAGGAAGACGCGCTGGGCGGTGTCCACCCGGCTGGTGTCGCTGTGCGCCTCCTCCTTCTTCATGACCTTCTTGCGGGCGTCGAGGAAGGCGTTCAGGTACGCCCTCTCGTCGCCGCCCCGGGACGGGGGCCTGGCCTTGGCGAGGGCGCTCTTGCGGATGCCGCCGAAGCTGTCCTCGTCGCCGCCGGGGCCGTGCATGACGATCGCGTCGTAGTAGACGAACTGGCCGAGCGCGCGCAGCCCGTCGGCCTTGGCCTGCTGGAACGCCGGGTCGAAGTACATGCGGTCGCGCAGGTCCTCCTGGGCCTGCTGGAACGCCGTGTCCCGGGCGGCCTCGCGCCACGCCTCCTCGAAGGGCTTGCCCAGACCGGCGTGCGAGTCCGAGCCCTTCGCCCTGCGCAGGGCGGGCAGGAACGCGGCGAGCGGGTTGCCGGGCCGGGCCCGGGTGTAGTTCTCGACCAGCTCCAGCATGTCGCCGGTGCGGGAGGTGAAGCCGATGATGCCGCCGGTGTAGCCGCGGCCGTCGTCGTAGGGCTCGATGTACGCGAAGAACCTCCGCCACTCCAGCGAGGAGTTCTCCGCGCTGCAGACGAGCCGCATGGCGATGTCCTTCATGTGCGGGTCGTCGAGCCCCGGCGCCGAGGCCCGTACACGGGCGGACGGCGCGACGGCACCGGCCGGGGCGGCGGCGGAGGCGGCGGGCGTCCCGCCGAGGACGAGGGCGGGCAGGGCGAGCGCCATGCCCGTGAGGGCGGTGAGGGGGAGCTTCTTCGTGCGCTGCGGCATGGGGCATTGAAACGCTTCCGGCTCATCCGTCACAAGCGTCACGCAGGCAATTGCGTACGAAACAGGCCATGTTCGTGCAAGGGAAACAAGCGGCCGGACCAAAAAGAAAGGGCAAGGAGGTTACCCCTCTCCTTGCCACTCTCAACATATAGCGCACAGGGGGCCTTGCCACAAGGCCCCGGTGCTCCCGCAGAATCGGCGGCCTGACCCACCGGACCTGCGGAAACAAGGTGCTCATGTGTGACGTGATCGTTGTCGGCGGCGGACCCACCGGCCTCATGCTGGCTGCCGAACTGCGCCTGCACGACGTGCGGGTGCTCGTGCTGGAGAGGGACCCGGCGCCGACGCCGGTCGTCCGCGCGCTCGGCCTGCACGCCCGCAGCGTCGAAGTGCTGGACCAGCGCGGCCTGCTGGAGCGCTTCCTCGAGCACGGCCGGAAGTACCGCGTCGGCGGCTTCTTCGCGGGCCTCGGCTCGGTCTGGCCCGAGGGGCTGGACACCGCGCACCCGTACACCCTCGGCATCCCGCAGACCATCACCGACCGCCTGCTGGCCGAACGCGCCACCGAGCTCGGCGCCGAGATCCGGCGCGGCCACGAGGTGACCGGGCTGGCGCAGGACGAGGAAGGGGTGACCGTCGAACTCGCCGACGGCGCGCGGCTGCGCACGCGCTACCTCGTCGGCTGCGACGGGGGCCGCAGCACCGTCCGCAAGCTGCTCGGCATCGGCTTCCCCGGCGAACCCGCCCGGAACGAGACGCTGCTGGGCGAGATGAGGGTCGCCGCGCCGCCGGAGGAGGTGGCGGCCGTGGTGGCCGAAGTCCGCAGGACGCACCAGCGGTTCGGCCTCATGCCGCTGGAGGACGGGGTGTACCGCGTCGTCGTGCCCGCCGCGGAAGTGGCCGGGGACCGCACGGTCGCGCCGGCCCTGGAGGACGTCCGGCAGCGGCTGCGGGCCGTCGCGGGCACCGACTTCGGCGTCCACGCGCCGCGTTGGCTCTCCCGCTTCGGCGACGCCACCCGGCAGGCCGAGCGTTACCGGGACGGCCGGGTGCTGCTCGCCGGCGACGCCGCGCACGTCCACCCGCCCACCGGCGGGCAGGGCCTCAACCTCGGCCTCCAGGACGCCTTCAACCTCGGCTGGAAGCTGGCCGCCGAGGTGCGCGGCCGGGCCCCCGACGGCCTGCTGGACAGCTACCACGCCGAACGGCACCCGGTGGGCGCCGACGTCCTGGACAACACGCGCGCGCAGATGGAGCTGATGTCCACCGAGCCGGGCCCTCGGGCGGTGCGCCGGATCCTGTCGGAACTCATCGACATCGAGGAGGTGAACCGGCGCCTGATGGAGAAGATCACCGCGACCGGCATCCGCTACGACTTCGGCGAGGGTCACGCACTGCTCGGCCGGCGGCTGCGCGACATGACGCTGAAGCGGGGCCGTCTCTACGAGCTGATGCGCGGCGGCCGCGGACTGCTGCTCGACCGGACCGGCCGGCTCTCGGTCGCCGGATGGGAGGACCGGGTCGACCACGTCACCGACCCCTGCGAGGAACTGGACGGCGTGCCGGCGGCGCTGCTGCGCCCGGACGGGCACGTCGCCTGGGTCGGCGAGGACCCTCGGGAGCTGCGCGGCCCGCTGGCGCAGTGGTTCGGCGCGGCGGCCGCCCGCTGAGGCCGGTCGGGGCGGTACCGGGCGGAAACGCGTTCGCGGCGCGCCCGGCCGGTGCGTACGCTCCTCGCATGAGCGGTGAGCAGGCCGGTCCGGGCCGGACGAAGAAGCCCCTCGTGGTCCTCCTCAGCGGCGCGGGGATCTCCACGGACTCCGGGATCCCGGACTACCGCGGCCCCGACGGCCTGTGGCGGCGCGACCCCGGGGCGGAGAAGCTCGTCACGTACGACTTCTACATGTCCGACCCGGAGATCCGCCGCCGGTCGTGGCGGATGCGCCGGGACGCGCCCACCCTCCGCGCCCGGCCGAACGCCGCCCACGAGGCGGTGGTGCGGCTGGAACGTTCCGGCACGCCGGTGCGCGTCATCACGCAGAACGTGGACGGGCTCCACCAGCTCGCCGGCCTGCCCGAGCGCAAGGTGCTCGAACTGCACGGCAACGTCCGGTCGGTGGTGTGCACCGGCTGCGCGGCCCGCTCCCCGATGGCGGAGGCGCTGGAACGGGTGGCGGCGGGCGACCCGGATCCGGCGTGCGAGCACTGCGGCGGGATCCTCAAGTCGGCCACCGTCATGTTCGGCGAGGCCCTCGACCCCGTGGTGCTGGGCGAGGCGGTGGCGTTCACCAAGGCGTGCGACGTCTTCGTCGCGGTCGGCACCAGCCTCACCGTCCACCCGGCGGCGGCCCTCGCCGGGCTCGCCGCCGACCACGGCGCGCGCCTGGTCATCGTCAACGCGGAGCCCACGCCGTACGACGGGCGCGCCGACGAGGTCGTCAGGGAGCCGATCGGCACGGCGCTGCCCGCCTTGCTCGACCGGCTGGCCGCCGAGTGAGCGGACGCGTCCTCCAACTACGGGACCTTCGCGGCCGGTTGGGCCGGACGGCCCGGCCGGCGCGCCCCGTACGCCGACGGCCATGGCAAGCCGCGTCAGTGAGCTGGTCGTCGAGGCCGCCGACGTCAGTCCCACCGACGACGGTCAGGACGCCGAGCCGGCGCGCCTGCTCGCCCTCGGCGCCGCGCCCGTCGACGCCGGGCGGAGCGGCGGCGGCCGGTACGTCCTGGCCGACCCGGAAGGCAACGGGTTCTGCCTCCTGCCGGTCCGGATCCCGCCCGTGAGAGCCCGCTGACCGGCCGGAACGTCTCCCTGGGTAGGCTGGGGCCCACCACCCGACGCCACACCGTGAACCGGAACGAGGAGCAGACGTGACCGAGCCCGCGGCCATCGCCGTGCAGCAGGAGATCGCCCGGGAACTCCAGGTCGCCGAGACCTTCGACGCCGAGCGGGAGATCGAGCGCCGCGTGGCCTTCCTCACCGAGCGGCTGGTCTCCACCGGTCTGCGCTCCCTCGTGCTCGGCATCAGCGGCGGCGTCGACTCCACCACCGCCGGCCGGCTGTGCCAGCTCGCCGTGGAGCGCGCCCGGGCGGCCGGCCACGAGGCGCGCTTCCACGCGATGCGCCTGCCCTACGGCGTCCAGGCCGACGAGCGCGACGCCCAGCTCGCGCTGTCCTTCATCCGCGCCGACCACGTGCTGACCGTGGACGTCAAGCCCGCGAGCGACGCCGCGCTGGAGGCGGCGCTGGCCGCCGGCCTGACCTTCCGCGACGCCCACCACCAGGACTTCGTCCACGGCAACATCAAGGCCCGGCAGCGCATGATCGCCCAGTACGCGGTGGCCGGCGCGCACGGCGGGCTCGTCGTCGGCACCGACCACGCCGCCGAGGCCGTCTCGGGCTTCTTCACCAAGTTCGGCGACGGCGCCGCCGACCTCGTCCCGCTGACCGGACTGACCAAGCGCCGGGTGCGCGCCGTCGCGGACGCGCTGGGCGCGCCCGCCGAGCTGGTCTGGAAGACCCCGACGGCCGACCTGGAGACCCTCGACCCGGGCAAGGCCGACGAGGACGCGCTGGGCGTCACCTACGACGACATCGACGACTTCCTGGAGGGCAAGCCGGTCGACGAGCGGGCCTTCGGGACGATCGTCCGCCGCTACCGCCTCACCGAGCACAAGCGCCAGCTGCCGATCGCCCCCTGAGGCCGCTCCGCGAGGGCGGTTTGCCGGTCCTCGGGCCATGGGCAGGAATGCCCCGGCGCGGAACCCCCGGGAGGACAGCGTGGCTACGGACCGGCACGCCCACACCATGACGCACACCGGCGCCGACGCGGTGCGGCACTACGAGAACGCCCTGGACAGCCTCCTCTTCTTCCGCGAGGACGTCGGGGACGAGGTCGCGGCGCTGCTCGGCGCCGCGCCCCGGTCCGTCATGGGGAACGTCTTCCGGGCCTACCTCGGCCTGCTCGGCACGGAGGAGAAGGACGCGGCGGAGGCGGCCCGGGCGTTCCGCGCGTACCGGAGGGAGGTGCCCGGCCCCGGCGCGACCCCGCGCGAGCGCATGCACGTCGCGGCGGCCTCCGCCTGGCTGGACGGCGACCTGCACGGAGCCGGACGCCTCCTGGCCGACCTCGTCGTGACGTACCCGAAGGACGCCCTCGCCCTCGCCGTCGGCCACCAGATCGACTTCTTCACCGGCAACGCCGTGCTGCTGCGCGACCGCATCGGCGGCGCGCTGGCCGCCTGGGACACCGACGACCCGCACCACGGGCTGCTGCGGGGCATGTACGCGTTCGGTCTGGAGGAGGCCGGGCACTACGCCCTGGCCGAACGCGTCGGCCTGGAGGCCGTGGAACGCAACCCCCGCGACGTCTGGGGCATCCACGCCGTCGTCCACTCCTACGAGATGCAGGGCAGGCACGAGGACGGCATCCGCTACCTCGACGCCCGCACGGACGACTGGGCGTCCGGCAACTACCTGAACGTCCACAACTGGTGGCACTACGCCCTGTACCTGATGGAGACGGGCCGTACGGACAAGGTCCTGGCCGTCTACGACGCCGCCCTGCACCACGACGGGTCCGGCGGCGCCGCCATGGAACTCCTCGACGCGTCGGCCCTGTTGTGGCGGCTGTACCTGGCCGGCGCGGACACCGGCGGCCGCTGGGCCGCGCTGGCAGACGCCTGGGCGCGGCGCGCCGACGGCGCCTACTACGCCTTCAACGACGTCCACGCCGTCATGGCCTACGTCGGCGCGGGCCGTGTCCCGGAGGCCGAACGGCTCGTCCGCGACCGGGAGTCGTGGCTGCGCGACGCAGCCCCCACGCTCTCCAACGTCCCGATGACCGCCCGCGTCGGCCTGCCCGCGTGCCGGGCGGTCATCGCCTACGGGCAGGGCCGCCACGAGGACGTGGTCGACCTGCTGCTCCCGATCCGGCACCGCTTCCAGGACTTCGGCGGCAGCCACGCCCAGCGCGACGCCCTCCAGAAGACGCTCCTCGAAGCGTCCCTCCGCACCACCCGCCACGACCTCGCCCGCACCCTCCTGAGCGAACGCCTCAACCTCCGCGCCGCCTGCCCCTACAACCGGTCCGCCTGGGCCCGCCTCCTGCGGCGCACGAGCGCCTGAGGACCCCTCTTCGCCGGGACGGTCACCAGTGACGGCGGCCCAGGGTGATGAGCCGGAGCTGGCGGCGCGCGGTGTCGGCGATGCGGTCCTCCTCCCCGGGCGCGGCCTCCAGGAGGGCGGACGCCGTCATCACGAGGTGGTCGACGTAGAGCCCGGCGAGCATCCGGACGTCCTCCCGGCTCCACCCGCGTGAGACCTCCTGCGCCGCGAGCGCGTCGGCCACCTCGTCCCCGAAGCGCGCCAGTTCGGCCGCGATCGCCTCGCGCACCGCCCGTACGCCGCCGTGGCGTTCGCGGGCGAGGAAGCGGACGTGGGCCCGGTGGGCGCGGACGTGCTCGGCGACGACGGCGACGGAGCGGTCGGTCACCTCGTCGGAATCCTCCGGCCCGGCCAGCACCCTGCGGATGACGACGTGCAGGCTGCCCAGCGACTCCTCGACCAGGGCCACCCCCAGGTCGCCCATGTCCCTGAAGTGCCGGTAGAACGCGGCCGGTGCGACCCCCACGACCCGGGTGACCTCCCGCAGGCCGAGGCTGCTGAGGCTCTGTTCCTCCAGGAGCCGCAGCGCCGCGTCCATGAGGGCCTGACGCGTCCTCAACTTCTGTGCCTGGCGGACCCCGGTCGTGCTGCTCATGGGTTCAGTAAACAACTGTTTGCCGTGGCGGGCCAGTTCGCGGTACGCTGATTTCAGTGAACGACTGTTGTTCCAAGTGTTCACTCAAGGAGGTGCGGAACCGTGTTCTTCCTCATGGCCGCCGTTCTCGTCATGGGCGTCCTGCTCGGCGCGGCGGCCCACACCCCGCTTCCGGTCCTGCTGCCGGCGGCCGCGCTCATCGCCGTGTGGCTGCTCGTCTTCGCGCTCCGCGAGCGCAACCGGAGCCGGACGGAGGGGCGTTGAGATGGAGCGCGTCGCCATGCGGAGCACCCGGACGGAGAACTCCACGACGAACGGCGCCGGGCCGGCCCGGCCGGCCGCGCGCCCCCGGCGCGGTGCCCGGGCCGACGGGATGGCGGTCGCCTCCTTCGTCCTGGGTCTGACGGGCCTGCTGGTCTTCAACCTGGTGCTCGGTCCGCTGGCCCTGGGCCTCGGAGCCGTCGCCCTCGTCCGCGGCACGGCCCGCCGCGGCCGCGCCCTCCTCGGCCTCGCCCTGGGCGCCGCCGACCTGGCCGTCCTGCTGGCGCTCGCCGCCGCGGACCACACGCTCTCCTGGAGCCTCGGCGGCTGATCCGGCCGCGGGCCGCCCCCGGCGTGCGCCGACGGCCGCGCGCCCGCCGCCGGCCCGTGCTCCCGGGGCCTGTTGCACCGGTATTGCAGGTGGAAATCGGCCGCGCCTACGGTGTGCCGTCCCTGGTCCGCCGCAGGAAGGGGAAACCCCCGATGGCCACCGGCTCCTCCACCGCCCCCGGCACACGAGCGTCCCTCCCACAGAGCGCCTCGAAGGCGATATCGCGCCACGAATGGCGGCGGATCGGCGGCATGGCCGCCACCGTCGTCGCCCTGCACGTCGTCGGGTGGGGCACGCTCGTCGCGCTCGTGGCCCCCGAGCACTACAGCGTGGGCACCGGCTCCTTCGGGATCGGCATCGGGGCGACCGCCTACACGCTCGGTCTGCGGCACGCCTTCGACGCCGACCACATCGCGGCGATCGACAACACCACCCGCAAGCTCATGCACTCCGGCCGGCGGCCGCTGTCGGTCGGCTTCTGGTTCTCCCTCGGCCACTCCAGCGTGGTGTTCGCGCTGGCCCTCCTGCTCGCCCTCGGCGTCAAGCGGCTCGCCGGTCCCGTACGGGACGAGGGATCCGGGCTCCACGCCGTCACCGGCTGGATCGGCACCGGCGTCTCCGGCGTCTTCCTCTATGTGATCGCCGTCGTCAACGCGGTGATCCTGGCCGGGATCTGGAAGGTCTTCCGGCGCATGCGCACCGGCCACTTCGACGAGGCCGAGCTGGAGAGGCGGCTGGAGGGCCGCGGCCTGCTGAACCGCCTGCTGGGCCGGGTGACGAAATCGATCAGCCGGCCCTGGCAGATGTACCCGCTGGGCCTGCTGTTCGGCCTCGGCTTCGACACCGCCACCGAGGTCGCCCTCCTCGTCCTGGCCGGCTCCGGCGCGGCCTCCGGTCTGCCCTGGTACGCGATCCTGTGCCTGCCGGTGCTCTTCGCCGCCGGCATGTCCCTGCTGGACACCGTCGACGGCACGTTCATGAACTTCGCCTACGGCTGGGCCTTCTCCCGGCCCGTCCGCAAGGTCTACTACAACCTCGCCGTCACCGGACTGTCCGTCGCCGTCGCCCTCCTGATCGGCACCGCCGAACTCCTCGGCCTGCTCGCCGACCGGCTCGGCCTGCACGGGCCGTTCTGGGACCGGATCGCCGGCCTTGACCTCAACGTCGTCGGCTTCGTCGTCGTCGGGCTGTTCCTGGCCACCTGGCTCCTCGCCCTGGTGGTGTGGAAGGCCGCCCGCATCGAGGAGAGGTGGAGCGCCTCCGTCCGTCGCGGGCGGGTGGGCGTCGCCGACTGACCCGCCCGCCCCGGCACCCGGACCGCCCTCCCCGCCGGCGTGCGCTTAACCTGGAGGATGCAGCTGGTTCGCCCCGTCGGCCAGGCGGGAGCGTCGCAAGAGGGAACCCGGTGGGAATCCGGGACTGCCCCGCAGCGGTGAGCGGGAACGACCGCCGTCAACGAGCACTGGAGCCCCGCGGCTCCGGGAAGCGACGGCCGGTAGGAACGCCCGTGCCCGCCACCCGGCACGGGACGCGCCCGCGAGTCCGAAGACCTGCCGCTGCCCGCGCGTGGCGGTCACGCGCGGCCGACCGGTGGCCCCGAGGGAGGGCGACGCGGGGACGCGCGGCACGCACCACCGGGTGCGCCGGGCCCTTCGCGCCCGCCCGGGGCCCGCGACGCGATGCGCGAAGGAGAGTCCCGTGCCCCGGCAGCAGCCCAAGGCCCCGGCAGGAGGAGCGTCCCGCCCCTCCGGGCCCGCCCCCTGCGTCCTCCTCAAGCCCGGCGAGGCGTTCCTCAAGGGCCGCAACCGGGACCGGTTCGAACAGCGGCTGCACGACAACCTGCGCTACGCCCTGCGCGGCGTCGGCGGATCCACCTGGATCAAGAGCAGCCAGAACGTGACCGTCCTCGGCGGCCAGGTCCCCGTCGGGGAACTGGTGGAACGGGCCCGCCGGGTCATCGGCTTCAGCGCCGTCGAACCCGCGGTCCGCGTGCCCAGCACGGTCGAGGACATCGCCGCGACCGTGCTGGACGCCCTGGACGGACTCCGGGCCCGACGCCCCGGCCTCACCTTCGCCGTCCGCGCCCGCCGCCGCGACAAGGACTTCTCCCTCACCTCCACCGAGCTCGAACGGTACGTCGGCGGCGTCGTCCACGGCACCCTCGGCCTGCCCGTCGACCTGCGCGACCCCGACGTCCGCGTCTCCGTCGAGGTCGGCAGGCACGAGACGTACGTGTCGTGGGAACGCCACAAGGGACAGGGCGGCCTGCCCGTCGGCACCAGCGGCCGCGCCCTCGTCCTGCTCTCCGGGGGCTACGACTCGCCCGTCGCCGGCTACCGGGCCATGCGCCGCGGACTGCGCTGCGACTTCGTCCACTTCACCGGCGCCCCCTACACCAACGCCGCCTCCGTCTACAAGGCCTACGCCCTCGCCCGCGAGCTCAACCGCTACCAGCCCGCCGGCCGCCTCCACGTCATCGCCCTGGGCACCGCCCAGAAGCAGCTCGCCATCGCCGGCGCCGGAAAGTACCAAGTCGTCGCCCAGCGCCGGCTGATGGTCCGCGCCGCCAGCGCCCTCGCCCGTCGGACCGGCGCCGAGGCCCTCGTCACCGGCGACAGCCTCGGCCAGGTCGCCAGCCAGACCCTCACCAACCTGGCCACCATCGACGAGGCCGCCACGCTGCCCGTCCTGCGCCCCCTCCTCGGCTGGGAGAAGCAGGAGATCATCGACGAGGCCCGCGCCATCGGCACCGCCCCCGTCTCCGTCCTCCCCGACGAGGACTGCTGCAAGCTCCTCGCGCCCGGACACGTCAGCACCCGCGCCCAGCTCCCCGACGTCCAACGGGTCGAGAAACGGCTCGACATGGACGAGGTCATCGAGGGACTGCTGCGCGCCGCGCAGTGCCTGCGCCCCGGAGCGGACGACGCCGGGGGCGGCGACGCCACGGGCCTGCCGGCGGCCGCCGGGCCGGTCTGCGGGGCCTAGCCGGTCCGCCCACGGGCCCTTGCCCGGTGGGTTCTTACACGGTTTTGCCGTCGCTCTGCCGTGCCCTCGACACGCGCCCGGCATCGTGGTGCCCGCACCCGAGGAACAGGAGAGGGCGATGACGTTCAAGAGCACGGCGCGGCGGGCGGGACTGGCGGTGAGCATGATGGCGGTGACGGCCTCCCTGCTGCCGGCGGCCGCCGCCGCCTCCGCACCCGCCGGCCCCGCGGCCACGGCGGCACCCACCTGGTGCCCGGCCGTGGACGGGCACCGCACCGACTGCGGCCGGCTCGACCGCCCGCTCGTCGCGGGGAAGCCGGAACTCGGTACGGTCGAGGTGAGTTACGCGGTCGTCCGGCACCGCGCGCCCGGCCCCGCCCGCGGCACCGTGGCCGTCAACCCCGGCGGCCCGGGCGAGACCTCGATCGACAGGGCCGAGGACTTCGCCCGGGGCCTCGACGGCCTGCTGAAGGACCACGACCTGCTGCTCTTCGACCCGCGCGGCACCGGCGCGTCGCAGCCGGTCCCCTGCGGGGTCACGGACGCCGCCTACCGCCTCGCACCGCGGGCCGGGCAGCGGGCCGCGGTCGAACGCTGCGCCGGGAACCTCGGGCCCAAGGCGGCCGGTTACACCTCGGCGGCCACCGCGGACGACCTCGACGCGATCCGCGCTCGCCTCGGCGTCCGGCGCCTCAGCCTCTACGGGCTGTCCTACGGCACGTACCTGATGCCCGTGTACGCCTCCCGCCACCCCGGACACGTGCGCAACATCGTCCTCTCCGGCGCCTTCCCGCTGCGGGACGACCCCCTGGCGCGGCCCAGCGCCCAGGCGGTATCGCTCTCCCTGCGCCGCGTCTGCGAGCGCGCCCGGCCCGCCGCCTGCGACGGGAAGCGGGCCGTCCGGGACCTCGCCACCACCGCCGCGCGGCTGCGGACCCGGCCCCTCACCGTGCCCGTCACCACCGGACACGGCGTGTACCAGGAGAAGTTCACCGAGGACAAGCTCGCCAACCTGCTCTTCGAGGCGGCCAGCAGCCAGGTCGGCCACGCACCGGACAAGCCGTCCCTGCTCGGCGAACTCCCGCACGCCCTCCACCGCTTCGTCCGGGGCGACGCCGCGCCGCTGCGCCGGCTCGTGCAGAAGGAGGGGGCCACGGCCGGCACGGCGGACCAGGCGCCGTACATCGCCGTCGCCTGCAACGACTACGGCACGGCCTGGTCGAAGGAGGCGCCGCCGTCCGTACGGTGGCGCCAGTACCGCGCCGCGCTCGCCGCCGTGCGGCCCGGTGAGCACGGGGCGTTCAGCGCCAAGGGCTTCACCGAGGGACACACCGACGGCGGCGACGACTGCATCGGCTGGCCGCGCGGGAACACCCCCGGCCCGCGGCCCACCGGGATCCGGCTGCCCGACGTCCCCGTCCTCGTCCTCTCCGGCGACCTCGACGCCAACACCCCGGACGCCAGCGGGGAGAAGGCCGCCCGCCAGTTCCGCCACGGCCGGTTCCTGTCGGTCCGCAACACCGGGCACGTCCCCGAGCTGGAGCCGAGCGGCTGCGTCACCGGCGTCTCCTCGCGCTTCCTGCGGACCGGTACGCCGGGCGACACCTCCTGCCTGCGCGCCCTCCCGCCGATCACCGTCACCCCCGTCCGCGACTGACGGGCCGCCGTCACGACCACGTCCCCCACCGGCGAAGATGATCACATGAGCGATGCAACGGGAAACCGCCGGACCGTGCTCGTCGCCGAGGACGACCCGGGCGTGCGCAGCACCCTCGACCAGCTCCTGCGCTTCGAGGGCTACCGCGTCCTCCCGGCCGCCGACGGCCTGGAGGCGCTCGGCCTGCTGGAGCGCGAACGGCCCGACCTGGCGGTGGTGGACGTGGTCATGCCGGGCCTGGACGGCCTCGGGCTCTGCCGGATGCTGCGCCGGCGCGGCGACCGGCTGCCCGTCCTCGTCCTCACGGCCCGGCACGAGGTCGGCGACCGGGTCGCCGGGCTCGACGCCGGCGCGGACGACTACCTGGCCAAGCCGTTCGCCACCGAGGAACTCCTCGCCCGCATCCGGGCGCTGCTGCGGCGCACCGAACCGCCCGCGGACGGCGGGCCCCTGGCGGTCGCGGACCTCACCCTCGACCCGGCGGCGCGGCGGGCGTGCCGCGGAACACGGCCGCTGGACCTGACGAAGACCGAATTCGACGTGCTGGAACTGCTGATGGAGCACGCCGGCGTCGTCCTCGGCCGGTCGCAGATCTACGAACGCATCTGGGGCTACGACTTCGACACCACCTCCCGCTCCCTCGACGTCTACATCGGCTACCTGCGCCAGAAGACCGAACAGGGCGGCGAGCCCCGCCTGATCCACACCGTCCGCAGCGTCGGCTACACGATCCGGCCCGCGTGAAGCCCCGCACACCGCGCCGGTTCCGCACCCTCCGCGCGAAGATCACCGCCGTGCTCGCCGCGACCGCCGCGCTCGCCATCACCCTCGCCGCCGTCATGTCGTACCGGGGCGTCGGCGCCCTGGTCGGCGACGAGCTGGAGCGGGGCCTCGACGACCGCGCGAGCACCGTCGCCACCCTCCTCGCCGCCGGCCGCACCCCGCCCGCCCGGCCCGGCACGACCGAGCAGACCGTCTCCGCCGGGGGAACCGTCCGGCCGCTGACGCCCGGCCGCGCCGCGCTGCCGGTCCCGCCGGAGGCGCTGCGCGTGGCCCGCACGGGCACGGGGGAGGCCCGCGCGGACGTCCTCGTCGGCGGCACCGAGTACGGCACGCTGACCAGGCCCCTGCCCGGGGGCGGGGCCGTCATGGTCGGGCAGAGCCACGAGAGGGCCGCGCGCGTCGACGACCAGTTCCTGTGGCGGATCACCTGGACCACCGCGGCGGCCGTCGCCCTCGCGGCCGTCCTCGGCTGGCTCGTCCTCGGCCGGATCCTGCGGCCGGTCCGCCGGCTGGCCGGCGCCACCCGGCGCATCACCACCACACAGGACCTCGCCACGCCCCTGCCGCCCGCCGGATCCGACGAGATCGGCCAACTGACGCACAGCTTCGCCCACATGCTCGCCGCGCTGCGCCGCTCCCGCGACCAGCAGCGGCGGCTCGTCCAGGACGCCAGCCACGAACTGCGCACCCCGCTCACCTCGGTGCGCGGGAGCGCCGAGCTGCTCCAGCGGGCGCGCGGCAGGCTCGCCCCCGAGGACGAGGAGCAGATCCTCACCACCCTGGTCACCGAGACCGCGGCCCTCGACGACCTGGTGCGCGAACTCGTCGAGCTGGCCACCGACCGCTACGCCCAGGAGGAGCCCGAGGCCGTCGATCTCGCCGTCGCCGCGGAGGACGGGGCGCGGCGCGTCCGCCGGCGGACCGGGCGCACCGTCCTCGTCGTCGAGGACGACGCGCACCCGCCGGTGCCGGTGCGCGCCCGGCCGCGCGCGGTTCAGCGGTGCGTCGACAACCTGCTGAGCAACGCGGTGAAGTTCAGCCCCGAGGGCACCCCGGTCACCGTGCGCGTCGCCGGCGGCGAACTGGCCGTACGCGACCGGGGGCCGGGCATCGCGCCCGCCGAACGGCACGCCGTCTTCGACCGCTTCTACCGCGGCTCCCGGACGCAGGCGACCCCCGGATCCGGCCTCGGTCTCGCCATCGTGCACGACATCGTCACGGCCGACGCGGGAACCGTCTTCGCCACCACGGCCGAGGGCGGCGGCGCGGAAGTCGGCTTCCGCCTCCCGCCGTACGGCCGTGCCGCGCCCGACGGCCCGGCGCCGCGGAGGCGTGCGCGCGGGGCGCCGGGAACGGCGGCGGGACCGCCGGACGGCGGGGGAGAGGGGCGGCTCCGGGAGCGCTGACGGTGTGGAGGGCGTGTGACGTTCACACGGGACGGCCGCGCCTCATCGGCCGGCGGGGACGGCGCGCACGGCCACCCCCTGCTCCCGCAGCCGCCGCACCTCGGCCGCCGGGGCCGCCTCGTCGGTCACGACCAGGTCGAAGGCGGTGAGCGGGGCGAGCGCGTGGAGCCCCTGGTGGGCGAACTTCGTGTGGTCCACCAGCAGCACCCGGCGCGCCGCCGACGCCATCATCGCCCGCTTGACCTGCACCGTCTCGGGCGACATGTGGTAGCAGCGGCCCCCGGTGACCGCCGTCGTGGACAGGAACAGCACATCGGCCCGGTACGCCTCGGCGCTCTGCGCCGTGTGCGGGCCCATGAACGCGTCGTAGGCGGGGAAGTACGTGCCGCCCAGCGCGATCAGCGAGACGCCCGGCTCCCTGGCCAGGGCGGAGACCGCCGGCAGCGAGTTGGTGACGACCGTCAGCGGCGTGCTGCCGGGCAGGTGACGGGTCAGCGGCAGACAGGTGGTGGAGTCGTCGATCATCACCACCTGCCCCGGGGCGAGGAGTTCGGCGGCGGCCGCCGCGAGGCGGTGCTTCGTCCGCGACATCGTCCGCAGCCGCTCCGCGACGCTGCCGTGGAAGTGCGCCGACGGCAGCGCGCTCGCCCCGCCGCGCACCTTGCGCAGCCAGCCCTGCGACTGGAGCGCGTCGAGGTCGCGGTGCACCGTCATCACGCTGACCCCGAACTCCTCGGCCAGCGCGGCGGTGCGGACGAAGCCCCTGCCCGTCACCAGCTCGCGCAGCCGGCGCCGGCGCTCCTCCTGCGCGTCCCGGCCGGTCATGCGCCGCCCCCCTCCCGGACCGCCCCGCCCGCGACGGAAGCGGAGCTGTGAACTGCACACGAACGTAACACGGCCCGGCCGGGGCGGCGCCCGCCGGACGGCGGCCCGGACACGGCCCTCACAGCCCGGCCGGGGCGCGGAACGGGAAGTTCTCCCCGGCCGATTGACGCCTTGTCCGGCGGCGCGTTTCGCTACTGCGCGAACCGCCGCGCACCGGCGGCGGCACTGCGAAGAGGCAGGTACCCGGAGTCATGTCGGTCCTCACCATCGACGTCGGCACGTCGGTCATCAAGGCGGTCGTCTTCGACGACCAGGGACGCGAGGCGGCCGTCGCACGCGTCGCCACGCAGGTGCTGCGGCCCCGCCCCGGCCGGGCCGAACAGGACATGGACGCCGTGTGGGACGGCGTCGTCCGCACCGCGCGGACCGCCCTGTCCCGGCTCGGGCCCGGCCACGCCCCGGTGCGGCTGGTGGGTTTCACGGCCCAGGGCGACGGCTGCTGGCTCGTCGGCGCCGACGGGCGTCCCACCGGGCCCGCCGTCCTCTGGTCCGACGGCCGCGCCGCCGGCCTGCTCACCCGCTGGGCCGCCGACGGCGTCCTCGACGCGGCGTTCCGCCGCAACGGCTCGCTCACCTGCGGCGGCATGCCCAACGCGGTCCTCGCCTGGCTCGCCGCCCGCGACCCCGAGCGCCTGGCGCGCTCCCGCACCGCCCTCACCTGCGCCGGGTGGCTGTTCCTGCGGCTCACCGGGATCACCGCCGTGGACGAGTCCGACGCGTCGGCCCCCTTCCTCGACCACGCCACCGGCGCCTACGACCCGTACCTGCTCGACCTGTTCGGCCTCCCGTGGGCCGGGCGCCTGCTGCCCCGCGTCCTCGGCGAGGACGAACGCGTCGCCGACCTCACCCCGGCGGCCGCCGCCGAACTGGGCCTGCCCGCCGGCCTGCCCGTGGTCATGGCCCCCTACGACATCGCCGCCACCGCCCTCGGCGCCGGCGTCGTCGATCCCGGCCAGGCGTGCGGCATCCTCGGCACCACCCTGTGCACGGAGACCGTCACCGGCGCCCCCGACACCACCGGGGAACCCTGCGGCATCACCATCGCCTACGGCGGCCGGAACCGGCTGCTGCGCGCCTTCCCCACCCTCTCCGGCACCGAGGTCCTCGACTGGGCGGCCCGCACCCTCGCCGTCCCCGGCCCCGCCGCCCTCGGCGAACTCGCCTTCGGCACCGCGCCCGGCGCCGGCGGGCTGGCGTTCCTGCCCTACCTCTCCCCGGCCGGCGAGCGCGCGCCCTTCCTCGACCCCCGCGCCCGAGGGGCCTTCTGGGGCCTCTCCCTGCACCACACGCCCGCCCACCTCGCCCGCGCCGTCTTCGAGGGACTGTCGATGGTGGTGCGCGACTGCCTGGCCGCCTCCCGGGCCCCGGTGACCGAACTGCGCCTGTGCGGCGGCGGATCCGCCAGCGACGCGTGGTGCCGCCTGATCGCCGACGTCACCGGAGTGCCCACCGCCCGCTGCGACGGCACCGAACTCGGCGCGAAGGGCGCCTGCTTGACCGCTCTGGTGGCCACCGGGGCGCAGCCGAGCGCGCACGACGCGGCCGCGGCCCTCGTCCGCGTCCGCGACCGCTGGGAACCCGACCCCGAACGCGGCGCCTTCTACGACGCGTTGCACGCCTCCTTCCTCGACTGGCGCCGCTCCGCCCGCGCCCTCGGCTGGGCACCCCCGGCCGCCGCCCCCGCCGTCCCCCCGCCCGCCACCGCACAGCCCGTACGGAAAGCCACCCATGCCTGACGCCGCACCCCTCCTCGACCCCGACGCCGTCCTCCTCGGCATCGACCTGGGCACGCAGAGCGCCCGCGCCGTCGCCGTCGACGGCACCGGCCGCCTCCTCGCCGCCGCCGCCCGCCCGCTCACCGGCCACCGCGACGGCCCGCGCCACGAACAGGACCCGGAACACTGGTGGTCCGCCGTCGCCGCCGCCTCCCGCGAGGCCCTCGCCGGCATCGCGCCCCGCCGCGTCCGCGGCCTGGCCGTCGACGCCACCTCCGGCACCATCCTGCTCGCCGACGGGCACGGCAGACCCCTGACGCCCGGCGTGATGTACGACGACGGACGCGCCCACGCGTACACCGACCGCGTCAACGCCGTGGGCGCCGCCGTCTGGGACGCGCTCGGCTACCGCACCATGCCGGCCTCCTGGGCGCTGCCCAGACTCCTCCGGCTGCTCGACACCACCCAGCCCGCGCCCGGGACCAGGCTCCTCCACCAGGCGGACCTCATCACCTGGCGGCTCGCCGGCCGGCCCCTGCCCACCGACACCGGCCAGGCCCTGAAGACCGGCTACCACCTCGCCGAGGACCGCTGGCCCGAGGCCGAACTGGCCGCCCTCGGCGTCCCGTCCGGACTCCTGCCCGACGTCGTCCGCCCCGGCACCGTCATCGGCACCGTCCACCCCGACGCCGCCGCGACCACCGGCATCCCCGCCGGCACCCCGATCGTCGCCGGGACCACGGACGGCTGCGCCGCGCAGATCGGCGCCGGAGCGCTCGCCCCCGGCGCCTGGAACTCCGTCCTCGGCACCACCCTCGTCCTCAAGGGCGTCAGCTCCCGCCCCGTCCGCGACCCCGCCGGCACCGTCTACAGCCACCGGGGACCCGGCGGCACCTGGCTGCCCGGCGGCGCCTCCGGCAGCGGCGCCGGAGTGATCGCCCGGCGCTTCCCCGGGGCCGACCTCGACGCCCTCACCCGCCGGGCCGCCGCCTCCTTCGCCGCCCGCGGCCCGGCCGCCGTCGTCTACCCGCTCGCCACCGCCGGCGGCGAGCGCTTCCCCTTCCGCGCCCCCGGCGCCACCGCCTTCGTCCTGGGCCGGCCCGCCGACGACGCCGAGCACTTCCACGCCTGCCTCCTCGGCGTCGCCTGCGTCGAACGGCTCTGCTTCGACCGCCTCGACCTCCTCGGCGCCCCCGTCGACGGCCCGCTCACCCTCACCGGCGGCGGCGCCCGCAACACCTACTGGTCACAGCTGCGGGCCGACCTCCTCGGCCGCCCCGTCCGGCTGCCCGAGCACGACGGGAGCGCCACCGGCATGGCGGTCCTCGCCGCGACCGCCGAAGGCACCAGGCTGGAGGACGCCGCGGCCGCCATGGTGCGGATCCGGGACGAACTGCCCCCCGACCCCGCCCGCACGGCCCGGCTGCTCCCCGTCTACCGCGCCTTCGTCGACGAACTGACCCACCGCGGACTGCTGGACGAGACCCTGGCCGCGCACGCCCGCAGAAAGGCCGAGCAGTGACCGACTTCCTCCTCGTACGCCACGGCGAGACCACCTGGCACGCCGAGAACCGCTACGCGGGCCGCACCGACGTCCCCCTCACCGAACACGGCCTCCGGCAGGCCGAGGACCTGGCCGCCTGGGCCGCCGGGCAGCGGCTCGACGCCGTCCTCTGCTCCCCGCTCTCCCGCGCCCGGCTCACCGCCCGCCCCGCCGCCACCGCCCTCGGCCTCGCCCCGCGCGTCGACGAACGCCTGGTGGAAGTGGACTTCGGCCGCGGCGACGGGCTCACCCGCGACGAGATGGCCGACGCGTTCCCCGACGCCCTCGCCGCCTTCCTCGCCGACCCCGTCGCCCACCACCTCCCCGGCGGCGAGGACCCCGCCGCGGCCGCCGACCGCGCCCTCGACTGCCTGACGCAGACCGCCCGGGAGCTCCCCGACGGCCGCGTCCTCGTCGTCGCCCACTCCACCCTCGTCCGTCTCGCCCTCTGCCGGCTGCTGGAGATCCCCCTCTCCCGCTACCGCCAGGTCTTCCCCGTCCTGGAGAACGGCGCCCTCACCGAACTCCGGCTCCGCGCCGGCCGCGCCGCCCTGCTCCGCCTCAACGCCCCCGCCCTGCCCGCCCGCTGACGCCCCCCGCCGCCAGGAGAACCCATGAGCACCACCACCGTCCTCGCCGCCGGCGACCACTTCGTCCTGCCGCGCCTCCTCGGCGAGGAACTCCGCGCCGCCGTCCCCGCCACCACGCCCCTCGCCATACGCGAACTCCGGCTGCCCTGGCCGCACACGCCCTTCGGCCCCGTCGCCGGGGTCGACGAGGCGTCCGGCACCGAGGAGCAGATGATCGAGGCCCTGCGCGGCGCCCGCGTCTGCGTCACCCAGCTGGCGCCCCTGACCGAACGCGTCCTGGCCGCCTGCCCCGGGCTGGAGCTCTGCTGCGTCAGCCGCGGCGGCCCGGTCAACGCCGACCTCGCCGCCGCCACCCGGCACGGCGTCGCCGTCTGCTACGCGCCCGGCCGCAACGCGACCGCCACCGCCGAGCACACCCTCGCCCTGCTCCTCGCCGCCGCCCGGGGCGTCGGCGACGTCCACACCGACCTCAGGAACGGCACGTGGCGCGGCGATCACTACGACTACGACCGGTGCGGCATCGAGATCGAGGGCACCACCGTCGGCCTCGTCGGCTTCGGCGCGATCGGCTCCCGCGTCGCCCGCGTCCTGGCCGCCATGGGCGCCCGCGTCCTCGTCCACGACCCGTACGTGCGCCCCGACGCGCTCACCGGCATCGCCGAACCGGTCTCCCTCGGCGAACTCCTCGCCCGCTCCCGCATCGTGTCCCTCCACGCCCGCGTCACGGACGAGACCCGTGGCCTGATCGGCCGCGCCGAGATCGCGGCCATGCCCCGCGGCTCCGTCCTCGTCAACTGCGCGCGCGGCGCGCTCCTCGACTACGACGCGGTGTGCGACGCCCTGGAATCCGGGCACCTGGCCGGGGCCGGCTTCGACGTCTACCCGGCCGAGCCGGTCCCGGCCGGCGCCCGCCTGCTCACCACCCCCGGCGTCGTCCTCACCCCCCACATCGCCGGCGCCAGCCGCCAGGTCGCCCGCAGGGCGGCCCGCATCGTCGCCGCCGAGACCGCCCGCTTCCTGCGCGGCGAGCCGCTCGCCCACTGCGCCAACCCCGAGGTGCTGACGAGCTGACGCCCGCCCCCTTCCCCCCGCCCCCGCGTCCCGGCCCGGCGTTCCAGGGCACCCGCATTCCCGCAGGTCAGAGGTGCTTTCCGCATTCCGGCGTCCCGCAACTGCGCGCAGCCGTTGTGCCCGCCGCACCCCGCCGGGCAGCCTGTTGATCACCGGACGACGGCCGCGGTCCCCCCGCCGCCGAGGCGTCCGCTCCCCGCGCTCCACGCCCCGTCAGGCGGTCACGCACGCCTCACCGGGGCAGGCGCAGGAAGACCCACAGGCACAACCACAGCCCACAGGAAAGGCACGTCACATGAACGTCACGACCACCACCGCGGCCCGCTTCGCCGCCGCAGCAGCCGCCGCGGCCGCCCTCACGCTCGCCGGCACCCAGACCGCCGGCGCCTCCACCGTCACCTCGAAGCCGGCCGCGTCCAAGCCGGCCGCGGCCCAGCGGACAGCCCCCTGCACGGCCGACAACACCAAGGTGACCGTGACCCCCGTCCCCCGGCCCCTCAACCACCTGCTGCTCACCGCCACCAACACCGGCAGGACCACCTGCGCCGCCTACCACGCCCCGGCGCTGCGCTGGGACGCCGGGCAGCAGGCGCCCGTCACCGTGCTCCGGGACAGCGCTCCGCAGGCCGTCGTCATCCTCAAGCCCGGCCAGTCCGCGTACGCGGGCATCATGAGCGAGTCGCCCGACGGCAGCGGAACCCACGGGCACCGCGTCTCCGGCATCGACGTCTACTTCACCGACGCCGCCGGCCAGGGCTCCGTCGGCGGCCCGGCGCGGCCCCGCGTCCCGGGTACGTACTTCGACGACTCGGCGTGGGTCACCTTCTGGCAGAGCACCGCGGACCGGGCGCTCTCCTACTGATCGCCCGGCTGCGTCAGGGCGCCGGGGCCGGGATGGCCGGGGCCCGGCCCCGGCCCCGGGCCCAGGTGCCAGGACGTGACCAGGACACCGGCCACACGGTAGGAGGTGACGGACCGTTCCTGGTCGTCGGTCCCGCTCAGTGCGGCGTGGTCAGGAACGGGCGCACCTCCAGCCACTCGTGGATCGGCTTCCCGCCCGCCCCCGGTGCGGCCGACAGCTCCCCGGCCAGCTCGACGGCCCGTTCACGGCTGTCGACGTCAATGATCGTCCAGCCGGCGACGAGGTCCTTGGCCTCCGCGAACGGCCCGTCGACCAACGGCGGGCGCCCCTCCCCGTCGTAACGCACCCACGCCCCCTCGGGGGCCAGCGCCAGACTGTCGACGAACTCACCGGTCTTCTTCAGCCGGGCCGCGAAGTCGTTCATGTACTGGACATGAGCCGTGACTTCTTCCGGCGCCCACTGGTCCATCGGCACGTCGTTGACCGAAGCCGGGGCGCCGCGGTAGTGCTTGAGCAGAACGTACTTGGCCATCGTGGTCCTCCTCGGTGCGGGTGTGACCCATTGTGGTGCTTTCGCGGTGGGGAAGGTGCCGGGGCACGGGTTCTCGACATCGGCGTCCGGATCCGACGAAGGGCGGCGGGACTCCCCGCCCGCTTCGCGGTCTCGCGGGGGAGAACGAGAGGGTCCGGACGGGGTCGAGGACGAAGTCCTCGTCCTTACGGCTGAGCAGGCGGGGACGGCCTCCCGCCCACGTCGACGAAGCGGAGCAGCACAGCGGCCTCCGCCCGAAGCCGTTCGACGCGTTCGGGGTGGGCGGCGGAGGAGTTCACCTGCGCTGCGGCGTCCGCCGCTGGTTTCCCTGCCGCATCAGGCCGCCCATCGTGCCCATGCCGGCGGGCCGGCCGTCCGCCCCGCCTCACGCCTGAGGCGTGCAGAAGGCCACCGGGCTGCGCAGCCCGGAGCGGTT
Organism: Streptomyces caatingaensis; assembly: GCF_001187435.1. GTDB lineage: Bacteria > Actinomycetota > Actinomycetes > Streptomycetales > Streptomycetaceae > Streptomyces > Streptomyces caatingaensis. Next base: position 128,756 of record NZ_LFXA01000003.1, on the reverse strand, counting down.
GACGGCGCGGAGGCCGAAGAAGACGTTGTCCTTGGAGAGGTCGACGGTGTGCCGGGTCGTGTTCCCGGCCGGGATGACATGCGTCCACTCCGTGTCGGTGGTCTCCCGCCACACCACCTCGTAGCCGGCGAGGTCCGGATCCGGGCCGCGTTCCCAGACCAGTTCGGTGGAGTTGCCGAGGGCGGCGGTGCGGATCTTCGCGCCGCGGGGGGTGCCGGGGGCGTGGGCGAGGGACCACAGGGCGGCCGCGTTCACCCGGGCCACCCGGGCGATGAAGCCGAAGTCGCAGAACTCGGGCAGGTCGCCGTACTGCTTGCCGTCCACCACCCGGACGTCCTGGTGCTGGTGCGCGTAGTTCTCGGCGGGTTCGGTGAACCGGGCGGCCGGATAGCCCTGTTGGAGGAACGGGATGTGGTCGCCGCTGCGCAGGTAGCGGTCGCGGCGGTACACCACCCGCACCCGCATGCCCGTCGCGTCGTTCTCGGCGGTGTCCCGGACGAAGCGGGCGAGCTGGCGCGAGGGCGAGTCGTTCTCGCCGCCCACCGAGCGCCGGACCTCGGCCTGTTCCGGGGTCTCGGAGGTCGGCACGCCCTCGGCGAACAGCCGGATGGTGTACGGGTCGCGCGAGCCGTCCTCGGCGGTCGGGCTCCCCACGATGTCGTTGGTGAACATGCCCTGCACGTCGGCCTGCCGGCCCCGGTACGTCCGGGCCATGTGGCCGGACCCGTACAGCCCCTGCTCCTCGCCGGCCACCGCCGCGAACACCACGGTCGCGGCCGGCCGCCGGGCCGCGAAGACCCGGGCCAGTTCCAGGACGACGGCCACCCCGGAGGCGTCGTCGTCGGCGCCGGGCGCGTCGCCGGCCGCGTCCATGGGGTCGCTGCACCGTGTGTCGTAGTGCCCCGAGACCACGTAGATCCGCTCGGGGGTGAGCGAACCCCGCAGCGTGGCGAGGACGTTGGTGATCCTGGTCGCCACCGGGACGCGGGGCGCGGGCTGTTGCACGTACGACTGGAGTTCCACGGTCATCCGGCCCCCGGAGGCCCGGGCGCGGTGGCGCAGTTCGGCGAGGAGCCAGTCGCGGGCGGCGCCCACGCCGCGTACGGGATCGTCCTGGGCGGACAGCGTGTGCCGGGTGCCGAAGGAGACGAGTTTGCGGACGGTCGCCTCGATGCGGCGCGGGTCGATCTCCCGCAGCAGGGAGCGGAGTTCGCGCGGGGGCGGCTGGCGGGTGGGGCGGTGGTGGGCGGGCCCTCCGGGCGCCTGCGCGGGTGCGTCCGCCGCCGCTTCCGGCGGCAGCCCGGCGGCCCCGAGGGCCGCCGCACCGGCCGCGGCCGCGCCGAGCACCGTACGCCGTGCCGTGCCCCGCCCGCCGTGCCCGTCGTGACCACTGTGCCCGTCGTGACCGCTGTGTCTGCTGCCCGCGTCCTCGCCCGGCTGCGTCATGCCGCCATCGTCACGGCCGCAACAGCGCTCCCGCAAGGCCCGGTTTCGGCCCGCCGGGCCCCGGCCGGCGCGACCGCACCGGGCGAAGGCGCGGTCGTACGGCCTCAGTCCTCCTGGAACGGGTTGGTGCGGCCACCGCGGCACACCGTCCCGTCCGCCGGCCGCCGGCCCGTCAGGAAGTACGTCGCCACATGGTGCACGCTGCACCGCGTCACGGCGCCGTGCCCGAAGCCCTCGTTGACGACGAGCCGCGCCCCCGGGCCCAGGGCGGCCCGCATGGCCTGCGCCCAGGCCAGGGGAGTGGCGTTGTCCCAGCGCTCGTTGACGATGAGCGGCTGCGCGGAGCCGCGGTTCCAGGGGCCGGTGTACATGTAGCCGCGCGGCTGGCGGGACGGCCACCCGGCGCACACGGCGTTGTCCAGGACGCGGAACGCGCCGAACACCCTGCTGGCGCGCTCCGCGTCCCGCACCTGCCGGAGCCACCAGCCGGGATCGGCGGGCGCGGGCGGGAAGTCCAGGCACAGCGTGGCGTTGCGGCTGTCGTACATGTTGAACGAGTAGCCGTCCGACTCCCGGCGGTACGGAGCGGGGAGCCCCCAGGGGGCCGGCAGCCCGGTCTCGACGTCGGGGAGCGCCTGCGCCTGGTGGTAGGGCCGGTTCTCGAACACCGCGCCGTACATGGCCTGGAGGTCACCGGCCGCCTCCCGCCCGGTGGCGCCCGGGGTGGAGACCACCAGGGCGTCGTGCACGAGACGGCGCCAGGTGACGCGCGGGTCCGGCACGCGGGCGCCGGCGGGGCGCAGCCGGGCGGCCAGGCGGTCGAACTTGCGCTGCGCGCCGCCGGCGAAGGCGCAGTCGGCGGGGTGGGCGTCGCAGGCCCTGAGCGCGGCCCGGAGCGTGCGTTCGCCCTCGGCGGTGTCGCTGCGCATGAAGGCGGGGAGGTCGTTCATCCACCGGCGCGCGTCGACCACGCCGTGCAGGACCATCCTCCCGGTGCGGGCGGGAAAGAGGTTGGCGTAGACGGCGCCGATCACCGTCCCGTAGGAGAAGCCGATGAAGTCGAGCTTCGGCCGGCCCAGGGCCTGCCGCATGCGGTCGAGGTCGCGGACGGTGTCCGTCGTGGACATGTGGGAGATCAGCGCCGCGGCGTTGGCCCGGCAGAGCCGGGCCGCCTCCTGGTCGTTGCGGACCTTTTCGCGAACCCCCTTGTCGGAGCGGGTGTCGGCCTGGTGCGTGTACAGCTCCTCCATCCGCTCCTCGGGGCCGCAGCGCAGCGCCGGCCTGCTGTGCCCGACGCCGCGCGGATCCCACGTCACCAGGTCGTAGCGGTCGGCGGCCCTGCCCACCACGGTCTGGAACAGGCCGGTGAAGCCCAGGCCGTCGGCGCCGGGGCCGCCGGGGTTGCCGAACAGGACGCCCAGCCGCCGGCCCGGCCCGCGCGCTGGCCGGCGGGCCAGCGCGAGCCTGACGGTCTGCCGGCTCCCGGCCCCGCCGGAGTAGGAGAGCGGGACCTCCAGGCTCCCGCACTGCCATCCCGCCGGGACGGCCCCCTGGGAGAGCCGGGGGCACGCCCCCCACACCAGGGGCGGCGCGGAGGGGGCCCGGGCGCCCTGCGCCGGCGCGGGGGACAGCCACGCGGCGAGCGTCAGCGGAAGGACCAGGGACGAAATCACCGAAAGCCGTCTCACGCGCCACTCCCTCACAGATGATCGGATCCGACATAAACACACCGGGACGGAAAGTCCGCGGTCTTCGCGGCGGCGATCAGGTGAAAGCGCCGGGGCGGCGGACGGGCCCGGAACGTCACGCTCCGGACGGCCCGTTGTCAGTGGGGCCGTGCATCATCGTCCCCATGACACGGAGCACCACCGATGACGCACTGCACGCGCTCGCCCGCCGGCACCTTCCGGAGGACGTCGCCGAGCGCTGGATCGGCCTGCTGAGGCCGGGTCTGCGGCTGGAGAGGGCCGCGGAGGGGGCGGCCGAGCCGGTCGTGGGCCGGCTCGGCGGCCTGCCCGAGCTGCCGGAGAACGAGGAGCGGCCGGTGTGGGAGGGGCACGGACCGCTCTCGTTCGTCGCCTCGCTCGACTGCGCCGCCCTGCCGTCGGCCGGCCTCGACATCGCGCTGCCGGCCGACGGCACACTCGCGTTCTTCTTCTTCGACGGGCAGGTGGACGACGGCGAGGCGGTGGTCGCCCCCGACGACCCCGGCAGCCGGGCCGGGGCACGGGTGCTGTACGTGCCGGAGGGCGTCCGCCTCGTCGAGCACCCGGCACCGGAGGGGATCCGGCCGTACCCCGCGATACCGCTGACGGCACGCCCGGTGACCACAGCGCCGTACCTGTGGCACCCCGTCGTGCACCGGGAGTTCGGGGCGGTGCCCGACGACCACCCGCTGCGGGACGAGGAGTTCGAGGACGCCCTGTGGGAGCTCTCGGAGAGCCCGGAGCACCGCGTCGGCGGCCACGCCGAGCCCGTGCAGGACGAGGTGGAGTCGGAGGTCGCCCGCGGGGCGCTCGGCAGCCCGCCGTGGGACGACCCCCGCATCGCGCAGGAGGCCCTGCGCTGGACCCTGCTCGCCCAGTTCGACTCGGACGACGACGCCGGCATGATGTGGGGCGACTGCGGCACCCTCTACTGGCTCGTACGCCCCGAGGATCTGGCCCGACGGCGCTTCGACCGGGCGATGTTCACCTGGCAGTGCGCCTGACGGTCCTCACCGGGCGGCGGCCGGCTCCGGTGCCACGAGGTCGAAGGGGGCCGGCGGGCGTCCCTCCCAGATACGGCGGGAGGTCTCTTCCGGATAGGGCACCGTCCGGGGGGCGGCGTCCAGGACGCGGGTCAGCCGCCCGTCCGGGCGGTAGGCGGCCCAGCCGGGGTCGCCGGAGGTGACGAAGCCGGTCCAGCCCTGCCGGAGTTCCCGCGACACCTCGACGGCCCCGGGGACGGGCGGGTCGCCGAGGAGCTGCCGGGCGACGGGGCTGTCCAGCGTGCCGAAGGCCAGGGGCACGTCCAGGCTGTGGACGGCGCCCAGGGTGCCCTCCAGGGACAGTTCGAAGAGATAGGAGGTGCCGCCGGCGGCGGCGTTCGCCTCGGCCAGCAGCAGCGACGGCATCCGGAAGAGGGCGTCGGAGTACACCGGCTCCAGCAACTCCCCGGGGGCGGCGCCCCGATGGGCCGCGCGGTAGGCGTCCGCGCCGCCCGGCCCGGGGGCGAAGACGTCCAGAGCGGTGCGGGCGTCGTCCTCGGTGAACGTGCCCCGCCGCCCGGTCATGACGCTGAACAGCCGGAACTCGTCGCGGGTATGGCCCACCAGGAGCTCGGTCCCGGTCACGCGCCCGCCGGTCAGCGCGTCCCACGGGGTGTCGGGGAGGATCTCGCCGTCCACGACGGGACACATGGCGATCCCGGCGTGGGCCAGCCGCCCCCAGGTCTCGCGGTGGGCGGGCAGGTCGGAGCAGAGGGCCATCAGCTCCTCGTCCAGGCGCTCGGGGGTGACGTCCGAGAGGGCCGCGACGGTGGGCGACGTCCCGAGCCGGGCCGCGAGTTCGGCCGCGGTCCGCTCGGCCAGGGCGGGGGTGCAGTGCAGGCCGGGTACGGAGTGGGCGACGGCCCGCCGGAACAGGCCGCGCGCCGGTTCCATCGCCAGCAGGGCCGCGACCGAGCCCGCCCCGGCGGACTGCCCGGCGACGGTGACCCGGCCGGGGTCCCCGCCGAAGGCGGCGATGTTCCGTTCCACCCACCGCAGCGCCGCGATCTGGTCGAGGAACCCGCGGTTGGGCGGCGCCCCCTCCAGCAGCGCGAAACCCTCCGCCGCCGTCCGGTAGTTGACGCCCACCACGACCAGCCCCGCCCCGGCGAGCGCCATCGGGTCGTACATCGGGTCGCTCGCGTCCGCCGTCAGATAGCCGCCGCCGGGGATCCACACCAGCACCGGCAGCCCCGCCGCGCCCGGATCGGGGGTGCAGACGTTGAGCGTCAGCCAGTCGCCGTCCCCGTGCGGGGCGGCGGGCCCGAACTCCACGGCCCGCCGGGTGCCTTCCCACGGGCGGGGCGGAACGGGCGCGGCGAACCGCAGCGGCCCCACCGGCGGCCGCGCGTACGGGACGCCGCGGAACTCCGCCCGTCCCCGACGCCACCGGCCCTCGACAACTCCCTCGGCAGTACGCACCCTTGGTTGATCGCTCACGCTGCTGCTTCCTTCCTCCGCGGGGAGTTACCAGCTCCATGGCCAGCTTCATAGGCCAGTTGTAATATGTCAACCGTAAGGTAAAAACGGTCAGGAGGACCAGGGATGCCCAAACAGGTGGACCACCGCGAACGCCGCGAAGCGATCGCACGGGCACTGTGGCGGGTGGTGGAACAGCGCGGCATCTCCCACCTGACGGTGCGTGAGGTCGCCCGGGAGGCCGGCTTCTCCCACGGACACCTCCAGCACTACTTCGCGTCCCGGGAGGAAATGCTCTCCTTCGCCATGGACTTCGCGTCCGAACAGTCCGCGCTGCGCGTCGCCCGCGCACGGGAGGGGCTCGGCGACCCGCCGCACCCCCGCGCCATGCTCCGGCTCATGCTCACCGAGCTGCTCCCCCTGCACCCCGACTCCCGCGCCACCAGCCGCATGGGCGCCGCCTACGTCCTGGAGGCGCTCCACGACGAGACGATCCACGCGCGGGCCCGCGAGGGGCTCCTCCAAGGGCGGGACCAGGTCGAGCGGTTGGTCCGCGAGGCCATCGCGGACGGCCACATCGCCCCCGACCGGGACCCCGTCGTCGAGACCAACCTCCTCCTCGCCCTCAGCGGTTTCACCCCCCTCCTCGAACTGGGCGTCCTCGCGGCCGACGACGTCCTCGCCGCCGTCGACCACCACCTGGACGGACTCTTCGCCCACGACGCCGGGGCCTGAACGGCCCGGCCGCCCGGCACCCCCCTCTCCCGCGGACCCCCTCCCTTCACTACCATCCCGGCCATGCAGGCCACCATCACCGTGGAGAGCGCCAACGGCCCCTCGGGACCGGACGACTTGAGACGCTGGCTCGGCGGGCAGCCCGGCCTGCGCGGCAGGGTCAGCCGGCGGGCGGACCCGCCGGCACCGGGCACCATGGGCGCCACCGCGGACGCCGTGCTGGCCGTGCTCGAACCCGGCGGCGTCGCCGCCGCGTTCGCCGGCGCCGTCGTCGCCTGGGTCCGCACCCGCCGCGGCACCCAGACCGTGACCGTCACCCGCCCCGACGGCACCCGCTTCACCCTCAGCACCACCCACGTCAAGGGACTCGACGCGCACCAGGCGGCCGAGCTGGCCCAGCGGCTGGCCGCCACCCTCGAGCGCGGCGACGACACCCCCCGCCCGTGACCGCCCTGTCCGCCCCCGGCACCCGCGCCGTCCTCGTCGGCACCGGCCGCCACGCCCCCGGATCCGCCCTCCCCGCCCTGCCCGGTGTCACCACCACCCTCGACGACCTGGCCCGCGCCCTCCACGAGGTCTGCGGCATCCCCGAGGACCACATACGCCGCGTCCCGCCCGACGCCACCGCCGCCCACGTCCTCGACGCCGTCGAACAGGCGGTGGACGAGGCCACCGGCCCCGTCCTCTTCTGCTACACCGGCCACGGCCTCCTCGGCCCCGACGACGAGCTCTACCTCGCCACCCACGACACCCCCGCCGAGGACAGGATCGCCCACGGCGTCCCGTACCACGCCGTCAAGGGACTCCTCGGCACCGTCATCGGCGGCAGCGTCGTCGTCCTCGACTGCTGCTTCTCCGGCCGCGCCGCCGCCCCCGGCCCCGGCGGCCCCCGCGCCGCCCTCGACTCGGCCCTCCCCGACGGAAGCTTCCTGCTCACCTCCGCCACCCACCTCGCCCCCTCCTACGCGCCCGACGGCGAGCGGCACACCCTCTTCGGCGGCCGGCTGCTGCGCCTGCTGTACGAGGGCGACCCCGCCGGCCCGCCCCTGCTCACGCTCGACGACGTCCACGCCTTCCTCGACCGCTCGTTCCGCGACGGCCCCCTCCGCCCCCGGCGGCACAGCGCCGGCACCCTCGGCTCGCTCGTCGTCGCCCCCAACCCCGCCTACCGCCCGCCCCGGACGCCCGACGCGCCGCCCCCGGCCGACGTCCCCTGCCCCTACCCCGGCATGGAACCCTTCCGGGCCGAGGACCACGACCGCTTCCACGGCCGCGCCGAGCTCACCGGGCGGCTGCTCGACGCCGTCCGCGACGGCGCCCCCGCCGGTCCGCTCGTCCTCGTCGGCGCCTCCGGCGTCGGCAAGTCCTCCCTGCTGCGCGCCGGACTCCTCGCCGGCCTCGACCACCGGCACGCCACCGGACAGCCCGGCACCCCCTGGCCCGCCCTCCTCCTCCCCGCCCCCGGCCCCCACCCGCTGCGCACGCTCGCCGAGCGCTGGGCCGACGCCACCGGGCGCCCGGCGGACGAGATCCACCGCGCGCTCGTCGCCGGCGACGGGCTCCCCGCACCCCGGCCCGGCCTCCGGCCCGTCCGGCTGCTGATCGTCGACCAGTTCGAGGAGGTCTTCACCCGCTGCGCCGACCAGGACGAACGCGCCCGCTTCATCCACCTGCTCTGCGCCGGCCCCGGCACCCCCCGCACCGTCCTCGGCCTGCGCGCCGACCACTACGGCGGCTGCCTCGCCCACCCCGGGCTCGTCCGCGCCCTGGAACACGGGCAGTTCACCGTCCCGCCCCTGGACGGGCACGCGCTGCGCGCCGCCGTCGAACGCCCCGCCCGCGACGCCGGCCTCGCCCTGGAGGACGGCCTGACCGACCGGCTCCTCGCCGACCTGGAGAAGGACGCTGGCACGGCGGACGACACCACCGCCCTGCCCTTCCTCGCCCACGCCCTGCGCGAGACCTGGCTCCGCCGCTCCGGCGCCGTCCTGACGCTCGCCGGCTACCAGGCGACCGGCGGCATCCGCACCTCCGTCAGCACCGCGACCGAGACCCTCTACCAGGAGCTCGACGCCCCCGCCCGCGCCGCGCTGCGCGAACTCCTCCTCCGCATGATCCAGGTCACCCCCGGCACGGACGTCGTCCGCCGCCGCGTCGGCCTGACCGCCCTGCTCGACGGCCGCCCGGAGGACGAACGCCGGCTGATCACCGGCGTCTGCGACCGGCTCGCCGCCGCCCGGCTCGTCACCGTCGACCGCGACGGCGCCCAGATCGCCCACGAGGCCCTGCTGCGCGCCTGGCCCCGGCTGCGCTCCTGGATCCGCGAGACCCGCGCCGAACTCCTCGCCCACCAGCAGCTGTCCGAGGCCGCGGCCGCCTGGGAGGAGCACGGCCGCGACCCCGGCTACCTCTACACCGGCAGCCGCCTCGCGGCCGTCCGTCCCCTCCTCACCCGCCCCGGCCTGGCACTGACCGCAGCCGAACGGGCCTTCGCCGAGGCCGGGGCGCGCGCCGCCCGGCGCAGCCGGCTGCGCCGGGCGGCCTTCGCGGCGGCCGCGGGATGCCTGGCGCTGCTGCTCACCGCCGTCGGCACGTTCGCCCTGTCCGAGCGCGCACGCTCGGCGGGCCGGGCCGCGGAACTCGCCTCGAAACGGATCGCCGCGCAGGCCGAGGCCCTGCGCTCGCGGGATCCGGCGGCCGCCCTCGACCTCAGCCTGGCCGCCTACCGGGCGGCCGACACCCCCGAGGCCCGCACGAGCCTGCTGCGCAGCGCGATGTCACCGGTCTCCCTGACGCTTGCGGGGCACACGGGACGCGTGGTGAACCTGGCGCTCCACACCTCCGGGAAGGTGCTGGCCAGTTCGTCGCGGGACGGCACGGTGCGCCTGTGGGACGTCGGCGACCCCTACCGGCCCGCGGCGGGCGCCGTGCTGAGGACCGGGCGCGTCGCCGCCATCGCCTGGCGGCCCGACGGCCGTTACCTCCTCGCGACCACCCGGGACACCTTCTTCGTCTGGGACACGGAGGACCCGCTCCACCCCCGCCCGGTCGCCCGGCTGCCGGGCGGCGGGCAGTCGGTCGACGGCCTCGCCCTCAGCCCGGACGGCCGGACCGCGGCGGTCGCGGCGGAGCACGGGCGGGTACGGCTGTGGGACGTCGGCGACCCCGCCCGGCCGGTGTCCGCCCTGGTCCGCGTCCACCCCCGCGAGTCCGTCCGGGCCGTCGCGTGGCGGCCCGACGGCACGGTCCTGGCCACCGGGCTGGACGACGGAACCGTCAGTCTCTGGAAGCACGGACGGCCGCGCGGACTCGCGCAGTTGGCCACGGCACACGGCGACCCCGTCGGCGCCCTGGCCTTCCGGCCCGACGGGCGCATGCTCGTCGCCGGAACCCTCGACCACCTGGGACTGTGGGACACGACGGACCCCCGGCACCCCCGCGACCTGCCGAACGCCATCGGAACCCTCCGGCCCCAGTACGTCGCGCTCGCGTTCAGCCCGGACGGCCGGCACATCGCCGCCGCCTCCACGACCGAACGGGCCGTCCACACCTTCGACCTGGACGCCGAGCGCGGCGGCGCCGGGCAGGGCGGACGCCTGCCGGTCGGCGGGCCGGCCTGGTCCGTCGTCTACCTGCCGGACGGCCGGGGCCTGGTGGCGGGGGACGAGCGCGGACGGATCGTCGTGAACCTCCCCCCGCCGCGCTCGGTTCCGGCGGCGGTCACCGAGCACGGCGCCGGTCCGGGAGCCGTGACCGACGCCTCCGGACGCTTCCTGATCACCGACGGCTACCAGCGGGACCGGCCGCCGGTCCGGCTCTGGCACATCGGCGCCACCGGGCGCGCCCCGCGCCGTATCGCCGAGCTCCCGCGCCGATGGGACCAGGCCCGCTTCTTCCCCGGCGGGCTCGTCATCGGCCAGGACACGGCCGGCACCCGGCTGGGGCTGTGGCGCCTGGACGGCGAACGGCTGCGCCCCGCCCACGAGTTCGCCCTGTCGCGCGGCGCGAAGGACGACGGCGACGGGCTGGACTTCTCCGTCAACAAGGCCGGCACCCTGCTCGCGCTGCGCGCGTCGGGCGACGACACGATGGGCCTCTGGGACATCCGCGACCCCGGCCGCCCCCGGCGCCTCGGCGCACTGCCGTGGCCCCGCGACGAGGGTCACGTCACGGGGGGCTTCGGCGGCACCGCCGGCCTCGTGGCGGTGATGTCGAACGCCGGCGTCCGCCTGTGGGACGTCCGCGACGCCCGCCGTCCCCGCCGGGCCGGCACGGTGCGCGAGCCCCCGTTCTCGATGTTCGGCGGGGACGGGCACGCCGCGTTGCTGACGACGGAGGCGAAGCGGCCGACGCGGGAGTCCGTGCTGCATCTGTGGACCCTCGACGACGACGGCACGCCGCACCGCTCCCACACGTTCGGCGAGGACCTCGGCCTCCACGCCGACGCCCTGTCCGGCCGCGCCGTGCTCACGCTCACCAAGGAGGGCCGCGTCGTGGCCTGGGACCTGCGCGATCCGCAGCGCGGGGTCGCCCTGCCGGGCCCGGTTCCCCGCATGGAGAACCTCATCGTGTCCGGGCCGCGCCGGCTGGCCGTCGCCTCCAACTTCGCCGGGGACGTCGCCCTCTGGCGCGTCTCCGAGCCCCATGGATCGCGCCCGGGAGGCGACGACGACCTGCTCGTGCTCTTCACCGACCACGAGTTCGCGAAGATCCGCGACCTCGACGACACCACGGGCGATCTCTTCGTCGAGGCCGGCCCCACGAGCCCTGTCGCGGCGCTCGGCGCCAGAACGGTCGTCGTCGGCACGGACATGGCCCGGCTGCGAGCGGAGCTGTGCGCCGTCCGCTCGGAGCGGGTGCCGCAGGGGCAGTGGCGGGAGATGCTGCCGGGGGTGGGGCGGCGGGACGGGTGCGGGTGAGCGGGGTGGGCGGGGGAGGGTCGCTCTTTCGCTCCTTGCCTATTTGGCGCGGGACTTGTCTGCGCCGGACAGACGGCTGAGCCAGGCAGGCTGCCTGCGGGGCTCACGGTTGTCCGACTCGGCTTTGTTGCAGGCCGGGCACGGATGCACCAGGCGCGTCCCGTTCTGCAGCTGTTCGTTGATGTACCCCACGTTGAAACACTTGCTGCACATGGCCACCTGTCCTTCCCAGGTCATCCCAACCCTGACCGGCCGGTTCAGCGAGCGGCGTGATCCGTCCGCCTCGCGATGCGTGCCGTCGCTGTAAGCGACGGGCGTCGCCAAGCGCTCACGCCACAACGGCCGGTCGCTCGTCGTGAGAACCGTAGGTGCACCATGACCACCAGTCTGCCGCGACACTCGTGCGGCGGTCCACGGGCCGTCCAGGACGGGACTCACCGTGCCTTCGGGGGCTCCGCCCGCGCGGAGCGCGGTCCGCCCCGGGGCGGAGCCCCGGAAGAAACGGTGGAAGGGCGGGGCGGGAGAGAAAAATGAACTCAGCGGGCCGTGAAGGTGAGGCAATCCGCCGCATCCTGGAGCGAGGCCACCGTGATACCAGGAGCCTGGCACTCCAGGTCCTGGTTGTGCAGGCAGCCCGCCATCTTGCAGGCCCCGACCCGGCCCGTGGCGGCCGAGTCGCCGCCCTTCACGGGGTAGGTGAAGAAGGTGTCGCACCGCGCATGCGTCGCATCCCCCACCGTGATCGCCAGCGCGTGACACGCACTGTCCTGGTTGTAGGCGCAGGTCTCGACCTCGCACACGGCCACTCGCGGCATTTCCACCGGTCTCTCCTCGGACGGTTCGGCAACGGCGTCCGACGATGTGTTCCTCCGGGGCCGCACCGTGACACCGGGCACTCCCGGGGTTCACCCGGAAGCCCCCGTTCGCCCGCGGCCCAATCCGCCGAGGGCGCAAAACCCCGGGGGAGGGGCGGAGCCGTGTCTACGGTGGCTGCATGACGACGCTTCAGGTGCGGCAAGTGACGCCGGACATATGGATGTTGGAATTCACCGTGGGCCAGGCCTACGCCGTGCGCCGGCCCGGCGGATGGGCGCTGGTCGACACGGGGCTGGGCGATCCCGGGCAGGCGGAGGCCGTGCTCGACGCGCTGGCCGCCCTGCCGGGGCCCGGGGAGCTGCGGGAGATCGTGCTCACGCACCACCACGAGGACCACCGGGGCAACGCCGCGGCCCTCGTCGCGGCCACCGGCGCGCGGGTGCTGGCCGGCGCGGGCGACGCGGCCGTGATCCGGGGCGAGATCCCGGAGCCGCCGCCCGTCCTGGAGGAATGGGAGATCCCGGTGTTCGAGTCCGTCAAGGCCCGCATCGCCGGCGCCGGCACACCGCCCCCGCCGCCCTGCCGCGTCGACCGGGAACTGGCCGACGGGGACGTCCTCGACTGGGGACAGGAGGCGCGCGTCGTGGGCGTGCCGGGCCACACCCCGGGCAGTATCGCCCTCCACCTGCCCGAGGCGCGCGTGCTGTTCACCGGGGACACCATCGCCCGGTACCCGGACGTGATCCTCGGCACCTTCAACACCGACCGGGCGCAGGCGGTGGCCTCCTTCCGGCGACAGGCCGCGCTCGACGCGGACGTCGCCTGCTTCGGCCACGGCGCGCCCCTCGTCGGCGGGGCGGGCGAGGCCCTGCGGGCCGCCGCGGAACGGCTCGTGGACTGAGGTCCGCGGCGGCACCCCGGCGGACTACCGCGCGGCGTACGGCAGGAGCGCCATCTCGCGGGCGTTCTTGACCGCCGCGGCGAGCTGCCGCTGCTGCCGCGCCGTGACGCGGGTGATCCGGCGGCTGCGGATCTTGCCCCGGTCGGAGAGGAACTTCCGCAGCAGGTCGGTGTCCTTGTAGTCGATGTACGTGATGCCGGCCGCGTCGAGGGGGTTGGGGCGTGGCCTCAACGGGGTGCGGGGCTGGTGGCGGCGGGCCATGGGGGCTCCTTCGGGGTGTCGGTGAAGCGCGTCAGTGAACGGGGTCGAGGAGAGGGTCGAAGGCGGCGGGGAAGCGCTTCCAGCCCTCGCGGCCCGAGGCGTACTCCGCGTCGGTCAGCAGGCAGGAGTCGAGCAGCCGCACCAGGCCGTCCCGGTCCAGCCCGGGCGAGGTGAAGACCAGGTGCTGGCAGCGGTCGCCGTGTTCGTCGTCCCAGTCCAGGGAGGCGGCGGCCCGGCGGGCGGCGGGGACCAGCTCCCAGGCCGCGCCGGGCAGCGCGGCGAGCCACGGGCCCGCGCTCTCCACGCACAGGGCGCCGCCCGCCGAGTCCCAGCCCAGCAGCGTGTCCGGGCGGTCGGCCAGCCAGAACCTGCCGCGGCCGCGGGCCGCCGCGCAGGTCAGGTCCTCCAGCGCCGCGTGCAGCCGCCCGGGATGGAACGGCCGGCGGCGGCGCCACACCAAGGTGGCGACCCCCGCCTCGTCCGCCTCCTGGGGCAGCAGGGCGCAGGACGGGTGCTGGGCCGCGGCGGCCGCCCCGGCGTCGAAACCGGCGAAGGCCGCGGCCGCCAGCTCCCCCGAGCCGACGCGGATCCGCCGCGCGGTGGGGTGGAGTTGTGCGAGGAGCGCGCGGTCCTCGTCGTCGGCCTCCTCGTTGTCGACGAGCGCGAGCGCCGGGGCGTACTCGACCTGGCGCGCCCATGTGTCCGCCACCGTGCGCCGGTCGGTGGCCGCCGCGGCGAGGCCCGCCTCGGCCAGGTCGTCCCCGTCGCCGAGGTACGGCAGGACGAGCGCCGGGTCGACGGCCGTGATGACCGAGGTGAGTTCGAACGGTCCGGCGTGCGCGGCCACCACCTCGGCCATCGTCCCGGGTTCGACGGAGTCCCACAGCTCGACGACGGCCAGCCGCGTGGTGCGGCCGGCGGCCAGCCGCCGCAGCTCGGGCACGAGGTCCTCCCGCAGCGCGCAGCAGGCGCAGCCGTTGACCAGCGGTGCCTCGCCGCGGTCGGTCACCCCGGCGGCGTCGCGCACGGTGCGCAGGACCCGGCCCTCGGCGGCCGGCGCCAGGTCGTGGTGCAGTGCGACGCTGCCCGGCACCGTGCGCAGCAGTTCGTCCACCGCGGCCCGGCGGGCGGCGGCGTGCATCCCGCCGACGAGGGCGACGGCGAGCACGGAGCGGTCCCTCATCGGGCGGCCCTCCGCGCTCCGTAGCGGCGCTCGAAGCGCTCGACCCGGCCGGCGGTGTCCACGACCCGGGCGCTGCCCGTGCAGAAGGGGTGGCTCGCCGAGGAGATCTCGACGTCGACGACGGGGTAGGTGTTGCCGTCCTCCCACTCCACGGTCGTGTCGCCGGTCATGGTGGAGCGGGTGAGGAAGGCGTAGTCGGCGGCCTTGTCGCGGAAGACGACGGGGCCGTACGGGGGGTGGATTCCGGGCTTCATGGCGGTGTCCTCGAATCGGGGTGGGGGCGGCGTTCTGCTCAGCGCTCTTCGCGGTAGTCCACGTGCCGTCGTGCGACGGGGTCGTACTTGCGCAGGACGAGCCGTTCCGGATCGTTACGGCGGTTCTTGCGGGTGACGTAGACGTGGCCCGTACCCGCGGTGGAGCGGAGCTTGACGACCGGGCGGAGTTCATCGCGTGCCATGGGCGCTACTATACGGCAATGGAAATCATTTCCATCTACTACCCCTCCCTCCCAGGAAGGCAGGTACCGTTGTGTCCGCCCACTGCCAACTGACCGGCGCCCGGCCGGGCTTCGGCAACGCCGTCTCCCACTCGCACCGGCGCACGTCCCGCCGCTTCGACCCCAACATCCAGCGCAAGCGCTACTGGCTGCCGGGCGAGGGCCGGTACGTCCGGCTGACGCTCAGCGCCCGCGCGATCAGGACCGTCGACGTCATCGGCGTCGAGGCGGCCGTGGCCCGCATCCGCGCCCGGGGGGTGAAGGTCTGATGGCGAAGAAGAGCAAGATCGCGAAGAACGAGAAGCGGCGGGAGGTCGTCGCGCGGTACGCCGCCCGGCGCGCCGAACTCAAGGAGATCATCCGCCGGCCGTCCACCACCGAAGCCGAACGGGCCGCCGCCGTCCGCGAGTTGCGCCGCCAGCCGCGCGATGCCAGCGCGACGCGGGTGCGCAACCGGGACGTCGTCGACGGCCGTCCGCGAGGGCATCTGCGGCGCTTCGGGCTGTCGCGGATCCGGCTGCGGGAGCAGGCGCACGCCGGGGTGCTGCCGGGGGTGACGAAGTCGTCCTGGTGAGCCGTGGGCACGGCCCCGGCCGGCCGCCGCCCGCGGTCAGCCGGGGCCGGCGCCCCCGCGGTCCGCGCCGCGGGTGATCGCGAGCAGCGCCATGTCGTCCGTGATGCGGCCGCCGGTGTGCCGGCCCACGGCGGCGAGCAGGGTGTCGAGCAGCTCGTCCGGTCCGGGGAAGTCCCGGCCGGCCAGCGCCGCCGCGGGATCGAAGAAGGTGCCCGCGCGGTCCCTGGCCTCGGTGAGGCCGTCGGTGTGGAGCAGGAGGGTCGCGCTCGGCGGGAACGGCACCGTGTCGGTCACGACCTCGCAGGGGGCCAGGGCGCCGAGGCACAGGGGGAGCGCCGGCTCCGACGGCTCCAGCCCGCGCGGCCGGCCCGGCGGCTCGTGCAGCAGCGGGGGCGGGTGGCCGCAGTTGACCAGGCGCACCTCGTTCCCCGAGGGCGGGATCTCGGCGACGACGGCCGTGACGAACTCCTCCGCCCCGGCCCCGGCCGCCTCCCGCAGCAGGCCCCGCTCCAGCCGGGCCGCGATCCCGGCCAGCGTCGGCTCGTCCTCCGCGGCCTCCCGGAAGACCCCGAGGACGACGTCCACCGCCTTGACCGTCTCCATGCCCTTGCCCCGGACGTCGCCGACCAGGCAGCGCAGGCCGTGCGGGGTGTCCTGCACGCCGTACAGGTCGCCCCCGATCTGCGCCTCCCTGACCGCCGACCGGTAGCGCACGGCGATGCGCAGGGGGCCCACGGCGGCCGGGGGAGTGCGGAGCACGGCGCGCTGCACCGCCAGGGCGATCTCGCGGGCGGACTGGAGGCGGACGTCCCGGTAGCGCATGAGCCGGTTGACGACGACGGCGAACGCCGAGACCGTCGCCACGGCCGCCAGCTCGCTGTAGCCGCTGGAGTTCCCCATGTAGCCGAAGTGGCCGAGCATCGCGGCGTCGGCCGCGCAGGCGCCGACGCCCGCCAGGATCGTCGCCCGCAGCGACAGCAGGGCCGCGGCGGTCATCGGGGCGGCCACGTAGAACGCCTCCAGGCTGAAGCGGGCCGGGGTGTAGAAGTCGATGAGGATGCCGCCGACGAGCAGCAGGAGGGGGACGAGGCGGAGGTTGCGCAGGAACCAGGGCATCAGGGGGCGGTCTCCTGTGCCCGGTGTCCTCACCTGCCGCTCCCGCTGTGCCGTCCGTCGTGCGCCGCGCGGCGTACGCCTCGTCCCAGCATTGACGGGCGGGGACGCCGCTGCCAGCGGAGGGGCTGCCGGATGGGTGGTGCCCCCTCCGGGGGAGGGGCCGGGGCGCCCTCCCTACCCCGCGGACCCCCGCCGCGGCAGGAACACCCACACCACCACCGCCCCCGCGGCCATCACGCCGCCCGCCACCAGCGACGTGACCCGCATCGCCGCGATGAAGGCGTCCACCGCCCGCCCCGCGAGCGCCTCGCCCCCCGCCGCACCGAGGCGCCCGGCGACCGTCAGGGCGCCCTCGACGGACTCCTCCGCCGTCGGCCGCAGCGGCGGCGGCAGCAGGCGGACGGCGGAGTGGACGCGGTCGCGGTAGTGGGAGGAGAGGAGGGAGCCGAGGACGGCGACGCCGAGCGCTCCCCCCACCTGGCGCAGGGAGTTGAGCAGGGCCGCCCCGGCCCCGGCCGCCCGCTGCGGCAGCGTCGACATCGCCGAGGCCGTCGCGGCCGGCATGGCCAGCCCCATCGCCGTGCCCATGAGGAAGAACAGCGCCTCGCACTGCCACAGCGGCGAGCGCTCGTCCATGGCGCTGACGCCCAGGAACGTCAGGGCGGTCAGGACGAGCCCGCCGGCGCACACGGCGCGGACGCCGAAACGGCGGGTCGCGGCCGTGCTGTTGGGGGACGCGGCGAGCTGCGCGACCGCGAGCGGCAGCAGGCAGCAGCCGGCCTGCAGCGACGAGTAGCCGCGCACGCTCTGGAGATAGAAGATCATGTAGAAGGAGGAGCCGAGCAGGCCGAAGAAGACGACACCGACGACGGCCGCGGCCGCCGAGAAGCGGGCGTCGCGGAAGCAGCGCAGATCCATGGCGGGATGGGTGCTGCGGCGCTCCCACAGGACGAAGGCGGCCAGCAGCAGCAGACCGCCCAGCGCGTAGCCCCACACCCGTGGCGACGCCCAGTCGTCGAGCTCGCCGCCCTCCACGATGCCCAGCACGAGCAGGCCGAGCCCGGCGACGCACAGCAGCACGCCGACGGGGTCGAAGCGGCGCGGCGCGGGGTCGGCCGACTCCGGGACGACCAGCGCGACGGCCGCCGAACCCACCAGCACCACCGGAATGTTGACCAGGAAGAGGGAGCCCCACCAGTAGTGCTCCAGCAGCAGACCCCCCGTCACCGGCCCGATGGCCACGGCCAGTCCGGCCGAGGCGGCCCACAGGCCGATCGCCCGGGGCCGCTCGGCGGGCGGGAAGACATGGCTGATGACCGCGAGCGTGGCGGGCACGACGAGGGCCGCGCCGACGCCCATCCCCCCGCGGAAGACGATGAGTTGGGACGCGTCGTGGGCGTAGGCGGCCGCGGCCGAGAAGACGCCGAAGACCAACAGGCCGGCGAGCAGGGCGCGTTTGCGGCCGAAGCGGTCCGCGGCGAGCCCGGCGCTGATCAGCAGGGTCGCGAAGACGAGGGTGTAGGAGTCGACGGACCACTGGAGGTCGCCGGAGGAGGCGCCGAGGCCGTCGGGGGCGGGCAGCGCGAGGGCGCGCAGCGCCACGCTGATGATGGACGTGTCGAGGACGACCAGCACCAGACTGACCACCAGGCAGGCCAGGATCCGCCAGCGGCGCGGGTCGGCCGTGGCCTCCTCGGGCACCGTGTGTCCGGTCTCTTTCTGCAGCATGGGCGTTCCGCATCCCCCCGGTCCGGATGGCCCCACGAAGGTGATCCCATAAACGGGACAACGGTAGGGAACGGCGAACCGTGAAGCAAGTGCGCATATAAACCTGCTCATTGTCTTTTCGGTACTCCCTTGACGCCGTACCGCCCAAGTCGGGACCGTTGGTGACGAGACGGCTGCATCGGGCGAACGGTCCATGCCGCCCGTACGCCTCCCTGCCCTGCATCCGTGACAGTCCCGTGCCGATCGGAGCCCGCCCTGAACTCCCCGCCGCCCGCACCGCCCCCGCCACCCGGCCCGTCCTTCGAGGACATCCGCGCGGTCGTCAACGACCTCGTACCGTTCCAGAAGTTCGCCGGGGTCGAGGTCACCGAGATCGCCGCCGGCCGAGCCGTCGCCGCGCTGCCCGACTGCGCCGACACCCTCAACCACGTGGGCACCCGGCACGCCGCCGCCCTCTTCCTGGTGGCCGAGGCCGCCTCGGGAGCGGCCCTCGCGGGCGCCCTGCGCGAGCGGATCGCCGACATCTCCTTCGTCCTGCGGGAGTCGCGGATCTCCTACCGCAGGAAGGCCCGCGGGGAGATCCGGGCGGTGGCCGCGGTGCCCGACGCGGACCTGCCCGCCCGCGTCGCACAACTCCCGCCCGGCGCACGGTTCGAGGCCGCCACCACCTCCCTCCTCCACGACGCCGGGGGCGAGGCCGTCGCCGAAGCCGCGTTCACCTACCACTGCCGCCTGCCGTCCCCCTGACACCCCTGGGGGCGCACGACAGCACCGAAAGGAAGAAGAGCACGGTGAACTCCCTGGAGCGCCACGACCTTCCGGCCGCACGCATCCCCAAGCGCTGGTACAACGTGCTGCCCGACCTGCCCCGCGCCCCCGACGACTTCCTCGACCCGAGGACCCGGGAACCCGTCGGGACCGAGTACATGGAGCGGCTGCTGCCCAAGGCCCTGGTCGCCCAGGAGACCTCCCCCGAGCGGTGGATCGCCATCCCCGAGGAGGTCCGCGCGGCCTACCGCCTGTGGCGGCCCACCCCGCTCTACCGGGCCCTCGCCCTCGAACGCCACCTCGACACCCCCGCGGAGATCTACTTCAAGTACGAGGGGGCCAGCCCCTCCGGCTCCCACAAGCTCAACTCCGCGCTCGCCCAGGCCTACTACGCCAAGCTGGAGGGGCACGAGCGGCTCGTCACCGACACCGGTGCCGGACAGTGGGGCAGCGCCCTGTCCATGGCGTGCAGCCTGTTCGGCATCAAGGCGCTCGTCTACATGGTGCGCGCCAGCTACGAGACCAAGCCCTACCGGCGGCACTTCATGGAGACCTTCGGCCAGGAGGTCCTGCCCAGCCCCGGCCCGCACACCGAGTTCGGCCGCACCCTCCTCAAGGAGGCGCCCGACCACCCGGGTTCGGAGGCCACCGCCGTCAGCGAGGCGCTGGAGACCGTACGGCTCAACGACGGCGACCGCTTCTCCATGGGCGCCTTCGCCGGGCACGTCCTGCTGCACCAGACCGTCGTCGGCCTGGAGACCCGCGAACAGCTCGAAGAGCTCGGCAAGCAGCCCGACTTCCTCGTCGCCTCCGTCGGCTGCGGCAGCAACATGGGAGGGTTCGCCTTCCCGTTCGTCGGCGACAAGCTGGACGGCCGGGACCTCACCATCCTCGCCGCCGAACCCGCCGCCTGCCCCACCCTGACCAGCGGCACCTACCGCTACGACTTCGCCGACGCCAGCGGCCTGGGCCCGATGGCCCGCACCTACACCCTCGGCCACGGCTTCGTCCCGCCGCCCATCCACTCCGGCGGCCTGCGCTACCACGGCGCCGCCCCCCTCGTCGGCCTCGCCCGCCACGAGGGCATCATCGACTCCCGCGCCTACGCCCAGAAGGCCGTCTTCGAGGCCGGCACCCTCTTCGCCCGCCTGCACGGCCTGCTGCCCGCGCCCGAGAGCGCCCACGCCATCCGCGCTGCCATGGACCTCGCCGTCGAGTGCCGCGAACAGCGCCGCCGCGCCGTCATCGTCTTCTGCTACAGCGGCCACGGCCTGCTCGACCTCGGCGCCTACGGCTCCTACACCGCCGGGGAGATGGCCGACACCGAGCCCTACGAGGCCGCGCTCGCCGCCGGCGACCCCGCCCTCGCCGCCCCGGCCGGAAGGTGAGGGCCGCCATGTACTCCTACCCGCAGTTCATCGGCGGCGAGGACCGGCCCGGCACCGGCTGGACCTACTGCCTGGACGCCGGCGCGTTCCTCGCCGACCCGCGCGGTGCCTTCGGCCGCAAGCGGCGCCTGGAACGCGGCGACGGCCGGGCCGCCGAGGGCGACACCGCCGGCATCACCGGCCGGGTCGCGCTCAGTTCGCCGGACGACGTCGCCGACGCCCTGCGCGCCGCCCACGAGGCCCGCCGCGAATGGGCCCGCACCGACCTCGACACCCGCATGGAGCTCGGCCCCCGGCTGCACGCCGCCCTCCGGGCCCGGCGCGGCGAACTCCTCGACATCCTCGTCTCCGAGGGCCACCCGCGCCGCCTGGCCGAGTGGGAGATCGCCGGCATGCTCATGGGCAGCAGCCCGGAGACCGTCTCCTTCTACCGCAGCCAGCTCGAGCAGCGCTTCGAGAGCCCCGGCCGCTCCATCACCCTGCTGCGCAAGCCCGACGGCGTCGTCTGCCTCAACCCGCCCCAGAACGCGGCCGCCTCCAACTCCTTCCTGGGCACCGCCACCCTCGGCGCCGGCAACACCCTCGTCGTCAAGGCCCCGCGCACCGCACCCCTCGGCGTCGCCTTCCTCTACCGCGAACTCGTCGCGCCGATCCTCGACGAACTCGGCGCCCCGCCCGGCACCGTCAACCTCGTCTCCGGCGCCACCCGCCCCATGCTCCGCCAGTGGCTGAACAGCCCGCACGTCGACGACATCATGTTCTTCGGCGACAGCGACACCGGCCTGGAGTACGGCAACGAGTGCGTCGCCCACGGCAAGAAGCCCGTCCTCGAACTCTCCGGCAACGACTGCCTGGTGGTGTGGAACGACGCCGACCTCGACGGCGCCGTCGACGCCCTCACCGAGTGCTTCTACGGCTCCGGGCAGATCTGCATGGTGCCCAAGTGCGCCGTCGTCCACCCCGACGTCGCCGACGCCCTGCTGGAGAAGCTCACCGCCCGCTGCCGCGCCCTGCGCCCCGGCTACCCCGACGACCCCGACGTCCTCCTCAGCCCCGTGCTGAAGATCGGCGGCTTCCACGAGGTGCTCGCCGACGCCGAACGGCACGGCTGCACCGTCCTGTGCGGCGGACGCCGCGTGGACGTCGCCGGCGAACCGTCGCTCACCGGGACGTTCCTCGAACCGACCGTCGTCCGCGTCGACGGACTGCGCGACGCCCGCCGCGTCCGGGCCGTCCGCGAGGAGACCTTCTTCCCGCTGCTGCCCGTCGTCGTCCCCGACGAACGCGACGACACCCGCGAACTCCTCGAGGCCGTCGTCGAGTTCGTCAACGACAACGAGTACGGGTTGCGCAACTCCCTGTGGTCCGGCGACGAGAAGGTCGTGGCCGCCTTCACCCGGCAGGTCACCACCGGCGGCCTCGTCAAGGTCAACGACTCCCACATCGGCTTCGTCCCCTACCTCGGCACGCACGGCGGCACCGGCCGCACCGGCGGACCGTTCGGCGAGCTCAACTACCCGATCCTGCGCACCTCGCACCTGCAGGGCGTCTCCGTCGTCACCGACGGATCCCGGCCCCGCCCCGTGTGACCCCCGCGCGACCCCGGGCCGCTCCCGGCCGAAGGAACCGGAGGAACGACACCATGCGCACCCCGTGCGACCAGGAGCGGCCCGCCCCGGCCCCCGCGCGGCCGGCGGCCGCCGCACCCCCGCGGCCCCGCCCCCGCCGGCGCCGGCCCGCCCGGCACGACCGCCTCGCCGCCCGGCTGGCCGAACGGGCCGGCGGCCGCCGGGCGGTGATCACCGGCGCCTCCGGCGCCATCGGCCGGCAGCTCGCCGTCCTCCTCGGGCAGGCCGGCGCCGACCTCGTCCTGCTCGGCCGCGACCGGCGGGCCCTGGCCGAGACCGCCCGCCTCGCCGCCCCCGTCGCCGGCACCGTCCGCGTCCACGCGGCCGACCTCACCGTCCCCGCCGACATCGCTCGCTTCACCGAACGGCTCACCGCCGAGTGCGGCGGCGCCGACATCCTCGTCAACAACGCCGGACGCTCCATCCGCCGCGGCGCCGCCCACGCCGTCGAGCGCCCCCACGACTACCGGCGCACCATGGCCGTCAACTACTTCGGCGCCGTCGACCTCACCCTGCGGCTGCTGCCCGGCATGCGCGAACGCGGCCACGGCCACATCGTCAACGTCGCCACCATCGGACTCCAGCTCGGCATGGGCCGCTTCACCGCCTACAACCCCTCCAAGGCCGCCCTGGAGGCCTTCGGCCAGTCCCTCGCCCCCGAACTGCGCCGCGACGGCGTCCGCGTCAGCACCGTCCACCTGCCCCTCGTCCGCACCCCCATGAGCGCGCCCACCACCGCCTTCGCCCGGCTGCCCGCCCTCGAACCCCGCCAGGCCGCCCGCATGATCTGCGCCGCGCTGGTCACCGGCAGCCCCCGGGTCTCCACCCCGCTCGGCACCCTCGGCGAACTCCTCGGCGTCGCCGCGCCCCGCGTCCGCCTCGCGCTCGCCGCCCTCGAATACCGCCTCCTGCCCGAATCCGCCGGCGCCCTGCGAGGCGCCCGGTGAACCCCGCACTCCGACAGGCCCTGGAAGCGCCCACGGTGGCGCACGCCTTCGACGTCACCGCCGACGCCTTCGCCGGACGCCCCGCCTTGCGCGCGGCGGACGGCTGCACCTGGACGTGGCACGCCTACCGCGAGGACGCCCGGCGCTGCGCCGCCGGACTGGCCCGCCTCGGCCTGCGCCCCGGCGACACCCTCGGCCTGCTGCTCGCCAACCGGCCCGAGTTCCACATCGCCGACGCCGCCGCCATGACCCTCGGCGTCACCACCTGCTCCCTCTACCCCACCGCCCCGCGGGACGAACTGCGCCACCTCGTCGACGACTCCCGCATGAGCGTCCTCGTGACCGACGACCCGGACCGCGCCGAGGACCTGGGCCGCCACTGCCCCGGACTGCGGCACACCGTCGTCCTCGGCGACGACGGCCTCGCCCCGCTCACCGGCACCGGCGCCCCCCTCCCGCACGGCCACCGGCCCCGCCCCCACGACGTCCTCACCCTCGTCTACACCTCCGGAACCACCGGGCCGCCCAAGGGAGTCGAGCTCACCCACGCCGCCGTCCGCGCCACCGGACGCGCCTTCCTCGAACGCGTCCCCCTGCCGGCCGGCAGCCGCCTGGTGTCCTACCTGCCCATGGCCCACATCGCCGAACGCTGCTGCTCCCACTACCTGCCCATGGTCCTCGGCGCCGACGTCACCTGCTGCCCCGGCCCCGAACGGCTCTTCTCCGTCCTGCCCGCCGTCCGCCCGCACTGGCTGTTCTCCGTCCCCCGCGTGTGGGACAAGCTCCGCACCCGCCTCCTCGCCGAACTCGCCGCCGCTCCCGAGGAGTTCCGCACCGGCGCCCTGCGCGCCCTGGAGCTCGGCGAGACCCTGGCCGAGGGCGGCGACCCGGCGGCGAGGGCCGCGTACGAACGGCTCGCCCCCGCCTTCCTCGCCCCCGTCCGCGCCGTGCTCGGACTCGACGAGGCCCGCCACGTCCACGTCGGCGCCGCCCCCGTCACCCCCGCCACCATGGCCTTCCTGCACGCCCTCGGCCTGCCCGCCGGCGAGATCTGGGGCATGACCGAACTGTGCGCCGCGGCCTGCGTCACCGTCCCCGGCCGCCACCGCCCCGGCTGGATCGGGCCGCCCCTGCCCGGCGTCGAGGTGCGCACCGCCCCCGACGGCGAAGTGCTCGTCCGCGGCCCGGGCGCCCTGCGCGGCTACCGCGGCCGGCCCCGCGACACCGCCGAGGTCCTCGACGCCGACGGCTGGGTCCACACCGGCGACCTCGGCGAGCTGGACGCCGACGGCGCGCTGCGCATCACCGGCCGCAAGAAGGAGCTCATCGTCAACGCCTACGGCAAGAACATGGCGCCCGCCCGCATCGAGGCCCGCATCGGCGACGGCGACCCCCTCATCGACCAGGTCTGCGTCATCGGCGACGGGCGCCCCTACAACGTCGCCCTCATCACCCTCTGCGACGGCGGGCCCGCCCCCGACCGCGACCGGATCCGCCGCGCCGTCGCCCGCGGCAACCGGCACCTGTCCCGGCCCGAACGCGTCCGCCGCTTCGCCCTCGTCGACGACGCCTGGACGCCCCGCAGCGGACTGGTCACCCCCACCCTCAAAGTGCGCCGCCGCACCATCGGCCGGCACTACCGGGACCTCATCGACACCCTCTACGCCGGCGGCGGCCTGACCCCCCTCGAGGACTGACCATGCGGCCCCTGACGAACACCCCGCGCCCCGCCCCGCCGGTCGCCGCCACGACCGCCCGGCTCGCCGCCCACCTGACCTCGCGCGGCGAGGAGTTCACCCCCCGGGCGCCGTTCACCCTCGACGTCGTCGCCCGCCTGCCCGGCGCCACCGCCGACGACGTCACCCGCGCCCACGAACGCGCCCGCGCCGCCCAGCGCGACTGGGCCGCCCGCGACGTCCGCGACCGCGCCCGCGTCCTGGGCCGCGTCCACGACCTGCTCCTGGCCCGGCGGCGCGAGGCCCTCGACCTGCTCCAGTGGGAGACCGGCAAGGCCCGCGCCCACGCCTTCGAGGAGGTCGCCGACGCCGCCGGGGTCTGCCGCCACTACGCGCGCCGCGCCGCCGGACTCCTCGCCCCGCGCCGCCGCCCCGGCGCGCTGCCCCTGCTGACGGCCGTCCGCGAACTGCGCCACCCCAAGGGCGTCGTCGCCGTCATCACCCCCTGGAACTACCCGCTCAGCCTCGCCGTCACCGACGTCGTCCCCGCCCTCCTCGCCGGCAACGCCGTCGTCCACAAGCCCGACACCCAGACCGCCTGCACCACCCTGTGGGTCCGCGAGCTGTGCGCCGAGGCGGGACTCCCGCGCGAGCTGTGGCAGATCGTCGTCGGCGAACCCGCCGACGTGGGACCGGCGCTGCTCGCCGACGCCGACCACCTCGCCTTCACCGGCTCCACCGCCGCCGGCCGGATCCTCGGCCGCATGGCCGCCGACCGCCTCATCGGCTGCATGCTCGAACTTGGCGGCAAGAACCCCCTCGTGGTCCTCCCCGACGCCGACGTCGAACGCGCCGCCGCCGGCGCCGTCCGGGCCTGCTTCACCAGCGCCGGACAACTGTGCATGTCCACCGAACGGATCCTCGTCCACGCCTCCCTCCACGACCGGTTCCTCGGCCGCTTCCTGGAACACGTCGCCGCCCTGCGCCTCTCCGCCGCCTTCGACTTCGGCGCCGACATGGGCTCCCTCACCTCCCGCCGCCAGCTCGACCGCGTCGCCTTCCACATCGGCGACGCCCTCGACAAGGGCGCCCGCCTGCTCCACGGCGGACGGCCGCGCCCCGACGTCGGCCCCCTCTTCCACGAGCCCACCGTCCTCGCCGAGGTCGCCCCCGGCATGGCCGTGCACCGCGAGGAGACCTTCGGCCCCGTCGTCTCCGTCCGCCCCTTCCGCGACGAGGAGGAGGCCGTCGCCCTCGCCAACGACGGCCCCTACGGCCTCAACGCCAGTGTCTGGAGCCGCAGTCCGGCCCGCGCCGCCGCGTTCGCCGCCCGCCTGTCCACCGGCTCCGTCAACATCAACGAGGGCTTCCGCACCGCCTACGTCTCCTACGCCGCCCCCATGGGCGGCCGCGGCCACTCCGGAACCGGCCACCGGCACGGCCCCGAAGGGCTGTTGCAGTACACCGACCTCCAAGTCGTCGCCCACGCCCGGGCCGACATCCTCGACCCCCGCCCCGGCGCCGACCCCGAACGCCACACCGAACGACTCACCACGCTGCGCCGCACGATGACGAGGCTGGGCCTGGGATGACTCACTTCAGCTGCTTCCTGGTCGGCGGCAACGCCATGGTCGCCTCCTGCGCCGAACTGCTCCTGGAACGCGGCCACCGCGTCCTCGGCGTGGTCACCGCCGCCCCCGCGGTCCGCGACTGGGCCGAACGCGCCGGCCTGCCCGCCCTCGCCTTCGGCCCGCACCTGGAGGACCGGCTCGCCGCCGAGCCCTTCGACCACCTCTTCAGCGTCGCCAACCTGCGCATGCTGCCCCGCCGCATCCTCGGCCTGCCCCGCGGCCTGCCCGTCAACTTCCACGACGGCCCGCTGCCCCGGTACGCGGGCGTCCACGCCACCACCTGGGCCGTCCTCCGGGGCGAGACCCGCCACGGCGTCACCTGGCACGTGATGACCGAGGAGGCCGACACCGGCGACGTCCTGGCCCGGCGCGACGTGCCGGTGGCACCGGGGGAGACCAGCGCCACGCTCAACGTCAAATGCCTGGAGGCCGGCCTCGACGCCTTCGCCGGACTCGCCGACGACCTCGCGGCCGGACGCGCCCGGCGCCGGCCCCAGGACCTCGCCCTGCGCACCTACCACGGCCGCCACGACCGGCCCCCCGGCGGCGGCCTGCTGCGCTGGGACCGGCCCGACGCCGAACTGGACGCGGCCGTCCGCGCCCGCGACTTCGGCCCGCACGCCAACACCTTCGGCACCGCCAAGGCCGTCATCGGCGAACGCGCCGTCACCGTCCGCGCGCTGCACGTCCTGCCCGGGCGGTCGGGACGGCCACCGGGCACGGTCCTCGCCGCCGACGGCCGCGGCCTCGTCGTCGCCACGGCCGGACGCGACGTACGGCTGACCCTGCGCGACCCGCACCACGGCGTCCGCCCGGGCGACCAGCTCCCCGTCCCCGACGCCGCCCTGCTCGACGCGGCCGGCCGCGCCGAGGCCCTCGGCCTGCCCGACGAGGCCCACTGGGTACGGCGGCTGGGCGCACTGGACCCCGCCGACCTGCCCCACCGCGCCGACGCGCCGCGCACCGACGCCGACGTGCCCGTCCCCGACGGCGCCGCAGACCCCCACTGGCTGCTCGCGGCCCTCCTCGCCTTCCTCGTACGGACCGGCGTCACCCCGGGAACCGACGTCCGCCTCATCCGGCCCGCCCCGGCCACCGGCCACCCCGCCGCCGACACCCTCCACACCGACTGGATCCCGCTGCGCGTCCCCGCCCTCGACGGACACGGCATGACGCCGCTGCGCGACCGGGTCGCCCGGGAGGCGACCGCCCGCGGCCCCATCCCCCGCGACCTGTGGGCCCGCCACCCCCGCCTGCGCGCCGCCGCCCGACGGACGTTGCCCGTCTGCTTCGCCTTCGACGACGCCGCGCCCGCCGAACCGCCGCCCGGCACCGCCCTGTTCGTCCGCATCCCCCGGACCGCCGGCCCCTGCCGCTGGAGCGGCCCCGCCGGACCGCTCGCCGCCTACGCCACCGCCTGGCTGGACGACCTCGCCCACGGCGCCGACCCGGCCCGCGCCCCCCTCGGCACCGCCGGGGCCCGGCGCGCCACGGCCGCCTGGAACGCCACCGCCGCCGGGCTCTCCCTCGGCACCACGGTCCACCGCATGGTGGCCCGCCAGGCCCTCCTGCGCCCCGGGGCCCCCGCCGTCAGCTGCGCCGGGCACACCCTCGACTACGGCGAACTCGACCGGCGCTCCTCGGAGTTCGCCGGACTCCTGCGCGCCCGCGGCGCGGGCCCCGGTCACCGGGTCGGCGTCCACCTGGACCGCTCCACCGACCTGCTGGTCGTCCTCCTCGGCGTCATGAAGTCCGGCGCGGCCTACGTGCCGCTCGACCCCGGCTACCCGCCGGCCCGCGTCGCCGCCATGGTCGAGGACGCCGCCCCCGCCCTGATCGTCACCGGCGAACGCCTCGCCGCCGCGCTGCCCGCGACCGGCGCCGGCCTCCTCGTGCCGCGGCACGGACACACCGCCGCCCCGCCCGTGGACGGCGCCGACGTCGACCCCGACAGCGACGCGTACGTCATCTTCACCTCCGGCTCCACCGGCCGCCCCAAGGGCGTCCGGGTCACCCACCGCTCCCTCGCCAACCTCGTGTGCGCGATGGCCCGCACCCCCGGTTTCACCCCCGGCGACCGGCTCCTCGCCGTCACCACCCTGTGCTTCGACATCGCCGGACTCGAGCTCTACCTCCCGCCCGCCACCGGCGGACACGTCGAGATCGCGCCGGCGGAGACCGCCGCCGACGGCTTCCTCCTGCGCGGCCTCCTCGAACGCTCCCGCCCCACCACCCTCCAGGCCACCCCCGCCACCTGGCGCATGCTCCTCGACGCCGGCTGGCGCGGCGCCCCGCCGGACGCCCCGCTGCGGATGCTGTGCGGCGGCGAGGCGCTGCCCCCCGACCTCGCCCGGGACCTGCTCGCCACCGGCGGCCGGCTGTGGAACCTCTACGGCCCCACCGAGACCACCATCTGGTCCGCCGTCACCGAAGTGCGGCCCGGGGAACGCCCGTTGATCGGCCCCCCGATCGCCAACACCCGCTTCCACGTCCTGGACGCCGAACGGCGCCCGCTGCCGCCCGGCGTACCCGGCGAACTGTACATCGGCGGCACCGGCGTGGCCGCCGGCTACCTCGACAGGCCCGGCCTGACGGCCGAACGGTTCGTCACGGTGCCCGCCGACCCCGGAACCGTCTACCGCACCGGCGACCTCGTACGCCAACGGGCCGACGGCAGGCTGGAGTTCCTCGGCCGCGCCGACGGCCAGGTCAAGATCCGCGGCCACCGCGTCGAGACCGGCGAGGTCGAGACCGCGCTGCGCGCCCACCCCGCCGTCGACCGCGCCGTCGTCGCCGTCCGCGACGAACGCCTCGTCGGCTACGTCGTCCCGCACGGCACCCCGCCCACCGCCGGCGACCTGCGCGCCCACCTGGCCCGCACCCTGCCCGCCTACATGGTCCCCTCCGTCTTCGTGACGCTGGGGACCATCCCGCTCACCGCCAACGGCAAGACCGACCGCGCCGCCCTCCCCGACCCCGCGCCGCCCCGCCCCGCCGCCCCGCACGGACCCGCCGACGGCGCCGAGCGGTTCGTCGCCGACGTCTGGCGCGACGTGCTGCGCCTGGACCGCGTCGGCGTCGACGAGAACTT
This sequence comes from Streptomyces caatingaensis, assembly GCF_001187435.1. Lineage (GTDB taxonomy): Bacteria > Actinomycetota > Actinomycetes > Streptomycetales > Streptomycetaceae > Streptomyces > Streptomyces caatingaensis. Next base: position 99,284 of record NZ_LFXA01000003.1, on the reverse strand, counting down.
CTTCGAGGTCGGCGGCGACTCCCTGCTGCTGATGCGCGTCATGGCCCGCCTGCGCGACCGCACCCGCGAGCCCCTGACCCGCGTGGAGATGTTCATGTACCCCACCATCCGCTCCCTCGCCCGCCGCCTCGCCCCGCCCGACGCCCCCCGACCGGGCCCGCCACCCGTCGCCGCCCACCGCACCCGCGGCCGCCCCGCACTGGGCGAGCTGCGCCGGCGACGCCACGACTGAAAGGGAGAACGGCCATGCGCGTCTGCACCGTCTGCGCCCTCAAGGAGAACCACCCCGGCATCACCATCGGCGACGACGGCGTCTGCAGCCTGTGCACCCTGGACTTCGCCGGCGAGCTGATGGAGAACTTCGCCTACACCAGCCGCGTCTTCGAGGAGTTCACCCGCAGCGGCCCCAACCCGCACGGCGAGCACGACTGCCTGTTCATGTACAGCGGCGGCAAGGACAGCACCTACATGCTGGACAAGTTCGCCGGCGAGTACGGCAAACGCGTCCTCTCCTACACCTTCGACGTCCCCTTCGAGAGCGCGCACGCCGCCGAGAACATCAAGCTCGCCAGGGAACGCATCCCCGCCACCTTCGTCGTCGACTCCGACGACGACAACATCAAGGCCATGATGCGGGAGGTCTTCAACCGGACCCCCGGCAGGCCCGGCAAGTACCTCGACGAGAAGCTGCCCTGCGTCTCCTGCCGCTCCTTCTTCGTCATCCGGGCCATCCTCTACGCCTTCCGCCACCGCATCCCCTACATCGTGCTCTGCGCCGACCCGCAGCAGATCCTCACCATGGAGTCGGACGCGCGCGAGGTGATCCGGGGCTTCTACCGGACCTTCGGACGGCACCTCACCGACGAACTGTTCCGCGGCGAACTCGAACAGCTCCTCTTCGCCGACGAGGACGAACTGCCCCGCATCGTCTTCCCGTTCATCGCCATGCGCTACGCCTACGACCCGGACCGCATCGTGGCCGAGCTCAAGGCCAAGGGGCTGTACACCTCGTCCCCGATGGAGACCCACTGCACGCTGTTCCCGCTGCTCAACTACTACTCCTTCGTCAACTGGGACTGCATGTTCTACAAGCTCAACGCGGCCAGCCACCGGCGGTCCGTGCGGCGCGACGGGAACCGCACCCGGTCCACCTTCAGCATCACCTTCCCGCGCGCGGCCGACCTGCCGCTGATCGAGGAGCGGCTCAAGAAGCTCGTCCTCGACATCGCGGGCAACCGCGGCGACCCCGCCGCCCAGGAACGCGAACTCATCGACCTCTTCCGGCGGCTGGACGCCTCCGAGGACGCCGCGCGCTTCGTCGCCCAGGGCTTCCTCGCCATGCGCCGCACCGCCGCGGACCTCGGCATCACCCTGCGGAGCACGGGGGCGGAGACATGACGGACTGCGACGTGGCGATCATCGGAATGGCCTGCCGGTTCCCCGGCGCCCCCGACGTCGGGGCGTTCTGGGACCTGCTGCGCGAGGGCCGCGAGAGCCTGCGCCTCCTCACGGACGAGGAACTGCTGGCCGCCGGCGCCGACCCGGCCGAGCTCGCGCGCCCCGGATTCGTCCGGGCCGCCCAGAGCCTCGACGGCGTCGAGCTGTTCGACGCCGCCCACTTCCGGATCCCCGACGACGAGGCCGAACTCCTCGACCCCCAGCAGCGGCACTTCCTGGAGTGCGCCCTCGCCGCCCTGGAGGACGCCGGATACGACCCCGCCGGGCACCCCGGAGAGATCGGCGTCTTCGCCGGCGCCGGCATGAACACCTACCTCCCCGGCAACCTCGCCGACCGGTACGCCGCCGGCTCCACGCTCGGCCGCTACCGGCTCATGCTCGCCAACGACACCAACTACCTCGCCACCCGGACCTGTTACAAGCTCGACCTGCGCGGCCCCGGCGTCACCGTCGGCACCGCCTGCTCCACCTCGCTGGTCGCCGTCCACCTGGCCTGTCTGAGCCTGCTCGCGGGGGAGTGCGGCACGGCCCTCGCCGGAGCCGCGCACCTGCGCATGCCGCACGACGAGGGCCACGTCCACCAGGAAGGCATGATCTTCTCGCCGGACGGGCACTGCCGGGCCTTCGACGCGGACGCCCGCGGCACCGTGCTCGGCAGCGGCGTCGGCGTCGTCGTCCTCAAGCGGCTCGACGACGCGCTCGCCGACGGCGACACCGTCCACGCCGTCGTCAAGGGCACGGCCGTCACCAACGACGGCTCCGCCAAGACCGGGTTCACCGCACCCGGCGTCGAACGCCAGGCCGCCACCGTCCGCGAGGCCCAGCGCGTCGCCGGCTGCCCGCCCGAGACCATCGGCTACGTCGAGGCCCACGGCACCGGCACACCCCTCGGCGACCCCGTCGAAGTGGCCGCACTCAACCGGGCGTTCGGCCCGATCGGCCCCGGCCGCGTCCTCCTGGGATCGGTCAAGACCAACATCGGGCACCTCGACGCCGCCGCCGGCATGGCCGGCCTCATCAAGACGGCGCTGATGCTCCGGCACCGCACGTTCGTGCCCAGCCTCCACTTCCGCACCCCCAACCCGGACATCGACTTCGCCGCCGGCCCCTTCCGCGTCGGCACCGAGACCGCGCCCTGGCCGGACGGGGACGGACCCCGGCGGGCCGGCGTCAGCTCCTTCGGCGTCGGCGGCACCAACGCCCACGTCGTCCTGGAGGAGCCCCCCGCCCCCGAGGCCGCCCCGGCCCCCCGGCCCGCCGAACCGCTGCTGCTCTCCGCCCGCACCCCCGAGGCGCTCGCCCGCGCCACCGGCGACCTCGCCCGCCACCTGCGCCGCCGCCCCGGCCTGGACCTCGACGCGGTGACCCACACCCTCGCCGCCGGCCGCCACCACCATTCCCACCGCCGGGCCGTCGTCTGCGCCGACACCCACGACGCGGCCCTCTCGCTGGCGATCCTCGACCCGGACCGGGTGCGCACGGGCCGCGCCGACCAGCAGCCGGACGGCTTCGCGTTCGTCCTGCCCGACGCCGGGGGCCAGGCGTCCGGCGCCGCAGAACTCTACGCGGAACTCGGCGAGTTCAGGGACGCCGTCGACAACTGCGCGCGGCTGCTCGGCGGCGCCCCCGGCCCCGCCGCCGTCCTGGGCGACGGCGGCCCGGCCGCCTTCGTCGTCCCCTACGCCCTGGCGCTGGTGTGCCGCGCCTGGGGCGTACGGCCCGCCGCGGCCGTCGGCTGGGGCACCGGCCGGACCGTCGCCGCCTGCCTGGCCGGTGTGTTCGGGCCCGGGGACGCGCTCGCCCTGAGCGCCGGCCGCCCCGCCGTCCCGGCGTGTGCCGTGCCGGAGATCCCCGTGAGCCCGGGGACGCGCTGGCTGCGGCCCGACGAGGCCGCCGACCCGCGCACCTGGACGCGGCCCGGCCCGGAGGAGGCCGAACGCGCCCGCGCCGAGGCCCTGTCGAAGGAACAGGGCCTCGTCCCCCTCGTCCTCGGTCTCGACGGCCGCGGCGCCACCGAGGTCCTGCTGGACGCCCTCGCCCGCGCCTGGACCCACGGCGCCGACGTCCGCTGGGACCGCTGGTACGGACCCGGACGGCGGCGCCGCGTCCCCCTGCCCACCTACCCCTACGAGCGGCGGCGCCACTGGGTCGACCCGCCCTCCCGGCGCACCGGCACCGCCGCCCCCGACGACCTGGCCCGCCGCGTCGAGCAGGCCGGCCCCGCCCGGCGCAGCGCAGTCCTCCAGGAGTTCCTGCGGCACCAGGCCGCCCGCCTCCTCGAACCCGAGGACGGCAGGCTGCCCGGCGCCGACGAGGACCTCTTCCACCTCGGCGCCGACTCCCTCGTTCTCATCGACATCGTCGCCACCCTCGGCACGGCCCTCGGCCGGAACCTCACCACCTCCTTCGACGACCCGCCCACCCTCCGCGGACTCGCCGACCGGGTGGCCGCGGACTGGCGGAAGGGATGAACGCACCGTGACCGGCTGGCCGATCACCGGCACCGGCGCCGTCACCGCCGTCGGCGCCGGCACCACCGAGGTCTTCGCCGCCCTGTGCGCCGGGCGCGGGGCACCGCTCCCGGTACGGGCCTTCGACACCGCCCGGCTGCGCACCCGGCACGCCTACGAGATCACCGACCCGCCGCAGCGGCCGGCGGCCTGGCTCTGCCGGGCCGTCGCCGAGGCCCTCGCCGCGGCCGGGCTGCCGGAGGACCTCTCGGAGGTCCCCGTCCTCGTCGGCAGCGGGCTGCGCGACCTGCGCGCGGCCGAGCGGGACCGGCCGTACGAGCCGCACTTCGGCCCCGCCCTGCGCGAACGCTTCGGCGCCTGCGACACCCACACCTTCGGCGGCGCCTGCTCCGCCTCCCTCTACGCCCTCGCCCTCGGCGCCGACCTGCTCGCCGCCGGGCGCGCCGACACCGTCGTCGTCGCCGGCGCCGACACCCTCACCGCCAGCATGTACGCCCTGCTCGACCGCGCCCAGCCCGGCGCCCCGCGCGAGGTCCGCCCCTTCGACCGCGACAGCGGCGGGCAGCTCCTCGGCGACGGCGCCGCCGCCGTCGTCCTGCGCCGCCCCGGCACCGGCCCGGCGCGGGCCGTGCTGCGCTCCGTGGGCCTGCACTGCGACGCGGGCCACGTCACGGCGCCGTCCGCCGACGGGCTCGTCGCCGCCCAGCGCCGGGCCCACGAACGCGCCGGCGTCACGCCCGCCGACATCGGCCTCGTCCACGCCCAGGGCACCGGCTCCCCGCACAACGACCGCGCCGAGGCGGAGGCGCTGGGCCGCGTCTTCGGCACCGGCCCCGGCGGGCCGCTGATCGCCGCCGTGGAGGGCATGACCGGGCACACCTCCGGCTGCTCGGGGCTGCTCAACACCGTTCTGGCGGTGGCGAGTCTGCGCGAGGGGCGGGTGCCGCCCGTCACCGGGCTGGACAAGCCCATCGCCGCGGCCGAGGGACTGCGGTTCAGCACGGGCGAGCCGGTGTCGGCCGCGTACGCCCAGGTGAACTCCTTCGGCTTCGGCGGGGTCAACGCCGTCGCGGTCCTCGGGAGGGCGGCGTGACGGCCGTCACCGGCACCGCCACGGCCGGCGCCCAAGGCATCGGCCACGACCGTGAGTTGCGCTTCAAGGACCGCGCGACGCGGCTCGCCGTCACGGTCGCCGGCCGCGCGCTGGCCGACGCCGGACTGCTGCGCGACGGCGCCCTCACCGTCCCGGGGACGGACACCGGGGTGGTCGTCAGCTCCAACCTCGCCACACTGGAAACCGTCCGCCGGGTGGCCCGGACCCTCGACCGGGAGGGGCCCGCCGCCCTGCGCGCCGTGGACCTGCCGAACGCGTGCAGCAACGCGCCCGCCTCCGGCGTCGCCATCCGCTACGGCCTCCACGGCATCAACCTCATGCTCTGCAACGGCGCGACGTCCGGCCTCGACGCGGTCGGCTGGGCCGTCCTGGCCCTGGAGGCGGGCCGTGCGCGGCACATGCTGGTGGTGGGCGTCGAACCGGCCGACGCGGCCGCCGGCACCACGGACGGTGCCGCGGCCCTCGTGCTGGAACCCCCCGCCGTGGCCGCCCGGCGCGCCGCGCCCGTACGGGCGGTGGTCCTCGGCCACGCCCGGCGCCGGGACAGGGCGGCGGCGGTCGCGGCCGCGGGACGCCCGACTCCCGCGGGAACAGCGGGAGTCCGCACCGGAGGGGCGCCGGAACACCTGCCGGCGGACGGGCGCGACGGCCCCTCCGGCGCGCACGGCGTCTTCCAATGCGTCGCCGCCACCGCCCGGTTCGCCCCGGGGGCGGAGGGCGGCGCGCCGCCCTCCGTGCTCGTCGTGGCCGGCGGGGGCGGCGCGGACGACGCCGCCGCGGCCGTCCTGCTCGCCGCCGCACACCACGACGGCCTGTCGAAGGGAGAGGGATGACACGGGTCCTGATCACCGGTGCGGGGGCCGTCTCCGGCCTCGGCGCGGGAGTGGAGGCCATGTGGCGGGGGCTGTGCGCGGCGCCCGGGGATCCGCCCCGGCGGGCCGCCGACCCCGGCGCCCGGATGGCGCTCCCGCTGATCCACCGGGCGCCCGCCGAGGAGGGCCCCGGGGGCCGGACCACGCGGCTGGCCCTCATGGCGGCGCGCGAGGCGGTCGCCGACGCGGGGCTCGACGGCGCGCACCTGGCGCGCGGCGCCGTGGTGATGGGCACCGGCGGGGGCGACGCCGACCTGTGGGAACGGCCGTTGGACCCGGACCGCACCGAGGCGCCGGCCTTCACGGTCGCCTCCGCGGTCGCCGCCGCCCTGGGCGCGGGCGGGGGCGCGACCTGTGTGAGCAACGCCTGCTCGGCGGGCGGCTTCGGCCTCGCGATGGCGCTGGACATGATCCGCGCGGGGGAGGCGGACGTCGTCGTCGCCGGGGGAGCGGAGGCGTACAGCAGGGTCGCGCTGGGCTGCTTCAACCGCATGCGGGCCGTGGACCCGTACGCCTGCCGCCCGTTCCACCGCGACCGCGCGGGCACCGTCTTCGGCGAGGGCGCCGCCGTCCTCGTCCTGGAGTCGGCCGGGCACGCGCGGCGGCGCGGGGTGCGGCGGCACTACGCCGAACTGGCCGGTTCCGGCTGGAGCTGCGACGCCCACCACCTGACCGCGCCCGACCCGGAGGGCGCCCAGATCCGGCGGGCCATGACGCAGGCGCTCGCCGACGCGGGGGTGGGCGCGGACGCGGTCGGGTGCGTCGTGCCGCACGGCACGGGCACGCGGCTCAACGACGTCGTCGAGAGCGAGGCGCTCGGCGCGGTCTTCGGCGAACGGCTCGGCCGGCTGCCGCTGTACAGCCTCAAGGCGCTGATCGGCCACACGGCGGGCGCCGCCGGGGCCCTCGGCGCCGTCGCGGCGGCCCTGGTCCTCGACCGCCGCACCGTGCCGCCCAACGTACCGCTCGGCGCGGACCAGGACCCCGAGTGCCCGGTGCACCTGCCCCAGGGCGGCACCGTGCCGCTGACGGGCCGTCATGTCATGGTGAACGCCTTCGCGTTCGGGGGGAACAACGTGTCGCTGGTCCTGGAAGGGAGGACGGCGTGAGCGCCAACGAGCTGGTGGTGACGGGCATCGGCGTCGTCTCGCCGCGCGGCTGCGACCCGGCCGCCCTCGACCTGGAGGGGGCCGTCCCGGCGGACGACGCGTGGTTCGACGTCGCGGCGGAACTCGGCCCGCGCGGCTACAAGTACGTTCCGCCGTCGTGCCGTTACCTCCTCGCCGCCACGCGCCGGGCCGTCGCCGACGCGGGCGGCTCCCCGGCCGCCGTGCCGGAGGCGGAACGCGGCATGGCCGTCGGCACCAACAGCGGCATCGCCGCCCTCATCGACGGGATGGACGCGACCGTGACCGGTCCGGGCGCCGAACGGCTCAGCCCGGCGACGGCCCCGTACTTCTCCATCAACACCCTCGCCGGCCGCGTCGCCATGGACCACGGCGTCAAGGGCTGGAACCTCACCCTCACCTCCCCGCGCACGGCGGGCCTGGAGGCGCTGCTCGCCGGCGCCCGCGCGGTCGCGGCCGGGCGCTCCACCGTGCTGCTGGCCGGCTCGACGGAGGCGGCCCTCCCCGACCACCACCCCGCCCACGCCGCCTCCGAGGCCGGAGCGGTGGTCCTCGTCCTCGAACCGCGCGGCCGGGCCGCCGCGGCCCCCTACGGCACGTGCCGCACGGCCGTCTTCTCCCTCCCCGCCGCCGAACCGCAGCTCGACGAGATCCTCATCCGGCTCCTCAAGGACGCGCCCGCCCCGGACTCCGCCCTGCTGGTGACCGACGCGACCGACGCGTCCCCCCTGGGCGCCGTGCTCGCCGACGCCCTCCGCCGCTTCGGCGTCCCCGCCGACACCGTCCCGCCCGCGGCCGGCACGCTCCTGCCCATGCTCCACCTCGCCCGCACCCTCGGCCGCCCCGGCCCCCCGCGCCTCCTCGCCACCACCAGCCCCGACGGCGCCTGCGCCCTGACACTGGCCCGTCCCCGTCACCTGCCCGACCGGACCTAGGAGTCACCGTGAACACCGACAGCACCGCCATCGACCTCGAGGACCTGCGCACCACCATCGCCGAGGTCCTCGAACTCGACACCGAGGAGGTCACGGACGACGCCCGCTTCGTCCAGGACCTGGGCGTCGACTCCCTCCTCGCCCTGGAGATGCAGATCGCCCTGGAGGAGCAGTACGGCGTCCACCTGACGGAGGCCGACCTGGGCGAGGCGACGACCCTGCGGGCCACGTACGACCTGGTGACGCGCAAGGTCGCGGCCGCCTGAACGGAGGGCCGGAGCCGTGACCGGGCCGCCGCGGCCCCGGCTCCGGCCCCTCCGCGCCAGGCCGTCCCCGCAAGCTCCGACGGAAGCCTAGGGGAGCGTCAGCGGGACCAGATGGCGCGGCTCGAGCACCGTGCCGCCGAGCGGTTCCACGATCTCCCGGAGCCGTCGCACCGCCGCTGTGTCGACGGTCGAGCCGATGTCCGCCGAGGTCAGCTTCCCCAGCATGGTGTCGTGGTGACTGGGCACCACCAGGGGCGGGTTGCCCAGCGCCGCCATGACGCGCTCGGCATGGCGGTGCACCCCCGCGTTGCCGCTGCAGCCGAGCACCAGGACATCGGGCCGCTCGCCGGCGACCTCGCGCTCGGCGAAGTCGGCGGTGCCGCTGAGGAACATCACCCGCAGCCCGTCGGCCCCCACGGTGACCTGGTAGGCGAGCGAGCCGCCCTCGACCAGATCCTTGATGGTGCGGGGCCTTTCCGGTGTGGTCACCAGATGGCCGGGGGCGACGAAGCCGTAGCCGGGCAGCCGACTGTGGAGGCTGCGGAAGACCTGCACGGTCCAGGCGGGTGGCCGGCTCGTCGGGCCCTCGGGGAAGCGCAGGTACTCGCCGCCGGTCACGGTGATGCACCGGTCCAGACGCCGCCGTCCGACGCCCAGGGCGCGCAGCAGATGGAGAGGGGTCTCGCCGCAGAGTGTGCGGATCGTGGCGTCCCGCCAGGCCGGGCGGTCGAGGAGCTGGGGCACGTCCAGGAGGTGGTCCCAGTGCCCATGGGTCACCAGGACGAGGTCGGGGGCGCCGGTCAAGTGGTCGCGGGCCACCGTCTCCACGGTCCCGGTGTCCGGCGCCAGCAGCGTGTCCGGATCGATGGTGCTGCCGCCCGGCCCGGTGTACTCCTGCCGGGACAGGTAGGGGTCGACGAGGATGCTGTGGCCGGAGAAGGAGAGTTCCCAGCCCGCCACTCCCAGCCAGCGGAGCTGCGCGCCGTGCGCCGAGCGCCGCCGCCGGCGGTCCGCCGCCCGTTCCTGCGCCTGGGCCGGCGTCCCGGCCGCGCCCAGGCCGACCCCCAGGGCGGCGCCCGCGACGGCCCCGCGCAGCAGGCGGCGTCTCCCCACGGCCGGCTCGTCCGCCGCACCCGCGGCGTTCGTTCCACATCCGGTGCACACGGTGTCTCCCAAGGAATACCTGATGGTCTGTCAGAGTGCCTGCACAGCCGCTTTCGTGACCTCGGCGATCAGCGCGTCGTCGGAACGGGCGCCGGCCTCGCCGCGGTCGGAGAGGACGGCGATGACGACGGGGCTCCGGCCGGGCGGCCAGGCGACGGCGATGTCGTTGCGGGTGCCGTAGCCGCCGTTGCCGGTCCGGTCCCCGACCTTCCAGCCGGCCGGGACGCCGGCGCGGATGTAGCGGTCGCCGGTCGTGTTGTGCACCAGCCAGTCCGTGAGCAACTGCCGCCGGCCGTCGGAGAGAACGCTGCCGAGGACGTAGCGGCGCAGATCGGTGGCGATGGAGCGGGGTGTGCTGGTGTCCCGGGTGTCGCCGGGGACGGCGTCGCTGAGGCCGGGCTCGGTGCGGTCGGTACTGATGGTCGAGTCGCCGATGCCGCGCAGCTCCTTCTGCAGGCCCGCGGGGCCGCCGAGGTGGTCGAGCAGCAGATTGGCCGCCGTGTTGTCGCTGTACTCCGCGGCCGCGGCGGCCACCTCGCGCAGCTTCATGCCCGTGGCCACGTGCTTCCTGGCGATGGGCGCCCACTTCTGCAGGTCCTCGGGGCGGTAGGTCACCACCTGGTCCAGCTCGGCGTCGGAGGCGTGGTGCAGCAGGGCGCCGGCGGCGAGGGCCTTGAACGTCGAGCAGTGCGCGAAGCGTTCGTCGGCCCGGTAGGTCACCTCCCGGCCGGTGCCGGTGTCCAGCGCGTACAACCCCACCCGGGCGCCGAAGCGTTGCTCGAGCTGCCTGAAGGGAGCGGCCGCCGGGGCCGGGGCGGAGGGCTCCGCCCCGGTGCCGGAGCCCCGGCCGGTACAGCCGGACACCAACAGGGCCGCGGTCAACGGCGCGACGAACAGGACCATACGGGACGTGGTGGTGGTCATGCCGGTCAGCCTGCCGCTGACGGTCTCATGCACGCAAAGACAGGACCGATGCCTTTCATGCGCTTTCCGCATAGCATCCGGATCATGGACCTGGTGGGAGCGTGCCGCGCGTTTGTGAAGGTGGGGGAGCGGGGGAGCTTCACCCAGGGCGCCGAAGCGGCGGGGATGCCGCAACCGGTGGCGAGCCGGCGGATCGCCGCGCTCGAAAGACACCTGGGCAGCCCCCTGTTCGACCGGTCCGGCCGCCGTGCCGCGCTGACCCCCTTCGGCCGGGAGCTGCTCCCGTCCGCGAAGCGGCTGGTCGAGCTGGCGGACGCGATGGAGTGCGACGCCGAGCGGGCCAGGCTGCGGCCGGTGGCCTGCGCGGTCCCCGAGATCTGCTCCGTCCGGCGGCTGGCCGAACTCGACGCGGCCGCCCACGAGATGGGCATGGTCCTCGGTTTCCGCCCCGCGGGGCCCGCCACGCGCAAGGAGCTGCTCACCTCCCACGAGGTGCGCCTGGCGCTCATCGCCGTCGCCCCGCACGAGGCCACCTGGACCGTGCCCCTCGGTGTGGCCTCCGCGGTCACCACGGACGCGCGGCCGCTGCACATCGGCACACTGCGCCCCCGGCCGCGGCGGCGCGCGTTCCCACGGATACGGATCCAGCCGGAGGACGACCTGCCGCACATCCGGGACCGCCTGGAGCAGCTGGGCCACCGCGCCGCCCTCCTGCCCGCGCAGATCACGGTCGCCCCCTCCCTCACGGCTGCGGTCTCCGAGACGCTCCGCACCGGCGCCCTGCTGCTCTGCTCCTCCGCACAGGCGGACGAACTCGGGCTCTTCTGGCGCCCCTTGGCGGGCACTCCCGTCGTACGCGGCTACCAGCTGCGCGCCGTCGGCGGCACCGACGCGCAGCGCGTCGGCGAAGGGCTCCGCGAGCCGTTCGCCCGCTGCCTGGGCGTACCGGCCGGCGGGCAGGGGCGGTCGTGAGCGCGCAACGGATGGTCCGGGAACTGCGGACCATGCTCAAGGAGGCCGGGCTGTCCGGCTCGTTCCTCGTCCGCGACCTGGCCACAGGTGACGAACTCGGCATCGGTCCGGACGTCGAGCTGCCCCTCGCCTCGGTGGTCAAGGTGCCGCTCGCCATGGCCGTGAGCGAACGCATCGAGGACGGACGGATCGACGCGGCCGCCGTGATCGACGTGGTGCCCGGCCCCGGCACGTCCCCGGGCCCGACGGGGCTGAGCCGGTTCCGCCACCCGGCCCGGATCGCCGTCGAGGACCTGCTCTACCTCAGCACCGCGGTCAGCGACAACACCGCCGCGGACGCCCTGTTCGGCCTCGTGACGCCCGCCGAGGTCCATGACACCGTGGTGAACGCCGGGGTGACCGGCATCGCCGTCCGCCACCCGATGGACGAGCTCTCCCGGACCCCGGCCGAGCGGTTCGCGCCGCGCGACGTCCACCTCGCCCAGTCCCTGGCGATCGGCTCCCGGACCGCCGGCCACGGGCACCCCGTCCCCCAACTCGACGTCACGCGCGCCAACTCGGGCACGGCCCGGGCCTGCGCCGACCTCCTCCAGGCCCTGTGGACGCCCACCCGGATCCCGCCCGCGGTCGCGGCCCGGGTGCGCGCCCTCATGGGCCAGAACGTCCTGCGGCACCGGCTCGCCCCCGAGTTCGACTCGGACGCCACCCACTGGTCCTCCAAGACCGGCACCCTGCTCAACCTGCGCCACGAGATCGGCGTCGTCGAACACGACGACGGCTCCCGCTACGCCGTCGCGGCGTTGACGGAATCCACGGTCCCGGCCCGCGTCCAGCCCACGGCGGAGGCCGTGATGGCCCACGTGGCCCGCGCCCTCCACGACGAACTGCGGGCCCGCTGAGCGGGGGCACGCCGTGGCCACCGGTCCGCGCCGGGGATCCGGGCCGTCCCCTCCTGCCGGGAACAGCGAGACCCGGCAGGAGGGGACGGTGTTCACCGGCAGGGATTGATCGGGGGCGTCGAGTAGGTCCGTTCTCCTTCCACGACGAGCTGGCCGATGATGTCTCCGCACCCCAGGCGCTGCCCCTTCCACTGGTAGGACGCCCATCGGCCCGCGTACAGGGTGAAGGCTCCCTCGTCCAGGTGATCCTGGCCGCGGAAGGTGTACTTGAAGCGGGCGGTGATGTGCCCGCCCGCGGTCTTGTCGTAGTTCAGGTCGACGGTCGATCCGTCGACGGTGAGGCACAGCCTGCCGTCGTCGAGTCGGTTGCAGGTTCGCGAGGCCGCCGCCGGCCGGGTCTCGGCGGCCGGGTGGGACGCTTGGGCGGTGGTGCCCAAGGCGGCGAGGCCGACGGCGAGCAACGCGCTCGTCGTGATGCCGCTGATCGCTCGTGGAACTCGTGGAACGGACATGTTCTCCTCCAGGGTGTGTGGTTGCCGCGTGCGCGGATGCGGTGGTGCGGCCGGTGGATCCGGCCCGGCCCACACGCTGGCGCAGGCATCACCGCCGGCCCAGCCGGTGAGCCGGGCCGTCAGGAGAAGCCGCACGTCAGGGCGGGGTTGGCGGTTGTCCGGACCGGTGCCGGTCCGGAGCGGGACCTCGTTCGGGTGATCTCCCCGCCCCCGCCCCGCGCGGCAGCAGGAGGTCAGGACGCGGCGGGCCCGCGGTGCGGCCCGGGTGAGGGACCGAAGGGCGACCGCGTACCGGGACACTGGGCCCGTGACCGACGGGCAGGGGATTCCCGGACCGCGCCGGGCTTTCGCCGAGCGCTTCGACCTGCTGTACCGGGAGGCGGGCGGACCACTGCTGCGGAGTGTGTCCGCCGCGGTCGCGCGCGGCCGCCCGGCCGGTGCCGACGGCCGCCCGGTCCGGGTTCCCGCCCAGCGGATCAGCGACTGGCGCGGCGGACGAGCGGTGCCGGCCCGGTTCGAGCCGCTGGCGGCCGTACTGGCCGTGCTGATCGGAGAAGCCCGCCGGGCCCGTTCCCGGCCGGTCGTACCGGGCCTGTACGACATGGCCGACTGGCGTGCGCGGTGGCAGCAGGCGGCCGGCTCACCCGCCGGCGCGCAGGCGGCGGGTGAGGCGCAGACCGCCGCCAAGGCCCCGTGCCCGTACCGAGGGCTCGCCGCCTACCAGGCGGACGACGCCCGGTGGTTCTTCGGCCGGGAACAGGACACGGCGGCGCTGGTCGGCGAACTCGCCCGCTGCCTGGGCGGGCACGGTCTGCTGATCCTCCTCGGCGCCTCCGGGGCCGGGAAGTCCTCGCTGCTGCGCGCCGGCCTGCTTCCCGCACTCGCCGACGGCGCACTGCCCGGCTCGGACACCTGGCCGGTGGCCGTGTTCACGCCGACCGGTGATCCTCTCGACGCGCTCGCCGATGCGCTGGCCGGGGCCCTCGGATGCGAGCCGGCCGACCTCAGGGAGGCTGCCGGGTGCGGGCCGCGGGCGTTCCGCGAGACGCTCCTCCGGCGGTTGCCGGAAGGGCGCCGGCTCGCGGTGGTCGTCGACCAGTTCGAAGAGGTCTTCACGTCGGTCGCCGACCGCCGGCAGCGGGACCTGTTTCTCGGCGCCCTGCGCGCCGCCACCGCCCCCGCACGGGGCGGGCCGGGCATGCTCGCCGTCCTCGGCCTGCGGGCCGACTTCTACCAGGACTGTCTCGACCATCCGGACCTCCTCGACCCTCTGCGCAGGCATCAGCTGGCCCTCGCGCAGATGACGCCGCCGCAGCTCGCCCGCGCCATCCGCAAGCCGGCCGAGGCGGCGGGCCTGGAGCTGGAGGAAGGGCTGCTCGATGTGCTGCTCAGGGACCTCGGGCTGCGGAACTGGGAGAGCGGCGACCGGCCCGAGCCGGGCGCACTGCCGCTGCTCTCCCATGTGCTGCTGTCCACCTGGCAGCAGCGCACCGGCCACCGCCTCACCCTGCGCGGCTACCGGCTCACCGGTGGCCTGCACGGTTCCGTCGCCCAGGCCGCGGAGCGTGCCTGGGCCGGCGTCCACCCGAGCGAGCACGACATCGCCCGGCACGTGCTGCTCCGGCTCGTGAGGGTCGGGCCGGACGGCCAGGACACCCGGCGGCGGGCCGCCCGGGCCGAGCTGCTCGCCGCGCTGCCCGACAGCGTCTGCGTGCAACGGCTGCTCGACGGCTTCGCCGCCGCCCGGCTGCTCACCCTGACCGCGGACACCGTCGAACTCACCCACGAAGCCCTGCTGGGCGCCTGGCCACGGCTGCGCGAGTGGATCGAACAGGACCGCTCCGGCCTGGTGACACACCAACGGGTGGAGCAGGACGCCGCGGGTTGGGCGGCCGAGCGGCGCGATCCGGCCCTGCTCTACCGGGGCACCCGGCTGGCCCCGGCCCGTTCCTGGGCCGATGCCGACGGTGAGCGGTTCGGACTCAGCCCGCTGGCGGCCGAGTTCCTCACCGCCTCCACGACGGCGGAGGAGGCCGCGCGGCGGACCGAACAGCGCGGGCGGCGACGGCTGCGGGTGCTGGTGGCCGGGCAGGCGGTGCTGCTCGCCCTGCTCCTGATCGCCGGCGGGATCGCCCTCGTCCTGTACCGGCGGGAGGACCACGCGTCCCGCCAGGCGAACGCGGCCGCCTTGATGGCGCAGTACGAGAACGTCTCCGCCGACCGGCAGCCAGGGCTGGGCCTTCCCCTCGTCACGTCCGCGTACGCACAGGACCGCTCGGCCCCGGGCGCCGTCGCCGCGCTGGCGTCCGCGACCGGCTCGCAGTTCGCCGGGGCGATGCCGGCCGGACAGCAGGGCCAGTGGACCCTGGCCTTCGACCCGGAATCCGGAGTGCTCGCCACCGCCGGACTCAACGGTCGGGTGAGCCTGTTCCAGCCGGACCGGCGACGGAGACTGGCAACCCTGGCTCCCGGCACCGGCGGTGCTCCGCCCGCCCCGCCCCACCCCGCCTACGCCCGTGAAGCCTTCGGCGGCATCGCGCAGGGCGCGCCGGGGCCGGTCGCCTTCGCCCCGCGCGGTCACCTGCTCGCGGTCTCCACCAGCCGGCGCATCGACGAATGGGATGTGACCGACCCGAGGGCGCCGCGCTGGATCCGGGCCGTCACCGAGCAGGCGGACGCCGTGAACGCACTGGCCTTCAGCCCTGACGGCGCGACGCTCGCCGCCGCCGGCAACGACGGTGCGGTGCGGCAGTGGGACACGGTCTCGGGCAGGTTCCGGACCCAGCCCCTGCAACTGCACAGCCCGGTCCTCGGCGTCGCCTTCAGCCCGGACGCGACCACACTGGCCGCGTGCGCCCGCGACCGGGACATCCGGCTGTGGCGGCGGAACGGCAGCGCCGAGCCGCGTCTGCTGCGCCGCGTGCACAAGGCCTCCGTCATCCACATCGCCTTCAGCCCGGACTCGCGGATGCTGGTGTCCACCAGCGACGATCACACCGCTGTGCTGTGGGACGTCCCGACCGGGCGGGCCGTGCACACCCTGACCGCGAGTGATGTGGTGTTCGACGCCGCCTTCGGCCGCGACGGGACACTGGTGGCCACCGCCTCCTACGACCACAGCGTCCAGCTGTGGGACGTGAAGACGGGAGCGATGGCCGAGAAGCTGACCGGCCACACCGATCGCGCCATGGGGGGCGCGTTCGGCCCGGGCGGGCGGTGGCTGGCCAGCGCCGGCATGGACGGCAACGCGGTGTTGTGGGACATGGCCGGGGCAGAGCGGATCTTCTCGCCGGCGGCGAAGGTCCGCGGTCTGGCCTTGAGCCCGGACGGCACGCTGCTGGCCACCGGGGACGACAACGGCATGGTGCGGGTCTGGCGCCGGCGGCCGGACGCGCGCGACGGCCGGTATCTGCGCCTGCTCCAGCAGTGCCGACTGCCGCTGCCGGACGGCCGGGTGTGGCGGGTGGCGTTCTCACCGGACGGCCGGACGGTCGGCATCGTCACCGACTCCCCCCTGGTGTGGCTGCTGGATGTCCGCACCGGCGGCCTGTGGCAGCTGCCGGTCGGGGTCGAGGACAAGGACCATGAGTGGGGCCGCTCGATCGCCTTCCTCGGCGCGGACGAGGTGCTCAGCACGGATGATCCCGGAGTGACGAGGATCTGGGACGTGCGCACCAGGCGCCCGCTGCACCGGTTGAACCGCCTCGAATCCAGGGCACTGGCCGCCGATCCCCGGGGCCGTTTCTTCGCCCGGCCGCACGGGGACAGACTCGAACTGCTCGATGCGGCCGGGCGACTGCTGGCCGACTCCCCCTTCCCGACGGGAGTGGGCGTCGGGCTCGTCCTGGCCCTGAGCCCGGACGGCACCCGGCTGGCCGCCACCCTCAAGGACGAGAGCATCGCGGTATGGCAGGTCCGGGCTGTGCCCGGCCGGCCGGTCGCGCTCACGCCCCTGGCCACCGGACTGCGCCGCCGCTCCCTCACCGGTCTCGAAGCGCTGGCCTTCAGCCCTGACGGGCGGACCCTCGCCGCCGCCGACGACAACCACACCATCCAGTTGTGGGACGCCGGCACCGGGCAACCGACGCTGACCCTCACCGGGCACACCGACAAGGTGGAGTCGCTTGCCTTCGGCCCGGACGGGAAGACGCTGATGAGCTCCGGCGACGACTGCACCGTCAGGTTTTGGGATCTCGACCCCGACGACGCCTTCCGCCGCGTCGGCCTCGCGGTCCGGGCCCGGACACCGAGGAAGAGGTGACCCACCCGATACTTTCGCCCCGGCCGTTGTTCAGCGGGCGGGCGGCTTGGTGACCGCGTCCGCGATGCGCGCGATCATCTGCCCCTGGGTGGCATCCCGGTGCGTGGGCGTCCACGAGTAGACGACCGTGCGCCGGAGGTCGCGGGTCGCGGCGACCGCCGAGTTGTAGCCGTACCGCTCACCCGTCTTGCCCCACAGCGTCACGCCGTTCACCGTGATCGACTTGAGCCCCATGCCGTAACAGGCCGGGGAGCCGTCCACCATGCGCACATCACCGCCCGGCAGGGCGAACATCTTGTCCAGCGTCGCCTTCGGCAGCAGCCTGCCCGGGGTGAACAGCGCCGTGATGAAGCGCTCCAAATCCCCCGTCGTGGAGATGACTTCGCCCTCTCCCCACGCCTCGGACTGGTTGTAGACCGTGGCGTCCCGCAGCGTGCCGTCCGACATCGCCAGGTAGCCGTGGACGTGCGGGCCGTGGATCCGGGGGTCGTCACCGGGGAACGAGGTGTGGCGCAGGCCCAGCGGACGAAGGACGCGCTCGCCGATCGCCTCGGCGTACGGCCTGCCCGTCACCTTCTCGATCAGCAGGGAGGCCAGGACGTAGTTGATGCCCCGGTACTCCTGCGCGGTGCCCGGCGCGAACTTCATCGTGCGGTCGGGCAGCGCGGCCAGGATCGTCCTCGGCGTCCACCGGTCGTAGCGGTGGCCGAGGATCTGCTCCGGGGTGGTCTTCCCCGGACCCTTCGCGTCCGGCAGCCCGCTCGTGTGATCGAGCAGCTGCGCCACCGTGATCGGCGGGTACCCCTTGGCCCGCAGCTCCGGCAGGTAGTCCTGCGCCGGCCGGTCCAGGTCCACCCGGCCCTCGTCCGACAGTTGCAGCACGACCGTCGCCACGAACACCTTGGTGATGCTGCCCGCCCGGAAGGCGTCGTCCGGCCGGATCGGCGCGCCCGTGCGCCGGTCGGCCACACCGGCCGTGCCGTACCAGCGGCCCGCCGTGCCGCCGACCCTCAGCTGGGCGCCGGTCGCCTGTGGGTGGTCCAGGTCGGAGATCGCCGCGCGCAGGGCCGCGGGGTCGAGCGGCGGGACGGCGGACGCCGGCGCCGTGGCCGTCGTCGGGGGAACGGCCGCGAACGCGGCGGGGGCGGTGGCGCCCGCGAGCAGGGCGGCGGTCAGCGCGGCACCCATGAGGGCCCGGCGGGAGAGGACGAGGGAATTCATGGGGATCATGATTCGGGCGCGGACCCGCCCGGCCATCCGGGAACGGCCCGCACCCGCCCCCGACCCGCCCCTGACACCGGGTCGGGGACGGTCCCTGACGACGCATCGGGTCCGGCTCCCGCGGGCGCGCCGCCGCGCGGCGGGCTACGGTCGGGCCCATGGAGACCATCGTCGTGTACGAGTTCGACCGGTCGGCGACCGCGTCCGGCAGGGGGTCCGACGCCGCCGGGCTCCGCGTCCACCGGGTCCACGTGGCCCCCGGAGCCCCGGGGAACGCCTCGTCCCCGGGCCCGCGGACGTTCTGCGGAAAGGACACCTTCGCCATGGAGAAGGCACCCTGGCGGCCGGCGGAACGTCAGGGATCCTCCTGGTACCCCCCGGAGTACGCCGACCGGATCTGCGAGAGCTGCGTCGCCGTCATGGAGGACGAGGGCTGACGGGCCGGGCGGCCGGTCAGGCCCGGCGTATCGTGACGCCGCCGACGAGGGAGTAGGAGCGGACCGTGACCACGGCCCCGCCGGGCTCGCCGTCGATGTCCTTGCTGCGGCCGCCGAGGAGGGAGAAGCCGCTGACCTCGACCGCGGTGCCGGCCGGGACGGTCAGGTCGACGCCGCCGAGGACGGAGAAGGCGTCGATCTCGGCGGAGGCGCCTTCGGGGTAGGAGAGCTCCGCGCCGCCGACCAGGGCCGCCTTGACGAGGTGGGTCGGGCCGGCGGGCAGCTCGGCGTCAGTGTGGTCGAGCTTGGCGCCGCCCACCGCGGCCACGTGCACCGTCCGCTCCCGGGCGGTGAAGGACCCCTCGTGCTTGAGCCCGCCGAGGAGCGAGAGGCTCCACTCGGTGCGGCGGGTGCGGGGGGCGGTGTCCTTCGTGATCTCCATGTCCCTCACGGTACGGCCGCGAACCGATGGACCGTCAGTGCCCTCCGCCATCGACTCGGGATGACAAACGTCATGGTCACGCGCCCGCTGGGCTTTTCGGTCACCCCCGGCCCGGATGCTCTGGCTCTTTCTCCCGCAGCCCGTGCGTCCGTACCCATGAATACTGCTGTCATGACCAGACCAAGAGCTGCACGGCTCCTCACCCTGCTCGCGGCGGGCCTGCTTCTGCTGCTGGGCCTCCAAGCCGCTCCGGCGTCCGCCGAGGTCTTCTGCAGCGGAGGCCACTCGGTCGACGGAGCCATCTGGACGGAGTACACCCAGACACCCGGTGTACAGCAGGCCCTCGGCTGCCCCATCACCGACGAACTCGCCCTTCCGGACGGTGTCGGCCGGCGCCAGGTCTTCTCGGGCGGATCGATCTACTGGAGCCCCGCCACCGGAGCGCACGCCGTCTGGGGCCTCATCGGACAGAAGTGGGGCGAGTACGGCTGGGAGGGCGGCAGCATCGGATACCCGCTCACCGACGAGCTCAAGAACCCGGACGGCAAGGGGGTGCGCCAGCAGTTCCAGCAGGCGACGATCTACTGGAGCCCCGCCACCGGAGCACACCCGGTACGCGGCCTCATCGGCTGGTACTGGGGTCAGAACGGCTACGAGAGGGGCAGGTACGGCTACCCGACGACGGACGAGACCGACAGCGGCAAGATCGGGGGCGTCCTCGACAGCAACGCGGGCGTCAAGCAGGGCTTCGAGAAGAGCAAGTACCTCCTGTACAGCCCCGGCCGGGCCGACGCCTACGAGACCTGCCACAGCCAGTGTCTCGGCTACGGCGGCATCACCGACTCGAAGTGGGTGAAAAAGACCGAGGTGTACATCAACCTGTCCGACCGCAACCTGCGTTCCGTCCACGTCACCCCGACCGACGACGCGTTCGCAAGCCTGAACCCCACGCGCACCACTGCCGTCGATGACATGGAGAACCTCTGGAAACAGGTGTGGGCCAACACCCACACGTTCCCGAACTACACGCAGACCGAGCTGAATTCGGTCTACCAACAGCTCTACTGCCACGCGAAGTACTCCTTCCCCAACGGTTCGGGAGGCCACTTCGGCGGCCCGACGTGGGACCTCGAAGTCTGGCGCGCCGACATCGGCATGGACACCGACAAGATGCTCAAAACCGGCTGCAACTGGTAGCGCCGGTACATCGGTTCCTCACCCTCCTTCCCGGGCAGGCCGGTTGAGGGGTCTGGGCCGACCGGGCACGGTTCACGCCGCCGCTCGCCGGGAAGGATCTTCCTCCGCGCACCGCTGACCCTGGCCGGATCACCCCTGGTTCCTCCGGTGCAGAACAGACAAAGTGGGCGGGTGAGTCGCTGGGGGACCACGGGAGAGGTGAGGAACGTGCCCACGAGTGAGGACGCCACGCGGAGCTATTACGCCTCCGCGGACGTGGACGCCTTCTACGAAGAAGTCTGGGGAGGGGAGGACATCCACACCGGCATCTACGAACGGCCGGGAGAACCGGTGGCCGACGCCTCGCGACGGACCGTCGAACGGCTGGCCGCACGGCTGGAGCCGGGGCCGGGCACACGGGTGCTGGACCTCGGCTCCGGATACGGCGGCACCGCCCGCTACCTGGCACGGCGGTTCGGCTGCCGGGTCGTCGCGCTCAACCTCAGCGAGCGGCAGAACGAACGCCACCGCCGGATCAACGCGGAGCGCGGGCTGGACGGGCTCGTGGAGGTCGTCACCGGCTCGTTCCACGACGTGCCGTACGCCGACGGGGAGTTCGACGCGGTGTGCTCGCTGGAGGCCCTGTGCCACAGCGGCGACCGCCCCCGGGCGCTGGCCGAGGCGGCACGCGTGCTCACACCGGGCGGGGCCCTGGCCTTCACCGACGTCATGGCCGCCGAGGACGCGCCCGCCGAGGAGCTCCGCCCGGTCGTCGCCCGGCTCGGGGTGGACGCCCTGGCCACGCCCTCCTTCTACCGGGAGGAGCTCGCCGGGCTCGGAATGGCGGAGGTCGCCTTCGACGACCACAGCGAGCAGCTGGTGCACCACTACGTCCGGCTGACCGAGGAGACCGAGGCCCGCCGGGCCGGGCTCGGCGAGGTCATCAGCCAGGACTACCTGCGGCAGCTCCTCACGAACCTGCCGCTGTGGGTGGACGCCTCCCGGCGCGGCCGGCTGCGCTGGGGGATCTTCCACGCCCGGCGCCCGGCCGGGGCGGACGAGGCGGCCGGGGCGGGCGAGGCGGCCGGGGCGGGCGGGGCGGGCGGGACACCGACGCCCGCCCCCTGACCGGCCCGGTCCGGCACTGGACAGCACCGGCGGGCCCCGGCCACGATGCCGCCTGCGGGGACCGGGCCGGTCCCCGGAAGGAGAAGGAGGCCGGATCCGATGCGAAGAATCCTCCGCGGCCTGGTCACCGGCGTGGCGGCCGTCCTGCTGACCGTGCCGGCGACCGCGCGGGCCGGCACGGAGCCCAAGGCGCCACCGGAGTTCGTCGCCCTGCGCGACGTCGACCCCACCATCCGCCAGGAAATGCGCTACCCCACCCGGCACAACTTCACCGGCGGCCGCGTCGACGGCTACCGCCAACCGCTGTGCATCCTGACCCGCGACGCCGCGAACGCCCTGCGCCGGGCCCAGCGCTCCTTCCTCGGCCGCGGCTACACCCTCAAGGTGTACGACTGCTACCGGCCACAGCGCGCCGTCGACCACTTCGTGCGCTGGGCCGAGGACCTCCGCGACCAGCGGATGAAGGCCGAGTTCTACCCCCGCGTCGACAAGACCAGGCTCTTCGACGACGGCTACATCGCTGCCAGGTCCGGCCACAGCCGGGGCAGCACGGTCGACCTCACCCTGGTGCGGCTGCCCGCCCTGCCCACCCGCCCCTACATCCCCGGCGAGCCGCTGAAACCCTGCTACGCCCCGCAGCGCGACCGCTTCCCGGACAACTCCCTCGACATGGGCACGGGCTTCGACTGCTTCGACACCCTGTCCCACACCCTCGACCCGCGTGTCACCGGTGAACAGCGCGGCAACCGGCTGCTGCTCAAGGACGGCCTGGAGAAGGCGGGCTTCCGGAACCTCCCGGAGGAGTGGTGGCACTTCACCTACCGGCCCGAGACGTTCCCCGGCACGTACTTCGACTTCCCGGTCTCCCGGCGGTCCTTGAGCCGCAGTGCGGTAATCAGCGCCGGGAGTGGCGGATCGTCAATCGCCCGAACCCCATGACCCCGGAGATCCGGATCTCCGGGCCGCCGGGGCGGGAACGCCCTGGGGTCCTGTAGCGCAGGTCCTTCCACTGGGTGCGCAGACCCTTGACGTCGACGACCGCGTCGCGGGGCACCGTGATCCTCGCCCCGCCGGTTCCGAGGCGGAGTTCGAGATCGACGACCGGATGCTCGATGATCGCGCGGGACAGGTTCAGGCGCACCCTTCCGTAGGCCGACTCGACCTTGAGGACGCGGGGCACCCGCCATGCGCCGCGTCGCCGGATCCGTCCGCCGGCGGCTTCGATCGTCGACGTGGCGGCCACGGCCGGCTGCTCCTCCGGGAGCGCGGCCAGGGCCGACAGGAGCTCCTCGCGCGATCGCGCGAGGAGCGCCTGGTGGAGGCGCGCGTCCAACTCCTCGTGCGGGATGAGCCCTTCGGCGTAAGCGTCCTGCAGGCGCCGCACGGCCGTGTCGCGGTCGTCCTCGCCGATCAGCGACGGCGAGCCGTCCGATAAGGGGGGCACTGTGTCACCTCACTGCCGTGCCGGTGGTGCGGACGCACCCGGTCCCGTGGCGAGCAGGATATCCGGTGGGGCGGCAGGCCGACTCGGCGCATCCACGCGGCCGAAACGGCGACGTCCGGAGGTGAGGCGGAGCGCGCGGTACTCGTCGCTGACAGTCGTCGCCACGGACAACAGCGCCACGAACTGGGTCACGAACCGGACCGGTTCGCCGGACGGAGCCGGGGCGAGGTGCGGCCGCCGCCCCCCGCCCGGCACCCCCGGCCGGGGGGCACCCGCCCCGCACACCCCCTACACCACCAGACCCCCCGCGATCTCGATCGCCTGCCCCGTGATGTAACGCGCCCGCTCCGACGCCAGGAAGCAGACCAGATGTGCCACGTCCTCCGGGGTGCCGAAGGCGTGGCCGGGGATGAGGGACTTGAGGAAGTCCGCCTTGTCCTCGGGGATCGCGGCCGTCATGTCGGTCTCGATGAGGCCGGGGGCGACCGCGTTGACGGTCACGCCCCGGGAGCCGACCTCCTTGGCCAGGGCCTTGGTGAAGCCGACGACGCCGGCCTTGGCGGCGGAGTACGCCGTCTGGCCGGGAATGCCGTGCAGGCCGGAGGAGGAGGCGATGTTGACGACGGCGCCGCTGCGCTGTTTGACCAGCGGCATCAACAGCGGCTTGGTGACGGTGTACATGCTGTCGAGGTTGGTGCCGATGACCTCGTGCCACTGCCGCGGAGCCATGCGGGCGAACAGCGTGTCGCGGGTGACGCCGGCGTTGTTGACGAGGGCGTCGAACCGGTCCAGGCGGTCCAGGGCCGTGGCGGCGAAGCGTCCGGCGTCCGCCGCGTCGGCGACGTCGACGCGGAGCGGGGTGCAGCGCCGCCCCGGGTGGGCGGCGCTCAGCTCCTCGGCCAGGGCGCGGGCGCGTTCCTCTCCGCTGTGGTAGCCGAAGACGACGTCCGCGCCCTGCTCCAGCGCCAGCCGTACCACCGCGGCGCCGATGCCCCGGGAGCCGCCGGTGACGACGACGCCCCGGCCGTCGAGGGGGAACGCGTCCGTCACCGGGCGCTCCGGGCGGCGGACTCCTTCTTGCGCCGCGCGGCCTCCTCGCGCAGCTCGCGGTAGCGCTCCTCGGCGATCAGGGCGGAGATCATCGGGGCGTAGAACGCGCCGTCGCCCACCAGCCGGATGTGCTCCGGCGTGATCTCGGCGTAGCCGCGCTCGGCCAGCACGTCCCAGACGGTCGCGAACTTCTCGTGGATGTCGAGACCGAACGCGGCACGGTACTGGACCCGGTCGATCCGGGTGCTGATGAGGCTGCGGAAGAGGACCATCAGCAGCCAGTCCTCGGGCGTGTGCCGGAAGCCCCGCTCGACGGGGAAGCGGCCGGCGTCGATCGCCGCCTTGTACTGCGGCAGGCTGCGCTGGTTGATGAACGACCACGAACGGCCGGGCGGCAGCGCCGGGTTGCCGAAGAAGGTGATCGCCGCGTAGCCCAGCCCGAGCGTGTCCATGTGCTCGAAGCGCGGGAGGTAGCCCTCGCGGAAGTCCCGGGACGCGGGGTCGCCGGGACGGCGGAAGTTGTACGTGGAGAGCTGCTCGTAGCCGTGGTCGAGCAGGAAGTCCCGGCCCGCCCGGTACATCTCCAGGTTGGCCAGGGTGCTGGGCAGCTCGTGGTAGCGGTTGAGCGCGAAGTCGGTCGGGCCGCCGACGTTCAGCTCGTAGTGGGTGATGTCGTACACGTCCCACGAGACGAGCGTCTCCAGGTCCTCCAGCATCGTGTCCACCGTCTGCTGGGGCCAGCCGAAGATGAGGTCGACGTTGGCGGCCAGGCCCAGTTCACGGGCCCACTCCAGGCTCTGGATCACATGCTTGGTGGTCTGCTTGCGCCCGCTGAAGCTGTTGAGGCGCTCGTTGATCTGCTGGACGCCCATGCTGATCCGGTTCATCCCGGAGTCGCGGATCGCCTGCATCTTCTCCCGGGAGAAGAGCTGGGGGATGCCCTCCAGCGTGAGGTCCGCGTCCTTCGCGATCTCCGGGAAGAGGCCGCGGACCATGTCCATGATCCGGTGGTACACGGGGGCCTTGTAGAGATTGGACGTGCCGCCGCCGAAGTAGGCGCCGGACAGGACGGTGCCCTCCATCTGCTCCCGGTACATCTCGGCCTCGCGTTCCACGTAGCCGTAGTAGTTCTCCAGGGCCGCGTTGCCCTGGAACTCCTCGACGGGGAACAGGCAGTAGCCGCACTTTCCGGGGCTGGTCTGGATGCAGTACGGGACGCCGATGTAGAGGAAGACGTGCGACTGGTCGCCGGCGGCGCGCAGCCGGCGGCGGTCCTCGCCGATCTCCTCCAGCGGCACGGACGTCTCGTTCCAGAACCGCGGGGACGGGAAGCCGTGCTGGATCTTGTTGACCTGGCGTTCGGCCAGGTGGCTGTCGAGATAGCTGTTGACGTAGTCGGGGCTCAACACGGTCGCTGGCACTTCCCCTCTGGGTGGGATCTGCCGGGTGGGTGGGCGACGGGCTCAGGAACCGGCCGGGTCCGCGAGGATCACCTGGTGGAGGAGGTAGTCCGCCAGCTCCTCGATGCTCTGGTACTCCAGGGCCTCCATCGCCTTGAAGCGGAAGTCGAGCTTCTCCTGGATGCGGCGCTGGAGTTCGGTGATGCTCAGCGAGTCCAGGCCGATCTCCAGCAGCGCCAGGGACGGGTCCAGGGAGCGGATGTCGACGTCCAGCTCGGCCGACATCCGCCCGAGCGTGTCGACGATCTCGTCGGTCAGCCAGTCGATGACCGCCCGCCGCCGCTCCCCGGCCGCCAGCGGCTCGACGCGCTCCCGCAGCTCCCGCCGCGACGCCCCGCTCTCCCGGGGGCGGTCGCCGGCCGGCGCGGCCGGGACGGCCGAGGTGCCCGTCAGCGACGCGACGCGCCGGAACTCGACCTCGTCCAGCTCCGCGACGGCCCGCCCGGCGTCGTCCAGGACGTCCACGTGTGCGGTGAACGCGGCCCCGTCGGCGCCCAGGCGCAGCCGGACGTGGCCCCACACCTGGTCGGGGAGCGGACCGCGCAGCACCGCGCGGCCGACGCCGACCGGGACGTACGCGCCCCGGGACGCGGCGTCGCGCGCCGCCGCCGAGGTCAGGTGCAGACAGCCGTCGAGCATGGTGGCGAACCGGTGCGGGTGCCCGGCCCGCGCCGCGCCGTCGGGGGCGGCGGTGATCCGGCCGAGCGCCTCGCCGCCCGCCTCGTCGGCCCACAGCTCGCGGACGGTGGAGAAGCTCGCGCCGTACTCCAGGCCGTCCTCCCGCAGCAGGCCGTAGAGCTTGCCGGGGGAGAGCGTCGTGGGCAGCGCGGCCCGCAACTCCTCGGGCCGGACGGACGGCCGGCCGGCGCGCTCCGGGGCCGGCCCGGCCTTGCCGCGGCAGTACCGGGGCGCGTCGTCCCCGTCGCCCCCGGCCACGGCGAACCGGAAGCGCCCGGGCCCGTCCTCCGCCAGCTCCACCCGGACCTCCGTCGGCCGGGCGGGCGGCAGGAGGAGCGGCCGGACGAAGTCGACGTCGGTCAGCTCGACGGGCGCGGACCCGTACCGGGCGGCCGACGCGCAGGCGTCCAGGGCCAGTTGAAGGTATCCGGTGGCCGGGAAGACCGTCGAGCCGAGGATGCGGTGGTCGGCCCACGGCGTGCCCGGCTGCAGCTCGTGCCGGCGGACGGTACGGACGGGGGCCGGCCGGGGCACGGCCGCGGCCGCCGGCGCCGCGCCGTCGCGGCGCCTGTCCGGCGCGGGCTCCACCCAGTAGCGGTCCCGGCGGAAGGGGTACTGCGGGGCCGACGGGGTACGCCGGTAACGCGGCCCCCGGTACAGCGCGGACAGGTCGACGGCGGCCCCCGCCGTGAACAGGGCGCCCGCGGCGGCCAGCAGACTGCGGACGTCCCGCCCGTCGCGCCGCAGCGTGGGGACCACCGTCACGCCGTCCGGGCCGCCGAACGCCTCGGGGACGTACGCCGCCAGGGCGGGGTGCGGGCCGATCTCGACGACCACCTCGCAGCCCAGCCCGGCCGCCGCGCGCAGCCCGTCGTGGAACCGGACGGTCCGGCGGGCGTGCCGGCTCCAGTACTCGGGCCCCTCCGCACCGGTCAGCGCCTCGCCGGTGACGTTGGAGAACACCGGCACCGCGGGGGCGCCGGGACGCAACCCGGCGGCGGCCTTGGCCAGTTCGGGCAGGACCGGGTCCATCAGCGGCGAGTGGAAGGCGTGCGACGTGCGCAGCCGCGCCGTCCGGCGGCCCTGCTCCCCGGCCATCCGCGCCACCTCGTCCACGGCCCCGGCCCGGCCGGAGACGACGACGGCGCGCGGGCTGTTGACCGCGGCGACCGACACGTCGTCCTCGCGCCCCGCCACCCAGCCCCGCACGGTCTCCCACGGCGCGTCGACCGCCAGCATGAAGCCGTCGCGCGGCAGTTCGCCCATGAGACGGCCGCGCACGGCGGCGAAGCGGGCCGCGTCCTCCAGCGGGAGCATGCCGGCGACGCACGCGGCGACGACCTCGCCGACGCTGTGCCCGACCACGGCCTTCGGCACCACGCCCCAGGAGCGCAGCAGGGCCGCGAGGGCGTACTCGACGGCGAACAGCGCCGGCTGGGCCAGCCGCGTGTCGTCCAGCGCGTCCGGCGCCTCCTCCTCGAAGAGCAGCCGCCGCAGCGGGACGGGGAGCTCGCCGTCCAGGACGTCGGCGCAGCGGTCGAGGGCCGCCGCGAACTCCGGTTCGTGGCTGTAGAGTTCGCGGGCCATGCCGGGGTGCTGGACGCCCTGGCCGGTGAAGACGAAGGCCGTTCCGGCGGACTTCGCGGGGCGGCCGGAGGAGACCGACGGCGGTGTCCGCCGGCTGCGCCACAGCCGGAGGTCGTTGGCGATCTCGATGCCGTTCCGGCCGGTCACGGCGAGGCGGTGGCGGTGCGCGGCGCGTCCGGCGGCGGCCGTGAACACGGCGGCCGGCAGGGTCTCCCGGTCGGTGCGCGACAGGTGGTCGGCCCAGCGGCCGGCCAGGTCGTCCAGGCTGCCGGACGACTTGGCGGAGAGGACGAGGAGTTCGGCCGGACGCTGCCCGGCCTCCCCGGCGGGGCGCGGCAGCGGTGCCTCGCGCAGGATCGCGTGGGCGTTGGTGCCGCTGTAGCCGAAGGAGTTGACGGCGGCCAGGCGCGGCACGTCGCCGCGCGGCCAGGGCACGGGCCCGGTGGGGACCTCCACCGCGGCTCCGGCGAGGTCGATCTTGGGGTTGAGGCGGTCGAGGTGGACGCTGGGGTAGATCGTCTCGCGCTGCAGGGAGAGTGCGGCCTTGACGACGCCGAGGAGCCCCGAAGCGGCCTCGGTGTGGCCGAAGTTGCTCTTCGCCGAGCCGACGTACAGCGGGCGGTCCCCGGCGCGGTGCCGGCCGTACGAGCCGGCGATGGCCCCCATCTCAATCGGGTCGCCGACGGGCGTGCCGGTGCCGTGCGCCTCGACGTAGCCGACCTGGGCGGGGTCGACGCCGCTGCGGGTGAGCACGGAGCGGATGATCTGTTCCTGGGTGCGGCCGTTGGGCGCGGTGAGCGCCGGGGTGTGCCCGTCGTGGTTGATGCCGGTGCCGACCACGGTGGCCAGGATGGGGTCGCCGCGCTCCTCGGCGAGCGACTGGCGGCGCAGCAGCGCGGCCACACAGCCCTCGCTGCGGACGTAGCCGTCCGCCCCCGCGTCGAAGGACCGGCACTGCCCGCTGGGTGAGAAGAGCCCCAACTTGCAGAAGGCGATGTGCACTTGGGGGTTGAGGATGAGGTTGACGCCGGCGACGACGGCCGCGTCGCACTCGCCGGTGAGCAGGGACTGCCGGGCCAGGTGCAGGGCGACCAGCGATCCCGAACAGGCGGTGTCGACCGTCACGCACGGGCCGGTCACGTCGAGGAAGTGGGCGATGCGGCCGGCGCTGATGCTGGCCGCGTCGCTCATCGCGTCGTAGGCGGTGATGCCGTCGAGGCCCACGGCGTCGTGCTTGACGATGAAGTAGCCGTTGCTGTTCATCATCGCCAGGAAGACGCCGGTGGCGGTGCCGGCGAGCTCCCGGGGGTCCTGCCCGGCGTGTTCCAGGGCGTGCCAGACCGTCTGGAGGAGCAGGCGCTGCTGGGGGTCCATGCGGGTGGCCTCGACGTCCGAGATGCCGAAGAACGCCGCGTCGAAGCGGTCGACGTCGTCGACGAATCCGCCGTGGCGGACGTAGGTCTTGCCGGGCGCCAGGGGATCGGGGTCGTAGAACGCGTCCACGTCCCACCGGCTGGGCGGGATCTCCTCGATGCAGTCGCGCCCTTCGCGTAGGACGGTGTGTATGTCGTCCAGCCCGTGCACCTTTCCGGGGAGCGTGCATCCGATCCCTACCAGGGCGATGGGCTCAGCATCCATGCCGATTCTCCTTCGGCGGCGGGGGAGGGTGCTGTCATGACGGCCCGGGACGGGCCGCGGCCTGGGACAGCCACCAGTCGCGGAGCGTGTCGCGCGCGTTCAGCGCCGGGGTCTCGGACCCCGTCGAACCACGGCTCCGCGCAGAGGCGTTGGCCGAATCTCATTTCGGCGCACCCTGGCAAGGCTAGGCGGACGGCCGACAGGGGGTCAACAGCGCATCAGGGGGCCGGAGAAGACGTTCCGCGGAAGGATGCGACGGCATGGGGCGGGGGCGGGTGCCCGCGTCATGTTCCGGGACGGAACACGCGTACGGGCGGCCGGGCGCGGGGATCCGGCCGCCCGTCGGGGCGTCAGCGGTGGGTGAACTCCGGCGGGCGCTTGTCCACGAAGGCGGACATGCCCTCCTTCTGGTCCGCCGTCGCGAACACCGCGTGGAACAGGCGGCGTTCGAAGTGGACGCCCTCGGCGAGGGTCGTCTCGAAGGACCGGTTCACGGCCTCCTTGGCCATCATCGCCACCGGCGCGGACATGCCGGCCACGGTGTCGGCGACGGCCAGGGCCTCGGCGAGGAGGTCGTCGGCCGGGACGATCCGCGACACCAGACCGGCGCGTTCGGCCTCGGCGGCGTCCATGGTGCGGCCGGTCAGGCACAGCTCCATGGCCTTGGCCTTGCCGACGGCGCGGGTCAGGCGCTGCGAGCCGCCGATGCCGGGGATGACGCCGAGCTTGATCTCGGGCTGGCCGAAGACGGCCGTGTCGGCGGCGATCAGGATGTCGCAGAGCATGGCCAGTTCGCAGCCGCCGCCCAGCGCGTAGCCGGCGACCGCCGCGACGGTGGGCGTGCGGACGCGGCCCAGCCGGTCCCACGCGGCGAACCAGTCCTCCAGGTACATGTCCATGTAACTCCGCGGCCGCATCTCCTTGATGTCGGCCCCGGCGGCGAACGCCTTGGCCGAGCCGGTGATGACGACGCAGCCCACCTCCGGGTCGCGGTCGAGCGCCTCGGCCGCCGCGACGACCTCGTTCATGAGCTGGAGGTTGAGCGCGTTGAGGGCCTTGGGCCGGTTGAGGGTCAGCAGCGCGGTGCGGCCCTTGCGCTCGACGAGGATCGTCTCGTACGCGTCGGTCATGCGGTGGTTCCGTTCTGGTCGGAGGTCGGTGCCGGGCCCTGCCGGACGGCGCGCACGATGCCGGAGAAGTCCTGTTCCGCTCCCTCGCCCCCGGCGAACGCGGCGTACAACTCGGCGGCGCGCAGCCCCAGTTCGGCGGCGACCCCGTTCGCGCGGGCCGCCTCCGCCGCCAGGCGCAGGTCCTTGGCCATCAGCGGGGCCGAGAAGCCCGGCCGGTAGTCGTGGTTGGCCGGGCTGGCCGGGACCGGGCCGGGCACGGGGCAGTTGGTGGTCAGCGCCCAGCACTGGCCGGAGGAGGTGGAGGCCACGTCGAAGAGGGCCTGGTGGCTCAGTCCCAGGCTCTCGCCCAGGACGAACGCCTCGCTGACGGCGATCATCGAGATGCCCAGGATCATGTTGTTGCAGATCTTGGCGGCCTGGCCGGCGCCCGCGTCCCCGCAGTGCACGGACCGCGCGCCCATCGCCGCCAGCAGCGGCTCGGCCCGCGCGAACTCCTCCGCGCCGCCGCCCGCCATGAACGTCAGCGTGCCCGCCTCGGCGCCCACCACCCCGCCGGACACCGGGGCGTCCAGCGCCCGGTGGCCGGCGGCCCGGACGGCCTCGTGGGCCGCGCGGGCGTCGGCGACGTCGATGGTGGAGCAGTCGAGGAAGAGCGTGCCGGGCCGGGCCGCGGCGAGCAGCCCCTCGTCCCGGTAGAGGCCGAGGACGTGCCGGCCCGTCGGCAGCATGGTGACGACCACGTCCGCCTCGGTGACGGCCGCGACCGCCGAGGGGGCGGCCTCGACGCCCCGCCCCTCGGCGGCGGCGAGCAGCCCGGGCACCACGTCGTACCCGACGACCCGGTGCCCGGCCGCCGCCAGCCGCCCGGCCATGGGGCCGCCCATGCGGCCCAGTCCTATGAACGCGACGACCTCGCTCACCGGGTCACCTCCTGGGGGGAGTCGAGGCGTCCCGGACGCAGCTCGCGCCCGGGGACGGGGGTGAAGAAGCGGGCCACGTCCTCCTCGGTGACGTCGGCCAGCCGCGCCGGGGACCACGTGGGGTCGCGGTCCTTGTCGACGACCTGGGCGCGGATGCCCTCGACGAGGTCGGGGCTGGACAGGGCCGCGCACGAGACCCGGTACTCCTGCTCCAGCACCCGCTCCAGGGAGCCGAGTTCACGGGCCCGCCGCAGCGCCGTCAGGGTGACCTTGAGGGCGGTGGGCGACTTCGTCAGCAGCGTCGCGGCGGCCTCCCGCGCGGCCGGCTCCTCACGGGACTCCAGCCGGGCCACGATCTCCTCGACCGTACCGGCCGCGTAGCAGTGGTCGATCCACTCCCGCTGCCCGTCGAGCACGCCCGGCGGTGCCGTCTCCGTGTGGCGGGCGAGGACGGCGTCGACCGGGTCGTGTGCCAGCTCCCCGGCCAGCCGCGGCAGCCGGCCGGAGGGGACGAAGTGGTCGGCGAGCCCGCACAGCAGGGCGTCCGCCGCGCCCACCGGGGTGCCGGTGAGGGCGAGATGGGTGCCCAGCTCGCCCGGGGCCCGGGCCAGGAGGTGGGTGCCGCCGACGTCGGGCACGAAGCCGATGCCGGTCTCCGGCATGGCCACCCGGGAGCGCTCGGTGACGACGCGGACGCCGCCGTGGGCCGAGACGCCGACGCCGCCGCCCATGACGATGCCGTCCATCAGCGCGACATAGGGCTTGGGGTACTGGGCGATGGCGGCGTTGAGCCGGTACTCGTCGCGCCAGAAGTCCGCCGACGCGGTGCCGCCGGTGCGGGCGTCCTCGTGGATGGCCCGGATGTCGCCGCCCGCGCACAGGCCGCGCTCGCCGGCCCCGGAGATCACCACGGTCTCGACGGCGGGGTCCTTCTCCCAGCGGGCCAGCGCCTCGTCGATGACGCGGACCATCGCGTGGGTCAGGGAGTTGAGGGCCTTGGGACGGTTGAGCGTGATGTAGCCCGCGCGTCCCTCGGTGCGCAGGAGGACGTCGTCGTCGCCGGCCGCCGTCATCGGCCGGCCCCCGTCAGCCCGCGGGCCACGATGAGGCGCATGATCTCGTTGGTTCCTTCCAGGATCCGGTGCACCCGGAGGTCTCGGACGATCTTCTCGATGCCGTACTCGGTGAGGTAGCCGTACCCGCCGTGCAACTGGAGGGCCTGGTCGGCGACCCGGTAGCCGGTGTCGGTGGCGAACCGCTTGGCCATCGCGCACCACTGGGCGGCCTGGTCGAGCCCCTCGTCCAGGGCCCGCGCGGCCTGGTGGACCAGGGCCCGCGCGGCGGTCAGCTCGGTCTCCATGTCCGCCAGCCGGAAGCGCAGCGCCTGCGCGTCGAGCAGCGGGGCGCCGAAGGCCTCGCGGTCGGCGAGGTAGGCCAGGCTGCGGGCCAGCGCGCTGCGGCCGCCGCCCAGGGAACAGGCGGCGATGCCCAGCCGGCCGCCGTTGAGGCCGTGCATGGCGATGCGGAAGCCGTCGCCCTCGGCGCCGAGCCGCCGGTCCGCGGGGATCCGGACGCCGTCGAGGATCACCTGCCGGGTCGGCTGGGCGTTCCAGCCCATCTTCCGCTCGTTGGGGCCGAACGACAGCCCCGCGTCGTCCCGTTCGACGACGAAGGCGCTCACCCCGCGCGGCCCGGGCTCGCCGGTGCGGGCCATGACGATGTAGACCCGGGAGGCGCCGGCACCGGAGATGAACTGCTTGACGCCGGTCAGGACGTAGTGGTCGCCGTCGCGCTCGGCGCGGGTGCCGAGGGCGGAGGCGTCCGACCCGGCCCCGGGCTCGGTCAGGCAGTAGCTGCCGAGGTCGTCCATCGCGCACAGGCCCGGCAGCCAGCGGGCGCGCTGGGCGTCGTCGCCGTAGCGGTCGATCATCCAGGCGACCATGTTGTGGATGGAGAAGTAACCGGCGATCGACGGGCAGCCGGTGGCCAGTTCCTCGAAGACGAGCACGCCGTCCGAGCGGGTCAGGCCCGAACCGCCGTGCTCCTCGCGCACGTAGACGCCGCCGAGGCCGAGGGCCGCGCCCTTGCGCAGGACGTCCGTGGGGAAGTGCTTGTCGCGGTCCCACTCCACGGCGTGGGGCGCGAGGTGCTCGGCGGCGAAGTCCCGCGCGGTCTCCGCGATGGCGAGCTGCTCCTCCGAGAGGAGATCGGTCATGAGAGCCGGCATCGGGTCACTCCATGGTCGGGATGGAGAAGCTCGCGCCCTCCTTGACCCCGGAGGGCCAGCGCGAGGTGACGGTCTTGGTGCGGGTGTAGAAGCGGATGGCGTCCGGGCCGTGCTGGTTGAGGTCGCCGAAGCCGGAGCGCTTCCAGCCGCCGAAGGTGTGGTAGGCGACGGGCACCGGGATCGGCACGTTGACGCCGACCATGCCGGTGTCGACGCGCCGCGCGAAGTCCCGCGCGGTGTCACCGTCGCGTGTGAAGATCGCCACGCCGTTGCCGAAGGCGTGCTCGCTGGGCAGGCGCAGCGCCTCGGCGTAGTCGGCGGCGCGCACCACGCACAGCACCGGGCCGAAGATCTCCTCGCGGTAGACGCGCATGCCGGGGGAGACCCGGTCGAAGAGGGTCGGGCCGACGAAGAAGCCGTTCTCGTGGCCGGGCAGGGTGAAGCCGCGGCCGTCCACGACGAGTTCGGCGCCCTCGGTGGCGCCGATGTCGATGTAGCGGCGCACCCGGTCGAGGGCGTCGCGGGTGACCAGTGGGCCGTAGTCGGCCTCGGGGTCGTCGGAGCGGCCGACGCGCAGGGTGCCGATGCGCTCCTTGAGCTTGGCGACGAGCCGGTCGGCGGTCTCCTCGCCGACGGGGACGGCGACGGAGACGGCCATGCAGCGCTCGCCCGCCGCCCCGTAGCCGGCGCCGACGAGGGCGTCGGCGGCCTGGTCGAGGTCCGCGTCGGGCATCACGATCATGTGGTTCTTGGCGCCGCCGAAGCACTGGGCGCGCTTGCCCTGCGCGGCGGCGGTCGCGTAGACGTGCGCCGCGACCGGGGTCGAGCCGACGAAGCCGACGGCCTTGACCCGCGGGTCCTCCAACAGCGCGTCCACGGCGGTCCTGTCGCCGTTGACCACGTTGAACACGCCCGCCGGCAGCCCGGCTTCGAGGAACAGCTCGGCGAGGCGCAGCGGCACCGACGGGGCGCGCTCGGAGGGCTTGAGGACGAAGGCGTTGCCGCAGGCGAGGGCGGGCGCGGCCTTCCACAGCGGGATCATCGCGGGGAAGTTGAACGGCGTGATCCCGGCGACGACGCCGAGCGGTGCGCGCAGCGAGTGGACGTCGATGCCGGTGCCGGCGTTGTCGGTGAACTCGCCCTTGAGCAGGTGCGGGATGCCGGCGGCGAACTCGACGACCTCCAGGCCGCGCTGGAGGTCGCCGTGCGCGTCGGCGAGGGTCTTGCCGTGCTCGGCGGACAGCAGCCGGGCCAGGGCGTCGCGCTCCTCCTCCACGAGCTGGAGGAAGCGCAGCATGACGCGGGCGCGGCGCTGGGGGTTCCAGTCGGCCCAGGCGGGCTGCGCGGCGGCCGCGTTCGCGACGGCCGCGAGGGTCTCCTCGTGGGAGGCGAGCGGCACATGGGCCTGTACGGAACCGGTGTTGGGGTCGTACACGTCGGCGTGGAGCCCCGACGTTCCGGGGGTGCGGACACCGCCGATGAAGTGGGTCAGTTCGCGGACCAAGGGGAGCCTGCTCTCGTCGTGAAGGGATCCCGGGGAACGGCACGGCGGCCCCGCCGGGGTGGTGGCGGGGCGGGCCGTGGGACGCGGGCCGAAGCGGGGGCGCGCGGAGCGTCAGGCCGACGCGCGGGGGCGTGGGCGCTCCGGGCGGTCACCCGGGTCGTGGGTGCGTGCCATGCGTGTCTGCTCCATCCTCGTGGACAACACGGAACACCCCGCGGCCGGTATCCTGACTCCCGGATCGACGCGCCCCGCCCGCCCCCGACGGCCTTGTGCCGGTGGCGAGTTCGCGGCGGTGCGCTCCTCGGTCACAGTGGCGGGACCGTGCCGGTCTCGCACCGCGGGCCTTGGTCACGACGATATAGTTGGACGTCCTAGTAAGTCCATCCCCTCCGGGTGACGAGTGATCGACGGCACGTGTGCGCCCGTAGGGGCCGAAGCGGCGTCAGTCGCGGACGAGTTCGGGCCGCGGCTCCGGCCGCCGCGCCGGCGGCACCTCCGGCGCCGGCTCGCGGTCCCACCGCCGGGTGGTGCGTACGTAGGTGTAGATCACCGAGCCCATCGCCAGCAGGAGCAGCGGGCCGGAGAGCCACGGGTGGCGGGCCATCTCCCCGGGCAGGAAGCGGTAGGACAGCAGGAGCGCGGTGAAGACCGCCGCGCCGTGGGCGACCATGCGGACTCCCCGCCGGTCCCCGCCGCGGTCCCAGCAGCGCAGCGCGGCCTCGACGGTGAGCGCGAACACGACACCGGCGACGAGGTCCACGCCGTAGTGGTAGCCGAATCCCAGCGTCGCGCTGAGCGTGGCGACGAGCCAGAAGGTGCCCGCGTGGCGCAGCAGGCGCGGGCCGCGACGGGAGTGGACGAAGATGGCGACGGACCAGGCCGTGTGCAGGCTGGGCATGCAGTTGCGCGGGGTGATGTCGTCGTACCCCATCGGGAGCGGGGTGTGGAGCGGCGGCAGGGTGTGCGGCCAGAGGTCGGCCACGGCCCACTGGACGCCGCCGGTGCCGGAGGCGCCCGGGCCGTAGGCGAAGACCGGCCCGACCACCGGGAAGACCATGTAGACGGCCGGTCCGAGGACGCCGATCAGCAGGAAGGTGCGCACCAGGTGGTGGCGGGGGAAACGGCCCGCGGCCCCCGTGGTGCGGAGCTGGTAGAGCGCGACGGCGATCGCGGCCACCGCGAGCTGGGCGTAGACGACGTCGAGGAGGTGGGTGCCGACCGGGCCGGTGGCGTCGAGGATCCGGCCCGCCACCCAGGACGGGTTGCCCAGCGCGTGGTCGGCGGTCGCCAGGTACTGGTCGAGGACCGAGGGGCGCGTCTTCGCGGTGATGAGCAGCCAGGTGTCGCCGATCTTGCGGCCGGTCACCAGGAGCAGGCCCAGCCCGACGCCCTTGAGCAGCAGGGCGCGTTCGCGGCCGGTGCGGCGCGTGACGGCGATGACGGCGCAGGCCAGCAGCACCCACAGCGCGCCGTTGCCGAAGTAGCGGCCGTCGGTCACCTCCACGCCGGCCGCCCACCGCACGAGCGCGAAGACGATGTCGATGCCGATCGCCGCGCCCGCGGCGACGAACCGTTGCCGCCAGGTGAGCACCACCATCATCAGGGCCAGCCCGCCGTACAGCGGGCCCGGTTTGGCGGGGAGGATCACCTCGCGCACCTGGGTGGTCAGCGGCCCCGGCGCACCGGCGTAACGGCGGGCGGCGATCTCCAGGGCTATGACGAGTCCGAGCGCCACCACACCCGCCGCGGTCCACAGGATCGCCTGCGGCCGACGCCATGCGGTGAGATTTGTTCGCGAAAACACTCCGCCAACTATAGGCACCAGGCGTTTGACCCTTTTATCCAGGTTGATCAAGGAGACGGCCCGACCCGCACGGAAGCGCCCCCGCCGGCACGCGGCCGGCGGGGGCACTCGGCGGAGGGCGGAGAGGCGGGCTAACGCCTCGCGGCGCCCTGGCGGAGGCGGCCGATCAGGGCCAGGGCGAGGGCCAGGCCGCCGGTGGAGGCGAGCTGGACGCGGGTGTCGGCCTGGAGCGTCATCAGCGCCAGGGCGCCGGCGACACCGGCCAGGGTCACCCAGGTCAGATAGGGGAAGCCCCACATGCGCACGACGAGCCGCCCGGGGGCCTCGCGCTCCAGGCGGCGGCGCAGGAGCAGGTGCGAGGCCGCGATGAAGCCCCACACGATCAGGACGACGCCGCCGACCATGTTGAGCAGCCAGGCGAAGACGGTGGTGGGCCACCAGTAGGACAGCAGGACGGCGAAGAAGCCGAACGCGCAGGAGGCGAGCACCGCGCGGCGCGGCACCTGGCCGGAGACCTTCGCCAGGAACCTCGGCCCCTGGCCGCGGGAGACCAGCGAGTGCGCCATGCGGGAGGAGCCGTAGATGTTGGCGTTCATCGCCGACAGCAGGGCGATCAGGACGACGACGTTCATCACCTGGCCGCCCGCGGGCACGCCCAGGCGGTCCAGGACGGCGGCGTAGGGGCCGGAGCCGGTGACGGCCGGGTCGTTCCACGGGACGAGCGTGACGATCACCAGCATCGAGCCGACGTAGACGACGCCGATGCGCCACATCGTCGTACGGACGGCCTTCGCGACGCCGCGGACCGGGTCCTCGGACTCGGCGGCGGCGATGGTCACCGTCTCCAGGCCGCCGTAGGCGGCGAGCGAGGCCAGCAGGCCGACGAGCAGTCCGCCGGTGCCGGCGGGCAGGAAGCCGCCGTCGTGCAGCAGGTGGGCGGTGCCCGGGGCGTGGGTGCCGGGCAGCAGGCCAAAGATCGCCAGCCCGCCCAGGATCAGGAACAGCGCGATCGCGCCGATCTTCAGGGCGGCGAACCAGAACTCGAACTCGCCGAAGTTCGCCACCGCCCCCAGGTTCGTTCCGCAGAACAGCGCCATGAGGAGCAGCACCCACATCCACGAGGGCGTGCCGGGGAACCAGCCCTGCAGGATGTGGGCCGCGCCGATCGCCTCGATGCCCACGCCCACGACCAGCAGCGTCCAGAACATCCAGCCGGCGGTGAAGCCCGCCCAGGGGCCGATGGCCCGGTCCGCGTGGACGGAGAACGAGCCGGAGGACGGGTTCGCCGCCGACATCTCGCCGAGCATGCGCATCACGAACATCACGAGCAGGCCGGACACCGCGTAGGCGACCACGATCGACGGACCGGCCGTGGCGATGCCCGCGCCGGAGCCCACGAAGAGGCCGGCGCCGATGACGCCCCCGAGGGCGATCATCGAAAGGTGGCGCTGCTTGAGCCCGTTCGACAGCGGGGAGTGCTGCGGCGACGGGCTTCCCGTCGGCGTCGGGGGCGGTGAGGTCAGTGTCCGGCTCATGGGCGTACCTGTCCACTATGCGAGATCGGAAGACCACGAGTATGCGATCCCGGACAAAGCTCTGCAGGTGCGTCCGTTATGCGGACGACGGCTTCACCCAGGGTGACGGCGGCGGTCCGTTTCCGTATCCCCCGGGTCCCCACCGGATCACCCCCGCGCCGGGACACGGCCCGTCAGGGCGGCGTCAGGAAAGGGGCGTGCCGCTTGAAGCCGTGCGGCCCGCTCCGTTGGATGGTCCGCGTGAACAGCCGTCTGCGCCACGACGACCGGCCGCCCCATAGGGCGTTGACCGGTCCCGCGCGCTGTTCGCTCGACACGGTGCCGTAACCGCGCCGTCGTCCTTTCCGTACCTCCCCAGGGCAGCACCCCGTCGGAAACCCCGGCGGGGCGCTGCCGCATCGAACCGTTCCCGGAGTGGATCATCATGTCTTCAGCCGTCTCCCCTGCCCCCAGGACCGTCCTGGTCACCGGTGCCAGTTCCGGCATCGGCTGGGAGACCGCCCGGCTGCTCGCCGCGCGCGGCGACAGCGTCGTCGTGCACGCGCCCGGCCGGGCCGCCGGCGAGGACGCCGTCGCCCGCCTCGTGGCCGCCGGCGCCGACGCCGGCCGGCTCGACCTGGCCGTCGCCGACTTCTCGCGCCTCGACGAGGTCCGCGCCATGGCCGCGCGGATCGCCGACCGGCACCCCGTCCTCGACGTCCTCGTCAACAACGCCGCCGTCGCCGCCCCCGAGCGGCGGACCGTGACCGACGACGGCAACGAACTCGCCTTCCAGGTCAACTTCCTGGCCGCCTACCTCCTCACCCACGAACTCGCCGGCCCGCTCGGCGCCCGGCCCGGCGCCCGCGTCGTCAACGTCTCCTCCTCCATGCACCGCACCGCCTCCATCGCCTGGAACGACCCCCAGCGCGCCAAGCGCTACTCCCGCCTGGCCGCCTACGCCCAGTCGCAGCTCGCCCTGACCGTCTTCGCCCGCGCCGAGGCCGCCTGGACCTCGGTCAGCGTCCACCCCGGCGTCTGCGACACCGCCCTGCTGCCGATGTACGCGCACGAGGGCGAGACCGCCGCCGAGGGCGCCGAGCGGGTGGTGCGGCTGTGCGACCCCGCCACCGAGCTCGTCCCCGGCGCCTACTACGACCGCACCGCCCTCTCCCCGGCCGCCCCGGTGGCCATGGAGGACCGCACGGTCCGCCGGCTGTGCCGGCTCGCGGACCAGCTCGTCGCCAAGGCCGCCTGAAACACGGCCGGCCGACGGCGGGACCGGACGCCGCGAGAGGAGGTATGACCGTGTCCAAGAGGGCCCGCAAGAAGAGGGCGCGCCGCAAGAAGGGCGCCAACCACGGCAAGAAGCCGAACAACTGACGGACCGTCGAGAAAGCCGAACCCCGTGATCGAGTGGTGTGGTGCCGTCCCGGCCGCCGAGCCGTGGACCTCCTGGTTCCCCGCCGGCCGGCCCGGCCCGGGCGCGCTCGCCGAGCACGTCCGCACCACCGGCCACGGGCGGTGGTGGGCCGACCGTCCGGCCGGCCCCCGGTCCGCCGCCGTCACCTGCGCACGGCACGCCGTGCTCGCGGGCGACCCGCGCACGACCGACCCCGCCGGACTGGCCGGCCTGGCCCACCACTACGTCCTCGCGCCGGACCGCTTCCTGCCGGTGCTCGGCGCCGCCTTCGAGCGGATCGTCCCCTGGGAACGGATGATCTGGGTCCGGCACGGACCCGGGCGGGCCGCCCGGCCCGCCCCGGCCGTCCGGATCCGCCGCCTGACCACGACGGACGCCCCGGCCGTCCGCGACCTCGGCGCCGGACTGGCGTGGATCACCGAGAGCTGGGGCGGGCCCGCCGGGGTCGCCGCCCCCGGGCGCGCCTGGGGCGCCTTCCGCGGCGACCGCCTGCTCTCCCTGGCCTGCGTCCACTTCACGGGGAGCCGCTACGAGGACCTCGCCGCCGCCACGCGGCCCGCCGAGCGCGGCCGCGGGCTGGCCACCGCCTGCGTCACCGCCCTGTGCACGGACGTCGCCGCCCGCGGCCGCCTTCCCAGCTGGACCTGCTCCCGCGACAACCACCCCAGCCGCCGCCTCGCCGCCGCGGCCGGCTTCCGGCCCGAGCGCCGCTACGTGCACTACGCCGTCGGCGCCGCGGTCGGTCCGGTCGTGCCACGTCCCTGTTCAACTCCACGGCACTGACCCGCTCCTGGCCCGGGAAACCGAGGTTCCCGGGCCCGCCGGGCGGGGTGCCGCCGGGACGTCAGGCGGGAACGGCCTCGACCAGCGAGAGGGGGCTGGGGTCGGCGAGCGGCGTGATGGCGGAGAGGGCGAAGCCGGCACCGGCGAAGAGCGCGCGGAAGTCCTGCTCGGTGCGCTCCCTGCCGCCCGCGTTCACCAGCATGTTGAGGTCGCTGAGGTAGTGGTGGAGGCGGACGGTCGCCGGGTCCACGACGTCCGCCAGGACCGGGTCGATGACCAGCACCCGGCCGCCGTCGGGGATGACCCGGCGGATGCCCGAGAGGATCGCGGCGCACTGGCTGTCGTTCCAGTCGTGCAGGATGCTCTTGAGCAGATAGAGGTCCCCGCCCTTGGGCGCGGAGGTGAAGAAGTCGCCGGTCTCCAGCGTGCAGCGGTCGGCCACCCCGGCGGCCTCCAGCAGGGCGGGCGCCTGGGCCAGCCCCTCCGGGCTGTCGTAGACGACACCGCGCAGGTCCGGGACGGCGCGCAGGATGCCGGCGAGGAGCGTGCCGTCGCCGCCGCCCATGTCCACCACGGTGCGGAAGCGGGAGAAGTCGTAACGGTCCGGGACGGACTCGGCGACGAACCGGGTGGACTGGCCCATCGCCTGGTTGAACTCCGCGGAGACGTCCGGGTTCTCCTTCAGGTGCGTGAAGTAGTCACGGCCGAACACCTCGTCGAACGACGGCAGTCCGGTGCGCAGGCTGTGATCCAGGCGCTCCCAGGCGGCGTTGAGGACGGGGTCCGTGTAGATGCGCACGAGGGTGCTCATCCCGTCCGGGTTGTCGTTGCGCAGCAGCGCGCCCGCGGGGGTGAGGCGGAAGACGCCGGCCTTCTCCTCGGTGAGCAACCCCAGCGCGGCCAGGGCCCGCAGCAGACGCAGCGTGGGATCCGGCAGGGTGCCGCACCGCTCCGCCACGTCGGCGGCGGTGCGCGCCTCGTCGCCCAGGACGTCCGCGACGCCCAGCCCGAGCGTGGTGGACAGCAGGCTGGAGGTCATCTTCCCCCAGATCAGGTTGCTGACGACCGACCGCGCCGGCCCGTCGCCGGCCGATCGTCCCCGGTCCCTCTCCCGTGCCCGTTCCGACGCCATTGTGCGGCTCCTTTCGGGGGTGCGCCATGGTTCAGGTTTCCACTGTCGCATCGGCGAAGTCACGAAACCCTAAGTCGGCTTGATCGGTTGGTGCAACGGGTCCCCGCGACGGCTTTCCCGGCAGGCGGGGGCGGCCCAAGGTGGCGGAGCGGACGGGCCGTTGCCGCCCCGGTGTCGATCTTCCTCCTTGACGTCAAGCGCACTTGAAGTCCTACGTTCGCCTCCGTCCCGGCCGCACCACTCCTCCGTCGCACCAGGAAAGGGCCCTTGCCATGGGCACATTCAACGGGAGCGCCCCGCCGCGGCGTTCCTCCCCCGCCGCCCTCGCCGTCGTCCTGCCCGGCGTGCTCGTCGTCCCCATGTCGGTCGCCGGCGCCGCCGTGGCGCTGCCCGGCATCGGCGAGGACCTCCATGCCTCCGGAGCCCCGCTGATGTGGGCGGTCAACGTCCACAACCTGCTCTTCGCCACCGTCACCCTCGTCGCCGGCTCGTTCTCCGACCTCCACGGCCGGCGCCGGGTCTTCGTCCTCGGCTGCGGCCTCTTCGCCGCCGGCTCGCTGGCGAGCGCCCTCGCCCCGCACATCCTCGTCCTCGACCTGGCCCGCGCGGTCGCCGGCACCGGCGCCGCCTGCGTCCTGGCGAGCTCCGGCGCGATCCTCGCCACGGCCTACGAAGGGGCGGCGCGCACACGGGCGTTCGCGGCGATGGGCACGGTCGTCGGCGTGGGTGTGGCGTTCGGGCCGACGACATCGGGCTGGCTCGCCGGCGGCCTCGGCTGGCGGGCCGGATTCCTCGTGTACGCCGCGGTCCTGGCCGTCGTCCCGCTCGGCGCCGCCGGGATCCCCGAGTCGCGCGCCCCCGAGCGGCCCCGCACCGACCGGGCGGGCACGGCGGCCTTCGTGCTGGGCCTGGCCGCCGTGATGACCGGCCTCGTCCAGGGCCCCGAGAGCGGCTGGACCGCCGCACCCGTGCTCGGCGCCCTCGGCCTCGGCGCCGTCCTGCTGGGCGTCTTCGTCGCCGTCGAGCGGCGCAGCGCGCACCCCGTGCTCGACCTGTCCCTCGTCCGCAACCGCCGCTTCGCCGCCTGGTGCCTGGGGTCCGTGGTCACCTGCGCCGGCTTCATCGGCACCCTCACCTTCCTGCCCACCTACCTCCAGGGCGCGAGCGGCCAGTCGGCGGCCCGCGCCGGGCTGACGATGCTGCTGATGACCGTGCCCGTGCTCGTCGTCCCCCAGCTCGGCGGCCTGCTCGTCAACCGCGGCGTCCCGCCCCGCCTCCTCATCGCCGCCGCCCTCCTGCTCATCGCCGCCGGCACCGCCTGGCTCACCGTCCTGCGGCCGGGGATCGGCGCCTGGGAGCTGGCCGGGCCGCTGGCCGCCGTCGGCAGCGGCATGGGGCTGTCCTTCGGCATCGGCGACGGCCAGGCCATGCGCCACGTCGAACCGGCCCGCGCCGGCATGGCCGCCGGCTTCCTCAACACCGTCCGCGGCGCCGCCGAGGCACTCGTCCTCGCGGTCTTCGGCGCGCTGCTGGCCGGCCTCGTGCGCGCCCGGGTCGGCTCGGAGCGCCTCGCCAGGGAGGTGACGGCGGGGAACCTGCCGGACGGCCCGCGGCACGACGCCCTCGCCGGGCAGCTGACCGGGGCCTGGCACACCGCCCTGTGGGGCGTCGCGGGGACCTGCGCGGCGGGCGCGGTCGCCGTCGCCGTCCTCCTGGCGGGGCGGTCCGGGGCCGGCGGGCGCGGGCCGGGGGAAAGGCGGCAGCCTACCCGACGCCGGACGACGGTGTCCGGCCGCACCTGACGCACAGTCTCTTCGCATAGGGTGGCCCCTTCGGCACCCCCCGCTCCGCGGGGGGTACGAGGCCGTCCCGCGGACCGGGCGGGGCGGTGGTCGAGGTAAGGAGTGGATGTGGGGGACGTGGCGGTCGGAGCGCGGTCGGAGCAGGAAGGGCCCGGTGAACGGCCCGAAGAGCCCGTGAGGACGAAGGAGAGCAAGGCGAAGAAGCAGCAGCGTCCGTTC
This sequence comes from Streptomyces caatingaensis, assembly GCF_001187435.1. Classification (GTDB taxonomy): domain Bacteria; phylum Actinomycetota; class Actinomycetes; order Streptomycetales; family Streptomycetaceae; genus Streptomyces; species Streptomyces caatingaensis. The sequence goes on along the minus strand of NZ_LFXA01000003.1, from coordinate 55,590 downwards.
TGGAAGGAGCTGCCCCTCCTCATCGGTGTCGCCCTGGTGCTGGCGCTGCTCATCAAGACGTTCCTGGTGCAGGCGTTCTCCATCCCCTCGGACTCCATGCAGAACACCCTGCAGGAGGGCGACCGGGTCCTGGTGGACAAGCTGACCCCCTGGTTCGGCGCCGAGCCCGACCGCGGCGAGGTCATCGTCTTCCACGACCCGGGCGAGTGGCTGCGCAACGAGCCCACCCCCCAGCCCAACGCCGTGCAGAGCGTCCTGAGCTGGATCGGCCTGATGCCGTCGGCCAACGAGAAGGACCTCATCAAGCGCGTCATCGGCGTCGGCGGCGACACCGTCGAGTGCAAGGGCTCCGGCCCCGTGAAGGTCAACGGCAAGCCGCTGGACGAGCCGTACGTCTTCCCGGGGAACACCGCCTGCAGCACCGACCCCCGGGGTCAGTTCAAGGTCACGGTGCCCAAGGGCAAGCTGTGGGTGATGGGCGACCACCGGCAGAACTCGGCGGACTCCCGCTACCACCAGGACGAGCCGGGCAACGGCTTCGTCCCCGTCGGCAACGTCGTGGGCCGCGCGATCGTCGTCGCCTGGCCGATCGACCGCTGGTCCACCCTGCCGGTGCCCGGCACCTTCGACCAGAAGGGCATCGACAAGGCCGCCGCCGCCACGGCCCCCACCGCGGTGGCCGTCGCCGGCGCCGTCCCGCTGGTCCTGCTGCGCCGCCGGCGGCTCCTGCGGACGGGCACGCGGGTCTGACCGCCGCTCCGTGACACGTCCGAAGCGCCCGCCCCGGGAACCCCGGGGCGGGCGCTTCGTCATGGGCGGGCCGGGACGCTCGCGGCGTCCTCCCCGGCGTCCTCGGCCGCGAGCGTCCGGATCGCCCCCGCCAGCAGCTCGGCCAGGGGACGGTGCGCGTCGAGGCTCAAGTGGACGCCGTCGTCGCCGGGTTCGGCGACGGTGGCGGCGTCGAGGAAGAGGGCGCCGTGCTCGCGGGCCACCGGGCCGATCCCGGCCGCGAGCCGGCGCGACTTCGGGGCGGCCCCGGAGCCGTAGTACGCCCCGTTCAACTCGGCGAAGCGCGGCTTGGTGTCGTCGATGAGGACGGGGCTGACCACGACGGCACGCGGCGCCCCGCCGGTGCGCGAGCGCCCCTCGCGTGCGATGTCGTCGAGGAGCCCGCCCAGGGCGGCGGCCGTCTCGGCGGCGGAGCGGGCGAAACAGTCCTTGGTGTCGTTGGTGCCGAGCATCAGCACGACCACGTCCAGCGGTTCGTGACTGTGCAGGCAGGGGACCAGCCAGGAACGGCCGTCGCGGCCCGGGCGGTACGGGTCCTCCAGGTCCGTCGTGCGGCCGCCGAGGCCCTCTTCGAGCACGTCGTGGCCGTCGCCGAGCAGGGCCTGCAGCAGGCCCGTCCAGCGCCGGTCGGCGGGCAGGCGCCCGGGCAGGACGTCGTCGGGGCGCTGACCGTGGGTGTTGGAGTCGCCGTAGCACAGGATCCTGCGGGCGGAAGTATTGATCAACATTCCTGGAACCTAACCCCCTCGCCCCGCCCGGCGGACGGGCCTTGTGACCGATCTCCCATGCTTCCTCCTTCACTCGCTTCACTCGTCCGGGTGGGATGCGCGGACGCCCGGTGACCGGCTCACCGGGCCGCGCAGGCCGTGTCCGAGGCCGGGAGGCGGCCCGTCGAGAGGTAGGCGTTCACGCGCCGGTCGACGCACGCGTTGCCGTATTCGCCGTAGAGGCCGTGGTGGTCGGCTCCCCCGACGGTCAGGAGGCGGGAGGAGGGCAGCAGGGAGCGCAGCTGCCGGCTGCCGGCGTAGGGGGTGCGGGGGTCGCCGGTGGCGGCGACGATCAGCGCCCGGACGTCGGTGCGCACCTGCGTCGGACGCTCGCGCGGGGCGTGCGGCCAGAAGGCGCAGGGGTTGGTGTTGTGGACGAGCGGGCCGAAGAGGGGGTGCCCGGCCCGGGAGTCCTCGACCGCGCGCCGGTACGTCTCGGGGTCGCGGGGCGCGGGGACGTCGCCGCACAGGATCGCGGCCTGGGCGCTGCCGGCGGCGGAGTGCGCGCCGGTCGTCATGAGGGCGAGGTCCTCGGCCAGTTGCCGGGGCGGCTCGACGGCGCGGCCCCGCGCGGCCCGGCCCAGGGCGGCCACCGAGGCCGCGAGGGAGGCGCGGGCGGCGTCCCGGTCGTCGGCCAGCTCGCCGAAGAGCAGGGCGGGGACGAGGCTGTCGTCCACCCGGTACGTCCGCTCCCCGCCGCCCAGGACGAGCGGGCGGCGGGCGGCCGCGCGGACGATGTCCCGCACGGTGGCCAGGACCTGCTGCCGGGTGGCACCGAGCCCGTACCGGGCGTCGCGGCGCGCCGCCCAGCCGGCCCAGTGCTCCAGGGCACGCTCGTTGGCGTCCAGCATCGGGACCAGCATGCGGGGGCCGTAGTCGCGCGGGCCGACGGCGCCGTCGAGGACGACGCGGTCGGTGCGGCCGGGGAACATCTGGGTGTAGACGGTGCCGAGGTAGGTGCCGTAGGAGTAGCCCAGGTAGGAGATCCGGCGTTCGCCCAGGACGGCGCGGACGACGTCCATGTCGCGGGCGGTGTTGCGGGTGCTGATGTGCGGCAGCACCGCGCCCCCGGCGCGTCCGCAGCTCTCCGCCAGCCTCTGCTGGAAGGCGGCCTGGCGCTCGAAGCCGGCCCGGCCGGACCCCGCGGAGCGGATCCAGGTGCCGGTGGGCCAGTGGCAGTCCAGCGGGGTGCTGCGGCCGACGAAGCGCGGATCCATGCCGATCACGTCGTAGCGCGCGCCCACCTCCTTCATCGCGGCGCGGACGTCGGCCGCGAGGCCCAGCGAAGGGCCGCCGGGGCCACCGCTGTTGACCAGGAGCGCCCCGGCCCGGTGCGCGGTGTCGGTGGCCTTGATGCGGGAGACGGCGAGGGTGATGGTGCGGCCGCCGGGGTCGGTGTAGTCGAGGGGCACGGTGAGCGTGGCGCAGCGGGCGCCGGCCTTCTCCAGCGCCCGCCCGGCCGCGTCGTCCGGGCCCTGGACACAGCTCTCCCACTGCGGCCGCTGGTGGTGGTAACGGGCGAGCCCGGCAGGGGAGTCGCCGGCCGCCGCCGCGGCGGCCGGAAGGGCGGTGAGGCAGGTGGCGGCCGTCGTCAGCGCGACGGCGGCTCTGCGGAGGGAGCGCATGGGGTCTCCTTGACGGTGACGGTGGCGTGCCCCGAGGGCCATGCGGCTCACGCTAGGCGGACGGCCGTCACCGATCACTGGTGGAAACCCCCGGCCCGGGGGTGGTGCCCGCCCCCGCGCGGAGCCCTACGGCTCCACCAGCTCCGGCCGGCGCGCGTCCAGGGCCGGGGACTCCGACCGGATGCGCGGCAGGCGGTCGAAGTTGTGGCGCGGGGGCGGGCAGGAGGTGGCCCACTCCAGCGAACGGCCCCAGCCCCAGGGGTCGTCGGCCTCGACCTTCCTGCCGTACTTGGCGGTCTTCCAGACGTTGTAGAAGAACGGCAGGAAGGAGATGCCGAGGAGGAACGAGCCGATGGACGACACGGTGTTGAGCGTGGTCCAGCCGTCGGCGGCCAGGTAGTCGGCGTACCGGCGCGGCATGCCCTCGGCGCCCAGCCAGTGCTGGACGAGGAAGGTGGCGTGGAAGCCCACCGTCAGCGTCCAGAAGGTGAGCTTCCCGAGACGTTCGTCCAGCATCTTCCCCGTGAACTTCGGCCACCAGAAGTGGAATCCGGCGAACATCGCGTAGACGACCGTGCCGAAGAGCGTGTAGTGGAAGTGCGCGACGACGAAGTACGAGTCGGAGACGTGGAAGTCCAGCGGCGGCGCGGCCAGGACGACGCCCGTCAGCCCGCCGAAGACGAACGTCACCAGGAAGCCCGTGGCCCACAGCATCGGCGTCTCGAAGGACAGCGAGCCCTTCCACATCGTCCCGATCCAGTTGAAGAACTTCACCCCCGTCGGGACCGCGATCAGGAAGGTCATGAAGGAGAAGAACGGCAGCAGCACACCGCCGGTCACGTACATGTGGTGCGCCCACACCGTCACCGACAGGCCCGCGATGGAGATCGTCGCGGCGATCAGACCCCAGTAACCGAACATCGGCTTGCGGGAGAAGACCGGGATCACCTCGGAGACGATGCCGAAGAACGGCAGCGCCAGGACGTACACCTCGGGATGGCCGAAGAACCAGAACAGGTGCTGCCACAGCAGCGTCCCGCCGTTGGCGGCGTCGAAGATGTGCGAGCCGAACTTCCGGTCCGTCTCCAGGGCGAACAGTGCCGCGGCCAGCACCGGGAAGACCAGCAGGATCAGCAGCGCGGTCAGCAGCACGTTCCAGGTGAAGATGGGCATGCGGAACATCGTCATGCCGGGCGCGCGCATGCACACGATCGTGGTGATGAAGTTGACCGCGCCCAGGATGCTGCCGAAGCCCGACAGCGCCACACCCATGATCCACAGGTCGGCGCCGAGGCCGGGGGAGTGGGTCGCGTCGGACAGCGGCGTGTAGGCGAACCAGCCGAAGTCCGCCGCGCCCTGGGGGGTGAGGAACCCGCCGGCGGCGATCAGCGAGCCGAACAGGAACAGCCAGAAGGAGAGCATGTTCAGCCGGGGGAACGCCACGTCGGGCGCCCCGATCTGCAACGGCATGATCCAGTTGGCGAAGCCGGTGAACAACGGCATCGCGAACAGCAGCAGCATGATCGAGCCGTGCATCGTGAACGCCTGGTTGAACTGCTCGTTCGACATGATCTGCGTGCCGGGACGGGCCAGTTCGGCCCGCATCAGCAGCGCGATCACGCCGCCCACGAGGAAGAAGCCGAAGGCGGTGACGAGATACATCGTCCCGATCCGCTTGTGGTCGGTGGTCGTCAGCCACTCCACCGGCGAACTCCGGGGCCGGGGGGCGCCGGTGCTGGCCGTGGCGGTGGGGGCCGCCACCGGGGTTTCCGTAGGCACGTCTGCTCCGCATCTGCGTGGTGCTGGGTCGCTTCGCCCTCATGATCAAGGGCGGCCGCGGCGGGGAGCAGGGGCCTTCCGGGCTGTCAAGGGGGGCCGAACGGTCCCGGCCACGGGCCCCCGCCGGCACCCGCGGGCCCCGGCGCACGCCGCCCTGACCGGCGGCGATACGGTGTCGCGGGGGCGGAGGAACCGTCCCCGGACGGGCGCGGAGGACAAGGAGCGGCGTGGAGAACACCGGGGCGGGGGCGGTACGGCTGCCGCAGCTCAGGCTGGACGAACTGCTGGACGAGGTCCAGGCCCGGCTCGACGCCGCCCGCGGCACCCGGGACCGGGTGCACAACCTGCTGGAGGCCGTCCTGTCGGTGGGCCGCGGCCTGGAGCTGGAACAGGTGCTGCGCGGCATCATCGAGGCGGCCGTCGTCCTGGTCGACGCCCGCTACGGCGCGCTCGGCGTGATCGGCCCGGACGGACGGACCCTGTCGCAGTTCCTCACCGTCGGGCTGACGGAGGATCAGATCGAGGCGATCGGCCCCTACCCGTCGGGCCACGGCATCCTCGGCGAACTGATCCGCCGGCCCGAGCCGTTGCGGCTGCCGAGGATCTGCGACCACGCCGCCTCCTACGGGTTCCCGCCCGGCCACCCGCCGATGAACACCTTCCTCGGGGTGCCGATCCGCGTCCGCGACCACGTCTTCGGCAACCTCTACCTGACCGAGAAGCGCGGGGGCGCGGACTTCGAGGACGAGGACGAGGAGGTCCTCGCCACCCTCGCCGTCGCCGCCGGCGTCGCCATCGACAACGCCCGCCTGTACGAGGAGGCCGTGCGCCGCGAACGCTGGCTGCGGGCCAGCGCGGAGGTGACCACCGCGCTGATGTCCGGCGACCCGCGCGCCGGGGTGACCGCCCGCATCGCCCGGCTGGCGGGGGAGATCTCGGGCGCCCGGCACGCCGTCTTCACCCTGCCGGAGGCCGACGGCACGGCGCTGGCCGTCGACGCGTCCACCGGGGACGGGCCGGCGCACGGCACCGTCCTGCCCCTGCGGGGGACGCTGAGCGGCGAGGCGTTCACCGAGGGGCGCCCCGCCCGCGCCCGCACCGCCCCCGAGGCGCCCGCCGGGCCCGCCGTCGCCGTGCCCGTCACCTCCGGCGACGCGGTCCACGGGGTGCTCCTGCTCGTACGGGCCGCCGGCGGACCGGAGTTCTCCGAGCGCGAGACCGAACCGCTGCTCGCCTTCGCCGGACAGACCGGACTGGCCATGGAGCTGGCCGAACGGCGCGCGGACACCGAACAGTTGGCGCTGCTGGAGGACCGCGACCGCATCGCCCGCGACCTCCACGACCTCGCCATCCAGCGGCTGTTCGCCACCGGCATGACCCTGCAGAGCGCCGACCGGTTCATCGACCACCCCGAGGCCGCCGAGCGCGTCCAGCGCGCCGTCGACGACCTCGACGAGACCATCAAGATCATCCGCTCCACCATCTTCGGCCTGCGCTCCCGCGAGACCGCCCCCCAGCACGGCCTGCGCACCCGCGTCGTCCGCGCCGTCGCCGAGGCCGGCACGGCCCTCGGCTTCGCCCCCAGCCTGCGCATGGAGGGACTCCTGGACACCCAGGTGCCCCGCGAGGCCGTGGACGACGCGGTGGCCGTCCTCGGCGAGGCGCTCGCGAACGCGGCCCGGCACGCCTCCGCGGGGGCGGTGGACGTCGCCGTCGTCAACGACGGCCACGACCTCGTCCTCACCGTCGCCGACGACGGCGTCGGCATGCCCGCCGGCACCGGCCGCCGCAGCGGCCTGCGCAACCTCGCGGAGCGGGCGGAGCGGCACGGGGGCACGCTGTCCGTGTCGGCCCGGGACGGCGGCGGGACGGTCCTCGCGTGGCGGATCCCGCTGGCGGCGGCGCGGCGCTGAACCGCCCGCGCGCTCAGCCCCGTCCGGCCCACTCCTCGGCCAGGACGGACCAGACCTCCGTGTCGTGCCGGACACCCCGGTACTCGTACTGCCGGCGCAGCACACCGTCCCGGCGCATCCCCAGGCGGCGCGCCGCCTCGACGCTGCGCTTGTTGGCCGGGGTCGTCCGCCACTCCACGCGGCTCATGCCGCGCTCGCGGAAGGCCCAGTCGATCAGGACCCGGCTCGCCCGGTGCACCAGACCGCGGCCCTCGCCGGCCTTCTCCAGCCAGCAGCCGATCTCGCAGACGCCCATGGCCGTGTCGAACACCTTGAACATGACGCCGCCGACGAGCACGTCGTCCAGCCAGATGCCGTAGATGCGGCCGGCGTCCCGGGCCTGGTCGTCGGCGAAGCGCTGCAGGACGGCGGTCGCGGACTCCAGGTCGGTGCTGCGCGTGGCCCACGGGATCCACGGGTCGACGGACGGCCGGGCCCGGTCGATGTGGTCGAGGAACTCCCGGGCCTGCCAGGGCTCCAGGGGGCGCAGCAGGGCACGGTCGTCGAGGGGCAGGGCGAACACGGGACCTCCGTCGGGATGGGCGTCAGATGTGCATAACGAGCGTTCGGTACGTACTCTAACCCCATGCCTCCCGCACCTGTCGATCACGATTCCCGCCGCGAGGACGTCTCCCAGGCGGTGTGGCGCGTCCTGGCCGCCAAGGGCTTCGGCGGCCTGACGCTGCGCGCCGTGGCCGCCGAGATGAACGTCTCCACGGGCCTGCTCATGCACTACTTCCCGACCAAACGCGCCCTCGTCGCCCACGCGTTGGACGTCCTGGAGCGGAGCAGCGCCGGACGCCCGCGCACGCCCCGCCCGGCAGCGGGCCTGGCCGCCCTGCGCACCGTGCTCCTCGACACCCTGCCCATCGGCGACGACAACACCGCCCGCAACCGCGTGTGGGTCGGCTCCTGGGACCAGTCCCTCGCCGACGAGGGCCTCCGCGCGGACCAGGCCGAGCGCTACACCCGCATGCGCGCGGCCCTCCGCCCCCACCTCGAAGCCGCCCGCGACCTCGGCGAACTCCCGCCCGGCGCCGACCTCGACCGCCTCGCGGCGGCGGCCGTCGCCTTCGTTCACGGCCTGGTCGTCCAGGCCCTCTTCGACCCCGGGCGGTTCACCGCCGAGGCGCAGACGGCGACGGTCGACGCGTTCGTGGACGCGCTGCGCGACGGCTGAGCGGGCCGGCCCCGCCGCGCCTCAGCGCGGCCGGTAGACGACCAGCGCCTGCCGCTCCTTCGTCAGGGTCAGCGACGGCGGCGCCGGGGCGATCTCGCCGTCGAAGGCGAGGTGCGTGCCGGGCAGGACGCCGTCGACGCGCAGGCGGTGCACCCGGGAGGAGCGCAGCACGGGGGAGTGCTTGAGGACGCCGGTCAGGGCGGCGGCCAGCAGCCGGGTGCGGGCGAGGCGGCCGGAGAGGACCATCCGGACGTCGAGCAGGTCGTCGGCCAGTCCGTGCCGGCCCACCGGGGCCGGACCGAGGCCGCGGTACGAGCAGTTGCCGACGAACAGGGTCCACACGCGCCGCCGCCGTCCGTCGACGCGCAGCCGCACCGGCTCGGCGGTGCGCAGGACGTGCACCGCGGCGGCGACCCCCGCCGGGAAGGCGCCGACGCGCGGGGCCCAGCGTTCGCGGACGCGCACCAGCTCCGGGTAGGAGCCGATGCTGAACGTGTTGACGAAGAGCCCGCCGTCGCCGAAGCGGCCCAGGTCCACCGTGACCGCGTGGCCCGCCCGCACCGCCCGGGCGGCGTCGGCCACGGTCGCGATGCCCAGGTCGTGGGCGAAGTGGTTGTAGGTGCCGCCGGGCAGCACGGCGAGGGGGAGCCGGTGCCGGGAGGCCACGCCCGCGGCGGCGTTGGCGGTGCCGTCGCCGCCGAACACGCCCAGCGCGCCGCCGAGTCCGGCCGCCCGCCGGGCCGCCTTCTCCAGGGCGTCCGGCAGGGAGTCCCCCGCGGCGCAGGGGACGATCTCGGCCAGGGGCAGCTCGGCCCGTACCTCCGCCCCCGGGTCCTCGCGGGCCGCCGTCCGCCGCCCGGAGGTGGCGCTGACCACCACGACCAGCCCCCGGCCGTCCGGCAGCGCCGGCGCGTCCACGCGCGGCCGGGCCGGCGGCGCGTGCCGGCCCGGGGCGGGCGCCAGCCCGCGGACGAGGAGCGCGGCGCCCGCGCCCAGCGCGGCACCGGCCAGGACGTCGCCCGGGTAGTGCACCCCCGTGTAGACGCGGGAGAAGCACACCGAGAGGGCGAGCGGCGCCAGCGCCAGCCCCAGGGCCGGCTCCTCCAGCGCCACCCCGGCCGCGAAGGCCGCCGCCGAGGCCGAGTGGCCGGAGGGGAAGGACGTGGTGACCGGCTGTCTCGCCAGCCGCCGGATCACCGGCACGGCGTCCAGGATCGGCCGCCCGCGCCGCACCGCCCGCTTGCCGAGGGTGTTGACCGTCGCCGAGGCCACCGCGAGCGAGGCCAGTCCGCGCACCGCCGCGCGCCGGACGCCCGGCCCGCCCGCCAGCGCCGCGCCCCCGGCCACCGCGCACCACAGCAGCCCGTGGTCGGCGCTGCGGGACAGCCGGGGCAGCACCCGGTCGCCACCGGGCCAGTGCCGCGCGGCGACCTGCTCGAACAGGAACCGGTCCCAGGTGATCAGCGTGTCGCGCATGGCCGCACGGTTACCCGCGCCGGCGCGCCGGATGCGCGCGAGGCGGCCACCCGGCGGCGGACGCCGCGCGCCGCCGCGCCCGGCCGACGGGGGCGCGGACCGCGGCACCCCGGGCGGCGCCCGCCCTCTGGCGAGCGCCCCCCGCCCGTGGAACCGTGGGTGCCATGGCCGACCTCACCGACGAGGAACTGTCCGCCCTGGACGCCCACTGGCGTGCCGCCAACTACCTCGCGGCGGGCCAGATCTACCTCCTCGGCAACCCCCTGCTCACCGAGCCCCTCCGCCCCGAGCACATCAAGCCGCGGCTGCTGGGCCACTGGGGGACGTCGCCGGGCCTGAACCTGGTGTACACGCACCTCAACCGGGTGATCCGGCGGCGCGGCCCCGATGTGCTGTGCGTGTGGGGCCCGGGGCACGGCGGACCGGCGGTCCTGGCCAACGCCTGGCTGGAGGGCAGTTACACCGAGACCTGTCCGGACGTGACGCGCGACGCGGAGGGAATGGCGCGGCTGTTCCGGCAGTTCTCCTTCCCCGGCGGGGTGCCCAGCCACGTCGCCCCCGAGACGCCCGGCTCGATCCACGAGGGCGGGGAGCTGGGCTACTCCCTCGCGCACGCCTACGGGGCCGCCTTCGACAACCCGGACCTCCTCGTGGCCTGCGTCATCGGCGACGGCGAGGCCGAGACCGGGCCGCTCGCCGCGTCCTGGCACTCCAACAAGTTCCTCGACCCCGTCCACGACGGCGCCGTCCTGCCGATCCTCCACCTCAACGGCTACAAGATCGCCAACCCCACCGTCCTCGCCCGCCTGCCCGAGCACGAACTCGACCGCCTGCTGCACGGCTACGGCCACCACCCCCTCCACGTCTCCGGCGACGACCCCGCCGAGGTCCACCGGGCCCTGGCCGCCGCCCTGGACACGGCCCTCGACCACATCGCGGACATCCACCGCACCGCCCGCGCCGAGGGCATCGCCGACCGCCCGTCCTGGCCGGTGATCGTGCTGCGCACGCCGAAGGGCTGGACCGGGCCGGCCGAGGCGGACGGCCTGCCCGTCGAGGGCACCTGGCGCGCGCACCAGGTGCCGCTCGCCGGAGTCCGCGAGAACCCGGAGCATTTGCGGCAGTTGGAGGCGTGGCTGCGCTCGTACCGCCCGGACGAGCTCTTCGACGCCGACGGCCGTCCCGTGCCGCGGGTGCTGGCCTGCGTCCCCGACGGGCCCCGGCGGCCGGGCGCCACCCCGCACGCCAACGGCGGGCTGCTCCTGCGCGAGCTCCCGCTGCCGCCGCTGGAGCGGCACGCGGTCCGCGTGGACGCGCCGGGCGCCGCCCTGCACGAGCCCACCCGCGTCCTCGGCGGACTGCTCGCCGACGTCATGGCGGCCACCGCGGACCGCCGCGACTTCCGCCTCGTCGGCCCCGACGAGACCGCCTCCAACCGGCTCGACGCCGTCCTGGACGTCACCGACAAGGCGTGGCAGGCCGGCGTCCTGCCCGTCGACGAACACCTCGGCCGGCACGGCCGGGTGATGGAGGTCCTCTCCGAACACCTCTGCCAGGGCTGGCTGGAGGGCTACCTCCTCACCGGCCGGCACGGGCTGTTCTCCAGCTACGAGGCGTTCGTGCACATCGTCGACTCCATGGTCAACCAGCACATCAAATGGCTGCGCGTCTCGCGCCGGCTGCCCTGGCGCCGCCCCGTCGCCTCCCTCAACTACCTCCTGACGTCGCACGTCTGGCGCCAGGACCACAACGGCTTCTCCCACCAGGACCCCGGCTTCGTCGACCACGTCCTCAACAAGAGCCCCGAGGTCGTCCGCGTCTACCTGCCGCCGGACGCCAACACCCTGCTGTGCGTGGCCGATCACGTACTGCGCAGCCGCGACCACGTCAACGTCGTCGTCGCGGGCAAACAGCCCTGCTTCGACTGGCTCGGCCTGGAGGAGGCCCGCGCGCACTGCGCCCGCGGCGCCGGCATCTGGGAGTGGGCCGGCACGGAGGACGGCAGGCGCGAACCCGACGCCGTCCTCGCGTGCGCCGGCGACGTGCCCACCCAAGAGGCGCTGGCGGCCGCGCAGTTGATCCGGCGCCACCTGCCGGGGCTGGCCGTCCGCGTCGTCAACGTCGTCGACCTGGCGCGGCTGATGCCGCACGAGGAGCACCCGCACGGGATGCCGGACCACGAGTTCGACGCCCTGTTCACCCGGGACCGGCCCGTCGTCTTCGCGTACCACGGCTACCCGTGGCTGATCCACCGCCTCGCCTACCGCAGGGCCGTCCACCCCAACCTGCACGTCCGCGGCTACAAGGAGTCGGGCACCACGACGACGCCCTTCGACATGGTCGTCCGCAACGACCTCGACCGCTACCGGCTCGTCATGGACGTCGTCGACCGTGTCCCCGGCCTCGCCGTCGGCGCGGCCCGCGTGCGCCAGGCCATGGCCGACCTCCGCACCCGCCACCACGCCTGGATCCGCGAACACGGCACGGACCTGCCGGAGGTGGCGGACTGGCGGTGGGACGCGGGCTGACCCGGGCCGTCCGGCCCGTCGCCGTCACCGGTCGGCCCGGGCCGCCTCCGAGGCGATGACGGCCGCCTGGATGCGGCGCTCGACGCCCAGTTTGGTCAGGAGCCGGGAGATGTGGTTCTTGACGGTCTTCTCGGAGAGGTAGAGGCGGTGCCCGATCTGACGGTTCGTCATGCCCTCGCCGATCAGGGCCAGGATGTCGCGCTCGCGCGGCGAGAGGCCCGCCAGCCGCTCGTCGGCCGGGTGCTCGTCCTCCTCGCCGCGCAGGCTGCTCATCAGGCGGGTGGTGGTGGCCGGGTCGAGCATCGACTGGCCGGAGGCGACGGTGCGGATGGCCGCGACCAGGTCGGAGCCCTTGATCTGCTTGAGTACGTACCCGGCGGCGCCGGCCATGATGGCGTCCAGCAGCGCGTCGTCGTCGTCGAAGGACGTGAGCATCAGGCAGGCGAGCCCAGGCATGCGCGAGCGCAGGTCGCGGCAGACGGATATGCCGTCGCCGTCGGGCAGCCGGACGTCCAGCACGGCCACGTCCGGGCGCAGCGCCGGTCCCCGGACGAGGGCCTGCTCGATGGTGCCGGCCTCGCCGACGACGGTGATGTCGTCCTCGGCGTCCAGCAGGTCCTGGATGCCGCGCCGGACGACCTCGTGGTCGTCCAGGAGGAACACCCGCACCGGCTCCTCCCGGGAGAAGACCCTCGCCTGTTCCACTGCCCCTCCTGTCCCGTCGGCGCCGCTGCGGCGCTGCGTCGATCGTCACCGATCGTACGGGGCGGTGGCCATGGGCCGAACGGCCCCGTCCGTCCTGCCGGTGCCGTGGGCAGGAGGTGCCGTGGTCAGGCGGTGCCGTGGCCAGGTGGTGGTCAGGCGCGGGGTTCGTCGGTCATGCGCAGGGCCGGGCGGTGTCCGTCCGCCTGGCCGGGGACGAGGGCGTCCGGGACGGCGGGCGGGGGCGGCGCCTCCGCCGCCAGCCGCCGTACGACGGGGTTGACGAGGACCGTCGAGAGCAGCGCGGTGAGGAGCAGCGCGGTGAAGAGCCGGTCGTCGACGAGGCCGGCGTCGCGGCCGAGGGAGAGCATGACGATCTCGCTCAGCCCCTTGGTGTTGACCAGGGCGCCCAGCGTCGCCGCGTCGCGCCGGGGCAGGCGCAGGAGGCGCGCGGTGAGGGCGGCCCCGGCGAACTTCCCGCCCCAGGCGACGGTCAGGAACACGGCGACGGCCAGCACACCGTGCCACCCCAGCCCGGTCAGGTCGACGGTGAGGCCGGCGAGGGCGAAGAAGACGGGGGTGAGCAGGGTGCCGGTGTGGTGGAGCGGGTCCTCGGTGGCGCGGCTCGCCCCGGGCCCGAGGTCGCGCGGCATGGCCAGGCCGAAGGCGAAGGCGCCGATGACCGCGTGGACGCCGATCAGGCTGGTGCACCAGGAGGACAGGAACACGCCGCTGCCCACCACGAGGACCGGCACCGCGGACCGGTCGCCCGGCGGTCGCCGGCGGCCGAGGCAGGCACGCAGGGCCGGGCGGACGACGAACGCCATGACCAGGGCGTAGGCGGCGAGCAGGGCGAGCGTCAGGAAGAGGTGGCGGGTGCTCAGCCCCCGCGCGGCGGTGAGCAGCGCCACCATGGCGCACCAGGCGGCGACCTCGGTGAGCGCGCCGCAGGCCGTCGCCATGACGCCCACCGGGGAGGACGTCAGCCGGTTCTCGCGCACGATGCGGACGAGGACCGACAGCGCGCCGACCGACAGGACGACGCCGAGGAACGGCGCGAGGAGCAGGGGCGAGGACGTGGAGCCGGCCGTCCCGGGGCGCGCCGCGAGGAGCGCCGGCGTCAGCGCCACCGCCAGGGCGAACGGCACGGCCAGCGACCCGGCCGTGAGGGCCAGCACCGCGCGCCCCCTCCCGCGCAGCGCCCGGAAGTCCAGCTCCCGGCCCGCCGAGAACAGCAGCAGCACGATGCCCACCTGCGCGACCGCCGCCAGCCGCGACCGCACCTCCGGCGGGAAGAGCGCTTCCGTCGGATCCCCCGGCAGCAGCCCCAGCACACTCGGCCCCAGCGCGACCCCGGCCGCGATCTCCGCCACCACGACCGGCTGCCGCAGCCGCCTCCGCAACGGCCCGAGGGCGGCTCCGACGAGCAGGACGAGGGCGATGTCGGCCAGTACGGCCGCCTCCGGTGGGGAATCTTTCACGGCCCTGTGCCTTTCCCGAGAACGAGGACAGCGGCTCGGCTGAAGCCAGGAAGACTGTAGGGCGCAGTTACTTTGCCCGGTGCGGCGATTGGGGCCTTCCACCTGATCGAGGGATAAACGGGGATTATTTCCGACGCCCGGGCCTGACCGCCCGGGCCTGACCGCCCGGGCCTGACCGCCCGGGCCTGACCGCCCGGGCCTGACCGCCCGGGCCTGACCGCCCGGGCCTGACCGCCCGGGCCTGACCGCCCGGGCCTGACCGCCCGGGCCTGACCGCCCGGGCCTGACCGCCCGGGCCTGACCGCCCGGGCCTGACCGCCCGGGCCTGACCGCCCGGGCCTGACCGCCCGGGCCTGACCGCCCGGGCCTGACCGCCCGGGCCTGACCGCCCGGGCCTCACCGTCCGGACCTGACCGTCCGGGCCTCACCGTCCGGAGCGGCCCGCCCGCACCAGCCGTCCGAGCGCGTCTCTCACGTACTCCTCGTCGTACTCCCCGCCCGTCAGCAGCACGTGCAGGCAGACGCCGTCGAGCAGCGCCACCAGGGCGCGCCCGGTGCGCGGATCGGTGCGGCGGGCGAGCAACTCGGCCAGTTCCTCCCACCATTCGGCGGCCACCGCGCGCAGTGCGGGGCGGCGCAGCGCGGCGAGGTAGAGCTCGTACTCGAGCTCGGCGCCGGCGCGGTCGGCCAGCCACCGGCCGGTGAGGCGGGCCAACTCGGCGGCCAGGTCGTCCTCCTGGCCCGCGGCGGCCGGGCCCGCGGCGGCGCCGCCGTGCTCGCGCACGACCGTGACGAAGCCCTGGCCGGCCTGGCGCAGGGCGGCCACGAGGAGGTCGTCGAGGGTCTTGAAGTGGTACGTCGTGGAGCCGAGCGGGACGTCCGCCTCGGCCGCGACGGTGCGGTGGGTGAGCCCGGCGATCCCGGAGCGGCCCACCACGCGGATCGCGGCGTCGATGATCCGCCGGCGCCGCTCGGGGTCGTACCGCCGCGCCGCCGCCATCAGTGCGCCCCGCCGAGATTGAGGAGCACCACGCCGAGGATCACGAGGGCGATCCCGGCGACCTTGGCGAGCCCGGCCGGCTCGCCGAGGAAGACCGTCCCGATCGCGGCGACGGCCGCGGTGCCCACCCCGGCCCAGATCGCGTAGGCGGTGCCCATCTCCATCGCCTTCAGCGTCCGGGCGAGCAGCGCGAAGGCGATCAGATAGCCGGCGGCCGTGCCGAGGGAGGGCCACAGCCTGCTGAAACCGTCGCTGTACTTCATGGCCGTCGTCCCGGCCACCTCCGCCGCGATGGCCGCGGCCAGCAGTGCATATCCCATGTGTACGAGTGTACATATCGTTGTGTACGCGCGTACGCATCCCGGCCGCCGCGTCCCCCGTACGGAGCGGCCGGGCGGGCGGGGCCGTGTCGGCCCGGCGACACTGGGCAGGCCGTCCCTCCGACGGCGGAAGGAGGGAACTCCCATGCGCAGACGTCACGCCACCCGTGTCCTCGGCCCGCCGGTGATCCTGCTCGCCCTGCTCGGCCCGGGCGCCTGGCCGGCGACGGCGGCGCCGCGGGCGCCGCAGCCGGTCACGGACGTGGACTGCATCGAAGGCGGCGGGCAGCCGAAGGAGGTCACGATCGAGTGGGGCAGCTACACGATCTGTGCCGGCGGCACGCACAACGGCAAGGTCGTCGTCGACGACGTCGA
The DNA here is from genome assembly GCF_001187435.1 of Streptomyces caatingaensis. GTDB lineage: Bacteria > Actinomycetota > Actinomycetes > Streptomycetales > Streptomycetaceae > Streptomyces > Streptomyces caatingaensis. Next base: position 39,616 of record NZ_LFXA01000003.1, on the reverse strand, counting down.
CTGGATCCTGCCCTGACGGCCCGTCATATCGCCCCCGGGCCCGGCCCCTAGCCGCCCGCGGCGACGATGCGGGCCATGGCCCGCTCGGCGAGCGCGGTGATCATCAGGGACGGGTTGGCGCCGCCCACGTTCCCGGGGATCAGCGACCCGTCCAGCACGTACAGGCCCGGCGAGCCCTCCACCCGGCCCTCCAGATCCGTGCACCGGCCGATGACACACCCGCCCAACGGGTGGGCGGTGAAAGGGAAGGGGTAGTCGAGCGCCACGGTGACGAGCCCGGGGTTGGCGGACAGGACGTCCGCCTGGTACTGGGCGAGCGTCCGGGCGGAGGGCAGCTGCTTGGCCGGGCCCCAGTCCGCCAGCCGCACCGAGCCGCTGCCGCGGTCGTGGACGAAGCGGCCGCGGTGGTCGTGGTCCACGGTCAGCAGGAGCGTGAACAGCAACGGCAGTCCGTGGGCCCCCAGCCACTGCCAGCTCTCCACCCGGGCCGGCTGCTCATAGGCGCCGGGGGAGAACCAGGTGGACGCGCAGGGGGCTCCCTGGGACGGTCCGGTGCGGTCCAGGAGTGTGGAACGGACGCCGATCTGGTCGCCGTTGGTACCGAAGCCGGTGCCGACGGCGGCCGGCAGGCCGGGGAGGCCGCCGCGCTCCCGGGCCGCCACCAGCAGGCGGTTGGTGTTCAGGGTGCCCGCGCACAGGAACAGCAGGTCGCAGGTGTACTCGTCGGTGCCGGCGACGGCTCCCGAGGGGTCGAGCCGGCGCACCTCCAGGGCGTAACCGCCGCGGCGCCGGCGGCGGACCGCGCGGACCTCGTGCAGCGGTCTCAGCCGGACGCGCCCGGTGGCCAGCGCCCGGGGGAGATAGGAACGCGTGAGGGACTTCTTCGCCCCGTCCGAGCAGCCGAAGTCCGTCTCCCCGGCGATGGCCGAGGGACGGACCGCGCCCCGCAGCTCCGCCCGCAGCACGTCCCAGTCGAAGCTGGACAGCGCGGGGGAGGGCGCGTGCCCCGCCCGTCGCATCTGCCGGTCCCACAGCCGGGAATGGGTGAAGGGCGGCGAGGCGTAGATGTCGGGCGGCATCACGGACGCGCCCAGCCCGGCCACGGCGCGGGGGAACCAGCGCGCCGCGAACTCGTCGTAGGACAGCCCGGCGGGGTAGAGCGACTCGAAGCAGGACCGGGGCGGGGCGACCGTCGCCCCGGTGTACATGACCGAACCGCCGCCGACGGCCGCGGCGCACAGGATGTCGAGGTGCGGCTGCTCCGACACCTCCGCCAGCCCCGGCTGCGGCCGGACCGGCACGGGCAGGACGCCCGGCCAGCGCGCGACCGAGCGGAACCAGAACATCGACCCGCGGACGCGTTCCTGCGAGCCGAAGACGGCCCGCGCCGGGCTGACCGGCCACTCCTGTCCGCGCTCCAGGACCAGCGTGTCCACCCCGGCCTCGCCCAGCCGCAGTGCCGCCACCGACCCCCCGAAGCCCGAGCCCACGACGATCGCCCGGAAGTGCGTCCGCGTGGCGGCGCCGGCGGGCCCCGAGGTCAGCGCGGACAGGGCGCCGAGCGCTCCGCCCGAGCACAGTCCGGCGAACCGGCGACGTGATGGCATGAGGACTCCCGAGGCGGACGACGACGTCGGACGGGGCCCACGCTAGGAAGCCGGGACGGCGGACGGGCCGCGGACGCCCGCACCGCACCCCAACGGGTGGCCCGCCCCGGCGGACGGCGGAACGAGTGCTTCCGGCCAAAGCCCGTCCGGTGCCCCTGCCGCCCTACCGGCCGGGCGCGGGCGGGGAGTAGCGTCGCGGCTGCACCCGATCGACCACGACATCGATCAGGAGGGCACATGAGAATCCGCCACCGGGTCGCGACCGCCGGCCTCGTCCTCGCCCTCGCGGGCGGGGGAGCGGTGGGCGTCGCGGCACCCGCCTCGGCCTCCGGCGGCACCGCCGCGTCCGCGTTCTCCTGCGACGCCTGGCAGTACCGGAGGAGCAGCACCCAGGGACACGGCGCGTCGATCACGTGCCACGGCCGTCCCTTCGTCGGGTACGTCGTCTGTCACCAGCCCGACGGCCACGCGTACCTCCGCCTGGGCAACCGGGCCCGCTCCGGCGGCACCTCCGTCGCCTGGTGCGACCGGAACGCCGAAGTGAGGGAGGCGGGGGCCCTGCCGTTCTGACCGGTGGGGAGCCGCTTCCCGGCCTCCGCGCCGTCCCGGTCCCGCGAGGGGCCGGGGCGACGCCGTTCCGTTGTCAGTGGCGGGTGAGAAGGTGACTGCACCGAAGCCGGAGAGACGGAACGAGGGGGATCTGCCATGCCCGGAATCCAGAACTACATCAACCACGTCGCGCTGGTGCTGGACGCCAGTTCGTCCATGTCGCATCTGAGCGCGAAGGTCGTCGAAGTCGCCGACCAGCAGATCGCCTACCTGGCCCGCCGGTCGAAGGAGCTGGACCAGGAGACCCGGGTGACGGTGTACGTCTTCGCCGACACGGTGGAGTGCGTCATCTACGACAAGGACGTGCTGCGGATGCCGTCCCTGAAGGAGCTGTACCGGGTCGGCGGGATGACGGCCCTGCTCGCGGCCACGCTGAAGTCGCAGCGGGAGCTGGCGCTCACCGCCCAACTGTACGGCGACCACAGCTTCTTGACGTTCGTCCTGACCGACGGGCAGGAGAACGCGAGCCATCGCTGCCCGGACGCTCCAGCCTCGGACACGCGCGAACTGGTGCGGGCCGTCGCCGAGATGGCCGCCCACCAGGAGGACAACTGGACACTGGCCGTCCTCGTGCCGGACCAGATGGGCAAGCGCGAGGCCATGCAGTGCGGCTTCCCCAGGGACAACATCGCCATCTGGGACGCCACGAGCACCCGCGGCCTGGAGGAGGCCGGCCAGGTCATCCGGCAGGCCACCGAGAACTTCATGGTGGGCCGCACCCGGGGCATCCGGGGATCGCGGGCCGTGTTCTCCACGGGGGCCGAGGCGGTCAACAAGGACACCATCGAGGCGGCCGGTCTCACCCCGGTCGACCCCTCGCAGTACCGGCTGATACCGGTCGCCCGCGAAGCGGCCATCCGGGACCGGGTCGTCGAATGCGGGCACGCCTACCGCACCGGCTGCGCCTTCTACCAGCTGAGCAAGTCGGAGAAGATCCAGGCCCGGAAGCAGATCGCGGTGCTGGAGAAGAAGACGGACCGGGTGTACACCGGCCCGCAGGCCCGCTCCCTGCTCGGCCTGCCGGACGCCGAGGTCCGCGTCAAGCCGGACCACAACGACGACTTCACCATCTTCGTCCAGAGCACCAGCGTGAACCGGAAGCTGGTCCCGCACACGCGGCTGCTGCTCATGCTCTGAGCGGACCGGCCGCCCCGCCCCCTGCCCGCGACCCGCCCCGTTCCGGGGGAGGATCCCGGACATGGACTTCCGGCAGCTCGAATACTTCCTGGCCATCGTCGACGAAGGCGGCTTCCACCGCGCCGCCGCGGCCCTGTACGTGTCGCAGCCCGCGCTCTCCCAGGCCGTCCGGTCCCTCGAACGCGACCTGGGCGGCGCCCTGTTCCACCGGGTCGGCCGCCGGGCCGTCCTCACGGAGGCGGGGCGGGCGCTCATCGAGCCCGCCCGGGCGGCGGTCCGCAGCCTGCGGACGGCCCGGGCCGGGGTGGCGGCCGTGCACGAACTGCGGGCCGGACGGCTGGACGTGGCCGCGATGCCCTCCCAGGCGGTGGAGCCGCTGACGACCATGATCCGTGCCTTCGGCGGCCGTTGGCCCGGGGTGACCGTCGCCGTCAGGGCCGCCCTCACCGCGCGGGAGGTCGTCACCATGGTCCGCACCGGGGCGGCCGAGCTGGGGCTGCTGGCCGTCCACGGGCCCCTGCCCGGCAGGGACGTGACGGCCCACCCGCTGGGGGAGCAGCGCTTCGTCCTGCTGGCCCCGCACGACGGCCCGTTCGCCGGCCGGCGGTCGGTGCACCGCGAGGAACTGGCCGGCCACCGGCTCGTCGTCGGGCAGCGGGGCACCGGCATGCGCGCCTACGTGGACGGCCTGCGGGACGGCGGCATCAGCTTCCAGGTCGCGGCCGAGACCGAACACCGGGCGGCCGTCCTGCCGTTGGTCCTCGGCGGCGTGGGGCTCGCCGTCGTGGCGGAGTCCTGGCGGGAGCTGGCCGAGCGGGCCGGCGCCCGGGTGCTCGCCATCGAACCGAGGAGCGCCCTGAGCGTCGGACTGATCAGCCGTGAGGGCCCGCTCTCCCCGGCCGCGGACGCCTTCCTGCGCACCGCGACCGCCGCCGCCGCTCCCTGACACCCCCCGGCCTCGCGATAAGCCGCCCCTATCAAGGAGATCGGCACCGCGTCTTGGACGGCGCGGCGGGCCGGTTGTTGCAATCGACGCATGACGAACCACCGCATCGCCCTCGTCCCCGGTGACGGCATCGGGCCCGAGGTGCTGCCCCCGGCCCGCCAGGTCCTGGACGCCGTCGGCCGCCGCCACGGCATCACCTTCCACTACACCTCGTACGACGACTGGTCCTGCGAACGCCACCGGCGCGAGGGGGCGATGATGCCCGAGGACGGCCTCGACCGGCTGCGCGACCGGGACGCCATCCTCCTCGGCGCCGTCGGCCACCCGGACGTGCCCGACCACGTCTCGCTCTGGGGGCTGCTGATCCCGATCCGGCGCGGCTTCCGCCAGTACGTCAACCTGCGGCCGGTCCGCGTCTTCGAGGGCGTCGACAGCCCGGTGCGCGGGGCGAGGGCCGGGGAAGTCGACCTCGTCGTCGTCCGCGAGAACACCGAGGGCGAGTACAGCCGGGCCGGCGGGCGGCTGCACCGCGGCCTCCCCGGGGAAAAGGCCGTGCAGGAAGCCGTGTTCACCCGGGCCGGGGTCACCCGCGTCCTGGACTACGCCTTCGGGCTGGCCGCCGCGCGCGGCGGCCGGGTCACCTCCGCCACCAAGTCCAACGGCCTCGTGCACACCATGCCGTTCTGGGACGAACTGGTCGCCGAACGCGCCGCCGCGCACCCCGGCGTGCCCTGGGAGAAGGAGCACATCGACGCGCTCGCCGCCAAGTTCGTCCTGGAACCGGCGCGGTACGACGTGGTCGTGGCGTCCAACCTCTTCGGCGACATCCTCAGCGACCTGGCCGCCGCCGTCGCCGGCTCCATCGGCATCGCACCGGCCGCGAACCTCAACCCCGAACGCGCCTTCCCCTCGATGTTCGAGCCCGTCCACGGCTCGGCCCCCGACATCGCCGGCCGCGGCATCGCCAACCCGCTGGGCGCCATCGGGGCGGCCGCCCTGATGCTCGACCACCTCGGCCATCCCGCGGCGGCCAAGGACGTCACCGACGCCGTCGCGGCCGTGCTCGCCACCTCCGACGTCCGGACGCCGGACCTCGGAGGATCCGCCACCACCGGCCAGTTCACGGAGAAGCTCCTCACCCTCCTGTGACCGGCGGCGCACCGTAGCGGGCGCCGCGACGGGATGGCAGTCTCGAACGGCTGCCTCACCGGACCCCCACCCGCAAGGAGAGAGCATGGCGCTCCGGATCCTCGTCGTCGGCGGTACGGGCCTGCTGGGCCATCACGTCGTGACCGAACTCCTCGGCCGCGGGCACCTGGTGACCGTCCTCGCGCGCCGCCCCGGCCCCGTGACCGGGCACGGCGGCCGCGTCGAGGTCCGCACCGGGGACATCCGCGCCTGCGCCGACCCGGCGGCACTGCTCCGGGGACACGACGGGGTGGTCTTCGCGGCCGGCGCGGACGACCGGGCCGTCCCGCCCGCGCCCGCGTACCCGTACTTCGAGGCGGGCAACGTCACGCCCGTGGCACGCCTGACGGCGGGCGCCGCGCGGGCGGGCTGCGGCCGGGCCGTCGTCCTCGGCTCCTACTTCACGGCCCTGCACCGGCGGTGGCCCCGGCTGGAGCTGGCGGCCCGGCATCCCTACATCCGCAGCAGGGTCGAGCAGGCCCGCGCCGCCCGGGGGGCGGCCGCCGTGCTGGAGATACCGTTCGTGTTCGGCTGCGCGCCGGGCCGGACGCCGCTGTGGGCCCCGCTGTTCCCGTGGCTGCGTTCGCCGTCGCCCCTCGTGGCGCCCCCGGGCGGGACGGCGGTGGTCACCGCCCGGACCGTGGCCCGCGCGGCCTCGGGCGCCCTGGAGCAGGGCGCGACGGGCCCCTACCCGGTGGTGGACGAGAACCTCTCCTGGGCGGCCCTGCTGGGGCGCCTCGCCCGCGCCGCCGGGCGGCCGCGCACGGTGCACCGCCTGCCGCCGTCCCTGCTGGGCGCGGGCCTGCGCGCCGTCGGCGCCGTCCACGCGGCGCGCCACCGGGAGGCCGGTCTGCACCTCGGCTCGCTCGGCGACCTGCTCACCCGCGAGCTGTTCCTCGACCCCGCCGCCGGCCGGACGCTGACCGGCGGGAGCGGCTCCGTGGAGGAGGCCCTGGCCGCGACCGTGCGGGGCTGCGGCGCCGGCCGGTAGGCGGCCGGCGGCGTCAGCGCTCGCGGAAGCCGCCGAGGAAGCGGCGGAAGAGACCGCCCTCGCGGGGGAGCGGGGCGGACGGCGGTGGCGCGGCGGGCCGTTCACGGGCGACCGGCCGGGCGTAGTCGGCCCGGGCGATCGCGTCGACGGTCCGGTCGAGGTCGAAGTCCGCGGAGCCCTCGATGGAGGGGACGAAGCCGACCAGGTCCCCGTCCCGCATGACCTGCGCCTCGAGGCCGGCGGTGCCGTCGGTGTCCCAGACGGCCTCGCGGCCGTCGTGCAGGACCACGCGGACGCCGATCCGGTAGACGCCCTCGCGGGCCAGGTGGGCGTCGATGCCCCGCTCCCGCAAGGCGTCCACGACGTGAATCGCCTTGTTCTCGTCCATGCGGCCACGGTAACGCCGCGGCGGGGCGGCGGCCGTCCGGGTGACGCCCGCGCCCGCCCCGCACACCCGGGGCCCGTCCCTGGAACACCTACCGGTGACCCGCGCCCCCCACCCGGAAGGTCCCCATGCCCGCCGACGACGAACTCGCCCGCTTCCTCGCCGCCCTCAGCCCGGCCGACAGGGAGAAAGTGCAGGCCCAGCCGCGTGAGCGGCAGGAGCAGCTGGCCGCCGCCTGGGAGGCGGAACTCAGCGAGGACACCGATCTGGACACCCTCAGCGAGCTGTCGCCCGCCGCCGCGGCGGACGAGGCCGCCGAGCGGGTGGTGCGGGAGTTCTTCGAGAGCTGAGGGGGGCGGACGGGGCTCACGGCAGGTGGTCGGTGAACCACTCGCAGGCCAGCTCCGCCACCGTCTCCAGGGCGCCCGGCTCCTCGAAGAGGTGGGTCGCGCCGTCCACGACGACCAGACGGTTCTCGCAGGTCAGATGGGTCGCCGCCTGGCGGTTGAGGTCCAGGACGGTCTGGTCGAGACCGCCGACGAGCAGCAGCGTGGGCGCCTCGACCCGCGCCAGCCGGTCCGTCCCGGCCAGGTCGGGGCGGCCGCCGCGCGAGACCACCGAGGCGACGCCGCCCTCCTCCGCGTCGGCGGCGGCCCACAGGGCGGCCGCGGCGCCGGTGCTCGCGCCGAAGTAGCACAGCGGGACGGACTCGCGGCGCATGTGGTCGGTCACCTCGGCGAGGCGGCCGGCGAGGAAGCCGATCGCGAAGACCTTCTGCCGGTCCTCGGCCTCCTCGGGCGTGAGCAGGTCGAAGAGCAGCGTGCCCAGCCCGGCGCGGTTGAGCGTGGCGGCCACCGCCCGGTTGCGCGGGCTGTGCCGGCTGCTGCCGCTGCCGTGGGCGAAGATCACGACGGCGGGGGCGCCCGGCGGCATCGTCAGGTCGCCGTCCAGCGTGATCCGCCGCCCGTCCACCGGCAGGCTCACCGGCGTGGACGCGTGGATGTGGTGGGCCGGGTGCCCCTCCCCGGTGGTGTCACGGCCCAGCAGCGCGACGACCTCCTCGTCCTCGGTCTGGGAGAAGTCCCGGTACCACTCGCCCACCGCCGAGAAGCCCGTCGGGGTGGACAGGCACACCAGTTCGTCCGCCTCGCCGCGCAGCTCCCCGGCCGCGTCCGGCGACGCCACCGGCACGGCCAGCACGACGCGGGCCGCGCCCTGGGCCCGGGCCACCTTGCAGGCGGCGGAGGCGGTGGAGCCGGTGGCGATGCCGTCGTCCACGACGATCACCGTCCGGCCGTCCAGCGGGATCCTGGGGCGTCCGCCCCGGAACCGCTCGGCCTGCCGCTCCAGCCGCACCTGTTCGTCGCGCTGCACCTCGGCGAGGTCGTCCTCGTCCACCCGGCTCAGCCGCATGATGTCGTCGCGCACCACCCGCACCCCGCCCTCCCCGAGGGCGCCGAAGCCCAGCTCGCGGTGGTAGGGCACACCGAGCTTGCGGACGATGATCACGTCCAGGGGCGCGCCCAGCGCCCGGGCCACCTCGAAGGCGACGGGGACGCCGCCGCGGGGGAGGCCGAGCACGACGGGGTGTTCGCCGCGCAGATGACCCAGCCGCTCGGCCAGCCGGCGTCCGGCATCCACTCGGTCGTCGAATCGCATGGTCCACCTCCGGCCCCCGGACCGGATCCGGAAGACGGGAAAGGTCTCCGTCCTTCCACTATGCGACCCCGGCCGGTCCACTCCAACCCGGAGGGGCGGGTCCTCAGCCGGACTCCAGCGCCTCCCGGATCCGGGCCGCCGCCCCGGCCGCCGCCTCCTCGGACGGGTAGCGGCCGCGCGGCCAGAAGAAGCCCCGCAGCCCGTCCTTGCGGTTGCGCGGTACGACATGGACGTGGAAGTGCGGTACGGACTGGCTGACGCGGTTGTTGGCCGCGACGAACGAACCCGCCGCCGCCATCCCCCGCTCCACCGCCCCCGCGACCCGCCGCACTCGGCCGAAGAACGGCCCGACGTCCGCCTCGGGCAGATCGGTCAGGGTCTCCACGTGCCGGCGCGGCACGACCAGCACATGCCCCGGGAACAGCGGCCGGGCGTCCAGGAACGCCACCGCCACCGGATCCTCCAGCACCCGGTGGCCGGGCAGCTCGCCCGCCGCGATCGCACAGAAGACGCACTCCACGCCCTCCATGGTGAGGCAGCCGCCCCGGCGGGGCACAGATCCCCCATGCCCCTGCTCGTCGGAACCTCGGGTTGGCAGTACGCCGACTGGCGCGGCGGCCTCTACCCCCGCGGGCTGCCGCAGCGGCTGTGGCTGGAGGAGTACGTCCGCCACTTCGCCACGGTGGAGAACAACAACGCCTTCTACCGGCTGCCCTCCCCGGAGAACTTCGCCGCCTGGCGCGAGCGCACCCCCGAGGGCTTCGTGATGGCCGTCAAGGCCAGCCGCTACCTCACCCACATCAAGCGCCTCCACGACCCCGCCGAGCCCGTCGCGCGGCTGATGCGCCACGCCTCCGCCCTCGGCGACCGGCTCGGCCCCGTCCTCCTCCAGCTCCCGCCGACCCTGCGCGCCGACGCCGGTGCCCTGGACGGGACGCTCGCCCGCTTCCCCGCCGGCACCCGTGTGGCCGTCGAGCCCCGCCACCCGTCCTGGTGGACGGACGAGGTCCGTGCCGTCCTCGAACACCGTGGCGCCGCGCTGTGCTGGGCCGACGCGGACTCCCGGCCGGTCACGCCGCTGTGGCGCACCGCGGACTGGGGGTACGTCCGCTTCCACCACGGACGGGCCGAGCCGTGGCCGCGCTACGGACGCCGGGCGCTGACCGCCTGGGCCGGGCGCGTGGCCGACGCCTGGCCCCGCACGGCCACGGTGTACGCGTACTTCAACAACGACCCGGGCGGGGCCGCGGTCGCCGACGCGGCCGCCTTCGCCCGCGCGGCCCGGCGCGCCGGGTGGGACGCGAGCCGCACACCCGGGGACTGAGCGGCGCCAAGGGGGCGCCGCGAGGCTGCAGTTGGCGCCCGGCCGCCGGTAGAGTGGGGAGGATGCTGCCTGAGATCACCGAGCACGAGTGCACGAACTGCGGCAAGACGGTGAAAGGGATCTTCGGGCGCTGGGCCTGCACCGCGTGCAACACCAGTTCCCCGTACACCGAGCCGCCCGCTCCCTACGCGGCCCAGCTGGTCAACGGCACGGCACCGCGCAGGGATCCGCTCCGCCACCACCTGTGCGGCGAGGTCGCCTGCATCTGCCCGCGGCTGAGCGACCGGCGCCCGTGACCGGCCGTCAGGCCAGGAGCAGGGCCCGGTCCCAGCCGGTCGCCGGGGCGGTGTCCGTGGCGAACGTCCGCAGGGCCAGCGCCGCGCCCGCCGCGCCGGTGAGGAAACCGGCCGGATCGCTCGCCGGCCCCGCGCGGGGCAGCGGCGGCGTCAGGGCGAACGGGGCCTCGGGGTCGGCCAGTTCGAGCACGCGCCCGGCCAGCCAGGGCAGCGCCGCGCGCAGGCCGGGATCGCCGGTGTCGTGCGCCATGCGCCACGTTGCCTGGAGCAGACCGCTCCACCCGTGGCACAGTCCCGCCTCCGCGAGCCGGCCCGCGGCCCGCCCCTCGTGGGCCCGCCGGGCCCCGGCGAGCGCCGCGTGCCAGGCGGCGACGGCGGTGTCGCGCCACTCGGGTACGTCCAGCGCACGGCCCGCCAGGTACAGGGCGCGGGCGACGCCCGCCGTGCCGTAGCACCAGGACGGCCGGCCGGGCGCGGCCTCACCGGCGACGGGCGGCCCGCCGCCGGGGCCGAGGACCATGGTCCGGGGCCACCACGGGCCCTCGTCGCCCCGCTGCCGTACGTCCATGAGCCACCCGGCGAGGACGCGCACCGCGGCGTCCTGGCCGGGGACGGTCACGCCCGCCTCCCGTGCCAGGGCCAGCAGGGCCAGCGGGCCCGGAACGCCGTGCGCCAGGCCCACGTTGGCGTGCCCGGTCTCCGCCGTCGCCGGGGCGAGGCCCTCCTGGACCTGCGCCGTCCACCAGCCCGGCAGCCGGCGGCCGTCCACGCGCAGCGGCACGGTCAGCCCCGTGAGCGCCGTCAGGACCTCCGCGAGCGCCTCGGTCCGGGAGGGGGCGTCGAGGAGATGGGCGCCGAGCCCGGCCAGGCCCGAGATGACGTCGTAGGTACCGACGGCCACGCACCCGCCCTCCCGCGGGCGCCGCCGCCGTTCCCAGCGCGCCAGCCCGGCGGCGAACTCCCCGACGCCCTCGGCCAGCCGGCCGGCGGCCCGCGGCGGACGGCCCGCGGCCGACGCGGCCCGCATCAGGGCGAAGGACAGCGCGGGGACGCCCCGGTACAGCCCCTGGGCCCCGCCCGGCGCGGTACGGGCCACCGCGACCGCCTCGTCCAGCCAGCGGCGGGCGGCGCGCGGGGAGCCGCCCTCCAGGTGGAGCAGCGCGATGCCCGGCGCGCCGTCGCTCAGCGTCAGCTCCCGTACCGGGCCGCGCAGTCCGGCGACCCGCCCGGGCGAGGAGAGCCGCCGGGCGATCTCGTCCGCCAGGGCGGCCGCACGCTGCCGTACGCTCATGCCCCGGCCCTCCGGCGGCCGGCGTGGGCGCGGACGGCCAGGCGCGCCAGGGCGAGCGACTCCTCCTCGGCCCGGCGGTCGGTGCCCGCCAGGCGGTTGTGGTGCAGGTGCAGCAGGGAGGCGGTGACGGTGGCATCGCCGCTCCAGGCGGTGCCGCCGAGGCGGCGCAGCAGCGCGCCGTAGGCGGTGACGGCGGGACCGCGCCGCTCCCACGAGCTCAGCAGCGCCTCCCCGCCCGGGAGCCGGCCGAGTTCGTGCCAGTCGCCGCCGGGGTCGAGGAGTCGGCGGGCCTCGCGCCGCAGGTCCGCCGGGGCGGCGCGGTGGCCCTCGGGGCCCTCGCCGTCCAGGAGCCGCAGCGCGGCGTCCTTGCCGGCGTGGAAGCGGTGCAGGAGGTCGAGGTAGTTGGCCGCCGTCAGGAGGCGCGGGTCCAGGGCGAGCGTCCCGGCGCGGACGAGGGTCAGTTGTTCCAGGCAGGCGCGGCTGTCGGCCTCGAAGGCCGCCTCGGCGGCGGACATGGCCTCGGGGCCGCCGTAGCGCTCCCACTCGGGAGCGTAGCCGTCGAGGACCAACCGGCCGCACAGGCCCTGCCGTTCGAGCCCGCGGTGCCACACGCCCAGCCGGGGCAGCAGCTCCCCGCCGAGGACGGCCGGGGCGCCGTGGAAGCGCAGCCGCAGGTGCGGGGCGGGGTCGCGGTAGCGCAGGAAGAACCACCGGCCGACCGCCTCCGGCAACAGGCCCAGCAGCTCGGGCAGTTCCCGGACGAGCAGGGCGTCCTGGCGCTCGGGGGAGCAGTAGAGCTTGGCGTGCAGCCATGCCGAGCCGGGCCCGTGCCCGGTGCGGGACCGGACCGGGGCGAAGACGGGCGCCGCGGCGGTGCCGGCGGTGGTCCGTACGAGGGGGAAGGCGATCTCGGTGGGCCGGCCGCCGGCCCAGCCGGTGCCGTGGCCGTTCGCCCCGGGCGGCTCCTGGAGATGGGCGCCGGGGCGCCGCTGCCACTCGTGCCGCAGGAGTTCCAGCTGCGCGGGGTCGTCCAGATCGAGGGGGATGCGGTGGTCCGCGTGGACGGAGGAGACGTGCCGGGGCACGCCCGCCCGGTCGCGCCAGCGGGCGAACCGCCGCCGCCACGCCCCGGGTCCGGTGGCGGGGTCCTGGAGGGCGGGGTCGGCCGGGTGCCAGCGGGCGGGGGAGAGGACGGTCCGTCCGCGGCGTACGCGCGGGAGGTACGGCAGGGCGGCCGCGGCTCCCCAGTCCCAGCCCGGCCGCGCGCCCTCGCCGTTGCGGGCGAGCTCCTCCAGGAAGCGGGCGAGGTCGGGGGCGTTGCCGCGCGGCAGCAGCATGCTGGGCAGGGTGGGCACGACCTCGCGGCCGAGCCGGACCGACACCAGGGCGAGCCGCCGCGCGTCGGCGACGACGGCCAGGTCGCCGAGCGCGATGCTGTGGCGCGCGGAGCGGTCGGTGAACGCGGAGACGGTGATGGTGTGGTCGAGCCACCGGGGGACGGCGGAGACGTTCGCGGCCTTGCCGGTGCGGGTCCGGAAGGCCAACTGGGCCCGCACGGCGTCCGGGTTGCGGGTGGGGACGGAGCGCACGACGCGCCCCAGGCGGCCGGCGTCCTCGCCCAGCACGTGCCCGAAGCGCCCCGCGACCGCCCCCGCGACCCCGGACACCCCGCCCACGACCAGCCGGAAGTCACCGGCCTCCAGGGCTTCGACGGAGTCGGCCAGCAGCTCCGCGAGGAGGTCGAAGGACGGGGGAGGACCGGCGGCGTCGGGCGAACCCGAGCCGCTCAGGACGGTCAACAGCTCGTCGTCCAGGATGACTTCCCGCTCGCCCGCCATGGCGGCCTCCTGCGCCAGGGCCAGCAGGAGGCGGTCGCGCGCGTCCGGGGCGCCGCCGTGCGCGGGGGCGGCGGGCCCCGTCCCGTAGCCGGCGGGAAGGCCCAGTCCCCGTTCGGGATCGACGAGTTCCCGCAGCGGCACGGCGCGGCTCATCCCGTAGCGCTCCACGAAGTCCGCGTGGAAGGCGCGCAGATGGGGCGGTCCGGGGCGGGCGGCGGCCAGGGCCGTGAGGGTCCGCGCGGCGCTCTCGGCCTCGGCCCGCACGGACTCGGGCAGGCGTATCCGCGCGTCCAGCGCCAGATCCACCTGCACCGTGCGCTCGCCCGCGTGGAGCCGGCGCATCCGTGCGGTGACGGCGGCCAGTCCGTCCCGGCCCCGCCCGAGCGGGAGGCCGGCGTAGGCGGCCAGGTCCCGGCGGATCGCGGTGAGTTCGGCGACGACGGCGCGGCTGTCCGGAGCGAGCGCGTCCGCATGCCCGGCGAGCAGGTCCAGGACGTGGCCGAGCGGATCGGTCCCGTCGAGCGGCGGGCGCAGCTCGGTGAGGAGCAGCCCGCGCCGGACGAGTTCGGCGGGCATGCGCTCCACCGTCCGCGCCGGCGCGTCCGGGTAGGTCTCGCGCAGCCGGGACAGCAGCGCGGTCCAGGGCAGGGGCGTCGCGGCGAGCTCGAACGCGCGGCGCACGGCGTCGGTGTGCCGCACCGACACCTCCCGCAGGGGCTGTCCCTCGTCCGCCGCGGGGGCGAACGGCAGGACGAGCCGGTCGCCGCGGACCGCGCACAGGTCGTTGGCGGTGACGCGGAGCAGGGACAGGACGCCCGGGTCGCGTTCCAGCCGGTCGACGACTCCGGACACCCAGCCCATGTCCGCCCGTACGTACTTGAGATGGCCGGTGCCCCAGCGGACGGCGGGCCCGGCGGCGAAGCCGGCCGGGGCCACGCCCGCCATCAGGCCGAAGGGGGTCGCCCGGCCGCCCATCCGCAGCCGGTAGCGGGTCACCGCCCGGGCGGCCCGGCGGGCGTCCTTCGCCCGGGGGGCCCGGCCCTCGGCCACGGCGTCGAGGACGGCCGCGAGGGAGGGGCTGGCGAGGGTGATCGCCTCGCGCAGCAGGGGGTCGGCGACGGCCTGTTCGAGCACGGCCGCGTCCGCGTCCGCGTCCGTGTCCGGAGGCGCCGTCGGCCCGGCAGGCCGCACCGCCGCCCGGAGCAGGACGGGCTCGGCGCAGGCGAACGCCGGAGGTGCGCCTTCCGCGTCGTTCATGGTCTCTCCCTCACTCCCGTGCCCTCGCCGCGACCACGGCGCCGGCGGGGCCGATGTCCCGCCGGCGCCGTGGCGTCGAACCGTGCGTCGGCTAGCAGATGCAGCCGGTCTCCGTGTTGCAGATGCGGCCGGTGATGGGGCCACCGTGGGTGATGAAGCCGGCGGCCTCGGCCGCGCCGGTCTCGTCGAAGGACGGAACGACGATCTCTTCCACGTCGAGGTCGAACAGGTCTTCCATGGGGATTCCTCCTGTTGCCGATGGACCGGTCCGCTGTGCCGGCCGGTTCGTGGGAGGGGACGCTAGGGGCGGCCGATCAACAGCCGGTCAACGCGCCGTCAATGCGGCGGAATCCGGCCGTCCGGGGGCCCGCCGGTCCCGCCGGAGCGCCGCGCGCGGCTCCCACCGCATGAAGGGGGCGGCGCCGGGCCGGTGTTGACCTGGCCCGGCGACTCCCGCCCGGCCGGGGCGCGTCCACGACCCACGTCCGTGCTGGACGACGCCGGGCGCCTCCGGTCGCCGACCGCGCCCCTCGTCCTGCCCGAACTCGTCCCCGCCGCGGCCGACTCCTCGCGGAGGCGAAGTCGTTCGCCGAACCGGACCGCGCTTTGCGATCATGATCCGGTCCGATCGCCGTCGTTCCCGTGGGGAGATCTCCGCCGTGCAACCGCTCGTTCCCGCCGACCCGACCGTGCTGCACCCGATGCCCGGGCAGGAGCGCGTGGTGCTGCTCAAGCCCCTGGTCACGTCGCCGCTGATCGACGTCGGCGAGTTCACCTACTACGACGACCCCGACGACCCGACGGCCTTCGAGACCCGCAACGTCCTCTACCACTACGGGCCGGAGCGGCTGGTCATCGGGAAGTTCTGTGCGCTGGGCACGGGCGTCCGCTTCATCATGAACGGCGCCAACCACCGCATGGACGGCCCCTCGACGTTCCCGTTCCCCATCATGGGCGGTTCGTGGTCCGACCACTTCGACCTCATCACCGGGCTGCCCGGGCGCGGCGACACGGTGGTCGGCAACGACGTGTGGACGGGGAACGGCGTGACGGTGATGCCCGGCGTCCGCATCGGGCACGGGGCGGTCGTCGCCACCGGCTCCGTCGTCGTGGACGACGTCCCCGACTACGCGATCGTCGGCGGCAACCCCGCCCGCGTCATCCGCCGCCGCTACCCGGACGAGGACATCGCCCGCCTGCTGGCCGTCGCCTGGTGGGACTGGCCGGCCGAGCACATCACCCGGCACGTCCGTACGATCATGGCGGGCAGCGTCGACGAGCTGGAGGCGGCGGCGCCGTGACGGGTGCGACGGCGGCCGGTGACCTCCGCCCCGTTCGGCGTCAGTCGTCGATCGCCTGATAGAGCGTGGTCCAGAAGCCGTGGATGAGCCGCGCGGGATCCGGGGTGGACGACCCGACCTGGGTGAACAGGATTCCGATGAGCCGTCCGCCGGGGTCGGCGTACGCCGTCGTCCCCGTGCCGCCGTCCCAGCCGAACCGGCCGACGGGCGCGTAGTCGGTCTCCTGCTCGGGGTGAGGCGGTTGGTGGTCATCAGCTCCACGGCCGGCCGGGACAGGATCCGTCGCGTCCCGAGAAGTCGCCGGACGCGCCCGCCTCCGACCGCCGCGGCGCGGCGAGACCCACGGCGTCGGATGCGGTGCCGGATCTGCCGGGGGACGACGTACCGGCCGACGCCGCGTGCCCCCCCGGCCGCGGCTCCGGCCCGTACGGCATGGGCCGGCCAGGTGGTGTTCCCGGCCGGCCGGGCGGTCACCGCCGGCTCACCACCGGAGGACCGGGCTCTGCACGTAGTCGTACGGCTGGTCGCCGCCGCGCCAGTAGACGCGGATCTCGCTCTTGTACGCGTGGCCCGAGGACGGGTTGGTCAGGTTCCAGTACCCGTCGAACTGGGCGCAGGAGCCGTTGAAGTGCCGGTCGACCCATCCGGTCGTGTCATCGAGCGCCACGAGCTCGATGCGGCAGTTCGGATCGGCGTTGGCGAAGCGCCCGTGCACCTCGAACTTGACGGACCCGCCGTCCTGTCTGACACACGCCTGCTTCCAGGTCTCCCCGGCGCAGCCGCCGCCGGCGGCGGCCGAGGCGGTCCCGCTGGTGAGCGTGAGCGCCGACCCGGCCATGGCCAGGGCCCCGAGGCCGACGGCCACGCGCCGCATGAGTGCCGATGCCATTGTTGTGCTCCCTTCGCCGTTGGACGGGAGCACTGTCGCGCGGTCCGTTCACCGCTGGATAAACGCGGGGGAGATCGTGACCGGAGAGACGCGGCGGCTCGCTCGGTTTTCAGCATATGCCGGTGAGTGACATATGGTGGTGTCATGACTGACCGCGCGATGCAGGAACCGACCCTGCTCCTCCTCACCGCCCTCGCCGACGTACCGCGCCACGGCTACGCGATCGCGCGCGAGGTGGAGTCGATCTCCGGCGGGCGAGTGAAGCTGCGGACCGGCACGTTGTACGGGGCGCTGGAGCGTCTGCTGCAGCAGGGGCTGATCGAGGTGCACAAGGAGGAGATCGTCGACAGCCGGCTGCGGCGCACCTACACCTTGACCGCTCCCGGCCGTGCGGCCCTGGCCGTCGAGGCCGAGCGGATCGCGGCCACCGCGCGCGAGGCCACACGGCGCCTCGGTATCACCGGCAAGGCGGCCACCGCGTGAACCCCGTACTGCTGCGCCTGTATCCGGCCGGTTTCCGCCGTGCCTTCGGCGACGAGATAGCCGAGTCCTACCGGGAGGCGACCGAAGGGGCGGGCCGGCGTGCCCGGCTCCGCGAGGCCGCCGACATCGTCACGCACGCCGTGCGGCTGCGCCTCGGCCTGGGCTCCGCACACCCGGGCGGACGGCTCTTCGCCGCCGTCGCCCCCTTCGCCCTGGCCGCGACGGCCGTATACGCCGCCTTCAACCTCATCGGGACTGTCGGGGACTGGTACGTCATGCGTGACGCGGGCACCGCCGGCGGTGCGGGCCTGTTGGTGACCCTCATGAACGGCTGCTACCTGCTGACCTTGACCGGCGCGGTGGTCGCGCTGGCCGGACGCCATCTTCCCGGGGTGCTGTGCGCGGTCGCCGGGGCGGTGGGCAGCTCGGTGACCTTCCTCTTCCCGGTCTGGCGCATGCCGCCCGACCTTCGGTGGGAACTCGTGGGTTTCCTGCTCGCGCCGGTCCTGGTGGCCGCGCTCCCGCTGGCCTGTCCGCCCGACCTGCGCCCGGCCCGCCGGGTGCGCGGCGCGGCGGGGACGCTCGCGCTGGTGGCGTGGGCCCTCCTTCTGGTGGGCGCGGTCGTCGTCATCGACCCGCTCGGGATCGGCCTGCTCTTCCCCTGGCGGTTCGGCGTCCCGATGATCGCGGCCCTGTTCCTGGCGGGCCGCCGGGCCTTCGCCGGGATTCGCACCACCGTTCAACTCGTCTGCGCCGCCGCGCCGTTCATCGTCACGATCTACTTCTCCGGATGGGTGCGGAGCGAGGAGATCCTGGCGCTCCTCGGTGCCCTCGCCGCCACCGCCATGGCCCTGCGGCTGCGCCGGGGCAGCGGCTCCGACACGGTGAACCCCGCCTGAACGCAGGACTTGCCATGCCTCTCTCCCCACCCACCCGAGCCGCCCGCAGCCTGTCGCGGGCAGTCGGGCGGCGAATATCCCGCACGCCGGCCGAAGGCGGGCGCCTGGCCGCGGTCGACGGGCTGCGGTTGCTCGCCGCAGTGGCCGTCGCCGCCTACCACTACCTCGGCACCCCGACCCCCCGCTTCTGGGGCGAGGACTACGACCTCCCGCGGGCCGCACCGCTGCTGCACGCGATCAGCGGCTACGGCTGGCTCGGTGTCGAGGCGTTCTTTCTGATCAGCGGCTTCGTCATCTGCATGAGCTGCTGGGGCCGCACCCCGGCGCAGTTCGCCGTCTCCCGTATCGCCCGGCTCTTCCCGCTGTACTGGGCCGTCGTCCTGATCATCGTCGCCGCCGGCACGGTCACCGTGCTCGCCGGACAGCGGTCGGGCGCGCCCACGGACCTGCGCACCACCCTGGGCAACCTGACCATGATCCCCAGCCCGCTCGGCGTGGACTTCACCGCCGGTGTCGCCTGGACGCTCTGGGTGGAAGCCCGCTTCTACCTCCTCATGGGCGTGCTGCTGCTGATCGGCCTGACCTACCGGCGCACCACAGCCTTCGGCTTCCTCTGGCTCGTCCTGGCGTCCATCGGCCGCGAACTGCACTCGACCGTCCTGAACGAGTTCCTGCTCGGCCAGTACGCCGGACTCTTCGTGGCCGGCATCGCGCTTCACCTGATGCACCGCTTCGGGCCCGACCTGCTCCTGTGGCTCCTGGCCGGCTTCGCCTGGTGCTACACCCTGACCGTCCTGGACGACCGCGTCGCCGGCCACACCGGCTTCCTCGTCCTGCTCGCCCTGGCCGGCCCCGGCCCGCTGCGCCACCTCCAATGGCGCACCCTCGTCTACGCCGGCGCCCTGACCTACCCCTTCTACCTGGTGCACCAAAGCCTCGGCATACCCGCCACCCGCGGCATCCTCAAAACGCTCCCCGGCCTCGGCCTGCTGCCCTCGATCGGCCTCGGGCTCCTCCTCTCCCTGCTGCTGGCCGCCGTGCTGAACCGCCTGGTCGACCGCAAACTCGGCCGCCTCCTGCGTCACCACCTCAGCACCGCCCTCGATCCCGGCCGCACCGGCCCGAACCGGCCCCCGCCGCCGATCGCTCCCCGCCCGTCACCCGAAGAAGGGTGAGCCCGGTCGATTCCGCGGTCGGCGGCGCCATCCCACCACGTACGACCCGGAGCGCTTCTTCCGGATCGCACAGCACATCCGAGCGGCCGGGCAAGGGGGTCAGCGCCCGGCCGGCGCCACCTCCCGGACATGGGTGGCACAGGCCAGCAGCAGGAACAGCCCCCCGAGCGCGAGCAGGGGGGCCGGCGGGCCCCGCCAGTCGGCCATGGCCCCGGTGCCCAGGGTGAAGAGCCAGGTCAGGCTGCGCGCCGCCGTCATGGCCGTCATCGAGATCCGTCCCGTCAGGGACTCGGGGACCGTCCGTACCACATGGTTCATGAACGAGACGTTCACGGCGGGGGTGAGGAACAGGGCGGCGGCGTAGGCGAGTCCGGTGAAGAGGGCGCCGGCGGGGACGGCCATGGCGGCCGTACCGGCCACCAGCGCCCAGGAGGCCGCCTTGAGCAGCTGCGCGTCGGTCATGCGCGCCGTCAGCCCTTCGCAGGCCAGCGCTCCCAGGACCGCCCCCGCCGATCCGACGCCCTGCGCGACGCCCACCTCCGCCGCCGACGCGCCCCGGTCGTGGCAGAGGACGACGAGCAGCAGGGCCAGCCCGGCGAACGCCCCGTTGACGAGGGCGAACCAGGCCACCATGTGGCGCAGGTAAGGGCTGTCGCACACGTAACGCAGCCCCGCCAGAGGGCGGTTCCGCGTCGCCGCGCCGGAGCCGTCGTCCGGCGCGCGGGACGCGAGGGGGACGCGCAGGGCGAGCGCCGCGAGCGTCATGCCGAGGAAGAGGACGGCCGCGGCGAGGAACGGCGCCACCGGGGACCAGGCGAACAGCACACCGCCCAGCGGCGGGCCGACCAGCTGCGCCGTCGTCTTGCGCGCCTGCTCCCGGGAGAGCGCGGACCGGCGCTGGACCCCGGGCACGATCCTGCGCAGCAGGGGAAGTTCGGCGGCCGTGTGGACGGAGCAGCCCAGGCCCTCCGCCGCCGCGGCGGCCATCAGAAGGCCCGGGCCCGCGCGTCCCGACGACTCCGCGAGGAGCACCGACGCGGCCGCGAGCAGCTGGACCACGGAGGCGAGCGGCAGCAGCGGCCGCCGGGGACAGAGATCCACCAGCATCCCGGCGGGCGACGAACCCGCGAACTTCGCCATCGCCGCCGCACCGGCGACGAGCCCGGCGCGGGCCGCCGAGCCGCTCGTGTCGAGGACGAGCAGCGGGAGCGCCACCCCCAGCACCGAGCTGCCCAGGCCGGACGCCACCGCTCCCGACCACCACACCCGGTAATCGCGGTTGCGCCGGAGCGGCCGCACCGGCGCCGTACGGCACATGTCGGAGGTCAACGGGCCACCTGCCGGAGCTCGATGACGGCGTCAGCAGGCGCGCAGCCGCGGCGCGAGCGCCGCCGCGACGCGCCGGGCACGCTCCTCGGGCTCCAGCTCGGACGAGTCGAGCACGAGGTCGAAGCCCTCCTGGGCGCACACGTCGTAGTGACCCCGGCTCAGCCCGCGGAAGCGCTCCGGGAACCGCTCGGCCTCCCTGGCCTCCAGCACCGCCAGCGGCGCGCGCACCAGCACCCACAGCACGCGTTGCCCCGCCAGGGCGGCACGCCAGGCCGGCACGACCGAGGCGTCGACCGGCATCTCGTCGACGATGACGTTGTTGCCCTCCCGCAGCAGCGCCACGACGGCCTGGCGCATCCCGGCCAGCAGCCGCGCGCCCACGGGCCCGTAGCCGATCCGCAGCCGCGCCCGGCCGCCGGGGTCGGTGGTCCGGACGTAGGAGAAGCCCTCGGCGCTCCTCTCGCCCTCGCTGGTCCAGCGGAACGGCAGCGTGCCGAAGAACGTGTCCAGCCCGAGGACGAGGAACGGCTCCGGAAGGATCTTCTGGAGCTCCGCCGCCGTCGCGCTCTTGCCCGCCCCCGAGGTCCCCACGAGCAGGATCGCCTGACCAGGTCCGTGCATGCCGGTGCTTCCCTTCTCCCGCGTCCGCGGCCCCGGAGGAGAGGGCCGGTGGACGGAGAGGGCAGGATAGCGTCCGGTGATCAGCCGGCCAGGCCGAGCGCGACGAACGCGCGCTCCGCGATGTCGTCCGCCGGATCCGTGTACGACGTGCCGTCGGCGGCGATCGCGGGCCGGTGGCGCAGCACGGGCGGCAGGCCCTCCACGCCCTTCCCCCACAGCACCGATTCGTAGGTCTCCGCCAGGGCGCGCATGTGCCGGGGGTTCTCGTGCGGTTTGCGCTGCCGCCCGCGCTTCGCGAGGTTCGCCAGGGCGGTCTCCGGCGGGACGTCGACGTGGATCACCAGATCGGGCAGGTACACCCCGTGCCGGCGGTAGAGGGCGAAGGTCTCCGCGGCCGGGATGCCGTCCAGCGCCTGGAGATAGACGAGGTCACTGACCAGGGAACGGTCGCCGATGACGGGGACCTCCCGGAGCACCCGCGCCAGGATGTGCTCGCCCTGCGCCCGGCGGTCGTCGAGATACGCCAGTCGGACGCGCTCGGGTGGGTGTGCGCGACGGCGTTCCTTGACGTCCAGGATCACCCGCGCGGCGCCGGGCGACTGCCAGGAGTGCTGGCCGATGGTGTAGACGTCCATGCCCAGCGCCCAGAAGGACTTCTCCAGGCTGTTCCTGAGCGTCGACTTGCCCGCTCCGTTGAGCCCTTCCAGGGCGACGTAGGGGAACCGCCGGCCCTGCGCGAAACGCGCCCCGCCGCCGGCCCCCGCGCCGGCCCGCCTGCCGGATGACGTCCGCCGCATCCTCTCCGCCTCTCATGATCTGGCACACAGGGACCTGAGCCTCACGGCGGCCGAGCCCCACAGCGACCCGAGCCCTACAGCGACCTGAGCCCGTCGAAGGGGGAATCGAGGCAGAACCGCACCCGGTCCCACAACGGGTAGGAAAGCGACAGCAGTTCGCTGACGACCGAGCCCTGCACACCGCCCGGCAGGCTCTCCCGCAGCACCGGGGGAGGAGGCAGCGCGCCGGCGGCCTCCGCCATCAGCACGGCCGCCTCCCGCCGCCGCCCCTCCGGGAAGCCGGGCTCCTCGCACACCCTGCGGCAGAACTCGTGGCGCACGGAGTCCGCGAAGACGCGGCGCGCCCAGTCGGCGGCCGGCAGCGCGGAGGCGTACGCGTCCCCGCGCGCTCGCCGGTGCGCGTCGTACCACTGGGCGAGCAGCTCGCGGGCCGTGGACGCCAGGAGGCCCGCGGCGCGGGCGACGGGCCCGCCGCGCGGGACGGCGGCGGTGAACGGCGTCCGGACCTCCGCTCCCCCGGCCGTCCCAGCGGCGGGGCGGACGACGCCGATCGCCAGCTCGCAGAGGAATCCGCTGTGCGTCCGGCGGATCAGGTCGAAGGCCTCGTCCTCCGGGTCGGTCCCGACGGCGACGGTCACCCGGGACAGAAACGTCCGGGACGTGGACACCAGCGAGGGCAGGGGCACCGGTGCCGACGGGAGGGGGGACACGGCGCCCAGCCGCAGCGCCCGGTCGCGGTTGACGCCCGGATCGTGCCGGTCGCCGCCGTACAGACGCTCCAGCTCGGGGTCGATCCAGAGGGAGTGCGCCCAGGTGACGCGCCCCGCGACGCCGCGCGAACGGCGGGCGTTGCGCTCGGCGACCGGCCCGGTCAGCCGGTCGCCGCGGACGTCCTGGGAGGGGAAATAGGGGAAGGCGGTCGCCACTGGTCTTCCGTACCTCCGGCTTCGGGCGGCTCGGGATGGCTCGCGGTGGTTCGGGATGGTGGCTCGCGGTGGCCCGGAGCGGATCGGGGCGCTCGGGGTCGCTCAGGAACCGAGGAAACCGATGAACTTGCCGGATCTGCCGGAGATCACCGGCTCGGTGCCGTGGACGAGCTGGGTTCCCCAGCACAGTGCGTCGCCCGCCCGGCAGGAGACGCGCCAGCGGGTGCGCCGCATGGCGGCGAACCACGGACTGTGCACGGTGGCGTTCTCCCGGACGCCGCCGTCCTCGTTCCACAGCGCCGCCCCGCCTCCCGTCTCGACGAAGAACTCGCCCCCGGAATCCGCCTCGTGCAGCACGATGCCCATGGCCGCCACCTTGGGCCGGTCCGGGGCGATCTCGTTGAACGGGTAGTCGACGTGCGGCGTGACATATTGACCGGCTCCGTATTCGACGTACAGCCAGTCCATCGAGCGCCGGGCGCTGGGAAAGACCCTGCGTACCTCGTCCATGCGGTGCGCGACGGCGGCGTCGAGCAATGCCGTGATATCCGCGGGCAATTCGTCGTACTCGATCCTGCCGTGCGGCTCGTAGACCTCCTTGACGCGCGCCAGGTCCTCGCCCGCGATGGAATGCACCGACCGTTTCCGGTCCATGACGTCGAACCCGCCGCCGTTTCCGATCTCCTCGGCGACGCGGGCGCTCAGGCGGGCGATCTGCCCGGGGCCGAGGAGTTCCTCGACGCTGCCGATTTTCAGCGAGTCGTGCAGCATGTCCGCGTCCTCTCCCCGCCCGCGGCCTCAGCCGGCGGGCTTGCGGAACTCGGCGAACGCCAGGTCGCCGACGCCGACCAGTACGCGGCGGCTCGCCGGTACGCCGGCGAAGAAGTCGTCGCACGCCTTCTTCACCCCGGGCAGACCGTCCCAGGCCCGGGGGCTGAGCTCCCGGTCGCAGTAGTCGTCCACCACGACCGAGCCGCCGGCGGAGAGCCGGGGCCAGACGTGCGTCAGGCTCGTGCGGATCGACTCGTAGAAGTCTCCGTCGAGGTAGGCGAAGGCCACACGCTCCGGCAGGTGCCGGGGCAGTGTCTCCTCGAACCAGCCCGCGTGCACCCGGGGCGGCCGCAGGTTCCAGCGCGCGAACGTGGCCAGCACGTCCGACTCGGTCGCCCGGCAGTCGCCCTGCTTGAGATAGCGGTCCGCCGCCGAGGGGGCCGGCAGGCCGTCGAACGAGTCGTAGAGGTGCAGCGTACGGTCCGCCCCCTCCGCCTCCAGAACCATTTCCAGCAGAACGCTGGTGCGCCCCGCATTGCAGCCCAACTCCACCACATCGCCCGGCGTTCCCGAACGCACCACGGAACACAGCGCCCAGTAGAGATTCATGAGCCGGTCCACGTCCGACATATCGGGGTTCTCGGCCGCGAGTTCGTAGATCACCGAGTTGGAAACGGACAGGCGCGCCATGGAGTTTCCCCTCACGACTCACGACCGGTGTCGTTCGGCTCGATCCTCAGCAGCGTAGGCGGCGTTCGCGACGAGCGGAAGAGGGCCTCGGGGCGTCTCCTCTTCGACGGACCCGGTGCAGACGTCCGTTCCGCGCCCGGGGAAACGCCCGGCGCGAAGCCGCCATGATCCCGCCTCCGTCACCTGCTCCGAAGCGGCCGACCAGGCGCCACGGTTGTCCCGAACACGCACTGACGGAATATCTCCATGGTCTCTACATTGATCTATTGTCGGCCGGTCCTGTGCCCGCGGATCACCTCCGTGGAGCCGTGCAGGGA
Organism: Streptomyces caatingaensis; assembly: GCF_001187435.1. Classification (GTDB taxonomy): domain Bacteria; phylum Actinomycetota; class Actinomycetes; order Streptomycetales; family Streptomycetaceae; genus Streptomyces; species Streptomyces caatingaensis. The sequence goes on along the minus strand of NZ_LFXA01000003.1, from coordinate 14,890 downwards.
GGCGAAAGATGGATCACGCCGCCACCCGCGACGAGAACATCGAGCGGATTTATCGCAGCCTCGCGCCGGAGGACACCACCACCGCCGTCTCCGTCATCATGAAGCTGCGCGGCGAGACCTGCGACATCGACTGCCTCTACTGCTACGAGAAACGCAAGGAGGCACCCGGGGGAGCCCGCATCGGGCCGGGACAAGTGCGCGACCTCGCCCGGCTGTTCCACGGCCGGCCGCTGGCCGTCGAACTCCACGGCGGCGAGCCGCTCACCGTGGGCAGGGAGCAGATGGCCGGCATCCTGACGGAACTGGCCCGCCAGCCCTCGGTCGTCCGGGTCACCCTCCAGACCAACGGCGTCCTGCTCGACGACGCCTGGCTGGACCTCTTCGACGAACTCCTCCCGGACCTCCGCATCGGCGTCTCCCTGGACGGGGACGCCCGGGGCAACGCCTGGCGCGTCGGCTACGACGGCAGACCGGTCTACCCCCGGGTGGCCGCCGCCCTGCGCCTGCTGGCCCGGCGCGGCCGCCGCGCCGGGGTGATCGCCGCGGTCACCCCGGCCGTCCTGGGCCGGGCCGAGGCCGTCCTGGACCACATCGCCGGCTTCGGATCGGTCGACTCGGTGAGCTTCGTGCCGTGCTTCGACGCCGCGGTCCGGCGCGGCACCGCGCCCGCCGGACGCCGCGCGCCGGCCAGCCGGCTGCTGCAACAGGCCAACGTCGCCGAGGACAAGGCCCCCAACTGGGCCGTCCATCCCGCCGAGTACGCGGACTTCGTGCTGGCGGCGGCCGCCCACTGGATCTCCGCCGGACACTTCGCCCGGCTCAAACTCGAACCGGTCGTGTCCGCCATCCGCCGGCTGCGGGGACTGGACACCGGCTTCTGTCACTTCTCCGACCTCAAATGCGACCACGTCCTCACCCTCTACCCGGACGGCCGGCTCGGCAGCTGCGACGAACTCCCCTGGCCACAGGCGCGGTTGAGCCTGCTGCCGCAGACCCGCGACCAGCACGCCGTGGCGGAGGCGCAGCGCTCCTCCCGCCTGCTCCGGCAGGGCAGATCCCTGATGGAACGCTGCACCGCCTGCGACTACCGGGACACCTGCGGCGGCGGCTGCGTGGCCACCCGGTGGCGCTACGACCTGGCCGGGGACCAGGACGCCTACTGCGACTACCGCATGCGCCTGATCGACGGCATCGCGGCCCTGCTCGCCCAGCCCTCCGCCCCCCGGGGCGCCTGGTGCCGCACCCTGCGCCGGCGCCCGCGCCACCCCAACTCGATGGCGGACGTCGAGGGCTTCCTGGCCCGCTGGGACGACCCCCGACTGCCCAAGCCGGCCGTGCGGTTGCGCGTCGGCGCGTACGGCAACATCAACACCGTCGGCCTGCCCGGCGTCCACGAGGCCGACGACCTCGACCCCGGCCACCCCCTGTGGGAGCGGGCGATCGAGCCGGGCGTCAAGCCCCTGGTCGCCGCCTGTACGCGGCAGTGGGGCTGTGTGACGTACGACAGCTGCGAAGGGCACGCGTACGAGGGCACCGCCATGGCCCCCACGCCGCGCAAGGTCGGCCTGCTGCCCCGCGACCACCACGAGTACGCCGCCGTCGCCGCCGCGCTGTGCCGGGCGGTCAGCGCGGTCTCGCCCCTCCTCCCGCCGGGGATCGGGGCGACGGTCGGCCGCGCCGACCTGACCTGCGAGAAGAGCGGCCGTACGGTCCCGGTGCTCGACCTCGTCCTGCGCCCGGCGCCCGGGACGCCCAGGGACCGGTACTTCGCCGGACTCGACGCCGCCACCGCCGCGCTGGCCGGCGCCCTGGCCGCCGAGCGCCCGGACCCGGACGAGCCCTGCGCCTGCCCGGCGCCGCCCGACGGAGGCCGCCGGGCCGCGGCAGCCGCGTCATGAGCCCCCGGCCCGGGCACACGCGCCGGCCCCGGGCCCCTCCGGCCGGCGACCGCAGCCACCGCGTCCACCGCCCCATCCGCACACCGCTCCATCAACACACCGGCGAAAGGCAAGGGCATGGGCACCAACGACCGCATCACGGACTTCCTGTCGGCCGTCGACGAACTGCGCGCGGGCGACGAGACCGTGCGCAGCACCGCGCACACCTCCAGCGTCTCCGCCGAGGGCTGGCCGGCCGCCGAGGAGGCGGGGGAGGAGTCCTGACCGGCACGGCACGGCACACCCCGGGGCCGGGCCGCACGGCGACCCGGTCCCGGCCACCGAGGAGGCCCCCATGCCACTGCTGTCGCGGATCATCGACTTCGCCCCCCTCCGCGCCCTGCACCACGACCGCACCCGGCGGCTGCGCGAGATCGTCAACCCCGGAGCGCCGCCCGCGGAACGGTACGACGCCCGCCACTACGCCCTGTCCCACCACGTCTTCGAGGGCGCCGAGGCCGCCGCCCGGGCCGGCGACACCGAGACGTTCGACTGGTACCGGACCCACCCGGACGCGGGCGCCGAACGCCTCGGCGCCCCGCCGGCCGTCCTCGCCCCCGGCCCGGCCGGGCTCGTCCGCTCGCCGGCGTCGGAGACCCCGTACCACGTCCTGGGACCGCGCACGGCCCCGGCCCCGCCGGAACTCCGGGACCTCACGGCCCGGGCGGCGGCGCTCGCGGGCGACGCCGACGCGGGCCTGGGCCGGCTCGTCGCCGACCACGCCGTCGTGGTCTGCCTCCTGCGCCGCAAGCGCCTCGGCGAGACCCTGGACAGCTGGTCCATCACCCGCCTCCCGGGGACCGTCTTCTGCGACCACACCGACGAACCCGCCGTCCTGGCCCGCGACCTCGTCCACGAGGCCGGGCACAGCTGGCTGAACGACGCGCTGACCGCGGTCCACGCGAAGATCGACGACGAGGCGCGGTTCCACTCGCCATGGAAGGACGCCGTCCGCCCGGCCTACGGATTCCTCCACGCCTGCTGGTCGTTCCCGCTCATGATGCTCTACACCTCGGCCGTGCTGGAGCGGCTGACCGGGGACGTCCGCCGCTTCCTCGGCGCCTACCTGGACGAGCAGCGCCGCCTGCTGGCCCCCACCGCCGGGGACCACGCCGAGGCGCTCACCCTCGTCCCCGACGCCGGGCTGCGGGAGCGGCTGCGCGCCGTCCACCGGGAGGCCCTCGCCCTGTGACCCACGACGCGGCACCGCAGACGCCGGGCCTCGCGGTCCTCGTCCAGCGGCCGGGAGCGGCCGACACGCGCCTGCACCACGGCCTCGCGAACCTGGAGTTGTCCGTCCCGGTCGGGCCCGGCACCACCTTCGACGCGGGCTCCGTCGGAAAGCAGATCACCGCCCATGTCGCCGTCCTCTCCGCCCGGCGGGGGCTGCTCGGCCTCGACCGGCCGGTGTCCGCCTACCTGCCGCGCTTCCGGATCCCCTCGGTCACCGTCGCCGACCTGATCCGCCACCAGGGCGGCGTGCGCGACGCCGAGTCGCTCCTCTCCCTCGCCGGCCTGCGCGACCTCGACCACTACACGTCCCACGACCTCCTGGAACTCGCCTACCGCCAGACCCGCCGCTGCGTGGCACCGGGCCGGTTCCTCTACAGCAACACCGGCTACCTCCTCCTCGCCGCCGTCCTGCACACCGTCCACGGCACCGACCTCGCGCAACTCGCCCGGCGCTGGGTCTTCGGCCCCCTGGGCATGACGTCGGCACGGTTCGTGGCCGACCCCCGCCAGGTGGTGCCGGGCGCGGCGAGCAGTTACCTCCCCACCGCCGACGGCTGGGCGCACGGCCGGCGGCCCGTGGCCCTGCCCGGCCCCGGAAGCCTCTGGTGCTCCACGACGGACCTCGGGCGCTGGCTGACCCGCCTGGGGGAGACCTGGCCGGCGGCGCACCGGTTCGTCCACGACCGGGAGGTCCCCTACGGCCCCGCCGACCACCGGCCCTGCCTCTACGGCCCCGGCCTGTACGCGGACCCGCGCCGGCCGGGCGACGAGACCGTCTTCCACTACGGGCACGAGCAGGGATTCTCCGCGGCGGCACTGCTCACCCGGTCCGGGCTGCGCGTCGTCTGCCTCGCCAACCACGCGGCCGTCCACGCCGACCACGCGGCCGACAGGATCGTCCGGGCCCTGAGGAACGGTGAATTCGACGACGAGAAGCTGCGGAGGATCGTGGCGGACGTCCACCGGCGGGCCCGTCCCCCCGACGCCGGCGGGAAGCCGGCGGAGCCCGGGTCCGACCACACCGAACTCGGCACCTACACCTGCGCGGACGTCCCGGGTGCCCTCCGACTGACCGTGGCGGACGGCCGGTTGTTCCTCTGGCGCCGCGGCACGCGCGACCGCCTCGCCCCCGACGGCCCCGGCGCCTTCCGCGCGGACGGGCTCCGGCTCGTCGCACCCGGCCCCGTGGACCCCGCGACGCTCCGGCCCGGCCGCCCCGAACGCTTCACCCTCCACCTCGACCGCGCCCCCGGCCTGCGCTACCACCGGACATCGAGCTGAGGAGACCCCACGATGCGCGCCGCGGTGCTCCACGGGACCCGGGACGTCCGGGTCGAAGACGTCCCCGACCCCCGGATCACCGAGGCGGACGACGCCGTCGTCCGGGTCGTGGCCGCGGCGGTGTGCGGCTCGGACCTGTGGGCCTACCGCGGCCTCACGCCCCTGCCCCGCCCCACCCGGGCGGGGCACGAATTCGTCGGCACCGTCGAAGCGGTCGGACCCGCCGTGCGCACCCTGCGCCCCGGCGACTTCGTCATCGCCCCCTTCTCCGTCAGCGACAACACCTGCCGCAACTGCCGCAACGGCGTGCACACCTCGTGCGACCGCGCCGCGCACTGGGGCGTGCCCGGCCCCGACGGACGCGCGATGGACGCCGGGCAGGGGGAAGCCGTACGCGTCCCCCTCGCGGACGGCACCCTGGTGCCCACGCCCGGCCCGCCGCCGCCCGGGCTGATCCCCGACCTCCTCGCCCTGTGCGACGTGATGGCGACCGGCCATCACGCGGCGCGGATCGCCCGCGTCGGGCGGGGCGACAGCGTCGTGGTCGTCGGCGACGGGGCCGTGGGACTCTGCGCCGTCCTGGCCGCGCGGGCCGCCGGCGCCGAACGCGTCGTCGTCATGTCACGGCACCCCGCCCGGCAGGCGCTCGCCCGGGAGTTCGGCGCCACCGACATCGTCACCGCCCGGGGCCGGGAGGGCGTGGCCGAGGTCCGCCGGGCGCTCGGCGGACCGGCCGACAGCTCGCTGGAGTGCGTCGGCACCGACCTGTCGCTGCGTCAGGCCCTCGGCACGGTACGCCCCGGCGGACACGTCGGCTGCGTCGGCCTGCCCCTGGGCATCACCCGGTTCCCGCACCGGGACCTGTTCGCCGGCAACCTCACGGTCGCGGGCGGCAGCGCCCCGGCCCGCGCCTACCTGCCGGAACTCCTCCGGCGCACCTGGGACGGTGCGCTCGCCCCCGGCCGCGTCCTCGACGGCGAGTTCCCCCTCCACCGGGCCGCCGACGCCTACGCCGCGATGGACACCAGAAGGGTGATCAAGGCGCTGCTGCGCCCCTGAACAGCGGCCTCCACGACGCGGCCCGAGCGGCCCGGCGGCGGCCGTGACGCGCCACACGGGATGCCGAATGCAACCGAACCCGGACGTCGTTGGTCTTACCGTTCATGACAACCCCACGCAGCACAGTGAGGACGCGGCTCGGCGTCCTCCTCGCCGCCGCCGGCGTGACGGTCCCCCTCGTGGTGGCCACCGGCGGCGCGGCCGACGCGGCCCCGGCCAAGGCGCCCGCGAAGACCCCGGCCGGGGCGGCCTGCCCCACCGACAAGGGCCGGATCGCCTGTGTCGACCTGACCCGGCAGGTCAGCTGGATCCAGAACGGCAAGAAGATCACCTACGGGCCGGTGCACATACGGTCCGGCAGGAAGGGCTTCGCGACCCGGACCGGCCTCAAGCACGTCTACTGGCGGGACAAGAACCACCGCTCCTCGCTCTACGACGTGAGCATGCCCTACAGCCAGTTCTTCGACAAAGGACAGGCGTTCCACGCCATCAGCGGCAGCGTCTACTCGCCGCCCGGCTCCCACGGCTGCGTCAACATGCGGATGAAGGACGCCCAGGCGTACTGGAACCTGCTGCGCCAGGGCGACCCGGTCTTCGTGTACGGCCGCAAGCCCGGCACCTGACCGGAGCCCACGGACCGCGGGCCGGGCGGTATGGCACCGGCCGGCCCCGGGCGTTAGGCTGCGCGGCGCAGCGACGACCGGGGGGAGCCGATGCCCAGCCCGTCCGCACCACAGCCGCCGTCCGGCCCACCGGCCGATCTGGTCCACCACGTGCCCGGCCACTGGGCCGCCCGCGGACCCGCCGCCGAGGCCCTCGCCTGCGACGGCCGCCGGTGGACCTGGCGCCGGCTCGCCGAACGCGCCGACCGGTCGAGGGGCGCGCTGCGCGCCCTCGGCGTCCGCCGCGGCGACCGCGTCGCCCACCTCGGCCGCAACGACCCGGTCTGCCTGGAGACCTTCCTCGCGGCGGCCGGCGCCGGGGCGGCCACCGTCGTCCTCAACCGGCGCCTGGCCCCCGCCGAACTCGCCTACGCCGTCGGGGACTCCGCCCCCGTCGTCCTCCTCGCCGACAGCGGCAGCGCGGAGACCGCCCGGCGCGCCCTCGCCGAACTGCCCGCCCCGCCGCGCCTGGTGGTGACCGGGGGAGCGGACGACGCGTACGAACCGCTGCTCGCCCGCGCCGACCCCCTGCCCCCGCTCGACGACATCGCCCCCGACGACACCTGCCTCGTCCTCTACACCTCCGGCACCACCGGCTTCCCCAAGGGGGCCGAACTCACCCACCGCGGCCTGCTGTCGGGCGCCGCCGCCCTGAGGGCCGCGGCACCCATCGGGCCCGGGGACCGCAACCTCGTCCCCCTGCCCCTCTTCCACGTCGGCGGCATCGGCTACGCCCTGTACGGCATGGCCGCCGGCGCGGCGACGCACCTGCTGCGCGACCCCGCGCCGGAGGCGCTCTGCCGCGCCGTCGGCGACGGCGCGACGCACACCCTCCTCGTCCCCGCCATGCTGCCCGGCGTGCTGCGCGCCGGCACGGCGCCGGCGGACGCCTTCGGGCGGCTGCGGCATCTCCTGTACGGCGCCTCGCCGATGCCCCTGCCGCTCCTGCGGGAGGCGCTCGACCGCTTTCCCGCCTTCCGCTTCGTCCAGGTCTACGGCATGACCGAACTCTCCGGCGCCGTCACGGCGTTGGACCCCGCCGTCCACCGCGACCCGGCCCAGGCCCGCCGGCTCGCCTCCGCGGGGCGGCCGCTGCCCGGTGTGGAGGCCCGCGTCGCCGATCCCGCGACCGGCGCCGCCGTGCCGCTCGGCCGCACCGGCGAACTGTGGGTGCGCACGGCGCAGCGGATGAAGGGCTACCTCGGCCGGCCCGAGGCCACCGCGGAGACGGTCACCGAGGACGGCTGGCTGCGCACCGGCGACGTGGTCCGCGCCGACGAGGACGGCTTCCTCTACGTCGAGGACCGGCTCAAGGACCTCATCATCTCCGGCGGCGAGAACGTCTATTCGGCGGAGGTGGAACGCGTCCTCGCCGAACACCCCGCCGTCGCCGAGGCCGCGGTGATCGGCGTCCCCGACGAGGTCTGGGGCGAGTCGGTGCTGGCCGTCGTCGTGGCCCGGGACGGCGCGCGCGTCGAGGAGGCCGGGCTGGACGCGTTCTGCCGCGGGCACCTCGCCGGCTACAAGTGCCCGCGCGGCGTCGCCCTGGTGACGCGGCTGCCGCGCAACGCGACGGGAAAGGTGGACAAGAACGCGCTGCGGGCGGCGCACGGGGCCCGCGAGCGGGTGCCCCGTCAGCCGCGGTAGAGGCGGTCGGCGTACTGGGTGCGGTAGCGCTCCTCCAGCTCAGCCCCCAGCTCCTCCCGCGCCTTCTCCGGGACCGGACGCCCCTCGGCGGCCCGGATCCGCGCCATCATCACCTCGGGGGTCCAGGTCTGCGGCTTCCACAGCCCGGAGCGCAGGAACGCCTTCGGGCAGTGGTGGAAGATCTCCTCGATCTCGACGACGAGCGCGAGGACCGGACGGTGGCCCTTGACCACCATCCGGTCGAAGAACGGCGCCTCGCGCACCAGCCGCGCCCGGCCGTTGACGCGCAGGGTCTCGCCGATGCCGGGGATCAGGAAGACCAGCCCGACGTGCGGGTTGGACAGGATGTTGAGGAACCCGTCCGCCCGCCGGTTGCCCGGGCGTTCGGGGAGGGCGATCGTCGTGTCGTCCAGGACGAGGGCGAGGTGTCCGGCCGGGTCGCCCTTGGGGGAGACGTCGCAGTTGCCGTCCGCGTCCGAGGTGGCCACCAGGCAGAACGGCGACTGCGCCAGCCACTCCCGGTCGAGGTCCAGCAGGCGGTGGCGGACCTTCTCCACCACGCGCCGCTGCGGCTCGCCCAGCAACTCCCTCAGTTCACCGGCGTCGGTGACCTCGACCAGGTCCGCGGTCTCCACGGTGCCTCCCCGCCCTTCGGATGATCGTTCCCGGTTCGATCGTACGCCCGGGAACCCCCGCCGGTCAGTGCCCGCGGGCGATCCACTCCTCCAGGTGCGGGGCCTCCTCGCCGATCGTGGTGGACTCCCCGTGCCCGGTGCGCACCACCGTCGACGGGTCCAGGGACAGCAGCCGGTCCCGGATCGAGCCGATGATCGTGGGGAAGTCGGAGAACGAACGGCCGGTCGCGCCCGGCCCGCCCCGGAAGAGCGTGTCCCCGGTGAACACCGTGCCCAGCGCGGGCGCGTACAGGCAGACGGCGCCCGGCGCGTGGCCCGGCGTGTGCAGCACCGTCAGCTCGACACCGGCCACCCGCAGCACCTGACCATCCGTCAACTCCCCGTCCGGCGCCCGGTCCGGGTGGGTGCGCTCCCACAGCGGCAGGTCGGCCGGGTGCAGGAGGACCGGCGCGCCCGTGCGGCCGGCGAGCGCGGGAGCGGCGTTGACGTGGTCGTCGTGGGCGTGGGTGCACACCACGGCCAGCAGCCGGCGGCCGCCGACCGCCGCCGCGACGGCGTCCGCGTCGTGCGCCGCGTCGATGACGATCGCCTCGTGGTCGTCGCCCACGATCCAGACGTTGTTCTCGACGTCCCAGACGCCCCCGTCGAGGGAGAACGTGCCGGACGTGACGAGGTGGTCGACGCGCGCGGCCGTCACAGGACCACCACCGAGCGCAGGACGTCGCCCGCGTGCATGCGGTCGAAGGCCGCCTCGACGTCGTCCAGGCCGATGGTCTCCGAGACGAACGACCCCAGGTCCAGCCGGCCCTGGAGGTGCAGGTCGATCAGCATGGGGAAGTCCCGCGACGGCAGGCAGTCGCCGTACCAGGACGACTTCAGCGCGCCGCCGCGCCCGAAGACGTCCAGCAGCGGCAGGTCGATGCGCATCTCGGGGGTGGGCACGCCGACCAGGACGACTGTTCCGGCCAAGTCGCGGGCGTAGAAGGCCTGTTCGTAGGTCTCGGGGCGGCCGACCGCGTCGATGACGACGTCCGCGCCGAAGCCGCCGGTCAGCTCGCGGATGGCCTCGACCGGGTCCGTGGCGCGCGAGTCGACGGTGTGGGTGGCGCCCATGCGCAGGGCGGTCTCCAGCTTGCGCCCGTCGATGTCGACGGCGATGATCCGGGCCGCCCCGGCGAGGCGGGAGCCCGCGATGGCCGCGTCGCCGACACCGCCGCAGCCGATGACCGCGACCGAGTCGCCGCGCGTCACACCGCCGGTGTTGAGGGCGGCGCCGATGCCCGCCATGACGCCGCAGCCGAGCAGCCCGGCGACGGCGGGGGAGGCGGCCGGGTCCACCTTGGTGCACTGGCCGGCCGCGACGAGGGTCTTCTCGGCGAACGCGCCGATGCCCAGGGCCGCGGTGAGCTCCGTGCCGTCGGTCAGGGTCATCCGCTGCTGCGCGTTGTGCGTGGCGAAGCAGTACTGCGGGCGGCCGCGCCGGCAGGCCCGGCACTGGCCGCACACCGCGCGCCAGTTGAGGACGACGAAGTCGCCGGGCGCCACCTCGGTGACGCCCTCGCCGACGGACTCCACCACGCCGGCGGCCTCGTGGCCCAGCAGGAAGGGGAAGTCGTCGTTGATGCCGCCCTGCTTGTAGTGCAGGTCGGTGTGGCACACGCCGCACGCCTGCACCCTCACCACGGCCTCCCCGGGCCCCGGGTCCGGCACGACGATGGTCTCCACCCGCACCGGCTCGTTCTTCCCCGGTGCCACCACGCCACGGACTTCCTGTGCCACGGCACTGCCCTTCTCTTGATCATGTACGTGTATGGGCCACTCTACGGCGCGGGCCGGGGGCGCCGGCCGTGACGGCCGGCCCACGGGGGCGACGCGGCGTCAGCTCCCCCCGCCGCGCCCGCGCACCAGGCTCATCAGCACCGCGAGGGCCAGCGCCCCCACGGCCGCGCTGAAGACCTCCCCGGCCGGGCGCAGGCTCGTCTCCCGGATGAGCACGCCGACACCGATCGTCGGCAGCGCCAGAAACGTGTACAGGATCGCGAAGAAGGTGGACACGGCCGCCCCCCGGTGCTCCGGATCCCCCCGCGTGGTGATCGTCCCGAGCCCGTGGCCCATGGCCACCCCCGTGGCCAGGCCGTTGACGGCGGCCCCGGCGACGAGCGGCGCGAGCACCCGCGTCCCCATCGCCGTGGCGATGAGCGCCGCGGCCAGGACGAGCCCGAGGCAGGCCGCGGGCAACGCCGTCCCCGCCCGCAGCACCCGCACCAGCAACTGCCCCAGCGCCGTGCACGCGAAGGCCGTGAAGACGACGACCCCCGTGAGCACATGACCGGTGTCCCGCAGCACGTCCGTCATGAACAGCCCCGTCACGGCCCCGAGCACCCCCAGCACCGCGAAGCCCGCGCCGCCCGCCATGGCCGAGCGCAGGAAGTCCGAACGGATCCCGGCGGGGACGTGCAGCGGCTGGACGCGCGGGGTGAAGCCCGGGCGGTGCTCCGAGCTCTCGGGCGTGAGGGCGACGGCGACCAGCCCGGCGACGGCCAGGACGAGCAGCACCGCCCACGGGGTGCGCAGCGGCGCCAGCGCGGTGTCGGCGAGGACGCCCGCCAGCAGCGTTCCGCAGCCCAGCCCGCCCATGTTGGCGAAGAGCGCGAGTGTGGCCGGTCCGATCCGGCGGCCGTGGCCGAGGATCTCGGTGAGCGCGGCCGTCGCCGCGCCGGTGACCAGCGCGGCGGAGAAGCCGGAGAGCACCCGGCCGACGAGCATGACGCCCAGGTCGTGCGCGAGCAGGAACACCAGCGCGGCCGCCGCGGACAGCAGCGTGGACAGCACGAGCACCGGACGCCGGCCGATCTGGTCCGAGAGCCGTCCGAGCAGCAGCAGGCCGAGCACGACCCCGACGGCGTAGACGGCGAAGACCACGGTCACGGTGAACGGCGTGAAGCCGAACTCCTCGCCGTAGAGCGGGTACAGCGGCGTCGGGGCCGTGGTGCCCACCATGGTGATCCAGAACGCGAAGCCGACGCTCGCCGCGGCGAGGCGGCCGGTGCGGGGGAGGGGCGGTGCGACCACGGCAGGGCCTCCGGACGGGTCGACAGGTCGTCGTGTCCATTCAAAGCCATGGACGGGTCGTGGACACACCGCGCACCGCGAACGCGTGGCCCTCCCGCGGCGACTGCCGTACGGTGTCCCGCGGGCCCGAGGAGGAAGCCGTGGATGTGACGATGAAGACCGTGATCGGCGGGGAGCTGGTGGAACTGCCCGCCACCATCGCCGGGATCCGCTCCGCGCTCGACGAGGACCAGGTGCGCGACTTCGACGAGGAGATCCCGCACCTGCCGACGGCCGAGCTGCCGGCCGCCCTCGTCCGCTGGGCCCTGGCCGCCACGGACGCGGACCGCGAGGACGAGGAGCTGTTCGAGCGCCTGGCGCGCGGTGAGGACGTCGGCGCCGTTCCGGCCGGCGCGGGCCGCCCGGGGGCGGTGTGAGCGGGTACCGGATCCAGTACGCCCCTCCGGCCGACCAGGCGTGCACCGGTATGGACCCCTCCCTGCGGGCCCGGTTCGACCGGGCCATGCGGCTCGTCGCCGACCACCCCTACGGGTGCGGATCCGCCCCCATCGGCCGGGAGAAGGACCGGCGCGAGGCCACCGTCGCCGACGTCCTGATCCGCTACTACGTCAGCCGCAGCGTCCTGACGCTCACGATCGTGCGCGTCGTCTACCTCTGACAACTCGCCCGCGCCGCCGGGGCGTTGACCCCGGACGGCCGCCGCGCCGCCCCTGCGGAGCCCGCCGTCCGCGTCACCCGTCCGGCCGTACCCGTCCTGCGCCGCCCCCGGCGCGTTGGGACGCTGGGGGCGGCACGGCGAAGGGACGGCTGCTGTGGGCATACCGACGGGCGTACCGAGAGGTCTGACGGACATACCGGCCCGGCCGAGGGGCGCGGCGGCCGTCCGCCGGACCAGGGCGGTGTGCGGCGCGCTGGGCGCCGCGCTGCTGCTCGCCACGGCGCAGGGCTGCGGCGACGGCCCGTCCGGCGCGGGCGCGGGCGGCGGGGACCGGTTCCCCGCCGTCGAGACGTCCGGCTTCACCTACCGGATACCGCAGCCGCTCGCCCCCGCGCCCGGCGGGACGCCGATCGCCGTCCGCGACCGGGGGCCCGACGCGGCGTTCGCGGGGGCCCGGCGGTGGACGGTCCTCCACCACTCGGCCGACTCCCGCGGCGCCGACATCCCCGTCAGCGCCACCCTGCTCGTCCCCGACGGGCCCCCGCCGGACGGGGGCCGCCCGGTCGTGGCGTGGGCCCACGGCACCACCGGCGTCGCGGACGCCTGTGCGCCCTCCCACGCGGCGGACCTCGGCGACCCCGCCTACGTCCGGGAGATCCGCGCGTTCCTCGAGGCCGGCTACGCCGTCGCCGCGACGGACTACCCGGGGCTGGGCACCCCCGGCATGCACAGCTACCTCGTCGGGGCCGACGAGGGGAACGCGGTGGTCGACAGCGTCCTGGCCGCCCGGCGGATCGTGCCCGGCCTGGCGGCGACCTGGTTCGCCGCCGGGCACTCCCAGGGCGGACAGGCGGCCCTGTTCGCCGCCCGCGCGGCGGGACGGGCGCCCGGGCTGCGCTTCGGAGGGGCCGTGGCCGTCGCCCCGGCCAGCCACCTGGACGCGATGCTCCCGGGCGTCATCTCCTCCCACGAGCCGTCCCAACTCACCTTCGCGCTCTACTCGCTGGCCGGGCTCGCCACCGCCGACCGCTCGGTGGACCTGCCCGGCCTCCTCGGCCCGGCCGCCGCGCGGACCGCCGACCGGGTCTTCGGGGAGTGCCTCAAGGACCGGCACCCCTCCCTGGCCGGCGTCACCACCGAACAGGCCCTGCCCTTCGGCCCGTCCCGCCTCGCGGCCCTCGGCCGGACGATGGCCGGCTACGGCAACCCGGACCGCGCCGCGATAGCCGCCCCCGTCCTGATCGTCCAGGGCGGCGACGACCAGGACGTCCCGGCCCGGTGGACGGCGCAGGTCGCCGGGAACCTCCGGGCGCTGGGCTCCCCGGCGGTGACGGAACGGACGTACCCCGGCAGCGGGCACGACGACGTGCTCGGCCGCTCGGTCTGCGACGTGCTCGCCTTCCTCGCCGGGCACGGGGGACGGCCGGCGGGCCGCTGCGCGCCGTCCGGCGCGTCCCCGGCCGCGTGAACACGGCGACGGGCCGCCGGCACACGGCAACAACCGTGTGCCGGCGGCCCGTTGGCCTTCCGCTGGGGCGACTAGGCCTCGACCCAGCCGTGGTTGGCGGCGAGGCGCACCAGGCGCTGGCGCACGAGGAGGATCTGTTCACCCGTCATCGCCGGGGCGGCGCTGAGCAGCAATTCCGTCACCTCGTCCAGGAATTCCTTCCCGGACAGCACATCGCAGTCGCCGTCGTCGCCCGCCGCGTGCCCGCCGAAGGTCTGCGCCGGTGAATCCACCGCCCTGGCGCCCCGGTCGATCAGGCGCACCTGGGAGGCCTTCAGCCCCCGCTCGCCCTCCTCGACGACGAATTCCACGAACGCCCCCGGCACGATCAGGCGCTTGTCCGCGTGCACGTCGTTGACGTGCACGAAGACATCCTCGCCGCCGGTGTCCGGGGCGACGAAACCGTACCCCCGGAACTCGTCGAACCGGATTATTTTACCCGTAACCACAGACAATTCCCCACCTACACCACGTGACAGCGCGGCCCTGTTGCAAGGCCCGTCCGGACCATACCCAGCAGCCCAGGCGGACACAATCCCCCTGTCAACCCCCTGCCAATACCCCTATTGGCGGATTCCGGGACGGGAGTTCCCGCCCGTCCGCCGACCAGCCGGGTGGCATGGCCCCGCCTTCCGGTCTGCCGTGCGGGTGACCGGGAAGACGTCTACGGTGCGTGATCTTCTTCCCGAACCCCTGACGACCCTGGTCCGCCGCGGCCGGGAACCCGCGGTCGCGCAGACGGTCCGGTCGACGGCCGCCGCCGTCATCTCCTACGTGGTGGCGCTGTCGCTCAGCAGCGAACCCGCCCCGCTGACCGCGCCCCTCACCGCCCTGCTCGTCGTCCAGGTGACCCTCTACTCCACGCTGACCACCGGCATCCGCCGGGTCAACTCCGTCGTCGCCGGCGTCCTGATCGCCATCGGCTTCAGCTGGCTGGTCGGCCTCACCTGGTGGAGCCTCGGGTTGATCATCCTCGCCTCGCTGGTCATCGGACGCTTCGTCCGCGTGGGGGAGTTCGTGCCCGAGGTGGCGATCAGCGCCATGCTCGTCCTCGGCGTCACCCGCGTCGCGAGCACCGCCTGGGACCGGGTGCTGGAGACGCTGATCGGCGCCGTCGTCGGACTGCTGTTCAACGTGCTGTTCGTCCCGCCCGTCTGGGTCGAGCCCGCCGGGCAGGCCATCCAGGACCTGGCGCGCCG
>NZ_LFXA01000002.1 GCF_001187435.1 Streptomyces caatingaensis | reverse complement strand
ACAGCCGTCGGCTCCCCTCCGGATCTGCGCTCGGCGCGGAACGCACCGCGTCCCAGCCACGGTCCGCCGGGGGACTCGACACTACGTCCGTACCCGCCGAGAGCAACTCCCAGAACTCCTCGGGGGAACGGACACCACCCGGGAAGCGGCACGCCATGCCCACGAGGGCGATCGGCTCATCGGTTCCCACCCCGGAACGGACGACGGGCAGGAGGGCGGAAGACGCGCGGTCGTCGCTGCCGGACATCCGCTCGGACAGGTAGGCCGCGAGCACCGCGGGGCTGGGGTAGTCGAAGACGAGTGTCGTCGGCAGGCGCAGGCCGGTCAGGGCGTTCAGCCGGTTGCGCAGCTCGACCGCGGTCAGCGAGGTGAACCCTAGGTCGCGAAAGGCCCGGTCGGGGCGTACGCGGTCGGCGGAGTCGTGCCCCAGCGCGGCGGCGGCGTGGGAGCGCACCAGTGCCAGGAGCTCCGCGGACCGTGCGGACGGATCGAGGGCGGCGAGCCGGTCACGCATTCCGGACTGCGGTGATCTGCGTGCCGTGTCGAGGCGTGCGCGTACTTCGGGGATGCGTGTGAAGACGGGGTGGGTGCCGAAGTCAGCCGTGCTCTCGGTGAATTGCTGCCAGTCGATGTCCGCAATCGTCACGCACGTGTCGCCGTGCGCGAGGGCCTGGCCCAACGCCTCCAACGCCAACTCCGGATCCATCGCCCGCATCCCCCGACGACGCAACCGCCCCTCCACCTCCGCATCACCCGCCATACCACCGCCGGCCCAGGCACCCCACGCCACCGACAACCCCGGCAGCCCCACACTCCGCCGCCACGCCACCAACGCATCCACTTCGGCATTGGCCGCCGCATAACTCCCCTGCCCCGGCGACCCCCACGAACCCGCCGCCGACGAAAACACCACAAACGCCGAAAGACCCTCCACCCCCTTCACCACCTCATGCACATTCCACGCCCCCACCGCCTTCGCCCCCCGCACCACCCCCAACCGCTCACCCGACAACGCCCCCACCACCCCGTCATCCAACACACCCGCCGCATGCACCACCACACGCAACGGCAACCCCACCGGAACCAACCCCAACAACCCACCCACAGCCCCCCGATCAACCACATCACACCCAACAACCGACACCCCCACACCAGACTCCGCCAACTCGGCCCGCAGCGCGGCGGCTTCCTCCCCTTCCACACCTCGACGGCTTACGAGCATGAGGTGACGAGCCCCTCGACCGGCAAGCCACCTGGCGACCTGGAGGCCGAGACGACCCGTACCACCGGTGATCAGTGCGGTGCCGTCGCACCTCCACTCCCCCTCGCCGTCGGCTGTCCCGCCGAGGGGATCAGGCACCACACGCCGTACGAACACCCCCGAACCACGCACCGCACACTCCCGCTCACCACCCCCAACACCCCCACCAAACCCTCCACCACCCGCCCATCCCACCCCCCCGACACATCCACCAACCCACCCCACACCTCCGGCACCTCCAAACCCACCACACGACCCAAACCCCACACCTGACCCAACCCCGCACACACCACCCCATCCCCCACACCCACCGACACCGCACCACCCGTCACACACCACAACCCCACACCCACACCACCACCCCACCCCAACAACCCCTGCACCACACCCAACAACAACACCCCCGGCCAACCACCCACATCCCCCACACCCACCTCAACACCCCCACCCCCAACCAACAACACCACCCCACCCAACTCACCAACACCCTCAACAGCCGCACCAATCCGCCCAGTCAAATCACCCCCCTCAACCCCCTCCACATCAACCTCCATACACACCACCTCCGCACCCGCACCCCCCAACCCCTCCACCACCACACCCACATCCACCCCCACACACCCCACACCACACGGAACCACCACCAACCACACCCCCGACAACACACCCCCACCCAACCCCCGACCCACACCACCACCCGAAACCCGCTCCCACACCTCCCCATAACGCCACCCATCCACCACACCCCACACACGACACCGACGCCACCACACCCCCAACGCCGACACCACCGAACCCAACGACTCCCCCACCCCCACCCCCAACAACTCACCCACACCCACCGCATCCCCCCGCTCCACCGCATCCCACAGGACACGCTCCCAGGCACTCGCCCCGCTGCCGACGGGCCCGTCCTGCGACAGCGGACGTTGTCCGGCGTCGAGCCAGAACCGCTCCCGCTCGAAGGCGTACGTCGGGAGCTCGATCGCTCCGCGCACGGCGGTACCTCGGCCCAGAAGTCCCTCCCAGTCCACCTCGACACCCCAGGTGAACAGCCCTGCCATGGCACTCACGAAGGCTTCGGCGTCACCCCGGTCCCCCCGCAGGACCGGAAGGAGGGCGGCTTCCTCGCCCGCCTCTTCCACCTCCGTTTTCATCTCTTCCGCTTCCGCCCGTGCCAGCACGCCCTGCCCCAGGCCGCAGAGGGTGCCGTCAGGGCCGAGCTCGACGAAGGTCCGTACGCCCTGCTCGTAGAGCCAGGCGAGTCCGTCGCCGAAGCGCACGGCTTCGCGGACGTGCCGCACCCAGTAGGCGGGGGACGTGATCTCCGGGCCCGTCACCGGCCGCCCGGTGAGGTTCGACACCACGGGAATGCGGGGCTCGGCGTACCGCACGGCTTCGGCGACCCGGCGGAATCCGTCGAGCATATCGTCCATCAGCGGCGAGTGGAACGCGTGGCTCACCCGCAGGCGGCGGACCCGGCGGCCATGATCGTCCTTCCACCGCCGAGCGAGGTCCAGGACGACGGTCTCGTCCCCGGAGAGGACGACCGAGGCGGGACCGTTCACGGCAGCGATGCCGACCCGCTCGCCGACGGTGGAGGAGGCCAGGAGGAGGCGTGCTTCCTCCTCCGATGCCTCCAGGGCCACCATGGCCCCAGGGGAGGGGAGTTGTTGCATGAGCCGCCCGCGGGCGGAGACGAGCCGTACGGCGTCGGTGAGCGTGAGGACTCCCGCCACGTGGGCGGCCACCAGTTCGCCGACCGAGTGCCCGAGCAGGAAGTCAGGGGTCACGCCGCAGCTTTCCACCAGGCGGTAGAGGGCGACTTCGAGTGCGAAGAGCGCCGGTTGTGCGTACTCGGTCCGCTCCAGCACTTCGTCCGCACCGGGCCCCGGCGCGAGGAGCAGGGCGCGCAGGTCGTGTGATCCGGCGGGGTGTTGCGCGCTGTGTTCCGCGCAGACCTCGTCGAAGGCCGCGGCGTATACGGGGTAGGAGGCGTGCAATTGCCGTCCCATTCCCGCCCGTTGGGATCCCTGTCCGGTGAGGAGTACGGCGAGGCCCTTGCGCGGCGGGGTCGTGACCAGTCCTTCGACGAGTGTCGGTGCCGGGGCGCCCGCGGCCAAGGCGTCGAGGCCCTTGAGGAGCCTTTCGCGTTCCGGAGCCCTCTCGCGATCCTCCTGCCCTTCGCCGCATCCCTCCTCACCTGGGGACCTTTCGGCCAGGACGACTGCCCGGTGCTCGAAGACGGAGCGCTCGCGTGCCAGCGCTCGTGCCGCTTCCACCACGTCCAGCTCGTCGCCCGCGTCCGCCAGGAAGCGCCGTAGCCGGCGTGCCTGCCGGCGCAGTGCGCCCTCGGAGCGCGCGGACAGCACCCATGGCACGACCGGCGGGTCGGCCGGCCCGGCGGTCGCCGGGAGCGGTTCCGGTGCCGGTGCGGTGGGGGCCGCCGTGTCGTCCTCGGGCGCCTCCTCCAGGACGACGTGCGCGTTCGTCCCGCTCACGCCGAAGGAGGACACACCGGCGCGGCGGGGGCGGCCTTCGGTCCGTGGCCAGGGCGTTGCGTGGGTCAGCAGGCGTACGGCGCCGGCCGCCCAGTCCACGTGCGGCGACGGCTCGTCCACATGCAACGTCCGCGGCAACACCCCGTGCCGCATCGCCAGCACCATCTTGATCACACCCGCCACCCCGGCCGCAGCCTGCGTATGACCGATGTTCGACTTCACCGACCCCAACCACAACGGCCGCCCCTCCGCCCGCCCTTGCCCATACGTCGCCAACAACGCCTGCGCCTCGATCGGATCGCCCAGCACCGTCCCGGTGCCGTGGCCCTCGACGGCGTCGATGTCGCCGGGGGCCAGGGCGGCGCAGGCCAACGCCTGTCGGATCACGCGCTGTTGGGACGGACCGTTCGGCGCGGTCAGTCCGTTGCTCGCGCCGTCCTGGTTGACCGCGCTGCCCCGCACCACCGCCAGCACCCGGTGACCGTTGCGGCGCGCGTCCGACAGCCGCTCCAGCAGGAGGAGTCCCACGCCTTCGGACATGCCGGTGCCGTCGGCCGCGGCCGCGTACGCCTTGCACCGCCCGTCCGCGGCCAGCCCCCGCTGCCGGGAGAACTCCACGAACACGCCCGGTGTCGACATCACCGTCACCCCGCCGGCCAGCGCCAGCGAGCACTCCCCCGCCCGCAACGACTGACACGCCAGATGCAACGCCACCAACGACGACGAACACGCCGTGTCCACCGTCACCGCCGGCCCCTCGAAACCGAACGTGTACGACACCCGCCCCGAAAGGACGCTTCCGGCATTCCCGTTGCCGAGGTGTCCTTCCAGTTCCTCCGGGACATCGAGGAGACGTGCGGCGTAGTCCTGGTACATCACCCCGGCGAACACCCCGGTGTCGCTGCCGCGCAGGGACCGGGGTTCGATACCGGACCGTTCCAGCGCTTCCCAGGACACTTCCAGCATCAACCGCTGCTGCGGGTCCATCGCCAGCGCCTCACGCGGACCGATCCCGAAGAATTCCGCGTCGAATTCGCTCGCGTCGTAGAGGAATCCGCCTTCTCGGGTGGCCGAGGTCCCGGCGGTGTCGCCGAGGTCGCCGAAGAGCCTGTCGGTGTCCCAGCCCCGGTCCAGGGGGAAGCCCGACACCGCGTCCGCACCCGCGGCGAGGAGGTCCCAGTAGTCCTCGGGCGAGCCGACGCCGCCCGGGAGGCGGCAGGCCATTCCCACGACGGCGACGGGTTCTTGTTCTCCGGATTCCGCTTCCTCGAGCCGGCGGCGCACCTGAAGGAGATCGGCGGTGACCCGCTTGAGGTAGTCGCGCAGCTTTTCCTCGTTGGTCATCGGGGTGTCTCCTTGGCGCTCCGGGAGGAGCAAGGGTTGGGGCGGCCGCAGGTCAGCGAGGAGCCTACAAACGGGAATTCCGTGTGGGAACCCCTGGACACCCCATTGGAACGGCGATTCCGCGGCGCCGGAGAACAAGGGTTATCACGGCGCGTCCGGACCGTGATCGTGCCTTTCAACGGCCGGCGGCGTGCTTGCCGCACAAAGAGGAATCAGGAGGTGGTTCGTGATGAACGGACCTGACGTCGTGGGGAATTCACCGGGGAGAGGACGGCATTCCCGGGTGCGTACGAAGGGGGGCCGTGAGCGCCGAACGCACGAGGAGCGGTTTCGCGGACGGCTCGTTCTGGTCACAGGTGCCGGCCACGGCATCGGGCGCGCGACGGCCCATGCCTTCGCCATGGCGGGCGCGGAGGTGATCTGTGTGGACCGGGACGCGGACGCGGCGGCGAGCACCGCGCGCCGGGCCCTGGCGCTGGGGGCGCGCGCGGCGTGGGCCGAGGCCGTCGACGTCTCCGACGCGAGCGCCATGGAGCGGCTCGGTGACCGGGTCGCCGGTTCCCACGGGGCGGTGGACGTGCTGGTGAACAACGCCGGGGTCGGCATGTCGGGGCGGTTCCTCGACACGTCCCTGGACGACTGGCGGCGCACGCTGGACGTCAACGTGTGGGGTGTCGTGCATGGTTGCCGGGTCTTCGGGCGGCAGATGGCGGACCGCGGCCTCGGCGGGCACATCGTCACCGTCGCGTCGGCCGCGGCGTTCCAGCCGTCCCGCACCCTTCCGGTCTACGCGACGAGCAAGGCGGCCGTGCTCATGCTGACCGAGTGCCTGCGCGCGGAGTTCGGGGAGTACGGGGTCGGGGTGAGTGCGGTGTGCCCGGGGTTCGTGAGCACGTCGTTCACCACGTCGATGCACTTCGCTGGAGTGCCGGAGGAGGAACAGAGGCTGCTCCGGGAGCGGTTCAGCCGTGCTCCGGGCGGGGGTGTCCGTCCGCCCGAAAAGGTGGCACGTGCCATTCTGCGGGCGGTAGTCCGGGACAGGCCGGTGGTGGTGGTGACGCCGGAGGCGCACGTCGTGCGGCTGCTGAGCCGTTTCGCACCGGAGTTGAGCAGGAGGGTGGCCCGCCTGGGGCGTCGGCAACCCTCCGGCAGGGGTGATGCCGCTACATTCCCATGGCGGGCGCCAGGCACAGGCCGCCGCTAGCCTCGATGAGTTGGCCGGTTACCCAACGTGCGTCGTCCGAGGCGAGGTAGGACACCACGGCGGAGATGTCGTCCGGGCGGCCGAGCCGCCGGAGGGCCGTCATTCCGGAGAGGGCTTCCACGGCACCGGGCATCTCGTGCACCCAGCTGTTCATCTCGGTGTCGGTGACGCCGGGCGCGACGGTGTTCACCGTGATGCCTCGGGCGCCGAGCTGCTGGGCGAGGCGTGCCGCCATCATCTCCAGGGCGCCCTTGCTCATGGCGTAGGGGAGCAGCGGCCAGGCGATGCGCGTGGTGGCGGACGAGATGTTGATGATGCGTCCTCCGTCGGCCAGGAGGGGCAGGGCGCGCTGGGTGACGAAGAACGGTGCTCGGACGTTGATGGCGAAGAGTTCGTCGAACGTCTCCGGGGTGACGTGGGAGATACCGGCCACGAAGTCGTCCCTCGCCGCTACGGCAGGGTCGTCGCGGTCGGCCGTGATACCGGCGTTGTTCACCAGGACGTCGAGCGGTTCACCGTCGAGTGTGGCTTCCAGGGTAGTGAAGAGCGCGTCGACGGCGCGGTCCACCGTGAGGTCGGCGCCGAGGGCGAAGGCCCGGCCGCCGGCGGCCTTGATGGCGGTGACCGTCTCCTGTGCCGCGTCCCTGCGCTGCCGGTAGTGCACGACCACGCGGAAGCCGTCCGCGGCCAGACGCCGGGCGATGTCCTTGCCGATGCCGGCCGAGGCTCCGGTGACGAGCGCCGTTCGGCACCGTTGTTGCGTGTTGTCCGTCATGGGCTGGGCTCTCTTCTCCGACGGGTGGTTGGCCGGTGACCGCCCGGCCCCGCTCGCTTAGCGGCGGGCGGTGGGACGTCCGGATCTGGGAGCACCGTTTCAGACTGGATCGGGCGTGTGGAACCCCCGTCGGCCCGGGAAGGGCCGGGGGCCTTCCCCTGTCGGTGCGGTCGTCCGGCGTCGGCGCCATCCGGGCGGGGAACGATAGCCCGGGCGGCGAGCCGGTGGAACCGGCCGTCCGGGACCGGCCGTTGCGCGGGGCCGTAATTCTTCCCCGCTCGCCGTGTTTCCTGCCCGCCCGGAGCGCGCCCCCCGACGACTGTGTGGCCGGTCTTTTTCAGCAGCCCGACATCAGCCCAAGTCAGTCCGAATCAGTCCGAGATCAGCAGGCCGAGATCAGCCCGACATCGGTTCGAGAAAGCGAGTGCTCGATGACTCCTTGCGATTGTGGTGGCCACGGTCATGTACCGTCCGCGTCCGTGCCGCCGTCCGTGCCGCCCGCTGCCGCGGACGAACCGGCCGGCGCCGGTGGCGGAAGCGGGATGCCGGACGCGCCCGACGACGACAGAGCTCGGCCCGCCGGGGAGGGCGCGGCCGGCGTGCCGCGGACGCCTGCCGAGCGTGCCTTCAGCGCGGCGCGGCGGGCGAGGGCCGTGGCGGCGGCGACCCGCGCGGCCGCCGACGAGGTGGGTGCCGACCCGGCCGCGGCCGGGTCGGAGATCGCTTCCATCCTGGGGAGCGCGGCCGACGCCGCCAAAGCGGCGGCATCCCGCGCGTGGGCGGCCGCCGAGGCGGCACGGGCCGCGGTGTCGGAGTCCGCGGCCCGGGAGTGCGCGGTGCGGGCCGCGGAGGAGTCCGCCGCAGCGGCCCGGGCGGGTGCCCAGGCGGGGCCGGTCGCCACGGCTGCCGCGACCGCGCGGGCCGAGGTGGCCGAGCGGGAAGCCGAGCAGGCACGAATGATCGCCCTGCGCAGCCGGCAGGCGGCGGACGAGGCCCAGGCCCTCGCGGACACGGCCGCGGAGGCGGCGGGCCGCGCCCGTGACGCGGCGGCGGCCCCGGCCGGTACGGCGGGCGACGCGGTGGAGTCGCGGGCGGGTGAGGCGGAAGCCGGGGCCATGGGGCTCGCCGCCGGCACGCCGTGGCTTGCCCGCCATCTCGCCGCAGCGGGACGTACCGGTGAGCACGCCGGGAGCACGGACGGGCCGGGGAACGGTTCCGGGGATCCCGGTCCCTCCCGGCGGCCTCCTCGCCCAAGTCCCGCGCTCCTGGCCGGGCTTCGCGCCGCCGGGCGCGTGTCCGGTCCGTGAGGCCGGGGGAGGTCTTCCATGGCTGACGCGGAAGCCCTGTCCGTGGGGGAGCTGGGGCGTATCATCGATGCGTTGCGCCGGGAGTTCCATGAGGGCATGGCGGGGATCAACGCCCGGCTGGACCGGTTGGTCTCCTCCGATGTGCACACCTTGCAGATGGCCCACGCCGAGCAGTGCATCGCCTCCCTCGACCGGGATCTGCAGAAGGAGTGCGAGGCGCGCTCCACGCTTGAGCGCCAGTTCGAGAGCTATCGGCTCGCCGAGGCGGAGCGCCGGGAAAAGGAGCGGCAGACGCGGCTCTACCAGGCCGTTGTTCCTCTGCTCGTGGGGCTGGTGGCCGCCGCCGTGGCCGTCTGGGGAGTGGTCGTCAAGTAGCAACTGTCCACGGCCGCGTGGGCGGGTTGAGGAGGGGGATCCGGCCGCCCACCAGAGGTGGGGGGGGCGGCCGGACGCGGGCGGCGGGACGAGGGGTGGGGCCCCGCGCGCCCGCGGTCGGGGGGCGGTAACCGCCGCGGGTCCTTCCTGTTTCCCACGCTATCCGCCTTTCGCGGCACCGGGCACCCCTGTCCTCTTTCGCCGGCCGGCCGTCCCGACGGGAGGTGTCTGGGGATTCCCGGGCGGCCCGTTGCGGATGCCGTCCTTTCGGTCTTCTTCGACGCCTCCATCGACGCTTCCTTGGATGCCTCCTTCGAGGGTGTCGCCACCGTGACGGTCTTCCGTCCAACTGCCGTCCGTGGCATCGGCGTTCCACCGGAATGCTCCACGCCGCGCGACCGGTCGGCGCTGGGGCCCGCAGGGGTGGTGGCGTGGCGTGCGGTCGTTGGATTCTTCCGGCATTCCGCTCCTTTCCCTTTCCCCTTTCGCCGCCGAACGAAGAGGTTGTTTGCGTGAACACATATGGCCCACCGGATGCCGGCCGTACGGACAGTGGCCCCCGGTACGGTTTCCGCCGTTTCACCGCACCCGTGGCGGTGTGGTCCGCCCTCGGCGCGATCCTGCTCGCGTTCGAGGGGTACGTTCTGACGTCCTGGGTGGTGGACGGCGGATACCGCCTAGCGAACAGCGGAACAGCCGGAGGAGGCGGAGTCGAACGCGGCATCGACGTGGTGCTGCCTCTGGTGTCGGCCACCGGAACGCTCCTGCTGGGGGTGTTCTTCTTCCAGAAGTGCCGCGCGAGAGGGCGGCTGGACTTCGACGCCCTGCTCTTCGTCGCCCTGCTCCTGGCCTCCTGGCAGAGCCCCTTCCTCAATTGGGTGCACCCTGTTCTCACATCCAACACGAACGTCCTCGGGGCGGTCGGCTCATGGGGCCCCTACATGCCCGGCTGGCAGGGGAAGGGACCGCACCAGGAGGCGGAGCTGCCGCTCGTGACACTGAGCGTCTCGTTGACCGCCCTGCTGGCCACCATGGGCTGTTCGACGGTCATGCGGCTGATCGCGGCCCGCAGGCCGGCGATCGGCCGGTTCCCTCTCCTCCTGGCCGGCTTCCTGGTGGCCGTGCTCTTCGACGCGACGGAGCCGCTGATCACCTTCATCGGTGTCACAGTGTGGACCCGGGCCGTCCCGGAGGTGACGCTGTGGAGCGGCCACTGGTACCAGTTCCCGCTCTACCAGATGCTGGCTTCGGGGCTGTTCGTCGGTGCGCTCAGCACCCTGCGCCTGATGCGGAACGCCGATGAGGAGACGCGGGTCGAGCGCGGCGCGGGCGCGTTCCCCCCGGCCGTCCGGCCCGCGATGCGGCTGCTGGCGGTCCTCGGCGCCACGAACGCGGCCCTCTTCCTCTACACGGGAATTCACATTCTGGTCTCCCTCGCCGACGGGAGTCCGCCCACCGGCCTGCCCGCCTACTTCCGCCCGGCCTCCTTCTGAGGGCTCGCGCACGGCCCCGGCATAACCGCACCGCGCGGGAACGCTCAGCAGATTGCTCCGTCGAGCGGGCCCCGGTCAATAACCCGTGAATTCCTCCGGCACGCACGCCCTCCGTCCTGGGCCAGAATTCGGCGTCCTCTCCGCATAACCGCGCGACGCAGCACGGAGTTCATTGCCGGGAACCGGCCCGATAACGGTGTTTGGATGTGCCGCGGACGGCCGGCCCTCGGGTCCGCCGTCACCGGAATTCCCAGAAAAGCAACCAGGAGCACATCAGTGAATGTCATCTTCGAGTCCGCCGACAGCCTTCCCCGGAGCAGCGGGCCAACGGAGTACCGGCGGCTGGCGAAAAGCGGACTGCACGTGTCCGCGATCGGCGTGAACCTCGAGGAGGGGATGGTCTACAAAAAGGGCATCCGTGGAATGTCGGAGATCCTGGAGACCGCCGTGCACTGCGGGGTCAACCACTTCGATCTGGCGCCGCACTACGGCGCGTTCCGGGGCATGGTGGAGGAGAACTTCGGGCGGGCCCTGCACCGCCTCGGGAGTCTCCGCGAGGACCTGGTCGTCTCCACCCGCGCGGGAATGGGCACGCAACCGCGCATCATGCCGGGATTCGGTTCGCGCAAGTGCCTGATCACCTCCTTGGACGGCACACTGCGCCGCACCGGCCTCGACTGCGTCGACATCTTCTACGCGCATCGTCATGACACGTCCACCCCGATCGAGGAGACGGCCGGTGCGCTGGACGCCGTGGTGCGGCAGGGCAAGGCGCTGTACGTGGGCGTCTCCGGCTACGCGCCCGCCATGGTGCAGCGGATGGCGGCGCTCCTCGACGATCTGGGGACGCCCCTCACCGCCTGCCGTGTCACGTATTCGATGCTGCACCGCGGCCCGGAGTCCTATCTCCTGGACGTCCTGCGGTCGTCGAACATCGGATGCGTCGCCGAGGGCGCCCTGGACTACCACGTCGACCCCTGCTCGGACTATCCGCAGGAGGAGGTGGAGAAGTGGCAACGGCGCCTGAGCAACGCCTCGTTGAAGCGCGGCCAGTCGTCGCGGCAGTGCGCCGTCAGCTGGGTCCTGCGCCAGCCGGTGGTGGCGTCCGCCCTCGTCTCGCTCGCCGCCACCGAGGAACTCTCCGAGTTCTGCGCAGCCGTCCACCGGGCCTCCTTCACCGCGGAGGAACTCGCCTCCGTCGACGCCTGCTTCCCGGAGCTCTACGACTGCTGAACCGCACGCCCCGCCGGCGCCCCGTCCCTCCCGGCCCCCTCCCCCACCTCCTCGCTTCGCCACGAAGGATCGCTCATGTTTCGTCTCGTCGGACGGGTCGCCGTGCACCGTCCCTGGCTCGTGATCGCGGTCTGGCTCATCGCCGCCGCGGGGCTCACCCTGTGGGCACCGGACCACACGCCCAGTGCGTCCGCGTTCGCCTTCGTCCCCTCCCACTCAGAGTCGGCGCGGGCCGACCGGCTGCACCAGCGGGTCTTCCCCGCGCAACGCCGGCCCATGGCCATCGTCGTGTTCCGGCGCGCCGACGGCGGCAGGCTCACGAGGACCGATCTGCGTGACGTCGCCACGGTGACCGGCCACTTGCGCGACCGGAAGCGCCCCGGGGTCGCCACCGTGGAGGGCGGGCCGCATTCCGTCTCCCCCAATGGCAAGGTGGCCCTCGCCCACGTCTTCCCGGTGGCCGGCGACCCGCCGGGCGGTCAACTCCGCGCATCCGTAAGGGCCATGCGCGAGGACACGGCGGAACTCCTCCGCGGCAGCGAGGTCCGTGCGGGCATGACCGGTTCGGTGCCCGGCGACCTCGACAGCCGTGACTCCTCCTCCGAGCGGGACGCCCTCGTGATGAAGGCGACGCTGGTGCTCGTCGTCGTGTCCTTGCTGGTGGTCTTCCGCAGTCCGCTCATCGCCCTCCTGCCGGTGGCCGTCATCGCCGTCGCCTATGCGGTGGCCGTCGGGCTCATCGCCGTCATGTCGGCCGTCACCGGCATGGAGGCCGATGTCTTCGTATCGGCCATCCTCATCATCGTGCTCTTCGGAATCGGCACCGACTACGTCCTTTTCCTCCTCTTCCGGTACCGCGAGGAACTGCGGTCGGGAAAGCCCTCCCGAACGGCCCTGGTCGACGCCGTCGCCCGTGTCGGCGAGACCATCGCGTCGGCGGCGAGCGTCGTCATCGTCGCCTTCCTCGCCCTCCTGCTGGCCACCGTGGGGACGCTGCGCTCCATGGGTCCGCCGCTGGCCCTCGCCGTCGCCGTCACGCTCGTCGCCGCGCTCACCCTTGTCCCCGCCGTCTTCTCCGTGCTGGGCACCACGGTGTTCTGGCCGTCCAGGACGTGGTCCCACCGGCGCCCCGACCGGTCCGCCCAGCGCGTCGGGCGCCTGGTCTCCTTCCGTCCCGCCCTCCTCACGGGCGTGTGCACGGCCCTCCTCACCGTGATGGCCCTCAACGCTTCGGGATTCACAGCCAACTTCGCCACCACAGCCCTTCCGGACACCATCGAGTACATGCGGGCCCTCAAGGACATGGAGCGCGGATTCTCCGCAGGCCAGTCCGACCCGGTTCAGGTGTATCTGACCGCCGAGGGCCGTTCCCGGCCGTCCGCCGCCATACTCGCCGCGTACCGGAACCGCCTGGCCGGCATCCGGGGAGTCGGCGCCGTTTCCACTCCACTCCCCAGCCCGGACGGACGCATCGCGCTCTACGAGGTCTCGCTCGTCCACCGCCCGCTGGAAAGAGCAGCGGTGGAGTTGGCCGGCGGACCGCTGCGGGCCGGCGCCCACCGGTACGCACCCCGCGGCACCACGGTCCTCGTCGGCGGCAGGTCGGCCGAACTCGCCGACATGCGCACCGCCGTCGCCCATGACTACAAAGTCGTCTTCCCCGTCGCTGCCCTGGCGATCACGGTGATTCTGGCCCTCCTCCTGCGCAGCCTCGTCACCCCGCTCTACCTGATGCTCTCCGTCGCCCTGGGGTTCGTGGCCGCGCTCGGCACCGTTGTGTGGTTCTACCAAGATGTGCAAGGGCAGCCCGGCCTGTCCCTAGTCCTGCCCGCAGTGCTGTATCTGTTCGTCGTCACGCTCGGGACCGACTACAACATTCTGATGGTGACCCGCCTGCGGGAGGAGATGGCCAACGGCGTGCCACCGCGTCAGGCCGTCCGGGCCGCCGTCACCCGCTCCGTGCCCACCATCGCCGCCGCCGCGCTCATCCTCGCCGGCACCTTCGGCGTCCTGATGCTGACCGGCAGCCTCCTGCTGGAGCAGATGGGGATGGCGCTGGCCACCGGCATTCTCATCACCGCCTTCGCTCTGGCCACCCTGCTCGTGCCCGCGACCATGATCCTGCTGGGCCGCTGGGCCTGGTGGCCGGCCGGCACCCGCCCGGCCGTCCAGGACTCCGGGGACGGCTCGCAACCCGCGTGACCGGGTGCACGTGACCGTCCGGCTCCCGCAGAGAGGCGTGCGGGACTTGAACCCACGGCCGGAGGATTACAAGTCCCCTGCTCTACCAGCTGAGCTAACGCCTCATCAGTGCTCTGCGCCTGTACGGGAATCCCAGCACAGTCATCGCCGGGCGGGCAACGGGGAAACGCGCACCTTCCCCCCTTCCCAGTCCGCGCGCCGGGCGTAAGGGACCTGACCGGGGCGTCTCCAAAGTGGCTCCGCCGGCCGACGGGGGAGGGACATAGACCGTTCAGGTAGCCGCAACGGCCGGGATCCAGAAAGTGGTTATGGGCGACGGTGGGCGAGGAGCAGCGGAGCCGGCAGCCGGCTCAGGCTGTCACCGTCCAGGTCTCGACACCGGCGAGCAGGGACATCAGGTCGCCCCGCCCTCTCTGTTCGGCCGCCCGCACCAGTTGACCGGCCATCTCGGCATCGTAGACGGGACGTTCGATGGCGCGGAAGACCCCGATCGGTGAATGGCGCAGGGTGTGGGGGTCGGCGAGGCGGGAGAGGGCGAAGGCCGTCGTCGGGGAGGCGGCGTGGGCGTCGTGGACCAGGATGCGCGACTCGGTCTCCGGGGTGACGTCGACGACTTCCAGGTCGCCGGTGGCCGCGTTGCGGACGACGCCCTTGGAGAGGTCGGTGCCGAAGCGGATGGGCTGTCCGTGCTCCAGCCGGATCACCGCCTCCTGCGCCTGGTCGCGGTCCTTGAGTGCCTCGAAGGCGTTGTCGTTGTAGATGTTGCAGTTCTGGTAGATCTCCACGAGTGCCGTGCCGGGGTGGTCGGCGGCGGCCCGCAGGACCTGGGTGAGGTGCTTGCGGTCGGAGTCGATGGTGCGGGCCACGAAGGACGCCTCCGCGCCCAGCGCGAGCGAGACCGGGTTGAAGGGCGCGTCCAGCGATCCCATCGGCGTCGACTTCGTGATCTTGCCCAGCTCGCTGGTCGGACTGTACTGACCCTTCGTCAGCCCGTAGATCCGGTTGTTGAACAGCAGGATCTTCAGGTTGACGTTGCGGCGCAGGGCGTGGATGAGGTGGTTGCCGCCGATGGACAGGGCGTCGCCGTCGCCGGTGACCACCCAGACCGACAGGTCGCGGCGGGAGGTGGCCAGGCCGGTGGCGATGGCCGGGGCGCGGCCGTGGATGGAGTGCATCCCGTAGGTGTTCATGTAGTACGGGAAGCGGGAGGAGCAGCCGATGCCGGAGACGAAGACGATGTTCTCGCGGGCGACGCCGAGGTCGGGCATGAAGCCCTGGACGGCGGCGAGGATGGCGTAGTCGCCGCAGCCGGGGCACCAGCGCACTTCCTGGTCGGACTTGAAGTCCTTCATGGACTGGCGGGTGTCGGCCTTGGGCACCAGTTTGAGCGCCTCAGACATCGATGGCCTCCTCGATCACGGTGGCGAGCTGCTCGGCTTTGAACGGCATGCCGCTGACCTGGGTGTGGGAGTGGATGTCCACGAGGTACCGGGCGCGCAGCAGGGTGGCGAGCTGGCCGAGGTTCATTTCGGGTACGACGACGGTGTCGTAGCGCCGGAGTACCTCGCCCAGGTTGCGGGGGAAGGGGTTGAGGTGGCGCAGGTGGGCCTGGGCGACGTGGTGGCCTTGGTTGCGGACGCGCCGGACGGCGGCGGTGATGGGCCCGTAGGTGGAGCCCCAGCCGAGGATGAGGGTGCGGGCCTGGCCGGACGGGTCGTCGACCTCGGTGTCGGGGACGGTGATGTTGTCGATCTTGGCCTGGCGGGTGCGGACCATGTGGTCGTGGTTGGCCGGGTCGTAGGAGATGTTGCCGGTGCCGTCCTGTTTTTCGATGCCGCCGATGCGGTGTTCCAGGCCGGGGGTGCCGGGCACCGCCCACGGGCGGGCGAGGGTGTGGGGGTCGCGCTTGTAGGGCCAGAAGACCTCGGTGCCGTCGGCCAGCGTGTGGTTGGGGGTGGTGGCGAACTGGACGCGCAGGTCGGGCAGTTCGTCGGGCTCGGGGATGCGCCAGGGTTCGGAGCCGTTGGCGAGGTAGCCGTCGGAGAGCAGGAAGACCGGGGTGCGGTAGGCCAGCGCGATGCGCGCGGCGTCGAGGGCCGCCGCGAAACAGTCCGCGGGCGTCTTCGGCGCCACGACCGGCACCGGGGCCTCGCCGTTGCGACCGTACATCGCCTGGAGCAGGTCGGCCTGCTCGGTCTTGGTCGGCAGCCCGGTGGACGGGCCGCCGCGCTGGATGTCCACCACCAGCAACGGCAGCTCCAGCGACACCGCCAGCCCGATCGTCTCCGACTTCAGCGCCACGCCGGGCCCCGACGTCGTCGTCACCGCCAGCGCCCCGCCGAACGCCGCGCCCAGCGCCGCGCCGATCCCGGCGATCTCGTCCTCGGCCTGGAAGGTCCGCACGCCGAAGTTCTTGTGCTTCGACAGCTCGTGCAGGATGTCGGAGGCCGGAGTGATCGGGTACGAGCCGAGGTAGAGCGGCAGATCCGCCTGCTGCCCGGCGGCGATCAGCCCGTAGGCCAGGGCGAGGTTGCCGGAGATGTTGCGATAACTCCCCGGCGGGAAAGCGGCGGTGGCGGGGGCGACCTCGTAGGAGACCGCGAAGTCCTCAGTGGTCTCGCCGAAGTTCCACCCCGCCCGGAACGCCGCCACGTTCGCCTCGGCGATCTGCGGCTTGCCCGCGAACTTCCGCCGCAAGAACGCCTCGGTGTTCTCCGTCGGCCGGTGATACATCCACGACAGCAGCCCCAGCGCGAACATGTTCTTGCTGCGCTCGGCCTCCTTGCGCGGCAGCCCGAACTCCTTGAGCGCCTCCAGCGTCAGCGTCGTCAGCGGCACCGGGTGGACGCTGTAGGCGTCCAGCGAGCCGTCCTCCAGCGGGCTGGTGTCGTACCCGACCTTGGCCATCGGGCGCTTGGTGAACTCGTCGGTGTTCACGATGATCTCCGCGCCCCGCGGCAGATCGCCCAGGTTGGCCTTCAGCGCGGCCGGGTTCATCGCGACCAGCACGTTCGGCGCGTCACCCGGGGTGAGGATGTCGTGATCGGCGAAGTGCAGCTGGAACGACGAGACACCGGGCAGAGTGCCGGCGGGAGCCCGGATCTCCGCCGGGAAGTTCGGCAGCGTCGACAGGTCGTTGCCGAACGAGGCCGTCTCCGACGTGAAGCGGTCACCGGTGAGCTGCATCCCGTCCCCGGAGTCACCCGCGAAACGGATCACCACCCGGTCCAGCCGGCGCACCTCGTCATTCGGCAACGTAGGTGCGCCCGGCCCAACGGAACACGTGGAGTTCCACGTCGTCCTGGACGGTGGTCTCGTCCGTGGGGCGGAAGTGCTCGTAGCGGTTGCCCCGGAAGACCTTGATCGTGGAGCTCAGATCCTCGGTGTACCGGATCCTCTCGTCCTCCTCGAGTCCGCTGTGGGGACCACCGACGAGCACGGCGTTCGGAATGTGGTCAGGCATCGAAACACACTTCTCCGTTGTCGGGCACGGGAATGGGCAGGGCACGGCGGCCGGACGGGACACCGTGACGATGATGCGTTCCGTTTCATCTGAGCACGCGCGACGCCTGTGCGGACACCCCTGCCTTGCGGGGGCCCGACGTATGGATCTCAGGGGAATCCTGGGGGGGTGAACGTGGTGCCTGCCGTGTGGATATCGGCTGCCGATGCGGCCGGGCCGGCGGGACGGACCGGTGCGGGGGATCATCTCCGGGTGGGTCGTCCCCGTGCGCCCACCGTCCGCGGCCGGGCCGGGAGTTGGCACCACCGCGGGGGATCGTTCAGCGGCCCCGGCCGCGGCGGCCCCGTCGGACACGAGGCCATCCCCACAACCTGATCACCACTCCCCTGGCGTCCGTCCGATCGGGACGGCTCAGGGTCTTCGGGTGCCGTATATCCCTCCCGCTACGCCCTCGTCCGGCGTTTGTCGTTCGTCCATGAGGGCTGGGCAGACCAAAGGGTAATTTCCCGCGGCCTTGCTCTCGTTCCACGGCGGTCGATCGACCAGGGTTCGCGTCCGACTCGACGCCGTGGAGGCACCGGAGTTGTCCAGCGTGGGCTGCACCGCCGCCGGGGGTCTAGGGTCGCTTGGAGAAGTGCATGCGGTTGAAGTTCCTTGGCGGTTGCCGGGGCGGTGACTCCTGTCCGGAGGCGACGAACAACTCCTCGGTGAAGACCCCGAGCGCCGACGCGATCCGCCATGCCGTCTCTGGCCGGACTCCTCGTCTCCCATGTGCCACCAGCGAGATGAACGCCTGGGTGACGTGCGCCCGCTGGGCCAGTGTTCGCTGGGACAACCCCTTGAGCCGTACCAGTTCGTCGAAGCGTCCCTTATCCCTCAAGTGCATGACGTCCCTTGGTCAGGGCCCACGCTTCCACGTTCGGTGAGCCGTCGGCTTAGCGGAGCATAGTTATCGCCGTCTCCGCAATAGTTCTCGGCTATGCACGCGTGTCAGTTATGGGCCGTTCGCAGCGACGGGAGCCCGGGTGCGGGAGAGGCCAGCGGGCTGCCGCGTCGACGCTCGTGAACTCGGGTTATGGGACACGTCCTGACGTCCCGGGCAGGGCCGTTATGGCGTGCGCCCGGCCTTCGGTCGCGGGACCAGGGAAGTCGGCCCGACAGGAGCCCGGCAGGTCCCACCTTCGGGGCTGTGCGCAGCCGCGCCTTGGGGGCGGGGCATACGGCGTGCGGCCCATCGCTTTACCCGCCCACCCTTCTCCGTACCCGGAAAATGGAAGCGCCACTGAAATAAATCGTCAAGTGACGTTGACCGAGGATCAACCCATCGGGCTAATCGGTCATTCCGTGACGACCTCAACTACTGGGAACCATGGGCCTGCTGAGGATTCCGCGACGGAATTACTTTCTCCGCCGACAAAGAATTTTGCCCTGCCGTATCGTTTACTCTGATGCGCCCTGCATGGTGCGCCCTCGTGCCGCAACGGCAGTTGGGTGGCGTGTGTGATTCCAGATTGTTGATGGTGGGTGGGAAGGAGGCGCGCGTCCCGGTGAGTGAAATCCGCGGCGGGACGTGGGATTGCAGCGCCGACGAGGCGCCCGCCGGACAGGGAGGCCGGGGACCCGGCATGCGTGCGTGGGGGCCTTCCGTCCGCGCGGGTGAGCGGCACACCTTCCGCGGGCGGGACGCCGTCCCGCGTCGACGGCCCGACCCGACGGACGGCCCTGCGCACCGGCGGGGCACCGGCTCCCCCTCCCCGACTCACGCCAACTCGCCCGCTGCCCGCGGCAGTCGTCCGGCGGTCGGGCGTACCGGGCGCGATACCAGGCGGAAATGCCCCTGCGCGGCGCGAAAGCCCTAGCCGACCCCAGACCGGGCCTCCCGCCCCGGGAATGCGAACAGGGGTTATGCGAACCGCAAAGCGAAACTAGATTAAGGGCCATGAGCTTCTGGCCGACAGCGGCAGAAATTCCGCCCCCTCGCGCGACCGGTGGCATGCGAAATTTACATCGGGCGACCTCCTCTCCTGAGCGGCGTCCGGTGTACCGGCCGGCTTCCCTTCTCCCGATGCCCGCTCTTTTCCGGGCGTCCGGGGTTCCGAGCCGGGAAAAGGTGGTGCCGTACGGCTGACGCCACTCTGCCGCACGGCTGTGACGAGGGTACTCACACCCACCGTTTCCCTTCCGCGGGCGGCGGTTCCACTCCCCCTGCCCGCCCGCACCCGGCCGCCCGCAACGACCCCCACCGGCGGGCGGCCGGGCCCCACCCTCCCCCAACGCCCCTCGGGGCCGCAGAACTTGCACCACGCCCGCTCCCCGCCGCCGTGCCGATAACCCGCTCGGCGCCACGGCACGTCCGGGTCCCCCGAGGGGAGTAACCGCGACCGACAACCGTCGGCCTCGTCACGCCGCGGGAATTCCGGTCCGATTACGGCGCCGGGTGAATATCCGGTGACAACCGCGACACGGAACAGCGTGAACGCGTTTGCTGCACCGAGCGACAACCGTATAGACCTGGCCCCCACGAATTCGTGACCGGTGAATTCCGGTACGGCTGACGAGGAGACTTCCCATGTACGTCCGGGACGTGAGGCGGTTCCATCGCCTCCTGCGGCTGAGGGGCCTGTCACCGCGGGAACTCGCCCGGCGCATCGGCGTGCCGGAAGCCGTCGTGATCCTGATGTCCGTCGGACGGCGCGACGTGACGCTGACGACGGCCCGTCTCGTCGCGGACGCCCTCACCGTCCCCACCCGGCTGCTCTTCCGTGAAACGGCCCCCGGTGAAGCGGGCCGGCGCCTTGCCGGTGTCCAGTCGCACCGGCCGGATGACGGGAAGACGCCCGAGCAGGCGACAACGCCCCTCCTGCCGCGGCAGCGCACGCCGGGGCCTTGCCGGAACTGACCGGCCCGGCGGGAGCCCGCGCCGCCCGCCCTTTTCTGTCCCTGTCCGCCGCGAGAGTACGGAGCCACCATGACCAGTCCAGCGGAGAACGCCTTGCCAGACCTCGTCCTGCCGGCCAGCGGTGAGGGTCCACGGTGCCCGGTCCACGGGGAGCGCACCGCGGGAACCCCGGATGCAGTGGAAGCGGCCGTGAAGGAGTCCGCCGGCGCTATCCGGCGCTTGCTGGCCGAACTGAGCGAGGTCCTGGACAGGTGGTACGACGACACCCCTCGCCCCGTGCACCGGCACCGGGTGGCCGACCCCTGGACGCCCGGCGGCCCGGTGCCCCGGGAGGCGGGGGGACCAGGCTCCGCCGTCCACCCCTGCCCGGCTTCCCGTACCGACGGCGACGAGCGGGAAGCTGATCGTCCGGACGCCGGCAGAACCGAACGCCCTTGAGACTGGGTACCGTTCATGAGCAATGTCGAAGCGCCGGTCCCCCGTCTGTCCGAAACCGCCGTCCCGGGCCCGGAGTTCGCCTGCCAGGCCGACCCCGCTGTATTCATCGAACGCGAGGAGCACCTGACCGGTCTCCGTTCCACCACCGTCGGACAGTGGGCCGGAGCGGCGGGCGCGGTCCTGATCGAAGGAGGAGCTGGCTGCGGGAAGAGCGCCTTCCTCAACGCGGCCGTCCAGCAACTCACCGCTGCGGGCTCCCTCGTCCTCTGCGCGGGCGGTGCCGGTCCGGGCAGCGGCCCTCCGGACCTCCTGGGCCAACTGGTCCGCAATCGCTCCTTCCCCGACGACCTCCGCGCCGGCCTGGAGCGGACGCCCGACGGCCACCTTCCCGTCGTCCCGGCGGCAGGCCGCCCGGACGAGCGGCCCGACAGAACCGGCAGGCCGGCGCAGGCCCAGCACCTCTGCGCGGCGTTCCAGGCCATCGCACGCACCTCCCGCCTGGTGATCGCCATCGACGACCTGCATAGTGTGGACGACGCCACCCGGCAGTACCTGCTGCACGCAGTCCGCGACTCGGCGAGCGGCAACGTGCTGCTGATCTGCACCACCAACCCCTGCATCCGCAAGGACGCCCCGCTGCTGGACGCCGACTTCCTGAGCCTGCCGCGCTTCCACCGGATCGTCCTGAACCCCCTCACCCGGAACGGCCTCGCGGAGTACCTGGCCGCCTCCCTCGGGCATCCCGCCGACGACGACCTCGTCGATCACTGTCACACGATCACCGGCGGTAATCCCCTGCTGCTCCGCTCGCTCCTCGACGAGGTGCGTGAAGCGGCCGGTCAACGCACCGGCGCAGCACCGGCCCACCGCGCAGTGGGTCTTGTACAACCGGTTGTCGGAGGGCCTTTCCACCGGGCCGCACTGGCCTGCCTGGCCCGTGTGGGAGCCGTGTCCCGGGAGTCCGCCGCCGCCCTCGCTGTGCTAGGCGAGGCCGGTTCCCCCGGCCGGCTGGCCCACGTCGTGCGGCAGGACGTGGCGGCCGCGGCGTGGGACCTCCGGCTGCTCGGCCTGACCGGGCTCACGAACGACGCGGGCCGGCTGCGGCACCCGGTGATCGCGGCCGCGGCACTGGACACGCTGCCCCACGACCACCGCATGGCGCTGCACCTGCGTACGGCCAGGCTGCTGTACGACGAGGGGGCGCCGGCCCTGGAGATCGCCGGTCACCTCCTGGCGGTCGGGCACGGCGAGGACCGGTGGGCGGTCTCCGTCCTGTGCGACGCCGCCGAGGAGGCCCTCGCCGGGGACGACGCGAAGCGGGCGACCGCCTGCCTCGAACTCGCGGAACGCATGTCCGCCGGTGCCCGGCAGCGCCATCCGATCGGCATCCGGCTCGCCCAGGTCACCTGGCGCATCAACCACGCGGCCGCGTCGCAGCGCCTCGCCGAACTCGTCACGGACAGGGAGGAGGGACGGTTCGCCGCACCGCACACCGCGATGCTGGCCCGGCTCCTCATCGCCCGCGGCCGCCTCGGCGAGGCGGCGTCGGCGCTCGCGAGCCTGGCGGGGGGTGAGGAACCGGCGGACCGGGCCCCGGAAGACCCCTGCGACTTCTCAGCCCTCTGGGCGTCCGCCGAGTACCCCGTTCCCCTCGCCCGCGCCGCCCGTTTCGTACCGCAGGGGCAGGGCGACGTGGTGCAGGCCGCGGCAGGGGCGGTGCCGGAGCTGAAGGCCGCGGCGGCCGTGTGGGCCTGGCCGGGCGACGGGACGGGCGACTCGGCTGCCGAGGCGGCGGAACACGCCCTGCGGCACTCCCCGCTCACCGACACCACCCTGGTGCTGCTCACCAACGCCGTCCGGACGCTCGCCCGCGCGGGCCGCTGCGACACCGCCGTGTTCTGGTGCAACAAGCTCCTCGGTGAGACCGAGCGGCGGGACGCACCGGGCT
Organism: Streptomyces caatingaensis; assembly: GCF_001187435.1. Taxonomy (GTDB): domain Bacteria; phylum Actinomycetota; class Actinomycetes; order Streptomycetales; family Streptomycetaceae; genus Streptomyces; species Streptomyces caatingaensis. The sequence goes on along the minus strand of NZ_LFXA01000002.1, from coordinate 1,288,463 downwards.
GGCACGCCGAACTCACCGCGGTGCAGGCCGAGATCTCGCTGCTGCTCGGCATGCTGCACGACGCCGCGCACCAGGCGGAAGCCGCCCTGGCGTCCGTGCCGCAGGGAACCGAGAGCGTCTTCGTGGGCAGCCCCCTGGCCACGCTCATCATGGCCCATACCGCCATGGGCCGGTACGACGACGCCCTGGAGAAGGTCAACCACCCTGTGCCGGAAGCCCTGTTCCACAGTGTCTACGGACTCGGCTTCATGCGCGCCCGCGGCCACTTCCACCTGGCCACCAACCGGCTCCTGGCCGCCGTCAACGACTTCACCACCGTGGGCCGCCTCGCCGAGCGCTGGGGGCTGGACCGCCCCGAGATCCTCCCGTGGCGCAACGACGCGGCCCAGGCGTTCCTCCGGCTCGGCGACGGGGCGAAAGCGCGGCAACTGGTGAGGGAGCAGTTGGCGCAGTGCCGCTCCGGCAGCGCGCAGGTCCGCGGGGCCATGCTCCGGACGTGCGCCAGGACGGTCGGCGGCGCCGACCGGATCCGGCTGCTGGACGAAGCGGCCGAGGCCCTCCGCACGAGCGGTGACCGGCTCGAACTGGCCCGCGCCCTCGCCGATCTCGGCAGGACCCACGAGGCCGAGGGGGACACGGTGCGCGCCGGCACCCTCATCCGGAGGGCGTGGCGGCTGGCGGAGGAGTGCGGGGCGAAGGCCCTGTGCGACCAGATCATTCCGGGTGGTGGCGAGGGCGAGTTCGCGGGCAAGGCCCGGGGCAGGCTCAGCGAGTCCGAGATGCGTGTCGCCGTCCTCGCGGCACACGGCAACACCAACAGGGAGATAGCGGCCAAGCTCTACGTGACCGTCAGCACGGTCGAGCAGCATCTGACGAAGGTGTTCCGCAAGTTGGACATCACGCGGCGTCAGCAGCTCCGTGCGCGGCTCCAGGAGGAACTGCGGGGGCCCGTGGCGTGAAGCGCCGCTCTCGTCGGGCCGGCTCGGGTAGGGGCGAGCGGGCGGCCGGCCGGATCGTTCGCCGGCCGGTCGCCCCGGGGGTGTTCATGCGGTCGGCGAGGGGCGAGGCGGTGTGCCGGACGGCTCGGCCGTCCGGCACACCGCCTCGCCGGGGGGTCATTGGGGGGTGAAACGGCACGGCAGGCGCCGGATCCCGTCGATGGAGGAATTGGACTTGTACTCCGGCTCTCCCGCCTCGATGTCGGGCAGCCGGCGGAGCAGCGTGCCGAAGAGCGCCCGCAACTGTCCACGGGCGAGCTGGGCGGCGAGGCAGAAGTGGGCTCCACCGCCGCCGAACGTCAGATGGGGGTTGGGGTCACGGCTCAGGTCGAAGCGCCCCGGGTCCGGGAAGACCGAGCCGTCACGGTTGCCGGAGGCGTAGAACATCACCACTTTCTCGCCGGCTTTGACGGTCTGTCCGCCCAGTTCCGTGTCGATGGCCGCGGTGCGGCGGAACGTCATGACAGGCGTGGCGTAGCGGAGGATCTCCTCGACGGCGGATCCCATGCGGCCTTCCAGGTCCTCCATCAGCCAGTCTCTTTGTTCCGGTAGGTCCGTGAGGAGTTTGAGCCCGTGGTTGATGGTCTGCCGTGTGCTGTCGTAGCCCGCGATGCACAGCAGGACGAACAGGTCGACGATCTCGGTGTCGGTCAGCCGCTCTCCTTCGGATTCCGCCTGGACCAGTACCGTCATGATGTCGTCGGTCGGGTGGGCCCGTCGCCGGGCGGCCAGGTCCAGTGCCATGTCGCGCAGGAAGCGATTGCCTTCCACGGCTGCTTTCATGAGGGCGAACCCGTCCTCGGTCGTCGTGTCGGGTGTGGCCGCGACCAGGGCGATCGCCGCCGCGACGACGTCGTCCCGTCGGTCGCCGGAGATTCCGACGGTTTCGGAGATCACCCGCATCGGGAAGAGCGAGGAACACTTCTCGACGAAGTCCGCCCTCCCCTCGGAGCATGCGGCCAGTTCGTCGACGACCTCGCCGGCGAGCGCCTCCATGATCCCTTTCAGCCGGGCGACGCTCTTGAGGGTGAAGGCGCTGCTGATCAGCCGTCTCAGCTTGGTGTGCCGGGGGTGGTCCATGGCGAGGATCGACAGCGATCCGTCGAAGCCTCCTTCGGGGATGTCCTCGAACAGGACGCCTGCCCCGGCGATGAACACCTTGTTCTGACGGCTGACGGTGACGATGTCCTCGTGCCGGACAACGGCCCAGAATCCGTCCCCTTCGCGCGGCACGGAGACTCCTTCGACGGGCGGGTGCCAGGACACCGGTCGTTCTTCGCGGAGTACGGCGTAGGACTGCTCCCGCTGGGCTGCAGTCCGGGACCAGAAGGCTCGCGACGACAGGTCGACGGGATCGTATGGCCTCTCGCCCTCGGCGGTCGGGCAGCGGTCGCCAAGCATCAACCCTCCAGAACGTACCAGTGAGTGTGTGTGCAGCGGTGGGAGTGCGGCCGGACGTGAGCGGAGTCCGTCACCGGTCGTTCTGTCCGTCCGTTCTCGCCAGCCAGTGTGGGCGGTCGGTGATTTCGACGACTGCGGCGGCGATGCCCAGTCCCGGGCCGTATCCCATGAGCAGGACCCGGTCGCCCGGGCCGATCTCGTGGGTATGGAGAAGGTGGTCCAGGGAGAGCAACTGATCGCTTGCCATGACGTGTCCCACTCGGCAGCCGTATTCCCAAGTGGTCTGCTCCATGCGGAACCCCAGGGCAGTGGCCCCGGCGCGGACGTTCTTCACGCTGCCGTGCGGAAAAGCCACTCGCTTGATGTCCCCGATATCAATTCGGGCTTCGTCGAGGGCAGCGGCGAGCAGTTCGTTCTGCGCCTGCCTCGACTTCGACACCAACTCGGAATAGTCTCCTCCGCCGAGGCGGAACTCCTCCATCCTGGCGCCCAGGTCGAGTTTTTGCCCGGTGGGCAGCGTGGACGGATTCAGCGACTGGGTTCCTCTGTGCACCGCTTCTATCCCGGGCACCGTCATGGATGTGACGGACAGCAGCCGGGCGAATCCCGGACTGCTGGTGAGGATCGCGGCCGACGCTCCGTCCCCCAGGATGTATCCCGGGCTCGACCGCCAGCGGTCCACCAGGGGTGAACTCATGTTGTCGGTCGCGGTGATGAGAACCGCCTCGGCAGGGGTTCCTTCGAGATACGCCGCCGCCAGTTCGAGGGCGCCGAACACACCGTTGCAGCCCTGGCGCACCCCGACGGCGAGCAGGTCGCCTCCGACGACTTCTCTCATGAGGTAGGACTGCGGCAGCCAGCCGGCGGGCCCCGAGGGGAAGGAATCGACGTAGAACAGCGCCCCCAGTTCCGATGGATCTCCGGTCCAGCGTTCCAGTGCCTGGCGTGTGGCGCGGACGGCCATTTCCGGAGCCGGGGTGTCCTGGGCGACGGCCACCCCGATGAACCCCGATTCCTCCGCCACCGCGGCGTCCAGCAGCCCGTCCTCGATTGCCTGTTGCACGTCGGCGCAGTCGGGAAGGTCCACCCCGACCGCAGAGATATAGACGCCGGACGTTCGCATACGCGCTCCTCCACTCGAGTACGGCGGACATTTCTCGGCCGGCTTCGCCCGCACCAACTCGTAGCTTTTCCGGGGTATTTCCCTCGGCATGCGCACGATCCGTTGCTTTTCACGCTACCGGCCGGGAAGAGCGCTGTATAACCCCTGTTCGCCCCAGTTCCCGAAGGCCGCCGGTCGGTGTGCGAGAACATTCTTCTGGATGACCGGAGTTGAGAGAAGGTAAAGTGGTTCCGCAAACCACTCCGCGTGGTGCGGCAACCTTCCGGGAGCCTTTATGCCCCTGCTCAGTATTTCTTTCGACTCCACCGTTCTCGCGCGACTGGCCGACGCCGACGGCGACGAAACCGTCCACATCACGCTGACGCCGGGCACCGGGGCCGTGGTGGCGCCACCGCCCGTCGTTCCCCACGGCGCCCTCGCCGGTCTGATGCGGGCCGGGCTCCTGCACCCTGGTGCCGTGCTCACCTTCGACCGGTGCCGGGCCGACCGCTTCAGCCGCGCCGTCGTCACTCCCGACGGCCGGCTCGCCGAGGCCGCCACCGGCCGTCCCGTCGACGGCTGGACGCTGTGGCGCCTCTCCGACGGCCGGACGCTGGACGACCTCCGCCGCGGGAGGCGGGCCGTGTGAGGTGGTGGCGGGCCGGGGGTCCGCCTCGGCCCTCGGGGCGCAGCACGGCCCGCCCGGGCCATCAGCTCCGCGGAGTCGTCCGGGGGCCCGTGCCCTGCCCGCCCGGCAGGGTGCGCCCGAGGAGCGGGAGCAGACGGTCCCAATGACGCCGCAACCCAGCGGCGTTGAAGGCGTCGGTGTCGGTCATGGTGAAGCCGTGGACGGTGCCGGGGTAGATCTCGGAGGTGTGGTCGACGCCCGCGGTGTCCAGGACGCGGTTGAGGTCGTCGAGCGCCTCGGGCGTCAGGTCGGATTCCGCGTGGCCGAAGTGGGCCGCGGCGGTGAGGCGGCGCAGGCTGTCGGGGCCGTCGGCGCCGACGGGGGCGTGGAACGCGGCGACGGCGGCCACCCGGCCGGGGTGGGCGACGGCGGTGCGCGTCGCCAGGAGGCCGCCGAAGCAGTAGCCGGTCACCGCGACCGGTCCGGCGTCCACCTCGGGGCGGGAGGTGAGGAAGCCGAGGTACGCCTCGGCGTCGCGCAGGGTCCGTTCGGCGGTGTGCGCCTCGATCAGGGGCATCAACTGTGCGATGAGCGCGGGCCGGGCGTCTTCTCCGATGTGCGCGGGGAGTTCGACCACCGGCGTGGGGCCGTGCCGGTGGAAGACGTTGGGGACGAGGACGTAGTACCCGTGCCCGGCCAGTTCGCGGGCCATCTCCCGCAGCACGGGCCGGATGCCGAAGGCGTCCGGGTACATCAGCACCCCCGGGTGCCGCGCGCCGTCGTCGGGGAAGGCGGCGAACGCGTCGGCGCGGCCGTCAGCGGTGGGGATCAGCAGGGTCGTGTCGGGCATGAAGTCTCCTGTCGTGGTTGACGTTTCGGTTCTGTGGTCTGCGGTCAACACGACGGGGGGCGGGGCCCGTGCGGGAGCGCCGGGTTTCCGGCGTACGGCGCTCAGGGGAGCACCGGATCGCCGATCCGTGGGTGGCGCGAGGCCGTTCCGGTCGTCATCGGCGCACAGCGTAGTCCGCGGGTGGGGAGGTGCGCGTGAACGGTTCCGCGAGTCCGTCACCTCGCCCGGGCGCCGGACTGCCCCGGCGTACGTCCCTTCGCCCACGGCTCGTCCGGCGCCGTCGTTTTCGGACGTACCGCTGGTAGCCCTTGCGGTCGAGGGGAGCGCGCGTGGTGGGATATGGCGATGCGAACCCCCACACGCATGCATTCCCGTCCCCGCAACCCCTATGAGGAACTCGCGTCCCTGGCCGACCCCGACCCCCACGCGGCCGCCGACGCTCCGCCCGACACCGGATCCGGCACCGTGCCCGGATCCGGCACCGCGCCCGGCACTGCCGACGAGACCGGCGCCGCCGTCACCCAGGAGATACCGGCGCCCCCGATACCGGAGACACCGGAGGACATACCCGAGGATCTGCTCGCCCCCGGGACCACCGTTCTCCCCCTCGGCCCCGGACGCCCCGCGCCCGACGACGACACCCCGTGGTCCCCGCCCGACCACCGCCGTCCCCGGAACCGCCGCCGCGCCGGACGCGGCCGCCGCCGTCGCCGCAACCCGTTCGCGGGCCTCCCCCGCGCGGCGAAGCTGCTGTGCGCCCTCTCCGTGTGCGCCGGGTTCCTCGTCCTGGCCGACCGGTGCGCGGCGATGTACGCGGAGAAGAAGGCACGGCAGGCTTTGCAGGAGCAGCTCCATCTGGCGGCCGCTCCCCAAGTGGACATCCACGGTTTCCCGTTCCTCACACAGGTCCTGGACAAGCGCCTGGAGCGGGTGGACGTCACCGTCCCGCACGTGGCCGCCGACCGCGTGTCGCTCGCCAAGGTCCACGCCAGCGCGCGGGACATACGGTTGAAGGGCGACCTGCCGAGTGCCGTGAGCGGCGCGGTCGTCGGCGGCCTGGACGGCGAGATCACGCTCTCCTTCGCGGACATGAAGCGTGAACTCGCCGCGTCGGAGGTCACGTTCAGCCGCCGGGACGGCACCACGGTCGGCGCGGACGGCACGGTGACCGTCGCCGGGCAGCAGCTGCGCGTCCGGGCGCGGGCCCGGCTGCGGCTCGTCGGCGACCGCGGTCTGGCCACGGACGTGGAGGGCATCAGCCTCGACGTGCCCCGCGTCGCCGCCTACCGCTCCGGCAAGGGGCGGGGTCTGACGCTCCACCGGGAGACCGCCGAGCGCATCGCGCGGGACGCGGCGCGGGTGAAGGCGCTGTTGTCGGTGCCGGCCGTGGTGAAACGGCTCGGCGTGCCGGAGAGCGTGGTCGAGACGGCCCTGCGGGACGAGGAGAAGCTGCACGAGCTGGTGGGCACGCCCCGGTTCGTCGAACGGCTGACGCGGGTCAACCTCGTCGACGCGGTGGTGGAGCACCCCGCGCTGCTGTCGAGGATCGGTGTCGACCCGAAGCTGATCACCGGTCTGATGCACGTCCGCCCGCCGGAGCTCGCCGAGCCGCTGTCCTTCTCGTTCACGCTCCCCGATGAGGCGCGCGAACTGCACCTGCGGGACGTCCGGGTCGAGGAGGACGGCATCGTGGCCACGGTGTCGGGGACGGAACTGGCGGTGGGGAAGAAGGGGTAGCGCGCGCCCTCGGGCCGCCGGCGGAGGGGCGCTCGTCACGCGGCCGGGCGAGCCGGTGTGCGGGGCCGTGGGGCCGGCCGCCGCCTAGGCTCGGGTCATGCGCACCGCCGTCGCCCTGTTCACGTCCGATCTGCGTCTGTACGACAACCCGGTGCTCCGGGCCGCGGCCGGGGGTGCGGACCGTGTGGTGCCCCTCTTCGTGCTGGACGAGGGTGTCGGGAGGGCCGGTTTCGCCGTGCCGCGCCGGGCCGCGTTCCTGGCCGGCTGCCTCGCCGATCTGGACGAGGGGCTGCGGGCGCGGGGAGGACGGCTGGTGGTGCGCGAGGGGGAGGTGGTGGAGGAGGTGTGCCGGGTCGCCGGGCAGAGCGGCGCGGACGAGGTGCACGTGGCCGCGGGGGTCAGTGCGTACGCGCAGCGCCGTGAGGAGCGGCTGCGGGCCGCGCTCGGGCGGGAGCGGAGGCGGCTGACCGTGCACGAGGCGGTGACGACCGTCGTCCCTCCGGGCGGGCCGGTGCCCACGGGCAGGGATCACTTCGCGGTCTTCACGCCGTATTTCCGCCGCTGGTCGGCGTGGCCGGTGCGCCATGTGCTGGCGGCGCCCCGGCGGGTGGAGGTGCCCGACGAGGTGGCGGGCGCGCCCCTGCCCGTCGCAGACGCCGCGTACGCCGTGCCGAAGGGCGGTGAGGGCGAGGGCCGGCGGCGGCTCACCGCCTGGCTGCGCGGCGGGCTCGCGCGCTACGCCGAGCTGCGCGACGATCTCGCGGCCGACGCGACGTCACGGCTCTCGCCGTACCTTCACTTCGGGTGTCTGTCGCCGGTCGAGGTGGTCACCCGGGTCCGGGGGGCCGGCGGCCCGGGTGCGGAGGCGTTCGTGCGCCAGCTGGCCTGGCGGGACTTCCACCACCAGGTGCTGGCCGCGGTCCCCGGGGCGGCGGTGCGCGACTACCGTGCGCGGGAGGTGCGGTGGCGGTGCGACGCGGACGAGGCCGGCGCCTGGCGGGAGGGGCGCACCGGTTTCCCCGTGATCGACGCGGCCATGCGCCAGCTCGCCGGGGAGGGCTGGATGCACAACCGGGCGCGGCTGCTGACGGCGTCGTTCCTCACCAAGACGCTCCTCCACGACTGGCGGGAGGGCGCCCGGCACTTCCTCGGCCTGCTGGTGGACGGGGACGTGGCGGACAACCAGCTCAACTGGCAGTGGGCCGCCGGTACGGGGACGGACACGCGCCCCGGCCGCGTCCTCAACCCCCTTGTCCAGGCGCGTCGTTTCGATCCGGACGGCGCGTACGTGCGCCGCTGGGTGCCCGAACTCGCGGACGTTCCCGGCCGGTTGGTGCACGAGCCGTGGCGGCTGGGCGGGGCGGAGCGGGCGCGCCTGCGCTACCCGGAGCCGGTCGTGGACCTCGCGGCCGCGGCGGCCCGCTTCCGCGCGGCGCGCGGCCGGGGACAGTAGCGCGGAGCCGGACCCCGGGCGGCCCGCGACTGCGGTCGGGGCGTTCCGGGGTCCGGCATGTCCCGCTCGGGGACGGGCGGTCATCCCTTCCGTGCGGGCTCCTTCGCCGGTGCCGCCGGCTCGCCCGCGGCTGGGTGCGCGGCCGGGCGGGGGCGTGCCGGGCGTACGAGGGCGAGGACGAGCACGGCTCCGGCCACGGCGGCGCCGGCGGACCACAGGAAGACGTCCTGGAGGCCGGCCGCGAAGGCCCGGTGGACCAGGTCCTCGGCGGTCGCGCGGTGGGCCTGCGGGGCGGCCGCGACGAGGCGTTGGGCCTGGCCGCCGGCGAGGGCGGAGGCGGCGGCGTGCGCGTCGGGGACGGCGCCGGCCAGCTCGGTCCGGGCCGTGTGGGTGAAGACCGCGCCGAGGACGGCGATGAACAGGGTCATGCCGAGCTGGCGGAAGGTGTTGACGGCGCCGGCCGCCATCCCCATCCGCTGCGGCGGCACGCTGCCGGTGGCCGCCGACACCAGGACCGGGGTGGACAGTCCGACACCCGCTCCGGCCACGGCCAGGCCCGCGGCGAGGGACCAGCGGCCGGCGTCCGCGGACATGCCGTCGTACAGCAGGTACATGCCGGCGGCGACGAGGAGCAGTCCGGCGCCGATGGGCAGGCGCGGGGCGACGCGCTGGACGTGCCGGCCCGCGACGGCGGCGACGAGGAAGGAGAGGACGGCCATGGGCATCAGGGCGACGCCGCCGGCGACCGGGCCGAGGCCGAGGACGGACTGCAGCCAGAGGGAGACCAGGACCAGGCAGCCGAAGGCGCCGCCCTGGAAGAGCAGTGCGCCGCCCATGAGCCCGGCGAAGGCCGGCCGGCGCAGCAGGCCGAGGTCGAGCAGGGGCGGTCCGCCACGGCGCGCGAGACGCGTCTCGGCGAGGACGAAGGCCACGAGTGCGGCCGCCGCCACGGCGAAGGCCGTCAGGACGGTGGCCGAGGTCCAGCCGTCCTCGGTGCTGCGGATCAGCGCGTAGGTGACGGACGCGGCGGCGAGGGTGAAGGTGACCGCGCCGGCCGCGTCCATCCGGCCGCGCTTCCCGGCGGTCTCCCCGGCGGCGTCCGTGCGGTCGGCGCGTATCACCCGCAGGGTCAGCCAGATCGCCACGGCGGCGACCGGCAGGTTGACCAGGAAGATCGCCTGCCAGCCGATGTGTTCGGTCAGCAGGCCGCCGAGGACGGGTCCGGCGGCCGCGGCCGCGCCGTTGACGGCTCCCCAGACGCCGAACGCGGTGCCCCGGTCGCGGCCGTGGTAGGTGGCGCCGAGGAGCGCGGCGGAGGTCGCGAACATGGCCGCGCCGCCGGCCCCCTGGACGGCCCGCGCGGCCACCAGCACCCAGGCGTCGGGCGCCAGCCCGCAGCCGAGGGAGGCCAGGGCGAAGGCCGCGAGGCCCAGGACGTAGAGCCTGCGGTGGCCGAAGAGGTCGGCCGCCGAGCCCGCCGCCAGCAGCAGGGCGGCCAGCGACAGCGCGTAGGCGTCGACGACCCACTGGAGGGACGAGAACGAGGCGTCGAGGTCGTCGGCCATGCTCGGGAGGGCGACGTTCACGATCGTGACGTCCACGAGCAGGATGAAGGCGCCCAGGCTCACTGCCACCAAGGGCCACCATTTACGCATTGCGGTTGTCTCCCATCGGGTCTCCCCCGTCGGTCCGGGGCGCGCTTCGTCTCGCCGCGCCCTCTCCCCGGAAGCCTCCGGGTGGACGGACCCCGTCCCCAGCCGGCGGCCGTCCGGCGGCGGAATTCGACATCTCGTACCGTGGAGCGGTGAATCTCGACAACCGGCGGGTCGTCCTGCCCCCGCTCGACACCGAGCAGGACCAGCTCCTGGCGCACGCGCTGCAGATCGACGGGCGGGCGCCGTTCCGCCGGATCGCCGAGGTGCTGGGCGTGTCCGACCAGACCGTCGCGCGCCGCTACAGCCGGCTGCGGTCCGCGGGGACGCTGCGGGTGGTGGGCCTGACGGATCCGCTGCGGCTGGGCGAGGTGCCGTGGTTCGTGCGGGTGCGCTGCGCGCCCAGTGCGGCGGGGGCGATCGGGGAGGCGCTGGCCCGCCGGCCGGACACCGCGTGGGTCAGCCTCACCTCCGGCGGGACGGAGATCGCCTGTCTGGTCCGCCCGCGGACCACCGGCGGCGGGGACACGCTCCTGCTGGAGAAGCTGCCGAGGACGCCGCAGGTGGCGGAGGTGAGCGGGCACTGTGTCCTGCACGTCTTCTTCGGCCAGGACCTCAGCCTGCTCACCAAGTCGGGCCCGCTGACGGCCGCGCAGGTCGCCGCGCTGCGGCCCGCGAACGCGCCGGACAACCTGCTCAGCGACCCGGCGCCGGCGTATCCGCTCGACGAGGCGGACCACCGGCTGCTGGACGTGCTGGCGCGCGACGGCCGGGCGGCCGTCGGGGAGCTGGCGGCGGCCACGGGCCGGCCGCCGACGACGGTCCGGCGCCGGATGGCGGAGCTGCGGGAGGCGGGGGTCCTCTACTTCGACGTGGACTTCGCCCCGCGCGTTCTCCAGCGGAATTTCCGTGCCGCCCTGTGGCTGAATGTCGTGCCCTCGGACATCGAGGCGGTCGGGGGCACGCTCGCCTCCCACCCCGAGGTGTCCTTCGCGGCCGCCACGACCGGGGACTTCAACGTCTACGCCAGCGTCACCACGCCCGACGCCGGCGCCTTCTACCGCTACCTCACCGGGCCGGTCGCCGCCCTCCCGGGCATCCTCGGCACCAGCACCGCGCCGATCCACCGCGCGTTCAAGTGCGCGGGGCCGCTGGAGCGGCGGGACCGCTGAACGAAACGTCGCTTTCCGGCCGTTGGCAACCTGCATTGGTCTGTACAAGTGCCGAGGGAAATTGCCGAAACCCTCCCACCCCAGCACTCTTTTCGATTACCTTCCGTCGCAACGGACACGCCATTGGTAATCACCCTCGGCCGGAGAGGACTGTGTGACCGTGCCGTGCACCCGCCCGAATCCGCCGATCCCATGATGAGACGCGCCTTGAGGCAGTTCGCCGTGAGGAGACAGTCGATGACCTCAGCACCGCCCGAAGTCCTCGCAGAGTTACAGGAATTACGGATCAGGGTGCCCTACCTGACCGGCGCCATGGTCGCGAGCACGGACGGGCTGGTGATCGCCCACCTGCTCGCGAAGAACGCGGAGCCCGACGGCGTGGCCGCGCTGACCGCCGCGGCCCTGGGCGTGGGCGCGCGCCTGACGGAGGCCGTGGGCCACGGGGGCTTCCGCGAGCTGCTGGTCAACGGCGAGTTCGGGTACGTCGCCACCTACGCGGCCGGGGTCTCCAGCGTCCTGACCCTCCTGGCCACCGCCGACGCGAACGTCGGCCGCCTGAACCTGGAGGCCCGCCGGGCCTGTCCACGCCTCGCCGCGCTGATCGACGGCGCGCTGCAGCAGCGGCCCCGGGTCTAGTGGCGGCGTTTCCCGCCGCCGCGCCCCGCCGCCCGTTCACCTTCCACCCACAGACCGGAAGCAGGCATTCCCATGTCCAACACCGAGACCGCACTCAAGGAAGCGATGAGCTCGATCGAAGGGGCCATAGGCGTGGCGCTCGTCGACTACGGCAGCGGCATGGCCCTCGGCACGCTCGGCGGCTCCCAGACCATGGACCTGAACGTCGCCGCGGCCGCCAACACCGATGTGGTGCGGGCGAAGCTGCGCGCCATGGAGATGCTCGGCCTCCAGGACCGCATCGAGGACATCCTCATCACCCTCAACACGCAGTACCACTTGATCCGGCTGCTGACCGGACGGGGCGGCAACGGGCTCTTCCTGTACCTCGTGCTGGACACGCAGCGGGCCAATCTGGCAATGGCTCGCCACCAGTTGAGGCGCATCGAGTCCGAACTAGAGGTCTGAGACGGCCGCCCGGGCCGCCGCCACCGGCCGGCCCTCCTCGTCCGCCCGCTCCTCCAGGAACGCCGCGAGTTTCGCCGCGAACCCCTCCGGGTCCTCCCCGGGCGCCCCGTGCCCGGCGTCGATCTCCGCGTACCGCGCGCCCTCGATCCCGGCCAGGAGGGCCTGTTGCTGCGCCCCGTCGATCAACCGGTCCTGCGTGCTGGCCAGGACGAGGGTGGGGGCGGTGATGCGGCCCAGGAGCGGGCGCAGGTCCACGCCGAGATCGGTCTCCGTCTGCCGGGCGGCCGTCTCCGGCACGATCATCCCGGTGACGGCACGGACCAGCGCCTCGTGGGCGTCCTCGTCGGTGCGCTCCCAGTAGCGCGGTCCGAACGCCATGAGGGGCACCATGCGGGCGAACAGGTTCGTGCCGTGCGCGGCGTCGTGCTCCAGCAGCGCCAGCCAGTGGCGGAACTCGGCCGCCATGCGGGTGTCCGTGTGGGCCCATGCCGCGTGCAGCGCGAGCGATGCGACGCGGCCGGGCCGTGTGCCGGCTATGTGCGCGGCCACCACGGCGCCGAGGGAGTGCCCGGCCACGTGGAACCTCTCCAGACCCGCCTCGTCGGCCGCGGCGACCACGTGGTCGGCGAGGTCGGCCACGGTGCCGGCGGGGAGGGCCGGGAGGGCGGGGGCGAGGACGGTGAAGCGGTCGGTGAGCCGCTCGGTGAGCGGGGTCCATTGGGCGGGGTCGGCGCCGGTGCCGTGGATGAGGACGAGGGCGGGCATGGCTTCTTCCTTGGCGTCGTGTGGTTGCTGTCGCGAAGTGGTCCGGGGGCTCCGTCTCACCGCGGGAGGAGTTCCCGCAGCACCGCGTTGAACTCCGCCGGGCGTTCCTGGTGCGGCATGTGCCCGGCCCCGGGCAGCACTCTCAGCTCCGCGCCGGGGGCGTGCTCCGCGCACGCCCGCGAGATCTCCACGGGGATGTGGCTGAGCTCGCCGTGGACGTAGTGCACGGGCACCCGCAGCCCCGGCAGCTCCCCGCGCGGGTCGTACGTCGCCGCCTCCCGGTGGTGGGCGTCGATGTGGACGCCGGAGTCCAGGATCTGGCGGACCGTCCAGCGGGCGAGCTCGTCCGACGCGCCGGGCGCGAACCAGCCCGGCACCCACTCGGCCACCGTGCCGGCCCGGTCCGCCGCCAGGCGGCCGAGGAACTCCTCGGCGTCGAAGCCGAGCGTCAGCGAGTGCGCCGGCCCGTCCACGGACACGGCGCCTCCCACCAGCTCCGGGTGGCGCAGCGCCAGTTCGACGGCGAAGGTGGCGCCGACCGACGAGCCGACGACGACGGGCCGTTCGAGGCCGAGGAGTTCGACGAGCCCGGCGAGGTCGGCGACCACGGTCGCGGTGTCGTTGCCGCGCGCGGGCCGGTCCGACCGGCCGCAGCCGCGCCAGTCGACGGTGACGACCCGGTGGTCGTGGACGAAGCCGGCCGCCTGCGCGCCCCAGACCTGCCCGCTCGTCCCCCAGCCGTGGAGGAAGAGCAGCGGCCACCCCGCGCCCTCGTCCTCGTAGTACAGCCTGACGCCGTTGACGTCTGCGTATGCCATGACTTCCGTCCTCTCGGGGGGTGGCCGGTGATCTCCGGCGACGTGCCCAGTCCACCGCCTCGCCCGCCGTCGGCCAATGGCCGGATCGCGCCTACACTCATCACGGGAACTGATCAATGGGGTGGGTGTGGAGATCCGGCAGCTCGAGTACTTCCTGACCGTGGCGGAGGAACTGCACTTCGGGCGGGCCGCCGGGCGGCTGCACATCGTGCAGTCGGCGGTGAGCCAGCAGGTGCGCAGGCTGGAGCGGGAGCTGGGGGTGCCGCTGTTCGCGCGGACGACGCGCGCGGTGGCGCTGACGGAGGCCGGCCGGCGGCTGCTGCCGCACGCCCGGGAGGTGCTGGCGGCGCGGAACCGGGCGCGGGAGGCGGTCGAGGAGCTGCGTGCGGAGCGGGCGGTCACGCTGCGGCTGGGCACGAGCGACGGGCTCGGCGCCCGGCTGGACGGGATCCTGGCGGGTTTCGCCGGCCTGGCCCCGCACGCGCAGCTGGAGCTGGTCACCGCGGCCACCGAGGAGCGGCTGCGCCGGGTGCGCGGCGGCGAGCTGGACGCGGCGCTGCTGCGTGGCGAACGTCCTTTCCCGGGGGTGGAGTTGCTGCCGCTGTGGGAGGACGCGCTGATGGTGGCGCTGCCGGCCCGGCACGATCTGGCGGTGCGCGGCACGGTCGCGATGGCGGATCTGGCGGGCCTGCCCCTGCGCCTGGCGTCCCGTGCGCGCAACCCGGCCCTGTACGACCTGGTGATGCGCTCGTGCGAGGAGGCCGGTTTCGCGCCCGCCCTCGGGCCCGAGTTCACCACCGCGCAGGACACGCTGGCGTCCGTCGGCCACGGACGGCCGTCCTGGACGGTCTTCTACGCGCCCCACGCCGACCAACTGCCCGTGCCCGGCGTGGTCTTCCGTCCCCTGCGCGACCCGGCGCCGGTCATGCGGGCCTTCCTGGCGGTACGGCCGGACCCGCCGCGTGCCGAGCTGCGGGCGCTGATCGAGGCGTGTCACGCCGCGGGGGCGGAGCCGCCCGGGAATCCCGGATGATCTTGTTGGTGTTGTCCCCTGCCGGAACGTGTGACCGAGGGAAAGGCGCGACATGGCCGAGCAGTGGGTGGCGGGGTTCCGCAGCGCGGTGATCAGCCCGTACGAGGAGATCCTGTTCGTCGAGCCGCGGGGCTTCCGGGACCAGACGGTGCGTCAGGTGCTGCGGATGGCGGGCGGCGGCGAGGGGATCCGGGTGCGGCTGTCCAACCGCTACGGCCGTCTGCCGCTGACGGTGGCCGAGGCCCGGGTGGCCGTGCGCGGCCGCACGGACGGGACGGTGCTGCGGTTCGCGGGCGCACCCGGGGTGACGGTCCCGGCGGGCGCCGAGGTGGTGAGCGACGCGGCCGGGCTGTCCGTGGCGGCGGGGGACGCTCTCGTGCTGAGCCTCCACCTGCCGGCCGAGACGGGCCCGGCCACGTTCTCCCACATGCCCGCCGCGACGTCGTACGTGGCGGACGGCAATGTGACGGGGGAGGCGGAGCTCGCGGGGGCGCAGGAGGTGGAGGCGCGGTTCTACGTGACCGGGGTCGACGTGCTCGCCCCGGCCGGGACGGCGGTGGGCGTGGCCTTCGGCGACTCGTGGTTCGAGGGCGTCGGCACGACGCCCGATGCCGACCGGCGCTCCGTCGACGCGCTCAACCGGCGGCTGGAGCGCGGCTGGGTCGTCAACCAGGGCATCGCCGGCAACCGGCTGCTGACGGACGGGATCGGCGAGCACGCCCTGGCGCGCTTCGAGCGGGACGTGCTGTCCGTCCCCGGGGCCACCGCCGTCCTGGTGCACTTCGGGATCAACGACCTGGGTCTGCCGGGCATGACCGGCCTGCCGCCCGCCCCGGCCGACGACCTGATCATGGGGTTCACGGAGCTGGCGCGCCGTGCCCACTGGGCGGGACTGGCGGTCCACGCCGCGACGATCGGCCCGTTCGCGGGCGCCGTGTACCCGGGACACAGCACGCCCGAGGCGCTCGCGGCGCGCCGCCGGGTCAACGAGTGGATCCGTACGAGCGGTGTCTTCGAGTCGGTCTTCGACGTCGCGCGCGCCCTGGAGGATCCCGGGCGGCCCGGCCACCTCCGCGCGGACTTCGACTGCGGGGACGGCATGCACCCCAACGACGAGGGGGCCCGGGCCATGGCCGCCACGGTCGACCTGGCCGCGCTGGGGCTGTGACGGGGGCCGGGCGCCGGTGCGGTGGGCCCGCTCCCCCGCCCGTCGGGCGGCCGGGGCGAGGCCCGGCGCGCCGTGGCCCAGGGGTGGCGGGGCCCCTCGGGGGTTGGGGCCCCGCCGTGTGGCGCGCCTGGCAGCCGCGCCTGCGGCGTGCCGTTCGCCAGGGCACCGACGACGCCCGCCACCGCTTCCGACCCTACGGCCGGGCCGTCGCGGCCCGCTTCGGCCCGGGGACCGGGGCCTTCTCCGGCGGAGGTCCTGGTCCGCGCGGCCGAGGTGGGGCCGCCTCCGCTTCCGTGCCCGCCCCGGGCGCGCGGGCGCGACGGTGCGGCGGTGGCGGGGGCGGAGGCGGAGGCGGGGGCGGGGGCGGCAAATCCGGTGGGGGGCGCGGCCGTTCTCGCCTAGGCTGCGTCGCATGATCTCAAGGTCCCCGTCCGTGACGGACGTTCTCGCCTCCCACCGGCCCGCCGACGGGCGCGAGCGCGCCGACGTCGCCCGGCTGCGGGCGCTGCTCGCGTCGGCCGCCGATCCCTGGGACCGCTCGCTGCCGCTGCACCTCACCGCGTCCGCGGTGATCGTGGATCCGGTGGGCGGGCGGGTGCTGCTGCGGTGGCACCGGCGGCACGGGTCGTGGCTGCTGGTGGGCGGGCACGGGGATCCGGGGGAGAGTGATCCGCTGGGGGTGGCGCTGCGCGAGGGCCGGGAGGAGACGGGGCTGGAGGACCTGGCGCCGTGGCCGGCCGCGCGGCCGGCGCACGTGGTGGTCGTGCCGGTGCCGGCGGCGGGCGACGAGCCGGCGCACGAGCACGCCGACCTGCGGTTCGTCCTGGCGACGGGGGCGCCGGACACCGTGCGGCCGGAGCGCCCGGGGGCGGAACTGCGCTGGCTGGCGCCGGAGGAGGCCGTCCGGCTGGCCGCCGAGGAGAACGTGCGCGAGACGCTGTCCCGGCTGGACGGGGGCCCGTTCAGCCGGACTTGACGGTCTCCCGCCGCGGCGCGGCCGGTGCCGGGGAGGAGCCGGCGACGCGGCGCGGCGGGGTGCGGCGCATGGCGGCGACGGCGACGCCGAGGAGGACGACGAGTCCGCCGAGGCCGGCCATCGGGGCGGGGAGGACGCCGAAGAGCAGTGCGTCCAGGGCGAGGGCGGCGACCGGCACGGCGTACAGGACGAGCGAACTGGTCGACGCGGTCGCGGCCTTGAGGACGCGCGACCAGGTGCAGAAGGCCAGGACGGTGCAGCCGAGGCCGAGCCAGCCGACGGCGGCGAGCTGCTGCCAGCCGGCGCCGGCGGTCTGCCGGACCGCCCCGGGGACGGAGAACAGCAGCGGGAGCAGGCCGAAGAGGCTGCCGTAGAAGATGCAGTCCATGCCCGAGTAGCGCTGGAGCAGCGGCTTCTGGAGGACGAAGGAGGTCGCCTGGGCGGCGGCCGCGAGGACGATCATCGCCATGCCGGAGCGCGTTCCGCCGCCTCCGCCGCCGGCGGTGGCGACGACGAGGGCGCCGCCGAGGGCCACGAGGAGTCCCACGACGCCCCGGGCGCCGGGCCGTTCGCGCAGGACGAGCATGCCGAGCAGGGTGGCGAAGACGGGTGAGGTGGCGACGAGCATGGCGGCGGTGCCGCCCTCGACGTGGCGTTCGCCCGCGTAGAGCAGGAGTTGATAGGCCGTCATGCCGGTGAGGCCGAAGCCGGCCATGCGCGCCAGGTCGGCGCGGCGCAGCCGGGCGATGCGGCCGGTGACCAGGCAGGGCGAGAGGATCGCCATCGCGCACACGAGCCGCAGGACCGCGATGGACGTGGGCGCATACCCGTCCAGGGCGACGCGGATCGCCGGGAAGGCCGAGCCCCACAGGACGGCCGTCGCGGCCATGAAGGTCCAGGGGGACGCGGTTCGGCGTTCGGCCGCCATGGAAGACACCGCCCATCGGTAGGAGACGTGCTGGTGCGCGCGGGGGCCGGCTGGTGCGGGCCCTCGGCACGCCGCCGAAGCTACCGAGGTTCCCTCCATAAGTCGAATAAAACTTTCCATGACCATCCCAAAGCGATCCTTTGAGCACTGCCCAACGGGCAGGCGGGGCCGGGGATTTCGCGGGCGCCCTCCCCTCCTGGGGGCACCCGCGGTCCCCGGCCCCCTCAACTCCCATGATTCCAGAGTGCATTCGTTCCGTCACTACAGGTAACCGCAACTCCCGGGGCACGGTGGTGCGCGTCACGCCCCGGCGTGCGCCGCTCTGCCCCATCTGGTCAGCTGGAAGGGCGGGTGGAAACCGCCCGGGAGGAGGAGCCCACATGACCACTGCCACCCGGACCGACACGGGTACGCTGCGCGCCCTCCTGGAGGCGCCCGGCCCTTACGCGTCCGTCTACTTCGACCGCGAGATACGTCCGCAGCGGGCCGAGGAGGCCGAGGCCCGCTGGCGCGAGCTGGCCGCCCGGCTCGCCCGGGAGGGGGCCGACGCGGCCACGGTGGACGCGCTGGCCTCCCGCGTCCTGGACTCGCTGCCCGGCACCGGCGTCCTCGCGGCCTTCGCCTCCGGCGGCGAGGTGCGCTACGCCGCCGAGCTGCCCGGCGAACCCCACGGGGACGTGGCCGAGTTCGCGTCCGTCCCGCACCTGCTGCCGCTGCTGGAGTGGCGGCAGGACCACCCCGCGCACGTGGTCGCGGTCGTCGACCGCACCGGTGCGGACCTCCTGCTCTTCCCCGAGGGCTCCACCGAGCCCGTGCGGCGCACGGTCACCGGCCCCGACGACGAGATCGTCCGCAGCCCCGGCCTGCCCCAGATGCGGTACCAGCACCGGGCCGAGGACTCCTGGGAGCACAACGCGACGGCCGTCGCCCAGGCCCTGGACACGGCCCTGGCCGAGGTGTCGGCCAACCTGCTGCTGCTCGCCGGCGACGTGCGGGCGCGGCAGTACGTCACCAAGCACCTGCCCGCCCGGGTGCGCCGGGAGGTGACCGTCGGGCACGTCAGCGGCAGCCGCGGCGCCGACGGTTCGCCCGACGCGGCCACCCGCGCGCCGGCCGAGGCGGCCCGCGCCGGGCACGCCCGCACCGCCGATCTCCTGCGGCAGCTCGAGCATGAGCTGGGCCCGGGCGGGCACGCGGTCGAAGGGGTCCACACCACCCTCGACGCGCTGGCCGTCGGCCGCGTCGGCGTCCTCACGGTCACCGACGACCCCAACGACCAGCGCACCGCCTGGTTCGGCGACTCGCCGACGCAACTCGCCGAGCGGCGCGAGGAGTTGCCGCCCGACGGCGAGCCGCACGAGGGCCGGCTGGCCGACGTCGCGGTGCGGGCCGCCCTGCTGACCGGCGCCGACGTCAGGGTGCTGGAGCCGGGCACCCCGCGGACCCCCGCCCAGGGAACCGGCGGCATCTGCCGCTACACCTAGCAGGCCCCAGCGGCCGGGGAGGACACGGAGCATGAAAGCGGCATTCCTCATGGCGCCCGAGGGCGTCGAACAGGTGGAGCTCACCGAACCGTGGAAGGCGGTGGCGGACTCGGGCGGGAACCCGCGCCTGGTCTCCACCTCCCCCGGCCGGATCCAGGCGTTCCACCACCTCGACAAGGCCGACACCTTCGCCGTCGACGACGTCGTGGGCGAGGTGTCCGCGGCGGACTACGACGGGCTGGTGCTGCCCGGCGGGGTGGCCAACCCGGACGCCCTGCGCCAGGATCCGGCCGCCGTCTCCCTCGTCGCCGACTTCTTCGCCGCGGGCAAGCCGGTCGCGGCGATCTGCCACGCACCCTGGACGCTGGTGGAGGCGGACGTGGTCCGGGGCCGCACGCTCACGTCCTGGCCGAGCCTGCGCACGGACATCCGCAACGCGGGCGGCACCTGGGTCGACGAGGAGGTGCGCGTCTGCACGGCGGGCCCCAACACCCTGGTCACCAGCCGGAAGCCGGGCGACCTGCCGGCGTTCTGCGCGGCACTGCTCAAGGAGTTCGGGACGGTCTGAGCCCCCCGGACGCCCGGGCCTCCGCCGGCACTCCGGGCCGCGCGGCCACCCGTGCGGCCCGCCCGGGATGCCCCGGGGGCGCGCGCCTTGTAGGTGTCGTCCATGCACCTCGGACGCACCAGAAGGTACGGCCCCCTCGCCACGGCGCTGCTGCTCGCCGCCACCCTGACGGGCCCGGCGGGCCCGGCCCGCGCGGCGGGGGCCGCGGCGTGCACGGCCGGCACCGGCCCGTACCAGTGGCAGCTGGAGGCGTACCTCCGTCTGCCGCAGGACGGGCGGCAGTCCCCCGCCGACTGCGCGGCCATCGCCGCCTTCCAGCGCAGGGCGGGCGTCCGCCCCGCCGACGGCTTCGCGAACCTCGCCACCTACCGCGCCGTGGTCCTGGCCCGGGCCCGCCCGAATCCCAACGCGGCCGGCGCCTGCCCCGTCCCCACGCCGGCGCGCAAGGTGGCCTGCGTGGACCTCGGCCGGCAGCTGATGTGGGTGCAGTACGGGCGCGCCGTGCGGTTCGGCCCGGTCGCGGTGCGGACGGGCCGGCTCGGGGAGGAGACGCGCACCGGGTGGCACACGGTGTACCGGAAGCACATCGACCACCTGTCCACGCTGTACGCCAACGCCCCCATGCCGTACGCCCAGTTCTTCTCGGGCGGGCAGGCGTTCCACGGGCGGCCGGGGGAGCTGTACGACGGTGCGGGGTCGGCGGGGTGCGTGACCATGGGCGTGCCGGACGCCAAGGCGCTGTGGGGGGTTCTGCGGGTGGGGGACGCGGTGTACGTGTGGGGGCACAAGCCGGGGACGTAGGTCCGGGGCCGGCGGTTCGGGTGGGCGACGGGCGGCGCAGCCCTCGGCGGCGTCCGCTCCGCCGCCCACCCCGGCCTTGCCGGCCCGTCACGTGGCCCCGCCGGCCGCCCGGCGGCTCAGGGGCCGCCGGGCGGTCGCGCCCGGGGAGCTACGGACGGCTTCCCTCCCACACCATCCGGCTCCGCGGGCGGCGTGCGCCCACGCGAGGCACCCGTCCTAGAGGACGGAGATCGGGGAGCAGGTGAGGGCGACACCGACGAGGTTGTGGGCCTGGTTGGTGATGCAGGACTCCCCGCCGCCACCGCCCTTCCCCCAGTCCTCGGCTCCGGCCGGGGTGGCCAGGGCTCCGAGTAGCGCGGCCACGGCCAGGACGCCGATGGCGAAACGACGACGCATGACAATTCCCCTTCCTGTCACGGGAGTTGATCGACAACTCGGCGTTTTGTGCGAGTCGCCCCGTGGTTGCCCCCTCCCGTCCACAGATACGCACATCCTCACCCGTTCGTGTGAGAAAAATCGATCCTGCGGCTAAATGTTCGGATATTTACCCTTCTCGGCTGAATGGGCCATTCCTCCGGCGCGGCGAGCCGGGCAATTCATCGACATATGGTCACGATCGATACGAAAAACACACCGCTCGACCCCGATGGTGAGGACACCGTGCTCAGACCCTCATGGCGCGCGGCGGCCGTCGCCGCGCTGACCGCCTTCGCCGTCGCGGGACCGCTGGCCCCGCCCGCCGTTCCCGCTCCCCTCCCCGGCGGGCTCGGCCCGTGCGTGCCGGGGCAGTGCCCCGCCGCCTACCCGCCCGTCGGCAACGGCCCGATCGCCGGCCGCGACAACGGGATCAACATCTTCGTCGGCGGCGACTTCCTCGTCCGCGGTGCCGCCGCCGAGGCCGAGGGACGCGTCGTCACCCTCGGCTCGTTCGACCAGAACAAGACGGCCGGCGGCGCTCTCTACAACATCGGCCTGGCCGGCGTCGGTTCACGCGTCCCGCCGCCGGACGGCGCGGACTGGCTGACGACCGGCGGCTCCGTCACCGTCGCCCCGGGCCAGCGGCTCGACGCGGAGCGCGGCGTGGTCCGGCACGCCGGCCCGGCCTCCGGTACGGTCATCGGGCGCAGCATCGGGGACCCCGCCGCCGTACAGCCCTACGCGGGCCTGCGGGACCAGCTCTCCGCCGCCTCCCGCTGCTACGCGCACGGCGCCGACGGCCGGGGGCGGCCCGCTACGGGGACGGCGGTCAACACCGGTTCGGAGACCGTGTTCACCGGCGACGGCACGTCACGACTCCAGGTGTTCGACGTCGACTTCGACATCACGGGACGCGACGGCGGCCAGGAGGGCGTCCGGTTCACGGCCGTTCCCGACGGTGCCACGGTGCTCGTCAACCTCCTCGGCGGGGCCCGCGTCATCAACACCTACAGCGGCACGCTCACCGACGACAACGCCTTCAACCGGCTGCGCGAGCGGCTGCTGTGGAACATCCCGGACGCGACGCGGGTGGAGCTGAAGGGCACGGGCCAGTTCCAGGGCAGCTTCCTCGTCGGCACGCCCTCCAGCGGGACGACGGTGTCGCTCCCGGGCATCAACGGCCATTTCCTGACGGCCGGTTCGCTGACGCACACCTCCGCGGCGACGGGCGGCGGCGGCCAGGAGTTCCACGCCTACCCGTTCGACGGCGACCTGCCGGACTGCGGCTCCGCTCCCCCGCCCCCGGTGACCGGCCGGGTGTCCGTCGTCAAGCAGGACGCCGTGACGCACGCCGTCCTGCCGGGGGCCCGCTTCCAGCTGTGGCGGGAGACCAACGGCGTCCCGGGGGCGCAGACGACGGGGGCGGGCGCCGACACGGCCGTCGGCGCTCCCTGCACCACCGAAGCGACCGGCGTGTGCGGCGCCACGGTCGAACTCGGCACGTACTACTGGCAGGAGGTCCAGGCGCCGCCCGGCTACCTCGTCCCCGCCCCGGGCGTCTTCGGCCCGCTGTCCCTCACGGCGCAGAACGCCGGGACGGGCGTCACCGCCCTCGCCACGGACGTCAAACCGGAGGAGCCGCACGGCTCGATCGTCCTGGAGAAGCAGGACGCGCGCACCCGACGGCCGCTCCAGGGCGCGGTGTTCGAGCTGTGGCAGGAGACGAACGGCCGGGCCGGGCTCCAGTTCAACGGCCCCGGCGCCGACCGGCGCGTCGAGACCGGCTGCGCCACGGACGCCCAGGGGCGGTGCACCTTCACCAACCTGCCGACAGGCTCGTACTACCTGCTGGAGACCGCCGTCCCCGAGGGCTACCGCAACCCGGCCAACCCGGCCCTCGGCCCGTTCACGCTCACCGCGGCCAACGCGGCGCAGGGCATCACGGTCAAGGCCGCCAACGTCCCCGGCGAGCAGGGCAAGGGCGGCAAGGGCGGGAAGGACCACAAGCCCGCCCCGCACGCCCGGGCGCCCCGCACCGCGCCGTCTCACACCGTGTCGGGCCGCCGCAGGTAGACCGCCCAGGTGACCGCCAGGCACAGCACGTACCAGGCGAGGAAGGCCAGATAGGCCGGTTCGCCGGTGCCGCCGGCCAGGAACGCCTGGCGGAAGGCGACGTTGATCAGCACGCCGCCGAGCGCCCCGACCGCCCCCGCGATGCCCATCAGCGCGTTCGCGTGCCGGTGGGCACGCGCGTCGGCGGCCGCGGCGTCCTCGCCGCGCTCGGTCCGCCGCCGGGCCTCGGCCCGGTAGACGGCCGGGATCATCTTGTAGGCGGACCCGTTGCCGAGGCCGCTGAGGACGAAGAGCAGGACGAAGCCGGCGAGGAACAGCGGCAGGGAGCCCTCCCGCGAGGCCACCAGGACGAGCCCGGCGCCCGCGGCCATCGCGGCGAACGTCCAGAAGGTGACGCGGGCGCCGCCCCGCCGGTCCGCGAGGTGCCCGCCCAGCGGCCGCGCCAGTGAGCCCAGCAGCGGCCCCAGGAAGGTGAGGGAGGCGGCCCGGACGGGCGTCGGGAAGGCGTCCGGGAACTGCACCAGCAGCACCTGCCCGAAGGCGAACCCGAAGCCGATGAACGAGCCGAACGTGCCGATGTAGAGCAGCGAGAGGGCCCACGCGTGCCCGTGCCGGGCCACCTCGCGCAGCGGCCGCCCGGCCGGCCGCACCCCCGACAGGTTGTCCATCCGCAGCGCCGCGCCCAGCGCCACCAGGACGATCAGCGGCACGTAGACCAGCACGACCGGCCGCGGGTGCCCGGCCCCGGCCGCCGCCAGGACCAGCAGGCCGAGCAACTGCACGGCGGGGACGCCGAGATTGCCGCCGCCGGCGTTGATGCCGAGCGCGCGGCCCTTGAGGCGCTGGGGGTAGAAGGCGTTGATGTTCGCCATCGAGGACGCGAAGTTCCCGCCGCCGACGCCCGCGGCGGCCGCCGTGACGAGCAACGTGCCGTAGGAGACGCCGGGTTGGAGCAGGACGCCGAGGAGCGCCGTGGGCAGCAGCAGGAGCAGTGCGCTGAGGACGGTCCAGGTGCGGCCGCCGAAGGCGGTCACGGCGACGGTGTACGGCAGCCGCAGGGCGGCGCCCACCAGCGTCGGCACGGCCGTCAGCAGGAACTTGCCGGCCGGGTCGACGCCGTACTCGGGGCCGAGGAAGAGCACGAGCACCGACCACAGGGACCAGACGGAGAAGCCGATGTGCTCGCAGACGACGGACCACAGCAGGTTGCGGCGGGCGACGCGCGCGCCCGTGGCCGCCCAGAACGCGGGGTCCTCGGGACGCCATTCGTCGATGCGGCGGCGCGCGGCGGGTGCGGGGGCGGGAGCGGAGGCGGTGGGGGCGGGGACGGGGTTCATGGGGGGCTCTCCCTGCTCAGGGGGCGGACGGGGCGGGGGTGAGGCGGACGGGCCACACGGGCAGCCGGGCCGGGGTGCCGTCGGGGCCCTCGGGTTCGTCCGGGCAGTGGCCCGACCGCAGGTCGAACGCCTGCTTGTGCATGGGCGAGACGACGACGGGCACGCCCTCGCGGGTGCCGAGCAGACCGCGCGAGATCACGTGGGCCCCGCTGAACGGGTCCAGGTTGCCCACCGCGTACACCGTTCCGGCGCGGTCGCGGAAGAGCGCCACCTGCCGGCCGTCCACGAGGGCGGCCGCGCCCCGGCCCGGGACCAGGTCGTCGTAGCGGCACACCGGCGTCCACCCGGAGCCCAGGTCGACCTCGACCGTGAGCGGGGCGGTCACCGGGCCACCGCCGGCTCGGGCACGGGCAGCAGGACGGGGGCCGGGCGGATCTGCCCCCGCTCGGTGACGAAGCGCACGGTGGGGTCGGGGGTGCCCGGGGCGTTGACGAACGAGGCGAAGCGGCGCAGCCGTTCGGGGTCCTCCAGGGTGGCGCGCCACTCGTCCTCGTAGGTGTCGACGTGCCGGGCCATGAGGGCGTCGAGGTCGGCGCAGATGCCCAGCGCGTCGTCCACGATCACCGAGCGCAGGTGGTCGAGGCCGCCCTCCATGCGCTCGATCCAGGGGGCCGTGCGCTCCAGGCGGTCGGCGGTGCCGATGTAGAACATCAGGAAGCGGTCGATGGTGCGGACGAGGGTGTCGTGGTCGGCGTCGGCGATGAGCAGGTCGGCGTGGCGGGGGGTCATGCCGCCGTTGCCGCCGACGTAGAGGTTCCAGCCGGCGGAGGTGGCGATGACGCCGAAGTCCTTGCCGCGCGCCTCGGCGCATTCGCGGGCGCAACCGCTGACGGCGGCCTTGATCTTGTGGGGGGAGCGCAGGCCCCGGTAGCGCAGTTCGAGTTCGATGGCGAGGGCGACGGAGTCCTGGACGCCGAAGCGGCACCAGTCCGTGCCCACGCAGGACTTCACGGTGCGCAGGGCCTTGCCGTAGGCGTGGCCGGACTCGAAGCCGGCGTCGACGAGGCGGCGCCAGATGTGCGGGAGCTGGTCGACGGTGGCGCCGAACATGTCGATCCGCTGCCCGCCGGTGATCTTGGTGTAGAGGCCGAAGTCGCGGGCGATCTCGCCGATGGTGATCAGTCCCTCGGGGGTGATCTCACCGGCGGGGATGCGGGGGACGACGGAGTAGGAGCCGTTGCGCTGGAGGTTGGCGAGGAAGTGGTCGTTGGTGTCCTGGAGGGCGGCCTGTTCGCCGTCGAGGATGTGGACGGAGTTGCCCAGGCGGGGGTTGAGGGAGGCGAGGATGGAGGCGACGGTGGGTTTGCAGACTTCGCAGCCGTCACCGCCGTTTCCGTGTTCGTCGATGAGGCGGGAGAAGGTCGTGACGCCGTGCGTGCGGACGATCTCGTAGAGCTCCGGGCGGGTCTGCGGGAAGTGTTCGCACAGCCCGGTGGCGACGGCCACCCCGCTCCGGCTCAGCGTGCTCTCGACGAGCTTCGTCAGCAGCCCGGTGCACGAGCCGCAGCCGGTGCCGGCGTGTGTGCACCGCTTGACGGCGCGGACGTCCGTGCAGCCCTGCTCGGAGACGGCCGCGCAGATCGTGGCCTTGGTGACGTGGTGGCAGGAGCAGATCAGGGCCTCGTCCGGCAGGCCCGCCGGGCCGGACGGCGCGCCGGACGCGTCGCCCCCGGGGAACAGGAGGGCCTCGGGCGGGCTCGTGAGCGGCGCGCCCGCGGCGGCGAGCGGCCGCAGCACGTCGTAGGCGCTGGTGTCGCCGACGAGGACGCCGCCGAGGAGGCGGCCGTCGGGGGTCAGCAGCAGCTTCTTGTAGACGTCGGCGCGGCTGTCGGCGTAGGTGACCTCCAGGGCGTCGTCGCCGGTGGCGTGGGCGTCGCCGAAGCCGGCCACGTCCACGCCGAGGAGCTTGAGGCTCGCGGCGGGGTACGAGCCGGTGAACTCGCCGCTCTCCTCCGTGATCCGCCCCGCGGCCGCCTCGGCCATCGAGTAGCCGGGGGCGACCAGGCCGTGCACCTTGCCGTCGCTGGTGAGGGCGCACTCGCCGATGGCGTAGACGGCGGGGTCGGCGGTGCGGCAGCCCTTGTCGACGACGACGCCGCCGCGCTCGCCGACCGGCAGGCCGCAGGCGCGGGCGAGGTCGTCGCGGGGGCGGACGCCGGCGGAGAAGACGACGAGCCCGCAGTCGATCACGGTGCCGTCGGTGAGGGTCACGCGGTGGACGGTGCCGTCCTCACCCGCCTCGACGCCGCGGGCGGCGACGCCGGTGTGCACGACGACGCCCAGCTGCTCGACCCTGCGGCGCAGGGCGCTGCCGCCGCCGTCGTCCACCTGCGCCGCCATCAGCCGCGGCGCGAACTCCACGACGTGCGTGGCCAGTCCCATCGCGTGCAGCGCCCCCGCCGCCTCCAGACCGAGCAGTCCGCCGCCGACGACGACCCCCGCCGTGGCGTGCCGGGCGCGGGCGCGGACGGCCATGACGTCCTCGACGGTGCGGTAGACGAAGCAGCCGGGGGTGTCGCGGCCCTCCACGGGCGGCACGAACGGGCGGGAACCGGTGGCCAGGACGAGGGTGTCGTAGCCGGCCACCGCCCCCGAGCGGGTGGTGACCGTCCGGGCCTCCCGGTCGATCGCCGTGGCGGGGTCGCCGAGGCGGAGGTCGATGCCGTGCTGCCGGCCGAACTCCTCCTCCCAGAGGGAGAGTTCCCGCTCGGTGGTCCCGGAGAAGAGGGAGGTGAGGTGGACGCGGTCGTAGGCGGGACGGGGTTCCTCGGCGAGGACGGTGATGCGGTGGGCGCCGCCGCGGCGGGTGAGGGTCTGGAGGAAGTGCTGGCCCACCATGCCGTGGCCGACGAGGAGGAGGTGGGGTGTGCGGGCCATCGGTCTGCCTTTCCCTTGCGTGGAGTTGAGGAGTCGATCTGCCGGGCCGGATCCGTCGAGTCGGGTCCGTCGAGTCGGGTCCGTCGAGTCGTATCTGTCGAGTCGTATCTGTCGGGGCCGGTGCGCGTGGGCGGCGCGTGCCGGGCGCACGCGGGAGAGGGGATTCGCCCCGGCCCCGCCCTGTCACCGTTTCCCACGCGCTGCCGCGCGGGGCGACGCGGCTCCGCCGCGAGGACGGCGGGGCGGGGACGGCTCACCCTCCCCAGAGCAGCCGCACCGCGTCCCCCTCCACCCCCTCCCCCCACTCCACGACCCGCCCCACATCCCCGACCGCTCCCACGTCCCCCACCAGCACCGCGCCCACCACGGCCTCCCCCCGCAGCACCAGCCTCCGGTACGTCCCGCCCCGGGCGTCCGAGAGCATGACCGCCCCCGTCCCCTCCCCCGCCGACTCCCCGAAGGCCGCCACCTCCAACTCGCCGACGCTGAGCCGGAGATACGGCGCGGAGGCCGCGCAGAGCGCGTCCGGGTCCGCGCCCGAGAGCCGGGCGGCCAGGACGTCCGCCTGGTCCCAGGCGGCCTCGGCCCGCCCGTGGACGACGCCGCGGTGCTCGGCGCAGTCGCCGATCGCGTGGACGCCGGGCGCGGACGCGGCGAGCCCGTCGTCCACGACCACCCCGGAGGCCACCGACAGCCCGGCCTGCCGCGCCAGCGCGACGCGGGGGCGGACCCCGCAGGCGAGGACGGCGAGCCGGACGTCCAGCCGCCCGCCGTCGGCGAGTTCGGCCCCGGCGACGCGCGCGTCGCCGAGCAGCCGCACGACGGGCCCCGCGTGCACGGTCACGCCCGCCCCTTCCAGCGCCCGCCGCACCGCCGCCGCTCCCCCGGCGTCCAGGTGACGTCCCATCAGACCGGAGGCGCCGAGCGCCAGATGCACCTCGACCCCCGGCCGCGCGAGCGCCCGCGCGACCCCGACGCCGAGCGCCCCGCCGCCCACCACCAGGACCGTCCGCGCGTCCCGCGCCGCGTCGGCGAGGCGCCCGCGGTCCGCGAGGGTGCGCAGCAGGTGGACGCCGGCGCGCGGGAGGGGCCCGCGCAGCGCGGGCACCACGGGCTCGGCGCCCGTGGCGAGGACGAGCGCGTCGTACGCGGCGGTCAGCCCGCGAGCCGTGCGCAGCGTACGGGCGGCGACGTCGACGGCGACGACCTCCGTCCCCGTGCGCACCGTCGCCCCGCCGGCCGGCAGCCCGAGTTCCCCGGGCGCGGGCCGCCCCCGCAACGCCCCGACGAGCAGCGCCCGGTTGTACGGCCCGCACGGCTCGGCCCCGTACAGCGTGACCTCCGCGCCGCCGGGCGGTGTCAGCGCGAGGAGCCGTGCGGCGAAGCGGGCGGCGGCCATGCCGGCGCCCACGACGGCGATCCGGCGCGGTGTGTCCCTCACGGCGTCCCCTCCCCCGCCGGCCCGCCCGCCCGTTCCACCCGCACCGCGCACACCTTGAACTCCGGCATCCGGGAGACCGGGTCGAGCGCGGGGTTGGTGAGGGTGTTGGCCCGCCCGGGCCCGGGCCAGTGGAAGGGCATGAAGACGGTGTCGGGCCGTATGGCGCCGGTCACCACGGCGGGCGCGGTGACGCGGCCGCGGCGGCTGGTGACGGTCAGCGGGTCGCCGTCGGCGACGCCCAGCCGCGCGGCCAGGCGCGGGTGGAGCTCGACGAACGGCCCGGGCGCGGCCCGTTCGAGCTCGGGCGTGCGCCGGGTCTGGGCGCCGCTCTGGTACTGGGCGAGCACCCGGCCGGTGGTGAGCCGCAGCGGATAGCGCGCGTCCGGCTCCTCGGCGGCGGGCCGGTAGGAGACGTCGGCGAAGCGGGCGCGCCCGTCGGGCGTGGCGAAGCGGTCGAGGAACAGCCGCGGCGTGCCGGGGTGCCCGGCGTCCGGGCAGGGCCAGAAGACGCCGTCCCCGGCCCGGATCCGGTCGTAGCTGATGCCCGCGTAGTCGGCCTGCCCGCCCGCGGACGCGGCGCGCAGCTCCTCGAAGACCTCCCCGGCGGCGTCCGGGAAGCCGGTGGTGTGGCCGAGCCGCGCGGCGAGCGCCCGCAGGACGTGGAGGTCCGTGCGTACGCCGGGCGGCGGGTCGAGGGCGGCCTGCCGCAGGATCACCCGGCCCTCCAGGTTGGTCATCGTGCCGTCCTCCTCGGCCCATTGGGCGGTGGGCAGGACGACGTCGGCGAGTTCGGCGGTCTCGGACCGTACGACGTCGCAGACGACCAGGTGGTCCAGGGCCCGCAGCCGCTCGGTGACGTGGGAGGCGTGCGGGGCGGAGACGACGGGGTTGGAGCCCATGAGCAGCAGGGCGCGGACGCCGCCGTCGGTGCCGAGCGAGTCGAGGAGTTCGTAGGCGCTGCGCCCGGGGCCGGGCAGGCTGTCGGGGTCCACACCCCACACCCGGGCGACGTGCGCCCGGGCGGCGGGGTCGGTGATCGACCGGTAGCCGGGCAACTGGTCGGCCTTCTGGCCGTGTTCGCGCCCGCCCTGCCCGTTGCCCTGCCCGGTCAGGCAGCCGTAGCCGCTGTACGGGCGGCCGGCCCGGCCGGTGGCCAGGCACAGGTTGATCCAGGCGCCGACGGTGTCGGTCCCCTTGCTGTGCTGTTCGCTGCCGCGCGCGGTGAGGACCATGCCGCTGGGGGCGTCGCAGAACATCTCCACGGCCCGCCGCATGGCGGTGACCGGTACGCCGGTGATGCGTTCGGCCCGTTCGGGCCAGTGGGCCATGGCGGCGGCGCGGGCGCGCGCGTACCCCGTCGTGCGGGCCGCGACGAACGCCTCGTCCACCCGTCCCTCGGCGATCACCAGGTGGAGCAGGGCGAGGGCGAGCGCCTGGTCCGTGCCGGGCGCGGGCCGCAGGTGCAGGTCGGCGTCCTCGGCGGTCCGGGTGCGGCGCGGGTCGACGACGATCAGCCGGCCGCCGGCCTCCCGCTGGGCGCGCAGGTGGCGCAGGGCGGGCGGCATGGTGTCGGCCGGGTTGCCGCCGGCGATCACGAGGCAGCCGGTGCGGGCGACGTCCTCCAGCGGGAACGGCAGCCCGCGGTCGAGCCCGAAGGCCGCGCGCTGCCCGGCCGCGGCGGACGCCATGCAGAACCTGCCGTTGTAGTCGATGTGCGGGGTGCGCAGCGCGACGCGTGCGAACTTGCCGAGCAGGTACGCCTTCTCGTTGGTCAGCCCGCCGCCGCCGAAGACGCCGACGGCGTCGCGGCCGTGGCGGGCGGCCGTCCCGGCCAGTCCGTCCGCGGCCCGGTCCAGGGCCTCGTCCCAGCCGGCCGGGCGCAGGAGGCCGGTGCGCCGGTCGCGCACCAGCGGCTCGGTGAGGCGCAGGTGCGGGGCGAGGACGGCGGCGGCCGAACGGCCCTTGCCGCACAGGGCGCCCCGGTTGACCGGGAAGCCGGGCCGCTCGTCCACCTCCACGGCGGGCCCGCCCGGCCCGTCGCGGCCGGTGCGGCGCAGCCGCATGCCGCACTGGAGCGCGCAGTAGGGGCAGTGGGTGTCCGTGGCGTCCGCGGAGGTCGTTCCCGTCATGCCCGGAAGCGTCTGTCGCCCCGGTTTCCGGTGTGCGACGGCCGTGTTGCCGCCTCCTCACGTCGCGCACACGCCTGGCCGGGGCCGTTGTGAGGAGGACGACACACTCCCGTACCAGGGCGTTCACGGTGCTGACGGTCCCGTGATCCCGGCGCAACAGGGGCTTAACGTCGATCGGCGAGCCTCGGCCCATGGGAAGTACGCCACCGGGGACGCCGCCGCTGACCGGGTTCACCATAGGCGTCACGGCCGACCGGCGCCGCGACGAACTCGCCGCGCTGCTGCGCCGCCGGGGCGCCGATGTCGTCATGGCGCCGGCGATGCGCATCGTGCCGCTCGTGGACGACGAACTGCTGCGCGCCGCCACCGCCGCCTGCCTGTCCGGCCCGCTCGACTACGTCGTGGCCACCACGGGCGTCGGCTGGCGCGCCTGGATCAACGCGGCCGAGGACTGGGGCACGGGCGAGGCCCTGCTCGCCGCCTGCCGCGGGGCCGTCCTGATCAGCCGCGGCCCCAAGGCGACCGGCGCGCTGCGCGCCTGCGGGCTGCGCGAGGGGTACGCGCCGGACTCCGAGGCCCTCGACGAGGTCCTCGCCTGGCTGCTCGCCCGGGACCTGCGCGGCCGGCGCGTCGCCGTGCAGCAACACGGCGCACCGCTGGCGGAGTTCACCGAGGCGCTGCGCCACCAGGGGGCCTCCGTCGTGGAGGTCCCCGTCTACCGCTGGGGCCCGCCGGAGGATCCGGCCGCCGTGCGCCGCCTGGCGGAGCGGACCCTGCGGCGCGAGGTGCACGCCCTGCCGTTCACCAGCGCCCCCGCGATCGAGGCGTTCCTGGCGAGCGGCGACCGCGGGGAACTCCTCGCCGCCCTGCGCCAGGACGTCCTGCCGGCCTGCATCGGGCCGGTGTGCGCGCGCCCGCTCCTGGCGGCCGGCGTCCCCTGCGTGTGGCCGGAACGCGGCCGGCTGGGCTCCCTCGTCCGCACCCTGACCCGCGAGGTGATCCGTCACCACCGGCGCGAACTGGTCACCCCCGCCGGCCCGTTGGCCCTCCAGGGCACGGCCGTCCTGGCCGCCGACGCCGTCCTGCGCCTCCCGCCCGTCCCCGCCGCCGTCCTCGCCGCCCTCGCCGACCGCCCCGGCACCGTCCTCAGCCGCGCCGAACTCCTCCGCCGCGCCTGGCCCGGCCCCTCCCGCCGCCGCCCCGACGAACACGCCGTCGAGGCGGCGGTCGGCCGCCTGCGCACGGCGCTGGGCCCGTACGGGCACCTGGTGGGGACGGTGACGAAGCGGGGGTACCGGCTGGTGGCGGGGGCGGGGTGAGGCGGCCTTCCGCCCGCCGTCGGACGGCCCTCGGCCTGATCGGGCCGTGCGGCCGCGTCGGTCACGCCACGCCGCGGCGCTTCCGCAGCGTCGCCACGCCCTTCACCAGCGCGCCGAGCGACAGCAACACGGCCGCCACGCACGGCAGCCACCGCGTGCCCTCGCCGCGGGACCGGCCGACGACCAGCCCCGCCCACAGGACGCCGGCGGCCAGCAGTACCGCCCCCTCGGCGTGCGGGACGGCGCCTCCCCGCCGCCCCGCAGGCGAACTCCGTCCGACGCCTCAGGCCTCCCGACCCCGCGTCACCGGGCCGCAGCACAGAAGGGGAAGCAGTCCTCGGCGCTCCCGGCGTCGACCAGGACGTAGGTTCCCGTGCCGTCGGGCTTGCCCATGCTGTACTGGCGCAGGGACTGGCCCTCGGCGTTGCGCTCGTGCCCGACCATGTATCCGGTGAACTTGTTCTGGACGCCGATCTTGTCCGAGCCGGGAACGTCCCGGTAGACGTGGAAGCGTTGAAGGTCGTCCGTCTTGCAGTCGGCCTGCTGCAACGGGGCGCCTTCGGTGGCCGCGGTGCTCTCCACGACGGTCAGGCACTTCTTGCTGGACTTGTTGATGAAGACGTGGTCCACGAAGCCCCGGCCGCTCTCCGGTCCATGGCACAGCTGCCATTCGTCCCGGTCGCCGAACTTGCTCGCCGTCGGGCGCAGTTGGACGTCGTCCCCGCTCAGGAAGTCGGGCGCCGTCCAGAACAGGGAGCGCTCCGGCGTGGCGATCTTGTAGTGGTTCGGGTCGCAGGTGAAGCCCGGCGGCACGCCGGAATCCGAGGGCGCGCGGACCCCCGGGTCCTTCTTCGCCGTCTTCACGGGCGCGGACGCCTTCTTCGCCGCCGGCCGGTGCGCCCGGGCGGCCGCGGTCCCACAGCCCAGCATCTCCTGCGCCTTCCGCATGATGCTGCCGGCCGGCACGACGTCCTCACACCGCACCGCGCCCTCCTCGAGCGTGGTGAACGTCGTGAAGCTGCCGCTCTCCGGCCCTTCGATCCACTTGGTGGCGAAGGCGCCGTTGCCCAGGTCGACGCGGTTGCAATTGAGACTGCCGTACTGGCCGGTGACCTTGCGGGTCCCCTCGTAGAGGCCGTAATACCCCGGATTGCGGAAATCCCAGGTGATGGACTTGGACTCGCTGCTGGTGTGGCTGGACGACATCTGTACGTTCAGCCCCAGGCTCCCGCCCACTTGTCCGAGCAGTCCCACCTGGAAGCTGCCCTGAATGTTGACGGAAAGCCCGACCTGGACCGTGACCACGGTCTGTGTACTGGTCTGGATCGTCTGCGACCCCGTCGACCCGTCGGTGACATACCAGCCCTTGAAGTGCGTGATCGTCGGCTGCACCTGGGCGCTCTTGATGAACGGGTAGCGCTTGCCGAGATCGGCGGAGGTACAGGCGTCGCCGGGCTTCGGCTGGTCGGCCGTCACGCCCGGCCCAGGACGGGCCGCCACAGCGGCCGGGCCGGCCACGGCACCCATGACGCCGAGCGCGGAGGTCGTGGCCACCCCGAGGGCGACAAGTCCTCTGAACCACCGGCCGAGCGGTCTCAAGTTGCTCATCATGACCTTTCCCTGACCTGGTTCCGTATTCACCCGCAGTCCGGAACCCGCCAGTTATGCGGTGAGTGAAGGGTGTCGGATCGAAGTGAACGTAGCGTCACGGATGACGCCCGACGATGCCGGAATCAGTCATTGCCGGACCAAATCCCCGGCCGCCCCCGCACAGTTCTCGGCGGCCCACCGGGCCCGGCTTCATCGGAATTTCGTGCGCGGCGCTACGATGCGCCGCCACCATCGGCGCAGACGGCCCGCCCGGCTGTGAATCCGCTGCGCCACCCCGCCGACCAGCGGCTACCGGACCGGTTCCTCTTCACCCGCCGCACGGCCGACCGCCACCGACGGGCACGGCATTCGGCCAACTCGCGCATTCCGAAAGCGAGTCGACTCGGCGGTCCATGGCTTCCATGATATTTGCGCGCCTGTCCGAACGGCTCTATGAACGACGGAGCGCATTCAGTACGAGCACGGAAACCCCACCGGCCGGATAAACAAGAAGGGGGGGACCAACGTGTCCATACCAGGATTACGTCGCCACCGCGGAGGGCGGCCCCGAAATCCGAACAGGCTGCTCCGATTCCTGTCAGGGGCGACGGTGGCCGCAACCACGGCCGCCGTCGCCCTCAGTGGTGGCGCGGCGACGGCCGCCGCCGCGCCCGGGCACCCCGCGGACCGCGGGAGCGCCGTCACCAAAGGCCCGGCAGAACATACCGTCGCCTTCGAGATGACCAGGGTGCGGGTGACGGAGCTGGTCACCAGAGCCCCGGACCACGCGGGCAACGTCACCGTGCGGCTGGCCGACGGGGGAACCCTGGCGATCCCGGCGGCCAGCAAGGACCTCGTGATGCGCCGCGCCGCCCAGCAGGCCAAGGCCCGCCCGAAGGACAACGCCCCCGGGCCGTGCGGCACTCCCTGGATCACGCTCAAGGAGAAGACCGACAAGTACCCGGTCGCCCTTGAGACCGGGTTTCGTATGGACGCGCCGGCCTTCGCCTACAGCTGGCACGTCATCATCAAGGGGCCGAACAACTACACCGACGAGTACAAGGCTCAGGGCGATCTTGGCTCCCGGAAGAGCTGGCAGGGCGGTTACCAGAGCAAGAAGGATCAGGACGAGGGGCTCTACACGGCCGAGATCGACCCCACGAGATCCTACGTCGAGTTCGTGAACGGCGATGGCAAGCACGAGATCTGTCGTGCGGCAGCGCGCAGAACCCAGTACCTCACCAAACCGAAGGCCGACTGCCTGAAGTGGGCGCAGGCCAATTCCGGCGGCGGGTGGATCCAGAACAGCAGCGCGCCGGTCCCGCATCGTAACCGGACCGACCCGACAAGCCCGGCCGGTACGCGTGCGGGCGGGGCGCGGGCCTGCCTGCGGTGGCCGCTCGGCGAGGGCAGCCCGGCTTCGGGGGACATCACCGGCTGGAAGGACGCGCAGGACTTCGTCGACAAGAACCCGCCCGGAGCCGCGATCGCTCGCTGCCACCTGATCGCCAACACTCTCGGCGGGAAGGGACAGGTAAGGGACGGCGGGCAGGACAACCTGGTCCCCTGCTGGCAGGTGGGGATGAACACCGGAACGCCCAGCATGTGGACTTATGAGAGGCAGGTGAAACAGAAGGTCATGGCGGCGGACATGCGGCCGGACGACGCGGTCTACTACATGGTGACGCCCCTCTACAGGGACGACGCCAGCACGATCCCCACGGGCGTGGTGATGAGCGCTGCGGTTCAGAGGGCGAACGGCGCACAGGAGCTGATGTTCACCGAGGGCATCCCCAACACCCAGGCCCGCAGCGGACTCAACCTCGGTAACTGATCCGCCGAGGCACACGGCAAGGAGCCGGAACGAGCCGTACCACCCCGCCACGGCCGGTCGACATCACGGCCGTCTTCCCTCAACTGGCTCCGCCGGCACGCACAGCGACCCGGTTGCATCCACGCCCCGGGTCGCCGTCACCGTACGACAGCTCGGTCGGCGGGCCGCTGCTGTGGCCCGCCGACCAGCTCGGCGGCTACCTGCCGGAGCCGTGCATGCTCGCCCCGGAGCGGATCACCGAACACCCCGACCCCATGGAGCTGACCGAAGACGTGCGGGAGCGGCTGGAGGACTGGAGCACGTGGCAGGCAGCCGGTGCCGCTCCGGACCGGCCCTCGCCCGGCGGCGCCGGACCCTCCGCACGCCGACCTGATCCGGTGAGGCTTGCTCACGCGGTGCGGCCCGTCCGGAGCGTCACCGCCCCGCCTCCTCCTCGATGACCCCGATGTGCGCGATGTTGCGCGAGTTCTCCGGGTCCTCGCTGACCCGCGCGTCGAACCACGCGTCGAGGATCTCGACGAGCTGCGGGCCGGAGGTGAGGCGGAGGCCGATGGCGAGGACGTTGGCGTCGTTCCAGCGGCGGGCGCCGGCGGCGGTGTAGGCGTCGGTGCAGAGGGCGGCGCGGATGCCGCGGACCTTGTTGGCGGCGAGGGCGGCGCCGGTGCCCGTCCAGCAGCAGACGACGGCCTGGTCGGCCCGGCCGGCCGCGACGTCCTCGGCGGCGGCCTGGGAGACGAAGGCCCAGTCGGTGCGGTCGCCGTCCTTGAGGACGCCGTGGGGCAGGACGTGGTGGCCGCGCTTCTCCAGCTCGCGCACCAACTGGCGGGCGACCGGCTCGTCCATGTCGGAGGAGACGGCGATGTTCATGGGCTCGCTCACCTCTTTCGTCGCTTGTGCGGGACACCTTTCCACACCGCCGCGCTCGGCGCATGGCCAGGTGGAACATGCCGGGCAACGCCCTGTCGAGAGCGGCCGGTTGGCCAATTCAGGGTGCGAACCCGTCACATCGCGCAACTGTCCAGCATTCATCCGCTCACCCGCTGGCAGACTCTGACCGCCGTCCCCGGCAGGAGCCGGTGGACGACCGACTCGGCGAAAGGAGGCCCTCCATGAAGAAGAGGGTCAGCGCGCTCCTCGCGGCAGCCACACTCGCCACCCTGACGCTCGCCGGCCAGGCCCAGGCCGGTGCGGCACCGGCCACGCACACCGCGGCCGACGGCGCGAGAACCTCGACCACGGCGAGAATCAAGGCCACCCGGGTCCTGTACGCGACCTCCGTGCTGGAGCGGGGGCAGTCCTGGAGCTCGGACACGGCCACGCTGGTCATGCAGACGGACGGCAACCTCGTCGTGTACGACGAGTTCGGCCGGGCCCGGTGGAGCTCCAACACGGTGAACAAGGGCTGGCGCGCGGTCTTCCAGGCCGACGGCAACTTCGTCGTCTACACCGCCTCGGGCAAGGCGGTCTGGGACTCGAAGACGGCCGGGCACCCCGGTTCCCGGCTCGCCGTCCAGGACGACGGCAACGTCGTGATCTACGACGGCAGCCAGGCGATCTGGAACACCCGCACCGCCCATTGATCAGTCCGTCGGCGGGCGGCCCGACCGGGCGGCCCGGCGGGCCCGTCGCGCGAGGACGTCGTCGCGGCGGGCCGCCATCTGGCGCAGCGCGTCCTTGCGGTCGCGCCGGGAGAGCCGGTCCAGGTAGGTGTGGCCGTGCAGGTGGTCGGTCTCGTGCTGGAGGCAGCGGGCGAAGTAGCCCGTCCCCTCGATGACGAGGGGGTTGCCGTCCTTGTCGAAGCCGTGCACGACGGCCCGGTGGGTGCGGGGCACCTCCATGACCGCGCCGGGCACCGACAGGCAGCCCTCGCCGTCTTCGAGGAGCCGGCGCTCCGCCGGACCGGGCTCGTGCAGGACCGGGTTGACGACGTGCCCGACGTGCCGCACGCCGTCGTCGTCCGGGCAGTCGTACACGAACAGCCGCAGGCCGACGCCGACTTGGTTGGCGGCCAGGCCCGCGCCGTCGGCCACGTGCATGGTCAGGAACATGTCGTCGATCAGCGCCGACAGCTCCGGGGTGCCGAAGCCGGTCACCTCTCGGCACGGACGGTCGAGGACCTCCTCGCCGATCTCCGTGATCCGCCGCACCGTGCCGCGTTCCGCCTCCGGCGGCAGGGCCGGGTACGCGTCGACGGGACGGCCCTGGAG
Source organism: Streptomyces caatingaensis (assembly GCF_001187435.1). Classification (GTDB taxonomy): domain Bacteria; phylum Actinomycetota; class Actinomycetes; order Streptomycetales; family Streptomycetaceae; genus Streptomyces; species Streptomyces caatingaensis. The sequence continues at coordinate 1,250,562 of NZ_LFXA01000002.1, read as the reverse complement.
CCGGACGCGCCGGTCGGCCGGGACGGAACGGTCGTGACGGACAGGCATCGCTGTCTCCCCCTCCTGCGGAACTTCCGCGCCCGCGGAACCTCCACGAAGATCCCTTGCGAAGTTCTTTGCAAAGTAGCAGACTTTGCAAAGTGCCAGAAGACGAAGTGACCGAGGAAGACCTCACCGCCCCGCCCGCGGGACCGCACGACGGGCTGCCCGACCACGCGGTGCGCACCGCCCTGCTGGAGCTGCTCGCCGAGGTCGGCACGGTCACGGCGACCGAGGCCGCGGCCCGGCTCGGCCACAGCTCCGGGCTCTGCTCGTTCCATCTGCGGCAGCTCGCGCGCCACGGGTACGTGGAGGAGGCGCCCCGCGACGGGGGCCGCGCCCGCCCCTGGCGCCTCACGCAGCGCACGCCCGGGGCCCGGGCGCTCCCGGACGACGGCTTCGGGGACCTGGCCCGTGGCCTGGAGGACGAGAGCTGGCGGCGCTGGCTGGACCGACGGGACCAAGCGCCCGTCGCCTGGCGCCACGACGAGGCGTTCAGCGCGATCGCCTACCTCACGCCGGAGGAGATGACGCGGGTCGCCGACGCGATCCGCCGCGTGCTCGCGCCGTACCGGGACCGCGAGCACCGCCCGCTGGCCCGGCCCGAGGGCGCCCTGCCCGTGGCCCTCATCAGCCGGCTGTTCCCGCTGCTCCCCCACTCCGCCGAGGGGGACGCCGGGGCAGGGGACAGCGGGGCAAGGGGCGGCGGCGCAGGGGGCGGTGGCGCAGGGGGCGGAGCGAGTGACGGCGGCGGGGCGGACGGCGCCTGAGCCCTCCGCCCTCAGCCGACCGCGCCCGCCGGGACCGGCAGGGACATGCGCCGGCCCCCGCGGCTGAGCCGGTAGGAGGGCGCCAGGTCCCGGACCTCCACCGACAGCACCGGCTCGCCACCGCCGTCCGCGCCGAGGAGTTCGTCCAGCAGGGAGAGCACCGCCTCGGACAGCCGGCCCTTCTGCTCCTCCGTCCGCCCGGCGAGCAGCCCGATGTCCACGTGGACGAACGCTCCCCCGCCGGACCCCCCGACGACGAACGTCTCGGTCGCCGCACGCAGGAAGATCTTGCACGTCCCGGCGGAATCGACGGCTCCGACGACGAGCGCGTTGAGGCGTTCGGTGAACGCCCTGCGGGTGAGGCGGTCGCGGACCTGCGCGGTGCAGTCGACGGTGATGTGCGGCACGGGATGCTCCAGGCGGAATGTTGTTCTATACATCCATCCTCGCCGATGCCTCTTCGGCCGACCGCCGGGGGTCCGGTCCGGGAGCGCCCGCGCCGCCGCGCGTCGGCGGCGCAGGGCCCGGCCGATCCGGCCCAGCGCCGCGCGCCCTGCCCGCCGCCGCCCTGGCCGTCCTCCGCTCGGCCGCACTCGGCACGCGCCGTCCGCCGTCTCGCGGCGGATCATCGAACCGCAGCGGGAGACCGGACCGGCACCGCGCCCGTCCGGCGGCCGTACGCGCCGCGGCGAGCCGACACCGCCGGCCGGCGGCGGTGGCAGAACGGCGGGCCCGCCCCTGGCGGCGGACGTCGGGGCCACGGGCCGGGGACGGGGCGTGGGCGCGTAAGGGGGCGTCCCGAACCGACCGCCCCCTGCCGTCAGTTCGGCGCGGCGGGCGACGAGTTGGTGTGGCGCAGGGCGGCGCGCAGGTGCCGGGCCAGCCGTACCGGGTCGTCCACGGCCCACAAGTGCAGGAAGAAGAGGCGGGGTTGGTCGCCCAGCATGTGGTTGTGGAAGGCCACGATGCCGATACGGCCGTGCCGCAACGCCTTGACCACCGGGTTCACTTCGTGGGCGGTGACGGCGATGTCGCCGGTCAGTACGGCCTTGCCGTCACCGGCGGGCTGGAAGATGAGGGCGGTGGTGCTGCCGGTCATCCGGGGCAGGACGCGGTCGTGGTCGGCCAGCGTCTCGTTGCGGGCGTAGGTGATCTTGTAGACGCGGCCCTGCGCCCGGCCCTTGGCGCCCAGGGCCCGGTCGACGGCCGGGCCGTCCATCGCCAGGGGCGCGGCGACCGGGCTGCCGGTGACGTTCGGCGTGCCGGTGACGGCCAGGACGGCCCGCAGGTCCCGGGCCAGGGCGACGGGGTCGCGGCCCATCGTGTGGAAGTGCACCCACTGCATCGCGGGCGTGTGGGCGGGGAGGTGGCCGTGCATGGCGGTCTGGGTGATGCCGCGGGCGACGAGGACGTCGTGCACCTTCCGCACCTCGCGCTCGGTCAGCGCGAGGTCGCCCATCAGCATCGTCCGCCCGTCGGGGTAGCGGACGAAGGAGGCGAACGACCCGATCGCCCGGAGCCGGTGCCCCTGGCAGACCACCTTGAGGTCGACGCGGGGGAAGCCGATCCCGTAGGCGCGGCGGCTCACGAGCCACCCCTGGTGGCCGAGCACGGCGGCCACCCCCCGCCAGTCGGCCTCCGTGGTGACGGACGGCTTGACCCGTACGGGACGCCGGGAGCCCGCGTCGGCGGCACCGGCCGCACCCGCCGCGCAGGCGACCGACGCCAGGGCGGCCAGTCCCGCCACGCACCGCCGGGCCGCCGTTCGCGCCCTTCTCCCCGCTCCTGCCGTTCTTCCCGCCCTGCCTGCGGAACGCGGCCGACCTCCCATGCGCTGCACCTCCGTCTCGACTACCACCCATGTCATGCCGCGCCGCCGCGGAGCGCGATGCGAGGCGGCCATTCGGCCGACGGCCGGCGCGGCCCCCGTGTTACGTTCGAGCGGTGCGCGGCGCGGTGCCCGGACCGCCCCACGCCCCGGCGACGGGACGACGGGCGACGGTCCGACCCAGCCCCTCGCCCCGTCGGGGTGTGAGCCCGTGGAGCGCCCTTCCTCACCCGTGACCCGCCAAGGAACGGATCTTCGTCCCGTCATGCGTACCCCCGCCGATCAGTGGATCACCCGCCCCGAGACCAGTGCCGACATCCCCGCGGTCCGCGAGGTCGAACTCGCCGCGTTCGAGACGTCGTTGGAGGCCGACCTGGTCGACGCGCTGCGTGCCGATCCGGCCTGGATCGACGGTCTGTCCGTCGTCAGCGTCGACGGGCGCGGCACCGTCGTCGGCCACGCCCTGCTGACCCGCTGCCACATCGACGACACCCCGGCCCTGTGTCTGGCGCCGGTCGCCGTGCGGCCCGGCCGGCAGCGGAGCGGCGCCGGGTCGGCCGCCGTCCGCGCCGCGCTCGCGGCGGCGGGGGACCGGGGCGAGCGCTTCGTCGTCGTCCTCGGGCATCCGGCGTACTACCCGCGCTTCGGCTTCCGCCGCGCCTCGCCGCACGGGATCGGCGTGCCCTTCGAGGTGCCGGACGAGGCGCTGATGGCGCTCGCCCTGGACCCGGACCACCCGCTGCCGTCCGGCACCGTCCGCTACGCGGCTCCCTTCGGGATCTGACCCGGGGCTTCGGGGTCCGGCGCGGGCCGGCGATTGTCCGGACCGCCGGGGGGTACTCGGCGGGCGCCGCGCCGGAGCACCGGCGGCGGAATCCACGCTCCGTGCCAGGAGGTTCCCATGGCCACGAACGACCCCACCGAGTACCAGAAGGCGCTCAAGGGCGCGCCGTACCCCGCCGACCGGGAGAAACTCGTCCAGGTCGCCCGGAAGAACAAGGCCGACCGGGACGTGGTGGACAAGATCTCCCACATCCCGGACAAGCAGTACGAGACGCCCGCCGACGTCCAGAAGGCGGTCTTCGGCTCGGACTGAGGCCGCCCGCGCCGGCCCCGGCCGCCCGCGCGGCGCCGCCGGGGTCCGGGCACGGGCGCGGATCCCGGCGGCTCAACGCGCCGCCGGGTCGCGGCCGTCGAGGGTCCGGACGACCCGTGCCGGGTTGCCGACCGCCAGGACGCCGGGCGGCAGGTCGCAGGTGACGACGGACCCGGCGCCCACGACCGTCTCCGCGCCGATGGTCACCCCGGGGCAGACGATCACTCCTCCGCCCAGCCAGACGTTGTCGCCGACCGTCACCGGCAGGGCCCGTTCCCAGCCCGCCCGCCGGCGTTCGGGGTCCAGCGGGTGCGTGGGGGTGAGCAGTTGGACGTTGGGGCCGATCTGGACGTCCGCGCCCAGGGTGATGGGGGCGGCGTCGAGGAAGACCGCGCCGAAGTTGACGAACGTCCCCGCGCCGACGCTGATGTGGTAGCCGAAGTCGCAGTGGAACGGGGCGCGGATCCGCACCCCTTCGCCCACGGAGCCCAGGAGCCGGGCCAGCAGCGCGTGGCGCTCCGCGGGGCCGGCCGCGGAGGCGGCGTTGTACGCGGCGCACAGCTCGGCGCGGCGCACGCTGTCGGCGGCGAGCTCGGGGTCGTCGGGCACGTACCAATCCCCGGCCAGCATGCGGTCCTTGTTCACTCCCACGGTGGCTGGTCCCTTCCTCGCGTGGTCTCCTGCGGCCGGTCGGTCCGCCCGGCCGCGGGAGATCATGGATCGGCCCCGCGTGCCGCCCGGGACGGGAGAGATCCCCGTCACAGGCGGCACGCGGCCGGGATCAGGCCAGCGGCGCCGGGTAGGTCGGGTACTCCACCCCGGAGACGTGCTGGACGACCCGGATGACCTGGCAGGAGTAGCCGAACTCGTTGTCGTACCAGAGGTAGAGGATGGCGTTGTCGCCCTCGACCTTGGTGGCTCCGGCGTCGACGGTCGAGGCGTGGCGCGAGCCGATGAAGTCGCTGGAGACCGCGTCGGGGGCGCTGATGAAGTCGATCTGGCGCTTGAGCGGCGAGGTCAGCGAGACGTTGCGGAGGTAGTCGAGGACGTCCTCGCGGGTGGTCTCGCGGGCCAGCTGGAGGTTGAGGATGGCGATCGAGACGTCCGGCACGGGAACGCGGATCGAGCTGCCGGTGATCTTCGCCTTGAGGTCGGGCAGCGCCTTCGCGACGGCGGAGGCGGCACCGGTCTCGGTGATGACCATGTTGAGCGGGGCCGAGCGGCCGCGGCGCTCGGACTTGTGGTAATTGTCCAGCAGGTTCTGGTCGTTGGTGAACGAGTGGACGGTCTCCACGTGGCCGCGCAGCACCCCGTACTCGTCGGCCATGGCCTTCAGCGGCGGGACGATCGCGTTGGTGGTGCAGGAGGCGCAGGACAGGATCCGCTCGTCCGGCTTGATGGTGTCGTGGTTGACCCCGTGGACGATGTTGGGGACGTCGCCCTTGCCCGGCGCGGTGAGGACGACCTTGTCGATGCCGGGGCGCAGGTGCTGGGACAGGCCCTCGCGGTCGCGCCACTTGCCGGTGTTGTCGATGAGGATGGCGTCCTTGATGCCGTACGCCGTGTAGTCGACCTCGGAGGGATCGTCGGCGTAGATCACCTTGATCTCGTTGCCGTTGGCGGTGATCGTGCCGTTGGCCTCGTCGACGGTGATCGTGCCCTGGAACTGGCCGTGGATGGAGTCGCGGCGCAGCAGGGAGGCGCGCTTGACGATGTCCTGGTCACCGCCCCCGCGGACGACGATGGCGCGCAGCCGCAGCCCGTTGCCGGAGCCGGACTTCTCGATGAGGAGGCGGGCGACGAGGCGGCCGATGCGGCCGAAGCCGTAGAGGACGACATCGCGCCCGGCACCGCGTTCGATCTTGTTGGCACCGGTGGCGCCGGCGACGGCCCGGGCGGTGAACTCCTCCACGGTCAGGCCGTCGGCGTGGGTGCGGTAGGTCGCGGCGAGCATGCCGATGTCGATCTGGGACGGGCCGAGGTCGAGCGTGGTGAGGGCCTGCAGGAAGGGCAGGGTCTCGGTGACCGAGAGCTCCTCGCCGGCGATCTGGCGCGCGAACCGGTGGGTCTTGAGGATGCTGACGACCGACTTGTTCACCAGGGAGCGGCTGTGGACCAGGACGGTGACGTCCCGCTCCCGGTGCAGCTTCCCGATGACCGGGATCATCGACTCCGCAATTTCCTCGCGGTTCTTCCAGTTGGTGAACGTGTCCTCGTTGACAGTCACAGGGGTATCTCTTTCGAGCTAGGCGGCGCTCACATGCTAACCCCATGTGCTTTTGAACCTTCGGGTGGTGTGACGGGAGTGACACGCGTCGGGGCGCGGGGATGCGCCCGGGTCCGCGGCCCGCCGGGGCGTCCGGCTCAATTCCCGTGTGCGTGCGGCGCCTTGGCGATAGCGTGGACGGTGCGCCGCTTCCACGGCACCGCCGTCCGGCACCGAAGCCCCCGGGGCACCGGGCTCCGGGACTGCCGAGCAACCTCTGGACGGTGATGTGTGATGCAGCGCGTGAGGGAAGGGTTACGCCGCGTTCTCGACGGGATCGAGCGGCGCCACCGGGCGCTGGAGCTGCTGGTCGCCGTGGCCATGCTGGTCACGGCCTGGCGGGCGCGGTGAGGCCGGACCCGGTGTGGTGTTGACACACCGGGGCCGGCCGATCCCCGGGGGCCCCGTGCCGGTGCGGCGCGGGGCCTTCTCCCAACGGGCCGCGCGCGGCGGGACGTTGGGATGCGGGGGTACTAGAATATGTGCATGCCGACGGCCCGTTCCACCGGGCGGACCACGACGAACCCCTGGCCGGGGGCGGCGCGGAAGCCCCGCGGGTCGCCCGCGAGGTATGCGGAGACCGGCGTGCTCATGTGGTACAGGACGACGGACTCGGCGACGCCGAAGATGGCCGGGCAGTCGGTGAACAGGGGCGCTTCGGCCTGCACATAGGCGAGGCCCGCCCGCAGGTGGGCGTCGGTGACGGCGCCGCCGCGGTGGGCGAGGATCTCCCGCACCATCGCCTCGCAGGTGGCGGCGAACTCCGCGTCCTCCGCGAAGGCGCGGTCCGTCCGCTGCCGGACGGCCCGGTAGGCGGGCAGGTCCAGGAGGTCGGACAGGGCCCGTACGCGGAAGCGCCCGTCCTGCGGCTCCAGCCGCTCCAGGGACCGCTTGATCCTCCGCCGGACGTCGCGGAGGGTCGCCTTCACCGATTTCGCGGCGCTCTCCGGCGTGCGGCTGTCGGCGAGGAGCATGGTGTCCAGGGCGGTGTCGACATAGACGACGTCGATCCGTTCGTAATGGCGTTCCGCCCATTCGAGCAGCGCGGTGAGCCGGCCCTGATTGAAATAGCTGTTTCCGGCGCTTATTCCTATGAGGGCGTGTTCCGCGCGCTGCCAGATGCGCCGGCAGTTCTCGCCGAGCGGCTCGCCGCGCATCTCGATCGCGGGGGCCTCCGTCAACGCGTGCGGCGGCATAAGGTTTTCTCCTCTGGGGGGTTCATGGATCCGCTCAGGAGGACGGGGCGGACGCCGCGTTCTTCAGCGAGTCCGCCATCTTGAGGCAGAGTTCGTCGAGGACGGCGGCGATGTCCGTGTCGCCGCCCATGGGCGCGAACATGACGCCGTCCAGGCGCTCGCGCACCTCGGTGAGCCCGGGCGAGCTGCCGCCGGCCCGTTCGAGGATCTCCAGCGTCCGGCGGGCGGCGTCCGCGCAGCGGAAGGCCCCGTAGTCCGAGGGCTCGTTGAGCAGTCCCCGGCCGCTGCTCAGCAGGTACGCGGCGAGCAGCGCGATGTCCTCATGCAGCCGGTTCTGCGGTACGGTTTCCCCAGACTTCATAGCTGATCACCTCGTTCTTGTCGCGGCGGTCGGAGGGCGTGGGCGGCTGCGCGGCGCGCCCGACGGGCACGAGCAGCACGGGTTCGAGGGCCTCCGGCAGGCCGAGCAGGTGGCGCAGCACCTCCTCGCGGAAGCTGCTCACGGGGCAGCCGCCGAAGCCGAGGGCGTGGGCGGAGAGGAGCAGGTTCTCCACGGCCATGGCCACGCAGAGCTTCGAGGTCTCGTAGATCTTCCGGGAGATCTCACCGGTGAGGCCGGCCGTCAACCGCCGGTCGACACAGGCGACGACGACGAAGGAGGGCGTTCCGATGATGCCGGGGGAAAAGGCCCTGAGGAGCCGCACGTTCGCCGGGTCGCGCACCACGACGAACGACCACGCCTGTTTGTTGGAGGCGGTGGGTGCGGCGAGCATGCACTCCAGCATCCGGTCGACGAGTGCGTCGTCGATGGTTTCCGGGGCGTAATTGCGGAGGACGGTCCGGGTGCGGATGACGTTCAGCACGTCGGCTTGCGTTTCCGGCAAGGGACTCTTTGGCATCACTTCCCTTTCTCTTGCCTCTCTGGGCAACAAGCGCCACTTGTGTATCGCACGGATCCGAACGGACTCAAGGGGTGACGGCGACAAGATCGCCGTTCGGCGCACGGAACCGACCGTTCGTCAGGGAGGGCGAGGAATGGCCGAACACCCGCTATTGGCAGGCGCCTTCAGCGCCTCGCGATCCCGGCGTCCGGCGCTCTCCCCGGCCGGTCGCGCGCCGGCGTGGTGGCGTTCAGAGCGGAACGGATTTGTCCAGACGGCCTTTTCGGTCACCGCGGTGCGGCCGCCCTGCCGTCAACCGGCTCCGGAATGAGGCGATTCGCACCGCCTCGCACCGCTTCCCGTCCCGGAATGTGGGATTGATGACGTCCGGCCCGGCGGGGGCCGTTCCGCCTACGGCGTCGACCGGGCCGCGAGCAGCCGCCGCGCCCCGTAGACGGCGGCACCGGCGGCCAGGGCCACCGTGCCCCACAGCACCGAGGCGGCCGGCAGGGCGAAGGCGAGGGCCGCGCAGCCCGCCAGGCCGGCCAGGGGGACGACGCGGGGCGGCCGGCCCTCGGCGGGGGCGAGGGTGAGCGCGCAGACGTTGGCGAGGGCGTAGTAGACCAGCACCCCGAAGGACGAGAAGCCGATCGCGCCGCGCACGTCCGCCGTCGCGGCGAGCGCGGCCACCACCGCGCCGACCGCCCACCCGGCCCGGTGCGGCACCCCGTGGGCGGGGTGGACGGCCGCCAGCGGGTGCGGCAGGTGCCGGTCGCGGGCCATGGCGAAGACGGTGCGGGAGACGCCCAGGAGCAGGGCGAGCAGCGAGCCGAGCGCCGCGACGGCGGCCCCGGCGCGTACGGCGGGCACGAGCCCGGCCGCTCCGGCGGCCCGGACGGCGTCCGCCAACGGCGCCCGCGCGGCCGCCAGTTGCCCGGCGTCCAGCACCATGAGCACGGCGACGGCCACGAGGCCGTAGACGGCCAGGGCGATGCCCAGCGCGAGGGCCACGGCGCGGGGGACGGTGCGGGCCGGGTCGCGGACCTCCTCGCCGAGGGTGGCGATGCGGGCGTACCCGGCGAAGGCGAAGAACAGCAGGCCGGCCGCCTGGAGCACCCCGCCGAACGTGGCGTCCGCCGCGACGTCCGGCCGGCCGGCGCGGGCGGCCGGCGACACGAGGGCCGCGCCCACCACCGCCAGCAGCACGGCCAGGACGAGGCCCAGGATCACCCGGGTGAGCAGGACGGACCGGCGCAGCCCGACGTGGTTCACGCCGGTCAGCGCCAGGACGGCGCCGACCGCGACCGCGTGCGCCCCGCCCGGCAGGACGTACGCCCCGGCGGTGAGCGCCATCGCGGCACAGGAGGCCGTCTTCCCCGCCACGAACCCCCACCCGGCGAGGTGGCCCCAGAAGTCCCCCAGCCGCTCACGGCCGTAGGCATAGGTGCCGCCCGACGCCGGGTGACGGGCCGCGAGCCGGGCCGAGGAGGTGGCGTTGCAGTAGGCGACCACCGCCGCGAGCGCCAGCGCGGGCAGCAGCCCGGCCCCGGCCGCCCGCGCCGCCGGCCCGAACGCGGCGAAGACCCCCGCGCCGATCATCGATCCCAGCCCGACGACCACCGCGTCCGCCGGCCCCAGCCCGCGGCGCAGCCCGTCCCCGTCCCGGGGACCGGCGGCGGGTGACGGCCCGTTCATGGCGCGGCTCCTTCGGCGGCGCGGTCGCAGGCGGCGCGGTTCGGCCCGGGGGACGGCTCCGGTGCGGCCGGCCGTCGCGACCCGCCGCCGTCGAGGTGGTCCGGCCGAGGGCCGCCGTGGCGACGCGTGCCCCGCCATACTGCCCCGGCGGGCCGCGGGTCACACCGGGCGGCACTCCAGGACGGTCCAGGGCGAGCCCTTCCGGGCGGGTGCGCTCACCAGCTCGAAACCGGCCCGGGAGGTCAGCTCCCGCCATTCGGCGGCCGTTCGCTCACCGCCGCCGGTCAGCACGAGCAGGTCCAGGTCGACCAGCTTGCTGTAGTCCCACTTGTTCGGCTGGTGGCTGACGACCTTCTCGCAGATGAGGAGCCTCGGATCGGCCCGTGTGCCGATGGCCTCCCGGACACGTTCCAGGAGGTGCGCGGCGCGGTCGTCGTCGTAGGCGTTGAGCACGGCATTGAGCATGTAGGCGTCGCAGCCGGCCGGCACCGCCTCGAAGTAGTCACCGGCGACCAGGTCCACCCGGTCCTCGACACCGTACTGGTCCAGCAGCGCGGGCGCGTGATCCAGTACGCTCTGCCGCTCGAACAGCAGGCCGGTCATGTGCCGGTGCCGGGAGAGCACTTCCCCGAGGAAGTGTCCCCGCCCGCCTCCGATGTCGGCGATGCGCGAGAAGCGGCCGAGATCGGTGGTGGCGAGCAGATCGCCCGCGTTGATCACCAGCCGGCTGCGCTGCAGCATGCAGCGGTCGAACAGCTCGCCCGCCGCCGGGTGTTCGTCGAAGTACGCGTACAGCGACGTGCCGAAAGCGTGGTCGAAGGCGGGTTCGCCGGTACGGACGCTGTGCAGCAGGGCCGCGAAGCCGGTGGTGAAGATCTCACCGGTGTTGAAGAGTGTCATGTCGCGCAGGCCGAAGCCGGACGGTGCGAGCGATTCGGCCTCGGGTGTGAGCACATAACGGCCGTCGGGCAGTTCGGCGAAGACCTCGATCGCCGTGGCGGCCCTCAGCACACGGCGCAGAACACGCTCCTGCGTGCCGGTCGCCTCGGCGAGTTCCCGTGCCGTCCTGGGGCGTTCATGGATCAGGCCGGCGATGTCGAGTTCGGCCACGACGTTCAGGACGGCGACGATCCTGACTCCGTAGAGGAGGAACAACAGGCGGTCGAATGCGGGAAGTTCGGCGTTCCTGGACACCCACTCCCAGAAGCCGGAGGGGGCGGGCCGGTTGTCGTCCTCGTGGTCGGGGGGCACATGGGCGGGCATGGGACGTACTCCTCCCTGTTCGATCACATTCCGGTGCGGGTTACGGGTTTTCGGGGAGGCCCCCGGCGGTCAGAAGGTGAGCCGTACGCCGTAGTGACGCAGCCAGCCGTCAAGCGACAGAACGGTCTCCATATCTGTGCGGGTGATCCAGTCCTCGGGGGTGCCGCCGGGCCGGTCGAGGAGCGCACGCACCGCCGCCCGGTCGAGGAGCGGGGCGATCGGTGCGTCGCGCCGGGCGGCGAGTTCCCTCAGCTCCTCGGCCAGCGCCTTCTGGTAGGAGGGCTCGACGGTGACTGGGAACGGGCTCTTGCGGCGTTGCACGACGGACGGGGGCAGGAGGTCCGCGGTGGCCGCGCGCAGCAGGCTCTTCTCGTGTCCGTCGAAGAACTTCAGGGCGGCGGGGACGTTGAAGACGTACTCGACGAGGCGGGTGTCGGTGTACGGCATTCTCAGCTGCAGCCCGACGGCAGCCGCCATCCGTTCGCTGTGCGCGAGCTGGCTCTCCACCCATCGGGTGAGCTGCACGTAGGCGTGCTGACGGGACCGGCGCTCGCCGGCCGGGAGGCGGGCGGGCAGGGCGAGTTCCCGGCGGGCCTCGCGGTGACGGTCCGCGGCATAGGCGGTCACGTCGAGCCGGGCGAGCAGACCGGGGTCGAGGAGGCCGCAGCCCAGTGCCTGGCGGGCACCGTGGCGGCGGGCGAGGGCCACCCACGGCAGGATGTCGCCGTCGCTCCTCCCGTCGTCGGTGAAGACGTTGCCGCCGAACACGGAGTCCGCCGTCTCGCCGGAGAGCACGATCCCCGTTCGCCGCCGCACGGCGCGGCAGAGCAGGTAAAGGGATGTGTTCATGTCCCCGAAGGTGCTGGGGAGGTCGCGGGCCCGCAGCGAGGCGAGCCGTACGACCGGGTCGAGCAGCTGGGGGTGTCCAGGACGACCGTGGTGTGTTCGGCTCCCGCCCGTTCGGCCACGTCGTGGACGAATCGGGTGTCGGGCGCGGGGCGGACGGGGTTGGGGCGGAAGTAGCGGTCGTAGTCGCTGAAGGTCACCGTGTAGGTGCGCTGTGGGCGCCGGGAGTCGAGGCCGGCGGCGAGGCAGACCATGGCGCTGGAGTCCAAGCCTCCGGAGAGCAGGGAGCTCACCGGTCCGGGGTGGCCGGTCTGGTCGCGGACGGCCGCGGTGAGGAGTTCACGGACGGTGGAGACCGTGGCCGCCCGGTCGTCCGTGTGGTCGCGGTACTCCAGCCGCCAGTACTGCCGGGCACGCGTGCCCGTCCGGTCGACGCGCACCACCGAACCGGCCCGCACCTTGCGGATGCCCCGGTAGACGGCATGTTCGGGGCTGCCGGCGTACGTGAGGATTTCGAGCATTCCCTCGGCGTCGACCTCGGCCGGTACGGCTCCGGTGGCCAGGATGGCCTTGCTCTCGGAGCCGAAGAGCACGCCGCCGTCGACCGGCGCATAGTAGAGCGGCGTGAGGCCCATTCTGTCGCGGCCGAGCAGCAGTTCCTCGGCGCGGGCGTCCCAGACGGCGAAGGCGAAGGAGCCCTGAAGACGTTCGACGAAGGCGGCGCCCCACTCCAGGTAGGCGTGGAGGGCGAGCCGGGACTGGCTCTCCTGTACCGGCCGGTGGCCCCGCGCGGCTAGTTGCGGGAGTGGCGCGGCAGCGACCAGGCCAGGAGGAAGGTGAGACCGAAGAGGCCGGTCTCGATCCACAGGGTCCGCTCGGCGGCGGTGCTGAACGCCGTCGCCCGCGCCCGCTCGCCGGCGGCGGTCACCGCCCGGCCCGTCTGTGCGGCGTCCTGCGGCGTGGGTGCGGCGGTCCGGAGGGTGCGGGTGAGCCGGAGGCAGCTGGGCGGGGCGGTTCCCTGGTGCTTGTCGGTCGCCCGGTCGTGGCTGCAAGCGGTGAAGTCCCTGACGACGGCGTCCTGTTGGGCGGCCGGCACGCGGGAGGCCGCGAGTGCCGTGCGGACCTGGCCCGCGGCGTCGGTGGCGGCGGGGCTCGCCTGCTGGCCGATGAAGGTGAAGAAGAGGGTGGCGAGGACCGCGACGCCCACCGTGTTGCCGACCTGGTTGACGGCGTTGAGGGTTCCGGAGCCGGAGCCGATCTCGTGATCGGCGACCCCGGCGAGAATGATGTCGAAGAGCGGGGCGAGCACCAGGCCCATGCCCAGGCCCGCCACCGTCAGCGACGGGACCAGTTCCATGGAGGTGACGTCGGGTCCGTAATGGCGGATCGTCAGGGCGGTGGCCGCGACGCTCAGGGCCATGAGCAACGCCCCGGTGTGCAGGATCCGGCGACCGAAACGGGGGCCCAGCACGGCGCCGGCGGCGCCGCCGCCGAGGGCGCTTCCCAGGGCCCAGGCACCGATGGTGAGTCCGGTGCGCAGTGTCGAGAAGCCGAGACCGATCTGCAGGTAGAGGGCGAAGACGAGGAAGAAGGAGGCCATGCCCGCGAAGAAGACGACGGTGACGAACAGCCCGGCCAGGTAGGTGCGGTTGCGGAAGAGGCTGGTCTCGACGAGCGGCGAGCCGCCCGCCCGGTCCTTGCGCCGCTCGTACGCGCCGGCCAGGACAAAGACGGGCACCGAGGCGGCCGCGCACACGAAGGTCCAGAGCGGCCAGCCGTGTTCGCGGCCCTCGATCAGCGGGGCGATGAGCATCAGCAGCGCGGTCACGACCAGGATCACGCCCACCAGGTCGAGGCGGAGCGGCCTCGGGGACCTGGACTCGCGGAGGGTCGGCCCCGCGAGGAGGAACGCGGCCAGGCCGAACGGGACGTTCACGAAGAAGATGGGCCGCCAGCCCAGGCCGAAGAGGTCGCCCTGAGTGATCAGGCCGCCGAGCACCGGCCCGCCCACGGAGGCGAGCCCCATCACCGGCCCGTACAGGGACAGGGCGATGACCTGTTCCCGGCGGGGGAACATGTCCCGGATCACGCCCAGCACCTGGGGAACCATCACGGCGGCGCAGGCGCCCTGGAGCACGCGGCTGCCGATGAGCATCCCGCTGCTGGTGGAGAGCCCGCAGAGGGCGGAGGCGACGGTGAAGCCGAGCACTCCGGTCATGAACATCCGCTTGCGGCCGTGGATGTCGCCCAGCCGGCCCCCGGTGATGAGGATCGCCGCGAAGGCCAGCGTGTAGCCCGCCGCGACCCACTGGAGTGCCGAGTACCCGGTGTGCAGGTCCCGTTGGATCGAGGGCGTCGCGACGTTGACGATCGACCCGTCGAGCAGATTCATGAACGAGGCCGCCATCACGACGATCAGGGCGCGCCAGCGGCGTGGGTCGGCGGATGCGTCCGGCGGTCCGGACTTCCGGGACGAGGTCTGGTCGAGAGCGGACATCCCCTTGCCTCCATGACGGAACTGAACAACGTTCGCTACTGAACGGCGTTCACTCAACATACTGCATTCACCGGGAAGCGGGCAGGGCGCCGGAAGATCCGGGCACGGAAAAGCCCCACGGCGTGTGGGCCGTGGGGCTTCGTCAACGGGCGGGCAGGCGTCAGCCGGACGGGTTCCCCTCGTCGCGACCGGCCATCGCGCGGAGCCCGCCGACCAGGACGTCGAGGCCGAATTCGAAGCGCTCACCCGGAGAGGAGTCGTCGAACATGGGCCCGGCGAGCGCGGCCAGGTGGGGGAAGCGGTCGGCCGGCAGGGCACCCAGATACTCGCGGGCCTGGACCAGCCGCTCCGCGGCCGGCGGCTTGCGCCGGTTCTCCTCCGCCCACACCGCGGCCTCATGGACGGACAACTTCACATAGCCGGAGACCAGGTCGGCGGCGTACGCCGCGGTGCGCCCCGGCAGGCCGCCGGCCGTGAGGATCGCGAGCAACCGCTCCAGCACCACGACCGCGTTGGGCCCCGACGGAACCTGCCCGAAGGACATGCGCGCCACCGCCGGGTAGCGGCTCAGCAGCTCCCGCGTGGCCCGGGCGAACTCCTTGACCTGCTCGGTCCAGCGCGCCGGATCGGGCTGCGGCAGCCTCAGCTCGGCCATGACCCGGTCGAGGGTGAGCTGCACCAGCTCGTCCTTGTTCTGCACATGGACGTAGAGCGCGCCGGGACTGGCGCCGAGCCGCTCCGCCACCCGTCGCATGGTGAGCCTCTCGGGCCCTTCCTCTCCGATCAGCTCCAAGGCGGCCCCGACCACGGCGTCCTGACTCAGGGGCACCCGCGCGGGCCGCGGTGCCCGTCCGGGCCGCAGCCACGGCGGTGCCGGCACGCCGGAGGCTTCGCCGGCGGCGGGGATACGACGGTCGTCCATGATGTCCGATCCTACTGGCCCGCCCCTCGGGGCCGATGACTGCGAGCAGGCCCCCGTAAGCACGGCGTCACCACCGCCGCAAGTAGTGATCATTGGCCATGCCGGAACGCTCCCCGGCGGCACCGCCCGGCCCGTCCCGCGGAAGCCTTCCACTCCTGCTCAACTCGCGGTAACCCGCACCCCCGCCACCTGCGGAACCCACCCCTCCCCACACCCCAACTCGGCTCAAAACATGGGTTTGTTGGGCATTCCGTCGGGGAGTGATGCGTCGTTTCCAAGATTTTTCACGACGGAGACGCGACCGCAACAGAGCGCGTCCCGCTCCACCGGAACAGGAGATCACCGCATGCTGCCCGCCATGCCCCACGACGCACGGGAAGAGTTCCTCGCCGCCCCACGGGTCGGCGTCCTCGGGGTCACCGACCCCCGGGGCGGTGACCGGGCGCCCCTGGTCGTGCCCGTCTGGTACGGATACGAGCCCGGGGGCGAGATCGTCGTCGAGACCGGACGGGAGACGATCAAGGCACAACTGCTGCGCGCGGCGGGCAGGTTCAGCCTCTGTGTGCAGGACGAGCGGCGGCCCTACCGGTTCGTCAGCGTCGAGGGGCCGGTCACGGCGGTGGAGGACCCGATCGACCCGGCCGTCCGCGAGGCCCTCGCGCACCGCTACCTGGACCCCGAGGAGGCACGCGACTACCTCGCGGGGACCGCCGGCCAGCTCAAGGACGACATCGCCTTCCGCATGCGCCCGCAGCGCTGGCGGAGCGCCGACTTCGGCGCGTTCGCGGCCGGTTTCGAGGGGGCCGCCGGGGCCGACGCCGGCTGACCGCGGCCGCACCGCGCCCGGACCCCCGCGGCCGCGCGCCGCACGAGCACGCCGCACCAGCACGCCGCACGCAGCAAGGCCGCACGCCGCAACGCAGCACGAGCGAGAAGGACCGATGACCGACACCGACGTTTCGTCACGCCCGTTCCCCCGCCCCGCCCCCACCCCCGCGACGCCCGCGCCCGCCCGCTGGCCCCGGGACCGGCGCCTGCCCGAGCTGTTCGCCGAGCGGGCCGCCGAGCGGCCGGAAGCGCCGGCGGCCCGGCACCGCGGGCGCACCCTCACCTACGGGCAACTCGACGCCCGCTCCGACGCCTTGGCGGCCCGTCTGCTCGACCGCGGCGTCGAGCCGGGCGACCTGGTCGGCGTCTGCGGCGGCCGTTCGCTCGAGGCGCTGGTGGCCCTGCTGGGCATCCTCAAGGCGGGCTGCGCCTATGTGCCGCTCGACGCGGACCTGCCGCCCGCCCGGCTGCGGGCGATGGCCGAGGACGCCGGGCTGCGGGCCGCCGTCACGCTGCCGGGCAGCGAACGCCCCGTGCGCGGACTGCGCGTGAGCATCGCGCTCGACGACACCGCGGCCGCCCCCGCCGCACCGCGGCCGGTCACCGGGTCCGCCACCGACCGCGCCTACGTCGTCTTCACCTCCGGCACGACCGGCCGCCCCAAGCCGGTGGCGATACCGCACCGCGGCGTCGTGCGCCTCGTCCTCTCCGAGCCCGAACTGCCGCCGCCCGGGCCGGGCGACCGGATCCTGCACGCCTACGGGCTGTCGTCCGACGCCTCGACGATAGAGATCTGGGGCGCGCTGCTCACCGGCGCCTGCCTGGTCCTGGCCGACCGCGAGGAGCTGCTGTCGCCCACCGCGCTGGAGAAACTGCTGCGCGAGGAGGACGTGACGGTCGCGTACCTGACGACGAGCGTCTTCCACCTCGTCGCCCGTACCCGTCCCGAGGCGCTGTCCGGGCTGCGGTTCGTCTCGGCCGGCGGCGAGGCGATGGACCCGCGGCTGGCGAACGCGGTCCTCGCGGCCTGCCCGGACACCACCGTCGTCAACTTCTACGGCCCGACCGAGAACGCGGTGGTCTCCACCGCCCACGTGCTGCGCCCGCTGCCCGAGGACGCCGGACACGTCCCGCTCGGCCGCCCGTTCGGCGCCTCCACCTGCCATGTCCTGCGCGCCGACGGGTCGTCGGCCGCGCCCGGCGAGGAGGGCGAACTGTACGTCGGCGGGGACGGCCTGGCGCTGGGGTACCTCGGCGACCCGGGGCTGACCGCGGAGCGGTTCGTGTCCCTGCCGGCGGTCGAGCCGGACGGGCGGCTCTACCGCACCGGCGACCGCGCGGTCCTCACCGCCGACGGCCTGCTGGAGTACCGCGGCCGGCTGGACCGCCAGGTCAAGCTGCGCGGCGCCCGCGTCGAACTCGACGAGGTCGAGGCCCGGTTGCGGGCCCACCCGGAGGTCGGCGAGGCCGTCGTGGAGACCGACGGCGGCGCGCTCACCGCGTACGTCACCGCCGCCGCGCCCGGCCGTCCCCTGCCGCTGCCGGAGCTGCGCGCCTACTGCGCCCGGTGGCTGCCGCCGCAGGCCGTGCCGGTGCTCGTGCCGCTGGAGAGCTTCCCGGTGACCAGCGGCGGCAAGGTGGACCGCGCCCGGCTGCGGCCCGCCGCCCCGGAGCGCGGCGGGGAGGAGGTGCGGCCGCAGGGCCTGCCGGGCCTCCTCGCCGAGGTCTGGCAGCAGGTGCTGCGCGTCCGCCCCGAGCCCCGCGACGACTTCTTCCACCTGGGCGGCGACTCCCTGCTCGCCTCCGAGGCCGTCACCCGCACCCTCGCCGTCCTCGGCCTGGACGCGTCCCTGGGCTCCGGTCTGATCCGGTCGCTGCTGGCCGACCCCACCCTGGAGGGCTTCACGGAGGCCGTGCGCGCGGCGCGCGGCGGCTCCGCCGGGGCGGCCGGGCCGACGGCCGACTTCGCCAAGGAGGCCGAGCTCGGCTTCGACCTGCCGCCCGCCGAGGGCCCCGCGCCGCGCCCCCGGGACCCGCGGGAGATCCTGCTCACGGGCGCCTCCGGATTCGTCGGCGCCTTCCTGCTCGACCGGCTGCTCGCCTCGACGACGGCGCGCGTCCACTGCCCCGTACGCGCCGCGAACCGGGCCCACGCCGAACGGCGGGTGCGCACCGCGCTCGCCCGCTACGGGCTCCACCCGGACGAGGCGGCGTGGCGGCGGGTGGAGTGCTTCCCCGGCGACCTGACCGAGGCCGGGCTGGGTCTCGCGGCCGGGCACGCGGAGGAGCTGTCCCGCACCCTCGACCTCGTCCTCCACAACGGCGCCCGCGTCAACTTCCTCTACCCGTACGAGGAGTTGCGCGCGGCGAACGTGGACGGCACCCGCGAGGTGATCCGCATCGCGGCGCCGCGCCGCGTACCGGTGCACTTCGTGTCGACCGTCGCCGTCGTCGCCGGCTTCGGCGCCGCCGGGGTGCGGGAGGTGGACGAGGACCTGCCGCTGGCCCACGCCGACGGGCTGACCATGGGCTACGCGGAGAGCAAGTGGGTCGCGGAGGGCGTGCTGCGGCAGGCCGCCGAGCAGGGCCTGCCGGTGGCGGTGTACCGGCCGTACGAGGTGACGGGCGACCGGACGCACGGCGCGTCCAACACCGAGACGGCCATCTGCTCCCTGTTCAAGACCGTCGCCGAGACGGGCCTGGCCCCCGACATCGAACTGCCCATGGACTTCGTCCCGGTGGACCACCTCGCCGAGTGCGTCGTCCGCATCGCCACCCACGAGGAGGCCGACGGGCGCGTCTACCACCTCACCAACCCGCGTCCGGGCATGTTCTCGGACGTCCTGGACCGGATGCGCGCGGCGGGCTTCGCGCTGCGGACGATGCCGTACGGGGAGTGGGTCGGCGAGCTGGTGCGGCACGTCGCCGCGCATCCGACGAGCGCCACGGCGCCGTTCGTGTCGCTGTGCGTCGACCGCAGCCGCACGGCGGACATGTCCGTCAAGGAGATGTACCTCAAGGGCACCTTCCCCGTGCTGGGGCGGCGCAACGCGGAGGCGGCGCTGGCCGGCAGCGGGCTGGAGTGCCCGCCGGTGGACGCCGCCCTGCTCGACCGGTACCTGGAGTACTTCTTCGCCTCCGGCTACATCACCCGTCCCGCCTCCCCGGAGAAGAGCGCATGAGCGACGTCGAGACCGTCATCCCCGTGCCCGAGGTGGAGCCCGGCACGGCCGGCCCGCCCTGCGCCTACGCCCGGCTGCGCACCGAACAGCCCGTCGTCAAGGCCCAGTTGCCCAACGGCGAGACGGGCTGGCTGATCAGCCGGTACGCCGACGTGCGGGCCGCGTTCGCCGACCCGCGGCTGGAGCGGCCGCTGCTGTCGGCCTGGCCGCCGCGCGAGGGCGCGGACGCGCCGCCGCCGTGCCTGCCGACGTTCCTGGAGATGACCGGCGAGCACCACGAGCGCGTCCGCCGCACCGTCCTGCCGCTGTTCGGCCGCAAGCGGCTGGAGTTCATGGAGCCGCGGATCCGGGCCATGGCCGAGGAGCTGGTCGACGCCATGGTCGCGGGGGCGGAGGACGGCACGGCCGACCTCGTCGCCGGGTACGCCGAGCCGCTGCCGCTGCGGGTGCTGTGCGAGACCGTCGGACTGCCGCACGAGGACCGCGACGTCTACCTGCCGCACACGCTCGCCCTGCTCG
This sequence comes from Streptomyces caatingaensis, assembly GCF_001187435.1. GTDB lineage: Bacteria > Actinomycetota > Actinomycetes > Streptomycetales > Streptomycetaceae > Streptomyces > Streptomyces caatingaensis. Next base: position 1,230,734 of record NZ_LFXA01000002.1, on the reverse strand, counting down.
GCGCCTCCGGGCTGACGATGGAGGAGGTGCTCGCCGCGCTGTACGCCCTGCAGGACTACGCGTCCGAGCTCATCTCCCGCAAGGAGCGGGAGGGGCACGGCGAGGACTACATCCACCTCCTGCTGGCCGAGAGCCGCCGCCCCGGCGCCGAACTGGCCCGCGACGACGTCGTCAGCTTCGTCGTCACCATGCTCATGGCCGGCTACAAGACCAACATCCAGCACACCGGCAACGCCCTGCTCGCGCTGCTCACCCACCCCGAGCAGCTGCGGCGGCTGCGGGACGAGCCGGCGGGGATCGGCACGGCGGTCGAGGAACTGCTGCGGTACGTCCCGCTCATGAACGCCATCAACATCCTCGTCGCCAAGGAGGACTTCACGCTGCACGGGCAGCGGATCCGGGCCGGCGACGCGGTCGTCCCGGTGCCGGCGTCCGCCAACCGCGACCCGGAGGCGTTCACCGATCCCGACCGCCTCGACCTGACCCGGTCGCCCAACGCCCACGTCGCCTTCGGGCACGGGCCGCACACCTGCACCGGCGGGCACCTGACCCGGCTGCAGCTCGCCACCGCGATCAGGGTGCTGCTGGAGCGGCTGCCGGACGTGCGGCTCGCGGTCCCGGCGGAGTCGATCCCGTGGGACGAGTCGACGCCGCTGCGCGCCCCCGCGACCCTGCCGGTCCGCTGGTGACCGGCCCGCTGACCCGCCCGGAAGAGACCGGAAGAGACCGGAAGAGAAAGGCCCCCCGGACCGTGACCGAGAACGCCACCGGAAACGCCGCTGAGAGCGCCACGCGTGAGCAGCCGCTCCCGCACTACCCGTTCAGCACCGACGGCGACCGGCTCGCCCCCGAGCTCGCCGAGCTGCGCGCCCGCTGCCCCGTCGCCCGCGTCAGCACCAACTCCGGCGGCGAGGCGTGGCTGGTCACCGGCTACGAGCTGACCCAGCACGTGCTGCGCGACCGGGCGTTCGCCCGCTCCGTCCTCGCCGACTCCGACAGCCCCGCGCAGGACGCCCCCATCCTGGCGCCCGAGCTGCTGGACGCCATGAACCACCTCCAGAAGGCCGGGCTGCGCGACGAGGTGCTCAGGGCCCTCGGCCGCAACCAGCCCGAACTGCCCGCCGACTGGGTCGCCGAGGCCACCCGGGAGGGCCTGGAGGCGATGGTCCGGGAGGGCGCGCCGGGCGACCTCCAGCACCACTTCGCCGAGTGGGTCGCGGCCAAGTGCATGTGCCGGCTGCTGGGCCTGCCCTTCGCGGACCGGGCGTGGCTCGCCCACCGGGCCGACGTCGACCTGACGATGGTCACGTACGCGCAGGAGGACCTCGCCCGCAACTGGGAGGAGATCCGCCTGTACATGGAGGAGCACATGGCCGCCCGCCGCCCCGGCGAGCCGCGCGGCCTGGCCGACCGCCTCGCGGACCTCAACGAGCGGCATCAGGGGCTCACCGTCCGCCAGTTGTCGAACATCCTCGCCGTCCTCTTCGTCAGCGGCTACGAGGACTTCGCGAGCTTCCTCGGGGTCGCGGCGTTCAACCTCCTCCAGAGGCCGGACGTGATGAGTGCGGTGCGGGCCCGTCCGGAGACGATGCCGCAGTGCGTGGAGGAACTGCTGCGGTGCAGTGTGGTGCTGGGCAACGCGATCCCGCGGTACGTGACGCGGGACGCGGAGCTCGGCGGCGCGTCCGTGAAGGAGGGCGACCTGGTCCTGCTGTCGCTGGACGCGGTCAACTTCGACCCGGCGGCGTTCGACGACCCCGAGTCCTTCGACCCGTCCCGCTCCCCCAACCCCCACCTGCGGTTCGGCTACGGCCGCCACCACTGCCCGGGCGCGCACCTCGTCCGCCGCCAGTCCGACACGGCCTTCCGCGTCCTGCTGGAGCGGCTGCCCGGCATCCGCCTGGCGGTGCCGCCGGAGGAGGTGCCGTGGCATCCGAACCGGATGGCGATCATGGCGGCGCGGGTGCCCGTCATGTGGTGACGCGTGCCCGGCCAGGGGCCCGGCCCGCCGGTCACGGCGGTCCGGGCGCCGGCCCGTGCGGCCGGGATCCACCGCCATGGAAGGATGTCAACGCTGCACCGCCTTCTTTTGGCTCCCCTCATGGGCGGGGGACGGGGCGCCTGGGAGAGGAGACCGATGACGTACGCCGTCTCACCGGACGGAACCCGCATCGCCTACCAACTCCGGGGCCAGGGGCCGCCGCTGGTCCTGCTGGCGGGCCAGGCCAACAACCACCACTGGTGGGACGCGGTCCGCGCCGACTTCCACGCCGCTCGCAGCACCCTCACGCTCGACTACCGCGGCACCGGCGACAGCGACAAGCCCGATGCGCCCTACAGCACCGAGCTGTTCGCCCAGGACGTCGTCGCCGTCCTCGACGAACTCGGCATCGACCGGGCCGACGTCTACGGGACGTCCATGGGCGGACGAGTGGCCCAGCAGATCGCGGCCCGTCACCCCCGCCGGGTGGGCGCCCTGGTCCTCGGCTGCACCTCGCCCGGCGGCCCGCACGGCGTCGAACGCGGCGACGACGTCCGCCGCGCCCTGGCGCAGCCCCGGCCCGGAGCCGCGCGGCGGGCCCTGCTGGAGCTGATGTACACCCCTGGGTGGCTCGCCTCCCATCCCGGCCCTTACCACACCCTCGGCGACCCGCGCATGCCCGCCCACGCCCGCCGCCGCCACCTCGCGGCCAGCGCGCGGCACGACGCCTGGGACCTCCTGCCGGGCATCGGCGCCCCCACCCTGGTCGTCCACGGAAGCGACGACCTGCTCAACCCCACCGCCAACGCCGCCCTGCTCGCCGGCCGCATCCCCGGCGCCCGGCTGCACCTGATCCCCCAGGGGCGGCACGCCTACTTCGAGGAGTGCCGCGCGCACGCCGGCCCCCTCGTCCTGGACTTCCTCACCTCCGCGCACCAGCCGTAGTTCTGCTACGGCGCGCCGTCCTGCGGAGCCGCGGAGGGGCGGTAGAGGGGATCGGTGAGGTCCGCCCGTACGCCGCGGGCCACCGCGGGCGGCGTGAACGGGGAGCGCCGGGTGATCTCGGTGAGGGGCAGGTCGATCTGCGGGACGCCGTACGCGACGAGTGCGGCGAGGGACGTGCCGTAGGCGACGGCCCGGACGCCGGTCCAGACGAGGGCTCCCGCGCACATCGCGCACGGCTCGGCGGTGCTGACGACCGCGCAGGAGGGGAGGCGGTGGCCCGCCGCGGCGGCCTCGCGGAGGAGGGTGAGTTCCGCGTGGGCGGTCATGTCCCCGTTGTGTTCGGTGGTGTTGCGGGCGCCGGCCAGCACGGCGCCGGTGGCCGCGTCCACCAGGACGGCGCCGAAGGGCCGGCGGGCCGGGCGGGCCCAGGCGACGGCGGCGGGCATGGCCCGCTCGACCGCGTCCTTCAGGCGGGCGGGCCAGTCGCCGGTCCACCGCGCCCCCTCGGCGGGCCGGGCGGGGGCGGATGGCGCGAGGGCCGCCAAGGCCGGGAGGGCCGGGAGGGGAGCGGCGGCGGCCGCGCGGAGGAAGTGGCGCCGGGGCGTGCCCGGGAGGTCCAGGGGGGAATCCATCCCCCCTGTATAGCCGCATGTCTGACGTCGCGTCAGGAGTGACTGAAGACGGTGCTCGCCAGGGCGACGTGGATGGCCGTGCCGCCCAGCACGCTCAGCACGGCGTTGCGCCGCCACAGGTGCAGGCCGAGGGTGGCGGCGAGGGCCAGGCCGACGGGCGCGGCGTCCGCGAGGGAGACGTTCCGGAGCGTGTAGACGGTGAGGATCACCATCACGCCGACGGGCATGTACACACTGAGGTAGCGGAGGGTCTCGCTCGCCCGCAGCGGCGCCAGCGCGGCGAAGGGCAGGGCGCGCAGTGCCCAGGTGACGAGGGCGCTGACGGCGACGGCGGCGGCGACGTATCCGGTGTGGTCAGGCACGGGCCGCCTCCTCCCCCATCCCCCTGGCGGCGAGGGCGCGGCGGGCCAGGAGCCCGGCCGTGAACAGGCCGAGCGCGACGAGCAGCATCTGTCCGGGCAGGAGGAAGCGGGCGGCCAGCGCGCAGACGAGGGCCAGCACCGGGGTGGGTATGTCGCGCTTGGCGAGGTACGCGTCGACGGCCAGGACGACGAACAGGGCGGTCAGGGCGAAGTCCAGCCCGGTGAGCCGGGCGGGCACGAGGGCCCCGCAGAGCGCGCCGAGGGTGGCGCCGACGACCCAGTAGACCTGGCACAGCGCCTGGAGCCACACGATCCGCCGGCCGCTCCAGGACTGCGCGGACTCCCCGGTGGTCAGGGCGTACGCCTCGTCCGTCATGGTGTAGGTGCTGTAGACCTTGCCGGCGCGGCTCCTGACCCGGTGCAGCGGGAAGGACAGGGCGTAGAAGACGTGCCGGAAGTTGACGAGGAAGGCCGTCAGCGCGACCTGCGCCAGCGGCGTGGCCGCGGTGATCAGGCCGACGAGGAGGAACTCCAGCGAGCCCGCGTACACGAACGCGGTGATCGCGGAGGCCCACCACCAGTCCAGTCCCGAGTGGACGACGAGCACGCCGAAGGCGATGCCCAGGGGGAACAGGGCGAGGCCCACGGAGCTGGAGTCCTTGAGGGCCGCCCGGACGTCGGACGGCGGCGGGGCGGGGGCGGTGGGAGGGCGGACTTCTGCCGCGGCTGACGGGGCGTTCATGCGGCAATTTTAGGATTTCCGGAGCGTAATATGGTTTCCGATCATTCTTGGAAAGCACCACGTTGGGCAATGAAATTACATGGACAGCATTGATCGGGAGATTCTGTTCCACCTGCGCCGGGACGGCCGTCTCACCAACGTCGAACTGGCCAAGCGCGTCGGCCTGACCCCGCCGCCGTGCCTGCGCCGGGTCAAGCGCCTGGAGGACGAGGGGATCATCACGGGCTACCGGGCCCGCATCAACCCGGCGGCGGCCGGGCGGGGTTTCGAGGTGATGGCCGAGGTGGAGATCGGCGTGAACGACCTCCAGACCGTCGAGGAGCTGGAGTCCGCGATCGCCTCGTACGACGAAGTCGTCGAGTTCCACCGCCTCTTCGGCCGCCCCGACTACTTCATCCGCGTCGCCGTCGAGGACCACGCCGCGTACGAGACGTTCCTGACCACCAAGCTGATCGCGCTGCGGGCGGTCACGCGGGTCGACTCGCACCTGGTGATGAAGAAGATCAAGACGGACGACTGAACCGCGAGCACCGCCGGCCCCGTCCGCTCGGCGGATGCGGGCCCTCCGTCCACGCGCGGCACCGTCGGTCGCCGACGACGTCTGCCTCCGGGGCGTCCTCCCCGTACCGCCCCCCCCGACGGGGCGGCCGTCCGCGTCGTCACCGGCGCCGCGGACGCCCGGGTACCGGACGGCACGATCGCGTACGAGATCCCGCTCCGCGCGGAGGAAGGGGCCGCGGCGGCCCCCGGCGACCGCACTGCGGGCGTCCGGTGGACCTCTCCGACCGGTGAGCCGCCGGCCGCTCGGAAGTGCCAGCGGAGCCGGTCGAGGAGCCCCCGGCGGCGCGGCGGCCGCCCCCGCAGTACGGTGAGGGAAGTCCCCTCCCCGCCGCACTTGTCAGGTGGAGGTCGTCATGGACGTCCTGGTCCTCATCGGCCGCATTCTCTTCGCCCTGCTGTTCCTGACGTCCGCCTTCGGTCACCTCACCGGGACGAAGGCGATGGCCGGATACGCGGCGGCCAAGGGCCTGCCCGCCCCCGCCGCGGCGGTCGCCGGCAGCGGGGTCCTGCTGCTGGCCGGTGCCCTGAGCGTGCTCCTCGGCGCGTGGGCGGACCTGGGAGCCCTGCTCCTGGCGGTCTTCCTCGTCCCCGCCGCCCTGACCATGCACCGGTTCTGGCAGGAGGCCGAGCCGATGACCCGCCAGCAGGAGATGACCCACTTCCAGAAGGACATCGCGCTCGCCGGCGCCTGCCTGATGCTGCTGGCCTTCTTCTCCTACGTCGGTCACGACCTCGGACTGACCCTGACCGGGCCGCTGTTCGACATCGGCTGACCACGCCGGCCTCGGGCAGCAGTACGTCATGGCCATGAAGCTCAAGAGGTACGTGGAGGAGCACCGCTGACGTTGTCCCGGCAGCGCCCCGCCGGCCGTGCGGTACCGGGCCCCCGTGCGCCCGCCCCGCTCCCGCCCCGCGAGGATGTCCCCGTGGAACTCCGCCAGCTCACCTACTTCTGTGCCGTCGCCGACGAGGCGAACCTCACGCGTGCCGCCGAGCGCCTGCGCCTCAGCTCGCCCTCGCTCAGCCAGCAGATCAAGGCGCTCGAACGGGAGGCGGGCGCCGCGCTGTTCAGGCGGACGCCGGCGGGGATGGTGCTGACGCGGGCCGGGGAGGCGTTGTTGCCGGAGGCGCGGGCGGTGCTGGGGGCGGCGGGGCGGGCGCTGGCGGTGGTGCGGGCGGTGGCGCGGGAGCGGCGGCCGGTGGGGGTGACGGTGGCGCCGGGGACGCCGGCGGGGGTGCTGCGGGGCGTGGCGTCGGCCGTGCGGGAGGCGGGCGGGGAGCCGGAGTTCGACGTCGTGGCGACGGGCGGGCAGCTCGTGCGGCTGCGGTCGGGGCGGGCCGATCTCGCGGTGGTGACGCTGCCCGTGGACGGTGAGGGACTGCGCACGACCGTCGTGTACGACGAACCGCTCGGCGTGCTGATGGCGGCGGACCATCCGCTGGCCGGCCGCGCGGCCGTCGGATGGGCGGACCTGGACGGCGAGACGCTGCTGTGGTTCCGGCGCGAACTCGCCCCGGGATACCACGACATGGTGCTCGACGCCTGCCGCGCGGGCGGCTGGGAGCCCCCGATCCGGCCCGTGGCCGCACGGCGCGGCATCGTCGCCGCGGAGCTGACCTCGGGGGACCGCGTGGTCGCCCTGCGGCCGGAGCCGGCCCCGGAGGCCGGGCTCGTCCTGCGGCCGCTCGCGCACGGGGCGCCCCGGCTGCGGCTGGCGCTCGCCGTGGCACCCGGCCGCCCCGGGACCGGCGTGGCCGCGGCGGCGTATGAGGCGATGGCTAACGCGCCTGAGGGGAACGCTCGTGGACGCCGGGGCGGCGGCGCTGGTGAACTGCCGCCATGTTCTTCGTCCTCCTGACGTACCGCGTCCCGCTCGACCGGATCGACGCCCTGCTGTCCGCCCACTACGCGCATGTGGACCCGTACTTCGAGGCGGGCGTCTTCGTCCTGGCCGCCCGGCGGCTGCCGCGCACCGGCGGGGCGTTCCTCGCCCGGGGCGTGGACCGCGCCCGCCTGGAGGCCATCCTGGCCGAGGACCCGTTCGTGAGCACGGGCGCGGCGACGTACGAGCTCTTCGAACTCGCCCCGACACGGTCGGCCCTGGCGGAGATCCCGGCCGGCCGAGTCGGCTAGGCGGACGGCCCGTCGGCCCGTCCCGGCCACAGCGCCCGCAGGGCGAAGACGGTGGTGAGGTGGGCGGAGCCGAAGTACAGCGGGAAGCGGCCCATCCGGAAGTACGGGCAGGCGGGCCAGGACCCGTCCGGCCGCTGGGCCGCCGCCAGCAGGCCGCGCCACTGCTCCTGTCCCTCGGTGACGCCCGCGAGGCGGGCGGCGAGGGTGAGCAGGGCCAGGCCGAGAGGATCGCCGGGCGGGTGCGACCGGGCGTCGTGGAGGGCGCGGCGCAGGGGGCCGCGCAGCACCCGTGCGTACGTCCCGGAGCCGGCGCAGAGCCTGGCCGCGGCGTGCAGGAAGGCCGCGGGCTGCGGGTAGTAGCGGGTGCCGTGCAGGTAGCGGCGCGAGACGAGGTGGTCCTCGACGTGGCGCAAGGTGGCCCGGTGGACCCCGGTGGCGTCGTCGCCGGGTGTGCGCGGGCCCGTCGTGCGCAGGGCGCGCAGGACGTTGGCGGAGACGACGGCGTCCTGCTTGAAGCCGCGCGGCAGGGCCCGCGGTTCGGCGGCGTCGTCCCAGTACACCATGACGGCCCGGGGGTGAAGTCCGGGCCGCCGTACGGGCGGTGCGGCCGCGGCCAGGAGTTGCCGGGCGACCGGCCGGGCCGCGCCGGCGGGAAGGAGCCGCTGCGCGTCCAGGCCGATGAGGGCGACGGCGGTGCAGTCGGTGTCCGCGGGGAACTCGCGGACCCGGGGGAAGAAGCAGTAGCGGTCGCCGCGGCGGCAGCACGCGACCTGCCGGGCCGCGGCCGCGACCAGCGCCGCGGTGCCGGGGAGGCGGGGCGGCAGCAGGGCGAGGGCCTGCAGGCCGAGAAGCCCTCGTCGCCGAGTTCGAAGCCGGTGTCCGCACCGAGCAGCCGGTGCAGGGCCGTTCGGGCCCGCGCGGCGTCCACCCCCTGCCGGAACCGGACGTCCAGGGCCAGTTGGGCCGACGGCATGCCCCGTTCCCCGGCCTCCCGTTCCAGGAACCCCAGCGCCCGCCGGACCGCCGCGGCGGCCGGCGCGCCGGCAGGGCAACTCCGCGTCGCCATGAGGACATCCCCGTCGCGGCCCGATGGTGTGGGCTCCAGCATGCCGGAGCCGGCCGGGCGGGGCCACACCGCATGGAATCCGGCGGGAGCGGTATCCCTTCGGGGAGGGACCGGCGGACGCGAGGGGCGTGCCATGGGACGCGGCGGCAGCGATGAGGGCGCGGGGGCGGGGGCGGCCCGGCGCGGCGCGGGCGGGGCGGAGTTCACCGTTCCGGACTTCCGCTGTCCGTTCCCGGGGGCGGTGAACCCCGCGCTTCCCGAGGCGAGCGGCCGGATGTGGCGGTGGGTGGAGGCGCAGGGGCTCGCGGCGACCGCGGAGGCCCGGGCCGTGATCGAGCAGTCGTGGGTCGACCGGGCGGCGGCCCGGTACTTCCCCACCGCCGACGCCGGCGTCCTCGCGCTCGCCTGCCGGTGGTTCGCCTGGATGGTACGGAACGACGACGTCCACGACGTCCCGGCGCCCGGCGCGCGGGAGCGGAGCGCGAGCCCCCACCTCGACCGGCTGATCGCCTCCGCCGTCACCGGCGGGGACGGCGGGGACGGCGGCTGCGGTGTCTTCGGCGCCGCCCTCGGCGACCTGTGGCGGCGCACCGCGGCCGGCCGCTCCCCCGGCTGGTGCGCCCGGCTGGCCGGCGACTTCGCGGACTTCCTGCGCGCCTACCGCACGGAGCGCGACGCGGCGGCGGGCCCGCTGCCCGGGATCGAGGAGTACCTGAGGCACCGCACCGTCTCGTACGGCATGCTGTTCTCCACCAACTTCGCCGAACTCGCCGCCGGGGACGCCCTCCCGGAAGAAGTGCGCGCCTGCCCCGAGTTCCGGGAGCTGCGGAGGCTGACGGGCCTGCACGGCGCGATCGTCAACGACATCTACTCCTATCCCCGGGAGCTGCGGAGCGCGTACCCGTACAACGCGGTGCACCTGCTGCGGTCGGCCCACGGCGGCACGGTGCAGGAAGCCGTCGACCGCGCCGCCGCCCTGACGCACGCCTGCCTCGACGGCTTCCTCGCCGCCGAGTCGCGCCTGGTGCCCGCGCTGGCGGCGCGCGGCGCCGGAGCGGCGGCCCGTGCCGCCGCCCTGCGCACCGTCTCCGTCATGAAGTCGATGATCCGGGGCAATATCGACTGGTGTCACGAGGTGCCCCGCTACGCCTCCGCGCCGGCGGGGGCCTGACGCCGCGGGCCCGGCGCCGTGCGGTCAGAGCGCCGCCTCCCCCCGGTCCACCGCCGCGACGAGCATCGCGCCGATGGGGATCAGCCGTTGGGTCAGCGCGTCGAGGGCCTGGCGCTCGGTCTCGGGGACGTGCCACTCCTCCCACAGGCCGGCCTCCTCGACCGAGCAGTGGGTGAAGTCCTCGGCGTCCCAGGCCCGGCGCAGGTCGGCCGCGTACGGGACGGTGGGGCGGGCCTGGTGGGCGTAGCCGTCGAGGAGGGCCACCATGTGGCTGTCCGGCAGGTAGCCGCGCCAGGCGGCGAGGAGGCCGTCGATGACGCCGACGACGTCCTCGAGCCAGAAGACGTGCTGGGTCACCCACCCCTGGGGGTCGGGGCAGGGGGGCATGCCGGGCAGCAGACGCTGCTGCAGGGCGTCGCGGCGCTGGAAGAACTCCTTGCCGAGGGCCACCTCTTCACCGGAAGGCAGCCAGGCGTTACGGCTGAGGGCGGTCACGGCGGCGTCAAAGGGGTGGGTCGTCATCTGGCCAACCCTACGTGGTGGGGGTGACGGTCACGTTCGGTTCCCCCTGACGGGCCGTCGGGGCGCGGGTCAGGCGACGGGGTCCGTCGCGTCGAACCCCGCCCACCTCACCACTTCGTACCCGCCGCCGCGTCGGCGCACCTCCGCCGCGCCGTGTCCGGGCAGGTGCGCCGGGAACACCAGGGCGTGGGTGGCGGCGGCCTGTTCGAGGACGCGGAGGCGGGAGCGGGTGGCCTGTTCCCGGTCCTCGCTCAGGCAGGTGTCGCAGCCGGGCTCGGCGAACTGGAGGGGGCTGTGGACGAGGTCGCCGATGAACAGGGCGTGCTCGGTGCCGGATGCGAGGCGCAGGACGGACGAGCCGGGGGTGTGGCCGGGGGCGGGCTCCAGCGTCAGGCGGGAGTCGACGCGGTACCCGTCCTCCCACTGCTCCGCGAGCCCGGCCCGCAGGACCGGCGCGACGCTGTCCTCGAACATCGCGGCCGCCGTCTCGGGCGCGGGGACGCCGCCGAAGCCGCCGCGCAGCCGGGTGCCGGCGGCCGGGTCGAAGTAGGCGACGTCGGCGCGGGGCATGAGGTAGCGGGCGTTGGGGAAGGTGGGCACCCACGCGCCGTCCACCAGGCGGGTGTTCCAGCCGACGTGGTCGCCGTGCAGATGGGTGTTGACGACGACGTCGACGTCCTCGGGGCGGACGCCCGCGGCGGCCAGGCGGTCCAGGAAGTCGCCGTGGCGCCGGTTCCAGTGGGGGGCGCGGGGGCGGTGCTTGTCGTTGCCGACGCCGGTGTCGACGAGGATCGTGCGCCCCTCGCTGCGCAGGATCCACGTCTGCACCGCGCACACCACGTGGTCGGTCCGCGGGTCCCAGAAGTCGGGGGCGAGCCAGGAGGCGTTGTCCTGCCACATGGCCGGGGTGCTGTCGGGGAACACGGCGGTGGTGGGGGCGAGGGGGGCCTGCCACTCCACGAGGCGGGTGATCTCCACGCCGCCGATCTCGATCATCTGCATGGGCCCACCCTAGGCGGGCCGTTCGGGCCTGCCTCGGGGCGGGGGCGGCGGGGAACGCGGCGGGGGCGGGGGGCAGTTCGCCCGCGCGGCTCCCCCGCGCGCCCGCGGGGCGCGGTGCCGGGCCGCGGGCGCGGGAGGGGTCAGGCGCCGAAGAGGGCGGGCAGTTCGCCCGTCGTCCGGGGGGTGGCGACGTGGTAGCGGCCGCAGGTCATGGACCAGTCCAGGTTGCCGCGGATCCACGCGCCCATGCCCCGGACGTAGCGGGCGAGGCGGGCGTCCCCCTCCGCGGCCAGCGGCGCGGACAGCCGCTGGAACAGGGCCGTCTGCCGCTCGCACATGCCCACCGCCCTGGCGACGGCCTCGTGGAGCGGGCAGCGGAACCGCCGGGCCAGCACGGTGATCAGGTTGGTGTGCCCGGGCCAGTGGAGCTCCCGCAGGCCCGAGAGGACGTCGTGGGTGAAGGCGATGGCGCGGGCCGCGGCCTGTTCGCAGCGGCGTACGTCGCGCCGCGCCCAGACGGGGCCCGGCAGGTAGCAGTCGTCGGCGAGTTCGATGACGACGAAGCACATGCCGCGCATGAGGATGGTCGACTCGCGGAGCCGCAGGTACTGTTCGAGGTCCGGGGCGAGGCCGCGGGAGCGGTAGATGGCCTCGGCGGCGGCCGCGCCGAGGTAGCGGTTGAAGCCGTCGGTGAAGCGTTCGACCTGTTCGTTGTGGGCGGCCATGCGGGCGATCCGGGTGCGCAGGTCCACCAGGGCCGCCAGGTACGGTTCGGGGACCGGCGGGACGCCGGCGCCGCCGTGCAGGACGCGCTGCGACCACAGGATGTGGTCGGCCAGGTCCTCCATCCGGCCGCGGGCCGGGGCCCGTTCGGAGAAGCGGTCGTCCTGGAGGAAGAGCCACACCATCAACTGGGCCGCCAGCGCGGCCCCTTCGAGGCTGCCGTGGGGGTAGGTCAGGGCGCCCAGCTCCCCGAAGCCGGCCTCCCGGGCGGCGGCCTCCTCGTCGGGCGTGGTGACGTAGCCGAAGCGCCGCATCCAGCCGAGGGTCTCGCGGATCACGGCGTGCTCGGCGGGGTGCCGGGCGGGGGGCAGGGGGCAGCGTATGCGGGGCGTGGCGAGCGGGGGTGCCGCCGGGGGACGGGCCGGGGCCGGATCCGGCGGGGCCGGACGGCCCGCCTCAGCCGGCAAGGGAACCACCGGTAACGGGGCAGCGGCGGGGCGCGGTGCCGTCGGCCTCCTCCTCCGCCCGCGCGGTGCGGGGTTCGACGGTCAGCCGCAGCGGGACGGGCGACAGCGTCATGCGCAGCAGCGGCCTCGGGGCCGGGCCGCCGGGGATCCGCGCGAGGCGGACGCGGGAGGCCAGGCGGGCGGCGGCGAGCGTGGCCTCCGTCATGCCGTACGCGTCCCCGACGCACTTGCGGGTGCCGGCGCCGAACGGGATGAACGCCTCCCGCTGCCGCGGGCCCGGCCGGCCGGGCAGCCAGCGGTCGGGGTCGAAGCGTCCGGGGTCCTCGAAGACCCGGGCGTCGCGGTGCAGGCAGTACGGGCTGAACAGCACTTCGTCGCCGGCGCGCAGCCGCGTCCCGCCGAGTTCGGCGTCCTCGGTGACGCGGCGGCTGAGGACCGACACCGAGGGGTACAGGCGCAGCGTCTCGGTCAGGACGCGGCCCAGGAGGGGCAGGCGGGGGATGTCGTCGAAGGCGGGGGCGCGCCCGCCCGGCAGGGCGTCGATCTCGGCGTGGAGGGCCCGCTCCATGGCGGCGTCCCGGGAGAGGGCGTGGAAGGTCCAGGCGAGCAGGTCGGCGGTGGCGGGGATGCCGCCGATCATGAGGGTGGCGATCTGGTCGCAGACCTCGTCGTCGGTGAAGGCCCGGCCGGCGGCGTCCCGGGCGGACATGATCGTCGACAGGCCGTCGTCGAGCGCGTCGGCGCGGGCGCGGTAGGCCGCGACCATCCGGGCGATCAGGGAGCGCGCGGTGGTCCGGGCGCGGCGGAAGCGGCGGTTGGCCGGCAGCGGGAGGCGGTGCACGGCGCCGACGGGGACGACCATCTGCCACCACATGCCGGGCATGAGGACGGTGTACGCCTCCTCGATGGCGGCGGTGAGGCGGGCCTGGGCGGGGTCGGAGAAGAGCGTGCGGGTCAGCGCGCGGCAGGCGAGCCGGCGCATCTCGCGGCAGACGTCGATGATCTGGCCGGGCTGCCACGAGGCGGCGGCCTCCTCCGCGCACTCGATCATGGCGGTGGCGTACGAGGCGATGCACGGCGGGCGGAACGCCTGGTTCATCAGGGGGCGCTGGAAGCGGTGGTCGGCCGCGGAACAGGTGCCCAGGCCGTCGCCGATGAGCGTACGGGCCGTGTCCACGAACGGCCCGCCCTTGTCGAACCGTCGGTACCCGGTGACCAGCACCTCGCGCACGAGCTCGGGGCGGGTGACCAGGAAGACCGTCTTGGGGCCGAGGCGCAGCCGCACCACGGGGGCGACGGCGTGCTGGGCGAGGAGGAACGGCATGGGGTCGCGCCACATGGGCAGGGCGTGGCCCAGGAGGGGAAGGGCGCTGGTCGCCAGGGGGACGGTGGGGGCGGGTGCCGACGGGGACATGGTGCCCTCCTTGGTGCGGCCGACGGGTGCGGGGTGCGGGTTCCCCGACGCCCGAACATGCTGGCACCGTGCCTGGCGGCCGGTAGGGCGTGCGGAGTTGCGGCACGGGCACGCGGGGCGCCCGGGGGCAGGAAGGAGTTTCCGTGCGCCTCTTCCGGGACGGCCGGGCGGCCCGCACACTGACAGGCTCCGGAGGGACGTGGCGCGAAGGGAGCGGCCCGTGCTGACCGTCGACGATGTGCCCACCGCCGCGGGGGCCCTGCCCGGGGTCGGGCACCTCCACCACCTCGTACGGCACCGGCTGCGGTTCCTGGAGTCGCTGCGGCGGTCCGGCCCCCTCGTGCGCGTCCGGCTGGGCACCGCGCCGCTGTACGTGGTCACGGATCCCGTCCTGGTGCACCACGTGCAGTCCGTGAAGGGGCGCAGCTTCGGGCGGGGCAAGCAGTTCCAGCGGATGGTGCCGCTCCTGGGGCACGGTCTGATCACCTCGGACGGCGAGCTCTACCACCGCCAACGCCGCACGGTGCAGCGGGCGTTCACCCCCGACCGCATCGAGCGGCACCTGCGGGCGATCCACGGGCGGGCGGAGAGGTGGTGCGCCAGCTGGGAGGAGGGCCGCCCGGTCGACGTCCTCCACGAGCTGAAGGGCCTGTCGACGGCGGTCACGGCGGAGACCTTCTTCTCCGGGCGCATGCCCGAGGGCGTGCTGCGCCAGCTGGGCGCGGTGCTGCCGGTGGTCGAACGGGCGGCCGTGGAGCGCCCGATGATGCCGAAGGCGGTGGACCGGCTGCCGCTTCCCCCGGTGCGGCGCGGGAACGCGGCGATGGCCCGGATGCGGGCCCTCGTGCGGGAGGCCGTCGCGGCCTGCCGTGAGCACGGGGCGTCCGGCGAGGGGGACGTGGTCGAGCACCTGCTCGCCGCCCGGGACCCGGACACCGGGCGGCCCCTGGAGGACGAGCTGGTCTGCGACGAGGTCATCGCCCTGCTGATCGGCGGCGTCGCCAACGTGCCCGCCACGCTGGCCTGGGCCTGGTTCCACCTGGCGCTGCGCCCCGGCGCCGAGGAGCGGGTGCTCGCCGAACTCGCCGCGCTGGGCGGGGCCCCGCCGGGCATGGCCGACCTGGAGCGGCTGCCGTACACCCGGGCCGTGATGTTCGAGACGATGCGGCTGCACTCGGTCCAGCTCGTGACCCAACGGACCATCGCCGACGTCGACTTGGGCGGCGTGATGCTGCCCTGCGGCACGGACACCGCCTACAGCCTCCACGCCCTCCACACCGACCCCCGCTCCTTCCCGCACCCCCGCGCCTTCTCCCCCGAGCGCTGGCTCCCGCACAGCGGCCGGGAACCGGCCCGGCACACCTTCGTCCCCTTCGGCGGCGGCCGCTTCAAGTGCGTCGGCGACAACTTCGCCTGCGCGGAGATGATGGCGACCCTGGCCGCGATCGCCACCCACTGGCGGCTGCGCCGCCCGGCGGGCCTGCGGGTGCGGGTCTCGGTCCGGGAGCCGATCCCGAGCCCGGCGGGGCTGTGGCTGGTGCCGCGACGGGGTCGGGGGTGATCCGCCGCCGGGCACGGGAGAGCCGCGCCCCCGCGGGCCGTGTCCTCCTCGTGCCCTGAGCGCGCCGGGCGGACGGTGCGGGGAAAGCCGTAGCGTGCGGCGGGTGGGATCGTTTGAGCGGGTATGCCCCTTCTTTGCTGGTCTCCGTGGGAAGCGTCCGCCCGGCCCGTCCCGGCCCCGGTTTCCGGGGGAGCGTGACCATGGCGGCGTGGATGAGCGAGCCGGCCGGTCAGGGCTGGGTGCAGGTTGCCGAGTTCCTGGTGGCGGTGGTGCTGTCGGGGGTCATCGGGGTCGAGCGGCAGTTGCGGCACAAGGCGGCGGGGCTGCGGACCTATACGACGGTCGGCAGCGGGGCCGCGGTGTTCATGCTGGTGAGCAAGTACGGGTTCGCGGACGTGGTGCACGCCGGGACGGTGGTGCTGGATCCGTCGCGGGTCGCGGCGCAGATCGTGTCGGGGCTGGGCTTCATCGGCGCGGGTGTGATCTTCGTCCACCGCGGGTCGGTGCAGGGGCTGACGACGGCGGCGACGGTGTGGCTGACGGCGGCCGTGGGGGCGGCCGCGGCGGCGGGGCTTCCGCTGCTCGCGGCGCTGGCCGTCGCGGTGTACCTCGCCGTGTCGTACGGTCTGCGCCCGCTGCTGAGCCGTCTCCCGTCACCGGGCGGCGCGACGGCCGCCTACCGGATCACCTATCTGCAGGGACGCGGCGTGCTGCGGGAACTCCTGGACCGGTGCACCCAGGGCGGCTTCTCCGTACACGAACTCCGCACGGTGACCGGGCCCGCCGGGCAGGACCCCGAACAGGTCGTGGAGGTCGCCCTCCAGGTGCAGGGGCGCGGCGACGCCGCCGCGCTCACGGTGCGGCTGGCGGCGGTGCCCGGGGTGCTGGTGTGCCGGCGCAGCGAGGGGGACGGGGAGTGAGGGCGGGGGCCCGGACGGGGGTGAGGGCGGGGGTTCAGTCCGAAGCCGGCCTCGGGGCGCGGCGGTTCCAGGTGTAGAGGTGCTCGGGGCGGCCGGCGGCGCCGTAGCGCAGTGCGATGCGGACGGTGCCGTCGGCGGCCAGGTCGGCGAGGTAACGCTGGGCCGTCGGGCGGGAGATGCCGAGGCGTTCGGCGAGGGCGCCGGCGGTGACCGGGCCGTCGAGGGCGGCGAGGGTGTCGGCCACGAGCGTCCCGGTGAGGGTGGCGCGGGGGCGGCGGGCGCGGGTGGAGCGGTCCGTTCCGTGCAGGGTGCGCAGGGCGCGGTCCACCTGGGCCTGGTCGAGGGTGCGGCCGGTGGCCAGCTGGGCGCGGTAACGGGCGTAGGCGGTCAGGCGGTTCCTCAGCTCGCGCTCGTCGAACGGCTTGATCAGGTAGCCGACGGCGCCGCGGCCGAGCGCCGCGCGGACCTGCGCGGCCTCCGTGGCGGCGGTGACCACGAGGACGTCGCCGGCCAGCGCCGGGAGCACCTCGGTGCCCAGCCGGTCCGGCAGGTAGAGGTCGAGCAGGACCAGGTCGGGCCGCAGGGCACGGCTCGCCTCCACCGCCTTCGCCGCGGAGTGGGCGGTGCCCACGACCGTGAAGCCGTCGACCGCGTTCGCGTAGCGGGCGTGCAGGCCGGCGACGCGGTAGTCGTCGTCCACCACCAGGACGCGTATCACTGTTGACCTCCCTGTGTTCCGACCTGTTCGGCGCGGTGTTCCAGGACGCCGGGGAAGCGGGCCAGGAAGACCGCGCCGTGTCCGTCCCCGCCGGTCTGGCCCAGGCGCACCTCGCCGCCGTGCCGGGCGGCGAGCTGCCGGGCGAGGGCGAGGCCGATGCCGTGGCCCGGCCGTTCCTCGGGGCGCCGCGTGGTGAATCCCCGGCGGAACAGCCGCTCGGCGTCCTCGGGCCGGACCCCGTCCCCGCTGTCGGCCACGGCGACGTGCAGGGTGCCGCCCTCGGCGAGGACGCTCAGCTCCGCCCAGGCGGGGCGCCTTTGGCCGTGCGCGGCCGCGCGGACGGCGTTGTCCAGCAGGTTGCCGACGACGCTCACCACGTCCAGCGGTTCGGTGAGGCGGCCCGGCAGGTGGGAATCCTCGTCCAGGCGCAGTTCCACGCCGAGTTCGGAGGCGGTGGCCGTCTTGGCCGCCAGCAGTCCGCGCAGGTACGGGTCGGCGAGGCGGGCGCCGTCGCGGCTCTCGGTGGCCAGCGGGGCGGCGGCCAGTTCGCGCAGGTAGTCCCGCGCCTCGGCGACGTCGCCGGCGGCGAGCAGGCCGGAGAGGGTGTGCAGGCGGTTGGTGTACTCGTGGGCCTGGGCGCGCAGGGCGTCCGAGAGGGCGCGCAGCGCGGACCGTTCGCGCTCCAGCTCGTCCAGCTCCGTGCGGTCCCGCAGGGTGACGACGTGGCCGAGGTCGCGTCCGCCGCGGCGGACGGACTGCGCGCTGACCACGAGGAGCCGCCGGCCGACCAACGCCGCGCTCCCCCGCAACTCCTGACGCTCCGTCAGGACGCGGCGCAGGGGTTCGGGCAGGGCGGCGTCGTCGAGCGGGGTGCCCGGCGGCAGCGGGCCGTCGAGGAGGCGGGCCGCCTCCTCGTTGCACACGGTGACCCGGTTCGCGGGGTCCACGGCGAGGACGCCGTCGCCGACGCCGTGCAGCACGGCCTGCTGCTCGCGCAGCAGGTCGGCGAGTTCGGCCGGTTCGAGGCCGAGGGTCTGCCGCTTGAGCCGCCGGGTGAGCAGGGCCGCGACGCCGGTGCCGACGAGGAGGGCGACGGCCGAGAAGGCGCCCTGCTCGCGGATCAGCGGGGCCGCGGCCTCCAGCGCCGTCCCGACCCGTACCCCGGTGCTCACCTCGCCGACGACCGTGCCGTCGGCGGAGCGCAGCGGGACCTTGGCGCGGGCGGAGTCGCCGAGGGTGCCGCGCTGGACGGACACCGACTCGTGGCCGTCGAGCGCGGTGGGCGGTGTGCTGACCGGCTTGCCGACCTCGGCCGGGTCGGGGTGCGACCAGCGGATCCCGCGCCGGTCCGTCACGACGACGAAGAGCATGCCCGTGCGCCGCCGGACCGCCTCCGCGAGGCGGGCCACCCCGGCGTCGGGGCCGGGGCCCGTGCCGACGCGCCGCGTCACGGCCGGGTCCTCGGCCACGGTGCGGGCGACGGCGAGGGCCCGCTGCTCGTACTGCCGCTCCGAGGAGTTCCGCAACAGGGCGACCGTCAGGGCGAATCCGGCGCCGAGGACGACGACCAGGGCCAGGACCTGGGCGAGCAGGACCTGGGTGGCGAGACGGGGGCCGCGGAACATGGCGTCAGGGTAACCGGGGGGACCGACAGCGCCGCCGCGTGCACGGAACGAGCGGAAAGCACGGAACTTATTCGGCTTCCATCAATCGACGCAATCGCCGATTCGCCTGGTGGGGGCGCACGGCCCGCGCTTACGGTGCCTGCGCGTCAGGCGACAGCCGCGTCGGACGACAACGGGAGAACGAGAACGGGGAGGTCCATGCCCATGACGGTGGCGGCGGCAGCGCATTCCGCGGCCTGGTCGGGTCACGACACCTGGCTGCTGGTCCTGGTGGGCCTGTCCATCGCGGTGGTCGTCCTCCTCATCGGCTGGGCGAAACTGCACGCGTTCCTGGCGCTGATGGCCGGCGCCCTGACCGTCTCCCTCCTGTCCGGGGCGGGCGTCGCGAAGGCGGCGGACTCCTTCGCCACCGGGCTCGGCCACATCATGGGAAAGGTCGGCGTCCTCATCGTCCTGGGGTCCGTCCTGGGCCGGCTGATGGCGGATTCCGGCGGCATCGACCAGATCGTGGCGACGCTCACGCGCGTCACCGGGCCGAGACGTCTGCCCTGGGCGGTCACGGCGATCGCCTGCGTCGTCGGCCTGCCGATGTTCTTCGAGGTCGGCTTCGTCATGCTGGTGCCGCTGGTCCTGCGGATCGCCGGGCGCGCGGGCTGCCCGGTGCTGCGGGTCGGGGTCCCCGCCATGGCCGGTCTGGCCACCGTGCACGCGCTCGTGCCCCCGCATCCCGGCGTGCTGGTCGCCGTCGACGCGGTGCACGCGGACGTCGGCCTCACGCTGCTGTACGGGCTGGTCGTCGCCGTTCCCTGCGCGGTCGTCGTCGGGCCGCTGTTCACCGCGTACATCTGGCCGCGGGTCACCGCCCGCGTCCCCGACGCGGCGGCGCTCGTCGCGGCGGAGGCGCCGCGGGCCGCCGTGCCCGGCGGCGCCCGCGTCCTCGTGCCCGCGGGGCCGGGCGGCGTCCCGGCGGAGGGCGTGCGGGAGGCGCCCTGCGACGGGGCGACGGGGCGGCGCATGCCGCGGTTCTCCGTGACGCTCGGGACCGTGCTGCTGCCGATCGTCCTGATGATGCTCAAGTCCTCCTGCGACACGTTCCCTTGGGCACACGGCGCGCTGCGGTCCGCCGTCGTCTTCCTCGGCACCCCGATGATCTCCCTGCTCGTGGCGGTGCTCGTGGCCCTGGTCACCTTCGGCTGGGGCGCCGGCCTCTCACGCCGTGAGGTGCACGAGACCCTCTCCCGGTCGTTCCCGCCCATGGCCGGCGTCCTGGTGATCGTGGGGGCGGGCGGCGGCTACTCGGTGGCCCTCCAGGACTCCGGCGTCAACGCCTCGATCGGCCGGGCCGCGGAGCATCTGCACATCCCGCTGCTGCTGTTGGCCTGGCTGGTCGCCGCGTTGATGCGGACGGCGACCGGCTCCGGCACGGTCGCCACGGTGGCGGCCGCCGGCATCGTCGGCCCGATGGCCGGCGGCCTCGACTCCCCCCACGCCGCGCTCCTCGCCCTGTCCCTCGGCTCCGGCGCGGCGTTCCTCGGGCACGTCAACGACGCCTCCTTCTGGATGTTCAAGGAGTACTTCGGCCTCACGGTGGGCGGGACGCTCCGCACCTGGACCGTCTCCCACACGTTGCTGTCGTTGACGTCGCTGGGCGTGGTGCTGACGCTGAACGCCGTGGTCTGAGCACGGACGCTACCCCCGGCCCCCGTCCCGGCCGCCGTCGGCCCGGCGCCGGATCCGGCGCGCCTCGGCCACCAGGCCCAGCGCCGCACTGAGCACGCCGAGAACGCCGGCGATCAACGAGAGGACATCGGTCATGGCGGGCCCTCCGCTCCGGCGATCCGGGCCCGTGCTCCGAGTCGGCGGGGGCGCAGACCACCGTTGGGTATCTCCCCCGTCCCCCTGCCACGGGCCGATGGCGCCGCGGGCGGGCAACGTGCTGCACAGAGCGCCGCGGTGGTCGGCTTGCCGGCCGCCGGCGGCCGTCGGGGCCGCCGGCAGGGACCGAGGGAACCGGGGCTCCCTCCGGGGCCAGTATGCCGCACCGAGACGTCAACTGCACGGCGGATTCGGCCACTTGTCGTGCCGGAACACGTGGGTCCGGCGGGGCCGCGCGGGCGGAGGTGACAGTCTCTCCCGGCTGTGCTGCCGCGTGACGGCGGCGGTTGTAGTGTGCGCGGCTGATCACTGTGCTGCTTGGCCGTCGGCGACAGCGTCTGTGTCGGGAGGATGCGATGGTGGCGGACCTGGTCCGGACCTGGGTGGCCGGGTGGGCCGTTTCACGGGGGACGCCGGAGCCGGTCGAGAAGCCCTGGGGCTTCTGGATCGAGGTGGCCGGCACACCGGCCGAAGTGGGGCGCCACGTCCTGCCGGTGGCCGAGGAGGCGCTGGTCCGCGGTGCCGCCGCCTCCGTGACCGCGCCGCGGACGTGGATGAAGACGCCCGCCGAACCGGAGGAGATCGCACCCTGGCTGCCGCGGGGCTGGGAGGTGGCCCGGAAGGACGCCCATCTGATGGCCGCCGATCTCGTGGCCACGGGCCCGGTCGCCCCCGAGGGGTACACCGCGACCGTGGAGACCGTCGGCGGCGGCGTCGTCCACGTCCGCGTACGGGACGCGTCCGGCGGGCGCGCCGCCCAGGGGCAGATGGCGGTCGTCGGCGAGGCCGCCGTCATGGACCGGGTGGTGACCGAGGAGGCCCACCGGCGGCGCGGGCTCGGCGGGCTGGTGATGCGGACGCTCGCGGACCACGCCCTGGAACAGGGCGCGGTCCTGGGCGTGCTCGGTGCCACCGACGCCGGGCGCGCCCTCTACGAGACGCTGGGCTGGAAGCGGCACGCGACGCTGGCCGAGTGCGTCCACCGGCCGTGAGACGGGGGCGGCGGGCCGTGTTCGGAGCGCCGCCCCCCGGGGTGTCAGGTGCCCGCCGGCTGCTCCTTTCTCGGGGCGGGCACGGTGCCGCTGCCGTTGCCGTACTGGGCGGCCTGGAGTTCGTACAACTCGCGGTAGTGGCCGCCCTCGACGGACATCAGTTCCGTGTGCGTGCCGGACTCGATGAGGTGCCCGTCGCGGAGGACGTGGATGAGGTCCGCCGTGGCGGTGGCGGCGAGCCGGTGCGTGATCATGAGGACGGTGGTGCCGTCGTCAGTCAGCTCGCGCAGGGCCGCGAACGTCTCGATCTCCTTCTTGGGGTCGAGCGCCGCCGTCGGCTCGTCCACGATGAGCAGCGGCGCGTCGCGGTAGAGCGCCCGGGCCGTGGCGAGCTTCTGCCACTGCCCGCCCGAGAGTTTGACGCCGCGCTCGAAGCCCTTGACGGCGATGCTGTCCCAGCCGTGGGGGAGGTCCTCGATGACGCCGAGGACGTCGGCCTCGGCCGCGGCCCGTTCGGCCCGTCGCTGGATGTCGCGGCGGGGAACGGTGGAGCGGCCGATGTGGATGTTCGCCCGCACCGTCATGGGCCAGTGCGCGATCTCCTGGGAGAGGACGGCGATCTGGTCGAAGACCTGCTGCCGGTCGGCCTCCCGCACGTCGACACCGCCGAAGGCGAGGGTGCCGTCCGTGGGCAGGTACAGCCCGGCGACGAGGCCGGCCAGGGTCGTCTTCCCCGATCCGTTCTCCCCGACGAGGGCGACGACCTTGCCGCGCGGGATCTCCAACGACACGTCCCGCAGGGCGTACTTGTCGGTGTTCGGGTAGCGGAACGACACCCGGTCGAGGACCACGTCGAAGCCGCCCCGGGGGACGTCCCGGCCGCCCTCCGGGATCGCGTGCCGGGCGGTCAGCGCGCACGCCTCGTCGAGGTCGCCGAGGTACATGGACTCCTCGACCATGTGGTTGAACTGCATGACCAGCCCGGCGAGGTAGCCGGTCGAGGTGCGGATGGCGAGCACGGCCGTGCCGGCGGCGGCCAGCGGCATGCCGCCCGAGGTGAGCAGCAGCCACAACAGCCCGTACGCGCACAGCCGTCCGAGGCCCGAGGCCGCCGACCCGGCCAGTTCGGTGCCGGCCTCGGCCCTCGCCAGGCGGGCCTTCTCGCGGGCGGCGGTGGCGGCCATGTCGGCGTGCGCGTCCATCAGCAGCTTCCCCGCGCCGTGCACGCGTACTTCGGCGCTGACGTCCACGCGGGTGATGGGGTAGGTGATGGTGTCCACCGCCCGCGTGTGGTCGAGCCATACGTGCATGGAGGCGTAGGTCCGGCG
Source organism: Streptomyces caatingaensis (assembly GCF_001187435.1). Taxonomy (GTDB): domain Bacteria; phylum Actinomycetota; class Actinomycetes; order Streptomycetales; family Streptomycetaceae; genus Streptomyces; species Streptomyces caatingaensis. Next base: position 1,207,993 of record NZ_LFXA01000002.1, on the reverse strand, counting down.
CACCACCGCGACGGCGGCGAGCCAGCGGGGTACGGCGATCAGGGCGAGCGCGGCGACGAGCAGCGGGTTGAGGAGGGCCAGCACGAGGGCGGAGGCGGCGAAGCCCACGACGTCGTGGAGGATGTCCACGGCGTACCGCAGCATCCGTTTGACGGAGTCGGTGCCGTAGCGGCCGGCCGCCAGGACCTTGTAGATGTCCTTGTTCTCCAGGGCCGCCATCTCGCAGCGGGCCATGCCCCGGTAGTAGCGGGCCGTGTACGCGAGCTCGATCTTCGGGTAGAGGCGGCCCGCGTACATCACCGACCAGCTGCCCAGCGCCACCGACACCCCGGCGACGGCCCCGGCGGAGAGCAGCGCCGGGAGTGCCTCGCGCAGCCGCTCGGCGGTCGGGCCGGCGGCGAAGAGGTGCACCAGCACCTGGTTGGTGGCCACCAGTCCGAACGCCGTCATCAGCCCGGCGGCGAGGTTCGTGCCGAAGACCACCAGCAGCGCGGCGCGGTCCACGCCCCAGGCCACCCTGCACACCGTGGCGAGCATGGACGGGAACTGCCGGGCCATGGACCACAGCGACATCCGCAGCAGCGGGTCCTCGTAGACGGCCCACTTCTTGTCGTGCCGCAACGCGCCGGAGAACAGCAGCCGTTCGCTCTCCGACAGCGGTGCCTCGCTCCGCGCCCGTGGGCCGCCCCACAGGCGCCGGCGCGGGGCCTGTTTACTTCCTGCCGGTTTACTTCCTGACGGGTCCTCCATCGTCCGTTCTCCCTCCCTCGGTAAAGAGCGCCCCGTCGTGGGCACCCGGTGCCTAACCGGAAGGATCTTCAGATGGTCACGGGTGGCAGCCGGCCATGCGCGACAACAACGACCGCGCACGTCAGGGGCGTTGACCCGGGTCACTCCAGCAGCCGTTCGTCACGGCCGGCCGTGAGGGCCGTGCGGAAGGGGAACGCGACGAGCGGGGCCGCCGGCCCCCGGCCAGGGCGGCGGCGCGGGCATCCGGATTTCCCGCCGGCCGCTAGCCCTCGCGCGTCCGCTCCAGTGCCTCGATGCCCAGCTCCAGTGCCTCGTCCGGTTCCCGGACGCACTGCTGGAGGTCGAGGAAGCAGCTGTCCGCGCCGAGGTCGCGGGCCTGGCGGAGGGCGGTGGCGACGGTTTCGGGGGTGGCTCCGGGGCGGGGGTTGTGGCGGAGGCACTGGCGGAGGGCGTCGGGGTCGCGTCCGGCGGATGCGGCGGCGCGGCGGGCGGTGGTCCAGAGGGCGGTGTGGGCCTCGGGGGGCAGGAGGACGCCGGCCCAGCCGTCGGCGCGGCGGCCGACGCGGCGCAGGGCGGCGGCGCTGAAGCCGCCGAGCAGGACGGGCGGGTGGGGGCGCTGGACGGGGCGGAGGCCGACGTGGGCGCGGGGGATGGTCCACTGCGGGCCCTGGTGCTCGAAGGTCTCCTCGGTCCAGATGCCGTGCAGGATGTCGAGGATCTCGTCGAGGAGGGCGCCGCGGCGGGTGAAGTCGGCGTTGACGGCGGCGTATTCGTCGCGCATCCAGCCGGTGCCGAGCCCGGCGTCGAGACGGCCGTCGCTGACCCGGTCGAGCGAAGTGAGGGAGCGGGCGAGCAACAGGGGCGGGTACCAGGGGGCGTTGAGGGTGCTGGTGCCCAGGCGCACGCGGCGCGTCGCGGTGGCGGCGACGGTGAGGACGGTGAGGGGGTCGAGGAAGGTCCGGTACTCGGGCGGGTAGGGGTTGTCGGGGGTGTGGCCCGGATAGAGGTCGCCGGGGGCCACGGGGGTCAGTGAGCGGTCCCCCGCCCACAGGGAGGCGAATCCCGCCTCCTCGGCGTCCCGGGCGAAGCCGGCGATCGCCTCTGTGCGGGCGTGGGTTCCGTACCGGGGCAGGGCGATACCTGTCTGCATGATCCCCATCGTGGCGGGGGCCGGTGCGGGGGCCGCGCGGTGCGGCGTGTGATGCCGGACACGGCCGTGTCACCGCGTGAAGCGGTGGTCCTCCTCGATCACCGGCGCGGCGGGCGGCGGCGGTTGGGTGTGGCGGCGCTTGAACACGCTGACATACGCCGTCGTCCCGATGAAGCCGACCAGCATGAGGATCAGTCCGACGAGGTGGACGTTCATGCCCTGGACGTGCCAGTCCACGGCGAAGGTGAGGATGGCGCCCACGGCGATCAGGCCGATGCACCCTCCCATGCCCATCACGGGTGTCTCCTTTCCTGCGGACCCGGGGATTCCCGGGGAGTCCTGGGGGCACGCGTACCCCGGCGGGGAGGCGACACGCCTCCGGCGGTCCCCGGCCCGGCGGTACCCACCGGCCGATACTGGGGCGTTCCCGCCACAATCGATGTCCGTCTCTTCAGGGTCCTCTCTTCGGGGTCCGTCTCTTCCGAAAGGTGACGTCCGGGTGCGCAGGAGGGTGGAGGCCGCGGTGGAGGTCCTCGGCTGGTGGGCCGGGCTCACCGTGCTGTGGATCATGCTGATCGGCCCGGTGGACGAGCTGGAGGCCGGCGTCGGCACGGTGGCCGCCCTGGCGGGGGCCGGGGCCGCCCGGGGCGCCCGGCGGGCGGCCCGCGGATGAACGTCTGGCTGGGCGCCGCCGCCCTGCTCCTGGCCGCCGGGCTGGGCCCGGCCCTGTGGGGCGCCGTGCGCGGCGCGCCCGGACGGCGGGTGGTGGCGCAGAACTTCGCGACGCTCCTGCTGTGCCTGCTGTTCCTGCTGCTGGCCCAGGGCTACGGGCGGCCGGCCTACGTCGACCTCGCGCTGGTCGTCTCGGTGCTGGGCCCGGCCGGGACGCTGGTGTTCGCCCGGCTGCTCCTCGGGGAGGAGGACCGCGACCCGCCGGGGGTCCGGTGGCTCACCCCGGTCGTCGTGACGGGCACGGCCGCGACGGTGCTGCCGCTGTGCGTGGTGACGGGACCGGGCCGGGCGACGGTGAAGCTGCTGGTGATCGGGGTGCTGCTGCTGGCCGGGGGCGTGGTCACCACCCGGGCGGTGCGCCGTGGATGACGTCCTCGTCACCGCCTCGCTGCTGTTCGTCGCGGCGGCGGCGACCGCCGCGGTGTTCAACCGGGACCCGGCCCGGCAGGCCGTCGTCCTGTCGCTGCTCGGCCTGGGGCTGGCGGTGGCGTTCACGGTGCTCCAGGCGCCCGACGTCGGGCTCTCCCAGCTGGGGGTCGGTTCGGCCCTCACCCCGCTGATGATCCTGCTGACGGTGCGCAAGGTGCGCAAGGTCCGCCGGACGGAGAAGGGGGCGGGGAGCGGGCCGGGCAGCGGGGGCGGGAAGAGGCGGCGATGAGCCGCCGCCTCCGGCTGGGCGTCCTGGCCGCCGGCCTCCTCGCGACGGCGGCGCTGCTGGCGGCCGCGTTCCTGGAGCTGCCGGCCTTCGGCGGCGCCCGGCACCCGTACGGCGACCGGGCGGTCGAGGCGTCCCTGGCACGGCACACGGCGAACACCGTCTCCGCCGTCAACTTCGACCAACGGGCCTTCGACACCCTCGGCGAGGAGACGATCCTGTTCTCCGCGGTGCTGGGCACGGTCGTCCTGCTGCGGCAGACCCGGGGCGAGCACCGCGAGGCACCGGAGCCCGCGTCCGTGCCGCCGGCGCTGCGCCGCTACGGGCTCGCCGCGCTGCCGGTGACGCTGCTGACGGGGCTGTACGTGATCGCGCACGGGCAGTTGAGCCCGGGCGGCGGCTTCCAGGGCGGGGTCGTCGTGGCCACCGCCTTCCACCTGCTGTACGTGGCCGTGGACTACCGGGCGCTGGAACGCGTCCGGCCCGTCGGGCTCTACGAGATCGGCGACGCGGCGGGCGAGGCGGCGTACGTCCTGCTGGGCGCGGGCGGACTGCTGGCCGGGGCGGCGTACTTGGCCAATGTGCTGCCGTACGGCACGTTCGGCACGCTGGCCTCGGGCGGCACGGTGCCGCTGCTCAACGCGGCCGTCGGGCTGGAGGTTTCGTCGGCCGTCGTCGTCCTGCTCGCCCATTTCCTGCGCCAGGCGCTGGAGATCGAAGGAGGAGGGGAGCGGGAGTGAGCGTGCTGCCCTACGCGATCGCGGGGTGGATCTTCCTGGCCGGGCTGTACGGCCTGGCCACCAGCCGCGACCTGGTGCACGCGGTGGGCTGTCTGTCGGTCGCCCAGTCCTCGACCTATGTGCTGCTGCTGGCCGTGGGCTACCGCCGGGGCGGCACCGCGCCCGTCTTCTCCGACGTCAAGCCCGGGGTGAGGGTGGTCGATCCGGTCGTGCAGGCGCTGGCGCTGACGGACGTGGTGGTGGGGGCGACGGTGACGGCGCTGCTGCTCGCGCTGGTGGTGCAGACCGCCAAGCGGCACGGGACCGTCGATCCCGACGAGCTGTTCGAGCTGAGGGGCTGAGCGCGGTGGAGCGCCTGCTGCCGTTGGCCGTGGCGGTGCCGCTGTGCGGCGCGGCCGTGCTGGTGGGGCTGGGCCGGCACATGGCGCGGGCCGTGGCGGAGAGCGTGGGGTGCGGCTGCGCGGCCGTCTCCGCCGCGCTGTCGGCGTGGCTGCTCGCCGACGGCACGGCGGTCACCTGGGTGGGCGGCTGGACGCCGCGGCACGGGCACAGCGTGGGCATCGTGCTGGTCGGCGACCCGGTGGGCCTGGGGCTGGCGGCGCTGACCTCTCTGCTGGTGACGGCCGTACTCGTCTACTCCTGGCGGTACTTCGACGAGCCGCCGCACGGCCACGCGGGCGCCTACCCGGCGCTGGTCCTGCTCTTCCAGGCGGGGATGTGCGGCTTCGCGCTCACCGGGGACCTCTTCGACGCGTTCGTGTTCTTCGAGCTGATGGGCGTCGTCGGGTACGCGCTGACCGGCTACCGGGTCGAGGAACCCCGGCCCGTGCAGGGCGCCCTGGCGTTCGGCTTCGTCAACTCCCTCGGCGGATACGCCTCGTTGCTGGGCATCGGGCTGCTGTACGCGCGCACGGGCGAGCTGGGCATGGCGCAGGTGGGCCGGGAACTGGACGCGGCGCCGCGCCGGGACGCGCTCGTGGTGGCCGCGTTCGTCCTGGTGCTGACGGGGCTGCTGGTGAAGGCGGCGGCGGTGCCGTTCCACTTCTGGCTGCCGGACGCGCACGCGGTCGCCCCGACGCCGGTGTGCGTGCTGCTGTCGGGGGTGATGGTCGAGCTGGGGGTGTACGGGGCGGCGCGGGTGCGCGTGACGGTGTTCGGCGGGCCCGGCGGCGTGCCGGTGGAGGACGTGCGCCGGGCGCTGCTCGTCCTGGGGGTGGTGACCGCGCTGGCCGGGGCGGCGATGTGCTGGCAGCAGCGGCACATCAAGCGGCTGCTGGCCTTCTCGACGGTGGGCCACGTCGGCCTGTTCCTCGTGGCGCTGGCCTCGGGGACGCCGGAGGGCGCGGCGGCGGTGTGCCTGTACGTGCTGGGGCACGCGGGCGCGAAGGGCGCGCTGTTCGCCTGCGCCGGGGTGCTGCTGGACCGGCACGGCAGCGTGGACGAGTGCGCGCTGCACGGCCGGGCGCGGGACACGGCGGCCGTCGGGCTGCTCTTCGCCGCGGGCGGGCTGGCGCTGGCGGGGCTGCCGCCGTTCGGCACGGGCCTGGGCAAGGCCCTCGCGGAGGAGGAGTCCGGCTGGTTCCCCCGCTGTTCGTGGCGGTGTCGGCGGTGACGGGCGGGGCGGTGCTGCGGGTCGCGGCGCATGTCTTCCTGGGGGCGGGGCAGGCGCCCGGTACGTCGGAACCGGAGACCCGGGGCGACGAGGAGCCGGAGACGGAGCGGCCGGTGCGCCGCCCGCCGCGGCCCATGGTGACGGTGGCGGTGCTGCTGCTGGCGGGCTGTCTCGCGGCGGGCTCGGTCCCCGCGCTCGCCCGGGGCGCGGACGGTGCCGCGCGGGCGTTCACCGACCACGCGGGCTACGCGGCCGCCGCCCTGGACGGCCGGGCCGTCGCGCGTCCGGGGACGGAGGCGTGGTGGTCGTGGTCCGGGGCGGGGCTGGGGCTGCTGTCCGCGGCGCTCGCCGCGGGCCTGGCCGCGGCGGCGGTGCGCGGCGTCCTGCCGCGCGCCCTCCCGCTCGCGCCGCTGCGCCGGCTGCACTCGGGCCACGTCGGCGACTACGTCGCGTGGACGGCGGCGGGGATCGGGCTGCTGGCGGGCCTGGTCCTGTGGCCGGGCGGCTGACCCGATCGGCGGCTCCCACCCTGCGGCGGTCCGGTCCCGGTGTCACGGTGAGCGCAGTACCCCGGACGGAGGAGAGAGCCATGCCCAGGGGATCCAGTCCCAAGCGGGAGCGCCAGTACGAGCACATCAAGGACAGCGCCCTCGACCGCGGCGAGAGCGAGCGGCGGGCCGAGGAGATCGCGGCCCGTACGGTCAACAAGGAGCGGGCGCGCACGGGCGAGTCGAAGACCGCCAGCCGCACCTCGAAGCAGGACATGCCGTCCTCCCGGCGCGGCGGGCGGCGCTCGCACTCCGGCTCCGGCGGCCCGACCCGGGACCAGCTCTACAACGAGGCGCGGCAGAAGAACGTGGAGGGCCGCTCCCACATGACCAAGGACGAGCTGAAGCGGGCCCTGGGCCGCGACTGATCCGGGCACCGGGCGGGGGATCCGGGCACGGCGGGTTTGCCCCGGCCCGTTCGGGCCACGCGTAGCCGTACGGCACGTGCCCCGGTCCCCGTTCCGCCGTTCACGCGAAGGGAGAACCATGTCCGCCAAGGTGTCCGACCATCTCCTGCAGCGCCTGCGCGAGTGGGGCGTCGAGCGGGTGTTCGCCTATCCGGGCGACGGCATCAACGGCCTGCTCGCCGCCTGGGGGCGGGCCGACGACAACCCGCGGTTCATCCAGGCACGGCACGAGGAGATGGCCGCCTTCGAGGCGGTGGGCTACGCGAAGTTCTCCGGCAGGGTGGGGGTGTGCGCGGCCACGTCCGGCCCGGGCGCGATCCATCTCCTCAACGGCCTCTACGACGCCAAGCTCGACCACGTACCGGTGGTGGCGATCGTCGGCCAGACGAACCGCAGCGCGATGGGCGGCTCGTACCAGCAGGAGGTCGATCTGCTCAGCCTGTTCAAGGACGTCGCCGCCGACTTCTGCGAGATGGTGACCGTTCCCGAGCAGCTCCCCAACGTCCTGGACCGCGCGCTGCGCACCGCCGTGGCACGCCGCACGGTCACCGCGCTGGTCATTCCGGCGGACGTCCAGGAGCTGGACTACACGCCGCCGCAGCACGCGTTCAAGATGGTCCCCTCCAGCCTGGGCGCCCCGGTGTACGCGCCGGTGCCGGCGGACGAGGAGATCGCGCGGGCGGCGGAGGTCGTCAACGAGGGCAAGAAGGTCGCGGTGCTGATCGGGCAGGGCGCCCGCGCGGCGCGCGCCGAGGTCGAGCGGCTGGCCGACCAGGTCGGCGCGGGCGTGGCCAAGGCCCTGCTCGGCAAGGACGCGTTGCCGGACGACCTGCCGTATGTGACCGGCGCCATCGGCCTGTTGGGCACCCGGCCCTCGTACGAGATGATGCGGGACTGCGACACGCTGGTGGTGATCGGGTCGAGCTTCCCGTACACCCAGTTCATGCCGGAGTTCGGGCAGGCGCGGGCGGTGCAGATCGACATCGACCCGTTCATGGTGGGGCTGCGCTACCCGTTCGAGGTCAACCTCGTCGGGGACGCCAAGGAGACGCTGGCGCGGCTGCTGCCGCGGCTGAAGCCGAAGGAGCACGGCGACTGGCGGGCCGGCATCGAGAAGAACGTGGCCCGCTGGTGGGAGGTCATGGAGCGGCGCGCGGCGGTGGGGGCCGAGCCCCTCAACCCCGAGTACGTGATCCACGCCCTGGACCCGCTGCTGCCCGCGGACGCGGTCGTGACGGCGGACTCCGGTTCGTCGGCCAACTGGTACGCGCGGCACCTGCGGCTGCGCGGGACGATGCGCGGCTCGCTGTCGGGCACGCTGGCGACGATGGGCCCCGGCGTCCCGTACGCCATCGGCGCCAAGTTCGCGCACCCGGAGCGGCCGGCGATCGCGCTGGTGGGCGACGGCGCGATGCAGATGAACGGCATGGCGGAGCTGATCACGGCGGCCAAGTACTACCGGGAGTGGCAGGACCCGCGCCTCGTCGTCGCCGTCCTCAACAACCGCGACCTCAACCAGGTGACCTGGGAGATGCGGGCCATGTCCGGCGCGCCCCAGTTCCTGCCGTCGCAGGAGATCCCCGACGTGCCGTACGCGGACGTGGCCCGCTCCTTCGGCCTCGACGGCGTCCGGGTCGAGAAGCACGACGACGTGGTCAAGGCGTGGGCGCAGGCGCTGGCCGCCGACCGGCCGTTCGTCCTCGACTTCCGCACCGACCCGGCCGTCCCGCCGATCCCGCCGCACGCGAGCCTGGACCAGATCGAGGCGGCGACCTCGGCGGTCCTCAAGGGCGACAGCGACCGGGCCGCCATGGTGCGCCAGGGATTCAAGGCGAAGATCCAGGAAATGCTGCCGGGCGGCCCCCGGCACCACAAGTCCGGTGGGGGGAAGGGCCGGTGAGGATGCGCGTGCGGCGCGGGGGCGGTCCGTTCGCACCGGGCCGGCTGCTGCGCAACGTCCGCCGCGGCCGGTTCGAACGGTCGCTGTCCCTGATCACCGCGGCCGGCTCGGTGATCACGGCGGCGGAGATCTTCCTGGAGCACGACCGGGCGAGCTTCGGCAACCGCGTCATGTGGTGGCCGGTGGTGCTGGGGCCGGTCGGCGCGGCCGCCGGCGTCGCCGGGTTCGCCAGCGAGCGGATGGCCGCGACCGCGCTGCCGCTCGCGTCGGCGGCCATCGCCGCCAACGGCCTCCAGGGCACCTACCTGCACGTGCGCGGCATCGCCCAGAAGCCGGGCGGCTGGGCGCTGGCCCGCTACAACATCGAGATGGGCCCGCCGCTGTTCGCCCCGCTGCTGCTGACCATGGTCGGCGGCATGGGGCTGGTGGCCGCGCTGCTGCGCCGGGAGCGGTGAGCCGTGGCACGCCGGGCAGGGCCCGACGGCCCGACGCCGGGGCGGCGCCCGTCCCGCTTCCCCGGCTTCGACGTCCTCGCGCAGGCGGGCGTCTGGGACGCGACGACCTCGGCGGTGGTGCACGCCCGCACCGCCCGCCAGCCGGAACTGCGCTTCTTCACCCTCGCCGAGGAGGCCGTCGCGGCCCCGCTCTTCGACCACCTGCTGGCCCAGTGGGACGACCCCAGGGTGCCGGTGCTGGAGATGATCGACGCGCGGCTGGCCGAGCGGCAGACGGACGGGTGGCGGTTCGCGGACATGCCCGAGGACGACGAGGCGTGGCGGCGCTCGCTGCACGGCCTCGACGCCGACGCGTGCGGGCGCTACGGGACCGGCTTCGCGGAGCTGCCGCGCGAGCACCGGGCCACGCTGGTGGAGGCGGTGCGCACCACGGGCACGGGCCCCTGGCACGGCATGCCCGCCTCCCACGTGTGGGGGCTGTGGACCCGGTACGTGACCACGGCCTTCTACTCCCACCCGTGGGCCTGGAACGAGATCGGCTTCGGCGGCCCGGCCTACCCGCGCGGCTACCTCCGGCTGGGGCTCGACCGGCGCGAGCCGTGGGAGGCCCGGGACGCCGAGCCGGTGACCGGTGACCCGACGCCGGGCGAGCCGGCGCACGGCGCGCCGCCTCCCCGGCGGCGGCCGGCCCGGCCGCCGCGCCCGGCCGCCCTCGCCCGCGCGGCCGCCGGCACGCTGCGGCGCACCGCCGCCTCCCCGCGGCGGATCCGGGAGCGCAACGCGTCGGCCTGGCTGCTCCCCCGCGACCAGCGCCGCTTCGACCACGCCCTGCGGGAGTCGATGCGCCGCTTCTCCGACGCGGACGAGGTGGATCTGGTGGTCGTCGGGTGCGGCGCGGGCGGGGCGACGCTGGCGCAGCGCATGAGCCGGCACGGCTGGTCGGTCGTCTGCCTGGAGGCGGGCCCCTTCTGGGATCCGGACAGCGACTGGGTCAGCGACGAGGCCGCCTCGCACCATCTGTACTGGACCGATCCGCGGGTCATCGACGGGGCGGACCCGGTGCCGCTGGGGGCGAACAACTCGGGCCGGGGTGTGGGGGGTTCGACCGTGCACTTCGCCGGCTACACCCCGCGCTTCCACCCGTCCGACTTCCGTACGTACTCCGAGGACGGCGTCGGGGCCGACTGGCCGCTGTCGTACGGGGAGCTGCGGCCGTACTACGAGCGGATCGAGCAGGAGCTGCCGGTGGCCGGGCAGTTCTGGCCCTGGGGAGATCCGCACGCGTACCCGCACGCGCCGCATCCCGTCGGGGGCAACGGCGAGGTGTTCCTGCGGGGCGCCGCGGCGCTGGGGATCGAGGCGCGGGTGGGGCCGGTCGCGATCACCAACGGGCGGTTCGGCAACCGTCCGCACTGCGTCTACCGGGGCTTCTGCCTGCAGGGCTGCAAGGTCAACGCGAAGGCGTCCACGCTGATCACACATGTGCCGGACGCGCTGGCGCACGGCGCGGAGATCCGGGCGGAGTCGATGGTGACGGGCATCGAGCTGGACGCGCGGGGGCGGCGGGCGACGGGGGTGCGGTACGTGCGCCACGGCAGGGAGCGCTTCCAGCGCGCCAAGGTGGTGGCGGTCGCGGGCTATTCGATCGAGACGCCGCGGCTGCTGCTGAACTCCACCAGCCGCCGCTTCCCCGACGGGCTGTGCAACGACCACGACCTGGTGGGCCGTTACGTGATGGTGCAGGGCGCGCCGCAGGTCTCCGGCCGGTTCACCGAGGAGGTGCGGCAGTACAAGGCGCCGCCGCCGGAGGTGACCAGCGAGCAGTTCTACGAGACGGACCCGTCCCGGCCGTTCGTGCGCGGCTTCTCCGTCCAGAACGTCTCCCCGCTGCCGATCACCTGGGCCGAGCACGTGGCGGCCCAGGGCCACTGGGGCGAGGACCTGCGCCGCTACATGGAGGACTACGTGCACTGGGCGACGCTGGGCGCGCTGTGCGAGCTGCTGCCGCTGCCGGGGAACAGGGTGACGCTGGCGGACGAGAAGGACCGCTACGGCCTGCCGGTCGCGCGCTTCACCTACAGCCAGTGCGACAACGACCGGCGGCTCATCCGGGCGGCGGAGGCGGTGATGCAGGACATCCTGCGGGCGGCCGGGGCGAGCGAGGTGATGACGATCGACCGGTACGCGCATCTGGTGGGCGGCTGCCGGATGGCCCGCGATCCCGAACACGGCGTGGTGGACGCCGACTTGCGGACCTTCGCCGTACGGAACCTGCTCATCACGGACGGCAGCGTGCTGCCGACGCAGGGCAGCGCCAATCCGGCGCTGACCATCATGGCGCTCGTCGACCGGGCGGCGGAGCGGCTGGCGGCCGCGGGCGCCTCCGGGGGTGCCTCGTGACGATCGACAGCGTCACCACCGCCGTCTACACCGTTCCCACGGACGGGCCGGAGGCGGACGGGACGCTGTCGTGGAACGCGACCGATCTGGTGCTGGCGACGGTCCGTTCGGGCTCCGTCCGCGGCCTCGGCTGGACGTACGGCGCGCCCGCCGCGGCGGACGTCGTGGCCGGCGAGCTCGCCCCGCTGCTGACCGGCCGTGACGCGCTCGACGTCCCGGCGGCGCACGACGCGATGGCCCGGGCGGTGCGCAACACCGGCCGGCCGGGCCTGGTCGCGGGCGCGATCTCGGCCGTGGACCTCGCCCTGTGGGACCTCAAGGCCCGCCTGCTGAACCTCCCCCTCGTCCAGCTGCTGGGCGCCTGCCGCGCGGAGGTCCCCGTCTACGGCAGCGGGGGCTTCACGACGTACGACGACGAGCGGCTGGACGCCCAACTGCGGGGCTGGGCCGAGGAGTCGGGGATCCCCCGCGTCAAGATCAAGATCGGGGAGCGGTGGGGGCGGGCGGAGGAGCGCGACCGGCACCGCGTCGCGCGGGCCCGGCGGGCCGTCGGCCCCTCGGTGGAGCTGTACGCCGACGCCAACGGCGCCTACGGCGCCAAGCAGGCCGTGCGGGTCGCCCGGCACCTCGACGACCACGGCGTCACCTGGTTCGAGGAGCCCGTCTCCTCCGACGACCTGCCCGGCCTGGCCCTCGTCCGCGCCGCCGTCGCCATGGACGTGACCGCCGGCGAATACGGCTACACCCTCCCCTACTTCGGCCGCATGCTGGCCGCCGGCTCCGTCGACTGCCTCCAGGCCGACATCACCCGCTGCGGCGGGCCGACGGTCTGGCTCCGCGCCGCCGCGGTGGCGGAGGCGCACGGGCTGGACCTGTCGGCCCACTGCGCCCCGCACGCCCACGCCCACGTCGCGGCGGCCGTCCCCAACTTCCGCCACGCGGAGTGGTTCCACGACCACGTGCGCGTCGAGCGGCTGCTGTTCGACGGGACGCTCGACCCCTCGGGCGGCGCGGTGCGGCCGGGGGCGGACGGGGCGCCGGGGCACGGGCTGACGCTGCGGCCGGACCGGGCGGAGGCGTACCGGGTGCGGTGAGCCGCCGGCGGAGGCCGCGTCACGCGAGCCGGCGGACGCCGGAGCGGCGCGGGGGCCCGGCGCCCCGTTTGGGCGGGGCGCCGTGGGGAACCCGGGACGGGGACGCGCACCCGGGACGGGAGGGAGCTGTCATGCGGGCCCTGACGTGGCACGGGAAGCGGGACGTCCGCGTGGAGGCCGTCCCCGATCCCCGCATCGAGGAGGACACGGACGTGATCGTCCGCGTGACCTCCACCGGCATCTGCGGATCCGACCTCCACCTCTACGAACTCCTCGGCCCCTTCCTCGAACCGGGCGACGTCCTCGGCCACGAGCCGATCGGCATCGTCGAGGAGACCGGGCCGGAGGTCACCGCGCTGAAGCCCGGCGACCGGGTGGTCGTGCCGTTCAACGTCGCCTGCGGGACGTGCTTCATGTGCGGCCGCGGGCTGCAGTCGCAGTGCGAGACGACGCAGGTGCGCGGGCGCGGCAAGGGCGCCGCCCTGTTCGGCTACAGCAAGCTGTACGGCCAGGTGCCGGGCGCGCAGGCGGAGTTCCTGCGGGTACCGTTCGGCGACACCATGCCGGTCCGCGTGCCGCACGGCCCGCCGGACCAGCGGTACGTCTACCTCTCCGACGTCCTGCCGACCGCCTGGCAGGCCGTGGAGTACGCCGCCGTCCCGCCCGGCGGCAGCGTCACCGTCCTCGGCTTGGGGCCGATCGGCGACATGGCCGCCCGGATCGCCCTGCACCGGGGCGCGGGCCTGGTCGTCGGCGTGGACCTCGTCCCCGAGCGGCTGGCCCGGGCCGCCGCCCGCGGGGTGACGACCGTCGACCTGCGGGCCGGCGACGTCGTCGCCGCGGTCCGCGACCTGACCGAGGGCCGCGGCACGGACGCCGTCATCGACGCGGTCGGCATGGAGGCGCACGGCGCGCCGGGCTGGAAGGCCGCCCAGCAGTTCGTCGGGCTGCTGCCCGGCCCCTGGGCGGAGAAGCTGATGGAACGCGTCGGTGTGGACCGCCTTGCCGCGCTCCACACCGCGATCGAGGCGGTACGGCGCGGCGGGACCGTCTCCCTGGCGGGCGTCTACGGCGGCATGGCCGACCCGATGCCGCTGATGACCCTCTTCGACAAGCAGATCCAGCTGCGCATGGGCCAGGCCAACGTCCGCCGCTGGGTGGACGACATCCTGCCGCTGCTGACGGACGACGACCCGCTCGGCGTCGAGGGGTTCGCCACCCACACGCTGCCCCTGGAGCAGGGCCCGGAGGCGTACCGGAGGTTCCAGGGCAAGGAGGACGGCATGGTCAAGACGCTGCTGCTGCCGTGGGCGGCGATGTGAACACCCCCGGGCGCGCCGCCCTGTTCGACGTGGACGGCACTCTCGTCGACACCAACTACCTGCACGCGGTGGCCTGGTGGGAGGCGTTCCACCGGGCCGGGCACCGCGTCGCCATGACCGACGTCCACCACACGATCGGCATGGGGTCGGACCGGCTGCTGGACCGGCTGCTCGGCGAGGACCGCGACCGCGGCGGCGACGAGGAGCTGAGCGAGACCCACAAGGCCGTCTACGCCACCTGGTCCGACCGGCTGCCCGTGCTGAACGGCGCGCCCGAGCTGCTGCGGGCGCTGGCCGGGCGCGGCTGGACGGTGGTGCTGGCGACGTCCGCCCAGGGCGGCGAACTGGCCGCGCTGCGGCGGGCGATCGGCGCGGACGACGCGATCGCCGCCGCCACGAGCGCGGACGACGTCGACCTGAGCAAGCCCGCCCCGGAGCCGGTGGAGCGGGCGCTGGAACAGGCGGGGACGGGGCCGGAGCGGGCCCTGTTCGTCGGGGACACCGTGTGGGACGTCGAGGCCGCGGGCAGGGCGGGCGTGGCGTGCGTCGCCCTGCTGTCCGGCGGCATCGGGCGCGCCGAGCTGGAGCAGGCGGGCGCCCTGGCCGTCTACCGGGACCCGGCCGCCCTGCTCGCCGGGCTCGACGACAGCCCGTTCGCCCGCCGGGAGCGTGCGTGACCCGCCGGGAGCACCGGGCTACCAGCGGTACCAGCGGCCTCCTCCGGACCGCACCAGGAAGCCGAGCAGCCAGATGACCAGAACGGCCAGCGCGACCCACCAGAGCACCTTCACGGCGAACCCGAAACCGAACAGGATGATCGCCAGAATCAGGACCACGAGCAGGGGCACCATGCCCATCACCTCCCCACGGCGGCATGCGGGGTTCACGGCTCGTGCCTCCAGTGTCGCGCGCCGGGACCGCTCTGTCGCGTGCTGGTGAACCGGTGCGCGTGCCGGTGAGCCCGTCCGCCGCCGCCTGCGGGGCCGGGCATGCCGTGCGACGGTGGGGGCAGGCGGTCTTCCAGCGCCCTCCGCGCGCTGCCGGCGAATCCGCGTCCGTGGACAGGAGGCACCATGCCAGGCCCCGACCGACCCGACGACCACCTGCGGCAGGCCGCCGAGGAGGAGACCGAGGCGTACACCGGGGGCGGGGACCATCCCGTCGGCGCCTACGCCGGGGCGATGGGCGTCTACGCCGCCGCCATCGGCGCCCTCGCCGGCCTCGCCCGGCTGACCCGCCGGCCGCTGCCGGACCCCGGACCGTGGGACGTGGTGCTGGCCGCCGGGGCGACCCACCGGCTCGCGCGCCTGGTCGCCAAGGACCCGGTGACCAGCCCGCTGCGCGTCCCGTTCACCCGCCTGCGGGGTACGACCGGCCCCGCCGAGCTCGACGAGGAGGTCCGCGGCCGCGGCGCCCGCAAGGTCGTCGGGGAGCTCCTGACCTGCCCGTTCTGCACGGGCCTGTGGATCGTCACCGGTATCGCGGCCGGCTGGGTCCTCGCCCCGCGCCCCACCCGGCTGGCGACGGCGGCCCTCACGGCGCTGTCGGCGGCGGACCTCCTGCAGTTCCAGCGGGTGCGGATGCAGCAGGCGGTCGGCGAGTAACCGGCCGGGCGGTCGGGCGGCAGCCGGGGAGCAGGGGCGCGTACGGGCGCGCCGCGCGCTGCTGTGAGCTCCGACACGCCTGCCTGAGCAGGGAGTTCGGCGAGGGTGACCGACCCCACAGGCGGAGCGCTTCCGCCGCCGGGGAAGCGGTTGTGACGATGTCGGGGACGCCGAGGTGCCGCGCGCGGCCCCCGGCGTTCTCCCGGCCTTCGCCCCCGGGCTCCTCGCCCCGCGGGGCTCTCGCCGCCCGGACAGGGGCGCGAACCGTGCCGGCCCGCCCTCCCCGACCCCCGGACCGGACCCTTGCGCCTCTCCTTCCGCCCGCCCCGCCCGTCCTCCCCCTCCACCACCCCTTCCGCCGCCTCCGTCGCCGCGGTGCGCCCCGTGCGGGCGCTCCTCGGCCGCCGCGCCGCGACCGGCGACCGGTCGCCGTGGCGCTGTCTGCGCAGCCGCAGCATGCGCTGGTGGTCCGCCGCGAACCTGGTGTCGAACCTGGGCACCTGGATGCAGCTGACCGTGCAGAACCTGCTGGTGCTCCAGCTCACCGGCTCGGCCGCCGCGACCGGTCTGTCGCTGTCCGTGCAGGCAGCGCCGGGGCTCCTGTTCGGGCTGCTCGGCGGCGCGGTCGTGGACCGCTGGCCCCGGAAGCTGACGGCCGCGGTCAGCCAGGCCCTGCTGGCGCTGGTGGCGTTCACCACCGCCGCGCTGGTCGGCCTCGGCATGCTGACCGTGCCCGTGCTGATGGGTCTCGCGGCCGTCACCGGTCTGATCGCCACGGTGGACGGCCCGGCCACCTCGCTGCTGGGCAACGACCTCGTCCCGGAGAAGGACGTGCCGTCGGCGATCGCCCTGGGGTCGGTCGTGCACAGCGTCGGCCGGCTCGCGGGCACCGCGCTCGCGGCCGTGGGCATCGCGGCCATCGGCACCGCCGGGGCGTACGCGGTCAACGGGCTCTCGTTCCTCTTCGTGACCGCCGTCATCCCCTTCCTGCGCCTGCATCCCGACGCCGCCGCGGCGGCCGCGGCGGAACCGCGGGAGCGGGCGGCGGACGACCGGGGCGGCCTGGCGTTCTTCTTCGGCCGCCGGGCGCTGCTGGCGCTGGCCGTGATCGGCGCGGTGAGCGCCGTGCTCGGCCGCAACTACCAGCTCACGCTGGCCACGCTCGTCACCGGCCCGCTGCACGGCGGGGCCGGGGCGTACGGCCTGGTCTCGGCGCTGCTGGCGGTCGGCGGGATCGTCGGCGCCGTCGTCGCCGGCCGGCTGCGCAGGCCGACCGTGCGGCTGGTGGCCCTGCTGGCGGCGGCCGGGGCGCTGCTCCAGATCGTCGCCGGGCTGAGCCCGGTGCTGGGGATGCTGCTCGTCATGGTCGTGCCCATGGCCATCGCCGAGTCGGTGGCCGACACGGCGACGGCCACGGTTCTGCAGACCGATCCCCCGCCGCGCATGCGCGGCCGGGTCCTCGGCGTGTGGCGCAGCATCAGCACCGGCTGGAGCCTGGCGGGCCCGCCGCTGCTGGGCCTGCTGGTGCAGGGGGCGGGCGAGCGCGGCGCGCTCGTGGCCGGCGGGGTCGTGATCGTGGCCGTGATCGCCGCCGGTGCCCTGGCCCGCCGCCGCTCCACCGGCCGCCGGGCGGCGGTTGCGGCCCCGGCCGCGCCCGCCGCGCCCGCCGCCGAGCCGGCGTTCCAGACGGCGGCCTGAGGCGGGGCCGCCGGGGCGGACGACGCGGGCCCGGTGCGCGGGACGCGGTGTCCGTCGGCACGGGCCGGCCCGCGCACGTCGCCCTCGGCCGGAACGGGCGCGCGGGAGCGGCCCGTTCGCGCGTCGGCGGTCCGACGTCACCGCGCCGCGTGGGCACTTGCGGGTACGCGCCGTACCTGCCCTGCGCTCGGGGCAGGCGCGGCCGCGGCCCTCGGGACCGCCCCGCCCCGCCCGCGGTTCAGACCAGCGCGGCCCACACGATGACGGTCAGGGCGAAGACCACGACCAGGACGCCGATGGCGAGCAGCGGGCCCTTGGCCCAGCCGCGGGTGGGGTTGTAGGTCTCGCGGGGGCCCGCGCCGGCGGTGCTGTCCTCGCCGGGCGGCGTCTCGCCCGGGGGGACTCCTCCGCCCGGCTCCAGGCCGGGCGTGCGCTCGGGATCCGGGTCCGGATTGGCGAAGGTCATGGCGGTGCTCCCTTCCTCGGGGCCCGGCCGGTCGGCGCGGACCGGTCGCGAGGGTCCGACGGCCCCGGACCGGGGGACGGACCCGCCCCGCCTCCAGGGTGCCCCTCCGGGGCCCCTGCATCGAGCGGTGGCCGGCCGCGGGCGGCGGCATCCGCCGGCCCGACGGCTTCCGGCGCGGGCCGGGGCGATCCCGGGGACCGCGACGGGCCGGACGCGCCGGACAGGCCAGACGGGGCGGACAGGCCAGACGGGACGGACAGGCCAGACGGGACGGACGGGCCGGAGGGGCCGCACCCCGCCCCCAGGGCCACCACTCCCCCCACCGCGTCCACCACCTCGTCCTCCGTGATGCGCAGCAGCAGCGGATCGGGGGAGCGGCCGTGGGGGTCGCCCGGGGGGCCCGGGTGCCAGAGGGGGCGGTGGCGGGGGGATCCGGGGGGTGGGCCCCACAGGGCGGGGGCCACCGGGCCGTACAGGGTGACGCTGGGGGTGCCGTGGGCGACGGCCAGGTGGGCGATGCCGGTGTCGCCGCTGACGACCGCGCGGGCGCCGGCGACCAGGGCGGAGAGCGTGGCGAAGGGGAGGCCGCCGGGGAAGGCGCGGGCGCCGGGGACGACGGTGCGGGCGACGAGGGCGTCTTCGCCGGGTCCGCCGGTGACGGCGACGGGGAGCCCGGCGGCCAGCAGGCGGCGGACGACGGCCGCGTAGCGGTCGGCGGGCCAGCGGCGCGCGGCGGAGGCCGCGCCGGGGTGGACGACGACGGCGCCGGGCGCCGGGGAGGGCACGGCGGGCGGCGCGAGGGCCAGGTCGGTGGCGTCGGCGGGGAGGCCGTAGGCGCGCAGCAGCCGGCACCAGCGTTCGCGCTCGTGCTCGTCGGCCCGCCAGGGCGGCCCGGTGATCTCCGGGGTGCCGGGGTGGGCGAAGGCGAACAGCCGGCCGGGGCGCAGGGCGGAGAGCAGGCGGTGGCTGGGCGGTCCGTTGCCGTGCAGGTCGACGGCGAGGTCGGGGGGCGGGCCCGGCCAGGGCAGGACGCGGGGGACGGCGCGGCCGGGGGCGGAGGCGGGCAGGAGGGTGTCGACGGCGCCGGTCGCGGCGACGGCGGGGGCGAGCCCGCCCGGCGCGGCCAGGACCAGTTCGTGCCCCGGGTGGGCGCGGCGCAGGGCGCGCAGCGCCGGCACGCCGGTGAGCAGGTCGCCCAGGCCGAGGGCGCGCAGGACGAGCAGCCGGGGCCGGCCGGCGGGGGCGGTCACCGGGTCCCCGGCGGCGGGGCGGGCGGGCTGTCGGCGGCCCGGCTGGCCAGCAGGGTGCTGGAGCGGCCGTCGAGGTAGGGCAGCAGGACGGTCTGGCCGCCCCAGGCGGCGAGCTGCCCGGCCTCGGGGAGGTGCTCGACGGCGTAGTCGCCGCCCTTGACCCAGACGTGCGGGCGCAGCCGGGCCAGGAGGGCCTGGGGGGTGTCCTCGTCGAAGACGGCGACGGCGTCCACGCACTGCAGGGCGCGCAGGACGCGGATGCGGTCCTGTACGGGGTTGATGGGCCGGCCGGGCCCCTTGCGGCGGCGCACGGAGGCGTCGGAGTTGAGGCAGACGACCAGGCAGTCGCCGATGCGCCGGGCCTGCTGGAGGAGGCTGACGTGGCCGGCGTGCAGCAGGTCGAAGCAGCCGCCGGCGGCCACGACGGTGCCGCCCGCGGCCCGGACCCGCCGGGCCAGCGCGAGGGCGTCGCCGTCGGCGCGGTCCGGGGGGACGGCGGCGGGGTCGGGCCGGCCGGAGACGGCACCGGCGCCGCCCTCGCCGACGTAGCGGGTGGCCGCGGCCACGGCCGCCTGGACGGCCTCGGCGGGCAGGGCGCCGTCGCCGAGCAGCCCGGCGGCGGTGGCGGCGAAGCAGTCGCCGGCGCCGCAGGCGTCCCCGCCGTGCCGGACGGGCGGCGGGACGAGCAGCGGGCCGTCGCCCTCGGAGAGCAGGGCGCCGCGCCCGCCGAGGGTCACGGCGACTCCGATGGCCCGCCAGCGGCGTACGAGGACCTCGGCCCGGCGGGCGACCGCGGCCAGCGACTCGTCCTCGCCCGCGTCGTGCGCGTCCCGCGCGTCGGCCGCCAGGTGTCGGGCCTCGCCGCCGGTGGGCGTGACCAGCCGGGCGCCGGGCACGGGGTGGCGGCCGCGCGGGTGGGGGTCCCAGACGAGCGCGGTGCCGGGGGCGCGGGCGGCGAGGGCGGGGCGCAGGGCGTCGGCGGCGCCCCGGGCGTAGTCGGCGACCAGGACGGCGCGCGCGGCGGCGAGGGCGCGCAGCGCCTGCCGGGTGGTGCCGGCGGCGCGGCCGCGGCCGCGGTCCAGGCGGACCACCGGCCGGCCGCCGGCCAGGACGCGGGTCTTCTCGGCGAGCGGGCCGTCGAGCGGCAGGGGGACGAGCGTGACCCAGGGGTCGAGGAGGGCCCGCACCCGCAGGCTGGCCGGGTCCTCGCCGAGGGGCGCGGCGAGGGTCACCTCCCGGCCGGAGCGGGCGGCCAGGTAGGCGGCGAGGGCGGCGCCGCCGGGCCGCAGCCGTTCCTCGCAGTCGTCGAGGACGGGGACGGGGGCGTCGGGGGCCAGGCGGTCCGCGGTGCCGGTCAGGTCCCGGTCGAGCAGCGCGTCGCCGACGACGAGCAGGGGGACGGGTGCGCTCATGGCCCACCGCCTCTCGGGAATCAGCGGGTTCGGAGGGGGTCGGCCGGGGTCAGCGCCGCGTCGAAGGCGTCGCACATCATGTGGACGGCCACCAGGTGGAGTTCCTGGACGGTCGCGGTGGTGGCGGCCTCGACGCACAGCCGCTCGTGCCCGGCGTCGGCCAGCGGGTTGGGGGCCGGGCCGGTGAGGGCCCAGACCTCGGCGGCCGCGGCCCGGCCGGCCGCGGCGGCGGCGAGCAGGTTGCCGCTGGCGCCGCTGGTGGAGAGCAGGACGAGGACGTCGCCGGGCCGGGCGTGCGCGCGGACCTGGCGGGCGAACAGCTCGTCGGGGCCGTAGTCGTTGACGATCGCGGTGCAGCTGGAGGTGTCGGCGTGCAGGGCGATGGCGGAGAACGGCGGCCGGTCCTCGCGGTAGCGGCCGACGAGTTCGGCGGTGAGGTGCTGGGCCTGGGCGGCGCTGCCGCCGTTGCCGGCGGCGAGCAGCCGGCCGCCGGCGGAGAGGACGGCGGCCAGCCGGGCGCCCCAGTGGTGCGCGGTGGCGGCCTTCTCGGCGCGGAAGCGCTCCAGGGCGGTGAGCAGCCGGCCGCAGTGGTCGGCCGCGGCCGTCTCGGGGGTGCGGACGGCGCGCGGGACGGTGATCGGGGGGCGGGAGACGGTCATCGGGCACCTCCTCGGGCGACGGTGGCGGGGGTCGCGACCCGCGCGTAGACCTGCTCGACCTCCTCGGCGACGCGTTCCCAGGTGTAGTGGGCCAGGGCGCGGCCGCGGCCCGCGCGGCCGTAGGCGGCCAGCCGTTCGGGGGCGGCGAGCAGGCCGCGGACGGCCTCCGCGATCTCGTCGGGGCGGCCGGGCGGGACGAGCAGGCCGGTCTCGCCGTGCGCCACGGTGTCGCGGTGGCCGCCGACGTCGGTGGCGACGACGGGGACGCCGCAGGCCATGGCCTCCAGCGGGACGATGCCGAACGGTTCGTAGACGGGGGTGCACAGCACGAGGTCCGCGCTGCGGATGAGGGCGGGCATGTCCTCGTGCGGGACGGCGCCGAGCAGGACGGTGCGGTCGGCGATCCGCAGCCGGCGGGCGAGGGTCAGCAGCCGCCGGGCCTCGGGGTCCAGGGCGAGGCCGTCGGCGGGCGGGCCGCCGGCGACGACGAGTTCGGCGTCCGGGATACGCCGCAGGACGCGCAGGGCCAGGTCGACGCCCTTGCGGGGGACGAGCCGGCCGACGGCCAGCAGGCGGTGGGGCCGGCGCCGGGCCGGGGTGAGGGCGACGCGGCCGCGGGCGGCGAAGTGCGCGGTGTCGACGCCGCAGGGCACGACGGCGCAGCGGTCGCGGGCGATGCCCATGCGGACGAGCTCGGCGACCTCGTCCGAACAGGTCGCGAGGACGCGGGCGCAGGCGGTGCCGACGGCCCGTTCGATCTCCAGGCGCTCGGGCGGGCTGGTGTCGGCGGGGCCCTGGTGGCGGCGCTTGACGGTGCCGAGGGCGTGGTAGGTCTGCACGACCGGGAGGCCGAGGCCGTGGCCGGCGGTGGTGGCGGCGAGGCCGGACATCCAGAAGTGGGCGTGCACGACGTCGGGGCGGTCGTGCCGCCAGACGCCGGCCAGGTGGGCGCCGAAGTGCGGCATGTGCGGCAGGAGCCGGTCCTTGGGCACGGGGCGGGCGGGGCCCGCGCGGACGTGCTCGACGACGGCGCCGGACGGCATCGGCACCCGGTCGGGCAGGGCGGGGTCGTCGCGCCGGGTGTAGACGGTGACGTCGTGGCCCCGGGCGGCCAGCAGGTCGGCGAGGCGGGCCACGTAGACGTTCTGGCCGCCCGCGTCGGGGCCGCCGAGCACGGCGAGGGGGCTGGCGTGCTCGGACACCATCGCGATCCTCATCGCGTCACCTCCTTGATGATGCGGTCCCAGTCGTCGAGGAACCGGGGCAGCCCGTAGCGGGCGAGCGCCGCGGCGCGGGCCGCCCTGCCGGTCGCGCGGGCGAGTTCGTGGTCGGCGAGGAAGCCGCGGACGGCGTCGTGGAGGACGTCGGGCCGGTTGGACAGGACGCCCGCGCCGGGCGGTACGGCCTCGTGGGCCTCGGTGGTGGCCAGGGCGACGACGGGCATGCCCAGGTGCATGGCCTCCAGCAGGGACAGGCCGAGCGAGGTCCAGCGCACCGGGTGCAGGTACAGCCGGCGTGCGGCCATGGCCCGGTGGAGGGCGCCCTGGACGAGTTCGCGGCCGCGGCAGCGCCCGGGCGGCAGGCCGAGGCGGCCGGCGATGCCGTGGGTGCCCATGCCGAACACGTCGAGGGGGGCGGCCTCGCAGAAGGAGGCGAGGAGGTCCGTGCCGGTCGTCCGGCCGCGCCGCAGCGGCTCGTTGACGACGACGGCGGCGCGTTCGAGGTGTCCGGTCCACAGCGGGCCGGGGTCGACGATGCCGTGCTCGACGACGGCGGTGGGGGCCGAACCGCAGTCCCACATCAGCCGGTTGAAGTGGGTGACGTGCACGATCGTCACGTCGCGGCGGTCGGCGGCGGGGTGCCGGGTGTCGGGGACGGGCCCGCCGGGGGCGTTGTGCTCCAGGTAGACGGCGGGCACGTCGGCGCCGGGACGGCGGCCCAGCCACCGCCGGGCGAGGGCGAATTCGTGGGGGCGCTGGAGGACGACGAGGTCGATCTCCTCGTCCCGCAGCCGCTCCGGCGGGAGTTCGACGACGGAGGCGGGCCAGTCGAAGGTCCGCGCCCGGCCCAGCCCGTCCGGTCCGCGGTCGGGCGTCACCGGCACCAGGTAGGTGTGCGGGCCCTGGACGAACGCGGTCGTCCACGAGCCGTGCACGTGCCACAGCAGGATCCTCACGGTGCCTCCTCGGGTCCGTGGTCGGCGACGGTCAGCTTCTCGACGGCGGCCACCACGTCCTCGGCGCCGACCCCGTTGAGGCAGGGGTGGCCGGGCACGGGGCACTCGCGGGCGCGGCTGCCCGCGCAGGCGGCCCGGGGGTCGCCGAGCAGGACGTGCGGGACGCCGAAGGGGGCCCAGCGCTCGGCCGGCACCACGGGGGCGAACAGCGAGACGACCGGGGTGCCCACGGCGGCGGCCAGGTGGGCGGGCCCGGTGTTGCCGGCGACGAGGACGGCGGCGCGGGCGAGGACACCGGCCAGTTCGCCGGGGCCGGTGCGGCCGCCCAGGTCGAGGGCGGCGGCGCCGGCGACGGCCGCGGTCAGCTCCCGCTCCCCCGGCCCGCCGGTGACCACGACCCGGTGCCCGGCCCGCGCCAGGGCCCGTACGGCCGCCGCGCACCGGCCGGGATCCCAGCGGCGGGCGGGCACGGCGGCGCCCGGGTGCACGACGACGTACCCGGTGCCGGACACCAGGTGGTCGGCGGGCGGCGGGGTGCGCACGGCGAGGCGGCCGTCGTCCCCCTCCGGGAGCCGGAAGCCGGCGGCCTCGGCGAGGTCGAGGGCGGCGGCCGCCTCGTGGCGGCGCGGGGCGCGGCGGTGGCGCAGGTCCAGCAGGGAGCCGGGGTAGTCGGCGCTGTCCGCGGCGATCCGCGGCACGCCCGCCATGCGCAGCAACAGGGCCAGCGGCAGCGGGCTCTGGTGGTACGAGGTGAGGACGAGCGCGACGTCCGGCGGGTCGCGGCGGATGTGGGCGAGGAAGCCGTCGACGTCGGACTGCTCGACGGCCGGCGGGGCGAAGCCGGCCCAGGGGGCGTCCCAGACGGCGACCTCGTCGGCGCCGGGCAGCATGCGGGCGGCGGCGGCGCCGCGCGGGCCGCACAGCAAGGTGGTGTGCGCGGCCCCGGCGGCGACGGCGCGCACGGCGGGCCCGGCGAGCAGGACGTCGCCGAAGCTGTCGAGGCGCGCGACGAGGGCTTTCACGTCCGGTCCGCCTCGCGCTCGGCGGGGTGGTGGTGGCGCAGGCGCAGCAGCATCCGTACGGCCGCCGGCAGGTCGGGGGCCACCCGGTGGGCGCGGCGGACCTCGTCGGCCCGGGTGACGCGGTTGGGCACGAGGACGCCCAGCGCTCCGGCGGCCGCGGCGGCCTCGACGTCGCTGCCGATGTCGCCGACGACGGCGCAGTCGGCGGGGGTCAGCCCGAGGGCGAGGGCGGCGGCGAGGACGAGGCCGGGGGCGGGCTTGCGACACGGGCAGGCGTCCTCGGGGGCGTGGCAGCACACGGCCCACACGTCGAAGGGGCCGAGGAGCCGCTCGACGCGTTCGTTGACCCGGTTCACCTGGGCGGCGCTGAGCAGCCCGCGGCCGACGCCGGACTGGTTGCTGACGACGCCGACGCGCACGCCCAGCGGCCGCAGGAGGGCGAGGGCGCGGCGGGCGCCGGGCAGCGGGCGGACGCGGTCGGGGTCGCCGTTGTAGGGGACGTCCTCGATCAGCGTGCCGTCCCGGTCGAACAGCACGGCGCGCAGCGGCCGGCGGGCGGTCACGGGTGGGCTCCCCGGTGGGCGGGCGCGCCGGGCGCGGGGGCCGGGTGGTGCGCCGGGGCGGGCAGGGGGCGGGCGGCGCGGTGGCGCCAGGTGCCGCGCAGCCGGTGGCCGACGGCCAGCGGCGGGATGAGGACGCTGGTGGCGAGCATGGCCGCGACCTCGGGCGCGGTGCGGGGGCCGGGCGCGATGCGGGCGGCGGCGAACTCGGCGGTGCCCAGCAGCCATCCGGCGCCCGCCACCGCCGCGGCGCGGGGGCGTCCGGCGAGGGCGAGGGCCGCGGCGGCGGTCGCGGCGGCGGTGACGGCGGCGTGGCGGCGCAGCCGGCCGCGCGGGGCGCCGGCGCGTTCCCACCAGTCGGGGCCGTGCAGCCGCACCATGAGCGCGTCGTCGGCGTTGCCGGCCTGGTGGCGCAGGGAGATCCAGGGTCCGGCGGGCCGGACGGGGTGGCGGACGGTGCGGGCGCCGCGTTCGAGGCGGCGGCCGGTGGCGAGGACGCGCAGGGCGAGGTCGGCGTCCTCGCGGAAGGCGCGGGGGAAGCGTTCGTCGAATCCGCCGACGGCCTCCAGCGCGCTGAGGCGGTAGGCCATGTCGGCGGTGGCCCAACGGGCCCGTGCCAGGCCGGCGGTGGAGCGTTCCCAGTCGGTGGGCGGCCGGCCGGCGGGCAGCGGCACCTCGACGGCGCCCTGGACGCCGGCCACGTCGGGGCCGGCGGCGAGCAGGTCCTCGGCCAGTTCGGCCCGCCACAGGGGGCCGACGCGGACGTCGTCGTCGAGGAAGACGACCCAGGGGCGGTGCACCGCGGCCCAGCCGGTGTTGCGTGCGGCGGCGGGCCCGCGGCCGCCGCTGACCAGGACGGACGCCCGGGTGCGCAGCGGGCCGAGGGCCTCCAGGGGCAGGGGCGGGCGGCCGTGGCGCGGGCCGGGCCGGTCGTCGACGACGACGATCTCGCGCGGGGCGGGTCCGGCGGAGGCGGCGAGCGCGTCGAGGCAGTCGGCCAGGCAGGGCCGGCCGACGGTGGGGACGACCACCGCGTAGGCGAAGGTGCCGGCGCTCATGACGCCGCCCCGGGGCGGGCGAAGGCGGCGCCGCGGCGGACCGCGTACGGGCCGAGGGCCAGCAGGTCCACGGGGGCGGAGCCGAAGCACTCCAGGGCGTCGCGCGGGTCGTCGACCATGGGCCGGCCGGCGGTGTTGAGGCTGGTGTTGACGACGACGGGCAGGCCGGTCAGCCGCTCGAACTCCATGAGCATGCGGGCGACGAGGGGTTCGCGTTCCCGGTCGACGGTCTGGATGCGGGCGGTGCCGTCGACGTGGACGACGGCGGGGACGCGGTCGCGCCAGGGGCGGGCGACGCGGTGCACGAAGAGCATGTACGGGCTGGGCAGCGGCCCGTCGAAGATCTCGGCGGCCCGGTCGGCGAGGACCATGGGGGCCACGGGCCGGAACTCCTCGCGGCCCTTGACGTGGTTGAGGCGGTCGAGGTTCTCGGCGCGCCCGGGGTGGGCGAGCAGGGAGCGGTGGCCGAGCGCGCGGGGGCCGTACTCGCTGCGGCCCTGGAACCAGGCGACGATGCCGTCCCGGGCGAGTTCCTCGGCGACGGCGGCGGCGATGTCGGGGGGCCGCTCGTAGGGGACGCGGGCGCGCTCCAGCCAGGCGCGCAGTTCCTCGTCGGACCAGCCGCGGCCGAGGTCGGCGCCGGGCATGGGGGCGACGGGCAGGCCGCCGTCGGCGGTGAGCTGGAGGGCGGCGCCCAGGGCGGTGCCGGCGTCGCCGGCGGCGGGCTGCACCCAGACGCGGCGGAAGGGGCCGTCGGCGGCGAGGCGGGAGTTGGCCACGCAGTTGAGGGCCACGCCCCCGGCGAGGGCGAGGCTGTCGGCGCCGGTGCGCCCGTGCAGCCAGCGGGCGAGGTCGAGGAGGACCTCCTCCAGGCACGCCTGGGTGCTGGCGGCCAGGTCGGCGTGGTCCTGGGTCCATTCGGTGCCGGGCGGGCGGGGTTCGGCCAGGGCGGTCCAGGGGACGGCGGCGGCGCGGAACCCGCCGTCGTCCGTGGCGTGGACGTGGGTGCGCAGTTCGTCCAGGAAGCGGGGTTTGCCGTAGGCGGCGAGGGCCATCACCTTGTACTCGTCGCTGCTGCGCAGGAATCCGAGGTGTGCGGTGAGTTCCTCGTAGACCAGGCCGAGCGACTGGGGCAGCCGCTGGGTGGCCAGGACGTCGAGGACGCCGCCGGTGTAGCGGCCGGCCAGGTGCGAGGCGCATTCGCCGCGGCCGTCGAGGACGAGGACGGCGCTGTCGGCGTGGGGGGCGGCCAGTCCCGCGGAGGCGGCGTGGGCGACGTGGTGCGGGACGAAGCGGACCTTGTCGGGGTCGAGGCCGGGCAGGGCGTCGGCGAGGAAGGCGGGGGCCTCGCGGGCGTAGGTCTGCCGCAGGTGGTCCCAGGGGTCGTCGAGGCCCATGGCGCCGGCGGGGCGGGCGAGGGCGGGGTCGTAGGAGTAGCCGACGGCGTCGAGGTCGGCGGGGCGCAGTCCGGAGTGCTCCAGGCACCAGCGGGCGGCCTGGACGGGCTGTTCCCAGGCGGCGAAGGGCACCGGGCGCTTGCCGTGCTTGCGCCGCGAGAACCGTTCCTCCTCGGCGGCGGCGACGGTGTGCCCGTCGATGACGAGCGCGGCGGCCGGGTCGTGGAAGAGGGCGTTGATACCGAGGATGCGCATGGGTGCTCCGTCCCTCGTCGGGTTGGCTTCCCTGTCGGGCCGGCCCCTGTCGGGGGTCAGCCGGCCGCCGGCCCCGCGAACCACTCGACGGTCCGCTTGAGGCCCTCCGCGCAGTCCACGCGGGGCTGCCAGCCGAGTTGCCGGCGGGCGCGGGTGGTGTCGGGCCGGCGGCGGGCCGGGTCGTCGGCGGGCCGGTCGACGAAGCGGACGGTCGAGGAGGAGCCGGTCAGGTCGATGATGCGGCGGGCCAGTTCGAGGACGGTCGTCTCCTGGGCGCCGCCGATGTTGACCGGTCCGGGGTGGTCGCTGGCGGCGAGCGCCAGGAGGCCGTCCACGGTGTCGTCGACGTAGGTGAGCGAGCGGGTCTGGCTGCCGTCGCCGGTCACGGTCAGCGGCTCGCCGTCCAGTGCCTGGCGGATGAAGCTGGGCACCGCCCGGCCGTCGTCGGCGCGCATCCGGGGCCCGTAGGTGTTGAAGATGCGCACGATCGCGGTGTCCGTGCCGTGGGTGCGCCGGTAGGCGGCGGCCAGGGCCTCGGCGTAGCGCTTGGACTCGTCGTAGACGCTGCGCGGGCCGATGGGGTTGACGTTGCCCCAGTACCGCTCGTGCTGGGGGTGTTCGAGGGGGTCGCCGTAGACCTCGGAGGTGGAGGCGAGCAGGAAGCGGGCCCCGTCGCGGCGGGCCCGTTCGAGCGCGGTGCGGGTGCCGTTGCTGCCGGCCTCCAGGGTCTGCAGGGGCAGCCGCAGGTAGTCGGCCGGGGAGGCCGGACAGGCCAGGTGGAGGACGAGGTCCACGGGGGCGGGGACGGCGGCCAGGCTGTCCGGGTCGCACACGTCGGCCCGGACGAGGCGGAAGCGGGGGTGGCCGCCGAGGTGCGCGACGTTGGCGGGCGAGCCGGTGGCCAGGTTGTCGACGCACCACACCTCGGCGCCGTCCTCCAGCAGCCGCTCGCACAGGTGCGATCCGACGAAGCCCGCGCCTCCGGTGACCACCACGCGGTTCCAGTGTCGTTCGTCCATGGTCACCCTCCTTCGCGGGCAGCCGGCCGGCGGTGACGCGGCGTCTCGGCGGTGCGGATGGAGTTGTGCCGCCTTCCCCTGCGGTCCCGGGCGATGCCTCCGGGAACCGCTCCCGCCGGTACGTCGAACGCGACCGGCCGTAACGGCAACGACTCGAACAGCCTCGCACAGGCGAAGCGCTTCCTCCACTCGGAGCACTCGCGGGTGCTCACGGCCGTCCCCGTCACAGCCGCACGGACCGTTTCGGATTGCCCGCCCCGGGCAGGCGGGTGAGCCTGAGGAGGCGGGCGGCACCGCCCGCGCCGCCGTTCCCCCGCCGTCGTCAGAGGAAGGAAGTGCGCGCGTGTCCGCTCCATCGCAGCAGCCCCACCGCGGATCCCCCGCCGGACAGGACGCCAAGGACCAGCAGCTGGCACGCTTCCGTGCCGCCCCCGAGCACGACGCGCTCACCACCGACCAGGGTGTGCGCGTGGACGACACCGACAACGCGCTGCACGCCGGGGAACGCGGGCCGACGCTGCTGGAGGACTTCCACAACCGGGAGAAGATCACCCACTTCGACCACGAGCGCATCCCCGAGCGCGTCGTCCACGCCCGGGGCGCCGGGGCGTACGGCTACTTCGAGCCCTACCTGTCGCTGTCCGAGTTCACCTGCGCGGACTTCCTGGCCGAAGAGGGCCGCAGGACACCGGTGTTCGTGCGGTTCTCCACCGTGCAGGGGCCGCGCGGCTCGGCCGACACAGTGCGCGACGTCCGCGGCTTCGCGACCAAGTTCTACACGCGCGAGGGCAATTACGACCTGGTCGGCAACAACATGCCGGTGTTCTTCATCCAGGACGCCATCAAATTCCCGGACTTCGTGCACGCGGTGAAGATGGAGCCGCAGAACGAGATGCCCACCGGCGCCTCGGCGCACGACACGTTCTGGGACTTCTGCTCGCTCCAGCCCGAGTCCACGCACATGCTGATGTGGCTCATGTCCGACCGGGCCATCCCGCGCAGCTTCCGGATGATGCAGGGCTTCGGCGTGCACACCTTCCGGTTCGTCACCGCCGACGGGCGGGGCACGTTCGTGAAGTTCCACTGGAAGCCGAGGCTGGGCGTCCACTCGCTGGTGTGGGACGAGGCGCAGATCGCGGCCGGGCGCGACCCGGACTTCAACCGCCGGGACCTGTGGGAGTCCATCGAGGCGGGCTCGTATCCCGAGTGGGAGCTGGGCGTCCAACTCGTGCCGGAGGAGGACGAGTTCGCCTTCGACTTCGACCTCCTCGACGCCACGAAGATCATCCCCGAGGAGCAGGTGCCCGTACGGCCCGTCGGCCGGCTGGTCCTCAACCGCAACCCGCAGAACTTCTTCGCCGAGACCGAGCAGGTCGCCTTCCACACCGCCAACGTCGTCCCCGGCATCGACTTCACCAACGACCCGCTGCTCCAGGGCCGCAACTTCTCCTACCTGGACACCCAGCTCATCCGCCTGGGCGGCCCCAACTTCAGCCAGCTCCCCGTCAACCGGCCCCTCGCGGACGTCCACCACAACCACCGCGACGGCTTCGGCCAGCAGGTCATCCACCCCGGCACCAACTACTTCCCCAACTCGCTGGGCGGCGGCTGCCCGGCCCACGCCGGCTCCGGCGGCGGCCCCGGGGTCTTCCGGCACTACGCGCAGCGCGTGGACGGCGAGAAGATCCGGGTGCGCAGCGCCAGTTTCCAGGACCACTACAGCCAGGCCGCGCTGTTCTGGAACAGCATGTCCGACTGGGAGCGGCGGCACATCGTCGAGGCGTTCCGCTTCGAGCTCGGCAAGGTCACCTCGGCCACGGTGCGCGAGCGGATGACCGGCAACCTGGCCCATGTGAACGCCGAGCTGGCCGCGGCGGTCGCCGAGGGCCTGGGGCTGCCCGCCCCGGCGCCCGTCGAGGGCGTCCCGTCGGCCGCCTCGCCCGCGCTGAGCCAGGGGAACCTCACCGGCGAGGGCATCGACACCCGCAAGGTCGCCGTGCTGGCGGCCGACGGGACGGACGCCGGCCCGGTGGCGGCCGTGCGCGACCGGCTCACCGGGCGCGGCGCGATCGTCGAGGTGCTGGCACCGCGCGACGGCACGCTGCACGGCGCCGGGGAGGGACTCCTCGACGCGGACCGGGCGCTGCCCACCATGGCGTCCGTCCTCTACGACGCGGTGCTGGTGCCCGGCAGCGCCGAGGCGGTCGCCACGCTGTCCGCCGACCCGGCGGCCGTGCGGTTCGTCGAGGAGGCCTACCGCCACGGCAAGCCGGTCGCGGCGATCGGCGAGGGCACCCGGCTGCTGACGGCGGCGCGGCTGCCCGAGGAGGTCGTCCTCGGCCCGTCCGCCCCGGACCACGGCGTGCTCATCGCCGACGGGTCCGCCTCGGCCGAGGAGCTCGCCGACGCGCTCGCCGACGCCCTGGCCCGCCACCGCTTCCCGTACCGGCCGGGCCTGCTCAACTGACGGAGGTGCGCGATGGCGAGGACCACGGCGGCGCAGCGCAGGACGGTGGACGCCCTGCTGGAGACCTGTGGCCGGACGTACGCCGAGGAGGCGGGCATCCGGCTCCGCGACACCCCGCAGCCGCTGTACCGGCTGCTGGTCCTCGCCTGTCTGCTGAGCGCCCGCATCCGGGCCTCGGTGGCGGTCGCCACGGCGCGCAGCCTGGCGGACGCCGGGATGAAGAGCCCCCGGGCGATGGCCGGTGCCACGTGGCAGCAGCGGGTGGACGCCCTCGGCGCCGGCGGCTACCGCCGCTACGACGAGCGCACCGCCACCCAGTTGGGCGACGGCGCGGAGCTGCTGCTCGAACGCTACGGCGGGGACGTGCGGCGGCTGCGCGACGCGGCGGACGGCGACGACGCGGACGCGCTGAGCGAGGCGCTCCAGCAGATCCCCGGCATCGGCCCCGCCGGCGCCGGCATCTTCCTGCGCGAGGTCCAGGCGGTCTGGCCCGCCGTGCGCCCCTGCATCGACGGCAAGGCCCTCGACGGCGCCGCCCGCCTCGGCCTGCCCCGGCGCCCGCAGGACCTGGCCCGCCTGGTGGAGGACGACCAGGTAGCCGCCCTGGCGGCCGGTCTGACCCGGGTGGCCCTGGACGCGGAGGCGGCCGAGGAGGTCGGGCGCCGGGCCGCGGAACGCGGCTAGGCCGGACCGCGGCCGCGTCGTTCAGGGTTCGGGGTCGTTCAGGGTTCGGGCGCGCGCCGTCACAACGACCGCAGCGCGGGCAGGAGTTCGTTCTTCGCCCACTTCAGGAAGGGCTCCTGGTGGGCGCCGCCGATCTGGACGAGGGCGATCTCGCCGAAGCCGGCCTCGGCGTACGGGCGCACGGCCGCGACGAAGTCGTCCACGTTCGCGCCGCAGGGGATGCCCGCGGCGACCTGGTCCTTGGTGACGGACGCGCTCGCGGCGGCGAAGGAACGGTCGTCGGGGAGTTCGGCGTTGACCCGCCAGCCGAGCCCGAACCAGCGGAACTGGTCGTGGGCGCGGTCGATCGCCGCGTCGCGGTCGGGGTCGTAGCAGACGGGCAGCTGCCCGACGCGCGGCTTGCCGGCGCCCCCGTTCGCGTCGAAGACGTCGAGGAGGTCCTTGCGCGGCTCGGTGGCGATGGCGAGGTCCGCGAGGCGCCCGGCGAGGCGCCCGGACGCCTTGCCGCCGATGGCGACGCCGATCGGTGGCGCGGGGTCGGGCAGGTCCCACAGCCGGGCGTGGGAGACGGAGAAGTGGCGGCCGTCGTGGTTGACCGTGCGGCCCTCGAGGAGCGCCCGGATGATGCCGACGGCCTCCTCCAGCTTCTCCAGCCGGACGACGGGCGAGGGCCAGCCGCCGCCCACCACGTGCTCGTTGAGGTTCTCGCCGGAGCCGAGGCCGAGGCGGAAGCGGCCCTGGGACAGCAGCTGGACGGTGGCGGCCTGCTGGGCGACGACGGCCGGGTGGTAGCGGGTCGTCGGGCACGTCACGTACGTCATCAGCGGAATGCGGGAGGTGGCCCGCGCGGCCGCGCCCAGGACGGCCCAGGCGTTGGCGGAGTGGCCCTGGGAGGCGAGCCACGGGAAGTAGTGGTCGGAGATCACGGAGAAGTCGAAACCCGCCTCCTCCGCGCCCACCGCGTGCTCCACGAGCTCGAGCGGCCCGGCCTGCTCGGTCATCATCGTGTATCCGATCTGCACCATGCCCGTCCGGGTTCCCGCGGCACCGCGCCGGAAACAGCGCCCCGCCGGAAACAGGCCGTCCTCGAAGCGGCCGGTTCCGTGCCCCCGGGCGGTCGCCGCCCGGGGCCCGCGCCCGTCCGCGGGGACGGTCACGCCGCCACGCGCACCGTCCGCAGGGCGGGGTCCGCCGCGTCGGGCAGGTGCATGCCGGCCGCGACACCGCTGCGCAGGTACTCCAGCACGGGCCCGGTCAGCCGCTCGCCGGGCAGGGCGGCGGGGATGCCGGGCGGGTAGGGGGTGAGCATCTCGGCGGCGACCCGGCCCGCCGCCCGCTCCACGGGGACGTCCTCGACGGGCCCGAAATAGGCGTCGCGCGGCGCGCACACCTGCTCCAGGCGCAGCTCCGCGGGCGACGGCACCTGCACGGCGGGCGCGGGGCGCGGCTCCGCGGCCCGGTCGGCCAGGTCGCGCAGGGCGGCCGTCAGGGCGGCGGCCGTCTTCTCGTCGTCGGCGTGGGTGAGCTGGGCGCTGACGCGCCGGTGGTCGGCGAGGTGCAGGTCGATGCGGTGGTGCTCGCGCAGCCAGTCGGCGGCCCGGTAGCCGGTGGTGCCCAGGGCCGCGAGGTCGACGACGACGGGCAGCGGGTCGAGGTCGGCGGCCAGGCCGGGCCCGGTGTAGTCGGCGCGGCCGTCGACGTGCAGCCCGTCGGCGCGCTCGATGTCCGCGCGGACGGCGCCGGCCAGCTCCAGGGCGCGTCCGAGCAGGTCGTGGCCGTGCAGGACCATCTGCCGGCGCCAGCCGTCGAGGCCGGCGAGGACGGGCACGGAGGGGCTCGTGGTGCCCAGCAGGTCGGCGCGGGACTTCAGCGCGGCCGGGTCCACCAGGTCGCCCCGGAGGTGGAAGACCGAGCCCTGTTCCAGGCCGCTGCCCATCTTGTGGACGCTGGTGACGCACACGTCGGCGCCGGCGTCCATCGCCCAGGCGGGCAGGGCGGGGTGGAAGGGCAGGTGGGCGCCCCACGCCTCGTCCACGATCAGCGGGCGGCCGCGCCGGTGGCAGACGTCGGCGAGGGCGGCCAGGTCGGCGCAGGAGCCGTACGGTGTCGGGCTGGTGACCAGGGCGCCGCGGGCGCGGGGGTGCACGGCGAAGGCCCGCTCGTACGCGGCGGGCGACGGCGGGTGGGCCAGGTGCCGCCCGGCGTCCCAGCACGGGTCCACCCACACCGGGCGGATGCCCGCGAGGATGAGCCCGGCCGCCACGGACTTGTGGGCGTCGCGGCCGATCAGCAGTTCCTCGTCCGGGCCGGCGACGGCGAGCATGGCCGCCTTGACCGACAGGGAGCTGCCGCAGGTGGTGAAGAAGGTGTGCGCGGCGTGGACGGCGTCCGCCATCAGCTCCTCGGCGCGCTCCAGGAACCGGCCCCGCATGCACCGGTCGTCCAGGCCCCCGGAGGCCAGCACGTCGGAGCGGAACACCGCCTCGCCCAGCCCGTCGCGCACCGGCGTGTCCGCGCCGCGGCCCTGCTTGTGGCCGGGCGGGGTGAAGGGCAGCCGCCGGAGGGCGTGGTAGTCGGCGAGGGCCTCCAGGAGCGGGGCGCGGGTGTGGTCCATGGCTCTCCCTCCTGCGCGGCGGGCGCGCGGCGGCCTTTCATGCCGCGTGTGACCCGCCGCGCCGGGCCGAAACCCGCTACGGCTCCCGCCACGGCCGCGTCAGGCGGACGGCGCACTCCAGGGCCAGCGCGTGGACGAACGCCTGGGGCAGGTTGCCGCGCATCTGCCGCTGCTCGACGTCGTACTCCTCGGAGAACAGCCCCGGCGGCCCGCAGGCGGCCCGGTTGCGCTCGAACCAGCGCAGCGCCGCCGTCCCGTCGCCCTGCTGGTGCTCGGCGAGCGCGGTGACGAACCCGCAGAGCAGGAAGGCCCCTTCGGCCTCGGGGAGCGGACGGGCGTCGTGGCGGAAGCGGTAGGCGAAGAAGTCGTCGGACAGCTCGGTGGTGCAGGCGCGCAGCGTGGCGACGGTCCTCGGGTCGCCGGCGGGCACCGCGCCGCGGACCGGGGGCAGGAGCAACGCCCCGTCGGGTCTCGGGTCGTCGGGGGCGCGCTGCCAGCGCCCGGAGGGGTGGACGCACGCGGCGGCGGCCTCGGCCACGAGCAGGTCGGCGAGCCCGCGCCAGTCGGCGCCCCGGCGGCCCGCCGTGCCGCCGGCCGCCATGACCCGCAGGCCGGCGGCGCAGATCAGCCGGCTGTGGGTCCAGCGCCGGGGGGCGAGCTCCCAGATGCCGGAGTCGGGCCGCCGGTGCCGGGCGGCGACGGCGTCGGCGGCGAGGGCGGCCGCGCGCCGTCCGTCCGCGTCGAGCCGGTCCTGGCGGGCCGCGGCGGCGAGCAGCAGCAGCGCCTCGCCGAAGGCGTCGAGCTGGAACTGGCGCCCGACGCGGTTGCCGACCCGGTCGAAGCCGCCGGGATAGCCGGGCAGGTCCAGCTTGCGCTCCTCGGGCACCGGGCGGCCGTCGACGGTGTAGGCGGGGGCGAGGTGCGGCCCGTCCTCGTGCAGCCGGGCGGTGACGAAGCGGACGGCGGCGTCCAGCAGGGGGCCGTCCCCGGCCGCGGCGGCCGCCTGCCCGGCGAAGCACTGGTCGCGGATCCACACGTACCGGTAGTCGTAGTTGCGGCCCTCCTCGGCGCGCTCGGGCAGGCTGGTGGTGGCCGCGGCGACCATGCCGCCGGTCGAGCAGGTCAGCCCGCGCAGCAGGGCGTACCAGTGGCGGGCGTCGCGCGGCGCGAGGGTGCCGGAGAGCGGGGGGACGCGGGCCTGCCACGCCGCCTCGGTGGCCGCCCAGGCGTCCGCCGGGCGCGGGGCCGGGCCGGGCGGCGGGCGGTCGCCGATCTCCAGGACGAGGTCGTGGCGGGTGCCGGGCGCGACCGTGAGGTCCAGGACGAGCCGCCCCTCCCCGGCCCCCTCGGCACGCAGCCCGGCGCAGCCCCTCCAGCGCAGGTACAGGGAGCCGGCGCGCCCGCTCCAGACGTCGGTGTCCTCGCGCGTCAGGTCGCGCAGCGGCTGGGCGCCGAAGCCGGCGCGGGGTTCCAGGACGACGGTCAGGCGGGCGTCGGCCCCGTGGGCGGTGACGCGGCGGAGGACGACGGCGCGGTGCGGGTCGCCGGGGTAGGCCAGGGCCTCGCGGGACTCGATGACGCCGTGCCGGGTGATCCAGCGGTTGCGCCAGATGAGGGTGCCCTCCTCGTACCGGCCGCCCCAGACGTGCGGCTCGCAGGGGGTGACGGCGTAGACGCCCCGTCCGCCGACGAGCCCGGAGAAGACCGCGTCGGAGTCCCAGCGCGGGGCGCACATCCACCCGTGGTCGCCGTGCGGCCCGAGCAGCACTCCGCGCTCGCCGTCGGCCAGCAGCGCGTACTGGCGCAGCGGGTGGGGGGCGAAGCCCTCGAATTCCCCGTCGTCTCCGGTGCCGGTGCCGGGCAAGGCCGCCTCCGGGAGGAAGTGCCGAGCGGTTTCCTTCCGGTCATTGTTCCTTCTTCCGGGGACGGCCGCCCGGCCTGCGGCGAGGTTTGTGCCGGAGGCATCGCGGCTACAGAGGAAAGGCCGCGTTCGGGCGGCGCCCCTCCCGGTGGACCGCAGTCTCGGAGTAGCGATGCCGCAGCTGGACGAACGTCGGTACCGAGCGCCCCTCGATCCCGCCGGAAATCCGCGGGTACGGGCGGGCCGGCGCCTGCACGGCTACGTGACGACGACGGACCACAAGACGATCGGCAACATGTATCTCGTCACGTCCTTCGGGTTCTTCCTGGCGGGCGGGGTCATGGCGATGCTGATGCGGGCGGAACTGGCCCGCCCCGGGCTGCAGATCGTCAGCAACACCCAGTACAACCAGCTCTTCACGCTGCACGGCACCATCATGATGCTGCTGTTCGCGACGCCGACGTTCACCGGTTTCGCCAACGCGGTCATGCCGTTGCAGATCGGCGCGCCCGATGTGGCCTTTCCCCGGCTGAACGCGCTGACCTACTGGCTGTTCCTGTTCGGCGGGCTGGTGGTGCTGTCGGGCGTGGTCGTCCCCGGCGGTCCGGCGGCGTTCGGCTGGTTCGCCTACGCGCCGCTGAACCGGGGCGAGTTCTCGCCGGGCGCGGGCGGTGACCTGTGGGCCATGGGCCTGGTGCTCACCGGCGTGAGCACGACGCTGGGGGCGGTCAACTTCATCGCCACGATCCTGTGCCTGCGGGCGCCGGGGATGACCATGTTCCGCCTGCCGATCTTCACCTGGAACGTGCTGTTCACCTCGATCCTGGTGCTCCTGGCGTTCCCGGTGCTGACCGCCGCGCTGCTCTGCCTGGAGGCGGACCGGAAGTTCGGGGCGCACGTCTACGACCCGGCCAACGGCGGGACGCTGTTGTGGCAGCACCTCTTCTGGTTCTTCGGGCACCCGGAGGTGTACATCGTCGCGCTGCCGTTCTTCGGCGTGGTCTCCGAGATCATCCCGGTGTTCAGCCGGAAGCCCCTCTTCGGCTACATGGGAATGGTGGGCGCCACCATCGCCATCACCATGCTGTCCGCCTCCGTGTGGGCCCACCACATGTTCGCGACGGGGGCCGTGCTGCTGCCGTTCTTCTCCCTCCTGTCGTTTCTGATCGCGGTGCCGACGGGCGTGAAGTTCTTCAACTGGATCGGCACGATGTGGCGGGGCAGTCTCTCCTTCGAGACACCGATGCTCTGGTCGGCCGGATTCCTCGTCACGTTCCTGCTCGGCGGTCTCAGCGGCGTTCTCATCGCGTCGCCGCCGCTGGATTTCCATCTCACCGATTCCTATTTCATCGTGGCCCACCTCCATTACGTGCTGTTCGGCACCATCGTCTTCTCGATGTTCGGGGGCTTCTACTTCTGGTGGCCGAAGATCACCGGCAGGCTGCTGGACGAACGCCTGGGGCGGATCCACTTCTGGACGCTGTTCGTGGGCTTCCAGGGGACGTTCCTGGTCCAGCACTGGCTCGGCGAGATGGGCATGCCCCGGCGGTACGCCGACTACCTCGCCGCCGACGGCTTCACCCTCCTCAACACCGTGTCGTCGGCCGGGGCGTTCCTGCTGGGCCTGTCGACGCTGCCGTTCCTCTACAACGTCTGGCGGACGGCGAAGTACGGCAGCCCCGTAGGCGTCGACGACCCCTGGGGGTACGGCAGATCGCTGGAGTGGGCGACCTCGTGCCCGCCGCCCCGGCACAACTTCGAGGCGATTCCCCGCATCCGCTCGGACTCCCCCGCCTTCGACCTCCACCACCCCGAGGTCCCGTCCGCCCCGCCCTCCCGGCCGGGCGGGGAGCCGGCCCCGGCGCTCAACGCCCCGGAGGAGTCCGGGAGATGAAGGCCGAGGCGTACCTCTTCGCGGGCATGGCCGCGTTCTTCCTGGTCACCGACGCCGTCTACATCTGGCTGGCCCGGGAGCCGGCCGGCGGTGCCGCGCTGACCGTCTCCTTCGGCATGTCGGCGGTCATCTCCTTCTTCTGCGCCGTCAACTACCGCCGCAAGGGCGGCCGTCCCGAGGACCGGCCGCACGGGGAGATCCACGAGCGCTCCGGGCTCATCGACTTCTTCCCGCCGCAGAGCCCGTACCCGGCGCTGACGGCCCTCGGCGCGGCGTTCATGGGCCTCGGCGTCGTCTACGGGCTCTGGCTGTTCCTCGTCGGCTGCGGCCTGGCCGGCGGCGGCATCTTCGGCATGGTCTTCCAGTTCACCGACGTGGAGACGTGAAGCACGGAGACGTGAAGCACGGAGGGGTGAGGTGCTGAAGGTGAACGCGGAGACGTGACCGGCCGCCCCGCCGCCCGCGCCTACGGCTCGTCGCCGCCCGGCAGCGGTGCGGCCCTGCTCCCCGTCGCCTGGAGCAGTTCCTCCGGCTCCGCCGGCACGGGCACCTGGTCGCGGTAGTACCAGGCGCCCAGCGCCGCCCGCAGCCGCCGCAGGCGCGACGCCCCGGGGCCCGGCCGGGCCGGCGGCAGGGGCATCTCCCGTACCAGCACGCGGTGGCGCCGGTCGGCGGACAGCGGCCGGTTCCTCTCGCCGATGCCGCCCCCGGCGTCCTGGCCGACGAGCCCGCTCTCCTCGCCCTCCGCCAGCAGCCGTGCGTCGTGGGCCTGGAGGGCGAGGCAGAACCGCTTGGTGACGAGGAAGGCGACGACCGGCCCCACGACGACCGCCACCCGGAAGACGAGCGTCAGCGTCTCCAGGGAGACCCGGAAGACGAACGCGATGACGTCGTTGCCGCCCGCCGCCAGCAGCACGGCGTAGAAGACGATGACGGCGGCCCCCAGCGCGGTGCGGGTGGGCCGGTCCCGGGGCCGGTCGCACAGGTGGTGCTCCACCAGGTCGCCGGTCACCCACCGCTCGAAGACCGGGTAGAGGACGAGGCCCAGGAAGAGCAGTCCGGGCAGCACCACGGCCGGGAGGAAGACGTTCCACATGATGGTGTGCCCCGCGGCAGCGCTCTCCCACGCGGGCATCAGCCGCAGCGCGCCCTCCAGGAAGCCCATGTACCAGTCGGGCTGGGCGTCCGTCGAGACGTGGTCGGGGCGGTAGGGGCCGAAGTCCCACACCGGGTTGATCTGGGCCAGCCCGCCGAGGAGGACGAGGACGCCGGACACCAGCAGGCACAGCCCGGCCGAACGGGCCGCGAACTGGGGGAACATGGGGTTCCCCGCCACGTTGCGGTTGGTCCTCCCCCGCGCCGCCCACTGCGTGTGCTTGAGGTACACGACCATCAGCAGGTGCGCCCCGATCAGCGCCAGCAGCACACCGGGGACGAACAGCACGTGGACGACGTACAGCCGCGGGATGATCAAGTGGCCCGGGAACGGGCCGTTCCACAGGGCGAAGCCCAGGTACGTGCCGACGACCGGGATCGACGTCACGATGGTGTTCGCCGTCCGCATCCCCGTCCCCGACAGCAGGTCGTCCGGCAGCGAGTAGCCGCAGAACCCCTCCAGCAGGCCGAGCAGGAACAGCGTCGCCCCGATCATCCAGTTCAGCTCGCGCGGCCTGCGGAAGGCCCCGGTGAAGAACACCCGGAACATGTGCACGCCCAGCGCGGCGACGAACACCAGGGCCGCCCAGTGGTGCGTCTGCCGGATCAGCAGGCCGCCGCGCACCTCGAAGCTGATCCGCAGGACGGACGCGTACGCGTCGGTGACCGGCAGCCCGCGCAGCGGCCCGTACGCGCCGGCGTAGCGCTGCTCCGTCATGCCCGGCTCGAAGAACAGCGTCAGGTAGCCACCGGTCAGCACCAGGACCAGGACGCTGTACAGGGCGATCTCGCCCAGCAGGAACGACCAGTGGTCGGGGAACGCCTTCCTCAGCAGGGCGCGTCCCGCCTCGGAGACCGGGGCGCGGCGGTCCGCCACCGCGTACCCGGTGACACCGGCCTGCCGGATCCGGGCCCTCAGCCGTGCCGTCGGGCCGGCACACAGCATCCGCATCCGCCCGCGCTCCTCTCCGCCGCCGTGGCCGTCACTGCGCTGTACCCGCCCGCCCGGCGGGCTACCGTCCGGTTGCTCCGAGCGGCGCAGGCGGGGGTGGCCGACGGCCCCCGCCGGGGAAGGATCGGGGCGACCCCGCGGACCCACGGAGGGCCGACCGTGCCCCAGCCCCAGGAACCGGACCTCATCGGCGAGTTGTCCGCCGGTCACCGCCGCGTGCACCGGCTCTTCGACGCGCTGCGCGCCGCCGCGCCGGGCAGCGCCGAGCGCGGGGAGCTGGCCGACGAGGTGGCCGTCGCGTTCGTCCGCCACGCGGTGGCCGTCCAGGAGCACCTGTATCCCGTGGTGCGCGACCGCGTGGCCGGCAGGGCGGCCTGGGCGGAGCGCGGCGTCGCGGCCCACCGGGAGGTCCAGCGCGTCCTGCGGGAGCTGGAGGGCCTGGCCCCGGCCGACCCCCGGTTCACCCCTCTGCTGGTGGCCCTGATCGACCGCGTCACGGACGACTTCCTCGACGAGGAGCAGCGTCTCTTCCCCCGCGTCCAGGCCGCCTGCCCGCCCGAGACCCTCCGGGAGCTGGGCGCCGCTGTGCGCCGCAGCCGGCTGCCCACCCGCCCGCACCCCGAACTGGCGGGATCGGCCCCCGCGGCCCGGCTCCTGGCCCCCGGCGCGGGCCTGGTGGACCGGCTGCGCGACGTCCTGACGGGCCGGGCGTGGAGCCGGTGGCGGGCGGGGTGACGGCGGGCTACCGGCCCAGGGCCAGCCGGATCGCCTCCCGGGTGCGGTCCACGACCGCGGCGAACGGGCCGAGGGCCAGGTTCCCGGCGGCCGAGGACGTGCCCGGGTGCGGGCGCGTGGGTGCCACGGCCTCCGCCGCCCGCAGGGCCTTGGCCATGAGCTGGAGGCGGGCGTCGTCCGCCGCCTCGCGCAGGCGGGGGAACTCCTCTTCCTCCTCGGCCCGCGCGTGCGCCAGGACGTCCTCGTAGACCTCGGTGAAGCGGGTGACGAAGTCCTCGGCGTCCAGGTCGCCGTCCCCCAGTGCGGCCAGTTCCCGTTCGACGGCCTCCTCCTCGCCGAGCCGGTCGTCCACGAGCCCGGCCCCGCCCTCGGCGGCGTGCCGGACGAACGGGTGGACGATCTCCTCCTCGGCGGTCTCGTGGACGGCCAGCAGGTGGACGAACCGGCGGAAGGCCCTGGCGCGTTCCCGGCCGGTGGCGGTCAGGACGGCCTCCATGCGGTGGCGGATCTCCTCGTGCTGCCGCTCCAGCAGGAGCACCACGTCGTTGCTCTCCGGATCCTGTCCGGCGGTGCGGTGCAGGGTCACGTCAGCCTCGTTCCCCGGGCGCGTCGAGCAGGTGCGGCCCGTCGTTGCGGACGTCGTTGACCGCGGTGGACACCGGGCGGACGTCGAGCCGGCCGGCGGCCGGGGTGGCGAGCAGGGCGCGGAGCCCGTCGGGGTCGCGGTGGCCGGGGTCGAGCCAGGCGTCCCAGTCGTCAGGGGCGACGGCCAGGGGCATGCGCGGGTGGATCCGCCCGGCGGCGTCGCGCGCCTCGGTGGTGATGACGGTGCAGGAGACCAGCCAGGCGGCCGGGTCGTCGTCGGAGGCGACGGCGCGGTCGCGCCAGAACGCGTACAGCCCGGCCATCGCCATCACGGCGCCGTCGGCGGGGCTGATGTAGTACGGCTGCTTGCGGGCCCCGGCGGCGGCGGGCTCGGTGCGCCACTCGTAGAAGCCGTCGGCGGGCAGCAGGCAGCGGTGCCGGACGAACGCGCGGCGGTAGGCGGGCTTCTCCGCCACCGTCTCGGCCCGCGCGTTGATCAGCTTCGCGCCGCCGGACGGGCTCGCGGCCCAGGACGGCACCAGGCCCCAGCGCACCGGCCGCAGCCCGCGGACGACCTCGCCCGTGCCGGGGTCGGCGCGGTCGAGCACGGCCCAGACGTCGTCGGTCGGGGCGACGTTCCAGCTCGGGCCCGGGGGCTCGCGCGTGTCCCGGAGGACCGCCCGGAACCGCCCGGCGAGGTCCTGCGGGCTGCGCGTCGAGACGTACCGGCCGCACATGGGCACCCACCCTACGGCTGGCGGCCCGGTTCCGCCGCCGGGCCGAGGCGGTGCAGGGTCACGTCGCGGAGCCGGCCGTCCGCCGCCTCCGCGGTCATGTACGTGGGGTGCGGCTGTCGGCGGCGGTCGGTGGGCGAGCCGGGGTTCAGCAGACGCGGGCCGCCGGGGGCGGTGGTGTCCCAGGGGATGTGGCTGTGGCCGAAGACGAGGACGTCCACGTCGGGGAAGCGCGCGGCGCAGCGCTGCTCCCGCCCCCGGGCGGGGCCGGTGTCGTGGACGACCGCGAAGCGCAGCCCGCCGAGTTCGGCGCGGGCGACCTCGGGGAGGCGGGCGCGCAGTCCGGGCCCGTCGTTGTTGCCGTACACGCCGATGAGGCGGGCGGACCGGGCGGCGAGGGCGTCCAGGGCCACGGGGTCGGTCCAGTCCCCGGCGTGGAGGACGGCGTCGGCGGCGCCGGCGGCGGTGAGGAGTTCCCCGGGCAGGGCGCGGGCGCGCCGCGGCACGTGGGTGTCGGAGGTGAGCAGCAGCCGCATACCGGTCACGCCTCTCGTGACGGCCCGCCGCCCCGCCCGCATGCGGGCGGGGACGGAGGGGTACTCGGGTGCCCCACCGCCTCCCGGTGCGGAAGCGGCGCCGGGACTCCTGAGCCCGCTAGCCCTTGCCGCGCTTGCGCGACTCCTCGGCCTTCTGCCGGGCCTTCGCCTCCACCTGCTCCACGTGGCCCTGGATCTCGGTCTTCGGGTTGCCGGTCAGCTTGCCGGCCGTCTCCTTGAGCCGGCCCTTGGCCTGCTTGGCCTTGTGCTGCGCCTTGCCCATGGGGGCACCACCCTTCGTCGTCCGGGTCCTCCGGCACGGATCGCCCGTCCCGGGGCGCGGAACCCGTCCTCCCTCCAGCCTTCGCCGCCCCCGGCGCCGCCGCAAGTGCGTACGGACGGGTGGACGGGGCGGGGCCGTTCGAGGGGTTTCGCGGGAACGGCCGTTTCGACGGCGGGCGGAGTGGCACTCGGCCGGGGCACATCGGCGGAACGAGCCGCGGCACCTCGCCGCGGCCGCCGCGAACACGAGGAGCAGACATGAGGCACCGACAGTGGCTGGCCGTGGCGGTGGCCGCGGTGGCGATATCCGGCGCGACGACGGGGACGGCCCGTGCCGACACCGGCACGGACTCGGCCTTCCTGCGGACCGTGCACCAGGGCAACCTGGCGGAGATCGCCGCCGGGAACGACGCGGAGGGCGACGCGACGACGGCCTGCGTGCGGTCCGTCGGCCGTACGCTCGTCCGCGACCACACCCAGCTCGACGGCGACGTGAGGACGCTGGCCGGCAAGCTGGGCGTCTCCCTGCCGGCGGGCCCGTCGGCGGAGCAGAAGCAGCAACTGGCCTCGATCAAGGCCAAGGCGGGCACCAAGGAGTACGACGCCGCCTGGCTCTCGGCCCAGGCCGACAACCACGCCAAGACCCTGGACCTCATCGACCGGCAGATCTCCGCCGGCCGGAACGCGGAGATCACGGCGGCGGCCAAGGCGGCGCGTCCCGTCGTCGCCATGCACCTGAACCTGGTCAGGGGCGGGACGTGTCACTCCCAGCCGTCCGCGCACGCCGTCCCGGCGGGCGACGGCGGCACGGCGGCCCCGCCCGACACCTTCGGCGACATGACGACCTCGACGGTGGGCCGTACGGCCCTGGGCGGGGTCCTGCTGGCCGGCAGCGTCGCCTGGTTCGTGCGCCGGCGCCGCAACCGGCCGCAGGACGGGCCCCGCTGAGGTCGCGCCGGGCCGCGTGAGAGGGGGAGATCCATGGCCGGGCTTCCGACGCGCGTGGCGCTGTGCCTGGCGGCGGCGTTCGCCGTGGCCCTGGCGCCGGGGGCGCTCGCTCCCCCGGGGGGCCGGGAGGCCGGCCCGCCGGGGGGCGGGCGGCCGTCGGCGGTACGGGAGGCCGTCTCGCCGCCGGTGCGCGTGGAGATCCGCGGCCGCCTCGTGGCCGCCGTCGTCGCCGTGGCCGCCGACGGCCACGGCGCCCTCGAACTGCCGCGCCCGCCCGGCACGGTGGGCTGGTGGGCCCTGGGGGCCCGGCCGGGCGCGGGCCGGGGCACGGTCCTGATCGCCGGGCACCTCGACACCCGGGAGTACGGGCCGGGCGCCTTCGCCGCGCTGCGCCACGTCCCCCGGGGTGCGGCGGTGCTGGTCACCGGCGCCGACGGGCGCGCCCACCGCTACGTGGTCACCCGGCGCCGCTCCTACGCCAAGGAGGCGCTGCCCGCCGACCTGTTCTCCGCCACCGGCCCGCCCCGCCTCGCCCTGGTCACCTGCTCGGGCGCCTACGACCGGCGGCGGCACCGCTACGCGGAGAACCTCGTCCTGCTCGGCGAGCGCGCCTGACCGGACGGCTCCCCGGGCCTCCCCCGGGGCCGCGGCGTTTCGGACGCCGGCCGCGGGAAACCCGGGACGGGGCGGCCCCCGCCGGTGGACGCCGGCGGCCGGGCCTCCCGACCGCCGCAGAAGGGACGCCCCGATGCCCGAGACCCCGACACCGGCCCG
Organism: Streptomyces caatingaensis; assembly: GCF_001187435.1. Lineage (GTDB taxonomy): Bacteria > Actinomycetota > Actinomycetes > Streptomycetales > Streptomycetaceae > Streptomyces > Streptomyces caatingaensis. The sequence continues at coordinate 1,163,431 of NZ_LFXA01000002.1, read as the reverse complement.
CCCCGGGCGCCGGCCGGTCACGGCCCCCGTCCTCCCGGCCCCGCGCGGCGAACTGACCGCCGCCCTGCTGGAGACCCTGCGCGGCCGCCCGGGGGCCGCCCGCCCGCCGGACCCCCGGCCGGCCGGGGCGGCCGACCCGTACGGCGACGACCTCCAGCTCGCCCTCCACCTCTGCTACGAACTCCACTACCGGGGCTGGCGGGACGTGCCCGAGGACTGGGAGTGGGACCCGGCCCTCCTGGCCCTGCGGCAGGCCCTCGAACGGCGTTTCCTCGCGGCCCTGCGCGCGGACGTCCCCCACGGCACGGACGTGCCCGCGCTCCTGCGCGAGCTGGTCGTCGAACCGGCCGACGGCCACGGCGTGACGCATTTCCTGCGCGACGAGGGGCGGTTGTGGCACCTGCGGGAGTACGCGGCGCACCGCTCGGTCTACCAGCTCAAGGAGGCCGACCCGCACGCCTGGGTGATCCCCCGGCTGACCGGCCGCGCCAAGGCGGCCCTGGTCACCGTCGAGTACGAGGAGTTCGGCACCGGCCGCGCGGAGCAGGTGCACGCCGAGCTCTACGCCGCCCTCCTGCGCGACCTCGGCCTCGACGACACCTACGGCGCCCACCTGGACCTCGTCCCCGCCGCGACGCTGGCGACGGTCAACCTGATGTCGCTCCTCGGCCTGCACCGGGCGCGACGGGGCGCGCTCGTGGGCCACTTCGCCGTCCTGGAGTGCGATTCCTCCCCGGCGTCGCGACGGCTCGTCGAGGCGATGGAGCGGCTGGGCGCCGGGCCCGCGGCGGCCTTCTTCTACGCCGAGCACGTCGAGGCGGACGCCGTCCACGAACAACTGGTGCGGCACGAGGTCGTCGGCGGCCTCCTGGAGCAGGAGCCCCACCTGGCCGCAGACGTCGCGTTCGGCATCTCCGCCACCCGGTGGCTGGAACAGCGCCTGTCCGCACACCTGTTGGGGGCCTGGGAACGGGGCACGACCTCACTGCGCGGGCCGCTGCCCTGACGTGGCGGAGGCGGGCGCGGCGCGCCGGCGGTGGCTGGTGTCGCACCACGGGAACGCCCGGCTGCGGCGGCACATGCACAGGGCCACGACGGGACGGTCCGAGCGCTTCGTCCCGTCCTCCGTGACCACTTCGACGGGCCCCTCGATCAGCAGCGGGCCGCCGGGCTCCTGCCGCACCCGCCGGGCGGGACGGGCGCCGGGCGCCGGTGAGGATTCAGACGCGCTGGGCACGGATCACCACCAGTTCCTCCGTCTCCCGGCCGGGCTCCAGCAGGCCGCGCGCGCGGAGCCAGCCGGCGCGCGAGCGGGTCACCGGTCCCAGCGGGACGTGCGCGCGGTGGGTCACGTCCGCGCGCAGGCCGGCGTCGGCCAGCAGTTTCAGGGTGTCGTCGGTGCCGCTCAGCCCGGAGTGCACGAGCAACAGGACGCCGGACGGCGCCAGGACGGCAGCGACGCCGGCGCAGAGCCGGTCGAGCAGCAGGCGGCCGTCCTCGCCGGCGTCGTGGGTGCGGGCCGACCCGCGCGGCGGGTTCCGCGCCGAAGGGGCGGGTACGTAGGGCGGGTTGGCGAGGACGAGGTCGAAGCGTTCGCCCGCGACGGGGGCCAGCAGGTCGCCGCGCAGCACGCGGATGCGGTGACCGGCCAGGAGCCCGTTGCAGCGCGCGGTCAGCACGGCGCGGGCCGACACGTCCACCGCCGTCACGTGCCCGGCCCCGTGCCGGGCGGCGGCCACGGCGAGCACCCCGCTGCCCGTGCCGAGGTCGAGCACGCGGGCCGAGGGCGGCAGCCGTTCGCGGCGCAAGGCGGCCGCCAGCAGCCGGGTGTCGGCGTTCGGCGCGTACACACCGGGCGGTGTCAGGAGCCACATGGCGAGCGGGTATCCCCGCCTCCCCCGCCCAAACCGGGAGGCTCGCCTCCCCCGTCCCGGCCGGTGGGGCGGATCCGCCCCACCGGCCCGGCCCCTCACCCGTTCGGCCCCGCCGGGCGGGCCGGGGCCGCCGCCGGGGAGTGTGCTGGGCGGCGGGGGGGACGGCCCGCGGCCGGGCACCACGCCGACCGGAAGTCCCCCGTTCTCCCGCCGCCCCGCGTTTTCCCACCACCCCGCCGGGCATGCGACACCGCCGCACAGCCCCTCCCGAAAGGTGGAACTCATGGCTCTACGCGTGCTCGGACGACGACCGGGCGGCTCGCCCGCGCGGCTCGCCGCGCTCTCGCGCCGCCTGCCCGGCGGGGAACGGGCGCTGCGGCGCGAGCTGGTGCGCCAGGCCGGGGTGGACGAGGCCACCCGGCGCATCCTGCTGGCCTTCGTCCTGCCGCTGTGGACGGGCGCCGGGCTCGCCGACTGGTGGCTGCACCGCCGCTCCGACATCGAGCACACCGCCGGCACCCGCGAATCCGCCATCCACGCGCTCATGCTGGCCGAGGCCGGAGTGCCGATCATGCTCGGGCTGTTCTGCCAGGCCAACGCGGGCGTCCTGGCGACGGCCGCCGCGGGCCTGGGCGTCCACCAGGCCACCGCCTTCTGGGACGTGGCGTACGCCGAGCAGCGGCGCGAGGTGACCCCGAACGAGCAGCACGTGCACAGCCTGCTGGAGGTCGTCCCGCTGATGGCGACCGCCTCCCTGTTCGCCCTCCACTGGGACCAGGCGCTGTCCCTGGTCGGCCGCGGCCCGGCGAAGCCCTCCTTCCGGCTGCGGCCCAAGCACCGCCCGCTGTCGCGGCGCGCCCGCTTCGGCGTGATCGCCGCGGTCGTGCTCTGCGGGGCCCTCCCGTACGCCGAGGAGATGCTGCGCTGCCTGCGCGTCGACCCCTCGCTCAGGAGCCGCCCCGCCCGGGCGGAGACCGGGTCACGCACGGCCGCCCCGCCGCAGCCGCCCGCCGCTCCCGCGTGAGCCGGCACGAGACGGCCGCGTGAGCGCGGCATGAAAACGGCCCCCGACGTTGTCCCTGACGTCGGGCGCTCCTCACCTGGGTTCCTTCCGGATCGGCAGCGACCGGTACACCGAGCTGTACGACACGTACGGGCTGACGGCGCTGCTGCGCGAGCACGCCCGCCGTCGCGACGGCGCGGTCCTCTTCGCCTGCACCGGCAAGCACGGCAAGGACACCGCCCTGGCGGTGACCGACCCGGCCGCGTGCCGCGTGCTCGTCTCCCCGCTGCGCCGCGACCCGCTGCGCCGCGACGCCGGGGGCGACCGGCTCCTGGCCTGCTGGGAGCACCGTGCCTGGCACGACGTCGAGAGCGCCGACGTCACCGGCCGGACGCGCCAACGGGGGCCGGGCGGCGCGCCGCAGCGGCCGGCCGGCCCCCGGGGAGGGCACAACTCGCCTGTCACGGCTGGTTCTTGGCCGCCCTGATGGCGTCCTTGGCCCGGTCGGCCAGGGAGGCGAGCGGCCCCACGCTCCACTGGGCGAGCGGGGAGCCGGCCGCACCGGGATGCGGATGCGTGGGCGCGACCTTGGCGGCCGCGCGCACCATCGTCCCCATGTGCCGGAGTTCGGAATCGCTGCGCCCGGCGCGGAGCGTGGGGAACTCCTCGCGTTCCTCGTGCCGGGCGTGGGCCTCGACGGCCTTCTCCAGCTTCCGCAGCCGGTCGTCGAATTCGGCGCTGGTGATGTCGGTCTTCTCCAGCCCGGCGAGGGCCTTGGTGGCCTCCCACTCCTCGTGGTTGCGGGCCTCGACCTCGTTCCTGCCCGCGGTGTCGCGGGCCACCGGGCGGACGACCATCTCCTCGGCCGTCTCGTGGACGACGAGCAGGGCCCTCAGTTCGTCGAAGGCCTGCCTCTTGCGGTCGCCCTCCGCCGACGTGACCTCGGCGAAGAGTTCGCGGATGCGCGCGTGCTGCTCCAGCAGGACGGCGACCACGTCCCCTTCGGGCAGTCGGGCGGCCTTGTCGCGGGTGCTTGCCGCACCACTCATGAGCTCGTTTCCCCTTCTTCCGTCTCGGTGTTGCCGGTTCGGGACTGCTTTCGGTCCGGTCCGGAACTGCCGCCGGTCCGGGAAGCTCGTCGATCGCTCGTCTCCGCGCGTATCCCGGGGAGCCGCGGGGAAACCCCCCGTCGGCGTCCGGGAGGTCTGGGGGCCCGGAGACCCGGGGCCCGGAGACCCGCCCGGAGACCCGGGGCCCGGAGACCCGCCCGGAGACCCGCCCGGAGACCCGCCCGGAGACCCGGGAGTCCGGGAGTCCGGGAGTCCGGGAAGGGGCGCCTCAACGCCCGGCGTGCCGGAGGCACAGGAGATCGAGCAGCATCGGCAGGCCGCCGTCGGCCAGTGCCTCGCGCTGGCGCCCCGCCGGGCCGCCCGTCCTCAGGAAGCGCTCCACCAGGCCGGTCACCTCACGGGTGTCGCCGTGCTCGTCGAGGGCGGGCGCGATGTGGTCGAGCAGCGCGCCGACCAGCTCGCCGGCCGGGCGCTGCCGCCGGCCGGGCGGGTCGATGAGGTGGCCGTCGAGGCCGTAGCGGGCGGCGTGCCAGTTCGCCGCGTTGAGCAGCTCCTGCGGGACGTCCGGCAGCGGAACCCCGTCGGCCTCCTCGCGCAGGGCGGTGGCCACCAGCCCGCGGCTGATGCCCGCGAACATGACGGCGTCGTCCGCCGTCAACTGCACGTCGCAGCAGCGCACTTCGAGCGTGGGGTACCGGTGCGACAGCCGGGCCTCCCAGGCCACCTGCCCGACCTCCTCGATCGCCCCCACGTCCACCAGGAGGCGCATCCGCGCGTCGTAGTCGGCGTCGTCGGCGAACTCCGGCGGCGGACCGCTCACCGGCCAGCGGCTCTCGACGATCGTCCGCCAGCTCGCGTAACCGGTGTCCTGTCCGCACCACATCGGCGAGTTGCCGCCCATGGCCACCAGGAGGGGCAGCCAGGCCCGGACGCGGTTGAGCGCGGCCGTGCCGGCCGCCCGGTCGGGGATGCCCACGTGGACGTGCATGCCGTTGACGAGCTGTTCGTCCACGAGCCGGCCGCGCCGGCCGCGCAGGCGCAGGAAGTGGCGTTCGGGGGTGACGGGGGCGCCCTGCCCGTCCCGGACGGGCGCGGCGCCCGAGGCCAGGACGCGGCAGCCCGCGTCCTCGGCCGCGGCTGCCACCGCGTGCCGCAGCCGCAGGAGATGGCCGCCGACCTCGGCCAGTTCCGCGCAGACCGGGGTGGCCACCTCGACCTGCGCCTGGAGCAGCTCGCGCTGGACCTCCCCGCGCTCGGTGACCTCGTCCGCCCCCGCCGCCGCCTTGACCTCGACGGCCATCGGCCGCGGCAGGCCCGTGACCGGGTCGACGAGCAGGTATTCCTCTTCCACGCCCAGGGTCGTCACGTGCTGCGTGTACCCCCGTGAGGACCCGCCCGCGTCCCGCCCGCACCCCGCCCGCCCGAACGGCCGCGCCTCCCCGATCGACATATGCCGACGATCGTCCTATGGTGGCGATCATGACTGTCCGACCCATCCAGGAGCCCACGCTGCTGCTCCTGACCGCCCTGGCCGACCGGCCGCGCCACGGCTACGCGATCGCCCGGGAAGTGTCCGCCATGTCCGGGGGCCGGGTGCGGCTGCGCACCGGCACGCTGTACGCCGCGCTCGACCGGCTCGTCCGGGAAGGGCTGATCGAGGTGCACCGCGAGGAGGTCGTCGACGGACGGGCGCGGCGCAGCTACGCGCTCACGGGCGACGGCCGGGTGCGGCTGGCCGCCGAGGCGGAGCGGCTGACGGCCACCGCCGAGGAGGCGCGGCGCCGGCTCGGTGCCGCGCCGTCGCGCGGCCGGCTGCCCGGCCCCTTCGGTGGTCCGGCGCCCCGGGGGGCCACCGCATGAGCCGCTCCCCCCGGGCTCTGGCCCTGTACCCGCGCGCGTACCGCCGCGCCCACGGCGACGAGATCGCCGCCCACTACGCCGAGTCGACCGTCGGCGCCTCCCGCTCCGAACGCCTGTGGGAACAGGCGGACCTGGCCTCCCACGCCCTGCGCCTGCGGCTGCGGCTGACGTCGGCGGACCCGCTGGGCCGGGCCCTGGCCGTGGCCGCGCCCTACGCGGCGACCGGCGCGGCCGCGTACGCCGCCGTGGTCTTCGCGCAGGCGATGATGCGCGTCCTGTGGTCCGAGTCCGCGTACGGGCCGGGCGGGCCCTCCCTCGGGCTCCTCCTGGCGGCCGACCTGATCCTGACGGCGGCGGGCGCCGCCGTGCTCCTCGGGAGCTGGCGAACGGCGCGCCGGCTGATGCCGCTGGGGACGGCCGTCCTCGCCGTCCAGCAGTTCGCCACCGGCGTGTACGTCTTCGACGGCCCGAGCCGGCTGCTCTCCCTCGCCCTGGCGCTGCTCCTCGTGCTCGGCTGCCCGCCCGACACCCCGCCGGTCGGCCGCCCACTCCGCACGGCGGCGGGCGTCCTCGGGGTCCTCACCCCCGTGCTGCTGGTCTCGGCGGCGCTGATGCACGTGCCGCTGTTCTTCATCACCCTCTTCGCCTCGGCGGTCCCGGTCCTGATCCTGTCCGTCACGCTCGCCCTCACCGTCCCGCGCTCCCCCTCCCCCGGCGCCTGCGCGGCGGGCATCGCCCTGGCCGCCGTGCCCTGGTTCACGCCCTCCGTCCAGGTCCTGCACTGGGAAGGGGACGTCGCCGCCGCCCTCGTGGCCCTGCTGGCGACGGGCGCGGCCGTGGCGGGGGTCCGCGTGCGGCTCGGCGCGCGGCGCGCGCGGCGGCTGACGCACGGTTAGGGGACGCACGGGTTGGGACTCCCGGTTGGGGATGCACGGTCGGGGACCGAACCGAGGAGCCCACGACCAGCGGACCGGCCGGGCCCGGGGACCATCGGTCAGGACCCGGGGCGGCCGGCGCGGCCGCGCCCCACGACCCGCCGGCCGGCCGTGAATCCGTCAGCCGAACGCCGCCAGCCCCGCCCGCCACGCCTCGTCGAGGTCCGCGCCGGGCGGGAAGCGGCCGTCGATCTCCAGGGAGACCATCCCGTGGGCGAAGGCCCACAGCGCCCGGGCGCGGTCGCCGTCGTGGCCGACGGCGGCCAGCAGGGGGAACGCGGCACGGTCCTCCACACCGGGCGGCAGGAGGTCGCGGCGCAGGGGGCGGTAGTTCATCAGCCGGTAGAGGTGGGGGTGGTGGAGGGCGTAGCGGCGGTAGGCCCGCCCGAGGGCGGGCAGTCGCCCGGCCACGGCCTCCAGCGCCTCCGCCAGCTCCACGAAGCCCTCGGTGATGAGCAGGGCCTCCAGGGCCGTCTTGTCGGGGACGTGCTTGTAGAGGGAGGGCGCCTTGATACCGAGGACGTCGGCGATGCGGCGCATGGTGACCGCGTCCGGCCCCTCGGCGTCGAGGAGTTGACGGGCGGCACGGGCGATCTGCCGCTGCCGTTCGGTGAGCGGGGCGGGGGCGGGGGCGTCAGGCACGGACGAAGCCCTCCGGGGTGCGCAGGGTGTAGCCGGCGGCGCGGTCGACGGCGATGTGGAACGTCCAGGCCAGCAGGAAGGCGAACACCGCGGGGGCGTCGAGCGGGGAGAACCCGTAGGCGACGGCCAGCACCAGCGGGACCGGCGTGCGGTGCGCGGCGTTGTAGAACGGGACGGCCCGGCGCGGCAGTTGACCCCGGCGGACCGGCTCCCGCGCCCCCAGCGCCGCGAGGAACGAGAGGTCGGGGGCGACGGCACCGGCGGCGAACGCGGCCCAGACCCCGCCGCCGTGGCCCGTCCCCGCCACGACGGCGAGGGCGAGGAGGGCCACGGCCCAGACGGCCCAGGCCGCCCGTCGGCGTACGGCGGCGGAGGCGCGCGGCGAGGCGGGGACGGTGGCGGTCATGCGGGCTCCTTGCGACAGGGGGCGGCTAACGCCGTTAGCCCCGACCGTAGGGCTAACGGCGTTAGCCGTCAATCGCCGGGGGCGTTCCCCGTCAGGCCCCCGCCCGCCGCGCCTCCCGCCACGCGGGCGCCAGCACCGACCAGATCTCCTCGTCGTGCCGCACGCCCCGGTACAGAAAGCTCTCCCGCAGAACGCCGTCGCGCGTCATCCCCAGCCGCCGGGCCACCGCGATGCTCGGCGCGTTCCCGGCCGCACACCACCACTCCACGCGGTGGACGCCCCGCTCCTCGACCGCCCAGTCGATGACCGCCCGGGCGGCCCGGGTCACCAGCCCCTTGCCCACCGCGGACGGCTCCAGCCAGCAGCCCGCCTCGGCGGTGCCCTGCGCGACGTCCATCCTGCGCAGCAGGAACCCGCCGACGAGCGTGCCGTCCCAGTGGATGCCGTAGATCCGCCCGGCGTCCGCCGCGGCCTTCTCCGCGTACGCCTGGAGGAACGCCCGGCTCGACTCCAGATCCCGGACCACGTCGGGCAGCCCGTTCCACCGTCCGACGAACTCCCGTCCCCGGTCCATGTGGGCCAGGAACTCCCCGGCCTGCCAAGGCTCCAGGGGGCGCAGCTCGGCACCGTCGTCACCGAGGGATATCGCGTACATCGTCACCTTCCACGGTCGTGATCGGCCCCGGCGGGCCACGCCGTGATCTTCCCACGGGCGATCACGGCCCTCCCGTGCCCGCGGGGAGGAGACCGGTGGTGACGACCGCGTCCCCGCCGTACGAGCGGGGTCAGTCCCAGGGGTTGGCCCGCTGGTCGTCGATGGCCGTCCAGAGCCTGGTACCGGCGGGCAGGGTGCCGTACGCCCAGAACGTCCAGCCGCCCGTCGCGCCGAGGTCCGGCCCGTAGTGACCGTCGTGGAACTCGGCCATCCGCCAGCCCGCCCCGAACTGCGCCTGGCAGACACTGTCCGCCGCGGCCCGGCTGTTGAGCCGCGAGCCGCGCACGGGTCTGCTCGCGGCGACGGTGCCCTGGGCCCAGCCGGCGTAGAAGTCGGGGGTGATGCCGTCGGGCACGGGGCTGCCGTCGACCTTCAGGCACAGCACCGGCAGGACGGCACTGGCCGGGGTGTCCCCCTGGTAGGGATTGCTCGACGTACCGCCCGGGCCGCCGACCCGCACCGTCCCGTCGGGCCCGTCGGCCATCTTGGCCCAGGTCAGTCCGGGATGGGTGGCCGGGGGCGCGGCCTGCGCGGCGGTGGGCGCGGCGAAGAGCGCCGTCGCCGCGAGCAGGGCCGCACCGGCCAGGGAGGCGAAGGAGGCAGAGCGCATGACAGGTCCTCACGGGTCGTCGTCGGGTGTCGGGCGAGCATTCTGTACGGCCTTCACGCCTCCTCCACAGATGTGAACCGGTCATCTGTTCAAGGGAGTTGAGCCGAACCGGCCGCCCCACCGGCAGGCCGGACCCGGACGGGCACGGGCCGAGGAGCGGTCCACCGTCTGCCGGCGGCGATCTGACGCCCCGTCAGCAGGGCTTCAGGTGCCGGGCGAAGAACCGTGCCCCGGCGTCGAGTTCGAACCGCGGGACGCCGGTGTGGCCGCCCAGGCTGGCGTGCAGCGTCTTCTCCGTGGAGCCGAAGGCGTCGAAGAGGTCCAGGGCCGCCTGCCGGTCGTTGCCCTCGTCGTCCCACTGGAGCAGGACCTGGAGCGGAATGGTGACCCGGCGGGCCTCCTCGAACATGCGGGCGGGCACCAGGCTCCCGGCGAAAAAGCAGGCCGACACCACCCGCGGCTCGGCCACCGCCAGCCGTATGCCGAGGGAGATCACTCCCCCCTCGTACCCGACCGGGCCGCCGAGCCCGGGCAGCGTCAGGAGGGCGTCCAGGGCGGCCCGCCATTCCGGGACCGCCCTCTCGACCAGCGGGAGGACGAGGGCGTCGACGATCTCTCCGCCGACCGGCCCGCCGGCCTCCATCGCCCGGCGCAGGTCGGCGCGGGCCTGTTCGGCGGCGGCCCAGCGGGGCCGGTCACCGCTGCCCGGGAGTTCGACGGTGGCCGCGGCGAAGCCGTACTCCGCCGCGTAGTACCGGGCCCGCCCCGCCAGCCGGGAGTACACCTTGTGCAGTCCGAGCGGAGGGGGGCCGATGAGGATCAGCGGCGCCGGCGCGGCCGGCGACGCGGACGCGGGCGTCCACAGGAAGCCCGGGATCCCGCTCTCGCCGAGGGTGAATCCGCGCTCGAGGACGCCGCCGTCGAGCTGCTGTTCAGAAGTGAAGCGCATGGTCATGCCTTTCGGGAGTGCTCATGAACGGCGCTCCCGGACGACCTATCGCCCGACCGTGACCCCGGAGGGGAGCACCCATGTCGATACTGCGTTCACGGGTACCACCTCCTCGTTCTCTCGCACGGCCACCGGGAACGTAGCAGCGGCCGCGGTGGCCCGCCAAACGGTTTTCCCGCGCGGGTCTTCGGATCGTCGGGTCCGGCCGGTTCAGCCGGTTCGGCCGGTTCAGCCGGTTCAGCCGGTTCGGCCGGTTCGGCCGGTTCGGCCGACTCCGCCGCGAAGCCTCCGAGTGGCATTCCGGCTGCTCAGAGTAGACATGCAAGTGCCGACTTGCTTATCGTGGCGCCATGGCGGACGATGTTTTCAAGGCGCTCGCGGACCCCACCCGGCGTACGATTCTCGACGAGCTGTCCGAGCGGAACGGCCAGACGCTCTTCGAGATATGCGCCCGCCTCACCACGCGGCACGGGCTGGGCCTGTCCCGCCAGGCGATCAGCCAGCACCTCGCCGTCCTGGAGGCGGCCGGGCTGGTGCGCACGCGCCGCGAAGGCCGGTACAAGTTCCACGACCTGAACACCGAACCGCTTGAGCAGATCGCCACCCGGTGGCTCAGGCGCGACCCCCCGCCGGAGGCACCATGATCAGCATTCACGTGACCAGCGTCTTCGTCGACGACCAGGAAAAGGCCCTGGACTTCTACACCGACAAGCTCGGCTTCGAGAAGAAGACCGACATCCCCATGGGGGAGGCGCGGTGGCTCACCGTCGTCTCCCCGGCCGCCCGCGACGGCGTGGAACTGCTGCTGGAGCCGGACGCCCACCCGGTGGCCAGGCAGTACAAGGAAGGTCTGGTCGCGGACGGCATCCCGGCCACCTCCTTCGCGGTGGACGACATCCACGCGGAGCACGAGCGCCTGACCGGCCTCGGCGTCGAGTTCACCCAGCCGCCGACGGCCATGGGCCCGGTCACGACGGCGGTCCTCGACGACACCTGCGGCAACCTGATCCAGCTGACGCAGCTTCCGCGGGCCTGAGTTCGAGCTTTCGGAGCTCCGGTGCGGCCGGGCCGCCGCTTCGCGCGCGGCCGGGAAGCCGGCGTCCCGAGGACGCACGCGGCCCCGCCGGGGACACGTGCCCTAGACGAGCGAGCCGTTCACCGCCGCCTCGCGCAGCGCGGCGAGCAGGTCCTCCTCGGACTGCGCTCCGACGAGGGTCGGGCCGCCGTCGAAGAGGAAGACGGGGACGCTGGTGACGCCCAGTTCCCGGACGATGCGCTGCCCGGCGGCCACCGGGTCGGGCCCGGGAAGGGCGCCGGGGGCGACCCCGCTCTCCCGGGCGATGCGCTCCAGGACGGCGGGGTCGGCGACGTTCAGCCCCTCGGTGAAGTACGCCCGGAAGAGCCGGCCGACGGTCCGCTCGCCCTGTCCCTGGGCCACGGCCCGGGCGAGGAGGCGGTGTGCGTCGAGGGTGTTGGCGAAGACGGCCGCGTCGAAGTTCATCTCCAGGCCGCTGCGGGCCGCGAGGGCGGCCATCCGGGCCGTCTTGGCCTCGACCGTCGGCCCGAAGACGCGGCGGTGCACCGCGCTGAGGGGCTCGCCCTCGGCCGGGGCGTCCGGGGCGACCTGGAACGGCAGGAACTCGACGTCGGCCTCGCCGCCCTCGGCGCGGAACCGCTCGACCGCGTGCTCGAAGCGGGTCCAGCCGAGGGCGGACCAGGCGCAGGCGATGTCGAGGACGATGCGGACCTTCATGTTTCTGCTCTCCGTTCAGGGGCCGTCCGGGGCCGTCCGGCTCCGTTCTGTGCGACGAGGAAGACGCTAGGCGCGGGGCGGTGCCCGCCACATCTGTCGGATGACCAGGTCGGCCGGGTCGCGCCGGGGGGACGGCGACCCGGTCGTCCCCCGTCGTGCGGGATCACGGAGCGCCGCGGACGGACGGCCTGAACGGCCCGCCGCCGAGCCGCCGGGCAGGGTTCCCGGCCGGGGAGCGGGGTAGCCGCCCGCGTGACCGGAACCCGGACCCGGGTCCGCCCGGGCCGGAGACGGCACCCGCCGGCGGAAGGAGAAGCGGTGGCGGTCAATCCGATGATCAAGGATCGCAGGAGCGGCACGAGGCCGGCCGGGCAGGACAAGGGCCCCCGGGCGGCCGTCCTGGAGCAGGGCGCGAAACTGCTGCAGTCGGCGACGCCGCTGAAGGGCTTCGACGTGTACGTGGTCGGTTTCCACTGCGCCAAGGGCGAGCCGGACTTCCAGATGGAGGCCCACCACTACTGCCGCGTGGTCAACGACGACCTGCTCCAGTGCGTGCTGTTCGACGGGAACACCGGGGACGCCAATCTGATCGGCGTCGAGTACATCGTCTCGGGCCGCCTGTTCGACGGCCTGCCCGACGGGGAGAAGCCGTACTGGCACCCGCACAACTACGAGCTCCTCTCGGGGCAGTTGGCCGCTCCGGGGCTGCCCGCGCCCGCGGAGAAGGCGTTCCTGGAGCTGCTGGTCAACTCGTACGGCAAGACCTGGCACACCTGGCACACCAACGGCCACGGCGGACAGCCGGGCATGGACCTCCCCCGGGGGGAACCGAAGCTGATGTGGTCCTTCAACCGTGACGGTGAGTGCGACGACACCCTGCGCCGGGACCGCGACCGGGCCATGGGGCTGGACACGGACGCCAAGCGGGCGGACCGCCGGTCCTTCCTCGATCTGGTCCGGCCGCAGTGGGGCGTCGACGCCATGAAGGACGACTTCCCCCGCTCCACGCCGGTGCCCGGCGTCACGGACGCCCACGCCGGCGGGCCGGACGCGCGGGCGTGAGCACGTGTGGTCGGCGTCGGCCGTGTGCGGCCGTGGGCGACGGCTCGTACCGACCGGCACGATGCGGCCCGGCTCCGCGTGCCGGACGCCGGGAGCCATGACTACGGTGGTCCCAGCCCGGTCCACCCGAGCCGGTCCACCCGCCCGGTACATCCCAGCCCGGTCCAGTCCACCCAGCCACCAGCCACTCAAGTCACCCAGCCACCGGTCCGCGCGTCCCGTCCCCGTCCCGCCACGGCACCCGACTCTCCGGGGGGTCGAAGAACATGGCTGTCACGCCGCTGACGAGCTTGTCCGCCTTCGAGCAGGCCATCGCCGGGGGCACCCCGGCGGTGGTGGGCTTCTGCGCGACCTGGGCCGGCCTCTGCCGGGCGATCGGCCCGGTCTTCGAGCGGTACTCCGAACTCCCCGAGTTCACGGAGACGGTCGGCTTCTACCGCGTCGACATCGACGAGGCCGCCGCCGTCGCCCGCCGGGCCGACGTCGGCCCCGTCCCCGTCTTCATGGCCTTCCGCGAGGGCACCAGGATCGCCGAGTCCGTCGCGCCGGACCCCGGGAGCCTGCGCGAGCTGATCGCCAAGGTGAGCACCATGGGCACTCCGTAGCCGGCGGGCACGCGGCGGGGCCGGGGCTTTGCGGTCGCCGAACGCGGCTCACACCATGGGAGGAAAGGGGCGATGCCGCTCCCTCCCGGGAGCGGCCGCCGGAATGCCCCCGATGCCGCCGCGCGCGGGTACGCGGACGGGAGCCGCACCGCGCGGGGCCGAACCGGAGGAGCCGTGATGCACCTCTCGAGACGAGTGCCGGCGGCGAGGACCGTCGTCGCGGCGGCGGCCGTGGCGACCGACACCGCACACCGGGTGTTCCCGATGGCCCGGGCCGCCGCCCAGGTGGCGGCCGAAACCGCCGGCAGCGGCGTGCACGCCGCGGCCCGGGGCGCGGCGGCGGTCACCGGGGCCGCGCACCGCGTGGGCCGGGTGGCCGTCAACGCCACCGACGCGGGCAAGGGGTACTGGCAGGCCGGCTCCCGGGTCCAGGTGCCGCTCCGGCCGCGGCCGGAGGCCCGCGGCCGCGCACGGGCGCTGGAGACGGCGGCCCGGAAGGTGGCCGTCGGGCTGGTGAAACGGCCGGACGTGCTGGCCGCCTACTGGGACGGCGGGCTCGGCCGGCTGGTCGTGCAGACGACGAAGGACGCCGTGGCCGACCGCGTCGTCGAGCGCGCCGCCGAACTCGCCTCCGCGCAGCGGCTCGAACGCGCGGAGGAGGAGGTGCTGGAGACGGCGCACCCGGACCGCATCGGGGCCGTCCGCACCCGGTCCCTCGCCCTGTTGTGCGACGTGGTCGGCCTGGCCACGGCGCTGGCGTCCCGGTCGGTCCGCCGCAAGCGGGCGCCCGGCCCGGTGACCACCGCCGTCTCCCTGGTCCGCGAGCACCCGGCGGTCCGCTCCCTGCTGCGCGAGCGGCTCGGGCTGAGCGAGGCGGGCGCCGACCTCGTCCTGGCGGCGGCGGGCGCGGCCGCGTACGGCTTCGGACAGTCGCCCGGCGCACTGCTGCTGGACGCGGCGCAGCGGGCGGGACAGCTGGCGGAGGCGGTCGCCGGCGCCGCCGCGTTCGACGCCGCGCAGGAGGCCGTGTGCGTGCCCGGGCGGCCGTGCGTGGCGGGCGTGACGGGCGGCGGGACGTCCCGTCCGGCCCTGCGCCGGCCGCCGGCCGAGGAGTACGCGGGCGAGGCCGTGACCGGCAGCGTGCTCGGCGCGGTCCCGGCGGGGATCTGCGCCCGCAGCCTCGCCGAGACGGTCGAGGCGCTGGTGGCCGGCAACCCGAAGGCCGCCCGCTACGGACCGGCCGCCTTCACCGACGCGCTGGGCACCGAACTGGCCCGGGAGGGCGCCCTGGTCCGGCACCTGGAACGGCTGCGCCGGCTGGAGCTCGTCGACACCGTCGTCCTGCACCCGGACGCCCTGCGCGGCACGGCGCGGACGGTCCTGGAGGCCCGCCCCGACGCGCCCGGCTGGGACCGCTGCCGGCTGTGGCAGGCCGCCGCGGCCGCGCTGGACGCCACCGGGCCGGGGAGCGGGGTGGAGCTGCGCCCGGTGCCGGGCCGGGAGGACCGCGAGGCCGGGACGCTGGTCGTGTCGGCCGACGGCGCCGACGTCGGTACGGTCCTGGTCGGCCGGGAGGTCGACCCGCTCGCCGAGTCCGTGCTGGACGCGGCCCGGCGGGCCGGACTGCACGTGGTCGTCGTCGACGACGGCACGCTGGGCGACTTCGGCACGCTGGCCGACCGCGTGGTGGACACCGGGCGGCCCCTGGCCGACGTGGTGCGGGAACTGCGGCGCGACGGCCGGACGGTGCTCACCGTGGCCCGCGCGGCCGTCCGCGGCGACGGCGAGCTGACCGAGACGGGCCGCGAAGTGCCGGAGGGCATGCGGGCGAGCGACCTCTCCGCCGCGGTCACCGACGACGACAGCGCGGTCGAGTGGGACGCGGACGTCCTGCTGCCGGACGGGCTGGAGTCCGTGTGGCGGCTGCTGGCCGCCGTCCCGGCCGCGCGGGCCGTCGCCCGGCACGCGCGGACCTTCGCCGAGGCGGGCGCCGCCCTGTCCGGCCTCCTCGTGGTCACCCGGGGGCGGCGGACCCACGGCACGCTGCCCGTCCGCCTCCGGCTCCTGCCCGTCGACGCCGCGGCCGCCGCGGCCCTCGCCTCCGGCTGGCGCGCCGCCCTGCGCGTCAGCGTCCGCAGGGTGCCCCGCCCCGCGCCGCGGGTGCCCTGGCACGCGCTCCCGCCGCAGGACGTGCTGGCCCGCCTCAGGACGGCCCGGCACGTGATGCGGCCGGTGACCCTGCGCGCCGGGGAGGCGGCCCGGCGGGCCGCGCGGACGCCCGTGCTCGGCCCGGTCCGGGTGACGTACCGGCTGGCCGGTGCCGTGCGCTCGGAGCTGGACGACCCGCTGACGCCGGTGCTGCTGGTCGGCGCCGCCGCGTCCGCCCTGCTGGGCTCTCCCGTGGACGCGCTCCTCGTCGCCGGTGTGCTGGGCATGAACGCGCTGATCAGCGGCGTCCAGCGGCTGCGCGCCGAGAGCGCCCTGTCCGCCCTGGAGGTGCGGCAGCGCCGCAAGGTCCACGTGGTCGACGGCGACCGCTCCCGGACCGTCGACGCCGCCCGGCTGGCGCCGGGCCAGGTGATCGAGCTGACCACCGGCGAGGTCGTGCCGGCCGACGCCCGGCTGCTCGACGTCGACGACCTGGAGGTCGACGAGTCGTCGCTCACCGGGGAGTCCCTGCCCACGGCGAAGCAGCTGGACGCCACGCCCGACGCGGCCGTGGCCGACCGGCGGTGCATGGTCCACGAGGGCACCACCGTCGTCGCCGGGCGCGCCCGCGCCGTCGTCGTCGGCACCGGGGACCGGACCGAGGCCGGCCGCGCCGCGCACCTCGCGGCCCGCACCCCGCCACCGGGCGGCGTCCAGGCCCGGCTGCGCGAACTGACCAGCCGCAACCTGCCGTTCACCCTGCTCGGCGGCGCCGCCGTCACGGGCCTGGCGCTGCTGCGCGGCCGCCCGGTGCGGGACGCCGTCCGGGGCGGTCTCGCGGTCGCCGTGGCCGCCGTGCCGGAGGGGCTGCCGCTCGTGGCGACGGTCGCCCAGCTGGCGGCGGCCCGCCGGCTCAGCCGCCACGGCGTGCTGGTGCGCAGCCCGCGCGCCCTGGAGGCGCTGGGCCGGATGGACACGGTCTGCTTCGACAAGACCGGGACGCTGACCGGGAACCGGCTGAGCGTGACCGGTGTCAGCACGCCGGACGGCCAGCGGCATCCCCCCGGCGCCGCGGGCGCGGAGCCGGTGCTGCGCATGGCCGCCCGCGCCTGCCCGCCGCCCGGCGACGGCGCCGCGGTCCGGGCCCACTCCACGGACGAGGCGATCCTCGCCGCGGTGCCGCGAGGGCCGGACTGGACCCCGCGGGACAGCCTGCCCTTCGAGGCCAGCCGCAGCTACGCGGCCGCCACCGGCACCGACGACCGGCCGCGGCTCGTCGTCAAGGGCGCGCCCGAGGTCGTCCTCCCCGCCTGCGACGACGTCACCGACGAGGCGCGCGCCGCCATGACGGCCCTGGCCGACGACGGCCTGCGCGTCCTGGCCGTCGCCGCGCGGCCCGTGGCCGAGGGCGAGGACGACCCGCTCGGCCGGCCGCCGGAACACCTCGGGCTCGTCGGCTTCGTGGCCCTCGCGGACACCCCCCGCCCCGGCTCCGCGCCGCTGGTCGAGGGCCTGCGGCGCAGCGGGGTGCGGCCCGTGATGCTCACCGGCGACCACCCGGTCACGGCCCGCGCGATGGCCGTCGCCCTGGGCTGGCCCGAGGACGTCGAGATGGCCACCGGCGACGAACTGGCCGGGCTCGACCGGGCCGGGCGCGCCGCCCGGCTGCGCGGCTGCGGCGTCGTCGCCCGGGTCGCGCCCGAGCAGAAGCTCCAGGTCGTCGAGGCGCTCCGGGAGGTGGGCCGGGTCACGGCGATGGTCGGCGACGGCGCCAACGACGCGGCCGCCATCCGCGCCGCCGACATCGGCGTCGGCGTCGCCGCCCGCGGCTCGGCCGCCGCCCGCAACGCGGCGGACCTGGTGATCACCGGCGACGAGCTGACCCCGCTGCTGGACGCCGTCGCCGAGGGACGCGCGCTGTGGCGCAGCGTCGCGGACGCGATCAGCGTCCTGATCGGGGGCAACGCCGGGGAGATCGGCTTCTCGGTGCTCGGCACGCTGCTGTCCGGGGCCGCGCCGATGTCCACCCGCCAGATCCTGCTGGTCAACCTGCTGACCGACATGTTCCCGGCGATGGCGGTCGCGGTCACCCCGCGGGACGACGCCCGGGACGACCCGTCGGTGGGCCTGACCGCCCTGGGCGAGCCGCTGACGCGCCAGATCAGGCAGCGGGGCGAGGTCACCGCGCTCGGTGCGACGACCGCCTGGCTGTTCGGCACGATCACGCCCGGTTCGGCCCGGCGCACGAGCACCATGGCGCTGTCGGGCGTGGTGGGCGCCCAGCTCACCCAGACCCTGGCTGGCCGGCGCCACAGCCGCCTCGTCCGCGGCACGGCCCTGGGCTCGGCCGCCGCCCTGGCCGCCCTCGTCGAGACGCCGGGCGTCAGCCGTCTCTTCGGCTGCCGGCCGCTGGGCCCGGTGGCCTGGACGGGCGTGGCCGCCGCGGTCGGCGTGGCCGGCCTGGCCCCGGCGTGGCTGCCGCGCGTCGAGCGCGCGGTGCTGCGGGCCGTCCGCGGGTGAGCGGCGGATCCGGCCGCCGTGCGCCGACTACGCTGGAGGTGTCCGAAGCGCGACCCGCCTCCGGCGGGCGCGTGTGACCCGCACGAGATCCGGATTCGGATGGGTCGACATCATGACTCGTACGGACACATCGACCGCGACGCGTGGGCGTCGCGTCACGACGGCACTGGTGGCCCTCGCCACCGCTGCCGGGATCGGGGCCCTGGGCGGCTGGTCGGGGGCCCCGGACGGCGGGCACGCGCAGCACACCGCACAGCCGGTGGCGGCGGCTCCGGCCGCCCACGCCGCGCGGGCGGCCGCCACCAAGGTGACGATCGCCGGCTTCGCCTACTCCCCCGGCACCCTGACCGTCGGCCGTGGCACCACGGTGACCTGGACCAACACCGATGCGGCTCCGCACACGGTGACCAGTGAGGGCGGCGGACCGCTGCGTTCGGCGACGCTGCGCGCCGGCGACTCCTACACCTTCACGTTCAACTCCCCGGGTACGTACAGCTACTTCTGCACGTTCCACCCGCACATGCACGGGACCGTCGTAGTGAGGTGAGGCACTCCTGGCCCATGAGCGGCGCCCCTGCGGCGCCGCTCCGCTCACCGTCCGCAGTCGGCGCTCCCCTGAGGACCGCGCAATGAACCGCATCGGCAACACCGCTTCGTCACCGCACGCGCACCGGCCGGCGGACACCGCCGCCCGTGACGCCGGGCTCCTGCTCATCAGGCTCACCGTCGGGCTGCTGATGGCCGGGCACGGCTCGCAGAAGCTCTTCGGCCTGTTCGGCGGGCAGGGCCTGACCGGCACCGGCAAGGGCTTCGAGGCCCTCGGCTACCACCCGGGCAAGGTCTTCGCGGTGGTCGGCGGCCTCTCCGAACTCCTCGGCGGCCTCGGCCTGGCGCTGGGTCTCCTCACCCCGCTCGCGGCCGCCGCCCTCATCGGCGTGATGATCAACGCGATGGCCACCGTCACCTGGGACCACGGCCTGTGGGACACCGAGGGCGGCGTCGAGTACGGCGTCGTCATCGCCGTCGTGGCCCTCGGCATCGCCGCCACCGGCCCGGGACGGCTCGCCGTCGACCGCTTCTTCCCCTGGCGCCACGGAGGCTGGGCGGCGGCCGCCCTGGCCCTGGCGCTGGCCGGCGTCGGGGCGGGGATCACCCTGAGTCTATGACCTCCGCGTCTCCCTCAGGCACGCCGGAAACCCCTGCGAGGGCCGTGCACGCCCTCGAGCGGCCCCCGCGAGGACGCCGGTTCCGCTCGCCCGCGACGCACCGCCGTACGACCGGGGCGGGGCGCCGCCTCACGTCCCGTCCGGGCGCGGGGAGTCGCCCGCGCCGCGCAGCCGGTCGGTGTGGCCGGTGACGGCGTCGATGCGGCCGGCCAGCTCGGAATGGTGACCGGACAGGTGGGGGCGGGCGTCGGCCAGGGGCTCGATGAGGATGGTCGCGTTGTCGTGGCCCAGGGCCCGGACGAGGGCGGCGCGGGTGTCGGGCGGCAGGTCGGCGAGGGCGGAGAGCTGCCCGGCGAGCCGGCGCAGATCGGCCGCGTTGTCACGGGCCCAGGCGGTGACGGCGCGCTCGGCGGCGCGGCGGTCGCGGGTGGCCCGGACCCGCTGTTCGCCGGTGGTGCCCGGGGCTCCGGGGCGCAGGCGCAGGTAGCGGCGCTCGGCGGCCTGCCGGCTGGCGACGCCGAGCGGGTGGGCCAGGTCGGCCCAGCTCGCACCGGCCTCGCGGGCGGTCTCGATCAGTCCCGTCTCCCAGCCCGCGAGCTGGTCGCGCAGCTGCCGCAGCAGGGACAGCGCGGCCAGGGCCTGTGCGGATCCGGCTCCGTCGTCGTGCTGCCGCCCGGCGTGGAGGGCCTCCTTGATCGCGGCGAGGGCCGCCTCGGCGGCGGGGAAGGACGCCGCTCCGGGAGCGGTTCCCGGCTGCTGTCGTTCGGGCAACGAGTCACCTCCGTGCACTGGGGCGTCGTCTTTGCGATGACACTCCCACTTGTCATCCTTTCGATGACAGGCTACAAGGAGATCAGGCAGCGTCGCACGAGCAGAGCTACCCGGGCGAGGAGGTGTTCACCGTGCCGATGCGCACCGGCCCCTTCCGTGAGCCGGCCCTTCCTTTCCGGCGGCGGTCCGGGGCACGACCGCCGCCGGGCCCGGCGGGAACGACCGCCGTGTGATCACCCGGGCACCGACCCCTTGGAGACATCCCTCAGAGAAAGGCGTCACCCACCGATGCAGCACAGCCAGGCCCCGGCGGCGCCCGGCACCACGCCGGCCCTGTCGTACGACCGGATGCTGGAGCAGGTCCGCCGCAACGGCGCCTACGCCACCCGCGAACGGGCCGAGCACGCCGTCACCGCGGTCCTGTCCGCCCTCGGCCGCCGGCTCACGGGAGAGGAACGCGTCGAGCTGGCCGCCCGCCTGCCCCGCGAGGCCGCGGAGATCCTCGCCGCGCAGATCCCGCAGAACACGCCCATGACCGGCTGGGCGTTCGTCAAGGACATCGCCGACCGCACCGGCGCCGGCCTGGCCATCACGCGCTGGGACGTGGGGTCGGTGCTGACCGTCGTCGCCCGCCTCGCCGGCCCCGCGCTGCTCGACCGCATCCTCACCCAGCTCCGCCCCGGCTACGCGCTCCTCTTCGGCCGCGCCGAACTCCTCCAGGCGGCCTGACCCCGCCCCGGCCGGCGAGGGCGGCGCCCGCCGGCGGCCCGTCCCGCGCCGCCCGTGCGCGGCCGCCGCCGGGCGCGCGGGCGCATGGCGATGCGCGTCTGCCGATAGTCCAGCAGGGCACTCCCCTCCCGGGGCACACTGGACCTCCGGGGAGGACGTATGCGGCGTTGTGAGCGTATGCGTCCGAACCGGTCTGTCCGCGTCCGGGGAGAACGTGGCTCGAGGGGTCGGGGGGTCGGATGACGCAGGTGGTTCCGTCGCACGGTGTGCGGCACGGGTCGGGGCGGCGCAGGCCGGTGGTGGTGATCGGCGCGGGGCCGTACGGCCTGTCGGTCACCGCGCACCTGCGTGCCGCGGGTGTGGACGTCCGCGTCTTCGGTGAGGTCATGGGCAGTTGGCGCCACGCCATGGCCACGGGGATGTTCCTGAAGTCGACACCGCAGGCGACGGACCTGTCGGCCCCGGTGCCAGGGGGGACGCTGGCCGACTTCTGCCGGGCCGTGGGCGAGAGCGTGCTGACGGAGCTGACGCCCATCCCGTGCACGACGTTCGTCCGGTACGGCATGTGGTTCACCGCGCGGCACGTCGGCGAGGTGGAGAACACGCAGGTGCGGACCGTCGAGCGGTCGCGCACCGGCTACCGGGTCCGCCTGGAGGACGGCGAGGAGATCGACGCGGCGGCCGTGGTCGTGGCCACGGGGCTGGGCGCGCTCGCCCACATCCCTCCCCGGCTCCTCCCCCTGGCGCCGCGCGGCACCGGGCCCGAGGCCGCGCTGTCCCACACCAGCCAGCACACCGACCTCTCGCGTTACTCGGGACGGCGCGTGGCCGTGGTGGGCGGCGGGCAGTCCGCCCTGGAGAGCGCGGCCCTCCTGCACGAAGCGGGCGCCGACGTCCACGTCCTCGTCCGCGGCCCCCGCGTCCGCTGGGGCGAGACCCCGGTCCTCCACCGCCCCCTGCGCCGGCGGCTCCTCAAGCCGTCGTCGCCCCTCGGCACGGGCTGGGCCCTGGCCACCGTCTGCCACGCGCCCCACGCGGTGCGCGGTCTGCCGGCCCCTGCCCGGCTCCTGCTCCACCGCCGGGCCCTGGGGCCCTCGGGCGGCTGGTGGCTGCGCGAACGCGTCGAGGGCGTCGTGCCCGTGCACTGCTCCCGCCACGTCGTCCGGGCCGGTCTCCGCGACGGGCGGGCGGAGCTGACGCTTGCGGGCACGGGGGACGGCCCGACGGCCATGACCGTCGACCACCTCCTGGCCGCCACCGGCTACCGCCTCGACCTGAACGCCCTGGAGTTCCTCTCGCCGGTGCTGCGGCACCGGCTCGACCGCGTCCCCGGGTCACAGGCGCCCCGGCTGACCGGGACGTTCGAATCGTCGTTCCCCGCCCTGTACTTCACCGGCTCACTGGCGGCCCCCACCTTCGGCCCCATGCTCCGCTTCGTCGCCGGCACCGCCTTCGCCGCCCGCCGCATCACCGCCCACCTGACCGCGAGCGCCCTCCCCGCCGCGACGGGCGGGCGGGAAGGGCGGCACCCGCCGCGGTGAGGGGGGCGGGGTGTGGCCCCGCCGTCCACGGCCGGAAGGGTCAGGCCCCCGTGGCGACCGCGGTGTCGAGGCCGCGGGCCGCGACGAGCCGCGCGCTGCCGTCGGCCAGGCGGTAGGACAGGCCCACGACGGCGGCCTGCCCGGCGGCGACCTTCCCGGCGAGGGCCCGGGAGCGGTCCAGCAGCAGGTCGACGGTGTGCTTGACGTGTTCGGCCAGGATCTCGTCCGGCTCCACGCGGCCGGCGGCGCGGGCCGCCAGCACGCTGGGGGTCACCCGTTCGACGACGTCCCGTACGTACCCCGTGGCGGGCACACCGTCCTCCAGCGCGGCGCAGGCGGCCCCGACCGCGCCGCAGGAGTCGTGGCCGAGCACCACGACCAGGGGGCAGTCCAGTATGCCGACGCCGTACTCGATGCTGCCCAGCACCTCCGGCCCCACCACGTGCCCGGCCGTGCGCACCACGAACAGGTCGCCCAGCCCCCGGTCGAAGATGATCTCCGCGGCCAGGCGTGAGTCCGAGCACCCGAACAGCACCGCGAAGGGCTGCTGGCCCGGCGCGATCTCGGCGCGGCGGGTGGCGTCCTGGTTCGGGTGTTCGGGGCTGCCCGCGACGAAGCGCCGGTTACCGGCCAGCAGCAGTTCGAAGGCGTCGGAGGGCGTCAGTGTCTGGTTCTCGGTCATGGCCGCAGCCTACGAGCAGGCACCCGCCGGCCACACCGCCCGGTCCCCGTTCCCGCCCGCCGGCCGGCCGCCATCGCGGCACCCGACCGCGCACGGCTCCGATTGGGGCCGCCGCGGCCGGGCCGATATTCTGGCCGGTGGCGGTGCCCCTGCCGGGGTGCCGCGCGGCGGTGGGGCCCGCCGTACCCGAACCGCAGCACCGGCTGCTGCCAACGGTCCCTGCTTGCGATCGATTCGCACCCGCGTACGGGTGCCGGCAGGTAGGGAGAAGTGTGTCGTGACAACGCCCCGAGGAGTGCGGGCCGCACGTGAGCCCGTCGACCCGGACCCCGAAAAGGCCCGCCCCGCACCGGCGCGCCCCCGCTGGACGGCCGGGCAGGGCCCGGTCGTCGCCGTGGTCTCGCTCGGCGGCGGCATCGGCGCCGCCGCCCGCTACGGCGCCTCCGTGCTCTGGCCCACCGCCGCCGACGCGTTCCCCTGGACGACGCTGGCCGTCAACGTGGCCGGATGTGCCGTGATCGGCGTGTTCATGGTCGTGATCACCGAGGTGTGGGCGGCCCACCGGCTGGTGCGGCCGTTCTTCGGCACCGGCGTCCTCGGCGGCTTCACGACCTTCTCCACCTACGCGGTGGACGTCCAGCGGCTGGCCGGGCACGGCCGCGCGGCGATCGCGCTGGCCTACCTGGCGCTCACCCTCGTGGCGGCCCTGGCGGCGGTGTGGACGACGGCGGCGCTGACCCGGCGCCTCATCCAGTGGAGGGTGTCATGACGCGGCTCAAGGGCAGTGCGATGCGGCTGACGGTCCTCATCGGGGAGAACGACACCTGGCACCACCGGCCGCTGTACACCGAGATCGTCCACCGCGCCCACGCCGCCGGGCTGGCCGGGGCGAGCGTGTTCAAGGGCATCGAGGGCTTCGGCGCCTCGTCCCTGATCCACACCTCCCGGCTGCTGTCGCTCAGCGAGGACCTGCCGGTCGCGATCGTCATCGTCGACGGCGAGGACCGCGTCCGCGCCTTCCTGCCGCACCTGGACGAGCTCGTCGCCGAGGGGCTCGTCCTCCTGGACACCGTCGAGGTCCACCGTTACGTGGGCCGTGCCGGGGAGGACCGGCCATGACCTGGGCTCTGGTGATCATCGGGGCGATGGCGGGCGCCCCCGCCCGCTACCTGACCGACCGGGCCGTGCAGAAACGACACGACACGGTCTTCCCGTGGGGCACCTTCACCGTCAACGTCGCCGGCTGTCTCGTCCTCGGCCTGGTCACCGGCGCCGTCGCGGCCGGTGCCGCCCCGTCGCGGGTGCAGTCGCTGGTGGGCACGGGGCTGTGCGGGGCGCTGACGACGTACTCCACGTTCTCCTACGAGACGCTGCGGCTGGCCCAGGACGGGGCGCGCTTCTTCGCCGCCGCCAACGCGCTGGGCAGCGTCGCCGCCGGCCTCGGCGCGGCCTTCACCGGCACGGCCCTCGCCCAGGCCGTGTGGGGGTGACGGCCGGCGCCGGGAGACGGCACGGCACGCCGTGAGGCGTCTCACCCGGTCGTCTGCAAACGCACCACCGCCCCCGCGGCACCTCGCCCGGGATCATGACCGGCCGTTCCCGGCCGCAACGCAAGTACCGGATCGGGTGAGCGGCCACGCCCGGGTGAATCGCGCTACCGGCCGCCGGCAACCGGTTCACAAAGCACAGCAGGGGTGCGTTTGCAATTCGAACACGGCCGGCAGCCCGGCTGCCACGCGGACCTGATCCACGTCCTGGTCGCGGGCGAGCTCCGAGAAAGCGGCACCTTCGGGGAGTTGCTCGCCCCGACGGCGGCCGGCGTCTTCCGCGAGCTGTACGGCCCGAAGAGACGGCCGGGGCCGCCGCCTCGTGGTCGAGGCGGCCCCGGCGCGCGTCCCGGGTGGCGGCGGGCGCTGTCGGGTCAGCCCGTGAGGTCCCGCACGCGGGGTGCCACGAGGCCGAAGAGGTCGCCGATCGTCGTCAGTGCGGCGGTCTGGAGGGTCGCGGCGGGGAGGGCCGTGCCGTCGGGGGCGGCGAGGGTGCGGGTCGCGGTGGCCTCGGCGACGACGGTGGGCCGGTAGCCGAGGGTGAAGGCGCCCTGGGCGGTGAAGGCGACGCACATGTGGGTCATGAATCCGGCCAGTACCAGGTCGGGTCCGGCGCCCAGGTCGCGCAGGGTCTTCTCCAGGCCGGTGTCGTGGAAGGCGTCGGGGAACCGCTTGACCACCACCGGCTCGCCCTCGGCCGGTGCGACCTCCGGGCTGATGGCACCGATCTCGGCCCGGATGTCATAGGGGGTGCCCTCGCCGCCGTCGTTGACGACGTGCACCACGGGCGCGCCCTGGGCGCGGGCGGCGCCCAGCAGACGGGCGCCGGCGGCCAGCGCCTCGTCGGCCCCGTCCAGGGCCATGACGCCGGTGCGGTAGGTGTTCTGGAAGTCGATCATGATGAGGGTGGCATCGGCGAGCCCGGGGAGCCGGGGGTCCAGGCCGATGACGTCGCGCAGCGTGCTGGACATGGGCATGGTTGTCCTCTCTGTGGGCATGGCTGCCCTCTCTGGGTGGGTGAAGGTGACAGAAGGCGGTCGGCCGCGACCGGGGGCGGACCCAGCAGGGCGTGGCCACGCACCGGCGCCGCCCTCAACAGACGCCGCTGACAGGTGCGCTGGCCGTCAGGCCGGCGTGGTGGTGCGGAAGCGGCGCCGGTAGGCGGCCGGGCTCGTGGCGATCCGCCGGCGGAAGGCGCGGTGGAGGGTTTCCACCGAACGCAGGCCGGTGGCCCGGGCGACGGCCTCCAGGGGCAGGTCGGTGGTCTCCAGCAGGCGGCGGGCGGCCTCGACGCGCAGGGCCTCGACGTACGCGGCCGGGGTGGCCCCGGTCTCCCGGGTGAAGACGCGGGTGAAGTGCCGCTCGCTCAGGCACATCCGGGCCGCCAGCGCGGCCGCGGACAGATCCGCGTCGAGGTGGTCGGCGATGTGCCGGCGCAGCTCGTCGATGTCCCGGCGGGACGTGGGCGGGTGGCTGATCGGCACACTGAACTGGCTCTGGCCGCCCTGGCGTTTGAGGTAGACGACGAGCTGCCGGGCGACCGCGAGCGCGAGATCCTCGCCGTGGTCCTCGGCGACCAGGGCGAGGGCCAGGTCCAGACAAGCGCTGATGCCCGCTCCGGTCCACACCTTCCCGGAGCGGATGAAGATCGGGTCGGGATCGACGGTGACCTCCGGGTGATCGGCGGCGAGCCGGCCGGCGGTGGACCAGTGCGTGGTCGCCGCCCGGCCCTCCAACAGACCGGCGGCCGCCAGCAGATGGGCTCCCACGCACACGGAGGCGACGCGCCGCGCGTGGGGTGCGGTGTCCTTGATCCAGTCCACGACGCGGGGGTCGATCCGCGGCCGGAGGCCGTCGGCCTCCACGTCCACCGCGCCGGGCACCAGGAGCGTGTCCACGTCCGTCCCGACGTCGGCGAAGCCGAGGTCGGTGACGACCCGCACGCCCGCGGAGGTGGCCACCGCCTCCCCGGCCGCCCCGGGCCCGGCCAGCCGGACCCGGTAGCGGGCCCGGCCGCCGGACTCGCGGTCGGCCAGCGTGAAGACCTCGGCCGGCCCGGTGACATCGAGCAGATCGACGTCGGGGAAGACCGCGATCACGACGCGGTGACTGGTTTCGGACATGCCCCCATCGTCCGTCCCGGCCGGTGCGACCGCAATGACGGGCTTGTGTCACATCCGGACATCCCAGGGCCGTGCGGCCACCGGGCCGGCCGGCGCTCGGCCCGCCGGGCCCGAGGCGGCCAAGAGGGCTCCGGCACGGCCCGGTCGCAGGTGTTCTTCGATCACGCCGTCGGCCGTCGCCTCCGGTCCTCCACCGGCCAGGGGGCAGCGCCGGGACACGTCGGACACCGTTCGCGACCGCGGCGAGACGCACCGCCTGACGAGTGGACGCCCCGGCGGGCCACGTCGTTGTCAGTGGCGGCTGGCAGACTGCGGCCATGACTGAAACCGTGAAGGGCCCCGCCAGTTACTTCCCGTCGATCGAGAAGAAGTACGGCCGTCCGATAGCCGAGTGGAAGAACCTCATCCGGACTTCGCCGCTGACCAAGCACATGGAGCTGGTGGGCTGGCTCAAGACCGAGCACGGCCTGGGGCACGGCCACGCCAACGCCCTGGTCGCCCACACCCTCGCGGAGGCCGGCGGCCGGTAGCAGCGGGCCGCCGGGGCCGGGTGCGCCCGACCCGTGCGGGGAGGGGGACTTCGGCCGTCCGGAGCGGGGGGTGCCCGGAGCCGGGAGCAGATGGCCGGCCGCCTCGGCCGCCGCCCCCGCCTCCCCGGGCCACCCGCGGTCACCCCCGCACGTGCAGCCCGAAACCCGTGCGGCCCGCGGGCTCCAGCCCCTCCTTCAAGCGCAGCGAGGGGATCTCGTAGTCGCCGAAGTTCTGCGGCCGGAACGCTATCGGCTCGGTCGACTCCAGGGTGAGCAGGCGCTGTTCCCATGCCTTGGCGATGTCCGGGTAGTCCGCGCCGGTCATCCGGTCGGCACCGTACAGCACGAACGGCGGCAGCACCTCGATGCCCGGGTAGTAGAGGATGCCGTGGTGGATCGGGAACAGCAGGTCGTCGATCGGCCCGTTGATCCCGCGAGCGGCGTAGTGCGACTCCGGTCCGCCGACGGTCACGGACAGCAGAGCCTTCCGGCCCGCGAGGGTGCCTTCGCCGAAGCGCTCGCCGTACGCGGTGTCGTTGTGCTCGCCGACGCCGTACGCGAAGTGGTAGGTGAACACCCGGTCCACCCAGCCCTTGAGGATGGCGGGCATCGTGTACCACCACAGCGGGAACTGAAAGACGATCACGTCCGCCCACAGCAGCTTCTCCTGCTCGGCACGGACGTCCGCCGTGAGGTCCCCGGCGTCGAAGGCCCGCCCCGAGTCCCGGGCGACCTTCAACGGGGTCGAGGCGTGGGGGCCGTAGTCCGTGGCGTCCACCACCGCCTTCCAGTTCATCGCGTACAGATCGCTCACCCGTACCTCGTGCCCGGCGCTCTCCAAGGTGGAGACGGCGAGGTCCTTCAGCGAGGCGTTGAGCGACTTCGGCTCGGGATGGGCGTGAACGATCAGCGTCTTCATGGGAAGTCCTTCGGATCGGATGGTGCCTTGGACCGGCTTCATCGGCTTCACCGGCTTCGATTGCCTCCGATCCTGGACGCCACGGCGCCCGGCGTTCAGGGACGCCGCCACCGTCGGACGGGAGTTCCTGGGATCGGCAGGGCCACCCTCACCGGTGTGCCCGGAAGCCATACTGGGCACATGGACGATCTCGCGGGCTTCCTGCGGACCCGGCGTTCCCGGGTCGACCCGGCGGCTGTCGGCATCCCCACCGACAGCCGCCGCCGGGTCGAGGGGCTGCGCCGTGAAGAGGTCGCGCACCTGGCCGGGGTCAGCGTCGACTACTACGTACGCCTTGAGCAGGGGCGCGCGACCCAGCCCTCCGAGCAGGTCCTCGACGCGCTCGCCCGCGTCCTCGGGCTGGACGAGACCGAACGCGGGCACCTCCACCGGCTCGCACGGCAGCGCCGGCGCCGCGCGAAGGCGCCGGGCGGACGGGTCCGGCCGGAGCTGCTGCGCGTCCTCGACCTGGTCACCGGCGCCCCCGCGCTGATCATGGACCACCGCCTGGACGTGCTCGCCGGCAACCGCCTCGCCGGGCTCCTCTACGGCCGGCCGATTCCGGGCCTGAACACCGCCCGGCACCTCTTCCTCGAGGAGACCGGGTGCGGCCTCTACGCGGACTGGGAGACCTGCACCCTCGACGTGGTCGGGCACCTGCGCCTGGCCGCCGGCAAATACCCCGAGGACCCCCGGCTGACGTCGCTCATCGGCGAGTTGGCGATGGGCAGCGAGCGCTTCCGCCGCCTCTGGGCCCGCGCGGACGTCCGCGCCCGCACCCATGGGCGCAAGACGTACCGGCACCCGCTGGTCGGACTGCTGGAACTGCACCAGGAGAACTTCCCGCTGCCGGACGCGTCGGGCAGGGAGCTGCTGGTGCTCTCCGCGGCCCCCGGCAGCCCCGCCGAGGACGGCCTGCGCCTGCTCGCGGGCCTGGACGCGGCCGGCGGCGACGCCGCCAGTCCCACGGTCAACGCTCGGGTGCGCGAGTGACGCGCACGACGGCACCGTGACCGGCGGCCGGTGCGCCACCCGCCGGCGGGACCGCGTCGCCCCGCACGCGGGTCGGCGGTCGCGTCCGCCCAACTGACACCGGCCCTCAGGCCGTTCGGGACGCCGTCACGACCTGTCGTCCTGCCGCACGGCGGGGACGGTCATGAGGCGGTGGTAGTAGCCCGCCGGGTGGGGTTCGCCGACCGGCCGGCCGTCCACCTCGACCCAGGCGTGGGCACGGAACGGATTCGTCCGTACTCCTGCGCACCAGTCGGGCCATACGCCGCGCATCCGGCACAACAACGTGGTGGCGACGGACCGTTGGAGGCATCCCTCCCCCGCGCAGCGGAGGCTGACCGCGGTGACGTGCCGCCGGGCGTCGAGCGCCTGGTCGGTGGTGGCGGGGGCGGCGCCGCGCCGGACGGCCGTGAGCACGCGGCGCAGACGGCGGGGCGGGAGCAGGGTGAGCAGCCGGGCCGCGACGACGGCCAGGAGGACGGGCGGACGGCGGCGCCAGGGGACCGCCGCCCGCCCGGTCCCGTGGATCATGGTGTGGCTCATGCGGACAACACCCCCGTCCGGTTCGGAGCGCGCGGTGACGACGGGAACGGGACGCCCGGAGCGCCGCGTTCGGTGGCGCGGCGACCGGGGCGCGGGCGACGGTCACATCGGCCCTCCGGTGGCGGCGGGGCTGGACCGGCAGGCACGGAGCCAGAGTTCGCAGCCGAGGGTGGGGTCGAGGTGCCGCAGGACGTCCGGCCGGGGGCGTGAGCCGAGCAGAGCGGTACGGAGCGCAGGGGCGTCGACGAGACCGGCACGCACCAGTGCGGAGTCCCCGAAGAGGCCGGCGAGTTCCGCCCGGCCCCGGCGGATTCCCTCGTGGAGCTCCGCGGAGAACTCGCCCTTCGTGGTGCGGCAGAGGAGGGCCGGGGGCACGATGCCGCACAGGGCGTCGGCGAGGACGGGTTTGTAGCGGTCGGGCACGTTGCGTTCGGCCACGCGGACGGCCAGGGCGGCGTCGAGGACGGCGTCGTCCAGGTAGGGCGCGGCGAGTTCGGGCCGCAGGCCGGCCTGGTTCACCACGCGCAGGCACCGCCCTCCCGCCCGGAGGAGGCTGAGCGCCGCGTGCTGGCCCCGCTCGCGGGCGAGCGGTCCGGGGCCGTCGGCCGCGGCCGCCCGCAGCAGACGCGCCACCGTGTGCACCGCGTCGGGTGTGGCCCAGGGCGGCATGCGCGCCTCGTCCCCCCAGGTCAGGACGTAGTCGTCGGCGGGAACCGGGGCGGGGTCCCGCCGGGCGGTGAGGCCGTCCGCCCAGCGGGCCAGCCACCGGGCGAAGGAGTCGCGGGCGGCCAGCCGGCGCAGCAGCGGCCTCGTACGGATCCGGTGGGCGGCCCGGATCCTGCGGATCCTGGCGAACGCGGCGAGCGGGTGGCTGCGCACGTAGTCGTACAGGTGCGCGGTGGGGGCCGTGAAGAGCTCGTCCCCGCCGCCGCCGGTGAGGTGCAGCCGTGAGCCCTCCGCGGCCATCAGCGCGGCGCCCGCGGCCAGCCTCCCGCCGTAGCGCACCCACGTGCCGGGCTCGTCGGGGGTGGGACCGCCCGCGTCGGTCAGGCCGTACGGCAGGTGCGCCGGGGAGGGCGGCGGCATCACGTGCTCCGCGCCCGGCAGCCGGACGGCCGCCCGCAGGGCCCAGGAGGTGTCGTCGTTCGCCGGGTCACGGCCCGTCCAGTGCAGGGTGACCAGGCGGGACGGGCCGCGGGCCGCGAGGAAGCACAGGCTGGTGGAGTCCATGCCGCCGGACAGGTCGGCGCTGACCGTCCCCCCGCCGGCCGTGCAGGAACCGACGGCCTCGGTCAGCGCGCGACGGATCACGAGTGCCGCGTCGGCGCGCGGCCGCACCGGCTCCGGCGGGCTCCACCACGGGCGGGTACGGGCCCGGCCGTCGGGTTCGAGCAGCAGGCCGTAGCCCGGCCGCACGCCCTCGACGCCTCGCCAGACGCACCGGGTGTCCAGCGGGTACGGCGGCGGCGAGGACAGCAGGTGGAGCGCCAGGGTCTCCTCGTCGAGACCCGCGCGGGCCAGCCGCGCCAGGATGTCGGAGCGGTCGGCGGCCACTTCCGCGCCGCCCACCCGGGTGCGGAAGACCAGTCGTGTGCCGGAGGCGCTGCCGCGCACCCAGGCCCGTCCCCCGACCGTGGCCGCCACGTGGTGGCTGCCGGCCAGGCCGCGTACGGCCTGTTCCACCTCCGTGATGTCGCGGACCCGGGCCAGCCGGGCCGCGAGGCCGTCGGCGGTGACCGGGCATCGCCCGATCACCGCCAGCCGCGCCGTGCCGGCGGCGGCGACCGTCATGTGCCCGTCCGGCCAGGCCCCGAGCAGCCAGGGCCGGCCCGAACCGTGCTCGACGGCCGCCGTCGCCGTGGTGCGCAGAAGGCGTGCACCGGCGAGGCCGGCCTCGCCGTCCGGCAGGACCGCGAACCACACCTCGCCGGTCACGGGCCGTCAGCCCTGGGCACCGGCCGACGGGTACCAGGGCCACATCACGCTGTAGTCCGGCCAGTTGCCCTGCGGCACACCCCTGGTCAGCTCAGCGAATTCGCCGGCCTCCACCATGCGGGGCGGCTCGTACACATCGTTGCGCTCCATGGGAGATCACCTCTCCGGTGAGGTCGTGCTTCCGGTGCGGCGGCATTCACAGCCCCGCGATCCGGAGATGCCCCACCGTCAAGGCGATACGCCGAGAGGCCGTTTTATCCACTCGCACGAGTGGAAAGGGCTATGTATTTCTTGCTGGAAATACGGCGAGTCCGAAAGCCGGCCCGACGAGACGGTCGAAGCCGGCTTCGTTGAAGCGGTCGAAGCCGGCCCGTCGAAACGGTCAGACGGTCACTCGACGCGATAGCGGGTGATCATGCCCTCCATCATGTGCTCGTCGACGTGGCAGTGGAACAGCCAGTTCCCCGGATTGTCGGGGCGCATGTCGGCGGTCACCACGGTCGCGGGCAGCACCGTGACCACGTCCGCGCGGTGGCCGTGGACGGTGACCGTGTTGCCGTGCCAGTGGGGGCTGTGCGAGTCGTTCCTGCCGCCCAGGCCGATGACGTACCAGCGGACGGCCGTGTCCTTGCGCAGGACAAGCGCCGGGCGGGCGTCGGAGGTCCCGGCCGGGCCGTTGCCGAACATGAAGCCGTTGACGCACTGCTTCTGGTGGGCGTGCGCGAAGTCGCGGTGCCCGGTGTCGATCTTCTGGCCGCGCCCGTAGCGCCTGATGTTCTCCTTGAGGTAGGGGCTGCGGCCTTCGTCGAACTGGCAGAAGAGCGCGAAGACTTCGCGGTCGACGTCGCGGGGGACGGTGTGCCGGCCGGCCGCGCCGCGCCGGGTGATCACCATCGGCCCGACGAGCCCGGAGTTGGTGCCGGGGACGCCCATGCCGGTGCTGTGGTCGTGGTAGAGCCAGCCCAGGGACGACGGGTCGCCGGGCCCGGGCCCGGCCCGCTCCGGGACCTGCCAGACGTAGGTGTGGGTACCGCCGGGCGGCACGACGCCGCCGTCGGAGCCGGAGCCGCCGTCGTTGAACGCGACCCCCTCGTCACCCCGCGAGTAGAAGACGGCATGGGGGTGGATCGACGCCATGAAGGCCGTGTTGTTGCGGAACACCACCTTGATCGTGTCACCCACCTGAGCACGGATCACCGGCCCGAGCAGCCCCATGTACGCGTCGCCGGGGCGCGGCACCAGCTTGGTGAACGTGCCGTCGGTGTACTCGCGGTACTGCGATTTGCAGTAGACCGAGCCCAGGCGGTTGCGCCCGGGGCGGGCCTTCACCTGCTCCATGGCGGAGAACGCCTTGCCCGAGACGAGATTCCGGCCCTGGGGCACGTAATCCCACGTCACCGGGTCGGCGGCGATGTAGTAGACCTGCGTGACGGGCTCCTGCGGGTTGCCGCGCGGCAGCCCGTGGGCCATGGCGGGCGGGAGGCAGAGTCCGCCGCCCAACGCGGCCGTGAGCCCCATGATCTGACGCCGGGAATACCCTCGTTCACATGCAGTCACGAACCCGACCATACGCGGAAGGACCGGAACAAGAACGCTGAAACACCCATACGTGCTAACGAGCACCACACTGCGGGAGAACGGCGGACCACGGCCCGCCGCCACGGCGTGGGTCACGGCCGGGCGCGGCGAGCACTGTTGACCTTCCGGTCGAGGTCGAGGGTGAGCCGCAGAGCGTCCAGGACGCTGTCCGGGGCGATCCGGTTCGCGGCCTTGCCGTGCAGGACGTCCATGACGTGCCCGATCATGGCCGTGTACTGGTCGGCGGGCGGCAGGACGAGGTCGTGGGCGCCGTCGGGGGTGTAGACGGTGACGGTGCCGGAGGGCTTGCCGTCGAAGCCCGTCGTGGACGAGGCGTCCAGCACGCCGTGCTCGAACACCGCGGTGTAACCGCCGCGGGCCCCCCACGACGTGGGCATCAGGGAGGAGACCGAGCTGCGGGCCATCGCGTGCCCGAAGCGGAGGACGGCGTCGACGGCACCGGAGTCGTCATCGCGCGCCACGGTCGTCACGGTGAGGTCCTGGGGCAGGCCGAGGGTGCGGGTGATGACGTCCATGTCGCTGTGCATCGCCTCCAGCGGCAGCACCTTCAGCCCGAGGGAGGCCCCCGGCCACAGGTGCGCGGTCAGGTTCCACAGCGTCAGCTGCTCCAGCCGCCCGTGGGCGCCTTCGCGCACCGCGTCGAACAGGGCCTGGTTGGCCGGGACGAACCGTTCGAACATGTCCACGAACACCTGCCTGTCGCTGCGCGCGGCGGCCTCGGCGACCCGCTCGGCGTCCTCCATGCTGCCGGCCAGCGGCAGCTCGACCAGCACGTGCTTGCCCGCCTCCAGGGCCCGCAGCGTGTACGGGGCGTGCAGGGGGACCGGCAGGCAGATGTCCACCAGGTCGAACGAGGCGTCGTCGAAGGCGGCGTCCATGTCGGTGGAGGCGGCGAAACCGAACCGGCCGGCCACCTCGGCGGTCTTCTCCGCGTCGCGGCCGAACATCACCACGTCCACGTCGCCGCGCGCGGCGTAGACGGCGGCGTGTGCCCGGCCGAAGCCGGTTCCCAGCAGTGCGATCTTCATCGTGTCTCTCCTCGTCATGCGGTGCGGGTGGGCGGGAAGGGCGGGCCGGGTTCAGCCGGCCGCCGGCCGGGCGGGCGGGGAGAACAGGCCGAAACGGTTGCCGCGGGGGTCGGTCAGGCGGGCGTGGACCGTGCCGTCCGGGCGGGAACACGGGCCGAGCTCCGCCCGGCCGCCCAGCCTCCGTGCCGCATGCGTCGTGGCGGCCACGTCGGTGACCAGGAAGCAGGGCATCACGTGGTCGGCCCCTCCGGCGTCGTCCCGGCCGTGGTCCCACAGGCCGCCGGACGGCCACCGCGCGCCGGGGCCGAAGACGTTGAAGTACGGCGTGCCGCCTGCGGTGCCGTCCCTCTCGAACCGCCAGCCGAACGCCGCGCGGTAGAAGTCGGTGGTCTCCCGCACGTCGGCGGTGCCGATCTCGAACCGGCCCATCGCCCCCGGCTCCGGTGTGCGGGCGGTCTGCCGCATGTACGCGTCCGTCCCGGCGATCCGCTCCTCGAACCGCCGCGAGGCGGACCGGGAGAACAGGGAGAAGAGGTTGCCGCGCGGATCGGCCAGGCGGGCGAAGACGGTCACGTCCGCCACCTGCGTGGCCGGCACGACGACGGTGGCACCGAGTCCGGTGAGCCTCTCCACGTCCGCGTGGACGTCGGCGGACAGGATCGAGAGGTTGACGGCCTCGTCACCGGTGTCGCCCTGCTGGATCGCGCCCATCGGCCAGGGCGCGCCGGGGGCGAGGATGCGGGTGTAGGTGCGGCCGTCGACGGACGAATCGGGATCGATCTCGAAATTCCAGCCCAGCAAAGGGCCGTAGAAACCGGTGACGGCGTCGGGGTCGGTGGTGCCGGTGCCGATCTCGAACCAGACGACCTGACCCGGGGATATGAAACTCATCGGAGACCTTCCTTTCCACGCCTGGCTCCGCATCCAGGCCCGTCCGGACGATTCGCCGGGGGGAACGCCGGGAGCGGATCTGCCGCATCGGATGGAGCTTTGGAGGGCTTCGCTCTCCGGCGCGCGCCTTCACGTTAGGAGGCTTTTAGGACACGTCACGTCCGCAAAGCGGGGCAATGCGAAAGGCACGGGCTCGATGACGGTGCCCGCATGCGGCAGCGCACCGAGGCCGGTTCGGTGGCGTTCCACGTCCGTGGAATGGGCGGGACCGGCGACAGGACGTCGGGGGGCTTCAGCAGTTCTGCCGCCCCTGGCCGCGCGGGGTGAGGGTCAGGCCGACGCGGCCGCGCGGGGGCAGGGCGACGGCGAGGCGGGGACGGGGATCGGCGCACGACACCCGCACGTCGTAGCGGCTCAGTACGGTGGCCAGGACGAGCACCGACTCCATGAGGAAGAAGGCCTGCCCCACGCACTGGTGGAGGCCGTCCCCGAAGGGCAGGTAGGCCAGCGGGTGCCGCTCGCGCACGGCCCGCTTCTCGAACCGGGCGGGATCGAAGCGCAGCGGGTCCGGCCAGAACTCGGGCAGCCGGTGGGTGAGATACGGGGACAGGACCAGCGTGGTACCGGCCGGGACGGGCACGCGGCCGAGCATGTCGTCCCGGCGGGCGACCCGGGGGACGGCCCAGGCCATCGCGTACAGCCGCATCACCTCGGCCATCACCCGCCGGGTGAACACCAACTGCCGTGCGTGCCCGGGCCGCGGCGGCCCGCCCGCCAGCACGTCGTCCGCCTCCCGGCGCACGCGCGCCGCGACGTCGGGGTGCCGGGCCAGCATCACCCAGGCCCAGGTGAGCGTGAGGGCGCTGGACTCCGAACCGGCCACGAAGAGGGCCACGATGTCCTGCCGGACGTGCTCGTCGCCCAGCGGCCGCCCGTCGGGCCCCCTGCCGCGCAGGAGGCCGCTCATCAGGTCCGGTCCGCCCCCGCCCTGCCGGCGGGCCCGCTCGATGACGGGCGACAGGGTCCGGTTCAGGGTGCGGGTGGCCCGCAGGAACGCCCGGTCCCCCGGCATGGGCACCCGGTGCGGCACGAAGGGCATCGCCATGCGCCACAGCAACGAGCCCAGCGCCGTGGCCACTTCGCGGCCCAGCCGGTCGCACTGCGCGGGGCCGATGCGGGAGCCGAAGAAGACCGGGTTGATGACCCGGTGCACCAGCCGGGTCATCTCCACGACCGCGTCCACCGGCCGCTCCCGTGCCCGGCCGGCCAGCTCCTCCACGGCCCGCCCGACCGAGGCGGCGATCCCCTCGCCCGTCCGCCGCAGGTATCCGCCCGACATGCCCTTGCACAGGACGTCGCGGCTGGCCAGCCACTCCGGCCCCTCCCCCGCGATGCCCCGGCCGGTCAACCGCCCCAGCGCGTCCCACATGGCCGCCCCGCGGACGTAGTTCTCCGCCGCGTCGCGCAGCACGTGCCGCACGTGGTCGGGGTGCGTGACCAACAGCGGCCGGAACGGCCCGAGTTCCAGGCGCACCACCGCCCCCTGCGCCTGCCGCCCGACTCCCTCCACCAGCCCCAGCGGCCCCCCTCTCACCACCTCCCGCAGAACCCGATGAAGGGACACGGCGTGCGCACGATCGATGGCGGGTGAGGGTGAGGGCATGGAACAGCCACCTTTCAGCTCCGATTCGGCTCCGGTCGCCCGGCGAAGGACAAAGCCTGTCAAGGCCCGCTTCGGCCTGCCCGGCAGCACGGCCGAAGCGGCGGCCGTTTCACCCGCCTCCTGGCGACAGGTTCATCGCCGACGGGGGCATGGGCAGCCGGGTCGTGACCGGTCGCACAGGGCGGCGCCCTGGCCCATCTGTGCCCAGCCCGTCACGGCGCGGGCGCCAGGGCGGGCGGTCGCGTCCAGGGCCGGTCGCAGGGCTTGGCCAGGGTGACGCCGTCGCCGGTGGCCCGGAAGTGCAGGAACCCGCCCGCGCACCGGTGGCCATGCCACGAATGGCCGAATATGCGCAGGACGCGCTCTGGCCCTCCCCCGTCCCGGCACAAGACCCTCGTACTGCCGGATCTCCCTGCTTCGAGGAAGAGTTGATGACTGCATCGACGGTGTGTGAGGCGTTCCAGGCGACAGTGGCGACACGGCCGGACGCGGTCGCGTTGCGGACCCCGGGGGACGGGCGGACGGTCACGTGGGGCGAGTACGGGCGCAGGGTGCGGCGGATCGCGGCCGGGCTCGCGGCCCTCGGGGTCCGCCGCGGGGATCTCGTGGCGTTGATGCTCCGCAACCGGCCCGAGTTCCACCTGGCCGACATGGCCGTACTGCATGTGGGGGCGACACCGTTCTCGGTGTACAACACCAGCCCGGCCGAGCAGCTCCGGTACCTCTTCGGCCACGCCGGGGCCACGGTGCTGATCACCGAGGAGGCGTTCCTGGACCGCGTCCGCGCCGTCCGGCCGCGCACCGGGCTGCGGCACGTCGTCACCGTCGACGGGACGGCGGCACGGGACGTGCTGCCGCTGGAGCGGCTCGAAGCCACCGACGAGGGGCTGGACTTCGAGGCGTCGTGGCGGGCGGTCCGGCCGGAGGACCTGCTGACGGTCATCTACACCTCGGGCACGACCGGCCCGCCCAAGGGCGTCGAGATCACCCACGCCAACCAGATGGCGATGTACGACGCGTGGCGCCGGGTGAGCTCGCTGGAGGCGGGGGACACGACGCTGTCGTACCTGCCTTCCGCGCACGCCGTCGACCGGCTGCTCACGCACTACGCGGCGGTCGCGAGCGGCGCCGAGGTCGTCTCGCTCGCCGATCCGTCCCAACTGGCGCCCGCCCTGCGGCAGATCCGTCCGACGAAGTTCGCGGGTGTGCCCCGTGTGTGGGAGAAGTTCCGGACCGCGCTGCTCGCCGGGATCGCGGCCGAGCCGGACGAGGCGCGCCGCGCGGCGGTCCTGGCCGCGATCGAGACCGGCCGGGCCAGGGTACGCGCCGAGCAGGCGGCGCGGTCCGGCCACGGACCGGGCCCGGACGAGGACTTGAACCGCCGGTGCGCGGCCGCCGAGGAGCAGGTCTTCGCTCCGCTGCGCGCGCTGCTCGGGCTGGACCGGTTACGGATGGCCGCGGTGGGCGCGGCACCGTCCGCACCGGCGATGCTGGAGTTCTTCGCGGCCATCGGCGTGCCCGTCCACGAGGGGTGGGGGATGACGGAGCTGTCCGGTCTCGTCACGCTCAACCCGCCGGACGCGGCCAGGATCGGCACCGTGGGCCGGGCGCTGCCGGGCATCGAGCTGAAGCTGGCCCGGGACGGCGAACTCCTCGTCCGCGGCCCGGTCGTGACACGCGGCTACCGGAACGCCCCGGAGAAGACGGCGGAGTTGATCGGCGCCGACGGCTGGCTGCGCACCGGGGACATCGCCACCATCGACGACGACGGCTACGTGACCATCGTGGACCGCAAGAAGGAGCTCATCATCAACGCGGCGGGCAAGAACATGTCGCCCGCCAACATCGAGGCCGCGCTGAAGAGCGCCGACCCCCTGATCGGCCAGTGCGTCTGCGTCGGCGACCGCCGCCCCTACAACGTCGCGCTCGTCGTCCTCGACCCCGACGCCCGCACCGCCTTCGCCCGCGCCCACGGCCTGCCCGACACCTCCCCCGCCGCCCTGGCCGCCGACCCGCACCTGCGCCGGGCCGTCGCCGACGCGGTGGAGCAGGCCAACCGGACCCTCTCCCACGTCGAGCAGATCAAGCGTTTCGCCGTCCTCCCCGTCGACTGGCTGCCGGACTCCGACGAGCTCACCCCGACCATGAAGCTCAAACGCCGGGCCATCGCCGAGAAGTACGCCGATCAGATCGACGGCCTGTACGCCGCCGGCCTGTACGAGCACTCGACGTGACGGGCCTGTCCGCCGGCCGGTGGACAGCCGGCAGCCCGCCCGGTCGTACCGTTCCCCGCCGCGGGCCTGGGGGCTCGCAGCAGGAGGGGGATCCGATCCGGGGCCTCGGCCCGTCCAAGGGCAGGCGGACCGACGTCCGTGTCCCCCGGGGACGCCGGCGCCCGCCGGCCACGCGTACGGGTGGAATGCTGTTTCCCAGCTCGACGGCCGGTAAGACGGATGGGGGACGCATCACTCCGGGAAGGAGCCCCTGTGCTCGCCGCTCTCGTGTCCGCGTTGCTCCTGCCTCCCGCCCTGCTGGCCCTGATCCTCGCCCTCGACCGCTATGAGGAACGCGTCTTCGGCCCCCCGCCGCGCCGGGCGCTGCCGCCGGGCGCGACCGCGTCCGGGACGCCCCCGGCCGAGCCGGCGTCCGGCCACCGTCCGGCCCGGCTCCGGCCCTCGTTCGGGCTCGCGCGGGCCCGCCGCCCCCGCCGGGCCCCGCGTCGCGCGGTCACCCGCCGACGGGCCGGCCGTCCCGCGTCGCCCAGACCGCCGGAACACCGCACGGGGGACGGCCGCCCGCTGTCCGGGGACGCCGGGGTGAGGGCGCCGTGACCGCTCCGGGGAGGCGGCCGGGTTCACCGGCCCGGCCCGGCGCGGACGACCGGGGCATGCGCGGCGGGCGGACCCGTGAAACGGTGGCCGTTGCGGACCGGCCGGTGAACGGCGGGGCCCGGCAGAGGCGTTCCGGACGAGGCGGCACCCGGTGGGCGGGGCCGCGGGAGGTGAGGCGATGAGCCCGGCGCGCGGGGAAGGACGGAAGGGCGGGCGGAAGGAGGAGCTGCGCATCGGCGGGCGCGGGGTGCCCCTGACCAACCCGGACAAGCTGCTGTTCCCGGAGGACGGGATCAGCAAGGCGGAGCTGGTCGGCTACTACCGCGCCGTCGCCCGCGTCCTGCTGCCGCACCTGCGGGACCGCCCGCTGATCATGGAGCGGCACCCGGACGGATACGGCGGGAAGTCCTTCGTCCACAAGGACGTTCCGGACTACTTCCCGGGGTGGATCCACCGCCGGGTGGTCCCCAAGGAGGGCGGGACGGTGACGATGGCGGTGTGCGACGACACCGCGACCCTGGCCTACCTCGCCAACCAGGCGTGCATCACACCGCACCCCTGGCTCAGCCGGGTCGATCACCTCGACTGCCCGGACCGGCTGGTCTTCGACCTGGACCCGCCGGACGAGGACGGCGACGGCTTCGGGACCGTGCGCTGGGCGGCCCGGCGCCTGGGCGACCTGCTGACCGAGGTCGGGCTGCGCCCGGCCGTCATGACCACCGGGTCGCGCGGGCTGCACCTGCTGGTCCTGCTCGACCGGCGGACGGACTTCGGCACCGCCCGCGCCTTCGCCCGCGACGCCGCCGAGCTGCTGGCCGGCCGCCACCCGGACCGGCTGACCACCGCGGCGCGCAAGGACAGGCGGCGCGGCCGGCTCTACCTCGACGTCCAGCGCAACGCCTACGCGCAGAGCTCGGTCGCCCCCTACGCCGTGCGGGCCCGTCCGCACGCCCCGGTCGCCACCCCCGTGGACTGGGACGAACTCGACGACCCCGCCCTGGGCCCGCGGAGCTGGACGCTGCGCACCCTGCCGGACCGCCTGGCCCGGCGCGGCGACCCGTGGAAGGGCCTGGGCCGCTGCCGGCGCTCCCTGGCGGGCGCGCGCCGCCGCCTGGACGCCCTGGCCGCGGAGGAGCGCGCCCGATGAGGGGCGCGCGGGGTGTCAGGCGCCGCCCGCCACCTGTCGCAGCGTCCGCCCCGTCCGGGCCGAGCGCGCCCGCCGGGGATCCGGGGCGCCCCGCGCCGCCGCGTGCCGGTCGTTCTTCTTGACGAGCATCCACGCCTCGTCCCGTCCCTCCCTCATGCGGGTGAGCGACCAGCCGCCCCGCAGCTTCGCGCCGTCCATCCAGAAGGACGCGTGCCCGGCGCGCAGGGCGTCGGCGAAGGGCACCGGGCGGCCGGAGCGGTCGGTGGTGAGGGGGCGGTAGGTGCCCTCGTCCCAGACGATGACGGTGCCGCCGCCGTACTCGCCGGCCGCGATCACCCCTTCGAAGTGGCGGTACTCCAGCGGATGGTCCTCCGTCGGCAGCGCGAGGCGCTTGTCGTGCGGGTCGTGGGACGGGCCCTTGGGCACGGCCCAGGACTTGAGGACGCCCTCGGCCTCCAGCCGGAAGTCGAAGTGCAGGCTGCTCGCGTCGTGGATCTGGACGACGAACCGGGCCCGGCCCTCCTCGTCGCCGTCCGCCCGGCCGCCGCCGGGCTCGGGCGTCTTCGAGAAGTCGCGCTTGCGGCGGTATTCGGCGAGCGACGCACGCGAGGTCATGGGCCCTCCTCCGGGACGGGTGGCGCGGGGCGCACGGTCCCCATCATGGCGCGCGCCCGCCGGGCCCACGCGCCGGCTACGCGGCCTGGCCCGTGGCCGCGACGACCACCTCGCGCAGGGTGACGCGCTGGGGCAGCCGGTAGGCGAAGGTGATGGCGTCGGCCACGTCCTGCGGGGTGAGGATCTCGACGGAGTCCTTGAACGCCTGGTAGCCGGCCTTGACGGCCTCGTCCGTGGTGTGGGAGAGCAGTCCGGTCTCGACGGCACCGGGGGCGACGGTGATGACG
The DNA here is from genome assembly GCF_001187435.1 of Streptomyces caatingaensis. Classification (GTDB taxonomy): domain Bacteria; phylum Actinomycetota; class Actinomycetes; order Streptomycetales; family Streptomycetaceae; genus Streptomyces; species Streptomyces caatingaensis. Next base: position 1,121,682 of record NZ_LFXA01000002.1, on the reverse strand, counting down.
CGGACGCCGTGCGGGGAGACCTCCTCGCGGAGGCTCTCGGAGAGCCCGTGCACCGCGAACTTGGTGCCGCTGTAGACCGTGTGGTGCGCGTAGCTCTTGCGGCCGGCCACCGAGCTGACGTTGACCACCGTGCCGCGCCGGCGCTCGACCATGCCGGGGAGCACCGCGCGCACCCCGTTGAGCAGCCCCCGCACATTGACGTCGAGCATGCGGTCCCACTCCTCGGCGGGCTGCCGGTGCACGGAGCCGAGCAGCATCACGCCGGCGTTGTTGACGAGCAAGTCGACGGGCCCGTAGAGGGATTCGGCGTCCCGGACGGCCTCGTCCATCGCGGCGCGGTCGGTGACGTCGACGGACCTGGTCATGGCGTCCGGCAGCGCGAGCGCCTCCAGGCGCGCGGCGTCGCGGCCCAGGAGCAGCAGCGGGTGGCCCTCCTCGGACAGGGCGCGGGCGGTGGCGGCGCCGATGCCCGACCCGGCTCCGGTGACGACGGCGAGGGGGCGGCGGCGGGGGTGTGCGGACTGTGTGTTCATGCGTCCAGCTTCGGCGGCGGCGAACGGCGGAACAACGCCCGTCCGCGAAACGATCGATAACCTGTGGGTTATGGAACGACGAGACCTCCAGATCTTCCTGACGCTCTGTGAAGAGCTGCACTTCGGGCGCACGGCGGAACGCCTGCACGTCTCCCAGGCCAGGGTCAGCCAGACCGTCAAGCAGATGGAACGGCGCGTCGGCACCGCGCTCTTCGAGAGGACGAGCAGACGCGTCGCCCTGACGCCGGTCGGCGAGCGGCTGCGGGACGACGTGCGGCCCGGTTACGAGATGATCGAGGCGGGGATCGCCCGTGCCGTCGCCGCGGGGCGCGGCCTGGCCGCACCGCTGCGGGTCGGCTTCACCAGCCCGCTGGCGGGCGAACTGGTGATGACCGCCGCCCTGGCGTACCGCGAGCGCCACCCGGAGGCGGGCGAGGTCCTGCTCCACGAGACGGCGCTGTCCGACCCGCTGGGCCCCCTGCGCGACGGCGGGCTCGACCTCGCCCTCGTCCAATTCCCGGTCGTGGAGGGCGACTTGCGCACCGGCCCGGTTCTCATATCGGACACCCGGGTCCTGGCGGTCTCCACCCGGCACCCCCTCGCGCGGCGCGACCGGGCGGACTACGAGGACCTGGCCGCCGACAAGGTCCTGATGCTCTCGGGCGCCCTCCCCTCGTACTGGCTCGACCACCTGATCCCGCCCACCACGCCCGCCGGACGCCCCGTGGAGCGCGGGCAGGCGGCGGCGACGCGCCAGGAGCTCCTCACGCTCGTGGGCGCCGGCCGGGGCATCCACCCGACCGCCGCCCACGAGGCCCGCTACTACGCCCGTCCCAACGTCCGTTACGTACCGTTCCGTGACGCGCCGCCGCTGGAGTACGGGCTGGTGTGGCGCGCGTGCGCCGAGACCGCGCGCGTCCGGGCGTTCGCCGAGGCGGCGGCGGAGGTCGTGCGGTGGCACGACGGGCCCGCCAACGTCTGCTCCGCGTGCCGGTGAGCGCCCCGTCCGCCCGTCACACGGGCCGCCGTCGCGGCAGGGCCAGGACGGCGGAGGCGGCGGCGAAGACGACGAGCGCGAGCACCGTCAGCGTCCGGTCCAGCGGCCCGTACACCCGCAGCATCCTCAGGTGGCAGACGAGGTGCAGCACGTTGAACACCAGCCAGGCCGCGCCGGTCGCGGCGACCAGCCGGTGGTCGCGGACGCGGCGGAGGGCGAGGGCGCTGAGGGCGGCGAAGGCGAGGTACGCGGCTCCGATGTCGCTCGCGAAGTGTTCGTTGTACGGCCCCAGCGGCGGGAGCCAGGAGCGGCCGAAGCCCGGGAAGCCGTCGTACCAGGACCGCGGGGCGACGTAGGCCCAGAAGCCGGTGTAGGCCCCGTAGAGCATCAGCAGGAGGAGACAGGCGCGACGGCGGATACCACCCATACCCCTGTTGACGATTCAGCGGTCCTTTCGTGACGTGCCGGCGGCACCGCGGGGCGGGCGGCCCGCCTTCTTCACCCGGACGGCCGCTCGCCCGGGTCCGGGAGGGGCTTCTCCAGCCAGGCGACGTCCCAGTACGCGCCGAACTTGCGGCCGACCTCCCGGTGCACGCCCGCCGGGCGGAAGCCGAACCGCTCGTGCAGGCGCAGCGACGCGTCGTTGGGGAGGGTGACCGCCGCGTAGGCCCGGTGGACGTCCTCCCCGGCCAGGGCGGCGAAGAGCGCGCGGTACAGGCGGCTGCCGAGCCCCCGGCCGGCGTGCCCGGGGGCCAGGTAGACGCTGGTCTCGACCGAGGTCTCGTAGGCCCGCTTGGGCCGCAGCGGGCTGCTGGTGGCGTAGCCGAGCACGGTGCCCGCCTCCTCCGCGACCAGCAGCCGGTACCGGCCGGTCGCCGGGTGGCCGGCCAGCCACCGCCGGCGGTCCGGGACGCCCACGGGCTCGATGTCGAAGGTGACCGGTGAGCCGGTCACGTAGTGGTTGTAGAGGTCGGTGAGCTGCTCCAGGTCGCGCTCCTCCCCCGCCCGGATGCGCGTCCCGGTGATGGCCCTGGTGGTCCGGTCCATGGAGTCGGTCCCTTGCGCCGGTGGCTTTCGCCGGTGTGGGTGCGGTGTTCCCGCCGGTTGCGGTACCGGCGGCGCGAGGGACCTTAACCGCTCCGTGTTACGGGAGGATGTCCCGGCGGCCGGGCGCGCCCGGTCTCACCGCGCCCAGGGCAGCGTCCGGGTGCCCTCGGTGCCGGGGAGGGAGACCACGCCGTCGGCGCGCATGGCGACGTGCGCCTCGGCGTCCCGGGGGGCGTGGATCCTGCGGAGGACGCCGGGCGGCAGGACGACGGTCCGGCCGGCCGCGACGGTCTCGGTGCGGTCGCCGCAGGTGACGTCGAGGGCGCCGGAGGTCACCGTCCAGACCTGTTCCCGGCTGGCGGAGTGCTCGGGGCCGCTCTGCCCCGCCGTCATCGAGACGGTCCAGGTGCTGAGTTCGGCGCTGCCGCGGCTGGGGGCGGCGAGGCCGGTCATCCGGGCGTTGGGGGATTCGGTGACGTTCCCGTCGGTGGGCGTGATCACCGTCATCGCGGGCGCCCCCTCGGGGCGCGCCGCCCACTCGACCAGCTGCACGACGATCCCGTTGGGGTCGGTGGTCTGGAACAGCCGCTCACCCCAGGGCTCTTCGCGCAGCGGCATGGTGATGGGCGCCCCCGCCTGCCGCAGGCGCCGTTCCTCGGCGTCGAGGCCGGTCACGGTGAGGGCGAGTATGAGGCCGCCGGCCCGCTGGTCGCGCTGCTCGGGCGGGAGGACCTCGGTGCCGCGGCGCAGCAGCACGATGTCGACGGCCTCGCCGTCGCGGGTCAGGGAGGCGAACCCGTCGGTGGCGACGGCGACTTGGTAGCCGAGGTGGGTGCAGAAGAAGTCCCGCGAGGCGTCCACGTCGGCGACGGTGAGGGAGAGGGTGGAGGTGGTGACGTTCACTGCGGCTCCAGGGTGAGAGGGGCGGATCGGCGGGGCGGCGTGAGGGGGCGCGGGCGGCCGGCGGCCCGCGCCCGGGTCCGCCGGGGAGAGCCCTTCGGTCGCCCGAGGGGAACTTTACGACGGGTGTAACTTTAGGGGCGGCCATGAAGATCGGTCAAGGGCAAATTTACGTCGGAGGTAAGATTCCTTCATGGGTACCGAGAGGGGACTCCGCGAGTCCAAGAAGCAGGAGACCAGGCGGCTGATCTCCGACCACGCCACCCGGCTCTTCATCGAGCAGGGCTTCGAGGCGACGACCATCGCCGAGATCGCGGCCGCGGCCCGGGTCGCCAAGAAGACGGTCACCAACTACTTCCCGCGCAAGGAGGACCTGGCGCTGGACCACCACGAGGCGTTCACCCAGAGCCTCGCGCGCGTGGTGGCCGGGCTCGCGCCCGGCGAGCCGCCGCTGCCCGCGCTGGGGCGGGCGTTCCGCGCCACGCTCGTGGGGCACAGCCCGGTCGCCGGCTTCACCGGGCCCGAGTTCGCCCGCATGGTCGCCGACAGCCCCACCCTCACCGCCCGGCTGCGCGAGCTGCACGACCGGCGCGAGGAGGCCCTCGCCGAGGCGCTCGCCGCGGCCTCCCCCGGCACCGTCCCGTCCATCGCACCGCGCGCCACCGCGGCCCTGATCGCCGCCGCCGACCGGCTGCTCTTCCGCCGCATCCAGGAACTCACCCTGGCCGGCCGCACGAACGACGAGATCGAGGCGGAGCTGACGCCCGAGGCGGACCACGTGTACGGACTGCTCCTCGCCGCGGTCGGCCCGGGAGCCGGCGGCGGACCCGCCGCACCCTAGGGAGGGACGGCGGCCGCCGCCCGGGCGGCCGGGCACGCGGGCGCACTACCCTCGGGGACGACGCCCCGCCACCGCCGCGGCGGGGCCGGTCCGGACGGGGGTGCCATGCGCTATCTGGTACGCGACCGGCTGCTGGCCTTCCCCGAGGAGGCGTGGATCGAGACGGAGCACCGGGAGAAGGTCTACCGGGTCGACCGGAAGCTGTTCCGCCCGCGCGCCACGTTCGCCTTCGTCGACACCGAGGGGCGCCAAGTGGCCTCCCTCGTCAGGAAGTTCCTCACCCTCCACCACGGCGTCCTGGTCAAGGCGGGCGGCACGACGGTGGCCCGCTTCGGCGAGCGCGCCTTCCCGCCCTTCGGGGACCGCTTCAAGGTGGTGCTGCGGGACGGGCGCCGGCTGCGGATCACCGGGAACCTCCGGGAACGGGAGTTCACCGTCCAGGACCGCGGCACCACCCTGGCGCAGATCTCGCGGCGCCGGTTCGGCTTCCGCGACGCCTGCACGGTCGACGTGTTCGCGGAGGAGGACGCGTTGCTGCTGCTCGTCCTGGCGGTGTGCGTGGACCACACCCTCCACGACCTCGCGGACGGCTAGCCCCGGGCCGGACCCCCGCCGCGCCGCCGCCCGTCCGTCACGCCCGGTGCGCGGTCTCCGGTCTGCACCCGACGACCACCATGGCCTGGACCATCTCGGGCCCCGTGCAGCGCAGCGTCCTGCCGGAGCAGCCGGCCGCCCCGCCACCGCCGGGGCCGGTGACCTGCTCGCAGTGCGCGCCGAGCAGCCCCGCCTTCTTCTTCGACAGGCCCGCCATGCGCAGCAGGGGTTCGGCCGCCTTCTCGGTCGACCACACGGCCTTGTCGCAGCAGTAGAGGCTGCCGGCCGGGGCGGCCGCGCGGGCGTGCGCGGGGGCGACGAGGAGACCCGCGCCGAGGAGGACGGCCGCCGGGACCGACCATGATCTGAGGGTGTTCATGCCCTCCATGCTGCTCCGCCCTCCCACCGCCCACACGCACCGTCACCCTTGCGGGGTGTGCCCGGCGGACGGCTGCCGTCCGGGGGAAACGGCAATCGGAGTGGCTCGATTTCACTTCTGCGCAAGCGATTGACCGTTCTCTCCGACCGCTGCTAACAACGCTGCTACCGACCGAGCACAGTCTCCCGGCAGACGAGGAGCAGCGTCATGCTGCGCATTGAGGTCAGCATTTTCTCCGGCCGCCCCGATCCCTCCTGGATCGTCACCGACGAAAGCGCGGTGAGAAGTCTGCTGTCGGACGTGGCCGACGCGGCGGAAGAGGCGGTGGGAATACCCGGGGCGGGGTACGACGGTCTGGGGTACCGCGAGGTGGTGGTCTCCGCCGCCGGCGACGACGTGTCCTGGCCCGGGTCGCTGCCCCGCTCCTTCGCCCTCGGCACCCTGGGCGCCCGTGACCCCGGCCGGTCCGCCGAGCTGGCCCGGCGGGCCGTCGAGGGCACGGCCCGTCACGCGGAGGTGCGGCCGGCGGACGACGACGGCCTGCGGGAGCTGGTGCTCGGCGAGATCGACGCCTTCGCGGCCGCGCCGCCCGTCTGGACCCGCTCCCCCGCGCTTCCCGCGCACCCGCTCCGCACGACCGGGCGGGAGACCGAGCCGGCCGCCACCTGCTACATCGAGTTCGGCCAGTTCAACCCCGGGTTCTGGAACACCCCGCAGGTACAGCCCCGCAACAACTGCTACAACTACGCGCGCAACCTGCGCACCGACACCTTCGCCCAGCCCGGCCGGGCCCACGGGGCGCAGACCGGCACGATGGCCTGCCCGAACGTCACGGGGGCGGCCCTCGCCGACCGCTTCGTCCGGCGCTTCCAGTGCCTGCCGGACAGCGAGAAGCCCCGCTGGCTCACGGCACTCGTCGTCTGGCCCGGCCAGGACTACCACTGGTACCGGCTCCACAGCGGCAATTTCTGGGGCCACAAGCCCGGCCAGACGGCGGCCCGCGACTACGACAACGGCGGGCACCGGATCACGAACCCGGAAACGTGCGACCGCGGGGGTTACCGCGACTTCTGCGGGTACTTCTACGCGGGACGCTCGGTCGTCATCAAATAGGCGGCCGGCGGGCCCCTGTGCGGCCGTCCGGGCCGTCGTCCCCATCGTCGTCGAATGAGCGGGCCCGTGCAGATGGAAGTGGAACTGGACGTCTACAGCGGCCGCCCCAATCCCCGCTGGCGCCTGAATTCCCGGGACGCCGGGGCATTCCGCGCGCTGACGGCCGGTCTCCCGCCCGCGACGACGACGGCCCGGCCCGCCTTCCCGGAACCGGGGCTCGGTTACCGCGGCTTCACGGTCAGGGACGGCGGCCGCGTCCTGCGCGTGGCCGCGGGCCGGCTCACCGAGGGCACCGCGTCCCGGCCCGACCCGGCCCGCTCGCTGGAACGCTGGCTGCTCAGCCGGCTCCCGCCGTCCCTGGACGACCTCCGTCCCCTGGTGGCGGCGGCGCTCGGCGAGGAACGGGGCGGCTGAGCGGGCGCGCGGTGATCCGCGTCCCGCCCGGCCGCGCCCCTCTCAGCCCCCGCCGCGCCCACCCGGCGGTGGCACCCTCACCATCGCCCGGTACACCGCCGTGTCCTCCGGTTCGCCGACGCGGTCGCCCTCGGCCTCGACCCAGGCGTGGGCGGCGAAGGGGGACGTGCGGACGCCGGAGCACCACGTCGGCCAGCTTCCGCCCGTCCGGCACAACAGGGCGGTGGCGAGGGAGCGTTGGAGGCAGTGGCGTCCGGCGCACAGGGTGCTCGTGGCGGTCACGTCCTGCCGGGCCCGCAGGGCCTCGGCGCGGGTGGCGGGCCGGGCCCCGCGGGACACGAGGCGGAGGACGGCGCGGATGCGGCGCGGCGGCAGACGGGCGACGAGCCGTGCGGCCGCGACCGCGGCGAGGGCCGCCAGGCGGCGGCCGAACGGCGGCCGGGCCCCGCCCGTCTCGAGCACCTGGCTCACGGGGCGGTCACCAGTCCCGCGCGGGTGAGGTGTTCCAGCAGCGCCGCGACGTCGGCCGCCGCGCGGTCCCGGCTCACCGGATGGGTGCGGGCGAGGAGGGCGGCGGCCTCCTCGGGGGTGGCGCCGTCCAGCAGGGCGCGGAGGACCAGGGCGCCGGTGCCGTTGAGCTGCCAGTAGCGCCCGCGGCGCTCGTCCAGCAGGACCATGCCGTCGTCGGTGGGGCAGGCGGTGACGTCGTCGCGCAGTCGGTTCACCGGGGTCCTCCTTCGTCCGCCGGGTGCGCCGCGAGATCCCGCAGCCACGCCTCGGCGCCCAGCGTGGCCTCCAGTTCGGCCGCGCCGCCGGTCAGCAGCCCCGGGGAGAGCAGGGCCCGCCGCAGCGGCTCCTCGTCCGCGAGCCCGGCGGCGACCAGGCGGGAGTCGTCCGCCCACGCGGCCAGGGTGCGCCGGTGCCGGCGCAGGCCCTCCTGCCACTCGTCGCCGCAGTGGTCCTTGGTGGTCCGGCGCAGGACGCGGGCGGGCACCAGCCCGTCCATCGCGGCGGCCAGCAGCGGTTTGTACGCCCACGGGGCCGCCGCCTCGTGCGGCCGGGCCCGCAGGCAGGCGTCGACGACGGCGTCGTCGCAGAACGGACTGTGGACGGGCAGCCCGGCCGCCGCCCCGCCGGCGAGCAGGTGGCCGGCGGAGCGGCCGGCCTCCTGCGCCCGGTGGATCCAGGCGTGCCGTCCGCGTCCGCCGGCCGGCGGCGGTCCGTCACGGGCGGCGGCGCGCAGCAACTCCCCGACGAGGCCCGCCGCTTGCCCGCTCGCCCACGCCGGCAGCCGCGGCGGCGGCCCCCACCCCTCCGGCGGGCGGACCGCGCCGCCCGGCGGCTCCTCCCGCAGCCGCCCGGCGCTGTCCGCCAGCCAGAATCCGTACGAACCGCCCGCCAGCAGCATGCGCACGGTGGCGCCCGGCGGCCACCGGTGCCGCGCCCGCAGCCCGGCCACGTGCCGCAGCCCCGTCACGGGGGAACGGCGCACCAGCCGGTGCACATAGGCGTCCGGCGGCCGGACGACGTGGTCGCCGCCGTGCCCGGACAGCCGCAGGCGGGCCCCGCGGGACCGCAACGCCTCGGCGACGCACCGCTGTTGGGCCGCGCCGCGCAGGCCGACGGACGGCTCGTCGGCGGGCGGGCGCCGCTCGTCGAGCCCGGTGAAGTGGGCGGGCAGCAGGGCGGACGGGAACACCAACTGCTCGGCGCCGGGGAGGTGTTCGGCGGCGTGGGCCGCGTAGGCGCGGTCCTGGTTGCCGGCGGCGGCCCAGTGCAGGGTGGCGGTGACGAGGCGGGCCCCCGCCTCCGCGGCCAGGAAGCACACGGCGGTGGAGTCCATCCCCCCGGACAGGTCCGCGGCCACCACCTCCCCGGGGGTCACCCGCAGCGCGACCGCCGCGCGCAGGGCCTGCCGCAGTCCGACCGCGGCCTCGGCCGGCGGCAGCCCCTCCTCGGGGGCCCGCCACCACCGCTCCGTGCGCCACCGGCCGTCGGGGGCCAGGTGCGCCGCGTCCCCCGGGAGGACGGCGTGGACGCCGCGCCACAGCGCGCCGCCGGCCAGGGGGTACGGCGCGGTGGGGCCGAGGAGCCGCACGGCGAGCTGCCCCGGATCGAGGGCCGCCCCCGTGAGGCGGGCGAGGACACGGGCCCGGTCGGCGCACACCGTGCCGCCCTCGACGGCCGCCCGGTAGATCCGCCGCGCCCCGGACGACGAGCCGCGCGCATAGGCGTGTCCGTCGGCGGAGGCGATGACGTGGAAGCTGCCGCAGGCCCCGGCGAGCGCCGTCTCGACCTGCGCGAGGCCGCTCATCCGCCCCGCCGCGGCGGCCAGTTCGCCGGCCGTGAGGGAGCAGGTCCCGGCGACCGCCAGCCGCACCTCCCCGGCGGAGGCGACGGTCACCTCGCCGGGGGACCAGGCGCCCACGAGCCAGGGCCGTCCGGAGCGGTGGGCCACGACGCGGAACGCGTCCGCGGGGGCGCACCGCCGCAGCCGCCGGAGGACGTCGGGGTGGATGTCGCAGTCCGGGAGGACGGCGAACCAGGGGTCGGGAGGAGAGCTCATCGGCTGCCCCGTGTGCGCGCGGACCGTGCTCCGCCGGGCCGGGTGCGGGCCGCCTCCCCGGCGGTCCCGCACCCGGTTCCGGTCATCAGTATCCGAAGTACCCGTACTCGCCCTCGCACGCGAAGTACCCGAATCCCTGCGTGAGTTCGGTGTAGTCGCCGGCCTCGGCCAGCAGCGGGGGCTCGTAGACGTCCAGGGCTTCGACGGCCATCGGGTCGCTCATGGCTACCACCTTCGGTCCCGGGGCGGGAGGTCCGCCCTGCTGGCACCAGTAGGAGCGCGGCGGGCACCTCGCACCATATCCCTGTCCGAGGTTCGCTCCTGTGGGCGATGCCTCCTCACCTGATTGGCGGCAGGCAAGGAAGTCCGGCCTCCCGCGGCGCTTCGCACCGGCGCTCCCGCCGCCCCGGTGACCGCCCCTTCCCCGTTGTGTGACCGATCGATGACCACGGCCGGAAGCGGCCGGACGCGCTGGTTGCCTGCCGGTATGGACAAGCACCACACCACCACCCGCAAGACCTCCCGCCGCGCCGCGCTCGCCGCCCTGCTCGCCGCCACCGCCGTGACCGGCGCCGCGCTCACCGGCTGCGGGGCCGGGGACGCGAAGGACGGCGGCACGAAGGCGGACGGCGGCGCCGCGACGGCGCGCGCAGGCAAGAAGATCCTGTGGCTGGGCGACTCGATCGCGGGCGCCGAGGCGCCGCCGCTCGCCGCGGCGCTGAAGGCGAGCGGCGTGGAGTTCAAGAACGCGTCGTCGGACGGCGGGGGCACGATCGTCGAGGGCGACAAGATGTCCGCGCCGATCGCGAAGGACACCTGGAAGGGCCTCGCGAAGAACATCGACGCCTTCCACCCGGACGTCATCGCCTACCAGATCACGACCTACGACTGGGGCAGCGCCGAGCAGCAGCGCGCCTCGTACGAGAAGCTGGCCAGGACCGCGCAGGACGCCGGCGCCGAGCTGGTGATCGTCTCGGCCCCGCCGTTCAAGATCGACGACTTCTACAAGAAGTTCGCGGGCGCGATCGCGAGCGCGCCGAAGGCCGCGAAGGAGGTGGCCGACCGCAGCGGCGGCAAGGTCCGGTTCCTCGACGCGTCCGCGCTGTGGGGCACCGACGCCGGCGCCGCGAAGGCGCAGCGGTCGTCGGACGGCATCCACTCGTGCCAGCAGGGCTCCGCCGCCTTCGCCAAGTGGCTGACGGGGAAGCTGGGTTCGGCGTACGGCTTCACGCCGGCGGCCCCGGAGAAGTGGGCGGCCGGCTCGTGGACGTCCGACGCCCGCTACGGCAAGCTCGGCTGCCGGTGAGCGGGGGCACGGGGCCCGCGGCCCGCGTCGCGCCGCTGGACGGCCTGCGCGGGCTGGCCGTCGCGGCCGTGCTGCTGTTCCACGCCGGGCGCCTGGGCGGCGGTTTCCTGGGGGTCGACCTCTTCTTCGTGCTGTCCGGCTTCCTGATCACCGGCCTGCTCCTGGCGGAGGCCGGCCGGGGCCGCGTCGGCCTGGCCGCGTTCTGGGGCCGGCGCGCCCGCCGCCTGCTGCCCGCGCTGGGCGTCACGGTGGTCGCGACCCTCGTCCTCGCCTGGGCGTTCGGGACGCCGTCGGTCCTGCTCTTCGCGCTCGACGACGTGCCGTGGGTCGCGGCCCAGGCCGTGAACTGGCACTTCATCGGCGAACAGATCGGCTACTGGAACGCCTCGGGCACCCGCGTCTTCGCCCACCTGTGGAGCATCGCCGTCGAGTGGCAGTTCTACCTGGCCTGGCCGCTGGTCGTGGCCCTGGCCGGGCGGGGCCGCGGCGGGCACGGGCGGGTGGCCGCGCTCGCCGCGGCGGGGGCGGCCGTCTCGCTCGCGCTGATGCTCGCCCACGGGGACGCCGTGGACACGACGCGGGCGTACGAGGGGACGGACACCCGGGCGTTCGCCCTGCTGCTGGGCGCGCTGGCGGCCACGGCGCCGCTGCGGCGGGGGTTCGCGCGGGTGCCGGCCCCGGCGGCGGACGGGCTGTGCGCCGCGCTGGCGTGCGGCCTGGGCGCCGCCTGGGTGCTGACGGACGGCCAGAACGCGCCGGGCCTCTTCCGCGGCGGGCTGTTCGCGCACTCGGCGGCCTGCGCCCTGCTGATCGGCCTGCTCGCCGCCCGGCCGGACGGGCGCGCGGGCCGGCTGGCCGGCAGCGCCCTCCCCCGGCGGCTCGGGGAGCTGTCGTACAGCCTGTACCTGTGGCACTGGCCGGTGTACCTGCTGCTGCCGGACCCGGTGTTCGCCCTCGGCGGCTGGGGCCGCACGGCCGTGGCGATCGGCGTCTCGCTGCTCGCCGCCCAGGTGACGAAGACCCTGGTCGAGGATCCGGTGCGGTACCGGGCCCGGTGGGCGTCCGGCCGTCGCGGCCTGCTCGCGCTCGCCGCCGGGCTCGCCGTCGCGGCGGGCGTGTGGGCGGCCGTGCCGCAGCCGCACCCCGGCGCGGGGAGCGTGGACATCGGCCGGCTGACCGCGCCGTGAGGCGCCGGTGCGCGGCCCGCGGCCGGCCCTCCGGGGAGACTGGGTCCATGCCGGGCGGGACTCCTTTGGAAAGGCGGGGCACCGGGCGAAGGGCGGCCCGGGCCGCCGGCGCGGCCCTGCTCGTCTCCTGGGCGCTCGGCGCCTGCGGCGTGCCCGACGCCGGACCGGCGGCGGGCGGCGCCCCGGCCGCCGGAGCGCGCGCGGCCGGGCCCGCCCACTGGGTGCGCGCGTACTTCCTCGCCCCGAACGGCAGTTGGCCCGTCGCCCGCCCCGCCCCCGCCGGCGCCGGCCCCCAGCGGGCGCTGGACGAGCTGCTGGCCGGCCCCGCCCCGGGGGAACGCCGCCGCGGGCTCACCACCGCCCTGCCCGCCGGCACCCACCGGGTGCGGGCCGGGGCGACGGCGCCCGGCACGGTCGACCTGTACCTGCCGTGGCTGGTGTCGGAGCTGGACCGGGCGGCGGTCAACCAGCTCGTGTGCACCGCCGCGGCGGCACCGGGGATCCCGGGCGGGAGGCGGCCGCAGGACGTCCTCGTCCGGGTCCACGAGTCGGGCCTGACGGGCGGGCCGTGGACGGTCCTGTGCGACGAGACCGGCACGGCGGCACCGGCGGAATCCCCGCGCGGAACCCGCTGACGCACGCCCCGGATCGATATGTTCACCCCATATCCGCCCTTTTTGTTCACCCCATCACCGGCCGGTGGACCGGGCGGACCAGTGAGAGGAGAGGGCCCGTCCATGACACGCGTCCTGCTGATCGAGGACGATCCCGCCGTACGCCGTGGCGTGACCCTCGGCCTGCGCCGCGGCGGCCACGAGACGGAGGCGGTCGCCACCGGCGAGGACGGCCTGGAGTCGCTCGCGCCGTTCGCCCCCGACATCGTGCTGCTCGACCTGATGCTGCCCGGGATGAGCGGCCTGGAGGTGTGCCGGCGCATCCGCGAGACGGGCGAGGTGCCCATCGTGATCCTCTCCGCCCGCGGCGACGACATCGACGTCGTGGTGGGTCTGGAGGCGGGCGCCGACGACTACATCGTCAAGCCCGCGAGCACCGAGGTCATCGAGGCGCGGATGCGGGCGGTGCTGCGCCGCGTCGCCCCGGCGCAGCCGGCCGCCGGGGAGGGCCCCGTGGTCCACGGCGGCCTGGAGATCGACGCCTCGGCGGTGCGCGTGCGCAAGAACGGCGCCGAACTCTCCCTCGCCCCCTCGGAGTTGAAGCTCCTGCTGTTCCTCTCGGCGTCCCCCGGGCGGACGTTCAGCCGGCGGCAGCTCCTGGAGGAGGTCTGGGAGCACAGCTACTACGGGGACGCGCGGCTCGTCGACGCGTGCGTGAAACGGCTGCGCGCCAAGATCGAGGACGACCAGCGCGCCCCGCGCTACGTCCAGACCGTGCGCGGCTTCGGCTACCGGTTCGGACCGCTGTGACGTCGGCCGCGAAGTCCGCCGTGAAGTCGGCCGTGACATCGGCCGTGAAGTCCGCCGCGCAGGCCGCCGGGTCCGCCGTGAAGGGCGTCCGCGCCCCGCGCCGCCTCCTCCCCCGGGGCCTGCGGGCCCGGCTCGTCGTCGCGTTCCTCCTGGCCGCGGCGCTCAGCGCGCTCGCCGCGGCGTCGCTGACGTTCCGTCAGGCACGGGCCGCGATCCTCGACCGCGCCCGGGACGACGCCGTCCACGACCTGCGGTCCCAGGTCGGCTCCCTGGCGCCCGACCTGCCGGCCGAGCCGGGCCGGGCGGACCTGCGCGCCCTGGCGCTCCAGCTCGACCGGGCCGGCGGCTCCCGCGGCTGGCGCGCCGCGGCCGCCTACCGCGGCGGCGAGCCCGTGTCCGCCACGGGCACCGGCCCGGTCGTGCCGGAGCGGCTGCGGGCCGTGGCCGGCCCGTCCCGTACGGCCGTCGTCCAGCGGTTCCACCACGGCGGCGTGCCGTGGCTGGCCGTCGGCCTGCCGGTCACGCGCGCGGACCGGCCCGGCGAGCCGTCCGGGCTGGTGGTCTACGCGTCCTTCTCGCTCGCCGGGCAGGAGCGCGACGTCGCCGCGCTCGTCGCGGCCGCGCGGGCCGGCGCCCTGCCCGTCGTCCTGCTCGCGGTCGTCCCGGCGCTGTTCGCCGCCCGCCGCGTCCTGCGCCCGGTACGGCGGCTGCGGTCCGCCGCCGAGGACATGGCGGCGGGCGCGCTCGACACCCGGATCCGGGTGACCGGGGACGACGAACTGGCCGATCTGGGACGGACGTTCAACACCATGGCGGCCACGCTCCAGGCCGACGCGGAGCGGCTGCGCACCATGGAGGCCCGGGCGCGGCGCTTCGCCGCGGACGTCTCCCACGAACTGCGCACGCCGCTCGCCGCGATGACCGCCGTCACCGGCGTCCTCGACGAGGACGCGGCCTCCGGGCGGCTGGAGCCGGAGACGGCCGAGGCGCTGGAGCTGGTGGCCGACGAGACGCACAAGCTCGTCCGCATGGTCGAGGACCTGATGGAGATCTCGCGGTTCGACGCCGGCGCCGCCGTGCTGGAGCCGGACGACGTGGACGTCGGCGAACTCGTCGGCAAGACGCTCGCGTTGCGGCACTGGCAGGGCCGGGTCGGCGCGGACGTGCCGGCCGGCCTGCGGGCCCGCCTGGACCCGCGGCGCGTCGACGTCGTCCTGGCCAATCTGATCGGCAACGCCCTGCGGCACGGCGGTCCGTCCGTGCCCGTGGACGTCCGGGCCCGGGCGGAGGGCGGCCGGCTCGTCGTCACCGTGACCGACGGCGGCCCCGGCATCCCGGCCGACGTGCTGCCGCACGTCTTCGACCGCTTCACCAAGGGCGACGCGGCCCGCACCCGCAGCGAGGGCAGCGGCCTGGGCCTCGCCATCGCCGCGGAGAACGCCCGCCTGCACGGCGGCACCCTCACCGCCGCCAACGCCCCCGGCGGCGGCGCGGTGTTCACCCTCACGCTCCCCCTGGACCCCGCATGAGACGCCGCCCGCTCGCCCTCGCCGTCGCCCTGGCCGGCTGCCTGACCGCGGCCTGCGGCGTGGACGACACCGGCCCGGACCGGGCCGGCGCCCCCGCCTCCGGGCTCCCCCGCCCCGGCGCGCGCCCGGCCGCCGCCCTCCACCTCTACTTCTCCTCGCCCGTCGGCCTCGAACGCGTCTCCCGCCTCTACCAGGGCCCCGACGCCCCCCAAGCCGCCCTGAACCGCCTCGTCCAGGGCCCCGACCCGGCCGAGCGCACCCGCGGCCTGGTCACCTTCATCCCCCCGGGCTCCCCCGCCCCCGTGGTCACCGCCTCCGGCCGCGCCGCCGCAGACGTTCGCCTGCCGCCCGCCTGGACCCCCGACCGCACCGCCCTGCGCCAGGTGGTGTGCACGGCGGCCGAGGCGGTGGGCGCGGCGGGCGGGGTCGCGCCGGGGGACGTGCGGGTGCGCGTGCACCGCGTGGCGGGCGGGGCGCCCGCGGTGGAGTCGTGCCCGGGGTGACGGCCTTCCGGCCTCAGCCGGCCTGCGGGCGGGCCGCGTCGGGGCGGCCGTCGGCCGGCCAGAGGGCGTCGGGGAAGGCCGGCTCGTCCGCGTCGGTGCCGGGCATGAGGGTGGCGAGCATCCGCTCGGCGGTCCTCGCGTGCTCGGCGGCGCGGGGCAGCATGACGTCCTCGTAGGCGGCGAGGGCCTCGTCGAGGGTGGGACGGCCGACGATCGCGCGGGCGAGGTCGGCGCCGTCGAGCAGCGCGAGGTTGGCACCGACCCCGACCGGCGGCATCAGGTGCGCGGCGTCCCCGAGCAGGGTGATGCCGGGGGTGCGCGGCCAGGAGTGGCCGGCGGGGAGGACGGACACGGGCCGGTTGACGAACCCGCCGTCGTTCTCGCGCAGGATGGCCAGGAGGCTCTCGTCCCAGCCCCGGTACCGGTCGAGGAGGCGTGCGCGGACGGCCCGCGTGTCGGCGAGGTCGAGGCCGGCGTGCCAGTCCCGGGGGCCGCGGAAGATGGCGTAGGCGCGGACGCGTCCGTCGCTGTTGCGCTGCAGCACCAGGCTTCGGCCGCCCGCCTTGGCCGACATGCTGCCGCGGCCGGCCAGGCGGGCGATGCGGGGGTGGCGGCGGTCGGCGTCGTCGAAGCGGGCCTCCACCATCGTGACCCCGGAGTAGGAGGGCCGGGCGCCGGAGAGCGCGGGGCGCACCCGGGACCGGGCCCCGTCGGCCCCGACGACCAGGTCGAAGTCCTCGGTGGTGCCGTCCTCGTGGCGCAGCCGGGCGCCGCCGCCGGGGAGCGGGGTGACGCCGCCCACCGGGCGGCCCCAGCGGACCGTGCCCGGGGCGAGCGAGTCCAGCAGCAGGGTGCGCAGGTGGCCGCGGTCGATCTCGGGCCTGCTCAAGTCGCCCTCGCCGGCACGGTCGTGACGTATCAGGGTCGCGTTCCGGTCGTACAGGCGCCACTCCTGGCCCTCGGGCCGGGACAGGGCGAGGAACGCGTCGTGCAGTCCGGCCGCGCGCAGGGCCGCCTGGCCGGTGCCCGCCTCGAGGTCCAGGGTTCCGCCCTGGCCGCGGGAGCCGTGGCCGGCGTCGCGCTCGAAGACCGTCACCGGCACGCCGTGGCGCTGGAGGACGCGTGCGCAGACGAGGCCGCCGGGGCCGGCGCCCACGACGGCGATGCGAGGGGCGGTGGACAGAGGAGGGGTGGACATGGGCGTCACGCTCCGTTCGACGGTCGGGTGCCGCGGCGGCACCGGGTATCCACGGAAGCACAACGACTCCAAAAGTACAACTGATTCGACTTCATAGCGGATAGCATTGGAGAGTTGACAGTCTTCGAGAGCGAGTCCGTGGGCGGGTAGGGTGGGACCATGCCCGAGACCACGACAGGACGCCGCGAGCGCAAGAAGGCCCGGACGCGACAGGCCCTGGCGGACGCCGCCGTGCGGCTGTTCACCGAGCGCGGCTTCGACAACGTCGGCGTGCGCGAGGTGGCCGAGGCGGCCGACGTCTCCCTGAGCACGCTGTTCAAGCACTTCCCCAGCAAGGAGGCGCTCGTCTTCGACCTGGACGAGGACCTGGAGAGCGCCCTGATCGCCGCCGTCCGCGACCGGGCCCCCGGCCGGTCCGTCCTGCACGCCCTGCGCGACCACCTCGTGGGCACCCGAACCCATGTGCCCGCCGACGACCCCATGTTCGTCCTCGTCGAGTCCACGCCCGCGCTGCGGGACTACGCCCGGCGCATGTGGTCGCGCCACGAGAAGGCGCTGGCCGCCGCCCTCGCCGAGGAGACCGGGCTCGCCGCGGAGGACCCCGCCGTCGCCGGCCTGGCCCGCTTCGCCCTGGAGGCCCCCGGCATCGCCCGTTCGGGCCAGGACCCGGCCCGCACCCTGAGCGAGCTGTTCGCCCTGCTGGAGCACGGCTGGGCCGGCACGGCCCTGGCCAGGGGGGACGACCGCGCCGGCCGGGACGGCTGACCGCGCCCCGACGGCCCGTCCCGGCCGCCGAGGGCGTGGTGAGCCCGGCGGCGGACCGGGGAAGACTGCTGTCCGGCAGGGAAAGCAGCGTGAGAACCGGGGCCGCCATGCCAGGGAAGTCCACCTCGTCACCCGACGGCGCCTCGACCGGGCGGGCACGGCCGCCCGGCCCGCGGCTGCCGGCCCCCGTGCAGACCCTGCTGTTCGTCCGGTGCCGGGACCGCTGGTTCCCCCGCCTGCGGCGCGCGTACGGCGATGTGTTCGCGCTCGACCTGGCGGCACCGGTCCGCCACCGGGTCGTGATCCTGGCCCGGCGGGAGCACGTGGACGAGGTCTTCGGCGGGCCGACCGACGTGCTGCACGCGGGCAAGGGCAACGCCGTCCTGCGGCCGGTCATGGGCGGGCGTTCCGTGCTCCTCACCGACGGGGACGAACACCGCAGGGTCCGGCGGCTGTTGCTGCCCGCCCTCAGCGTCCCGGCCCTGCGCGCGTACGAGGAGACCATGCGCGCCGTCGCCGCCGCGGAGGTCGAACGCTGGCCCGTCGGCGAGGTGTTCCCCGCCCACCGGCGCATGCGCGAGCTGACGCTGGAGGTCATCAGCAGAGTCGTCCTCGGCGTGACCTCGCAGGCGCGGCTCGCCGAACTCCGGCCGCTCACGCGCCGGCTCACCGACATGGGCCAGCTCACCCTGCTCGGACTGTCCCACCCGCACCTGGCACGGCTGCGCCCCTGGCGCCGCCTCCTCGCCGTCCGGCGGCGGCTGGACGCGCTGATCGACGCCCAAGTGGCGGAGCGCCGCGCGGCGTTGGAGGAGGGGGACGACGTCCTGTCCCACCTGCTGCGGGCGGCCGCGGCGCCGCACGGCGACGGCTTCGACGGCGCGGAGCTGCGCGACCAGCTCGTCACCCTGCTCCTCGCCGGGCACGAGACCACCGCCACCGGCCTGGCCTGGGCCCTCCACGAACTCGGCCGCCGGCCGGAGCAGTTGCGGCGGGCGCAGCGGGCCGCCGACGAGGGCGACGACGCGTACCTGACGGCGGTCGTCAAGGAGACACTGCGCCGCAGGCCGGTGGTCTACCAGGTCGCCCGGTGCCTGACCGAGCCGCTCACCGTCGCGGGCCACCGGCTGCCCGCGGGGACGACGGTCATGCCCGCGATCGGTCTGGTGCACGGCGACCCCGCGCACCACGAACGGCCGGAGGACTTCCGCCCGGAACGCTTCCTCGGCGGCCCGGCCCCCTCGCCGGCGTGGATCCCCTTCGGCGGCGGCGCGCGCCGCTGCCCCGGCGCCGGCTTCGCCCTGCTGGAGGCGACGGTGGTGCTGCGGGAGGTGCTCACCCGCTACGACCTGCGCCCCGACCGCGCCCGCCCCGAGGCGTCGCGCTCCCGCCAGGTGACGCACGTGCCGGCGCGCGGGGCCCGGATCGTGGTCTCGCGCCGCGGGGGCGGCGCGGCGGCGGGCCGACGGCCGTCGTGACGGGCGGGCGGGGAGGGAGGGAGGGGCGGCAAGGCCGGGAAGGGCAGGAAGGGCAGGGAGGAGCCCTCCTCCCCCGCCCCGCCGACTAGGCCGCGCTCCCGGCCCGTTCGGCCTCCTCGGCCCGCCGCCGCAGCGCCTTCTTGTCCGGCTTGCCGACGTCCGTCAGCGGCATCGCGGGCACGACGTCGACGCGGTGCGGTTCGTACATCGCGCCGCACCGCTCGCGGACGAGCGCGCGGAGTCCGTCCTCGGAGACCTCCGCGCCGGGCACGGTCACGATCGCGGCGTGCACGCGTTCCATGCCGTCGGCGTCCGGCACGCCGAAGACGGCGCTCTGCCGTACGGCGGGGTGCGCGTTGAGGACGTCCTCCAGCTCGGAGGTGTACACGTGCCCGCCCACCACGATGATCATGTCCTTGATGCGGTCGACGACGGTCAGGTACCCCTCGTCGTCGAGGTACCCGATGTCACCGGTGTGCAGCCATCCGTCGCGCAACACCCGTGCCGTCAGCTCGGGTTGGTTCCAGTAGCCCTGCATCACCTGGTCCGAGCGGACGCATATCTCACCGCGCTCGCCGACGGGCAGGTCGCGGCCCGACTCGTCCCGCACGGCCACCTCGACGTCGTCCAGCACCTTGCCCGCGCTGCCCAGCCGGTCCGGCCGCGCGGGGTCGTGGTCCGCGGCCGTGAGCCGGCTGATGCCGCCGGCCTCGCTCTGGCCGTAGAACTGGGAGAGGACGGGCCCGAGGCGCCGTACCGCGTCGGCGATGCGCACGGGCGACGCCTTGCATCCGCCGTAGAGGACGCGGCGCAGGCTCGACGTGTCGGTGCGGGCGGCGTCCGGGTGGTCCAGGAGCTCGTAGAGCAGCGGGGGGAGGACGAACATGTCGGTGATGCGCTCGCGTTCGACGGCGGCGAGCACCGCCGCCGGGTCGAAGTCCTCCAGCAGGACGAGCACGCCGCCCCGGCGCAGGGTGGAGTCGGCGAGGTGGCCGGCCGCGTGCGCGATCGTGGTGCACACCAACTGGCGCGGCACGTAGCCGTCCTCGGCCGGCACGGAGTGGTGCGTGTCCAGCTGCTCGAAGGTGGTGCAGATGCCCTTGGGGTGGCCGGTGGTGCCGCCGGTGTGCCGGATGGACGCGATGTCCTGGGGGCGGGCCCGGTTCGGGACGGGCTCCGCCGACTGGGCCGCGGCCAGTTCCAGCAGGTCCGTTCCGGTCCCGGCCGGCCCGAGGACCAGCACGCTCTTCACCGGGACGATCCGTGTCACCTCGGCCGCGCGCTCCGCCAGGCGCGGGTCGACGACGAGCGCCCGGGTCTCGACGTCCTCCACGATCGCGGCCTGCACCTCGGCCGACAGCTTGTCGTAGAGGTGGTTGACGCGGCAGCCGAGCAGGTGCGCGGCGTACCGCGCCGCGATGATCTCGGGCAGGTTGCCGCTCAGCAGGGTGACGGTGTCACCGCGGCCGGCCCCCTCCTCCCGCAGGGCCCTCGCCATGCGGTGGACGAGCCCGCGGAACTCCCCCACGGTCATGCGCCGCCCCTCGTGGACCAGCGCCTCGCGGCCGGCCTCCTCGCCCATGCCGTCGAGGATCCCCTCCACATGACCGCGTAAAGTCCGCACGTCGTCCGTCATCGCCGCTCCTTCGCGTCCGGGCTCGGCATCTAATTGCCTTAGGCATCTATCATATGATGCCTTGTCCGGCGAAGGGCTTCACAACACCCACCGGACGAAAGGCGCAGGCCGGACACCTGACTCCGCCCGCCGCACCCCGTCCGGACGCGTCCCGCGCGAGGATCCCGCCCGGCCGTGCTCTCCTGGAACCCACCCCCGGCCGGAGACGGCCGCGCCGCACGCCGCCACCGCGACCGCGCACAGAGGAGTCCCCGCCCGTGATCCCCGAGAGCGAGCTGTCCGACCCCGCCGTCCGCGCCCTCGTCGCCGCCATCAACGCCAACGACCACGCCGCCTTCCGGCGGGCGCTGACCGCCGACGCGACGATGTCCGACGACGGCGCGGAGCGGGACCTCGAGAAGTGGAGCGAGCGGGAGATCTTCTCCAGCCACGGCCACATGGACGTCGAATCCGAGTCCGACGACGGCCACCACCTCATCGCCCGCTTCACGAACGCCACATGGGGCCAGATGCGCACCTCCTGGCGCTTCACCGTCGCGGACGGGAAGGTCAGCCGCTTCGACACGGGGCAGGCGTAGGCGCGGCGGGGCTGCGGCCACCCCCGCGGCCGCGGCACCGGTCCGCGGCAACCGCCGGACTTCGGGCCCAGGCCCGTCCCGAGGACCGCACGACCCCGGCCTTCGCCCTGCGGCGACCATGCGATCGGCCTGACGCCGTCCGCCCTACGGCAGTTCCTCGCGCAGCAGCGCGCGGGCGAGCGGCTCCCCCGTCCGCCGTGCGTGGACCGTGCGCTCCCGGACTTCGGCGAGGGTGCGGGGACGGTAGCCGGGGCCGGTGCAACAGCCCATCGGGAAGCGGATCCCCGCGTCGAGGAGGACGGCGAGGACCCGCCAGGCCGACCGGTCGCGGCGCGGCGGTGGCTGGAACGCCGCACCGACGTGGATCAGCGCCCCGCCACAGCGTGGGCAGATCCGTCCTCCGGCGTCGTCGTGGGGGACGGGAAAGCGCTGCTTGTACGACGCGCGGCAGGGCACACAGACGAACGAGGTCTTCGCAGGGGGCACGGCCCGAGTCTACGCGCGGGTGGCCCGCGCGGGAGGGCACCGCTCCCCGCTCGGGTCAGCGCATCGCCATGTCCACGATGCGCCGGATCAGCTCCGGGTACGTCCATCCCGCCCCGGCCGCCGCGAGGGGGAGGAGGCTCGTCGCCGTCAGGCCGGGACAGGCGTTGACCTCCAGGCACATCGGCCGGCCGGCGGCGTCGCAGCGGAAGTCGGTGCGCGAGTAGGCGTCGCCGGCGAAACCGAGGGTCTCGTGGGCGCGCAGGGCCAGGTGCCGCAGGTGTTCGGCGAGTTCACGGGGGATCCGGGCCGGACAGACCTCGGTGACGGCCCCCGGCTGGTACTTGGCCGTGTAGTCGAACAGCGGGGTCGTCAGCTCGATCTCGACGACGGGGAGCGCCCGGTCGCCCACGACCGCGACGGCGAACTCCCGGCCGGGCAGGAATGGTTCCACCAGCAGCTCGGTCCCCTCCGACGCCGTCAGGGCCAGTTGCTCCGGGGTGTCGACCCGCTGGACGGAGACGCTCGACCCGTCCGCGACGGGCTTGGTCACGACCGGCCCGGCCGCCAGCAGGCGGTGGACGTCCCGGGGGACCTCGCCGGACCCGGGCCGCCACAGCACGCGTTCGGCCACCGGCACTCCCGCCGCGCCCAGGACCGCCTGCGCGCGGCCCTTGTGCCAGGCCGCCGCGCAGGCCGCACCGTTCGCGCCGGTGAACCGGACGTCTGCCTTCCGGAGCAGGTCCTGGACGGTGCCGTCCTCCCCCCAGCCGCCGTGGAGCGCGACGAAGACCAACCCGGCGCCGCGCAGCAGCTCCAGGACGGGCCCGCCCGTCAGGGCGGCGTGCATGCGGCGGCGCAGCAGCGGACGGTCCGAGGGGGACGGCGGTTCCTTCCCCACCGCGGCCACCTCCACCGTGTCACCGGGCCGCAAGGGCCCGGCCCGCAGGGGCTCCGCGGCCGCCGGATCGACCGGCAGCACCTCGTGGCCCAGTTCCAGCAGGGCCCGTGCCACCGACCCGCCCGAGGCGAGCGAGACGTCCCGCTCCGAACTCTCTCCACCGCACAGGACGACGATTCGCATACCGCATTATCACCGGGCGGCCGCCCCTGCCCCACGGGCCGTTTCCCCCGCCACGAACGGCTCGTTGGCCCCGTGAGCGGGCAGGCGGACGAAGGGACGGGAGAGGGACATGGCTGGGGACGAGCGTCCGGACGATCTGTTCTCCGGCCTGGCGCGGGACTGGTGGGGCGCGGCCTCGCCCGCCGCGCCGCTGCGGGCGTTGAACGAGCCGCGCTTCGCCTACTTCGACCGCTACGTGGAGGGTGGCTGGGCGGGGCGGCGGGTGCTGGACGTCGGCTGCGGCGGGGGTTTCACCACCGAGTACCTCGCCGCGCGGGGCGCGAAGGTCTCGGGCGTGGACGTGTCGCTCGCCCTCGCGTCCGCCGCCCGGACGCACGCGGCCGCGTCGTCCCTGGACATCGGGTACGCGGTGGGCGCGGGCGAGCAACTGCCGTACGCGGACGGGGTGTTCTCGGTGGTGACCTGTCTCGACGTCCTGGAGCACGTGCCCAGCCCCGGCGAGGTGGTGCGGGAGGTCCACCGGGTGCTGGCGCCCGGCGGGATGTTCCTGTTCGACACGATCAACCGCACGTGGCTCTCGCGCGCGGTGATGATCTGGGGGCTGGAGCGGGTCCTGCGCGCGATCCCCCGGGGGACGCACGACTGGCACGACTTCATCACCCCCGGCGAGATGACCGCCTACCTCGCCGCCGCCGGGTTCACGCCGGTGGGCCGGATGTCGGGCCTGGCGGTGGTGGGACGGCGCCCGGACGGGACGTTCCGGGCGCGGCTGACGCGGAACGTGTCGTGTACGTACCTGGGGGCCGCCCGCCGCTGACACCGCCTCGGCGGCCCGCCGAGCGCCGTGCCCGGCGGACGGCGGGCCGACAAGACGGCGGGCCGGCGGACGGCGACGGCCCTGCCGGGCGCGCCGCCGTCCGTACGCGGGATCAGTAGCCGCAGAAGGGCGGGATGATGTTCTTGTGGGCCACCCAGCCGCGGGTGCCCTTCGCCAGGCCGCCCTTGCTCCGGGACTTCAGCTGGACGTAGTCCCAGCCGCCCGACTTCTTCAGGATGCGGATCGGGTCACCGAAGTACAGCTGCCCCTTGACCGCGCCCGAGGTGCCGGCCTTGGCGCGCAGCCGCGTGCCGTTGGTGTAGATCATGGCGTTGTCCTCGTGGCACTCCTTGGCGGCCGCGGTGGTCCGCGTGGCGGACGCCGGGGCGGCCTGGGCCGGGACGGCCAGGGCGGCGGTGGTGCCGATGAGGGCGGCGGTGGTGAGTGCGAGGGATATGCGTCGCACGGTTCCTCCGTTGGTGGTTCTTGTGGGGGGGTGCGGCGGATGCCGCGCGATCACCTTAGATGCAGCGTGGGAGGGGTGTGCGGCGGGGTCGTCGTCCGCGTCGGGGCGAACGGGAGATCGCCGACACATCGGGCATCTCCGCGTGCGGTGCCCGGCCTTGACCGGGATGTCGGCCCTGTCCGCCCTCCCCTGCCGTCGCGAGCAGACCCCTTGACGCGGCCCCCTTGGCGCAGACCCATCGACGCAGACCCATTGACAACCGACTGGAAACCTTCCTAACAATTCTCGCGGAAGGGGGATCGCCCGTGACGACCGCCGAACGCCGCACCGCCGAACGCCCCACCGCCGGCACGCCGAGGCTGCTGCGTGCCATCAACGACCGCGCCGCACTGGAGGCGTTGATCGCCGAGGGGCCGCTGTCGCGGGCGCGGCTCGGCGAGTTGACGGGGCTGTCGAAGCCGACGGCGGCGCAGGTGCTGGCGCGGCTGGAGGCGGCGGGGCTGGTCGTGGCGGCCGGGACGAGGGCCGGGGGGCCGGGGCCGAACGCCCGCCTGTACCAGGTCGGTCCGGGAGCGGGACACGTCGCGGGGCTCGACGTCACCAGGACCGAGGTCCGGGTGGCGGTCGCCGGCATCACCGGGTCCACGCTGGCGGAGCGGCGGTTCCCGACGAAGGGGTGGACGGCGGCCCGTACCGTCGCGAGGACCGCGGAGGCCGTCGCCGCGACGGTACGGGCCGCCGGGCTCGCCCCGGGCGCGCTGCGCGAGGTGGTCGTCGGCATCGGCGGCGCCCTCGACCCGGCCACCGGACGCCTGCGGTACGCCGCGCACCTGCCCGGCTGGCACTCCCCGCGCCTCGTCGCCGAGTTGAGGACGGCCGTCGGGGCGCCGGTCTCCGTCGAGAACGACGTGAACCTCGCCGCCGTCGCCGAGCGGACCCTGGGCGCCGCCCGGGGTCACGACGACTTCATCCTGCTCTGGGCGGGCACGGGCGTCGGCGCGGCGGTCGTCGTCGGCGGCCGGACGCTCCGGGGGGCGACCGGCGGCGCCGGCGAGGTCGGCTACATGCCGCTGCCCGGCGCGCCCGTGGTCCGCCAGGTCCGCCGGCGGAACTCCGGCGGCTTCCAGCACCTGGCCGGCGCGTCGGCCGTGCTGGCCCTGGCCCGGCGGCACGGCCTCACCGCCCGGACCGCCGCGCGGGCCGTCGCCGAGGCCACGCGCACCCCCGGCCCCGGCGACGCCTTCCTCGCCGGGCTCGCCGGGCGGCTGGCGCTCGGGCTGGCCTCGATCGTCGCGGTGGTGGACCCCGGACTCCTCGTCCTCGCCGGGGAGATACCGGCCGCGGGCGGCGAACGGCTGCGCGGGGCGGTCCAGGACGCGCTGCACGAGCTGACGATCGCCCGGCCGGAGGTCCGTTCCGGCACGGTGCCCGGATCACCCGTCCTGCACGGCGCACTGCACCGCGCCCTGGACACCGCGAGGAACGCCCTCTTCTCCACCCTCTGACACCCCGACAGGAGTCACGTCACCATGCGCGCACTGAAGTTGGCCGTCGTCGGCGGCGGCTCCACCTACACCCCCGAACTCGTCGACGGCTTCGCCCGCCTCCGGGACACCCTCCCGGTCGGCGAACTGGTGCTGATCGACCCCGACGCCGGGCGGCTGGAGGTCGTCGCCGGGCTCGCCCGCCGGATCCTCGCCCGGCAGGGGCACCCGGCCGCCGTCACCACCACCGCGTCCGTCGCCGCGGGCTCCGAGGACGCGGACGCCGTGCTGCTCCAACTGCGCGTGGGCGGCCAGGCGGCGCGCGACGAGGACGAGACGTGGCCGCTGGAGTGCGGCTGCGTCGGGCAGGAGACCACCGGCGCGGGCGGGCTCGCCAAGGCGCTGCGCACGGTCCCGGTCGTCCTGGGCATCGCCGAGCAGGTGCGCCGGGCGGCCCCCGGCGCCTGGATCGTGGACTTCACCAACCCGGTGGGCATCGTCACCCGGGCCCTGCTCGGCGCCGGCCACCGCGCCGTCGGCCTGTGCAACGTGGCGATCGGCTTCCAGCGGAAGTTCGCCGCGCACCTCGGCGTCGCGCCGGAGCGCATCCGCCTGGACCACGTGGGCCTCAACCACCTCACGTGGGAGCGCGGCGTCACCCTGCTCGACGCCCCCGGCGCGGCGTCGGGCCGCGAGGTGCTGCCGGAGCTGCTGGCCGGCTCCGGCGAGGCGATCGCGGCCGACCTGCGCCTGCCGCTCCCGCTGCTGCGGCGGCTGGGCGCCGTCCCCTCCTACTACCTGCGGTACTTCTACCGGCACGACGCCGTCGTGGACGAGCTCCGCGCGAACGGCTCGCGCGCCGCCGAAGTCGCCCGCATCGAGCGAGAGTTGCTGACGATGTACGCGGACCCGGCGCTCGACACCAAGCCCGGGCTGCTCGCCCGGCGCGGCGGCGCCTTCTACTCCGAGGCCGCCGTCCAGCTGATCGCCGCCCTCCTCGGCACCGGCCCGCGCGGCGCGGGCGGGCCGCAGGTGGTCAACGCCCGCAACGACGGCACGCTGCCCTTCCTCCCCGACGACGCGGTCGTCGAGGTCCCGGCCGAGGTGGACGCCGACGGGGTGCGCCCGTTGCCGGCGCGGCCCGTCGAGCCGCTGTACGCGGGGCTGATCGCGCACGTCACCGCGTACGAGCACCTGGCGCTGGAGGCGGCGCTCAAGGGCGGGCGCGACCGCGTGCACGACGCGCTGCTCGCCCATCCCCTCGTCGGCCAGGAGGAGTTGGCCGAGCGGCTGACGGACCGGCTGATCGCCCACAACCGCGCCCACCTGAACTGGGCCTGATGCCGGGACCGTTGGGGGGCATCCGATGGCACGTCAGCCGAACGGCGAGCAGGTTCCCGGCGTCCTCGCGATCGACGCCGGGAACAGCAAGACGGACGTGGCGCTGGTCGCGCTCGACGGCACCCTGCTGGGCAGGGCCAGGGGCGGCGGTTTCCGTCCCCGGCACGACGCGGCGGACGAGGCGGTCGGGGGGCTTGCCCCGCTCGTCGAGGCGGTCGCCGCGCAGGCGGGCCTGCGGCCGGGCCGGGTGCTGACGACCCGGGTCAGCGCGTGCCTCGCCAACGCCGATCTGCCCGTCCAGGAGCGGCGGTTGCGGGCGGCGTTCACGGCCCGGCCGTGGGGGCTGGACGCGTGGGTCGCCAACGACACCTTCGGCCTGCTGCGGGCCGGCACCGACGGGCCGCGCGGCGTCGCCGTCGTCTGCGGCGCCGGCATCAACTGCGCCGGGCTGCTGCCGGACGGCCGGACGGCCCGGTTCCCGGCGCTGGGCAGACTCACCGGCGACTGGGGCGGTGGCGCGGGGCTCGCCGCCGAGGCGATGTGGCACGCGGCGCGGGCCGAGGACGGGCGGGGCGGGCCCACCGCCCTGTCCGCCGCCATCGGCGCCCACTTCGGGCTGGCCGGGGCGAACGCCGTGGCGGAGGCGGTGCACCTGGGGCTGCTGCCGGAGGAGCGGCTGCACGAGCTGGTCCCGGTCCTGTTCGCCACGGCCGAGGCCGGCGACCCGACGGCACGGCACCTGGTGGACCGCCAGGCCGAGGAGATCACCCGGCTCGCGGTGGTCGCCCTGCGGCGGCTCGGGCTGCTGGGGGAACCGACGCCGCTGGTCCTCGGCGGCGGCGTCCTGGCCGCCCGCCACCCCCTGCTGACCGCCGGTCTGACGGCGCGGCTGGCGGCCGAGGCGCCCCTGGCCGAGCCACGGTTCGTCACCGCCCCGCCGGTGCTGGGCGCCGCCCTGCTCGGTCTCGACCACCTCGCCGCCGACCCGGCGGCCGGCCGGCGCCTGCGCGCGGCCTTCGCGGACGCGGCGGCCCCGGCAGTCCCGGCGTCCCCGCCGGGCAGCACGGGCAGCGCAGGCGGCACGGGCAGCACGGACAGCGCGGCCCCGGACGCTTCCGGGCCCGCGTCCGGCCCCTGACCCCCGGTCAGCGGAACGGCGCCCGTGGCCGCCGGCGACACGGGCAGGCATGCGCCGGAGGCGCACGGGGCACACGTGGGTCACGTCCACCGGGGCCACGGGCCCCGCCCCGCGGCAGCTGGGAGGCATCTCGTCATGGCCGGTCAGCGCACCGACGGCAGCGGCACCCGCGCCGGCACGGTCCGCACCCGCGTCCCGGCACGGCTGGACCGGCTGCCCTGGTCGCGCTGGCACTGGACGGTCGTCCTCGGGCTGGGCACCGTATGGATCCTGGACGGCCTGGAGGTGACCGTCGTCGGCAACATCGCCTCCCGGCTGGCCCACCCGGACAGCGGCCTGGACATCAGCAGCGCCCAGGTCACCGGCACCGCCGCCGCGCTGTACGTGGCGGGCGCCTGCTCGGGCGCGCTGTTCTTCGGCTGGCTGACCGACCGCTTCGGCCGCAAACGGCTGTTCCTGCTCACCCTGGCGCTCTATCTGACCGCCACCGCCCTGACGGGCCTGTCCTTCCAGCCCTGGTGGTTCTTCCTGTTCCGCTTCCTGACCGGCAGCGGCATCGGCGGCGAGTACGCGGCCATCAACTCGGCCATCGACGAGCTGATCCCGGCCCCCTACCGGGGCCGGGTCGATCTGATCGTCAACGGCAGCTTCTGGATCGGCGCCGTCGGCGGCTCCCTGCTCTCCGTGGCCATGCTCGACACCTCCCTGTTCCCCGCGAACCTGGGCTGGCGGCTGACCTTCGGACTGGGCGTGCTGCTGGGGCTGGTGATCCTGCTGGTGCGGCGCAATGTGCCCGAGTCGCCGCGCTGGCTGTTCATCCACGGCCGGGGCGAGGAGGCGGAGGAGCTGGTGGCGGGCATCGAACGGAAGGTCGCCGCGCAGACCGGCCGCGAGCCGGCCCCCGTCGACCGCGCGATCACCATCCGCCAGCGCCGCAGCATCGGCTTCGTGACGATCGCCCGCACCGTCTTCCGGTCCTATCCGCGCCGGGCCGTGCTGGGACTGGCCCTCTTCGTCGGGCAGGCGTTCCTCTACAACGCCATCACCTTCGGCTACGGCACCATCCTCAACCACTTCTTCTCGGTGCCCCCCGGGGACACCGGCTACTACTTCGCCGTCATCGCCTTCGGCAACTTCCTCGGCCCGCTGCTGCTGGGCCGCCTCTTCGACACCGTCGGCCGCCGGGTGATGATCAGCGGGACGTACCTCCTCAGCGGTCTGCTGCTCTCCGGCACCGCCTGGCTGTTCGGCCGGGGCTCCCTCGACGCCACGACGCTGACGGCGTGCTGGTGCGTGGTGCTCTTCTTCGCCTCGGCGGGCGCCAGCAGCGCGTACCTGACGGTGAGCGAGGTCTTCCCCATGGAGACCCGCGCGCTGGCCATCGCCTTCTTCTACGCGGTGGGCACGGCCGTGGGCGGCGTCAGCGGGCCGCTGCTCTTCTCCCGGCTCACCGACTCGGGAGTCGTCTCCGACACCGTCCTCGCGTTCGCCATCGGCGCCGCCCTCATGACCGCCGCCGGCGCCGTCGCCGCCGTCCTGGCCGTACCGGCCGAACGCCGCTCCCTGGAGGACGTGGCGACGCCGCTGACGGCCGAGGACGGGCCGTAGGGCGCGGGCGGCAGGGCGGTCCCCGGGCCGTCGGCGAGCGGGCCGTCGGCGAGCGGGGCGTCCGGCCCGGGCCGGAACGGGCTCCGGGCCGGGCGGGCGGCGGCCCGTCGAAGTGGTAGGCGAGGGCGAGGCCGGCGCATCCCTCGCGGACGGCCGGGAGGCTCTCCTCCGATTCCGCCTCCAGGATCGTCGGCCCGGCCTCGGGGTGGTCGGCGGCGGACCGGGCCGGCGCCCCCGGACAGCAGCCGCCGGCCCGCGCCGGCGAAAGTGGCGGCGCCGCCGGCCGTCCCGTAGGGGACGGGTCAGGGGTGTCCCCGGGACGTCCCCGGGGCGCGCCCGCGGCCGCCGTTCCTAGGCTCGTCCCATGACAGCACACACCCCGGACGCGGCCTCCGTCCCCTGGGCCGAGCAGCGCGCCTCCCACGCCGACCGCGACGCGGTCGTGCGCCGGCTCCAGCAGGCGGCCGCCGAGGGCCGCCTCGACTTCCACGAGCTGGACGAGCGGCTCGAACAGGCGCTCACCGCCAAGACCTTCGGCGCCCTCGCCGCGCTGACGGCCGACCTGCGGGGCGCGGACGGCGAGGCCGGGGAGCCCGTGCCCGGCCGTCCGCCGGTCCTCAAGGGCGGCATGCACGGCATCGTCCGTACGGGCCGCTGGAAGGTGCCGCCCCGGCTGACCGCCTATGGCGGCATGGGCGGTGTCGTCCTCGACCTGACCCGGGTCGAGAGCCCGCCACGGGTCCTCGACTTCGAGGTGCACGGGCAGATGGCGGGCGTGACGGTCGTCATCCCCGACGACTGGTCCGCCGAGACGGACGGCGTCGAGCCCGGCCTGGGCGGCGTCAAGGACAGGACGACCCCCGACCGCTCCCCCGACGCGCCCCTGGTCCGCCTCACCGGTACGGGCGGCATGGCCGGAATCGTCGTCCGCCACCCGAAGGCGCGGGAGCGGCGCCGGCTGGAGCGCGAGGGCAGGGCGCTCGCCGCGCGGTAGCCCGGGTACGGCAGGATGGGGCCATGAGTGTTGTCAAGATCAATGTCCTGACCGTCCCGGCCGAGCAGCGCGAGGTCCTCGAGCAGCGCTTCGCCTCGCGCGCCGGCGCCGTCGAGAACTCCGACGGCTTCGAGTGGTTCGAGCTCCTCCGGCCGCTGGAGGGCACCGACACGTACCTGGTCTACACCCGCTGGCGCAGCGAGGAGGACTTCCGGGCGTGGATGGAGGGGCCGATGAAGGCCGCCCACCAGGGCGGTGGCGAGGGCGCCCCGCGGCAGAAGCCGGCCGCCTCCGGTTCGACGCTGTGGAGCTTCGAGGTGGTGCAGCAGGCGGGGCCGAAGGGCGCCGCCTGAGGCCCGGGCCCCGGAAGAGCCCGTCCGGCAGGGTGGAGGAGAAGGCGGTCCGCGCCGAGTGCGTCGTGCGGCCGCCGTTCGGCCGGCTGTTCAGGAGGGGCGCCCATGACACCCGCCGCCCCGGCGGGAGATCATCGGGACATGACGGCGATCAAGAGGACAAGAGCGGCGGCCCGGGGCGCCTGGACCGCGGTCGCGCTGCTGGCGGCGTTCACGGCCGCCGGGTGCGGGAGCGAGCGGCACGGGGACGAGGCCGGGGCGGCGCCGACGCCGAGCGCCGTCGCGGACGTGCCGTGTCCGGGCGAGAGCACCACCGCGGCGCCCGCGCACACCGCTCCGGCCGGTGATCATTACGCCGAGAACCACGGCTTCCGGGTGCCCATCGCCTTGCAGGGCAAGGCCCGGTGCGAAGGGTTCGCGGCGGCCAAGCGCATCGAGGACGCGCTCGAACCGCTGCGCAAGCGCGGCGACTTCTCCGCGAAGAGCGCCCGCCGGGCGCTGACGGGGCTGGGCTACCCGGAGGCCAAGGTGAAGGTGGACGAGGGAGGCCCCACCCGGGTCGACTTCCTGATCGACGCCTCGCGGATGTGTGTGGAGGGGTCGATGAACCAGGCGGTCGCCAAGGCGGAGGCCTTCGGCGGGTATCCGGACGGGACCGGGTGCGAGCCTCCCCGCGGGGGTCACTGATCCAGTCGCTGATCCGGTCACGGGTCCAGTCACCGGTCTAGTCACCGGTGTGCACGAGGCCCGGCGGTAGCGGACTTCGCGCAGCAGGACGCCGTCGTAGTCGTCGGACCGGACGGCGCCGTCGGCGACGTACCCGGCGCGTTCGTAGAAGCGGCGCGCCCGCGCGTTGTCGGCGAGGACCCAGAGGAGGAGCGTGCCGTAGCCGCGGGCGCGGGCGTGCACCGCGTCCAGGAGCGTGCGGCCGACGCCGGAGCCGATGCGCGGCGGGGCCACGTACAGGGCGTAGAGCTCGCCCGCCGGCGCGGGCGTCGCCGCGTCGCGGCAGGGGCCGAGGGCGGCCCAGCCGGCGACACGTCCCCGCGCGTCGGCCGCGACCAGGTCCGTCGTCCGGCCGCCGGGCGTCCGGAAGCGCTCGCGGCGCCGCCGGGCGTCGTCCTCGACCGTCATGCGGTTCAGGAAGGACGACGGGACGATCCCGGCGTACGCGGCCTGCCAGCCGGTCACGCGGACCGCCGACACGGCCTCGACGTCCGCCTCGCACATCCGCCGCACGGTCACCTGTTCCGTCATCGGGTGCGGAGCTCCGTTTCCCAACTCAGCTCGCCCTGCATCGACATGCGCACCTTGGGGTCGCGTACCGCCGCCGTCGTGTCGGTGGCCCGCGCGGTCACCCGGTGCCGGCGGCCGTCGGCGGGGACGCCGAGGGAGCGCGGGGTCACCAAGGTGCGGCCGCGCGCGGCGCGGACCTCGCGCCCGTCGGCGTACCAGCGGACGACGACCGTCCGGGCGCTCGTCCGCACGGTGATGCGGGCGGTGCGGGCGACCGGGCGGTCCGTGCGGAGGCCGCTCGTGAGGACGGCCGCGTGCCGGTGGAAGCCGGCGATCATCGCTTCGGCGCCCGGGAGGTTGAACTCCCGGCCCAGGGTGCGCATGACCGAGTTCTCGGTGGGGCGGAAGAGGCCCTTGGGGTAGTAGCCGCCGCCCTCGTACGCGCCCACCGTGCCCCCGTCGGGTGAGGTCCGGCCGAGCCAGCGGTACCACTTCGCCCGGCGCCCGGCCATGTCGCCGGCGCGGAGGGTGCTGACGTTGGCCTGGGCGGGTTCGTCGCCGGTGTAGGTGCCGTAGTCGGGGTACTCGTACTCGTCGGCGAGCTTGCCGAGCGAGTGGCCGGTCTCGTGGACGGCTATGCGGTCGGAACGGGGATGGTCGGACGACGCCGTGGCGATGCCCTCGTAACCGGCCTTCGAGACCACGTCGTTGTAGCCGGCGCCCCCGTACTTGGCCGAGTGGGACAGCACCACGACCAGGTCGGCGGCGGGCGCCTTCGCCGCGTACGCCTCGACGCGGTCCGTGTCGACGCACAGCAGCCGCTCGATGCCGTCGCAGAAGAAGGCGGACCGCAGGGCGGTGTCCTTGACGACGTCCTTGCCGGGGTCGCCCGAGACGCCCGAGTCGTGGGAGACGGCGTCGACGGCCCAGACGTTGAAGAGGTTCCGGTAGGAGGCGTAGGGCTCCACGGCGGACATCTTCTCCCACTTGGCGCGGACGGCGGCGTGGAAGTCGCCCTGCTGGGCGGCCGTGTAGCCGTCGCCGATGAAGACGACGTCGAGCCTGTGCCCGGCCGGGCCGTTCCGGACGATCGGTACGACGTCGCCGTCGCCGCGGACGGACGGCCGGAGGGGGGCGGACGGCGCGGGCGACGCGGGGACGGTGGTGTGGCGAGGGTGCCCGTCGGGCCCGGTGAAGTACTCGACGCGATGCCCGCGTTGGGGGGTGGCGGCCGATGCCGCCGGAAGGGTGGTCACGGCCGCGAGGGCGGCCACGGCGACGGCCCCTCCCCAGCGGCGTCTCCCGGTGTGCCGGCGTATTCGGGTCGGCATGGGGCTGCTCCTGACTCCTGATGCGGAAGGTGCACGAGGGAGCAGGCTAAGGGGAATTGACGCGCCGTGGGAGGGGCGCGGCGGGCGGTGACCGCGCCCGGCCGCACCTCGTTCTCCCTGGCATGAACCGGAGATGGACGGTGACCTGGGTGCTCTGCGCCGTGGTCGCCTGTGGGCTGTTGTGGGTGTGGCCGCTGCGCGACCCCGCCCGGATATCCGCCGCCGCGGCGGTGGTGAGCGCCGTCGTCGCGCTGTTCGGAGTGCTGTCCCTGTGGGCCTGGCGCGCGGACGGCGGCCGGGCCGCCGACGGCGACCAGGTCGCGGCGGCGGCGGAGGTGCTGGCCCGGACGGTCCTCGGGCAGTGGCAGGACGAGGCGGTCCTGCGCCAGTTGTACGACCCGAAGCCCCTGCCCGTGGTCTGGTCGGACTCCTCCCGGCCGGGGATCTCCGACCACCGCCGGCTGGTGGGCGGCCCGGTCGTGTGCAGTACCGGCGCCGAACCCCGGGAGCTGGCGGGGGCGTTCGGCTCGCTCCCCCGCCGGCGCCTGGTCGTCCTGGGCCCGGCCGGATCGGGGAAGACCACCTTCGCCGTCCTGCTCCTGCTCGCCCTGCTGCGCACCCGCTCCGCCGGCGACCCCGTACCGGTCCTCCTCCCGCTCTCCTCCTTCGACCCCGCGCGCGAGAGCGCCGGGGCCTGGCTGCGCCGCCGCCTCGCCACGGACTACCCGGCGGCGGCCGACACCCGCGCCCACGGGGCGACCGTCGTCGACGACCTCCTCACCGGGCACCGGGTGATCCCCGTGCTCGACGGGCTCGACGAACTCCCGGAAGGCGCGCGGGCGGTGGCCCTGGCCTCCCTCAACGACACGCTCCCGGCGGACAGCCCGCTCGTCCTGACCTGCCGCACCGACGACTTCGCACGCGCCGTGGCGAAGAGCGGCGTCCTGACCGGGGCCGCGGTGCTGGAGCCCGCGCCCGTGGCCGCCGACGACGCCCTGGAGCTGCTGAGGCTGGCCGCGCCGCCGGGCCGCCACGAGGAGGGCTGGCGCACGCTGGCCCGGCACCTGCGCGACCGGCCCGGGGGCCCTGCGGCCCGCGCCCTGCGGAGCCCGCTCATGGTGGCCCTCGCGCGGGCCGTCTACGCGGACGACGACAACGACCCCGCCGAACTCGCCGACGCGCGGCGCTTCCCCACCCCCGCCGCCGTCGAGCACCACCTGCTCGACGCCCTCGTCCCGGCCCTCTACCGCCGCGCCCTGCGCCGGCACCCGGACCGGCGCTGGGAGCCCCGGCAGGCCCGGCGCCACCTCGCCCGGATCGCGGCGGGGATGAGCGCCCGGGGCACCTACGACCTCACCTGGTGGGAGCTGTACCGGTGGACCCCCTGGCTCGCCGGGGCCTGGCGGCGCGCCTGCACGTGGGCCCTGCTGACCTGTGCGGCGCTGCTGCTGACCACGGCGGCCCTGGCGGCCGTCCTGGGCGTGCCGGCCTGGCCAGAGGCGCGGCGGTGGTTCCCCCTGTCCGTGCTGGAGGTGCCGATCGTGGCGTGCGTGCTGGGCGCCGCCGGCCTGGTTCCCGCGCGGGAGCGCGGCCTGGCCCGGACGTCCGTGCTGGCCGCCGCCGTCTCCCTGTGCGGCGGGCTCGGGGCGCCGGGGTCGTCGTGGTTCTACTACCGGGGCTTTCCCCCGGGGGTGGTCGCGGCCGCGATCGGCTTCCTCTGCTTCGGCCTGTGGCTCGTCGTGCTGGGCACCGGCCTGCCGTCCCCTCCCGCCGCGCCGAGCGGCAGCCGTCCCGCCCGCCGGCACCGGCGCCGGCGGCTGCTGCGCGCGCTCGGGCTCGTGGCCGCGGTGGTCGCCATCAGCGGGGCGGTCTTCGCCGGTTACGCGCTCGCCGGGTTCGAGTCCGCCCTGCCGCCGGGGGGAGCGCCCTGGGGGCTGGTGCTGGGGGCGGTGGCGGGGGTCAGTCTGGCCGCGCTGGACTGGGTGCGGGCGCCCTTCTCCGCCGACGAGGTGGCGACGGCCGCGTCCTCGGTCCGGGCGGACCGGCTGGTCTCGCTGATCGGCGCCGCGGCCTGCGCGGTGGTCTTCGACCTCCCCGAGGCGGTCGTGCGGTCGTTGCCCTCGGTCGCGTCCGATCCGCTGCGCACCACGATGGTCGCGGCCGTCGTCGGTCTCTTCCACGGGGCCGTCCTGGGCGCCTCGGTCGCGCTGGCCGCGCGCTCCTGGCCGTACTACGCCGTCGCGCGGCTGTTCCTCGCGGCGCGCGGTCAACTCCCGTGGCGGCTCCAGGCGTTCCTCGCGGACGCGCACCGGCTCGGGATCCTGCGGCAGGTGGGGCCGGTCTACCAGTTCCGTCACGCGCGCCTCCAGGACCACCTGGCCGGGGACGCCGTCCGCGTCCGGCCGCCGGGGCCGCGCAGGGACGGTTCTCCGGTCCGCGTACAACCTCAGGGGTCCCCTACGCGTCTTTGATGTGGTGCATCACAGGTGTGGGTGCACCACATCCCGACAAAGAGGTTGTTTTAGTGCTGTGTTCCCGATGTCAGTCCAACCCGGCCGCGGAGGAAGGGGGGTTGTGCGTCGCCTGCCGGGCAGGCGGCATCAGTGCCCCGCCGGTGCCGCCGCAGCCGTACGCGCAGCAGGTGCCGCCCGGTTACCCGGCCCCGCCGCCGTACGCGCAGCAGGTGCCGCCCGGTTACCCGGCTCCGCCGCCGTACGCGCAGCCGCGCCCGGGCCCGCCCGCGTGGCTCGCCTCCCCCCGGGGGCTCGCGCGGGCCGCCGTGGTCCTGCTGGGGGTGTGCGCGCTCGCCGACGCCTTCTCCGTGGTCGCCAACTGCAATCTGTTCTCGGTGTCGGACCGGCTGGCGGACGACGTGCTGTCCCTGGAGGAGGGCGAGGCCGACCGGGCCGATCTGCTCGTGGCCGTCGCGGGGTTCCTGCAGTCGCTCGCCCTGCTGGCCACGGCCGTCGTCTTCATCGTCTGGTTCCGGCGGGTGCGGATCAACGCTGAGGTGTTCCGGCCGGACGGGCACCGGATGCGCCGGGGCTGGGCGGTCTGGGGGTGGCTCACGCCCGTCGTCAACCTGTGGTTCCCGAAGAGGATGGCCGACGACGTGTGGGCCGCGAGCCTGCCGTACGCGCCGGACGGCTCGCCGCTCCGGGTGTCGCGCGCGGTCATGAACTGGTGGTGGGGCCTGTGGATCGCCACCCTGTTCCTGGGCCGCGGGACCAGCCGCATGTACCTCATGGCCGAGACCCCGGAGGAGATCCGCGCCGCCGCCGTCGCGATGACCGTCTCGGACGCCGTCGACGTCCTGGCCGCCGTCGCCGCCGCCCTGTTCGTCCGCCGGCTGACCGCCCTCCAGGACGAGAAGGCACACCAGGGCCCCGTGCTCCCGGCCCCGTCGCCCGCCTTCGGGTGAGCCGCCCCCGGTGAGCCCGCTCCCCCACCGGCCCCCACCCCCCTCTGGCCGGAAGCGCCGCACCCCCCGAAGATGGACCGGGCAAAGATCGGTTCCAGGACGCGGAGGCGCGAGGGCATGACCAACAGCGGTGCGGTGCGCGACAACGAGCCGGTGACCACCGTCCCGGCGGGACGGCTGCGCGGGACCGTGAACGGGACGGTCGCCGCCTTCCGCGGCATCCCCTACGCGGCCTCGCCCGTGGGCGCCCTGAGGTTCGCCCCGCCCCGGCCGCATCCCCGGTGGGACGGCGAGCGGGACGCCTCCGCGGCCGGACCGTCCGTACCGCAGGGGCCCTCGCGGCTGGCGTCGGTGATGGGCCCGCGCGTTCCCGACGGGGACGAGGACGGCTGCCTCACCGTCAACGTGTGGACTCCGCTCGCGGCCCTGGAGGCCGGGGCGCCGGCCCGGCCGGTGCTGCTGTGGTTCCACGGCGGCGGCTTCGCCGGCGGCTCCGCCGGCTGGGACTGGTACGACGGCACCCGGCTCGCCGCGCTCGGCGACATCGTCGTCGTCACCGCCAACTACCGTGTCGGCGCCCTCGGCTGGCTCCACCTCCCGAAGGACGGCGCCGACAACCTCGGCTCCCGCGACCAGGCGGCCGCCCTGCGCTGGGTGCACGAGACCGTCGGCGCGTTCGGCGGCGACCCCTCGCGCGTCACCGTCGGGGGGCAGTCGGCCGGCGCGTACTCGGCGCTCGCGCTGGCCGTGGACCCGGCCACGGCCCCGCTGGCGCACCGGGTGCTGGCCCAGTCGGGCCCCTTCGGGATGCCGCTGTGCGAGCCGGAGAAGGCGGAGGCGACGGCCCGGGAGCTGCTGGACGCCCTCGACTGCGCGGGCGACGTGGAGCGGTTGCGCGCCGTTCCGGTCGGGGAGCTGCTGGACGCCACCGCCCGGCTGACCGCGCGCACCGCGCGCCCGGGAACGGCCGCGCCGTCGTTCGTGCCCGTGCGCGGCGGGGCCGGCCATCCGCGGACTCCGCTCGACGCGGTGCGGGACGGCGCGCTGGCCGGGCGCCCCCTGCTGATCGGCGCGACCACCGACGAGTCGACCGCGTTCGGGCTCCGCGACCCGGCCGCGACCGAGCGGTTCAACGCGGCCGGTGACGAGATCGCGCGCCTCTCGGCCGCGCAGGGCGCCGAGACGTACGTCTACCGGTTCGGCCGCCGTCCCGACCCGGACCCGTCGGCCCTCGGCGCCACGCACTGCGCCGATCTGCCGTTCCTGTTCGGCACGTTCGACGCCTTCGCCGGCGCGCCGATGCTGGGCGCGGTGACCGCCGCGGACCGCGCGCTGTCCGCCTCCTTCGCCGGATCCGTCGCCGCGTTCGTCAACGGCCGTGCGCCGTGGCCGGCTTGCGGGCCGGACGGGCGGCGCGTGCACGCCTTCGGCCTCACGGCCGCGCACGGGGCGGGGTGACGGGGGGGGCGGGCCGCCGCCCGTCCTCGCGGCGCCCCCGCCGATGTCCCCGACAGCGACCCCCACCGACGACCCCGCCGACGACCCCGCGACAAAAAGATGGTGCGTGCTGCACCGGTCCTTGATACGTTGCGCCGCATGATCGCGTGCACCGCCCAGAGCTGGTTCCTCAAGCCCCGCAGCGCCGCCTAGCGGCAAGCTGCGACCGGCACGTCCGGCGGCTTCGCCGCACTCCGGTTCCCCGCCGGTGCGGTGCTCGACGCTGCCCGGCTCCGACGACGACTCACCTCGCGGAGCACCCTCATGAACGACCGGAACCACCCCACCACGCCCCCCGGCGATCTGCGCGATCTCCTGCCCCCGGCCGGGCCGGCGCTCACGGCCGCGCCCGCCGCCCTCACGCGCTGGGTCACCCGCAACGCCTCCCGGCTGGCCCCCCTAGGCCCGGGGGCGGACCCGGACGCCCCGCACGCCGGCCTGGAACCGCTGCGCGACCTCGTCGGCGACGCCCGCGTCGTCGCCCTCGGCGAGAACGCGCACCAGATCCGCGAGTTCGGCCTCCAGCGCCACCGCATGCTGCGGTTCCTCGTCGAGGAACTGGGCTTCACCGCCTGGGCGATGGAGTACGGGGCCGCCGAGGGCCGCGCCGTGGACGCCTGGCTGCGCGGCGGGCCCGGCGACATCGACGGCCTCCTCGCGCCCGGCACCACCGCGGGCCCGGCCGGCGGCACGTTCGTGCCGGGCCTGGGGCTGCCCGTCGAATGCCGGGACACCCTGCGCCGGCTGCGCCGCCACAACGCCGGGGCCGCCCGGCCCGTCCGCTTCGTCGGCTGCGACATCCCCCGGGCGGGCGGCTCGCTCGCGCCGGTCCTGGAGCCGGTCGCCGTCTATTTGGCCGCCGTGGATCCCGGTGCGCTGCGCTTCGTGGAGGCGGCGCTGGAGGTCTCCGAGCCGATCGCGGGCGGGACGGTCATGGTCCCCGCCCGCGCCCGGCTCACCCTGGACCCCGCCGCGCAGGACCGGCTCACCACCGCGCTCGCCCGGCTGCTGGGCCGCTTCACGGACCTGCGCGAGGTCTACGTCGACCGGAGCGGGCCCGCCGCGTACGCCACCGCCCTGTCGGACGTCCGCGCGGCGGTGACCACCGACCGGGCCCAGCGGGCCATGGCCGAGGCTCTGGCGGGCGCGCCCGACGGGCCGGGGTTCGCCGCCCGGGAACGCTATCTGGCGGACACCCTGCTGGAGTTCCTGGAGCGCTCCGCGCCGGACACCCGCGTCGTGCTCGTCGGGCACAACGCCCACATCCAGCGCTCCGCCAACGATGCCGACGGCCCCCTGGCCGTGACGACCATGGGCAACCTGCTCTCCCGGGCCCTCGGCGCCGACTACGTCCCCATCGCCCTGACCGGCAACGGCGGCGAGACCGTGGAGAACGTGCCCGACCCGGACCACCCGGCCGGCATGCGCTGGGGCCGGGCCGCCACCCCCGAGGCCGTGCCGGACAGCGTCGAGGCGCTGTTCGCGGAGGTCTCCGGCCGGCCGGCCCTGGTGGACGCCCGGGCGCTGCGCGCGTTCGCCCGCCGGCACGGGCTGCCGGAGCCGGTGCGCACCCGGCTGGACACGGCCTTCATCGAGATCCCGGTCCTGGAGGCGTTCGACGGGATCGTCTGCGTCCCCGGCACCTCGGTGAGCGCCGACATGCCGCGCTGACGCCGCCCGTCGGGCCCCGGCGCGCCGGGTGCGGGCGGCCGAGCCGCGGTCCCCGGGCCGCTGTTCGGTGGCCGGTGAGGGTCAGGTGACGTCCTTCGCGATGCGCAGCGGCAGGTGGGTGAAGAAGGCGACGGCCTCCTCGCGCCACCAGCCGCCCCACTCGGCCGCCTCGGCCGCGGCGCGCTCGGCGTACCGGCGCAGGTCCGCGCGGAACCGGGCGTCGGTGCCCCGGCGGCGGGCGATGTCCCTGACGCGGTCGAGGGTTTCGGGCGGGGCGCCGGGGTCGCCGAGGGCGGCCTCGACCACGGCGCGGTCCGCGGGGCCGGCCTCGGCCAGGACGGCGCGGAGGGCGTAGGTGCGGCGGCCTGCGCGCAGGTCGCCGCCCGGCGGCTTGCCGAGGGCGTCGTCGTCGCCGAAGAGGTCGAGGTGGTCGTCGCGCAGTTGTCCGCAGATCCCGGTCAGGGTGGCGTAGCGGCGCAGCCGGGCGTCGTGGGGCGCGGGGTCCTCGCCGGCGGCGAGGAGGCCGAGGCGCAGCGGGGCGAGGACGGAGTAGCGGGTGGACTTGTACTCGGTGACGGTGTGCAGGAGTTCCGCGTCGGGCAGGTCGTGGAAGTCCCGTTCCAGGTCGAGGATCTGGCCGGCGATCGCGTCGGTGGCCGCGCGGGTCTGGACGTCCAGCATGGCCTGCCGCAGCGGTGCGGGGGCGTCGGCGTCGAGCAGGACGCGGACGGACAGGAAGGCGGCGAGGTCCCCGGCGAGGACGGCCAGGCCGAGGGCGGTGCGGTCGTGGCCGGGGAAGGCGTGGCGGTAGGCGTGGTGGGTCGAGGGGCCGCCGCGGCGGACGGGCGAGTCGTCGATGATGTCGTCGTGGACGAGCCCGTGCGTCTGGAGCAGTTCGACGCTCAGGGCGGCCTCGGCCAGGCCGGGCGGGTTCTCGTCCGTGGTGACCAGGCGGGCCGCCTCGTACAGCAGGACGACGCGCAGCCGCTTGCCGCCCCGCAGCGACAACTCCCGCAGGAGGTCGAGGCATTGGGGGGTGAAGCGGCTGTGGGGCGGCGTGTCGAACGTGGCGGCCAGGCGGGTGAAGTACGCGGCGAAGGCGGCGTCGAAGCGGTGCCGGTGGGCGGCGAGTCGCTCCTCGGTGGCGGCGGCTGCCGTGGGGGTCATGGGGGCCTTTCCGGGGTGTCGGTGCGCTGCCCCAATGTACGGGGGCGCGGGGTGCTCATCCTTCGCCGGCCTCGGCGCGCACCTCCTCCGCGGTCGTCTCCCGCAGGCGGCCGTCGAGGCGCAGCCAGCGGGTGATGCCGAGGGACTCCAGGAAGCGGAGGTCGTGACCGGCGACGATCAGGGCTCCTTCGTAGGACTCCAGGGCGGTGGTGAGCCGGCGGACGCTCGCCGTGTCGAGGTTGTTGGTGGGTTCGTCGAGCATGAGGAGCTGTGGGGCGGGGTCGGCGAGCAGCAGCGCGGCCAGGGTGGCGCGGAAGCGTTCGCCGCCGGAGAGGCCGGCGGCCGGCAGGTCGGCGCGGGCGCCCTTGAAGAGGAAGCGGGCCAGGCCCGCCCTGATGTGGTTGTCGGTGGTCGCGGGTGCGAAGCGTGCGACGTTGGCGGCGACGGAGAGTTCCCCGTCGAGGAGGTCGAGCCGCTGGGGCAGGAAGCGCAGCGGGACGTGGGCCGTGGCCTCCCCGGCCGGCGGGGCCAGCTCCCCGGCGATGGTGCGCAGGAGCGTGGTCTTGCCGGCGCCGTTGCGTCCCACGAGCGCGACGCGTTCGGGTCCGCGGAGCTCGAACTCGCCGTCCACGCGGGCCCCGTGGGCGAGCCGGAGCCCGGAGAGGGTGAGGACGGTGCGGCCGTGGGGGACCGCCGTGGCCGGCAGGTCGACGCGGATCTCGTCGTCGTCGCGGAGGGCCTCGGCGGCCTCGTCGAGCCGTTCCCTGGCCTCGGCGAGCCTCTCCTCGTGCAGGAGGCGGTGTTTGCCGGC
Source organism: Streptomyces caatingaensis (assembly GCF_001187435.1). Taxonomy (GTDB): domain Bacteria; phylum Actinomycetota; class Actinomycetes; order Streptomycetales; family Streptomycetaceae; genus Streptomyces; species Streptomyces caatingaensis. The sequence continues at coordinate 1,079,792 of NZ_LFXA01000002.1, read as the reverse complement.
GGACACCTGGGCCTGGCGTCTGCGCTCGCCCATGACGACCTTGGGTTCGCGTTTGGTGTCCCACATCTTCTGGCCGTAGCGCTTGCGGCGGGCCAGTTTGACGTGGGCGTCGGCCAGTTCGCGCTGCTGCCGGCGCAGGTCGGACTCCGCGGCGCGCACCAGGCGTCCGGCCGCCTCCTGTTCGGCGGCGAGCTGCTGTTCGTAGGCGGAGTAGCCGCCTCCGTACCAGGTGACGTCGCCGGAGCGGAGCTCGGCGATCCGGTCCACGCGCTCCAGGAGTTCGCGGTCGTGGCTGACGACGACCATGACGCCGTTCCACGCCTCGACGGCGGCGTAGAGGCGGCGGCGCGCGTACAGGTCGAGGTTGTTGGTGGGTTCGTCGAGGAGGAGGACGTCGGGCCGGCGCAGCAGCAGGGCGGCCAGCCGCAGCAGGACGCATTCGCCGCCGGACACCTCGCCGGCGGTGCGGTCGAGCCCGATGCCGCCCAGGCCCAGCCCGTCCAGCACGGCCCGGGCGCGCTCCTCGACGTCCCAGTCGTCGCCGACGGCGGCGAAGTGCTCCTCGCGCGCGTCGCCCGCCTCGATGGCGTGCAGCGCGGCGCGGGTGGCGGCGATGCCGAGGACGTCGTCGACGCGGCGCGCGGTGTCGAGGACGGCGTCCTGCGGGAGGTGCCCGACCTCGCCGGTGACGCGGACGCTGCCGGCGGCCGGGGCGAGTTCGCCGGTGATCAGCTTCAGCAGGGTGGACTTTCCCGACCCGTTGAGGCCGACGATCCCCGAACGGCCGGGGCCGAAGGCCGTGGTGAGGCCGTCGAAGACGGGTGTTCCGTCGGCCCAGGCGTAGGAGAGGGAGGTGCAGGTGATGGATGCGGTGGTGGCGGTCATACGGGCCTCGTTCCGTCGCGCGGGGTGCACGGGGGTGGGACGTGCGGGGGGAGGGACTGCGCGGAGGGACACCGCGGGTGCGACGGGCCGGGGCGGCGGGGATCGCCGGGGATCCCCGTCCGGGGGCGGGAGGACGGCTCGATGCGTCGAGGTCGCACACGGGGCGCGGGCAGCGGCACGCGAGGGCGGCACGGCTGCGCGGCGCGGTGTCTCAGGACCTCAGACGAGCAACGGCCTTCTCCGATCGGCGGCGGCAGGGACGGTGTTCACCGTAGGGGGCGCGCCGGGGCGGGGCAACGGATTTTCGGCGGGCCCCCCGCGCGTGCCCCGCTCGTGGCCGCCGGGCCCTGCGGCCGGATCCGCCGGGTCCGCGAACTGCTCGCCGGGGTGCGGCCATTGAGTTTCCAGGTCACGTGACCTAGTCTCGCCGTCATGGACGATGATCTTCAGTACGACCCGGCCGGCCCGGTGCTCGTCGTCGGCGGCTACGGAACCGTCGGCGCCGAGCTGGCCCGGCTCGCGGCGCCCTCCTGGCCCCTGCTGCTCACCGGGCGCACGCCCGGGCGCGGACGGGCGCTGGCCAACGAGCTGGGGGCGGACGTACGGCGCTGGGACCTGGGCGACGCGGAGCCCTTCTCCGCACGGCCCCGGGCCGTCGTCGGCACGGTGAACGACCACGACGACCGGGTCCTGCGCGCCGCGCTGCGCGGCGGAGTGCCGTACGTCGACATCACGCGCTGGACGACGCGGCTGCAACGGGCGCTCGCGGTCGCGGCCGTGACGCCGCCCAGGGCGCCGGTGCTGCTGTCCTCCGGCTGGATGGGCGGGGTCAGCCCGCTCGTCGCGGCCGCGCTGGCCGACGGCCTGGGCGGGGCGTCGTCGGTGGAGATCGCCGTCCGGTACGACCTGCGGGACCGGGCGGGCGCGGACTCCGTGGAGTTCATGGACCGCCTGGGGCTGGACTACGAGGTGACCGAGGGCGGCCGGCGGCGGCCGGTCACCCCGCTGAGCGGGGCCGGCCGCGTCACGATCGGCGGGCACCGCACCACGGTCGCCCGGATCGACACCCCCGAGCAGTTCACGCTGCCGGCGGCCCTGGGCGTCGACACGGCCGTCACCCGCATCGGCTTCAGCGCCACCGCCTCGACGACCGCGCTCCTCGCCCTCGGACGGACCGGCTTCTTCCGGTGGGGGCGGGGCGACAGGTTCCGGGCGCTGCGCAGGTCGCTGCTGTACTCGCCGGGCGAGGGCGGCACCGCGCTGGTCCGCGTCGACGTGCGCGGGCGCGGCGCGGCCGGGGAGCACCGCACCGCCGTCGTCCGCGACCCGGCCGGACAGGCCCATCTCACCGCCGTCGGCGCCCTGTTGGGGCTGCGCCGGGTGCTCGGCGAGGACGGCGCGCCCGCGCCCGCCGGGGTGACCTTCCCCGAGGCGACGCCGCGGCCCGGCCTCGTCCTGACGGCCCTGGAGAAGGCGGGGGCCGAGGTGACGGTCGCATGAGCGGGGCGAGGCTGACCCGGCGCGGCGACGCCCGCCGGACCAGCCTCCTCGACGCCGCCGAGACCGTGCTCGTCGCCCGCGGGCACGCGGACGCGTCCCTGCGGGCCATCGCCGACGAGGCGGGCGTGCGCATCGGGCACCTCCAGCACTACTTCCCGGCCCGCGCCGACCTGGTCAAGGCCGTGCTGGAGCGGGCCCTGGACCGCTCGCTGGAGCGGCTGGCGGCCGCGACCGGCCCGCGGGCCGACGCCGCGGACGCGGTCGCCGTCCTCCTGGCCGAGCAGGAGGACCCCCGACTGGTGCGGCTGTACGTCGAGTTGTGGGCCCTCGCGGCGCGGGACGAGGACGTCGCCGAGGTCGTCCGGGCGTTCTACGGCACGTACGTCGGCCACGTCGAGGCGTTCCTGCGCCGGCTGCGGCCGGAGCGGACGGCCGCGTTCTGCCGGGCCCGCGCCGAGACCTTCGTGGCCCTGCTCGAAGGCGCCGCCCTGCTGCGCTCGGGGATCGCCGGGAAGCGGTCGGGGGCCGTGGACGCGCACCTCGCCGAGCAGGCGGTGCGCCTGCTGCAGGACGGGTGAGCGCCGGCCCCCTCCCTCGGGGGCCGGGGCTCCCCCCGGGGGAGGGCTCCCCGGCCGGGTGAGACGGGTGAGGGGCGCGGCGGGGCACAAGGCCCGTCCCCTCCTGCGCCACCCGGTACGGTCCGGACGGTGAATCGCCCCCGGCCTGGCCGGAATTGCGGGCTGGCCGTCGGCCTCGTGCGCCGGGAAGATACTTCCCTGACCGGAGGGACCGGACGGAAGGGCGGGGAGCGGATGGAGCCGCGGCGAAGAGGGTTACGGAGGGGACGTTCCGGGGTTCGCGGGACGGCCGGGGTGTGGGTGAGCGGCGCGCTGGCCGTGGCGCTCGCCGGAGCGGGCCCGGCGGCCGGCACGGCGGCGGCCGCGCCCGCACCGGCCGGACCGGCCGCGGCAGCGGCGGCGGCGTGCGGGACGGACCCCGGGGCCGAGGGCCTGGCGAGCCGTCCGGTGGACGGCAGTCTGGTCTCCGTGGGCCGCGCGGACGGCCGGACCGCCCAGTTCCAGCTGTTCCAGGACGCCACGGCGACGCGAGGGCTGCCGTTCGTCTGGCACCGCGAACAGGACGCCCCCGGCGGGGCGTTCGGGCCGTGGAAGCGGGTGAGCGCCGCGACCGTCGGGCCGAAGAGCTACGCCGTCACGGCGGTCGAGAACTCGGCGGGCGACCTCGAACTCCTCTTCTCCGCCTACGGCGTCTTCTGCCACACGGTCGAGGACGACGAGGGCCACTGGAGCGCGCCGGACGCCTTCGGTCTGGCGCCGACGCCCTACCACGGCGGCGTCGTGCTGTTCAAGGAACGGGACGGCGGCATCGACGCCTTCGCCTCGGGAGCGTACGGCGGCGGCTCGATGGAGGTGCGCCACCAGCAGGACGCCGACACCGGCTGGGGCCCGGTGCGTTCCCTGGGCCGGGTGCCGGAACCGGACGTGGGCCTGAGCCAGCCCTCCACCGTCGAGCAACTCCCCGACGGACGGCTCCACCTGACGGCCCGCGAGTGGAACCGGGACCGCACCTGGGAGATCCGGCAGACGGAGCCCGGCGGCGGCTGGGGCCCGTGGCGGCTCCTGACCGCGGGGGCCGCGCCGGCCCCACGGACCGCCGCCGCGGACGGCGCGCACCGTCCGCCGGCCTCCGTACCGGCCGACCAGGCGTCCGCGCCGAGGAGGTAGCGCCCGGAGGCGCGCTCAGCCCACCGCCCGCCGGACCAGCTCCGCGATGCGCGCCTCCACCTCGGGTGTCACCTCCGTCAGTGCGAATGCGGCGGCCCACATCGGGCCGTCGTCCAGCTTCGCGAGGTCGCTGAACCCCAGGGTCGCGTAGCGCGCCTTGAACTTCCCCGCGCCCTGGAAGAAGCAGAGCACCTTGCCCCCCAGCGCGTAGGCGGGCATCCCGTACCAGAGCCGCGGCTCCAGGGCCGGGGCGGCGGCGGTGACGACGGCGTGGACGCGCTCGGCCAGGGCCCGGTCCGCGTCGTCCATCTCGGCGATCTTCGCGAGCACGTCCCGCCGGGCCTCGGCCGCCTTCTCGGCGCGCGACATGCGGCGCGCGGCCTTCTTCAGCTCCTGGGCGTGCTCCTTCATCGCGGCCCGCTCCTCGGCCGTGAATCCTTCGTAGGCGTCGCCGTCCTTGCTGCTCATGGCAGGTCTCCCCGTTGAGGTCCGCTGGTGCGATCCGGTGGTCCGGGCCGGTGTTCCGGTCCGGTGGCAGGACCATAACGCGGGCCACCGACAACGGCTCTCCGGCGGCCGGGAGGGCCTCAGGCCACGGCGGCGGAGGCGCCGGGCGCCAGGAGCCGGGCCAGGGCGCGGCGGGTGCGCTCGGGGGCGCGGGGGTCGGCGAAGAGCTGGAGGTCCTGGTTCAGGACCAGGTAGAGGCCGACGATCTCGTAGGTCAGCTGCTCGGGGTCGGTGTCCGGGGACAGGTCGCCCGCCGCGACGGCGAGGCGGATCTCGCCGGCGAGCCGGCGGCGCCAGAGGCGGCCGAGGCGGACCACCGCGTCGCGGACCCGGCCGCCGCGCGCGTCGAACTCGACGGAGGCGGTGGCGAAGAGACAGCCGCCGGGGAAGGTCTCGCGTTCGCTCTCCAGATAGGCGATCCACGCCTCGCAGACGGCACGCAGCCGGGGCAGGCCGGGCGCCGCGTCCTCGGCGGGCCGCCAGACGGCGCGGACGAAGACGGCGGCCGCCTCGTCGAGGGCGGCGAGCTGGAGGGTCTCCTTGGTGCCGAAGTGGCCCAGGACGCCGGCCTTGCTCATGCCGAGGTCGGTGGCGAGGCGGCCGATGGTCAGCCCTTCCAGGCCGTCCACCGAGGCGATCGCGACGCCGCGTTCGACGATGCGGCGGCGGGTGGCGCGGGCTTCGGCGGCGGACTTGCGGGGGCTCATCCGGCCATCCTAGCCGCCCTCCTCCCATTTAGCTTCCGACCGGTCGGTTGCTATATTCCCGCCACCGAACCACTCGCGAACGAGGAGACCGACCGTGCCGGGTTCCCGCATCACCGCCCTGGGCCACTACCAGCCGTCGCGCGTCCTGACCAACGACGACCTGGCGGGCATGGTCGACACCAGCGACGCATGGATCCGCCGCCGGACCGGCATCGCCACGCGCCGCATCGCCGCCGACACCGAATCGGTCGCCGACATGGCGGCCGCCGCGGCGGCCAAGGCGCTCGCCGCCTCCGGCCTGGACCCGTCCGAGATCGGCCTGGTGACCGTGGCGACCTGCACGGCCGTGGACCGCTGCCCCTCGACCGCCGCCCAGGTCGCCGGGCGCCTCGGCATCCCCTCCGCCGTGGCCTACGACCTCAACAACGGCTGCGCGGGCTTCTGCACCGCCCTGGCCTCCGCCGACCACTCCGTCCGCGCGGGCGCGGCCCGCCACGCCCTGGTCATCGGCGCCGAGAAGATGTCCGCCGTCACCGACTGGACCGACCGCAGCACCTGCGTCCTCCTGGGCGACGGGGCCGGGGCCGCCGTCGTCAGCGCCGCCGACGAGGAGGGGATCGGCCCCGTCGTCTGGGGCTCCGACCCCACCCGCGCCGACGCCGTCCGCCTCGTCGACGACTGGCACCCGCACTTCGCCCAGGAGGGCCAGACCGTCTTCCGCTGGGCCACGGGCGAACTCCCCGCCGTCGCCCGCGAGGCGTGCCGCCGCGCCGGCCTCGCCCCGGCCGGCCTCGCGGGCGTCGTCACCCACCAGGCCAACCTGCGCATCATCGAGTCCGTCGCGCGCCAACTCGACCTGCCGGAGGGCGTGGTGGTCGCCCAGGACGTCGTGGACTCGGGCAACACCTCCGCCGCGTCCGTCCCCCTCGCCCTGGCCAAGCTCACCGAGCGCGGCGAACTCCCCTCCGGCGGCCCGGTGCTGCTGCTCTCCTTCGGCGGCGGCCTCTCCTGGGCGGGCCAGGTCGTCACCTGCCCCTGAGGACGCGCGACGCCGCGGGAAGGGGCGGCCCGGTCACCCGCCGGCGGCGCCGTCGAGGCCCTCCCCGCGCGGATCCGCGGGCCCGTTGCGCCGGGCGTACTCCGCGACCATGTCGGCGATGACCCTGCGCAGGGATATCGGCTCACCGGCCGGCCGGCGCATCCCCGTGCCGTCCAGGAACGCCGCCGCGGCGACGAGCCGGCGGGGACCGGGCACGTTCGTCATCGTCTTCCTCCCTCGGGCGGGACGGGACCGGACACGGCCGAGTGTCGCAGGCACCACTGACAACGGGGCCCCGCCGCACGCCCCTTGCGCCCCGGCCCCCGGCGCGCCGCCGTCCGCGGACCCGCCCGCCGCCGTCACCCGGACGGCCCAGCCCCGCTCCCCCGCGGTTGCCGCCCCCGCCCCCGGCGCCCGGTAATGGGAGGGCCATGACCGGCCCCGCCATGAACCGCCGCCACTTCCTCGGCACCGCCGCCGGGGCGGGAGCGGGCGCGCTCGTCGCCGGCTGCACGGCGGGCGGGGGCCGGACGCCCGCGGGCCCGGCGCCCACCGTCGCCGCGGAGAACGAGCGCCCCGGCGACCGCGATTGGGGACTGCGACGGCGCGGCGGCGACCGCGCGGTCGAGGGGTACGCGGACCGCCCGGCCGTACGGCCCGGAGAGGCGTTCCGCCTGCACGTCTCCACGACCGCCGGGGGCTTCCGGGCCGAGGCGTTCCGGATGGGCTGGTACGGCGGGGCGCAGGCGCGCCTGGTCTGGGCCTCCGGGCGGATACCCGGCGGCCCGCGGCCGGTCGCCCCGGCCACGGGCCCCACCCGTACCGTCGCCGCCGGCTGGCCCCCGTCGCTGGAGGTGTCCACCCTCGGCTGGCCGGAGGGCGCGTACCTGATACGCCTGACCGCCGACTCCGGCGCCCAGCGGTACGTGCCCCTCACCGTCCGCTCGCGCACGACCGCCGGACGGCTCGTCCTGGTCAACGCGGTGGCCACCTGGCAGGCGTACAACACCTGGGGCGGCCACAGCCTCTACCACGGCCCCGGCGGCAAGGGCGACTACACCGCCCGCTCGCTGGCGGTCAGTTGCGACCGGCCGTACGACGGCGACGGCGCGCCGCTGTTCACCACGTACGAGCAGCCGGCCGTCGCCCTGGCCGAGCGGCTGGGCCTGCCGCTGGCCTACCTGACCACCATGGACATCGACCGCGAACCGGACATCCTGCGCGGCGCCCACGGCGTCGTCTCCCTCGGCCACGACGAGTACTGGACGCCCGCCCTGCGCCGGGCCGTCACCGCCGCCCGCGACGCGGGCACCAACGTGGCGTTCCTCGGGGCGAACGCCTGCTTCCGCCGGATCCGCCTGGAGAACTCCGCGGGCGGCGACCGCCGGCTGGTGGTCTGCTACAAGACGGACGCGGCCCGCGACCCGCTGTACGGCAGGGACGACGCCGCCGTCACCACCGACTGGCGGGCGCCCCCGCACCCCGACCCCGAGCACTCCCTCACCGGCACCCTCTACGAGGCCAACCCGGCCACCGCCGACTACGTCGTGACGGAGCCGGACCACTGGCTGTTCGAGGGCACCGGCGTCCGGCGCGGAACGGCGTTCCGCAATCTGGTGGGCACCGAGTACGACCGGGTGAACGGCGGCGCGACGACGCCCCGGCCGATCGAGGTCGTCGCGCACTCGCGGCTGGTGTGCCGGGGCGTGCGCAGCTACGCGGACTCGGCGTACTACACGACGCCCGGCGGGGCGGGGGTGTTCAACACCGGCACGATGCGCTGGGTGGAGTCGCTCACCGGCGACGGCGGCCACGGCATCCCGCCGGACACGGCCCGCTTCACCGGCCGGGTCACCGCCAGCCTCTTCCGTGTCTTCGCCGCCGGACCGGCGGGGCGGTCCCGTCCGGCCGCGGACAACCTGGACGCCCACCGTCCGTACGAGGGCGACCCCGTCTGGTCCGGCCGGGACCTGTGGTGATCAGCCGCGCGACGACCGCCCGGAGAGCCGCTCCACCAGCACCGCCGCCTGGCTGTGCTCGACGTCCTTGGTGGCGGTGAGCAGCGTGAGGTCCTGGCCGGTGGCCAGTTCGCGCAGATGGTCCACCGCCCGGCGGCGTCCGGGCTCGCGGAGTTCGTCCAGGTAGCGGCGGCGGAACTCGGGGAAGCGGTCCGGCCGGTGGCCGTACCAGCGGCGCAGCTCCGTGGACGGCGCGACGTCCCGCAGCCACTCGTCGAGGTGCGCGTCCTCCTTGCGGATGCCGCGCGGCCAGACACGGTCGACGAGGACGCGGGCGCCGTCGGAGGCGGAGCTCTTCTCGTACACCCTGCGGCAGGCGACGGTCATGGCGTGCTCCTCCCTGGGATGCGCCCCCGGTCCGATTTTACGGGCCGTCCCGGGCGCCCGCCCGGCCCCGCGGGCCGCCGCCGCGAACCCGCCCGGGGCCCGACGGTTCCCCGCCCGCCCGAGTGGAAAGGGAACCAGAGACCCGGGCGGACGCGGAGGGAGAAGGGCATGACCGACGGCGAGGACCCCGGCGACCTGGCCCGGATGCGCCTCGCGGTGTATCTGGAAGCGCTCCGGGCCCGTATGCCGCGCGCGCAGTACGACCTGCTCACCGAGGTCCTGCGCATGTGGGCCGAGGCCGGCGGCGGCACCATACGGCTGAGGATGGACGACGAGGAGCGCGAGCTGTTCACCCAGGAGGTGCAGCACGAACTCCTCGTCGTCATGGGCCTGATCGGCGCCCAGGTGCCCGGCCACGAGGACCGCGCCGACCACGTCGTCGCCCGCCTCGGCGACGGCGAGCACGCCAAGGGCGTCATGTCCCTCGTCCCTCCGGACGTCGCCCGCGACAGCGCCAAGCTGCGGGCCATGCGCGACAAGGTCGACGCGGTGCAGAAGCAGCGCTCCCAGGACCTGGCCGAGACGGAGGGCATCGCCCGGGCGAGCGGGATGCTGCCGGAGCCGGCGGAGGACGAGGATCCGTGACGGCCCGGGGCCTCAGGCCGCCGCGTCCCGCTGCGCCAGCGCCGCCCGCTTGACCGCCGAGGCCACGGCCTGGGTCGCCTTCTCGTTGAAGACGCTGGGGACGATGTAGTTGGCGTTGAGCTCGTCCTCGGTGACCACGTCGGCCAGCGCCTCCGCCGCCGCCAGCATCATCTCCGTGTTCACCGTCCGCGACTGCGCGTCCAGCAACCCCCGGAAGACACCCGGGAACACCAGCACGTTGTTGATCTGGTTCGGGAAATCCGAACGCCCCGTCGCCACCACCGCCGCCGTCCGCCGCGCCACCGCCGGATCCACCTCCGGATCCGGATTCGCCAGCGCGAAGACGATCGCCCCCTCCGCCATCGCCGCCACATCCGCCTCACCCAGCACATTCGGCGCCGACACACCGATGAAGACATCCGCGCCCCGCACGGCCTCCTTCAACGTCCCCGTCACCCCCTCCGGATTGGTGTTGTCCGCGATCCAGCGCAGCGCCGACTGCGGATCCGCACCCACCAGGTCCTCGCGCCCCGCGTGGACGACCCCGTGGATGTCGGCCACCACCGCGTGCTTGACCCCCGCCGCCAGCAGCAGCTTCAAAATCGCCGTACCCGCCGCGCCCGCACCCGACATGACGACCCGTACGTCACCGATCCCCTTGTCCACCACCCGCAGCGCGTTGGTGAGCGCGGCCAGCACCACGATCGCCGTACCGTGCTGGTCGTCGTGGAAGACCGGGATGTCCAGCGCCTCACGCAGCCGCGCCTCGATCTCGAAGCAGCGCGGCGCCGAGATGTCCTCGAGATTGATCCCCGCGAACCCCGGCGCGATGGCCCTGACGATCTCCACGATCGCGTCCGTGTCCTGCGTGTCCAGACAGATCGGCCACGCGTCGATCCCCGCGAACCGCTTGAACAGGGCCGCCTTGCCCTCCATCACCGGCAGCGCCGCCTTCGGCCCGATGTTCCCCAGACCCAGCACCGCCGACCCGTCCGTCACCACGGCCACCGCGTTCCGCTTGACCGTCAGCCGGCGCGCGTCCTCCGGATTCTCCGCGATCGCCATGCACACCCGCGCCACCCCCGGCGTGTACACCATCGACAGATCGTCACGGTTGCGGATCGGATGCTTCGACGCCATCTCGATCTTGCCACCCAGGTGCATCAGGAACGTACGGTCGGACACCTTCCCGACCACCACACCCTCGATACCACGCAGCTTCTCCACGATCTCGTCCGCATGGGCCGTCGACGTCGCGGCGACCGTCACGTCGATACGCAGCCGCTCATGACCGGACGCGGTGACGTCCAGGCCGGTCACCGATCCGCCGGACGACTCCACGGCCGTGGTGAGCTGGCTGACGGCTGTCCCGCCGGCGGGGACCTCCAGTCGGACGGTCATCGAGTACGAGACGCTGGGCGCCGGTGCCATCGGGGTGGTACTTCCTTCTTGTGCTTCTGAGGGGGGGAGTTGGAGGGGGTCAGACCGCGGCGGCCCGGGCGTGCGGGCGGGCCAGGTTGTCCGGGTGGAGGATCTCCTGGAGCCGCTCGGGGGTGAGCAGGCCCTTGGCCAGGACGAGGTCGTGCACCGAGGCGCCCGTGGTGAGGGCCTCCTGGGCGACGGCGGTGGCCTGTTCGTAGCCGATGTGCGGGTTGAGCGCGGTGGCCAGGCCGATGGACTGGCCGACGAGCCGGGCCAGGTGCTCGCGGTTGGCGGTGATGCCGCCGACGCAGCGCTCGGCGAGCGTCAGGCAGCCGGCCCGCAGGTGGGCGAGGCTCTTGAGCAGGCTGTGCGCGATGACCGGTTCGAAGGCGTTGAGCTGGAGCTGTCCGGACTCGGCGGCCATGGTGACGGTCACGTCGTTGCCGATGACCTCGTAGGCGATCTGGTTGACGACCTCGGGGATCACCGGGTTGACCTTGCCCGGCATGATGCTCGAACCGGCCTGTACGGGCGGCAGGTTGATCTCGGCGAGGCCGGCGCGCGGGCCGCAGGAGAGCAGCCGCAGGTCGTTGCAGGTCTTGGAGAGCTTGACGGCGATCCGCTTGAGGACGCCGGAGAGCTGGACGAACGCGCCCATGTCCTGGGTGGCCTCGACGAGGTCGCCGGCGACGGTGAAGGGGATGCCGGTGATCCTGCCGAGGTGTCCGCAGGCGGTCGCGGCGTACCGGGGGTGGGCGTTGAGGCCGGTGCCGATGGCGGTGCCGCCGAGGTTGATCTCGCGCAGCAGGGCGGTCGCCTCGTCGAGGCGGGCGCGGTCCTCGTCCAGCATGACGGCGTAGGCGGCGAATTCCTGGCCGAGCGTCATCGGCACGGCGTCCTGGAGCTGGGTGCGGCCCATCTTGAGGACGTCCGCGAACTCCCCGGCCTTCGCGGCGAACGCGTCGCGCAGCACCGCCATGGCGTCCAGCAGGCGGGCGGCGGCGAGGTGCAGCGAGAGCCGGACGGCGGTGGGGTAGACGTCGTTGGTGCTCTGGCCGGCGTTGACGTCCTCCAGCGGGTGGAGGTGGCGGTAGTCGCCCTTGGCGTGGCCGAGGAGCTCCAACGCCCGGTTGGCGACGACCTCGTTGGCGTTCATGTTGGTGGAGGTGCCGGCGCCGCCCTGGACGACGTCCACGACGAACTGGTCGTGCAGCCGCCCGGCGCGTATCTCCTCGCAGGCCGCGACGATGGCGTCGGCCTTGGCCGCGTCCAGCAGGCCGAGGTCCCGGTTGGCCTGTGCGGCGGCCTGCTTGACGGCGGCGAGGGCGGTGACGAGGTCGGGGTGGGCGGAGATCGGGGTGCCGGTGATGGGGAAGTTCTCGACGGCCCGCAGGGTGTGGACGCCGTAGTAGGCGGCGGCGGGGACGTCGCGGTCGCCGAGGAGGTCGTGCTCGGAGCGGGTCCCGGCGGTGGTGAGGGGGTCGGGGGCGGGGGCGGAGGCCGGCATCGGAATCCGATCGGTGCGTGGGGGGCGGTGGTCGGGGGTCAGGCGGTGGCGGGCACCGGGGCGGCGAGCGCGTGGCGCAGCGCCTCGGCGCGGCCGGCCGGGTCGGTGGCGGCCAGGGCCGCGGAGAGCACGGCGATCCGGGCCTGGCCGGCGCGCAGGGTGCCGGTGAGCACCGCGCCGGCGGCCGCGAGGTCGACGGCCCCGCCGTGGGTGTAGATCTCGGCGACCGGTCCGGTGGGGACGCGCGTGGTCAGGGCGACGAGGACGCCGCGGGCGACGGCCGCCTCGACGGCGGCGCAGATCTCGGGGGTGGCGTTGCCCGCGCCGGTGGCGACCAGGACGATGCCCTGGGCGCCCGCCGCGACGGCCGCCTCGAAGAGCACCGGGTCCGCGTCGCAGTGGTGCATGACGACGTCGACGCGGGGCAGCGGGCCGGTGGCGGCGGGCACGGGCAGTGGCGCGGGGCGCTCGGGGCGGCGGTGGACGACGACGCCGTCGGCGCTCACGTCCGCGACGGGCTCGCCGGAGGGGTCGGCGAACGCGTCGGCGGCCAGCGTCTGGACCTTGACCGTGCCGCGCGCGGCGTGCGCCCGGCCGTCGAAGACGACGAGGACGCCGAGGCCGCGCACGGTGGCGGCGGTCAACAGGGCGTCGTGGAGGTTGCGCGGGCCGTCGCCCTCCGGGTCCTCCAGCGGGCGCTGGGCGCCGGTGAAGACGACCGGGCGGGGGTCGTCGTGGTGCAGGTCGACGAAGAAGGCGGACTCCTCCAGGGTGTCCGTGCCGTGGGTGACGACGACGCCGTCGACGGCGGGGTCGGCGAGCACCTCGCGCACGGTGCGCAGGAGGGCGATCTGGTGGGCGGTGGTGATGCGGGCGCTGTTGACGCTCATCAGGTCGACGACCCGTACGGTCACGCCCTCGGGGACGGCGGCCGTGGCGAGGACGTCCCCGCCCGCGGCGTCGGCGGCGTAGCCCGAGCCCTGCCAGCGGCTGGCTATGGTCCCGCCGGTGCTGATGACGACGACCTGTCCCACGTACGCGCTCCTTCTGCCCGCTGCTTGCCTGCTTCGTCCGGTGATGCCCGACCGGACGGGGGGAACTGTAGAACGAATCGCGCGCAATCGGTTTGCCGATTCCGGCGGGAAATCCCGGCGACCGTGGCGGATAATCGCGCCGTGGACCAGATCGACAGGAATATCTTGCGCGAGCTCCAGGAGGACGGCCGCCTGACCATCCAGGAGCTCGCCCAGCGGGTGGGCCTCACGGCCTCGCCGTGCATGCGCCGGGTGCGCCAGCTCGAACAGGACGGGGTCATCCGGGGCTACCGGGCGGTCATCGACCCCGAGGCGGTCGGGCGCGGCTTCGAGGTCCTCGTCTCCGTGGAGGTCAGGCGCGACCGGCGGGCCGTCGAGGAGTTCGAGGCGGCGCTCCAGGAGATCCCGGACGTCGTCGAGGCGTACCGGCTCTTCGGCAGCCCCGGCTGCCTGCTGCGGATCGCCGTCGCGGACCTCGGCTCGTACGAGCGGCTGTGGATCGAGCGCCTCACCACGCTCTCCGGCGTCACCGAGGTGAACTCGCAGATCATCATGAAGCGGATCAAGGAGCCGAAGGGGCTGCCGGTCGACGGCTGAGGGCCCCCGGCCTCGGGCCTCAGGCCCCGGGCGCCCTGGGCAGGAGGAGCGTCTCCTCCGGGAAGCACCAGGCCCAGTCCTCGCCGGGCTCCCGGGAGGCCATCACCGGGTGGTCCGTGCCGCGCCAGTGCGCGCGGGCGTGGCGGCGCGGGGAGCTGTCGCAGCACCCGACGTGGCCGCAGGTGAGGCACATGCGCAGGTGCACCCAGCGGGTGCCCTCCCGCAGGCAGTCCTCGCAGCCCTCGGTGGTGCCGGGGGTGACGTCCCGGACCTCGGCGGCGTGCCGGCAGCCCTCGTCGGTGGGGGTGCCGTCGGGACCGGCGATCACGTAGGCGGTCGGCATGGTTCCGAGCGTAGGACGTCCGCGGCGGCCGCGCCCGGCGGGGCGGCGGACGGCCGGACGGACGGGGCCGTCACCGCGGTGTGATAAAAGGGAGAGGGGGTACCGTCCGCCGCCGCACGGTGCTCCGACGTCCCGCACGCCCGACGGCGTGCTCCCGGCACCCGCGCCACCCCGGCCGGCCCGGCCCCGCGGACAACCGTCCACGGACACCCGTCACGGGCGGCCGCAACACCCTTTCCCTCATGCCGACTTCCCACAGCGAGCCCCCTCGCGCCCAGCACCCGCGCCCCGCACGGCCCTCCCGCCGCCGTGCCCTGCTCGCGACCGCCGGTGCGGCCGTGCTGCTGCCGCTGACGGGCTGCGCCGGGGGCTCGGAGCCGGTGAGCGCCGGGCGCGCGCCGACGGTCGCCGCGCCCCGGACGCTGTGGGCCGCCGGGCAGGGCGCCGGGCGGCCCGGCCCCGCGGCGGACGGGATACGGGCCGCGGACCCGCTGGCCACCGTCAAGGCCGACGTCGCCGCCGGGCCCGCCGTCCCCGACGGGCCGGAGGCGCTGGACGGGACGACCCGCGACAAGCTCGCGCGCTGCACCGCCCTCGGGCCCGGCTGCCCCGTGCGTCCCCCCGAGTACCACGACCTCACCGGCGACGGCCGGGACGAACTGATCATCGGCATCGACATGGAGGACGGCTCCACCTCGCTGCGCGCCTACACCCTGCGCGGGGGCAAGCCGGTCCGGGTGCTGGCGTATCCCGCCGCCGTCCAGTCCGTCCAGGTCGCCGGGCGCGACCTGATCCTCTGGGAGGACACCGCCACCCCCGACTACCGGCAGCGCACGGTGTACTCGTGGGACGCGGCGCAGAAGACCATGGAGTTCCAGTCGCAGGAGTACCGCCGCGTGCGGGGCGGCTCCGCCTCGCCGCCCGCGAAGAGCGGCGCCGCGCCGGGCGCCGCGCCCGAGGGCACCGCGCCGCGGGACACCGCGTGACCGCGCTGCGGAGGCTGCGGGCCTGGACGGGGACCCTGCACGCCAAGTTCGCCCTCCTGCTCACCGCGGCCTGCTGCACCGTCGCCGTCGTGATCGGCGTCCTCGTCCACGCCGACGTCGGGGACCAGACCGTGCGCCAGGCCCGCTCCGCCGCGCTGGCCCGGCTGGACGACACCGCCGACGCCTACACGGCGGGCGATCCACTGCCGCCCTGCGGCCGCCTCGACCCGCCCGAACTCCCGCGCCCGCTGCGGGAGATGGCGCTGCGCGGCGAACGCGGCACCATGCTCGGCACGTTCCGGGGGCGGCCGGTGATGTGGGCGGCGCGCCCGGCGGACGGCACCGTGCTGACCGCCCGCGCCGACTACGGCCAGGGCGCCGAGACCCTCCGGGGCCTGGACCACGCCATGGTCATCTCCGCGGGCGTGGCCATCGCCTGCGTCCTGCTGGCCGGTTCGGTCGCGGTCTCGCGCGTCACGCGCCGGCTGCGCCGGACGGCCGCGGTGGCCCGCCGCATCAGCACCGGCGACCTCACGGCCCCCGACCCCGGGACGGCGGACGCGGCCGCGGACGCCGCGCGCGGCCGCGACGAGGTCGCGGACGTGGCCGCCGCGCTGGACGCCATGGCCTCCGCCCTGCACGAACGGCTGCGCAGCGAGCAGCGGTTCACCGCCGACGTCGCCCACGAGCTGCGCACCCCGCTCGCGGGGCTGCGCGCCTCCGCCGACCTGCTGCCGCCGGGACGGCCGACCGAGCTGGTGCGCGACCGGGTGCACCACCTGTGCCGGCTCACCGACGACCTGCTGGAGATATCCCGGCTCGACTCGGCGACGGAGCGGGCGGACCTCGACTCGCACGTCCTCGGCCCGCTGGCCCGCAGCGCCGCGCGCGTCCCCGGTCAGGAGGCGGACGTCGTCGTCCTGCGGGACGCGTGCGTGGACACCGACCGGCGGCGCCTGGAACGGGTGCTGGGCAATCTGCTGCTCAACGCCCACCGCCACGGCCGGCCGCCGGTCACCCTGACCGTGGACGGTCCCGTCATCACCGTCCGCGACCACGGCCCCGGCTACCCCGCCCACCTGCTGGAGCACGGCCCCCAGCGCTTCCGCACCGAACCGGCCGCGGGCCACCGGGGCCACGGCCTCGGCCTGACCATCGCCCTCGGCCAGGCCCGGACCATCGGCGCGCACCTGGCGTTCTCCAACGCCCCGGACGGGGGCGCGGTCAGCACGCTCACGCTGCCGCGCGCCACGGGCGGCGCGGGCGAAGAGGGCGCCGGGGAGGAGGGCTCCCCGGCCCCGGACTGACCCCGCGCCGGCGCGCCGGCGCCGGTGGTCAGCCGAGCACGCAGCGGGCCACGAACTCACGGCCGCGGGCCAGTTCGCGTGCGCCGACCTCGATGGGGAACATCGTGAAGCCGTGCACGGCCTCCACCACGACCTCCAGGTCCGTCGCGTTGCCCGCGGCGGACCACCGGGCGGCCATGAAGAGCGTGTCGTCGAGGACCGGGTCGCGGGTGCCGACGACGAAGCGGGCCGGCGGAAGGTCGTGGAGGTCCGCGTAGAGGGGCGAGATGGAGGGGTCGCGCAGCTCCTCGGGGGACATGCCGGGGAACGCCCGGTCCATCAGCCAGCGGATGACCGGCGTGGTGACGAGCGGGCCGTCCTCGCCGAACGAACGGGCGCTGGGCGTCAGGGACATGTCGTAGAAGCCGTAGGCCAGGTACGCGCCGCGGAAGGCGCGGTGGGAGCCGTCGGTGTCGCGCAGGCGCAGCAGGGTGCGGACGGCGAGTTCGGCGCCGGACGACTCCCCGCCGATCACGAGGCGGTCGGTGCCGAACGCGCGGCGGGCGGTGCCGACGAGCCAGCGGGCCACGTCCTCGCAGTCGTCGGGGGCGGCGGGGTGGGGGTTCTCCGGGGCCAGCCGGTAGTCGGCGCTGACCACGGCGACGCGTGCCCCGCGGGCCAGGTCCCACAGCTGCTGGTCCTGGTACGCGGCCGAGCCGACGACGCGGCCCCCGGAGTGCAGGAAGAGATACACGCCCGTCACCTCGGGCGGCGTGAAGACCCGTACGGGGACGTCGCCGGCGCGGCCCGGCACCGTGCGGTCGCGGCCCTCGGGCAGGCGCGGCGGCGTCGCCCAGGGGCCGTCGGCGGAGCGGGCGAGGGCCACGTCGTCGATCTTGTGGAGCGGGGGGAAGCGGCCGAGGATGCGGGCCATCCTCGCGTTGAACGCCCGGGTTTCCCCGACCACGTCCTGCCCCGTGGTTGCCATCGTCATGACGGGATCATCCGGCAGCACCCGCCCGGGCGTCCCCCCGTCCGGGCAATATTGGCCACTTCCTTGCGGCGCGCGGGCCGTCAGACGCGGCGCAGTTCCTCGCGGGCGCGGGCGACCAGGGCGCGGCCGGCCGGGCCGTGGGGGCCGCCGGAGCGCCAGGCCAGGGCCAGGCGGCCGCGGAGTTCGGGCGGGTCGATGGTCAGGACGCGCAGGGTGTCGGCGCGTTCCTCGGCGAACGCTCGGGGCAGGAGGGCGGCCCCCAGTCCGTGGGCGGCGAGCTGGGCGAGGACGCCGGGGTCGCCCGCCTCGAAGGCGATGTGCGGCCGGAAGCCGGCCGCGGCGCAGGCCTCGTCGAGGCGGGCGCGCAGGCCGGTGCCGCGCGGCATGCTGATCAGCGGGCGTCCGCGGAGGGCGTCGAGGGGGATGGCGGAACGGGCGGCCAGCTCGTGGTCGTGGGCGACGGCGGCCACGACCGGCTGGTCCTCGATCATGTGCAGCTCCAGGCCGGCCGGGGCGCCGGCGCCGACGCTGATGATGGCCGCGTCGAAGCGGCCGGTGCGCAGGCCCTCGACGAGCTGGTCGGTGGTGTCCTCGGCGAGGGTGATCTCGACGGCCGGGTGGTCGCGGTGGAAACCCGTGAGCAGAGCGGGGAGTTCGGCGCTGTGCGAGGTGACGGTGCCGACGGCGACGTGGCCGCGGACGAGCCCGGCCAGTTCGTCGACGACGAGCCGGGCGCGCTCGACGGCGGCGAGGGCGGCACGGGCGTGCGGCAGGAACGCGGCGCCCACCTCGGTGAGCCCGACACGGCGGCCGGAGCGGTCGAGGAGCTCCTGCCCCAGCTCGCGCTCCAGCTTGCGGATCTGCGCGCTCACGCCGGGCTGCGCGACCCGCACCTTCTCGGCGGCGCGCGTGAAGTTCCGCTCCTCGGCGACCGTCACGAAGTACTCGAGCTGGCGCAGTTCCATAACCGGCGATGCTAGCAGCCAGACTTGTCATGTCTTGGACTTCTTGCCGCTGGTGGACGAGGGTGGGTACAGCGCAGCGCCCCCCGGAACAACCACCCAGAGCAGAGGAGTTCCCCATGACCGTACTCATCGCCGGTGGAGGCATCGGCGGCCTGACCGCCGCCCTGAGCCTGCACGCCGCGGGCATCGAGGCGCGCGTGGTGGAGAACGTGCGGGAGATCCGTCCGCTCGGCGTCGGCATCAACCTCCTGCCGCACGCCGCCCGCGAGTTGATCGAGCTCGGGCTCGGCGACGAACTGGCCCGCATCGGCGTGGCCACGCTCGAGAACGTCTACGCGGACCGGCACGGCAACGAGATCTACACCGAGCCGCGCGGCCTGGCGCAGGGCTACAAGTGGCCGCAGTACTCGATCCACCGGGGCAAGCTGCAGATGCTGCTCCTCGACGCCGTCCGCGACCGGCTGGGCCCGGACGCGGTCCGCACCGGCGTGCGGCTGGAGGACTTCACCGACACCGGGGACGCGGTGCGGGCGGAGCTGTCCGACCGGGAGACGGGCCGTACCGAGACCGTCGAGGCGCCGGCCCTCATCGGCGCGGACGGCATCCACTCGGTGGTCCGCGCCAAGCTGCACCCCGACGAGGGGCCCCTGCTGTACTCCGGCATCCGCATGTGGCGCGGCGTCACGGAGATGAAGCCCTTCCTCACCGGCCGCTCGATGGTCATCGTCCGCCACCGGGGCGTCGAGATGATCGCCTATCCGATCAGCCCCCGGCACATCAACTGGGTGTGCCTGATCCGGATGTCCGAGCCCGGCCCCCTCGTCGAGGAGGAGGCGGGCTGGAACCGCCCCGGCCGCCTGGAGGAGCTCCTCCCCCACTACCGGGACTGGGACCTGGGATACCTGAACGTGCCCGAGATGCTGTCCGGCAGCGAGGTGCTCCTGGAGTACCCGATGGCCGACCGCGAGCCGCTGACCTCCTGGGGCCGCGGCCGGGTGACCCTGCTCGGCGACGCCGCCCACCCCATGTGGCCGGTGGGCGCCAACGGCGCCTCCCAGTCCGTCCTCGACGGCCGCACCCTGGCCTCCGAACTGGCCCGCGCCGACCGCGTCGAGGACGGCCTCGCCGCCTACGAGACCGCCCGCGTCGAGGCCACCGGCAAGGTCGTCCTGGCCAACCGCAACATGAACAAGGCCGCCGAACGGGCCCGCCTGGCCCGCCAGGACTTCGGCCGCATCACCGATGCCTACCGCCGCGAGACGGGCGCGGAGGTGGACCACCTCAACGCGCGGGAGTCGCTGACGCCGGTGCGGTAGCCGCGGCGCAGGGCGGCGGAGCGGTCCCGGGCCGGGCCGCCCCGCCGCCCTGTTCAGCGCCGCGAGCGGGCCAGGGCCTCGCGTACCGCCTCCTCCGTGCGGCCCACCACGGCCGTGCCGTCGTCGGCCGTGATGATGGGGCGTTGGATGAGGCGGGGGTGGTGGGCGAGGGCGGTGATCCAGCGGTCGCGGGCGGTGGTGTCGCGGGGCCAGGTGTTCAGGCCGAGTTCCTCGGCCTCGGGTTCCCGGGTGCGGGTGATGTCCCAGGGTTCCAGGCCGAGGCGGGCGAGGACGGTGCGGATGTCGGCCTCGTCGGGCACGTCCTCCAGGTAGCGGCGGACGGTGTAGCCAGCGCCCTCGGCGTCGAGCAGGCCGATCGCCGAGCGGCACTTCGAGCAGGCGGGGTTGATCCAGATCTCCATCCCCCCACCGTACCGGCAGGGCCGGTCAAATCCCTCCTGAGCTGGGGCGATTGTCAGTGCCCGGCAGTAAAATCGAGGGGTAGTGAAGAGGTCGCACCGACCCCTCAGCAGGAGGACGCCGATGACCGCAGCAGCCACCCCGCTCCCCGATCTCCCCGCCCTTCCGACCCTGCCGAAGAAGCGGCTGCCCGCGGGCCACCCGCGCGACTGGTACGAGTCGCACAACCGCCGGCTGAAGGCCATGCGCCTGGCCATCGCCCTGCTGCACAGCGGCGCCTACCGGCCGGAGCAGGCCACCAACCGCCGCATACGGCGCACCGCCGAGCGGATCGGCGTGCGCACGCCGTCGAACACCACGTGCCGGATGGTGCGTTCGCTCCTCCTGGCGGAGGCGCCGGCCCGGGGGGTCCGCCACTGACCGCGGCGCGGGCGGGCGGGGCGGGAGCGGGGAGCCGTCGGCCCCGCCCCGCCCCTTCGCCGTTTCCCGGGGGGGCGTTAATGGCCCGCGCGCTGTCCGACCCACGAAGTAGTCTGCCGACGATGACTGAAGACCAGATACCGCACACCTTCCAGGTCGACCTGCGCGGCCTGGTGGACCTGCTGTCCCACCACCTCTACTCCAGCCCGAAGGTCTATCTGCGCGAGCTCCTGCAGAACGCCGTCGACGCGATCACCGCCCGCCGCGCCACGGATCCCGCGGCACCCGCGAGCGTCCGGCTGCTCGCCGGGGACGGCCGGCTGAGGGTCGAGGACAGCGGCGTCGGGCTGACCGAGAGCGACGTGCACGACCTGCTGGCCACCATCGGGCGCAGTTCGAAACGGGAGGGGCTCGAGTCGGCGCGCTCGGAGTTCCTCGGCCAGTTCGGCATCGGCCTGCTCGCCTGCTTCGTCGTCGCCGGGGAGATACGCGTCGTCAGCCGTTCGGCCAGGACCCCCGACGCGCCCCCCGTCGAGTGGACGGCCCGCGACGACGGTTCGTACACCGTGCGCACCCTGCCCGACGAGGCCCGCCGGGAGCCGGGGACCACCGTGCACCTCGACGCCCGCCGCGGCATGGCGGACTGGCTGTCCGAGGAGCGGGTCACCGCCCTCGCCAAGGACTTCGGCTCGCTCCTGCCGTACGACGTGCGCGTCGGCGACGTCCCGGTCACCGACCGGCCCGCCGTGTGGGAGCGCCCCCACCCGGGCCCGGCGGCCCGCAGGGCCGCGCTGGCCGCGCACTGCCGGGAGGTGTTCGGCTTCGCGCCGCTCGACAGCATCGACCTCGACGTCCCGGCGGCCGGCGTGCGCGGTGTGGCGTACGTGCTGCCGCGGGCGGTCAGCCCGGCGCAGCGCGCCGGCCACCGCGTGCACCTCAAGGGCATGCTGCTCACCGACCGCGCCGACGACCTCCTGCCCGACTGGGCGTTCTTCGTCCGCTGCGTCATCGACACGGACAGCCTGCGCCCGACCGCCTCCCGCGAGAGCCTCTACGACGACGAGCGCCTCGCCGCCGTCCGCGAGGCGCTGGGCGAGCGCATACGCGCCTGGCTGGCCGAGCTCGCCGCCGGCGACCAGGACCGGCTGCGCGGTTTCCTCGCGGTGCACCACCTCGGCGTCAAGTCGCTGGCGCGGCACGACGCGGAGATGCTGCGCACCATGCTGCCGTGGCTGCCGTTCGAGACGAGCGACGGGCCACTGTCGCTGGAGGAGTTCGCCCAGCGCCACCCCGTCGTCCACTTCACCGAGAGCGTCGAGGAGTTCCGGCAGGTGGCGCCGGTCGCCGCCGCCCAGGGCATCGGCGTGGTCAACGGCGGCTACACCTTCGACGCCGACCTCGTCCGGCTGCTCCCCCGCGTCCGTCCCGGCACGTCCGTCGCCGAGCTGGACGCCGAGACGGTCGCCGCGCACCTCGACCACGTCGACGCGGCCGACGAACTGGCCCTGTCCGGCTTCCTGTCGGCGGCCCGCGCCCGCCTCGACGCGCTCGGCTGCGACGTGGTCGTCCGGGCGTTCCTGCCCGTGACCGTCCCCGCGCTGCACCTGGACGACCGGGCGGCCCGGCACGAACGGGCCCGCGAGCAGGAGGAGTCCGCGGCGGACGACCTGTGGACGTCCATCCTGGGCTCGCTGCGCGACGGGACGCCGCGCGCCCGCCTCGTCCTCAACCACCTCAGCCCGCTGGTGCGCCGCCTGGGCTCCCTGCCGGACGGCGACCTGGCGGGCACCGCCGCCGAGGCGCTGTACGGGCAGGCGCTGCTGATGGCCCGGCGCCCGCTGCGGCCGGCCGACACGGCCCTGCTCAACCGCGCCTTCCTGGGCCTGCTGGAGTGGGCGGCCCACCCCACCACCGCGTCGGAGGAGGGCCGATGAGCGACACGACCGTCACCGCCGTCCGCCGGGCGCTCCAGGAGAACATGGGCGATCCCGAGGGCCCCGCGCGCAACGCCCGCGCCGAGCGCCTGGTCGAGGAGGCCGGGCGGACGGGCGACACCGCCCTGCTGCTCGACGCCCTCTTCAACCTGCTGTCGGCCTACAACTTCAGCTCCGAGTCGGAGAAGATGTTCGTGCCCTTCGCCCGCCTGCTGCGCATGTGGGACGACCGGCCGGAGGACTTCGACGGGTTCGCCGCCCACCGGCTGCACTGGATGTTCAAGTGGGTCTCCAGCGGCATGCTCGACCAGCCGGACATCCCCCTGGCCTCCGTCGAGAAGTGGCAGGCGGAGATGGAGCACCGCTACCGGCTGGCCGGGTACAGCGAACGGGCGGTGCGCCAGGGCGAGTTCCGCATCGCCCGGGACACCGGGGACCTGCCCCGCGCCGAGCGGGCCTTCGCCGCCTGGCTGGCCGCCGACCGCGACGAGATGAGCGACTGCCACGCCTGCGAGCTCAACACCCAGGGCGCGTGGCTCGACCTCCTCGGCCGCCCGGCCGAGGCGCTGGAGACGTGGGCGCCGGTCCTGGCCGGCGAGTTCACCTGCGCCCACGAGCCGCACGTGGCCCTGGCGTCCTCGCTCCTGCCGCTGGTGCGGCTCGGCCGCACCGACGAGGCGCGCACGCACCACCTGCGCGGCTACCGGATGATCCGCGGCATGGAGTCGATGCGCTCCTCCGTCGCCGACCACATCGCGTTCTGCGCGCTGACCGGCAACGAGGCCCGCGCCCTGGAGATCCTGGCCGAGCAGACGGGCCACTTCGCGCCGTCCGGCGACCCCGACACCCTGCTCGACTTCCTCGCCTCCGTCGCGCTGCTCGCCCGCCGCCTGGGCGAACGGGGCCTGGGCGGCCAGGAGTTGCCGGGCCCGGCCGGCCGCACGTGGACCGCCGACGCGCTGCACGCCCACGCCCGCGCCGAGGCGTCGGCCCTGGCCGCCCGCTTCGACGCGCGCAACGGCAGCTCCTTCGTCGGTGACCTGATCGCCGCGCGCATGGACGCCGCCCCGCTGGTGGAGCGGCTGCCGCTGGGGGTACGGGCGCGGGGGCTCCTCACCGGCACCGCGCCGCGCCCCGCGCCCGCCGGCCGGGCGCCCGGGGACGGGGACGTCCACGCGCTGCTGACCGAGGCCCGCCGGCGCTCCGCGGAGTTCGCTGAGGACGTGCACGAGGCGTGGGAGGCGGTCCGCCGCGCCGCCGGTCCGGCGGCGGAGCTGGACGCGCTGGCCCGCGCCGAGATCGCCGACCACGCCGCGCTGGGCGGCGACGGCCCGGAGGCGCGGATCGCCCTCCTCGACGAGGCGGCGGCGCTGTACGAGGAGGCGGGCCGGCCCGAGCTCGCGGCGGGCGCCCGGGTGCGCCGGGCGCTCGTCCTCGGGCTGACGGGCGGGGACGCCGGCGCCCCGGCCCTGATCGAGGCCGAGTGCGCGGTCCTGCGCGGGCTGGGCGCGCCGCCCCGGCAGATCGCCACGGCGCTGGTCCACCGCTGCCAGGTGCTCCTGGGGCTGTCGCGGGAGGGGGCCGAAGGCGCCCCGGGGGCCGGGGAGCTGGAGCGCGCGATCGGCGAGGCGCTGGCCTACGCCGAGGAACACGCCGCGGCGGGACGGCCGTTGCGCGCCCGCGCCGCCGACGCGTACGAACTGCGCGGCGAGGCCGCCCTGCTGGCCGGTGACCCGGCGGGCGCGGTCGCGGCCTTCGCGCGGGCCGTGGAGGTCGCGGAGGAGGCGGGCCTCTCCTGGTACGCGACCGGGCCCCGGACCGATCTCGCGCGGGCCGCGATGGCGTGCGAGGAGTACGGGACGGCGATCGGCGCGGCGCGGGCGGCCCTGGAGCACGGCGCCGGCCGGCTGTCCGAGGGCGCGAGCGCGCGCCTGCACCTGCTGCTGTGCGACGCGCTGACCGCCGTCGGGCGGCGGGAGGCGGCCGTCGCGCACGCCCTGGAGGCCGCGCACTGGGCCGACGCGGCCGGCGAGGGCGGCACGCTGGGCGCCTGGGCCCGGCTGACGCTCGGCGGGACGCTGCACCACCTGGGCCGGGCGGAGGAGGCGGCGTCCGTGCTGGAGGCCGTCCTCCCCGATCTGGAGCGCCACCACGAGGACGGCCAGGTGGTGCAGGCCCGCTGGTGGCTCGGCGAGTGCCTGGCGGCGCTGGACGATCACCGGGAGGCGGCCGGGCAGTTCCTGCGGGCGGCGGGCGTCGCCCAGGGCTGGGAGGACCAGCAGGACCACGCCGTCCTCGCCAACCTGGCCGCCGACTGCCTCGACCGGGCGGGCCGGGACGAGGAGGCGGAGCGGGCCTACGAGCGGGCGGGGGCGCTGTGGCGCGCGCTGGACCGCCCGGAGGCAGCCGTCCGCGTCCTGCGCGCCCGGGCGTGGCTGGCCCTGCGCCGGGAGGGCAGCCCGGCGGCGGCCCGGGAGCTGATGGCCGAGGCCCTGCGCGCGTGCGCGGCCGCGCTGGAGGCGGCGGAGGCCCCCGAGCGGCGGGAGGCGCTGGGCGCGGAGCTCGCGCAGACCCACCGCCAGACCGGCGAGCTGGTCGTCCGCTCCTGCGCCGGCGAGCCGGGCGACGAGGACGACGACGGCACGGCACGGGCGGCGTACGAGGAGGGGCTGGCCCACGTCGAGCGGGCCGTCGCCGCCTTCGCCGCGTGCGGCCCGGCCCTGCGGGACCAGCGCACGGCGGCGCAGTTGACGGCCGCCTGGCTGGAGGCCGATCTCGGCCGGGGCGAGGAGGCCGCCGCGCGGGCGCGGGCGGTGGCCGCGGAGTACGGCGACGAGGAGGAGGGGGTGGCGGCGGCGCGCCGCTCCGAGGCGGAGAACCTCGTCAAGTACGCGCTTACGTCGGGGGACTGACGCCCCGTCGGCTCCGCCCCGGTGGCCCGTGCCGGCCGCCGGGGCGGAGGTGTGTCCCGGCCCGGGGGCGGGCTCCGCGGCGGTCACCGCCGGCCGCCCTCTCACCCGGCGGTGTGGACCGCGGAGGCCGTCACTCCGGTCCGTCGGCGCATATGCGAGGCTGGGAGTGATCCCGGTGATCACCGCGGCCGCGCGCCCGGCCGCCGGGTGCGTACCTGAAGGGACTGGACATGTTGCAGCACAGGACCGTCGGCGACCTGATGACCCACTCGGTGGTCAGGGTGCAGCGGGGCACTCTGTTCACGGAGATCGTGCACGTCCTGCACGAACACGACATCACGGCGGTTCCGGTGGTGGACGACGACGACCGCCCGGTGGGCGTCGTCTCGGAGGCCGACCTGCTGACCAGGGCGGCCCAGCGGATGGACGGGTCCGCCTCCTCGGAGGCCGTCGCCAAGCAGGACGCGACGACGGCCGAGGGCCTGATGACCAGCCCCGCGGTGTGCGCGCGCCCGGGGTGGAGCGTCGTCGAGGCCGCCCGCACGATGGAGGAGCGGCACGTCAAGCGGCTGCCGGTGGTGGACGAGGCGGGCCGGCTGGTGGGGCTGGTGAGCCGCAGCGATCTGCTGCGGGTGTTCCTGCGCGACGACCGCGCCATCCGCCAGGAGATCATCGAGGACGTGCTGGTGCGCACGCTGCACGAGCCGCCGTCGGGCATCGGGGTCGAGGTGTCCAACGGGCAGGTGCGGCTGAGCGGTTCGGTGCGGGACGAGGGGCTGGTGCCGGTCCTGGTGCGGTTGTGCCGGAGCGTGGACGGTGTGGTGAGCGTCGATCACCAGCTGTCCGCGTCCGCGGAGTGAGCCCCGGAACGAACGCTCTACTCGGGTAGGCTCGCGGCATGAAGACCACGTCGGAGAAGCCCGCCGTCGACACGCGGGAACGGATCGTCCGGGCGGCCTCCCGGCTCATGCAGCGGCAGGGCTACGACGGCACGGGCATCAAGCAGATCTCCCAGGAGGCGGAGGCGACGCTCGGTTCGCTGTACCACTTCTTCCCCGGCGGGAAGCAGGAGCTGGCCGTCGCGGCGATCCGGCGCGGCGACGAGGAGTTCGCCGGACTGCTGCGCCGGGCGCTCGACGGCGAGCCGGATCCGGGCCGCGCGCTCGTCGCGTGCGCGCGGACCCTCGCGGCGGAACTCAGCGCCTCCGACTGGGCCGAGGGCTGCCCCGTGACCGCCACGGCCCTCGGCACGGCCGGCCGCGCCCCCGGCATCCAGCAGGCCGCGGCCGAGGCGTTCGCCCGCTGGCGCGGGCTGGTCTTCGACAAGCTGTGCGCCGCGGGGCTCGGGGAGGACGACGCGCGCTCACTCGCGCACACGGTGATCTCCACGCTGGAGGGGGCGGAGCTGGCGGCTCAGGTCTCGCGGGACGCGGCTCCGCTGCGGGCGGCGGGTGAGCATCTGGCGCGGCTGGTCGGGACGTACCGCTAGGGCCGCGGGGGCGGGGAGTTGCCACCCCGGCCCCTCCACCGGCGACCCCGCCCGCCCTCGTCCCCCGCGTCCTCGCCGCGACCGCGTTCCTGGCGGCGGACCTGCCCGGCGGCCGGCCCGGGCGGCCGCAGCGCCGGCCGTGCCCGCGCGGGAGGACGCGGGAGAACAGGGAGCGCCTCGACCGGGCCCCCGGGGCCTCACTTCGCGTCCCGTAGCACTCCACCACGGCGGTGGTGAACGGGAACCGCACCGGCGTCTCCCGGAACGCGAGCCGCCCCGCCTCGTCCCCGGCCCACCGCACGGCCGCCGCCGCCTCCTCGGCCTCCTCCTGCGCGCTCCCCCGGCAGTGCCGTGAGCCGCAGCAGGGTCGGACACCGCCCCTGGTCCCGCTCCCCGCCTCGCCGCCGGGCGGCGCCGGTGGCACGCTGAAACCATGGCCCGGCCCAACGAAGAGGTCGCGGCGGTGCTCCAGGAGTACGCCGACCTCGTCGCCATCACCGGCGGCGACGCGTTCAAGG
Organism: Streptomyces caatingaensis; assembly: GCF_001187435.1. Lineage (GTDB taxonomy): Bacteria > Actinomycetota > Actinomycetes > Streptomycetales > Streptomycetaceae > Streptomyces > Streptomyces caatingaensis. The sequence goes on along the minus strand of NZ_LFXA01000002.1, from coordinate 1,052,276 downwards.
CACGCGCCTACGAGAAGGCCGCCCGCGCCGTCGGCGGCCACCCGGCGGACGTCTCGACGCTGGACCTCGACGGGCTGCGCGGCATCCCCAACGTGGGCCGCTCGATCGCCGAGAAGGTGATCGAGTACCTGCGCACCGGCCGGGTCGCGGCCTTCGAGGAGACCCGCGCGTCCGTCCCCCCGGGCGTCCGCGAGCTGCTCACGATCCCCACCCTCGGCCCCCGCAAGGCGCTCGCCCTCTACGAGGAGCTGCGCGTCTCCTCCGTGGACGAGCTCCTCGACGCCATCCACCGGGAGCGGCTGCGCGGCCTCAAGGGCTTCGGCGAGAAGACCGAGCAGAACATCCTCCACGGCATCGAGCTGCTGAGGAAGGCCGGCGGCCGCATCCTGCTGTCCGCCGCGGCCGACGCCGCCGAGCGGATCGTCGCCGACCTCGCGGGGATCGAGGGCTGCGAGGACTGCGCCGTCGCCGGGTCGCTGCGCCGGATGCGGGAGACCATCGGGGACGTGGACGTGCTGGTGGCCGCGGCGCGCGCCGAGCCGTTCATGGAGGCGGTCAGCACCCTGCCGTACACGGCGGAGGTCATCGCCCGGGGTCCGAAGAAGACGTCCGTCCGCACGCTGGACGGGCTCCAGGTGGACCTGCGGGTGCTGCCGCCGGACGCGTGGGGCGCGGGGCTGCTGTACTTCACCGGCTCGAAGGCGCACAACATCCGCGTCCGCGAGATCGCGGTGCGGCACGGGCTCAAGCTCTCCGAGTACGGGCTCTTCCGCGTCAAGAGCGGCCGCAAGGTCGTCTCGCGGACCGAGGAGGAGATCTACGGGCGGCTGGGCCTGCCGTGGATCCCGCCGACGCTGCGCGAGGACCGGGGCGAGATCGCGGCGGGGCTCGCGGACGGGCTCCCGGAGCTGGTCACCGAGGACGACATCCGCGGCGACCTGCACACCCACACCGATCTGACCGACGGGCTGGCGCCGCTGGAGGACATGGTCGCCGCGGCCGCCGGGCGCGGCTACGCGTACTACGCCGTCACCGACCACGCCCCGGACCTGGCCATGCAGCGCATGACGCGGGAGAAGGCGCTGGCGCAGCGCGACCGGCTGCGCGCGCTGGAGGGGAAGTACGGCCGGATGCGGCTGCTGCACGGCACCGAGCTGAACATCGGGCCGGACGGCGAGGTGGACTGGCCGGACGACTTCCTGGCCGGGTTCGACCTGTGCGTCGCGTCGGTGCACTCGCACTTCAAGCAGTCGCGCGAGGAGCTCACCCGGCGGCTCGTCCGCGCCTGCGAGAACCCCTACGTGGCGATCATCGGGCACCCGACGACCCGGCTGATCGGCAAACGGCCGCCGATCGACGCCGACTTCGACGCGGTCTTCGCCGCCTGCGCGCGGACCGGGACGGCCCTGGAGATCAACGCGCATCCCGAGCGGCTCGACCTGGGCGACGAGGAGATCCTGCGGGCCCGGCGGCACGGCGTGAAGTTCGCCGTGAACACCGACGCGCACTCCGTGACGCACCTGCCCTACCTGCGCTTCGGCGTGGGGACCGCCCAGCGCGGCTGGCTGACGAAGGACGACGTCATCAACGCCTGGCCGCTGCAGCGGCTGCGCCGCTTCCTGCGGCCGGCCGCCGGATAGCGCCGGATAGCATGGGGCGTTCACCACCTGCCCAGCCGTGAGGAAACGCGCACGTGTCCGACATACGCGAAGCCCCCGCCCCCGACGACCGCTCCCTGCGCGCCGACTGCGGGAACTGCTTCGCGCTGTGCTGCGTGGCCCTGCCCTTCGCGAAGTCGGCCGACTTCGCGGCGGACAAGGAGGCGGGGAAGCCCTGCCGCAACCTGCGGGACGACTTCCGCTGCGGGACGCACGCCACGCTCCGCGAGAAGGGCTTCGCGGGCTGCACCGTCTACGACTGCTTCGGCGCCGGCCAGAAGGTCTCCCAGGTGACCTTCGGCGGCCGCAGCTGGCGGGAGGACCCGGCGACGGCCCGGCAGATGTTCGAGGTCTTCCCGGTGATGCGGCAGCTGCACGAGCTGCTCCGCTACCTGGCGGAGGTGCTGTCCCTGCCGCGGGCCCGGCCCGTCCACCGCGACGCCCGCCGCCTCCTCGGCCGCACCGAGCGCCTGACGGAGTCGGCGCCGGAGGCGATCCTGGAGCTGGACGTCGTGGCGCTGCGCCAGGACGTCAACGCCGTGCTCCTGCGCGCGAGCGAGCTGGTGCGGGCCGGCCGGGGCGGGCGGGGGAAGGAGCGCCGGGGCGCGAACCTGATGGGCGCCCGGCTGCGCGGCGCGGACCTCAACGGCGCGAATCTGCGCGGCGCCTGCCTGATCGCGGCGGACCTGCGGGACGCCGACCTGCGGTTCGCCGACCTGATCGGCGCGGACCTGCGGGACGCGAACCTGTGCGGCGCCGATCTCACGGGCGCCGTCTTCCTCACCCGGCTCCAGGTCGACGCGGCCCGCGGCGACGGCCGGACCCGGCTGCCGGAGGGCCTGTCCCGGCCCGGCCACTGGGCGCGGTAGCCGCCCCCGCTTGCCTAAGGGCTTTAGGAAACTCCATAATCGGTTCAGGCAAGGGTTCGGGCAACCGAGGGGAGCACCGTGGCACGCGCCGGACTGACCGCACAGCGCCTCGTCGAGGCCGGGGCGGAGCTGGCCGACGAGGCAGGCTTCGAGCAGGTGACCCCCTCCGCGCTCGCCCGGCGGTTCAACGTCCGGGTCGCGAGCCTGTACGCGCACGTCAAGGGCGCGCAGGACCTCAGGACGAGGATCGCCCTGTTCGCCCTGGAGGAGCTCGCGGACCGCGGGGCCGCCGCCCTGGCCGGACGGGCCGGCAAGGACGCCCTGACCGCCTTCGCGAACGTCTACCGCGACTACGCCCGCGAGCACCCGGGCCGGTACGCGGCGACCCGCCTCCCGCTCGACCCGGGGACGGCCGCCGCGAGCGCCGGCGGCCGGCACGCCGCCATGATGCGGGCGATCCTGCGCGGCTACGACCTCGACGAGCCCGAACGGACCCACGCCGTACGGCTGTTGGGCAGCGTCTTCCACGGCTACGTGAGCCTGGAGGCGAGCGGCGGCTTCAGCCACAGCGCGCCCGGCTCCCAGGAGTCGTGGGCCCGCGTCGTGGACGCCCTCGACGCCCTGCTGCGCAACTGGCCCGCCCCCGACCACCCGGACGAACCCCACCCCAGGCCGAGGCAATGAGCACCGAGTACGACTGGATCACCACCCCCATCACCGCGGACCTCGTGCGCGGCGCCCTCGAACTGGAGCGGACCGCCCGGGGGGTGCTGCCGCACCGGCTGCCGGCCCGGGCCCGCGCCCAGTGCGCCGACCCGCAGCTCGCCCTGGTCGAGTCGCAGCCCTCCGGCGTCCGGCTGGCCCTGCGCACCGCCGCCACCGCCGTGGAGCTGGACGTCCTGGCCACCAAGCGGACGTTCACGGGTATCCCGCCGCGCCCCGACGGCGTGTACGACCTGCTGGTCGACGGCCGTCCCGCCGGGTCGGCCGGCGTGGCCGTCGGCAACGTCCTGACGGTCGACATGGTCGCCGGCACCGCCGAGCACCGGCCGGGCCCGCCCAGCACCGTCCGCTTCACCGGGCTGCCCGGCGGCGAGAAGGACGTGGAGATCTGGCTGCCGCACAACGAGATCACCGAGCTGCTCGCGCTGCGCACCGACGCCCCCGTCGGGCCCGTGCCGGACCGCGGCCGCCGGACGTGGCTGCACCACGGCAGTTCCATCAGCCACGGCACCGACGCCGCGAGCCCCACCGCCATCTGGCCCGCGACGGCCGCCGCGCGCGCCGGCGTCGAGCTGGTCAACCTGGGCTTCGGCGGCAGCGCCCTGCTCGACCCGTTCACCGCCCGCACCCTGCGGGACACCCCCGCCGACCTGATCAGCCTCAAGATCGGCATCAATCTGGTCAACCTCGACCTGATGCGGCGGCGTGCCTTCGGGCCCGCGGTGCACGGCTTCCTCGACACCATCCGCGAGGGCCACCCCACCACCCCGCTGCTGGTCGTCTCGCCCCTCCACTGCCCCGTCCACGAGGACACCCCCGGGCCCGGCATGCCGGACATGGAGGCGCTGCGCGCCGGCGAGCTCCGCTTCGTCGCGACGGGCGACCCCGCCGAGACCGCGCAGGGCAAGCTGACCCTCGGCGTCATCCGCGAGGAGCTCTCGCGCATCGTCGCGCAGCGCTCGGCCGACGACCCGCACCTGTTCCACCTGGACGGCCGGGAGCTCTACGGCGAGGCCGACTTCGCCGAACTGCCGCTGCCGGACGGCCTGCACCCGGACGGCGCCGGGCACCGCCGCATCGGCGAGCGCTTCGCCGAGCTGGTCTTCGCCGCCGACGGCCCCTTCGGGGAGCGCGGGGCCTGACGGGACGGCACCGCCGGCGCCGGACCGCACGCGTGCGCACCGGCGCCGGCCGCCCGCGCACGACCGCTCGTCCGGTGCGTGCGCGTGCCATCCGGCCTGCGCACGTGCGTCACAGAAGCGCGACACCGCACCAGGGGCGCGCTCCGTACCGGCGCGACACCCCGCCCGCGGCTTCACCCCGCCTTTGCCCCCGCACACCCCACTTGCCGGGGATTCGGACGATACGGGACGGGCACGGGGACTGCGTGAAGACCACCTGCGCCTACGGCGTCGCCCCCCGCGCGCTCCCCGTACTCGGCCACGCCCTCCCCCTGCTGCGCGACCCCCTGGGGTTCCTCGCGGCGCTCCCGGGCCACGGCGACCTGGTCCAGGTCCGCTTCGGCCCGCACCGGGCGGTCGTGGTCTGCGACCCCGAGCTGACCCGTCAAGTCCTGCGCGACGACCGGACGTTCGACAAGGGCGGCCCGCTGTACGACCGGATCCGCGAGCTGACCGGCAACGGGCTGGCCAGCTGCCCGTACAGCGACCACCGCCGCCAACGCCGCCTGCTCCAGCCCGCCTTCCACCCGGCCCGCATGCCGGGCTACGCCGAGACGATGCGGCGCCAGGTGACGGAGGTCACCGGCGCGTGGACCGACGGCGGAACGGTGGACGTCATCACCGAGATGCACACGATCAGCGCCCGGACCACCATCGTCACGATGTTCGGCGGCGACCCGGCGCGGCCCGCGGGCTCCGGCGAACTGGCCCGGCTCATGGACGACTTCGCGGCCGTCGTGGCGGGCATCCCCCGGCGCGCGCTGCTGCCCCCGTCCGCCGACCGGCTGCCCACCCCCGCCAACCGCCGCTACGACCGGGCGCGCGCCCGCCTGCGCACCGCGATCGACCGGCTCGTCACCGACCACCGCTCCGGCGAACTCCACGACGGCGACCTGCTGTCCATGCTGCTGTCGGCCGGGCACGACCCGCCGGGGGACGGCCGTCCCGGGGGCCGGGGCCTGACCGACGACGAGATCGCCGACCAGCTCGTCACCTTCTTCGCCGCCGGCACGGAGAACACCGGCACCACCCTCGCCTGGTCACTGCACCTGCTGGCCCGCCACCCCCACGTGGCCCGGCGCGTACGGGCGGAGGTGGACGCCGTCCTCGACGGCGCCCCCGCCGCCGGCCCGGAGCACCTGCCCGCCCTCGCCCTGACCGGCGCCGTGGTCACCGAGGCCCTGCGGCTCTATCCGCCCGCCTGGGTGCTCACCCGGACCACCACCGACGACACCCGGCTCGGCGGCCACACCATCCCCGCCGGCACCGCCGTGGTCTACAGCGCCTATCTCCTGCACCGCCGCCCGGACCTGTTCCCCGATCCGGAGCGCTTCCACCCCGACCGCTGGCTGACCGGTGACGCGCCGCACCGCACCGCGTTCGTGGCGTTCGGCGGCGGTCCGCGCAAGTGCATCGGCGACGTCTTCGCGCTCACCGAGGCGACCCTCGTCCTGGCGACGATCGTCGCCGGCTGGGACCTGCGCCCCGCGGACGGACGCCCCGTACGCCCCGTCCCCCGGCTCGCGTTGAGCCCCCAGGAGCTGCCGATGCGCACGGTGGCGCGGGCCCGCCGGCCGGACGCGGACTAGCCCCGGGCCGGGCGGGGGGAGATCACACGGGCTCGCCCCGCAGCGCCGCGTACGCCTCCTGCAGGGCCGCGACAACCGGATGCCCGGGGTCCAGGGCGACGTCGTCCACCGCGGCGACCGCCCGTACCCCGACCGCCGCGTTCGTCGCGAACGCCGCCCGCATCGACGGCAGATCGGCGGTCGTGACCTTCGCGAGGGCGTGGTCGTCCCGCCGTACGAGGGCCATCGTGATGCCGGGGAGGACGTCGGCCTCGGGCCAGACGACCGTGCCGGCGCCGTCGACGAAGGCCACGTTCCACGTGCCGCCCTCGGAGACGCGGCCGTCGGGGCCGACGAACAACGCGTCGTCGAACCCGGCCAGTTGGGCCTCGCGGCGGGCGCGGAGGAGGCCGAAGAGGCCGACGTTCTTGAGGGCCGGGGTGTCGCGCACGTACGGCACGGTCCGTACGCGGAAGGGGGGCGCGGTCGGGGCGCCGGCCGGGCGGGTGGTGACGAGGACGTGCGGGTCGGCGGCCGCCGAGGGGTGCCCGAGGTCGAGGGACGGGTCGAAGACGGTCACCCGGACCACGAGGGAGCCCGTGGCCGGCACGGCGCGCACCAGGTAGGCGCGGACGCGGTCCGTGTCGAGCTCGGCGCCGAACAGGGCCCGGCAGGTGCCCGCCAGCCGTTCCATGTGCAGCCCCAGGCCGCGGACCCGGCCGTCGTCGACGCGCATGGTGGTGAAGTGACCGTAGTTGGTCAGCGCGAGGGTCGCGAGGGCGTCGGGGTCGGCGGGGCGTCCGTTGAGTTCCATCACGCCGCCAGTGTCGCAGGGGGCCGCGGGCGCGGGCGAGCGCCGGTCAGCACAGGCCGGCCTACGCGCCGTTCCGGCCGACGAACTGGAGCGTCCCGTCCGGCAGCCGCCGCACCAGGTCGCCGGTCCGGTACATCCGCTCCCCGGGGGCGGCGGGGTCGGCCACGAAGCGGGAGGCGGTCGCCCCCGGCCGGCCGAGGTAGCCGCGGGCGACGCCCGCGCCGCCCACGTAGAGCTCGCCCGTCGCCCCGGCGGGCACGGGCCGCAGCCGCTCGTCGAGCACGTGCGCCCGGGTGTTGGCGATCGGCCGGCCGAGGGGGGCGCAGCGGGGCAGCGGCCGGGGGTCGAGGTGGGCGGTGCAGTTGAGGGCCGTCTCGGTGGGGCCGTGGCCGTGGAGGATCCGCAGCCCGGGCAGGGCCCGTTCCATGCGGTGCAGGACGTGCTCGGGCAGCGGTTCGGAGCCGGTCAGCACGTGCCGCAGGGACAGCCCGGCGAGGCGTTCCCGGGGGGCCTCGCCGAGCCAGCGGACGCAGGCCGGGGGCAGCAGGACGCGGACGACGCGGTGCAGGCGCATCCAGTCGGTCAGCGCCGGGGGGTCGTCGCGCACCTCGTCCGGCACCAGGTACAGGACGCCGCCGGTGACCAGGGGCAGCAGCAGTTCCTGCACGGAGGCGTCGTAGCCGATGCCGGGCCACATGGCCATGGCGGCGCCGGGGGTGGTGCCGAAGCGGGCGGTCCAGTCGTCGAGGAGGTTGAGGACGCCGCGGTGGGTGGTCATGACGCCGTGGAGGACCCCGGCGGGGCCGGGGGTGTGCAGGACGTACGCCAGGTCGTCCGGCCGCGCCCGGACACCGGGGTCGTCGGTGCGGGTGCCCTCGGCGGCGACGGCGGAGAGCGAGGCCCAGCCGGGGGGCGGCTCGGGGGCGTCGCTGAGGACGAGGACCGGGCCGGCGTCCCGGGTCGTGCGGGCGAGCCGGGCGGGCGGCAGGGCGGGGTCGAGGGGGACGTAGGCGGCGCCGGCCTTGAGGATGCCGAGGACGCCGACGACGAGGGCGGCCGAGCGGCCCGTGTGCAGGCCGACGAGGTCGTCGCGGCCGACGCCGCGGGCGGTCAGGGCGTGGGCCAGCCGGTTGGCGTGCCGGTCGAGCGTGGCGTAGTCGAGCCATTCGTCGGCGCAGACCAGGGCGGGCGCGGTGGGGCGTTCGCGCACCTGCCGCGCGAAGCGCGCCGTCAGGCCCTCGGGCGCGGGGGGCCGGGCCGGGACGCGGTCCGCGGCGGGTGCGCCGGACGGCCCGGGGGCGGAACGGGGGAACGCTGGTGTGGCCGGCAAAGCTCGCCCTTCCCTCGGCGGAAGACCTTCCTGTGAGTGCGGGTGACGGCACGGATCCCTGTGCGACGGATCGATCATTGTTGAGACGGCGAAGCCGTGTCAATGGCCGATTGGCATCGCCCGCACGGGGGGCGAAACGGGAGCAACACCCCGGGGCGGACAACTCCCCGGGGGTGCACGGCCGGTGGCACCGACCGGTCGGACCGCCTTGCGGAACTCTACGGAATGAATTGCCAATTCCGCCCGCCCGGATGAAGTAACCGCTGTACGGGGGCCATTCGGATTCACTTCCTCCAGCAATTTGATGACGGTTCACATTTCTTTTCCCTGCATCATCCTGCCAACCTTCTTGTGGCACCCGGAATTCCGTGTCATACCCGTTCCCACACACGGATCCGCAGGACGGACGGGGGCGTCATGAAACGGTCCGAGTACGTGAGCTTCGATGCGGTCGGCCTCGCCGGGATGGTCGCGCGGGGGGAGGTGGAGCCGGGGGAGCTGGAGGCGGCGGCCCTCGCCGCGGTCGAGGCGGTCAACCCGCGGCTCAACGCGGTGATCGAGACGTGGCCGGGGGAGGACGTGCCGGTCCCGGGCAGTACGCCGCTGGCCGGGGTGCCGTTCCTCATCAAGGACCTGGGCGTCACGATGGCGGGAAAGCGGGCGGAGTTCGGCAGCCGGCTCGCGGCCGGCGCCACCGCCCCGGCCGACTCGTTCCTGATGCGGCGCCTGCGCCGGGCGGGTCTGGTGACCTTCGGCCGCACCTCCTCGCCGGAGATGGGCTTCAGCCTCACCACCGAGCCCGTCCTCCACGGCCCCACCCGCAACCCGTGGGACACCTCCCTCAGCCCCGGCGGCTCCAGCGGCGGCTCCGCCGCGGCCGTCGCCGCCGGGATCGTGCCGGTGGCCCACGCCACCGACGCCGGCGGCTCGATCCGCGTACCGGCCGCCTACAACGGCCTGTTCGGGCTCAAGTCGACGCGGGCCCGGGTCTCCCCCGGCCCCGAGGCGGACGAGGCGTACAGCGGGCTCGCGGTGCACGGCTGCGTCAGCCGCACCGTGCGCGACAGCGCGGCGCTGCTCGACCGGATCCAGGGCCCCGAGCCGGGCGACGCGTACGTCGCGCCCCGGCCCGTCCGCCCGTACCTGGACGAGGTGTCCCGGCACCCGGGCACCCTGCGCGTCGGCGTCCTGACCCGCCCCTGGGGCGGGCGCGCCGCGACGGCCCCGGTCGCCGCGGCCGTCGCGCGCACGGTGGCGCTGCTGGCGGAGCTCGGCCACCGGGTGGAGGAGGCCACGGCCGAACTCGGGGCGTCCTGGGAGGAGTTCGTCGTCGGCAACGCCCGGCTGTGGTGCGCGCACCTCGCGCCGTGGGCCGACGGGATCGCGGCCGCCCTCGGCCGCACGGTCGACGCCTCCACCCTCGAACCGGTCCTGCTGAACTGCTACGGCTACGGCCGGCGGACGACCGCGGCGGAGCTGGTCGAGGCGTTCGCGATGCGCAACCGGGTCTCCCGCAGCCTCGGCCGCCACCTGACCGACTACGACGTGCTGCTGACGCCGACCGTGCCCGAACTGCCGCTGCCGCTCGGCGCCTACGCCGAGGGCGCCGGGGAGCTGGACGCGCCCGGCTGGCTGGGCCGGCTCTTCGACCGGGCGCCGTTCGCGGCGGTGTTCAACATCGCGGGGACGCCGGCCATGTCCGTCCCCCTGGAGTCGGACGCGGCGACCGGCCTGCCCATCGGCCTCCAGTTCGCGGCCGGTTACGGCAGGGACGACGTCCTCTTCCGGCTGGCCGGCCAGTTGGAGCGGGCCCGCCCGTGGAGCGGCCGCCTGCCCGAGGTCTGGGCCGGGAACGACGCGGCCTGACGCTCAGCCCGCCGCCTCCGGCCACCGGTCGCCCGTCCCCAGCAGGGACCGCAGCCGGCCCGGGGGCAGCCCGGCGGTCTTGCGGACGACGTGCGTCATATGGGCCTGGTCGGTGAAGCCGAGGTCGTTGGCCAGCAGCCGCAGGTCCGTCTCGCCCTCGCTGAGCCGGTCCATGGCGCCGGCGACGCGCAGCCGGTTGCGGTAGTGGGTGAGGGTCGTGCCGGTGACGGCGGAGAAGACGCGGCTGAGGTGGTGGGGCGAGCAGCCCACCGCCCGGCTGAGCCCCTCGAGCCCGATGAGCGGGTTCTTGCCGAGGACTTCCCGGGTGTCGTCCACCACCTGTCTGCGGGCGGCGGCCGTGGCCGGCTGCCCGCTGGCCACCCGGGCCGGGGCCAGCTGCTCGAAGACGGTGCTGACGAGATCGACGGTGCGCTGGGCGAGTTCGAAGGGGTCGCCGTCCCCGGAGCGTATGCGGGCCAGTAACAGCCGGTGCATCACGTCGACTTCGGGCGTCGTGTAGGCCGATCCCTCGGGGACGACCGGGTCGCCGCCCAGGACGTCGGCCATGCTCGGCTCGGACAGCACGATCTCGGTGTACGCGACGCCGCAGCACGGGTGCGCGAACTGCCGCTCGCTGCCCATGCGCTCCAGGAAGACGTTCGTCGGGTCCAGCAGCTGCTCGACGCCCTCGACTCGGCCGCGCACCACCCCGCGTCTGACCAGCAGCAGCCCGAAGACGGCGGCCGGACGCACCTCGCTCCAGCCGTGCGGGGGATCCCCGCACCGCACGTCCGCCACGAAAACGTCGTCGGTGCTCAGATGACTGCGCCGTTCGAGTGCCACATCCGCAACTGTACGCAGCCGACGCGCCAAAATTCAGTAAACGCTTGCCAGGGCCGAAAACGAATGAGCAAGAGCTTACAAGCGTTCGCGGCGGACATCGCGTCAGGATGGCATCTCGACACCCCGTACGGGGGACGGGGTGTCGAAAGCGGGGGCACCCGGGAGGTGCCGGGGCCGAGCGCCTCCTCTTCGGCCGGCACCTCCCGGGAGTTCAGGCCCGCGGGCCTCCGGCGAGCGGCACTCCGGTGCGGCGGTACTGCTCGACGGAGGCCCGGGAGTCCGCGCTCCGCGCCGCGTCCAGCGGAAGCGTCGCGGAGCGCGGCGGACGCCCGGAGGGCGGTACGTACCCCGGCAGACGCAGCGTTCCCCACACGTACGGATCGGCCTGGGCGCCGGTGTACGGGGCCCACGCCAGACGGGACTTGCCCGTCCTGTCCCCGGTGTCCGAGTCGTAGACCAGGATGTTGGCGGTGAGCCGCTCCGGGTCGGCCGCCGCGGGGAGCAGCGCCAGCGGGATCCTCGCCTCGACCGTGTAGCCGGTGTACGGCCGGGTCACCGTGGAGGCGACGGTGATCTCCCGCGCGGGGCCCTGGTGGTTGTCGGCGTCGCGCGCGGCGCAGGCGCCGCCGCCGTGGGCGGTGAAGGGCAGGATCCCGGCCTTGAGGACGGTCGACGTGTCGTCGGAACGCCCGCCCGGGTCGAGGGCGATCTCGACGGCGTCGGTGCGCCAGTGCCGTTTGCAGTCGGTGCGGGCGTCGAGCGCCGCGCCCTGCCGGTCGTCGGTGACGCGGACGAGGACGTAGAGGTCGTCGCGGTGCCGGGTGAGGCGGGCGGTGGCGGAGCAGTCGGCCGGGGCGCACGGCGTCCCCTCCCAGTGGCCGAGCGCCACCTCCGGTCCGGGGTACTCCCCCGGAACCGCCCTGCCGTCCACGACCGGCGCCCTCGCGGCCTCGGGCACGGTGGCGGAGGGGCGGGCGGGGTAGGCGGGCTGGGCGCCGTTCGCGAGCCAGGGCATGCCCGCCCGGCGGGTCCAGTCGCGGAACTCGGCGTACAGCGGCCGCAGTCGACGCTGTGCGCGGACGGGCGCGGGGACGGGCCGGCCGCCGCGCGCGAGGACGGTGTACCACTCGCAGGGCATCCGCTCCGGGGGCGTGGTGACCTTCGCCGGCAGCGAGCCGAAGCCCTGGGTGACGTAGCGCCGGGCCGCGTCCCGCTCGATCTGCGCCCACGTCCGGCCGTCGCGGGACCGCGCGCCGGGCCAGACGCCGACGACGGGCAGGCCGCTGCGCGGGTCCTTCGCCGGGCGGGCCTCGCAGCGGGGGCCGGACGGTCCGCCGAACCCCCAGTTCTGCGCGAGCAGCCGGTCCGCCTTCCAGGGCCGGTACTTCTCGACGGCGATCTGCCGGGGGAACGCCCCCGGGTCCGCGGCCAGCCGGAAGGCGTGGGCCGCCAGCCGGCCGGCCTGCTGGTGGGCGCCGTGCTGGCCGAAGGGGCGCGGGTCCATGGTCACGACGGTGTACGGGGTGGTCGCGCGGATGATCCGCACGAGCCGTTCCAGGGTGTCGTCCGGCCGCCGCGGCGGTCTGTTCCAGGCCCGGCCGGTCAGCGGGGCCGACAGCGTGTACCAGAAGTCGGGCTTGTCCAGGTAGTAGACGTCCCGGATGCCGGCGAGCCCGACCGCCGACCGCTCCTCCGTCTCCCGGATCATCCCCAGCGGCGGCCCCTCCTCGGTCCCGGCGGCGTTGCCGCCGCCCTCGCCGCGGGTGATCGTGACGACGGCGGTCCGGGTGCCCCGGCGCTCCTTCCACTGTCCGAAGGTGGCCAGTGACTGGTACTCGTCGTCGGGGTGCGCCCCCACGAACAGGACGTCGGCGTGGGCGGGATCGCGGTGCGGGGCGGCGGAGGCGGGGGGTGCGGACAGACCGCTGCCGAGCAGTCCGGCCGCCACGGAGAGGGCGAGCAGGGAACGGTGGGGTCTCACACGAACCGTCCTTTCCCGGGGGAACGCGCGCGGGGTGGGGTGGTGCCGGCGGTGCCGGGCACATGTCTACCACCCCGCCGCGCGCGCCCTCACGCCCTCGGCGGACGGACGGACTGCTTGTGGTGGAAGACGTCCCCCGGGTCCCAGAAGTGCTTCACCGCCTGCAGGCGGCGGTAGTTGCCCTTGTAGTACAGGCGGGGATAGGCGGGGTCCGGGTCGGTGGCGACGCCCAGGTCGGTGTCGGGGTAGTTGACGTACGCGCCGTCCGTGGCACGGTCGTGGCGCTCGTCGGTGATCTCCGGCACGCCGCCGGTCTCCCGGTAGACGTCCGCGTAGAAGCGCCTCATGTAGTCGAGGTGGAGGGCGTCCTCCGCGCTGTCCGTCCAGTACGACTGGTACTGGAGCTTGAGGACGGAGTCGCGCTGCGGCACCGCCGTGTCGCCCGGAGCCGGGACGTTGATCCGGCAGCCGTAGGAGTCGGCCTGGACGAGCGTCTTCGACATGTCCGCGCCCGGGACGTCCTCGGTGAGCCAGGAATGGAGGGACGCGATCTGGTCCGGGGTGAACGGGCGCCGGTGATAGGCGGACTTGTACTTGCCCCGCTGGTTGTCGCCGGAGCCGTTCACCGTCTGGGTGGCCTGGAACCAGGGCATCCGGCGGCGTTTTTCCGGGAGATGCACCGCGATGCCGCCGACGCTGAACAGCTGCGCGGTCGAACGCGTCGTCATTCCCGCCTCCATGGCGCCGACGAAGGCGTCGAGCGGGCCCGGGTCCTCCTCGTCCCACTGGCTCAGCAGGACGACGTTTCCGTTGGCCTTGTGGGTGAGTTTCAGAATGCTGAACAGGCCGCGGTGGACCTGCTCGTCCTTTCCGCTGTGCGCGGCGAAGAACGTGCCGAAGTTCTCCACCAGCCGTGCGAAGTCCTCCGGGTGTGCCAGCAGGCCGTCGTCGCCCTGCCAGGGCCAGGCGATGCTGCTGAGCCAGACGTGCGGCGGGGGTTCGGGAACGGTGTGCGCGAAGTAGTAGCGCAGGACGACGCCGAAGTTGCCGCCGCCCCCGCCGGTGTGGGCCCAGAACAGTTCGCCCTCGGGGCCCTCGTCGTCGCGGTGGGCGCGGGTCACCTCGACGACGGGCGGCTGGTCCGGCCCGCCCCGGACGGTCACCACGTCCACCTGCGTCAGGTGGTCCACCACCAGCCCGTGGCGGCGGGAGAGGAAGCCGAAGCCACCGCCCGCGACGTGGCCGCCCGAGCCGACGGAATAGCAGGAACCGCCGGGGACGGCCTTCCCGAAGCGGCGGAACAGGGTCGTGACGACATCCCAGTTGGTGGCGCCCGCCTCCACGACGTAGGCGGGCAGGCCCCGTTTGTCGACGCCCCGCTGCACATCGTTCATGAGGCTCATGTCGAGGATGACGCCGCCCGTATTGGCGACGAAGTCCTCGTAACAGTGGCCGCCGCTGCGGACGGTGGGCCGGAGGCCGTTCCCGACGGCCTCGCGGACCGCCTGGACGGCCGACACGTCGTCATGGACCAACTGGATGTAGCGCGGCTCGCTCACCCACCGCTGATTGAATCCCTGGCTGAGCGTTTCGTACCGGGGATCGCCCCTCTCCACCCGCCATTCCATGCCGACCCCACCCTCCGGGCACCACCCCGTCGTACACGGACCACCAGGATCCGGGAAAGGGGGACCGCAGGGCAATTACTTCACGATTAGACGGATCGTCCGATTGTCGCTGTGGACCGTTCCGCCGTGCAGCGCGGAATCGGCACCTACCGTTTTCCGGCCACCCGCCCCCCCTCACTCCTCGATCGCCCCGCCCACCGACCGGAGGTGCTCGCGGAAGGTCAGGGCGGGCGTCTCACGGCGGCGGGCCAGGTAGCCGGCGAAGCCGACCTGCTCCCGCAGGGTGCGGCCGGCGCGGATCAGCTCGGCCTGGCGGTGCTCCGTGTCGCGGATCGTCCCGGCCAGGGCGAGGAGTCCGGCGGCGCGGTCGGCGGGGACGAAGAGGACGCCGTCGTCGTCCCCGAGGACGACGTCCGCCGCGCTGACCGTCCACTCGCCCACGCGGGCCGACGTCAGCGCGTCGTCGGGGCGTTCGCCGACGCGGAGGGGGCCGGCGGGGACCGACCCCAGGCTGAAGACGGGCAGGCCGATGGCCCGCACCTCGGCCGTGTCGCGGTGCAGGCCCCACACCACCAGGCCCTGGAGCCCGGCCGCCCGGGCCTCCAGCACGGCGAGGTCCCCGACGCACGCCTCGTCCAGACGCCCGCCGTTGTCCACCACGAGCACGTCCCCCGGCGCGGCCGCCTCGTACGCCTCCAGGAAGACGTCCACGCTCCCGACGTGCCGCGCCGGCCGCACCCGCCCCGCCAGCCGCGCCCCGCCCTCCACGGCGGTCAGCCCGGCCGGGCCGCACCGCACCGGCACGCCCGCGCGCACGCAGGCGTCGGCGACGTGGGCGGTGGTCAACGTCCCGAAGCGCCGCCGGAGTTCCTGGTGGTCCATCGCTCTTCCCCTCCCGGGTCATCGTCCCGCGGGGCCCGCCCGCACGGACCCTCGACCGGTTCTCATCTCCCTGGCCCCCGGCTCCCGCTGGGAGGCTGGAGGGAAACGAGCGCACAGCCGGCAGCGTAACCGCCGTGGCGGGCCGGGGCGTTCGGGGGTGAACGGGGGGAACCATGGTCTACCTGGTGGAGCTGCCGACCGGCCCGGCGGACGACGGTGCGCCGGACGTCGTCCGGGTCGAGATCGCGGACGCCGGTGACGGACTCGTCCAAGTGGCCCGCACGGGCCGGGTGGTGGCGCGGGCGTCGCGCTCCCTCGCCGACATGCTGGCCGGGATCCGGCCGGTGGCCCAGCACCTCGTCGAGGGCTTCCGCGGCATGCCCGACGCGCCGGACGAGATCGGTGTGGAGTTCGGCGTCTCCCTGTCCGCCGAGGCCGACGTGGTCATCTCCACCACCGCCGCCCAGGCCAACTTCAAGGTCTCGCTCACCTGGAACCGGCCGCCCGCCGCCGGGGCGGACACCACCGCCCCCGGCCCGGCCCCGGACGGCGCGCGCTGATGTCCGCGCCCGCGGGATCCACGGCGGGAACCGGCCCCAAGGCCCTGGACGCGGCCCTGCTGCGCATCCGCGACGCCCACGGCGCCGCTGTGGGCGTGGGCTTCCTGGTGACCGAGGACCGGGCGCTGACCTGCGCCCACGTGGTCTCCGCCGCGCTCGGCCCGGCGGAGGGCACCCCGCCGTACGCCGCCGCGCGGGTGACGGTGGACCTGCCGCTGCTCCCCGGCCCCGCCGGCGAGGCGGCCGTCGAGCACTGGGTCGCGCCCACGCCGTCCGGCACCGGGGACGTGGCCGTCCTCCGGCTGGACGGACCGCTGCCGGGCTCCCGGCCGATCCGGCTGGTCGAGGCCGAGGACGTATGGGGGCACCCGGTACGGGCCTTCGGCTTCCCGGCCGGGCGCCCGGGAGGCGTGTGGCACTCCGGCGTCCTGAGATCCCGGCAGGCCAACGGCTGGGTCCAGGCCGACCTGGCCGGGCAGGGCTACCGGATAGCACAGGGCTTCAGCGGCGGTCCCGTCTGGGACGACGGACTCGTCGGCGTGATCGGCATGGTGACGGTGGCCGAGGCGGGAGACCCCCCGGCCGGCTATCTGATCCCCACCGGCGGACTGCTGGCGGCCTGGCCCCCGCTGCGCGGCCTGACCCTGCCCCCCTCGCCCTTCCGCGGCCTGGCGCCGTTCCAGGAGGCCGACGCGGCCCTCTTCCACGGCCGGGACGCCGAGACTTCCGAACTCGCCGCCATGCTGGCCCACGAGCGGTGGACGACCCTCGTCGGCCCGTCCGGCTCCGGCAAGTCCTCCCTGGCCCTGGCCGGGGTCGTGCCCCGGCTGCGCGCGTCCGGCATCCGCGCCGCCGCCGTGCGGCCGGCCTCCGGCCGCAGCCCGGTGTCCGCCCTGGCCGCGGCCCTCCTGCCGCTGCTGGAACCGGAGTCGACCGCGACACAGCAGCTGGAGCGCACCTCCGTGCTGGCCGGAGTGCTGCGCCGGGACGGGATGGCCGACGTCGTGCCGCGGATCCTCGACCGGCACTCCGCCCGCCGGCTCCTCGTCGTGGTCGACCAGTTCGAGGAACTGCTCTCGCTCGCCCCCGCGGCCGTCGACGAACTGGCGGGGATCCTCTTCCACGACAGCCTGCCGCACGCCGTCCGCGTCCTGACCACCCTGCGGGCCGACTTCCTGGAGGAGGCGCTCGCCCACCCCGGGCTCGGCCCGCTGTGCGGCCGCCGGCTCTACGCGCTCGGCCCGATGGACGCCGACCGGCTGCGCGAAGTCGTCACCGTACCGGTCGACGCCGTCCCCGGCCTGCGCTACGAACCCCACCTGGTCGACCGCATCCTGGCCGGCACCGGCGGCGAGCCGGGCGCCCTGGCCCTGCTCGGCTTCACCCTCGACCTGCTCTGGCGGCACCAGGCCGGCGGCCTGCTGACGCACCGGGCCTACGAGGAACTGGGCGGCGTGTCCGGCGCGTTGGGGCGCCACGCCGACCGGGTCTGGGGCGAGTACGTGCCGCCCGAGGACGAGGCCGCGGCCCGCCGGCTGTTCACCCGGCTCGTCCGCGTGCCCCTGGGTTCTGCGGCGGCGACCCGCCGGACCGTCCCCCGCCTCGAACTGGACGCGGGCCAGTGGCGGATCGCCCGGGAACTCGCCCGCACCCGGCTGCTGGTCACCGACCGCGGCCCGGAGGGCCACGAGACCGTGGAGCTCGCCCACGAGGCCCTGATCACCGGATGGGGCCGGCTGCGGGACTGGACGGACGAGGACCGCGCCTTCCTCGTCTGGCGCGAGTCCCTCCGCCACGACATGGACCACTGGGAACGCGGCGGACGCGCCACCGACCTGCTCCCGACGGCCGCCGCCCTCACCGCCGCCCGCCCGTGGCTGCGCGACCGCGCCGCCGACCTGAGCGCCGCCGAACGCGCCTACCTGGAACGGGGACGCGCCCAGCGCCGCCGCCGCACCCTGCGGCGGCGGGCGGTCCTCGCCGTCATCTGCGTCCTGGCGCTGCTGGCCACCGGGGTGGGTGTGCTCGCGGTGCGGCTGCGGGAGGATGCGGCGGACAAGGCGGCGGTGGTGCGGGCGTCGCGGCTGGTCGCGGAGGCGGAGGCGGCGCGGGCCGCCGACCCGGGGATCGCGGCCCAGCTGGCGGTGGCGGCCCACCGGTCGGCGCGCACGCCGGAGACGGCCGCCGAGCTGTACACCGCGCTCCGGACGCCGCTGGACAGCGTCGTCGGCGCGACCGGCCAGGGGGTGCTGCGGGTCGCGGCCCAGCCCGACGGCCCCTTGGCCGCCGCCGTCGACCGGGACGGGC
This sequence comes from Streptomyces caatingaensis, assembly GCF_001187435.1. Lineage (GTDB taxonomy): Bacteria > Actinomycetota > Actinomycetes > Streptomycetales > Streptomycetaceae > Streptomyces > Streptomyces caatingaensis. The sequence continues at coordinate 1,034,066 of NZ_LFXA01000002.1, read as the reverse complement.
AGCTGCGGATCTGGGACCTCACCACACCGCTCGCCCCTGTCCTGCGGGCCACGCTCCGCACGGCCCCGACGGGGATCGCTCTCGGGCCGCGCGGCAGGCGGCTGCTGGCGAGCGACTGCCAAGGCGGGCCGCCGGGCGTGTGCCTGTGGGACCTGACCACCCCACGGCATCCCACTGTCGCGGGGCGCCTGCCCTGGCCCGTTGACTCCTCCCGCAAACGCTTCCAGATCGGATCGATGGCCTTCAACTCGGACGGCACCTTGCTGGCCGCCGCGACCCAACAGGGTCCGGTGCTGGTGTGGTCGACCGAGTCCCCGGCAACTCCACGCCTGGTGACGCGGCTTCAGAACCCGACGTCGTCGGACGGGCTCGCCGCGGTCGCCTTCTCCCCGCGCGGCAACACACTCGCCGCCACGATCCTGAACGGCAGGACGCAGCTCTGGAACCTGTCCACACCGTCCGCCCCGACGAGAGCCGCCGTGATCGACACCGGATACTCCGCGATCGCCTTCAGTCACGACGGCACCATGCTCTCGGCCGTCAAGCACACCGACATCGGCCTCTGGAACACCAGCAACCCTTCTAAGCCCCGGGTCATCAAGGTGGAGAGCGCCGGCACAAGAACGAACTTGATGGCGACGGCCTTCAGCGCGGACGGCCGCAAGCTCGCGGTGAGCGGGGTGAGCACCCGCGACAGCAACAGTGAACTGTGCCTGCTGAGCGTCCCCTCCGGCCCGAAACTCACGGCCTCTCCCGCATGCGCCCGGACCGGCTACTCCACCGTGGCCCTCGCACCCACGACCGGCGGTGCCCTGCTGAGCGGCGGCTCCGACGGCATGGTCCGCCTGTGGCGCTCGCCGGTGCCGGAGGCCGACGACGCGGAGGTGCACAGCACCTTCAAGGCATGGGCGTTCAGCCCCGACGGGCGTCTCATGGCGGCACCTGTGACCACCGCGGACACCACGTCCAAGGGGCCCCGCCCTTCCCCTCTCGGCGTCTGGGACCGCTCCGCGCCCGCCGGACCCGTACGCGTGGCCACGGTCACCCTGCCCGACACCGTGCAGGACGTCATGTTCCTCCGCCCGTCGCTCCTGCTGAGCGTCGCGCACAACGGGTCGGTGCAGGTGTGGAGTCTTCGTGATCCCCGCCGTCCCGTGCAGGTCGCCTCGCTGGGCACCGCCTCGTTCATCATCGGGCGCCAGGTGCTGGGAGCCGACCTGATCACCGGCACGGGAGTGGCCGCGACCCACTCCGGCGACCTGGTCTCCGTCCAGGGGGCCGATCGCAGGATGCACCTGTGGCACGTCTCCGAGTCCGGCGAAGCGGCCGAGAGCGGTTCCGTCCCCCTGCCGGACCGGAGGGCGGGCTTCGGTGTGGCCCTCCAGAGCGGCGGGACAGCCATGATCGTCGCGGCGTCCGCCATCGAATGGTGGGACATCAGCAATCCCGCACACCCGGTCCGCGGTGGGACCACGGCGCTCTCCGGAGCCATGCAGGGGATCGTGGTCTCCGCCCGCGACGCCGTTGTCGTCGCGACCCCCGCACCGGCCCCCTTCCACGACGGCCGGACCCTGCACCTCCTGCACGCCGTTGCCGGCAAGGTGCTGTCGTCGGTCACCCTGCCGGGCACCTATGGTGATCACCTGGGCATGAGCGACGACGGCCGCCGCCTGATCGCCACCGGCACCGGCGACAACACCGTCTCGCTGTGGGACATCACCGATCCCGCCCATCCGGCCCCGCCCGTCGCCATGCGCACGCTCCAGGACGTCGAAGACCTCACCATCGACGAGCACGGTCGGCGCATGGCCGTCTGGAACCTCAGTTTTTCGCAGAGCAGCAGCATTCAGCTCTGGGACATCAGCGACCGGACCGCGCCGGTGCTCAGCGCGACCATCCCGCGACCAGGTCTCTACACAGCGGTCGCGTTGCCGCAGGACCGCACGCTCCTCGTGGCGGACGGAAACGCGGTGTTCTCCTTCGACACCAGCCCTTCCGACGTGGCCGACCTCCTCTGCTCGTACACCGGGAACTCCCTCACCACCGAGCAGTGGAAGAAGTACGCGCCGGGCCTGCCACGCCAAGAGCCCTGTTCATGACGCGCTTCGCGCGCTCCCACCACGACGTCCGATGACCGCCGGTCGTCCCGGTCGGCGTGGATCAGGCTGGCCCGGTGACCACGAACACCATGACTCACACGCGCATCGAACCCGGCATCCTCTACTTCGGCACCCCGGTGGTGCTCGTCTCCACCCGCAACGAGGACGGGACGCCCAACCTCGCCCCCATGTCGTCCGCGTTCTGGCTGGGTTGGCGCGGTGTGCTCGGCCTCGCCGCGCGTTCGCAGACGGCGCGGAACCTGATGCGCGAGAGGGAGTGCGTGCTCAACCTGCCGTCGGACGTGCTGGCACCGGCCGTGGACCGGTTGGCGCTGACGACGGGCACGGATCCGGTGCCGGAGCGGAAGAGGGAGCGTGGATACCGGTACGAGCCGGACAAGTTCGGGCGGGCGGGGCTCACTCCGGTGGATTCGGAGACGGTGGCGCCGCCGCGGGTGGCCGAGTGCCCGGTGGCGATGGAGGCGGTGCTGGAGGCCGTGCATCCGGTCGGCGAGGACGACGAGCGGCAGCGCGGTTCGGTCGTGGCGCTGGAGGTGCGGGTGCAACGGGTGCACGTGCACGAGGAGATACGGATGGCGGGGACCTCCGACCGCATCGACCCGGACGCCTGGCGTCCGTTGATCATGAGCTTCCAGCACTTCTACGGGCTGGGGCCGCGGGTGCACCCCTCGACGCTGGCGAGCATTCCCGAACGCCTCTACCGGGGGCCGGACATCGAGCGCGCCCGTGCCGTGGCGGAGCGCTGACGGCACGGGCGCGCTCGCCCGTCACTTCTTCGGGTCGGTCTTCTCCTCCCGGGCCGGGGGCTTGCCGTCGTCGCCCGGGGTGGGCTTGCCCGGCGTTCCCTTGCGGGGTGCGTTGTCGGCCTTCGGCACCTCGACCTTGGTCTTGGAGACGAACGTCTTGGCGTTGTGCGCCGCGCAGGACGCCTTCTCCGCGTCGGTCATGGGCCGGGTCTTGACGACGACCACGTTCTTCACACCGTCGGTGTCGTTGGGCGCCGGGCTGGTGATGGTGTCCTGCCAGTACCAGTAGTAGTGGCCCCAGTGCGGGTCGTCGTAGTGGGTCTGCCAGGTGCCGGAAACCTGGCGCATCACCTGGGCGCGGGAGATCCAGCCGACCTCCCCGGGCTTGACGGTCATTCCCATGCTGCCGCCCTCGGAGTGCTCGGTCGACCAGGTGTGACCGTACTTGGCGGTGACGCTGAGGTCGACGATTCCGGCGATCTTTCCGCCGGAGGTGATGGAGACTTCCGCGGTGTCGCTGGATCCGATCTTGTCGGACCAGTTCAGGCCCTGGGTGGCGTCCGACGTGCTGCAGTTGTAGAGCGTGTCCGACACCTGGTGGAAATTGCCCAGGTACGCCTTGTCGACCTGCGGGTCGTTGAACGTGCATTTGCCGACGCCGCTGGCGCAGTCGGCCATCAACTCCTTGATGGTCGGCTCGTCGGCCGCGGAAGCGGGCAGAGCCGCCGCACCCACCGCCACGGCCGCGGCCGCACCCACCAGCAGGGCGCGCCCGCCCTTTCTCATCCGGATGTTCGCCATGATTGCACCTTGACCTTTCAGCCGGTGTCCGGAATTCGCGGTTCCTTTCCCGCCCGCCCACAGTGCGCGGGCATTCCCCGCCGGGGACACCAAATCCGGGTAAAGCCCCTGTGAAGTGGCCGGGTTCACGGCCCGGCGCGGCGCATAGGCATTTCCTTCAGCCGAATTCGGATTCCTTATCCGCCCATGTCATCCGGCCACCGGCCAGTCCCACCCCAGCTGGAGGAACATTCCGAGACGGTCACTGACGGCGCGAATCTCGGAAATCCGCCCGTCCGCCACGGTGAAGAACCAGATCTGTTCCACCTCGAAGGCGGCGCCCGGCTCGTCCGGTTCACCGAAACCGATCTTGTTCACGACGCTGCTGCGCCACCCCGGCGTACAGCCGCTGGCGGCCTCCCGGCCCGCCGTCACGCCCGCGACGCTGGACGCGATGGAGCACGGGCTCGGCGGCCTGGCTGCGTACGCTGGACGCCCGGCGGCATCCGCTGGTGACGGAGGCGGCGCGGAGCGGGGCGGGGACGGACGACGGGGAGCGGTTCGCGTTCGCGGTGGACGCGTTGGTGGCGGGGTTCGGTGAACAGGCGGCAGGGTGAGGGGAGTTCGTCACCCACGGGTGTCTCATCGCCCCCAAAGGCCAACAATGTCGAGGTTTTCGGCCGGTAAACCGTTGCCGGGCGCAATACTTCGGTCGTGATACCGACCCGACAGTATGACGGTATGTCCGGCCATCACCCCGCTCCCCCGTCCCCCGCGACCACCGGCCTGGGGGACTTCACCACCCGCCCCCGCGCCCTCCTCGTCGTCGCCTGGGCCCTGCCCGTGGGCGCCGCCGGGGCCGTGGCCTCCTGGTTCCTCCTCCGGCTGATCGGACTGATCGGCAACCTGGTGTTCCGGCAGCGCCTCGGCACGGAGCTGGTGGACCCCGGCCGCGTCCACCCCGCCTGGTGGCTGGTTCTCGGCGCCCCCGTGCTCGGCGGACTGGCCGTCGGCCTGCTGGCCCGCCACGGCTCGGAGAAGATACGCGGGCACGGCATGCCCGAGGCCATCGAGGCCATCCTGACCAGGGGCGGCGTCGTGGCCCCCCGCCTCGCGCTCCTCAAACCGCTCTCCGCGGCGATCAGCATCGGCACCGGCGGCCCGTTCGGCGCCGAGGGGCCGGTCATCATGACGGGCGGGGCGATCGGTTCGCTCTTCGGGCAGTCGCTGCGCCTCACGGCCGCCGAGCGCAGGACGCTGCTCGTGGCCGGGTCGGCGGCCGGGATGGCCGCCACGTTCGACGCGCCGATGGCGTCCGTCCTCCTCGCCGTCGAACTCCTGCTGTTCGAGTGGCGCCCGCGCAGCCTCGTCCCCGTCGTCGCCTCCGTCGCCGTGGCCACCGCGCTCCGGGTTCCGCTGCTGGGCGGCGGCCCGGTCTTCCCCGTGGACGCGGCGGCCGTCCACCTCACACCGCTGGTCGAACTCCTCGCCGTCCTCTGCGGGTTGACGGGCGGGGCCCTCGCCGTCGTCACGACGTGGATGGTCTACCGCGCCGAGGACGCCTTCGCCCGGCTGCCGTTCCACTGGATGTGGTGGCCCGCCCTCGGCGGCCTGGTCATCGGCTGCGGCGGCCTCGTCGAACCGCGCGCCCTCGGCGTCGGCTACGACGTCGTCCAGCAGCTGCTCGCCGGGCGCGCGACCGTCTCCCTCATCGTCGGCGTGCTCGTCGTCAAGTCCCTCATCTGGGCCCTGTCGTTGGGCTCCGGCACCTCGGGCGGCGTGCTGGCGCCCGTCCTCATGATCGGCGGGGCGCTCGGGGCCTGGGAGGGCATGCTCTTCCCGTCCGTCGTACCCGGCTTCTGGGCCATGCTCGGGCTGGCGGCGGTCGTCGGCGGGGTGCTGCGCTCGCCCCTGACCGGGGTCGTGTTCACCCTCGAACTCACCCACGCCTGGGACACCGGGCCGGCGCTCCTGATCTCCGCCACCTCCGCCTACGCGCTCTCGGTGCTCGTGCTCAAGCGCTCCCTGCTCACCGAGAAGATCGCCCGGCGCGGGCTGCACCTCACGCGGGAGTACGCGACCGACCCGCTGGAGGCGTTCTTCGTCCGCGAGGCCATGGACGCCGCGCCGTCGACCGTCGGCGCGGACGATCCCCTCGACGGCGCCCTGGCCGCCGCCTGCGCGGAGCGGCTGCGGTCACCGGACCGGCCGCAGCGGCTGATCCCCGTCCTGCGCCCGGACGGCGGCCTCCTCGGGATCATCACCCGTCGTTCCCTGCGCGCCGCCCGCGCAGGCGGCGGGACCCTCACGGCCGCGGACGCCGCCCGGCCGTGCCGGCTCACCGTCCGCGGCGACGACACCCTCCGGCGCGTGGCCTGCCTCTTCGCCGAACACGCCCTCACCAGCGCCCCGGTCGTCGATCCGGCGACCGGCCGTCCCATCGGCGTGATCGCCCTCCGCGACCTGCTGCACGCCCGCCGTCACCAGCTCGTCCAGGAGGGGCACCGCGAACGCGTCATCCGGCCGGCCGGCCGATGAGCCGCGCCCCGGGCCCGCTCACCCCGCCCGCTCCGCCGCCGGTTCCAGGTACCACCACTGGGCGGGGCTGTCGAGGTCCTCGCCCTGGCGGACGTTCGCCCCGTCGGCCCCCGAGCCGTCCGCCACCTCCAGCAGCAGCCCGCTGATGTGCGCGACGAGCGTCACGGCTCCCTCCGGCTCCACCAGCCGCTCGACGAGCCACTCCTGGGCGCCGTAGCCGTTGGCCTTCCACTGCTGGACGTTCGCCCCGTTCTCGACGGACGCGCCGGCCACGTCGAGGCGCTTGCCGCTGTTCACGTTGACGACGTGGTGCAGTCCGCTGCCGGGGTGCACGGGGCTGACGCGCCAGAGCTGCGCCGGGCCACCGGTCTCCCTGCCCTGCTGGACGTCGGCCCCGCTGCCCGTGCGGGCGCCCGCCACCTCCAGGAGGAGGCCGCTGTGGGCGTTGCGGATGCGGTAGGTGCCGTCCATGGTGTGGTGCCTTCGCCGGTCGTACATTCGAACACCTGATCGTACCCGGTGGTGCGGCGACGGCTTCCCTCTCCCCGGCGCCCGCGGACCCGACCCGTCGCCACCCCCGACCGCTTTCGGGAGAAACGGTGAAAGGGCGGGGGCGGGGAGGGACTTCGCGGGAGAAAGGAGGCCTGGGGAGGAGGGCGCCGGGTGGGCGGTGGATACGGGGCGTTGTTCCGGCGGGCCGGGGCGGGGCGGCTGGCCGTGGCCGGGCTGGTGGGGCGGCTGCCGAACGGGATGCTGGGGATCACGTTCGTCCTCGTCCTGCTCCGGGACACCGGATCCTGCGCGGCGGGCGGCGCGGCCGCCGGCCTGCACACGCTGACGGCCGCCGTTTCGGGCCCCCTGTGGAGCCGGGCCGCGGACCGCGCGGGACCGCGCGCCGTCCTGCTGGTGACGGGCACGGGCCAGACGCTGGTGCTGACGGCGGTCGGCGTGCTGTCGGCCCGGACGCAGAGCCGCCCGTCGCTCGTCGCGCTCGCGGCGGCGAGCGGGGTGCTGCTGCCGCCGCTCGGGGCGGTGATGCGGGCGCTGTGGTCGAGGACGCTGGCGGACGACCCGGCGGCCAAGGCCGCGGCGTTCGCGTACGAATCCGTCGTCGTGGACGTCGTGTTCGTCCTGGGACCGTCCCTGGTGGCCGCTCTGGCCGCGTGCGGCGGCCCGCCTCCGGCGCTGTTCTGCGCGGCGGCGGCCACGGCCGCGGGCTGTCTGCCGGTGGCCGCGAGCCCGCACCTCGGCGGGGCGCCGGGCGGGGGCGGCGCCGGAGCCCGTACGCGTCCGCGGCCGCTGCGCCGCCCGGCGGTCCTCGGCGTGCTGCCGGTCGGCTTCCTGCTGCTGGGCAGCGTCAGCGCCGCCGAGGTGTCGCTGGTGGCGTTCGCGGACGGCGAGGAGCGGCGCGACGCCGCGGGCCCGCTGATCGCGGCGCTGGCGGCGGGCGGTGTGCTCGGCGGCCTGTGCCGCGGCGGGCAGCGCGAAAGAGCCGTGGCGGCACGGCGGTTGGCGGGGCTGCTGGCGGGACTGGCGGCGGGCTGGGCCGCGCTGGCGGCCTGCCGCGGCCTGTGGCAGCCGGCCGTGGTCCTCGTCCCGACGAGCCTGCTGCTGAACGCCGCCGTCACGGCGCAGTTCCGCGTGATGGACGAGGTGGCGCCGCGGGAGGCGCTGACGGAGGCGTTCGGCTGGCTCAACTCCCTCGGCGCGGCGGGGGCGTCGGCCGGTGCCGCGGCGGCGGGGGCGGTGGCGGGCCGGGGCCCGGACCCGGCCGCCGGCTTCCTGCTGGCGGCGGGCTGCTGCGCGGCGGGCAGCGCCGTCGCCGCGGCGTGCCGGACGACGTGGCGCCGCGCCGTGCCCGCGGAGCAGGGGCCGCCGGGAGTGTTCCCCTCCCGGCGGCCCCCGTGAACGGCCCGCGCCGGCCGGTCAGTTCTTCAGCGCGCTGCGCTTCTGCCACTGCTCCCAGGTCTCCTGCCAGACCTCGAGCCCGTTGCCGACGTCGGTCTTCTCCGTGTTGGAGGTGCCCTTGACCTCGACGGTGGAGCCGATCGGCAGGAAGTCGTAGACGGTCTTGGCGTCCTCGGTGGTCATGCCGAAGCAGCCGTGGCTGTTGTTGACGACGCCGATCTGGTTGTTCCAGGGCGCCGAGTGCAGGAAGGTGCCGGAGGCGGTCATGTGGGTGACCCACTTGGCGTCCAGCATCCACTGGTTGCCGTAGCCGATGGTCGAGGAGTCCATGGTCTCGTCGGCGTTCTTGCTGCGCACGGTGTGGATGCCGCCGCGGGTGGGGGCCTCCGGGGAGCCCGCGGAGCCCTTGACGCTGCCGACCGGCTTGCCGTTCTCGATCATCGTCAGGGTGTGGCCGGGGACGTCGATGACGGCCTTGCGGTCGGCGCCTATCGTGAACGAGTAGGCGTAGTCGCGGGCGAACCAGCCGCCCTCGCCGGAGTTGACGCCGGCGAGCGAGCCCTTGACGGAGACCTTGGTGCCGCTGGGCCAGTAGGTCTTGGGCCGCCAGTCGAGCCGGTCCTGGCCGGAGTAGTCGGTCACCCAGCCCCAGGCGCCCTCCACCGAGGGGCTGGAGGTGACCTTGAAGTTCTTCTCGATCTCGGCCTTCTTGTCCTTGTCGATCTTGTGATCGAAGAGGATCGAGACGGGCATGCCGGTGCCGACGGTCTGGCCGTTCTGCGGCGTGTTGGTCAGCTTGTTGACCTTCGCCGGCTGCTCGGTGGTGAACGTCGCCGTCTCCGAGGACTTGCGGCCCTTGGTCCCCTCGGCCGCGGTCCGCACCGTGTACGTGGTCTTCGGCTTGACGTTGCCGGACGACTGCCAGGTGGTGCCGTCGGAGGCCAGTCTGCCCTCGACCTTCTGCCCCTTGTCGTCCTTGACCTCGACGGAGGTCAGCTTGCCGCCGTCTGCCCTGACGGAGATCGGCGAGCCCAGCCGGGCCTCCTTGCTGCCGCCCGCCGGCGTGACGGTCACCTTCGCCGCGGGCCCGGCGTCCTCCCCGGACGACCCCCCGGAACCGCCCGAGCAGGCGGAGAGCGCCAGCGACCCCACCAGGGCGGACATCAACAGGACGGGACGACGGCCCGATCCGACGTGCACGAGAACAACCTCCAAGAACTGCGGCTCCATGGCGGGCACGCATCCCCCCGCCACCTTTAACAGATGATCTGAAGGCGGCCATGGTTCCTGGAGATAGCGAGATTTGTTCAGTCAAAACGGAGGACAGCCATCGATTCCTTATCGGAATACCGCGTTCCATCCACGGTTCGCGGGACGCCGGCCGGAGAACCGCAGGCGCGCGTCCATGGGTACGCGCCGTCAACGACCGCGCACGCCCCGGCTATTCGGTGGCGGGGACGACCGCGACGGGACACCGGGCGTGGTGCAGCACGGTGTGGCTGACCCGGCCGAGCTGGAGGCCGAGACCGTGGTGCCGGCGCACGGCGCCGACGACGAGCAGGTCGGCCCCCTCCGAGGCGTCGACCAGCGCCCTGCGGGGCGGGCCCTCGACCGTGGCGGCGTGCACCACGACCCCGGGATACTCCTCCGCCGCCGCGCGCAGCGCGTCGTCCAGTTCGCGCCCGGCGCGCTCCTCGGCGTCGAGCGTGCCGCCGCTGGGCAGCGGATAGTGGTCCACGGACTGCCGCCCGGGGTGGCGCCAGGCGCGCAGGGCCCGTACCTCGCAGCCGCGCGCCGCGGCCTCCCGGAAGGCGAAGCGGACGGCCGCCGGGGCCTCCGCCGCGTCCCCGACCCCGACCAGCACGCGGCCGTGCGCGCCGCGGACGGCCGCGTCGTCACCGCGGACGACGACCACCGGGCAGTGGGCACGCCCGGCGACGGCCAGGCTGACCGAGCCGAGCAGGATCCCGGTCAGGGCGCCCCGCCCGGACGGGCCGGTAACCAGGAAGAACGCATGCCGGCTGGCCTCCACCAGGGCGTTGACGGGCTCCTCGGGCGCGGTGTCCGCGTGCACGCGCAGGGCGGGGTCGCGCTCCTGGGCGCGGCGCGCCGCGGCGAGGGTGACGGCCTCCTCGGCCAGGGTCTCGCGGGAGGGCCCGTCGGCGGGCGGGAGGCGGCCCTCGTAGCGCTCCCACAGGGAGGCGTACAGGAGGCGCAGCCGCACGTCGTGCCGCGCCGCCTCGTCCACGGCCCAGTCCAGGGCCGTCAGGCTGCCCGGGGATCCGTCGACCCCCACGACCAGGGGGAGGTCCATCGCCTTTCACCGCCTCACCGCGCGAGGACGCGCCGCCGCCGGCACTTTCCACCTTCGCACCGCCCGGGGGCGGGCGCGACCGGGGCGGGCGGCCCGCGGGCTCGCGCGCGCCGCCGGATGCGCGGAGCATGGGGGCATGGCCAAGGAGACCCGGGGCGAGCTGCTCGCCCACCACGAGGAGGCGCTCGGCCTGTTCGGCGAGCGGGTGCACGCCGTCCGCCCACGGCAGTGGGACGGCCCGACGCCGTGCACCGAGTGGACCGTGCGGGACCTGGTGAACCACCTGACGGCCGAACAGCTGTGGGTGCCGCGGCTGTTGGACGGCGAGAGCATCGAGGACGTCGGCCGCGAGCTGGAGGGCGACGTCCTCGGCGACGACCCGGCCGGCGCCTGGGACGCGGCCGCCGCGGGGGCGGCGGAGGCGTTCGCGCGCCGGGGCGCGCTGGGCCGCACCGTGAAGCTGTCCTACGGCGAGACGGGCGCGGACGCGTACTGCGCGGAGATGACGGCCGACGCCGTCGTGCACACCTGGGACCTGTCGCGCGCGATCGGCGCCCCGGAGGAGATGCCGGACGAGCTGGTGGCGGCGGCGCAGCGGGTCTTCGGGGCGTACGGGGACGACATGTCGCCGACGGGCCTGTTCGGCGCTCCCGTGCCGGTGCCGGAGGTCGCGGACGCGTGGACGACGCTGCTGGCCCGGCTGGGGCGGCGGGTGTGAGCGGGTTCCCGGGTCTTCTCCCGGGCGGGGGTACTCGGTTATAAGGAACCAATGAGGCTTTTTCCCCGCGCGGCGCGGCGGCGCGCCCTGGTGCGCGCGGTCGTGGCGGCGGGGGCGTGTACGGCGATGGCGATGGTGGGTTCGTGCGGTGGCGGTGCCGGGCCGGACGCGCGCGAGGACGCGCGGGCCGCCGACTCGGCCGCGGCCGCCTCCCCCGCGCCCGGCGCGGACACCGTGATGATCATTCGCCACGCGGAGAAGCCGCGCGAGAAGGACGACGGGAAGAAGCCGCCGTTCGGCGTGACCGAGGACGGCGAGAGGAACGAGCACGCCCTGGTGGTGCGCGGCTGGCAGCGGGCCGGCGCGCTGGCCGGCCTGTTCGCCCCGGACGGCGGGGCGCCGCCGCGCCCGGGGCTGCGCCGTCCGTCCGCGGTCTACGCCGCCGACGGCCACGACGGCGGCAAGGGCCTGCGGCCCGCGGAGACGGTCGCGCCGCTGGCGGCGAAGCTGGGGCTGCGGGTGGACGTGACGTACGGCCAGGGGGACGAGGCCGCGCTGGCCCGGGAGGTGGCCGGGCGGCACGGCGCCACGCTGGTCTCCTGGGAGCACCACCGGATCACGCGCATCGTCAAGGGGCTGGGGACGGTGCGTCCCGCGCCGCCGGACGCGTGGCCGGACGACCGCTTCGACCTGGTCTGGGTGTTCACCCGGGAGGGCAGGGGGTGGCGGTTCCGGCAGGTGCCCCAGCTCCTGCTGGCGGGCGACCGGTCGGACCCGGCGTAGGTCTCCCCCGCGCCGGGTCCGCGGGATTCCGCCGCGGTCAGGCCGCCGGCTTGGGGCAGAACTCGCCCCGGAAGACGTCGTTGTAGGGCTTGGTGGACTCCAGCCAGTCGCCGTTGATCTGGAAGGTCAGGGCGTGCTTGCCGTCGCGGGTGACCGCGCTGCTGGTCAGCGAGCCCCAGACGATGCCGTCGTGGCCGTAGACCTTGACGCCGCAGGGCAGCGAACGGACGATCAGGCCCAGGCCGTAGTCGAACGGGACGTCGTTGTTGGTGCCGTCCTCGGCGGGCACGGTGGTGAGCATCTCGTCGAGCTGCTTCTTGGGGAAGAGCTTGCCGGTGATGAGGGCGCCGAAGAAGCGGTTGAGGTCACCGGTGGTGCTGATCATCTCGCCCGTGGCGCCGGACCAGGCCGGGTTGTACTCGGTGGCGTCGTAGATCTCCGGGCCGGGGTCGGCGGCGTAGAGCTTGGAGTAGCCGACGGCGTGCGGGGCGGGCATCGTCGGGTCGGTGCCGGGGAAGGTCGTCCCGCGCAGGCCGAGGGGCTTGACGATCCGCTTCTCGGCCTCGCGGGCCCAGGCGTTGCCGGTGACCTTCTCGATGACCATGCCGGCGATGACGAAGTTGGTGTTGGAGTAGTGCCACTTGGTGCCCGGCGCCCAGTAGGGCGGGTACTTCAGGCCCATGGCGACGATCTGCTCGGGCGAGCGGTACTCGAAGCGGTGCTTGAGGAAGCCCGGCCCGTTCATGTACGCGTTCCACTCGGGCGTCTCGACCATGTCGTGGATGCCGCTGGTGTGGTTGAGCAGCTGACGGATCGTCACCTTGGTGCCGTCGTAGCCGTTGCCCTTCAGCAGGCCCGGCAGCCAGCGCTCGACGGAGTCGTCGAGGCCGATCTTGCCCTCGGCCTCCAGCTGGAGGAGGACGGTGGTGACGAAGGTCTTGGTGATGCTGCCCGCGCGGATGTGGTCCTGGGCGGTGCGCTTGGTCTTCTTCGCGGTGTCGGCGTAGCCGGCCGAGCCGAACCACTGCCCGTCGGGGGACGAGGTCTGGGCCGCCACGCCGGGCATGCCGGCGGCGACCAGCCCGTCGAGGGCCGCCTGCGTCTGCCGGTGGGATCCCTTCTCCGCGACCGGCTCGGCGGTGGCGGGCCCGGCCAGGGCGACGGCACCGACCGCGAGCGCCGCGGTGAGGCCAAGGGCCTTGCCCCGTATACGACGTGAAAGCTTCCGCATCTAAATCCCCTCAAAAGCACCACGAGTTGAGTGGTGTCACAACGGTCACACCTCACCGAGCAGTATAGGTTGACCCGTTCTTGACCCACCGAAGGTTTTCGGCCAGGCGGCACGCGACATCACCGTGTATGTCTGTATTTTTCCCAACTCCCTTGCCGGGCAGGAGTGATGCCGAGGCCCAGCGGCCGAAACCCTTTCCACCGTTGATCGTTCTGGTGGATACGCGGCGATGCGGCGCGCCCGCGGAAGTCAAGGTCCATCGACGTCTCGCACCGGGAGGGAAGCCGGACGTGGCGAACGACACCCCGGCGAACGACACCCCGGCGGGCGGCAGCCTGTGGCGGCACCGGGACTTCCTCCACTACTGGAGCGCCAACGCGGTGGACCTCGTTGGCAGCGGTGTCACCCAGGTGGCCCTTCCGCTGATCGCGGTGGTGACGCTGCACGCCTCCGTCTGGCAGGTCGCCCTGCTGTCGTGCGCCCAGAAGCTCCCGCCCCTGCTGGTGTCGCTCCCCGCCGGGGCCCTGGCCGACCGGTACCGCAAACGTCCCGTGATGGTGGGCGCGGCGCTGGTGAGCGGCACCGCGTTCGCCACCGTCCCCCTGGCCGACGCCCTGGGCCGGCTGTCCCTGGGGCAGCTGTACGCGGTGGCGCTGGTGAGCGCGACGGCGGAGGTCTTCGGGAACACCGCCCGCATCAGCCTCCTGCCCTCGCTGCTCCCGCGCCGGCTGCTGCTGGAGGCCAACTCCAAGCTCGGCGGCGTCAACTCCCTGGCCGACAGCGCCGGTTCGCAGCTCGGCGCCGCCCTGGTCACCGTCCTCGGCGCCGCCCGGTCCCTGGTTCTGGACGTCGCCTCTTTCCTGGCCTGCGCCCTCCTCCTGGCCCGCATCCGGAACCCCGGGACGGCCGCCGCACGGCCCACGGGCACGACCACCGTCCGCGCGGAGATCGGCGAAGGGCTGCGCTACCTGTGGTCCCACCCCACCATCCGGCCCCTGGTGCTGGCCGGCACGGCGTACGTGACGGTGGTCGCCTTCCTCACCACGCTGGCGTCCGTCTACCTGCTGCGCGACCTGCGCTGGTCCGGGGAGGCGCTGGGCACGACGCTCGGTGCGGCCGCGCTCGGCGGCTTCTGCGGGGCGCTCGCGGTCCGGCCGCTGGTCGGCCGGTACGGCCCGGCCCGCGTGATGCTCACCTCCCTGGCCCTGGCCCCGTTCACCGAGGTGCCGCTCCTGCTCGCCGCACCGGGCGGCGCGGGGCAACTCGCCGTCGCGCTGGGCCTGTTCGTGCAACTGGGATGCGCCGTCGCCCAGGGCTCGACCCAGCGCAGCATCCGGCAGGCCGTCTGCGACCCGGCCCTGCAGGGCCGGGCGTTCGCCACGAGCCGGTGGGTCATCTACGGTTCGCAGCCCCTGGCCGCGCTGCTCGCCGGCGCCTGCGGGACCTGGCTGGGCCTCTGGAACGCCCTGGCCCTGGGCACGGCCGCGCTGGCCGTCCCGTTCCCGGTCCTGTTCGCCTCCTCGGTCCGGACGCTGCGCCGGGACCTCGTCCACCCCTGATGCCCCGGCTCCACGAGGCCCTCGTCCGGAGCCCCCGATCCCGCCCGAAGCCCTCCACCGCAGAAGAAAGTGATGCCGCATGAGTCCAGGTCCAGGGGGAGCCCCCGGGCGGGCACACCCGTCCCGCCCCGCCGGCAAGTACGTCCCCGCCAGGGGGATCTACACCGAGTCGGCCCGCCTCCAGCGGCTCGACTGGCTCCGCGCCACGACCCGGCTGGACCTGGACTCCCTCCAGCACACCCAGCTGGACGCCGGAAGGCTGACCGGCAACGTCGAGGGGTTCGTCGGCGGGGTCGAGATCCCCGTCGGCATCGCCGGACCGCTGCTGTTCCTCGGGACGAACGTCCGGGGGGAGGTCTACGCGCCGATGGCGACGTCCGAGGGCGCGCTGGTCTCGTCGGCGACCCGCGGGGCCCTGGCCGTCAGCATGGCGGGCGGGGTCAGCACCCACGCCGTCTCGCAGAGCATGACGCGTGCGCCGGTGTTCGCCTTCTCCAGGATGACGAGTGCCGTCCGCTTCGCCTCGGCGGTCCGCGGTCACCTCGGCGAACTCCGCGACGTCGTCCGGGAGGTCTCGCGGCACGCCGCGCTCGTCTCGCTCGAACCCGCGGTGCTCGGCAGGACCGTCCACCTGCGGTTCACCTACACGACCGGGGACGCGGCGGGCCAGAACATGACCACCGCCTGCACCTGGCACGCCTGCCGGTGGATCCTGGACCGCCCCGGACTGGCCGGCCCGGACCTGGAGTCCTTCATCATCGAAGGGAACACCTCGGGCGACAAGAAGTCCTCGTACCAGGCCATGACGGCGGGCCGCGGCATCAGGGTCACGGCGGACTGCGTCCTGCCCGGGGGCGTGGTCGAACGCGTCCTGAAGACCACCCCCGACGAACTGGTCCGGGGCTACCACCACATCGCGGCCGGGGCCGTCCACAGCGGCGTGATCGGCTCCCACGCCAACACCGCCAACATCGTCGCGGCCGTCTTCGCCGCGACGGGCCAGGACATCGCCTGCGTCCACGAGTCCGGAGCGTCCCAGTTCATCCTGGAACGGACGGCGGACGGCGTCTACGCCAGCATCACCCTCCCCGGCCTGGCGATCGGTACCGTCGGCGGCGGCACCCACCTGCCGGCCCAGCGCGAACTCCTGGAGGTCATGGGCTGCGCCGGAGAGGGGGGCACGCTGCGCCTGGCCGAGATCATCGCCGGGTACGCCCTCGCCCTCGACCTCTCCACGGTCTCCGCGGCCGTCTCCGGCCAGTTCGCGAGCGCCCACGAACGCCTCGGGCGCAGCCGGCCCGTCGACTGGTTCCGGCCGGACGAACTCGACGGCCCCTTCTTCGAGTCCGCGCTGGGGCACGCGGGGGCGCCGGACGTCAGGGTGACGGGCGTCGAGGCCCTCGAGATCCCCATGGGACCGAGCGTCCTGTCGGAACTGACCTCCCGGACGGTGAAGAAGTCCGTCGGGCTCTTCCCGGTGCAGATCAGGGTCGACCGCGGCGGGACGGAGGAGAAGGTCGACGTCATGGTCAAGGTCAAGCCCACCGACCGGGAGGTCATCAAGATGGCCGGCCTGGCGGCCGCCCACTGCGGCGGGCCGGTGGCGACCCACTACCGGAGGTTCGAGCGGCGCCTGGGCTTCGTGGGCTGCGACGTCCGGGAGCTGGCCGTGTACGAGCAGACGGACCCCCGCTTCACCCGCCTGATGCCCGGGCTCCACAGGACGCTCCGCGACGACCGGCGGGAGACCTACGTCATCGTGATGGAGTGCCTCGACGGCATGGAGCGGATGGAGACGTCGGACCGTGCGCGCGGATGGTCGCGCCGGCACCTCGGGATCGCGCTGCGCGACCTCGGGCGGCTCCATTCGGTCTGGTACGGCAGGGAATCCGCGCTGCGCCGCATGCCGTGGATCGGGCACGTGCCGAACGCCGCGGACACGGTGGAGATGCGGGACCTGTGGCTGGCCCTGGCCGACCACTCCGCGGAGGAGTTCCCCGACATCGTCGACGCCCGGCACCACGAACGGCTCGTCTCCTACGTCGCGACGGCCGACCGCTGGTGGCCGGGGATCGAGGCGATGCCGAGAACCCTCGTGCACAACGACTTCAATCCCCGCAATCTGGCCATCCGGCCGGACGGCAGGCTGTGCGCCTTCGACTGGGAACTCGCCACCCTGCACATTCCCCAGCACGATCTGGCGGAGCTGCTCTGCACCGCCCTGGACCCGGCGGACATCAACGGCACGGTCGTGCGGGAACTCTCCGAAATCCACCGGAGGTCCCTGGAGACCCACGCCCGCACCACCATCGACCGGGGCCTGTGGGAATCCGGGTACCGGCTCGCCCTCAGGGACCTGGCGATGAACCGCTTCGGGCTCTACTTCGTGGCCCACACGGTCCGCCACTACGGATTCCTGGAGCAATGGTGGCGGAATCTCTGGGCCTTGACCGAGCTGGCCGAAGAAGGTCACGGAAACTGAATTCCTGTTCATCCGACGGTAGCCGTAACCGTGCCGTCCCCATTCCGTTAGGCCATTCGCATGACGGGGGCGGTCCACAGCGGTGCGGGGCCGCGCTCCGCATTTCCAGCGGCGCGGGACGGAGAGAGTTCCGCCGCATCCTTCGAACAGACAGGGAAACCAGTGGGTGCACTGAAGCGATTCGCGGTTCTTTCCGGACTGGCCGTGGCGGTCCTCGCCTCTCCCGCCGGTATCGGTGCCGCGAGTGCCGACACGATCGACCTCGGGGCGGGCGGCCTCCTGTCCAACATCGACGGCAGGAACTCCTCGGGCCACGCCAACCTGTGCGGCACCGGCCGGGTGAGCGTGCTCGACGAGCGGACGTGTGTCACCCGGCACGGCTCCCACCACGGCGGTCACCGGCTCACCGGCCCGAGCGGCGGCCTGCTGTCCAACATCGACTCCCGCAACGCCTCCGGCGACAGCAACAACTGCGGCAGCGACACCGTCGGTGTCCTCAACCGCACCACCTGCGTCGTCGAGGAGAAGTAGGCGGCGGCACGGGACGACGCGCGAAGGGGGCCGGCGCCGCCGTCACCGGCCGGCGGCGGCCGGGCGCCCCTTCGTCCCGTCCGTCCCCCTCCGGCCGGGCCCCGGTGGCTAACGTGGCCCCCATGCGCGCCCTCACGCACGCCGTCACCCACGCCCTCGCCCTCACCGGCTCGATGGCCTGGGAGATCGCCTGGGCCCTGGTCCTCGGCTTCGCGCTGTCCGCCGTGGTGCAGGCCGTCGTCCGTCCCGCCACCGTCGCGGGGACGCTCGGGGACGCCCGTCCGCGCACCCTCGTCCTCGCGGCGGGGCTGGGCGCGGCGTCGTCATCGTGCTCGTACGCGGCGGTGGCGCTGGCGCGTTCGCTGTTCCGCAAGGGCGCCGACTTCACCGCCTGCATGGCCTTCGAGGTGGCCTCGACCAATCTCGTCGTCGAACTCGGCGTCGTCCTCGCCCTGTTGATGGGCTGGCAGTTCACGGTCGCCGAGTACGCGGGGGGCGCGGTGATGATCGCCGTCCTGGCCGTGCTCCTCCGGGCGTTCCTGCGCCCGGAGCTGCTGGCGGAGGCCCGTGAGCAGGCGGACCGGGGGCTGGCGGGCGCGATGGAGGGGCACGCCGCGATGGACATGTCGGTACGCGGCGAGGGGTCGTTCGTCCGCCGGCTGCTGTCGCCCGCGGGTTTCACGGCGACCGCGCACGTCTTCGTGATGGAGTGGGCGGCGGTCCTGCGGGACCTGGTGCTGGGGCTGCTGGCCGCCGGGGCGGTCGCCGCGTGGGTGCCCGACTCCTTCTGGCGGTCCTTCTTCTTCGACGGGCATCCGCTGGCCGCCCGGGTGTGGGGGCCGCTGGTCGGACCGGTGGTGGCCCTGGTCTCGTTCGTCTGCTCGATCGGGAACGTGCCGCTGGCGGTGGTGCTGTGGAAGGGCGGCATCAGCTTCGGCGGCGTGGTCTCGTTCGTCTTCGCGGACCTGCTGATCCTGCCGATCCTCGGCATCTACCGGAAGTACTACGGGAGGCGCGTGGCGCTCTTCCTGTGCGCGGCCTTCTACGCGGCGGCGGCCGTCGCGGGGTGGGTGGTGGAGGCGCTCTTCGCCGTCCTGGGCCTGGTGCCGGGCCGCGGCGGCGCCACGGTCGCCATGGCGCATGTCGGCTGGGACTACACGACGTTCCTCGACATCGGCTTCCTGCTGGTGGCCGCCGTGCTCGTGGCGCGCTTCCTGGCGACCGGCGGGGCGGGGATGCTGCGCGGGATGGGCGGCCCGCCGCCCGGGTGAGGCGGGCCGCCCGGCGCGTCAGCCGAAGCGGACGCTGGAGAAGGACAGGCCCTTCGGGCCCTCCTTCCCCGGGGCGATGCGGGTCGCGGTCCCGCTGCACTTCTTGCCGCTGAAGACCGTGGCCGGCCCGCCCGTCCCGTTGTGCGGGCTCTTCGCCGCCTGGCTCATGGTGAAGCACTTGCCGTCCGGCGGGTCCTGGACGAAGAACGGCCTGCCCCCGGACTGGAAGGTGAACGGACCCTTGGCGGCGGACGCCTCCAGGGGGAAGGTCAGGACGAGGGCGAGCCCGGCGAGAGCGGTGAGGACCGGACGGACAAGACGCATCATTGATCCTTTTCTCGTACGAGGGACGTTCGGCCCGAAAGGGGCCTTCACGCAGTCAACGACCCGCGCCGCCCCGCGATACGCCCCCCCCGCCCGGCGTTCCCGCCGGTCACCCCAGGCCCGCGTCGCGCGCCAGCAGGGCCGCCTGGACCCGGTTCTCGCAGTCCAGCTTGGCCAGGATGCGGCTGACGTAGGTCTTCACCGTGGCCTCGCTCATGTGCAGCCGCCGCCCCGCGTCGGCGTTGGAGAGCCCCTCGCCGAGGAGCGCGAGCACCTCGCGCTCCCGCTCGCCGAGCCGCGCCACCCGGGCACGCGCCTCCTCGCGCCGGTCCTCGGCGGGGCCGGCGGCGAGACTGTCGGCGACGTGCCGGGTCGCCGCGGGCGACAGGTACGCGTTGCCCGCCGCGGCGGCGCGGACCGCGCCCATCAGCTCGCCCGGCGCCGAGTCCTTGAGCAGGAAGCCGGCCCCGCCGTGCCGCAGGGCGCGCAGCACGTTCTCGCGCTCGCCGAAGGTGGTGAGGATCAGCACCCGGACGTCCGGGGCCGTGCGGCCCAGCTCGGCGAGGGCGGTCAGCCCGTCCATGACCGGCATCTGGATGTCGAGCAGCGCGACGTCCACCCGGTGCCGCCGCGCCTGCTCGACCGCCTCGTGCCCGTTCGCCGCCTCGGCCACCACCTCGATGTCGTCGGCCGAGGTCAGAATCGCTCTTATGCCCGCCCGGATGAGCGGCTCGTCGTCGGCGATGAGGACGCGGATCACTGAGTCTCCTGATTGCTGCTGTCTGCTCGCTAGTCGTTCTTGACGACGAACTCGCGCTTTTCGATCAGTTTCCCGCCCTTGAAACAGAAGCGGTACACGCGGTCCCGGTCGATGTCGTCGGGGGAGTCCGTGGACAGCAGGGACAGGCACTGCGAACCCGCGGGCTCGGCGGGCCCCTTGCCCCGGACGCCGGAGGTCAGGAACGAGTCGCCGGAGGGCAGCCGCCCGCGGACCTCGGCCTCGGAGGTGCCCACCGTGATGGACCGGTACAGCCCCGGGTCCATGGACGCCTTCCGCATCTCGTCGAAGATCTTGCCGATGCCCAGCGCGACCACCACCGCCAGCACGACGAGGCACAGCAGCCCCACGCCGCAGCCGACCAGGCATCCCCGGCTCCTCCGGACGCTCACGATGTGCCGGAACTCCTCGCGCGGGTCGAGCGGGTCGATGACCTGCCCGTCCCCGGCGGCCCGCCCGCCCTCGTCCGGGCCCGGCGCGGGCGGCTGCTGCCGCAGGTCGTCGCCCGCCTCGGCCGGGGCCGTCCCGGGCCCCGCGCCGTACGGGAACACCCCCGCGAGCCGGAAGCCGCCGTCCGCCGCCGGTCCGGCGTGCACCATCCCGCCGGCCAGCCGGGCGCGCTCCCGCAGCCCGGTCAGGCCCTGTCCGCCGCTCACGGCGGCCGCGCCGGTGCTCCCGGGCGGCGGCCCGTTGACGACCTCCACGACGAGCGAGTCCGCCTCGTAGTACAGCCCCACCCCGATCCGGGCCCCGGGGGCGTGCTTGAACGCGTTGGTCAGCCCCTCCTGGACGACGCGGTAGGCCGCGTGGTCCGCCGGGGCGCCCAGCGGCCGGGGGTCGCCGGAGCGTACGAGCCGTACGTCCGTCCCCGCCGCCGCGGCCGACTCCACGAGCCCGTCGATGCCGGCCACGACCCCGGATTCGGCGCGCGCCTCCTCCACCGTGCCGTCCTTGAGGACGCCGACCACCGCGCGCAGTTCGTGCATGGCGGCCACCGACGCCTCGCGCAGCACCCCGACCGCCTCGCGCTGCTGCTCGCTCAGCCCCCGCGAGACCTCCAGGGCGCCCGTCTGCACGGCGATCAGCGCGAGTTGGTGGCCGAGGCTGTCGTGCATGTCCTGCGCGATCCGCTGCCGCTCCCGCATCCGCGCCTGCCGGGCGATCATCTGGCGTTCGCGCAGCAACTGGGCGTTGCGCTCGCGCAGGGTCTGCAGCAGGGCCCGCCGCTGGCTCCAGTAGCGGCCGGTGATGCCCGGGACGACCGCCATCACCAGGAAGAGGAGGACGGAGAACGCGATCCACACCGGCGACCGGTTCTCGACGAGGACGAACGCCTCGCAGGCCACGAACGACGCCGTGAACGCCGTCAGCGCCCGCAGTACGCCCTTGATCCTGCGGCCCGCCGACCAGGCGGCCACGACCAGCAGGAGCCCGCCGTTCGTCGCCGAGTCCAGCGCCCCGGCGGCGACCAGCACCGTCGCGGGCAGCGTGCGCCGCGCCGACGACAGCACGGCGACGGCGAGACCGGCCAGGACCGCCCTGACCGGTCCCTGGCCGGTCAGGTACTCGCCGGCCCCGGTGAGCAGCGCCAGCCCGGCGGCCAGCGCGATCTCGCCCACCACCCGCCGGCGTGACCACTGAGCCGGGTCCCTCCACCGCGCCCAAAGATCACGAGCCCCACGCGTCACACCCATGGAGGGCAGCCTAAGCAGAGCGCCCGGGCCCCGGCGTTCCCCGAAGGTCGCGGGCCGGTGTCACGAAAGTCGTACGGTCGGCGGGGCGGGCGGCGGGGGCGGGCGGCGCGCGCGTCAGCGGCGGCCGCGCGGGGGGCCGCCCAGCCAGGTCAGGGCGCCGGCGACGAGGGCGGTCACGCCGGTGGAGAGGGTCGGCTCGACGACCGGGGCGAAGTGGGCGGAGTGCGGGGCGGGGACGTCGCGGAGCGTGGTGCCGGCCTTCTCCGCCCGCGCGTACGCCTCGGGGTCGCAGCCGCCGAGGAGCCAGTGGCAGACGGGGGCGCGGGCGGCGGTGCCGAGGACGCCGAGGTCGTCGCCGGCGGGCAGCGGTCCGGGGTCGGTCACGTTGTCCAGGCCGAGGACGGAGCCGACGGCCGTCATCGTGCGGTCCGCGGCGTCCGGGTCGTTGACCAGGACCGGGCAGGAGTCGAGGGAGGTGATCTCGGGAACCTTGTCGGCCCCCGACGCGGCGGCCTCGGCCCGGACGATCCGCTCGATCGCCGCGAGGACGCGCTTGCGCACCCGGCGGTCGTACGTCCGTACGTCCAACCGCAGTTCGGCCTCGCCCGGGATGAGCCCGTCGTCGGCGCCGGCCCGCAGCGAGCCGACCGTCACGATCACGGTGTCGCGCCCGGCCACCTCCCGCGAGACGACCGTCTGCAGCCGCAGCACCGTGGCCGCGGCCATCACCACCGGGTCGACCGTGGCCTCGGGCGCGGAGGCGTGCCCGCCGCGCCCGGTCAGCCGCACGCGCAGGGTGTCGGCCGCCGCGAACGCCGGCCCAGGGTGACAGCCGACCGTCCCGGCGGGCAGGGCGGCCATCCGCTGGCCGAGCACGGCCTTCGGCCGGCCGAAGCGCTTGAAGAGACCGTCCTCGACCATCGCCTTCGCGCCCTCGCCGGTGTCCTGCGCGGGCTGGAAGACGGCCAGGACCGTGCCGGACCAGTGATCGCGCCCCTCCGCCAGCAGCCGCAGCGCGCCCACCAGGCAGGTGGTGTGCATGTCGTGGCCGCAGGCGTGCATCACGCCGTCGGCCGCCGAGGCGTAGGGCAGCCCGGTGCGTTCCCGCAGGGGTACGGCGTCGAAGTCCGCCCGCAGCAGGACGGTCGGGCCGGCGCCGCGCTTGAGGACGGCCACGACACCGGTGCGGCCCACGCTCTCGGTGACCTCGTACCCGTACGAACGGACCTTGCGGGCGACCTCCGCGGCGGTCCGGTGCTCGGCGAACGGCAGCTCGGGATGGGCGTGCAGGTCGCGGTAGAGCGCCGCGAGCTCCCTGCGACGGGCCTCGTCGAGTCCGGCCAGCACCTGTGCGATCGTGTCCGCCATGCCCGCGACCTCTCCTCCGCATCGGCTCCCCGCGGGTCAACGGTCGCCCGGCGGAAGGGAGTCCGCCACCGCTCCCGGGCCCGCTCCGGCGCGGTGCGCGGGGCCGCGGGCGCGGCGCGGCGCGGCCGGCGCACGCGGGGACGCCGTCGCGCGGGCTGCTCCGGATGGTGGACGGACGCCTGTGGACGGACGCCTACGGGCCGGGCCGGTGCGGACCGCCGGCCGGGTCGCCGGCGGGGGCGGCGCGGGCCGTCGCCAGCAGCCAGCCGACGCCGAGCAGGGCCACGATCAGCAGCCCGCCGTCCGAGAAGAGCGTGTAGAGGTGCTTCTGCTCGACCGTGGGGCGCGGCAGGTAGCCGTACTCGAAGAGGGTGCGCTCGTAGCCGGTGGCCGTCAGCTGGTAGACCAGCCAGACGGCGATGCCGTTGACCGAGTCCCACAGGGCGTGCAGCACGGACACGCCCAGGTAGGTGGCCCACACCCGGCCGGTGAGCCGGAACCTCCCGCCGCGGCGGCAGCCGAAGAGGGCCCCGCCGAGGATCGCCGTCCACAGCCCGTGCCCGAACGGCGCCAGCAGCCCGCGCAGGATCTCGGTCTCGACCAGGCCGCGCAGCGAGATGGTGCCGCGCACGGTGAACAGCGCGTTGAAGGCGTAGCCGGAGCTCTCGAAGGCGGCGAAGCCGAAACCGACGGCCGCGCCGAGCACCAGGCCGGCGCGGACGCCGTGGATCTCGCGGCGGCGCCGCACGAGGAGGACGAGGGCCGCGCCCTTGACGGCCTCCTCGATGAGGCCGACGCCGAGGAAGAGCCAGACGGAGGGGTGGAGCAGGTAGTACTCCAGGACGGACGCCCCGAGCACGCCCAGCACCCCGCCCACCACGAAGCAGCCGATGAGCAGGCCGGCGCCGAGCCGTTGCCCGTACCGCTCGGCGGCCCAGAGCGCGAAGCAGCCCGGGGTGAGGAAGCTGCCGAGCAGGATGAGGGTCGGCAGGAGGTTGGTGTTCTGGGTGGTGAACGTGACGATCACGGCCAGGACCCAGAGGGCGAGTCCGCCGAGGAGGCAGCGCAGCCAGAGGCGGGAAGGGGCGGGGGGCTCCGTCCGGGGCGGCCAGTGGGGTGGCTGGGGTGGGTGAGGCGAGGACATGTCCTCATCAGACGCCTGTCCCCGGGGGCGCGCGCTTGGTGGGGGCCGAGCGGGTGAGCGCGGCGCACGGGGCTGTGGGCGGCGGCACCGCCACCTCACCGCCTCGCCAGGCGCACCCCCACCGCCCCCAGCCACACCCCCACCAACCCCAGATGCGCCCGCTGCGCCACCCCGTGCCACCCGGGGTGCCCGAACAACGGCCCCACCGTGCACACCGCCGCCACCAGCGCCACGACCGGCACGGCCGGGGCCCACGCCCCGCCCCTCCGCCCCGGCAGCATCGCCATCGCCCCGAACAGCGCCGCGTGCACCAGCGCGCTCGTCGCCGTGTGCCAGGGATTGACCGCCTCGCACCCCGCCTCCACCGACGCCGCGCACCGCATCGGCACGATCACGTCGGCCACGGAGAAGACGCCGAACGCCACCAGGCACCACCACCCCGCCGGCTCCCTCCCCCGCGGGCCCCCGCGGCGGGCGAGCGGCAGGGCCGCGGCCACCACCAGCCCCGCCGCGGTGAGTTCGAGCGCGCTGAAGAGCAGCCGGAACGGCTGGTCGGCGGCGTAGAGCTCGCTGACGTAGGAGTGGCGCGGATCGAGCCCCGTCGGCAGGGCGAACTCCAGCAGCCAGTCGTTGTAGACGACGGCGGCCGCCAGCAACAGCCCCGCGCCGCCGGGGCGGGCGACGGCGGCGGGCGCGGCGGGCGGCGGTTCGGACGACAGGGCGTCCCTCCTGACGGTCGGGGCACCGGGGTGCCCGGAGGTCCCGCCCCGGAGCCATTGTGTGGGGCGGAACCGAAGGGTCCGCAAGCGGACGGCCGCCCGTCCCCCGGCTGCCCCGGCAGGCGGGTGACCGCGGCCGGGGGAACGTACGGTGGAGCCGGCCGCCATCGGACGCACCGGACGGGAGGCGCGCGATCCCGGTGAACCCCCCGACCCCGCTGCTCCGTCCCTCCCCCCGCGCCTGGGCCGAGGCCCTGGCCGTGGTCGCCGCGGCCCTGGCCGCGATGGGCGCGGTCGCCGCGCTGGGCCTGTGGGCGGCGGGCGCCGCCGGCCTGCCGTCCGGCGCCTTCCCGGCGGTGCTCGCGGCCACGGTCGCGTCCGCCGTGGGCGGGACGGTGGAGGTGACGGCGGGGGCGGGCCTCCTCGGCCGTACGGGCGCCACGCTGGCGGCCGTGCCGCTGTCGGTGACGCTGGCCGGGGCGCTCGCCGCGGGCGCCGCGCTGCTGCGACCGCCCCGGCACGGACCGCCGTCCGGCCCGGCGGAGCTGCCGGCCCGCGCCGCCCGCGCGACGGTCCTGTGGCTGCTCGCGCTGCTCGGGATCGCCCGCGCGGGCCGGCACACCTTCCGCGTCGGGCTGGGCAGTTCGCTCCTCGACGAGCTGGGGGAGGTGCTCGGCGCGCAGCCGACGGCGGGGTTCCGCGCGGACGTGGGCACGACGCTCGGCTGGGGCCTGGTGTGGCTGCTGGCGGTGAGCGCCGTCGCGGTCTGCGTCTCGCGCCGTACGCCCCTGCCCGCGCCGCTGATGCGGCTGCGCGAGGCGGCGGGTCCGGCGGTGCGCGCGGTGTCCGGGCTGCTGCTGGGGTACGTGCTGCTGGGGCTGGCCGTCGGGCTGGCCGTGCCGGCTGCGCACGGGCACCCGGCCCGGACGGCGGCCGTGCTCCTGCTGGGGCTGCCCAACCTGGCGTGGCTCGCGCTCGGCGTGGGCCTCGGCGGGGCGTGGGAGGGCGGCGTGCCCGGCGCCGGCATCGGCCTGCCGGTGCCACCCGCCCTCGCCGCGGTGCTGCGCGAAGGGGGCGGTGCGGACGCGACGGTGGACCTCGCGTCGCTGTCCCGGCACGACGGCCGGGCCTGGGTGCTGGTGGCCGTCGCCGCCGTCGCCCTGGCCGCGGCGGGGTTCCTGACGGCCCGTGCCTTCCCCGCGCCGCTGTGGCGGCAGGGCGTCCGCCTCGCCGTGGGACTGGCGGCCGGCCTGTGGGCCGCCGGTGCCGCCACCGGGCTCTCGGCCCGCTACGGCCTGTCGCTGCTGGGCATCGGCGAACTCGGCACGTTCGGGCAGGCGGTGCGCCTGCGCGCGCTGCTGCCCCGGCTGTGCGGCCTGGGTGCCCTGTGGGGGCTGGTGGCCGGGGTACTGGGCGGCCTGGCGGCGCGGGTGGTGCCGGGCGGGGGCCGCGGGGGAAGGATGCGCGGTACGGGCCCGGGGCGGCCGGGCCGGGGGTGACGGAGAGGGGGGACGGGCGATGACGGCGGACGGTCCCCGGCGCCCGCGGGACGGGCAGGCCGCGGCGAACGTGCCCCGGCACCCGCCGGACCGGGGACGGCCCGCCGGCGAAGCGCGGCGGCTGCCCCTCTTCGTCTACGGCACGCTCATGCCGGGCCTGCGCAACCACGCCTGGTTCCTGCGCGGCCGGACGGTCGCGGAGGTGCCGGCCCGGCTGGCCGGCGCGGTGCTCTACGAGGGGCCGGGCTACCCGCACGCGGTGGCGGCGCCGCACGGCGAGGTCCACGGCGTCCTGGTCACGCTCGACCCCGCCCGGTACGACGCCCTGCTCGCCGGCCTCGACGAGCTGGAGGGCTGCGTGCCCGGCGACCCGGGCAACCTCTTCGACCGGGTCGAGCGCGAAGTGGTGCCCGGGACGGGCGGCACCGCCCGCGCGTGGGTGTACCTCGCCTCCGACCGCGTCGCGCGCCGACTCCGCGTCACCGGCAGGCCCGTACCGGGCGGCGTGTGGCGGGGGTGACCGCCGGGCGGTACGGGTGACCGCGTCCGCGCACCGCGTCACCGTCCGTCTCACATCCTGAGCCGATCCGAACTCGGGCGACTCCGAAGCGATTTGAGCGGTCCACGAGGACAAGTGGACAGGAAGTCGCACCCTGTTCACCCATTGTCGATCTCGTGTAAAAAAGTTGATCACCTGTGTTAACACCAGGTGAACTCTCTTCTCATGCGCATGCCAACGCTGGCAGGTTCGGCGCGGGACCACAGGGTCCCGCGGTGCACAAGTGACAGCACCGCCCGAAGCCAGGCGGCCCGGCCACGCGCCGGGCCGCCACTACGCAAAGGGCGCGAACAGTGCGTACATCCCCCACAACTCGCGGACGAATACTGACTGTCGCCGTCGCGGTGGCAGCGGCGGCGACCCTGGCCGGCGCGGCCACCGCCGCCCCGGCAGGACCGTCCGCACCCGGCGCCCCCGTCTCCTCCGCCCGGGCCGGCGGCGCCGGCGCGACCCAGGCCGCCGGCGCCGACGTGGTGAAGGCGGCCCGCGCCGCGGCCACCGCCCACGCCAAGGACACCGGCGTCGGCGCCAAGGAGACGCTCGTCGTCAAGGACGCCCTCGTCGACCCGGAGGGCAAGCGCCACGTCCGCTTCGAACGGGCCTACCGGGGCGTCCCGGTCGTCGGCGGCGACCTCGTCGTCCACCTCGACGCCAAGGGCGGCTACCTGGGCGCGACCCGCGCCGTCGGCCACCGGGTCGCCGTTCCCAGCGTCACCCCGAAGCTGACGGAGCGTCAGGCCGCCGCGAAGGCCGCGGCGTCGGCCCGCGGCACCGCCGGGAAGGCGGAGCTGGTCGTGGACGCCACCGCCGGCAAGGCCGTCCTGGCCTACCGGGTGACCGTGACCGGCGGCCACGCGGCCGAGAAGGGCGCGCTGCGCGCCGTGACCGTGGACGCCTCCTCGGGCGAGGTCCTCTCCACCACCCCGCTGACCGACGCGTTCATCTCCCCGAAGCTCAAGGCCGCGCTGCGCGCCAAGGGCCGCACGGCCGCCCCGCGCACGGGCGCCACCGCCACGCCGAAGGCCCCCGCCGGCACGTCGACGACGGGCTTCCCCGCCCAGGCCACGGGCACGGGCGCCTCGATCTTCGACGGCTCGCTCCAGCTGACCACCACGCAGACCGCGCAGAACTCCTTCACGCTCAAGGACCCCAGCCGCGGCGACGCCGAGACGCGCGACGCGGGCGGCAAGGAGCTGGAGAGGTTCGCGGACGGCAAGGCGCTGACCAACAGCACCAACCGGTGGGGCAACGGCACGGCGTCCGACCCGGTGAGCGCCGCCGTGGACGCCCAGTACGGCATCACCAGCACGTTCGACTACTACAAGAGCGTGTTCGGCCGCAACGGCGTCAAGAACGACGGCAAGGGCCCCGGCGCCCTGGTGCACTTCGGCGACAAGGTGGGCAACGCCTTCTGGTCCCCGGACTGCGGCTGCATGCTCTACGGCGACGGGGACGGAGAAACGTTCAAGCAGCCGCTGGTGGCCCTCGACGTCACCGGGCACGAGCTCTCCCACGGCGTGATCGGGGCGACCGCGAACTTCCAGCCCACCCGGGTCGACGCGGCCGGCAACCAGTTCGGCGAGGCGGGCTCCCTCAACGAGTCGTTCGCCGACATCTTCGGCTCCGGCATGGAGTTCAGGACCAACAACCCGGAGAATCCGCCCAATTACCTGCTGGGCGAGAAGCTCGGCCTCGACCAGCAGTTCCTGCGCCGGCTGGACAAGCCCTCGCTCGACAGGCTGGAGGGCACGGTCGACTACTGGGACAAGGGCTCCTACGACCGCGAGGTGCACGCCGGTTCGGGCGTCTCGTCGCACGCCTTCTACCTGCTGGCCGAGGGCAGCGGCAAGAAGACCATCGGCAAGGTCGCGTACGACTCCCCCACCTACGACGGCTCGACGGTGACCGGGATCGGCCGCGACAAGGCGGAGCAGATCTTCTACCGGGCGCTCACCCGCTACATGGTCTCCACGACCGACTTCCACCAGGCCCGCACCGCCACCCTCCAGGCGGCCGCGGACATCTACGGCTCCGGCGGCACGGAGTACAAGGCCGTGGACAAGGCGTGGGCGGCGGTCAACGTGACCGCGGCCAACACCCCGTCGGCCGGGCACTGACCGGCGCCGTTCCGGCTCCGGCCCGGCGGGGCCGCTCACACCCGCCGGGCCGGTCGCACGTCCGGCCGCCCCTCACACGGCTCCGGTCAGCGGCTGCTCGGCCCAGATCGTCTTGCCGCCGGCGGTGAACCGCGTCCCCCAGCGCCGGCACAGCTGGGCCACCAGCAGCAGGCCCCGGCCCCCCTCGTCGAACGCCCGGGCCCGCCGCATGCGCGGCGAGGTGCTGCTACCGTCCGAGACCTCGCAGATGAGGGCGCCGTTGCGGATCAGCCGTAGCCGGACGGGCGGTTCGGCGTGCCGGATGGCGTTGGTCACCAGCTCGCTGACCACCAGCTCGGTGGTGAAGGCGAGGTCCTCCAGCCCCCACTCCTCGAGCTGGCCGAGGACGCGCTTGCGCGCGTCGGCCACCGAGGAGGGGTGCGGCGGCAGCTCCCAGTCCGCGACCTGCCCGCGGTCCAGCGCCCGGGTGCGCGCCAGCAGCAGCGCGATGTCGTCGGCGGGCCGCTCCGGGAGCAGCGCGCCGAGCACCTGGTCGCAGGTGCGGTCCAGCGAACCGGACGAGCGGCCCAGCATCTCCCGCAGCGTCTCCGACCCGGAGCCCGGCTCGGGGCCGTCGCCCCCGACGAGGCCGTCGGTGTAGAGGGCGAGCAGGCTGCCCTCGGGGAGTTCGAGCTCCAGCGACTCGAAGGGCAGCCCGCCGACGCCCAGGTGGGGGCCGCTCGGCAGGTCCACGAAGCGGGCCGGGCCGCCGGGCGTCACCAGCACGGGGGGCGGGTGGCCGGCCCGGGCCATCACGCAGTGGCGGGTGACCGGGTCGTAGACCGCGTACAGACAGGACGCGCCCATCTCCCGCGGCTCGTCGCCCTCGGCGGCGCGGTCCTGGCCGAGCTGGAGGACGAGGTCGTCGAGGTGGGTCAGCAGCTCGTCGGGCGGCAGGTCGATGTCGGCGAGGGTGCGGACGGCCGCCCGCAGCCGGCCCATGGTGGCGGACGCCTGGAGCCCGTACCCGACGATGTCGCCGACGACGAGCGCCACCCGCGCGCCGGAGAGCGGGATGACGTCGTACCAGTCGCCGCCGATCCCGGCCTGCGAAGTGGCGGGCAGATAGCGGGAGGTGACGTCGACGGCGCTGTGGCTGGGCAGGCGGGCCGGCAGCAGGCTGCGCTGGAGGGTGAGCGCGACGGAACGCTCGCGGGCGTAGCGGTGGGCGTTGTCGATGCACACGGCGGTGCGGGCGCCGATCTCCTCGGCGAGCGGCAGGTCGTGGGCGTCGAAGGGCTCGGTCGTGCCCGAGCGGGCGAACAGCGCGAGGCCGACGACGGAGGCACGGGCGTTGAGCGGCAGCAGGAGCAGGGAGTGGACGCCGTCGGCCTTGCCCCGGCCGTCGTCCGTCCTGTCGTGGCCGTCGCCCGCCGTACCGGACAGGAGGCCGCACGCCTCGGCCCACTCCCGGACGCCGGGTTCGTCGATGCCGTGCAGGGAGGGCTTCCCGGAGGCGAGGGCGAGGGCGGGCGGTGAACCGGGCGGCACGGTGTAGGCCGTGGCGGCGGGCGGGGCGGGGCCGTCCGCGACCGTGCGCCAGGCGGTGCGGCGCAGCACCGGGGCGGCCGCCGGGGTGCCGGACTCCAGGAGGTCGACGCCGACCGCGTCGGCGAAGCGGCCGACCGTCGCCTCGGCCAGCTCGACGGCGGTGCGGGTGGCGTCCAGGGTGGTGCCGATGCGCGCGGACGCGTCGCCGACCAGGGCCAGCCGCTGCTGGGCGCGGTACTCCTCGGTGATGTCGAGGGCGGCGATGGACACGCCCTGGACGGCGCCGTCGCCGTCGGTCAGGGGGGTGAAGAAGCACGCGGTGGCGCGCTCGTGGCCGTCGCCGGGGGCGGGGAAGTAGTTGTCGGTGCGGACGGGGTCGCCGGTGCGCAGGACGCGGGCCGCGATCTCGGCGAACTCCTCGAAGGGCTGGCCGGTGAGGAATTCGGTCATACGCCGGCCGCGCATCTCCTCCTCGGTCATGCCCACCAGCCGGACCATTTCGTCGTTGACCCGCACGAGCCGATTGTCCCGGTCATATACGGCGATGCCGATCGGGAACTGGACGAAGGCCCACTCCCCGAATGCGGCGGGGTCGTACCGCCTGTTCCTGGGATCCTGCTCGGCGTTCGTGTCCATGAGGTCTTCCCGTTTCTCGCTGTGCGGCCCGAATGCCGGCCGTCCGCTCGCTCCCGCGGCAGGTCGGACGGTGTGGTGCCGCCGTTGTCCGGGCCTTTGTGATTGTTCCCGCGCGGCCCTCCGGCCAATCGTCACGGCGGTTCCGCGGCCCGTTCGCCCTCCGATCGGTGGACGCTGTTTCCGCTGGTCCGCCCCCTCATCGGGGGATGGGGGCCGGATGACCGCCGGCCTAGCCTGGACGGGAATTCACCGGGCATTCCACGTCTTTCGCACCAACGCACCGGGAGATACCGTGACTTCGCCGAGGAATTCCTTCCACCGGGCCTTCCCCCGGGCCCGCCGCGGATCCGCCGCACGGGGCTGCCGGGCGAATCCGCGGCGGATCCGGCTGAACGGCGGCGGGCCGGCGCGGCGGCCGGTCGTGGACGAGCTGGCGACCGGGCGCTGCGGCACGGGTGCCGAGCTGCGCTTCCGGGCTCCGGAGGTCTTCGCCTTCCGCCGGCTGACCGTGCCGCCGGGCGGTTCGACGGGGTGGCACTACCACGACGGGCGGCTGCTCGCGGTGGTCGCCGAGGGCACGCTCGCCCGGTACGAGGCCGACGGCGGCGGGCCGGTGCGGTACGCGGCCGGGGAGGCGCTCGTCGAGCCGAGCGGGCCGGACACCGCGCACCTCGGGGTCAACGAGGGCCCCGGGCCGCTGGTCCTGTACGTGCTGTACCTCGGCGACCCGGGCGACCCGCCGGCCCGTCGGGTGCCGGAGCCGGTGCCGGAGCGCGTCCTCCGGGAGGGGTGACCGTGGACGGCACGCGGACGGGCCGCTTCGGCCCGGCGCTGGTGGTGTGCTGTGCGGCCGTCCTCATGGTCGGCCTCGACTCGACGGCCCTCAACGTGGCCCTGCCGGCCGTCCAGCGCGAGCTGCACGCGTCCGTCGCCGGCATGCAGTGGACGCTCGACGCGTACAACATGCTGGTCGCCTCGCTGATCATGTTCGCCGGGTCGGCGGCCGACCGGACCGGCCGGCGGCGGGTCCTGCTGGCGGGCTTCGCCCTGTTCTCGGCCGGCTCGGCGCTGTGCGGCCTGGCGTCCTCGACCGGGGAACTGATCGCCTTCCGGGCGGTGCAGGGGCTGGGCGGGGCGGCGCTCGCCCCGGTGTCCCTGTCGGTCATCAGCCACGTCGCGCCGGACCGGGCGCGGCGGGCGCGGGCCATCGGCGTGTGGACCGCCTCGTTCGCCATCGGCATGGCGGCGGGTCCGCTGCTGGGCGGGGTACTGGTGTCGGCGGCCGGCTGGCGGTCGGTCTTCTGGATCAACCTGCCGGTGGGGCTGGGCGCGCTGGTCCTGGCGGCGCGCCGGCTGCCGGAGTCGCGGGCCGCGGTGCGGCGCCGCTTCGATGTCGTCGGCCAGTTGCTGGTGATCGCCCTGCTGGGCCCGCTGACGTACGCGATCATCGACGCGCCGCACCGGGGGTTCCGCGCGCCGGCCGTCCTGGCCGCCGTGGCCGTCGCCGCGGGGGCGCTGGCCGGGCTGGTGGCGTACGAGCGCCGCCGGGCGGACCCCTTGATCGATCCGCGGTTCTTCCGCAGCGCGCCGTTCAGCGGCGCGGTGGTCGTCTCGCTGGGGGCGTTCGCGGTGCTGGGCGGGTACCTCTTCCTCGGCACCCTCTACCTCCAGGACGCCCGGGGGCTCTCCCCGCTGGCCGCCGGCGTGTGGACGCTGCCCCTGCCCCTGGCGACGGTCGCCTGCGCCCCGCTCGCGGGCCGGCTGCTGGCCCGGCGGGGCCCCCGCCCGCCTCTCGTCCTGGCGGGCGCGGCGCTGACCGCCGGCACCCTGCTGCCGGCCCTGTCCGGCCCGGGCCCGGCGGCCCTGCCGTTCCTCGCCGGTTCGGCGTGCGTGGGCGCCGGGATCGGCCTGGTGGACGTACCGGCCACGCACCTGGCGGTCGCGGGCATGCCGCCGGATCGCGCGGGCGTCGCCTCCGCGGTCAGCACGACGAGCTGCCGCGTCGGCGTGTCCCTCGGCGTCGCCCTGGCGGGCGCGGCCCTCGCCGCCTCCCTCCCCGCCGGCGCCGCCCCGGGCCTCACCGCCTTCACCACCGCGGCGGGCCCGGCCTGGTGGCTGCTCACGGGCTGCGCGGCCCTCGTCCTCTCCCTCGGCGCCCTGGTCACCGGCGCCCGGGCCCGCGCGACGGCACACCGGGCGTCCTCACGGCCCCGCGAACGGGCCATGGGCGTCCCCGGCTGAGGAGCCCCGCCAAGGGAGCGCGCCTTGACGGCGCCGGGGGGCTGGCCGCCGGGGGCTGCCCGTGCCTGGCACCCCCATGGATCCCCCGCCCTGCCCTTCTCCCGAAGCTCCGGACCGGTACTTCTGGAGTGATCACGAATGGCGACATCGTCGCAGGTCAGCGGAGTGCGGCAAGGTTTGCTCCCCACAGAACAGAGGGGCTCCCACAGAACAGAGGGGATGGGGAAGCTCCAGAACCCTCTCACGAACACCGTCTCCACCGAGACCCTGCGAGGGGTCCACTGCGTGCGCCTCTCGGTCCTGGCCGATGAGACGACCAGCCCGGAGCGGCGGCGCGAGGCAGACGACCTTGCCGCTGCCGCTCTTGGCATCGTCTCCGGCGCCGGAGACGGCCTCCGCGAAGCCGTAGGCCTTGACGCGTCGGCGTCGAAGACGTCGGGCGTAGGCGTATCGCCGGCGGGTGAGCGTATGCCCCGTGCGGACGACAGAATGCCCCGACCCGTCGAACTGGGCCGTGCACGGAGGACAGTGCGATCCCCCCAACGAAACCCCCTCGGTTGAGGGGGTTGCGTCCTTCCCCGCGTCGCGGGAGCCCACTTGGGAGCAGCCGGCGAACCGCAGTTTCCTTGGGTGATCCAGGTTGCAGGATCCGTGCGTGTACGTCGCCTGTAGCGACCATGCCGAGCGGGACCTGTCCGAACGCGGGCTGACGGTGACCGCCGAGCGCGGAACCGTGAAGAACGGCGCGGCAACGATCGCAGGGCGGTTCCGCACCCAACTTGCCTGTTACATACGCAACTTCGGACTGTCGCCGGGTTCCCGCACAGCCATCACCGCCCCGGAACCCGAGAGGACGACGACTCGGACGTGTGGGACTGACCGCCAGGGACCTTCATTGTCATGAGATTTCGATGGGTCTTCCCCTATTACGGATTCGATGTGAGCCAGCGCATCCCGTAGGTTACGTGGGGCCGCGTTCATGGACTTCCCGTTTTGTGCGGCATTACTGAGCAATCCAAGCGTGCGGGCAGCATCAATCTCGTCAGTAGTAACCCACCACGTCCAGGCGGGATCACTGCTCCGCTCACTGTCTTGGAGGAGGGAACGGGCAAGATCGAAGGATCGAACGGCTTCCGATTCCTGCCCGGACCCGGCCAACCCTTTCGCTTCGCGAACCCTGCAGATGGCTTCGACGCGGGGGGAGATGCGCCCTTGCTCGATGACGGATCGCGCAATTGCCAATTCTTCACGGGGGCGCCCTGTCCACCCTGCCTGCATGGCCATGTTCTGCATGACCAGTAGCTCAATCGCTCGGTCCCCTGAAAGCTTTGCCAAGAACAGGGCTTCTTGGTGGGACCTACGGGCAGCACTGTGTTTTTCAGCGTCGAACAGCGCCCATCCCGCAACTTCGGCCAATTCGGCTGCCGCTGCCTGGATGTCGCGTTCCTTTTTCCGATCGTAGTCACCTTCCCCTAGGCGAGGGTGAACCTTCTTGAAGGAGCGCGCAGCCACGTCTGCGATCGGTAAGCCGTTCGTTTCATTGTCCAACGCGATGAGGTTCTGCGAGAGTTCGCGGATGGCCGCATGTCTTCCGGCGCTGTGCCAGGCGCTTCCGCTTGCCTGCCATGCCCGTACTCCGTCCGGCTGCCGCCTTCCCTGGTCAGGGTAGTCCGTGCAGCCAACGTGCAGCCCAGCTGCGGCAGTTCTGCCGTGGTCCTGCTCACCGCGCTCCGGTTGGCTGGCCAGACGCAGGCACCCCCGCGACGCGGCGAACGCCCGGGGGCATGGACCACCTGAAAGAGGCAGGCAGCCATGACAAAGCATAGGCAAGTGCCACCCAGAACGGACACTGGGGCAGGAACCGACCAGGGGGGCCGATTCGGCGGCTGAGCCCTCACCGACAGGACGTACATCGTCGCCGACGCGGCTGCCCTTGCCCCAGTCGGTCACGGCCAACCCGCGTTCCCGAAGGACCCTGATCGCGCGACGAGCGGTCTCGCGCGCAACGCCACGACGCCCCGGCCTCCCGGCGCCCTCCGGGCAGCGGCCCACGCGGCCGGTGGCAGGTGCCCGACCGCACGGGACCGACCCCCGCCCGCAGCGGGCTCCACGCCACCCAGGCAGGCCGTGCGCGCCCGCGCCCCGGCGGCGACGCCCCCGCGCACGCGGGCGGAGGCGTCGCCCGACGCGGCGTCAGCGTCCCGCGGGCGGCGGCGACGACGGCGGCATCGTGCCGACGGGGGGCAGGTCGGAGCAGCAGTGGCGGCAGCGGGTGGCGGCGGTCGGGACGTCTTCCGAGAGGCAGGCGGGGCAGGTTCTGACCGGGAGGGGCTCGGCGAAGACGGTGACGCCGCGGCGGGCCTGGACGTGCCGGTAGGGCACGACGATGAGGAAGTAGACCACGGCCATGAAGATGAGGAAGTAGACGACCGCCGAGATGAACGCGCCGATGTCGAGGTAGGTGGCCTTGTTCCCCGTCCGGCCGAGCTGCCAGCCCAGGCCGAACGCGTGGCCGCCCTGGGCGCTGGCGATGACGGGGTTGATCACGGAGTCCGTGAAGGCCTTGATGAGGTTGCTCAGCGCCAGCGCGATGATCAGTCCGACGGCGACGACGACGATGTCGCCGCGCATGATGAAGTTCTTGAATCCCTTGAACATGACGGTTCCTGGTGTCGGGCATTTCGGACGAATTTCACCGAACCGTACCGTTTCACCGTCGCCATTCCCCGTCAGGAAACCGACGAGCCGCCCGGGTCGCCCCGGACGGCTCGTCGCGTCCGCTCCCGTCCGCCGCCGCTACCGGGCGCCGCGGACGGTGAAGAGCAGCCGGCGGGAGAAGAACGACTGGTCGCCGTTGTTCACCGAGATCCCGCTGTCGGCCTTGACCACGTCGCGCGGCGCGGACTTGGCGACGGACAGCCGCAGCCGGTAGACGGCCGTGGCGCCCGGTGCGAGGACCTTCTTCCCCGGACGCAGGGTCGCGCCCATGCCCGGGTCGCAGCCGCCGGCGGTCAGGTCGACCCTCTCCCAGCCGCGGCCGGGGCGGTACTGCTGGAGCAGCAGGTCCTTCGGGGTGAGCGCGTGCTGCTTGCCCGCTCCGTAGGCGAAGTAGGTGGCGCCCAGCGCCGGGTAGGCGCGGTTGGTGGTGTTGCGGACCGTGAGGGTGAAGGTCCGCGCCGCGCCGCCGCGGGTCAGGGCGGGCGTGCCCTGCCAGCCGCCCACGCTCACCTGGGGCCGGGTGGCCGTCACGGTGCGGGCGGGGGCCCGGAGGGTGCGGCCGCGGCCGTCCGTGACGGAGGCGTTGACGGTGAGACGGCCGGGCCGGTCGAGGTCCTGGAAGCGCAGCGCCACGGAGTACGGGTGGCGGGCGCTCGCGTCCTTGGCGGAGACCGGGAAGGTGAGGGTGCCGCGCTGCGGCCAGCTCCCGCCGCCGGAGCGGGAGTCGAGGTCCACCCAGGCGTGCCGGGCGGGAACGTAGCGCTGGACCGTCACCGAGTCGGTGCTGAAGCCGTGGCTGGCGAGGTCGAGCCGCGCCGTGCCCTTGGTGACCGGGGTGCGCAGGGTCAGGGCCGCCTTCGACCACAGGCCGATGGGCGCCTGGGCGTTGGCGACGGTGAAGGAGACCTTGCCGGTGGTGGCGGAGCGCGACAGGGACGGCGTCCCGTCACCGGCCGCCGCGGCGGCCGCCGCCCCGGGCGCGGCCGCCGCGGCGCGCAGCGCGCCGCAATCGGGCGCGGCCGGGGTGGCGGGGGCCGCGGGGGCGGCCTGGGCCGACCACGCGGTACCCGTGAGCACGATCCCGGCCGTGAGCGCCGCCACCGCGCCCCGGGCCGTCTTCCGCACGACCGACGAGCGTCGCTGTGCGACTCTTGATGTCATCAACTGCCCCCGCATTCGGGTTGTGTCCGCCTCTGCTCGGTTCGGCTGGGGAGAGGGAGTTCCCCCGCTCAGGGTTCCCCTCCCGCCACGGCCGGACCCACCCGTTCCCACCCTCGCCCCAAGAACGGGTGAACGCGTGTGGTTCCGGCTTCCGTTCGGCGAACACTAGCGGGCCGTCAGGAACGGCGCACCAGCGCCCCGGCCTCTTCGGCCGCGGCCGGCCGCGGGGGCCTCCGCATCAGCAGGTGGACGGCCGCCGCGGCGGCCGCGAGGAGGGCGGCCGCGGTCAGGCAGGCGGTGTGCAGGCCCGTGACGTGGGCGGTGTTGACGGCGTGTGCGGTACGGGCGGGCAGCTCCGCGGTCCGGCCGAGGCCGTGGCCGCCGCCCGCGGCGACCGCGCGGGCGAGTTCCCCGGCGTCCGTCCCGCCGGCCGCGGGCAGCCGCTCGCGCAGCGCGGCGGCGAGACGGGCCGTCAGCACGGCGCCCATGACGGCGACTCCGGCCACGCCGCCGACCTCGCGGACCATGGCGAGCGTGGCGGCGGCCATGCCCGCCCGCCGCGCGGGAACGGCCGTGGTCACGGCGATGGAGACGGGGGTGAGGGTGAGTCCGAGCCCGGCGCCGAGGACGACCAGGACCCAGGCGAACTCCGCGTAGCGCGCGCCGCTTCCGTACGCGGAGAAGGCCGCGAGGCCGGCGGCGAGCAGGGCGAGCCCGGCGGTGAGCGGCGGCCGCGGCCCGAAGCGGGCGGCCGCGCGCCCGGCGGCGACGGAGGCGACGGCCGTCGTGAGAGTGGCCGGAAGCAGGGCCCGGCCCGCCTCGGTGGGCGAGAGGCCCAGCACGTACTGGAGGTGGAGGGCCAGGTACACCACGAGCCCGAAGAAACCGAAGGCCGTCACGAACGCCGCCCACGCGGCGGTGCCGGCGACCCGGTCCGTCAGCAGCCGCAGGTCCAGCATCGGTGCGGGGACGCGCAGTTCGACGAGGACGAAGGCCAGGAGGGCGAGGACGGCGACGGCCCCGGCGCCGAGGACGCGGGCCTCGCCCCAGCCCCGTACGGGCCCCTCCACCAGGGCGTACACCAGCGCCCCCAGGCCGGTGGCGACGGTGATCTGGCCGGCCGGGTCGGGCCGGGCGCCGGCGCGGGGGATCCGGGGCAGCACACGGGC
Source organism: Streptomyces caatingaensis (assembly GCF_001187435.1). Classification (GTDB taxonomy): domain Bacteria; phylum Actinomycetota; class Actinomycetes; order Streptomycetales; family Streptomycetaceae; genus Streptomyces; species Streptomyces caatingaensis. The sequence goes on along the minus strand of NZ_LFXA01000002.1, from coordinate 995,428 downwards.
CGCGAGCAGCAGGCCGGCCGCGCCGACGGGCACGTTGATCCAGAAGACCGCGGGCCAGCCGAAGTGGTCGACGAGGGGTCCGCCGACGACGGGACCGAGGGCGAGGCCCGAGCCGGACACCCCGCTCCAGACGCCGATCGCCCGGGCCCGCTCGCGCTCCCCGGTGAAGACGTGCCGCAGGATGGCGAGGGAGCCGGGGGTGATCAGCGCCGCCCCGACGCCCTGCACGGCCCGGCCCGCGATCAGCGCCGGCGGGCTCCCGGCCAGGGCGCACAGCGCCGAGCCGCCGGCGAAGAGCGCGAGCCCGGCCGCGTGGACGGGCCGGCGGCCGAGGCGGTCGCCCAGGACCCCGCCGCCGAGCAGCAGCGCGGCGTAGGCGAGCCCGTACGCCTCCACCACCCACTGGAGTCCGGCGGTCCCGGCGCGCAGGTCCCGGCCGATGTCCGGCAGGGCGGTGGTGACGACCAGATTGTCGAGCATGGCCATGAACAGACCGGAACAGAGGGTCGCCAGGACGAGCCGCTTGCGGCCCGGCGAGCAGGTCTCCACACCTCTCCCCTAACAACGTTAGACAGCGGAACGCCGCAAGCTTCGACCTAACAGTGTTAGATTGCAAGTCCCCGTTCCCGGGCGAGGCAGGAGGCACCCGCCATGGCAGGCCGCAGGACAACCGGAGCCCCCGGCGTGACCAGGGAGAACCTGGCCGACGCCGCCCTGCGGCTGCTGGAGCGCGAAGGGCCCAAGGGACTCTCCATGCGCAAGGTCGCCGCCGAGGTCGGCGTCCAGGCCGCCTCGCTCTACTGGCACGTCCGGAACAAGGAGGAGCTCCTGGACCTCGCGGCCGACGCGCTCTGGGAGGGGTACGCCCCCCTGCCCGAGGGCCGGACGGTCACCGCGGAGGCGTGGCGCGACTGCCTCGCCGTCGCGTCCCACCGGCTCCGCGCCCACCTGCTGGCGCACGCCAACGCCGTCCGGGTGCTGGCCGGCCGCTTCGCCCCGGGACCGCGCTCGCTGGGGCCGATGGAGGAGATCCTCGCGCTGCTGCGCGGCGTCGGCTTCGGCCCGGCCGACACCGCGGACGCCGCCTACACGCTGCTGACCTGGGTGCAGGGCTTCGTCCTCCACGAGGCCGTCCCGATGTCCGCCGCCGAGGAGCACGGCGCGACCCCGGGGGAGGCGGCCGCCGAGGCGCGGGAGCGGCTGGCGGCGCTGCCGGCCGAGCGCTATCCGCACCTCGTCGAGCTGGCCGGGGAGCTGAGCGGCCCGGGCATGGACAGCCGCTTCGCGTTCGGCCTCGCCCGGCTGCTCGACGGGCTGGAGGCGCTGCGCGCCCGCTGACCGCCGCTTGGGGGCCGGGGGAACCGTGTGATGTGCTGTGGCGTCCCCCCACTCCCGTACCCGCACGTCAGGGAGGCGCCGCAGCATGGCCCGCATACCGATACCGAAGGCACCGCCGCAGGGGCGGCGTCCCCCGAAGGCGGTGCCGTCGGACGGTCCTCCCCCGCGCCGGAGAAGCACCGCGCTCTCGCGGCTCCCCGGCCTCGGCCGCTTGGACGCCACGGACCGGGCGGTCCTCGGCCTCTACGTCCTGACCCGGATCGCCGTCGCGGTCACCGTGTACTGCACGGCCTGGTTCTTCGCCCCCGGCCCCGAGGACCGGCACCCGTCCTCGTTCCTCTCCCTGTGGGAGCGCTGGGACTGGGGCTTCTTCCAGCGCATCGCCGAGAACGGCTACTTCGCCGAGCCCGGCGCGCCCGGCTCGGCCCGGCCCGACAACCGCGAGGCGTTCTTCCCCGGCCTCCCCCTCGCCCTGCGCGCCGTGCACACCGTCGTCCCCGACTGGACGGCGGCCGGTCTGCTGATCTCCTTCGCCGCCGGGGCCGTCGCCGTGGTCGCGCTCGCGCGGATCGCCCGGCTGCACCTGCCGCCGGAGACCGGGGAGCGGGCCGGGCCGCTCGCGGCGCTGTTCCTGCTGGTCTCGCCGTGCGCGGTGTTCCTCGCCGCCGGCTACACCGAGGCGCTCTTCCTCGCCTTCGCGCTGCCCGCCTGGCTCGCCGCCCGCCGCGACCGGTGGGCGCTCGCGGGCCTGCTGGGCGCGGCGGCCACCACGGTGCGCATCAGCGGGCTGTTCGTCGCGGCGGCCCTCGCCGCGCAGTTCCTGCTCTCCCGCCCCCGCGGGCGGGAGTGGCGCGCGGCCGGCTGGCTCGTCCTCCCCGCGCTGCCCGCCCTGGCCTACAGCTGGTACCTGTACGGCGGCACCGGCGACTGGATGGCCTGGAAGCACGCGCAGGAGCGCGGCTGGTACCGGCAGTTCCACACGCCGTGGGAGGCGTGGAAGCACACCTGGGACGGGGCCTTCGCCCACTCCAGCACCACCGGTTACGCCGTGATGTTCCAGGCGGAGCTGGCCGCCATGGTCGTGGGACTGCTGCTGCTGGCCTTCCTGGTGGTGCGCCGCCGGTGGCCCGAGGCCGTCTACATCGGCCTGAGCCTGTGGGCGCTGGGCACCTCGTACTGGTACATGTCCGTCCCGCGGGCGACGCTGCTGTGGTGGCCGCTGTGGACCGCCCTCGCGGTGGCGGCCGTGCGAAGACCCTGGCTGCGCGGCGCCTACCTGTGCGTGGCCGCCCCGCTGGCGACGGTGCTGACGCTGGTCTTCACGACGGGGAAGTGGGCGGGCTGACGCCCGCGCCGGGGACGCCGGCGACGCCGGGGGCGCACGGAGGGCGGCCGCCCCCGACTCCCGTGGCCGCGCGGCGACTCCCGGCGCCGCGCGGCCACGGGCGCGCCGCCCGGGCGCGCACGGCGCGCCCGGAGCCGCGTCAGCGCTCCCCCGGCACCGCCTCGCGCTCCCCCGCGCCCCGGTCCGCCGTACCCGCCCCGCCCGCCGCGTCCAGGGTCCAACTGGCCAGCAGCCGCAGGGACTCGGCCGACGGGGAGCCGGGCTCGGCGTGGTAGGTGACGACGCTCTGGTCGGGGTCCTGCGGCAGCACCAGCGTCTCGCAGTGCAGGGTGAGCCCGCCCACCACGGGGTGGCGGAACTTCTTGACCCCGTAGCACTTGTCCCGCACGTCGTGCGCCGCCCACAGCCTGCGGAACTCGTCGCTCTTCATGGACAGTTCACCGATCAGGGAGGCCAGCGCCGGGTCGTCCGGCCAGGAACCGGCGTGCATGCGCAGCAGGGCGACGATGTCGGCCGCCTTGCGGTCCCACTCCGCGTACAGCTCCCGGCTGGCGGGGTCGAGGAAGATCAGCCAGGCCATGTTGCGGCGCTGGGCCGGGAAGGCGCCGAAGTCGCCCAGCAGGGCGGCCGCGAGCCGGTTCCAGGCCAGCACGTCCATGCGCCGGCCGAGCACGTACGCCGGGACGTTGTCCATGGTGTCCAGCAGGTTCCGCACGGCGGGCCGGACGCGCTGGGGGTGTGCGGCGCCGCGCCCGGCCCGGGCGGCCGGACGGGCGAGCTGGTGGAGGTGGGAGCGCTCGGCGTCGGTCAGCCGCAGCGCGTCGGCGATGGCGTCCAGCACGGCGGCCGACACGTTCCGCCCGCGGCCCTGCTCCAGCCGCGTGTAGTAGGCGACGCTGACCCCGGCGACCTGCGCCAGCTCCTCCCGGCGCAGCCCCGGCACTCTCCGGCGGCCGCCGAAGGCCGTCAGCCCGACGTCCTCGGGTGCCAGCCGCGCGCGGCGGGAACGGAGGAACTCGCTCAGTTCGGTGGACCGGTCCATACCTCTCAGTATGCGGGGTGACCTGCGGCGCAGGGTGGTCCTGCCAGTGGTAGGACAGGCCAGCGTAGGTTCGGCGGAGGTCTGGCCCGCCCCCGTCCCCGCCCGCATGATCGGTGGCATGAGCAACAACACTGTCGCCGCCTACGCCGCTCCGGCCCCCGGGGCCCCGCTGGAGAAGACCACGATCACCCGCCGCGAGCTCGGCCCGCACGACATCCGCATCGACATCGAGTACGCCGGCATCTGCCACTCCGACATCCACACCGTCCAGGGCGACTGGGGCGAGCGCCAGTACCCGATCGTCCCCGGCCACGAGATCGCCGGCGTGGTCACCGCGGTCGGCGCCGAGGTCACCCGGTACGCGGTCGGCGACCGGGCCGGCATCGGCTGCATCGTCGATTCCTGCCGCACGTGCGACAACTGCCGCGCCGGACTCCAGCAGTACTGCACCGGCGAGCTCGGCATGGTCGGCACCTACGCGGCCACCGGGCGGGACGGCGAGCAGACCCAGGGCGGCTACGCGCAGGCGATCGTCGTGGACGAGAACTACGCGCTGCGCATCCCTGAGGGCATCCCGCTGGACGCCGCCGCACCGCTGCTGTGCGCGGGCATCACGCTCTACTCCCCGCTGCGCCACTGGCAGGCGGGCCCCGGCAAGAAGGTCGCGATCGTCGGCCTGGGCGGCCTGGGGCACCTCGGTGTGAAGCTCGCGCACGCGATGGGCGCGGAGGTCACCGTGCTCAGCCAGTCGCTGCGCAAGAAGGACGACGGGCTGCGGCTGGGCGCCGACCACTACCGGGCGACCTCCGACCCGGCCACCTTCGAGGAGCTCGCGGGCACCTTCGACCTGATCCTCAACACCGTCTCGGCCGACCTCGACCTGGACGCCTACCTGGGCCTGCTGCGCACGGGCGGCACCATGGTCCAGCTCGGCGCGCCGGAGAAGCCGCAGTCCGTCTCGCCGTTCGCGCTGGTCGCCCAGCGCAAGTCGTACGCCGGCTCGATGATCGGCGGCATTCCCGAGACCCAGGAGATGCTGGACTTCTGCGCCGAGCACGGCATCACCGCGGAGATCGAGCTGATCCGTGCGGAGCAGGTCAACGAGGCGTACGAGCGGGTCATCGCCAGCGACGTCCGCTACCGCTTCGTGATCGACACGGCGACGATCTGACCCTCAGGCGGGGCGCGCCCGGGAAGGGGTCGGCCGCACCCCGCCGTCTCACCGCTTCTTCCGGGGCGGGCCCCGGGCCGCGACCGCGCTCCGCGCGGCGGGCGGGGCTTCGCCCCCCGCGTCCCACCGGCGGCTCCGGGCGGCCCCCTGGCCCCCGGTCGCGGCAGCGCAGGGGGCGGACCCCACCGCGCGAAGCGGCCCCCGGACCGCGGGAAGGGGTGGGTCCGGGGGCCGCGAACGGGGCGACGCGTCCCGCGAACGGGGCGACGCGTCAGGGCAGTTGGGCCCCGAGATCGCTCAGTGCGTTGGTCACGGGCTGGAAGAACGTTTCGCCGCCGGACGAGCAGTCACCGCTGCCGCCGGACGTGAGCCCGATGGCCGAGGTGCCGTCGAAGAGGGCCCCGCCGCTGTCGCCGGGCTCGGCGCAGACGGAGGTGTCGATCATGCCGGTGACCGTGCCCTCCGAGTAGTTCACGGTGGCGTCGAGGCCGGTGACCTGGCCGTCGTGGACCTGGGTGGTGCTGCCGCTGCGCTGCACGTTCTCGCCCACGGTGGCCTCGGCGGCCTGGGTGATCGGCTGCTGGCCGCCGTTGTAGAGGTCCACGGCGCTGGGGTGGTCGGTGCCGCCGGTGTAGCGGACGAGGGCGTAGTCGTGGCCGGGGAAGACGGACGTGACCGTCCGGCCGATCGCAGAGCCGCCCCGCCGGTCGGACCAGGTGTTGGAGATGTTGCCGCAGTGACCGGCGGTCAGGAAGTGCGGCTGGCCGCCCTTGGTGACGTTGAAGCCGAGGGAACAGCGGGCGCTGGGCGCCCAGATGGCGTCACCGCCGGCAAGGGTGGGCCGGAAGGCGCCCTTGGTGCGCTGGAGGGTGACGGTGTCCCCGAGCGAGGCCAGGACCTTGGTGAGCCGGTCCAGCTTCGCGCCGCGCACGGTGCTGTCGGCCTTGACGACGACCTTGTTCGTCTTCGGGTCGACCGACCAGGCGGTGCCGGGGATGCGGGCGTCGGTGTCGAGGGTGTGTCTGGCCGCCGCGAGCTGCCGCGCGGTGCGGGTCACGGTGCGCGGTTCGGCGCCGGCCGCCCGGACCGTGGCGGCGGACGCGGGGTCCACCACGTTGACGACGAGCTTCTTCGCCGCGGCGTCGTAGTACGCGCCGGGCGAGGCGCCCTTGAGGTCCGCGCCGATGCGCTGGGCGAGCTTCCCCGCCTGAGCGGCCGTCAAGTGCTGGGGCTCCGGCGACGGCGTGGCGCCGGCACCCTGGGTGCCGAGCGCGGTGGCCGCCAGGACCACGGCGCCGACCCCGGCCAGGGCCGCGCGCCGTCCGGATTTCCGTGCAGATGTCAACTCGTGACCTCCTGTGAGGGGGGTGTGCCCGCTTCGGGAAGCGGGCCCGGAGGACGCAAGGACCGGACGCGACTCCGGCGGAGCACCGCCGGAACGTCGCGTTCATGCCAAACGCGAGACCGAGTATCCGGCCGCCGTGACGCACCGAACAAGAGCAAGGACCCGTCAACGCCTCCGAAACCACGGGAAAACCGCCACCCGAACCTGCGGTCATTCGGAGCCCGGACGGGTGACCCCGGCCCGTCCCCCGTCCGGGCCCGGCCGCCGTCCCCGCCAAGGTCACACGCCCGCGCCCGCGGCGGCACCGCCCCTGGCACAGACCTCCGGCAGCCGCCCCCGCCCCGGCGGGAGGCGGTCACAAATGGCCGGTACACCACCCCGTCCAGGCACACTTGCACAACAACGCAACCTTTCCCGGCTCCCGGCACTCCTTCAGAGGGGTGCGGCCCCTCCGCACGGACGAGCCAGGAGCGCGCCGGTGACGGCACGCGCGGGAACGAGGGACGGCATGGGCGCGGGAGACGGGACACCGGTGCGCGGGGGCGCGCCGCGGGCACGCGGCGCGGAACTGCTGCTGCTGGGCTTCGCGGTGGTGCTGACGCTGTGCGGCTACGCCTGCGTCGGGCTGGCGGCCGACGGTTCGGTGCCGGGCGACCTGGTGTGGTACGCCGCCGGGTTCTCGGCGGTCGCCGGGGCCGCGCACCTGGCGGTGCGCAGATTCGCCCCGTACGCGGACCCGTTGATCCTGCCGCTCGCGGTGGCGCTCAGCGGGCTGGGGCTGATCCTGCTGCACCGGCTCGACATCTCGTACGCGATCCGCTGGCACGCCCCGGCGGCCGAGCCCAACCAGCTGATGTGGAGCGGCATCGGACTGGCCGTCTGCCTGGCGATCCTGGTGTTCCTCAAGGACCACCGCCACCTCCAGCGGTACATGTACGTGATGATCTTCGGCGCCCTGGTGCTGCTCATGGCGCCGGCCTTCTTCGGGCAGGACTCCTACGGCGCGAAGCGCTGGATCCGGCTGGGCGCGCTGTCGTTCCAGCCGGGCGAGTTCGTGAAGATCGGCATCGCGGTCTTCTTCGCCGGCTACCTGACGCTGCACAAGGACGCGCTCGCCCTGGCCAGCCGCCGTGTCATGGGCTTCTACCTGCCGCGCGGACGGCAGTTCGGCCCGATCGCGGCCGTGTGGCTGCTGAGTCTGCTGGTGCTGGTCTTCGAACGGGACCTCGGCACCTCGCTGATCTTCTTCGGGCTGTTCGTGATCATGCTCTACGCGGCCACGGAGCGCGGCAGCTGGGTCGTCTCCGGCCTGCTGATGTTCGCCGTGGGCGCGGCCGTGGTCGGCTCCCTGGAGCCGCACGTCAAGGGCCGCGTCTACGCCTGGCTGCACCCCATGTCGTACTACGACACCCCCCGGCCGCCCGGCATCGTCTCCGACCAGTCGGCCCAGGCGCTGTTCAGCTTCGGCAGCGGCGGGGTACTGGGCACCGGGCTGGGCCACGGCCACTCGGACCTCATCAAGTTCGCGGGCCGCAGCGACTTCATCCTCACCAGCGTCGGCGAGGAGCTCGGGCTCGCCGGCATGATGGCCGTCCTCCTGCTCTACGCCCTGCTCGTCGAACGCGGCCTGCGCACCGCGCTCGGCGCCCGGGACGCCTTCGGCAAGCTGCTGGCCACCGGGCTGGCCACCGCGCTCGCCCTCCAGGTGTTCGTGGTCGGCGGCGGTGTGACGGGCCTGATCCCGCTCACCGGCAAGGCGCTGCCCTTCCTGGCCTCCGGCGGCTCGTCCCAGGTGGCGACCTGGGTCCTCATCGGGCTGCTGCTCAAGATCAGCGATTCGGCGCGCCGGCCCGAGCCCGAGCCCGCGCTGGGCGTGGACGAACAGGCGACGCAGCTGATCCGGCCCTGAGCGGCCCGGCCAACGTCCTTTGCCGTACGGCCTCTTGCGCTGGTTGTTCAACAATCCCTAGGGTGCGGTGCCACGGACGTCCCCCCACAGCCTCGGCGAGGTGCCCATGGGAACCACCGCACGTCCCACCGGCCCCCGGGCCTCCGTCTCCCCGGCGGACGCCCGGGCCGCCTTCCGCGCCGGGCTCGCCACCCCCACCGCGGGCTGGTCGGACGGCCGCACCCAGGCCAACCTGATCGCCGTGCCCGCCGACTGGGCCTACGACGTGCTGCTGTTCGCCCAGCGCAACCCGAAGCCCTGCCCGGTCCTGGACGTCACCGAGCCCGGCTCGCCCGCCACCGTCCTCGCCCCCGGCGCCGACCTGCGCACCGACCTGCCGCGCTACCGCGTCTGGCGCGACGGGGAGCCGGCCGGCGAGCCCACCGACGTCACCGGGGTGTGGCGGGACGACCTCGTCGCCTTCCTCATCGGGTGCAGCTTCACCTTCGAGGGCGCCTTGCGCGAGGCCGGCGTCCCGCTGCGCCACGTCGAGCAGGGCCGCAACGTCCCCATGTACCTGACGGACCGTCAGTGCCGGCCGGCCGGGCGGCTGCACGGGCCGATGGTCGTGTCCATGCGGCCCGTCCCCGCCCGCCTCGTGGACACCGCCCGCCGCCTCACCGCCCTGATGCCCGCCGTCCACGGTGCCCCCGTCCACGCCGGCGACCCGGCGGAGCTGGGCATAGCGGACCTCTCCCGCCCGGACTTCGGCGACCCCGTCCCGGCCCGGCCCGGCGACGTCCCCGTCTTCTGGGCCTGCGGCGTCACCCCGCAGGCCGCCCTCATGGCCTCCGCGCCGCCGTTCGCCATCACCCACGCGCCGGGGCACATGCTCGTCACCGACGTGCCGGACACCGCCTACCGGGTGGCCTGAGCCCACGGCCCCCGGTCCCCCGCCAGCGCCCGGGCCAGCGCGCGGAAGATCCTCACCTCGGGGCTGGTGTCGTCCGCCCGCACGGCCAGGTAGCTGCTCTCCCAGGGCGCGTCGAGCACGGGCACGAAGACCGCCCCCGGCCAGGCGTAGTAGCGCGCGAACGACTCCAGCCCGCTGCCGGCCGCGCGGCCGGTGACGACCGCGGTGAGGACCTCGTGCGGGGTCAGCGCGGTGTGCGTGCTGCGGCGCGGGGCGTCGCCGCCGAAGTAGAGGTAGTCGGTGAAGACCCGCGGGGTGTGGCCGGGGAGGCGGAAGTAGGGCAGGTCGGCGACGTCCGCCAGCCGGACCCCCGTCGCGCGGGCGTCGGCCAGCGGCGAGGTCTCGGGGACGGCGACGATGCGCCGCTCGGTGGTCAGCACGTCGCACACGATCCGCTCGTCGTCGGGGGCGGGCCGGACGAACGCCACGTCCACCCGGTCCCCGACGAGCGCGCTGACGTGCTCGGTGTAGTCGAGCTGCCGCGTCTCGACCGGGACCTCGGGGCGGGCCCGGCGGTAGGCGTTGATGGCCGCCGGGGTCAGCTCCGCCGAGCCGTGGCCCATGATGCCCACGCGCAGCGGGCGCGGGCCCGGGCGGGCCTCCGCGGCGTCGGCCACGTCGTCGAGCGCGGCGTTCGCGGCGGCCAGCAGTGCGCGGGCGTGGCCGGCCAGCCGCTCCCCGGCCGGGGTCAGGGCGACCGGCGAGCGGTGGAACAGCCGCGTCCCCAGCTCGGTCTCCAGCCGGCGGACGTGCCCGGTGACGGCGGGCGGGGACAGGAACAGCCGCGCGGCGGCCCGGCCGAAGTGGCCTTCCTCGGCCACGGCCAGGAAGGAGGACAACAGCCGCAGATCCATGCCGTCCACCCTAGGCGGCCGCCGCCCGCGCTCCGCACGGGCGTTCACGATTCGTGAACGCGGGCGGCGCGGCCCGCCGGGTGTTCCGTACAACGGCCGCCATGAGCACGATCACCTCACGCCCCGCGCCGGCCCGGACGGCGTCCCGGCCCGGCCTGCGGGCGGCCTGGATGATGACGGCCTCCGGCTGGAGCGCCAACCAGTTCTCCTCCCTGCTCGGCGTCTACCGCTCCGGGCTGGGCCTCTCCGAGTCCGCGGCCACCGGGCTGGTCGCCGTCTACGTCCTCGGCCTGATCCCCGGGCTGCTGGCGGGCGGGCCGCTGGCCGACCGGCTGGGCCGCCGCCCGGTCGCCCTGACGGCGCTCGCCGTCAACCTCGTCGCGACGGCCGTCCTCATGGCGGGGACGGCGTCCGCGTGGTGGCTGCTGCCCGGCCGGCTGCTCACCGGGATCGGCGCGGGGGCCCTCCTGGCGGCGGGCAGCGCGTGGGTCAAGGAGCTGTCGGGCCCGCCGTTCGTCCCGGACGCGGCGCCCGGTGCCGCGGCCCGCCGGCCCGGGCTGTTCGTCTCCGCCGGCTTCGCCTCCGGCGGCCTAGTCTCGGCGCTGATCGCCCAGTGGGCGCCGCACCCGACGGTCCTCGCGTACGTGCCGCACCTCCTGCTGGCGGGCGGGGCGTGGGCGGCGGCGTACGGGGCGCCCGAGACGGGCGGCGGGCCCGCGCCCGCCGCGTCCCCGGCCGGCTGGGACCGGGCGCGCTTCCGCCGCGCCGTCCTGCCGCTCGCCCCCTGGGTGTTCGCCGCGCCGACCGTCGGGTTCGTCACGCTGCCCGCCCTGGTGCACGGGGTGGCGGGCTGGCGCACCGTCTACGCGGGGATCGCCACCGCCGTCGTGCCCGGCGCCGGCCTGCTGGTCCAGCCGCCGGCCCGGCGGCTGACGGCCCGCGGCCGGCGGGCCGCCGCCCGCGCCGGACTGGCCGTCGTCGCGGCCGGGTTCGCGCTCGCCGCCGCGGCGGCCTGTGGGGGGCGGCCGGTGCTCGCCCTCGGCGCCGCGGCCGTACTGGGCGCGGGCTACGGCCTGTTGCTGTCCTACGGGCTGACGGAGACGGCGGCGGCCGCGCCTCCCGAGCGGCTGGCGCGCGTGACGGCGCTGTTCTGGACGGCGGCGTACACCGGCATGGCCGCGCCGTACGCGGTCACCCTGCTCCAGGGGACGTTCGGCGCGGCCCGGCTGATGGGCGCGGGGGCGGTGCTGGCCGCCGTCACTTGGGCGGGGGTCGCGGCCGGGAGCCGCCGGTGACGTGGGACGTCAGGACGAGCAGCTGCTGCTGCTACAGCTCGACGAGGAACAGCTGGAGCAGCTCGACCCCGACGAGCAGCCGGAGCCGCCCGAGTCGGACGACGAACCGCCGTCGCCCCACCCGGCCTCGCTCCAGCCGCCGTCGCAGGAGGCGCCGACCACCACGGAGCAGGACGCCGTCCCGTACGCGGCGGACGAGGAGGAGGACGAGGAGGAGCCGCCGCGGCGGGCGGCGCGGTCCGCCTTGTCCGCGTCCCGGAACTCGTGGCGGAGCGCCGTGCCCGTGAGCGCCTCCGTGCCGTGCACGGCGACGACGCCGGCGTGCCCCTCGGGGTGCTCGGCGGGGTCGGTGGGGCTCCACCGCATGCGCCGGGCGAGGTCCTCGCCGGCGGCGGTGTAGGGGATGCGGCGCTTGCCCTGCCGGCAGACGACGGCGACCGCCGCCCCGAGGGCGGCGACGGCGAGCACGCCGGGGAACGACGAGATGTCGGCGATCGGCGTCGTGACCAGGGTGACGACCAGCCCGACGCGCAGGGCCAGCAGGGCCCTGCGCCACAGCCGCCACGTCCGCGGGGCCGCCAGCAGTCCCTGGGCGACGAGGCCGTGGTGCAGGGGCTCCATGACGGGATGCCGGCGCAGGTCCGAGCGCACGGTGCGCAGCGCCTTGGCCCAGTCGGTGGTGAACTGCCCCAGCAGCGCGCGTTCCACGGCGTTGTCGGCGACGGGGCGCTTGACGGTGAGCCGGCCGCCGTTGACCTTGACGCGCCGGTCCTGCCACAGCTTGGTGATCACGGTGTCCGTGACCCGGCCCGCGCCGCCCCGGAGGTAGGCGGTCTCCAGCAGGCCCGGCTTGACCAGCGAGAGGGCTCCGGAGGGGTGGCGCGCTCGCCGCCAGAGCCACAGGGTCCACAGGGCGGGCGCGACGACGGCGACGAGTGTCACCACCACGGCCACGATCATCGGTTCACTGCCTTTCGTCGCAGGGCGGTCTTCAGCCGGCGGAGGCGTCCGGCGGCGGGGGCGGCGGTCCGCTCGGCCAGCCAGGCGGAGAGGGCGTCCCGGCGGGGGCCGTGCACGGCCCGTTCGGCGAGCAGGTGGCGGGCGAAGTCGAGGGCGTCGCGGCGGTAGCCGTCGGTCATGGACCGCCTGCCCGCGTAGTCGAGGAAGAGCCGGCGGTAGTCGTCCCCGAGGAGCGGGGGCAGTTCGGGCGCCACCTTGGCGACGACGCCGGCGCGCTTGGCCCCCAGCGCCCGGCGCTGCACCGCCACGCGCTCCGGGTCGAAGCCGGGCGGCGGCGGGGTGTCGGTGACGAGCGCGGCGAGCAGGGCGTACTGGGCGCGGCCGAGGCGCTCGCGGGCGGCGTCGGTCTCAGCCATGGCGAGCCCCCGCTCCGGTCATCACGGCGCGTATGGCGTCCAGTTCGGCGGCGAGCTCCGCCCCGGACGGGAAGGCGTCGTCGCGCTCCAGCATGACGCCGGGCGGGGTGACGCGGGCGCGGAGCTCGGCGAGGACGTCGAGGACGGGCCGGGTGACGGGGTGGGCGTGGCTGTCGTACCACAGGCCGTCGCGTTCGTGGCCGCCGGCGACGTGGACGTAGGCGATGGCCTCGACGGGCAGTTCGTCGAGCGCGCGGGCCGGGTCCTCGCCGCGGTTGACGTGGTTGGTGTGCAGGTTGGCGACGTCGACCAGCAGCCGCACGCCGGTCCGCCCGACGAGCTCCGCCAGGAACTGACCCTCCGTCAGTTCCTCGTCCGGCCAGGCGAAGAGGGCCGCGATGTTCTCCAGGGCGAGCGGGACGGGCAGCGCGTCCTGGGCGATGCGGACGTTCTCGCAGAGGACGTCGAGCGCGTCCCGGGTGCGGGGTACGGGCAGCAGGTGCCCGGCCTCCAGCCGGGGGCCGGGGCCGGCGGCGGAGCGCACGAACGCGATGTGCTCGCTGACGAGGGGCGACCCCAGGGCCTCGGCGCGCTCGGCGAGGGCCATGAGGCGGGCGAGGTCGGGGCGTTCGGCGCCGCCGAGACCGAGGGAGACGCCGTGCGGGACGACGGTGGTGCCGGCGTCGAGCAGCCGGCGCAGGGCGTCGGGGAGGTGGCCGGGGCAGATGTTCTCCGCCACGACCTCGACCCAGTCGATCCCGGCCAGTCCGGCTATCTCGTCGGCGATCTCCGGCCGCCAGCCGATCCCGGTGCCCAGTTCGATCCGTCCCCGCACAACCCCACCCCCCACGCCCCCGTTCCTGTGATCACGAGGTGACGACGCCCGCTCACTTTACAAATCCTTGATGGGTGTCGGTGGGGGCGGGGTGGTGACGCCGGTCTCACGGGGCGCCGTCCGGGCTCACCCGGCGGCCGCGGCCGCCAGCAGGTCGCGGTGGTGGCGCTCGGCCACGGCCGGGTGCGCCCGGAGCCAGCCCTTGATCTCGTTGCGGCCGTACTCGGCGAAGAGCGGGTTGGCCGCGTCCTGGGTGACGCCCGGGGCCCGGTCGGCGTACGGGAAGGGGACGGGCTCGATCCGGGCGTCGAGGCGGGGGTTGTAGAAGAAGGGCACGGAGTAGCGCTCGCGGGTCCCGGGCGGGCTCACCACCCGGTGGTTGGTGGCCTTGAGGTAGCCGTTGGTGGCCACCTCCAGCAGCTCGCCCAGGTTGATCACGAAGGCGCCGGGCAGCGGCGGCACGTCGATGAGGGATCCGCCGGGGCCCTCGACCTGGAGCCCGCCGACCTCGTCGGTGAGCAGCAGGGTCAGGAAGCCGTAGTCCTTGTGCCAGCCCACGCCCTGCCCGGCGCCGTCGGGGGCGCTGCCGGGGTAGCGGACGAGCTTGAGGTGCAGGTGGGGGCGGTCGGCGAAGGCGTCGTCGTAGAAGCCGGCGGGTGCCCCGATCGCGGTGAGCAGTTCGTGCAGCAGCCGCCCGGCGACCGCGGAGAGCCGGTCGATCCAGCGCAGGGCGGTGGTGCGCAGGGCGGGCAGGGCGGCGGGCCACTGGTTGGGGCCGTCCAGCCACCAGTAGCCGGGCTCGCCGGGGGCCGGGGCGTGGGGGGCGCGTTCGGCGCCGATGTCGAGCTGGTCGCGCCAGTCCGGGCTGCCCCCGGTGCGTTCGTCGCCGATGCGGGTGTAGCCGCGGAAGTGGGGCGAGTTGAGGTTGGAGATCGCGAGCCGGTCCGCCTCGGGGAGGGCGAAGAACTCCCGCGTGACGCGCATGAGTTCGGCGGTCTCGGCGTCGGTGATGCCGTGGCCCGTCAGGTGGAGGAAGCCGACGTCGCGGGCGGCCGCGTGCAGCGCCTCGTGGAAGCGGGCGCGCTCGTCGGGGGTGCCGGAGGCGGCGGAGAGGTCGATGACGGGGAGCTTGTCGTTCATGAGGTGTCCACAGCGTGCGTGAGGGCCCGTCCGCGTCCGGGGTCACCGGACGGCCCGCGGCCGCAGCGAGGGTACGCGGGCGGGGCGGGGCGCAGCGGAGGGCAGGTACGAAAAAGCCGGAGAAAGCTGGAGAAAAACGGAAAAGCTACGACGCGAGGTGTTCAGCGTCGTGGGCGCCCCGGCCCGGGGAAGACGTCGGGCAGCGGAGGGCGCCGGTCAGCCGGAGCGGCGACAGGACATGCTCGTGACGCGCTGGAAGTCCACGTGGCGTCGCTTTACAAGCAGATTCACACGGACGAGGGTATACGACCCCGCGCCTGACGTCGGTGTCCCCCTCGTCACACCCGTCCCCCTCGCCCCTTTCGCCCCGGCCTCCGGACGTCCGCCCGCCGAGGTCACAGGCCCGCCCGGGCGCGTCGCGTGGGGGCGCCGTCCGGGCGGGCCGACGACGGGAGGCCCGCCGCGTCCCGCACCGTACCAGCCGCGCGGACGCCCTTCCGCCGGTGTCACCCACATGCCGGGCCGCCCCGCGCGGTGCGGCCCGGCAAAGCCCCGGAGATACGGAGAAGCACGGCCGCACCGGCCCCGACCGGCATCGATGGCTCGAATGAGTGAAATCCCGGAACTTCCCAAAAAGGCCAGAGTTACTCAGTTCGCTTCCCGAGCGGGAAAACCCTCTTCGATCGAAAGGCATAGACGTGCTCAAGAAGGCAATCGCCACGGCCGCCGTGACGGCTTCCGCGGTCGGCGCCATGGCCACTCCCGCGATGGCGTTCGGGGACGACCAAGACGTCTACAACGCGAACGGCGCCAAGACCGGTTACGGCAACACCCACACCGGCGGCAAGGAAAGCCCGCAGATGAGCCTGGTCCAGGGCTCGCTGAACAAGCTGTGCGTCGGCATCGGAAAGGTCGGCATCCAGTCGCTCATCGGACTGCTCAACATCGGCGTCCAGGATGTGCCGATCCTCACCTCGCAGCAGCAGCAGCAGTGCACGGACAACTCGACGATCAACGACGGCGACGACCAGCTGTCGCACATCCTCGACGACATCCCGATCATCTCGGGCAACGGCTCCGCCAACGGCTGACGACGGCCTCGCGGTTCCGCGGAAATCCCCCCGCACCGGGCTTCACCGCCCGGTGCGGGGGGATTTCTTCTACCCCGGAACGCGGTTCGCGCAAAGGCCGTCAAGTACCCGGTATTGAGGCATGGTTGGCCGCGGAAATCTTTCCGTCGCGTCAGGACTCTTGACGCAACTCTGGTCCAGTCCAACGATGTTCACCGCGCGACTGCCCCCACCCCGCGCACCCCTCAGTCACCGGGAGCATCCGTGAGACGACGACGCCCCACCGTCCGCGCCGCGGTGGCCGCCCTGGCCACCGCCGTCGCGGGAGCGGCCCTGGCCCTGGGCGGCGGCGAGCCCGCCGCGGCCGCGACGCCCCTGCCCCCGCGGGTCTTCGCCCCGTACTTCGAGAGCTGGCTCTCCGACAACCCGGCCGCGCTCTCCGCCCAGTCGGGGGCGAAGCACCTGACGATGGCCTTCCTCCAGACCGAGGCCAAGGGCTCCTGCACGCCCTACTGGAACGGCGACACCGGCAAGCCGGTCTCCTCCGCCGTGTTCGGCGCCGACTTCGCCACCATCCGCTCGCGCGGCGGCGACGTCATACCCTCCTTCGGCGGCTACGCGGCCGACAACGGCGGCACCGAACTCGCCGACAGCTGCGCCGACACCGACAAGATCGCCGAAGCCTTCGAACGCGTCATCACCACCTACGACATCAGCCGCATCGACCTGGACATCGAGGACAACTCGCTGACCAACGCGGCCGGCATCGACCGCCGCAACAAGGCCGTCAAGAAGGTGCAGGACCGGGCCGCCGCCCAGGGCCGCCCCCTGCAGGTCTCCTACACCCTGCCCACCACGACCCACGGCCTGGCCGACAGCGGGCTCGCCGTCCTGCGCAACGCCGCCGCCAACGGCACCCGCGTCGACGTCGTCAACCTCATGACGTTCGACTACTACGACGGCGCCCAGCACGACATGGCCGCCGACACCGTCAGCGCCGCCGAGGGTCTGCACTCCCAACTCGCCGCCCTCCACCCGGAGAAGAGCGACGCACAGCTGTGGGCGATGACGGGCGTCACCGAGATGCCGGGCATCGACGACTACGGACCGGCCGAGACGTTCACCGTCCAGGACGCCGCGAAGGTCTACCAGTGGGCGGTGTCCAGGGACATCAACACCCTCTCGTTCTGGGCGCTCCAGCGCGACAACGGCGGCTGCCCGGGCACCAAGGGCTCCGACACCTGCTCCGGGATAGCCCAGGAGACCTGGGACTTCAGCCGCGCCTTCGCCCCCTTCACCGGCGGCGGCGGGCCCACGCGGCCCGACTTCTCGCTCTCCGTCTCGCCCGGCGCGGCCTCCGTGCCCCCCGGCGGCTCCGCGACCGCCACCGTCGGCACGGCCGTGGTCGCCGGACCGGCCCCGGCCGTCCGGCTCTCGGTGGACGGCGCCCCGCGCGGGGTGACCGCCCAGCTCTCCCCCTCCTCCGTGACCGCCGGCGAGTCCGCCCGCCTGACCGTCTCCGTCGCCTCCGGCACCCCGCCCGGCAGCTACCCCCTCATCATCACGGGCACCTCGCCCACCGGCGCCCACACGGCGACGTACACCCTGACCGTCCCCGGCGCCGGCACCCCCGGCCACGTCGTCAACGGCGACTTCGAGACCGGCACCACCGCCCCCTGGACCTGCGACCAGGGCGCCGCCGTGGTCAACGGCCAGGCGCACGGCGGCTCGTACGCCCTGCGGAGCACGCCCTCGGCGTCCGGCACCGGCGAATGCCGCCAGACGCTGACGCTCGCGCCCGGCACCTCGTACACGCTCGGCGGCTGGGTCCGCGGCGACTACGCCTTCCTCGGCGTCTCGGGCGGGGCGACGGCGGACAAGTGGGCCTCCGCGGGCGACTGGACGAAGCTCTCCGTACCCTTCACCACCGACTCCTCCGGCAAGGTCACCGTCTACGTCCACGGCTGGTACGGCCAGGGTGCCGTCCTCGCCGACGACCTCACGATCGGGTGAAACGACGGGAGGGCGGGGCCCGGCCGGGGAAGGACCCTCCCCGGCCGGTTCCCGCACAGCGCGTCCCCCCGGCCGTCCCCTGCCTCCCGGAGGACCGCCCGTGGGTATCGCACTCGTCCGGCCCCAGGCCCGCAGCCCGCTGCTGAGGGCCTTCGGCCGCTCCTCCCCCCTGTGGCACCTGGACTGGGTCCTGCTCGGGGCCATGGTGACCCTCGGCTGCGTCGGCGGCCTGCTCACCTGGTCGGCCACCGTCCACCGGCAGGACGCGGCCGGCGGCGACCCCTACTCGTACCTCAAGCGCCACATGCTCAACCTGGTGCTCGGGCTCGTCCTGTGCCTGGCGCTCGCCTTCCTGGGCCACCGGCGGCTGCGCGGCTACGCGCCCGTCCTCTACGGCGCGTCGCTCCTCTTCCTCGCCACGGTGCTGACCCCGCTCGCCAGCACCATCAACGGCGCCCACTCGTGGATCGTGCTCGGCGGCGGCTTCTCCCTCCAGCCCTCCGAGTTCGTCAAACCCGCCCTCGTCGTGATGCTGGCCGCGCTGCTCGCCGAGGACCGCGAGACCCGGCGCGGGAGCGTCCCCGGCGGGCGGCAGACCCTGATCGCGCTCGCCCTCCTCGCCGTCCCCGCCCTGGTGATCATGGCCAGTCACGAGCTGGGCACCAGCCTCGTCCTGGCCGCCATCACCGCCGGACTGCTCTTCCTCTCCGGCGTCCCCGCGCGGCTCCTCGCCCTCCTCGCCGGGGCGGCGGCCGCCGTGGTCGTCGCGGTGCTCGGCCTCCACCTGCTCAGCGCCTACCAGATCAACCGCTTCGCCGCCTTCGCCGACCCGCACCTCGACCCCTCCGGCGTCGGCTACAACACCCACCAGGCGCGCATCGCCATCGGCTCGGGCGGCCTGCTCGGCCAGGGCCTCTTCCACGGCTTCCAGACCAGCGGCGGCTTCGTCCCCGAGCAGCAGACCGACTTCGTCTTCACCGTCGCCGGCGAGGAGCTCGGCTTCCTCGGCGCCGGCGCCGTCATCGCCCTCCTGGGCCTGGTCCTGTGGCGCTCCCTGGCCATCGCCCGCCGCGCGGAGGACCTCTTCGCGACGCTGCTCGCCGGCGGCGTCGTGTGCTGGCTGACCTTCCAGTCCTTCGAGAACATCGGCATGACGCTCGGCATCATGCCCGTCGCCGGCATCCCCCTGCCCTTCGTCTCCTACGGCGGCTCGTCGATGTTCGCCGTGTGCGCGGCGATGGGGATCCTCCAGGGGGTCCACGCGGACACGCGGCGGCCGCGGAGCGGGTGAGCGTCCCGGGCCCGGGACGCGCCCGGGACGCGCCCGGAACGGGCCCTCCCCCGCGCCCGATCCCCTACAGTTCGAGCCGACCGTCTGCTCCCGCGCAGACCATGACCGCCGGAGGCCGCGCTCCCGTGTCGTCGTCATCCCCCGCCCTCGCCGTCAACCTCCTCGACGCGTCCTCCCTGCTGTCGTCGTTCGGGGCGGTGGGCGTCGGGGTCGTGCTCTTCGCCGAGACCGGCCTGCTGGTCGGCTTCTTCCTGCCCGGGGACTCCCTGCTGTTCACCGCCGGCCTGCTGTGCCGGCCGGGGGCCCACTCCGGGCCGCACCTCGTCCTCCTGGAGGTCCTCGCCGCCGCGGTCACCGGCACGCTGGCCGGCTCCCAGTGCGGGTACGCGCTCGGCCGCCGCGGCGGCCGCACGCTCCTGGCCCGCTCCCGCAACAAGCGGCTGCTCGAAGGCGCCGGGCGCGCCGAGGAGTTGCTCGGCCGCTACGGGCACGCGCGGGCGATCGTCCTGGCCCGCTTCGTGCCGGTCGTGCGCACCGTGCTCAACCCGCTCGCCGGGGCGCTGGACGTCCCGCCGCGCGTCTTCGGCACCTGGCAGGTCGCGGGCGGCGTGGCCTGGACGGCGGGGCTCGTCCTCGGCGGCTACGCCCTCGGCTCGGCCGTGCCGAGCGTGGACCGCTGTCTCCTGCCGGTGGTGGGGCTGGTGGTGCTCGTGTCGTTGCTGCCGCTGGGCGTCGAGGTTCTGCGAGGGCGCAGGGGGCGGCGGGGTGCGGGTGGGTGAGCTTCGGGCCGTGGGCGGGGCGGGCGCCACCTCGCGGGCGGGGTGGGTGGTGTGCCGCGCGGGCGGGGTGGGTGGTGTGCTACAGGGGCGGAAACGATTCAGCACTCCAGCGGGTACGGCACCTGCTCCGTCACCGGCCCCGTGTTCCGGCACATCGGGTACCCCTGCTCCCGCAGATCCCCGATGATCCCCGTCAGCGCCTCGGGAAAGTGGCTGAACAGATGCCCGAGGATCACCCCGTTCGTCTTCTCCTCCGGCGTCGCCTCCCGCACGGTCGCCCGGATCGCGTCCGCGTCCCGGAACGCCCCGCCCACCTGCTGCCAGTCGTACGTGTCGATCGTCCAGTTGCACACGCGCTGGCCGAGGCTCGCGGCGACCTCCGTCTCGCGCGGGCCGGCGTCGCCGTAGGGCGGGCGCAGGAAGTTGCCGGGCAGGCCGTTGCGCAGCTCGTCGCGGAGTTCGTCGTCCGTGAGCCGGGTGAGCTGGCGGTGGGACCAGGTGTGGCTGCCCACCCAGTGGCCCTGCCGGCGCAGGGTGGTGGTGATGCGGGGGTACTGGGAGGCGTACTTGTTGATGAGGAAGAACGCCGCGCGGACCCCCTGGGACTGGAGCTGCGCGCCGATGCGGACGGCGCGTTCGGGGTCGTCGTACGGCCAGTCGTCCAGCGACAGCAGCACCCGGCCGGAGGTGTTGCCGCAGCGTTCCCGGTCGTAGCCGGAATCCGGGTCCGGGACGCCGGCCACCGGCGCCGGCCGGACGCCGGCCGGACGGCGGGCGGTCCCGTCGGGCGCGCCGTGGCCCCCGCCCGGCCGGCGCCGGGCCGGGGCACCGGCGGCCGGGCGGGGGGCGCAGCCGCCGGCGGCCGCGGCACCCGCACCGCCGGGCGGCCGGGCGTCGCACTCCGGCGGGTCGTCCGTCGAGGTCGCCGCGTACGTCGAGCCGGCCACCAGGACCGCCGCCGCGACCACCGCCGGCAGCGGGACCCTCTTGCGGCGCCGGTGGCGTCCACGGCCGCGCCGCAGGACGCCAGGCGATTCCGACATGACTGACTCCTCAACGGTGCCGGCCCGGCACCTCATGCCCAGCGCTCGCACCAGTGCTCACTCGGCTGCTCCCCGGGCCGGAACAGGCCGTTCCGGGAGAAGCGTCCGGGCTGGATCCGTCCGGGCTGGCTCGCTGATCTCGGCTCCAGCCTCGGTGCAGGGGCGGGCTCCCGCAACCGAGGGTCGGCCGTCCGGTTCCGCCCCGTCCGGCGGGCGCCGGGGGCGACGGCGGCCGCGGCCCCGCCGCGCCGTCCATCTCCCCGGCCGGGAACCGGAGTTCGGACGGGAGCGGTGAACGCGGGCCGCACGGCGGCACCTTGACACCACCGCGTCCCCGATTCCACCGAAAGGCCCCGGTTCGAGGTGTCGCGCGGGGCGATCCGGACCAGAATCTCTGGGCGGCGCGGATTTCCCGGTGGCGCCGTCGCCGTCCCCACACCCCGCCGGAGGAGACCGCCATGCACAGGCCGGAACGCGAGCGCGCGGAGTCGGCGGCCCGGCAGGAGGCCGCGCAGCTCACCGCGCGGGACGTCCGGGCCGTGGCCCTGACCTGGGTGGACAACGCGGGCATCACCCGGGTCAAGGGCGTGCCGACCGCCCGGCTGGCGCACGCCGCGCGCTGGGGGGTGGGGATGTCGCCGGTGTTCGACGTCTATCTCACGGACGACTCCGTCGTCACCAGTCCGTACATCGGCGGCCCCACCGGTGATCTGCGGCTCTTCCCCGACCTCGGCCGGCTCACCGTGCTGGCCGCGCAGCCGGGCTGGGCCTGGGCGCCGGCCGACCGGTACGAGCAGGACGGCCGCCCGTACGCCGCCTGCCAGCGGCGGTTCGCCCGCCGGATGGCGGAGCGGGCCGCGGCCGACCACGGGCTGCGGCTGCGCATGGGGTTCGAGACGGAGTGGATCGTCACGCGCGACGACGGCCCCAACGGGGGTCCTTCCTACGCCTGTTCGGGACCGGCCTACGGGATGGCGCGGCTGGTGGAGCTGTCCGGCTATCTGCGGGACGTCCTCGACGCCCTCGCCGCGCAGGACGTCGAGGTCCTCCAGCTCCATCCCGAGTACGCGCCGGGGCAGTTCGAGGTGTCGGTGGCGGCCGCGGACCCGGTGGGGGCGGCGGACCTCGCCGTGCTCGTCCGCGAGACGGTCCGCGCGGTGTCCCAACGGCACGGCGTCCGGGCGGAGTTCGGGCCCGTCGTGGATCCCGGCGGCGTGGGCAACGGCGCCCATCTGCATCTGAGCCTGCTGCGCGGGGAGCGGAACCTGTGCCGGGGCGGCGACGGCCCGTCCGGGATGACGGCGGAGTGCGCGGCGTTCCTCGCCGGCGTGCTGCGGGAGCTGCCCGCGCTGCTCGCCCTGGGCGCCCCCTCCCCCGCGAGCCATCTGCGGTTCAAGCCCTCGCACTGGGCCGGGGTCTTCGCCTGCTGGGGACCGGAGAACCGGGAGGCCGCCATCCGCTTCGTGCCGGGCCCGCCGGACGCGGAGGACCAGGCCAACGCCGAGGTCAAGTGCTTCGACGGGGCGGCCAATCCGTACCTGGCGGCCGGGGCGGTGATCGCCGCCGGGCTCGCCGGGATCGAGGACGGCCTGACGCTGCCGCCGCCGGCCGCCGGCGACCCCGCCGTCACCGGCGGCCAGGAGCGGCTGCCCGCCTCGCCGGCCGCCGTGCTGGACTGCTTCCTGCGCTCGGACGTGCTGCGGGCCGCGCTCGGTGAGCCGCTCTTCGAGGCCGTCGCGGCGGTGCGCCGCGCGGAGGTCCGGCAGTACGAGGAGGCGGCCCCGCAGGAGATCGCCGACGCGACACGGCGGCGGTACTGACATGGGCGCCCACGCCAAGCCGTCCCCGCCCGCGCTGGTGGACCACCACTGCCACGGTCTGCTCCGCACCGAGCCGGGGCCCGACGCGTTCGCCGCGCTCCTCAGCGAGTCCGACGCGCCCGCCCCGTCCGGCACCACCTTCCTCGACAGCCAGCTGGGCTACGCCGTGCGCCGCTGGTGCCCGCCGCTGCTCGGTCTCGACCCGCACTGCGCCCCGGCCGAGTACCTCGAACGGCGCCGGGAGCTCGGCCCGGACGAGACCGCCCGGCGGCTGCTGCGCTCGACCGGCATCACCGACTACCTCGTCGACACCGGCCTCGACGACGACCTGACGGGCCCCGAGGAGCTCGCCCGGGCGGCGGGCGGCGCCGCCTGGCACGAGGTGGTGCGCCTGGAGCGGCTGGCCGAGCGGATCGCCGACGCGGCGGGGGACCGGGCCGAGTTCCTCGCCGGGCTGTCCCACGCGGTGGGCGAGGCCGCGGGCACGGCGGTCGCCTTCAAGTCGGTGGCCGCCTACCGCTACGGCCTCGACTTCGAGCCCAACCCGCCCGGCCAGGCCGAGGTGCGCGCCGCGGCGGACCGGTGGCTGGCCTGCCGCACGCCGGGCGGCCGGCTCACCGATCCGGTGCTGCTGCGGCACCTGCTGTGGTCCGCGGCCGAGACCGGCCTGCCGCTCCAGCTGCACACCGGCTTCGGCGACCCCGACCTCACCCTCCACCGCTGCGACCCGGCCCTGCTCACCGACTTCGCCCGCGCGGTGCGCCCCACGGGCTCGGCGCTGGTACTGCTGCACTGCTACCCGTACCACCGCAGCGCCGCCTACCTCGCCCACGCCTTCCCGCACGTCTACGCCGACGTCGGGCTCGCCCTGTCGTACAGCGGCGCCCGCGCCGAGGCGGTGCTGGCCGAGGCCCTGGAACTGGCCCCCTTCGGCAAGCTGATGTTCTCCACGGACGCGGCCGGTCTGGCGGAGCTGTACGTGGTGGGCGCCGAGCTCTTCCGCCGGGGCCTGGCGCGGCTGTTGGACGGCTGGGTGGGCGACGGCGCCTGGTCGGCGGGGGACGCGGCGCGCGTCGCGGAGCTGATCGGGGCGGGCAACGCCCGGCGGGTGTACGGGCTGGGGCCGGGCTGATCCCCACACCTCATGACTCCAGGGTCTGTTGGGCCGAGGCGCGCGCCGGCTCGCGCGGCGCCGGCGCGGCCGGTCCGCCCACGCGCGGGCCCGCGGACACCAGCAGCGCACCGGCGGCGGCGACGGCCGCGCCCGTCCAGAACGAGACGGTGAAGCCCGAGGCGGCGGGCCGTGAGGCGAGGATCGCGGTGGCCAGCTGGCTGCCGACCGCGCCGCCCACCGTGCGTGCCACGGTGTTGACGCCGTTGGCCGTGGCGCCGTCGGCCGCCGCCGAGACCTGGCCGACCCGGCGCGGCAGGGCGGCCATCGCCATGCCGGAGCCGGTGCCGATCACGGCGTAGCAGCCGGCGACCTGCCAGGCCGTGCCGTGCGCGAGGGCCAGCAGCGCCCCGCCGGCCGCGCCGGCCGCCAGGCCGAGGGCGAGCGGCGCGCGGACGCCCAGGCGCCGTTCGACCCGGCCGGCGAGGATGCCGGCGGGCAGGCCGCACAGCGTGCCGGGGACGAGGATCAGCCCGGCGGCCGTGACGGACGCGCCGAAGCCGGGGCCCTGGCCGGCCGGGGACTGGGCGAGCCTGGGGATGAGCACGTAGAAGACGAACTGGGTGGCGCCCAGCAGGAAGGCGCCGAGGTGGACGGTGCCCACGGCGCGCCCGAGGAGCAACTGCGGCTCCACGAGCGGGTGCCGGGCCCGGCGTTCGCGGCGCAGGAAGAGCGCCGCGAGGACGGCGCCGGCGGCGAGGAGGACGAGCACCGGGGCCGAGGCCCAGCCCCACGACGGCCCCTCGGTGAGCGCGAGCAGCACGGCGACCAGGGCGGCGCCGAGCAGGGCCGCGCCGGGGAGGTCGAGCGGCCCCGGGGCGGTGTGGGTGCTCCCGGGCACCCAGCGCAGGACGGCGAGCAGGGCGGCCGCGATCAGCGCCGCGCCGGCGACGAACAGCCAGCGCCAGGAGGCGTGGTCGACGAGGAGGCCCCCGACGACCAGCCCGGCGCCGGCGGCACCGGCGACCAGCCCGGAGGCGAGGCCGAGCCCGGCCGCCACGCGGTGCGGCGGGAGGACGTCGCGGATCAGGCCGAGGGCCAGCGGCAGCAGGGCGAGGCTGACGCCCTGGACGGCGCGCAGCGCGATGAGCGGGGCGACGCCCGGGGCGAAGGCCGCCCCGAGGGTCGCGGCGAGATGCACCGTCAGGGTCGCCACCAGGACGCGGCGTCTGCCGTGCCGGTCGCCGAGGCGGCTGATGAGCGGGGTGAGGACGGCGCTGGCGAGCAGGGTGGCGCTGAGCACGGCCCAGGAGGCGGCGGCCGGAGAGGTGTGGAGGTCGCGCTGGAGGACGCCGACGGTCGGCACCAGCATCGTCTGGACGAGGGAGTAGGAGAGGACCGCGAGGACGAGGGCGGTCAGGGCGGCGTTCCCGGAGGTCCGGGGGGCGGTGGTGGCCAAGGCGTTCCTCGGGTGGACGGGGGCGGGCGCTTTTGCGAACGCCGTTCGCACACGGGTAAGGCTAGGCTTACTTCTCCTGCCCCGCAAGGCGGTTCCGTCCGCTGTGTAAGGTGACGGCGTGACACTCCGAGGCCCCGGCCGCCCCCGCACCCTGTCCCGGGACCGGATCGTCGCCGAGGCCCGGCGCATCGCCGACGAGGAGGGGCTCGGCGCCCTGACCGTACGCCGCGTCGCCCAGCGCCTCGGCACCGGCCAGGCCTCCCTGTACCGCCACATCACCGACCGCGGCGCCCTCCTGGGCCTGCTCGCCGACGACGTCGCCGCCCGCCTCCCGCGCCCGGCCGACGGCGTCGACGACGCCCGCGAGCGCCTCACCCGGCACTGGCTGGCCGCCCACGACCACTTCCTCCGGCACCCGTGGGCCGCCCGCATCATCGCCGACGGCGAGCATCTCGCCCACGGCGCCGACGACTTCGCCGGCGCGGCCCTCGACGCCCTGGAGACCGCGGGCCTCTCCCCCGACGACGCCCCCCGCGCCTACCGCGCCCTCTGGAACCTCCTCCTCGGCCACATCCTCAACACCCACCCCCTGGGCCACACCCGAACACCCCCTCCCCCGGCCCCCGACGAGCGCTCCGACTTCGCGTGGGCGCTGCGGCGGCTGCTCGACGGGGTGCTCGGGGCGGGCGACGTCAGGAACTGAGCAGGGCGCGCAGCGCCTTCTTGTCCACCTTGCCTATCCGGGTGAGCGGCAGGGACCTCAACTGCGTGATGTGGCGCGGCTCGTAGAGCTCGCCGAGCTCGGCCACGACGGCGGCGCCCACGGCCGCCGGGTCCACCGCGTCGTCCTTGTCGGTGGCGAGGAAGACGTGGACGGCCTCGCCGTACCGCTCGTCCGGCACGCCCACCGCGGCGGCGTTGCGCACGCCGTCCAGGGAGAGCAGGAAGTCCTCCAGGACGCGGGAGTAGACGTTGTCGCTGGTGCGGCCGGTGACGATGATGTCCTTGGCCCGGTCCACCAGGTAGAGGTAGCCGTGGGGGTCGCGGTAACCCATGTCCCCGGTGGCCAGCCAGCCGTCGCGCAGGGCGGCGGCGGTGCGTTCGGGGTCGCGGTAGTAGCCCCGCATCACGGTCTCGCCGCGGACGTACAGCTCGCCGGTCGCGCCGTCGGGCAGCGCGGTGCCGTCCTCGTCCCGGATCTCGACCTCGACGCCGTCGATGACCCTGCCGACGCTGGCCCACCGCTCGGGGTGCCCGTCGTCGTAGTCGTCGGGGAGCATCAGGGTGATCCCGAGCGCCTCGGACTGGCCGTAGCCCTGCCCGATCACCGGCCCGAAGACCGCGCCCGCCTGGCGCAGCCGCTCGGGCGCCGTCGCCGCGCCGCCCACGAACAGCGACTCCATGTGCGGAAATCCGCCGGGCCGGCAGTCGGGGTGGTCCAGCAGCTCGTAGAGCATGGGCGGGACGAACATGGCGGAGTTGATGCGCTCCTCGCGCAGCACCGACAGCGCGTGGCCGGCCTCGAAGCCGGGCAGCAGCACGACGGTCGCCCCCGAGACGAGCCCCTGGACGGAGACCAGGTGCCCGCTGCCGTGGGTGATCAGGGTCGCGGCCAGGACCCGGTGGCCCCGCAGCCAGGGCGCGTTGCGCACCGCGTCGACCATGCGGTCGTACAGGGCCCGGCCCTGCCCGGCCAGCTTGGGGTTGCCCAGGGTGCCGCCGGTGTAGAGGACGGTCATGGCCTCGTCCGCGGGGAGCACGGGGGCGGCCGGGCGCGTCGCCGGCTGTCCGCCGGCCGCCGCCAGGAGGTCGGTGGCGCCGTCGGCGGGGCCGAGGCCGAGCAGCCGGGGCGGACGCTCCATCAGGGCGGGCAGCGCGGTGGCGTGCTCGGCGAAGAGGGGGTCGAAGACGATGGCCCGCACGTCGGCCTGCCCGGCCAGCGCGGCGAGTTCGCCCCGGCCCGGCTCCGGGGGCAGGAAGACGACCCGGCACCCGATGAGGTGGACGGCGAGCTGGGCGAGCACGCCCTCGGGCCGGTTGGCCAGAAACAGACCCACCGCGTCGCCGGGTTCCAGCCCCTCGGCGAGCAGGGCGTGGCCGATGCGGAAGAGGGTGTCGCGGGCCTCGGCGCGGGTCAGCCGCACCGGGCCCTGGACGAGCGCCTCCGTGTCCGTTTCCCGGTCCCACTGCTCCAGGATGTGGTCGAGGTACGTGCGCTCGTCGCGCGAGGAAACCTGTGTATCTTGCATGAGGTCATGCAAACATGACAGCTCGAACTTCCGTTCACAGGGCCTACCGGAACGATGGATTCCAGCCAGTGGGCCGGTGGCCGCCGTCGAACCGCACACACGCGCCCAGGGTGGCACCCGCGCCGTATCCGGCCGACCGCCGCGTCGTTGTTTCCGGCAGGCACCCGACCCGCGGCCGGCCGGCGGTCGCGGCGGGCGGGCCGGGCCGGGATGGAAGGCCGGACATGCGCATCGACATCATCACCGCGGGCACCACGGGCTCCGTCGCCCCCTACACCGGCCTCGGCCACCGGCTGGCCGCCGAGGGGCACCATGTGGAGATCGTCACCCACGCCAAGTTCGCCTCCACGGTGACCTGCTGCGGGATGCGCAGCCGGCCGTTGGAGGCCGACCCCTTCGAGGAGCTCATCACGGCGCACAACCGCTTCCGGAACGCGGGGCGTTCACCGCGTGCCCTGCACGACATGGCCCGCGCCACGGAACGGGCCGCGGTGCGGCTGGTGGACGGGCTGCTCACCGCCGTCGATCCCAAGGCCGACCTCGTCCTGCTGTCCACCCTCGTCGCGCCCATCGGCCGCGTGGTGGCCCGCTACCACCGGGTGCGCAGCATGGGGGTCTTCCTCCAACCCGACGCCCCCACCTCGGCGTTCCCGCCCTGTGTGCTCCCCTGGCGGCCGCCGGGGTACGGCAACCGGCTGCGCGCCCGCGCCGTCAACGCCCTGACCGACACCCTGTACACCGCGGCCGGCCGGCGGCTCCACGCGCGCCTCGGCATCCGGCACCGCAGCCTCCATCTGCTGCGCAGGGAACGGGAGAAGAGCCGCTGGCCCATCTGGCACGGTTACAGCCGCACCGTCGTGCCCCGGCCGCCCGACTGGCGGCCGGGGCTGCGGGTCGCCGGCTACTGGTGGCCGCACGAGTGTCCCTCCTGGCAACCCCCGTCCGCCGTCACCGACTTCCTCGCGGCCGGGCCC
Organism: Streptomyces caatingaensis; assembly: GCF_001187435.1. GTDB lineage: Bacteria > Actinomycetota > Actinomycetes > Streptomycetales > Streptomycetaceae > Streptomyces > Streptomyces caatingaensis. Next base: position 967,017 of record NZ_LFXA01000002.1, on the reverse strand, counting down.
CCTCCGGTGTTCGTCGGCTTCGGCAGCATGATGCCGGAGGACCCCGGGCGGCTGGGCGAGCTGACGGCCCGCGCGCTGCGGCGGGCCGGGCTGCGCGGCATCGTCCAGGCCGGATGGGCGGGGCTGTCCGTGACCGGCGACGACGTCCTGACGGTCGGGTCCCTGCCGCACGGCTGGCTGCTGCCGCGCACGGCGGCGGTGGTGCACCACGCGGGCGCCGGGACGACGGCGGCCGGGCTGCGGGCCGGGGTGCCGGCGGTGCCGGTGCCGCTCCTGACCGACCAGCCGTGGTGGGCGGCGCGGCTCGTACGGCTCGGGGTGAGCCCCGGTGTGCTGCCGCACGACGCGCTCACCTCGGAGCGCCTGGCGGCGGCGCTGCTGCGCGCCACGGGCGAACGCCGCTTCGCGGAGCGGGCGGGCGAGGTGGCGGGCCGCCTCGCCCGGGAGGACGGGGCGGGGGCGGTGGCGCGGGCGGTGGCGGCGCTGGAGCCGTAGCGCCGCGGTCGCGCGGCGGATTCTGCGGCCAGGTCCCCCACCCCCCACCCCACCGGCCCGAGGAGGAGAACGATGCCCCCGACCCCCCTGCCCTCGATTCCCGTACCGTCGACCCCCGGGCCCCCGACCCCCATGCCCCCGCTCGACGCCTGGCTGCACAGCCACCAGGCCGACGGGGCCCTCTGCATGACCTTCGGGCTCCTGGCCCGCTTCGGCGACGGCCCGGCCCCCGCCCTCCCCGCCCTCCGCGACCGCGTCGCCCACCGCTGGCGCCACCACGCCCGTCTCAACTGGAGCTCGGGCACCGGCCGGAGCTGGATCCCCGGGCAACCCTTCGACCCCGTCCACCACGTCAACTCCCCTGACAACACAGGCTCACTGGAGGAGCGGACCGCACGCCTCATCGCCCGCCCCTTCGGCCCCCCGCGTCCGCCCTGGCAGATGCACCTGCTGCCCGCGCCGGAGGGCGGGTTCGCGCTGCTGTTGCGCGCGCATCACGCCCTGCTGGACGGGCGGTCGCTGCTGACGCTCGTCCAGGAGCTGCTGGACGGGCCGCGGTTCGCGCCGGCGCGGCGGGGGCGGGACGGCGAGGGGGCGCGGCGCCACCGCGGTCCGGGGCTCGGGGACGTCCTGCCCGGCGGCCGGCCGCTGCCCTTCCACGGGCCGGTGGACGCGCGGCGGGCCGTCGCCTGGAGCCGGGTGACCGCCGGGGAACTGGCCGCCGCCCGGGAGGCGCTGCCCTCCGGGCGGGCGTCGGCCAACGCCGTGTTCCTGGCGGCCACGGCCGGGGCGCTGCGCGGCGCCGGGGCGACCGGGCGGCTGCCGTTCCTGCCCGGGGTGAGCGCGATGGTGCCCGTGGACGTCCGCGCGGACGAGGACGGGGCGCTGCTCGGCAACCACTACGCGACCGTCCGCGTCCCGCTCCCCCCGCACGCCCGGCCGCACCGGCGCCTCGCCGCCGTGGACCGCTGGACCCGCCGGGTCGCCCTGCACGAGCGGGCCCGGGCCCAGGCCCGCGCGGTGGCCGGGACGGCGGGCCGCCCCGGCCCGCTGACCAGGGCGCTGGGCCGGTACGTGGACTCGTCGCTGTACTCGTCGCTGCTGTGCAGCAGCCTGTCGGACCGCGGCGGCCCGCGGACGCTGGGATCCGCCGCCCTGACCGGCCTGTCGCTGCTGCCCGCGCTCAGTCCGGGCCACCCCCTGGTGGTGAGCATGGTGCGGGACGCGGCCGGCGCGGCGACGCTGACCGTCGTGACGGACCACGCCCACCGGGCGCTGGCCGGACGGCTGCCGGCCCTCCTCCGCGAGGAGATCCGGGCCCTGGGCGCATGCGCGCGCCCGCCCGCAGTAACGTCCCGCCGCCGCCTCTCGTTGCCCTGATAACGGCACCCCACCAGAGCGTGAACGGGAAACGGAGACCCCTTCTGATGACGTCCACCACCCTCTCGGAAGAGGTCTTCCCGCTCACCCACGGCGGCTTCTCGTACAGCGGCCGCATCGTGCGCCGCCCGGACGCGCGGCTGGCCCCGATCGTCCTCATCGGCGGCGCGTTCCAGCACCAGGACTCGTGGGGACGGCTGGAGCGGATGTTCCTGGAGGCGGCGAGCGTGATCACCGTCGATCTGCCCGGCTGGGGCGCGGCCGACCCGCTCCCGGCCCGCTACGGCATCGACTTCCTCTGCGACGCGCTCGGCCGGCTGCTGGACAAGGCGGCGCCGTACACGGTCAACGTGGTGGGCGCGTCCTACGGGAGCGCCGTCGCCCACGAGTGGGTGCGCCGCCATCCGGACCGGGCCGAACGGCTGGTCCTGGTCGGGACGATGGCGCGGCTGACCGACCACGTGCGGGCCCGCGTGGAGCTCACCCTCCGCACGCTGGAGCGGGGCGGCCACGCGGAGTTCGTGGACCAGATCCTGGACACCATGGTCTGCCGCGCACCGCGCGTCACGGTGGCCCGGCGGGCCACCGTGCTCCGCTGCCTCACCCGCGCCCTCAACGGGCTGACGGCCGACGGGAAGCTCAAGTACCGGGAGAACACCCGGCGGTTGCTCGACCACCCGGCGCCGGCCGGCGGTCCCCCGGTGCGGGTTCCGGTGCTGGTGACCACCGGTGAGCACGACCCGCTGACGACACCGGCGCTCAGCCGCGAGGTCTCCGCCCGGTGCGCGGACGCCCGCTTCGCGGTGGTCAAGGACGCCGACCACCTCGTCCACCTGGAGCGCCCGGCGGAACTGGTGGAGCTGATCCTCAAGTTCCTCGCCGACGAGCCGCTGACCGGCCTCGACTACTGCCACCCGGTCGAGCACACGGGCCACCCGCTCCCGGTGCCGTCGCCCCGCGCCGGCGGCGGGCGCTGAGGAGCGGCCGACCGCCGTGCCGCCGGGCCGGGTTCAGTCGTCGTGCGCCGCGGCGGGCAGCTTGCGGGCCGTGAAGCGGGTGTGCGTGTGGTAGGCGTAGTCGAGCATCCGGGCCGCGTCGGGGTAGCGGTTCGGCGCGTCGTTGAGGAGGACGCCGACCACCGTCCGGCCGCCGCGGCGGGCCGCGAAGACCAGGCAGGGGCCCGAGGCGCTGGTCGTCCCGGTCTTGACGCCGAGGACGCCCTCGTAGGAGCCGAGCAGCTTGTTGGTGTTGTACCAGGTGTAACGGCGGTTGACGTTCTGGGCCTTCTGCTGGGTGCTCATCGCCTTGGTGACGGTGACGAGTGTGCTGTCGCCCAGGGCGTGCCGGGCGAGCTTCGCCAGGTCGCGGGGGGTGGAGTGGTTGCCGCCGGTGGTGATGCCGTCGAAGGAGTCGAAGTGGGTGCGGCGCATGCCCAGCCGGGCCGCCTCGCGGTTCATCCGCGCCACGAACGACTTCGTGCGCTCGGCCTCGCTGCCGCCGCTGCCCAGGGCGTCCGCCAGGGCGTAGGCGGCGTCGCAGCCGGAGGGCAGCATCAGGGCGTAGAGGAGCTGGCGCACGGTGAGCCGGTCGCCGGTGCGCAGGTCGGCGGTGCTCGCTCCGTGGCGCGTCACGTAGTCGCGGTAGGACTGCTTGATGGTGACCTGCTTGTTCAGGTCGGAGCGGCGGCCGCCGAGCGCCACCACGGCGGTCATGATCTTGGTGGTGCTGGCGATCGGCCGGGCGGTGTCGGCGTCCTTGCCCCACAGCGCCCTGCCGGAACGGCCGTCGAGGAGATAGGCGCCCCGGGCGCCGATCCCCGCCGGCCCGTCGGCGGCCTCGGCGGCGGACGGGAGTACGACGGCCAGGGCCGCGGCGGACGCGGTCAGCGCCGCGCCCCAGCGGCGGGCCGTGCTTCCCCCACGTCGGTCCATGAAGTCTCCTGATGTTCTCGCGTGTCACGTGTCGGACGGGAGAGCGCATGGTCGCACTCCCGCGCACGGGGCGGGAAATCGCTCCACGAACGGGTGAGGCATCCGCACAGGAGCCCGTTCGACACCCGAACTCCCTTGCCCGGAACGGGAGAAGCGGCACCCCGCACCGGGATGCCGCTTCCTCCTCCGTGGGACGGGTCAGACCGAGCAGACGCCGCGCTCGTGATCGACCGTGGCGGTCGCCTTCGAGAACTCCCACTCCGGGTCGAGCAGCTCGGACTTCAGCTGCGCGGCCGCCTCCGGGCTCTCGACCATGTAGCCGAAGTCCTGGAGCCAGGACGGGTAGAGGTTCTTCGACCCGACGTAGAAGGCCGATCCGTCCACCGACACCAGCTTGTGGTGCAGCGGATAGGCGTGCCCGTCCGCCCACTTGGCGCCCGGGGAGCTGCGGAAGCTGGCGAGCTGGAGGTTCGAGCACAGGGCCGACTTCGCCTTGTCCCGGTCGCCGGTGACGCGGGTGAGCCGCTCGCGGAGCACGTCGCTGATCTCCGAGAGGGACTTGATCTGCGAGTAGCCGCCGCTGCCGACCGTGCCCCGGTTCTGCGGGTCGCTGACGACGATGCGGACCTTCACCCCGGAGGCGAGCTTCTGCGCCAGGGTGTCGTAGAGCCGGACGTCGTACTTGGGGAGCGGCGGGCAGGTCGCGTTGAGGTCCTGCTGCGAGATCTCGACGTGCTTGCCGGCGCTGCGCACGAGCTCGCGGAGCGCGCTCTCCTCGGGGTTGACCGTGTCGTAGTCGCGGTCGGCGTTGGTGTTGTCGTGCACGCCCACGACGCACTTGGTGTCCGTGGCGGTGGGCAGCTTCGGGTCGAACGCCGAGGAGGCGTCCTTGTCGCGGATGCCGACGCCCAGTCCGCCGACGGCGATGACCGGCACGTTCCCGGTCGGGCCGGCGGGCTCGGGGTTGGCCTGCCTCTCCAGGTCGGGCATGCAGGACGCGCCGTCGGAGGCCGCGAACCAGACGCTCGCGACGTTGCCCTTGTTGCGGCACGTCCAGCCCCACAGGGCGTCGAGGTAGCGGCCGGCGGAGGAGGCGGCCGGGCCGGTCAGGGCGAGATCGACGTCCGTGACGGGGTGGGCGGTGTCGAGGTAGTCGCCCTTCCAGCTGTTGATGCCGCCGGTGATGGCCGAACGGCCGTCCACGACCAGCAGCTTGGAGTGGTTCCAGGAGAACGCCGTCTTGGACGTCGTCATCGACGCGGCGGTGAGCGTGACCGAACCGGCCGCCGCGCCCAGCCGCTTGCGCAGGTCGTCGACGTAGGCGCCGGGGCGTACGTTGATGTGGTAGATCGGCGCGGCGCCGACCAGGACGCGGACCTTGGGCTTGTGGCCCTTCTCCACCGACGCCTTGAGACCGGCGGCTATCGCGTCCTGGAACGCGCCGTCGGGGAAGGGCGCGAGGGTGGAGATGTCCACGGTGCGCTCGGCCGCCGCGATGTTCTCGGTCGTCTTCGCCAGCAGCCGTTTCGTCCCCGGGCGCTGGGCGCAGGTGTCGTCACCCCAGCAACCGGGCGTCTGCAGCAGCCAGTCGGAGGCGTCCGCCGCCGAGGCGTCCAGCTTGTTGCCCTCGGTGCGCTGCCAGATCTCGCCCTCCAGCCCCGGCGAGACCTGACGGAGCGTCCGCTCGACCGCGTCGAGGTGCGGGGTGGCCGGGGCCGCGGTGCTGTCGGCGAACGCCGGACCGGCGGTGGGCAGGACGGCCAGGACGACGGCGGACGTCGTCACATGGCGGACACATCGGTGTAAACGGCTGAGCCGGTCGCGGAGCAAGGCGCATCCTTTGTCACATGATGAACTGTGCGGGGTGATCCGTTGAATCCCGGGCGTCCGTTCGTCGCACGGGTGATCAACTGCGCAGAAGGTACCAGGTGCCGTCGCGCCGCGGCAGGGGCGGCCGCGGCGCGACGGGATGCCGGGGGATGCGGGTCAGGCCGGACGTACGTTGCGGTTGAGGCGGAAGGTGTTCTGCGGGTCGTAGACGGCCTTGAGGGCGGCGAGCCGCTCGTAGGTCCCCGCCTCGTACCCGGCGCGCACCTGGGCCTCGTCGACGTGTTCTCCGTCGCCGTAGAGGAAGTTGAGGCTGTGTCCGACCGTCCAGGGGGCGAGGGCCTCGCGCAGCAGGCCGTGCCGGGCGCGCACCTCGTCCGGGCCGACGCCGGGGAAGTAGCCGGAGACCGCGCCCACCAGGAAGTCCGCCCCGCGGTGGTCCACGGTGATCCCCTCGGGGCCCCGGCGCAGGGCGCCGCCCAGGTGGCGGATCTCGGTGAAGGCCGGCACCGGGGAGTCCGGGCCGACGGTCTCCAGCAGGGCCTTCAGCGCCTCCGGCGGCAGGTCGTCGAGGAACGCGCTGGTGCCGGCGTAGGCGTTGGGCTCGTCCGGGTCGTTGTGGATGCTGCCGGATTCGGTGTACGGCAGGACGCGCAGGCTGTCGTCGAGCCGGGGGCCGATCGCGCGCAGCGGCGCGACGAGGCGTTCGCCCTCCTCGGCCGGGCCGTTGAAGGCGATGCGGAAGGAGGCGACGTAGCGGCCGCGGAGGAACTCGGGAAGCTGCGGGATGTCCGGGAAGGGGATCAGGGTGACGGAGGAGGTCATCTCCTCGGGCACGTCCTCGGTCCACCGGCGCCAGGTCTCCAGCGCCTCGGCGACGAGGGGGGTGTCGAAGACGAGCTGCCCGCCGTAGAGGGTCTCGACCGGGAAGAGGTCCACCACCAGCGACGTCACGATGCCGAAGTTGCCGCCGCCGCCCAGCAGGGCGCCGTACAGCTCGTCGCCCGGGACGGCCTCGCGCAGCCGGCCGTCGGCGGTGACGACCTCCAGCTTGCGCACGTGGTCGGCGGCGTAGCCGTACTGGCGGGAGAGCAGGCCGAGTCCGCCGCCCAGGGTGTAGCCCACCACGCCGACGGTCGGCGTGGAACCGCTCAGCGGCGCCAGGCCGTGCCGGCCGGCCGCCTCCATCACGTCCCCCCACCGCGCGCCGGCGGCGATCGTGGCGGTGCGCGCCGCGGGGTCGATGCGGACGTCGGTCATCCGCCGGGTGCTGACGACCACTCCGCCGTCGGCGGCCACCGACAGCCCGTGGCCGGTCAGCTGCACGCCGGCCGGGAGCCCCGCCGCGGTGGCGTACGCCACGGCGCGCCGCACGTCCTCGGCGTCGGCCGCGCCGACGACCACGGACGGGTGGTGGGTGTAGGCGGTCTGGTAGCCGGCGAGCTCCTCATCGAAGCCGGGGTCGCCGGGGCGGAGCACCGGGCCCGTGAGGCCGGTGAGGGTCTGTGTGCTGATCTCCATGCCCTCCACGATGGCGCCCGGGGATGCATAAGTCCAAGAGCTGGTCAAGATGGTTGCCAGAACGATTTCTTATAAGCACACGCCGCTGTGTCCTGGCCTCAACTTGCCGTCGCCGCAACGGGTTTTGCCCGGCGCCCCGCACGGACTCGATCATGCCCCTGCGCACCGCCCTGCGCACCCCCCACATCAGCACGCAAGGACCCCCATGAACCACGAACGCCCCTGCTGCCCCGTCACCCGCGCCTTCTGGGAGGACTTCTACCGCCGCGACGGCCGCGGCGAGCACGTCTGGAGCGGCGACCCCAACCCTCTCCTCGTCCGTGAGACCTCCTCGCTCCCCGCCGGCACCGCCCTCGACCTCGGCTGCGGCGAGGGCGCCGACGCGGTCTGGCTCGCCGGGCGGGGCTGGCGGGTCACGGCCGTCGACGTCTCCCCGACCGCCCTGGGCCGCGCCGCCGCCCGCGCCGCGGCCTCCGGTGTCGCCGGCCGCGTCGAATGGCGCCAGGAGGACCTCGCCCGCTCGTTCCCCGAGGGCGCCTACGACCTCGTCTCCACCCAATTCCTGCACTCGCCGGTCGAGTTGCCCACCGAGCGCATCCTGCGCACGGCGGCGGGCGCGGTGGCGCCGGGGGGCGTCCTGCTGGTGGTCGGGCACGCGGGGCTCCCGCCGTGGGTGGAGGCGGATCCGGCGATGCGGTTCCTCACACCGCAGGAGGTGCTGGACGCGGTGGGGGCGACGTCCGCCCCCGGCTGGCGGGTCACGGTCCGCGAGTCCGTCCCCCGCGAGGTGGCGGGCCCCGACGGGCGCTCCGGCATCCGCACGGACCATGTGGTGAAGCTGCGGCGGGTGGCTGCCGACGGGTAGCGGACGGCCGCGGGGGCGCGGCGGGCGGCGTCCCCTTCACCGGGCCGGGCGCCGCCCCCGCTCCATCTGCGCCCACTCCTTGCGCAGTCCGCCCACGCCCACCAGGGTGCCGTGGGCCAGGCCCGCGCCGGTGAGGGTGGCGCCGAGGCCGGCCGTGGCGACGGCGGCTCCGGCGGCGAGGCCGCCGAAGGGGATGCCGGCCCAGGCCAGCGCGCCGCTCAACGCCCGTACGCGGCCGAGCATCCCGCGCGGCACCCGCTCGAAGGAGACCGCCCCCAGGATCGGGTTGAGGAAGCCCGAGCCGCAGCCGCCCACCGCGAACACCGCGGCCGCCGCCCACAGCGGCGCGTCGAGGGCGAGGACGAGGAAGCGGGGCGCCTCGGCGAGGAGGTAGCCGGCGAAGAAGACGGGACGGCGGCGGAGCCGGTGGGCGACGGCCGCCGCGAGGAGGGCGGCGCCGGCCGCGGCCGCGCCGAAGAGGGCGTTGAGCAGGCCGGCGGCCGCCGGTCCTGCGCCCGAGTCATGCGCCCAGACGGGGATGAGGACCTGGGAGAAGCCCGCCTGGAGGAAGTTGCCGGCGCCGACGACGAGCGTGATCGTCAGCAGCAGCGGGTCCCCGCGCAGGAACGCGAACCCCTCGCCCAGCCGCCGCCAGTACCCCGGCTCCGCGGGGGCGGCCGCCACGGCCCGTCCCGTCCCCCTCGGCGGCAGCACCACGATCAGCAGGGAACCCAGCGCGAAGCAGGCCGCGTTGGCGGCCAGGGCGGGGAGCGGCCCCACGCCGGCCACCAGCGCGCCGCCCGCCGCCGGGCCGGCCGTCGCGGCGAGCTGCTCGATGACGCCGGCGAGGCCGGTGGCCCGTTCGAGGGGGACGCGGCCGCGTTCGGCGGCCTCGGGGACCATGACGTCCCGGGCCAGGTCGCCGGGGCCGCGCACCGCGCCGATGACGGCGACGAGCGGGAGCAGGAGCCCGAAGCGCAGCAGACCCAGGGAGTGGCAGAGGGGTATGAGGCCCGCGGCGGCCGCGCTCAGCGTGTCGGCGGTCCAGCAGACGGCGCGCGGGCCGGCGCGGTCGACGAGCGGGCCGGTGAGCGCCTTGACCAGGACGTAGGGGGCCATCTCGCAGAAGGCGACCAGCCCGGTGCGGGTGGGGCTCCCGGTGGTGACCAGGACGAACCAGGGCAGGGCGACGGCCGATACCCGGGTGGCGGTGAGGGCGACGGCCAGCGAGGAGAGCACCGCGGCGAGCGGGCGCAGGGTGCGCGGCGGCGCCTCCCCGCGGGTGTCCGTGAGGATCACGACTCCCCCGCTTCCGGGACGGTTCCCGGCTCGGGGAGCAGGTGCATGACAACCCGCACGGGTTCGGCGCCCTCGGGCACGTCCGGGGCGTCCGGCCGCCAGTAGCGCGCCATGACCGCCCGCAGCTCCCCCGCCAGCCGCTCCGTCTCCTCCGGGGTCAGGCACAGCCACCAGTCGCTCATCTCCAGGCGGTCGCGCCACGCCTTGGACATCGACGGCGCCTGACCGAGGGCGAGTTGGGTGCGCAGGGCGTGCAGGCTCGCCACGGACGCCCGATAGGCGGCGGTGGCCTCCGGCTCGGCGTCCGCCAGGTCCTTGTCGTCGAACCAGGTCGCCTGGTGGGCCGCCCGCCACCAGCGCTCGCGGGCGTTGCCGCGCTCCTCGTCCTCCTCGACGAAGCCCGCGGCGGCGAGTCGACGCAGGTGGTAGCTGGTGACGCCGGAGCCCACCCCCATCCGTCCGGCGAGGCGGGTGGCGGTCGAGGGACCGTACGTCCGCAGCAGGCCGACGACTTGGACGCGGACGGGGTGGGCGAGGGCGCGCAGGCCCCGGGCGTCCAGGACGACGTCGGTGGCGGGGTCGGGCGTCAACCCCCGGGCGGGTTCGCGGTGTTGGTCCATGGCGGCACCCTAAATCGCCAAGGGTTCTTCGCAAAGAGGTTTTCGCGAAGAACTCTTGGCGGTCTGCGGCGGGCCGTTCAGAGCGAGCGGCCGGCGCCCCCGTCGATGCGGATGCTCTCCCCGTTGATGTACGCGGCCGCGTCCGAGACGAGGAACGCCGCGAGCCTGCCGACCTCCTCGACGGTGGCGTACCGCCCGGCGGGGATGCGGGCGAGGAAGTCCGGGTCCTCGGGCCAGCTGTCGACGTAGCCGGGCAGGATGCTGTTCATGCGGAGGCCGGAGGCGGCGTACCGGTCGGCGTAGAGCTTGGTGAACGAGCTCAGCGCGGCGCGCAGCGCGGAGTTGACCGGGATCATGCCCAGGGGTTCGAAGGCCGTGTACGAGGAGAGGTTGACGATCGCGCCGCGGCCGGCCCGTTCCATGTGCGGGGTGACCAGGCGGGCCATGCGGACCACGCTCAGCAGCAGCATGTCGAGCCCGTCGTGCCACTCCTGGTCGGTGACCTCCAGCAGGGGGCGGTTGCGGGCGTGGCCCGCGCCGTTGACGAGCGCGTCGATCCGCCCGTGGCGCTCCAGCGCCGTGTCGACGAACCGGGCGAGGTCGGCGGGATCGGTGAGCGAGCCGGTGACGGCGGTGCCGCCGAGGTCGCGGGCGAGGGCGTGGACGGCGTCGTCGACGTCCAGCAGGACGAGCCGGTGCCCGGCGGCGGCCAGTTCGGTGGCCATGCCCCGGCCTATGCCGGAGGCGGCGGCGGTGACGAGGGCGACGGGCGGTGCGTTCATGAGGTGGTCCCGGGGTCGGATACGAAGGTATGAGAGACATCATACCTTCGTATGCGGGGGTCCCGCTCGTACGATCGATCCGTGAGCTCCTTCCACCCCGACCGCGACCAGCTGCTCGTCGAGCACGTCCTGGCGGCGCTGGGCAATCCCGTCCGCCTGTCCATCGTGCGCGAGCTGGCCTCCTCCCCCGGTGAACGCACCTGCGGCAGCCTGCCCCTGGAGGTGACCAAGGCCACGGCGACCCACCACTGGCGGGTGCTGCGCGAGGCCGGCATCACCCGGGAGTCCCGGGCGGGCCGGGCCAAGGCCGTCTCCCTGCGCCGGGCCGACCTCGACCAGCGCTTCCCCGGCCTGCTCGACGCGGTCCTCGCCGCCACTCCCCCGGCCCGCGAGCCGTGACGGCGGGCCGGCCCCGCCGGGGCGGGCGCCCTCCCGCTCACCGCACCCCGGCGTAGGCCCCCAGCGCGATACGCGCGAAGTTGCGCAGCGACGCCGTGCCGGGTGCGAAGTAGCCGGTGTGGCCGTGGGCGCCGTCCGAGGCGACCGGGCGGGCGCCGAAGGACGCCGAGGTCGGGTCCGCGCCGTGGCCCAGGCCGAAGAGCTCCACGTTGGGCACGTTGCCGATCCAGTCGGCGTCGTTGCGGCGGACCGCCCAGACCCGGGCGCGGGTCTCCAGCTCGGCGGCGGAGTCCGCGTGGACGCCGGGGCTGCCGAGGACGACGAGGTCGCGGGCGGGCAGGTCGTGGGCGGCCAGGCCGCAGACGACCGAGCCGTAGCTGTGGCAGAAGACGGCGGGCGCGGCGGCGCCGGAGGCGGCGAGCCCGGCGAGGAAGCGTTCGAGGCGGGGCGCGCCCGCCTTCGCCAGCCGGCCGGTGGCCGCGTCGAGGCCGATGCCGACGGGGGTGGTGTAGCCGGCCCAGGCGACGACGGCGACGGGGGTGCGGGGGTCCTGGCGGCGCATCTCGGCGCGGAGCGACTTCGCCATGCCGGCCGGGGTGCCGTACGGGTCGTGGGCGCGGTCGAAGGAGGAGAGGTCGATGTCGGAGCCGGGGACGACGACGGCGGTGCGCCGCGCGGCGGCGAGGTCGCCGTACACCTCGGCGAGCTGCCCGCGGCCGCGCGGGTCGAAGGCGAGGATCTGCCGCCCGGGGGCGAGCAGCTCGCCGTAGCGGCCGGCGAGGTCGCGGGCCTGCTCGCGCTCGTACGAGGGCAGGGAGGCGTCCGCGGCCCGGGCGAGCTGCGCGGTGCGCTCGGCGGCGAGCGCGCGCCGGTTGGCCGCGTAGCGCAGGGCCGGGGGGACGCCGTCCAGGTTGCCGACGACGAGCGGGTGACGCTCGGTCAGCCGCTGCCGGGCGTCCTCGGGGAGGGCCGCGAAGAAGCGCGCGACCTCGGCGGGGGTGGCGGTGGCCGGGTCGGGCAGGACGCGGTGCAGGGAGTGGTCCGCACGCCAGGCGGCGGTGCCGGCCGGCGGCCCGGTGACGGCGGTCTGCTGGTGGGCGGTGGCCCATCCCGCCGTACCCGTGACCACGGTCGTCGTGAGCGCGACGGCGGCCAGCGTGCGCTTGAAGCGGCGCATTGGTTCTCTCTCCCTCGTCCTGGTGCGGTGACCGCCCGTGGCGGTGACGAGGGGGAAGGTAGGGAGACGGTGATCGCCGGGACGTCACACCGTGGTGCCGAACGGCGGGTCATACCGGGGTAGGGGGTGGTCCGGCCGGACGCGTGTTCGCCGGCGGCGGCGGGCGGCCCTACGCTACGAGGATGATCATCGAGCCCCGTACCGTCGCCCCCGGTGTCGCCCTGCGCCCCGTGACCCTCGCCGACGCGGCCGCCCTGGCCGCGGCGTACGAGGCCAACCACGAGCACCTGCGCCCCTGGGAGCCCCGGGGCCGCGACCACTTCCGCACGCCGGAGGGGCAGGCCGCCCGCCTGGCCGAGCTGCTCGAACTCCGCGACGCGGGGCGCGTGATGCCGTGGGTGCTGGACGCCGGGGACGCGGGCATCGTCGGCGTCGTCAACCTCAACAACGTGGTGCGGGGCGCCTTCCGCAGCGCGCAGCTCGGCTACTGGGTGGCCGCCGGGTGGAGCGGGCGGGGGCTGGGCACCGCCGCGGTCGGGGCCGCGTGCGCGCTGGCCGGCGAGCAACTGGGGCTGCACCGCGTGGAGGCGGGGACCGTCACGTCCAACTCCGCCTCCCAGCGCGTCCTCGAAAAGTGCGGGTTCGAGCGGATCGGCACCGCGCCCCGCTATCTGCACATCGACGGCGCCTGGCGGGACCACTACCTCTTTCAGAGGATTCTCAACGACCGCGATCCACGCTGACCTCACGACCTCGCAGGCGCCCCACGGGCATCGTCGCACCTCGCGTTGCGCGATCGCATCGGAATCTCCGTCTCGCCGAAGCACGGCTGTTACATGACAGAGGGAAAACCGCGCGTCGCGAGTCGTAAGATCTTACGGTCAACTAAGGGGGGTTGAATCGGCTTTGTCCACCATGTCCGCGTTTGCTCTACCGCGCTTCGGGCGCGGGAGATGGGAGACCCCTGTGCCGGGGCGAATATCACAGGTTCCACGCCGTCGGGTGCTCCAGGTCGCGTGCGCGGGCCTGGTCGCGGGGACCGGCACGGTCGGCGCCTGGCAGTGGCTGGCGCCCGGGGCGGCTCACGGAGGGTCCGCCCAGGAGTTTCCGGCGCGGCCCGCGAAAGCGGTCACGGACCAGTCGTTCGTGCACGTCATCGCGCACCCGGACGACTCCCTCTACTTCATGAACCCGGAGCTGGAGCAGTCCGTCCGCAGCGGCGCCCCGACCATCACCGTCTGCCTGACGGGCGGCGAGTCGGACGGCCGCAACGCGCTCGCCAACACCCCCGGCTATCCCCGACTCCCCGAGCGGCGGCCGGAGTTCGTCCGCGCCCGCATCAACGGCCTGCGCGAGGCGACGGCCCAGATGGCCACGGGCGACTGGCTGAGCCCGTGGAAGGTGGAGACGCTGACCCTGCTGCCGGGCTTCCAGGTCGAGCTGCAGACCCTGAAGGCCGCCCCGCAGGTCCAGTTGATCTTCATGGAGCTGGTGGAGGCGCGCTTCATCCGCGTCCCGCGCAAGGAGAGCCTGCGCGGACTGTGGCTGGGCGTCACGCCGAAGCTGACCACGCTCGTGCCGGCGCACAGCCCGGTCAAGCGCACCTACCTCTACAGCCGTCAGCAGGTGATCGACTCCCTGGTCGCCGTCTTCGAGCGCTACCGGCCCACGGTCGTCCGCACCCTGGACCCCAACCCGACGCACCGGGCGGTCCAGCAGCAGTTCCCGGGCGTGGCACCCGAATTGGCCGGTATATCCCACTACGACCACCAGGACCACACCACCTCCGCCTACTTCGCACAGGCCGCGCTCGCCGAGTACTGGGGCCGCAAGCACGCCCGCCCCACGGCCGTCGACAGCTACATCGGCTACGAGGTCTCCCTCCTGCCCTCCAACCTCGACGCGGCGACCACCCGGCACAAGGTGAAGATCCTCGACACCTACGGCTGGGCCGACGGCAAGGACTGCGGCGACCCGGCCGGCTGCGGCGACCGCAAGGTCGGCAAGCGCTCCAAGGACGTCCGCTGGTCCAACAACTGCCGCACCCGCGCGCCCGGCACCCAGCGCTGGGTGCAGCCGCTGCCGGACGGACGGCTCGCGGCCTTCTCCCTCCTCGACGGCGCGGCGCACTGCTGGACGGAGACCCGGCCCGGCACCGGCGGCTGGTCCCGGCCGGTCCGCGTGGGCGGCTCGATGCTGGAGGGCCAGGTGCAGGTGCTGCGCCACTCCGACGGGACGCTCCAGCTCTTCTCCGTCCGCACCCAGCTGCCGGGGCGGGGCCGCGACCACCGCCGGGACGTCGTCACCGCCCGCCAGAACGGCCGTACGCCGCGCGGCGGCACGCCCTCCTTCGGCGACTGGGAGTCCCTCGGCTCGCCCGAGGCCGACCCCGAGCGCTCGATGGAGGTCGGCCAGCCGCTGGCCGTCGCCGACAAGGACGGCAAGGTCTACGTCTTCGTCCGCGACTGGGCGGGCAACGTGCTGTTCCGCACCGGCGAGCGGGGCCGGGACTGGACCGACTGGGAGCGCCTGCCGGTCGAGGACGAGCCGGTGAGCGTGCTGGACGGCATGGACGCCGTCCTGGACGACAAGGGCCGTCTCCACGTCGTCGCCGCCGACACCAAGACCGTCCACCACTGGGTCTCCGAGTCCGACGGCGAGCCTCCGCAGCCGGCCGGCTCCACCCGCCTGCCCACCGCGAGCGGCCCCCTGTCGCTGGCCCCCCTCTCCGGGGGCGGCGTCCGGCTCGCCATGCGCCAGCCCGGCACGGCCCGGGTGATCGTCGCGGACCGCCCGGAGAACGGGCGGTGGCGCGTCACCTCCGAGTGCGCCGACATCGGCGGGTACGGGCGGGTGGGCCTGGCCGTCGACGGCCGGACGGTCGTCGTGGCGGCGCGCGACGACGCGGGGCGCGTGCGCGTCTCGAAGGGCTCGGGGCGGCCCGGGCCCTGGCATCCGGGCGGGGTGGCGCACCGGTTCACGCCGGCCGTGGTGAAGGACGCGCGGGGGCACGTGGTGACGGTGGCGCTGGGCATGGACGGTTCCCCGCGGACCGTCCGCGCGTAGGGTTCCTCTCCCGGAGGGCGTGCCCCCTCCGGGAGGGGCCGCGCGTCAGCGCAACCGCCCCGCCACCGCCTCGACCACCGCCCCCTGGTGCTGCGTCAGGTAGAAGTGCCCGCCGGTGAACACCTTCAGCTCGAAGGAGGCTTCGGTGTGGCCCGCCCAGGCGGCCACGTCCTCCACGCCCACCTTGGGATCCGCGTCCCCCGTGAGCCCGACGACCGGGCACCGGAGCGCGGCCCCGGGCTCGTAGCGGTACGTCTCCGCCGCCCGGTAGTCGGCGCGGATCGCCGGCAGCACCATGCGCAGGATCTCCTCGTCCCCCAGGAGCTGCGCGTCCGTGCCGGCCAGCCGCTGCATCTCCCGTACGAGACCGTCGTCGTCCTGCTCGTGGACGTTCTCCGAGCGCGCCACCGACGGCGCCCGGCGGGCGGAGGCGAAGAGGGCGGCGAGGACGACGCCCTTCTCGCGCTCCAGGCGGCGGGCCACCTCGAAGGCCAGCGTGGCGCCCATGCTGTGACCGAAGAACGCGAGCGGGCGGTCCGTCCAGGGCAGCAGGGCGGCGTACACGCGGTCGGCGAGCTCGGGGATGGTGTCGATCAGCGGCTCGCCGCGGCGGTCCTGGCGTCCGGGGTACTGGACGCACAGGACGTCGACGCCGTCGGGCATCGCCTTCGCCATGGGGAAGAAGAAGCTGGCCGAGCCGCCCGCGTGGGGCAGGCAGACCAGCCGGACGCCGGCGTCCGGCCGCGGCTGGAACCGGCGTATCCACAGGCTGTTGTCGTCGGTACCACGGTTGTCGTTCACGAGCGGTGCTTCCTTCCCGGGGCGGCGTCACGGCGTTCGGCGACGCGTGATCAGCACTGCCCGGCGGAAACGCGCCTCACGCGTGAGACCGGTCACGGCGGGCGGCGGGCAGGACGTCCTGCCGCAGGACGCGCTCGACGTTGCGCTCGGCGAGCGCGGTGATCGTGACGAACGGATTGACGCCGAGCGACCCGGGGATCAACGCGCCGTCGGTGACGTAGAGATGGCGGTACCCCTTCACCCGGCCGTAGTCGTCCGTGGCCCGGCCCAGCACGCAGCCCCCGAGCGGATGGTAGGTGAAGTCGTCGGCGAACGCCCGGGGCCGGGGCCCGAAGAGGTCGTAGCGGTAGTCCGTCCCGTTGGCCCGGTTCATCCGGTCGAAGAACGCCCGCGCCGAGCGGACCGCGGGCTTGCTCTGCCCGTGCTCCCAGCGCAGCCCCATCCGGCCGGTGCGGCGGTCGTAAGTGAACGTCCCGCGCTCGGGGTTGCGGGTGATCGCCAGGTAGAGGCTGATCCAGGTCTCGATGCCCGCGGGCACGGGGGTGATCTCCGCGAAGACGGGGTGCCGCGGGTCGTCCCAGGCGTCGATGCCGAGGACGGGGACGGTCGACTGGTGGCAGCCGGTGGGGTGCAGCGGCAGGTTGGCGCGGGCGGTCATCACATTGCCGTTGGGCCCCCAGCCCTCGCCGATCTCCCGGCCGAGCCGGGGCAGGGTGCCCGTCTCCCGGGCCCGCAGCAGCAGTTCGGTGGTGCCGAGGCTGCCGCCGCCGAGGAAGAGGTGGCGGCAGGCGATCTCCCGGGTGCCGAGCCGCCGGCCGGAGGCGTCCGACCGCTCGACGGTCACCACGTAGCCGTCCGCGTGCGGACGGATGGCCACCGCCCGGTGCAGGGCGGCGACGGTGACGCGGCCGGTGCCGAGCGCGGCGGCGAGGTAGGTCTTGTCCAGGGACATCCGGCCGTGGTTGTTGCCGTAGATCAACTCGGTGGCCAGCGCGGACTTCGGCGCCTTCCCGGCCGCCTCGCGGCGCATGTGGCCGAAGTCGTAGACGTTGTCGAGGAAGACGGTGCCGTGCCCGGCCCGCCCCGCCTGCTCGCGCGCGACCCGGGAGTAGCGGTACCACTCCGTCCCCTCGAACCACGCCCGGTCCACGCCGTTGACGCGGAGCCCGGCCCGGGCGCGCGGGAAGTACCGCCCGTACATCTCCCGGACGTCCACCCGCGGCAGCACCTCGCGGAGGTACGAGCGCCGGGGGACGACGGCCATCCCGCCGTTGACCAGGGAGCCCCCGCCGACGCCGCGGCCCGCGTACACGGACATCGCGCCGAAGTCGACGCGGTCCAGGACACCGGCGTACGGCTCGACCGGCCGGTCGACCACGTCGAGCCAGAGGAACGACGCCATCGGCGCGGCCGTGCGCCGGCGGAACCAGGTGGACCGCCGGTCGGGGGCGAGCATCCCGCAGAACACCTTGCCGTCCGGCCCCGGACGCGTCCACAGCTGCCCCATCTCCAGCATCAGCGTGCGGACTCCGGCCTCGGCGAGGCGTAACGCGGTGACGGCGGCGCCGTAGCCGGTGCCGACGACGAGCGCGGGGACGTACGCGCCGTCCCGCACCTGCTCCGCGGCGTGCGCCGGCCGCGGTCCGACGACGGTCTCCCCGGCGAGCGCGGCCGCGCCGAGGGCGAGGGCGCCGAGCACCCGGCGGCGGGACGGTCGGGGGTGTGCCGACATGGTCTGTCACCTGACCTCTCCGGGCCCCCTGGGCGGTACGGGTGGGACGGTCTGCGGGGCCCGGCGGTCATGGAAACAGAAGTGACGGGCGGGAAGGGCGAGTTCACCCTCCACTGCCCCCCGATTCCCCCCTATCGCTTGACACCCCTCAAGGCATTGCGATATGCACCGCGCCGCGCGTCAGAACGTCCCGCGATGCGCCATGTTCTCCATGGTCCGCACCAGGGTGCGGCCGAGCGCGGCCTTGGTGCGGCGGGCCGCGGGGGTGTCCGCGTAGATCGAGTTCATGTAGAGCCCGGTGTCGTTGCGGTGGAACCAGAAGCAGATGCCGTTCGTCCGCGACGACCAGATGTGCTTGCGCGCCCGCCACTCGGTGTGGTGCCGCGCCCCCGGCACCTTCCGGAAGTCGAGGTAGGAGAAGAAGTTCACCGCGAACGGCCAGGTGCGCAGCGAGAAGTGCTCCGGCGCCAGCAGGCTCCACGCCTTGACGAACGGCACGTCGACGTGGCGCCACATCTCGTCGAGCGCGGCCGAGACGCCGGCCATCGTCCCGTCGAGCCCCTGCCCCTCGGCGACGGAGAACTCGACGGGCAGCGTGTTGATGAACCACCCCATGGTGTGCGCGTAGGCGCCGCGGCCGCGCTCGTTGACGGGCATCAGCCCGCGGTAGACGTCCGGCCCGCCCTCCTTCCGCAACGACACCCCCACGGCGGCCAGCAGCCCCATGAACAGCCTGCCCTCCGCCTTGCGGCAGCGGGCCTCCAGCGCCTCGGTCCCGTCCGCGGACAGCAGCGGGTCCAGCTCGTTGACCGTCGGGTACAGCCGGCCGGGCTCCAGCCCGAGGTCCAGGGGGAACGGCGGGAAGAAGTCGCCGTTGCGCGCCATGAACCCCTTCCAGTGGTCGAGACGGCCGTCGTCCGCGTCCATCTCCCGGTAACGGCGCCGCTGTTCGCGGCTGTAGCCGAGGTAGCTGCCCACCTCCGGCAGGTCGGGCCGCCGGCCGCCGGCCAGCGCGGCGTAGACGGTGGCGATGTCGTGGACGGCGATCGGCGTCGACAGGCCGTCGGAGACGAGGTGGTCGCAGCCGAAGAACACGGTCGTGGACTCCTCCCGGACCACCGCGCCCATGCCGATCAACGGCCAGGAGAGGGTGTCGATCCCGCGGAAGAACTCGTGCAGGTACGACCGGACGCGCGCCGGGCTGTCGAGGTGCCCCACCTCGGCGATCCGCAGCGTCACCGCCTCCGGCTCCAGCGGCCCGCACGCCACGTCCCCCGCGAGCTCCCCGAACGTGCACCGCAGCACCTCGTGCCGCCGCACGACGTGCAACAGCGCGGATTCCAGGGCCCGGAGGTCCACCCGCCCGCTGATCTCGAACGTCCCCGCCACGTACGACGAGAACGCGTCCTCCGTGTCCCGCGCGTCCCGGGCGACACTGAAGTGCCGCACCTGGTTGTACGAGGTGGCCCCGCGCGGCGGCGGCACCTGCCCCGCCACCGCGCCCGCCGCCGTCGGGACGAGGTCCCACACGACCACCCGCCCCGGGGCGATCTCCGTTTCCTCGATCGGTACTTGGAACACCTTGGCCTTTCCTCCTGTCCGCCGGCGGCTCGTGCGCTCTTCGGAGCAACGAGCTGTTGCGGCGGGGGAAACGGATCAACCCGCCGGGGGTGCGCGGGAGTCGGCGAGATGCGCCCCGAGCAGGGGCCGGAGGCCGACGGCAGCCGGTGCGAAGATCCAAGCCGCGGTCCGGGCTTGGGGCCAGGGTGCGGTCAGGGGGCACGGGCCGGGGGCGGAGTCCCGGGTGGCGCGCGGTGCGGGGCGGGCACCCGCTGGTGGGTGGCGAGCGGTTCGGGGAGAGGGGCGGAGCCCCTGGGAAACGGGGAAAGGGCGGGGTGGGGGCAGCGCATCGCGTGCCCACTGGGCGCGCCCCCCTATCCGCAATGGAGGCCCGACTGGAGGCGAACAACCGGCGCGCAGTACCCGGCCGCGACCGCCCCCGCGTCCAGCTCCCACAACCTCCGCTCCCCGGAGGCGTACACCGCCGCGAGACCCCCGTCCCGCGTGAAGCCCAGCCCCTGCACCCGCGGCGGGGACCGCCTCCGCGCCGGCCCCCCGGCCAGCGTGAGCAGCCGCCGTCGGCCGGGCACGTCCCAGAGTTCGACGACGCCGTCGGCCCGGGCAGCGGCCAGCCTCGCGCCGTCGGCGGAGAAGGCGAGCCGGGTGAAGCCGCGGGGCGAGTCCCCGGGGGACAGGTCCGTCACCCGGTCCGCGACGGTGTCCCAGACCCGGACGGAGGGCGTGACGAAGTCGCTGATGGCCAGCGCGCGCCCGTCCGGCGAGAAGGCCATCGCCGCCCATGAGGAATGGGCGCCGCCCGCCAGGACCCCGGCCCGCCGGCGCCGCGCGAGATCCCAGAGGGCGACGCCATGCCCGAGCCCGGCCACGGCGAGCGTGCGGCCGTCGGGCGAGAACAGCGCCGCGTGCGAGCCGTGGGGCCCGTGGAGGACCGCGGTCTCGCGGCCCGAGCGTACGTCGCGGACGTGGGCGGCGAGCCCGTCCACCGTGACGAGCGTCCGGCCGTCGGGCGACAGCGCCATCGGCCCGACCGAGGCGACCCGGGGCAGGGAGGCGAGGAGGCGCCGGGTGACCGCGTCCCGGACCTCCACGGTGGCGATCCTCCGCACGGCCACGGTCCGGCCGTCGCCGGAGACGGCCCCGTCCTCCTGGAAGCGGGCACGCAGGTCCTCGTCCGCCGCCAGCACGGCGGGCAGCCGGCTGCCGTGGCCGAACTGCCAGGTCTCGAAGGCCAATGCGCCTCGAACGCGGCTCCTCATCTCGCCGTCGGCGGTGACGAGCACGCTGCGGGCCCGCCCGGTCGGGTACGCGCGGTACGCCTGCACGGCCTGCGCGACCGCCCGCTCCGGATCCCGGTCGAGCACGGCCTCGGCCTGGAGGGCGAACTCGCGCGACGTGACCAGGCGTTGCTGCTTCTGCGACGCCCTGTTCTGCCGGACGGCGAGCCCGCCGGTGACCACGGACAGGACCAGCAGCACCACGAGACCGGCGACCAGCCCGCGCAGCCGCCGCGTCCGGCGCCGTTCGCGCCGCCGCTCGGCCGCCTCCTGCGCCACCGCCCCGTCGAGGAACTCCCCGGCCAACGGCCCGAGCCCGGACCGGCGTACGGGATCGGCGGCCCATTCCCGGGCGACCGCCAGGCGCGTCCCCCGGTAGAGCAGGCCCGGGTCGCGGTCCTCGCGGGCCCACGCCTCGGCGTCCTCCAGGAGCGCCTGGCGGGTGCGCAGCCCGGCGCGGTCCTCCGCGATCCACGCCCGCAGCCGGGGCCAGGCGCGCAGCAGCGCCTCGTGGGCGAGTTCGACGTGCCCGGCGTCCAGTGTCAGCAGCCGTGCGTCGGCGAAGGCGTCGAGGACCGCCCCGGCGGTGTCCGGGTCGCCGGTGCGCTCCAGCAGCTTGGGGCGCTCCATGCGGCGGCCCGTCTCGCCGGTCTCGTCGACGTGGACGAGGTGCAGCAGCAACTGCCGTGCGGCGGACCGCCGCAGGGGCGACAGGCCGGTGTAGGCGCGTTCCGCGGTGGCGGCCACCGCGCCGGAGATCCCGCCGGTGCGCTGGTAACCGGCCACCGTCAGCGTGCCGTTCTCGCGGTGCTGCCAGGTGGCCAGGAGGGCGTGCGAGAGCAGGGGGAGGACGCCGGGGCGCAGCGGCGTCGTGAGGTCACCGGTGGTGTCGGTGGTCATCGCGGCGTCGCGGAGCAGGATTTCGACGAGGCCCGGCTCGACGGCGAGGCCCGCTTCGCGGGCGGGACCGGTGATGGCCTCCCGCACCTGCGCGAGGTTCATGGGCCCGAGCGGGAGGTGCCCGTCCCGGAGGGCGGCGACGAGTTCGGGGTGGGCGAGGCACCGGTCGTAGAAGTCGGCCCGGACGCCGAGCACGACGGGCGCGCCACGGGTGGCCAGGGCGTGCAGGGCCCGGACGAAGGTGCGGCGTTCGCGCGGGTCCGGGCAGAGGGTGAACGTCTCCTCGAACTGGTCGACCACCAGGACCGGCCGCGCGGGGCGGCAGACGGTGTCGGCGAAGCCGTCGAGGCCGTCCGGCCCGGGCGGGTCCGCGGAGCCGGCCGGGGCACCGCAGGCCGGGCGCCCGAGGGTCTCCGCCAGGACGTCCCGGCGTACGGTCGTGGCGGCCGCGATCCGGGTCAGCAGGTGCGCGACGGGGGCCTCCCCGGGTGTCAGGAGGACCACCGGTCCCGTCCCCTCCCCCGGTGGGGCCTCGTGTGTGAGGGCGGCCAGGAGTCCCGCCCCGAGGAGGGAGGACTTTCCCGCGCCGGACGGGCCGACGACCAGGAGCAGTCCGCTGCCCCGGTTCTCGGCGACGCGGCCGACGAGCGCGGCGGTGGCGCGGGCGCGGCCGAAGAACCAGCGGGCGTCGTCCGGCCCGTAGGCCGCCAGTCCCCGGTAGGGGCAGGGCCCTTCGGGCGGCGCGTCCGGCCGGGCGGAGGCGGCGAGCGCCCGTTCCAGCAGGCCGCCGGTCCCCAGTGCCCGGTCGCAGGCGCGGGCGAGGGCGGGGGTCAGCGGTTTGTCGCCGTTCTCCACCTTGCTGAGGTGGCCCTTGCTGTAGAAGGCCGCGCGGGCCAGGGCCGCCAGCGACATGCCGCGTTCCCGGCGGAGCCGCCGCAACTCCGCGGCGGCGTCCCGGGGTTCGGCGGCCGGGCCTCCCCCGCCCCCGGATGCCGGCTGATCGCGCATGCCCGTCAGGCCACCCCTCCCCGATGCAGGGGCCACTTTTCCACCCGGCGCACACCGGCTCAAGGGCGTCGTCCGGCCAGGCCGGAAGGGGTTTCCCGGTTTCCTCCTGGGCCGGGCGACGGAAAACCCCTCGACCCCGGCGGGCACCGGGCGGCAGGCTACTGCTCCCGGCCTGCGGGGGTCCGGCGTCGACCCGTTACGGGGGTACGGGTGGACGCCGGCGCCGGGCCGCGGGCCCGTCCGCCGTCGGCGTCGTCACCATCGTCGTCGGCGGCGGCGAGGTCACACCGAGCGGAGGTACTGCTCCGGCACCCGGACGTCCGCCCCGGCCGCCCGCGCCGCCTGCCGCGCCCACGAGGGGTTGCGGAGCAGTTCGCGGCCGAGCAGCACCGCGTCCGCCTCGCCGTTGGCGAGGATCTTCTCGGCCTGCCCGGCCTCCGTGATGAGGCCGACGGCCGCGACCGGCAGCCCGGTCTCGGCCTTCACCCGCGCCGCGAAGGGCACTTGGTAGCCGGGCTCGGCGGGGATGCGGACCCGGGGGGCGTTGCCGCCGGTCGAGACGTCGAGCAGGTCCACGCCGTGCGCCTTGAGGAGGGCGGAGAAACGTACGGTGTCGTCGGCCGTCCAGCCGGCCTCGTCCAGCCAGTCGGTGGCGGAGATGAAGAACAGCGGCAGTTCCCCGGGCCACACGGCGCGTACCGCGTCGACGACCTCCAGCGCGAAGCGGGTGCGGTTCTCGAAGGAGCCGCCGTACTCGTCGGTGCGGTGGTTGCTGTGCGGCGAGAGGAACTCGCCGATCAAGTAGCCGTGGGCGCCGTGGACCTCGACGACCTCGAAGCCGGCCGCCAGGGCGCGGCGCGCGGCGTCCGCGAACTGACCGGCTGCACGGGCGATCTGTTCCTTCGTCAGCTCGTCGGGGACCGGGTGTCCGTCGTCGAAGGGCAGGGCGCTCGGGGCGACGGGCTGCCAGCCGTGGGCGTCCGCGCCGACCGGGGCGCCGCCCTGCCAGGGGAGGCCGGTCGACGCCTTGCGTCCCGCGTGGGCGATCTGGATGCCCGGCACGGTGCCCTGGGCCTTGAGGAAGCCGGTGATCCGGCGCAGGGACGTGGCCTGGGCGTCGTTCCAGATGCCGAGGTCGTAGGGGCTGATGCGGCCCTCGGGGGACACCGCGGTCGCCTCGAGCAGGATCAGTCCCGTGCCGCCGGTGGCCCGCGCCGCGTAGTGGGCGAAGTGCCAGTCCCGCGCCGCGCCCGCCTCCGGGCCAGCCGGCAGGGCGCTGTACTGGCACATCGGAGCCATCCAGACGCGGTTGGGGACGGTCAGCGACCGCAGGGCATACGGCTCGAACAGGACGCTCACGGGAACTCCCTTTGCGGCGGGCGGCGTTCCGGCCCGTTGACCGGACGTTCGTACGAT
Source organism: Streptomyces caatingaensis (assembly GCF_001187435.1). Taxonomy (GTDB): domain Bacteria; phylum Actinomycetota; class Actinomycetes; order Streptomycetales; family Streptomycetaceae; genus Streptomyces; species Streptomyces caatingaensis. The sequence continues at coordinate 942,943 of NZ_LFXA01000002.1, read as the reverse complement.
ACTCATCGTAGTACGACATCTGTCAAACTACGACACCCCTCGTACAATGCGCCACAGCCCACCCCGAGGAACCGGAGCCGCCGTGACCAGCCCGCGCGCCGTCACCCACCCCGCCCGCGAGGAGATCCGCCTCGAAGAGGTCCTGCACGCCCTCGCCGACCCGGTACGCCTCCACGTCGTACGCCAGCTCGCCGCGGAGGGAACCGAGATGAACTGTTCCTGTATCGACCTCCCTGTCACCAAGTCGACCAGCACGCACCACTTCCGCGTGCTGCGCGAGAGCGGCGTCATCCGCCAGACCTACCGGGGCACGGCCAAGATGAACGCCCTCCGCCGCGACGCCCTGGAGTCCCTCTTCCCCGGCCTCCTCGACGCCGTCCTCAGCGCCGCCGGCCACCAGGCGGCACGCGACGCCGCGCACCGGTGACCTCCCCGCCCGGGAAGCGACCGCCTAGCGGATCGGCATCCCCGACAACGCCCGTGCTATCACGAGCCGTTGGATCTCGCTCGTGCCCTCGAAGATGGTGTAGATGGCGGCGTCGCGGTGCATGCGCTCGACGGGGTAGTCGCGGGTGTAGCCGTTGCCGCCGAGGATCTGCATGGCCTGGGCGGTGACCTCGCGGGCGGTCTCGCCGGCGAAGAGCTTGGACATGGAGCCCTCGGCGGCGGTGAAGGGCTTGCCGGTCGCGGCCATCCAGGAGGCGCGCCACACGAGCAGGCGGGCGGCGTCGATGCGGGTGCGCATGTCGGCGAGCTGGAAGGCGACGCCCTGGTTGTCGATGATGGGGCGGCCGAACTGGACGCGGGTGCGGGCGTAGTCGAGCGCCGTCTCGTAGGCGGCGCGGGCGATGCCGACGGCCTGGGCGCCGACGGCGGGGCGGGAGGCCTCGAAGGTGGCCATGGCGGCGTTCCCCGAGCCGGTGGCGCCCTCCCGGGCGCGGGCGAGGCGCTCGTCGAGCTTCTCCTTGCCGCCGAGCAGGCAGTGGCCGGGCACCCGGACGCCGTCGAGGACGACCTCGGCGGTGTGCGAGGCGCGGATGCCGTGCTTCCGGAACTTCTGCCCCTGGGAGAGGCCGGGCGTTCCGGGCGGGACGACGAAGGAGGCGTGGCCCCTGGCGCCGAGGCCGGGTTCGACGACGGCGACGACGACGTGGACGTCGGCGATGCCCCCGTTGGTGGCCCACGTCTTGGTGCCGTCGATGACCCACTCGTCCTTGGCCTCGTCGTGGACGGCGCGGGTGCGCATGGCGGAGACGTCGGAGCCGGCGTCGGGCTCGGAGGAGCAGAACGCGGCGAGTCTGACGTCGTGTTCGTCGCCGTACATCTGCGGGATCCAGGTCCCGATCTGCTCCTCGGTGCCGTTGGTGAGGACGCCGACGGCGGCCAGGCCGGTGCCGGTGATGGCCAGGCCCAGCCCGGCGTCGCCCCAGAAGAGCTCCTCGATGGCGACCGGGATGCCGAGCCCGGTGGGGTCGAAGAACTGCTTCGCGTAGAAGTCCAGCGAATACAGGCCGATTTTCGCCGCTTCCCGGACGACCGGCCAGGGGAATTCCTCGCGCTCGTCCCACTCCGCCGCGGCGGGCCGCATGACGTCGGCGGCGAAGCCGTGGATCCAGTCCCGGACGGCCTTCTGTTCGTCGTCGAGCTCCATCGTGAACTCCGCCATGGTTCCCTCCCGGCGCGACTTCCGTGCGGATTACTTGCGGTAACACGAGTCGGGACGAGTCTGTTACCGGCCAGTAGCAGGTGTCAACTCCCTTCGCCCCCGGCCCTCCGGTGCGTACCCCGGGTGTTACGTTGCGCAGGCATTTCGCACAACGAGGGGCGGGGAGGCCCAGTCATGACGACCAGTCAGCGGGAAGACCAGCAGCGCGCGGCGGAACAGCGGCGCAGGGAACTGCTGGAGGCCGCGGACCGGGTGGTGCTCAGGGACGGGCCGCAGGCGTCGATGAACGCCATCGCGGCCGAGGCGGGGATCACCAAGCCGATCCTCTACCGGCACTTCGGCGACAAGGGCGGCCTCTACCGGGCACTCGCCGCCCGCCACACGGAGGCCCTGCTGGAGGGGCTGCGGGCCGCGCTGGATGCGCCGTCCGAGCGGCGCGAGCGCGTGGAGCGGACGCTGGGCACGTACCTGGCCGCGATAGAGGCCCGCCCCCAGGTCTACCGGTTCCTGATGCACCCCGCCGAGGACAACGGCCCGTCGGGAACGGCGGAGGGCACCGCGGAAGGCACCACCGAGGGCACCCCGGAGCGCGGCTTCGACGTGGGACGGCACTCCGCCCCGCTGCTGCGCCGGCTCGGCGAGGAGCTGGCCGTCGTGGTGGCCGAGCGGGTCGACCTGGGCCCGGAGGGCACCGAGCTCGCCCGCTCCTGGGGCCACGGCATCGTCGGCATGATGCACGCCGCGGGCGACTGGTGGCTGCGCGAGCGCCCCTTCCCCCGCGAGCACCTCGTCCGCCACCTCGCGGACCTCCTGTGGGGCCGGCTGGCCACGGCCGGCGACCGGGCGGACGGGCCCGGATTCTAGGGACGCCGCGAGGCGCGCGGGCCCCGCCCGCAGGGAGGCTCCCCGAACGCCCGCGCCTACGGCGCCGTGCGCACCCCCGCCCCCGCCCACGGCGCCCGCCGCGCCGCCCGCAGGACGCGCCCGCGCCGCAGCCCGGTCAACCGGTCGACGAACAGGCCCCCGTCGAGGTGGTCGCACTCGTGCTGGAGACAGCGGGCGAAGAACCCCGTCCCGGCGACCCGCACCGGTGACCCGTCCACGGTGAAGCCCTCGACCACCGCCTCGTCCGCGCGCACGGTCGGCGCCTCCAGGCGCGGCAGCGACAGACAGCCCTCCGGCCCCCGCACCTCGCCGCCCCCGCACTCCACCAGCCGGGGATTGACGACGTGCCCCAGGTGCCGGACGTCCTCGTCGTCGGGGCAGTCGTAGACGAAGACCCGCAGCGGGACGCCGATCTGGTTGGCGGCCAGGCCCACGCCGTCGAAGGCGTACATCGTGGCGAACATCGACTCGACCAGCCCGGCCAGGTCGGTGCATCCTCCGTCAAGTTCCACGGGCGCGGAGAAATCCGCGACCTCGGCGCACGGCGCCGCCAGGACGGGGTCGCCGAGCAGCCGCACGGGCCGCACGCGTCCAGAACTTCCGGGAATGACACCTCTGCGCATGTGCCCAGCGTACGGGCCCCGCGACGACGGGTTTCGGGCCCACGGGCGGATCTCGATAGGCTGATCCCCGACCGTGGCCTCCTGGCCGGCGACTCGGCACGGAGGGGGCGTTCCACCGGCGGACCAGGAAGAGGCGACGGCGCCGGAACAAGGAGGATCTAGGACGATGGCAGGCAACTCGGGGCCGCTGTCCCCACGGGCCAAGCTGGCCGTGACGGCGGGCAAGGCCGCGGCGGCGGTGTCGCGGGCCGCGGGGCGTGGCAGCGGATCGGTGATCGGCGGCAAGGTCGCGCTCAAGCTCGACCCTGACCTGCTGGCCCGGCTGGCGACCCACCTGGACGTGGTCCTCGTCTCGGCCACGAACGGCAAGACGACCACGACGCGGCTGATCGCCGAGGCGCTGCGCGCCAGCGGCCCGGTGGTGTCCAACGCGCTGGGCGCCAACATGCCCGCGGGCATCACGTCCGCCCTGGCCGGCGGCTCGGACGCCCGCTACGGCGTGATCGAGGTGGACGAGAAGTACCTGGCGATGGTCGCCCGGGACGTCGACCCCAAGGCGATAGCGCTGCTCAACCTCTCGCGCGACCAGCTCGACCGCGCCGCGGAGACCCGCATGCTGGCCGAGAAGTGGCGCGAGGGCCTGACCGGCACCAAGGCCGTGATCATCGCCAACGCGGACGACCCGCTGATCGTGTGGGCCGCCTCCTCCTCCCCCAACGTGGTGTGGGTGGCCGCCGGGCAGGAGTGGAAGGACGACGCCTGGTCGTGCCCGTCCTGCGGCGGTGTGATGCAGCGCCCGGGCGACGACTGGTTCTGCGGCGAGTGCGGCTTCCGCCGCCCGACGCCGAGCTGGGCGCTCTCCGGCGACTACGTGCTGGACCCGCACGGCTCGGCCTGGCCGATCCGCCTCCAGCTCCCGGGCCGGGCCAACAAGGCCAACGCCACCACCTCGGCCGCCGTGGCCGCGACCTTCGGCGTGCCGCCGCAGGTGGCCCTGGAGCGGATGTACCAGGTCCAGGCGGTCGCCGGCCGCTACGACGTGATCACGTTCATGAACCGCGAGATGCGGCTGCTGCTGGCGAAGAACCCGGCCGGCTGGCTGGAGACCTTCTCCCTCATCGACGGCCCGCCCACGCCGGTGCTGCTGTCGGTCAACGCCCGCGGCGCGGACGGCACGGACACCTCCTGGCTGTGGGACGTGGACTACACCCGCCTCACCGGTCACCCGATCTTCGTCATCGGCGACCGCAAGCTCGACCTGGCGGTGCGCCTGGAGGTCGCCGGCCAGAACTTCCAGGTCTGCGAGTCCGTGGACGAGGTCGTGCGCATGGCCCCGCCCGGCCGGATCGAGGTCATCGCCAACTACACCGCGTTCCAGGACCTCCGCCGCCGCGTCGGCAACTGACCAGCGACCCACGAAGGACCATCAGCATGAGCCAGAACAGTCTGCGTGTGGTGTGGGTCTACCCCGACCTGCTCAGCACCTACGGCGACCAGGGCAACGTCCTGGTCCTGGAGCGCCGCGCCCACCAGCGCCGGCTGGACGTCCAGCGCCTGGACGTCCGTTCCGACCAGCAGATCCCCACCTCCGGTGACATCTACCTGATCGGCGGCGGCGAGGACCGGCCGCAGCGGCTGGCCGCGGAGCGGCTGCGCCGCGACGGCGGTCTCAACCGGGCCGTGGCCAACGGCGCGATCGTCTTCTCGGTCTGCGCCGGCTACCAGATCCTGGGCCACGAGTTCATCAACGACCTCGGGCAGCGCGAGCAGGGCCTGGGCCTGCTGGACGTGATCAGCACCCGTGGCGAGGGCGAGCGCTGCGTCGGCGACGTGCTCGCCGACATCGACCCGCAGCTCGGCCTGCCGCCGCTGACCGGGTTCGAGAACCACCAGGGCGTCACCCATCTCGGCCCGACCGCCCGCCCGTTCGCCCGCGTCCGCTTCGGCAAGGGCAACGGCACCGGCGACGGCACCGAGGGCGCGTTCAACGAGACCGTCTTCGGTACGTACATGCACGGCCCGGTCATGGCCCGCAACCCGCACATCGCGGACCTGCTGATCAAGCTGGCGCTGGACGTCAACGCCCTGCCGCCGGTCGACGACCGCTGGTACGAGGCGCTGCGCGACGAGCGGATCGCGGCGGCGTCCCAGCCGGCGTAGCGTCCGCCCGGCGCACGTCCTTTCGGACGCCGGTGTTCCCCGTCACCCGCCGTGGGTAGGGTGACGGGGAGTCCGCCGGACGACGGGGTCCGGTTCCCTGCCCTGTCGTAAGGCGGCCCCTGTCATGCGCATCGGTGTCCTCACCTCCGGCGGCGACTGCCCCGGTCTCAACGCCGTCATCCGCTCCGTCGTGCACCGCGCCGTCGGCGACCACGGGGACGAGGTGGTCGGCTTCCACGACGGCTGGCGCGGCCTGCTGGAGGGCGACCACCGCCCCCTCGACCTCGACGCGGTGGCCCACATCCTGGCCGCCGGCGGCACGATCCTCGGCTCCTCCCGCGTCCGCCCCGAGCAGCTGCGCGACGGGGTCGAGCGGGCCCGCGAGCACCTCGCGCGGCTGCGGCTGGACGCCGTGATACCCATCGGCGGCGAGGGCACCCTCAAGGCGGCCCGGCTGCTGTCGGACGCCGGGCTGCCGGTCGTGGGCGTCCCCAAGACGATCGACAACGACATCGCCGCCACCGACGCGACCTTCGGTTTCGACACGGCGGTGGGCGTGGCCACGGAGGCCCTGGACCGGCTCAAGACCACCGCCGAGTCCCACCAACGGGTGCTCATCGTCGAGGTCATGGGCCGCCACACCGGCTGGATCGCCCTGCACGCCGGCATGGCCGCCGGTGCCCACGCGATCGTCGTGCCCGAGCGCCCCTTCGACGTCGACGAGCTGACCGCCGTGGTCGGCAAGCGCTTCGAGGCGGGCAAGCGCTTCGCCATCGTGGTGGTCGCGGAGGGCGCCAAGCCCCGCGAGGGCTCGATGCCGTTCGAGACCGGCGGCACGGACGTCTACGGGCACGAGCGCTTCGCCGGCGTCGCCCGCCAGCTCGCCGTCGAACTGGAGCGCCGCCTCGGCAAGGAGGCCCGCCCGGTGATCCTGGGCCACGTCCAGCGCGGCGGCACCCCCACCGCGTACGACCGGGTGCTGGCCACCCGCTTCGGCCGGCACGCCGTGGAGGCGGCGCACCGCGGGGAGTTCGGGATGATGACCGCGCTGCGCGGTACGGAGATCACGCTGGTGCCGCTGGCCGAGGCCGTGGCGCGGCTCAAGACGGTGCCGGACGAGCGGTACGCCGAGAGCGAGTGCGTCCTCTGACGCCGTGAGCACATCGCCCGGCGGCCCGCGCACCCGCCCCGGGGGCCGGGGAAATCCTCGGCGCCTCTACTCTTGTCCCGGCGCTATTGGTGCGATATGGGAGAGAGCGGATGGATCACCACGGCGGGCATGACATGGGCGGCATGCATGGCATGCACGGCATGAACATGGATATGAACATGCCACCGTTCACCCTGAGCCGGGGCCTGGAGTTCAGCGGCGACTGGTTCTTCATCACCGGCTGCCTGCTGGCCCTCTTCCTCTACGGCTGGGCCGTGGTGCGGCTGCGGCGCCGGGGCGACGCGTGGCCCGTCGGCCGGATCGTGGCGTTCGTCCTGGGTGTGGCGACCGTGTGGCTGGTGATGAACACCAAGCTGAACGACTACGGCATGGTCATGTTCAGCGTGCACATGGTGCAGCACATGGTCATCAGCATGCTCTCCCCCATCCTGGTCCTGCTCGGTGCCCCCGTGACGCTGACCCTGCGCGCCCTGCCGGCCGCCGGACGCGGGCGCAAGGGCCCGCGCGAGTGGCTCGTCGCTCTGCTGCACAGCCGCTACATGCGGATCATCACGCACCCGGCGTTCACGATCCCCATGTTCATCGCCAGCCTCTACGGCCTCTACTTCACGCCGCTCTTCGACTTCCTGATGGAGAGCCGCACCGGCCACATCTTTATGATGATCCACTTCCTCGCCGTGGGCCTGGTGTTCTTCTGGCCGATCATGGGCGTGGACCCGGGCCCGCACCGCCCGGGCTATGTGATGCGGATGCTGGAGCTGTTCGCCGGCATGCCGTTCCACGCCTTCTTCGGCATCGCGCTGATGATGGCCTCCGAGCCGATGATCGGCACGTACAAGCACCCGCTGGCCTCGCTGGGCATCGACGCGCTGGACGACCAGAAGGCGGGCGGCGGCATCGCCTGGGCCTTCAGCGAGATCCCCTCCGTCGTGGTGCTGCTGGCCCTCGCGTACCAGTGGTACCGCTCCGAACAGCGCCAGGCGCGCCGCAGCGACCGCCAGGCGGAACGCGACAACGACAAGGAGCTCGCGGACTACAACGCCTACCTGGCCTCGCTCCAGGCGCGCGGCCGGTAGCCCCGTTCCTTCCCTCAGCGCTGTGGCACCCGGGCCGCGGCCGGGAGACGATGGTCTCCGGCCGCGGCCCGCGCATGTGTACGGGCCGGAGGGGCCGTCGTGAGGAGGTGCGGGATGCGCGGATCGACCCGGACGATGGCGTGGCTCACGGTGGGCGGCCTGGTGGCCGTCACCGCCTATACGGTGGCCCTGGGCAGCAACGGCTGGTTGTGGTTCGCGTGGGTGGTGCTGGGCCTGGCGACGATAGGGGCGGTGGTGGCCAAGGGGGCGGACTGAGCGGCGCCCGGGAGTGTCCGGGGCGGGGCAGGTCTCCCCGCCCCGGACACTCCTCGTCCCTGACCCCGGACTCCGGCCTCAGAACCGGAACACGGCCCCCGTGGCCGCATCCAGCGCACAGGCCCCCGCAAAGGTCCGCTTCCACCGCACCGCCCCCACCCCGCCCCACTCCCCCTCCGCCGCCGCCTCGACCGGTTCCTCCTCCGCCGGGCACAGCCGCTCCACCCGCGGCAGCGCGTCCAGCCGTCCCCGTGCCTCCGCGAGGCGCGCGCACGCCTCCGCCGCATGCGGATGCTGCCGCCCGCCGGCCGCCGGGCACACCAGCCGCACCCCGCGGATCCAGCTGTGCTCGGCCCCGGACAGCGTGAGCAGCAACCGCCCCCGCTGCTGCGGGGCGACGGCCGCCGCCGGAGCGATCGGCGGGACGAACAGACCGGTGACGGCGGCGGCCGCGGCCAGGGCCACGGTGGTGCGTACGGACATCGCGGTGTCTCCTGAGACGGGTGCGGGCATGCGCGGGCCAGGGCACCGCGCCCGCCCGGCGCCCGCAAGCGGCCGCACCGCCCGGGTCGCCCGCCCGGCCGCGCCCCGCCACCCGCTCGGCGGCCCGTTCGCGCCGGCTAACGCCCGGCCGCCCCGGAGCAGTCGGGACACCAGTAGCTCTGACCCTCCTCGACGCACATCCACCCCAACTCCTCGACGTATCCCACGGCTTGGCGGGCTTCGTGGAGCAGGTGCCCGAAGAAGTCCGTCTCCCGGTCCGGCGGCGGCTCCGCGATGACCAGGTCGAAGCTCACCCGCTTCGTGCAACCGCCCCGGTCGCAGACGAGGCGGTACCGCACGGGGCCGGGTGCGCGCCCCTCGGTGGTCAGGCCCATGGGGGCATGGTCGCCCAGCCGGACGGAGGGCGGCAAGGCTCCGGGGCTCGGGTGAGGCCCCCTCAGCGCTCCGACTCGCCCCACTCCTCCACGGCCACCTCGTCCCCGACGGACAGCTTCCCGCCCCGCACGACGGCGAACTTCGCGCCGAAGACGACGCCCCCGCCCCTGGCCCGCCGGTAACGGGCCAGCGTCCGCAACGGCTCGACCCCCGCCTTGGCACCCGCCTCCTGGTCGACCGTGGTCACGGCACAGCGGACGGCGAGCTTGGCGTACCCCAGCACGGCGTCCCCCACGACGGCCCGCCGCACACGGTCCTCGGTGTGCGGCTCGTCCCACCCGTCCACCACGACATTGGGCCGGAACCGGCTCATCGGCAGCGGCTCCGCGCCGCCCTCGGCGAGCTTGCGCCCCAGCAGCTCCAGGCTGGAGCGCGAGAGGAGGTGCACGGCGGAGCTGTCCGCCCAGCCGGACGTCCCGGGCGTCATCCCGTCCGTCACGCGGTCGTGCTCCGGCGGCACGCGGACGAGACGGCTGGGCGCACCGAGCACTCCGGTGAGCCAGGCGGCGGCTTCGTCGCCCTGATCGATGCCCCGGTAGGGGTTCTTGAAGAGCGTCACCTCACGCCGCGCCCCGCTCGTGTCCACGGCGACGTCCAACGGCGCGGCCCCGGGCGCCCGGAGCGTCAGGATCTCTCCGTCCGCCCGGACCACGGGCCGCACGGCCGCCAGCCGCGGATCCCTCCGCTGCGAACGGAACACCCCGCCCTCGTCGGTCACCATGAACGCGCGGTCGTGCGCGATTCCGGCCGGCGTCAGCACCGCCTCCGCGATGGACGTCCCCGCGCACCCCTTGACCGGGTAGTACAGCAACTCGACGACTCTGGCCATGTGTTCCCCCGTTCACGGTCCCCAGCAAGATCGATCCCACCGTACCGCCGGAGCTCCCCGGACCCAATGGTCCGCAGCAGACGCGCCAGTGCCCCGAGACACATCGCCTCGGGGCACTGGGCGTAACCGGCCGCTCGGGGAGGTTACTTGGCGGCCTTCGGCTCCGGGACGGCGTGCGGGGCGCACGTGACGTCCTTGGCGTCGACCTTGCCGGTGAGGAGGTAGGTGTCGACGCGGTTGTTGATGCAGGGGTTCACCAGGCCGGTGACACCGTGCGAACCGGCGCCCTTCTCGACGATCAGGCGCGAGCCCTTGAAGCGCTTGTGGAGCTCGACGGCGCCCTCGAAGGGGGTGGCGGCGTCACGGGTGGACTGGATGATGAGGGTCTGGGGCAGGCCCTTGTGGGTCTTGACCTCCAGCGGGGTGCCCTGCGGGCCCTTCCAGGTGGCGCAGGGGAGGTTCATCCAGGCGTTGGCCCAGGTCATGAAGGGGGCCTTGCGGTGGACGCGGGTGTTGTCGCGGTCCCACTTCGCCCAGCTCGTGGGCCACTTGGCGTCGGCGCACTCGACGGCGGTGTAGACGGCGTTGCCGTTCTCGGCGGAGACGGCGCCGGCCAGGTCGGGGCCGGCGGCCTCGACGAGGGCCTTGGTGTCGCCGGCGCGGTACTTCGCCCAGGCGTCGGCAACCGGGATCCACGAGCGGTCGTAGTACGCGGCGCTCTGGAAGAAGTTGATGAGCTCGGCCGGGCCGACCAGGCCGCCGATCGGCTTCTTCTTGGCCTCGGCGCGCAGCTTCAGCCACTGGGCGTGCACCTTGGCCTGCGAGTTGCCGATGTGGTAGACGCGGTCGTGCTGGGCGACCCAGGTCTCCCAGTCCTTGAAGCGGCCCTCGAAGGCGATGTCCTGGTCCAGGTTGGCCTGGTACCAGACGTTCTCCTGCGCCGGGTTGACGACGCTGTCCACGATCATGCGGCGGACGTGGTCCGGGAAGAGCGTGCCGTAGACGGCGCCGAGGTAGGTGCCGTACGAGACGCCCAGGTAGTTCAGCTTCTTCTCGCCGAGGGCGGCGCGCACGACGTCGACGTCACGGGCGGTGTTCATCGTCGTGAGGTACGGCAGCAGCTTGCCGCTGCGCTTGGCGCAGCCGTCCGCGTACTGCTTGGCGAGCTTGCGCTGGGCGCGCTTCTCGGCCTCGTCGGCCGGGACCGGGTCGGCCTTGGGGGCCGCCACGAACTCCTTGGGGTCCACACAGGAGATGGGGGCGGACTTGCCCACGCCGCGCGGGTCGAACCCGACGAAGTCGTACGCCTTGGCGATCTTGGCGTAGAGGGGGTTCTTGGTGGTCACCCGGCGCGGGAAGGGCAGGCCGGAGCCGCCGGGGCCGCCCGGGTTGTAGACCAGGGAGCCCTGGCGCTCCTTGGCGGTGCCGGTGGAGTGCACCCGGCTCACGGCGATCTTGATCTTCGGCCCGTCGGGCTTGGCGTAGTCGACCGGGACGGTCACCGAGCCGCACTGGATGGGCTTCTCCAGGCCCCAGGTGGCAGGACAGTCCTGCCACTTGACGCCCGCCTTCGCCGCCCGCTCGGCGGCGACCCGCGCACCCTTGGCCTCGGCCGCGCCGCCGGGCACGCGCTCGGTGGCGCCGGCCGACGGGGCGGCCAGGAAGCCCGCGACGAGGGCACCGGTCATCATGGTGCCGGTCGCCGCACCGAGTATCGCTTTACGTCTCACGTGGGAATCCCCCTGCTGGGAACGCCGCCTCGGTCGGGGCGACGATGATCACAGAGCTGCTGGGGAGGATACTTCCGCCTCCGTGGCTGTCATGGACAGGCTGTCGGGGCACATCTTTACTAATCCGTAAGGATGACGACATGGGTGGCGTCGGCTGCCGCCCCCTCGACCGCCCCCTTCGCCCGGGTCACCCCGATTTCCTCCGGGCGCAGGACTCTGCGCAGTTCCAGCGCGTCGGGGGCCACGGCCGTGAGGACCACCGCCGGGCCGGCCAGCGGCATGAGCGCCGCCGTCGGCCCGACGGGACGGGACTCCTCCGGCTCGTCCGCCAGGCGCGGGTCGACGACGAGCAGTTGCCCCACGGCCCGGTGGCCGCCGAGGACGGCACCGCCGTCCCAGCCCGGCGCGCCCGGTCCGTAGCTCAGCTCCTGGTCGTAGAGCGGACGGCCCGCGCGGCACACCGTCAGCCGGCTCCGCAGCCGGCCCGGCCGCTCGCCCGCGCGCCCCAGCACCTGCTCCTCGCGCAGCACGAGCCGGGCCGTGGGGGCCAGTTCGACCCGGGTCGTCGTCCACAGATCGCTGCCGTGCGCGGAGATCAGCGGCTCGGGCAGCCAGTGGAGGCGGGCGCCCTCGCCGACGGTGATGCGGGTGTCGTACGTGGCCCGGGCGCCCGTCCGGCCGGGGAGGGCGAGGGTGGCCGCGGTGGTGGTGAACCGCAGGGCGGCGCCGGGCTCGACCCTGACCGTCAGCGTCAGCCGGTCACCGCCCAGCGGCGCGCTCATCGCGCCGACGAGCGTCACGCTCGCCTCCGGCCCGCCGCGCCGCCCCGTCCGCCGCAGGGCGAACGGCCCCTCCCCCGCCAGCACCGGCAGGGCCGTGCCGCCCCGGCCGTCGGGGGCGGCGACGATCCGCGCCGCGGCGGTGAGGGCGGCGGGGGTGGGGGGCGATGCCGGCGCCGGCCCGGTGGCCGCCCCGCGGGCGGGCACGGTCACCGCGTCCCGCGGCGGTGCCGTCACGCCGTCCATGCCGCGAGCCGCTCGCGCACCCACGCGCGCACCGGCGCGACGCCGTCCTCCGCGGCGACGGAGGTGAACACCACGGGGAGCTCGCCGCGTTGGGCCTTGGCGTCACGGGCCATGCCCTCCAGGTCGACGCCGACGTACGGAGCGAGGTCCGTCTTGTTGACGACCAGCAGGTCGGCGGTGGTGATGCCGGGGCCGCCCTTGCGGGGGATGTCGTCGCCGCCGGCGACGTCGATGACGAAGATCTGCGCGTCGACGAGCCCCTTGGAGAAGGTGGCGGTCAGGTTGTCCCCGCCGGACTCGACGAGGACGAGGTCGAGCGGGCCGACGGCGTCCTCGAGGTCCTCGACGGCTTCGAGGTTCGCCGAAATGTCGTCCCTGATGGCGGTGTGCGGACAGGCGCCCGTCTCGACGGCGGTGATCCGCTCCGGCGGCAGGACGGCGTTCCGCAGCAGGAACTCGGCGTCCTCACGCGTGTAGATGTCGTTCGTCACGACCGCGATCGACAGCTCCTCGCGCAGGGCGCGGCAGAGGGCGGCGACGGTCGCCGTCTTCCCGGAGCCGACGGGGCCGCCGAGGCCGATGCGGAGGGCACGACGGGTGCCGTCGGGGCGGAGGGGCGAGGCGGCGCTGTAGGTGTGGCGGTGGGGGAAGGACTCGTCGAGGGAGTGGTCGAGGTGCATGGGATTCTCCTGGGGTTGGGGTGTGCAGGGGTGGGAGGTGGCGATTCGGGGGGTGGCATGGGGCCGGCGACGGGGGGTGGTTGGGGAGCGGTGCCCGTCCCGTCCCCCAACGCCGCGTGCGCGCAACCCCGCGCCCGCGGCCACGCCCCCTCACGACGCGAACAACCGCACCGGCCACCCCGCATGTCCCTCCGCCATCACGTCCGACAGGGGCCCCGACGCCGCCGGCAGGGCCTCCACGCCCTCGACGAGGGCCCGTACCGCGGCGTCGGCGGCGGCCAGGGCGACGGCGTCCACATCCGGCGCCAGCCGCGCCAGCACCCCCGTCGCCTCGAAGGGATCGAGTCCGAGCAGCCGCACCACCGCCGTCACCGGTCCGCTCACCGACTCGTAGGCGACCGCGTAGGCCGCGTCCGTCGGCCGGAGTCCGGCGGCCCGGGCCGCCACGCCGAGGACGACGGGCTGGTGCGCGCCGCGCGGCCGGGCCGCGGCGAGGGAGTCCAGGGCGGCGGACGGCCATGCCGCCCGCGCGGCGCGCGTCATCTGCCGGCCGAGCCGGCGAGCGGCGGCCCGCAGGGCGGCCGACGGCGTCCGGGCGTCCGCGGCCTCGTCCAGGAGGAGCGGGTCGAGCCCGGCGGCAGCGGCGGCGGCCAGCCCGGCGGACGTCAGGCCGGCCGTGTGCAGGCGGCCCCGGCAGAACGCCTCCAGCGACGGCACGTCCCGGATCCGGCCCGCCGCCACGGCCGCCTCCGCGCCGCCGGAGTGGGCGTGCCCGCCCGCGGGGAAGCGCCCGTCGGCCAGGACGAGCAACGGAGCCAACGACGAAGCGGCCATCAGAAGAGGAAGTACCGCTGGGCCATGGGCAGTTGCTCCGCCGGCCGCGGCTCGACGGGGACGCCGTCGACGGTGACGGTGAACGTGTCGGGATCGACCTCCACCCTCGGCCGGGCGTCGTTGTTGCGCATGTCCGCCTTGGTCACCCCCCGGGTGTCACGGATCGGGACGAAGCGCTTGCCGAGGCCGAGCCGCTCGGGGAGCCCGTCGTCCATCGCCCACTGCGTCACGAAGTTGAGGGAGTTGGCGCCCGGGGCCCGGCCGGTGGCGCCGAACATCGGCCGGGGCAGCACCGGTTGGGGCGTCGGGATGGAGGCGTTCGCGTCGCCCATCTGCGCGTACGCGATCTGTCCGCCCTTGAGGACGAGCAGCGGCTTGACGCCGAAGAACGCGGGATCCCACAGCACCAGGTCCGCGAGCTTGCCCTCCTCGACCGAGCCGATCTCGCGGTCGAGCCCTTGGGCGACGGCCGGGTTGATGGTGTACTTCGCGACGTAGCGGCGGGCCCGCGCGTTGTCGGCGGGGCCGTCGCCGGGCAGCGCCCCGCGCAGCCGCTTCATGGCGTGGGCGGTCTGCCAGGTGCGCAGCACGGTTTCGCCGATGCGTCCCATGGCCTGGGAGTCGGAGGAGACGATGGAGATGGCGCCGAGGTCGTGCAGGTGGTCCTCGGCGGCGATCGTGCCGGGGCGGATGCGGGACTCGGCGAAGGCGAGGTCCTCCGGGACGGCCGGGTTGAGGTGGTGACAGACCATCAGCATGTCGAGGTGCTCCTCGACGGTGTTGACGGTGTGCGGCCGGGTCGGATTGGTCGAGCTGGGAAGGACGTTGGCCTCGGAGACGACGGTGATGATGTCGGGAGCGTGGCCGCCGCCGGCACCTTCCGTGTGGTACGCGTGGAGGGAACGGCCGGCGATCGCCGCGAGCGTGTCGCCGACGAAGCCCGCCTCGTTGAGGGTGTCGGTGTGGATGGCGAGCTGGGCGCCGCTCTCCTCGCAGACGTTCAGGCAGGCGTCGATGACGGCGGGGGTGGCCCCCCAGTCCTCATGGATCTTGAAACCGACGGCTCCGGCGCGCAGTTGGGCGCGCATCGCGTCGTGGGAGACGGTGTTGCCCTTGCCCAGCAGGCCGATGTTGACCGGGTACCCCTCCAGTGCCTCGAACATCCGGGCGAGGTGCCAGGATCCCGGCGTGACGGTGGTGGCCTTGCTGCCCTCGGCCGGGCCCGTGCCGCCGCCGACCAGGGTGGTCACGCCGGACGCGAGGGCGGCCCCGACCGCCTGCGGACAGATGAAGTGGACGTGGGCGTCGACGGCCCCCGCCGTGAGGATCCGTCCGTTGCCCGCGATGATCTCCGTCTCGGGCCCGATCACGAGGTCGGGGTGGACCCCGTCCATGGTGTCGGGGTTGCCGGCCTTGCCGATGCCGGTGATCCGGCCGTCGCGGATGCCGACGTCCGCCTTGACGACGCCCCAGTGGTCGAGGATCAGCGCCCCGGTGATCACGGTGTCCGGGGCGCCCTCGGCGCGGGTGGCCCGGGACTGGCCCATCGACTCGCGGATGACCTTGCCGCCGCCGAAGACCGCCTCGTCCCCGGCGTGGCCGGGGCCTCCGGAGCGGTCCTCCTCCACCTCGACGAGGAGGTCGGTGTCGGCGAGGCGGACGCGGTCGCCGGTGGTGGGGCCGTAGAGGCCGGCGTAGACGGCCCGTTCGAGCCGGAGCGGCTCGCCGGGCGCGGACGCGTCACGCATCGAGTTGCCCTCCGCACTCGCCGCGCAGCCCCTCGACGATCCGCTTGCCGGCGATCGGCACGAGGTCCACCTCGACCGGGATGCCCGGCTCGAAACGGACGGCCGTGCCGGCCGGGACGTCCAGCCGCTTGCCGTGCGCGGCCGCCCGGTCGAAGTCGAGGCCGGGGTTCGCCTCCGCGAAGTGGTAGTGCGAACCGACCTGGACGGGCCGGTCGGCGGTGTTGAGGACGGTCAGCCGGGTCCGGTGCAGGCCCTCGTTGAGCCGGACGGGAGCCTCCGCGAACAGGACCTCTCCGGGAATCATGGTGCGTCCGCCCTTCCTTCAGGCTATGGGCTCGTGGACGGTGACGAGCTTGGTCCCGTCCGGGAAGGTGGCCTCGACCTGGACGTCGTGGATCATCTCCGGGATCCCCGCCATGACCTCGTCGCGCGTCAGCACCTTGCGTCCCGAGGACATCAACTCCGCGACGGTGCGGCCGTCCCGGGCCCCTTCGAGGACGTGCGCCGTGATGAGCGCCACGGCCTCGGGATGGTTCAGGAGCAGCCCGCGCGCCCGGCGCTTCTCGGCGACGTCGGCGGCCACATGAATGAGCAGTCGTTCCTGCTCGTGCGGGGTCAGTTGCACGCGTCCCACCTCACTGTCGTCCCGGTGCAGCGGGACGTTACCCCAGCTCAGCACGGTACCGATCCGGCAACGAAGCCTCCGGAACCGGTGATTGCAGGTTAATGCGCAAGCTTTTCCAACGCGTTAACTGACGCTTTGCGTCGGCATGGGTGAACGGCGGTAAGGGGGCGGGTGGGTGTGGGCCGTTGACTGCGGGCGGGATCACGCGCCCGGGGCGCGGGGTTCCGCCGGGACGGGGCGGAGTGCGGGCCGGGGCAGCGCATGGCGGGGGGAACGCTCCCCGCTCACCGGGGGCGTGTGGCGCCATACCGTATATACGGTGCTTCGGGCGGACGGCGCCGGGGCAGCCGGCCCCCCGCAGCACTTACGGCCCCGCCCGCCCAACGCAGGGGCGGGCAGGGCCGCGTGCCGAGCAGCGCTCAGCAACCAGCCAGCACGCTGACGAGCTTGTTCTTCTCCGCCGTGTCCACGGTCAGCTTGTAGTCGTGCTTGACGGTGACCCACATGCGCGCGTACGTACAGGCGTAACCTTTCAGCGGGGGCATCCACTTCGCCGGGTCCTTGTCGCCCTTGGCCTGGTTGACGCGGTCGGTCACGGCGATGAGCTGAGGACGCGTCAGGTCGTTGGCGAACTTCTGGCGGTCGGCCTTCGTCCACTCGTTGGCGCCGGAGCGCCACGCCTCGGCGAGGGGCACGACGTGGTCGATGTCGATGTCGGAGGCGTCGTGCCACGTCGCGCCGTCGTAGGGCGAGACCCATGTGCCGGAGACGGCGGCGCACTTGCTGTTCTGCTCGACGTCCTCGCCGTCGCGCTGGAGGACGACCTCGCGGGTGTTGCACTCTCCGTGCTGGGTGATCCAGTGGGGGAACCGGGCCCGGCTGTAACCGTCGAGGGAGCCTTCGGCCCGGACGGTCAGCGCCTTGGCGTAGGCGCGGGCGGTGGCCGCGTCCACGGGGGCGGGCGGGGCGGCCTGGGCGGCCGGTCCGTTCAGAACGGCGGTG
This sequence comes from Streptomyces caatingaensis, assembly GCF_001187435.1. Classification (GTDB taxonomy): domain Bacteria; phylum Actinomycetota; class Actinomycetes; order Streptomycetales; family Streptomycetaceae; genus Streptomyces; species Streptomyces caatingaensis. The sequence goes on along the minus strand of NZ_LFXA01000002.1, from coordinate 925,674 downwards.
CCGACGAGGGCGGCCGCGAGTCCGGCGGACAGGGATATTCGACGCGCGTAGACACGACGCATGCGCAACGCTCCTGGTGAGGGTGGATGGCTGAGGGGCCATCAGGTTGGTGGCACCACGTGTCAGGGGGGTGAGTGCCAGGCAACACAATGGAGACATGCGCATGTCAACACAAGACTTGGCGCAGTGATCTCCCTCTCGGTCCAGGAGTCACAGGGATCGCAAAGATCGCAAAGATCGCAGGGGAGCGCAGGGGAGTGCAGGGGACACAAGAGCCGCACAGGCCGCACGGCTCAACGGCGCGGGCCGGCCACCGCGGCGGGGCTCAGGGCACGTGCGTCAGTGACGCTCGCGGTGCTCGGCCGCGATGCCGAAACGGTGCGGTTCGCCGGGGGCGGACGACAGCGGCCGCGCCGTCGAGACCGTACTGATCACCGGCTCCTCGGCGACGGCCGGCTCCTCCGGCGCGCCCCCCTCCAGGCGCCGCAGGTCGTCGGCGGACACCAGGGCGACCAGCGGCTTCCCGTGCCGCGTGACGACGACCCGCTCGCCGCCGTAGACGACGCGGTTGATCAGGTCCGCGAGCTCCGCCCGGGCTTGCGTCACAGGAATCTCGTAGGTCATGCCCCCAGCTTAAGCGGCGCCCCGGACGCCCACAGGGGCCGGAGAGAGGGGTCCGCTGCGCATCGATCAGGCGGCAGCGTCCCGTCACTCACCGTCGCGTCACCCACCGTCGCGCCGATGAACCGGGGCACTGGCCCCAGTAAATGTACGTCCTGTACATTTTTTACGGACGGCCCGCCCCCAGGCAGGCCCGCACCGACGTGAGGAGCACCCCTTGACCCTCCACACCGACCCCACAACCGAACCCCGCACCGGCCCCCTCCCCACCGCCCGCCACGTCCTCCCCGAGTTCACCGAGCGCACCGCCTACGGCCACCGCACGCTGGACCCGTACTCCAAGCTGATGGAGGGGCGGATCGTGATGCTGGGGACGGCGGTCGACGACGTCGCGGCGACCGATGTCATCGCGCAGTTGATGCAGTTGGAGCACGCGGGGCCCGACCGGGACATCTCGCTGTACCTGAATTCCCCCGGCGGATCCTTCGCCGCCCTGTGCGCCGTGCACGACACGATGCGCTATCTCGCCTGCGACATCGAGACGATCTGCCTCGGCCAGGCCGGCCCGGCCGCCGCACTGCTGCTGGCGGCCGGGGCGCCGGGCAAGCGGTCGGTGCTGCCGCACGCCCGGGTGGTCCTCGGCCCGCCCGGGCTGCCGGAGCCCGTCCGGGGCCGGCCGTCCGATCTCGCCCTGCACGCCGAGGAGTTGCTGCGGCGGCGGGGGCTCCAGGCGGAGCTGCTGGCGCGGTACTCGGGGCGGAGCACCGCGCGGGTGCTGGCGGACACCGAGCGGGAGACCGTCCTGGACGCGGCCGGGGCCGTGGCGTACGGCCTGGCCGACCGGATCATCGACCACCGCTCCGCCGGACCGCGGTGACCTGCGATGCCGCCCGAACTCCCGCCGCTGCCCGCGCTCACCCGCGCCGAGGGGGAGCTGGTGGACCGCTACCTGGAGGTACTGGATCTTCTCGGCCGGATCAATCCGGCCCGCGGGCGCAACACGTACGGGGGGCTACGAGCCGCGCAGGCTCTGGTGGTCGCGGCCACCGGACTGCGCGACGCGCTGACCGTGATGTTCGAACGAGGTGAACGGGAGGTGTACGCGGGGACAATGGCGCGTGCGATGCGTGTTCTGGACGGGGAGCGGCGCGCCGCGCGGCTGATGTTGCCGCCGTCGTCCGCGAGTTGAGGAACGGAAACGCTTTTCACCTGGATTCCGTCAGACGGCGGACGCGATCGTGGACGTCACGTAGTGATCACTCTGCGCGGGACGCGCACACGGCGCGCGAGTGATCGGTAACAGGCCCAGGTGACGGACTCACCCCGCCCGCCCGGTGAGGGTCAAATCGCCGCGCGTCCACCCCAATTGCCCACAGGTGACGAGGCTCACATAACGAGGGTTCCGCTCGGCGTGGACGCCGCGGCTGCGCCAAGATCCTCGGGACGACAAGACCCCGCCACACGGCGGGGCGGTCCGGGCGGACGCCGAACCCTGCCGCCGCCCGGACGACGGGTCGACACAGGGAGTGATCGGCAGGGATGGAGGACCCGAGCACGACGGGACGGCTCCCCCGGAGCCGGCCCTTGGGGTGAAGCCGCCCTCGGCGGCCGGGCATTCTTCGCCTGCCCGAACCCGACAGGCAATCCTTCACAGGCGGCTGACGAAGGGTATGCGACATGGGCGCGCACAAACGTCCCGCAAGGCTGTCCAAAGCCAAGGCCGCATCGGCCCTGACCCTCGCTGCCGTCGGCGTCACGGTGCTGACGCCGGGCGGCACCTCCAAGGCGGAAGCGGCGTCCGTCTCGGTCAGGGCCCTGCAGATCGCCGCATCCAAGCAGGGCTCGCCCTACCGATGGGGCGCCACGGGCCCCTACAGCTTCGACTGCTCGGGCCTGACCCTCTACTCCTTCAAGCGGGCCGGCAAACAGCTGCCCCGCACGGCCGCTGCCCAGTACAACCGCACCCATCACATTCCCCGTTCGGCACGTGAGCGCGGCGACCTGGTGTTCTTCCACTCCGGGCGGGGCGTCTACCACGTCGGCATATACGCGGGGAACGGGAAGATCCTGCACGCCCCGAAGACCGGTTCGGTCGTCCGCTACGAGCGGATCTGGACGAACAACGTCTGGTACGGCCGGGTCGACTGAGGGCACCTCCCCTCGGGGCCGGCGCGAGCCGGGGGGCCGCTCCGGACACCGGGCGGCCCCTCAGGACACGGGCACCGGCCACGGCAGGCGGATCCACACCGTCTTGCCGCCGTCCTCGGTCGGGCTGACGCAGAGCCGTCCGCCGCGCTCGGCGGCGAGCCAGCGGACGATCACCAACCCCCGCCCGTTGTCCTGCTGTACGGCGGCCGGCAGCCGCCGGGGGTAGCGGTAGTGGCTGTCGGTGACTCCGATGCGCAGTTCCTCGTCCCGTTCGAGGTGGACCTCCACGGTGAAGACCGGTGACTGGCCACGGGTGTGCAGCACGGCGTTGGTGGCGAGTTCGGAGACGATCAGGCGCACCGCCTCGGCGTCGTCGGTGCCCTCCGGCAGCCCCCACTCCGCGAGCACGGACGCGACGTGGCGGCGGGCCGTGGCGACCGAGGACGGGGTGGTCGGCAGAGTGACGGAGGCTTCCTGGTGGTCTGCCATGGCGCTGTCCCTTTCCCGCCGGAGCCGTGACCGGAAGGAACCCCGGGCGGCTCTGGAAGCACAGAGTGCCACTGATAACGACCGTGATGGGAGTCATCGACCGGGATATGGAGATATCTGTCGCTCGAAGCGGTGAACTCTTCGACGGGGGACCGCATGCGGGGCCCGCCGTGGTCTATTGGCGCCCGCGCGCCACGCCTTGGCCGCAGCCTGCGGGGCACGGTTCCAAGTGGGCGGTCGCACGGGCCCTGTTGCCGCCCCCGCCGCGCCGGCCGCCGTCCGCTGCCCGTCCCGCCGGGGCCGTTTCAGCCCGCCGCGCGGCGGGAGTTGAGGAATCCGGCGGCCGCGGCCGTGTCCACCACCGTGTCGGCGGCCCGCTCGACCTGCTCGTCCGTGAGGTCCGCGCGGGCGGTCAGCCGCAGCCGGGAGACGCCGTCCGGCACCGACGGCGGCCGGAAGCAGCCCACTTCGACGCCCGCCGCCCGGCAGTCGGCCTGCCAGCGGACCGCGGCCCGGGGCGAGGGCGCGCGCACCGAGACGACGGCGGCGTCGGGGCGCGCGGCCGTAAGGCCCGCGCCGGTCAACCGGGTGTGCAGGCCGGTGGAGACGGCGCGCACCCGGGCCGCGCGCTCCGGTTCGCGGCGCAGCACCTCCAGGGCGGCGAGGGCGGCGGCCGCGGCGGCGGGGGCGAGGCCGGTGTCGAAGATGAACGTGCGGGCGCTGCTGACGAGATGGGTGATCACCCGGGCCGGGCCGAGCACCACGCCGCCCTGGGCGCCGAGGGACTTCGAGAGGGTGACGGTGGCCACCACGTCGGGGGCGCCGGCCAGTCCGGCGGCGTGCACGGCGCCGCGGCCGCCGTCGCCCAGGACGCCGAGCCCGTGGGCGTCGTCCACCAGCAGTCCGGCGCCGTGGCGGCGGCAGTGCCGGGCGAGGCCGGCGAGCGGGGCGGCGTCGCCGTCCACGGAGAAGACGGAGTCGGTCACCACGAGCGCCCGCCCGGGGTGGGCGGCCAGCGCCTCGTCCACCGCCCCCGGATCGGCGTGCGGGACGACGGCCTTGTCGGCGCGGGCGAGCCGGCAGCCGTCGATCAGCGAGGCGTGGTTGCCCTCGTCGGAGACGAGCAGGCCACGGGCGCCGCCGGGTTCGGGGGGCGGGGCGAGGGCGGTGACGGCGGCGAGGTTGGCGGCGTAGCCGGAGGAGAAGACGAGGGCGGCCTCGAAGCCGCAGAAGCCGGCCAGCGCCTCCTCCAGCCGGGCGTGCAGCGCGGTGCTGCCGGAGACCAGGCGGGAGCCGGTGGATCCGGCGCCCCAGCGGCGCGCGGCGTCGGCGGCGGCGCGGGTGACCTCCGGGTGCCGGGCGAGCCCCAGGTAGTCGTTGCCCGCCAGGTCGAGGGGGGCGGGCCGCCCGGGATGCGGCTCGGGGCGCGGGCGCAGCGTCCGGACGAGCCCGGCCTCGCGGCGCAGCCGGTGCTGTTCGTCGAGCCAGTCGAAGGTCGGGCGGGTGGGGGAAACCACGTCGTGGGGCATCGGCCGTTCCGGTTCCTGTCAGGGGTCCTCGGCAGGACGTTCTGTGGGGTTCACATAAATCCGTGCACGGGTCCCTCCGGTACGGGCACGGACAGCCTGACGCCCAAACTAGCCGCTGCGGGCCCCCGGGCGCGGTGTCGTGATCCACTCACGTCGCCGGGCGCGTGTTGTGCGGTCTCCACCTTGGCCCAGGGTGGCGGCGTGCGCGAGGATCATGGGCCATGGACCTGTTGAACACGTTGGTGGACAAGGGGCTGCGGCGCGAGCTGCCCACCCGCGAAGAGGCGCTGGCCGTGCTGGCGACCTCCGACGACGACCTGCTCGATGTGGTGGCCGCGGCCGGCAAGGTGCGCCGCCGGTGGTTCGGGCGGCGGGTCAAGCTCAATTACCTGGTCAATCTCAAGTCCGGGCTGTGCCCGGAGGACTGCTCGTACTGCTCGCAGCGGCTCGGTTCCGACACCGGCATCCTCAAGTACACCTGGCTCAAGCCGGAGGACGCCTCCAGGGCGGCCGCCGCGGGGGTCGCGGGGGGTGCCAAGCGCGTCTGCCTGGTGGCCAGCGGGCGCGGTCCGACGGACCGGGACATCGACCGGGTGGCGCGCACGATCGAGGCCATCAAGGAGCAGAACACCGACGTGGAGGTCTGTGCCTGCCTGGGCCTGCTCTCCGACGGCCAGGCGGAGCGGCTGCGCGACGCGGGGGTGTACGCGTACAGCAACAACCTCAACACCTCGGAGGCCACGTACGCGGACATCACCACCACGCACACCTATCAGGACCGCGTGGACACCGTGCGCCGCACGCAGGAGGCGGGCATGTCCGCCTGCTCGGGGCTGATCGCGGGCATGGGCGAGAGCGACGAGGACCTGGTCGACGTGGTCTTCGCGCTGCGCGAGCTGGACGTGGACTCGGTGCCCGTCAACTTCCTCATCCCCTTCGAGGGGACGCCGCTGGCGAAGGAGTGGAACCTCACCCCGCAGCGGGCGCTGCGCATCCTGGCGATGGTCCGCTTCGTCCACCCGGACGCGGAGGTGCGGCTGGCCGGCGGCCGCGAGATCCATCTGCGCTCGCTGCAGCCGCTGGCGCTGCACCTGGCCAACTCCATCTTCCTGGGTGACTATCTGACGAGTGAGGGCCAGGAGGGCCGGGCCGACCTCGACATGATCACGGACGCGGGTTTCGAGGTCGAGGGGACGGAGACCAGCACCCTGCCGGAGCACCGGCGCGGGGGCGGCTGCGGGGGCGGTCCCTGCGGGGAGGCCCCGGCGGCGGAGACCCCGGCGGAGGGGGCCGCCGCGGACGCGCCCGCGGCCGAGGGGCCGGGTGCGGCCCGTACCGACCTGGTCGCCGTGCGCCGCCGGGGCGCGGGGACGGACCTGCCGCCCAATGTCTGAACCGCTCGGCGTGGAAAGGCTGTTGGCGCTCGACCGGCAGCATGTGTGGCACCCGTACGGGCCGATGCCCGGCCGGCGGGACCCGCTGGTCGTCGAGTCGGCCTCCGGCGTCCGGCTGCGGCTGGCCGAACCGGTGCACGGGGTGCGGGAGCTGGTGGACGGCATGGCCTCGTGGTGGTCGGCCCTGCACGGCTACAACCACCCGGTGCTCAACGAGGCGGCGCGGGATCAGCTGGACCGGATGAGCCATGTGATGTTCGGCGGGCTGACCCACGAGCCGGCCGTCCGGCTCGCCGCCCGGCTGGTGGAGATCGCCCCCGAGGGGCTGGAGCACGTCTTCCTCGCCGACTCCGGCTCGGTGTCGGTCGAGGTGGCCGTCAAGATGTGCCTCCAGTACTGGCGTTCGTCCGGCCGGCCGGAGAAGCGGCGGCTGATGACGTGGCGCGGCGGCTACCACGGGGACACCTGGATGCCGATGTCGGTGTGCGACCCGGTCGGCGGGATGCACGGCCTGTGGTCCGGGCTGCTGCCCGAGCAGGTCTTCGCGGACGCCCCGCCGGCGGGCTTCGGGGCGGAGGAGGACCCCGCGTACGCGGAGCATCTGCGGGCGCTGCTGGAGCGGCACGCCGGGGAGCTGGCGGCGGTCGTCGTGGAGCCGGTCGTGCAGAACGCGGGCGGGATGCGGTTCCACTCCCCCGCGTATCTGCGGCTGTTGCGGCGGCTGTGCGACGAGCACGACGTGCTGCTGGTGTTCGACGAGATCGCCACGGGGTTCGGGCGGACGGGGGCGCTGTTCGCCGCCGATCACGCGGGGGTCGCCCCCGATGTGATGTGCGTGGGCAAGGCGCTGACGGGCGGGTATCTGACGATGGCCGCGGCGCTGTGCACGTCGCGCGTGGCGGAGGGGATCTCCCGGGGCGAGGTGCCGGTGCTGGCGCACGGGCCGACGTTCATGGGCAATCCGCTCGCGGCGGCGGTCGCGAACGCGTCGGTCGACCTGCTCCTCGCCCAGGACTGGGCGGGCGAGGTCAAGCGGATCGAGGCCGGTCTGCGGGAGGGGCTCGCGCCGGCCGCGTCCCTTCCCGGCGTGCGGGACGTCCGCGTCCTCGGCGCGATCGGCGCCGTCGAGCTCGAACACCCGCTGGACGCGGCGGGGATGGCGGCGGCCACGGAGGCGGCGGTGCGGGCGGGGGTGTGGCTGCGGCCGTTCGGGCGGCTGGTGTACACGATGCCGCCGTTTGTGACGGGGGACGGTGATGTGGCGCGGATCTGCCGTGCCGTGTGCGCGGCGACGGCGGCCGCGTCCCGCCCCTAGGGCCCGCCCGCCCTTGCATGTGCCCCCACCACACCCACCCACAAGGAGACCGAACACCCCATGCCCACCCTCCTCGTCACCGGCACCGGCACCGAGATCGGCAAAACCGTCACCACCGCCGCCCTCGCCGCGGCCGCCCTCGCGCGGGGCCGCACCGTCGCCGTGCTCAAGCCCGCCCAGACGGGCGTCGCCCCGGGCGAGCCGGGGGACGTCGCGGAGGTGCGGCGCCTCGCGGGCCCGGGCGTCACGGGCGCCGAACTCGCCCGTTTCCCCGAGCCGTTGGCCCCCGCGACCGCCGCCCGCCGGGCGGGCCGCGCCCCGGTGCGGCCGAAGGAGATCGCCGAGGCGGCGGCCCGGCTCGCCGAGGAGCACGACCTCGTCCTCGTCGAGGGCGCGGGCGGCCTGCTGGTGAGGCTCGACGACGAGGGGAGCACGCTGGCCGACGCGGCGGTCCTGCTGGACGCCCCCGTCCTGGTCGTCGCCGCGGCCGGACTGGGGACGCTCAACGCGACCGCCCTGACCGCGGAGGCCCTCCGGGCGCGCGGCCTGCACTGCCCGGGCGTGGTGATCGGCAGCTGGCCCGACGAACCGGACCTGGCGATGCGCTGCAACCTGGCGGACTTCCCGGACGCGGCGCAGGCCCCCCTGCTGGGCGCCCTGCCGGCGGGCGCGGGGGCGCTGCCCCCGGAGGACTTCCGCGCACGGGCGGCGAGTTGGCTGGCGCCGGAGCTGTCGGGCACCTGGGACGCGGCGGCCTTCGCGGCACGGACGGCCTGAGCACCGGGCGGGGGCGGGGAGCGGGACGGCGGGGCCGGGCACGCGCGCGGCAAACGCGAGAGCGGCCCCGTCCGACGGGGAAAGCGGCCCGCCGCGGGGAACAATCGCGGTAGCCGTCGTCCCCCGGAAAGGGGCCCGTGCCATGGCAGTTCACTCCTCCCCCGTCCACCACCCCCTGTTCGCCCGTTTCTACGCGAAGGCCGGGCCGGTCCTGGACCGGCGGGCCGGGATGGCCGACCGTCGCAGAGAGCTGCTGGCGGGGCTGTCGGGGCGGGTGATCGAGGTCGGGGCCGGGCAGGGGCTCAACTTTCCGTACTATCCGCGCGCCGTCTCGGAGGTCGTGGCGGTCGAGCCGGAGCGGCTGCTGCGCCGGCGGGCGGCGCAGGCCGCGGTGCGGTGCGGGGTGCCGGTGGACGTGGTTCCGGCGGTGGCCGAGGCGCTGCCGGTGAAGAGCGAGGCGTTCGACGCGGCCGTGGTGTCGCTGGTGCTGTGTTCGGTGCGGGACGTGCCGAGGGCGCTGGCGGAGCTGCGCCGGGTGCTGCGCCCCGGCGGCGAACTGCGCTTCTTCGAGCACGGGGTCGCCGACGGCGGCGTCCTGCCGGCCGTGCAGCGGGCGCTGGACCGGACGGTGTGGCCGCGGCTGTTCGGCGGCTGTCACACCTCCCGGGATCCGCTGGCCGCGATCGGCGCGGCGGGTTTCGCGATCGGGACGTGGCGGCGGCTCCGGGTGCCGGACGGGCCGGTGCGGCTGCCGTCCTCGCCGTGTGTGACGGGGGTCGCTGTCCGTCCGGAGTGATTCGGAGGTACCCTCCGGTTGTTCGCGCACACCGAGGGGGAAACGTGTCCCGTCCGTTCCGATTCGCCGTCAATCTGCTCGACGGCGGTACGGCCGCCGAGTGGCGGCGCAAGTGCCGCAGGGCCGAGGCCCTGGGCTACGACGTCGTCCTCGTCCCGGACCACCTGGGGATGCCGGCCCCCTTCCCGTCCCTGGTGGCGGCGGCGGACGCGACGGAGCGTCCGCGGGTGGGCACGTTCGTCCTCAACGCCGGGTTCCACAACCCCGCGCTGCTGGCCCGGGAGGTGGCGACCACCGACCGGCTCACCGGCGGGCGGCTGGAGCTCGGCCTGGGCACGGGGTACGCCAAGGCCGAACACGACGCGGCGGGGCTCCCGTTCGGCTCACCGCGCGAGCGCGTCGATCATCTGGAGCGCACGGTCACGGAGGTGAAGCGGCTGCTGGCCGGGCAGCGGCCGGACGCGCCGCCGCCCCTGCTGCTGGGCGGCAACGGCAACCGCGTCCTGCGGCTGACCGCCCGCCACGCGGACATCGCGGCGTTCACCGGCGCGACCACCGGCCCCGACGGCTCCCTCACCCTGATCACCCCGGACGCGCTCGACGAGCGCGTGGCCGCCTACCGCGGCTTCGCGGCGGACCGCACGACCCCGGCGGAGCTCAACCACCTCGTCCAGATCGTCGCGCCGGGTCCCGCCCGGCGGGCGGCGGCCCGCGAGCACGCCGGGCGGCTGGGCCTCACCGAGGACGACGCGCTGGCCCACCCGGCCGTCCTCACCGGCACGCCGAAGGACATGGCCGAGCAGCTGCGGGCGCACCGCGAGCGCTACGGCTTCAGCTACTTCACCGTCCTGGAGCCGGCCATGGAGACCTTCGGGGCGGTGATCGAGGAGGTGCGCGGGGAGTGAGCCCCGGCCCGCCCCGGAACACTTTGCCGTTCCTTTACCATGGAGGCTCTGCGACCGCAGAAGAACCACCACCGACGAAAGGCGTGAGCGTCCTCCATGGGCGAGCCTCCCAGTAGCCCCCTCCGTCCCCGCCGGCACCGCGCGCCGCTGCGGCCCGTGTCCGACCATGGGACGGAGGTGACCGCCCGATGACCGAAGCGCTCCTGCTGGCACTGACCGTGCTGCTGACGCTGGCCTGCGCCGTCTTCGTCGCGGCCGAGTTCTCCCTCACCACCGTCGAGCGCGGCGAGCTCGAACGCGCCGCCGAGGCCGGCGACCGGCGTGCCCGCGGCGCGCTGCGCGCGGTGCGGGGGCTGACCTTCCAGCTCTCCGGCGCCCAGCTCGGCATCACCGTCACCGGCCTGGTCATCGGCATGATCTCCAAGCCGTCCCTGGCCAAGCTGCTCACCGGGCCGGTCGCGGCCCTCGGGCTGCCGCACGCGGTGGCGGTCTCGGTGGCACTGGCCCTGGGCACCGTGCTGTCCACCGTGGTGCTGATGGTCGTCGGCGAACTGGTGCCCAAGAACTGGGCGATCTCCCGCCCGCTGCCGGTGGCCCGCGCCGTCGCCGGGCCGCAGCGCGCCTTCTCCCGCCTCTTCCGTCCACTGATCCGGCACCTGAACAACACCGCCAACCGCGTCCTGCACCGCCTCGGCATCGAGCCCGCCGAAGAGCTGGCGACCGCCCGCGGCCCCCGCGAGCTGGCCGCCCTCGCCCGGCACTCCGCGCGGCAGGGGGCCCTGGAGGCGGACACCGCCGAGCTGTTCGTCCGCACCCTCAACCTCGCGGACCTCACCGCCGGGCACGTGATGACCCCGCGCGTCCAGGTCACCGCGCTCGACGAGCGGGCGACCGCCGAGGACGTGGCCAACGCCACCCGGGCGACCGGTCTGTCCCGCTTCCCCGTCTACCGCGGCAGCCTCGACTCCGTCGTCGGCGTCGCCCACATCAAGGACGTGCTCGCCGTCCCGGCCGACGAGCGCCCGCAGCGGCCCGTCGCCGCGCTGCTGCGCGAGCCGCTGCTCGTCCCCCAGTCCCTCACCGTCGACCGGCTGCTGGACCGGCTCTCCGCCAAGCGCAGCATGGCCGTCGTCATCGACGAGTACGGCGGCACCGCGGGCGTGGTCACCCTGGAGGACATCGTCGAGGAGGTCGTCGGCGAGGTCCGCGACGAGCACGACCCGGCCGAGCGGCCCGACCTGGCCCCGGCCGGCACCGACGCCGACGGCCGGCGGCTCTACGACGCCGACGGCGCCACCCGCACCGACGACCAGCTGGAGACCATCGGGCTGCGGGTGCCCGAGGGCCCGTACGAGACGCTGGCCGGCCTGATCGCCGCCGGCCTCGGCCGCATCCCCGTCCGCGGGGACACCCTGGAGGTGGCCGGCTGGCGGGTCGAGGTGACCGACGCCTCCGGACGGCGCGCGGCCCGCGTGCGGCTCACCGCCCCCGCGACCGGCGGAACGGCCGGCCCCGCGACCGGTGGGGAGGCCGGCCGATGACCGCCGTCCAGCTGCTGATCGGCCTGGCGACCCTGGTCGCCAACGCCTTCTTCGTCGGCGCCGAGTTCGCCCTGATCTCCGTGCGCCGCGACCAGGTCGAGCCGTACGCCGAGCGCGGCGACCGGCGCGCCCGCGCGGTCCTGTGGGGCCTGGAGCACATCTCCGCGCTGATGGCCGCGGCCCAGCTCGGCATCACGCTGTGCACCCTGGTCCTCGGCGTGGTCGCCGAACCGGCCTTCGCCGCCCTGCTGGAGCCCGCCCTCCACGCGGCCGGGGTGCCCGAGGGCGGCATCCACGCCATCGCGTTCGCCGTCGCGCTGGCCGCCGCCACCTATCTGCACATGCTCTTCGGCGAGATGGTGCCCAAGAACATCGCGCTCGCCGAGCCGGTGCGCACCGCGCTGCGGCTCGGCCCGCCGCTGGTCAGGCTCTCGCGCACGCTGCGCCCGGTGGTCTTCACCGTCAACCGGCTGGCGAACGGCCTGCTGCGGCTGCTGCGCGTCGAGCCCAAGGACGAGGTCACCGCGGCCTTCTCGGACGACCAGCTGGCCCGGCTGGTCGCCGACTCCAGCGCCGCCGGGCTGCTCGACGAACGCTCCACGCAGCGGCTGCGCGACGCCCTGGCCCTGGGCAAGCGCCCGGTCGAGGACGTGGTCATGCCGGTCGGCCGGGTGGTCGCGGCCCGGATCGGCGTGACCCCGGAGGGCCTGGAGCGGCTCTCGGCCGAGTCGGGCTTCTCCCGCTTCCCCGTCGTCGACGGCACCGGCCGCATCCTCGGCTACCTGCACGTCAAGGACGCGCTCGACGCGAGCCCGCGCGATCTCCCCTTCCCCACGGGCGCCATGCGCCCCATCGCCCGGGTCCGGGCCGACACCCCGCTCGACGACGTCATCACGGCGATGAGCCGCACCGGCGCCCACCTGGCCGCCGTGGTCGGCGCGGACGACCGGCTCGCGGGCCTGGTCACGCTGGAGGACGTGCTGCGCCGGCTCGTCGGGCGGCAGCTGTGAGCCGGGCGGCGGCGGCGAGGGGTGCGCGGGGCGAGGAGTAGGATCGCGGCGCCATGCCGATGAATGCCACGTACACGTACTCCAGTTTCGTCGCGGTCGGGGACTCCTTCACCGAGGGCATGTCCGACGCGCTGCCGGACGGCTCGTACCGCGGCTGGGCCGACCTGCTCGCCACCCGCCTCGCCGCCCGCACGCCCGGCTTCCGCTACGCCAACCTGGCCGTGCGCGGCAAGCTCATCGGGCAGATCGCCGACGAGCAGGCGGCCCCCGCGGCGAAGCTGGACGCGGACCTGGTGACGCTGGTCGGCGGGCTCAACGACGTCCTGCGCCCGAACTGCGACGTGGAGCTGGTCTGCGCCCGGCTGGCCGCGACCGCGGACCGGCTGGCGGCGGGCTCCGGGCGGCTGGTGCTGATGCGCAGCCCGGGCCGGCGCGGGCCGGTGCTGGAGCGCTTCCGCCCCCGGATGGAACGGCTCTTCGGGTTCATCGAGGAACTGGCCGGACGGCACGACGCCGTGCTCGTCGACCTCTTCGGCTCCGAGGCGCTGGGCGACCCCCGCATGTGGGCCGAGGACCGGCTGCACCTCAACGCCGAGGGGCACCGGCGGGTGGCCGAGGCGGTCTGGCAGGCGCTCGGCCACCCCGCCGAGTCCGACTGGCGGGCGCCCCTGCCGCCGGCGGCCCGTCCCCGCTGGGCCGCCCGGCGCGGCTCCGACCTGCGCTTCGCCCGCGAACACCTGGGCCCGTGGATCGGCCGGCGGCTCACCGGCCGGTCCTCCGGGGACGGCCGGGTGGGCGCCCACTTCTGCGCCGAGCGGGGCGAGGCGTTCTTCGTCACGCCGGTGACGGATCCGCCGGGGTGCGTGACCGGCTGGCGGCGGGCGGACGGCTAGCGGACCCCGGCCTCGTACGAACGCACGATCAGCACCGCGGCACGGGCCTGCGCGTTCCGCCAGTAGACTTGCGTCACGTGACTGCAAAGCCCCGCATCCCCAATGTCCTGGCCGGCCGCTACGCCTCCGCGGAGCTCGCCGTGCTGTGGTCCCCCGAGTACAAGGTGAAGCTCGAGCGGAAGCTGTGGCTCGCCGTGCTCCGCGCCCAGAAGGACCTGGGGATCGAGGTGCCCGACGCCGCCCTCGCCGACTACGAGCGCGTGCTGGACGAGGTGGACCTCGCCTCGATCGCCGAGCGCGAGAAGGTCACGCGCCACGACGTGAAGGCGCGGATCGAGGAGTTCAACGCCCTCGCCGGCCACGAGCACGTGCACAAGGGCATGACCTCCCGCGACCTGACGGAGAACGTCGAGCAGCTGCAGATCCGGCTCTCCCTGGAGCTGGTCCGCGACCGCGCCGTCGCCGTCCTGGCCCGCCTGGGCAAGCTGGCCGCCGACCACGCCGAGCTGGTCATGGCCGGCCGCTCGCACAACGTCGCCGCCCAGGCGACCACGCTCGGCAAGCGCTTCGCGACCGCCGCCGACGAACTCCTCGTCGCCCACGGCCGGGTGGAGGAGCTGCTGGCCCGCTACCCGCTGCGCGGCGTCAAGGGCCCGGTGGGCACCGCCCAGGACATGCTGGACCTGCTCGGCGGCGACGCCGCGAAGCTGGCGGAGCTGGAGCGGCGGATCGCCGAACACCTCGGTTTCGGCGAGGCGTTCACCTCCGTCGGCCAGGTCTACCCGCGCTCGCTGGACTACGACGTGGTCACCGCGCTGGTGCAGCTCGCCGCCGCGCCGTCCTCGCTCGCGAAGACGATCCGGCTGATGGCCGGCCACGAGCTGGTGACCGAGGGCTTCAAGCCCGGCCAGGTCGGCTCGTCCGCCATGCCGCACAAGATGAACACCCGCTCCTGCGAGCGCGTCAACGGCCTGATGGTGATCCTGCGCGGCTACGCCTCGATGACCGGCGAGCTGGCGGGCGACCAGTGGAACGAGGGCGACGTCTCCTGCTCGGTCGTGCGCCGCGTGGCGCTGCCCGACGCGTTCTTCGCCCTCGACGGCCTGCTGGAGACCTTCCTGACCGTCCTGGACGAGTTCGGCGCCTTCCCCGCCGTCGTCGCCCGCGAGCTGGACCGCTACCTGCCGTTCCTCGCCACCACCAAGGTCCTCATGGGCGCGGTGCGCGCGGGCGTCGGGCGCGAGGTCGCCCACGAGGCCGTCAAGGAGCACGCGGTCGCCTCCGCGCTGGCCATGCGCGAGCGGGGCGCCGAGCGCAACGAGCTGCTGGACAAGCTCGCCGCCGACGAGCGCATCCCGCTGGACCGGGCCGCGCTGGACGCGCTGATGGCCGACAGGCTCTCCTTCACCGGCGCCGCCGCCGACCAGGTCGCCGCCGTCGTCGCACGGATCGAGGAGATCGTCAAGTCCCGCCCGGAGGCGGCCGGTTACGTGCCGGGGGCGATCCTCTGACGCGCCTTTCGCCCGAGGAGCTGGAGGCCGCCCGCGACCGTCTCGTCCCCGACGTGGTCGCGGCCGGTCTCCGCGTGCTGTTCTGCGGCATCAACCCCGGTCTGATGTCCGCCGCGACCGGCCACCACTTCGCCCGGCCGGGCAACCGCTTCTGGCCCGTCCTGCACGCCTCCGGCTTCACCCCGCGCCGGCTGCACCCCTCCGAGCAGCACCTGCTGACCGGGTACGGGCTGGGCATCACCAACGTGGTGGCGCGCGCCTCGGCACGGGCGGACGAGCTCACCGAGGAGGAGTTCCGCGAGGGCGGGCGGCTGCTCGTCGAGAAGGTGGAGCTGCTGCGGCCGCGGTGGCTGGCGGTGGCCGGGGTGACGGCGTACCGGACGGCGTTCGGCGACCGGCACGCGAGGATCGGGCCGCAGGAGCGGACGATAGGCGGCACCCGGATCTGGGCGCTGCCCAACCCCAGTGGCCTGAACGCCCATTGGACGCCGGCGCGGATGGCCGAGGAGTTCGCCCGCCTGCGGGAGGCGGCCGGCTGAGGAACCGCCCCGCCGGGGCCCGGACGGCAGAACTCCCCTCCCCGCCTCCCACCGGCTACGATCCGGTGCGGCAAAAGGCACGCAAAGCGAGGAGGCGGCGACGTTGGGGCGGCTCACCGGCGGGGACCCGTCCCTGTTGCGGCGGATCAATTCGGCCGTGGTCCTGCACGCGCTGCGCGCCTCGGCGTCCCCCGCGTCCCCGACGCTCACCGACCTGGTCAAGGTCACCGGGCTGTCCCGGCCGACCGTCGAGGGCGCGGTGGAGGGCCTGATCGAGTCCGGCCTGGTCGAGGAGGCGTCCGCCGAGGAGGGGGTGGCGCGGCGTCAGGGGCGGCCCGCGCGGCGGTTCCGCTTCCGGGTCGAGGCCGGGCACCTGCTGGGCATCGAGATCGGCGCGCACCGGGTCGCGGTGCTGCTGGCCGATCTGAGCGGCCGGATCACGGGCGCCGCGTCGGCGGAGGTCGCCGAGACCGCGCCGGCCGACGAGCGGCTGGCGCAGGTGCGCACCGCGGTCACCGACGTCCTGCGCCGCTCGGGGGTGCCGCGCGACGCGCTGCGCGCGGTCGGCGTGGCCAGCCCGGGCATCGTCGAGGCCGACGGAACGATTCGGCTGGGCACGGCCCTGCCGGGGTGGACGGGACTGCCGCTGGGCGACCGGCTGCGCCGCTCGTTCCCCTGCCCGGTGCTGGTGGAGAACGACGCCAACGCGGCGGCCGTGGCCGAGCACTGGAAGGGCGCGGCCCGGGACTCGGACGACGTGGTCTTCGTCCTCGCGGGGCTGAGCCCGGGCGCCGGTTCGCTGATCGGCGGGCGGCTGCACCGCGGTTTCGGCGGCGCGGCCGGGGAGATCGGCGCGCTGCACCTGCTGGGCCGGGAGGCCACCCCGGAGGAGGTGCTCTCGCCCACCGACGTGCCGCTGCAACCGCTGGACGAGGCCCAGGTGGTCCGGGTGTTCGCGCTGGCCAGGGAGGGCGACGAGCCGGCCCGTACGGCGGTGGACCGCTATCTGCGGCGGCTGGTGCACGACGTGGCGGCGCTGGTGCTGGCGCTCGACCCGGAGCTGGTGGTCGTCGGCGGCTGGGCGGCGGGGCTGACGGGCATCCTGGAGCCGCTGCGCACCGAGCTGGCGCGGTACTGTCTGCGGCCGCCGCGCGTCGCCCTGTCGCTGCTGGGCGATTCGGCGGTGGCGACGGGGGCGCTGCGGCTGGCGCTGGACCACGTGGAGGAGGAGCTGTTCGCGGTGAACCCGCGGACACCGTGAGCGCCGTGGGCCTCGGCGGGCCTCGGCCCCCGGGTGCCCGGGGGCCGCTCGGGGTGCGCGGAACGTCCGCCGTCGGCGCCCGGGAGCCGGGCCTCCGCCATCGGCACGGAACCCGGCGGCAGGACCCCGAACTGGCAGGGGGCCCAAAGGAGTTGACGGCCCGTCAGGCGGCCGGCAGCCCGACCCGGTCCGCGTCGCCGAAGGTGAGCCGGCACGTGTCGGCCCGGTAGGTGGCGACGGCCACGGCCGCGACGCCGCCGTCCACGATGTAGCGGGTGGTGACGAGGAGGACGGGCGAACCTGGCAGCCGCTCCAGCTGCTTGGCCTCGTCGGCGCGGGCCGAGCCCAGCTCCACCGCGCGGTCCTGGCCCTCCAGCGGCAGGTCGCGCAGGGCGCGCAGGACGGCGCGGGCGCGGGCGGGACCGGAGGAGGCCGGGTCGGGCGCCTCCACGCCGGGCAGGCGGGCGGCCGGGACGTACAGCGACTCGGCGGCGACGGGCCGGCCGTGGCTGCTGCGGGTGCGGCGGACGGTGTGCACGGGCTCGCCGGGGGCGACGCCCAGCAGCGGGGCGACGGCGGCGGGCGGGGCGGCGAGCCCGGCGTCCACCGGCTGCCAGTCGTCCTCGGCGCCGCCGGGCCAGCCGTGCCCGGCGTCGGCCACGGCGACGCCCACGCGGGGCGGGGCGACGGTGGTGCCGACGCCGCGGCGGCGCTGGAGCCGGCCCTCCAGCTCCAGCTGCTCGAGCGCCTGGCGGAGCGTGGCGCGGGCGACGCCGAAACGGGCGGCGAGTTCACGCTCGTTGGGCAGGATCTCGCCCACGGCGAACTCCGAGTCGAGCGCGTCGCCGAGGAGCGTCTTCAGGTGCCAGTACTTCGGCTCCGGCACCGTTTCCAGCTGCGTCGTCCCCACCCTCATCCTCCGCAGGCTTTTCGCGCGCTTCTTTATTAAAGGTTGTTGCAGTATGCCTGTGACCATAGGACGGTGTGCGGACTTGGTCAAGACCAATGCAGTACACCTGGCGCACGCACCCGGTGCGCGGGCGCGCGGAAGGGCGCGCCTCGCACCCGCACTCCCCTTGCGTCCATGGAGAGTTGGGGAGCGCGGCGCGGAACCCCCGGGCGCGGGGCCGCCGTTGCGGCAGGCGCCCCGGTCCCGGGTCTACCCTCCGGTAACCATTGCTGACATCCTGTCCAAGAAGCCCGCCGAGGACGAGGACGAGCAGGAGCCGCACCGTGCCCGAGACCACCGCAACCGCCGGGACCATACCGAGCCTTCAGGACGCCGGGACCGTCCGGACCGTGACCTTCCCCGTCGACACCCCCGCCGGACGGCGCACGGCCGAGGTGGCCTACCGGCGGACCGGCGCCGGGGCACCCCTCGTCCTGCTGCACGGCATCGGCCACCACCTCGGGGCGTGGGATCCGGTCCTGGAGATCCTCGCGGCCGAGCACGAGGTCGTCGCCCTCGACCTCCCCGGCTTCGGCCGCTCCCCCGCCCTGCCCGACGGAGTCCCCTACGACCTGCCGAGCGTGAGCGCGGCCCTCGGCTCCTGCTTCGCGGCGCTGGGGCTGGAGCGCCCGCACGTCGCCGGCAACTCCCTGGGCGGCCTGCTCGCCCTGCGGCTGGGGCAGGACGACGCCGTCCGGTCCGTCACGGCGCTCTCGCCCGCCGGCTTCTGGACGGAGGCCGAACGGCGCTGGGCCTACGCCGTCCTGCGCGGCATGCGGCGCACCGCCCGCCGGCTGCCGCCGGAGCGGGTGGCCCGGCTGGCCGCGACCCCCGCCGGGCGCACGGCGCTGGGCTGCTGGGTCTACGCCCGCCCCGCGCGCCGCGACCCCGAGGCCATGGTCGCGGAGACCGAGGCGCTGCGCGGCGCCCAGGGGTTCGAGCCCACCCTCGCCGCCGGCCGCTCGGTGCTCTTCACCGACGCGCTCGCCGGGCTGCCGGTCACCATCGCCTGGGGAACCCGCGACCGGCTGCTGCTGCCCCGGCAGGGCGTGCGCGCCAAGAAGGTCGTCCCGGGGGCGCGGCTGGTCCGGCTGCCCGGCTGCGGGCACATCCCCATGAGCGACGACCCCGCGCTGGTGGCCCGGGTCGTGCTCGACACGGCGCGCTGAGCGGGGCAGCCGGGCGGCCCACATAAAATCCCCCGGACCAGCACTTTCGATCATGGGGGATTTTCGCAGTGGGTTCCACCGCGCGCACCGTCCTCGTCCCGGCCGCCACGGTCGTGACGCTCCTCGCCGGCCTCACGGCCTGCGGCTCCGGCTCCGGTTCCCCGGACGGCCCGGCGAAGGGGAAGACCACCGCGTCACCGCGGGCGGCCGCCTATCCCGGCAAGCCGATACCGGGCCTGGCCCGGACCCCGGCCTGGACCCTGCCCGCGACGCCCGGCGGCGCCTCGGTGTTCGCCGTGGGCGACGCCTTCGCCGTCGTCACGGGCGGGCCGAAGGCCACCCGCCCCGGCGGGCCGGAGGCCGACACCGCGCCCGCCGAGCGCACGGGCCCAAGGCCGTCGAGTTCCGCGACGCGGCCGGCGGCCGGGTGCGGGCGACGGTGCGGAAGGACGACGCCCGGGTGTACGCGGCCACGTGGCACGGCGCCCCGGCCCTGCGCGTCGACGTCGTCAGCACGAAGGCGTCCGACGGCATGACCTCCGACCGGAGCTCCACCGTCTCCGAGCTCTACGACGCCCGGGGCAGGAAGCTCGGCAGCGTCCCGGCCGACGGGGACCACGAGCTGTCGGACGGCTGGGTCGCCACCGACAAGGGCGCGAAGGTCGCCCCGGCCGAGGGCGGCGACGCGAAGTCCTTCGACGGCGGCAAGGAGCTCCGTCCCCTCCAGACCGCCAGGAGCCGGGAGAAGAACCGGGAGGCGACCGGCCCCCGCTTCGGCGGCGGGTACGGCTTCTCCCGCGAGGAGGCGAAGACGGGCCCGTACAGCCACACCAAGCGCCTGGTGGTCACCGAGCTGAGCACCGGCCGGCGGGCCTGGACCTCCAGCGCGGCGGGCCGCCCCGACAAGGCGGTTCCCGAGGAGAAGTCCAAGGCCACCAACGTCGTCCCCGTCACCGTGCTCGGCGACCGGATCGTCCTCGCCTGGCAGACCGAGGGCAAGGACGGCGGCACCGAGCCCTGGCAGCTGTCCGTGAACGACCTCAGGACCGGCCGCCTTCTGACGACGGGCCCCGTCGTCGAGGCCGACGCCTCCAGCAACATGGCCGAGATCATGCAGTCCGACGACAAGCCGGTCTTCTACGTGACGCACGACCCGTCCACGGACGTCCTCACCGTCGCCGGCCGCCGCGACTACAAGTGGCTGGCCACCGCCTGGGAGGTGAAGACCGGCAAGCAGCTCTGGACGCAGGCCGGCGACGAGAACCCGTTCACGCCGGTGGCCTCCGGCAACGGCGTCGTCTACGGCTCCACGGACCGCTACGAGCCCCTCGCCGTCGACGTGCGGACCAAGAAGGTGCTCGCGAAGGACCTGGAATCGGTGCGCCGCGTCCCCGTCTTCAGCGCCGACGGCCACGGCGCCGTCGCCCTGGACGAGGGCGTGTTCGTCTTCGCCAAGGGCTAAGTCGCCTCGTGCGCGGGCCCGTTGTCCCCGGCGGCGACGGCCCCGCGCACGAACCCGCCCACGAAACGAACCCGTTCGGCGACCGAGGCGCGCGGCAGCTCCACCGGTTCGTAGCCGAACTCCCGGTAGGCCGCGGTCACCGCCTCGTACGTGCGCACCGCCTCCGCGTACGACTGCCGCCGCTCCGCGTCGCGTTCGTAGATCTCCGGCCAGGGCGGGGCGGCGAGCACCCGCCGGTGGTAGCGGAACCGCCGTGCCGCCTCCCGGAGATGCCCCGGCACCGGCCGCCCCTCCAGCCGCAGGTAGCCGACGATGTCGGGCACGCCGCGGTCGAAGAAGACGGTCCCCGGCCGTCCGGCCGCCTCGTGGTGGGAGCGCAGTTCCCACCCCAGCATCAGCTCGGCGAACAGCTCGGGGTCCGTCCACGGCAGCCCCCGGCCCCCGAGCGCGGCCTGGTCCCGGATGACGCCGCGCCCGGCCTCCTGCGACCGGGCGTGCCCCGCCGCCTCCAGGGCGTCGATCAGGGTGCTCTTGCCGGCCCCCGGCCCCCCGGTCACCACGATGTAACGGTCATGGCCCATTGGGCCACCGTACCCGGCCGTGTGGCGCCGTTCCCCGGGGGCTGGCAGGGTGGACCGGACGTCCGTGTACGCGACGGAAGCGGGGTGCGCTGTCATGACCGAGCAGTCCGGGCGGGCCGAGCGGGCCGGGCAGGCCGAAGAGGTGGACGTCGTCGTCATCGGCATGGGCCCCGGCGGCGAGCACATCGCCGGGAGCCTGGCGGAGGCCGGCCTGCGGGTCGTCGGCGTGGAGGCGGAGCTCGTCGGCGGCGAGTGCCCGTACTGGGGCTGCGTGCCCAGCAAGATGATGATCCGCGCCGGGAACCTGCTGGCCGAGGCCCGGCGGATCCCCGGCATGGCGGGCCGGGAGCAGGTCGCGCCCGACTGGACGCCGGTCGCCGACCGGATCCGGGCCGAGGCCACCGACGACTGGGACGACCGGGTGGCCGCCGACCGCTTCACCGGCAAGGGCGGCCGTCTCGTGCGCGGCCGCGGCCGGCTCGCCGGGCCCGGCCGGGTCACCGTCGACGGGCCGGACGGCCGCAGCACCTTCACGGCCGTCCGCGGCGTCGTGATCGCCACCGGCTCGCGGCCGCGCGTCCCGCCCGTGCCCGGCCTGGCCGACGTGCCGTTCTGGACCAACCGGGACGCGATCGCCGCCAAGGAGCCCCCGCGGTCGCTGCTGGTCCTCGGCGGCGGCTCGATCGGCGTCGAACTCGCCCAGGTCTACGCCCGGTTCGGCACGGACGTGACGGTCGTGGAGGCGGCGGACGCCCTGGTCCCCATGGAGGAGCCCGAGGCCGGTGAGCTCCTCGCGCGCGTCCTGGCCGCGGAGGGGCTGACCGTGCGCACGGGCGCGCGGGCCGCCTCCGTCCGCTACGAGGGCGACGCCTTCGCCCTCGCCCTGGAGGACGGCGGCGAACTCACCGGCCACCGCCTGCTGGTGGCGACCGGCCGCGGCGCCGACCTCTCCGACCTCGGCCTCGACACCGTCGGCCTCGACCCCGGGGCCGCGTCCCTGCGCACCGACGGCCTCATGCACGCCGGACACGCCCTGTGGGCCGCCGGCGACGTCACCGGGCACGGCGCCTTCACCCATGTCGCCATGTACGAGGCGGACATCGTCATCCGCGCCGTCCTCGGCGAGTCCGGCCCCGAGGCCGACTACCGCGCGCTGCCCCGCGTCACCTTCACCGACCCCGAGATCGGCGCCGTCGGCCTCACCGAACACGCCGCGCGCGAGCGGGGGCTGACCGTCCGCACGGGCCTCGCCCAGGTCCCCTCCTCCGCCCGCGGCTGGATCCACAAGGCGGGCAACGAGGGCTTCGTCAAGCTCGTCGAGGACGCGGAGCGCGGCGTGCTGGTCGGGGCGACGACGGCGGGCCCGATGGGCGGCGAGGTGCTGTACGGGCTGGCGGTGGCGGTGCAGGCCGAGGTGCCGGTGGAACGGCTGCGGCACATGATCTACGCGTACCCGACGTTCCACCGGGGGGTGGAGGACGCGCTCCGCGCCCTGAGGTGACGCGGCGGGGGGGCGCTTCGGGGGGGGACACGCCGGGAGGCCTCGGGCGCGCAGTGTCCGTTTACGGGTCGTTGATCGTTCATACAGCGGCACCGGGGAAGGTCGGACCACCCCAACCGGAAAGGTCCCGCCATGCCGCCGAGAACACGCCGTTCGCCCCTCGCCCGCGCCGCCTCCGCCACGGCCGCCGCCCTCCTCGCCGCCACCGGCCTCCTCACCGGCGGCGGCACGGCGCACGCCGCCGCCCCCGACACCCTCCCCAACGGCGGCACCCTCGCCCCCGGCGCGAGCCTCGCCTCCGGCGACACCCGCCTCGTCATGCGGCCCGACGGCGACCTCGCCCTCTACACCACCGGCACCGACGGCACCGAGGACCAGCGGCCGCGCTGGCACTCCGGGACCACCGGCGAGGGCAACCGGGCCGAACTCCGCCCCGACGGCGACCTCGTCGTCACCTCCCCCGACGGCGGCACGCTCTGGCGGAGCCGGACCGGCGACGGCGACTGCGCCCACCTGCCGTGGACGAAGCTCACCGTCCGCCCCGGCGGCGACATGTCCATCCTGGCGACCACCAACAGCGAGGCCCCCTACTTCGTCCGGCTCTGGTCGGCCTCCTACGGACCCCAGTTCCCCTGCACCCCCTCCCCCCGGTGAACTCCCCCACGCCGACAGTGGAATTCGCGCTGCTCGGCCCGGTGCGGGCCCGGTGCGACGGCGCGCCGGTCGACCTCGGGCAGCCGCGCACGCGGGAGGTGCTGGCGGTGCTGCTGGCCGCCGCCGGCCGGACGGTGTCGCTGCCGCTGCTCGTGGACGCCGTGTGGGACGAGGCCGACCGCCCGTCCCGCCCGGAGCACTCCGTCCGCACCCATGTGTGGCGGCTGCGCCGGGCGCTGGCCCGGCACACCGCCGAGCCGCTGCTCGTCACCGTCGGCGAGGGCACGAGCGGCGGGTACGCGCTGCGCGTGCCCGCCCGGGCCGTGGACATCCGGTCCTTCGAGCGCGCGGAGGCGCGGGCCGAGGAGGTCCGGGCCCGCGGCGGCACCGCCGCACAGGCCCGTGCCGTCCTCGCCGCCGCACTGGAGCTGTGGGCGGGCGAGCCGCTGGCCGGGCTCCACGGACCGCACGCCAGGACCCTGCGCGCCCGCCTCCAGCGGGTGCGGCAGTCGCTGCTGGAGGCCCGGCTCTGCCTCGACGCCGAGCTGGACGACCGGCCGCACCTGGCCGCCGAGGCGGGCGCCCTGGTCGTGGAGTTCCCCGCCCGCGAGCGGCTGCGCGCGGTGCAGATGCTGGCGCTGTACCGGGAGGGCCGCCAGGCCGAGGCGCTGGGCGTCCACGAGGACGCCCGGCGCCGGCTCGGCACCGCGCCCGGCCCCGAACTCGCCGCGCTGCACCGGCGGATCCTGTGCTCCGACCCCGCCCTGCGGCCGCCCCGGCCCGACGCGCCTCCCCCGGGCGGCGCCTTCCCCTCCCCCGCCCCCGGCTTCACGGGCCGCGACGGCCAACTCCGCGCGCTGACGGACATGGTGACGCGCCGGGACGCCCCGGCCGTCGTCGTCTCGGCGGTCAACGGCATGGCCGGCGTCGGCAAGACGACCCTCGCCGTACAGGCCGCGCACGGGCTCGGCGACGACGCGTTCCCGGACGGGCGCCTGTACGCGGACCTGCGCGGCGCCGACGCCGAGCCCCCGCACCCGCAGCACGTCCTGGGGGAACTCCTGCGGGAGTTGGGCGTCGCCGACGAGGACGTCCCCGCCGACGCCGGCGAACGCGTCGCGCTCTACCGCACCCTGCTCGCCGACCGCCGGATGCTCCTGCTGCTGGACAACGCGGCCTCCTGCGAACAGATCGCGCCCCTGATCCCCGGCGCCGCCGGCTGCGCCGTCCTGGTGACCAGCCGCGCCTGGCTCACCGGCCTGGCCGGGGCGCACCACCTGCGGCTGGACGTCATGCCGCCGGAGGAGGCCCTCCGCCTGCTGCGGCGCACCGTCGGCGACCGCGCCGTGGACGCGGAGCCGGAGGCCGCCCGCGCGCTCGTGGCCGCCTGCGGGTGTCTGCCGCTCGCCCTGCGGATCGTCGCCTCCCGCCTGGCGGCCGAACCCGGCCGGTCGCCCGCCGGCATGGTCCGGCGACTGGCGGACGAACGCCGGCGCCTGGACGAACTGCGCACCGGCGACGCCGCCGTGGACGCCGCCTTCCAGCTCTCCTACGCCACCCTCACACCCGAACAGGCCCGCGCCTTCCGGCTGTTGGCCGTACCGGACGTCCCCGACCTCGCCCTGCCGGGCGCGGCCGCCCTGCTCGGCGCGGCCACGGACGAGGCGGAGGAGCTGCTCGAATCCCTCGTCGAACTCAACCTGCTGGAGTCGCACCGCCTGGGCCGCTACCGCTTCCACGACCTCGTCCGCGCGTTCGCCCGGGCCCGGGCCGCCCGCGAGGACTCCCCCGGCACGGCGACCCGCGCCCTCGCCCGCCTGCTGGACTTCTGCCTGGCCACCGCGCGCAACGCCGACGCGGTCGCGCACGCCGCCGAGCCGGACGAACGCACGCTCATCGACGCCGCACCGGCCTCCCCCGGCCTCGCCTTCGCCACCGCACGGGAAGCCACGGCCTGGATGCGCGAGGAGACCGCCCTGCAACGGGCCCTGATCGCCCACGCCTGCGCCGACGACGGCCTGCCGTTGACCCAGGCCGCCGACCTCGTCGACCGGCTCAACACCGTCCTGTCCGGCATCACCCACCTCACGGCCGTGTCGGAACAGGCCCGGCAGGTCGCCGAGGTCGCCGCCCGGCGCGGCGACCGGCCCTCCGAGGCCCTCGCCCGCTACGTGCGCGGCAACGCCCTGTGGCACGCCAACGCCTTCCCCGAGGCCGAGGCCGAGCTCCACCGCAGCCTGGAACTCTGCGACCGCGACGCCGGCCTGCGGCTGTGCGCCTCGGCCCACCTCACCCTGTGCGCCCACGCCCGGGTCCGCGGCCGCTTCGCCGACGCGGTCGCGCACGGCGAGGCGTCGGTGCGGTTCTTCCGGACGCTGGGCGCGGCCACCGCCGAAGGCACCGCGCTCGGCGAGCTGGCCTTCAACTACGCCCGGCAGGGCCGACTTTCCGAGGCCCGGTCGGCGGCCGGGCGCGGCGCGGAGCTGCTGGCCGGCCGGGAGTCCGTCTCCACGGCCATCGGCCTGTACTACCTGGCCCGGGTGCTGCGCCTGTGCGGGGACCACGACGAGGCGCTGCGCCGGGCCGGCGCCGCCCTGCCCCTCTTCCGCACCCTGAACGTGTCCTCCTTCGAGGCGGCGTCGGGCAACCTGATCGCCGAACTCCACGCCGAGCAGGGCGATTTCGCGCTCGCGGCGCGGACGGCCGAGGAGTTCCTGCCGCTCGCCCGCAAGGTCAGCGCGATGCTGGAAGCCGGTCTGCTCCGCACCCTGGGCCGCGGCCTCGTCCACCTGGGGCAGCCGGCCCGCGCCGGCGCCTGCCTGCGGGCCGCCCTGGAGCTCTTCGCGGGGCTGGGGGCCGAGCAGGACGCCGCCCAGCTCCGCGGGCTGCTGGACGAGCACGCGGCGGCGTCCACCGGACGGTGAAGGGGGGCGGCCCGCGCAGCGCGCACGGCCGCCGCCAAGCCCTCCCGGACCGCCGCCAAGCCCTCCCGGACCGCCGGGAAGGCCCGGCCCCTCCGGGGAGACGTCGGGCAAAACGCCCTTTAACCCATCGGACATCACCCGTTCGTGATCGCGCAACACCACCCCGCCAGGGTGGGCCCATGACCGACGACACGAGCAGCCACCCCTGGCGCCGCGATCTGGCGGAGGTGGCCGCCCTCTTCGCGGCCGTGGCCACCGCCGACTCCGTGGCGGACACGGTCGTCCACGGTCCCGACGGCCCGCCCCTCCTCATCGGCTCGGCGGCCGCCCTCCTGGCCACCGCCGCGTTCCACAGCTGGTGGCTCCGGCGCGGCAGGCGCCGGCGGAGGGCGGCCGCCCCCGCGGCGGAGCCCGGCACCCCGCCCGCCGGCGCCACCACCCTGTGGCGCATGCGCACCACCGTCCGCGACGAGCCCGGCACCCTCGCCGCCCTCTGCCAGTCCCTCGCCGCCCGGCGGGCCGACATCCTCGCCCTCCAGACCCACCCCCTCCCCACCGGCACCGTCGACGAACTCCTGCTCCGCGCCCCGGCGGGCCTCTCCCCCGCCGAGCTGAGGCGGGCCGCCGCCGACGGCGGCGGCAGCGACGTCTGGCTCGAACGGGCCGACGCCCACGACCTCGTGGACGCCCCGACGAGGGTGCTGCGCCTGGCCACCCGCACCGCCCTCGACACCGCCGAACTCCCCCTCGCCCTGCGCCAGTTGCTCGGCCGCTGCACGATCCGCTCGGTGCCGGCCGGCGCGGGGGCGTCGGCGGCGGACGACGAGGACGGCACGGGCACGACCATCCGTCTGCGCGACCCCGCCGGCGGCACGATCACCGTCGAGCGCCCCTGTCTCCCCTTCACCCCCGCCGAGTTCGCCCGCGCCCGCGCGCTCGTCGAGCTGGACGAGCGCCTGGGCCCGCGCTTCCCGCAGCGCAGCGACGTCCTGACGCTGCCGGAGGGCGACGAGGTGACCGTCCGCCGGGCGGGCGCCGGCGACCTCGCGGCGGCCCGCGCGATGCACGAGCGCTGCTCCCCCGCGACGCTGGCGCTGCGCTACCACGGCCCGGTCCGCGACCCGGCGGCCGCCGACCGCTACCTCGCCCACCTGCTGAGCCCGCGCTTCGGCCGCACCCTCGCCGCGTACACGGCCTCGGGCCGCCTGGTCGCGCTGGGCCACCTGCTGTGGGACGGCGAGGAGACGGAGGTCGCGCTCCTCGTCGAGGACGCGTGGCAGCGCCGCGGCGTCGGCTCCGAACTCCTCGGCCGCCTCACGGCGTTGGCCCGCGAGGCGGGCTGCGAGAGCGTCTACGCCGTGACGCAGGCGTCCAACACGGGCATGGTGGCCGCGATGCGCTCCCTGGGCCTGCCGCTGGACTACCAGATCGAGGAGGGCACCCTCGTGATCACGGCCCGCCTCGCGCCGGCCCCGGTGCCCCTGGTGAAACGCGCGTGACGCGACCGGCCCGGCCGTACGAGGATGGGCCCATGCCGAACATCACCACGGACCCCGCCACCGCCGCGTCCGGGCCCCTGCCCCGCCAGGTCGCCGACGCCTACGTCGACGCCGTCGCCGCACTCGATCCCATCACCGGCACCTACCTGGGCGTCCCGGCCGCCGCCCGCCGGCTGCCCGACTTCTCCCCGGAGGGGCAGCGGGCGCTGGCCGACCTGGCCCGCACCACGCTGGAGGAGCTGGCCGAGGCCGAGAAGCGGGACGGCGCGGACAGCGAGGCCGAGCGGCGCTGCGCCCGGCTGCTGCGCGAGCGGCTGACCGCCGAGCTGGCCGTGCACGAGGCGGGCGAGCACCTGCGCGCGATCAACAACCTGCACTGCCCGCTGCACGCGGTGCGCGAGGTCTTCACGCTGATGCCGGTGGAGACCGCCGAGGACTGGGACGCGGTCGCCGAGCGGCTGCGCGCCGTCCCGGCCGCGCTGGAGGACTGGCGGGCCTCGCTCACCGAGGGCCTGGCGCGCGGGCTCAAGGGCGGTCCGCGCCAGGTCGCGACGGTGCTGGAGCAGCTCGCCGAGTGGATCGGCACGGACGGCGGGTGGTTCGCCGACTTCACCGCCGGGGGGCCCGAGGAACTGCGGGCCGGGCTGGACGCGGCCGCGGCGGCCGCGACCGGCGGCCTCGTCGCCGTCCGCGACTGGCTGCGGGACGTCTACGCCCCCGCCGTGGAGGGCGCCCCGGACGTCGTGGGCCGCGAGCGGTACGCCCGCTGGTCGCGCTACTGGAACGGCACGGACCTCGACCTGGACGAGGCGTACGCGTACGGCTGGTCCGAGTACCACCGGCTGCTGGGCGAGATGCGCGCCGAGGCCGAGAAGATCCTGCCGGGGGCGCGCACCCCGTGGGAGGCGCTGGCGCACCTGGACGAGCACGGCACCCACATCGAGGGCGTCGAGGAGGTCCGGGAGTGGCTCCAGGGCCTGATGGACGAGGCGATCGAGGCGCTGGACGGCACGCACTTCGAGCTGGCCGAGCGCGTCAAGCGCGTCGAGTCGCGGATCGCCCCGCCCGGCGGTGCGGCCGCACCGTACTACACCCAGCCGTCGGAGGACTTCTCCCGCCCCGGCCGCACCTGGCTGCCGACCATGGGCCAGACCCGCTTCCCGGTCTACGACCTGGTGTCGACCTGGTACCACGAGGGCGTGCCCGGCCACCACCTCCAGCTCGCCCAGTGGACGCACGTGGCCGACCGGCTCTCCCGCTACCAGGCCACGATCGGCATGGTGAGCGCCAACGCCGAGGGCTGGGCCCTCTACGCGGAGCGCCTCATGGACGAACTGGGCTTCCTCACCGACCCCGAGCGGCGGCTGGGCTACCTCGACGCCCAGATGATGCGCGCCGTCCGCGTCATCATCGACATCGGCATGCACCTGGAGCTGGAGATCCCCGCGGACTCCCCCTTCCACCCGGGCGAGCGCTGGACGCCCGCGCTGGCGCACGAGTTCTTCGCGTCGCACAGCAGCCGCCCGGCGGACTTCGTCGAGAGCGAGCTGGTGCGCTACCTGGGCCTGCCGGGCCAGGCCATCGGCTACAAGCTCGGCGAACGCGCCTGGCTGGCGGGCCGGGAGGCGGCGCGGAAGCGGCACGGGGACGCGTTCGACGCGAAGGCGTGGCACATGGCGGCGCTGTCGCAGGGGTCGCTGGGGCTGGACGACCTGGTGGACGAGCTGTCGGCGCTGTGAGCGGGCACGGGCGGGCGGCCCGGCGCGGCGGGGCAGCCTCCGCGGCCGCCGCGGCCCGCCCGCCTGTGCCATCGCACGACCCCGGCCCCGGCGACGGCCACTGCGATAGCCCCGGCAATGGCACGGCCGTGTACCGGCGTTAGGGTTCCCCCATGGCGGACAACATCACGGCGGTCGTCACCGGAGGCACGCGCGGCATCGGCCGGGCGGTGGCGGGGGAGTTCGCGCGGCGCGGGGTACGGGTCGTGGTCGTGGCCCGGAACCGGGACGCGGGCGAACGGACGGTCACGGAACTGGGCGGCGGCGCGGAGCTCGTGACCGGGGACCTCTCCCTCCTCTCCGACGTGCACGCGGTCGCGGACCACCTGCGGGAGCACTGCGACCGCATCGACGTCCTGGTGCACAACGCGGGCGTCTGGCCGACGCGGCTGGTGCGCACCGAGGACAAGCTGGAGGAGTCCTTCACGGTCAACCACCTGGCGCCGTTCCTCCTCAACCACCTGCTGGAGGAACGCCTCAAGGCCGACCGCACCCGCGTCGTCCAGCTCACCGCCGGCCTGTACGCCCGGGGCCGGCTGGACCTGCGCCGCACCCCGACGGGCGCCGACTTCCACCGCGTCCGCACCTACGCCACCACCAAGCTCGCCAACCTCCTCACCGTGCCGCTGTTCGCCCGCCGTTGGGAGGGCACCGGCATCCGTATCGACGCGATCCACCCGGGCGTGGCCAACACCTCGCTGGGCGACGGGGGCCGGGGGCTGCGCGGCCTCGTCCTGAAGGGCATCAAGCGCGCCTGGGCCCCGCCGGAGATCGCCGCCCTCCCGGTCGTCCGCCTCACCTTCGCCCCCGCCGACGGCCCCTCCGGCCGCTACTTCGACTGCGAGCGCCCCGTCGACCTGGACCCCATCGCGACGGACGAGAGCCTGGCCCAACTCGTCTGGGAACAGGCCGTGGACCTGACCGGCCTGGGCCCCGAGGCCGCACCCCCGCCCCTGCCGGACCCCACCGCCCCGCTCACTCCCGCCCCGGAGGAGTCGGAGGAGTGAACACACAGAACTCGTTCCCCTCCGGATCCGCCAGCACGTCCCACTCGATCTCGTCGTCCCGCCGGCGTATCACCGTCGCCCCGAGCGCGACGAGCCGTTCCGTATCGCCCCATACATCCAGGTGCATGCGGTTCTTGACCGTCTTCGGCTCGGGCACCGGCACAATCCAGATCACCGGCCCCACCCCCGCCGGATCCCCGATCGGCGCCGTCCGCTCCCCCTCGGGCACGGGCCGCCGTACATAACCCAGCGCCGCACACCACCAGTCGGCCAAGGACTGATAGTCGGTGGCGTCCAGGACAAGATCCTTGAACCGGGCCGCTGCCGCCTTCGTCTCACTCATGCACGCCATCCAAGCACGCCCCACTGACAATCGCCCTTGCCCGCAAGGCGTCCGGAGGCGGCCTGCCCCTTGTGGATCGAGTACGCGTACTCGGTGGGGGCGCATATTGGAGCCGGTGCTTCCAGCGGGCCGTCCGCCTGCCGACCGAGCGCCTGGAAGTCCAGCTCGCCTTTCACGAACACCGAAACAATCCAGTGGCACGGAACCTTCCCCACCGCCTACCGTACGGTCCACAGGGACGAGCGAAAACACGGTCCGGTCGGTAGTCCGGGCGCCGTCGGTGCTGGTCGCCGCCGGTCAGTAACCTCCCTCCCAGGGTGTCCGGTTCGTCCTTCTCGATCGACAATCATGGGAGGACGAGATGCCGAGCACGTTCAGCGTGTTCTTCGAAGGCCCCTTCTGGGTCGGCGTGCTGGAGATCGCCGGGCCGGACGGGGTCCGTGCGGCGCGCCATGTCTTCGGCGGCGAACCCACCGGCGCGGAGCTGGCGGAGTTCACCCGTCGCGACTTCGACGCGCTGCTGGCCCGCGCCCTCGCGGCCCCGGCGGTGCCGGCCGACGCCTGCCCGCCGCCCGCCCGGCGGGCAGGCGCCAAGCGCGCGGCCCGCGCCGCCGCGCGGGAGCAGGCGGCCCGGCCGGTGACGACGGGGGCCCAGGAGGCCCTGCGCGAGGCGTTCGAGGAGACCGCGCACCTCAACCGCGCGGCCGCCAAACGGCAGCGCGCCGCCGAGGCCGAGCAGCGGCGGGCCCTGGCCCGGGCGAAGGCGAAGGCGCGTCACCGGGGGAAGTGAGGTTCGGGCGGCAAATGCCGCCCTGCTTACGGACGTTCGGACGGGCGATCGCTGGTGTCGGTGCGGGGCTGGGGCGAGGGCTCTTGCCTGCCGTCCGCATGAGGATTGACGTGTGGAGGGCGGAGACAGCAGCGAGCGCCCCTTACCGCCGGCCGCCTCTTCGTCTCGAATGTGACACACCTTGGCCAACGTTCCGTCATGTCAACGCCCCGCGAAATCAAGCATGTTCATCCCGGCGAGTGGATTGGGGCCACGAACGGCACTATCGGCGTATTTCCGGCCCAGGTGGCACCATCATGGGGGCCGACCAGCCCGCGCCCACCCACCGAAGGGAATCCGCCATGCGCCTTCCCCCCGCGCTGCTCGCCCTCGCGAGCGCCCTCGCCCTGACCCTCTCGTCCGCCGCCGCCGCGCACGCGCAGGACGAGCTCGGGCTCAACTACAAGTACTTCGACCCCAAAACCGAGACCGCAGTAGGCACGTCCCTGGCGGAGCAGCCCCCCTTGAACGAGTGCATCCTCATCCAGGACGTCGAACAGCTCTCACCCGACCAGCCAAACTCGAGCGCATTCGGGCCTCAAAACATCAGCACCAGGGCCAACGCCCAGCTCTTCGCGTCCGACGACTGCACGGGCACCCCCAAGGCCGTGCTCAAGCCGGGGAGCGACCAGCAGCCGGACAGCCTCACCTTCCGGTCGGTGAAGTTCGTACTGCCGTAATCCGCCTCATAAGCCGGCCTCCGGACGCGGCTCGGGGTCCCGCGGTGCCGAACGCAGGGCCCCGAACTCATGACACCGGAGAGTACCGCTCGGAGTTCAGCCCTTCGCCTTGCGGAAGACTTCCCGGTTTTTTCCAGAGAGGCCGCCACGGTCGTCCACATCGCAGCCGCTCGCCGCGGCCCCGGCGCGGAGCCGCACGACGTCGGCGCCTTGCCCGCCAACCACCTCTCCGTGCCGAGGGTGACACACCCTGACCAATGCTCCGTCAGACCAACTAACGTGAAATGCAGGCCAGTTCATCCTGCCGGGGTGGATTGGTTTCACGAACGGCACCGTCGGCGCATTTCCGTCCCGGAGGCCGGAACCATGGGGCCGAACAGCCCATGCCGCCCTCCCACCAAGGGAATCCACCATGCGCCCGGCCGGGGCGTCTCCCGCCAACTCCGGTCGGTAACCGCTACGTTCCGGCCGCCCACGACAACAACGACCGCCCTCCCATCACCCGGTGGGGGCGTGACCGACTCTCCTCCAGTCCGTTTACCAGTCCGAAGCGACCGGACGCAGATAATCCGGTTACCTGCTTCGGCCTTTGCCCCCACTCCACCCCAGTGAGGACACTCCATGACCGGAAGCTTCCGTACCCGTATCGCCGCCGCCCTGGGCACCCTCGCCCTGGTCGCCGGAGGTGCCGTCATCGCAGCGCCCGCCGCCCACGCCGGCGGCCCCGACTGCGCCAACTACCTCGCGGGCGGCAACCCCCACCGCGGCGGCCCCATCGCGGAAGTCGCCTGCGGGGTCGGCTCGACCGGGCTCCCGACGGCCAGCAAGCTGCTGTGCGAGACCGTGATGGGCAAGGTCGGTCAGGTCGGCCCGGCCAAGACCGACACCGCCTGCAAGCAGGCCGCCGGCTGACACGGACGTAACGGCGCTGTGAGCATCTCCCTGCTCACAGCGCCGTACGCGCACCCCGGCCGCGCAAGCCCCGGCCGCAGCCCTGACCGACCGGATGGCCTCGCGGTCGCCTGCACGCGCGCCTGCACGGCCGAGTCGCTCGCGGCGCGCGAGGACTGTCTGGCTCCCCGGCACGCGCGCCGTGCACGGCCTCGCGTCGGCCGCCGCCCGCCTCCGCCGCGAGGCCGGCCTGACCGGCCGTCTGCTCGCGCGGACCCCGTGGCGCGTCCTGCGCATGGACTCGGGAACGCTCAACGCCCAGGCGGCATTTGCCCACGCAACGCCACTTGGCGGCAATGCCCGGCTTGCCAACAGGGCTGCCGCGCACGTGACTTCGGCCGGTGCGGGTCAGCCGGAGCCCCCGGCCGGCGCTCCGAGGAAGCCGAGCAGGTCCGGCAGGCGTCCCGAAGCGTGGAAGGCTCCGAGGAAGTCCAGGTAGTCGTAGGCGTGGACGACCAGGCCGTCGCGTACGCGCAGGATCAGCAGACCGGAGAGCGTGATCGGGGCGGCGTCGGGTGCGAATCGGGCGGTGGCCCGCCAGAGGCCGACGACGATCTCCGGGTCGGCACCGTCGAAGACGGCGACGTCGTGGATCTCCTGGAGGCGGACCGGCGTCCGCGCACCCCACGACGCCCGGTAGCCGGCGCGGATCTCCTCGCGGCCCCGGTAGCGGTCGGGCCGCCCGGGGGTGAGGAAGGGGAACTCGTGGACGCCGTCGGGCGCGTAGAGGTCGGCCAGGTCGTCCGCGGACAGGGCGAGGATCGCCCGGTGGTAGGCGGCGAGGACGTCACGGGGTGAACGCGGCATGGTGGAACCCCTGTTCGCCGAGCGGGAGAACGGGCGACCACGATACGCCGAGATGAGGCCGCGGCGCCTGCGGCACCACGGAAACACGGCAACAGTGCCGCGGGAGCACTCAGTTCGGCCGGTCGTGTCCGGCCGGATAGTGGGTGCGGCGGAGCGGCGGGTGGTTCCGGCGAGGCACCGCCCGGATGCCAGGGGCGGCGCAAGGGCGTTGGGCCAGAACGTGGTTGACGCCGGACCAGCCGGATTCCTGGGCGACGGTGAGCGCCGCCATGTACAGCCGCCAGGCACGGGCCCGTACCGGTCCGACGAGTTGGACGGCCCGGTCCCAATTCCCCTCCAGGTTGCGGGACCAGGCGCGGAAGGTCAGGGCGAAGTGGTCGCGGAGGTTCTCCACGTCGGCGATCTCGAAGCCGGCCCGCTCGTAGTGGCCCAGCGTGCGGTGCAGCGGAGCGACATGGAGGTCGGGGAAGACGTACGAGCGCAGGAAGGCGCTGCGCCGGAGGGCCTGGTTGTCGTGACGGACGCTGACGTGCTGGTCCAGCAGGAGGCCGCCGGGGGCCAGGAGGCGGTGGAGGACGGCCGAGTACCCCGCCAGCCGGTGGCGCGGCACGTGGTGGGAGATCTCCAGGCATGCGATGGCGTCGTACGGCCCGTCGGTGAGGTCACGGAAGTCGCCGTGGCGGACGTCCGCCCGGCCGGCGAGTCCCTCGCGTTCGAGCATGCGCCGGGTGTGACGGGCCTGTGCGGGAGAGAGGGTGACGGCGACGGCCGTCGCGCCGTAGTGCCGGACGGCGTGCCTCGTCAGCGCGCCCCAGCCGCAGCCGGCGTCCAGGAGGCGTGTCCCCGGGCCGAGTCGGAGTTTGCGGCAGACGAGGTCGAGTTTGGCCCGCTGGGCCTCGGACAGGCCGTCGCCCGGTCCGTCACCGTGGGGCGGCGCGGTCCAGTAGGCGCAGGAGTAGACCATGCCGGGGCCGAGGACGAGGCGGTAGAAGCTGTCGCTCATGTCGTAGTGATGGGCCACGGCCGCCGCCGGCCGTAGCCGACGATGCACTTCCTGCCGGGGCGGACGGGGTGGAAGCGGGGGAACGCGCAGCCGGCGGGCCGTGGCGAGGGCGTGGAGGACCTCTCCGGGGCCCGGCGCAACCCCGAGAACCGCTCGCGGGGCTCGGCGCAGGAACTCCGTCAGGTCCCCCTCGACGTCGGCCTCGCCGAGGACGAGCGCGCGGGCCAGGCCCAGTTGGCCGGGGCGGTAGAGCATGCGGGTGACGGCACGCGGGGTGTGGACCACCAGGACGGGGGCGTGCTCGGGGCCCGCGCGGGTTCCGTCCCAGGCCCTGACGCCGATGCGGGAGCTTCCGCCGAGGCGCCGGCGGAGCAGCTCGGCGAGCTCGGACGCGGTGGTGGTGTGGACGGCCATGGGGGCTCCTCCCTGAGGGACGGGCGGCGGCGGACGGCAGCGGACGGGGCTCGGCGACAAGGCCCGCGCCGGCCCGGCCGGGTGGGTCACGCGGTGGTCAGGACGAGGACGGCGTTCTGGCCGCCGAAGCCGAAGGACGTACTGATCGCCGTGCGCAGCCGGGCCCGTCGGGGGGCGCCCGCGACGACGTCGGCGACGATCGCGGGGTCGGTGCGGTGGTGGTTGGCGGTCGGAGGAATGACCTGGTGGTGGAGGGTCAGGGCGGTGCCGGCCGCCTCGATGGCTCCGGCGGCCCCGATGGCATGGCCGGTCGCGCCCTTGAACGAGGTCACCGGGGGATGGTGGGGGAAGAGTCGGTGGAGAACCCCGGCTTCCGTACGGTCGTTGAGGGGCGTGCTCGTGCCGTGGGCGTTGATGTGATCGATGTCCCGCGGCCGCAGCCCCGCACTGCGCAGGGCGCCGCGCACGGCGCGTTCGATGCCGTCGGCGGAGGGCGCGGTGACGTGGTGGGCGTCACAGCCCGCGCTGTACCCGGTGAGCAGCGCGTAGGCGCGGGCACCGCGCTCGCGGGCGGTGGTGGCCCGTTCCAGTACGAGCACGGCGGCGCCTTCGGCCAGGACGAAGCCGTCACGGTCCCGGTCGAAGGGGCGCGAGGCTTCCGCGGGCGCGTCGGTGCGGGTGGACAGCGCGCCGAGTTGGGAGAAGCCCACGCTGGAGATGCGGTTGCACACGGATTCGGCTCCGCCGGCCAGTACGGTGTCGCACTGGCCGGCGGCCAGGAGGGTCATCGCGATGCCGATGGCGGTGGCGCCGGAGGCGCACGCGGTGCTGACGGTCAGGCTGGGCCCGTGGGCCGTGATGTCGAACGAGACCTCTCCCGCGCAGATGTTGGGAATGCTGCGGGGAATGATCAGCGGGGAGACGGCGCGGTGGCGTCCGTTCAGGAGTTTGCCGATCTCCGTGTCGTACCGCTCCATGCTGGTGGCGCCGGTGCCCAGGACGACCCCCGTGCGCTGCGGGTCGTAGCCGCCCGGCGGCAGGCCGGCGTCGGCCATCGCCTCGCGGGCGGCCAGCAGGGCCATCTGGCTGAAGCGGTCCAGGCGCAGCGCCAGGCGGGGGGTCAGGCGGGCCGGGGCGTCGAGGCCGTCCACGGCGCAGCAGAAGTCGACGGGCAGACCGGCCAGGACGGGGTGGGTGCGGGCGGCCGAGCGTCCTCGCAGCAGGCCGTGCCAGGTCGCGGCGGTTCCCACGCCGACCGGGGTCACCATGCCGATGCCGGTGACGGCGACGGGGGTGGTCATGCGCCCGGCTCCGGTCCACCCTGGCCCAGGTCCGCGAGGCGCTCGCTGACCTGGGCCAGGGTGGACCGCTCGGTCAGGTCGGCGACGCTCCGTCCGGTGCGGTCCTCGACGATGACGGCCAGCTCCGCGAGGGCCAGGGAGTCCAGTCCCAGGTCTTCGAGGGTCGCCTCGGCGTGGAGCAGGCCTTCGGGCACGCCCAGGTCCTGGGTGAGGGTACGGATCAGCAGGGGGTGGAGGTGGGTGGGCACGGGAGGTCACCTCTGGGGTTCGGTGCCCGAGCGGGCGCGAACGGGTGGTGCGAGGGCCCGGCGCAGATAGCCGGGGTCGAGGACGTCGGGGTCGGGCAGGTGGGGCAGGAGCCGGCGGAGGGCGGTGCGTTCGTAGTCGCGTTCGAGGGTCGTGTAGAGGTGGGCGCCCTGCGCCATCCGCAGCAGGAGCGTCTCCAGCGGGGTGGGCCGGTCGGCGTCCGGCGAGAGGGTGAGGTCCAGGCCGGGAAGATGCCCGGCCAGAGCGTCGAGCAGGGTCTGCACCGGTGTGCCGCGCGCATGGACGAGGTGGACGACACCGGCCTGCCCCGCGGGCGGCGGCGGGACGCGGGTGACCAGCTCGACCGCGGCCTCCGCGGCGTAGGGCACCTGGAGCAGGTCGAGCGTGGCCCGCGGGGAGCCGGGGATGCGGGCGGTGGCGGGCCGGGCGGGTGAGAAGAGCGCGTCCGGGCCGGCCCGGGAGGAGAGTCTGAGCAGTTCGGCGGCCTTGGCCCCCAGCACGCCCAGCGGGTGGTTCGGCAGCCCGGGGCGGTACGGCCGGTCGGTGACCAGGACGCCGGGCCGCAGGATCAGGGCCGCGCGCCCGTGGCGCTCGCAGTAGGCGCGGACCAGGCACTCCGCCTCGTACTTCGACTCCTCGTAGGGGGACAGGAATCCCCCTTCGGGCGGGACGATCCGCTCGGGGGCCGTGCCCCTGCGGCGGGCGCCGGCGACGTAGGCGGTGCTGATGTGCACCACCCGTACGTCCGGGGACGCGGCGGCGGCCAGCCGCAGGACCTCCGCGGTGCCGCCGACGTTCGTCGGGCGCAACCGGTCGTGGGCGGTCAGGCCGATGTGCCCCGCGAAGTGGCAGACGGCCTCGGCGTCGGCGGCCAGGGCCCGGTACTCG
This sequence comes from Streptomyces caatingaensis, assembly GCF_001187435.1. Classification (GTDB taxonomy): domain Bacteria; phylum Actinomycetota; class Actinomycetes; order Streptomycetales; family Streptomycetaceae; genus Streptomyces; species Streptomyces caatingaensis. The sequence goes on along the minus strand of NZ_LFXA01000002.1, from coordinate 887,938 downwards.
GGCCCGCCCAGGCCCAGGTACGGCGTGGACAGGCGGATACGTACCGGAGTCACGCGGTCGAGTGCCGCGTCGTCCAGCGTCCGCCCGGTGTGTTCGAGGGCCGCTCTCAACCGCTCGCGCGCCGGTGCGGGGTCGTTGCGCACGAGGGCGACGACCCGGGCCCGGGGCCGGGCGGCCAGCAGCGCGGCGAGGAAGTGGGAACCGTAGAAGCCGGTGGCACCGGTGACCACGTACGACATGGGGTCTCATCCCTCCCGCCGGGACGGGCACGCGCCTCGCCGCGGGACGTCGGGCACACCGGCGGTCTGAGCCGGGGGTGTGAGCCGGGGCGTGACGTCCACCGAGACCGGCCGCACGCACGTGTCCCGCCCGCGTGGTCGGCGCATGCGCACCTTCCGGACAGCATCATCCACACGGCAACGGCGGAGGGAAGCCCGCGTTCCGGGCGACGGGAAGCGCGACGGCGGAAGCCTGGACGGCCACCGAGCCGCAGGAACGTTTCACCTGGTAACCGTCAACCGCCTGTTCGGTTCCGAACGGCTGTGGCCTCCCCGCACTCGCACCCCCCTGCCACCGGGACCACCCCGCATGCCCATCTCCCCCACGACGCGCGCCCCGCGCACCACTCCCGCCGCCGCGTCCGCCCCCGCTGGCGCGCGGGCGCGGAAGCCGGCACCCGGACTCCGGGAAGTCCCGCATATCTGTCCACGTCTATCTGTTGTCCTCGTCCTGTTGTCCCCGTCCATCTGTACACGTCTCTCTGTCCACGTCCGGATCCGCCGAGCAGGATGCGCCGGGACCGCACTCGGCCTCCGCGGTCCGGTACCTTCCGGACAGAACCTGTCGGACGATGACCGCCGGAAAGGTGAGCAGATGACCAGGCCCGCCCCGGTCGACGCACTCACGGCGTGGAACGCCCCCGACCTCGGCGAGGCGGACTGGCTGCTGCCGCTGCCGCCCGCCTGCTCCCGCGCCCTGGACACCTTGACAGAAGGGGCAGCACGGGGGGACTTGGCCACGCGGGTCACCCAACGCGTGCGCGACGGGCGCGGGTTCGTCGTGATCCGCGGCCTTCCGGTAGCCGGACGCACCGACCAGGAGTGCGCCGCGATGTGCCGGCAACTCGCCGCCCCGCTGGGCGCGGTGAGGCCCGCGGACCCCGGTGACCTCATCACCGTGGCCGACAACGCCGGCCGGGGCAAGACCGACCTCGCCCTGGGCCTGCACACGGACCGCACCCCGGCTCCCCGTCCCCCAAGGCTGCTGGGACTGCTGTGCGTACGGCTGGCGGCACACGGCGGGGACACCCTCCTGGCCAGCGGCCACACCGTGCACAACAGACTGCTCACCGGCCACCCCTGGGCCCTGCCCCGCCTCTACCAGGACTTCCACTTCGGCCGGGGAACCGGCTTCGACCGGCGCCGCCCCGTCTTCCAACGGCACGGCACCGCCCTGCGCGTGCACTACAACCGACGCGGCATCGAACGCGCCCACCACGAAGCCGGCGCGCCCCTGACACCCGACGAGCGAGCTGCCCTCGACGCCGTCGACCAGGCCCTGACCGACCCACGCACCGTCCTGCGCCTCCCCCTGCGCCCGGGAGACCTTCTCTTGATGGACAACACCGTCGTGCTGCACGGCCGCACCGCCTTCACCGACGCGCCCGACCCTCAGGCGCGTCGATGCCTGGCCCGCGTGTGGGTGGACTGATCCCGGAACCCTGCTCCGGCGTTGATGCCCCGCGGCCTGACAGTCCGCGGGGTGCCGGCCTCGAACCCTGGCCCCGGCAGGTTGACGGCGAGGCTGCGGCGCCCGAGCACGGCGCCATTCCGCGGGACGGCTACAGTCACACCATGAGTGTTGGGGAGCGGGGGCCAGAATGGACATCGCAGGGTGTAGCGGAGCTGCGGGCAGGAGACGCCGACCGGGAATCGGTTGTCGAGCACCTGCGGATTGCCGCGGGTGAAGGCCGGATCGACGTTACCGAGTTGGAGGAGAGGCTCGATCGGGCCTATACCGCGAAGACGTACGGCGAACTCGACATCCTGGTGTCCGACCTGACGCGGGAGCGGTCTCCTGTTTCGCGTTTCGGAGCCGACGGGGAAGCACTCGTCCTCAAGACCAGGCTGAGCAACATCAAGCAGAACGGCCCCTGGACGGTTCCCCCGAAGATCGTCGCCGAATGCAAGATGCTCAGCATTGTGATCGACTTCACCGAGTCGGTCTGTGCGCACCGGGAGGTCACCGTCGAGGCACGGTGCGGAACCGGCACTATTCAGTTGTTGGTCCCGCAGGGGTGGGCGGTACGGATCGACGGGTCGAGCACCAATACCGCTCACATCAGCAACAAGGTCACCGCGCCGGCGGACCCCACCTCCCCGACCCTCAGAATCGTCGGACACCCGCGAGCCGGCCGCATCAGGATCCAACAGGCCCGCAGGACGCGATAGCCCGGGCGCGCGCGGACCCGGTGGCCCGGCAGGGGAATGCCGGATCACCGTCACGAAGCAGGCGGTCCCCTGTTTCAGTTGGTTCCGACTGGAACAGGGGTGATAGTGCACTTCATGAAGAGCTCGCTGCACCGGAAATACCCGCACCATGAGTGGAACGCTGTCACCGACGGGGACTCCGGCGCCTTCGTTCACCGCCTCACCGGGCCGCAGCCCGAGCTCTACGCGAAGATCGCCCCGCGGGCCCTGGACAACTCGGCCTTCGATCTGGCCGGCGAGGCCGATCGGCTCGATTGGCTGGCCCGGCACGGCATCCCGGTTCCCCGCATCGTCGAACGCGGGGGCGATGACACCTCCGTCTGGATCGTCACCGAGGCCGTGCCGGGCGTCTCGGCCGCAGAGGAGTGGCCGGAGCACCAACGGCCCGCCGTCGCCGAGGCAATGGCCCGCATCGCCCGTACCCTGCACGACCTGCCCGTGGCGGAATGCCCCTTCGACCGTTCCCTGGCCGTGGCGATGGACGAGGCCCGCCACAACGTGCGCGCGGGGCTGGTGGACCTCGAGGATCTGGACGAGGCGCGCCGAGGCTGGTCCGGCGCGCAGCTCCTGGCCGAACTCGACCGAACCCGCCCGGAAACGGAGGACATCGTGGTCTGCCACGGGGACCTCTGCCCGGACAACGTCGTGCTGGACCCCGAGACGTGCGAGGTCACCGGAGTCATCGACGTGGGCCGCCTCGGTCTCGCCGACCGCCACGCCGACCTCGCCCTGGCCACCCGCGAGCTGGAGATCGAAGAGGATCCGTGGTTCGGTCCGGAGTACGCCCGGGGCTTTCTCACAGAGTACGGCGGCCCCGGTGTCGACAAGGACAAGCTGGCCTTCTACCGGTTGCTCGACGAATTCTTCTAGCCCAACACGTCGGCCGGGGGCTGCGAGGCCCTCTCTGAAATCTCTGGGCATTCAGGCTGCAGAGCATCGGGGAAACAGCAAATAGTGTACGCATGCGACCCGGTACGGCGGCTCACCCCTGCGCCATGGAGCAGCCGGCGGAGGGCGACGGCCCTGCGGACGATGGCGATCAGTGCGGTGCCGTACCAGCGGTCGAAGACGATCGCCGGAGACGTCCGGGGCGGCAGTCCGACCGCCAGGATCGACTGACCCTGTCCGCACCCCCGCCCGCGGCGTCCCCTCGTCAGGCGCCCGCGTTCGCGGCCTCCTCGATGAGGTCCGCGACCGGGCCGGGCCGGGAGGCGAGGGAGGCGTGGCCGGTGTCCAGTTCGATGGTCTTGCGCGGGTTCATGCGCTGAGCCATCCGGCGTTCGTTGTCGGGGTGGATCATGCGGTCATCGGTGGAGACCTGGTACCAGATCGGTTTCGCGCGCCAGGCCGGTGCGGTGACCTTGTCGCCGAACGTCGAGCCGAGCGGCGCCTTCTGCGTCACGGCCATCACGAGCGCCTCCTCCTCCGACAGGTCCTGGGCGAAGCTCTCGCGGAACTTGTCCTGCTTGATCCAGAGGTATCCGTCGGAGTCCGGAGCGAGGTTCTCGAACGCCGCCGGGGGCCTCTCCTGGCTGATCTGGCCCGGGCTCTCGCCGGCGTCCGGGGCGAAGGCGGCGATGTAGACGAGTCCGGTGACGTTGGGCAGATCCCCGGCCTCGGTGATCACCGCGCCCCCGTACGAGTGGCCGACCAGCAGCACCGGCCCGTCGGTCTGCTTGACCATCTTGCGGGTGCGCTCGGCGTCGTCGGCAAGCGAGGTCAGCGGATTCTCCACCGCGTGCAGGGAGCCGAAACCCCGGCGGTGGAGCTCGGTGATGACCTTGGCCCAGTGCGCGGCACCGCCCCAGAAGCCGTGGACCAGGACGACGGCGGGCCTCTCAGCCATGGGAACCGCCCTTTCAGCGGGGTCGAGGGGTGTCCCGTCCAGCAGATCTCAGTGCCACGGCCGTCGCATCCCGGGGCCGCCACCCGGGTGGTCGGCGCGGCGTCCTGTCCGGCCGGGGCCGGTGCCGGGCGCCGTGGCGCGCCGGGGCGTCAGCCGGGGAGCGGGGCCGTCCGCAGGTGGACGGAGGAGCCCGACCGGCCCTTGGTGACGCGGAGTTGGGCGGGGATGCGGCGGCGGAGGTCGGGGACGTGGCTGACGATGCCGACGGTGCGGTCGCGTTCGCGCAGGGAGTCGAGGACGTCGAGGACCTCGTCGAGGGTCTGCTCGTCCAGGCTGCCGAAGCCCTCGTCGATGAAGAGGGTGTCGAGGCGGATGCCGCCCGCCTCGTCGGTGACGACGTCGGCGAGGCCGAGGGCGAGGGCGAGGGAGGCGAAGAAGGTCTCGCCGCCGGAGAGGGTGGCGGTGTCGCGCTCGCGGCCGGTCCAGGCGTCGACGACGTGCAGGCCCAGGCCGGAGCGCCCGCCGCCGGCGGTGCGGGCGTCGGAGTGGACGAGGGTGTAGCGGCCGCCGGACATGCGGTGCAGGCGCACGGTCGCGGCGGCGGCGACCTGTTCGAGGCGGGCGGCCAGGACGTACGACTCGAGGCGCATCTTGCGCTCGTTGTGGACGGAGGTGCCGGCGGCGAGCGAGGCGAGCGCGGCCACGCGGTGGTACTCCTCGCGCAGCGGGGCGAGGCGGCGGGCGTCGGCGGCGGCCTCGGCGGAGAGCCGGTCGAGGGCGTCGCAGCGGCGCCGGGCGTCGGCGTCGTGGGCGGAGGCGGTGCGCAGGTGGAGGGTCGCGGCGTCGGCGGCGGCGCGGGCCTCGTCCACGGCGGCGGGCGGCAGGGCGGCCGCCTTCGCCGCCTCGGGGTCCGCGAGCGCGGCGGCGACTGTCGACTCCTCTTGGCGGCGGGCCTCCAGACGGTCGTTCAGGTCCCGCTCGGACCGCTCGTCGAGCAGGGCCTCGGCGGCCCGGGCGGGCGTGGTGAAGCCGGCCCGGTAGGCCGCGTCGGCGAGGCGGGCGTCGGCCTCCTTCAGGCGGGCGGCCGCGTCGGCGGCGGCGCGGGCGGCCTGCGCGGCGGCCGCGAGCAGTCCCGCGCGCTCCTCCAGCAGGGCGGCCCGGCGGGCGACCGACCCGGCGCCGCCCCGCGCCCGCTCCAACTCCTCCCGCAGGGACTCCTGTTCGCGTTCGAGGTCCTCGCGGTGCGAGGTGCGGGCGGCGGCGCGCAGCCGGGTCTCGTGGAGGGCCGCGGTGCGGCGTTCGTGTTCGCGCTCCGCCTCCTGGAGGGCGGCGAGCGCGGCGGGGGCGTCGGCGGCGGCACGCCGGGTCCGGGCGGTCGCCTGCTCCAACTCCTCCAGCTCGGAGGCGAGTTGGGCGGTCGGGGTGTCGCCGGCGGCGGCCGTGGCGGCGGCGAGGGCTTCGCGCAGCGGGCCGTGGCGGCGGTCGGCCGCCTCGCGGGCGGCGTCGGCCCGCCGGTACGCGGCCTCGGCGGCCTCCTCGGCGGCCCGGTCGACCTGGCCGGCGTCGGCGCGGGCGGGCGCGGGGTGGTCGGCGGAGCCGCAGACGGCGCAGGGCGCGCCGGGCCGCAGGGCGGCGGCGAGTTCGGCGGCGATGCCGCGCAGGCGGCGTTCCTTGGTGTCGAGCCAGTGCTCGCGGGCGGCGGCGGCCGCGTCGCGGGCGCGGGCCAGGGTGTCGGCGGCGGCGCCGGCCTCGCGGGTCAGGGTGTCGCGGCGGCGGGCGGCGTCCAGGCGTTCGCGCGCCGGGCCGACGCGGGCGGCGAGCTGCTCGGCGCGGGCGGCCGCCTCCTGGGCCGCCTCGACGCGGCGCCGGCGGTCGTCGCGCAGGGCGGGCCAGGCGTCGAGCCAGGCCGCGTCCTCGTCGAGGACCTGCTCGTCGGCGCGGGCCTGGCGGTCGAGGACGGCGAGTTCGTCGGCGACGGCGGCGGCGCGGCGTTCGGCCCGGCGGGCGCCGGCGAGGGAGCCGAGCTCCTCGCGGTGGGCGCGTTCGAGGGCGAGGAGCTGCTCGGCCCCGGCGTCGTGGTGCTCGCGGGACAGGCGGGCGCGGGCGGCGCGTTCGGCCGCGGCGGTCGTGTCCCGGTCGCGTTCGGCGGCGGCGCGCAGCTCCAGCGCGGGGGCGACCGCGGCGGCGGCGCGGGCGCGCTCCAGGCGGGCGCGGAGGGCGTCGTACGCGGCGGCGCTCGCGGCGAGCCGGTCCGCGGCGCGCTCGGCGTCGGCGTACTTCCGCTGGAGACGGGCGAGTTCGGCGGTCTCGGCGGCGTGCCGCGCGGCGTCCTCGTGCCGTTCCTCGGCGGCGCGGAGGGCGGACGCGGCGATGTCGCGGCGCTCGCGGGCGGCGGAGCGGGCCGACGCGGCCCATTCCAGGACGCTTTCGGCGAGTCCGGGGTCGCCGGGGGCGAGGGGGACGGCCTCGGCGGACCGCGTCCCGGCCTCCGGCAGCGACGGGTCGTCCGCCGCCTGCCCCATCCGGTGGGCGAGCGCGAGCAGCCGCTCGTCGCCGGTGCGGACACGGGCCTCGGCGACGCGGCGGAGCTGGGCGAGGCGTTCCTCGACGGCGGCGAAGCGGCCGGTGTCGAAGAGCCGGCCGAGCAGGCGGGCGCGCGCGGTGTCCTCGGCGCGCAGGAAGCGGGCGAAGTCGCCCTGGGGCAACAGGACGACCTGGCAGAACTGTTCGCGGCTCATCCCCAGCAGCCGCGTGATCTCCTCGCCGATCTCCTGGTGGGAGCGGCTGAGTCCGTGCCAGTCGCCGTCGCGGTGCTCGCGCAGGGCGCTGTACGCGCGCTCGCGGGTGAAGCCGCTGCCGCGCCGCTTGGGGCGGAGCTGTTCGGGGCGGCGGGTGATCTCCAGCCGGCGGCCTGCGACGGTGAGGTCGAGGACGACCTCGGTGGGGGTGTCCGGGGCGGCGTGGTCGCTGCGCAGTCCGCCGCCGCTGCCCTGGCGGGCCCCCGGGACGGAGCCGTAGAGGGCGTAGCAGACGGCGTCGAGGACGGAGGTCTTGCCCGCGCCCGTGGGACCGTGCAGCAGGAAGAGGCCGGCGGCGGACAGGTCGTCGAAGTCGATCCGCTGGGTGGTGCCGAAGGGGCCGAAGGCCGTGATCTCCAGGCGGTGCAGCCTCATCTGCCCGCCTCCTCGCGCCCGGCGCGGTCCAGGCGCACGGCGTCGAGCGCCTCCGTCAGCACGGCGCGTTCGCGCTCGTCGGGGCCGTGGCCGCCGCGGACGTGGGCGACGAAGTCCTCGGTGATCTGCCGGTCGGAGCGGCCGCGGAGGCGCTGGGCGTAGGACGCGAGGGCGTCCTCGGGGGCGCCGTCCGGTTCGAAGACCAGGCTCAGGACGTGCGGGAAGCGGCGGGCGAGCCGGGCCATGGGGTCCTGGGGGCGGACGGGGTCGGTGAGGGTGACCTCGGCCCAGGAGTCCTCGTGGCGGTCGAGGGCCGGGTCCTCCAGGATCTCCTCCAGGCGGCCGCGGAGGCGGGCGAGCGGGCGGGGCACCGGGCAGTCGACGCGCTCGGCGGTGACGGTGCCGTCGCCGTCCAGGTCCACGAGCCACATCGTCTTGCGGTGGGCGGCCTCGGAGAAGGAGTAGGCGAGCGGGGAACCGGAGTAGCGGACGCGCTCGTTGATCGTCTGGCAGCCGTGGAGATGGCCGAGGGCGGCGTAGTCAACGCCGTCGAAGATCTCGGGCGGGACGGCGGCGACGCCACCGACGGTGATGTCGCGCTCACTGTCGCTCGCGGCGCCGCCGGTGACGAAGGCGTGGGCGAGGACGACGGAGCGGGTGCCGGCGGGACGCGCCGCGAGGTCGGCCCGGACCTTGTCCATCGCGGCCGAAAGGACGGCCGCGTGCCCGGCGGCGGGGGCGCCGAGGGCGTCCTTGACCAGTGCGGGTTCGAGGTAGGGCAGGCCGTAGAGGGCGACGTCGCCGTGACCGTCGGCCAGGACGACGGGGGTGCCGCAGGCCGCCGGGTCGGTGCGCAGGTGTATCCCGGCCCGTTCGATGAGCCCGGCGCCGACGCCGAGACGGCGGGCCGAGTCGTGGTTGCCGGAGATCATCACGGTGGGCACACCGAGGGCGGCGAGCCGGTGCAGGGCCTCGTCGAAGAGCTCGACGGCGGCGAGCGGCGGGACGGCCCGGTCGTACACGTCACCGGCGACGAGGACGGCGTCCACGGACCTGTCGCGGGCGGTGCGGACGAGGTGGTCGAGGAAGGCGCGCTGGGCGTCGAGGAGGTTCACGCGGTGGAAGGACCGGCCGAGGTGCCAGTCCGAAGTGTGCAGCATCCTCATGCCAGGGCTCCGACCTGCATGTTCTCCACTCCTCCGCGCTCTTGGCCAGCACCGCCCCAGCACGGTACTCGATGTCGGCACCAACCACATCGGCCCCGGACGGGGCGTGGTCCATCACCGTGTGCAGTGTGTCACCCGAGCCAGGCGTGAGGTGACCTCGGGTGTCAGTGGCGACGCCGGGCACGGCCCGGCACGGCAGCGGAACGACGGTAAGGGCAGGGTGAAAGACACAATCGCCTTTTGTGGCAAGGAAGTTGGCTTTATGGCACGCGTGCCGCACTGCTACCGTGCCTCACGTCGTCAGGACCACTGTCAGGCGACAGCCGCGTCAACGGACTGGTCCGGCCGGTGCGCCCCGGCGGCCGGCTCCCCCTTTCCTTCCCGCTCTCCTCCTCGTGCGGAGATTCCCGATGCATTCATCAGCACATGCGCGACCGCAGCGGCCCGAGCCGCTGGACGACGACGAGCGCTTACTCGAAGAGCTCGGCTATGCCCAGCAACTGCACCGGCGCATGGGCGCCTTCGGCAGTTTCTCCGCGTCCCTGTCGGTCATCTCGATCATGTCCGGGACGCTGCTGCTCTTCGGCTACGGCCTGAACAGCGGTGGTCCCGCGGTGGTGGTGTGGGGCTGGCTCGCCGTGGGGCCGCTGGTGCTGTGTCTGGCCGCGGCGCTGGCCGAGATCACCTCCCGCTACCCCACCAGCGGCGGCCTGTACTACATGGCCCGCCAGCTCGGCGGCGAGCGGTGGAGCTGGTACACCGGCTGGCTCAACCTCCTGGGACTGCTCGGCGGGATCGCGGCGCAAGACTACGGCATCGCGACCTTCACCGCGGCCTGGGCGAACCTCCAGTTCGGCTACGTACCGACGCCGGAATCCCTGCTGGTCATGTACGCGGTCATCCTCGCGCTGCACGCGCTCATGAACCTCTTCGGCACCCGCCTGATGAACGCCCTGACCTCCCTGAGCGCGTGGTGGCACCTGGCCGGGGCCGTCGTCATCATCGGCGCCCTGACCCTCGTCCCCTCCCACCACCAGCCCGGCCGCTTCGTGTTCTCCGAGTTCACCAACAACACCGGCTGGTCGAGCCCCGTGTACGTGATCCTGCTGGGCATGCTGCTGCCGTGCTTCGCCCTGGCCGGCTACGACACCTCCGCCCACCTGAGCGAGGAGACCAGCGGCGCCTCCGTGGCCGCGGCGCGCGGGGTCATCCGCTCGGTGGCGGTGTCCTGGATCGCCGGCGGCATCCTGCTGGCCCCCCTGCTGTTCGCCGTCCAGGACTACGCCGGGACGCTGGGCAGCGAGACCGGGGTGCCGGTGGCGCAGATCCTCCTGGACGCCCTGGGGGCGGCGACGGCGAAGGCACTGATGCTGGTGATCATCATCGGGCAGTTCCTGTGCGGCTACACCACCGTCGCCTCGGCCAGCCGCATGGTCTACGCCTTCGCCCGGGACGGCGCCCTGCCCGGCTCGGCGCGCTGGCGGAAGGTGACCCGCCGTACGGCCGTCCCGGCCAACGCCGTGTGGCTCGTCGTCGCTGTCGCCTTCGTGCTGGCCCTGCCGTCCCTGTACTCCGCCACGGCGTTCTCCGCGGTGACCGCGATCTCCGTCGTGGGCTTCACGCCCGCCTACGCCATCCCGGTGCTGCTGCGCCTGCGGCACCGGGACCGGTTCACCCCCGGGCCCTGGCACCTGGGCCGCTGGAGCCGGCCGATCGGCTGGGTGGCCGTGCTCTGGGCGGCCGGGGCCTCGGTGCTGTTCCTGCTGCCGCAGTCCAGCCCGGTCACCGCCGAGAGCTTCAACTACACCCCCGTCGCCCTGCTGGTGGCCCTGGCCATGGCCGCCCTGTGGTGGCGCACCGGACGCCGCTCCTACCGAGTTCCCCGCTCCGGCACGGCGAACGCCCACGACCGGATCGAAGAGGCCGAGAACATCATCACGCCATGGAGGCACCGTGACCGTTCCCCCTGAGTCCATCGAATCGGTACAGCAACTCACCACGGTCTGGCGGACCCTGGTGCTCGACCACGACGCGGACGCGGACGTGCGCGACCTCCCGGGCATCGCCGTCCGCTGGGCCGACAGCCGGTTCGCCTTCTGGAACTGCATCACCTTGACCGGGACGGACACGGGAGCCGAGCTCCTCGGGCACCGCCTGGGCCGGGCCGCGGACATCATGCGAACGAAGAACCACCCGGGCTACCTGTGGCTCTTCGAAGACCTCCTCGACGACGAGGCCCGCTCCGCGCTGGAGACCACCGCCGAACAGGCCGGCCTCCAGTACGCCTTCCCCGGCACGGGCATGGCCGGCGACCTCCTCTCCATCCCCGAACCGGCCCACCCCGACCTGACGTTCGCCCGCGTCCGCACCGACGAGCAGTTGCGGGCCTACGCCGACCTCCAGTCACGCGCCTACGGGTTCCCCCTGGAGGAGGGCCGCGCCGGCCTGACCGGATCCACGCTCTGGAAGAACGACATCCACGCCTACCTGGCCCTGCGGGACGACGAACCGGTGGCCTGCGCCGCCACCATCGAGGCACAAGGCCGCCTCTTCGTCGCCTACGTCGCCACGGACCCGCGGTGGCAGCGCAAGGGCTACGGCGAAGCCGTCACGCGCAAAGCGCTCCACGAAGGCGCACGGGCCACCGGGCTGACCCGCGCCACCCTGCACGCCACCGCCGCCGGAGCCCCCGTCTACCCGCGCATCGGCTTCAAACCGAACACACCGATCCACTTCTACGGCCTGAAAGGCTGATCCGGCGGGCCGGCTCCACCCTGCCACCGGCGAGAGCCGCCGCACGGCGGCCGCGGCCCGTGGGCCGGGCGCCCCGAAGGGCCGGCCCGTCACACGTCCCCGTACGCCTCCCCGCCGAGCTCGAAGCCGGCCGTGCCGGCGGTCGCGTCGGCGAGCCAGGCGCGGAAGTCCTCGACCTCGGCGTCGGGGAGGCCGATCTCGATGCGGACGCCGGCCCCGTACGTCACGTCGCGCACGGACCGCCCGGCGGCGCGGAGTTCGTTCTCCAGCTTGCCGGCGCGCTGGTGGTCGACGGTGACGGCGGCGAGGCGGTAGCGGCGGCGGGTGATCGTGCCGAGGGTGTCGAGGGCCTCGCCGACGACGCCTCCGTAGGCGCGGATCAGCCCGCCCGCGCCGAGCTTGATGCCGCCGAAGTAGCGGGTGACGACGGCGACCGTGTACCGCACCTCCCGGCGCACCAGCATCTGGAGCATCGGCACCCCGGCGGTGCCGCCGGGCTCGCCGTCGTCGCTGGCGCGCTGCACCGAGCCGTCGGCGCCCAGGACGTAGGCCCAGCAGTTGTGCCGGGCGGTGGGGTGCTCCGCGCGGATGCGGGCGATGAACGCCTGGGCCTCCTCCTCCGTCGCGACGGGCGCCAGCGCGCAGATGAAGCGCGACCGGTTGATCTCGATCTCGTGGACGCCTTCGCGGGCGACGGTGCGGTACTCGTCTTGCATCCTGTCCTTCAAGGGTCGGTAAACGGGAGGCCTGCTGGAATCAGGCTAGACGAGAGGTCACTTCGCGTATCGAGGCCATTTCGCGCAGAGAGGTCACTCCGCGGATCGCGGGAATCCTGCTTCGGGCGTCGGACGTCACCGCCGGGGAAGCGTGAACGCGTAGGCGCGCCGCGCGGCGCATCCCTGGCACCTGCCGACGAAACGGGAGAGAAGACGCCCGTCCGCTTCGGAAACGGTGTTGCGCCAGAAGCAGCGGAATTCCCCGCAGGCGCAGGACCGGTGACTGATGTCGGTGAACGCGTGGGTGTTGGAGTCGTGACCGTTCTCGGCCGGTGGCCGGCGGGCGGTGTCGCCGTCGTCGGCTTCGGGGAGTCCGTATTCCTTCCGCTTCCAGGACATCGCCTCGGCGGGGAGGGAGCCCCGCCCCGCGCATTCCACGCAGTTGCCGGGCCCGGCGTTGTTCGCGGCACACCAGCACCGCCCGTAGCCGCCGCTGCCGCCGCTGTAGGGCCTGCCTTCGCAGAGCAGGCACATGCCCCAGCCGTGGCAGTCGTCGCAGAGGACGCCGTCGGTATCCACGTCAACGGTGCTGAGCGTGAAGTGGGGTTGGGCCAGGTGCTCTTCGGGGAAGACGACCGGTGTCCAGCCGGTGACCGTCAGGATTCCGGGGCCGGCGCCCTCGTAGAGCCTGGCCCGGAAAGGGCCGCGCCGGGCCGTCGCCTCGTTCTCCCCGGGACCGCACGGGGCCTGTCGGCGCACCGTCCAGCCGGCCGCGGCGAAGGCGTCCAGGAGGCCCTGGAGACCGGGGGACGAGGGGCGGCGGTCGTCCCCGCCGACAGCCATGAGGGACAGGAAGCGGTGACCGACCGGGGCCGGGTCGCGGAGCCGTACCGGGTCGGTCCACTCGCGGACCACCACCGGAGGCCGGTCCGGGTACAGCGCCGAGGCCGTCTCCAGCAGGTGCCCTCTCAGCCACGACCCGCTCTCCTCTGCCGGAACGGCGGGCGTGCTGCGGTGTTCCTGTCCGGCGGCCGGGTCGGTCATCGCGGATCCCTTCCCCTTCTCTTCTTCTCTTCTTCTCTCGCCGGTCAGTCACCGCGGGCCCGGTCGAGCCGGAATTCGGCGCCCCCGGCGGGGCTGATGTGCCTGTCCCGCCCAACCTCGCCCCGGGGCGGGCGACTTGTCCACCCGCCCCTATACGATCGACCACGACCGCCCGTTCCGTACGGACTTCATGAAAGGGTTCCCCATGGCTCAGGTGGCGCGAAAGCTGATCCTCGGGGCCGCCCTTGCGCTCTCTCTCACCGCCTGCACGGACTCTCTCACCGCCCCCACGGAGGACGGTGAGAGATTCGTCCCTCTCGGCCGGCTCGAAGCGGTCGACGTGAGTGAAGCCCTTCCCTCCGCGGAGGAGGCCCCTGCGCCCGGGGAACGTGAAGTGGAGGACCCTCATGTGATCGCCGAGGTGCGCAAGGGCCGTCGCCGTCTCATCGCGTACACGCGAGCGGGTTCCTGTGGCCTTCTCGTGACCGACTCGGGCGGCTCCCGGCGATCGCCGATCGACATCACCTCGGCATGGCCGAGAAATGGTGAGGAGGGGACTGGACACTACCCGGCCGGGCCTTACAGCGTCGCCTCCGCGAGAAGTACGGACGGAGCGTCCACGTGGGCCTCACTGTATTGCGGCAAGGCGGCGATGGTGATCGATTACTCCTCCGAGGACCACGCCCCCGTCTCAGGCCGGAAGGGCAACGTGTCCGTGACAGAAAGCGCCGGCTCCCTGGCTCTCGTCATCGGTTCGCCGGAAGCGCGCGGAGAAGTCCTGCCCCACGTCCGGTCCGCCCGATATCCGCAGGCGGCGGGGGTCGTCGCCCCGGCCCGCCCGGCGGCGACGACCACGCGGTTGGCGGACCGCTCCAGCAGCGCGGCGCCGTAGTGCTCCACCAGCACGGCGGTGTCGGCGACTTCGGGGGCCGTGTCGACGTACAGCACCCGCTCGGCGGGGACGGGGCCGTGCCAGGCGCGCAGGGCGTCGGCGACGGGCGGCACCAGCAGGTCCAGCCGGTCGAGCGCGGGCCGTACGTCCTCGAAGGCATGGAACGGGTCGGTGTCGGCGAGCACGGCCACCAACGTGGCGGACGGGCTCAGCGGGCGGGCGGGACGGAGACGACCATCGTCATCTCCACCGGCTCCGTGCCGTCGTTGCGGTAGCCGTGGGGCAGTCCGGCGTCGAAGGTCGCCGCGCCGCCCGCGGGGACGGCGTGCTCCTGCCCGTCCACGACGAGGGTGAGCGTGCCGGCCGTCACGCGGACGATCTCGACGCTGCCGGGCGGGTGCGGATCCGAGCTGCTGCCGTCGCCGGGGGCGATGTGCCACTCCCACAGCTCCAGCGGTCCGGGGGCCTCGGCGCCGACGAGGAGCAGGTTGTGGCTGCCGGAGCCGGTGGTCCACATCCGTACGGCCTGGCCGGCGGGGACGAGGCGGACGGGCTCGGTCTGCTCCTGGTCGAGGAGCGTGGCGATGCTGACGCCGAGCGCGTCGGCGAGCTTGACCGTGGTGCCGACGCTGGGGTTCGTCCGGGCCTGCTCGATCTGGATGATCATGCCGCGGCTGACGCCGGAGCGGGCCGCGAGGGCGTCGAGCGTGAAGTTCCGCTCGGCCCGCCAGTGTTTGAGGTTCCGGGCGAGCGACTGGGTGAGCCGGTCGAGATCCGTCACGTTCCATCCAAAATAGTGGTCGATCGGTGCAGCGGAGTGAACTAGGGTGGGGCCTCCCCACCATTCATCACACTGTACTGCGAGGTTCACCCGATGACACCGCTCTTCGCGCTGGCCACCAGCCTCCTGTGGGGGCTGGCCGACTTCGGCGGCGGGCTGCTGACCCGGCGCATACCGGCCCTGACGGTGGTGCTCGTCTCCCAGCTGCTGGCCGTGGCGACGCTCGGCGCGATCGTGGCCGCCACGGGCGGCTGGTCGGAGCTGGGCCCGCAGCTCTGGTACGCGGTGGCGGCGGGCGTCGTGGGACCGGCGGCGATGCTCGCCTTCTACCGGGCGCTGGCTCTCGGCCCCATGGGCGTGGTCGCCCCGCTCGGGGCGCTCGGCGGCGTGCTCGTACCGATCGGCGTGGGGCTGGCCCTCGGCGAGCGCCCGGGATTCGTCCGGTTCGCGGGCATCGCGGTCGCCGTGGCGGGGGTGGTGCTGGCGAGCGGCCCGGGCGGGGGCAGCGCCGTCGGCCGCACGTCCCTGCTCCTGACCCTCGGCGCGGCGGCCGGCTTCGGCACGGTGATGGTCCTGATAGCCCACGCCTCGCACGACCTCACCGGCCTCTTCCTCGCCCTCTTCGTCCAGCGGCTGTGCAACGTGGTCGTGGGCGGCGGCGCGCTCCTCGCCGCCGCGCGCCGGGGGGCCGCGGTCCTCCCCGGGGGCGGCCTCCCCGAGATCCGCGGGGCCCTCCCCGCCCTCGCCTTCGTCGGCCTCGCCGACGTCGCCGCCAACGGCACGTACAGCCTCGCCGCCCACCACGGCCCCGTCACCGTCGCGGCCGTGCTCGCCTCCCTCTACCCCGTCGTCACGGCCCTCACCGCCCGCGGCGTCCTCAACGAGAAGCTCCGCACGGTCCAGGCGTCCGGCGCGGGTCTCGCACTGCTGGGGACGGTGCTGCTGGCGTCGGGGTGAGCCGGGGGCGGCCGCTTTCAGCACGGCTGGAGGGCGCCGGTTCCGAGCGCGAATCCGAAGGGCTCCGGAATGTGCACGGATTCACCGAACGAGACGTCCTCACGCAGCCGGTACCGGCCGTTCTCGGGCTCGCTGAAGAGTGCGACGGTCTTCTGACGGGCGTCGACCGGCCGACTGCGCTGCGTCGGGCTCATCCTGTTCCCTCCTCCCCCGCCCCGGACGGAGCAGCACCTGCCGCGCCGTCCGCCCGGAGGGCGTAGAAAGGGAGGGGCGGACGGAAGGGACGGGCCGGATGCAGGTCGTGGTGGATCTCAACCGGTGCCAGGGGTACGCCCAGTGCGTGTTCCTGGTTCCCGAGGTGTTCGAACTGCACGGTGAAGAGGCCCTGATGTACACGCCCCGGGTGCCCGACGGGCAGCGCGAGCGGGTGCTGCGGGCGGCGGTGGCGTGTCCGGTGCGGGCGATTCTCGTCGGCGAGCCGGCCGGCGCGGAGTGAGCGGCCGGTCCGGCGCGAAGGAGCCCGCATGTCCTCCGAAACCCTCTTCCGCCGGATCACCGACCCGGCCGCCCGCGCCGATCCGTACCCGCTCTACGCCGAGTTGCGCGAGCACGGCGTGGCGCGGCAGGAGGACGGCCGGTACCTGGTCGGCACGTACCACGAGATCGAGGCGCTGCTGCACGACCCGCGCGTCAGCTCGGACGTGCGCAAGCGCACCGCCCCCGATCCGGACCTGCTGCCGGTCGAAGGGCTGCCGCCGGCCTTCATCGGGATCGACGACCCCGAGCACGACCGCCAACGCCGCCTGGCGATGCGGCCGTTCGGGCCGCCGCACTCCCCCGGCCGGATCGACGCCCTCCGCGGCGGGATGACGCGCGTCGCCGAGGAGCTCGCCGACGGGCTCCGCGGGCGGCAACGCGTCGACCTGGTCGAGGACTTCGCCTTCCCGCTGCCCATCACGGTCATCTGCGACCTGTTCGGCGTCCCGGAGTCCGACCGCCACCAGGTGCACGTCTGGGCCGACACCGTCATCGCCGGCCTGGACTTCACGCCCGGGGAGGACCCCGGCCCGCGGCGCCGCGCCGCGCACGAGGCCCGCCTGGCCATGGGCCGGTACCTGGGCGGGCTGGCGGCCGAGCGCCGCGGCCACCCGGCGGGCGACCTGCTCTCCGGCCTCGCCGACGACGACGGCCCGGACGGCCGGCTCACCGATCAGGAACTCATGCTCACCGCGGTCCTGTTGCTCATCGCCGGGCACGAGACGACCGTCAACCTCATCACCAACGGCATGCTCACCCTCCTCCGCCACCCCGCCGAGCTGGAGCGGCTGCGCGAGCGTCCGGAGCTGATGCCGTCCGCCGTGGAGGAGCTGCTGCGCTACGAACCGCCGGTGCAGCTGCTGCCCCAGCGCACCCCGCTCGCCGACGTCGAGGTCGGCGGCGTCACCGTTCCCGCGGGGGCGCCCCTGATCCTCGTCCTCGCCTCCGGCAACCGCGATCCCCTGCGCTTCCCCGACCCCGACCGCTTCGACCCCGCCCGCGAGGACAACGTCCACTTCGGCTTCGGCAGCGGCGTGCACGCCTGCTTCGGCGCGCCGCTGGCCCGCCTGGAGACGCAGATCGCGCTCACCACGCTGCTCGCCCGCCTCGACCGCCCCCGGCTGCTGGAGGACCCGCCCCCGTACCGTACGAGCCCGGTGCTGCGCGGCCCCCGGCACCTGCCGCTGGCGCTGGGGTAGCGCCCCGCGGCTAGCGCCGCGGCTCCGGGATCCAGCCCCGCTCCTCGTCCCAGCGGCGGACGACCTTGGCGGGCACCCCGGCCACCACCGCGTGGTCGGGCACCTCGCCCCGGACGACCGCCCCGGCCGCCACCACGACGTTGCGCCCCAGCCGCGCCCCGGGCAGGATCACGGCCCCGGCGCCCAGCCAGCTCCCGGAGCCGATGGACACCGGTGAACTGCGCGGCCACTGGCGGCCTATGGGCTGGTGCGGGTCGTCGTAGGAGTGGTTGTCGCTGGTGATGTAGACGTAGGGGCCGCAGAAGACGTCGTCGCCGATGGTCACTTCGCGCGTCGCGATCACATGGCTGCCGCGGCCGAGGACGACGCCGTCGCCCAGCCGCAGGACGGGGTCGGGCCCGAGGTCGTGTCCGGGCATCATCCCGGCGGTGAGCGTGACCTGTTCGCCGACGATGCAGTGCTCGCCGAGTTCGATCCACCGCTCCCCGAAGACCGTGCCGAGCGGGAACGCGAGCCGCGTGTGCGCGCCGATCCGCCGGAAGCGGTACGGGCCGGGCCGCTCGGCGGTCACCGAGCCGGCGTCCTGGACCCACCGCCAGCCGCGGTGGACGGCGCGCGACAGGGCGCGGCGCCGCCAGGCCGCGAGGGCCCCGGCGGCGCCGGACGGGAACGTGTTGCGGTACTTCGGCACCCGCTCACCGTAAACGGCGGCGACCGGGCCGCCCGGGGCCGGGTGCTGTGATCTTCGCCCCAGGCGGCCGTGCCCGGGAGCCGTGCGCCGGGCAGGGCCCTGCCGGCCTCAGCCGGCCGTGACGCGCCGGCGGCGCCGGCGGCCGCGGCGCAGCAGCAACGCGCCGCCGGCCAGGGCCGGCGCGGCGGCGAGCCCGCCGAGGAGCAGCGGCTCGGAGGAGTCGGGCGTCCGCCGGGGGCTGTAGCCGCTGGAGTAGCCCTTGGTGTCGTAGTCCGAGCCGGGCTGCTTGTCGGCGTAGCGCGCCTTGACCAGCTTCTGGTAGTCGGCCAGGGAGACCGACGACTGGCCGCCGAGGCCCTGCCGGGCGGCGTCGTTGAGCGGTTCGACGGTGGTGAGCCTCAGCTGGTAGTAGCCGTGGATCTGCGGCTCGGTGAAGACGGTCGTGGTCGCGTCGCCCTTGCCCGCGTAGGCGGCGTCGGTGTCGCCCTCGCGGACGGCGGCCAGGTGCCAGCCGGTGGTGCCGGTGGGGGCGAGCAGGACGGTGGCGCTGCGCCCGCCGGTGACGCTGACCCCGGCCACGGCGTATCCGAGCCTGACCGCCTGGGCGAGGACGGGCTGGGCGGTCCCGGCGGCGAACTCCGGGGTGATCTCGTTCAGCGCGACCGGGTCCTTGATCGTGAAGGAGGGCAGGCCCGCGCACGGGTCGGCCTTGGCGGGGAGCTGCACCGGGCCCTTCGTGGAACCGTCGGGGAGCGGTGCGCTCAGGAAGCGGCAGATCGCCTCGTGCGTGGCGGCCGACTTGAGGGTGTCGAGGGCCGCCTGCAGGTTGGGCAGGTCCGCCGGGGCCTTGGCCGCGGCGGCCGGGCCGGCCAAGGGCAGCAGCGCGGAGGCGCCGAGGGCGAGGAGGGCGGCCAGGCGGGCGGGCCGGCGCGGCGTGGACGTTCTCTGGTCTCGCATGGTGCCTGCCTTACTGGGAGATGCCGATGCGGGAATGGGTCCACTTGAAGGAGCTGTTGCTCACGTAGTCGTTGTAGTTCCACCATGTGTAGGTGTCGGTGTCGGGCCAGGGGTCGCCCACGCCGATGGTGGTGTTCGACGTGTCGTAGCCGTAGACGACGTTCATGTGGCCGCCGCCGGAGTTCCAGCCGATGCGGACCGCGACGGGACGGGCGGCGTCGACGTCCGTGCGCACCTCGTCGAAGGTGGCCGCGCGGGACAGGCCCGTTCCGGTGTGGGTCATGCCGAGGTCGCCCCAGGCGTAGGCCATGTCCTGGAGGGTGGCGGGCTGGTTGTCGCAGCTCAGGCTGGAGTCGTGGCGGGCGGCCCGGTTGCAGAAGTCGGTCTGGGTGGAGCCGTAGCCCTGGTACTTGGCGATGGTCAGCCCGGAGGCGTCCCAGCACCACTGCGTCTTTTCCTGCTTGTACATGGTGATGTCGTCGTAGGCGGAGTCCGCCCGTGCCGTCCCGGTGGCCGCGAGGGCGCCGGAGACGGCCAGGGTCAGGGCGGAGACGATCGCCGTGCGCTGGATTCTGCCCATGGTCCTGCCTTCCCGTTCACGGGGGCCGACGGGCGGGTGACCGGTTCGTCGTCCGGCACCCGCGCTGGACAGAGCTATGACAGCGCACCTTCCGCCGGGCATATACAGATCGCGCAGGAATTGACCCGGACGGCGGCATGGTCCTACGAATGTCCTTGGAAGGGGCGGGAGTTGTGCGGCGGCACCGGTGTTCTCGCCGGTGCTGTCGGGGCGTTGGCCGCGAGCTGTTGCGGTCGTGTATCGCTGTGGCGGCTCAGGTGGCGCCGGGGCCGCGGCGGACGGCGTTCAGGACGTGGTCGCCGGCCCGGTCGGCCGAGACGGCGAGATCGCGGAGCATGACGAGCAGCGGGTCGGTGCTCCGCCGGACCCTCTCCGCGCAGGAGGCGCCGGTGGTCCGCAGTTCCCCCCGGACGGACGCCCCGGCGTCGTCGCGGCGCAGGGCGTAGTCCCCGGCGAGGACGGACCGGTAGCCGTCGCCCGAGGCCCAGTGGTCGAGCTCGGCGACCCGGGCGACGGCCAGGGGGTGCGAACGGGGCTGTTCGATCAGGAACTTGACGACGCTGTCGCGCAGATCCTCGCCGCGCCGGTACTCGGCCGCCTGGCGCAGGAACTCCCCGGCGTCCATCTCGCCCAGGTGCGCGCCGCCCGCCAGCTTCATCAGGGCGCGCAGGCACGGTTCGCGGTCCTGGACGACGAGCAATCCGGCCCGGTCGCAGGAGAGTTCGGACATGCGCATCCATTCGCCGAGCGCGAGCCGGACGGCCTGCAGGCCGAGGCCCCCCATGGGGACGGAGGCGAGCACGCGGCCCGCTTCGGCGAGGAAGCGGGCGATCGTCCCGTACACCAGGTGCCCGCTCATGGCGTGGCCGAGCTCGTGGCCGATGACGAAGCGCAGCTCCTCGGCGTCCATCAGCTCCAGCATGCCGCTGCTGAGCACGACGAAGGGCCGGTCCACGCCGACCGTGGCGGCGTTGACGTCCCGGTCCAGGCGGACGAACAGCTCGGGGGTGCGGTCGAGGTCCAGCACCCGGGAGGCCTCGCGCATCGTCCGGTGGACCGTGCGGAACTGCCGGTCACTGGTGCGCACCGCCTCCCCCAGGGCCTCCATGCGCAGGGCCCGTTCGAGGAAGGCCCCGCGGAACTTCCGTACGAACGTGTCCAGTCCGCGCAGCTTGCGCAGGGCCACCAGCGCGGCGCGGTCGGCCGGGTGCTCGTAGGCGCGCGAGGAGATCCCCGGGAAGCGCGTACGGGCCGGAGCGCCGGAGCGCCGCGCGGTCCCCTCGTCGTCGGCCTTCATCGACTGTCCCCCTCGTCGTGAGAGCACCCTTCGTACGACGAGGCTAGGGCGCAACACGCCAATGACGGAAAGGATTTGGTCAAGGACGGGTACGTGCCGGGTCAAGCCCGCGAGGAGGTCCGGCGTCCGTTGCGAGGCTCCTCCCCTAGGCAGGGAGCTCAGCGTGGGGGACCGAAGGACGCACCCCGGGGACGCCGCCGTCGTCGCCGAGGCACTGACCGACACGGCGGAACACCTGGACTTCGTCCGGGGGTCGATCGACGGCCTCGGGCCGGCCCCCGAGCGGGCGGCGGCCGTCGGCGCGGCCCTGGCGCAGGTGCACCGGAGGCTGGCGGACGACCGTCCGCACCTGGCCGTCATCGGCGAGTTCTCCAGCGGCAAGAGCACCTTCGTCAACGGCCTGTTGCGCATGCCGCTGCTGCCGGCCGACGTGCTGCCGACCACCGCCGCCCCCGTCGTCATCGAGTACGGGCCGACGCCGCTGCTCCGGGTGCGGCTGGACGGCGACCCCCGCCGGTACACGGTCCGTTCCGACGGCGGCGGCACCCGCAAGCGGCTGACCGCCGCGCTGCGCGAGCGGTGCCCCGACGACGAGATACCGGGTGAATTCCGCCCGCTGCTCGCCCTGTTGACGGCGGGCCCCCGGATCGCCCCCCTGGTGTCGGAGCTGCGGGTCGAGGTCCCGGCCGCCGCGCTCGCCGACGGCCTCGTCGTCGTGGACACCCCCGGCGCCAACGGGCAGGCGGAGCACGACGGGACCGTCCGCCGGGTGATGGCCGAGACCGCCGACAGCGCGGTGGTGCTGACCTCGGCGCTGGTGCCCGTGCCCCTGTCCCTGACCGCCTTCCTGGAGGACGCCCTCGACCGCGCGATGCTGACGCGCTGCGTCTTCCTCGCCACCTATGCCGACCGGGTCCCGGACGCCGAGCGGCCGGACGTCGTCCGGGCGATCCGCGCCCGGCTGCGCGCCCGCCTCGCGCTGCCCGGGGCGGCGGTGGAGGCGGTCTCCGCGGAGGCGGTGGTCCGCGGGGCGGCGGGCGAGCCGCTGTCCCCCGAACAGGCCGCGTGGGCACGGCGGTTCGCGGAGACCGAGTCGCGGCTGCGCGAGACCCTCGGGCGGCAGCGCGCCGTCGCGGTGGGCGACAGCACGCTCCGGCTGCTGGACCGGGCCATGCGGCTCGTCCGCGAGGAGACCGACGCGCGCCGGGCCGAGCTGGACGCCGAGGAATCGGCCCTCGCGGCCGCCCGCATCCCGGACCTCGCGGGGTTCCTGGAGCCGTACCGGAGCCTGGGCCTGCGGCAGCTCGCGCAGGCGGACGCCCGGGTGCGCGCCGGGATCGGCCGCACCTACGAGGAGGCGCTGGCCCGCACCGCGGACGACTGCGCCGGGCTGGTCGAGTCGGCGGGGACCGTCGCCGTCCTGCGCACCGCCGTGGAGGAGGGCGTCACCGCCCGGCTGCGGGACGGGCTGCGGCAGTGGGACGAGGCCCAACGCCGCGTCGTGCGGGACGCGTTCACCCATGCGGCGCTGACCGCCGGACGGGAGGTGGCGGCGGCCTTCCGCACGGAGTACGCACGCCTCGGCGAGGCGCTGGGCCGGCCGCCGGACGTGCGCGAGCCCGCGCCCCCGCCCTGGGCGCCGGCCGCCGACGGGGCCGGCCCGCTTGTCCCCCGCGGTGGCGGCGGCGCGGCAGGCGCTGAGCTCGGACCGGTGGGGCCGGTTCGGCGGGTGGGCGGTCGGCACCGTGGTGGGCGGGATCGTGGGCGGCCCGGTGGGCGCCGGTGTGGGGGCGCTCGTCGGCCAGGCCCTCGGTGCCCGGAAGCTCGCGCCCCTGAAGGCGGAGCTCGCCACCCGCGTCCGCGCCACGGTCCGGGCCGCCTTCGAGGCGGTGCGCGCCGACCTCGAAGGCGCGGTGCGCGACCGGCGGCGGTCCGCCGAAACCGCCTTCGCCGCCTGCCTGGACGGCTACCGCACGGGCTACCGGGACGTGATCTCCGGTATCGCCGCCCGGCAGCACGAACGGCACGCCGCGCTGGAGGAGCGGCGCGCGGCGCTGACGCACGTCCTCGCCGAGGCGGACCGGCGCCGCTCCGCCATCGAGCGCCGGCGGGCCCTGCTCGCCGGACCGTGAAGCATCGTCTTCCGGCCCATCACCCCGACCGAACAGGACGGCCCCCATGCCCGACTCCGGCCAAGACCCCGCACTCCCCCTCGAAGCCTGCCTCGCCGAGGCCGAAGCGCTCGCACGCGACCACGGACTGCACGGCGTGCTCGCCGAGTTGGCGGGCATGACCGGGCAACTCCACCGCCCCGCCTGCCGGATCGTCGTCGCCGGTGAGGCGATGAGCGGCGCGCCGGAGCTGACCGGGCGGCTCGCCGGACCCGGGGCGGAGGCGTCCGTGGTCCAGGAGGGCACCGGGAAGTTCCCCGCGCCCCGGCTCCTGCTCCGCTCCTCCCCGCTCGGCGAGGACGTGGAGCTGGTCGAGGCACCGGCGCTCAACCAGGCGGCGGAGGCGGACGAGCTGGCGTGCCGCCTCGCGCACCACGCCGACGCCCTCGTGATGACGACCAGGGCCGTCGCCCCCTTCGGCCGCACCGAGACGGACTTCGCGGACCGGGCCCTCGGCCGTGGCCGCCTGCGCCGCGTCGCCCTGGTGCTCACCGGCGAGGACCGGCTCCCCGAGGACAGGCGCGCACCCGTCAGGGAGCACGTGCGGGCCCGCGCCGAACGCCTCGGCCCCGGCATCGCCGTCCTCGGGGACCGGGACGGGCTCGACGCCCTGCGCGCGCTCGTCCGCTCCTGGACCGGCGCGGAGGACCGGCAGGCGTCGCGCCGGCGGCAGATCGCGGCCCAGCTGGCCGACCTGTGCGCCCGGATGGCCGCGACGGGCCGCCGCGACGAGGCCGCCGCCCGGCGGGCCGCCGAGGAGCGGGCCGGGCGGGACGCCGCGGGGGCGGACGCCGAACGCGCCGGCCTCCGCATGCACGTCGACCGGCGGCGCACCGAGGCCGTCACCGAACTGCGCGGCCGCCTGGAGCGCGAACGCACAGGCCTCCTGGAGGAGTTGCGGCGATCACTGGCGGAGTCGCCGGACGCCGGGCACTGGTGGGACACCTCGCTCTCCTACGAACTGCACCGCGGCCTGCTGGACGTGGCCGGGCGGCAGGCCGAGTGGTTCGGGCACCGGCTGGAGACCGAGGCCCGGTGGCTCGCCGAACGGCTCTCCGCCCTCGAAGGCGCCCCGGTCGCCGCACAGGACACCGCCGCCCCGGACGCCCTCCTGGAGCTCGACGAGCCGGTCCGGCAGCGGCTGCACCTTCAGGACCTCGGCGGAAGGAAGCTGCTGTACCAGCGGCTCGGGCCGGTCGGGGCCGGGCTGCTCGCGGCGGTCGCGCTGCCCGGCCCCGCCCTGCCGGTCGCCCTGATCGGCGGGGCCGCCGCCCTGGCGGCCGGTGAGACGCGCTTCCAGCGGCTGGCCGAGCACCAACGGCAGGCGGTGGGCGAGGCGTTGACGCGGATCGTCCGGCAGGCGGTGGAGGAGTTCGCCGACGCCGCGGCGCGGCACCTCCGGTCGGCCTACCGGGACCTGGCCGAGAACGCCCTGGCGCCCCCTCGGCACGAGCCCGGGGCCCCCGCGCCGGAAGGGCTCTCGCTCTCCGCCGCGGCGGCCCGCCTGCGCGCCCGGCTGCCGGCCGGGACCGAACCCACCCCACGCGACCACGGCTGAGAGGCGAAACGATGAACGGCTACGGGATCTTCGAGGAACACCGCCAGTCCCTCCTCGCCCTCATCGGCAGGCTCCGGCCGGTGCTGGAGGCGGTCAACGTCGAGGCCAACACCGAGCGGCTGCGCGTGATCCAGGAGCGTGTGGAGTCCGACACGTTCAAGGTGATGTTCGTGGGCGAGTTCAAGCGCGGCAAGAGCACGGTGATCAACGCGCTGCTCGGCGCGGAGGTGCTGCCGACGGACATCCTGCCCTGCACCGCCATCGTCAACGAGGTGAAGTGGGGCGCCGAGCGCCGGGCCAGGCTCCACCCGATGCCCACGGCCGGGAAGGACGCCCCGGACCGGCCCCTCGACATCCCCGTCGAGAAGCTGGCCGAGCACGTGACCATCCAGGACGGCGACGACGGCGGGCCGCGGCCCAATCCGTACGAACGGGCCGAGGTCTTCTGGCCGTTGCCGCTGTGCGAGAACCACGTCGAGATCATCGACTCGCCGGGGCTGAACGAGGCGCCCGAGCGCGAGCGGCTCACCCTGGGCTATCTGGACCGGGCGGACGCCCTGGTCATGGTGCTGCTGACCACCGCCCCGCTGTCGCTGAGCGAGCAGACCTTCCTCGACGTCCACGTCGCCGCCCGGGGACACGAGGACGCGTTCTTCCTCTTCACCCGGATCGACGACGTCCCGCCGAACCGGCGCGACGCCGTCGTCGAGAGCGTCCGCAACCGGCTGGCCCCCTACCACCCCCGCGACGACCGGGTCTTCTTCGTCAACGCCAGGGACGCGCTGGAGGGCCGGGTGCGCGGCTCGGGCGCGGACGGCCGGGGGGCGACCGGATTCCCGCCGTTCGAGCAGGCGCTGGAGCGCTTCCTCGTCCGCGACCGGGGGCGCGCCAAGGTGCTCGTCCCGGTCCTGCGCCTGCAGAACGTGGTGACCGCGGCGCGGCGGGACATCGAGCTCCAGCAGGGGATGCTGCGGCGGACCTCGGCCGGCCTGCGCCGCGAGTACGAGCTCCAGCAGGTGCCGCTGCGGCAGGTGGCGCAGCGCAGGGACGCCATCCTGGGCCGGGTCGACTCCCACCTGCGCGACGTCCTCGACGAAGTCGGCGCGATGGCGCGGCGGTTCTACCGGGGGACGGCGGACGCCGTCGAGGAGTGGGCCCGCGAACTGCCCCTGGAGAACCGGCTGAAGGGCCTCAACCCCTTCACGCGGACGGCACGCGTCGAGGCGCTCGAGGAGGAGCTCTCCGCGAAGCTGAAGGCCAGGGTCCAGGAGGCGTCGGCCGCGTGGCAGCGCGACGAGCTCCAGGTGTTCCTGGAGGAACGGGTGCTGGCGCTGGAGGCGCAGATCGAGACGGACCTCACCGAACTCGTCGAGCGGGTCGACGGGATCCGCTACGAGCTGGCGGCCGTGCCCCGGCGGGAGCGGCCGGGCGCCGTGGCCGGGGGCGTCGAGCGCGTCGTCGCGGCGGGGCTCGGAACGGTCCTCGGCGGGCCCGGCATGGGGCTGGCGGGCGCCAACTTCGGCTTCAAGGGCGTCACGCGGGCGGTGCTCCCGACCGTCGCGGTGGCCGTCGTCGGCGCGGCCGTCGGCCTCGCCGCCCTCCCCTTCTCCCTGGCGGTGCTCGCGGCCAACCTCGTCAGCGGCTCCCTGGCGACGTCCCGGCTCGAACAGGAGCTCAAGGAGAAGGCCGCCCAGGACTGCGCCGACGCCCTCCGCGACCGGACCGACCGGATCGTCACCGAGCTGTCCGCGACCGTGCGGGAGCAGCTCGACAAGGTCCGCGAGATCGTCGCGGAGGGCATCGAGGGGGAGCTGCGCAGCGTGCGGCAGGAGGTGGAGAACGCGCTGGAACGCCTGGAGAGCGGCGAGGCGGAGCGGGAGGCCACGCTGGCGGAGCTGAGCCGGCAGGGCTCCGTCCTCAACGATCTGGACGAGATTCTCGCGGAGTTGGTCGCGGCCGTCGCGATCTGACGCGGCCCTCAGCCGCCGAACGACTCCCGGTGGGTCTTCGCCAGCTCCTCGTACACCGCGGCGTTGGCGCGGATGCGCTCGCGCTCCTCGGCGGTCAGCTCCCGCCGGACCTTGGCGGGCACGCCGGCCACCAGGGAGCCGGGCGGCACGTCCATGCCCTCGGGCACCAGCGCCTGGGCGGCGACGAGCGAACCGGCGCCGATGCGCGCCCCGTTGAGGACGGTGGCGCCCATGCCGACGAGGACGTCGTCCTCGACGGTGCAGCCGTGCAGGACGGCGTTGTGGCCGACGGTCACGCGCTCGCCGACGGTGACGGGGAATCCGGGGTCGACGTGGACGGTGCAGTTGTCCTGGACGTTGCTGCCGGCGCCGAGGGTGATCGGGCCGCCGTCGCCGCGCAGGACGGCGTGGTACCAGACGCTGCTGCCGGCGGCGAGGGTGACGTCGCCGAGGACGACGGAGGTGGGTGCGGTGAAGGCGCCGGGGTCGATCCGCGGCTCCTTGCCGCCCACGCCCGCGATCAGCGCCCGGTCGTCCGTCATGGTCTGCTCCTCCTCGCCGCTGCGGCCCCCGTCCTCACGGGCACGCTAGGCGACGGCCGGGGCGGGGCGGCCGGGATGGGACGGAGATCACATCCCGGGCCGCCGGGGGTCACTCGGCGACGGCCGGCTCGGGCTGCTCGGCGGCCTCGTCCGGGGCGTTCTTCTGTGCCTTCTTGGCCTTGATCCGCATGACGACGAAGGAGCCGGCGCCGAAGAGCACGGCGGCGACCAGGCCGAGGTAGGAGAACTGGTGCAGCCACTTCTCGGCGACCTTGCCGACGGAGTAGATGACGGCGACGGTGCCGCCGGCCCAGGCGATGCCGCCGAGCACGTTGGCGATGAGGAACTTCCAGTACGGCATCTTCAGGACGCCGGCCAGCGGGCCGGCGAAGATGCGCAGCAGCGCGATGAAGCGGCCGACGAAGACGGCCCACATGCCCCACTTGGTGAACGACCGCTCGGCGGTGGCCACATGGTGGGGCCCGAAGTGCTTGGGGAACTTGCGGCCGAGCCAGGCCAGCAGCGGCTTGCCGCCCTTGCGGCCGATGAGGTAGCCGATCGAGTCGCCGATGATCGCGCCCGCGACGGCGCAGGCGCCCAGGACGTAGGGGTTGATGTGGTCCTGGCTCGCGGCCATCAGCGTGGCGCTGACGAGGACGATCTCACCGGGGAGCGGGATGCCCAGGCTCTCCAGCCCGATGACCCCGCCCACCAGCAGGTAGACGGCGACCGCCGGCACCGATTCGAGCCATTCCTGAACGTGCAACGCCGGTTCCTCCCCGGTTGACGACCTTGATGCCCGGCGTGCGCCGCGGGGCGCACGCCGGGAAGCCTACTGGAGGTAGGACTCGCCGCCGGGCCGTGCGGTTGAGCGGGGGCGCCCATTTGTTACGAACCGTGACGGGGGCGGGCCGGTCCCCGTCACCGCTCGGCGACCAGGAGCGTCTGCAGGATCCGCCCGCAGTCGCCGGCCGTGTCGTCGAGCCGGCCGGAGGCGAGCCCCGAACCGCCGGGGGTCGCGGCGGTGGCGGCGCTCAGGCACAGCCACTCCCCGACCGGGTCGCGGTGCAGGGCCAGGGTGATGTCGGTGTTGATGACGAGCCGCCGGACGTGGTCGAGTTCGAAGCCGACGGCCCAGTTGCTGTCCGCCAGGGTCAGGGCGCGCGTGAGCGGGGTGTCCTCCTCCCCGGCGACGAGGGGGATCCGCTGGCGGGCCCAGGCCGTCCCCGGGCCCGGGGTGGCGAATCCCCCCGCGGCGAAGCGCCACTCCATGGCCGCGACGTAGCCGTCGGGGTACGCCCCCGGCAGCGCGGGCGGCCCCTGCGGCTCCGGCGGGGGCGGAGGCGTGGGTTCCGGGCGCAGGCCCGGGGTGTCCGCCGGGCTCGTGGCGACCCGCCAGGCCCGGGCCAGCATCACGGGCCGGCCCCCGGCGGTGATCTCGCCCTCCAGGAGCTCGGTGCGGCGCCCGGCGCGGAGGGTGCGCACCCGTACGGTCAGGTCGCCGACGGGGACGGGCGCCGGGATCTCCAGGGTCACCCGGGCCACGCGGAGCCCGTCCCGCGGCTCGTGCCGTTCCAGTGCGCGGCCGAGGAGGGCGGAGGGCGGGCCCGCGTGCTGCGCCTCGGGGCTCCAGGGGCCGGCGGTGGCGGCGGTGCTCGCGTAGCGGCCGTCGCCCAGGCGGCGGTAGAAGGACTCGGGGCGGGTGGCGGCGGGCATCAGCGCGGCAGCTCGATCTGGTAGCGGATGAACCCGCGGTAGTCGGCCACCCTGTCGTACAGGGCGCGCGCGGTCGCGTTGGTCTCGTGCGTGCTCCAGTACACCCGCGAGCAGCCGCGCTCCTCGGCCCACCCGACGACGGCGGTGATCAGCGCCTCGCCCACGCCCTTCCGGCGGGCGCGCGGGTCGGTGAAGAGGTCCTGGAGGTAACAGACGTCGGGGCCCGAGGTGTTGGGGTGGGCGAAGTAGTGGGTGATGCCGACGAGTTCGCCGTCGAGGCGCGCGCCGAGGGCGTGCACGCGCGTGTCCTCCTGGAAGGCGCGCCACGCGGTGTCGTAGGTCTCCTGCGGCTCGTCGCGCCCGTAGAAGTCCAGGTACGCGCGGAACAGGGCCTCCCAGGCCGCGCGGTCGGCCGGGGTGAGCTTGCCGATGGCTATCACGGTGCCTCCGGGGTGTCGGGACGGTCGCGATCACCCTCCACCGCGGGAGGCCCGGCGCGGTAGCGCTTGTGTCGGGAGTCACGCGACCCGCCGCCGGGCGGCCCGTCGCACCCCCGTACCCTCGGGCGCCGGGAGTTCCTTCGTGACCCGCCGGTCCCGTCCCCGACCGCTCCGCTAGCATGTTCGAACTCGCGATGATCGCCCTCATCGCCCGCACCAGCCGGACCTCGCATCCCCTCCGACCAGCACCCACACATCGATCAGACCATTGATATCCAAAACATCGCGGGTGACTTCGCGAACAGACCACGGCATCACGTCCGCCGCGTGGCGCCGCCCCCGGACGGTCCTGTGGGCCGCGGCCGCCGTCGTGGGCCTCGGGTTCCTCATAGCCCTGGAGATCGCCGCACGTCACTACGGTCTTCCGGGGCCGATGACGAACCAGGTGAAGGAAGTGGTCCTCGCCCCCAAGTCGGGGCCGCTGCTGTACGGCAGCATGGCGCTGACGATGGTGGTCCTCACCTGGCGGGAGCGGTTCGTGGCCCTCGGCGCCGCGGTCGGCATCGATCTCGTCTTCTTCCTGGTGCGCTGGGCCGTCGGCGCCAGGATGATGTTCGGCAACGGCGCGTTGTGGGTGGTGCTGGCCTGCGCGGTCATCGCCGTCACGCGCCGCACCGGCCGCGAACGCGCCCTGCTGCTCAAGGGTGTCGGGCTGGGGCTGCTGCTGGTGGCCGGCCGCAAGACCGGCGACACCTGGCTCCTCATCACCGCGAAGACCCGCCCGACGGTGCTCGACCAGTACCTGGGCACCGCGGATCACGCGCTGGGCGACCCGTCGTGGCTGGTGGGACGCATCGTCCGGGCCACCGAACCGGTCGGCACCCACCTCCTCGACTACGTCTACATCCAGCTCGCGGTGGCCGCCGTCGTCGTCGCGCTGTACCAGCTGCGGAACGTGGCGTCCGAGCGCCGCTTCCCGCGCCACCACCTGGTGCGCACCTTCCTGCTGATCGGTCTCCTCGGGCCGGGCATCTACATGATCTACCCGGTGGTCGGGCCGGTCTTCGCCTACGGGCCCGACGGCGCCCAGTGGGCGGTGGCCGACATCTGGCCGAACGCGCTGCCGTCCGGCACTCCGCACCACATGCCGTTCAACGACTTCACCCCGCGCAACTGCATGCCCAGCCTGCACACCGCCTGGGCCACCGCGATCTTCATCCACTCCCGCAAGGGCCCGCGGATCCTGCGCTTCTTCGGGGCGTTCTGGCTGGTCACCACCCTGGGCGCGACCCTGGGCTTCGGCTACCACTACGGCACGGACCTCGTCGCCGGCGTCGTCTTCACCCTCACCATCGAGGCGGCCCTCCGCTCCCAGGAGCGCGGCTGGGACCGCGCGGGCCTGCGCCTGGTCGCCTACGGCACGGCGGTCTTCGCGGCCCTCCTGCTGGCGTACCGCTACCTGTCGGTGCCCATGGCCGGCCTGCCGTGGCTGTTCGGCCCGCTGCTCATCCTGGCGATGGCGTCGGTGATCTACGCGTACGTCCGGACCACGAGGCGGTGGGACCGGAAGCAGGCGCCGCTCCCGCACCCGCGCAAGGCACCCGAACTGGTCTGAGTTTCCGGCCCGTACGCCCGTGGCCGCCCCGGGGGCGGTGTCCCGCTCCGGGGCGGCCACGGGTGTTCTCGCGGGCCGGGCCTACGCGTTGGGGCGCAGGGTCCAGACGATCGTCATCTCGCCGGTCTCGGCGCCGTCCTCGCGGGTGATCGAGACGCGCACCGGGAACTCCGGGCGGCCGCCCGCGTCGAGTTCGGCGACGACCTCGGCGGCCGGACGGCCGAGGACGGCGGTGGCGGTGACGGGGCCCTTGGCGAGCTTCTTGTAGCCGATCTCGGCGCGGACGGCGAGCGGCACGGCGCGGGAGAGCTGGTCGCCGAAGGCGGCGAGGACGATGGCGCCGCTGGCGGACTCGGCGAGGGTGAACATCGCGCCGGCGTGCGGGCCGCCGACGTGGTTGTGGTACTCGGGCTGGTCGGGCAGGTGGAGCACGGCCCGCTCGGCGGAGATCTCGCCGAAGGCGAGGTTGAGGGTCCGCACCATGGGAACGGTGGCCGCGAGCATGTCGCCGATCGAGGGCTGGGTCTGAGACATGACACGTGAAGTTACCAGCCAGTAGCGTCTCCGGGAAGGCCCACCGACCACGCCCGTCACCTCCGCCCCTTATGGTTGTCGGCCATGTGGCCAGGACAGCAGCCCGCCAACGGGGGCGAGCACAACCCGCAGCAGCAGCCGAATCCGTACCAGCAGCCCAACCCGTACCAGCAGCCGGGGTACCAGGCGCCGGGGTACCAGACGCCGGGGTACGGACAGCCCCATCCCTCTCCGCAGCCCGGCGGGGCGCAGTGGACGCCGCCGGCCGCGCCCGGCGGGCCCCAGCCGCCGGGGGGCGGGGGGCGCGGGCGGCGCACGACCGTGATCGCCGTCTCGACGGCCCTGGCGGTGGTGGCCGCGGCGGTGGTCACCGGGGTGCTGGTGCTCAGGGACGACGGCGAGAAGACCACCGCGCACGACGACCCCAAGCCGCCCGCCTCGGCCTCGGCCTCCGCCCCGTCGACCGCGGGGCCGACCGGTTCGTCCTCGCCGGAGGTCAATCCGCGCGGCGGCGGCCAGGAGGTCAAGCCGGTGATCGCCGGCTGGAAGCCGGTCGTCAACCTCAAGCGCCACGACGTCTTCGACGTCCCGCCGGACTGGAAGGTCTCCGGGCCGTCGATGCAGTACAGCATCAGCGACGAGAGCGCCAAGGACGACAAGCGCTACCTGCTGCCCAAGCCGGCCGTGGTGATGACGGGCCCCGCCGACTACAAGGCGGGGGTGTGCGAGGCGAACAACGCGATGGGCGCGGCGGGCACCAAGGGCGCGCAGGGCGCCAAGAGCCTGGGCAGCGCAGCCGAGATCGAGGCGCTGAACTGGGTGTGGGCGGCCTTCGACCAGAAGAAGACCGGGCAGTTCAAGCGGTCCGACGCCAAGGAGTTCCGCAGCGACCACGGACTCACCGGCCAGATGGCCACGGCGACGGTCACCGGGGTGAAGAAGACGGGCAAGTGCACGACCGACGGCAAGGCCGTCGCCTTCACCTACAAGGACACCAACGGCGACCTGGCCACCTGGATCCTCTTCAGCGTCAAGGGCACCGACGACGAGATCCCCGAGGACACCATCAAGAAGATCATGAGTTCGCTGCGGCCGCTGGAGACGGACTCCTGACCCGGCTCACCCCACGCCGAAGGCCCCGGCGGGCGGCTCCGGGGAGCCGACCGCGTCCGCGTCGGACACCGGGGCCGCGCCGGCGGTGAACCGGGCGAGCGCGTCGCCGTGTTCGACGCGGGCCGGGAAGGCGTCCGCCGCGGCGCGCCGGGCCAGCGTGCCTACGGGCAGCGGCGCGGCGGAGGCGGCGAGCACGACGTTGCCGAAGCGGCGGCCGCGCAGCACCGGCGCCTCGGCGATCAGGCAGATCTCGGGCAGGACGGACGCCAGCGTCGCCACCTGCGGGCGCAGGAAGTCGAAGGGGGCGCCGTCGGCCAGGTTCGCGACGTAGACGCCGCCGGTGCGCAGCACGCGCGCGGCCGAGCGGGCGTACTCGAGCGAGGTCAGGTGGGCGGGGACCCGGGAGCCGCCGAAGACGTCCGCGACGACGACGTCCGCCGAGGCGCCGGGGGCGGCCTCCAGGGCCGCGCGGGCGTCCTCGGCCCGTACGGTGATCCCCGACCCGGCGGGTAGCGGCAGGTGTTCGGTCACGAGGGCGACGATCCCGGGGTCGGCCTCGACGACGTGCTGCCGGGATCCGGGGCGGGTGGCGGCGACGTAGCGCGGCAGGGTCAGGGCGCCGCCGCCGAGGTGGAGGACGTCGAGCGGCCGGCCCGGCGCGGCGGCCGCGTCGAGGACGTGCCCGACCCGCCGGGCGTACTCGAACTCGAGGTACGACGGGTCGTCGAGGTCGACGTAGGACTGGGGCGCGCCGTCCACGGTCAGGAGCCAGGCGCGCGCCCGGTCCACGTCCGGCAGGAGCCGGGCGGTGCCGCCGGCGACGTCGCGGGTCACGGGTATGGGTTCGTCCACCTCCCCATTGTGACTGCTGGTGACGGCTGTGGCGGCCGGTGACGGCCACGGCGGGATCATCCCTCCGTGGCGGTCACCCGGCCCGCCCCGACGGTGCGCCCGCCGTCGCGGAGGGCGAAGCCGAGCCCGGGTTCGACCGGGAGGCCGTGGTCGAGGACGGCGGTGAGGGTCACGGTCTCGCCGGGGCGGGCGGCGGTGCGCGGGCCCAGGTCGATGCCGCCGGGGACGTCGGCGGTGCGGAGGTGGAACCGGGGGCGGGAACCGGTGACGACCGGCGCCCGGCGGCCGCCCTCCGCCGGGCCGAGGACGCGCACGCTGGCCTCGAAGCGCCGGCGCGGGACGACGCTGCCCGGCGCCACCACCATGTCCCCGCGCCGGGGTTGGCGCCCCCGCGCACTCGGCAGCAGCAGCGCGACCCGGTCGCCGGCCCGCGCGCCGTCCACGGGCCGGCCGAAGGTCTCCATCGCGGCGACCGGGACGGGCTCCAGGACCCCCGGCACCTCGACGGGGCCGGGGAGGCGGAGGGTGCCGCGCTCCACGGTGCCGGTGACGAGGGTGCCGGTGCCGGGTACCGGGCGGACCCGGTCGACGGGCAGCAGGAAGGGGGCGCCGGTGGGGCGCGCGGGGGCGGGCACATAGGTGTCGACGGCGTCGAGCAGCGCCTCGACGCTGCCCGTCCAGCGCGGGTCGCCGGCCAGCGCGCCGAGCGCCGAGACCCGGACGACGGGGACCAGCCCGCCGGGCCGGCCGTGCGCGGAGAGCAGGTCGCGGACCTGGAGTTCGGCGAGGGCGGCGAGCTCCGGCTCGGCCGCGTCGGCCTGGGTGAGCGCGACGACGAGGCCGCCGACGCCCAAGTGCCGGACGAGCACGAGGTGTTCGACGGTCTGGGGCTTGACGCCGTCGAGCGCGGAGACGACGAGGACCGCCCCGTCGAGGCCGGCCGCAGCGGCGATCACGTCCTTGGCGCGCGCCGCGTGTCCGGGCAGGTCGGCGTGGACGTAGCGGCGCGTGTCGGTCGCGTACTCGAGATGCGCGGGCAGGACCGTCCCGCCGCGGGCGCGGCCGAGCCGTGCGGCGGGGACGAACGCGGCCGTGCCCCGCGCCGCCAGGACCTTGGTGACGGCCGAGGTGAGCAGGGTCTTGCCGTGGCCCGCGTGGCCGATGGCGCCGATGTTGAGGAGCGGCTCGGCGGGGCCGGGGAGCGGGGCCGGGGTGGGGATCGGGGCGTGGGCGGGCTGGGACATGGGCGTTCTCCGGTTTCTCCGGTGCGCGGGTCCGGCGCGGCGGCCGGTGGGCCCCGGGGCTGACCGACCCTCCCCGTACGGGGCCGCGGGAACGATCCGGGAAGGGTCAGCCTCGGACGTGCCGGAGCAGGCCGGAGGGCCCGGGAGCGGGCGCGGGGCGGGCGGCCCCGAGCGGGCCCGCGACCGCGGACCGCCTCGCGCAAGGGGCGTACCGGCACATGCTCTTGATGCTCGCTCACCCCGGAGGGGCCGTCGAGTGGTTTTCGCCCCGGCCGCGCACCGCGGCGCCCGACGCGTCATCACCTGATCCGGAGATCACACCGCAACCGGCCGCATGTCGGTTACGCTCCTTCGGTGTCCGACTCCGCCGCTCCCCCGCCCGCCCCGGACGAGCGCCCCGGCCGCTGTGGCGCGCTCTCCCCCTGGGCCCGGCTGGGGCTTCTGGCCGCCATCGTCGGCGGCGGGGTGGCCACCGTCCTCGCCTGTCACCCCGAGCGGCTGCTCGCCGGGGGACTGCCCGCCGGCACCCCCTACGGCCTGGCCTTCCTGCTCTTCTCCGCCGCGTACGGGCTGTGCACCGCGGCCTTCGTGCCCCGCCCGGTGCTGAGCGTCGCCGCCGGGACGCTCTTCGGCGCGCAGGCCGGGTCGGTGGCGGCGCTGGCCGGCACGGTCCTCGGCTCGGCCGCCTCCTTCGGGCTGGCCCGGCTGCTCGGCCAGAAGGCGCTGCGCCCGCTGCTGCGCGCCCGGTGGCTGAAGGCGGCGGACCGCCAGCTGAGCCGGCACGGCTTCCGCTCGATGCTGGCGGTGCGGCTCTTCCCGGGCGTGCCGTTCGCGGCCGCCAACTACTGCGCGGCGGTCTCGCGGCTGGGCTGGACGCCGTTCCTGCTGGCCACCGCCCTGGGCAGCGCGCCGAGCACCACGGCGTACGTGGTCGCCGGCAGCCACGCGGCGTCGCCCACCTCGCCGGCGTTCATGGCGGCCGTGGCCTTCATCGCCGTCACCGGGCTCGCGGCGGTGCTGGTGGCCTGGCGGCGCCGGGGCCGGGCGCTCCTGGCCGGCGGCCGGCGGCCCTCCTGATCAGACGGGCGGTCCCGCCGACCGGACGGCGGCCCTCCTGATCAGACGGTGTTCTCCTCGTCGTCCCGCTCGCCCTCGGCCTGCGACGGCGTGGTGCGGGGCGTCTGGGGGTGCTGCTCCTCGCCGAGGTCGTCGTCGCGTTCGCCTTCGGCCTGGGACGGTGTGGTGTCGCTGAGAATGATCTCGCTCATCGTGCTCCCCTTCCCGCTGCCTCCAGTGTGCCGCCGGAGCGGAGAACACGGGTACCCGGGGGCGGCCGGGGCACGCGGGAAGGGGCTGCCGTACAGCGAACCGCCGATTTCGGACGATCCCCCGCGTCGCCCGAAATCGGCGGACATACCGGAATTCGCCCTGCTCAGAGGGCAGGACAGCCGGTACCCTCCTGAGTATATTGGCTCGGAGCCAGTCAACGCAGGAGTTACAGCATGTCCCCTCGCAGCGCGTCGGTCAATGAGGAGTTGCGCCGCCGGTCCCGCGAGCGGCTCCTGTCGGCGACCGTGGAGCTGGTGGACGAGCGCGGCTACGAGGCGACGACGCTGGGGGACATCGCGGGGCGGGCGGGCGCGGCCCGCGGCCTCGTCTCGTACTACTTCCCGGGCAAGCGGCAGCTCCTGCAGTCGGCCGTGCACCGGCTGATGCACCTGAAGCTGGCGGCGGCGCTCGAACGCGAACCGGTGAGCCAGGACGGACGCGAGCGCATGGCGCGCGCCATCGACGCGATCCTGGGCCTCGCCCGCGAGCACCCGCGGCTGATGCGCACCCATATGGCGGGCATCCTCCAGGCGGAGGGCTTCATCCAGTGCCCGGAGCAGCAGCGGCTGGCGTTCCTGCTGCGCGACACCGTCACCCGCTACGGCTCCACCGACCCCGAGTCCGACTACCGGCTGCTGCGCGCGTTGCTCATGGGGGCCGTGGTGGCGGTGCTGATGCCGGGGATTCCGATGCCGGAGACACGGCTGAGAGCGGAGTTGTTCCAGAGGTACGGACTCGACTGGGAACTCGGCGTTCCGCCCGGCCCGAAACCGCCCCCGCCCGGCGTCTGAGTGATCCGAGGTGCTGCCGGGGCGCGGCGGCGGTGGGATGCTGGTCCCAACCGCCGGAAGGAGAGCCCTCCGTGCTTCGCGTCGCAGTGGTGGGATCGGGGCCGAGCGGGGTCTTCACGGCCCAGGCCCTGGTGCAGCAGGAGTCCGTCCCCGGGGTGACGGTGGACGTCCTCGACCGGCTGCCCTGCCCGTACGGTCTGGTGCGCTACGGCGTCGCCCCCGACCACGAGAAGATCAAGTCCCTGCAGAACACGCTGCGTACGTCGCTGGAGCACCCCGCGATCACCTTCCTGGGCAACGTCCCCGTCGGCGAGGGCCCCGGGGAGGTCGCCCCGGCCCGGCTGCGCGAGCTCTACCACGCGGTCGTCTACTGCGTGGGCGCGGCCTCGGCCCGGCGCATGGGCATCCCCGGCGAGGACCTGCCGGGGAGTTTTTCGGCCACCGACTTCGTCTCCTGGTACAGCGCCCATCCCGACTCCCCGCCCGACGCCTTCGCCCTCCCCGCCCGCTCCGCCGTCGTGATCGGTGTCGGCAACGTGGCCGTCGACGTCGCCCGGGTGCTGGCGCGCGGCGCCGACGAACTGGCCGCGACCGACGTGCCGCACGCCGCGCTCTCCGCGCTCGCCGAGAGCCGCGTCACCGACATCCACATGGTGGGCCGACGCGGCCCTGCGCAGGCCAAGTTCACCACCAAGGAACTGCGCGAGCTGGGATCCCTCTCCGGGGTCCGGGCCCTGGTGCGCGCCGAGGAGGCCGCGCTGGACCCGGCCTGGGAGGACGGCTCCGCGCTGCCCGGCATCGTCCGCCGCAACCTCGACGTGCTGCGCGGCTGGGCGGCGGCCGGGGATCCGCCGCCCGGCCCGCCCGACGGCCGCGGGCGCCGCATCCACGTCCGCTTCTTCCTGCGGCCCGTCGCCGTCCTCGGCGATTCCGCGGTGCGGGCCGTCCGCTTCGAGCGGACGGTGCCGGACGGCGCCGGGGGCGTGCGGGGCACCGGCCAATTCGAGGACATCGAGGCCCAGTTGGTGCTGCGCTCGGTGGGCTACCGGGGAGTTCCGATCGCGGGACTGCCCTTCGACGCGGCCGGCGGGACGGTGCCCCACGCCGCCGGGCGCGTGCTGCGCGACGGCGCGCCGTCGCCCGGGGAGTACGTGGCGGGGTGGATCAAGCGGGGGCCGACGGGGGTCATCGGGACGAACCGGCCCTGCGCGAAGGAGACGGTGCAGTCCCTGCTCGCCGACGCGCCGTCGCTGCTGGCCCGCCGGCCCGCCGACGATCCGCGCGCCGCCCTGCGCACGGCGGGCGTCGCTCCGGTGGAGTGGCCGGGCTGGCTCGGCATCGAGGCGGCGGAGTCGGAGCTGGGCCGGAGCCTGGGGCGTCGCACGGTCAAGATCCCCGACTGGGAGGGGTTGTTGGGGGCGGCGGGGTGCGTGCGGGGGTAGGCGGGGGGAGGGTGTGCCCCGGACCCGCCCTTTCACCGTTTCTTGCGCGGCTCCGCCGCGGTCTTGTCCTCAGTCGCCGGACGGGCTGAATCAGCCCGTCCGGCGACTGAGGACACCGCCCCGGAGGGCGGTTTCCGCGCGGCAGCGCGCAAGAAACGGTGAAAGGGCGGGTCCGGGGCACATTCCCCGCCCACACCCCCACTCACCCGTACGGGCGAACCCACCCCTGCGGGCGCCCCCACGCAGCCCTCCCGCCCGCCCGGGACCGCGGAACCGGTCCGAACCCATCGCGTACGATCTCCAACCGACCGCAACCGCTTCACAACAGGGAGGGGTCGCAGCCGTGGCTGCACGTCCCTTGCACGAGATCGTCGAATCCGGCTGGGCGAAGGCCCTGGAACCGGTCGCCGGACGGATCGCCGCGATGGGCGACTTCCTGCGCGCCGAGATCGCGGCAGGCCGCACCTACCTGCCCTCCGGCGCCAACGTGCTGCGCGCGTTCCAGCAGCCGTTCGACGACGTCCGCGTCCTCATCGTCGGGCAGGACCCCTACCCCACGCCGGGCCACGCGGTCGGGCTGAGCTTCTCCGTCGCCCCGGAGGTGCGCCCGCTGCCGGGCAGCCTGGAGAACATATACCGGGAGCTCAACAGCGACCTGGGCCTGCCCCGGCCGTCCAACGGCGATCTGACGCCGTGGACGCGGCAGGGCGTCCTCCTGCTCAACAGGGCCCTGACGACCGCCCCGCGCAAGCCCGCCGCGCACCGCGGCAAGGGCTGGGAGGAGGTCACCGAGCAGGCCATCCGCGCCCTGGTGGCCCGCGGCAAGCCGATGGTGGCGATCCTGTGGGGGCGGGACGCGCGCAATCTGCGCCCGCTGCTCGGCGGCGTGCCGTGCGTGGAGTCCGCGCACCCGTCGCCCATGTCCGCGGACCGGGGGTTCTTCGGTTCGCGGCCCTTCAGCCGGGCCAACGACCTTCTGGTGGGCCAGGGTTCGGCACCCGTGGACTGGCGGCTGCCCTGAAGCCGCGCGGTAAGGTGCCCGCCATGAGGGACTTCACGAACGTCCTCGCGAACGCCCGCACGACACCGGGCGCATGACGTCCGCTCAGGTGCTGGCCGTCGACTCGGGCGGCTCGGGCATCCGCGTCGCCGTCGCCCCGGCGGACGGCGCCGGCCCCCCGCTGACCTGGTCCTCCCCCGAACCGGCGCG
The DNA here is from genome assembly GCF_001187435.1 of Streptomyces caatingaensis. Taxonomy (GTDB): domain Bacteria; phylum Actinomycetota; class Actinomycetes; order Streptomycetales; family Streptomycetaceae; genus Streptomyces; species Streptomyces caatingaensis. The sequence continues at coordinate 848,332 of NZ_LFXA01000002.1, read as the reverse complement.
GACGACGAGCGGCGGCATCGACGCCCGGGGCCTGCTCGGCCGCGTCCTGCCCGCGGCCCGCGAGCTGTTGCGCCGGGCGGACGCGCGGGAGTGCGCGGCCGTCTGCGTGGGGGCCGCCGGCATGGCCGGGCTCGGCGGCGAGCTGCGGGCCGTCCTGCCCGCGGCCCTGCGGGAGGCGCTGGGCACCCGGCGGCTCGCGCTGGCCTCGGACGCCGTGACCGCCTACGCCGGAGCCGTGGGCCAGGCCCCGGGCGCCGTCGTCGCGGCGGGCACCGGCCTGGTCGCCCTCGGCACCGACCTGGCGCCCGGCTCCGGCTGGCGGCGCGCGGACGGCTGGGGGCACCTGCTCGGCGACTGCGGCGGCGGGGCCTGGATCGGCCGGGCCGGACTGGAGGCGGCGCTACGGGCCCACGACGGGCGGGCCGGCGGATCGGCCGCGCTGCTGGCCCGGTCGGCGGCCGTCCTGGGCCCGGCCGGGGAGCTGCCGGGGCTGCTCTACCCGCGCCCGGACCGGCCCGCCCTGCTGGCCTCCTTCGCCCCGGAGGTCGCGCGGTGCGCCGGGGCGTGTCCGGTCGCCCGGGACATCCTGCGCACCGCCGCCCGGCACATCGCCGAGGCCGCCGCCGCGGCCTGCCGGCGGCCCGCGCCCGGCGCGCCGGAGCCGTCGGTCGCGGTCACGGGCGGTCTGCGGGGGCTCGGCGGGCCGCTGCTCGAACCGCTGGACGAACAGTTGCGCCTGCAACTTCCTTACGCGCGGCGGGTCGAGGCGGCGGGCACCCCGCTGGACGGCGCGCTGTACCTGGCCACGGCCCTGCTGACGGACCGTCTGCTGCTGCCGGCCGACGGGACGCTGCTGACCGTCATCGGGTGAACACCCTTTTCCCCGTTGACCGGACACCCCCTCCGGCCGCCGGATCCCTCACCCAATAAATCCGGACAGAGGTGACGTAACCTCCCCCCACCCGAACGGAGGAGTTCCCGACCGGATAACATGCGGCGCCATGAGCTCCTCCACAGGGCCCACGTCCGGCCTGCCTGTACGAATGCCCCGTCCCCGCCAGTCCGGGCGGCACCGGAGGCCGGAGCCCGTGACCGCGCCGACGGGGGCGCCCCCGCTCGTGCTCGCGGTGCCCGGCGCGCCCGGTCCCGCCGCGCGCCGCATCGCCGAGGAGATCCTCAGCATCGCCCGCTCCGAGCTGCCCGGCCTGGACGCGCGCATCGGCTACGCGGACGCCGAGGGCGGTTCCGCGGAGTACCCCGCGCTGGACGCCGTCCTCGGCTCCGCCGCGGCCCAGCACACCGCTCGCACCAGCGAAGCCGCCGCCTCCGCCGCCGGCCCGGACGGCGGGGACGCGCCGGACTGGTCCCGCGGCCCGGCCGCCGTCGTCGTCCCGCTGCTGGCCGGCCCGGACGCCGCCGTGCTGCGCCGCATACGCCGGTCGGTGGTGAGCAGCGGTTCGGCCTTCGAGCTGACCGACGCCCTCGGCCCGCACCCGCTGCTCGCCGAGGCGCTCCACGTGCGCCTCTCCGAGGCGGGGCTGGCGCGTGCCGACCGCGCCCGGCTGTTCACGGTCACGACCGCCGCCGACGGCATCGTGCTCGCGACGGTCGGCGGCACCGAGGCCGCGCAGGCCGCGGGCATCACCGGCATGCTGCTCTCCGCCCGCCTGGCCGTGCCCGTCCTGGCCGCCGGCCTCGACGAGGAGGGCGCCGTCGCCCGCGCCGCCGACGAGCTGCGCGCCGCCGGTTCGCGGAACCTCGCCCTCGCCCCCTGCCTGATCGGCCCCGAGGCCGACGAGGCGCTGCCGGCCATGGCCGCCAAGGAGGCGGGCTGCGCGGCGGCCGAGCCGCTGGGCGCCTACCCGGCGATCGGCCGGCTCGTCCTCGCCAAGTACAGCGAGCTGCTGGGCATCGCCACGCCGGCGCCGCTGGGGGCGCCGCTGCGCTGAGGGGCGCGTCGTTCCCCGTACGCCGTTCCCCGTACGCCGTACGCCGTTCGCCGTGAGGGGCCTCCGCCGTGGGGCCCCTCACGCGCGTCCCGGCCCGGGCGCCTCCCGGCTCAGGCGAAGACGACGCAGGAGGCCGCCGTCACCTCGATCGTGCCCGCCTTCCGCGGCACCCCCGTCTCCGGCTCGACCGTGAACCAAGTGACGTTCCCCGAGCGCTCGTTGGCCGCGTAGAGCCGTCCGTCGTGCAGGGCGAGGTGGCGCGGCCACCGCCCGCCGCAGTCCACGGTCGCGCGGAGCTCCGGGCGGCCGCCGTCGGCGTCGAGGGCGAGGACGGAAAGGGTGTCGTCCCCGCGGTTGGCCGTCCACAGGAAGCGTCCGTCCGGGGAGATCACGGGCGTGGACGGGTACGTGGGCCCGGCCGCTCCGGGCGGTACGACGCGGACCTCCTCCAGCGGCTCCAGCGCCCCGGCCACGGCGTCCCAGCGGCACACCGTCACGGCCGGGTCCAGTTCGTGCAGGACGTACGCGCGGTGGCCGCGCGGGTGGAAGACCAGCGTCCGGGGGCCGCTGCCGGGGGCGAGGGACGCCTCCCGGTACGGCACGGGGTCGCCGGTGGCGGCGTCCCGCTCCGAGATCCACACCGAGTCGGTGCCCAGGTCGACGGCCAGCAGCCAGCGGCCGGAGGGGTCGGGGACGGCGGTGTGCGCGTGCGGGGCGGACTGCCGGTCGGCGACCGGTCCACTGCCGTGGTGCGGCAGGACGACGGTGGGCGCCCCGGCCTCGCCGCCCTCGGCGAGCGGGAGCGTACTCACGCTCCCCGAGCCGTAGTTGGCCGTGAACAGCCGCCTTCCGTCCGCGCTCACCGCGAGGTGCGTCGGCCCGTCACCGCCCACCCGGACGGGCGGACCGAGCGGCTCCGGCCGGGCCGGATCCCCGGCGATCGAGAACGCCGTGACCGTGCCGTCGTCGGTCTCGCCGACGGCGTACAGACGGGTGCGGTCGGGGGAGACGGCGAGGAAGGAGGGGTTGGGGGTGGGGGTGGAGATGGTGTGAGCGGTGGTGGTGAGGGCTCCGGTGCGGGTGTCGAGGCGGGTGACCGTGATGCCGGGGCCTCCGGCGGTGGTGAAGGAACCGATGTAGGCGTGGGTTGCCTGGGATGCCATGGGCCGACGCTACAGGCGTGGGGAAATCTGCCCCAGCCCCGCCCCCAGAGGGGCCCATCTCACCGTTTCTTCCGGGGCTCCGCCCCGCGGCCCGAAACCGCGCCGCCGCGCGGCTGGACGCCCTCCGCGGGCAGCAGGGCGTTGAGGTCCTCGCCCGGCACCACCCTGCGCGCGGGCGGCCGGGGCCGCTCTCCTCGGCCCGGCGCCGCGCTACGCGCGGGTGGGCGGCGCAGCCCCCCCCCGCCCAGCACTGCACTGCCGCACGGGTGGCGGAGCCCGCCCTCCTCGCCCCGACGCCGCGCTACGCGCGGGTGGGCGGCGCAGCCCCCCGGCCCAGCACTGCACTGCCGCACGGGTGGCGGAGCCCGCCCTCCTCGGCCCGACGCCGCGCTCTGCGCGGGTGAGCGGCGCAGCCCCCCGGCCCAGCACTGCACTGCCGCACGGGTGGCGGAGCCCGCCCTCCTCGGCCCGACGCCGCGCTCTGCGCGGGTGGGCGGGGCTCCGCCCCTGCACGCCGGAACCGCGCTGCCGCACGGTAGGCGCGGGGCTCCGCCCCTGCACCCCGCCGGGGGCTACGCCCCCTGCCCCCCCGCTTCGGGCCTGCGCCCCTGCCCCCGAAGCACCGTGCGATCCCCCCAGAGGGAGCACCCCCAGCCCTCAAGCGCCGGACGGGCTGCTCCAGCCCGTCCGGCGTTTGAGGACAACCGCGCGGCAGCGCGGTTCCGGGGTGCAGGGGCGGAGCCCCGCCCCACCCGCGCGCAACGCAGCGCCAGGCCGGGGGCGGAGTCCCGCCCCACCCGCGCGGAGCGCGCCGGCGGGGCGGGCCGAGGGGCGCAGCCCCGGAAGAAACGGTGAAAGGGAGGGTCCGGGGCATATCACCCCCCGACGACGGCCCTACGCCCGCAACGGAACCGCCAGCTCCCCCAACGCCCGCTCCAGCCCCTGCAGATGGGCAAGCGCCCCCTCCCCGCCGGGAGACGGAAACAGCGCGGGAGCGGGCGCGGGCGCCGGCGCCGACCCTACCGCCGACGCCGACCCCACCGCCGAGGGCGACCCCACCGCCGAGGGCGAAGGCAACGACGCCGCCGGAGACGGCGACGTCAGCGCCCCCACCGCCGCCTCCACCCGCGCACACGCCGCCACCAGCCGCTCGTCCCGCGACGCCTCCGGATCGGCGGAGTCGGCGCAGTCGGAGGAGACGGCGGAGACGGAGGCGAGCCCGCGCACCTCGCGCGCGCACTCGTCGAGGAGGGCGAGGACACGGCGGGCCCGCTGCTTGCGGGCGCGCAGCGGGCTGAGGGGATGGACCAGCGGCGCGAGCGAGAGGCGTACGCGGCCGAGGAGCGCCTCCAGCTCGGCGACCAGCGGCGCTGGGTCGGCGTCGGGCGAGCCGGCGAGCCGGGCCGCCGCCTCCGCCGCGCAGGCGTGGACGCGGCGGAGGGCGTGCCGGATCCACGCGTCCGTCGTCGCGTGGGTCGTCACCGGCAGGACGACGACGACCGCGAGCGCCGCGCCGAGCGCGCCGACGCCGGTCTCGGCCAGGCGCAGGGCCAGCAGGCCGGGGGTGAGGACGCCGAGGAGCCCGTACAGGAGCCCGGCCATGACGGTCACGGCGAACATCATCCAGGTGTAGGAGACGGGTGCCGCGTAGAAGATCCCGAAGACGCACGCCGCGACGAGCACGGCCGTGGGTGCCCCGGCGCCGTGCAGCGGGATGGCGACGCCCGCCCCGAGGGCGATGCCGAGCACCGTGCCGGCCACGCGGCGGAAGCCGCGCACCAGGACGTCGCCCCGGGAGGCGGTGTTGACGAAGATCCACCAGACGGCGCCGACGGCCCAGTACCAGCGCTCCTGGGACAGCAGCTGTCCCGCCCCGAGCGCGAGCGCCCCCGCGACGACGGCCTGGACCGCCTGGCGGGTGGTCGTGCGGGCCAGGCCGGTCCCGGACGGCGGGGCCGGGGCGGCGGCGGGCGGCAGCCGGCGCTCGTAGCACCACAGGCCGAAGCGGACGGCGGAGGAGACCGCGAGGGAGAGCAGGGTCGCGGCGCACAGCTCGGGGAGCTGCGCGGGCACGGCGTGCAGGAACTGCGTCTCGAAGAAGGTCATGAACGCGAACACCCCGAGGGCGTGTCCGCGCGGCCCCCACCGCCGGGCGTAGACCCCGGCGCCCAGGACCGCGAGGAAGACGGCGTCCCGGGCCCAGGGCGCGCCGTGCAGCGCCGTCGCGGCGGCGAGCACGGGCAGGCCGGCCACCGGCAGCAGGGCGGTGGTGACGCCCTGGCCGCGGACCGTCGCGTCGGTGACGGTGAAGAGGGCGAGCAGCGCGGCGAGCCCGCCGGCGATCGCCGCGGTGAGGGAGTGGCCGGCGAGCCCGCAGACCGCGACCGCCGCACCGATGCCGAGGACGGCCCGGGCGCCGGCGCGCAGCCGCAGCCGGCCCGGGTCCGGAGCCACGAACACCTTCTTCAGCACCGGCACCTTCCTTTCGCACACGGAAAAGCAGTGGAGAGAGCAACGGAAAGGCGCCACGGAGATCCTCCGCAGCGCCATCGACGACACCATCAGACCATCCCGGCGGTTGATGGCTCAATAGTCTCCGCTCCGGCTGGGCCATTGGTACAGTGACCGCGCCCCGCACCCGACCCCGAGGGAGCCGTTGGCCCATGGCCGTGGACGCCCTGGACGCGAAGATCCTGCGGCTGCTGCTGGAGCGGCCGCGCACCAGCGCACGCGAGTACGCGCGCCTGCTCGGCATCGCCCGGGGCACGCTGCAGGCGCGGCTGGACCGGCTGGAGCGCACCGGGGTGATCACCGGGACCGGCCCGCGCCTCTCCCCCGCCGCGCTCGGGCATCCGGTGCTGGCGTTCGTCCACATCGAGGTGACCCAGGGGCACCTGGACCCGGTCGCGGACGGGCTGGCCGAGGTGCCCGAGATCATCGAGGCGTTCTCCGTCACCGGCGGCGGGGATCTCCTGGCCCGCGTCGCGGCGCGGGACGCCGCGCACCTGGAGGACGTGATCCAGCGCCTGGTGCGGCTGACGGGCGTGGTGCGCACCCGTACGGAGATGGTCCTGCGCGAGCGGGTGCCCTACCGGATGGTGCCGCTGGTGGACGCGGTGGGGCGCGCGGCGGAGCGCCGGACCTGAACGGGCTCACCCGCGCGGGGAGTTGGCGGACCGAGCGGCGAACGGCGGTGCGGGAGCGGGCGTCTGACACCCCGGGGTGCGGGAGGGGCACAACGGGGTGGGAGGATCAGGGGGTTCGACCCGGTTTCCAGTGAACCGGGACAAACCCGAGGATTGAGATGCATATGGTGAACATTGGGGGAAGACGGGCCTTCCGGTGGGGAGCCGGACTGACCGCGTCGACCGCCGCCCTCGCCGTCGCGCTGCCCGCGACGACCGCCGAGGCGGCCACCGGCCCGACGGGGATCGCGGCCAAGGGCGCCTTCCTGCTCGACAACGGGCCCAACCGCCAGCTGTGGGCCAAGGACGCCGACACCAAGCGGCAGATGGCCAGCACCACCAAGATCATGACGGCGACCGTGGTGCTGGACACCAAGCGCGTCAATCTCGACAAGCAGATCACGGTCAAGAAGTCGTACCGCGACTACGTCGCCCGTGAGGGCGGCAGCACCGCCGACCTGAAGGTGGGCGACAAGCTGACGGTCCGTCAGCTGCTGTACGGCATGATGCTGCCCTCCGGCTGCGACGCGGCCTACGCGCTCGCCGACAACTTCGGCACCGGCAAGACCGAGGCCCAGCGCACCAAGTCGTTCATCGCCCAGATGAACGCCAAGGCCAAGGCGCTGGGCATGAAGAACACCAGGTACGACTCGTTCGACGGCATATCGCAGTCCGGCGGGAACGTCTCCACGCCGCGCGACATCGCCAAGCTGGCCCGCCACGCCCTGGGCAACAGCACGTTCGCCACGGTCGTCAAGGCGAGCAGCACCCGCCAGAAGGCGACGAACGTCAACCGGCTGTACACCTGGTACAACACCAACCGGCTGCTGGGGTCGTACAAGGGCGCCATCGGCATCAAGACCGGCACCGGCACGGCCGCCGGCCCGTGCCTGGTCTTCGCCGCCCAGCGCGGCAAGCGCACCGTCGTGGGCGTCATCCTCAACGACCCGGCCAAGCGCTACCCGGACGCGGTGAAGATGCTCGACTGGTCGTTCAACACGAACAGCCCGAAGGTCAAGCTGCGGCAGCTGCCGAGCTTCGCCCAGCAGGACTGACGTCCCGGCGCCCGGGCCGTCGGGCCCGGGCGCCGTCCCGGTCAGCCGAGGAAGCTCAGCCGCACCCGCCGGTGCGGATTGTCCTTGTTCGTGTCGACCAGGCACACCGACTGCCAGGTCCCCAGCTCCAGCCGGCCGCCGACGACCGGCAGGGTGGCGTGCGGCGGGACGAGGGCCGGCAGGACGTGGTCGCGCCCGTGGCCCGGACTGCCGTGCCGGTGGCGCCAGCGGTCGTCCGCCGGGAGCAGGTCGTGCAGGGCCGCGAGCAGGTCGTCGTCGCTGCCGGCCCCGGTCTCCAGCACCGCCACCCCCGCCGTCGCGTGCGGGACGAAGACGTTGAGCAGCCCGTCGCGGCCGCCCGCCGCCTCCTTCAGGAACGCCTCGCAGTGCCGGGTGAGGTCGTACACGGTCTCCGAGGTGCCGGTCGTGATGTCGAGCACGTGGGTACGGAAGCTGTCGCTCATGTCACCATCATCGCCGGTCCGCCGCGGGAAGAGTCCGCCTCCCCGTCCGGTTGGCAGAACCATGAACGACATGCCGGTGGTGCACGAGGTGGACGTCGTGGTCGCGGGCGCCGGGCAGGCGGGTCTGTCCACCGCCTACCACCTGCGGCGCGACGGTTACGAGCCGGAGCGGGACTTCGTCGTCCTCGACCGCGCGCCCGGCCCCGGCGGGGCCTGGCGGCACCGCTGGCCGACGCTCACCTACGGCCGGGTCCACGGCATGCACGCGCTGCCCGGCATGCCGCTGACCGGCGCCGACGACGACCGGCCCTCGTCCGAGGTGATCGGCGGCTACTTCGCGGCCTACGAGGACGCCTTCGGCCTGCGCGTACGGCGGCCCGTCGCGGTGCGCGCGGTGCGCGAGGCGGGCGACGGGCGGCTGCGCGTCGAGACCTCGGACGGCGTGTGGCTCGCCCGGGCCCTGGTCAACGCCACCGGCACCTGGGACCGGCCCTTCTGGCCCCGCTACCCCGGCCAGGAGCTCTTCCGCGGCCGCCAGTTGCACACCGCGCAGTACGCGGGCCCGGAGGAGTTCGCCGGGCGGCGGGTCGTGGTCGTCGGCGGCGGCACCTCCGCCGTGCAGCACCTCCTGGAGATCGCCGAGGTGGCGACCGCGACGACCTGGGTCACCCGCCGGCCGCCGGTCTTCCGCGAGGGCCCCTTCGACGAGGAGCGCGGCCGGGAGGCGGTGGCGCTCGTCGAGGAGCGCGTCCGGCACGGGCTGCCGCCGCAGAGCGTGGTGTCGGTGACGGGGCTGCCGATGACGGAGGCGATGCGCCGCGCCGAGGAGGCGGGCGTCCTGCGCCGGCTGCCGATGTTCGACCGCCTCACGCCCACCGGCGTCGCCTGGGCCGACGGCACGGAGACGGCCGCCGACACGGTCCTGTGGGCCACCGGCTTCCGCGCCGCCCTCGACCACCTCGCACCACTGCGGCTGCGCGAACCCGGCGGCGGCATCCGCGTCGAGGGCACGCGGGCGGTCCGCGACCCCCGCGTCCACCTCGTCGGCTACGGACCGTCGGCGAGCACCATCGGCGCCAACCGCGCGGGACGCGAGGCGGTGCGCGCCCTCCGGCGGCCGCCGCTCCCGGCCCGCCCCGCGACCGGGCGGCCCCGCCCCGAACCGGCCCTGGCCGGAGCGGCACCGGGCCCGGCCGGGGCCTGAGGGGGTCCCGGTCACCCCTCCCCCGGCGAAGGGCCCTCGTAGCATGCACCCATGGTGCAACGACCTCCCCGCGTGGCCCTTCACATCACCTGCGTCAACGACACCCTCTATCCCCGCACCGGACGCGCCGTCGTCACCCTCCTCGAACGCCTCGGCGTCCGCGTCGACTTCCCCATGGCCCAGACCTGTTGCGGTCAGCCGTTCCTCAACTCCGGGTACCGGCGCCGCGCCGAGCCGCTGGTGCGGCGGCACGCCGCCGCGTTCCGCGGTTACGACCACGTCGTCACGCCGTCGGGCTCCTGCGCCGCCATGGTGCGCGAGCAGCACCCGCGCGTCGCCGCCCGGTCCGGCGACGACGGACTGACCGCGGCCGTCGCCGAAGTGGCCTCCCGCACCTACGAGCTGACGGAGTATCTGGTCGACGTGCTGGGCGTGACGGACGTCGGCGCCCACTACCCCCACACCGTCACCTACCACCCCACCTGCCACGGACTGCGCACGCTGGGCCTGGGCGACCGGCCCCGCCGGCTGCTGGAACACGTCAAGGGGCTGGAGCTGCGCGAGCTGCCGGGGGCCGAGGAGTGCTGCGGCTTCGGCGGCACGTTCGCCGTCAAGAACCCCGCCGTCTCGGCCGCGATGGGCCGGGACAAGGCCCGCGCCGTCACCGCCACCGGCGCCCGCGCCCTGTGCGCGGTCGACAACTCCTGCCTCATGCACATCGGCGGCGTCCTCACCCGGCAGGGCTCGCCCGTCCGCCCGGTGCACCTCGCCGAGATCCTGGCCGCCACGGAAGGAGACGCGCGATGAGCGGCCCCGTCCCCCTCGGCATGCCCGCCTTCCCGGACGCCGCCGCCGTCTCCACCCGCGACGCCCGGCTGCGCGCCACCCTCCGGCACGCCACCCGCACCATCCGAGCCAAGCGCGGCGCCGCCGTCGCCGAACTCGACGACTGGCGCCAACTGCGCGCCGCCGCCGCGGCCGTCAAGGACCGCACCCTGCGCCACCTCGACCACCACCTCGTACGGCTGGAGGAGCGCGTCACCGCGGCGGGCGGTACGGTGCACTGGGCCGCCGACGCCGACGAGGCCAACCGGATCGTCACCGCCCTGGTCCGGGAGACCGGCGAACGGGAGGTCCTCAAGGTCAAGTCCATGACCACCCAGGAGACCGGCCTCAACGCCGCCCTCGCCGAGGCCGGCGTCCGCGCCTACGAGACCGACCTCGCCGAGCTCATCGTCCAGCTCGGCGACGACCTGCCCTCGCACCTCCTCGTCCCCGCGATCCACCGCGGCCGCTCCGAGATCCGCGGGATCTTCCGCGACCGCATGGCCGACTGGGGCCGCCCGGCGCCCGCGGGGCTGACCGACCGGCCCGCCGACCTCGCCGAGGCGGCGCGCCTGCACCTGCGCGAGAAGTTCCTGCGGGCGCGGGTCGCGGTGTCCGGCGCCAACTTCATGGTCGCCGAGACCGGCACCCTGGTCGTCGTCGAGTCCGAGGGCAACGGCCGCATGTGCCTCACGCTGCCCGAGACGCTGATCTCCGTCGTCGGCATCGAGAAGGTGGTGCCCACCTGGCGGGACCTGGAGGTCTACCTCCAGCTCCTGCCCCGCTCCTCGACCGCCGAGCGCATGAACCCCTACACGTCCATGTGGACGGGCACGACGGACGGCGACGGACCGCGCGCCTTCCACCTGGTGCTGCTCGACAACGGCCGCACCGACACGCTCGCCGACGCGGTCGGCCGGCAGGTGCTGCGCTGCATCCGGTGCTCCGCCTGCCTCAACGTCTGCCCGGTCTACGAGCGGGCCGGCGGCCACGCCTACGGCTCCCCCTACCCCGGCCCCATCGGCGCCGTCCTCACCCCCCAACTGCGCGGCACCGCCTCCGCGCTGGAGGAGTCGCTGCCGTTCGCGTCGTCCCTGTGCGGCGCCTGCTACGAGGTCTGCCCGGTCGCCATCGACATCCCCGAAGTCCTCCTCCACCTGCGGGAACGGGTGGCCGAGGGCGGCGAGGCCACCGTCCGGGGCGTCCGGGCCGTCGTCCGGCCGGCCCGCCGGCACGCCCTGGAGCGCGGTCTGATGGCGGCCGCTGGCCTGACTCTGCAGCACCCCGGGGCGCTGCGGAGCGGGCAGCGGCTCGCGGCGCGGCTGCGCCGCCTGCGCCCGCGGCGGCTGCCGGGACCGGGCCGGGCGTGGACGGACAGCCGGGACCTGCCCGAGGTCCCCGAGGAGTCGTTCCGGGACTGGTGGGCGCGGACGCGAGGAGGTGCGTCGTCGTGAAAGGGACGGACGGCGGGGCGAGCAGGGCGCGGATCCTGGCGCGGGTGCGGCGGGCGCTGGCGGACGTACCGGCGCACGAGCGGCCGCGCGACCACCCCGTCGCCCGCGACTACCTGCGGGTCCACGGGCGCCGCTCCCCCGCCGAGTCGGCCGCGCTCCTCGCCGCGCACCTGGCGGACTACCGGGCCCGGGTGCACCGCTGCGGCGCCGACGGACTGCCGCGGCTGCTGCGGGACCTGCTGGCGGAGCGGGGCGCACGGCGGGTCGTGGTGCCGGCCGGGCCGCCCGAGGAGTGGCTGGCCGGGGCGCCGGTGGAGCGGGTGCCGGACTCGCCCGCGCTGACGCCGTACGACCTGGACGCGGTGGACGCCGTCGTCACCGGGTGCGCGCTGGCGATCGCGGAGACCGGCACCCTCGTGCTCGACGGGGGCCCGGGGCAGGGACGCCGGCGCGTCACCCTGGTGCCCGACCACCACATCTGCGTGGTGCGCACCGCGGACCAGATCGTGGACTCGGTGCCGCAGGCGCTCGAACGCCTCGACCCGCTGCGCCCGTTGACGTGGGTCTCGGGCCCGTCGGCCACCAGCGACATCGAACTCGACCGCGTCGAGGGCGTCCACGGGCCCCGGCTGCTCGACGTCGTCCTCGTCGCCGACGCCGCTGGGTGACCTTGGCAGTGGTACGAAGCCCCGGTGTCTGGGTGGCGCTGCGGCCGGGCGGCAGGCTGGTTCCCGTTCGGCAGGAACGATCGTCCGAAAGGGGCGCAGCAGCATGACCGTTCAGATGGCGGAGACGGCGGAGACGGACCGGGCCGGGGCATCTACCGGCTGGTCGGCGGGGTGGTCGGCGGCGGTGCAGCGGCCGGGTGCCAACTTCGGGGAGAACTGGTCGGAGACCGGCTTCGACCGGCAGAGCGTGCGGCAGGTCGTCCGGCTGACGGGCGGCGGCACGTCGGCCCGCGTCCGGCTGTCGAACCGCTACGGCGACGCGCCGCTGGCGGTCGCCGCGGCGTCCGTCGCGCTCGCCTCGGAGGGCGCGGCCGTGCGGCCGGGAACGGTACGGGAGTTGACCTTCGGCGGCGCGGCCACCGTGCGGGTGGCGGCGGGCGGGGAGGTGTGGAGCGACCCGGTGGAGCTGCGGACCGCGCCGTCCGGCCGGGTGGCGGTGACGCTGTACTTCGCCCGCCCGACCGGGCCCGTGACCTTCCACGCGCAGGCGTGGACGGACAGTTACCGCGCCGCGGGCGACCGCACGCGGGAGGCGGGCGGGGAGTCCTTCGGGGAGTCCACCCGGTCCTGGTACGTCCTCTCGGACGTCGAGGTGGCCGGCGCGGGCGCCGGCGCGGAGGCCGTGGTGGCGTTCGGTGACTCCATCACCGACGGCTTCGGCTCCACCCCGAACGCCGACCGCCGCTACCCCGACGCCCTCGCCGCGCGACTGACCGCCGCCGGGTGGCCGTTGGCGGTGGTCAACGCGGGCATCGGAGGGAACCTGCTGCTCAACGACTCGCTCTGGTTCGGCGAGGCGGCGCTCGCGCGCTTCGAGCGCGATGTGCTGGACCGGCCGGGGGTGCGGGCCGTGATCGTGCACCTGGGTCTCAACGACATCGGTTTCAGCGAGGTCGACCTTCCGACGTACAAGCCGGACGCCCCGGTGTCCGTCGAGGAGTTGACCGCCGGCCACCGGGAGCTCGTCCGGCGCGCCCGGGCGCGGGGGGTCCGGGTGATCGGGGGGACGATCACCCCCTTCAAGGGGTCGGAGTATCACAACGCGCGGGCGGAGGCGAAGCGTTCTGCGCTGAACGCGTGGATCCGGGGGGCGGGTGAGTACGACTCGGTTGCGGATTTCGCGGCGGTGCTGGGTTCGCCGGACGATCCGGAGGTGCTTGCGGCTGCCTTCGACTCGGGCGATCGCAAGCATCCCAATGATGCGGGGTTCCGGGTGATGGCGGGGGCGGTGGATCTGGCTGCGCTGTGAGTGATGGGGGGTGCCCCAGCCCCTCCCCCAGGGGGCACCCCCTCACACCGGCACCGTCGGCCTCGCATCCCGCCGCACCAGCGCCGCATACCGCCCCTCCGCCGCCAGCAGCTCCGCGTGCCGGCCCCGCTCGGCGACCCGGCCCCCGTCGAGCACGACGATCTGGTCGGCCCCCCGCACGGTGGAGAGCCGATGAGCGATCGTGATCGTCGTCCGCCCGGCGGAGAGCGCGTCGATCGCCCGCTGCACGGCCTGCTCGGTGCGCGTGTCCAGCGCGGACGTCGCCTCGTCGAGGACGAGGACCGGCGGGTCGCGCAGAATGGTCCGCGCGAGGGCCAGCCGCTGTTTCTCGCCCCCGGAGAAGCGGTGCCCCCGCTCGCCGACCACGGTGTCGTAGCCGTCGGGCAGGGCGGCGATGTGGTCGTGGATCTGGGCGGCCTCGGCCGCCGCGCGGATCTCCTCGTCCGTCGCGTCCGGCTTGGCGAAGCGCAGGTTGTCGGCGACGGAGGCGTGGAAGAGGTAGGTCTCCTGGGAGACGATGCCGACGGCGCGGGAGAGGGTGTCGAAGGAGAGGTCGCGGACGTCGGTGCCGTCGATGAGGACGCGGCCGCCGGTGACGTCGTAGAGCCGGGGGACGAGGTGGGCCAGCGTGCTCTTGCCGGAGCCGGTGGCGCCGACGACGGCGAGGCTGGTGCCGGCGGGGATGTCGAGGTCGATGCCGTCGAGGGTGGTGCGGTCGGCGTCGTAGGCGAAGGTGACGTTCTCGAAGCGGACGTCGCCGCGGATCTTCTCCAGGCGGACGGGGCGCTCGGGTTCGGCGATGTCGACGGACAGGTCGAGGTATTCGAAGATGCGCTGGAAGAGGGCGAGCGAGGTCTGCACCTGGACGCCGGTGGACAGCAGGGAGACCGTGGGCCGCAGCAGGCCCTGCTGGAGGGAGACGAAGGCGACCAGGGTGCCGAGGGAGATCTCCGGGCCGCCGGTCTTCAGGGCGATGCCGGCGGCCCAGTAGAGGAGGGCGGGCATGGCGGCCATGACGACGCCGATGGTGGACATCCGCCAGCGCCCGGCCATGCTGGCCCGCACCTCCAGCCCGACCAGCCGCTCGGACTCCCCGGCGAAGGCGGCGGTGAGCGAGTCGGCGCGGCCCATGGTGCGGCCGAGCACGATGCCGCTGACGGAGAGCGACTCGGTGACCATCGTGGCCATGGCCGCCATCTGCTTCTGCCGCTGCGAGGTGATCTTCTTCCGCTCGCGGCCCACCCGGTGGCTGACCCAGACGAACAGCGGCAGCAGGAGCAGCGAGACCGCGGTGAGCCGCCAGTCGAGGGCGAGCATGGCGACGACCGTGGCGACGACGCTGGTGAGGTTGGAGACCAGTGAGGTGGCGGTGGAGGTGACGGTGGCCTGCATGCCGCCGATGTCGTTGGCGATGCGGGACTGGACCTCGCCGGTGCGGGTGCGGGTGAAGAAGGCGAGCGGCATGCTCTGGAGCCGGGCGTAGACGGCGGTCCGCAGGTCGTGCATCACGCGCTGGCCGACGGTGGTGGAGATCAGCGTCTGGAGCACGCCGAAGACGCTGTTGACCACGGCGGCGGCGATCATGCCGAGGGCGAGCAGGGTCAGCAGTCCGGTGCGGCGCTCCGGGAGGGCGACGTCGAGGACCTCGCGCAGCAGGAACGGCGAGGCGACCGTGACCAGGGACGAGGCGGCGACGAGCAGGCCGACGACGGCGAGCCGGCCGCGGTAGGGGCGGAAGAGCCCCAGGATGCGGCGGACTTGGGCCGGGCGTTCGGGGTCGGCGGGCGGCGGGGTCCACTCCGGTTCTTCGGGACGCAGGTCGGGACGCATGGGCTCCTTCGGCGCGGTCGGCTCCGCCGCCCGGGGCGGACGGAGGCGGGGGTGCGGGGACGGCAGGGCGGAGCGGGGCGGCCGGACGGCGGTCCGGCCACCGCAGCAGAGCATAGCTCACTGTTACCTATACTCACAATGCACGGAGTCCTGATAGCCTGTGCCGATGACCGTCCCCGACACGTCCGGCCAGCTCGCCGAGCAGCTCCTGCGGCTCACCCGCAGGCTCAACCGGGCGCAGAAGCGTTACCTGGACCCGGTCGGCATCACGCCCGCCCAGTCCCGGCTGCTGCGCAGCGTCGCGCACTGCGAGGCCCCGCCGCGCATGGCCGACCTGGCCGAGCGGCTGGAGGTCGTCCCCCGGGCGGTCACCACCCTGGTCGACGCGCTGGAGGCGAACGGCGCGGTGCGCCGCGTCCCCGACCCGGCCAACCGCCGGGTGATCCGGATCGAACTGACCGACCGCGGCCGGGAGATCCTGCGGGCCCTGCGCGAGGCGCGGCGCGCGGCGGTCGAGGAGATCCTCTCGCCGCTGACCGCCGAGCAGCGCGAGATGCTCGGCGGTCTGCTGGGCGAGCTCATGCAGGGCTCCGCCCCGCACCGCCACTGAGGGCCTGGGGCCCGGAGGTTCAGCAGCGCGAGCGGTCCTCCGTCAGCTCCCCCTGCGCCGTGGCCAGCGTCCGGTCCCAGCAGGCGCCGGGGCCGAGGAGCCGGTAGCGCTCGCGGGAGACGCCGGTGGCGTGCCGCTGGTCGCGCGGCACGTTCTGCTGGTAGGCGGCCTCGCCGCTCCAGCGGTCGTCCAGCAGCGACCAGCCGGTCCGTTCGCCGCCCCGCAGGGTGACGGCGTCGGCGCGGTCGCCGGTCGTCAGGACCGTCCGCAGCCGGGGTCCGGCGGCGCCGGTGATCGCGCCGTCGAGGGTGTAGGCGCGGTGGACGCGGTGCGTGGTGGCGGGTCCGCGGCCGCGCACGGTGACGCTCTCGTCGTCGGTCCAGCGGGCGTCGAGCGCGTCGGTGTCCTCGCCTCCGGTCCAGCGGTGCGTGGACGAGGCGCCGACCCGGCGGGCGACGGTGGTGGCGACGCGGCCGTGCGAGGTGTCCAGGTAGCCGGAGACCGTCAGGGAGTGGTGGGCGTCGGAGGTGACGCGGTGCTCGCCGCCCGGCCGGTAGGCGGTGGTGCCGCCGGGCGTGCCCTCCTCGTGCGCGGTGAGGGCGCCGGTGACCCGGGACGCGCCGTGGTCCTGCCAGACCAGGACGTTGACGGGGGTGCTCCACCCGCTCCGCCCCTCGGGGACGCCGGCGACGGACACCGTGATCCGGTGCGGCCGCCCGTCGTCCAACTGCCCGGCGAACGGCGTCAGATCGTATGCGACGGGCTTGACGTCGAAGGCGCGCGGGCCCGGTATCACGTACCAGAGGAAGGGGTTCGACCAGCCGCCGGTCCATATCGTCGGATGCGGCGCGGCGATCCCGGCGAGCTTCCCGTCCACGGCGATCCGCACCTCGCGCTGCGGTCCGGCGGCGGCCTTGCAGGAGTACGGCGCGGCCTCGGGGACCGCGAGGTACCAGAACTCCTCGCAGCCGCCGCCCGATCCGGTCGCGTAGACCTCGGCCACGATCCGCTCGCTGTTGCGCGGCACGGTCAGCGCGCCCTCGTACGCCGTGCCCGCCTCGTGCGCGCCGTCCAGGGTGAGGACGCGGTCGGGGGCGGCGGCCGGCCTCGTCCGTCCCTCGGCGGCGTAGAAGGTCAGGGTCGCCTTGACCTTGATGACACCGGTGTAGGTCTCGTTCACGGTGTTGCCGATGAGCATCTCGACCGGCTGCGCGGTGCGCAGGGTGGCGGCGTAGCGGGTGACGTCCTTCTCGACGTGCCAGGAGATGCCGCGGGGCGAGGGTTCGGGGGTCGAGGTGCGCAGGACCTCGACGCCTCCGACGCGCAGGTAGCCCAGGCGGTCGTACTGCCGCCCGGCCACGGAGCCGTCGAGGCGCAGCACCACCTTGCTCCAGCGCTTTCCGCAGCCCTCGGGGGGCGCGTAGGAGCCCTTGTAGGGCGTGTAGTCGCGGAACTCGGTCTCCGCCACGGTGACGTGGCAGGAAGAGGTGCCGGGCGTGGCCACCGGGGGTCCGGCGGTGACCGGGTCGTGCCAGTCGTCGCCGAACTCGGCGGGCGGACCGGCCGCGTTCGCGGGAACCGCGCCCAGCGCGAGGGCGGTGACCGCGGCGCACAGGGCGAGCAACAGTCGTCTCATGGGGTCGGAGTGAAGCGTGTCGAACGGCGGCGCACCAGTACCCCTTTGGCCTCCTTGCGCAAAGCCCCTGCGGGAAAAACCGGTTGAACGCCGCGGTGCCGACCCGTCAGGCTGGATCATCTCCGCCCGCTCCCCCTCCCCCTGGGACGCCATGCGAATCCGCGACCTCCCCTATCCCGACCCCGGCACGCCCGACGTCCGTTCGGGCCCCCGTTTCCTCCTCTGGCTCTCCCGCCGCCAACTGGGCGGGCAGGTCAAGGCCCTGGCCTGGGGCACGCTCCACATGGCCGCCGTGGCCGCGCTCCCGCTCGCGGTGGGCACCACCGTGCAGGCGGTGGTGGACCGCTCGGGTGCCCGGCTGGCGGCGGCGGGCGGGCTGATCCTCGTCCTCGCCCTGCTGACCGCGCTGGGCGACACGATGCTGCACCGGGCGGCCGTCGGCAACTGGATCACCGCCGCGGCCCGGGTGCAGCAGCTTCTGGCCCGCCGGACGGCCGCGTTGGGGGCCACGCTGACGCGGCGGGTCGCGGCGGGCGAGGTCGTCGCCGTGAGCGCGGGGGACGTCGAGCGGATCGGCTGGTTCGTGGAGGCCGAGTCCCGCTTCCTGTCCGCGGCGCTCGCCTCGGTGGCCGTCTGCGTCGCCCTCGTCGTCTACGAACCGTCCCTCGGCCTGGTCGTCGCGGCCGGCCTGCCCGTCCTGGCCCTGGCCGTCATGCCGTTGCTGCCGCGCGCGACCCGGCGGGCCGACGAGCAGCGGGAGAAGGCCGGGTACGCCACCGAGCTGGCCGCCGACACCGTCGCGGGCCTCAGGGTGCTGCGCGGCATCGGCGGCGAGGAACTGTTCCTCGCGCGCTACCGGCGCGCCTCGCAGGAGGTGCGGACGGCGGCGGTGCGCAGCGCCCGGATGTGGTCGCTGATCGCCGCGGTGCAGGTGGCGCTGCCGGGGCTGCTGATGATCGCGGTCGTCTGGTTCGGGGTCGGCCTGGTGCGCGAAGGACGGGTCGGGGTGGGTGAGTTGGTGACCGTCTACGGCGTGGTCACCTTCCTGCTGTATCCGCTGCGGCAGGTCGAGGAGATCGCGATGGCCTGGTCCTTCGCGGGCCCGTCGGCGCGGCGCGCGGCCCGGCTGCTGGCCCTGCGGCGCACGGACGACGGCGGTCCCGTCCCGGGTGATCCCGCCCCCGGGGATCCGGCGCCTGGTGAGTCCGTCCCCGGTGATCCCGTCCCCGGCGATCCGGTGCCCGTCCTGACCGGTGGCCTGTACGACCCCGGGACCGGACTGGAGGCGCCGCAGGGGCAGTTGACGGCCGTGGTGTGCGGCGATCCGGACGCGGCCGGGAGGCTGGCCGACCGGCTCGGCGGGCACGCCCCGCAGGGCACGGCGGGCGTGCCGTCGGCCCGGCTGGGCGGGGTCCCGCTGGACGAGGTGCCGTTGGCGGCGGCCCGCGCGGCGGTGTTGGTGCAGGACAAGGACCCGGTGCTGCTGGCCGGCACGCTCGAGGAGCTGCTGGACGTGCCGTCCTCGGGCCGGGTGACGGCGGAGGCGGCCCTGGCGGCCGCCCAGTGCGGGGACGTGCTCGACTCCCTGCGGCGCTCCTCGGCCGACCCGTCGGCGGGTCCGATGCGGGCGCACGTCACCGAGCGGGGCCGTTCGCTGTCGGGCGGCCAGCGCCAGCGCCTGGCGCTGGCCCGCTCGTTGATCACGGATCCCGAGGTCCTCGTCCTCGACGAGCCGACCTCCGCGGTGGACGCGCACACCGAGGCGCGGATCGCCGACGGGCTGCGCGAGCTGCGCGCGGGCCGGACGACGGTCGTGTTCACCTCCAGCCCGCTGCTGCTCGACCGCGCGGACCGGGTGGTCCTGGTCCGCGAGGGCAGGGCGGTGGCGACGGGGCGGCACGACGAACTGCTGCGCACCACACCGGAGTACCGGGCGGTGGTCACCCGCGAGACCACGCCCGAACCATGGATCGGAGAGCCCGCGTGATCGGCGTACCGCCCCCGTCCGTCGACCCGGCCGCCCCGGAGTCGGCCACGACCCTGCCCGTCGGCGGGCCCGCCACGGTCCGCCGCTGCGTGCGGGAGCTGCTGCGCCGGCACCGCCGCGCGCTCGCCCTGCTGGTGGGCGTCAACGCGGTGGCCGTCATCGCGTCGATGGCCGGCCCGCATCTGCTGGGCGGGCTCGTCGAGGACCTCGCGGCGGGTGACGACGTCCAACTGGGCCGGGCCGTCTCGCTGTTCGCGGTGGCGCTCGCGGTGCAGACGCTCTTCACCCGGATCGTGCGGGTGCGCGGCGCGATGCTCGGCGAGGAGATGCTCGCCGATCTGCGGGAGGACTTCCTCGTCCGCTCGGTCCGGCTGCCGCCGGGCGTCCTGGAGCGGGCCGGCACCGGCGACCTGCTCTCCCGGGTCACCACCGACGTCGACCGGCTGGCCGAGGCCATGCGCGAGGCCGTCCCCGAGCTGGCCATCGGCGTCGTGTGGGGCGTGCTGCTGCTCGGCGCCCTGACGGCGACGGCCCCGCCGCTGGCGCTGTCCGTCCTGGTCGCGCTGCCGCTGCTGGTCTGGGGCTGCCGCTGGTACTTCCCGCGCGCCCCGCGCGCCTACCGCTCCGAGGCCGCCGGGTACGCCGCGGTCTCCGCCGTGCTCGCCGAGACGGTGGACGCGGGCCGCACCGTCGAGGCCCACCGGCTGGGCGCGCGCCGGGTCGCCCTCTCCGACCGCCGGATCAAGGAGTGGACGAGCTGGGAGCGGTACACCCTCTGGCTGCGCACCGTCTTCTACCCCGTGATCAACCTGACCCACATGCTGGTGATCGGCTCCGTGCTGCTCCTCGGCGGTTTCTTCGTCCTGCGCGGCTGGATGTCGGTGGGCCAGCTGACGGCCGGGGCGCTGTACGCGCAGATGCTGACCGAGCCGGTGGGGATCGTCCTGCGCTGGTACGACGAGCTCCAGGTCGCCCAGGTGTCGCTGGGGCGGCTGGTGGGGGTGCGCGAGATCGAGCCCGACGCGGGGGACGAGCGGGTCCGGCCCTCGGGCCGGGACGTCCGGGCGGACGACGTCCGCTTCGGCTACGGCTCCCACGCGGACGTCCTGCACGGCGTCTCCCTCGACGTCCCGCCGGGGACGCGGCTGGCCCTCGTCGGCCCGTCCGGGGCCGGCAAGTCCACGCTGGGCCGGCTGCTCGCCGGGATCTACGCGCCCCGGGCGGGGTCGGTGACGCTCGGCGGGGCGGAGCTGTCCCGGATGCCGACGGAGCGGGTGCGGCGGCATGTCGCCCTGGTCAACCAGGAGCACCACGTCTTCGTCGGCTCGCTCCGTGACAACCTGCTGCTGGCCCGGCCCGAGGCGTCGGACGAGGAGCTGTGGTCCGCGCTCGGGGCGGTGGACGCGGAGGGGTGGGCGCGGGGGCTCCCCGACGGCCTCGCCACGGCGGTGGGCTCCGGCGGGCTCGCCCTCACGCCGGCCCGGGCCCAGCAGGTCGCCCTGGCGCGGCTGGTCCTGGCGGACCCGCACACGCTCGTTCTCGACGAGGCGACGTCGCTGCTCGATCCGCGGGCGGCGCGGCATCTGGAGAGTTCGCTGGCGAAGGTGCTGGCGGGGCGGACGGTCGTCGCGATCGCGCATCGGTTGCACACGGCGCACGACGCGGATGTGATCGCTGTCGCGGAGGACGGCCGGATCAGTGAGCTGGGCTCGCATGAGGAGCTGGTGGCGGCGGGTGGGGCGTATGCGGCGTTGTGGCGGTCGTGGCAGCGGTAGTTGTCCGCGGAGGGTTTTCTCCCCGCCCCGCCCTTTCCCGTTTCTCCCGGGGCTCCGCCCCTCGGCCCGGCACCGCGCTCCGCGCGGTGGGCGGGGCTCCGCCCCTGCACCCCGCCGGGGGCTTCGCCCCCTGGCCCCCGGAGCCTCGATGCCCCGGGCGGCAGCGCGCGAGAAACGGTGGAGGCGGGGATGCCCCCTGGTGGAGGGGCGGGGCACCCTCACAGAACGTCCAGCGCCCCCAACCCGCACGCGCCCCCGAGCACCATGAACACCGGCATCAGCACCTTCACCTCGACCCGGCTTCCCGCGCGGAAGCGCAGGGACTTCGGCGGGCCCACCGGATACCACCGCTTCCGGGCGATCGGCAGCGGCCAGAGGATCGGGCAGCCCGAGACCGTCAGCGCGTCGCCGATGTCGTGCACCAGGGCGCCGAGCACGATCGGCACGCCGAGCCACAGGTACTCGTGGCCGGGCCCGGTGAAGAGCCAGTCGGAGCCGTTGCCCGGCTCGTCGAGGACACCGGCCAGCAGCCAGGCGCTCGTGGCGCCGAGCAGCCACACGAGCACATCGCTCGACGTCCGTGCCGCCCGCCACAGCAGCCCCTCCACCGCGAGGACGAGGTGCACGAAGAGGATGCCGAGCACGGCCCACCGGTCACCGGTCATCGCCAGGGCCGATGTGCCGGCCCCTATGAGCACCGCCCACAGGGCCGTGTGCGTGAGCGTGCGGTGACCGCCGTTGCGGCGGGGATCGCCCTTGCCGCGGGTCGCCTTGTAGACCGCGTGGGAGAGGGCGTCGATGAGCCCGCACAGCAGCCGGGATATCGGCCCGAACGACCGCGATATCGTCGCGGACTTGTGGTCGAGGTCGGGGGCCAGCGCCGCTCCCGCGCAGATGAGGGCGCCGACGACGAGCACCGGCCACGGCATCGCGTAGTCGGTGCCCGCGACGGCCGCTCCCACCCCCAGCCAGGCCGCCGCCCCGGAGAGCGAGTGTGCCGGTCCCATCATGATCGTCCACCCCTTGGCCTCGCGGTCGCGCCGTCCTGACGCCGTGTCGGCCACTCAGCGTAATGCCCGGGTGATCATCGTTCGACCGCCCGGTTCCCGGATCGGGCCGGAGGCCAGGCAGTATGGAGGGGTGACCCTTATCGATCAGATGCCGAGCCATGCCGACCCCGACGCCCTCTTCGAGGCCTTCTCGACCTGGGCCGAGGAGCGCGGGATCACTCTGTACCCCGCCCAGGAGGAGGCGCTGATCGAGGTGGTCTCCGGGGCGAACCTGATCCTGTCGACCCCGACCGGCTCGGGCAAGAGCCTCGTCGCCGCCGGCGCGCACTTCACGGCGCTGGCCAACGACCAGGTGACGTTCTACACGGCGCCCATCAAGGCGCTGGTGTCGGAGAAGTTCTTCGACCTGTGCAAGATCTTCGGCACGGAGAACGTCGGGATGCTCACCGGCGACGCGTCGGTGAACGCCGACGCCCCGGTGATCTGCTGCACCGCCGAGGTGCTCGCCTCGATCGCGCTGCGCGACGGCAAGGACGCCGACATCGGCCAGGTCGTGATGGACGAGTTCCACTTCTACGCGGAGCCGGACCGCGGCTGGGCCTGGCAGATCCCGCTGCTGGAGCTCCCGCAGGCGCAGTTCGTGCTGATGTCGGCGACGCTCGGCGACGTCTCGCGCTTCGAGGAGGACCTGACCCGCCGCACCGGCCGGCCGACCGCCGTCGTGCGCTCGGCGACCCGGCCCGTGCCGCTGTCGTACGAGTACCGCTCGACGCCGCTGACGGAGACGCTGACCGAGCTCCTCCAGACCCGCCAGGCGCCCGTCTACATCGTCCACTTCACCCAGGCCGCGGCCGTGGAGCGGGCGCAGGCGCTGATGAGCATCAACATGTGCTCGCGCGAGGAGAAGGAGGAGATCGCCAAGCTCATCGGCAACTTCCGCTTCACCACCAGGTTCGGCCGGAACCTGGCGCGGTTCGTCAAGCACGGCATCGGCGTGCACCACGCCGGCATGCTGCCGAAGTACCGGCGGCTGGTGGAGCGGCTGGCGCAGGCCGGCCTGCTGAAGGTGATCTGCGGCACGGACACCCTGGGCGTGGGCGTCAACGTGCCCATTCGCACGGTGCTGTTCACGGCGCTGACCAAGTACGACGGGCAGCGGGTGCGCACGCTGCGGGCCCGGGAGTTCCACCAGATCGCGGGCCGGGCCGGGCGGGCCGGCTTCGACACGGCCGGCTTCGTCGTCGCCCAGGCCCCCGACCACGTCATCGAGAACGAGAAGGCGCTGGCCAAGGCGGGCGACGACCCGAAGAAGCGCCGCAAGGTGGTCCGCAAGAAGGCTCCCGAGGGCTTCGTCGGCTGGACGGAGAACACCTTCGAGAAGCTGATCGCCTCCGAGCCCGAGCAGCTCACCTCCCGCTTCCGGGTCACGCACGCGATGCTGCTGTCGGTCATCGCCCGTCCCGGCAACGCCTTCGAGGCGATGCGCCGCCTCCTGGAGGACAACCACGAGCCGCGCAGGAACCAGCTCCGGCACATCCGCCGCGCCATCGCCATCTACCGCTCGCTGCTGGACGGCGGCATCGTGGAGCGGCTGGACGAGCCCGACGCCGAGGGCCGCATCGTCCGTCTGACGGTGGACCTCCAGGCGGACTTCGCCCTCAACCAGCCGCTGTCGACCTTCGCGCTGGCCGCCTTCGAGCTCCTCGACCCCGAATCGCCGTCGTACGCGCTCGACATGGTCTCGGTCGTGGAATCCACGCTGGACGACCCGCGGCAGATCCTGGCGGCGCAGCAGAACAAGGCGCGCGGCGAGGCCGTCGCGGAGATGAAGGCGGACGGGGTCGAGTACGAGGAGCGCATGGAGCGGCTGATGGACATCGGCTACCCCAAGCCGCTCGAGGAGCTGCTGACGCACGCCTACGACGTCTACCGCAAGAGCCATCCGTGGGTCGGCGACCACCCGCTGTCGCCGAAGTCGGTCATCCGTGACATGTACGAACGGGCCATGACGTTCACGGAGTTCACCTCCTTCTACGACCTGGCCCGCACCGAGGGCATCGTCCTGCGCTATCTGGCGAGCGCGTACAAGGCGCTGGACCACACCGTGCCGGACGACCTGAAGTCCGACGACTTCGAGGACATCGTCGCCTGGCTCGGCGAGATGGTGCGCCAGGTGGACTCCAGCCTGCTGGACGAGTGGGAGCAGCTGGCCAACCCGGAGGAGGAGACGGCCGAGGAGGCCCAGGACCGCGCCGACCAGGTCAAGCCGGTCACGGCCAACGCGCGGGCCTTCCGCGTGCTGGTGCGCAACGCGCTGTTCCGCCGGGTGGAGCTGGCCGCGCTCGACAAGGTCGCCGAACTGGGCGAGATGGACGCCGAGTCCGGCTGGGACGAGGACCGCTGGGCGGCGGCCATGGACGCCTACTGGGACGAGTACGAGGAGCTGGGCACCGGCCCGGACGCGCGCGGCCCCAAGCTGCTCAGCATCGAGGAGCGGCCGGAGGACGGCCTGTGGCGGGTGCGGCAGACCTTCGCCGACCCGGAAGGCGACCACGACTGGGGCATTTCGGCGGAGGTGGACCTCACGGCGTCCGACGAGGAGGGCCGGGCGGTCATCCGCGTCATGGACGTGGGCCACCTGTAGGCGCGCGGGGCCCGAGCGGCCCGTCACGGGTGGTGCCCCCGCCGCGGGGGCACCACCGCCCTCCCGCGGGCGGCGGCCGCCCGGCGGTCGTCCGGCGGGGCCCGGCCGCCCCCGGCTACCGCGCATCGGACCGCGCGGGAGATCCCCCGCCGTCCGCGCGGCGCGCCCGCGACGCCCCGCACACCCGGCCGAGCAGGCGCCGGCCGAGCACACGCCGCGCCCGCCCCGCCCCGTCGCGCAGCAGCCCCGAGGCCGCGGAGGCCGCCCTCACCCGGGCACCCCGGACGGACCCCGGGCGCACGGCGGCCGGGCGGGCCGCTCCCCCGGCCCCGGTCCCCGCCGCGGGCACCCGCACCGGCTCCTCCGCACGCGCCCGCTCCACCAGCCCGGCCAGCTCCTCCCGGTAGCGCGCCGCCTCCTCGTCCTCCGCCAGCAGCAGCGCCGCCACGCACGCCTGCCCGGCGGGGGTGGCGGTCCGCACGGTGGTCAGCGCGGGGCGCAGGGCGGCCAGCCGGATCCGCTCCGCCGGATCGGGGACGGCGGCGGCGACGTCCGCGGGGGCGAGCACGGCGGCCGTCGCCGCCGCGCGGGCCCAGGGCGCCTCCGCCTGCTCCGTCAGCTGCCGGACGCGCAGCGCGCG
This sequence comes from Streptomyces caatingaensis, assembly GCF_001187435.1. Lineage (GTDB taxonomy): Bacteria > Actinomycetota > Actinomycetes > Streptomycetales > Streptomycetaceae > Streptomyces > Streptomyces caatingaensis. Next base: position 822,903 of record NZ_LFXA01000002.1, on the reverse strand, counting down.
CCAGTTGGCCGGCCGTTCGTCCCGGCCCGCCGCCACCGCGGCCCGCAGGGCAGCGGGCAGCGGCCCCTTGAGCAGCTCGGGATTGCGTTCCGCGAACTCCTCGACGTCCGTGGCGAGGTAGTGCCACACCACCACCCGGTAGCGGTTGAGGTGGAAGCGCACGGGGGTGAGGAGGCCGCAGCGGGCGAGCCGGGCGAAGCGCTCCGGCCGGACGCCGGCGAGCTCCGCGCCCCACGCCGTGCCGACCACGCGCAACCGGGCCCGCAGCGCGGCCTCGCGGCCCGCGTGCCGCCCGACCTCCGCGGCGGGCACCCTGCGCGGCCCTCCCGGGCCGGACGTCACCGTCCGCACCTCGCCCAGCTGGACCGCCAGCTCGAACTCCCCCGGCTTCAGCCCCAGTTCCCTGGCCGCCCGCAGCACCGGGACACACGTCTCCCCCATCGCACACCCTCCCGTCGTGCGTCGATTACCGACAGTGACGACTGTAGAGGAGGGGTACGACAACGGTCAGCGCTTGCCCGCGATCCGCTCGGCCAGCACCGTCATCTCGTAGGCGACCTGCCCGAGATCGGCCCCTTCGTCCCCCAGGACGCACAGACAGCGCTCCTCGTCCACGGCGGTGACGAACAGCACGCCGCGGTCGAACTCCACCATCGTCTGGCGCACCCGCCCCGCGCTGAACTGCCGTCCGGTGCCCCGCGCCAGGCTGTGCAGCCCGGAGGCGACCGCGGCGAGGTGCTCGGCGTCCTCCCTCGCCAGGCCCTCGGCCGCCCCGGTCACCAGCCCGTCCCCCGACAGCATGAGGGCGTGCCGTACGCCGGCCACCCTGCGGGCCAGGTCGTCCAGTATCGCGTCGAGCCCCTTGCCGAGTCCCATGCGTCGCCTCCCCGTTCCGCTGTTCCCGGCACTGCCGTGCCAGCCTTGCTCACCGGGCGTCCGGTCGGCAACCACGCGGCGCTCACCGGCCGGGCGCCGCCGGGGCTCCGGCCCGCGGGCACCAACGCGTCACACGCGCCTTCGCCTTCGTCCGCCCTGGGTTCAATCCCCGGACGACCGGGCACACTTGGACAACCTCAAGGTAGAGCCGCTCACGGGGGCAGGTGATCCGCGTGTTGGACAGGCTTCGCAGGTGGTGGGGCACGGACGGCCGACGCCCCGCCGAGCCGGACGGACGTACGGCGAAACGGTCCGGCAGGGACGGCGGGGCAGGCGGGGAGGAGAGGGCCGGCAGGAGCGGCAGGAGCGCCGGCAAGCACCCGAACCTGTTCGAGGCCGCGGCCGCCTACATCGCCGCGTGCGCCGAGAACGACCAGGACTCGGGCGCGGAGGCGGCCCGTTGGGTCTCCCCCGAGGCGCTCGGCTTCGGAGTGAACGAACTGGCCTGCCGGGCCGTCCGCACGCTCGCCCGCGAACACGGCACGTCCCCGCGGGAGGTGGCCCGCTCCCTGCTCGGACTGCCCCGCGGCTGACCCCGGTACACACCCCCCACGAACCGGCCGCACACCGCTCGGCGACCGTTCCCCCGGCCGTCACCGACGAGCCGTGCACATGTCACCACCCGCCCCTAGGCTGCCGCGTACGTCCCTCCCGCGCCACCGCCCGGCCCGCACCCCGTCCCCGATCCCCCACCTCGACACCTCGGAGGACCCGTGCCCAGCACCCCTTCGTCCCCCACCGCCGCCCGTCCCTCCCGCAGACACCGGGCCGGCGTCCTGGGCGCCGCGCTCGCCGTCGTCGCCGGCGCCCTGGGCCTGTGGGTCGCCGACTCCTCGGCCTCCCCGGCGGCGGCCGGGCTCCCCACGCCCGACCACGTCGTGGTCGTCGTCTTCGAGAACCGCGCCTACGACCAGGTCATCGGCTCCTCCTCGGCCCCGTACATCAACTCCCTGGCCGCGGGCGGCGCGAGCCTCACCGCCTCCTACGCGGAGACCCACCCCAGCCAGCCCAACTACTACGCGCTGTTCTCCGGCGACACCCAGGGGATCACCGACGACGGCTGCGTGGACGTCGGGGCCCTCGACGAACCCAACCTCGCCACCGAACTGGCCGCCGCGGGGAAGACGTGGGCGAGCTACAACGAGTCGCTGCCGTCGGAGGGGTCCACGACGTGCGGCAGCGGCAGGTACCGGCAGAAGCACAACCCGTGGTTCGGCTTCGGCAACGTGCCCACGAGCACGGCGCACACCTTCGCCGCCTTCCCCTCCGACTACACCGAGCTGCCCACGGTCTCGTTCGTCGTCCCGGACATGTGCAGCGACATGCACGACTGCTCCATCGCCACCGGCGACACGTGGCTCAGGAAGAACCTCAAGGGCTATGCCGACTGGGCGGCTTCGCACAACAGCCTCCTGCTCGTCACCTTCGACGAGGACAACCGGCTCAGCGGCAACCGCATCCCCACCGTCCTGTACGGCCAGCCGGTCAAGCGCGGTTCGGGCTCCGGCACGACGTACAACCACTACGACGTGCTGCGCACCATCGAGGACATGTACGGCACCGCGCACGCCGGCAACGCCGCGCGCGGCAAGGACATCACCGGCGTCTGGAACAGCTGACCGTGTACCTCGCGGACGGCCGCACCCCACCGCCCCGCGCCGCCGCCCCCGCTGGCCGCCACGGCCGGCGGGGTGCCGCGATTCCGGCGACGGTCCTCGCCCTGGGCACGGTCAGCCTGGTCACGGACGTCTCCTCGGAGATGGTCACCGCCGTGCTGCCGCTCTACCTGGTGTCCGGGCTCGGGCTCTCGCCGCTCGGCTTCGGCCTGCTGGACGGCGTCTACAACGGCGTCGGCGCGCTCGTCCGGCTCGCCGGCGGCCGCGTCGCCGACCGGGGCGGCCACAAGGCCGTGGCCGCCGCCGGATACGGCCTGTCGGCCCTGTGCAAACCGCTGCTGCTCCTGGCCCACACCCTCCCCCTGATCGGCGCCGTGCTCGCCGCCGACCGCACCGGCAAGGGCCTGCGCACCGCCCCGCGCGACGCCCTCATCTCCCTGGCGAGCGAACCGGCCGCGCGGGGACGGGCGTTCGGGGCGCACCGGGCCATGGACACCGCCGGGGCGCTCCTGGGCCCCGTCGCGGCCTTCCTCCTCCTGCGGGCGGCGGCCGGGGGGTACGACGCGGTGTTCACCGTGAGCGGGTGCGTGGCCGCGCTCGGCGTGCTCGTCCTGCTGCTCTTCGTCCCGGCCCGCCCCTCCCCCGGTGGCGCCTCCGCCGGGGCAGGGGCGCCGGCCCCCGCGCCCCGCACGCCCGTCCGCGCGCTGCTGCGCCGCCCGGCGGTGCGCCGGCTGACGGTCTGCGCGGTGCTGCTGGGGCTGACGACGGTGAGCGACTCGTTCCTCTACCTGACGCTCCAGCGCCGCCTGGACCTGTCCGAGTCCTGGTTCCCGCTGCTGCCGCTGGGCACCTCGGGGGTCTTCCTGGCGCTGGCCCTGCCGCTGGGCGCCCTCGCCGACCGGACCGGCCGCCGGCGGCTGTTCCTCTGCGGGCACGCGGCCCTGCTGGGGGCGTACGCGCTGCTCCTCGCACCGTGCGGCACCTCGCCCGCGCTCGCCGGTGCGGTCCTGGCCCTGCACGGCTGCTTCTACGCGGCGACCGACGGCGTCCTCGCCGCCGCGACCGCGGACGCGGTGCCGGAGGAGGCGCGCGGCAGCGGCCTGGCCGTGGTGCAGACCGGCCAGGCGGCCGCGCGCTTCGCCTGCTCGCTGGCGTTCGGCGCGGCCTGGACGGCCTGGGGCGACCGGACGGCACTGGGCGCGGCGGCCGCCGGGCTCGCCGTCTCGACGCTGGCCGGCGCGGTGCTGCTGCGCCCCGGGCGGGCGCGGTGAGGGCCGGCCGGGCACGGCGCGTCCTGATCCTGCTCGCCGCCGTCCTCGTGCTCGGCGGCGTGGCGCTCGGCGCCGTCCTGCACGCGGCCGGGCGGGCGGCGGACGAGGGCCGGGAGCGGGCCGGCGCGCCCCGGGTGCGCCCGGGCGCGGTGGTGCTGGGCGCGGCGGGCCGGGGCGTCTTCCGCAACATGGCCTGGGGGCCGCACCGCGACGAGATCGTCTCGGTGGACGCCCGGGATCCGGCGGGTCCGCGCACCGCCTCCGGCGTGCGCTGCCTGCGCTTCCACGCGGCGGGCGGCACGGCGGTCTGTCTGCGGTCGGTGCGCCGGGGGCTGCGCGACACGTACCGGGCCGTCGTGCTGGACGCCCGGCTGCGCGAGCGGGGCCGCTACGAGCTGGCGGGCGTGCCGAGCCGGGTGCGGGTCGCGCCGGGCGGGCGCGTGGCGGCGTGGACGGTGTTCGTCAACGGTGACGCATACGCGGGCGGTTCGTTCTCGACCCGGACGTCCGTGCTGGACGTGCGCTCCGGCGCGCTGGACCGGAACATCGAGACGTACCGCTTCGTCCTGGACGGCCGTCCGCGCCGGCCCGCCGACCTGAACGTGTGGGGCGTCACCTTCGCCGACGACGACCGCTTCTACGCGACGGCCGCGACGGGCGGGCGCACCTACCTCGTGGCGGGCGACCGCGCCACGCGCACGCTGCGCTCCGTGCACGCCAACGTGGAGTGCCCGTCGCTGTCACCGGACGGCACACGCGTCGCGTACAAGAAGCGGGTGGCGGGCCCGTCCTCGGACGCGCCGTGGCGGCTGTACGTACTGGACCTGCGTTCGGGGCGGGAGACGGCCACGGCGGAGCGGCGCAGCGTGGACGATCAGGCCGTCTGGCGGGACCCGCGCACCCTGGTGTATTCGCTGCCCGGCGACTACGGGTCGGACCTGTGGACGGTGCCGGCGGACGGCTCCGGCGCGCCGCGCGTGCTGACGGAGGCCGCCCTGGCGCCGGTGTTCGGCCCCTGAGCGGGACCGGGGCCGCTCAGCGGCCGAGCTCCTTGCGGGTCACGCGCCGCAGCCGCCTGCGCTGCGCGGGGTCCAGCAGGAGGTACGCGCCGACGGGGACGCCCACCATCACCAGCACGGCCGCCCAGAAGGGCAGCACCAGCAGGAGCAGTGCCCCCACCGCGACGCCGCCGACGGCGATCTTGGCCCTGTTGCTCATCTCCGTACCTCCTCCGCTCCGTCCTCACAACGCCCGGCGTCCGCGGGCGGTTCCCCGCGTCAAGTGTCCCTCGCCCCGCCGGGCGGCAGTGGCGCGGCTCACACCCCGGCGGGCTTCGCCTGGGGCCTCCGTCCTGTACCCTCGGCGACTCCGACTCCCACTAGTCAAATTTGAGGAATGCGCAGCGCTGTGACGCCCAACCCTGCCGCGACGCCCTCCGAGATCTCCCTGCTCTCCCGCTGCTCCGCCGTCCACCTCCCCGCCGACCCTCCCCGCGAGGGCCGGGTCGCCTTCTGGCTCCCCGACGGCCAGGCCCCCGTGGTGCGGGGGCAGGTCGAGGACCTGACGGTCGTCGTCCCCGCCGAGGGCGACGTGACCACCACGACCGTCCGGGCCGTCCTGCTGCCCGTCCGCGCGGCCCTGCCCGTCCTCACCCGCGCCCGCGCCGGACGGGCCGGCGCGGCGGCCGCCTTCTGGGGCGCGGCCGCCGTGCTCGCCCTCCAACTGGCCGCCCGCGGGCGCCTGTTGCCCGGCCTGAGCGCCGACGACCACGACGCCTGGCGGGCCGGCCCGCTCACCGCCGAGGACCTGCGGCGCGTCCAGGAGCTGGCGGACGCCATGCCGCCGGAGGCGCACGCCGTCCCCGTGCCCGGCAGCGATCCGCTGCTGCTGCCCGAACCGCTGCGGCTGCTGCGCTCGTTCCTCGACGCCGTCGCCGACACCCTGCCCCGCTCGGCCGCGGCGGCCGCCGCCGCGGGCGGCCCGGCCTTCGCCTCCCCCGAGGTGCGCCGCCGCCCCGGACTGCGGCCCTGGGCCGACGCGGTGGCCGCCGGGCACGACGCGGGCGTCCGCCTGTCGCTGCGCGTCGAGGCCCTGGGCCCGCTGGGCGAGGACGGCGCGGGCCCCCGCTTCCGGGCCGTCCTCCAGGTGCACGGCCTGGCCGACCCCGCCCTCGTCGCGGACGCCGCCGACGTGTGGTCGGACGGCTCCCCCGCCGCCGCCCGCTTCGGCCGCGGCGTCCGCCGCACCGCGCTGCTGGCCCTGCGCCGGGCGGCCCACGCCTGGCCGGCCCTCGCCCCGCTGCTCTCCTCGCCCGTCCCCGACGCCCTCGACCTGGCCGACGAGGAGGTGACCGGGCTGCTCGGCGGCGCCGCCCGCGCGCTGGACGCGGCCGGCGTGGAGGTCCACTGGCCGCGGGAGTTCGTCCGGACGCTCACCACGCACGCCGTGGTCGGCCCGCCCGACGGGGAGCGGCGTTCGGGCCTGCCGTCGCTGCTGTCCGCCGACGCCCTGCTGGCGTTCGGCTGGCGGCACGCGCTCGGCGGCCGCGAGCTGACCCGCGCCGAGCTGGACCGGCTGGCCGAGGCGAGCCGCCCGGTCGTGCGGCTGCGCGACCAGTGGGTGCTCGTCGACCCCGCCGTCGCCCGCCGCGCCCTCGAACGGCGCGACCGCAAGGTCACCCCCGTCGAGGCGCTGGGCATCGCCCTCACCGGGCGCGCCCCCGCCGCCGAGGGGGACGACGAGGACACGGTCGAGGTCCGCCCGACGGGCTGGCTGGCCGAGCTGCGCGACCGCGTCGCCGATCCCGAGGCCGCCGACGGCCTGTCGGCCCAGCCCGCCGCGCTCGCCGCCACCCTGCGCGACTATCAGCTCCGCGGCCTGGCCTGGCTCCACCGGATGACCTCCCTCGGTCTCGGCGCCTGCCTCGCCGACGACATGGGCCTCGGCAAGACCATCACCCTCATCGCCCTGCACCTGCACCGCCAGTCGCTGCCCGACGCGGCGGGCCCGACCCTGGTCGTCTGCCCCGCCTCCCTCATGGGCAACTGGCAGCGCGAGATCGAACGGTTCGCCCCCGGCACGCCCGTCCGCCGCTTCCACGGCCCCGGCCGGAGCCTGGAGGCCGTGGCCGGGGGCGAGTTCGTCCTCACCACGTACGGCACGATGCGGCTCGACGCGGCGCGCCTCGCCGGGACGGAGTGGGGCATGGTCGTCGCCGACGAGGCCCAGCACGTCAAGAACCCCTACTCCGCCACGGCGCGCGGGCTGCGCACCATCGGCGCCGGGGCGCGCGTCGCCCTCACCGGCACCCCGGTCGAGAACAACCTCTCCGAGCTGTGGGCCGTCCTCGACTGGACCACGCCCGGACTCCTCGGCTCCCTGAGCGCCTTCCGCCGCCGCTACGCCCACGCCGTCGAGGGCGGCGCGGACCCCGACGCCGCACACCGGCTCGCCGCGCTCGTCCGCCCCTTCCTGCTGCGCCGCCGCAAGTCCGACCCGGGCATCGCGCCCGAACTGCCGCCCAAGACCGAGACGGACCGGGCCGTCGCGCTCACCCCCGAACAGGCGGGCCTGTACGAGGCGGTGACGCGCGAGCTGCTCGACCAGGTCGCCGAGGCGGACGGGCTGGAGCGGCGCGGACTGATCGTCAAGCTCCTCACCGGCCTCAAGCAGGTCTGCAACCACCCCGCGCAGTACCTCAAGGAGGACGAGCCGCGCATCGCCGGGCGGTCGGGAAAGGTGGAGCTGCTGGACGAGCTGCTCGACACGATCCTCGCCGAGGGCGCGGCCGTGCTGGTGTTCACCCAGTACGTGCGGATGGCCCGGCTGCTCGAACGGCACCTCACCGGGCGGGGCGTCGGCGTGCAGCTCCTGCACGGCGGCACGCCCGTCGCGCGGCGCGAGGAGATGGTGCGCCGCTTCCAGGACGGCGAAGTGCCCGTCTTCCTGCTGTCGTTGAAGGCGGCGGGCACCGGCCTGAATCTCACCCGCGCCGAGCACGTCGTCCACTTCGACCGCTGGTGGAACCCCGCCGTCGAGGCCCAGGCCACCGACCGCGCCCACCGCATCGGCCAGACCCGGCCCGTCCAGGTGCACCGGCTGGTCGCCGAGGGGACGGTCGAGGACCGCATCGCCGAGATGCTCGGCCGCAAACAGGCGCTCGCCGACGCCGTGCTGGGCACGGCGGGCGACGACGACGACGCGATCGGCCGCCTCACCGAACTGACCGACGCCGAACTGGCGGAACTCGTCTCCCTGGGGGGAACGCACCGATGACCGAGCGCATCTTCGCCCCGCTGCCGCCCGCCGGCGGCGGGGCCTTCGCCCGGAGCAACTGGGGGCGGGCCTGGCTCAAGGCCCTGGAGGACACCGCGCTGGACGGCGCCCAGGTCAAGGCGGGCCGCCGGCTCGCCCGGACGGGCGCGGTCGGCGCCGTGTCCGTACGCCCGGGCCGCATCACCGCCGTCGTCCACGACGTCCGGGCCGACGTGGTGGTCCAGCGGCTGTCCGACGCGGACTGGGAGCGGCTCCTCGGCCTGGTCGCCGACCGGGCCGGGCACCTCGCCGCCCTGCTCGACCGCGACGTGCCGCCGGGCCTCGCCGAGGACGCCGCCGCCTCCGGCGTCGAACTCCTCCCGGGAATAGGCGACGTCGAGCCGGAGTGCGGCTGCGGCGCGTGGGACCACTGCGCGCACACGGCCGCCCTGTGCCACCAGGTGGCCCGGCTCCTCGACCAGGACCCGTTCGTCCTGCTCCTGCTGCGCGGCCGGGGCGAGGAGGAGATCCTCGCGGCGCTGCGCACGGCCGGACCGTCCACGGCGGGCGTCCCGGCGCGCGAGGCGTTCGCCCTGCGCGCCCTGACCCCGCCCCTCCCGCCCCTCCCGGACGGGCCTCCCCCGGCCCCGGCCCCCCTGCCGTCCCTGACCGGCACCGAGCCCGCGCCCCCCGCCGGACTCGACGCCGCGGCCCTGGAGTTCCTGGCGGCGGCAGCGGCGGAACTGGCCCGCCGGCTGCTGGCGGAGGCACCGGACGCCCCCGACCTGACGCTGCGTCAGGATACCGCCCGCCTCGCCGCCATGGCTCCCCCCGCCCCCGTCACCGAACGCCTCGCCCGGGCCCACGGCTGCGCCCCGGACGAGCTGGCCCGCGCCGCCCGCGCCTGGACCCACGGCGGCCCCGCCGCCCTCGCCGCCCTGGAGGACGCCTGGAGCCCCGCCGAACCCGAGCGGCTGGACGCCGAGTTGTCGTCCGCCCTCGCCGAATCCCCCGGCGACGGCCGCCCCCGCCGGGAGGGCAACCGCTGGCACCTGGACGGCTCCGCCGAGCTGCGCTACGGCCGGGACGGCCGCTGGTGGGCCGTCCGCGACGGGGAGTTGGCGGGCCCGGGCGAGCGGGACGCGGCGGTGGCACTGGGCCTGCTCATGACCTGACGGCGCGCCCGGCGCCCCTCACCCGCCGCGCCGCACGAACCGCCCGCCCCGGCCTTCCACGCCCCGCGTCACCCGGCACCCCCGCCGAACAGCCCGGAGGGGAGCGCCGTCGGCAGGTCCGTCGGCAGGCTCGTGGGCAGGTCCGTCGGCAGACCGGTGGGAAAGCCGGTGGGGAGGCCGGACGGCAGGGCGGGGGCGGACGGCGGGGGCGTCGGGGTCGGGGCCGTCGGGGACGGGCCGGGGCCGCCCCGCGTCAGCGCGGCCACCCCCGCGGCGATGCCGCCGAAGGCCACCAGGGCGACCAGGACGTACAGCAGCCGGCGCCGCCCGCCGTGGGACGGGGGGCCGGCGGGCCAGGGGGGCGGAGGGCCGAAGGAGCGGCCGTCGGGCGGCATGGAGCCAGCGTGCCGGTCACCGCCCGGCCCGCGGCCGGACGTGACCGTACCGGTACGCGCTCCGGGCCGGACCCCGACGTTCCGTCACCCCGCCGCCCCACACCCCCGCGCGTGGCGCTCCTTCCGGAACGATTCTCCGATCGTACGATTTGCCGGATGACTGTTGATACGCACCAGAACGTCACTGAGGCCAAGGCCCAGGCGGCCCGCCTCCTGCTGGCCTTCCGGCACGGCAATCAACGGGCCTTCGACGACTCCCTGCCCGGGGAGAGGACCGAGACGCGCGAGCTGATCGCCACGCTCGTCTGGATCGCCAACGAGGCGGTCGACAAGGTGTATCTGCCGGGCGTCGCCGACCGGGTCCTGCGCCGGCTCGCCAGCAGGTCGCCGGACGCGCCGGGCTGGGTCCCGACCGACGAGGAGGCGGCCCCGCATGTCGCACTGCTCCTGGAATCCGTGCGGCGGCAGGACACGCACACGGTGGGCGAGCTGGTCAGCGCCACACCCGACACCACGTTCCTGCTCGGCAAGCTGCTGGACGCGGTGGCCCGGCTGCTGCCACTCGTACCCGAGCGGGAACTGCGCCGCGTCATCGTCGAGCTGCGCGGAGGAACGCCTCCAGCCCCGCGAGGTCATCGGTGTTGAGGTAGCCGGCCCCCGCCGCCAGCAGCTCCCGCCACAGCGCCTCGCGCGCGGGCCCCGGCGCGTCCGGCGTGGCCCAGAAGCGCACCTGCCGGCCCTCGCCCCGCGCGGCGGCGGCCAGGCGCCGCAGCCGCGCCCGCTCGTGCTCCGGGACCGGCCCCACGCCCCGCCAGGTGAAGTGCAGCCCCCAGTCGTCGCTGACGAGAGGCATGAACGAGGCCGGCGCGCCGCCGCCGAGGTCGCCGAGCCGCCCGTCGTAGAAGGCGTGCCGCACCCGCTCCGCGGCCATCGGCCCGCGCGCTCCGCGGTCGCCGGAGACGACGGCGGTCACCGCCCCGCGCCGCACCCTGCCGTCCGCGGCGACGGTGAGCATCCCGTGGTACGGGCGCAAGTGGCGGGAGAGTTCGCGGTAGGCGGGGCCGCCGGGGGACTTGATGTCGATGAGGAGTTGCAGGGTGCGGTCGTATCCCCGGTACACGCGGCCGTCGTTGGCGCGGACGCGGCGCAGGAGCGGGTCGAGGTAGAGGGATTCCAGGGTGCGCCGCGGGTCGAGGCGTCCGGCGTCGTGGCCGACGAGGAGTTGTTCCCCGACGAGCCAGATGTCGGCCTCGACGCTGTCGAAGCCGTGCGCGAGGGCGTCGGTGAGCGGGTGCGGGTGCTCGTAGTCGTTGTGCGCGTGCGCGTGGCGCAGCGGCGCTCTGCCGCCGCCCGTGGCGAGCGCGGGTGCGGCCAGGGAGCCCGCGAGGGCGGCTCCGAGGGTGACGACGGCGGCGCGGCGCGTGTGCGGGCGCGGCCGTGCGGGGCGGGGGGTCATCGGGGTCACGGTCCCTCCAGTGGGATAGCCGCGCTGGGCGCGTGCCGTTGGGAGTGAGTATCGGGGCCCGAAGGGCCGTTCGGCAGGGACGTGCCGAGAGTTGCCCCGTTCGCCGCCGGTGCTTTCACGGGCGTTCTTCCGGGGCAGGGATAAGGCCCCTGTGCTGTGGCGGAGTTGACGAGTTCTCTGGGGTTCGAGGGTGAGCAGACGCGGAGGCCGCGTGCGCGCGGTGCTGTCGGTGCTGGTGGCGTGGGTGGCGTGGGTCGGCGGGGACGTCGGCGGTGGCGCCCCCGCGGCGTGGGCGGCCCGGGCCGCTCCCGCCGCGCCCGGGCGGGAGGCCGCCGAGCTGCGCGTGGGCGCGGTGTCGGCGGTCGCCCCGGGGGTGGGCTACCGGGAGTTCTCGTTGAAGGGGCGGCACGGTCCGGCCCACGGGCATCTGCTGACGGTGGACCTCCGGGAGCGGCGGGTGTCGGTGGATGTCTTGTACCCCGGCGTGGTGGGCGCACGGTCCCGGATCTCCCAACTGGCCGACGCCCGGGGCGCGGTGGGCGGGGTGAACGGGGACTTCTTCAACATCTCGGAGGAGCAGCACCCCGGCGTGGAGGCCACCGGTGCCCCGGTCGGCCCGGCGGTGGCGGGCGGCCGGGCCCTCAAGTCGGCCGTGCCGTACGGGCAGCGCTTCGGCCCGGAGACGCCGCGGGGGGTCTCCACCGAGGACGTCCTCGCCGTCGGCACGGACAGGGTCGCGCGGCTGGACCGGCTCCGGGCGGACGGCGTCGTCCGGGCCGGGGAGGACGAGCTGGAGCTGAGCGGCTTCAACCAGTACGCGATCCCGGTGGGCGGGGTCGGCGCGTACACCTCCGACTGGGGCTCCGCGTCACGGCTGCGCGCGACCTGCGGGACGGACCGCGACCGGGCCGCGCCGTGCAGCCGGACCACCTACGAAGTGACCGTGCGGAACGGGCGGGTGACGGCCGTGTCGCGCAGACCGGGCCGGGGCCGGGTACCCCGGGGGACGGTGGTGCTCGTGGGACGCGAGGGCGGTGCGCGGGACCTGAGCCGGCTGGAGGTCGGCGAGGAGGTGGAGGTGACGCACCGGCTGCGCTCGCGGGAGGGCGGTGCGCCGCACTGCGCGCTGGGCGGCTTCCCGGTCCTGCGCGACGGCCGCGCGCCGGCCGGGCTGGACGCGGTGACGGGCGCGGTGCGCACGGCGGCGGGCGTCGCCGACCGCGGTCACCGGCTGTACCTGCTGGCGCTGGACGGCCGGGCCGCCTACCGCGGCGGCCTGACGCTGGCCGAACTGGCCTCGGCGATGCGCGGGCTGGGCGCGGAGGACGCCTTCAACCTGGACGGCGGCGGGTCGAGCACGCTGGTCACGCGCGATCCGCACGGCGGCCGGGCCACGGTCCGCAACCATCCGTCGGGCGGCGCGGAACGGGCCGTGGCCAATGGGATCGGGGTCTTCCTCAGGAACTGAGGATCAGGAACCGGGGGCGAGGATGCCGGGGGCGGTTCAGGGACGGACGCTCGCGACGAGGTCGGTGGTGGCGGTGATGCCGTGGTGGATGGTCGGCGCGATGCTGGTGCTGGCGAGCATGAAGCCCAGCAGGATGCACACCAGCGCGTGGGACATCCGGAGGCCGCCGTTGCGGAGGAAGACCACTGCCAGGACGACGAGCAACACAATCACGGAGATCGAAACGGCCATGACGTACCTCCTGGTGGAGCTGCGGACGTCCGCTCAGTGTCGCGTATCCCGCCATGTCCCCTCTCACAGTGAATGTCCTCCTTTCGGGTGGCACATGGAGGAATCGGGCCCGGGTGGCCGCGTTCGCCTCGGCAGTACGGGTGAGTCCACGCGCCTACGTTCCAGTGGTGTTCGACGCGCGGTCGCTGCCGGGCCTGCCTAGGCTGACGGAATGAGCCGCACAGCCCGGGGGCGCGGGCGCGCCACGACGCAGAAGACGGAGGTCCGGACGGCTGAGGACGGCGAGCCGGACTCCCCCTGGCGCCGGTTCAGGCACCGGGTGCCCAGCGGCTTCGCGCTCTTCTTCGGCCTCCTCGGCGTCTTCTGCGCGCTGACGTCACTGATCCCGCCGCTGCGCAGCGGCGCCCATCCCGTCACCGAGGCCCTGGACACCCTCACCGTCCCCACCGCCCCCAACCTCGCCTACGCGGTCTTCCTGCTGCTGCTCGCCACGGCGATGGCCGCGCGCAAGCGCGTCGCCCTGTGGTTCGTGCTGGCCTATCTGGCGCTGCTGGCCCTCGCGGACGTGCTGCTGCTGTTCGCCGACTACTGGGACACGGTCCCCTCCCTGGTCCTCTCGCTCGCGGCGATGGCCCTGCTGGTGCTGGCCCGCGACGAGTTCTACGCGCAGGTGCGGCGCGGCGCGTTCCTGCGGGCGCTGCTGGTGCTGGTCGCGGGGCTCGCCGCGGGCACGCTGGTGGGCTGGGGCCTGGTGTCGCTGTTCCCCGGCTCGCTGGAGCGCGGCGGCGGCAACCGGCTGATGTTCGTCGCCAACAAGGTGTGCGGCGGGCTCGTCAGCGGCCGGCACTTCACCGGGCACCCGCCGCACCCGGTCTACTTCCTGCTCGGCCTCTTCGGCGCGCTCGCCCTCATCAACGCGACGATGACGCTGTTCCGTTCACAGCGCCTGGAGGCGGCCCTCCACGACGACGAGGAGCCGCGCATCCGCGCGCTGCTCGCCCGCTACGGCGGCGGGGACTCGCTGGGCTACTTCGCGACCCGCCGCGACAAGGCCGTCGTCTTCTCCCCCAGCGGCAAGGCGGCCGTCACCTACCGCGTCGAGGCCGGTGTCTGCCTGGCCTCCGGCGATCCGCTGGGCGACCCCGAGGCGTGGACGCCGGCGATCGACGCCTGGCTGGAGCTGGCCGGACGCCACGGCTGGCAGCCCGCCGTGATGGGCGCCAGCGAGGCCGGCGCCCGGGCGTACGCCCGCTCGGGGCTGGGCGCGCTGCAACTCGGCGACGAGGCGATCCTCCAGGTCGCCCACTTCGACCTGGAGGGCCGCGAGATGCGCGTGACCCGGCAGGCCGTCAACCGCGTCGAGCGCACCGGCGCCACCGTCCGCATCCGCCGCCACGCCTCCCTCACCGACGAGGAGATGGGGGAGGTCATCGCCCGCGCCGACGCCTGGCGGGACACCGAGACCGAGCGGGGCTTCTCGATGGCGCTCGGCCGCCTCGGCGACCCCGCCGACGGGGACTGCCTGCTCGTCGAGGCGTTCGACAGCGAAGGCGACATGATCGCGCTGCTGTCCTTCGTCCCCTGGGGGCGCGACGGCGTCTCCCTGGACGTGATGCGCCGCGACCGGGCCGCGCCCAACGGCGTCATGGAGTTCATGGTCGCCCGGCTGTGCGCGCAGGCCGGCCGCTTCGGCATCAAGCGGATCTCGCTCAACTTCGCCGTCTTCCGCTCGGCCTTCGAGGAAGGCGCCCGCATCGGCGCCGGGCCGGTGCTGCGGCTGTGGCGCAAGCTGCTCCTCTTCTTCTCCAAGTGGTGGCAGCTGGAGGCCCTTTACCGCTCCAACGTCAAGTACAACCCCGAGTGGCACCCCCGCTTCCTCTGCTACGCCGACGCCGGCGCCCTCGCCCGCATCGGCCTCGCCTCCGGCATCGCCGAGGGCTTCGTCTCCGTCCCCAGCCTCGGCCAGCTGTGGGGCCGGGGCCGCGCGCGGGGCGCCGCCCGACCCGCCTCCACCGCCGGCCTGCCCCCGCTGTCCGAACTCGACCTCGGCACCGACGCCGCCGGCGAACTCGTCAAGGACGAACTGGAGGGCCTGCCCGAGCAGGTGCGCGTCCGGCGGCACAAGCTGGACCGGCTGCGCCGCGAGGGCGTCGACCCGTACCCGCCGACCGCCCACCGCACCCACACCTGCGCCGCCGTCCGCGCGGCCCACGGCATCCTCCCGCCCGGCACCCGCACCGGCGACCGCGCGGCCGTCGCCGGCCGCGTCCTGCTGCTCCGCAACCACGGCGGCATCGCCTTCGCCGTCCTGCGCGACTGGTCCGGCGACCTCCAGCTCGCCGTCTCCCGCGACGGGTCCGGGCCCGAGCTGCTCCGCCGCTTCACCCGCCTCGACCTCGGCGACCACATCGAGGCCGAGGGCGAGATCGGCGCCAGCGACAAGGGCGAGCTCACCCTCTTCGTCACCCGCGCCCGGCTCACGGCCAAGTGCCTGCGCCCGCTGCCCGACAAGCACCGGGGCCTGGCCGACCCCGAGGCCCGCGTCCGCATGCGCTACGTCGACCTCGCCGTGTCGCCGGAGGCCCGGCGCACCGTGCGCGCCCGCAGCGCCGCCGTCCAGGCGCTGCGGCGCGGCCTGCTGGAGCGCGGCTACCTGGAGGTCGAGACGCCGATGCTCCAGCAGGTCCACGGCGGCGCCAACGCCCGCCCGTTCACCACCCACATCAACGCCTACGACCTCGACCTCTACCTCCGCATCGCCCCCGAGCTGTATCTGAAGCGGCTGTGCGTCGGCGGGCTGGAGAAGGTCTTCGAGCTGGGCCGCACCTTCCGCAACGAGGGCGTCTCCTACAAGCACAACCCCGAGTTCACGATGCTGGAGGCGTACGAGGCGTTCGCCGACTACGACGTGATGCTGAACCTGACCCGCGAACTCGTCCAGGAGGCCGCCGTCGCGGCGCACGGCGCGCCGGTCGCGCTGCGCACGGACCCCGACTCCGGGAAGACGACCGAGCTCGACATCGCGGGCGAGTGGCCGGTGCGGACGGTGCACGGCGCCCTCTCGGAGGCGCTCGGCGAGGAGGTCACCCCGGACACGCCCGAGGCCGCCCTGCGCCGCCTCTGCGACGCGTCGGGCGTCCCCCACCGTCCCGAACACTCCCGTGGCGACGTCGTGCTGGAGATGTACGAACGCCTCGTCGAGGAACGCACCACCCTGCCCGTCTTCTACAAGGACTTCCCGACGGACGTCTCCCCGCTCACCCGCCCCCACCGGGCGGACCCGCGCCTGGCCGAACGCTGGGACCTGGTCGCCTTCGGCACGGAACTGGGCACGGCCTACTCGGAGTTGACGGATCCGGTGGAGCAGCGCAACCGCCTGACGGCCCAGTCGCTGCTGGCGGCGGGCGGCGACCCGGAGGCGATGGAGCTGGACGAGGACTTCCTGCGGGCTCTGGAGTACGCGATGCCGCCGACGGGCGGGCTGGGCATCGGCGTGGACCGCCTGGTGATGTTCCTGACGGGTCTCTCGATCCGCGAGACGCTCCCCTTCCCGCTGGTGCGGACGCTATGACCCCTCCCCGAGCACGGCTTCGGCGAGCCGTTCCCGGAACCAGCGGTGGCCCGGGTCGGCCTCGTTGCGCGGGTGCCAGGCCATGCCGATCTCCAGGGGAGCGAGGTCCAGGGGCACGGGGAAGGTGCGCAGGCCGAGGGCCGCGAGGGTGTCCGGCATCCAGTCGGCCAGGGTGATCGTGACGAGGTCGGTGTCGCGGGCGAGCAGCATCGCGCTCGTGTGGCCGGGGACGACGGCGGCGATCCGCCGGCGCAGCCCGAGTCCGGCGAGTGCGGTGTCGATGGGCCCGAGCCGCTTGCCGCGGCGCGAGACGCCGATGTGGTCGGCCGCGGCGAACGACCGCGCGTCGACCGGCCCGTCGAAGAGCGGGTGACGTGCGCGGGCGACGCCCACGACCGTCCGGCGGACGAGGCTGCGGGTCCGTATCTCGGGTTCGAGATCCCCCAGGGATCCCAGTTCGACGTCGATCCACCCCTGCCGCAGCCCCGGTCCGCCTTCCACGGACTCGGGCAGGAAGACCACGTCCACGTGCGGGGCCTCCCGGTGGATCCGCTCGGTCAGGACCCCGGCCGTCCCGACCAGGAGGACGTCGGAGGCCTGGACGGTGAAGGTGCGCCGGAGGCGGGCGGGCTCGAAGCCGGCCCCGGGCCGCAGGACCTCGTCGCACCGGCGCAGCAACGCCCCCACCTCGTCCCGGAGTTCCAGCGCCCGGGGCGTCGGCACCAGCCCCTGGCCCGCGCGGACCAGCAGGGGGTCGCCGACGGCGCGGCGGAGCCGGGCCAGGGTGCGGCTGACCGCCGCGGGCGAGGTGCCGAGGCGCTCGGCGGCGCGGGTGACGCTGTTCTCCTGGAGCAGGACGTCCAGGGCCCGCAGCAGGTTGAGATCCATCAGGGGTACCCCTTCTGAGCTGCACTTTTACGGGGACGGCAAGGATCGGTTGCCGATTCTTGCATGGCTTCCCCACCCTTCTTCGCCGAGGGTGGAGGGGTCCGCGGAACGACGCGCGACATCCTCGTACCACCGTTGAAGGAGCTTTCTGTGCACCAGTCCCCGCGTGCCGGCCGGGAAGGCGACGTCCTGGCCGTGGTCAGCCAGAGCGGATCGGCGGTCTCGTTCTTCGACGCGGCCTCCGACCGGCGTCTCGGCTCGGTGGACGTCGCCGCCCAGCCGCACGAGGTGTGCTTCGACCCGACGCGGCGCCTGGTGTGGTGCGCGTCGACGTACCACTCGGGCTACTACCACGCCAACAGCGGCCGGCAGACCGTGCTGACCGTCATCGACCCCGACACGCGCCGTGTCGTCGACACCGTCGACCTGGCTCCCGAACACGGGCCGCACGGCCTCGCGTTGGACGTGGAGCGCGGCCGTCTGTACGTCGGCGTGGAGGCCTCGGCGGACCGGCCCGGGGGCGTCGTGGTGATCGACGCCGCGACGCGCCGTCCGCTGGGCCGGATCGACACCGGGGCACCCGGCCCGCACTGGTTCGCCGTCGATCCGGCGGGCCGGACCGGGTACGCCACCAACAAGGAGGCGCCGTTCGTCTCGGTGGTCGACCTCGAACGGGGCACTCTCACCGCGAAGATCGAGGTGCCGGGCAGCGAGGGGCTCGCCGTCTCCGCCGACGGCTCGCAGGTCTTCGTCGCCTCGCCCTACGCCCTGTTCTCGGGGAAGCCCGGGGACGCGGCGGGCGGGGAGCCGCCCGTCACCGGCGTCCGGGTGGTCGACGCGGCGACGGCGTCCGTCGTCGGCGTCCTGCCCACCGACCACCTCGTGATGCCGGTGCATCTGACGTCGACCGGCAAGGTGCTGGCGGGCGAGGTGTGCATGGAGGCCGGTCCGGAGTCCCGTCCGGGGCGCCACGCGCCGGGCCGGCTCACGGTGTTCGACGCCGCGACCCGTGAGCTCCTGGGCCGGCTGCCGGTCGGGCGCTTCCCGTTGACCATCACCGCGTCACCCGACGGCCGGCTCGCCTATGTGGCCTGTGTGGTCTCCTCGACCGTCCACGTCGTGGACCTGGAGACGCTGGAGGAGTCGGCCCTGCTGGAGATCGCCGCGGCCGGCGAGGCCGGCGCCCACGGCCTGGCCTACATCCCGCGCCCGGCCTGACCGCCGCCCGTGGGGCCGCTCCCCGGCGCCAGGTCCGTCCAGCGCACCACCCGGTCGCACCACCGTCCCAGCAGCACCGGGTCGTGGCCGACCGCCAGCAGGCCCGCGCCGTTCTCGCGGCGGTAGTCCTCGACGACGGAGACCAGCGCCGCCGTCGTCGAGGCGTCCAGCATGGCCGTCATCTCGTCGCAGACGAGCCAGCGCGGCCGCAGGGCCAACGCGCGGGCCAGGCAGGCGCGTTGCAGCTGGCCGTCGCTGACCTGGTGGGGGCGGCGGGCCAGCAGGTCGTCCGAGAGGCCGACGGCGGTGGCGAGTTCACCGATGCCGTCCGGGGCGCCGGTCGCGCGCAGCGGTTCGGCGATCAGGTCGCGCAGCCGCAGGCGCGGGTCGGCGGACAGGCGGGGCTGCTGGAAGACGACGCCGAAGGCGGTGCGCTGGGCGCGGGGCGCGCGGTGGCGCCAGCCCCGCGCCTCGGTGCCGTCCACGACGACGGTCCCCGCGTCCGGCCGGTGCAGCAGCGCCGCCACCCGCGCCAGCGTCGACTTGCCGCACCCGCTCGGGCCGAGCAGCCCGACGGACTCGCCCGCGGCCAGGGTCAGGGACACGTCGCGGACGACGGGTGCGCGCCGGTCGTATCCGGCGGTGATGCCGCGCAGTTCAAGCACGGGAGGCCTCCGGGGCGTGGTGGCAGGCGACGGTGCCGTCGAAGGCCGGCACAGCGGCGCAGGCGTCCGTCGCCGACGGGCAGCGCGCGGCGAACGCGCAGCCCGGGGGCAGCGCGTCGAGCTCCGGCGGCATGCCGGGGATCGGGGTGAAGGACCGTTCGGGCAGGGCGTCGAGCAGGCCGCGCGCGTACGGGTGCCGGGGGCCGGGGGAGCCGAAGAAGCGGGCGGCGTCGGCCAGTTCGACGATCCGGCCCGCGTACATCACCGCCACCCGGTCCGCGATCCGCTCGGCCGCCGCCAGGTCATGCGTGATCATCAGCAGCGCGTGGCCGGCGTCCACATGGCGCCGCAGCTCGTCCGCGGTGCGCTCCACCAGCTCCCGGTCGAGCCCCGTCGTCGGCTCGTCGGCCAGCAGCAACGGCGCGTCCCCGACGAGCGCGAGCGCCGTGGCCGCCCGCTGGGCGAGGCCGCCGGAGAGCTGGTGCGGGTACCGGTCGAGGTGGTCGGCGGGGAAGGAGGCCCGCGCGGCGGCGGCCTCCTCGCCGCCCCGCCGTCCGGTCAGCTCGCGCAGGGTCTCGCGCAGGTGGGAGCGGACCGTCCGCACGGGCGTCAGGTGCGCCGACGGGCTCTGCGGCACCAGGCCGACCCGCCGCCCCCGCACCGTCCGCGCGAGCACCCGCTCATCCGCCGCCGTCAGGTCGAGGCCGCCGCCGAGCAGCGCCCGCCCCGAGGCCACGGCGTTGCCCGGCAACAGCCCCAGCAGGGCGGACGCGAGCACGGACTTGCCGCAGCCGCTCTCGCCGATGAGCGCGAGGCACTCGCCCTCCCGGAGCTCGAACGACACGTCGGTGACGGCCGCGACCTCCCGTCCGCCCGGCATGCGGAAGCGGACGGTCAGTCCACGGACGTCCAGCAGGGGCGTCACAGCGCGAGCTCCGATCGCCGGCGGGGATCGAGCCGTTCGCGCCAGGCCCCCGCGAGGCCCGCGACGGCCAGCGTGGGGACGATGATGAACAGCCCGGGGAAGAGGGTCGGCCACCACTGGCCGGCGAGCAGCGTGCCGCGCGCGGCCTGGGCCATCGAGCCGAGGCTCGCCGTGTGGGCGGGCAGGCCGAGGCCGAGGAACGACAGCGCCGACTCGTGCCAGATCGCGTGCGGGACCATGAGGACGGCCGCGAGCCCGGCGCGCGGCAGCACCGCGGGCAGCAGGTGCCGCACGGTCACCCGCCACCGCGAGGCACCACCGGAGATCGCCGCGTCGACGTAGGGGCGGGTGCGCAGCGACAGCAGCTCCGCCCGCACGATCCGGGCCGTGGACAGCCAGTGCGTGACCGCGACCGACGCGACGACCGGCCAGACGCCGGGCCGGAACATCGCCACGACGAAGATCCCGAGCAGCAGGTGCGGCACGGACGAGAAGAGGTCGACGAGGCGCATCACGACACGGTCGGCCCAGCCGCCGAGCGCCCCGGCGAGCGTACCGACCGCCGTCCCGACGACGGTCGCGGCCAGCGCGGCCACGACGCCGACGAGCAGGGACACGCGCAGACCGTGCACACAGCGCAGCAGCAGGTCCCGTCCGACCTCGTCCGTCCCGAACGGGTGCGCCCAGGACGGCGGCCGCAGCTTCGCCGCGAGGTCGACGGCCTGCTCGTCCAGCGGCCAGGCCACGGGGGCGACCAGCGCGGTGAGCACGACGACGGCGACGAGGGCGGCGGACAGCCGCAGGCGGTCACCCATGCCTGTCACATCCCTTCATGGGCCACCCGCGGATCGGCCAGGCCGTACAGCAGGTCGGACAGCAGGTTCCCCAGGAGCACGGCCGCCGTCGCCAGCACCGTCAGCGCCGCCAGCAGCGGGAAGTCCACGGACGTCGCCGCCTCGACCGTGGCCGAGGCGATCCCCGGCCAGCTGAAGACGGTCTCCACGAGCAGCGCTCCGGTGATCAGTTCGGGCACGCGGGAGCCGATGAGGGTCAGGACGGGCAGCAGGCCGGAGCGCAGCGCGTGCCCCAGCAGGACGGTGCGCTCGCCCAGCCCGCGGGCGCGGGCGCCGCGCACGGGGTCCTCGGCGAGCGCGTCACCGACCCCCTGCCGTACGTACAGGACGAACCACGGCAGCTGGGTGACCGCGAGGACGCAGGCGGGCAGCACCAGGTGGGGCAGCACCTGCCCGGCCGTGACCGCGTCGCTCCCGGTGTCCGTGAGCCCGCCCGCCGGCAGCACGTCCAGCCGCAGCGCGAAGAGCCAGACGGCGAGCAGCCCGATCCAGAACGGCGGCGCCGCCTCCAGCATGTAGGAGAGCGCGGTGACGGCCTTGTCGAAGAGCCCGCCGCGGCGGCGCGCGGCGAGCACCCCGAGCACCGTCCCGGCGACGACCGCGAGGACGAAGGCGACCCCGCACAACAGCACCGACCAGCCGATGCGTTCACCGATGACCTGGGACACCGGCTGCCGCAGCGTGGCGGAGTCGCCGAGGTCGCCGGCGAGGGCGTGGGTGACCCACTCCCACCAGCGGACGGCGAACGGCCGGTCGGCGCCCAGGTTCCGGCGCACCTGGTCCAGGACGTCCCGCCCCGCGACCGGCCCGGACGAGCCCGCGTAGGCCGGGTCGAAGGGCGAGGCCGCCGCGACGGCGAAGACGGCGAAGGTGACGACGGCCAGCACGGGGACGGCGGCCAGCAGCCGCCGTCCCGTCATGCGGGCCATCGCCCCCCAGGGCAGGGCGCTCACGGCTTCGGCTGCCACGCCTCGACGTTCCACCACGGGCCCGCGCCGAGGCCGTGGTCGTGCGGCTCGGTCTGCGTCGTCAGGTCCTTCCAGGCGTCGTCGACGACGTAGAGGTGGTCGACGTGCGTGAAGAAGACATAGCCGGGGTTGTCGGCGAGGCCGCGCTGGACCTTGTCGTAGGCCGCCTTGCGCGCGGCCTTGTCGCCCGCGTGCCGGCCCTCCTCCAGGGCCTTGTCGACCTCGGGGTTGTCGTAGGCGGCCATGTTGTTGAAGCCGTCGAGGGCGAGGGAGGAGTGCAGGAGGTTGTAGAGGTCGAAGTCCGGGTCGGCCGGGTTGCCGCCGCCCGCGAGGACGGCGTCGTCCTTCATCTTCGGCTCGATGACCTCCCAGGTGCCGCTCTGCACGGTCACCTTGACGCCGACCTTCTTCGCGTCGGAGGCGAAGGCGAGCGCGTGCTCCTGGCGGAGCTTGTCCCCGGCCGGGAACCAGAGCGTGAACTCGGCCTTCCGCCCGTCCTTCTCCCGGATCCCGTCGCCGCCGGGCTTCCAGCCCGCGTCGTCGAGCAGCTTCCGCGCCTTGTCCGGGTCGTACGGGCGCTCCGTGCCCTTCGCGAACCACGGGCTGTCCGTCGGCACCGGCCCGTAGCCCTCGCGGCCCGCGCCCTCCAGCAGTTCGGCGACCATCGCCTTGCGGTCCACGGCCAGGTCGAGCGCGCGGCGCACGGCGAGGTCGCCGGTGACCTTGTTGGCCGTGGGCAGGGTCACACCGCGGAAGTCGGTGGTCCGGGCGGTGATGATCTTCTTGCCCGCATCCTTGCGGAAGCCGTCCGCGAGGTTCGGGGGCAGGATCGCGCCGTCGAGGTCGCCGGAGCGCAGCCGGGTGGCGCGCACGTCGTCGTCCTTGACGATCGCCATCGTCAGCTTCTTGATCTTCGGCGCGCCGCCCCAGTAGTCCGGGTTGGCGGCGAAGGTCAGCTTCTCGCCCTTGCTCCAGCCCGTCAGCACGTACGGCCCGGTGCCCACCGGCTTGGTGTTGAACGCGCCGGTGTTGACGTCCTGCCCCTTGGCGACGTGCTCCGGGACGATCGGCAGCACCGTGCGCTCGGCGAACGGCGCGTACGGGTACTTGAGCTTGAAGACGACCGAGTCGTCGCCGCGCGCGCTGACGCTGTCGATCGCGTCGAGCTCGCCCTTGTTCTCGTTGTTCGTCTTCTTGTCGAGGATCGTCTCGTAGGTGAAGACGACGTCCTTCGCGGTGAACGGCTCGCCGTCGCTGAACTTCACGCCGTGCCGGAGCTTGTACGTGTACGTCCGCCCGCCGTCGGTCACGGTCGGGAGCTCGGCGGCCAGCGCCGGCCGGAGCCTCATCTCCGCGTCGTGGCGCAGCAGCCCGTCGAAGATCTTGGAGTTGCCGTCCTTGCCGTAGCCGAGGAGCGGGCTCAGCGTGTCCGGCTCCTCCGCCAGACCGACGACGAGGGAGTCCTTGCCCCCGCTCGTGCCGCCCTTGCCGGCGGGCTTCGAACAGGCGGTGGCGGCTCCCGCGGCGAGAATGCCTGCCATGGCCATGGCGGCCATTCCCCGAATGGATCGGGCCGTCATGCGCCGCGCTCCTTTGCTCTCGGTCCATTGCTCTTGCGAATCGCTCGCAATTAAACCGTATGCGCTGGTGGCGGCGGGTGGCGGGGTGGGGAGAACCCCCGGCCGCCCTGGGCGCCCGGGGGTTCTCCGGCACTGCCGGCGTCAGCAGACGATGTACAGGCTCTGCCAGCCGAACGGAGTGGACTGCTCGGCGTCACGGTTGCTCCGCAGCACCGTATGGACCGGGTCACGGCCGTCGGCCGCGTTGTGCATCCGGCCGTCCTGGCCGCGCGGGACCCACTTGTACGACCCGTGGAACGGGATCTGGTGGAACCCACAGCCGTTGATGTCGGCCGAGCGCCCGCTGAAACTCGTCCCCTCGTACGCGACGAAGGACGACGTCATTCCTGCGGCGCCCGATTCCGCGGCGGTCGACGGGACGGCGGCGAGGCCGCCGATCGCGACGGTCGCGACCAGTGCGGCGGCGGCGCGGCGGCCGAACGTGAACGTGCGCATTGCTTCCCCCATTTCGGAGCGGTTGTTCCGTTCCGACGCTAGGGGCTCTGCGGCAGCCTCCGCCTCAGCATTCGATCCTGGTCGAAATCCTGCCCACGGCTTTGCCGCTACTCGTCCAGCTGTTCGCCGAAACCGGCAACGACCTCGTACAGGGCGGGATTTGCCGACACGGTGATATCCGGGTCGTCCTCAAGGGCCCGCATACGCGCCCTGAACTCCGGGTTCGCCATGGCCGCCTGCCAGGCCCCGCGGCTGTCCCAGTGGGCGACATTGATCAGTTGAAAGCGCGTCTCCGAGGACAGGGCCCGGTGCAGCCGGGAATCCCGGAATCCGGGTGCGGTGCTCATGATCCGCGCCCGCTCGCGCCAGGTGGCCACGAATCTCTCGACCTGGTCGGCGGGCACCTCGATGACGTTGACGAACGTGACGGGTGCGACGTCGGCGTCCTGTCTGCTGTCTTGACTCATGGGACGCATGTTCCCACCATGGCCGGATCGGCCGAGGGGCGGGGCCGGGCGGGGAGTTGATGCGTGGTGTCCACCGTGACAGCCGATGTGGTGGTGGCCGGGAACGGGGAGGCGGCCGGCGGCCCCGCCGTCCCCCGGGCCGGGGGCGCCTTCGTCGTCCTCGGCGCCCAGGCCACGCGGTGCGCCGCCGAGAACTACCAGGCCGTCCGCGCGGCCGCCGCGCGGCACGGGGAGCCGTGCCGCGAGGTCGACCCCGCCTCCATCGGATAAACCGGATCGATTCCTCCCGCGACAAGGCATCAGCGCGCAACTGCTCGAAGACCACCCGCGCCTCGGCCACCAGTTTCGCCGAGTCGGTGATCTGCCCTCGCGAGTAGGTCTCTTCGTACAGGACTTCCTTGCCGTTCTGGTGGGTGATCAGGCTGAAGGGCAGCCCTCGCGGCGGAGCTCCGGCACTGAACGGGAACACCTGGAGATTGATGTGCGGCGACTCCGTGGCCTCCGCCAGGAAGCGCAGTTGCTCCCGCATCGCATCGGGTCCACCTACACCGGACCACAGGACGGACTCGTAGAAGACGGCCCACAGCTTCATCGGGTTGGGTCCGTCGAGCAGCTCCCGGCGCTGCATGCGTTGCGCGACGAACGCCTCGATCTGCTGGGGCGAATCCTGCGGACGAGCCGCCCGGAAGACGGCCTCCGCATACGCCGGGGTCTGCGGAACACCCAGGACCAGCATGCCGGAGTAACGGCAATTCGTCAGCGCCTCCCGCTCCAATTGCAGGTAGGGAATGAACCACGCGGGACTCCCCGCATCGGCGGCCTTCTGCCGCATCCGGGCGTAGACCCCCGGCGTCCCGCACACCCGATCCAACTGCTCCGCGAACTGCGCGCTCGCCAGTTGCTGCCCGGTCTCGACCTTGCTCACATGCGGCTGCCGGAAGTGCATCTCGTAGGCGAGCTTCGCCTGTGACCACCCCCGGGCCTCGCGGGCGAACTTGACCTCCTTGCCGAACTCGGCCGCAGGCGACGCACATTCTTCGCCCATACGTCCAACTCCCCGATTCCAGTGGCTGCTTGGAATGGAAAATACCCTGGTCAGCGGGGCCGCGTGGCTGGAATCTGATCCTCCCCAGATGATTCCCGTTCACCGTGAGCGGGACTCCCAGAGGATCGAACGTGCGAACAACGGGACCGGAGTTCCCCCCGAGGTGCGTGGTTGATGGACACGCGACGCGGATGGTCGGGCAGGTCGTGGACGGGACGGGTGCGACAGTCCAGTTGCGGCCGCCCGGCGGCGGACGCGGGTGGGAGGCCGCACCGGAGGGGCTGCGCCTCGCGACGCCCGGGGAGCGGCGGCGGTCGGGGATCCATCCGGTCAAGCGGCAGCGGGTCAGGCTCAGTTGGGTGGGGCCCTCGCTCGTGACGGAGGAGATCGCCGCCCCGGACCTCTGGGGGACCACATGATCCCGCTCCCCCACAGCGGCGGCCCGCCCGTGATGCCCGCGCCGGTGGACGGCTGCGCCCTCTGCCGACGGCTGGACAGGGCCTGGCGGACCGCTTACGAAGGCAAACCGTCCGCGGAGGCCGACACGTTGGCACGGGCCTTCGTGGCCCACCGTCAACGGCACCGGGCGGCGTCCGGTTGAGGGCCTAGCCCCGGCACACCCCCGTACTCCCCCGCGCCTCCAGCCGCAGCGGCTCCTCGTGGACGCGGACCGGGGGTGCGCCGTCGAGGAGGGCGAGGAGGTGGCGGGCGGCGCGGTGGCCGAAGGCGGGGGTGTCGCGGGAGAGGGCGGTGAGGGACGGGTGGGCGGTGCGGCAGAGGACGGAGTCGTCCCAGGCGACGATGGAGAGGTCGCCGGGGACGGAGAGGCCGCGGCGGCCGGCGGCGGCGAGGCCGGCGACGGCCATCACGTCGTTGTCGTAGACGAGGGCCGTCGGGGGGCGGGGGGCGGCGAGGACACGGTGGGTGGCCTCCGCGCCCTGGGCGTCGGAGTAGTCGGTGACGAGGGAGGCGACGCGGTGGAGGCCCCGGCGGTCCGCCTCGGCGCGGAGGGAGGCGATGCGGCGGCGGGTGTGGGCGAGGCCGGGGAGTCCGGCGATGTGGGTGATGCGGCGGTGGCCGAGGGAGTGGAGGTGGTCCACGATGGCGGCCATCGCGGCGGTGTCGTCGGCGCAGACGGCGGAGATCGCCCCGGCGGACGGCGGGAGGGGCCCGGCCGGGGCGCCGACGATCACGGCGGGGAGGCCGAGGGCGGCCAACTGCGCGTACCGGGGGTCGTCCTCGCGCGGATCGACGACGAGGACGCCGTCCACCCGGCGCTCGGCCCACCAGCGGTGGTGGACGGCGCACTCGGCGGACACGTCCTCCACGACCTGGAGGAGCAGGCCGAAGTGGCGCTCGGACAGGGCCTCCTGGACGCCGGAGACGAGCTGGAGGAAGAAGGACTCGACGCCGAGGGTGCGGGCGGGGCGGGCCAGCACCAGGCCGACCGTGGCCGCGCCCTCGCCGGAGAGGGCGCGGGCGGCCGTGCTGGGCCGCCAGCCGAGCTGTTCGGCGACGCGCCGGACGCGGTCGCGGGTGGCGGGCGAGACGCCGGGGCGGCCGTTGAGGGCGAAGGAGACGGCGCTCGGGGAGACGCCGGCGCGGCGCGCGATGTCCTTGATCGTGGGGCGGCGGGCGGGGACACGGCGCATCGCGGTCCCTCCCTTCAGGAGGTCGGTACCCGACCACGCTAAAGCGCATTAGTTCACGACGGAAGTGCCGGGAGTATTGACGCAACTCCCTTGGCGGGTGCACCTTTTCGGGCATGGCATTGTCCCGGGGAAGGGCCCTCGTCACCGTGCCGCTGGTCTCCGCCGTGCTCGCGCTGGCGACCGCGTGCGGAGCGGACGGGGGCGGCGGCGGATCGAGCGCCGACGGAAAGCCGGAAGGAAAGATCACTTTCCAGACCTGGAATCTGCGGGCGAAGTACAAGGACTACTTCGAGGGTCTGGTGAAGGACTTCGGGAAGAAGTACCCGGACGTCACGGTGGTCTGGCTGGACCAGCCCGCCGACAACTACGCGGACAAGCTCGGCGCCGACGCCGCCGGGGGCACCCTGCCCGACGTCGTCAACGTCTCCCCGGATCTCTCCTATCCGCTGGCCAGGGCGGGGATGCTGGTCGACCTGGACGAGGAGAAGGCGGCCGCGCGGTTCAAGGACGAGTACACGCCGGAGGCGTGGCGGGGCAACGTCCTGCCCGGGCTGGGCGGTTCGTACGCGTTCCCCTGGTACCTCAACACCGGCCCGCTGTTCTACAACAAGAAGCTCTTCCGGGAGGCCGGCCTCGACCCGGAGAAGCCGCCGAGGACGTACGACGAGCTGTTCGGCGCGGCGGAGACCATGGCCCGCGCGTCCGGCGGCAAGGTCGCGACCCTGGCCGGGACGCCGTCCATCGAGGACTTCGGCCGCTACGGCGTCCGGCTGATGAACGACAAGGCCACCGAGTTCACGTACAACGAGCCCAGGGGCGTCGAACTCCTCGGCAGGTACAAACAGCTCTACGAGCACGGCGGACTCGATCCGCAGGCGCTCACCAACACCCCCGAGAAGGTCGGGCAGAAATTCCTGGAACAACGGGTCGCCATGAATCCGGGCAGCGCCTTCGACCTGGCCAACTTCAAGAAGAACGCACCCGGCCTGTACCTGAGCCTCGGTATCACCGACGCGCCGAACAACACCGGAAAGCCCAATATGTATGTGATGGGCCTCGGGGTGAACGCGCACAGCAGGCACAAGGCGGCGGCCATCGCCTTCGCGCACTTCGTGACCGAGCGGAGGAACCAGGAGGACTTCGCCCACCGGGTCGCCGTCTTCCCCAGCACCAAGGGCTCGCTCGACACCCCGTACTGGACGCGGGACGACGGCACGGCCGAGGGCCGGGTGCGGGTCGCCTCCGCGAAGATGCTCAAGGGCGCGGTCAATTACACCCCCGTGGTGATGACCGACGAGATGAAGACCGTGCTGAAGAACGAGGTCGCCAAGGCGCTCCAGGGCAGGAAGTCGCCGCGGCGGGCGCTGGACGACGCGGTGGCCCGCAGCAACCACCTGCTCGGGCAGGGCTGAGGACGCCGCCGTGGCCGGACGCGTCCGTACCCACCGGGCCGTGAGCCCCTGGCTGTTCCTCCTGCCGGGCCTCGCGGTGGTCACCGCCTTCAGCCTCTGCCCGTTCCTCACCACCGCCCACCACGCGTTCACCGACGCCCGTACGCTCACCCCCGGCGGGTGGGTCGGGCTCCGCAACTTCCGCGAGATGCTGCACGACGAGCAGTTCTGGGTGGCGCTGCGCAACAGCGGCCTGTACGTCCTCGTCGTCGTGCCGTTCACGGTGCTGCTGCCGCTGCTGCTCGCGCTGCTGGTGGAACGGCGGCTGCCGGGCGTGGCGTTCTTCCGTTCCGCGTTCTACACGCCGGTCGTCGCGTCCGTGGTCGTGGTGGCGCTCGTCTGGGGCTGGATGCTGGACGACCGGGGGCTGGTCAACGGGCTGCTGCGGGTGCTGGGCGCCGGGCCGGTGCACTTCCTGGGCGACCAGTGGCTGCTGCTCCTCAGCGCGATGGCGCTGACCGTGTGGAAGGGTCTCGGCTACTACATGGTCATCTACCTGGCGGCGCTCGCCGGCGTCCCGCGCGAGCTGCACGAGGCGGCCGCCGTGGACGGCGCGGGCGCGCTGCGCCGCTTCGTCAGCGTCACCGTGCCGGCGGTGCGTTCGACGATGGTGCTGGTGGGCGCGCTGTCGTCGGTGGCGGCGTTCAAGGTGTTCTCCGAGGTGTACCTGCTGGCCGGGCCGACGGGCGGGCCGGCAGGGGCCGACACGACCCTCGTCATGCTCGTCCAGCGGACGGGCACGGGGCTCAACGGCCGTGTCGGCTACGCGTCGGCCCTCTCGCTGGTCGTCTTCGGCGTCGCACTGGTGCTGATGCTGCTGGTGCTGCGCGCCAACCGCCGTGGGAGGGAGGGGGGATGAGGTCGCGGGGACGGGTGGTGCGAGGGGTGGTGCGGTACGCGCTGATGCTCGTCGTGCTGGCCGTCACCGTCGGCCCGTTCCTCTGGCAGCTCTCCACGTCGCTCAAGGGCCCGGCGGAGGACGTCTACACCTCGCCGCCGCGCTTCCTGCCGGCGCACCCGACCGGCGCCAACTACGCGGAGGTCGCCGACGTCATCCCCGTCTGGGACTACGCGCTCAACTCGCTGAAGGTGGCGGTGGCGAGCGTCCTCACCAATCTCGTCGGGGCTTCGACGGCCGGGTACGCGCTGGCGCGGCTGCGGTTCCGGGGGCGGCGGGCGGCGGGGCTGGCCTTCGTGGCGGCCCTGCTCGTCCCCCTGGAGTCCGTCATCATCGCCCAGCTGACGCTGGTGCGGGATCTGGGGCTCGGCGACACGCTCGTCGCCGTCGTGCTGCCCGGCGCGGTCGGCGCGCTCAACGTCCTGCTGATGCGCAACGCGTTCGCCGGCGTCCCGTACGAGCTGGAGGAGGCGGCCGTCATCGACGGCGCGAACGTGTGGCAGCGGTTCACGCGGATCGCGCTGCCGTCGGTGCGGGGGACGCTCGCGGTCGTCGCGATCTTCGCGTTCACGGGGGCGTGGGACGACTTCCTGTGGCCGCTCGTCGTCCTCTCGGACTCCGACCGCTTCACCCTGACCGTCGGACTGAACTTCCTGCACGGCACGTTCCAGCAGAATCCCCGGCTCGTCGCCGCCGGGACCGTGATCGCGGTCGCCCCGCTCCTGGTGATGTTCGCCGTTCTCCAGCGGTACTTCTTCCGCGGGGTCGGCGAGGGGGCCGTGAAGGGCTGAGAGGAGTCGTCGTGTCCCGCTCCCCCGTACGCTTCGGGGTCAACTACACGCCCCGGCGCGGCTGGTTCCACCACTGGCTCGACTTCGCACTCGACGACGTCCGGGCCGACTTCGACGACATCGCGTCGCTGGGCCTGGACCACGTGCGGGTGTTCCCGCTCTGGCCGGTCTTCCAGCCCAACCGGACGCTCGTCCGGCCGCGGGCCGTCGAGCAGCTCGTCGCGCTGGTGGACGCGGCCGGCGAGCGGGGGCTGGACGTGGCGGTGGACGGTCTTCAGGGTCACCTGTCGAGCTTCGACTTCCTGCCGTCGTGGGTGACGACGTGGCACCGCCGGAACATCTTCACGGATCCGGACGTCGTGGAGGCCCAGGCCCGCTATCTGGCCGAGCTGGCCGGGGCGTTGGCCGACCGGCCCAACTTCCTCGGCATGACCGTCGGCAACGAGACCGACCAGTTCTCCGGCGAGCCGCATCCCGATCCGGACCGGGTGACGGCGGAGGAGGCGGGGCGGTGGCTCTCCCGCCTCGTCTCGGCCTGCGAGGCGGCCGCCCCGGGGCGGGCGCATCTGCACTCGTCGTACGACGTGGCGTGGTACGACGGGACGCATCCGTTCACGCCCGCGCACGCGGCGCGCATCGGGGCGATGACCGCCGTCCACTCGTGGGTCTTCAACGGGACCGCCCAGCGGCACGGCGCGGAGGGGGCGGCGACCGGCCTCCACGCCGCCTATCTCATCGAGCTCTCCAAGGCGTGGGCCCTCGATCCCGCCCGACCCGTCTGGCTCCAGGAGGTCGGCGCGCCGGCCCCGCACGTCCCGCCCGGGCGGGCCGCGGCCTTCGCCCGGACGACGCTGCTGAACGCGCTGGACTGCCAGGGGTTGTGGGGGGTGACGTGGTGGTGCTCGCACGACGTGTCGCGGGCGCTGGCCGATTTTCCCGAACTCGAGTACGGGCTCGGGCTCTTCACGCAGGAAGGCAGGCCCAAGGATCTCGCGGGGGCGGTGGCGGATGTCGCCCGGGAGGTCCGGGAGGGCACCTTGGCCGTGCCCGCCCCGGTGCGGCGGACGGCACTCGTGGTGGACGCGGGGGATGTGGTGAGTGCGCCGTCGCGGGGGGCGCTGGCGCCGGGGGGTGTGTGTTTCGAGGCGTGGATGCGGATGGCTTCCGGGGGCGGGAGGCCGGCTGTCGTGCTTGCCCAACGGGTGGGGGAGGAGGGGCATTTGGCGGGGAGGGGGATTGAGGAGGTGGTGGGGGTGGAGCAGCTGCGTTAGCTGTTGCTTGTTGGGTTTTGCCCCGGCCCCTCCCCCAGAGGGGTACCCCCAGGACGGGCTAAAACAAGGAGCCCCGCACCATGCACCCCACCCGCCGCCACGTCCTCCTCACCACCGCCGCCCTGGCCATCCCCGGCCCGCCACCCCGACCACACAACAAACCCCAGCCCCAACCCCCACCACCCCACACCCCCTACTGGTTCCCCGACACCCTCCCGCCCGGCTCTCCCCCGCCCGGGACCACCTGGCGCAGCCTCTCCCGCTGGAGACCCGGGGACGACCCGGACGTGCCGTTCAACACGGCGACCGTGCCGCTGGCCCGCCGCGTGGCGGGGAGGGGGCCGCACGCCCGCATCACCGCTCTCGTCTCCTTCGCCCCCACCTCCGGCAACCCCTCCCAGGGATCACCCACCGCCGACAGCTACGCGTTCACGCACTGGGCGTACCTGGACGAACTCGTCTTCTGGGGCGGGTCGTCCGGTGAGGGGCTGATCGTGGCGCCGAGCGCCCCCGTCGTGGACGCGGCGCACCGCAACGGCGTCCCCGTCCTCGGGACGGTCTTCCTGCCGCCGGCGGCGTACGGCGGCAGGCTGGAGTGGACGCGGGACCTCCTGCGGAGATCGGCGGACGGCCGCCGCTTCCCGCTCGGCGACCAGCTCGTCCGCGTCGCGCGCACCCACCGCTTCGACGGCTGGTTCGTCAACGCCGAGACCGGGGGCGGCGACCGCCGGCTCGTACGACGCCATGACCACCACCGGCGCCATCGACTGGCGCAACCGGCTGGACGACCGCAACGCCCCCTTCTTCCGCGCCGCCGGCTCGATGTTCCTGAACTTCGGCTGGACCCGCGCCGGCCTGCGTTCGTCGGCCGCCCTCGCCGAGCGCCTGGGGCGCAGCCGCTACGAGCTGTGGGCCGGGATCGACGTGGAGGCGCGCGGCCGTGACACGCCCGTGGACTGGGACGCCGTCGTCACCTCGTACGGCTTCTACCGCCCGGAGTGGACCTGGAGGACCGCCCCGAGGAACGACCCCGCCGCCTTCCACGCCCGCGACGACCGCTTCTGGCTGGAGACGGACGCGCGGTGGCGCGCCCCGGCCGGCCTCGTCGCCGCCCGCTCCACGGTCACGGCCCTTCCCTTCGCCAGCGCCTTCAACACCGGGCACGGCACCGGCTGGTGGGAGCGCGGCAGGCGCACCTCCGGCCGGCCCTGGTCGCACCTCGGGCTCCAGGACCGGCTGCCCGCCCGCCGCCGCTCGGTCCGCTTCGACTTCACGGACGCGTGGTACGGCGGCAGCAGCCTCCTCGTCGACGACACGTTCGACGCACCGACGACGGTCGAGCTCTTCGCGACCCGTCTGCGCCTCTCCCCCACGGCCGTCCTCGAACTGACGCACCGCGGCGGCCCGCCGGGGGCGGACCTGGCGGTCACCGTCGACGGGCGCACCACGTACCTGCCCGTCCGGGGGCAGGGGCCGGGCTGGACCACCACTGTCCTCCCCCTCGGGCACCTGCGCGGCACGGTCGACGCGCTGGGCCTGCGCCTGCGGCCCGGCCGCGTCCACTGGCGCCTCGGCCGCCTGGCCGTGTACGACGGCACCGCGCCACCGCCCCCGCCCCGGCCCGGATCCCCGGCCGTGACCGCCTCGGCGCTCAACCCCGACGGCTCCGCCGCCCTGCGCGTCACCTGGCGCACCACCGGACACCCCGTACGCCACTACACCCTCCATCAGCGCCTGCCCGGCGGAGGGGCCCGCTTCCTCGGGGGCACCTGTGGGCATGCCTACTACGTTCCTGCGCTGATCCGTACGGCCGGGGAGGCGGTCACGCGCGTGGAGGTGCGCGCCGTGGACGAGTTGTACGTCTCCTCGGCCCCCGCTCCGTTCCTCTTCCCCTGGCCGACCCAAGGATCCTAAGGACACCTCATGCACAACGACCGCACCCTGACCGAGGCCCGTCTCAAGCGCGTGCTGGACGAACGGATCCGGCCGGCCGTGTATCCGGCGTCGGTCCCGCTGGACGTCGGGGTCTGGCAGGCGCCCGGTGAACGCGTGCCCGTCCCCGAGGGCATCGCGGCCCCGCGCGAGCGGGTCGAGCCGGGCGCGGCGTGGGGCCCGGCGTGGGGGACGAGCTGGTTCACGGTGTCGGGGACGGTCCCCGGGGCGTGGGCGGGGCGTACGGTCGAGGCCGTCCTCGACCTGGGCTTCGACGAGAACATGACCGGTTTCCAGTGCGAGGGGCTGGTCCACCGCGAGGACGGCTCGCCGGTGAAGGGGCTCAACCCGCGCAACCACTGGGTGCGGATCGCCGCCCCGGCCGCCGGCGGCGAGCGCGTCAGGCTGCACATCGAGGCCGCCTCGAACCCGGTCATCCTCGACTACCACCCGTTCACCCCCACCGAGCTGGGCGACCGCGAGACCGCCGACGACCGGCCGCGCTACCGGCTGGGCCGGATGGACCTCGCGGTGTTCGACGAGACGGTGTGGGAGCTCGTCCAGGACCTGGAGGTGCTGGAGGGGCTGATGAGGGGGCTGCCGGAGGAGTCGCCGCGCCGCTGGGAGGTGCTGCGGGCGGTCGAGCGGGCGCTGGACGCCCTCGATCTCCAGAACGTCGGCCGGTGCGCGGCCGCCGCCCGCGAGCGGCTCGCCGGTGTCCTCGCCGCCCCGGCGCACGCCTCCGCGCACCGGATCAGCGCGGTCGGGCACGCGCACATCGACTCGGCGTGGCTGTGGCCGCTGCGGGAGACGGTGCGCAAGGTGGCCCGTACCACGGCCACCATGACGGCGCTGCTGGAGGACGAGCCGGGCTTCGTCTACGCGATGTCGCAGGCGCAGCAGTTCGCGTGGGTCAAGGAGCACCGGCCGGAGGTGTGGGCGCGGGTGCGGAAGGCGGTGGCGGAGGGCCGGTTCGTCCCGGTGGGCGGGATGTGGGTGGAGTCGGACACCAACATGCCGGGATCGGAGGCGCTGGCGCGGCAGTTCGTCCACGGGAAGCGGTTCTTCCTGGACGAGTTCGGGATCGAGACGGAGGAGGTGTGGCTGCCGGACTCGTTCGGCTACTCGGCGGCGCTGCCCCAACTGGTGCGGCTGTCGGGCTCGAAGTGGTTCCTGACGCAGAAGATCTCGTGGAGCAGGACGAATGTCTTCCCCCATCACACCTTCTGGTGGGAGGGGTTGGACGGCACCCGCGTCTTCACCCACTTCCCGCCCGTCGACACGTACAACGCCCAGCTGTCGGGTGAGGAGTTGGCGCACGCCGTTCGCAACTTCCGGGAGAAGGGCCGGGCGACGCGCTCGCTGGCGCCGACGGGCTGGGGCGACGGAGGCGGCGGGACGACGCGGGAGATGGTGGCGCGGGCCAAGCGCCTGGCGGACCTGGAGGGTTCGGCGCGGGTGGCCTTCGAGCGGCCGTCGGCGTTCTTCGAGAAGGCGCACGCCGAGTACGAGGACGCGCCCGTGTGGGTGGGCGAGCTGTACCTGGAGCTGCACCGGGCGACGCTCACCAGCCAGGCCCGCACCAAGCGGGGCAACCGCCGGGCCGAACACCTGCTCCACGAGGCGGAGTTGTGGTCCGCGACAGCGGCGGTGCGCACCGGCTTCCCGTATCCGTACGAGCGGCTGGACCGGCTGTGGAAGACGGTGCTGCTCCACCAGTTCCACGACATCCTGCCGGGCACCTCGATCGCCTGGGTGCACCGCGAGGCGGTGCGGACGTACGGGCAGGTCACCGCGGAACTCGAGGAGTTGATCGGAGAGGCCACGTCCGCGCTCGCGGGGGACGCCTCGGCGGGCGGCACGGTGGTGTTCAACGCGGCGCCGCACGGGCGGGCCGGCGTGGCGGCGCTGTCGGCGCGCCGGGAGGGCGCGCCCGTCCCGGAACCGACGACGATCACGCCCCGCGAGGGCGGCGGTCACGTCCTCGACAACGGTCTGCTGCGCGCCGAGATCGACGGGCGCGGCCTGCTGGTGTCCGTCCGCGACACGGAGACCGGCCGTGAGACGCTCGCCCCGGGCACGGCGGCCAACCTCCTCCAGCTCCACCAGGACTTCCCGAACATGTGGGACGCCTGGGACGTGGACGAGTTCTACCGCAACACGGTCACGGACCTCACGGACGCCGACACGGTGGAGCCGACGGACGACGGCGCGGTGCGCGTCGTCCGGTCCTTCGGCCGCTCGCGCTTCGAGCAGCGCATCGCCCTCCCGGCGGGCGTGCGGCGCGTCGACATCGACACCGAGGTGGACTGGCACGAGACGGAGAAGTTCCTCAAGGCCGCGTTCCCGCTGGACGTGCGCACGGACCGGATCGCCGCCGAGACGCAGTTCGGGCACCTGTACCGGCCGACGCACGCCAACACGGGCTGGGACGCGGCCAAGTTCGAGGCGTGCGCGCACCGGTTCGTCCACCTGGAGGAGGGCTCCTGGGGCTGGGGCGTGGCGCTGGTGAACGACTCGACGTACGGCTACGACGTGACGCGTGACGTCCGCCGCGACGGCGGCACGACCACCACCGTCCGCCTCTCCCTGCTGCGCGCCCCGCGCTTCCCCGACCCCCGCACCGACCAGGGCGTGCACCGCTTCCGCCACGCCCTGGTCCCCCACGCGTGGATCGGCGACGCGGTGCGCGAGGGCTACCGCATCAACCTCCCCGAGCGCCGCGTGCCGGGCGACCGGGGCACGGGGGCCTTGGCGCACTCGGGGAACGAGGCGGTGGTGATCTCGGCGGTGAAGCTCGCCGACGACGGCGGCGGGGACGTCGTCCTGCGCGTGTACGAATCCCTGGGCGGCCGGGCCGAAGCCGATCTCTCCCTCTCCTTCGACGCCGCCTCCGCCCACCGCTGCGACCTGCTGGAACGGCCGCAGGAGGCGGTCGCGGTCGACGGCGGGCGGATCCGGCTGCCACTGCGCCCGTTCGAGATCGCGACGCTGCGCGTCGTACGGGCCGATGCCGCGCGATAAGGGCCGCTCGGCCCACCGGCCCGCACATCCGCACGAGCCCCCACATAACATTCCGGCATGAAGCTCCGTCCGCCCCGCCGCCGGCGCACCCGTCTGGCGGCGGCCGCCGCCGCCCTCGCCGTGCTGGCCGGTGCCGGCACCTGGACCGTGGCCGCCGCCGGCGGCGACCCGCCGGTGCGCCGCGAGGACCGGTTCCTGGCGGCCGCCGGGGACGGGGTGCGGCTCGACACGTCGTTCTTCACCGCCGGCGACGCCGGCCGGCGCAGACCGGCCGTCCTCCTCGCCCACGGCTTCGGCGGCAGCAAGGACGACCTGCGCTCCCGGGCCGAGGACCTGGCCCGCGACGGGTACGCGGTGCTGACCTGGTCGGCGCGCGGGTTCGGGAAGTCGGGCGGGAGGATCGGGCTCAACGACCCCGACCGCGAGATCGCGGACGTCGGCCGGCTGCTCGACTGGCTCGCCACCCGCCCCGAGGTCCGGCTCGACGGCGAGGGGGACCCCCGCGTCGGGATCGCCGGCGCCTCCTACGGCGGCGCGGCCGCGCTCCTGGCCGCCGGGCACGACAAGCGCGTGGACGCCGTCGCCCCGTCCATCACCTACTGGAACCTGGCCGACTCGCTCTTCCCGGACGGCGTGTTCAAGAAGCTCTGGTCCGGGATCTTCTTCACCAGCGGCGCGAGCGGACCCTCGAAGGCGCGCTGCGGGCGGTTCGCGCCCGACCTGTGCGCCATGTACGAGCGCGTCGCCACCGCCGGCCGCCCCGACGCCGACGCCCGCGCGCTCCTCGAACGCCGCAGCCCCTCCGCCGTCGCCGACCGCATCAAGGTCCCGGCGCTGCTCGTCCAGGGACAGGGCGACTCGCTGTTCCCCCTGACCGAGTCCGACCGCGCGGCGCGGGCGATCCGGCGCAACGGCGCGCCCGTCGCCGTCGACTGGATCGCCGGCGGGCACGACAGCGGGTCGAAGGAGGAGGACGGCCGGGTGGCGGACCGCACCCGCACCTGGTTCGACCGCTACCTCAAGGGCGACAAGAGCACCGGCACCGGCCCGGCGTTCCGCATCAGCCGGACCGGCGGCCTCGACTCCGCCGAGGGACGGCAGCGGCTGCGCGGCGCGAGCGGCGACCGCTACCCGGGGCTGCGCAACGATCCGCGCACGATCCCCCTCGCCGGCCGCGAGCAGCGCTTCGGCAACCCGGCGGGCGGGGCGCCGCCCTCCGTCTCCGCCGTCCCCGGGCTCGGCGCGGCCGCGCGCCTGTCGGGGCTGGGCCTGGGCCTGGCGCTGGACTTCCCGGGCCAGTACGCCCGTTTCGACTCCGCGCGGCTCACCGAGGGCGTCCGCGTCACCGGCACCCCGGTCGCCAGGGTCGAGGTGGCCTCGGACAGCGGCGAGGCGACGCTCTTCGCCAAGGTCTACGACGTGGGGCCGGACGGCAAGGAGCAGCTGCCGGGCCAGCTGGTCGCCCCGCTCCACGTGACCGGTGCCCGGGACGGCCGGACGGTCGAGGTCCGGCTCCCCGCCATCGACCACACCTTCGAGGCCGGGCACCGGATGCGGCTGGTCCTCTCCGCCACCGACCTCGGCTACGCCTCCCCCGCCGCCCCGGCCGCGTACACCGTCTCCCTCGCCGGCGGCGGGCTGAGCGTGCCGACCGCACCGGACGTGACGACCGGTTCGGCCGGACTGCCCTGGTGGGCCTGGGGACTTCCGGCCGCCGGCGCCGCCGCCGCGGCCGCCCTGCTGCTCACCGGACGGCGCCGGACCGCGACGCCCGCGCCCGATCCGGCGCTGGCCGACGTGCCGTTGCAGATCAGCGGACTGACCAAGCGCTACGCGAAGTCCCACGACCGGTACGCCGTACGGGACTTGTCGTTCCGCGTCGAACGCGGCCAGGTGCTGGGCCTGCTGGGGCCGAACGGCGCGGGCAAGACCACGACCCTGCGCATGCTCATGGGCCTCATCCGCCCCGACGGCGGGGAGGTGCGGGTCTTCGGCCACGCGATCCGGCCCGGCGCGCCCGTGCTGTCGCGGGTGGGCGCCTTCGTGGAGGGGGCGGGCTTCCTGCCGCACCTGTCCGGGCGGGCCAACCTCGACCTGTACTGGCGCGCCACGGGCCGGCCGGCCGGGGACGCGCACGTGGCGGAGGCGCTGGAGATCGCCGGGCTCGGCTCCGCGCTGGACCGGGCCGTCCGCACGTACTCCCAGGGCATGCGCCAGCGCCTCGCCATCGCCCAGGCGATGCTCGGCCTGCCGGACCTGCTGATCCTGGACGAGCCGACGAACGGCCTGGACCCGCCGCAGATCCGCGAGATGCGCGAGGTGATGATCCGGTACGCGGCCGGCGGCCGCACGGTGATCGTCTCCAGCCATCTGCTGGCCGAGGTCGAGCAGAGCTGTACGCATCTGGTGGTCATGGACCGGGGGCGGCTGGTCACCGCCGGGCCGGTCGCCGACATCACCGGCTCCGGCGACACGCTGCTGGTCGGCGTGGCGGGCGGGGTCGGCGACGCCCTCGCGGAGAAGGTGGCGGGGCTGCCCGGCGTCGCCTCGGCCGTGCGCGCCGACGAGGGCCTGCTCGTCCGGCTCGGCGGCCTGACCACGCCCGAACTGCTCGGCGAACTGGTCCGGTTGGAGATCCCGGTGACGTCCGTGGGACCGCACCGGCGGCTGGAGGACGCGTTCCTGACCCTGATCGGAGGCACCCCATGAGTACGGCGTCCGCACCGGGCTACCGGCCGGGCCGCACCCTGCCGCTGCGCGTCGAGGCCGCGCGCCAGCTGCGGCGCCGCCGCACGCTGGTGGTCGGCGGGGTGCTGGCCGTGCTGCCGTTCGTGCTGATCGCCGCGTTCGCCGTCGGCGGGCGGTCGGGCGGCCGCGACGACCGGATCTCGCTGATGGACACCGCGACGGCCTCCGGCGTGAACTTCGCGGCCACGGCGCTGTTCGTCTCGGCGGGCTTCCTGCTGGTGGTGCCGGTCGCCCTGTTCTGCGGCGACACCGTCGCGTCGGAGGCGAGCTGGTCGTCCCTGCGCTATCTGCTGGCGGCGCCCGTGCCCCGGACGCGGCTGCTGGCGAGCAAGCTGACGGTGGCCCTGGCGTTCAGCGCGGCGGCGATGCTGCTGCTGCCGCTGGTGGCGCTCGCGGCGGGCGCCGCCGCGTACGGCTGGGGGCCGTTGCAGCTCCCGACCGGCGGGACGCTCCCGGCGGGCACGGCCGTGGCCCGGCTGGCGGCCGTGGTCGCGTACGTCTTCGTCGGCCAACTGGTCACCGCCGCCCTGGCGTTCTGGCTCTCCACGGTGACGGACGCGCCGCTCGGCGCGGTCGGCGGGGCGATGGGGCTCACCATCCTCGGCAACGTCCTGGACGCGGTGACGGCGCTCGGCCACTGGCGCGACCTGCTGCCCGCGCACTGGCAGTACGCGTGGGTGGACGTCCTCCAGCCGCACGCCGAGTGGGGCGGCATGGTCAGGGGCGCGGCGGTGTCCGTCGCCTACGCGCTGGTGCTCTTCGCGCTCGCCTTCCGGCACTTCAGGGCGAAGGACGTCGTGTCCTGACGGGGTGTCCTGACGCGGTGTCCTGACCCCGCGTGGCGGCCGGGCGGGGGCTTCTGGGAGGCTGTCCCGGCCCGCAGCACCAGGTCCCTCTCCCGGAGGTCGGCAGCACATGGACGCAGCAGCGGCGGCGACGACCGCCCGTACCGTCTGGCGATGGACCGAACCGGTCCACGCCGTCACCTACTTCTCGCCGGAGGGCCGGGCGGCCTTCGAGGACGCGGGGCTGCGCGGCTGGTGGCGCGGCTACTTCGCGGGCCGCTCCGCGCCCTTGGGGCCGGTGGGGCCGGAGCCGGTGACGGCCGCGTTCTTCGGCTTCGCGCCGGGCGCGGTGGCCCGCTCCCTGCCGTCGGTGTGGGAGGTCGTGCCGCCGGGCCGCGCCCTGGAGCTGCGGCGCACGGGCTCGCGCGCGGCGCTGCGCCGGCTGCTCGCGGGCCTGGAGGCCGAGGCCGCGCGGGCGGCGGAGCTGCTCGTCCGGCACCTGGACGGGCTCGACTGCGCCGGGCGGCCGCTCGGCGCGGCCAACGCGGCGCTGGGCTTCCCCGTGGATCCGCTGGACCGGCTGTGGCACGCGGCGACGCTGCTGCGCGAGCACCGGGGCGACGGCCATGTCGCCGCCCTCGTCACGGCCGGCCTCGACGGCTGCGAGTCGCTGGTGCTGCGCAGCGGCATCGACGTGCCGCGCGACCGGCTCCAGCCGTTGCGCGGCTGGACGGACGAGGAGTGGGCGGCGGCCGCCGGGCGGCTGGCCGGCCGCGGGCTGCTGGCGGCGGACGGCCGGGCGACGGAGGCGGGCCGCGCGCTGTACGCGCGGGTCGAGGCGGCGACGGACCTGGCGGCGTCCCGGCCGTGGCAGGCACTGGCGCCGGACGCCGTCGAGGCGTTGGGGGCGGTGCTGCGGCCCGTGGCGCGGGCGTGCGCGGCGGAGCTGCCGCAGCCCAACCCCATGGGGCTGGCACGGGACTTGTAGGCCCCGCGCCCCGGGGTGTATCGGTCGGGCAGCGAAGTGACCGGTCCGGTACCCCCGGGAGGAATCGATGCCGTCCGTCACGACCGTCTACGCCGTCTCCGGCCTGCACTGCGAGCGCTGCGAGGCCGCCGTCGTCAAGGCCGTCACCGCGCTCCCCGCCGTCCGCGCCGCCGAGGCCGACGCGGCGGGCGGGCGCCTCACGGTCACCACCGCGGGCGAGCCGGACGACGCGCTGCTCGCCCGCGCCGTGGAGGGGGCCGGGTACGCGCTCGCCGGCCGTTTTTCGTGATGACTCTGTAACAACGGGATCTTCTGCCGCGCGGGGCCCGTCTTCACCTGTGACAACGCACGCATGTGACGACACGCGCATGTGACGACGGACGAACCACCGAAAGGCAGAACGGATCATGGCACTGCCGCAGCTGTACAGGAAGCGGATCGCGGCTCTGGTGACGGCCACGGTGCTCGGCTTCGCCGGGACCGTCACCGCCGCCGTCACCGCCGACGCGGTCGGGCGGGGCACGGACGCGAGCGGTCCCGTGGTGGAGCGGCCCGCGCAGGGCGTCGTCCAGGTCGTGGACGACGCGCACCGCCGGTGACTAGTGGACGGAGAACCCGCCGTCCACGAAGAGCGACTGCCCGGTGACGTACGCCGAGGCCCCGCTCGCCAGGAACACCACCGCCCCCGCGAAGTCCTCCGCCAGCCCGTTGCGCCCCACGAGCGTGCGCGCGGCCAGCGCCTCCACCGTCGCCGGGTCGGACGACAGCCGCTCGTTGAGCGGCGTCCTCACGAACCCCGGCACGAGCGTGTTGCAGGTGACCCCGTGCGGGGACCACGCCTCGGCCTGCGAACGGGCCAGTGACTCCAGCGCCCCCTTCGAGACGCCGTAAGCCCCGCTCCGCGCGAAGGCGCGGTGGGCCTGCTGGGACGTCACGTGGATGATGCGGCCGAATCCGCGCTCGGCCATGCGCGGGCCGAAGCGCTGCCCCAGGAGGAAGGGGGCCTCCAGGTTCACGGCCATGGTCGTGTCCCAGACGTCCTCGCCGAGGTCCGTCATGGGCGGGCGCAGGTTGACGCCGGCGGCGTTGACGAGGATGTCCGGCTCGCCGAACGCCTCCACCGCGCGCTCCGCGGCGGTGCGGACGCCCTCCCTGCCGCCGAGGTCGGCACTCACCCAGGCCGCCCGGCAGCCCTCGTCGGTGAGCCCGTCCACGGTCTCGGCCAGGGCCCTCTCGCCGCGGGCGACCACGACGACGCCGGCCCCGGCCCGGGCGAGGGCGGTCGCCATGGCGCGGCCTATGCCGGAGCTGCCGCCGGTGACGAGGGCGACTCTGCCCCGGAGGGAGAAGAGGCGGGAGAGGTAGTCCGTTGCGATCATGGTGTCGCACCTTAGCCGGTGGAGCCCCGGCCCCGTCCCCCTGCGCCCTACGGAAGGGTGCAGCGCAGATCCGGGAGGCGCTTCCCCCCGCCGGCGAGCGTCACCTTCACGTCCGCCGCCGGCACGTTCCCCGGCACCTCGTTGTGCGCCGCCGTGCACACCAGCTGCGTCCGCGCCGGGCGCGTCAACTGCCCGACGTCGAAGGGCAGTCGGATCGCGACCTGGCCTCGGGAGACCGTCACGGAGACCCCCGCCCCGGAAGGCCCCGGCTTCATCATGACCTCGCTGAAGAATCCCCGCGCCCGCTCCGCGTCGTTCGGCCCGGCGAGCATCAGCCGCACCGCCTGTTCCGCGTCCACGGGCCCGTCCGCCGGCCGCGGCAGGCCGAAGACGGCGCCGTTGACGACGGCGAAGTAGAGCCGGGCCCGGTACCCGGGATCGCCGGGCCGTTTGACGCCGGTCGCCGGCAGCCCGAAGTCGATGACCTCGGTGCGCTCGATGCCGCAGCCGGCGAGCAGGCCCAGCAGCGGGACGACGGCCAGCAGGCGCCGCGTTCTCACTCCTCCCCACCTCCCGCGCACAGCGGCAGCTCCACGGTGAACACGGCACCTCCGTCGGGGGAGTTGGCGGCCCGCACCGTGCCGTGGTGCAGCCGTACGTTCTCCATGGTGATCGCGAGCCCGAGGCCGCTGCCCTCGGAGCGGGCGCGGGCCGCGTCGGCCTTGTAGAAGCGGTCGAAGACGTGCGGCAGGACGTCGGGGTCGATGCCGGGCCCGCGGTCGGCGACCTCGATGAGCAGCCGCTCGTCGTCCGCGCGGAGCGAGACGCGCACGGGCTCGCCGCCGTGCCGGAGCGCGTTGCCGACGAGGTTGGCGACGACGACGTCGATGCGGCGGGTGTCGAGGCGGGCGCGGACGCCCTCCGGCAGGGTGGCCGCGACCCGGTCCTGCCAGTTGCGGGCCTGGAGGGTCTTGCGGACGGTCTCGGCGACGTCGACCTCGTCGAGGTGCAGCGCCGCGGCGCCGGCGTCGAAGCGGGAGATCTCCATGAGGTCCTCGACCATGCGGGCCAGTTTCCCGGTCTCCTCGCTGATGAGGCGCACGGCGTAGGCCGTGTCGGGGTCGAGGGTGGCGGCGTCCTCGTCGAGGACGTCGACGACGGCGGTCATGGCGGCGAGCGGGGTGCGCAGTTCGTGGGAGACGTCGGCGGCGAAGCGCCGCGAGTTGGCCTCCATGCGGCGCAGTTCGGCGACGTTCTCCTCCAGCGCGGCGGCCATGCCGTTGAACGTCCGGGAGAGTTCGGCGAGTTCGTCGCGTCCGGTGACCTTCAGCCGGGTGTCGAGCGCGCCGTCGGTGATCTGCTGGGCGCCGCGGCGCAGTTCGCGGACCGGCCGCAGGACGCTGCGGGCGGCGAAGAGGGCGGGGACGACGGCGAGTCCGACGGACAGCAGGGCGCCGCTCTGGGCGGCGTTGACGAGGGCCTGGACGTTGGCGTCGTCCTCGCGCAGCGGGACGCGGGCGTAGACCTCCAGGCCGGACGTGGTGGTGGTGTTCTGGTAGGTGACGGGCAGGCCGACGACGAGCCAGGGGCGGCCGCCGGACTCGACGCGCTGGACGGCGGGGACGCCGTTCCTCACCTTCTCCTGGACGCCGGAGCCGATGACGTCCTCGTCCTCGGTCCGCACGCCCGGGATCAG
This sequence comes from Streptomyces caatingaensis, assembly GCF_001187435.1. Classification (GTDB taxonomy): domain Bacteria; phylum Actinomycetota; class Actinomycetes; order Streptomycetales; family Streptomycetaceae; genus Streptomyces; species Streptomyces caatingaensis. The sequence goes on along the minus strand of NZ_LFXA01000002.1, from coordinate 778,801 downwards.
CGGGCCGTCCTTGTAACGGGTGTGGACGATCCAGTGCTGCGACGCCTCGCCGGCCACGGTCAGGCCCTTGGAGAGCTTGGCGAGAGCCGCCTCGCCGGGCGGCATCGCGAGGTCGGTGACCTGGGAGTTGACCTGGCCGCGCAGGGCGTTGACCGCGGTGTCCTGGGTGCGCTGGAGGATCGCGGTGCGGGCCTCGCGGAAGGTGAGGGCGGCGGTGGCCAGCGCGCTGAGCGCGGCGACGAGGAGGAAGGCGACGACGAGGCGGGCGCGCAGTCCGCGCGCGAGCCCCCGCACACCGCCCCCGGGGCGTCTCACAGCGGGCCGAACCGGTAGCCGAAGCCGCGCACGGTCTGGATGTAGCGGGGCGAGCGCGTGGAGTCCTCGACCTTGGTGCGCAGGCGCATCACGCAGGCGTCCACGAGCCGGGCGTCGCCGTGGTAGCTGTGCTCCCAGACGTGCTCCAGGAGCTGCTGGCGGCTGTAGACCCGGCCGGGGGTGGCGGACAGGTGGAGCAGCAGCTTCATCTCGGAGGGGGCGAGGGCGAGGTCCCGGCCGTGCTTGGAGACGAGCAGTCCGGCGCGGTCGATGACCAGGTCGCCGTGGGTCTCGACGGGGGCGGGCCGCTCGGGGTCGGGGCCGCCGCCGTCGGGGGCGGCCCGGCGCAGGACCGCGCGTATGCGGGCCTCCAGGACCTCGCCGCGGGCGGGCTTGACGATGTAGTCGTCGGCGCCGGCCTCCAGGCCGAGGACGACGTCGATGTCGTCGCCGCGGGCGGTGAGCATGATGATCGGCAGTTGCTGGGTGGCGCGGATGCGCCGGCAGACCTCGAAGCCGCTGACGTCGGGAAGCATCAGGTCGAGGAGGACGAGGTCGGGGCGGAAGGCGCCGAGGGCGGCGAGCCCGGCCTCGCCGGTCGCCGCGGCCTCGACCTCGTGGCCGCGGCGGCGCAGGGTGAGGCTGACGCCTTCCCTGACGGCGCGGTCGTCTTCGATCAGAAGCACGCGAGACATACGGACAGTATCGGTCGGGTTAGCACACGAATGCGCCGCGAGAGGACCGCAGCCGGGAACTGTCACCGATTGCTCATATTCCCCTTCCTCCCCTTCCGCACCGGCCGGGGCGGCACCGGCCCGGATAATGGGCCTCGGTTGTCCGTACGCCTTCAAGGACCGCACGACCCGGAGGTCGCCGTGAGCACGCACGAGGTCTTCAACCAGCCCCCTCCCCTGACCGGCTTCACCACCGCCGACGACCCCGCGCTGCTGGAGGCCCTGCGCAGGGACGGCGGCGCCTGGGGCGAGGAGGCGGTCCGCGCCCTCGGCGCCCGGGCGGGCTCGGAGGAGGTGCGGGAGTGGGCGCGCCAGGCCGAGGCGTACCCGCCGGTGCTGCGCACCCACGACCGCTACGGCCACCGCGTCGACGAGGTCGACCACCACCCCGCCTGGCACCGCCTGATGACCGCCGCCGTGGAGAGCGGCCAGCACGCCGCGCCCTGGGTCCAGGCGCGCCCCGGCGCCCACCTGGTGCGCGCGGCCAAGTTCTACGTGTGGGCCCAGGCCGAGGCGGGCCACGGCTGTCCGGTCTCGATGACCAACGCGGCCGTCCCGGCGCTGCGCGCCGAGCCGGAGCTGGCGGCCGCCTACGAGCCGCTGCTGGCCTCCCCCGTCTACGACTACGGCCCGCGGCCGCCGCTGGGCAAGCGCGGGCTGATCGCGGGCATGTCGATGACCGAGAAGCAGGGCGGCTCGGACGTCCGCGCCAACACCACCACGGCCGTCCCGGCCGGCGAGGGCACCTATGTGATCACCGGGCACAAGTGGTTCACCTCGGCGCCGATGAGCGACGTGTTCCTGGTGCTGGCCCGCACCGAGGAGGGCCCGACCTGCTTCCTGATGCCGCGCGTCCTGCCGGACGGCTCGCGCAACGCGATGCGGCTCATGCGCCTCAAGGACAAGCTGGGCAACCGCTCCAACGCCTCGGCGGAGGTCGAGTACGAGCGGGCCGTGGCCTGGCGGGTGGGCGAGCCGGGGCGCGGCGTGCGCACGATCGTCGAGATGGTCAACATGACCCGGCTGGACTGCGTGATCGGCGCGGCCGCCGGGATGCGGGCCGGGCTGCGGGAGGCGCTGCACCACGCGGAGCACCGCCGGGCCTTCGGCGCCGAGCTGGTCGACCAGCCGCTGATGCGCAACGTCCTGGCGGACCTGGCCGTCGAGTCGGAGGCCGCGACCGTGCTGGCGATGCGGCTGGCGGCCGCGCTGGACCGGGCGGAGGCCGGGGACGCCGCGGAGGGGGCGCTGCGCCGGCTGGCGCTGGCGGCCGGCAAGTACTGGGTGTGCAAGCGCGGCAGCGCGCACGCGGCGGAGGCGCTGGAGTGCCTGGGCGGCAACGGCTACGTGGAGGAGTCGGGCATGCCGCGGCTGTACCGGGAGGCGCCGCTGCTGTCGATCTGGGAGGGCTCCGGCAACGTGGCGGCCCTCGACGTGCTGCGGGCGCTGGCGCGGGAGCCGGCCGCGCTGGACGCCTACGAGGCGGAGGTCGCACTGGCCGCGGGGGCGGACGCCCGGCTGGACGCGGCGGCGGCCGGGCTGCGGGAGCTGCTGGGCTCGCTCGGGGACGCCCGGCGGGACCAGGTGGTGGCCCGCCGGCTCGCCGAGCGGCTGACGCTCGTCCTCCAGGGGGCGCTGCTCGTCCGGCACGCGCCCCCGGCGGTGGCCGACGCGTTCTGCGCGTCGCGGCTGGGCGGGGACTGGGGGCAGGCGTTCGGCACGCTGCCCGCCGGTACGGACCTGGGGGCGGTCCTGGAGCGGGCCCGGGCGAAGGACGCCGGGTAGCCCGTGCGGGGCGCCCTCGAACACCTCACCCCATCGGGGGAATTCATGCGGCCATCGGGGTGAGCGGGCGGCGGGGGATGCAGGATCCGGACGCACCCCGCCGCACTCGCTCCCCGGAGACGCCCATGTCGGACTGGCTGGTCCTGGTCCTCACGATCGCCGTGACGACGGCCGTCGTGCTCTCCGTCGCACTCCTCAAGGAGCGCGGACGCAGCGTGGACCGGGACCGGTCGGGGATCCCCGACGTGATCGAGTACATGACGATGATGATCGGCGTGGTCTACGCCATCGTGCTGGGCCTGGCGATCGCCGGGGTCTGGGAGGCGCGCAACGCCGCGCAGGCCACCGTCCAGGCCGAGGCCCAGGCGCTGCACGAAGTCGCCGAGCGGGTGCAGGTGTTCGCGCCGCCCGTCCGGGACCGGGTCCGCCAGGACGTGGACGCGTACGTGCGGTACGTGGTGCACGAGGAGTGGCCCGGGATGCTCGACACCGGGGAGGTCACCGGGCGGGGCGCCGCCCTGCTCGACCGGGTGCGGGCCGACGTCACGGCGTACCGGCCGCGCGACGACCACGAGAGCCAGTCCTACCAGCCGCTGCTGGACCAGGTCGGGGCGGCGGACGCGGCGCGCAACGCCCGGGCGCTGAGCGCGGGCGACACCATGCCGGGGGTGGTGTGGTTCGGGCTGATCGGCGGAGCGCTGGTCGCGGTCGGCCTGATCTTCACCCTGCAGATCCGGCGGACCTCGCGGGAGCTGCTCCTCGCCGGCGTCTACACCGCGCTGATCGCCTTCCTGCTCTTCCTCATCTGGGACTTCAACTCCCCCTTCGGACGCGCCCCTTCGGACACCACGGACGCGTTCACGTCCCTGTTCGCCATCTGACGGGCAGGTGCACCAGGCCGTTCTGGAAGTTGGAGGTGAGCCGGACGGCCTCGCCGGCGCGCTCCAGGCCGGGCAGCAGGTCGAGGGCCGCCCGCAGCAGGGCGCGCAGCTGGACGCGCGCGAGGTGGGCGCCCAGGCAGAAGTGCGGCCCGAAGCCGAAGCTGACGTGGTCGTTGGGGCGGCGGGTGATGTCGAAGCGGTCGGGGTCGGGGAAGACGCGCTCGTCGCGGTTGGCGGAGGCGTGGTGGACGACGACCTTCTCGCCGCGCCGCACGCGCACGCCCGCGAGCTCGGTGTCCCGGGTGGCGGTGCGCCGGAAGTGCAGCACCGGCGGCCAGTACCGCAGCGCCTCCTCGACGGCCGGGGCCATGAGGCCCCGGTGCCCGCGCAGCAGGGCGAGCTGGTCCGGGTGGTCGAGGAGGGTGAGCAGCGCACCGGGGACGGCGTTGCGCAAGGTCTCGTTCCCGGCCACCGCGAAGAGGAAGAACATCGTCTCGAACTCGTCGCCGGTCAGGCCCGCCCGGCGCATCCGGGCCATGACGCTGCCCTCGCGGGGGCGTTCGGCGAGGCCGTGGGCGTAGGCGAACATGTCGGGGAGGGCGGCGCGGGAGCGGGGGTTGAGCGGGGCGCCGTCGGGCCGGGCGAGCGGTCCGGGGCGCAGGACGTGCGCGGCGCGGCCGAGGGGGCTGAGCGCGGCGGGGTCGACGGCGTCGGCGTGCGCGCGCCGGGGGTCCTGGTAGCCGATGACCCGGTCCGCCCAGTCCGCCAGCAGCCCGCGGTCCTCCTCGGGGACGCCCAGGAGGTGGGCGAGGGTCCGTACGGGCAGGTCGGCGGCGAGCGGTACGAAGTCGGCCCGCCCGCGGGGGGCGACGGCGGCGACCAGGGAGCGGGCCCGCGCCTCGATGACGTCCTCCAGCTCGCGGACGGCGCGCGGGGTGAACGCGGCGGCGACGATGCGGCGCAGCCGCGCGTGGGCGGGCGGGTCCTGGTTGAGCATCATCGCCCGGACGAACTCCAGGTCCTCGGGGCTGTCGGGGTCGCGCAGCTGGGTGGCGCCCAGGTGGGAGGAGAAGACGTCGGGGGTGCGCAGCACGTGCTTGACGTCGGCGTGCCGGAAGACGGCCCAATAGCCGGGCCCGGCGGGCCAGTCGCCGACCGGTGGTTCGGGAACGCGGCACACCGGGGCGCGCTCGCGCAGCTCGCGGTAGAGGTCGTGGGGCACGCCCCGGGCATGGGCCGCGGGGTCGAACACGGCGGTGACCTGGCGGGAGTTCACCAGCGGACCGTACGCCGGGCCGGGCCCGCCGCGTCAAGGCCCCGTCAAGGGGCGGCCGTCGGGGGTGACGGCGAGTGGTGCCGTCCGTTTGGGGGTACAGCCCAAGGGGGCTTACCGACAGGAGGGCACCCGGAGTGAGCGACGAGAGCATTGCTTACGGCGAGGGCTCCACCCGGACGGTCAATGTCGACGAGGCCGAGGCCCTGGTGCGGGGCATCTGCTTCAAGACGGGACCGCCCCGGCGGCTCGGGGTCGAACTGGAGTGGCTCGTCCACGACCTGAACGACCCGACCCGGCCCGTCGAACCGGCCCGGCTGGCCTCGGCCGCCGGCCGGCTGCGGAAACTTCCGCTGCGTTCACCGGTCACCGTCGAGCCCGGCGGACAGATCGAGTTCAGCTCGCGGCCCGCCGGCTCCCTCACCGCCTGCGTGGAGGAGGTGGCCGCCGATCTCGCCCTCGCACGCGCGGAGTTGCGGGACATCGGGCTCTTCCTCTCCGGCTACGGCAAGGAGCCGTGGACCCATCCCGGCCGCGTGGTCGTCACCCGCCGGTACGACGCGATGGAGGTCTTCTACAACTCCTGGAACGAGGCCGGGAGCACCATCATGTGCCGCACGGCCTCCGTCCAGGTCTGCCTCGACGCCGGGCACGAGGAGCCCGGTCCGCTCGGCTTCGGCCGCCGGTGGCGGCTGGCACACCTGCTGGGCGCGGTGCTCAACGCCGCGTTCGCCAACTCGCCCCTGCACAGGGGGCGTCCGACCGGCTGGCGCTCCACGCGCCAGGCCACGTACGCGCGCATGGACCCCGGCCGCACCCTCGCCCCCGCCGAGGACCTGGAGCCGCGCGCCGCGTGGACGGAGTACGCGCTGGACGCGGAGGTGATGTTCGTCCGGCGCGAGGAAGGCCCGTGGGAGCCCCGGCGGGGGCTGCCGCTGCGGGAGTGGCTGCGCACCGGCGAGCCGCGGCCGGCCACGGTGGGCGACGTGCTCTACCACCTGACCACGCTGTTCCCGCCGATCCGGCCGCGCGGCCACCTGGAGCTGCGCATGATCGACGCGCAGCCCGGCGACGACGGCTGGATGGTGCCGCTGGCGGTGACGGTGGCGCTGTTCGACGACCCGACGGCGGCGGAGACCGCGTACCGCACGGTCAAGGCGCTGGCGGACACGACGGGCGGCGAGCCGACGCCGCGCAACGCGCTGTGGCGCCGGGCGGCGCGGTACGGGCTGGCGGATCCCGAGCTGCACGCGGCGGCCGTCGCGTGCTTCGCGGCGGCCCGGGAGGCCCTGCCCCGGCTGGGGGCCTCGCCGCGGATCCTGGCGGCGGTGGACGGGTTCACCGCGCGCTACGTGGCGCGGGGCCGCTGTCCCGCCGACGACCTGCTGGACCTCGTCGCCGAGCGGCCCGTGGGCTCGGGGGTCCGCTCGTGACCGGCTGGGCGGAGGAGTACGGCACGGATCCCGGCGCGCTGCGACGGCGCGCCGCGGAGGCCCTGCTCGCGGCCCGTGAGCGCACCGCGGCGCTCACGGGCTGTGTGCCGGACGCGGAACTGACCGCCCAGCACTCGCCGTTGATGTCGCCGCTGGTGTGGGACCTGGCGCACATCGGCAACCAGGAGGAGCTGTGGCTGTGGCGCGCGGTGGGCGGCCGGGCCGCGCTGCGGCCCGAACTCGACACGCTGTACGACGCGTTCGAGCATCCGCGCGCCGCGCGCCGCGCGCTGCCGCTGCTGCCGCCCGAGCAGGCGCGCGGCTACGTGGCGGACGTGCGGGGGCGGGTGCTGGACGTACTGGAGAGCGCCCCGGTGGAGGGCGGCGGGCCGCTGCTGGCGGCGAGCTTCGCCTTCGGGATGGTCGCCCAGCACGAACAGCAGCACGACGAGACGATGCTGATCACCCATCAGCTGCGGACGGGCCCGGTGGCGCTGACCGCCCCCGACCCGCCGCCCGCCCCGCCGGACGCCGCCGCCCTGCCGCGCGAAGTGCTGGTCGAGGGCGGCCCGTTCACCATGGGCACCAGCACCGAGCCGTGGGCGCTGGACAACGAGCGGCCCGCCCACGTGCGCGACGTCCCCGCCTTCTTCCTCGACACCCTGCCGGTGAGCAACCGCGCCTACCGGCACTTCGTGGAGGACGGCGGCTACGACGAGCCGCGCTGGTGGCACCCGGCGGGCTGGGAGCAGGTGCGCCGCCACGGCCTGACCGCGCCGCTGTTCTGGCGGCGGGAGGGCACGCAGTGGGTGCGGCGCCGCTTCGGCGTCGTGGAGCCCGTGCCGCCCGACGAGCCGGTCCTGCACGTGAGCTGGTACGAGGCGGCCGCGTACGCCGCCTGGGCGGGGCGGCGGCTGCCGACGGAGGCCGAGTGGGAGAAGGCCGCCCGGCACGACCCCGCCTCCGGCCGCTCCCGGCGCCACCCGTGGGGCGACGAGGACCCCGCTCCGCACCACGCCAACCTCGGCCAGCGGCACCTGCGTCCGGCGCCCGTCGGCTCGTACCCGCGCGGCGCCTCGCCGCTGGGCGTACGGCAGCTGGCCGGTGACGTGTGGGAGTGGACGGCGAGCGACTTCCTGCCGTACCCCGGCTTCCGCGCCTTCCCCTACCGCGAGTACTCCGAGGTGTTCTTCGGCACCTCCTACAAGGTGCTGCGCGGCGGCTCGTTCGGGGTGGACCCGGTCGCCTGCCGGGGCACCTTCCGCAACTGGGACCTGCCGGTGCGCCGGCAGATCTTCGCCGGCTTCCGCACGGCCCGCGACGCGGAGCCGCGCTGATGTGCCGGCACCTGGCCGTGCTGGGCCCCTGCGCCCCGCTCGGCGCGTCCGTCGCCGACCCGCCGTACGCGCTGGTGCGCCAGTCCTGGGCGCCGCGCCGGCAGCGGCACGGCACGGTCAACGCGGACGGCTTCGGCATCGGCTGGTACGCGGACGGCGACCCGCGGCCCGCGCGCTACCGCCGGGCCGGGCCGGTGTGGGCCGACCCGTCCTTCGCCGACCTGGTCCGCGTGGTGCGCAGCCGGGCGCTGCTGGCGGCGGTGCGCGACGCGACCGGGCCGAGCGGCGACGGGGAGGCCGCGGCGGCGCCGTTCACGGCGGACCGCTGGCTGTTCAGCCACAACGGCGCCCTGACCGGCTGGCCGGAGTCGGCGGAGCCGCTCGCTCCGCTGGTGCCGCCGGGGGCGCTGCTGCGGCTGGAGGCGCGCTGCGACGCGGCGTTCGTGTGGGCGCTGGTGGCGCACCGGCTGCTGGCCGGTGCCGCGCCCGAACGGGCCCTGGCCGGGGCCGTGGTCGCCCTGGCGGAGGCCGCGCCCGGTTCCCGGCTGAACCTGCTGCTGACGGACGGCGCGTCGGTGACCGCCACCGCGTGGGGGGACACCCTCTGGTACCTCACCGGTCCCGGTGAACGCGTCGTCGTGGCGTCCGAGCCGTACGACGACGATCCGCGCTGGGCCGAGGTGCCCGACCGCACCCTCCTCTCCGCCGACCGCACCCGTCTCTCCCTCTCCTCCCTGTAGCCCGCCATCGGCCGTTCGCCCGTGCAAGGAGCCCTCTCCGTGAGCCCGTTCGTCCTCACCCGCACCCTCCCGCCCGACGCGACGGCCGCCGCCCTGCGCGCCGACGTCGCCGAGGGGCTGACCGGTTCGCCCAAGGCGCTCCCGCCGAAGTGGTTCTACGACGCGCGGGGCAGCCGGCTCTTCGACGAGATCACACGGTTGCCCGAGTACTACCCCACCCGTGCCGAGCGCGAGATCCTCCTCGGCGAGGCCGGCTCCGTCGCCCGCGCGACCGGGGCCCGCACCCTCGTCGAACTCGGCTCGGGCTCCGCGGACAAGACCCGCCACCTGATCCGGGCCCTGGACCGACTGGACACCTACGTCCCCGTGGACGTCAGCGAGAGCGCCCTGGCCGGTGCCGCCGCGACGCTGCTCGCCGAGCACCCGCGGCTCACCGTGCACGCCCTGGTCGCCGACTTCCAGGACGGGCTCGTCCTCCCCGACACCCCGGGGCCGCGCCTGGTGGCCTTCCTCGGCGGCACCGTCGGCAACCTGCTGCCCGCCGAGCGCGCCGGTTTCCTCGCCGGGCTGCGGGCCCGGCTCGCCCCGGGGGACGCGCTGCTGCTCGGCACGGACCTGGTCAAGGACGAGCGCGTCCTCGTCACCGCCTACGACGACGCGGCGGGTGTGACGGCCGCGTTCAACAAGAACGTCCTCCTCGTCGTCGACCGCGAACTCGGCGCCGACTTCGACCCCGACGACTTCGACCACGTCGCCCTCTGGGACGCGGAGCAGGAGTGGATCGAGATGCGGCTGCGGGCGCGGCGCGCGGTGACCGTGAAGGTCCGCGCGCTCGACCTGGAGGTGTCCTTCGAGAAGGGCGAGGAGCTCCGCACCGAGATCTCCGCGAAGTTCCGCCGGGAGGGCGTGCGGCGGGAGCTGGCGGCGGCGGGCCTGGAGCTGTCCCGGTGGTGGACGGACGCCGCCGGCCGCTTCGCCCTCTCCCTCTCCCGCCCGCGGGCGCGCGGGTAGCCTTGGAGAGGTGAACGACGAGCAGCGCACCCCCGAGAGCGCCGGTCTGCCCACCGGCTTCGAACGCGGCACCGACGGGCCCAAGGTGATCGTCGTCGGGGTGGACGGCTCGGAGTCGTCCTGGCGCGCCGCCTCCTACGCGGCGGGGCTGGCCCGCCGGCAGCACGCGCTGCTCGCGCTCGTCTACGTCCAGCCGATCCTCGCCGGCACGGCGGCGCTCGGGGCGCCGGTGTCGGACGTGACGGAGGAGGTCGCGGAGGAGCTCCTCGGGGAGATCCGCGCCACGACGGAGCGGCTGCGGGACGTCTACTCGATCCGCTGGGAGTTCCACACGTTCCGCGGCGACCCGTACGCGGGGCTGGTGCGCGCCGCCGACGACTTGAAGGCCGACGCGGTCGTCGTCGGCGCCTCCGAGCGCGCCGGACACCGGCTGGTGGGCTCGGTGGCGGTGCGGCTGGTGAAGGCGGGGCGGTGGCCGGTGACGGTGGTGCCGTAGCGACGGGCGAGGGAGATGCGCCCCGGGGCCTCCGCCCATGGGGGCGCATCTAGAGTGGGGCATCATGCCCGACCTGCTCCATCTCTCCGCCGTCACCCCCACCCACCTGCCCCACGCCGCCCCCACCACCCTCACCCTCTCCCCCGGTGAGTGCCTCGCCCTCACCGGCCCCAACGGTGCCGGCAAGTCCTCCCTGCTCCGCATAGCCACCGGCCGTGAGAGACCGGCCACCGGGGAGGCGCTCTTCGACGGCTCTCCCGTCCACGAGGACGACCCGGCGGCCCGCGCCCGCATCGCCACCGTCATGGACGCGCCCGCCTTCTACCCGGACCTGACGGTCCGTGAGCACCTCATGTTCGTGGCCCTCGCCCACGCCCTCGGCGACGAGGCGCCCGGCACCGTCGAGAGGATCCTGGAGGAGCACCACCTCACCGCCCAGGCGGACGCCCTGCCCTCCACCCTCTCCTCCGGCCAGGGCCAACAGCTCCTGCTCGCCTCGGCGTTCACCCGCCCGCACGACCTCCTCGTCCTCGACGAACCGGAGCAGCGCCTCGACGCGGCGGCCCGCGACGAACTCGCCGGCCGGCTCGACGCGCACAAGAAGCACGGCACCGCGATCCTGATGGCGACCCACGACCACGCCCTCGCCGCCGCCGTCGCGGACCGCGTCCTGGAGGTCGGCGGTGTCTGAGGCCCTCGCCTACCTGGACGACGCCCGCCGCGCGGGCACCCGCAGCCGCCGCCGGTCCGTCGCCACGACGCTCTACGCCCTGGCGCTGACGGCGGCCGTGTGGGTCCCGGGCCTGATGGCCCTGGCCCGGACGCTGCGCACGGACGACGGCGTCCGACTCCCCGTGCTCCGCGACACGTTGTCCGTCACGGTGCCCGCCCTCCTCGCCACCGCGCTCCTCGCCGTCGTCCGCAGCGCCCGCTGGCGCGGCCCCGTCCTCCTCGACGAGCCGGCCGTCCAGTGGGTCCTGCCCAGGCCGCTGGCCCGGCGCCGCGTGCTGCTCCCCCGGTTCGCGACGGCCGCCGGCACCGCGGCCGCCGTCGGCGCGGCGGCCGGCGCGGCCCTGGGCCTGGTGACACACGCCCTCACCGCGCGTCCGTGGCCGGCGCTCACCGCCGCCGGCGCCTGGGCCGGCGCGGCCACCGCGCTGACCGCGACGGCCTGCGGCGCCCTCGTCGAGCGCCACGGCGAGGCCCCGGCCGCAGGCCGGACCGCGGCACGCCTGAGCGGCGCCGCCACCGCCGCGGTCCTCGCCGGGACCGCCCTCGCGGCGACGGCCGTGGCCCGCGGCCGCCCGCTGCCGGGCAGCGCCGGGGCCCTGCTGTGGTCGGGCCCCTGGGGCTGGGCCGCCCAGCCGTTCGTCCGGGCGGCCGGGGGCCCGGCCCCGGCCTGGCCCGTCGCCGCGGCGCTGACGGCGGCGGCCGCGGCGGCCGCGACCACGGCGGCGTGGCGGGCGACCCCCGGCATCCCCACGGCGGCGCTGCGCCGACGGGCCACCACCGCCGCCCGGATGACCGCGTCGCTGTTCAGCCTCGACCTCCGCCGGGCCCGCGCCGCGACCCGCACCACCGCCCGCCGCCCCCTGACCACCCTGCGGCTGCCGATGCCCCGCAGCCGCCACCTGGTCGTCCCGTGGCGCGACGCGACCGCCCTGCTGCGCTCCCCCGGGCGCCCGGCCATGGCCGCCGGCTGGCTGGCGGCGGCCGTGGCGCTCACCGCGACGTCCCCGGCCGGCCGCACCGGACCGGCCGTCCTCGCCGCGGTCCTCGCGCTCGCCGCCGCCTACCTGGCGGCCGCCCAACTGGCCGAGCCCGCCCGCCTGGACAGCGACGACCCGCGCCGCGGCCGCCACCTGCCGTACTCCGGCGCCGCGCTGGCCCTGTGGCACGCGGCCGTGCCGGCCGCCCTGCTGACCGCCGGTCTGGCGGCGGGCGCGGCACTCTGCGGGACGGCGGCGGCGTGGACGCTGGTGGGCTGCGTCCCGGGGCTCGTCGGCGCCGCCCTCGTCAGCGCGCACCGGGGAGCGCTGCCGCCGCGCGCGGCGATCGGCACGGACACCCCCTTCGGCAACACCGCGTCGTTCCAGCTCGTCGGCTGGTACCTGCGCGGCCCGCTGGGCGTGCTCGCCACCACCGCACCCGCCCTGGCCCTCGTCCTCCTCGGCAGGAGCCCCGGCCCGGCCGTCCTCGCCGGCTGGCTCGCCGCGGCGGGCGCCGCCCAGCTGGCCTGGGCCCGGCGCGCGGCGCGCCGCCTCCACCGGGGCGGCTGAGGCGCCCGTCCCCCGAACGCCACGCCGTCCGCGCGGCCCCGCCCCCGCCGGGGCAGGGTGGGGGGACGGGGCCCGGCACGAGGGAGAGGGCATGTCCAACCACACCTACCGTGTGACGGAGATCGTCGGCTCGTCCGCCGAGAGCGTGGACGACGCGATCCGCAACGGGATCGCCCGTGCGTCGCGGACGCTCAGGGAGCTCGACTGGTTCGAAGTCACCCAGGTGCGCGGGCACTTGGAGGACGGCCGGATCGCCCACGTCCAGGTCGGCCTGAAAGTGGGCTTCCGGCTGGAGGACGCGTAGCGATGCTCCGCGGCTCCCGGGCGTTCAGCAGCTTCTCGGTGGACGACGTGCCCGCGGCGCTCCGCTTCTACGGCGGGACGCTGGGCCTGGAGGTGACCGAGGAGCACGGGCTGCTGCACCTGCGCCTGGCCGGCGGCGTGACCGTCCTGCTCTACCCGAAGGCCGACCACACGCCCGCCTCGTTCACCGTCCTCAACTTCCCGGTGCCCGACATCGAGCGGGCGGTGGACGAACTGTCGCGCCGGGGCGTGGAGTTCGAGCGCTACCCGGGCCTGGAGCCGGACGAGAAGGGCGTCTTCCGCGGCGGGGGGCCGCTGATCGCCTGGTTCACGGACCCGGCGGGCAACGTGCTGTCGGTGCTCCAGGAGCGCTGACCGGCAGGAGCGCCGACGGGCCGCGGGCCCGGGGATGACCGATTCCGTCCCCCGGGCGCGCTCCCGTGTCGGATCACGGCGTCGGACGCGCGTCGGGGCGACAGGGCTCCGGTTCCGGGCCATGATCGGCGCGTGATCCGGGGCCGCGGCCCGCCGGAATCGCCCCGAGCAGCAGGCCGAACGGCCCGGTGGAGCGGGTGACCACGGCGGTTTCCACGGAACGGACGCCGTCCAGGAGGCCGACCCGCCACTGGACGTAGTCGTACAGCGCGATGTCGTCGCGGCACACCATGACGGCCAGCAACTGGTGCGGACCGGTCGTCGCCCCGACGAAGGTCGTACCGGGGTCGCCGGCCAGGGCCGCGGCGACGGGGCCGAGACGGGAGGGGGTGACGGACAGCCAGAGCAGGCACTGGGCCGAGTAGCCGAAGAGGCGGGGATCGGTCGCGACGTCGAAGCGGATCGTGCCGGACGCGCGCAGCTCCTCCAGCCGTCGGCGGACGGCGGACTCGGACCAGCCGACGGCGCGGGCCAGTTGGGGGTAGGCGGCCCGCCCGTCGGCCGCCAGTGCCGGCAGCAGCCGCCGGTCCAGGTCGGTGAGGGCCACGGGGGTGCCGTCACCGGCCGTCCGGCGGTGGTGCGTCAGGTTCCGCAACAGCCTCTGCGCGTCCACCCGTACGATGCCCTGACGCCGCGTCAGCCCGGTCAGCGGCGCCGGGGCGCCGTCCATCGTGCGGAAGAGGCACACGATCTCCGTACCGCTCGACACCACGCACACCCAGGGGGTGTCGGGCCGCCGCGCCAGCGCGTCGGCCACCGCGTCGGCGACGTCGGGCAGCACGCGCACCCGCACCAGCCACTCCCCCTGCCCGGTCCGGCTGCTGTCCGGCACGACCGTGATCCGGACGAGCCCAGAGGCGCGCAGCCGGTCGAAACGGCGGGCCACCGTGCGGTCCGAGACGCCGAGGACGTCGGCGATGCGGCGGAACGGGGCACGGCCGTCCAGTTGCAGGGCGTGCAGGATCCGCAGATCGAGCGGGTCCACGGCGAACGGTGGTGGGGTGACCGAATCCACCCCTCCAGGCTAGACCGGTGTCGATTCACGGCGTCGGCCGGGAGTTCGAGGGGCGAATGGTCGATTCCGAGCCATGATCGGCCCATGAACGACGACGACATACGTCTCTCACGTCACACAGGCATCTCCCGCCGCAGCATGCTCAGGGCCGGGGCAGGTGGGGCGGGCGCTCTCCTCGTCCCGGCCCAGGCCGTCCGAAAACGGTCCGTCCCCGCGGACGTTCCGGAGGCCCGGACGGTCGTCGAGACCGCCTCGGGCCGCCTCCGCGGGCGGACGACGGGCCGGGTCACCGCCTTCCGCGGCATCCCCTACGCGACGGCCGAACGCTTCGCCCCGCCCCGGCCCGTGGCTCCCTGGACCGGGGTCCGCGACGCCCTCGAACCGGGCCCGGCGGCCCCCCAGCTCACCTCTCCGCTGGCCCATGTGATGGGCGACTTCACCGTCCCGCAGTCCGAGGACTGCCTCTCGCTCAACGTGTGGGCGCCGCGGGGCAGCCGGCTCCCGGTGCTGGTCTTCCTCCACGGCGGCGGCTTCTCCACGGGCGGTGCGGGGCTGCCCTGGTACGACGGCGCGTCGCTCGCCGACACCGGCGACGTCGTCGTGGTGACGATCGCCTACCGGCTCGGCGTCCTGGGCTTCCTCCGGCTGGCGGGGGTCAGCGACGGGAACCTGGGCCTGCGCGACCAGCACCTCGCGCTGCGCTGGATCCACGACAACATCGCCGCCTTCGGCGGGGATCCGGGGAACGTGACGCTCGCCGGCCAGTCGGCGGGCGGCTACTCGATCCTCACGATGATGGCCGACGCCCGCACCAAGGGCCTCTTCCACCGGGCGATCCTCCAGAGCGTCCCCTCCGGCAAACCGCCCGGCACCCTCGACGAGGCCCGGACCAACAGCCGCCTCCTCCTCGAGGAGCTGGGCCTGGGCCCCTCGGACGGCGCCCGGCTGCGCACCGCCCCGGTCGCGGACCTGCTCCGCGCCCAGGACGCCGTCGCGTTCCGCACGGCCAAGCCGCTCGACGCGATACCGCCCTTCCAGCCCGTCGCCGACGGGGACCTGGTCCAGGACGACCCGGTGCGGGCCGCGGGGGCCCGCACCGACGCCGGCCTGCGGGTCATGCTGGGCAGCACGCGCGACGAGGCCGCCGCTTACGTCGTCGGCGACCCGGCCGTCGACAAGCTCACCCAGGACGACCTCGACAAGCTCGCCGTCCGGTGGTTCGGCGACGCGTCGCCCGCCCAGTCGCACGGGCGGACCGTCACCCAGGTCGCGGTCGACATGTGCACCCGGCAGCTCTTCCGGGACTCCGAGGACCGCCTGGCCGGGCTCCTCGCCGGCCGCGGCTCCGCCCCCTGGCGCTACCGCTTCGACTGGAGCCCGCGGCACAGCCCCTACGGCCCGTGCCACTGCATCGAACTGCCCTTCCTGCTCGGCTCCCCGGGCGCCTGGAAGGACGCGCCCATGCTGGACGGCGAGCAGCCGGCCGCCCTGACGGGGGAAGTCCAGCGCGCCTGGGCGTCGTTCGCCCGGAGCGGCGACCCCGGCTGGGCGGCGGGGACGGCGCACCGCTTCACCTGATCCCCGGGGTGCGTGAGCGGGGCGGGTGCCGCAGGACGCAGTCCCCGCACATGCCGGCGCCCGCCGGCACGCGGTAGTAGAGACAGCAGGTGTCCCGGACGAAGACCGGGCCGCCTGCCGTCACCGTCAGCTCCCCCGTGCCGGTGAGCAGCGGATGCCGGAACAGACCGCGGGCGACGGCGAGCGCCCGCTCCGCGTCCGCCGCCCGCCCGCGCTCCCGGCACCAGCCGTGCAGCACGCGCAGGGCGCCCGCGAGGGCGGACCCCGCGTTGCCCCGCATGAGCCGGGGCGACACGGGGACGACGTCCCGCATCAGCCCCAGCAGCGGGACGAGCCGCCCGTCGAGGACGACGTCGGCGAGCCGCTCGGCGGGGACGGCCGGCACGGGCCCCGGCAGCCACAGGTCGTCGGGCGCCGTGAGCGTCGGCTGCCAGCGCAGCCGCCCGCTCCTCAGATCGGGCACCTCCCCGGTGAGCACGACGGCCCCGAGCCCGATCGACAGCAGCCGCCCCGCGATCCCCTGGAACGCCACCGACGCCGCCACCCGCCGGTCCTCCGTCCCCATCCGCCGCCCCACGGTCTCCACCCGGATCCCGACGGCCTCGCGGCCCGGCGCAAGGTATCCCCCGGCGCCCGCCGGTTCCTCCTCGTCGGTGCGCAGTGCGAAGAACGGTCCGACGGAGGCGAGTTCGTGCGGGCGCATGGGGGCTTCCGGTTCGTTCTGTTCGTTCTGTCCGTTCTAGAGGGCGGTCCAGGTGAAGGCCACCTTGTCGCCCGCCTTGAGCTGGTACTGGCAGCCGCCCACCTCGGTGGACTTGCCGTTGACGGCGATGTTCCAGTAGTAGCTGTCGTTCCCGGTGTCCTTGGCTATCCGGTTGACGAAGAAGTCATCGTACTGGGCGTACCAGGTGGCGTCCCAGGTGAAGCCCTTCACCTTGGCGGCGTCGTCGAGCGCGGCGGTCGGGGTCGCCCCGGGCGTGGGGTTGGCCTTGTTGTTGGTGCTGTCGCACTTGTGGGTACCGCCGGAGGCGGTGGTGACGTTGTGACCGGTGGTCTTGATGTCACCGCTGAAGACGACGCCGTTGGAGCCCTTGACCGTCAGGTTGACGGTGATCGGCGCGGGGGCGGCCGCCTTTCCGGCGGCCGAGGCCATCGGAGCGGCGGTCAGGGCGAGCCCGAGGGCGGCCGCGGCGACGGCGGTCTTGCGCGGAAGGGTCGTGAGCATGAGGGACGGCCTTTCGTGTACGAGGTGATGCGCTGGATCAGTTGGCACGTGCGGTACGGCGCTTGCGCGCGACGACCACGGCCCCGGAACCGGTGAGCAGCAGGGCCCCGGCCCCGATGGCGGCGGGGTACGCGGCGCCGGCGCCGGTGCGGGCGAGGCTGTCACTGGCGGAACCGCCGCCGGTGGAACCGGAGCTGGTGCCGCTCCCGCTCGTGCCGCCGGAGCCACCGCCGGTTCCACCGGTGGTGGTGTCCGAGGTCGCCGTCGGCGAACCGGTGACGGTGGCGGTGGCGGTGGCGGTCTCGGTCGGGCCCGGGCTCGCCGTCCCGGAGGACGACGGGTCCGCGGTGGTCGCGTCCGTCGACGGCGACTTGGTGGCCGGGGCGGAGGTGGTGGTCTCGGTGGCCGTGCTGCCGGTTGCGGGACCGCCGGAGGTGGTGCCCTCGGACTCGCACACGACCGGGACGGAGCCGCGCTTGGACGCCCGCCCGTCGATCTCGTACAGCGGCTGCCGTGCGAGGGCCGGGATGGCCTGCGCGGTGGCACGCAGCGCGAGTCCGTCCGCGCGGGCCTCCTTCCAGCCGACGGCCCCGCGGTCGGCCTTGACACCGGCGCAGCCGACCTGGACGCTCTGCAGCCAGGCGATTCCCTCCTCGGCCGCCTCGTTGCGTCCGCCGGCGATCAGCGCCTGGACGGCCAGGGCGGTCGAGTTGGAGTTGCTGGGAGCGGCTTGCGAGCCGAAGCCGTTGTCGGGGAAGCCCCCGTTCTTCTGCTCGTCCTGGACCTTCGTCAGCCAGTCCAGGGCGCCTTGTGCCTCCTCGCCCCGCTGAGCGGAGTAGAGGGCCTGCACGGCCACGCCCGTGCTGTCCACGTGCGACGTGCACGACGCGGGGTCGGGGTTGTCCTTCAGGCTGAGCGGGAACCCGCCGTCCTTGCAGCGGTTGCGGACGATGAAGTCGACGGCCTTCTTGAACTCGACGGGCTTCTTGGTGGCTTCGCCCGCCCGCTGCATCGCCATGACGGCGAGGGACTGGGTGAACTGGTTGGAGGGATCGCTGTCGCCCCCCTTGACGCGCCCGCTCTCCTGGAGCGACTTCTCCAGGAGCGCTATGAGGTCGTGGCCGCCGAAATTCCGGGGGCCACGGTCCTTCCGTCCCTCGATCGAGGCCACCAGGGCGAGCTTCGCCGTCCCTCCGGCATTGATCTGGTCCTTGCCCCTGACGATGTAGTCGTCGGCCTTGGACTCCAGCCAGTTGACCGCCCGCTCCGACGTCCCGCCGGCCGTACCGGTGGAGGCCAGTCCCATGACGATGTCGGCGGTCAGCCCGTAGTCCCTCATGGCGTTGGAGCGGCTGTCCAGCTGATGCGCGGCCCACGTGGCGGCCGCCTCGGAGGCCCAACGGCGGGGCTGCGTCCCGGCCTTCGCCGATGCGACGGACGCGTCGTCCGCGAACGCCATCCCCACCGCCCCGGTGGACAACAACGCCGCCCCCACCAGAGCCACCGGCACCGCGGCACCTCTGACCGAACGTACGGACTGTGTCATACGGTTCTCTCCTCGGAAACAGACCGGCGTGACGCCGGGACGGCGAAAGTGACCGGCGCGTCGAACGCCGCCCGGCGGGCCGCCCGGCGCAGCACGGTGAGCACGGCGGGACCCACGAGCAGGATCGCCACCGCGTTGGTGAGAGCCCTCCCCGTGTCCCAGCCGAACGTGGACGTGACGAGCGTGAACATCGCGAAACGGTGCAGGTTGTCCAGGAGCGGAGCCCCGGGCTGGAAGGACAGCTGCGTGTCGGGCCCGGCCGTGAAGGGCCAGAACCACATGTTCATGAGGAAGCCGAACGCGTAGGCCACAAAGACCCCGTACGCGACGAGCATCGCGATCTCCGCCCGCCCGGTGACCCGCTTCGGCAGCAGCCCCGCCCCCAGCCCGATCCACGCGGACGCGATCATCTGGAACGGGAGCCACGGCCCGACCCCGGCCGTCAGCAGCGCCGACGCGAAGAGCGACGTCGCGCCCAGGACGAAGCCGAAGCCGGGGCCGAAGACCCGTCCGGCCAGGACGAGCAGGAAGAAGACGGTCTCGATCCCGGCCGTGCCGGCGCCCAGCGGGCGCAGCCCCGCGTTGACGGCCGACAGGACACCGAGCATGGCCAGCGCCTTGGTGTCGATGCCGCCCGAGGCCATCTCCGCGAGCACGACGGCGAGCAGCACGGGCATGGCCACGACGAAGACGAGCGGGGCGTCGGCCGTGTGGGCCATGCCGCCGGTGCGGGGACGGACCCCGCCGAGCAACGGCCAGCAGAACATGGCCAGTCCGGCCGCACTGGCCAGGACCAGCACCAGGGCGCTGCGGGAGCGGACGCGGATGACGTTCATGCCCGCACCTCCCCGGCGACGGCGGCGAGTTCGTCCGCCACCTGCTCGACCGTCAGCCAGCGCTGCGGTGCGAGCACCTTCGCGACCTGCGGGGCGAAGGCCGGGGAGGAGACGACCACGTCCGCCGTCGGGCCGTCCGCGACGACCTCGCCGTCGGCCATGACGAGGATGCGGTCCGCCGCCCGCGCGGCGAACTCGACGTCGTGCGTGGCGACGACCACCGCGCGGCCCTCCCGCGCGAGGCGGCGCACCAGAGCGGTGAAGCGTTCCTTCGCCGGGTAGTCCAGGCCCCGGGTCGGCTCGTCCAGCAGCACGGTCCGGGGCGCCGCCGCGAGTTGGACGGCGAGGACGAGGGCGAGGCGCTGGCCCTCGGACAGGTCGCGCGGGTGGCGGCCGCCCGGGATGCCGGGCGCGAGGTCGTCGAGGAGGGACCGGGCCGTGCCGGGCGCGGCGCCCGACTCCCGGTCCGCCTGGGCGCATTCGGCGTCCACGGACTCCAGGTAGAGCAGGTCGGCCGCGCTCTGCGGGACGAGGCCGACGAGCGTACGGGCGCGCCGCGAGGACACCCGCCCCGGGTCCGTGCCGTCCGCGTCCACGCTCCCGGAGCGCCGCGGCCCGGAGCCCTGCAGGGCCCACAGCAGCGAGGACTTGCCCGAGCCGTTGCGGCCCATGAGGGCGGTGACCTGCCCGGCGGCCAGCTCCAGGGAGACGCCGCGGACGGCGGTGACGGAGCCGTAGCCGACGACGACGTCCCGGGCCGACAGGACCGTCTCCCCCGCCGTTCCGGGGACCGGCGGCGGCACGCGGTCCGCGAGCCGTTCGCGCAACGGCCCCGCCGCGCGCCGGGCGTCGCGGACGGAGAGCGGCAGGGGGTTCCAGCCGGCGAGCCGGCCGAGCCGGACGACGGGCGGGGCGACGTCCGTCTCCCGGACGAGGGCGGCCGGTTCGCCGGCCAGCACCCGTCCCTCGCCGGGCAGGTGGACGAGCCGGTCCGCGTACTGCAGGACGCGTTCCATGCGGTGCTCGGCGACGAGCACGGTGGTGCCGAGGTCGTGGACGAGCCGGGTGATGGCCGCGAGGACGTCCTCGGCGGCGGCCGGGTCGAGGGCGGAGGTCGGCTCGTCCAGGACGAGGACGCGCGGCTGCCGGGTGAGGACGGAGCCGATGGCGACGCGCTGCTGCTGCCCGCCGGAGAGCGTGCGCAGGGCGCGGTCGCGCAGCGGGGCGATGCCGAGCAGGTCGAGGGTCTCCTCGACGCGCTTGCGCATCACCTCGGGGGCCAGGCCCAACTGCTCCATGCCGTAGGCGAGTTCCTCCTCGACGGTGTCGGTGACGAACCCCGCGAGCGGGTCCTGGCCGACGACGCCGACGAGGTGGGCGAGTTCCTGCGGGGGCGCGTCGGCGGTGGAGACGCCCGCGACGGTGACCCGGCCGGCGAGGTGCCCGCCGGTGAAGTGCGGGACGAGGCCGTTGACGGCGCCGAGGAGGGTCGACTTGCCGATGCCGGTGCGGCCGGTGACGAGGCAGAGTTCGCCCTCGCGGATGCGCAGGTCCACCGCGCGCAGCGCGGGCCGGGCGGCGCCGGCGTAGGCGATCGTGACGTTCTCGAAGCGGATCACGCGACGGCCTCCCGCGCGGCGGCGGGCACGGGCGGCGGGGGCGCGAGCCAGGCCGGCAGGGCGCCGAGGAGGATGGCGGCGACGGGCAGCGGGGCGGCCTCGGGCCAGGTGAGCGGGGACAGCGAGGGGTGGAGCACGGCGGCGTCGGCGCGGGCGGAGACGTACAGCAGGACGCCGGTGGCGATCCCCGAGCCGGCGACGAGGAACTCCGCGGCTCGCCACCGGTCGGGGCGGTACGTGCTGCGGCGCACGCGGAGTCCGCCGAGGACGAACCCGGCCACGGCGAGGCCGAGGCCGCCGAGCAGCAGCGGCACCCCGAGCCAGGGGGGCGTGTCGGAGCCGAGCACTCCATAGAGCCCGGCGCACACGCCGAGGAGACCGCCGATGACCAGGGCGCCGGTCACCCGCCGGGCGCGGGGCGCGGCGGTGCCGGTGCGTCCGTAGCCGTGCGAGGCCATGGCGGCGGCGAGCGCGAGGGAGCGGTTCAGGGCGTCCTCCAGGACGGGGACGGCGATGCCGCGCAGGGCGCGCATCCCGCGCTGCCGGCCGCCGCGCAGGGCCCGGGCGCGGCGCACCCGCTGGACGCTCTCGACGAGTTGGGGGGCCATGGTGAGGGCGACGACGACGGCGGTGCCGATCTCGTGGAGGGCACCGGGCAGCGCCTTGAGCATCCGCTTGGGGTTGGCGAGGGCGTTGGCGGCGCCGACGCAGACGACCATGGCGGCGAGCCGCAGCCCGTCGTAGACGCCGCCGAGCACCTGCTCGGCGGCGACGGGCCCGAACAGGCGGACGCCCGCGGCCCATTCGGGCAGCGGGACCTCGGGGAGGGTGAAGAGGACGTGGTCGCCCTGCCCGCCGCCGAAGACGACGCGGAAGACCACGCGCGAGACGACGATGAAGGCGCCCAGCGCGAGATACATGGGAAAGGCCAGGGCCCAGGGGTTGTCACCGCGCCGCCGGACGACGACGCAGCCCGCGGCCGCGACGAGGAGCACGAGCAGCAGCGGGTTGGAGGTGCGTCCGGCGGCGGTGGCGAGCCCCAGGGCCCACAGCCACCACGCGCCCGGGTGCAGGGCGCGCGACAGCACGACGGGTCGTACAGCCGTCACGGCGCTCCGTCTCCCCGCGCTGCGCGCTTGCGGCGCCAGGCGGTGAGGGAGGCGGTGGCGGCGAGGGCGGCGGCGGCCGCCGCGACGACGATCGTGCCGGTGGGGACGCCGCCGGAGCCGCCGCTGTGGCCGACGCTGGAGGTGCCGGGCGCATCGGCGGAGACGCGCTTGCCGCTGTCGTCGCCGCCGGTCCAGTCGGCGGCCTCGGTCGGGGTGTCGCGCGGGCCGGGTGTGCGTTCCTCGGTGGCGCCGGCCGCGGGGGACGGCGTACCGGAGGAGCCGCTTCCGGGCGCGGCGGAGGCGGAGGGAGCGCTTCCGGAGGGGGCGGTCCCGCCCCCGGGCCGCTCCGGCTCCCCGGACGCGCCGGCGCCCGGCTGCGAACTCCCGCCCGCCGTCCCCGGGTTACCGGGCTTCTCCTGGCCATCCCCGGGCCCGGTATCCCCGCTCCGGCCACCGCCGTTCCCCCCGTTCCCGCGCGGCGGGCCGGCGGGCGGCTGCTGGGCGTCGCCGGGCCGGGGCTGCGGGCGGGAGTCGCTGCCGGGGGCGGGCGGCCGCGGGGGTTCGGGCGCGGGCGCGGACGGCCGGCGGGGCGCGACGCGCGGGGCGGGCGCGCCGTTCTCGCCCCGGTTGAGCGAGAAGGACCACCCCTCGAAACTCCCCGCCGGGGGCGTACGGTTGGCGACCCCCCACTCGCTGTACTTCCACTGCCCGTTGTTGGGCGCGTGCCAGTAGGACCAGTAGGCGCTGGCCGGCGGGGTGTCGGAGCAGGACTCGCTGCGCGGCGAGGGCTTCTCCTCGATGCGGCAGATGAAGCCCTCGCCCCAGCGGAGGGTCCCGGCGATCCGGAATCCGGCGTTCTTGAGGGCCTTGAGGCCGGTGGCCTGGCCGCCGGGCGCACAGCGCACGATGGTGCTCCCGCCGAGTTCGCGGAAGTCGACGACGACCGTCACGCCGTTGTCGTCCGGACAGAACCCGGGCATGCCGCGCCCGCCGTCGACCGCGGCGGCGTTGCCCGCGGTCACCACGCCGAGCCCGGCCGGCGCGACGCCCAGCGCCAGGGCCGTGACCAGCGCGCGTATCCGACCGGCCATCGTGGTGCCCTTCGTTGGGGCCCGCAGCCCGGGGCCGACGAACCAGGGGCTCAGGGCTCCACGCTGCAGACCATGACAGTGGGAAGCAGTGCTCACGGCACCCCGGGCGATCCGGCTCGCGCCCCTCGGCGGGGTCCGCTCACGGTTGCAGGTCAGCGCCGGTCTCGCACCGGCTTTCCCCGGAAAGTGCCGCTGATTCGGTTGTCTCTCGCGTTCCTGCCGCTCCGTCACCTGTTCGAACGGAACGCCGGTACCTTACACCGACGCCGCCGACTGAAACACCGTCAATCCCCTGTGAACACACCCACAACACGACCTGCCGGACGGCCGGATCACCACGCCCACCGACCGCCGCCTCCTTGACTCCCCGTTGACCCCGGGCCAGCCTCCCCGTGACAACGATGTCGGGCAGCCGGGAGGCAGGGACCATGGGACGAAGACGGACGGGAATCTTCCGGTGGGGGGCCGCCGCGCTCGCCCTCGCGGGGGTGCTCGGGGGCGCCGGGCTCGCCCCCCGGAGCAGCGCCGCCGCGCGGCCCGCCGAGCGGCCGACCGATCTCGTCAACCCCTTCATCGGCACGAAGAACGAGGGCAACACCTTCCCCGGCGCGGCCGTCCCGTTCGGGATGGTGCAGCTGTCGCCCGACACCGGGCACAGCACGGGCTACGACTACCGGCACGACCACATCCGCGGCTTCAGCACGGTGCACCTCTCCGGTGTCGGCTGCCGGATCGGCGGGGACCTGCCCGTCCTGCCGACCACCGGCGAGGTGGAGGAGACGGACAACGCGCGCTACGCCGCCGCGTTCGACCACGCCGACGAGACCGCCCGGCCCGGCTACTACCGCGTGCGCCTCGCCTCCGGTGTCACCGCGGAGCTGACGGCCACCGCCCGCACCGGGCGCCAGCGCTACACCTTCCCGGCGACCGAGCGGGCCAACGTCCTCATCAACGCGGGGCAGTCGCTGCACAGGACCGTCTCCAGCTCGGTCCAGATCGTGGACGACCGGACGGTGCGGGCGACCATCACCGGGCGGGGCTTCTGCCAGGACACGCGCCCGTACACCGTCCACACCCTCACCCGCTTCGACCGGCCGTTCACCGCGTACGGGACGTGGGAGGGCGCGCGGGTCTCCCGCGGGACGCGGGCCGCCGGGGGCACCGGCCGCACCGGGGCCTGGGTGCGGTTCGACACGACGCGCGACCGCCGCGTGGAGGCGACGACGGCCGTCAGTTACGTCGACGCCGACGGCGCCCGCGCCAACCTCGGTGCCGAGGAGGCCGGTTTCGACCGCACGGCGAGCGCGGCGCGCACCGCCTGGGAGGAGCGCCTGTCGGGCGTGGCCGTCCAGGGCGGGAGCCGGACGCTGCGGCGCACCTTCTACTCGTCCCTCTACCGCGCTTTCCTCTCGCCGAACGTGGGCAGCGACGCGGACGGGCGCTACACCGGCTGGGACCAGCACGTGCACCGCGCGCGGGGGTTCACGTACTACCAGAACTGGTCCCTGTGGGACACCTACCGCACCCAGGCCCAGCTGCTGGCGCTCCTCGCGCCGCGCGAGTCGCGGGACATGGCGCTGTCCGTGCTGCGGATCGACGCGGAGGGCGGCTGGCTGCCCAAGTGGGGGTACGGGACGGTCGAGACGAACATCATGACCGGTGACCCCGTCACCCCGTTCCTCACCAACGCCTACCGGCACGGCCTCCTCAAGGGCCACGAGGAGGAGGCGTACCGGGCGCTGCGGAAGAACGCGGACGGCGTGCCCCCGGCCGATTCCCCGTACGCCGGGCGGGACGCCAACGACCGGTACGCCGAGGACGGTTACGTCCCGCTGGCCCCCGAGCTGTCCCGGCACAAGCCCGGTGACTCCGACTTCCAGGAGGGCGCCTCGGCGACCCTGGAGTACGCGCTGGCCGACGGCGCCCTCGCGGAGATGGCGGAGTCCCTGGGCCACCACCGCGACGCCCGGCGGTACGCGGACCGGGCCCGCAACTACCGGCGGATCTTCGACCGCGAGACCGGCTTCTTCCGGCCCCGCGACGCGCGGGGCGCGTTCACCGGCTCCGAGGACCCGGCGCGGAGCCCCGGCTTCCACGAGGGGACGGCCTGGCAGTACCAGTGGCTGGTGCCCCAGGACCTGCCGGGCATGATCGAGCTGCTCGGCGGGCGGGCGGCCGCGGACCGGCGCCTGGACTCCTTCTTCGCGTACGACCGGCTGCTGGAGGACCCGGCGCGCACCGCCCGCGAGGTGTGGGTGCACGGCCCGTACGACTACTACAACGCCGACAAGTACAACCCGCAGAACGAGCCCGACCTCATCGCCCCGTACACCTACCTCGCCACGGGCCGCCCGTGGAAGACCACGGACGTGGTGCACGCGGCGCTGACCCTCTTCACCGACGCCCCCGACGGCATGACCGGCAACGACGACCTCGGCACGATGTCGGCGTGGATGGTGCTCTCGTCGATCGGCGTCTTCCCCGTGCGGCCGGGGTCGGACGTGTGGGGGCTGAGCACACCGGTCTTCGACCGGGTGGACCTGCGGCTGGACCGGCACTGGTATCCGCACGGCCGGTTCACGGTCACCGCGCCCGGCACCTCCGCGGCCGACCGCTACGTGCAGTCGGCGCGGCTCGACGGCCGGCGGCTGGACCGCACCTATCTGACGACGGCGGCCCTGCGCGGGGGCTCGCGGCTCGACTTCACCGTCGGCCGTTCCCCGTCCCGCTGGGGCACCGGGCGCGCGGACGGCCTCCCGGGCCTCCCCGCCATCGGCTGAACACCCGGCGGGGACGGAGCGGCGCCTTCCGTCCCCGCCGCGGGTACACCATGATGAGCGGCCCGTCAGCAGCCGCCGCAGGGCCGGCGGCCACGAGGGAGAGGACACGGCCATGGCCGGACTCCGGGCAGGACAGGGCATCCTGCGCCGCAAGCCGATCGAGACCATCGAGGAGGCGGAGACGGCCGAGGCGCACGGCGAGCACCTCACGCGCACCCTCGGGCTGTGGCAGCTCACCGCGATCGGCGTCGGCGGCATCATCGGCGCCGGCATCTTCAGCCTCGCGGGCACCATCGCCAACGGCGTGGCCGGTCCGGCGGTGCTCGTCTCGTTCCTCATCGCGGGGGTCGCGAGCGCGGCGGCGGCCTTCTCGTACGCCGAGTTCGCCGGCCTGATCCCGCGCGCCGGCTCCGCCTACACCTACGGGTACGCGGTCCTCGGCGAGATCGGCGGCTGGTTCATCGGCTGGGACCTGCTGCTGGAGTACACGGCGATCGTCTCCGTCGTCGCCATCGGCATCTCCGGCTACGTCAACTTCCTGGTGCGGGAGACCGGGGCCGACCTGCCGCACTGGATGCTCGGCGCGCCCGGCACGGGCGACGGGCACCGTGTGGACCTCTTCGCGGCGGTGCTGTGCCTGCTCATCGCGTATCTGCTGACGCTGGGCATCAGGAGCGCGGCCCGCTTCGAGACGATCGTCGTCGTCCTCAAGGTCGTGGTGGTGCTGCTGGTCGTGGCCGTCGGCTTCTTCCACATCAGGACCGCCAACTACCACCCCTTCTTCCCGTTCGGCGTGAGCGGGGCGTTCACGGGCGCGGCGACGGTCTTTTTCGCCGTCTTCGGCTACGACGCCATGAGCACGGCCGCCGAGGAGTCGAAGGACGCCCAGCGCCACATGCCGAGGGCCATCATGTACTCCCTCGGCGTCTCGATGGTCCTCTACGTCCTGGCGTGCCTCGTCCTGACCGGGATGCAGAACTACCAGGGCATCGACAAGGCGAGCGGTTTCTCCACGGCGTTCAAGTCCGTGGGGCTGGGCGGGATCGCGGACGTGGTCGCGGTGGGCGCGATCATCGGCATCCTGACGGTGATGTTCACGTTCATGCTGGGCGTGACCCGGGTGTGGTTCGCCATGTCGCGGGACGGGCTGCTGCCGAAGTGGTTCGCGCACACGCACCCGACGCGGCACGTGCCGACGCGGGTGACGTGGATCGTGGGCGTCGCCTCGGCGGCGATCGCGGGCCTGGTGCCCATCGGCGAGGCCGCCGAACTGACCAACATCGGCATCCTCCTGGCCTTCGCCGTCGTGTGCACCGCCGTGATCGTCCTGCGCTACCGGCGTCCCGGACTGCCGCGCTCCTTCCGCTGCCCGGCGGTCCCGTTCGTCCCGGGCGTCGGCGTCGTCGCGTCGGTCTGGCTGATCACCTATCTGGCGTGGCAGACGTGGGTGCGCTTCGCGGTGTGGTTCGTGATCGGGCTGGCGGTCTACTTCTCGTACTCGTACCGGCACTCGGAGCTGGCGCACGCCGACGCGCGCGGGATGCCGCGCGACTGAGGGCTACTTCAGCAGCCGCGACAGGCGCCGGTCCGCGAGGACCTTCCCGCCCGTCTGGCAGTGGGCGCAGTACTGCAACGACGAGTCGTGGTAGGCCACTTCGCGGATCACGTCGCCGCAGACCGGGCAGGGCTCGCCCGTGCGGCCGTGCACGCGCATCCCGGACCGCTTCTCGTCCTTGAGTTCGTCGGCGGCGCGGCCGCGTGCGCGTTCCACGGCCTCGGCGAGCGTGGAGCGCAGCGCCTCGTACAGGACGGCGGCCTGCTCGTCGGAGAGGCCGTCGGCCAGGGCGAAGGGGGACGTGCGGGCGGCGTGCAGGATCTCGTCCGAGTAGGCGTTGCCGATGCCGGCGACGACGGACTGGTCGCGCAACACGCCCTTGATACGGCGGTGTTCGCCCTTCAGGAGGGCGGCGAACGCCTCGCGGGTGAAGGCGGCGGAGAGCGGGTCCGGGCCGAGGGCGGCGACGCCCGGCACGTCGGCGGGGTCGAGGACGCAGTGGGCGGCCAGGCGCTTCTGCGTGCCGGCCTCGGTGAGGTCGAGGCCGGCGCCGTCCGTCAGGCGCACCCGCAGCGCCAGCGGCCCCTTGCCGGGGCGCGGGGGCGCGGCGGGCAGGGTGTCGCGCCAGCGCACCCAGCCGGCGCGGGCGAGGTGGAGGACGAGGTGCGGCCCGCCGTCCGTCGTGATGTCGAGGAACTTGCCGTGCCGGCGGACGTCCGTCACCGTCCGCCCCTCCAGGGCGGACAGCGGCGGATCGTACGTCTTGAGCACGCTGATCGCGACCGGGAGCACCCGCTCGACCGTCCGGCCGGCGAGCCGCCCGGCCAGGAACCCGGCCAGCGCCTCCACTTCCGGCAGCTCGGGCATGGTTCCAGTGTGACGGCGGGGGCCGGGGCGGCAACTCAGGCCGAGTCGAGGCCGTCCCGCAGCCGGGCCAGGGAGGCGGCGTCCAGCTCGATCCCGAACTCCTCCGCCAGCACCCGGCCCAGCGCGTCCGCCTCGATCTTGCGCTCGGTGGCGGTGCCGTCGGGCAGGTACGTCGTCCAGGTCGTCGCGTCGAGCGCCTGGTGGCGGGCGGCGCAGAACGTCTGGGCGTACAGGCGCCGTACGAACGGCGAGCGCGGGTGGGTGGCGACGTAGTGGCTGCCCATCAGCCAGTCCTTGGGGGAGGCCGGGGTCAGGGCGAAGGTGTGGCGGTCCTGCCAGCGGCCCTCCTTGCGCTGGTGCAGCCACCACTCGTCGGCGCCGAGCGCGCCCGTGCGGCGCTCCATGCGGAACCGCCAGCCGTCGAAGTCCGCCTCCGCGCCGTCCCGGATCTCCACCGGCTCCAGGGGGCCGCTGCCGAAGCCGACGTCGCAGAGCCACAGCCGCTCGTCGTCGGCGGCCCGGACGGCCAGCAGGGCGTGGGTCTGCGGGTTGGCCGTGCCGGCGCCGAGGGTGACGCGGCCGCTCAGCCCGGTCGCCCCGAAGCCGAGGCGTTCGAGCGCGGCGGCGAAGAGGACGGCGTGCTCGAAGCAGTAGCCGCCGCGGCGGCCGCGCACGAGCTTCTCCTGGAGGGAGGGCAGGTCGAGGGCGACCGGCTCGCCGAGCACCGCGGCGAAGTTCTCGAAGGGTATGGAGGTGACGTGCGCACGATGCAGCCCCCGCAGCGCGGCGAGCGTCGGCGCCCGCTCCCCGTCGTACCCGACGCGCGCCAGATAGGCGTCCAGGTCGAGCAGTTCGCCGTCCCATCCGTGGCCACGGTCCCTCTGCATCTCGGCTCCTTACGTGCGGTCGTTCCCGATCACGGTAAGGGGTGCACGGCCCGTCCGGCCTCTACCCGGAGTCGCTTCCGCCCTCACTTCCTGGCCCTGGGTCCGGGGTCGCAACACGCCAAGATCGTCTTCCGGATCGCGGCCGGAAATCAGTAGCGGAAGCGCATGATCCGCCAGGCGTTCCGCACCCGGGGCGTCCTGCCCAGCAGCCAGGCGTAGCAGCGGTGCCGCGCCGAGAGGCCGTCGATGCCGCCCAGCTCGTGGGCGCGCCGCGCCTCCAGCAGCTGCACGCCCTCGCGCTGGGCCTCGATCCGGCGGGGGTCGTCGACGGCCCAGTGGAGCGTGGCCCCCGCGTTCCGCACGGCGGGGATGAGGTGCTGCGCGCGGATGCCCAGCGGGCCGAAGGCGTCGAAGATCAGCTCGCCGCCGGGGAAGTGCCCGGTGATCCGGCGGATCAGGCGCAGGCCCTCCTCCTCCCGGAGGTACATCGAGAGCCCCTCGAAGACCACCGCCGTCGGTCTGTCGGCGGGCAGCTCCTCCAGCCAGCCGTCCTCGGTCACCGACGTGCCGACGAGCCGGTAGTCGCCCTCGGGGGCTGGGAGCAGCCGCCGGCGGAGTGCGACGACGGCCGGGTGGTCGACGTCGATCCAGCGGACGGCCGGCGGGGGCGCGAGGCGGTGGACGCGGCTGTCGAGTCCGCAGGCCAGGTGGAGCACGGTGGCCTCGGGGTGCCGTACGGTGAACGCCTCGGTCCAGTCGTCGAACTGCCTGCCGCGCAGGGCGATCTGGACGGCGTTCGCGGTGGAGATCCCGGCGTGGGCGAAGTCGTAGTCGATCCGCCGGACCGTGCGGTACGCCGTGTCGTCGTGGAGCAGCGAACGCGGCGAACGGCTGTCGAGCGCCCGGCCGTAGAGGGTGGCGAGCATGGTCTCGGGGGCACCGGTGAGGGTGACTTTCTCGCGCTCCATGGGTTCACGGTAGCGCCACCGGGGGTGTGCCCGGCCGTCGTTCGGCAAGGGCCCGTCGGGTGCGGGCGGTTCGGGGGTGAGCCGGACGGGGCCGGGTGCCCGGACCGCCCGCGGCGGTGTGCGCTCAGCCCTCGGCGGGCACCCCGGCCGCCGGTGACCGCGCGGCCCACCGCTGCTCCACCTTGGCGAGGCGCCAGTACGCCAGGGCCACGGCCCAGACGACCACGAAGAGGCCGACGATGACGAAGCCGACGTTGTCGAGGTCGAGTCCGGCGATCCAGGTGCTCACGGGGTCGTCCAGGCCGAGCTTCTCGTGGAGGACGCCGACCAGTTCGATGGTGCCGATGAGGAAGGCGACGGCGATGGACAGGCCGGTGATGGTGAGGTTGTAGTAGACCTTGCGCACGGGGTTGGAGAACGCCCACTGGTAGGCGAAGTTCATGAACGTGCCGTCGAGGGTGTCGAAGAGGCTCATGCCGGCGGCGAAGAGCAGCGGCAGGCAGAGGATCGCGTACCAGGGCAGGCCCGCGGCGGCGCCGGAGCCGGCCATCACCATCAGGGTGACCTCGGTCGCGGTGTCGAAGCCGAGGCCGAAGAGGAAGCCGAGCGGGTACATCTGGCCGGGCCGGCTGATGGAGTTGGTGAAGCGGCCGAGGATGCGGTTCATGAACCCGCGGGAGTCGAGCTGCCGTTCCAGCTCCCGCTCGTCGTAGCGGCCGTCGCGCAGGGCGCGGAAGATCCGGGTGATGCCGGCGAGGGCGACGAGGTTGAGCGCGGCGATGAGGTAGAGGAAGCCGCCGGAGACGGAGGTGCCGACCACGCCGAGGGTCTGGTGGGCGGTGGAGTCCTCGTCCATCAGCGTGCCGGCGAGCCGCGTGCCGCCCGAGACGAGGGCGGCCATGACGACGACCACGCTGGAGTGGCCGAGCGCGAACCAGAAGCCGACGGAGACCGGGCGCTTGCCGTCCGCCATCAGCTTGCGGGTGGTGTTGTCGATCGCGGCGATGTGGTCGGCGTCGAAGGCGTGCCGCATGCCGAGGGTGTAGGCGGTGACGCCGAGGCCGACGCCGTAGACCTTGGAGCCCACTTCGTAGTGGTTCGGCACGACGAGCAGGAAGAGGACGCCGAAGGCGACGACGTGCAGGGCGGCGATGACGGCCAGGAGGCCGGCCGTTCTGACGGTGTCCTCGCGGCGCCAGCGGAAGGAGGGCGTCCGGGCGGCGGTGGCGGTGCCGCTGGGGACGTCGGTGGGCAGGGTCATGTGCGGGTCACGCTCCAGCACCTCGTGGAATCCGTTCGTGAGATGCCGTGGCCGGTCTCCTGGCTGACGGGTCCGTCGCGCCCGTCCCTGCCTTCCCGGCAGCCGGCTGCGGCCAGTGGCTCCGCGCGGCCCGGCGGGGGATCCCGTTCGGACGCGCGGAACGGGACGGTAACTCCCCGATCACAGTGGCGAGGGCCGCGCCGGAATCGGAGCCAGGGGCTCCGCACCGGTCTTCCCGAACACCACGGCCGGGCCACTCTAACGGCACGTCGCGGGCCGGAGCGGCGGGAGTGGTGATTGTCATGTTCCTGTTTCGGCGCGCGCCCGCGACCCGCCGCGCACGAGTCTTGACTCGGCGCTCGCGCCGGAGCCACAGTCACCGCACCCACCGGGCTACGAGAGGCAGGCACCGCCATGGCAGACGGAGCGAACGAGCCGGACGGGCAGGCCGGATTCGTCCGCCGGATCGGGCTCTTCCAGGCGACGGCCATCAACATGAGCCAGATGTGCGGCATCGGGCCGTTCGTCACCATCCCGCTCATGGTGGCGGCCTTCGGCGGCCCGCAGGCCGTCATCGGCTTCCTCGCCGGGGCCGTGCTCGCGCTCGCCGACGGGCTGGTGTGGGCCGAGCTGGGGGCCGCCATGCCCGGCGCGGGCGGCAGTTACGTCTATCTGCGCGAGGCGTTCCAGTACCGGACCGGCAGGCTGATGCCGTTCCTCTTCGTGTGGACGTCGATGCTCTACCTGCCGCTCGGCATGGCCAGCGGCGTCATGGGCTTCATCCAGTACCTCGGCTACCTCCGGCCCGGCATGGGCCAGTTGGAGGGCGACCTCACCGGGCTCGCCCTCATCGTGCTCGTCGTCGCGCTGCTGTGGGGACGGGTGGAGAAGCTGGCCCGGATCAACGCCGTCATGTGGTGCGTGATGATCGCGGCCGTCGCCCTCGTCATCGTCGCCGCCTACACCCACTTCAGCCCCGACCGTGCCTTCACCTACCCCGCGCACGCCTTCGAGCCGGGCTCCGACCACTTCTGGACCGGCTTCGCGGCGGGCCTGACCATCGGCATCTACGACTACGGCGGCTACTGGACCACGGCCTACATGGGCGCCGAGATCAAGAACCCCGGGCGCAACCTGCCCCGCTCCATCATCTGGTCCATCCTCGGCATCATGACGATCTACCTGCTCCTCCAGGTGGGCACGCTCGGCGTCGTCGACTGGCACGACATGCTCGACCCCGGCAACATCGCCTCCACCTCGGTCGCTTCGGCGGTCATGGAGAAGACCTGGGGCAAGGGCGCCGCCGACGCCGTCACCGTCCTCATCCTCGTCACCGCCGTCGCCTCCGTCTTCACCGGACTCCTCGGCGCCTCCCGCATCCCCTACAACGCGGCCCGGGAGAAGGTCTTCTTCCGCCCCTTCGGCACCCTGCACCCGCGGCACCGCTTCCCGGTCCTCGGACTGCTGACCATGGGGGCGATCGGCTGCGCCGGCTTCCTGATCGGCCGTCACACCGATCTGGCCACGCTCATCCAGCTGTTGACCACCGTCATGGTCCTGGTGCAGGCGCTCGGCCAGATCGCCGCCGTCACCGTGCTGCGCCGCCGCCAGCCCCGGCTGCGCCGCCCGTACCGGATGTGGCTCTATCCGCTGCCGAGTCTGGTGGCGCTCGTCGGCTGGCTCGTCATCTACGGCTACGCGGACCGCAATTCCCCGGGGCGGCACCCCATCGAGTGGTCGCTCGCCTGGTTCGCGGCGGGCTGCGTCGCGTTCCTCGGCTGGGCGCGCTACGAGCGGATCTGGCCCTTCGGGCCCCGCGAGATCCGCGAGGAGTTCCTGGAGCGGGACGCCGGCGACCCGGCCCCCGAGCCCGACGCCGGGGCCGGTCCCGTGGAGCCGACGCCCGCCTGACGGTCCGTCCGGCCCCTTGACATCCGGCCGCACGCCTGCACCTCCGCCCGGCGACCCGGACTCGGGCCTCCGCCCCGTACGGTGATAGAACGGCATCCATGCCCCTGACCACCACGACCGCACCCAGCGCGGAACCCCGCCGGCTCTTCTGGCACCGGCTCATACTCGGGCTCTGGTACCGGCCCGTCGAGGTCCTCGACGAAGCCCGGGACCGGAGCGTCTGGGGAGCCGCCATGTTCCTGTGCCTGCTGTGCGGGGCGCTGGGCACCCTGGCCAAGGACTCCTTCTGGGCGCAGTGGGACGTGGACCCGTCCCTCGCCCTCCAGGCGATGGCCATCGGCTCCGCCGCCGTGCTGCTCGCCAGCGTCCTGCTGGGCCTGGTGACCCACGCCATCGCCCGCCGCCTCGGCGGCAACGGCCGCCTCGGCCCGACGGCCAGCCTCTTCGTCCTCGTCTTCTGGGCGACGGACCTGCCCCGCCTGGTCCTCGACGTCTGGCTCCCGGCCGGCTCCGTTCCCGTCCGCGCGGCGGCCTCCGTGACGACGGCCTTCGGCTGCGCCCTGGCCACGCTGCTGATCCGTGGCCAGCACCACCTGCCGACGCGCAAGGCGGTCGCCTCGGTGAGCATCCAGATGATCGCGGCGGTGACGCTGCTGAAGTTCCCGCCGGGGAGCGGGTGAGGGACGGGCGTTCCGCCCCCGGACCCGGACCGCGCCGCCCCGTACGGCAGCGCGCGCCGCACGCCTCCCGACAGACGAAAGGCCCGCCCGGTGCGACGGGGGATGCACACCGGGCGGGCTCGATGTCTTTTCTACCTCATCACGGATGGGTCATGCATCAAAAACCTGTTCGTCTTGACGGAACGCAGCGCACGGGCAGCGAAATCAAGCCACGCGACCGCATGGTCGGACGCCACGTCAGATCGGCGACCGGAACAGCCAGTTCCAGTTCTTGGCAGCGGGACAGGAGTGCGGCGACGGCCGTTTCGGCCTCCATGCGGCCGAGGGCGGCACCGAGGCAGTAGTGGATGCCGTGACCGAGCGAGAGATGGCCGGAGGCGCCGCGCCGCAGGTCAAGGCGGTCGGGGTCGGGAAAGCGGCGGGGATCGCGGTTGGCGGAGGCCAGGGAGAGGAGGACCGTCTCGCCGGCCGGCACGGTGACGCCGCCGATCTCGACGTCCTGGAGCGGGAAGCGCCGGATGGCCAGCGGAACGGGCCCGTCCCAGCGGTTGACCTCCTCCACCAGGCCCGGAAGACCGTCCGGATCCTTTCGCAGCTCCGCGGCGAGTCCGGGACGCTCCAGCAGGGCCAGGACCGTGTTGCCGATGAGGTGGACGACGTTCTCGTAGCCGCCGAAGAGGAGGAGGAAGGCGAGCGACATCAGCTCGTCCTCCGAGAGCCGGCCCCCCGCGGCGTCGCCCTCGTCGTCGCGGACGGCGATGAGGTCGGAGAGGAGGTCGTCGCCGGGCTCGGCACGCTTCGCGGCCAGCAGCCGGGACAGGAAGCCGATCAGGTGCCCCACCGCCTCCCTCGCCGCCTCCGGGCGCGCCGGATCGGGGGCGACCAGCGCGTCCGTCCAGGAGCGGAAGTCGGGGCGGTCGTCGCCGGGGACGCCGAGGAGGTCGCACATCACCGTGATCGGGAGGGGGCCCGCGTACGCGGAGATCAGGTCCGCCTCGGGCCCGAGCCCGTCCAGCAGCGCGTCCGCCGCCCGCCGCACCGGCTCGCGCAGCTTCTCCACCCGCCCCGGCGTGAACGCCTTGACCACCAGGCGGCGGATGCGCGTGTGGTCCGGCGGGTCCATGTTGAGGAGGTTGGCGTCCAGCGCCGGCGGCAGGGACATCCCGGAGTAGTTCCCGGGCGCGGCGTGGCGCTTGTCGAGGGAGAGCCGGGGGTCGGCGAGGGCCGCGCGCACGTCCTCGTAACGGGTCACCAGCCAGGCGGGTTTGCCGTCCGCGCCGGGGACGCGGTGGACGGGGCCGGCCTCCCGCAGCGCGGCGTAGGTGCCGTGCGGATCGGCGACGATCGTTGCTGCGTCGATGGGTTGCATGCTTCGACCTTAGGGAGGAACCGGCGCGGGCGGCACCGGTTCCCGTACGCGTACGTACGGTCCCGGCGCCGCCCGGCGCCGCGGGCGGCCGTGACCCCCGTCCATGGCCGCCTCGTTCGTGGGGCCCGCGCCTCAGCCGGGTGCGCGGGCCGTGCCGGCCGTCCGCAGCTCGTCGAGCACGGAGTCGACCAGCCGGTCGTGGAAGACGTCCGCCACGAGCGCCAGGTGCTCGTGCTCGGCCGCCAGGTCGGTGCCCACGGTCACCACCACGCTGTCCGCGTGCGGATCGGGCAGGTGGCCGGCGAACCGGTTCGCCAGGCCGCGGCGCAGCGCCGCCGCCTCGACGACGGCCGCGGCGCGGGGCGCGCCGAGGCCGGCGGCGTCCGCGCGGCGGCGGGCGATGTCCAGGGCCGCGGGCTCGACGTGCCGCCGGACGCCGCGCTGGACATCGCGGATCTCGGCCATCTGCCGGTTGGCCCGCCACTCCAGGTCGGCCAGCGGCCAGCGGCCCGTCCAGCGGGGGCCGCCGATGGTGACCTCGGGGACCTGGGCGGTGACCTCGCGCCAGAGCGGGTGCAGCCGGCGCAGGCGGCGCCAGGCGGCGGCGCGGGGGCCGACGGCGGGGAGCGAGAAGCCGAGGAGGACGAGGAGCGCGGCGACCGAAGCGCTCATCGGGGCGAGGTAGTTGGAGAGCCAGGAGGCGTCCCGGCCCGACCAGGTCAGCAGGAAGCCGGCCAGCTTGCAGGCGCAGTACAGCAGGCCGAGCCAGCAGCCCGCGGCGAGCGTCCGCAGCCCCCGGGAGAGCCAGGAGGGGCCGAGGGTGGCCGCGTAGCGCGGGCACAGGACGCCGAGCCCGGCGAGACTGGCGCCGAAGATGGCCAGGTAGAGGGTGAGGAAGGCGACGACGCCGGGCGCGTGGGCGTAGGTGGTGCTGAAGTCCCTGGGGTGCTCGACGGAGTCGGGGCGGCCGAGGGCGAAGCAGACGATCGCGGCCGTCCAGGCGGCGGCGAGGACGGCCACGGCCCGGCGGGAGCGGGCGACGGCGCGGGCGTGGGCGGCCCGGTCGCCGCGGCTGGTCCAGCGCAGCAGCAGCACGGTGGCGCCGGCGGCGAAGAGGACGACGGCCGAGTAGAGGAGGACCATCGCGAGGTTGGCCACGCCCGTCAGCCGGTCGAAGGCGCGGTAGACGCGGGGTGCGGAGAACAGGAAGATGACGGGCACGCCGGCGGTCATCAGGGCGGTGAGCCCGAGGTCGACGTTGCCGCGGTCGCGGAACCAGGCGCGGGCCTTGTAGCCGACGATGGCCCAGGTGACGGCCGAGAGCGTCAGATAGAGGACGTCAAACACCGCCACCGCCCTCCCCGTCCGCGCGGGCCCGGCGGACGTGTTCGAGCGCGGGGCCGAGGGCGGCGGCCAGCGCCGCGGCCGGGCCCTCCAGCGGCCGGTTCCCGCCGGGGGGCGGCGGGACGACCTTCTCCATCAGGAGCGTGGCGAGGACCTCGGTCTCGCGCTCGGTGAGGTCGTCGTAGCAGTGGTGGCGGGCGACGCCCATGGCCAGGCCCATGCGGCGCATGGCGGTGGCGACGTCGACGGAGGGCGTCCAGACCTTGAGGGCGTTCTCGGTGACGGTGGGGTCCTGGTCGTGGCCGAGCAGCAGGTGGCCGAGTTCGTGGAGGACGATGTGCGCCTGGTGCCAGGGCGAGGTGCGCACCTCGTGGACGATCCAGTAGGCGTCGTCGGTGGTGGCGGTCATGCCGGAGACGACGCCGTCCAGCGGCATGGGCACCAGGTGGATGGGCCGGCCCACGCGGCGGGCGACGGCCTCGCACAGGGCGGGCAGGCCGGTGCGCGGCGGCAGGGCGAGCTCGTCGATGAGCTGCCCGCAGCGCCGGCGTATCCGCGCCACCCGCATGCCTGCACCGTCCTTGTCGTCGGCGTCCTCGACGCGCCGCCAGTAGGTGAAGAGCCGGTCGTCCGCCACGACGGTCACGGGCGTTCCTCACCGCCCTCCCCGGGCGCGTCGGTCGGCAGGTTCATCTGCTGCCGGAACTGACAGATGATCGCGGACAGGCTGTCCTGCACCTCGGGGGGCAGGCCGACCGACCGCAGGGCGATGGAGCGGACGCGCTGGTCGCGCATGGCGGCCAGGAACCGCACCTCGTCCTCGACGCGGGCGGCCTGCGAGTCGGACAGGCCGCCCATCAGGTAACACACGGGCACGGCGAAGAACTTGGCCAGGGCCCGCAGCACGTCGGGGCTGGGGTTGGTCCGCTTGCCGTTGCGCAGCATCGACAGGTACTGCTCGGTGACGGTGACGCCGCCGTACTCCTCCTTGCATCTGCCGATCTCCTCGGCGACGTGTGCGTTGGTGTAGGGCGCCCCGGGTGGATGCATGTTCGCGAAGAGGTAGTTGAGCCGCACCGCGAGCGCGTTGCCGGCGTCGTCCGCCGGTCCGTCCCCCCTGGTCCCCATCAGCGCCCCCGTTCTCCGTGCGGCCTCCGCGTGGTCGCCTCACGGCTGGTTAAGCCCGGGGCGGCCGCGTGGGGAATCCTGTCACGCACCGCCACGCGGCACCAGTCGGATTCCGGTTACGAGCAGGCAATGACTTAACCAGGAGTTGATGCCTCTTCGGAAGAGCGTTTTCCGGCCAGTGGCCGACGGCCCGTGGGTGCCGTCGCCGGAATCCGGCGTCCTGGTGAATCCTGTCGCGTCCGGCTCTCTCCACACCTCTCCCGTCCGTAGGACGATGGCACGCTCACCTCAATACGCGCCCCGAGCACCGGAGAGGAACGCTCATGCGCAGATCCCTCGCCGCAACCGGCCTCGTCACCCTTCTCCTGGGCCTCGCGACCCTCGCGCCCGTCGCTCCCGCGCCGCCCGCCGCCGCCGATCCCGGGGAGCGCGCGCTGGCGCGCGCGGCGGACGCCTACTGGACGGCGGAGCGCATGACGGAGGCCCTTCCGGCGGAGGCCGGGCGCCGTACGGCGGCCGCCGGCGGCCCGGCGGCCCGTGCCGTGCCGCCGAGCCGCCCCTTCGACGGACTCCCCCAGGTGGGGACGTTCTTCTGGACCGACGGGCAGAACAAGGGCCGCTTCTGCGGCGGAACGGTCGTCCGCAGCCCCTACCGCGACCTGGTCGTCAGCGCCGCGCACTGTCTGCGCCGGCCGGACCCGAAGAAGCGGCTGTCGTTCGTGCCGCAGTACCACGACGGCCTCAAGCCGCACGGCGTCTTCCCCGTCGAGGACATCTACATCGACCAGCGCTACTACGACCTGGGCACGGACGGCGGGGCGCGCTGGGACTACACGGTGGTACGGCTCGGCGACCGGGAGGACGGCACGCCGGTCGAACGGGCCGTCGGCGGTTTCGGCCTGGCCTTCCACCCGGGCTATACGCACCGGGACGTACGGCTCGTCGGCTACCCCGGCAGCAGCGACGCCAAGTACCCCAAGCCGATCGACTGCCGCTCCGCGACGCGGCGTTACACCAGCACCGACCCCAAGGCGCCCGGCGACTTCCTGGAGATCCCCTGCGCCGGCTTCGTCGGCGGCACGTCCGGCGGGCCGTTCCTGGTGCGTGCGGGGAGCGGGTACTCCGTGATCGGGGTGATCGGGGGCTACCACACCGGCGGCGACACCCCGGACATCTCCTACAGCTCGTACTTCACCGAGGACCTGCTGGACCTCTACGTGGACGCGGTGCACGGGGCGGCGCCCGCGGGCCGCTGAACCTCCGGGAAGCGCGAAGGCCCCCGGGATCCGGGGGCCTTCGGTCCGCGGCGGCGGCTAGCGCGAGAAGCGGTGCGGGTGGCGGGTGAGGGTGTATCCGCCGATGGCCAGGAGGGCGCCGAGCACGGCGCCGCCCACGGTCCACAGCCAGCGGTCCGACCACCAGCCGCCCGTCCAGCCGCCCTCCGGCTCGGAGACGGCTCCGGCGTGCAGCGGGGCGCCCAGCTCGCCACCCTCGGCGTACTTGCCGCCGGCGTCCTCGGCGGTCGCCTCCACCTCGGCGTGGACGGGCAGGCCCATGTCCTGGTCAGGGCCGTCGACGACGGTGAGGCGGAGGTAATAGGCGCCCGGCAGCGGGTCGTCGGACCAGCGCTCGGCGTACGGGCGGACGACGCGCAGGGTGCAGGTCAGGGTGATGGTGGAGTCCTGCGGCCCGGCCTTCCTCGTCGGCTCGCCCTCGGCGCACGCCTGGCGGCGGCGCAGCCCGTCGAAGACGTCCAGCCGCCAGGTGGCCGCGCCGTGCCGGGCGTTCGCCTCCGGCAGCCTCACCGTGGCCCTGGCAGTGGGGCGTTGGCCCGCGCCCGCCGGGAACTGCCAGTAGAGGTAGTCACCGGTGGAGGCGTCGGCGGTGGCCTTCTGGTCCTGCTTGACGGCGGTGGCGGTGCGGAAGCCGGTGCCCGCCTCCGTGGGGTCGCCGTCCTTGCCGGTGGTGCCGGCCGTGGCCGCTCCGGCGCCGGAGAACAGCGCGGTGGCGGCGAGGAGCCCGGCGGTCAAAGCCCTTCGGAAGCGCATCAGTTCTCCCTCCGGACGGCGACGCGCCAGCGCGCCAGCCAGCCCCACAGCAGGCCCGCGACCAGTCCGGTCACGCCGAGTACGGCGAGGAGCACCCAGCCCCGGCCGAGGCCGAAGGCCGCCAGGTCGGAGGGCTTGTCCGGGGCGTCGGCCAGGTCGACGGCCAGCTCGACGGGCAGGCCCGGGTCGCGCTTTACGTTCGCCGGGGCGGAGAAGGAGCTGGAGACCTCCAGGCAGACGCTCCTGGCGTCCCTGTCGTCGCCCTTCCTCGCCTTGCCCACCGGGTAGCGCAGACCGGAGGCCATCACGTCGGTGCGTCCGCTGCCCGCGTCCGAACCCCGTACCAGCTCCTGGCCGTTCTCGCCGACGGCTCTCACCAGGACGCCGTAGTCGCGGTCGACCTGCCGGTCGGCGGCCACGCTCGCGGCGGCGCGCAGCTCCTGGCCGGGCCTGACCTTCACCCGGTACCAGCGGTGCTCGCCGAACGTCGCGCGGTCCGTCCAGACGCCCGCGCCGATCTCGGGCGCGGTGGCGCACTCGTTCGCGCCCTTGGCCGGCTTCGGGGCCTCGTCCACGGGCGTGTCGGAGCGGCGGACGAGCTGCTTGATGCGGCCGGACAGCTCCTTGGTGTGGCGGACGGTGGTGTACGTGCCGCCGGTGGCCTCGGCGATGCAGCTGAGCTGCTCGCGGGTCTTGTCGTCGTGCGCCAGGCCGAGCGTGTCGATCGTCAAGTGCGTGCCCTTGGCGGCGAGTTCGCGCGCCACGTCGCACGGGTCGGGCCGGCCGCAGG
Source organism: Streptomyces caatingaensis (assembly GCF_001187435.1). Taxonomy (GTDB): domain Bacteria; phylum Actinomycetota; class Actinomycetes; order Streptomycetales; family Streptomycetaceae; genus Streptomyces; species Streptomyces caatingaensis. Next base: position 738,172 of record NZ_LFXA01000002.1, on the reverse strand, counting down.
AGTCCTCGCCGTCGGTGATGAGGACGATGCGGCGCGTACCGCCGTCGGTGCCCAGGTCCTGGTCGGCGCCGCGCAGGGCGTAGCCGATGGGCGTCCAGCCGGTGGGCCGCAGGGCCGCGACGGCCGCCTTGGCCTCCGTGCGGTCGACCTGTCCGACGGGGTACTCCTGCTTGCTGTCCCGGCAGCCGATCGCCTTGTCGTCGCCGGGGTAGTGGGCGCCCAGCGTCCGGATGCCGAGCCGCACTCCCTGCGGGACGGCGTCGATGACCTCGTTGAACGCCTGCTGGGCGGCCGCCATGCGGGACTGGCCGTCGATGTCGCGGGCGCGCATCGACCCGCTGACGTCCAGCACGAGCTCGACTTTCGGGGAGTCCTTCGAGGGCCCGTCGGCGGCCTGTGCCGGCCCGGCGCCCCCGGCCAGTGCGGCGAGCAGAGCACAGGCTCCCGCCGCCAGCCGTCTTGTGATGATCATCCGAGGATCCTAGTGACCGACGGGCGGCGGGCCCAAAACGGCGGCCGGGGCACGGCGGGGGCGTCCGGGAGCGCACGGGTGGTCACGGGGGCGTCCGGCCCGGCGCGGCAACGGCCGGGCCGGCGGCCGCAGACCGCTGGCCGCCGGCACCGGTGGGCGCCATGATGGCCGGTGACCGTGTTCGCGCTTGCTCCCCGCCGGGGGAAGGGGCTGCCATGACGACGTCCGCACAGGGTCCGGCCGGTTCCGGCCCCGAGGTCCGTACGGCGGCGGGGGCGCTGCGCGGCGCCCGGGAGGGGGGCGTGGCCGTCTTCCGCGGCGTCCCCTTCGCCGAACCCCCGGTCGGCGCGCTGCGGTTCGCCGCGCCGGTGCCGGCCCGGAGCTGGGACGGTGTGCGTCCGGCCGTCGCGTACGGCCCCCCGCCGCCGCAGACCGGCGCCCTGGGCATGGACGGGCTCACGCCGGACGGGGCGGGCCGGGACTGGCTGACGGTCAACGTCTGGACGCCCGAGCCGCACCCGGGGGCCGGCCTGCCCGTGCTGGTGTGGCTCTACGGCGGGGCCTTCGTCGTCGGCATGTCGGGCCTGCCCGAACAGGACGGGGCCCGGCTCGCGCGGGACGGCGGTGTCGTCGTCGTGACGTTCAACTACCGCGTGGGGATGGAGGGTTTCGCGCACATCGAGGGCGCGCCCGCCAACCGGGGCCTGCTGGACCAGGTGGCGGCGCTGGAGTGGGTGCGCGACTCCATCCGCGCCTTCGGGGGCGATCCGGGGCGGGTCACGGTCTTCGGGCAGTCGGCGGGCGCGGGGTCGATCGCCGCGCTGATGGCGATGCCGCGCGCGGCCGGGCTCTTCCGGCGGGCGGTCGTGCAGTCCATGCCGAACACCTTCTTCACCCCGGCGCTCGCCGCCGGCCTCTGCGCCGCCTTCGCCGCCGAACTGGGGCTGCGGCCCACGGTCGCGGACCTGGCGGCCGTGGACCCCCGCCGGCTGCCCGCCGTCGTGGACGCGGTCATGGCCAAGCTGCCGCTGTCGGCGGAGCGTTGGGGCCGGGCGGGCAGGGCGCCGATCCCGCTCGCCCCCGTCGTCGACGGCGACGTCCTGCCCGCCGCCCCCTGGGCGGCCCTGGCCGCCGGCGCCGCCCGCGACGTGGACCTCCTGACCGGCCACACCCGCGACGAGCAACGCCTGCTCTCCCTCCTCGACGGCACCCTGGGCCGCGTGACGGCGGATCAGGCGGAGGCCGCACTCGGCGCCTTCGCCCCCGGCCCCGACGGCGCCCGCCGCTACCGCGACGCCTTCCCCGCCGCCGGCCCGGAGGAGCTCTACGAACTGGTCAGGTCCGACTGGCTGTTCCGCATGCCGACCCTCCACCTCGCCACGGCCCACACCACCGGCGGCGGCCGCGCCCACCTCTACGAACTGACCTGGCCCGCCCCGGGCATGGGCGGCACCCTCGGCGCCTGCCACGGCCTCGACATCCCGCTGGTCTTCGGCACCATGGGCCGGGGCCGGACCGCCGCCCTCTTCGACGGCCACCCCTCCCCCGCCGCCGAGGAACTCTCCACGGCCATGCGCACCGCCTGGACCTCCTTCGCCACCCACGGCGACCCCGGCTGGCCCGCCTACGACCCGGAGCACCGCCTCACACGCCTCTTCGGATCGCAACCGGCCGTCGCCGCCTATCCGGAGGAGGCCTCGCGGCGGCTGTGGGAGGAGCACGCGTTCACGGCGATGCCGCTGCCGGCATGACCCCGGGCGTCCCCCGGGAGGTCATCCGCGCCCGCCGGGACCTCCGTGGGCGAGCTCGTCCCGGTGCGGTCGCACGAAGTCCGGAGCGGGAGCCGGCCGACGGTCGAGGCGGGGAGTGCGCGTTCCGGTACGGACGGGCACGGACTCGAGGGCCGCGGCGGCGGCGAGCCGGATCGCGAGGCACTCCGCGAAGTGCGGTCCCGGCAGCGGGAGTTCGAGTTCGGGATGGTCGAGGTAGCCGACCGCGACGGCCTCGGGCACGTACTCCATGACCGCGTCGACGGCTTCCGTACGCGGCCGGGAGGAGAGGCCCCACCGTCCGACGAGCCGGCAGAGGACGCGCAGTACGGTGGCGAGGCTCGAATCGGTCAGCAGCACGTCCCCGTCCCGCAAGGTCATGGCCTGCTCGGGCGGCTGCGTGGTGACGCGCATCTGGTCGTGCCACCACGTGGCGGCGTCGTGTTCGCCGAGGGCGAGGTGGTGGAGGTAGAGGCAGTAGGTGGCGATGTTGTCACCGGCGCCGGACGCGTACTGCCACCAGAAGCGACTGCCGTCATCGTCGTCGTTGAGCTGGAGGATGCAGCCGACCACGAGGGCTCCCCGGGGCTCGGGGAGTTTCTCGGTGATGAAGTCCCGCAGGGAGGTGCTGGCGGTGTGGGCGACGACGGCCTCGCAGAGGGCGCGCAGGTCGTGCGCGGCCGCCGGGTTCGCCCCGTGGCGGCCGTCCGCTTCCGGGGCGGGCCAGGGGGACGGCTCGTCGTGGGGGCGCGGTACGGCGGCGGGGACGATGTCGGGCCGGGGGCGCGGGTCGTCGCGCAGCAGGGCACGGGCGAGGAGGTCGTCGATCGGGGTCACGAGTGGTTCACTCCGGGGTGGAAGATCGCGGTCAAGGAGCGCTTGGCGTGGCGTTCGGCCGACCGTATGGAGGCGTGCGGCACTCCGAGCACGTCGGCCACCTGGTGGGGCGCCAGTCCGCGCAGGTACCGGAAGACGATGACGTCCAGCTGGAATCCGGGCAGGCGGCCGATGGCCCGGAAGAGGGCCAGGGACTCCTCGATCTGCGCGAACTTCCGGCCGGGGGGGGCCTGTTGGAGCGCCACGGTGTTGAACGCGGCGGGGCCGAGCTGGGGGTGGCCGTCGATGTGGGCGGCGCGGGCCATGACGCTGCGGCGCAGGACCCGCCAGGCGAACTTCTGCACGTTCGCGCTGCTGAGCGCCTCCTCCCAGCACAGCCACAGGACGTCGAAGACCTCGTCGACGGTGCGTCCGCAGTCGGCGACGCCGAGGAAGACCTGGGCGTAGGACGTGTACGCGCCGCGGTTGATCTCGGCGAAGGCCCGGTGGTCGACCGGCGGCAGGTGGGAGCCGGCGGTGATGACCACCCTGTCGACGCAGCCGTTCACCCATTGCGGCTTCTTGTGCGCCTCGAAGGCCGCCGCACGCCAGAGGCGGAGCATCGGCCAGGCGGGTACGCCCAGGACGTGCAGGACTCCATAGGTGAGCTCCCAGCTGGGGTAGAGCCCCACGCCGCGCAGGAGTTCGGAGACCTTGGACTTCGACCATCCGGCCTTCCGGGCCAGTTCGCTGACCGTCAGGCCACCGGCGAAGTACCGTGCGCGCACCGGCTCCAGCCAGGCACGGTGCGCGGGGCTCACGCCGTCGGCTATGGGCCCGAGTTTGCGGCCCGGCCGGCTCAGCGGATCGTCGCCGACGTCGGCCCGCCCGCCTCCGCCCGTCACCGGGTTTCCCCGGAGCCGTCGCGGGGATCGTCCGCCGAGGCGGCCCGCGTCCTGCCGCCCGCCCTGGCGCCGGCCGCGGCGGCCTGGACGATCTGCTGCACGAGCAGTCCGAGCGAGGGCACAAGGGTCGCGATCGCGGCGGTCTCGCCGAGGGTGACCATCACCAGACTCCAGGCCAGGACCGTCGCCACCACGACGAGGACCGCCCACATCTGTTTCCTTGCCATCAGGCACCTTTCCTCTGCGCATGTCCGAAAGGCCGGTTCCCCGCGGCGCGGTGCCGTTGCGTCCGCCGGGGTGGTTGGGACGACAGCATGGAGGGGCGCCGCCCGCTACGCCACGCGATCGGGGAATCACGGAACATTGCGAGGAAGGTTCGAAGGTTCACAGGCCGCGGCCCAACCCACGAACGCTGCCGCACGATCACCCTTTGAGGGGGGAAGTTCCCGCTTTTCCTTGCGCGGGGGCGAAGTCGTTCCATGCTGGGGAACAGAGGCGCCTCGTGCGTTTCGGGCCCTTCCTGTCCGGAAGGCCGCGGCCCCCGGTGCCGACGTGAAGCGGGGCCGCATACGACCGGTGCCCGGCCGACATCGTCGACCGGGCACCGTGGGGTGCGGAAGGACGCCTACTCCTCGCCCTCCCCGCCCTCCAGCTCCCCCTCCGTCTCCAGGAAGACCTGGCGGAGGGAGTCGAGGGTCTCGGGGTCGGGCTTGGCCCACATGCCGCGGCTCTCGGCCTCCAGGAGGCGTTCGGCGATGCCGTGGAGGGCCCAGGGGTTGGCCTCCTGGAGGAAGGAGCGGTTCTCCTCGTCGAGGACGTACGTCTGGGTGAGCTTGTCGTACATCCAGTCGGGGACGACGCCGGTGGTGGCGTCGTAGCCGAACAAGTAGTCGACGGTGGCGGCGAGTTCGAAGGCGCCCTTGTAGCCGTGGCGGCGCATCGCCTCGATCCAGCGGGGGTTGACGACGCGGGCGCGGAAGACGCGGGAGGTCTCCTCGACGAGGGTGCGGGTGCGGACCGTCTCCGGGCGGGTGGAGTCGCCGATGTACGCGGCGGGGGCGGTGCCCTTGAGGGCGCGGACGGTGGCCACCATGCCGCCGTGGTACTGGAAGTAGTCGTCGGAGTCGGCGATGTCGTGCTCGCGAGTGTCGGTGTTCTTGGCGGCGACCGCGATGCGCTTGTAGGCCGTCTCCATCTCCGCGCGGGCCGGGCGGCCCTCGAGGCCGCGGCCATAGGCGTAGCCGCCCCACACCGTGTAGACCTCGGCGAGGTCGGCGTCGGTGCGCCAGTCGCGGCTGTCGATGAGCTGGAGCAGGCCCGCGCCGTAGGTGCCGGGCCGGGAGCCGAAGATGCGGGTGGTGGCGCGGCGTTCGTCGCCGTGCTCGCGCAGGTCGGCCTGGGTGTGGGCGCGGACGAAGTTCGCGTCGGCGGGCTCGTCCAGGGAGGCGGCCAGGCGTACGGCGTCGTCCAGCAGGCCGATCACGTGCGGGAACGCGTCGCGGAAGAAGCCGCTGATGCGGAGGGTGACGTCGACGCGGGGGCGGCCCAGCTCCTCCAGGGGGACGGGTTCCAGGCCCGTCACGCGGCGCGACGCGTCGTCCCACACCGGGCGGACGCCCAGTAGGGCCAGCGCCTCGGCGACGTCGTCGCCCGCGGTGCGCATCGCGCTCGTGCCCCACAGGGAGAGGCCGACGGACTCGGGCCACGTGCCCTCGTCCGTGCGGTAGCGCTCCAGGAGGGAGTCGGCGAGCGCCTGGCCGGTCTCCCAGGCGAGGCGGCTCGGGACGGCCTTGGGGTCGACGGAGTAGAAGTTGCGGCCGGTCGGGAGGACGTTGACGAGGCCGCGCAGGGGGGAGCCGGAGGGACCGGCGGGGACGAAGCCGCCCGCCAGCGCCTTGACCGCGTGGTCGAGTTCGGCCGTCGTGCCGGCCAGGCGCGGGACGACCTCGCGGGCCGCGAACTCCAGGATGGCGGCGACCTGTTCGCCGTGCCCGGCGGGGACGGCGGCCGGATCCCAGTCCGCGGCCTCCATGGCCTCCACGAGGGCGCGGGCCTTGGCCTCCGCCTCGTCGGCGGTGGTGCGGGTGGCGGCGGACTCGTCCAGGCCCAGGGCCTCGCGCAGACCGGGCAGGGCGGTGGTGCCGCCCCAGATCTGACGGGCGCGCAGGATCGCGAGGACCAGGTTGACGCGGTCGGCGCCGGCCGGCGCGCCGCCCAGGACGTGCAGGCCGTCGCGGATCTGGGCGTCCTTGACCTCGCACAGCCAGCCGTCGACGTGCAGGAGGAAGTCGTCGAAGCCGTCGTCGTCGGGACGCTCCTCCATGCCCAGGTCGTGGTCGAGCTTCGCCGCCTGGATCAGGGTCCAGATCTGGGCGCGGATCGCGGGCAGCTTGGCCGGGTCCATGGACGAGATCTGGGCGTACTCGTCCAGGAGCTGCTCCAGGCGCGCGATGTCGCCGTACGAGTCGGCGCGGGCCATCGGCGGCACGAGGTGGTCCACGAGCGTGGCGTGGGCGCGGCGCTTGGCCTGGGTGCCCTCGCCGGGGTCGTTGACGAGGAACGGGTAGACCAGCGGCAGGTCGCCGAGGGCGGCGTCGGGGCCGCAGGCGGCGGACAGGCCGGCGTTCTTGCCGGGCAGCCACTCCAGGTTGCCGTGCTTGCCCAGGTGGATCATCGCGTCGGCGCCGAAGCCGCCGTCCTCGCGGGCGGCCGCGATCCAGCGGTAGGCGGCCAGGTAGTGGTGCGACGGCGGCAGGTCCGGGTCGTGGTAGATGGCGATGGGGTTCTCGCCGAAGCCGCGCGGCGGCTGGATGAGGATCAGCAGGTTCCCGTGCCGCAGGGCCGCGAGGACGATGTCGCCCTCGGGGTTGTGGGTGCGGTCGACGAACATCTCGCCGGGCGCCGGCCCCCAGTGCTCCTCGACCGACTCCCGCAGTTCCGCGGGGAGTTCGGCGTACCAGCGGCGGTAGTCGGCGGCCGGGATGCGGACGGGGTTGCGGGCGAGCTGCTCCTCGGTGAGCCACTCCTGGTCGTGGCCGCCGGCCTCGATCAGGGCGCGGATCAGCTCGTCGCCGTCGCCGGAGGCGAGCCCGGGGATCTCGTCCGTACCGAAGTCGTAGCCCTCCTCGCGCAGCCGGCGCAGCAGGGCGACGGCGCTGGCGGGGGTGTCGAGGCCCACGGCGTTGCCGATGCGGGAGTGCTTGGTGGGGTACGCGGAGAGGACGAGGGCGATGCGCTTCTCGGCGGCGGGGATGTGCCGCAGGCGCGCGTGGCGGACGGCGATCCCGGCGACGCGGGCGGCGCGCTCGGCGTCGGCGACGTAGACGGGCAGGCCGTCCTCGTCGGTCTCCTTGAAGGAGAACGGCACGGTGATGATGCGGCCGTCGAACTCGGGGACGGCGACCTGGGTCGCGGAGTCCAGCGGGGAGAGCCCCTCGTCGTTCTCCTCCCACGCGCTGCGCGGGCCGGTCAGGCACAGGGCCTGGAGGACGGGGACGTCGAGGGAGGCGAGCGCGCCGGCGTCCCACGACTCGTCGTCCCCGCCGGCCGACGCCTCGGCGGGCCTGGTGCCGCCGGCGGCCAGGACGGTGGTGACGACGGCGTCGGCGCCGCGCAGCGCGTCGATCAGCTCGGGCTCGGGGGCGCGCAGCGACGCGACGTACAGCGGGAGCGCCTGGCCGCCCGCGTCCTCGATCGCGCCGCACAGGGTCTCCACGAAGGCGGTGTTGCCGCTCATGTGGTGCGCGCGGTAGTAGAGCACGGCGATCCTCGGGCCGCTCGCGCCGGGCTTGGGGGTGCGCTCCAGCTCGCCCCAGGTGGGGGCGGGGGCCGGCGGCTCGAAGCCGTGGCCGGTGAGCAGGACGGTGTCGGAGAGGAAGCGGGCGAGCTGTTCGAGGTTGGCCGGGCCGCCGTGGGCGAGGTAGGCGTGCGCCTCGGCCGCGATGCCGACGGGGACGGTGGACGCCTCCATCAGCTGGGCGTCCGGGGCCTGTTCGCCGGTGAGGACGACGACGGGACGGTCGCCGGCGAGCAGCGCGTCGAGCCCCTCCTGCCAGGCCCGGACGCCGCCGAGGAGCCGGACGACGACGAGGTCCGTGCCCTCCAGGAGGGCCGGCAGCTCGTCCGGCGCGAGCCGGGCGGGGTTGGCGAGCCGGTATCCGACCGGGCCCTCGGCCGCGCGGGCGCTGAGCAGGTCGGTGTCGGACGTCGACAGGAGAAGGATCACGCGGCGCTCCCGGGGGCGTGTGATGCGTCAGGGGTTGCCCGGGGGGCGCGGCGCCGTGGTGTGCGCATGCTGCGGCTGGCCTTCCTCGGGGTCCGCGCCCCGGGCGGTTCGGAGGACGGCGGGAGTTCCTGACTCCGCGCGGCGTACTCGCCGTGCGTCACAGTGGCGGGACCGTGCCGGAATTCCACCGGGCTTCCTCCCCTGGCGCCGTCTTGGCCCCGTCATCTTAGCGATCTCGCGGGCGGGGGCGGAGGGGGGTTCGCCGGCCGCCGGCCGGGGGGTTCGCCCCGGCCCCTCGCCCGGAGGGGACAAACCCGGCCCGGCCGGCCGCCGCCCGGCCGTCGTATGCTCGCCGCCATGCCCACCCCACCCCCCGCCCCCGGCCGAGACCGCGGCGACGCCTGCCCGGGCGCGCTCCGGCTGCACGCCGCGGACGACGGCGCACTCGCCCGGATCCGGCTGCCCGGCGGCAGGCTGACGAGCCGTCAGGCACATGAGATCGGCACCCTCGCCGAGGAGTTGGGCGACGGGCACCTCGACCTCACCTCGCGCGGCAACGTCCAGCTGCGCGGCCTCGCCGCGACCTGCGGCGCCGCCCTCGGCGAGCGGCTGCGGGCCGCCGGCCTCCTCCCCTCCGACCGGCACGAGCGCGTACGGAACGTCGTCGTCTCGCCGCTGTCCGGCCTGGACGGGAAAGGCGCGGCGGACGTGGGGAGTTGGGCTCGCGAGCTGGACGCGCTGCTGTGCGCGGAGCCCGCGGCGGCCGGCCTCTCGGGCCGCTTCCTCTTCGGCCTCGACGACGGCCGCGGCGACATCACGGCCCTCGCTCCCGATGTGACATTGATCGCAGCGGAGGGCGGCGGAGCCGTCCTGACGTACGGCGCGGACGAGGACGCGCTGCGGGTCCCCGCCGGGCACGCCCCCCGCGCCGCCCTCCTCGCCGCCCTCCACTTCCTCGACACCGCGCGCCGGCACGGCGTCGCCGCCTGGCGGGTACGCGAACTGCCGGAAGGCGAGCGCCCGGCCCTGGCCGGCCGGCTCGTCGCCGCCGGCGTGCCCGCCACCCCCGTACGGCGGGAACCGCGGCCCGCGGCCGGGCCGCCCGTCCCCGGCCCGGTCACCGGCCCGGAAGGCCGTACGGCCCTGTGCGTGGACGCGCCCCTGGGCCGGCTGACGGTGGCGCAGTGGCGGCTGCTCGCCCGTACCGCCGCCGAGGCGGGCTCCGGGGAGCTGCGCGTGACACCCTGGCGCGGGATCGTCGTGCCCGGTCCGGACGCCGGGAACGCCGCGGACGCCGGGGAGCGGCTCGCGGCGCTGGCCGCGGCGGGCCTGGTGACCGACCCCGCCTCGCCCTGGCACGGCGCGGGCGCCTGCGCCGGCCGCCCGGGCTGCGCCAAGTCCCGCGCGGATGTGCGCGCCGACGCGGGCGCCGCGCTCGCGGGCGCGCGCCCTGTCCCCGCCGGGGCCCTGCCGGTGTACTGGTCGGGGTGCGAACGGCGCTGCGGCCGCCCCGGCTCCGGCCGCTGGGTCGACGTCCTGGCCACCGGCGGGGACGGCGACGGCGGCGGATACCGGGTCACCGTCCGGGACGGAGCACGCGAGATCCCCGCGCCGGCGGACGTCGCCGCCGCGCGTACCACCACGACGTGACAGCAAGCAGCAAGTCCAGCAAGCGAGGCAGAGGCCCTGTGTTCGACTACGACAAGGACGGCGCGTCCATCTACCGCCAGTCCTTCGCCACCATCCGCGCCGAGGCCGACCTCGGCGGCCTGCCGCCGGACGTCTCCCGGGTGGCGGTGCGCATGATCCACGCGTGCGGGATGACCGACCTCGTGAAGGACCTGGCGTACTCGCCGGGTGTGGTGGCCCGCGCCCGCGAGGCGCTGCTGGCCGGCGCGCCGGTGCTGTGCGACGCGAACATGGTCGCCAGCGGCGTCACCCGCAAGCGGCTGCCGGCGGACAACGAGGTGCTGTGCACGCTCGCCGACCCGGCCGTCCCGGAGCTGGCGCGGCGCATGGGCACGACGCGCAGCGCCGCCGCGCTGGAGCTGTGGCGGGAGAAGCTGGACGGCGCGGTGGTGGCGGTCGGCAACGCCCCGACGGCGCTGTTCCGGCTGCTGGAGATGGTCGCGGAGGGGGCGCCCCGCCCGGCGGCCGTGCTCGGCATCCCGGTCGGTTTCATCGGCGCGGCCGAGTCCAAGGACGCGCTGGCCGAGAGCCCCCTGGGGCTGGAGTATCTGGTGGTGCGCGGGCGGCGCGGCGGCAGCGCCATGGCCGCGGCCGCGATCAACGCGATAGCGAGCGAGGAAGAGTGAGCGAGCAGCAGACTTCGACGACCGGCCGGCTGTACGGGGTGGGGCTGGGCCCCGGCGACCCGTCGCTGATGACGGTGCGGGCCGTCGAGTGCATCGCCGCGGCCGACGTCGTCGCGTACCACAGCGCCCGGCACGGCCGCAGCATCGCGCGCTCCATCGCCGAACGGCACCTGCGGGCGGACCACATCGAGGAGGCGCTGGTCTACCCGGTCACCACGGAGACCACCGACCACCCCGGCGGCTACCGCGGGGCGATCGAGGAGTTCTACGAGGAGGCCGCCGCCCGGCTGGCCGCGCACCTGGACGCGGGCCGTTCGGTCGCGGTGCTGGCCGAGGGCGACCCGCTCTTCTACAGCTCGTACATGCACATGCACAAGCGGCTCGCGCACCGCTACCCGACGGAGGTCGTCCCCGGCGTCACCTCGGTCAGCGCGGCGGCGGCCCGGCTGGGCGAACCGCTGGTGGAGGGCGAGGAGATCCTCACCGTCCTGCCGGGCACACTGCCCGAGGAGGAGCTGGCCGCGCGCCTGGCCGCCACCGACTCCGCGGTGGTGATGAAGCTCGGCCGCACCTTCCCGGCGGTGCGCGGCGCGCTGGAGCGGTCCGGCCGGCTGGACGAGGCGCGGTACGTCGAGCGCGCCACGATGAGCGGCGAACGCACCGGCCGGCTCGCGGAGATCGACCCGGAGTCGGTGCCGTACTTCTCGGTGGCCGTGCTGCCGAGCCGCGTGGACGCCGCGCCGGCGCCGGCGGAGCGCGGGGAGGTCGTGGTCGTCGGCCTCGGCCCGGCGGGCCCGCGGTGGCTCACCCCCGAGGCGCGCGGTGAACTGGCCGCGGCCGAGGACGTGGTGGGCTACACCACTTACGTGGACCGCGTGCCGGTCCGCCCCGGCCAGCGCCGCCACCCGTCGGACAACAAGGTGGAGTCGGAGCGCGCCGAGTTCGCCCTCGACCTGGCCCGGCAGGGCCGCCGCGTCGCCGTCGTCTCCTCCGGCGACCCGGGCGTCTTCGCGATGGCCACGGCCGTGCTGGAGGTGGCCTCGGAAGGCCCCTACCGCGACGTGCCGGTGCGGATCGTGCCCGGCATGACCGCCGCGCACGCGGCCGCGTCGCGCGCGGGCGCGCCGCTGGGCCACGACTACGCGGTGGTGTCGCTGTCCGACCGGCTCAAGCCGTGGGAGGTCATCGCCGGCCGGCTGCGGGCCGCCGCCGGGGCCGATCTGGTGCTCGCGCTGTACAACCCCGGTTCGCGCAGCCGCACATGGCAGGTGGGCAAGGCCCGCGACCTGCTGCTGGAGCACCGCTCGCCGGGGACGCCGGTGGTGGTCGCCCGGGACGTCGGCGGCCCGGAGGAGAGCGTCCGCGTCGTACGGCTCGGCGAACTCGACCCGGAGCAGGTGGACATGCGCACGGTCCTCATCGTGGGCTCCTCGCAGACCCGGGCGGTGCGCCGGGGCGGGGACGCCGGCGAGGAGATCGTGTGGACGCCCCGCAGGTATCCGGAGGCGTGACGGACGGCGGCCGGGGCGTCTCCGGGCGCCCCGGCCGACTCCCCCGCCGTGCGGCGGCGTTGGTGATCCGGGTTCCGCTCATCGGGTGGTTTCGTCCCGTGGCCGGGGCCGCGTCCCCGCCGGGGGTCGGTAGAACTCGGTCCCGACCGTTCCGCCGGACGAGGACGAAGGGCCCGGCATGCCCGACGAGACCGTGTTCCAGTCGCACCTGGGCGGCTTCGCCTACCGGTGCCGGGTCGTGCCCTGCCGGGGCCGGCCGGCCCTGGAGCCGGTGCTGTTCCTCGGCGGCGCCTTCCAGGACATGTACGCCTGGCGGCGGCACGAGGCGGAGCTCGCCCCGCACGCGACAGTCGTCACCCTCGACCTGCCGGGCTGGGGCGGCGCGGAACCCCTCCCGCCGTCCTACGGCGTGGACTTCCTCGCCCGCGCCGCCGGACTCGCCCTGGACCGGGCCGGGTTCACCCGCTGGAACCTCGTGGGCGCCTCCTACGGCGCCCTGATCGGCCACCGGCTCGTCCAGCTCCGGCCGCGCGGCGTGGTGCGCGCCGCGTTCAGCGGGGTCGCGGGCAGCCCCTCGCCGCTGGAGATCGCGCGGCTGCGGGCCTGCGCGGAGCTGCTGCGCGACGGGCGGCCCGCCCGGTTCGCGGAGGAGGTCACGGCCCACCTGCTGTGCGCGGACCCGGCGCGGCGGGTGCGGCGCCGCGAGGCCGTCCGCCGCGTCCTCTTCTCCCAGCTGGCCGGCGCCGCCCCGCAGGAGCGCCGCAAGATGCTGGGCAACCTCCAACGCCTGTGGTCCACCCGGATCTTCCACCCCGGGCCGCCGCCGGCCGTGCCGACCCTGGTCTTCACCGGCGAGCACGACACGGTGACGCCGCCCGCCGCCGGTCGGCGGTTCGCGGCCGGCTATCCCCGGGGCACCTTCGTCACCGTCCGGGAGGCCGACCACGTCGTCCACCTCGAACGCGACCGGGAGTACAGCGAGTTGCTCCTCGCCCACTTCCGGGGCGAGGAGGCGGCCCGGCTCCCGTTCTGCCGTCCGTACGTGCCCCCGGCGGCGGCCTGAGCGGGCCGTCCCGGTGGGGCTACGCCCGGCCCGCGGCCATGTCCATCAGCCGGGACAGGACGCGTTCGCCGTCGGCGCGGATGCCGTCGTGCTCCCACTCGTTGGTGACCCAGGCCCGTACGGAGCCGACCTCGCGGGCGGTGCGCAGGGAGAGGCCGGCGTCCACGTACACGTCGTCGTGGTAGACGACCGCCGCGACCGGGACCTCGTTGGCGGCGAGCCGGGCCGGGTCGTACAGCGGCGGCCAGGCGTCGTGCCGCGCCAGCAGCTCGGCGGCCCCGGCGAACGGCCGCAGCCCGGCGATCTCCCGGAACATCCACGGGTAGATCATCTCGGCGGTGAGCAGCAACGGGTCGGCGTCCTCGGCGAATTCCGCCCGCTCCGCGAGGGCGCGGGACGCCGCCCACGCGGTGGGCCGCCCGCCGCCCTGTCCGTAGATGCTCTCCTGGAGGACGGCGTAGAGGGGGTTGTCGGTGAAGCCGGTGAGGGCGGCGGCCTGGTGGAGGAAGGTGTCCGTGGGCTCGCCGTCGGCGTCGAGGGCCTCGTCGAGCAGCCAGTGCAGGCGCTCGAAGCCGTCGCCCATGCCGAGGCACAGCCCCAGGCTGCGCAGCCGGCCGACGGTGAGGCGGTCGCCGTCGGGCAGGCGCACGTCCCGCGCGGCGAGCAGGTCGGCGAGGCGGCGCAGGAGGACGGCGTCGTCGGGGTAGCGGTCGTAGAACTCCAGGACGCGGTCGCGCACGCGCGGGTAGGTGCGGGCGTAGATCTCGTCGGCAGTGGCGGTCAGACCGGGCAGGCCGCCCGCGACGTAGCAGGCCCGCAGCCCGTGCGGCGCCTGCGAGAGGTAGGTGAGGGTGAGGAACCCGCCGTAGCTCTGGCCGAGCGTCTCCCAGGGCTCGTCCCCGCACAGCCGGCGGCGGATGTGCTCGGCGTCCGCGACGATGGAGTCGGCGCGGAAGTGGGTGAGGTACGCGGCGAGTTCGGCGGGACCGGTGAAGCGGGCGGCCGCGCGGGCGGTGACGGGGGTGGAGCGGCCGGTGCCGCGCTGGTCGAGGAGCAGGACGCGGTGGGTCTTCAGCGCGCGGTTCAGCCAGTTCGGCGAACCGGCGGACGGGCGGGGGGACTTGCCGCCGGGGCCGCCCTGGAGGAACAACAGCCAGGGCAGTTCCTCGCCGGCGCGCGCGGGGTCGGCGACCTCGCGGGCGAAGACCTGGATGCGGGGGCCGTCCGGCGCGGCGTGGTCGAGGGGGACGTCGAAGACGTGGTCGCGGCAGGCGTGGGCGGGGTTCACGGGTCGGCGCTCGCTTTCGTCGGGCGGTTCCCGCCGGCGGCGCTCGCACGGCCGGGGCACCGGTCCGAACGTCCCCGGGCCGGGCGGGCGTTGGGGCGGATCCCGGTCGTGGTCCGCCGGTGCCATGTCACATTACTACGGCCCGCCCGGGGCGCCGGCGGGCGTCCGGGCCGCACCCCGCCCCGCGCACCCACTCCACGGCCTCCGCCACCCCCGCCGCCACCGGCACGCCCTCCGGCGGCGGCGGACGGCGGACGACCACGACCGGGATGCCGGCGTCCCGCGCCGCGGTCAGCTTCGCGGCCGTCGCCGCCGCGCCGCTGTCCTTGGTGACGAGGACGTCGACGCGGTGGCGGCGGAGCAGCGCGCGCTCGCCCTCGACCGTGAAGGGCCCCCGGGCGAGCACGACCTCCATGCGGGGCGGCACCGGCGGAAGGGGGGCGTCCACCGAGCGGACCAGGAACCACATACCCTCGAGGTGCGCGAAGGCGCCGAGTCCCATGCGGCCGGTGGTCAGGAACGCCCGCTCGCCGAGGGACGGCAGCAGCCGGGCCGCCCCCTCCAGGGAGTCCACCGACCGCCAGTCGTCGCCCGGGCCCGCGACCCACCCGGGCCGGCGCAGGGCGAGCAGGGGAACATGGACCTCGGCGGCGGCCTTCGCCGCGTTGGAACTGATCGTGTCGGCGAAAGGATGCGTGGCGTCGATGAGCGCGTCGACGTGCTGCTCGCGCAGCCACCGGGCGAGGCCCCCGGGCCCCCCGAACCCCCCGATCCGCACCTGCCCCGCCGGCAGCCGCGGCTCGGCGACGCGCCCGGCGAGGGAACTGGTCACCCGCAGGGCCGGGTCCGCGTCCAGCAGGGCCGCGAGCCGCCGGGCCTCCGTCGTGCCGCCCAGGATCAGGATGTGGCGCTCGCCGCTCACCGGCCGCCCTTCCGTGCGTCGTTCCCACCGCCGCGGGAGCGCGGCGGCGTGACGGAGACGAAAGCACCGGGCGGGCGGTCGGCGCAACTCGCGCGCACCGGGCTGCGGCACGGCTGGACGACGGGGGCGTGCGCGACGGCGGCGACCACCGCCGCGTACACGGCGCTGCTCACCGGCGAGTTCCCCGACCCGGTGACGATCACCCTGCCCAAGGGGCAGACGCCGGCGTTCGCGCTCGCGGCGGAGGAGCTGGCCGGCGGGCACGCCATGGCCGGGATCGTGAAGGACGCGGGCGACGACCCCGACGTCACCCACGGCGCCCTGATCCGCTCCACGGTGCGCCTCCTGCCGCCCGGTGCGGGGGTGGTCTTCCGGGCCGGTCCCGGCGTGGGCACGGTCACCCGGCCCGGACTGCCGCTGCCGGTCGGCGAGCCGGCGATCAACCCGGTGCCGCGCCGGATGATGACCGACCACGTCACCGAGGCGGCCGCCCGGCACGGCGGCACGGGCGACGTGGAGATCACCGTCTCGGTCGACCACGGCGAGGAGATCGCCCGCTCGACCTGGAACGGCCGCCTGGGCATCCTCGGCGGGATCTCCATCCTGGGCACCACGGGCATCGTCGTCCCCTACTCCTGCTCGGCCTGGATCGACAGCATCCGGCGCGGCGTGGACGTGGCCCGCGCGGCGGGCCGCACGCACGTCGCGGGCTGCACGGGCTCGACGTCGGAGAAGGTCGCGGTGGCCGTGCACGGCCTGCCCGAGGACGCCCTGCTCGACATGGGCGACTTCGCGGGCGCGGTGCTGAAGTACATCCGCCGCCACCCGGTGGACCGGCTGACCGTGGCGGGCGGCTTCGCGAAGCTGTCGAAGCTGGCCGCCGGCCATCTGGACCTGCACTCCTCCCGCTCGCAGGTCGACAAGGGCTTCCTCGCCGAACTGGCCCGCCGCGGCGGCGCGGACGAGGTGCTGGCGGCCGAGGTCGCCGCGGCCAACACCGGCCTGGACGCCCTCCAGCGCTGCGCCGCGCGCGGCGTCCCGCTCGGCGACCTGGTCGCCGCGACGGCGCGGGACGAGGCGCTGGCCGTGCTGCGCGGCGCGCCCGTGGCGGTGGACGTGATCTGCATCGACCGGGCCGGTACCGTCGTCGGCCGCGCGGAGCCGCGCGGCCCCTCCAGGAAGGGCTGAACCGTGCGCATCGACCGCCTCGACCACCTCGTCCTCACCGTGGCCGACCCCGACGCGACCGTCGACTTCTACACGCGGGTCCTCGGTATGACCCCGGTGACCTTCCGGGGCGGCCGCCGGGCCCTCGCCTTCGGCAACAGCAAGATCAATCTGCATGAGGCGGGCCGGGAGTTCGAGCCGAAGGCCCACCGGCCGACGCCGGGCAGCGCGGACCTGTGCCTGGTCGTGGACGAGCCGCTGGAGACCGTCGTCGCCGAACTGGCCCGGCACGGCGTGCCGGTGGAGGAGGGCCCGGTCGAACGCACCGGCGCCGAGGGGCCGATCGTCAGCGTCTACGTGCGCGACCCGGACGGGAACCTGATCGAGCTCAGCAACTACCCGGCGTGAGCGGCCCCTTCGCAGACGGTCACTTCACGGACAGTCACTTCTCCGGAGGGCCGAGCGTGTCGAGGCTCGGCCGGATCGCCGCCGCGGCCGCGGCGGCGGCCGCCGCCTCGTCGCCCGCCTCGATCGCCGCGAGCAGCGCCTCGTGCGGCCCGTCCCCGCTCTCCGGCACCGTGTCCTGGCTGCGCAGCGTGTGCAGGCTGTCGCGCAGCCGCCCGACGAAGAAGCGGTAGAACTCCAGCAGCACGCTGTTGCCCGCCGCCTCGACCACCGCCAGGTGGTACGCGGCGTCGGCCCGCGCGAACTCCTGCGGGCCCGCGGCGCGGTTGCGGTCGCCCAGCAGGGTGCGCAGCCGTTCCACGTCGGCGTCGGTGCGCCGGGCCGCCGCGAGCCGGGCCGCCTGGACGTCCAGGCCGAGCTGGATCTCGAAGATCTCGCGCACCTCCGCCATCCCGACGCGGCGCAGCAGGGGGGCCGGGTCGGCGGTGGAGATGACATATGTGCCGGCACCTTGCCGGGTTTCCAGCACTCCCAGGTGCACCAGGGCGCGCACCGCCTCGCGGACGACGGTGCGGCTCACCCCCAGCCGCTCGGTGAGCTCGTGCTCGGTCGGCAGCCGGTCACCGAGGGCCCACGTGCCCTTGGCCAGGGCTTCGTTGAGCTGGGCGATGACTTCCTCCACGGAGGATCTCCGGCCAATCGCGCGCACTGTGCGCTCCTTCCTCCCTTGCTGTCTCCCACCCGGCCAGTAGTAGAGTGACTGTCAGACATCAGTCATCATACAAATCTGGGGGTGGGACATGGGGTAGACCGCAGGACCGGGGCCCCTCGGGGGCCGTCCGGTGCCGCGGTCGACGTGTCCAACTCCAGGCCAGGCCCTACATCCATGCCGGTCGCACAGCCGGGTCCACCGCATCGTACGGGATGGGCCGGACCCGGCGTGCCCGCGGCCGGCCCTGCCGGACGGCGGCCTCCGGCCCGCCTCGGCGCGGCCCGTCCGCGCAGCAATCCGTGTATGCAGCACCCATCACCAGACCGTCCACAGTGGGAAACCAACGGGGAAGGCGTTTCATGCGTGCAGCGACCCTCGACCTCGCCACCCTGCCCGGCGCCCTTCGGGCCCGGGCCGGCGCACAGGCGGACTCCACCGCCGTCGTCGCCGGCGACGACAGCCTCACCTACCAGGAGCTCACCGAGCGAAGTACCCGGACGGCCGCCCTCCTGCACAGACTCGGCGTGCGCCGCGACGACCGCGTCGGCATCTTCGCCGACCCGTCCCTCGACCTCGTCGTCGGCGTCTGGGGCACCCTCGCCGCCGGCGGCGCCTATCTGCCGCTGTCCCCCGAGTACCCCGAGGAGCGGCTGCGGTACATCATCGAGGACGCCCGCGCGCGGGTCATCCTGTGCCGGCCGCAACTGACGGGCCGGCTGCGGGAACTCGCCCCGGCCGGCACCCGCGTCGTGACGCTCGACGAGGCGGCCGGCGAGGAGCCGGTCCTGCCCGACGAGGCGGGCCCGCGGCCCGACAGCCTCGCCTACGTCATCTACACCTCCGGCAGCACCGGCCGCCCCAAGGGCGTGATGGTCGAACACCGCAGCGTGGTCTCGCAGATGCGCTGGCTCGCCTCCGCCGGGCACCTGGACGACGACAGCGTCGTCCTCCAGAAGACCCCGATGAGCTTCGACGCGGCGCAGTGGGAGATCCTCTCCCCGGCCTGGGGCGCGCGCCTGGTCATGGGAGCCCCCGGCGTCTACCGCGACCCGGAGGGGCTGGTCGACACGATCGTCCGGCACGGTGTGACCACGCTCCAGGGCGTGCCCACCCTGCTCCAGGCCCTGGTCGACACCGAGCGGCTGGGCGGCTGCACCACGCTGACCCGGGTGTTCAGCGGCGGCGAGGCGCTGACGCGCTCGCTGGCGGGCGAATTACTCGCCGAACTGCCCGGCGTACGGCTGGTGAACCTGTACGGGCCCACCGAGTGCACCATCAACTCGTCCGCCCACACCGTCTCCCCCGCGACGCTGCACGACGAACCGGCCGTGATCCCCATCGGCACCCCGGTCGACGGCACCGGCTACCACATCCTCGACGAGGAGCGGCGCCCCGTCGGCCCCGGCGAGATCGGCGAACTGTACATCTCCGGCGTCCAGCTCGCCCGGGGCTATCTGCACCGCCCCGACCTGACCGAGGAGCGCTTCCTCCACCTCCCCCCGGCCCCCGGCGCGGAGCCGGTGCGGCTGTACCGGACGGGCGACCTGGCGCACCGGGACGCCGACGGCACCGTCCACTTCGCCGGACGGACCGACAGCCAGGTCAAGTTGCGCGGCTACCGCGTCGAGCTGGACGAGATCGCCCGCACCATCGAGGACCACGCCTGGGTCAAGCGGGCGGCCGTCGTCGTCAAGGACGACCCGCGCACCGGCTTCCAGAACCTGATCGCCGCCGTGGAGCTCAACCCCAAGGAAGCCGCCCTGATGGACCAGGGCAACCACGGCGCCCACCACCAGTCCAAGGCCAGCCGGCTCCAGGTCAAGGCCCAGCTCGCCAACCCCGGCCTGCGCGAGGACCACGAACTGGCCGGCCGCCCGCACGTCGACCTGCCGGGCCGGACGGCGGACGCGCGGATGCGCCGGGAGGTCTTCGCCCGCAAGACCTACCGCTTCTACGAGGGCGGCCCGGTCTCCCGGGCCGACGTCGTCAAGCTGCTGGACCAGGCCGCCGACGGCCCCGCCGCCGTCCGACCGCGCCGGCCCGGCGACCTGACGCTCGGCGAACTCGGCACGATCCTGCGGTGGTTCGGGCAGTTCCACAGCGAGGAGCGGCTGCTGCCCAAGTACGCCTACGCCTCGCCGGGCGCCCTGTACGCCACCCAGCTCTACCTGGAGGCCGAGGGCGTCGCCGGCCTGCGGGCGGGCCTGTACTACCACAACCCGCTCACCCACCGCCTCACGCTGGTCAGGGAGTTGGACGAGGGCGGGCCCGAGCGGCTGAAGGCGCACTTCATCGGCAAGCGGCGGGCGATCGAGCCGGTCTACCGCAACAACCTGCTGGAGGTCCTGGAGTTCGAGACGGGCCACATGGTCGGCCTGTTCGAACGAGTGCTGCCCGCCTACGGTCTGGCCATCCACCCCGACGGCCGGCGGCCGGAGCTCAAGCCGCTGTTCGACGTGGCCGACGAGGACCACTACCTGGGCTGCTTCGACATCCGCCGCGGTGACGGCCCGCGGCCGGAGGACCCCGTCGACCTCTATGTGCAGGCGCACCCCGGCAAGGTCGCGGACCTCCCGGCCGGCCAGTACCGCTACGTGTGCGGCGGCCTGGAGCGGGTCTCGGCCGAGCTGGTGCAGAAGAAGCACGTCATCGCGATCAACCAGGCCGTGTACGAGCGTGCCAGCATCGGCATCAGCGCCGTCAGCCGCGCCGCGGAGCCCTGGCTGGAGTACATCGTGCTCGGCAGGAAGCTCCACCACCTCCAGGCCAACGGGCTGGGCTTCGGCTTCATGTCCTCCGGCTACAGCTCCAAGAGCGGCAACCCGCTGCCCGCCGCGCGGCGCCTGGACGCGATCCTCACCGAACGCTCCCTGCCGACCGGGGCCTCCTACTTCTTCGTCGGCGGCCGCGTCGACGACGGGCAGCGGGCGAGCGAGGGCATGGGCGAGGACATCGTCCACATGAAGGGCCCCACCGAGATGATCAGGGACGACCTGATCGCGTACCTGCCCGACTACATGCTGCCGAACAAGGTCGTCGTGCTCGACGCGCTGCCGCAGACGGCCAACGGCAAGATCGACGTGAAGGCGCTCGCCGCCATGGAGCAGCTGACGCAGGGGCTGGAGCAGCGGGAGTTCGTGCCGCCGCGCACCGCCACCGAGCAGGCGCTCGCCGGGCTGTGGGGCGCCGCCCTGAAGTACGAGCCGGTCTCCAAGACGGACAACTTCTTCGAGAGCGGCGGCAACTCGCTGCTCGCCGTGACCCTCGTCAACCGCGTCAACCGGCACTTCGGCACCGCGCTGCCCGTGCAGGTCCTCTTCGAGACGCCCACCGTCGAGCAGCTCGCCCGCCGCATCGACGGCGGCGGCGCCGAGGAGTCGTCGCGCCTGGTGCGGCTGCACGCCAAGGGCGGCGAGGCGCCGGTCTTCTGCTGGCCCGGCCTCGGCGGCTACCCCATGAACCTCCAGCTCCTCGGCTCCCGCGTGGACCTCGGCCGGCCCTTCTACGGCATCCAGGCGCACGGCCTCAACGCCGGCGAGGAGCCGTATCCCACGATCCGGGAGATGGCCGCCGCCGACCTGGAGGAGATCCGGCGGATCCAGCCCGAGGGGCCGTACACGCTCTGGGGCTACTCCTTCGGCGCCAGGGTCGCCTTCGAGGCGGCCTGGCAGCTGGAGCAGGCCGGCGAGCGGGTGGAGAACCTGTTCCTGATCTGCCCCGGCAATCCCACGGTGCGGACGCGGGACGGCGAGCAGCACGACCGGACGGCCACCTACTGCAACCCCGCCTACCTGACGGTGCTGTTCTCGGTCTTCGCCGGCACCATCAGCGGTCCGGACGTCGACCGGTGCCTCGAATGCGTCAAGGACGAGGACGACTTCACGGAGTTCGTCCACGACCTGATACCGGCGCTGGACACGGAGCTGATCCGGAGGATCGTCCGCATGGTCGCGGAGACCTACGAATTCGACTACTCCTTCCGGGAACTGGCCGAGCGGAGCCTGCGGACACCGGTGACGCTCTTCAAGGCCGTGGGCGACGACTACTCGTTCATCGAGGGCAGTTCCGGCTACTCCGCCCTGCCGCCCGCCGTGATCGACCTCGCGGGCGACCACTACGGCGTCCTGAAGGAACACGGCGTGGGCGAACTGGTCTCGGCCATCCGCACCCGGCTCGGCCACTGACACCGGCCGTCGACACGTACCACCGACGAACGCACGACCCGATTCACGAGGAACGGCATGCCGCACATCAACATCAAGCACTTCCCGAAGGACTTCACCGGTGAGGAACGGGAACGGCTGGCCGAGTCGCTCACCGACGTGATCACCCGGCACTTCGGCGTGTCCGAGGACGCCGTCTCGGTGGCCCTGGAACCGGTGGAGCAGGCCGTCTGGAACGAGACGGTCCACGGACCGGAGATCACCGGGCGCCCGCATCTGCTGATCAAGCACCCGAACTACTGAAGGAGCACGTCATGACCGACTCCCTCGGACCGCGCCTCAAGGTCGGCGTCGTCGTCCCCGCCACCAACACCTCGATGCAGCCGGAACTGGAGGCGCTGCGGCCCGTCGGCGTCACCAACCACACCGGCCGCATGCTGACGGCCGACTACTCCCTCGTGGAGGGCATCGACACCCTGGTGGACGGCTACCGGGAATCGACCCGCAGGGCCATCGAGACGATCGTGCCCTGCAAGCCCGACACGATCGTGATCGGCTTCTCGCCGGAGATCTACTGGGACGGGCCGGAATCCCACGCCCCCGTGCTGAACTCCCTCAAGGAGGCCGCCGGCGGCCTGCCCGTCGTCATGAGCCCCGACGCGTTCGACGCCGCCCTGACGCTCCACCGGGCGCGCCGGGTCGCCGTCATCACGCCCTATCTCGCCGTCGGCGACGACTCGGTGAGCCGGTTCTTCACGGACAGCGGATACGACGTCGTCCGCGTCCAGGGGCTCGGGTGCAGCAGCCCGGAGAAGATCTCCCACGTGTCCGAGGCCGAACTCCGCGACGCGGTCAGGGAGATCGACGGGCCCGACGTCGACGCGATCGTGCAGGTCGGCACGAACGTTGCCATGGGGCGCGTCGCGGCCGCCGCCGAGGAATGGCTCGGCAAGCCGGTCGTCACCAACAACACGGTGCTGTACTGGCACGCCCTCCGGCAGAACGGAATCCCCGACCGGGTGCGCGGATTCGGCTCGTTGCTCGCCGAGCACTGAGCCGCGCGGCCCCGGCCGCGCGGAAAGCCGAGCAGAAACCGGGCGGGGATGGAGGATGTCCCCGCCCGGCGGTGACCGAGACAACTGGAGAATCGCCGTGAGTATTACCGGCAGCACCGGCAGCGGAAGGACCGCTCTGGACGGGGGAGGGATCCCGGTGGAGAACCGGATCCCGGTGTGGAGACTGCTGGCTTTCACCACAGCCGGCTTCCTCGCCATCATGACCGAGACGATGCCCGCGGGCCTGCTCCCCCAGATCGGCGACGGACTCGGCATCTCCGAAGGACTGGCGGGGCAGCTCGTCACGCTCTACGCCATCGGTTCCGTGGTGGCCGCGGTGCCCGTCATCGCCGCCACCCGCGGCATGCGGCGGCGGCCCCTGCTGCTGCTGGCCGTCGGCGGGCTCCTCGTCTTCAACACCGCGACGGCCCTGTCGAGCAGTTACGGCCTCACCCTGGTCGCCCGCTTCGTGGCGGGCATGGCGTCCGGGGTCATCTGGGGGCTGCTCGCCGGCTACGGCCGCCGTCTGGTGCCCGAGCACCTCCAGGGCCGGGCCCTGGCCATCGTCGGCGTCGGCCAGCCGATCGCCCTCACGCTCGGCGTCCCGCTGGGCACCTGGCTGGGCTCCCTCTTCGACTGGCGCGGCGTCTTCTGGGTCATGTCCGCCGTCGCGCTGCTGCTCATGCTCTGGGTGCGGGCGCTGGTGCCCGACTTCCCCGGGCAGACGGCCGCGGACCGGCGGCCCATCCGGGAGATCTTCGTCCTGCCCGGCGTCCGGCCGGTGCTCGGCGTGATGTTCCTGTGGATCCTCGCCCACAACATCCTCTACACCTACATCGCGCCCTTCCTGAAGGACGCCGGTCTCGGCGACCACGTCGACATCGCCCTCGGCGTCTTCGGCGCGTCCGCCATCCTCGGCATCTGGCTCACCGGCGTCCTCGTCGACCGGCTGCTGCGCGTCGTCACGCTCGCCAGCCTGGCCGGCTTCGCCTTCGCCGCCCTCCTGCTCGGCATCGCCGGCCACTCCGCGCCCCTCGTCTTCACCGGCATCGTCGCCTGGGGCGTCACCTTCGGCGGCGGTCCCACGCTGCTTCAGACGGCGATCGCCGACGCGGCCGGGGACGGGGCGGACGTCGCCCAGTCCATGTTCGTCACCGTCTTCAACCTCGCGGTCGCCGGGGGCGGCCTCGCCGGCGGCCTCCTCGTCGAGTCGGCCGGCGCCGGCGCGCTGCCGTGGGTCCTCCTGGTACTGGCCGTCCCCGCCCTCGCGGTCGTGACGGTCTCACGCCGCCACGGCTTCGCGCCGGGGGCGCGGGGGGCCGGGGGCGAGGACTGAGCGGGTGCCGGGCCGCGAAGGCGCACGGCGCGGTCAGGGGCTGCCCGCGCGGCTCACGCCCGTCCCCCTCGCAGCCCCCGCGAGGACCTGTGCAAGAAGCCACGTGAACAGGGACTTGGCAACTTCGACACCGCCCCCGGAGGCAGCTACCTTCACCTGGTCCTCGGCGACCGCCCACGGTCGCCACCGGGTCCCCACCGGGCACCCCCGTCCAGGGAGAAACGCATGCCCAGTCTTGCGCTGTACACGTTCGGCGTCCTGAAGTCGCCCCTCGCCGATCCCGCACCGCTCACGCACGAGTTCTACGAGATCGGCGAGGCCGTCTACCGGGAGATCAGCCGGTACCCCGGTTACCTCGCGCATGCCGAAGCGGCAGACGGTGACCGGGGCCTGCTCTTCGGGGCGGACTGGGGAGCGTGGGGGGAGTTCGCCGTACCGGCCTGGTACGACAAGGGCCGTACGGTGGAAACCACCGCGCTGGCGACGACCCTCTCGCTCTGGACCGGCCTGCGCCCCGCCTTCGAGGCCGTCTACACCGGTCTCCACCGCGGTGCTCTGAGCAGGCGTCACGACTGGTTCGAGAAGGCCGAGCAGCCGAACCACATGTTCTGGTGGGTTCCTGACGACGCGATACCCACCTGGCAGGACGGGGTCTCCAGGCTGGAGCACCTCCACGGCCACGGCCCCGCGCCGCACGCCTTCACCTTCCGCCACCCGTTCTCCCCGGACGGAACTCCGGCGGGAACCGACGGCATCGGGCGGAAGAGCGACCCGGTCCACTGACGAGGCGGGCGGACCTGTGGACGGCCCTCGGGGGTGGGGCTACCCCCCGGTCGGGCGTCGGGGCAGCCCGATGGCCGTCCCGCACGCCGGTTTCTAGGGTCGGGACGGACCGACGCCCCGCCCCTGGAGACCCATGCGCACCCCAGCCCTCGTCCTCTCGGCCGCCCTCCTCGCCGTCGCCGCCCCCGCCGCCCCGCCGGCCCACGCCTCCCCTCCGGGCGGCGCACTGCGCTGGGGGCCCTGTCCCGCCGCCGAGAAGGAGCTCGTCGCGGCGGGCGCGGAGTGCGGGCAGCTCGCCGTGCCCCTGGACTGGTCGGTCCCGGACGGCCGCACGATCCGCATAGCGGTCTCGCGCGTCAAGGCCAAGGACAGCGCCCACCGCCGCGGCGTCCTCCTCTCCAACCCGGGCGGCCCGGGAGGCGTGGGCCTCGCCAACACCCTCGCGCTCAAGCCCGCGTTGAAGGACGTGGCCGACCGCTACGACCTCATCGGCTTCGACCCCCGGTTCCTCGGCGCGAGCACCCCGGTCGACTGCGGCCCGGCCCCCGCGCCCGCCGAGCCCCGCCGGCGCACCACCCCGCGCCGCGACTTCGACGACGGGATCGCCCGCCACCGCGCGACGGCCGAGCGCTGCTTCGCCCACGGCGACAACGCGGCGCTCCTCCCCCACGCCTCCACCCGCAACGTCGCCCGCGACATGGACGCGATCCGTGCCGCCCTCGGCGAACGCCGGCTCTCGTACTACGGGGTGTCCTACGGCGCCGACCTGGGCGCGGTCTACGCGCAGCTGTTCCCGGGCCAGGTGGACCGTCTGGTCGTCGACTCGTCCACCGACCCGGACGCCACGCAGTACGAGCTGTTCCGGCGCGCCGGAAGACCGCTGGAGGCGGGCCTCGACGAGTGGGCCGCCTGGACGGCGCGGCGCGACAGCACGTACCGCCTCGGGCGCACCGCGCCGGCCGTGCGTGCCACGGTCGAGCGCCTGCTGGAGGGGGCCGAGCGGCGGCCCGTCCCGGTCGCCGGCACCCGCCTCGGCGCCCCGCTGATCCGGCTGTTCCTGCGGCAGTTCGTCCAGCGGCAGGAGGACGACGCGGCGCTCGCCCGCACGGTGCGCACCCTGGTGGACGCGGCGGACGGCAGGAAGGTGCGGCCCGACCCGGAGCTCGCCGGCATGCTGGCGTTCCTCAACTCCCCGGAAGGAGAGGCCTCGTTCACCGGCGGGGCGGTCTTCATGTGCGGGGACGGCGGCTGGCCCGCCGGCGGCTGGCCCGGACGGCCCGAGACCTACTGGCGGAACATCGACCGCAGCCGGGCCGCCGAGCCGGTCTTCGGCCCCCTGGTCAACGACATGACCGCGCCCTGCCCGTTCTGGAGGACGGCACCCCGCGAGCCCGGCACCCGGATCGCCAACTCCGTGCCCGTCCTGATGCTCCAGGCGGTCCGCGACAACAACGTCCCCTACGAGGGCGCCCTCGCCCTGCACCGGAAGCTCAGGGGCTCGCGCCTGGTGTCGGCGGACATCCGCTCGCACGGCGTCTACGGGCGCGGTGCCGAGGGCCACACCCCCGTCCCGTGCGCGGACCGGGCCGTCAACGACTACCTGCGCGGCGGCCCGCTCCCCGCCCGCGACCTGACCTGCCCGGGGGGAAAGCGATGACGCTCGCCAGGAGAACGGCCCTCGCGGCCGCCGCGACGGCCCTCGTCGCGGGCCCCGCGCCCCACGCCGCGGCGGCCGGCGACGCCCCGCTCCAGCGGGACGCGGACGCCGTCCGCGCCACCGGCGCCACGGGCGTCCTGG
This sequence comes from Streptomyces caatingaensis, assembly GCF_001187435.1. Classification (GTDB taxonomy): domain Bacteria; phylum Actinomycetota; class Actinomycetes; order Streptomycetales; family Streptomycetaceae; genus Streptomyces; species Streptomyces caatingaensis. The sequence goes on along the minus strand of NZ_LFXA01000002.1, from coordinate 711,467 downwards.
CCGAAGTGCGCACCGCCACGGGCCGGTTCGCGGCGCGCTCCGGCGTCGCCGGCCTCACGTCCGGCGGGCCCGTGCCGTGGGACGCGTACTACCGCATCGGCAGCGACACCAAGACCTTCACCGCCACCCTCGTCCTCCAACTCGCCGCCGAGCGGCGGCTGTCGCTCACCGACACCGTCGAGCGGTGGCTGCCCGGCCTGGTCCGGGGCAACGGCAACGACGGGCGCCGGATCACGCTGGTCAATCTGCTGCGCCACACCAGCGGCCTCAACGAGTACGTGGACGTGGGCGCGTTCACGCCGGAGGCCTACCGCGCGGCCCGCTTCCGGCCGCCCGTCGCGCCGGAGCGGCAGGTGGCGGCGGCGCTGCGCCGGCCGCCCGGGTGGCTGCCGCGCGCGGACCGCCCGGCGGAGGAACGGCGCTGGGGCTACTCCAACACCGACTACGTCCTGCTCGGCATGGTGCTGGAGAAGGCCGCGGGCCGTCCCTGGGCCGAGCTCCTGCACGACCGGATCATCGAACCGCTGGGCCTGCGGCGGACGTTCACCCCGGGCGGCTCGCCGTACGTCCCGCAGCCGACGGCCTCGGCGTACACCGAGTTCCCCGGGCACGCCCGCCCCGTCGACACCTCGCTGGCCGCCGGGGGCTGGGCGGACGGCGGGATCGTCAGCACCCCGCGGGACCTGACGGCGTTCCTGCGGGCCCTGCTGGGCGGCCGGCTGCTGCCCGCCGAGCAGGCGGCGGCGATGCGGCGGACGGTCCCCGCGGAGGGGTGGATCGACGCGCCGGGCGTCCGCTACGGGCTCGGCATCGCCTGGCGCCCGGTGCCCGGCACCCGTGCGGGGATCTGGTTCCACGGCGGTACGCACCTCGGCACCGTCTCCGAGAGCGGTGTCACCCCCGACGGCGCGCGGGCCGTGGCGGCCGCGGTCTTCACGCTGCGGACGGACACGAAGGGCCGGGAGGCCCAGGCCCGGGCGGCGCTGCGGCTGGTGGACCGGGCACTCGCCCGGCAGGACTGACGCTCGGAGGGGTCACTCCCACGAGGGGCGTGGGCGTTCTCGCGTGCGCTGTCCGGGTGACGGAACACCGCCGTCCGGCCGCCCGGACGAGAAATCCGGAAGCGTGCGTTCCGTCAGCTGTCACTCCTCTGCCACTCCTCCCGGAGGTCGAGAATGAGGCGCTTCGCCCTTCCCCGGTTCCCCGTCCTCGCGGCGTCCACGGTGCTCGCCCTGGCGCTGACCGCCACCGCCGCGCAGGGCCACGGCGCCCCCGCGCCGGAGCGGGGGCCCGGCGCCCGGGCGGCCCACGACCAGCACTTCGGGCCCCGGGTGACCGTGCCGCCGGGCGAGTCCGCGCGCGCCACGGTGCACTGCCCGCGCGGCGAGAAACCGACCGGCGGGGGCGGCGCGGGCAGCGACGGCGTGTTCCTCACCGCGTCGACCACGCACGGGGGCGACGACTGGACGGTCCGGGCCTACAACAGCTCCGAGGACACCCCGGGCCGGCTGACCCCCTTCGTGGTCTGCGCCCCGGACGGCGCCCGCTTCCGGGGCAACGGCCCGCAGACCGCCCTCGCCCCGGGCGTGAACGGCTCGGTGAGCAACGCCTGCCCCGCGGGCGAGGTGGTCACCGGCGGCGGCTGGGACACCACCGGCGACCGGGTCTTCGTCACCCAGGGCAGCGCGACCGGCGACGTGTGGACGGTCCGCGGCGCCAACCGGGCCGGGGACAGCCAGGGCCCGTCGGTCACCCTGCTGTGCTCGGACCGCCCGCACTCCCAGCACCTCGGCCGCCAGGTCGTCCTGGAGCCGGGCCGGACCGCCAGCGCCACCGTGGCCTGCCCCGGCGGCGAGGTACCGACCGGAGGCGGCGGCTCCGCCCGGGACGACACCTTCGTCAGCGGCTCGGCCGGCACCCCCGACGGCCGGGGCTGGGAGACCCGGGCGACCAACACCGGCACCGAGCCGCAGACGCTGTTCGCCCAGGTGATCTGCGCCGCTCCGTGAGCGGACGCGCGGCCTCGGACCGGTCCCGGCCCCGGTCCCGGACGACCGGCTCCTGGAGCCCGGTCACCCAGTCCGCCGGGTCCGCGGGCCACTCCTTCAGGCAGAGCTCGCGGGGGTGGCCCGCGGACCGGTATCCGTGGGCCCCGATCCAGCGGGCCAGGGCCTGGGCCGTCGGCAGCACGTCGTCCACCGGGCCCCGGTGGACGACGGTGGCGGCGGCCCCGCCGGCGGACAGGTCCACCGTCGTGACACCGTGCTCCGGCCCCGGCGCGGCCGTGCCGGGCGAAGTCTCCGGTGGTGAACACGGTGTGGTCACCGCACCGTCTGACACCGTGTCAGGGTCAAGCGGCCCCTCCGCGGGCGTGCGGGCCGCCGCGTGTGCGGGCGCGCAGGGCCCGCCGTAGCCTGGAGGACGGGGGCAGGGGTACGGAGGTGATTCCCGTGCAGCATGTCGCCGGATGGCATGTGGAAGTCGAGTTCGACGAGGACGAGCGCCACGCGCGCGCCGCGGCGATGCTCCGGCTGCGCGACGGCACGGAGCTGAGGGCCCGGGGCCAGGCGGCCCGGCACCCCGACGACCCGGGCGAGCCCCGGGTGGGCGAGGAGCTGGCGGGCGCCCGGGCCCTGGCCGATCTCGCCGATCAGCTCAGGGAGAAGGGCGGCCGCGAGGCGCACGAGCTGCGCACGGCCGGGGCGGCGTAGCGCCCGGCCCGCCGCCCGTCCGGTTCACGCGCCCGCGTCGCAGGGCGCGTGGGCCGTCCGGTCACGCCCGGTCGAGTAGAGGTAGCTGTCGGGGAACTGCTCCGCCGCCAGCGTGCGGCCCACGACGATCACGGCGGTGCGGACGACTCCGGCCTCCCGCACCCGGCCGGCGATGTCGGCGAGGGTGCCGCGCAGCACCACCTCGTCGGGCCGGCTGGCCAGGGCGACGACGGCGGCCGGGCAGTCGGCGCCGTAGTGCGGCAGCAGTTCGGCGACGACGCGGTCGGTGTAGCGGACGGCGAGGTGCAGGACGAGCAGGGCGCCGCTGCGGCCCAGGGTGGCCAGGTCCTCGCCGGGCGGCATGGGCGTGGCCTGCTGCGCGACGCGGGTGAGGATCACGGTCTGGCCGACGGTCGGCACGGTCAGCTCGCGGCCGAGCGCGGCCGCCGCCGCCGCGAACGCCGGAACGCCGGGGACGATCTCGTAGGGGATGCCGTGCGCGTCCAGGCGGCGCATCTGCTCGGCGACGGCGCTGAAGACGGACGGGTCGCCGGAGTGCAGGCGGGCGACGTCGTACCCCTCCTCGTGGGCGCGGACGAACTCGGCCGTGATCGCGTCCAGGTCGAGGCGGGCGGTGTCGATCAGCCGGGCGCCGGGCGGGCACTCGTCCAGCAGCTCCCGGGGCACGAGGCTGCCGGCGTACAGGCAGACGCCGCAGCGGGCCAGGGTCCGGGCGCCGCGCAGCGTGATCAGGTCGGCGGCGCCGGGTCCGGCACCGATGAAGTACACGGTCATGACGGTGAATCTCCTTGTGCGACGGCCGGCTTGACCACGGACCACTGGGTGACCGGCATGGCCTGCCGCCAGCCGGTGAACCCGCCGACGGGGGCGGCGTGCGCGACGGCGAGGCGGGTGAGCCCGCCGCCGTGGCGGCGGTGCCACGCGGCGAGCAGGGCCTCGGACTCCAGGGTGACGGTGTTGGCGACGAGCCGGCCGCCGGGCGGCAGGGCGTCCCAGCAGGCGTCCAGCAGGCCGGGCGCCGTGAGCCCGCCGCCGACGAACACGGCGTCGGGCACGGGGAGCCGGGCGAGCGCCGCGGGCGCGGCGCCGGTGACGACGCGCAGGGCGGGGACGCCGAGGGCCTCGGCGTTGCGCTCGATGCGGGAGGCGCGGGCGGGGTCGCGCTCGACGGCGACGGCCCGGCAGGAGCGGTGGGCGCGCATCCACTCGATGCCGATCGAGCCGGAGCCCCCGCCGACGTCCCACAGCAGTTCGCCGGGGGCGGGGGCGAGGGCGGCGAGCGTGGCCGCCCGTATGTGACGCTTCGTCAACTGCCCGTCGTTCTCGAACGCTTCGTCCGGCAGGCCGGGCACGAGCGACAGCCGCAGCGCGTCCGGGGCGGGGCGGCACTCGACGGCGACGAGGTTGAGCGGGTCGCCGGCCGGGTGGTCCCACTCCTCGGCGGTGCCCTCGCGGCGGGCCTCGCGGCCGGAGCCGAGCTGTTCGAGGACGGTCATCCGGCTGGGGCCGAAGCCGCGGTCGCGCAGCAGGGCGGCGATCTCCGCGGGGGTGCCCGCCCCCGCGCTGAGGACCAGCAGCCGGCGGCCGGCGTGCAGCGCCGCCGCCAGTGCGGCGAGCGGGCGCCCGACGGCGCTGACGACCTCGGTCTCCTCCAGCGGCCAGCCGAGGCGGGCGCAGGCGTAGGAGGCGGACGACGGGTGCGGGATCACCCGCAGCCGCTCCGGGCCCACTTCCTCGGCCAGCGCCCGTCCGATGCCGAAGAACATGGGATCGCCGCTGGCCAGGACGCAGACGCGGCGTCCCGCGTGCTCGGCGAGCAGGCCCGGCACCGCGGGCCGCAGCGGCGACGGCCAGGCCACGCGCTCGGCCGCGCAGTCCGGCGGGAGCAGCGCGAGCTGGCGGGGGCCCGCGATGACGACCTCCGCCGCGCGCAGCGCCTCCCGCGCCGCGGGCGCGAGTCCGGTCCGGCCGTCGGCGCCGACGCCTACGACGGTCACGTGGGTCACGGAAGTCCTCGGTCCTCGGCTGGTGGTGTGCGGGGCACGGATGTGCGGGGGCACGGAAACTCTACTGACCTGCGGGGACGGCCCGACACCCACCACCTTGTTGCGTATCATTTGCAAGTACGTCAAGTGGGCAGGAGGCGCGCCGTGGGGCGTTCACCGGTGGTGCTGGGTATCGAGTCGTCCTGTGACGAGACCGGCGCCGGGCTGGTCCGGGAGGGGAGGCTGCTGGGGCACGCGGTGGCCTCCAGCATGGACGAGCACGCCCGCTTCGGCGGCGTCGTCCCCGAGATCGCGGCCCGCGCGCACGTGCACGCGGCGACGCCGGTGGTGCGGCGGGCGCTGGCCGAGGCGGGCCTGACGATGTCCGACATCGGCGCGGTCGCGGTGACCACGGGCCCCGGCCTGTCCGGCGCCCTCCAGGTCGGGGTGGCGGCGGCGAAGGGCCTCGCGTACGCGCTCGGCGTCCCGCTGTACGGCGTCCACCACCTGGCCGGGCACGTCGCCGCCGACACCCTGGAGCACGGGCCGCTGCCCGATCCGTGCGTGGTCCTGATCGTCTCCGGCGGCCACACGTCGCTGCTGCTGGTCCGCGACCTGGCCCGCGACCCGATCGTGCACCTCGGGGACACGCTCGACGACGCGGCCGGCGAGTGCTTCGACAAGGTCGCGCGGGTCTTCGGGCTGCCCTATCCCGGCGGGCCGGCCGTCGACCGGGCCGCCCGGGACGGCGACCCGCGCGCGGTCGCCTTCCCGCGCCCGATGACCGGGCCGCGCGACGACCCCTGGACGTTCTCCTTCTCCGGTCTGAAGACGGCCGCGGCCCGCTGGGCCGAGCGGCACCGGGCGGCCGGGCGCCCGCTGCCCGTCGCCGACGGCGCCGCCTCCCTCCAGGAGGCCGTCGCGGACGTCCTGACGCGCAAGGCGGTGGCGGCCTGCACGGAGTACGGGGTGGGGACGCTGGTCGTCGTCGGCGGCGTCGCGGCCAACTCCCGCGTCCGCTCCCTGGCGGAGGAACGCTGTGCCGCGGCCGGGATCCGGCTGCGGGTGCCGCCGCTGCGTCTCTGCACGGACAACGGCGCGATGATCGCCGCCATCGGCGACCTCCTGGTCCGCGCCGGCGCCGAGCCGGCCCCCCTGAACGTGTCGGTCGACCCGTCGGCGCCGCTGGAGTACGCGGCCCTGCACCCCGTGGCCGCCTGAGCCGTCTCCTTCTGCCCGCCTCTCCCCCGGGGAATCCCTCTGGGGGCGGGGCCGGGGCGGAGACCGCCCGGCGGCGGACTACCAGTTCGCCTTGCGGTAGTCCTTCAGGAAGCACCCGTACAGGTCCTCCCCCTCCTCGCCCCGCACGATCGGGTCGTACACCCGCGCCGCCCCGTCGACGAGGTCGAGCGGTGCGTGGAAGCCCGCGGCCGCGAGCCGCACCTTGTCCGGGTGCGGGCGCTCGTCCGTGATCCAGCCGGTGTCGACGCTGGTCATGAGGATGCCGTCGGACTCGAACATCTCCTGCGCGCTGGTGCGCGTGAGCATGTTGAGCGCGGCCTTGGCCATGTTCGTGTGCGGGTGCCCGGCGCCCTTGTAGCCGCGGCTGAAGACGCCCTCCATGGCGGAGACGTTGACGACGTACTTGCGCCGGGCCGCCGCCGCGGCCATGACCGGCCGCAGCCGGCTGATGAGGATGAACGGCGCGGTGGAATTGCAGAGTTGGACCTCCAGCAGCTCGACCGGGTCGACCTCGGAGACGGTCTGGATCCAGCTGTTGCTGGCGTCGAGGTCCGGCACCAGCCCGCCCGCGTCGATCGCCGTCCCGGCCTCGATCCGGGCGAGCGACGCGGACCCGCCGACGAGCGCGAGGTCGGTGACGTCCTGCGCGGTGAGCCCGTCCCCGCGCCCGGCCGGCAGCGCCGCGACGGAGTCGACGGCCCCGCTGCCGAAGGCGCCGATGACCTCGGCCGCCGGCAGCTCCCCGGCGGGCAGCGGCGCGGACTCGGCGGCGACGAGCTCGCTGTAGGCGCGCGGCGAACGCCGCACCGTCTGGGCCGCGTTGTTGATCAGGATGTCGAGCGGGCCCTCGGCGGCGACGGAGTCGGCGAGGGCGACGACCTGCGCCGGGTCGCGCAGGTCGATGCCGACGATCTTCAGCCGGTGGATCCACTCGTCGCTGTCCGGCATCGCCTTGAAGCGGCGGATCGCGTCGTTGGGGAAGCGCGTGGTGATCGTCGTGTGCGCGCCGTCCCGCAGCAGCCGCAGCGCGATGTACATCCCGATCTTGGCCCGGCCGCCGGTGAGCAGCGCGCGGCGGCCGGTGAGGTCGGCGCGGGCGTCGCGGCGGGCCCGGTTGAAGGCGGCGCACTCGCGGCAGAGCTGGTGGTAGAAGGCGTCGACCTCGACGTAGCGGGTCTTGCAGATGTAGCAGGAGCGGGGCCGCTCCAGGACGCCGGCGATCTCGCCGAGCGCGGTGGAGCTGGGCAGGATGCCCTGCGTCTCGTCGTCGATGCGGTCGGCGGAGCCAGTGGCGGTGGCCTCGGTGACCCTGCGGTCGTTCTCGGTCTTGGCGGCCCGGCGCTCCTGTCGGCGGCGCTGCTTCACCATGCGGTAGATGCCGGAGGTGGCCCGCCGGACGGTGACGGCGTCGGGGTGGTCGAGCGGCAGTCCGTCCAGTTCCTTGAGCACGTCGAGGCAGACCGCCAGGCGCTCGGGGTCGATGCCCGCCTGCTCGGCCGCACCGTTCGCGTCGCCGCGGCTCTCTTCTGTGACCGTCATTGCCGCTGTTCGTTCCAGTCCATGCGTTCGATTGAAGCTTCCAGGAAACTGTACGGAAGCCCGGCCCCGGCTCCAAACCCGCACCGGAGGCCCCGGGACGGCTCCCCCGCCGCGCCCGCACCCCGGGCACCCCGCGCACGGACCGCCCCACGGCGGCCCGTCCCACTCCCCCGCATCGGGCGACATCCCAAACCCCGCGCATCACATCTGACTTATTGCACCCAATGGGTTAATTCCGGCTTCAACGGCCATTTTTGGAGCATCCCCACCCGAACCCCCGGCCACAATGGCCGCTCAACACCCCTTAGAAAGGCACAGTCCATGTCGCGTATCGCCAAGGCCGCACTCCTGACCGCCGCAGCCGGCGCCGTCGTCACCGGCGCCTCGGGCATCGCTTCCGCCGACGCCGACGCCAACGGCGCGGCCATCGGCTCCCCCGGTGTGATCTCCGGCAACACCATCCAGGTCCCGATCCACCTGCCGATCAACCTGTGCGGCAACTCGATCGACCTCATCGCCCTGCTGAACCCGACGTTCGGGAACACCTGCGTCGCCGACTGACCCGTCCCCCCAAAGAACGATCAGTTCCGAAGGACTGCGGTACACCGGACCGCACAGTCGCGCGGGGCGGTCACAGTCAGCCGCCGGAACCGCCCGTCGCGCACCCGTGGCGCCCATCACCTCCCGTGATGGGCGCCACGTCCTTGTCCGCGGGGGTGCCGGCCGCCGTCATGCGGGCGCGAGCAGCTGCCGGCGCAGGTGGGCGCAGGTGCGGCTGAGGATCCGCGAGATCTGCATCTGGGAGACGCCCAGGCGCGCGCCGATCTGCTGCTGGGTGAGGTTGCCGAAGAAGTGCCAGTAGAGGACGGACTTCTCCCGCTCGGGGAGGGCGTCCAGCAGCGGCCGCAGCGACTGCCGGTCGATCACCAGGTCCAGCGCCCGGTCGATGCGGCCGAGGGTGTCCGCGAGCGGCAGCTCGCCGGCGCCGTCGACGGGGTGGTCGAGGGAGAGGGTGTGGTGCACCCCGTCCGCGTCGATCCCCCGCCGCACCTCCGCCTCGGTCAGGCCCGCCTCCTCGGCGATGGCCGCCTCGGTGACGCGGGCGCCGGCGTCGCGCTGCTCCAGCCGCGAGCGGGCGGCGCGCACGGCGGCCCTCAACTCCTGGTCGCGGCGCGGGATGTGCAGCGACCAGACGTGGTCGCGGACGTGGCGCTTGAGCTCCCCGTTGATGGTGGGGACGGCGAAGGACTCGAAGGCGAAGCCCCGGGCGGGGTCGAACCGGTCCACGGCGCGGACCAGGGCCAGGGCGGCGACCTGCCGCAGGTCGGCCGGGCTCTCCCCGCTCGACCGGTAGCGCAGGCTGATGCGCTCGGCCATGGGCAGCCACGCCGCGATCAGCTCCTGGCGGAGCCTCGCCCGCTCGGGCCCGTCCGGGAGCGCGGCGAGCCGCGCGAACATCCCGGGGGCGGAGGCCGGGGTCCGGCGCGTACGGCGCCGGGTGGCAGCTTCCGTCATGGTCACCGTGGTCCCCTCACTCGTACGCCAAGGAGTGACTGCCGGCGGTTTCAGCATGACCCGGCGCCTCGTGTTGCGCGACTCGGCGCAGCGGCACCGTCACCCTGAGCGAAGGACCCGCCCCGGGCGGCCGGACGCGCCGGGCAGCAGGGCCCCCGCCCGCTTGACCGTCCGGATCACCGGGGCGGTCTCCATCGAGCGGATCGCGTCCAGCGCGGCGACGCGTTCGGTGAGGTAGCGCGAAAGGGCTTGTGTGTCACGGCAGTTGACGGCGGCCAGCAGGTTGGTGGGACCGGTGGTCAGGGCGACGAGGGAGACCTCCGGGTGCCGGGCGAGCTCCTCGGCCACGGCGGTCAGGCGCGAGGGGCGCACGGACATCCACAGCCGCGCCTCCGTGCGGAAGCCGAGGGCGGCGGGCGGGATGTCGATCAGGAGGACGAGCACGCCGGCGGCGCGCAGGGCCGCCAGCCGCCGGCGCACGGTCGACTCGGGACGGCCCGTCGCGGCCGCGAGCTCGGCGTGGCTCGCCCGGCCGTCCCGCGCGAGGTGTTCGAGCAGCGGGCGGTCCGCCGGGAGGAGGGTGATGTCACCGGTGTCGTCGACGGGCGGCGGGGCGAGCCGGGCGGCCTGTTCCGGCGTGAGCGCGGCGGCCCCGGCCCAGGTGCTGGGCAGGGCGTAGCGGCCGAGCAGCAGGTGGGCGGAGACGGAGGTGACGCGGGCGGTGCGGGGCAGCCGGTGCAGGAGCAGGGCCTCGCTCTCGTCGGCGTCGGAGGTCTGGACGCTGCACGAGATCTCCGTGCCGCCGGAGAGCAGATGGACGTACGAGGTGTCGGGGCGGGCCGCGAGCGCGTCGGCCAGGGCGACGGCCGCGTCGGGGGTGCAGCGCAGCCGGATCGTCCAGGCGCTCCCGCCGAGGCGGGTGCCGTCGACGCCACCGACGACGCGGAGGACGCCGGCGGTGCGCAGCCGCCGGTAGCGGCGGGCGACGGTGTTCTCCGAGACGCCGAGGGCCTCGCCGATGAGGCGGAAGGGCGCGCGGCCGTCGATCTGGAGGGCGTGGACGAGGGCGCGGTCGGTCGCGTCGAGGGTGACGGTATGCGTCTCCATGAGCGTGATCATGCCAGTATCCGGCAGCGGACCGGGCGTGGGTGGCGGCGGGCGGGGGCCGGGCCGGAGCGTACGGGCGTCCGCAACGCTCCGGTTTCCGTGGAGGAAGTCATGCGCAGGTGGTGGCCCCTGGTGGCCGTCTGTCTCGGCACGTTCGTGTTCCTGCTGGACACGACCGTGCTCTCCGTCGCCCTGCCCCGTGTCGGCGCGGGGCTGTCCGCCGGGCCGGCGGAGCTCCAGTGGGTGGTGACCGTCTACCCCCTCGTCCTGGCGGTGCTGACGCTGTCGGCGGGGGCACTGGCCGACCGCTTCGGGGCGCGGGCCGTGTACGCGGCCGGGCTGGCGGTCTTCGGCGCGGCCTCGCTGGTCTGCGGGCTGGCCCCGGACGTGCGGGTGCTGATCGCGGCGCGGGCGGTGCAGGGGGTGGGCGGCGCGGCGCTGGCCGTGACCGGGTTCGCCCTGCTCGGCGCGGTCTACCGGGGGCCGGACCTGGGCCGGGCGATGGGCGCGTTCGCGGCGGTGACGGGGCTGGGGGCGGCGGCCGGGCCGGTGATCGGGGGTGTGCTGACGCAGTACGCGGGATGGCGGTGGGTCTTCCTCCTCAACGTGCCGTTCGTCGCCGTCACGCTGGCGCTCGCCCTGCGGGTCCGCGAGGGCGGCGGCGGAGGCGCGCGGACGCGTACGGACGTGCCGGGCACGGCCGCGTTCGCCGTGTGCGCGGGCGCGCTCACCTACGCGCTGAACCGGGCGGGGAGCGGCGGGTGGGGCGCGTGGCCCGTGCCGGCCGCCCTGGCGGTCTCGGCGGTGGCGCTCGCCGTCCTGGTCCGCGTCGAGCGCCGGCGTCCCGATCCGCTGCTGGACGTGCGGCTGTTCGCGCGGGCCTCGTTCTCGGCCGTGATGGTGTGCGTGCTCGCCTCGACGGCGTCCTTCGCCGCGCTCGTCTACACCTCGCTGTGGCTGCAGTCGGGGCTCGGGCTGGGGCCGGTCCGCGCGGGGCTGGCGCTGCTGCCGCTCGCGCTGGCGTCCTGTGCGACCTCGCTGGTCGCCGGGAAGCGGCTGCACGGGCGGTCGCCGCGGGCGGTCCTGGCCGCGGGGCTGCTGCTCGCGGGGGCGGGCTGTGCGCTCCAGGCGGGGCTGGACGCGGGCTCGACGGCGGGCTCGGTGACGGCCGGGCTGGTGGTCACGGGCGTCGGGGTGGGGCTGACCGGCCCGGTGACGGGGGCGGCGGTGCTCGGCGCGCTGCCGCCGGAGCGCGCGGGGATGGCGGCGGGGGCGATGACGACGTTCCGGCAGCTCGGGCAGACGGTGGGGGTGGCCGTCTTCGGGATCCTCTTCCGGCAGGGCGGCGGCGCGGCCCACGCCGGGCTCAACCGCGTCCTGGTCGCCGCCGCGGTGGCCGGGCTGGCGGGGGCGGCGCTGGCCGGCGCGCTGGGCCCCCGCCGCGCGCCGGCCGCCGCCCGCTGAGCCGTCCCGGCCGGCTCAGCCCGCGACGCGGTCGCCGCGCGACAGCCCGGATCCCTCCGGGACGGCGGCCGGGTCGCCGCCCAGGTCCACGACGGCGTTGTGCTCGTCGACGAAGACCACGCGCGGCTCGTACGTCCTGGCCTCCGCGTCGTCCATCGCCCCGTAGGCGATGACGATGACGAGGTCGCCGGGGCTGATCAGCCGGGCCGCCGCGCCGTTGATCCCGATCACGCCGGAGCCGCGCGGCCCCTCGATGACATAGGTCGACAGCCGGGCGCCGTTGTCGATGTCGACGATGTCGACCTTCTCGCCGGGCAGCAGGTCGGCGGCGTCCATGAGGTCGGCGTCGAGGGTGAGCGAACCGACGTAGTGCAGGTCGGCCTGGGTCACCGTGGCGCGGTGGATCTTGGACTTGAGCATGGTGCGGATCATCGGGCACTCCTGAATCTCGGCTCCCTGCCTGCGTTTGTGCAGGTCAAGGGCGATCCCCCACTGTACCCCCGCTGCCCGGCCGGCCGGTCGGCGCGCTCACCGCACGGCGGTGACCAGGTAACCCTGCGGAACGCCGGGGGTGCCGCGGGGCGCGTCCGGGAAGGGCCACCGGCCGAGCCGGGAGCCGGCGGTTCCCAGGCGGGCGGCCCCGGCGCGCCAGCCGCGCCGGGCGAACAGCTCCTCGGGCTCCTCGTGGCCGTACCGCCACGTCATGCCGCGTTCGCGGAAGAGCGCGAGCATGGGCGCCAGCGCGGGGCTGTCGAGGAGCGACCGGCCGGCGAAGTCCACCACCGCCCGGCTGCCGGGGGCCGACAGGGCGGTGACGCGGTCCAGCAGGCCCGACACGGCGGCCTCGTCGAGGTACGGGGTCAGTCCCTCGGCGACCCAGCAGGCGGGCCGGTCCGCGCGGAAGCCCGCGTCGAGCAGGGCACCCGTCCAGTCCCCCGCCAGGTCGGTCCCCACGGCCACCCGGCGACGGCCTGCGGCGGACGCGCCGCGCAGGAGGCCGTCCTTGAGCGCCAGCAGGTCCGGGCGGTCCAGTTCGTGGACCACGGTCCCCTCGGGGAGGGGGAGGCGGAGCGCGCGGGTGTCCATGCCGGCGGCCAGGAGGACGACCTGCCGGATCCCGGCGCCGCAGGCGTCCAGCAGCGCCTCGTCGAAGAAGCGGGTGCGGACGGGGACGACCGGGATCTCCGTCGTGAGCGACCCCCGGAACTCCGCCAGCAGTTCGCGCCCGGCCGGCCCGGCCAGCGCGTCCGCCCACGGGTCGTCGAAGAGCCGGTCCGCGCGGCGCGCCTCACGGGCGCGTTCGGCGGCGGTCAGCCGGGCGGTGACGGAAACCGGGTCGAAGAGTTCTGTCATCGTTGTCTCCCTCATCGTTGTCTCCCTTGTCGGTCTTTCGTGGAAACGGGGAAGCGGAATGCGTCGGCCTGCGGTGGTGTACGGACCCGGACTCGACCCGGTCGACCGGAAGTTGATCCACGCGCTCCAGGTCGACGGCCGCGCGCCGCTCAGCCGCATCGCCTCGGTGATCGGTGTGCCGGACCGGACGCTGGGGCACCGCTTCCGCCGTCTCACGGAGTCGTCCGGGCTGCGCGTCGTGGGGATGCCGGACAGTCAACGCGTCGGTCTCACCGACTGGTTGGTGAGGATCCGCCGGGCGGGCGCGGCCGCCCCCACCCTGGCCGGGCGGCTGGCGCGGCGCCCCGAGGTGTCCTGGGTCGGCGTCCTCGCCGCCGGCACCGAGGTCACCTGCCTCGTGCGCACGCCGCCCGGCGAGGAGGACACCGCCCTCCGGCGGGCGCTGGGAGCGGTCCCCGCCTCCGCCGTCGTCACGCCGCAGTGCGTCCTCGCGGTCGTCGCCGGGGAGTCGGGATGGCCGGTCCGCACGGCCGCCCTGAGCGGGGACGAGGTGGCCGGCCTCGGTGCGGCGGCGCCGGAGGAGGACCGCGGCGGGCCCGTCCCGCTCCAGGAGGACGACTGGCGCCTGGTGAGCGCCCTGTCCCGGGACGGCCGCACCGGCGCCGCCCGGCTCGCCGGACTCACCGGCTGGTCGGAGGCGAGCGTCCGGCGCCGGCTGACGCGGCTGCGCTCGCGCGGCGCGGTGCGGTTCTCCGTCGACGTCCCGCCCGCGCTCTTCGGTTACGGCCTGGAGGCCGTGCTCTGGCTCAAGGTGTGCCCCGGGCGGCTGCCCGACGCCTCGCGCGCGCTCGCCGCCGACCCCGAAGTCGCCTTCGCGGCGCGGACGACGGGGGGCGGCAACCTCGTGGCCATGGTGGTGTGCCGCAACACCCCTGACCTCGCACGGTACTTGACGGAGCGGACGGAACGGCTCCCGGGCGTGCTGGAGGCCGAGGCCCAGCCGGTCGTCCGCCGGACCAAGCGCTGCGGGATCCCGGCGGGGCGGCCGTACGGCGCCGCTCCGGAAGGGGATTGAGGACGCGGGTGTGCGGCGCGTACGGCCGCGGGACGCGGGATGCGGGGCGGGACATGCGGACCTCCAGCGGGAACCGGTGACCATTCCGTTCCCGCCGAAGGCTTCCACGCGGACCGGCGAAGGGCACGGGAGTCCGCCGCGGCCGACGGGTTCCGCCAGGGGAACGCCGCGCGGTGACGGATGCACTCACGCGCGGCGGGAGAGGGCGGGAGGGGAGCGCGGCCGGGCCGCCGGGAGGACACAGCGATACGGCCGGCGACGCTCAAAGCACCCCCGTGGCTTTGAGCGGCCGCCGACCGCACGACCGGGACGTTAGCCATCCGCATCCGGGGATTGCAACTTGCTGCACCGGAATCGCAATGTATTGCGCCTAAAGTCGGTCCTGTTCGGCCTTCTACATTGACAAATTGGACAATCACTTACATAGAGCGGCGACCCCGCCCGGGAGTTGACATCGCACCCCCGTGCGGGGCGCTAGAGTCCAGGGGTCGGAGCGGTGGGTGAGAGGTCGGACGATGCATCAGGGGGGCGGGACGGCGGAGCCCCGGGGACACTCCTCCCTGGAGGAGCGGATCAACGCGGCGAAGGGCGACATAGCGCGTCGCCTGCGCTACATACGCCACCACCATCCCGACGGTCCCTTCACCCTCGCCGGGCTCGCCGAGCGGGCGGGGGTCTCCAAGCGGACGCTCTCGCACGCCGAGTCGGCGGACGGGTCGAACCTCACCCTGGAGACGCTGCTCAAGGTCTGCTACAGCCTGGGCATCGCGCGGGACGCCTACTTCCTGGACGAACAGGTCTTCCAGCAGGTCAACATGGAGCTGGAGGCCAGCTCGGGCCGCGAGGCCGGATGTGCGGCCCACGTGGACCTGCTCTGCCACCTGCTGACGGACATCGCCGACTCCGCCGCCCAGGCGCGCGGCGTCCTGCGCGCCCTGCCGCCGGAGCAGCGGCGTCCGCCGGGGCGGACGGCGCCACCGGGGCCCCCGGGTCCGTACGGGCTCAGCTGACCTCGGCGATCAGCAGGGCCGCGTCGTCCTCGTTGCCCAGGCGGAAGGTCGAGAGCAGCAGGTCGCAGGTCTCCTCCAGGCCGCGCCGGGCGCCGCCCAGGACCCGGACGAGCGCCGCGAGGCGGTCGTCGATGGACTCGTCCCTGGTCTCGACCAGTCCGTCGGTGTAGAGGACGAGCCGGTCGCGGGGCCGCAGGTCGACGACGACGCTCTCGAAGGGGACGTCGCCGACGCCGAGCGGCGCGCCGGTGGGCAGGTCGAGCAGGACGGGCGGGCGGCCGTCGCGGAGGAGGACGGGCGGGAGGTGCCCGGCGTTGGCGACGCGGCAGCAGCCCTCCCCGGGGTCGTAGACGGCGTACACGCAGGTGGCGATGAGCTGGCCGAGGCCGGTGGCGGCCTGGTCGAGGTGGCGCAGCACCTGGGCGGGGTCGAGGCCGAGGCCGGAGAGGGTGCGGGCGGCGGTGCGCAGCTGGCCCATGGCGGCGGCCGCGGTGATGCCGCTGCCCATGACGTCGCCGACGACCAGGGCGCTGCGGCCGCCGTCCTGCGGCACGACGTCGAACCAGTCGCCGCCGACCTGGCCGGCGGCGCCGGCGGGCTGGTAGCGGTGGGCGACTTCGAGGCCGACGGGGCTCGGCGGGCGCTGGGGCAGCAGGGTGCGCTGGAGGCTGACGACGGTGGCGCGTTCGCGCTGGTACCAGCGGGCGTTGTCGATGCAGACGGCGGCGCGGGCGGCGAGTTCGCCGGCGAGCACGACGTCGTCGTCGCCGAACGGGACGGGGTTGTCGGTGCGTTTGAGGTCGAGGGCGCCGAGCACCTCGCCGCGGGCGATCAGCGGGACGGCGACGTAGGAGTGCAGTCCGGCACGGGCGAGGACGGCGGCGGAGGTGCGGTCGCGGGCGATGTGGGGCAGGTCGCGGGTGCCGACGCGGGGCAGGTGGACGGGGCGTCCGGTGGTGACGCAGCGGGTGACCA
Organism: Streptomyces caatingaensis; assembly: GCF_001187435.1. Lineage (GTDB taxonomy): Bacteria > Actinomycetota > Actinomycetes > Streptomycetales > Streptomycetaceae > Streptomyces > Streptomyces caatingaensis. The sequence continues at coordinate 695,470 of NZ_LFXA01000002.1, read as the reverse complement.
GGCGGTCGGCCGGGTAGTGGGCGATCTCGCCGGGCGGGTCGGCGGCGCGGGCGGCGTCGGCGGCCCCGGCGGTGCCGGCGGAGGCGACGGCGAGGGCCCGGATGGCGGCGGCCCTGCTGTCCGCCGGGGCGGCGCGCCCGCCCTCCAGGGCGGTGTCGAGGACGTCGACGGCGGCGACGTCCGCGAGGTCGGGCACGACGACCTCGGCGAGCTCGCGGGCGGTCTGGTCGAGGTCGAGGGTGGTGCCGATGAGCACGGAGGCGTCGGCGATCAGGGCGAGCCGGCGGCGGGCCTCGCCGGCGGCGATGTCGGCGCGGTGGCGGTCGGTGACGTCGACGACGGAGGCGGCGAGGCCGAGGACGTGGCCGCCCGCGTCCTCCAGGCGGAAGTACGAGACGAGCCGGGCCCGGTCGTCGGCGGCCCCGGCGAGGCCGCCGGTGACGAACCGGTCCAGCAGCGGCCGGCCGGTGGCGAGCACCCGCCGCATGGCGCGCTCGCTGGTGTCGGCGTCGATGTAGGGCAGGACGTCGCGGACGCGGCGGCCGACGTGCTCCTCGGCGGGCAGTCCGTGGATCCGCTCCAGGGCCGGGTTGACCATGACGTAGCGCAGGTCGGTGTCGATCACGGCGAGGCCGATCGGGGACTGCGCCACCAGGCGCATGGAGAGCGCCAGGTCCCGCTCGACCTTGTTGAGGACCTCGTGGTCGGTGGCGATGCCGAGGGCGTAGAAGGCGCCGTGCCGGTCCTCCAGGCGGACGTTGCGCAGCTCGACGAGGCGGGGACGGCCGTCCTTGTGCCGGACGGGGAAGACCCCGGCCCAGCTCTCGCCCTCGCCCATGACCCGGGAGAAGAGGCCGAGGACGACGTCCATGTCGTCCTCGGAGACGAGCAGCCGGGCGGCGTACTGGCCGAGCGCCTCGGCCGGCGTCCAGCCGAAGAGCTGCTCGGCCTGCGGGCTCCACAGGACGATGCGGCCGTCGCGGTCCAGGACGACGGCGGCCACGCTCAGCACGTCGAGGAGGCCGCTCACGCCGCCGTCCTGGCCGCCGCCGTCCCGGCCGGGGGCCGGGCGGTGTGCGTCGGTGCTGCCCATGGAGGGTCCTCCTCGCGCCCGCGCCTCTCGCGCGCGTTCCCGGCGGTGCGCGCCGCGGCGCTCTCCATGGTCTCTCGGATGGGGCGCAGTGCGCAGCCTGGTGCGCGAGTGAGGGGTGGGGCGGGGATTTCCTCCCCCCACCCCTGCCCGCGTCCCGGGGCGGGGCTACGCGGCGGGCAGGGGCAGGGCGAACCAGACCGTCTTGCCGCCGGGCGAGGCGTGGTGGCCCCACTGGTCGGCGATCTGCTCGACGAGCCACATGCCGCGTCCGCCCTCGCTGTCGTCGCGGGCCGGGGCGCAGGCGGGCAGCGCGCTGCCGCAGTCGGTGACCTGGGCGAGGAGGTGGGCGGAGGTGCGGGTGAGGGCGAGCTCGACGCCGCCGGAGCCCTCGGGGACGTGGACGACGGCGTTGGTCACCAGCTCCGACAGGAGCAGGACGGCGTCGTCCGCCAGGTCGTCCAGCCCCCACTCGGCGAGCAGCAGCCGGGAGAACCGGCGGGCCAGGGCCGCGGAGCGCGGGGACGCGGGCAGCGAGAGGGTGCGGGCGGGCGCGGGCGCGGGGAGCTCGGGCAGCCATGGGCGGACGGGGCCGGGCAGGCGCGGGGAGCGGAGGCCGCCCGTCGCGGGAGAGCCGGACGGCCACGGGACGACCGGTTCCGGGACGACCGGCTGCGGAGCACCGGGGAAGACGTCCGCCGGGCACGACGGGCTCAGGATGTCGCGGCTGGAAGCAGGCATGGGGCTCAGGGCTGTCGAGGGGGGAGCGCGGGTGCCTGATGGCGTGGGGGAGCCGGCCGGTCCGCGCAGTGGTTTTCCCCACAGTCGCGCGATTTTCGCCAGAGGTCTATACCCCTTGGGTCACGGACCGCTCGCGGAGCGCGATGACCGCAGGTGACGCGGCGTCGGCGGGTCGTAAAAGTCACGGTGAACGGCGGGTGCCCCCGCGGCCGGCGCCGGGCCGCGGAGGCGCCCGCTCCGCCGGTCCCGGCCTACCGCCGGACCGGGCACTCCTTCCAGGCCAGGTGGTAGATGGTGTTGATGCTGCCGTCCGTGGAGTCCATGGCCATGAAGCTCGTGGTCTTGGTGGTGTCGGAGGAGCCGCCGAAGACTCTCAGCTCCGTGTTGATGTTGAAGTTCTTGCGCTCGCCGCAGGGGGCCCAGACCATCTCGGCCACCTCGATCTTGTCCGTGGTCTGCCAGTTGTCCCCGTAGGCGCCTCTGATGGTGTGGGTGACCGGCATCGTCTGCGAGGAGCCCTGGAAGTAGTAGGACGCCTTCTCGGTTCCGTAGGCCCCGGACTCCAGCTTGGCGTAGCCGCGGTAGTCCGTCTGGGCGATGGCGTAGGTGAAGCCCTGCGGCACGTGGACGTCCAGGTTGAGCTGGCAGTTCTTGCGGAAGTCGGTCGGCTTGGAGCCCACGCCGACCTGGGCGAGGTATTCGCTGTACGTCACGGTGAACGCGGTGTTGTCGGGCGAGACCGCCACCGCGGCCGTGCCGGCCGGACATCCGGACCCGTTCACGGTCGCGATCTCTATCACGATCTTGTCCGGCGGCGGGTTGGTGATCGCGGAGGGGTGGGGCGTGGAGAACGCCGAGGCGAACATCGCCGCGAGCGCACCGGCGGTGACCAGACCTGCGGGCATGGCGCTCCAATCGGTTGTCCTCGGGCGTCCGCCCGAGGGACGAACAGAGGGATCCCGGGACGGCCGTGCCCGGGCGGCCGCCCGGTCGGAGGGCACGCCGGAAGCAGCCGTGGCCGGCGCCGGAATCATGGGGACGGGCCGGAAGAAGAGCAGGTCAGGAGCGTCGAAAGGCATGCTCATGACATCCACGCGGCCCGCTGGGACGGGGAGCGTTCGAATGATAGGAAGCGGCGCGGGGGTTGGCTAGGGCCGGGGGCGTACGCCCTCCACGCCCCCGCCGTCACTCGCACGCCCCACGGCGGCACCCCTCACGCCCCCTCCAGGAGTGACACGGCGAATCTGGCCGAAATCCGCCCTGTGCCGTGAACCCGCTGGTCACCCGGTGACGTTCGGCCAACTCAGGAGCGATGACCGGCTTTTTGCCCCGCACCTGACTTTTAGCTACGTCTAAAGGTGGCATCCTGCCCTTGGTGAAAGGACAACCGACGGCATCAGCCGCAGGCGACTGGGGGGAACGATGAGCTGGCGCACGAGAACGGCGGACGACCCGACCGCCGAACCACCCGCCGGCGGCAGGCTGGCCCGGCAGGCCACCGCCTCGCTGGCCGGGCTGCTCGCCGAACGCGGCATGTCCCGCAAGGACCTGGCCGACCGCATGGGCGTCTCGCCCGGACGCGTCAGCCAGATCCTCTCCGGCGGCGAGAACCTGACGCTCAAGTCGCTCGCCGCCGTCGCCGACTCGCTCGGCGCCCGGGTGGAGATCTCCTTCACCGAACCCTCGGGCGCGTCCTCGGCCCCCGCACCCTCACCCGCCGCGCCGCTCCCCGTGACCACGGGAGCCCCGCACCACGACTCCTGACCCGGTGACACCCGTCCCCCGCCCCGGGCGGCCCCGGAGCGGAGGACGGGTTCGGCCGCCGGGCCGCGACCGGCGGCTCCCGAGCCGCCGTCAGCGCCCGACCGTCACCGCGTCGTCCACTTCCTCGTACGCCATGTGCCGCTCCTTCAGCACCAGGAGCCTGCGGGCGTCACTGCGCTTGCCGTAGGCGTGCCCCAGCTCCAGCAGGTGCCGCAGATACTGCTCCGCCTCGCCGAACGCCCGCCGCACCGCCCGGACCTCCTCCGGCGCCGGGCGCCGCCCCTGCTGCTGGCACGCCTTCTGCATCCTGGTCTCCGCGGTGATCCACTTCTGCGCCGCCGACCGGACCTCGCCGTGCCGCTCGGCGATCTCCTTGCGGAGGCCGGCACGCGCCCGGGCGGTGCGGCCCGGCACGTCGACCCGCATCAGCAGGTGGTCCCTCAGGTCGGCCGCGAACGCGTCCAGGTCCCAGCAGTCCCGGAACCCCTCGGCCATCCGGTCGCACCAGTCCGCCCGGTCGCTGCGCAGCCGCAGCGCGAGCTGGTGCAGCAACAGCGAGTCGCCCAGCGTCAGTACGGCCAGGACCGCCCGCGCCCCGGTCTGCTCGGCCCGGCCGCGCGGTATCACGCCCGTGCCGGCCACCGCCCCCACGGCCGCGGGCGGCACGCTCGCCGCGTGCGGCAGCAGCAGCCCGCCGGCCACGGCCGCCACCGCCGCCGTCCACAGGACGACGCCGACGGTGAGCGCCGCCGACCGCAGCGTGCCCAGGAGCCGCCCCTCCTCACGGAAGCGGAAGACCAGGCTCACCCAGGTCACCGGTGCGCAGACGACGGCGGGCAGCACCCACTCCGAGATCACGGACGCCTGGCCCCCTGCCACATGGACCCCCAGCTGCTGATGGACGGCGGGGCCCGGTGACGGGCGGGCCCCACCGGATGTCACGCGCTCCCCAGGAACCCGCACGGCTCGCCGACCGTCACGCTGCGCCCCACCACGATCACCAAATGATGTTCCCACCAGGGGCCGTTACCGCGTGCAACGATCCGGCCAAGCATGGTGACGACCGCATGGATCGCGCCATCCCCACGCACCCCCTCGGCCCCTGCGGGGCGGGCGCGGGCCGGGCGGCCCCCGTACCGCCCGGCGTTGTTTGCGAGGCGCAACGGACGTGCGCTGTGGTGTGCGGCCCGGGCGCGGCCGCTCCCCCTTCCTGCGCGATCGGGCGCGGGCAGCGCCGGCCCGGCATCGGCGCACCCGGTCGCTACTGCAATACCGGTACCCGGCCGCGAGCCGTCGGCCGGCACGGCGTGCGGGGCGTTCCACGGGGTGTCGAGGCCCGGTCGGAGCGGTCCGAAAAGCCGGTGGACAGGAGGGGACAAGGGGCGGCGGCGCCGGGCCCGGGAGGTCCGCCAACGTGCTCGCCCCGTCGGGAGGTTGGGGGAGGTGCACCAGGCCGCGCGCCCGCCCGGCCGCACGTCCCGGGTGAGTGGGCGCTAGGCGTGCACCGGTACGGCGGCGTCGCCGACGTCGCCCGGCCCGGCTCCGGGCGCGGCCTCGGGCTGGTGCCCGGGCCCCGCTTCGGGCTGTGGGCCGGGGCCGGGCGGCGTCTCCGGCCCGGGGGCGGCGGGGAGTTCGTCCTGGGGCCCGGCCGCGCTCCCGTTCGCGGTGGCGGCGTCGGGCGCGGGCCCGGTCCCGTGCTCCGGCTCGGCTCCGGGCACGCCGTCCGCGGGTACGGCGTCGGGCGCGGTGCCGCCGCCGTCGCTCGCCGGAGCCTCGTCGCGCTCCGTGACCCCGGCGTCCTCGGCACCGCCGCCGCACTCGCCGCCGTCCGTGCCACCACCGGCACCGTCCCCGGCTTCGTCCATGACCTCCGCGTCCTCCGTGGCCTCCGCGTGCTCCGCCTCTTCCACACCCTCGGCGCCCGCCACGTCCTCCGGGTCCTCCGCGTCCTCGACGTCGAGGACGATCCGCCGCGCCAGGCGGGCGGCGAGGGCCTCCAGGCCGTCCGGGGCGGCGGCGCGGGTGACGAAGACGCCGGGGCGGGCGGCGTCGTCGCGTTCCTCGGTGACGGTGCCGCCGGGCTCGACGGTGAGGGCGGCCGTGAGGACGTTGGGGTGGCGCAGCAGCTCCTCCCAGCCGTGGACGGCGCGCAGCCGGCCGGGCGGGGCGAGGAGGAAGTCGGCGCGCGCGGCCCCGGCGGGCTCGGGCAGCGGGCGGCGCTCGCAGTCGAGGAGGTCGTCCACGAGGAGGCCGAAGAGCTCCAGTCCGGGGCGGGTCTGCTCGACCAGGGCGTGGACGAACTCCCCTCCCGCGCGGCAGTGGACGTCCCCGATGACGATCCCCGAGCCGTTCACCCAGAACCCGACGTGGAAGAGCCCGTGCGTGACGCCGAGGACGCCGAGGGCCTCGGCGACCGTCCCGGCGGCGCGTTCCGCGGTGACCGGGTCCAGTCCGGAGGGCTGCGCGCGGGCGGTCGTCAGGAGGCCGTCGGTGACGGTGCGGTGGGTGAGGGCGAGGACATGGGCCTCCTCCTCGAGCATCACGCCCTCGGCGGAGTACGCGCCGCCCGGGACGAAGGTCTCGACGAGGACGTAGGGCGCGTCGTCCGGGGCCTTCGCCCTGCGTACGGCCTCCGGGAGCTGGTCCAGCCGGTCGACGCGCGAGACGCCGGCGCCGTCGAGGCCGTCGCGCGGGGCGACGATCCACGGCCCCGGGAGGGTTTCGCGGAGGAAGCGTTCGGCGTCGTCGGCGTCCTCGCAGACGGCGCTGTACGGCTGGGGGAGGCCGGCGTCGCGCAGCCGTTGCCGGCACAGGTCCCTGGTGCGCACGCGCCGTACGGCGTCGGGGTCGTTGCCCGGGAGGCCGAGTTCGCGGGCGATGACGGCGGCCGGCAGGACGGCGGGCTCACGGACCGTCAGCACGCCGTCCACCGGCGGTTCGGTGGCGGCCCAGGCCCGGCAGGGCTCCGGGTTGTGGATGTCCAGGGCGAGGACGTCGTCGACGTTCGCGAGTTCGCCGGCGGTGGCGGAACGGAGGGCGGCGGGGGTGTCGGCGCCGACGAGGGTGATGCCGCGGGAGCGGGCCTGGGCGCAGAGGCGGTGGATCTGGTCGCGCTCCCAGGGGGTGGGGGCGGTGAGGCCCATGAGGAGGAGGGTGGTGTCGGGGTCGATCATGCGGGGGTTCGCTTTCTGGGGGTGTGGTGGGTTGCTCCTGTTTCGTGGTGGTTTGAGTGATGACGGTAGTGGGGCGGGGGGTGCGGGGCGGGGATTGCCCGGTCGGCGGGGGATGCGCCCCGGGCCCCTGCCCCCGAGGGGGCTCCCCGTTTCCCCCAACCCCCGGTCCCCAACCATGCGTTCTGCACGGCCCCTTCATGACACCTGTGACTGTCCCCGCCCCCCACCGCGTGAAAATCTCGGTGCATCACCACCGCGGGGGATCACGAGGGGGATCACATGGACAAGCGGTACGAGGTCTACTGCCTGGCGGACAGGCACTTCTACGAGACCCCGGAGACCGCTGCCGCTGCCGCCACCGCCCCCGACGGCGTCCTCTTCGACACCGCCCGGCGCCCCGTCCCGGACGGCTGGGAGAGCGCCCGCTCCGGGGACTGGCTCGCGCTCCGGCCGCTGGAGAAGGAGGGGAAGGGCACCGGCCCCCTCCAGGGCTGGAAGATCCACGTCTCGGCCACCGCGGACACCGCGGACAAGACCGCGGCCGACGTCTGGGACTACTGCGTGCCCCGCGGCATCCCGTTCAAGTTCGTCCCCGCGCCCCACCTCCTGCACCTGCGCAACACCAAGTACGCGGCGCGCGACCACAGCGGGAAGTTCGTCACCGTCTATCCGCGCGACGACGGACAACTCCGCACCGTGCTGGAGGAGTTGCACGGGATCGTCGGCGGCCGCCCCGGCCCGTACGTCCTCACCGACCTGCGCTGGCACGAGGGTCCGCTCCATGTGCGCTACGGCGCGTTCGTCCGCCGCTTCTGCGTCGACGGGCGCGGCACTCTCGTCCCGGCGATCGAGGACGGGGAGGGGCGCCTCGTCCCGGATCCCAGAGAGCCGGCGTTCCAGGTGCCGCCGTGGGTGACGCTCCCGGAGTTCCTCGCCCCGCACCTGGCCGCGCGCAACGCGACGACCGTCACCGACATCCCGTACCGCATCGAGAAGGCCCTGCACTTCTCCAACGGCGGCGGCGTCTACCGCGGCACCGACACCCGCGACGGACGCCGGGTCGTCCTCAAGGAGGGCCGTCCGCACGCGGGCCTCGCGGCCGACGGGGCCGACGCCATCACGCGCCTGGAGCGGGAGAAGGACGCGCTGGAGCGGCTGTCCGGGCTCGGGGTCGCGCCCGAGGTGCGCGACTGGTTCACGCTCGGCGACCACCGCTTCCTGGTGATGGACTTCGTGGAGGGCAAGCCCCTCAACTCCTTCTTCGGCGAACGCCATCCGCTGCTCGCCGCCGATCCCGACCCCGCGGCCACCGCCGCCTACACCGAGTGGGCGCTGCGGATCCACCGCGCCGTCGAGGAGGCCGTGACCGCCGTCCACTCCCGCGGGCTCGTCTTCAACGACCTGCACATGTTCAACGTCATGGTCGCGCCCGACGAACGCTCGGTGCGGCTCATCGACTTCGAGGCCGCGGCCCCCGCCGCCGAGCACGGCCGCCAAGTCGTCGCCCACCCGGGCTTCTTCGCCCCGCCCGGCCGCCGCGGCGCCGACGTGGACCGCTACGCGCTGGCGTGCCTGCGGCTGGCGCTGTTCCTGCCCCTCACCACGCTCCTCGTCATCGACCGCGCCAAGGCCGCCCACCTCGCCGAGGTGATCGCCCAGCAGTTCCCCGTGCCGAGGGCGTTCCTCGACGAGGCCGTCGCCGAGATCCTCCGCGACGACGGCGCCCGCGACGCCGGCCACGACGGAGACGACGGCGACGATGGTGTCCGCGGCAACGACGGCGTCCACGGCGACGACAAAGGCGCCAGGCGCAGCCGGCGTGGCGGCGGCACCCGACCGCCCGCCGCCGCCGACTGGCCCGCGAGCCGCGACTCGATGGTCCGCGCCCTCCTGGCCTCCGCCACCCCCCACCGCGACGACCGCCTCTTCCCGGGCGACATCGCCCAGTTCGGCGACGGCGGCGGCCTCGGCCTGGCGCACGGCGCCGCCGGCGTGCTGTACGCCCTGGACGAGGTGGGGGCCGAGCGGTACGAGGCGGGCGAGCGCTGGCTGCTCGACCACACCGACCCGCCACCCCCCGGCACCCCGCTCGGCCTCTACGACGGCCTCGCCGGCGTCGCGTTCGTCCTCGACCGGCTCGGCCACACCGGCCGCGCCCTCGGCCTGATCGACACGGTGCTGAGCGAGAACTGGCAGCGCCTCACCTCCGACCTGCGCGGCGGCATCGCCGGCATCGGGCTCGTCCTCGACCACCTGGCCGCGACGACCGGCGAGACGCGCCTGCGCCGGCAGGCCCTCGCCGCCGCCCGGTCGCTCGCCGACCGGATGACCGCCGAGAGCGCGCCCGCCGGCCGCCGCGCCGGGCTGATGCGCGGCGCGGCGGGGCCCGCGCTGCTGTTCCTGCGGCTGTACGAGCGGACCGGCGCCTCCGAGCTGCTCACCCTCGCCGGGACGGCCCTCCGCGCCGACCTCGACCGCTGCGTGACCACGCGGAGCGGCAGCCTCCAGGTCGACGAGGGCTGGCGCACCATGCCGTACGCCGGCGACGGCAGCGTGGGCATCGGCATGGTCCTCGACGACTTCCTGACCCTCGCGGCCCGCGACGGCCGCGAGCCGGACCCCGGCCTCGCGGCCGCCCGCGACGGCGTCCTCGCCGCGGCCCGCTCCCGCTTCTACGCCCAGCCCGGCCTGTTCCAGGGCCGCGCCGGGATGGTCCTGCACCTGCACCGCACCACCGCCCCCGGCGTCACCCGCGACCAGGTGACCGCCCAGGCCCGCGGCCTGGACTGGTACGCCATGGAGTACCGGGGCGAACTCGCCTTCCCCGGGCACCAGATGATGCGGCTGTCGATGGACCTCGCCACCGGAACGGCCGGCTGTCTGCTGGCGCTGGGCGCCGCGCTCGGCGGCCGCCCCGCCCACCTGCCGTTCCTCCCGCCCCTCCGGGGCGTGCCCGCCCCCGCGGGCTCCTAGACCCGGTGCCGCCGCTCGGCGGCACCGCGCACCGAATCCCGTCCCCAGGAAAGGAAACATCATGGCCCTTCTCGACCTGCAGAACATGGAATCCGAGGAGATGCACGACGGCGGTGGCCACGGCGGCGAGAGCTCGGCCAGCCTGCTCTCCTGCGTGAGCGCCATCAGCGTTCTGCTGTGTCTCTGACGGCCGCGCGCCTGACGGCTCGTCAGATATGAGAGAACGGTCCCGGACGGCCTCCCCGTGGTGGCCGTCCGGGGCCCGCCCGCACCGACGCGAAGGCCGGCCATGCCCCGCAGAAGCACCACCGGAGGCGCCGCTCCCGCACCAGGCCGCGCCCCGGTCCACGCCGCCCCCGACGGCGACCGCGTGCTGCGCGGCGCGGTCCGGCAGGCCGCCGCGCCCGCGGCCGTCCTCGGCCTGGCCACCCTGCTGTCCGCCGGCGCCGGGCTGCTGCTGCCCGCCGCCCTCGGGCGCGCCCTCGACCTCCTGCTGGCCCGCGACCCCGGCGCCGGCCGCCACGTCGCCCTGTGCGCCGCGCTGATCTGCGGGGCCGCCGCCCTGGACGCCGTCGCCGACCTGCTCGGCGGCACCACCGCCGCCCGCTCCACCGCGTACCTGCGCCACCGGCTGCTGCGCCACGTCCTCGCGGCCGGGCCGCGCGTCACCGCCCGTACCGCCCCCGGCGACCTGGTCACCCGCCTCGTGGGCAACACCGCCGACGCCGCGGCCGCCCCCGCCACCGTGGCCACCGCCGCCGCCACCGCCGCCGGCCCGCTGGGCGCCGTCGCCGCCCTGGGGATCATCAGCCCCTGGCTGGCCGCCGCCTTCCTCGCGGGCGCGCCCCTGCTCTTCCTCCTGCTGCGCTCCTTCGCCCGCGCCTCCGGCGACTGCGCCGCGCGCTACCAGCGGATCCAGGGGGACATCGCGGGCCGCCTCGCCGAGGCCGTCACGGGCGCCCGCACCATCGCCGCCGCCGGCACGGCCGGACGCGAACGCGCCCGCGTGCTCGCGCCGTTGGGCGGGCTGTCCCGCCAGGGCCACCGCATGTGGCGGGTGCAGGGCCGGGCCGGTGCCCGGGCCGTCACCCTCGTCCCGCTGCTCCAGATCACCGTCCTCGCCGTCGCCGGTGTGCTGCTCTCCGGGGGCCGGATCAGCGTGGGCGACCTGCTGGCCGCCTCCCGCTACGCCGTCCTCGCCACCGGCATCGGCATGCTCACCGGGCGGATCGGCGCCCTCGTCCGCGCCCGGGCGGCGGGCCGGCGGATCGCCGAGGTCCTCGCCGTCCCGCCCGTGCGCCACGGCGGGCTGCCGCTGCCGCCCGGCCCCGGCACCCTGGAGCTGCGCGGCGTCGGCGCGGTCCGCGACGGCCGGCCGGTCCTGAGCGGCATCGACCTCGTCGTGCCCGGCGGCACCTCGCTGGCCGTCGTCGGCCGTTCCGGCAGCGGCAAGTCGGTGCTGGCCGCGCTGGCCGGCCGGCTCGCCGACCCCGACACCGGGACCGTCGCCCTCGACGGCGTCCCCCTGCCCGCCCTGTCGCACGACGCCCTGCGCGGCGCCGTCGGCCACGCCTTCGAGCGGCCCGCGCTGCTGGGCGCCACCGTCGGCGACGCCCTCGCCCTCGGCGTCACCGACCCCGGCCGGGAGGCGGTCGTCGCCGCCGCGCGGGCCGCCTGCGCGGACGGCTTCGTCCGGCGGCTGCCCGAGGGGTACGACACGCCGCGCGCGGCCGCGCCCCTGTCCGGCGGCGAGGCCCAACGCCTCGGTCTGGCGCGGGCGTTCGCCCACGCCGGGCGGGTCCTCGTCCTGGACGACGCCACGTCCGGGCTCGACTCCCCCACCGAGCGGGAGGTCGGCCGGGCCCTCGCCCACGACGTCGCCGCCCGCACCCGCGTCGTCGTCGCCCGGCGCGCCTCCACGGCCGCCCGCGCCGACCGCGTCGCCTGGCTGGAGGACGGCCGGCTGCGCGCCACGGGCCCGCACGCGGAGCTGTGGCACCTGCCGGAGTACCGGGCGGTGTTCGGTGCGGACTGAACTGCCCTCCGCCGGGCTGCGGTTCCTCGCCGCGCGGCGCCGCGCCCTCGTCCGGCTGGCCGGCTGGTCCGCCCTGGAGGCGGGCCACACCTTCGCCCTGGGGTACGCCCTCGCCCACGCCCTGGACGGCGGCTTCCTCGCCGGCCGGACGGGCGCGGGCCTCGCCTGGCTGGGCGCCGCCGTCCTCGCCGTCCTCGCCGGGGCGTTGAGCACCGGACGGACGTACCCGGCGCTCGCCTCCGTGGTCGAGCCGCTGCGCGACGCCCTCGTCCGGCGGGTCGTGACGCGCGCCCTCCACGACGGCGACGGCGCGGCGGTCTCCCGCCTCACCCACCAAGTGGAGATCGCGCGGGACGCGTTCGCCGGGCTGCTGATGGTCACGCGCTCGTTCGTCTTCACCGCGGCCGGCGCCCTGACCGGTCTCTTCGTGCTGGCGCCCGCCCTGTTGGCGGTGGTGGCCGGGCCCCTGCTGCTGGGCCTGCTCCTCTTCGCGGCGACGCTGCGGGCGCTGGCCCGGCGCCAGGAGGCGTTCCTCGTCGCGGACGAGGAGATCGCGCGGTCGCTGGGCGAGGTGTGCCAGGGGCTGCGGGACGTGGCGGCGGCCGGGGCGGAGGCCCGGGTGCGGGCGGAGGCCGGGGCGCTGATCGACGCCCAGCGGCGGGCGGCCGGGGCGCTCGCGCGCTGGTCCGTGGCCCGGATCGCGGCCCTCACGGTCGCGGGCCGCCTGCCGCTGGTGCTGCTGCTGGTGACCGCGCCCTGGCTGCTCGACCGGGGGGTCACCCCGGGCTCCCTGGTCGGCGCCCTCGCCTATCTGACGCAGTCGCTGCTGCCGGCGCTGCAGGATCTGGTGCGGGGGGTGGGGACGAGCGGCGCCCGCCTGACGGTCGTCGTCCGCCGCCTTCTCTCCCCCGCTCCCGCCGCCTCCCCGTCCCCCGGGACGGACCCCGGCCCCGGCACGGAGGGCGGGGACCTCCCGACGGCACGGCCCGCGAGGGCGCCGGGCCGTCCCCCGCGGGGGGCCGAACTCGCCTTCCGCGGCACCACCTTCGCCTACGGCCCCCACTCGGCCCCCGCCGTCCACGACCTCACCCTGACCGTGCCCCCCGGGGGCCGCCTGGCCGTCGTCGGGCCCAGCGGCGTCGGCAAGTCGACGCTCGCCGGGCTGGCGGCGGGGCTGCTGGCACCCCGTTCCGGGGAGGTGCTGCTCGGGGGGCTGCCCGCGGACAGCCCCGCCGCGCGGGCCCTGCGGCTGCTGATCCCGCAGGAGGCGTACGTGTTCTCGGGGACGCTCGCCGACAACCTCGGCTATCTGCGCGAAGGGCGCGTGCCGCAGGGTGAGTTGGCGGACGCCGTGGAGGCCGTCGGCATGCTGCGGCTCGTCGGGCGGCTCGGCGGTCTCGACGCACCCGTCGTACCGGGCGAGCTGTCGGCCGGCGAGCGCCAGCAGATCGCCCTGGCCCGCGCCTGGCTCTCCCCCGCCCCGGTCGCCCTGCTCGACGAGGCGACCTGCCACCTCGACGCGGCCGCCGAGGCCCGCGCCGAAGACGCCCTGGCCGCGGGCCCGCACGGGCGCCGCACGCTGGTCGTCATCGCGCACCGCGCCGCCTCCGCCCTGCGCGCGGACCGCGTCCTGGTGCTCGACGGCCCGCGCACGGTGTGCGGGGAGCACGCCGGACTCCTGCGCGTCTCCCCGCTCTACCGCGACCTGGCCGGCGACGCCGCCGACCGGTCAGACCCAGCCCGCGACCTGCGAGATCCGTATCGCGTCGACACGGTTGCGCGCCCCGGTCTTGCGGGTGATCGCGGACATGTAGTTGCGCACGGTCCCGTTGGAGAGGTGCAGACTGCGCGCGATCTCCCCGACGGACGCACCCTCGGCGGCCAGTGACAGCACGCTCAACTCCCGTCTCGTGAGCGGGATCTCCGCCGCCTCCAGGAAGCCGTACCCCAGCGATTCGTCGATGTAGCGCTCGCCGCGGGCGACCTGCCGTATGCCCTCCGCCAGCCGGTCCGGTGAAGCGTTTTTGCTCAAGTACCCCAAGGCGCGCTCCTCGTACGCCCGGCGCAGCGGCCCCGGGCGCTCCGCGCTCGCCAGGGCCAGCAGGGCGGGCACGGCGTCCCCCGGTCCCCGTCCGCCGGACAGCTCCCGCAGCCCCCCGGGGCCACCCGCGTCAGGGCTGTCCACGTCCACCACGCACACCCGCGGGCGGACGGTCCGCGCGGCGGCCGGCGCCCGGCGCCACGGCGCGGAGAAGACCTCCAGATCCGGCTCTCTTCCGATCAGCTCCGCGAGGGCGGTGCGCAGCAGCGAGGTGTCGTGCACCAGTAGAACTCGGATCACGGATTCCGTCCCACCCTTCCCATCTCCCCCCAAGAACCGCCTTGCTCAGGGCACGTCAAGCACGTCACCAATTCATACCGGCGGTTGCCCTGGCCATGGGTGGGGATCACTGAGCCGCGGGGGGCGTAAGGGCGCACAGTGCTATCCTTGCGCGCCCCAAGTTCACATGAATGCGCCTTTCAAAACTCTTGGAAAACTGACCCCGGAGTCAGCTGCGCGGAGCGGCCGTCACGGACGGCACCGTCACCCCGTGCCCTGCGGGACACGGTCAGAGCAGCACGGCTCCCGGCACCCGCAGCGACCGCGTGATCTCCGTGACCGCCGCCCCCGCCTCCGCGTACGGCGTGCCGGGCGGGTGCAGGGTGAGGACGGCGACCACCGCGCGGTCGCCGGGACCCACCGCCCCGGTGGTGTGCAGGGCCGGCCGCCGGAGGTCGACCCCTGTACCGGACACGCCCGTCGGCCGGGCGGCGGGCGGGTATCCCGACCAGCCCTGCTTCACCGCCCACGGCCGGGCGAAGGCGGACGGGATGCCGAAGAACTGGTCGAAGCCGTCGGTGCCGTACCGGGTGGCCCGGCGCAACGGGCCCAGGACGGCCTCGCGTTGCGCCGGGGGCGCGTCGTCCAGGAGGTGGCGCCAGACGCGCACGACGTCGGCCGCCGTGACGGCGGAGTATCCCCAGTGGCCCGGGAAGCGGGGCGGCGGGCCCGCGGTACCCGTGAGGCCGAGACGGGAGACCATGCGCGTGATCACGCCGGTCCCCCCGTTCCGCTCCCAGAAGTGACCGGCCGCGCTGTCGTCGCTGCTCGCGAGCATCGCGGCCAGCCGGGTGCGGTCCGCCGGCGGCAGGCCGTCCACCGGGCCGCGGTCCCACAGGTGGTCGAGCGCGATCAGCAGTTTCACCACTGACGCCGACCGGAACCGCGCATCCGGTGCGAGCCGTTCGGCGAAGGTGCCGGAGCAGCGGTCGTACACGGCGACGCCCGCGCTCACCCCCGTCGGCACCCCCGGTCCTCCGGACGGCGCGCTCACGGCGCGTACCGCCCGGGCCCTCCCGGCTCACGTCCTCGCACGTCGATCCCCCGTCTCTCCCCCGCATCCCCCCTGGGACACCACGGTGCGCCCGACGGGCCCGCCCGGCCACGGCATTCGACGGGAGTCGAAAGCCGCAGGCCGGCGGCGCGGCACTATCACGCCACGCGGCGGCCGTTGAGCAGCTGGACGCCCAGCGGGGTGAGCGTGTGGTGCGCCGCCCCGCCCACCCGCCGGGTCACCAGCAGCCCGGCCTCGCGCAGGACGGAGACGTGGTGGCTGGCGGTCGCGGCCGCGATGTCGGCGGTGCGGGCCAGCTCCGTGGTGGTGCCGCCCTCGGCGACGGCCTCCAGCAGCACCGCCCGCGTCCGTCCCAGCAGCGCCTCCAGCCCCTGCCCGCGCCCGGACGGCGGCCTGCCGGGCACCAGTTGGACGGGGCTGTGCTCGATGGGGTAGACCACCACGGGCGGCAGGTCGCGGCTGCGCAGCATCGTGGGCGCCCGCCAGCAGAAGAACGAGGGCAGCAGCAGTATCCCGCGTCCCTCCAGATACAAGTCGCCCTGCACGTGCGGCCCGTGCATGATGAGCACCGGCCGCTGCCACTCCAGGGCGGGGTGGAGGCCGCGCAGCAGGTGGTCGAAGGCGCCCGCGGGCAGGTCGGCGGCCGGCAGGGAGCGGCCGCGGGCGGCGAGGTCGGCGCCCACCTCGGTGCGCACCCGGGACCAGTGGGGCGCGAGCGCCAGCCGGTAGTAGGAGCGGAGGGCGTCGCCCAGCCCCTTCAGCGCCTCCACGTCGCCGTCGGCGATGCCGCGCATCCACGGCGCCACCCGCCCTCCGGACAGGGCGAGTTCGGTGAGGTCGCCGCGCAGCCGGGCGCGCGGGGTGGACAGCAGCGCGCTGATGCCCAGGTCGATGCCGCCGCTGCCGGCGGCCGGGGTGAGGAAGTCGGGCGAGTAGCCGACCGGCGGGGCGAGCGCCAGCAGGCGGCGGGCGCCGGGGTCCAGTCTGCCCCGCACCGAGCGGCGCCACCGGTCGAACACCAGCGGGCCGTCGTTGGTCTGGAGCATGTGCAGACTCAGCAGCACTTCCCACATCGGGTCGGGCGACTGCGCGAGCCTGGTGCGCGCGAAGTCGTCGGCGCCGAAATGGATCCGCAGTCCCACGGGCGTCGCCTCCTGACCGGTACCACGGGCGCCGTACTGCGTCGTCCCGGTAGGGGTCCATGGTCGGGGCGCGGCGAGGACCCTTTCAATCCGGCAACCGCGTGTTCCGGCCATCCTGCTTCCACACGTGACGGCTGCTGTGCGTGGGACGGGTGCGGTCCTATCATCCGTCGCCGACACGCCAGTTACCCATCCGTAGGGAGTCGTGGTGACAGTGGAGCGCACGCGGAGCACGACACGCAGGGGATTCATCGGCGGGGCCGCGGCGGCGGCCGCGGGGGCGGCCCTCGCGGGCACCGCCGCCACGGGGACGGCCCGGGCCGCGTCCGCCCGCCCGCGCACCGGCGGCGGGCGGGCCGGCGGGCGGACGGTCGCGGTCCTGGGCGGCGGGGTCGCGGGGCTGACCGCGGCGCACGAACTCGCCGAACGCGGCTTCGAGGTCACGGTGTACGAGCGCAAGGACGCCCTCGGCGGCAAGGCGCGCAGCATGGACGTCCCCGGCAGCGCGCGCGGCGGCCGCAGACCCCTGCCGGGCGAGCACGGCTTCCGCTTCATTCCGGGGATCTACCACAACCTCCCGGACACCCTGCGCCGCATACCGTTTCCCGGCAAGGCGCACGGCGTGCACGACAACCTCGTCGCGCCGAGCGAGGCGCTGTTCGCCCGCACCGGGCGCGAGGACCTCCGCTTCCCGTTCGCCGGCTGGAGTTCCCGGCCGGGCCCGCTCACCCCCGACGAGGTGCGACGGGCCCTCACGGCGTACCTGGAGACCTTCGCCGGGCTGCCCGCGCACGAGATCGCCCATTTCGCGGGCCGCATGCTGGTCTGGTTCACCAGCTGCGACGAGCGCCGCGTAGGCGACTGGGAGCGCGTGCCCTGGTGGGAGTTCACCCACGCCGCGCGCATGTCGCCCACCTACCAGCGGCTGCTGTGCATCGGCATCACCCGCAACATCGTCGCGACCAAGGCGGAGGTGGCGAGCACCCGGACGGTGGCGACGATGCTGGAGGCGTTCGTCTTCAACGCCCTGGGCCGGGGCGCGGACGGCGCGCCCGACCGGATCCTCGACGCCCCCACCAACGAGGCGTGGATCGACCCCTGGGTGGCGCATCTGCGCTCCCTGGGCGTCGAGTTCCGCACCGGGTGGGCGGCGCGGGACCTGCGGCTGGAGGGCGGACGGATCACCGGCGCCGTCCTGGAGGGCCCGGGCGGCGCCCGGCACACCGCCGAGGCCGGCCACTTCGTCTCCGCCATGCCCGTCGAACACGCGAGGGAGACCTGGAACGCGGAGCTCCGGGCGGCCGATCCGCAACTGGCCCGCTGCGACCGGCTGCGCACGGACTGGATGACGGGCATCCAGTTCTATCTCACCGAGCCGACGCCCATCGTCCACGGCCACATCAACCACATCGACTCCGCCTGGTCGCTCACCTCCATCTCCCAGGCCCAGTTCTGGCCCCGGCACGACTTCCGGCGGGACTTCGGCGACGGGACGGTGGCCGACTGCCTCTCCTGCGACATCTCCGAGTGGGACAAGCCCGGCATCCTCTACGGGAGGACGGCCAAGCAGTGCACCCGCGAGGAGGTCGCCCGCGAGGTGTGGGCGCAGCTCAAGGCGGGCCTCAACGACACCGGCCGCACGGTGCTGAGGGACTCCGTCCTGCACTCCTGGTTCCTCGACCCGGCCGTCGAACTCGACGGCTCCCACGCCTCCAACGACGAACAGCTGCTCATCCACCCCGTCGGCACCTGGGCCAACCGCCCCACCGCGCGCACCGCCGTCCCCAACCTCTTCCTCGCGGGCGACTACGTCGCCACCGACATCGACCTGGCGACCATGGAGGGCGCCAACGCCTCGGCCCGCGCGGCGGTCAACGCCCTGCTGGACGAGACCGGTTCGCGGGCGAGCCGGTGCACGATCACCCCGCTGTACCGGGCACCGGAACTGGAACCGGCCAAGCGGCGGGACGCGGTGCGGTGGCGGCTGGGCCTGCGGAACGCGTACGACGTGGGGTGAGCCGGCCGCCCGCGCGGGGCGGGCGGGGCGGAACCTTGCGGCTTGACGGAGTACCGTCAAGGCGCGCACTCTTCCCCTCGCACCGTCGAAACCGCACCACTCGTCTGCCCGGTCCGCGTCCGCGCGGGCCGGCCCCCCGCAGAAGGAGTACCGCGTGAGACGCCACCCCCGTACGACCGTCGCCGCGGCCGCCGCCCTGCTGGCCGCCTGTTCGCTCGCCGTCCCCGGGCTGACGGCCGGTGCCGCGGAGGCCGCGCCGCCGCCGGCGACCGAGCACGCGGCGGCCACCACGTCCGCCGCGCAGCGGCAGGTCGCCGCGTACTGGACGCCGGAGCGGATGCGGTCGGCCGCTCCGCTCGACATCGCGCCCGGCCGTCCCGGCGCCGCCCCGGCGAGCACCGGCCGGCACACCACCGTCGCGCCGACCCCCGCCCCCTCGCACCCGTCCGTACGGTCCTTCCCGCAGGCCGGTGGCCCGTGGACCGGCGGCGGCGCGGTCGTCAGGACGTCCGGACGCGTCTTCTTCACCTTCCAGGGCCGCACCGCCTCCTGCTCCGGCGACGCGGTCACCAGCGGCAACCACAGCACCGTGCTCACCGCCGGGCACTGTGTGAAGTACCAGGGCAGCTGGCACACCAACTGGACGTTCGTACCCGGCTACCACGACGGCCAGGCCCCCTACGGCACCTGGAGCGCGGCCAAGACGCTGTCCACCCCGCAGTGGACGGCGAGCGAGGACATGAACAACGACATCGGCGCCGCCGTCGTCGCCCCGCTCGACGGCAGGAAGCTCACCGACGTGGTCGGCGGCCAGGGCCTCGACTTCAACGGCGCCTACGGGCGGGCCATGTACTCCTTCGGCTTCCCGGCCGCGTCCCCGTACGACGGGACGAAGCTCATCCACTGCAGCGGCACGGCCACCAAGGACTTCCTGCTCACCAAGGACCACGGCCTGAGCTGCAACATGACCGGCGGCTCCAGCGGCGGCCCGTGGTTCACGTCGTTCGACGAGTCGACCGGCACCGGCCTCCAGGCGTCGGTGAACAGCTTCGGCTACACGTTCCTGCCGAACACGATGTTCGGCCCCTACTTCGGCGACGAGGCGAAGGCGCTGTACGACAGCGCGCAGACCACCTGACACCCCGGTGCGCATGCCCGCGGGACCGCCCGGGCCGGCATGTCCGGCACGTGGCGGTCTTGTGTCGGCTACCGGCCAGGATCTCCCGCCGGAGGCCCCCGCTCCGTAAGGTCCGTGCCAGGAGCGGGCCTTGACGAAAAGGGCCCGCCTGTCGAAGGGACTCCCGTGCGCCTCCCCCACCGTCCCGGCGGCCGCCGGGCACTGACCGCCCTCGTCGCCACCGCCGTCGCGGCCCCCGTCCTGCTCGCCGCCGCGCCCGCCGACGCGCGGGGCACGGACGACCCGGCACGTCAGCACCGGAAGGCCGAGCGGCTCGCGAGACAGCTGGAGCGCGAGTCGTCGGCGAGGAGCGCCTACCGGCACCTGGCCGCGTTCCAGCGGATCGCCGACGCCAACGGCGGCAACCGCGCGGCGGGGACGCCGGGCCATGACGCGTCCGCCCGCTACGTGTACCGGCTGCTGGAGCAGGCCGGATACCGCGTCTCCTCCCAGGACTTCACCATCTGGGACGCGAGGACGACCACCGAGAAGCTGTCCGTCCTCTCACCCGGCCCGCGCGAACTGAAGGTCACGGCCGGCAAGTTGTCGCCCTCCACCCCGGCCTCCGGCATCCAGGCGGCGATCGCCGTCGCCAAGGTGAGCGACAAGCCCGGCTGCACGCCGGACGACTACGCCTCCGACACCTTCACCGGAAAGATAGCCCTGATCAAACGGGGCGTCTGCTCGTACGCGGAGAAGCAGGCGGCCGCCGCCAAGGCGGGGGCCATCGGGGCGGTCATCTACAACCACAGCGGAACGGCCCCCGCACGGCTGCGCTTCGACGACCCGGCCGAGGGCCGGATCCCCACCGCCGGCATCTCCCTGGCCGACGGCGAGGCGCTGGCCGCGGCCGCCGCCAAGGGCCCCGTCAAGCTCTCCCTCACCATCCAGCAGCAGCACATCCCGAAGACCACCCGCAACGTCGTCGCCGAGACCCGCGGCGGGGACGCGAACCACGTGGTCGCGCTCGGCAGCCACCTCGACTCGGTCCCCGAGGGCCCCGGCATCAACGACAACGGCTCCGGCTCCGCCGGCCTGCTGGAGGTCGCCCTCAAGCTCGCCCGCACGACCCGGCACCCCACCAACAAGGTGCGCTTCGCCTGGTGGTCGGGCGAGGAGCTGGGCCTGCTCGGCTCCGACCACTACGTCAAGCAGCTCACCCCCGAGCAGCGCCGGAAGATCGCCCTCTACCTCAACTTCGACATGATCGCCTCGCCCAACGCGGCCGAACTCGTCTACGACGGCGACGACTCCGACCACAAGGGCTCGGGCCCCGGCCCCAAGGGCTCCGCCGAGATCGAGAAGCTCATCACCGACTACCTCGACCGCAAGCACAAGCCCCACGAGGGCACCGACTTCGACGGCCGCTCCGACTACGGCCCCTTCATCGACGCCGGCATCCCCGCGGGCGGCACCTTCACCGGCGCCGAGGGCATCAAGACCGAGGAGCAGGCCGCCAAGTTCGGCGGCACGGCGGGCGTCGCCTACGACCCCAACTACCACGCCAAGGGCGACACCCTGAAGAACATCGACCTGAAGTACTTCGACACCAACATCGACGTCATCGCGCACGCGGTGGGCGTCTACGCCCACGACCTCGGCTCACTGGGCACCCGCAACTGACGGCCTCCGCACGGCGGTTCCCCGCGCACCCGCGCCGGGGCACCGCCCCGCGGCGACCGGTGTCCGGCGACGGGCAGGGCCGCGCTCGTGCCCGGTCACGTCACCTGCCGGCCCGTCAGATCCGCACCCTTGCCACCCGCCCCGACGCCTCCGTGACGAACAGGTCGTGGTGCGGGTCGTAGGAGCCGAAGCCACGGGGGGCGCGGACGCTGGTCGGCATGTGCAGGCCGGTGGCCAGCGTGCAGGAGCGGCCGGTGGAGGGGGTGACGCGGAGGAGCTCGCCGCGGGCGAAGGAGGCGACCACGAGGTCGCCGTCGTCCAGGACGGTGAGGTCGTCCAGCACCTTCGCGTCCAGGGGGTTGGGGCTCAGGCGGGCGACCGTGGTCCAGCGGGCGGGGTCGCGGAGCGGAATGCTCACCACGCTGGAGGTGAGGTCGACCAGGACGCTCGCGTAGAGCCGGTCGCCGGCCGACGCCAGGCCGTTGGTGCCGAAGACGGCGGCCCGGCGGGTCCACTCCTCGTCGCGCGAGCCGTCGGGGCGGATCTTGAGGATGCCGGTGGCGAGTTCGCGGGTGAGGTAGAAGTTCCCGGCGCCGTCGATGGCGAGGCCGTTGATGCCGGGGGTGCCGGTGACGACCTTCTCGGGGCGGGGCCGGGCGGCCGCCGGGTCGAAGGCGACGACGCCGCCGTCGCGGGCCAGGGGCGCGACACCGTAGTTGACGTACATCCGGCCGTCCGGGCCGCGGCGGATGCCGCCGGGACCGCTCACGGGAACGGTGGTGCGCAGGGTGCCGTCGGGGGCGTACCCCTCGACACGGTTCTTGGTGGCGTGCGAGACCCACAGCATGCCGCGGCCGTCGAACTCCAGGTTCTCCCGCCAGTCCGCGAGCGGGAGTCCGCCGGGGCGGAAGACCGTCGTTCTCGCGCGGGCGGCGCAGTTGTCGCGGGGGGCGGCCGCCGAGGCGCCCTGGGTGCCGACGAGCAGTGCGGTCACCAGACTTGCCGTCAGGAACAGCGAACGTAAGCGCATCGCACCGTTGTACCATGGCGGATTTCCGTTACGGAGTGGCCTTTTATCGGAAGCGGGACACGGCGCCGCCCGGCACCATCGACCTGTGTCAGCGAAGAGGAACGCCATACGTCTGCTGTCGTTCGGCCACGCCTGCGTGGACGTCTACCAGGGTGCGGTGGCCGCGCTCGTGCCGTTCTTCGTGGCCGAGCGGCACTGGTCCTACACCGCGGCCTCGGGGATCGTGCTGGCCGCGTCGCTCCTTTCCTCCGTCGTACAGCCGCTGTTCGGGGCGCTCACCGACCGGTGGCCGATGCCGTGGCTGCTGCCGGTGAGCACGCTCGCGGCGGGCGGCGGTGTCGCGCTGAGCGGGACGGGCGGGCCGTACGCGGTCACGCTCGCGGTGGTCGCGGTCTCGGGGATCGGGGTGGCCGCCTACCACCCGGAGGCGGCGCGGGCGGCGAGGAGCGCGGCCGGGGGCGACCACACCGCGATGGGCTGGTTCTCACTGGGCGGCAACATCGGCTTCGCCGCTGCCCCGTTGCTGGTCGCGGCCGTCGTCGCGACGGGCGGACTGCGGGCGGCGCCGTTGCTGGCCGTCCCCGCGGTGGTCGCGGCCGTGCTCTACGCGGCCGTGCCGCGGGGCACGGCGCGTCCGCGGCCGAGGGGCGGCGCCGGGGCCGAAGGGCGCGACGACTGGCGGTCGTTCGGGCGGCTGTCGGGGGCCATCGCCTGCCGGTCGGTGGTCTTCGTGGGTCTCGGCACGTTCATCGCGCTGTACGTGCGCCAGCGCGTCGGCGGCGGCGAAGTGGCGGGCACGGCCGCCCTGTTCGTCCTCTACCTCGGCGGCGCGGTGGGCACGGTGGCCGGTGCCCGGCTGGCGCACCGCTACGGGCGGCTCGCCGTCGTCCGCCGGTCGTACGCGCTGTCGGTCCTCGCCGTCGCGGGCGTCGTCCTCGTCCCCGGGCCGGCGCTCTACCTGTTCGTCGCCCTGGCCTCGGCCGGGCTGTACCTGCCGTTCTCCCTCCATGTCACCCTCGGCCAGGACTACTTGCCCGGGCGCGTCGGCACGGCGAGCGGTGTCACCCTGGGGCTGGCCGTCAGCGTCGGCGGCGTCGCCGGCCCGGCGATCGGCGCGCTGGCCGACGCCGCGTCCCTGCGCGTGGCCCTCGCCCCGCTGATCGCCCTGCCCGCCGTCGGCTGGCTGCTGCTGCGCCCGTTGCGCGAGCCGGGAGCGCCGGGGCGGACGGGGGCGCCGGCGGGGCGGGCGGATCGAGCAGCGTCCGCAGGTCGCTGACCTCGTACCCGCGCGACCGCACCAGTTCGACGATCCGCGGCAGCGCGGCGGCGTCCAGCACCTGCCCGGAGCCGTCGGCCGATCCGACGTGCATCTGGACGATCGCGCCCGGCGCGAGGACGCCGTCCACGCGCCGCACGGCCTCCTCGACGGTCATGCCGCCGGCGGTGCCCAGGTAGCCCTTGGTGTCGGTCGTCCACTCGATGTCCGCCAGACCGAGGGAGTTGACGTGGGCGATGCCCTGCGGCGTCGCCTCCCCGTACGGGAAGCGGAAGAACGGCAGCGGCACCGCGCCCGCCGCCCGCAGCGCCCGGTCGGCGGCGGTCACCTCCTTCTCCACCTCCGCGCGGGAGAGCCCGGCGAAGTGCGGGTGGCTGTGGGAGTGGCTCCCGACGCCGCCCTGCCGGGCCATGGCCCGCACGGCCTCCGGGTGGCGCTCGGCGAACTGCCCGGTGGGGAAGAACGTCGCGGGCACCCGCCGCCCGCGCAGCACGCGCAGCACCTCGTCGATCCCGGCGGTGTCCCAGGCGGCGTTGAAGGTGAGCGCGACGCGGCGTTCGGTGGTGGCGAAGGAGCGGTTGGCGGAGCCGTAGAGCCGTTCGACGGGGGCGGCGCGGGCGGCGCCGGGGAGCAGGCAGAGGACGAGCAGCAGGGCGGCGGCGGGGGCGTGGAGGGGTCTCACGCGGAGGGGTCTCACAGGGCGAGCATGCGCGGCGGGGGGTGCGGCCGCGCGGGAGCGGCGACCGATCGGGCGTTTGCCCGGGGGCGCGAGGGGTACCCGGCGGCGGTGAACACACACAGCGGATCACGCACCGGAGGGCGCACCGTCGTCGTGACCGGTGCCAGCGGCGGCGTCGGGCGCGCCACGGCGCGGGCCTTCGCCGCGCGCGGCGACCGGGTGGCCCTGCTGGCCCGGGGCCGCAGGGGGCTCGACGCGGCGGCGCGGGAGGTCACGCAGGCCGGCGGGCAGGCGCTGGTCGTGCCGGTGGACGTGGCGGACCACTGCGCGGTGCGCGCGGCGGCCGACCGGGTCGAGGAGGTCTTCGGGCCGGTGGACGTGTGGGTCAACAACGCCTTCGCGACCGTCTTCGCGCCGTTCGTCGAGATCGAGCCGGAGGAGTTCCGGCGGGCCACCGAGGTCACGTACCTGGGCTGTGTGTACGGCACGCAGGCCGCGCTGTCGCGGATGCTGCCGCGCGACCACGGCACGATCGTGCAGGTCGGCTCGGCGCTGGCGTACCGGGGGATCCCGCTCCAGGCCGCGTACTGCGGGGCGAAGCACGCGATCCAGGGGATGAACGAGGCGCTGCGCTGCGAGCTGCTGCACCAGGGCAGCCGGGTGCGGACGACGATGGTGCAGCTGCCGGGGCTGAACACGCCCCAGTTCCGCTGGGCGCTCTCGCGGCTGCCGCGCCGTCCGCAGCCCGTGCCGCCCATCTACCAGCCGGAGGTGGCGGCGCGGGCGATCGTGTACGCGGCCAGCCATCCGCGCCGGCGCGAGCACTGGGTCGGCGGCAGCACGGTCGGCACGCTGATCGCCAACGCGGTGGCGCCGGGGCTGCTGGACCGCTATCTGGCGCGGACGGGCTTCGCCTCGCAGCAGACGTCGGTGCCGCAGGACGAGTTGGCGCCGGTGAACCTGTGGCACCCGGCGGACGGGAGCGAGGGGCACGACTTCGGGGCGCACGGCACGTTCGACGACATGGCCAAGCGGCACGGCGTCCAGCCGTGGCTGTCCCGGCACCGGGGCGCGGTGGCCGCGGTCGCGGCCGCGGCGGGGGTGGGCGCCGCGGTGCGGCGGCGCCGCTGAGCGCGGCCCCCGGCGCTTCCGTACGGCCGGAACGCCGGCGTCAGCGGTCGGCGACTTCCAGGCGGTAGTCGACGGACGTGCTGAACGAACCCGACGATCCCTTGAAGCTCAGCGTGTGCGTGCCCGGCGGCAGCGGGTCCATCCGCACCCACAGGCCGCAGGCCAGCGCGCCGGGACCGCGGCCCTTCACCGGTGTGCCGTCCAGCCGTTCGGGATCGAGGGCCTTGCCGTCCAGGGTGGCGCTCCCCCCGGCGGAGCCCATGAAGGTGTCGCAATCCCCCTTCGAGGCCGTGAGATTCACGAGCGGGAAGGCGATGGGGGTTCCCGCGGGCAGGGTGCACTGCCGGCGGGCGGGCCCGCCGTGCGTGCCGGCCAGGAACCAGACGTCCGACGCCTGCCCCCGCACGCACAGGCGGCCGTCCGGGTCGTCGATCGGGTTCGGCTCCCCCGGCTCCGCGTCCGCCCACGCCCACCAGCGCTCCTGGAGCTCCCGGGCGCTCGGGCGCGGCGGCGCGGCACCGTCCCCGCCGGTGCCGCCGTCGCCCTTCGAGCAGCCCGCGGCGAGGAGCGCCGTGGCGGCGAGGAGGACGACCGTCGATCTCTTGAATTGCACCAGCAAATGATAGACGCCTGTGACGGGGCCTCCGAACCCGCCCGTGCACCTTCGGCGTTCGGCGGCGGACGGCCCGCAGCGCCCTGGCACATCGCCCGCGGCCCGACGGGGACGATGCCCGCGGATCACCCGTTCGAGCGGCGGAAGGCTGCACTCCGGCGCGTCGGAGTGTGGACTGAGGACTGCGTGGGGTAAGAGCACCCGACCTCTCTCCCGAGCACGTGTGAGGAGCGGCAGATGACCTTCTCGGAGCGAGACGTGGCCGACGAGATCGAGCAGATGAAGGAGGACGCGCTGAACCAGGTGGTCAGCGACGAGGACCGGGACGCCGGGCTCTCCGACGAGGAGTGGTGAGGGAGCCCCCGGGAGCCCATGGGAGTCCCCTCGCCGGGCCCTCGCCCGGCTCCGGCCCGGCCCCGGCCCGACCCCCGCGCGGCACCCAACGTTCGCGCCGCGCGGGGCACCACGGTAGACATGGAACATGGCCCGAATCCCGGGCCGCTCCTGGAGGCCCTCGGGCCGCTGGTTCGCCGGCCGGCGCGCGGGCGGTCGGCACGAGCGGCGGCAGTGGCGGCAGAGCCCGCGCGAGGCGTCGGCGCGACGTCCGTGGGCGGTGACGAGCACCCGCAGCGTCGCCGGCCAGATGTTCCTGCTCCAGGTGCTGATCGTGCTGCTGCTCGTCTTGGCGGCGGTCGGCACGCTGCTCTTCCAGGCACGGACCGACAGGTTCCAGGCGGCGCGGGACCGTTCCCTCGCCGCGGCCGAGGCGTTCGCGCACGCCCCCGGCCTGCCGGCCGCGATGCGGGGCCCGGACCCCTCCGCCGTGCTCCAGCCGCTGACCGAGGACGCCCGCAGACGCGGCGGCGTCGACTTCGTCGTGGTCACCGACCGCGCCGGCGTCCGCTTCACCCACCCCGACCCGTCCCTCATCGGCAAGCACTTCGTCGGCACCGTCGACCCGACCCTGAGCACCGGCAAGGTCACGATCGAGAGCGTCCACGGCCCGCTGGGCCAGGAGGTCCAGGCCGTGGTGCCGGTGCGCGACGCGAGCGGCGCGATCGTCGGCGCGGTGGCCTCGGGGATCAAGGTCAGCGCGGTCAGCAGCGCCTTCGACCGGCAGCTCCCCTTCGTCCTCGGCGCCGGGGCCGCGGCCCTCGCCCTGGCCACCGCGGGCACGGCCCTCGTCAGCCGGCGGCTGCGCCGGCAGACGCACGGGCTGGGCCCGGCCGAGATGACCCGGATGTACGAACACCACGACGCCGTGCTGCACGCCGTGCGCGAGGGCGTCGTCATCGTCGGCGGCGACGGCCGGCTCCTGCTGGTGAACGACGAGGCACGGCGGCTGCTGGGCCTGCCGCCCGACGTCGAGGGCCGGCGCGTGGACGAGCTGGGCCTCGACGCGCGCGCCGCGGCGCTGCTGTCGTCCCGGCGCGCGGTCACGGACGAGGTGCTGCCCGTCGGCGACCGCCTGCTCGCCGTCAACCTGCGGACCACCGACCGCCGCGGCGGCCCGCCGGGCAGCGTCGCCACCCTGCGGGACTCCACCGAGCTGCGGGCGCTGGCCGGCCGGGCCGAGCTGGCGCGCGAGCGGCTGCGGCTGCTGTACGACGCGAGCGTGGCGGTCGGCACGACGCTGGACGTCCGGCGGACCGCCGAGGAGCTGACCCGGGTGGCGTCGCCCCGCTTCACCGACTACGCCACCGTCGACCTCGCCGAGCAGGTGCTGCGCGGCGGCGAGCCGGCGCTGTCACCGGCGCCGGGCGAGGAGGCGGAGCTGCGCCGCGTCGCGCTCACCGGCCCGACGGCCGACAGCCCGCTCTACCCGGCCGGGGAGCTGGTGACCTTCGCCGGGCCGACCCCGCAGGCCGTCGGGTTCGTCAGCGGCCACCCGGTGCTCGTCCCCGACCTGGCCGCCTCCTCCGGCTGGCGCACCCAGGACCCGTCGCGCACCCAGGCCGTGCTGGACTACGGCTTCGTCTCGATGATCACCGTGCCACTGAAGGCGCGGGGCGTGCTGCTGGGGATCGCGACGTTCTGGCGCACCCGCGACAGCGCGCCCTTCGAGGAGGACGACCTGTCGCTCGCCGAGGAGCTGGCGGCGCGCGCGGCCGTGTGCATCGACAACGCCCGCCGCTACACGCGCGAGCACGACATGGCCGTCACCCTCCAGCACAGTCTGCTGCCGCGCGGCCTGCCCGAGCAGAACGCGCTGGAGACCGCCTACCGCTACCTGCCGGCCCAGGCCGGGGTCGGCGGCGACTGGTTCGACGTGATCCCGCTGCCCGGGGCGCGGGTGGCGCTGGTCGTGGGCGACGTGGTCGGGCACGGGCTGCACGCCGCCGCCACGATGGGCCGGCTGCGCACGGCCGTGCTGAACTTCTCCACCCTCGACCTGCCGCCCGACGAACTCCTCGGGCACCTCGACGAGTTGGTGGCCCGCATCGACCAGGAGGCGGCCGTGGCGGAGTCGCCGGACGAGCGGCCCGTCGCGGGTGCGACCTGTCTCTACGCGGTCTACGACCCGGTGTCGGGCGTCTGTTCCCTGGCGCGCGCCGGCCATCCCCTGCCGGCCCTGGTCGCGCCGGACGGCTCGGTGGAGTTCCCCGAGCTGCCGGCCGGGCCGCCGCTGGGCCTGGGCGGCCTGCCCTTCGAGGCCGCCGACCTGCGCCTGCCCGCGGGCAGCAGCCTCGTCCTGTACACCGACGGGCTGGTCGAGGACCGCCGCCGGGACATCGACGAGGGCCTCGCCGTCCTCCGCGCGTCCCTCGCCGTGCCGGACCGCACGCCGCAGGAGACCTGCGAGGCCGTCCTCGGCGCGCTGCTGCCCGACCGGCAGACCGACGACATCGCCCTGCTCGTGGCCCGCACCCGGATCCTGCCGGCCGACCGGATCTCCGAGTGGGAACTCCCCTCCGACCCGGCGGTCGTCGCCCGCGCCCGCGCCGACGTGGCCCGCCAGCTGGAGCAATGGGGCCTGGAGGAGGCCCTGTTCACCACCGAGCTCATCCTCAGCGAACTGATCACCAACGCCATCCGGCACGCCTCCGGCCCCATCCGCGTCCGCCTGCTGCGCGACCGCGCCCTGATCTGCGAGGTCGCCGACACCAGCAGCACGTCCCCGCACCTGCGCTACGCGGCGGCGGAGGACGAGGGCGGCCGGGGGCTGTTCCTGGTCGCCCAGCTCGCGGAGCGGTGGGGGACGCGCTACACGCCCGGGGGCAAGGTCATCTGGGCGGAAGTCCCGCCCTCCTGACGGGACTTCGGGCCCGGGTCACGGGCTCAGGACGGCAGGATCTCCAGCTGGGTCCCGCCCGGGGCGTGGGAGACGGGCATGAGCGCCAGGCACTCTACGGCGGCGCTGCGGGCGAGGGTCACCACCGTCCTGCGCGCGGGCCGTCCCTTGCCGACGCCCTCGGTCACCTCGCCGTGGAGCCGGACGGCGTTGGCCCCGGCCACCCGCAGGACGGACGCGCTCCCGTAGCGGACGACGGACGTCCGCCCGTCCGCGTAGCGGATGGTCTCCACGCCGGCCGGGGCGTCCGTCCCGATGCAGGAGGAGGCGGGCGAGAAGCCCTCGAAGTGCCCTTCGGCGCGGACGGAACGCCCGGGGGCGGTGGTGCAGGTGTACGCGGAGCGGCCCGTGATGCGGGTCGGCCGCGGCAGGAGCCCGAGGGAGGGGTCGGCGGACCCCTCCTCCGAGCCCGTGCAGACGACGGCCTCGCCACCGCGCGCCGCCGACGCCGCGGCCGGCCCCGCGCCCATCAGGATCACGGCGCACAACGCCGTCGCCGCTCCTCGCCGTCCCACTGCCATGCGCGTCCCTCCGGGAAACCGCCGGCGCGGGGCCTTCCCCCGCGCACCGTCCGCCTCCCTACCCCGGGGCGCCTCCGGGGCCACCACGGGTCGTGGCGCGGTGACGGCGTGCGCGCCGGAGCGCGCGACCGTCAGCCGGCGACCAGTCCGGTGATGAACTTGCGGCAACGCCCGCTGACGACCGGCGTGATGCCGTGGATGAGCTGCGCGCCGTAGACGATGCCGGTGCCCGCCCCGGCGGGGGTGGTCCACGGGACGCCGCGGACCTCGTGGATCCACGCGGTGTCGGGTTCGTCCCGCGAGATCCGGTCGTGCGGGGCGATGCGTGTGAAGCGCATGCCCTCCGCGTAGCCGGGGGCGGACGTCCCGTCGTGGCGGGTGTCCCACACCCCCTCGCTGGACGTGGTCTCGAAGAAGAACTCCCCGCCCTCGCGCGCGTCCTCGACCGTGACCCCGATCCGGGCCACGTGCCGCGGCGTCCCGAACGGATCCGCCGCGATCCCGTCCATGTGCCGGACCGCGCCCTCGCCGGGCCCGAACTGGATGAGCTGCCACGGCGACACGCCCGTCACGGCCGGGAACGTCCTCCGTATCTCCGGCAGATGCCGCCGCGTCGCCGCGTCGAGCACGTCCTGCACCTCGTCCGGCAGCTCTCTCAACTCCTCCCCCACGTAGGACGGTTGCCACCCCGTCCGCACGATGTGCCGCTCGACTGCCTCGGCGAGGCGCGCCACTTCGCCGGCCGTCAGGAAGGCGTCCACGGTGTCCACGGCGAGCGTCTCGGTGAGAGTGATCACGATGCCGGCCTCCTCGATCACGCGGGAGCATGCGCCGTCATCGTCGTACAGGCACCACAAGCCGACAAGAGACTCCGCGCGCGCCACCGCGACGCCCGTGCGGTTTTCGCCCCCGCCCCGCCCTTTCACCGTTTCTCGCCGCGCTGCCGCGCGGGAGTGCCACGCGGCTCCGCCGCGGGGTTCCCGGCTCGCCCCGCAGGCGGCGCGCCCCCCGGGACGGGCTGCTTTCAGCCCGTCCGGCGGTGCTGGGGTGGGGAGCGGCGGAGCCGCGATGGGGGGGCGAGGGGCGGCCCCCAGGGGGTCAAGGGCCGGCCCCCCCAGGGGGTCAAGGGCCGGCCCCCCACGGGGGGTCAAGGGCCGGCCCCCCACGGGGGGTCACGGGGCGGAGCCCCGGTGGAGCGCAAGGGCGAAAGCCCGCCCGGCGGCCCAGGGGACGGCGCCCCGTCGGACGCAGGGGCGAAGCCCCGCCCGGGCCCAAGAACGCGCAGCCCGGCGGAGTGCAGGGTGGACCCCCGCCCGGGTCCAGGGGGTGCGGGGGCGAAGCCCCCCGCCCCGCGCAGGAGCGCGCCCCCCACCCCGGGGTGACCCAGGGGCCAAGCCCCGCCCCCACGCGGGAACACGGCCCCCCGCCCCAAGGTGGCCCAGGGGCGCAGCCCCGCCCGGGGTCCAGGGGCGAAGCCCCGGTGGGGTGCAGGGGCGAAGCCCCGCCCCCGCGCGGGAGCGCGGCCCCCGCTCCGGGGTAACCCAGGGGCGGAGCCCCCGGGGAAACGGTGAAAGGGCGGGGCGGGGGGCAATGCCCTCACGGCGGTGGGGGGTTGCGGCGGGCGTCGGCCGGGGGTGTGAAGTCGGGGGTGAAGGGGCCGGGGGGCTCGGGGCCGAGGACGGTGCGGGCGACGATGTGGCGGGCCTGCTCGGCCCGGGAGAGCGGCTGTTCGGCCGTCAGGGCGGCGGCCTCCTCCGCGAGGAGGCGCAGGACCGCCGCCGGGGAGACGACGTCGTGGCGGAGCCACTGCCAGACCTGGCAGCGGGCCGTCTCCGCCGTGGCGGCGTCCTCGACGAGGCCGTGGCGGAGGACGGAGGTGCCGCCGCGGAGCCAGGAGTCGCCGCAGCGCAGGGCGACGGACAGGGCGGTGCGGACGCCCAGTTCGGTGGGCCGGCCGCTGCTGCGCGGGACGGAGAGGAGGGCGGAGGAGGTGACGTGGACGTCCTCCCGGGTGCGTTCGAGCTGGTGGGGCCGGCCGCCGAGGACGGAGTCGAAGGAGGCCCGGCAGACGGGGACGAGGTCGGGGTGGGCGACGCGGGAGCCGTCGAAACCGTCCTCCGCCTCGCGCTCCTTGTCGCAGCGCACCCGCGCGAGGACGGCCTCGCGCGCCGCCGCGTCGGCGCCGGGCACCTGCGGGGCGGGGGCCCCGATCGCGTGGGTGCCGCGCCGGTGACAGGTGCGGACGAGCAGCTCGGTGCAGGCGCGCAGGAACGGCGCGGTCATGGTGACCTTGCCGCGGTCGGGCAGCAGGAAGTCCGGCCGGTGCGGGAAGGCCCGGACGACACCGGCGAGGTACCGCCGGGGATCGGCGGCCAACCCGGCCGCGCGCGACCGCAGTTCGTAGAGGATCTCCTCCATCTCGAAGGCGGCGCCGATCGTTTCGACGGGGACGGTGGCACGGACCGTGCCGTACGGCAGGCCGAGCTGTTCCTCGGCGAAGGAGAAGACGTCGTTCCACAGCCGCGCCTCCAGGTGGTTCTCCACCTGGGGGAGGCAGAAGTACGGCCCGGGCGGTCCGCCGCTCCCCCGCCGGGCCCGGTGGTAGAGGTACAGGCCGGCGTCGACGAGGGCGGCCGCGGCCGGACGGCCGGCGACGAGCAGGTGCCGTTCGGTGAGGTGCCAGCCGCGCGGGCGGACGAGGACCGTCAGGGGGGACGCCAGGACGTGCGCCTGGCCCTCGACGGCCCGGCTCCAGACGGGCGCCATGCCGTCCGCGAAGTCGGCGACCCACACGGGCGCGCCGGAGGCGAGGGCCCGGTCGGCGCCCTGCCGGGTGGGCGGGCCGGTGATCTCGACGCGGCGGTCGGCCAGTCCGGGGGCGGGCGGGGCGACGCGCCAGGACGGGTCGGCGCGGACGGCGGCGGTGGCCGGTACGAGGTCGAGGGCCCCGCCGCCGGCCAGCAGGGCGGCCCGGTGCCGCCGTTCGGACAGGAGCGCGGCCCGGCGGCCGGCGAAGGCCGCGTCGAGGCGGGCGACGAATTCGACGGCTTCGGGGGTGAGGACCTCGTCGGAGCGGGCGGGCCGGTCGCCGAGGAGGTGGACGGTCGGGGTGAGGGTGGGTGCTGCCATGGTCGTCTCCTGGGGGTGACCGGTCCGCCGGCTCGGGCCTAGTGGAACTGCTCTTCCTCGGTGGAGCCGGTCAGCGCGGTGGTGGAGGACGCGGGGTTGACGGCCGTGGAGACCAGGTCGAAGTAGCCGGTACCCACCTCGCGCTGGTGCTTCACCGCCGTGAACCCGTCCGCCTGGGCGGCGAACTCGCGCTCCTGGAGCTCGACGTAGGCGGTCATGCCGTGCTCGGCGTAGCCGCGGGCGAGGTCGAACATGGCGTGGTTGAGGGAGTGGAATCCGGCCAGGGTGATGAACTGGAAGCGGTAGCCCATGGCGCCCAGTTCGCGCTGGAACTTGGCGATCCGGTCGTCGTCCAGGGCGGCCTTCCAGTTGAAGGAGGGCGAGCAGTTGTAGGCGAGCATCTTGTCGGGGTGGCGGGCGTGGATCGCCTCGGCGAACTCGCGGGCCTGCCCGAGGTCCGGGGTGCCGGTCTCGACCCACAGGAGGTCGGCGTACGGGGCGTACGCGAGGCCGCGCGCGATGACGGGCGCCATGCCGTTGCGCACCCGGTAGAAGCCCTCGGCGGTCCGCTCCCCCGTGACGAACTCGGCGTCGCGCTCGTCGACGTCGCTGGTGAGGAGGGTCGCGGCGAGGGCGTCGGTGCGGGCGACGATCAGGGTGGGCACGTCGGCGATGTCGGCGGCCAGCCGGGCGGCGTTGAGGGTGCGGATGTGCTGGGAGGTGGGGACGAGGACCTTGCCGCCGAGGTGGCCGCACTTCTTCTCGGAGGCGAGCTGGTCCTCGTAGTGGATGCCCGCCGCGCCGGCCGCGATCATCGCCTTGGCGAGTTCGAAGGCGTTCAGCGGCCCGCCGAAGCCGGCCTCGGCGTCGGCGACGATCGGCGCGAGCCAGTCGACGGACGTGTCGCCCTCGGCGGTGGCGATCTGGTCCGCGCGCAGCAGCGCGTTGTTGATCCGGCGCACCACCGTGGGAACGGAGTTGACCGGGTAGAGGCTCTGGTCGGGGTAGGTGTGCCCGGCCTGGTTGGCGTCCGCGGCGACCTGCCAGCCGGACAGGTAGATCGCCTGGAGCCCGGCCCTGACCATCTGGACGGCCTGGCCGCCGGTCAGGGCGCCCAGCGCGTGGACGTAGTCCCGCTCGTGCAGTTGGCGCCACAGCCGCTCCGCGCCGCGCCGCGCCAGCGTGTGCTCCTCGCGGACGCTGCCCGCCAGCCGTATCACGTCCTCCGCGCCGTAGGTGCGCTCGACGCCCCGCCACCGCGGGTCCGTCGCCCACCGCCGTGCCAGCTCGTCGGCCTCCGTCGTGCCTGCCTGCGCCATGACCGTCTCCCGGTTCGCGTCGACCTTCACGTTCGTCGTGCTGCCGCCTGCCGGCGGGTGGCGCGCGAAGTCCCGTCTACCGAGCGGTAGTTCAGATGAGCGCGGCCGGACTCCGACGAGCCACACCACGACTGTGGCAGTGGCACTGAGTGCCATCAACAGTCGCTTCCCGCCATTTTCCGCGAACGCCCGGCGACCGGCGGGCGAACACCCGGCGGACGGCGGCGCCGCCGGGGCCCTCAGTCCTCCGGCAGGCGCGCGCAGCGCCAGTTCCACCGCCCGGCGCGGCCGGTGAGCTCGGTGGCCGACAGCGGCGGCACGTCCAGCCGCCAGAAGACGGCCGGCGGCAGCTCCAACGCGCCCACGACGGCGGCCCGGACGACGGCCTGCGGGACGACGGCGAGCACGCGGCCGCCCGCTCCGGCCTGCGCCGCGAGCCACCTCGTCGTCCGGGCGGCCAGGGCGAGGACCGACTCGCCGCCGTGCGGGGCCGCCGCCGGGTCGGACAACCAGGCGGCCAGGGCGGCCGGTTCGGCCGCCGCCACCTCGTCGGGCTCCCGGCCCCGCCAGCGTCCCGTGTCGAGGTCGGCCAACTCGCGTGCTGGCACGGCGTGCACTCCCAGGGCGCCGGCCGTGGCGCGGCAGCACGCCCCGGGGGCGGCGTACGCCCGCGTACGGCCGGGCAGCCGGGCCGCGACCGCCCGCGCGGACCGCAGGGCGGCGTCGTCCGGCGCCTCGTCGTCACCGAAGCGCGCACCCCGTCCCGTCCCCGTCACCGGCGTCATGAGCAGCACCCGTACCGTCATCCCGTCCCCCCTCTCCGGCCTCGCACGGCCGGTGACTTGGCGCCTCCGTGTGCGCTGGTGCGCGTTCCGCCGCCCATGGCCGGGCGGTGTCTCAAACGGTACGGTCGCCGGGACACTGACGACGGGTGGCGGAAGCCGGTGGAACCCCGGCACGGTCGCGCCACCGTGAGAGTCGGACCCGCACCTCGTCGTCCCCCGGCCCCGAGGACGCGTTCTTCCAGGAGGTTTCGGCCATGGCACACTCCGCCCCCACCAGCCCCGCCGCTCCCGTCGTCACCCCCGCATCCGCCAGGTCCCTGGCCCCCTGGGCCCTGCTCGTCGGCCTGCTCGCCCTGGTCCTGCTCTACTTCGTCGGCGCCGAGCAGGGCGCGTCCTCGGTGTTCTCCGGGGCGGGCGTCCACGAGTGGGTCCACGACGCGCGCCATCTGCTCGGGTTCCCGTGCCACTGAGCCGGGGAGGCGCGCGCATGCGATCCGTCCCCGTACGCCCGCTGCTCGTCCGCGGTCTGCTCGCGGGCCTGGCCGCCGGGCTGTTCGCCCTGACCGTGGCCTACTTCCTGGGCGAGCCCCAGGTGGACGCGGCGATCTCCTTCGAGGACGCCCACACCCACGAGCACGGCGCCGGACTCGTCTCCCGTTCCCTCCAGTCGTCGGCCGGCCTCGCCACGGGCGTCCTCGTCGAGGCGCTCGCCCTCGGCGGGGTCGCGGCCCTGGCCTACTGCGCCCTCCTGGGGCGCGCCGGCCCCCTCGGGCCCCGGGCCACGGCGGTCCTGCTCTCCGCGGGGGCGCTGCTCACCCTCCACGTCATCCCGTTCCTCAAGTACCCGGCGAATCCGCCCTCGGTGGGCGAGCCGGACACCATCGGCCGGCGCACGGCGCTCTACTTCCTGATGATCGCCCTGAGCGTCCTGCTCTCCTCCGGCGCCCTCCTCCTGCGCCGCGGGCTGTCCCCCCGCCTCGGCCCCTGGTACGCGACGATCGCCGCCACGGCGGTCCTGGTCGCCGCGCTCGCCCTGGCCTTCGCCTTCCTGCCCGCGGTCGACGAGGTCCCGGAGGACTTCCCGGCCGACACCCTCTGGCGCTTCCGCCTCGCGGCCCTGGCCGTCCCGAGCACGCTGTGGGCGGCGTTCGGGGTCCTCTTCGGGGAGGCGGCGGAACGGGCCCTGGACACCGGCTGACCGCCGGCCGCGCCGGACTCCCGCACCGGCCCGCGTTCCACGCCGAAGGGCGCCGTTCCGTCCCCACACGGAACGGCGCCCTTCGGCTGCTGCCGGGTGCGCGTCTCCCCCCGCCGCCTGTGTCACGGTTCCCCCCGCGGCGGCCGGACGGGCGCCCGGCACGGGCCTGGGGTGTGCGGCCCGACAAGGGAGTCTGCGGGGCGGGGGCGGATCCGGGCAAAGGAGTTCGGCCCTGGCCGAATACGGGCGCGGGGGAACGCTTACCATCGTGCGGGACAAGTAGCGGTAAGCAGCGCTTCGCCCGCAATGTCCGCCCCTTCCTTTCGCCCCTACGTGCCGGAGGCCCGAAAGCCGTGACACTGCGTCTGCACTTCAGCGCCGAGGACCTCGGCCGGGTGCGGTTGACGGCGACGCCGGATCCGCTCGCCGAGGCGACGTTCAGCCTGCCGCTCCTCCAGACCAGCGGCGCCCCCGCCCTTGAGGGGTGGCGGCAGCGGTCGCTGCGGGAACTCAGCCCGGTCGTACGGCCGTTGCTGGAGCTGGCGCCGGCGGGGCTGGACGAGTACGTGCCCGAGGCGTTCATCCGGGTGCGCGGCTCCACGTCGCTGGAGCACAGCCTGGAGGCGACCTGGAGCATGCCCCGGCACGTGTGGGCGGCCGACCTGTCGGTGGCCGAGGACTGGCGGCCCTCGGTGCCCCGCTGGATCGGCGACCTGCACTCCGGGGACAGGGGCGCCGCCCGGCTCGTCGACCGCGCGTTCCGCTCGTACTACGACGCGGCCGTCGCCCCGTACTGGCGGCAACTGGCCGCCTGCGTCCAGGCGGACCGGGCGCACCGGATGCGGGTCATGGCCGAGCACGGCGCCGAGCACCTGCTCGCCACGCTCCATCCCGCGCTGCGCTGGGAGTCCCCGGTCCTGTACGCGCCCTGCACGATGGACGTCGATCTGCCGCTGGAGGGACGGGGGGTGCTGCTCACGCCGACGTTCTTCCTGACCGCCCCGGTCTTCCGGCTCGACAGCGCGGACCCGGACGCGCCGCTGGAGGTGCGCTACCCCGTGGCCCGCGAACTGTCCGCCTACCAGGCGGTCCTCGCGCCCCCGGCCGGGCCGCACGAGGGCCATCCCGCCCACCTGACGGCCCTCTTGGGCCGGACCAGGGCCCGCGTCCTCGACGCCGCCGCCACGGAGGGCGGCACCGCCGACCTCGCCAGCCGCGCCGGCGTCTCCCCCGCCTCCGCCAGCGAACACGCCACCGTCCTGCGCACCGCGGGCCTCCTCACCACCCGCCGCACCGGCTCATCCGTACGACACGCCCTGACCCCCCTGGGCCGCGCCCTCCTGGACGGCACACCCACGGGCTGATTTCAGCCCGTCCGGCGCTTGAGGACAACCGCGCGGAGCGCGGTTCGGGGCCCGGGACGGAGCCCCGGAAGGGAGCGCCGGGGGGGCACAGCCCCCGGTAGGTGCAGGAGCGGAGCCCGCTCGGGGTGCAGGGGCGGAGCCCGCGCCGTCCGCGCGGAGCGCGGTGCGGGGGGGGGGAGGGGCGGAGCCCCTGGGAAACGGTGAAAGGGCGGGGCGGGGAGAGGCAACGGAACACACCAGGCGCAGACCCCGGCGCCCAAGCCCGCGCACAAGCCCCGCCGCACCCCCGCGCACACACGCTCAGTACGCTCCGGGGCGTGAGCACCGACCCGATCATCCGCCCCCGCCCCGTCCCCGCCCCCGAACTGCGGCTGTTCGTCCTGCACCACGCCGGCGGATCGCACCTGACCTACCGGCCGTGGGCCCGGCTGCTGCCGGCGGAGTGGGAGTTGTGCCTGCTGGAGGCGCCCGGCAGGGCGTCGCGGCCCGGCCGGGCGCACACCACGGCGGACGGGCTGGCGGAGACGTTCCTGGACGACCTGCGGCCCCATCTCGGGGCGCCGTACGCCCTCTTCGGGCACAGCATGGGCGCCCTGACCGCCTACGAGCTGACGCTCGCGCTGCGCGACCGCGGCCTGCCGCTGCCGCGCTGGCTGGGGCTGTCGGCCCTCAACCCGCCCGAGCACCACCCGCGGGCCGAGCAGCGGTTCGGCCTGCCGGCCGAGGAACTGCGCGAGGCCGTCGCGGACCTGGGCGGCACACCGCGGGAGGTCCTCGAACACCCGGAGCTGTGGCGGCTGGTGGAGCCCGTCCTCCGCGCCGACCTGCGCCTGGCCGAGTGCTGGCGGCCGCGCGCCGACGCCGCCCCGCTGCCCGTCCCTCTGTCCGCCTTCGCCGGGGACGCGGACCCGTACGCCCTCCCGCACCTGATGTCCACCTGGGCGGCCCGGACGACCCGGTTCCGCGGGGTGCGGACGCTGTCCGGCGGTCACTTCTACTTCCTGCCGGACCCGGCGCCGCTGGTGGCGGCGATCACCGCCGCGATCCGGGCGGAAGACGGTGTCCCGTCCGGGCGGTGAGCCGGCCCCGTGAGCGCCCCGCGCGGCACCGCGCGCCCCGCCCACCGGCCCGGAACCCCTCCGTCCGGCCCGAACGGCCCACTACCGTGAGGAGCTTCCGGAAGAAAGCGAGCACCGCCGTTGAACGATCCCACGGCCACGGTCACCGAACGCTCCGCCGAACAGCTGCTCAGGCTGGAGGAGTTGGTCGGCATACTCACCGACGCGCAGTACGTCCACCGGCCCCGGGACGCCAGCGGCATCGCCCCCCACGTACGCCACTGCGTGGACCACTACTCCGCGATCCTCGCCGGCGCGGACAGCGGCACGGTGGACTACGACCGGCGCACCCGCGGCGGGGTGCTGGAGCGCGACCGCGGGGCCGCGCTGGCCCGGCTGGCGAACGTCCGGACGCGGGTGAGCACGATGCCGCCCCGCGCCCTGGGCTACCCGGTGGAGGTGCTCACCGTCGTCGGTGCCGACGGCGCCGTGGCCCGCACCCGTTCGACCGTGGGCCGGGAGCTGCTCTTCGTCTCGCACCACGCCGTCCACCACCTGGCGATGATCGCGCCGATCGCCCGCTCGCTGGGCGTGCCCGTCCCGCCGGACTTCGGCTACGCGCCGGCGACCCTGGCCGCGGGGGCGGGGCCGGCGCCGGCCTGACGCGCGTTCCGTCCTCCGCCGGTCTGGTACGCGCCGCCGTATGGAGCTACGGTCTGCTCCCCTCCCCTCGCCGGAAGGCAACGCACACCGCATGAGGACAGGACACCGGACCATGAATGAGACATCTGTCGTGCCGCTGGCCGCCCCCTCGGTCGACGGGGCGGTGAACGGCACCGTCGTGCTCGACGGCTCGTCCCGGCTGACCGTGCGCGTCGGTCCGTACCCGCGGATGACGCAGGGCGACGAGGTGCAACTGCGCTGGGACACCGGCGTGTTGCGCACCTCGCTGATCGACCGGCGGGCGGTGCGCGCGGACGAGGTGGGCGGCGGCACGGTGTTCACCGTCGGGGAGCCGGCGCCGGGGACGGTGCGGGTCAGCTATCTGGTCCGCGACCCGGACGGCGGCTGGCGCTCGTCACCCGCCCTGACGCTGACGATCCGCCGCTGAGCGTACGGCCACTGACGATCCGCCGCCGGCCGGCCCGGAGGCCGGCCGGCCCCGCCCCTCGCGACAAGGGGCGGGGCAACCGGTTCCGACGGGGCGTCAGGCGAGCGACGCGATCGCCTCGTTGAAGGTCTGCGACGGACGCATGACCGCCGCCGCCTTGGCCGGGTCGGGCTGGTAGTAGCCGCCGATGTCGGCCGGCGAGCCCTGGACCGCGATCAGCTCGTCGACGATCGTCCGCTCCTGGGCGGTGAGGGTCTCGGCGAGCGGGCCGAACGCCTTGGCCAGGTCGGCGTCGTCGGTCTGCTGGGCCAGCTCCTGGGCCCAGTACAGGGACAGGTAGAAGTGGCTGCCGCGGTTGTCGATGCCGCCGACGCGACGGGTCGGGGACTTGTCCTCGTTGAGGAAGGTCGCCGTGGCGCGGTCGAGGGTGTCGGCGAGGACCTGGGCACGGGAGTTGCCGGTGGTCTGCGCGAGGTGCTCGAAGCTGGCGGCCAGGGCGAAGAACTCGCCGAGGCTGTCCCAGCGCAGGTAGTTCTCCTTGACGAGCTGCTGGACGTGCTTGGGGGCCGAGCCGCCCGCGCCCGTCTCGAAGAGGCCGCCGCCGGCCATCAGCGGGACGACGGAGAGCATCTTGGCGCTGGTGCCCAGCTCCAGGATCGGGAAGAGGTCGGTCAGGTAGTCGCGCAGCACGTTGCCGGTGACCGAGATGGTGTTCTCGCCGCGGCGGATGCGCTCGACGGAGAGCTTGGTGGCCTCGACCGGGGCGAGGATGCGGATGTCCAGGCCCTCGGTGTCGTGCTCGGGAAGGTAGCGCTTGACCTTCTCGATGAGGACGGCGTCGTGGGCGCGGTTCTCGTCCAGCCAGAAGACGGCCGGGTCGCCGGTGGCGCGGGCGCGGGTGACGGCGAGCTTCACCCAGTCCTTGATGGGGGCGTCCTTGGTCTGGCAGGCGCGGAAGATGTCGCCCTCGGAGACCGGCTGCTCCAGGACCGCGGTGCCGGTGGCGACGTCCACGAGGCGGACGGTGCCGGCGGCCGGGATCTCGAAGGTCTTGTCGTGCGAGCCGTACTCCTCGGCCTTCTGCGCCATCAGGCCGACGTTGGGCACGGAGCCCATGGTGGCCGGGTCGAAGGCGCCGTGGGCGCGGCAGTCGTCGATGACGGCCTGGTAGACGCCGGAGTAGCTGCTGTCCGGGAGGACGGCGAGGGTGTCGGCCTCCTGGCCGTCCGGGCCCCACATGTGGCCGGAGGTGCGGATCATGGCCGGCATGGAGGCGTCGACGATGACGTCGGAGGGGACGTGGAGGTTGGTGATGCCCTTGTCGGAGTCGACCATGGCCAGGGCCGGGCCCTCGGCCAGCTCGGCGTCGAAGGACGCCTTGATCTCCTCGCCGAGGCCGTGCGGGATGGTCTCCAGGCCCTTGAGGATGGCGCCGAGGCCGTCGTTGGGGGACAGGCCGGCGCCGGCCAGCACCTCGCCGTACTTGGCGAAGGTCTTCGGGAAGAAGGCGCGCACGACGTGGCCGAAGACGATCGGGTCCGAGACCTTCATCATCGTGGCCTTGAGGTGCACGGAGAACAGCACGCCCTCGGCCTTGGCGCGGGCGACCTGGGCGGCGAGGAACTCGCG
Organism: Streptomyces caatingaensis; assembly: GCF_001187435.1. GTDB lineage: Bacteria > Actinomycetota > Actinomycetes > Streptomycetales > Streptomycetaceae > Streptomyces > Streptomyces caatingaensis. The sequence continues at coordinate 654,205 of NZ_LFXA01000002.1, read as the reverse complement.
CAGGGCGGCGACGCGCATGACGGAGGCGTCGACGACCTCACCGGCGAGGACGGGGACGGCCTCGCGCAGGACGGTGGTGGTGCCGTCCTCGGTGACGAGCTCGATGCGCAGGGTGCCGTCCTCGGCGATCACCGTGGACTTCTCGGTGGAGCGGAAGTCGTTCTCGCCCATGGTGGCGACGTTCGTCTTCGACTCGGGGGTCCAGGCGCCCATGCGGTGCGGGTGGGCCTTGGCGTAGTTCTTGACCGACGCGGGGGCGCGGCGGTCGGAGTTGCCCTCGCGCAGGACGGGGTTGACGGCGCTGCCCTTGACCTTGTCGTAGCGGGCGCGGACCTCGCGCTCCTCGTCGGTCCGCGGGTCGTCCGGGTAGGCCGGCAGGGCGTAGCCCTGCGCCTGGAGCTCGGCGATCGCGGCCTTGAGCTGCGGGATCGAGGCGGAGATGTTGGGCAGCTTGATGATGTTGGCGCCGGGGGTCTTGGCCAGCTCGCCCAGCTCGGCGAGGGCGTCGGCGACGCGCTGGTCCTCGCGGAGGTACTCGGGGAAGTGCGCGATGATCCGCCCGGCCAGGGAGATGTCGCGGCTCTCCACGGTGATCCCGGCGGTCGAGGCGTAGGCCTGGACGACGGGCAGGAACGAATGCGTCGCCAGGGCCGGCGCCTCGTCGGTGTGCGTGTAGATGATGGTCGAGTCAGTCACCGGGTGCTCCGCTCCACTCCACGTTTGCAACATTGCTCGACATCAAGATATCCCGTCGCGGGGGCCCGCTTCACCGGGCCCCGCGCCAGCGGCCTCAGCGGGCGGCGGCGCCGGCGGGCTCGGGGCTGCGGGGCTCGGGCACGGCGGGGGCGGCGGCCGTGTCGAGGACGGGGTCGGGGCCGGGCAGCCCGGCCCGGTGGGCGCGGACGCCGGCGTGGACGGCCCAGTAATAGAAGCCCACGGACGACAGGGCGACCAGGGCGATGTCCACGCCGCCCGGGAGCACGCCGTGCCCGCCGAACTCGGTGCTGCCGAGCGCGGACAGCAGGGCCAGCCAGAGCAGGAAGGCGACCATCCACCAGGCGGGGGCGAACTGCCGGGCCAGGCTCTTCTCGCCGCGGCGGCGCAGCACGACGGCGGCGATCGGCACGGAGACGAGGGTGAGCAGGGCGACCTTGCCGGTGTTGGGCCACTTCGACCAGTACAGGGCGCAGGCGGCGAAGGCGAAGGTCAGCGGGCAGAGCACGGCGGCGGCCGGGAGCTTGAAGGGGCGGGGCAGCTGCGGCTTGGTCCTGCGGAAGACGCCGACGGCGATGGGGCCCATGAGGTAGGAGACGACCATGGCGGCGGAGACGACGCTGGCGAGCGCCTCCCAGCTGTGCCCGATGGTGAGCAGCAGGAGGACGGAGAAGCCGAGGTTGAGCCACATCGCGGGGCGGGCGACGCCGTAGCGGGGGTGCACCTCGGCGATCTTCCTGGGGAAGAAGCCGGTCTCGGCGAGGTTCTGCGCGAGGTAGGCGGAGGAGGCGACGTTGCCGATGTTGGCGCCGTTCGGGGAGATGAAGGCGCCGAACTGGAGCATGGTGACGACCCAGTGGAGCATCAGCAGCTTGGCGAGGTCGGCGAAGGGCGAGGCGAAGTTGATGCCGCTCCAGCCGCCGGCCTCGGCGAGCTTCTCGGGGGGCACGGCGCCGAGGAAGGCGACCTGGAGCGCGAGGTAGATCACCAGGCCGAGGGAGAGCGCGCCGACGAGGGCGAGCGGGATGGCGCGGCCGGGGTTCTTGGCGGTGCCGCCGAGGTTGACGACGGCCTGGAAGCCGTTGAAGGCGAAGACGACGCCGGAGGCGGTCACGGCGGTGAGCACGGCGGACCAGCCGTTGGGGGCGAAGCCGCCGTGGCCGGTGAAGTTGCCGGTGTGGAAGCCGGAGGCGATCAGGGCGCCGCAGGCGAGGACCGGGATGGCGAACTTGACCAGGGTGAGCAGGTTGTTGGCCCGGGCCAGCAGGGCGACCGACCAGTAGCAGGCGAGCCAGAGCGCGACGGTCAGCAGGAGCGCGGTGGCGATGCCGGTGGCGCTCAGGCTGCCGTCCGAGACCAGCCCGCGGGCCCAGCCGAAGCTCCAGGAGGACATGTACTGGGTGCCCGCGATGGCCTCGATGGGGATCAGGGAGGCGGTCGCGATCCACACGGCCCAGCCGGTGACGAAGCCGAGCACCGGGCCGTGGGAGATGGAGCCGAAGCGGGCCATGGCGCCGGGCAGCGGGTAGGCGGCGCCGACCTCGGCGTAGGACATGGCGATCATGCCGATGAAGATCGCGCCGATCACCCAGGCGACGAGCGCGGCGGGGCCGGCGACCTGCGCGGCCTGGCCGGCGCCGAAGAGCCAGCCGGAGCCGAAGATGGACCCCAGTCCGATCATGATCAGGGCGAAGAGGCTGAGCCCCTTCCGGTTGCCCGCGTTGTTGGCCGCGCTCAGATCCACGAGGGTGCTTTCCGTTCTGCCGGGAAACTGGTGACGCCACCTGCCGGGCCGGGCGGAAGGCTCCGCCCGCGCCGCTCAACCGGCCTGGTCCACCGCACACCGAAACTCGCGAGACAGCCGAAAACGCAACAGCGACACCGGACATAGTACGACAACCCGCGGTAACGGCCCCGGGCCGGAACGGCCGGCTCCGCAGCGCGCTCCCGTCCTCGCGCGCAGTAATCGCCACCCGGCGCGGGGACGGCGCCCTCCGCGCCCTCGGTCGTCGCCCGCGCCCTCGGTCCCCCTCGCGCCTCAGTCCTCCCCGCCCGCGCGCGGCCCGATCCGGAAGTCGAACGCCGCCGTCCCCGGGTCGAGCGCCGTCACCCCGCCGTCCACGGTGAGGACCGCGCCGTTGACGTACGACGCGGCGGGCGACAGCAGCCAGGCCACGGCCCCGGCCACCTCCTCCGGGGCGCCGGGACGGCCCGCCGGGGTCAGCCGGGTGGCCTCCGCGTACGCCGCGTCCAGGCCCGCCTCCCCCTCCCCCAGCCCCTCGGCCGCGGCGAAGCGCGCCATCCGCCCGTCCGCCATCTCCGTGCGCACCCAGCTCGGACAGACGACGTTGGCCCGCAGCCCGCGCGCCCCGTAGTCGACGGCGAGGGAGCGGCAGAGCTGGAGGAGGGCGGCCTTCGAGGTGGCGTAGGCGGCGTTCCCCCGGCCGTTGCGCAGCGCGGCCACGGAGGCCACCGCGACGACGGCGCCCCGGGCCTCCAACAGGTGCGGCAGGGCGGCGCGTTGGAGCAGGAACGGCCCGGTCACATTCGTCCGCATGACCTCCTCCCAGGTCTCGGGGGACAGCTCGCCCACGGCACCGCTGCGCCCGATGCCGGCGTTCAGGACGAGCCCGTCCAGCCGCCCGTACGCGGCCACGGCGGCGTCCACGAGGCCCTGGACGGCCTCGGGGTCGCCGGCGTCGGAGGGGTGGGCGAGGGCGCCGGTCTCCTCCGCGACGCGCCGCAGCGGTCCGGGCCGCCGCCCGGAGACGACCACGTGGTGCCCGGCCTCCCGCAGCAGCCGTGCGGTGGCGGCGCCGATCCCCGTTCCGCCGCCGGTGACGATGTACGTGCGCTGTCCGGCCATGACCGTCCACCCCTCCGAGCAAGATCGTCGTCCCGGCGATCCTACGCACCGGCGGCCGCCGCCCGGAGACCCGGTACCCCGCGGCCGGCCCCCGGGGGCCACCGCGGGGGCGCCGCTCACCCGCCGGCCGCCGCCAGCCCCCTCCCCGCGGCCTCCGCCCAGTGCCGCGCCCCCGCCCGCTCCGCCACCGCCCGCGCCCGGCGGTAGTGCTCGGCGGCCGCGCGGGGCCGGTCGAGGAGGTGGGCGAGGGCGCCGAGGTGGTGGGCGACCGGGCCGAGGGTGACGACGCCGCTGCCCGCGCCGGCCAGGCCGTCCGCGGCGGGGAGGAGCCGGCGGTAGACCGAGGACGCCATCGCGCGGTCGCCGAGTTCGACGGCGAGGACGGCGGCCAGGCCCAGGCGGGCCTCCAGGAGGTGGTCGCGCGGGAGGGGGCGGGCCGCGGCGGCCACCGCGCGGGCCTCGGAGGCACGGCCGCCGGCCAGCAGCATCAGCGCCTGACCGCGGGCGTAGATGGGCCCCCAGCGGTCGTACTGGTCCTGCGCCTCGCCGGCGAGGTCGAGGAGGGAGCCGTGGCCGGCGGCCCGCAGGCAGAAGCGGGCGAAGTGCAGCAGGTCCCGCTCGATGCCCCACATCCACGTACCGTCCAGGCTCTCGGTGACGCGCAGATACGCGGCGTCGGCCTCGTCCGTGCGGCCGTCGATCGCCAGCCGCATGGCGCGGTACCAGGCCAGCAGGGTGGCGGGCAGCGGCAGTTCGTAGCGGTCGGACAGGCGCTCGACCGCCGCGGCGTGCGCGTCGGCGATCGCCGGCTCGGCGAGCGCGGCGTGCGCCTGACAGAGGATCAGGTGGCCGAACACCTCGACCGGCGCCAGCTCGTGGCGGACACCGAGGGCCACGATCTCCTGGCCGATCCGCACGCGCTCGGACGCCAGACCCGCCCGCCGGAAGGTGTGCGCGTGCCGGGCGTGCAACGCCTGGGCCAGCAGCACCGGTTCGGCCAGCTCGCGGGCGGCCGCCTCCGCCCGGCGGGCGGCGAGCGGGCCCCGTTCGTCCTGGCCGCCGTCCAGCTCCAGGGCCAGCGTCGTCAGCGCCTGGCAGCGGGCCGTCGCCGCCTCCTCGGGCAGGCCGTCGAGCACCCGCTGCGCGGTGGCGACGATCTGCGCGTCACGGGCGGCGTAGCGGCGGTTCGTCCACACCGTCGGCACGTCGAAGGCGGCGAGCACGCCCGCCGTGAACTCCGGGTCGCCGAAGCGCTCGGCGGCCTCCACGGCCGTGCCCCGCTGCTCCCGCGCGGCCACCACGTCCCCGGCCAGGGCGAGCGCCCTGACCATGCCCATCACCAGTTCCAGCCGCCCCCGTTCGTCGGCCGAGCCGGAGCGGTCGTGCGCCTCCAGCGCGGCCCGCCACAGCCGCACCGCCTCGCGGTGGGCGAAGCGCCGCTGCGCCTGCTCGGCGGCGGCGCGGGCGTACGCGGCGGCCCGCGGGGCGGTGGCGCGGTCGCCCGCGGCGAGGAAGTGGTGGGCGAGCAGGCTCACGTGGCCGGGCCGCAGCCGCCGCACGGCCTCGCCCGCCCGGGTGTGCCAGTGGGCGCGGCGCAGCAGCGGGATTTCTTCGTAGAGCGCGTCGCGGACCAGCAGGTGCGCGAAGCGCACCCGTCCGGCCTCCTCCTCGGCGAGCAGCCCCTCCGCCAGTCCGGTCTCCACGGCGGCGGCGACCGTCGCCGGGTCGTCCCCGGTCATGCCGGCGAGGACGTCCAGGTCGATCTCGCGGCCGAGGACGGTCGCCCGCCGCAGCAGCGCGGCGGTGTCCTCGGGGAGCCGGGCCAGCCGGTGCCGGATCACCGCCCGCACCCCGGCGGGGACGTGGCGCAGCGCGGCGGAGGCGCCCGCGTCGGCCATGAGCCGGGCGGTCTCGCGGACGAAGAAGGGGTTCCCGGCGGTGCGTTCGGCGACGGCGCGCACGGTGGCGTCGTCGGCGTCCGGGGCCCGGTGCCGGACGAGCGCGGAGACGTCGGCGTCGGCGAGGCCGCCGAGTTCGATCCAGAGGGGGTGGCCGCGGGCCAGCCGGGCCAGTGCGTCGCGCAGCGTCCCCGTCTGTTCGGCGGGCCGGTAGGCGGCGGCCACCATCAGCGGCGCGGCGGCGTCGGCGGCCCGGTCGACGAGGTGTCCCAGCAGCGCGAGGGTCTCCTCGTCGGCCCGGTGCAGGTCGTCGAGGAGGACGAGGAGGGGGGCCCTGGCGGCCGCCCCGGCCAGGTGGCGGGCGACGGCGTCGTGCAGCCGGAAGCGGGAGCAGGCCGCGCCGGCGGGCGGCGCCGCGTCGGGCGCGGCGGATAACAGGGCCGCCTCGGGCGGCGGTCGGTGCCCCAGGGCGGTGAGTTCGCCCAGCAGTTCCGTCCACGGCCAGGCCGCGGGGGCGCCGTCGCTCTCCGGGCAGCGGCCCCGGATGCCGCGCCAGCCCTGCGCGGCCAGCCGTTCGCGCAGCCGCTGGAGCAGCGCGGTCTTGCCCGCGCCGGGTTCCCCGGCGATCAGGGCCAGGCGGACGGATCCGAAGGGGGCGGCGGCGAGGGCTTCCAGCTCGGCGAGTTCGGCGTGCCGGCCGACGAAGGGGGCGGCCGCGGCGCCCCGGACGGCGGGGGCCGCGGGGGGCGGGGGTGCCGCGGGAGCCGCCGCCGGGCGGGCGCCGGCCGCGAAGGCGGGGTCGCCGTCCAGGATCCGCCGGTGGGCGGTCTCCAGCAGCGGCCCCGGCTCGACGCCCAGTTCGTCGACGAGCAGCCGGCGGGCCCTGCGGTAGACGGCGAGCGCGTCCGCCTGCCGCCCGGCCCGGCACAGGGCGCGCATCAGCAGCCCGTACGGGCCCTCGCGCAGCGGGTGTTCGTCGGTGAGCGCGGTGAGCTCGGGGACACAGCTCAGCGAGCCGCCCAGGTCGAGGTCGAGGGCGAGGCGCTCCTCCAGGACCGCGAGCCGCAGCTCGGCGAGGCACTGGCGCTGCCGTTCGGCGAACGGGCCGGGCAGGCCGGCCAGCGGCTCGCCCCGCCACAGGACGAGGGCCTCGGCCAGCAGGTCGCGGGCCTCCTCGGGCCGCCCGCCGGCCTTCGCCCGGCCCGCGCGGGCCGCCAGCGCCTCGGCGCGCGCCGCGTCGACGGCGTCGTCGGGGAGCCGGAGCCGGTAGCCGTCGCCGAGCGAGTCCAGGACGGGCGCGGCCGGGTCGCGGTGCAGCACCTTGCGCAGCCGGGAGACGTAGGTGCGGATCGTGGCGACGGCCGCCCTGGGCGGTTCCTCCCCCCAGAGCGCGTCGACCAGGTCCGCGGCCGTGACCGTCCGGCCGGGGCGCAGCAGCAGGACGGCGAGCGTCGCCTGCTGCTGTCTGCTGCCCAGCGGCAGCACGGTCCCCCCGTCCCGGCCCAGCATCGGGCCGAGCACCGAGAAACGGAGGCCCCCCACGTCGCCCACCTGCCGCGTACCTCCGCGCGCCGAAACCACCCTTTTTCGTACGCGCTCATGAAAACGACCCGGATGTAGATCGTCAACCCATTCGGCGGCGTCGGGGTCGCTCCGGGTCGAGTCCCTGCATAACGGACGGCCGTCGGCCGGCGGAGTCCCGCGCCCGCCGGCAGGTGCCGTTCCGGATCAGGGCGGACGGGGGCGGGCCGCGGTGGTTCAAGGGGGAATGTTCCAGCCGGTGATGACGGGCCGTCCGTGCTCCGTCCCGAGGACGGACAACGTGCCGGTGTCCAGCCGGTACAGGGCCCCGTCCGCCGCCGGCCGGCCCAGCCGGCGGGCGGTCAGCGCGCGCAGGACGTGCCCGTGCGCGAAGAGCGCGACGTCCCCGCCGGTGTCGCGGAGCGCCGCGTCCGCGCGGACGAGGACGGCGTCGCAGCGCTCGCCGAGCCGGGCGAGGGTCTCGCCGGGCCGGTCCGGGCCGCCGGTGGGGACGCCGTCGCGCCACAGGTCCCAGCCGGGGTGCCGCTGCCGGATCTCCGCGGTGGTCAGGCCCTCGTAGGCGCCGTAGTCCCACTCCACGAGGCCGGGTTCGAGGACGACGCCCCGCCCGCGCGGCAGGCTCAGCTCGGCGGTGCGCACGGCCCGTCGCAGCGGGCTGCACAGGACGTGGGTGATCCTGCGGGCGGCGAGCGCGGGGGCGAGGGCGGCGGCCTGCAGCTCCCCGTCGGGGGTGAGGGGGACGTCGGTGCGGCCGGTGTGCCGGCCGCTCCGGCTCCACTCGGTCTCGCCGTGGCGGATCAGCAGGAGGTCACCCATCCCGGCCGTCACCGCCCTCCGGGAGGCACCACCGGTACGGGGCGATGAGCCGGTGGACGCGGTCCGGCCCCCAGGAGCCCCGGGCGTACGGCTCGGCCGGCGGCGGGTTCTCCAGCAGCGGCGCGGACGCCTCCCACAGGCGCTCGACGCCGTCGGCGCTGGTGAACAGGGACTGGTCGCCCAGCATCGCGTCGAGGATGAGGCGCTCGTAACCCTCCAGCGCGTGCGCCGTGGTGAAGCAGTCGGAGTAGGCGAAGACCATGGCCGCCGCACCGAGGCGCATCTCGGGGCCCGGCTCCTTGGCCAGGAAGCGGGCGGTGATGCGGCCGGGGTCGTCGAAGTCGATGACCAGCTCGTTGGCGGTGTCCGGCACGTCCCGGGGGAACATGCGCAGCGCCGGTTCGCGGAAGCCGAGGGTGACCACGTGCCGCCCCTCGGCCAGGGCCTTGCCGGAGCGCAGGTAGAACGGGACGCCGGCCCAGCGCCAGTTGTCGATCTCCACGCGCAGGGCGGCGAAGGTCTCGGTGTCGGAGTCGGGGGCGACGCCGGGCTCGGCGCGGTAGCCCTCGTACTGGCCGCGGACGACGTGGGCCGGGTCCAGGGGCCGCATGCTCTGGAAGACCTTGTCCTTCTCGGCGCGCAGGGCCCGGGCGGTGAGCGTGGCGGGCGGTTCCATGGCGACGAACCCGAGGATCTGGAAGAGGTGCGTCACGATCATGTCGCGGAAGGTGCCCGTGCCCTCGAAGAACCCGGCCCGGCCCTCGATGGTGAGCTTCTCCGGCACGTCGATCTGTACGTGGCTGATGTGATTGCGGTTCCAGACGGGTTCGAAGAGGCCGTTGGCGAAGCGGAGGGCGAGGATGTTGTCGACGGACTCCTTGCCGAGGAAGTGGTCGATGCGGAAGACCCGGGACTCGTCGAAGACCGCGTGGATCGTCTCGTCGAGCGCGCGGGCGGTGGGCAGGTCGGTGCCGAAGGGCTTCTCGACGATGAGGCGCCCGCCGTCGGCGAGGCCGGACGCGCCGAGTTCGCCGACGACGGCGGGGAACGCGGCGGGCGGTACGGCGAGGTGGAACAGCCGCCGCGGGCTGCCCCCGAGGGCCCGCTCGGCCTCCTGGACGGCGGCGGCGAGCGGCCCGGTGTCACCGGGGTCGGCCGTCCCGAAGGACAGCGCCCGCTCGAACTCCTCCCACGCCGGCCCCTCCGGCTTCGACCTGCCGAACTCCGCGACGGCCCGCCGGGCGTGGGCCCGGAACCCCTCGGCGTCCGGCGCGCCGGCGGCCGGTGCCGAGCCGATGACGCGGTAGCCCGCGGGCATGAGCCCGGCGCGGGCCAAGTGGTAGAGCCCGGGCAGGAGTTTGCGCCGGGCGAGGTCGCCGGTGGCGCCGAAGAGGACGATCACATGGTCCTCGGGCCGCGGTCCGTGGTCCCCGGCACTGCGCACGCTCATCGTCGCTCCTTCCCGGCCGCCGGGGCCCGCCCGCCCCGTTCGCAGGGGCCGGCCCCCGCCGGTTCGCGCCGCGCCCGTGCCCCCGTTCCGGGTCGCTGCGGCGGGGCCCGGGGCACCGGGGGGGCGTTCACGCCGGCGACAGGACGGCGGCCGTCGCCGTGCCCCTCCCGGCGGGGCACACCGTCGGCGGCGCACTTCTCCCGGGCGCGCAGGGCCGGTTGGGCCCCGGACCCGGGGCGAGGAGGCCCGGCGGCGAGGACGGCCCCCTGCCGCCCGGCGGGGACGCGGCCGCCCCAACGGTCCCTTCCAGTAGACGCCGTCCGCCGGCCGGCCGCATCCCGGCCGGGTCAGGACTCCGCGAGCTTCCTGACGCCGTCGAGCGTCGCGCGGATGCCCCGCTCCAGCATGTCCAGGCGGAAGGCGACGAGTTCCTCCTCGCGCTCCGGCTCGGCCTCGACCATCTTCGTCAGGTACGAGGTGCCCGGGCCGATCGTGACGGAGTGGCGCAGCCGGGTGCCGTCGCCCTCGGGGGCGAGCTCGAAGCTCCAGGTGGCGACAGGGCGGTCGAAGTCGCCCTCCATACCGCCGACTTGCCAGGCGAAGGCCGTGCCCGGCCGGTGGTCGCTGACCCGCGACACCGTCTCCCAGCCGCCCAGCAGCTCGTTGCGGTTGCGGCCGACGAAGGTCGCCCCGAGGGCCGGGCCGGTGGCGCCGTCCAGCCACTCGGCCTCGTACAGTTCGCCGCCGAAGCGGGTCGGGGTGGTGATGTCGGAGACGAGGTCCCACACCCGTTCCGGCGCCGCCGCCACGTGGATGTCCGCCCCGGTCCCCGGTCCGTCCGCCAGTCGCATCGTCATCGTCCTCCCCGTCGGTGCCGTCTCTCGGCCCGAACACCCTAGCGGGCAGGGGCGTTCGGGGCTACCGGCGAGTAGGCCGCCGGGGCGCGGACGCGCCGCCGCCCGCCCGGGGCGCGAGGGGCGCTCCGGACGGGCGGCGGTGGGGAGGGCGGGGATCAGACGGCCGCCGGGGCCGGCTCCGCGTCGGCGGGCTTCTCCGGACGGGCGTCGCGGCGCAGACCCTTGCGGTCGTAGAGGTAGGTGACGCCGAAGCCGAAGAGCACGGCGGCGGCGAGGGCGATGCCCAGCGAGACCCAGGCGCGGGTCAGGCCGGCGTCCGCCTGGGCGCCGTAGTAGAGGATCGAGCGCAGGCCGCCGGTGATCTGCCGCAGCGGCTCGAACTCCGAGAGCACGCGGAAGAAGTCGGGCAGCGCCTGCAGCGGCACGGTCGAACCCGAGGAGGGAACGGCCATGGCCACGAAGACGATCGTCGAGAGCAGCATGCCGGGGAGGCCGAAGGCGCGCAGGAGCGCCAGCGCGCCGATGCCGACGACGGCGACGGTGACCACCGAGTAGACCCACAGCAGGCCGAGGTGGGAGGCGTCCATGCCGAGGATGCCGACCGTGGCGAGCTCGACCAGGGAGCCCATGACGACGGAGAGGCCGAGCATGAGCACGCAGTCGATGCCCAGGGTGCGCACCCGGCTCGTCCGGCGCAGCGGGTTGCGCAGGCGGAACGGGCCGTAGTCGGTGTGCTGGTAGCCGAGGAAGGTGTCGACCTGGGAGACGAGCGCGTTGGCGCCGAGCATGCCGCAGACGACCAGGACCAGGGCGTAGTAGAAGGCGCTCAGGCCCATGGCGCTGTGGCTGCCGAGCGGGTGGCCGTCGGCGACCTGGACGTCGACGGGGTCGGCGAGCATCAGCTGGGCGGCCGGGGCGAGCTTGGCGCCCTGGGCGTTCGCCTGCTTGAGGAGCTCCTTGCCGAGCTGGGCGGAGGCCGCGTGGGCGGCCTTCTGGGTCGCGCCACTGGCCATCGAGGAGCCGAAGCTGCCGGCCGACTGGTTGGTGAGCACGGTGATCGTCGGCCGGACGGGCTTCGTCTGCTGCGGGCTGATCAGGCCCGTCAGCGAGGCGGTGAAGTTCTCCGGCACGACGATGGCGCCGAAGAGCTTGCCCTGGCCGAGCTTCTTGTCGGCCTCCTCGCGGTCGAGGACCTGCCAGTCGAAGCTGTCGTTGCCCTCCGCCGACTTCTTGATCCCGGAGACCACCCGGTCACCGGCGTTGAGCCGCTCGCCCTTGGCGACGACGGCGCCCTTGTCGCTGTTGACCAGCGCGACGGGCAGATCGCGCAGGTTGCCCTTGGGGTTGACGTTGCCGCCCACGTAGAGCAGGGCGAAGAGGCTGGCAATCACCGCGAGGATGAGGCCCGAGCCGATCCACAGCCGCGGGCTGCGGAGCGCGGAGGTGGGCTGAGGGGTAGGCATGAACGCTCCGGTTCGATCACACGGGGTTACTAGATATTGAAGGTATCCAGTGCTAGATAGTGACAGTATCGAGTTACGGTGTCCAATCGCGGTGCCTTATTCGGGCATCAGGCGTTCCCGTACGTTCCCGTACGGGGACCGGCGCGACGGCGGACGCCCGGCAGCACCCCGCCGCACCACCGACGAGGAAGTCGCATGAAGATCTCGGAGCTCAGCCGCACGACCGGCGTGCCGGTCGCCAGCATCAAGTACTTCCGCCGGGAGGGCCTGCTGCCGGCCGGCCGGGCCACCGCCGCGACGCTCGCCGAGTACGGGGACGAACACGTGCAGCGGCTGCGGCTGATCAAGGCGCTGACCACCCTCGGCGGGCTGTCCATCGCCGCCACCCGCGAGGTCCTCACCGCGGTCGACCGGGCCGACAGCGCCGACGGCACCCTCAAGGCGATCAGTTACGCCCTGCCCGTGCCCGTCGCCCAGGCCCCGGCCGTGGACGAGGACGAGGAGGCACGGGCCGGGGCGGCCGCGGCGGCGGACGTGGCCGGCCTCGTCGCGGCGATGGACTGGCGCATCCCCGCCACCTCGCCGCACGTCCGCGGCCTGACCACGGCCCTGCGCGAGCTCCGCCGCCTCGACGCGGACTACCGCCCCGAACGGCTCGTCGCCTACGCCGAGCTGGCCCGCTCCATCGCCCGGCTCGACCTGGAACGCGCGGCCGCCTTCGAGGACGCGCCGAGCCTGGCCGAACAGGCGGTCGTCGTCCTCGCCCTCTCCGGGCCGATGCTCGAACTGCTGCGCCGCCTCGCCCAGGAGGACCTCGTCCGCCGCCGGACGACGTTCGAGGACTCCGAGGACGTGGGGGCGGACGCCCCGGCGTAACGCCCGGCGGCATCCCGTACGGCCTCCGGCGCCCCGACGAGGCCGGACCCCGGCGCGAAGCCGGTGTCCCCCGCCCCGCGCCCCCGCGGAACGGCCCCCGCCCCCGGCTAGGGTGCGGCAATGGAGATCTTCCATCTGCGCTACTTCGTGGCGGTCGCCGAGAACCTCAGCTTCTCCCGCGCGGCACGTCAACTGCACATGGCCACCTCGCCGTTGAGCCAGCGGATCAGGGACCTCGAACGCGAGCTGGGACGGCCGCTCTTCGACCGGGACTCCCACCACGTCTCCCTGACCCCCGCCGGGGCCGCGCTGCTGCCCGTCGCGAAGGACGTCCTCGGCCGCTTCGACGACATCCCCTGGCGGCTGCGCCGGGCCGTGGGCCACGAACGGCAGACCGCGTACGTCGGCGTCGTACCGGCGCTGCACCCGCGGCTCAAGGAGCGGCTCGCGCGCGTCGAGGAGCGCTGCGCCGGGGAGTTCGACGTCAAGCGCTGGCCCGGCAACAGCGCGAACCTGGTGAACGCGGTGCAGCGCGGCGACCTGGCCATGGCGCTCGTGCACCTGCCCGTGCACGCCGACGGCATCGAGGTGCTGGAGCTGCTGCGCGAGCCGCTGGGCGCGCTGCTGCCGGCCGCCGAGTTCGGCGGGCGCGACGCGGTGTCGCTCAGCGAGCTCACCGACCACACCTATGTCACCTCGGCGCCCGGGACGCTGCCCACCTATTTCGACCAGCTCAGGGTGCGCCTCAAGGCCGCCGGAATTCACCGGGAGATAACGCTCAACATCGGCGACTACGCGAGCGTGCGGGAAATCGTGGCGAACGGCTCGGTGTTCGGCATCACCTTACTCAGCGCGGGCGAGGGCGATGCGGGCAAGGGCGCGAGCGTCGTGCTGCCGTTCCGTGACTTCTCGCCCGCCCTGGCGACCGGTCTCATCTGGCGCCGGGACCGGGCCGAGCCGGACGGCGACCTGCACGGGCTGGTCGAGGCGGCGACAAACACATTCTCCGAGCCCCTCGACCAGGGGACCTGACCTGCCCGTTCCCTCCCGGAAAACGGCGTGACCGCTGCGGTCACGCCGTTTTTCGCGCATTGATGTCACTGATCGCTTGGGTTCCGCCACCGCCCGGCACTAGCGTTTTCCATGGGACGCGGAAACGACCCCGCAAGGGTTCCGCATTCCCCTTTCCCGCCCTTTCCCTTTTTGGAGTGGTGATGGAATCCGCCGCACATCCCGCAGCCCGGGAAAAGACCGGCCCGGAAACTCCCGGCCCGGAAGACAATAGCCCGGAAGACAATGGCCCCGAAAAGAACGGTCCGGAAAAGAACGGCCCGCTCGCCGGAGTACGCGTCATCGACATGGCCACGGTGGTGATGGGCCCGTACGCCGCGCAGATCCTCGGCGACCTCGGCGCCGACGTCATCAAGATCGAGTCGCCGAACGACACCGTCCGCGTCGGCACCCTGCACCGCACCCCCGGCATGACGCCGCTGAACCTCAACGTCAACCGCAACAAGCGCAGCGTCGCGCTGAACCTCAAGGACGAGGACGGACGCGCCAGGGCGCTGGAGCTCATCGGCACCGCCGACATCCTGATCACCAACATGCGCATCGGCGCCCTGCGCCGCCTCGGCATGGACCACGAGACCCTCGCCGCGCTCAACCCCCGCCTCGTCCACGTCCACGCCCAGGGCTTCCGCCCGGACTCCGACCGGGCGGCCCTGGCCGCCTACGACGAGACGGTGCAGGCCGCGTCCGGCCTGCTGGACCTGGCGCAGCGCGCGGGCGACATCGGCGCCCCGGTCGTGCTGCCGAGCATCTTCGCCGACAAGGTCGCCGCCCTGACGATCGTGTACGCGGCGCTGGCCGCCCTCGTCCACCAGCGCGCCACCGGGCAGGGGCAGCACGTCGAAGTGCCCATGGCCGACACGCTGTTGGCGTTCAACCTGGTCGAGCATCTGCAGGGCCGGGTCTTCGAGCCGCCGATGGGCCCGACGGGCTTCCCGCTGTCGATGAACAGGGGGCACCGGGCCCGTCCGACCAAGGACGGCCTGGCGATGGTCATCCCGTACGGCCCGCAGAACTTCCGCGACCTGTTCGCCGCGGCGGGCCGCGCGGACCTGGCCGAGGACCCGCGCGTCAACGGCGAGTTCATCGACTCGCAGCGCGACGGCGAGGCCCTGGCCGGACTGCTGGACACGGTGACGCCGCTGCTGACGACCGCGCAGTGGGCGGAGGTGTCGCCAAGCACAGCATCCCCTTCGGGCCCGTCCTGCGGCTCGACGAGGCCGCCGACGACCCGTACGTCCGCGACGGCCACCTGCTGGACGTCGCCGAGCACCCGAGCGAGGGCGCGTACCGGGTGATCGGCATCCCGCTGGCGTTCTCCGCGACGCCCGCCTCGGTGCGCCGGCACGCCCCGCTGCCCGGTCAGGACACCGAGGACGTGCTCGCCGAGCTGGCCGCCCGAGGGGAGGTGCGGTGATGAGCGACAGCGTCCGTACGGAGACCGCCGGCGGCGTCCTCGTCGTCACCATCGACCGGCCCAGGGCCCGCAACGCCGTGGACGCCGCGGTCACCCGGGGCATCGCCGCCGCCGTGGACCGCCTGGAGTCCGACCCCGCCCTGCGGGTGGGCGTCCTCACCGGCGCGGACGGCACGTTCTGCGCGGGCATGGACCTCAAGGCCGCGGCCCGCGGCGAGCAGGTGACCGTGCCGGGCAAGGGCTTCGCCGGGCTCGTCGAGGCCCGTCCGGCCAAGCCGCTGGTCGCGGCCGTCGAGGGCCACGCCCTGGGCGGCGGCTTCGAACTCGCCCTGGCCTGCGACCTGGTGGTCGCCGCCGAGGGCGCCCGCTTCGCCCTCCCCGAGGTCAGGCGCGGCCTGATCGCCGGCGGCGGCGGAGTCGTGCGCCTCCCCCGGCGCATCCCCCACCACCTGGCCATGGAGCTGCTGCTGACCGGCCGCACGATCACCGCGGAACGCGCCCGCGACCTCGGCGTCGTCAACCGGCTCACCCCCGACGGCCGGGCCCTGCCGGCCGCGCTGGAACTCGCGGAGGAGATCGCCGCCAACGCGCCGCTGGCGCTGGCCGCGGTCAAGCGGACCGTCCAACGGGCCGACGGCGCGCCGGAGTCCGAGGCGTTCGCCGCGCAGGCCGCCGAGATCGGGGCGCTGCTGCGGTCGGCCGACTTCGCCGAGGGCGTGCGCGCCTTCGCCGAGAAGCGCGCGCCGCGCTGGAGCGGACGATGAACCGCGCACAGGTGCTGGCCACGCTCGCCACCCCCGCCACGGCCCCCGCGTACGCCCCGGCCGCGGTCCGCTTCACCGACCGCGAGTACCTGAGCGTCGTCTACCGCACCGACGCCGAGGCGCTGCGGGCCGTGGTGCCCGAGCCGCTGAGCATCGACCCCGGCGAGCCGCTGGTGCGGTTCGAGGTGATGAAGATGGGCGACGCGACGTCGTACGGCCCGTACGTGGAGGCCGGGCAGGCGATCCCGGTGCGGTTCGGGGACGAGCGCGGCGAGTACCTGCACGCGATGTACCTGGACAGCTTCGCCGCCACGGCGGCGGGCCGCGAGGTGAGCGCCTATCCGAAGGCGATGGGCACGCCCGCCCTGTACGCCGACCACGCCGCGCTGGTCGGGACGCTGGACTACGGCAGCGTCCGGGTGGCCACCGCGACCATGGGCTACAAGCACCACCCGCTCGACCCGGACCGCGCCCGCGCGCAGATCGCGGTGCCCACGTACATGCTCAAGACCGTTCCGGACTACGACGGGACGCCGCGCGTCTGCGAGCTGGTCCGCACCCGGATCACGGATCTCGTGGTCAAGGAGGCGTACACCGGGCCCGCGCGGCTTCAGCTCTTCGCGCACGTGCTGGCGCCACTGGCGGACCTGCCGGTGCGCGAGGTGGTCTCGGCGAGCCACATCGTCACGGACCTCACGTTGGACAAGGCCGTTCCCGTCCACGACTACCTGACCGAGGAGAACCCGTCATGACCCCCGAGTGCAAGCCCGAGTGCAAACCCGAGTGGAAGCCCGGGTGGAAGACCGGGTGGAAGACCGTCACCGTCGTCGGCGCCGGCACCATCGGCCTCGCGTGGGCCGCGCTCTTCGCCTCGCACGGCATCGAGGTCACCGTCACCGATCCGCGCGAGGACCTGGACGAGGCCGTGGACGAGGCCCTGCCCCTGCTCGCCGCCGGGCTCCCCGGCAGCGACCCGGACGGGCTGCGCGGCCGCATCCGCACCACCCACGACCTGGCCGGGGCCGTGGCCGGGGCGCGGCTCGTCCAGGAGAACGGCCCGGAGGACCTGGAGTTCAAGCGGCGGCTCTTCGCCGACATCGCCGGACACGCCCCGGGCGACGCGGTGCTGGCCACCTCCACGTCCGGCATCGTGGCCTCCCGGATCGCCGAGGGCCTGCCGGACGCGGTCGCCGCGCGGCTGCTGGTCGCCCACCCGTTCAACCCGCCGCACATCGTGCCGCTCGTGGAGATCGTCCCGGGCGCGCGCACCTCCGAGGACGTCGTCGAGGCGGCCGTCGCCTTCTACCGGTCGCTGGGCAAGGTGCCCGTGCGGCTGCACAGGGAAGTCCCCGGTTTCGTGGCCAACCGGCTGCAGAGCGCGGTGCTCCGGGAGGCGATCCACCTCGTCCTCGAAGGGGTGGTGGACGCCGGGGAGCTCGACACCGTGATGAAGGCGTCGCTGGGCGGCCGTTACGCGACCGTCGGCCCCTTCGAGAGCTTCCACCTCGGCGGCGGCCCCGGCGGCATCCGCCACATGATGCGCCACCTGGGCCCCGGCCTCGCCGAGGGCTGGCGGCGCCTGGGCCGCCCGGAGCTGGACGACGCGGCCGTCGCCACGATCGTCGCCCGGACCGAGGCCGCGTACGGCACGGGCCCGGCGGCCTACCGCGAACGCGCCGCGCTGCGCGACCGCAAGCACCTGGCCCTGAACGCGACGCTGCGCGCCACCGACAAGAACGACACACAGAACACCTGACGAGAGGAGCCCCCGATGCCCAAGCCCGCCAACCCCACCCCCGACTTCTTCGGCTTCGCCGACCTGCTGAGCGACGCCGAACGAGCCGAACTCGCCACTCTCCGCGCCTACTTGGAGAGCGAGATCGAACCGCTGGCGAACGCCGCCTGGGAACGCGCCGAGTTCCCCTTCGAGGCGGTCGAGAAGCTGGCCAAGCTCCGCCTGGCCGGATACACCTACCCCGAGTTCGGCGACGGCCGCCCGCGCGGCGAGCTCTTCTCCGGCTTCCTCACCCTCGAACTCAACCGGATCGACCCGTCGTTGGCCGTGTTCTCCGGCGTCCACACCGGTCTGGCCATGGGCAGCATCCGCGGCGGCGGCAGCCCGGAGCAGCGCGAGCGCTGGCTGCCCGACATGGCCGCGATGAACAAGATCGGCGCGTTCGCCCTCACCGAGCCCGAGGGCGGCTCCGACGTCGCGGGCGGCATGCGCACCACCGCCCGGCGCGAGGGCGACACCTGGGTCCTCGACGGCGCCAAGCGCTGGATCGGCAACGGCACCTTCGCCGATCTCGTCGTGGTCTGGGCCCGCGACGTGGCCGACGACAACGTCAAGGGTTTCGTGGTGGAGAAGGGCACCCCCGGATTCACCGCCACGAAGATCGAGGGCAAGATCGCGCTGCGGACCGTGCAGAACGCCGACATCGTCCTCGACGGCGTCCGCGTCCCCGAGGCCGACCGCCTCCAGCGGGTGAACAGCTTCCGCGACACCGCCGCCGTCCTGGCCGGCACCCGCGGCGGAGTGGCCTGGCAGGCCCTGGGCATCGCGGTGCGCGCCTACGAACTCGCCCGCGAATACGCCGTCACCCGCGTCCAGTTCGGCCGCCCCATCGGCTCCTTCCAGCTGATCCAGGACCTCCTGGTCAAGATGCTCGGCAACGTCACCGCCATGTTCGGCATGGTCGTCCGCCTCAACCAGCTCGTCGCCACCGGCCACGCCACCGCCGAACAGGCCGCCCTCGCCAAGGCGTTCACCACCACCCGCATGCGCGAATGCGTCGCCTGGGCCCGCGAACTCTTCGGCGGCAACGGCATCGTCCTCGACCACGGCATCGCCCGCTTCTTCGCCGACGCGGAGGCCGTCTACTCCTTCGAGGGCTCCCGCGAGATGAACACCCTGATCGTGGGGAAGGCGGTCACGGGGCACAGCGCGTTCGCGTGACGGCGACGCCGGGGGTGCGGCCGCCTCCCCACCCACGGCCCTCCCCCGGCCCCGGCACACGACCACACAGGGGCTCGTCCACGGCGACCGGCAAGTCAGCAACACCACCATCAGTGGCGGCTACCTGATGGATGGCTTGCTGCCCATCCATGGGTTGAAGCCGGGCGCCGTCCGCCATCTCCGGCAACTGCTGCGTGAGGCCGGTGCCTGCCTGGTAGTCGTGACACAGGACGATCCCGGTTTCGTCCGTGACCTCGAACGCCATCTCCATGTGAAGCCGTTGGCGTGTCCACCACCTCCGCCCAAGGCGGTGTTCGACGCCAGGTTCAAGGCCGCGGTGCCGGATCCGGCCGAACGCGAACGACTGCTCGGCGCCCTGGAACCCGGTCTCCTGGACGGCCTCCTCGTGCCGGAGCTGGTCCCCTCCGAAGTCGTCGAGCTGGTGGCCGCCGTGGCGGCGTCCGCCGAAGAGCCCGCAGTCCTCTCCGGCATACGGGACCGGCTGAGTTTCCTGGCCGAAGAGGAGGTCCCCCAACTGATAAAGAAGCTTCACGACGATCCCGACGCCCTGGCGTTCCTGCTGGCCGCCTGTGTTTTCGAGGGGCTCGACTATCGGATCGTCCTGGAGGAAGCGGACCGGCTCCTCGCCGTCGCGGACGGGGCTCTGCACGCCGTCCTCGACCCATCAGAAAGCACGACGGAAAAGAACCGGCAGCCACGGCCCAACCCCCGCTTCGTCTTCCGGAGATCACTAGATGATCCGCTGCGCACCGTGCGCGCGCAGCGGGCGCCGAAAGAGATCCACGTCGGCCCGACCCATTCCTATGTGGTGGAACCGGTGAGGTTCGCCCGCCATCGGCAGGCAGAGACGGTCCTCAGGCACGTCTGGCGTGAATACGGCGGTCTCTCCGCGGTGCTGACCGAATGGATGGACCAGGTCCACGGCGGGAGGGAACTCACTGCACCGGTCGGTCGTGTCGTGGGCATGGCCGCCGGCTGGGGCGGCGGACGGCAAGCGCTGCGCCACATCGGCGTCCTCGCCGAGTCCGAACGCGACAGCAGCCGGAACATCGCAGCCCATGCCCTGGGCATCGCGTCCGAGGACCCGGTGCTGGCCAGTGAGGTGAAGTACAGGATCATTCGGTGGAGTTGGAGCCCGAGCCCACAGCTGCGCACAACCGTCGCACATGCCTGTGGTACTCCCTTCGGCTTCTCCCGGCCGGATGTGGCGATGACGCTGCTGCACCGGGTTTCCCGCGGACCGGACGGTCAGCAGAGCCTGCAGGTGAACCGCGCGGCCCGTACGTCGTTGGGAAATCTGTTCAACTCGGGTAGTCAGCCAGTGGTCGTACGGCACTTGGCCGAATGGATACGCCGGGACGGGACCGATGCCGAGCTCGCCCTGCGCCTCTTCCCGCACCTCCTGGCGGATGCCTCCTGGTTCCATTCACAGTTGCTCGGCGACGGCGAGTTCGCGCAGCCGATCGTCGAGCTCATCCGCCGCGCGCTGAATCACAACGGCATGTTCGACGTGACCTGCCGGCACCTGGTGCATTGGTGCCGTCTCGCCGCTTGGACCGAATCCCAGCGGGAGGCCATGACGATCCTGCTCAAAGGGCTGGCCCAGAACATGCAGCACGGAGTACTGCGATTGTTCGCCCTGATCGGCCGGAACGACAACCCTGACTTGGTCGGCCGCGAGGCTGCCCGGCAGGCTCTTGACGCCTGGCGCAGGGGAACACCGACAGGGCCGGTGCCTCCACACAGTGATCTGTTCACTGAAAGAGGAACCCTCTGACCACCGGCCCCGACCGTCCGATCTGCTCACCGGACAACCCGTGCGCCCTGGCTCGAGATCCTGCGGCAACGCTGCTCCGGCCGCTCTGCCTCCAGGGATACGTGACGGCGCGTTTTCGCCGACCACCCTCCGGCTGCTCCAGCACCCGACTGACAGACACACGAGAGAAGACGGCAATGGCATTACTACGCTGGTCAAGTGCGTTCGACGGCATCGAGGCGGACGTCCTGGTTCTTCAGGCCGGCCCCGCGCTACGCCGGACGGTGCACCAGGTGTCCGGCCGTCTCGGATCCGAACGCGCCGAGGTCGAGGCCGCGATGCTGATGGCCCTGCTGGAGGAGTTGGAGGCGGTGGATCTCGAGCAGCCCAATCCCGGCCTGGTGCTGCTGAAGGCCGTCCGGACCCGCGCCTGGCGCGCCGCTCGCCGTCGACCCGAGACCGCCGTGGCCGACACTGCGGTCACGGAGGTCCTGCGGCGTGGCCCTGGCCATGGCATGGAACTGTGCATTCCCACTCCGGTCCGCAGAGGGCGTCTGCTCGCTCCCCTGCGGATCACGGTGTCGCGTAGCCAGCGCGAGGGCGAGCTCCTCGGGGCCATGGCTCACCGGCTCGGCCTGCGCGACCTGGTGTCCACGACGGCCGGTAAAGGACGGAGGCGCCGAATCGGGACGATCTCGCCGGGACAGAAAGGCGGTTCGCGACGAGTGGGCGGGGAGCCATTCCGCTGACCTTCCCCGAGGTCTTCGCGCTTCCGGTCATCACCAATCTGCGCACAGCAGCGGCGGCGTTCGGGATGAGCATGAGTACGGCCTACCGGCTTGCCGGGCGTGGGGCCTTCTCTTGCGAGCTGCTACGCCCCGGGCACCGCTACCTGGTACCGACCGCGCCCCTGATGCGCGCCCTCGGTAGCGAGGAATGGCCGGTCTGTGCGGGCGACTTGGCCGTGGGTGCCGAAGACGAGGACGAACTCGGCTGAACCGAACCGGTCTCGTGCGGCCTCAGGCGGTAGGCCGCACCGCATCCGGCGGCTCAGCACCACACCGGCACTGACCAGGCCAAAGACCGCCTTTGCAAGAGTTCTCAGACCAGGCCTTACTACCACTGGTAGGATCATTGCCATGAGCGGTAGCAAGAAGTACTCGATCAGCCTCCCCGAAGAACTCGCGGAAACCGTGAAGGCCCACGTCGGCCCCGGGAGCTTCTCGGCCTACGTCACCGAAGCTCTGGAGCAACGAGTCGCCATGGACAAACTCCGTGAGATCGTCGCCGACTTCGAGACGGACAACGACGAGCTGACCCGTGCCGAGGTCGAGGCGGCCCGCGCCTTGCTGCGCCACGACCACAGCCGCTCGGGCGGGGCTGCCGCCTGATGCCCGGCACGCTCCTGCTCGACAGCGAAGGCCTCTCCAGGCTCTATCTCAAGGACCGTACCGTCACAGCCTTCGTCCAGGCCGCCGCGGAGGAGGGTGTGCGCGTGACCACCAGCGCCATGACCACCCTGGAAGCCGACTACGAACGCGTTCACCCCGCCCGCATCAAATGGGTCCTCTCCCGCATCGACGTGCACGACGTGACCAAGGAGATCGCCGGCCAGGCAGCACTGCTCCTGCGCAACCACCGCCTGCGCGGCCACAAATACGCGATCGACGCGGTCCTCGCGGCCATCGCGCGCACCGCACCCGGGCCTGTCACCGTCCTCACCTCCGACCCCGAGGACCTCACGCTGCTCTGCGGACCCGCCGTCGAGATCCACAAAGTCTGAGCACGTCCCAGGCGATCCCGCGTTGCGCCGACCTCCGAGAAACATGCCGGCGAGCAACCACCTGGAATCGCACAGGGGTCACTCCCCCCGAATGGAAAAGGCCGTTCCCGATCGATCGGAAACGGCCTCTGACCTGCGAAAATCGCTGGTCGGGACGGCGGGATTTGAACCCACGACCCCTTGACCCCCAGTCAAGTGCGCTACCAAGCTGCGCCACGTCCCGGTGCTCGTCCGGCCCGGGCTCTCGCCCTTGCCGACCGCGCAAGAGAACAATACCGCACGGCGCGGGGTGGTCGCGCACGGGTTGTGAGGGGGGTGGGGGCGGTCAGGCGGGGAGGCCGTTGTCGGGGCAGGGGCGGCGGCGGGGGGTGCGGGGGCCGGGTATCGGGGGTTCGTCGCCGAGGAGGTAGCGGGCGCCGGCCCCGCGGTCGGCGGCGGCGTCGTCGGGGTTGTAGATCGCGCACTTGCGCAGGGAGAGGCAGCCGCAGCCGATGCAGCTGGTCAGGCGGCGCTTGAGGCGCTCCAGCTCCTCGATGCGCTCGTCGATGCGCCGGGTCCAGGTGCGGGCGACGACGTTCCACTGGGCGGCGGTGGGCGCGCGGTCCTCCGGCAGGCGGCCCATGGCGCCGCGCGCCTCCTCCAGGGAGAGGCCGACGGCCTGGGCGGCGCGGACGAAGGCGACGCGGCGCAGCGTGGCGCGCGGGTAGCGGCGGCGGCCGCCGGGGGTGCGTTCGGAGCGGATCAGGCCGAGCTCCTCGTAGTAGCGCAGGGCGGACGCGGCGAGGCCGCTGCGGGCGGCCAGTTCGCCGATGGTCATGAGCTCCGTCGGGTCCGTCATGCCCGCAGAGCGTAGCGGTCCGGTCACCCTGGCGAGTGATCGCCCTTGACTTCAAGTCCCCTTGAAGTTGCAGCCTGATCCACATGACCTCGACTTCGGTGGACACCACATACACGTACGACGACCTCGCCGGTCTCATGAGCCTGATGACCGGCGACGAGAAGCACGGCTTCGCGGCGACGTCGACGCTCGACGTCCTGTGGGTCCTGTACGACCGGGTCCTGCGGGTCACCCCGGAGACCGTCGACGCTCCGGAGCGGGACCGCTTCCTGCTCTCGAAGGGCCACGGGCCCATGGCGTACTACGCCGTGCTGGCGGCCAAGGGCTTCCTGCCGGTCGACTGGCTGAGCGGCTTCGGCTCGTACGGCTCGCCGCTGGGCCACCACCCGGACCGGACGCTGGTGCCCGGCGTGGAGATCGCCAGCGGCTCGCTCGGGCACGGGCTGCCGCTCGCGGTCGGCACGGTGCACGGGCTGCGGGCCCGGGGGCTGACCGGGCCCCGGGTCTGGGTGCTGATCGGGGACGGCGAGCTGGACGAGGGCAGCAACCACGAGGCGATCGCCTACGCCGGCGCCACGGGCCTGGACCGGCTGCACACGGTGGTGATCGACAACGGCTCCGCCACCCACGGCTGGCCCGGCGGGATCGCCCCCCGGTTCGCCGCCGCCGGCTGGTCGGCGGTGACCGTGGACGGCCGGGACCACGAGGCGCTGTACGAGGCGTTCACCACGCCGCACCCGGGGCAGCCGCACGTGGTGGTGGCGCGGGTGGAGAAGGTCGCCAGCGTCGAGCCGGCCCGGCACTGAGCCCGCGTCCGGCGCGTCCCCGACCACCGGCCCCGGCCGCACGCCACAGTCAGCGAGCTAGAAAGGGAGGACCGTTCGTGGACACCATGCGCGAACGCTTCGCGACCACCGTCTCCGGAATCCTCGACGCGGACCCCCGCACCGCCGTCGTCCTGGCCGACATCGGCACCGCGGGCTTCGAGAAGGCCGGTGCCGCCCACCCGGACCGGGTGATCAACGTCGGCATCCGCGAACAGCTCCTGGTGGGCCTGGGCGGCGGCCTGGCCCTGGCCGGGCTGCGCCCGATCGTCCACACCTTCGCGAGCTTCCTGGTCGACCGCGCCTTCGAGCAGGTCAAACTGGACTTCGGCCACCAGGGCGTGGGCGGCGTGCTGGTCAGCGCCAACGCCTCGTACGACTGGCCGGCGGGCGGCATGACGCACATGTCACCGGGGGACGTCGCCCTCATCGACACCCTGGACGGCTGGACGCAGCACGTCCCCGGGCACCCCGACGAGGCCGAGACGCTGCTGCGCCGGGCGGTGGCCGCCGGCAACGACAAGGTGTACGTCCGGCTGTCGGCGCAGACCAACGCCGAGCCCCACCCGGTCACGTGCGGCGGCTTCCTGCCGGTGCGCGAGGGGCGCCGCGGGGTGGTGGTGGCCGTCGGCCCCATGCTCGACAACGTCCTCCACGCGGTCGAGGGACTCGACGTCTCCGTCCTCTACGCGACGACCGTCCGGCCGTTCGACGGCGCCGGCCTGCGCTCGGCGGTCGGGGCGGGACCGGCGGACGTCGTGCTCGTCGAGCCGTACCTCGCCGGCACGTCCACGTCCGCGGCGAACGACGCCCTGGGGCACATGCCGCACCGGATCCTCGGCCTCGGCGTCCCGCGCCAGGAGCTGCGCCGGTACGGCTCGCTCGACGAGCACCTGGCCGGGGTGGGCCTGGATCCCCGGTCGCTGCGCCGGCGGGTGACCTCCTTCCTCAACTGACCTTCGTCGAACGGGACTCCGCCAAACGGGACATCGTCAACCGGTCTCCTCGACCGGCCCGTCCTCGTCCCGGACCGCCCTCGGCCCGGCCCCGGCGGAACCGCCCCCGCCGCCGGGCCGAGGTGACCCGAGCGTCAGCGGGGTGTTGACCAATCCCCCACGCACCGTGAAGCATGATCCTTCGCGATGCCACCGTCGCGCCCCGCACAACTCCCTCACCACAGGAGGACAGTTGGACGTCCAGGGACCCCAGGGCACCCGTCCCGCCCACCCGGCACCGCTCAGCAGACGCAGATTCCTCCAGGCCACCGCGGGCACCGCCGCCGCCGTCGGCATGACGGGCACGCTCGCCGGGGAAGCGGCGGCGGCGACGGCCGGGGCGGCGCCCGCCGGAGGGGCGGCCGTCCTCTCCTTCACCGGCGCCACCAACGGCGCGGCCACGCTCTTCGGCGACCGCCTGGTGGCGGAGGTGCAGAACGTCCTGTGGTCGCTGCCGCGCAAGGGCGGCGAGGCCGTGGCGATCACCCCGCCGGACCTGGAGCCGACGCGGCCGGTGCACTCCCCCGACGGCCGGCTGCTGGCGGTCGCCGCGTACCGGGGCGGCGGCTTCCACATCTGGACGCTGCGGCCCGACGGTTCGGGCCTGCGGCAGCTGACCGACGGGCCGTGGGACGACCGGGGCCCGGCCTGGTCGCCCGACGGCACCCGGATCGCCTTCGCGTCGGAGCGGGACGGCGACCCGGTCAAGGGCAGTCCGTACCGGATCTGGACGGTGGACGTCCGCACCGGCGCCCTCACCCGGATCACCGGCCTGCCGGGGCAGGAGGGCCCCGGACAGGACGGCGCCTGGGAGGACTTCGACCCGGCCTGGTCGCCGGACGGCAAGCGGCTGGTGTTCGTCCGCGGCCGCGTGGCCGGCGGCAAGCTCGACGCCCGCACCGTGGCGTCCGTCCCCGCGGACGGGCGCGGCCCGGTCCGTACCGAACGCACCGACCCGACGGCGGCGGCGCAGGTCATGACGCCCGCCGTCGGACCGGGCGGCCGGCTGGCGCACCTGCGCACGACGCCCGCGCCCGCGGCCTCCTGCACCCTGGTCGTGGACGGGGAGCCGGTGGCGGTCGAGGGCGACGTCGAGCCCGTCCCGCCGCGCTGGGTCTCGAAGGACGAGCTGCTGCTCACCGTCGAGGGACAGTTCCGGATCGTGCACGTGGACGGCAGCCGCCGGGTGACGACGATCCCGTTCACCGCCGAGTTGCCGGTGGACCGGCCGCGGTACCGCGTCAAGCGCTACGACCTCGCCGTCGGCGGCTCCGGCACCGTCCGTGCCGTCCACCTGCCCGCGCTGTCCCCGGACGGCCGGAAGGTGGCCTTCGCCGCCCTCAACTCCCTCTGGACGATGGATGTTTCGGGCGGCAGGGCGCCGCGCCGGGTCGTCCGGGCGGACGCCACCCGCTACCTGCTCGCGCCGTCCTGGACGGCCGACGGCAAGGCCCTCGTCTACGCCGACGACCGTGACGGCCTGCTGGCCGTCCGCCGCCACGACCTGGACACCGGCGAGGAGACCGAGCTGGCCGGCGGCGGCCGGGTGAGCCCGGCCCTCTCCCCCGACGGCAAGCGGCTGGCCTGCCTCGACCTCTCCGGCAACCTGCTGGTGCGCGACCTGGAGGCGGGCACCGACCGGGTGCTGGCGGCGCCCATGGGCGGCGGCGGACTGCCCGGCCGGCCGAGCTGGTCGCCCGACGGCCGCCACCTCGCCTACTGCGACCGCAACCGCCTCAACCAGCGCTTCCGCGAGGGCTACAACCTCATCCGCGTCGTGGACACCAGCGACGGCACGTCCCGGCTGCACGCCCTCGCCCCGCACGCCTCCGTCTCCGACCGCTACGACTCGGGCCCGGTCTGGTCCCCCGACGGCCGGTCGATGGCGGTGATCAGCGAGTCCGCGCTGTGGCTGCTGCCCGTCGGGCCCGACGGGACGCCGACGGGCGCGCCGCGCCGGCTCACCGACGAGGCGGCCGACCACCCGTCCTGGTCCGCCGACTCCCGCCACCTCCTCTACCTCTCCGCGGGCCGGCTGCGGCTGCTGGACGTCGAGGGCGGGCGGACCCGCACCGTTCCGGTCCCGCTCGGCTACCGGCGTCCTGCGCCCGCCGACACGGTCGTGCACGCCGGGCGGTTCTGGGACGGCACGGGCGACACGGTCCGCGAGGACGTGGACGTCGTGGTGCGCGACGGCCGGATCGCCGCCGTCGAACCGCACCGGGCGCGGCGCGCGGCCGAGCACCGGATCGACGCGTCGCGGCGCACGGTGATCCCGGGCCTGTGGGACGCGCACACGCACCCCTGGCAGATCACCTACGGCGGCCGGCAGACCGCCCTCCAGCTCGCGTACGGGATCACCACCGCCGTCTCGCTCGGCGGCGCGGCCTACGAACAGGCCCGGATCCGCGAGGCGGTGGCCGCCGGGGAGCTGGCCGGACCACGCCTGCTGACCTGCGGGGAGCTGCTCGACGGGGCGCGCGTGGCGTACAGCATGGGCCGGGCGCACCGCACCCGGGAGGGCCTGCGCCGCTCGCTGTCCCGGGCGGAGGCGCTGGACTGGGACTTCGTGAAGACCTACGTCCGGGCGCCCGGCTGGATCATGGCGGAGTCGGCGCGGTTCGCCCACGAGAAGCTGGGGGTGCGCACCGGTTCCCACCTGTGCTCGCCGGGCGTCCAGCTCGGCCAGGACCTGACGACCCATCTCCAGGCCACGCAGCGGCTGGAGTTCGGGCACGCGACGACGGCGACGGGGCGGGCCTTCGAGGACGTGCGGGAGATCTACACCCGTACGGACTTCCACATGATCGCCACGATCTTCACCTCCGTCCCGCTGCTGGGCGCCGCGCCGGCCCTGGCGGAGGACCCGCGGGTGACGCGGCTGATGCCGCCGTGGGACGTGGAGCTGGTCCGCAAGACGGCCGGCGAGCGGCCCACGGAGGACCAACTGGCCACGCTGCGGCGGGAGGTGGAGGTCTACCGCCGGATCCTGTCCGGCGGCGGCCTGGTCGCCCTCGGCACGGACGCCCCGCTGGTCCCGGTGGGCCTCTCCCTGCACATGGGCCTGCGGGCGCTGCACCGCCACGGCCTCTCGGCGGCCGAGGCGCTGCGCACGGCGACGCTGGTGCCCGCCCGGGTCTTCGGCGCCGAGCGCGACCTGGGCACGCTGGAGCCCGGCAAGCTCGCGGACCTGACGGTGGTCGACGGCGACCCCTTCGAGGACTTCGACGCGCTGGTGCGGACGGAGTCGGTGCTGCGGGCCGGAGTGCCGTTCCGCCAGGCGGAGTTGGTGGCCGCCTACGGCGGGGAGAAGGCGTCCGCCCTGCGCGGCGGAAGCACGACGCACGGCGAGGACTGGCGGGAGGTGGGCCGCAGGCTGCGCCGGGACTCCTGCTGCGACCTGGAGCACTGACCGCTGCGCCGGGCGTCCGGCGGGTCGTCGGCGGGGGCGCCGTGGCCGGTCGCGGCGCCTGCCGCGGGAGCGGCGGGCGCCCCGGCCCCGCGCGTCACCCCTCGGTGACCAGGGCCGGGGCGGCGGCGTCCGCCAGGGGCGGCAGCGCCGGCCAGCCCCCGGCGGGCGTCGCGGCCGCCTCCCGCCACCACGCGTCCGGCGCCAGGCCGTCCGCCGGCTCGAAGGGCTGCCCGGGCCGGGGCACCGCGTACCGGACTCCGGCCCGCCGGGCCGCCACGGCCGTGCGGTCGGCGGGCTCGGCCCAGGGGTGCGGGGCGAGGTTGAAGGTGCCCCAGTGGACGGGGAGCAGGATGCCGCGCCCGGGGTCGCCGCCCTGGAGGTCGAGGTGGGCCCGCAGCCCCTCCTCGGGTGTCATATGGATGTCGGGCCACATGTCCGCGTAGGCCCCGATCTGCACCATCGTGGCGTCGAACGGCCCGTACTGCTCCCCGATGTCCGCGAAGCCGGGGAAGTAGCCGGTGTCGCCGCTGTGGAAGATCCGGTGCTGCGGCCCCGCGACCACCCACGACGCCCACAGCGTGTGCTGGGTGTTGCGCAGCGCCCGCCCGCAGAAGTGCCGGGCGGGGGTGGCGGTGAGGGTGAGGCCGCCGACCAGGGTGGACTCGTGCCAGTCGAGTTCCGCGATCCGCCCGGCCGGGACGCCCCAGTGCTCCAGGTGCGCGCCCACCCCCAGCGGCACCACGAAGACCGCGCGGGTGCGGATCAGGGCGCGGATCGTGGGCATGTCCAGGTGGTCGTAGTGGTCGTGGGAGATCACGACGGCGTCCAGCGGGCCGGTCTCGGCCAGCGGGACGGGCACGGGGTGCAGCCGGCGCGGCCCCGCGAAGGCGAACGGCGAGCAGCGCTCGGACCAGACCGGGTCGAACAGGACGCGGTGGCCGTCGGTCTCGGCCAGCACGCTGGAGTGTCCGAGCCAGGTCAGCCGCAGCCCGGAGGCGGCGGGCCGGGCCAGGTCGGCGACGGTGGTGGGGTGCACGGGAATCGCGCGGGCCGGGGCGCGGCGGACGCGCTCCTCCTTGCGGAAATAGGTGCCGAGGAAGGCCGGCAAGGACCCGGACGGCGTCCCGGAGGCGGCGACGGGGTTGACGAACACCCCGTCCCGGAAGTTCGGCGACCGCCTGACGCGTGCCATCCGCTCCCCCGACGGGTCGGCCCCGAAGGCCGCGGGTCGCAGGGCGTCGAGCGGGGAACGGGGCGGGCGGAAGCCTGTCACGGCACCTCCAAGGCGTCAGCGGTTCCCCCCATTATCCGCCGTCCGTCCTGACGGGCCCGGTCACAGGCCGCTCACCCGCAGCGTCACGTTCAGCCGGCCGGTCAGGCCCAGCCCCGCGGGGGCGGTGCCGGGGAAGGTTCTGGGGACGCCGTGGTAGGCGAGGCGGGAGGGGCCGCCGAAGACGAACAGGTCGCCGCTGCGCAGCTCCACGTCCGTCCAGGGCCGGGTCCTGGTGCGGGGGTTGCCGAAGCGGAAGACGCAGCTGTCGCCCAGGCTGAGCGAGACGACCGGGGCGCCGGACTTCTCGTCGCTGTCGCGGTGCAGGCCCATCTTCGCGCCGGCGGCGTAGAAGTTGACCAGCGCGATGTCGTACGCCTCGTCCCCGCCGTCCGTGCCGTAGGCGCGGGCGACCGCGTCCCGGGCGAGGGTGTCCAGCCAGGCCGGGAACGGTTTGACGGGCGCGCCGTCGCCGTCGACGACGGTGCGGGCGTAGCCGTACGGATACCAGTGCCAGCCCAGGCAGACCGTACGGACGGACATCTCCCCGCCGCTGGGCATGCGGACGGTGCGCAGGCCCGCCGGCGGGCGGGCCCACTCGCGGCAGGCGTCCAGCAGCCGGCGCTGGGCGGGGAGGTCCAGCCAGCCGGGGACGTGCACGGCGCCCGGGGCGACCTCGGCCGACGGGCGGGGGAACAGCTCGTCGTCCATGTGGCCAGCGTAACCGGGCGCCGGAGGGCGCCGCCGGTTCAGTGCTTGACGCCCACCCCGCCGTAGAAGGCGACGCGGGCCAGCTCGGCCCGGGTGGGGGTCTCGCCGTCCGGCCGCCACAGCGGCACCTGGACGAGGCCCGGCTCCAGCAGCTCGTAGCCGTCGAAGAACGGCAGGATCTCCTCGTAGCCGCGCACGGTCAGCTGGGCCGTGGCGTTGCGGTACGCCTCGGCGGCGTCCCCCTCGATGTGCCGGTGGAAGTCGCCGGTGCCGTGGGTGAGGACGAGGTGACTGCCCTTGGGCAGCGCCTCGGTGAGGCGGCGGACGATCCCGGCCGGGTCCTCCTCGTCCTTGACGAAGTGCAGGACGGCGACGAGCAGCAGCGCCACCGGCTCCCCGAAATCGATCAACTCCCGTACGACGGGATGCTCCAGGATGGCCTCCGGCTCGCGTACGTCGGCGAGGACGAATCCGGCGTTCCCGGCGTTCGTCAGCTTCGCGCCCGCGTGGGTCGCCACGATCGGGTCGTTGTCGACGTACGCCACCCTGACGTCCGGCGCGATCTCCCGCGCCACCTCATGGGTGTTGGGGGACGTCGGGATGCCGGTGCCGATGTCGACGATCTGCCGGATGCCCCCGCGCACCACCTCGCGGACGGCCCGCAGCAGGAAGGCGCGGTTGGCGCGGGCGCTGGGCCGGGCGTCGGGGACCATCCCGATCACGCGTTCCGCGGCCTCGCGGTCCACCTCGTAGTTGTCCCAGCCGCCCAGGTAGTAGTCGTACATCCGCGCCGGGTGCGGCCGGCTCGTGTCGATCTGCTCGGGCGGGAAGCCCGTGCCGCCGGTGCCCTGCTCAGTCACGCCGTGTTCCTTTCGCCTTGCCCGTTGGTCCGTTTGATGGCCACCCCGCCGTACAGGCCGGCCCGTGCCGGGTCGTCCGCGGCCGGCGCCCGGCCGTCGGGGCGCCACAGCGGCACCTGGACGACGCCCGGTTCCAGCAGTTCGAACCCGTCGAAGAACGCCGTGATCTCCCGGTGTCCGCGCAGGGTCACCGAGGCCGTCGCGTCGCGGTACGCGGCGTCGGCGGAGCGCGCGGCCCCGCTGGTGAAGTCGCCGGTGCCGTGGGTGAGGACGAGGTGACTGCCCTTGGGCAGCGCCTCGGTGAGGCGGCGGACGATCCCGGCCGGGTCCTCCTCGTCCTTGACGAAGTGCAGGACGGCGACGAGCAGCAGCGCCACCGGCTCCCCGAAATCGATCAACTCCCGTACGACGGGATGCTCCAGGATGGCCTCCGGCTCGCGTACGTCGGCGAGGACGAATCCGGCGTTCCCGGCGTTCGTCAGCTTCGCGCCCGCGTGGGTCGCCACGATCGGGTCGTTGTCGACGTACGCCACCCTGACGTCCGGCGCGATCTCCCGCGCCACCTCATGGGTGTTGGGGGACGTCGGGATGCCGGTGCCGATGTCGACGATCTGCCGGATGCCGCCCCGCACCACCTCTCGGACGGCCCGT
Source organism: Streptomyces caatingaensis (assembly GCF_001187435.1). GTDB lineage: Bacteria > Actinomycetota > Actinomycetes > Streptomycetales > Streptomycetaceae > Streptomyces > Streptomyces caatingaensis. The sequence goes on along the minus strand of NZ_LFXA01000002.1, from coordinate 622,397 downwards.
CGCAGGAAGGCGCGGTTGGCGCGGGCGGAGGGGCGGGTCTCGGGGGCGAGGGCGAGGAGCCGGTCGGCGGCCTCGCGGTCCACCTCGTAGTTGTCCCAGCCGCCCAGGTAGTAGTCGTACATCCGCGCCGGGTGCGGCCGGCTCGTGTCGATCTGTCCCGGAGTGAACCCCCCGTCGGAACGGCCCGCTCCACCGCTCACGTCCGCGGTCCGCCGTCCGCCCCGGCGAGCAGGAAGTCGGCCTGGCCGGCCTTCGCGCCCCGGATGAACGTCTCGATCTCGCTATGCGTGTAGATCAGCGCGGGGCCCTCGGGGTCCGTGGACTGGCGCAGCGCGACCCGGCCGTCCCTCAGGCGCATCACCTCGACGCAGCTGCCCCCGTTGCCGCCGCTCCACGGCTTGCTCCAGCCCTCGGTCCCGAGATCGGTGGCGGGCATGCCGTTGTAGATGCGATCCATGGTTCAGATCTCCTTACGAATGCCACCCAGGAATGCCTTGGTGGTGTGTGCGGGAGCGGCCTGCGCGCACAGCCGGTCCAGGGCCTCCAGGAAGGCCGAGACGTCGTCGCGCTGGTCGAAGTAGGAGGCGCCGATGAGGTTCTCGGCGTACGCGATGTCCGGAAGCTCCTCGATGGGGAACCGGAAGATGTGGAACGGGCCGTACATCGCCGGGTGCGGCCCGGCGGCGAACGGGATGATCTGGAGCCGTACGTGCGGCAGCGAGGTGACCTCGATCAGCCGCGCGATCTGGGCGCGCATCACCTCCGGGCCGCCGATGGGGCGCCGCAGGACGGTCTCGTCCATCACCACCCACAACAGGGGCGGCTTCTCGCGCGTCAGGAGGTGCTGCCGTTCCCGGCGCACGGCGACGGCGCGCTCGATCTCGGCCTCGGGGGCGTGCGGCTGGCCCGCGCGCAGCACCGCGCGGGCGTAGTCCTCGGTCTGCAACAGGCCCGGGACGTAGTGCGGTTCGTAGGCCCGGATGAGGTTCGCCTCGCCCTCCAGGCTGACGAAGGCGCTGAACCACTCGGGCAGGACGTCGCGGAAGCGGTGCCACCAGCCGGGGCGGTTGGCCTCGCGGGTGAGTGCGAGGAACGCCTCGACCTCGGCGGGGTCGTCCACGCCGTAGATCCGCAGCAGCTTCTCGACGTACGGGACCTTCAGGCCGACCTCGGCCTTCTCCATCCGGCGGATCGTGGCGTGCGTGACGTCCAGGGCGCGGCCCGCCTCCTGGAAGGACAGCCCGGCCGCCTCCCGGAGGTCGTGCAGCCGCTTGCCGAGGACGACGCGCAGCACGGTCGGGGCCCCTGCCGGCCGCGCTTCCCCCACTGGTCCCCTCCAACTGCCGCCCTGTGCGCTGCCCTACGCACCGTCATATGCCCAGCAGTGTGCCACGCGGTGCGCGAAGTCGACAGGTTGTGCTTCCGATTCTGCAAATTACAGACTGAAGCTTGCCACACCTGACTCACATCGCACATAGTTGCGGAGTGGTCCCCTCCCAAGACGCACCTTTGCTGGGGCGCCGCGGCGGCTGCTTCGGCGGGCGCCCGACGGACGCCTACGCCTTTCACTTCCCGGCCCTCAACGCCTCGGTGGCGGAGGCGCGAAGACGAGTCCTCGCCCGGCTGCGGGAGTGGGGTGTCGACGAAACCGCCTGCGAAGACGCGCAGTTGGTCGTCTCGGAGCTCTTCACGAACGCCGTGCGGCACACGGACAGCGACAAGGTCAGCTGCCGGGTGCGCTTCGGCCGCGCCGTCCTCCGGATAGAGGTCGCGGACCACGGCTGCGCCCCCACCGAGCCGCGGGCGCGCTGCAGCGGGGCGGACGAGGAGAGCGGGCGCGGCCTGCTCCTCGTCGGCGCCCTCTCCCAGGCCTGGGGCGTCCGACCCGACGACAACGGCGGCCACGGCCGCGTCGTCTGGGCCGACCTCCCCCACCACACGGCTCTCGCCTCGGGCGTGTAAACCCTGCCCCGGCCCTGCCCTTTCACCCTTTCTCACCACGCCACCGTGCGGGACGGGCCGCGGCTCCGCCACGTTCGTGCTCCGGCTCTCCCGCAGGGGGTGCCCCCTCTGGGGAGCCCGCGGGGCGGTGCTTAGGGGGCCTGGGGCGGAGCCTCGGTCAGAGACCCCGAGGGCGCAGCCCCGGCGGGGCTGGACCGGGCGAAGCCCCCGTGGAGTCCGGGGACGGAGCCCCGCTTGGCGAGCCAGGGGGCCTTGCCCTGGTCGGGGCCCGGGCAAGGCCCCGTTGGGATGCAGGAGGCAAAGCCCCCCAGCCAGGCCCGGGGCGAAGCCCCGATCCGGGGTCCAGGGGGCGAAGCCCCCGGTGGGGCGCAGGGGCGAAGCCCCGCCCCGCGGCGCCGGGATCCGCCCCAGCTTCTGGATCCAGACTGCGGAGCCCTGGTCGCAGGCCCAAGGAGCGCAGCCTCGGTCAGGCCCCCCGAGGGCGCAGCCCCGGTGGACCGCACCGGGCGAAGCCCCGATCCGGGGACCAGGGGGCGAAGCCCCCGGTGGGGCGCAGGGGCGAAGCCCCGCCCCGCGGTGCGGGGGCTCGGCCCCCCGCGCTCCCGTAGGCCCCGCGCGAAGCGCACCCCGCCCTCCCCCCGCACCCCCGCGCGGAGCGCACCCCCACACCCCCGCGCCGAGCGCGTCTCCCGCCCCCGCGCCGGGCGCGGCCCGGGGGGAGGGGCGGAGCCCCTGGGAAACGGGGAAAGGGCGGGGCGGGGAGGAGGAAGGGCTACAGCGGCAGAAGATCCGGCCGCTTCGGCTCGACGTTGTCCCCGGACGACTCCCCCCGAAGCCGCCGCCCGATCCACGGCACGAGATGCTCCCGAGCCCAGTGGATGTTGTCCCGCCGCACCTCCGCCGGCGTCCGCGGATCCTCCGCCGGCCACGGCTGGTCCGGATCGGCCGGCACGCTCAGCCCCAGCACCTGCGCCGCCCGCAGGGCGACCCGCGTGTGCCCGTCGGCCGACAGATGCAGCCGGTCCTCGCTCCAGGCCCGCCGGTCCTGCACGGCCCGCAGCGACCACAGGTCGAGCACGGGACACCCGTGCCGGTCCGCGATGGCCCGCACATGCGCCGTATACGTCGCGATCTTGCCCCGCAGATGCTTGAAGACCGGCATCCCCCGCGTGTCGAACCCGGTGCACACCAGCACCGTCCCCACGGACGCCACGAGATCCGCGACAGCGGCCTCGTACCGCTCGGCCACGTCGTCCGGATCCGACCCCGGCCGCAGGATGTCGTTGCCCCCCGCGCAGAACGTGACCAGGTCCGGCCCCAGCTCCTTCGCCCGCGGCACCTGCTCCTCGACGACCTGGTCGAGGAGCTTGCCGCGCACCGCCAGGTTGGCGTACCGGAAGGCGCCTTCCTCCCGCTCGTCCGCGTCGGCGAGGAGTACGGCCAGTCGGTCGGCCCAGCCGATGAACGAGTCGCCGGGCCCCGGATCGCCGACGCCCTCGGTGAAGCTGTCCCCGACGGCTGCGTACGACCCGATCGCGTTCTTGCCCAATGATTTCGAATCGTCTGCCACGTCAGCACATCATTCCTGCTCGCGAGTGACCTACGCCACCGTAACCAGGGGTTGACGGGCCGTGATGTATCCCACCCCGAAAAGAGAGCACCGCTCGGAATAGGCCACCGCCCATCGGCGTATGGTCCGTTCAACCGCAGGACGAGAACGACGAGAACGAAGACGAGAACGAAGGAGAGCCCGTGACCCAGACGCCGCAGGTCCACGCCGCCGAGCCCCTGCTGGCCAACGTCCTCAACTTCCGCGACCTGGGCGGCCTGCCGGCCGCGGACGGGCGACGGGTCAGGCCCGGCGCCCTGTTCCGCAGCGGCCATCTCGCCCATGCCACCGAGGAGGACGCGGCCTACCTCCACTCGCTGGGCCTGCACACCGTCCTGGACTTCCGCAACGCGGGCGACATCGCCCAGGAGGGCCCGGACGTCGCGCTGCCGGGTGTCCGGAACCTCAACATCCCGATGACGGACCCGGCGGACGGCACGGAGTTCTGGCGCATGGTCCGCGAGGGCGGCCCGGAGCTGCTGCGCACGGCCCTGGGCGAGGGCCGGGCCGCGGCCCGGATGGAGAACACCTACCGGGCGATGATCACGGGCAGGACGGCGGAGCACAGCAGGGTCGTGCACACCCTGGCCGAGGGCGCGGTGCCCGCGCTGATGCACTGCGCGGCGGGCAAGGACCGCGCGGGCCTGGCGATCGCGGTGACGCTGCTGGCGCTGGGCGTGCCGCGGGACGCCGTCGAGGCGGACTACCTGGAGTCCAACGCCCCGCACCGCCGCTACCGGCTGCAGCGCTCGGCCGAGACCTCCCCCGAGGTCCTGGAGCTGCTGTCCCCCCTCTTCGAGGCCCGCGCCGGCTACCTCGCCGCCGCGTTCGACGCCCTCGACGAGCGGTGGGGCTCGACCGAGCGCTACCTCGCGGAGGGACTGGGCCTCACCGACGCGACCCGGGAGCGGCTGCACGGCCTCCTGCTGACGGGCTGACGCACCGGCCGGGGACCGCCGCGCCGGCCGCGGTCCCCGGCCCGCCTCACCGGTTGGCCACGGCCTGCTTGACCAGCGTCCGCCCGAAGTCCCACATCAGCGAGCCGCCCCCGTGCGCGTCGTCCATGACGGCGGTGAAGGCGTCCACGAAGCGGTCGACCTCCCTCTCCCCCACGACCAGCGGCGGGATCAGCTTGATCACCTCCAGGTGGTCGCCCGAGACCTGGGTGAGGATGCGGTGCTTCTGCAGCAGCGGCACCACCACCATCTGCGCGAACAGCCCCTTGCGGGCGGCCTGGAGCATCGTCCAGCGGCCGCGCAGCCCCAGCGACCTGGGCTTCCCGAACTCGATGCCGATCATCAGCCCCCGGCCGCGCACGTCGTGCAGCAGCTCGTACTTGTCGACCAGCGCCGCGAGCCTGGAGCGCAGCAGGTCGCCGGTGACCCGGGCGTTCTCGACGAGCCGCTCGTCCTCCATGACGGCCAGCACCGCGAGCCCCGCCGCCATCGCCTGTGCGTTGGAGCCGAAGCTCGCGGAGTGGACGAGGACCCGGTCCATGGACGAGTAGACCTTCTTGAAGATCCAGTCCTTGCCGAGCGTGGCCCCGACCGGCACGTAGCCGCCGGAGAGCGTCTTGGCCACGCACACCAGGTCCGGCTCGACACCGCTCTCGTGCTGGTAGGCGAAGAACTCCCCGGTGCGCCCGAGGCCCGTCTGCACCTCGTCGGCGATGAGCAGCGCCTTGTGCCGGTGCAGCAGCTCCTGCGCGGCGCGCAGATAGCCGGGCGGCGCCTCGTGGACGCCCTTGCCCTGGACCGGTTCGACGATGAGCGCCGCGACGTCCCCCCGCCGCAACTCCCGTTCCAGCGCCTCCAGATCGCCGAGCGGGACGGCGGTGTCCGGCAGCAGCGGGGCGAAGCCGTCGCGGAAGCCGTCCTCGCCGTTGACGGAGAGCGACCCGGTGGTCAGCCCGTGGAAGGCGTGCACGCAGTACAGCACGCGCGGCTTCCCCGTGGCGTAGCGGGCGAACTTCAGCGCGGTCTCCACCGCCTCCGTCCCGCTGTTGCCGAAGAACACCCGGTCCAGGTGCGGCGTGTGGGCCAGCAGTCTCTCGGCGAGGAGGCCGGGCAGCGGCTGGCAGTCGAAGCGGGTCAGGTCGGCCAGCGAGGCGTCCAGCACGTCGTGCAGCGCCTTGCGGACGACCGGGTGGTGCCGGCCGACGCCCATCACCCCGAAGCCGGCGAGCATGTCGAGGTAGTCCTGCCCGTCGGCGTCCCAGAAGTAGGCGCCCTCGGCCCGCTCGTAGACCTTGTCGAAGCCGATCGTGTGCAGCATGCGCGGCAGTTGGTGGTTGAGGTGCCGGGCGTGCAGCTCGTACCGTTCGCCGCCGCGCTCGGCCAGCAGCCGGGCGAGGTCGAAGCCCTTGGTCTCGTCGGCCGTCGTGTCGTCGACGGTCATGCGTGGTTCTCCTCACATGCGGGGACGGCGGCGCCCCCGCCCTTCCTACGGGCCAGGACCGCGCTGATCCGGCCGGCGATCTCGGCGGGGGTGAGCCCCAGGTCCGCCAGGACCTCGCCGCGCTTGGCGTGCGGCAGGAACTGCTCGGGGATGCCCATCGCCTCCACCGGCAGGTCCACGTCCGCGTCGCGCAGCGCCTGCGCGACGGCCCAGCCGACGCCGCCCGTACGGCTGTTGTCCTCGACGACGGCCACCATCCGGTGCCCGGCGGCGAGCCGGGGCAGCTCCGGGTCGACCGGCTTGACCCAGCACGGGTCCACGACGGTGCAGCCGGTGCCGCGCGCCCGCAGCAACGAGGCCGCCTCCAGGGCGGCTTCGGCCATGGTGCCGACGGCGACCAGCAGCACGTCCGGCTCGTCGGCGCGCACGAGGACGTCCATGCCGCCGACCCGGTCCACGGCCGGGACGTCCTCGCCGACGGTCGCCTTGGGGAACCGTACGACCGTGGGGGCGTCGGAGACGTCCACGGCCTCGCGGAGCTGCGCGCGCAGCCGGGTCGCGTCGCGCGGGGCGGCGATCCGCAGGCCGGGGACGACCTGGAGGATCGACATGTCCCACATGCCGTTGTGGCTGGGCCCGTCCGTACCGGTGACGCCGGCCCGGTCGAGGACGAAGGTGACGCCGCACTTGTGCAGCGCCACGTCCATCAGGACCTGGTCGAACGCCCGGTTGAGGAAGGTCGCGTAGACGGCGAAGACCGGGTGCAGCCCGCCCGTCGCCAGGCCGGCCGCCGACACCGCCGCGTGCTGCTCGGCGATGCCCACGTCCCAGACCCGCTCCGGATACGCCTCGGCGAACTTGGTGAGGCCCACCGGGTGCAGCATCGCGGCGGTCAGCGCCACGACGTCCGGCCGCTCCGCGCCGATGCGCACCATCTCGTCGCCGAACACCGAGGTCCAGGAGGTGCCCGTGGAGGGCGTGAGCGGCTCCCCGGTCAGCGAGTTCATCACGCCGACGGTGTGGAAGCGGTCCGCGTCGTCGTCCAGCGCGGGCTTGTAGCCCCGGCCCTTCTCGGTGCGGCAGTGCACCAGCACCGGCCCGTGGAAGCGCTTGGCCCGGCGCAGCGCCGACTCGACGGCGGCCACGTCGTGCCCGTCTATCGGGCCGACGTACTTGAGCCCCAGGTCCTCGAACATGCCCTGCGGGGCGAAGGCGTCCTTGAAGCCCTTCTTCGCGCCGTGCAGCGACTCGTAGAGGGGCTTGCCCAGCAGCGGCAGCCGCTGGACGGCGTCCTTGCTCCGGGCGAGGAAGCGCTCGTAGCCGTCGGTGGTGCGCAGGGTGGCCAGGTGGTTGGCGAGGCCGCCGATGGTGGGCGCGTAGCTGCGCTCGTTGTCGTTGACGACGATGATCAGCTGCCGGTCCTTGGCGGCGGCGATGTTGTTGAGCGCCTCCCAGGCCATGCCGCCGGTGAGGGCGCCGTCGCCGATGACGGCGACGACGTGCCGGTTCCAGTGGCCGAGCACCTGGTTGGCCTTGGCCAGGCCGTCGGCCCAGCCGAGGACGGTCGAGGCGTGGCTGTTCTCGATGACGTCGTGCTCGGACTCCTCCCGCGAGGGGTAGCCCGAGAGCCCGCCCTTGCTGCGGAGCTTGGAGAAGTCCTGACGCCCCGTCAGGAGCTTGTGGACGTAGGACTGGTGTCCGGTGTCCCACAGGATCCGGTCGGAGGGCGAGTCGAAGGTGCGGTGCAGGGCGATGGTCAGCTCGACCACGCCCAGGTTGGGGCCGAGGTGGCCACCGGTCCGCGCCACGGCGTGGATCAGGAAGTGGCGGATCTCCTCGGCGAGTTCGTCGAGTTCCTCGGCGGCCAGCGCTTTCACGTCGCGCGGACCGCGGATGTTCTCCAGTAACGACACTCCGGCCCCCTCCTGGGCTCCGTCGGCCTTGCTCTGTCGGGCTGTGTTCAGGACCCGCTACGGGGCCACGGTGACGGCGGGTTCACCGGAGGCGACGCCGTCCTTCTCCAGGCGCGCGGCCAGCTTCTGCGCCTCCTCGATGAGGGTCTCGACGATCTTCGATTCGGGGACGGTCTTGATGACCTCGCCCTTCACGAAGATCTGCCCCTTGCCGTTGCCCGAGGCCACCCCGAGGTCCGCCTCGCGCGCCTCGCCCGGGCCGTTGACGACGCAGCCCATGACGGCCACGCGCAGCGGCACCTCCATGCCCTCCAGCCCGGCGGTGACCTCGTCGGCCAGCTTGTAGACGTCCACCTGGGCGCGGCCGCAGGACGGGCAGGAGACGATCTCCAGGCGGCGCTGGCGGAGGTTGAGCGACTCCAGGATCTGGATGCCGACCTTGACCTCCTCCGCCGGCGGGGCGGAGAGCGAGACGCGGATGGTGTCGCCGATGCCCTCCGACAGCAACGCCCCGAACGCCACGGCCGACTTGATCGTCCCCTGGAACGCCGGTCCGGCCTCGGTGACGCCCAGGTGCAGCGGGTAGTCGCACCGGGCGGCGAGCTGGCGGTAGGCGTTGACCATCACGACCGGGTCGTTGTGCTTGACCGAGATCTTGATGTCGCGGAAGCCGTGCTCCTCGAAGAGCGACGCCTCCCACAGCGCCGACTCGACGAGGGCCTCCGGGGTGGCCTTGCCGTACTTCCGCAGCAGGCGCTTGTCGAGGGAGCCGGCGTTCACGCCGATGCGGATCGGGGTGCCGGCCTCGGAGGCCGCCTTCGCGATCTCCTTGACCTTGTCGTCGAACTGCTTGATGTTCCCCGGGTTCACCCGGACCGCCGCGCAGCCCGCGTCGATCGCCGCGAACACGTACTTCGGCTGGAAGTGGATGTCCGCGATCACCGGGATCTGCGACTTCGCCGCGATCACCTTCAGCGCGTCCGCGTCGTCCTGCGTCGGACACGCCACCCGCACGATCTGGCAGCCCGACGCCGTCAGCTCCGCGATCTGCTGCAACGTCGCGCCGATGTCCGACGTCCGCGTCGTCGTCATGGACTGCACGGACACCGGCGCGCCCCCGCCGACGGGCACCGACCCGACCTGGATCCGCCGGCTGACCCTGCGGTCGGCGAGCTTGGCCGGGACGGACGGCACCCCCAACACCACTGGTTCCACGAGGGACATGGCCCGTCAGTCCTTGTTTCCCGCGACGGTCTCGCGCATCGCCCGCAGCGACTCCTTGAGGGAGCCCATGGTGGCCAGGACGGCGGTGGGCTCGTAGCCGCAGTGCGCCATGCAGTTGTCGCAGCGCGGGTCCTTGCCCCGGCCGTACTTGTCCCAGTCGGTCTCCTCGACCAGCTGCCGGTACGTCGGCACGTATCCGTCGCTCATCAGGTAGCAGGGCCGCTGCCAGCCGAAGAGCGAGTAGTTGGGGATGGCCCACGCGGTGCAGGGGAAGTCGGCCTTGCCCTCCAGGAAGTCCAGGAAGAGCGGACTGTGGTTGAGCCTCCAGCGCTTGCGGTTGCCGCCGGCGAAGGCCTTGGCGAACAGCTCCCGGGTCTCCTTGACGCCCAGGAAGTGGTCCTGGTCCGGGGCCTTCTCGTAGGCGTAGGCGGGCGAGATCATCATCTCGTCCACCTTCAGGTCGTCGTTGAGGTAGTTGAGGACCTCGATGATGGTCTGGGGGGTGTCGGTGTTGAAGAAGGTCGAGTTGGTGGTGACCCGGAAGCCGCGCCGCTTGGCCTCCTTGATGGCCGCCACCGCCTCGTCGAACACGCCCTCCTTGGCGACGGATTGGTCGTGCCGCTCCCGCAGGCCGTCGATGTGCACCGCGAACGCGAAGTACGGGGAGGGCTTGAATTTGTCGATCTTCTTACGGAGCAGCATGGCGTTGGTGCAGAGGAAGACGTACTTCCGCCTCGCCACCAACTGCCGCACGATCTCGTCGATCTGGGGGTGCATCAGCGGTTCGCCGCCGGCGATCGACACCATCGGCGCGCCGGACTCCAGGACCGCGCCCACGGCCTGGGCCACGGGCATCCGCTGCTTGAGGACGCCCGCCGGGTGCTGGATCTTGCCGCACCCCTCGCACTTGAGGTTGCACGCGAAGAGCGGTTCCAGTTCGACAATCAAGGGGAACTTGTCGCGCTTGCGCAGCCTTTGTTCGGCGAGATAGGTCCCTACGCGGATGGTCTGTCGGAGCGGCATTGCCATCTGGCTCACCTCCTGGGGAGCAGCAACGATCGGTGCCAAGCAAAAAAGGCCGGCAGGACGGTGCGCAGCACGCGGAATGCCGATATTCCTCCGCGCAGCGTCCCGATCCGGACAAGCTCATGTTCTGGAGCGTCCACGACCACCCGGACGGCCGCAACCGGGCGCGTGCCCGCCCGGACGGCGCTTCTGAGCGTGGCGGCGGACTCCATGTCCACCGCCAGGGCGCCCGCGGCGTGCAGGGCGGATCGTTCCGCCCCGCGCACCACGTGATCGGAACCTACCAGCGGCCCGGTGTGGATCACTCGCCTGGGTACCGCTCGTGCAAGCTCCTTCGCCAGCAGCTCCACGCCGACGCAGTCGGTGCGTCCCTCGCGGTCCCGGGTCTCGTCGGCGACGACGAGGTCCCCCGGGTGCATCCCGGGGGCGAGACCGGCGCAGAAGCCGGTGGCGATCACCGCGGCGTCGGAGAGGGCGGCGCCGCCGCCGTCCCCGCCGAGCGCGCGCGTCACGGCACGGTCCGCCGCCTGCGGGCCCATCCCGGTGCGCAGGATCGTCGCGGCGCCCTGGACACCGCGCAACCCGCCGCGCAGGGCGAGCCGTTCGATGCCGAGCGCACAGGCGATCAGCAGCGGTGCCGGCGGCGGTTCCGTGCCTGGGTCCATCAGCCCTCCAGGTGACCTGCTGCGACGGGGTCCCCGTGCAGGTAGCGGCCGAGGGCCGTGAGCGGGAACACCTGGCGGTACAGGTGGTAGTTGATGGAGAAGTCCCAGGGGAAGCCGGTGCCGGTGAAGTAGGGCTCGTCCCACGAACCGTCCTCGCGCTGGGTGCGGACGAGGTGGTCGATCCCGCGCCGGACGGCCTCGCCGTCCCGCTCGCCGGCGGCCAGCAGGGCCAGCAGGGCCCAGGCGGTCTGCGAGGGGGTGGAGGCGCCGCGGCCGATCCAGTCGCGGTCGCGGTAGGAGCGCAGGTCCTCGCCCCAGCCGCCGTCGTCGTTCTGGACGCTCTCCAGCCAGCCCACCGCGCGGCGGATGGCCGGGTGGGAGACGGGGAGTCCGGCCGTGACGAGGGCGGGGACGACGGCGCCGGTGCCGTAGAGGTAGTTGACGCCCCAGCGGCCGAACCAGGCGCCGTTCTCCTCCTGTTCGGCCAGCAGGTAGGCGATGCCGCGGCGGGCGCGCTCGCCGTGCTGCCGGCCGAGGACGGCCAGCGCCTCGACCACGTGGGCCGTCACGTCGGCGGAGGGCGGGTCGATGACCTCGCCGAAGTCGCAGAACGGCAGCCGGTTGGGGAAGGGGCTGGTGTTGTCCACGTCGAAGGCGCCCCAGGCGCCGTTGCGCGACTGCATGCCCTCGGTCCACCGCATGGCCCGCTCGACGGCGGCCTCGACGCGGCGCGGCTGCGGGTGGCGCACCCGCTTGAGCGCGAGGACCACCTCGGCGGTGTCGTCGATGTCCGGGTAGTTGTCGTTGTGGAACTCGAACGCCCAGCCACCGGAGGGGAGTTCGGGACGGCGCACGGACCAGTCACCGGGCCGGGTGATCTGCTCCTCCAGCATCCAGTCGGCCGCCTTGACCAGCGCCGGGTGGTCCGGCTCCAGCCCGGCGTCGGCGAGCGCGACGGTGGCCAGACAGGTGTCCCACACCGGGGACTGGCACGCCTCGACCATGCGGACGGGCTCGCCGTCCTCCGTCTTGTCCCACACGGTGAAACGGTCCAGCGACGCGAGCCCCGCGCGCAGCACCGGGTGGTCCAGGTCGTAGCCGAGCAGGTGCAGGGCGATGATGGAGTAGACCGCCGGGGGCTGGATGCCGCCCCAGGCGCCGTCGTTCTCCTGGCGCTCGATGATCCAGCGGGAGGCCGCGTTCATCGCCGCGCGGCGCAGCGGGCCGATGCTGACCTTGCGGTAGGCGCGCAGCACCTTGTCCAGGCGCTGGAAGAAGCCGTCCCAGGTGGCCGGGGAGGCCAGCGGGCGGGGCGGGTTGGGCCGGCGCGGGTCGGTGTGCAGCTCGTCGAGCGCGAACGGCGCGGGGCGCACGGGGCGGTGGGCGCCGACGACGGTGAGCGGCACGATGGTCTGCCGGGCCCAGCAGCCGAAGTCGTAGATGTTGAGCGGCAGCCACTTCGGCAAGTACATGATTTCCGGCGGCATTTCGGGGAGGTCGTCCCACCGCCACCAGCCGAAGAGGGCCAGCCAGATGCGGGTGAAGACCCGGCTGGCGGCGATCCCGCCCTGCTCGCGGACCCAGGCCGAGGCGGCGGCCATGTGGGCGTCCTCGGGGGCGTCGCCGGCCAGGCGCAGCGCCACGTACGCCTCGATGGTGGTGGACAGCTCGCCCGGGCCGCCGTGGAAGGTGGCCCAGGTGCCGTCGGGCCGCTGCTGCGCGCGGATGAAGCGGGCGGTGGCGCGGGTGATCCGCTCGTCCTGGATGCCCAGGAACTGACGGAGCAGCAGGTCCTCGGCGTCCATGGTGACGTTCGTCTCCAGGTCGCCCTTCCACCAGCCGCGCTCGTCCTGGCGGGACAACAGGTGCTCCACCGCGCGGGCGGTGGCCCGCTCGGCGGCCTCGCTCCCCGGGGGGCCGGTGAGCGCGGTCGTGCTGCGGCCGGTCGCGGCCGCTCGGGACGGCGCCGTCCCGGCGCCGTCGGTCGTCGCTGTCATGAATTCCCCTAATGCAGTGAGTTGCTTCTCTGCCGTACTGCCGTACCTGGGGTTTCCGTCGGCCGACGCGAGCTGGCGCCGGCCGGCGACCGCGATGGCTAGTGCGTACGAATAAACATCATCTCTTTCGTACTACAACGAAGTCGGACAGGGCGACGAGCTGCGCCCGGACGGCGGAGGGAATGTCAACTCCGTCCAGCGCCTCGATCGCCGTGGCGTGCTGCCGGCGGGCCTCCTGGGAGGTCCACTCCCGGCCGCCGGCCTCCTCGATCAACGCCGCCCGGCTGGCGAATTCTTCCTCGTCGAAGTCGGCCAGTTGGGCGTCGGTGAGCTTGGCGTCCTCGGCGAGGATGCGGGCGAGCCGCTCGGAGGCGGGGCCGCCGGCCGCCAGGGCCGCCACGACCGGGAGGGACTTCTTGCGCTGGCGCAGGTCGCTCCAGGTCTGCTTGCCGGTGGCCTCCGGGTCGCCCCAGATGCCCAGCAGGTCGTCCACCGCCTGGAAGGCGAGGCCCATGTGGTAGCCGTACGCCTCCAGGACGTCGGCCGTGCGGTCGTCGGCGCCGCCGAGGACGGCGCCGATGGAGGCGGCGCAGGCGAGGAGGGCGCCGGTCTTGTTGCCCTCCATCTCCAGGCACTCCGCCACCGTGACCCGCTCGCGGTGCTCGTAGGAGATGTCCTGGGCCTGGCCGTCGATCAGCTTGCGGGTCGCGGTGGTCAGCCGGCGGGTGGCCCGGCCGGCCTCGGCGGTGCCGAGCTCCAGCAGCAGTTCGTTCGCGAGCGCGAAGAGGGCGTCGCCGACGAGGATGGCCTGGGCCGGACCGTGCACCTTCCACACCGTGTCGCGGTGCCGGCGCTGCTCGTCGCCGTCCATCAAGTCGTCGTGCAGCAGCGAGAAGTTGTGCACGAGCTCGACGGCGACGGCCCCGGGCACACCGGTCTCGGGCGCGGCGCCGGCCGCCTCGGCCGACAGCAGGGCCAGGGCCGGGCGGACGGCCTTGCCGCTGTCGCCGTGGGCGGGCCGGCCGTCGGCGTCGATCCAGCCGAAGTGGTAGGCGGCGACGGTGTCCATGGGTGCCGCGAGCCGGTTCACGGCGGCACGCAACACCGGCGTGGCAAGCGTCCGTCCGCGCTCCAACAGGGCGCTGACGTCCCCGGTGTCGCATGCTGGGATCGCCGAAGTCACGGTCTCTCCTCTGGTGATCGTGCTCACGCGCGCCCCGTTCGGGTGACGCACGAATGGGTGGCTCGCTGGGTCAAACCGCCTCCCGCACGGGACGGTCGCCGGCCCGGCCGAGCCCGGAGAGGGCCGCGTCGGCGGCGCTGCGACCGCTGCGCACGGCGCCCTCCATCGTCGCGGGCCAGCCGGTGGCGGTCCACGCGCCGGCCAGAAAGAGGCCCGGCGCGTCGGTGCGGGCGCCCGGCCGCAGCCGGCCGACGCCCGGGGACGGGGCGAACGTCGCGGTCCGCTCCCGGGTCACGAAGAAGTCGCGCACGGCCGCGCCGCGGGCGGCGGGCAACAGCCGCTCCAGCTCGGGCAGATAGCGCGCCCGCAGCTCGGCCACGGGCCGGTCGATGTCGTCCTGCGCGGCCGACTGGGACACCGCCAGGTACTGGCCGTGCCCCGAGCGGGCCGCCAGCCCCGAGGAGTGCGTGCGGTCGAAGACCCACTGCACGGGGCTGCCGAGGGCCGTGAAGAACGGCCGCCGCAGCACCTTGCGGTCGTAGACGACGTGCAGGTTGAGGATCGGCGCGGTGCCGATCCCGAGCAGCCGCGACCGGTCGGCGAGGGCGCCCTCGGGCAGCAGGGCGTGGGCCTCGCGCTGGGGAACGGCGAGGACGACGGTGCCGGCGGCCAGCCGCCCGGCCTCGCCGGGCCCCGCCTCGGTGTCGACCTGCCAGGCCCCGTCCGCGTCCCGGGCGACCCCGGTGACGCGGGTGCGCAGCTCGACCCGTACGCCGGCCTTCTCCAGGGCCGCGCGGGCCCGGACGTCGTGCAGCTCGCCGAGCGGCACGGCCGCCCAGCCGATGTCGGCGGCGCCGGCCTCCGAGAGCAGGCCGGTCTTGAAGACCATGGCGGCCAGCCCCAGCGACGCCCGGTCGGCGGTGGCGTTCAGCGTGGCCACGCCGACGAGGTCCCACAGCGCCTCGACCGTACGGGCCGACTGGCCGTGCCGGTGCAGCCAGGTGGCGAAGTCCACGTCGTCCAGCGCCGGGTCGGCCGGGTCGAGCCCGCGCAGCGCGAGCGCGGCGCGCCCGACGGACGCGCGCTCGGCGGGCGACAGGTGCGGATACGTCGCCAGGCTCGCCGCCAGGTGCAGCGGGACGGGCAGCGCGGTGCGGCGCAGCCGGCCCAGGCGCGGACGGCCCGAGCGGTGCCCGACGTCGAGGACCGGCACGTCGAGCCGGTCCTGCAGGGTGACGAGGTGGTCCGCCGAGATCCGCTCCAGGAAGCCGCGGTAGGCCGTGCAGCAGCGCAGGAAGACGTGCTGGCCGTTGTCGACGGTCAGCTCGCCGCGGCGGAAGGAGAAGGCGAGGCCGCCCAGCCGGGGGCGCCCCTCCAGCAGGGTCACGCGCAGCCCGGCGTCGGCGAGCCGGAGCGCCGCCGTGACACCGGCGAGCCCGCCCCCGATCACCACCGCGGCCGTCCCCTCGGGACGGCCGCCGGCGTCCGCGGAGCGCTCGGTCATGCTCCCACCCCCTTGGTCGATGTCAGGGACGCGTCCATGGCGTGGAGGGTTGCGCCGCTCGTCACGCCGGGTGACCACGGATCCGCGGGGAGCCCGCCGCCGCGGGCCGGGGCCATCAAGCGCGCCCCCTGGCGGTCTGCCGGTGCACGCTGCGCGCGTCGTAACCGGACAGGCCGCGGACGGCCACCAGCGCCTTCTCCCGGCCGGGCAGCGACACCCGGCCGCGCAGGACCGCCTGCGGCGTCCCCGCGATGCGCTCCAGCAGCCGGCGGTAGATGCCGGACATGGCGGCGACGCAGGCGCCGCTGCGCCGGTCGAGCATCGGCAGCAGCCGCATGCCCTCGGCGAACAGCGCGCGGGCGCGCCGCACCTCGAAGGCCACGAGACCCGTGAAGTCGGCGCCGGGCGGCGGCACCGGCGAGCCGAAGCCGGCGGAGCAGCCGAACTTGGCGAGGTCGTCGGAGGGCAGATAGGTACGGCCGTTGGCCGCGTCCTCCCGCACGTCGCGCAGGATGTTGGTGAGCTGGAGCGCCAGGCCCAGCGTGTTGGCGTACTCCGCGGCACGTTCCGTGTCCCGCGCGCCGGGCACGGTGCCGAACACGCCCAGCGAGAGGCGCCCGATGGAGCCCGCGACGCACTGGCAGTAGACCGCCAGGTCGTCCCAGGTCTCGTAGGTCTGGCCGCGAACGTCCATCTGGACGCCGTCGATCAGTTCGTCCAGCGCGCCGAGTGGAAGGGGGAAGCGGCGCGCGGCGTGCGCCAGCGCGACGGCCACCGGGTCGGTGTCGTCCTCGTCGACCTCGCCGTTCCTGATCCTGCCGAGCACCGTGCGCGTCTCCTCCAGCCGGAGCCGCTTGGCCTCGTCGTCCAGCGGGCCGTCGCCGATGTCGTCCACCCGCCGCGAGAACGCGTAGAGCGCCGACATGGCCCGTCGCTTCGCGGTGGGCAGCAGCCTGATGCCGTAGCTGAAGTTGCCGGCCTGCCGTGCGGTGACGGCCTCGCAGTAGCTGTACGCGGCGAGTACCGGCGCGGACGCGTGCGGCGTTCCGGTCACGGTCCCGCTCACCCCTCTCATCGCAGTGTCGCCCCCACCTCGCGCAGCAGGCCGAGCCTGGTGGGCTTGGGCGGTCCGGGAAGTACGTCGTGTCCTGCGGCGGCGACCGCGCGGAGCGCGGCCCTCCCCCCGCCCACGAACCCCGCGAGCAACACCTTCAGCCTGCCTCGGACGCTACCCACCAGGGGGGTGCCTTCATTCAGCAGGTCGTGGGCGCGTTCCGCCTCGTACGCGACCAGGGCGCGCACCGACGCGCCGCCGGTGGGGCGGGCGAGGTCGGCCTCGGTCACCCGGAAGCGCTCCATGTCCTCGGCCGGGAGGTAGACGCGGTCGCGCCCGAGGTCCTCGGCCACGTCCTGGATGTGCTCGACGATCTGCAGCGCGGTGCAGATCGCGTCCGAGCGGCGGATCCGTTCGGGGGTCTCCGTGCCCGTGATGCCGAGGACGAGCCGGCCGACGGGGTTCGCCGACAGCTCGCAGTAGGCCAGGAGGTCCGCGTAGGTGGCGTAGCGGCGCACCTTCTGGTCCTGGCGGTTGGCCTCGATGAGGCCGAGGAAGGGCTCGGGGGTCAGGCCGCAGCGCCGGACGGTGGGCCGCAGTCCGCGCAGCAGCGGATGGCGGGGGCCGGTGCCGCCGTCGAAGACGCGCCGCAGGTCGGCCTCGAAGGCGTCGAGCATGGCGAGTCTGTCGTGCACCTGCTCGCGGTCGAGACCCAGGAGCTCGGCGTCGCGCCCGCCGGGGGCGAGGTCGCCGTCGCCGATGTCGTCGACGAGGCGGGCGTATCCGTAGACGGCCATCAGGTCGTCCCGCCAGCGGCGCGGCAGGAAGAAGGGGGCGACCGGGAAGTTCTCGTGCGCGGCCTTGTCGAGCACGGAACGCGCGTGCGTGTCCGTCCCCGCGGTCATCGCGGGCTGCCCGGACCGAAGACGACGGACGCGCCTCTGATCTGGAGAGGCCCCGCTGCCGATACAGCCATCGCCGTCACATCTCCCGTTCTACACTGCCGACCCAGAACATCCTATTTCGGACACGCCGCTGCGCGACCTCCCGCCCTGGCTCCCCCGGAAGCCGCCCCGGCACGTCATCACGGCGCACCACCCCCACGGTGCGGGGGCCGCCCGAGCACGGTACAGCGTACGCCGTACAGGAGTCCGGCCGTCGCCGAGGTCCGTGCTTGATCCATACAATGCCACGCCGCCCCCGACGCGACCCAGTCAATATGCCAGTTGGTGTCACTTCGCACATCAGGGGAAAATCCGGGGAAGGACCGAGGCCCCCGCCACCGGTGACGGCGGCGGGGGCCTCGGCCGGGACGGGACGCCCGAGGTCAGCGGGCGGTCTCCTTCTCGTACGCCCGGACCACCTCGTCCGTCGGGCCGTCCATCAGCAGCTCGCCGCGCTCCAGCCACAGGACGCGGTCACAAGTGTCGCGGATGGAGCGGTTGTTGTGGCTGACGAGGAAGACGGTGCCGGCCTCCTGGCGCAGCTCGCGCACCCGCGCCTCGGAGCGCTTCTGGAACGCGCGGTCGCCGGTGGCCAGCGCCTCGTCGATCATCAGCACGTCGTGGTCCTTGGCCGCGGCGATGGAGAAGCGCAGCCGGGCCGCCATGCCGGAGGAGTACGTCCGCATCGGCAGGGTGATGAAGTCGCCCTTCTCGTTGATGCCGGAGAAGTCGACGATGCCCTGGTAGCGGCTGCGGATCTCCTCGCGGGACATGCCCATGGCGAGGCCGCCGAGGATGACGTTCCGCTCGCCGGTCAGGTCGTTCATCATCGCGGCGTTGACGCCCAGCAGGGACGGCTGGCCGTCGGTGTAGACCTTGCCGCGCTCGGTGGGCAGCAGCCCGGCGATCGCCTTCAGCAGCGTCGACTTGCCGGAGCCGTTGGAGCCGATGAGGCCGATGGCCTGCCCGCGGTAGGCGGTGAAGCTCACGCCCTTGACCGCGTGCACCTCGCGGACGCCGGCGCCGGGCTTGCGCCGCACCAGGCGGTTGAGGGCGGCGGTCGCGCTGCCGCGGCCGGTGTTGCCGCCGTAGACGCGGTAGACGATGTGGACGTCGTCCGCGATGACGGTGGGGATGCGGGTGTCGTTCTGCTCAGCCACGGCCGTACTGCTCCTCAGCCTTCCAGAAGAACACGAAGCCCCCGACGCCGACGAGCAGCGCCCAGCCCACGCCCAGCGCCCACACGTGCTGCGGGAGGACGATGTGCTTGTGCGCCGCGTGGCCGCTGATCAGGGCGTCGCGCATCAGGTTGATGTAGACGGCGGCCGGGTTGGCGCTCAGCACGTCCACGAGCCAGCCGGGGGCGTGCGTCTTCTTCAGCGCCTCGACGAGGCTGTACATGACGCCGGACGCGTACATCCAGGTGCGCAGGATGAACGGCAGCAGCTGCGCCAGGTCGGGGGTCTTGCTGCCCAGCCGGGCCAGGATCATCGCCAGGCCGGTGTTGAAGACGAACTGGAGGGCCAGCACCGGGACGATCAGCAGCCAGGACGGCTTGGGCATGTGCCCGAACCCGAGCAGGAACGCGAAGAGCACGATCATCGAGAACAGCAGCTGCTGGAGCTGCTGGAGCGCGAAGGAGATCGGCAGCACCGCGCGCGGGAAGTGCAGGGCCCGCACCAGCCCCAGGTTGCCGGAGATGGCGCGCACGCCCGACAGCGCCGAGCTCTGGGTGAAGGTGAAGACGAACACACCCGTCACCAGGAACGGGATGTACGTCGGGATGCCCATGCCCTTGCTCTGCTGCATCAGCAGACCGAAGATCAGGAAGTACACGGTGGCGTTCAGCAGCGGGGTGGCCACCTGCCACACCTGGCCCAGCTTGGCCTGGCTGTACTGGGCCGTCATCTTCGCCCGGGAGAAGGCGACGACGAAGTGCCGCCGGTCCCACAGCTGCCGGGCGTACTCCGGCAGCGACGGACGGGCGCCGCTGACCGACAGGCCGTACTTCTTCGCCAGCTCGGCGGCCGACAGCCCGTCGTCGGGTGATGGTGCAGCACTCATGGCGACCGCACTGCCGTGCGTTGTCTCGCTCACTGTTGACACTTTCGTCCTCAAGGTGCGCTGCCGGGGGCGGTCCCCCGGCAGCGCCCGATGCTCTCAGACAAGAGCTTGTCAGATCACCGGCGGGCGACCCAGTCGGGTCAGTCGCCACACGGTACGCCACTTCATCGGCCGGCGCGGACCGCACGGCGTCGTCCAGCCCTCCTTGAAGCCGCCGAACCAGGCGCGCAGCGCCGGGCCCGAGGGCCTGCGGGCCAGGGTGAGCAGCAGCCACACCCCGAGGTAGACGGGGACCAGCACGGCGGGCAGGTTGCGGCGGGCCAGCCACACCCGGTTGCGGGCGACCATGCGGTGGTAGACCGCGTGCCGGCTGGGGGCGGTGGTCGGGTGGTGCAGGACCATGTCCGCCCGGTAGTCGATCATCCAGCCCGCGTCCAGCGCCCGCCAGGCGAGGTCGGTCTCCTCGTGGGCGTAGAAGAAGTCGTCCGGCAGCAGGCCGGCCTCGGCGAAGACCCGGGTGCGGGCCGCGTTGGCGCCGCCCAGGAAGGTCGTCACGCGCGAGGAGCGCAGCGGGTCGGAGGCGCGCAGCCGCGGGACGTGGCGGCGCTGGGTGACACCGGTGTCGGGATCGGCGATGCGGAAGCTGATGATCCCGAGCTTCGGGTCGGCCTCGAACGCCTCGCGGCACAGCTGGGCCGTGTCCTGGTGGGGCAGCAGCCCGTCGTCGTCGAGGAACAGCAGGACGTCCACGTCGCGGCCGGCCGGGCCGAACGCCTCGATGCCGACGTTGCGGCCCGCCGGGATGCCCACGTTCTCGGGCAGCTCGACGGTGCGGACGGTCAGCCCGGGGACGGACACCTCGGGCAGCGGGGAGCCGTTGCCGACGAGGACGACCTCGATCGGGTCGCCGGTCTGCTTGGCGACGGACTCCAGCAGCGCGCGCAGCTCGTCGGGGCGGTTGCCCATGGTGAGGACGACCGCGCCGACCTTCAGGCCCCCGGCGCTCATCGCAGCCTGCTCGAGGCGAGGATGGACACCAGGTGCAGCAGCGTCTGCAGGACCGCGATGCCGGCGAGGACGGCGGTGCCGAGGCGGGTGAAGAACAGGTCGCCCCGCGCCGCGTCCACCAGCGCGAGCAGCAGGATCAGCAGGGACGCCTCGATGCCGAGGATCAGCCGGTGGAACTTCAGGGCCGCGGCGGCCCTGCGGGCCAGCGCCACACCGGACGAACGCGGCTCGGCGGCCGACTCCTTGACCGGCGGCAGGCCCTGCTGGTGCCGGGCGACGCCGACGAGGTCGGTCTCCGCCTTGATCAGGACGGCGCCGAGCGCGGCGAGGGTGCCGAGGAAGGCCCACAGCCAGTCGATCCGGCCGCCGCCCCACAGGTCGGCGGCGCGCAGGCCCAGGCCGACGAGGACGGCGGCGTCGCACAGGTAGGCGCCGACCCGGTCCAGGTAGACCCCGGACATCGAGTACTGCTTCTTCCAGCGGGCGATCTCGCCGTCGACGCAGTCCAGCAGCAGGTAGAGCTGGACCGCGAGCACGCCGAGCACGGCGCCCGCGATCCCGGGCACCAGCAGGGCCGGGGCCGCGAGGACGCCCGCGACGGTCATCAGATAGGTGAGCTGGTTGGGCGTCACCCTGGTGTTCACCAGGTGCCGGTCCACCCGCAGCGAGATCTCCCGCATGTACAGGCGGCCGGCCCAGTGCTCACCGCTGCGCCGGTCCTTCACACCCACGGGGTGGACGACCGGGCGCAGTTCAGCGACTGACGGTTTCTGCATAGTCGGCGTATGCGTCCCTGATCTGGTCGGTGGAGAGGTCGAGGTGCTCCAGGATGGTGTACCGCCCCGGCCGGGTCTGCGGGGCGAACTCCACGGCGCGGACGAACTCGTCCTCGGTGAAGCCGATGTCGCCGGGCAGCACGGGCAGCTTGTGACGGCGCAGCGCCTCGACCATCAGCGCGGACTCCTCGCGGGCGCCGCGCAGGTGCATCGCGAAGGCGGCGCCGAGGCCGCACTGTTCGCCGTGCGGCGCGGCCCGCCGGGGGTAGAGCAGGTCGAAGGCGTGGTTGATCTCGTGGCAGGCGCCGGAGGCCGGGCGGCTGTCGCCGGCGACGGACATGGCGATGCCGGTGAGGACGAGGCCCTCGGCGAGCACCTGGAGGAAGCCGTCGTCGTCGACGGTGCCGGGGTGGCGCAGCACGGCCTCGCCGGCCTGCCGGGCCAGGGCCGCGGCCAGTCCGTCGATGTCCTCGCCGCGCTCGCGGGCGGCCAGCTCCCAGTCCGCGACGGCGGAGATGTTGGAGATGGCGTCGCCGATGCCGGAGCGCACGTAGCGGCCGGGGGCCCGGCGGATGACGTCCAGGTCGATGACGACGGCGATGGGGTTGGGCACGCCGTACGAGCCGCGGCCCGCGTCGTTGTCGAGGGTGGCGACCGGCGAGCAGAGGCCGTCGTGCGACAGGTTGGTCGCCACGGCGACCAGCGGCAGGCCGATGCGCGCGGCGGCGAACTTCGCACAGTCGATGATCTTGCCGCCGCCGAGGCCGACCACGGCGTCGTAATGGCCGGACTTCATGGCGTCGGCCAGCTTGATGGCGTCGTCCAGCGTGCCGCCGCCGACCTCGTACCACGAGGCGCCGGGCAACGCCGGGGCGAGCCGCTCGCGCAGCGCCGCCCCGGAGCCGCCGCTGATGGCGACGGCCAGCTTGCCGGAGCTGGAGATCCGCTGGTCCGCGAGGACGCTCGCGAGATCGTCCAGGGCTCCGGCGCGGATGTCGACGACGACCGGCGAGGGGATGAGCCTCGTCAGTACTGGCACGCGATCTCCCGGCCCTTGGCGAGGTCGTCGTGGTTGTCGATCTCGACCCACTTGACGTCGCCGATGGGGGCCACGTCGACGGTGAAGCCGCGGTTGACGAGCTCCTGGTAGCCGTCCTCGTAGTAGAGGTCCGGGTCCTTCTCGAAGGTGGCCTTGAGGGCGTCGGCCAGCTCGGCGGCGGCCTCGGGCTCGATGAGGGTGACGCCGATGTACTCGCCGGTGGCGGTCGCCGGGTCCATCAGCTTGGTGATCTTCTGGACGCCCTTGCCGTCCTCGACGACGACCTTCATCTCCTCGTCGGCGAGCTTCTTGACCGTGTCGAGGGCGAGGATGATCTTCTGGCCGTTGCCGCGGGCGGCCAGCAGGGTCTTCTCGACGGAGACCGGGTGGACGGTGTCGCCGTTGGCGAGGATCACGCCGCGGCCGAGGACGTCACGGGCGCACCACAGGGAGTAGGCGTTGTTCCACTCCTCGGCCTTGTCGTTGTCGATCAGGGTGAGCTTGAGGCCGTACTTCTCCTCCAGCGCGGCCTGACGCGCGTACACGGCCTCCTTGCGGTAGCCGACCACGATCGCGACCTCGGTGAGACCGACCTCGGCGAAGTTGGCCAGGGTGAGGTCGAGGACGGTGGTGTCGCCGTCGACCGGCACCAGGGCCTTGGGCAGGGTGTCGGTGTAGGGGCGCAGACGCCGTCCGGCGCCGGCCGCCAGCACGAGGCCGATCATGCGGGTTCTCCTGTTTCGTCGTGTACTGCGGGCGCCCCTGCGGACACCCAGAAGCGGATGCTCTCGATGAGCACCGCGAGCGCGATGAAGGCTGTGAGAGCCGTCAGCGCGATGGTGAAGCCTTGACCCTGCCACAGGACGGCGGCGACGGTGACCGCCAGGACCCGTCCCTCATGGCCACCGATCACCCGGACCAGCCAGTGCGGGGGCGCTCCGGTGCCGCCGCGGATGCGGTACACGGTGTCGTAGTGATGGTAGGCGACCGCGGCCACCAGGCCGAACGCGGCGGGGAGCGCACCGGGGGCGTCCGAGCGCGCGGCGAGCACGAGGACCGTCACGTATTCGGCGGCGCGCAGGACGGGCGGGACCAGCCAGTCGAGGGGGCCCTTGAGGGGCGCGGCGACGGCGAGGCCGGTGACGAGGGCGTAGGCCGCGGCGGCGACGGGCGTCAGCGGGCTGCCGGCGGGCAGCCACCCCAGGGGGACGAGCAGCGCGGCGGTGCCCAGGACGGCGAGGACCGGCGCGGTCACGGCGCCCTTGACGCGGGCGAAGCGGGCGACGGTCCCGGCGACCGGCCCGGAGTCGGTGAGGTCGTACAGCGCCTGCGCCGCCCGGTCGGTGCGGCGGGCCTTGCGGGTGACCGAGCGCAGGACACGGCCGGCGGTGGTGTAGCAGGCGGCGAAGGCGCAGCCGATCAGCAGCACCACGAAGACGACGCGCGGGGTGGTGAGCGCGGTGAGGACCGCTATGAGGGCCCAGCGTTCCCCGATCGGCAGGATGATCATGCGGCGGGCCCACACCGTCCAGCCGACGCTGTCGAGCCGGCCCGAAAGGGCGGCCGTGGGGCTGGTGTTGGCGGTGGCGTCGTGGTTGGCCTCGTTGAAGGCGAAGTCCACGACGTGCCGGCAGGTCTGGAGCACCATCGCGCCCAGGGCCAGCGCCCACACGTCGTGGCCGCCGCGGGCCGCGCCCAGGGCCAGGCCCGCGTAGTAGGCGTACTCCTTGGCCCGGTCGAAGGTGGCGTCGAGCCAGGCGCCGAGGGTGGAGTACTGGAGGGAGTAGCGGGCGAGCTGGCCGTCGGTGCAGTCGAGGACGAAGGACGCGATCAGCAGCAGTCCGGCGGCGACGAACCCGGGGCGGGTGCCGGTGGCCGCGCAGGCCGCGGCGATCAGCGCCGTCAGCAGGGACGCCGTCGTCACCTGATTGGGGGTGAGTCCGCGCCGGGCGCACCAGCGGGCGATGTAGCGCGAGTACGGGCTGATGCAGAAGGTGGTGAAGAACCCGTCGCGGGACTTCACGGCGCTGCGCAGCCGTACGGCCTCGTCGTCGGTGGCGGCGACGGCCGCGTGGGCGCGGGTGCGCGCCGCGGGGTCGGCGGGGACGTCGGCGACGAGGACGCCCAGGTCGGGGCGGTGGACGGCGACGCCCTCGGCCTCCAGGCCGGTGGCCAGGGCGTCCGGCAGGACGGGCACGGACCACGAGGGCGCGGCCGGCTGCGCGCCGACCAGGGCGTCCGCGTACCGGCCGTCGAGCGCGGCGGCGGCGCGCAGCAGCGCGGGCCGGGCCTCGGGCTGCGCGGTGACCGCTCCGTGCACGGCGGCGGCCGGGAAGCGGGGGTCGGTCAGCGCCAGGCGGAGGCTGTGGACGTGGCCCACGAAGCGGTGGTCGACCAGGGCGACGCGGTCGCCGGGGGGCAGGGCCGCCAGGGTGGCGGCCACCGCGGCGGCGCCGTCCGCCACGCGCACGTCGAAGCCCAGGGACCGCAGGTCGGCCTCCAGCGAGGAGCCGGCGGGCGGCAAACCGGTGAGGATGGCGGTCGACAGACGAACTCACTCCTTGGAAGCGGGCCTGGCCGCCTCGGGTGCGCAGGGGTCCGGGCAGCGGTGGTGCCGCGCGGGCCCCGGCGTCGGTGGCGAGCGGCACGTCCGGCAGAGGCTATCGGATCACCCGAAGGCGCCGTTCACCGCAGGTACACCCGGTGGGCCGTCGCCGTAAGGACGTCCGGGGACGCCCGTCCGGTTCCCGGCCGCGGGAGGAACCAGCATGGCGGAGGAGTCCCCTCCCGGACAAAACCGGTCCCCGCTGCCGACTGGTCTAGGGTGCCGTGCATGACATGGCTGATCACAGGCGGGGCCGGGTACATCGGGGCGCACGTCGCCCGGGCGATGACCGGGGCCGGCGAACGGGTGGCCGTCCTGGACGACCTGTCCAACGGCAGCGCGGAGCGCCTGCCCCCCGAGGTGCCCCTGGTGCGCGGCTCGGTCCTGGACCGGGCGGTGCTCGACCGGGCGCTGAAGGAGCTGGACGTCACCGGGGTGGTGCACCTGGCGGCGAAGAAGCAGGTCGGGGAGTCGGTCGAGAAGCCGCTGCTCTACTACCGGGAGAACGTGCACGGGCTGACCGTGCTCCTGGAGGCGGTGGTGGACGCGGGCGTGCGGAGCTTCGTCTTCTCCTCCTCCGCGGCCGTCTACGGCATGCCGGACGTCGACCTCGTCACCGAGGAGACGCCGTGCCTGCCGATCAACCCGTACGGCGAGACGAAGCTGGCGGGCGAGTGGCTCGTGCGGGCGGCGGGGGCCGCGCACGGGATCTCCACGGCCTGCCTGCGCTACTTCAACGTGGCGGGCGCGGCCCGGCCGGAGCTGGCGGACACCGGTGTGTTCAACATCATCCCGATGATGTTCGACCGGATCACCCGCGGGGAGCGTCCGCTGATCTTCGGTGACGACTACGCCACCCCCGACGGGACCTGTGTGCGCGACTACATCCACATCGAGGACCTGGCCACCGCCCACCTCGCCGCGGCCCGCGCGCTGGACGAGCGGCCGGGCCCGGGCGACCTCACGCTGAACGTCGGCACGGGCACCGGGGTGTCGGTGCGCGAGATGGCGGACCTGATCGGCGAGGTCACCGGCCGCGCCGACCTGGAGCCCGAGATCCGCCCGCGCCGCCCGGGCGACCCGGCGCGCGTCGTGGCGGCGAACGGCCTGATCGCCCGGCGGCTCGGCTGGAGCCCGCGGCACGACGTGCGGAGCATGGTCGAATCGGCCTGGGCGGGCTGGTGCCTGCACCATCCCGAGGCCCGCGGAGCCTGACCTCCGCCTCTGCGTCCCCGCAGGTCAGAGGGGATGACAACGGTGTTCGGTGTCGCGTTGCCCGGGACCTGCCGCCCGTAGTTCACTGAGGCTCCGGGCGGCACACGGGAGGCGACATGGGCGCAGGGCACCAGCACGGCCACTCGCACGAGCGGTCCCCGCGGACCGGCACCGCGGGCGCCGCCCACCGCGGCCGGCTGCGCGTCGCGCTGGGGATCACCGTGACCGTCCTCCTGGCGGAGATCGCGGGCAGCGCCCTGACCGGTTCGCTGGCGCTGCTGGCGGACGCCGGGCACATGGCGACGGACGCCGTGGGCGTCTCGATGGCGCTGGTGGCGATCCACTTCGCCAACCGGCCGCCCACCGGGCGGCGCACCTTCGGCTACGCCCGGGCCGAGATCCTCGCGGCGCTGCTCAACTGCCTGCTGCTGCTCGGGGTCGGCGGCTACATCCTCGTCGAGGCGGTCCGGCGGCTGGCCGAGCCGCAGCCGGTGCCGGGCGGGACGACGGTCGTCTTCGGCCTCGTGGGCGTGTTCGCGAATCTGGTGTCGCTGTCCCTGCTGATGCGCGGGCAGAAGGAGAGCCTGAACGTGCGCGGGGCGTTCCTGGAGGTGCTCTCCGACGCGCTCGGCTCGTTCGCCGTGGTGGTCGCCGCCCTGGTGATCATGGCGACCGGCTGGACCCGGGCCGACCCGGTGGCCTCGCTGGTGATCGGCCTGATGATCGTGCCCCGGACGCTGAAGCTGCTGCGCGAGGCGCTGGACGTCCTGCTGGAGGCGGCGCCCCGGAACGTCGACATGGACGAGGTCCGGGCGCACATCACGGCCCTGCCGGGGGTCCGGGGCGTCCACGACCTGCACGTATGGACCATCACCTCCGGGCTGCCGGTGCTCTCGGCCCACGTGGTGGTCGACCGGGCGGCGCTGGACGCGGCGGGGCACGAGCGGATGCTGCACGACCTGCGGGGGTGCCTGGGCACCCACTTCGCGGTGGAGCACTGCACGTTCCAGCTGGAGCCCGGCGGGTACGCGGAACACGAGGCCGGGCTCTGTCACTGACGGGCCGGCCTTCCGTTGGGACACGTCCGCCGTGGCGCCCCCGGCGCCGTACGGCAGACTGAAGACCGAAGACGACACCGAGGATGGTCAATGCCGATCACATCAGCCGAGGGCCGCTCCGCCGACTCCGCCGCAGTCCCCTCCTCCGCCGACGCCGCCGAACCGATCATGCTGGAGCTGGTCGACGAGGACGGCAGAACCATCGGCACGGCCGAGAAGCTGTCCGCCCACGTCTCCCCCGGCCGGCTGCACCGCGCCTTCTCGGTCTTCCTCTTCGACGACGCGGGCCGGCTGCTGCTCCAGCGCCGTGCGCTGGGCAAGTACCACTCCCCCGGGGTGTGGTCGAACACCTGCTGCGGGCACCCGTACCCGGGCGAGCGGCCGTTCGTGGCCGCCGCCCGCCGCACCGCCGAGGAGCTGGGCGTGGCGCCCGCGCTGCTGCGCGAGGCCGGGACCGTCCGCTACAACCATCCCGATCCGCTGTCGGGGCTGGTGGAGCAGGAGTACAACCACCTCTTCGTGGGCCTGGTGCGGGACGGGCTGGACCCGGATCCGGAGGAGGTCGAGGAGACGGCCTTCGTGACCCCCGCCGAGCTGGAGAAGCTCATGGGCGAGGTGACGTTCTCGGCGTGGTTCGCGACGGTCCTGGACGCGGCGCGGCCGGCGGTGCGCGAGCTCATCGGAACGGCGGCGGGCTGGTAGGGGCGGCGGCCTCCCCCGCGGCGCCCTCCCCCGCGGCGGGGCCGTAGGGGAGGGCGGCCCAGACGACCTTGCCGCCGCCGGGCGTGTGCTCGACGTCGCACCGGCCGTCGGCCTCGTCCACCACCGCCTGCACCAGCAACAGCCCCCGGCCGCCGGTGCGTTCCGCGTCGGCGGCCAGGGGCCGGGGCCGGAAGGGGTGGCCGTCCTCGACGGCCACCCGGACCCATCCGGGGGCGAGGGAGACCTCCACGGTGAGCTCCGGGGAGAGCACGGCGGCGTGCCGCACGGCGTTGGTGACCAGCTCGGAGACGATCAGCAGCAGGCCGTCGAGGAGGTCGGGGCACAGCGGCACCCGCTGACGGCGCATCAGGTCGTGGACGCCGTGGCGGGCGCGGGGCACCGAGGAGGGGAGCGCGGGAGCGGTGAACCGCCAGCTTCTGTCGTGCCCGGCGCACTCGGCGGGCTTGCGGGGCGCGGCCCGGCCCGGCTCGGGCGGGATGCCCCCGACGATCTCCATGTCCGATACCAACCCCTCGCCGTGGCTCCACCGCACACGCCGAGTGTTGGGAAGACCACCGTCCGCACCGGAGCGCTGATCAGAACTCGCCGTCAATCGACGCTATTTGACCGTGCGCGTATGCCGCAGTCACTCACGCGACTGTTCCTGGCCGCCCTGATCGCCACTTGACGAACGGTCCGGAACTCGGCCCTCCGGTCGGCGGCTCCCGCCGCCCGTCACCATGCGGACGACCTGGCGCCCGCCGACGCCCGTCGCGATCAGGCCCAGCCCGTCGAAGAGCAGCTCCAGCGAGAAGAACACACCGATGACGTACAGGCTGCTGCGCGGCCAGTCCGCCAGCACCAGGACGCCCAGCAGCAGCCCCAGGAGGCCCTGGAGCAGCATCCAGCCGAACTGCGGCCCGCGCACCACCAGGCTGCCCGCCAGCCGGAACAGCCCTCCGGTGAGGAAGAGCAGCGCGGCGAACATCGTCAGCGTCCCGGCCGCCGCCACAGGATGCCGCAGCACCACCACGCCCGCCGCGATGTTCAGCGCCGCGACGATCACGGCGAGCCAGAAGTAGCCGCTCTCCCGGGACTGCACGGCGTGCAGCAGACCGACGACGCCTCCGATCAGCAGCAGCCAGCCGAAGAGGACCATCGTGGTCAGCGTCGCGAACGCGGTGTAGACGAGACCGACCAGACCGGCGAGGACCAGGATCCCGCCCAGCAGGGCCAGGACGCCGAAGCCCCGGCTCAGCCGTTTCGGCGTGCTCTTGGCGCGTGTCATCAGGGCCTCCTCGCAGCGCCCCCGTCGCGGCCCCCTCCTCCCGAGCATAGGTTCGCCCGCTCCGGACGGCATCCCGCGCCGGGCTAGCATCCGTCGCATGGAGCCCGCACTGCACCTGGACCTCGACGGCGCCGGCACGGCGACGATCCGGATCGCCCACCCCGCCAAGCGCAACGCCATGACCCCCGCCATGTGGCGCTCCCTGCCGCCGCTGCTGGAGCGGTGCGCCGCCGATCCCGCCGTACGCGTGCTGGTGCTGACCGGGGAGGGCGACACGTTCTGCGCGGGCGCGGACATCTCCTCCCTGGCGGGGGCCGACGGGGACGACCCCCGGGACCTGTCCGTGGCCGCCGAGGAGGCGCTCGCGGCGTTCCCCAAGCCGACGCTGGCGGCGGTGCGGGGGCACTGCGTGGGCGGCGGGTGCCAGCTCGCCGCGGCCTGCGACCTGCGGTTCGCGGCGGACGGCGCGGTCTTCGGCGTCACCCCGGCCCGGCTGGGCATCGTCTACGCCGCCTCCTCCACGCGCCGGCTGACGCGGCTCGTGGGCCCCGCGACCGCCAAGTACCTCCTCTTCTCCGGCGAACTCATCGGCACCGAGCGGGCGTTGCGCACCGGACTGGTGGACGAGGTGTGGGCGCCGGACGCGTTGGCGGGGCGGGTGGCGCAGTTCGCCGCCACGCTGGCCTCGCGGTCGCTGCTGACGCAGGTGGCGGCGAAGGAGTTCGCGGACGGGGCCGCGGTGCCGCAGGAGCGCGTCGCGTACTGGGCGGAACAGGGCGGGGCGGAGCTGGCCGAGGGGCGGGCGGCGTTCCTGGAACGGCGCGCGCCCCGGTTCGCCTGGCGCGTGCCCACGTCGGGCTGAGCCCGCCGCCCGGGGCGGTGCGGCCCGCGCTGTCGGCGGCACCTGCCACAATGCAGTCCGCGGCCCGGAGAGCTCGAAGAGAAAGCGGAGCAGGATCGTGACGGCTAACGGTGCGTCGGTCGAAAGCAGGATCGCCGAGGAACTCGGCGTTCGGGAACGGCAGGTGAAGGCGGCCGTCGAGCTGCTCGACGGGGGCGCGACCGTGCCGTTCGTCGCCCGCTACCGCAAGGAGGCGACGGGCGCGCTCGACGACGCGCAGCTGCGCACCCTGGAGGAGCGGCTGCGGTACCTGCGCGAGCTGGAGGACCGCCGGGCGGCGGTCCTGGAGTCCGTGCGGTCGCAGGGCAAGCTGGACGCGGCGCTGGAGGCGCGGATCCGCGAGGCCGACTCCAAGGCCCGCCTGGAGGACATCTACCTGCCCTTCAAGCCCAAGCGGCGCACCAGGGCGCAGATCGCCCGCGAGGCGGGGCTGGAGCCGCTGGCCGACGGGCTGCTGGCCGACCCCGGCACGGAGCCGGCGGCCGCGGCCGCCGCCTTCGTCTCGGCGGACAAGGGGGTCGCCGACGCCGCCGACGCGCTGGAGGGCGCCCGGGCGATCCTCACCGAGCGCTTCGCGGAGGACGCGGACCTCATCGGCGAGCTGCGCGAGCGGATGTGGACGCGCGGGCGCCTCGTCGCGAAGGTGCGCGAGGGCAAGGAGGAGGCCGGCGCGAAGTTCGCCGACTACTTCGACTTCGCCGAGCCCTTCACCGAGCTGCCCTCGCACCGGGTGCTGGCGATGCTGCGCGGCGAGAAGGAGGACGTCCTCGACCTGGTGCTGGAGCCCGAGCAGCCCGGCCCGTCCGGGGAGGCGCCCGCCGGGCCGAGCGCCTACGAGCAGGCCATCGCCCGCCGCTTCGGCATCGCCGACCGGGGACGGCCGGGCGACGGGTGGCTGGCGGAGACGGTCCGCTGGGCCTGGCGCACCCGCGTCCTCGTCCACCTCGGCATCGACCTGCGGCTGCGGCTCCGGCAGGCCGCCGAGGACGAGGCGGTGCGCGTCTTCGCCGCCAACCTGCGGGACCTGCTGCTCGCCGCCCCCGCCGGCACCCGCGCGACGATGGGCCTCGACCCGGGCTTCCGCACGGGCGTGAAGGTCGCCGTCGTCGACGCCACCGGCAAGGTCGCCGCGACCGAGACCATCCACCCGCACGTCCCGCAGAACAAGTGGGACGCCTCGCTGGCCACCCTGGCGCGGCTCGCCCGCGAGCACCGCGTCGAGCTCGTCGCCATCGGCAACGGCACCGCCTCCCGCGAGACGGACCGGCTCGCCGCCGACCTGATGGCGCGCCACCCCGAGCTGGGCCTCACCAAGGTGGTCGTCTCCGAGGCCGGCGCCTCGGTCTACTCCGCCTCCGCCTTCGCCTCCCAGGAGCTGCCCGGGCTCGACGTCTCGCTGCGCGGCGCCGTCTCCATCGCCCGGCGGCTCCAGGACCCGCTGGCCGAGCTCGTCAAGATCGACCCCAAGTCGATCGGCGTCGGCCAGTACCAGCACGACCTGTCCGAGGTGAAGCTCTCCCGCTCCCTCGACGCGGTCGTCGAGGACTGCGTCAACGGCGTCGGCGTCGACGTCAACACCGCGTCCGCGCCGCTCCTTTCGCGCGTCTCCGGCATCAGCGGCACCGTCGCGGAGAACATCGTCGCCCACCGCGACGCCAACGGCCCCTTCCGCTCGCGGAAGGCCCTCAAGGACGTCCCGCGGCTCGGCCCCAAGGCGTACGAGCAGTGCGCCGGCTTCCTCCGCATCCGCGGCGGCGACGACCCGCTGGACGGGTCCAGCGTCCACCCCGAGGCGTATCCGGTGGTCCGGGCGATGGCCCAGCGGACCGGGGGCGACGTCGCCGCCCTCATCGGCGACACCGCCGTGCTGCGCTCCCTGCGCCCGGAGGACTTCGTCAGCGACTCCTTCGGCCTGCCGACCGTGACCGACATCCTGCGCGAGCTGGAGAAGCCGGGCCGCGACCCGCGTCCGGCCTTCCGCACGGCCGCCTTCAAGGAGGGCGTCGAGAAGATCGGCGACCTGGAGCCGGGGATGGTCCTGGAGGGCGTCGTGACGAACGTCGCGGCGTTCGGGGCGTTCGTCGACGTCGGGGTGCACCAGGACGGGCTCGTGCACGTGTCGGCGATGTCGCGGACGTTCGTGAAGGATCCGCGGGATGTGGTGAAGCCGGGGGACATCGTGCGGGTGAAGGTGCTGGAGGTGGATGTGCCTCGGAAGCGGATTTCCTTGACGTTGCGGCTGGATGACGAGGCGCGGGGTGCCCGGGAGTCCCGGGCTCCGCGCTCGCGGGCGCCCCGCCAGCGGCGGGAGGCGCCCTCGCCTGCGGCGGGGGGCGGCGGGGCGATGGCGGACGCGTTGCGGCGGGCCGGGCTCCGCTGAGTTTGTGACCCGAGCGCCGGACGGGCTGGTTCAGCCCGTCCGGCGCTCGAGGACAAACCGCGGCGGAGCCGCGCCAGAAACGGTGAAACGGGGGTGCCCCCTCTGGGGGAGGGGCTGGGGCAACCCCCTTACGCCGGCGCGTACTTCGGCACGCGCGGCTCGAAGAGCCACGGGCCGAGGACGTCCGCGACGTCACGCCCCGTGACCCGCGCGGCATGCGCGAGAAACGCGTCCGTGTCCGCGAACCCACCCCGCCGCGCCTCGTGCCACGTCCGCAGCACGCGGAAGAACCGCGTGTCGCCGACGGCGAGGCGGAGGGCGTGGAGGGCGCAGGCGCCGCGCACGTAGACGCGGTCGTCGAAGAGGTGCCGCCGGCCGGGGTCGGCGATGCGCAGGTTCTGCCGGCGGCCGGCCAGTTCGTCGCGGGCCCGCCGCGCGAGCGTGTCCGCGTCGTCCTCGTCGAGGTGCTCGGACCACAGCCACTCCGCGTAGGTGGCGAACCCCTCGTTGAGCCAGATGTGCTGCCAGTCGCCCAGGCCGACGCTGTTGCCGAACCACTGGTGCGCCGTCTCGTGGGCGACGAGCGTCTCCCAAGTCCGCCGGCCGTCCATGTGGTTGGTGCCGAAGACGGAGAGCGTCTGGTTCTCGACGGGCGCCGCCAGCTCCGCGTCCACGACGACGACCCCGTAGGACTCGAAGGGGTAGTCGCCGAAGAGGTCGGTGAAGACCCGGAGGATGCGCCCCTGGCGGGCCAGGTCGTGCCGGACCTCCTTCGCCGTCCCGGCCGGGCAGGCGATGTGCACCGGCACGGGGGCCCCGGTGTCACGGGGCGTCCAGGTCTCGCGCGCGAACCGCCCGGTGTAGACGGCGGCGAGGTAGCTGGCCATCGGCCCGGGGTGGTGGTAGGTCCAGCGCGCGGACGCGCCGTTCCGCCGGTGCTCGACCAACGAGCCGTTGGCCAGCGCCTGGTGGCCCACGGGGACGGTGATCCCGAAGGTGTAGGACGCCTTGTCGTCGGGCCGGTCGTTGCAGGGGAACCACGAGGGCGCGCCCACCGGCTGGGAGGCGACGAGCGTGCCGTCGTGGTCGTCGCCGGTGCGGTCCCAGCCGATGGGGCCGAACTGCGAGGGGACGGGCCGGGGCCGGCCGCCGTAGCGGATGTCGAGGGCGAAGGGCCGGCCGGCCTCCAGCGTCCGCGGCGTGCTGATCAGCAGCTTGCCGCCCTTGCGCCGGAAGGCGACGGGCCGGTCGTCGAGGCGGGCCTCGTGCACCTCCAGCCGGGCCAGGTCGAGTGCGACCCGGTCGACGGCGCCGTTGGCCACGGCCTCGATGCGGGCGTGGCCGTCGAGCCACCCCGCCCCGGGGTCGTAGCCGAGCTCCAGATCGTAGGCCACGGTCCGGTGGCCGTACGAGCCGTGCCCGGGGAAGTAGGGCTGCGGCCGCTCCCGCCGGGGCCGCCGCCGGGGACCGGAGGCGGCGGCCGCGGCGGCGGTCAACGGGAGCACCGCCCCCGCGAGGAGGGCGCGGCGGCTGCACGCGCTTCGTCCGCTCCCCATGTCACGCGGCGGCTTCCCGCTCCGCCGCGGACGCCGGGGCGGCC
Organism: Streptomyces caatingaensis; assembly: GCF_001187435.1. Lineage (GTDB taxonomy): Bacteria > Actinomycetota > Actinomycetes > Streptomycetales > Streptomycetaceae > Streptomyces > Streptomyces caatingaensis. The sequence goes on along the minus strand of NZ_LFXA01000002.1, from coordinate 588,283 downwards.
GCCGCCGGCCGCTGGCCGGCGATGGGGTTGCCGGCCCAGCGGGTGCCGGCCGGGACGGACTCCCCGCGCATGACGAGCGAGGAGGGGGCGACGGCGGTGTGCGCGCCGACGTGGGTGCCGGGGAGCACGATGCCGTGCGGGCCGAGGGAGGCTCCCTCGGCGAGGTGGACGGTGTCCATGCGCATGATCCGGTCGTGGAAGAGGTGGGTCTGGAGGACGCAGCCCCGGTTGACGCTGACCCCGTCGCCGAGGGAGATGAGGTCGGTCTCCGGCAGCCAGTGGGTGTCGCACCACACGCCCCGGCCGATCTTCACGCCCAGCGTGCGGAGCCACCAGTTGAGCACGGGGGTGCCGGTGAAGGGGCCCGCCAGCCAGGGGACGGCGAGGGATTCCACGAAGGTGTCGTACAGCTCGTTGCGCCACACGAAGGAGCTCCACAGCGGGTGCTCGCCCGTGCGGAAGCGGCCCATCAGCAGCCACTTGGCGGCGGTGGCCAGCAGGGCGGCGGCCACCGAGCAGACGACGAGCAGCGGGATGCCGACGAGCGCGGCGAGCCCCGGCCCGCCGGTGGTGAGGGCCTGCTGCTCGCCGATGAGGACCACGTCGGCGAGCGCGAGGCCGCACATCAGCGGCAGGAGGCGGCAGAGTTCGACGGCCGAGCGGGCCAGGACGAGGCGGCGCGGCGGCTCGAAGGTGCGGCCCGCGTCGGCGGTGGTGGGCACGCGCGGCAGCGGCATGGCGGGGCGGCCCAGCCAGGAGGTGCCGGGTTCGCTGTGCTCGGGGGCGTCGGACAGGACGCCGATCAGGGCGTGGTCGGGGACGGTACGGCCGGGGCCGACGATGCCGGAGTTGCCGACGAAGGCGCGCCGCCCGACCCGGGCGGTGCCCAGCCGCAGCCATCCGCTGCGCAGTTCGTAGGGCGCGACGAGGGTGTCGTCGGCGAGGAACGCCCCGTCGTCGACGGTCAGCAGGGACGGCAGCGGGAGCACGGTGGACAGTTCGGCGCGGCGGCCGACCCTGGCGCCCAGCATCCGCAGCCACACGGGGGTGGCGAGGCTGGCGTAGACGGGGAAGAGGGTGCGGCGGGCGCCGTCGAGCAGGCGGGTGACGAACCAGGCCCGCCAGGCGACGCCGCCGCAGGCCGGGTGGAGGCCCGGGGTGATGCCGCGGCCGAGGACGCGGACGGTGGCCGCGACGACGAGCATCCAGCACAGCGTGGTGACGACGGTGAGCGCCGGGACGGCGAGCAGCACGCGCAGGGCGACGGAGCCGAGGGTGCCGCTGTCCTTGATCAGGTAGTAGGTGGCGACGAGGGCGGGCGCGGCCGCGAGGAGCGGCAGCAGCGGCATGCCGGCCAGGGAGAGGGCGTAGGCGAGGGCCCAGCGGCGGGAGCGCCCGGCGCGGGGCTCGGGCCAGCCGTCGGACGGGCGGACGGGTCCGCCGGCGCGGTGGACGGCTGCGTCGGGACGGGCGGGCGAGCCGACCCAGGTCTGCCCGTCGGGCACGTGGCCGTCGAGGCAGGCGCCGGCGGCGAGTTCGGCGCCGGCGCCGAGGGAGGAGCCGGGCATGAGCATGCTGCGGTGGCCGGCGCGGGAGTCGGCGCCGAGCCGTACGGTGCCGACGTGCAGGGTCTCGCCGTCGATCCACCAGCCGGAGAGGTCGGCCTCGGGCTCGACGCTCGCGCCGTCGCCGAACTCGGCGAGGCCGGTGACGGGCGGCATGGCGTGCAGGGCCACGCCGCGGCCGGCCCGGCAGCCGAGGGCGCGCGCGTACCAGGGGGCCCACGGGGTGCCCATCAGGGAGGGGACGCCGAAGGAGGCGACGACGCGTTCCGCGGTCCACAGCCGCAGGTGCGTCCGGCCGCCGCGGGGGTGGGCGCCGGGGGTGACGCCGCGGGTGAGCAGGCGGGCGGCGGCCGCGCCGATCGCGAACCGGCCCGGGGCGCTGAACAGCAGTGCCCAGGAGGCGATCAGCAGCCACCAGGAGGTGTGGGGCGCCCAGCTGCGCGGGGCGAGGAGGCCGAGGATGTTGTCGGCGGTGGCGAGGCCGGTGAGGAGGCGCAGGCCCTGGACGCCGTAGAGGGCGGTCTGGACGAGGATCTGGGCGGCCCCGGTACGGCGGCGCACGGGCCGGACGGTCCGCCGGGGGCCGGGTTCGGCGGCGGGGGCGTCGAGGGAGTCGATGTGCTCGGCCATGTCGGCGAGGACGGTGTGCCGGTAGAGGCCCGCGACGGAGACGCCGGGGTGGTGCTCGCGCAGGGCCGAGGCCATGCGGGCGGCGGTCAGGCTGGTGCCGCCCATGGTGACGAAGTCGTCGTCCGGGCCTGGCCGGACGCCCAGCAGCTCCTCCCACAGGCCGGCGAGGCGGGCGGCGGTGCCGTGCAGCTCCTCGGTCCGCGCGGTGACGTCGTCGCCGGTGGCGGGCAGGGGCCAGGGCAGGGCGTTGCGGTCGACCTTGCCGGAGGTGCGGGTGGGCAGGCCGGCGACCTCGGCGAGGACGGGGACCAGGGCGGCGGGCAGCCGCTCGGCCAGCCGCTTTCTGGCGTCGGCCCGGTCGAAGCCGGGGCCGGGCACGAGGTAGCCGACGAGGAGCTGGGAGCCGGAGGGGGTGGTGCGCACCGCGGCGGCGGCGCCGCGCACGCCGGGGAGTTCGCCGAGCGCGGCGTCGATCTCGCCGAGCTCGATGCGCCGGCCGCCCAGTTTGACCTGGTCGTCGGCGCGGCCGGCGAAGACGAGACCGGCCTCGTCGGCGCGGACGAGGTCGCCCGTGCGGTAGGCGCGCTCGCTCTCCAGGGCGGCGCAGGGGCGGAAGCGCTCGGCGTCCTTGGCGGGGTCGAGGTAACGGCCGGTGCCGACGCCGGCGATGACCAGCTCGCCCTCGGCGCCGAAGGGGACGGGCTCGTCGTTCTCGTCGACGACGGCGAGGTCCCAGCCGTCGAGCGGCAGGCCGATGCGGACGGGCTCGCCGGGCAGCAGGCGGGCGGCGCAGGCGACGACGGTGGTCTCGGTGGGGCCGTAGGTGTTCCACATCTCGCGGCCGGGGACGGCGAAGCGCTCGACGAGGCCGGGCGGGCAGGCCTCGCCGCCGACGATCAGCAGCCGGACGCGGTCGAGCGACTCCCGGGGCCACAGGGCGGCGAGGGTGGGCACCGTGGAGACGACGGTCACCCCCCGCTCGATCAGCCAGGGGCCCAGCTCGTGGCCCGCGCGGACCAGCGAGCGCGGGGCCGGGACCAGGCAGGCGCCGTGCCGCCAGGCCAGCCACATCTCCTCGCAGGAGGCGTCGAAGGCGACGGACAGCCCGGCGAGGACCCGGTCGCCGGGGCCCAGCGGCTCGTCCCGCAGGAAGAGCGCGGCCTCGGCGTCGGCGAAGGCCGCGGCGCTGCGGTGGGACACCGCGACGCCCTTGGGGGCGCCCGTGGAGCCGGAGGTGAAGATGATCCAGGCGTCGTCCTCGGGCAGCGGGAGGCGGGGCGCGGCCGCCACCGGCGGGCGCTCCCCCGGCGCGAGCGAGCCGTCCGCGACGACGACCCCGCACACGTCCGCCTCGTGGAACACCGTGGCGGCGCGTTCCTCGGGGTCGTCGGCGTCCACGGGCACGTACGCGGCGGAGCAGCGCAGGACGGCGAGGATCGACAGGTAGAGCTCCGCGGTACCGGAGGGGACGCGGACGCCGACCCTGTCCCCCGGTCCGACCCCGGCGGCGCGCAGCCGCCCGGCGCGCTCCTCGACCGCCGCGCACAGCTCGCGGTAGGTGAGCACGCCGTCCTCGGTGTCGAGGGCGGGCGCCTCGGGGTGGGTGGCCGCCGTCGCGTCGAGGACGTCGATCAGGGTGCGTTCGCCGTGGGGCGGTGCGCCCGCATAACGCGCCCGCCCCACCGATGCTGCCAGTGGGGTGGGCGTGGAACTGGAAAGAGTCGGGGACATGGCCTTACGCCTCAATTCGACGTCGGAGATGCGGACGCCCCTCGGACGTCCGCACCCACAGACGTCTCTCCGCACCCACGGGTTCGTATGAAGAGGCCAATGTTCCGTAAACCGAACACCTGGCGGAGCTGCGTCGGGGCGGACTCCTTTCCCACCGTACGTGCCGTTCCTCCGGAAAACCACGGTTTTCCCGGCAGGGGACGGCCCCCGCTCCTTGACGAAGAGTTGACCTGCGGCTGAGGCTGTTTTCGGGAGGAGATTCGCCCGTTCGGGCCTCCAGGAGGAGGCTCCAGGGCCTCAGTGCTCGATAATGCGGCCCGCCTCGACCTCGATCCTGCGGGTGGTGTGCACGGCGTCGAGCATCCGCCGGTCGTGGGTGACGACGAGGAGCGTCCCGGTGTACGAGGCCAGGGCGGACTCCAGCTGCTCGATGGCCGGCAGGTCGAGGTGGTTGGTGGGCTCGTCGAGGACGAGCAGGTTCACGCCCCGCGCCTGGAGCAGGGCGAGCGCGGCCCGCGTCCGCTCGCCCGGCGAGAGCGTCGCGGCGGGGCGCAGCACGTGGCCGGCCTTGAGGCCGAACTTGGCCAGCAGCGTGCGGACGTCGGCGGGGACGAGCTCCGGGACCGCCGCCCCGAAGGCGTCGAGCAGCGTCTCCGTCCCCAGGAACAGCGCCCGGGCCTGGTCGACCTCGCCGACGACCACGCCGGGGCCGAGGGACGCGGTGCCCGCGTCCAGCGGGAGCCTGCCGAGCAGGGCGGCCAGCAGGGTCGACTTGCCCGAGCCGTTGGCGCCCGTCACCGCGACCCGGTCCGCCCAGTCGATCTGGAGGTCCACCGGGCCGAAGGCGAACGTGCCGCGGCGGGCCTCGGCGCCGCGCAGGGTCGCCACCACGGCGCCCGAGCGGGGCGCCGCGGCGATCTCCATCCGCAGCTCCCACTCCTTGCGCGGCTCCTCGACGGTCTCCAGCCGCTCGATCAGCCGCTCCGTCTGCCGGGCCTTCGCCGCCTGCTTCTCCGTGGCCTCCGCGCGGAACTTGCGGCCGATCTTGTCGTTGTCGGTCGACTTGCGGCGGGCGTTGCGGACGCCCTTCTCCATCCAGTTCCGCTGGGTGCGGGCGCGGGCCTCCAGGGCGGCGCGGGTGTCCGCGTACTCCTCGTACGCCTCGCGGGCGTGCCGGCGGGCCCGCGCGCGCTCCTCCAGGTACGCCGCGTAGCCGCCGCCGTAGAGCGTGACCTGCTGCTGCGCGAGGTCGAGCTCCAGCACCTTGTCGACGGTGCGGGTGAGGAACTCGCGGTCATGGCTGACCAGGACCGTGCCGGCGCGCAGCCCGGTGACGAACCGCTCCAGTCGGTCCAGGCCGTCCAGGTCGAGGTCGTTGGTCGGCTCGTCCAGGAGGAAGACGTCGTAGCGGCTGAGGAGGAGGGAGGCGAGGCCGGCGCGGGCGGCCTGGCCGCCGGACAGGCTCGTCATGGGGCGGTCCAGGCCGACGGTGAGGCCGAGTTCGGCGACGACCTCCTCGGCGCGGTCGTCGAGATCGGCGCCGCCGAGGGCCAGCCAGCGCTCCAGGGCCGTCGCGTACGCGTCGTCGGCGCCCTTCGCGCCCTCGACGAGCGCCTCCGTCGCGGCGTCCAGCGCCGCCTGGGCCTCGGCGACGCCGGTCCTGCGCGCCAGGAACGCGCCGACGCTCTCGCCCGGGCGGCGGTCCGGCTCCTGCGGGAGGTAGCCGATGGTGGCGGTGGGCGGGCTGAGGCGGAGGGTGCCGTCGTGTCCGGCGGTACCGCGGCTTGCGGCTCCGCTCGGGCCCGCGTGGGTGCTTTCGCCTTCGGCCGCCGCGGCGGCCGGCAGGCCCGGCCCGCTCGCGGCTGCTCCCGCGCCGGCGAGGAGGCGGAGGAGGGTGGACTTGCCCGCTCCGTTGGCCCCGACGAGGCCGATCACTTCGCCGGGGGCGACGACGAGGTCGAGCCCGGAGAAGAGGGTGCGGTCGCCGTGGCCGGCGGAGAGGTTCTTGGCGACGAGAGTGGCGTTCATGGCGGCCCCGAGCCTACCGGCCCGGCAGGGCCGCCCCCGAAGGGGTTTTCGCCCGGACCCGCCACCGCCACCAGCGAGCCGCCCCCACGAGCCCTGCGCACCGCACGGCGCGCCCCCGCCGCACCGCGGCCACCGGAAGACCACCCCGCACGCCCCCGGCCCCGCCCGCACGCCCCCGAGCCCGCGCCGGGCCCCGGGCAACGTCCCCAACTCCCCTCCCCGGCGGGTACCTTCGGGCCATGGCAAGCGATGTGATCGTGGTGGGATCGGGAGTGATCGGCCTGACCACCGCCGTCCTCCTGGCGGAGCGCGGGGCGCGGGTCGAGGTGTGGACCCGCGAGACGGCGGCGCAGACGACGTCGGCGGTGGCCGGAGGGCTGTGGTGGCCGTACCGGATCGAGCCCGCCGACCGCGTCGCCGCGTGGTCGCTCGCCTCCCTCGCCGTACTGACGGAGCTGGCGCGCGACCCCGGCGGGACGGGCGTCCGGCTGACGGACGGGACGGAGGCGGGTACCTCCGTGGCCGGACTGGGCGCCTGGGCCCGGCAGGTGCCCGGCCTGCGGGACGCCCCGCCGCGGGAGGTCCCCAAGGGCTGGGACCGCGCCGTCCGCGCCCGGCTGCCGCTCGTCGACATGCCCGCCCATCTGGGGTATCTGCAGCGGCGCCTGGGGGAGGCAGGCGGGACCGTCACCCTGCGCCCGGTCAACTCCCTCGCCGACGCGGGCCGGTCCGCGCCCGTCGTCGTCAACTGCGCCGGCCTGGGCGCCGGTCACCTCGCGGCGGACCCGCACGTCCACCCGGTGCAGGGGCAGCTGGTCGTCGTGGAGAACCCGGGCGTGACCGAGTGGTTCGCGGCCGCGACCGACGACCGGGCGGCCGACACGCTCTATCTCCTGCCCCAGCCGTACGGCCTCGTCCTCGGCGGCACGGCGCGCCCCCACGTCTGGGACCGGACGCCGTCACCGGCCGTGGCCCAGGCGCTGATCGCCCGCTGCGCCCGGGTGTGTCCGGGCCTGACGGCGTCCCGGGTGGTGGCGCACCGGGTGGGCCTGCGCCCGGCGCGCCACCGGGTCCGGCTGGAGCCGGACCCGCGACGGCTGCCGGGCGGCGCCCTGTTGGTGCACAACTACGGCCACGGCGGCGCGGGCGTCACGGCCTCCTGGGGCTGCGCGCGGGAGGCCGTGGAGCTCGTGCTCGGCGCTGGCGCCTGAGGGAGGGCCCAGCGCCCCGGGCCCGTACCCACGCCCTCAGGGAAGGCGCGTGAGCGACGGCACCGGCACCCGCACGCCGCGCGGGTGCTCCGGGGCGGGCGACGGCGCGACGGCGGCGCCCGAGGTGGCGCGGACGAAGGCCCGGTAGCCGCCGACGAGCGGCAGGCCGGCCGAGGTCGCGTGGAGGTCGACGGTCAACCGCGGTGTCGTGGAGGCGGGTTCGATCAGCCCGGCGTCCGTGCCCGCGACGATCAGCGCCAGCCGGTGCCCGGCCGGGACGACGTGGTCGGCGGCGGCCAGGTCGAGGGTGATGGTGTAGGGGCGGCCGGGGGTCACGGCCCGGCCGTGCCGGGCGGACGCCCAGTGACCGAGGTCCGCCCAGCCGCGGCTGAAGACGGTGTGGTCGACCCGCTTGACGTCCGCCTCGGTGCGCTGGAAGCAGCCGGTGTCACCCGCCGTGCCGGCGCCCCAGCAGGTGCGGTCGGGCAGGGTCCGGATGCCCTCCCCGTCCCCCGCGTAGTCGCGGACGGCGGCCGGGCCCAGGTCGACGAGAACGGCGGACAGACGGGCGGACGACGTGGACGGCGTCACGCGCAGCCGCACCGCCGACGAGCCGGACAGCCGCAGATCGCGGGTGAGCGGGCGGGTGACGAACCCGGCCTTGTCGGGCGTCGCCCGGTCGGCCGCCGCCGACCAGTCGGCCTCGCTCCGCCGCGGATCGTCGGTGAACCGCGCGGTCGTGCCCGGCGCGGCCTGGCCGAGGCCGAGCGTGCCGACACCGGCGACCGGTCCGGCGGCCGGCCGCAGGGTCGTCGTCCGGGTGCCGGCCGGCGGCCAGACGCGGTCGGTGGTCCACTGGTCGGGCGCGCGCTCGACGTCGGCCATCGGCTCGCGCTCGACGCCGTTGTCGTAGCCCATCAGGTAGTGGTCGAACCAGCGGTGCAGGGTGGGCACCCACGCCTCGCGGCGGAAGTCGAAGGGGTCCACGTGCCCGGCCGTCGACAGCCAGATCTTGCGCTCGACGCCGTGCGCGGCGAGCGCGTCCCACCACTGACCGAGGTGCTTGGTGCGGACGTTGAGGTCCTGCAGGCCGTGCACCGCGAAGACGCTCGCCTTCACCCGTCCCGCGTCGCGGACGTAGTCGCGCTCGCTCCACAGCGGCGTCCAGTCGCCGTTGCGTGGCGCGCCCTCCACGAGCCTGCGCTGGACCGCGGCACAGCGGGCGCGCGCCCCGTCGCTCTCGACGCGGGAGGCGAGCCCGTCGGGGCCGCTGCCGAAGAGGGCGGCTCCCTTGGCGAAGTAGTAGTCGTACCAGGAGGAGATGGCGCCGATCGGGACGATGGTCCGCAGCCCGTCCACGCCGGTGGCGGCCACCGCGTTGGCGACGGTGCCGTCGTAGCTCTTGCCGATCATGCCGACGGCGCCGGTCGACCACCCGGCCGTGACGGGTGTGTCGCCGGTGCGCGAACGGTAGCCGCGCGCCCGGCCGTTGAGCCAGTCGACGACGGCCTTGGCGGACTGGACGTCGGAGCGCCCGCCGACGTCGACGCAGCCGTCGGAGCGGTTGGTGCCGGCGAGGTCGACCAGGACGACGGCGTAGCCGCGGGGCACGAAGTAGTTGTCGTAGTAGAGGGGGAACTGGACGGGATCGCCGTGTTCGTCGTACGTCTTCTTCTGGCTCTCGTTGCCCCGGCCGCAGCACGCGTAGTACGGACTGGCGTCCATGATCACCGGTACGCGGCGGCCCTGTTGGGCGGGTTCGCGGGGCCGGACGATGTCCACGGCGACCCGGTCGGTGCGGCGGGCGGAGGTCCTGACCTCCACCCACACCGACTCGCGGACGGCGCGGTCGTAGGAGTGGACGGGTCTGCTCTCCCCGGCGCGCCCGGGGCCGGACGCGGCGTGCGCGGGACCGGGCGGCGGGAGGAGGACGGCCAGCAGGGCGGTCAGGGCCGTCGCGACGAGGGTGGCCCAGGGTATGCGGGTGTTCCGTGTGGGTTTCGGCACGGGCGGGACAGTACGCGGGCCGGCTCCGGCGCAGAAGGGGTGTGGCGGGAGTTCCGGGTCACGGCCCGCCGCGCGGGGTCAGCGCCGGCCGCCGGGCACGGTGGCGGAGGTGAGGAAGAACGTCACCGCGTAGGTGAAGCGGCCGGTCGCCGCGGCCTCGTCGAAGCGGCGGACGAAGCGGTCGGCGTCGGCCGGGGCGAGATGCCCCTGGTGGGCCGCGGTACGGGCCCAGTCGCGGATGCCGTGGACGTGGTCGACGGTGCGCGGGTCGCGGACGACCAGCGTGTGCGCCTCGGCCGCCACGTCGTCCAGGCCCCGTTCGACGAGCATGGCGGGCTGCTGGTGGGCGAGCGCCCCGCCGCGGACCCCGTCGTCGACGCGCAACGCGAGGACGCGGCGGGCGAGTTCGGGGTCGCCGATGTCGAGCACCTGGGTGCCGTAGTCGAGGGCGGCGAGGACGAGGCGTCCGCCGGGCAGCACGACGCGCAGCATCTCGTCGATGACCCGGCCGGGATCGGCCACGTGCTGGAGGACGAGGTCGGCCCACGCGCCGTCGAAAGTCCCGGCGCGGAACGGCAGATGGTGGGCGTCGGCCACCAGCGCCGCGCCGACGCCGCCCGCGCGGGCCGCTCCGGCCATGGCCAGGGAGAGGTCGGCGGCGACCGTGCGGGCCCCGGTCTCGGCGGCCAGCGCGAGCGCCGTCGTGCCGGGGCCGGCGCCCACGTCGAGGAACAGCCCGCCGGGGCGGGCGTGCAGCAGCGTGCGCAGCCGGCGTTTGTAGGAGGCGTGGAACGGCGAACGGGTGCGCCGCCGCAGGGTGGTGACCAGGTGGGCGGGGTCGGCACTGGCATCCACGTCCGACCAGGGGCGCGACAGCGTTTGTTGGGCCATGTCCGGTGATCGTAGGACTGACGGGCGGCGCGCGGGGCGGTCCCGGCGTCCGATCACCCCGACCGGTGACGGAACGGTCCGCCAGGGCCTTTCGGTGGCCGGATTCGTTCGCTCCATGGGGTGTCCGCCCTCCGCGATGACGGCCGGATGTCAGTCACATGTCCGGATTCGACATGGACATTCCCAGCGGCGCGATGAGTGCATAGGCTGCGAGCGATCTTCCTCTCCCGCGCGGCCGGCGCCACCGGCCGTCCACCCCCTATGAGTTGGAGTGTCCCGTGCGTCCCAGACTCCTCGTCCCCGGCGCCGCTGCCGCCGCCTTCCTGCTGCTCGGGGTCCCCGCCTCGGCGGCCGACGGCACCCCCGGCGCGCCGGGCCTCGGCGACTCCTACTACCCCGACGCCGGCAACGGCGGGTACGACGTCTCCCACTACGACCTGCGGCTGAAGTACCAGCCGGCGACGGACCGGCTGGAGGGCACGGCGACGCTGACCGCCACCACCACGCAGGCGCTGTCCCGCTTCAACCTGGACTTCCTGCTGGACGTCAACGAGGTCCTCGTCAACGGGAAGAAGGCCGCGTTCGCGAGGACCGGGGTCCACGAGCTGGAGATCACCCCGCCCGCCGCCCTGCCGCAGGGCAAACACCTCACCGTCGTGGTCCGTTACAGCGGGACGCCCTCCGCCGTCAAGGTCGGAAAATTCACCGCCTGGCAGCGCACCGCCGACGGCGGGGTCGTCGCCCAGGAGCCGGAGTCGGCCGCCTGGTGGTTCCCGAGCAACGACCACCCGCGCGACAAGGCCACCTTCGACGTCTCCGTCGCCGTCCCCGACGGCACCCAGGCCATCAGCAACGGCGTCCTCGCCTCCCAGACCTCCAAGCTCGGCTGGACGCGCTACAACTGGCGCTCCACGCAGCCCCAGGCGCCGTACCTGACCACGCTGGCCGTCGGCAAGTTCGAGATCACCACGGACACCACGAGCAACGGCCTGCCCGTCGTCAACGCCTACAGCAAGGACCTCGGCGACCTCCTCGCCCCGGCCAAGGCCAGTGTCGAGCGCACCTCCGAGGTCCTCGACTGGGAGAGCTCGGTCTTCGGCCCGTACCCCTTCACGGCGGCCGGCGGCTACGTCCCCAAGGTCCCCACGCGCTTCGCGCTGGAGACCCAGACGCGGCCGTTCTACAGCCCCGCGCCCTTCGCCAACGGCGCCAACGTCTCGCTCGTCGTGCACGAGCTGGCCCACCAGTGGTTCGGCGACAGCGTCTCGGTGAAGAACTGGCGGGACATCTGGGTCAACGAGGGCTTCGCCTCCTACGCGCAGTGGCTGTGGTCGGAGAAGGAGGGCGAGGGCACCGCACAGGAACTCGCCGACTACACCTACGCGCTGTACCCGGCGAACGACCCCTTCTGGACGGTCAGGCCCGGTGACCCGGGCGCGGACAAGCAGTTCGACGGCGCCGTCTACCAGCGCGGGGCCATCGCCCTCCAGGCGTTCCGCAACACCGTCGGCGACAAGGTCTTCTTCGAGACCCTGAAGGGCTGGACGGCGAAGAACCGCTACGGCAACGCGTCCGTCCAGGACTTCGTCGCCTACGCCGAGCAGGTCTCCGGCAAGAAGCTCAAGCCGCTCTTCGACACCTGGCTGTTCACGACGGTGAAGCCGAGTGCCGCGGAGGCGGCGAAGGCGGGCATCGGCAAGCCGGCGGCGAAGGCCCGCGCCCTCGCCGCGGGCAAGCCGGCGCAGCCCAGGTCCTGGAAGCAGATCCGGGACGCGCTCGCCGCGCACCAGCACTGACGCGCCCGCCCGGCCTTCCGGATCCGGTGGTACACCCCTACTGTTGAACACCGGATCCGGGAGAGCGAGGCACCGCGCATGGGCACGGCCACGGACGGCACCGGGCAGCCGGTGTCCCTCACCGTCGACGAACTGGCCGCCCGCGCCGGGGTCACGGTGCGCACCATCCGCTTCTACAGCACCCGCGGTCTCCTCCCGCCGCCCTGCATCGGCCCGCGCCGCGTGGGCCGTTACGGCCCCGCGCACCTCTCCCGGCTGGCGCTCATCGAGGAGTTGCAGCACCAGGGCCTCACGCTGGCCGCCATCGAGCGCTACCTGCACCGCCTGCCGGACGACCTCAGCGCCGACGACCTGGCCATCCACCGCGCCGTCGTGGCCTCCTGGCTGCCCGACGCGGCGGCGGAGGTCACCCGGGCGGATCTGGAGCGGCGCGCGGGCCGCCCGCTGACCGACGACGACGTCGACCGGCTCGTCGCGATGGACGTCCTCCGGCGCGAGGAGGGCGCCGGCGGGGAGGTCCGCTTCCAGGCGGACCCGGGACTGCTCGGCATCGGCGTCCAGTTGCTCGCCGTCCCGATGACGCTGGACACCCTGCACGCCGCCCGGGACGTCCTCCTCGCCCACGCCCGCTCGACGGCGCGCGAGCTCACGCGGCTCTTCCACGAGGAGGTGTGGGGGCCGTACGCGGCGGGCGCCACGGACCCCGGGGAGGTGGAGTCGATGAGGTCGCTCTCGGCCCACATGCCGCCGCTGGTGGTGCAGGCGCTGGTGACGGCGTTCCAGCGGTCCCTGAGGGAGGAGCTGCGGGCGACGTACGGGACGGGCGAGCCCGCCGGCTGAACGGCGCGGCCCTCCGGGCGGGTCCGGCGGGGGCGGTGGCACCACCGCCCGCGCGGAACCGGGGGTTTTCCCCATGGCGCGGCCTCCGCCCGCCCCCGTAGCGTTCCCGGTCGCCGGGCCCGGAGGCCCGGCCGCACACGCACCGCACTCCCCGGGGGAACATCCATGCACCGCACCGTCCGTCTTCTCTCCGCCCTCGCGGTCGCCGGTGCCGCCGTCGCGGGGCTGAGCGCCTGCGACGCGCTGACGCCGTCCCGGACCCTCGCGGACGACGCGACCGTGAGCGGGCGGATCACCTCGGTGCGGGTGGACAACGACTCCGGCGCCGTCCGCGTCCGCGGCACGGCGGGCCTCGGCAAGGTCACCGTCCACCGCGAGGTCGAATACCGCGACGGCCACAAGCCGGAGGGCGCCACGCACCGGGTCGAGAACGGCACGCTCGTGCTGGCTGACTGCGGGGACGAGTGCTCGGTGAGCTACACCGTGGACGTGCCGGCCGGGCTGCCGGTGACCGGGGAGAACAGCAGCGGTGAGGTCAGGCTGTCGAACGTCGGCGCGGTGCGGGTGAAGACCAGTTCCGGCGCCATCGACCTCGACGGGGTCGACGGGGACGTCACCGTCGAGGCGAGCAGCGGCAAGGTCACCGGCCGCGGCCTCAAGGGCGGCAGGACCCGGGCGACCACGTCCAGCGGGGAGATCTCCCTGACCTCCGCCGTCCCGCAGGACGTGACCGCGAAGACGTCCAGCGGGCGCCTCGTCCTCACCGTGCCGGACGCGCGGTACCGGGTGTCGGCCGAGACGACCAGCGGCGGCAAGGACATCGGGGTGTCCCAGGACCCGGCCGGCACGTACCGGCTCGACCTCACCACGACCAGCGGCGGGATCAAGGTCACGAAGAGCTGACGGCCCCGCCGCCCGCCGGGTCCGCGGCGCGGACGAGCTGGCGCAGCGCGCCGTGGAAGACCTCGTGGTCCGTGACGGCGGGGACGATCTCGGCGAGGTGTCCGGTCAGGACCGGGAACTCCGCGGGGTCGAGCGCGGCCAGCGCGGTCCGGGTCACCGCCCGGGCGGCCTCGGGCTCACGGTGGTCGACGAAGGTGGCGCTGCCCAGGGTGAGCAGGTACATCCGCCGGTAGGCGGCGATCGCCTCCGCCGGGCTCATCCCGGCCGCGAGGCTGTCCGCCAGCTGCGGTTCCACCAGCCGCTTCAGCAGCTCGGGGCCGAGCCAGGGGCGGCTGCCGCGCAGGGCCACCAGTCCCGGGTGGGCGGTCAGCACCTCGTACAGCGCCGTGAACCGGGCCTCGGTGGCCGCCGCCCAGTCCGTGCCGGGCGGGATCTCGGGCAGGGCGGCGGCGAGGTGGTCGGTGACCAGGTCGAGCAGCCCGGCCAGGTCGGTGCAGCGGCGCTGGAGCGTGGCGTGCGGGACGCCGAGGCGCGCGGCGAGCGAGCGGAAGCTGAGGGCGCCGGGGCCCTGTTCGTCGACGATCGCGAGGGCGGCCGCGGCGATCCGACCGGGTACCGCGGGGTCCGGGGAGGCCGGGGGTCGGGGCATGCGGGCCAGTGTACGGTACGGTGTATCGGAACACTCGATACGCTGTATCACCCTCGTCCCGGGAGCACCGCAGTGGACCAGCTCACGTACGCCGACGTCACGACCGCGGCGCGCCGGATCGCCGGGCGCGTCCGCCCGGTCGTCCTCGCGCCCCACGATCTGCCGGACGTGCGGCTGGCGTTGGAGTTCCTCCAGTTCACGGGCTCCTTCAAGGCACGCGGCGCACAGAACTTCCTCCGCGCGCACCGCGAGGCGGGCGCCCTGCCCGACACGGGCGTGACCATCGCCTCCGGCGGGAACGCGGGCCTCGCGTGCGCCTGGGCGGCCCGGCAGGAGGGCGTGCCCGCCACGGTGTTCGTGCCCGCCACCGCCCCCGCGGTGAAGGTCGCGGGGCTGCGCGCCCTCGGCGCGGACGTGCGGCAGACCGGCTCGGAGTACGCCGAAGCGCAGGCCGCCTGCGCGGAGTTCGCCGCGGCGACCGGCGCGCTGGCCTCCCACGCGTACGACCACCCGCTGATCGCCGCCGGGGCCGGGACGCTGCTGGACGAGATCCGCGCCGGGTTCCCCGGGCTGGACACGGTGATCGTCGCGGTGGGCGGCGGCGGCCTGTTCGCCGGGGTGGCCACGGCCGCGCGCGAGCACGGCGTCCGCACCGTGGCGGTCGAGCCGGAGGGCTCCCGCGCGCTCCACGCCGCGGTGGAGGCCGGCCGTCCGGTCCCCGTCCCGGTGGACTCGGTCGCGGCCGACGCCCTCGGCGCGCGGCAGGTCTCCGCCGTGGCCCTGGCCGCGGCCGGGCAGGGCGACGTACGCCATGTCCTGGTACCGGACGCCGAGATCGTCCGGGCCCGCCGCCGGCTCTGGACCGGCCACCGCATCGCCGTCGAACCCGCCGGTGCCACCGCCCTGGCCGGGCTCGCCGCCTACCGCCCCGCTCCCGGCGAGCGCGTGGCGGTCGTGCTGTGCGGGGCGAACACGGACCCGGGGGACCTGGTGCGCTGACCCGCCGGACGGGACGGGCGCGCCCCGGCCCACGGGCCGTTCGGGGCCTGGGCCCGGTGCGTTCGGGACCGGATCCCGGTCCGCTCAGGGACAGGTCCAGTCCGTCCCGGGCCGGGCCTCCGCCCGTCCGGGCCCCGCCCCGGAGCCGGAAGCCCCGCCCCCGGCCCCGAAGCGGCCCTAGTCCAGGAAGGGTTCCCCCTTCGCCGCCTTCTCCCGCAGCAGCGGGGACGGCTCGAACCGCTCGCCGTACGCCGCCCGCAGCTCCTCCGCGCGGGCGAGGAAGCCGGCGGGGCCGCCGGTGTAGCCGTTGATGTACTGGAGGGCGCCGCCGGTCCAGCCGGGGAAGCCGATGCCCAGCAGGGAGCCGACGTTGGCGTCGGCGACGGAGGTGAGGACGCCCTCCTCCAGGCAGCGCACCGTGTCCAGCGCCTCGACGAAGAGCATGCGCTCCTTCAGGTCCTCGAACGGGATCTCGCCGGGGGCGAGTCGCTTGCCGAAGTGCTCCGCCAGCCCCGGCCAGAGCCCGGCCCGCTCGCCGTCCACGTAGTCGTAGAAGCCCGCGCCGCCGCTGCGGCCCGTGCGGCCGAACTCCTCGACCATGCGGTCGATCACGGCGTCCGCGGGGTGCGGGGTCCAGGTGCCGCCGGCCGCCTCGGTGGCGCGCCGGGTCTCCTCGCGGATCTTCCGGGGGAGGGTGAGGGTGAGCTCGTCCATGAGCGAGAGCACCTTGGCCGGGTATCCGGCCTGCGCGGCGGCCTGTTCGACGGACGCGGCGGGGATGCCCTCGCCGACCATCGCGACGCCCTCGGTGATGAAGCGGCCGATGACCCGCGAGGTGAAGAAGCCGCGGGAGTCGTTGACGACGATGGGCGTCTTGCGGATCTGCCGCACCAGGTCGAAGGCGCGGGCCAGGGCCTCGTCCCCCGTCCGCTCCCCCTTGATGATCTCCACCAGCGGCATCTTGTCGACGGGCGAGAAGAAGTGCAGGCCGACGAAGCCGTCGGGCCGTTCGACGCCCTCGGCGAGCAGGGTGATGGGGAGGGTGGAGGTGTTGGAGCAGAGCAGCGCGTCCGGCGCCACGACGTGCTGGACCTCCTGGAACACCCGCTGCTTGAGCTCAGGGTCCTCGAAGACCGCCTCGATGACGGCGTCGCAGCCGGCGAGGTCGGCGAGGTCGGCGGTGGGCGTGATGCGGGCGAGGAGTTCGTCCCGCCGGGCCTCGGTCGTCCGTCCCTTGGCCAGCGCCTTGGCGAGCAGTCCCGCCGAATACTCCTTGCCCTTGCGGGCGTTCTCGTCCGAGACGTCCTTGAGGACGACCTCGATGCCCGCCTTGGCGCAGGCGTACGCGATGCCGGCGCCCATCATGCCGGCGCCGAGGACCGCCACCTTGCGCACGGTGCGCGGCGCGTGCCCGGAGGGCCGGCTGCGGCCGGCGTTGACGGCCTGGAGGTCGAAGAAGAAGCCCTGGATCATGTTCTTGGCGGTCTGCCCCGTCGCCAGCTCGATGAAGTACCGCGACTCGACCGTCGACGCGGTCTCGAAGTCGAGCGACGCGCCCTCGACGGCGGCGGCGAGCACGGCGCGCGGCGCGGGGTAGGGGGCGCCCGCGGTCTGCTTGCGCACCGTGGCCGGGAAGGCGGGGAGGCTGGCCGCGAGCGCGGGATGGGAGGGGGTGCCGCCCGGCATCCGGTAGCCCTCCGTGTCCCAGGGCTGCCGGGACACGGGGTGGGCGTCGATGAACGCACGCGCCTTCACGAGGAGTTCGTCCGGCGTGCCGGCGACCTCGTGCACGAGCCCGGCCTCCAGGGCGGCCCTCGGGGGGTACTGCGTGCCCTGGACGAGGACCTTCAGCAGCGCGTCGGTGACGCCGAGGAGGCGGACGGTGCGGGTGACGCCGCCCCCGCCCGGGAGCAGTCCGAGGGTGACCTCGGGCAGGCCGATCTTCGAGCCCTCGGCGTCGAGGGCCACGCGGTGGTGGCAGGCGAGGGCGATCTCGTAACCGCCGCCGAGGGCGGAGCCGTTGATCGCGGCGACGACGGGCTTGCCGAGGGTCTCGATGCGGCGCAGGTCGCGCTTGAGCGCCTCGACGGCGGTGAACGCGCTCTCCGCGTCCTCCGGGCGGATCGCGATCAGCTCCCGCAGATCGCCGCCGGCGAAGAAGGTCTTCTTGGCGGAGGTGATGACGACGCCCCGGATGTCCTCCTGCTCGGCGACGAGCCGGTCGGCCACGGCGGCCAGGGACGTCTGGAAGTCCCGGTTCATGGTGTTGGCGGACTGGCGGGGGTCGTCGAGGGTGAGGGTGACGACGCCTGTGTCGTCCTGGGTCCAGCGGATGGTGCCGGTCATGCTCGTGTCCTCCGTGAGGTGGTGGGTGAGAGGGAGAGGCCCCGGACCCTCCCCCGGAGGGGGCACCACCGTCTCACCGCTTCCCGCCGGGCTCCGCCCGGACCCTGCGGCGAAGCCGCGTCGCCCCCGCGCGGAGCGCAGGGAAACGGTGACAGTGGGGGTGCCCCTCTGGGGGCAGAGGGGCGGGGAGAGGAAACCGCCGCCTCCGGCGACTACACGCGCTCCACGACCGTCGCCACCCCCATCCCCCCGCCCACGCACAGCGTGACCAGCCCGAACCGCCCGCCGGTCCGCTCCAGTTCGTCGATCACCGTGCCGAGCAGCATCGCCCCGGTCGCCCCCAGCGGATGCCCCAGCGCGATGGCGCCGCCGTTCACGTTGACGCGGTCCATGTCCACCCCCATCTCGTCCACGAACCGCAGCACCACCGCCGCGAACGCCTCGTTGACCTCGACGAGGTCGATGTCGTCGATGGTCAGGCCCGCCTTCGCGAGCGCCTTGCGCGTCGCCGGCGCCGGCCCGGTGAGCATGATGGTCGGCTCGGAGCCGGAGACGGCGGCGGAGACGATCCGGGCCCGCGGCACGAGCCCGTACCGCTCCCCCACCTCCCGGCTGCCGATCGCGACGAGCGACGCGCCGTCCACGATCCCGGAGGAGTTCCCCGCGTGGTGCACGTGGTCGATCCTCTCCACCCAGTGGTACTTCTGGAGCGCGACCGCGTCGAAGCCCCCCGCCTCCCCGATCGCCGCGAACGACGGCTTGAGCGAGGCCAGCGTCTCGGGCGTCGTCCCGGGCCGCAGGTGCTCGTCGCGGTCGAGGACGACGAGTCCGGCCCGGTCCCGCACCGGGACGACGGAGCGGTCGAAGCGCCCCTCCTTCCAGGCCGCCGCCGCCCGCTCCTGCGACCGCGCCGCGAAGACGTCGACGTCGTGCCGGCCGAACCCGCCGAGCGTGGCGATGAGATCGGCCCCGATGCCCTGCGGGACGAAGCCCGTCGCGAAGTTGGTCAGGGGGTCGCCGAACCACGCGCCGCCGTCGGACGCCATCGGCACCCGCGACATCGACTCGACGCCCCCGGCGAGCACCAGGTCCTCCCAGCCCGAACGGACCTTCGCGGCCGCCAGGTTGACCGCCTCCAGACCCGACGCACAGAAGCGGTTCTCCTGGACGCCGGCGACGGTGTCGGGGAGCCCGGCCGCGACGGCGGCGATGCGCGCGATGTCGGAGCCCTGCTCGCCGACGGGGCTGACGACGCCGAGGACGATGTCGTCGATCGCCGCCGGGTCCAGCCCGGGGAACCGGCGGAGCAGCTCGTGGATCAGTCCGACGACGAGGTCGATGGGCTTGGTCCCGTGCAGGGACCCGTTCGCCTTGCCGCGCCCGCGCGGGGTGCGGATGGCGTCGTAGACGTACGCTTCGGTGCTCAACTCGGCAGCCTTCCTGGTGAAGAGGGGGGGTCAGGCCAGCAGGGCACGGCCGATGATCTCCTTCATGATCTCGGTCGTGCCACCGTAGATCGTCTGGACCCGGCCGTCGGTGAACGCCCGGGCGACCGGGTACTCGGCCATGTACCCGTACCCCCCGTGCAGTTGCAGACAGCGGTCGGCCACCCGCTTGAACAGCTCGGTGGCCCACCACTTGGCCATCGAGGCGTGGACGGCGTCGAGTTCGCCGGCGTTGTGGTCGACGACGCAGCGGTCGACGAACGTCCGGGTGACCGCGCACTCCGTGGCCATCTCGGCGATCTCGAAGCGGATGTGCTGGAAGCGCGCGATCGGCCCGCCGAACGCCTCGCGCTCCTTGACGTAGCGCCGGGTCTCCGCGAGCAGGTGTTCGGCCGCGGCGGCCGCGCCCACCGCGATGGTCAGCCGCTCCTGGGGCAGGTTGGCCATCAGGTGCCCGAACGCGCCGTGCAGGTCGCCCAGCAGGTTCTCCTTGGGCACGCGGACGTCGTGGAAGAACAGCTCGGCGGTGTCCTGGGCCTTCTGCCCGATCTTGACGAGGTTGCGGCCGCGCTCGAACCCCTCGGCACCGCGCTCGACGACGAACAGGCTCAGCCCCTTGGCCCCGCCCTCCGGGGTGGTCCGGGCGACGACGATCACCAGGTCGGCGAGGATGCCGTTGGAGATGAACGTCTTGGAGCCGTTGAGGACCCAGTGGTCGCCCTTGTCGGCGGCGGACGTCCGGATGCCCTGGAGGTCCGAGCCCGCGCCCGGTTCGGTCATGGCGACGGCGCAGACCGTCCCGCCGTCGCAGAAGCCGGGCAGCCAGCGCCGCTTCTGCTCCTCGGTCGCCAGGGAGGTGAGGTACGGGCCGATGATGTCGTTGTGCAGCGGGACGGCGAACCCGGACGCGCCCGCCCGGGCGAACTCCTCGGCCAGGACGGCGGCGTGGCGGTAGTCGGTGGTGCCCCCGCCGCCGTACTCCCCGGGCACGGCCAGGCCGAGCAGTCCCTGCCGGCCGGCGGCCCGCCACGCCTCGCGCGAGACGACCCCGTCCCGCTCCCACTGCTCGCGGTGCGGGACGAACTCCCGCTCCAGGAACGTCCGCACGGTCGCCCGGAAGGCTTCGTGACCGTCGTCGAAGAGCTGACGCCTCATGACCGGGGCCCTTTCTGGTCGTCCGTGTGATCGCCGTCCTGGTGGTCGCCGAGGCGGGGCACGTCCCAGTCGCGGGCCACCTCCGCCGTGTGCGCTCCCGGCCTCGCGGGCGGCCGCCGCACGCCCGCCGGGGTGGCGGAGAAGCGCGGCGCGGGAGCGGGCTGGACGGTGCCGTCGTGGCGGGTGAAGGTGGCGCGGGCGGCGAGGTGCGGGTGATCCGGGGCCTCGCGGAGCGACAGCACGGGCGCCACACAGGCGTCCGAACCCTCGAACACCTCCGTCCACTCGGCGCGGGTGCGCCGGCGGAAGCGGTCCGCGACGGCGGCCCGCAGCCCCTCCCAGCGGGCGGGGTCCTCCCGCGCGGCGGCCGCCTCCTCCGGCAGCCCCAGCAGCCGCGCGAACTCGGCGTAGAAGCGCGGCTCCAGGGCCCCGACGGCCATGTGCCCGCCGTCGGCGGTGGCGTACGTGCCGTAGAACGGCGCCCCTCCGTCCAGCAGGTTGGACCCGCGCCGGTCCTGCCAGCTCCCGGCCGCCAGCATGCCGTGGAGCATCGCCGTCAGGTGCGCGGTGCCGTCGACGATCGCCGCGTCGACCACCTGCCCCCGGCCCGTGGCCCGGGCGTGCCACAGGGCGGCCAGGACCCCGGTGACGAGGTAGAGGGAGCCGCCCGCGTAGTCGCCCAGCAGGTTCGCGGGGGCGTACGGCGGGCCGTCGGCCGCCCCCGCGAGGCCGAGCGCGCCGGTGACGGCGATGTAACCGATGTCGTGCCCGGCGGTCCCGGCCAGCGGACCCTCCTGCCCCCAGCCGGTCATCCGGCCGTACACCAGGCGGGGGTTGCGCTCCAGACACGCCTCGGGCCCGACCCCGAGCCGCTCGGCGACTCCGGGCCGGTAGCCCTCCAGGAGCACGTCCGCCCGCGCGGCCAGGTCGAGGACGGTCTGCGGGCCGCCGTCCGCCTTGAGGTCCACGAGGACGGAGCGCTTGTTGCGGTTGGTGAGGTCGTGACGCGGCTCGATCCCCAGCCCCGGCCCCCCGGGCCGGTCCACCCGCACGACGTCCGCCCCCAGGTCGCCGAGGAGCATCGCGGCGAACGGGCCGGGCCCGATGCCGGCCAGTTCGACGACACGCAGCCCCGTGAGCGGCCCGCCGGCCCCGCTGTTCCCCATGGTCACCCCTGTGTGACAAGGCCGCTGCGACACCCGCGATGCTAAGAACACGTTCCAGTTTCCACAAGCCCCGCTCAGCCCGCGGGATTTGACGGCCCGCCGTCCAGCACCGCGACCAGTCCCCTGGGGGCGATCGTGCGGTAGCTCTCCTCGACCCAGTCGCAGAGCAGCTCCACGGGGGTGTCGCCCGTGCCCAGCGGCACGGACACCCAGCCGTGCCGCCCGAGCCCGTACCGCGTGGGCGCGGCACCCGGCACGGCGAGGGCGTGACCGCGGGCCTCGTCATCCGCGAGCTTGACCGAGATGCCCTCGTCCCCCAGGAAGACGAAGATCTTCTTGTTGACCTTGACGACGGGGCGGTCGCCCCAGGGGAACTCCTCGACGGCGCCGGGGAGGGAGAGCGCGAAGGAGCGGATTCTGTCACGGGTGGTGGCGCTGTTGTGCATGCGTCACACGGTAAGGGGTGGCGGCTCCGGGGAAGGCGACCCGATCAGGGGGTCAGGGGGCCCTCCGGCACGGCGACGGCGGCCACGAAGCCGCCCCAGGAGGCTTCCGTGAAGGCTATGGGCTTGCGACCGATGTCTTTCGAGTCGCGGACCGGTACGAGGCCGGGAATCTTCCGGGCGGGGACTTCTACGCAGCCCCCGCCGGCTTGGCTGTATGAGCTTTTGCGCCAGCTTCCTATAGAGAGATCACGCTGGACCGACATGGATACAACTCCCCAACTACCTTGGCAATAAAAGACCTTGTCGCATCTTGATCGAGAGCGATCCGATGCAGGTGATCATAGAGGTGGCTGAGGATGGCGATGTCCGCTCGGCCGGCAACGAACAATCCGAAGGCATCGCCCCGAGGGCGCCACGCCCCCATACGACCGTTCGGCTCCTCCCACATGGTCACGAACCCGGCATCCTGAATGTGAGGCCCCACCCCGAAGGGCAACACGCGGACTTCGACGTTCGGGTCGTGCGATCGATCGATCAGGTGGAGCAGTTGTTCCCGCATGACGCGCTCGTTGCCGATCGTTTCGTGCAGGACGGCTTCTCGGAGGACGACGCGGAGTTCCGGAGCGTTCGCCCTCTGCGTGATGGCCCGGAGCTCCCGGCGATAGACCACCTTGTCTTCCAGGCTTCCGCCTCGCTCAGGCATGCCCGCTTCGAGGGACAACCGGGTGTACTCCTCGGTTTCCAGCATCGGAGGCATCCAGTGGGAACAGATCTGCTTGATCTTGACTGCTCGTGAGTGTTTGACCAGGTACTTCCTGACGCGCTCGGAGTCGGGGTTGTCGTCGAGCCCGTCACGGAGCTTGAAGATGCGCCCACGCGCCTCAAGGGCGCTATCGATGCGACGTACAACGTCGCGCCGGGGCACATGACCACCCTTCTCGAAGTGCGCGATCGCCGTATGGTCCATCGCCACCGCCCTGCCGAGCTCGGCCTGAGTCCACCCCTTCGCGAGCCGGTGTTCCCTGATGACCGCGCCGAGCTCCGCTACACGCTGCTGATACAGATCAAGTGGCGCCGGCCCAGGCATAGTCGCGTCCCCCACTTGCCTCTTCGTGATACGCACGTCCTGAACGGGGTTGAGCATAGAGGTGAGGGCAGATGGCAAGCCGGCGGAACCGGGCGCCCGAATCCGCACGGCTGACGCTGTGTTCGATTACTGCTGTCGTGATGCCCGCCCTCTGACGTCACACACGCCGGCGGGCGCGCACATCCGGCCAACCTGGCAGGCCGGTCCACCTCGCAGGGCGGCAGCCCTCAAACCCGTCGCCGGACGGGGAGAGCGAAGGCCCCTCAGAGAAGCCCCGCCTCCACCAGCAACTCCCGCACCGCCCGCTCCCCTTCCTCGCCCAGCGCCCCCAGCGACGGTGCCGTCGCCGCGCAGTCGATGACCCCGAGCAGCCGCAGCGCCGTCTTGAAGCCGCCGATCGCGGACGCCGTCCAGCTCACCCCCTTCCCCGCTTCGACCAGCGCGAACAGGCGTGCCAGCCGGTCCTGTTCGGCCACGGCCGCGTCCCAGCGCCCGGCCCGGGCCTGCCGGTACACCCGCGCGTACCCGGCCGGATCCACGTTCCCCAGCCCCGCCACCACCCCGTCCGCGCCCATCAGCAGCGCCGCGTCGACGGTCAGTTCGGAACCGGTGAGAACCGAGAAGGCGGACTCCAGCCCGCGGCGGCGGCGTTCGACGAGCAGCCGGCGGAGGGCGTTGGTGTCGCCGCTGCTGTCCTTGAGACCGGCGAGAGTGCCCTCCGCGGCAAGGGACAGCAGGACGTCGCCGGGGAGTTTGCTGTGCACGCAGGACGGAATGTCGTAGGCGAGCAGCGGCAGCCCGGACCCGGCGCGGATCCGCCGGTAGTGTTCGGCGGTCTCACCGGGGTGGACGCCGGTGTAGAACGGGGCGGTGGCGACGAGGACGTCCGCGCCCGCCTCCGCCGCGTCCCGCGCGTGCTCCAGCACGCGGGGCGCGGTCATGTCGATGACGCCGGCGAGCACGGGCACCCGCCCGTCCGCCGCCTCGACGACGGTCCGCAGTACCGTCCGCCGCTGCCCGGCGGTCAGATGGGCGGCCTCCCCGCTGGTGCCGAGGGCGAAGAGCGCGGAGGCGCCGCCCGCGAGCAGGTGCTCGACGAGGCGGCGCAGGGAGCCGGTGTCCACGTCACCGCCGGCGGTGAAGGGGGTGCACAGGGGCGGGACGAAACCGGAGAGCCGCACGGGAACCTCCATAGGACAGGGGCAGGGGACGCCCCCCGTTCCTACCGGCCCGCCACCGCGTCCGCCAGGGCCCGGCGGCAGAGTGCGTCCGCCCGCCGCGTCGTCTCCGGCAGCCGGAAGTCCCGCGCCAGCGCCAGGACGTGGGCGCAGGCCCGGTCCAGCCCCACCCGGTGGCCCACGGAGACGAACACCGGCTTGACGCCGGCCCGGGTGCGCAGGGCCCGGCCCACCTCCTCGTCCCCGTCCAGCAGGGGGGAGGAGTCGCCCCGGGCGGGTCCGGGTGGCTCGTAGCGGAAGGTGAAGGGGTTCTTGGCGACGCCGATCGTGGGCAGCCCGGTCAGCACGCCCAAGTGCGCGGCGAGCCCGAAGCGGCGCGGGTGGGCGAGCCCGTAGCCGTCGCAGACCACCAGGCCGGGGTCGGTGTCGAGGCGGCGCAGCGCGGCGAGGACGGTGGGGATCTCGCGGAAGGCGAGCAGGCCGGGCACGTAGGGGAAGGCGATCCGGCCGACGGCGGTGGCCTCGGCCACGACGTCGAGGGTGCGGGCGTCGAGCGCGACGGCGGCCGCGGCGACGAGGTCGCGTTCGTCGTCGTAGGCGACGTCGACGCCGACGGCGGTCAGCGGCGCGCCGGGCGGCGGCCCGGGCTCGTCGAGGACGACGCGTGTGCGCAGTTCGAGCTGGACCGCGAGCGCCTGCGCCTCGGTGGTGGGCCAGTCGGGGGGCAGTTCATGGGACGTGTGGTTCATGACGCGGCCACGGTACGGGACGGGCGCGGCGGGCCCGTAGCCTGTCGATCATGTTCGTTCTGGAGCTGACCTACATCGCGCCCCTCGAGCGCGTGGAAGCCGCGCACGCGGAGCACGTCGCCTGGCTGGACGCGCACTACGCGTCCGGTCTGTTCCTCGCCTCCGGCCGGAAGGTGCCGCGCGACGGCGGGGTGATCCTCGCGACCGGCGTCGACCGGGCGAAGATCGAGGAGATCACGCGCAGCGACCCGTTCTCGGTGGCGGGGGTCTGCGAGTACACGATCACCGAGTTCGTGCCGACGAAGACGGCCCCGGCCCTGGACGCGTACCGCGAGGAGCGGCCCCCGGCCTGACGTCCGAGGTGCCACGTCGGTGGCGTGGCCGTCCTTTGCCCGAGGTGCCCGTCGGGCGTCGCGTGGCCGTCCAGGTGCGGGCCGCCGACCCGGTCATCCTGTGCGGGCCGCCGGCGCGGTCCTGTGAGGGCCGCCGACGCGGTCCCCGTGAGGGCCGCCGGCGCGGCACCGCACCGGCGCGCGGAGGGCCGGCACCCCGCGGTGGCCCGCTCCGGCGGCCGGCGGAGCCGGACACCGCATCGGCGCGCGACGAGTGCCACGACGCGCCCGCCGCGCCTCGGCGCGCCCCCCGGGCCCGGCGGAGGGCCGCGACCGGCGGTTCGCCGACGGCCTGGCAGGTACCGGGGAGCCGGGAGGGACCGGCGGTGCCGCCGGTGCGCCGGCCGGGCGGCACAACTGCGCTTGCGCGAGGCGCGCGTTGGGCAGGAGCACGGCATGGGCGGACGGGCCGCGCGGGGCCGCCGCGACAGGAGGACGGCTATGCCATGAACCCATGCCTCTTGGCGGGATTGCTTCACTTCCGTAGGCACAGAGGCCAAATGCCGGGATTTCTCAAGGGCAGTGACGCATCTCACTCCCGAATCAAGCACTGAGCCCCTCGATCCACCGTCTCCCCCTGCGAAGAGCCACGGGTCCCACCGCCCGTCAGTCAACCAACCGCAAGGGAGCAGGCGTTGTCCCCTGTCATCGACCAGGCCGTCCAGGCACAGCTCATCGCGTCCTCGCCCCGCCCCCGCCCGATCCCCGCGCACCTGCGCTACGCGCCCGCCGACCCCTTCGCCGTGCACATCGCCTTCCCGCCGGCCGCCTCGCTCGACGGCGCCGCGGTCGAGTGGGCGTTCGCGCGCGACCTGCTCGCCGGCGGGCTGCTGTCGCCCTCGGGCGGCGGGGACGTCCGGGTGTGGCCGTGCGGTCCGGACCGCACCGTCCTGGAGTTCCACGCCCCCGAGGGGGTCGCGATGATCCAGATCGGGACCGAGGAGCTGCGGGACTTCCTGGCCCGCTCGTACGCGCTGGTGCCGGTGGGGGGTGAGACCGGGTTCCTGGACCTCGACGGCGGCGTCGAGGCGCTCCTGCGGCAGATCTGAATACCGACCGGTCGGAAGGGAGTTCAGCGGGTGGACGGCAGGGGGACGTACGCGAGCCAGTCGGTGCCCGGGAGACGGTGGGGTCTCCAGTTACGGGCGTACGGCGGCAGATAGGGGTCGCGGGGGTCGTAGAGCAGGGCGACGGGCCGGCGCGCGGCGGCGCGGACGATGTCGGCGGTGGTGGCGGAGCGGTTGTTGCCCATGGTCTGGGCCGAGGCGCAGCCCGCCTCGTAGCCGATGGGCTGGGCGCGCGGCCCGGTGACCAGGCAGGGGGCGGAGAGTCCGAGGCGGCCGAGCTCCCGGGCGGCCCGGCGGTAGCGCACGGTGGTGTCCCGGGCGTCCGCCGCGTTCGCCCGCAACTCCTTCACCTGGACGACGAGGTGGCCGGCGAAGGCGGCGCACAGCAGCAGGGCGACGGCCCGGCGGGGCACGGGCGGCCGGGCCGTCCGCGCGGCGCGGACGGCGAGGTCGGCGACGGGCAGGGCGAGGAGCGCGTAGGAGGGCAGCAGGAAGCGGGGGGCCGCGTAGTCCAGCAGCAGGAGGTAGGGGGCGGCGAGCAGGAGCGCGCAGGCGACGGGGAGGTGGACGGCGGCGGCGCCGGTGCGGCGGCGGGCGGCCAGGGCGCAGGCGACGGCGGCGAGGACGGGGAGCAGCAGCCACCACAGCGTGTGGGAGACCGGCGGGGCGGCGATGTGGCAGGGGCGGCAGAGCTGGGGGCCGTCGAGGCTGCGGTAGGCGGCCCGCAGGCCGCCGCCGAGGTGGGCGCCGCCCAGGCCGCCCTCGGTGTCCCCGGCGACGCGGAGCCGCTGCCCGATGCCGCCGAACCGCGCGTACGCCTCGACCGCCCACTGGACGCCGCCGAGGGCGAGCCCTCCGAGGACGGCGGCGACCGTGCCGGGCCGCCGCCAGGCGGGCACGGCCGCGCAGGCGGCCAGCATCGGCAGGGCGAGCCAGACGCCGTCGTGCGCCCGGAAGAGGGTGGCGGCGGCGAGGGTGCAGGTGAGCCCGGTGAGGGCGGCACGGCGCGCGTCCGGCGCGCGGCGGGCGCGCCGCAGGCGCCTTGTCGGCGCCCGCCGCCGGGTCGGTGCCGTGCCGTGTGCCTCCGGCTCCCTTTCCCCGCGGGCGGACGCCGTCGCGCCGTCCCCCGGCTCCCCTTCCCGGCGGGTGGACGGCGTCGCCTCGTCCCCCGGCTCCCGGCGGGCGCGCAGGAACCAGCCGACGGCGGCGACCGCGGCCAGCGCGACCCAGAGGTTGGGCATGGCCTGCGGCCCGTAGAGCACGGTGGTCCACAGGGTGCAGAAGAGGAGCGCCGCGAGGGCGGCGCGGCCCCGGGAGAGCAGCGGCTCCCAGACCCGGTAGGCGGCGAGGAGCCCGGCGGAGGAGAGCAGCGCGAGCACCACGCGCAGCACCGGCACCGAGGAGGTGAGCGCGACGACGGGTGCGGCGAGCAGGCTGATGCCGCGCGACCTGGGCGCGCTGAAGAAGGCGGCGGGCCGGTGCGGATCGGTCTGCGAGAGGTAGACGGTCTCGTCCCAGCCGAGGTCCATGTGCACGACGGCGTAGCACAGTTGGAGCGCGGCGAAGGCGAGGGCGACGGCGGGGAGGTACGCGCGGGCGGGACGGCCGGAGGGCATGGGCCGTTCTACCGCATCCGGCACCGGGAGCGTCCGCCACGGCCGCGTCCCCCGTCACGCACGGGCTCTGTCCCGGGAGGCGGCGATCTCCGCCTCGGCGGCCGCCCGGTCGGCCCAGCAGGCGCCCTCCACCGACTTGCCGGGTTCCAGCTCCTTGTAGACCTCGAAGAAGTGCTGGATCTCCAGCCGGTCGAACCGCGGGAGGTGCCGCAGGTCGCGCAGGTGCTCGTGGCGCGGGTCGCCGGCGGGGACGCAGAGCACCTTCGCGTCCTCGCCCGCCTCGTCGCGCATCCGGAACATGCCGATCGCCCGGCAGCGGATCACCACGCCGGGGAACGTGGCCTCGCCGGCGAGGACCAGGGCGTCCAGCGGCTCGCCGTCGGCGCCGAGCGTTCCGTCGACGTAGCCGTAGTCGGCCGGGTAGCGGGTGGAGGTGAAGAGCAGCCGGTCCAGCCGGATGCGGCCGAGGGCGTGGTCCATCTCGTACTTGTTGCGGCTGCCTTGCGGGATTTCCACGACGACGTCGAAGTCCACGAGGGCTCCTCGCTGGGTAGTTGACGCGCCGTCACCTTTGACGGGCGCCGCCACCCCATGGTGACGCGATGTGCCCCCGGGCACCACGGTGCGTGCGCTCCGGGAGGGGCTCCGCCCCGGCCCTCCCCCGGGCTCTCCCCAGGGGGCACCGCGCCCGCCCCCGGCCGCCGTCCGGTGGGGCCGCCGCCACCGCGGCGCGGGCGCGCGGCACGGAGCCCGCGGCGGCCGCGGGAGGCTCCTCGGCCGCACTCGCCCCGCGGAGCGTCAGCAGCACCACCCCGGTCCCCGCGACGATCCCCGCGGCCCCTGCCAGCACCCCGCCCGCCGCTCCGTACCGGAAGCCCTCCCCGAGCGCCGCGACGCCGACGGCCGCGGCGACGACCGGGTTGACGACGGTGACCGTGGCCAGCGGGGCGGCCAGCCCCGCGCCGCGGTAGGAGGCCTGGGAGAGCAGCATGCCAGCCGAGGCCAGCACCGCGACGACGGCCAGGGTGGGCACGAGCGCGGCCGTCCGGCCGCGCAGCACGTCCTCCGCGGCGGCCTTGGTGAGGACCGAGGCCATGCCGAAGGCGGCCCCGGCCGCCCCGGCCAGGGCGACCCCGCGCACCACCGGGCGGCGCGCCCGGCGCGCGGCGAGCGTCAGCAGCGCGCCGGCGGCGAGCACGGCGCCCGCCAGGACGGGCCGTTGGCCGGCCGGGAGGAACTCGGTGCGCGGCGGCCCGGTCAGGGCGAGCAGCCCGGCGAGGCCCGCGGTGGCCAGCAGCGCGCCCCGCCGGCCGGCCGCGCCGACCGGCCGGCGGGTGAGGAGGGCGGCCATCGGGAGGGCGAAGACGATGGTGAGGGCGCCCATCGGCTGCACCAGGCTCAACGGCCCGCCGGCCAGCGCCAGGACGTGCAGCCCCGCCCCGAGCCCGGTGAGCGCCACGGCGCACCACCAGGGAGCGCTGCGCAGGGGCCCGCGCAGGCCGCCGGCGCCGGGGGCCGACGCGGCCACCTTCTCCTGCACGATCGCCGCGGCGGCGTAGCAGAGGGCGGACACCAGGCAGAGCAGCACGGGGAGCGCGGGCGCGCTCACCGAGCGCCTCCGCGGCCCGCGGGGTGCGCACGGCTCCTGCGGTCGTCGTCCATGCCCCCAACGATGCCCCGTTCCGTGCGCCGGGACGTCCTCCCCCGGAACGGGACCGGTCCTACTGCCGGGGGAGTACGGCCCGGGGGTGCGGGCCCGACGGTCCGGAAGCAGTCCTTCCGCCGTAGGGCCACCGCGCGGTCCGGATTGTCCGCCGTCGTCCCCGGACGCCCTTGCCGCGCATACGCAAGACGTAATTCCCCTACGCCGTTTCCTCTTGACCTGCCGGGCGGCACCAAAGCCCCTCTTGTCCGGAAAAAGCGTTGCGCACCGGGGAACCGCGTGCCATTCCTTGGAGTCGCAAACGGGAAATAGCCGAACATTTACGGGGGGAAACTCAATGTCCGGCACACCGGAACTTTGGCATGTGCACGAATTCGACCGAGTCGAACGGAAACGGCCGTACGTCCTGGTCATCGGCGCGGGCATAGCCGGCCTCACCGCCGCCTACGAACTGGAGCGCCGGCAGTTCCGCGTCGACATACTCGAAAGCAACAGCCGTATCGGCGGCCGCATCCACACCCACCGTTTCGGCACGGGCCCCGGTGCTCCGTCCGTCGAACTCGGCGCGATGCGCATCCCCGACCGGCACCGCCTCACCCTGGAATACATCGACCGCATGGGGCTCACCGGAAAACTGCGCACCTTCAGCACCCTGCTCTCCGAGGAGAACGCCTTTCTCCACACCGACGGCGGTTTCGTGCGCATCCGCGACGCCTCGGCCCCACTCTTCGCCGCCTTCCGCGCGAGCCTCTCCCCGCGGGATCCCGGACACCCCGGATACCCCGGGCATTCTGGACACCTCGGGCACCCCGGGCCCTCCGGGTACCCCACAGGCCCCGCACACCCCTCACACCTCGCACACCCCGCCCCCGGCGAGCACGACCCCGTCGTCGTCTTCGGCGCCTGGCTGACCGCCATCGTCGACGCCATCGCCCCGCCCGACCTGCGCGAGGCCCTCCGCGCGGACCTGCGCCACCAACTGCTGGACCTGGTCGCGCGGATCGACCCCGCGCCGCACCTGCGCGGCGCCGCCCGCGACCGGATCGACCTGCACTCCCTCTTCTCCGCCCACCCCGGCATCCGCTCCGGGTGCAGCGGCCGCCTCAACAGCTTCCTCGACGACATCCTCACCGAGACCAGCCCCGCGCTCCTGCGCCTCGACGGCGGCATGGACCAGCTCCCGGGCCGGATCGCCGCCCGGCTCAGGGGCCGGATCCTGTGCGGCCGGCGCGTCACCGGCATCGAGGTGCGCGACGACGAGGTGCTCGTCCGGGCGCGCGGCGCCGCCCATGTCACCGTCCGGCGGGCGGATTTCGTCGTGTGCACGGCACCGTTCCCGGCCCTGCGGCGCATGCGCCTGCGCGGTCTCGACGACGACAAGCGCGCGGTCCTGGACGACGTGGTCTACTGCCCGGCGACGAAGGTCGCCCTCCACTGCCGGGAGCCCTTCTGGCAGGACGAGGGCATCCGCGGCGGTGCGTCGTTCACCGGAGGGCTGATCCGCCAGACGTACTACCCGCCCGTGGACGGCGCCCCGGGCCGCGGCGCCGCGCTGCTGGCCAGCTACACCATCGGCGACGAGGCCGAGCTGCTCGGCCGGCTGCCGGCCCGCCGCCGCCACCGGACCGTCCTCGCCGAACTCGCCGAGGCACACCCGCAGTTGCGCTCCCCCGGCATGGTGCTGGGCGCCACCAGCGCGGCCTGGGGCAGCTCCCGCCGGTCCGTCGGCTGCGCCACCCGCTGGGGCAAGTCGCCCGCCGCGTGCGAGGAGGAGCGGCGCCGCGCGGCCCGCCCGGTGGGGCGGCTGTTCTTCGCGGGCGAGCACTGCTCGGCGGCGCCCGCCTGGATCGAGGGCGCGATCGCCTCCGCGCTCGACGCCGTCAACGCGCTCGTCCACTACGTCCCGCGGCCGCGCCCGCCCCGGATACCGGCCGGGCGCGGCCGGGCCGAGGAGGTCGTGGGATGAGCGTCTTCGACCTGCCCCGGCTGCACTTCGCGGGGGTGGCGACCACCCGTCTGCCCACCGGGCCGCGCAGCGGGCTCAACGACCTGGCGGCCAACGCCGCCCTCACGGACGACGGGCCGGTCCCCGTGCCGTTCCCCGCCGACCGGCCGGCCGCCGAGTACCACGCGTGGCTGCACCGCCGCGGCCCGCGCTTCGACGGCGCCGGACGGCCGTGCGCGGACGGCCGGTTCAGCGCCGCGACGGGCTGGAACTTCGACGGCAACGGGCACTTCCTGGTCGACGCCCGCGTCACCGCCGCCGAGGGGCCGGACGGGCGGCTCGACACCGCGGACCCGCTCGTCGGCCGCGCCGTGGACGTCTGGGGCCACTACAACCCCTATCTGCGCACCACCGTCAACCGGGCCCGGGTCTTCGACCTGGACCCGGCCTCGCGGTGGACCATGACGCTGATGTGCGGCCGCTTCTGCTTCGGCCGGCTCGGCCGCTCGCACGACGACGGCTATCTCTTCACCGGCGGCGTCACCGGCTTCCAGCCGCCCCGCTGGACGTCGTTCGCGCGCATCGGGGACGTCGGCGAGCACGTCCTCGCGGACTGGCTGCGCTACAGCGCCGTCCACCAGTTCGTGGTCACCCGCGACGAGGCACAGTGGCTGGACGGCATCGCCTCGCCCGCGGCGGACGCCCTGCGCGCCGCCGCGGAGGACGGCGCGGACGGCGTCGTCGTCCGCCTCGCGCTGGACAACATGGCCTCCCCCACCGTCCCCGACACCCCCGCCCGGTGGCGCGTGCGCGGCACCGTCGCGCCGTGGCACGCCGGGGAGCTGCGCACCTACCCGGCCGGCCGGCTCCTCGTGCCGGTGCCCGGCTCGCCGCTGCGCCACCTCACGGCGGACGTCCGGGAGGGCCGCGCCGCCCTCGACATGATCACGGCGGTGCCGGTCACCGGCCGGGCCGCCGAGGCCGGTCCGGGCCCGCTGCACCGGCTCGGCCCGCCACTCTGCCCGGGCCCGCTGGAACTGCGCACCGCCGGCGGGGCGTTGGTCGCCCGCGTGCCCGCCGGCGCGTACCCCTCGGACGCGACGAGCGGCCTCGTCACCGTGCCCGCGCCCGGCTGGCGGGCGGCGGCCGGCGCGGCGCTGTGCCTGACCCGGACCGGTGCCGACGGCCGTCCCGAGACGCTGCTCACCGAGCGGGAGGCCGTCGTCCAGTCGGACGACGCGGTGGTGGTGCTCCACCACCGCGACCGCGCGCGCGGCGAGGACCACGCCGTCCGCGTCCCGGTGCGCTCCTTCGTGCGCGGGCGCCCGGCGGCCGTGTGGGTGCGCGTCCGCCAATACCACAACCCCCGCGCGCTGCCCGCCGATCCGGTGGCCGGCGCGCCCGGCGCCCGCTGCGGCGACGCGGTCGTCCTGGGGGTGCGCACGCCGGACGGGGAGACGTACGCGCCGGAGTGCGCGCTCGCCACCGACGAGCGGGGGCACGGCGTGCTCGTGCTGCGCGGCGAACGGGCGGGCACCTGCCGGGTCCTGTTCTCCGCGGGCCCGGCGGACGTCCCGGGCACCGACCCCCGGGCCCCCGGCTCGGCCCGCGCCGCCTACGACGACGAGGACGCGCTCGGCTACTGGGCGGGCGCGGGCGCGCTGGCCGTGCGCGTGCTGCCCGACGACTGGCACCTGGACCGGATCCCGCGCGAGAAGGTCGACTTCGAGCTGCTGCACCGGGAGGTCTTCGCCTACTACGAGCAGATCTCGACCTTCATGCGCTCCGAGGTCTTCAGCCTCGCCGACCGCTGCAAGGTCGAGACCTACGCCGAACTCGCCTGGCAGATGTGCGACCCGCGCAACAAGGACCGCACGTACTACATGCCGCCCACCCGCGACCTCACCGACCCCAAGGCCCGCCTCCTGCTGGCCTATCTGCGCAACCGGCAGGCCCTCGCCCGGCCCCCGGTCCCCGTCGCGGCCGCCCCCGGGGCACCGCCGCCGATCACCACCCGGGGCCGGCTGCACGCCGTCCTGCGGCAGGCCGCGACCCTCGAACTGGCCGTCATGCTCCAGTACTTGTACGCGGCGTTCTCCGTCCCGACCCACGGCGCAGGCCTGTCGTACGTGCGCGCCGGGCGCTGGACGGCCCGGCAGCTGGAGCTGGCCTGCGGCCGGGGCGGCGCGACGCTCGACGACGGGATCCGCGGCGCCCTGCTGAACGTCGCCCGCGAGGAGATGATCCACTTCCTGCTGGTCAACAACATCCTCATGGCCACGGGCGAGCCCTTCCACGTCCCCGCGATCGACTTCGGCACGCTCAACGGGCTGCTGCCCGTGCCCCTCGACTTCGCCCTGGAGGGGCTGAGCATCGGCAGCGTCCAGCGCTACATCGCCGTCGAACAGCCCGCGGGCCTCACCCCGGAGCTCCGCCGCCCGGACGCCGGACCGCGCCCGGCCGCGCCGCGCACCGCCGCCTGGGGTTCGGTCAGCGAGCTGTACGCGGCCGTCCGCGAGGGGCTGCGGACCGTCCCCGACCTCTTCCTGGTGGACAAGGGACGCGGCGGCGGCGAACACCACGTCTTCATGCGGGAGTCCGTCAACACCACCCACCCCGACTACCAGTTGGAGGTGGACGACCTCTCCAGCGCCCTGTTCGCCGTCGACTTCATCACCGAGCAGGGCGAGGGCGGGGTGCTGGGGGACGCCGCGCCCTCCGACTCCTCGCACTTCGAGACGTTCCTGCGCATCGGCGAACTGCTCACCACCGAGCGGGTTCCCGGCCCGCACGGGCGGCTGCTGCCCTGGGAGCCGGCGTACCCGGTGCTGCGCAACCCCACCCTCGGCCCGTCCGACGCGGCCAAGGACCCGATCACCGACCCGGAGGCCCGCGAGGTCGCCCGGCTCTTCAACCGCTCGTACGCGCTGATGCTGCACCTGATGGTCCAGCACTTCGGCACCGGGCCCGACACCAGCCTGCGCCGCTCGAAGCTGATGAACGCCTCCATCGACGTCATGAC
Organism: Streptomyces caatingaensis; assembly: GCF_001187435.1. Taxonomy (GTDB): domain Bacteria; phylum Actinomycetota; class Actinomycetes; order Streptomycetales; family Streptomycetaceae; genus Streptomyces; species Streptomyces caatingaensis. The sequence continues at coordinate 553,756 of NZ_LFXA01000002.1, read as the reverse complement.
GGGCATGATGCGGCCGCTCGCCGAGCTGCTGGTCACCCTCGACTCGGGCCGGCGCGGCCGCACCGCCGGGCCCACCTTCGAGCTGGAGGACGTGCCCGCGCCCGTCCCGCGCCCGGACGTGGCGCGCCGCGCGCTGGCGCTGCGCTGCGCGCACCTGGCCGCCGCGGCGCGCGCCTGTGCGCCGGTGCCCGGACAGGTCGCCGACATCGCGGCGTTCTACGCCGGATTCTTCGCGGAGGGGACCGCCCACGGATGAGGCGGAGGAAACCGCCCTGGACGAGGCGGAGAAGACGCCACGGACGAGGCGGAGAAGACGCCACGGACGAGGCGGAGGAGACGCCACGGATGAGGGAGGACGGCGGATGAACCGTTCCGAGACGCGCCGGCTGGAGACGGACGTACTGATCGTCGGCGCCGGGCCGGTCGGCCTGGCGCTGGCCCTCGACCTGAGATACCGGGGCGTTCCCTTCCTGCTGCTGGACGAGGGGGACGGACGGGTCGGGCATCCCAAGGTCGGCACGGTGGGCCCGCGTTCGATGGAGCTGTTCCGGCGCTGGGGCGTGGCCGGGGAGATCCGCGCCGCGGGCTGGCCCGGCGACCACCCCCTCGACATCGCCTGGGCGACGGCCGTCGGCGGCCACGAGATCCACCGGCTGCCGATGGGCACGGCCGCCTCCCGCCCGGCGCCGCCGTGGACGCCCGAGCCCGAACAGGTCTGCCCGCAGCACTGGCTGATCCCGCTGCTCGTCCGCGAGCTGGGGACGCGCCCCGCCGGGCCGCTGCTGCCGGGCCACCGGCTGGAGCGCTTCGTCCAGGACGACGACGGGGTCACCGTCTCGGCCACCCGCCTCGCCGACGGCGCCGCGCTGACGCTGCGCGCCGGCTGGCTCGTCGGCTGCGACGGCGCCTTCTCCCCCGTCCGCAAGGCGCTCGGGATCCCGGCCCCCGCCCGCCACCGCACCCGCACCTTCCGCAACATCCTCTTCCGGGCGCCGGAGCTGGGCGGACTGCTGGGCCCGCGCCGGGCCCTCGTGCACTTCCTCACCCGGCCCCCCGCCCTGCGCTACCCGCTGCGCTCGATGGACGGCCGCGCGCTCTACCGGCTGACCGTCACCGCGGAGGCGCAGCGCCACGAGGACGCGATGACGCTGCTGCGCACGGCCGTCGCCCCGGACACCCCGCTGGAGCTGGTCTCCGAGCACGTCTGGCACCTGACGCACCGGGTCGCCGACCGCTACCGCGCCGGCCGGGTGCTGCTGGCCGGGGACGCGGCGCACACCCTCTCACCGTCCGGCGGCTTCGGCATGAACACCGGCATCTGCGACGCCGCCGACCTCGGCTGGAAGCTCGCCGCCGAGCTGGCCGGCTGGGCGGGGCCGGCGCTCCTCGACGGCTACACCGCCGAGCGCCGCCCGGTCGCCGAGCGGAGCCTCGCCGAGGCCCACACCCATCTGCGGCGCACCCTCGACCGCGAGCTGCCCGAGGAGATCCTGCGCGACGACGCGGCGGGGGCCCGCGCCCGCGCGGCCCTGGCCGAGCGGCTCGAACGCGAGGGTGTGGGCGCCGAGTTCGACGCCCCCGACACGCACTTCGGCTTCCGCTACGCCTCCCCGCTGATCGTCAGCGACCCCGACGGCGACGACGGCGACTGGCGCAGCCGGGCGCTGCCCGGGGCCCGCGCCCCGCACGCCCCGCTCGGCGACGGCACCTCCACCCTCGACCTGTTCGGCCCCGCCTTCCGGCTGCTGTGCTTCGCCGACCCGGCGCCCCTGGCCCCCGTCGCGCGCGCCTTCGCCGGCCGGGGTGTCCCCCTCCTCGTCACCCGCTGCCCCGACCGGGCGGCGGCCCGGCTCTACGGCCGTCCGTACGTCCTCGTCCGCCCCGACGGCCACGTCGCCTGGCGCGGGACGCGGCCACCGCTGGACCCGCTGCTGCTGGCGGACACGGTACGGGGCGCGCGCTGAGCACCGGTGACCACCGCAACCCACGGAGGAACTCCCATGCCCCTCGGCCCCTTCCGCACCTCCGACGTCCACCTGCCCGACCCGTACCCCCTCTACCGGCGCTACCGCGACGACGACCCCGTGCACGAGACGGAGAACGGCTGGTACGTCTTCCGCCACGAGGACGTGGCGCGCGTCCTGTCCGACCGCCGCTACGGGCGCGGCGCGCTGCCCGCCCCGCTGCCCGCGAGCTGCCCGCACCTGCGCCGCACCGCCGCCAACTGGATGGTCTTCATGGACCCTCCGCGCCACACCCTGGTCCGCGCCCTGGTCGCCCGGAGCTTCACCCCGCGCGTGGTGGACGGCCTGCGCCCGCGCATCCGCGAGATCGCCGCCCGGCTGGCGGCGGCGCTGGCCGAGGAGGCGCGGGCGGACCTCGTGGACCGCTTCGCCGCGCCCTTCCCCATCCTGGTCATCAGCGAACTGCTCGGCGTCCGCGCCGACGACCGCCCCTGGTTCCGGGCCCGCGCCGTCGACCTCCAGCAGGCCACCAGCGCCCGCGCCGCCCGCCGCCCCGACGCCTACGCGGTCGCGGACGCGGCCGCCGCCGAACTGGACACGTACTTCCGCACCGAACTGACCCGCCGCCGGACGTCCACCGCCCCCGAACCCCCCGACCTGATCGACCTGATGCTCCGCTCCTCCGGCGAACCCGGCCTGGACGACGACGTCTTGGTGGGCACCTGCGTCCACCTCCTCACCGCGGGCCACGAGACCACCACCAACCTCCTCACCAAGTCCCTCCTGGCCCTCCTCGCCCACCCCTACCAGCTCGGCCTGCTCCGCGCCCGCCCCGAATTCCTCCCGGGCGCCGTCGAGGAACTGGTCCGCTACGACTCCCCGGTCCAGATGATCAGCCGCATCGCCCACGAGGACGCCGAACTCGGCGGCCGCCGCATCCCCCGCGGCGCCAAGGTCACCCTCGTCCTCGGCTCCGCCAACCGCGACCCCCGCCGCTTCCCGCACCCCGACCGGCTCGACGTCCGCCGCGACGCCCGCCGCCACTGCGGCTTCGGCCTCGGCCTCCACTACTGCCTGGGCGCCCCCCTCGCCCGCGCCGAAGCCGAATCCGGCCTCACCGCCCTCCTCACCCTCCCCGGCCTCCGCCTAGCCCCCTCCCCCGACGGCCCCGTCCGCTACGCCGACGACCTGGTCTTCCACGGGCCGGAGAGGATGCTGGTGCGGACGGCGTGAGGGGCGTGACACGGGCAGGGCGGACGCGGTCAGCGCGCCCGGTTCCGTCCCGCCCGAACGCGGGCCAGGCCTCCCCACCCCTCGCCCACACCGCGCGTCCCGGGCGTCAACAGCGCTGTGAACAAAGTAAATGTGCGTCGTAGTAGCCTGCCAGGGAAATGGGATGCTCCGGCACCGGTGTACCCCTCACCGAGGTCAGGAGCGGCCCCGGTCCGCCCGGAGTCCAGCCAGGGAGATCTCGATGGCTTCAGCGCGTACCCCGGCATCCGCGCGCACCGTCCCTGTAACCCTCGCGGAGATCGCCCGCATCGCCGGGGTCGGACGGGCGGCGGTCAGTAACTGGCGGCGTCGCCACGACTCGTTCCCCGAGCGCATCGGCGGTTCCGACGCGAGCCCTCACTTCTCCCTGTCGGAAGTGGAGGAGTGGCTGCGGGCGAAGGACAAACTCAAGGAAGCCGGGGACCGCGAGTTGTTGTGGCCTCGCTTCGAGGCGCTCAGCAGCCGGGCCGAGTCCGGTCTGGCGATCGCCGAGGCGGGCCGGCGCATGCGGGGCGGACGCGAACGGCCAGCCCCGTCGCTCTCCACGGAGGCCCAGGAACTGGTGGCCGAGGCCGTGCGCCTCGGACGACGCGACGGTTCCCGGCAGACCTTCGAATTCCTGCTGCGACGCTGGCTCGACACCAATGTGCGTCAAGTCAGCACGACGCCCCCACCACTCGCGTCCCTCATGACGACGGTGGCCTTGTGCGCCCGCCCAAAGCGTACGGGCGGACCACTGACCGTGCTCGACCCGGCATGCGGGACCGGCCACTTGCTCACCGCGGTCACCACGACGTATGGGCAAGGGCCCACGCGGCTCGTCGGGTGCGACCGGGAACCCGCGCTGGCGGCCCTGGCCGCCGCCCGGCTCCGCTTCCTCCTCGAGCCCCAGGGGCCCAGACCGTGCATCGCGGTGGGGGACTCTTTGCGGTCCGATCCTCACCCGGGCGTGCGTGCGGACATCGTGCTCTGCAACCCCCCTTTCAGTGAACGTGAGTGGGGCCACGAGGAGCTGGCCACCGACTCCCGCTGGGCGCATGGCCTTCCGCCACGCACGGAACCCGAGCTCGCCTGGGTACAGCACTGCTTGGCCCGGCTGCGGCCGGGCGGTACAGCGGTGCTGCTGCTCCCGCCCGCCGTGGCCTCTCGCCGGGCGGGACGCAGGATCCGCAGTTCTCTGCTGCGGACCGGGCATGTGAAGGCCGTCATCGCACTGCCCCCTGGATGCGCACAACCGCATGGCGTCTCCCTGCACCTCTGGGTGCTGCGCGCGCCGACGCATCAGGGAGGCTCGGAGAGCACGGACGATGTCCTGCTGGTCGATGCCACGGAACAGGATGGGCGCGGCGCTCGGGACGGGAGGCCTGACTGGGACGGCCTGCATGCCTTCATCCGCCAGGCGGTCGCCCTCCTTCACCACCCGGGGGGGATCCTCCCGGAGGGGGTCGCGCGGTTGGCCGTCCTCGACCTGCTGGACGACGACGTCAATCTCACCCCCGGCCGGCACACGGCGCCCCCGTCACCTGCAGACGCAGTCCGACTCGCCAGCACCTGGGGGCGGTTCGGTCTGCTCGCAGAGTCTCTCCGGGAGACAAGCACGGTGCTGGCTGGGCTCGACCTGACGGGTGCCAAGCGCCCTACGACTACCGTCGGCGAACTGGCCCGAGCCGGAGCCCTCCTGCTGCGCGGCGGCCACCAACCCATGAACGATTCTCCCGCAAAGGCCAGGTGTTCGGAGGCCAGCGTTCCCCTCTTGACGATCGCGGACCTACCCAACGGCGGGAGAACCGGCGGACGGCCGACGCTCGCCGCCCGGCCGGACTTGGTGCTGGCGGAGCCCGGGGACGTCGTCGTGGCGGGAGTCGTCCGAGTCTTCGACGCGTGGGTGCACGAAGGGCCGCCCATCGCCTTGGGCCCTCAGCTGTACGCGTTGCGCGTCGTCCCTGAACGGCTCGACGCCCGGTTCTTGGCGGGCTGCCTCCGCGCCCCCTCCAACGGCCGCCAGGCAGGCACTCATGCGTCCAGTTCCGCACGAGTGGACATTCGTAAACTTCAGGTCCTGCAACTGCCCTTGAAGGAACAACGGCACTACGGGGAGACGTTCGGGCATATGGTCGCCCTCATGACCCTGCTGGACGAACTCGGCGGCGTGGGAAGGGACTTGCTCAACGAGCTGAGCGAGGGGCTCGTGGCAGGACGCCTCGTGACAGGTGCATGAGCCACCGTAGACGGTGCACCTATTGACCACTCAACTGGTGCCCGCCGGCGGATCGCAGCGCTCGTTCACGTCGAGCTGCAACTCCTGCCGTACGGCCTCGACCCTCTCGGCGAGTTCCGGCGGCAGCTCCCCGGCACACGCCTCCGTGTCGGCGAGGACTGCGAGCGCTCCACCGAGGTCGTAGTCGACCAGCCGGCATTCGGCTGCGCGCAGCCGGGCGACGGCCCGGTCGGCACGGTCCTTGGGTCCTTCGCCCCGCACGAGGTCCTCGGCGATCCCGTCGTAGAGCTCGGCCGCTGCCCCGCACTTACCGGCGATGCGAAGGCCTTCCGCGGCCAGGTTCCAGACCTGACGGACGAGGGCCGAGCGGAAACCCCACTCCTTGCGCACCCGAGGTGCCAGCTCCGCAAGCTCACCGACCGCCGCGCCGGGATCTCCCTCGTCGATCTCCTCGCGCGCCGTGCGGCAGGTCCGCTCGATCATCCGCCGGTCGAGCCACTCCTCGACAGCCTTGGCGGGCGGCCGCACCCGCTCTGCCGGACGGCCGTCTCCAGGGCGTCGGAACGGCAGCGTAAGATCGGGGTGCGTCAGAGGCCGGGGTTCGGGATCACCGGGCGATGGCGTCAACGGACTCAATACCGCCAGCACTTCATCGATGTCGGGGCGCTCGTTCTGCCCCTTGGCGAGCATCCGCAGCACCAGGTCGTCGACCTCCGCGGGAACACCTGCGACGCGCGATCGCAGCGGCGACGGAGCAGCGTACAGGTGCAAGTCCTGCAGCGCTCGGAGGCTTCCTTCGAGGCTGATGAAGGGAGCACGACCGGTGAGCATTTTGTAGCAGACGCATCCCAAGGAGTAGATGTCGCTCCGGGTGCTCACCTTCCTCGACAGGATCTGCTCGGGAGCCTGATATCCCCCACTGCCCAGCGTCGAACCGCGTCGGGTGTACTGGGTGGCTTCACCGGACAGCGGCTTGGCGATCCCGAAGTCGAGCAGGACGACGGTCCCGTCCTCGGCAATCATGATGTTGTAGGGCTTGAGGTCGCGGTGGACCACCAGATGAGCGTGCGCACAGGCAAGGGCGCGGGCCACCTGGACGGCACAGGAGAGGGCCACGGGCAAGGCCAGCGCCCCCTGGCGCTTCAGGAAGTCGTGGAGAGTTACCCCCTCGACCAGCCGCATCACGAAGTACGGCAGGTCCCCCAGCATCCCCTGTGCGATGAGCTCGGTGATGCCGGGATGGACGAACTGCCCCAGAAGCGCGGCCTCCCTACGAAACCGCCCCCTGAACTCCCTTTCTGCCTCTCGCCGTTCCCGCAGGTCGAGGTGCTGGAATTCTTCGGTGTCCATGCGCAGGAACTTGACCGCGACACGACGTCCCGTCGCCCGGTCGACGGCACGCCACACGCGGGCCATGCCACCCTTACCGATGGACTCCTCAAGTTCGAAGCGGCCCTGGAGGACGACACCGGCCCCCAGTTGAACCGAGCTCTCGTCCAATCCTCACCCCTCCGGCACGCCGAGCCCCGCCCTCCGCAGCGTAGCGGATCGCGTGAAGAGGAAGTGCGCCAATCCGTACGTGCACTGAGTTAACAGCAGGTAGGGTTCCGGCCCAGAGAGCCCTGCGCGGCCGCGGCAGGGCCGCGGCCCCTGCACGCCCACACCGTTCCCCCAGGGAGTGGCCATGCCATACTCCGCACCCGACGACACCGAGGACGCCTCCTGGCTCATCAGGGTGAGCACGACGGCTGCCCGCCCGGACCCCAATGGCTGCCGGCTCCACCGGAGCCTCGCCGTACGTCCGTTGATCACGCCCGACCCGCCCCTTCCCTTCCGTCCGCAGCCGCTGGAAGAGTTCGCGGCCGCTCCATTGTTCGCCGCACTCGATCTGATCGAGCACCAGGCCTGGCCCCTCGCGCGGGTACTCCGTGAACTCCATGAAACGAAAGGGGTGTTCCAGCGCAGGACCGCGCCCGCCCACAGCGCGTTGCTGCATTGGACGGCCGAAGCACTGGAACGGTACCTGGACGCACGCGCCGACGAGCAGGAGGCGGCGCGCGCGGAGGGCCTGCCGGCCACCACCCCCGTCCGCCTCGAGTGGATCGCCCGCACCGCGAAGCGGCCACAGCGTGACCAACGCGGCGCGCTTCAGTACGAACACACGGTCTGGGGACGCCGCTACGCCTCGGCGGACGGGCGCGTCCGAGACCTGTGGATCCCGTCCTTCGGACGGGCAAAGGCGGACCGCTCCGAAGCGGAGAAGACCGCCATAGCGCACGTCCTCGCCCATGGGGCCCCCGGTCCAAGGCCCCGCTGGGCGACGGCGCCCCCCGTCACCGCCGCAATGGCGGACCCGGTCCCCGAGCGCGTGCGCGTCTTCGCGTTCGGATGCGCCGACGGCTCCGTCCAGACCGTTCTCGACTGGGATGCGCAGGAGGTGCCCCGGCGTTTCGCGGAACACGCCGCCCCCGCCTTCCACGACGCCGCCACGGGCATCGAGCGCCGCCCCGGGGCGGACTGCGTCTCGTGCAAGGTGATCGGACACTGCTCCGATCTCCGCCGGACGCCTTCCCTATGGGGCGGCGTTCCGACCACGCCGACGCGCCGCCGTCGCTCGTTGTCCGTCTGGGACCTCCGGCTCCACAAGGACTGCCCCGCTCAGTACCACCTCACCAGACGGTTACGGCTGGCTTCCCTTCAGGAGGAGGACCGTGCCACCCTGCGGGGCCGGGCCGTTGACGCCTGGCTCAATGAGCGGCATGGAGCGTGCCCTAGGACGAGCTGTCGTGAACTACCGGGTCCTCAGGACGTGGAGAACTGGTCCGCAGGCGGATTCGACCTGCACGGTGAACAGGCCCGCGAGGCCGCCGCCATGCTGGGGGAGCACCGTTCCCTGTGCCCGCTCTCCGGGCTTGCCCCCCAGGAAGAGGTTCTCGTGCAGCACCAGGTGACCACGTACGTACCCGAGTTGGACGTCGTCGTCATCGCCACCCCGGACCTGCTCCACACCCGCGCGGGCGGCTGGATATGGCGCGAGACAAAGACGTCCTCCCACCACCTCTGGGAGCGCGAGCCATTGCTGCTCCGGTACCCCCAGCTCGCCCTGGGGGTACTCATGTTGAACGCCGGGGTATTGGGTGCCGATCCCGGACGTTCGTGGGTCGAATTCGAGCTGCTGGGCGATGGGCACTCCGTGCTGGAACGCATTGATCCAAGTCGCCCAGAGGTCGTGGACGAAGCCCGCGAGGTCATCGCCGGCATGGCACAACCACTGCTCGACGACACGACGTACGAGCCGCGGCCCGGCAGGCACTGCGCCAGCTGCCGGGCACGGCCCTGGTGCACCACCGGCACCTCCTACGTCGATGAACGCCCCTCCCATGGCTGAGGAACGCACCGTGACCGAATCCTCGTTCTCCCACGGCCTGCTCGGCCATCCCGACCTGCGGCTGCTCCGGGACATCGCCACGGCTGTCGTGCGGCTCGAAGCCGTCGACGACCTGGACTCCTTCCGTCTGCCCTACCCCCGAGAGGCCCAACGGGCACTGAACGCCTTGGTCTTGGAGTGTCTGCGCAACGACGCAAGCCCTCCATCGAGCCTCCCCGACCTCCTGCGATGGTGCCTCAGCCGCCCTGTGTCGAGCTGGCCTCTCGAGTTGCCCGACGACATCTTCTCGGAGCAGGACTGGCTGATCGACAGAGAGTCGGGGAAACCGACTCAGTTCTGTCATGAACTGGCCCTCAAAGGCCATACGGACAGCACCGCCGAGCAGTACGACCGGCTCGTGATCAACGAAGCCCTGCGCGCCTGCCGCGAGGACGGCTCCCCCGAGTCCTACGCAGCCTTCCGCCGGCTGCTGGTCACCCGCCCCGTGCTGACCGAGGCGGACTGGTTCGACGTGACCACCGACCTGTACCTCGACCCGGTACGGGATTTGATCGACGAGATCTACGACTCGGTGCCTGACGGCCATCTTCGAGACGGCTCTTACACCCCTTGCGGCCGGTGCCTCACCCTTCTCACCCCGCTGGCGGACGGCGGCTGGTGGTGCGAACGGGACCAGTGCCGCCATCAGGGAGCACCACCGACGGGAATCCCGATCGACGCCACCACCGCCGGCGAGGTGCGACAGTTGCGCCGGCCGCTGCGGCAGTTCGTCACGGGCCCGGGCCGGGCCGAGACGGACCTCGAAGGGCTCCTCCGCCGTCTCGGCCTCGCCGTCGAGATGTGGCCGGGCTACGACGCGTACGACCTGAGGATCACCTTTCCCGACGGCCACGTCTGGGCGGTCGACGTCAAGGACTGGGCACATCCCGGGCTGCTGGGCCGGGCCGCCGAACCCCCGGCCTGCAACCCGCACTACGACGAGGCGTGCTGGGTCGTGCCTCGGTTTCGGGTCGAGCACCGCAAGGACTACATCGAGGTGTACGAGCGCGAGCGCGGGGAACGGGCCCGCGGCCTCCGCCTCTTCACGGATGATCAGTTGAGAGACGCAGCGGCGGCGCGGCTCCAGGGGCAGCATGGCCCCGCGGTCCGCATCGGGCCCCCGACGCCGGAGGACCGCCGAGGAGGGGGAACCGGGCATGCGTGATCGCAGTGGCTGGTACCGGCGACTGGCCCAGGACCTGGGCCCCTGGCCGGAGTCTCAAGCCGGGACCCGGCCGGGCCTACTCTGCCAGGTCGAGCTGGGACTGCGGCTCATGGAGACCCTGGATCCGGACCGATCCGCCGAGGGCGTCTGGACCCTGCTCAGCGGATACCCGTTCGCCCGGGCCACCGGCATCGCCCCGGGACCCGCCGAACGGCTCGCGCTCACCTCGGCCCGCCACCTGCTCTGGCCCATGAGGAGGCGCCGGATGTGGCTGCAGAGCCTGGAAACCTACGCCGGCTTCCCCGAACGCTTACGCGGCTACCGTCTGCCGGAGAGCGGCAGGGGGCCCGCGCGCCGCGTCGATCCCCCAGTGGCCTCGCATCGGTTCTCGATCTACGACGCCGCCCTCAGCGCGGTGCCGGCGTTCGCCACGAACCCCCTCCCCTGGGCGGGGGAAGGCTCTCATCGTTTCCTGGAACGGCGCCGACAGGCCTCCGTGACCATTCCCCCCGAGCTGGTCGCGGCCCCTCCCGCGGGCCACGATCTCGAAGCCGGCCGCCCCGGCGCGTCCCGTCCCATCGACGTGCCGATCGCCGAACTCCTCGAAACCGCTCGGTGGATGGACGAGGAGGAGCACCGCAGGAACCTGCCGCCGGGCAACTGGCGGAACCGTCTGGCGGACCTGCGCCTGGACGCCCGTACCGCGGACAGGACGGGCTTCGAGCCCGCCGCCCGGCTGCATCTCGACGGACTGACGCACATGGTCGGCATGGTCGGATCGGGCAAGTCCACCCTCATGACGCTCATCGCCGTCTGGGCTCATCACCGGAATCTGCGTACCACACTCATCGTCGGCGATGTGGCGGAACAGCTCACCCTGACCGAGATGTTCACGGGGCTCGGCCTGGACGCCGCGCCCGTACAGGGTGCGACGACGCGCGAGCAGCACGCCCAACGCCTCCATCGGCGCCTCGCCGCTCGCGGCGCCCGTTCCTTGCTGGCCCACACCGACCGGGCGTTCCGGCATCTGAGTACGGCCTGTCCGCTCGACGCACAGCGAGGGATGGAGGCCATCGAGCCGCTGCGCTATGCCGATGCCCCCTGCGGCGGGCTGCGCCCCGGCCGACGGGCCGCGGGGCAAACGGACGAATCGGCCGCCGCCAAGGCCAGGCAGGCACTGAGGCGCGCCCGGGGGGAACTCGACGCGGATGGTCTCAGCGGCCAGGAGGAGGAATCCGGTCCGCCGCACGCGTGCCCTCTGTGGGGCATGTGCCCTCGTCATGGAGCAGCTCGAGATCTCGTCGACGCACTGATCTGGGTGGCCAATCCCGCGAGCCTGGTGAACACGGCCGTACCGCGGCAGCTGAACGCCGAGCGCCTGCGCTATCTGGAACTGGCCGCCCTGCGCAGCGATATCGTGATCGTCGACGAAGCGGATCGCGTCCAGATGCAACTCGACCGGGCGTTCGCGCCGTCGGCGACGCTCGTGACGAAGGGGCCCGAGTCGTGGCTCGACCAACTGCAAACGCATGAGATCGACGAACTGTCCCGACAGGGGCGGCTGCCCCTGACGGATCCCGACGTGGAGCGCTGGTCCTCGGCCCTGGACGTCGTCGGTGCGGCGACCGACCGCCTTTACGCCATGCTGATCGGCAGCAAGGACTTGCGCGACTGGGTGCAGGTCGACTACTTCAGCGCATGGACGCTCCAGGAGCGTCTCCTGCACGAGTGGTACCCCCCTGCGGAACCACCGCCGGAAGACTTCGTTGAGAACGAGGGCGAACTCTTCCGCGACGAGGAGGAGCTGGACCCGGACGGGCTGTCCGCCGCCGTGCGGCGGCCCCATGATACCTACGCATCCCGCCGTGCCGAGGTGACGGAACTGCTCGACGCCTTCCGTGACGACCCGCTCGGCGACCGGGGTCCGTATGGCACCGATACCGACGGCCTGACCCGGCTCACCCATGACCTACTGCACACCCTGAACGGGACGCGGACCCGCCGGCGGGTCCGCGTCCTGCTCGAACGCCTCCTCCGCGGTGCCCCGGGCCCGGAGGAGCGGCCGAAACCACGGAGCTGGCACGGCGGGGCCGTGACCGAAGCTCCGCCGTTGAGCGACGCATGGTTCGAACGCAGTGCCCAGCGGCTCGAGTTCACCTTGATCCTCGCCGCGCTGCACCAGCGGCTCGACCGCGTCACGTTCCTGTGGCCCCAGGTGGAGGCGGCCCTGCACCTGGACACCACCGACAACGACCTCGTGCGACGGCCTCCGCTCGACTACGCGCCCCTCGTACCCGAGTCCCCGATGGGCAATGTCCTGGGGTTCCAGTACTTGGTGGACAGCCGGGGTCCGGAGGGTGCCGCCGACGGGAGAACCACCGGGACACTGCGCTTCTTCCGGTGCGCGGGTGTCGGCCGGGAACTGCTACTGACGCTTCCACGGCTGGGAGCCGACCCGGCGCGGCGGTTGCCCGGCCCACACGTCCTGCTGATGTCCGCGACCAGCTGGGCCGGCACGTCGACCCGCGCGCATGTCCTCGCCCCGGTCGAAGCCGTGCTCAAGCCCGGCGAGCAAGCCTTGCGGGCCATTCGAGAAACGGTATTCACCACCTTGTTTCTGTATGACCAGGAGGGACGGCCGATCCGGTTGTCCGGGACGCGTCCGGACGACCGATCCGCCGTCCTCCGCACGATGGTGGACAAGCTCGCGAAGCCGGGCCCAGGCGGCGACAACAGCCATCTCCAACAGGAGCTCAACCGGATCCCCGACGACCGCAGGCGCAGGGCCCTGCTCCTCGTCGGCAGTTACCGTGAGGCGGCCTCGGCCGCCGCCCGGTTGGACGAGATCCCCCGGTGGCAGGGCAAGGTCCGGGTACTTGTCGCGGACGACGCCGAGCTCGGCGACGGTTCGCCCTCCGACGTCCCGGCCGCCGGACAGGCGAGCCGGCCCGGGGCAGTACGCCGAGGGGATCTGGCCTCGTTCGCGGACGACGTGGAAGCGGAGCTGCTCGTCGCACCGTTGCTCGCCATCGAACGGGGGCACAACATCCTCACGGTGCCCCAACTGCCCGGGGAAACCAGGGTGGCCGCATTCGGCACGGTGTTCTTCCTCGCACGCCCCCATCCTGTGCCGGACGACCTGTCTCTCGCGGTCTTCGGCATCAACGACTGGGCCACCCGGTTCCTCAGGTCCCAGCCGGGCCTGCCCGAGGGAACCTTCGCCGGCCTCGTCTCGTCGGCCGACGAACTGGACGACGCCGGGCGAGCCTTCAGGGCCACGGCGCGGCGGGTGTGGCGGCGTCTGCTGTCACGCCCGTACATCTATTCGGCGCTCTCGGACGCCGAGCAGCAGTCGTTCGCCTGGGACCAGCTCGTGGCCATCTGGCAGGTCATCGGACGACTGGTCCGGGGCGGGGTGCCGGCGCGGGTCGTCTTCGTGGACGCGGCCTTCGCCCCGGCGCTGGCCGCTGCCCGGAGCTCGTCGCTGCCGGGGGACGCCCTTCCCCGCTGGCTCGGGGAGCAAGGGCTGCTCTGGCAACTGCGAGAGGTCCTGGCCCCGTACTTCGCCGACCGGCCCGCACTCCGCGGCTTCCATGACCCCGCCGACCCCGCCCTGGTGCGGATGCTCTACCAGCCGCTGTACGAGGCGCTGTGCCGCCTCGACGCTCCGGCGGCGATCACGCCCTGACCGCCCGCGCCACCTGACGACGCCACGACCTACGGAGAACCGTGTACGGATCGATCCGACGAGCCGCTTACGCCCTATCCCCGGACGCCGAGCCCTGGACCGACGACTACCGCGCCCTGCCCCGTCCGGACGTCTGGCACGACGGGCCGCTGCAACTGTGCAACTACGGCCGCGAGGAGTCCCAGCACCTCAAGTCGGCCCCGACACGGCGTTTCGACGGCATCCTGCAGACCCTGGCGCCCGACCTCATCGTCCGCCCGCGCCCCGGCCACGGTGCCCTGAACGGTGAAACACCCGGCGGCCACTGGCTCTACGCACCATGGGACGTCCCCGACCCCCTTCCCGGCACAGTCCTCAGCCAGCTCCTGAACGCCTGGTTGCGAACCCTCGGTCCCAAGGACGCCGCGAAGGACCCGGGATTCCGGGCGCTGATGATGCGCGTCAGCGAGGAGCTCAAGGAGGCCGCGCCGACCTGGGAACACGTCGCGGATCTGGATCTGCTGGGTGCCGGCCTGCCACCCGGCCGGGGCGGAACCGCGGCACCCCGGCCGTGGCAGTTCCAGCTGGCCACCGACGCACTGGCACGAAGGATCCTCGCCCTGGAGCCCTACGAGTTCGAAGGCGGTTCCCTCCGTTTCCGCGCGGTTCCCCGCGGGCCCAGGGAACAGGGCGCGGAGCTGATGTCCCAGCCCCTGTCCCGGGACATCAAGCGCAAGCAATGGTGGTTCTCGATCACCCTCAACGTCTCGCTGCACACCGTCCCCTTCGATCCCCGTCCTCGGTTGCACCTCCACTGGGGCGTACGGCGCTGGGCCACACACCCGAGATCCGACACGGGCGCACTGAACCTCCCCTATGGCCGGGCGACTTCGGTCTACCTCCAGCCGAAGATCCCCTGGCTGCCGGGCGCTCCCGCCAGTGACCGGTTCGCCCGGGCCAGACTCGTGCGCGACCGCAGGCGGGAAACCTTCGACTGGATGCACAACGACCCTGCCGGCATGCTGAGGCACCTCAGCCTCCAAGGTCACTTCCCGTCGCCCGAGGCACTGCTCACCAGCCCACTGGACTGGATGGGGGAGCGCCTGGGCGTGCGCGCCCTCGTGGTCCACAGCACGCGCATGGGCACGCACGAGGTGGGCCCGGGCCTCATGCCGCACCAGCGTTCCGAACTCACAGAGTGGGCGGAGGAGGCGTTGCCCAGCGGTGTGGTACGCGTGCCCGACCTGGTGCGCCGCGGGACCGGCATCGCGGCACCGGCTAACCGTCGGGCCAAACCGTCGGGTGACGCGGCGAAGAAGGCCGAGCAACTGCGGGCTGCGGCCGCCCGGCGCACGGCGCTCGCGACAGCCTCCCGACTCGACCGGGGGACGGCCGGACCGGTCACCCCGGTGGTTGAGGCCCGTCTACTGTGGCAGACAGCCGAACTGCGCCATGCGGCCGTCACCGCCTTCGCCGAGGTTCTCGGTCTTGACGGCGACGGCGGAATGTCGGACGTGTCCGACCGGGAATTCGACGATGCCCGCCCGGGGACACCAGTGCTGCTGGAATGGCGGACCGACGAACTGACACTGCGGCTGCGGTGCCTGCCCCTGTCCGGCGGGCTCAGCGACCGGCTCGTCCTCGACCCTTCCGTAGCGGGGCAAGGGGCGAGACTCGCCGATGCCATCGGCGAGCGCCGCCGAGCTCTGCGCGCCTGGCTGGCCGACGACGGAGCCGATACCGGCCGCCCGGAGCTGGCTCTGGTGGAGATTGCGCATCCCACTGCCTTCCGGCCCGCCGGCACCGACCCCAAGTTCGCCGTGCGGCTCGGCTGCGCGGACGCGGGCGTGCTCACCCAATTCGCGGTGACGCCCTCCGGGGACCGCCGGATCCAGAACGCGGACAACCTCGGTCACCGTGCACACAACGCCTGGTTGGACGGACTGCGCCAGCTCGGCGTGCGCGTCCTGCCGGAGCACACGCTCGGAGGCGACCTTCCCGATCACCTCCGCTACGCCGCCCTGTGGATGGTCAAACGACGCAAGGACGGCCCCACACGGCTGCCCGCGCACCTTCCCGTGGCCGTCCTCGTCACTCCGCTGCCGGGCGCGTCCGGACTGGCGCGGGTGGAGGGATGGGACTCCTCCACCAGGACCTGGATCCCCTACCCTGCGTTCCTCCTTCGCCTGGTGAAGGAGGCGGAGATCGACGCCACCGTCGGTGCCGCGGAACCACGGCCGACCGACCGGCGCCCTGGCTCGGTCACATCCCGGCCTTGGCAGGCCGACCTGGAGCAACAGCGCCGGGAAACCTCCGGCTTCCTCCAGCGGATGTTGCACTCGCTGCGGGGACACCCCACCGTTCTGATCACCCATGCCCAGAACAGCAGGCTCCACTGGCCATGGTTGCAGGACGGGCTCGTCCAACGGGACCTGCTCAAGGACGGTCATGCGCCCGAGCGACGGCTGGACGACGAATTGAGGCTGGTACGGGTGCGGGGGCGGGCCGGCCGGGAGACTGCCCAGTGGTGGGGCGTAGCCCACGCCGGCAAGCCGAACGGCCAGCCGGCGGGATTCTGGTCCCTCCCTCCGGGCGACGACGGCCTGCTCCCGGCGGAGGAACGCGTCTTCTACAGCACGACGGACAGGCCTCGGACCCACGCCATATCCCCGTCCCTCGACCGTCTCACGACCCGGGTCAACGCGGCCGGCAGGCTCACGTCCCAGGCCGGCACGGCTGCGTGGAACCCAGCCCTCGTGGAAATCGCGGTGCTGGGCTGCCACCCGGAGGGCGACGCCGGGGGACACCGGGACCGGCCCGAGGCGATCGCCATGGCCATGCACCAGCTGCGGCAGGCCCCCGACTACCCGGACGCGCTGTCACTGCCGCTGCCGCTGCACCTGGCCGGCCTGGCGCAGGCATACGTACTGCCGACGTTCACCGAAGAGGTGGACGAGGAGGACGACACCGCGACAGCCGGCGAGGAGGCGGAGCGGGACGTCTCCGCGGCGGAACAGGACGGTTCCACCGCCCGCGAGGATCCGGCGAGCGATCTCGACCCCGATCTCGCCGAGGCCGCAGGCCTCGCCGGTGCCCCCGAGCCGGCGGAGCAGCTCCCGCTGTTCTGAAGCCGCGGCCACACTTCGGCATGCTCCGGCGGGTGTGCGGGGCGACTGACCGTCGCCCCGCACACCCGCCGGCTCAGGCCCGCGACCAGCACGCGCGCAGGACAGGCTCCGCCCTCAGCCGCGTCCCCTCCCGCTCGAAGGCCTGGAACGCCTCCAGGCAGGCGAAGACCCACCGGGCCTCCTGCTCCTCCAGCCCTTCCAGCTCCATGGCGGTCACAAGGACGTCCTCCGTGACCCAGTCACCACCGAACTCCCTGAGCACCGCCCGATTTCCCATCGCGATACATGGGTCCGCATCGATCCCCGACGCCTCGACCAGCCGCGCCGCCGGGCCGGCCTCCTCCAACTCGTCCGCGAGCCTGCGCAGTACCTGGGATTCGTCACGACATGAACGGTGCAGCTCGACGGCGCGGTCCAGCAACACAGGCCAGCCGCCGGTCACTTCGAGGACACCCGCTCTCCCTTCCTCGGTGTCGAACAGGCCGCTGCTCTGGGTCCACGACTTAAGACTGCGTCGGTCGTGACGACGCAGCACGACCACGAGGGACGCCGCGGCCTCGTCATCCGTCAGGACCTGACGCCAGAGACCGAGCTGGCCGGGGCCCGCGAGGAAGACGACGGCCCGGGTGACACCGGGCCGTTCGGGGAACAGGCTCTGGGCCAACTCCAGCGATTCCCGGCACGTGTCCTCGTTCACCTTCCGGAGATCGCTGACGACGACGCAGCGCTCACCGGGACGGCCGTCGGTCAGCCTCTGCCTGAAGGCGCGGTTCTTCTCGGCGGGGTACACGCTCCAGCCCGCCACGCGTCCGGTGACGGCGTGCAGGGTCTCCGCAACATCGCCGATGCCCGTGGCGGGGGTACCGAGGACGACGCGCGTCTGGTTGGTGTGATCGCCGAGTAGGTCGTCGACCTGGGTGACCGTGAGGGGGGCGGCCCGGCCGTCGGCCAGTTCGGGCCGACCCTGGAGGATCACCGTCTCACGCAGTTCGCATTCGCTCTTAGCCCTCTCAAGCTGGGTCACCACTTCCTGCGCAGTGCCGATCATGCGCAGGGCATTCGGGCCGCGAACGTGCCAGCCCCTGCCGTCGTGGTTGGGCGCCAGCACGCCGAGCCCGACCATCTCCTGGAGGTAGGTACGGAAGGCCTCGCTGTCGAGCTGCTCGAAGCCCGCAGGCCACCAGTCGGCACACTCGTCACGCAACTCCACGTCGGAGAGCCGGGTTTCGAGGCCGTACTCCCGCGCGTACCAGGCGAGCACATTGGCGATCACGCTGTACCGGTCGTCCAGGGTCAGGGTCTCTTTGAACGCCTTGGTGATGCCCTCCCTCAGCAGAGGATCAGATTCCACGACCTCGACCTCGGCCGCCCCGATGCGGTAAGGCGGGCCGCCCAGGTCACCGCGGGCCCGCCGGCGCTGCATCACCTCGACCAGCCTGCTGCCGAACATCTGCAGCAGGAAGGGCTGGTACGAGCAGTATCCGAGCACACGGTGCACGAGATCGACGTCGGCGAACTCGAAACCCAACGCCCGCATGGGCAACAGCAGCAGATCGGCTGCGAATTGCGGGGCGAGCGGCCCGATGACCGTAGGCGTCTGCGCCAGATGACGGAACGGTCCATTGCGGGCAAGGCGGGTGAACCGTTGCACAGAGTGCAGACCGGCGAAGACGACCTTCAGACGGTTCGGATGGTCGACACACAGTCCTTTGAGGCGCTGCGTCTGGGTACAGTGCGGAACGTCGGCCTCGAAGAAGAGGTCGCATTCGTCCATAAGGATCAGCATGCGACGCCTGGCGTCACCGGCCAGCCACTCCTTGATTCCGGAACGCACCCGCTCGTACGGGCCCGTCGTAGTGGCCTTGCGCCGTTGCTGACGCGGCAAGACACCCAGCTCGGTCAGTTCCTGGTCCAGCACGCTCCAGATGTCCTCCGCGCCCAGCGCACGGCCCTGGCCGATGCTGTGCCGGCTCAGGTCCAGGTGGAACGGGACGTGGTAACCCGGTTGCTGTTCGGCGAAGCGTTCTCCGGCGTCCTTGAGCAGCGCCGACTTCCCCAGACCGCGGCCACCGAAGATGATCTGCGTGCCGTCCGGGTCGATGATGCTCTTGCGCTCGGCATCACGCCCGTAGAACATCTCCCGCCCGATTCCGCCCCGCTTCTCCTTAATGTAGGGGTTCACGCCGGAGAACGGCAGCAACGTCTCGGTCGTCACGCTCACCTGGCGGTTGCCGTGCGCGGCCAGATAGGCGAGGGCCGCGTCGTCCACCACCATCAGGGGGCCGTCGGAGGCCGCTGCGAGTTCCGCCCGCGCCTCTGGGCCCAGCGTTCCGAAATACGCCACCAACAGGCTTCCCCGGCTGGGATCCTTCTCGACGCGGCTGAGCAACAGCCGCGCCGAGGGCTGACCCCAGACCATGAGAACGCGCATCCTGCCGCCCTGCTCAAGTATCTTCGTGCCGAAGGCGGGCACCCAGGCCCGGCCGTTGATCTCGATCTCGCTGACGTCCAAGAAGCGGTACTCGTTGCTGCGCGGCAGCTCGTTCAAGAACCGCACCCGCTTGGCCTCGTACCCGAGGAGCTATAGGGATTCCATCAGCATCGTGCGCACGTTGGTGCTCTGCCGCTCCTTGGGAGCGGTGTCGGCGACGTCCTTCCACAGGCTCATGGCGTGAGCGGCCTTCGAGGCTTCGTCGGCCGACAGGCGCGTGAAATCCAGGGCCGGGAGGACCGGGTGCTTCTGGGCCTCGCGGACCATGCGGATCAGTTCCCCAGTGATGCCGTCGGCCAACCCCTGCGGCACCGCGGGGTAGAAGTGCCCGAGGTGCGACTCGTCCGACTCGATCTCGGGGACGGGCTCGCCCAGTTCAAGGAAGTAGACGAGGTCCGCGGCCGTAGCGAACCCTCCCGTCTCCAGGTTGCGCAAAACCTGCGCCCGGTCGTCGTCGGTGACGTCCGGCAGAGCTGCCAGACGCGCCCGCAGCCGGTCCGCGGCCTCCTCTCGGTACCGAGGCAGCAGCTCCGCCACTTCGTCGAGGATGCGCCTCACCCTGCTCAGCTCGCGTGAGGCCCCGTCCTCCGCCGTCGGCCGGGCGTCCGCCAGCAGTTCCTGGAGCCGCACGTCCTGATCGTCGGAGAGGGCACCGTCGGCCTGTGCCCGCCGGAGTTCGGCGACGAGCTCCTCGTGACGCCGACCCAACTCCAAGCGCCGGCGCGCCTCGCTTTCCTCCACCCGAGTGCGCACCGCCGCGTCGAACCGGAATCCTCGAGAGTCCGGCAGTCGGCCCTGGTCCGCGAGATCGAGGATGTGGTACGCGGCGCCGAAGGCATCTTGTCCCACCTGGATTTCCAGGGCCTCGTCCCATGTGCGGTTCACCGCGGCCAGCAGGTCCGCCAGCGGCGGCCTGCCATCCTGGGCGACCGGAATCTTGAGCAGTTCCGCGTCGACCAACTGATGGGCGTCGGGCTCCGCGGCCGACCGCCGGGCCGCCGCACCGTGGCCGAGTTCCTGGAAGACCGCCACGAGCGAGTCACGGGCGGCCGTCGCCGCGGCGACGGAGAGCAGACCGGACCGGCCCATGGCCGACTCAAGCTCGGCGAAGACGCCGGACTGCAGGTCGAGCACCTCCTGCCGCATGGCCGCGATCTCCTGCACGGCCCATTCGTCGGCCGCCTTGCCCCGCGCCAGGGTGCCGGTGACGTCGAGCCACGTCTTCACACAGTCCACCACCCGCTCGACGAGGTGGACGAGGTCCTGACGTCCGGACCCCTGCAGCGGGGTGCCGCTGGAGCCCCGGAACTCCCGGTCGACCCGGTCGATCTCGCTCTGGATCTCCGACAGGCGCCCGAGTCGTTCGACCATGGCGCGGGCTCCGGCATCGGCTCCCGGCCTGCCGTCGGCGATGTTCCGCAGCAGGCCGCCGAGCACCCCGTCCTCGGCCAGCCACCGCTTGGCCATGCGCGTCGCCCGGTTGAACCGCAGGCGCGGCGGTTTGAGCATCGCTCTGCACTGTTCCGTGATCTCCCGCAGCCTGGCCTCGGATTCGGACACATCCGCGATGACGGCCAGCGGGGGAGCCAGCGACAGGGCATTGCTCAGCGCCCGGTCGGCGACGGCGATGGCGACGCCAGCGAGGCTCTCGGGCAGGCGCGGAGCCAGCGCCTTCAACTGGGCTCCGGTCACATGCTCGCCGGTGACCAGGGCGGCGCGCACCAGCGCGGGCAGCAGGAGGAGTTCGGTTCCTTCCGCGTCACGGGCGTCCAGAGCGCCCCACTGAAGGAGCGCTTCGCCAACGATGCGGGCGCCGTCGGCGGCTCCCGGACGCAGTACGGCGGCCGCCGCGGCCAGGCGCAGAGCGGCGGACTCGGCCTCGGGGCGCCGCGCTGCGCCCGACACGTGGGCAGCAAGGCCGAAGCGGCCCTCTGCAATCAGCCGGGCAAGCTCCGTCTCGACGGTGGTGGGCACGGGAGCGGACGGCACGACGACCTCGGGGACCGGCCCGGGAGCCTCAACCGCCGGCTCCTTCGTCGCTGCGCCGGACGGGATGAATTCTTCTCCCGGCAGGGCGACGGGCAGCGGGGGAGGTCCAGGAGCGGGGTCTGGCACCTCATCTTCCTGCGACGACGCCGCCGTCGACGCTCCGTCGGCCGTGCCGGCCGGAGCTTCCACGTCGTGCGGGTCTGCCTCCTCCAGAGCTTCGGCGACGGGCACCGGTGCGACGGTGGCCGGGGCCGCGGCGGGTGCCGTCGGCGGCTCACCGGTCGGCACGGTGTGCTCCAGTTTCGGCGTGCGGTCAACTTCCACCGTACCGGCTTCAGGCTCCGGCAGGGACAACTCCCGGTACCATAGGGCCGCTTCGGTGCACTCGGGCAGGACCTGCACAACCTTCAGCTGCAGGGCCGCGATCCGGGGCTGGGCATCGGCCTGGGAGGCCAGCTGGACCGTCTCCACCAGGGCGGCGAGCGCCGATGCCCGTACCCGTTCCTCCTCGTCCCACACGGATGTGTCCAGAAGGAGGCCGGCCAGTTCGTGCGCTGCTGTCACGGCAGTCGCGGCAGCGCTGTCCGCCGGGGACCGGATGGTCAGGAGAGTCTGGAGCGCCCTACGCGCGGCACGGTCACGGTCACGTTCCGCACCGTGCGCCGCCGCGGCGCGGCCGATGTCCTCCAGCCGATACGGCACGTCGGTCCTGCCGACGGCCGCCAGCGCTTCCACGGCCTGGGCGAAGGCCGGGGGCAGGGCGGAGATCCGCGTCAGGTCCTCTCCGGCCGGCGGGCGACCGTCGTCGAGGGCGTCGACGACGTTCCCCGCTGCGGTACGGGCGGTGGTGAGAGCCTCCTTGACCGCTTCGTAGGCTCTGCCCACCTCGTCCTCGGGGGACGAGGAGCGGGCCGCGTCCGGACGGTCGGCATCGGGAGACGATGCGGGCTGGAGCGTCTCGGGCCTTCGGTCCTGCACATCGTCAAGGCCGGGCGTCGGCTCAGCGGCAGCAGCGGCCACTGCGTCGGCGGCCACCCGGACAGCCTCAAGCTCCTTGACACCGGAGCCGAGTCCGAGCCAGTCCTGTTCCGCCGCCCAGAGGTAGATCGCCGCATCCTGGACCGAGGCATGGCACCAGCTGAACACTGTTACTTTGACGAGCGCCGCGCCCCAACGGGTGACCGGGTCCACTGCGGCAGCGTCCCCGGGCAGGGAGGCCCGGACCACGTCTTCCAGGACGCGCGGCGTCAGCCCCTGGGCGGCACAGCTGCACGCGTGCTGTCGCGCCTCGCGGCGCAGCCGCGCGAGGATGTCGCGGCAGAGGGACTTACTGGCCCGCCGCGGCGCGGCGAGGTTGATGCCGAGCCGGTGCAGGAGTCCTTGCCGCTCCTGCGGCGAAGTGGAGTTGAACGCCAGTCCCACCGCTTCCGGAGTCAGCTCGTCCAGTGCGTCGGCGACAGGCGTTCCGACGGCGTTGAGCGCATCCGCCAATGCCGTGAGCAGGTCGACCGGGAATCCCGGCGGAGACAGCGGAGGTTCCAGCTTGACGCTGTATCGGTCGTGCATGTGTGGCTCCGTTCATCGTGCAACGGGGTTCGGCACGGGATCAGTGCCCCCGGGTGTATTGGGTGACGAAGGTGTATCCGCGGGGGAGGTCCCACCCATCGGCCTTGCCGAATCGGCGGCAATGCTCACGGAACGCAGCGCGCTGCTGGTCACTTGGTGTGTGGCCCGGCCGCAGGCGCCGCAAGTGGCCGAAGACGTAGTGGAGCGGGGCCGCCTGCTGCGTGGCCCGCCCGGGGAGGTCGCGGGCCGCGCCCGTGCGTGCCGCGGGGACGGGATCCGGGTCGTACCCGATCAACGGGATCCTCGATTCGTCGTCTCGTGCGGGATAGTGGGGGACTCCCTCGGCGTCACGGCTACCGGTGGCGGCGTACAACCGTCCATGCGCGAGGAGTTCGTGGATTGCTGCCTCCAGGGCGGTCACCTGCGAGGCTCCCGGGGACGGGCCGTGGACGACTGTCGGCAGTCCTTCCCTGTCCAGCAGTGCGTGGCCATCGGGGGTGAGCCGCCCGCAGCGGCGCACGGCCCGCATCACCAACTCGCAAGGGGTCAGCCCGGCCGCGGAGTCACCGCTGCGCGTGCTGCCGGGGGCGTTCTCACGGGTGAGGATCGCGGCTTCATACCGGTGCCCGATCACGCGTCCGTCCACCATGACCGGAACCTCCAGCGGGACGGTTGTCGCCCGGACAACGCGGCCGCCGCGGGGCCACTGGAGGCGAAGTTCAAGCCCGGGGAAGAAGTCCAGTGGCCACTCCACGCCCGAGAGCCTTCCTGCTTCCGCGGGGCCCTCGGCGTCGAACAGCGTGTCCTGCACCGCCTCGGACTCGTCGAGCTCTCCACCGGGATGCGCCAGTTCCAGGCGGATGGGGAGCTTGCCTCTGGTGAGGTCCCGCAGCTCATCGGCGATGACCACGCGCAACGGCAGGAAGCCGTCCATGATGTGGGAGAGTCTCAGTGGCATTTTCCATGCCACTTCACTGTCGCTGATCCGGAGCAGTTGTCCCGCCGCCAGGCCGGATTCGTCCAAGGGCCCGTCCACGAGCGCGGTCGTAGCGGAACCGGTGGCCGCCGGCGTGGGTGATGTCGGTTCCCTCTCGGTCTCCGCCGATGCCGCGGCAGGACCTTCGAAGACTTTCGCCGGTTGAATCGCCGTGCGCCAGCCGAGCCCGGCTGCAGCCAACGGATCGTCCGTCGGCTCCCCTCCGCCAGGGTGGCACGACCGCCACACTCCGCCTCCCTCGAACGCGTCGTCGAGGGTGACCCGGGTTCCGTTGTCGAAGAGCCCGTTCTCGCTCTCGCCGCGCAGCACATCGGCGAGTGCCACGTTGGCGCGGCACACGGCCATCGCATATCCCGTGCCGGTCAGGAGCGGTTCGGCGCCGGGGAAGTCGTACAGCCGCGGCCCCACCGCGGTGTACACGGTCACCGGGGACAACATGCCGTACCGGCGTTTGGCGACGGGCTGGGCAGCCCTCCGCAAGGCGGAAGCGAGCGCACCCATGTCGTCGCCCCCGAGCGGCCCCTGGTCCCTCCAGCACGCGGCGAGGTCCTCGAGCCTCATGGCATAGGGACCCCACATCCGCAGGGCGTCGCTCGACTCGAGTACGTGCCTGACGACATCGAGGAGACACAACAGCGTCCCGTGCAGCAGGTCTTCGCCCTGACCACCGGCCAGCTCCGTCAATGGTGCGGGGAGGAGAGGGCTGAAAAGCTGCTGTCTGGCCGTGGTCATGAGGTGGTCGGCATAGGCCGTCAATTCGTCCACGCCCGCCGCTTCCCGTGACAAGTGGACGGCGTCGACCAGCACGTGCCCGTGCCGGTCGATCCATCGTGCGTGATCACGCAGCCGGTTGAGCTGAACCGCGCTCAGGCTCAGTCCGGGGCCGAACGCGCACGGATCGGGAACGAGGAGTTCGCGACGCGTGGGAGGGTCACAGTTCGGCAGCCCCGGGCCGGACGCGCCGACCGGCGCCCCCGAAACCCAGGCCGGTACGTCGCCCAGGGCGCTGGTCGCCGGGTGGCGCCCCTCCTTGTACACGATCTCCGCGTAGAGCGGCTGGGACCCGGTGGCTATGTGGACCATGGCTCCGACAGGCAGGGCGGGGGCCGTCTCGCCGAACGTCACTACAGGGAACGCGTCCAAGTCGAGCGCCCCTGCCCCGTAGCCTTCGCCTGTGAGGTCATAGCCGAAGTAGGCGGCGTTGAAGGCGACCGCCACGTGAACGGGAGCCCGGCGGGCCGCGACGAGCTCCTCCAAATAGCACCGCAGCCGGTCCAGTTCCGTGGCGGGCACGGCATCGTATCCGCCGGCCATGGCGGGGGTCAGCAGAGGTTCATCGTAGTGAGGCCGCCACGGCCCCCCTGGGTCGTCCGGCTTTCCGGTCATCGCATCCCACCTTCTTCTCGTCTTTCCTTCCGGATCCGGGAATGGTCGACAGCGGGGGCACGACGAGCGTGCCATCGGCCGTCCTCGGTCATCGCCACGGCACCGGTCTCGGCCAGCCGCAGCAGGCTCTTCTCGACTTCCGCGTACGGAAGACCGGCGCGTCCACCGAAGTTCCGGCTGTCGCGCAACGTCCTGGGCAACGGCACCCTCTGCCTGCGCACCGGGTGGTAGGGCGCCTCGTCCCCGCGCAGGGCGTGCCACAGCATGCGCGGATGGATCCCCCGCCGCATCAGCCGAGTGAGGCGGTGGACCTGCTGGTCGAGGCGCTGCGAGCGGAGAGCACCGTCGGCGCTGCCGCCGCTGCGGGGGTCCGGGTTCTCGAAGGCCCGGGCGACATCGGGTCGCCGCTCATGCAAGGGCCAGTCGGGCACGGCCCAGCACGCCGAACACCGGCAGCGAGCGGTGGCGCAGCAGCCTGCGGGGAGGTCCGCGATGCCGAAGTAGTCCGCGAACTTCCGTTGGGCGCAGGTCATGCTGTCCTCGAAGAAGTCCTTGAGTAGCGCCAGTTCCTCGACGGCACGGGACGTCCGACGGGCGAGCCGGGGCAGGAGGACGCCGGGCAGTTGCCGTTGGTGAACGATCAGCCCCGTGACGAGCCGCCGGCTGGGAGCCGCGGAGACGTCCAGCAGCCCACGGTCGTGGAAATCGGCGAGGATCTCCCAAGTACCCGCCGGGCCGTCCGCTAGGTCGTGGTAGCCCTCGACGGTGCGGACGAGGTCGGAGTGGAGCTGATCGACACGCAGGCGGGTGCGGGCCGGCTGGGCGAGTACCGCGTCTATGATCCTCCGCTCCTCGCCCGTGTCCGGCCCGAGTACCGTGTTCTCCCCGGGCTTGACGATGCACAGGGGCGGATAGTCACCGAGGTCTGTCACGGCTCCGAGATCAGCAAGTGTGCTGAAGACACGCATGATCCCCGTGCGATACCGGTCTACCGTGTGGCCGTTGCGGAGTTCACTCTCGTCCAAGCTGCCCGCGGCGACGTCCTCGGCCAGGAACTCCTCGGCCAGCGCGACGGCGTCCAGGCTGCCCCTTGCGTCCAGTACCGCCCGGCCCATGCGGCGCAGTACGGGGACGGGCAGATCCTGGCCGGTCATGAAGCGCACGGTGCGCAGACCGCTCCCGGTCGCCAGGGCCAAGGCGGTATTGACCGGACCGTCGTCCGTCGCAGACGGTGCGCTCCCGTCCCGGCCCGCCCGCCCCATTTGCTGGTGGAGGGCGCCCAGATCGGTGGGCGGGGAGACGCAGAACACCGTCCGGATGTCCGGCCGGTTGACTCCGAGGCCGAACGCCGACGTGGCAACCGTGACGACCGGGACGAATCCCTCCGTTCCCTTCCGGGGCGCCTCCCGGAACTCTGTCATGGCGGCGGCCTTCTCCGCCTCGGTGAGCCGACCGTGGAACCGCAGCACGCGCACGCCAGTGTTCCCTGTGTACTCGACCAAGTGGGCGTACAGGGTGTTGACTTCCTTAACTGTGAGGCAGTACAGGATCGCGTGTCCGTCGAGGGCGTCCACAACACGTTCGACCAGACCGGCCACTCCTCCGGGCCCGAGCCTTTTCAATGAGCGGCGGTAAATGGCTAGTTCCGGGCGGACCGGGTTCTCCCGCACCGTCACAAGTCCGCCCCGCACACCGGGACAGGCCGCCTCCGCACGTTCCCGCGCCGATCCGGCGGCCGGTGGTTCGGGCGTGACGCCGAACAGTCCCTCCCTCAGTGCGGCGTGGACGGAACGGTTGGCCGTGGCGGTGACGGCGGTCACAGGGAGGTCGAACTCGTCCCGCAGCTCGGCAAGGTAGCGGCCGACCCTCCGCATGCTGGGACGGAAGTCCTCCCACTGGGCCACGGTGTGCGCCTCGTCCACGGCGATGCGGGTGACGGTGCCCCGGGCCACAGCGCGGCGCACGAGTTCACGGAAGCGGCGCTGACACAGCCGCTCAGGACTGACGTAGACCAGTCTTATGCCGTGGTCCCGCCGGCCCTGGAGTTGGTCGGCGACCTCCGTCTTCCCGACGCGACTGCTGGATTCACGCAGCGGGGAGATCAACGCCCGGACCGCTCCCCCGATGGAGCGGTTGAGCTCCAGTGCCTGGTCATGCATCAACGCCACGAGTGGGCTGACCACGATGGTCACACCGGGCAGGACGAGGGCCGGCAGCTGGAAGGTGAAGCTCTTGCCGAATCCGGTGGGCAGCAGCCCAAGGACGTTGCGCCCTTCGGCGGCCGCACGGATCACCGTTCGTTGTGCGGGCTTGAGGTCGACCGGTGAGTCGGCCAGGCCGAGGAGTCCGCCGATCCGTGCGGCACGTTCCAAGACCTCCTGGGCCAGCCTGCCCTCGGCACGCAACTGCCGGACCTCTTCCCGTGTCAGCGCGAGGTCGCGAATGCGCCGCGTGTGGGGCAGTAGCGTGTGGCAGTCCAGGGCGTGGTCTGTGCACAGTTCGGCGGCCCGATCGGCCGGTAGGAGCCTTTGCCGGGCCATGAACTGCCATATGCGGCGCCAACCGCTCGCCATCGTGGTCACGTTGCCACCGCCGTGCTCCCCCGTGACGGGGTCGGTACGCAGCAGTCCTTCCTCGAGGCTGCCGAGGAACGCCCGGCGGTAGGCGCGGCGCAGGGCCGTGTGACCGCCGAGCTTGCGGTCGCTGATGACGATGACGCCCCGGTGTCGTTCGGAACGGATGAGACGACCGACCGCCTGGCGCAGCTGAAGCGCCGCCAGCGGGAGGTAATACCCCTCCGTGGCCGCTCCATCCGGGTCGGGATGGCCGGCGATCTCGGCTCGTTCCCGCACCGCTGCACGTCGGGCCTCGATGACCGGAGCGGCGAAGGGAGCGAAGGGCAGCTTGTTGATCCACACCAGGCGGAGCCTCCGCTCGTCGCGGACGTCGACGCCCTGCCACAGCCCCTTCGTGCCGACCAGGAAGCCGCCGCCGTGTGCGGCACGGGAGAACTCGGTGAAGGCCCGGCTGTTGCCGAGAGCGAGGGCGTGGTGGACGGGGGCACTGAGCGAACGCGCGCGCAGTTCGCGTTCCAACAGGTCGCCGATGCCGGCCGCGGTGACACGAGCGGTGGTGAGCACCATGGCTCCGCCATCGTGTCCGGTTCCGTCCGGGCGTGCTCGTGTCATTTCCTCGGCATATCCGGCGAGTTGGTGGGCCATCGTTCGCATAGCCCCCTCCTCCTGCTCCGCCCAGGAGGGGAAGTCGGAGAAGCACACCAGTTCGGCTTGGTGCGCCAAGTCGAACGGCGAGGGCAGGGCCAGGGCGGGGAGCGTGTTCGGGAGCCCCAGCCGCTCACGCATGAAACTCCACTCGCGGCTGACCCTGAGCGTCGCGGAGACGTAGTGGACGCGCTTGAAGGACTTCAGGTACCGCTGCCATTCCGGGTCGGCCGGCAGGTCAACCGGGCTTGAGGCGATACGGAAGCGGTAGGAACGCAGGCCCGATTCGGGCTCGCCCAGCTCCTCCAGATAGACCACCCGCGACGGCATCGCGGGGGTCCGCTCATCGTCGAGCGTGTCGGCGACGGGACCCAGGAGGGTGTCGACATCGGCGGTGAGCCGGTCGAGGGACGCAACGCAGTCGTCGGCGCGTCGGCCAAGACGTCGGGCGCGTTCCTGGACGAGGACGTCGGCGTCCGCCGCATGCTCGGCCAAGTACCGGGCGAACGCTGCGGCAACAGCGCTGATCGCACGCGAGATAGTGGTCAACAGCCGCTGGATTCGGCGCACCTGCTGGCTTCCGGAGGTCCCGGAGAAGGGACTGGCAAGCACGGCGGTGCGGTTGCCCACACGAACACCGACACCCTTGGCTCTTGCGTCGAAGGCCCTGGCGGCGAGGCGGGGCAGGCGCTCGTCGTCGAAGAGCTCCTCCAGCTCGGCGAGGGCCCCGGCGAGCCTGTCCCGGGAGGGCCCCTTGCGGGCGTCGGCTAACCAGGAACGGCACTCGGCAAGCAACTCTTCCATGTCGTGGTAGTCGGCCGTCACGCTCAGCGCCGAGGTTGCAGCGTTCTCCAGTTCGTGAGCCTCGTCAACGATGATCAGGGTCTGCGGCCCGAGCGCGCCGAGATCATCGAGATGTGCCAGGACGAGTGCGTGGTTGGCCAGCACGAGCCGGTGGCCGGTGATGGCCTCCCTGACGGTGTTGGTGTACGGACTGAGGGGGCTATCCGCTCCGGGCCGATAGTCACCGTCCCGTTGGGAGAGCGTCTGCAGCCACAGGGGCAGTGTCGGACCCACGTAGTCCGCAAAGAACACGGGGAGATCCACGGGATCGACGGACCTCGCCATCCAGGACTGCGGGGCCTCGGTGCAGGCCAGCAGACGCGCCAGGAGGTAGACGGCGAGCTCGCGGAACCGGAGCCGGTCCACGGCGCGGGCTCCTCCGCGGCCCTTGGTACGCAGGCGGGCCGCCTCGGTAAGCGCCGTAGCCAGAGCCGCCAAGGACAGCCGGTTGCTGCGTCCCTTGACCAGGTCGGCGACGCCGAGGACCCCGGGCAGGGTGCGTTCGAGGTCCTTAAGGTCGGCGGCCATCTGGCTCTGGAGCTGCTTGGTGAACGTGGCGATGACGGCAGTGCGGTCCGGGGAGCTCGCCAGCCATTCGAGCGCTGCGGCGAGCACGGCGTAGCTCTTGCCGATCCCGGTCGGCGCCTCGAGCAGCCCTGAGACGCCCTGCTCCGTCCATGCGTGCAAGGTGTCGGCCATCTCCTGTTGGGCGGGCCGCGGCTCGGCCATGGCCCCGTGCACGGCGGCTGCGAGGAGAGCCGGGTCCACCCGTCCGTCCGCGCCGCGCATCGCCCGGGGCACCGAGACGACGGCCCTCTTCACGCGGTCTGAGGCCGCCGGCCGCCGCGGCCTGTGTCGGGACCGCATCAGCTCCCCGAGCAGCCGCGACACGCGCTGCCCGTCCCAGTCGGTCTCCTCTGCACCGACATCGGACACGCCCCGAGCAAGCTCTACCACCATCTGCCAGGCCGGGGAGTCGGCGCAGACGTCGGCTGCCAATCGCGCCAGTTCGGGTGCCCACGAGGCCACCTCGGCAGATGCCTTCCGCACCATCCGGACCAGCAACTCGGCATCGTCGGCGGCCGAGTGTGCTCGCAGGTCCGACGTGACGACGCCCTTGCTCTCGGCCAGAACATGGAGCCGGTGTGAGGGCGCCGTCGGCCAGACCACATGGGCGATATAGAGGGTGTCAGCGAGAGCTCGGCCGTCCAGCGGGTCCTCGCATCCGGCTCTTGCCGCGGCTTCGCGCACCACGGGGAAGTCGAGGCCGGTGCCGTTGTAGGCGACGACCACATCCGCCCCGGAGAGGTATTCGGCCAGCTCGGCCCATGCCCTCCCAGGCTCCACTCCGTGCTCGCGCACACAACGCCGAACGGTCGCGTTACGTACCTCCTCGTCATCACAGGTGAGGCGTATGTGCCGCTCCCAGGTCGGTTCGGCACGGACCCAGTCCTCGTCCGTGCCGAACCGGACAGCTGCCGCCTGGTACACGTGCCGCTCCACGTAGGGATCCGTGGACATGGGCAGGACGACGCTCTCGACGTCGATGGCGACGAATCGCCTGCCTCGGCGACTGGGAGGCGCGGAGTCGACCGTGCCACCGCCCTCTGCGGGCAGAGCCGACGCGGTCAGCCGACCGTCCATGGACTCATCCAACAGTCCTGCGTCCACCGCCTGCTTGACCAGCTTCAGCAGCCGAGCCTCAGGCAAGTGAGGGTACTGCTCCCGTGCCACGGCACCCAGAGCGGCGCGAGTAACGCCCCCGGGACACTCCCGGACCATCTCGGCAATCTTCCTGACCGCCACAGGAATCCGCACTTCCACAACCATGGGCACCCCTCCCGCCCCGTGGGTCTCCACCACCACACAGACGGTGATTACCGCAGGCTACGCCCCACTCCCCCTGTCGCGAGCACGCTTCGCACACATTGCCTTCGGAGACTACGACACACGATCCGTTGGCAACTGGCTGTTGCCGTAGGCCGCGACGGCGTACCGGCACTCTCCGGCCGGACCGTCAGCCGCTTGCCGCCTGGGAGAGCGCAGCTCAGCAGCCTTCGTGACCAGGTCAGTTGACCACAGCAGCGACCGGACGACCCTGCTACTTTGGGGCCGGCGAAGTGATCCTGGTGGGGTGATCCGCCGACCGGGTGAGCAGGAGAGAGAGTGCGTATTTCCCAGATTCTGGACAAGGTCGACTCCGGCGACATCGCGCTTCCGGAGTTTCAGCGCGGCTACGTGTGGACGCGCGATCAAGTGCGCGGATTCTTCCAGTCCTTGTACCGCGGTTATCCGATCGGCGGGTTCCTCACCTGGAGCACGAGGTCCGACCGTACACACATCCGAGGAGACAGGTCCGGGAAGGGGGGCCCGATCCACTTGTTGCTGGACGGGCAGCAGCGGGTGACCACCCTGTACGGAGTGACCCGCGGCCAACCACCTCAATTCTTCGAGGGAAACCCCGAGGTGTTGTCAGGTCTCCATTTCCATTTGCGCACCGAGGCGTTCGAGTTCTACGCACCGGCGAAGATGCGGGACAATCCCGTGTGGGTGGACGTCACCGCGCTCTTCCAGGATGGGCTGGGGCCGCAGTTGCCGACAGTGACTCGGCTGGCGGAGGGGGACGCAGGCGTACAGGCCGCCCTCTTCAACCGGTTGAACCGCATAACCCAGATCAAGGACCGGGAGGTTCACATCGACGAGGTCACGGGCGAAGACAAGACCATCGACGTCGTTGCTGAAATCTTCAACAGGGTGAACTCCGGCGGCACCAAGCTCTCCAAAGGTGACTTGGCCCTCGCCGCGATCTGCGCCTCTTGGCCGGACGCGCGCCCGATGATGAACAAAGCTCTGGCTACCTGGTCAGCGGCAGGGTTCGACTTCAAGCTCGACTGGTTGCTGCGGAACGTCAACGCAGTGGTCACCGGGGAGGCCCAGTTCTCAAAGCTCGCCGACGTCGACCTACCCACGTTCCAGGGTGGATTGAAGGAGACGATCGATTCCATCTCCTAACCTACTCAACGCGCTCGACGGCCGGTTGGGGCTTGATCACGGACGAGCGCTCAGCGGCCGCGGCGCGTTCCCGGTCATGAGCCGTCTGCTCCATCACCACGGCGGCCGGTTCCCCGACGCGATGACTCGTGACCGGCTCTTCTACTGGTATGTGCACAGCTTTTTGTGGGGCCGCCACACCGGTGCGACGGAAACCGCGTTGAACCAGGACCTCCGTGCTCTTGACGAAGGCGGAGTCGACCTGTTGATCGAGGTTCTGCGCAGAAGCCGTGGCGGTCAACTCGAAGTGCGGCCCGACGACTTCGTCGGTTCCAGCAAGGGGGCACGCTTCTACCCCCTGCTCTACATGCTCACACGAGTGCACGGCGCGCAGGACATGGTCAGCGGCGTCCCCCTTCGTGAGGGGATGCTGGGCCGCCTGAACTCGCTGCAAGTGCACCATATCTTTCCGAAGTCACGCCTGCGTGCGCAGGGTTACAACCCGGCAGAGATCAACGCCATTGCGAACTTCTGCTTCCTCACCCAGGACACCAACCTCCGCATCGGATCCAGGCGTCCGGCGGACTACTTGCCCGAGACGGCAATGAACGTACCCGATGCGCTCGCGTCCCAGTGGATTCCTATGAATCCCAAGCTGTGGCACACCGATAAGTACCTGGACTTCCTCGCCGCTCGGCGCGAGCTCCTGGCCGGTGCCGCGAACGACTTTCTGGAGAGACTCCACGACGGTCCGTCCCCCGTGGGACTCGCCCCCTCCCCTGATTCCCTCCTCCCGCATTCCGGCCCGGTGGTCGACGAGCCGGCACCGGAGGACGAGGTTCCCGGACTGGCGGCACTCTTGCGGGAACTCGGGCAGGCCGGATACGCGAGCCCGGAGCTGGACAGCGAGGTGACCGACCCACACAACGGCGCGGCGATCACCGTGGCCGCCGCCTACTGGCCGCATGGCCTTCAAGCGGAGTCCGGAGCCCCGGTCGTCCTGACACTGGACCCCACACCCGAGGAGCAGGCGGCACTCGAAGCGAGCGACTACCGAGTCTTCCACAGCGCGGATGCGCTGCGACGGTACATCGGCAACCTCCGCGCCAGCCAAGCACCGGAGTGATCGGAAAAATCCCCCCGACCTCTGAAAGGCCGGGGGGATCACGGGTGTCCGAGCGGGGACTTGAACGCTCCCCTTGGGCGTCAGGCCGAGAACCTGGCCCACGGTCCGTTGACTGCCGCCTGGCCCGGCTCCGTGCCCTCACACCGATCTGGTGCCTTCGATGACCGGGAGGGCCGCCCAGCTGGGCGGTCCAGGCGGAGCAGTGGGTCAGTTGTGGGTGGAGCCGGTCCCTGCCTGTGCGGCGGCCTTGCCGTAGGGGCGGGTCCCGGTCACCGTCTCGGCCTCGGGTGCGTTCCAGGTGGCCGGGTCGCCGAAGACGAACTCGCCGCCGTGACGCGGCGGGCGAACCATGGTGTGTAGTTCGCACGGCAGGGCGGCCCGGCGCAGGACGCGGTCCGAGCGCATCTGTCCGAGCACCTGCACGGGCAGGTCTTTGAGGAGGAAGGCCAGGCGAGGCACTTCGTAGCCGGCGTCGACCACGATGAGAATGTCCGGGTCATTCTGGCGCCATTGCCCGGCCTCGATGAGGCGCTCGACGAGCTCGCGCATCTGCCGCGCGGTCACCGGGGCGCCGTCATCACCCGGAGACGACCGCAGCGCGTCCAGCGGCGCGGTCCACGAGCTGCGGCCCGTCTCCAGCGCGCAGATCACCGAGTACGGCCGGCCCGGAAGCGTGACAATTCCGTGAACGGCTCCACCGGAGCAGCGTTGTGCAACAGATTCATCCCACGGTCTTCGTGCTGAGCATGTGTATCCTTGGTCGGAGCAAATGATCGACCGAAGGCCGCCCGCACGTACGGGAGTTACCGCCACGAGTGATCAAGTTCGCGGCCATATCCGACCTTCGACCTAAAGACCAAGCTGGCTCGATCAGCTCCTCCGCCAACACGGCTTCGGCTTCCTTCGCGGCCCGCTCCGCTGCCTCCGTGGCTCGGCGCTCGACTCACCTCTTCTGCCGCTCCTGGGCCTTCCGGCGGGCCGTCGCCAGCCACGGAGGCATCTCCTTGTCACGGAGGCGTCTCCTTGTAGAGCGCCCTCGCCTTCGCCACGGTCAGCGAGAAATCCCGGCCCTTGAGCTTTATCGGGTCCCGGACGGGCAACCCAAGGGCCTCGGGTACCCGCGGAGGTGCCCTCGCCGAGGTCGAGTTGTCGCTCCCTCGCCCTCAGCAGCTCGTCCAGGGAGGGGTAGAGCATGGGCCAGCCGGGGCGGAGGTCGGCCAAGCAGTTACCGCATCAGTTACAAGGCAACCACGCGTAGTATGGCGGGCTAGCCGAAGCTGACGGAGTGTCCTCCCACTCGGGCGGCGAGGGGACACCACGCATGACGAGGGGGGACTTCCGGCCGGTCGTGGATGAAGGGGTGCAGTGGCAGACTGGTCCCATGAGCGACTACGAGGGCGGTCGGGACACGCCATCAGAATACGCGCGACGCCATCACGGTGGAGATCGCGTATGCCGTGGTCGCTGGTGCTCTCGTTGCCGCCCTCCTGTTCTTCGCCGTAGCTGTGCCTGCCTGGACGCTCACCAATGAGCCCCTCAAACACCACCTGCTGACCGCGGCTGCGCGGCCGGCTTCACAGTCAGGGTCGTGACCATCCTGCTGCGACTTCGCTCAGCACTCCATGAGGAAGGCAACCGCCTATAGTCCTGCGGATGGTCAGCCCAGTGACGAGGCGTTATGCCTCCCGGCGACGGTTGTACCCGCAGTATTCCTTCATGCCGTTCGAACCGGACTTCAGGCAAACCTCAGGGTCAGCCGGATGCCCTCCGACAGGTTGATGTCAGCCCGCTCGGCGCAGTTCCCGTTGGCGCCGTCGGTGTCTTCAACCCAGCGGAAATGGCTACCCGATGAGTCGTTTCAGTAGATCGTCGCGATGACACGTATCCCATTGGCCTGGCTATCGCAGGCCAGGAGCCGGTCCCCCTGGTCCAGCCAGTGAGCGCGGCCGCCCTTGGGTCCGCCGTCGGTGGTGTGGGCCTTGACTGTGTTGCCCAGCACTCCTGTGGCCACCCCCTTCGGGGTGGACTCCTTGGGAAGATCACTGCCACTGACCATACGCACGTGACCGGAGGACGGCGCACCGGGGTCAGTGTGGGCCGAACCCACCCTGTTGCCAGGGGGACGGTGCAGAAGCAGCGACAGGACGCCGAGCGGCAACGCCTCGGGCCCGCCTGGGTGGATCGCGACCTGGTGTTCGCCCGGAACGGCTTAGGCTCTACCGAGGCGAGGCCGGGGGCCCTCAAGGCCCGGAGAAGGTTTCCGCCCGATGGAGGACCGTACGGAGGCGGCTGCATCTCCACGAGCTCTTCCGCCCGCACGACTGGCGAGCCAGCAAGATCACCCATGATCTCGCCGCGCACGAGTCTCCCGTAGAGGTCTCGGCGAACGCCCGGCACCACTCCCGGGGCTGCACGATGGAGCGCTACGGCCGTCGTCGCTCGGACGCCGCGAAGAAGCTGGCGTCTGCCGGTGCGATCCGGATCGGCCTCGCTGTCGTGTGGGGCCTCAGGAGATAGGTGACAGAAGAGTCTCGGGAGATCCTTGACGGGCGTCTCGGGACATTCTTGACGGTGGCTCGGCTGCTCCTCGATCATGAGTTGCTGTGGCAGAGGGGGATGAGTCCGGAGAGCACGGCCCTGCATGGCTCGTCGAGCAGCGGTACCGGGCGGTACTTGAGGTGCTCGACGGTTCGCCGGTCAGCGAGGTGGCCGTCCGGTACGGCGTGTCACGCCAGGCGATCTATACGTGGAAGGCGAAGTACGAGGCCGAGGGGCTGGAAGGGCTGCGGGAGAAGTCCCGGCGCCCGCGAACCAGCCCGACCCGGCTTCCCGCCGAGGTGGAGGCCCTGGCGTGTGAGATGCGCCGGGCAAATCCGCGCTGGGGTGCCCGGCGGATCGCCTACGAGATCGCGAAGGCCGGCTCTGCCGGTGCACCATCGCGGGCGACGGTGCACCGCGTCCTTGAACGCAACGGGCTCATCCGGCACCAGAAGCAGCAGCACCGCCGCAAGTACAAACGGTGGCAGCGCGAGACGCCGATGCACCTGTGGCAGATGGACCTGGTCGGCGGG
Organism: Streptomyces caatingaensis; assembly: GCF_001187435.1. Taxonomy (GTDB): domain Bacteria; phylum Actinomycetota; class Actinomycetes; order Streptomycetales; family Streptomycetaceae; genus Streptomyces; species Streptomyces caatingaensis. The sequence goes on along the minus strand of NZ_LFXA01000002.1, from coordinate 517,234 downwards.
ATATACCTGGCCGACGGCCGCGAGTGCAAGATGCTCACCGGGATCGACGACCACTCCCGGTTCGTCGTCATCTCCACCGTCCTGGCGGTGCCCTCCGGCCGGGCCGTCGCCGACGGGTTCGTGCGTGCGATGCGCACTTACGGGGTGCCGGCCGAGGTCCTCACGGACAACGGCAAGCAGTTCACCGGGCGGTTCACCAAGCCCCGGCCGGCCGAGGTGTTGTTCGAGCGTGTCTGCCGGGAGAACGGTGTCACGGCCAAGCTGATCAAGCCGTACTCGCCGACCACGACGGGGAAGATCGAGCGTTGGCATCAGACGCTGCGGAGGGAACTGCTGGACGTCTCCGGCCCGTTCGCCGACCTGCCCGCGGCACAGGCCGCGGTCGACGCGTGGGTCCACACCTACAACACCGCCCGGCCCCACCAGGCCCTGGACATGGCCACACCCGCCAGCCGGTTCCGGCCCAACCCCCAGCCAGAACCAACGATCGTCGCCTCTCCGGCGCCTGCCGAGGAACCAGTCGTCGCGGCAGGGCCGCCGGGACCGCCCACCCTGCTCGTGCCGACGTCGGCGCCGGCCGTGGAGTTCGAGACCGTCGTCGCCGCCACGGGCCATGTCGGAGTCCTGCCGCGCGTGCAGCGCGTCAAGCTCAGCAAGGACTACGCAGGCCGCCGGGCGCGGGTGTGGGCCGACGAGCACACCGTCCACATCACCATCGACGGCGAACTGGTCCGAAGCGCCGCATCGTGCCTGGACGCCGGGAACCTGCGCGAGCTCTCGATGCGCGGGGCCGTGCCTGCCGGACCACCGCCGGCTGCCCCGGCCGCAGCCCGGGCAGGACGTCTGGAGCCCGGCACGGTGATCGAGGTCGACCGGAACATCGACCAGAGCGGCATCGCCAGCCTCGGCAAGGTCCCGGTGACGATCGGCTACGAACTGGCCAGCCGACGCGTCACGTTGCGCCTGGACGGCCACCTGCTGCACGTCGTTCACGACGGCGTGCTCGCCAAGACCCTGCCCGCCCCCATCGACGCCGACCAACGCGCTGGGCTCCGCGGAGCCAGAATCGTCACCGGCGAGCTTCCCCCATCCGCCACCGGGGCAATTCACGTCGAACGCAAGGTCCCCACCGACGGCGTCATCATGGTCGCCCGCCAGCGGCTCCGCGTCGGCCGCACCTACGCCGGCGAGATCGTCACGGTCCACGTCGAGGACACGTACTTCCGCATCACCCTCAACGGCGCCGACCTGTCGCTTCACCCACGCAAGGAACAGCATCCCGTCACCCGCTTCAGGGCCAAAATCCACGCCCCGAAGCTCTGACGCGCTGTCCAGCATCACCTGAGACCGTCATCGATGTCGTGAGGCCAAGCTGTCAACAAAGTCCTGAGCCCTCACAGATCGGCTCACGGTGGGGAATTTCGTGACCGCCGACAGCCTCGCCCGCGTCGCGGCGTGATGCGGGATCTCCGGCCGGCTGGTCTCGTGGTTGGTCACGCCGCCGGTCGTGAACATCTCGGATTCTGCTGGTCACACGCTGCTCACGCCGACGCCCGATTCAGCCCGGAAAACAGAGAAACCCCAGGTGAACTGGGGTCTCTACTGGTGTCCGAGGGGGGACTTGAACTCTCCTCTCGGGCACCAGTCCACAACCGCTCTGACCTGGGGAAACGCCCGTCGACAGGCTTGATTTCGGCGGGCGTTTCTCCTGTTCTTTCCTGTTGTTTCAGGGGCTTTCAGGCCCCTGTTGGTCATGCGTTGGTCACGTGACCAACCCTCCTCCGGGGCGTCCGTCCCTGGTCAGGCTTCCCGGACCGCGCCACGGGGCTACGCCCAGTCTGCACGGGCGCGTACGTGACCACGTACCGGGTGTGGTCGGGGCGGCCGGGGACCTGTTTATGCAAGGACACGCATAGTCGCGTTCACGCATAGACGCGTAGCGCCACCCCCTCTACTGTCGGTGGGCAGGCGGCCCAAACGGGGCCAGAGCAAGGGGGTTTGGCATGTCCGAACGTTCGGCACTCACCCGGCTCACGGGCAACGGCAACGGCGAGTGCGGAGAGAAGGACTGCCCGAACGTGTACCGCACGGCCACGGGATCGTTCGTCGTGCAGGGCGACGTGTCCAACGCCTTCACCCCGCCGTCCGGGGAAGGGCTCGTGGAAATCCCGGAGGCGGTTCTCAGGGAGGCATTCCGTGCACTTGGATGGTGACGCGTGGAATGACTGCTTCGATTCCATGGCGCGTGAGGCGTGGCGGCTGGAAACGCTGCCCGTCTACACCATGCCCCAGGAAGCGGAGAAGCTGAAGCGCTTCCTCGCCGGGGAGAAATCCCCGGACGATTACACGTCGGCCTGGATGGACGAGGTTCGGCAATGGGCCTCGGAAGGAAAGAGCGTCGGCAGGGTGCACGTCGTGACCCGCCCGCTCTCGGACTACCTTCGGTTCGAGTTCGAGTATTACTACCGGCACCACGTGAAGGCGGGCGAGGATATCCGCATTCTCGACCTCACCGAGCGGGAGAACCCGGGGCTTCCGGATCAGGATTTCTGGATGTTCGATGAGTCCAAGGTGGTCCTGATGAACTACCGGGCGGACGGGACGCAGATAAACCGGGAACTGTACGAGGGTGACCCTGAGCCGTATCGGCAGTGGAAGCGGATTGCCGTGGCCGAGTCGGTTCCATTCCTGGAGTACGTGAGCGGGTGACGTTCGACCCTGAACAGTTGGGGCAGCCGAAGCAAGAATTGGCCGCCCTGCTGAAAGAACTACGCAAGCGAGCCGGCCTCACTGGGGACCGGCTCGCTCGGCGTTGCAACATGTCCCAATCGAAGATCAGTCGGATCGAGAACGGGAAAGCCCAACCGAGCCTGCTCGACCTGGAGAGAATCCTCCGGGCTGTCGTTGCTCCGCCCGAGGTCATCGAGGAGGTCATTGCCCTCGCGAGGCTGGCCAATACCGAGTGGCAAGACCTGCGCTCGCTTCGGCGAAGGGGGCTGGAGAAGAAGCAGACCGAACTTGCCGCGCTCGAATCCTCCTCTACCGAGTTCCGTTTCTTCCTGCTCTCGATGATTACGGGACTGCTGTCCACCCCTGAGTACATCCGGGCCAGCCTTGCCCATTCCCCGGCTGATGTCACTAAGACGATCGCGAGGAAGCTGGAGCGGCAGGAGGTTCTTTACGACGCAAAGAAGCGGTTCACCTTCATCCTCACCGAACAGGCCGTGAGGTGGCCACTCCTGCCCCCTGCCGCGATGGCGATGCAGATTGACCGGCTGACCTCATTGACCCACCTGCCGAATGTGAAGCTCGGTGTCATCCCAATCGCGGGATACAAGCCCATGGCTCCGATGGACACCTTCACTGTCTACGACAACACCCTGGCCACTGTGGAGAACACCACTGGTGTCGTGATCCTGAGAGATCCGCGCGACATCGAAATGCATTTGGAACTGTTCTCGACACTGGAGGGATACGCGCTGTTCGGGGCCGAAGCGCGAGCCCTGTTGACGGAGTGGGCTGCCGCCTGCCGTTCATGATCTTTAGTCCATGACGGGAAAGAACTACACAGCCGCCGCTTTCTAGGCCAATGATTTCCCCCATGACAGCGACCGAGCGAAACGAAGAACGGGTGCGTTACGGCGTAGGTCGGGGGCTGGAGTACCGGCGGACGTTCGGCCCTGACGGTGGTGTGCGCTCATGACGGGGCGCATGACTCTGCGGGTGTCGTACGACGGCGGCCGGACGTACGGCCCGGTTCGTGAGGTGCAGGTGGAGCCGCGCAATGCGGTGATCCTGGGTTCGCCGACCAAGTACCCGCCGTGCGAGTGCCCTCGGTGCACGGGCCGCAGTTCGTTGCCTGCCAGTGTTCTCCGCCCCGTGGCGGTGGAGCCGAAGGCGACGTGATGCGTCGCTTGGGGCACTGGGTGCTGCGCCGCTTGGGCCGGTACGCGGGGCCGCTCTACCTGGCCGCGATCCTCAGCGGCTGTGCCCTGGTTCTCGCCGTAGCTCTTTGGTAACCGCATTGGCCGCTGTCCCTGATGCTTCCCGCCGGATTCCCGGTGGGAGTTCCCGAGAAGAGAGGTAGTCCGATGGTGGAAGAGAACACCACTTCGGTGGCCCCCGAGGGGGGTGGCCTGCTCGTCGCGAAGCGGAAGATCGTGGCCGCGCGCACCCGTGCCGAGCAGGAGTCTGACGTCAGCAGTGGCCGTTCCGACGGCAACGACTGACGGGAGCGCCCACGGTGCTTGATGCAGCCTCGTGGGCGGGGCGTCTGGGCGGGGACACGTTCCTCGCCCGGACGTACCACCGCTCTTACGCGCACTTCCCCGGAGCCGCCGACACGGCGGGCCTGTTCTCCTGGGACGACCTGAACCGGATCATTGCCACTCAGCGGCTGGAGCCGCCCCGGCTGCGCCTGTCGGTCGACGGCGAGATGGTCCCGCTCCACCGCTACGCGATCCCGACCACGAACCGCCGAGCGGTCACCTGGTCCCGTATCCAACCGTCCGACTTCCACGCCCAGCTCAGAGACGGGGCGTCGCTGGTGCTCGATGCGGTGGAGAAGATCCACCCCGCTGTGGGGGCGGCTGCTGAGGGGCTGGAACGCTTCCTCGGAACTTCCGTGCAGGCCAACGTGTACGCCTCGTGGACCGAGCGGGAGGGCTTCGGCCGGCACTGGGATGACCACGATGTGGTGGTGGTCCAACTGCACGGCTCGAAGCGGTGGCGCCTGTGGGGGATGACCCGTGAGGCGCCCACCTTCCGGGACGTGGAGTCGCCGGAGGAGCCGGAGGGCGACCCGATGGCGGACCTCGTTCTGTCCCCGGGTGACGTGCTCTACCTGCCGCGCGGTTGGTGGCACGCGGTCACCGCTGACCAGGGGACGGAATCCCTTCACCTCACGTTCGGCATGGTCCCGCACACGGGCGCTGACCTGATGCTGTGGGTCGTCGATCAGCTCCGGGCGTCCCTCGCGCTGCGCAGGGACATTCCGCGCTTCGGCTCGCTGGCAGAACAGTCGGACTTCATCGACGCCGTTCGTCGTGAGGTGGCCGACATGATGGCGGACCCCCGCCTCGTGGAGCGGTGGGCGGAGTCGATCGATACGACGGACCTGGGCCATGCGATTCCGTCCCTCCCCTACGTGGGCGGACTCCCCGCCCATCGGGACATCACGGTCAAGCTCACCACTCCGAGGGGCCGCCTGACGGCGGACCGCGAACAGGGCACGGTCACCTTCTCGGCGGCCGGTACGGCTTGGGACTTCGCCGAGTCCGCCGCGCCCGCGCTGGGCACGCTGCTGACCAACCAGCCGACCACGCTGGGCGAACTCGCCGACTCCGCCGGGCTGGAGGTCAAGGAGGTGGCCGAACTGGTCTCCGTCCTCATCGACGGCCACGCCGTCGCAGTCGTGGGGACGGCGCTGTGACCGCCGCGCTCTGCCTGGGGACATACCGCGTGCGTGCCGTCAGTCGGGCGGCACGCACCGCCCTGGCGGCCGGTAGTCCCTGGGTGGACACGGCACCCAACTACGCCCGTGGTCGGGTGCATGAGGAGCTGCGCCCGGTTCTCGGGGAGTACCCGACCGTGCGGGTAGCCACGAAGACGGGGTTCTTCACGGCGGAGCAGGGCCGTGCCGCCCTGGCTGAGGGCGTGCTCACCCGGGAAGAGGCGGCGGGTAGGCACAGCCTTGAGCGGGGCTTCGTCCGCTGGCAGACGGAGCGGTCGTTGGCCGCGCTCGGGCGCGTGGACCTGGTGTTCGTACACAACCCGGAGCACCACGGGCACGGCCTTGACCGTGCCGCTCTGCACGGGCGTGTACGGGAAGCCTTCACGACGCTGGAAGAGTTCGCCCACGCGGGCAGGATCGGCGGGTACGGCGTCGCCACCTGGTCGGGCCTGACCTCCGGAGCGCTCAGCGTGCCCGAGTTGCTCACGCTCGCCCGGCAGGCGGCCGGTTCCGCCGAGCATCACTTCACGGGCTTGCAGATGCCCGTCAGCCTGATCATGGATGCCCCGATCACGCAGGCTCTGAACGGCGGCGGACCACTGGTGCAGGCGAAGGACGCGGGGCTGATCACGTTCGGCTCTGCTCCCCTGCACGGGGGTGAACTCCTCGACGCCATGACACCCGAACTGGTGAACCTCATCCGCCCCGGCCTGTCGGCCGCAGCCGCTGCCCTGCTGGCCGCTGGCTCGTGCCCTGGCCTCGATGTCGTCCTCACCTCCGCGAGCACCCGCGAGCACTGGGACGATGTGGCAAAGGCTCTGGCTGCGCCGCTGACGGCCCAGGAACTCAGGAGGGTGACGGATGAACTCACCGGTGAATGAGGAGGTACAGGCCCTGATGGAGGCCGCCCACGACCGGGCGGCCAAGGCACTGGGCCTCACCTGCACGGGGCCGCTGGCGTGGGGCTTCCTCGGTGTCACTCTCGGACGCCGAGCGGGGGACCGGTGGCTACGGGTCAGCCGGACGGCGAAGAGGAACGCGGGCAGGAAGGCGGGGGAGGGCATCGTCGGGGCTTCGGAGCTGGTGCCTGACGGCGTTCCCCGCCCCCGCCTCCACGGGGTGCATGACTGGACTGACGGAGAGTGGGCCTTCGAGTCGGAAGTCCTGGACTACCTCACGCAACCCACCGTGTCCCCGGACCGGGCCGACATCGACCACGACCCGGGGTTGCCTGACGAGTGGTGGGCGGACCTTCGCCGAGCCCTTGCCCTCCTCACTGAAGCAGAGGGAGTGAAGGTGACCGTGCGGGACGGGTGGATCGAACGAGCCTTCCCCCAGTTCCTCGGCATCCCTGCCCCCGCCAAGGTGGAGCGGGTGACTGGTCACGGTGACCTGCACTGGGGCAACCTCACCGCCGCGCCCCTGTGCCTGCTGGACTGGGAGCGGTGGGGCCTGGTGCCCTTCGGCTATGACGCGGGGCTTCTCCACGCCAACAGCCTGCTTGTGCCCGACGTAGCCGCCCGCATCCGCAAGGAGTTCGCGCCGATCCTCGACACCCCGGCCGGCCGAATCGGGGAACTCGCGGCCCTGGCCGAGATGCTGCAAGCCGTAGCCCGTGGCTGGTATCCCGACCTTGCGCCCCGCCTGGTGGCCCGTGCAGAGGCGCTCACCGGGGTGCGCCCACCCGTCCCGGTGCACTCGGAGGTGAGCGCCTGACTGCGCGCCCCTGTGCGCCTGTCTCAGGCGCTCTCACCGATGTGCCGGTACAAGGTGGCCCGGGAGATTCCCAGTGCCTTGGCGATGGCCGTGACGCTCTCTCCCTTGGCGTGCCGGGCACGGGCTACGGCTAGCTTGTCGTCGTCCACGACGGAGGGGCGTCCACCGTGGTTGCCCTTGCGGGCCGCAGTGTCCAGCCCCTCCAACGTCTTCTCCCGGATGCCTTCCCGCTCCACCTCTGCAGCCACGGCCAGGACGGCGAACACGATGGCTCCCGCCCCGTTCGGGTCGTACACGCCCTGCAAGGGACCGGAGAGGAGTTCCAGTTGGATGCCGTCCGCTTGCAGGGTGGAGGACAACGTCATGAGTTCCGCCGCGTTGCGGGCAAGGCGCTTCATCTCCACCACAGTCAGGATGACGGGCTGGTTCGGCGCGGCTGTCTTGAACTCCCGTGCCAGGGTTAGCGCCTTCTCTAGCTCGGGCCGCTCCTTCACGCGGGTGCTGATCTTCTCCGAGAACACCCGTGTGCAGTCGGCACGGGCCAGCATGTCCAACTGGCTCTGTAGTTCCTGCCCAACCGTGCTGCACCTGGCATAGCCCAGTCGTATCGCTGCGCCCGGCACAGCTTCGGCCACCACAGGCACGGGCTCACCCTGCACCCACCGCTTACCGGGGTTCCGGTCGGCCGGAGTCTTCACGGTGAGTTCCGCTTTGAGTGAGGGCACCAGGGCGAAGCGCCCCGTGTGGTAATTCGCTGCCACCTTGCCCGCTCCCGTACGGCAGGGGCTACCGGCGGGGGCGTCGCACTTCGGGCAGGGGTGACGCTCGACCTGTTCGGCCGGGGTGTTCGTGGTCACGACCAGACCGTCTCATAAACGTGTCTCGAAAGCCAGCCGGGAGACGGATCTTTTGAGACGGGTTTCGAGACGCTGGACTGAGGGCGAAACGGACATGGCCTGGTGTTCGGCGGATCGTCTCACTATCGAAGGTTATTGAGACGCCCTGTCGTGATCACTCTCCGCGTTGCCGTGGGCTGGTGCTCGTGCTCGTCGTGCTCACCACCTTCGACAGTGGGGCGCTCGTGCGCCCCGCCTTGGGCTTGTCCTCTGCCCTGACCGCCTGCCCTGTCGTGAGGCTGTGCGCCTGCCTGAGCGCCTGCCGCTCCGCTCTCGTCACGTCGTGAGTCGTGCGGCCTGTCGGCCGTTCAGGGAGGCACACAGCCGTTCACCTGCCACGACGTACGGCAAGCCTGCCAACGGCGGACGGGAGGGCAGGGCTCACGCCTGCCAGGGCGACGGCGAAGCGGACAGCCGAGACGTACGAGGCGACGGCGAAGGGGTGGGGGATGACCCCTTGACACCGAAGTCGAGGACCGCCCTGTCATGGCAGCAAAAATCTTGCCACCATCCCAAGGTCGATCAGACGACGGCGAGACTGGCAGGGCAGGGCATCACCGGTAACCCTTAGCAGGGCTCCCACTGCCACGGTTCCAGGGTCGATCAAGCGACGGCGGGCAGAGGCGACGGCGGAGAAGTAGCAGGTGGGAGCGCTGCCCCTAGCTCGGCCGGCACTCGGAGCCTGCACGAGAACGAAGCCTTTCAAGGCTTGGCGTAAGTGGCTTCGCTCTGTGGCCGCGTAAGCGGCCCATGTCCCTTGCCCTGAGCCGAAGGGGCTTCGGGCCATGGGGGCGCGGCAGCGCCCCACCTGTGGCTTCCCGGGCTTGCTCCTATCGGCCCCTGCCGGGGCCGCTCTGTCGAAGTGGCTTCCGGCTGTGCGGCCGGAGGCCGCCCCTGTCGCTTACCTCTTCGCCGCTGCACGTATGTACGTAAGTGACTTCGAGCTGAGCGGCCGAATGGCCGCCCTCTCTGCTCACGCCTTCGCCGTTGGGTCTTCGCCTATGGGGGCGCTGCGCGCCCCTCCTTCCTTTCGCCGCTGCATGTAAGTACGTAGGGGCTTCGTGCTGTCGGCCCCCTTCGGGGCCGCCCTGACGTAGACCCTTCGGCCCTCGCCTGTACGCCTTGCCGTTGACGTACGTACGCAAGTCGCTTCTCCCTGTCGGCCCCGGCAGGGGCCGCCCACTGCCAGAACCTTGGACATCCCTTACTAGATATAAGAGGGAACGAAGGACTTCGCAGGTCAGATGCTGTTTGCCTTCACGTCCGGCGTGAGGGAGCTTCACGTGTCGCGTGAAGGGGCGGTCATCCACGCCAGACGCGGGCGTTGTGCTGGCTGCAAGACTGGCTGCCCCTCTCGGTGCGGGCGTGGTGGTGTGAGAGCACCAGGCAGCGGGCGTTGGACTCGTTGTTGATGAGCCCCTTCTCTTTGGCCCTGGCGACGGCGTTGGACACACTGCCCTCGGCGAGCGGCTTGTCACCCTTCTTCGCCAGCAACCCGGCCAGTTCGCCGGACTGGAACTCGGCGTGTCCGATCTGGTTCAAGCGCCACTGTGCAGCGAAGTAGACGCGGAGCCACAGCGGGACGTCCGACTCGCGAGCAAGACGCTCGCAGTCCTTCTTGGACAGCTTGTTCCAGTACAGACCGGGACCGAAGCCTTCTCGCATTGAACGGGTGTGCCCTTCGATGTGTGGCGCGACGAGCGCCGGTAGTCGGTGGTTCGCATGTGCTCCCTTCTGATAGGCGCGGCCAGCCGTCCGGCTGGCTTGGGATTGGAGCTCAGGTCAGGCGGCTTCCCGGCAGTCCCGTCCGATCCAGCGGTCCACGTCGGCGGGCCGGAAGCGAAGGTGTCCGCCGATCTTGCAGGCGGGGATGTTCAAGGCTCGGTGGTTGTTGTAGACCCACGCGGGCGTCACGCCCAGGTACTCGGCCAGGTCGGTGACGCTCATCAGGCGGGCGTTCTGCAAAGGACGGCTCCTCGGTTAGCGGAGGGGATGGTTCCCCCTCGGGTTGCCCATCCTGAGTTATCAGTCCTGCTCAGTCAAACCCGGATGCGTCACGGCCTGACTTGCCCAGTGCGGCCATGTTCCGTATGTTGCTGCGCATGACGAACACCAACGATCACGAGGGCAGCGCTGCGCCCCGTGCGGGCGTCGAGCATGTCCAGCGCATCGGGGCATGGAAGGTCACCATGTGGCTTCCGCTCGACTCCGCTTCGGGCAATCCCCGCGAAATCCGGATCGAGCCACACGAGGATGCCGATCCGCAAGAGGTGGCGCGCGGCATCACCAGCACGGTCCTGCGGCAGATCGATACGACCTCACCGGGGCAGGAGATGGTTCGGGCGCGTGGAGAGTCGGCGCTTGCGGATGTGCATGTCGGTCTGACGGCGGTGCTCCCGCACCTTCCACGGGGCGTCTCTGACCAGTACCTGGCGGTTCTCTCCGCCTTCTATGTGCGCGTGGTTGAGATCGGTGAGCGCGCTCCCGTCCAAGAGCTCGAAGCCATCACCGGGACCAAGCAGGCGACGTTGAAGGGGCACCTCCGTGCGGCCCGTCAGCGGGGGTTCCTGACGAAGGTGGAGGGCAAGGCCGGCGGCCAGCTCACGGACAAGGCGATCGAAACGCTGAAGGGGATCAATGTCGAAGAAGTGCTGCGACAGCCGTAGCGGCTGCGACAGAGCGAGGGGGAAGTAGCCGGGTGGCAAAGCGCGGCAACGGGCTCGGTGGGACTCCGGTGGAGATCCCGCGCACGGGCCGACCGAACACCTGGGGCGTGCGTACGCCCCTGCACTTCAACCCGGCGACGGGCAAGAAGGAGCGCTACTGGATAGGACGCGAGTACAAGAACAAGACCGAGGCGGAACGGGCGCTGCGCAAGTGGCACACCGACCACGAGGCAGGCACCCTCACGCCCCGCTCCGACATGACCATGGGACAGCTCATGGACGGGTGGCTTGCCAAGCATCGGGGCGAGGACACGACCAAGGAGGGGTACGAGTCGAAGATCCGGCTGCACATCAAGCCGCACATCGGCAAGGTCAAGGTGGTGGAGGTGACGGACGAGCGGCTGGACGAGCTGTACCGGCTCCTGGAAACCGCGCCCATCGAGGCGAACGGGAACAAGCCGCTCGGCCCCAAGAGCGTCCGCCACATACACAACATCATCTCGGCGGCGCTGGACTCCGTGACCGGACCGAGGAAGCTCCTCACGGTCAACCCCGCCCACACCGCCAACCCGCCGACCGAGCGGCAGATCAAGGCGGCACAGCCGGACTTCCCGACCCTCAACGACCACGAGACGGCGCACTTCCTCAAAGAGATATGGACGCCGTGCGGCAACCGTGCGTGCGACGACGGACTGACCCACCACTGCCTTCGGGACGCCCCACTGTGGACCGCCTACGCGGCCACCTCATGCCGCCGCAGCGAAGTGCTGGGGTGGAAGTGGTCGCTCATCCACTGGGATGAGTGCGCCATCGAACTGGCCTGGGTCGTGGTCGAGGAAGGCAACACCTACCGGCTGCGCAAGCTCACCAAGGACGGAGACGACAACGCGATCATCTACGTAGACCAAGCCCTGATGAACGTCCTCAAGCGGCAGAGGGAGCGCCAGGACGCGGAGCGGGAACGCCTCGGGGATCTCTGGGTGGACCACGACCTCGTGTTCGCCCGCGACGGCTTCAAGCTGTACCGGGGCGAGGCAGGCGGACCACAGGACCCGGAGAAGGTGTCGGCCCGCTGGCGGACGGCACGCAACCGTCTGCACCTGCCGGACAACTTCCGGCTGCACGACTGGCGAGCATCGAAGATCACGAACGATCTCGACAACCACGAGAACCCGGTAGAGGTCTCCGCCAACGCCCGGCACCACTCGCCGGGCTACACCATGGCGCGCTACGGCAGGCGTCGCGCCGAAGGGGCAAAGAAGCTGGCCGCTTCCAGCGCTGCCCGTCTCGGCCTGTCATCCCTGGTCTGACCAGGAAGTTCGCTCGGCTGTTGGTCACGTGGTTGGTCACGCCACAGCCGGAGAAACAGAAAAACCCCAGATCGACTGGGGTCTCTGCTGGTGTCCGAGGGGGGACTTGAACCCCCACGCCCGATAAAGGGCACTAGCACCTCAAGCTAGCGCGTCTGCCATTCCGCCACCCGGACAAGGTGTCTGTCTTCGCGGGGTGTTCCCCGCGGCGACATGGATAACTCTATCAAGGTTTCGGAGTGCCTTTCACCAGGGCTTTCCTCGTGGGCATAAGGTCTGTTTATGGGCAAAGCCGGACAATCCTCGGGGAAGGTCGCCGCCGAGGCCCTCGCGCCCGCTCCCACCAGGCGTGTTCCCCGTCCGCTGTCGCCGTTGCGGGAGCATCTGCGGGACACGTTCTGGTTCACGCCGACGGTGGGGCTGGTGGGGGCCGTGGTGGGGGCGGTGGGGGTGTTGCTGGTGGACGAGGCGTACGTGGGGTGGTTGCAGGAGAGCGGGGACTACGGCACCGTCGCCTCGCTGACCAAGATCGCCGACGACGCGCGGACGATCGTCTCGACCGTCGGCTCGGCGATGCTCACCTTCATCGGCGTCGTCTTCTCGATCTCGCTGGTCGCGCTGCAGATGGCCAGCGGCCAGTTCTCGCCCCGCGTGGTCCGGCTCTACGTCCGCAGCAGGATCACCAAGTGCGCCTTCGCCGTGTTCCTGGCGACGTTCCTGTTCGCGCTGCTGGTGCAGGCGTCGTACGAGGGGGAGACGGACCCCAGGAAGGTCACCACCGTCCCGGTCTTCTCCAGTGGGATGTGCGTGCTGCTGGTGCTGGTGAGTCTGGGGCTGTTCATCGCCTATGTGAACTCCACGCTGCGGCTGATGCGGGTGAGCCACGTGATCGACCGGATCAACCGGGAGTCCATGCGGGTGCTGGACCGGCACGCCCGCGGCGGCGGGCCCGGCCCCGGGGCGGACGCGCTGCCGCCGGCCGGGTCCGAGATCGTCCACCGCGGGCGGGCCGGCGTCCTGCGGGACGTGCACATCGCGCGGCTGGTGCGGGTGGCCCGGCGGCACGGGGTGGTGCTGCGGCTGATCCCACGGATCGGCGACTACGTCGTACCGGGGACGCCCGTCCTCGCGGTGCACGGCGGACACAGGCCGCCCCCGCCCCGGGCGCTGCGGTACACGGTGTCCGTGGGGGTGGAGCGCACGTTCCACCAGGACGTCGGCTTCGGGCTGCGGCAGCTGTCCGACATCGCGCAGCGCGCCCTGTCGCCGGCCGTGAACGACCCGACGACGGCCGTGCAGTGCCTGGACCGGATCGTGCAGTTCCTGGCCGCCGTCGCACACCGTCCGCTGGGCGCCCTGTGCCACTGCGACCGCGCGGGAACGGTGCGGCTGGTGCAGGACCTGCCGGGCTGGACGGACCTGGTGGACCTCGGGCTGACCGAGATCCGGCGGTGCGCGGTCACCAGTCCGCAGGTCACCCGGCGGATGATGGCGGGGCTGGACGACCTGTGGGCGCTCGTCCCGGCGGGACGGCGGCAGCCGGTGGAGCGGCACCGCGCGCTGCTGGCGCAGGCCGTGGCGCGCACGGTGCCGGAGGCGGCGGAGCGGGCGTTCGCGCTCGTGCCCGACCGGCAGGGCATCGGCTGACCGCCGCGCCCCGGGCGACTCGGGCCTCAGGGCATGAGGTGGTACTCCGGGAAGTTGCCCGGCAGCCGCTCGTCCCCCGACGGCCCCACGGTCACCGCCCGCACCAGCAGTTCCCCGCCGACGAAGGCGCCCCGCCACGACGCCCCGAAGCCGCCGAAGAGCTCCTGCCGGTCCCCCCGGGAACGCGGCCTGCCGTGGCCGACCTTGAAGGCGCGGATCTGGGGGGCCAGCCGCTCGTAGGTGGCCGGGTCGTCGCAGGACAGCGTGGCGACGAGGGCACCGTTGCTGGCGTTCATCGCGGCGAGGAGCTCGGCCTCGGTGTCCACGAGGACGATGGTGTCCACGGGCCCGAAGGGTTCGGAGTGGTGGAGGGGAGAGGACGGGGGCGGGTTGAGCAGGGTGACCGGCGGGACGTACGCGCTGCGGTCCTGCCCCGGCAGGAAGCGGCCCTCGGAGAGCGAACCCTGGTGCAGCGGCACCGCGCCCCGGTCGATGGCCTCGGCGACCTGGTCCGTCAGCTCCTTAGCCTTGGCCGCGTTGATCAACGGGCCGAAGTCCAGCTCGGGCAGGTCGTCGGCGGGCCAGTCGATGGCCAGCGGGTGGCCGAACCGCACGGCGCGCACGGCCGGCAGGTAGTGGGCGAGGAACTCCGCGAAGGCGGAGCGCTGGACGACGAAGCGCGGGTAGGCCGTGCAGCGCTGCTTGGCGTAGTCGAAGGTCTTGCGGATCTGCGGGGCGAAGGCGTCCCAGTCGGTGAAGTTCCAGATGCCCCAGGTGTTGAGGCCCTCCTGTTCGAGGACGTGCCGCTTGCCCAGGTCGGCGACGGCGGTGGCGACGCGCGCGCCGGCGTCCCGGCCGCCGACGAACGACACACAGCCGATCTCGGGCGCGCGCACCAGCGCCTCCGACAGCTCGCCGCCGCTGCCGCTGACCAGCGTGACGGGGACGCCCTCGCGGTGGATCAGCGCACAGGCCAGGGTCAGACAGGCCAGCCCGCCGTCCGTCGGGGTCTTGGCGACCACCGCGTTGCCCGCGAGCGCCTGGACGAGCATCGCGTGGACGAGGACGCTCATCGGGTAGTTCCAGCTCGCGATGTTGGAGACGGGCCCGGCCAGCGGGCCGCGCCCGGCCAGCATGCCGTCGATCCCGTCCACGTACCAGCGGACGCCGTCGATCGCCCGGTCCACGTCCGCCTGCGCCAGCCGCCAGGGCTTGCCGATCTCCCAGACGAGCAGCAGGGAGAGGAGTTCGCGGTGTTCGTCGAGGGCGTCCAGCGCGGCGGCCACCCTCGCCCTGCGGTCGGCGAGGGGCACCTCGCGCCAGGCGCGGTGCTGGTCGAGCGCGGCGCGCACGGCCCGGTGGGCGGCGGACGCGTCCAGCCGCGGCGGGCCCGCGATGGGCGTGCCGTCGACCGGGGTGACGGCGGGCAGCGGACGGCCGTCCGCGTGCCAGGCGCCGTTCCAGAGGTTGAGGACACGGTCGTCCCGGAAGGCCTCGGGCGCGAGCACGAGGCAGCGCCGCCAGGCGCTGTCCCACTCGGCGCCGGGCCGCAGGACCAGGGAGTTGAGGGTCGGTGCCATGGAAGTCTCCGCTCTCGGTGCACAGTCGGGGCGGGGAACAAGCACGTTGCCCGTCGAACGGTAGCCCGCGGTGCGGCACGCGACAGGACGCCCGTACGCGATGAGGTCCACGTCACGTACGACCGCCGGTAACCGGGTCCGGAGGGTGCGCGGCCGCCCCTCGCCACGGCCGCCCCCGACAATGGAGCGGTCAGCCGCCGCCGAACAGACCAGGACTGATCACCCATGGGACGGGTCACCGCACGCCGCCGCGTCATCCGCATCCGCAACGGGGCGGTGAACACCCGTCCGGACACGCTGGTCACCGAGGAGCCGCTGGAGATCCGGCTGAACGGCAAGCCGCTCGCGATCACCATGCGCACCCCGGGCGACGACTTCGCGCTCGCCGCTGGCTTCCTGGTCAGCGAGGGCGTCCTCGGCGACGCGGCCGAACTCGCCAACATCGTCTACTGCGCCGGGGCCACCTCGCCGGACGGCGGCGGGAACACCTACAACGTCGTCGACGTCCGGCTCGCGCCCGGCGTCCCCGTCCCCGACGTGAGCCTCGAACGCAACGTCTACACCACCTCGTCCTGCGGTCTGTGCGGCAAGGCCAGCCTGGACGCCGTACGGACCACCGCGCGCTGGCCCCTCTCGGACGGGCCGGCGCCGCTGCGCCTCGACCCCGGGCTGCTCGCCGAACTCCCCGGCCGGCTGCGCTCGGCCCAGAAGGTCTTCGACCGGACCGGCGGCCTGCACGGCGCCGCGCTCTTCGCCCCGGACGGCGAACTCCTGGACGTCCGCGAGGACGTGGGCCGGCACAACGCCGTCGACAAGCTGGTGGGACGGGCGTTGCGCGAGGGGCTGCTGCCGCTGGCGGGCACGGTGCTGCTGGTCTCGGGACGGGCGTCCTTCGAGCTCGCCCAGAAGGCGGTGATGGCCGGGATCCCCGTCCTGGCGGCGGTCTCGGCGCCCTCGTCGCTGGCCGTCGACCTGGCGGCGGAGACGGGGATGACGCTGGTCGGCTTCCTGCGCGGGGCGTCGATGAACGTCTACGCCGGGGAGGAGCGCGTCGTACTGCCGTGACGGCCGGGTCTTCCGGGGTGGTCATGGCGTCCTCCGGGACGGTCATGCCGTCTTCGGGGCTGGTCATGCTGTCTTCCGGGACGGTCATGTCGCCTCCTCCTCAGTCGGCCCTGCGGTCGGCGCGGGAGGCGCGGCGCAGGGCCCCGAGGCGGCCGAGGACGCCGGGGCGCCTGTTCCACTCCTGGAACAACTCCTCCCAGGTCGCGTCCTCTTCGTAGAGGACCTGCTGGATCTCGTCCAGGTGCTCGCGGGGGAGGAAGCGCACGGCGGGGCGCAGCACGTCGTCGAGCAGGGTGGTGCGGACGTCGTCCCAGAGGCCGCTCGCGCCGGGGGCCGTGTGCCAGGCCGTGAAGCAGGCGGCGGCGAACGCGGGGGTGCGGCGCAGCGCGAGGTCGACACCGCCGCCGCGCGCCTCGTGGGCGTAGGCGCCCAGCAGCTCCTCGTCGCCGGACGCGGCGAGCTCGGCCAGCTCGTCGGGGCAGGGGTCGCCGAACAGCAGCCGGCGGACGAGGACTTGGCGCAGCCGGTCCTCGATGCCGGGCTCCAGGGGCCGGGCCTGCTCGCGCAGGGACAGGGCGCGGGCCGTGAAACCGGGGAGCTCCTGGCCGTCGGCGAGGGCGCCGGCCTGATCGAGGAGGAGCAGCGCGGCGTGCCGGCGCGGGTCGAGCCGGGGGCCGCAGCGCAGGACGAGGATCCGGGCCGCCGCCGGCGCCTCGGCGTCGTCGGGCGTGCTCTCCAGGGCGGAGCGGACGAGCACGTCGTCCAGGCCGGCGGCGCGGTGCCGCTCGGCGGGGAGGGCGTCCAGCAGGGCGGCGGTCTCGGCGGGGGTGGGCGGGGAGCTGCCCCAGACCAGGCGGAACGCGGTGCGCAGTACGGAGGGGTTGGCGCCCTGGCCGCGTCCGGCGCTCCGGACGAGCTGGGCGAGGAAGGCGATCCGGTCCTGGGAACGGCCGGTGCCGTCGGGGGCGCCGGGCCGTGGCCCGGCCTCGGCGTCGTCGGGGCTGCGGCGGGGGCGTGGGAGGGAGCCGTCGGCGAGGGCGGCGGCCATGCGCAGGTGCGGGTGACGCTGGAGGTCCTTCGCGGGGAAACCGCCGGTGAGCAGGTGGACGACGGAGGCGGGGTCACCGGTGGCCGCGGTGCGTTCGAGTGTGCCGAGGACGGCGGCGGTGAGCCCGGGGTGGGCGGTGACGGCGGCCCAGACCGCGTCGCGGTCGGGGGCGGCGTCGCCGAGGAGGGCGGCGCTCAGGCGGGCGGTGAGGACGGGGGTGTGGTCGGCGCGCAGCGCCTCGGCGAGGCGGGCGAGGCCCAGGACGCGGGTCAGGGGTTCGCCGGGGGCGGCGCGGTCCAGCTCGGCGCGCAGGTCGCGGCGGAGCCGCTCGCCTGGCGGCTGGGAGGCCAAGGGGGCGAAGAACTCGGCGAGTTCGGCGAGGGCGGCCCATTCCTCGGGCGGCCGGTCGGGCCCCGCGGTGGCCAGGGCCCCGAGCAGGGGGACGAGCAACGGGTTGGGTTCGCGGCGGTCGGCGCGGTCGGCGGTGGCGCGGAAGCGGGCCCAGCGGGCGGCGGCGGTCCGGCCGGCCGCGTCCAGCGGGATGCCGTCGCGCAGGGCGAGGGCGGCGAGGCGTCCCGCGTCGTGTGTGGCGTCGCGGTCGGCGGGGGTGCGCAGCCGCACGGCCTCCGTGAACAGCGCGGGCCGGTCGGCGAGCAGGACGCGGGCGGCGACGGACGCCCAGGGGTCGGGGTCGTCGCGGGCGGGGCTGGAGTGACCTCCGGCGCAGTCGTGGACGCGGTAGCGGCGGTCGCCGGCCACGTGGGCGTAGTCGAACTCCGCACCGGGCAGGGCCCCGACGATCTGCTGGCGGGCGAGCAGGGGTCGGCGGGTGTAGGTGGTGAAGGTGAGCCGGTTGGCGAGGTCGCGGGGCAGGACGGCGCTGGCGACGGCGATCCAGTGCGCGATGCGGTCGGTGTCCCTTTCGATGACGAGGAGTTGGGGCGCGTCGGGCCTGCGGAAGAGCGTCCGCACGTCGGTGAGGAACGGCACCAGCCGCTCGGCGCGCGCCCTGACGAACTCCAGCAGGCCCGCCTTGGTGATGCGGCGGGCCGGGGCGAGGGCGGTGAGGTGCTCGGGCACGCCCGTGCCGGGGGTGCGCTCGGCCCACGAGGGAGACTCCCACGCCTCGACGGGCAGGAGCCCGCCGGGCAGGGGGCCGTCGGGGGGCAGGCGGACGGCGTGGGCGTGGAAGGGGTGACGCCGGCCCCGGGGGTCGTCGCCGGTACGGACCACACGGCACAACAGCCGGGTGCCGTCGGCCAGCCGGTGGTGCCCGAAGACGACGGGGAAACGGGGGGCCGCACCACGGGAGGGGACGGCGGCGGCCCGCAGGGCGGCCGCGGCGGATCCGGATGGTTCGGAGCCGTGAGCGGATCCGGACGCTCCGGAGACGTGGGTGGGCCCGGACGCTCCGACGGCAGGGGTGGGCCCGGACGCTCCGGCGGCAGGGGTGGATCCGGAGGCTCCGGGCGCCCCGGTCGCCGCGGAGGCCGCGGGGCCGCCGCGCGGCGCGGCGGCGCCCGGTCTCCCGCCCGCCGCCCCGGCGGCAAGCGAGTCGGCGGGGGGAGGCCCGAGGCTGACCGACGCGGCGGGGACCGGCGGTGCGGTGACCGGCGCCGCAGGCACGGGCGGTGACGCAGGCACCGGCGGTGCGGATACGGGCACGGCGTCCGGAGGCTCGTAAGTGAGCAGCGGCTCGATCTCGCCGAGGAGCAACGCGGGCAGGTCGGGACTGGCGGCGGTGAAGCGGGGGGCGCTGTCCGGGGACGAGCGCGAGTAGTGCAGCTGCTGGAGCGGCTGCGGGTGCTGCGGACTCACGCGCACCACCTCCGCGTACGGGGCGGACGGCAGGAGCCGTGCGCCCGGGCCTCGTCGGACACAACCGCCCGAGCCGTGACTCTCAACTCCCGTCCGCCTGACCCGCGTTCGACGAGGAGCGCCGGGCGGCGTCGCGCGGAACCACCCGCCCCGTACGACCGGGCCCACCCGCCCGGGCCGTCGGGCCCCCCGACGTCTCCGAGGTCCCGGACCACTGCAACCACCCCTCCATCACGCCAGTCCGCCGGCGAAGGCCATCCCACCAGATCCGCGCGGGGGACGACGGGACTTTCGGGGAATGCCCGGCATCCCCCGGGTCCGGGCGGGGCGGGGTGCGCGGCCCCTCGCCGCCGCCGGTCAGTCCTCGTCGACTATCCGCGCGAGCAGCGCGAGGAAGAGCTGGCGTTCGGCCGGTGAAAGGGCGGCCATCAGGGCTTCGTTGGCCTCGTCGCCGAGCTCGGTGAGGCGCCGGAGGCGGCGGCGGCCCTCCTCGGTGAGGGTGATGGCGTTCTTGCGGCGGTCGTTGGGGTCGGGGGCACGGGTGACGAGCTGCTGGGCCTGGAGGTCGTTGAGGATGCCGACCATGTCCTTGGGGTCGAAGCCGGTGGTGCGGCCGAGCTCGGCCTGGGCCACGGGGCCGAGGTCGGCGACGGCGGAGAGGACGGCGTGGTGGGGCATGCGCAGGCCGTCCTGCGCGAGGGCGTCGGAGACGAGCCTTCGCCCGCGCGCGGAGGCGCGGTTGAGGAGCCAGCTCGGGAGGGTCTGGATGTGGGCGAGGGCGGGCTCGCCGACCGCGTGGGCGTCGCTGTGTGCCATGAGTCGAGGGTAGCGAAAAACTCGTTGGGTTTCCCTACGGAAAACCATTGGACTTCCCAACGCAGTCCGCTATCGTCGTAGCCGTTGGAACCCCCAACGAAGCGCCGGGAGCGCTGAGACGAAACCCTGCCCGTGGAGGTGCACCATGCGTCGTGTCCGCTATCACCAGAACGGCGGCCCCGAGGTTTTGCGGCTCGAGGAGACCGACGTCCCCCGGCCCGGCCCTGGGGAGTTGCTCATCCGTACCGAGGCGGCGGGCGTCACCCTGCCCATGGTGCGCAAGGTCCGCGAGGGCGGGCATCCCCTGCCGGCGAGCCTCGGGGGCGAGGTGGCGGGGGAGATCGTGGCCGTGGGCCCGGAGGTCACCGGCTTCCTGGTGGGCGAGCGCGTCACCGGCCTGTGCTTCGGCGACGGCTACGCCGACTACTCCCTCCTGCACACGGCGTTCACCTCGCGGATCCCCCAGGGGGCGAGTTCGGCCCAGGCCGTCGCCCTGGTGCGCTGCGGCCTGGTCGCCCGGGGCGCGTACGAGGCGGCCCGCCCCCTGGAGGGCGAGTCGGTCCTCGTCACGGCCGCCGCCAGCGGGGTCGGGCACCTCGCCCTCCAGATCGCCAAGGCCCGTGGGGCGGGCCGCGTGGTGGCCGCCGTCGGCTCCCCCGCCAAGGCGGACTTCGTCCGCTCCCTGGGGGCGGACGAAGTCGTCGTCTACGGACAGGAGTCCTGGGGCGACCCGGTGGACATCGTGCTGGACGCCGTCGGCGGCGAGCTCCTCTCCCCCGCGATCGCGGCCCTCGCCCCCGGCGGGCGCCTGGTCGCCTACAGCTCCGGCGGAGGAAGCATCCAGGCGTACGACCTGCTGGTGGGCGCGAAAGCGGTCATAGGGTTCCAGATGGCCCTGATAGCCCGTCACCGGCCGGAGGTGATGGAGCAATGGCGGCGGGAGCTCTGGGCCATGACCGCCGACGGCCGGCTGCAACCGCGCATCCACGCCGAACTCCCCCTGGAGGAGGTGGCTAAGGCCCACGAGATCGTCGAATCGCGCGCCAATCAGGGCAAGGTGCTGCTGCGTCCCGTGTGACCGTCCCGGCACCTGGACCCGGTGCCTTCACGGTCCGCGTACTCGACCGCACGGCCACCGTGTGCCCACTGGACCGCTTGCTCAGGACCGCGCGCCCACTCGACCGCAGCCACTCGACCGCGTGACCACTGGACGGCGTGCCACTGGACCGCGTGGCGGAGCGGCCCGGAGACCGCTCGGGCCGGGGCCCCGTGATCGCCCGGACCGAGGCCCAGTGACACCCTGGCCGGAGCCCGGTGACCACCCGGACCGGAGCCTTGACAACCGCCCGTGCAGCGGCCCGGCCCCCGCCATCAGGGAGTGCGATCGGCCCGATCGGCCGTGGCACCGGCGGGCACGGCCTCACCCCCGGCCGGGGTGGCGGCGCAGGAGGAGGCGGAGGCCGCCACAGCGGCCTCGCGTCCGTACCGCTTGGCGAGCACGGCGCAGACCATCAGCTGGAGCTGGTGGAAGAGCATCAGCGGCAGGACGGCAAGGCTGGCCTCCGCCCCGAACAGGACGGTGGCCATGGGCAGTCCGGCCGCCAGGCTCTTCTTCGATCCCGCGAAGGCGATCGCGATCCGGTCCTCGCGCGGGAAGCCGAGCCGCCGGGAGCCGACGGTGGTGAGGGTGAGCATGACCGCCAGCAGCACGGCCTCGACCCCGAGCAGGGCCAGCAGCCGCCACGGGGTGACCTGGTGCCAGATCCCGCGCACCATGCCGGCGCTGAAGGCGGCGTAGACGACCAGCAGCACGGATGCCCGGTCGACCCGGCCGAGCACGGTGCGGTGGCGGCCGAGGAAGCCGCCCACCCAGCGGCGGAGCCACTGCCCGGCGAGGAAGGGCACCAGCAGCTGGAGCACGATCGACAGCAGCGAGTCGAGGGAGAAGCCGGCCCCGCTGTTGCCGAGCAGGACGGCGGCGAGGAGCGGGGTCAGGACGATGCCGACGATGCTGGAGAAGGAGCCGGCGCAGATGGCGGCCGCCACGTTGCCGCGGGCGATGGAGGTGAAGGCGATCGACGACTGGACGGTGGAGGGCACCAGGCACAGGAAGAGCAGTCCGTCGTGGAGACGGGGGGTGAGGACGTACGGCACCAGACCGCCGGCGGCCAGTCCCAGCAGCGGGAAGACCACGAAGGTGCAGGCGAGGACGGTCGTGTGCAGCCGCCAGTGCCGCAGGCCCGCCACGGCCTCCTGGGTGGAGAGCCGGGCTCCGTAGAGGAAGAAGAGCAGCGCCACCACGACCTTGGACGCCGCGTCGGCGACGGTGGCGGCCTGGCCGCGGGCGGGGAGCAGCACGGCCAGCAGGACGGTGCCGAGGAGGGCGGCTATGTAGGGATCGAGGGGGAGGCCGCGGAAGAGGCGGCCGAGGAAGGCGGGTCGGG
The DNA here is from genome assembly GCF_001187435.1 of Streptomyces caatingaensis. Lineage (GTDB taxonomy): Bacteria > Actinomycetota > Actinomycetes > Streptomycetales > Streptomycetaceae > Streptomyces > Streptomyces caatingaensis. The sequence continues at coordinate 494,776 of NZ_LFXA01000002.1, read as the reverse complement.
GCATGTCCGCCAGCCTGCCGCCGGCCGGGATCATCGGGAACCCCGTTCAGCGCGCTGACTGTTATCACGCTCATCGATGACCGGCTAGCCTGGAAATATGTTCGAGCCCGCCCATCTGCGGACCTTCCTGGCCGTCGCCCAGACACTCAGCTTCACGCAGGCCGCCCACCGGCTGGGGCTGCGCCAGTCCACCGTCAGCCAGCAGGTGCGCAGGCTGGAGGGGGCGGCCGGGCGGCAGCTGTTCGTCCGGGACACCCACAGCGTGTCGCTGACCGAGGACGGCGAGGCGATGCTGGGGTTCGCCCGGACGATCCTGGAGGCGAACGAGCGGGCGGCGTCCTGGTTCGCCGGCACGCGGCCGCGCGGGCGGCTGCGGTTCGGCGCCTCGGAGGACTTCGTGCTGACCCGGCTCCCGGAGGTGCTGGAGTCCTTCCGGCGGGAGCATCCGGAGGTCGAGCTGGAGCTCACGGTCGATCTCTCGGAGACCCTGCACGAGCAGCTGGCCGCCGGCCGCTTCGACCTCGTCCTGGTCAAGCGCCATCCCCACCAGCCGCACGGGCGGCTCGTCTGGCGCGACCGCCTGGTGTGGATCGGCGGCGAGCGGCTGCGCCTGGACGCGCACCGGCCCCTGCCGCTGGTGGCCTTCCCGCCGCCGGCGGTGACCCGGGCGCGCGCCCTGGAGGTGCTGGAGCGGCACGGCCGTCCCTGGCGCGTGGCATGCACCAGCCGCAGCCTCAACGGGCTGGTCGCGGCGGCCCGTGCCGGGCTGGGGGTGATGGCCCACACCCACGGCATGATCCCGCCGGGCCTGGTGCGGATACCCGCGCGCGCCGGGCTTCCCGAGCTGGGCGGCATCGACGTCGTGCTGCTGTACGGCACCGGGCCCGGGCGGGACGACGCCTCGCGCGGCAGCGCGGAGGCGCTGGCCCGCGCCATCCTCGCCGCCGGGGACCGGCTGCACACGGCGGCCGCCCCCGGCTGACCGGAGCCCCTCCCTTTCCCGCTCCCTCCCTCCTCCTCCCCCTCTCTCTCCCCCGAGAGAGGCCCGGTCTCCGCCACCCCGCCTCCGCCCGACCGGAGCCCGGCGCCGGAGGGCACTCTCCCCCGCCACCTCCTCGACCTGGGAAGGTGACACACCGCAGCCAATAATCCGCCCGGATCGGACAGTTCGCCGCCCGTCGCCGAGTACCGAGGGTTCGCCCGAGCCGGATCGGGTACGGTCACCGGCGCTGTGCGGAGCGTCGCGAGGAGCGAGAATTTGCGCGAGTTCACCGTCCCGCCCCTGACGCCGGCCCCGGCCGCCGGCGGCCTGGCAGACATCGTGTTCGAGCACGCCGCCGAGGCCCCGGACCGGATCGCCTTCGGCCGCAAGGCCGCCGGGCGGTGGCAGGACGTGACCGCGGGGGCGTTCCGCGACGAGGTCATGGCCGTCGCCAGGGGCCTGCTCGCCCAGGGCGTCGCCGCGGGCGACCGGGTCGCGCTGATGTCCCGCACGCGCTACGAGTGGACGCTGTTCGATTTCGCCCTGTGGTGCGTGGGCGCCCAGTCCGTCCCGCTCTACCCGGCTTCCTCCGCCGAGCAGGTCTACTGGACCCTGCACGACGCGGGCGCCACGGCCTGCGTCGTCGAGCACGAGGACCACGCCATGACCGTCGGCTCGGTCATCGACCGGTTGCCCCGCCTCGTCCGGCTGTGGCAGCTGGACGCCGACGCGGCCGGCGAACTGGGTGCGGCGGGCGCCGCCGTCCCCGACGAGGAGGTGCACCGGCGCCGGTCCGCCGTCACCCCCTCCTCACCGGCCACCGTGATCTACACCCCCGGCACCACCGGACGCCCCAAGCCCTGCGTCCTGACCCACGCCAATCTCATGGCCCAGACCGACAACGTCGTCCACGGCTTCGGCCCCGTCTTCCGCCCCACCGACGAGGACCCCTCCCTGCTGCTGGCCCTGCCCCTCGCCCATGTCCTGGGGCGGATGGTGCAGGTGACGGCCGTGCGCGCCGGGGTACGGCTGGGACACCGGACCGGGGCCTCACAGGAAGCGCTCCTCGCCGACCTGCGCGCCTTCCGGCCCACCGTCGTCTGCACCGTCCCCCACCTCCTCGAAAGGGTCTTCTCCACCAGCCGCCGCGCGGCGGAACGGGCCGGGAAGGAGCGCCCCTTCGAGAAGGCCGTGGACGTCGCCGTCCGCTACGCCGGCGCCCTGGAGGACCGCGCGTTCGGCACCGGCCCGGGGCCCGGCACGGCGCTGCGCGTCCAGCGGCAGGTCTTCGACAAGCTCGTCTACTCCAAGATCCGCGAATCCCTGGGCGGCCGGCTGCGGTTCGCGCTCTCGGGCGGCTCCTCCCTGGACCGGCGGCTGGGCCTGTTCTTCGCGGGCGCCGGCATCACCGTCGTCGAGGGCTACGGCCTGACGGAGACCACCGCCGCCGCGACGGCCAACCCCCCGGAGCGTCCGCGGTTCGGCACGGTCGGCAGACCCGTTCCCGGGACGGGCGTGCGGATAGCGCCCGACGGCGAGGTGTGGATCAGCGGCCCGCAGGTCTTCGCGGGCTATCTGGACGACGCCCGCGCCACCGCGGCGGTGCTGCACGACGGCTGGCTGGCCACCGGTGACCTGGGCGCGCTCGACGAGGAGGGCTATCTGACGGTCACCGGCCGCAGGAGCGAGGTCCTGGTGACCGCCGACGGCGCGAGCGTGCAGCCGGCGGCGCTGGAGGACCGGGTGCGGACCCACCCCCTCGTCGACCGCTGTCTGGTCGTGGGCAACGGCCGTCCCTATCTCGCGGCCCTGGTGACCCTCGACCGCCCCGAGGTGGCGCACTGGCTCGCGGTGCGGGGCAGGCCCCCGCTCCCCCCTGCCGCACTGGTGCGCGACCGCGAGCTGGAGGCGGAGATCCGCGAGGCGGTGATGGCGGCCAACGCGGGCCTCTCCCCCGCCGAGTCGATCCGCACCTTCCGCATCCTCGCCGGCCGCTTCACCGAGGGGCAGGGGCTGCTGACCCCCACGCTGAAGCTCAAGCGCAGGGCCGTGGAGAAGGCGTATGCGACGGAAGTGGACGCGCTCTACGAGGAGGCCGCGCCCTGAGCGCCCGGCAGCCGCCGGGCAGGAGCGCCGCACGGAACACCGCACGGGACCACCGGGCAGGAATGCCACACGGGAACGCCGGACGGGAACGCCGGACGGGAATGCCGGACGAACCGCACGCGTTGAACCGGATGGGACGGTTCCGCCCCGCCCCCTCCCCCCCCGGGGGCCACGGGCGGAGCCGGACCGCATGAACAGGCACACACGAACTGGCACCGCACGAACAGTCACCGCACATAGAACACGCACGAGCCCGCACGAGCAGGCCCTGCCCGCCCACCACACGACCGTGGACGGACAGGGCCACGACGGCCGCAGGCAGGCCGCCTCAGCGCGCCCCGTGCCCCGGGGCGATCTCCTCGATCCTGCGGGCCAGTTCGACGTCCAGCCCGGTGACCTTGCCGCCCACGCTGTGGGTGTTCACCGCGATCGCCACGGTGTCGTACCCCAGGGTCACCTCCGCGTGATGCCCCAACTCCTCCTGGATCCGGGCGATGTGCACCACCAGGGCCACCGCCGGGAAGTGCCCGGGAAGGCGGTACGAGCGACGGAGCAGCACCCCGTCGGTCGTCCAGCCGGGCAGTTCCTTCAGGCGCTCCTCGACGTCCTGCTGGGAGAGCGGTTCGACCGGCATGTCCCCTGTCCCTTCGTCCACCACCAGACACCGGTTCGACAAGGGTCCCACGGGACGCGGGTAATGTCGCGGCATGACGACTGCCACGGCCGGCGCCCCCACGGTGGGCGCGCTCCTGCGCTCCTGGCGGAACCGGCGCCGCATCAGCCAGTTGGAGCTGGCCCTGCGCGCCGACTCCTCCGCGCGCCACATCAGCTTCATAGAGACGGGCCGTTCGCTGCCGAGCCGGCAGATGATCCTGCGTCTCGCGGACCACCTCGACGTGCCCGTCCGGGAGCGCAACGCCCTTCTCGTCGCCGCCGGTTACGCCCCTTACTTCCCCGAACGCCCGCTGGACGACCCGGCGATGGGCGAGCTGCGCGCGGGGCTGGAGCGCCTGCTGTGCGCCCACGAGCCCTTCCCGGCGCTCGCCGTGGACGGCACCTACCGGGTGGTGGCGGCCAACCGGTCCGTCTCCCTCCTCCTGGACGGCGTCGCCGAGGAGCTGCTCGTCCCGCCGCTCAACGCCATGCGCCTGACCCTGCATCCGCGCGGCATGGCCCCGCGCATCCGCAACTACGGCCAGTGGCGCGCCCACTTGCTGCACCAGATGGAACGCCAGCTGGCCGTGCTGCGGTCGGCGCCGCTGCGCGCCGTCTACGACGAGGTCAGCTCCTATCCGCCGCCGGAAGTGCCGGGCGAGGAGCGGCCGGACGACGGCCCGGCGGCCCCCTTCGCGCTGCCGCTGCGGATCGAGCACGCCGGCCGGACGCTGTCCTTCGTCTCGGCCATCGCGACGTTCAACACCCCCATGGACGTGACCGTCTCCGAGCTGGCGCTGGAGACCTTCCTCCCCGCCGACGCGGAGACGGCCGCGTATCTGCACGGCGCGCACCTCCGGGACGCGCCCCTCCAGGGGGCCCTCACGCCGTAGCGGGCACCCGGTCCAGGAAGCCGAGGACGCCGCGGATGCGTCCGTCCTCGTCGAGCGTGGCGACGTCGGAGCCCGCGACGGGCGCCGACCCGTCCGCCCCGGACACCAGCTCCCAGGAGAACCGCACGGTGTCGTGGTGCCCGTCCGCCACTCCGGTCTGCCGGAAGACGAAGCCGGGGAACTGCTCCTGCGCCCCGGCGATCACGGCGGCGAGCGCCTCGTGGCCGCGGACGTCGGCGAGCGGGTCGGTGTACGAGCCGTCCTCCGTCCACGCGGCGGCGACGGCCCGGGCGCGGGTGTCCGCATCGGTGGCGTTCCAGGCGGCGAAGTAGCGGGTGACGGCGTCCTCGTAACGCGACATGGTGAACTCTCCCTCTCACGGTGCGTATCGAACGACGGGCGTCGAGCGACAGGCGTCGAACGACGGGTATCGAGCGGCCCCCGGACCCGAGTGCGCGGCTCCGGGGGCCATGGCTCCACCTTGTCGTGAGCGGGCCGACGACGCGATGACGTCGGAGGTAAGGGCGCCGGTCAGACGGCGCGGACGGGCTCGGGGGCGCTCCGCTCCGGGGCGCCTTCCACCGCCTCCGCCTCCGTCCCCGCGGCCGCTGGACGGGGGCGGCGCGCCGCCATCCACGCGTAGACGAGGACACCGGCGAAGAGGAAGAGCACGCCCTGGTAGACCGCCTCGTAACCGGCGCCGGCGACCAGCCAGAAGGAGAACGCGAAGGCGCCGAGGGCGAGGACCAGGTCGCGGGTCAGCCGCGCCGGGCGGACGCGCCCGCGCTGCCCGGTGAGCAGGAAGTACACCTGGGCGGCGGCGGCCAGCAGGTAGGGGACGGTCGCGGAGAAGGTCGTGATCAGGACCAGGATCTCGAAGACCCCGCCCGCCCCGGAGACGTAGTTGATCACCGTCAGGCCGGTGGCCAGCACCGACGCCGCCAGGACGCCGACCGTCGGCACGCCGCGCCGCTTGCGCGCGAACGCCGCCGGGAACAGGCCGTCCTTGGCGGCCGCGTAGGGCATCTGGGCGCTCATCAGCGTCCAGCCGTTGAGCGCGCCGACGATGGAGATCACCGCGGCGCCGGCGATCAGCGCGCCGCCCCACTCGCCGCCGAACATCGCGTTGACCGCGTCGGAGAACGGCGCGGTGGAGCCGACGAGCTTGTCGTGCGGCACGGCGCCGAAGACGGAGAGCGTCCCCAGGAGGTAGACCAGGGCGGCGCCGATGGTGCCCAGGACGCTCGCCCGGCCGACGTTGCGGCCCGGGTCGCGGACCTCGCCCGCGCTCATCGCGGCCGACTCGACGCCGACGTAGCTGTAGAGCAGGATCGCCGCCGAGGCGGACAGCCCGCCGGCCCAGCTCCCGCCGCCCTCGTGGAAGTGGCCGAGGTTCTTCGGGTCGAAGAAGAACAGGCCGACGACCGCGACGAACAGCAGCGGCACGAACTTCAGCACCGTGGAGACCAGCTGCACGGCCCCCACCCAGCGGGTGCCGGCCAGGTTGGCCAGCGCCGGCAGCCACAGCATGGCCAGGGCGACGGTCAGGTCCGCGGCCAGGGAGCCCTTGCTCCCGGTCAGGACGTGGAAGTAGCCCACGCCGGCGACCGCGAGGGCGGCGTTGCTGACCCAGGTCATGGTCCAGTACGACCACGCCGACAGGAAGCCGGCGAAGTCGCCGAACGCCGCGCGGGCGTACACGTACGGGCCGCCGGTGTGCGGATGCCGCTCGGCGAGCCGGCCGAAGACCAGGGCGAGCGCGATCGCCCCCACGGTCAGCACGCCGAAGGCCAGCAGGCTGACCGTGCCGAAGGGGGCGACGGAGGCGGGCAGCAGGAAGATGCCGCCGCCGATGATGTTCCCCATGACCAGCGCGACCGCTGTGGGGAGGCCGAAACGGCGCGTGTGCGTGCCGTCGGTCGTGTCGTGCATGGGGGTGGTGCGCCTCTCATCCTGCGGGCAGGTCGCAGATCTGTGCGATACGAGCACATGGTGAGCGGTGGGGAGCCCGGCGCAAAATCGCTCTTTTTTGTCCCGTGCCAGGTGCCCGGCGGCCGGAAAAGGTCCAGCGAACCGGGCCGTGAGCCGTCATTCGTCCACCGCCTCCGCGACGAGCAGTATCGGCACGGCCGGGGACGGCCGCAGTGACCTGGGTCACCACGGCCTCGGCCGTGCCCCCTCACGGCAGGAGGCTCGCGTACGCCGCGTACCCCTCCTCGTTGGGGTGGTACGACTCCCGCAGCGCGAGCCGCACCCCGTTGATCCACGGATCCCGGGAGCACGCGCCGTGCCCCGCGAACCGCCCCCGGGCGTCCCTGTACGTGAAGCCCGCCGCGCGCGTGCGGTCGGCCAGGACGGCGTCCAGGTGGTCCACGGCCGCGTCCATCCGGCGGGCCCGCGGCGGGGCCGGGATCAGGCAGGGGTCGGCGCCGAAGAGGTCGGGGTAGCCGAGGACGATCACGCGGGCGTGCGGGACGCGGCGGGCGACGGCCGCGTACAGCGCGTCGAGACGGGCGGGCAGCACCTCGTCCATCGCGCGCTCGGCCCGGTCGGCCTCCGCCGCGCAGTCCGCGGACGAGCCGATGCTGCACGCCTGCATGACGCGGACGTACTCGACGTCGTTGCCGCCGACGGTGAAGGTGACCAGGGCCGTGTCCGGCCGCAGCGCCGGGAGTTGGCGGGTCAGCAGGTCGCGGGTGGTCGCGCCCCCGCAGGCGGGGAAGCGGAAGTCGGCGACGTGGTGGGCGGCGGCCCACCGGGGCCCGTAGGCGCGCGGGCTGCGCAGGCACGAGCCGGAGGACGGGTCGTAGACGTGGGCGCCGACGCCCGAGGAGAACGAGTCGCCGAGCGCGGCGTAGGAGGGCACGGGTCCGGCGCCGGTGTCCGCCCCGGCGCCCGGGGGCCCGGCCCAGCTCAGGGCGAGGGCGACGGCGAGGGCGGCGGCCGGACGGGCGATGCGGCGGAGGGTGCTCACGGGCTGCTCCTTGCCTTCTGCGTGAGCTGGTTCCCTACCTCCGTCGCGGGCGTTCCAGTCGTCACCCGTTCGGGTGGGGGGACCCGGCCGGGCCGGCGGAGGGCTCCGCCGGCCCGGCCGGGCCGTACGGCCCGTCAGATGTGGTGCTGGGCGTTCCGCTCGCTCGACTCGCACGCGTGCAGCTTGCGGGAGATGGCGTCCGCCTTGGCGAGGGTGCGCCGGGCGGCGGCGTACTCGCCCTCGTGCTTCAGCCGGGCGGCCTTGGCCCTCAGGGAGGCGATCTCCTGGCGCATCTTGGGGTAGTTGCAGGTGACGGTGTGGCCCGCCGCGACGGACTCGGCCGGGGAGGCGGCGAGCAGGAGGCCGCCGGTCAGGGCGGCGGTGACGGCGAAGGCGGATATACGACGGCGCATAACTCTCTCCAGACCGGGCCCGCACGGGCCCGATGGGGGGTGTCTGATTTCGGTCGGTCACCTTATACGAGGCTCCCGGCATCCTTGATCGCGACGGCCCCGGACGCCCAATTCCTCCCTCCTCAGGCGTGTTTGCTCCGACGGTCTAGCAGCTCCGCTCCCACGACACAGCAGCCCTTTCCGGCCAAACGGGAGAAAGGGCACGGCCCACGGCCCCGCGCGGAGTGCGCCCGGCGCGACTGACCGGCGCGCGGAGGGGAAGGATGCCCGCATGACGACCACCCTGCGAACCCCCCGTCTGACGCTGCGGCGTTGGCGCGAGGAGGATCTCGAGCCGATGGCCGCCATCAACGCCGACCCGGAGGTGATGCGCTGGATCGGCGACGGCTCCGTGCAGGACCTGCGGCAGACCGCCGCCGGAATCGCCGCCTGGGAACGGGAGTGGGACGAGCGGGGCATCGGCCTGTTCGCGGCCGAGCTGCGCCAGGGCCGTCAACTCGTCGGCTTCGTGGGCCTGTCGGTGCCGCGCTACCTGCCGGAGATCCTGCCCGCGGTGGAGATCGGCTGGCGCCTCGGCCGGGCGCACTGGGGCCGCGGCCTCGCCACCGAAGGCGCCCGCGCCGCGCTGGACTTCGCGCTGCGCGACCGGGGGCTGGCGCGCGTGGTCAGCGTCCACGCCATAGGGAACGACGCCTCCGAGCGGGTCATGCGCAAGCTCGGCATGCGCGCGGAGAGGGAGACGCGGCACCCGGCCCTCGGCGTGCCGCTGCGCGTCCATGTCCTGGAGGCCCGCCCCTAGTTCCCCTCCTCGCCCGCCTCCTCCGCCGAGGGCCGCGACACGTACAGGGCCGCGTGGTAGTGGCCCTCCGCCTCCCGCCCGGCCGGGTCGAGCCCGGCGGCCCTGACGCGCTCCAGGACGACGCGCCGCTCCTCCGGCCCGGTGAAACGGCGCTGGGGATAGGTGCGTCCGGACGCGGTGGTGACCAGCCCGTGCCGGGCCAGCGCCTCGGCGACGGGCCGGTAGTCGACGGGCCGTACCGCGAAGGCGACCACGCGGACGCGGCCGCCCGAGGGGGCGACGACCGCGTCGAAGGTCCGCGGGCCGATGTAGCTGAGGCCGCCGGTGACGGTGACCAGGTCGGCCGGGGCGAGCGCCGCGGCGAGGGCCGGACCGGCGGGGGCGGCCTCCAGGTTCTCCGCGAACCCGGCGTCCAGCAGCCCGGCGTCCACCGCGTAGGCCACCGCCCGCGCCGAGACGTCGACGCCCACGACCGGGACCGCCTCCGGCCGGCGGCGGGAGGCGTAGAACTCCCGGTCGGACGCGGCGAGTTCCGCGCGGGACAGACCGGCCGTCGCCGGGCCCGTGTAACGGTCGTAGAGCTCGTCCAGGGTGACGTCGTGGTTGAGCAGGGCGGCGTTGATGCCGTAGGAGCAGCAGAGGTCCACGACGGTGACCGGCCGGCCGGGCCGGCGGCGGGCCAGGTCGGCGACGGCGGCGCGGAAGACGGGCTGCGCGTGGTGCGGGATCCGGTACTCCAGCGGGGCCAGCCGGGTGAAGTAGGCACGCGGGTCCGGCCGGTCGTAGATGTCGTCGAAGCTGCTCATGCCCCGCCGGTCGGGGCCCTCCGTCGGCACGCCCGCCGGCACGCGCGCCGTCACGTCGCGTAGGGGTCGACGGGGACGGTCCGCGGCGTCCGGTCGCGGCCGGGCTGCTCCAGCACCCGGGAGCCGCCGATCGGCAGGTCCCACAGGCCGTCCCGCGGCCGTCCCGTCGCCGCCCACGCCGCCCGCACCCGCCGCAGGGGCTCCAGCGGCGGCTCGGCGGACAGCAGGAACGTCCCCCAGTGCATGGGCGCCATCACCCGCGCGCCCACGTCCTCGCAGGCCCGCACGGCCTCCTCCGGATCGGTGTGCACGGGGCCGAGCATCCAGCGCGGGTCGTAGGCGCCGATCGGCAGGATCGCCAGGTCGATGCCCGGGTAGCGGGCGCCGATGCGGCCGAACCAGTGGCCGTAGCCGGTGTCCCCCGCGAAGTAGACCCGCTGCCCGTCCGGCGCCGTCAGCACCCAGCCGCCCCACAGCGAGCGGCACGTGTCGGTGACCGTGCGCCGGCTCCAGTGGTGGGCGGGGACGAAGTCGAAGCGCACCGGCCCGCAGGCGCCGGGCAGTTCGACCGCCTCCCACCAGTCCAGCTCGGTGACCCGGGTGAAGCGGCGGCGGCGCGCCCAGCGGGCGAGCCCGGCGGGGAGCAGCAGGTGCGTGTCGCGCGGCAGCCGCTTGAGGGTGGCGGCGTCCAGGTGGTCGTAGTGGTTGTGGCTGATGACGACGGCGTCGACGCGCGGCACGTCCTCCCAGGCCACCCCGACCGGCGTGATCCTGGCGGGGGTGCCGAGGATTCTGCGCGACCAGACGGGGTCGGTGAGCACGGTGAGACCGCCGATGCTCAGGATCCAGCTCGCGTGCCCGGCCCAGGTGGCGGCCACCGTCGCCGCGTTGACGGCGGGCGGCGGCCCGGGCTCCACGGGCACGCCGGGAATCTCGCGCAGCGCCGCGGCGGACGGGCGCAGCCGCCCCTCCCGGGCGAGGCGCGCGAAGGCGCGCACGCCCGGCAGCGGCGCGGTCAGCCGGTCGGCGAACGACCGCGGCCAGAGGCGGATCTCACCGGGCGTGCGCGGGGCCGCGAGGGGGCGCTCGCGCTCGGTCTGCTCGGTCATCGAAGGGCTCCGTTCGGGAAGAGCAGGCTCATCGACGGGCGACGGCACCGGCGGTCAGCCGCCGGCCAGTTCGGCGAACGCCGCGCCGAGCGCGTCCAGCGCCCGGGCGACGTCCGGCAGGGCCGGCGGGTCGGGGTCGTCGAGGGCGCGCCGGCGCAGGTCGTCGCCGGCACCCAGCAGCGGCAGGGCGGAGAGGCGGACGCGCAGGGCGTCCGGGTCGTCCCCGAACCGGTGGCCGCCGGGGACGGGCCGGCCGAGCGCAGCGGTGAGCCGGTCCTCCAGGTCGACGGAGTCGGCGACTCCGCGCCGGGCCAGCGCCCCGCGCAGCTCGCCGAGGTCCGCGTAGAGGTGCGGGCCGGTCCGCGGGGGGCGGGCGAGCGCCCCCGCGGCGGTGATCCGCTCGCGGACGGCGCCGGTCAGCGCCGCGTACAGCCGCGCGGCGGCGGCCGTCCGCTCGCGGACGGGCGCGGGCTCGCCCAGGGCCCAGCGGGCGGCTCCGGCCACGGGCGGCGGCAGCTCGGCCCGCAGCGCCGCCAGCACCGACAGCGCCCGGGCGCGCAGGACGGGACCGGGCGCGGCCCGGGGGAAGAGGGCGACGGCGGCGGGCCAGGACGACGGGGTCAGGCTCCCGGCGAGGTCGGTGAGGACGACGACGCGGTCCGGGTACATCTCGGCGGGCCCGACGAAGACGGTGCCGTGCGGGTCGTGCCGGCCGTCCCGCCACGTCTCGTCGCTGACGACGGTGAGCCCCTCGCCGGCCGCGGCCTCGCACACCTCGTGCAGGGTCTCGGGCGGGGCGACGGTGCCGGTGGTGTCGTCGGCGACCGACAGCACGAGGAAGCGCGGTCTGCCGCCCTCGGCCCTGATCCGGCCGACCGTCTCCAGCAGGGCGAACGGGTCGGGGACGCCGCCGCACTCGGCCGGGACGGGCACGTGGTAGGCGAGCCGGCCCGCGAGGCGGGCGAGCGGCGCGTACCAGGCGGCGCACGGCCGGGTGAGCAGGACCTCGCCGCCCGCCGAGGCGAAGAGCGCGAGCAGCAGCGGCTGCGGGCCCGGGGCGGCGACGACGTCCGCCGGATCGGCGGCGAGGCCGCGCCGCGCCCAGTACGCGCAGGCGGCGGCGCGCAGGTCCGCGCCGCCGCCGAGCGGTTCGGGCACGGCCCGGCCCGCCTCGGCGGCGAGGCGCCCGGCGAGCTCGGGGAGCACGGGCAGGGAGGGCTCCGGGCCGGGGAATCCGGGGACGCCCGGGGGCGGTGGGGAGCCCTGCTGCATTCCGTGCGCACCTCCTCCGTCCCTGCGGCACGCTTTTCGTCCACCCTCGCAGACGGGGTGGCGGCCGACCGCCCGGCGCGGGCGCCCGGGTGACGGCGCCCGCTGGATCCTTCCCCGCTCCCGCCCTTTCACCGCTTCCCCCGGGGGCTGCGCCCCTCACCCGCGACACCGCGCGGCGGGCGGCCGGCGGGGGCCGCGCACCCCTGCGCCCCACCGCGCCGCAGCGGGCGTTCGGGGACCTCGCGGCGCAACCGCGACTCCCCGCGCGGCGGCGTGCCGGAAACCGAGGTGCCGCCTCCCGGGGAGCAAGGTCGCGACCGGGGCGGAATCCCCCGGCGGGCCCCACCCGCCCCGCATCGCCGGTACGGGTGAACCCGCCCCCGAAGGCCCCCTGCCCGGGCCGCGGGCGAACTGCCGTACAGGGGGCGGACGTTCGCCACCCCACCCTCCCCCGCGAGGCCGTCTTCCCCCCCGCCCCCGGACAACTAGCCTGGCTCCCATGAACATTCTGGGGACTTCGCTAAGGGTGTGCGTCCGCGATCTCGAGGAGTCGATCGCCGTCTACGAACGGCTGACCGGCGCGGAAGCCATGCGCTTCCGGCGCGGCGGCGTCGCCGTCGCGGCCGTCGGCTCGTTCTTCCTGATGAGCGGTCCCGAGGCGGAGTTGTCCATCCTGCGGAAGATCAAGGCCACCATCGCGGTGACGGACGTCGACGAGGCGCTCGCCGACCTGCGCGCCGTCGGCGCGGACATCATCGCCGGGCCGGTGCCGACGCCCATCGGCCGCAACCTCGTGGCCCGCCACCCCGACGGGTCGATCTTCGAGTACGTGGACCGCAGGCAGGAGTGAACGGAGCGGCCGGAGGGGCGGCGGGTCGTCAGCCGGCCTCGGTGGCGACCCGCAGGCCGAAGCCGATCAGGACGACACCGGTCACCCGGTCCAACGCGCGCCGCACACGCGGCCGTTCGAAGACGGACCGCGCCCGGGTGACGAGCCACGCATAGCCGCCCAGCCAGCCCAGGGTCAGCGCCGCGTGCAGCAGGACCAGCAGACCCATGCCCGCCGCCGTGGACAGCCCGTCCGGGGCCGGCGTCGGCAGCAGTCCCGTGTGGAACACGGCGATCTTGGGGTTGAGGACGTTCGTCACCAGGCCCGACACATAGGGGCCGCGTCCGCCCTGCGTCCGCCCCGGCGCGCCCGGCGCGTCCCGGCGGCTCCGCCACAGCGCCCGGACGCCGAGCCAGGCGAGGTACGCCGCGCCGAGGACCTTGACGACGAAGTACGCCTCTGCCGCCCTGAGCAGCGTTTTTGCATCGAACGGAAGATCGGGTAACGTTCTGCCCGCGCCGCTAGCTCAGTTGGTCAGAGCGACTGACTCTTAATCAGTAGGTCCGGGGTTCGAGTCCCTGGTGGCGCACTTCTCAGCGTGGCCCCCGCCGGTTCGTCCGTCGGGGGCCACGGCCGTTTCGCGTCGTACGGCCGGTGGTACCCCTGCCGCATGCCCGGACGCGAGACGCGGAGGTGACGCGATGACCGAGCACGTGGGGGTGGCCGAGGCGCCGCGCGGTGCCGCCGCGCCTCCGGCGACGGCCACGACGGCGGTGGCGGTGGCGACGCCGATGTGCCGTTTCGACGACGTCCTGGGCGCGGCGGCGGCCGACCGGCTGCTGGAGGAGGGCTGCCGGGCGCTGATGGCCGAGGTCCGGGAGCGGGGCGCGGACACGGAGTCCGGGGTGCCGCCGATCTGGCGCTGCGCGGACCAGACGGCGCGGTTCCCGTCACTGGTGGCCCTGGTGACGCGGCTGGCGCCGATGGTGATGACGCTGCTGGGAGTGCCGGTGACCGACGCGCGGGTGTCCTTCGCCCTCACCATGCACAACGAACTCCCCGCCGGCGACGCGGCCGCGCGGCGGGCCCCGGCGCGGGACTCGGCCGGGGCGGGCCGCATCACCTTCCTCTACCACCTGCACCGCAGGCCGCGCGGCTTCACCGGCGGCCAGACGCGGATCTTCGACAGCACGGTCCGCGAGGGGCGGGCCTGCGTGGCCGAGTCCTTCCGGGACGTGCAGCCCGACCACGACTCCCTCGTCTTCTTCCCCGCCGACGCCTGGTACCGGATCCGGCCCGTGACCTGCCCGTCGGCGAAGCTGCTGGACAGCCGGTTCGCCTTCCACGGCTGGCTCGGCGCGGCCGACCGGTGACCCCGTGACGCCCGCGCCGCCCGCCGCCCGGCTGACCGTCGCCGTCGTCGTCCGCGACGACGACCACGACGGGGCGTACTTCACCGCGCTGGCCCTCCGGCTCCACCACCCCGAGGCGGCCGGCCGCTGCGAACTCCTCCTCGCCGACGGGGATCCGGGCGGGCCCGCCGCGCCCGCCCTGCGCGGCCTGCCGTGGCTGCGCCACGTCTCCTGCGACCAGGTGCACGGTTCGGCCCTGCGGGACCTGGCCGTCCGCGAGGCCCGTACCGAGTGGGTGCTGTGCGTGGACTCCGGGACGCTGCTCGCGCCCGGCGCGCTCGCCCGTCTCCTCGCCCTCGCCGACGCGCGTCCCGGGGCGCGGGACCTGTTCCAGGGGCCGCTGCTGGACGACGACCTGCGCGCCGTGCGCACGCACCTCGACCCGGTCTTCGACGGCTCCTCGTTCGGGACGTGGGGCTGCGACCCGCGCGGCACGGACCCGGACGCGCCGCCGTTCGAGATCGGCATGCAGGACCTCGGGCTGTTCGCCTGCCGGCGGGAGGCGTGGCCCGGCTTCAACCCGCGGCTGCGCGGGCACGGCGCGGAGGAGGGCTACCTGCACAAGAAGTACCGGGCGGCGGGGGCGCGGGTGCTGTGCCTGCCGTTCCTGCGGTGGACGCGGCGGGCCCCGGGGGCGCCGGCTCCCGATCCTGGGGCGCTGTGGCGCGACCGGCTCCTCGCGTGGGAGGAGGCGGGGATGGCGGTGGAGCCGGTGCTCGACCACTGCCGGGAGGTGTACGGGGACGCCGCCGTCGACGGCTGGGTCGCGGAGCGGGCGGCGGAGCGGGCGCACGCGCTCGACTGGTTCGACGCGGTCCTGTGCGTCAACTCCGACACGGAACCGCTGCGTTGGGTGGCGGCGGCGCGGCGTTTCCGGCGGCTGGGCGCCGACGCGATCGTCCGCCGCTTCCCGGCCGTCACCGTGTCCGGCGACGACGGCCGGGCCGCCGGGCACGCGCTGTCCCACCGGCGGGCCGTGGAACAGGCGCGGCGCCGCGGCCTCTCCCACGTCCTCGTCCTCGAGGACGACGTCACCTTCCACCCCGACGCGGAGGCGCTGCTCCGGGCGCACCTCGACGAGCTGGCGGAGCGGCGGTGGACGGTGTGCCGGCTCGGCGGGGGCGCGGTCGCCTACCACGGGCGGGTGTTCGACCGTCTGCTGGCGGAAATCCCGGCGGGGGAAGGGGACATGAGGGTGTGGGTGGCCGCGCACGGGGGCCTGGAGCGGTACTGCGACCGGCGCTTCCGGGAGGGGCTGGTGTCGGTGGCTCCGGCGGTGACGGCACAGGGGTGAGGGCGCCCCGGCCTCCGAGGGGGCACCGGAGGAGCACCCTCAACACCCCACCCGCACCGGCACCACCGCCCGCACCACCGATCCCCCGCCCCTGTCCACCTCCACGGACAGCGACCCCCCGACCTCCTCCGCCAGCTCGCGCAGCCGGCGGACGGCGGCCGTCCCCGCCCCGTCGTCGGTCACCTCGGCCACCAGCTCCCCGTCCCCGGCGGACAGCCGCAGCAGCACGACGGACGCCCCGGCGTGCCGTACCGCCTGCGTCAGCGCCTCCTCCGCGATGCGGTACACCGCCGCCTCGCAGGCCGCGGAGAGGTCGGGGACGGCGTCCGGCACCTCCGCGGCGGCGGAGAAGCGGGCGGCGAGCAGCCGCAGGGCCTCGGGCAGGCCGCGCTCGTCGATGTCCGGCGGGCGCAGGCCGGCGGCGAGGCGGCGGATCTCGCGGGTGCCGTGCCCGGCCCCGGCCCGGGCCGCGTCGAGCATCTGCCGCGGCACGCGGGCGTCGGGGACGCCGGTCAGCAGGGAGCCGGCGGTCTCGACGTTGAGGCGGATGGTGGCGAGGACGGGACCGAGGCCGTCGTGCAGTTCGCGCCGCAGCCGCCGGCGTTCGTCCTCGCGCTCGGCGACCACCCGTTCCCGCCCGGCCCGCAGCCCCTCGTGCAGTCCGGCGTCGCGGACGACGGGGGCGAGGCGGGCGGCGAGGAGTCCGAGGACGGCGCGGTCGTCCTCGTCCAGGCCGGGCGCGCCGAGGGCGAGGCGGCCGACGCACTCCCCGTGGTGCCGGAGGTCGACGGTGGTGGCGGGCTCCCCGACCGCCCCGCCGGCGCGGGCGAGTTCGCGGAAGCCGTGCGGCGTGCGCACCGCCAGGGCCGCGCCCGGCACGCGGAACCCCCGGACGACGGCGTCGCACGCGGCACGGGCCGCCCCGGCGGGCGTCCGGCGGCGGGCGAGTTCGTCGCCGAGCGCGCGCAGGGCGGCGTACGGCCGGGCGCGGCGGCCGAACGGCAGGACGTCGACGGCGCGCAGCAGCCGGGACACGGCGGGCGGGGCGACGAGGGTCACCAGGCCCGAGGCCACGGCCGCGGCGGTGACGCGCGAGGCCCCGAACCGGCCGGTGAGGAGCGCGCCGAGGCCGTCGTAGGCGTGGGAGAGCCCCACGCCCAGGGCGAGGGCGACGACGACGGGGCGCAGGATCCGGTCCGGCCGGACGGGGTCGGCGGCGCAGACGAGGGCCGCGGCGAGGGCGGCCGCGGTGCCGCCGAACAGGGCGGCGCCGGGCGGCACATGGGGCAGTGACCGGATCGTCCAGTACGCGGCACAGGCCGTCGCCAGGGCGAGGAGCCGGTGCCGGGCCGCGCCCCGGGCGCGTACGGCGCGCGGTACGAGCCGGGCGAGCACCGCGAGGGCGAGCGCCTGCGGGAGCCAGGGGAAGCGGTCGCCGAGGGCCGGGGACGCCAGGCAACTGCCGTAGACGACCAGGGCCGCGGCGGTGACAGCGCTGCGGACCCTTGGCGCGTCCCCGGCGAACCCCAGCGGGAGGAGGGCGAAGGCGCCCGCCCCGCCGAGCGCCCCGGCGTCCGTCAGGAGCGGGACCCAGCCGGGCGGCAGCGGGCCGAGGACGCGGGCGGCGGGGCCGTCGAGCACGGTGGCGAGCACGTGCAGCCCGTCGAAGCCGGAGACGGCGAACAGGCCCCGGGCGAGGGGCCGTCGGTCCGGGCGGCCGGCGCGCAGGACGGACGCCCCGGCGGCCAGGAAGCAGACGGCCGTCACCGGGGCGCCACCGGCGCGGGCGAGCGCGGCCGGGTCGCGGCCGAGGGCGGCGAGGGCGAGCGCGGCGGCGAGGGGGGCCAGGCACAGTCCGGCAAGGGCCGCGTGTCCCCCGCCCCTTGGGGACGGGACGGCCGGGACATCAGGGGCGAGCGAGCCGTTCGATGACACAGGGTATGTATGCGCTCACATGTGGTGGATCAATCCTTCCCGGACCCTCACGCCGTTTTGCTTCGAACAGGAGAGCAGGTAATGTTCTGCCCGCGCCGCTAGCTCAGTTGGTCAGAGCGACTGACTCTTAATCAGTAGGTCCGGGGTTCGAGTCCCTGGTGGCGCACGGGAGTTCGGGCCCGCGCACGGTTTCGGCCGGCGCGGGCCCGGCGCTTTTCGTCACCCGCCCGGGTACACCCGCTCCAGCGCCTGCCAGCCGTTGTCCCGCTCGCGCACGGCCTCTTCGGCCCGTCCGCCGCCGCGCAGCCCGAACAGCCGCTTGGCGAACAGGAGATAGCCGACCACCGCGAGGTTGATCAGCAGGGTGCAGACCTTCAACGCGCTGACGTGGCCGGTCAGCTCGTAGACCTCGGGGATCAGCAGCACGCTCGTCGCGACGAAGGTCAGGTACTCGGCCCACCGCGCCGCGCGCCACAGCCCGACGGCCTCCACGCCCTCCAGCACGGCGTACGCGGCGATCACCACGCCGATCACCCACAGCGTGCGGTCGTGGGCGGCGAACGCCTTCTCCAGGTCGCCGAGCAGTCCGTGGCCGTGGACGCCGCTGGGGCCGCCGACGCCGTTCTGGAGGTCGTCGACGACGCGGTAGAAGGGGCCGCGGAGCCGCTCGCGCTCGTGGGCGAAGAGGAAGACGGCGACGGCCAGGACGCCGAGGACCAGGAAGTGCACCAGCCGGTCGATCGCGATCAGCCGCAGGACGTAGCGGTCCCGCAGCGGCCTGCCGCGCAGCGGGAGTCCGATCTCCGCCCGCTGCTCGGGGACCTCGCGCCCCGGCCGGTCCGGCGGCGGCAGCGCCAGCCAGGCGTCGCAGCGCAGACAGCGGTGCCAGCGGTGGCCGTCGGGCGTCTCGCGCACCAGCAGCGCGTCCCCGGGGCCGACGCGCGCGGCGTCGGTGCCGACGAGCCGGTGGCTGTGGAGCGCGCACTCCAGCAGTTCGTAGCCGATCCCGCGCCGCCGCGGCCGTACGCCCGGAGCGGGCACCAGGCCCGGGGTGTCCGCCACCGATGTCCCCCTTCGCTCGGTCCGCACAGGATTATGGCGACGACCCGGCGGGAGACACGCCGCGTTTGACGGCGCCGCTGCGGAAAGCGGGCCTTCCCGTGGTGCCCCTTTGGCCCGCTCTTGGCCGGGGAAGTCCCTCCCGGCGCGGGCGGACCGGTCCGGGCGAGCGCTACCGGTGCGGCCGGGCCGCGGCCAGGGCCACCGCCGCCGTGTACCCCTCCCCCACCGCCACGTCCCGGACCGACCAGCCGTCGGGCGAGGCGGGGTGCTCCCCGCACCCCACGTACGTCACGGACAGGGCCTCCGCCAGGCCGGTGCCCGTGCCCTTGAGGTACGCCTCCTTCCGCGTCCAGCAGCGCGCGAAGGCCCGTACCCGCTCGGCCTCGGGGAGCGCGGCCAGTTCGGCGGCCTCCCGGGGGTGCAGCGAGCCCGCGACGTCGGCGACGACCGAGGGCCGCGGTTCCTGTTCGACGTCCGCGCCGACGGGCACGTCCGCGAAGGCGAGCAGCGCCAGGTCGCCCGCGTGCGAGAGGCTGAAGTGGAACGGGGCGCCCGCCACGGCCGGGCGGCCGTGCGGCGCGCCGCAGCAGGGGCAGGGCTCGCGCACGAACTCCACCTCGCCCGGGGCCAGCCCCAGGTAGGCGCCGAGCAGCCGCCGCAGCGCGACGTGCGCGGCGACGTAGCGCTCGCGGTGCCCGGCGCGGACGAAGGCGTCGGCGCGGGCGCGTTCGCCCGCGTCGAGCACGTGCTCGTGGCCGGCGGTGCCGTCCGCGCCGCGCAGCAGCCACACCTCGGGGGCGTCTCCGCCGCCGCGGGTCCACGGGCCGGGCAGCGGGCCGTCGCCGAACGGCCGTGCGCGCATCAGGGCGTTCCTCTCCGGTGGGCCGGCCTCGGCGGCGGCATCCGCCGAGGCCGGGGTCATGCGGTGCCGCCGAGCGGCCCCAGCGGCTCGACGCCGCCGTCCTCCCGGCGGCGGGCCGCCTCGCCCGTACGGTACATGCGCGTCCCGGGCGGGCCGTACGGATCGGCCGCGAACCGGGCCGCGGTGCGGGCCGGCCGCCCCGGCCACCCGGTGGCCAGCCCGGCCCCGGCCACCCACAGCTCCCCGGCGACCCCGGGCGGGCACGGCTCCAGCGTCGCGTCCAGGACGTACAGCCGGAGGTTCCAGCCGGGCCGGAGGACCACCGGGCCGGGCTCCTCGCCCGCCGCGCAGCCGTACCACGCCGCCCCCGCGGCCCCGTCCGGCCCGTAGTGGTGGTGCACCCCCGTCCCCGGGAGCAGGGCGCGCAGCCGCGCGACGGCGGCCGGGTCGGGCACCGCCGTCCCCGTGACGAGGAGGTGCCGCGGGCGGGCGCGGGCGGACTCCTCCCGCGGGTCGGCCAGGAAGCGGCCGAGCGCGTCGGGGCCGAACGCGGCGACGGTGACGGCGTGTTCGCGCAGGGCGGCGGCCGGGGCGCGGGGGTCGAGGACGAGGGTGGCGCCCTCCCGCAGGGGCCAGAGGAGGTGGGCCAGGGAGGGGTCCGCGTCCGGGGCGGGGAGGAAGCGGTCGCCGGCGGTCAGGCCGTAGCGGCCCTGGAGCCAGCGGAGGCGGTTGTCGGCGGCCGAGTGCGGGACGACGAGGGGTCCGCCGCCGGAGCGGACGGCGTACGCCGGGTGGTGCGGTGTCAGGGCGCGCGCCGGGTCGGTGGCCGGCCGGCCGCGCGGGTCCACCGCGGCCGGGTCCACGGCGGGCACCGCCGTGTCCGGCGGGACGTCGGCGGGCGCGGCCAGCACGCAGACGGGCGCGAACGGACCGGCCGGCTCCCCCGGCGCCAATGGGACGTACGCACCGCCCGCCTTGAGGACGGCGAGCACGGCGACCACCAGGCCGGCCGAGGGCGGCAGCGCGATGCCGGCGAACGTGCCGGGGCCCACCCCGAGCGGGACGAGGCGGCGGGCCAGCCGGTTGGCGCGGGCGTTCAGCTCCGCGTAGGTGAGCCGCTCGCGGTCGGTGACGAGGGCGGTCGCGCCGGGGGTGCGGGCCGCCCGGGCCTCGACCGGGCCGATGAGGGTCGTGGGCGGCAGCGCGACGGCCGTGTCGCGCAACCGGGCCGTGCGACGCGGGCGTTCGGACGCGGCGGGCAGCGGTGCGTGCGGGTCGCCCCCGGCGAGCCGGGCCAGCAGGCCGGGGAAGTCGCGCCCGTGCGGCCCGGCGGCGGGGTCGGCGTCGACGTCGACGCTCAGCCCGCCCCCGTCGGCGTCCCGGACGGTGACGACGGTCCGCTCGGGCGTCCCCGCGGCCAGCGGGCGCAGGGTCGTCCGGGCACCCGCGAAGGTGACGCGGTCCTCGCCCGGCGCGACGTGCAGGAGCGGTCCGTCGAGGACGCCCGCCGCCTCCGGCAGCTCCCGGCGGATGCCCGCGCCGCGCCGCCGCTGGTGGCGCCGGGCCTCGCGGATGCCGAGGTCGGCCTGGCGCACGAGGTCGGCGAAGGTGGTCTCCCCGGTGACCGTCAGCCGCAGCGGCAGCGTGTTCGCCACCGCTCCCGGCACGCGGAGCGCGGCCGGAGAGGTCCGCGCGGTCATCGGCAGTCCGAGGACGACGTCGCCGGTGCTGCCGCCCCGGCCCTCGCGCAGGTGCAGGGCCTGCGCGGCGAACAGCAGCCCGGTCCACGACCCCCGTACGGCGGCGGCGAGTTCGCGCAGCCGGGCGGTGGTCGCGGCGTCGAGGTGCGCGGTGTGCCGCACGCGGATGGGGCGTCCGCCGGGGCCGGGGGGTGCCGCCGCGCGGTCGTGCGTCGCCGCGCGTGCGGCCGTGCCCGCCAGCTTCCGCCGCCAGTACGCCCGGTCGCGGTCGTGGGCCGCCGACGTGCGGTAGGCGACGTCGTCGGCCACCAGGCCGGTCAGGCGGCCGAACGGGCTCGGCCCGGGGTCGGCGCCGGCCGCGAGCGCGGTGTAGACCTCGGCGACGCGGCGGTCCACGAGCGCGCGGCCGTGCGCGTCGAGCACGGCGCCGTGCACGCGGCGGTACCACAGCCAGCGCACGTCGCCCACGCGGAAGAGGCCGTGGGCGAAGAGGGGCCCGGTGCCGAGGTCGAAGGGGCGCTCCAGGTCGGAGCGCATCCAGGCCAGCGCCGTGGCGCGGGCGTCGCCGTCCTCGCGCAGGTCGGCGGCGAACAACGGGAAGCCGTGGCCGGGCGGTTCGACGACGACGGGCCGCTGGCGCAGCCCGTCCCGGGTCACGGTGATCCGCATGCGCAGGGCGTCGGCCTCGCCGACGGTGCGGTGCAGGGCCTCGGCGAAGAGGACGGGGTCGAGCGGCCCGTGGATCTCCCGGCAGTCGGCGGCGTTCAGCGCCGGGCTGCGCGGGTCGCGGGCCTGGACGCGTCACAGCTCCGCCTGGGCGGCCGTCAACGGGAGGCCCGCCGGGGCGGAACTCCCGTCGGCCGGGCCGCAGTCGGGGAGCGCCCGGCCACGGGTGGCAGACATCGCCGTCAGTTCCCTTCCAGGTCCGCGAGGAGCCGGTCGGTGGTGGTGACGACGGCGCACTTGGCGGCGGCCCAGCGCAGGGCCATGGCGTGGTCCCCGGCCGAGAAGTCGGCGACGGCGTCGGCGACGAGGAAGGGCCGGATGTCGCGCATCCAGGCGTCGCAGGCGGTCATCATGACGCCGATGTGGGCGTAGACGCCGACGACCACGAGCTGGTCGCGGCCCCGCGCGGCCATCAGCCCGGCGAGGTCGGAGCGGACGAAGGCGCTGTACTTCCACTTGGTGAGGACGGTGTCGCCGGGGCCGGGCGCCACCGCGTCGGCGACGGCCCCCGCCCGCTCGCCGGCGGGCAGTCCGGGCCCCCAGAAGTCCTGCTGGAGCCCGCGCTCGGCGGGGCTCTGGCCGCCGGGCTGGGCGGAGTAGACGACGGGCACGCCGCGCCGCGCGCACTCCTTCCTCAGCCGGCCGACGTTGGCGAGGAGTTCGGTGACCGGCGAGGCGCCCTCGGTGAAGGCGTCGAGGAAGTAGTTCTGGAGGTCGTGGACGAGCAGGACGGCCCGGTCGGGGTCGAGGCTCCAGTCCACCTTGTTCGCGGGGAGGTCGTCCTCCGTGGGCATGGGGTACGGGGCGATGGCGGGGAGCGCCATGGTGCTGGCCTTTCCGTGCGTTCAGTGCTGTGCCGCGGCGAGCCGCGCGGCGATGGCGGCGCGGAGGTCCTTCTTGGAGACCTTGCCGATGCCGGTCTGCGGGAAGGCGGCCACGAACTCGATCCGGTCGGGGATCTTGAAGGCCGCGAGGCCGCGTTCCCGGACGAACTTCTTCAGGGCGGGCGGCCGCACCGGCCCGGCGCCGTCCCTCAACACCACGTAGGCGCAGGTGCGTTCGCCGAGATAGGTGTCGGGCATGGAGACGACGGCGGCGTCGTGCACGGCGGGGTGGGCGAGGAGGTGGTTCTCGATCTCCTCGGCGGCGACCTTCTCGCCGCCGCGGTTGATCTGGTCCTTGGCCCGGCCCTCGACGACGAGATGGCCGGTCTCCGTGAGCCGGACGACGTCGCCGGTGCGGTAGAAGCCGTCGGCGGTGAAGGCGGTGGCGTTGTGCTCGGGGGCGCGCCAGTAGCCGCGGATGGTGTACGGGCCGCGGGTGAGCAGGTGGCCGGTCGCGCCGACGGGCAGGTCGTTGTCCTCGTCGTCCACGACGCGGATCTCGTCGTCGGGGCTGATGGGCCGGCCCTGGGTGGTGACGACGGTCTCCTCGGGGTCGTCGAGCCGGGTGTAGTTGACGAGGCCCTCGGCCATGCCGAAGACCTGCTGGAGGGCGCAGCCGAGCGCGGGCCGCACCCGCCGGGCGGCCTCCTCGCTGAACTTGGCGCCGCCGACGAGGAGGACGTCCAGGCTGGAGAGGTCGTAGGGGGTGCCGGCCGCGGCGGCCTCGGTCCACACCAGGGCGAGGGGCGGCACCAGGCCGGTGAGGGTGACGCGTTCGCGCTCGATGAGGGGGAAGGCGACGTCCGGGCTGGGGCGCGGGGCGAGCACGACGCGGGCGCCGGCGTAGAGGGCGCCGAGCGTGCCGGGCGAGCTGAGCGGGAAGTTGTGGGCGGCGGGCAGGGCGCACAGGTAGACGCTGTGCTCGTCCACCCGGCAGATCTCGTTGGAGCCGCGCAGCGAGTAGATGTAGTCGTCGTGGGTGCGCGGGATGAGCTTGGGCACGCCGGTGGAGCCGCCGGAGAGCTGGAGGAACGCCAGCTCGTGGGGCTCCGGTTCGTCCGGCACCGGCACCGGGTCGCGGGGGACGCCGGCGAGCGCGGTGTGCTCGCCGGGGTCGCCGACGACGAGGACGTGCCGCAGGCCGGGCACGTCGGCCCGTACGCGCGAGGCGAGTTCGCGGTAGTCGTAGCCTTCGGCCACGTCCTGGACGACGTACGCGGCGGCCTCGGTGAAGGCGCAGAAGTGGCGGATCTCGCTGTCGCGGTGCGCGGGCAGCGCGAAGACGGGCAGCGCGCCGATCCGGAAGAGCGCGAAGACGACCTCGAAGAACTCGGCGACGTTGGGGAGTTGGACGACGACCCGGTCGCCCTTGCCGATGCCGAGGGCGAGGAGACCGGCGGCGAGCCGGTCGGCGCGCTCGTCGAGCTCGCCGTAGGTCCAGCGGCGGGTCTCCCCGGCGGGGTCGACGATCGCGATCCGGCCGGGGTGGGCGGCGGCGCGGTCGCGCAGCATGCGGCCGAAGGTCTCGCCGCGCCACCAGCCGGCGGCGCGGTAGCGCGCGGCGAACTCCGGGGGGTAGCCGGGGGCGTCGGTGCTCATCGGTCGACCCCCACGGCCTGGAGGAACGTGCGGAACTTGGCGGCGGTCTCGGCGGTCTCCGCCTCCGGGTCCGACTGCTCGACGATGCCCGCCCCGGCGAAGAGCCGCAGGGTACGGCCCTCGGCCTCGGCGCAGCGGATGGTGACGACCCATTCGCCGTCGCCGTTGGCGTCGCCCCAGCCGACCATGCCCGTGTAGGGGCCGCGGTCGAAGGGTTCGAGCTCGCCGATGACGGTGCGGGCGGTGTCGGTGGGGGTGCCGCAGATGGCCGGGGTGGGGTGCAGGGCGCAGGCCAGTTCGAGGGCGGAGACGCCCGGGTCGGTGGGGTCGGCGGTGATGGTGGTGGACAGGTGCCACATGGCGGCGGTGCGCACCAGGGTGGGGCGCCGGGGGACGTCCATCGTGCGGCAGTACGGGGCGAGGGCCTCGCGGATGGCGTCCACGACCAGGGCGTGTTCGTGCAGGTCCTTCTCGGACTCCAGGAGGGCGGCGGCGCGCCGGACGTCCTCGGCGAGGTCGGCGCTGCGCGGGGTGGAGCCGGCGAGGGGGTTGGTGACGATGCGTCCGCCGCGCTTGGAGAGGAGGAGTTCGGGGCTGGCGCCGAGGAGGGTGCGGCCGGGGCCGGAGGGGACGGCGAAGGTGTAGCCGGAGGGGTCGCGGCGGGCGAGGCGGCGCAGCAGCCCGGGCAGGTCGGGGTCCTGCGGCGCGGTGAGTTCCAGGGTGCGGGAGAGGACGACCTTGCCGAACTCGCCGCGCTTCATGCGCGCGACGGCCGTGGCGACGGCCGCGGCGTAGCCGGCGGGCTCCGGGACGGGCCGTACGTCCCAGTCGAGTGCGGCGGGGGGCGCGGCCGGCAGGGCGGCGAGCGGGTCGTGGGAGAGCGGGGGCGCGAGGCGGACGGTGCGGGGGACGGCGAGTGCGGCGGGGGCGCCGGGGAGGAAGGGGACGGCGCCGACGACGACGGGGTTCTCGTGGCCGTCGAGCAGCTGGGCGTCGAGGGTCTCGGTGACGCGGCGGTGCAACGGGGCGTCGCCGTGCGGGACTTCGGCGCGGACGCCGTGGGCGAGGAGGGTGCGGGTGGGCGAGGCGAAGAAGCGGGCGTCGCGGTGGTCGTAGCCCTCCAGCAGCGCGGTCGCGGCGCCGACGGTGTCCGGGCCCGGGCCGCTCGCGGGGCGGTCGGGTATCGGGTCGGGTCCGCTCGGCCGGGCGGTCACGTGCTGAGCCGTGGTCACCGGGTGCTCCGTTCCTCCGGTGCGGCGGCACCGGGCGTGGGGTGGGGGTGGCGGCCGGCCGCCGGCCGGCCCTCGGGCGGTGGGTGTGGTCGGGTGCCGGCCGTCCGCGCGGGTGCCGTCGGCCGGTCGGGGGGCGGTCCGTCAGACGCGCAGCGTGGCCCCGCCGTCGACGTAGAGGTCGTGCATGGTGATGTGCCGGGCGCGGTCGGAGACGAGGAAGGCAACGGCCTCGGCGACGTCGGAGGGCTGGGCGATGCGGCCGAGGGGGATGCCGGTGCGGTAGGTCTCCGGGTCGCCGTCGAGGACCGTGGCGGGCGGCTCGTCGCCGTCCCACAGCCGGCGCTGCATGGCGGTGTCGGTGGAGCCGGGCGAGACGACGTTGCAGCGGACTCCGCTGCGGCCGAGTTCGAGGCCGAGGCACTTGGTGAACATGGTCGCGGCGGCCTTGGAGGCGGCGTACGCGGCCATGCTCGTGCGGGGGACGCCGGCGGCGTTGGAGCCGACGGTGACGATGCAGCCGCGGCGGCGCGCGGCCATCCTGCGGGCGGCGGCACGGGAGGCGGTGAAGACGCCGGTGGAGTTGACGGCGAAGGTCCGCTCCCACACCTCGTCGGTGAGGTCGACGACGGGCGAAGGGCTGAGGACCCCGGCGACGTTGACGAGGATGTCGAGCGGGCCGAGCGTCCGCTCGGTCTCCTCCACGACGGCCTCGACGGCGGCGCTGTCGGCCACGTCTGCGGTGCGGGGGACGACGTGTTCGGCGCCGAGGTCGGCCGCGAGCTTGTCCACGCCGTCGGGCACCAGGTCCAGGGCCGCGACCCGGGCTCCCCGTGCGACGAGGGCCCTGACGACGGCCTCGCCTATGCCTTGCCCTGCGCCGGTGACCAGCGCGACTCGGCCGGAGAGTTCTGACTGCTCCACGACGCTTCCCCACATTCCGCTTGAATAAGGTAAGGCTTACCTTACACACCTCTGGTGGGGGAGGGAATCGGCGGGCGCGCGGGGACCGCGGGGGCGCGCCCGCCCGCTCACGTCACGGCGCGAGGTCCAGCTCCGGCACCCCCTCCGCCGTGAACCCGAACACCCGGGCGTACAGCCCGAGTTCCGCCACCAGCGCCCGGACCAGCGACTCCGCCCGCCGGAAGCCGTGCCCCTCCCCCTCGAACGCCACATACGCGTGCGGCAGCCCGCGCTGCGCCGCCGCCCGCGCCAGTCGCTCGCTCTGCTCCGCCGGGCAGACCGGGTCCTCCAGCCCCTGCAACAGCAGGAACGGCGCCTTGATCTCCCCGGCCCGGCGCAGCGGCGACCGCTCGCGGTAGCGCTCCGGCACCTCCCCGGGCGGCCCGATCAGGCTCTCCGTGTAACGCGACTCGAAGTCGTGGGTGCCGCCGCCGGCCCAGTCCGTGGGATCCAGCGCCGGGTAGAGCAGCGTGCCGCACGCGTACAGGTCCGTCGTCACCAGCGACAGGGCCGCCGTCCAGCCGCCGGCGCTGCCGCCCCGCACCGCCAGCCGCGCCGGGTCCGCGACGCCCTCGGCGACCAGCGCCTCCGCCACGGCGGCGCAGTCCTCCACGTCCACCACGCCCCACCGGCCGCGCAGCCGCTCGCGGTAGGCCCGCCCGTACCCCGTGGAACCGCCGTAGTTGACGTCCACGACGCCGATGCCGCGCGAGGTGAAGTACGCGGCCTCCAGGTCGAGGGCGAGCGGGGTGCGGCCCGTCGGCCCGCCGTGCGCCCGCACCACGAACGGCGGCAGCTCCCCCTCCGGGACCGCCCGCTCCGGGTGGCGCGGCGGGTGGACGTGGGCGTGCACCTCGCGCCCGTCCTTCCCCGCGAACGTCCGGGCCACCGGCCGCGAACAGTACGCGGGGTCCACGGCGTCCTCGTGCCGGGCCCCGATCACCCGGGCCCGTCCCGTGCGGATGTCCAGTTCCACGATCTCGAAGCCGGTCGCCGGGCTCGCCGCCACGCCCACGACGCGGCTGCCGTGCGCGTCCAGCGCGGGCAGCCACTCCGTCCACGGCCCGGCCGCGTCCGCCAGCGATCCCGTCCGGGGGTCGAGCACGCCGAGCGCCTTCCCGCCGACGCCGTGCAGCACGGCGACTGTCCCGCCGGCCAGCGGGACGAACCAGCGCGACCCCAGCTGCCACAGCGGCCCCGCGAACTCCTCCGGCCGCTCGCAGAGGTTGACGGCCGTCCCGGCACCGGCGTCCGGATCCACCCGGTACAGGTTCCACCACCCCGTCCGGTCGGCGGCCGCCAGCAGCGTCCCGTCCTCCGCCCACTCCACCTGCGCGACGGACTCCTCCGGCCCGCCCAGGACGGTCCGTACGCCGGTGAACCGGCCCCGCTCGACCCGGGCGACGCACAGCTCCGTCCCGTCCCACGGCATCCGCGGATGGTCCCAGGCGAGCCACGCCACCCGCGTCCCGTCCGGGGACGGCCGCGGCCCGCCGACGAACCGGTGCCCGTCGTCGGTCAGTTCGCGCACCGCGCCGCGGTCCGAGGCCGCGCTCCCGTCGAGCGGGACGGCCGCGATCACCCGCCGCACGTCCAGCGCGCCGGGCCCGGTGAACTCCTCCAGCACGCACCAGACTTCACCGCCGGCCAGGACGGGGTCGGCCCAGCGCAGCCCGCCCCCCACGTCCGACACCGGCGTCAGCGGCCGCGGCTTCCCCGCCGCGTCCGGCTCCCAGGCGTACAACCGCTGGTCCGCGCCGTTCACGAAGACCAGCAGCGGTCCGCCGCTCGCCCGGGGAACCCCCGTCCAGGGCCGCCCCCCGTACTCGTGCACCCGGCTGCGCACGTTCCACGGCGCGGGCAGCGCGGCCGCCTCCTCGCCGTCCGGCCGGAGGCGCACCAGCGTCTGCCGCCCGCCCTCCTCCGGGCGGGGCGCGACCCACCACACCTCGTCACCGACCGTTCCCAGGAAGCCCGGTCGCGCGGAACGGGACACCGCCAGGGCGGCGTCCACGGGGGACGGCCAGGTTCCGCAGGGCGCCGTGGGCGTGGGCACCATGATCTCTACGCCTCCTCGTGGTGGTGGTGATGCATGACGAAACGGTCCAGCACCCGGACCCCGAAGTGCAATGCCCCGACCGGGACCCGCTCGTCGATCCCGTGGAACAGCCCCTGGTAGTCGAAGCCCGGCGGCAGCCTGAGCGGAGCGAAGCCGTAGCAGTCGACCCCCAGCCGGGAGAAGTACTTGGCGTCCGTCCCCCCGGACATGCAGTACGGCACCACCCGTCCCTCCGGGTCGAAGTGCTCCAGCGCGGCGCGCATCCGCGCGAACACCGGGGCGTCGACGGGCGCTTGCAGCGCGCGCTCGCGGTGGAGGTACGCCCAGTCGACGTCGGGACCGGTCAGCAGGTCCATCGTCGCCGCGAACTCCTCCTCCCCGCCCGGGACGGTCCGCCCGTCCACGATCCCCGTCGCCGTCCCCGGAATGACGTTGACCTTGTAACCGGCGCTGAGCCCGGTCGGATTGGCGCCGTTGCGCACGGTGGCCGCGACGAGGGCGCCGGCCTTCCCCAGCTTCCCCAGCAACGCGTCCACGTCACCGCCCGGATCGACCCCGTACGCGTCCGCCAGCCCGTCCAGCGCCGCCCGCACCACGGGCGTCATCCGCACCGGCCACTCGTACGCCCCGATCCGCCCGATCGCCGCCCCCAGCCGCGACACGGCGTTCTCCCGGTTGACCTTGGCCCCGTGCCCCGTCGTCCCCCGGGCCGTCAGCTCCAGCCAGGCCGTGCCCCGCTCCCCCGCCCCCACGGGATAGATCCTCACCCCTCCGTCCCCGTGGAACGTGTACGCCCCCGACTCCCCGACGGCCTCCGTGCACCCCTCGAACAGCCCCGCGTGCTCCGCCACGAGGTAGGCCGCCCCGACGTCCGCGCTGTCCTCCTCGTCCGCCGTGAACGCCAGCACGACGTCCCGCGGCGGCACGGCCCCGGCCCGCGCCCACCCCCGCACGAGCGCGAGCACCATCGCGTCCATGTCCTTCATGTCGATGGCCCCGCGCCCCCAGACCATCCCGTCGCGCACGTCCCCGGAGAACGGGTGCACGGACCAGTCCGCGGGCTCGGCCGGCACGACGTCCAGATGCCCGTGCACGAGCAACGCCCCCGCGCTCCGGTCCCTCCCCGGAATCCGCGCCACCACATTCGTCCGCCCCGGCTTCTTCTCCAGCACCACCGGCTCGATCCCGGCCTCGGCGAGCCGCTCCGCGACATACTCGGCCGCCGGCCGCTCCCGGCAGTCCCCGCTTCCGCGGTTGGTGGTGTCGATCCGGATCAACTCGGACGTGAACCGCACGACTTCGTCGAGTGCGCGCTCGTCCACCCGTTCGTCCTGCATACGCTTCCTCCACCGCCGCCACCGAGCCGGCGGATCGCCTCGAACATGGCCGATGCGGTGAAGGAAACCGGCCGCCGCACTCCGCCTCGCATCGGTCACCCGCACCACTGGACCACCGTATTCGGCCACGCCGGGAGAGAAGGGCATCCGGTCACCGACCCGCGCGCCGGGATCTCCGGCGTCCCCGACGGAAGTTGATCAGCCGCCCACCGCGCGCAGCGCCTCCTCGTGGGCACGGCCGAGCGCCTCGTCCGCCGGCACGTCCAGATCCGGAACCACGCCCACGCCCTCCCAGTTCGTCCCGGTCACCGTGCTGACCGTGCGCGCGCTCGGCACGGTGACCACCACGTGCTCGGTGACGGGGTGACGGGCCGTCGGGTGGGCACCCCCGCGAGTCGTCTCCCCGACGACGGCCGCCCGCCCGTGCGCCTGGAGCGTGTACGCCACGTCCTCCCCGCCGGAGAACGTGACGGCGCTGGTCAGGACGTACACCGGCCGGTCCAGGTACCGCGGCGCCGGCAGGTGCGCCCAGGTCCAGAACTGCCGGACGCTCCCGCTCGGCCGGTCATGGATGTCATGGAGACGCACCTGATCGTCGGGAAAGAAATAACTGCACCACATCGCCGCCCCCTCCGGCGCCCCGCCCCGGCACTCCCGCAGATCGAGGATCAGCGCGGAACTGAGCGCCGCGAGCTGCATGGCCGCCCCGACCGCCCGTGCGCCGTCGTCGGCGTACGGGATCCTGCGCACCGCGACGACGGCGACGTTCCCCTCCAACTGCTCGAAGCGCCGGACGCCCTGGTTCTCCCTCCGCGCCACCTCCAGAAAGGCCGCCTTGCCCCCGTCCTCACTCCGCCGGGAGACCGGCTCCTCGCTCCACAGCAGCCGCAGATGCCTGTCCGGACAGACCCTCTGCAGATCGGCAGTCACGGCCTCGCAGAACGCGGGCCCGCCCAAGCCGTCATACGCCCCGGCCGCGAGCCGGCCCCTGACCGCGTCCTCCATGGCCGCCGTCTTCTCCGGAAAGACATAACCGGCCGCGATCCGTTCGAGCGCACGCTCGACTATGTGTGCGTGAGGGAGCATGGCCGCCGATCCTAGATCGCGGCCGCGCGCCGCGCCAGGGTGTCAGCAGCGCAACCGAAGGGGGCACGACGATGTCTCGGACCACGCCCGCTCCAACGCGCACATGCGGATCCGCATCCGTCCCGTCCATCAGCGCCCGATCCGCCCCGCTCGGACCTCGTCGACGAACGAGGTCCAGGCGGGCAGGGGGACGACGAAGGCGGGGCCGGTGCGGCGTTTTTCGTCGCGTATGCCGACCTGGTCGGGCAGGGGGCTATGGAGACGCAGCCTCCGCCGTTGTTCTGGCTGCTGTACGAGGACTTGAACCAGCGCTTCTGGTGGGCTACTTCGAAAGCCGCCCGCTGGGTGTTAATGATCGTCGACCTCTCTGGCCAGTCTGGCCAGCTGGTGCAGGAACCCCGGCGTTTCGACCGGGACAAGGGCCCCGTCACGCATCGTGTCGAACCGCCGGCCGTACTTCCAGACCTCACGCGTCTTGTCGGACACCGTCATGACGGTCGCTCACTCCTCCATGACCACGGGCTCAAGGTTGTGGTCGGAATCCAGGAGGACGAAGTTCGCCGCCTCCCGGAAGGTGTCCCGGCGTAGCGGAACGATCTGGACCGTCACATGATCGAGTGCCGCCAGGCGCTCGGTCTCCGCATACTGCTCACGCATGATGTCCGGGCCGCCGACCACCCGACGCAGCGCCGCCTCATCCAGGATCACGCGCAGCTCGACGGGGTCGTCGCCAGTGAGAACGCCCTTCCGCGCCATGCGAAGGGCTACGGACTCGTCGACGAACTCACTCGTCCTCTGTCCTCTGCTCCACATGCTTGGCCTATGAACAAGGCCCGGGCGTAACTCTCCGTCTGGAGGAGCCCGGAGATCACCTGAGAGTGCCAGGCTCGCATCGAGCGAGCGTCGGACCCCAGCCCCACCTACATCGTCGTGCCCGACGGCATCACGTTCCGGTACGGCCGGTACCAGTCCTTGCTGAGCGAGTCCCGGTGAAGCATGAGCAGGTTCTCCCGGTCAACACGATCGGTGATCCCGTAAAGGTCGAGGAGATCCGTCATGTCGCGCACGCGCGGGAGTTGATTCTGGCCGGTCTCCACTCGGTTGAGCTTCGTCTCGGAGCTCTCGATGTACGCAGCGGCATCCCGCACGCTGATCCCCTGCTTCTCCCGCAGACGCCTCAGCTCCTTGCCGAGTTCACGCCTCCTGAACGTCGGACCGCGTCGTGCTGCCACCCTTGAACCCTCCTGTTGTGTTCCCCGGCGGCGCGTCTCTGTACCGCGTCGCCGCCGCCCTGTTGGGTCCCGCCGCTGCCCTGATGCCTTCCAGGACGCCTCTGCTGGCAGCCTTCCATCGCCTGCTGCCTCGCATCGGACTTCTGCAGATCTTTGGCGTATGCCAATGTGAGCGGCCATTTGCTGAAGCAGTTGCCGCTGAACCTGCCGGTGCGGGACCGTAATTGCGCCATCGCACAAGGCAGCCATCGCTGCCTCGGAGGAGCCCCACGCCCTTCTCTTCTTCCCCCACACCGCCAACTCCGGCGGCGGCCTCACCCCTCACACTCTCCCCGCACCGCCACTGCACCCCTCGATCCACAACGTGATCCAAGAGGCCGATGCCCTCTCCCAGCAGCTCCGCCCATCGAACGCGTCCATGCACTGATCGCCCGGCTCTACTGCTACATCTCCATGACAGCCATGGAGTTGGAGTCCATCGCGGACAACCGTCCAGCGGACGATCCCGTGCGCGAGCGCACACTCGCCGCCGTACAAGAGGCCCGCCGCGGCCTGGCGCAAGGCCCGGGCAACGGCTACATCTCGGCGCTCACCTACACCCGCACACTCAGCCGCTCAGCCGCGCAACTCCTCCCCCACCACACCCAATTGACGAACGCGAAGGAGAACTCCTGATGCACACCGTGGGCCGGCTCATGAGCCACTGCCAACACCTGTCCGGCTGGGAATCCGCCCACGGCGAAGACCGCTGCCCGACCTGCGGAACCCGCCGCTTTACGGACTACGGCGCCCTCCGCCCCAAGGAGTTGCCCCCGGCGGTGACCCCCTCCCCACACGACCGCATCCGCGCCGACAGGGCCGCCGCCACCGTGATCGCACGCACCGTGCGCCACCTCAGCCACTGGGGGCGCAGCAGAGCGGACTTCTGGCGCTGCCAGACCGCCTGACCGGCGGATACCTGTCCACCGGCCGCTCCAGTGCAGGGCAGATAGCACTCGAACCAATCTCATGAGAGCCTGGACCGGCACTCGAACACACTTCCAAGCTCACTGAATAAAACAGAGGTTGATCGCCAGCGAACGCGCAGGTCAAGTAGCGTGGTCCCCGCGAGCGCGGGGGTGGTTCCGGCTTCCCGGCCACCGAGTTCAAGGGCTGGAAGTGGTCCCCGCGAGCGCGGGGGTGGTTCGGGATCGCTCATCGGACCAGCTCCCCGTGCGCCGTGGTCCCCGCGAGCGCGGGGGTGGTTCACTGGCGCGGTGTGCGCCGGACGTCACCGGGTTGTGGTCCCCGCGAGCGCGGGGGTGGTTCGGACGAAACCAGGGCAAGGTGGTCCCCGCGAGCGCGGGGGTGGTTCCTACAGGGCGGCGTCCCATACGGCGCGGCGCAGGTGGTCCCCGCGAGCGCGGGGGTGGTTCTCCGCCCCACCCCGGCCCGCGTGGCACGTCGCGGTGGTCCCCGCGAGCGCGGGGGTGGTTCGGCCCACGCCATGCAGCGCATGGCCGCCGACCCGTGGTCCCCGCGAGCGCGGGGGTGGTTCACCGCCGGCCAGGACGGGGTCGGCCCAGCGCAGGTGGTCCCCGCGAGCGCGGGGGTGGTTCGCGGACCCGCGGCGGCGATGTGCCGGGCTCGTTGTGGTCCCCGCGAGCGCGTGGGCGCACGAGTGGTCCCCGCGAGCGCGGGGGTGGTTCATAGCCGGCTCACCACAGCGCTCCTTCCGGTCGGTGGTCCCCGCGAGCGCGGGGGTGGTTCCGCACGGTCGCGTGGTGCACGGGCAGCGCTCAGGTGGTCCCCGCGAGCGCGGGGGTGGTTCGAAGCTGGTCGAGCACGGCGTGCTGCGGCGCGAGTGGTCCCCGCGAGCGCGGGGGTGGTTCGGGCTGCGGGCCCGGGCC
The DNA here is from genome assembly GCF_001187435.1 of Streptomyces caatingaensis. Classification (GTDB taxonomy): domain Bacteria; phylum Actinomycetota; class Actinomycetes; order Streptomycetales; family Streptomycetaceae; genus Streptomyces; species Streptomyces caatingaensis. The sequence goes on along the minus strand of NZ_LFXA01000002.1, from coordinate 460,670 downwards.
GAGGAGGTGCGGACGGTGGTCCCCGCGAGCGCGGGGGTGGTTCGATGGGAAAGCTGGGCGGGATCACGGCGTCATCGTGGTCCCCGCGAGCGCGGGGGTGGTTCGTTGGCCCCCACCTCGTGCCGCAGCCGGATCCCGTGGTTCCCGCGAGCGCGGGGGTGGTTCTGAAAAAGTCCCCCCACCCTGCACACGGCAGGGGTGGTCCCCGCGAGCGCGAGGGTGGTTCGCCAGCCTGAAGCGGGTGTACTTCACCGGCGGCGTGGTCCTCGCGAGCACGGGGGTGGTTCCTGGCCGAACGGATCATCGCCCACCTGGAGGCCGTGGTCCCCGCGAATGCGGGGGTTGCTCGGTTGGCGACATGTGCCGGTACTCACGAACGCGGTCGTCCCCGCGTAGCAGGGGTGATTCCCGCCGGTCTGGGAGCAGTTCCCGCTGGGTATGTCGCCTTCGCATAGCGGGGGTTACTCGAACAGCGCGCCACTGAACCGCTCGTCGCCCGGGCCCGAGTAGCAGGGGTGGTTCGTTCTCGGACGGGGCTTTCAGTCGCCATCGGCTCGTGGTCCCCGCGAACGCGGGGATGGTTCAGTTCACAAACGACGCACGGGATTGCCCCCCGGCGAATACCGGGGGTGGCTCACAACCGGAAGAGGTCCCGCCCTGGGACAATGGCCTTCTACACAGGGTGAGCCCTCCCCCGGCTGCCGCACCTCCCAGTCAGCAAACAGCGACAGCGGACGGCTCACCTACGGTTCCGAGCCGACAGAATCAGTCCATCGAAGTCCACCGGCCGCCATCGGTCCCGGCCGGCTGTCCGGACCGCCCAGCCCTGTTCATTGGAAGCGGGTTCGACAAGGACCACTTGGCCGTCGCCGATCCGTGTGGCCAGGAGCTCCCACAAGCGGTCCCGAACTCGCCGGCTCGGGGTGCCCACGAAGACGCCGGCGTTTACTTCGACCATCCACCGGGTGAGGTGACCGCGTAGCCCTTCTGGAGCCGCGATCAACACGATGACCGTCATCGCGTCTTCTCCTTGGGCGAAGCTTCCCCCAGCTCTGGACCGATGACCGCGATGTGTCGCTCACCCATGTCGGCAGGCGCCAAGGACCAGTTCACTCCTGCCGGAACCGTTCCCAGTCGCTCGTCCCAGAGTTCGCTCGTTTCGGGAGTGTCGATATCCACGCCCTCAGGGGTGAGAAGTCCCTTCACATCGTGCACGATCCGACCGAGCAGCTTCGTTTCGGCAATCCTGTCCCGCAGACCGGTTCGTGCGTCACGTTCCTCCACGAGCCCCTTGGCCATGAGGTCGAAGGCAAGGGGCAATGTGTACTCAGCCTTGTACAGATCCGCGATGTCCAGGACAAAGGACAGGGCCGAACCCGTGTGGACGAAGCCCAGACCAGGGCTGGCTCCAAGACCGACGATCACCGCATGGCAGATTCCGTACAGCGCCGCATTGGCCGCCGACAGCAGACGGTTCAGGTCATCGCCGGCCGCGAAGGCATCACCGGCCTTGTAGACACGGCCATTCCATGGAACGCCGGTCCGACGGGAATGCTCCTGGTACAGGCGACGGAACCGTGCTCCCTCTCGTCCGCGCAACTGCTGCATCGTCACCTTGGAGACGTCCTCGCCCGGAAACCGCAATCCGTACATCGCCCGGGCCACGCTGAGCCGTTCTTTCGGACGGGTGACAAGCCACGCCTGTCGGTGGAGCAGGCCGGCACTGCGGCTCGGACCCAGTCCCGCCGCATACATGCGGACTCCCTGTTCACCGACCCAGCACACTGCGGTTCCGGAGTCGGCCAGCAGCCGAATCGCACCGTGGGTCACCCGAGTTCCAGGACCGAGCAGAACAACGGCGATCATCGCCGCAGGTACGCGCACCGTCTCCTTCTTGTTGACGATGACGACGGCGTTCTCATCACGATCTACGTGGCTGCGTTCCACGTAGACACTGGACACACGATCCACGATGCGGTGCAGATCGTGCGGATCGGCCTTCCACCAGATGTCGGCCATCGTTCACCCTCTCCCACCCGGCAGTGGCGCGAGGGTGAGAAGGCCACAACCGTATGCCTTCGACGGTCCGATCCCCTCCAACAAGTGTCGCGTGAATGCTGCGGTATCGGTCACGCGCAGCCTCCCTTCAAAGGTGGCGCTGTTAAACGTGACCTGGTGCCCCTTTCCGTTCTTTCTGAAGGAATGACGGCGACGGTCGATGATGCGGACCTCATGCGCAGGGGGCTCGGTGAGCGTTGAGGGAACGTCGAACCCCCAACGTCGAGTTCGGCTCAGAAACCAATCGAGCTGAGCTGCGGCAGTACGATGCCCTATCCGGAAGCTGCGCATGCGCTCGCCATCGGCAGCCGCGGCGATGCGGGCGGCCTTCGCGGGGGTCAGTCGGTCCGGTGTCAGCGTGTTCTGGACTGGATTCGCGGTGAGGCGGAAGGCGAACTCCCGGCCCACGGCGATCTGGGCGAGGAGCGGTGCATAATCCCGGACGGCAGCGTGCTCCCCGTCCGCTCCGGGCCAGCCCGCCCTTTCCACCAGGTGCGTCCAGTCCGGTTTCGAGCGGGTGAGGACGAACACATACGGCCGGTGCGGATTGTCGGCGTCCAGCCGCCACAGAATGCGCTCCGTGTCAGGAACGCCGCCCATGACGGCGGCGTGCATGGCGCGCGGATTCGCCAGAAGCCGGCGGCTCTCCGCGCGGAGCGGGTTGATGCGGATGCGGGACAGGCAGGTCATGGTCATAGGTCACCAGCCCAGCAGGGCGAAAGGGTCGTGCCCGGTGGCCGGGGCCGAGTCGGCCTCGGCCATGGCGTCATCGGGTTGTGGGAATCCGGTAGGGACGCTGAGCCAGCAGTGCCGTACCCGACGGCTGGTGAAACTGCGCGCGTACGGGTCGAAAGAGAGCGGGGCGTCGTGGATGACGTCGTCCCCCTCGGGGTCCTCCAAGGTGACCGAACGGTCGATGCGCGCCGGGCGGAAGGCCCGGCCGAGGCCGCGTTCGCGGCCGAGTCGGGCAGCGTACCGCTCACGGGCACGGTCGGACGCCTGCCACGGTTCGTCCGTTAGAACGGTCTCGAGATCGCCCTCTCGTAGGCCCAGGGAGAGCGGTTGTGTCGGCGGGCAGGATCGACGGCCCAGTGCCAGGGGGAAGGCCGGGGCGCGGACCGCTTGGTCGAGGGCGTCCAGCAGATCGTCCCCGCCTTCGACAGCGGCCACGAACACCGCGTCCTGAAGGTAGTAGCGCGTTGTGACATGGGTGTGCTTGGCGGGAGACGTCGGCTTCTGCAGTCCTTTGGCGGAGACTCCGGCCTGTGGCAACGGCCGCCCCCGGTAGTCGCTGACCGTGTGGTAGTCCCGCAGCAGGGTGCCGGGCTCATCGACGCGCACGCCCAGGCGCAGCCCCATCAGGTCGTCGAGGGAATCCTCACGAGAGCGGCCGGCCGCCGCCGCGAGCAGTCCGAGAACACCGGACTTGGTGGGCTCGGCCCCCGTCTCGCGGCGGTTGAACGCACTACGGGATCCCCAGGATTGGAGAGGACCGGCCAGCCGGAGGAGCAGGACTCGTGTCATCGGGCGCCCTGCTTCAGCACCTCGGTGAGGTGCTCGCGCAGACCGTCCAGAAGCTCCGGGAAGGCGATCGCGTCGCCAAAGGTCCGGGTCAGCAGCTCTGTGACCTTCGTGTTCGGGTCCGCCTCCGCGAAGGTGTGGCAGAGGGCCGTGAAGGCCGGCTCCCCGCCCCAGTTGCGTACGGCTGTGGCGTGCTCGTACGCCAGACGGCAGGCCGATTCCGTCGCGATGCCTGTCGACGACGCGTCGACCGGCTTCTCGAAAGCGGACACCAAATTGACCGGCTGGTCGTGGCGCACCATGACCGCCACCAGACTCGGCAGCGTGCGATGGGCGAAGGAGTTGCCGTGGCCGCCTGGCATCGAGCGTGCGAAGGAGTTGACGAACTCCTCGACCGCGCTGACGGCCGCCTCCTCATCGGAGAGGTTGTGCACGAGCTGGTGCAGGCCGACCGTCGCATATCGGTAGAGCGTGGCGGAGTTGAAGCCGATGGTGCCGATCATTCCGGCGCCGGGCTCGTCCCCCTTCTTACTCGTTTCATCATCGACGGCTGTGAAGTAGTCGAACTCGAGCTCTACCGCATGGGTGGAGAGGGCGTGGGCGACCTGCGTCGCGGCGTCTACCTTCAGGGTCGGGACATCAGCCACCATCCGGCCGAACAAAGCGACGTCCATCGGGTGCCCGGTGCTGAACTTCTCCTGGACGGGGAGCTGTTCGATCTCCTTGGCCAGCTTCTCGTCATCCAGTCGTGCGAGGTCCGCCGCACGCTCCCGGACAAGTGCGGCCACATCTTCGAGCTGACGGCGGCCGAAGAAGAACAGATACGCCGTATCGCCTTCCTTCTTGCCCTCACTGATCTTCAGCGGCTTCAGCAGCGCGGCCGACAGTCGTGCCGCGTCCTCGGGGGACAGGTCCGTCCCATCGGTCAGCAGGCCGGCAAGTGCGCCGCTGATCCGCCGGGTCCGGGTCGCCAGATCCTGCACGGGAGTCCGCTCGGCGAAGTGGACGCGCGTCGCCCGCTTCCAGGCTTGGGAGGAGACCCGGGAACGGCGTACCCCTCCGAAGTACGCTTCCTTGGGGTTCCCTTGGTCGTCACGGTTGAGGTTGGCGGGCGGAACAGTCTGCAGGATGTGCACATCGATGTAGGTACGGGGAACAGAAGGCGTCACAGGTTTCTCCGGTGGTCTGTTGGCGTCATCAACAGGATGTCGGTCAGGGTGTCTTCGTGGGGGACTTGTCCTGCTCGGTCCGGGAGCCCCAGGCGTGATACGCCAGCCCCCAGTTGCGGCGGACTCGCTGCCGGGCATCGGTGCTGTACCAGTCCTGGACATCGCGGAGCAGCAAGTCGTAATCCAAGGGCTGACCGATACCCCGTAGTTGCGTGACCAGCCCGCGGAGGCGGTAGACGAAGGCTGGGACGGAGGTGCTGCTCACAGCGGCAGCGACACGGCGGTCGACAGCCGCCTCGCTGAACTGGCTGCTCCCCTGCAGGACGCGTAGGGCTGCGCCCGGACTGACTCCTCTCTTGTGCATGGAGGTGGATCGGCCCTGCTGGTGCAATCCATAGAGCGCGAGCGCGGCGTGCTCAGCCTCCAGCTCGGGGGTGACCTTCCCGTCGGTCCAACTGGTGTAGAAAGGCCAGAGCTTGGGGACCGTACCGGCGGGTCGGCCGAGCCCGGCGCGCAGGGCCGCCAGGTCCTCACCGGGTGGCTCCCACCAGCTGCCGTTGTCTCTGAACCGCTGGGCCCAGTAACGGGGAGCGGGTGCACTGTCCTTGGTACGTGTGGGCACAGGAGCGTCGGGCATGCGTACTCCTTTGTTCGGGTGATGAGAGGGACGGGCTCGGCCTCAGGAAGCGTCCGCGCGCCGGGCCGCCGCTCGACGGGTGAGGATCCCGTCGAGACGGTTCCGGAAGCCGCGCTCGGCGTTGCTCAGCCGGAAGGTGAGCTCCTTGCCGTCCTTGGTGACGGTCCGGCCCGTGAACAGGCCGGGGGCTGCGGTGGAGAGGACTTGCTCGGCGACCTGCCACGCCTCACGGCCGGCTCGTTGCTCCCATGCTTCCAGCCCACGCTCGGACTGCTCGAAGTCCTCCCCCACAGCCCGGAGTCCGGCGAGCAGCCTCCGCACCAGCGGATCGAGGGCGTGCAGCAGGGTCTCGCCGGGACGCTGGCCCTTGTCCCAGGGGATGGGGTCCGCGCCGGCCGCCCTACGGAGGTCGGCGGAGAGCATGTTGACCGCGTTCGCGAGCTTCTCCGCCTGGTCGACGGCTTCGAGGAGGGAGTCGTAGACGATGCTGTCGGGGTCCAGGGCGGTAACCGGGAGGGGGATCTCGTCGAAGAAGACGTCCTCGATGACGGCCGACTGGTTTCCGTAGGTGATGCCGGTGAGCTCGAGCTGGAGGGGGTACGTGCTGGGCAGCAGACCGCGTGCCTCGGCGAGCGAACTGAGAAGGGTACTGGTGCGGAAGCCCGCGCTCTTGTTCGTCGCATCGCGCTCGTTGTCGGTGCCGTTCATGGCCAGAAGCGCGTCGAGGCCGCGCCAGGCCGCGCGGCCCGGCTGGTGGCGACGTGGCCGGATGGGAGATCGGGGGGACTTGCCACCGGGTTTCTTGGCGCGGGTTCCCGGGGAGTCGATGGTCCAAGCCGTGTGGGGCTCATGGTCGGGCGGTGTGGCGAGGAGGCGGTCACCGGCGGCGACGATCACTCGGGTGACTCGCAGGCCCGCCGGTGTCTCCTCGGGGATCAGTCGAATGCGGCGCGACTGCCAGGTCCAGATGTCCAACAGACCGCGCGGGGCCCGGGTCTGCCAGGTGGGTGTGGCGGACGAGAGCGGGTGATCGACGGCGCGGCGCCTCCACTGCGGCAGGTCGTCGGAGAGCAGTGCCTGGCCGAAGGGGATGTTGAGGAAGAGGGTTTCGTAGAGGGTGCGGCCCATGGGCATGACGACGCCGAGCTGCCCAAGAGGTCCTGTGGGGTTGCCGGTGGTCTTGCCGGCCTTGGCCTTGTCATCGCCGACGACGCCTGTTTTGATCGCCGCCGTATCCCAGCAGTGGGTGTGCAGCAGCCAGCGTGCCGCCTGCGCCGGAGTGAGTTCCAAGGGGTCGCCCTCGGTGCGCGAGGCGAAGAGGGGGACGTTGTTGCCTGTGGCCGCGGTGGCGACCAGCAGGGCCGATCCCTTGGTTTCATTCTTCGCCGTATATAGTCCGGGCACTTGGGCGAAGGGATCGGAAGGATCGAAGAGGTCGAAGTGGTGCCGGTTCGCGTCGCAGTACTCGGTGAGCCTCTTCCGGTCGGCGGAGGAGAAAGCTCCTGTCGCGAACGTCCTTGCCCAATCGGCCGCGTCGGTGGGACGCCCCAGGGCATCCACAGCGACCGGGAGGAGCAGCTGGCGGAAGATCGCCGGCTTCTGGGTGGGGAGATCCACCAAGAGATCCTGGAAGCGGTGGGCTTCCAGGAGCAGCTGTCGTACACCGACTTCTTCCAACGGGCCCGCCGCGATGGGGCGTACGGTCAGCCAGGGGTCGTCCAATACGTTGAACAACGTACGTTCCTCAATCTCTTCCATCAGCGCGGCGTCAGCCTTGCACAACGAGATACCTACGGGAGGGTGAACGTCGGAATTCACGATGGATCGCGCATGCCCTCGTCCAGCAGGCCGAGTTGGCTGTCGTAACGGAGTCGCCGGTCTCCGAGAGTGACGTTGTGTTGTGTGTCGAGGACGAGGGCACGGCTGTAGCGCAGCCGCGGGTGGGCGAGCCAGCCAGGCAGTGGACGCAGATCGTCCATCGCCTGCTTGGTTGCTATTCGGTTGGTGAAGTGCGAAGGCAGCCGAACGGTTCCCGCGAGCACATCGTCGAGGAGTTCGTCGGACGAGACATCTCCGTTCGCGGTCAGGGCACGCCCTGCCAAGGTGAAATAGACGTCGTTCTCGTGGGAGACGAGGACGACCTCCACGCTGGGGTCGCCATCGCGGACCAGGACGTCCAACTGCGCGTCGCTGGAGGCTCCGGGGACGGCGAAGTGGTGCAGTCCGGCCAGGGTCGTGCCCTCCTTGTCGCCTCGGCGGGTCAGAAGGAACGGGGACGCGTTGTCCGACCTCTTCTGCTGTTCCGTTTCCCATTGGATGCGAGCCGACTCCGCGTCCGTCCGCCATGCCGGCGGGATGGCTTCGTCGTCCTTGTCGTACCCCGATGCGACCAGCGCCGGCACGCGGTCCGGGACGGTCCAGCCTGTGTTGTGCACCGCGTCGAGCACCAGAGCGGCCGCTCTGAGCAGGAGGTGCCGTCCATAGATGCCCTCCGAGGAGCGGAGGAACGCAGGAGCGGACTCCTCGATCGCCGACACTCCGGTGATCACGACTCGCGGCACGGCCACCGGGGCGGGCCGGGATAGGCCGTCATGGCGGTGCAGGCGGCCGATTCTCTGCAACAGGAGGTCGATCGGAGCGAGGTCCGTGATCAGGATGTCCGCGTCGATGTCGAAGGACTGCTCGGCGAGCTGCGTCGCCACGACGATCAGTCGGTGTGGTCGACGGTGCTCCGTTCCGTCCGTGGACGGTGCGCCGAGCAAACGCAGGCATTCCTCTGTGCGATCGGCACGCGGCCCGACGGCGATGCGGCCGTGCAGCAGCCGGACGTCGCCACCGAAGCGCTTGCACAATTCGTCGTAGAGCGTTTGGGCCCGATCGACCGTGTTACGGATGACGAGGGCGCATCCGCCGTGCTTCAAGGCGAGTTCGAGACGGTCGGCGACCGACGTATCGGCGGAGGCTTGTGCGTCCCGCTTCTCCGGGCGGCGGGCTTTGGGGCCCGGGATCATCTCCGGCATGAGCTCGACCGTGACGTCCAAGCCGGGACGGCGCCAGCTCTGGCAGTCCACGACCTTGTAGCGCGGGCCTGCCCCGTTCGGGTCCATCCAGGTGGCGGTGATGGAAGGGTATCCCGACGTGTCGGGCAGCTCGTCGGCCGTGAACTCCTCCTGAGTGGCGGCCCCGCCCAGATAGACGTCCACCAGTTCCCTGCGTTGGGCGGGCGGCAAGGTCGCCGAGAGCAGTACGACGGGAACGCGGGCCTGGCCGAGCCAGCGCAGACCCTCCTTGAGGAACTGGGACATATAGACGTCAGCAGCATGGATCTCGTCGAGGACCACCACCTTGCCCGCGAGGCCGGCCATGCGCAGCATGACGTGCTTGGCGCGGGTTGCCGCGAAGAGGAGTTGGTCGATCGTGCCCACGACGAAGGGGCAGAGGAGGCCGCGCTTGGCTCCGAGGAACCATTCGACCGGGCCGCGGGAGGGGGCGTCGGAACCCGGCGCTTCGAGTCCGTAGGGGTCGTCCTCACAATATTCGCCGTACTCGTCGACGCCGCCGAACTCGTCCTCCGTTCGGCCTTCGACGATGGTGCGCCACTCCTTGTTGAACATCCGCTTGCCGTGGAGGAGGGAAACGAGCGGGGCGAGCTCCTCGTCAATGGTGCTCACCCACCGGCGGACCTGTCCGAACATGGGGTCGCTGGTGGCCTGCGTGGGCATGCCCACGAATACGCCGTCCATGCCGAATCTGTGAGCGAGGATCTCGGCGGCCATCAGGGCTGCCTTGGTCTTTCCCTCGCCCATGGGTGCCTCGACGATGAGGAGTCCGGGGGCGTCCATGTGCTGGGCGGCCTGGATCACCAACTCTTGGGACGGGCGGGGGTCGTGCCCGAAGCGGGCTCGGAAGGCTTCGGGGGCCACCTCCGCCAGGTGCGTCCAGCCGCCGCGCAGACCGAGTGCGTCCCAAGCCCTGCTTGCGCGCTGTCTGGCCGACTCCATGGTCACCAGGGGCAGTTCGTCGACTCCGGTGAAGTGCCTTTCGTCGCTGGCGATCCAGTCGGCCATGACGATCAAACCGCTGAGGTGCAGTTGTGCTGCGCGAGAGGGGACGCGCTCGGGGGCGACATCGGCGATGGCGCCGAATCCGAGTTGCGCGGTGAAGCGCTCCAGTAAAGCCAGTTGCACCGCTGCCCAGCGTGCTCCGCCCGCCAGCTGTTCCCTGAGTTTGGGCCTTCCCGGCCTCAGGGAACTCTTGGCCGGAAAGGCGCCGTGGTGGCCTGCGACGAGGGGCCAGACCCATGCGATGTGCCCCTCCGACCAACCTGCGGTGGGGAGAAGCTCGCACAGCAGGTGGCCACCTGCCCGGTCGTGCCGCCATCGAGGCGGCTTGCCGCTCGGCTCATGCCAGGTCAGACCGGCCGCGCGCACGGCTTCCGCGCCGGCCGGCCACATCCGTTGGAAGGCGGGGGTCGCCTTCCCTAGGTCGTGCACCCCGCACAGCCAGGCAAAGAACTGCCGCCCACGGGCGTTCCCGCCGGCGATCTCGTCCAAGATGCGCTTGGTTGAAGGTGCCAGGAACCGGTCCCACATGCGCTCGGCGATGGCAGCGGTGTCCAGGAGGTGAGAAAGAAGCAGGTTCTTCCGGCCGTTGGCCTTGCCCTCGGACTTGCCCCAGAGCGCTCCGATGGCTCTGTCGATGTCAAAGCCGTCGGCGTCGGCCGCGTCATGCATGGACTCACCTATCTCGTAGACTAGTTCGGGACACTATCCTCTGCCTCTGACAATGTCGGCCCGAACCAGCCAGGCACGCGGGGGCAGGCCAACCGCTGTTGTCTGGGCTCCGTGTTCACCGCGAGCCCAGATTCCAACTGAATGAAACGGGCGCTAGTCCCGAGCAACATCGCAGGTCAGCAAGCGTCGTCCCCGCGTAGCGGGGGTTGCTCCGTCGCTGCGGGGGACGGACGGTTCGCCGCAGGGTCGTCCCCGCCTAGCGGGGGTTGCTCCCCGGCAGACATTCGACGTGCTGGTCTCGTACCGTCGTCCCCGCGTAGCGGGGGTTGCTCCTCGATTACGTCGGCCGGGGTGTAGGCCACGCCGTCGTCCCCGCGTAGCGGGGGTTGCTCGGAGGCCGAGCGGCAGCGCCGGGGCAACGAGCAGTCGTCCCCGCGTAGCGGGGGTTGCTCGAGCGGCTTCGGTCTCCGCCGGGCGGTGGGGCCGTCGTCCCCGCGTAGCGGGGGTTGCTCACGTACCGGCTGACAGCGCGGCTGACCCGGGACGTCGTCCCCGCGTAGCGGGGGTTGCTCGCTCAACGACCCCTTCCACACCGACGGCCTGGCGTCGTCCCCGCGTAGCGGGGGTTGCTCGATCCGGTCGGACGAGAGCCTGCCCGACCTGGTGTCGTCCCCGCGCAGCGGGGGTTGCTCATGTCCTGGGCGAGTGGATCGCCGGTCTCCTGGGTCGCCCCCGCGTAGCGGGGGTTACTCCTACGACCCCGCCTGGAAGACCCAGCCCACCCCGACGTCCCCGCGTAGCGGGGGTTGCTCGGAAGGCCATGCCCTTCGCGGACCGTCTCACCGCCGCCGTCCCCGCGTAGCGGGGGTTGTTCGACGGGCCGGCGCGTCACCCTTGCCCACGCCCAGTCGTCCCCGCGCGGGGGTTGCTCCCCTTGCCGCCGTCGGCCTGTTCGCCCCGGCCCGTCGTCCCCGCGTAGCGGGGGTTGCTCGGAGACGACGATGGACCTCAACAACGCGACCGCTTCGTCCCCGCGTAGCGGGGGTTGCTCGCCGGCCTCGAGGACCTGTTGTCGCGACCGGGAGTCGTCCCCGCGTAGCGGGGGTTGCTCGCGCGGCCCCGCGCTCCTTGTCGAACCCGGAACGTCGTCCCCGCGTAGCGGGGGTTGCTCGGTCAGGCTTGGGGCGGATCAGCGCGATGACCGGTCGTCCCCGCGTAGCGTGGGTTGCTCGAGGCTCGCGGTCGCTCGCTGGGAGTCGGGAGAGTCGTCCCCGCGTAGCGGGGGTTACTCGGTCGGCCCGGACTTCGTCGACGTCGTCCAGACGTCGTCCCCGCGTAGCGGGGTTGTTCGGTGAATTTCGCTGGGGGTAAGGCCGTAGCGGCCATCGTCCCCGCGTAGCGGGGGTTGCTCGCGCCGCAAACACCTCCCGCCACCGGCCCTCAGGTCGTCCCCGCGTAGCGTGGGTTGCTCTAACCGGCTTGGTGTACGACACGTCGCGTCCGCGTCGTTCCCGCGTAGCGGGGGTTGCTCGAAGACGTCGAACACTGGCTCACCTGGTGCGCCGTCGTCCCCGCGTAGCGGGGGTTGCTCCCGCTCGGTGATCACCAGCTGTTCCGAGATCGCGTCGTCTCCGCGCAGCGGGGGTTGCTCTAACCGGCGCGCTGGCCGCCGCCACGGCGACGGGTCGTCCCCGCGTAGCGGGGGTTGCTCACGCTCAGCGCGGGGCGGTCTTCGGCACCACCATCGTCCCCGCATAGCGGGGGTTGTTCGCACCGGGCCAACATCGCCAGGTTCCCGACGCCGTCGTACCGCGTAGCGGGGGTTGCTCGGGCAACGCCGACTCGTCGTAGGAGCCGGTGGTGTCGTCCCCGCGCAGCGGGGGTTGCTCTGGGCAGCGCGCCGAGGGCCGTCCCCTCCGCGGGTCGTCCCCGCTGAGCAGGGATTACTCCCCCGGCGACCCAGGGCATGGCCCGGTCAAGGAATCATCCCCCGCGTAGCGGGGATTTGCTCTCCGATAGAGAAGCAGATCACGATCACAGGCTTGCCGTCCCCGCATCGCGGGGGCGTTCCCCATCGCGGACGCCATAATGGCAGCGATCATGTCGTCCCCGCCCTCTCAGGGGTACGGAAAACGGGAGCCACACCGTACTCGGAGCAGCTCCCGCACCATCAACTCAGCCCCTCCCAGCCCCCGGCGGCGTCAACGAAGCCCGCCCATTCAGCTCCTCCGCCTCCCCCACCGCCTTGCGGTACGCCTCCGTCACCTTCTCGAACGACTCGCCCGAAGACAGGCCGCCGGCCGCCCTGTTGCGGCGCCCACGCGATCCATCTCGCGGTTCGCCAGGATGATCGCCGAGGTCGCCTCTCGGCGTTCCGACTCGTAGGCCGCCAAGGCCGTGGTCACATCCCGCTCCACAGCCAAGTGGTACGCCAGCACCCGCGCGAGTCGGAAGGACCGCTCCCACAAGTGCAGGCCCGACAGCATGTGCGAGGCCGTCCACGCCCCTTCTTCCTACCAGCAGGGCTCCGACAACCGGTCGTCGTCGGCCAGTTGCCGTTCGACCTCCCGGGCCGTCCTCATCAGTTCGAGGGCCTCGCGGCGCAGGTCGCTCGCCCGCTCCCGGAGCTGCCGGACGCGTCGGCGCTGCTGCTCCGGGCTGTACGGGTTGACGTACTGGCCGCGTGGCCCGCCAGCAGCCCCTCGGCCACCAACCGGCGCACCGCGGCCGCGGCCTCCTTCGTGCCGATCTGAAACGTCCGGGCGATCTCGTCGCGGTTCATGAAACACTCACCGGGCTCGTAGCCGCGGTGGATCGCGGTCCGCATCATCCGGTGGGCACGCTCCGTAGGAGTCATCGTGCCGACGCTGTAGAGCCGGTAGCCGTCGTGGAGGGTCACCAGCCCTTCAGTGGCGAGCCGCTCCAGCGCGGACCGGACCACGGCCGTTGGTAGCTGGACGTGCCCCGCGATCTCGGCCAACGCAGGCAGATGGGCGCCTGGGGGGTTCAGTGCACGACAGGCACACCCACCGGCGCACTGCACGCACATCGTCGTCACTCGCCACCACGCCGTCCGCCGCCATGGCTCTGCCCCCTGTCTCCTGGTGGTCCGATGCGGGATCAAGCCTGATGGGCCGTGTGACACGGCTGCCACGAACTTGCAGGAATTTCCACGAGCCGGGCCCGGTGTCGCGGACCAAGGGAGAGCGGTGTGGACGGACGGACCCCGACCGGTCAACTCCCTTCCGTGAACGGGATGTGCCCGTAACGCGGAGGGATCAGGCGGGCGTCGGCAGCCGGGGCCAGGTCCACGACCAAGCGCTCGCCGACACCGGAGGCCGTGGTGGCGTCGGGTGTGAGGTAGCCGAGGGTCCGCAGCTCGCCGACGGCTTTGCGGAATGCCTCGCGGCCTTCGGCAGCCAGGCGCTCTTCGCGGGTCAGGGAGACGAGTTCGCTGATCGTGGGTTCTTGTCCGGGTGTATAGCCGATGGCGAGTTCGGCCAGGACGCCGCGGGCGCGCCAGGTCAGGCGCATGTCCCGCATCGCTCGCGCGAACAGCACCGGGTCCTGGGCGGGCAGGGTGGTGGGGACGGGCCACCGCGGGGTCGGGGTATCGGTGGTGGTCATCAGGCTCCCGTCGGTGCGGTTGACCTGTGGCGCCGGCCCTTCAGCCGGGACAGCGCCGTACCGTGTCGGCGGTCGCGGCCTCACTTGCCCTACTTGCCCTCGTCGGCGATGCGTCGTGGCTGCCGCCTTGGGTGTGGCGGGACGGGGTTGAGGCCCTTCACTATCTCCCGGTGTTCAACCATCGGATCATCGCCAAGTCACGCTCGTCCTGGCTGCGGCGAGGACCAAGTCCGGTACAGCAGGATGACCATTGGGCAGTCGAGGGCCTCCAAGACCTTTTCGATACGCCCGACCAGTCGGCCGCATCGTCCGGATCGATGGCGATAGACGGTGCGATTCTTCGCCACGCGCACCAGGCGGCGCATGCCGATGTTCTCCAACAGCCGGTTCGCTACCTGCTCCTGGACGGCGGCCAGGACGGCGTTCGTCCTGCTGCGCCAGCGCCGGATGAACCGCATCCGATCCGGCAGGGACGAGCCTCGTGGTCCACGGTGGGTCCACAAGCTCCAGGATCGGCTCATCGCTGCGGCCTACCGGCCCTCGTACTGGTCGATCAGGTTCCTCGCCCAAGGAGCCATCACCAGCCGGGGAATCACGGCGGCGGGAAACCAGTGCAGCATCACGCCTTCCGTCAGTGCAAGCTCTCGAACGTCGCCGTCCCAGTGCCCCAGGAACACGGTGGCCTCCCCCGGCCGGCCGTCCGGCCCGCGCAGGGAGACGACGGCATACCGTCTGAGATCGGGCACGGCGAGCCCGGCTTCCTCCTTCAGCTCCCGGACGATGGCGTCCTCGGGGGTCTCGTCGTCGCTGTCGCGGTTCCCGCCGAGGAAGGACCACGTCCCCGGATCGCAGATTCCCGGGATGTTGTCCCGCAGGTGCAACAGGTACTCGCCCTGCCCATTGACGATCAACGCCGCCGTATCTTTCGGCTCCTGGCTGGTCACGGTGTCCCTTCGTCCGCCTGTGGCCTGAGCCGCTAGCATCGCGGAACCACCGCCAGTGGAGGGAGCGTTCACCCGTGCGTCACCCACGCGTAGGCGTCGCCGTCTTGACGATGGGCAACAGGCCCGACGAATTGCGGGCCCTTCTCGACTCCGTCGCCAAGCAAGATGCCGCACCGACCCGCGTCGTGGTGGTCGGCAATGGCTCCCCGCTACCCCCGCTGCCCGACTGGGTGACAGCGGTTGAGCTGGACGAGAACCTGGGCGTCTCCGGCGGCCGCAATGCCGCCTTACGGGCCCTGAAAGAGTTCGGAGACGTCGATGTCGTGGTGGACCTGGACGACGACGGACTGTTGATCAGCCCGGATGTCTTCGGCCAGATCCAGGAGCTGTACGAGCAGGACGGCCTACTGGGCATCGTCAGCTTCCGGATCGCTGACGAGACAGGGCACACCCAACGCCGGCATGTCCCACGGCTCCGGGCCGCCGACCCGATGCGTCGGGGGCTCGTGACCACCTTCCTCGGTGGCGGGCACGCACTGTCGGTCCCCATGCTGAAGCAGGTCGGCGGCTGGCCGGACGAGTTCTTCTACGCTCACGAGGAAACGGATCTCGCGTGGCGTGCCCTGGATGCCGGGTGGAGGATCCTCTACGAACCCGGGCTCGTCCTCCAGCACCCGCGCACGCTGCCCACGCGGCACGCGGTCTACCACCGCATGGTTGCCCGCAACCGGGTGTGGCTGGCCAAGCGCCACCTCCCGGCCGCCCTGGCCCCCGTCTACCTCGGCGTGTGGGCCCTGCTCACGCTCGCCCGCAGCCGGTCCCTCGGTGGGTTGAAGGCATGGGCAGGCGGGTTCGTGGAAGGCGTCAGAACGCCGTGCGGGCGACGCCGGCCGATCGCATGGGCCACGGTGTGGCATATGACCAAGCTGGGCCGCCCACCGATCATTTGATCCGGGTCAGGCAGCGCGGAGACGGCGCTCTGCAGCCAGCTCTCGCATCCACTGCGGTGTGGCCTCCGGACGCTCCTTGATCCACTTCACATATCGGTCCACGCCCTCCTCCATGGTCACCTGCGGTTTCGACCCGAGGACCCGGCGCATACGGCGTGTGTCCGCGTACCCGCCCATCGGATCTCCCGGGGGCAAGGGACGCTCCACCAACTCGGCCTCCAGGTAATGCTTCAGGGTGCGGTCGGCGATACTGCGGATCGTCGTCGGCCACCCGGTGCCGATGTTCAGGACCTGACCGCCGGCTTCCGGAGCGATCAGCAAGCATCGGCGGTGGCCGACCACTCGTCTCCGCCTTGGGGGGTCCGCAGGTGACAGGTCAGGCAGGTAGCACCATCGGGAACGCCTGCGACAACGCCGTTCCTGCCGCGCGCGATGTCGTGGGCGAGATCGCCGAGTTGAGGCTTCCAGCCGGGGCCGCGTCCTGCGACGCGCGACGCCTGGCTGGGTTGTCGACGGATCGCTCGGTGCGTCGTCCGGTCATGCCCGGGAAGGTAGGGGCCCGCCCGGGCCCGAATATGAGCCGGAGGAATACGGCCCCTATCCGTCCAGGTGGAAGCGGTCGGACATCCTTCGCAGCTTCTCCCGGGTGATGGATCGCTCCGCTTCGACGATCGTCCGGAGGGTGGCCCTGGCCATGGGGTGGTTGCGGATGAGCTGTGGCGCGATGCGCTCGGCCTTCTCCAGCTCCGTCACGGCCTTGTCCCGGTTCCCGTCCCACAGCCAGGCACGCGCGATGTCCATGTGATGGTGACTGCGACGAGAGTTGGGGAGCGCTTCCAGTACCGCGACGTCGGTGCGCCGGTCTATGGCCAGGGCCTTGGTCTGGTCGCGCATCTCCAGCGCGACGCTGATGGAGTGGATCTCCACGTTGCCGGTGGAGAAGGTCAGCGAATGCCGGTCGTAGACGGGTTCACCGCGATAGGCGTCCATACGGCCGCCGGCCGCACGGGCGTGCCCGATGCGGTCGTCCGTCTCCTGCTCATTGCCGGCCCTCGCCGCCGAGACGGCGGCGCGCAGTTGCAGCGAACCCCAGATGCGCAGGGCCAGTTGGTCGCCCTGGTCGTATTCGCGCTGGACACTGCGGAGAGCCTTGTCCGACAGTGTGAGCGCGTCGCTCCAGTCGGCGGTGGCCCACATGTCCCAGACCCGCATCCAGTCGGCGACGGCCGGCATCAGGGGGTCACCGGAGAGCTGAGCCGACCATGCGGCACGCTCGCACGCCATGGCGATCAGTTCGGAGTGCCCGAGCGCGTGGGCGGCCGTGTGCGCGAACTTGCAGCACACGGCAACTCGCCCGCGCTGGAACGGGCACCCGCCACCTACGCCTCCGGGGGAGGAGCGAGCGGGCCGCCCTGGCGTCCCCGCGCAGTGCGGGTTGCTCCGCGCCCGGGTTGTGGATCAGCCCCGGCCCGGCGGTCGTCCCCGCGCACGCAGGGGTACGGAAGCGGGAGCCATCCCGTACTCGGAGCGGCTCCCGCCCCAAATTACCGTCGCTCAACCCCCGGCGGCGTAAGCGAAGCCCGCCCGTTCAGCTCCTCCGCCTCCCCCACCGCCTTGCGGTAGGCCGCGGTCACGCGCTTCATTGCCTCGCCGGAAGGGGCGCCCGGTTCGGGGGACTTGTTGCGGCCGACGCGGTCCATTTCGCGGTTGGCGAGGACGATGGCCGAGGTGACCTCGCGGCGTTCGGACTCGTAGGAGGCCAGGGCGGAGGGGACGGAGGGGGCGACGGCCAGGTGGTAGGCGAGGACACGGGCGTCGATGACGGCCTGGGTGCCGCCGTTGGCGCCGGAGGGGTAGCCGGGGTGGGCGGCGTCGCCGAGGAGGGTGACGCGGCCCCTGCCCCAGGATGGCAGGGGGTCGCGGTCGACCATCGGGTATTCGAGGATCTGCTCGCTGCGGGCGAAGAGTTCGGGGAGGTCGGCCCAGTCGGCGTGCCAGTCGGCGTAGTGCGGCAGGAGGTCGTCGATCGTGCCGGGGGCGTTCCAGTTGACGTCGGCGGAGAGGGGGCCCGGCTCGCCGGTGGGGACGAGGGCGACCCAGTTGATGCGGGTGCGGCCGGCGTTGAGGGCCTCGCGGGAGATCTGGTAGGCGACGAACTGGGTGTTCTTGTCGTCGGCGGCGATGACGACCGCGTTGCCGGGGGCGAACGCGTCCGCCTCCGTCACGCCGCGCCACATGGTGACGCCGTTCCACTGGAGCGGGCCCTGCTCGGGGTGGAGGAGGGCGCGGATCGTGGAGTGGATGCCGTCGGCGGCGATCAGGGCCTCGGCGGAGAAGGTGAGCTGCGTGCCGGCGGCGCGGTCCAGGGCGTGGACGCGGACGCCGTCCGCGCTCTCGGTGAAGTCCTCGACCTGGACGCCCGTGCGGAGCGCCTCCGGGCCCAGCCGCTTCACCACCGCGTCGCGCAGCATCATCTGCAACTCGCCGCGGTGGACGGAGAACTGCGGCCAGTTGTAGCCCGCCGCCGTCCCGCGCGGCTCCGCGAAGAGCGTGCGGCCGCGGCCGTCCGCGAAGAGGTGCTGCTCGGCGGGGACGCCGAGGGCGGCCAGCTCGTCGAGCAGTCCGAGCTCGTCCAGTTCGCGGACGGCCGCGGGCTGGAGGTTGATGCCCACGCCGAGCGGCCGGATCTCCCGGGCGGACTCCAGGACGAGGGGTTCGATGCCGGCGGCGTGCAGGCTGAGGGCGGCGGTCAGGCCGCCGATGCCGCCGCCGGCGATGAGGACGTCCGCGGAGTGTGTCATGGTCCTGGTTCCTATCGGGTCTTCTTCAGGATCAGCGCCGTGTTCTCACTGGGGAGTCCGACGCTGTCCTCGATCGTCAGGCCGGTGCGCTCCGCCAGCACCCGGGTGGCGTCCAGGGTGCGCTGGCGGCCGCCGTTGAGGACGTACAGGTGCAGGTCCCACAGGGCGGGCAGCAGGCCGGTGCCGTCGTCGCGGGTCAGGCGCTCGATGACGATCAGGCGGGAGTCGTCGGACATCGCGGAGCCGAGGTTGGTGAGGAGGCGCAGGCACGGCTCGTCCTCCCAGTCGCCGAGGACCCGGGAGAGGAGGTACGTGTCGGCGGCGGCCGGGAGGCTGCCGGAGAACATGTCGACGACGGCCAGGTCCACCCGGTCCATGCCGACGGTCCGCTCGAAGTGCGCCCGCGCGATGGGCATGGTGTGTTCGAGGTCGACCAGGGTGCCGCGGGCCTGCGGCGCGGCGCGCAGCACCGTGGAGAGCAACTGGCCGCTGCCGCCGGCGATGTCCACGATGTGCCGGTCGGCGGAGAAGTCGATCTCCTTGGGGATGGCGTCGAAGTAGAAGTTGCTGGCCTGCATGGCACGTTGGAAGCGGCCGGCCGCCTCCGCGTTCTCGCGCAGGTACGGGATGAGGGGCAGGCCGTGGACCTTCTCGAAGCCGGACGCGCCGGTGCGGAAGGCGTCCTCGGCGTGCCCCCAGGCCGCGTAGAACTCCTTGCCGTACAGGAGGCACATGTCGCGCAGGGAGTCCGGGCGGTCGCGCAGGAGGTCGCCCACCTCCGTCACGGCGTACCCGTCCTGGGCGGTGAAGACGCCGAGCAGGACCAGCAGCCGCATCAGGCGGTGGACGACGTCCTCGTCCATGCCGGCCGCCCGGGCGAGCGAGGCGTCGTCGGTGTTCCCGGCGGCGACGAGATCGGGCAGGCCGATCCTGGCCGCGGCGTACACCGCCTGGGTGCGCCAGGCGGCGGTGATGAGGTCGACGGTCGCGCGCGAGCCCTCTGCGCCAATGGCCATCTTTCGCAGTCCTTCGGTGTCGTGGTGGTGCGTCGTCGGTGGGGCCAACGGGCCGGGCTAGTGGTCGGCCTGGATCCAGTCGCGCTTGATGTGCGGCGTCTCGATGCTCAGCGAGCGCATGTGCTCGATCGGATTGGCGTACTCACGGCTGGACTTGATCTTTCCGTCCTCGAGGGTGAAGCCGTGGACGAAGTGGTTGCGGTAGTGCCCCTCGGGGTACTCCGGGAACCTGATCGTCCCCTCCCCGTCGCACTCGACCCAGATGACGTTGGGGTCCTGGGTCTCGTAGATCCGCACGTCGATCCACTCCCAGTCGGGCAGGACCTTCAGCGAGAGTTCGCCGTGCCGCTTGAGCCGGTCCTTGCCCTTGACCACGATCGGGCGGCCGATGTCGGTGTAGAAGAGGGCGGTCTCGCCGTCCTCGGTGTAGAGCGTGTAGCGCTCCAGGCGCGCCTCGGGCCCGGTGCGCATGTACTTCTCGACCGCTTCCCGGTTGCGGGCGCGCAGGTCGAGGTCGCTGGTGAAGACGGACGGGGGCAGGGTCGGCGTGGTGCTGTCGCTCATGGAGTTCTCGCAGGCGTTTCGGTGGTACGGGGTTCCTGGTGGGAGAGGAAGCCGTGGCTCAGGGCTGGAGGCGGCTGGTGGTCCAGCCGTCGCCGGAGCGGTCGTAGCGCAGCCGCTCGTGGAGCCGGTCGGTGCCGTTGGTCCAGAACTCGACGAGCTCCGGCTCCAGGCGGTAGAGGGAGTACGAGGCGGGGCGCGGCAGCGGCCGGTTCAGCTCGGCGAGCCGCCGGGCCTCCGCGCGCAACTCCGCGACCTGGGCGTAGGTCGCGAAGGGCGCGCTCTGGCGGGCGGCGGAGGACATGGCGTGGGTGAAGACCGGGCGGGCGTTCCAGGTGGCCTCGGCCTCCTCGTCGCAGAGCTTCCGCACCGGGCCGCCGAAGATGATCTGTTGGCTGGTCTCGCGCCAGTACAGGACGCCGGATGCCCAGGGGTTGACGGCCAGTTCGCGGCCCTTCTGGCTGGTGCTGTGCGAGGTGAAGAGCAGGCCCTGGTCGGTCACGGCGCCGAGCACCACGATCCGGGAGGAGGAGTGGCCGCGTTCGTCGGCGGTGGCCAGGGCGAGCGCCAGGGGCTCGCGGACCTTGTTCTCCTTGGCGCCGTCGATCCAGGCCCGCAGCAGGCCGTAGGGCTCGGCCGGGGGCTCGGCGAACTCGGGGAAGTCGACGTCGACGTTCCCGGTCATGGATTCGGACCTCTTGCTCGCGGGGTTGCTCATGGTGGTGGACTCCAGCCTTGGGGGAACGGAAGCGGTCGCGGTCAGACGTGCAGCGTGCCCTCGATGGCGAGGACGCCGTTGCCGCCGACCTCGACGGTGTCGACCGTGTCGCCGGCGCCGTGGACCAGGGCGCGCATCGGCGAGGGGCGGCCCATCTCGACGCCCTGGGTGATGGTGATGCGCTGCCCGTACTCGATCAGGCCGCGGCGGGCCAGGTGGATGGCGATCGGTCCGGCGGCGGAGCCGGTGGCGGCGTCCTCGACCACGCCGTAGGCGGGCGAGAACATGCGGCTGCGCCACTCGGTGCCGGAGCCGGCGAAGCAGTTGGCGGCCATGTCCTCGAAGGCGCTGAGCGCGCGGTGGTCGGGGTGGAGGGCGGAGAGTGCCTCGACGCTCTCCAGGGCGACGAGGACGTGCCGGGGGCCGTTGCGGTAGATCTCCACCGGCAGCGCGGAGTCGCGGACGCCCAGGGCGGCGAGGAGTTCCCCGGTGCGGTCGAAGGGCTGCCAGGTCGGGATGGGCTGCTGCATCCAGGCGGCGGTCACCTCGCCGTTCTCCCGCTCCAGTTCGAAGGGGACGATGCCCATGGCCGTCTCCAGCCGCAGCTTGTCGGCGCCGGTGCGGCGGCCGAGCGCGATGGCGGTGCCCAGCAACGGGTGCCCGGCGAAGGGCAGTTCGTTGACCGGCGTGAACACGCGGATGTGGTGGTCGCCGCCCTGCTTGGGGGTCAGCACGAAGGTCGTCTCGGAGAGGTTCATCTCCCGCGCGATGCGCTGCATGCGCTCCGCCGAGAGGTCGTCGCTGTCGAAGAAGACGGCGACCGGGTTGCCCTTGAGCGGCTCCGTCGCGAAGGCGTCGACGACGACGTAGGAATGCATGTGCTGCTCCAAGCGGTGCGAGAGGTACGGGTGGTGACAGGTGGGGCGCGGTGGGGCCGCGCCGGTGGCGGGACCGGCGAACGTGCCGGTCCCGCCGGGACGGTCCGCGCCCGGGCGGGGGCGCGGACCGGGGTGACGCCGCCGGGGCCGGCTCAGCCGACGGCCTCGGCCTTCAGGACGCCCAGGACCTGTTGCACCGCGGTGCCGACGATCCGCGGCCCGTCCTGGGTGAGCACCGACTCGGCGTGGAACTGCATGGAGGCGAAGTGCGGGCCGCGCAGGGCGTGCACCTCGCCGGTGTCCGGGTCGCGGCTGACCCGGACGGTGCCCACGCCGTCCACCTCGACCTCGTCGCGGTCGCTGCGGGCGGCGAAGGTGTTGTAGAAGCCGACGTGCTCGGTGCGGCCGAACAGGTCGATCTCCTTCTGCACGCCCTGGTTGGGCACCTCGCGCCGGCGCAGCCCGAGGCCCAGCTGGAGGCTGAGCACCTGGTGGCTGAGGCAGACGGCGAGGAAGGGCCGGCGCTCGGCGAGCAGGGTGCGCACCGCGGCGTGCAGGTGGGCCATCTTGGGCTGGCCGGTCTCCTGGGGGTCGCCGGGGCCGGGGCCCATGACGATCAGGTCGTGGCCGTCGAAGGAGTACTCCTCGTCGAACCGGCGGACCGTCACCTCCAGTCCGAGCGACCGCAGCTGGTGGTCGATCATCGAGGTGAAGGTGTCCTCGGCGTCGACGACGAGCACCTTGCGGCCGGCGAGTCCGGGCAGGACGCCCGCGCGGCCGTCGAGGTCGCGCAGCCAGAAGTCCGCGATGGTCTCGTTGCGGCGGGCCAGGGCGGCCTTGACCTCGGGGTGGTTGCCCAGCCGCTGGTCGCCGGACTCCAGGGCGGCGACGAGACCGGCGGCCTTGGCCCGGGTCTCGGCCGCCTCGGAGGCCGGGTCGGAGTGGCGCACGATGGTGGCGCCGACGCCGATGCTGACGCGGCCGGTGGCGTCGATGTCCGCGGTGCGGATGAGGATGGCCGAATCCATCGCCCGGCCGCCGTCCTCGTCGCGGCCGATGAGGGCCACGACACCGCTGTAGTAGCCGCGCCCGACGGGCTCGTACTGGCCGATCACGCGGCAGGCGCTCTCCAGCGGGCTGCCGGTGACGGTCGGCGCGAACATCGTCTCGCGCAGGATCTCGCGGACGTCGCGGGTGGTGTGCCCCTCGATGAAGTACTCGGTGTGGGCGAGGCGGGCCATCTCCTTGAGGTACGGGCCGACCACGCGGCCGCCCGACTCGCAGATGCGGGCCATCATCTTCAGTTCCTCGTCGACCACCATGTAGAGCTCGTCGGTCTCCTTGGGGTCGGCGAGGAACTCCATGACCTCGGGCAGGCTGGGGCCCGAGGCCGGGTAGCGGTAGGTGCCGCTGATGGGGTTCATCACGGCCGTGCCGCGGTCGAGGCTGACGTGCCGCTCGGGCGAGGCGCCGACGAAGGTGCGGTCGCCGGTGTGGACGACGAACGTCCAGTAGGCGCCCGACTCCCGCTGGAGCAGCCGGCGGAAGAAGGCGAGCGCGCTGTGCGGCCCGTAGTCGGTGATGTCGGCGACGAAGGAGCGCTTCATCACGAAGTTGGCGCCCTCGCCGGTGCCGATCACCTCCTTGACGACGCGGCCGACGACCTCGGCGTAGGCGTCGTCGTCCAGGTCGAAGTGCTCGCCGGTCAGCCGGGTGGGCACCGCGGGGACGCGGTCGAGCTCGGCGACGGGCACCCGCTCCTGGCCGGTGACGGTCATCGCGATCAGCGGTGCCCCGTCGTCGGCGCAGTGGTAGCCGCGCTCGGCGATCTGCCGGTAGGGGACGACGGTGAGGACCTCGTGGTGGGCGCCCTCGGCGGCCGGGGCGTCCGGCAGCGGGATGTCGCCCAGGGTGGCGGGGTGCGACACCTCGCCCACCAGGACGTCCAGGACGCCTGCTCCGGTGGCCTCGGGGCGGTGGAGCAGGGCGAAGGCGGCCGGGCGCTCGCCGGCCCTGCCGAGCACGCGGTCGAGGAGGTCGCCGGTGGCGGGACGCTCGCTCATGCGAGGACCTCCTTCGCGGTGACGACCCGGGCGCAGCGCTCGGCCGCGTACCGCAGGGCGAGGCGGTGGTACTCCTCGGAGAAGTCCGCGACGGCGTCGGCGACGAAGAACGGCTGGATGTCGTTGGTGTACGCCTCGACCGCGGTCATCAGCACGCCGACGTGGGCGTAGACGCCGCAGACGATGAGCTGGTCGCGGCCGGCGGCGCGCATCCGCTCCAGCAGGTCCGACTTGAAGAAGGCGCTGTAGCGCCACTTGGTGAACTCCCAGTCGCCGTCGGCCGGCGCCAGTTCGTCCACCACGAGCCGGTCGGCGGGCTCCGGGCGCATGCCGGGGCCCCAGAAGTCCTTGAGCAGGCCGCGCTGTTCGTCGGTCATGCCGCCCGGCTGGGCGGTGTAGGCGACCGGGACGCCGAGGGCGGCGCAACGGTCGCGCAGCGCGGCGGCGTTGCGCACGAGCGGTTCGCGGACGCTGTCCGGGAACGGCTTGAGGAAGTAGCGCTGCATGTCGTGGACGAGGAGGACGGCGCGGTCGGCGTCGGGCGTCCAGTCGACGGTGTTGGGGGGCAGATCGCCCGGGGCGGGCATCGGATACGGTGTGATCGGTGGTATGCCGGACATGGCCCTGCTTTCCAGTTCCTGGCTGTGGTGCGAAGCGCGGCCGGTGCGCCTCGGAGTCACGGGTCGTGCGCGCCCGTTGAGGGAGTCGCGTCAGGCCTTCCAGGAGGAGACGACGCTGACGGCCTGCCACGGGTTGAGCCGCGGGTCGCAGTAGGACGTGTACCGTTCGCCGACGCCGGACAGGCCGGACTCGTCGACGACGCACTCGGTCACGTCGTGGGGCGTGGTCTCCAGGTGCAGGCCGCCGGCGACGCCGCCAGCCCGGGTGACGGCCTCCAGGAACCGCGCCACTTCCAGGGAGACGGTCTCCACCAGGCGGGTCTTGTAGCCGCCGGGCGCGGAGACGGTGTTGCCGTGCATGGGGTCGGTCAGCCAGATCACCGGGTGACCGGCCGCCTTGACGGCCTCGACGAGGGCGGGGAGCCGCTCGGCGACGTTGTCGGCGCCCATGCGGGCGATGAGGGTGAGCCGGCCGGGCTCGCGGTAGGGGTCGAGCCGCTCGCAGAGCGCGAGGAGCTCGTCCGGGGTCATGGTGGGGCCGACCTTGCAGGCCACCGGGTTGCTGACCTCGGCGAGCAGGGCGACGTGGGCGCCCTCGACCTGGCGGGTGCGCTCGCCGATCCACGGGAAGTGGGTGGAGCCCAGGTAGAGCCGGTCCTGGTCGTCGGTGCGCAGCATCGGCACCTCGTAGTCGAGCAGCAGCGCCTCGTGGCTGGTCCACACGACCGGCTCGATGACGTCGCGTCCGGCGGCGCGCTCGCGCCAGCCGAGGTGCTCGACGATGTCACCGGCGGCCATGTAGCCGGTGAGGATGCGCAGCGGGTCGGGCCACCGGCTGTCGGCGTCGGCCTCGGGTCCGTTGACCATGTGGCCGCGGAACGAGGGGAGTTCGACGCCGTCGACGATCTCGGTGGGCTTGGAGCGCGGCTTGGCGAACTGGCCGGCGATGCGGCCGACGCGGATGACGGGCTTGTGGGCGACCAGGCGCAGGGCGCCCGCGAGGAGGTCCAGCAGGGCGGCCTTGCGGGCGACGTGGGAGGCGGTGCACTCTTGGGGGTCCTCGGCGCAGTCGCCGGCCTGGACGATCAGGGCCTGTCCGGCGGCGACCTTGGCCAGGTAGCCGCGCAGGGTGGCGACATCGGTGGCCTGGACCAGGGGCGGACGGGAGGCCAGGGCGTCCCGGACGCGGTTGACCTGGAGGAGGTCACCCCACTCGGGCTGCTGCAGGGCGTCGCGCGTCCGTATGTCTTCTAACACGTTGTCCTTGATCACGTACTCGAACTCCAATCCGGCGATGGGGAGCGGTGGATCGAGATGGGGGGTGGCGGTCGGCCGGTGTCCGGCCCCGGCCCCTGGGACGTCGGGTGGGGTACGTCAGGTGGGGATGCCCTCGCGCTTGATCTCCGGGACCGGGATGCCCAGGGCGCGCAGCTGCTCGAAGGGGTTCATGAACTCGCGGTTCTGCTTGATCTTCCCGTTCTCCAGCTCGAAGGAGTGCAGGAAGTGGTTCTCGTAGTAGCCCTCGGGGTATCCGGCGAAGCGGATCTTCCCGTGCCCGTCGCACTCCACCCAGAAGTGGTTGGGGTCGTCGGTCTCGAAGATCTTGATGTTGTACCACTCCCAGTCGGGGAAGCACTGGAGGGACCAGACGGCGTGCTCGGCGAGGCGGTCACGTCCGTTGATGGCGATCGGGGCACCGGTGTCGGTGGTCCACAGGCCGCCGCTGCCGTCCTCGGTGAAGAGCTCGTGCCGCTTCAGCCGGTCCTGGCCCTTGGTGTTCATGTACTTCTCGACCGTGGCGCGGTTGATACGCCGCAGCTCGGCGTGGTCGGTGAATCCTTGCGACTGCACAGACTCGGACATTAGTTCCCCTCCATGGATGTCGGATGGAATGCAGGTGTACGGACGATGCAATCCGTCGCCGCGGTGCCGGGGCGAGCCCGGATCAAGCCTCTTTCCACCGGCCCCACCGGATGCCGCGGGACGGCGGCCGGTGCGCGAACACGCCTGTAGACGCAGGTGGGTTGGTGGTGTCCGGTGGAACGGCGGACCGCTGGACGGATCGTTCGGGCGCCATGGAGCCGGCCGGAGCGGCGCGACCGCGCACAGGGTCGCCGACGCCGCGCGCCCCGCGGTTCCCGCGGGCGGCGCGGTCGCGACGCCCCGGCCGACCCATGCCGACCGGGTTCTCTAGTGCGAAGGTGTCACATCGCCCGCTCGACGGGCGAGGGCGCGGGCCGCACCACTGGACGGTGTGGCCGAAAACGTACACAAAGTGGTGCTCATGCCGATCCCCCGTTCGGGAGCGCGCCCCGCGCGTTGCCGCATCGCGGACGCCGCCCCTGGATACACCTGACCCGTTGGCCCTGCCGGAACCAACGACTTGGTTGATTCTGCCCCACTCCGCGGCGCCAGACAATGGATATTGATGTACGCCGCATGAGGACTATTTGACACGGAGGGGGCTTGACTCGCAACGTCCTGGGCGCAATTGAGCCGCCGCCCCGGCGGGGCCGATCGAATCATGGTCCCCACCACGGCAGTTCATCAATCTGTGAGGGAAGCCACACAGAACTTCGTCCCCTCCGCTCAACCATCGCGCACCCCATGCGAATGCGCCATGGCTCGAATTCAACGCCCGCTCGCCACAGGGCCCGTTCACCCTCCGGCGATGCGACTGCGATATAGCTCCTATACGCCGTTCGTATTGGAACTCCGTCCCGCGTTGGGGGAAGCTCGACCCATCGGCCTAGGTCCCTGGATGGATCTTCGGCCCGACCATGGGGACCAACGGGGGAAGTTGGAAGAAATGAACGTCCTCGCGCCATGCGCGCGTGACGTGGTGCCATCGCACCGGTCCGCCGCGCCGTACCCCGACCGCGTACGGCGCGCCGCACAGTGGTCAGCCTTCCCGGGGAAGGCCGCGGCCCCGCCGACGTCCCTCCGCCGGCCCGGCCCCGGCCGCCCGGGTCCGGACCGTCCCGTCCCGCCGATCCGTCCGGCGGCGCACCCCTCATCCGCCGCCGACCAGCACCCCTTCAGCTCGACAGGAGACAGCTGTCCATGACCACTACATCCCAGAGCCCGTCGGCCGCGGCCACCGGGCACGAGGTGCCGTCCCGCGCCGAGCTCGTCGCCCGGGCCTCGGCCCTGCGGGACCGGCTGTGGGAGGACGCCCCGCGGGCCGACCGCGACCGGCGTCTCGACGACGGCACCGTGGACGCCATCCGGGAGGCCGGGCTCTTCCGCCTCCTGACCCCCCGGCGCTTCGGCGGCTACGAGACGGACTCCCGCACCCTGCTGGACGTCGTCACCGAGCTCGGCCGCGGCTGCGGCTCCGCCGCCTGGGTCACCGGCGTCCTCAACGCGGGCAACTTCGTCGCCGCCCTCTTCCCCGACGAGGCCCGCCAGGAGGTCTGGGGCGAGAACCCCGACGCCGGCGTGGCGCTGATCCTGGGCCCCGGCGCCCCCGCCCGCAAGGTCGCGGGCGGCGCGCTCGTCACCGCCAAGTGGCCCTACGCGTCGGGCTCCCTGCACTGCGACTGGGCCGTGGTCGTCGTCCCCGTCCAGGACGGCGACGCCGCGCCCGAGCCGTACCTCGCGCTGATCCCCATGACGGACGCCACCGTCGAGGACACCTGGTTCATCACCGGTCTGCGCGGCACGGGCAGCAACACCATCGTGGTCGACGGCGCGACCGTGCCCGACCACCGGCTGATCCCGCTGATGCCCACGCTCAACGGGGCGGTGCCGCCGCGGCACCCGGAGGAGACCCTCTACCGCAGCAACTTCGCGGGCCTGCTGCTCACCTCGCTGCTCGGCGCGCAGCTCGGCGAGGTGAAGGCCGGGCTGGAGCTCGTCCTGGAGAAGGCGCCGAAGCGCTCGATCAACGCCTCGGCCTACACCAGCCAGGTCCAGTCGGTCACCTTCCAGACCACCGTCGCCGAGGCGGCCACGAAGATCGACACCGCGCAGTTCCACGCGCAGCGGCTCACCGAGGACATCGACGGGCACGCCCGCCGCGGCGAGGCCCCCGACGTGCCGACCCGCACCCGCGTCCGCAACGACTCGGCGTACGCCAGCCGGCAGTGCCGCGAGGCGGTCGACCTGCTGGTCACCGCCCACGGGACGTCCGCCTTCGCCGAGTTCAACCCGCTCCAGCGGATCTGGCGGGACGTCCACGTGGCCAACCGCCACGCGGGCTTCGGCGCCGGCATCCCCGAGGAGATGTACGGCCGGGTGCTGCTCGGCGAGGACCCGCAGGCCGTCAGCTTCCTGCTGTAACGGTTCGCCGGGCCGCCGCCCCCGGGCCGCGCTCCGGCGACCGCGCATCGCCACCGGCGGGCGACGCCGGCGGCCGGGCCGCTCCCGGGTGGTCCGCCGCCGCGTCGCCCGGCGGTGTTGACGGGCGGCCCGGCACGTCCGGGGCTCCGCCGTACCGAACGGGAGAACAGATGCTGGAGCAGCGCTCCTTTCGCGACATCCTCGGCCGGTTCACCACCGGCGTCGTGCTGATCACCGCGCGGACGCCGCACGGTCCGGTGGGCATGGCCGTCAACTCCTTCACCTCCGTCTCGCTGGATCCGCCGCTGATCGCGGTGTGCGCCGCGCAGACCTCGACCACCTGGCCGGCCGTGCGGGCCGCCGGGGGCTTCGCCGTGACGATCCTCGGGGGCCAGCACGAGGAGGTGTGCCGGGCGTTCAGCACCCATGGGGCGGACCGGTTCGCCGGCGGGGAGTGGATGTTCACCCGGAGCGGGCACCCGGTGCTGCGGGACGGACTGGGCTGGCTCGACTGCGCGATCTCCACGATCCAGCCGGCGGGCGACCACGAACTGGTCGTCGCCGAGGCCCTGGAGGGCGCGCTGACCGGCCGCGAGGGCCCGCTGATCTTCCACGCCGGCCGCTTCGGCACGCTCACCGGGGTTCCCGGACGGGAGCGGGAGTGCGTCTGACGGAACGCCGTGGCCCCGGGCCGCACTTGGTGAAGTGCGGCCCGGGGCCACGGCGTTCCGTCATGGGGCGGAACATGACCGCGGCCGGTGGGCGGTCCCGGGGAAGGGAACCGCACACCGGCCGCGGTGCGGCGGAGGACCGGACTGCCCGGTACGGAACGGCGGGGGTTCCATGCCGTACGGTCGAAGCCCTCGTGCGCCAGGGCGTCCGGTCAGGACGTCACTGCCGCCTCCTCCGCCGGTTCGGGGGAGCCGGCCGCGGCCGCGGCGGCCTTCCGCTGGGTGAGCCGGTGGGCGAGCTCGGAGAGGCCGAGGCCGAGCAGGGCGATGACCGCGCCGATGTAACCGAGGCTGCCGGAGCCGCCGATGGACAGGCCCGCGCCTCCGATGGCACCCGCGAGGGCGATGGCCACGTAGAGGATGGACGCGTGCAGCGAGACCAGCACCGAGGCCAGCGGCGGGTTGAGCCCGATCAGCCGGTGCTGCTGCGGGGCGCTCATGCTGAAGCAGGCGACCGCGAAGACGGCGATGAAGCCGATCGACGCCGGGAACGAGTCGCTGAACAGCTGCACGGCGCCCAGGCAGACGGCCACCCAGATCAGGCAGATGGCCATGACGCCGCGGCCGCCGATGCGGTCGGTCACGATGCCGGCGAGGTAGCTGCCGACGATGGAGATCACACCGAGGACGAACATCAGCGTGGCGACCTTGCCGCCGGACCCGCCGGTGGCGCCGTCGAAGATGTCGGCGATGTAGGTGTAGAGGACGTACACCGAGGTGAAGGCGAGCGCCGTGGTGCCCAGCGTGGTCAGCACGCGCGGGTCGGCCAGCGGCACGAAGCGCTTCTTGAGGCTCTCGGCCGGCGGCGTCGGGATGTTGCGCGGCACCAGGGTCAGCAGACCGATGATGCCGACGACCGCCAGGCCCGCGACGAACCACATGGTGCCGCGCCAGCCGAAGCGGCTGCCGAACGCGGTGCCGATCGGGGCGCCGAAGGCCGTCGCCGCGGTGAAGCCGGTGAGCACGGTCGCGATGGCGCGGCCGCGCCGCTCCGGCGGCACGAGCGAGGCGCCCGACGAGGCGCCGACGGGCACGAACAGACCGGTGCCGCCGGCCGCGACCGCCTGGGCGACCAGCAGCAGCGGGTAGTTGGGGGCGACGGCGGCACCGACGGTGCCCACCAGGTAGACCAGCGCGGCCGTCAGCAGGACGACACGACGCGACCACGCGGCCGTCACCGTCGCGAAGATGGGCCCGAGGATGGCGCACGCCAGCGCGTAGACCGTGACCACCTGGCCCGCGGCCGCCGTCGAGACGTGCAGCGAGTCCTCGAGGTGGGGCAGCATGCCGGCCAGCACGAACTCGTTCGTGGCGACCGCGAATACGCCAAATCCCAGGAGCGGGACGCTGAACCGGGACACCTGTCCCGGTGCCGCGTCGGTGGCATTTGACACTTACTTTCCTCCCTGCAGAGTCCACTTTTCAGCGGGCGTGACAAGCGGTCACCTCGTGCGTGTTCCGGGCCGGGCACTGCGGGGATCAACGGCGGCCGGGGACGCGGAGTTTGAACGTCGCCGTCGGCAGCGCACCGGTGGCAAGGGCGCCCGGTGCGGGCCTGCGAAATCCCTGCACTGACGATCAACACCCCTGCTACGCACGGCAAACCGCGGCTGGTGTCACCACGCCAGAAGTACCTGACTCGTATAGTCCAGCAGCCCTGTTCATAAGTCCAATACGGACTCCGTCTGGCTGGTATAATGGATCCTTATGGAGATCAGGCAATTGGAGTACTTCGTCGCCGTGGCGGAGGAACGGAGTTTCACCAGAGCGGCGGCGAAATTGCACGTCGCCCAGCCCGGTGTCAGCACTCAAATTCGCCAGCTCGAAAGGGAACTGAAACAGAAACTCCTCGACCGGACCGGGCGCACGGTGCTCCTCACCGAGGTGGGTGCGGCGGTCCTGCCCTACGCCCGCGCGGCCCTCGCCGCGGTGGCCGGCGTGCGGCAGGCCGTGGACGAGCACACGGGGCTGCTGCGCGGGCGGGTCTCGGTCGGGATGGTCACGTCGTCGGCCTCCGCCTACGATCTGCCGCGGCTGCTCGCGGACTTCCACCGGGAGCATCCCGCGATCGAGATCACCCTCTCCGAGTCCACGTCGGACCACCTGCTCAGCGCCTTGCGCGAGGGGCGCTTCGACGCGGTGGCGATCTCCCCCTCCACCACCGTCCCGCCCGGGGTGGAGACCCTGACCGTGGCCGACGAGCCGCTCGTCGCGGCCGTCAGCCCCGACCATCCCCTCGCGGGCCGCGACCGCCTGCGCCTCGCCGATCTGCGCGACGAGCCGCTCATCATCTTCCACCAGAGCGTGGGGGCGCGGGCGACGGTCGAGGACGCCTGCGCCGAGGCCGGATTCCCGCCCCGCATCGCCTTCGAGGCGAGCGATCCCAATCTCCTGGCGGAACTCGCGGCGAAGGGTCTCGGCGTGGCCATTCTCCCCGCGCCGTTCGCCGCGATCCGTCCCACGACTCTGCGCGGAATTCCCCTGACGGATCCCCCCATGCGGGGATCCATCGCCTTTGCCTGGCGCGAGAACGGCTCCGCGAATCCGGCGGCGAATGCGCTGATCCGTCATCTGCAGCGCGCGATGCGGGGCGGCGACGAGTAGCCCGCCCCCTCCTCCCGGGTGTGCCTGCCCCGCCCCGCCCTTTCAGTTTCTTCGGGGCGGAGCCCCGGGCTCGCCGGGGCCCCGGGGGCGGGTCGGACCTCCGCGGGGGCCCTCGCGGCGGGGGCGGACCGGACCTCCGCGGAGCGCGGCACCTTCCGGCGGGGGCCGGGCCGGACGTCCGCGAACCCCCTTCCGGAGGTGGGCCGAACCCCCGCCAGGGCCCTCCCGGGGACGGTCCGGACCTCCGCGGAGCGCGCCCCCCTCCAGGGAGCGGACCAGACCTCTGCGAGAGCCCTTCCCGGGGGCGGGCCCGACCTCCTGGAGCGCGGTCCCCCGGGGCGGGGCCGCGCTCTGCGCGGGCGCGCCGGGGCTCCACCCCAGTCGTCGCAGCCGCGCGGTTACGGGGCCGGGGCCCCGAAGCGGGGTCCAGGTGGCGCAGCCCCCGGTGGGCTGCGGGGGCGAAGCCCCGCCGACCCGCACGCAGCGCGGTCCCGCCCCGGGGCGCAACGCCCCTGGGGTGCAGGGGCGGAGCCCCGCTCGTCCGCGCGCAGCGTGGGCCCCCCGGGGCCGAGCCCCGGCGGAAACGGTGAAAGGGCGGGGCGGGGAGAGGAAAGGGCGGGCGGGGCGTCGGGGGGCTAGTCCGCGTGGCCGAGTTGGAGGTCGCGTTCGGTGCGTCCGCCGCCGGCGACCCGGAGCACCGTGGCGACCGGAGGGTAGCCGGCGGCGACGACCGTGTACTCCCCCGCCGCCAGGTCCACGAACCGGAACGTCCCGTCCGCCCCGGTGATCGCGGAGTCGACGACGTTCCCCGCCGCGTCCAGCAGCGTGACCCGCGCGTCCTCCACGGGCCGGCCGCCCCCGGCGCGCACCGTGCCGCGCAGCACCGCGCCCCCGGCGAGCTCGACGTCCTGCCGCGTCTCCCGCGCGGACTGGACGGTCACGGGCAGGGCGGCGGGCCGGTAGGCCGGGGCGCTGGCCGCCAAGGTGTACTCGCCGGCGACGAGTTCGTCGATGACGTACCCGCCGTCGTGCCCGGTCCGCGTCGAGGAGACGACCTCCCCCTGGACGTTGGTGAGCGTCACGAGCGCCTCGCACACCGGCGTGCCGTCCGCCGTCCGCACGGCGCCCGCCAGCCGCCCCGCCCCGCCGAGGACGACGTCGAGTTCGACGGGCCGCTCCCCGACCGTGACGGTGACCGCCTGCGGCTGGTGCCCGCCGGCCGCGGCGATGAGGACGTACGAGCCGGTGCCCGGCGTACTGAGCGCGTACCGCCCGTCCTCGCCGCTCGCGCCGCGCCCGATCTGCCGTCCCTGGACGTCGATCAGGGTGAGGGCGGCCCGCGGCACCGTCGTCCCGTCGTGGTGCTGGACGGCACCGGTGACGGGGATGCCCGCCCCGAACGACCCGTAGGAGACCGGTGGTTCGCCGGCGAAGGGGGCGGCCGGCGCCGGCTCGGTGATCAGCGGGGGCGGCGGCGGGGGCTCGCACCGCGCGGGAGGGACGACGGTCGGTGCTTCGGAGGAGGCGTTGTGGGACACCAGCGGTTTCTCTTTCAGCAGGAAGGCGATCAGGAAGCCGAGGACGAACACCGGAACGAGATAGAGGAAGATCCGCGGCATGGCCTCCGCGTACGCCCGGACGTACCCGTCCCGCAGCGGCGCGGGGAGCGCGTGCACCAGCTCGGGGGTGAGGGAGTCGGCGTCCGGCAGCCCCGCCCTGGGCGGCAGTTCGACGGCGAGCCGCGCCGCCAGCCGGTGGGTGAGGAGGGTGCCGAAGACGGCGGCCCCCATCGAACCGCCGATCTGCCGGAAGTAGTTGGCGGCGCTGGTGGCCGTCCCGAGGTCGGCGGGCCGCGCGGAGTTCTGGACGGCGAGGACGAGGACGGGCAGCGCGAGCCCGATGCCGACCCCGAGGACCGCCATCCAGAGGCTGTAGACCAGCCGGCCGATGCCCGCCTGCAGGTGGGAGAGGAGGTACATGCCCTCGGCGGACAGGGCGCAGCCCAGCACGGGCAGCAGCTTGTAGCGCCCGGTGCGGGTGACGACCTGGCCGGCGACGAGCGAGGCCGCGACGACGCCGCCCATCAGGGGCAGCATCAGCAGTCCGGAGCCGGTGGCGTCCGCCCCGTCCACCATCTGCAGGAAGGTGGGCAGATAGCTGGCGGCGCCGAACAGCCCGACGCCGACGGCCGCGTTGACGAGTCCGGAGACGGTGAAGACCGGGTCGCGGAACAGCCGCGGGGGGATGATGGGTTCGGCCGCGTACTGCTCGACGACCGCGAAGAGCAGGGCCGTTCCGAGCGCGCCGGCGGCCAGCCCGATGGTGACGCGCGAGGTCCAGGCGTACTCCGTGCCGCCCCAGGTGGTCAGCAGCACCAGACAGGTGGAGGCCGCGGTCAGCAGCAGCGCGCCCAGCACGTCGAACCGGCCGCGCGCGGCGGGCCGCGGCAGGTCCAGCGCCTTGAGGACGACGAGCAGGGTGACCAGCCCGAAGGGGACGTTGACGTAGAAGCACCAGCGCCAGGAGGCGTGGTCGGTGAAGAACCCGCCCAGCAGCGGTCCCGCGACCGAGGCGAGCCCGAAGGCGGCGCTGATGACGCCCATGTAGCGGCCGCGCCGGCGGGCGGGGACGATGTCGGCGATGATCGCCTGCACGCCGATCAACAGCCCGCCGGCGCCGACGCCTTGGAGCGCGCGGAAGGCGATGAGCTGGTCCATCGTGCGCGACCAGCCGGCCAGTCCGGAGCCCAGCACGAAGACGACGATGGCGAAGACGAAGACGGCCTTGCGCCCGAGGAGGTCGCCGAGCTTGCCGTAGAGCGGCAGGGCGACGGTGGACGTCAGCAGGTACGAGGTGACGGCCCACGACATCCGGTCCACGCCGTGGAGTTCACCGACGATCCTCGGCAGGGCGGTGGCGACGATGGTCTGGTCCAGCGCTGCGAGGAGCAGCGTGAGGACGAGCCCGGCGAAGACGAACCGTACGCGGCCCGCGCCCGGCCGGGCGTCCCGGCCGGGCGGCAGTGGGTCGGGTCCGGGCAGGGCGGGATGGCCGCCCTTCACCAAGGTGGCCTCGGAGGTGGACCCGCCCACGTGTCTGCTCCCGTCGTCGCGCCTGTCCCGGCCGACCTTTTTTCGCATTACGCGACAACGGGGAGCAAGCGCGACGATTTGCCCGGGCGTTGGGCCCGGGGGGCTTTCCGCCGGTCGGAGGGGTGGTGGCGGTCCGCCGCCGGGCCGGGAAAACCACCCGATCAGGTGAGCGTGCAGTAATGGAGGCGGCAGCTCAGGAGCCGGCGCCGCCCTTCTCGGTCTCGGCCGCGAGACGGGCGAGGACCGCGTCGTAGATCCGGGCCAGGCCCTTGGGCGCGAAGGTCCGCTCGAAGAAACCGCCGATGCCGCCGGCGCCGTTCCACGTGGTGGTGACGGTGGCCTTGGCGCGGCCCTCGCCGGCCGGGGTGACGGTCCAGGTGGTGACCATGCTGGAGTTGCGGTCCTTCTCCACCAGCTGCCCGGTGGAGGGCTCCGACACCTCCAGCAGGCAGTCGCGGATGCGCTTGCTCGTGGCCTGGAGCTTCCAGTGCACGAGGGTGCCCTCGCCGTCGCCGCCCTCGCGCACCTCGTACTCGCTGAAGTGCTCCGGCAGCAGCTTGGCGCGGGTGCCGCTGTAGTCGGCGAGCGCGTCGAAGACCTCTTCCGGGTCCGCCGCGATGATCCGCTCCGTGGTGGCCTCGACCTGGCCCATGACGTGTCCTCCGGGACGTTCGGTGCAGTGCGCGCCGCTCTCTGCGGCCGCGGGCCACAGCCAACCACCAACCGGGGCGGCGCCCAAATCCGGGGTGCGAGTGTTTTGCGTATTTACGCACTCTGTGGCCGGGGCTCGGGGCGCCCCCTGCGGGGGGAGGGACAGGGGCGAACACTCCCCGGTACGCACCCCGCGCACACTACCCCCGCCGCGGCGCACGCCCCGACCGCACCACCCCCGCCCGTCCGTTCAGGCGCGCCAGCGCCAACACCGCCGCGGGCCGCAGCCGTTCGTGCTCGCGGGCGGCGACGAGCGTCGCCTCGGCGCGCCGGTCGCCGAGGGTGCCGAGCCCCTCCACACAGGCGCGGGCGACCGGCCAGCAGTGGTCGCGCGCCGCCAACAGCCGCTCCAGCGTGGAGAGAAGGGCGGGCACCGACTCCGGCGCCCGCAGTTCGCTCAGCAGCCGCACCGGATACAGCGCGTACGCCGTGCGCAGCGGGTTCGTCGCGAGCGCCGCCGCGGCCCGGGCGGTCCGCGGGTCGCGCAGCCGGGCCAGCACGTGCGCGGCGGTCGCGCACCGCACCGGCTCGCGGTAGTTGAGAAGGAGGACGAGCGTCTCGAAGGCCCTCCGGTCCCCCTGCACGCCCAGTGCGAAGGCGGCGATCTCCCGTGCCCAGAGGGGCTGTTCGGGGGCGACGAGGACCTCGGCGAGCGCGTCCCGCGCGGCCCGCCCGTCGGTGCGGACGAGGGCGACGAGCCGCTCGTACGCCGTGAACTCGGCCGGGGAGACCAGTTCGGCCCTGACCCGCTTCAGCAGTACCCGGAATTCCTCTTCCATTGCTGCTCTCCTCCCCGAGTGGCCTGTACCACATCCTAAGTCGCGGGTACGCACTCTGGCGCTCCGGGTTACCGGTGAGTTAACCTCCGGGCACGAGCGAGACTCACGCTCGGGCGGTCTGGTGACGCAGCCGCCTTTGGCACTTGGCATCCTCGATGTCGGTCCGCCGGTTCGGCACTCCAGTACGGCACGGCCCCGGGACAGGGCCCGCCGGTTTCGCACAACTGCACCCCCGTGGACGCCCTTTACCCGTCCGCGGCCGTCATCAAAATCGCCGCGCCCGCCGACGGGCGCGGCACCGCATCCCCTGGAGTCCCGCGATGGACCGTCAGTCCGCCCCGCCGTCCCCCCGCCCGCTCCCCACCGTCGCCGTGGTCGGCCTCGGCACGATGGGCACCGGCATCGCCGAGGTGCTCGTCCGGGCCGGCCGCCGGGTCGTCGGCATCGACGTCGACGAGGCCGCCGCCCTGCGCGCCGCCGGGGCGCTGGCCGCCGGCACCGCCCGCCAGGTCGCCCGCGGCCGCCTCACCGAGGACGAACGCCGCGCCGCCCTGGCCCGCTTCCGCACCTCGGCCGACCTGGCCGACGCGGCCTGCGCCGACCTGGTGATCGAGGTCGTGCCCGAGGACTACGCGCTCAAGCACCAGGTGTTCACCGCGCTCGACGCCGTCGTGCGCCCCGACACCATCCTCGCCACCGGCACCAACGCCCTCTCCGTGACCCGCCTCGCCGCCGACTCGGCCCGCCCCGAACGCGTCCTGGGCCTGCACTTCTTCAACCCCGCGCCCGCGATGCGGCTCGTCGAGGTCGTCTCGTCGGTGCTCACCGCGCCGGCCGCCGTCGCCGCCGTGACCGAACTGGCCCAGGATCTGGGCAAGGAGCCGGTCGCGGTCGGCGACCGGCCCGGATTCGTCGCCGACGGGCTGCTGTTCGGCTACCTCAACCAGGCCGCGGCGATGTACGAGTCGCGCTACGCCGGCCGCGAGGACATCGACGCCGCGATGAGACTGGGCTGCGGGCTGCCGATGGGCCCGCTGGCCCTGCTCGACCTGATCGGCGTGGACACCGCGCGCACCGTCCTGGAGGCGATGTACGCCGCCTCGCACGACCGGCTGCACGCGCCCGCGCCGATCCTGGGCCAGCTCGCGGCCGCCGGCCTGACCGGCCGCAAGGCGGGCCGCGGCTTCTACACCTACGACGGCCCGGGCTCGGCGACCGTCGTCCCCGACGCGGAGACACCGGACCCGGCCGCCACCGGGCCGGCCCCGCGGCCCGTGCGCTCGGTCGGCGTCGCCGGCTCGGGGACGATGGCGAGCGGCATCGCCGAGGTCTTCGCCAGGGCGGGCTTCTCCGTCGTGCTCGCGGCGCGCTCGGAGGAGAAGGCCCGGACCGCCACGGCGCGCATCGCCGCCTCCCTGGCGCGCTCGGTGGCCAAGGGCCGCCTCACGGAGGCGGACCGGGCGGCGGCGCTCGCCGCGATCACCCCGTCCGGCTCGCTCGACTCCCTCGCGGACGTCGACCTCGCCGTCGAGGCGGTCGCCGAGGACCTCGACGTCAAGCGGGAGCTCTTCACCGCCCTCGACAAGGTGTGCCGGCCGGGCGCGGTCCTGGCCACGACCACGTCCTCCCTCCCCGTGATCGCCTGCGCCCGCGCGACCGCCCGGCCCGGCGACGTCGTCGGGCTGCACTTCTTCAACCCGGCCCCCGCGATGAAACTGGTCGAGGTCGTCCGTACCGTCCTCACCTCCGACGAGGCCCGCGCCACGGCCCACTCCGTCTGCGCCGCGCTCCGCAAACACCCCGTGGACTGCGGCGACCGCGCCGGCTTCATCGTCAACGCGCTCCTTTTCCCGTACCTCAACAACGCGGTCAAGATGGTGCAGGAGCACTACGCGACCCCCGACGACATCGACACGGCGATGAAGCTCGGCGGCGGCTATCCGATGGGCCCCTTCGAACTCCTCGACGTCGTCGGCCTGGACGTCTCCCTGGCCATCGAGCGGGTCCTGCACCGGGAGTTCCGCGACCCGGGCCTCGCCCCCGCGCCGCTGCTGGAGCACCTGGTGGCGGCGGGCTGCCTCGGACGCAAGACGGGGCGCGGCTTCCGCGAGTATGCGCGACCCTGACACGGGCTGGGGCGGGCTGCTGGAACCGCCCGGCGGTCCGCCCCCGCACGCCCGCGCGGCCGCGTGTTACGTTCCCCACATGTCCCAGCCCGCCAAGTCAGCCCGCCCGTCGCGCGGGGCCGCCACCAGGGGTTCGGCCCGGTCCGGCCCGGAGGGCCCGGGCGGCCGCCGCGCCGCCGCCCAGCGCCTCACCATGCGCCGCAAACTCGCCGCCGCGGCGATGGAGTTGTTCGCCACCAAGGGCTACGAGGCGACGACCGTCGACGAGATCGCCGCCGCGGCGGGGGTCGCCCGCCGGACCTTCTTCCGCCACTTCCGCTCCAAGGAAGAGGCGATCTTCCCCGACCACGACGACACCCTCGTCCGCGCGGCCGCCGTCCTGGACGCCGCGCCCGCGCACGAGAACCCGCTCGACACCATCTGCCGCGGCATCAAGGAGGTCATGCGCATGTACGCGGCCTCCCCGGCCGTCTCCGTCGAGCGCTACCGCCTCACCCGCGAGGTCCCCACCCTGCGCGAGCGCGAGATCGCCTCCGTCGCCCGCTACGAACGCCTCTTCACCCGCTACCTCCTCGTCCACTTCGAGGAGGGCACCCACCACGACGACGACCCGCTCCTCGCCGAGGTCGCCGCCTCCGCCGTCGTCACCGCCCACAACCACGTCCTCCGCCGCTGGCTCCGCGCCGGCGGCGAGGGCGACCTGGAGGCGCAGCTCGACCACGCCTTCGCCATCGTGCGCGAAACGGTGGGCCGCGGCATCGGCGCGGGCCGCGAGCCGTCGCCGGCCGCGACGGCCCACGCGGAGGGCGAGGTCCTGGTGACGGTGGCCCGCACGGACGCGCCGCTGGCGGAGGTGATGGCGGCGATCGAGAAGGTGTTGCGGCCGGCAGAGGGCTGATGGGGGGCGGCCGGAGGCGGTGAACGGGCTGCCGCACCGGCCGCCCTCTCCCGAACCATGAACGAAGTTCGTCGCCCAGAGCAGGCACATCCCAGGCATAGGGAGTTCGCTAACCTGTGCGGCGAGGTGAATGCGGTGACGTTGGTCCAGGAAAAGGCAGCTTTATACGCGTTGCGGGGAAAGCCGGCGGCGGTCGTCGGCGAGTTCCGACGTTCGGCGGTGCTCGTGCCGCTCGACGAGCGCGGTGGTCTGTGGACGTCCGCGTACGGCGGGCTGTGGTGGATCCACGCGTTCTCGGACGAGTCCGCGCTGGCACGCTTCGCCGCGCATCGACCGGAAAGGGCGGGCGCCGACTGGGAGTTCGTCACCGTACTCGGTGCGCGATTGCTGGACGTGGTCGTCCCGGCGGTCGGTGAACCCACCGGTGTGGCTCTGGACGTGGGCAGCGACACTCCGTTCTTCCTGCCGCCGGTGGCGGGCGTCGTGCCGGACGGAACAGTGGTCGACACCGGGGAGGGTGCGGCGTCATGAGCGAGGACCTGAAGGCGGATCCCGAGGCACTGGGACAGATCGCGAAGGGCATCACGGATGCGCTGTCCGAGCTGAAGGAGCTCGGGATGATCGGCGAGTCCCAGGCCGGCCGTGGATTCTCCGAACTCGCGCTGAACGGGCTGGAGACCGGACACGACGGACTCAAGGACGCGCTGAAGGAGTTCTGCGACCGCTGGGAATGGGGAGTGCGTTCCCTGGTCCGTGACGGCAACCAGTTCGCCCGCCGGGTGGGACTCTCGGCGGGGGCCTATTACGAGAACGACCAGTACATCAAGGGAACGTTGAAGGTCGGCGTGGCCGCCTTCGCCGCCGATCCGACGCTCTCCGACGAGCAGGTGGAGAAGATGTCGATGGACGAGATCGCGGATCACGGGAACTTCGCGCACATCGACTACAGCGGCAAATCTTTCGACCGCTCCTTCGATCACATGGTCGAGACGAACAAGAACATTGCCAAGGACACCTACGCGTCCCACCGCGACGAGCTGAACGTCATCCGGCGCGCGGGTGAGCGCTGATGGACTTCTCACTCGGCGGCCTCAAGCGCGGCGTCGACAAACTCGGGGACAAGGCCGAAGACCTGTGGGACGAGGGCAAGAAACAGGTCGGCAAGGGCGTCAACTACGCCGCCCATGAGATCGGCAACGGCCTGGACAAGGTCGGCCTGCACGACATGGCCGAGACCGTGGACGACCTCGGCGACCACGTCGCCAACCGCCTCGGCGCCCACGTCGACGAAAAGCAGCTCGGCGAGACCGAGGACCCCAAGGACCTCGTCCACGGCAGCACGGGCCGGATCCAGTCCGCCGCCTCCCACCTCACCGATTTCGCCGGCGCGTTCGGACGCGTCGGCCAGGGTATGTCGAACCTGGACTCCGACCACTGGAAGGGCAAGGGCGCCGACGCCTTCCGCGAGAAGTTCGCCATGCACCCCAAGCAGTGGCTCCAGGCCCAGCAGGCGTGCGAGGAGGCGGCCAAGGCCCTCAAGGCGTACGAGCACACGGTGCGCTGGGCCCAGGGCAAGGCCAAGGAGGCCATAGCCACCTACAAAGCGGGGAAGGAAGCCCAGAAGAAGGCCTTCGACGCCTACAAGGCCCAGGTGGACGCCTACAACGACGCCGCCGAGACGTACAACGCGAAGCTCGACAAGGGCGAGAATCCCGGAACCCGCCCCACCCCGCCCGGCTCCTGCCCCAACGTCGGCGCGGACAAAATCCAAGCGGCCCAGGAAATGCTGACGGAGGCCCGCAAACAACGCAACTCCGCCGCGGAAACCGCCGCCTCCGCACTCCGCAACGCGCTGCGCAACGCCCCCGAGAAGCCGGAGTTCACCGACCGGATGGGGATGAACCTCGACGACTTCCAACAGGCCGGTGCTGTCGAAGTCACCCACTTCGCGGGCGGTTTCGCCAAGGGCGCCGCGGACACGGTCAAGTTCGCCCGAACGATCATCCCGATCGACCCATACAACGTCACACACCCGGCCCTGTACCTGGACCACATGACCAACCTGGGCGCCGGCTTCGTCACCCTGGCCAACCACCCCGATCAGATCCCCTCCACCCTGCTCGGCACCGGCTGGGGCAAGGACCCGTCCGAGGCCGCCGGCCGCCTGGGCTTCGACGCGCTGACCGCCCTGGCGACCGGCGGCACGAGCGCGGGCGGCGCCGCGGCCCGCCGCATGGCGATGAACGCGGCGAGGAAGGGAATGGAGGAAGCAGCCGAAGGAGCTGCCGAGAGCACGGCCCGCAAGGCCTCCAAGGAGCTGGCGAACGAGCCGAATACCCACCCGGAGAAGGTGGAGACCGGCGAAACGGACCCAGTGGATGTCACCACGGGGCGCATGTTCCTGCCGCAGACGGATGTGTCCTTGCCCGGCGCGCTCCCCTTGGTCTTCTCCCGTCATGTGAAGTCCGGCTACCGGTGCGGCAGATGGTTCGGCCCGTCCTGGGCGAGCACCGTGGACCAACGCCTGGAGATCGACACCGAAGGGGTCATCCTCGTCGACGAACACGGCCGGCTCCTGGAATACCCCCACCCGGTACCGGGCGTCCCCACCCTCCCTGTGCGGGGCCCTCGCTGGCCGCTGGACCTGTCCCTCGACGGCACCTACACCGTCCACATCCCCGAAGCGGGCCGCACGCGGCACTTCGCTTCCTCCGGAGCGGCGGACGTCTTCCTCCTCGCGGAGATCACCGACCGCAACGGCCACCGCATCACCTTCGACTACGACGCCGAGGGCACCCCGACCGGCATCACCGACCACTCCGGCCGTCACCTCCGCGTCACCACACACGCGGGCCGGATCACGGCCCTGCACCTGGCGGACACGGAACTGATCCGCTACGGCTACACCGACGGCAACCTGACCGAGGTCTACAACTCCTCCGGCCGGCCGCTCCGTTTCTCCTACGACGAGCGAGGCCGGGTCACCTCCTGGACGGACCGCAACCACACTCACTACCAGTACGTCTACGACGACCAGGACCGCTGCGTCTTCGAGTCGGGCGCCGAGGGGCACATGCGCTGCGCCCTCGAATACGGCGCCTCCGACCCCGCAACGGGCCTGCGCATCACACGCGTCACGGACTCACTCGGCAACACCAGCGCCTACACCATCAACAGCCGCTCCCAGATCGTCGCCGAAACGGACCCGACCGGTGCGACGACCCTCTCCACCTGGGACAGTCACGACCGCCTGCTGTCGCGGACGGACCCCTTGGGCCGCACGACGGAGTACACCTACGACGCGGACGGCCGCCTGACGACGGTGACCCGCCCCGACGGCCTCACTCTGTCGGCCACCTACAACGAACTCGGCCTTCCGGAGACGACGACAGGCCCGGACGGCGTGGTATGGCGCCACACGTACGACGACGCCGGCAACCGCACGTCCACCACCGACCCCACAGGCGCGATCACGTCCTACGCCTACGACGCCGAGGGCCACCTCACATCCGTCACCGACGCACTGGGCAACACCACCCGCGTCACCTGCGACGCGGCCGGCCTGCCGATCGAGACCACCGACCCTCTGGGCGGAGTGACGACCACCCGCCGTGACGCCTTCGGCCGCGTCGTCGCCGTGACCGACCCACTCGGCAACACGACCCGCCTGACCTGGACCGTGGAAGGCCGACTGGCTCACCGCATCGCACCGGACGGCGCGGAGGAACACTGGGCCTACGACGGCGAGGGCAACTGCACCACTTATACGGACGCCCTCGGCGCCGAGACGCACTACGAGTACGGCCCCTTCGACCGGCTGACGGCGAAGACCGGCCCGGACGGCGTCCGCTACGAGTTCACCCACGACACGTCGCTGCGCCTGCGCCGGGTCACCAACCCCCAGGGTCTCACCTGGGGCTACGACTACGACCCTGCGGGCCGCCTCGTGGCGGAGACCGACTTCGACGGCCGCACGCTCACCTACACGCACGACGCGGCGGGCCGGCTCGTCTCCCGCACGAACGGCCTGGGCGACACGATCTCGTACGAGTACGACGTGCTGGACCGCCTGGTGACCAAGACCGCGGGAGACGCGGTCACCACCTACACCCACGACGCGACAGGCCACCTGCTGCAGGCCACCGGCCCGGACGCGACCCTGGTCTACAGGCGGGACCGCCTGGGCAGGGTCACGTCCGAGACGACCAACGGCCGCACCCTTACCTACGCGTACGACCGACTGAGCCGTCGAGTACGCGGGACCACTCCGGCCGGAGCGGTGACCACCTGGACCTACGACGCGGCGGGCAACCGCACGTCGCTGACCGCCTCCGGCCACACCTTCGCCATGGAGCACGACGCGGCGGGCCGCGAGATCGCCCGCCACTTCGGCGAAGACCTCACCCTCGCACACCACTGGGATCCGGCCGGCCGCCTCCAATCACAGAGCCTGACCACCGGCCCGACGCCCCTCCACCACCGCGCGTACACCTACCGCCCCGACGGCCACCTCACCGGCATCACGGACACCACGACCGGCACCCGCACCTTCGAC
The DNA here is from genome assembly GCF_001187435.1 of Streptomyces caatingaensis. Taxonomy (GTDB): domain Bacteria; phylum Actinomycetota; class Actinomycetes; order Streptomycetales; family Streptomycetaceae; genus Streptomyces; species Streptomyces caatingaensis. The sequence goes on along the minus strand of NZ_LFXA01000002.1, from coordinate 416,594 downwards.
CTCGACGCGGCGGGCCGGGTGACCGCCGTCCACGCCCATGACTGGACCGAACGCTACGCCTACGACGCGGCAGGCAACCAAACCGCGGCAACCTGGCCAACCGACCACCCCGGCACGGAATCCCAAGGCCCCCGCACCTACACCGGAACCCGCATCACCCGCGCGGGCAACGTCCGTTACGAGCACGACGCACAAGGCCGCGTCATCCTCCGCCAGAAGACCCGCCTCTCCCGCAAGCCGGACACCTGGCGCTACGAATGGAACGCGGAGGACCAACTCACCGCGGTCATCACCCCGGACGGCACCCGCTGGCGCTACCTCTACGACCCTCTGGGCCGCCGAATAGCCAAACAACGCCTCACGGACACGGACGAGATCGCCGAACAGGTCGACTTCACCTGGGACGGCCCCACCCTCACCGAACAGACCACCACGGCCTCGTCCCTCCCCAACCCCGTCACCCTTACCTGGGACCACGACGGCCTCCACCCCATCGCCCAGACCGAACGAATATCGGCGGCCGATGCCTCCCAACGCGAAATCGACCGCCGGTTCTTCGCCATCATCACCGACCTCGTCGGCACCCCCACAGAACTCATCGACGAAACAGGCACCACAGCCTGGCGCACCCGCACCACCCTCTGGGGAACCACCGCCTGGGCAACGGACAGCACGGCCTACACCCCCCTCCGCTTCCCCGGCCAGTACTTCGACCCGGAAACCGGACTCCACTACAACTTCCACCGTCACTACGATCCCGAGACGGCTCGCTACATCGCCTCGGACCCTCTTGGCCTCACGCCAGCACCCAACCCCACCGCATACGTCCACAACCCCACGACCTGGGTGGACTCACTGGGCCTATCGCCCTACAAAGCAAATCCCCAAGGGGGAACAGAGGTCGATCCCAGAAAGCTTGATTACCTCTTCAACAAGGACATCAAGCCTGATTCTCACAACTCGCCGCGAGCATCACAAAACGAACTGCAGCTGCATCGTATCGGTATCAAGGACTCACCTGAGATGCGCAACTATGTGTCGGATCACTTGGTGAGCGCTTCACAACAACCCTTCGAACGGACCTTCACAAAGACCTGGGACGGAGGAGGCGGCGACTTTGGCGTGACCAACTCGGTACTCTATGGACCATATGGCGCTTTGGGTGTCGAGAGTACGTGGCAAGTCCTGCCCGACGGTACACATAGACTGGCGACCGTCATCTTCCGCGGCAGTGGGCCCAACGTAAGCATCAAGGGGAGTCTCGACCACTGGCCGCCCTACGAACACTAGACCCGTTGGAGCAGGAGAGAATGTACAGAGAGTTTTCCGTTCCAGATGAACAGTCCATCCTCGAATCGCTTGGCGAGTGGCCCGAGGAAGTGGAAGAGGGAGTGCATCAGCTTGCGCTTTGCAGGGAGGGCGGCGAAACCCTGAAACTCTCATATTCCGTCTTGGGCAGGTCCGTTCGCGTACAGTGGGTGGACACTTCCGGCAAGACTGTCGTGGATCTGTTCAAGGAGGGGGCTACCCGACTGGCAGTAACTTCCACGGGGTTCACTGTTAGTTCCCATATGGGGGAATGCACAGGGGAGATGGTGGTTGAGGTCTTTCCTGTCATCTCCGTTACCGAGAGAGTGCTGTTCACCTGATTGGAATGAAGGGGAATTTCAGGGGGACCACCGCCTGGGCAACGGACAGCACCACCTGCATGCGGGCCTCGATCCAGGCGCTCCAGCTCCTGGCGTCGGACGCAGTGAGCCAGATCGGCTACGCGCGGAGGCTGAAGGTAGAGATCGACGAGATTGCCCCGGAGTTTGACGACGCCTTCCGTCTGGCTCGTGGGCTGCACGCAGAGGGCTTGATCGAAGCGGATTTCGCCGGCGCGATGTCTCAAATCGATGAAACGTTGAGACAGATGACCGGCCACCCTGGAAATCTCTGGTCCGAGGACGGCGTCAGATCGTCGAGAGAGTGACCAGGACCTTGATGTGACGCCTCTCGGCCATCTCCAGGATGTGACGGAGCTGGAGCGGAGCCGTAGCCGGTCTTCCGAACCTCATGCGCAGGGCGACACTCATGGATGATGGCCGTGCACGATGTCGGCTTGTCCCGATGAAGCGCCGGGGGGAGGCGACGGTGCGCTGCGAGCGGCGCGTCTCAGGCGCGGTTGGCGGTCGGGGGGAGCCGCTGCCCGGGCAGTGACCGCCGCAGGCAGGGAAGCACTCGGCGACCGCACCTTCGAGGTCTCGCCCCGCACCTGGCGACGATGGGAGTCCGCCAAGCCGGGCTGGCCACGCGGCGACTGTGCACAGGCGTTGTACGCAGCGTTCGGACGCCGGCCGAAGGATCTCGGTTTCGACACTCCGCCCGGGTGGGTGCGTACGGAGATCCAGAATGTGACCGGAACCGAAACAGCGTGCGGACCACGCCACTTCACACCTTCGGTGACCGCCGCCGTCACCTCAGGTCCCGTCGCCCGGCGATATGTCGACCCGTCGCTGATCGACTACTTCGCCGAGCAGTTGGAGGGGCACTACAGAGCGGACATGCTCCTGGGACCCCACGACCTGATCGGCACTGTTTCCGCTCAGTACGCGTTGACCGACCGACTGGTACGAGTGGCCACGGGCGAGGTCCTGGTGACGGTGGCCCGCACGGACGCGCCGCTCGCCGACGTCATGGCGGCGAGCGAGAAGGTGCTGCGGCCGGGCGGCGCCGCGAGCTGACGTCCCGCGGGTGGGGCAGGGGTACGGCCCGCAACCGCCGGCGGTTGCGGGCCGTACCGTAGGTCACCGCCGGTCGCGCGGGGCGAGCCGTGCGGCGGTCTCGTTCTCGACCGTCTCGCGTAGTTCGTCCGGCGAGAAGCCGAGGTCGCGCAGGATGCGCGCCGCCGGGCTGTCCCCGGTGCGGATCAGGCCGAGCAGTGTGTGCTCGGTGCCGACCCAGTCGTGACCGAGATCGGCCGCGGCGCGGGACGCCTGCTCGATGGCCTCCTTGCTCTCGGGACGGAACGGGATGTGCCCCCGTGGCGCCTTCTCCCCGGCGGGCGGCAGCCGTTCTTCGACCGCGTCGCGGACGCGTCGCTCCGACCCGGCTTTCGCCACCAGCACCTCGTACGCGAGGCCCCGGGGCTCACCGAGCAGGCCGAGCAGGAGGTGTTCGGTGCCGATGAAGTCGTGCTTGTGCGTCCGGGCGGCCTCCTGGGCCAGCACGATGCCGTGCCGGTTCAGTTGGGTGAAGCGGTCGAACGCGGCGGGTGCGCGGCGTTGTTGGGCGGCCTGTTTGGACACCCCGAGGGCGTCGCCTATCTCGGTCCAGGACGCGCCGGTCCGCTTGGCCTTGCTGACGTAGTGGTCGATGAGCTGGTCACCGAGGTCGGACAGGGTCTGGGCGCGTAGCCGCGCCTCGCTGACGCGGGCCAGTTCGTCGGCTTCGGGAAGTTCCTCGTCGAGCCGGGTGATCAGGTCTGCGAGACTGATGTCGAGTGGGCTCATGCGTCAACCGTAGGTTGACAACCGCCCACCGTCAAGAAGCAGTTGACGCCCGGCTGCTCCTCCGCCCCGCCGCACCGCACGGCGGCAACTCGTCTTCCCACCCGTCCACTTGGGGGACTTCACCGGCGGCGAGAGCCGGCAGGGGTCACCGCCGGGGAGCGGACCGCGGCCCCGGCGCGCCGGCTTCGGCACGGGATTCGCCGCTCGCGACGACCGGCGAGTCCTCCGGAGCGGCGCGGTCGAGGCGGCCGGCCACCACCGCCACCACCAGTCCCACCGCCGCGAGCGCCGCGCCGACCAGGGTCGGTGACGTCCAGCCCCAGCCCGCCGCGATGGCGGCGCCCCCGAGCCAGGCCCCGCCCGCGTTCGCCAGGTTGAAGGCCGAGTGGTTGGAGGCGGCGGCGAGGGTCGGGGCGTGGCGGGCGTGGCGCATGACCAGCATTTGCAGGGGGTTGTGGTCAGGAAGCCGACCGCGCCCAGCAGGACGACGGTGGCCAGGGCCGCCCAGGTCACGTGCACCGTGAAGTCGAAGAGGACGAGGACGGCGGCCAGGGCGGCCAGGGAGCCGTACAGCGTCGGGCGCAGGGCGCGGTCCGTCAGCGGGCCGGCGGCGAGTGCGCCGAGGGTCATGCCGGTGCCGAAGAGGGCGAGCACCAGGGTCACCGAGGTCTCGGAGAGGCCGGTCACCTCCGTGACCATGGAGGCGAGGTAGCTGTAGACGGCGAAGACGCCGGCGAAGCCGAAGACGGCGGTGAGCAGGCCGAGCAGCACTTGGCGGTGGCGAAGGGCGCGCAGTTCGCGGGCGAGGTTGCCGGGCGTCTCGCCGGGGACGGCGGGGACGAGGAGGGCGAGCGCGCCCATGGCCAGCAGGCCGACGCCGGCGACGACGAGGAAGGTGGCCCGCCAGCCCAGGTGCTGGCCGAGCAGCGTGGCCGCGGGGACGCCGACGATGTTGGCGACGGTCAGGCCGAGGAACATCGTGGCGACGGCCCGCGCCTGCCGGTCGCGGGCGACGAGCCGTGTGGCGGCCACCGCGCCGACGCCGAAGAACGCGCCGTGCGGCAGCCCGGCGAGCACCCGGCCCGCGAGCAGCAGCCCGAAGGAGGGGGCCAGGGCGGAGGCGAGGTTCCCGATCGTGAACAGGCCCATCAGGAGGACCAGCATGCGCTTGCGGGGGACGCGGGCGCCGAGGGCGGCGAGCAGCGGGGCGCCGACGACGACGCCGAGGGCGTAGGCGGAGACGAGGTGGCCGGCCGTGGGCACCGAGGTGCCCAGGTCGTCGGCGACGTTGGGCAGCAGGCCCATCATCACGAACTCGGTCGTCCCGATACCGAAAGCGGAGATCGCCAGGGCGAGCAGGGCCAGGGGCATGGGGCGTCTTCCAGAGCGGGGAGGGGGCGTACGGACCCTCGCGCAACAAGGCGGACGGGTGCGGATGTTCCCCACCGGCCCGGACGAGACGTACGCCACACCCGTCACGCCCCGGTCGCCTCCTGCGCCGACACCGACGGCGGCGAGCCCTCCAGCGGCCGCCCGGCCGTCTCCTTCATGCAGGCCACCGCGGCCAGGCCGACCAGCGCCGCCCCCGCCGCGTACCAGGCGGGCGCCAGGTCGCTGCCGGTGGCGTGGATGAGGCCGGTGGTGATCAGCGGGGTGGTGCCGCCGAAGAGCGAGGTGGCGAGGTTGTAGCCGATGGACAGGGAGCCGTAGCGGACGCGGGTGGGGAAGAGGGCGGGCAGCGCGGCCGACATCGTGGCGAGCAGGCAGACGAGGGGCAGGCCGAGCAGCAGCGTCCCGCCGAGGACGGCGGGGCCACCGCCCTGCCCGAGCAGGAGGAACGCGGGCACGGACAGGACGACGGACCCGCCCATGCCCGCCGCCAGCAGCGGTTTCCGGCCGACGCGGTCGCCGAGCCGGCCCAGCCCGGTGATGACGCACATCAGCAGGAGCATGGTGACGATGAGGACGGCGGTGCCGTGCGTGTCGTCGTACCCCAGGCGGTCGGTGAGGTAGGTGGGCAGGTAGGAGAGCAGCGTGTAGTCGGTGATGCCGTACGCGCCGGCGAGGAGGACGCACAGCGTCAGCCGCGGCCACTGGGTGCGGAGGATGGCGGCCGGCCCCACCGCCTCCACGGGTTTCTCCGCCAGCCGCCGGAACGCCGGTGTGTCCTCCAGCCGCAGCCGCAGGTACAGGCCGACGAGGCCGAGCGGTCCGGCGACGAGGAACGGGACGCGCCATCCCCACTCCCGCATCCCGTCGCCGCCGAGCCACACGCCCATCACGGTCACCAGCCCCGCGGCGCCGACGTAGCCGGCGAGGGTGCCGAACTCCAGGAAACTGCCGTAGTAGCCACGGCGTTTGTCGGGCGCGTACTCGGCGATGAAGGTGGCCGCGCCGCCGTATTCGCCGCCGGTGGAGAAGCCCTGGAGCATCCGGAGCACGATCAGCAGGACGGGCGCCCAGAAGCCGGCGGTCGCGTACGACGGGATCAGTCCGATGGCGAAGGTGCCGGCGGCCATGAGCACCATCGTCAGCGCGAGGACGCGCTTGCGGCCGACACGGTCGCCGAGGGGCCCGAAGAAGAGCCCGCCGAGCGGCCGTACGAGGAAGGCCACGGCGAAAGTGGCCAGGGAGGACAGCAGCCGTACGGTGCCGTCCCCGGAGGGGAAGAAGACGTCGCCGATGGTGACGGCGAGGTAGCTGTAGACGCCGAAGTCGAACCACTCCATGGCGTTGCCGAGCGCCGCCGCCTTCACCGCGCGTCTGACGAGCCGTTCGTCGGTGACCGTGACGCGGCCGTGGGGGGCGGGCGCGGCGGTGCTGTCTCCGGGCACGGGGCGGTTCCTTTCGGCGGGGGGCTCGGTGTCCGCGGCTCGTCTGCGCGCTGGGCCGCCGCTCAAACCGGTTCGCGACGCAGATCACGCCGACCCGGGCCCGCGCTCATATGTGCACCCCCCGGTGACAGATGTCTCAATTTCCTGGCACGCAGTGTCTTGTCGGCTGGCACGGCGTGCCATAACTTGTTCCCGTCCGGGCGGCCGGCGCGCAGACACCGACGTCGCGCTCCGGCTGTCCCCACAAGGCAACTCCCGTGCGCCCGGACCCGCCTGCGTCACCAGGCGTCAGCACCCCGCACACGCACCTCCCGCGCGCAGCACCCCCGCGCGCTCCCGAACCGACGGCACCATCCCCCGACGTTCCCTCAAGCCCGTTTGCCCAGGACGCGCTTCGCCGGAGGCACAACCGTGAACCAGATACTCGACGCCATCCTCGACCCGGACAGCGGGAGCGAGGACTTCGCCGCCCTGCCGCTGCCCGAGTCGTACCGCGCGGTGACCGTGCACAAGGACGAGGCGGACATGTTCGCCGGGCTCACCACCCGGGAGAAGGATCCGCGCAAGTCGCTGCACGTCGAGGAGGTGCCGGTGCCCGAACTCGGGCCCGGCGAGGCGCTGGTGGCCGTCATGGCCAGCTCCGTGAACTACAACTCCGTGTGGACGTCGATCTTCGAGCCCGTGCCGACGTTCGCGTTCCTGGAGCGCTACGGCAAGCTCTCACCGCTCGGCAAGCGGCACGACCTGCCGTACCACGTCATCGGCTCCGACCTGGCCGGCGTCGTCCTGCGCACCGGACCGGGCGTCAACGCCTGGCGGCCGGGGGACGAAGTGGTCGCCCACTGCCTGTCGGTGGAGCTGGAGTCGGCCGACGGGCACAACGACACGATGCTCGACCCCGAGCAGCGCATCTGGGGCTTCGAGACCAACTTCGGCGGGCTCGCCGAGATCGCGCTCGTCAAGTCCAACCAGCTGATGCCCAAGCCGCGCCACCTCAGCTGGGAGGAGGCCGCCTCCCCGGGGCTGGTCAACTCCACCGCGTACCGGCAGCTCGTCTCGCGCAACGGCGCGGGCATGAAGCAGGGCGACAACGTGCTGATCTGGGGCGCGAGCGGCGGACTCGGCTCGTACGCCACGCAGTTCGCGCTCAACGGCGGCGCCAACCCCATCTGCGTCGTCTCCAGCGAGGAGAAGGCGGAGATCTGCCGGCGGATGGGCGCGGAGGCGGTCATCGACAGGGCGGCGGAGGGCTACCGGTTCTGGAAGGACGAGCACACCCAGGACCCGAGGGAGTGGAAGCGCTTCGGCAAGCGGATCCGCGAACTGACCGGCGGCGAGGACGTGGACATCGTCTTCGAGCACCCGGGCCGGGAGACCTTCGGCGCGTCCGTCTACGTCACGCGCAAGGGCGGGACGATCGTCACCTGCGCCTCGACCTCCGGCTATCAGCACCAGTACGACAACCGCTACCTGTGGATGTCGCTGAAGCGGATCGTCGGCTCCCACTTCGCCAACTACCGCGAGGCGTGGGAGGCCAACCGCCTGATCGCACAGGGGAGGATCCATCCGACGCTGTCGAGGACGTACCGTCTGGAGGAGACCGGGCAGGCCGCCCACGACGTCCACCGCAACCTCCACCAGGGCAAGGTCGGCGTGCTCGCGCTCGCCCCCGAGGAGGGCATGGGCGTGCGGGACCAGGAGATGCGCGACCGGCACATCGACGCCATCAACCGCTTCAGGAACGTGTGATGACGGAACGCCAGAAGGACCGCCCCTGGCTGATGCGGACCTACGCCGGCCACTCCACCGCCGAGGCGTCCAACGAGCTCTACCGGCGCAACCTCGCCAAGGGCCAGACGGGCCTGTCCGTCGCCTTCGACCTGCCGACGCAGACCGGCTACGACCCCGACCACGTCCTCGCCCGCGGCGAGGTCGGCCGGGTGGGCGTTCCGGTCTCCCAACTGGGCGACATGCGGCGGCTGTTCCAGGACATCCCGCTGGAGCGCATGAACACCTCCATGACCATCAACGCCACCGCGATGTGGCTGCTGGCCATGTACCAGGTGGTGGCGGAGGAACAGGGCGCGGACGTGCGCCAGTTGCAGGGCACGACGCAGAACGACATCGTCAAGGAGTACCTCTCGCGCGGGACGCACGTCTTCCCGCCCGGGCCGAGCCTCCGCCTGACGACGGACATGATCGCGTACACGGTCCACCACATCCCCAAGTGGAACCCGATCAACATCTGCAGCTACCACCTCCAGGAGGCGGGGGCCACCCCCGTCCAGGAGATCGCGTACGCGATGAGCACCGCGATCGCCGTGCTGGACTCGGTGTTCGCCTCCGGGCAGGTCCCCGAGGACCGCCGGGGCGACGTCGTGGCCCGCATCTCCTTCTTCGTCAACGCCGGGGTGCGGTTCGTCGAGGAGATGTGCAAGATGCGGGCGTTCGGCCGCATCTGGGACCGGATCACGCACGAGCGGTACGGCATCGAGAACCCCCGGCACCGCCGCTTCCGCTACGGCGTGCAGGTCAACTCCCTGGGCCTGACCGAGGCCCAGCCGGAGAACAACGTCCAGCGCATCGTCCTGGAGATGCTGGCCGTCACGCTCTCCAAGGACGCCCGCGCCCGCGCCGTCCAGCTGCCCGCCTGGAACGAGGCGCTGGGCCTCCCCCGGCCCTGGGACCAGCAGTGGTCGCTGCGCATCCAGCAGGTGCTGGCGCACGAGAGCGACCTGCTGGAGTACGACGACATCTTCGAGGGATCGCATGTGATCGAGGAGAAGGTGGCGGGCCTGGTGACCGACGCGCTCGCCGAGATCGACCGCATCCAGGAGATGGGCGGCGCGATGGCGGCCGTCGAGTCGGGCTACCTCAAGGCCGAGCTCGTCGCCTCGCACGCCGCGCGCCGGGCCCGTATCGAGTCCGGCGAGGAGAAGATCGTCGGCGTCAACTGCTACGAGTCCACCGAGCCCAACCCGCTCACCGCGGACCTCGACACCGCCATCATGACCGTGGACCCCGCCTCCGAGGCCGCCGTGGTGGCCGCGCTGCACCGCTGGCGCGACGACCGGGACGAGGTCCGCGCCCAGGAGGCCCTGTCGGTGCTGAAGAAGACGGCGGCCGGCTCGGAGAACCTGATGCCCGCGACGCTGGAGTGCGTCCGCGCCGGGGTGACCACCGGGGAGTGGGCCTGGGCGCTGCGCGACGTCTTCGGCGAGTTCCGCGCCCCGACGGGGGTGAGCGGCGCGCCCGTCGCGGTCACGGCGGAGGCGGGCACCCCGCTGGCCTCGGTGCGGGCGAAGGTGGCGCGGACCGCCCGGGAACTGGGCGCCGGCCGGCTGCGGTTGCTGGTCGGCAAGCCGGGGCTGGACGGGCACTCCAACGGCGCGGAGCAGATCGCCGTACGGGCCCGCGACGCCGGCTTCGAGGTGGTCTACCAGGGCATCCGGCTGACCCCCGAGCAGATCGTCGCGGCGGCCGTGGCCGAGGACGTGCACTGCGTGGGGCTGTCCATCCTCTCCGGCTCGCACGCCGAGCTGGTGCCCGACGTGCTGGCCCGGCTGCGCGCGGCGGGCGCGGGCGACGTGCCCGTGATCGTCGGCGGCATCATCCCGGCCGCGGACGCCGAGGCCCTGCGGGCGGCGGGCGTCGCGGCCGTCTTCACCCCCAAGGACTTCGGCATCACCGAGATCATCGGTCGTATCGTCGATGAGATCCGCACAGCGAACGCGCTCGACCCCCTGGAGGTCTCCGTATGACTCCCGTGAACCGACTCCGTCCCCGGCGCTCCTGTCTCGCCGTGCCCGGCAGCAACCCCCGTTTCCTGGAGAAGGCCCAGGGCCTCCCGGCCGACCAGGTCTTCCTGGACCTGGAGGACGCCTGTGCGCCGCTCGTGAAGGAGAAGGCGCGCCACATGATCGTGGAGGCGCTCAACGAGGGCGACTGGTCGGGCAAGACGCGTGTGGTGCGCGTCAACGACTGGACGACGCACTGGACGTACCGGGACGTGATCACGGTCGTGGAGGGCGCGGGCCCGAACCTCGACTGCGTGATGCTGCCGAAGGTGCAGGACGCCGAGCAGGTGGCCGCCCTGGACCTGCTGCTGACGCAGATCGAGAAGACGATGGGCTTCGAGGTCGGGAGGATCGGCATCGAGGCGCAGATCGAGAACGCCAGGGGGCTGGTGAACGTGGACGCCATCGCGGCGTCCTCGCCCCGGCTGGAGACGATCGTCTTCGGCCCGGCCGACTTCATGGCGTCCATCAACATGCGGACGCTGGTCGTCGGCGAGCAGCCGGCGGGCTACGGCGCCGACGCGTACCACTACATCCTGATGCGCATCCTGATGGCCGCCCGCGCCCACGACCTCCAGGCGATCGACGGCCCCTACCTCCAGGTGCGCAACCCCGACGGCTTCCGCGAGGTGGCGGGGCGCGCGGCGGCGCTGGGCTTCGACGGCAAGTGGGTGCTGCACCCGGACCAGGTGGGCATCGCCAACGAGCTGTTCTCGCCGACCCAGGAGGACTACGACCACGCCGAGCTCATCCTGGACGCCTACGAGTACTGCACCTCCGAGGCGGGCGGCTTCAAGGGGTCGGCCATGCTCGGCGACGAGATGATCGACGAGGCCAGCCGGAAGATGGCGCTGGTGATCGCCGGCAAGGGCCGGGCCGCCGGCATGACCCGTACGTCGAAGTTCGAGATCCCGGAGGCGTAGCACCGTGCAGTTCGGCCGCACCTACGAAGAGTTCACCGTCGGGGACGTCTACAAGCACTGGCCCGGCAAGACGGTGACGGAGTACGACGACCACCTGTTCTGTCTGCTCACCATGAACCATCACCCGTTGCACATGGACAGCAACTACGCGGAGCGGACGACCGACTTCAAGCGGAACGTGGTGGTCGGGAACTACGTCTACTCGCTGCTGCTCGGCATGTCCGTGCCGGACGTGTCCGGCAAGGCGATAGCCAACCTGGAGATCGAGTCGCTGCGGCACGTCGCGCCGACCTTCCACGGCGACACCCTCTACGGCGAGACGACCGTCCTCGACAAGACGCCCTCGAAGTCGAAGTCCGACCGCGGGATCGTGTACGTCGAGACCCGCGGCCACAAGCAGGACGGCACCCTCGTCTGCGTCTTCCGGCGCAAGGTGATGGTGCCGACCGCCGAGTACGTGCAGGAGCGCGGCGGCGAGCAGCCGGGCCGCCCCGAGCCGGTCCTCCCGACCGTTCAGGAGAAGTGACATGGGCCGCCTCGCGCAGACCGACGGGCTGACGGACGTCCAGCGGGAGATCCTCGCCACCGTGCGGGACTTCGTGGACAAGGAGATCATCCCGGTCGCCACGGAGCTGGAGCACCGCGACGAGTACCCGACGAAGATCGTCGAAGGGCTCAAGGAGCTGGGGGTCTTCGGGCTGATGATCCCCGAGGAGTACGGCGGCCTCGGGGAGTCGCTGCTCACCTACGCGCTGTGCGTGGAGGAGATCGCCCGGGGCTGGATGAGCGTCTCCGGGATCATCAACACCCATTTCATCGTCGCCTACATGATCAAGCAGCACGGGACGCCGGAGCAGAAGGAGCACTTCCTGCCGCGGATGGCGACGGGCGAGGTGCGGGGCGCCTTCTCGATGTCCGAGCCGGCGCTGGGCTCGGATGTGTCGGCCATCACGTCCAAGGCGGTGCGGGACGGCGACGACTACGTCCTGACCGGCCAGAAGATGTGGCTGACGAACGGCGGTTCCTCGACGCTGGTGGCGGTGCTGTGCCGGACCGACGAGGGACATCCGGAAGGAACGGCTCCGCACAAGTCGATGACGACCTTCCTGGTGGAGAAGGAGCCCGGCTTCGGCGAGGTCCAGCCGGGGCTGACCATCCCCGGAAAGATCGACAAGATGGGGTACAAGGGCGTCGACACCACCGAACTGATCATGGACGGCCTGCGCGTTCCGGCCGGCCGGGTCCTCGGCGGCACCACGGGCCGGGGCTTCTACCAGATGATGGACGGCGTCGAGGTGGGCCGGGTCAACGTCGCGGCGCGTGGCTGCGGTGTCGCACAGCGTGCGTTCGAACTCGGCGTCGCCTACGCGCAGCAGCGCCACACCTTCGGCAAACCCATCGCCCAGCACCAGGCAATTCAGTTCAAGCTTGCGGAAATGGGGACAAAGGTCGAGGCCGCCCATGCGATGATGGTGAGTGCGGCCCGCAAGAAGGACTCGGGCCGGCGCAACGACCTGGAAGCCGGAATGGCCAAGTACCTCGCCTCCGAGTACTGCAAGGAGGTGGTCGAGGACGCCTTCCGCATCCACGGTGGATACGGGTTCTCCAAGGAGTACGAGATCGAGCGGCTCTACCGCGAGGCGCCGATGCTCCTCATCGGTGAGGGGACGGCCGAGATCCAGAAAATGATCATCGGTCGCCGACTGCTCGAGGACTATCGAATCCAGGGTTGATTGTCCGAGTTAGGGGGGTTTGGCGGAGGATTAGCCGAGAAGTAGATCACACACTGTCATCGATGTCCGGCCATTGACGGGCACTGGCGCTTGGCCAGTTGTCGCTCGCAACCGATAGCATCGCCGGAAAGCCGCCGTCCCCCGATCGTTATGCGGCACTCCTCCGCTACGAAGGTCACCCATGCCCCACAGCTCTTCCTCTGCACCACGCGGCCGCGTCGTCCGCCTTGCGCGCGGAGCATCGCCGTGGCTCCTCCCGACCGTCGCCACGGCGGCGGTCAGCCTCACCCGCGCCCGTCGCTCCGGGCGCTGGGCCGCACTGGCCGTGCCGTCGACCGCCCTGGCGGCCGGCATGCTGTGGTTCTTCCGCGACCCCGACCGGGAGATCGCCCAGGGCCGGGTCATCTCGCCCGCCGACGGCGTGGTGCAGAGCATCATGCCGTGGAAGGACGGACGCACCCGCGTCGCGATCTTCATGAGCCCGCTCAACGTCCATGTGAACCGGGCCCCCATGGCCGGCACCGTGACGTCGGTCGAGCACGTCCCCGGCGGGTTCGTGCCGGCCTTCAACAAGGAGAGCGAGAACAACGAGCGGGTCGTCTGGCACTTCGACACCGAGCTCGGCGACATCGAGATGGTGCAGATCGCCGGCGCGGTCGCCCGGCGCATCGTCCCCTACGTCCCGCAGGGGACCAAGGTGGAGCAGGGCGAACGCATCGGCCTGATCCGCTTCGGCTCGCGCGTCGACGTCTACCTCCCGGAGGGCGTCGAGGCGGCCGTCGAGGTCGGCCAGACCACCACGGCAGGAGTGACACGCCTTGACCGTGATTGATCCCGACACACAGGCATCCTGGGTCCCGGAGGCCGAGCCCGAGGACGACGTCGACGACATGCCGCTGTCCACGCGGCTGTCGATAGCGGACACCCTCACCCTGGGCAACGCCATCTGCGGCTTCATGGCCGTGTACTTCACCACCACCGGCATCCTCATGCCGCACCTCACCAACAACGAGGACGGCGGCATGGCGCGCAACAGCGCGGCCACGGCGGTGATGCTGATGCTGCTCGCCTCGGTCTTCGACCTCTTCGACGGCCTGGTGGCGCGCAAGCTGCGCAGCTCGGCGATGGGTGCCGAGCTGGACAACCTGTCCGACCTGATCAGCTTCGGCCTCGCCCCCGCGTACTTCGTGGTGGTCTGGGGCGTCGTCGCCCAGGGCGCGCACCAGAAGGTCTCGGCGGTCGCCGCCGTGGTGGTGCTGCTCGCGGTGATCCTGCGGCTGGCGCGCTTCTCGTGCGTGCCGATGCGGGACGGGATCTTCCAGGGGATGCCGAGTCCCTTCGGCGCCCTCACGGTGGTCTCCGTGGTGCTGCTGGAGCTGCCGTTCATCCCGACGCTGCTGGCGATCCTGGGGGTGGCGTGGCTGATGGTGAGCCGCGTCGAGTACCCCAAGCCGCGGGGGCGCCTCGCGGTGGCCATGCTCAGCTGGATCGTGCTCAGCATGGGGCTGCTGGCGGCGTGGGCGTTCGACGCGCCGGGCGGGGAGCTGCTGCTCCAGACCGGCTGTGCGCTCCAGCTCATCCTGGGGGCCGTGATCCCGCTCTTCGCGACGGCCCGTCGGGTGAACACGTTCCGTGACAACCGGCGGGAGGCGCGGGCGGCTCAGCTGCCGTAGCGGCCGCTCTCACGCGTGAAGGCCCCGGGCTGTCGGCCCGGGGCCTTCACGCGTTCCTGGCGCGTGCTGGCGCGCGGCGGGGGCGGGCGGGTGCCCGCTGGGCGGTGTCACCTGGGGTGGCCGGGCGCCGGGGGCGTCTGCGGGGCGTGCCGGGCACTTCCCGCGCCTCCGGCGCGGCCCTCCCCCACCCGCGCGCCGCCCGGCACCCTTGCACGGATGCCGGGGCTCACCTGTGGGTGGCGCGGCGGCGTTGGCGGCTGCGGGGGGGCGCGCCTCCCGGCGAGCCGTGGGTGGTGCGCCGGTGTTGGCGGCTGCGGGGGCGGCGGGGCGTGCCCCCCTGAGCGAGCCCCGACGGTCAGGCGAGGAAGTCGGTGGCCAAGGCGGCGGCGAGTCGCTCCAGGAGGGGGCCCGCTTCGGTGATGCAGCGGGTGACGTCCGGCTGGAGGTCGGTGAGGGCGTAGGCGCGGGAGACGCCGAGGGCGCGGAGGTCCGCCGGGGGCAGGGCGAGGCGGCCGCAGACGGCCGTCACGGGGACGCCGCGGGCCGCGGCGGCCGCGGCCACACCTGCGACCGCCTTGCCGCGCAGCGTCTGCGCGTCCAGCGACCCCTCCCCCGTGATCACCAGGTCCGCCCGTTCCAGCGCCGCGTCGAAGCCCAGCGCCTCCAGCAGCACCTCGATCCCGGGCCGGAAGGCGGCGCCGAGCCCGACGAGGGCCGCGTAGCCCACGCCGCCGGCGGCCCCCGCGCCGGGCGCGGACGCCTCGGCGGGGCCGAGGATCCGGGCCGCGTGGGAGAGCGCCGCGTCCAGCGCGGCGACGTCCGCCGGCGAGGCGCCCTTCTGCGGGCCGTAGACGGAGGCCGCCCCCGCCGGCCCGGTCAGCGGATTGTCGACGTCGCTCGCCAGGACGACGTCCGTCGTGGCCAGCCGCGGGTCCAGGGCGGACAGGTCCGCGCGGTCCAGCGCGGCCAGGGCCGCACCGCCCGGGGCGAGCGGCCGCCCCGCCGCGTCGAGGAGGCGGGCCCCCAGCGCGACGAGCATGCCGGCCCCGGCGTCCGTCGTCGCACTGCCGCCGACCCCGAGGACGACCGTCCGCACCCCCGTGTCCAGCGCGGCCCGCAGCAGCTCCCCCGTGCCGAAGCTCGTCGCGGTCAGCGGCGCGAAGCGCCCCGGCGGCAGCCGGCGCAGCCCGGACGCCTCCGCCATCTCCACCACGGCCGTGCCGCCGCGCAGCGCCCACGCCGCGGTGACGGGCTCGCCGAGCGGCCCGGTCACCCGCGCGGTGCGGCGCTCGAAGCCGGCGGCCACCGCCGCGTCCACGGTCCCGTCGCCCCCGTCGGCGACGGGCAGCGCCGTGACGCGCACGCCGGGCGCGGCCCGGCGCAGCCCCGCCGTCAGGTGTGCCGCGACCTCGACGGCCGTCAGCGAACCCTTGAACTTGTCCGCGGCGATGAGCACCTGTGCGTCCGTCATCCGCCCGACCCTAGCCCCGCGCCGCCGTACCGCCCACCCCCTCGACGCGGCGTGCCAGCCCGCGCAATGCGCACCGATCCGGCCATAGTGGGGCGTCATGAGCAGCGAGACCACCGACGAACACGCCCTGCCGCACGACCCGCGCGCCGCGCGCGACGAACGCCCGGACGCGCCCCTCGTCGTCATCGGCGCCGTCGCCGTCCTGGCGGTGGTCGCCTGGGCGGCGATCGGCAAGCACTCCTTCGACCGCGTCGTCACGGACGCCCTCGGCTGGGTGCTGTCCAACTTCGCCTGGCTGTTCGTCATCGCGGCCGACGTGTTCCTGGTGCTGTGCGGGGTCATCGCGGTCAGCCGCTACGGCCGGATCCGGCTCGGCGCGGACGACGACCGGCCGGAGTTCAGCAACCTGGCCTGGATCGCGATGATGTTCAGCGCCGGCATGGGCATCGGCCTGATGTTCTACGGCGTGGGGGAACCCCTCCAGCACTTCGTCTCCCCGCCCCCCGGCAGCGGCGTCGGGCCGAACACCCCGGCCGCCGCCCGCACCGCCCTGGAGTACTCGTTCTTCCACTGGACGCTGCACCCGTGGGCCATCTACGGCCTGTCCGGGCTCGCCCTCGCCTACGCGGGCTTCCGCAAGGGCCGGGGAAACCGGCTGAGTTCGGCCTTCGCCCCGCTGCTGGGCGAGGAGCGCGCCGACGGCTGGCCGGGCCGGATCATCGACCTCCTCGCCGTCCTCGCGACGGTCTTCGGCACCGCGACGAGCCTGGGGCTGGGCGCCCTCCAGGTGGCCAAGGGCCTCAACATCACCACCGGTGTCAAGGACACCACCTCGCTGGAGCTGATCATCATCGGCACGCTGTCGGCCGCGTTCGTGCTCTCCGCCTTCTCCGGCCTCCACAAGGGCGTCAAATGGCTCAGCACGCTCAACATCGCGCTGGCCGCCTGCCTGATGCTCTTCGTCTTCCTGCTCGGGCCCACCGTCTTCGTCCTCAACGCCGTGCCCGCCGCGGCCGGCGGCTACCTGCAGGACCTGCTCACCCTCGCGACCCGCACCGGCGCCTTCACCGACTCCAAGTGGCTGGGCGCCTGGACGGTCTTCTACTGGGCGTGGTGGCTGTCGTGGGCGCCGTTCGTCGGCACGTTCATCGCCCGGATCTCGCGCGGGCGCACCATCCGCGAATTCCTCGTCGGCGTCCTGCTCGTGCCCAGCGGGGCGACGGTGCTGTGGTTCTGCGTCATGGGCGGCAGCGCCCTGCGGCTGGACCTGACCGGCGCCGCCGACATGGCCGGGACGGTCGCCCAGGGCGCGGAGGCGTCCCTGTTCGCCCTGCTCGACACCCTGCCGCTGTCCACCCTCGTGTCGTGGATCGCGATGGTCCTGGTGATGACGTACTTCATCACCAGCGCCGACTCGGCGTCCCTGGTCATGGGCTCCCTCACCAGCCGCGGGGCGCTGCACCCGAGGGACTGGCTGGTCGTCACCTGGGGCGTCCTCATGGCCGCCGTGGCGGCCGTCCTGCTGCTGGCCGGCGGCCTGCGGTCGCTGCAGTCCGCGACGATCCTCGTCGCCCTGCCGTTCGTCCTCGTGATGCTCGCCCTGTGCTGGTCGCTCCTGACGGAGCTGCGCACCGACCCCGGCGCGGGCCCGGCCCGCCACCACGCGCTCCACGGCCTGCGCGACGCCCTCCGCACGATGATCGGCGAGGCGATCACGGAACACGGCCCGGTCCGGCACCCCCGGCTGCGCCGCGTCGCCGCCGGCGCCCGCGAGCGTGAACGGGGGCAGGGGGACGGCGGGACGGGCGGCGAGGACGGGGGAGCCTGACCCGCGCCGCTCGGGGTTGACCCTGCCCCCGGGGGCAGGGTTTAGCTTCTGCGAGAACGACGCGGAGGCGAGCGGGATGAGAATCGGCGAGGCCGCCCGGAGGGCGGGCGCGACGGTCAAGGCGGTGCGCTACTACGAGGCGCTCGGGCTGGTCGCGCCCGCGCGGCTGGGGAACGGCTACCGCGACTACGACGAGCACGACGTACGGGTCGTGCGCGAGATCCGGACGCTCGGCCGGCTGGGGATCCCCGTCGAGCTCACCCGCCCCTTCCTCGACTGCCTAGATTCCGGCCGGCCGCATGCCGACGACTGTCCCGCCTCGCTCGCCGGCTACCAGGACGCGATCGACGACCTGACCCGGCGGATCGGCGAACTGACCGCCCGGCGTGAGGCGTTGGCCCGCCGTCTGCACGAGGCCGCCCACCGCGACAGCACCGTTCCCCCAGGAGAACCCATGCACGACTTCACCCGGCTGCCCGCCGGACTGCCCGTCCCCGAGGACGACGGCGCCTGCGACCACCTGCCCGGCCTGCCCGTCCCCCGCCTCGAACTGCCGGGGACCGACGGCCGTACGGTCCGGCTCGACGCGCCGGGGCCCGGGCGCACGGTCGTCTACCTCTACCCGCTGACCGGCCGGCCCGACCGGGACCTCCCGGACGGCTGGGACTCCATCCCCGGCGCCCGTGGCTGCACCCCCGAGTCCTGCGGCTTCCGCGACCACCACGAGGAGCTCGTCTCGGCCGGCGCCGGGCGGGTGTTCGGCCTCTCCAGCCAGGACACCGTCTACCAGCGCGAGGTCGTCGAACGTCTCCGCCTGCCGTTCGCCATCCTCTCCGACCCGGCCCTGCGGCTCGCCGACGAACTGAAGCTCCCCACCTTCGAGGCCGGCGGGCAACGCCTCTTCACCCGCCTGACGCTCATCCTCCGCGACGGCGTCGTGGAACACGTCTTCTATCCGGTCTTCCCGCCCGACCGGCATGCTCAGCAGGTTCTGGAGTGGCTGGGTGGTCATTCGGGCTGATGGGGGTGGGGAGGGTGGGGCGGGTGGGTGGCTGGAGTTGGCCAGGTCGTTGGCCGGGTGGGCCGGGGTGGCCCCGGGGGCTGCATAGCCCCGGGGGGCCGGGCCGGGTTAGCCGGGTCAGCTCCATCGGCCGGGTTGGCCACGGGCCACCCCGACCGACCCGGCTGAGCCCGGCTGTCCGCCGCTGCCCGACCCGGCCCGGGTCAACGGGCCGGGTCAAGCGGGGTGTTCAGCCCGCGAGGCACACGCCGAAGACCTTCATGTCGACGGCTGTCGGGCTCGTGTTGCTGACGGTCACGAGGTAGTGGTTGCTGTTCGCGACCGGGTAGGCGTCGAGCTTTTCGACGGGCTGGTCCCGGTTGCCGGACTGGACGTATCCGCCACCGATGATCCGCATACCGGCGGGGCAGGAAGGGCTGGTGAGCGCCTGCTGCCGCGCCAGGGCGGGGACGGTGTAGTCCCGTTCGACGGTGCGGAGTTCCAGGGGGCGGGGCTGGCCCGCCGGTCCGGGAGGTCCGGCCGGGCCCATGGGGCCGGCGGGTCCGGGGGGTCCGGCGGGGCCGGTCGCTCCGGCCGGCCCGGTCGGACCCGTCGGTCCTGCGGGACCGCCGGGGCCCGTGGGGCCGGTCGCACCACTGGGACCGGGCGGACCCATGGGGCCCGCATCTCCCTTCGGTCCTGCCGGTCCCATCGGACCCTGAGGACCACCGGGGTCACCCGGGTCACCCTTCGGACCGGCAGGACCCATCGGACCGGGCGGCCCGGGGGGCCCGCCGGGATCGCCCGGGTCGCCCTTGGGCCCGGCAGGTCCTACCGGCCCGGCGGGTCCGGGCGGTCCCCCCGGGCCCGCAGGCCCCGGCATCCCCCCGGGCCCCATGGGACCGACCGGCCCTTGGTCTCCCCTGGGACCGGCAGGACCGGTGGGCCCGGGGATGCCAGGGTCGCCCTTGTCTCCCTTGGGACCGGTGGGCCCAACCGGCCCGGCGGGACCTGTAGGCCCAGCAGGCCCAACAGGGCCGGCGATACCGGGATCACCCTTGTCGCCCTTGGGGCCCGCAGGCCCAACCGGACCCACAGGGCCCACAGGACCGGGAGGTCCGGAGGGCCCGGCCACGCCAGGATCACCCTTGTCCCCCTTCAGCCCAGCAGGCCCGTCAGCACCAACCGGACCGGAAGGTCCGACAGGGCCCGTGGGACCAGCGGGACCGGCGACACCGGGGTCTCCCTTGTCACCCTTGTCACCCTTGTCTCCCTTGGGGCCCATGGCCCCAGGTGCACCGGTAGGGCCGGTGGGGCCGACCGGACCGGCCGGACCAGCAGCCCCCGCCGGTCCGGAGGGACCGACAGGACCGATGGGGCCCACAGGTCCCGTAGGTCCCGCAGGACCGGTGGGGCCCACCGGACCCGGGAAGCCCGTCGGTCCCAGAGGTCCGGGCGGGCCGACAGGACCCACTGGTCCGGGGGCGCCCGGGTCGCCCTTCGGGCCCGCGGGCCCGGTGGCACCCGCAGGGCCGGGGTCGCCCTTGGGCCCCTGGGCACCCGCCGCCCCGGGGTCTCCCTTGTCCCCCTTCACTCCGGCTGCCCCGTCAATCCCGGGCGCGCCGTTGTCACCCTTCGGTCCGGCAGGCCCCGGTTCCCCCTTGTCACCTTTCGGCCCCGTAGGTCCGACCGGACCGGGGTCACCCTTCTCCCCCTTCGCTCCGACAGGCCCGATAGGCCCGGCAGGGCCTGTGGGGCCACCAGGACCGACGGGGCCCGGAGGACCGGTAGGTCCTGGAGGGCCGGACGGTCCGGCCGGGCCCACGACACCCGGGTCACCCTGACTTCCTTTATCTCCCTTGTCTCCCTTGTCTCCCTTGTCGCCCTTGGGGCCCGTCGGCCCCGGCACCGGGTAACCAGCAGGCCCGGGCGCCCCGTCATGCCCGGCCGGTCCGGGGGGCCCAGCAGGGCCGGTGGGGCCGGTGGGGCCGGCAGGTCCGGTGGGCCCCACCGGGCCAACCGGGCCCTCAGGCCCCACGTCCCCCTTCGGCCCCGCCGGTCCGGGCGGGCCAGTGGGTCCGGGCGGACCGCTGGGACCCGGCGGGCCGGGAACCCCCGCCGGGTCGTGGTGGTGCCCGTCCCCGCCGTGGTGGCCATCACCCCCGTGATGACCGTCGCCGTCCCCCTGCCGGCAGAACGGCACCGCGCCCGACACCCGCACGTACCGCGCGCTCAACCACCCACGCCGTTCCACGAGTCGGTACCAGAGGCTCTCCCCCTGCACCCGCTCGCCGTTGGCCTTGCAGTCGATGCGGACGCGGGCGCCGGGTTGGTAGACGCCGATGACGGGGGCGCCGGTGCTGGGGGCGCTGCGGACGTTCTGGCCGGTGTCGGCGACGATCTTGCCCTGGACGGGTCCGTCGGTGCCGCCGCCCGTGGCGATGGCGCCGAGGGCGGTGCCCGATGAGGCGCAGAACACCGACAGCAGCCCGAGGGCGAGGGCTCGCCGTCTCGGGACCGGAACGTCGGGTCTCCTCCGAAAAATCGACATATCACTCCTTTCACTCTGCATGGCTCCAGGAGTGGCACAGGAACACGGAAAGAAGGCGGCATCGGCGAGGCGAACGGCAGAGGGGGCCGAACGCAGCCGGTATGCCACCCTCCCGGGGGACAAGCCGGGCATACAAAAGCATGAGAGGGCGCCGGAACCCACGGACGCCCCGGCGCCAAACAAGTCGACAAATCGCCATACGGCGGCTCGGGAGGCCGCCACCGCGCCGGGTGACACGGCGCGAACGCCCCCGCCCGCGGCGGTGGGGACGGCCGCGCACCGGCCCGCGCATCCGCCCCCGGACCTAGGTCGCCGGCGGCGAGAAGCCGCAGGCTAGCATCGGCGGAAGCGCCGTCCGGCCCCCGGAGGGCGCAAGTGCCGCCCCGGCTCACTTCGTTGTGCGTCGTTGCCCGCGCCGGGGCGGCACCTGGCCCGGCACCTGCCGGGCGACACCACGTGTGCACGGACGAGGGAGCGGTCATGGGACGGAGCCGGACGGACGAGGTCGAGGATCTGATGGCGCGCTTCCCCGGGGTACCGCGGGAAGCCGTGATCAAGGAGGACCTGCTGCGCGGCGGCGTCGCCTTCGACGACGAGGCCCTGACCGGCGACGAGGGCGGCGACGTCAAACCGAAGTCCTACTTCATCTTCTCCTTCGACCACGGCACCCTCCCCGAGCTGGGCGCCGCCGCCCTCAACCGCCCGCCGGAGGAGATCGTCCTCACCGGCGGCCCGTACGAGCTGCGGCGCACCGTCGTCTCGGTGCGCGTCAACCCGAACTCGCCGTACCGCGTCGGCGTCACGCCCGACGGCACGCTGGGCCTCATGCTCGACGGGCGCCACATCGCGGACGTGGGCCTGCCGCCGATGCCGGACTACTACCGGCACGCGCTCGCGAACGGCAAGTCGGTGATGGAGGTCGCGCCGACCATCCAGTGGGGCTACCTCATCTACCTGACGGTCTTCCGGGTCTGCCAGTACTTCGGCGCGAAGGAGGAGTGCCAGTACTGCGACATCAATCACAACTGGCGCCAGCACAAGGCGGCCGGCCGCCCCTACACGGGGGTGAAGTCGGTCGAGGAGGTGCTGGAGGCGCTGGAGATCATCGACAAGCACGACACGGCGGGCGCGTCCCGCGCCTACACGCTGACCGGCGGCTCGATCACGTCCCGGGTGAACGGCCTGGGCGAGGCGGACTTCTACGGCCGTTACGCGCAGGCGATCGAGGAGCGCTTCCCCGGCCGCTGGATCGGCAAGGTCGTCGCGCAGGCGCTGCCCAAGGAGGACGTCCAGCGCTTCCACGACTACGGGATCCGCATCTACCACCCCAACTACGAGGTGTGGGACCGCCGTCTCTTCGAGCTCTACTGCCCCGGCAAGGAGCGCTACGTCGGCCGCGACGAGTGGCACCGCCGGATCCTGGACTCGGCGGAGATCTTCGGGCCGCGCAATGTGATCCCCAACTTCGTGGCGGGCGTGGAGATGGCGGCGCCGGCGGGCTTCACCACGGTCGACGAGGCCATCGCCTCGACGGAGGAGGGGCTGCGGTTCTTCATGTCCCGCGGCATCACCCCCCGGTTCACGACGTGGTGCCCGGAGCCGACCACGCCGCTGGGCAAGCAGAACCCTGCGGGCGCGCCCCTGGAGTACCACATCCGGCTGTTGCAGACCTACCGCGGCACGATGGAGGAGTTCGGGCTGTCGTCCCCGCCCGGCTACGGGCCGTCGGGCGCCGGGCGCGCGGTGTTCTCGGTGAGCTCGTTCATGGACAGCCTGCCCGAGGGCATGCAGGGCGCCGAGGACTGAACCCGGGGGATTCCGCGGGGCGTTGGAGAGAGGGGCTGCCACGGCCTTCCCGGCCGCGTCGGCCCCGGGCAGGGAGCGCGGCAAGGTGACGGCCCGTCACCACCCGCCCCCGTCCCCACCCCGTGCGCCCCTTCAGTCGCCGTCCTTCCGCCCCCGCGCCCACTGGAGGCCCCAGCCGTAGAGCCGGTCGAGGTCGGCCTGGTAGCCGTAGACGTAGCGGGCCTCGCGGCGCAGGAGGAGGTGGCCGTCCCGGCTCTCGACGAGGGCGACGGCGCAGGAGCGGGCGTGCGGGTCCCGTTCGTGGAGCTCGACGACGAAGCGGCGGCCGGTGGGCGGGGAGAAGGCGACCGCCGCGTGCACCCGGCTGAAGGCGGGGCCGTCGCCGTAGAGGTAGACGAAGACCAGCAGGCGCCGCAGCTCCCCGGCGCGGTCCAGGTTGACGAAGAGCGTCTCCCCCGACGCTGAGCCGAAGCGGTTGTCGTCGCCCAGGGCCACGTAGGGCGGGCCGTGCAGGTCGCCGGCGAGGCCGCCCAGCGGCTGGACGACGCCCCGGCTGCCGTCGGCGAGTTCGTACAGGCAGGCCAGGTCGAGGTCGACGGTCACCATGACCGGGCCCGGCGCGACCCCAACAGGCGCGGCCCCAACAGGTGTGGGCACCAAGGGACCTCTCCTCAGAAGAGCCCTTCCTGCTCCTCCGTCCCCGCCACCTCGCGCTCGAAGGCCAGCAGCCGCCGCTTGCGGTCGAGTCCTCCCCCGTAGCCGGTGAGGCTGCCGTCGGCCCCGACGACGCGGTGGCAGGGGACGATGATCCCGACCGGGTTCCTGCCGTTGGCGAGGCCGACGGCCCGGGAGGCGCCGGGCGAGCCGATGCGGCCGGCGAGTTCGCCGTAGGAGACGGTGGTGCCGTAGGGGATCTCCTGGAGGGCGGCCCACACACGCCGCTGGAAGGGCGTGCCGTGCAGGGCGAGGGGCAGGTCGAAGCGGGTCAGCTCGCCCGCGAAGTACGCCGCGAGCTGCCGCGCCGTCTCGGCGAAGGGGGCGTCGCCGGGATCGCCGGGCGCCCCGAAGTCCTCCTCGGGCGGCCGGTGCCGCTGGTCGGTCATGTACAGGTGTGAGAGGGCCCCGTCGGTGGCGACCAGCGTGAGCGGGCCGCAGGGGCTCTCCAGGACGGTGTGGACGACGGACATCGTGGTCAACTCCGGTGCGGGGACGGTTCGGTGGGCATTCTGGCAGCCGGGTGGTCGTCCGCCGCCCACAGGTACTGGACGGCGTAGGCGCGCCAGGGCCGCCAGGCGGCGGCGTGCCGGGTGAGGGCGCCCGGGGTGGCGGGCAGGCCCGCGCGGGCGGCGGCGCGGCGCACGCCCAGGTCGGTCGGGATGAAGGCGTCCGGGTCGCCGAGGGCGCGCATGGCGATGATGCCGGCCGTCCAGGGGCCGATGCCGGGCAGGCCGTCGAGGACGGCGCGGGCGCGTGCCCAGTCGCAGCCGGCGCCGAGGTCGAGTTCGCCCGAGGCGAGGGCCTCGGCCAGGCGCAGGAAGGTCCTGCGCCGGGCGGCGGGCATGGCGAGGCCGCCCGGGTCGAGGGCGGCCAGCGCCCCGGCCGTGGGGAAGAGGCGGGTGAGGCCGCCGGGCCCGTCGACGGGGGTGCCGTGCGCGGCCGCCAGGCGGGCGGCGAGGGTGCGGGCGGCGGCGGTCGAGACCTGCTGGCCGAGGACGGCGCGGAGGGCGAACTCCCCGGCGTCCACGGTGCGCGGGACGCGGCGGCCCGGGCCGCGCTGCACGAGCGGCGCCAGGTGCGGGTCGGTGCGCAGCTGGGCGTCCACCGCCTCGGGGTCGGCGTCCAGGTCGAGCAGGCGGCGGCAGCGGCTGATGGCCTCGGCGAGGTCGCGCTGGTCGGTGAGGGAGAGGCGGCAGTCGATGTGGCCGGGGCGGGGCGTGAGGGAGACGGTGCCGTGCCCGTGGGACAGGCGCAGGGTGCGGTGGTACGCGCCGTCCCGCCACTCCTCCACGCCGGGTACGGCGGTGGCCGCGAGGTGGCCGAAGAGGTTGCCGGGCCGGAAGGGCGTGCGGAAGGGCAGGCGCAGGGCCAGGGTGCCGGGGGTGGCCGGCGGGCGGCCGTTCGCGGCGCGGATGCGCAGCTCGGTCGGGGCGAGGCCGAAGACCTCGCGGACGGTCTCGTTGAAGGCGCGGACCGAGGCGAAGCCGGCGGCGAACGCCACGTCCGCCATGGGCAGTTCGCCGGCCTCGATCAGGATCCGGGCGGTCTGTGCGCGCTGGGCGCGGGCCAGGGCCAGCGGTCCGGCCCCGAGTTCGGCCCGGAGCCGGCGCTCGATCTGCCGGGTGCTGTAGCCGAGGCGGGCGGCGAGGCCGGGGACGCCCTCGCGGTCCACCGTCCCGTCCGCGATCAGGCGCATGGCGCGGGCGACCAGGTCGGCGCGCTCGTTCCAGCGGGGCGAGCCCGGGCTCGCGTCGGGCCGGCAGCGCTTGCAGGCCCGGTAGCCGGCCTGCTGCGCGGCGGCCGCGCTCGGATAGAAGCTCATGTTCCGGTCCTTGGGCGGAACGGCGGGGCAGCTGGGACGGCAGTAGATGCGCGTGGTGCGGACGGCGGTGAAGAACCAGCCGTCGAAACGGGGGTCCCGGGACCGCACGGCCCGGACGCAGCGGTCGACGTCGGTGTGCATGCCGTCCAGGATCCGCCGTGGCGGGGGCGGTGGCTCGCGGAAATCCGACGTCAACGAGGGTTGACACGACGAGAGCGTGTCATCCAAGGTTGACACCATGGCCGGAACCGAAGCGAAGGACGCCCTCGGCATCACCGAGGGCGCCATGGACACCGATCCCCGCGTGGGTCTGCGCGCCGTCGCCGCGCTGCGACGGCTGGTCGAACGCCTGGAGGCGCTCCAGGTCGACAACGCCCGGCGGCACGGCTGGTCCTGGGAGGAGATCGGCACCGCCCTCGGGGTCAGCAGGCAGGCCGTCCACAAGAAGCACGCCAGGAGGTAGCGGCATGTTCGAGAGGTTCACGGAGGAGGCGCGCGCCACGGTCGTCGCCGCCCAGGAGGAGGCGCGTCTGCTGCGTCACGCGAGCATCGGTGCCGAGCACCTGCTGCTCGCGCTCGCGACGCGCGCCGGGACGCCGGTGGCGGCGACGCTCGCCCGGTTCGGCGTCACGCCGGACGCCTGCCGTACGGCGATCAGCCCGCCGGAGGCTCTGGACGAGGCGGACGCGGAGGCTCTGCGGCTCCTCGGCATCGACCTCCACGCGGTGCGCGAGCGCGCCGAGACGGCCTTCGGGCGCGGCGCCCTCGACCGCCCGCCGGCCGCGCCGCGCTCCCCGCTGCTGCGTCGTGCCGGTATCTCGGCGCGCCTGCCGTTCGGGGCGAGCGCCAAGCGGGCGCTGCGGCTTGCGCTGCGGGAGGCGGTGGGGCTTCGGAGCGGGGTCATCGGGGCCGAGCATGTGCTGCTCGGCGTCACGGCTCTCGACGATCCGGCGGTCGTCGGGCTGCTGCGGCGTCTCGGCACGTCGCCGGCCGCCGTGCGGTCGGCCCTCCTCTCCGGCCTCCGCCCGGCCGCGTAGCGGTTCTCCCCGCGTAGCGGTTCTCTCCCCCACCCGGCCCTTCCACCGTTTCCCCGGGGCTCCGCCCCGGGGCCGGGACCGCGCTCCGCGCGGTGGGCGGGGGCTTCGCCCCCTGCACCCCCTGATCGCGGCTTAGCCGCTCGTCATCGAGCTCCCCCAGAGGGGGTACCCCCGGGACGTGCTGGATCGGCCCGTCCCGGGCCCCTGGGGGCTTGGGCGCAACCACGCGGAGGGCGCGGTTCACCCCCCGCACAACCGCCGCCACACCGCCCGGGCCGCATGATGCCCCGACATCCCGTGCACCCCGGGCCCCGGCGGCGTGGCGGAGGAGCAGAGGAAGACGGCGGGGTGGGCCGTGGCGTAGGGGACGCGGGCGAGCTTGGGGCGGATGAGCAGCCGGAGGCCCGCCACGGAACCGATGGCGATGTCGCCGCCGACATAGTTCGCGTTGCGGGCGGCCAGCCGCGGCGGCCCCGCGACCGCGCGGGCGAGGACGAGGTCCCGGAAGCCGGGAGCGAAGCGCTCGATCTGCCGCTCGATGAGGTCGGTCGCGTCGCCCTCCCAGCCGTTGGGCACGTGCCCGTACGCCCAGAACGTGTGGCGGCCGGCCGGCGCCCGGCCGGGGTCGGCCACGGTCGGCTGGGCGGTGATGAGGAAGGGGACGGACGGGTCGCGCCCGGCGACCGCCGCGTCGAGGGCCGCGTCGATCTCGCCGTACGTGGGCCCGACATGGACCGTGCCGGCCCGCCGCGCCTCCGGGGCGGTCCACGGCACGGGCCCCGACAGGGCGTAGTCGACCTTGAAGACTGCGGGGCCGTAGCGGAAGCCGCGGTAGGCGTTGCCGAGCCCGGCGATGCGCGCGAGGGCGGTCGGCGAGGTGTCGAAGACGTAGGCGCGGGCCGGCGGCAGGTCGTCGAGGCGCTTGACCTCGAAGCCGGTGTGGATCGTGCCGCCCTGCTCGCGCAGGTACGAGCCGAGCGCGTCGGCGATCGCCTGCGAGCCGCCGCGCGGCACGGGCCA
Source organism: Streptomyces caatingaensis (assembly GCF_001187435.1). Taxonomy (GTDB): domain Bacteria; phylum Actinomycetota; class Actinomycetes; order Streptomycetales; family Streptomycetaceae; genus Streptomyces; species Streptomyces caatingaensis. The sequence goes on along the minus strand of NZ_LFXA01000002.1, from coordinate 388,888 downwards.
CCCCCGTTCGTGCGCGGCGAGCGCGAAGAAGAGGGCCATGCCGCCCGTGCCGAGCCCGGAGAGCGGCCCGATGCCATGCGCGGCGAGGCCCGCGAGCAGCCCGCGCGCCATCGGACCGTGGAAGCGCCGGGCCAGCAGGGCCGCCGGCAGCCCGGCGACGAGCCCGAAGCGGGCGTAGCCGGCGGGGTCGCGCGGCGGCCCGTCCCACTGGGTGCGCAGGAAGTCCCGTGCGAGCGCGTCCCACTTGCCGTGGAAGGGGGCGAGCAGGCGGCGGTACGCCCCGGCGTCGCGCGGGCCGAGGGAGGCGGCCGTCTCGCCGACGCGCCGCGCGAGGACGGCGGCCGTGCCGTCGGGGAACGGGTGGGCCATCGGCAGCTCGGGGTGCAGCCACTCCAGGCCGTGCCGGGCGAGCGGCATGCGGGCGAAGGCCGGGGACCCGATGCCGAGCGGATGGACGGCGGAGCACGGGTCGTGGCGGAAGCCGGGGAGGGTCAGCTCCTCGGTGCGGGCACCGCCGCCGATCGCGTCGGCGGCCTCGTAGACCTCGACGGAGAGGCCGCGGCGGGCCAGTTCGACGGCGGCCGTCAGCCCGTTGGGCCCGGCCCCTACGACGACCGCGTCGAGCATGGTGGGCACGGACGCGCTCCCCTCGCAGAACGGAGATCCCGTGGCACGGGGATCTTGATCAGGACGCCAGCAGGGCCAGGATATGCCGGAGGGTCGCGGCGTCCCGCGCCGAGGCGAACGGCATCGCGTTGCCCCCGGCGATCCGGAACGGCTCGCCCGCCACCGTCCCGCTCGCCCCGCCCGCCTCCGCGACGAGCAGCAGCCCCGCGGCGTGGTCCCAGGGGTTCTCCCACGAGAAGGCGGTCGCGTCCAGCGCCCCGCGCGCCACGTTCAGATACTCCAGCCCCGCCGAGCCGCAGGGGCGCGGGGCCACCCCGTGCGTGCCCAGCCGGCCGAGCACACGCTTCTCCTCGTCGGTGGTGAAGTCGAAGTGGGAGATGGCCACCGTCAACTCCCGCCCGGGCTCGGGCGATCCGGACCGCATCGGGACGCCGTCCAGCCGGGCGCCCCCGCCCCGCACCGCGGTCGCCATCCGCTCCAGGGCCGGCGCGTACGTCCAGGACGCCAGCAGCTCGCCGCGGTGCGCCAGGCAGACCAGCGTCGCGAAGCCGGGGTCGCCGTGGACGAACTGCCGGGTGCCGTCCACCGGGTCCACGATCCACACCGGGTCGTCGCCGCGCAGCGCCTCCAGGACGGACGGGTCGGCGTGCACCGCCTCCTCGCCGACCACCCGGGAGCCGGGCAGCAGGGCCGTGAGCGAGGCCGTCAGATGCTGCTCGGCCAGCCGGTCGGCGACCGTGACCAGGTCGTGCGGGCCGTTCTTCTCGACGATCTCGTGCGCGGCGAGCTGCCGGAAGCGCGGCATGATCTCGGCGGCGGCCGCCTTGCGGAGCGCCTCGTCGACGGCGGTCAGGTCACCTGCGAGAAAGTCTTCGATCATATGGCCATCGAACCACGGCCCACCGACAGTCGGGGGCGTGAGAATGGCCTCACCGCGTACGGGCGGTGAACGCCCGGCTCAGCGGCCCACCGCGTAGCCCTGCATGCCGCGCGGGTTGGCGGCGGCCGACAGCACGCCCGTCTCCGGGTCGCGCGCCACCGCGCACAGGCGCCCCAGCGACCAGGCCCCGTCCACGGTCACGCGGTGCCCGCGCCGGCGCAGCTCGCGTACGACGTCCTCGCCCACGCGCCACTCGACGGTGACGGCGCCGGGCGACATCACGCGCGGGTGGAAGGAGCCGGGGAAGCTCTCCTGGTGCCAGGTGGGCGCGTCGACGGCCGCCTGGAGGTCCTCCCCGGCGGCGACGGCCAGGAAGAACGGCAGCTGCCACTGGTCCTGCTGGTCGCCGCCGGGCGTGCCGAAGGCCATGACGGGTTCGCCGCCGCGCAGGGCCAGGGACGGGCTGAGGGTGGTGCGCGGACGCCGCCCGGGCGTGAGGGAGTTGGGGAGCCCGGGCTCCAGCCAGGCCATCTGGAGCCGGGTGCCGAGCGGGAAGCCGAGCTCGGGGACGACGGGGTTGGACTGCAGCCAGCCGCCGCTGGGCGTCGCGGAGACCATGTTGCCCCGGCGGTCGACGACGTCGATGTGGCAGGTGTCGCCGAGCACCGGCACGGCCACGCCGGGCAGCACCTGCGGCCGGTCGGGGGCCGTGGCGTACCGGGGCAGGCGGGGCACGCGCCCGCCCGGGCCGCCGGGGCGCAGGTCGTACGAGGCGGTGGCGCCGATCAGCCGGCGCCGCGCCGCGTTGTACTCCTCGGACAGCAGGTCCGACAGCGGCACGTCGGCGGCGTCGCCGTACCACGCCTCGCGGTCGGCCATGGCGAGCTTGCCGGCCTCGACGAGGGTGTGGAGGTACTCGGGGGTGCCGCGCGGCGGGAGGTCGGGCAGCAGGGCGAGCTGCTGCGCGAGCACCGGGCCCTGGGACCAGGGTCCTGGCTTGCACAGCGTCCAGCCGTCCCGGTCGTGGGTGACCGGGTCCTCGTAGCCGGCCCGCCAGGCCGCGAGGTCGTCCCCGGAGAGGGTGCCGGTGTGCCGCTCGCCCGTCATGTCGAGCGTGGGGCGCGCGGCGGCGCGCAGGAGCGCGTCGGCGACGAAGCCCTCGCGCCAGACGCGGCGCGCGGCGTCGATGCGGGCCTCGCGGTCCGCGCCGACGGCCGCCTCGGCGATCAGGCGGCGCCAGGTGGCGGCGAGGGCGGGGTTGCGGAAGGGCCGCCCTGGCTTCGGGACCGGCAGATACACCTCGCCGGACGTCGTCCACTCGGTGGCGAACAGCTCCCGCACCGTCCCGACGGCCGCGGCGAACCCCTCGACGGCCGGGTGCCCGTGCTCGGCGTACCCGATGGCGTACTCCAGCACCTGCGCGAGCGACCGCGTCCCGTGGTCGCGCAGCAGCAGCATCCACGCGTCGAACGCCCCGGGCACGGCGGCCGCGAGCGGCCCGGTGCCGGGGACGAGGTCCAGCCCGAGCCCGGTGTAGTGCGCGATGCTCGCCCCGCCCGGCGCGGGCCCCTGCCCGCACAGCACCCGCACGGGCCCGCCGGCGGGCGCCAGGATGATCGGCACCTCCCCCGCGGGCCCGTTGAGGTGCGGCTCGACGACGTGCAGCACGAACGCGCCGGCCACGGCGGCGTCGAACGCGTTGCCCCCGCCCTCCAGCACGGCCATCGCCGACTGCGAGGCGAGCCAGTGGGTGGACGAGACCATGCCGAAGGTTCCGCGAAGGGTGGGACGCGTGGTGAACACGCGTCCAGGAACGCAGATCGCGCGGCGGTGCGCAAGACCAACCCGGCACCGGGGCGCGGCGGTTCGGCCACCGCCGCGCCACCTGCTCCGCCCTCGGCCGTCCGCCGTCCCGCGCCCCGGTTACGGTGGAGGGCGTCGCCGGCCCGTCGGCCGGCCGGAGGAGAAGACCGGAGGATGCGTCGTGCACGGTGAGTACAAGGTGCCGGGCGGCAAGCTCGTCGTCGTGGACCTGGAGGTCCGCGAGGGGGTGCTGCGCGACGTCCGCGTCGCCGGCGACTTCTTCCTGGAGCCGGACGAGGCGCTCCTGGACATCGACCGCGCGCTGGAGGGCGCTCCCGCCGACCTGCCCGCCCCGCAGCTCGCGGCCCGGATCGACGCGGCGCTGCCGGAGGGCGCGGTGCTGTTCGGCTTCACCTCGGAGGCGGTGGGCGTCGCCGTCCGCCGCGCGCTGGCGCAGGCCACGGACTGGACGGACTACGACTGGCAGCTCGTCCACGACGGCCCGCAGGCCCCGGAACTGCACATGGCCCTCGACGAGGTGCTGACGGCCGAGGTTGCGGCGGGCCGGCGCCCGCCGACGCTGCGGGTCTGGGAGTGGGGCTCCCCGGCCGTGGTGATCGGCAGCTTCCAGTCGCTGCGCAACGAGGTGGACCCGGAGGGGGCGGCCAGACACGGCATCACGGTCGTACGCCGCGTCTCGGGCGGCGGGGCGATGTTCATCGAACCCGGCAACACCATCACCTACTCCCTCTGCGTCCCCGACGCCCTCGTCCAGGGCCTCTCCTTCGCCGACAGCTACAAGTACCTCGACGACTGGGTGCTCGGCGCCCTGGAGACCATGGGCGTCAAGGCCTGGTACCAGCCCCTCAACGACATCGCCACCGACGCCGGGAAGATCGCCGGCGCCGCCCAGAAGCGGGTCGTCTCCGGGAACGGCGCCGTCCTCCACCACGTGACCATGGCCTACGACATCGACGCCGCGAAGATGCTCGACGTCCTCCGCATCGGCCGCGAGAAGCTCTCCGACAAGGGCACGACGTCCGCCAAGAAGCGCGTCGACCCGCTGCGCCGCCAGACCGGCCTCCCGCGGGACGCCGTCATCGCCAAGATGATCGATTCCTTCCGCGGCCGCTACGGCCTGACGGAGGGCTCCGTCACCCCGGAGGAGCTGGCCCGCGCCGAGGGGCTGGCCCGCACCAAGTTCTCCTCGCCGGAGTGGACCGCGCGCGTTCCGTAGCCCGCGCGCGGTCCGCGCGCCGGCCTCAGTGGTCGAGCGCGACCTCCTTGTGGACGTCGCCGTCCTTGCTGCCGCCGTTGGCCCTGAGGATGGCGGCGCCCAGGGTGCCCGGGTCGCCGATCTTGCCGTCGTGGCCGGTGATGGCCTTGAAGATCTGCTCGGAGAGGGTCTTCTCGACGCCGGGGAACGGGGTGAGGTGCGGCTCGACCTGCCAGTCGAGGTGCTCGCCGGTGGCGGTCTCCCAGGCGCGGCCCGCGAAGTTGGTGCAGTTCTGGTCGGGGGCGTACGCCTTGCCGCGCTGGGAGTCGACGAAGGCGAAGAACGCCTTGCGGCCCTGCTCGGTGACCGGCTTGCAGCGGCCGGTGCGGGTCTTGGTGGGGTGGTCCTCGGTGGCGGAGCCGATGGACTTCAGGTGGTCGGCGGGGGTGCCGCGGCCGAACTTGTCGGCCGCGTCGCCGTGGGCGTCGTTGCCCCAGTCGTCGGGGTAGTCGACGGCCAGGCCGCCGGGGAACGAGCTCTCCGTCCAGAACTCGGGGGTGTAGGCGAGGCCGTCCCAGGGGGACTGGAAGGAGTAGGTGCCCACGGTCTTCCCGTCGGGCGCGGTGTAGACGGTCCAGGAGTGGCCCAGGTCGCCGCTGCCCATGATCTCGGCGGCGATGTCGCCGACGGCCTTCGTGGGGTGCTTGATCTTCTGCTGCGCGATCTGCTTGACGATGCCCTTGACGTCGGCGGGCTGCTGGCGCTCGCTGAAGACGCAGAGGGCGCCGCCGTCGCCGAGCTTGAGGTCTTCCGGTCCCTTGATGGCGCCGACGCCGCCGTCGGTGACGGTGCCGGCGGTCGCCGCCGGGGCGGCGGCCGCGGTTCCGGCGAGGCCGAGGGTGAGGAGGAGGGCGGCGCAAGTGGCTGCGGAGAGGCGGGCGTTCGCACGCACGGGCGGTGTTCCTGTTCTGTGGTGATCCATCGTTTCGAGATCACCTTACTGGTGGGTAGGAGGTGGTCCGCCTACCCCAGAACCGGAATCACCTGCTCCCCATACGCGTCGATCACCGCCTCCCGCGCGTCGTGCATCGCGTACACCGCGAACTGGTCCACCCCCAGCGCCCGCAGCCGCTCCAGCTTCTCCACGTGGGCCTCGACCGGGCCCAGCAGGCAGAAGCGGTCGACGATCTCGTCGGGGACGAAGTCCGTGGAGGGGTTCCCGGCCCGGCCGTGGTGGCTGTAGTCGTAGTCCTGCCGCTTCTCGACGTACGCCGTCAGTTCCTCCGGCACGGCGGCGGAGTGCGCACCGTAGCGGGCGACCAGGTCGGCCACATGATTGCCGACCATGCCCCCGAACCAGCGGCACTGCTCGCGCGCGTGCGCCAGGTCGTCCCCGACGTACGCCGGGGCGGCGACGCAGATCGTCACGGACGACGGGTCGCGGCCCGCCGCGGCCGCGGCCTCGCGGACGGCGCGGATCATCCACTCCGTCAGGAAGGGGTCGGCGAGCTGGAGGATGAAGCCGTCCGCCTCCTCCCCGGCCAGGGCGAGGGCCTTCGGCCCGTACGCCGCCACCCACACCGGCAGCCGGCCGTCGCGCACCCACGGCAGGCGCAGGACCGTGCCGCCGACGTCCGCCTCCCTGCCCTCCGCGAGGTCGCGGATAACGCGGACGGAGTCGCGGAGGACGGCGAGGGTGTTGGGGCGGCGGCCGGCGACGCGCATCGCGGAGTCGCCGCGGCCGATGCCGCAGACGGTGCGGTTGCCGTACATGTCGTTGAGGGTGGCGAAGGTGGAGGCCGTGACCTCCGGCGCGCGGGTGGTCGGGTTGGTGACCATGGGGCCGACGACGAGCCGCTCCGTGTGGTCCAGGACGCGGCTGTGGATCACGAACGGCTCCTGCCACAGCACGGCGGAGTCGAAGGTCCAGCCGTAGCGGAAGCCGCGCCGCTCCGCGCGGCGCATCAGCTCCACCACGGCGGAGGCGGGCGGGTCGGTCTGCAGGACGAGGCCGAAGTCCAAGGGAGGGCTCCTCAGGGGTCAGGAGAAGGTGGCGCGGGGCACGTAGCGGCCGTGGCCGGGGCGTCCGGTGAACTCGCCGCGGTGGAGGACGAGTTCGCCGCGCGAGAGGACGGTCTCCACCCGGCCGGTGATCCGCTTGCCCTCGTACGCCGAGTAGTCGACGTTCATGTGGTGCGTGGCCGCGGAGAGGGTCTGCTCCGCCCGCGGGTCGTAGACGACGACGTCCGCGTCGGCGCCCGGCGCGAGCGTCCCCTTGCGCGGGGCGAGGCCGAACATCCGCGCCGGGGCGGCACAGGCGATGTCGATCCAGCGGCGCCGGGAGAGGTGCCCGTCGACCACCGCCTGATGGAGGAGGTCCATCCGGTTCTCCACGCCGGGCAGCCCGTTGGGGATCTTCGAGAAGTCGCCCCGGCCGAGCTCCTTCTGGCCCGCGAAGCAGAACGGGCAGTGGTCGGTGGAGACGACCTGGAGGTCGTCGGTGCGCAGCGCGCGCCACAGCGCCGCCTGGTGCTCGCGGGGCCGAAGCGGCGTGGAGCAGACGTACTTGGCGCCCTCGAAGCCGGGTTCGGCGAGGTTGTCGGTGGAGAGGTAGAGGTACTGCGGGCAGGTCTCGCCGAAGACCGGGAGCCCCTCGTCCCGGGCGCGGGCGAGCTCGGCGACGGCCTCCCGCGCGGAGACGTGCACGACGTAGAGCGGGCTGCCGGCGACCTGGGAGAGCCGGATCGCCCGGTGGGTGGCCTCGGCCTCCAGCAGCGCCCGGCGCACCTCGCCGTGGTACCGGGGGTCGGTGCGGCCGGCGGCGAGGGCCTGTTCGACGAGGACGTCGATGGCGGGGCCGTTCTCCGCGTGCATCATGACCAACGAGCCGTTGCCGGCGGCCCGTTGCATCGCGCGCAGGATCCGGCCGTCGTCGCTGTAGAAGACGCCCGGGTAGGCCATGAAGAGTTTGAAGGAGGTCACCCCCTCCCCCACGACCCGGTCCATCTCCTTCAGCGACGCCTCGGTCACGTCGGAGAGGATCATGTGGAAGGCGTAGTCGACGGCGCACTTGCCCTCGGCCTTCGCGTGCCAGGCGTCCAGCCCCTCGCGCAGGGCGCCCCCGCGCGGCTGCACGGCGAAGTCGACGACGGTGGTGGTGCCGCCCCAGGCGGCGGCGCGGGTGCCGGTCGCGAAGTCGTCCGAGGAGGCGGTGCCGCCGAAGGGGAAGTCGAAGTGGGTGTGGGCATCGACGCCGCCCGGGAGGACGTACTTGCCGGTGGCGTCGATGGTCCGGTCCGCCGTCCAGCCGTGGGCGAAGTCCGGCGCGGCCAGGGCCGCCACCCGGCCGTCCTCGATCAGGACGTCGGCGTACGTCTCGTCCGTCGCGCTGATCACCAGACCGCCGCGGATCAGGGTGCGGCTCACGGGGACGCCTCCTCCGCGTCGACGGCGCGCAGCGCCCGTTCGAGCATCGCGGCGCCCTCCCCGGCCTCGTCGTCGGTGAGCGAGAGCGGCGGGGCGATGCGCAGGGCGTCGCCCGCGCGGCCACCCCTGCCGATCAACAGGCCCTGTTCGCGGGCGGTTTCGAGGGCGCGGGCGGCGGCGCGCGGCGAGGCGAGCTCGACGCCGATCATCAGGCCGCGGCCGCGGACCTCGCGGACGACCGGGAGCGCGGCGGCGACGGCGCGCAGCCGCTCGGCGAGCAGGGCGCCGACGCGGCGGGCGTTGCCCTGGAGGTCGTGGTCCAGGAGGTACCGGAGGTTGGCGAGGGCGGCGGCCGCGGTGACGGGGCTGCCGCCGAAGGTGGAGATGGAGTTGGCGTCCAGGCAGTTCATGACCTCGGCGCGGGCGACGACGCCGCCGACGGACATGCCGTTGCCGAGGCCCTTGGCGAAGGTGAGGAGGTCCGGCGGGCCGTTGCCGGCATGGGCCTGCCAGCCCCAGAAGTGGTCGCCGGTGCGGCCCCAGCCGGTCTGGACCTCGTCGCTGATCCACAGGATGCCGTGCCGGTCGAGGACCTCGCGGAAGGCGGCGTAGAGGCCGTCGGGCGGCGCGGTGAACCCGCCGACGCCCTGCACGGGTTCGGCGATCAGCGCGGCGACGGTGCCGTGCGCCTGGCCGAGCATGTCCTCCAGGTCGCGCACGCTCGCGGCGATGAAGTCGGCGTCGGAGAGGTGGGCGTACGGGCCGCGCGTGCGGACGGCGCCGTGCACGTAGAGGGTCTGCAACGGGGACAGGCTCGTCGGCGACCAGGCCGAGTTGCCGGTGATCCCGACGGTGGAGAAGGAGCGGCCGTGGTAGCTGTTGCGCATCGCCAGCACCTGGTTGGAGCGGCGGCGGGCGGTGGCCAGGAGCAGGGCCGTGTCGTTGGCCTCGGTGCCGGAGGTGGTGAAGAAGACCCGGGCGTCGGGGATGCCGCTCGACGCGGCGACGCGCTCGGCGAGTTCGACCATGTTCCGGTCGAGGTAGAGGGTGGAGGTGTGCAGGATGCGGCCGGCCTGCTCGGAGACCGCCTTGGTGACCTCGGGGAGGGCGTGGGCGGTCATGGTGGTGAGGATGCCGCCGAAGAAGTCGAGGTAGCGCCGGCCGGACGCGTCCCATACGTGGCGGCCCTCGCCGCGCACGATCTCCAGCGGCTCGTCGTAGTAGAGGGCGAGCCAGGAGGGCATGACCGCCCGGTGCCGGGCGTGCAGGGAGTCGTTCACGGCCGGACCAGCCCCTCGTAGGCGTCGGGCCGCCGGTCCCGGTAGAAGGCCCACTGCCGGCGGACCTCGTCGACGAGCCCGAAGTCCAGGTCGCGGACGACGAGTTCCTCCTTGCCGTCGCTCGCCACCTCGCCGACGAACTCCCCGCGCGGGTCCACGAAGTACGACGTGCCGTAGAAGTCGTCGTCCCCGTACTCCTCGCGGCCGACGCGGTTGATGGCGGCGACGAAGTACTCGTTGGCGACCGCGGCGGCGGGCTGCTCCAGCTTCCACAGGTGGGACGAGAGGCTGCGCGAGGTGGCGGAGGGGTTGTAGACGAGCTGGGCGCCGGCCAGGCCGAGCTGGCGCCAGCCCTCGGGGAAGTGGCGGTCGTAGCAGATGTAGACGCCGATGCGGCCGGCGGCGGTGTCGAAGACGGGCCAGCCCAGGTTGCCGGGTTTGAAGTAGAACTTCTCCCAGAAGCCCTCGACCTGCGGGATGTGGTGCTTGCGGTACTTGCCGAGATAGCTGCCGTCGGCGTCGATGACGGCGGCGGTGTTGTAGTAGTGGCCGGGCTGTTCGGCCTCGAAGACCGGGACGATGATCACCAGGCCCGTCTCGCGGGCGAGGCGCCGCATCCGGGTCACCGTCGGGCCGTCGGGGACGGGCTCGGCCCAGCGGTAGTGCTCGGTGTCCTGCACCTGGCAGAAGTAGGGGGCGTTGAAGACTTCCTGGAAGCCGATCACCTTGGCGCCCTGCGCGGCGGCGGCGCGGGCGTGCTCCTCGTGCTTGGCGATCATCGACTCGGTGTCACCGGTCCAGGTGGCCTGGACCAGGGCGGCGCGCACAACGTTGGCCATGAGCTGCTCCTCCGCGAGGGCTTCGGGCGGGCCGGCACGTGAAGATCCGCGTGTGGAATGCGACCGTAGGGCGCGGCCCGCGCCGAGGCAAGACCGGGGTGTCATCCGGAAGACCGACCGAAAAATGAAGGCAACCTTGCAAGGCCGCCTTCGCTTCTCTAGGGTGTGGGCCATGTCTGTGACCACGCTCGACCCCACGACCGCCCTGATCCTCATCGACCTCCAGAAGGGCATCACCGCCCTGCCCACCGCCCACCCGGCCGACGAGGTCGTCGCCCGCGGCGCCGAGCTGGCCGCCGCGTTCCGTGCGAAGGGGCTGCCGGTGGTGCTCGTCACCGTGACCGGCTCGGCGCCCGGCCGCACCGAGGCCGCGCCGCGCGGCGGCGGGGCCTACCCGCCGGACTTCGCCGAGCTGCGGCCCGAACTCGGCCGCCACGAGGACGACATCCTTATCACCAAGCGGACCTGGGGCGCCTTCCACGGCACGGACCTCGACGGTCAACTGCGCCGCCGCGGCGTCACCCAGGTCGTCGTCGCCGGCATCGCCACCGCCATGGGCGTCGAATCCACCGCCCGCGCGGCCCACGAGCACGGCTACCACGTGACGGTGCCCGTCGACGCCGTCACCGACCCGGACCCGGAGGCACACCGCGTGGCCGTGGAGCGCATCTTCCCGCGCCTGGGCGAGACGGGCACCACGGCGGAGGTGGTGGGGCTGCTGGGGTGAGGGGGGCGGGGGGCGGCCCCGGCTCGGCGTCCGCACGGGGCCGCCCCCCAGCCGCAAGAGGCGACCGCGCGCCTACCGCAGCCGCCCCGCCGTCAGCCCGGCGTGACGACCATCGCCGAGCCGCCGCCGCGGCGCACCTTCTCCGCGGCGGCGAGCCAGCGGCCGTCGGGGAGGCGTTGGACGCCCGTGGCGGCACCGATTTCCGGGCTGAGCTTGAACGCGTGGCCCCTGGCCTCCAGTCGGCGGCGGAGGGGGCTGTCCCACAGGGCCTGTTCCAGGTCGGTGGTCGCGGTGTTGCGCTGGCTGGCGCGCGGCGCGGCGATCGCGTCGGCGAGCGGCATGCGGCGGTCCACGTGCCCCAGCAGGATCTGCAGCGCGGTGGTGATGATCGTCGAACCGCCGGGCGAGCCGACCGTGAAGGCGAACCGCCCGTGGTCGAGGACGACCGTCGGCGCGATGGACGAGCGCGGCCGCTTGCCCGGTCCCGGCAGGTTGGGGTCGTGGACGCCGGGGGTGACGGGCGTGAAGGAGAAGTCGGTCAGCTCGTTGTTGAGCAGGAAGCCGCGGCCCGGCACGGTGATGCCGCTGCCGCCCCACTGCTCGATGGTGAAGGTGTAGGCGACGACGTTGCCCCACCGGTCGGCCGTCGTCAGGTGGGTGGTCTGCTGCCCCTCGTACGGCGTGGGCGCGGCCCGGCCCGTCGTCCCGCAGGACGTGGGGTGCCGCGGGTCGCCGGGCGCGAGCGGGCTGGTGAGGGCCCGGCCGTCGGTGAGGAGGCAGGCGCGCGAGGCGGCGTACCGCTTGGAGGTCAGGGCGGCGGTGGGCACCTTCTCCCGCGCCGGGTCGCCGACCCACCGGTTGCGGTCGGCGAAGGCGATGCGGCTCGCCTCCAGGTAGCGGTGGAGGTAGGTGGCCTTGTCCACCCGGCCGAGATCGCCCTTCCGCTCCAGGATGTTGAGCGCCTCGGCGACGGTCGTGCCGCCCGAGGAGGAGGGGCCCGGCCCGTAGACGTCGAGGCCGCGGTAGGTGGTGCGGGTCGGGGCGGGCCGTTCGAGGGTGTAGGCGCGCAGGTCCCGCTGGGTCAGGTCGCCGGAGCGGACCACGCGGGAGGAGCCGTGCGCGACGGGGGGCTTGCGGACGGTCGAGACGATGTCGCGGCCCAGTTCCCCGCCGTAGACCGCGCCGGCGCCCTTCCTGCCGAGGAGTTCGTAGGTGCGGGCGAGGTCGGGGTTCCTGAGGGTGGAGCCGACGGCCGGCAGCCGGCCGCCGGGCAGGAACAGCCGGGCGGTGTCCGGGAAGTCGCGGAAGCGCTTCTCGTTGTCGGCGGTCATCTGCCGGAAGGTGGCGTCGACGGTGAAGCCCTGGCGGGCCAGCCGCTCGGCGGGCCGCAGCACCGTGGCGAGGGACCTGCTGCCCCAGGCGCGCAGGGCGGCGTCCCAGGTGGCGGGCGCGCCGGGGACGCCGACGCTGCGGCCGCTGGTGACGGCCTCGTCGAAGGGGATCGGGCGGCCCTTCTCGACGAAGAGGTCCTCGCCGGCGCTGAGGGGGGCGCGCTCGCGGCCGCCGATGGTGAGGACCTTGTGGTCCTTGGCACGGTAGTAGACGAGGTAGCCGCCCCCGCCGATGCCGCCGGAGTACGGCTCGCTGACGCCGAGCGCGGCGGCGGTGGCCACCGCCGCGTCCACGGCGTTGCCCCCCTGTCCGAGCACCTCGATGCCGGCAGCCGACGCGTCGGCATCGACGCTCGCGACGGCGCCGCCGCGGCCGGTGGCGACCGGCGACTTGGCGGGGACGCCCGGCCCGCCCCCGGCGGCGGCCGGCACGGCCCCGAGCCCGGCCACCAGCGCGGCGGACGCGCAGAGGACGATCAGCCGGCGGGGTCCTGGCGGTCTTGCCATGGTGCCTCCCTGTCGTCGAAGAGGCCCGTGACCCTACTCGCCGGGCAGCTCATACGACAGGGCGCGACACGGCTCCGCTCCGGTACGGCACTATCCGGGGGACGCCGGCCGGCCCCGGCCGGAACCGCGGGCCCGCGGACGGGCCGGCGCGGCAGCACGGACGGGCCGGGTCGGCCGTGCAGGCGGGCCGCCTCAGCGGCCGCGCGCCGCGCCGATCACCGGCCGGGCCATGGCCCGCTCCCCGTCGGCGTTCGGGTGGAAGGGCGCGGCCGGGCGGGAGGGCCGCGCGCCCTCGATCCAGCGGTCGGCCTCGGGCTTGCAGACGTCGTGGCCGACGGTGGCGCGGTAGGTGTCGGCGTAGCGGGCGCCGGCCTTGCGCGCCTGCTCGCGGAGCATCGCGTTCAGCTTCTTCTCGGTGTCGCGCAGGTACGGGACGTCACCGGCGGCCATCGGGACGGAGGGGAAGCAGCCGACCCCGTCGTCCGGCATGATCGACGGGTAGCCGGCGAGGACGACGCGGGCCCGCGGGGCCTTGCGGTGCACGGCCTTGAGCACCTCGGCGATCTTCGGGGCGGTGTCGGCGATGCGCCGGTTGAGCAGGTCGCCGCCGTCGGGGGCGGTGTACTTCTTGCGGCAGGGGTCGCCCGCCGGGTCGGAGGCGGAGAGCTGGGCGCAGGTGCCGATGATCTCGCCGAAGCCGATGTCGTTGCCGCCGATGCCGACGGTGACCAGTCTGGTGTTGCGCCCCACGGCGTCCAGCTGGGGCGGGTTGGCGCCCTGGGCGCGCCAGAAGTCGTCCGTCCTGGCGCCGCTGCAGCTGACGTCCCGGAAGGACGTGATCCTCAGGGCCTTCGCGGTGAGCGCCGGGTAGTTGACGCTGGACCGGGCACAGTCGCCGCCGCTCTGCTGCGGGACGCCGGGCGCGGAGGTGTACGAGTCGCCGAGGGCGACGTAGCGTTCGCCGCCGCCCTGTCCGGCGGCCGCGGTCGCGGGGGCGGCGGCACCGGCCGCCAGCGCCGTCGCCGCGCCGACCGCCGCCAGCGTCCGTCCGTACCGCCCGCCGTGCGCGCGTGCCTGAGCCCCCACCTGGTCCTCCGTCCGATCGTCCGATGACTGCGCACAGACTTACCGGCGGTTAACTTCCTGTCAATCTCGGGCTGTCGCTCAGGGCTGTCGATCCCGGGCTGTCGATCTCAGGGGTGGCCGGGATCCCGCCCCCTTAATTGGAGTCCTGGATGCCAATTGACTAACCTGACGGGTGTGCGACTGACCAAGGGCACCGACATCGCGCTGCGCATCGCCATGCGCCTCGCGGTGGAGGACGGAACCGGGGCCGCGCCGACCACCCGCGAGGTGGCGGCCGCGATGGGCGTGCCGTACACGCACGCGGCCAAGGTGGTCAGCCGCCTGACGCACCTGGGCGTCGTCGAGGCCCGCCGGGGCCGGGGCGGCGGGCTCGCGCTCACCACCGCCGGACTCACGGGCTCACTGGGGCGACTGGTGCGGGAGTTGGAGGGGACGGGCGACGTCGTCGGCTGCGAGGACGATCCGCCGTGCCCCCTGCGGGCGGCCTGCCGGCTGCGCGGCGCGCTGCGCCAGGCGCAGGAGGCGTTCTTCGCCGCACTCGACCCGCTGAGCGTCCAGGACCTGGTCGGGAGCCCGACCGGGCCGGTGCTGGTGGGCCTGACGAGCCGCCCCGAGGACTGATCGCCGCCCCCGCCGGGGCGGCGTTCGCACACAGAAAAATACGCATTCGAGATGCGTATTAAGCCGTGAACAAAGGAGCCGCCGGTGCTGTCACCGAAGTCGACCGAGATCGTCCGCGCCACGCTGCCCGCCGTGGGCGGGGCCATCGGGGACATCACCCCGCTCTTCTACGACCGCCTCTTCGCCGACCGGCCCGAGCTGCTGCGCGACCTGTTCAACCGCGGCAACCAGGCCAACGGCAGCCAGCGGCAGGCGCTCGCCGGCTCGATCGCCGCGTTCGCCACGGCGCTGGTCGAGCACCCGGACGTCCGGCCGGACGCGATGCTCGACCGCATCGCGCACAAGCACGCCTCGCTCGGGGTCACCGCCCCGCAGTACGAGCTGGTCCGCAAGCACCTCTTCGACGCGATCGCCGAGGTGCTGGGCGGGGCGGTGACGCCCGAGGTGGCCGCGGCCTGGGACGAGGTCTACTGGCTGATGGCGAACGCGCTCATCGCCCGGGAGGCGCGGCTGTACGAGCGGTCCGGCGTCGCGGCCGGGGACGTCCTCTTCCCCGGCCGGGTCGTGGCGCGGCACCGGGAGACGGCCGACGTGGCGACGTTCGTCGTCCGGCCCGAGGGGATGCCGGCCTCGGCGCTGCCCGCCCGGCCCGGACAGTACGTCTCCGTCCAGGTCGAACTCCCCGACGGCGCACGGCAGATACGCCAGTACAGCGTCTCCGGCCACCCCGACGGCGCCGTGCAGTTCTCGGTCAAGCGGACCGGCTCCGACCCGGCCGGCGAGGTGTCCTCGTTCCTGCACGAGCACGTGCACGCCGGGGCGGAGCTGCGCATCGGCGTGCCGTTCGGCGATGTCGTCCTGGAGGACGGCGACGAGCGGCCGGTCGTCCTGGCCTCGGCGGGCATCGGCTGCACGCCGGTGATGGGCATGCTCGCCCACCTCGCCGCCACAGGGTCGGGGCGGCGGGTCGTCGTGGTCCACGCCGACCGCGACGAGGCGTCGCACGCCTTCCGCAGCGAACTCGCCACGCTGGTCGGCAAGTTGGCGGACGCGGAGGCGCACGTCTGGTACGAGCGGCCGGCGGACGCGGCGTGGCCCGCGGAGCGCACCGGGTACGCGGACCTGTCGCTCCTCGACGTCCCGGCGGGGGCGGTGGCCTATCTGTGCGGGCCCCTGCCGTTCATGCGGGCCGTGCGGGCGCAGTTGCTGGCGGCCGGGGTCGCCGCGGCGGACATCCACTACGAGGTGTTCGGCCCCGATCTGTGGCTGGCCTAGCCCGGGCCGGCCTCGTCCGGGGCCGGGCGTGGGCGCCTAGGCCCTGCGCCCCGCCCCGGGGCTCCGCAACGCGGCCGCGCCGCTAACGCGGATGCCCCGCAGGCCCCGCCAGCAACGTCCCCGGCTCCGCGGGAGCCACCTCCACGGCCCGCGTCTTCAGGCTCCGCCGCTCCCGCTTCGCGACCCACGTCGCGAACCACGACAGCAGCATGCACATCCCGATGTACACGGGTGAGATGATCATGACGACGGGGATGAACGGCAGCCCGTAGTCCAGATTCCCCGCGATCAGCTTGCCCGCGTGCAGCAGTTCCTCGTACGTGATGAGGAAGCCCAGCGACGTGTCCTTGAGCGCGACGACGAGCTGGCTGATGATCGTCGGCAGCATGGCCCGCACCGCCTGCGGTACCAGGACGTACGTCATGACCTGCGTCTTGTGCAGGCCGAGCGCGTAGGCCGCCTCCCGCTGCCCGCGGTCGACCGAGTCGACGCCGGTGCGGAAGACCTCCGCGAGCACGGACCCGTTGTAGAGCGTGAGGCCGGTGACGAGCGCGGGCAGCGGCTGCACCTTGAGGGCGACGAAGACGAAGAAGATCATCACCAGGACGGGCATGGCCCGGAAGAACTCGACCAGCACGGTCGCCACCCACCGCACGGGCCGGTGGTCCGAGAGCCGGCCGACCGCCAGGACGGTGCCCAGGCCGAGCGAGAGGACCGCCGCGAAGCCGAAGGCGCGCAGCGTGTTGGCGAGGCCGCGGAGCAGCATCTCCTGAATGCCCTTGTAGGCGAAGGGCGTCCACTTCTCCGCGGTGAACTGGCCGGTGTCGAAGAGGAGGTAGAGGGCCCAGCCCACCAGGGCGAGGATGCCGGCGGTGGCCAGGACTCCGTAGAGCCGGTGCCGGCGCCGGGCCAGCGGGCCGGGGACGTCGTACAGGGCGGTGCCGCCGCTCATCGGGCCACTCCCCACCGCTTCTCCAGCACGTTGAAGACCGCGCTGATGGTCAGGGTCACGATCAGGTAGCCGACGGCGATCCAGACGAACGTCCAGATGATGCTGTAGCCCAGCTCGTTGAGCGTCTTGTACGTGCCGAGGAGCTCGGTGACGCTGAACGATCCGGCGATCGCCGAGTTCTTGGCGAGGGCGATGAGCGTGGAGCCGATCGGCGGGATGACGGAGCGGAAGGCCTGCGGCAGCACGATCGCCCCCAGGGTCTGGCCGAAGGTCATGCCGAGGCTGCGGGCGGCCTCCCCCTGCCCGACGGGCACGGTGTTGATGCCCGAGCGGACGGCCTCGCAGATGAAGGCGGAGGTGTAGCAGCCCAGCGCGAGGACCGCGAAGAGCTGGAAGGGCAGGACGACGCCGAACCTCGGCAGCCCGAGCACCACCGCGAAGAACAGCAGCGTGAGCGGGGTGTTGCGCAGCACCGTCACCCAGGCGGTGCCGAAGGCGCGCAGCGAGGCGACGGGCGCGACGCGGAAGGCGGCCATGAGGAAGCCGAGGACGAGGGCCAGCAGCGAGGCGTAGACGGTGAGTTCGACGGTGCCGAGCAGCCCCTCGCCGTAGCGGCCGAGGTTGTCGGTCAGGACGTTCACGCGGACCTCCCGGTGCCGTAGCGGTCGACGGCGGGCGGCTTCGGGGCGGGCACGCCGGAGCGGCCGAGGGTGGCGTCGTACGCCTTCTTCCAGTCGCCGTTCCTCTCGTGCGCCTCGATGGCGTCGTCGAGGGCGAGGCGCAGGGCGGTGTCCCCGCGCGGGACGCCGATGCCGTACGGCTCCTCGGAGAACGGCCTTCCGGCGAGCTTGAGTTCGTCCGGCGCCTTGGCGGCGAAGCCCATGAGGATGGTGTCGTCGGTGGTGACGGCGGCGACCTGGTAGCTGAGGAGGTTGTCGACGCAGATCGAGTACGTGTCGTAGGCGACGGCGACGGCCTTGGGGTAGTCCTTGCGGAGGCGGCGCAGCGGGGTGGAGCCGGCGACGGAGCAGACGCGCTTGCCGGCCAGGTCCTGGGGGCCGTGGATGTCGTCCTCGTCCTTGCGGACGAGCAGCGACTGCCCGGCGATGTAGTACGGCCCGGCGAAGCCAACCTGCTTCTTGCGGAGGTCGTTGATGGTGTAGGTGCCGACGTAGTAGTCGATCTGCCCGTTCTGGAGGGCGGTTTCGCGGTTGGCGGAGGCGATGGTGCGGTAGGCGAGTGTGCCCGGGGCGAAGCCGAGCGAGGCGGACATCATCTTCGCGATCTCGATGTCGAAGCCGGAGTAGACGCCGGTGGCGGGGTCCTTCTCGCCCAGATAGGGCTGGTCCTCCTTGACGCCCACGGTGAGGTGGCCGCGGCTCTTCGCGGCGCGCCAGGTGGGCGAGTCGGGGAGCCGGAAGCCGGTGTCCACGGTGTAGGCGGGCAGGCTCTCGGGCCTGGGGCCCTTGACGGGCGGGCTGCCCTCCTTCCCGCAGGCGGCGGCGAGGAGGGCGACGGCGGCGAGGGTCAGTGCGGCGAGGCGGCGTCCTGTGCGTGGCATGCGTCGTCCCCCCGCTCAGTGCTTGAGGATCTTGGAGAGGAAGTCCTTGGCCCGGTCGCTCTCCGGCGCGGTGAAGAACTCCTCGGGCGTGCGGTCCTCGACGACGCGGCCGTCCGCCATGAAGACCACGCGGTTGGCGGCGGAGCGGGCGAAGCCCATCTCGTGGGTGACGACGACCATCGTCATGCCGTCGCGGGCGAGTTGCTGCATGACCTCCAGCACCTCGTTGATCATCTCGGGGTCGAGGGCCGAGGTCGGCTCGTCGAAGAGCAGGGCCTTGGGCTCCATGGCCAGCGCGCGGGCGATGGCCACGCGCTGCTGCTGGCCGCCGGAGAGCTGCGCGGGGTACTTGTCGGCGTGGGCCAGGAGCCCGACGCGGTCGAGGAGTTCGCGCGAGCGCCGGTCGGCCTCCTCCTTGGGGCGCCGGCGGACCTTGACCGGGGCGAGGGAGACGTTGGCCAGCACGGTCTTGTGCGCGAAGAGGTTGAACGACTGGAAGACCATCCCCACGTCCGCGCGGAGCCGCGCCAGCGCCCTGCCCTCCTCGGGCAGCGGCTGCCCGTCCAGCAGGATCGTTCCGGACTCCACCGGTTCGAGCCGGTTGACGGTGCGGCACAGGGTGGATTTCCCGGAGCCCGAGGGGCCGATGATCACCACCACCTCGCCCCGGCCGACGGCGAGGTCGATGTCCTGCAGGACGTGCAGGTCGCCGTAGTGCTTGTTGACGCCACGCAGTTCGATCAGCGGATCGACGGCCATGCTCAGTCCAACTCACTCTCGCCTGTCCCGTCCCGGCCGGTCGGAGCAACCTATCCACCGCGTACGGGACATCTCCGAAGACACGCGTGCATCAGGCGATTTCACCGACTTTTCCCCCGCCCCTCCCGTCACCCGTCCGGGGCTTCCCCAGGCGGCTTTCCTGGGGGCTTTCCTAGGTACACAGACCCAGCCTGGGTACCTAGCCTGTGGTCCAGATGGGGGAACGCGGGGAAGAGGCGGGGGAAGGAGCCCGGAGTGGGGGACAGCAGGCCCGTATATCTGCGCATCGCCGACGACCTGCGGCGGCGGATCGACGAGGGCTCGCTCGTCGTGGGCGCCCGGATCCCCTCCCGCTCCGAGCTCAAACGCGCCTACGCGGCCAGTGACCAGACCGTCGACCGCGCGGTGCGCGTGCTGAAGGCCGCGGGGTACGCGCAGGGGCAGTTCGGGCGCGGCGTGTTCGTCACCGACCGGGCGCCGCTCGGGACGCTGCTGCGCACCACGGGGGCGGTCGACACGCCGTTCGCGGCGGAGCTCCACCCCGCCCGCGACCCCGGCTGTCCCGGCCGCCGGAACACCGTGCTGACCTGGGAGGCGTCCTCCAGCGAGACCTCCGCCCCCGCCCCGATCGCCGACCGCCTCGGCATCGCGGCCGGCGACGCCGTCCTCCGCACCGAGTACGAATACCTGGCCGACCGCCGCCCCGTACAGCTGGCCACCAGCTGGGAACCCCTCTCCGTCACCGCCGGCACCGACGTCGTCCACCCCGAACGCGGCCCCTACGCCCGGCGCGGCGTCCGCGGCCGCATGGCCGCCATCGGCATCCGCGTCGTCCGGGCCCGCGAACTGGTCGGCTCCCGGCCCGCGACCACCCCCGAGGCGGAGGCCCTCGGCTGCGCGGCGGGACAGTGCGTCACCGTCGTCGAACGCACCCACTTCGACGGCGACGACCGCCCCGTCGAAACCTCCGACATCGTCGTCCGCGCGGACCGCTGGCGTCTGGAGTACGTCATCGCTTTCACGACCTGAGGACTGTGCCCTCGGCCCGCCCCCTGCCCCCTCTCCCAGCGGGCCCCGCTTCTCGCACCGGGCTCCGCCCGGGGCCGCCCTTTGGGGCGGTGCTCTGGTGCGCGGGGCGGGCGGACTTCGGTCCGTTCCGGGGGTACGTCCTCTGGGGGAGCTGGAGGAGGGCGGGCGGCGAAGTCCTGATGAGGGGGTCCAGGGGGCGGAGCCCCGGTGGGGTGCGGGGGCGAAGCCCCGCCCGGCCGCGCACGGCGCGGTGCCGGTCCCCGCGCGCAGCGCGGTTCGGGGTCGAGGGGCGGAGCCCCGGGGGAAACGGTGAAAGGGCGGGGCGGGGGCAGGATCACCCGGCCCCGACGACGAGCCCGCTCAGCACTCCGACAGCTCCGCATACACCTGCGAAAGCTCCGGCGCCCCGTCAACCGCCCACGCCTGCCCCGCCCCCACCACATCCACCTCGCGCCCGCTCGCGAGCCGGACGACCGGCTGGCCGTCGGGCCACAGCTGCCACACCGCCCCCGGCACCGTCCGCACCACCACGGTGCCGAGGTACAGCCCCGCGTCGTTGCCCAGCCAGGACTGGAGCTCCTCGTCGTCGCGCCAGCGCGGCTGGAGCTGGTCGAGGGCCTCCAGGGACGCCGGCCCGTCGTCCAGCGTCACGCCCGCCGACTCGGCCTGGGCGCGCAGGAGTTCGCACTCCGACAGCAGCTCCGTCAGCCCCTCCGCGTCCCGCCGGACCGGCGCCCCGTGCGCCGCGCCGCCGTGCCGCCTGCGCCAACCGCCCAGAAAGGGAATGTTCATACCGGCAAGGATCGCACCCGCACGGAGGGGCCCACCACCGGCACGCGGCGCGAGGACGTGGCCCCCCGGCCTCCTTGACGTTCCCCGCTCGTCTCCTTAGCTTCATCCCGCCACATCCCGCCCTGGGAATCACGGAAGGCATGAGACGCATGCTCCGGACAACGAAGCTCATGGCACCACGGCAGAGCCGGCACAGACGCAACAGACGGTGGCGGGCGGCGGGGGCCGCCGCGGCCGGAGCGCTCTGCGCCGCCGGCCTCGTGCACGCCCCCGCACTCGCCGACCCGGGCCTTCGAGGCAGCGAGCCGCTCCCCCTGGAGCGGCTCTTCGACAATACGGCGGTCAGCGACGACGCCCGCCCCGGCGAAGCGGACTTCGACGGGGCGGGCGGCTCGTTCTCCGCCCAGGACCTCAAGGCCGCCGGCTGGACGCCCGGCCGCGCGCTCACCCTCGACGGCTCCCCGCTGCGCTGGCCGCGGTCGGCCCCCGGCAGGCCGGACAACGTGCGGGCCGCCGGGCAGACGGTCCGGCTGCGCGGCCGCGGCCAGGCGCTCTCCTTCCTCGTGGCCAGCAGCTCCGCCGCCGGCCCGGGCGGCGACGTGAGCGGCACCGGGACCGTCCGCTACCGCGACGGCTCGCACACCGCCTACCGGCTGACCGCCCCGGACTGGCGGCGCGGCCTCCTCAGCACCAAGGCCGTCGCCCTCCCCCACCTCAACACCCCCGCCGGCCGCCGGACGGAGACCACCCGGCTGCACGCCGTGACCGTCCCCGTCGCCCGGGGCCGCGAGGTCGAGTCCGTCGTCCTGCCGCGCGCCCCCCGCGCGTCGGTCCAGCTGCACATCTTCTCCATGGCGCTGCGCGCTCCCTCGAACGGGTGGACCGGCAGCTGGGCCGCTCCCCCGTCCGGGTACGCCGCCGTGGGCCCCTGGACCGACCGCACCCTGCGGCTCGTCGTCCGCAGCTCGGTGGGCGGTCAACGCACCCGGATCCGGCTGGAGAACACCTTCGCCGGACAGCCGGTACGCGTCGGGCACGCGACGGTGGCCCTGCGCGGCAAGGGCGCCGCGACGGCCGGCCGGCCGCGGACGCTGACCTTCGGCGACCGCGAGGACGTCGTCATCCCGGCCGGCGCCCAGCAGTTCAGCGATCCGCTGGGCTTCCGGGTGCCCCCCGACACCAGCCTGCTGGTCTCCCTCCATCTCCCGGGCACCGTACGGGCGTTGCCGGTGCACTACTACACCAACCAGCACTCGTACCTCACCCAGGACGAGGAGGGCGACCGGACCGAGGACCGGGACGCGGGCGCCTTCACGGAGTCGCTCACGAGCTGGCCGCTGCTCACCGGCATCGACGTGAGCGGCGGCACGGGCTCGGTCGTGGCCCTCGGCGACTCGATCACCGACGGGGAGCGGTCCAAGCCGGACGCCGACGGCCGCTGGCCCGACCTGCTGGCCCGCCGGCTGCGCGCCCAGAGCGCGGTCCCGGCGTACGGCGTGCTCAACAGCGGGATCTCCGGCAACCGCGTCGTGGACGACCGCTACCCGGGCAACGGCACCAGCTCCACCCTCAGCGGGGTGAGCGCCGGACACCGGCTGGAGCGCGACGTCCTGGCGCAGACCTCGGTCCGTACCGTCGTCGTCTTCGAGGGCGTCAACGACATCCGCGCCGGCACCACCGCCGCCCAGGTCATCGCCGCCCTGCGGTCCATCGCCGAGCGGGCGCACGAGCGCGGGGTGCGCGTCGTCGCGGCGACGATCGCACCGTGCGGCGGCTACTGGGACTGCACGGCGACGGCGGAGGCCCAGCGCGCGGCGATCAACCGGCACATCCGGGAGAACGGCGGGCTCTACGACGCGGTCTTCGACTTCGACCGCGCCGTCCGCGACCCCGCCCGGCCGGAGCGGATGCTGCCGCGCTTCGACGGCGGCGACCACCTGCACCCCAACGACGCGGGCATGAAGGCCTTCGCCGACACGGTCGACCTGCGGCGGCTGTGAGCCGCCGCGCGCCGGCCGCCCGGCCCGTCAGACGTCGAGGTCGACGACCACCGGCGCGTGGTCGGAGGCGCCCTTGCCCTTGCGCTCCTCCCGGTCGACGTAGGCGTCCTTGACGGCCGCGGCGAACGGGGCGTTGCCGTAGACGAGATCGATGCGCATGCCCCGGTTCTTCGGGAAGCACAGCTGGCGGTAGTCCCAGTAGGTGTACGGGCGGTCGTACTTGAGCGGGCGGGGGACGACGTCCGTCAGGCCCGTGTCGCGCAGGGCGGCGAGGGCGGCGCGCTCGGCCGGGGTCACGTGCGTGGCGCCCTCGAAGACGGCCGGGTCGTAGACGTCCTCGTCGGTCGGGGCGACGTTGTAGTCGCCGAGGACGGCGAAGGGGCGGCCGTCGGCGGCGTCGGCCGCGACGGCGTCGCGCAGGGCCTCGAACCAGCGGAGCTTGTAGCCGTAGTGGTCGTGCTCCACGTCCCGCCCGTTGGGCACGTAGACCGACCAGACCCGGGCCGGCCCGCACGTCGCCGAGATCGCGCGGGGCTCCTGGGCGCCCTCGTACTCCGGGCCGCCGGGCAGGCCCGGGACCACGTCCGCCAGGCCGGCGCGGGAGAGGATCGCCACCCCGTTCCACCGGCCGGTGGCGTGGACCGCCGCCTCGTAGCCGAGGGCGCGGACCTCCTCGTAGGGGAAGGCGTCCTCGGCGCACTTCACCTCCTGGAGGCAGAGCACGTCCGGAGCACTGCCCTCCAGCCAGGCCAGCAGGCGGGGGAGGCGGGCGGTGATCGAGTTCACGTTCCAGGTGGCGATGCGCATGCGGCCACCCTAACGGCCGGGTCCGACAGTCAGTCCCGGAGCGGCAGCTCCACGCTCTCCCCCGCCGCCAGGCGGGAGTGCTCCGCGCCCCCGACGCCCGGCCCGGCCGGGCCCAGCATCCGGTCGTACACCGGCCTGGCCAGGTCGGTCAGCAGCGCGTCGTGGATGTCGATCGCCCGGCGCGGGGCCACCTCGCGGAGGTAGTCGATGACGTCGGCGACCCTGTTCCAGGGCGCCATCACCGGCACCATCAGCGTGTCCACGGGACGGCCGGGGACGGTGAGGGCGTCGCCCGGGTGGAAGACCGTCCCGTCCACGAAGTAGCCGACGTTGGTGATCCGTTCGATGTCCGGGTGGATCACGGCGTGCAGCTGCCCGTGCACCTGCACGTCGAACCCGGCGGCCGTGAACGCGTCGCCCTCCCCGACCGTGTGCACCCGGCCCGGGAAGGCGGCCGCGACCTGCTCCGCGACGCTGCGCAGCGTCCACAGCTCGACCGCCGGGTCGGCCTCCAGGGCGCGCCGCAGCCGGCCCTCGTCGAAGTGGTCCGGGTGCTCGTGGGTGACGAGCAGCGCGTCCGCGCCGGCGACCGCCTCCTCCTCGGTGAACCCTCCGGGGTCGATGACGAGGCTGCGGCCGTCCTTCTGCAGGCGGACGCAGGCGTGGCCGTGCTTGGTGAGCTTCATGATCCCCATGGGTCCATGGTGCTACGGCCGCCGCTCGGGCGCACCGTCCTCCGCCGCGACGTGCGCCGTCACCTCGGGCCGCACGGCCGCGAACGCCGCCCGCGCGGCGGGCAGCCCCGCGTACAGCGCGGCGTGCTGGAGCGTCTCCTTGATCTCCTCCGGGCTCACCCCGAGCCGCAGCGCGGCCCGCGCGTGCGCGGCCAGCTCGTCGAGGTGCCCGCCGACGGTCAGCGCGGTCAGCGTCAGCAACGACCGCGTCCGCAGGTCGAGCCCCGGCCGCGACCAGGTCTCCCCCCACGTCGCCCGGTTCGCGAACTCCTCGAAGTCCCGGCTGAACGGGTCCGCGGCGGCCTCCGCCTCGGCCCGGTCGACGTGGGAGTCGCCGAGGACGCGACGGCGCAGGGAGGCTGCCTGCTCGTGGGGGTCGGCGGCGGGCGCCGCGCCGTCCGTCGCGGTGTGCGGACCGGCATGGGAGCCCGCGTCCGGCCCGGCGGGGACGGACCGCTCGCCGGCGCCCGCCGCCCGGGCGGCCCCGTACGGCTCCCCGGGGTGGTCCACCGGCGGCGGCAGGTGCGAAGTGCCGCTCGGGGAGATGCCGCTCGGGGAAGTGCCTCCCGGAGAAGTACCGCTCGGGGAAGGCCCGTTCGTCACCGACGTCGCGGCGCCCGGGGCCGAAGGAGCCCCCGGCGTGGGGGACTTGGGCTCGGCGCCCGCCGGCAGCGAGGCGCCGGAGTCGGTGTCCGCGGCCGGTGCGGCGGGGGGCGGACCGGCGGCCGGGGTCCGGGGAAGGATGGCGGTGGCCACGTCCTGGAGGGGCGCCGGCTCGGCCGGGACGGCCGGGGCCCGGCCGTCCGCCGGCCCGTTCACGCGGCCCGTGCCGGGCCAGTCGTCGTCCGTGCGGGCCGCCCGGCGGGACGCGCCGGCCCGGGGGCCGGGCACGGCGCCGCCGTACGCACCCGGGCCGGGCACCGCGGGCGGAGTGGCGGCAGCGGCCTCGGCACCGCCGAGGTGCGGCACTCCCGCCGGCGGCGTGTCCCCCGGCCCCCGGCCCGGGGCGCCCGCGAGGGGCCCTTCGGGACCGGCGAACGCCGCCGGAGCGGGGCGGAAGGGCTCCGCGCCGGGCGCGTTCGCCGTCGGACCGGCGCCGAAGGAGTCGCCCGCCGGGCCGGGGAACGGACCGGCGGCCGGCCCCGGCGGCGGCCCGAAGGCACCCAGCGGCGCGGCGGCGTCGGCGGCGTCCACGGGCGCCGGCTGCGGCAGCGGACCGGGCGCACCGGCGCGCCGCGCCGCGCCCGGCTGCCGCCAGGTGCCCGTGAAGTGCCCGACCAGCAGGTCCGTCACGGCGCCGGGCTGCTCGACGGGAGCGAGGTGCCGGGTGCCCGGCACGACCGCGAGCCGCGCGTCGTGGATGCCGGCGACCAGGACCCGCGCGTCGGCCGGCGTCGTGACCTGGTCCTCGGCGCCGACGAGGACCAGTGTGGGCACGTCGACGCGGCCGAGCCCCGGCCGGGCGTCGAAGGCGGCGAGCGCCTCGCAGGCGGCGGAGTAACAGGGGACGTCGGTGGTACGGACCATCTGGACGGCCCAGTCGACGATCGCGGGCTGGGCCGCCGCGAAGCCGGGCGTGAACCAGTGCTCGGGCGCGGTGCGCGCGGCCGGGCCGAGCCCGTGGGAGCGGGCCTCGGAGGCCCGTACGCCCCAGCTCTCGGCCGTGCCGAAGCGGGCCGCCGCGCCGACGAAGGCCAGCGAGGCGAGCCGGTGCGGATGGCGCAGCGCCAGGTCGGCACCCACGGCGCCGCCGACGCAGCAGCCCGCGTAACCGAACTCCTCGACGCCCAGCCCGTCGAGGGTGGCGAGGAGCCGGTCGGCGAGGTCCCCGACGGTGGCGGCGGGGACGGCGGGCGCCCCGCCGTGCCCGGGGAGGTCGAAGCGCAGGACGCGCCAGGTGCGGGTGAGCTCCGGGATCTGCCGGTCCCACATGTGCCATGTGGTACCCAGCGCCGGCCCCAGAACCAGGACTGGGGCGCCTTCTGGCCCGTCAGAGCGGTATTGCAGGGTGTTCACCGGTGTCTCACTCACCCGCCAGACCCTCTCATCTGTCACGAGAAGTCACATCGCCGGGGTCTGCTGGCCATGCGGCTCGGCAAGCCGCCCGGCTGGTGGAGCGCGCGGCTCACGCTCGCCCCTCCACCGCAACCCCGTGCAGGCCATCCCATGTGGTGGCGGCTCCGCGGAGGTCCTCTACGTCCGGCTTGACGTACCACCTCTTGGTCGTCTTGACGTTCGTATGCCCGGCCCATCGCGCGAGGATGTGGTCCGGCACGCCGTTGTTGGCCAGGTAGGTGAAGCACGACGAGCGTGCGTCGTAGAGCCTGACGCGACGGAGGCCAAGGAGCTCCATGAGCCGGTACGCGCGCCGACGAAGTTGCTTGATCGTGAAAGCCTCTCCCGACTCATGGACCAGCACGTAGCCGGACGCCACGTATGCCTCCCCCAGAGCGAGCCTCTCCTCGGCTTGGAGAGCCCTGAACGCCTTGAGGGCGGCTAGCACCAGAGCAGGCAGCGGCAAGTCCCGCTCGCCCGCAAGAGACTTGGTGTCCTTCTCCACCACATGCCGGTTGCCCATCATCGTGCGCGTGTTGGCGATGACAATCGTGGCGTTTTCCAAGTCAACGTCTTCCCAACGAAGGCCGCAGACTTCAGCTGGACGGAGCCCCATCAGCGAAAGCAGAAGCGCAGCGTAGAGACGTTCCCCACTAATGCCATGGATGAATTTCTGAACCTCCTGGACATTCCATGGCTGCACCTCTTCTTTGTTCTTCCGCTCCGCTTTGCGCGCCCTGCGGGGGATGGTGACGTGGGCAGCGACATTGACGTACACCAACCGCCGGGTAACGGCCCTCCCCAGAGCTTCCTTCAGCCGAGCGAGGCTCATATCCACACTCGTGACACTAAGTGGCGTCCCTGCTCTTTTGCCGCGCATACGACCATGAGCCAGGGCCCAGTCCCTCCACTCCACCACATGCTCTTCAGTAAGATCCTGGAGGGGGATCTTGCCAAGTCTCCTCCGAACTCGATCCAGGGTAACCGTGTAGTTGTAGATGGTGGTTTCTTCGAGATCATCGGCTTTCATGGCCAGCCATCGGTCGAGCCACTCGTTCACGGTGATCTTGTTGGGCGGAACGAATGAGCCCTCGTTCCGCCGGTTAGATATGTTCGCGTACTCAGCCTTCGCCTCCTTCAACGAATCGAAGGTGCGCCTCAACTGCTTACGCTTCCCAGATTCGGGGTCGACTCCTACGTCGACAACAAACTGGTACCTGACCTTCCCCTTCGAGTTCGGCGGAAGTTTCTTGATCGGATCGGACAGAATACTCACTCTCCTCGAATGCGTGGAAATTCCTGCACTACGCCGCCTTCGCCAATGAGAGGCTAGGCGAATGGGCTACACCGTCCGCTAGGGCTCCACCGCCAAGCACAGCCGAAGACGAACAACACCGATGGTCCGCAAGATCCCCGGTTTCGCTAACCGGGGATCACCTGCTATGCATCGCCCAGCGGGACGTGCTTCCGGCCTTCGGGAACGATTTCGCGGCCGTCAGGACGCCAGTCGGCAGGACCGCAGCGCTGAAGCCGAGCCGCCAGTGACGAGCACAAGCAGCCCGTCGTCGGTGAGGCGGTCGAGGTTTCGCGCGACGACACGCTCGGGGGCTCTGACGGCTCGGGCCACATGGCGAGTCACCGCTCCAGGGTGCGCCGCGACGTGCGCCAGAACCACGCAATCACGGCGGTATCCGCGTTGCAGCAGACCCTCGCCGAATAGCCCGGCCGCACAGAGGCACAGACATAGGGCCGCGGACAAGGAGCCGTAGTCCTCTGCCCGGGGCTGTCCACGCGTTCATGGCTCCCAAGCGCCAGGACGGGGGCGGCGAAGCGGGCGGATCGGATAGCGGCGTTCGACAGGTGGACCTCCGTGGGGTCGGGCGCTCGGAGGCGCGGTCGAGGGCAGGGGTGCGGGCTCTCGCAGGGCTGACCTGCGATTTTCCGGACACCCGTACGTTGACATGGGTGGCGAGCAGGTCTCCAGTCTGTTCGGGCCGATCACCGTCTGCCGTAGGCGAACTGAACCCACGGCTCGCGGAGGCCGGCGCCACGTTGTTGGTGGATGCGCCACAGGTGCGGGTGGATGCGGGGGCTTTGGTGAACGCCGTGGATGCGTTCGCGCCGCGCCACCGGGTGCACCACCGGCCGCCGATGCCTAAGAAGTCGCCGGAGCGGGACCCGTTTGGCGCGGTGGTCGAGCGAGGGTGCGGGAGCGGGCACGTCGCGAACGGGCTGCCGATCGCATGCTCCTGGAGCGCGACCGCGTCGAGGTGACTGAGGAGTTGCGGATGTCGCGGTGGCCTCGGGCCGTCCGGCTCCTGACGGATCTGATCATGCTGGATGCCGACCCCCACGCTCCGTACCATCTGGAGATCGGCTCCGAACTGATCATCGACCGTGAGGCGTGGGTGACCTCCCTGCATCCGGTCACGGTCCACCGCACGGAGCGTCCTGCGGCCACCGCGCCGGAGGACTTGGTGGCAAGCGAGCACGGTGATGAAGAACCCTGATGTGCCCCTGACCCTGGCCGCCGCCCGAGCCGGTGGCGCACTCGCCCCTGGGAGCCTGCCGCCCGGGCTGCTGGCCGAGGCCGATGAGAAGGCCCGGATCGCAGGACGCAGCCTCGTCGAATGCGACTGCCCGCAGCCCACCCTGTCCAGTTCGGGCGGCCGCCCGGGCCCACTGGGCCGTGCGCTCGCGCTGGGCTGGTCACAGGCGCCGACGCCCGAGGACCTGGGCACCTATCCCGTCGCCCGACTCACCCCCACCCAGATGATCACCTTCGCTCTGTGCCTGGCCCGGGCGTGGCCCGACCTGAACTGGCCCCCTACCCTGGCCGCTCGTTCGCGCGCGCCGACATCTTGGACGCCGCCGGGGACATCGGACTGGACGTGAAGTTCACCAAAGCCGCCCTCGACGGAGAGCTGCTGTTGCTGTTGCTGTTGCTGTTACTGTTACTGATCGTCCGCGAGGGACAGCGGCTGCGGCTTGGGCCGGCGGTGGCCGCGCTGCCCGCCACCTTCGCCGAAACCATGCGGCGCTTCCACGACCAGCTCCCGGGCGCGGGCCAAGCCCCGCCTATGCAGCAGGACGACGATGAGTGACATACCGCTCTCCGACATCGACGGGGCCCACGTCCAGTCCGCCCTCGTGGCCTTGGAGACCGCCGACGGGCTGGTGCCCGGCGAGGCGTTTCCCGCAACCTCATCTGAACTAAGCGGATGACGCGAAGTCAACCGCTGATCCTCTCTTCTGGCCGCTTCACGGCCATCAAGCCTGACCATCACGAGATCAGCACCAGACTTCGTCGGGCTCGCACAGCCAGCGGATGGCGTGTTCCATCGCAGTTCGCAGATCTTCATCGCCCCCGGTCTCAGGGCTCCATGCAGCGAAGAAGAGCGGTGGATCGATTGTGAGCCCCGTAGCTGAGGGCACTCGCTCAGATTCTGGGCGCCGCAAACGACGGCCACAACGGGGTCGAAGGCGTCTTTACCCCGGGCGAAGAGTCTGTCCAGACGGCTGGAGGGATGAACCAGAGCAACATCAATGTTGCGTCCCATAGTCAGCCATACCGTCATGTCCACCGGCATGGAGTCGCGACGCACCTCGGTGATTCCGGCAATGCTGCTGAATAGCATGTGCAGGCGCACGCTCAAGAGGTGGCGGTAGAACTCGGCCTTCTCCGGCCAGGAAGCCCACGTGTTTTCGCCTTCAATGTTCCAAGCGAGTAGCCTCTGAAGACCGTGGAGCTCGGATGATGGCCGTGCAAACGGCTGGATCGCCACAACGGACTGTGCGCTCAGCTCCTGAGTAACAGGCACGTGGATCTTCCACCCCTTGCCCGTCGAAATCGCAGTCTGCCTGCTGACGTGCTGCCAGTAGACTTTCTGAGTTCCAGGGTTGTAGAGCATCACAAGTACTGGCAGTGAATGCCCCAGCCAGTACTCCATGTGCGCCGTGTCGCCGACGAACCACCAGCCATCTTCGGTAGGTGACGCGAAATAGCTCAACCCTGCCTTGATCTGCACAGCAAGGAGTTGGCCTGTCGCCTTTGAGGTGATGCTGTCCACAACCTCCAAGTGTGCGTCGATGCCCACATCGACAGTCGGCTGCTCCCTGAAGACCCAACCAAGCTCGCGGGTGACGAGATGGCTAATCCAGGTCACTCCCTCTCGCTCAAGTTGCTGTGACTGCCGAACCTGCACGACCGCAACGCCCCCTGCCGTAGTGGAGAGTATGAGCACACCGCATCAGCATCGTACGGCGCAGAGGTTCCAGAGCCAGCGACGCCGTCGCGTTCGTCCTTGCATCTGCCGACCTCGCAGCCAACAAAGAGTCACAGGATCAGCAGAGAACTTTGCCGGGTACGCTTAGATGTCGCAGATCACCATCCAGCGCGACCGGTGGGCGGGCTGCTTCGTACGCAGCGCCCCCAATACATCCGGCGCCATCTCCCCCGCCATCGATACAACTCCCTCTTGCGGCCAGCCCTCTCAAGCAGGAGGAGGACCAGCGGCTTCGGCTGCTGCCTGGGCGTTGAGGATGACGAAGCTCACGTCGCGTTGCTGAAGTGCGGGGCTGGCGCGGTGAAGAGCCGTCCAGGGGTCGACAGCTGCCGGGATTCGGTGGGTACCCAATGCTGCGTCGTAGCAGAAACCCGCCTGCTCAAGAACGGAAGCCACGGCGCTGTCGTACGGACCGTCAACGATCCAGCCATGCTCCGGGTGCTCCCCGAAAAGGAGGGGACCGGAGGCATTGACGCACTCCTCGGCCGCCGGCCCTTGCGCCTCTGTCTTGGGCGTCCCGTCAGCTGGTGCATCCTGTGCAACCCCTGCGTCGGCCTCCTTCGGCTGATCCAGCAAGCGCGCCAACCGTCTCGAGCCAGAACCAGCGGTGCTCTGCTCAGCGAGCGCGGCAGCCGTAAGAACGCGGCGCAGCGCGTCCGGTCCCCGGTCGCCGAGATCGGCCTTGCGCGCGGCATAGACAAGCAGTTCGTCGAATCCCGAGGGACCATACCCGTCAAACCACTCGTCCAGGGTGAGCTCACCGCCGAAGTTGGCACGATAATCAGCCCTATCACGCCGCTGGACGGCAGCGATCACGTCCACCGCGTACTCGACCGCCGACGGGGAGACACCGTGGCGTTCGGCCTCGGCTCGCACGAGTTCCTGGCGAGCATTCTGATCCACTGCTCTCCTCCACGCTCTAACCGCGTCCCCGCACCCTCGAGCGCTAATGCACTCGGTCGTACGAGGCTCCTTCTGTCGGGGGTGCTTCGCATGGACCTGCACCCTTGACGCAGTCGGGCCGCCATGCAGATGACTGAGGAAGCAGGTTACATGGCATGGCCAGCGGTTTCATCGTCGCTCTGTCCAGGGAGCAGTTCGGCAAGTGACCAGGGGAGAACGGTGAGGTCGGTGACGGACTGGGGAAGCCGCGGATTACGGTCCAGCTGGTGCATTTTCTGCATCAGGGCGTAACCGTCCTCCGCCGTAACGAATCCCGATTTCACAGCCAGCTGCATGATGCCGAGTGTCTCCGCCGTCATGATGCCCTGCCCGATCGCATACTCCAGTGCGGATTTATCATCCGATATCCACCATGCACCGGCGAACTGGGGCCAATGTTGGATGATGTGGCAGGTCTCGGCCTCGCCGAGGTGCTGCAGGTTCCGGTCGGCTTGGCCGCCGAACACGGCCGTGCGGAGGTGGCCGACGCTCTCGCGGTCGTCCGGAGCCGTTACTCGGATGGCTTCGCCGAGCCAGCCTTGCTGTCTCAGGTCGTGCAGGGCAGGCAGCTTGTCAGCCGATTTGCGAGCCTCTCGCGCCACGGCCGCGGTCCACTTGCCGCGGCCGTCCAGGACCGCGCGGAGCAGGTCGAGGCATTCAACGGCGGCAAAGTTGCACAGGACGGTGTTGTCCGGAAACAGGATGTCGCTCATGCGGCACCGCCGTTGTCCTGTTCGGTCGCGAGCTGGCCTCTGAGCTCGTCAACATCCAGGCCGAGGAGGGACGCGTACGGACGCAGGGTCGCCTTGCCGGCCTCATAGGCGGCGCGCGTATCGCGTGCAAGGAGTCCGGGGAGCCGCTTCTTCTCCGAGGCCGCGACTCGCCGGTCGAGTTCCTCTGCGCGGTCGGCGACGGCGGCTGCCTCGCGGACGGTCATGCGCTTGTAGTAGTCGCAGGCGCCAGCGTCGATCACGCGCAGCTTGAGCAGTCTGTAGGCCAGGGTCTCAGGGCTGACCATGAAATCGCAGCACAGCGTGCCAAAGCTTTCCCTGGTCAGTCTCGCTGCGCCGACCGCTTCGCGCAGGCTTTGCTCGGGCAGCAGGAAGACGGAGGCGAAGGCGTTGGCTCGCTGCTCGCTCGGATCTTTCTTCTGGGCCCGGTCGAAGATGTCGCGATCGAGGTGGACGTCCTGGTCGTCGTCGGCGAGGAGGTGCCCGAGCTCGTGGGCGAGGGTGAAGCGCTGACGTGCCGGGTTTGATGTCGTGCCCAGGAGGATGAGCTTGGCACCTTGGCCCATAGCAGCGAGACCGTCGAAGCCGTCGCCCAACGGCTCGACAGCCACGTCAGCACCGAAGACCGCCTCGATCTGTTCCGGCAGGCCGTCTTGAGTCACAGACCACCCCTGGCTCTCCACCGCCCTCAGAGCTGATTTCGCCAGCGCCTCTCCCTGGGCGGCGTAGCCATTGCCGGAACGCGCTGTCGAGGAGACGGACTGCCAGGGCTGCGGATAGCCGAGCTTGTCCAGGTCGGCGCGCCGGGCCATGTAGTCCCGGGCGGCTGCCAGTGCTTCGGCTGCCCTTCCCGTAGTTGTTCTCGCTGCCACGGCCAGTGGGGGCTCGGCTCCCGTGAGCAGCCAGTCCATGGAGACATGGAATTCATCGGCAATGACCGCAAGGTCGACGGTTGAGAAGGGGCTCGTGCCGCTGAGGCACTCAGTGAGCTGCTCGGCGTCGAGGTCGGCCTGGTCGGCGAAGTCGTGGAGGCTGAGGCCCGACTGATCGATCAGGCTTCTCACGCGATCGGAGATGCTGGACACCCGTGGACAGTAGTCCGCCGTCTGCACAGTTCACAAGGCGCGCCGCCGACGATCTCCCAGGTCGGATCGGGCCCCGGCTACGACTCGGTGCAGCAGGCGACGGTCTGACCCTATCTGGCCATCGCCTGCTCATACAGGGTGCCTTCCGTCTCGCTCATCTCGCGCTCGACGGTCTCGGTGAGGGCCGGGTTATCGATGAGGACGCCGAATTCGACGTTGTTGTTCTCCGCACTCCACGAGAAGTTGGCGCTGGTCACCAGGAGAAGGTGATGGTCGATGGCGAGAAATTTGGCGTGGTTTCG
The DNA here is from genome assembly GCF_001187435.1 of Streptomyces caatingaensis. Lineage (GTDB taxonomy): Bacteria > Actinomycetota > Actinomycetes > Streptomycetales > Streptomycetaceae > Streptomyces > Streptomyces caatingaensis. The sequence goes on along the minus strand of NZ_LFXA01000002.1, from coordinate 355,175 downwards.
TACATAGGTTCCGTCGAAGGTCTTGGTCCGCCACACCGCGGCGGGCCTCAGGTGCGCAGCCACCTCTGTGGTGGTGGGAACCCTGAACGCCGCGCTGTCGTCTGCGGCCCTGGTGTCGAGATAGACCCGTACGGAGACCTCGGCGCGCCGGGCCGCTCTCTGCAGGGCAGTCCACAGGCTGGATGTGCGCTGGAAGTTGAAGGTGGAGCAGGTCACCGCATGGCGTGCGTTGTCGACGAGGTAAGGCACGGATGTGGTGAGCGGCCCGCTCTGGGCCAGGTGCCCGGGCATGGTCCACAGCGGGGTGAGGGTGGTGGGCAGCGTCCGCGCCCCTTCCACCGCGCGCAGGAGGGCTATGTGCTGGATCGCTGCCCCGGGTCCGTCGGCGATCGCCTCCAGGAGCCTCCTTGCCTCCTCGCGTTGGCCGGGGGCGACGGCCTTGAGCGCGGCGGTGAGGGTGTCGCCGTCGGCGAGCCGGTCGGCGACACCCTTGGCCTCGCTCCGGGTGAGGAGTCGGCCCAGGCGCAGGGCAGCCTGGGCGTCACTCATGGGCCGAGAAGTACCCGAGGCCGCTTCCGGGCAGGTCGATCAGGAAGCGGCGGTCGAGGAAGCGGTTGGCCCGCTCGCAGGAGGTCTCCGAGGCCATGACGCAGCAGTGGCAGGCTGCGCCGTGCAGGAAGTCCTCGGGAGTCTTGGGGGTGCGCATGGAACAGATGGGGTCCGAGGAACAACGCCGTGCTTTGCGGAGAGCGCTCGCGACGACGCGCTGGAGCCGGTTGGGTTCGCTGAGCTGGACCAGGCCGCCGAGGGTGCCGTCGCTGTCGGACGCGGTGGTGCAGATGAGCAGGCCCGCCGCGGGCTCCCGTCCCTCGGCAGCGGGCCAGGCGTAGAGGCGTTCGCTGAGGCTGGCCGCCGAGTATCCGCAGGTGAGAGCGAGCTCACGGATCAGGATGTGGGCGAAGGTGTGAATCATCCAGTAGCGCGGCGGCTTGAGCCGGCTGTCGGGGTCGACCTTGCTGGCCGTCTCGGAGAACCGCCGCTCGAAGTTCCTGCGGTGCGCCGCGCGGTGGGCCTGCCACAGGTCGGTGTCCAGTATGTGCTTCTCCCAGGCCGCGACGGAGTCCTCGTCGAGCTGGAGGAAGATGCCTTCCCCGCGGTCCTCGGTCGCCACGGTCCAGGCCGGTCGAGGGGTGCGTGTGAGGGGGACCAGGCGGCGCGGCAGGTCTCCGACGCGGTCCATGTCATCGATCCGGGTGAATCCGACGAGCGCGTTGACCTTGCGGAGCTTTTCTACGGCCAGGACTCTGGTGATCTCGGGCTGGAGCTGCTCGCCGCGTTGGCGTGTGGCCAGGGAGAGCCCGCTCTTGGGGTCTTCGACGCGTGTGCCGAGGATGTCGAGCAGCAGGTAGCGCCATTCGGGCACCAGCAGGTCGACGGGGTCCCAGTCGCGCATCTTCTCTGCCTGCTCCTCCGGCGTGGCCGGCGGAACGCAGGCGGCTTCAACGGCCGCCTCCAGCTCGTGGTCGGACAGGCCGGTGACGTCGACCCGGCCGTCCAATAGGTCCCGGATCATGTCGAGATGCTGCCGGTACTTGCTCAGCTTGTCGCCGAGCGTGGTGCGGATCCGGTCGGCGAGGTCGCTGGCCTTCTCCTGCTGGGACTCCGGCATGACGATGATCGACTGAGTGGCGGGGAACCACAGGTTGGAGGCGCCGACCAGCATCAGCCGCGTCTCGTTCTTGCAGCCCCGCGGTTCGAAGGCGTCCAGGTGGGGGTGACGTCCCCGGCACTTCGGCAGCTTGGCCCTGCCGGCCTCGCCCTGGGCCTCGTTCATCGGCCGCTGCATTTCGCAGGCTGCGCAGTGGATGATGGCCGACGCGCCCTTACCAACGGTGCGGTCGACCATCTTCAGCGGCGGGACCTCGGCCTTGCTGCACCGTTGGCCTCGGTGGACCCACAGCTCGTACGGGAACTCGTCCAGGTGCCCGTCAACGCACGCCAACAGGTACCGGGCGGGCACAGCGGGGCGCCGCATCGGCTTGCGACTGCGATTGCCGGACCGCCCGGTGCATTTGGCGTGCTCGAAGGTCGCCAGGTCCGTCCGGAAGGGGTGGGTGTTCTTGTAGTCGAACTGCGAGAGCATCCCGAGCATGTCGCAGCCGGTGCAGCGCAGCCACTGGGGGAACACGCGCGCCGGGACGCCGAGGTCGTTGCCTTCGGCGGAGCGGCTGTTCTTCTTCGGCTGCCAGGGGTGCGGCCGCAGTTGCGCGTCGGGCGAGTACAGCATCGTCCGAACGACATCCCGCAGCCGCGGCGCGTGGATGGTCGGGGGCAGCGAGTCGCGTCGCCTCCAGATGGGTTCCCAGTCGTCCAGGCCCGTGGGCATGATCGTGAACTGCGGCAGGTCCATGATCGAGCCAGGGCCGTAGGTGTAGAGCAGGGAAGAGGGGCGGGCCGAACCGACCCTGGCGCGGTTGTGCTTGACCGCCTTCTCCGCTTCCTCCTGCAAGTCGCCGAGCGGGTCGACGGCTTTGGTCGCGTCGTAGACGAAGCGCGTCTGGTCGGTCATGCGTTCTCCTCCGGCATCACCCACTGGGGCGCGGTGACGGGTGCCACGTATACGAGTCGTTCCTTGATCGGGCTCACCAGGAGGTTGATCTCCGGCTGCACCTCACGCATCGAGTTGGCCACGATGAACGGCGGCGCGTCTCGGGTGTCGATGCCGGCCTTGGCGTTCTCCGCGCTCATCATGAGCGCGTCGTGCCGACTGTCGTCGACGATCTTCTCGTACACCAGCGATTTACGCAGCTCTTCGAGGTGCTTGCGGCGCTTGCCCCACTGGTCCAGCCGGTTTTCCAGCCGGTTCCGGGCACGCTCGGCCGCGTCCTCGTCGCCGGCCTGGGCGACCCGGCGCACCAGCGCCTCGATGAGCTCGACGGCGAAGTGCCGCTCGGCCTCGATCCGGGCCGCTCCGTCCTCCGGCGACAGGCCCTGGGGTCGTACGGCCTGCAGCACCCGGGCCGCGCTGACAAGTACGCCGTCAAGACCGCGCTCCAGCGAGGTCACCGAGAACGGCGTCACCGACAGCGCCTCGACCTGTGCGTAGAACGTTTCGTGATAATGCCGGAACTGCTCGAAGTGGGCGAGGTCGCGGGGCCGCGCCCAGTTGCCGAGCGCGACGACCAGGCCGGGCCGGGCCGCTTCACGGCCCACGCGCGAAGACGCCTGGATGTACTCGGCGGTGTTCTTCGGCTGGCCGACCACCAGCATCAGACCAAGCCGGGTCACGTCGACGCCCACCTGAAGCATGGAGGTCGCCAGTACCACGTCGTACGGGTTCACCTCCCGCTCCGTGGAGCGTGCCTTCGCCTCACGCAAGGTGCGCCGGTTCCGCTTGCCGGCGGTCGAGTCGAAGCCGGGGTCGAACGGCACCGCCATCTGATCGAGAGTGGCGGTGATGTCCGCACTGGCCACGCGGGAGGTGAGCTCGGCCACGTGCAGTGCGCCGAAGTTGGTGCCGCTGCGGCTGGGCAGCTTGGACCAGGGGCGGCGCTTGGCCAGCGCGGTCTGGATGTCGTCGCCCATGTATCGGGCCATACCGGCCAGTTCGCGCGTCGCGCTGAAGTAGCCGACCAGCGTCATGTACGGGTCGGCCGCCTTCCCCGAGCGGTCGAGCAACAGCTGCCCGCCCGCCATGAGGACCTCGGCCACACGGATCTCCGCCGTGGTCAGACGCACCCCGGTCGTGTTGATCCCGAGGTAGCGCCGGCCCGGCGCCTTCTCGGAGACCTCGACCTCCTTGGAGAAGAAGGTGTTGCCGGCATCCAGCACCTGTGGCGGGAAGATCGTCACGTACCGCCCGTACAGGGCCTTCACCTGGTCCGCTGCGTTACGGGCGGTCGCCGTGGAGGCGACCAACAGCGGGCGCACCGGGTGTCCGTCCTTGGTCCGCCAGCCGGTCATCACATCGACGGCCACCTCGAACAGGCCGACCGTCGTGCCGAGAGCACCGGTGATCAGGTGCAGCTCGTCCTGGATGATCAGGTCCGGGGGCCGCAGCCGGGTCGCGGGATGCACGGCAGCGGCCGGAAGGCCGTCCTTGCGCGGGTGCTTGCTGCCGTCCTTGATGTCGCAGTGCGGGTAATCGCGATGCACTAGGCCGTGCCGCTCGCAGCGCCGCGAGACGTACCCGAACAGCGACGCCGCCTCCCCTTCCCGCGCGAGCCGGGCGAACTTGTCCACCGTCGCGATCACGAAGGCGGGAGCGAGCCGGTAGATCTCTTCGTCGACGGTCAGAACCGGCAGTCCTTCGGCGACATCGCCACCGTCGGCGAAGGGACATTCGGCCAGCTCGTCGCCGCAGTAGACATAGACTCGGCGCAGTGTCTTGTCCGCCCGCACGTCCCGCGCCTCGATACGGGCACCACACCACGGGCAGCGCTGGATCTGGAGCACCGTCAGTCGGTAGCCGCGCCCCTGGTTCGCCTTCTGAAGCTGCGCCTCGGCCTCATCGTACCGCTTCGGGCTCACATCGGTACCGACCCACAGCCCGATCCGGAACGGCTCATCCCCCCACGTCGCCGGATCTTCCATGCGTGCCCGCTCCGCCGCACACACCAAGGTCGTGGCTCGCTGGAACTGCTGGGCAGTCAGCAGCCGTAGTGTGTACCGCATCAGCACGGCCACGCCGGACCGGCCATCCAGCGGTCCGTCGAACGCCTCCACCACACCCTGGCGACGCCTGATGGCGAATGTGTACGCGGCCAGACCCAGGTACGCCTCCGTCTTGCCACCACCGGTCGGGAAGAACAGCAGCTGCGCCTTGGCCAGATCGCCCGATCGCTTCTCAGCCACCGGATCCGACAGCAACGGCAGCTGCATCAGCACGAAGGCAAGCTGGAACGTACGCCACGAGTGCGCCCCGGCCCCCTTCTCCTCCAGGATCGCGTCGCGGGCGTGATCGAGACTTTCGCGGTTGTCCTCACTCTGGTTGGCGCGCCGCTGCGCGACCTGGGACTGGACACGCTGGTCGGCCATCACCCGGTTCATGAACCGGAAGCAACGCAACGCCTCCTCGTCGGCCAGCAGGAACTCCAGGCCCTCCGCGAGCTGGCGCTGCACCCGCCGCGCATCGGCGATCGCGTCAAGCCCCTCCGAGCGAAGATGCTCAGGCAGCTCACGGGCCCGCTCCTCCTCCGCATCCAGCCAGGCAGCGTAGCTCTCGACGATGGGCTCAAGGCCGGCGCGCAGCTCGGCGGCGTCGGCCGTCTCCAGCTTGCGCATGTCGAGCAGAGCTGTGCCGATCTCCTCGGCCGCGGTCTGCGGCGTCTCGCAGACCGGCAGCCAGGCCGTCCACACCTCGCTGGCCCGGCGCGCGCCCTCGGCCACCTGCCAGTCCACCGAACAGGTCCGCCCGACCGCGAACTCCAACCGGTTGCGGTACTGCAGCCGCAGGCGACGCAGCTCGTCGTCCGGCTCCTCACGCGTGTCAAGCAGCGCGTCGTTCACCGGCAGGAACACGGCCGCACCGTCGGCCGCCGAGACCGACAGCTTGGTCTGGTACAGCCACGCCTCAACCGGGATCTTCCGGGGGGTCTCCTTGTCATTGCACAACGCGATCTCGATCAGGCGGCAGCCGCGCTCGACGTCGTCGTAGCGGTCCACCCGGAGCACGACCTTGTCCTCCAGCACGAGCGTCGCCGTGTGGGAAGGCACCAGCTCGGAGACCTTGATCGACAGGCTGTACTCATGAGGCTTGCGCTGGTAACGGCGAAGGCGCGAGACGGGCTCTCCGCCCTCGCCCTGCTTCTCCTTCACCGGCTCGTACGTGCCCCACGAGGCAGTCACAGTGAACTCGTCGAGGTCGTCAGGTACCTGGCACCGCAGCCCCATCGACGCCGGGATTACCAGCCCGCGCTTCTGCGGCTGATCCTCGACCTCGTCCTCATCCGCTCCCGCGCTGCTCTCGTCCACCGCAGTCACGGGCACGCCCCGGCTCTCGGCGGCGTCCACGGCGTCACCGACGTCGGTCGCAGCGTCGTCGGAGTCCGCTTGCGTGGGGTCGTCACGGCCGTCCATGAGCCGGACAGGGGCGACACGGCCGACCAGATATGCCGCGTCCGGAGCACCCTCGAGGATCTCCTCGGGACCATCCGCCGGCCCGAGGAGTTCACGCTCCAGGACGTCGACAAGATTCTCGCGCACCGTCCAGGAACGCTCGTCCGGGTCACAGGCGAGGCGGTACGCCTGATCCTGCCGGGCAGCGAGCTGCTGCGGCTTGGGTGCGGTGGTCACTCGTCGCTCTCTTCCTCGTCACCTTCACTGTCGCTGTCCGGTAGTACAACATCCCCCCGGGCAGCAGCGCGACGGTGATTCTCCTCCAGCAGCCGGTCCAGGATCTCCACACGGGCTTCAGGACTCACCGTCCAGCGCTCCATCTGCCGGTAGGTGTGAAAGCCGTGATCGAGTGGGACATCGTCCCAGCCGTAGGCGGCCATGACAGCTCGGTCGAGCTCCACGTGGATCTCCCGCATACGGGCCACGTCCGAGTCGGCGGAGTTGGGAACGTCAGGATCGTTGACCATGTTGTAGAGCTTGGTCAGACCAAGTGGCCGGCGGAGCATGATCTCGCGACGCTCGCTGTCGAGGGCCTGCCCAACCGGCACCAGTGCCCTGGCGCCTCCAGGACGGGGGAAGGTAAGGAAGACATCCGATGGCGCATAGCGCGGATCGCTCCGCATACCAGACCCATACTTAATCGCCCAGGTCTGGTGCAATGCCGAAGATAGAACCGCCTGATCACTGTAGGAATCTGTCGCAAAGACAACGACAGCCTCGCTCGGAACCAAGTTGGTCGTCACCCTGAGCGGCATCACAGTTTTGCTCACCCGTGTGAGAACGAGCATCTCATCAAGCTCGGCGATGGCCTCCCTCATAGCGGGCGCCAATTCAGCAAACTGCCACCACCGTTCCCGCCGAGGCTTGCGCTTGTTCTTCGCACGCTCGGGCTTGACACGCTCCAGTAGGCGGGCATACGGCAATTGGTACTTTCTCGCTACCTCCTCTGAACGGTCGCTGAAATCGATCACCCATCGCGATGGCGAGCAATCCGGCCGGGAGTTGAGATCCTCGCCATTGAGATAGGGAAAGAGGACCTCCCTATTGCGGGGGTCGGCTTCGATCCAGGTGACGGCTTCATCAGGTTCGAGTACGAAGCCCATGCCCAGCACATAGCAGCCGATGTACGCGATCCCAGTGTTCTCAGCCAGCCGCGCCGGATCGCCGACCACCCGTCCGCCCGGTTCTAGCAGTGTAGAGATCCGCTTAACCTCGATGTCATCCGCGATCCGCGGCACCTCAGATACGACCACGTCGCGGCTCCCCCACACCGCCGCGTACTCCAGATTGGCACTTGCAGCTGGCCAAGATCGGCTCTGCACGGCCCGGGTGATCGTGAAACTCTGAGCGACCAGTTGGTCAAGTCCGACCTCCCGAGTGTCACCTTGAGCGACCGTGTTCGTCGCAATCAGCCCCAACCCGCCTCGGGACGAGAGCAGTTCGTAGGCACGCCGGAAGAAGTACGCAACAAGGTCGGCGCTCCCCTTCTGACCGTGGGCAAGGATGTTGACAAACCAGTCGCGGACATTGGTGCCCATCGTTCCGGTGAGCTTCTGCCCGCCGAGAAACGGCGGGTTGCCGACGATCGCATCGAACCCGCCACGTTCCATGACATCTGGCACGGCCAGTATCCAGTGAAGCGGCTTCCACCGCTCGTAGTCCGTAGAGACCGTAGGTGTGAGTCCTGCTTCCAGGATGCCGTCGAGCATTGCCCGGTTCGGCGCCTCTCTCTCCCCGGGGTGGGCGAGGTCGACAGCGATGCGCAGGTTCTCGTATGCCTCGCGCAGCTTCTTGCCCGGCTTGCCACCCAGCCTCAGCCCGGCGGCGATCACGCTGTCGGCGATGTCGGTGAGCTGGGCGACGTGCTCCTGGTAGGCGCGCCACTGGCGGCGCTTGGTGGCGGCCGAGCGCTGCGGATCCTTGTTGTCGACCTCAGTAGCGAGCTGACGGCGCAGGCGGGCAGCCTTTTTCAGGGTGCCGTCTATGTCGAGGTCGAGAATGCTGATCTGAGAACCTGCTACCGCTGGGTCAATATGGAGCTCACTCAATTGCCGTGCGTCGGTCAAGCCAAGGAGCGAATTGCCGTGTAGGACCTTGTCGTCAACGAACGAGAACGGCAGTTTGGGGTCGAGGGAGACCAGCCACAGCGACAACTTGCACATCTCCACGGCCATACCGTTGATGTCCGCGCCGTAAAGGCAAGTGGCTACGACCGTCCTTATGGCGTGGACGTGGAGGTCGTGCGGAGTCTGGCCGTGCGCGACGCCTTCACGCTGCCATGCCTCAACCAGCCGGTTAGCGAGGTACCGGGCCGCGGCGACGAGGAAGGCGCCCGACCCGCATGCGATGTCGGCGATCTTCAGGTCGAGGATCTCGTCGGAGGAGACCAGTCGCCAGGCGTCCTGATCGGCCGTCTGGTGGGGACCGGGTGAGTAGACGAGCGGTTCGAGGGCGTAGCGGACGACTTCTTCGGCAAGGTCGCGTGGCGTGTAGTGGGCGCCTGCCGAGGCTCGTGAGGGGGTTTCCACCAGGAGGACGCCGCCGGGTTCGACGACGAGGGGCCGGTTGCGCAGGTCGCGGCGGATGACGCCGATGAAGGGGCGCAGTCTCTCGCGCAGGTCTGCGTCGTCGGTGAGGTCGCGCAGGGCGATCTCGGTGTCGTCGAACGTGTCGCCTACCTTGAGGGCCTTGGCGAGGGCAGCTTTGGTGGGCGGCTTGGCAGCCGGCTGGTGCTGCTTGACCCAGGCGAGGATCGCGTCAGCCAGCGCGGTCTCGGTGCGCTTGGACTCGGCGAGGTTTTCGAGCGTGGCCAGGGGGATCTCGGGTTCGGAGCCGGCGCTGCCGGTGAGGCCGACGGTGACCTCGTCCACGTTCTCGCAGGAGTAGCCGAGCAGGCCCTCGTAGATGTAGCCGATCTGTTCGACGTCGATGTCGCGGAAGGAGATACGGCGTGCGCCGCCGGTCAGCTGGGCGATCTGGACGGCGCGCAGGACTTCGAGCATGACGCGGTCGCTGACCGTGATGGCCAGGATGCCCTGGGAGTCGCAAGCGGTGAGGAAGGGGAAACGGACGGGGTCGAAGAGGGATCCGCCGTACTCGGGCAGGCGCAGGTCCTCAAAGGTGGCGCCCTGGTAGAGGGCCTGGGAGGTGGCCAGGAGGCGGTGCCAGGTGAGAGAGGTGGCGTCGAGTGCCTGGTCGCCTTCTTCGTTCTGCCGGGCGTCGAGCTGGTCGAGTTCGTCGCTGACGCCGTAGCCCATCGCGAACAGCTGGTTTTCGGGGAGCAGGCCGCGTTCCTCGGCGAAGAGGAGGAAGACGACGCGCATCATGACGGTGACGGCGGCCTCGTAGACCTCGCCGCGCCGGGCCGGGAGGGGGTCGGGTTCGCCGCGTCGTACTGCGTCCAGGCCGCCCTCTGACAGGGCTTGGACGATGAGTTCGACGGCGCGGCGGACCTGGGTGCCGAGCGCTTCGGTGATCTTCTCGGCGGCGGTGACGGACTCGCCGAACAGTTCGGTGAGCCGATCCGCGGCCTTGCCGCCGATCAGCCGGCGGCGCTGGAGGAGTTCGATGAAGGCGTTGCGGGTGGCGGGTTCTTCGATCCAGGTCTGGGCGTCCACAATGCCGGAGGCGACCATCGTCTGCGGGCGGGCGCTGACGATCGCCCACCAGCGGCCGTCGGTGACGACGCCGATGGGGACGCCGGAGGCGCGCAGCAATTCCTCCATGCGGTCGATGGGGCTGGCGGACCAGCCGTCGGTGAGCGGGTCGCGCAGGGAGTCGGCCGGGTCGGCGACGAGGACGAGCGCGCCCAGCTTCTCGCCGTGGACGAGAGCACCGTCGGCGCGGACGGTGACGGTGTAGTCGGGTGAGTGCACCTCGGCGACGACAGGGGTGGGGACGGTGTAGTCGGTGCCCCAGCGCAGGCCCTGTCGAAGGACGAGGTCCACCCAGCTGTCGCGGGCCTCGCGATAGAGGTCGAGGGCGGCCTCGTCGTCCCGGTGGGTGTCCCAGTGCTCCCACGCCTTCTCGAAGGCGGGTTTGGCGTCCTTGATGGTGGCGAGCGCGCGGGCGTCGGGCTGCGGGATGCCTTGGGGCCAGACCCGTTCGAGGGCGGGGACTGCGAGGAACGGGCCGTCGGCGTCTACCAGTTCGAGCCAGGCGCGGTGCAGGTCGGCAGCCGTCGGGGCGTACTTGCGGCTCATGCCTCAACCTTTCCGTTCTTCGCATCTTCCGGGGTCAGGGCGAACACGACGGCGGCGGCCGACACGTAGGGCCGGATGTCGCTGTAACGTTCCCGGATCGAGGCGATCTCGCGCTGCTCCTCGTCGTCCAGGCTCTCCAGACGGTCGTTCATGTGCTGCAGGTCCCGGCGGCGCTGCTTTTGCTGCTCGTCCGTGAACAGGAAGTTCTCCTCCTGGTCCCGGATTGCCTGCTCCAGCCGGTCGCGGGATTCACCCAGGTTGACCCGGAACGCGCCGAAGATCTCGCGGGCACGGGTGATGTCGGTCTCCTGGCGCCGTTGGAGTGCTTCAGTGACCTTCTCCTGGCGGCTTTCGCTCTTGCGTTCCATTGCCTTCAGCAGCCGGGTGCGCAGCCTGCCGCCGTCGTCGTTCCACAGGGCAGCGAGGGTGGTGCGTACTTGCTCGTCGGCGAGGATCAGGTTCTCGGAGTCCAGGGTCTCGTCCAGGACCTGCTCGACCTTGGACTCGGCGAGAGCCTGGCCACGCAGCCGGACGCCGGTGAGGAAGACCTCTTCGTGCAGCCGCAGACCGCCGCGGCCGACCAGGACGAGCCGGGAGACGGCGGCGACGCAGGACTCCTGAAGGCCGGGAGTGACGACGGCGGTGACCCGGTTGACGGGTGCGTCCACGCTGAACAGGGCGCTGCGCAGGGTGCGGGTGGCGCGCTGCATGAGGGCGTGGCCGAGGTGGATGTGTACGAGGTCGGTGCGTCCTCGCGCTGCCTTGTCGTCGAAGGTGATCGGCCGCAGGACGCCCGGCTCCAGGCGTGTGTCCAGGCCACGCAGGGCCATCTGCCAGGAGCGGCCCAGGTTCGGAACTTCGAAGACCTGGGCGTCGGTCCGATCGTCACCGAGCATGGCCAGCGGTGGCTGGGCGTCCAGGGCGAGGGCGGTGTCCACGGCCCGGCGGGCGTTGGCGGGTGTGAGGTGCATCGCCGCCTTGTGCGCGTCATAGGTCTGGGTCAGCTCGGTGAGCTGGCGGTTCAGCTCGATGCTGCCGGCCAGTGCCCCGTTCATGATCTCGTCGCCATCGTCCGGCGCGGTCGGTCGCGGTTTGCGTGCTGTACCGGCTGGGCTGAAGTGCTCTTGTACATCGGCGTCGATGATCGGGTTGATCTTGCCCAGGTCCTGGGTGGCCGTGCCGACCTTCTTGGCGATGATCCCCATGAACGCCAGGTCCGCCCCGTAGGTCGAGGAGGTGGCTTCGGGCATGAAGTGGTAGATCTCGGGGTTCTTCGTCTGCCCGTACCGGTCGATCCGGCCGATACGCTGCTCCAGGCGGGAGGGGTTGAACGGGATATCGAAGTTCACCAAACGGTGACAGTGCACCTGCAGGTCGATGCCCTCCCCCGCGGAGTCCGTGGCGAGCAGTACCCGCACCGGGTGCTTGTCGGGGCTCTCGGTGAACCGGGCGCGGATCCTCTCGCGCTCCTCCACCGGGGTCGAGCCCTGGATCGTCTCCAGCACGTCCCCATAGCCCCGCTGCCGCAGAACGCCGGCGATCCAGTCGAGCGTGGCCGCGTACTCGGTGAACACCACGACCCGCTCATTCGTCCAGTGCAGGCCATCCGATGTCCGACAGTGCGTGTTGAGGAAGGAGGTCAACGCCTCCAGCCGGGAGTCCGGCTTGTGCTCGTAACCCAGGCCCCACCCGACCAGTGCGGCGATCTCGTTGTCGGTGGCCGCGACCAGCGGGTCCGAGCCCTTGGAATGCCGCAGCGCAGTGAACTCGGGGTGCTCGGCCTCGCCCTCCTCTTCATCGGACTGTCCGCTGCCCATGACCTCGGTGTAGTACTCGGCCTCGTCCTCCATCTCCAGCTGACGATCGCCGGCCGCCGCCCCGTCGTACAGCTCCAGGGTCCGGGCAAACGACCACGGGCTGGACAAAAAACGCTTCTTCAGGAGCATCGAGACGATGTCGCCGCCCTTGCCTTTGCCATTCGCGCGGGCGCTCTCCGCGAGCAGCCCCACCAGCCGCTCGAACTGCTCCTGTTCGTCCGCGGAGGGCTTAAAGGGAATCGTCAACAGCTTGCGCGGCTTGAAGCCCTTGTCCGGCAGCTCGCTCTTCAGCCGCCGCACCCGCACCTCGTCCAGCGCCTTCCTGTCGATGCTGGCGCCACGGGTGAACCGGCGGCTGTCGATCATCTCCAGAAGGGCAGTGAACGACTCCGAGTAGCCGTTGTGCGGCGTCGCGCTCAAGAACAGCCGGTGCTCGCACGCCTCCGCCAACCTCTTCGTGGCCGTCGTACGGTTGCTGTCCACCGCGTACCCACGCTGTCCTGGAGCCGTCGTCGGGCTGGCTGGAGCCACATGGTGCGCCTCGTCGACCACCAGTACGTCGAAGGCGAAACGCCGAGCGGTGGAGGCGTGACGCACATCGGCCAGGACATCACGCAGCAGACGCTGCGCCCGCAGCGACGGCAGCCAGGCCATACTTACGATCACCCGCGGGAACAGCCGGAACGGGTTCGCGCTCAGCCCGTGACTGCGCCGCACCTTCGCCATCAGCTCGCTGTTGACGATGACGAAGTCGAGGCCGAATTTCTCCCGCATCTCGTCCTGCCACTTCAGCGACAGGCTCGGCGGGCAGACGATCACAGCGGTCCGCGCCCGGTGACGCAGCAGCAGCTCCTGTATGACCAGGCCGGCCTCGATGGTCTTGCCCAGACCGACGTCGTCGGCGAGCAGCAAGTTCGTGCGGGAGGACTGCAGCGCCCGGCGCAACGGCTCCAGCTGATACGCCTCGACGTTCGCACCACTCCGGAAAGGGGCCTGGTACGAGTTCGCGTCCGCCGACGTCACCGCACCCCACCGCACCGCGTCCACGAACGCGGCCAGCGTGTTCGGATCGTCGAACGCCTCCGGCCGCACGGTCTCCGGCAGCCCCTGGTCCGGGGCAACGGTGTGCCCGACCTCCAGCTCCCAGACCACCGTCAGCTCCTGGCCGAGCCGGTCCTCGTCCAGCGACTGCAGGCTCACCACGTGTGCCAGGCCCGGCTTCCCCTCGTCGGCAGGGCTCCGCGGCAGACCCTGCCGACGGACATCCGACACAGCCCAGGTGGAGCCCCGGACCTTCACCACCTGCCCAGGATCCGGAACCGGCGGCAGCGCTACCGTCCGCCTGGCGCCGCTCCCCACCCCCTGCGGATACTCCGTAGCGGTCGCCACCTGACGAGACTCCTTCATCAACGCGTCACACCCAGCCCCAGGGCCATCCCACCGGTACACTGCGCAACCACGAGGTCACAGGGATGGCCGACGCACCAGTATCCCCGATAGCGGGCACAACCCGCTCGAAGTCTCCACGATCAAGCCAATCCGCTTCCCGAAGCGGTCGACCAGGTCGAAGGCAGCATGCTTGATCCTCTCGAGGGCCCTGCCCTATCGGCGACCGCTGCCGGCCTGAGTGACGCAGATAACACCGCCTCTGCCCACTCACTGGCCTCAGTGAACACAAAATCGCAAGCTCAAGCGGTGCTCTACGCTGCGGTGCATGATTCGCGCTGTTGTGTTCGACGTCGGTGAGTGCCTCGTTGACGAGACCCGGGAGTACGGGACCTGGGCGGACTGGCTCGAGGTGCCTCGCCATACATTCGCTGCCATGTTCGGTGCCGTGATCGCACAGGGGCGGGACTATCGCGAGACCTTCCAGGTGTTCCGGCCGGGCTTCGATCTGACTGAGGAGCGGGAGAAGCGGGCCGCCGCGGGGAAGCCCGAGTGGTTCGGTGAGGGGGACCTCTACCCCGATGTGCGGCCGGCCCTCTCGGCTCTTCGCGAGGCCGGACTCTGGGTGGGTATCGCGGGTAACCAGACGGTCAGGGCCGGGGGGCTGCTGCGGGGCCTGGATCTGCCCGCGGACCTGATCGCCACCAGCGATGACTGGGGGGCCTCCAAGCCGGACGTGAAGTTCTTCGAGCACGTCATTGAAGCGACGCCCGCGGAGCCCGAGGAGATCTTGTACGTCGGCGACCGCTTGGACAACGACATCCGGCCCGCGGTTGCGGCCGGCCTCCGCACGGCTTTGATCCGACGCGGACCGTGGGGCACGATCCAGCAGCACGACCCGGACGCCGACCGCATCACCACCATGCGGATCGACTCTCTGTCCGAACTGCCTGAAAAGGTTGCCAAGTTCAACGCTGGAGTGCGTTGACCGTCGTTCCCCAGTCATAGAGGCGGTCGTCGAGGTCACGAACGCACTGCTCGTTCTGCCAGGGTGCGAGCGAGCGGCGCACATCCCGTACGCGGTCCATGCCGGTCGCGTACGGGGTGATCGCCAGCTGGTCGAGAGCTCGCAGCGCGTAGTGGCATGCCTGCTGCGGATTTCCGTCGGCAGCTTCGACTGCGGCGAGGTCGCCGAGGACGACCGACCGCTGCTTGTCTGACTCCGGGGGTAGTCCGTCCAGGACGTGAAGCAGCGTGGTCCGGGCTTGGGGGATGTGTCCAGCCTTGAGCTGTGTGTTGCCCTTGAAGGCGGCCAGGCGCACCGCGATGAACCAATCCATCCATTCGGGCGTCGTGTGCTCCGAGCCGGCGGCGAGGGTGTCCTCGGCGTGGATGATCAGGTTGAGGGCCGCGCGGGTGTCCCCGCATCGGGTTTCGCATTCTGCCTCGACCGCGTCCAGCCATGCCCAGAACTCAGCGGAAGCGGTTCCGCGTCGGGCGTAGGTCCGTGCGGCCGCCATCCGCTCGACGGCTCCGTTGCGGTTTCCCGCCCAGCCCGGGATGAAGGCCGTGTGCGCGAGAATGGCTGAGCCAAGCAGTGAGTCGTCCGCCTCCCCCGCGGCTTGCAGGGCACGAAGGAGCGTTTCGCTCGCCCGTTCCGGCTGTTGGAGATCAAAGAACTCGATGCGTCCTGCCAGGAGGTAGGACTCGGCGAGCGCGGCGGCAAGTATACGGCGCCCAGGATCCGCTATTTCGGGCAGAAGTGAGCAGCCAAGCCTCGTGTGTTCCAGTATCGCTGGGTGAAGCGTCGCCGGTGCGACCGACCAGTACATGCGGCGGTGAGAGCGCGTTACCGCCTCAAAGTCCCTGCCAATGCTGGCAGGTTGCGACACGAGCGGGACCTGTGAGGGGACGGTGGCGAGCCTGGTGCCGACTCTCGTCTTAGCGGTGGCCGTCTGGCCAGCAGGCGCCACCGAGGTGCTTTCGGCTCCCCACGGCGGGGTGAAGCCGAGTTCTTCCATGCTCTGGCCCAGGAGCTGAGTCAGAACCCGTCGGATGTCGGGGTGCGGCCAGGGCGGTGTACGCGACTCCCAACGCCGTACCTGCCGGACGCCGACAGTGAGGCCACGTATCCCAAGGCGCGATGCGGTCCTGGTGATGACGTCGGCGAGAGCCTGTTGCGAGTTGTACCCGGCAGCGACACGAGCTGCTTTGAGTCGGGTGTTACCTGCAGGGCGGGACATGGGTACCTCCGGGCTTGGCGCTTGCCTGAGAGTTCCACTGTAAGTCCCTGATCAGGCAACAAATAGTCCCTACAGGAGCGATAAGGACCTACATAAGTCCTCTTGACGTCCTCTTAAAGTCCTCGAAACGGCCCTCCCTGACGTCCACCATGGCACGGCACCACTGATCACTCAGTGGCGCCGCATCTGCTGACGCCCGCGCACCTCAACTCGCACCCCGCGAAATCGGAGTTCGGCATGTCGCGCACGACCACGACGTTCGGTAACAGCCACCGCGTCATCGAGCCAGGCGTTGCCGGACCAGGAACGCCGCTGCGCGGCTCGCCCACCGGCTGCACGCGGAGACCGGTGACCACGCCGAAGCACATCGGTCAGGACCACCGGCGGCAGCGCCGCTATGCCCGTTCCCGCTGCCGAGCCCACCAACGCAAAGGTGATCAGCTTTGCTGCAGGTATTGAACAGCTTCGGCAACCTAAGTACTACCGGCACGGCCTGCATCCCGATGCCATGACCCCAGCACTGCCGAGCCAGGGCACCTGCTGGCTCTTCCCTTGATCGCTTCACGAAGGAGTGGATGACCGTGCGGACGCTACCAGCCACCAAGGCGTTTCCGGTGGAAGAAGGAGTGCGACTCTGCGGTCGATGCGAGGGCCGCTTGAGCAGGTACAACCGGGAGAACTACTGCAACCGATGCCTCCGTCACCTGTACGAAGCGGAGCTTGCCCGACCTTTCGTTCCCCCGCACGTCTGGCAGTTACCGGACGTGCAACGCTCCCTCATAGACCGGAACTTCGGGCGTCTCTGCCTGCTCATTCGCAAGCATGGCGAACTCCGACAGGAAGACGTGGCCGCACTGACCGGGCTGAGCCAGGCGTTCCTATCGATGCTCGAGGCAGGCGTGCGCCGACTCACGAACATCGACAAAATCGTCCAGCTACTTGACGGACTGCAGGCGCCGATGGAGCTTACCGGCCCCATGCTTCGCTCGCCGGCAGCGGACGAGGCCGCGCATCAAAGCGCACGCAACAGGCCGACGAGGTCGCGACCCATGGCAACGGTGCACGCGACGAGGCTGTCACCAGAGTTCTACACTCCCGATCATGGCGCGGAACCCTGTTGAGCTAGCGATCTCCGACTGTGACGGCGCGAAGAGCAGAGGACTATCGCGTTCCCGACCCCGACGAAGATCTGTCAGAACCGCCACAAGGCGACGTGGATTCTTCTGAGGCGCGCAACATCGGACCTGTAAGCTCCATCGGCGCCTCAAGACCATCGAGCAGTCTGACGATCTTGTCGATGTTCGTAAGCTTCCGCACACCCGCTTCAAGCATCGATAAGAAGGGCTGACTGAGGCCGGTCAGCCTGGCCATGTCCTCCTGCCGGAGCGACCCAAGCCGTCGAATCAAGAGGCATAAGGCCCCGAAGTCTCGCTCGGTAAGGGCCTGTTGCACCTCTTCGGCCTCCCATACGCGCTGAGGCACCGAGAGCATCCTTGCGCTTTCGCCCCCTTCTCGACGGCTGCACGCACTGCAGCGACGACCGCTGTTGTACCTGCTCAGTCGACATCCACACCCTTCACAACGGCGCACTTCCCCTGGAACCGCAAGCCCTTCAGCGGTACGTAGCGTCAACACGGACATCTGCTCCTTGGTGAACCGAAGCCGACTGGAGAGCCGGCGGGGCCCGACCCCGAGATAGATCATGAATCTCCGGGCTCGAGCGGTGTGGCAGGGCTTGAACATGAAACCGTGACGTCGGCGGCCGAGGTATCACTGCCGGCTACCAAAGCTCCTCACTCCGTGGCGACACGGTTTTTCAACATCTGCTTGCACACGCGCCCATGAGGGGCATCCCTTCGTTCACATCGGTGCGACGCTGTCGGCTGGCGCAGAGCCATAGGATCCGGGGGACCAGACGGGTGCGCCCCACAGCCCTGTGGGATCAGTCCAGTTGGGTGCCGCTGAGGCCGATGGATGCCACGATGCCGCGCTCGCGGATCCGGCCGCGGTGGATGTCAAGGCCGCGCGTCAGCGACCGGGACGCTTCGACCTCGGCCCCAGGCAACCGCAACGGACCTGCGAGCTTCGGTTTGCACCTTCGCGTGCCTGGAGGCATTGGACTCCCACGCCCAGGCTCAGTCGGCAGCACTTCGTGCAGCTGTCGCCAGACACACCGGCCTCGCTTCAGGGACGCCGCTGCCGCCAGCAGGTCATACCCGACCCGACGCCGTGGACAAGCGATCCCGCTACGTACCGGTGCACAGCGCGAGCCGAATCCCGCACTGCAGCTGGCGGTCCTGCAGTGGGGGCGGCCATGGGTGCGACAGCGCCGCCCCCTCACCGATAGCAGCGACTCAATCCGCCCCTACAACTCGACCGCCGGGCTCGCCAGCGGACTGTCGGTGCTTTCACCCATCGACGCCGTCAGGGGGGTCGGCTGTGGCGTCCCGGCCTCGCCCTCTCCCCTGCGGAGGACGAGAATCCGGGAATCGGGTGGCTGCCGACCTTGGGCATGGCACACCTCTTCCCACGGGCGTGAAGGCCGCACCCGCGAGTGAGTGCCGCCCACAGGAGCCCGATCTTCTGCACTTCCCCCACCCGTGTCAATCGATTGGAGAACGTTCCCCTAAAGACGCAGCTCAGTGATGCGAAGGATCGTCGCTAGGGTTCAACTATCGTGTATCTACGTGACGTTGGGGGGTGTTCGACCGCGCGACGCCTGGCCTAGGATGCGCCCATGTCCACTCCAAATCCGCACGCGTCGGCACCGTCGCCCCCGCCTGGGGAGCGGGACGCGGCACTGTTCGCCCAGCGGTTCAGGCGCCTGATCGACGTGGTGTATCCCGCCTCGTTGGGGCGGCCCTATACGGACACCGAGATCGCGAGGCAGACGGGTCTGTCCAACCAGTACGTCGGGAAGCTCCGCAAGGGGCAGTCCGTGCCGAGCCTGGCCAATGCCGGGCGTCTGGCCAAGCTGTTCGGTGTGTCGACGGACTACTTCCTCAACGCCTCGGACCATCCCACCGTGCGGTCCGTCGAACGCAACCTGCGGATGATCGAGGACCACCGCGCCGGCAGGGCACAGCGGGTCGAGCACCGGGCCGCCGGACGCGAGGCGGGAGGCGAAGACGCTGTCGACCTGCTCGACGACGACGAAGTGCGGCAGATCGCCGAGGGAGCTGCGGAACTTCCGCCGGCCATGAGGGGCCCGGTACGCGCTGTCATCGACCAGCTTCGCAAGGCCATCGGATTAGGGGCTGACAGCGGGCCTGGTCGCACATGAGCGAGGGACCGATCAATACTCCAGCCATTGTCCTGCTGGCAGTTGGCGGAGCGGGGAGGACGAGGTGAGGGCGGTCGGTCCGGCGGCCCTGGGCGCGCCGAAGGGCGCCGCCAGCCTGCCCACGTTGTCGCACGACTCCGTATGCCCGGCGGCCAGCCGGTTAGGGGGATCATCATGCTCGTTCAGCCAGGAGGACGTCCGTGAGTGCGGCAGACATGCCCCTGGGTCATGTGGCAATCCGCTGGCGGCTCCCTGAAGGACAGGAGAATGCCCTCGTGGGCTTACGACGCGCCCGACGCGAGTGCCGAGCCCTGTTGGAGAAGGCGAACCTGCCTCCGTATTCCACCGTCCAAGAGTTATGCGAACGACTCGGTGTGCAGCGGGGACGTCCCATCGTGCTCATCGCCAGGGAAATGACCCACGGGCAGAGATCCGGACAATTCGAGCAGCATCTGACCGAAGACCGGATCTATTACCCGCAACACACCAGCACAGCCCACCAGGCACACATTATCTGCCACGAGATAGCGCATCTCCTCCTCGCGCATATCCCCGAACTCGACGCCCTGGACCCGGAGGTCGTCCGTCTGGTCCTGGGTCGCTCCCACTACGCCGACCCAGCCGAGGAGCAGGCCGAGGTGCTCGGCACCCTGCTCTGGCAGCAACTCAACCTGGCGCCTGCAGAGCCGACGAATGCCGCAGTGGTCACCTCATTGGAGCACCGCCGGAGCCGCCATGTCTGACATCATTTTCAGTTATCTCTGTCTGTTTCTGAGCATCCTGCTGTGCGTGCTGGCCGGCTTCAAACTCCGGGCCTGGCGCCGTCAACGCGGCCCGGCGCTGCTCGTCATGGGGATAGCAGCGCTGGTCTCGGCCCTCTCCTTCCTCTGCGCGGCACCCGCGATCGCCCACCTCATCAATCGAGTGTCCGGCATCGGCCCATTCAGCGTGCTGCTCGCCTACGTCGGCAGAATGCTGTTCAGCGCCTGCGCCATCACGCTCGTACTGCTCTGGTCACCACCCTCCCGGCGCCCAGCCAGCCGTGAGGTGTGGGCCGTGCCCTACGCCGCAGTGCGATCCGAGGTGCGGCGCAAAGTCGTGTGGGTCTACGGCTTGATCATCCCGGCCATGGCGGTGCTGTTCGCGGTCTTCGGCCCGGGCATGGACACCTCCGTGGCATTGGACACCACCTACGCGCACCGTCCTCCGGTCCTTGCTTTCCTGCTGATCTACCAGGCGGGATTCGGCTGGGCACTGTGGCAATTGGGTCGAATTTCCTGGAAACACGCCGCTGACCTACCCGCGCCTGGCCTGCTGCGCCGGACCTTGCGGCGTTTGACCATCGGGTGCGCGCTGATCGGCGGCTACAGCCTCAGCAAGACCGTCGCGATCACTGCCGCGGCAGCAGACCACCATGCCCTGGACTGGCTGGGGTCGATCGTCGGCCCTCTTTCGGGCTGCGTCGGTTGTCTGGTCCTCGCCTCCGGCTGGGCGGGCGCTGCGGTCGCCACCTGGCGTCATCGGCGAGCCGACTACCGCGCCCTGCATCCACTGTGGATGACCGCCATGCAGGTCGACGGGCGCCTGGCGCTGGACAACCCACTGCGGCCGTGGGCTGAGCGGCTGGCCACCCGGGATCTGGAGTGGCGCATCACCCGCCGCACCCGGGAGATTCGCGACGGGCAGCTTGCTCTGCGCCCGTGGGTCCCTGCGGACGTCGTTGAGGTCGCCCGCCGCCGTGCAGCAGAGCACGACAGCCTGGAACCGGAAGAACGGGAGGCTGCGATCGCCGCCGCGGCCTTCGCCGGCGGTGTGCGCGCCCTGCGCACTCGGCAGCGCCCGGCCCGGCACTCCGAGCACACGCCCGGCACGGACGTCGCCCCAGGAGACGAGCGCCGTCATCTGGTCCTGGTCTCCCGGCACCTCCAGGGGCCTTTCGTGGCCCAAGTTCTGGCCGAGACCGCCTGAACGACTGAGACCACAGGGGGAACAGAGTGAAGCCCGTATCCGACGCAGAAACAACCTTGTCGCAAGCAGAATCCGTATATCGACGTCTCGCTTTCCATGACTTCAGCGAGGATCTCGCGTTCGGCCTCAATATCGGCTTCTACCGTACATTTGCTGTGCCCGAAATCGCGCAGCTCCTGGCCTCGACAAGGAAGATGACGGGCCAGACGGAGCTGCGCGCCAAGACGACTGGCCAGATGATGTACCGGCTCTTCCGCGATGGGCTCGACAGCGAGCTGGGTACTCAGACCGTGGCCGCCCTCAACCGCATCCATGCCCGCTGGCAAATCACCAACGACGAGTTCCTCTATGTCCTGGCCTGCTTCGACGTCGCCCCGATGCGCTGGTGCGACACCTACGCCTGGCGGCCCACAACTACAGGGGAGAAGGACGCCTCCCACGTCTTCTACCTCGCCCTGGCCGAACGCATGGGCATCCACAAGGTCCCGCCGACGTGGGGCGGGTTCGCAACCTGGATGGACCGCTACGAACAGAGCCGGTTCAACCGCACCGCGGAGGCCGCCGAGCTGTGGGCCGCCACCCGCAGTATTCTCACCAACCGCTTCCCCACCGTCCTCGGCCCCCTGGTCCGCGCCGCCGCGGACGCGCTCCTCGACGAGCCGCTCCGCTGCGCCTTCGGAGCCCGCCGCCCACCTGCTCTTGTACATGCACTGGCCTCCGGGGGCATGCGGCTGCGAGCCCGGCGCATCGGCCGTTCCCACGCTGATCCCGGCTACCGCCCGGTCCTGCCCCCTGCCGTGCGCGATCTCGGGTGATCAGATCTCCCGCCTGACAACGCGATGTGTGGGCGGGACTTGGACATGACACCGTAGGCATCGACGATCGACTATCACCGCCGGCCACCGCCACCGCTCGCTCCGTGACGACATGACTTTTCAACATCTGCTTGCACACGGGTTCATGAGGGGCAGACTTATGGTCTTGATCATGGCAAGGGATGGGCAGGCGGTAACGGACATGGCAAAGCGCCGTGCGGGATGGCGCCCGGACAGGCTCCGTGAGATGCGCGAGGCGCACGGGCTGACGCTGGAGAGAGCTGGGGAACGGCTGCGGGAGGTGGCCCGCGCTGCGGGCATCGCTGAGCCAGCAGCGAACTTCCAGACTCTGTGGCAGCACGAGCAGGGAGAGGTCTACCCCGGACCTCAATACCGACGGGCGTACTGCCTCCTCTACCGGGCTACGGAACCCGAGCTCGGCTTCCGTAACGCCCTGCCGGACGAAGCGACGCTCATGAAGCTCACGCCGTCGAGCGAGCCGTACAACGGCGCTCACGTACTGGCTGTTGAGCGCGCCTTGTCCCAGATCGCCCCAGGAACGACGGATTCCGATGGGCGGGGGGTGCAGCAGCGGATCATCGATGCGTGGAAGCGGCGCCACACCGGTGGAGACCCGAACCGGCCGACACTGCTTATGGTCGGCGGGTACGCAGGCAGTGGAAAATCGGAATTCTCACGCTTCATCTCCCAGCTCACCGGATGGCCTGTACTCGATAAGGACCCGATCACACGGCCACTCGTGGAGAGGCTACTTGTCGAGATGGGCAGTGACCCTCATGACCGGCATTCCACTCTTTACCGTGAACAAGTGCGCCCGCTGGAATACCAGTGCTTGCTGGAGACCGCGTACGCGAACGTCGACTGCTCCATCAGCACGGTGCTGACTGCACCCTTTGTCTCCGAGGTAACCGATGTCCGCTGGATAAGGCGCCTGACCAACCGATGCGAGGCACGAGGGGTCAGTGTCGCTGTCGTCTGGATCCAGTGTGACCTCGAGACCATGCACGAGTACATCAGCTTCCGATCGGCGGCTCGTGACAGCTGGAAACTACAGAACTGGGACGACTACGCAGCGACCATCAACTCGGAGCTCCGGCCTGCGGTACCCCACCTGATAGTGGACAACCGGCTGGGCGCGGCCATATCACTCACTGATCAAGTACGTCAGGTCTTCGGGACGGTGTTCTGATGAATCAAGGGATACTGCTGTACGGGCCGCCGGCCGCGGGGAAGGACACCGTTACCGACGAGCTCGCCGCGCTCGATCCGCGATACGTTCCCTTCACCCGTCTCAAGGTCGGGAGCGGAAACACCAAGGGATACAGGATGGGCACGCTTGAGCAGCTGGATGAGCTGGAGGCCCACGGCGATGTCCTCTACCGCAACGACCGCTACGGCAACACTTACGTCGTCGACCGGCCAGGCCTGGACGCGGTGATGAAAGACGGATGCGTCCCCATCCTGCACCTGGGCCAAGTAGCAGGCGTCGAGGCTGTCGCCTCGAACTACCCTGCGAGGTGGTCGCGCATCCTGTTGTGGTGCTCTCGCGACACCACAGCGCTGCGTTCCAAGGGACGGGGAGACGGCGATACGGATGCACGACTCATAGCCTGGGACGCGACCGACCTGGACCTCACCCACCACCAGTCCGCGTCGTGGCACCTCCGCGTGGACACCGAGGTTTGCTCACCGGCAGACGCAGCCCGGCAGATTGACCACCTGGTCCGCACTTCAGCGTGACAGACAGGGATCCACCGCACGGACGACTACCTCTCCGCGGCCCCCATACCATCGTGGTCAGCCTGTCCTTCAGTGCACAACTGCCGGAGGGCTTCGTCGACTGTGAGGGTCCTGCCCCTCGCGCTCTCCCAAAGATGGAGGACCTCGGTAGCCGCACGCATAAGGTGATCCGGGAGACCTGCTTCGGCGAGCAGGTCCGCTGCATCGCCCAGCTCGGGGCCCCACCGCCAAGCACGTGCGGCCGTCTTGGGGATGTAGTCGGTCTCGGCGAGATAGCTGCCAGAGCGCTTGCTCGCAATCTCAAGGAGTTCGTCGGCGACACCGTGCGAGTCTGCAAGCCCGTAGGCCACAGCGGCCAGGACTCGTGATGCCTTCTGATAGCTGGAGTAGGCGAGCTTCAGCGCGGAAGCCTTCCCGATCTCCTCTCCCAAACGGCGGGGACGGATATCAGTGCCCCTGAAAAGCGCTTCGACCTGCGCAACGTGTTCGCTCGGCCCGGAGAGATAGAGGGTGGGCTGCTTACCGCCCAGCGGCGGGGAGCCGACCACAGCTCCGTCGACGACAACCGCGTGAGGCAGGCGATCGGCGATGCGGCGGACCCTCAGCGGGGTGATCGCATTCGCCTCGATGTACGTGCCTCCTCGAAAGCCAAGGGCTCCAACTTGTGCTGCAACGTTTTCGGCAGCCTCAGGCGGACATAGCGACAGCACCACATCGACACGTCGTAGGAGCTCACCAAGATCATCGACTGTTTCGATGCCAGCACAGTCGGCCCGTTGCCTGGAAGCATTGCTACGGCCAGTCCGGCACCACAACACGGGAGTGCCCTGGGAACGTAACTGGGCAGCGAAAGCGGCACCCATGCTGCCGGGGTGCAGCAGCCCGACCGTCGATATGTTCGCCGTCATGCAGTACCCCTCGAGTGGTCAACGGCCAGGAGCAGTTCAATCGCCGAGAGGGCAGTTGGCACCGATCTGTCGGGTGGGGCGAGGTGGGTGGGCCAATGCCTGTCGCGACCCACCCAGATGGTCCGCAGCCCCGCTGCCCTGCCTCCGCAGATGTCAGTTTCGGGATCGTCCCCGGCCATCCAGCCGCCTCCAGAGAGCAAGGAGTCACATGCTTCCGCTGCCTTGGCGAAGAACGCGACCTCCGGCTTTCGGGCGCCGGCTACTTCCGAGATACACACACCGTCCACATGTTCGAGTATGCCAGCGGCCCGGAGCTTTGCCGTCTGGATGTCACTCGGCCCGTTGGTGGCTATCCCAACCCGCCATCCCGAAGCCCGGAGCGCCGCGAGGCCGGCAAGGACGGCGTCTGAACAGGCGACGGATGCCGCCATATCACGGCGGTACTCCCGCCACAGGGCACCCGGGGACGGCGCAAGGCAGTATTCGGATCGGATCTCTCCGAAGGTCGCAGGAGAAGCGCGGTCCTGCAACCTGGCGAGCAACTGCCGCCGGACATGGTCCCCGAGACGATGTCGTGCAATGAACGTGGTCACCCAGCTGACCAGAGCTCCGCTCCTATCGATCAGCGTGTCGTCGAGATCGAAGAGAACCAACCGTTGCATAGAAACAGACCCTAACTTGAGCCTGCCGGCGCACCCCAAAGGGCCCTGCCAGGGGTGCCGATAGGGATGGTTCCGAAACCGACCGCGGCAAGATCCGCCGACTCCGCACCCTGCCAGCCGGTACGTCGGAGGGTGGGCGGCCGACACTGGGTTGCTGCCGACAATCTTGCTCGCCTCGTGGTTGCCGTAGCCCAGCATCATGAGCCGGAAGGTCTCCTCCCGCTCACGGTTGAGCTTCCACCTGCCTGTCTGCTTCAGGCTCCAGTGACCTCGATCGCCGCCAGGTTCTTCTTGCCCCTGCGCAGCACCAGCCAGCGTCCGTGCAGCAGCTCGTCGGCCGTGGCCACCGCGTCCTCGGCGGTCACCTTCACGTTGTTCACGTAGGCGCCGCCTTCCTTGACAGTGCGGCGAGCGGCCGACTTGCTCGCCACCAGGCCAACCTCCGTGAACAGATCGGTGACCTGACCGAGCTCGCTCACCTTGGCATTCGGGAGCTCGGAGATCGCAGCGGCCAGCGTCGCCTCGTCGAGCTCGAGGAGCTCACCCTGCCCGAACAACGCCTTCGACGCCGCGATCACGGCGGCGCACTGGTCAGCGCCGTGCACCAGCGTGGTCAGCTCCTCGGCGAGCGCACGCTGCGCGATACGGGCTTGCGGCCGCTCCTCGGTCACCTTCTCCAACTCCTTCAGCTCCTCAGGCGACTTGAAGGAGAGGATGCGCATGTACCGCGAGATATCCCCGTCGTCCGTGTTCAGCCAGAACTGGTAGAACGCGTACGGCGTGGTCATCTCCAGGGCGAGCCAGAGCGTGCCGGTCTCCGTCTTGCCGAACTTGGTACCGTCCGCCTTCGTCATCAGTGGCGTGGCGAGCGCGTGCACCTCGGCGTGCGGCTCCCGGCGGTGGATCAGATCCAGGCCGGCTGTGAGATTGCCCCACTGGTCGCTGCCGCCCGTCTGGAGGGTGCAGCCATACCGCCGGTAAAGCTCCAGGAAGTCCATGGCCTGAAGCAACTGGTAGCTGAACTCTGTGAAGCTGATGCCCTGATCGGATGCCAGGCGCTGAGCGACCGAGTCCTTGGTGAGCATCTTGTTCACCCTGAAGTGCTTGCCGACGTCCCGCAGGAACTCGATCACGGATAGGCCCGCGGTCCAGTCCAGGTTGTTCATCATGATCGCCGCATTGTCGCCCTCGAAGGAGAGGTACGGCTCGATCTGCGCACGCAGCTGGGTCACCCACAGTGCGATGATCTCCGGGTCGTTCAGGGTGCGCTCGGCGGTCGGCCGAGGGTCACCTATGTGGCCAGTCGCGCCGCCCACGAGCACCAGCGGTCGGTGCCCGGCCTGCTGGAGCCGGCGGAGAGTGAGCACCTGCACCAGGTGGCCGACGTGCAGGCTGGGCGCGGTCGGGTCGAAGCCGCAATAGAAGGTGACGGGGCCATCCGCGAGAGCCTTGCGCAGTGCTTCCTGGTCAGTTGACTGGGCGATCAGCCCGCGCCACCTGAGCTCGTCGAAGATGACCGTCACGGTCCAGTGTCTCCTTGGCTTCGCGTGTAGACAAGTGCGGCCAGCTTAGTGCTCCAGCAGGGCGCACGGAGGCGTCAACGTATCGGAGATGAGGGTGATGATGTCGACTTATGACAGCATGCAGCATTCGGCTCTTCCACTCAACAAGACTTCCACGCGACGCCGTTGACCGACAAGCGCTGCGGGTCAACCGAAGGCGAGCAGCGGCACGTCGTACAGGTCGGGGTTGTGCGGCCTAGTCATGTTCGGTGACACGACTTCGACCACCAACAACTCGCTGAGGAACTGGACTTTGGCACTCAAGAGGTGACTCGTGCGACCGTCGGCAGACGGTGACTTGAGACCGGCGGACACATGGATGTGCGGCAGGATGGCGCCGCTCTCCGGATCGTGGGCTAGGGTGCCGGCTCCAAACGCCTCCACGTTGGTGACGTACGTCTTGGACCAGACCGGTGCGTCCGGGTTCTCGAGCCTCTCGCAGGCTCCCACAATCTCAGCTTCTGCGAAGGCGCCGATGAATGAGGGGATGTACCCCTGGCGTACGCCGTGCTCGCGGCAGAAGGTGGAAAGCGCTTCGAAGAAGTCCTTACCGTGGTCAAAGGTGACACCGAAGGTTCGTCCGATGGTCAGTTCATGGGCACGCATGCCTCTTCCCTCCTGGTGATCCTTGACTCGCCGTATCAACGCCGCCTGAGCAACCACCAGCTACCAGCAGGTCACTATGCCTCTTGAGGTGTTCAGCCAGGACGCGGTGAGCAAGGAGCCTGGCTCTTTGCTCAGAATCACGGTGCATCATTTTGTGTGGGCATTGCCTTCGCATGCTCCTCACGTCAGCCTTCCTACGCCGGACACGAAGGTGCCGCTTGGGCTGGCCTGGGACCTGCCGTTATGCGAGCGACCATGCTCGTACGGCCTATCGGTAGCACCTTCGTCGATGCGCTGCTCCTGATGTGATCATCCCACCTCATCCATTGGCGCCTCTGCGAAACGGGTGAACGTGCAAGGTCAAAGGCCACGGCGTCTTCAGCCACAGGCACACGCGACGCCATGATCGCCCTGAATCGAAGGGAGCCGGCCTTGCATCCAGTCGTACACCTCGTCGGTTGCGGCACCCGCCCAACCCGAGACCTCCCCCGCTTCGCGACCTCACTTCGTACAGCGGGTTGGGACCCCTACCTCATCCCCAGTCCAGTAGGGCGCCACTTCCTGGACCTCGCCGAGGCGGAGGAACGCTCGAACCACGTGGTGCGATGGGACTTCGATCCCGGTGACCCAGTGGAACTGCCTCGTGCGCAGCTTGTGGTCGCAGCGCCGGCGTCGTTCAACACGATCACTAAGCTCGGCGCTGGTATCGCGGACACCCTGGCTCTGGCCGTGATCAATGAGGCAGTCGGTGGTGGCATGCCCGTGCTCCTGGCCCCATGGGCGAACGCCCAGCTGTCTGCACACCCAGCGTACGTGCGAGCCGTGGCCAGCCTTCGATCCTGGGGAGTTCGATTCCTCCCTACGGACCAGTCAGAGCCCTTCCCGTGGCCTTCCCTACAGAATCAGATGGACTCGCTACGCCCTTAATTAGGCTTACGAGCAACTCGTCCGCACCTGCTCGTGTGCATCCACGATTGCCCAGCAGTGGGCGCTGTCAACGCTGCAGGCTCCGTTCGCGACAGCGGTCCGGCACCTTCACATCAATCGCTTGCGCGGTCCAACGGGGCTTCGCCTGGGCGCCTCCCGGTGACCGGAAATGAACGCTCAGCCCTCACTCCGGCACCCAGCATCACCTGAGTGATATCACGAAGGCGATGTGCTGCGCTGTCATCTCAACACCACACTGGCTGACCGTGCTCCCGTAGCGCAGCTCAACGAGGCAGGCGTCTTCCCTGCGAGTGTCTACGAATCACGAGCCACTCACATCCTGAAAACGCCGTCTTCCAAAAGGGCGTAGATGAGACACCTACTCAGGCGAGGATGGGAAATCGAGCATGGCAGCAAGCAATAGTTGCGTTGTGGTCGGCGCAGGGCTGACTGGAGCGACAACCGCGTGGGAGCTGACACGACATGGGTTTCGCGTTCGCGTGTACGAACAGGCCAACGTGGTTGGAGGACACATTCGACCCGAGTGGCTGAGGGGTATCCCTTACGAGCCGCACGGTGCACACATATTCCACACGCATGACACCGAGGTATGGCAACTCGTCTCCAAATTGGTCGACTTCGCGCCCTATCAGCACCGCGTCACTATCCGTGTACGTTCTCACGAGCTGAGCTGGCCGCTCCAGAGGTCCGAACTGCGCCAGCTAGAGGAATGGCCGGAAGTACAACGTGAGCTGGCTTCGATCCCACGCAAGGTCGACTCAACTAACTTCGAGACCTATTGTCAGTCACTCATGGGGGAGACACTCTACAATCTCTGCATTCGCAACTACACACAAAAACAGTGGGGCAGATCACCTGATACGCTCTCGGCTTCCATAGCCCACAACAGGGTCGAGCTCCGCAGCGACGAGTACCGAGGACTCTTTCGAGACCCATATCAGGGATGGCCGGAGCGGGGTTACACCGAGCTCGTGGAGGCGCTCCTCGAGAGCTCAGAGATCCACCTCGGTCAGCGCATCACCTACAAGGACTTGGAAGATATATCCTTGCCGGGTGAGCCTGTTTTGATCACCTCAGCTCTGGACGACTTCTTCTGCAACGAGCTGGGGCCTCTGGAATGGCGGGGAGTTCGACTTGACAGTCAGTTCATTCCGGGTGTCAAACTCGTCCAGCCGTCGATGGTGGTGAATGAGCCGGACGTTGGCGTCCAGTGGACTCGCACGATCGAGACCAAGTGGGCTTTGGAGAAATTGCACCACAGGCCAGGGACCATCGTCATGCGTGAGTACCCCGGAGCCGCTGCCAAGCACTATCCGGTACCCGACAGCGCCGGCAGCAACAAGGCACTGCAAGTCTCCTACGAGGCACAGCTCGCAGCCTATGCAAGGAATCCGCTTACAGCTGCCGGACGCCTGGCCACCTACAGCTACATCAACATGGATCAGGCCGTCCGGCAGGGCTTGAACGCAGCACACCACATCCTCGAATCCCGATGATGCAGGAAAAGGGCCGAGCATGACTACTGAACTGCTGCACATTCCCATACAAAGGACATGGGAGCAGGCAATCCCCATCATCGTTCCTGTAGGGCCGGACCACGATCCGAGATCCGCAATCAACTCCAGTTTGAGGGCTACCTCGGAAGCGGTCCAGCGCACGGATACGATGCATGTCGTGGTCTTCAACGGCGCCCGCGAGCCCGCCATAACCCCCGATGACCTGATCAAGGAACTCAGCGATACGACTGCGGAATTCGCTGTAGCTATCATCCCCGAGGACGTGGGTTACGTTCGTGCGGTCCAGGAGGGCCTCGGAATTACCGCGCGTCTGGACACCCGGCAGGATCTGGTCGGGTTCCTCGACGCTGATGCAGTCCTGAGGGGCACCGCCCACTGGGCCTTCCTGGAACAGGCGCTCACCACCGAACCCACGCTCGACGCCATCAGCGGCATGGTCATCCACGAGCAGTGCAAGCTCTGGGAGACCCCCAGCTCGCAGAAGTTCATACGAGTGCTGGAACGTGCAGGAAGCGTCGTCAACAAGCCCTATATTCAAGGCGGGGCTGGCGGAACCCTCGCTCGGCGCCCAGCGTTCGAGCAAGCTGTGAACACGGCCCTGAACCTGGGCACCCTCATCGGGCCGAGTCTGTCCGCCTGCGCGCTCGCAGCCGGCCGCGCGGTCCGCGC
Organism: Streptomyces caatingaensis; assembly: GCF_001187435.1. GTDB lineage: Bacteria > Actinomycetota > Actinomycetes > Streptomycetales > Streptomycetaceae > Streptomyces > Streptomyces caatingaensis. Next base: position 324,711 of record NZ_LFXA01000002.1, on the reverse strand, counting down.
TACGAGCCACTTGCCTTGCAGCCACACTCCCCGCAAAACGCTCGGAGAATGGCTGGATTCAGTCACCGCATACGAGAAGTCGTGGCGGCGGCTCCTGGCGCTATACGGAACCGACATCGAGCGGCCGTGGCGCGAGTTCCTGCACAACGCGGAAGAGCAGGTGAGCTCCGATCCGTGCCTGTCCAGCGATTTCGCCGACTGTCAGGTCCTCCGGCAGCTGGTCGTTGATCGTGTCGAACAAGAGCACCGGTGCATCAGCTCCAAGGTTGAGTCCCCGCTGACGGCGAACATCTGACCGAAGGGACGATGCTGTGATCCCGTTCCACTCCAACAGCAAGCAACACGACGAGCTTTCACATGAACTGGCCAAAGCTCTCGGCTCGATCGATCTCACCGACGACACCGCCTTCGCCGGAGCAGTCGAGAGGTTCGAACACGCGCTGGCCGATTACTGCCAGGTTGATGCGGCGATAGCGGTCGCATCGGGCACAGATGCGCTCATCATCGCCCTCCGTGCTCTCGATGCGCCGCCCGGCGCGGAGGTCATCACCTGTGACTTCGGCTTCTACGCCACCGCTGCCAGCATCGTGATGGCGGGGTTCACCCCGGTGTTCGTCGATGTGGGCCCCGATCGGATGGTCATGGACCTGGACGCCGTCCGCGACGCGATATCGCCCAAGACCGCAGCCATCGTGCCGGTTCACCTCTTCGGCGAGGCTATCGATATGAAGGCGCTCAAGGAGATAGCGGACCAGCACTCGATCACCATCGTCGAGGACGTTGCTCAAGCTCTCGGGGCCCGGAGTGCCGGCCAGTATGTCGGTTCATTCGGCGCCGCCTCCGGCATCAGCTTCAACTGGTCGAAGCACCTATCCAGCTTCTCCAACGGAGGGGCCGTACTCACCAATGACCGAGAGATCGCCGCTCGTGCCCGGTCCCTGCGTGGCCACGGCAATGCCGGAGGCTTCCGTCACACACGAATGGGACTCAACAGCAGGCTGAACCCATTCGAAGCCGCGCTGCTGTCCGCCAAACTGCCGCACCTCGACACGTGGATCGCTCGTCGGCAGGAGATCGCGGCCCGCTACATGAGGAACTTCGCCTCATCTCCGAACGTCGTCACGCCGACGGCCACCAAGGTCGGGGCACACGTCTACCACAAGTACACGATCCGCGTTCCGGATCGTGACGGCCTGCGCCAGAAGCTCGCCGACCGGGGAATCGGCACCTTGGTCTGTTACCCGTGGCTGTTGCATGACCAGCCGGCGTTCGAGGGGCACGCTCTGAGGGCTCACAGCTCGGACCGTGCCACCGAGGTTGCAGCCGAAGTGATCTCGATTCCCGTCTACCCCGAACTCACTGATGCCGAGGTCGACTTCATCAGTGAGACCATCGTCTCCTATGTGGAGTCAGCGTCCTGATGTCCGGCGTGACCGCTGTCCCGTTGGACAATCAGATTGCTGATCGTTTGCTGCGCGCCATGTACAGACGATCAGGTGCCTGGCTTCTCGATCAGCTCGGGCTCGTGTCCGCCCAGAGCAGGGGCCTGTCTGGATACGGTCCGGTGAATGACGGGATTGCCTTTGCGGTGAATCCTCAGTTCGAGCCCCTGATTGGCAACCAGTCAGTGGTGGTCGGCGGAGCCTGCCTCACCAACTGCGATGCGAGGCTGGAGCGACTGCGGACAGAATTCGTAGTCGATACGGTACAGCCTCTGCTGCTGGCAGCATGGGCCCGCGTGCCCTGCATGCTGTTCCTACCGATCGGTGAAGAGATCATCATCAGCAACTCATCGATCACTGTGGACGCGTGGCGGCGCTTCGGTGATCAGGTCGAAGCATTCGTCAACAGCATCGCCGCTTCCATACCAGGTGGCCACCCGCCCATTCTGATCCGGACCGATAGCGACACAGTGTCGGCGACACTGGACACCGCGGTTGAGGCTGTCAGCAACCTGATCACGGCCACGGAGCTGGCCGATCTGTACGCCATCCGGCCCTCGTCATCCGGGCAAACGCCCCCCAGCGCAGCTCGGCTGCGGCAGTACCGACGCAGCATCGTGACGTACATGCCATCTGTGGTAGCCGAGCTGCTCGGTTGCCGTGATGTCCAACGTGTTGTGGTGGCAGAGAATCTGCATCAGGCGAAGGCTGTCCGCACAGCTCGGTCGGTGTCAGCAGCCATCGGCTCTCATAGCCGAATCGACCACCTCGCTCACGTGCCTGCGCCGTCGGTCACTGGAAGTAGCCGTATGGCTCGTGCAGAGGACCGGTCCGTGCTGTTCTGCCTCGACACCGAGGGAGTAAGGGCGGAGAAGCTCCAACGTATAACGCCGACCGTCCGCCGCTACTGGGAAAGCGCCTGGCGCAGGGCCCTTCGTCCTGATGGTACGGCGATGCATGGAGACCCTCTCAAGGCCGTCTTCGACGAATGGCGCCAGCTCCTGGTCCAGGTTGCCGACCCGCAGCGGCTGGAGGCCCCATCCGACAGCACCGTTTCCGAAGGAGCCACTTGATGAACAGCAATCTGCCCATCGGCGTGATCGGCCTCGGTGAAATGGGCGGCACGATCGCCCGGCGCATCCTCTCCGTCGGTCACCGAGTGGTCGGCCTCGACAAGTTCTCCGGCTTAGCGGATCTCGACTCCCCGCTCTTTGGGCCTGCCAAGCATCCTGCGGACGTTGCCGACCGCTGCGACGTCGTGCTCGTCCTCGTGCACACCGATAGCCAGGTTCGCGACGTGGTCTTAGGAGAGCACGGTCTCACCGAAACTGTACGCCCCGGAACCGTGGTGGTAGTGCACTCAACGGTCGCCCCCGAGACGTGCAAGGCCCTCGCGAAGGATCTCGCTGACCGAGACGTCGCGCTCGTGGATGCAGGCATGAGCCGCGGGCGCGGCTCCATGCGTGAGGGAGTCCTCACCCTCTTCGTAGGGGGTGACGCCGCCACGATCCAAGACGTGCAGTGGGCGCTCCACCTGTACAGCAACAACATCGTGCACGCTGGTCCCGTCGGTGCTGGCATGGGCCTCAAGCTCTGCAACAACCTGCTGTTTCACTCCAATCGCCTGGCGATGCTTGAGGTGGCCCACATTGCGGCTGCCGCCGGCTTACCACGTGAAGCCCTGCTCGACGGCATACGCTCCAGCACCGGCAGCAGCTGGGTACTCGAGCACTGGGGCAAGAAGGACGAGGATGCGCTGAGCGTCGGAATCGGCAGTCATCCCTTCGTGGAACGAACCACCCGCGAGATTGAACTCGCGCTCAGGTACGCCAAGAGCGTCGGCCTCGCGCTGCCGACGACGACGGCCACGGGGAAGTACTTGCCGGGTATCCTCACCGACGGGCTTCCCGCGCGCTTCAGTACGGACCCCTCCGTTGAAGGCAGAGCTGCGGGCCTCGTCCGAAGGAACCGGCTCATCGAGGAGTTCCGCTCCAACGGGGGACGACTGACAGGTGCGCGAGACTCTTGGGAGATCCTTCTCCTCACAACTGTCGGGGCTCGCAGCGGGCGGCACCGCACCACCCCCCTCGCCTATCAGCGCCAAGGCAATGAGCTCTTCGTCTTCGCCTCGAACGGAGGTAGGGACAAGAACCCTGACTGGTACCACAACGTGCGGGTCAACCCGAAGGTCACCGTAGAAATCGGCTCCCAAAAATTCGAGGCGACTGCTACAGAGCTGACCGAAGAAGAACGAAGTCGGGTTTACGAACGCCAGGTGGCGCACGATTCCGAGTACGCTCGCTACGAGGCCAGCACCTCCCGCAGGATTCCTGTAATCCGTTTGCAAGAGATACCCGGATGAGCGTACGCGCCAGATCACCCTTGCATCTTCGTTCCCCTGGGGGATGTCATGTTGTATGTCGACTTCGGCGTAGGGATGTCGTCAGGTCTGAACGGTGTCGGTTTCCGAGCCTGGGAGCTGGCATGTGCCCTGGAGCACTACGATGAAGTATCAGTACTGACTCCCGACGTTCCACATGCAGACGTTCAGGAGACCTGGACTGGAATTCCATGGAACGTCGGGTACAGCAAGGTCGCTCCGGGAGATCGGGACATATACCTCTACGGGTTTGCGACGCCCGTAGACTCCATTAGACGGTTCAAAGCAGCCGGGGCGATCTGCATATTCGATGCGATCGTATGGCCGCTGGAGTACACGACGTATCAGCGTGTGCACGATTCGGACGACCGGCCATCGAAATATCGTGCCCTGCTGGAAACATATCTGATGCGCCTACGGTTAGCAGATGGCTACTTCGTGGCCAGCGAAACGGAGAAGCAGGTGCTGACGGGTCTGCTTACCACCTGCCGATTCGATTTGCTCCTGGAACCGACCCAAGACATGTCGCTCGACGACCTCCTATGGCTGCTGCCAGTGGGTTTCAGCGATGTCAATGAGAGAACGCGACTGAAACCCTCAGCACAGTCCCCTACCCCCGGGCCCGACTTTGTGTGGAACGGGGGCCTGTGGAATCACTACTCCCCAGTAGCTGCCGTACGAGGTCTCAGCTCTCTCCTCGACTCCGGGCACGAAGCCACTCTGTGGTTCCTGTACCCGCAGCGTGGCACACCGACCGCGGCCTACCGAGCTGTCGAGGAAGCCGTAGCCGCGGACCGCCGGCTTGCCCAACACGTCACCTTCTGCCACGGCGGCCTGTCTCTGGCAGACCGGATCACAGTCATGGAAACGGCGCGGGCCACTCTCTGCTTGTACGAGCCACACGTGCTGTGGGACCTCTGCCCTCCCATGAGGCTCCGTGAGACTGTGCTATATGAGCTGCCTGTCATCGCACCACGCCGGGGCGCCCTTGGGAACATTGTCGCGAACCAGGGATTCGGGGCGACGACCGCCTCTCTGTCCGCGGACGACGTCGCGGAGGCAATGTTCTCCTGCTTGCAGGACGATCACGCAGCAGGGATGCGCGGAGCTGCGGCGTCGTCCTCAGAGAGTTTCCGCTACGAAGCCATGATGCCTGGGGTCGCCACCTGGCTCGACAGAGTGCGGGCCCGATGAAGCGCATACAGGTTGTGATCTTGGACCTGGACGGGACCCTGATCGATGAGAGGGGAACCACCGATCGGGCGTTCCTAGCCGCAGGGCGGTTGCTCCATGAGCACGTCGGCATCGCCCCCGACCGTTTCGCTCGCGTAGCCCGGGTGACTGCCCAGAGGCTCTGGTGGAGGGCGACATGGATCGATCCACTCAGCGACGCGTTCGGCATCTCGGCATGGGACGGGCTCTCCGAGAACTTCGAGAGGGCTGTACCTGCGCTCGACCGGATGAGGGCCTGGCTGCCAGCGTTCCGGCAGGCTGCGTGGAAGCTCGCGCTCGACAACGTCGGTGCGGCTGGTCGCGGGCTCGCTGAAGCGGTCGGCGCCGTCTACACGCAGCATCGCCACGAGGGTGTCCGCCTCCTCCCTGGAGCCGCTGACCTGGTGGAGACTCTCGTGCGCGAGCAACGACGCCTCGTCGTGCTGACCAACGGGCCTGGTGACGGCCAGCGCCGCAAGCTCGGATCGTCGGGTTTGCTCGAATACATGCGCGGTCTTGTGATCTCCACAGAGGTGGGATTCGCTAAGCCGGATCCCCGAGCGGTGTCCCTCGCGATCGAGCGCGCGGGTGGACGGTACGAGGAGGCAGTCGTCGTCGGCGACACCTACGACCGTGATGTCCTTGGGGCCTTCGCCTGCAAGGTGCCGGCCATCTGGATCACCGATCAGCCGGCATCGCACAGACCCCAGAACCCGCTCGCTGTCCCAGTCAGGTCGACACGAGCCGTGCTACCGGCCCTGTACGCCCTGGAGAGCCTGCCCGCCCATCTAATCCCACTCAACGGACAAGCAGATCAGCAAAACAAGCCAAGTCCCGAGCTGGGACAGTGACATTGACGCACTGACGGCCAGGTCGGCCACGCTACGCTATCCGGGCGCAGCGACCGGATCGCCTGGGGTTTCCTGGATCGCACACCTGCCAGCACCGCCACGCCGAGCCCGGACAGCCCTATCACCTTCCGCAACAAGGACTGGAACAAATGTCTGACGAGCAAGGGGTTACCGCCCGAGAGACCTATGACCCGCACAGCAGCATCGACAAGTGGCTTCGACTGTGGCGGGAAGAGCGACTCTTCGAGGCGGAGGAGCTGACGCCAGCGAGCCCGAAAGACGAGCAGCGGACCCTCGTCGTCAGCATGTTTCCTTACCCTTCGGGTGACCTCCACATGGGACACGCCGAGGTGTACAGCATCAGCGACACGATGGCCCGCTTCGCACGCATGCGTGGTCAACAGGTGCTGAACCCCATCGCGTGGGACTCCTTCGGCCTGCCTGCCGAGAACGCAGCCCGCAAGCGGAACCTCGACCCCCGTGACTGGACGTACGGCAACATCGATATCCAGGCGGAATCGTTCGAACGCCTCGGCATCTCCTTCGACTGGCGAACCAGGTTCCACACCTCGGACCCGGAGTACTACCGCTGGAACCAGTGGCTGTTCCTGAAGATGTTCGAACGCGGCCTCGCCTACCGTAAGGAAGCCCCGGTCAACTGGTGCCCCAGTGACGAGACGGTCCTGGCGAACGAACAGGTCATCCAAGGCCAGTGTGAACGTTGCGGCACCGACGTAGTGAAGCGCAACCTCACCCAGTGGTTCTTCCGCACAACGGCCTACGCACAGCGGTTGCTGGACGACATGGAGCAACTGCAAGGCAAGTGGCCGGACGAGATCCTGAGCATGCAGCGGAACTGGATCGGCCGTTCCACCGGTGCCCACATTGACTTTCAGATCGAGGGCCGCAGCGAGCCAGTTCGCGTTTTCAGCACCCGGCCCGACACCCTCTACGGCGCCACCTTCTTCGTCGTAGCTGCCGACTCAGCATTGGCCGACGAACTCTGCGACGCCGAGCACCGAGTGGCCTTCGAGGAGTACCGAGCCGGCCTCGCTTCCAAGGCTGAAATGGAAAGACTGGCCATCGACCGACCCATGACCGGCGTATTTCTCGGCCGCTACGCAGTCAACCCGGTCAACGGTGAGAGGCTCCCCACCTACGCCGCCGACTACGTTCTGGCCGACTATGGCACCGGAGCCGTCATGGCTGTGCCGGCCCACGACCAGCGCGACCTGAACTTCGCCCGCGCCTTCGGCCTCCCAGTCCGTGCTGTCGTCGACACGGGCGAGCCTGACCCGGCTGACACAGGCATCGCAACGGCTGGTGACGGCGTGCTCATGAACTCGGGTCCGCTCAACGGCCTGCGCAAGGAAGCGGCCATCACCGCGGTCATCGCCGACCTGGAGGAGCGAGGCGTCGGTCATGGAGCTGTCACCTACCGCCTGCGAGACTGGCTCCTGTCGCGACAGCGGTACTGGGGAACACCGATCCCCATCATTTACTGCGACTCATGTGGGGCCGTCCCTGTTCCGGAGGAGCAGTTGCCGGTCAAGCTCCCCGAAGGTGGTTACACGCTGCGCCCGGAGGGTGGAAAGTCGCCCCTGGAGACTGCAAGTGCATGGGTAGAGGTGAACTGCCCTGCTTGCGGACAACAGGCTCGTCGGGACACCGACACCATGGACACCTTCGTCGACTCCTCGTGGTACTTCCTGCGGTACCCCAACCCCCGTTACAAGGATGGCCCGTTCGACCCGGCCGGTATGGCGGCATGGCTGCCCGTCGACGAGTACGTCGGCGGGAAGGAGCACGCGACGGGCCACCTGATGTACGCCCGGTTTTTCACCAAAGTGCTCCACGACCTTGGACTGGTCCCCTTCACTGAACCGTTCACTCGCCTGACCAACCAGGGCCAGGTCATCATGAACGGCAAGGCCATGAGCAAGAGCCTGGGCAACCTGGTCAACCTTCAGGAGCAAATCGCCCAGCACGGCCCTGATGCAGTTCGGGTCACGATGCTGTTCGCCAGCCCGCCCGAAGACGACATTGACTGGGCGGACGTGTCGCCGGCTGGGTCAGTGAAGTGGCTCGCGCGGGTCTGGCGCCTGGCCGGCGACGTCGGTAACGCTTCTCCAGCGCCCGCGAACCCCACGGGGGACCTCGATCTCCGTAAGGTGGTCCACCGGCTGGTGGACGAGGCCACGCAGGCGATGGAGAACAAGAGGTTCAATGTCGGCATCGCCCGCATGATGCAGCTCACAAACATGCTCCGACAAGCTGTCGATCGTCAGCCAGGCTCGGGTGATGGCGCCGTCCAGGAGGGCACTGCGGCACTGGTCCGCATGCTGTCCTGCGTCGCTCCGTTCACAGCAGAGGAGTGCTGGGTCCGGCTGGGCCACGAGTCTTCCGTGCTCAAAGCGGGGTGGCCAGATGTCGACTCGGCGCTCCTGGTCGAGGAGAAAGTGACATGCGTCGTACAAGTGGCCGGCAAGTTCCGTGATCGCATTGAGGTCTCGCCGGACATCAGTGAGGAGGAATTGCGGGAGCTGGCTTTCCGATCTCAGAAGGTCCGGGCAGCACTTGATGGCACAAGCGTGGCGAAGACCATTGTGCTTGCCCCGAAGCTGGTGAACTTCGTGCCAGCCCGCGGCTAGGGATTGCTGGATGTCCGTATGGCCTCTATGGCCATACGGACGATGCATTCATGGGCTCGTGCATGATGGCGAGCCCTCCTGATCTCCCCCCGGTGAGATCGACCGTGCCACCCCGACCGCAGGGTACGCGAGGGAGGGACCGTTTCACGTGGGTTACACCCGAGGCCGCACCATCACACACTGCCCATACTGCGGATCAGCCTATCCAGTTGGGGCCAAGTGGCCCAGAGACTGTCCAGGATGCGGAGAAACGAACTGGGCAAACCCTCTGCCTGTTGCAGTCGCACTCCAGCCCGTCATCACACGGACCGGGACGTCGGGATTGGTGGTGGTACGGCGAGACGTCGAGCCCTGTCGGGGTCAACTGGCCTTCCCCGGCGGGTACATAGAGGTGGGAGAAACCTGGCAAGAGGCTGCTGCCCGGGAGTTAAAAGAAGAGACCGGACTCGACGCTACCGCGAATGGAATTCAGCTCTTCGATGCCTGGAGTGCGGTCAACACCCTCGATATATTCGCCTTACTACCCGCCCGGGACGCAGAGGCTCTTCCGATGCCAGCCCCAACGGCAGAAACGTCGGAGTGGTTCGTGCTCCACGAGGCTACTGCTCTCGCCTTCCCTGCTCATAGTGCAGCGATGCGGGCATATTTCTCCCTGGATCGGGTTCTGCGCTGATGCCGCGCCGGCGGCATAGGTCTGGTTGCCGAAGGGCACCTCCGACAACCAGAAACTCCCTGTGAATCTACTCGGTGACCGCGCCTGAGCTTGGGCGCCAGTCGGCAGTTATGGAGGCGTGCCAGCCAAGGCGAGGAGCGTCTCCATAGTCGTCGACGGCCGAGTGCCATACTGCGCGATTGTCCCAGACGGCGATGTCGCCAGGATGCCATCGATGCCGCACCACGAACCGTGGCTGGGTCGCCTGCTCTTCGAGTAGGCGCCTGACCATGGCCTGTTCCAAATCGCTCAATCCCGCAATACGTACAGCCGACGTGCTGTAGTACAGCCCACGCTCTCCGGTCTCAGGGTGATCGATAACCAAAGGGTGTTCGACTTCGAGCTGCTCGTCGGCGCCGGCTCGTGTTGTTGGGGAATATTGTGCCGGGTTTCCCAGGTAGGTCGCGGCGAGTTCGTCGAAGAGGCGCCGCATGGGAAGTGACAGGGCTCGGTAGGCAGCTTGCAGATCCGCCCACATGGTATCTCCCCCGGCGGATGGGGTGATCTTGAGCTGCAACAGTTCGGCGACGAACGGGTTCGTACGCCAAGGACCGCCGATATGCCAATCCTTGGCCGGGCCGTGCTCGGTGGCTACTGGGTTGATGTAGACACTCTCGGGCAGGTGCGGCATCGTTGGGTGGACGAACAGTTCTCCAAAGACCCGACTGAAGCGTTCGAACTCTTCCACATTGAGATCCTGCTCCTTGAAGAACAGAACCTTGCGGTCCAGGAGAGCAGCTCGCAGGGCTGCTCCCGTGCTGACAGTCAGTGGTTTTCGGAGGTCCAGCCCCGCCACTTCTCCGCCAATCGTGGGATTGAGGGGAATGATGTCGAAGTTGTCGGCTACAGCAGTTCGTTCCATTGTTCCTCTCCAGGGTTGACGTTCAGGTCGGATTCAAATCCTGGGTGGCAGTGAACGAGTCAGAGCGAACGGCACCGCAAAGGAGGTCGTACGCCTGGAATCCGACCGATTCGAAGAGTCGACGCGCGTGGTAGTCGGGGTCTACAACGGAGACAAGGCGCCGCACCCCGTCATGCTGTAGTGCCCACTGGGAGGCAAAACTGACGAGGGCCAGACCGACGCCGACCCGTCTGTGACTTGCCATGACCTCAAGCCCCTGCAACCTGGCGAATCCGTGGCCCAGAGCAATCCCACAGCATCCGACTACGCAGCCATCAGCATGTGCGGTGAACCAGGCCCCATTCCCTGCCTTTGATTCGACGCGGTAGAGGTCAAGACGGGCCGCTAAGAACTCTCGGTCGAGAGAACCGGTGACACGGTTAACTCGGAGGTGGAAGTCAAGAAGTTCCTGCCACTGAGCGTCAGATTGCACCACTTCCGTGGGGGTACCCGTTGCACCGGCCCCCTCCATCAAGGAGGTGGCTATCATGCTCAGGCTGTCGTACGGTTCGAAGCCCGCGTCCTTGAAAGCGCGGTAGGCATTCGCTTCGGCCGGGCCGCCTTCCCAGACAATGCGGCCATACCTCGCAGCAGATTGCCCGACTGCCAGTTCCAGCCTCCTGGTCCAAGCGGGCACGTCTTCGAGGCTTGGAGGCGTGGGGAAGACGATTGCGTTGCCGATGCGAAGTCGCGGCAACGCAGGAGTGCTTACGGAGATCCACTCATCGGTCACAGTCACATCTGCTGAATTACCGAGGATCAGCAGATCGCTTTGCAAGGTGAGTGATTTGAGCCAGCCGAGTCTTTGATGGATCTGAACGCCACTCGAGCCCTCATCAGCTATGCCCGCCTTGTGGCCACCGTTCCGATCTCCACCTACGATTCGCGTCCTGCCCAGGCTTCGAAGGCGATCGCCGTTGCCGTTATTCATCTCTGTGCCCCCACTCAAGCCACAGGATCTCCTCCCAGGCTTGTCACTCACGATCTCGGAGTGCCTTTCTGCGCAGCTGCATCTCTGCGCTCGCAGATATACCTATAGATCCGGCCGTCACAATGCTAAACGCAGTCCAGATGCCGAAAAGTGAACCCAGAAGCAACGAGCCACCTCCGAAGAGGAGTAGACCGATGGCGATGGCGGTTGGTTCGTTCTCAACTCCAGGCATTCACCAAACCTCATTCCGGGTTCGTTGCTCTACAGCATGGTGAATGGTGCACTTCGGATGGTGACCGGGCACTCACTTTGTGCCTGGTGAAGGCAGTGCTGGTCTCTCTGTTCCAGCGACATCCCGCTGGTCTCATCCGTGCCAGCGTACTTCTCACGTCTTGGCGGCGAAATCACTCAGGTGATAACGCGATCGGCCTCGGCTCGGGAAAGGCCTGAGCCGAGGCTCCGAGTTGGTCATGCCCTCAGCGGGCCCCGTGTGTCAGCGCTGCGATGGTCTCAAGGAGGAGTGCTACGTTCTCGAGGTTATCGAGTGCGGCGTCGGCCCCGGCTTCGATCAACTCAGCTGTCGTGGTTTTGCCGGAGGCGACCCCGATGACCGCGGATCCGCCTTCGAGGCCGGTCCGGACATCCTCGAGCGAGTCCCCGATGATGACGGTATTGGCACGATCGAAGACTGCACCATGCTTGGCTTGAGCCCTCTCCTGCGCGATGGCGACAAGCGCCGGCCGATGTTGATCATCGGAGGCGAATCCGCCGATCTCCGTGTCCAGAAAGCCGGCGAGGTTGAAGGCGTCGAGCTTCAGCAGAGCGTTGGGCTTGAGGTTGCCTGTGACCACGGTCGGGACGTAGCCCGGGTGGTCGCATACCGCGCTAAGCGCGGCGACGGCACCCGGCATGAGAACACCCTGCTGCCGCAGATCTTCCGTATGAGCAGCAAGCCGCTGCGGCAGGAGTTCAACCATGCGTGGAAGGAGGGTGGGGACCTCATTCTCCGGCACGCCGTTATTCACAAGCAGGCTGCGAATGGCCAGAGGCATCGTGACCCCTGTGCCTCGCGCGGGCAGCTGGTCGGCGCTCCTGCCAACGACCTCGGCAAAGGTTTCTCGGTAGACCTGTCGGTCGACATCGCCGACGTACAGCAGCGTTCGATCAATGTCCCAGAGCACGAGCACTCGGCTGTCATCAACCACGTTCAGTTCCCCATCTTTGTCAAGACAGCAGTACGTTCCAGCAGGTCACGAGCGTAGGGGGTATGGCTGACTGGCGTCAGCTCCTCAATGACGGTGCGCAAATGCTCATGCAGCCGGGCGGACTGGAGGTGTTCGCCAAGGGCCACGGCCTCATGCGCTGTCGCGCATCCTGCTTCAAGTTCACCGGCTCGGATCTGCGCAGTGGCCGCTCGGGAGAGGAACAAGGCGCGTGTCCGTAGGTCGCTGGGGGTGAGTGCGTCGTGGGCCTGTGTGAAGCTGCCGATGGCTTGCCCAGGGTCTCCGAGTTCGAGGTAGCAGCTGCCGGCCTGGCCGTGGATTTCGCCCTCGTTGATCCAGTAGAGCCAGTGCGGATCGTTTTCTGAGCGGCCTTGTGCGCATAGTTCACCAGCCAGGCCAAGGGCCCTGAGCGCTGCTTTGCCCTCACCGAGAACGGCATGCCCGCGAGCCTGGCGCGTAAGGAGCATGGCTTCCAAGGCGGGAGCATGCAGCGTCTTGATCTTCTCTCGAGCGGCCTGAGCGGCAACGACGGCATCGCGTGGATATCCCGTGGAGTAGCTGTGAATCGCGATGTACGACAGGGCGCCGGCGCCCAGCCGCACATCCCCGGAAGCGTGGGCTGCTCGAAGGGCGGCGAGGAAGTACCTCTGAGCATGGGCGTGTTGCCCGGCATCGAAGGCGAACCACCCTGTCTGGGTGGCGGTGTCGGCTGCTATGCCTGCGAGTCTGTGTCCGGCGGCTTCGGTATGGGTGCCTTGTTTGAGGATGCGTAGCACCAGTTCGAGGTGTGCGCTGCCGAGGTCAGCAAGCGTGCCGCTTCCGGCGGCAGCGTCCATGAGCCGTAGGTGATCTGTCGTGCCTTGGAGGTGTGCGAGCAGTGAGTCGGGTATTGGCCTGCCGTCCTGCGCTCGCAAGAGGGGCTCGGCTTCCGCCGTCCCCCAGTGGTGTACGTACGCGGTTAACTCGATGCCTCTGCGGGAGAGGAGGGTTCCGTGGTCCAAGGCCCGATGGCCTGCGGCCTCCCGTAGCGCCGCGACCATACGGTCCACGGTCCACGGCAACGCCGGGTCCTGGTCGCCATCATCCTTTGCCGTGGTGTCCTGCGGCTCAGCGGAGTTCCCTGGAAGGGGTAGGCGGAGGAGTCCAGCCGGCGCTCCGAGCCCGGCGAGGAACTCGGTGATCTTGTCGATGTTTGTGAGGCGCCGTTGTCCGGACTCCAGCATCGATAAGAACGCCTGGCTCAGCCCGGTAAGTGCGGCAACGTCCTCCTGCCGCAAGGCTCCACGTTGCCGGACAAGGCGGCTGACCCTGCTGAAGTCCCAGGCTGCCAGTGCCTCCCGGACATCGACGTCCCTCCATACCTCTTCCGGCACAGCACCACCCGCGGCAGCGTGCGACGGCAGGTGTCGGATGCATGTTGCGCATCTGTCCTCCGCGTTGTACCTGCTCAATCGACAGCCGCACCCCGTGCAGCGCCGCTCAGCCGGTTGAACCACACACGCCTCCCGAGTGCGCCAGCCTCTGCTCCAATGAGCCCCCCGGAGCTGAATCACACCAGTGATATCACCGAAGAGATGTGCGCACGCGCGTTCTAGCGAAGAGTCTTTGCTCTTGCCGTGGCCATGGTCAGACGAGGTCCACGCTCCCCACCGCGGCCCCGGCTCGCGGAGCGAGCACAGGCCCCGGGCAACGCCTGACACCCCAGAGACGGCAACCCAAGGGGACTCGACCAACGCACATTTAGAGGAGATTTAAGTGGTGTCGCCCACATATACGTGGACGCCTGGTCGCATGCCGGAAGAAGTCCCCATACGCCGCATTCATGGCTTTTGTTTCGACGACGCCGGGCGGGTGCTTCTGAGGGAGTTGCCGGGTCGCTCTGAACTTCCTGGGGTTGAACCGCGCCCAGATGCCGACAACGCCGAGACCGCGCTCGTGCAGGGATGTCTGGAGCTGTGCAGGGTCTCAATCTCGGAGCCGTTCTACCTCGGATACCAGCGTGTCGATGAGAACAATGGCACGCCACCGTATGCCGAGCTCAAAATGGTGGCCCATGTGACTGCCTTTCACCCGCTCAATAGCATAACGGGCATTCACCCGGCGTACCGGCGGGTGCTGAGTCCGGTCAGCGCTGTCCCGGCCATTCTGCACTGGGGCGTTGAAGGGCTCCTGCAAACAGCAGCTGCGGCCATCGCTGCTATGGACATTCTCCGGTTGGATCTGTCAGGCAACCACGATGAGGCGTACCGCGATTGACGACTTCTAGTGATGTCCCTCCCGACGCTCGAGAGGGTCTTCATCGAATAGCACGGTCGCCCTTCTCGTTAGCGCTAACTTCCCTGGCTCGTGTCACCCGCAGCTCCTTGTCTCCATTGACATGCTGTCGATGTGCATACGGGCCCCCGGCCGACGTAGGCGGCGGACTCCACCGAACGTCTGGTGCAGAGGTTCCCATGAAAGGTGAGAGCGCGATGACCGGCCCGTACGAGTTCCGCCCGGTGTATCACCCCGCCGGATTTGACGATGCCCTGCGAGTCGCGGTGGAGGAGGTGCGCGCCGGGCGGTGGGTCGCGATGCGGGATCTGCTCGCCCAGGCGGGTACCGATTGGGCTCTGCGGACGGTGCGTACTCAGGTGCTGGGCGTGGTGGCCGCCGGGACCACGGCCGTGGAGGCGTGGTCGGAGGAGGAGCGGGACAGCCTCGATGCGCGGGTGATGTGGGCCCGGGTGTTGGTCCAGCGGGCGCGGCGTGCTCACCGGAAGCGTTACTACGGCGTTCACGATCTTGAGATCGTGGCACGTCAGGCGTGCTTGGTCGCCGCTGAGGCGGTGCCGGCCGATCCGGTGCCTTGGGTGTGCCTGCTGGCCCTGGCCCGGCTCGATGAACATCAGGAGCGAGCCGAGCACCGAGTCCGGGCGTGGGAGCACATGCTGCCGCCCGGCCCCTGGGGGCTCCTTCGGCAGGTCTGGGACCGTGACCAGTACCCCCGCGAAGCCTTCCATCACATGCTCGAGTTCCTCAATGGCTGCACCGCAGGCGCTGCCGCTATGGCCTCAGCAGTCGACTTCGGACGGTGGGTGGCCTCATGGGCCCCATTCGGGTCGGCGCTGCTCGCGCTTCCCCTGTATGCCTACACCGAGTCCTACCGTCAGCAGTTAGATGAGGCACGTCGCAAGGGGCGGGAGCATCCGCTCCTCCGACGGCAGTGGGCCGAAGATCCTGCTCGCGGCGACGCTCTCAAGGCGTTCCACCACTGGTTCGCCGCGATCGCGCAGTCGGATCCGCTAAGGCACTCGGTAGCAGACCTTTCTCATCTCGCCTTCGCGCTGTGGGCTGCCCACCGGTACGTCGATGCGGCCATGGTCTTCGAAGTCCTGGGCCATCATGCGGCCTTGCAGCCGTGGGTCCATGTCGCCGACGACCCCCACCGCCCGGAGTCGGCCGAGGCCGCATTCGTACGCGCGCGGGGCCAGTGCCTGACCGCGGCGGGAATGTCGAACTGGAGCTAATTGTCATGAGCGCAACCATCCAAGCGAACTTGCGCCATTTCACCAAATGTTGGAGGTCTTTCGTGTCCATCCGCAGCCGACGGCTCCGTCTGGTCGACCGGCAGTCGCAGGACCCGCGTGACGACGAGTTGCTCCGCACTCTCGGGTACAAGCCGGTGCTCACCCGGCGCATGGGCCCGTTCGGCAACTTCGCCATCAGCTTCTCGGTCATCTCCGTCCTGTCCGGCTGCATGACGCTGTACGGCTTCGGCCTGAACACAGGCGGCCCCGCGGTGATGATGTGGGGCTGGATCGCCGTCGGCATCATGGTCATGTTCGTCGGCGCGGGCCTGGCCGAGGTCACCAGCGCGTACCCGACCTCGGGCGCCTTGTACTACATGGCCGATCAGCTCGGCTCGAAGAGGTGGGGCTGGTACACCGGCTGGCTCAACCTACTCGGCCTGCTCGGTGCAATCGCCGGCATCGACTATGGAGCCGCCCTGTTCGCCGGCGCCTTCGCCAACCTGCAATGGGGCTTCGAGCCGACGCCCGGCAAGACCATGGTCATCTACCTGTGCATCCTGCTCCTGCACGGCCTGCTCAACCTCTTCGGCGTCCGTCTGGTCAGCGTCCTCAACTCCATCAGCGTCTGGTGGCACATCACGGGCGTCGCCGTCATCGTCGGCGTGCTGTGGGCCGTGCCCTCCCACCACCAGTCGGCATCGTTCGTGTTCGGGAAGTTCGTCAACGACACCGGCTGGAACTCGCACTGGTACGTCGTCCTCATCGGCCTGCTGCTCGCCCAGTACACGTTCTCCGGCTACGACGCCTCCGCCCACCTGTCGGAGGAGACCACCGGCGCCCAGATCAACGCCGCCCGCGGCATCGTCCGCGCCATCACCTGGTCCTGGATCGCCGGCGGCGTCCTCCTCGCCGGCCTCACCTTCGCCATCCAGGACTACAGCGGCACCCAGAACACCGACACGGGCGTGCCGCCGGCGCAAGTCTTCCTCGACGCCCTCGGCACTGGCGGCGCGAAGGCCCTGCTGCTGATCGTGATCGTGGCGCAGCTGTTCTGCGGCAACGCCGAGGTCGCCGCCTGCTCCCGGATGGTCTTCGCCTTCTCCCGGGACGGCGCCCTGCCGGGGTCACAGTGGTGGCGGCGGGTCTCTGACCGCACCCGCACACCCGTCCACGCCGTGTGGCTGTCCGTCGTCGTCGCCGGCGTCCTCGCAGCCCCATCCCTGTACAGCTCGACCGCCTACGGCGCGGTAACGGCGATCAACGTCATCGGCATCACCCCCGCCTACGCCATCCCGATCTTCCTACGCCTGCGCAACCGCCACACCTTCCGCCCCGGCCCCTGGACCCTAGGCAGCTGGGGCCCGTTCGTCGGATGGATCGCCGTGCTCTGGGTAGCGTTCGTGACCGTGCTCTTCCTGCTCCCCCAGAGCTACCCGGTGACGGCCGACACCTTCAACTACGCCCCCGTCGCCCTGGCCGCCGTCCTGCTCCTGGCCACCATCTGGTGGCACGTAGCCGGCCGCCGCTCCTACGAGACCCCCACCTACGGCAACGCCCGCGAGACCGCCGAACTCGAGGAAGAGATCGTCTGATGGAGACCACTACGCCGAATCGCTTCACCGCTGCCCGCGAGCGGACCGCGGCAAGCCGCCTCGCGGGGCGCCTCACCATCGACGGACTCCGAAAGCACGTCCGGTCTGGGCAGGTGGACACCGTGCTGCTCGCTCTCCCCGATCTTCAGGGCCGTCTGAAGGGCAAACGCTACGGCGCACGGCACTTCGTCGAGCGCATCGCCACAGGGGATGCGGACATGTGCGCGTACATCCTGGCCACCGACGTCGACATGACCCCGGCGGACGGCTTCGCGCTGACCTCCTGGGACAGCGGCTACCAGGACCTGCGCGCCGTGCCCGACCTGTCCACCATCCGCGCGCTTCCGTGGATGCCCCGCACGGTGCTGGTGCACGCCGATGCCCAGGACCATCAAGGACAGCCGCTCGAGGCGGCGCCACGGCAGATGCTGCGCCACCAGCTTGCACGGCTGGCCGACCGCGGGCTTACCGTCAAGGCCGGTCTGGAGACCGAGTTCATCCTCTACCAAGGCAGCTATGCCCAAGCCGCCGAAACCGGCTATCGGGACCTCCAGCCCGTGGCGACCGACAACCTCGACTACGCGCTCGACCACAACCCGGCCCTCGACCGCTTCCTGCGCCGACTCCAAGCCGCGTTAGAGGGTGCCGGGCTGCCAGTCGAAGCTATCAAGACCGAGTCCGCCCCTGGCCAGGTGGAAGTCACCTTCCCGTACGGGGACGCTCTGGCCGCCTGCGACGGACACACGGTCCTCAAGCACGCCGTACGCTCCATCGCCCAACGGTCAAGAATGGCCCCGACCTTCATGGCCGCTCCCGCGACCGGCCTGGCCAACGGCCTCCACCTCCACCTGTCTTTGTGGCGCGGTAGCCGCTCAGCGCTCGCGGTCGACGACACTCTCTCCCCGCTCGCGCTCCAGGCCATTGCGGGGCTGGTCGACTCCCTGGCTGACCTCGCTCCGCTCTACGCGCCCACCATCAACTCCTACAAACGGTTCACCAACGAGTCGTTCGCACCGACCCGCTTGGCGTGGGGATTCGACAACCGCACCTGCGCAGTACGGATCGTCGGCCAGGGCGACGGCCTGCACCTCGAGATCCGCCTCCCGGGAGCGGACGCCAACCCCTACCTCGCCCTCGCCGCCGCCATCGCCACCATCACGGACGCCATCGACCACGACATGCAGCCCCCGCCGCCGTTCACCGACAACGCCTATCAGGCGGACAGCGCACGGAGCGTCCCCCTCTCGCTCCAAGAAGCTCTCAATGACTTCCACGAAAGCCCGGTAGCGCTGAAAGCATTCGGCGCCAGCGTGGTTGAGCACTACGTACGTCTTGCTCAGATCGAACTCGATGCGCACCGCAGCATCGTCACCGATGCCGAACTTCGGAGGTGGTTCGACAAAGCCTGAATTCGATCTCCCGGTGGTCCGGGCTGCCGGGACCGAGATTCCGGCAGCCCCACCTAAGATCCCGCAGTTCTGACCTACCGAAGGTGGATCTGCCTTTCATGAACGTACGATTCGGTACCTACAACCTTTACAAGCTCGCCATACCGAGGGCTCGGGGAGAGCGGAACCGCTACGAACAGGTGGTGCGCATCATCCGCACCATGGGCGTCCATGTTCTCGCCGTCCAGGAGATCATCGGGGCCGAGCCCGACGACGGCGCCAAGGTCCTGTGGCAGCTGGCCGACGACACCGGTCTGACCTGCACCACGGCGCCCGACCCGACCACCGGTACCCCCGCCGGCCCCGCGCTGGCCTCCAGCCAGCACCACTTCCACACCGGCCTGCTCTGGCACCCCGACCTCACCGCCGTACCCGGCGGGTGGCGGGCCTACAACGGGTCACCCGACTTCTGGCACAGCCTGGCAACGCTCGTCCTCGACACCAGCGGCCCCCAGGTGAAGTTCGCGTCCTTCCACGCCGATCCCTTCCGCCCCGACTGGCGCTACAACGAAGCCCGCCGCGTCACCAGCGCGTTCCGCGCCGGTGTCCCGGGCGCCATCGGGGCCGACTGGAACGCGATCAGTGCCGACCACCGCACCGACGGCACCCTCTTCGACGACGATCCGTACACCGCCCAGGACCACATCGACCTCGAGTACCAAGTCGAATGGCGGGACGATCCCACCGCGCCGCCGAAGGCCGACCGTCGGGCTAGCGAAGTCCTGCGCCGGGGCGGCCTCCTCGATACAGCCGCCGTCCTCGACGTGCCCTGGGAGCCGACCACCGGGCACTGGACGGACGGCCAGGGCGACCCGGACCGGTGGGGGCCACGGCGCATCGACACCATCCGCATCACCGAGCGCCTCGTCCCGGCCCTGCGGGCGCACCGCACCGTCCGCACGCCCGACACGCTCGCCGCATCCGACCACCTGCCCGTCGTCGTGGACTTGGCTCTCCCGTAGGTTTCCCGGTAGTAGGCGAATTCTGAAGGGTCCACTTGCAGGAACTCGCGGGTCGATTGTCCTGAACGGCGGGTCTGAGGCCCTGTGTTCGAGAACCGGCCAGCAAATACCCTGTGGGGCACGGTCTGCACCAGACCAGTCGGCGTGCTGTCAGTGCTGTACGAGAGCCTAGTTCGACCGTACGACCATCTTCCCACCCAGGCCATCCTGTCCTGGCCTGATGGGTGACTGACAAGCAGCGACAGGACCAAGCGTAGCTCGCGGTCAGCGGCTCGGACCTGAAAGGAACGTCATGGGCGCAGAGTGGGACTGGGGCAATGACCGAGGCGTTTTGGAGTGGCTGACTGAACTGATCAGCGTCAAGATCGGTCTCGCCGTCTCGGATTCAGCTCTCCGGACGTCCACCAGGACCAGTGCAACTCGCCTTCTGTCAAAGCGCGCTGGATACAAGGAGGCTTACGAGAAACTGGGACGACACACCCTAGAGGAATTCGGCCTGGACGGCACCGTCAAGGCCGGACGAGGGATCATCCCGGGCGTGCATGACAGGGTTGGGGACCTGAGTCTTGCCGTTCGAGCATCCGCCTTCGTCCATGCGCGCCTACACAGGCCAAGAGACATAGAACGGGAAGAGAAGTCCTTCTTGCTGGAGGGGATTTCACCCGGAGCCGCGAGCATACATATCCCAATCACCCGTGTCGAGCCAGCGCGCGCACGCGAGCTGATCTCTGAGGCTCAGCGGAAGCACGGAGCCGAGCTGAGAAAGGCCGTATCGGACACCATCGAAGAAATGAATTTTCGCGTATCACGGAACCTGGTCATTCCCAGCGATGAAAGGCGCTGGCCAGATGTGATCGAACTCGCCGAGCTCTTCGAGTCGGAGTCCGTCACAGCCTCCTGTGGCAGGTTCTTTGACCAGCGGTTCGTCAACTACCTCGCCAATAACTATGAAGAAATCGGATCTGTGAACTGGAGGAAGTTCGAGGCACTGGTGGCAGAGTATTTCCATCGAGCGGGTTACGAAGTTCAGCTTGGGGCTGGCAGAAATGACAATGGTGTAGATGTTCGCGTGTGGGAGTCCGGCACAGGCATCGATGAGTCACCCCCTACAGTGATCATTCAGTG
Source organism: Streptomyces caatingaensis (assembly GCF_001187435.1). Classification (GTDB taxonomy): domain Bacteria; phylum Actinomycetota; class Actinomycetes; order Streptomycetales; family Streptomycetaceae; genus Streptomyces; species Streptomyces caatingaensis. The sequence goes on along the minus strand of NZ_LFXA01000002.1, from coordinate 303,769 downwards.
CAAGCGGGAGAAGCGGAAGATCTCAAAGGTCGTCATTAAGGCTCTCGCTGAAGATGTGCGATGGGAGAAAGCGAAGAAGGGAATGCTGGTTGCGACTGTGGACTGGTCACCAGGCGCTAGGGAGGTTGCGAAGACACGGAGTTTCCCGTTGGAGGAGGTGAACGGGGATGCGGTGCATAGGTGGCTTCGGGAGATGCGGAGTATGGGCAGTGGGCTCTGGATCCTTGGGTAGTTCAACCGCTGCTCGAAGTCCTCGGCCTCCTGCGGCATCTCCAGGCGGCGCGGAGCACCAAGCGAGCGCACCACCACAAGAGCCATCAACACCCCAGATCAGGAGATCCGACCGTGCATCGACAATGCCAGCGAACCGTCAAGGTTCCTGACGGAACGTCTTCCTTTGCGCTCGAAGGAGTGCACCCGCACCAACCTGGTCACACGCCCGACCTGCGACTTCGGAACGACGTAGAACTCGCGGGACTTCAGACGGTGGCAGGGTGAAGGACTTCTGGGAGACCCACCACTGGCCCGAAGGGGAACGGCGCGCCCACTGGCACGTGCTCTTCGACGACCAGCCGGCCGTGCACGCCTTCGTCCGTGACCATGCCGAGCTGCTCGGCCGCCATCGCGAGCTCGCCCCGGTCCCCGTCGAGTGGCTGCATGCCACGATCCAGTCCATCGGCCCCCTCTCCCCCGGCCAGGCCGACGCCGTCGCCGCAGCTGCCCAGTCGGCCGCGCGGGACATCGCGCCGTTCGAGCTCGAGATCGGCCCCGCCCAGACCATCCACAACGGGATCATCGCCGCGCTCTACCCGGAGGAGCCGATCTCCGCCCTCTACCGGATGCTGCGGCAGGCCACGGAAAGCGTCCTAGGCGCCGGTGTACTGCCGATTCCACGGGACGCGAAGTTTTGGCCTCACATGAGCCTGGCGTACAGCAGCGCCCACTGGGACGCCGACAACCTCGCGAAGGCGCTGGTCAAGCTCCGCCCGCCCCGGGCCCGGATGACCGTGACCCGGGCGGTCCTGGTGGACCAGCAGCAGCTCTGGCGCGACCGGTACGCCTGGACCCCGATCGCCGAAGCTCGACTTGGCCAAGGCCCTCGGCCGGACGCTGTACCGGCCGCCGCCCGAAGGGAAGGACACTGACCATGAGGAAGTTCATCCCGCAGTTCCAGGGGGCCGCGTGGGCCGACGGCATGCGCGTCCTGCACGCCTACCTGCTCCCGGACCTGACGGTCGACCGGCATCTCGCGCAGCTGGTATCGGCCTGCCGCGAGGCGATGCGGCCGTTCCCGATCACGCTGCTCGGCAATTCACGGCTCCACGTCACCGTCGAGATGGTCGCCGACACCAGCTCGGACAACATCGGCCCGGACGAACGCGCCGTGCTGGTCGACGTCCTGGAGCGGCATCTCGCCGGGGCGGCGCCGTTCCGGGCGACGGCCGGCTCCCCAGTGGCCAACAAGGCCGGCGCTCTGCTGGATCTCTCCCCCGACGGCCCCATGGAGGACCTGCGAGGCCGGGTCCGAGATGCCTTCCGCGAGGCCCGCGGCCCCGAGGTGATCCAGCACGATGGAGGCCGACATCACCTCTCTCTCGGGTATAGCTGGGCTACCGCCGACAGCGATCCCCTCCAAAGTGCCCTGCGGCGCATCGCGCCCAGCCACGCCGTCTTCCACGTCGACCGTGTGCACCTGCTGGACGTCCAGTTCCGTGAACGCGCCCGCGAGGACGGAAACACGGCCTGGGAGATCTCATGGACGCCGGTCGCCGCGATCCCGCTGACGGCGTGACCCGCCCTCGTTCGCCGCAGGGGCGGGGGGCGGTGGATGTGTACCGCCGTATCCGCGAGACGGCGGGCGACCCTGCGTGATCTGATGCGTTCCAGGCGTCGGAGCCAGTACCGCTCGACTCGAAACTACGCCCGCGATCCGGGAGTTCCGCCTCCGGGTCGCGTAACTGCCAGAGGAGATGGGCATGAGGAAGTCGACGGCTGGTGACGGGCCGTGGCAGGCGGCTCTTCGCCGGGCCACGGACACGGCAGCCTCACGCCTGGGCAGCGTGGATGAGGACTGCTGGGACGACGTCGCGATCCGCGACATCATCGCCGTGACCCTCTATGCCCTCCATGTGCGCGACGGTCGCGACGTCGACGACGTGCCGTGGGCGTCGGTGCTGTGGTGGCTGTGGGACGACGAGCGCGTTATCGCGCTGGTCGAGGAGACCGTTCCTGGCGCCGACGCCGCCATGGGCTCTGCCGGTGGTCCGGGCGCCTCGGCGGATCCGGTGGCCGCGCGGTGGTGCTGGCTGAACAGGACCTGGGATCCCGACGCACCCCTGCATCGCCGTAGTCGCGCCTCTCGGCCGGACGACATGCTCCAGCAATCGCGGGGCCTCGGCCAGGAGCTCCTGCCCGCGGTAGAGGCGCGGTGGGAGGGCATGAGCCGGGGCATCGCCAATGCTCTTCCGGACCCGGCCATCGAGATCTGTACCCACTGGGCCGCTGGTGCCGTCGCCGCCGCCCTCAGCGCCGCGAACGGCGGATACGAAGTCCACCAGCGCGTCCGCGCGACGGCCGGCGCCTTCGAGGGTCAGGCCGGCTATGTGTCCGACGTCGGCTGGGAGTTCGACGACACAGCGCAGCAGGTGATCGGGCCCGCGGGCTACGTGGTCGACTTCGATGACGTCCAGGGCACCGTAGGCGTCGACTCGGAGCACCTGGCGCCGGCGACCGATCACCGGTGGCCGCGGCGGAGTCCGGGATCACTGAAGGACGGACCGCCGGCCGGACTGGACGACCGGCTGGCCCAGATCCCGCACCCTACGTGCGCCGAGGACCTGGACGTCCTTCTCGGGCGGGCGAGCAATCCGCAGAGAGTGCCGGAGGAGCTGCGGCAGCTGATCCGGGCTGCGCATCAGCACCATCATCTCGATGTCCGGCGGCAGGCCAGCCCCCGGCCGCATCGAGTGACGGTGCAGAGGGTCCTGCACTGGTACCAGCTGGCCGAGCACTATCCCGGTGGCCCGGAGGACCGTGCCGAGGTGTGGGAGGTCCGGGTCACCCGGCACCTGCACGACGAGGAACCCGAGTGCTCGCTGGCGCTGGACCGCAAGGAGGCGGAGGAGCTTGCCGAGCGCCTGTTGCGAGCGTCGTGACGGCGCACGACCCGAGGGTCAGGCGCCAGGGGCTGTGGTGAGGTGGGTGAGCAGGAGGGCGGTGGCGCTGGGGGCGTCGGTGATCCGGCCGACGCGTACCGCTTCGACGGCCTCGTGCAGCGGCCACCGGAGGACGGTCATCCCGATCTCCGTGATCTCGCGGGCCTGCCGCCCGGGACGCAGCCTGGTGGCAAGGAAGAGGTGTGTGCGTGCCCTGGTGGTGGAGGGCAGCGGGTCGACAATGCCCAGGGGGCGCAGGTTGTCCGCAATGAGCCCGGTCTCTTCTTCCAGTTCCCGCAGGGCCGCGGTACGGGGGTCCTGGCCGTCCGTTCCACCGCCGGGCAGGTGGATCATGCGCCGCTGTGGGAGATAGAAGTCGTCCTCCACGAGCACCACCTCACCGTTGCCGTCGAGCGCGACGATCCGGACGCCGTCGGCGACCGCAATGTGGTCGTACACACCCGGGCTGCCGTCGGGCCGGAGCACGCCGTCGCGGTGCAGCGTGACGAACGCTCCCCGGTGCAGGACCTGCGTCCCCATGCGTGTCCATCCCATGGCTGCCGGCCCCCCTCGTTCGTCGCCACCAGCACGGTGACGGGGATGTCAGAAGGACAGGGACCACATCGGTGCCAGCGCGCGGTCGAGACCCTGGATGAAGCCGGGGCCCCATCGCGTGAACGTGTCCTCCCAGACCTCGTCCGGCGCGCCGTCCGGCGGCCGGTGATCCACGCGCAGTCGCTGCCACTGGATGGCGACCGGGTCATCCGGGGCGTCGGGGTCGTGGCCCGCCGCGCGCAGCCGCCGCTCCCACTCCTCTTCCCCCTTGCTGAACCGGCTGCCGGGGTCTCCGCGCAGTTCGTCGACCTGGGCCCGCGTCACCTGCTCCGGGCTGATTCCCTCGGTCTTCGCGATCACGTACAGAGCGATCGTCAGGGCCGCCGCGCCGTCGGCGAGGAGTACGCCGTCGACGTTCGTTCCTCGCCCCTCCCACAGGGGTCCCACCAGCTCGATGGTTCGTTCCCAGGAAGCCTGCCAGGCCGCAGGGCCTCCTTCGCCCTGCCACTCCCGCAGCTGGTCCAGAATCAACGGCATGACGGTGTGCCCCCTCGGTCTTGAGCGTGCTGCCCGGCGTGGCCGCCAGCGCGTTCGGTGAAGACCCATGAGACCACGGAACCGGAACGGTGATCCGGGCATTGCGCCCACCGGATCCAGCCACACATACCGCCAGCAGCCCATCACGGAACAAGGCACGCAAAGTCGCCTGTCCAACGGTGCCCTCGGCGTCATCAGCGGCCCCGCCTTGCTGTCGGCGTCGGCCTGCTGAAACGCTGGCCCCGCACGGCATCCGTCATCACACCGCGGCAGCCCTGGGAAAGAGGGGCTCCGCGATCCGCACCCTGGGGGGCACGGCGCTCGCATGCTGATCCGACAAGCCGAGTTCGACGACGCTCGAAAGCTGACCGGCACACTGGTCAACGACCCGAACCTGTGGTCCACCACCGCCTTGCTCGTCGAGGACGGCCTGGCTCACAACGCCGACCGCCTCTCGCCGTTGCTGGCCGCGTGGTCACAGATCGCCGTAGCGGCCACGGGCGCCTCCGGCCCGCCGTTCGCCGGGGTCACCGACCCAGAAGCCCGCTGGGTGCACCTCGGGCGCGACCTGTGCGGCGCCGCCTGCCAAGGCGAGCCGGCCGACATCACGAGCGCCGCGGAACGGTGCACTGTCGAGCTGGCGCCGGACGAACGCGTACTGCTGGTCGAGCACCTGGGCAAGCACGTCTCCGATACGCTCCGCCTGGCCGGCGGGCTGGAGGAGCTGCTGGAACAGGACAAGGCGCACGAGGAGTTCGCCGCCGCACCGAACGCGGGGTGGGTGAGCGCCGCGGCCTGGGCGATCTGTGCCCTGACCGAAATGCACCACGCCGAAGCGGACCGGGCCATCACCCGTCTCGTCGCCGACGAAGGACACGGCGCCAGCCTGTGGCGGACGTGGGCGCAGGTGGCCGCTTCGATCATGTCGCCGGAGTACCTCAAGCACCTGACCCCGTTCCCGCAGGACTCGGCTACCTATCCCGTCGGGCTGCCCCAGCGCGCGGTCGAGGCTGTCCACGGCACGACCAGGATGATCAAGCGCGCTCAGGCGGAGTTCGCCGCCCAGTCCCAAGACGATCAGGTCATGCTGGCCTTCGAACTGGCCATGATGATTGCCGCCGTCCGTGCGCAGCCCGCCCGGAAGGCGGCGCGCCAGGCCGAGCGCGTGATCGGCCATGCCCCATTGGATGCGGAGCAGGAGGCGATGCGCAGCGTCGTCGGGTCCCTCATGGATGAGCTGCCGGATGGAATCGTCGAGCGGACGGGCCGGATGCACGCTCTGTCGCGTCGCGCGGTCCTGGCGTTCATCGACGAGGACGCCCAGACCCTGGCTGCGGTCGTGGACCGGATCGCCTCGTGGGACGACGATCCCGGCCGGCTGCCGTATCCGCAGCCGCGCTTCCAGTTCGCCTCCCGGCAGGCCCTCGCGCTGGCCAACGACCTCTTCTACCAGGCGGAGACGCACGGCGCCCACATCTCCAACCGGGCCGCCGCCGGCGGCGCCGGTGATCTGATCGCACGGCATGCGCCGGCGGAACACCGGGCGGCCGCGCAGCGTCTGCTGACCGCCATGAACGAAGACGGCCGCGACGCCGAGTTCAGTCCGACGGCCGGGGACGAGGCTCCCGGGCTGCTGGCGTTCGCCGCGACCGCTGCCTGGCTGTGCGTCCACCCCAAGGTCCACCGCTCCCGGGAATCCGCCCGCCTGGCCCTGATCCAGGAGATCAGGGAGAGCGAGGCCAAGGCCCTCAAGACGCCCGACCGCGAAATGATCAACGAGATCAGCGACCAGGACGCGCTCCACCTCCTCGGCCAGCTCTACGACGGGGACTACCCCCTGCCCCGCGATGCCGGCGAACGGGCCGTGTGGGAGGCGGACATCATCGCCGTCGCGAAGCAGCACCTGCTGGAGACCCCCGCCGATGCCACCACGCCGGAGCAGAAGGCGGCCCTGTGTGAGCGTGTGAGTGCCATCCTGCGCGCGGCGGAGGGCACTCCTCGACGCACGCCGCCGCCCCCGGACCGCACCGGTGTGGTCCGTACCCAGCCGAAGCGGACACCCAAGCGCAAGCGCAAGGGCAAGTAGGCACCAGCACCGGCTCCTCCGGCCACGGGCCGGAGGAGCCGGTCGAGCGGCGGCTCAGTTCTCGAAGAGTGATCCGAGGGTGTCGTGGGAGCGTTGCTGGGCGTCGGCGACAAGGTCCTCGGCGCGGTCGGCCAGGGTCACCTGCAGCTGGCCGCTGCTCAGGCGGGCGAGGATGTCCCGGGCGCTGAGGCCGACCGGGACCCGCAGCTGGCCGGCGTGCGCGAGCAGCACCTCGTGCGCCGTACCCGCCGCCCATTCCTGTACCTCCCGCCCGGTGCGTTCGAACGACTTCCACAGGCGGCGCACCTCTTCCAGAGGCCCGCGCTCCGGCCGCGGCCCGACGTCGGAGATCACGCGGCTGAGGAGTTCGTCGACCCTGTAGAGGCCGCCGAACCGGCCGGGCAGGAGGTCCGCGGCCGGCATCAGCGGGGTGCGGGCGACGGCAGACCCGTCGGCGGGGTCGTCCAGGCCCTCGGCACGCGCCGTGACGAACAGAGCCAGGGTGACCAGGCGGTTCACCAACGGCAGCCGCCCGGCGCCTTCAGCATCGGTCCCCCTCCACGCGGCGGGCGTGCGGACGCGGTGCCAGCCCACCAGGGCACCGGCCCACGTCGAACACGCCTCCCACACCGTGGTGAACGTCCGGTCCACGCCGAACGGCGCCTCCTCGTCCTCCAGCTCCAAGACGCGCACCCGGTCACTGGACACCAGCAGGGGCTCGAACTGGACGCCTCGATCACCCGTGGCGCCCAGTCGCACCAAGTAGGACGGCGGCGGGCCGGAGTTGACGTCGCGGGCTTCGTCATCGAGCCCCCATGCCGGAAGGATCACGGTGGCAGACCCGCCGTCCTCCTCACCGCCGACGATCCGAACACGGGTCTGGGGAGCGATGCCGCCACGTTGGAGGGTCAACGCCGCATTGGCCGCCATGAGCGCCCAGTCGGTCCCGATGTCCACTGCGGGATCCGGATGCTCACGGCGGTAGACACGCTGCAGGCCGTCCCAACGCGGTGCACTCCCCGGCGCAGGACGCTCATCGGCGTACGCGGCCTCGGGCCAGGTCCGTGTCAGCCACAGCCACCGCGCCACCACAGGATCATCCGCGGCCCCGACCGTGTCCGGGACGCTGTCCGTGCCCGCGGCGAGACGGTCGCCGACCAGCGGGACGACCAGACCCCGCAGGTGCCCGGGGCCTTGCTGCAGGTGCCACAGCAGCGATCCGAGACCGACCGCACCGACCCCGCCCTGGATGCTCTTCCCCAAGGCGGCGAAGGTCATGGACAGGATGCCGGTGACCGCCGTCCACTCCCACGTGCCACGAGGATCATCCGGCTTCCCCAGGTAACTGGCGGCCACCTCCGATCCGCGCTCGCAGGCCCGCTCCCACTCCTCCACCACTGTGTCCTCCCCTCCTGCCGACTAGACCCTGGACAGCCGGTCGGCTATCGGAAGATCGTAGGGCTCGCTGCCGCAGACCGGAGCCGGGTGGGTAGGAGCCGCGACCACCAAGGCCGGTACGCAGCAGCGGAACGGACCAGCCTCGTCACAGCCGTCAGGGCCTCCCTACCTGCTGGCGTGTACGCCGCGGAAGGGAACTCCTGCAATCCCACCGCGTCGCCCAGCAACGCCACAAGACGACCATCCATCCGGTTAACCTGCCGGACTCCCGAGGCGACGAACGCCACCGTGATCGCATCACCCGAGATGACGGCGGCAGACTCACGCGAAACGGCGAGCGGCGTGAGTGCGGTGTCCGTCCCCGGGTCCGTGCTCAGGGGCAAGCGAAACGGTTCGCTCTGATCAAGCACACGGAGCAGACGAAGATCAAAGGTGTTCGGCTTCCAACCCCCGGTCTCGACCTCGGCCCTCAGATGCTCAGCCCTAAAGCACAGCTCCCGCAGCGATCCAGCCCCCAGCCCATTCAGCATGTGCCGATCTTGGCATGCAGAGCCGACTGGGCAGCACCCTTCGGGCGCATCCGGTCCACAGGGCCTTCTACCCCGTGAATACCGGCAGGGATTCCAGTCCCCGCATGAGCCGCGTACGGCGCCACCGGAGTTCTTCGGCCGCTACGGCGAGGCGCAATCCAGGGAATCGGGTCAGGAGCGCGCGAAGGGCGATCTCCGCCTCGGCGAGGGCGAGCGGCGCTCCCAGGCATCGGTGGATGCCGTGGCCGAAGGCCAGGTGTCCCCGGGCGTCGCGGCCGGTGTCAGGGTGGTCGGGGGCCGGGTACCGCGCAGGGTCTCGGTTGGCTGCTCCAGGAGAAATGAGTACAGGTACCCCGGCCGGGATCTCGGTCTCACCGAGGGTGAGCGCCTCGGTGCTGTAGCGGAAGGTCGCGATCCCGACCGGCGAGTCGTAGCGCAGCAGTTCGTCCAGCACATTGCCGATCCGGCAGGGGTCGGTGCGTACGTGGTCGAGAAGACCGGGGTGCTGGAGCAGCGCCAGGGTGGCGTTGCCGATGAAGTTCGTGGTGGTTTCGTGGCCGGCGATGAGCAGGAGGACGGCGAGGGAGACGAGTTCGTCCTCACTGAGCTGGTCGCCTTCGTCCCGGACGGTGATGAGGTCGCGCAAGAGGCTGTTGTCCGGTTCGGCGCGCTTGGCCGCGATGAGGTCGGCCATGTAGCCAGCCACGGCGTGGGAGGCAGCGTCGATCCGTTCGGGCTGCCCGGCGGCGAAGAGGTCGTTGGACCAGGCTCGGACTTGTGCGCGGTCGGACTCGGGTACGCCGAGCAGTTGGCAGATCACCGTGACCGGCAGCGGGATGGCCAGGGCGGCCACGAGGTCGGCTTCGCCGTCCATCGGGAGGTCGTCGAGGAGGCGGTCGACGGTGTGCTCGATGTACGGGCGCAGGCGGGCGACGGCGCCGGTGGTGAATGCCTTGGTCACCAGGCGGCGGAGCCGTGTGTGCTGGGGCGGGTCGGTGGCAAGCATGTTGTGCGCGATCGCGGGGTGCAGGTTGCGGTGGGAGGGGCGGCCGGCGAAGAACCGCGCGGTGTCCTTGGACAGTCGCGGGTCCCTGAAGGCCGCCTTCGCCTCGGCGTAGCCGGTCACCAGGTAGCTGGACCTGCCGCCGGAGCCGGTGGTCACCTGCTGGACAGGGGCTGCTTCCCGGAGTTGGTCGTAGAAGGGGTAGGGGTTGTGGAGGAACTCCGGGCACGACAGCGGGTCGCTCATGGTGTGGGGACAGCTTCCTTTTCCTGGGCGGCCTCGGTGGTGGTCGCGCGCACGACGTCGCTGTTGGCGTATGCCTGGGCGACGAGCAGCAGCCACTCGGTCTCGGCTCTCAGGTTGCCCTCTCGTTCGTCAGTGCCGGGTGCAGGCCGGGCGATGTCCCCGTTCGGTCTCAGGCCGCGGTGCTTGGCCCGGACAGCATCTTTGAGTACAGCCGCTTCCACCGTGGCGTACCCGCGGAGCGTGTCGGCTTCACCGAGCTGGGCCAGGGCGTGTGTGGTGGCTTGCTGGACGCGTCCGGAGCGGTAGGCCCTCAGGGTCAGGATGCCGTCGTTGATCTCGATGACGCGGCGGTGGAGGAAGAAGTCAGCGTCGGCCTCGGCTACTTCGCCGGAGTTGATGGTGGCGAGGACGATGTCGGGGCTGACCTCGGCCAGCTCGCTCCATAGGGGCGCGAGGGCCTTGAAGGAGCGGGTCTCCCAGCGTTTGCGGGCCAGTTGGCTGATGGGCCAGGCCAGTGCGGGCAGGGTCAGGCCGGAGACGACCAGCAGCACGCTGACGGCGGGCGCGGCAACGCTGAAGGTGCAGCGCACGGGGGTGAAGATGCTGGAGCACCGGTAGCCATGCGTGATCAGGCCCAGGTCGAATCCGAGGGAGACCAGGGTGAAGATCTTGTAGCAGCAGTAGACCAGGGCGGAGGCGCAGCCGGCGGAGGCTAGGCGCAGTCCGATGCGTTGGCTTGTCCGGCGGGATCGGCAGGACTGTTTCCAGGTCTGCACGAGGAATTCGCCGACGGTGATGCCCAGGTAGGTGATGTAGACGAAGAGGTAGAGCGCGTAGAGCTGGGGCGAGAACCGGTCTTCGTCGCCGGCGATGAACAGCCCGCTCATCACGGAGACTGCGGAGACCAGGTAGGTCAGGCGCAGGCGAATGCGTCGGCGAGCTGTGTCAGGGTCGCTGATCTGGAACATGAAGGCCAGGACCGCGGTGGCGGCGGTCAGGCTGGCGCAGTTGCTGACGAGCCGGGAGCCGTGGGGGATGACGGACTCGACGACGTAGCGGCCGGCGGGAGCATACGCGGCGAAGGCCACCCAGAGCGAGGCGAAGATGGCGACCATGGCGTTCGCGCCCACGGGGCGTCGGTTCGTGCGGCGGCCCCGGACGAACCAGAAGATGACCGCCAGCATGAGGATGTCCGCGGTGTGGAAAATGAGGGGTGGAGTCACAGTCTTTTGCGCTTTTTCTGGGGGAAGTTGGCGAAGAGGGCTTCCCAGCGTTCGCTTCGGTCGTGGGGCTGGCTGGGCGGCAATTCCATTCCGCGGTAGATGCGCTGGCGGATGACGGTGGCCATGACTTCCGCCTCGCGCTCGTCGTCGGTGCGGTAGCTGGTACGGCCGGACATCCGCCGGACGAGCGTGGGGTTGAGCCCGAGCGCCTCGTCCGTACCTCCGCCCAGCGACAGGGTGCCCGGGTGATCACACAGGACGTGGCCGATTTCGTGGGCGAGGATGTGCATCTGGTGGAGCGCGGAGGTGCCTCGCTCGAAGTACAAAAGGTCAGCCGTGGCCGTTTCCACGCGGATGCCGCATGGCAGGTCGCCCGTGACCGCGGTGTCCATGGGGCGCAGGATGATCGGTTTGCCGCGGAGTTCGGCGACGGCGTCGCATAGCTGTTGGGTGCCGAAGCGGTGGGGAAGGTTCAGGGCTTCGAGCCGCTCCGAGCAGGCCGTGCGCAGCCGATCGTCCATGTTCTCCTCCAGTTCCCTCCGGGTCCGTCGGCGCCGCTCCGGGCTTCCCGTGCGGGTGCGACGCCTGCGGTGTTGTCGCGTTTAGGACGGCTTCACCAGCTCTCACCGGCGCTGTGATGCGGCCGTACGGGGACCATGCCGCTCGTGCGCTGGTCGCGGGTTAGTGCCCCATGGCGACGCCGCCGTCGACCGGGATCACCGCTCCGGTGATGTAGGCGGCCTCGGGGCTGGCAATGAACTTGACGGCGTGGGCGATCTCTTCGGGTGCCGCGGCACGGCGCAGGGGGATCTGCTCGAGGATGTGCTGCTTGCGCTCGTCCGGCAGGGCGGCGGTCATGTCGGTATCCGTCAGGCCAGGGGCGACGATATTGACGGTGATGCCGCGGGAGCCGAGCTCCTTGGCCAGGGAGCGGCCGAATCCGACAAGGCCGGCCTTGGAGGCCGCGTAGTTCGACTGGCCCGCCTCGCCGGCGAGGGCGACTGCGGAAGCGATCAGGACGATGCGGCCCTTGCGGGCGCGGAGCATGCCTCGGGCCGCTTGTTTGGCGACGCGGAAGGCTCCCACGAGGTTGGCGTCCAGGACGGTGAGAAAGTCGGCCTCGTCCATGCGCAGGAGCAGGTTGTCCTTGGTGATGCCGGCGTTGGCGACGAGGACCTCGACGGGCCCCTGCTCCTGTTCGATCGCCGAGAAAGCCTGGGCGACCTGGTCTGCGTCGGTGACGTCGCAGCGCACGCCGAACAGTCCCTCCGGCGGCTCGCCGCTGCGATAGGTGACCGCGACCCGGTCCCCCGCGGTCGAGAGTGCGCGGGCGATGGCCAGTCCGATCCCCCGGTTTCCACCCGTGACAAGAACAGAGCGCGACATTGCGATTTAAACTTTCTCGAATTGAACTTCTGTGTCGGCCGATCGCTCAATGACCAGCCCCTGCATTCTGCACCTTCACAATCGCCACTCGGAGTGGCGACAGTCGATGTGACGCTGCCTGCGTTAGACCAATCGAGGACTCCTCGCACGCAAGACCTGTTACCCCCTGACCTCGCCGTGACCTCGTCAGTTGGCTCGCGCATCGACCGTTCTGGAGGCACGATCAGAATTGACCGCTGCCCATGCGTACAGAGGAAGGACCGCGCCCACCATGGAAATCGGTGACAGACATCTCAAAGGTGTCAGGCCGTCAGAGAACGAGCTTGGGCAGCTGCTCGTCTCCTGGCGCGAGAGGCTCGACCCGCGGAGGATCCCCGGCATCGATACGCAGCGGCGCCGCCTGAGATCCGGCCTCACTCAGCAGGAGGTGGCCACCCTGACAGGGGTGAGCGTCACCTGGTACCGCAAGCTGGAGAAGGGCGAGCCGGCCGATTTCTCGGACGCCTTCCTGCAGCGGCTCACCATGACACTGCGTTTGGACGAAACCGAGCGCGGAGTGCTGTTTCAGCTGGCCGTAGGCCGGACGCCCGAGCCGACCCGCCTGGCCGTGGACACAGCGGTCGACGAGAGCATGCAAGCCCTCCTGGATACCCAGCTCCCGAATCCGGCCTACGTCACCAACCTCTGGTGGGACATCGTCGCGCACAACGATCAGCAGGCGGACTGGTTCCCGTGGATTCCGTACGAGCGGAACAGCATGCGATGGGCCTTTCTCTACCCGGAGGCCCGCGAGCAGCTGGTCAACTGGCGGGATGACTGGGCGGATCCCTTTCTGGCGCAAATCCGGGTGGCCATCGCGCATAACCCGAAGAGCAAGGAGCTGGCGAAGCTCCGGGACGACATCCTCGCTGGAAACGCAGAGGCGGCCGAACTCTGGAAGGAAAACCGGACTCAGGTACATCCTGATGGGGATATCCGGCGTCTGCGGCTTCCATACCATCAGAGGGAAGAGGTGCCGGTGAAAATCATGGCCCTGGCCCCGTTGCGCAATACGCAGCTGCGATTCATCGTGCTCATGCGCGATTGGGCACCGCGCCGCTGATAGCCAACGCAGCCGCCTCGCCCCCGGCAGGTTACTGGCTGAGATCCAGACCGTGTGTCGACTCGCTGTCGGGCAAGCCTTCGAGACTCCGGGCTTGCTCGATGAGCGCCGTGACCATGCTCAGGCTGTTCCCGGACAGACCCTTCGCGCGCAGGGCGACGCGCCGTACGTCCTGGTCGCGCATCGCGGCGACCAACGCGATCTCGGCTTCCGTCCGCTCTTTCGCCTCCTGGTCGAAGAAGTACCCGGGCTCGACACCGAAGAAGTCGGCGAGGGCCTTGATCGTCGACATCATGGGGTTCTTCTTCTGCCCGGTGCGCAGCTGTGCGATGGCGCTGGCGGAGATGCCCTTGCCGCCGTTCGTGGCGGCCTTGGTGATCGCCTCCGCGATCTCCGCGTTGGTGTACGGACCGCGCCCGGGTGGGTGGATCTCCTGGACCAGGTGTTCCAAGAGCTCGGCGAACGTCTTCTCCGGCCCGCCTGCCATCTCCGCCCTCCCTTCACCCGGGTTACCGGTCAACTTATCGATCACCACTCCAGTGTAGCGCCAGCCCGAGGTCGAACACTCCAGTTGGCCACGGGGTGTAACTGCGGTGTAAGTTTTTCACGGCTCGCGACACCTGAGTGTTCCGTCGCTGGTCAGAGGGGTAGCAACCGCTGGACTGTGGCGGAGAGCTGACCGTATGGTGCTGGTCCCTGCGGCCAGGGAGGTCCGGGGAGAAAGGGTGGTTCGCGCGGCGCGACGACAGACGCAGATACGAGCTGGCGCCCGAGAGCGGTAACTCTCAGGCGCCAACCACAAGACGCTCCCGCCTCTGCAAAGGCGAGGAGGTCACAACCAGAGCCGATCCGGACCCTTTGGACGAGGCATCCCGGACGGCCCCACTCGAAGGAGCGATTGTTACATGCCTGCTCACCAGCAGGAAACCTCGGCAGACCAAGCCGCCGGCCTTGACCTGCACGCCGAGCGCCTCGCAGCTGACGGGGGCCGCTGATCATGGCGCGCATCCGCACGATCAAACCCGAGGCATTCGTCTCCGAGTCCCTCGCCGCCTGCACGGTCACAGCCGAGCGGACGTTCTTCGGGCTGCTCACCCAGGCCGACGACCACGGGCGTCACCGCGACCATCCCGCGATCATCGCGGGCAAGCTGTGGCCGCTGCGTCCCGAGCACACTCCGCTGGACGTCGAAGACGATCTCCAGCAGCTCGCCAGCGCCGGGCTGATCTGCCGGTACACCGGGTGCGACGGACGGGGGTACCTGCACATCGTGGCCTGGGCGAAGCACCAGAAGATCGACCGGCCCAGCGCTTCGCGCCTGCCTCTGTGCTCCGCCCACGACCAGGACAAGCGATGCGGCGCCTGCAAGGCCGAGTGCGGCCAGACGCCGCGATCGGATCACGCGCCGGCACCCTCGGTCCGCGTTGTCGAGGACTCGGTGAGCACTCCTCGAGCACTCGTCGAGTCCTCGACGAACGTTCGACGAGTCTTCGCGAGCGCCGATCAGCCCTCCGCTCCACCGACCACCTCCTCCCCCACCCCGGTACCTTCCGCCGGGCACTCGGAGAGCGCCACCTCCACGGCTAGCGGAGAACCCGCAGGTCAGAGCACGTTCGACGAAGATTCGTCGAACCCTCGTCGAGTCCTCGACGAGCCCTCGCCGTCTGGATCTAGGATCTTGGATCCTGGATCCATACCTTCGGGGCGCACCGCGCCCGCGCCCTCGACCGTCTCGGCCAAGACCTTGATCGGCGAGTACGTCGCCGCCTGTGCGCACCGGCCGCCGGAGCGGGTGCTCGGGCATCTGGGGCGGGAGCTGAATCAGCTGCTTGCCGAGGGCATCGCCACCGAGCACCTGCGTGCCGCGTTGGAGCGGCTGCGGGTGAAGGGGCTGAGCCCGAGTGTGCTGCCGAGCCTGGTCAACGAGGTCATGAACGCCACCGCCCGGCAGACGCCCGCTCGGGCAGGCGGCGGGTACACGCCCTGGATGAACCCGGCGGACGACTCGGCGTACGAGGAGGTGCTCTGATGCCCCCTCGCCACCGCGATCCGGCGCCCTTGTCGGCCGCCCCGATCGCCGCCCGCTTCCAGCGGATCTTCGCCGAGCGCGGCATGCCCCCGGGCGGGATGCCGGTCAGCGACACGCCCGAGCCGATCCCCGCCCTTGAGCGGGCGCAGAGGCAGATCCCGCGCCTGTACCGGGGCGCAGTCGCCGACCACCCCCGGGTGGCCGCCTGGGTGCACACGATCGCCCGCGCCGCCGAAGCGCCGAACGTCTCCGCACGGCGGCAGGTGACCCACGGCCCGTCGCTGCTGCTGGTCGGCCGGACCGGCCGGGGCAAGACCCACGCCGCGTACGGGGCGATCCGCAGCCTGCTCGGCGCCGGCCTTGACGTGCGCTGGCACGCCACCACCGCCGCCGACCTCTACGCCGAGATGCGCCCGCGCCAGGGCGTCGACCCGGAGTGGATGCTGCGCCGCATCATCCGCATCCCGGTGCTGCTCCTGGACGACCTCGGCGCCGCGAAGTCCTCGGAATGGACCGAGGAACTGACCTACCGGCTGATCAACCAGCGCAGCATCCACCAGCTGCCCACCCTGGTCACCAGCAACCTGCCCATCAGCGACCTCCGGGCACAGATCGGCGACCGGGTCGCCTCCCGCCTGACCGGCATGTGCGAACAGGTGGTCTTCACCGGCCCCGACCGCCGCCGGGACAACGCCGCCTGACTGGCTGCTCCCGACCATCGCCGCTTCCTCCTGCATCCTCTTCACCCGAACCCCCGCGCTGAGCGCTGTCCGCACGCGCCCCGGGGGCGAACGGAGCACCTTCCCATGCACGCCCGCACCACCACCGCCACGCCCGCCTCCGACTTCCGGCGGCTCGGTGACCAGTCCTGGCACGACAAGGCCGCCTGCAGCAACCTCGAACCCGACATCGCCGACCGGCTGTTCTTCCCCACCTCCCGCGCCCGCAAGGACATCGCCCAGGCCAAGGCGCTGTGCGCCCAGTGCCCCGTCCGCCGGATCTGCCTGGACGCCGCCCTGGAGAGCGAGAGCTTCTACGGCATCCGGGGAGGCATGACGGAGGACGAACGCCGGCCTCTCCACCACAAGCTCGACTACCGTCTGGACGGGGACCGCGTCGCCGCCGCGCTGCGCGGCCTGGACATCCACCTCAGCAACGCAGAACGTGCCGCCGTCGCCCGCCTCGCCTATCTCCACGGCTTCACCGCCGAACAGCTCGCCTGGACCCTGAAGGTCAGTCAGGACTGGGCCACCGATCTGCTGCGCAACGCACACAACGAGATCGAGGACCGCGACCGCTACTGGCAGGAGGCAGGAGGCACTGACGAGCCTGCCGACGATGCCGCCTCCGGCACCACCACGGTGCCCGGACGCTTGGGCCAGGTCATCGACCGCGACAGCCTCGGCGAGGCCGCGTGACCACCACCAGCAACACCACCACGGCGGTCGGCGACTGGGACCGCGCCGCCATCCTGCTCCTCGGCGCCGCAGGATGCGCCCTGTCCTACGACGCACTCCAGCAGATGGCCGTCGCCATCCACATCCGCGGCCTGCTCACCTACCTCTATCCACTGGTCATCGACGGCTTCATCGGCTACGGCGTCCGAGCCCTGATCCTCACCCGCACCGCTCCCTGGCGCGCACGGCTCTACGTCTGGGCCCTGTTCGGCACCGCAACCGCCGCAAGCATCTGGGCCAACGCCCTGCACGCCATCCGGCTCAACCAGCTGCACCACGCCGAAAGCACCGAACTGCGGCTCGGTGACGTCACCGTCGGCGTCCTGTCCACCCTGGCCCCGCTCGCCCTCGCCGGCGCGGTCCACCTCTACATCCTGATCACCCGCCACCAGCCCGCCCACACCGAGGCGCCGCGCGGACCGGTCCCCGCGGACCATCCAGCGTGTGCGGACCAGCGGACCGCTCGTGGAGACCGGTCCGCGGACCAGAACCGTGCAGCGGCCGGTCCGGAGAACACGGTGCGGACCGTTCCACGCCAGGACCACAGCGCCGGACAGGCGAGCGGACCAGCCCGCTCGCCCCGGACCACCGCTGCGGACCTGTCCGCTGAGACCGTCCGTGCCCTCAGCGGACCCCGAACTGGGGCCCTCGACGGTCCGCTCGCCGAGGCGCCGGCATCGCACGAAGCCCTTGCCGCCGACCGCGATCCGGCGCTGCCGCACCCGCAGGAACCAGGGGCATCCGGTCCGCTGCCCCGGGCGTCTGCGGACCGGTCCGCGACGGCATCGGTCCGGGCGCCCGGTCCCCGGACTACGGACGCCGCCTCTTCCGGACCGTCGGCGCAGACCGCGGACCGGTCCGCTGCGGACCAGCGGACCGCACCTTCCAAGACAGACGAAGAGGTCCGGACCGGTCCGCAGAAGGGTGCGGACCAGCGGACCGGTCCGCAGAACCAGTCCACGCCGCTCGACGCCGCCGCGGACCAGCGGACCACCGACGCTGCGGACCGGCGGAGCGCGGACCGGTCCATGACCGGAGGCGACGGCGAAGAGCAGGACATCGACGAACTCCTGCCGATCGCCCGCGCCGCGGTCACACTCCATGGCCGTATCAACCGGACCGTCGTCCGCAGCGGCCTGCGCGAGCACCAGATCCAGGTCAGCAACCAGCGCCTCGGCCTGATTCTCCAGCGCCTGCGCGACGAAGCCGCGCTCGCCGCCTGACCTCCCCTCGCCCGCCTTCCCCGGTGTGCGGCGGCCCCACAGCCACCGGCGGCCGCACACCCTGCATGCCCGTGAAAGGCCATCGCTGTGCACCACTGCTACCGATTCCGCTCCATCCGGACCGCCTTCGAGCGCGACATAACCGGATACGAGAGCCGCGCCGACCGCGCCCCGGCCAGCCCCCTGGGCCGGACCTGCCGCACCAGCGCCCAGACCACCCGCCATGCCATGGCCCGGGCCCTGAACCGGCACCTCCGCCGCTGCCGCGAATGCGGCTGACCAGCACACATACCGCTGCCATCGCCACCAGGCGGCCCAACCACACCCGGCCGGGCCGCCGCCCCGCCCCCGCTCTGCAAGGGAGTTCGCGCCACACATGCCCCACCACCCGATGCCCGCACCGAACGCCGGCCTGGAGGCCGCCGCCTGGATCGACGTGCTCCTGCGCTACGGACTCGTACACGCCGCCGTCGAAGGACCGGACGGGCAGTGGCTCGCCCAGATCCGCCCCGACAGCACGGTGTGGCTGCTGCGCGACGCCAGCGAAGTCCTGACCCTGGCCGCCACATTCCAGCAGCAGCTGCGCGGCACCGACGGTGAGAACCGATGACAAACCGCCGACCGTCCCCGAACCCCTCGCACCCGCAGGCGGCACCCAACTCGACCTCAGCGCGAGCAAGTTGGAGCTTTGTGCACTCCTCCTACGGAGGAGTGCACAAAGCAGCCCCCGCCCCGGGGGCGGAGGCCGACCGGCGCCAGGGGGCACCGGCCGGAGAGGCTGCGACCGAGGGCGGACCGCAGCCAAAGCAGGGCGAGCACGTCTGCCACTCGCCCTCGTGCGAGCACCTCCACACGAACGCCAAGCCCCGCATCCGCCGCCGCCCCTACCAGCGCGGCAGACGCCTCCACGGCCGTACCGCCCGCTTCAACGACGAAGAGCTCGCCCTGATCACCGCTGGCGCGAACGCCGCCGGCATCACCGTCGCCGCCTACCTCGCCCACGCTGCCCTGGCCGCCGCCCGTGACCTCGACCGCACCACCGCCGAGATCGCGAGCCGACGCGAGATCGTCTCCGAACTCTTCGCCGCGAGGCGCCATCTCGGTTACATCGGCAACAACCTCAACCAGATCGCCAAGATCCTCAACTCCGACGGCCACGCGCCGCAGACCGACGTCGTGCTGGAGGCGGTGCACCGGGCAACCGAGCGCCTGCAGGCCGCCACCATCCGGCTCCTCGACCAGTAAGCACCCCCAACGTGATCCCCCGAGTCCACAAGCAGGGCGACCGCACTCTCGGTCTCCTCTCCTACCTCTACGGCCCCGGCACCCACGAGGAACACACCGACCCGCATCTGGTCGCCTCCTTCGACAGCGCCGCCCCCGACCCCGGCCGCGACCCGGCCGCCACACTCAAGGAGCTCCAGCTCCTTCTCGACCAGCCGGTGCAGGCGATCGGGAAGGAGCTGCGGCCGGGCAAGCACGTGTGGCACTGCTCGGTCCGCGCGGCTCCCGGCGACCGGATCCTGTCCGACCAAGAGTGGGGTGAGATCGCGCGGCGCGTCGTCGCGGCCACCGGCATCGACGACGGGGACGGTGCCGGATGCCGATGGGCCGCGGTCCGACACGCCGACGATCACGTCCACATCATCGCCACCCTGGTGCGCGAGGACGGCCACATGCCCAACCACCACCGCTCGGGCATGCGCGCTCAGGCCGAATGCCGTCTCATCGAAGCCGAGTACGGGCTGACCGCTGTCAACGCCGGCGACGGTACCGCCGCGAAACGGCCCACCAGCGCCGAGCGGCACAAGGCCGAACGCCGGCGCCGTGCGCAGACTCCGCGCGAGGAACTGCGCGAGAGCGTGCGCCGAGCCGTGGCCGGTGCCGCCACCGAGCAGGAGTTCTTCGACCGCCTGGCCGCAGCCGGCCTGCTCGTGCGCACCCGCACCGCCCCCTCCGGCGACCTGCTCGGCTACACCGTCGCCCTACCGGGCGACCGCAACGGCCAAGGCGAACCGGTCTTCTACTCCGGGTCGAAGCTGGCTCCCGACCTCTCCCTCCCCCGCATCCGCGAACGCCTCACCCCCGAAACCAAGGAACCGTTCGCCGCAACGGACTTGGGCGAAGGCGACACCGTCCAGTCCCGACCGACCGGCCCGGCGTCGGCCCGCCGCGCAGCAACGAGCCCCGTCTGGGAGGCCGCTCTCCTCCTCGACGACCAGGGCGACGACGGTGCCGCGGCCGCCCAGCTCTCCGCCACCGGCGAGCTTCTCGACGCCCTCGCCAAAACCTCCGCCGCCACCACACGCGACGAGCTGCGGCTGGCAGCGAGGGCCTTCGAGCGTGCCAGCCGCTCTCACATTCGCGCCCAGCACGCCGAAGCACGTGCCCTGCGCAAGGCCGCCCGGGAAATCGTCTACGCCGGCCCGTCGCTCGGGCGCGGCGAGGACGGAGCGGCCACCGCCATGGTGCTCTCCACTCTGCTCTTCGTCGTGGTGGCCGCGGCCCGCTGGCACGCCCAGCACCAGCACGCCCAGCAGGCCGCAGCCGCCCGCCAGGCCGCCGACCATCTGCGCGCCGCTTACCGCACCACCGCCCACGCCCCGCTGACCGAACTACGCCACCGAGGTCGGCGCCTCCCGCGGACCACCCGCGCCCGGTACGAGACGACCGTGCACACCGTGCTGCCACACCTCGCCGAGACCGTGCTCGCCGAGGGCGGATGGGATGCCCTGGCCGCCACCCTCAACGACGCCGCACGAGCCGGAGCCGACCCCGCCGCCCTCCTCCGTGAAGCCGCCAGCAAGCGCGAGCTGCACTCGGCCGACTCCGTCAGCGACGTCCTCGTCTGGCGCATACGCCGCATCGCCGACCTGCCCGTCCACACCCCGCAGACCACGACCGCCTCGACGCCGGCAGCCACTGCCCGTACGGCGCGTCCGGCATCTCCCGGAAACCGCCGCCGTGCAGGGCGGACGAGTTTCTGATGCACACCAAATCGCAAGTAGCTCTGCAGGGCGCCCGCGGCCGATCGTGGAATGACAGACGGCAGCACAGCAGGAGGAACGTCGGATGTTCTGGCACAGAAGGAAGACCGCCCGCCAGGGGCAGGAGCCCGCCGCTCCCGCAGCAGCGCAGTCCGCTCCGGAGTCCTTCGACGTGCCGACGGACTTGCGAGTGGACCGGACCACGGCGTCGTTCATGGCCTTCCCTCACCCCGGGCCTCTGGTCATCGCCAATACGACCGTCACCTGCCGCCACTGCGGGGCTGAAAGGGAATGGATGGTGATCAAGACCGTCGAAGGCGTCTTCATCCGCTGCCGCTGCACCTCGACCTGGCCCGAGCCACGCATGTCGCCCCAACGGTTCGACGACCTGATGGGGCCCGTCACGGACGTGGCACCGGACTTCAACCACGCCCTGCGCACCATGGGCTACGACGGCACGTTCACCGGAACCTATTTGGCCGAATGATGCCGGAGGGCCACACCGTTGGGGATGCGCCCCTCGGTCACTAACTTGTCGGCTCTTAAAGGTGTAGCTCTTGACACAGGAGCGTTCGGCTGCGCTCACTTCTGACCCTCACCTGCGTCGAGGATTCAGGCCCGTACGCCAACCGATGTCCAGGCCCGTCGAGTCCCTCAGGACCTTGTTCAGCGCTTCGACCTCTCCTTGGTCTTCAAGCAGCGTGCGGGGTAGGTGATCCGAGGCGAGAGGACCGGTGCCGTGCAGAATGTCGTCGTAGGCCGACGCCACGGCGGCGCTGATCAACAGGTCCGTGGCCTCGTTGAGGTTTACGTGCTCCGCTGGCCATCGGTACTCGCCCTGGCTCACCTGGAACACGGGGAAACACCACCACATGTTCCGGTCGGGGTCGATGAACCTGAGCGCCCGGTCCTCCAGGAAATTGACGCCGTAGTGGGTGAGCGCGCAGACATCCTCCTCACGGAGATCGAGCAGGTATGAGGCGCAGAGGAGGGAAACGGCCGGGGTGCGTGTGGCGAGATGCATGGGCACTGCGGCAGCTTCCCGCAGCGCGGAAAATCCGGACAGACGGGATACCACACGTCCCATCCGGAGCCCGCTGCGTTTGGCCAGCATGCGCTGGAAGTGAACCGTCGTCTCATGGCTGGGGGGCTGGAATTCCAGGTCGCTTTCCCAGCCCGCCATCGCCTTTGCCGCCGCCGCGAAGCGGTAGGGAGGGTACAGCTCTCTCCAGTCGACGGACGGGTCGGCAGAGGTCAGGCCCGGGACGACCGGGTTCAGTGCGAAGTCGATCAGGGCCAGGACGACGCTTCCACCAAGGTCCCTCCCCGCCAGAGCGCTCGCAAGACACCACGGAAGCCCGTACTCGCCGTTCATCTCCTCGAGCAGGAACTCCCGCAGCGTCGGGTCGGCCATCCGCATGAAGGAACCCTCGAACTGGAAAAGCTCGTCGATCACCGCCGCACACTCAAACAAGGTTCGAGTACTGAGCGGACCTTCGGAGGTGGGTACCAGCTTGAGTGGCCCCACAACGCTGACGCGCGTGTCCTCAGGGCGGTCCACCATCTCCATGCCCGCGCTCTGGCTCCATACATCTTCCAAGGAATTCTCGAACGCCGCCCGGACATCCCAGGACGTAGCATCGAACTCCGTCAGGCCCTCCGGGTCCAGCAGAACGTAGTAGGCATGGTAAAGATTGAGCCAGTCCAGCTCGTTGTATCTCAGCTCTCCGCCTGTGTGCTGGGGATAGCGCTTGAAGGAGAGAAAAGGCAGTCCGCTGGCCCGGCCCTCGTGGAGGAAATCGGTTTGCTGCTGGCTCATGCGGGAGATCGTGTACGCGGCTAGCTGATCCCTCGTACGCCGTAACAGGCTCAGCAGGACGCCGACAGTAGAGCCGTGATACCGCGCCCAGTGACTACTCTCATGGACGTAGGTCTTGTGCCAGGAACCGACCGCGGTTACGAGGCCTTTGGTACGAGTACGGGTCGGATCCTGGAAGAGGATCTGGCTTCGCAGATTCAGCTCGGCGCCGCTGGAGTTCCGCAGGCGTGGAGAATGAACGGTCATTGGTCCGTGCCTTCCGCGTCCTCCCTGACACCTTCGGGGCGAGGGCCTACCTCGTCCACAGGTCCACGGTCACGCGCGCGACCAAGGCCTTGAGGGCATCGTACAGCGCGTTCGTGGCCAGTCCGGCAGCGACAGAGACGGCGAGCTCCGCCCACTGTGCGTGACGCAAGGAATCGCGTCTGTCCTCACGGAGGGGCGTGAGGACAAGCGAGCATTTTCCAGCGAGGTGCGGATCCGCCTCGATCTCCCGCACGAGCACCTTCAAGTTTGCGCTCTCGCCCCGGTATTCAGTGATCAGCATGGCGGGAGCCTACAGTCACCCTTCAGCCCTTGGGGCGGGTTCAGGGCACCCCCTCATCGCCGGGAAGGCGTCGGAGTCGGCGAACCGAACGATCGGATCACGCCAGCGCCCTACCGTGACTCCGGGATGACTCGACAGCGCGAAGCGGCCTTTGCGCTCTGCGTCACCTCAACACCGTTCATGTGCTGCGCAATCAACTGTCGCCACAAGGCAACTTACCTGCACATATAAGAGGATTCAGCCTCGCGGCCATGCAAAGGCCGCACGTGGCGAATGGCGATCTCGCGTCTATGACTCGGGAGGTACGCATGGTGGGCTTGCATCGAACACGCGTACCCGAAGAGGAGGATCGTTGAGACGCATACGCACCCTGTCGGCACTGCGGCACGTGGCCGCTGGCGCTGTCCTTGCTGTTCTCGCGGGTGCGGGAACAGCAACGGCGACCGAGTTACCGCCGGTGCCCAACCCTTTGGCAGCTCCGGCGTCGCGTCCGGCAGCCGGGCCAGAGCACGCCGCGGCGGCCGGGGCACGGCCTGTGTCCGGCAAGAATCCGTCGGCTGGCCCGCAGTACACCAAATCCGGCAGCACCTGGCGCGTCATCACCCCGGAGACGGTGCTGCGGAACACGGTCACCGATGCTGACGGTCACACGGCCAACCTCACGTTCGAGGTATGGACGACAGACGCTGACGGCAAGCCGAAGACGCAGGTCAAACTCACCGACGCCAACCCGTACGGCGTCCTGGTGTCGCCCTTCGTCGCGTCGGGGAAGACCGCGCAGGTCACCGTCCCGTACGGCAAGCTGAAGCCGGGCGTGACCTACACCTTCCACACCTCCGCCTACGACGGAAGCCTGTACGAGACCGACTGGTCCCCGTGGGCGAACTTCCGCATCGAGCCCTACGTGGCGTTCCCCGCGCCGCAGGCTTCCTCGACGATCGACCCGCTCGCGCAGAAGACCATCGAGTTCACCCGCACCGACCCGGGACCGGCGCTGCCGACCCTGCGCAAGGACGGCACGACCCTCAAGGCCCCCACGAAGAAGCGCACGTGCGGCAAGCCCGACGCGCAGGGTCGCGAGCTGTGCTTCGAGCTGAACCCGCCGTCCAAGAAGGCTCTCCGGTCGGCGGCGCCCGCGGGACCGGCCGTCGATCTGGTCGACTGGTGCTATGACAAGCCGTCCGGCCTGGACTACATGAGCCGGACCGAAGCCTGCATGAAGAGCATCGGCACCGGCACACTGATCTTCACCAGCACCGACCCGAAGAAGCCCGCGCTGGGGACGGCCACCTTCAACATCGAGCAGCGGATCAAGACCTACCCGAAGAAGGGCGACAGCGGCTCGGACTTCGCCGAGTTCGACCAGCAGATCGTGCTGGTGCCCCAGCACATCGACCCCGAGCTCAAGGGCGTCCGCATGAAGTGGAACGTCGGGTCGTCGTGCAAGTCCTGCGTGACGTCGAACATCCGCTGGGCGGACAACCAGAACAACACTGCGGGCGACGCGTACTGGGACGCCGCGACGGCCGACCCGTACAGCGGGCGCTGGGGAACCATCCAGACCACCTGGTCCGGCACGGGCAAGGAGACCATCGACCTCGGATGGTCGGTCACCGCCACCGTGGACGCCGGCGGGAACCCTGCCACGGCCAACTTCGGCACCAGCGGAGTCCCATCCGTGCGCGAGCTCGCCCCACGCTGCGACGACATCCTCAAGGGTGTCTCGCCCGGCTGTGTCCTGCCGTTCTTCAAGCCCACCTACACCGTCGACACCAACCTGTACCCGGCCGCCGGCGCGTACTACTGGCTGATGCAGGAGAAGATGCCCGACCACGCCGGCTCGAAGAAGTGGGACTCCCTTCTGCACTACCTCGGCCCGGACACCACCGTCACCAACCCCAACACCGGCAAACCGTGGACCTCTGACGACAGCCGCGGCAAGGTCTGCGGCAACTGGACAGCCCACCAGAGCGACGCCTCTGTGGGCACCATGGACTGCGACGAATACGCCATGGCCTCCACCCACGAGAGCGGCGGATTCCCCGGCGGCCTCAACCAGGTGTCCAACGGCGACCAGTGCACCCAGCTCTTCACCGACAAAATGGGCGACGGCAGCGCCAACTTCGGCCTGCTCGCCGACACCCGCAAGGCCACGACCGGCCCCACATGGAAGGAGAAGTGCGGCCGGGCCGGTATCGAGTCCACCCAGAACCGACAGGCATTCCGCAAACTGAACCCCACCATCTGGCGCCTACTGGACAACGACGGATTCATCGTCAGCAACCCCGGCTTCGAGCACTGCGCGAACGCCGACACCACCTGCGCCTGGCGCAAGGTCTGACACATCCTGCGTGACGCGAAAGGGGTGGGAGCCGACATACCGGCTCCCACCCCCGTCTTTGGTCCCGTGGTCCGGTCCGTGGGTCAGGCCGGCTCGCTGCCGGGCCCCCACGCCAGGGCGCCGTCGACCAGGCTGGGCTTGTCCGGACCGGCAAGGGACGGCACCTCCAGGGCGTCCGCCATCTCCTCCAGGTAGCTGGTCAAGGACTCGAACTCGACCTGACGGTTGGCGAACTCGTCCCATGACCACACCTCCCCCGTCCCGGCATCCAGGTAGAGGCCGGACGACCAGCTGTGCTCGCCAAGCGTGCACACCGGTATCCATCGGCGATCCCACAAGTGGTCGTCGTAGACCTCTCTCCAGTGCCGGTGAAGTTCGATGGCCTCGGCGATGGTCATGAGCTTCGCGTTGTCCTGCAAGAACGCCGCACCCACAGAGGAATGGACGCCCCGGTGCAGTCCCCACAGGGCCTTCAGCTCGGCGGGAACCCTGACACCAAGTTCGCCCTCCGCCCTGTCGATCTCCTCCCGTGAGGCCCCGGCCTGCAACGAGGCAAACGAGACAGGCGCATGCTCGCGAAGCCACGTCTCGATCCGCTGCCACGCCCCGGTCACCTGCCGTACCGCGATCTCTTCAAGGCGGGGATCCGGTACCTGGTCGCGATCGCCGGCGCCGGTGACGGGCGGCTGTGTCGCAGTGATGCCCCTGATCTCCGCCCGGTCCTCTTCCAGCAGGGGTGGGCCGTAGGCGTAGTGCACCTGCAGTGCCGGGCAGTCCTCGAAGGTGTCGCCGTCGATCTCCACGGTGTACAGGGACGGCTCGCCCTGCGGAGTACCCAGCAGGGGATCATCACTGAGCCGCGTACGCAGAACCTTCACGGCGTAACTGACGCCGTTGCCCAGCTCGTTGCAGCGCTCCTGTATGTGCGGGGGTATGTCGACGGTCGTGGACATGGCGCGATGTCTCCCTGCGGTCGTCGCGTGGTCGATGACGTGGAACTCGGATCGTAATGGAGGCCATGGCGCCGCTCCAGGCAGGCGCGGAGGCGGTCCCGCACCGGAGCCAAGGTCGCTTCCAGGCCCAGTTCGCAGGCGCGTGGGTGTTGCGGTGACGAGTGCAGTTCAGCGGGAGAGGCGGATCGTGAGGTGGCCGCCGGGGTCCTGCGGCAGGACGGAGCGGGACACGGGGGTGGGGTCGGCGAGGGCCGTGGTGAACCCGGCGACGAGCTCCTGCGGGGTGGAGGGGCTGAAGGCTGCGCACCACTGGTGAGGGAGGTGGTCGTCGGTTTGGGCCCAGGCGAGGTATCCGGGCAGGCCGGGGATGGGGTTGCCGTCCTCGATGGCCTCGGAGACCGCTCCGTACGTCACCCATGCCTGGAGTTTCGGAGCGTAGTAGGTGTTGCCGGCGTCGGTCGGGTCGGTGGACCAGCGGGCGTCGGCGAGAGGCTCGAGCGAGCTCCGGCCGGGCTCGATCCCGCCGGTGACGTCCGGGGCGGTGGCGAGTGCGGTGGCGAAGGCGGTGACGAGCTCGTGGGGGACGCGGGCGGTGAAGTAGGCGTTCCACAGAGGTGGCGCGGTGACTTCGGTGCGGGCGAAGAACTCCCACACCACAGGGTCCCCGTCGAAGAGCACGTTCGGGTGACCTGGGAGCCATTCGGCGCCCCGGAGTTGGTCGGCGTCGAGGAGGTGGCGGGTCTGGGTACGGGTGGTCCAGCAGCTCCAGCCGATGTTGACGAGGGCGTCGGTGACGTGGTCGCCGAGGAGGCCGTCGTTGCCGGCGAGGTAGCGCGGGGAGACGAGGTACGGGCCGCCGTCGACGGCTGGGGCGCTGGTGCGCTGGCTTCCGGGGGCCTGCTCGGGGTCGGTCGAGGACAGGGAGAGCTCCGTTCATGTGCGGCGGTTAGTGGGCGTCCGGGTCAGCGTGCCGTGGCGCGTGCCGTGCGGCGTCGGGTTTGCGGCGCGGTAGTGTCGGTGGTCCATCGCAGGGCTACGGCGACGGGGCGGGGCAGGTAGCTCTGCTGTCCGCCGTCGCCGAGGAACACGGCGCGACGGCCGTCGTCGTCGAGTCCCTCGGTGAGCGTGCCGGGGTAGTGCGCGAAGGGGAAGTCGGGGTTGACGGCGAGGCGGATGACGGCGTCATCGTCGTAGGTCTGCAGACGCTGGACGAGCTCTCGCACGGTGATGTTTTGGGGCAAGATCGTTCTCCTTGGTAGGTGTACAGGTGCCGCGATCGAATGGGTCAGCGGGTCATGGTCGCTGCGGTCGTTCTGTATGGGGCGGCGGGTCGAGAGGTGGAGATCACCGCTGCGACGAAGGCGGCGATGAGTTCGGCTGGGGTCTCCGGCTCAAAGCTCGCTGCCCAGCCGGGCACGTCCGCAGTGCCTGTGACGGCGATCTTCCAGCCCTCGCCGTCTGTCCCGGGCCGGCCTTCGGGGAAGTATCCGAGGTAGAGGCGGCCGTCTTTCGATGAGACGTGGACGTCGGCTCTGTCGTCGACCACGAAGTGGTAGTCCTCGGCGTCGAATTGGGCCAGGACACGGGTGGCCTGTCCGGGGCCGATCGGCCACTCGCGCAGGCGCAGGGCGGCGAGGGTGGTGCGGAATCCCGGTGTCGTCGTCTCGATAGTCATGAGGGCATCCCTTCTCTGACCTGCGGTTTTTCGGACTGGGTGACTTTGACATGGGTCCGCGACGTCTCTCCAGTCCGAGACGGCTCTTCCGCGTCTGCCCTGGGCGAATCGACTACCTGCAGGGCCATCTCGCCTGCCGACGCACGACGTTCGTCGCCCGGCGACCGGTTCCGGAGTGTTCGCGGGGAGGACATGACGAAGGCCCTCACCGTGGGGGTGAGGGCCTCGTGCGGGATGGGTGTGCGGTCAGCGGGCTCGGCGTCCGGCCGCTGCTGTTGGTGACAGCGGTGCGGGTCTGAGTGCGGCGGTTCCAGGGTGTTGCGTGGTTGCGGTGCGGGCGCGGGCGGCCTGTGCGCGGCGTACGTCCAGGGGTGTGGGGACCGGGGTTGGTATGGGGGTGAGTTGGGCGTGGTTGCGGGTGAGGAGGGACAGCTCGCGGGCGTAGCGGGTGACGGGGGTGGGGTCGGCGATGGCTGTGGTGGTGGCGGTGATGAGCTGGGTGGGGGTGTGGGTGGTGAAGGTGGCGTACCAATCGGGGAAGCGGCGACCGGTGCCGCCTCGGAGCCACCAGCAAGAGTGATGTCCGGCGATCTCACTCTCGTGGTCGGGGGCCAGGTGCTCGTAGGTGAGGTGGGCAAGGCTGTCGGGGGCGGTGAGCTCGTCCGTCCAGGCGCGCCGGTCGTGCTGCCAGCCGGCCGCGGTCAGCGGAGTGAACGCCTGGGCGGGCTTGTTGGTCGCGCCGTGGAGGTAGGCGTGGGGGCCTTGGGTGTATGCCTGGGCGAGGGCGGTGGTGAAGGCGGTGACGAATTCGGTGGGAGTGCGGTCGTTGAAGGTTGCGGCCCAGCGTACGGAGCCGAAAGCGTCGTCGTAGGCGCTGATGCGCCACAGGCCGTCGTCGTCTCCTTCGGGCAGGTAGCCCAGGCGGATCCGGTGGTCTGGTGCGGAGACGTAGGTGTTGCCGAGGTCGTCGTGGTGCAGGGCCCAGCCGAGGTCGCGCAGGGGCTGGAGTCCGGGGTCGCCGATGGCGGTGGAGCCGGCGAGGTGGCGCGGGGAGACGAGGTACTCCTGGAACGGGTCCTCGCGGACAGAGGGGGACAGCGGTGGCTCCTGGAAACCGGGGCGGCGCCCGCCGGCTGGCGAGCGCCGCGAGACGTGCGACGGGGCGGGGAGGCCACAGGGGTGGGTCCCTGGCCGGGAGGGGTTTCAGGCTTCCCGGCCAGGAGCCGTGCGGGGACTACTCCTGGGGTTCGGTGGTCTCATCCTCGGCGGCGGTCTTCTGCCGGCGGCGGGTTGCCCACAGTGCGCCTCCTCCGGCCAGCAGCAGGGCTGTAGCTCCGCCCAGCGCCCATGCGGTGGTGTCAGCACCGGTGTGGGCGAGTGCTCCGCCCGGGGTGTCGGGGGTCTTGGGCTTGTCCGGCCGGTGCGGCGGGGTGGTCGGCGGCGTCGTGGGAGGGGTCGTCGGCGGTGTGGTGGGCGGGACGGGGGTGTTCTCCACCGTGACGGCGACCTGCTCCCCCGGCTTTGCCGTGAACGGTGACGGGGTCTTGTTCAGCTGGTAGTGCGTGGGGGCCTTGGTCTCCTTGGCCCAGTAGCGGGTGCCCGCCTTGAGGTCGACGCCGAGCTTGAGCTTCGCGGTGCCGTCCGCGCCGGTGGTCAGCTCGGCTATCTTCTTGCCCGGCTGGTGCTTGCCCGCGGCGTCGACGGTGTCGGAGTCGATCTCGATGACCGCGCCCGCGAGTGCCTTGCCAGTCGACTTGTCGATCTTCTTCACCAGGAGGTCGGCGTCCTTGAACGGGTCGACGACGGTGATCGGATGGGCCTTGGCGGACTGGCCCTCGGTGATGACGATGTCCTGGTCGGGCACCAGGGCGTGGATCGTGTCGCCGCTGTCGGTCTCGTGCAGGCGGTACGTGCCCGGTGCGAGATTCTCGAAGGCGAGGATGCCAGCGGCGTTCGTCCTGCCTTCAGCAACGGTCTTTCCGGAGGCCGGGTCGATGAGCTGGAAACTGGCGCCGGCCATCGTGTCCTTGCCCGGGTCGGTCTTGTGGATCTCGACGCCGCCCGTGGCGGGGGTGACCTTGACCTTCGTGGTGCCTTCGGCGGCGGTGGTGTCGCCGGCCAGCAGCATGCGCTGGGCCGAGGCGTCGCGCGGTTCGAGCACCTTCAGCTGCGAGCCCGGCAGCCCGCTCGCCGTCGCCTTCACCGTGGCTTCACCGGCCGTGCCGGTGGTGAACTGCCAGCTGGCACTTCCGTCCTTGCCGGTGGTGACGCTGCCGCGGGCGGTGCCGGATCCGGTCTCGGACAGGTCGATCTTGACGCCGGGGACCTTGGCACCGGACAGGGAGGCGGTGACCTCGACGGCCACCGAGACCTTCTTGCCCGTGGTGGTGGTCTCGACGCTCGGCTTGATGTGCAGGGTGTAGGGGCCGGCGCACTTCTTTGCTTCGGCGATGTAGCCCTCGGCCAGCGTGCGGGCTGTCGGCGACACGTTCGGGTAGCCCAGGCGCTGCTTGCCTCGGGATCCGTTGATGGCGTACTTCCCGCCGGCCAGGAACTCGTACGTCGCGGCGTCGACGGCGGCGGCCTGCTCGTCGGACTGCGTCTGGCCGTACTTGCCGATCACGTAGGAGGCGTAGGCGACGTGGGAGTCGGGGACCGCCTGGCTGGTCTCGGAGGACGTCCAGTGGGTGACGGTCTTCGGGCCGGTGTAGCCGCCGGCGGCCTGGGGGCCCTTGCGCTCGGGGTCGGCGCAGTAGGTCTCGCTGTCGCCCCATACCTTGATGCCGGGCGGACCGTAGGCGCCGATGTGGGAGGTGGCGGCGTTGCCGTCGGAGTCCGGGATCGCGTAGCCGGGCCCGAAGTCAAGCGGCTTGGCGTCGGCGGCCTGGGCGGTCGGCATCCAGGCGAGGGTGCCGGCCACGCCGGCGGCGACGACGGTCGACAGCAGCCGGACGATGCGAGGGGTGGTGCGGGTGCGCATGGGGTGGTGATGCTCCTGCAATGCGGTAGGTACCGGTCCCGCGCAGCGGGGACCGTGTGGTGAAGCCGCGCCCAGCGGGGCTGGAGGCGGAAGGACAGCGGAAGGAGAGGGCCGTCAGGAGGTGCGGCTATGGTGAGCGGTCCGTCCAAGGCTGGGAGCGAACGACGTGAGGGTCATCGGCTCCGGCCGGTGCTCGGCAACCGGCATGAGGGGGTGGCGTTCGTCATCGTGACCGCCCGCTCGTCGCCGGGGCCGGGACGATGGGCGCGTGGCGGGTGGTGTGGGAGAACATGTCGGCATGCCGCCACGAGGGCGGTGTGCGCTGTGCGGTGATGGCCGGGGTGGTGCGGGGGCTGGTGGCGACGGCGGCCGCAGCCACTGACCGTCGCACCTGCCCGTCCTGCGCATGGTCAGTGGCCTGGGCGGGTGCCCAGACGGGGTGTGCTGTAGTGGGCGGCCTTCCTGCGGCCCACGCTGAGAGCGTGGTGTAGGCCGGGCCCAGGGCGTGGGCCGCGGCGGTGAGTTGGTAGGGCGAGCGGTGGTTGTCGGTGACGCGCTCGACGAGACCGTCGGCGCCCAGCTGCCGCAGCCGGGAGGTGATCACCATCGGGGACAGGCCGGGGGCTACTTCGCGGGCCAGCTCGCCGCTGCGCATCGGGCCGTAGGTCCGCAGTGCCCACAGGACGGCGGTGGCGTGGCGCGGGGTGATCAGCTTGAGGGCGTCCTCGACCTGCTCGGCGCGGGCGGTGGGGCCGGTGTTCTCCAGGCATGAGTCGGCCCAGGCGGCCAGCGCGTCCTGGGCGGGGGCGAGTTCGCGTCCTCGGTCGGTGAGGGAGTAGTAGACCGGGCGTCCGTCGGTGGCGGTGCGGTCGAGGAGTCCGTGGTCGGCCAGGGCCGCCAGTCGCTGGGAGACAGCGGGATCTTTCAGCCAGGGCAGCTTCTCGCGCACCTCGTGGTAGCGCAGGCGGCCGGCTTGCTGGAGGGTCTGCAGCGTCCACACGCTCCAGCGCGGGGCGATCATCGCCAGGGACTCCTCCACGCGCTGCAGATCGTTGATGCGGGAGGTCGGGGACGTGACGGTGGTGGCGGTCACCGAAGGGCTCCTTGCAGAAGGTCAGCGGGCACGGGCAGCGGTTGCACACGACGCTGGGGAAGGGGGCTGAGTACCGGCGTCGGGGCGTCAGCGATTGCGATGTAGGGCGGGCGTGGTGGAGGCCGGTGCCGCCGACGGGACCGGCAGGACGGTGGCCACGGGGCGGGCAGGCGCAGGCCGGGAGGACCTGGTGGGCATGGTGCGCAGCAGCTCGTCGATGGCCTGGGCATACTGGGCTTTGGCCGTGGTGGCTGCCGCCAGCCACTGGATGTCGACGGCCAGGTCCTCGGCCGCCGGTTCCTGGCCGGGCGCGGTGGCCGTGTGGAGGCGGTCACGGACCTCGTCCAGGTGGCCTTCGGCCACGGTGAGAAACCGCCGCAGCTCCAGCATGCGCTGCACGGCCGGCGAGACCGACGCGGCGGCCTGCAGCTGGTGCAGTTCTTCCATGCTGCGGCCGAAGGCGGCCTCGATGACGCCGTCCTTGCTGGACGGGCGCAGAGCAATGCTCACACAAACCTCAACATCAACGACAAGGCGGAAAAAGGGGGGTCACCGGCGGCGGGTCGGCGCCTCGGTGCGGGTGACGGTCGGCGGTGTGGTGCTCGCGGCCGGTACTGGCACGGTCGCAAGCGGGTAGTTCGGGGAGTGGCTGATGGCCACGGCCGCCCGTCGGGCTTGCGCCGCCACCGGTCCGGCCATGGGAAGGGAGGCGTGGCGGTCGACGAGGCGGAGCAGGGCCGTGGCCTGGGCATCACGGGTGGCCATCGCCTCGGTGACCGCGCCCGCGGCCTCCAGCAGTTGCCATCCGTCGGCTTCACCCGGGCCGTCTTCCGCTGCGCCGAGTCGTTCGAGCAGCACGTCGTGGTGGCCGTCCAGCGTCTGCTGCAATTCGGAGAGCCGGGCGTACGCCTCCACGATCTCCGCGAGGCCCGCTTCCGGGTGCGGTGTGGTCGCGGTGTGCTGCTGGAGGTCGGTGAGGGTGCGACCGAGGGACTGCTCGATCCGCGCGCCGAACAGTGCCAGCACCTCGTCGTCACTCATAGATCAACTCCCTGGGCGCATAAAGGTGGCAGTGCTTCCAGGGTCTGGATGACGGCCGGTTTGGATAACCGGTGATCGCGCGCTATAAGCAGGCACCCGCCACCGCCTGGCTGGGGCGGCTGTGGGCAGACCCACCCGGTCAGCGCCGGAGCCCTGGCGAGGGAGGTGTCGGCGGCTTGGCGGGCAGGAGAGACGCCGGGGGCGGCTGGGGCGATCTGCGGGTAGTGGTGCGGGCGGCCCCGGCCCT
Organism: Streptomyces caatingaensis; assembly: GCF_001187435.1. Taxonomy (GTDB): domain Bacteria; phylum Actinomycetota; class Actinomycetes; order Streptomycetales; family Streptomycetaceae; genus Streptomyces; species Streptomyces caatingaensis. Next base: position 270,156 of record NZ_LFXA01000002.1, on the reverse strand, counting down.
GGGCGTGGCGAGCACGGCGGGGAGAGGGGTGCGTGGCGCCGGAAGGGGTCCCTCGCGGTTCTCCATCCACTCCCATGCGGCTTCGACGTCGGGGAAGGCTCCTTCGCGCAGGGTGTAGGTCGGGCTGTCGGGTGACCACGTTTCGAGAAAGAGGCGGTACGGCTTGCCGACGCTGGTGGGGTCGGTGTCGTGGACCAGCACGGACGTCTCGTACTCGGTGCAGTCGTCGGTGTAGTGCTCGACGACGTCGTACCGGGTGCCGGAGGTCATCAGCTGTTCTTCCAGGACGGTGGTGAGTGAATCGGCCGGTCGTGCTCCCGTGCGCTCCGGCGGCATGCGGACGGCATCCGGTGCCGCTCCTCGGGCGATCAGCCACCGCTGAGCCAGGGAGATCAGGGGATGGCGCTCGGCGTCAAAGCGGAAGGTCCGGTTGTCCGGGTCCCGGGTCAGCGTCATGGCCAGCAGCTGCGGGCTGCCGGGGATGTCCCAGGTGGCCGCTGTGTCATGCAGGACGAGGTAACTGTTCCGGCCGTCGTCGGTGTGGTGGGTGACCAGCGGAGCGAGGCAGTCGTGGTTCGTGGTCAGCGCGTGGAAGAGGTAGTCATCGCTCCCGTCGGCCAGGGTGTATCCGTCGAGACGGAAGTCCAGGGCGGACAGAGCGGAAAGGTCGGGCAGGTCGCGTTCGGGATGGTTCAACGGTGTTCTTCGATCAGGTGTCGTCCACGGCGGTGAACCGTGGCGTCGGCATCGTCAGCGTCGCCGCGGCTGGGCCGTCTGCGCAGCCACGGGCGCAGCGGTCGGGGCGGTCTGTGCCGCGGGTGGGCTCTGGCGGGTGCGGGTCAGGCAGGCGCGGCCGGCATCGGTCAGCGTGATGGGCTGCCCGGCGTGCAGAGGCCGTGTGATGTCCCGGTTCACCAGGCCCTGTGCTTCGAGCCGCTGGAAGGCGGGCCAAGTGACGCGGTTGCCGGAGGGGGTGGTCACGGACATGCGGTGAGTGAGCAGGTGCTCGCGCAGTACCGCGCCGCCGGGGGCGATGGCCACCAACGCGGCGTAGTCGGCCTGGAGAAGATCGGCCCCGGGTGGCGCCAGGCGGGGCCGGTTCCGTTCTTCGAAGGGCTTGAGCGTGCACATCAGTTCAGCGGCGCGCTCGTCACGCTGGGCGGCGGCATCCTGCAGCTGCGCAACGGTGCGGTCGATGCGCTGGAAGAGGGCGTCTTCGACCTCGAACTCGCCGTTGGAGAGCCGGTGGAGCAGGGTGCGGTAGAAGGTGACACCCCGCTCCGCGTCCGCCAGCGCGCGGTGCGCGGCCACCACGTCCGCGAGCCCCTCCTCGGCATGGACGCCGGTCTCCCACAGTGCGTCGATGCTCCAGCCCGTTGCGCTCTCCACCCGTGCATCGAGGGAGGTCAGCGCCTTCGGGGAAGTTCTCGTGGTGCTCACGCGGTGCGCTCGTCATGGCGGGCGGGATTGACCGACAGGTCCGGGCGGTGTCGGCGCAGCGCGGCGGTGAACTCGGAGCGCTGGTAGCCCTTGCGCTGGGTGCCGTCGGGCACGCGGATGTTGTGTGAACGGATGTTGTAGGGAGACAGCAGGATGGCCAGGCGTCGGGGGGTGAGGTCTTCGCGCTGCCAGGTGCCCAAGGCAGGCCCCTTCGTCGAGCGCAGGGCCTCCACGATGTCCGTCGTGGGCAGGGCTCCCGGGTCTCCGTGGGCGGCGAACACCTCACGGCAAGCTCGAAGGATTCCCGTATCGCCCTGGCTGCATTCCACCGCGTGATGTGCGTGCCGGCCTGCGGGCGGATGCGCAGCAACTGCCCTGGTGGCTGCGCTGCGGCGCGGTGTGGCGCTGAGCAGGTGGACGAGCTCTTCCGCACACTCCAGCAGCTCGAGTGCCTTCTGCCGACACCGGGCGCGGTGCTCCTCCTGCTGGGCTTCGTCGGCGTCGAGGGTCGGGGTGAGCGCCGGGTACGGCAGGCGTGCGTCGGCCCCGTCGAGGCAATGCTGTGCGCAGCAGGAGGCGTCTATCAGGAAGTCAGCGAGGAAGGGCGTCATCGGGAAGGGCCTTTCTGGGCGAGCGGGGCCGTCGGAGCGGCGGTGGCCACAGGGACAGTGCGGCGCTGGGGCGTGGGGGATGCAGAAGTGCGCACCGACACCGTGCGGGGTGAACGGGCGCGGGCGGCGGTGGCGCGGGGGGAGGCGGTGGTGCGTGTGCGGCCGAGCCGGTGGAAGGCGGTGTTGTATGCCTCGAATCCGGCGCGGGGCCTCATGGCGACCAGGAAGATCTCCCTCTTGTGCAGGGATCCGGCCGGGGCGGGGCGTTCCTGGTAGACGATGCGCCAGTCGACCTTGGCGTCGACGTAGAGCTTGCGGCAGTCGGACAGGTCCTGGCCGTGCCGGTCGTCGAGGCGCTGGCCGCGTTGTTCTCCGTGGACGAGGTCCTGCAGGGAAAGGAGCGCAAGGTCGCGGATCTCGGTCGGTGCCTCGCGCAGGTCGTCCAGGGCGCGGGGGTCGGCGGCGAACGCGAACTTGGGGAAGCTCACGTCGGCGTCACGCGGCCTGGGTGTGTCCGGTGATGGGGACCGGGTCGGTGGTGGGCTTCGGGCCGGGCAGCAGGCGGTGCGCGGGCCGGGACGGATTCGTGGTGCACGCGGCGAAGGGACCACCGGGTGCTCGGAGTTGGGCCATGGTGTGGTCGAGGTGGTCGCGGTGCCAGGTCGAGGGGCCCGACGGGCCAGCCTCGGGGTCGATGTGCTGCTGCCAGGCCAGCCACAGGGCGTGGAGGCGGGCGACGGCCTCGGGGTGCTGGTCCCACCAGGGGCACCAGGGGGTGCTGGAGGTGATCTCCCGGCCGTAGACCGGCAGGAGCAGGTCATCGACCCAGTCGGTGAGCGCGTCGAGCTCGCTCTCGTACGCCTGGCCCTCCATGGCCATGATGAACAGCGGTTCACCGCCACCGGCCGGTCCCGGGCCAGGAGCGAAGCCGCCGAAGTCGGGTCCTGGCAGTGGTATCGGCGGCGGGTCGGCGGCCAGGTGGTCCAGGACGCGGGCTTGCTCCTGGGACTGGTCGATCAGCCGGCGCACGCTCGCGGACAGATCAGCCAGGTCGAGGTCCGTCATACGGACCGGCTCCGGGATTTCTCCCGTGGAGGGGTCGGGGGAATCAGACACAAAGCTTCTTTCCAACAGGGCGAGTTCAGTGAACGCCAGCGTCCGGACTCCGGCCGGTTTAGGTAACCGGTATCCGGGCGCTATAAGCAGGCGGTATTGGCCATCCCGTATCCGCTAAGGGCAGAGCCCGTGGCTCCGCCGGTGGACATCGTCGGTTACTCGGTTGGGCCAGCGAGGGCGTAATCGTCCTGCGAAGAGACCGCGTGGAGAGCCTCGGTGAGCCGGTTCTCGGCGATGTCCGTGTAGTGCTTCGTCTTCTCGATACCGATGAAGTCGTAGCCTTCCAGCAGGGCGGCGACGCCGGTGGATCCGGAGCCGGCGCAGAAGTCGAGGATGGTGCCGCCGGGCGGGCAGATCTTCACCAGTTCCCGCATCACCTCAACGGGCTTCTGCGTGATGTGCTGGCGGCCCTTGCGCGGCTGGGATCCGGTGTAAAGGCCGGGCAGGTAGACCGGGTTGCGGTCGGCGTCGACCGCGCCCTTGGATGCCCAGTGGATGAACTCGCAGGACTGCTTGAAGCGGCCCTTCTGCGGCCGGGCCTGGGGCTTGTGCCAGGCCAGCGTGCCCCGCCACGTCCAGCCGCCCGCCTGGAGGGCGTCCGACATGGAGCCTGCCTGGCGCCAGTCGGTGAACAGCAGCAGCGTGCCCGACGGCTTCGTCACCCGGTGTGCCTCGGTGAGGATCTGCGTCAGCCAGAACGTGAAGGACCTCTGGTCCATGTTCTCGCCGGGGAAGTCCGCCAGCTGATGTTCGGCGTCGGTCGAGGTGTACTTCTGCCGTGCCGTGCGGGAGGTGCGTTCCTTGGCCGTGCGACCGCCGGAGTTGTACGGGGGGTCGGTGATCACGGCGTCCACGCTGTTGTCGGGCAGCGTGGCCAGTACGGACAGAGCGTCGCCCTGGTGCAGGGAAAAAGACATGACGAGGTCCCGTTCAAAGGGTGCGAGAGGGAACTGAGAGCGCTCGCATAGAAGCACGCCCTGGTGATCCAGACGGCGGCTGCGAGGCGACTCCAAACTGTAGGCCCAAAAACCCGGTTGACCCCGGGCAGAGGGAAAACTTCCCTGAATTCATTTCCGGTCGCCGAATCCTTTGGTCAACCGGGATTCCGTCCCTACAGTTCTGGTCATGCCCGCCCCGGTCACACCGGACGGCACCCCTCAATTCCCGGCTCCCTTTAGGAGAGGTCTCTTCGTCATGCCACTGAGCACCTGACACATGCCCCGGACGCGGCCCGGGAGCTGCAACTCCCCCGCGCCGGCTTGTCGCACCACCAGCAACCAGACCTGTTCCGGGCGCCTTTGGACCAAGCGCACGCCCGGACGGCTCCACGCGAAAGACAACGCCTTGGCACACCCATGCCCTCATCCAGCCATTCCGCCGCCCCGGGCCCTTTCTGACCGGCCGGGCAGGTGGCGTTGAAGGCCGTCGTCGCGACCATCGGTGTCGCGGTTCTCAGCCCGCTGCTGCTGGCCGGCACCGCCGCAGTCGCCGCAGCCGGCGGCGGCGCAGCCAGTGCCGCCCACGGTGATTGCGGAGGCGAGGCCGGATCGGTCGACGCCGAAGCGGTCGCCAAACAGGTCAAGGACATCCTTGGCGGGAAGGGCGGCGGGAAGGTCTCCGTCGAGGGACTCGATCTGCCCGCCGAGCAGATCCCCAACGCCAAGACGATCGTGGCCACGGGCGTGGCCATGCACATTCCCGAGCGCGGACAGATCGTCGCCCTGGCCACCGCCATGCAGGAATCCCGGCTCCGCAACCTCAACTACGGCGATCTGGATTCGCTCGGGTTGTTCCAGCAGCGGCCGTCCGCGGGCTGGGGTACCCCCGCCCAGGTGCGCGACCCGGTGTATGCGTCCACGAAGTTCTACAAGGCGCTGCTGGAGGTGCGCGGGTGGGAGTCGATGACGGTCACCCAGGCCGCGCAGGCCGTCCAGCGTTCGGCATTCCCTGATGCGTACGCGCAGTGGGAGCCGCTGGCTCGTGCCCTGCAGTCCGCGATCACCAAGACGCTGCCGGATGGCGGCAAGTCCAAGCCCGAGGACGGCAAGACCGCCGGCAAGGACAAGAAGGACTCCACGGCCGGCAAGGGTGGTTGTGCCACCGGAGCGGACGGGAGCAGCTTCGGCACGATCCCGCCGGGCGCGGTGCCCAAGGGCTATGCGATTCCCAAGGACGCCCCGAAGAAGATCCAGACCGCGATCCGATGGGCGCTCGGCCAATTGGACACCCCGTACCAGTGGGGCGGCACCTGCGAAAACTCGCACGGGCCGGACCCGATGGGCCGGTGCGACTGCAGCTCGCTGATGCAGATGGCCTACCGCGCCGCCGGCGTGAACATCTCCCGCACCACCTACACCCAGGTGAACGAGGGCAAGGCCGTCTCGGTCAGCTCGCTCAAGCCCGGGGACCTGCTCTTCACCCGGGGCACCGCGGCCGTGCCCGAGCACGTGGGGATGTACATCGGCAGCGGCTTGATCATCAATGCGCCGAAGACCGGTGACGTCGTGCGCATCACCACGCTCGCGAACTGGAAGCCCCAGATCCTCGCCGCGCGCCGCATCCTCAACTGATCGCAGCGCAAGCCTCTTTCTCCGACGCCGCTCGGCCCCCATACCCAGGGCACGACCCCTGCGCCAGGGAAGCAGATCACGTCGGCGACCGCCCCTTCCGGCAAGCGGGCCGAGATCTGCACCTGTAGCCCACTGCGGTATTTCCCCCTCTCCGAGGCGCTCGCCTCCCCTCTCCCCCTGTTCTTTCGTCGCTTTCGCATGCCGTTTCGGCGTGCCCGCAAGGAGCTCGTCTGTGCCCACGCTCGACCATGTCCGCTACCTCGCCTACAACCCGGGCATCAGCCCGAAGGAGGGCGGGCTTCCGGGCCTGTCCGTCCTGAAGGACGTCATCTCCTCGATCAACCTCTTCGCGATCATCGCGATCGTCGGCGCCCTGGCCGTGAGCCTGGCCGTGTGGGCCTGGGGCCACTACACCGGCGGCCACCAGGCCGAAGCCAACGGGAAGAAGGGCGCGGTCGTGAGCGCCGGCTGCGCGCTCGGCCTCGGCGCCGCCAACGGCATCGTGTCGTTCTTCAGCACGCTCGGGACGCAGGTCCACTAATGCCGAAACGTCACTTCAAGCGCCCGCGCACCCCACGCTTCGCCGCGCTGACCTCGCGGACGGCCTCGTGGTCGATGAACCGGCGCCTGGCCGCCGGCATCGCGGCCCTGGCGGTCCTGGCCGGTGCGGCCGGGCTGACCGCCTACCTCACCACCGACACCGACAAGCCCGCCACCTCGCCCCCTCCAGTCTCCGCGAGCAGCAGCCCCTCGCCGACAGCCTCGGCCGACGGTGAGGGCAGCGGCGCCGTGCCGAAGCCGCCGTCCACCCATGACCCGGTGGAGTTCGCCAAGGCCGCTGCCGGTGCCCTGTGGTCCTACGACACCCGCCAGGCCACCCAGCCGCAGCACCTAGCCGGGCTAAAGGCATGGATGACGAAGGAGTCGAAGTACACCGACTGGGACTCGGTGGCCTCGCAGGTCCCCGACCCGACGCTGTGGTCACGGATGCACGACAACGGCCAGTACGCCACCGCGAAGATCGCCGAAGGACACATGCCGCAGGCGTTCACGAAGGCGCTCGGCGACAACCCCGGCGCCATCACCGAGGCGTACGTCTACGTGGTCACCGTCAGCGGCAAGCAGTCCATCTCCTGGCGCGGCGGCGGAGCCGGCGCCGAGGGCCGGGCGATCACGCTCGCCGTCCAGTGCCGCCCCGACCGCAACTGCGCCCTGTCCGGGGTCTCCCCCCGCGTCGCCCCCTGACCCACGCCCAGCAGGAAGGAGGTAAATACCTGTGGGCTTCTGCAATCTCCCGCTGGTGGACAACGTCTGCAAGGCGGTCGACGCGATCGATTTCGTCGCCGACCCCGGCAAGTCCATCACCGAGGGTCTCGGCGCGTGGATCGCCAAGAGCGTCGGCGAACTCGCGGCCTCGGCGGCCGACCTGGCCGCCAAGGCCGTCGACACCACCACCAAGGTCGATCTCAACGCAGGATGGTTCAGAGACAACTACGAACTGATCCTGCCGATCGCCCTCCTGGTGATCGTCGGCACGTTCTGTATGCAGCTGGTGCGAGCCGCCTGGAAACGAGACGGCCAGGCGTTGAGCCAGGCGCTCAGCGGCACGCTGGTCGGCGTGATGTTCGCCTTCGGCGCCATCGCGTTCACCACAGTCGCCCTCACCGTCGTCGACGCACTATCGGACGGCCTGTTCAAGGCCGGGCACTCCTCGATCGCGGACTCCGTCCGCCGCATGATCAAGGTCTCCCAGTACGGCGGCATGTACGAACTGGGGTGGCTGGTACCGACGTTCGTGGCGATCGGCGCCGCCATCGGAGCGTTCCTCTACTGGTGCGTGATGATGGTCCGCAAGGTCGGCATCCTCGTCCTGGTCACCCTCGCCTGCTTCGCCGGCGCGGGCGGCGGCTGGGAGGTCGCCAAGCGGTGGCGCAAGGGCTGGATCGAAGCCACCGCGACGCTCGTGGTCTCGAAGCTCTTGATGACGATCGTCTTCCTGCTGGGTGTCTCCGCCATGGGCAAGACCGATGCGAAGGACGGGCTCGCCGCCGTCTCCGATGCGATGGCCGGCATCGTCGTGATGGTCATGGTGCTGCTGTGCCCGTACATCACGTACCGGTTCGTGCACTGGGCCGCTGATGGTCACGGCGAGGACCTCCACCGTTCCGGCGGCGCCGGTATGGCGGCTGCGTCCCGTACCGCCCAGGGCGTCGGCCGCAAGGCCATGGCCATGTCGGCCGGAGGTGGCGGCGGTGCCGCTCTGGCCGCGGCAGCCCCGCAGGGCCCGCCGCAGGTCCCCGGCCAGCTGCTGGCCAAGGCAGCTCCCTCCAGCTCCGGATCAGGTTCCAACTCGGATTCGGATAACGACTCCGGTTCGGGAACGAGCAGCGGGACGTCCGGTCCCGGGTCGGGATCTTCCGGGAGCCACGGCGAGGGCGGCTCGGGCGACGAGCCGACGCCCACGCCTCCCCCGCGGTTCGCCGCGGACGACAGCGGATCCTCCTCCCCGCAGTCCGGCCGACTGACGGGCCAGGGCAACGGCATGCCGGCGCAGCAGTCCGGCCTCATGGCCGCGGGTAGCCAGCCGGGAGCGAGTCTGGCCTCCGGCTCCGGTCTGATCGGGCAGGGACCGCCAGCCCCGACTCCGCAGGGTCCCGCGGTCTCCACGCCCAGGCCACAGCCCGCCACCCGGTCCGGCGAGACGGCCGCCCCGCCGTCGCCTCCCGCGACCGGCAGCTGACCCACCGTCCCCCACCCCCTGGGGCACCCGCCGACCCAGTCCACTGCGGCGGCGGGTGCCCCGGGGGCCCCACCCGGCCACGCCACCTCTTGCTTCGTCGTGCCCCCTGCACTTCCAGAACGGCCCCCATTTGTATGTCTGATCACTCCGCCGCTGTGCCGGTGACGGTGAAATTCCCGCACCGAAGTCGCCGCGGCATCCTGCTCGGGCTCTCCCTGCCCCAGCTCACCCTCACCGCTTCCACGCTCGCCTTCTTGATGCTCATCGTCGTGAGCACCGGCCTCACCGGCGCCTTCGCCCTCACGCCGCTGTGGCTGGCCATCGCCGCGCTGGTCTTCGTCCGCCGGGGCGGACGCTCGCTCATCGACTGGGCCCCGGTCATCACCCGCTACTCCATCCGCCGCGCCCGAGGACAGCACATGTGGTTCTCCCGTCCCTCCACCCGCCCCCGCACCGAGGGCCTGCTCCATCTGCCGGGCACCGATGCCTCGTTGCGGGTGTTCACCTCCCCCGACCGGCAGCTCGCCGCGGTCCACGACCCGCGCGCGGGCACCATGACCGCCGTCGCCCGCATCTCCAGCCGGGCCTTCGCCCTTCTCGACCCCGCCACCCAGAACGCCAACGTCTCCGGCTGGGGCCGCACCCTCGCCGGCCTGGCCCGCACCGGGCACATCAAGACCATCCAGGTCCTCGAGCGCACCGTCCCCGACTCCGGTGACGCTCTCACCCGGCACTGGAACGAACACGGTCACCCCCAGGCTCCGGTCGCCGGCACCGTCTACGCCGAGCTCGTCGCCGCCGCCGGCCCGGCCGCAGCACCCCACGAGGCATACCTGGCCATCTCCCTCGACATGAAGGCCGCCCGCCGGCTGATCTCGCAGGCCGGCGGCGGACTGCCGGGCGGTTTCACCGTGCTGCAGCAGACCACCGCCACCCTCACCCAGGCCGCCCGCAACGCGGGACTCACCGTCACCGGCTGGCTGGACGCCCGCGAGATCGCCGCGGTCATCCGCACCGCCTACGACCCCAAGGCCCTCTCCGCCCTCCAGCAGTGGTCGCCCACCGGCCGCGCCGAAGCCGACCCGGCCGCCGCCGGTCCCGTCGTCCAGGTCGAGGAAACCGACCGGGTCATCACCGACAGCGCCCACCACGCCACCTACTGGGTCGAGAACTGGCCCCGCACCGAAGTCGGCGCCGGATTCCTCCACACCGTGCTGTTCTCCGCCGGGGTACGCCGCTCCTTCTCCCTCATCTACGTGCCCCAGCAGCTCGAGGCCGCGCTGAAGGACGTCCAGCGCCGCAAGGCCACGATCATCGCGGACGCGGCCGAGCGCCAGCGCAAGGGCCAGGTCGACAACGAGGAAGACAGCGTCGAGTACGCGGACGTCAAGCAGCGCGAGCGGCAGCTGATCGCCGGCCACGCCGACGTCGCCCTTACCGGCCTGCTCACCATCTCCGCCGACAGCGACGACCAACTCGACGCCGCCTGCGCACAGATCGAAACCGCCGCTGTCTCCGCCCAGGTCGACCTGCGCCGCCTGACGTACCAGCAGCCCGACGCGTTCGCCACCGCCGCCCTGCCGCTCGCCCGCACCGCCCTGTAACACCCGCAAGCCGCAGGAAGGACCACCCTCTCGTGACGCCTCCGTCCCCGCTCACCAGCAACGAGCCGCTCGCCTACCTCACCGCAGCCACCGCCGGCATCCGCCACCACACCCGCGCCACCACCTCACCCCCCGGCAGCCGCCCGGCAACCCGAGCCCAGGTGGACGCCCTCCACGCCCACCTCACCGCCCTCCACGCCCTCCTCGGCCGACTCGCCGAGCAGACCCGCAGCGAACGCCCCGCCCAGAGCAGCCACTTCGCGACGGCCCGCACCCGCCTGTGGCAGGCCGGCGAACACCTCCACGATGCCTTCCACCAAGCTCCCCGCACCCCCGCACCCGCCCCGGACACGCCGCAGGACGACACCTGCCAGCAGGACATCGACCCCACCGGGCCGCCGTTCCTGACGATCTGCCTGCGCCACCTGCGCACCAGCACCCTCGTCCGGCACGAGACCACTCCCGCCGACCTGCACTCGCCCCTCCACGGTCACGCCCGCCACCGCACCAGCTGAGACCGTTCCCCCGCCGAAAGCCGAGCACCCCACCCGATGAACCACCGGCCCGCCCGCACCGCCCGCCGCGCCAGCGCGTCCCCGCTCTTCACTCCCCACACCCGCGACCGGGCCCGACGCCGCGCCGACCGCCAGCAGCTGCACTCCGCCCGCAACAGAGCCCGCAAGGCCGCCCCCGCCCCCGCCCACCGCCGCGGCCGGACGGACGACCAGGGGCCGATGCCGCAGTACCCGGCCAGCGGCCGCCCGGGACCGGCCTCAGCCCGCGGCGGGAAGCTGTCCCTGCCCGCCCACCGCATGACCACCGCAACCGTCGCCGGCGCCTACCCCTTCCTCGCCGAAGGCGGCCTCGGCGCCGAAGGCACCTACATCGGCCGCGACGTCCACGCCGAAGCATCCTTCACCTTCGACCCGTTCGCGCTGTACGGGAAACTCGACGGCTTCACCAACCCCAACGTGCTCCTCGCCGGCGTCATCGGCATGGGCAAATCGGCACTGGCCAAGAGCTTCGCCCTGCGCAGCGTGGCCTTCGGATACCGGATCTACGTCCCCTGCGACCCCAAGGGCGAATGGACAGCGGTCTCGGCCGCGCTGGGCGGCACGACCATCGCGCTCGGCCCCGGCCTGCCCGGCAAACTCAACCCCCTCGACGCACCCCCGCAACCCGACGGCGTGACCGCGGAGGACTGGGCCAGCGAGGTCCGCAAGCGACGGCTGATGCTCCTCGGCTCCCTGGCCCGCACCGTCCTCGGCCGGGACCTGCTGCCGATGGAGCACACCGCGCTCGACGTCGCCCTCGACTGCGTCGTCACCCACGCCGCCCAGAGTGGCCGGACCCCGCTCCTCGGCGACATCGCCGCCACCCTCAACAACCCCGGCCTGCTCGACATCGCCGGCGGCGAACTCTCCGGCCGCCTCGGCGACGCCGCCCGCGACCTCGCCCACGCCATGCGCCGCCTCGTTCACGGCGACCTGGCCGGGATGTTCGACGCCCCTTCCACCGTGGTCTTCGACCCGCGCAGCCCGATGCTCACCATCGACCTCTCCCGTCTCGGCGGCTCCGGCGACGACACCGGGCTCGTCCTCGCCATGACCTGCGCCTCCGCATGGATGGAGTCCGCACTCGCCGACCCCAACGGCGGCCGCAGGTGGGTCGTCTACGACGAGGCGTGGCGGCTGATGCGACACGCGGGCCTGCTCGAGCGCATGCAGTCCCAGTGGAAGCTCTCCCGCGGCCTGGGCATCGCCAACCTCATGGTCATCCATCGCCTGTCCGACCTGCTCACCGCCGGCGATGCCGGCTCGCGCGGACGCGCACTCGCCGAGGGCCTGCTCGCCGACTGCTCCACCCGCATCGTCTACCGCCAGGAAGCCGACCAAGTCCTCGCCGCAGCCGGACTCCTGGGCCTGACCTCCGTCGAATCCCAGGCCATCGCCCACCTCAACCGCGGACGCGGCCTATGGAAAGTCGCCGGCCGCTCCTTCATCGTCCAGCACCTGCTCCACCCACAGGAACTGGCCCTCTTCGACACCGACGCCCGCATGCACTGAAAGGTCCGTAAGTTCACCATGCCTGACATCACCAGCCCCGACTACTTCCTGCGACTCGCACAGAGCCTCGACAGGATCTTCGACGACCTTCCGCAGGCCGAGCGTGTGCGGCGAGGCGACGACATCAGCGCGGCCGTCCACACAGTGGTCACCAACACCGGCCACGTCCTGACCGAGATCAGCGAAGAACTGGCCACCAGTAGCCGCCACGAGGCCGAGGCTCCCTCGGCGTACAGCCACGCCGAGCGCTCCGGCACAGCAGCACTCACCCAGTGCGCAGTACCTCTCGGAACCGCCCTCGCCCACCTCAGCCAGGTAATCGGCCATCTCGGCTTCCTCCACGAGAACACTCGGCACTCCGCCACCGGCCCGCGCACTCCCGCCCCAGACGACGTGCAGCTTTCCCTCCAGAGCCACCTCGACCAAGCCGGCAGCACTCTGCGTACGGCCGCCGGGCAGCTGCGCAGCAACGCCACCCAGCTCTCACGCCCGCTTGCCGCCCGAGCCCTGGCCGCGCCGTCACACGTGGTGCCCACTGCCGTGGCACCGTCTGCCGAGCAGGCGTCCCGCCGGTCCCGCTGACATCGCAACGCGCACCCGCACCCTCGATGGTGCGGTCGGGCCAGGGGCCCGGTACACCACAAATGTCGCTGCAGCATCGAGATCCCCGACGATACGGCGACTTCCCCGCACCCTCGAGCGGGCCCCTGGCTGCCTGGATCCCCAGATCGTCGGCCCAGCTGAGCCCCAAACGAACCCACGGCAGTACAGACATCCGGAGCGATCCTGTTGCGCATTGACCCTCGCACCCCCGCCCACCTCAACACTATCGCCCAGGAAATACGCGAACTGGCCAACGGGCTCACGCTGTTCACCCACAACACGCCGGAGACAGCGGCCTTCACCGCCGGTGCCCGGATGAAGGCCCTCGGCGGCATGACGGAGATGCTCTCCAACACCCTGCTGTACAACCTCAGCGGCGAGCCCTCCGCCGACCGCGCCGAGCGTCGCGGTGCCGGCGCCCTCGCCACCGCGGCAGCCGGTACGTCACAGGCCATGGGTCACCTGGCTGAAGCGCTCCGGCAGGTCGCCTTCCTCCAGGAACACGCCACGCGCCGGCCAGGGCCGGACCTCGCCGACGCCCAGCAGGCCGCATGGAACGTCATCGGTGACCGCCTGGACGAAGCCCGTACAGCACTGGAAGACACCGCCACTCAGCTGGAATCCGACACCCGTCACCTCACCCAGCCGCCACGGCGGCCCGCCCCGCGCAGAACCGTCCCGATCGCGCAGGCCCAACGGCCGCCCACGCCGGTGTCCGTTCCCACCACCCCTCTGCGCCGACCGGTCCCCTGACCGCACCACCGACCACCCGTCACCGGAAAGAACTTCCCTCTTGCCTCACCGAGCTGATCTGTCCGCGTTCGCCGACGCACTCGCCCTGCGGCTGCCCGGCACATGGACCAGCCAGTACCACCCGCACCCCGACTACCCCGCCCAGTTCCCCATCGCTGAAGAGCTATGGGACATGGCCCATGCCCATTGGGCTGTCTCCGAGTTCGTCCTGAACCACGACGCCGTACTCACCGGCCCCGACGGCAAGCGCCTGTACGTCATCGACCGGCCCCTCAACCAGAACGAGTTCATCGTGGCCGCCCTCGCGCCACCAGGACTGGACGACCACCTCTTCCGCGGCGTACCCGAGCCCAACGGGATCACGGTGGGCGCTGATCCCGCCCGGGCCGCGGCCACCGTCGCCCGGCGCCTGCTGCCCCGCTACGACAAGGCACTCGCCGAAGTACACCGCAGAGCCGCCGTGGAGCAGGACCTTTCGGTGAAGCGCACGGCCCGGGTGGATTTCGCCTGGCAGGCAGACGGCTCCCTGACCGCCACAACCGATCACCCAGCGACCATCGATCATCTGCACCGCGCCGGATTCCATGCCGACCCCCGCGACGGCAACACCTTCGCCCTCCCCGTCGCCCTCAGCCCAGCCGAACGGGACCAGAGGCTGCGCACCGTCGTTCTTGAACTCGGAGCTCTCGGGGCCCATGTCTCCCTCCGCAGTGCCCCCGCGCCGCCCGCACCCGCGCCCCCGGGATCGGCGGTCCTGACGGAGCTGGTCCACCGCGCTGCCTCCGCCGAGGACCTGCACGATGTAGCCGCGGTCCTCGACGAAGCACTCGACCCGAGGTCCGGCCCGCTTGCCGGTCTGGAAGCAGTGGTCCGTCACAGCGCCGTACGCGCCGCCCAGACCGGACCGGGCCCGCTGCGCAGTGAGTTCACCGCCTCCTTCGACGCCATCGCCGCACGCATCCAGCAGCTCCATCGCGATCTCGCCGAACTTCGGCTCGGCGTGGGAGAGATTGCCGCTCTCACCCACGCCCACGGCGAGCACATCTGGGCCGATCTCCTCGACCAGCGCCACACCACACGCGCCACCCCCACTGCGACAGCCGCATCCCCGACGCCAGCCAGGACCACCGCCACCATCGGTGTCCCGCGCGGGCGCTGAGCGTAGCCACGTGCCGCCGGTCACCGCCGTGCCCTCGTTGCCGCCACCGGTGAGCCCTTCACACTTTTCCCCAGCACGGAGCACAGCCCTGTGGATAACCCAGACCCTCATGTCGTCGTCGGCCGCCACCCCGAATTCGGCTACGTCGCCCTGAACACCCAGGACTTGTTCGTCGCCGACCACGTGCTCAAGCTCCTGGGCTTTCAGCCCGTCCCCGGCAGCAAGCTCTACGCCCTGGCCAGCCCCGAGCACGACGGCGAACGCCGCGCCCGGCAGGCCATCGCCTCCCTGCGCGCCGCCCGCTACCAGGTCGCCGCCGACATCAGCCTCGACCCCGCACCGCCCCAGCAGGCCGCCACCCCGCGCCTCGCCAACGAGCACCAGCAGACCACGACGCAGGGCAGGGCGCAGCGGACGACGCCGACTGCTCAGGCGGCGGTCGTGAAGTCCGCTGCCTGGCAGAGCCGTACCGATCTCCAGCCCCTTCCGCCCAAGCCGAAGAACCCTCCGCTGTGGGCTCCCCGCAGCCAGATACGACGTTGAGGCCTCAATGGACCTGACACCAGCCGACCGTGTCGCCGGCGCACGCTCCACAGCAGAAGCGGCACGCATACTCCAGGAAGCGCTCGAAGATCCGCACGGCCATCTGGCCAGCCTCTATGACCTGTTGGAGCGGGCCAGTATCTGGTTCGACGAGCACCCCGGCCCCACCCCCGGCAATGCCGTCCGGCGGCTGCGCGACGCCGCTGCCGCGCTGGATGCGATCGGGGACGACGTCGTCCGGCTCACCGAAGATCTCACCCATTCCCCTGCGCCCACACCCCGCGGTACGGGGTCTCGGCCGCACACCGTGCACCCCTTCGGCCCGCCCGGCTCTAGCCTGCCACCGCGTGCTGCCACGCCGCCCGGCCACCGTCCCCGCCGCTGACCATCCCCTTCAAACCGCGACCGAGTTGGAGAACTTCATGGCTGTCCGTACTCACTGGACCATCGACCACACGTGCGGCCACCAGGTCGACCATGACCTGTCCGATCGGGCTGCTGACCGCCGCGCCGGCTTCGCCCGCTGGCTTGAGGTCCGCGACTGCTCCGACTGCTGGAAGGCCGCCCGCGCAAGCAGCCCGGACGAGAAGCAGCAGTGGCTCGCCGCCCGGCGCGCCGAAGAGCAGGAAGCAGCCGCCGAGTGGGAGCAGCGCTACGCAATGCCGCCGCTGGAGGGACCGGAAAAGGCGGTGGGCTGGGCGGTGCGGTGCCGACACCAGCTGGTGACCGCCGCGTACACCGCTCTGGCCGTCGAAGGTGAACTCGACGACGCGGACTGGTCGGAGATCGAGGAGAAGGTTCGTACGGTCACGCGGGCCGGGTGGTGGATCGATCAGCGCGATGCCGACGGCGCCGATCTGCCGGAGCTGCTCGAGGCGGCGACCGACGCCGACCGCCCGACCGAGAACCCCTACGTGTAGCAGAGCAGACATAGCCCCTTATGGCCGGTTCAAGAAACCGGCTTCGCCGCACGACCCCCGACGTGCGTTCCCCTTCTCACCGTTCCACCGCTGAGGACCCGTCGATGCCCGACTCCGCTCCCCTTCCCGTCCACGCCACCGACACCGTCACTCCCCGCCGGCAGGTCCGGCACGACCACTTCGCCCCCGGCGATCGCGTCGTGGTCATCCGGGGCAGCCTGGATGGCGATCTCCATGGCGACGACCTGACCGTCGTCGCGCCGTCCTGGCACACGCCCACCGGCCAGGACGGCTGGCGCACCCGCAATCCCCAGGGCGGCGCCCACACCTTCACCACCGCGCACCCGCGCTATCTGGTCCACGTCGAGCGGCGCTGCCCCGACTGTGTCGCGTTCTTCCGTGCCCTGGCCGCCGAGCTGCTGCCGCAACTGCCCAAGCGCGGGTGTACGGAAGGGGATTGGTACCGCTTCACCGCACTCGACCAGCTCGTGCACCGCGATGACTACGGCCTAGCGGCCTGATCGCCCTCCGGAGCCGCGAAGGCGATGCCGACACCATCGTGCACGACGTCCTACAGACTGCGGAGCCCGACACCCCACCCACCCGTCCCTGCCGCACAGATTCCCCTCGCCTCACATGCTCCCCAGCTCCACCACGGCCGTCGGACCCTCAGCCCGGCTGACGCGCCACCTCTTCTACCGGCTGCGCCGACTGCTCCACCGCTGCATCAGCCGCTATGCCTCCGCATGCGCGACGTACCCCCGACATACGGGCATCCCTCTGGCCATCGGCTTCGGCACGCCCCACGAGACCGGCCGAACATCCGGCACGACGCCTCCCTCTGGCCGAACCGGGGATGTGAGCGGTCGATGTTGACGGTCCCGTCCCGGGAACGATCGAGGAGGCGGCTCGGATCGCCGCCGATCTGATCCACCTGCTCGACCAACGTCTGCGCACCACGAATGAGCCCCGGGCTGCGGCCCCCGTCCATCTCAGAACCGGCGTGCTGGAGCGGCTCACCGCCGCTCGCCCTTTCTCACGGCGCTCCCGCCCCCCGGCCATGGCTGCCGTATCTCCCGCGCCCAGCCGCCGAGGCCGCTGAACCCAGCGCATTCCCCCGCGTCTCTCGCGCTCCCCCTCCCCTTCCGCACCACCACAGGACCATCCGCTTTGCCTCCTCGCACGTCCCCGTCCGCGTCCTCCTCCCCGGCCACGGACCTCCTCTTCCGGATCCTGATCGGCGCCATCGCCGTTTTCGTCCCCTTCGCCACCGCCTCCTGGATCGGCGGCAACGCCGTCGCCTTCCTCACCACCGACACCGACTCCCGTGCCCCCTTCCGCCCCGCCGACGCGCTCCTCCACCCTCATGACCTCTGGCCCGAGACCGGCGACACCGCCCTGAACCTCGGCACCCTCGTCTTCCCCAGCGTCGTCCTCGTGACCATCGCCGCCGTCGCCGCGCGGCTCTACATGCGCCACAAGAACGGTACGAAGGGCGGCAAGGCCGTCAAGGGGATGGCCACCCGGCGGGACGTCGAGCCGCTGCTCGCCCGACAGATCACCGCCAAGGCCAAGGAGCTGCGGCCGAGTCTGGCCAAGAGCGAGACAAAGAAGATCGATCCGCAGCAGACCGGAGTGCTGCTCGGGGATCTCGCCGGCACCCGCCACGAAGTCCGCATGGGCTACGAGGACGTGGCTGTGGCCATCATGGCCCCCCGCTCCGGCAAGACGACCTGCCTGGCCATCCCCGCGATTCTCGGCGCCCCGGGTGCTGTCCTGCTGACGTCCAACAAGGCAGCGGGCGACGCCTATACGGCCACGCTGGAGGCCCGGGGGAAGGTGGGCCGGACATGGTCGATGGATCCTCAGCAGATCGCGCACGCCCCGCGGGAGATGTGGTGGAACCCCCTCGCTGACGCCACCAGCCTCGAAGGCGCCGGCCGTCTGGCCGGCCACTTCGTCGCCGCCTCCGTCGACAGCAGCAATGCCGGCGACTTCTGGTCCAAGGCCGCGCAGAACATCCTCGCCCAGCTCTTCCTGGCCGCCGCTCTGGACCGGCGCCCGATCACCGACGTGATGCAGTGGCTGGCCTTCCCTGCCGACCGCACCCCGCTGGACCTGCTGCGTGACCACGGTTTCGACGCTGTCGCCGCTCAGCTCAAGGGCACCGTCGAGGGCCCGCCCGAGACCCGCGACGGCATCTACGAGACCGCCCGCCAGTACGCGGCCTGCCTGCTCTCGGCCGATATCGCCGCCTGGATCACCCCGCAGGACGACGTCGCGGAATTCCAGCCCGCCGAGTTCGTCCAGGGCCGCGACACCTTGTACCTGCTGTCGAAGGACGGCGGTGGCGGAGCGAGCGCGCTGATCGCCGCGTGCGCGGACTCGGTGATGCGCACGGCGACCGCGCACGCCGAACGTTCCGGAGGCCGCCTGGACCCGCCGATGCTCGCGGTCCTCGACGAGGCAGCCAACGTCTGCAAGATCAGCGATCTACCCGACCTGTACAGCCACTTGGGATCGCGCGGCATCATCCCGATCACCATCCTGCAGTCCTACCGCCAGGGCCAGAAGGTCTGGGGCGACTCGGGCATGGACGCGATGTGGAGCGCGGCCACCATCAAGGTCATCGGCTCCGGCATCGACGATCCGGACTTCGCCGACAAGCTCTCCCGGATGATCGGCGACCACGACGTCGAGACCGTCTCCACCTCCACCTCGGACTCCGGCACTTCCAAGTCGGTCTCCATGCGGCAGGAGAGGATCCTGCCCGCCGACGCCATCCGGGCCCTCGCCAAGGGCACCGCCATCTGCCTGGCCACCGGCATGCGCGCCGCCATGCTCACCCTGCGCCCCTGGTACAAGGAGCCCGGCGCCACCGAACTCTCCGCAGCCTCCCAGCGCACCTCGCAGGCCATCACCGCCCGTGCCGTCGCGAAGGCTGCACCGAAGCAGGACAACTTCGGGCAGGCCGCATGATCCTGGACCTGTTCGCCGGCCCCGGCGGCTGGTCGCACGCCCTGACCGTCCTCGGCGCCCACGACGTCGGCCTGGAATGGGACGAGTGGGCGTGCAAGACCCGGGCAGCCGCCGGGCACACCACCATCCGAACCGATGTGGCGCAGTATCCGACGTGGCCGTTCACCGGGAAGACCACAGGGCTAATCGCGAGCCCGCCGTGTCAGGCGTGGTCGATGGCTGGAATGCGCCTCGGTCTGATGGACCAGCCCCTCGTGCACCAGGCCGTCACCGACCTCGCGCAGGGCCGCGACACCCGGACCCGACTCCTGGGCGCGTGCCGGGACGAGCGGTCCCTGATGGCCGCCGAACCAATGCGCTACCTGTACGCCCTCAACCAGGCAGGCGAACCGGAGTGGGTGGCCATGGAAGAGGTCCCGGACGTCCTTCCGCTATGGAGGCAGTACGCCGCGATCCTGCGCAGCTGGGGCTTCTCGGTGTGGACGGGGATCCTTAATGCGGCCGACTACGGTGTGCCGCAGACGAGGCGGCGGGCGATCCTGCTCGCCTCCCGCACGCGCACCGCCGAACCACCGGTTCCCACGCACGCGAAGGTCGCCGAGCCGGAGTCGCTGTTCGGTCCGGGGCGTGCTCGGTGGGTGTCGATGGCCCAGGCGCTCGGCTGGGGTGCCACCGACCGTCCCGTGCCGACTGTGTGTGCCGGCGGCGGTCCTGGCGGAGGGCCCGAGCCGTTCCCCTCTGGCTCCCGCAAGGCCCTCGCCGACGCGCGCGACCGCGGCACCTGGAAACGCCACCCGTGCAGCACCGGGCAGAAGCCCTCCGCCCGCGCGCCGGTCGCGAGCCCTTCCGGGGCGCGCTGGGCCTGGTCGCTGCGCAGCAACAACCAGGCCAACGCCACTGTCCAGGGTCTGGACGAGCCGGCCGGGACGTTGTTCTTCGGTCACCGCGCCAACGAGTGCGTCTGGGTCGCCGACCCCGTCGACGGGCAGATCCACGAGGACGGTCCGATGCCGGACCCGGTCCGGATCACCGCGGCCGAGGCCGGCCTGCTGCAGACGTTCCCCGCCGACTACCCGTGGCAGGGCAATAAAGGCCAGCGGTTCTCCCAGATCGGCAACGCGGTTCCCCCGCGACTCGCGGCCCATCTCCTGGCCCCGCACCTCGGTAGGACCCTGGGCCCCGACGACTTCGCCCTGGCGGCCTGATGCCCGACTCCGCCCTCCCTCAGCAGGACTGCGGCCTGGACGAGCCGGTTCCGCCGCAGCCGGTGTACTACGCCGAGCAGGCACTGCTTGGCGCTCTCCTTCTCGACCCGCAACAGCTGAAGACCGTTGGCGCCCTGGAGCCCAGCCACTTCGGCAACCACTCCCACGCCGTCCTCTTCGCGGCCATGCGCACCATCCCCCCGCCCGCCGCCGAGGCGCATGCGAGGGAACCTGTCTGGCTGAACGCTGTTCTGCACGCGGCCCGGCCCGAAGCCCCTGGCCTGACCGCCGCCTACCTGCACAGCCTGGTCCACGCATGCCCCTGGGCCGGGCACGCGGCCGCGTACGCGCGGATAGTCCGGGCCGACCACGCCCGCCGGAGCCTGCACATACATGCCCAGCGCCTGGCCCAGTCGGCCACCGACACCACGGGACCCGACCCGGCCGCCGCTGTCCTGGACCAGGCCGATGCCCTAGCCCGGTTCCTGGACGAACTCGCCGGCCAGTTCGCCCCGCACCCTGGCTCGCTCCCCCGCACGCCGACCCCCACGACCCGGCCCTGCCATGCCGGCGAGGATGCGGTGGAGGAAGAACGGCTGTTGCTGGCGTCCGCCACCGCCCACCCCTCCGGCCTCAAGACCATACGATGGCTGCAGCCTGACGACTTCGTCCTGCCCCTGCACGGCGCCCTCTTCCAGTGCCTGACCGCCCTGGCCCGCCGGGACGATCCCGTCGACGCCGTCACCGTGCTCTGGGAAGCTCAGCACCGCGGCCTGCTCACCACGGACATCACCCCAGCCGACCTGATCGCCTTGCTCTCCACGCCCGTCGGCTCACCGGAACACTGGGGCGAACGCGTCCTCCAGCGCTCCCTGCTCGCCCGGGCGCACACCATCGCCCTGCGGATCCAGGCATTCACCGACGACCCGGCCAACACCCCTCACCAGCTCGTCACCGGCAGCCGCCGCGCTCTCGCCGACCTCACCACCATCCGCGCCCGCTGGCAACGCACCACCCCACCACATCACTCACCGGCACCCCGCCACGCGCCACGCCCACCGGCAGCCGCCCGCGCCGGGCCACCGGCCTCCGTCAGCGTGTACCGAAGCCCCCGGTCGGCCACAACCAGCCGCCCGCTGCCGCCCCTCACCGCCAACGCCCAGCCGACCCGCAGGCGGTAGACCAGCACCCCGTGCTGCGTGGATTGGTTCCGATTCTGTACCTACACTGTCCCTACATAAACGGGGAGGCAGCCATGGGCAGGCCGAAGGGCGACGGTGAAACTCCCAAGCGGAACGTCCGCATCAAGGAGTCGCTCTGGCAGGACGCGAAGAAGGAGGCCAAGAAGGAGGACCGGACGATCACTGATGTCATCGTGTCGTCGTTGACCAAGTACGTAGCCGAACGCCGAGCACAACGGCGAGCCCAGAGGGTAATCCCGCTCAGCGACGATACGGCGACCTTGCTGCGCCACTTGACGGCGGACCAGCCGAACGGCTTCGTGTTCCGGCCGAGGAGCGTCCAGCTCCGCACCTTCCACGCCGCGAACAGCCAAGTCGTTCTGCTCGACTCCAGCGAGGTCTCGCGCATGCTGCGCGCACTGAGCGCCTCCTACCGCGCGCCCCTGCACAGGGGCGTCGCACAGGACCTGGAAGAGCTGGCCGACGCACTCGACGTGCAGGCCCTGGCCGCCCAGGAAGCAGCCCGCGGCGACGGGTTCGTCTAGGGGATCAGCGGAGGGCAGCGGGCAAGAACGCGGCAAGGCCGATGGCAGTGCCGGCCGCCAGCCCCCACACGATCGCACGCATCCGTGTCAGCTCCGACTTCACGGCGTCAGGGTATACGCCGACTGTCCCAAGCTCGAAGGGCCGAGGCGCCTCAGCTATACCGCGGTGTAGCTGAGGCGGAACAGGTCCTGGGCTCGCTCCAGGTCCCGGTCCGTGCGCAGTTGAACCTCCAGGTCGCCGGTCCCGTGGTGGCCGAGTCCCGTCACGTCCCGGGTGAATCCCGGGACGAGGTCGACCTCCTCGGGGTTGACCTTGAGGTAGACGAGCAGTTTGTCCCGCTGCGGCGGGCAGACACAGGCGAAGTTCCGCAGCCGCTGGTACGCGCGGTAGGTCTTGCGCTGCACCGTGGTGATGTCGCCACCGAGGCCCAGCAGGGCCTGGTCGACCTCCGCGAACAGCTCCTGCATCGCCCCCTTGTCCACGCGAGCACTGGGTACTCCGGCCTCGCTCGCCCGCCGGACACCCGGGGGCGCCGTCTGGGCAGCGACGGAGGCGACCGTCTCCAGGCCGAAGTGGTCCTCGCCGAAGAAGCGGTAGCGGACCAGGTCAATACTGCGCCGGTGCTCGCGGATGGCGTGCACGTCGTAGCGGGTGAAGTTGCCAGCAACGCAGATCAGCCTGGGCGCGCTCCACAGCACCTGGTCCGCGACCGCTGCCCCGAGCCGGCCGCGCACCAGGTGCCCGAACTCCGCCCTGTGGTCCACGAGCCACGACAGGTAGAAGAGACCCTGGTTGACCACACCTGCGTCAGTCGCACGCTTGAACTCAATAATTACCGGAGCACCGTTTTCGTCAATACCCAGGGTGTCGATCCGGCCTCCGTGTACAGGGCCCGTGCTGTACTCGCTCGCCAGAAACCGCACGCCGAGCATCGCCTCGAGATTGCCCTCGACGAGGGCCTGTACCTCCGCCTCAACCTCGGCAAGACGCGACGTCACCTCCGCCACGGCACCTTTCGTGTGGAACAGCTTCAGTCCCGACACCTCCCCCTCCTCAACTGCATAAGCGCAACGTCAGCAAAGGGAGATGTATTTCCGCTAACCACCTACCGGGATGCTGTCACCTCGTGATGCACGGCATCGAGCCCGCCTCGGGAGATGCCAGCCAGGGCAGGCCACGCAAGTGGCCCCACCAGGTTGAACCGTGCAGGCTACCTCGAAGTGGTGGAACATAGCGCGGGATCACCGGTTAGCCAAACCGGTGATCCCGCGCATCATTGATAGTCCACCGCCACTATCTGCCCACACGTCGGAAGGCATCGCCAAAACAGCCACCTGACACCCTCCGTCAGCGCTTCACGCCGTCCACCTAGTTCACGCGGAACAGGTCCGCAGCCACGCTCCAATTCCCACAGAGCGAGCATGACGTTCTGGGCATCAGTGCTGTTACGGAGAACCGCCTCACGCCCTGGGTGAAACCCAATGCGCAGTCGAGAGCATTGGGCCTCGGTCCGCGCATCACCCCCAGGGCAACGCGGGCATGACCTCGCCTACGTCAGTCACCACGATGCCCGGCACCGTGGCCCACTGAGCAGCCACAGGTCGTTCGCCCCGCAGTTTTGAAACCTACTGACGCCGCATAGGCAGCGCCACTTTGAAAGCGACTGGAGAATCCACAATGCACAGGCAGGCAGACGAGCTGCACGGTGCCCAGTACAGCCCTACGCACATCCGCGCCACCTGGAGCGGTACGGGAAGCGTGGAGGACGCGTCCAAGGCCCTCGGGTTCTCACGGGCGAAGGGCTACGACTTGGTTCGTCACGGGGAGTTCCCTTGCCGCGTGATACGCATCGGCCGTAAGACGCGCGTCGTCACCGCCTCCCTGCTCCGTGTACTCGACAGCGGAGAGCCGGAGTACAGCGGCGCCCGCACCGAACACTGCGCGCCGTCGTAGTCCGCAGTGCGACGAACCCCCGCCGTAGGCCACTCGGTGGGGGTTCGTCGTATCACCAGCAATCACAGCAGTCACAGGCGTGTCACCAACTGCGCAGAGCTCCCGAGACAAAAGGGTCCTAACTTGGCTTTAAGCACCTCTCATGGACCTGCTGGACGGCCGTGGACGGTCTATACGACCTGTGCCAGGTGGTGCCCAGAGCGGGGCCGAGGACGAGGACGGGGGCGGCCTCGGGGCCGTCCGTCCGGTACTGAAGGGTCTGCTGCTCGCTCACCCGTGCCAACTTATCCGACAAAGTCGAACAAGCGTCGGCTCAGGGGGTGGTCGTGGACACGACGAAGACGCGCGGGCGGTTCGGGTCGTCGAGGTTGACGACGACCTCCAGGCTGGGCTTGGGCTTGTCCTCCTCGCGGACCGCGCCCGTCCAGTGGTGGCCCTCGCCGAACCTCCAGCCGACCTGGGCGGCCTCGTCCTCGTCGATGGTGATGTCGCCGTCCTCGAAGTCGGACGGGGAGAGGCCGTGTTCGGCCAGCCACGGTCCGAGGCGGTCGCGGGTGGTGGTGAACTGGAGGTACAGGGAGCTGGACTTCCAGGAGTTGGTCTCGAAGTGGGCCACGTCCTCGGCGTACGGCGCGACGGTCACCTCGTAGATGCGCCGCTGGAGGCGGGAGGGCCAGCCCTCCTCCAGGCCGGTGGCGGCGGCCTGTTCCTGTTTGGTGCCGCTGCCGTTGCGGCTCTGCATCGCGGAGATGTAGAGGTAGCCCGCGGGAATCGCGATCAGCAGGAAGACGATCACCGGCTTGAGCCAGCGGCGTCGCTTCGGGCCGGCGGGGGCGGGGGCCTCCTCCGGTGCCGTCTCGCGCTCGGTGTGCTCCACGGTGATCACCCGCGGCCGGCCCGCGCGTACCGTTCGTAGCGCTCCACGCGCCGCCGGTTGGCCCGGCGGAAGCGGCGGGCGACGAGCCGGGCCAGGTCGGCGGCGCCGACCATGCCCGCCTCGGGGCCGAGCTGGGCCTTGACGATGCGGGCCTCGGGCCGGTAGCCGCGGCCGGTGAGATGGCGGCGGAAGGCGTCCCGGGCGGGTCCGATCAGCAGGTCGTCGGCGGCGCTGACGCCGCCGCCGATGACGAAGCAGGACGGGTCGAGGGCGGCGGCGAGGTTGGCGATGCCGACGCCGAGCCACTGGCCGATGTCCTGGAGCAGCTCGACGCACATCGCGTCGCCGCCGCGGGCCAGCTCGGTGATGAGCGGGCCGGTGATCTCGGGGATGTTGCCGCCGACGCGGTCGATGATCCCGTACGCGACGGGCGACTCGGCGGCCGCCAGCTCGCGGGCCTCGCGCACCAGCGCGTTGCCGGAGCTGTACTGCTCCCAGCAGCCGCGGTTGCCGCACGGGCAGCGGTGCCCGCCGGGGACGACCTGCATGTGCCCGAACTCGCCGGCGACCCCGTACTTGCCCCGCTTGACCTGGCCGTCCTCCAGGATGGCGCCGCCGATGCCGGTGCCCAGGGTGATCATCACCAGGTGGTCCTCGCCGCGGCCGGCGCCGAAGCGCCACTCGGCCCAGGCGGCGGTGTTGGCGTCGTTGTCCACGAGGACCGGTACGGACAGGCGGCCGGCGAGGCGGTCGCGCAGCGGCTCGTTGCGCCAGGACAGGTGGGGGGCGAACAGGACGCGGTTGCGGTCGGCGTCGACCCAGCCGGCGGCGCCGATGCCCACGGCGTGCACGTCGTGCCGGTCGGAGAGGTCCAGGACCAGGTCGACGATGGTGTCCTCGACGACCTTGGGGCTCTTGGACTTGTCGGGGGTCTCGGTGCGGACCTTCTCCAGGATGGCCCCGTCGGCGTCGACGACCCCGGCCATGACCTTGGTGCCGCCGATGTCGATGCCGACCGTGGGCACCCGCGGGGCGGTGAGGTGGGAGCGGCGCTCCCGGGTGCCCGCGGTGCGCAGGACGGTCGCTCTGGCCGTGCCCCGGTACACCCGCTCGCGGTAGATGCTCATCGCGGCACCTCCGCCCCGGGGAGTGCTGCGGCGGATGATCGGGGGCGTGCTCGCACGAGGTCGTCGTCCCTGCGGTGGTCTCGGGAGGCCCGGGGCCTCGCTGGTTGCGGTCGGTGCGGGCGCGGCCCGCGTCGCCGATTGTGCCTCACCCGCGGCACCGGCCGCACAACGGGCCGCGGGGCCCGCCGTCCGGCGGGCCCCGCGTGAAGGGGTCGGTCAGGCCCCCTGGCCGGGCTCCTCGACGTGCTTGCCGCCGATGACGTCCGGCACCGGGGCCCGCTCCAGCTCGTGGCTGAGCTGTTCCAGTTCGCTGCCGCCCGCCATCTGGCGGGTGAGCTCGTCGAGGGCGATCTCCGGCTTGGCGTGGCTGCCGGCCATCGCGCCCCGCTTGAGCAGGACGAAGCGGTCGCCGACCAGGTAGGCGTGGTGCGGGTTGTGGGTGATCAGGACCACGCCCAGGCCGGCGTCGCGGGCGGCGGCCACGTACTTGAGGACGACGCCGGACTGCTTGACGCCGAGCGCGGCCGTCGGCTCGTCCAGCACCAGCACCTTGGCGCCGAAGTGCACGGCGCGGGCGATGGCCACGCACTGGCGCTGGCCGCCGGAGAGGGTGCCGATGGGCTGGTCGACGTCGTGCAGGTCGATGCCCATGCGGTGCAGCTCGGCGCGGGTGGTCTCGCGCATCAGCTGGACGTCGAGCCGCTTGAAGGGGCCCTTGCCCTTCGTCGGCTCGGAGCCGAGGAAGAAGTTGCGCCACACCGGCATCAGCGGCACCACGGCGAGGTCCTGGTAGACCGTGGCGATGCCGCGGTCGAGGGCCTCGCGGGGCGAGCCGAGCCGGACCTCCTCGCCCTCGATCTCGAAGGTGCCCGCGTCGTGCCGGTGCAGCCCCGCGATGATCTTGATGAGGGTGGACTTGCCCGCGCCGTTGTCGCCCAGCACACAGGTGATCTCGCCCGCGTGGACCTCCAGGGAGACGCCTTCGAGGGCGCGGATGTTGCCGTAGTACTTGCTGACGTCGGCCAGCCTCACCAGGGCGCTCATTTGCTGGCCTCCGCACGCTTCCGGACCCAGGCGTTGAGCAGGGTCGCCAGCAGCAGCATCGCGCCCAGGAAGAACTTGAACCAGTCCGGGTTCCACTGGGCGTACACGATGCCCTTGCTGGTCATGCCGAAGATGAACGCGCCGACCGCGGAGCCGATGGCCGAGCCGTAGCCACCGGTCATCAGACAGCCGCCGATGACCGCCGCGATGATGTAGAGCAGCTCGTTGCCGACGCCCTCGCCGGACTGCACCACGTCGTACGACATCAGCAGGTGCTGCCCGGAGATCCAGGCGCAGAAGGCGACCGCCATGTACAGGCCGATCTTGGTGCGCCGGACGGGCACGCCGACCGCGCGGGCCGCGTCCACCCCGCCGCCGACGGCGAAGATCCAGTTGCCGGCGCGGGTGCGCAGCAGCACCCAGGTGGCCAGGGCGACGAGGCCGAGCCACCACAGGACGGTGACCTGGAGGTCGACGCCGCCGAGGGTGAAGTGCGAGGCGAACAGCGCGCGGGCGGAGTCGAAGCCCTCCATGTCGCCGATGGTCTTGGTGGAGACGGTGCCGCTGATGAGCTTGGTGAAGCCGAGGTTGAGGCCGGTCAGCATCAGGAACGTGCCGAGCGTGATGATGAAGCTCGGCAGCCTGGTGCGGGTGAGCACGAAGCCGTTGAAGAAGCCGATCGCCAGGGTGACGAGCAGCGAGACGCCCACGCCGACCCAGACGTTGGCGGTCATCTGGTAGCTGAACATCGAGGAGACCAGCGCGGAGCTGGTCACCATCACACCGGCCGACAGGTCGAACTCGCCGCCGATCATCAGCAGCGCCACCGGGACGGCCATGATGCCGATCGTCGAGGACGCGTACAGCACCGTGGAGAGGCTGGAGGCGCGCAGGAAGCTGTCGGCGGCGAACGCGAAGAAGAGGAAGACGGCGAGGGCGCCCACGACCGAGCCCAGCTCGGGCCGGCCGAGGAGGCGCCGGGCGTACGAACGGGCCGCGACGGGGGCGTCGGCCGGGGCCTCGGGTACCGCGGGGGCGCTCATCGGGTACCCCGCTTCGTGTACTCGGCCAGGGACTTGGCGTCGTCCTTGGTCACGATCTGCGGGCCGGTGAGGACCGGGCGGCCGCCGCCGAGGACGTCGGCGTTGTACCTGTACAGCCAGAGCAGGTCCACGGCCTGGTAGCCCTGGAGGTAGGGCTGCTGGTCGACGGCGAAGCCGAGGGAACCGTCCTGGAGGCCGGCGGCGACCTTCTCGTTGAGGTCGAAGGTGTCGATCTCGGCCTTGCTGCCGGCCTGTTCGGCGGCCTTGACGGCGGTCGGCGCGAAGGGGGCGCCGAGGGTGACCACGGCGTCGATGTCCCGGTCCGACTGGAGCTTGGCCTCCAGGGAGGACTGGACGCCCGGCATGTTGGTGCCCTCGACGTAGAGGTTCTCCAGGTCGCCCTTGAAGGTCTTCTTCACCCCGGCGCAGCGCTGCTCGTGGCCGACGTTGCCCTGCTCGTGCAGGACGCAGACGGCCTTCTTCCTCCCGCGCCGGTTGAGCTCGTCGCCGACGGCCTCGCCGGCGATGGTCTCGTCCTGGCCGATGTGGCTCAGGGCGCCGAACTCCTTCGACTTCTCCGAGCCGGAGTTCACCGTGACGACCGGGATGCCGGCCTTCTTCGCCTTCTCCACCACGTCCTTCATGGCGTCGGGCTTGGCGAGCGTGACGATCAGGCCGTCGACCTTCTGGTCGATCATGGCCTGGACGTTCTGGGCCTGCTTGTTGCCCTCGACGTCATGGGCGTAGAGGAACTTGACGTTGTCCTTCACCGCGGCCTGCTTGGCGCCGCTCTGCACGATGTCCCAGAAGGTGTCGCCATCGCCCGAGTGGGTGACCATCGCGAACGTCCACCGCGGGGTGTCGACCGCGGCGCGCCCCTGGGCGGCCTTGGCGGCCCGCTCCTCCGCACGCTTGCCGCCCGTGCTGCTGCACCCTGCCAGCGCGGTGGCCAGCGCCACCGCAAGCACGGCGCTCACCGCACGTACGCCTATCCGAACCCTTGCCACGAGGACTTGCCCTTCCACTGTCTGTCACGGTGCGGCCGGGCCCCGCCTCCGCGGGACCGACGCCCCAGTATCCGTCACGATCCGTCACGGCCGTCGGCCGGGTCGCCGAGTTCCGGTGACCCACGCCACACGGCGTCCGCCGCGGTCGTCGTGCGTCACCGCATCATCGCGCGTCACCGCGCGAGGAGCTGGAAGTCGAACGAATACCGCGACGCCCGGTAGAGGTGGGAGCCGAACTCCACCGCCCGGCCGGTGTCGTCGAACGTCGTCCGCTCCATCGTCAGCAACGGCGCGCCCGCCGGCTCGCCGAGCAGCTCCGCCTCCTGCGGGGTCGCGGCGCGGGCGCCGATCGTCTGCCGGGCGCTGTGCAGGGTGATGCCGGCGGTGCGCATGAGCCGGTAGAGGCCGGTCTCGGCCAGGACGTCGCCGTCCAGGTCGAGGAGTCCGGACGGGAGGTGGTTGCGCAGGTGCGCCACGGGTTCGCCGTGCGCGAGGCGCAGCCGCTCGATGTGGACGACCTCCGTCCCCTCCTCGACGCCCAGGGCCGCGGCGACCTGCGCCGTCGCCTCCTCGACCGTGTGCGACAGCAGCCGGGTCGCGGGCCGCTGCCCCGCGCTCTCCAGGTCGTCGTAGAGGCTGCTCAGCTCCAGCGGCCGCCTGACCTGGCTGTGCACCACCTGCGTGCCCACGCCCCGGCGGCGCACCAGCAGCCCCTTGTCCACCAGCGACTGGATCGCCTGCCGGACGGTCGGCCGCGACAGCCCCAGCCGAGCGGCGAGCTCGATCTCGTTCCCGAGCAGACTCCCCGGAGCGAGCCCGCCCCGCTCGATCGCCGCCTCGAGCTGCTGCGCCAGCTGGTAATAGAGGGGGACCGGACTGCCACGGTCCACGCTGAACTGGAGGGGTCGCTGCTTCGCCACCCAGGGAGGGTAGCCCTGGCGCCGGATGACGGGAAGTCCTGAGGTCCGGATGTATGGACAAGGAGGTCGGGAGCGGGGCCGAATCCAGGGGTGCCCCCGCGCCACGCCGCGCGGGCGGGCGGGCCTTGTGGGCTGCTCCGCCCGGCCGGGCGGGGCTCGTGGAACGGGCAGAGCCTCTCCGCCCGCGACGCAAGCGGGGTGCAGGGGGCGCAGCCCCCGCTTAGCCGTGCGCAGCACGACCCCGGGGTGCAGGGGGCGCAGCCCCGCTTGCCGTGCGCAGCACGACCCCGGGGTGCAGGGGGCGCAGCCCCGCTTGCCGTGCGCAGCACGGCCCCGGGGGGAGGGGCGGAGCCCCTGAGAAACGGTGAAAGGGCGGGGCGGGGGCAACACCCTCCCCCCGCGGCCGGGCGAGCCGGAACAGGGCGCCGCCAGGCCCCCGGGACAGGCCGGCCCGGCCCCGGCCCCCCGCCCTCACCGAGCCGCCCCGGCCGGACCCGGTCGTTCCGGAGGCGAACAGTCCGCCCCTGGGGCAGGATCGAGGCCGGCACGGCGCAGCAAGAAGACGGGCCGCACAAGCACAAGCACAAGCACGCACACGCACAGGCACAGGCACAGGACAGGCACAGGCACACGACAAAAAGGGCCCCGCGGGCCCGGAGGGACGGGCACAGTGCGGGTCACGGCACTCGGAGTGGCGCTGGGGCTGAGCGCCGGCATCACCCCCGGCCCCCTGCTCGCCCTCGTCCTCTCCGGCACCCTGCGCGGCGGCCTCGCCACCGGCCTGCGCGTGGCCGCCGTCCCCCTGCTCACCGACCTGCCGGTCGTCCTCCTCTCCGTGACGGCGCTCTCGGCCCTGCCGGACCGGGCCGTCGCCGCCGGCGGAGTGGCGGGCGGCCTCTTCCTGCTGTGGCTGGCCGTCTCCACCCTCGGAGAGGCGAGGACGGCGGAGATGCCCCGGGCCGGCTCCGCCGAGGCCCGTACCCAGGGCCGCAGAACCCTGCGCCAGGCCGCCCTCGCCAACCTGCTGAGCCCGCACCCCTGGCTCTTCTGGCTGACGACCGGCGCGCCGCTGCTCGTGGACGCCTGGCGGGACGGGCCGGGCGGCGCGGGCGGCTTCGTCGCCGGCTTCTACGCCCTGCTGGTGGGCAGCAAGGCGCTCCTCGCCGTCGTCGTGGCCCGCACCCGGCACCGGATGACGGCCCGCGCCTACCGGCTGCTGCTCGCCGGGACGGCCGTCCTGCTGCTGGCCGCCTCGGCGATGCTGCTGACCGAGTTCGGCCGGGAGCTGGCGGCGTAACGGGCGGACGCGGGACCGTCTCGCCCACGGACGAGTCGGCCCCCACCCCACCCACCCCTCGTCTACCCCTCGCCCTCCCCTTCCTCCCCCTCCCCCAGCCGCGCCAGCAGTTCCTCCGCCCGTTTGGCGACCGTGTCGCGGTCCCCCTCCGACAGGGCCGGGCCCGGGGCGCAGGCGACGGCGCCCGCGGCGATCCACTCGGGGACGGCCTCGACGGCGAGGTCGCCGCTCGGCACGAGGGGTGCCTGGGGCAGCTCGGCCCTGAACTCCCGCAGGACGGCGGGGCGGTGGCCGGCGGCGGGGAAGAACTTCAGGGCGTCGGCGCCGAGTTCGAGCGCGCGGAGGATCTCGGCCGGGGTGGCGACGCCGGGGAGGACGGGGACGCCGTAGCGGTGCCCGGTGCGGATCACCTCCGCGTCGAGGACCGGGGAGGCGAGGAAGCGGGCGCCCGCCTCGACGGCCAGCCGCGCGGAGGCCGCGTCGAGGACGGTGGCCGCGCCGATGACCGCCTCGTCGCCGGCCTCCCGGACGAGGGTGGCGACCGCCTCCAGCCCGAACGGCGTGGCGAGCGATATCTCCAGGCTGGTGAAGCCGGCGGAGAGCAGCGTCCCCGCGGCCTCGGCCGCCCCGTCGTAGCTGTCGCTCCGCACCGTGGCGATGACGCGCTGGGCCAGCACGGCCCGGGTGATCTCCCAGCGGTACACGGCAGTTCGCCGCCTTTCTCGTGCGCGTGGATCGGCTTGCGGACGAGAAAAAGGTAACGGCAGGCACTGACAACCGGCCCCGGCTCACCGGCGCCCTTCGCGCGAAGGCGCGTGCGGGGGGCGCGACGGCTTCTGCCCTGTGGCGCAAGGAAACTGACGCTCCGTCGGACGGGCCGCGCGACCGCCGCCCCCGCGACGGGGAACGGCGGTCCGGCGGCCGGGCGGAGGGAACGGGCGGCTCAGCAGCCGAAGTCGACGCGCGCGAACGAGCGGTAGTGATCGGCGGTGTAGTAGTCCTCCTGGGGCTGCGCACCGGTGATGATCCGGCGCGCCCCCCGGTCCGGCGAGCCGGGGGTGATCACGGTGAACTCGTGGTAGTAGCCGGAGCGCTGCTTGGGCAGCACGCCCTCCCTGTTGCTGAAGACCGTCCCGTCCTTGGGGTACGGGTAGGGGCCGCCCTCGTCGATCAGGTCGAGCGTGTCGTGGGCCTGGGACGGCAGCGCCGAGTAGCAGACGTGGCCGACGGACTTCAGGGCGGCTCCGGACGGGGCGGCGGACGGAGCGGCCGAGGGGGCGGCGAACGCGGAGGTGCCGCCCAGGAGGAGGGATGAGGCCAGGGCGGCGAGGACGCCGGCCTTCGCTATGCGGTGGGGGATGCTCATGCGCCAAGGATGACGGCGCGAGGCTCTGACATGTCAATGCCAAAAAGGCGATGTTTCCTCATCGTTCACCGGAACACGATCTTCCGCACCTGGAGCGTCGCATCCGGCCGGCCTTCTGTGAGGCCGTGAGGCCGCGAGGCCTTTGCCTGTGAGGCAAAAACTTTGCCTCACAGGCAGGCCGCGGCCTATACCGGAGTCATGAGCCCGGAGCCCGGACCCCCCGACCCCACGGCCGACGAGCTGCCGCCCGTCGCCCCCCGGCTGCGCGCCCTGCGCACGCGGAGCGGGCTGACCCTGGAGGCCGCCGCCGCCCGCGCCGGGCTGTCGCCCGCGCACCTGTCCCGCCTGGAGACGGGGCAGCGCACCCCGTCGCTGCCGATGCTGCTCGCCCTTGCACGGACGTACGGGACGACGGTATCCGACCTGCTCGGCGAGGTGCCCCAGGCCGCCGACCCGATCGTCCGCGCGGAGCGCATGGAGGCGCAGCGGGCCGGCGGCTGGAGGTACTGGCGGGCCGGCGGGGCCGGGCGCGCCATGCAGGCCCTGCGCCTGCACGTGCCGTACGGGCCGGGCGGCCAGGGCGACCTGGTGCGGGTGCACCCCGGCGAGGAGTGGCTGTACGTCACCGGGGGCCGGCTCCGGCTGGTCCTCGGCGGGACGGCGCACCTGCTCGCCCCCGGCGACGCCGCGCACTTCGACTCGCTCACCCCGCACCGCATCTCCGCCGCCTCGCAGGGCGGCGCGGAACTGCTGTTCATGCACACGCTGATGCAGAGCGGCGCCGCCGGGCTGTGCCTCGGGGACGCCGGACCGAACCGGAGGGGACACTCATGAGTGACACCGTCGAGAGCGACGCCGCGCAGCAGGCGGAGATCGAGGACCGCACGCCGCGGGGCATCGCCTTCCGCGCCTTCGTCTACCTCGTCGCGGTCCACTTCATCTCCGCCTTCTTCTTCCTCCTCTTCTATCTGGGCGACCGCTGACGTCCCGGCTGCCGCCGGCCCCGTCGCTATGCTGGCGGAATGGCGCGGACAGCCCGGGAAGTCCTGGAGGACGCGGCGCGGGAGCCCGCTCCCGGGGCGGACGACAACCCCGTCGTCCCCCTGATCGCCCGCGGCGGCGCACCGCGCGCGGTGCTCGCCGCCCTCGCCCTCGAACAGCACCACGTCATCGCCGCCGACCTGATCAGTTACCGGCATCTGGCCACGCGGGCCGCCGGTTCCGGCAGCCCGGCGGCGGCCGCCTTCTTCGCCGCCCTCGCGGACGGCGAGGAGACCGCGCTCTGCCTCCTCGGCCCGTTCGCCGCGGCCTGCGGCCTGGACGAGGCGGCCGTCCGCGCCCACGAACCGGCGCTCGCCTGCCAGGCGTACCCCGCCTGCACCGCCATGCTGGCGCTGGGTGCGGAGCCGGCGGACGTGGTCGTGGCCCTGAGCGTCAACTTCGCTACGTGGGGCGGCTTCTGCCGGGAGGTGGCGCGGGCGCTGCGCTCGCGCTACGGCTTCCCCGACGAGGCGTACGGCTTCTTCGACCTCTTCGCCCGCCCGGACCCGGAGGGCGAGGCGCGGGCCCTGGCGGCGGTGGAGGAGGGGCTGGCGGACGGGAGGCTGACGGAGCGTCTGGCGTGGCGCTACGGGCGCCTGTTGCAGGGGTACGAGGCGATGTTCTGGCGCGGCGTGGGCGAGGCGCGCCCCGACGCGTAGGACCGCCCCGACCCGCCCGGGCAACGCGCAGGCCGCCCCGCTCACCCGGCCGGCGCGCAGAACCGCCCCGGCCCGCCCGGCCAGCACGTAGGACCTCCCCGATCACCCGGCCGGCGCGCAGGACCGCCCCGACCGCCTAGCCCGCCCGCCCCCACCGCTCCTCCAACTCCCGTACCGCGCCCTTCGTCAGCTCCCCGTACGCCCTCAACCGCCCTATCCCGCCGTCCGGGTAGACCTCCAGCCGCAGGTGGGTGGCCGTGACGCCGGACTCCACCGGGAAGCGGTGCACCGTGTCCGGCTGGAGGCGTGTGCGGGGCAGGACCTCCGTCCACGGCGCCTCCCCCTCCGCGCCGTCCCGGGCCCATATCCCGGCCCAGCCAGCGGAGTTGCCCTTCAGGAAGCCGGTGTCGATCTCCAGGGCGCGCAGCGCCGCGCGCCCCGCCAGCCGGTAGCGGACCCAGTCGTTGCCGCGGTCCCGGCGGCGGCGGGTCTCCCAGCCCTCGTCCATGCGGCGCGGGCGGCCGGGGAGGATCGTGCCGAGGGGGGAGGAGAAGAAGCGGTCGGAGGCGTCCTCGACGAGGCCGCCGTGTTCCAGGGCGGCGACGTCGAGGACGCCCAGGGCGCGCACCCAGGCCGGGTCCGCCACGGCCTCGCCGTGGACGCGCAGCCGGGCGATGCCCCCGTCGGGGTGCTGGTTGAGGCGCAGGTGGGTGAAGCGGCGTGCGCAGCGGACGGCGAAGGCGTTGGCCGCGTGGCCGCCGACGGGGGTGGGCGGGACGAGCACCGTCCAGGGCGCGTCGGCCAGTTCGTCCGCGGACGGCGTGCCGTCCACCGCCGCGGCCTCGACGCTCACGGCCCGCGGGTGGTTGCCGCGGAAGTGCGCGGTGTCGACGACCAGGCCGCGGACGATTCCCGGCGCCCCGAGCCGTATCAGCGCCCAGTCGTGGTCCCCGTCGCCGGGGTGCGGGGCCCCGGCCGAGGCGCCGCGCCGGCGGCGCGTCTCCCAGCCGTCCATGATCTTGCCTTTGTGGCCGAAGCGTTCGGGGTCGAAGCGGGCCGGTCCCGGCACGAGCAGGTTCTCGCGCTCGGCGAAGAACTCGTCGTTGGCGGCGAGCACCGCCCCGCCCAGCCGCCGGTCGGCGAGGTCGGGCAGGCCGGCGAAGGGGACGTCGGCGGCGCGGTAGTCGGCGTACGGGTCGCCGCCGCCGTAGGGCCGCGCCGCGCCGGTGAAGGACGTGAGGGCGGTGAACGCCGAGGTGGTCATGCGCGCTCCAGAAGTCGTCCGGCGGGTCCGCCGAGGACGCCGCGGTGGTGGATCCTGCGGCCGCGCAGCCAGGTGGACCGTACGACGCCGTACAGGGTCCGCCCCGCGTAGGCGGTGACCGGGTTGCGGTGGTGGAGCGCGGCCGGGTCGACGGTGAAGGTCTCGTCGGGGGCGAGGACGGCGAAGTCGGCGTCGCGGCCGGGCTCGACGGCGCCCTTGGCGGCCAGTCCCACCAGCGCGGCGGGCGCGGTGGCCATCCAGCGGGCCACGTCGTCCAGGGTGTGCCCGCGCCGCCGCGCCTCGGTCCACACGACGGGCAGGCCGAGTTGCAGCGAGGAGATGCCGCCCCAGGCGCGGCCGAAGTCGGGGACCTTGAGGTCCGCGGTGCACGGCGAGTGGTCGGAGACCACGCACTGCACGACGCCGGCGGCCAGCGCGTCCCACAGCGCGTCGCGGTCGTCCGCGCCCCTGATGGGCGGGCAGCACTTGAACTCCGTGGCGCCGTCGGGTATTTCGCCGGCGGTCAGGGTCAGGAAGTGGGGGCACGTCTCGGCGG
Source organism: Streptomyces caatingaensis (assembly GCF_001187435.1). GTDB lineage: Bacteria > Actinomycetota > Actinomycetes > Streptomycetales > Streptomycetaceae > Streptomyces > Streptomyces caatingaensis. The sequence continues at coordinate 233,966 of NZ_LFXA01000002.1, read as the reverse complement.
TGACGGGCAGGCCCCGGGCCCGGGCGGCGGCGATGGTCCCCAGCGCGCCGGCGGAGGACAGGTGCAGGACGTGGATCCGCGTGCCGTACCGCTCGGCCGCGGCGACCAGCCGGGCCACCGCCGCGTCCTCGGCGCCGGGCGGCCGGGAGGCGAGGAAGTCCGCGTAGCGCGGCCCGTCGGGGCGCGGCGCGCGCTCCAGGTGGCCGGGGTCCTCGGCGTGGACGATCAGCAGCCCGCCGAGGGCGGCGATCTCGCTGGCCACCGGCTCCAGGTCGTCCGGGCCCAGGTGCGGGAACTCCTCGACGCCGGAGGGCGAGAGGAACGCCTTGAAGCCGAAGACGCCCGCGTCGTGCAGGGGGCGCAGCTCCGCCCGGTTGCCGGGCAGCGCGCCGCCCCAGAAGCCGACGTCGACGTGGACCGACGGGCGGGCCGCGGCCCGCTTGGCGCGCAGCCCGGCCGGGGTCGTGGTGGGCGGGACGCTGTTGAGCGGCATGTCGACGAGGGTGGTGACGCCCCCGGCGGCGGCCGCGCGGGTGGCGGTGGCGAAGCCCTCCCACTCGGTGCGGCCCGGTTCGTTGACGTGGACGTGGGTGTCGACGAGGCCGGGCAGCAGGACGTCGTCGCCCAGGTCCTCGACGGGGACGCCGGGCGGGGCGGGGGCGGAGTGCGGCAGGACGGCGGTGATGCGGCCGCCGGCGACGGCGACGGAGGCCGGTCGCGTCCCCTCGGGCGTCACGACGCGCGTCGAGCGCATCACCAGTTCCGGGCCGGCCATGGGAGCCCCCTCGATCGTCCGGCCCCAACGGGCCTGTTTCAACGTTCTGTTGAATCACGACGCCCCGCAGTCTCCGGCGGCCGCCGCGTACCCGTCAACCCCACGCGGGGCCGGTGGCCGCGCACCCGGCGTCGCCACCCGCCCGTACTGGTACTTTCCGGATGCCGGGAGGGCGGTTCCGCGCCGTCGAACCGAGCGTGAGCCACCGGCCACGGCCCGGTAGGCTGCACTACCACCCCACCCCGGAAGGACCCGCGCCGTGCCCTCGTCCGCCGAGCCCAGAACCTCCTCCGCCACCGGAGGCGTCCAGTCCCTCGAGCGTGCCTTCGACCTGCTCGAGCGGATGGCCGACGCCGGCGGCGAGGTGGGACTGAGCGAGCTGGCCACGAGCAGCGGGCTGCCGCTGCCCACCATCCACCGGCTGATGCGCACCCTGGTCGCCAGCGGGTACGTCCGCCAGCAGCCCAACCGGCGGTACGCGCTCGGCCCCCGGCTGATCCGGCTCGGCGAGAGCTCAGCGCGGCTGCTGGGCCACTGGGCCCGGCCGTATCTGGCGCGCCTCGTGGAGGAGACCGGCGAGACGGCCAACATGGCGCTGCTGGACGGCGACGAGGTCGTCTACGTCGCCCAGGTGCCCTCGCGGCACTCCGTGCGGATGTTCACCGAGGTCGGCCGGCGGGTGCTGCCGCACACGACCGGCGTCGGCAAGGCGCTGCTCGCCCAGGCGCCGGACGAGGAGGTGCGGGCGATCCTGGCCCGTACGGGCATGCCGGCCGCGACCGAGAAGACGATCACGACGCCGGACGTCTTCGTCGACGCCCTCGCCCGGGTGCGCGCGTCGGGCTACGCGGTCGACGACAACGAGCAGGAGATCGGCGTCCGCTGCCTCGCCGTCCCCGTGCCCGACTCGCCGACGGCGGCGGCCATCTCCATCTCGGGCCCGGCGGGCCGGGTGACGGAGGAGGCGACCGAGCGGATCGTGCCGCTGCTCAAGGAGATCGCCACCGAGCTGTCCGCCGCGCTCGCGGCCTCGGCGCCGGCCGCGCCCCCGGCCTGATCACCCGCCGCTCCCCGCGCCGGCCGCGCCCGGCCCCTGGTCGTGGCGCTCCTCGTCCCGGCGCTCCACGTCGAAGCGCTCCACGGCCGCCCGTACCGCGCCGAGGGCCGGGGCCAGGGCGCTGACCGAGCCGACGGCCCCGGCCACCAGCAGCAGGGAGCGGCGCAGCCGGGACAGCTCCGGCTCGCCCGCGCCCGCCATCGCGTCGAGCGCGGCGAGCTCGTCCTCGGCGGCGTCCCGGTCGGGTAACCGGGCGGGGTGCGTGGCCAGCGCCCGGCGCAGCCGGTCGACCGCCGCGCTCAGCTCGGCCGCTCTCGGATCCCGCTCGCCGGGACGGTCCGTCAGCTCCTGTTCCACCACCACGGCGCCTTCCGCCACGACTCTCCCCCTGCTGCCCCACGCGCCCGCCCGGATCAGTTAACGCCACTTTCCGTGCGCCGCGCCACACGGAAAGCGAAATTCAGGGCCGGTCCTCACGGTCGGGTGACGAACGCGCGCTCGCCGCACACGCGGCGCCCGTTCGTGCGGTGCAATGAGGCATGCCTGTGACGACGGACACGAAGCCGACAGACGTCGTTCCCCCGGTGGCGGGGCTGCTGCTCGCGGCCGGCGGCGGCCGGCGGCTCGGCGGGCGCCCCAAGGCGCTCCTGGAACACGAGGGGCGCACGCTGGTGGAACGGGCGCTGGCCGTGCTGGAGGGGGCGGGGTGCGGGCCGCTGCACGTGGTGGTGGGCGCGGGGGCGCACGAGGTCCGTACGCGCTTGGCTCACCTGTCGTGCGCCGTGGTGCACAACCCGCGCTGGGCGGACGGCATGGGCTCGTCGCTGCGCGCCGGGCTGGCGTCCCTCGCCGGGACGGCGGCCGGTGCCGTCGTGGTGCTGCTGGTGGACCAGCCCGGGGTGGGCTCCCCGGCCGTGGCCCGGGTGCTGGCCGCGCACCGCGCCGGCGCCTCGCTCGTGGCGGCCGCGTACGGGGGCGAGCGCGGGCACCCGGTGCTGCTGGCCCGCCGGCACTGGGCGGGCGCCGCCCGGGCGGCCGAGGGGGACCGGGGCGCCCGCGCCTATCTGCGGGCGCACGCGGACGGCCTCAGGCTGGTGGAGTGCGGGGACGTGGCCGCGCCCGACGACATCGACACCCCGGCCGACCTCGGTCTGCTCGCGCCCCCGCCGCCGCCCGGCCGGAATCCTCCCCTCGCCCATTGATGTTCCGTCATAAGGAATCTATATTCCGGCTCACATCCGCCCCTGGCACCCCGTGCCACGGCCGTCGTCCCGGACGAGGAGTGACCCGCACATGCCCGCAGCAGCGCCGTCCCCGCTGACCGTCCTCGGTGCCCCCGTCGCACGGCAGGACGAGGTACTGACCGCCCCCGCCCTGGAGTTCCTCGCCGCCCTGCACGAACGGTTCACCCCGCGCCGCGACGAGCTGCTGGCCCGCCGTGCCGAGCGGCGCGCCGGGATCGCCCGCACCGGCACCCTCGACTTCCTCGCCGAGACCGCCCACATCCGCGAGGACCCGGACTGGCGGGTGGCCCCCGCACCGGCCGCCCTGGAGGACCGCCGCGTCGAGATCACCGGCCCCACCGACCGGAAGATGACCGTCAACGCGCTCAACTCCGGGGCCCGTGTCTGGCTCGCCGACTTCGAGGACGCCTCCTCCCCCACCTGGGAGAACGTCGTCCTCGGCCAGCTCAACCTGATCGACGCCTTCGCCCGCCGCATCGACTTCACCGGCCCCGGGGGCAAGACGTACGCCCTGCGGCCCGACCACGAGCTGGCCACCGTCGTCGTCCGGCCCCGCGGCTGGCACCTGGACGAGCGCCATCTCACCGCCGGCGGCCGCCCCGTCCCCGGGGCCCTGGTCGACTTCGGCCTCTACTTCTTCCACAACGCGCGCCGGCTCGCCGCGTCCGGCAAGGGCCCCTTCTTCTACCTGCCCAAGACCGAGTCGCACCTCGAGGCCCGGCTGTGGAACGACGTGTTCGTCTTCGCCCAGGAGCGGCTGGGCCTGCCGCACGGCACCGTCCGCGCCACCGTCCTCATCGAGACGATCACCGCCGCCTACGAGATGGAGGAGATCCTCTACGAGCTCCGCGACCACGCCTCCGGGCTCAACGCGGGCCGCTGGGACTACCTCTTCTCCCTCATCAAGAACTTCCGCGACGCCGGCGAGCGCTTCGTCCTGCCCGACCGCAACGCCGTCACGATGACCGTCCCCTTCATGCGCGCCTACACCGAACTCCTCGTGCGCACCTGCCACAAGCGCGGCGCCCACGCCATCGGCGGCATGGCCGCCTTCATCCCCTCCCGGCGCGACCCCGCCGTCAACGAGGCGGCGCTGGCGAAGGTCCGCGCCGACAAGGACCGCGAGGCGGCGGACGGCTTCGACGGCTCCTGGGTCGCCCACCCCGACCTCGTCCCGGTCGCCCGCGCCTCCTTCGACGCGGTCCTCGGCACCCGCCCGCACCAGAAGGACCGCCTCCGCGAGGACGTCCGCGTCACGGCCGCCCAGCTCATCGCCATCGAGGGGACCGGCGCCCGCCCCACCCTGGACGGCCTGGTCAACGCCGTGCGCGTCGGCCTGCGCTACATCGAGTCGTGGCTCCGCGGGCACGGCGCCGTCGCCATCTTCCACCTCATGGAGGACGCGGCGACGGCGGAGATCTCCCGCTCCCAGATCTGGCAGTGGGTGCACGCCGGCGTCGTCCTGGAGGGCGGCGAGAAGGCGACGGCCGCCCTCGTCCGCGAGATCGCCTCCCGCGAACTGGAGGCGCTGCGCGCCGAGTCGGGCGAGGAGGCGTACGCGGCCGGGCGCTGGCGGGAGGCGCACGACCTGCTGCTGAAGGTGGCGCTCGACGAGGAGTACGTCGAATTCCTGACGCTGCCGGCGTACGAGCGCCTGGAGGGCTGACGCCGCGTCGCCGTCACGCCGCGGCCACCGCCCCCACCGCCAGGAATCCGCAGATCAGCACCGCCAGGATCAGCAACAGCGGCCACACGAAGCGCAGGTAGCGGTCGTAGCCCACCTTCGCCAGCGACACCCCGCCGACGACCACCGCCGTCGTCGGCACCCACAGGTTCATCCAGCCGCTGGCGGCGGCCCAGGCCGTGACGGCGACGGAGCGCGGGACGCCCGCGAAGTCGGCGAGGGGGGCCTGGACGGGCATCGCGAGGGTGGCGTGCCCGGAGGAGGAGGGGATCAGGAAGGCCAGGGGGAGGTTGACGACGAAGACGAGGATGGCGAAGGCGGCCGCGGCGGTGCCGGCGACCGTGCTCTCGACGGCGTGGAGCACGGTGTCGGTGATCCGGGCGTTGTTCATGATGACGGTGATGCCCCGGGCGAGGACGATCGCCAGCGCCGGCGCGACGAAGTCCGCCGCCCCCTGGACGACCAGCCCGCTCAGCCGCCGCTCCCCGAGCCGGGCGACCACCCCGACCAGTACCGAGGCGGCCAGGAAGAGCGCGGCCAACTGCGCGAAGGACCAGTCGAGTTCCCAGCCGTAGGGGGCGGCGCCGGCCCGCCCCGTGAGCGCCTGCGCCCAGGGGATCACCGAGAAGACCATGAAGAGGAAGACCAGGGCGACCAGGACGAGCACGGCCTTCTGGAGTCCGGTGAGCGACGGCGGCTCCTCGGCCGCCGCCGCCAACTCCCGGTCCCCGGGCAGGAATCCGACGAGCGAACGCTCCGGGCGGGTGCGCACCCGGTGCGCGTACCGCACCACGTAGCCGATGGTGACGGCGGTCAGGACGAGCCACATCGCGAACCGCAGCGCGATCCCGTCCCCCAGCGAGACCCCCGCCGCCGACGAGGCCACCCCGGTGGCGAAGGGGTTGACCGTGGAGGCCAGCACCCCGACCCCCGCCCCGAGGACGATCGCCCCGGTGGCGACCATCCGGTCGTAGCCGAGGGCCAGCATCAGCGGGACGAGCAGGCCGTAGAAGCCGAGCGTCTCCTCGGCGAACCCCTCGACCGTGCCGAGCAGCGAGAAGACGGTCATGACGGCGGCGAGGAGCAGCGCGCCGCGGGTGCGCAGCCGGTGGGCGAGGCGCTCGATGCCGCGGTCGAGGGCGCCGGTGGCGAAGACGACGGTGATGAACGTGCCGATGGCCAGGACGAAGAGGAAGACGCCCGCGCTGCCGTAGAGCGCGCCCACCGCGTCCGGGGCCACCTGCCCGGTCGCCGCGTCGCGCACCCCGTAGAGCCCGTTGACGGGGGCGAGGAAGAGCTGGCCGAGGCGGTGGACGAGGTCGCCGGGGGCGGCGGCGTGGTGGTACGTGCCCCGGATCGGATCGCCGGCGGGGGTGCGCCGGTACGTGCCGGACGGGACGACGAAGGCGAGGGCCCAGACGACGACGGTCACGGCGGCCAGGACCGTGAGCGCGCTCGGGAAGACGAACTTCCGCTCCTTCGCGGCCTGTTCCTCCATGGTGGGGCACCTTTCATGGGAATGCCCCGCATTATCGCTACATCACCGGCTTCTCCTCGTCCGCCACGCGGGGCGCCGGCACCCCGGGGGCCGCCCGGTCCCGCCCGCGGCCGAGGTGGTGGAAGGCCAGGTTGAGCAGGACCGCGGTCAGGCACCCGGCGCTGACGCCCGAGTTCAGGACGGTGCGCAGGGTCTCGGGCACGGCCGCGGAGGCGTAGAAGGTGTGCGACACGACGGGGATCAGGCCGACGCCCAGGGAGACGGCGGCGATCAGCATGTTGTCGCCGCGCTCCAGACCGGCCCCGACGAGCACCCCGACCCCGCCGGCCGCGACGGTGCCGAAGAGCACGAGCCCCGCCCCGCCGAGCACCGGCTGCGGCACCAGCGCGACGAGCGACGCGAAGGCCGGGCTCAGGCCGAGGAGGGCGAACATCAGCCCGCAGACCGCGACGGTGAAGCGGCTGCGCACCCCGGTGAGCGCGACCAGCCCGATGTTCTGCGCGAAGGCGCTGTTGGCGAAGCCGTTGAAGAGGGGGCTCAGCGCGCTGCCGAGGGTGTCGGCGCGCAGTCCCCCGGCGATGGTCCGCTCGTCGGCGGGCCGGCCGACGATCTCGCCGAGCGCCATCATGTCGGCGGTGCTCTCGGTCATGCAGACCAGCATGAGGATGCACATGCTGAGCACGGCGGCGAGCTGGAGGTGCGGCGCCCCGAAGTGGAAGGGCGCGGGGAAGCCGACGAGGGCCGCGTGCCGGGTGACGCCGGTGTGCACGGCTCCGGCGGGGATGGCGAGCAGGGTGCCGGCGACGAGGCCGAGCAGGACCGCGATCTGCCGCGGGAAGCCGCGCAGCACCCGGCGCAGCAGCAGCACGATCGCCAGGGTCGCCCCCGCCAGGCCGAGGTTGGTGCCGGAGGCGGGCCGGTCCGGGTGACCGCCCTGGATCCAGCCGAAGGCGACGGGCAGCAGGCTCAGCCCGATCAGGGTGATGACCGTCCCGCTGACGACGGGCGGGAAGAAGCGGACGAGCCGGCCGAACCAGGGCGCGAGCAGGAAGCCGAGCACGCCCGCGACCATGACCGCCCCGTAGACGACGGGCAGCGCGTCGCGCCGGTCGGCCTGCTGGTCGGCGACGGCGAGGACGGGCGCGACGCCCGCGAAGGAGACGCCGTTGACGAACGGCAGCCGGGCGCCGACCTTCCAGAAGCCGATCGTCTGGAGGAGGGTGGCGAGGCCCGCGGTGAAGAGGGCGGCCCCGACGAGGAAGGTGACCTGGGCCGGGGGGAGCCCGACGGAGGCGCCGATGACCAGCGGCGGGGCGACGACGCCGGCGTAGCTGGCGGCGACGTGCTGGAGCCCCGTCGCCAGGAGCTTGCCGGGGCGGGGCACTTCGTCCACCGGATGCGCCGCGCGGCGCTGCCCGGTGGTCCTGGAGGCGGTGGCCACGAGGGGGGTTCCTCCCGTCAGGGGGTGGAGGGTGCGGGGCCGGGGCCCGCGCCCCGGCCCCGCGGTGGCCGAGGGCCGTCCCCCTCGGCCGGTCTGCGGCGGCGGTCCCGGCGGTGGCCCGGTCAGTCCCCGCCCGCGATCCGGGCGAGGCGGCGGGCCTCGGCGCGGGCGCGGCGGGCGATCGTGTCCTCGTCGGCGGTGAGCAGCCGGCCGTCCTCGACCACGGGGCGGCCGTTGACGAGGGAGAGGCTGACGGGGGCGGGCGGGCCGAGGACGAGGGCCGCGACGGGGTCGGCGACGGTCGAGTGCCCCAGCCCGTCGAGCCGCCACAGCACCAGGTCGGCGAGCTTGCCGCGCTCCAGGGACCCGAGGTCGTCCGCCCGGCCGAGGACCCGGGCCCCGCCGTACGTCCCCATCCGCAGCGCCTGACGGACCGTCAACGCTGCGGCCCCGCCCGCGAGTCGGTGGACGAGGAGGGCGTTGCGCAGCTCGGTGTGGAGTTCGCCGGTCTCGTTGGAGGCGGTGCCGTCCACCCCGAGGCCGACGGGGACGCCGGCCGCGAGGAGGGCGGGGACGGGGGCGGTGCCGGCGGCGATGCGGGCGTTGGAGGAGGGGCAGTGGGCGACGCCGGTGCCGGTGCGGGCGAAGGCGGCGATGTCGGCGTCGTCCATGTGGATGCAGTGGGCCATCCACACGTCGTCGCCGAGCCAGCCGGTCGAGTCGAGGTAGCCGGTGGGGCCCGTGCCGAACCGCTCCTCGCAGAAGCGCTCCTCCTCGACGGTCTCCGAGCCGTGGGTGTGCAGCCGCACGCCCTTGCGGCGGGCCAGTTCGGCCGCCTCGCGCAGGAGCCGGGTGGTGACGGAGAACGGCGAGCAGGGCGCGACGCCGACGCGCAGCATGGAGCCGGGGGACGGGTCGTGGTGGGTGTCGATCGCCGCCTCGGTGGCGGCGAGCGCCTCGTCGGTGGTCTCGACGGCGAAGTCCGGCGGCAGCCCGCCGTCGGAGGCGCCGAGGTCCATCGACCCGCGGGTGGGGTGGAAGCGGACGCCGAGTTCGCGGGCGGCGCGGATCTCGGCGCCGAGCAGGTCGCCGGCGCCGCGCGGGAAGACGTAGTGGTGGTCGGCGGCCGTGGTGACGCCGCCGCGCGCCATCATGGCGAGGGAGGCGCGCGCCGCCTCGTACACCATCGGTTCGTCGATGCGGGCCCAGACCGGGTAGAGGGCGGTGAGCCAGTCGAACAGGGCGGAGTTCTGGGCGAGTCCGCGGGTGAGCCACTGGTAGAAGTGGTGGTGGGTGTTGACCAGGCCGGGGGTGGCGAGGTGGCCGGTGGCGTCGATGCGCCGGACGACGCCCTCCAGCGGTCCGGGCGCGGGGCCGGGGCCGACGGACTCGATGCGGTTGCCCGCGATCACCAGGTGCCCGGAGGCGTGTTCGGTGTCGTGGGGATCGACGGTGGCGACGGCGCAGTTCTCGATGACGGTGCGCTCGATGACGGGCGGTGCGGTCACGGTGGTTCCTTCGACGGCGCGGTGGGGGATCAGGGACGGGCCGGTTCCACCGGTATGCGCGGCTGCGCTCCGTCGCGCAGCACGGTGGCCTCGATGAGGCCGTAGGGCCGGTCGGCCGCGTGGTAGACCTCGTTGTCGTTCTCCAGGCCGAACGGCTCCAGGTCGACGAGGAAGTGGTGCTTGTTGGGCAGGGACAGGCGTATCTCCTCGACGTCCGGGAGGCGTTCGACGACGCGGGCGCCCATCGCGTAGAGCGTCTGCTGGAGCGAGTAGGAGTACGTCCCGGCGAAGGCGTGGAGCAGCTGCTCGCGGGCGAGGGCGTGCGCGGCGTCCCAGTCGACGTCCGTCCCGGCGTACCGCCAGCGGGCGTTGACCTCGGTGGCGAGGACGCGGTCGCGCGTCTCGGGGAGGGTGGTGTAGCGGTCCTTGACGTAGCCGTGGAACTCGGAGGCGGTGGAGTTGAGCACCACGAGCCCGGTGAGCCCCGAGACGACCTCCCCTCCCGCGCCGTCGTGGACGACCTCGGCCGTCCGCGCCTCCCGGCCGGCCCGGACGAAGGAGTGGCGGGCCGGGCCGGCGTCCGGGGCCTCGATCCGGTCCCAGACGTACTCCTCGACGTGGATCCGGGCCGAGCGGATCGGCTCCTGGCTGGTGACGAAGTGGCGGGCGAGCCGGAGGGCGAACTCCTCGGCGGAGGCGACGCCGTGCTCCTTGGCGAAGGCGAAGACGGTGTTCTTGGTGGCGTCCGTGGTGAGGACGTTGGCGTTGGAACCCGTGAGGTGGACGTCGTCCATGTCGCCGGAGAGGGCCACGGAGACGTTGAGGTCCTTGATGTGGTGGGTGGTGCCCTCGCGGGTGATCCTCACGACGCGGGTCTCGGCCTTGCCGTACTGGTTCTGGCCGAGCACCGCCCGGCGGGGTCCTGCGGTCATGGGCGTGCTAGCTCCCTCGGTAGACGGAGTAGCCGAAGGGGCTGAGCAGCAGCGGCAGATGGTGGTGCTCCCCCGCGGCGACGGCGATCACGGCCGTCACCTCGGGGAAGAACGCCGCTCCTCCGGCCTGTTCGCGGGTCAGGTGGCGCTCGGTCCCGAACCGCAGCCGCGCGTGGGTGGCGTCCGCCGGGAGCGGCGGCAGTCCGGTGCAGCGCCCGTCGGTGTCGGTGGCCGCCGCGCCGAGCTCCCGCCAGGGGCCCGCGCCGGTGCGCACGGCGAGGCCGACGGGGATCCCGGCGGCGGGCCGGCCGGCGGCGGTGTCCAGGACGTGGGTGGAGACGGTGGCGGCGTCCGCGTCGACGAGGGCGGCCAGCCGCCGCCGGTTGATCCTCGCCAACTCGGCCCGCACGGCCTCGCGTTCGCGCTCGGGCGGGTGGGAGATCCTGCGGCGGACGGCGTCCAGCAGCTCCTCGGCGGACAGCCCGTCGGCGCAGACGAGGAAGACGTGCCCGAACTTCTCCTGGTAGGCGAGGTTCAGCCCGAGCATCTCGGCCCGCAGGTCGTCGGGCGCGCCGGCCATGCCGCGCTGTTCGCGGGCCGAGCGGGCGTCGCCGGGGGCGGGGCGGCCGATCGGCGGGTGGGCGGCCAGCGCCTCCGCGAGGTCCGCCGCGTCCAGCGCCTCGACCGCCGCGTCGGAGGCGGCGAGGAGCGCCCGGACGTCGGGGTAGGGGCGGCGGTCCAGCAGGGCGCCGGCCCAGGTGGTGCTCGCGCAGATCTCCAGCAGCGCGGTACGGGCCGCCTCACGCTCCAGGGCGTTGAACCGGGCCGTGCCCGCCGTCGAACTCGAAGACACGGGTACCTCCGTGGTGCTTCTCGTCGCACTCGACCGAGCTGCGGGACAGCTAACGCCTTCGCGAACACGACGTCAACACTTTGTTGAAAACACCGTGTTACGCGTCCGCGCCGACGGGTCGGCGGCCGCCTACCGCTCGCGGTTGAGGTAGTTGTAGATCGTGAAGCGGCTCACCCCGAGGGCCGCGGCCACCGTCTCCACCCCGTGCCGCAGGGCGAAGGCACCGCGCGCCTCCAGTCCGCGCACGAGCAACTGCTTCTCCTTGCGGTCGAGTCGGGCGAGCGGCATGCCGTGCCGGTGCTCCAGCTCGCCGAGGATGCGGTCCAGGGACTCGGACAGCCGCGGCAGCCGGACGGCCACGGCCTCGCGCCCCTCCCAGGAGAGCACCACGTCGCCGTCCTCCGCCTGGCCGGGGTCGAGCATCCGCCCGCCCACGGCGGCCACCAGCGGCGCGACCGCCGCGCGGAACCGCTCCGTCCCGTCCGCGCTCACGCGCCGCCCTCGCCGACGACGTTCACCTGGAGCGAGACCCGGGTGGCGCCCGCCCCTATCGCACGGCGCAGCAGGTCGCCGACGGCCGACAGCACGGCGTCGGCGCCGCCCTCCGCGGTGTTGCCGAACGGGCCGACGTCCACGGAGTCCAGACCGGCCCCCTGGACGACCTCGCGCGCGACGACGGCGTGCGGCGGTGCCTGCTCCAAGTCGAACGGCTCCGTGGTGAATTCCACTCTCAGGCGCATGTGCCCACGGTATCGCCGGAGCGTCAAGTGACGTTGAACACCTTGCCGGTTCTGTGGCATTACATCCATCATTGTATTGGCCAACGATTTAACTGCCGCCGTTTCCGGATCTCCTGCGAGACGTCCCGAATGGTCCGTACCTCCGACGCCGAGGCCGACCCGCACCCGAGACCCCGGGCACCGCTGCTCCGGATCGTGGTCCGCGGCGACCCCCGACTTCCCCGCCGCGCACAGCAGTTCCCTACCGCACACGGCGATGACGGAGGACGATGTGACCCCACCCGCGTTACCCGACCACCGCCCCGCGACGGCGCCCCGCCCGGCCCCGTCCCCCCTCCCCCTCCCCGGCCGCAGGGCGGCGGTCCTCACCGAACGGCTCGTCCCGGACGACCTGTGGCTGCTGGCCCGCACGGCCATCCCGGCGGCGCCCAGACGCCCCCAGGGCGGCGGCCAGCCCCGGGCCGACGACCGCGACGTCCTGGCCGCCATCGTGTTCCTGGCCGGCTCCGGGTGCAGCTGGCGCCAGCTCCCGCCGGTCTTCGGGGCGTCCTGGCAGACCGTGCACCGCCGGTTCACCGAGTGGACGCACGCCGGCCTGTGGGACACCCTCTGCGCGGCCACCGCCGACCGCCACGGCGCCCCCCTGCGCGCCGACTGGACCCGGACCGTCTGCCATCACATCCGCAAACGGGCCGGACTGCCGTGCACGGCCGGCGCGCCGCCCCGCGGCGACCGCTCCTCCCCCGCCCCGGGGGACTGACCCTCCCGCCGCCGGCGCGGGCGCCCGCCCCGCCCCGCCGGCGCGCGAACACGACGAACGGCCCGCCGGGCAGCGCAGGACGCCGCCCGGCGGGCCGTTCGCGCCGTACGGGCCACGCGCCCGGCCCTTGACACCCGCGCGGGCCACGGGCACCCTCCCTTCCACTGCACGGATTTGACTTTCCGTTATATGGAAAATATTGGAAGGAGCCCACCGTGGCCCTCCCCGATCCCCGTCTCGCGCTGAACCTGTCGCTCCTGTTCACCGAACTCCCGCTGCTCGAACGGCCCGCCGCCGCGGCCGCCGCCGGCTTCCGCGCCGTGGAGCTCTGGTGGCCCTGGCCGGACGACCCCGCTCCCCCGCCCGCCGAACTCGACGCCCTGCGCGCCGCGTTGAAGGAAGCCGGCACCGAGCTCGTCGGCCTCAACCTCTACGCCGGCCGGCTCCCCGGCCCCGACCGCGGGGCCCTGTCCCTCCCGGGCCCGGAGTCCGCCCGCTTCCGCGCCAACCTGCCCGTCGCCGCGGACTTCGCGGCCTCCATGGGCTGCCCGGCCCTCAACGCCCTCTACGGCAACCGCCTCCCCGGCGTGGCCCCCGAGGACCAGGACGCGCTCGCGCTGGAGAACCTCGTCCTGGCCGCCCGCGCCGCGCACCGGGCCGGCGCCCGGCTGCTGATCGAGGCCCTCAACTCCGCGGAGTCCCCGGACTATCCACTGGTCACCGCCGACGCCGCCGTCGCCCTCGCGGACCGGGTCAACGCGGCCACCGGCCTCGGCAACACCGCCTTCCTCATGGACCTCTACCACCTCGCCCGCGGCGGCGCCGACCTCGCCGGCGTCATCGACCGGTACGCCGGGGCCACCGGCCACGTCCAGTTCGCCGACTGCCCGGGACGCGGCGCCCCCGGCACCGGCGCGCTCGACCTCGCCGCCCTGGCCGCCCGCCTCCGCGCGGCCGGCTACGAGGGCTGGATCGCCCTGGAGTACCGTCCCGCGGGCCCCGCCGCCGACGGCCTGGCCCGGCTCCGCGCGACGGGCCCCGCGCACCAGGGAGGAACACGATGACCCCGCTCCCCCGCGTCGCCTGGATCGGCCTCGGCGTCATGGGCTCGCCCATGGCCGAGAACCTGCTCCGGGCCGGCTACCCGGTCACCGGGTACACCCTCGAACAGCACAAGCTCGACCGGCTCGCCGCGCACGGCGGCGTCCCCGCCCCGTCCGCCGCCGAGGCGGCCCGGAACGCTGACGTGATCGTCACCATGCTCCCCGCCGACGCCGACGTGACGGCCGTCGCCCACGGCCCCGACGGGATCCTGGACCGGGCCCGGCCCGGCGCGCTGCTCATCGACATGTCGACGGTCGCGCCCGGCACGGCCGTCGCTCTCGCCGCCGCCGGGGCGGAGCACGGTCTGCGGGTGCTCGACGCACCGGTCTCCGGCGGCGAGGCCGGGGCCGTCGAGGGCTCGCTGTCGGTCATGGCCGGCGGCCGGGCCGAGGACGTCGAGGCCGCCCGCCCCCTCTTCGAGGTGCTCGGCGGCACCGTCGTCCACTGCGGGCCGCACGGCGCCGGGCAGACCGTCAAGGCCGCCAACCAACTGATCGTCGCCGCCGGCCTCCAGGCGTGCGCCGAGGCGGTCGTCCTCCTGGAGCGCTCCGGCGTGGACGTCGACGCCGCGCTCGACGTCATCGGCGGCGGACTCGCCGCGTCCGCCGTCCTCACCCGCAAGCGCCGCAACTTCCTCGACCGCGACTTCACCCCCGGCTTCCGCATCGACCTGCACCACAAGGACATGGGCATCGTCACCGCCGCCGCCCGCGAGGCCCGGTTGACGCTCCCCCTGGCCGAACTGGCGGCCCGGCTGATCGCCGAGGCCCGGGAGCGGGGCGACGGCGGACTCGACCACTCCGCGCTGCTGCGCGGCGTCGAACGGGCGGCGGCGTCATGAGGGCCGCCCGGATCCCCGCCATGAGCGCGGCCGTCCACGTCCTCAAGGACGAGGGCGTCGACATCGCCTTCGGCTGCCCCGGCGCCGCCAACCTCCCGCTCTACCGGGCGCTGGAGGCCGACGGCGGCATCGAGCACCTCGTCGTCCGCCACGAGACGGCCGCGGCCCACATGGCCGACGGCTGGGCCCGCACCAACGGCCGCGTCGGCGTCGCCCTCGCCACCTCCGGGCCCGCCGCCACCAACCTCGTCACCGGCCTGTACACCGCGTACGCCGACTCGGTGCCCCTGGTCTGCCTCACCGGCCAGGCGGTCTCCGCCAAGCTCCACCAGGAGGCGTTCCAGGCCGTGGACATCGCGGCCGTCGCCGCGCCCGTCACCAAGTGGTCCGTCCAGGTCAAGGAGGCGGCGCAGCTCCCCTGGATCCTCCGCGAGGCGTTCCGCACCGCGCGCGAGGGCCGCCCGGGGCCCGTGCTCGTCGACATCCCGCTGGACGTGGCCCGGCGCGAGATCCGCTACGACCCGGAGGCCGGCACCCGGCTGCCCCTCCGCCCCTGCCCGCCGCACGGCCCCTCCGTCGAGGCCGCCCTCGACCTGCTGCTCGCCGCCGAACGGCCGCTGCTCCTGGCCGGCGGCGGGGTGATCCTGGCGGACGCGGCGGACGAACTCCGCGCGCTGGTCGAGGAGCTGGACCTTCCCTTCCAGGTGACCCTGATGGGCAAGGGCGCCGTCGAGGACGACCACCGGCTCAACATGGGGACCACCGGCATCCAGACGTCCCAGCGGTACGCCAACGCCTCGTTCCTGGAGGCCGACTTCGTCCTCGCCGTCGGCGCCCGCTTCGGCGACCGCCACACCGGAGGGGACCTCTCCGTCTACCGCGGCGACCGCGTCTTCGTCCACGTGGACGTCGAACCCGCCCAGCTGGGCCGGGTGATCGAACCGGACCTCGGCATCGTCGCCGACGCCCGCGCCTTCCTCGCCGCACTGCGCGCCGCGGCCGCCGCCCGCGCCGCCCGGCCCGCCATCGGCGCGTGGCGCGCCCGCTGCGCCGAGCTCAAGCGGACGCTGGTGCGCCGCGAGGACTTCGACACCGTCCCCGTCAAGGCGCCCCGCGTCTACAAGGAGCTCAACGAGCTGCTGGACGAGGACGCCTACGTCGTCACCGCCATCGGGCTCTACCAGATCTGGGGCGGCCAGCACCAGAAGGCCCACCGGCCCCGCCACTACCAGGTCTGCGGCCAGGCGGGCCCGCTCGGCTGGGAGCTCCCGGCGGCCATCGGCGTGCGCAAGGCGCTGGAGGGCATGGGACGCGGGGACGCCGACGTGATCGCGGTCGTCGGCGACTACGGCTTCCAGTACACCGTCGAGGAGCTGGCCGTCGCCGCCCAGTACGACATCCCCCTCGTACTGGTCATGCTCAACAACGAGTACCTGGGCCTGATCCGCCAGGCGTCCCTCGGCTACGGCATGAACTACCAGGTGGACATCCACTACGACGCGACCGGCACCGACCACGTCCGGATCGTCGAGGCGTACGGCGGGTCGGCGCGCCGCGTGGTCGATCCGGCCGGCATCCGGCCCGCGCTGGAGTGGGCGCGCGAGCGCGCCGCCGCGACCTCGCGCCCCGCCCTCGTCGAGATCATGATCGAGCGCGAGGCCAACACCCCGCACGGGCCGGACATCGACCGCGTCCGCGAGGTCGAGGACTCCTGACGCGGCCCCCGAGCGTCCGGACGGCGGCGCCCGTTCTGCCGTGTTCGCGCCGAGGAGCCGCCGTCCGGACTTCCCGTTCCGCCATTCGCGCCCCCGGCGGCGTCCGCATCGTGGACTATGGAGTGCCCAGTCCTACGGACCTGTTCGCTGGAGCCCGACCATGGCCAAGAGCGTCCCGGTGCCCTGCCCGACGTGCGGCAGGGAGCACCCCTTCACCCCGCCCACCTATCCGTGCGCCTGTGGCGCGCCCCTCACGCTGCCCGTCGCGCCGGGCGCCGCACCGCAGTTGCTCGGCCACCGCTCCTGGCAGGAGAGCTGGGTCGCCGTGCGCTGCCCGGGCTGCGGCCGCCAGGGGCAGTGGCCCCGGCCGGAGTTCGACTGCGTCTGCGGCGCCGTCCTCCAACTCCCCGTCGAGAACCCGCCCTCGGCGTCCGCCGGGACGCGCCCCGCCGCCCGCCGCGCCACCCGTTCCGCCTTCCGCCCGGTCGCGATCCGCACCGAGCGGGACGCGGTGACCGCCGCGCAGCGCTATCTGCGCTGGCTCGGCCACGCCCATGTGCAGCGCCCGGCGCACCGCGCCTCCGGCGGCGGTGTCGTCGACCTGCTGGCGGCCGGCCTCGTCGTCCGGGTGGACCCCACGACGCTGCCCACGACCGTGCGCGACATCGAGTGCCTGTGGCTGTACGCGCTGACCGACGACGCCACCGGCGTCTGCTTCTCGCTCGCCGGCTACACCACCGAGGCCCGGGTGCGGGCGGACGGCCTGGGCGTGCCCCTGTTCGTCATGGACCTCACGGGGACGCCGAGAGCGCTCAACGACGGCGCCGAGGAGATGGTGCGGGGGCGGTGAACGGCCCCTCCCCTCAGCCGCGTTGCTCCGCGACCCGCGACAGTGCGATCACGCTCGCCACCGTCTCGGCCGCCTCCAGCTTCCACGCCTCCAGGGCGTCCTTGCCGGAGGTGACCACGTCGTCGAAGAACCCCGTCCGGCCGGCGGCCGGGCCTCCGGAGGGGCCGGAGGGCTTGGCGGGCTTGGAGAGCACACCCAGGAACGCGGCGGCTCGGAGGGTCATTACGGCGACATTGCGCATGAAGTACCTCTAATCCGCTCATCGGCTGAGACACATCACGACTTGCCCTGGGCACTCTCGCGACATGCCCCGTGTCCCCCGGTGTCACTCGCACGGGGAGAGCACACAGATACGAAAACGTTTCCCCGTACGGAAATTCGGGGACCCCACCCAGGCACTTGCTCCACGGTGAGCATCCCCGGCCCCCCGGCCCGCCGAAACGATCGATCCGACACTTCACTCAACAGCGGGAAATACCGGACAGGTTGTTCATTTTCCCCCGGGGGACCGCACGACCGGCCGGCGGCCCGCGCCGTCCGGTCGTGCCGCCCGCCGGGGCGGTGGCGCGGGCCGCCGCCGTCAGCGGGTCCAGCCCAGCTCGCGCGAGAGCAGCAGCTCGTGTTCGGTCAACGGCTCGTGCGGGACGAGGCGTTCGGGATGGCCGGGGGGCGGGGGCACGGGGCGGGGGCGGTCGTCGGCGGTCTCGGCGGGGAGCGGGCCCACCCAGAAGAGGCCGAGGGCGACCAGGCCCCGCCAGATCAGCGCGCCCAGCGGTCTCATCGAGGCTTGCGGCCGATCGCCAGGGTGTCGGGCCGGCTCACCGGCACGGTGTCCACCTCGGTGAAGCCGGCCGCGGCCAGCCACTCCCGGCACTCGGACGGGGTGTACTCCCGCCCGCCGTCCGAGGTCAGCAGCATGTTGAGGCTGCCCAGCAGGCTGAGCGGGGCGCCCTTGCGCTCGTCGTCGATCATCCGGTCGTAGACGAGCACCGCTCCCCCGGGGTTGAGCGCCTCGAAGACCCGGGCCAGGAGGTCGCGCCGCTGTCCGGCGTCGAAGTAGTGGAGGATGTGGCCGATCACGAAGACGTCCGTGCGCGGGAGCTCGTCGCGGAAGAAGTCGCCCGCGGCGAAGTCCACTTGGCCGGCCATGCCGAGCGCGTCCAGGTGCTCCCGGAAGAACGGCTCCATCTGCGGCAGGTCGAAGCAGGTGGCGGTCAGATGGGGGTGGGCGCGGCGGAGCGTCGCCGCCAGGTTGCCGCGCGCCCCGCCGAGGTCGGCGAAGGAGCCGTACCGCGCCCAGTCCACCACCTCGGCGAGGCTGCGGGCGACGCCGCTGTTGACGGCGTCCATGGCGCCGAGGAAGCCGCGGGCCGCCTCGGGGTCGTCGTATCCGCCGAAGAAGCTGCCCCGGGAGGGGACTTGCTTCGTCCCGGTGCGCAGCGCCTCGGTGAGGTTCTGCCAGACGGGGAAGAGCTTGGTGTCGGCGAGGCGCGCGTAGCCGCCGACGTATCCCGGCTTGCGGCGGTCCAGGTAGCGGTCGGCCTCGGGGCTGTTGCGGTAGACGCCGTCCTCGCGGCCGAGCAGCCCCAGCGACACCAGGGCGTCGAGGAAGTCGGCGGCGCCGCGCGGGTGGATGCCGGCGGCGCCGCACAGCTCCTCGGCGTTCATCGGCTTCTCGGCGAGGAGGGTGAAGACGTCCAGCTCGACGGCGCTGATGAGCGCCCGCGACCCGTAGAAGGCCATGGTCAGCTGGAGGATCTCGCCGGGCCCCCGGACGTCCGTCCGGTTCTCTGTCGTCGTCTGCGTCGTCATCGTCTGCCTGTTCTCTGCGGTGCGGGGTGAGGTGGGTGGGGGCCGCCGCGGCCGTCCCGTCCGTGTGCGGGACGGCCGCGGCGGTGCCGGCGGCGAAGGCCGGCCAGTGGCGGAGGTCAGCCGGCGGCGACGGGGCGGAGCTCCAGCGTGGTCCAGCTGAGCCCCGGCTCGTTGGCGAGCTCGAAGCCCGTCTCGGCGAACAGCTCCCGCCATTCGGCCAGGGTCCGCTCGCGGCCGCCGAAGAGGACGAGCATGTCGATGTCGAGGAGCTTGGCGTGGTCCCACTCGTTCTGCGGGGCCATGACCTGGTCGAAGATCAGGACGCGGGCGTCGCCGTCCCCGATCGTCCGCCGGACCTTGTGCAGCACGGCCCGCGTCCGGTCGTCGGACCAGTTGTGCAGGACGCCCTTGAAGAAGTAGGCGTCGCACCCGGTGGGGATCGGGTCCGTGAAGAAGTCGCCGGGCACCACGGTGACGCGGTCGGAGACCCCGGCCTCCGCCAGCACCGGGCCCGACGAGGAGGTGACCCGCGGCAGGTCCATGAGCACGCCCGTGGCCCGCGGGTTGCGCCGGAGCATCTGCGCGAGGAACCAGCCGTCGCCGCCGCCGAGGTCGGCCACCCGGGAGAACCGTTCCATGCCCTTCTCGGCGAGGCCCGTGCCGACGAGGCGGCGGCTCCAGTGCGCCATGAAGCGCTCGAAGAACTCCCCGGCCTCGGGGGTCGACTCCAGGTAGTCGAAGAACGGCATCCCGAAGGCCTGCCCGAAGGCGGGCTCCCCGGTGCGCACGCTGTGCAGGATCTTCTCGTACGGCTGCCAGGTGAGCGCCATGTTGTTGTACTTCACCAGCGGCAGGACGCCGTCGGGGTTGTCGGACCGCAGGCCCTCCGAGAGCGGGGTGTGGGAGAAGGTCCGCACCGGGCCCTCCGCGAAGACCCCGACCGCGGCGGCGCTGCGCAGGATCCGGTAGAGGGACAGCTCGTGCGCGCCGGTCTCATCGGCCAGCGCCGCGACGGTCCGCGGGCCGCCGGCGAGCCGGTCGGCCACCCCGAGCTCGACGAGCGCGTGGACGATCCTGGCGAGCCGGCCGCTGCCGGCCAGGAGCAGCAGCTGCTGCTCGTGCAGGTCGGTGGGGAACGGGGAGGCGGCGGCCGTGCGCTGCTCGCGGTGCCGCTGCTCGACGACCTCCTTGATGCGGGCCATGTTGACCCGGGTCGCCGCGTTGAGGTGCTCGGTCATCCGCTCGTTGTCGAAGGGCGCTTCGGGCTTCATGTCGAACTCCTGGACCCAGCGCATCTCGGTGCCCTGCCCGGTGGTCCGGTAGGTCCAGCGCAGGTTCATGTACTGGAAGGGGCCGGTGTCGATGCGGTGGGCGTCGACGGTGTAGGTCTCCTTGCGGGGGGTGCGGCGGGAGACCCACTCCCAGACGTTCCCCCGCTCGTCCGGGCGGGTCTTGAGGCGGAAGTCGAATCCGTCGCCGTCCCGGCGGAGGATCTCCGTCTCGGCGTACTCGGCGAAGAGTTCGGGCCACGACTCGACGTCGTTCGTCATGTCCCACACGAGGTCGAGGGGAGCGTCGATCACTACGGAATTGTCGGTACGCGCTGCCATGTCAGGCTGCCACCTCGGAGCTGTCGGTGCGGTCGGCGTCGGTGCGGTCCGCGTCGGAGCGGACGGCTTCGTTGAGGAGCCGGAGGGTGATGCGCGGGGTCTCCATCTCGGTCTCGGAGACGGTGGCCCCGAACTCCTCCTGGAGGCGCGCGGAGATCTCCAGCAGCGCGAGCGAGTCGTAGCCGAGCTCCTCGAACGTCACGTCGAGGATGTCGCCGTCGAGGTCGAACTCGTCGGAGTCCCCCGCGCATTCCCTGATGACGGTGACCAGCCGGTCGAGGGTGATTTCAGACATCGTGCAACTCCTGTGGTCTTCCTTGTTGTTGCGTCACGGGCGCGGCCGGCCCTCAGGCGTCGTGCCGCTGGACGACGAGGGCCGAGTTGAACCCGCCGGCCCCGCGGGCGATCACCAGCGCGGAGCGGACCGGCATCTCCCGGGGCGAGCCGAGCACCAGGTCCAGGGCGGGGCCGGTGGCGGGCTCGGTGGTGCCGACGGTGGGCGGGACGACGGAGTCCCGGATGGACAGCAGGGCGGTCGCGGTGTCCAGCGCCGCGCCCCCGGCGTAGAGGCGGCCGGTCATGGTCTTGGGCGCGGTGACGGGGACGCCGCCGGGGCCGAACACCTCGGCCAGCGCCTCGGCCTCCGCCCGGTCCAGGGCCGGCACCCCGGCCGCGTCGGCGAACACCACGTCGATGGCGCCGGGTTCGAGCCCGGCCGCGTCGAGGGCGCCCCGGACGGCCCGGGCGAGGCCGGGCGGGCGGCCCGAGCCCGGCCGGGGGTCGAAGGTCGAGGCGTGGCCGGCGATCCGTCCGTAGACACGGCCGGCGCCCCGCGCGGAGGCGGTGTCCTCCTTCTCGACGACCAGGACCGCGCCGCCCTCGCCGGGGACGTACCCGCAGGCGCGGCGGTCGAAGGGAAGGTAGGCGCGGTGGGGCTCGGGAACCTCGCTCAGCAGCCCGCCGGGGAGCTGGGCGACCAGGCCCCACGGGCAGACGGACGCCTCGAACCCGCCGGTCAGCGCGGCGTCGATGGTGTCCTGGCCGAGCAGGCGCACCGCGTGGGCGGCGGCGTCGAGCGCGCCGGCCTGTTCGCCGACGAAGACGGAGCTGTGCCCCTTCATGCCGTTGCGGATCGAGATCTGCCCGGTGTTGACCGCGTAGAACCAGGCGAAGGACTGGTAGGCGCTGACCTTGGCGGGCCCGGTCCCCCAGAGCTTCTCCAGCTCCCGCTGGCCGAACTCGAATCCGCCGGACGCGCTGGCCGTCAGCACGCCGAGGCGGAACGCGTCCGTGGCGTCCGGCCGGAGCCCCGCGTCGGCGAGGGCCCAGTCGGCGGCGACGAGCGCGTGCTGTGTCATGCGGTCGGTCTGCGGCAGCAGCCGCTTGGGCAGGTGGGCGGCGGCGTCGAAGTCGAGCACCTCACCGGCCACCGTCACCGGGTAGCCGTGCGGGTCGAACCGCTTGATGACGTCGATGCCGCTCTCGCCGGCCAGCGTCGCCGCCCAGTACTCCTCCGTGCCGAGGCCGTTGGGCGCCACGACGCCGAGGCCCGTCACGACGTTCGCCGTCGCTGTGCTCATCACGCGACCTCCGCCGGCTTGGTGAGGACCGCGGCGCTCTGGAACCCGCCGAAGCCGCTGCCGACGCTGAGGACCGTGTCCACCCGCCGCTCGCGCGCCACGTTGGGCACGTAGTCCAGATCGCACTCGGGGTCGGGTTCCGCGTAGTTGGCGGTGGGCGGGATCACTCCGTGCTCGATGGCCAGGGCCGAGGCCGCCAGCTCCAGGGAGCCGATGGCCCCCAGCGAGTGGCCGATCATCGACTTGATGGAGCTGACCGGCACCTCGTAGGCCCGCTGCCCGAAGCTCCGCTTGAACGCCGCCGTCTCGTGGCGGTCGTTCTGCCGGGTGCCCGAGCCGTGGGCGTTGATGTAGTGGAGGTCGCCGCCCGTGCGGCGGGCCTGCCGCATGGCGGCGTCGATGGCCTCCGACATCTCCCGCCCGTCCGGCCGCAGTCCGGTCATGTGGTACGCGTTCGACCGGGTCGCGAAGCCGCTGATCTCCGCGTACGCGTGCGCCCCCCGCCGGCGCGCCGCCGCCGCCTCCTCCAGGACGAACACGGCCGCGCCCTCCGCGAGGACGAAGCCGTCGCGGTCGCGGTCGAAGGGCCGGGAGGCCCCGGCCGGATCGTCGTTGTTCGCCGACGTCGCCTTGATGGCGTCGAAACACGCCACGGTGATCGGCGAGACGGGGGCGTCGGTGGCGCCGCACACGACCACGTCGGCGCGGCCGTCGCGGATGAGCTCGGTGCCGTAGCCGACCGCGTCGAGCCCCGAGGTGCAGCCCGTCGAGACGACGGTGACCGGTCCCTCGGCGCCCACCTCCCAGGCGACCTCCCGGGAGATCGAGGTGGGGGTGAAGTAGTCGAAGAGCTGCGGCACCGCGAGGGTGTGGTCCACGAGCCACTCCGCACCGCCCCGGCTGACCCGCTCGTACTCGCGGTCCAGGCTCGTGGAGCAGCCGACGGCGGTGCCGATGCTCACCCCGGTCCGCTCGGGGTCCAGGTCGCCGGCCGCGAGCCCGCTGTCCGCGAGGGCCTCGCGGGCGCAGGCGACGGCGAACTGGGTGGCCCGGTCGTACGTGGCGATCTGCTCGGCGGAGAAGCCCTCGGCCACCGGGTCGAAGTCGACCTCCCCCGCGATGCGGGAGCGGAACGGCGTCGGGTCGAACAGCGAGATGGTCCGGGTGGCGGTGCGCCCGGCGGTGAGCAGCTCCCAGAAGGCGCGCTTGCCGACGCCGCCCGGGGCGCGCACCCCGATGCCCGTGACGACCACGCTCTTCGGCGCGGATCCCGTCATCTCAGCCACCCACCTTCGGCGGTCCGTCCTGCGGGTGCGGTACCGGCTCCGTGTCGACGTGGCCGAGTTCCGGCCGCGGCGCGAGCGGGGCGATCTGGAAGACGATCCGCGCCTCCTCGTCGCCGGTGTTCTCGAAGCGGTGCCGCTGGCCGCGCGTGACGAACAGCGCCTCGTCCCGCTCCACGGTGACCGGCTCGCCGTTGACGGTGACCGTCACCGAACCGGACACCACGTAGAGGTACTTGTCCGAGAACGGGTGGTAGATCTCCGTGACGGTCTCGCCGGGGGCCAGTTCCATGTGCCCCATGAATCCGGACGTCGCCCCCACCGACGCGGGGGTCAGCAGCGCCCGCGTGCTGCCTCCCTGCCGGCGGCTCGGCGTCACGCCCGCCAGGGCGACCTTGGCTGCCGTTGCCATGTCTCCCCCTTACTCCGCGGTCCAGCTGTAGAAGACCTCGGCCTTGGAGTCCTTGAGCTCCCGCCAGTCGGTCGCGTACGGGGTGAGGAACCGCCCCACGCGCTCGTTGACCTCCTGGAAGAGCGGGTTGCTGCGCGCCTGGTAGAGGCGCTCCATGATGTCGTCGTCGGCCTCGATGAGGTGCATGTACAGGTCGTGGAAGCGGAACAGCGTCCGGCGCTTCACACCGATCTCGTGCGGCAGGGACGACGTGTCGTGCTCGGCGAAGGCGGCCGCCACGTGCTCGGCGTCCTCCGGGTCCATGCGCAGGACCATCAACGCGCGGTAGGCCACGGTCAGTTGCCCCCTTCGCCGACGCCGCGGAACGTGCGGGCCACGTCGCAGGAGATCTGCCGCGGCTGCGAGACGGAGCGGCAGAAGGCGAAGTGCTCCTCGAGCCGCGGATCCGCGTGCATGGCGCGGAAGTCGGCCTCGGAGCGCCACTGGGCGTAGTTGACGACGTGCCTGCCGTCGTGACCGAGGTGGAAGTTGGCCGAGACGAAACCGGGCATGTGCCGGATGAGGTCCTCGGTCACCTGGGCCAGGTGGTCGCAGAGCCTCTGCTGGTTCTCGGGTTCGACCGTGAACACGTTGACGAGCGTGAAGAGTTCGCCGTCCGGGGAGATGGAAACCATGGGGTGATCCCTTTCGGGGTTCGTGCGTGAGCGGTGCCGGCCGCTCAGGGGCGGGCGAGGATCCGGTCCAGCGCGTCCTGGAGGGCGCCGTGCGCGTCCTCCGGCGCGCTGTCCGCCCGCCAGGCGACGAAGTCGTCGGGCCGGACGAGGAGGGCGCCGTCCCGGGACAGTCCGGTGACAGCGGTGAAGTCGCCGTCCGCGAGGACGTGGCAGCTCAGCGGGATGCCGGTGGCCGCCGTGACCTTCTCGGCCGCGGCCGCCCACTCGTCCCCGTCGGGGCCCGTGAGCAGGACGAACGTGGTGTCGCTGAGGTCGACCGTCGAGACCCGCCCGCCGTCGCGCTCCAGCCAGACGTGGGGCACCCGGGCGCCGGGCCGGCCGGTGAGGTCGTGCTCCGTGGGGATGGGCTCCGGATAGCCCGGGCCGAGGACGGCGTCGGAGGTGTAGCGGTAGCCCGTCGACACCAGCGTCGCCTCCCGCAGGGCGCGGCGCAGCTCCTCCGAGTCGTTCAGGCGCCAGGTGTGGCGGATCCACGCCTGGTCGGCCACGGCGGCGCCGATCGGGCGCCGCTCCTGCTCGTAGGTGTCGAGCAGCGCCTCGCCCGCCTCGCCGCGGAGCACGGCGGCCAGCTTCCAGGCGAGGTTGTGGGCGTCCTGGATGCCGCCGTTGGCGCCGAAGGCGCCGGCCGGCGGGTGGACGTGGGCGGCGTCGCCGGCGAGGAAGACGCGGCCGCTGCGGTAGGCGTCGGCGTTGTTGTGCGACATCTCCCAGGGCCGGGCCATCTGGACCTCGATCTCCAGGTCCGGGATGCCGGTGGCGGTGCGGATGATCTGCGCGCAGCGCTCCTCGGTGAACTCCTCGGCGCGGGTCTCGCGCGGGTCGTAGAAGAACCCGAAGATCCAGCGCTCCTCGTCGAAGAGCTGGAGCACGGCCGGGACGTCGGGCATCTGGAGGACGCCGGGCTCGTCGGGGTTGGGCAGGTAGCAGATGACGAAGCGGCGGCCGCGGACGGTCTCCTTGAGGTCCGCCTTGAACAGGACGCTCATGGCGCAGCCGACGGTGCCGTGGCCCTGGCGGGTGATCCCGAGGCTCTCGCGGACCGGGCTGCGCACGCCGTCCGCGGCGATGAGGTACTGCGCCCGGACCGTGCTGGTCCGGCCGGTCCCGCGGTCGGTGACGGTGGCCGTGACCCCGTTCTCGTCGGCCGAGAAGGAGTCCATCACGGTGTTGAAGGTGATGTGTGCCCCGCGCCGGACGGCCTCGTCGCGCAGGATGGGTTCCAGGCGGTCCTGGCCGCACCAGTAGGGCTTGGTGGGGCTGAGGTGGCCGACGTCGAGGGACGGCTCCTCGACGACGACGGCGTTCTCCAGGTCGCCGAGGCCGTTGGAGCGGATCACCACCCAGGGGATCTGGTTGGCCGGCTGGCCGAGTTCGCGCCAGCGGGCGCCCTCGATGAGCTTGGGCCCGCGCTCGACAATGGTCTGCTCCAGGCCGACGTCGCGCAGGAGCTCCATGGTGCGGGAGCTGATGCCGGACGCGCGGGTCAGGATCGTCGTGCCCTTGTGCCGCTCGACCAGACGACAGTCGATGCCGTGCTGGCTGAGAAACATCGCTGCGGACAGGCCGGTGAGGCCGCCGCCCACGATCAGGACCGGTACTTCTTGGACGTCTTCAACAGTCAAGGTCTGCTCCCGGAGTGAGGGGTGATGGAGGCGTGAGGGGCCGGCTACGCCTGGCCGATGACCGTCGGCAGAGGCGTTCGGGCTGGTCACGGACGGAGGAATGGCGCTGGGCCGGAAGAGGGGCCCCGCCGTGCGCGGCGGGGGCCGACGAGCCGCCGACCCGACGGACGGGCCCGGGGGTGCCCTCTCCCCAGGGGTTCGGGCGGCCCATCGACCCGTCGGAACTCGGCCACCAAAGATGATCACTCCGGGGCCGCCCCGTCAACCCCCCGGGAGCTTGCCGAATTTTTGAAAAGAACTGCTGGTCAGGGCTGTTGGGGCGGCTCACGGGGCCTGGCCGAACAGACCAGCATGGCCCATTGTCCGGCGCGCTAAACCTCCTGGCCCGAAGTTGTCCGCAGCATGCCGTCCAAGGGTGAGGAAAAGGGACGTCCTGGAGGCGGCTCCTCCGTCCGGCCCGCCGCCCCGGGCCGGCGGCGGGGGCCCAGACGAGCCACCTTCAAGACCGCATCGTTCCGGCCATTGTCGTCACCAACCGGCCGTCGAATGACGGGGGATGCTCGCTTACGCACCTTTTCGACGCGCTGTGCGTGGCCGAAATCCGACACCCGGGCAGGCGAGTTGGCGTGGCTTGACGTCACCGCCTCCGACTCGGAAGCTCTCGTCCCATGGTTGAAACGATTCAGCTGACGGGGGCACAGGAGACTCTCCTGGCCACGCTGCAGGCACGGGCCCTGGACAACCGAAGACCCCGGCCGGTGCTGGGGGATTCCACCGCCGAAGCCCTGCTGCGGCGCATCGAGTACGACTTCGGGCGCATCAGGACCGGGGCCAAGGACGAGCGGATCGTGACGTTCCGGGCCAAGAAGCTCGACGAATGGGCCTCCGCCTACCTGGCCGGCCATCCGGACGCCGTCGTCCTGCACCTGGGCTGCGGGCTCGACAGCCGCGCCTTCCGCCTTGACGTCCCGCCCGGCGTACTGTGGATCGACGTCGATATGCCCGAAGTCGTCGAGCTGCGCGGCAAGTTGTATCCGGACAAGGACGGATACCGGATGATCGGCTCCTCGGTCACCGACGAGGGCTGGCTGGCCGACCTGCCCACCGGCCGCGACGTCCTCGTCCTCGCCGAGGGCCTGACCCCGTACCTCCCCGAGGCCGGCGGCGAGGCCATGCTCCGGCGGATCACCCGGCACTTCCCGGCGGGCATGATGGCCTTCGACGCCGTCGTCCCCCTGGCCGTCCGCTGCGCCCGGTTCTCCCAGCTGCTGCGGGCGACGGGCGCCACCTTCGGCTGGGGGGTGGGCGACCCGCGCAGCCTGGAGATGCGCGTTCCCGGGCTGCGCCACCGCGAGCAGTGGTCGCTGATCGCCGCGCCCCAGGTCGCCGACGCCGGGCCGGTGGACCGCGCGATCGGCGCCGCCATGCGCCGCATCCCTCCCGTCCGCGACTCCTACCGTCTGCTGCGCTACACGTTCTGACCGGCGCCCTGGGGCCGGGCGTCCGGCCCCCGCCCCTCCGGGTTCCGCACCCCGCGGAGCCCGTGCCGTTCGGCGCGCACGCCGAACAGGGGTGCCGCGCCGGTGAGTTCACCGGACGCGACACCCCTGGCGGGGGGGGAGGGATCAGCCCTGCCCGGCGGGGGCCGCGGCCTCCGCGGCCTCGGCGCGGCCGGCGGCCGCCGGGGGTTCGCCGCCCTGCCCCTTGCGGGTGAACAGCGCGAACCCGGCCCCGGCCACCGCGACGACGGCACCGACGACGAACGCCAGCCCCATGCCGGAGATGAACGACGCGTGGACGGCCTCCGCGACGGCGCCGCGCGGCAGCCCGGGCAGCGAGGGGGCCACCCCCACCTTCGCCGCGTCCTCCACCGCGCCGGCCCGGTCGGCGGCGAGCGGCGGCAGGCCGGCCCCGGACCACTCGCCGGGCAGTACGTCCTTCACCCGCGACGCCATCAGCACACCGAGGACGGCGGTGCCGAGGCTGCCGCCGACCTGCATGGCCGACTGCTGCAACCCGCCCGCCACACCGGCGAGTTCGGCGGGCGCGTTGCTGACGATGACGTCGGTCGTGCCCACCATCACCGGAGCGAGCCCGAGCCCGAGGAGCACGAACCAGCACGACGCGACGCCCATGCCCGTGCCGGCCTCCAGCGTCGACATCCCCCACAGCGCGGCCGCCGTCAGCAGCATGCCCGCCACCAGCGGGGGCCGCGGGCCGAAGCGGCTGATCACCGCGCCCGAGACCGGGGCGCCCACGATCATCATGCCGGTGAGCGGCAGCAGGTGCACCCCGCTGGAGACCGGGCTCATGCCGTGCACGTTCTGGAGATAGAAGGTGACGAAGAAGAGCCCGCCGATGAACGAGAACGACATCAGCACCATGAGGACCGTGCCGGCGGAGAGCGCCGTGGAATGGAACATCGACAGCGGGACGAGGGGCTCGCCCGCCCGGCCCTCCCGCAGCGCGAAGCCGGCGAAGGCCACCACCGCGGCAAGCAGGAAGCCCAGCGTCCGAAGGTCGCCCCAGCCCCAGGCCGGAGCCTTGATGAGCCCCCAGACCAGGCAGAACATCGCCGCGGACAGCAGCGCGATGCCCGGCACGTCGAAGGATTCGGGCGCCTTGTCCGCCCGGGTGTCCTTGAGGATCACCACGCCCACGGCGAGCGCGGCGGCCCCGACGGGCACATTGATCATGAATACCGCCTCCCAGCTGACGTGCTGCACCAGGAGGCCGCCGATGATCGGGCCGGCGGCGGTCGCGGCGCCGACCACCCCGCTCCAGATGCCGATCGCCATGTTGAGCCGCTCGGGCGGGAAGGTCACCCGCAGCAGGCCCAGCGCCGACGGCTGCATCAGCGCGCCGAACAGCCCCTGGAGGACGCGGAAGACGACGATCGCCGCCACGCTGCCGGAGAGCCCGATGGCCGCGGAGGTCGCGGCGAACCCGGCGACGCCGACCAGGAAGGTCTGCCGGTGCCCGAACCGGTCGCCCAGCTTCCCGGCGGTGATCAACGACACGGCCAGCGCCAGGAGATAGCCGTTGGTGATCCATTGGACGTCGGCCAGCGAGGCGCCGAGGTCCTGCTGGATCG
Source organism: Streptomyces caatingaensis (assembly GCF_001187435.1). GTDB lineage: Bacteria > Actinomycetota > Actinomycetes > Streptomycetales > Streptomycetaceae > Streptomyces > Streptomyces caatingaensis. The sequence continues at coordinate 204,817 of NZ_LFXA01000002.1, read as the reverse complement.
CGGGGTTGGCCATGGCGACGATCGTGCTGTCCAGGGCCACCATCATGACGCCCACGGCGACCGCCAGGAGCGTCGGCCAGGGGCGCCCGCGGAGCCCCGCCTCGCGGGGGCGCGCCGCCGCTAACGGTTCGTCGTGTGCAGGTGAGTTCATGAGGGGTTCCTCTGGAAGGTCCGGGCGCGTGCCCGTGTCGAGTGGATGCGCGAGGAAGCTACAGCAGTGACTGGCACTTGGCAATCGATGTCAGGCGCCAGTCACTGGCGCGAGTTAGGGTTGCCCGGTGGACACTTCGCACCCCGGGCTCAACACCGGTCTCCGTGAGCGCAAATTGCGCCGCACCCGCGACGAAATGATTCGCTCCGCTTTGCAGTTGTTTCTGGATCAGGGCTATGAGGAGACGACCGTCGACCAGATCACCGCGGCCGTCGAGGTCCATCCCCGGACCTTCTTCCGGCACTTCGCGAGCAAGGAGGAGGTCGCCCTCACCCCGATCAGCAGCATCGACATGGCGTTCCTGGCCGCGCTGGAGGCGCGGCCCGCGCGCGAGAACCCCCTCCAGGCCATGACCGGCGCCTTCCGGGCGGTGCTGGAGCAGGTGCGCGAGGACCGGCTGGACGGCATGGACGGCGGCCTGCACCTGGCGATGATGCGGCTGGTGGAGCGGACGCCGGGGCTGCTGGCCGAGTACCTGCGGCGCAGCGAGGAGACGGAGGAGCGCCTCGCGCGGATCATCGCCGACCGCGAGGGGCTCGATCCGGAAGATTCCCGACCGCAACTGATAGTCGCGGTGTTCAAGGCGGTCGGCCGCGTCATGAGCCGCGCCTGGTACCAGCGGGCCGAGGCGGACCTGGGAACGCTGGCGTCCGCCTTCGAGGCGGCTCTCGACGGTCTGGGACCGGAGCTGTTCGGCGACTGGCGCCGCCCGGCGAACTGACGCCGGCCGACGGCGGCTCGGGCGGGGCCCGGCGGGGGCGGGGCCCGGCGGGGGCGGGGCCCGGCGGGGGCGGGGCCCGGCGGGCGGGGCCCGGCTCGGGCGGGGCCCGGCGGGGGCGGGGCCCGGCGGGGGCGGGGCCCGGCGGGCGGGGCCCGGCTTGGGCAGGGCCCCGCCATCACGGCCGGGCCCCCGGTTCACTCCGCCCGGGCGTCACCGCCCGCCGTCAGCCGCCACAGCGAGGTCACCTCGGCGGCGCGCTCGGCGTACAGCGGATCGCTGCGGTCCTGGGGGCGGGAGTGCCGCGGCCGCGTGTCCAGGCGCCCGGCGACGCTCAGCCCGGCCTCCTCGAACAGCTCCGGCAGCTCGTCCCGGCCGCGCAGCCCCAGCCGTTCGGCCAGGTCGGAGATGATCAGCCAGCCCTCGCCGCCGGGTTCGAGGTGCCGGGACAGTCCGCCGACGAACTCCCGCAGCATGCGGCTGCCCGGGTCGTACACCGCGTACTCCAGCGACGTCCGCGGACGGCCCGGCAGCCACGGCGGGTTGCACACCACCAGGGAGGCCCGCCCCTCCGGGAACAGATCCGTCTCCTCGACGGTGACGGCACCGGAGAGCCCGAGCCGGCCGAGGTTCTCCCGCGCGCAGGCGATGGCCCGCGGGTCCTGGTCGGTCGCCACCACCCGCGGGACACCGCGGCGCGCCAGCACCGCGGCGAGCACACCCGTACCCGTACCGATGTCGAACGCCCGGTCGCCGGGCGGCAGCGGCGCCTGCGCCACCAGGTCGACGTACTCGCCCCGCACCGGCGAGAACACCCCGTAGTGCGGCGTGATCGACTCCCCCAGGGCGGGCACGTACAGCCCCTTGCGGCGCCACTCGCCGGCGCCGATGACGCCCTGCAGCTCCCGCAGCGACACCACGTACGGCTCCGTCGCCGGGCCGTAGGCCTGCTCGCACGCCGCCCGGACGTCCGGCGCGCGGCGCAGCGGCACGACGTGCCCCGGCTCGAAGGGCACCAGCAGCATGCCCAGGATCCGGGTGCGCCGCGACTGCGCCTGCCGGTACCGGTGGAAGGTCTCCGTCGGGGTGGCGCCCGGCCTGGGCGGCTTCCGGTCGACGCGCCGTGCCATGGCCGCGAGCAGCTGACGCGCGTTGTGGAAGTCGCCGTTCCACAGCAGGGACGTTCCCTCGCAGGCGAGGCGGAACGCCGTGTCGGCGTTCATGCGGTCGTCGGCGACCACCACGCGCTCCGGCGGCGGCGCGCCGTTCTCCGATCGCCAGCGGGCCCGGCGCTCCTCTCCCGAATCGTCACGCCATCGCACGGTCTGTTCTGTACTCACCGCCTCATCATCCCAGGGCCGCCCGTGCCCCCTCCTCACGGGCGGCCGGCGGGCGGCGTGGACCACCTCACCCCCGTAGAGGCGGTCCACGACGTGACCCCACTGGCCCGCGCCGCCGGACGCCGGACGCCGCCCGCGTCCCGGCCACCGGTACGGCGACGGGTCGGGACGACGTTAACCGCGCGCGGTCGGGCGGGGATTGGAAAAATGTAGGATCGGTGAAACCGGTACCTCCGAGGGGAGCGGTGTGACACAGCGGGCGACCCTCCTCCACCTGCGGGCCTCCGAGCCCGCCGAAATCGCCTACAGCGCGCCCCATCCGCGCCTCGCCGGCCTCGTCCTCATGTACACGGGCGAGGACTGGACGCTCGCCCGTCCGCTCCGGCGGCGCGTGATGGCCCAGGCGTCCGTCGGCCTCACGATCGACTTCGAGTCGCCGGCCCGGCGGACGGCCACCGGCCCGTACCCGCCCGCCGGGCTGCCGACCTCCTCCCTCGTCGCCGGGCTGTCCGACCGGCCGATGATCGTCGAGCAGACGGGCCGGGCGTTCGGCATGACCGTGCAGCTGACCCCGCCCGGTGCCCGCGCCCTGTTCGGCATGCCGCTCCACGACCTCACGAACACGGCCTTCGGCCTCGACGAGCTGTGGGGCATCGGCGCCCGGCGCCTCGCCGACCGCCTCGCCGAGGCGCCCGACTGGCCCGCCCGCTTCCGCCTCATGGACAGCTACCTGATCTCCCGGATCGGCGCGGGACCGCCGCTGCCCGCACCCGTCCTGCGCGCCTGGCAGCGCCTCATCGCCCTCTCGGGCGACGTGCGGATCGGCACGCTCGCGGACGAAGTCGGCTGGTCCCGCCAGCACTTGAACGCCCGCTTCGGCCGCGAGATCGGCTTGTCGCCGAAGACGGTGGGCCGCATAGCCCGCCTCCAGAAGACCCTCTCCTTCATGAGCGACACCCTGCTCCGCCCCTCCTGGGCCGACGCCGCCGCGGCCTGCGGCTTCACCGACCAGCCGCACCTCAACCGCGACTTCCGCATGCTCGCCGGCATCACCCCCACCCAGCTCCCCGCCCTCCTGACCGACTGGAGCGGCCTCCTCACCGGCAACCCCCTCATGACCCACAAGCCGCTCCTGCGACGCATCGACGAGGGTGACGGCGAGGAGCGGAGCGGCCGGTGACGAGACCGCCCGACACCACCCCGGCTCCCTCCCGCCGCCCTCCCGGCCATCGCCCCCGGCCCCCGCCGCTCCACCTGCGCGCCGGCCGGCTCCGGCCCCTGTCCCGGGAGGACCGGCGGCGCTGTGCGCCGGGGCTGCCGTACGGGCGGACGTGCCCGGCGGGCTGAACGGGCGGGCCCAACCCGGCGGAGGGCCAACCCCGTTGGCCTTTGGAACGCCGACCGCGCGGCGGCGGCCGTTCTGCTCCCGGCGGTGCAGGAGGCCGTCAAACGCCTATCCGGTCGCGGGGGACGGCGAGGCGCCGTCGGCGGAGGAGCTGCGGGGTCGCCTCGACCGGGCGTGGGCCGCCCGGCATTCGGCCGCGCGCCACCGCGACGTCCTCGGCGGGCTGCTGCCCGGCCTCATCCGGGACGCCCGACTCGCCGTGCGGCGGGCCGGGTCGGCGGCGGACCGGCGGAGACTGGAGGGGCTCCTGTCCGAGGTCTACTCCCTGGCCCAGTTCTTCGCGGCCTACCAGCCCGGCCCCGCCCTGCTGTGGCGGGTCGCGGACCGCGGGATGGTCGCCGCGCAGGAGTCCGAGGACCCGCACGCCATCGGCGTCGCCGCCTGGCTGACGGTGCAGGCCCACCGCGACTCCGGCCACGCCCACTTCGACGCCGCCGACTCCGTCGACCACGGCACGCTCGCCTTTCTGGAACCGCTGGTGCCCGACGCGGGCGACGACGTCCGGGCCGTCGTCGGGGCCCTGCAGTTCGAGGCCGCGTACACGGCGGCGCGGCGAGTCCGGTACGGCGTGGGGCTGGTGGGAGAAGGCCCACGCGCTCGCCGAATCGCTCCCGCCGCACTACTACCACCCGGTCACGTCCTTCTCGCGAGCGGTGATGTCGGCCCACGCCGTCACCGTCGCCGTCGAGTTGCACGCGGGCGGCGAGTCCGTACGGCAGGCCGCGGCGGCCGACGCCCACACCATCCCCTCGCGGCCGCGCCGGGCGCGGCACCGCGTCGAGGAGGCCCGCGGCTACCATCTCGACGGCCAGCCCGACGCCGCTCTCGCCACCCTGGCCAAGGCCCACGAAGCGGCACCGGACACCGTCATGTACAACGGCCACGCCCGCCGCATCGTCCTCGAGGAGACGGCATCGAAGAGCCCACCCACCCCACCGCCCAAGGCCGCCCTCTGGCCCGTCTCCCGCGAGCCACACCCCCGCGTCGCCCGTGAGGCGTGGGCCAGGGGACTGCCCGCCACACTCCGCGCCGGGGTCCCCTTCGACGCGGTCCACATCCCGGCAGCCGTGATCGAGAACGGGATCACCGGGCCTCGTCACCGCGACGCCGTCGAGGAGCATTTCCGCGCCGCGGGCATCACGACGGCCGTCATCGTCTCCCGCCGCCAGGACCGCTACAGCGTCCTCGTCCCCCCGGACACGGCCCGCGCCTGGAACGTCCCCGGCACCCAATGCCTCGGCACCGACCACACCAACTACCTCACCACTCCCCCGCCCGCCCGTCATGAACCCCCGGGCGCGCACCGGCTGTTGCCCGCTCCGGGCGACGAGCGGGCGCTCTGTGCGCCCGAGGCCGTGCGGGGGCTGCTGGAGCGGCAGGAGCGGCCCACGGGGGTCCGACGTTCCCGGACCGCGGGGGCGGGACGGGCAGAACATAGAATCGGGACACGCGCCCACGGTGTGCTCCGTTCTGTGCTTCGGGGAGGAAGCGATGCGGATGGACCAGGCGGCCGCGGTCGGCATTCGGACGTCCGAGTCCTTCGAGTTCCCCCACCGCGCCCCCGACCCCCGTCTCGCCGGCCTCGTGCTGACGTACACGGGCCAGGACTGGACGCCGGTGCGGCCGTTGACGCGGCGGATGATGGCGCTGGTCTCCGTGGTGCTCGTGATCGACTTCGAGGCGGCGGAGCGTCAGGTGGCCGTTGCCGGCCGGCCGCTCACCCGGCTCCCGACGGGCTCGCTGGTCACGGGGCTGAGCGATCGGCCGATGCTGATCGAGCAGAGCGGGCGGACGTACGGCATGACGGTGCAGCTGACGCCGCCGGGCGCCCGCGCGCTGCTCGGCATGCCGCTGCACGAGCTGACGAACGCGACCTTCCGCCTCGAGGACCCCATGGGCGCCGAGGCGAGGCGGCTGACCGAACGGCTGGCGGAGGCGCCCGGCTGGCCCGCCCGGTTCCGGCTGCTGGACGACTTCCTGCTCACCCGCATGACCGCGGGCCCGGATCTCGCGTCGCCGCTCAGGCGGGCCTGGCAACGGCTGACGGGTCTGTCGGGGGACGTGCGGATCGGCGCGCTGGCGGACGAAGTGGGCTGGTCACGCCAGCACTTGAACGCCCGGTTCCGCCAGGAGATCGGTCTGTCGCCCAAGATGGTGGGCCGGATCGCGCGACTGCAGCGGACGCTGTCCTTCGCGACCGACGCGGGGCACCTCAGCTGGGCGGACGCGGCCGTGGCCTGCGGTTTCGCCGACCAGTCGCATCTGAACCGGGACTTCCGCCTGCTGGCGGGCTGCACCCCCGCCGAGCTGAGCTCCCTCCTTGCGGCCTGGTCGGGCCTCCTGACGGGCGATCCGGCCGTGGACCGGGCCACCGCTCCGCCGCCGCGCGGCCGGCCGCGCGGCGGGCCCGCCGTCGAGCGGCCCCCGTCGCCCCGGGCCGGGAGCCGGGCCCCCGGCGCGGCCCGGCCCCGGGGGGCCCGACCGGTCGAGACGGCGGGGGTCCTGTACGGCGACGGGGCCGGACCGCCGGCGGTCGGGGCCGGTGTCCGCAGCCGGACGGGGACGACGGTGTGGGTGACCGTGCGGGACGGGCAGGACCCCCGAGCCTTCCTGGCGGGACTTTTCTGACGCGACGGCCGTGCGGCGCCGGCCGGTTCACGGCCCTCCGGAACGGGCCGCCCCGGCGTCCGGAGCGGATACGGGCGGCGGTGCGCCCGCCCCCGCCCCCGCCCGCAGTTCGCGGATCAGCGCCCGCACCGCCCCGCTGCCCGCCGGTTCCGGCGTCGTCACGTAGCTGGGCGTGCTCCGGGGGCGCACCACCGGCAAGACGCTCGTCCGCACGGCCGGTTGACTCACGACCCGACCAGCGCCACCGCCTCCTCCCTCAGCTGCACCTTGCGCACCTTCCCGCTGACCGTCATCGGGAAGGTCTCCATGATCCGCAGATAGCACGGCACCTTGTAGTGGGCGAGGCGGCCCCGGCAGTAGCGGGCGAGTTCGTCGCGGGTGAGGGGCTCGCCGGGGTCGCGGAGGATGACGCAGGCCATGATCTCCTCGCCCATGCGCTCGTCGGGGACGCCGATGACCTGGACGTCGGCGATCTTCGGATGGGTGTGCAGGAACTCCTCGATCTCCCGGGGGTAGACGTTCTCCCCGCCCCTGATGATCATGTCCTTGCTGCGGCCGACGATGCGGACGTAGCCGTCCTCGTCCATGACCGCGAGGTCGCCCGTGTGCATCCACCGGTCGGCGTCGATGGCCTCCGCCGTGCGCTCGGGCTCGTCCCAGTAGCCGAGCATCACCGAGTAGCCCCGGGTGCACAGTTCACCGGTCCGCCCGCGCGGGACCGTCGCGCCGGTGTCCGGGTCGACGACCTTGATCTCGATGTGCGGGAGGACGCGGCCGACGGTGCCGGTGCGGCGGTCGAGGTCGTCGTCGCGACGGGTCTGGGTGGAGACGGGGGAGGTCTCGGTCATGCCGTAGCAGATGGCCACCTCCTCCATGTGCATCTCGGCGACGACGCGCTTCATCACGTCCGCCGGGCACGGCGAGCCCGCCATGATGCCGGTGCGCAGCGTGGAGAGGTCGTAGGTGGCGAAGTCCGGCAGGTCGAGCTCGGCGATGAACATCGTGGGGACGCCGTAGAGCGAGGTGCAGCGCTCGCGTTCGACGGCGTGGAGGGTGGCGGTGGGGTCGAAGGTGCGGGCGGGGATGACGACGCAGGAGCCGTGGGAGGTGGCCGCGAGGTTGCCCATGACCATGCCGAAGCAGTGGTAGAAGGGCACGGGGAGGGCGATGCGGTCCTCCTCGGTGTAGCCCAGCAACTCGCCCACCGAGAAGGCGTTGTTGAGGATGTTGCGGTGGGTGAGGGTGGCACCCTTGGGGAAGCCGGTGGTGCCGGAGGTGTACTGGATGTTGACGGGGTCCGTGGGGCGCAGCTTCGCCTCCCGCTCGGCGAGCCGCTCGCGCGGCGTGCCGGCCCCGAGCCTGACGAGCCCGGTCCACGTCGGGTCGCCGAGGTAGACGACGTCGCGCAGCGCGGGGCACTCGCCGCGCACCTGCTCCACCATGCGCCGGTAGTCGCTCGTCTTGTACTCGACGGCGGAGACGAGGACGGAGATCCCCGACTGGCGCAGGACGTACGCCAGTTCGTGGACGCGGTACGCGGGATTGATGTTGACCATGACGGCCCCGATGCGGGCGGTGGCGTACTGGACCATCACCCACTCCGGGCAGTTGACGGCCCAGATGCCGACCCGGTCGCCCTGGGCCACCCCCTTGGCGAGCAGCCCCAGCGCGACCTCCTCGACGGCCCGCCCGAACTCCGCGTACGTCCACCGGCGTCCGCCCCGTACGTCGACGAGCGCCTCCCGTTCGCCGAAGAGCTCGACGGTACGGGCCAGGTTGGCGCCGATGGTCTCGTCGAGCAGGGGGGTGTCAGTGGGGCCTCCCGCGTACGAGGGTGTGCTCACCGGTGGTCTTCCTCTCTGAACTCGGTGCCGCCGCCCTGCGCGGTGCGCTCGCGCAGTTCGATACGGCGGATCTTGCCGGACACGGTCTTGGGCAGGTCGGCGAACTCCAGCCGGCGGATGCGCTTGTACGGGGCGAGGACGGCGCGCGAGTGGGCGAAGAGCGCCTTCGCGGTGCCGGGCCCGGGCTCCCAGCCGGCCGCGAGGACGACGTACGCCTTGGGGACGGCGAGCCGCAGCGGGTCGGGGGCCGGCACGACGGCCGCCTCGGCGACGGCCTCGTGCTCCAGGAGCGCGCTCTCCAGCTCGAAGGGGGAGATCTTGTAGTCGCTGGCCTTGAACACATCGTCCGCGCGCCCGATATAGGTGATGTACCCCTCTTCGTCCCGTGAACCGATGTCGCCGGTGCGGTAGTAGCCGCCCGCCATCGCCTCGGCGGTGCGCTCGGGGTCGCCCTCGTAGCCGGTCATCAGGCCGACCGGGCGGGTGGCGAGGTCGAGGCAGATCTCGCCCTCGTCGCCCGGCTCGCCCGTCACCGGGTCGAGGAGGACGACGTCGAAGCCGGGGCTCGGGCGGCCCATGGAGCCGGACTTGAGCGGGGCGCCGGGCGGGTTGGCGACCTGGACGGAGGTCTCCGTCTGCCCGAAGCCGTCGCGGATGGTGACCCCCCAGGCCCGCCGGACGGCCTCGATGACCTCGGGGTTGAGGGGCTCGCCCGCGGCGACCGCCTCGCGCGGCGGGGTGCGCAGGGCGCGCAGGTCGGCCTGGATGAGCATGCGCCACACGGTGGGCGGGGCGCAGAAGCTCGTCACGCCGCAGCGGTCCATCTCGGCCATGAGGCGGACCGCGTCGAAACGGGTGTAGTTGTGCACGAAGACCGTCGCCTCGGCGTTCCACGGCGCGAAGAGGTTGGACCAGGCGTGCTTGGCCCAGCCGGGCGAGGAGATGTTGAGGTGCACGTCGCCGGGGCGCAGCCCGATCCAGTACATGGTGGTCAACTGGCCGACGGGGTAGGAGACATGGGTGTGCTCGACGAGCTTGGGCCGGGCGGTGGTGCCCGAGGTGAAGTAGAGGAGCAACGGGTCGTCGGCGCGGGTGGGGCCGTCGGGGACGAAGTCCTCCCCGGCGCCCGCGCTGTCCTCGTAGGCGAGCCACCCGGCCGGTGCGCCGCCGACGGCGATCCGCGTGTACGCGCCGGGGACCTCGGCGAACTTGCCGGTGTCCTGCGCCCGGACGATCACATGGCGGGCCCGGCCGCGGGCGACGCGGTCGGCGAGGTCGGCGGGGCCGAGCAGCGGGGTGGCGGGGATGACCACGGCGCGCAGCTTGATCGCGGCGAGCATGGTCTCCCACAGCTCGGTCTGGTTGCCCAGCATGACGACGATCCGGTCGCCGGCGGCCACGCCGCGCCCGCGCAGCCAGCGGGCGACCTGGTCGGAGCGGCGGCGCAGGCCGTCGAACGTGGACCTCGCCTCGCGGCCGTCCTCCTCCACGATCCACAGGGCGGTGCGGTCGTTGCCGCGCGCGAGCGGATCGAACCAGTCGAGCGCCCAGTTGAACGTCTCCGGCCGGGGCCAGACGAAGCCGGCGCGGGCGCCCTCGTAGTCCGCCCGGTGCTCCAGCAGGAAATCCCGCGCCGCCCGGAACTCCTCGCACCCTCGAACGGTCCGCCTCGTCGTCACGTGTGCCTCCAGGTTGCCGGGTGGGCCGTCGGTCGCAGATGAGCATCGTGCGACGGTGATCGACGACCCGCCAGCCCCGGGCAGTGGTGTCCGCGCCTCGCGAACACGGGTTTTCCGAAGGACCGCGGCTACGGGATGTCCGACCCCGCCGCGATTCTTCCAAAGTTTTTGCCCCTGTACGGCAGCGTGGAGGCGGGACCCGGCGCACGGCAGGGGCGCACACCCGGCGCACGGGGTCACGGACGGGGTCCGGGAGCCCCCTGCGCACCGCTCCGGAACGCCGCCGTCCGGCACCTCACGGGGCCGTCAACGAGCCGTCAAGGGAGCGCCGCCGGGGGTCAACAGCCTGTCAAGGAAACGGTCGTCCGCCCGCGGAGCGGGCATAGCGTGAGCGGCGCGGCCCCGGCCGCGCCCCGACGCGTCCCTCCTCCCATCCGAGGAATCACCATGCATGTCAACCGAACTCCCGCCGAGGCGGCGGCCGTCGCCGCCGTGACGGCCGCGCACGGCACGCGGACCGAGGGCGGGGAGTCCTCCGAAGAGCCCGCCCATCCCGGCGGGGCCGCACCGGTCCGCCGCTCCCCGGAAGCGCTCCTGATCCCCGTGCGCCCCTGCGCCGGCGGCTACGCCCTGCGGGTCTTCCGTACGCCCCTGGGCGCGCGGACCGCCGTCGCCTTCACCACCGCCGGACGGCTCGCCGCCTGCCTCGGCCCCGGACAGCCCGCCGTCCGCCTCTCCCTGCCCGCCGTGCGCTCCCTCGCCGGGCCCCTCGGCGTCACCCTCGTCTCCGTGGACCCCCAGCTGACGGCCCCGCCGGTGCGCCCCGAGCCCGACGGCCCCACGCCCGCCGACCGGCTGCCCACCCTGCCCGGCTGACGCGCCCCTCCGGCCCGCCGGACCAGGCCACCGCGCGCCGGACCGGCCCGCACAGCCGGCCCCGCGCCGTGGGGCGGACGGGGCGTCACGACCGCCCGCCCCACGGCCCCGCTCCTCCCCTCCCCCAGGAACTCCCGGGCCCCGCCGGCCCGTCGAAGGAAGTCCGCCGTGTCCCTCCCCGTCGTTCCCCTCCCGCCGCTCGTGCCCGACGACACCGCGCCCGCCCCGGTGTGGCCCGCCTCCACCCGCACCCCGCCCGACGGCGGGCTCTCCGTCGGCGGCGTCGCCCTCGCGGAGCTCGCCGACCGCTTCGGCACCCCCTCCTACGTCCTCGACGAGGACGAGGTGCGCGCCCGCGCCCGCGCCTGGCGCACCGCCCTGCCGGACGCCGAAGTCGCCTACGCGGGAAAGGCGTTCCTCTCCCGTGCCATGGTCCGCTGGATCGACGAGGAGGGGCTCGGCCTGGACGTGTGCTCGGCCGGCGAACTCGACCTCGCCGCCCACGCCGGCTTCCCCGCCGAGCGGATCATCCTGCACGGCAACGCCAAGAGCCCCGCCGACCTGGCCACCGCCCTGCGCCTGGGCGTCGGCCGCATCGTCATCGACGCCCCGGGCGAGATCGCCCGGCTCGCCGCCCTCGTCCCGCCCGGCTGCCGGCAGCGCGTGCTGATCCGTGTGGTGCCCGGGGTGGAGGCGGGCGCGCACGCCGCGATACGCACCGGCGTGGAGGGCCAGAAGTTCGGACTGCCCGTCGCCGGGGGCGAGGCGGAGGAGGCCGTCGCCCGCGCCCTCGGCCAGCCGCGGCTCGAACTCGTGGGCCTGCACTGCCACCTGGGCTCCCAGATCACCTCGGCCGGCCCGTACGTCACGGCCGTCCAGCGGCTCGTCGCCCTCCTCGCCCGGCTCCGCGACCGGCACGGCGTCACCTTCCCCGAACTCGACCTCGGCGGCGGCTTCGGCATCGCCTACCGCGACGGCGACCCCGCCCTCGACCCCGCCGCGTACGCGCCGCGCGTCACCGGCGAACTCGCCCTGCGCTGCGCCCGCGCCGGCCTGCCCGTCCCCCGGCTGACCGTCGAGCCGGGCCGCTGGATCGCGGGCCCGGCCGGCGTGGCCCTCTACCGGGTCCTCGCCGTCAAGACCACCGGCGCCCGGACGTTCGTCGCGGTGGACGGCGGCATGAGCGACAACCCGCGCCCCGCCCTCTACGGCGCGCGCTACACCGTCCGCCTGGCGGGCCGCACCTCACGGGTGCCCGCGCGGGCGGTCACGGTGGTCGGCCGGCACTGCGAGGCGGGCGACGTCCTCGCCGAGGACGTGCCGCTGCCCGGCGACGTCCGCCCCGGCGACATCCTCGCCGTCCCGGCGGCCGGGGCCTACCACGTGTCGATGGCCTCCGCCTACAACCTGGTCGGCCGCCCGCCGGTGGTCGCCGTCACCGGCGGCTCGGCACGGCTGCTCGTGCGCCGGGAGACGACGGAGGACCTGCGGCGGCGGGACGTCGGGGCCTGAACGGGACGCCGGGGTCTCCCCCGCCGCGGCCGTCCGGCCGTCCTGTACGGTGCATGCCGAGCTCGTCAAGATCGTGACGGGCTCGTCAAGACCACGGGGAGTACCTCATGCACATATCCCGTTCGCGCGCCGCGGCCGCCGCCGCGTGCGGCGCCGCGCTCGTCCTCGCGTCGGTGTCCGGCGCCGAGGCCGCCGCGCCGCGGCAGGCGCCGCCCGCCGGGACCATCGCCGCCGCCCAGGGCGGCGGCTACGGCAAGCCGTCCGCCGCGGAGCTGCGCCGGGCCACCGCCCGTCCGGCCGCCGCGGCCGCCGCCGGGCTCACCATCCCCAAGTGCCAGGGCAGCTGGTCGCTCCCCATCGCCGACGTGACGACAAAGGAGTCGCTCAAGGGCGGCGTCTCGTGGCAGGTGGGACTGTCCAAGAAGCGCAACGCCTCGATGGGGACGGTCAACTTCCGCACGCAGATCTTCGCGGACGGCCACGAGGTGGCGGGGACGGGCACCCAGAAGCAGAAGTGGAACTACAAGTTCCATGGCACGGTGCCGCGGACGTTCGTCCGTGCCGACAACAAGAAGAAGTTCACCCTGCCGCAGGGCTCGGTCGTCTCCTTCTTCTGGACCTGGAAGTCCGTCGCGAAGCCCGGCCTGGAGGGCTACCGCTACACCATCTGCCAGTTCCAGCCGTAGCAGGACCGTGAGCGGGGCCCGGCCCCCGGGCCCCGCTCACACCTCGCGCCGCATGCACACCCGCGGCCACCGGTCGAGCCCGAGCGCGGCCTCGCGCTCCCGGACGGCCCTGAGCCCGGGCGTCAGTTCGCCGTCCGCCAGCCGCCGGAAGCCGCACCGCTCGTAGTACGGCGCGTTCCAGGGCACGTCCGCGAACGTCGTCAGCGTCAGCGCCGCCGCGCCGGAGGCGCGGGCCGCCCCGGCGGCGTGGTCCAGCAGCGCGCGCCCGACGCCCCGCCGCGCGGCGGCCGGGTGGACGGACACCTGCTCGACGTGCAGCGCCGAGTCCACCGGTTCGGCCAGCAGATAGGCGACGGATCCGCCGGCGGCGTCGGCCGCCACCCACGCCGTCCCCGCCTCCTGGAAGCGCCGGAGCTCCGCCAGGGACGGCGGGTCGTCCTCGGCGATCTCCGGCATCCCCACGTCGTGGAAGCACCGGCCCGCCGCCCGCTCGATGTCCTGGAGCGGGGGAAGATCGTCAACTCGGGCCGGACGTATGCGCATGGGGCCATTGTTCCACCTGATTCACCTGGTGCGCCTGACTCACCGGGCTCACCGGACTCACCGGGTGAAGGGGTTGCGCGCCCAGCGCCGGCCGCGGCCGTTCTCCTCCCCCGTCTCCTCCGACTCCTCGTCGGGGGCGTGGAGGACCGTCCAGCTGACGGCGGAGACGGCGGGCTCCAGGGAGAGCCGGCTGACGGCCTCCTCCAGGAGGCTGTCGTCCCGCCGCTCGGTGGTCAGTTCGGCCGCGACGGCGACCTTGCCGGGCGCCTCGGCGTCGCGGCTGGAGACGGACCGCAGCCGGAAGCCGGGCCGCGTGACGGACTGGACGACGAGGGTGCGGACGTGGGCCTCCTCCGGCTCGGTGCAGACGACCTCGAAGAGGTAGTCGGTGGCGACCTCGGAACCGCCCCGCAGGTCCCGGTCCAACTGCCGGGCCAGCGGCCGCAGCAGCGTGTTGGCCGCGACCACGCCGACCGTGCCGAGCACGGCGATGACGTACAGCCCGGTGCCCGCCAGGGCGCCGACCGCGGCCGAACACCACAGCGTGGCCGCCGTGTTGAGCCCGCGCACCCGCAGACCGTCCCGCATGATGACCCCGGCGCCGAGGAAACCGATGCCGGAGACGATCTGCGCGGCGACCCGTGAGCCGTCGTACCCCGTCGAACTGGTCGCGTCCGCGAAGCCGAAGGTGGAGAGCAGGACGAAGAGGGACGAACCGGCGGCGACCAGCGCGTTGGTGCGCAGCCCCGCCTCCCGGGCCCGCCACTGCCGTTCCAGGCCGATGACCGCGCCCAGCCCCAGGCCGGCGGCGATGTTGGCCGCCATGTGCCACTCGTTGATCATGTTGCTCCGTCCTCCTCCGGTGGCGTGTCGTGATCTCTATCGGCGGCTCACAGCCAGCTGTTGAACCGGCGGATGTACCAGCTCTTCACCCCCTGGGTGAGCAGGCAGTAGGCCAGCAGCGTCCCGGCCAGCCAGGGGAAGTAGCCGAGGGGCAGCGCCTGCATGCCCAGCGCGCCGGCCAGGGGCGAGAACGGCAGGACGATGCCGGCGGCCATCACCAGCGCGGTCATCAGCAGCACCGGCGCGGTGGCGCGGGACTGCACGAACGGGATCTTCCGGGTGCGCAGCATGTGCACGACCAGCGTCTGCGTCAGCAGGCCCTCCACGAACCAGCCGGGCTGGAAGAGCGCCTGGTGCTCCTCGCCGTCCGCCCCGAAGACGTGCCACATGAGCAGGAAGGTGGTGATGTCGAAGACGGAACTGGTCGGCCCCATCACCAGCATGAACCGCCCGATGCCGCGCGCGTCCCAGGTGCGCGGCCTGCGCAGGTACTCCTCGTCCATGCGGTCCCAGGGGGTGGCCAGCTGGGAGATGTCGTAGGCGAGGTTCTGCACCAGGAGCTGGACGGCGAGCATCGGCTGGAAGGGGATGAAGGCGGAGGCGGCCAGCACCGAGAAGACGTTCCCGAAGTTCGAGGAGGCCGTCATCTTGATGTACTTGATGGTGTTGCCGAAGGTCTGCCGCCCCTGGAGCACTCCGCGCTCCAGGACCGTCAGGTCCTTCTCCAGCAGGATGATGTCGGCCGACTCCTTGGCGATGTCGACGGCGGTGTCGACGGAGATGCCGACGTCGGCGTCGCGCAGCGCGGCCGCGTCGTTGATGCCGTCGCCGAGGAAGCCGACGGTGTGGCCCTCGGCCCTAAGGGCCCGGACGATGCGGGCCTTCTGCACCGGGTTCGCCTTGGCGAAGACCGTGGTGGTGCGGACGAGCGCGCGCAGGGCGGCGTCGTCCAGGGCGTCGATCGCGGCGCCGGTGACGACCTCGCCGACGTCGATGCCCACGTCCGCGCAGACCCGGGCGGCGACCAGCTCGTTGTCGCCGGTGACGACCTTGACGGCGACGCCGCTGTCCGCGAGGGCGCGCAGCGCCTCGGCCGCGTCCCGCTTGGGCGGGTCGAGGAAGGCGAGGAAGCCGGTCAGGGTCAGCCCCGCCTCGTCCTCGACGCCGTAGGTCTCCCGCCGGGAGGTGAACGTCCGGGTGGCGACGGCCAGGACGCGCAGGCCCTGCCGGTTGTTCTCCTCGGCGGTGCGGGTCACCCGGCGGCGCAGCGCGGCGGTGAGCTCGACGCGCTCCCCGCCGTCGGTCATGTGGGTGCACAGGGCGAGGACTTCCTCGACCGCGCCCTTGGTGATGATCACGTGCTGGTCGGCGGGGCCGTCGAGGCCGTTGCGGGCGAGGACGACGGACATGCGGCGGCGGGCGAAGTCGAAGGGGATCTCGTCGACCATGGTGAAGCGGGCGTCGACGACGATCTCCTCGGCGGCGAGGACCCGGTCGACGACCGCCTGGTCCATGAGGTTGCGCAGCCCGGTCTGGAAGTGGCTGTTGAGGTAGGCGTATTCGAGGACCTCGGCGTCCTCCCGGCCGTGCACGTCGAGGTAGCGGTCGAGGACGATGCGGTCCTCGGTGAGCGTGCCGGTCTTGTCCGTGCAGAGGACGTCCATGGCGCCCAGGTTCTGGATGGCGTTGAGCCGCTTGACGACGACCTTGCGCTTCGCCATCGCGACGGCGCCGCGCGCCAGGTTGGTGGTGACGACCATGGGCAGCATCTCGGGGGTGAGCCCGACGGCGACGGCGAGGGCGAAGGTGAACGCCTCGGCCCAGTCGCCCTTGGTGAAGCCGTTGAGGGCGAGGACGACGGGGACCATCACCAGCATGAAGCGGATCAGCAGGAAGCTGACCTTCCGCACCCCGGTGTCGAAGCCGGTCTCCGGGCGCTCGCCGGCTAGGGAACCGGCCATCGAGCCGAAGTAGGTGTCCGCGCCGGTGGCGACGACGACGCCGGTGGCGGTACCGGAGGTGACGGAGGTGCCCATGAGGCAGAGGTTGTCGGCCTCGACGGGGTCGGTGGTGGTCCGCTGCCCGTCGTCGCGGACGCGGGTGTCGGCCTTGGCCACCGGCAGGGACTCGCCGGAGAGCGCGGCCTGGCCGACCATGAGGTCCTTGGCGGTGAGCAGCCGCAGGTCGGCGGGGACGAGGTCGCCGGCGGCCAGCCGGACGACGTCGCCCGGGACGACCTGTTCCATGGGGATCTCGGCGGTCACCGGCCCGGCGCCGCGGCCGGCCCGGCGCCGGACCGCCGTGGTGGTGGTGACCAGCGCCCGCAGCGCGTCGGCCGCCCGGCCCGAGCGGTACTCCTGCCAGAACCGCAGCACCGCGCTGACCAGCACCATCGTGGCGAGGATGGCGATGCCGGGGTCGAAGGGCTCCTCGTCGGCGGCCTGGAGCCACTGCCAGAGCATGACCGCGTCCAGGGCGACGAGGACGAGGATGAACGGATTCCAGAAGGACCGGGCGAACTGGACGGACCAGTGCGGGGCGCGCTCGTGCTCGACGGTGTTGGGGCCGTGCCGCTCCAGGCGCTCGGCGGCCTCGTCGGCGCGCAGGCCCTGGGCGGTGCTCCGGTGATCCCGGAGCACCTGGGCGGCCGGCTGGGCGCTGATCGCGGCCAGGCGGCCGGCGACGGCGCGGGTACGGGCCTCCAGCTCGGCGGCCCGGCGCTCGCGGCGGGTGCCGGGGGTGCGGCCCGGCGGAGCGGGCTTCTGCGGGGTGAGGAGGGTGGTGTCGGTCATGGCGGAACCCTTCTCCGGGCACGGCGGCACGACGGCATGACCGCATGGCGCGGCGACGCGGGGACGGCGTCGGGGCGCGCGGGCAGGCCGAAGGGGGCCGTGGCTCGGAACGGTGAGCGGAATCGCGCGACGCGGATCACCAGGTCCCGCCGGTGCGGGGCCTCTTGAACCGGATCGCGGAAAGGGAACGGGCCCGGGCGGGCCGTGGTGAAGGGAAATTCACGCGACAGCGTGGAGGGGCGTATACGTCAAGCCCCTGCGGAACCAGGTCGGTTCGACGAAGACGTCAGCCGGCCGTGACCGGGACGAGCACACTGCGGCGAGGACTTCCCTCGGGACTCCGACTGGTCATCCCGATCACCTCCTCGCTCGGACGGACAGCGTGGGTGCCGCACGGCACTCTCGCGCCCCAGCTTGCCACATGCCGCGCGGCGGCGGGTAACACGGGGGTGAACGCATGCGGGGCGGGGCCGGCCGCAAGCCGGTCCCGCCCCGTGAACACCGGGATTCCGCCCGATCAGGGGGAGACGAGAGGTGTCCACGTACCGAGACGGTTCGCGGCCGTCCGGTCGTAGTACGCGGTCTCGCCGTCGCTCCAGCGCACGACGAGGTCGTCGCGCCGGCCCGCGGGTCCGCCGAAGTCGCCGGCGGTCATCAGGACCGGTCCCCGGAAGGAGGGGTTGGCACCCTGGAGGGCGGAGGCGGCGGCGGGCAGCCCGGCCCTGCTCACGCCCGCGTAGGCCACGAGGCCGCCGTCGCCCCGGCGGACCAGCAGGTCGGCGTTGCCCTTGCCGGACACCTGGGCGGCGGCGAGGCCGAGGACGGCGTCCTTGCCCGCCCACGGCGAGCCCTTGCCGCCGGCCGCGAGCCGCTTCTCGGCGCCCAGGCGGGAGGCGGTGGTGCCGGAGTACAGGTCCACCTCGCCGTCGTCGAAGCGGACGACCAAGTCGTTGGCCTTTCCGGGGGAGTTGAAGGGCCCCGCGGCGAAGTGGGTCGCGTGCTTCCAGGTGTTGTTGGCCTTGACCAGCGTGGACTCGCGGCCGGTGCTGCCGGCGCGGACGTCCGAGAAGACGCTGACCTTGCCGGTGTTCCAGCGCACGGCGAGGTCGGCGGTGCCACCGCCGTTGAAGTCACCGGCGGTGACGGCCTCGGCCCGGCCCCAGGGATTGTCCTTCCCCTGGCTGATGATGCGCACCTCGCGGCCGAAGCGGCCCCGGCCGTCGCCCGGGTAGGCGTCGATCTCGCCGTCCCGCCATACGACCAGCAGGTCGTCGCGGCCGTCGCCGGTGAAGTCGCCGGTGACGAGGTGGTGGGCGTCCTTCGCCTGACGGGCGGTGAAGGGAAGTCCGTCCTTGACCGCACCCTGGAGGTCACCGGGCACGGGGGCGCGATCGGCGACGGCGTCGGCGTAGAGGCTCTGGATCTCCGGGCCGTAGACGGGCGAGAAGCTGCGCCAGTGGGTGTCCTTGTCGGCGCCCTCCTCGCCGCCGCCGTTGTAGCCGCCGACGTTGCCTATGACGTCGCCGGTCTTCTTCTTCGCGTCGTAGCCGGCGATCCACGGGCCGCCGGAGACACCGCCGTAGAAGCCGCCGCACTCCAGCTTGAGCTGCCGGAAGTAGGGGCCCCTGGCGGTGGGCACGGTGCAACTGACCGCCTTGCGGGCGGGGTTGAGGCCCTGGCCGGGGTAGCCGTAGGCGGTGACGGTGGTGGACCAGCGCGGGGTGTCCGTCAGCCGCAGCCCGCCGCCGACGCGGTCCTCGGCCTCCTTCCCGCCGAAGGGCGCCACGCGCACGAAGGCGAAGTCCAGGTCGGAGTCGGCCTGCTTGGAGTTGTGGCGGTACCGCTGATCGATGAAGGTCCGCTCGACGACGTACGCGCCGAACGGCTGGTCCGCCGCCTTCTTCCCGTTGCGGTACTGGGGGACGAAGATCGAGGGCGGGGTGTTGCCCGGCTTGCCCTTGTCGGCCTCGTACTGCGCGGCGGTGCGGAGGCCCTGGGCGCAGTGGGCGGCGGTGAGCAGCAGGTTGTGCCCCTTGCTGCGGACGATGCTGCCGGTGCAGTAGGTGGTGCCCTTGACGGGGTCGGGCCGGAAGAAGGTGCCGACCACGGGTATGCCGTCGCCGAGGGTGCCCTGCTTCAGGCCCTTCGGCGCCGCGAGGCCCTGGCGGGGGGCCGCCTGGGCCGTCCCGGCCCGGGGCTTGGCGGCGGGGCCCGGCGCGACGGGCCGGGCGGAGGCCATGCGGTCGGCGGTCCAGTAGGCGAGGACGGACGAGGCGGTGCCGGCCGGGGAGGGCCCGGGGGCGGCGGCCGCCGCCGTCACCGTGACTGCCGTGACTCCCGTGACCGCCGTGCCGCAGGCTGCCATGGCCAGGGCTATGGAGAGGGTCCGGGACCGTCTGGATGAGGTCAAAGTGACTCACTGAGATAGGGGATGATGTCGCGCACATGTTCACACGTCGTGCGCGCGCTCCCGCCCCCGGGGTGGCCCGGACCGCCGCCCCGGCCGTCGCCCGCAACGGCGCGGGGCCGCGGTCCGGACGACGGTCCGGGCGACCACGGCCCCTGAACGGCGCGTCGCTTGAACGGCACGTCGCTCAAGCGGCACGCCGCGTGAACGGCGCGTCGCTCCCGTCAGGGGGAGACCAGCGGGTTCCACGCCCCCAGGCGCCCCTCGCCCGTCCCCGGGTAGAGCGCGGTCTCACCGTTGCCCGCCCAGCGGACCAGCAGGTCGTCCGCCCGGCCCGCGGGCCCCGTGAACGCACCCGCGATCATGAGCGAGTTGCCCCGGTACGAGGCGTTCGCCGGCATGAGGGTGGCCCGGGACGTCAGGCCCTTCGTCGCGGCGACGGTCTGGAGCTGGCCGTCGCCCCAGCGCACCACCAGCCGCGCGGGGCCGCCCGAGAACTGCCCGGTCGTTACGGCCGCGGCGCCCTTCCAGGGCGACTTGTCCTTCGCCACCAACTGGCGTTCCCGGCCCGTGCCCGAGCCGTTGACGCCGGTGTGCAGGCTCACCTCGCCGTCCCGCCAGACGACGGCCACGTCGTTGGCCCGGCCGGAGGTGTACTTGCCGGCGGTGATCCGGGAAGCGTCCTTCCACATCGAGCCAGAGCGGGCGACGACGTGCTCCTTGCCCAGCCCGGACGGGCTCACGTCCGCCCAGACGCTGACCTTGCCGGTGGGCTTGCCGGCCTTGTCCGTCCAGACGACCATGAGGTCCGACCGGCCGCCGCCCGTGAAGTCACCGGCGGTGACGGTCTGCGCCCGCTCCCACGGGCCGTGCTGCTTCGCCAGCCGCCGCCCGGCGCCGAAGCCGCCGCGCCCGTCGCCCGGGTAGAGCGTGACCTCGCCGTCGCGCCAGACGACGATCAGGTCGTCGCGCCCGTCGCCGGTGAACTCGCCGGCCGCCAGGTGCCGGGCCATGGTCATGGTGTGGGCGCTCTCGGGCAGCCGGGGCCCGGACAGCGAGCGCAGCGGCCCGCGCACCGGCGCCCGGCCGGCGACCGCGTCCGCGTAGAGGGCCTGGATCTCCTGGTCGTAGACCGGGGAGTAGCTGACCCAGTCGTGGTTCTGGTCGTCACCGCCGCCGTTGTAGCCGCCGACGTTGCCTATGACGTCGCCGGTCTTCTTCTTGGCGTCGTAGTTGGCGATCCACGGGCCGCCGGAGACACCGCCGTAGAAGCCGCCGCACTCCATCTTCAGCTGCCGGAACTTCGGCGCGCGGCCCGTCGCCACCGTGCAACTCAGCGCCTGCTGCCCGGGGTTGCCGGACTTGGGGTAGCCGTGGACGGTGACGGTGTTGGTCCAGCGCGGCGTGTTCGTCAGCCGCAGGCCGCCGGTGCGGTTCTCGACGTTCGCGCGCTGCGCGTTGGTGCCGACGCGGACGAAGGCGAAGTCGAGGTCCGAGTCCGCCTGCCGGGAGTTGCTGCGGTAGCGGGGGTCCATGAAGACCCGCTGCACGGGGAAGACGCCGAACGGCTGGTGCGCGGCGTCCTTGCCCTTGCGGAACTGCGGCACGAAGATCGTACGGCCGTCGGCCTTCAGGGACTTGGCGCAGTGGCCGGCCGTCAGCACCAGGTTCCTGCCCGCGCTGCGCACGACGCTCGCACTGCAGTAGGTGGCCCCCGAGGGCCCGGCGGCGAAGAACGTGCCCACCGAGGGGATGCCGCTCCCGAACGTGCCCTGCTTGAGGTTGCGCGGGGCGGCGGCGGGCGCCCGCAGCGCCGACCGGGCGGCCGGCGCGGTCCCGCGTCCGGCGTCGACGGGCTGCGCGCCGGCCAGCCGCTCGGCCGTCCAGTAGTGCTCGGCGCCTCGGGCGTCGGGCGTGGTGGCGGGGGCGGCGACGGCCGGCGCGGTGCCGGCGGCCGTCCCGCCGACGGCGAGGCTCAGGGCCGTCAGGAGGGTGCGGGCGTGTCTGCGTCTGAAAGGTGTCAAGGCGACTCACCGAGATAGGGGACAAGATCAGGTGTTCGAGATCAAATATTTGCATAGCCCACTGACCTCGCCGCCCCCGCCCCCGGCCCCCTCGTCAACCACCCCGAACGGCACGCCGGTTGCCGTCCGGACGGCCCCTCAGCCCGCCAGCCGCGAGGCGGCCATGTCCTTGGCGCCGTGCCCCCGTTCCGCCGCGCGCCGGAAGCGCGCGAGGCCGGCGGCCGCGAGGTCGGCACGGACCCCCGCCGCCTCGGCCGCCTCCGTCAACAGCCGGGCGTCCTTGACGGAGTTGTCGACGGAGAACGCGGTCGTGTAGTCGTCGGCGAGCATGGCCCGCGCCTTGCCCTGGAAGAACGCGCTGTCGAGCGGGCCTCCGGTGACCGCCTCCACCACCAGCGCCGGATCGACGCCGAGCCCCTCGGCGAGGGCCAGGCTCTCCGCCGTGCCGTGGGTCAGCGCGAAGACGAGGCCGTTGACCGCCAGCTTGAGCCGGCTGGCCGCGCCGGGCTCCTCCGCCACCCAGACCGTGCGGCTGCCGATGGCCGCGAACACGGGCTCCACGACGGCCCGCTGCCCCTCCGGCCCGGCGGCCAGCACCACGAGCTGCCCGTTCTCGGCGGGCTGCCTGGTGCCCTGGACCGGGGCGTCGTAGAGGACGAGCCCGTACTCCTCGGCGGCACGGGCGAGTTCGCCGATCGCGGCCGGCCCGACGGTGCCGAGCTGCACCCACACCGCACCGGCGGCGAGCGCCGGGGCCGCCGCCCGCATCGCCTCCGCGGTGGCGGGACCGTCCTTCAGGACGGTGACGATAGGGAGCGCAGCACCGTCTCGACGATGTCCGTCATGACGGCCCGGTCGGCGGTCCTGCCGAGCACCCTGAGCCCGTACATCGAGTTGAGGAGGTACCGCGCCAGGGCACGGGCGTCGCGGTCGGCGCCGATCTCGCCGCGCCCGCGGGCCCGCTGGAGCGCCTCGCAGAACGCGTCCTCCATGCGCCGGAAGGTCCGCCGCACCACGGCGGTGACCTCCTCGTCCCGCCCGGCGAGCTCGACGGCCGCGTTCACGGCCAGACAGCCGCGCCGGTCGCCGGCCGGGGCCGACTCCTCGTCGACGACCGTCATCAGCACGGCCCGCACCTTCTCCCGGACGGCCCCCTCGCCCTCCAGCACCGCCACCTGCCGCGTGGCCCACTCCTCGTCGTAGCGCCGCAGCGCCTCGACGAAGAGCCCGTGCTTGCTGGCGTAGGCGTTGTACAGACTCCCCCGCCCGAGCCCCGTCCCGTCCACCAGATCCTGGGCGGACGTCGCCGCGTACCCCTTGCTCCAGAAGGCGTGCATCGCGGCGTCGAGGACGCGGTCGGGGTCGAACCCCTTGGGTCGGGCCATGACGGGAACGTACCACGTTCTGGAACGCCCGTTAAAGATCTCCCGCGCACGAACGCGGCGAGGGCCGCTCCCGAAGGAACGGCCCTCACTCTCCTGTGGAGCTAAGGAGAATTGAACTCCTGACCTCCTGCATGCCATGCAGGCGCTCTACCAACTGAGCTATAGCCCCGTGCCGGTCGCCTGTCCGCCCGGCGGCACGGGAAGGAGATTACACGATCCCTCCCCTCCCCCGCCAAAGCGGGCGGGCGCGGCCGGCTCCGGCCGGTGGACCGGGGTCCTCGTCGTGGTCAGCGGGAGTCCGGAACCGCCCCTGCGGGCGGCGACGATCTCGGCGGCGATCGACAGGGCCGTCTCCTCGGGGGTGCGGCCGCCGAGGTCGAGGCCGATGGGTGAGCGGAGGCGGGCGAGTTCGGCGGCGGTGAGGCCGGCCTCGCGCAGGCGGCGGAGGCGGGCCTCGTGGGTGCGGCGGGAGCCCATGGCGCCGACGTAGGCGACGGGCAGGCGCAGGGCCCGTTCCAGGAGCGGGACGTCGAACTTCTCGTCGTGGGTGAGGACGCACAACACCGCACGGGAGTCGAGGCGTTGGGAGTCGAGGTAGCGGTGCGGCCAGTCGGCGACGACCTCGTCGGCCTCCGGGAAGCGCCGGCGCGTCGCGAAGACGGGGCGGGCGTCGCAGACGGTGACGCGGTGGCCGAGGAACGACCCCACCCGCACCAGCGCCGCCGCGAAGTCGACCGCCCCGAAGACGATCATCCGGGGCGGCGGCGCGCTCGACTCCAGGAAGAGGCGGACCCGCTCGCAGCCGGCCTCGACCACCCCGGTGTGCCCGGGCGGGAGGACGGAGGCGGGGATTCCGGGGAGGGTGCCCCGGGACGTCCCGTCCACGACCGCCAGCCCCGCGGACCCGTCCGCCCGGCGCGCCACGGTCACCGCCTCGCCGCGCAGCACGGACGCGAACGCGGCCCTGAGGGCGGGGCGTTCGGCGGGGCCCACCGGTGTCACCAGGATCTCCACGACGCCGCCGCAGGTCAGGCCCACGGCGAAGGCGTCCTCGTCCGACCGGCCGAAGGTCCGGGCCGTGCCCTGTCCGGTCTCCAGGGACTCGCGGCACAGCTCGTAGACCGCGCCCTCCACACAGCCCCCGGAGACGGAGCCGATGGCCGTCCCGTCCGCGTCCACGGCGAGGGACGCGCCGGGCTGCCGGGGGGCGCTGCCGTGGACGGCGACGACCGTGGCGACGGCGAAGGCGCGTCCCTCGGCGCACCAGCGGTGCAGTTCAGGAGCGAGGTCGAGCATCGTTCCTCCTCATCGGCTCGCGGCTCACGTGACGCCGAGCCATTCCTCGATCGGGTGCAGCGCGAAGTACACGCCGAAGACGGCCGTCAGCACCCACATGAAGGGGCCGGGCGCCCGCCATCTGCCCTGGGCCGTGCGGATCGCGGTGTAGGCGATGACGCCGGCGCCGACTCCGGCGGTGATGGAGTAGGTGAAGGGCATGAGGACGACGGTGAGGAACGCGGGGACGGCGGCGGCCCGGTCGTTCCAGTCGACGTGCCGCGCGTTGCCCATCATCATCGCCCCGATGACGACGAGCGCGGCCGCCGCGACCTCGCCGGGGACGATGCGGGTGAGGGGGGTGAGGAAGAGGCAGGCGGCGAAGAGCAGTCCGGTGACCGTGGCGGACAGGCCGGTGCGGGCGCCCTCGCCGACCCCGGTGGCGGACTCGACGAAGACGGTCTGGCCGGACGCGCCCGACAGGCCGCCGATCGCGCCGCCGGCGCCGTCGACGAACAGGGCGCGGCTCAGGCCGGGCATCCGGCCGTCCGCGTCGGCGAGTCCGGCCTCGGTGCCGACGCCGATGATGGTGGCCATGGCGTCGAAGAAGCCGGCGAGGACGAGGGTGAAGACGATGACGCCCACGGTCAGGCCGCCGAGCGCGCCCCAGCCGCCGAACTCGACGCGCCCGAGGAGGGAGAAGTCGGGCATCGAGACGGCGCCGCCGTGGAGTTCGGGCGGGCCGGCCTGCCAGGCGCCGGGGCCGGGGCGGGCGAGGGCGTTGACGGCGAGGGCGAGGAGCGTGCCGGCGACGATGCCGATGAGGATCGCGCCGGGCACCTCGCGGGCCTGGAGCATGAGGACGATCAGCAGGGTGGCGCAGAAGACGAGGACGGGCCAGCCCGCGAGTTCGCCGGCCGGCCCGAGGGTGACCGGCCCGCCGCCCTTCGGCCCGGCGTGCACGAACCCGGCCTTCACCAGCCCGATGAACGCGATGAACATCCCGATGCCCATGGTGATGGCGTGCTTGAGCGCCAACGGCAGGGCGTTCATGACCAGTTCGCGCAGCCCCGTGACGACGAGCAGGACGATGACGCCGCCGTAGACGACGCACATGCCCATCGCCTGCGGCCAGCTCATGTGGGGGGCGACCTGCCCGGCGAGCACGCCGGAGACGCCGAGGCCGGCGGCGAGCGCGAGCGGCGCCCGGCCGACGAGGCCCATGAGGAGGGTGGAGACGGCGGCGGCGAGCGCGGTGGCGGTGATGAGCCCGGCGTGGCCGAGGGTGTGCCCGGTGGCGTCCTTCCCGGACAGGATCAGGGGGTTGAGCAGGAGGATGTAGCTCATCGCCATGAAGGTGGTGATGCCGCCGCGCACCTCCCGGGCGGGGGTGGAGCCGCGTTCGGTGATGCGGAAGTAGCGGTCGGGCCAGGACCTGCGGGGCGGGGGACACGCGCCCCCGGCCGTGAGCGCCGGGCCGACGGACGACTGGGTCATGGTGCCTGCTCCTTGGATGCCGATGCGTGCGCGTGCCGGGGGGCGCGTGCCGGTGCGGAGCGGCCGCACGGCCCGGGGGACGGCCCGGGGTGTACCGCCGGTGGGGAGAGGGGGGTGGGGGCCTCAGGCGGGGACGTCGGTCCCCGTCAGGTGCTCCGGCCGCAGCGGTACGCGGCGCAGCGGCAGGCCCGTGGCCTGCCGGACGGCCGCGACGACGGCCGGTGTGGCGGAGAGGGTCGGCGCCTCGCCGACGCCGCGCAGCCCGTACGGGGCGTGGGCGTCGGCGAGTTCGAGGATGTCGACGGGCATGGCGGGGGTGTCGAGGACGGTGGGGATGAGGTAGTCGGTGAAGGAGGGGTTGCGGACGAGGCCGGTGGCCGGGTCGACGGCGATCTCCTCCATCACGGCCAGCCCGAGCCCCTGCGTGGTGGCGCCGTGGATCTGGCCGACGACCGAGAGGGGGTTGAGGGCCTTGCCGACGTCCTGGGCGCAGGCCAGCTCGACGACCTTGACGAGGCCGAGTTCGGTGTCGACCTCGACGACGGCGCGGTGCGCGGCGAAGGAGTACTGGACGTGCCCCTGGCCCTGGCCGCTGCGCAGGTCGAAGGGTTCGGTGGGCCGGTGGCGCCAGACGCGTTCGGCCTCCACGGGCTCCTCGCCGTCGAGCACGTCGGCGAGACCGGCCAGCACCTCCCCGCCGTCGGTGACGATCTTGCCGCCCTCCAGCAGGAGTTCGGCGGTCGCCCAGGCGGGGTGGTACGTGCCGAACTTGGCGCGGCCGAGCTCCAGGACCCGCTCGCGGACGGCCTCGCAGGCCGCCTTGATGGCACCGCCGGTGACGTACGTCTGACGGGAGGCGGAGGTCGAGCCGGCCGAGCCCATGCGGGTGTCGGCGGGCTGGAGGGTGACCTCGGCGACGCCCAGCTCGGTGCGGGCGATCTGGGCGTGCACGGTGACGCCGCCCTGGCCGACCTCGGCCATGGCGGTGCGCACGGTGGCCACCGGTTCGCCGGCGACGGACTCCAGGCGCACCCGGGCGGTGGAGTAGTCGTCGAATCCCTCGGAGAAGCCGACGTTCTTGATGCCGACGGCGTAGCCGACGCCCCGGACGACGCCCTCGCCGTGGCTGGTGTTGGACACCCCGCCGGGCAGGGCCCGCAGGTCGGCGGAGCCGCCGGCGGTCTCCCACTGGCGCTCGGGCGGCAGCGGCAGCGCCTTGACGCGGCGCAGGAGTTCGGCGACGGGCGCGGGGGCGTCGATGACCTGTCCGGTGGGCATGACCGAGCCCTGCGAGACGGCGTTCCTCCGGCGGAACTCGACCGGGTCGAGGCCGAGTTCGGCGGCGAGCCGGTCCATCTGGGCCTCGTAGGCGAAGCACGCCTGGACGGCGCCGAAGCCGCGCATGGCGCCGCAGGGCGGGTTGTTGGTGTAGAGGGCCAGGGCCTCGACGTCGACGTTGTCGCACGCGTAGGGGCCGACGGCCAGCGAGGCGGCGTTGCCGACGACGGAGGGGGAGGACGAGGTGTAGGCGCCGCCGTCGAGGACGATGCGGCAGCGGACGAACAGGAGCCCGCCGTCGCGGTCGGCGCCGTGCTCGTAGTGGAGCCTGGCCGGGTGGCGGTGGACGTGGCCGAAGAAGGACTCGAAGCGGTTGTAGACCATCTTGACGGGCCGTCCGGTGCGCAGCGCGAGCAGGCAGGCGTGGGCCTGCATGGACAGGTCCTCGCGGCCGCCGAAGGCGCCGCCGACGCCGGAGAGGGTCATGCGCACCTTGTCCTCGGGCAGGCCGAGGACGGGGGCGATCTGGCGGAGGTCGGCGTGCAGCCACTGGGTGGCGATGTAGAGGTCGACGCCGCCGTCCTCGGCGGGGACGGCGAGCCCGGACTCGGGACCGAGGAACGCCTGGTCCTGCATGCCCACTTCGTAGTCGCCGGTGACCACGGCGTGCGCGCGGGCCCGTGCGGCCTCCACGTCGCCGCGGACGACGGGCTGGCAGTGGACGACGTTGGGGTGCGGGACGTGGGGGGCGTGCTTGTCGGCGCGGGCCGGGTGGAGCAGGGGCGCGCCGGGCGCGGTGGCGCTCTTCTCGTCCGTGACGACGGGGAGTTGCTCGTAGACCGCCTTGATCTTCGCGGCGGCGCGGCGGGCGGTCTCGGGGTGGTCGGCGGCGACGAGGGCGACCGGTTCGCCGTGGTGGCGCACGACGCCGTCGGCGAGGACGGGGGCGTCCTGGACCTCCAGGCCGTAGCGGGTGGCGGCGGGCAGGTCGGCGTGGGTCAGCACCGCGTGCACGCCCGGGGTGGCGAGCGCCTCGGCGGTGTCGAGGGAGACGATCCGGGCGTGGGCGTGCGGGCTGCGCAGGGTGTGGCCCCAGAGCATGTCCTCGTGCCACAGGTCGGAGGCGTAGGCGAACTCGCCGGTGACCTTGAGGCCGCCGTCGGGGCGCAGCGTGGAGGCGCCGATGCCGCCGCGGGTGCTCTGCTGGGTGAGGTCGGTGCGGGTCGGTCGCATGGCTCAGGCCCCCTGTCCGGAGCGTGCGGTGCGGGCCGCCGCGAGGCGGACGGCGTCGAGGATCTTCTCGTAGCCCGTGCAGCGGCACAGGTTGCCGGAGAGGGCCTCGCGGATGTCGGCGTCGGACGGGTCGGGGTCGCGTTCCAGCAGGTCGTCGGCGGCGACGAGGAGGCCGGGGGTGCAGAAGCCGCACTGCACGGCGCCCGCGTCGACGAACGCCTGCTGGACGGGCGAGAGATGGCCCTCGGCGGCGCCGGCGCGCGCGGCGAGGCCCTCGACGGTGACGACGTCGCGGCCGTGCGCCTGCCCGGCGGCGACCAGGCAGGCGCAGACGGGGACGCCGTCGAGGCGGACGGTGCAGGAGCCGCACTCGCCCTGTTCGCAGGCGTTCTTGGAGCCGGGCAGGCCCAGCCGCTCGCGCAGCAGGTACAGCAGGCTCTCGCCCTCCCAGACGTCGTCGGCCTGCCGCGGGCGGCCGTTGACGGTGACGTTCACGCGCATCGGGCGGTCCCCTCCCCCGTGGTGTGCTGTTCCCAGGCCCAGGCGAGGGTGCGCCGGGCCATGACGCCGACGGCGTGCCTGCGGTAGGCGGCGCTGCCGCGCACGTCGTCGATCGGTCGGCAGGCGGCCGACGCGAGGCGGGCGAACTCCGCGGCGACGGCGGGCGGTACGGGCGCGCCGGTGTCCCAGCAACGGGCCTCGGCCAGCGCGGCGTTCAGGAAGTCCTCGGCGGTCCGGGCGCGGACGGGCGTGGGCGCGGCGGAGCCGATGCCGGTGCGCACGGTGCGGGTGTCCGGGTGGAGGGCGAGGGCGAAGGCGCAGACGGCGATGACCATCGCGTTGCGCGTGCCGACCTTGGAGAACTGCTGCGGGCCGGTGGCCTTGCGGACGTGGACGGCGCGGATCAGCTCGTCGGGGGCGAGGGCGTTGCGCTTGACGCCGGTGTAGAACTCCTCGACGGGGATCAGCCGCGTGCCGCGCACCGATTCCGCCTCCACCTCGGCGCCGGCGGCCAGCAGCGCGGGGTGGGAGTCGCCGGCCGGGGAGGCGGCGCCGAGGTTGCCGCCGACGCTGCCGCGGTTGCGGATCTGCGGGGAGCCGACGGTGCGGGCGGCGAGGGCCAGTCCGGGCAGCTCGCCGGCCAGGCGCTCGATGACGCGGGCGTAGGGGACGGCGGCGCCGAGGCGTACCCGGTCGCCGGCGTCCTGCCAGGTGTACAGCTCGGTGACGCGGGTGAGGTCCAGCAGGTGGGAGGGGCGGCGGTGGTCGAAGTTGATCTCGACCATCACGTCCGTACCGCCGGCGATCGGGACCGCCGCGGGGTGCTCGGCCTTGGCGGCGAGGGCCTCCTCCCAGCGGGCGGGGCGCAGGAAGTCCATGGGCGTTCTCTTCTCGGTCGGGTGCCGTGTGCCGTGGTTCCGTGGGTCGTCTGCCGTGTGTGCGCGCCGCGTGCAGCCAGTACAGCGAGGGCCCGGCGGGTGCGAGCAGTCACCGAAACGATGAAGCGGTTGGCTGGTCGCCGGGTGGGTCTTGTAGATTCGAACGAAAGGCGGAGCCTCGAAACCTCACGGCTTCGCACCGGAAACACCCAGAACATCGAGAAAGATCGGCGGCGACCCACGATGCGGCTGCGCGCACTGCTGGAGACCGAGGCGCTCGGCCTCCGCCTGCTCGGCGGCGAGGACGAGCTCGACCGGACCGTGCGCGGCGTGATGACCACCGACCTGCGCGACCCCAGCCGCTACCTGTCGGGCGGCGAGCTGGTCCTGACGGGTCTGGCCTGGCGGCGCGAACCGGCGGACTCCGAGCGGTTCGTCCGCATCCTGTCGGCCGCCGGGGTGGCCGGTCTGGCGGCCGGCGAGGCGGAGATCAGCTCGACGCCGGACGACCTGATCGAGGCGTGCGCCCGGCACCGGCTGCCGCTGTTCTCCGTGGACGAGAAGGTCTCCTTCGCGTCCATCACCGAGTACGTCGTCCGGCAGGTCTCCGGCGAGCGCGCGGGCGACCTGGCGGCGGTCGTCGACCGGCACCGGCGGCTGATGACCTCCGGCCCGGCGGGCGGCGGCCCCGAGGTCGTCCTCGACCTGCTCGGCACCGACCTGGACCTGCGCGCCTGGGTGCTCTCCCCCACCGGCCGCGTGATCGCGGGCTCCTCGCTCACGGGCACGGGCCCCGCGCTGCCGCCCGCGACCGCCGCGACCCTCGCGGGCGAGCAGCTCGCCGCCGCCCGCTCCGGCCGCCGCGGCCCGCACCGCGTCCTCGCCGGCGCCGTCACCTACTCGCTCTTCCCGATCCACGGCGCGGGGGCGGGCCCCGCCGACGTCCGCGAGACCGTCCTGTCGGACTGGGTGCTGGCCGTCGAGGCCGACGCCGGCGACTGGCCGGCCGAGCGGCTGGACCTGCTGCACGGCGTCACCCAGCTGATCGCCGTCGAGCGGGAGCGCCGGGACGCGGCCCGCACGGTGCGCCGCCGCCTCGCCCAGGAGGTGCTGGAGCTCGTCCAGACCAACGCCTCCCCCGCCGAGACCGCCGCCCGGCTGCGGGTCGCCGCCCCCGTCCTGCTCCCCGGCCCGGTCACCGCCCCGCACTGGCAGGTCGTCGTGGCCAAGGTCGAGTGGACGGACGGGGACGGGCCGGCCGGCGGGCCGGTCGCCCAGAGCCTGCTGGAGGAGGTGCTGGTCGCCCCGGAGGCCGCCGGCACCGAGCCGTCCGACCGCATCGCCGTGGCGCACTCCGGCGACGAGGCGGTCGCGCTGGTGCCGCTGCCGCCGGCGGACGACGCGTCCGGCGCTTCCGGCGCTTCCGGCGCTTCCGGCGCCCCCGGCCTGGAGGCCGACGCGCTCCTCGCCGCCATCCGCGCGCCCCTCGCCAAGGGCCTGGACGGCGACGGCCGCCTCACCCTCGGCGTCAGCGCCCCCGTCGCGTCCGCGGAGGGCCTGCGCGGCGCCCTGGAGGAGGCCCGGCACGCCCGGCGCGTCGCCGCGGCCCGCCCCGGCCGCGTCTGCGCCGCCGGCCACCAGGAGCTGGCCTCGCACGTCCTGCTGCTGCCCTTCGTCCCCGACGACGTCCGCCGCGCCTTCACCGCCCGCCTCCTGGACCCGCTGCGCGAGTACGACCACCGGCACCGCGCCGAGCTGATCCCCACCCTGGAGGCGTTCCTGGACTGCGACGGCTCCTGGACGCGCTGCGCGACCCGGCTGCACCTGCACGTGAACACGCTGCGGTACCGGGTGGGCCGCATCGAGCAGCTCACCGGGCGCGACCTGTCCCGCCTGGAGGACAAGCTGGACTTCTTCCTGGCCCTGCGGATGAGCTGACCGACGACCGGAGTCGATCTTGACCGGGCCGGACCGCCCGTCCGAGACTCGTGTCGTCCGGGAGGTGACAGGTGGTGAACGGGGTGGTGAGTCGGGTGACGCTGGGGTGCGCCTCGTGCGGGCGGCTGCATCCGCTGTCGGACATGGCGTGGCGCTGCACCGCGTGCGGCGGCCTGCTGGACGTCCACGGCTTCGACCCGGCGCTGCCGAACGCCCTCGAACTCGGCCGCCGCCCGCCGACGTTGTGGCGCTACGCCGAGGCCCTGCCCGTGCCCGGCCCGCCGCGCATCACCCTGGGCGAGGGCATGACCCCCCTGGTGTCCGCCCCGGGCCGCTCCGACGTCCTGCTCAAGGCCGACTTCCTCATGCCCACCGGCTCGTTCAAGGACCGCGGCGCCGTCGTGCTGGCCGCCCTCGCGTTACGCCTCGGCGCCGCGCGGCTGGTGGCCGACAGCAGCGGCAACGCGGGGGCGGCGGTGGCCGCGTACGCCGCCCGGGCCGGACTGCCCTGCACGGTGTACGTCCCCGCCGCCACCTCCGAGGGCAAGCTCGGCCAGCTCCGCGCGTACGGGGCCGAGGTGCGCCGGATCGAGGGCCCGCGCCAGGCCGCCGCCGAGGCCGCGGCGGGGGTGGCCGACGAGCCCGGCGTCTTCTACGCGAGCCACGTCCACCACCCCTTCTTCGTCCACGGCACGAAGACCTACGTCTTCGAACTCTGGGAACAGCTGGGCGGCCGCCTCCCCGCGACCCTCGTCCTGCCCGCCGGCAACGGCACGCTGGTCCTCGGCGCGTACCTCGGCTGCCGCGAGCTGCTGGAGCAGCGCCTCATCGACCGCATGCCGGTCATCACCGCCGTCCAGGCCGCCGCCTGCGCCCCGTTGGCGTCCCCCGCCGGGATCACCCCGCGGCCGACGATCGCCGAGGGCATCGCCATCGCCCGCCCGGCACGCGGCGCCCAGATCCGGGCGGCGGTCGCCGCGACCGGCGGCACGGTGGTGACCGTGCCGGAGGACCGGATCCGCACCGCCCACCGGGAGTTGGCGCGGGCCGGCCTGTACGTGGAGCCGACGTCGGCGGTGTGCTGGGCGGCACTGGAGGCGGGCGCGGTGCCAGCGCCCCCGAGGGAGGACGACCGGCCGTTCGCGGTGGCGCCGCTGTGCGGAACGGGGTTGAAGGCGGCGCCGCCGGCCCCATGAGCCGTCGGCCTCATGACGTGTGCCGCAACTCCCGATGACGGACGAGCGCATCACGGAACAGCTCCCTGGCCCTGCCGTCCCCCCGCCGTCCTGCTGCGACCATGGAGTCATGGATTCGGAGGCAGACCGGGCACCGGTCGTCACTCCGCAGAGGCGGCCCCGCGCTGTGGGGCAGGGGCACGAGGGTCATACGTGCTCCCTGCGCAGATGCCTGCCCATGATGGCGATCAGCCTGTCCACCACGGCGGTGCGCCGGGCCGCCGCCGCCCTGGCATGGGCGCTCTTGATCCTGCGGCACTTCACACATGGCACCACCACTGTTTCCGTCATTGCGTTCGATCCTCCGCGTGTCCCGCCCCCGGCGGGCGGGCATCAACCGTGCGGCCCAGACTTGCCGATCGGCGCCCTTGACGACAGGGTTGGCGGCATCACAAGTGACGTGTGATGAGGGGAAGTTGCGCCTTGGCCAAGTCGCCCAACAGTTCGGACTCCAGGGGTTCGGAGTATGGCACGGAGGTCAGGGAGTGGCGTCTGTCACGGGGCCTGAGCCAGCGGGAACTCGGCGCGGGGGCGCGGTACGGGCAGTCGTACGTGGCCATGGTCGAGAGCGGGGACCGGATCGGGTCGCCGGAGTTCGCCGCGCACTGCGACGAGGTGTTCGGGACGCCGGGGACGTTCATGCGGCTGTGGAAGCGGGCGTCCCGGCGGGGGCATCCGGAGTGGTTTCTGCCGTATTTGGAGTTGGAGGCGCGGGCGACGGAGATTCTCGACTTCAGCTCGTACCTGGTCAACGGCATTCTGCAGACCGAAAAGTACGCACACTCGCTCTTCCGTGCCGCCTACCCGCGCGATGAACTCGCGACGACCGCCGAGAAGGTGGCCGCACGATTGCGACGCCGCGACGTCCTGGACAAAGACAGGCCCCCTCTCCTCTGGATGATTCTGGATGAGTCATGCCTTCGACGCACGGTCGGTGGCTCCGCCATCATGCGCGAGCAGGCGGCCCATCTGATGGACGCGGCGGAGTCACCGCACGTCACCCTGCAGCTGCTTCCCTTCAACACGGGGGCGCCGCCGACGGGCGAGAGCTTCACCTTGCTGAAATTCGAGGACTCGCCCAACGTCCTGTACACCGAAGCCCAGGGCATGGGGCGCGTGATCGACTCGTCTGCGAAGGTGGCAAGAGCGGGAGAGCTCTACGACCGGCTGCGTGCCGACGCGCTCTCGCCGGAGGAATCACTGAGCCAACTGCGCAAGTCGATGGAGGAACTTCGAGATGAGAACACCCCTTGACCTCACTGAAGCGGACTGGGTCAAGTCGAGCTACAGCAGCGGCGAAGGCGGCATGTGCCTGGAATGGGCACCAGGGTTGGCCGAGCACGGCACCATACCCATACGGGACAGCAAGCGCCCCCAAGGACCGTCCCTCACCTTCTCCTCGTCGCCCTGGCACTCGTTCATCACCGAGCTCAACGCCGGCGGCTGACAGCATCGATCCACGCATCACCGGGCGGCGGAACGAAGAAATAGCCACCGCCGAAAGTGAGGATGTACCTGCCCAACTCCTGCCCTTCCAACCGCTTCTGCACGGCCTCGAAGCCGTCCGCCAAGTCCCGTTGAAAGCAGGAGAAGATCAGCCCGGTGTCGCCGTCGCCCCGGTCGTAACCGTAACTGCGGCGTACCAGTGGAGGAAGGTTCCGCCGGTCCGGGGCGGCCATACGGACGTGGGAAGTCAGTGGTGTGATACGCCCCTTGGAATCGGCCCGGAATTCCGGTTCCTCTTCGGCGGGTGTCCCGTCCAGCCATCGCCCGTCCCGCCGCCGCCCGATGACCCGTTCCTGCTCCTCCTGGGAATCCATGTCCCACAACTCGGTCGCGAGTCGCACCAGGCGAACGACCTGGTAACTGCCGCCCACGGCCCAGTCCGGTTCACCCTGCCCCGGCCTCACCAGGGAACGGTCCCTGACCTCCCGCTCGTTGGGCGGGTTACCGAAGCCTTCGGTGAAGTGGAAAGGGTCACGGGTGAGGGCCCTCCCCCGCTCGGTCCGGGAGCCCGCGAGAAACCCATCCATCCGCCAGCGGAGCCTCCACGCCGGAAAAGCCCCCAGGAGCCGGTCCGACGCCTCTGCGGCGGCCGACCGCGAACGCGCCTCGATCTGGACCAGGACGTCACCGTGCGACGTTCTGGGATCCAACAGATCGCCCGGGAAGGACGGCATCTTCCGCAGATGGC
Source organism: Streptomyces caatingaensis (assembly GCF_001187435.1). Lineage (GTDB taxonomy): Bacteria > Actinomycetota > Actinomycetes > Streptomycetales > Streptomycetaceae > Streptomyces > Streptomyces caatingaensis. Next base: position 169,895 of record NZ_LFXA01000002.1, on the reverse strand, counting down.
GAGGCCGGCTGCCTCCACCGTCGAACAGACTCGCACCCAGTGCGATTCCTCCGGCCCCACCGACAGCCCGCACCAGGCGGCTCAACTCCGCGGCACGCTGGGATTCATCACCACTCAGATCGAGTGCTGTGACGCGTATGTACGGCGCCGGCGCCGGACCGCGCAGCTGAGCCGGAGTCTGCCACCGAGTACCTCCCCCCTCCCCGGGCTCGTCGGACCCGGCGTGCCGGCAGGCCCCTGCACTTCCGACGAGCAGCGTTCCCGCGAGCCCCAACAGGGCTCGACGACCCACCGTTTGCCACCGAACCATTCAACTCCCCAGGTGCGGATCCAACTCCAGCAAAGTTGGTGATTCCCATGCCGACTCTGAGGGGCAACAGCCCACCAGAGTCGTTCATTAATCCAGCTGGGCAATGCAGTGGAGCCAGCCTCGCACTTCACCTACCAGCTGTTCATCGCTCAGGCGATCCACTACGCATTCCAGTGCGGGCACCACCCAAAGGATCTCTTGCAGTAATCGGAGCCGCCCATTAGCCCGCTGCCCGATCAGGGTCAGGTCGTCACCGGGCTGGTAATACCGCTCCCGTCCGCTATGCAGGTCGTCCAAGAACAACGCATTCACGCTCGAAACCTCCGCTTGCGACAGCGGAAGGCGATCAAGTACCAGGCGGGCCACTCCGTCCGGGGTCACTTCCGAGGGAAGATCCTCGGGTGACATACCGACATCGAGCGCGATAGTCGTCAGTCTGACCAGCCATGAAGCCGAATAGCATGGACTCATGCCGCCTGATTCGCAGGCGTCGTGCAAGAGTGAAACCGCGAACTCAAATCCTTCTCTGCGTTCGTGGTAGCTGATATTCCGCGCTCGGCAGACCCCCACCTCGGCAGACTCCACCATCGCCAACCACCACTGAGGTGGGGCGCCATCAGGGAATAGTCTCTGCACCCATGCAAGCCGTTCGGATCGAGGTAGCGCCCGCAGTTCCGCATACTCCCGTTCAGTCTGCGTCATGGGGCTCTCCCTCCGTAGTCGCGAATCGCCTGAAGAGGCACGCGTATTCCAGCTCGCTCAAATGCGGTGACTCCGTGGTTGAGGAACTCGGCAGAACATTCGGAGCAAGGAGTGTAGTGTCCGGTCATGTTGTCCAAGGACACAACTCGCCCGTTCCTGAACACTACTTGCCCGACCCCCAGAACAGGGTTACCTCTGGTCAGAACTGTATGGTGGATTCCGCTGCCACTGGGAATGATGTGCAGCGCGCCGCTCTCGTCCACGGCCCACAGATAGCACCCTCCGCCACTGATTGCCTTAGTGAATCCCAGACTCCCTGCTGTGAGGCGGGAAAGTCCTGCCATCTCTGCTTCCAGCATCTCAAGCGATAGGGCGTCGGGGTCGGGGTTGTTGTTCGCAACTGGCCCGCAAGAACTGTTGTGGACGAGAACCCGGAGAGAGCCAGCGAGTACATAGTACGTGTGAAGTCCCTCGACGGTGAGGTTGTTCACTGCAGCCGCAGTCGAGTGATGGCGTACCGCAGTGACCATCACCCAGGTCCCGCTGCTGGTACGGAGCCACTGCCCAGGCTTCAACTTTTCGGCAGGCACCCACTGATGGAGGTCAGGAACCCAGAAGGGATGTCCATCGGTTGCCGTGAGATGCCCAACCTTCGAACCATCAGCACTTTCAGGTCCGGTGATCGTCAGGTCGACGAGATGTTTCTCCCCATCCCCCCGAATCAGTGCCGTCACCGCACGTGCGCCGCTCTCACCGGTCTCGGGATCCGTAGCGATGACCTGGTCACCGACCTGTACCTCCGAGATCTCCTTGGTCGTGCCGTCGGCCATCAGCACCGGAGTCTCCGGCGTGAAGCTGTTCCTCAGACACTGCGCCGCCTTGCTGCCGCCCCTGGCCCCCATGAACGCCCCCAGGCCGTCCATGAATATCCCGGTCAGGCAACCGCTCGCGGCCGCGGTGGCTACTTGCCCCCAGCTGACCTTGCGACCGGACAGCCGCTGGCCGAGCCAGTCGATTCCGCCGTCCATGAGCCCGCCCACCACGCACCCGGCGACCATGGGATTGTGCCCGGACGGGTCCGTGTACGTGGTCGGGGACGACAGGGCGTACTGGTAGAGGTTGGGGCCGCCGGCCTGTCCGATCGGGTCCTGGGAGATGAAGCGCCCGGTGGCCGGGTCGTAATAGCGGTTGCGGTAGTAGAGCAGGCCGGTACCGTCGTCCTCGCGGCCCGTGAAGCTATAGGGGTTCGAGGACGCCGAACCACTCGACTGGGACTGGCCGTTCGGGTCGTACGCATAGCGGGTTGCGATGGTGCCGTCCTCGTTGGCCAGGCCGACCACCGAGCCCATCGCATCCGTCAGGTAGACCTGGGTCCGCCCGCCTTCGGTGCGGGTGAGGAACTGGTCCACACCGGAGGTGGTCACGGTCGCGGAGGGCTTTCCCGAACCATCCAGCTCTGCGAGGGGGTTGCCGTTGTCCGTCAGGAACCTGGACGCCTTGCCATCCACCTGTTTTGACACGCGCCCGCCCAGCGGGTCATACCCGAATGACGACGTGGCGCCATTCCTTGTCAAGCCGGTCAGCTGACCACGTGCGTTCCAGGTGTAGTCGCGTAGGCCGTCCGATGTCAGACGGCCGTCTTTGTCATAGGCGAAGGACCGGCCGCCCAGCGCTGTGAGGCGGTTGGCAGCATCGAAGGCAGCCCCCGATTCCGCTGCGGGAAGGGCGACCTTGGCGAGTTTTCCGGTCAGGCCGGTCTGTAAGCCTCGTTCGTCCCGGGCGTAGTTCAAGTCACCGACAGCGGATCCCGAATGGGCGTACGAGATGGTCCTGACAATCCCCGAATTGTCCAGGTCCGTGGTGCGTGTCCACCCGCCGGGCAATGTGGCGGTCTTCTCTCTGCCGACCGGGTCGAGGGCGAAGGAAATGGTGTCGGACCCGGCCTTGAGGGAGGTGAGCACGCCCGACTTGTCGTAGCCGTAAGCAGTGCTGGTCCCCGCAGCGGTCATCTGGATCCGACGGTCGGCCTGGTCGTAGCCGTAGGTCACTTCTCCGGTCGGCCCGAGGATGCTCTTGGGGCGGTCGTAGTCGTCGTAGGCGAAGGACTGTTTACCGGAGGTGGAATCCGTCATCTGGCGGAGCCGGTCCAGGTCGTCGTATTCGTACGCCACCGTGGACTCGGCCGTGCCGCCTCCGTCCACACCGTATGCTGCGGCCTTCGGGCGCCCCAGGATGTCGTAGTCGACGGTCGCCGCCTTGCCGGAACGGGCGGTGGCGCGCTTGATCCGGCCCGCCAAGTCGTACGCGAACGACGCCGTGGCCCCCAACGCATCGGTGGCGGTCCTCTGCCGGTCGGCGTCGTCGTACGTCCACGTCGCAGTCTTGCCGCGGGCGTCGGTCAGCGAGGTCAGGTTTCCGTTGTCGTCGTAACTGAAAGCGATGCTGCTGCCGAGCGGATCCGTGGTGCGGAAGGTCTGGTTGAGCTTGTCGTATGCGACCGTGCTCTCCGCGCCGGCCGCGTCCGAGAGATGGGTGGGCCGTCCGGCGGCGTCCTTGAACTGCCGGGACACCCTGCCCTCGGCGTCCTTCACCGCGACCTGCTCGCCATGACTGTAGCTGTATGTGGAGACCGCACCGGCGGCGTCGGTGACCTTGCTGACCTGCCCTTGAGGGGTGTAGTCGATCGCGGTCCTGCGTCCCTCGGCGTCCGTGATCGTCCGCAGATCACCCTGCGCGTCATAGCCGAAGGACGTGGCGTTGCCGAGTCGGTCGGTGGACCGGGATATCTGGTCGAAGGGGCCGGTGAATTCTGTCTTGCCGCTCTCACGAGCCTTGCCGGTACCCGCCATCTCGGTCGTTGACGTGATATGGCCGGCGGCGTCGTAATGCAGCTCGGTGCGTCTGCCGAAGGGGTCGACGACCGCCTCGATCCGATGGTTCTTCCCTCGCTCGTATACGGTCTTCCGCGCGAGGTCGGTACCGTGGGCGATGGTGTCCGAGTCTCCGAACCCTTCGGCATCGAAGGTCACTTTGCGAACGCTGCCGCCCGGTCGCTCGACCTCTGTCCCCGTGATCCTCCCCGTACCGTTCATGGTGTAGGAGAAGGAATACTTCGCTCCCTCGGTGAGGGTCTGTTCCTTGACCCGTCCGCCGGCATCGTAGGTATTGGTCATGTAGGTGATGCCGCGGGCGTCCGTGGCGGACGCGATCCGGTTGCTGCTTCCGTCATAGGTGTAGCGGCTCGTCCTGCCCGCCGGATCGGTCACGGTTTCGAGGCGGCCTGCACTGTCATAGGTGTAGCCCGTGGTCCGGCCCAGATTGTCGCGGGCCTCACGAACCCGGTGCTGGGCATCCCAGGACAGTTCAATCCAACGCCCGCCCGGGGTCACGATGCGATTCGCCTGGCTCTTGCGTCCATTGAACGACTCCCGCTCGATCCGCACCGAGTTCCCGTGCCGGTCGCGGACTTCACTCACCGCTCCGTACTGGGGAAAGACCCAGGTGCTGCCGTCCCGGAAGCGGAGATCCCACCCACTGGCGTTGTTCCAGGAGATCTTCGTACCGTGGAATCCACTTGGTGTACCGGAAGGTTCGAAGACGGCGTCCCTGTAGCCTGTCCCGGACGAGGTACGCACATAGTGCACACTCTGCCCACCCGGCAGGTACAGATCGACCTCTTTGTACTGCTCCTTGGAGTTCAGGAAGGCGTTGTACGACAGGTCGCGGCCGATCCCGAAGGCCCGGCTCCGGGTATCTCCCTGCCAGTAGGTGCGGTTGACCTCCGCGGATCCCAGTGGATCGGCAAACGCAAGGTCCGTCCGGGCATCGGTGAGCAGCCCTGTCCCCAGGTCCACCGGGTCTCCCGACAGCCAATCGCCTACGTCCGCAATCCGCGAGAGGTCCCAGGGGATCAGGTCGCTGATGTTGAACATCGCCCCGTGGAAGGCCCAGACACGGGTCTTCTCATCAGGTACGACCTGGCGGCCGTCGGCAGTCACGGCACCGTGTCCGTAGACGTACCAGCCCTTGCCCTTGGGGTCGTAGTCCATGAACTCGACGCCGGTTCCCGGGGATTCATGGGTGTAGTTGGGGTAGATGATCTGTGCGCCCTTGGGGAAGACATAGGTGCCGCCCGGCTGCACCGTGAAGAACACCGGAACCACACGATTCGTGGGCAGCGGATACGGTGCACGGTCGATGGGGATCGGGGTGATTCCCAGACGGGTGACCGGCTTGCCCGTTCCGTCGCGGACCACCGACCCCTTGGGGATGCGGACTTCGAGCCCCGGTATCTTCGGGGTCCTCAGCACCACATCCCGCTGGGCCGGTGCGGCGAATGACACGGTGTGTGCGGTGTCCAGGGGGGTCATCCAGACCGGGAACCCGATATCGACGATCTGCCGATCCCTCGGCCGCACCCTGATGTGGAAGACCCCGTATTCACGATCCCTCGTATTCGCCGTGCTGCCGTCGACGACAAGGGTTGTGGCACTCTCGTCGATGCCGGAAAGCAGGAACCGTCCGTGCTCGTCGGTCTGCGAACTCACCTTGCCGACCGATACCTTCACCTTCGCCAGCGGCAGCCCGTTCAGCTTGAGGACATGCCCGGTGAGTGCCGTACGGTCGCCTTCGCCCCAGAGTGTCCCGGGAGTCTTCGATACGCTCCCACGACGCGTGACCCAGTCCTGGCCGGCCAGGCTCGCCGGGTCCGGGTCCCATGTGTCCGGTCCCACAACGGCCTTGTCCATCGGCCGGGCCGTCGGACCGGCCGACGCCCGGACTTCGGTCGCACCCTTGACGGACAGCTTCAGCGAACCCGTGGCCGCGAACTGCGGCGCTATCACCACCCGGTGATTTCCGGGTTCCGACAGCTTCGGCAGGGAGAACGTGGCCGGGCGTCCGGCTCCTACAAGTCCGTCGTTCAACACCTTGGTGCCGGAAGGCGCGAGGACCGTGACGAAGAGCGATTTGGCAAAGGTGTTGCCGGCGATGGAGAGCGTCGGTGCGGTGCCGTCCCGTCCGCCGAACGACGCCGTCCCGTTCTGCCCGGCGCGCGTCACCTTGAGCTCCACGGAGTCTCCCCCGGCGGGGAGCGTACCGAGGTCCACGGGCCGGGACAGGGTAAGTGCCACCTTCCCGGTCTCCGTGTTCTTGGGGGTTACACGGACGGTGTAGATGCCGGGCATGAGGAGCGGCGGGCTGTCCCAGTCCGTGTCACGGCCCTTCACCGCGGTGAAGGAACCGGCTGCCCTGCCATCAGGCTGGAGAATGTCCAGGGTCGCGTTGACAGTTGTCCCGGTGGCCGCGAGGCTGACGGATTCTCCTGTCTTCCCCTCGAAGGTCGCCACTCCGCCCCTGACCCGGCCGCGACATATCCAGCACAGGCGGCGGACCGTCCGATGTCAGCCGGCCGGCATCAGCCGAGTGCGAGGCGGTCAGCCGCAGTGTCGGCGTGCCGCCGTTGTCGGGATCCAGCACCAGGACGTAGGTCCCGCTCTGCGGCAGTGCGGGGATGCTCAATGAGGCGCTGCTCCGCCCGGGCACTATGAGATGTTCACCTTGGGAACCGTCCGGTCTGTAAAGGTCGCCACGGAGGTACCCGTCCGCCCCGCCTGCCTCCACGCCGATGCCGAGACTCTCACCTGCCCGTCCCTCGATGGACCAGCGGCCGCCCTGGCCGAAGCGTGAGATCTGCGTGGTGACCGAACGCCTCGTATCCGGACAGCGGGACCGTGAAGTCCCCGGACGACGTGACCGCCCCGCTCGGTGTCTCGATCTCCACACGCCCCGACTGGGCGGCACCGGGCACGAGAACAGTGAGCGCCCCTTCGGCAGCGCGCAGTACGCGAGCGGCAACTCCGTTGAAACGCACCACATTGTCGGCTGATTCCGGGAAGAAGTTCGACCCGGTGATCGTGACCTCGGTGCCGGGCGGCCCGGACGCCGGTTCCACTTTGGTGATGCGCGGAGCGTCCGGGGTGGACGCAAACGATTCCTGGGACTCGGCCGTGGCCCCGCCCGCCGCCACCGAAACCTTCCCCGTCGGGACGTCGCTCGGCACAGTGACCACCAACCGGGTCGCCGAAGCCGAGACGACCTCGGCGTCCTTGCCCGCGAAGGAAACCCTGTTGTCCGCCGTGACCGAGGCGAATCCTGTACCGGAGACCGTTACCTTGGCCCCCACCCGGGCACGCGTCGGCACCACGGACAGCACCGACAGGGTGCCGGAGCCATACCGATCGATGCCCAGCCTGTTACCTGCGGCGTCGTACCGGTACCGGGCCGTTTCCCCCTTCGGATCCGTCACCCCCACCAACCGCCCGGCGGCGTCATAGGCATAGACCGCCGAGTCCGTCGTGGGCCCCGGACCGTTATCGACCGATGTCCGGTTGCCCTTGCGGGATGGCTGGAGGCCGGGCGGTACGAGTGCTTGCCCTGGCGTGGAAGGGCCGATCGTCGCAGGCAGATCCGGTGTCCGACGCGATGCCGCATCCGCTGGTGCAGTGCCCGTCGTGAACGCGATGAGCACCACGCCCACGGTGAACAGTCGCCACCACGCAGGCACACGCACCAGGACACGCTCGCCGTGCATGCGCACCATGCCCTCCCCACAACTCGGCAGTCCGGGCAGCCACGAGCCTCACAGCCTCAACACAATTCCATGGCGTCTCTGCACAGTCGATAGTCCGGACGGAGAAATCGAGGAGTCGGCCCAGGGGAGTAAGTCCCCACGGCACTCGGCCTGTTGGCGAATCGAGGCGCCCCGAACAGCGCCGGGCGGGGCGGACCGGTCCAGACGGAAGCCGTCGCACCCTCGCCTTCAGGCCGTACCGAGTGGATTGAGCACGGCGAACCGCCAGTAGCCGTCGGCGTCTCGGCAGGCGACGTTGGCGGTGGTACCGGTCGGAGCGACACGTTCTCCGTCGGGAGCGGTTACTTCGAGGGTCCAGTCGGTGACGAGCAGCGCGGTGCCGGCGCCGACCAGAGCGTGCCGGGGGATGTTGGTGAGCCGTCCACGGGCGGCGACCGTCCCGCTGATCTCCTGGCGCAGCGCCTGACGGCCGGCGACGATCTCACCGGCCACCGTGCGCATGGTGGCCCCGGGGGCGAGCAAGGCCAGGACGCCTTCGACGTCACCGTCGTTGAGGGCGTCCTGGAACGCGCCGGGCAGCTGTGCGGGATCGGTGATCGCAGACTTCATGGTGAGGGTCGTCCTTCCTGGGGGTGCCCGTCAGGGCGGTGACGTACGAGCGGCGCCACGGGCGGGCTTCGGGCCGGCGGCGGCGCGGCGATGACTCCACGATCCACGCCGGGGGGCTGTCGCGGCGAGGTAGAGTCCGGCCCCACCATGGTTGAAGTTGGACAACACGATGTCGTCGACATCGCCTATCACAATCCCGACCGCCCTCAGCTCGGAATCGAGGTCCTGACGTTCGACGCCCTGCGTCGCCGTCTGAGGAGGTCGGTCGCCGGCACCGCGAGTCGGCCGGACTTCCATCAGCTGCTGCTCGTACGGGGCGGTGAGGGAACCGCGATGGTCGATTTCGTCCCTCAGCCTGTGCGCCGCGCAGACTGCTGCACATACGGCCGGGACAGGCACAGCGGTTCCCGGCCGACCCGACGGGCCGCCCGGCCGAACTGGACGCCGTGCTGGTGCTCTTCACCGCCGCCTTCCCACCACGCCTGCCCCTGACCACGTCCCTCCTCGACGGCTTCGGCCCGGCCGGCTGGACGCTGTCCCCGGGTGACTACGAGCCGCTCGACCGGGCCTTGTCCGAGATCTCGGCCGAGTACCACAGGGCGCAGAACCATGACGAGGGCTCCGACCTCACCGTTCAACTGCTGCGCCAGCTCCTGGGCGCGGTGCTGCTGCGCCTGGCCCGGCTGCCGCATCCGGATCGCGCGGCCTCGGAGGGAATGGGCGGCGAGGTCTTCCGTGCCTTCCGGTACGAGCTGGAGCGCTCGTTCGCCGCCACTCGCTCCGTGCAGAAGTACGCCGCCCGGACCGGCTACTCACCGCGCACCCTGACCCGGGCGTGCCGGGCCGCCACCGGCCGCACGGCCAAGCAACTCATCGACGCCCGCGTCGCCTTGGAGGCGCAACGCCTGCTCGTGCACACCGAGTTGCCCGTCGCCGCGATCGGCCGGTCCCTCGGATTCTCCGAGCCCACCAACTTCGGGAAGTTCCTCGTCCGCGAGACCGGCCACACCCCTGGCGGTTTCCGCGCGGGCCAGCGCCGGCCGGACCTCGGCATCGGGTGACGCCGTCTCACCCCCAGGTGCGCAGGGTCCGGGGAGGCGAGGCAACTGTGAACGCGGTTGACACTCATCGAATTTGTGAAAGGATGTGAACACCTTAACGGGCGTGACCCTCCGTCAGGGGCAGTCAAGTCCGTGTGCCAGTTCACTCATTGATCCGGAGAACGACGTGACGCGAATCAGCAGCCGCATCGTCGCCGCGGCCGTGGCCGCCGCGGCCCTGACCGGCGCCATGGCGGGCACCGCCGCCGCCGACGAGGCGCCGGGGAAGTCCGCGATCCTGCCGAAGGCCCCGGCGAAGGGGACGTTCACGGCCTCCGCGCCCTACTTCCCGCTGGAGACGATCGACCGGGCGGGCAAGACCTACTTCTACTCGTGGGAGATCAACGGCAAGCTGGACAAGCGCATCGGCGGCCTGGAGGACGAGCGGAACACCCGGGCCGCGACCCAGGTCGACACCGACCTGGACGGCCTCCCCAACGGAACGTACTTCCTCACCGGCGACGGTTCGGTGATCTTCGAGACGCCCCTGGAGAAGACGACCGAGCGCAAGGTCGCCTCCGGCTTCGGGAAGTACGACGTCTTCTTCTCCCCCGGCAACCTCGGCGGCGGCAAGCAGCCCGACCTGCTGACCCGCGACAAGCAGGGCGTGCTCTGGCTCCATCTGGCCCGCCCGGACGGCTCGTTCACCGGAGCGAAGAAGATCGGCGGCGGCTGGGGTCAGTACGACCAGATCACCGGCAAGGGCGATCTGACCGGTGACGGCAAGGCGGACATCGTCGCCCGCGACAAGAGCGGTGTGCTCTGGCTCTACAAGGGCACGGGCGACTGGCAGAAGCCCTTCGCGGCCCGCACGAAGATAGGCGCCGGCTGGGGGCAGTTCAACCTGATCCACGGCGCCGGTGACACCAACTGGGACGACCGCGCCGACCTGGTGGCCCGTGACAAGTCGGGCGCCCTGTGGGTCTACAAGGGCACCGGCAAGGCGGCCGCGCCCTTCAAGGCCAAGGAGAAGATAGGCAACTCGGGCTGGAACCAGTACCGGCTCGTCTTCTGACCCGGTTCCGATCCGGCGGCCCATGGCGCCATGGCGGGTCTTGTGACCCATGGCCGTCCCGGGCTCACGGCGGCCCCGGGGCCCAAGGCCGTCCCCGGGCTCACGACGGTCCCGAGGCCCACGGCCGTCCCGGGACTTCCGGCCGTCCCGGGGGCTCTTCGGAGGGGAAGGAGCCCCCGGGACGGACACGGCTCATCCGCGGCCCAGACTCCTCAGGTACTCCGCCCTGTTGAGAGGGTTGCCGTCCGTCCGCTCCCGGGTCTCCGGGGTCCCGGGCAGCGGACGGTCCGCGGCCGGCGACGACCACCACACCGACTCGCCCCGGGCCACCCCCGGCAGGCGCCGTTCCACGGCGGCGATGCGGCGGGCGGGGATCACCCCCCGGATCAGCCAGCCGGCGCCGGCGCCGACTGGGACCGTGTCGCCGATCGTCGCACCCTGCTCCGCGAGCAGCCCCGTCGCGGCGCTCAACGAGTCGGTGGGCAGCTCCAGTTCATAGGCGTGGCAGGGCTCGTACACCCGCGTGCCCGCCTCCGCGAGGGCGCGCATCAGCACCAGGGGGGTGAGGCAGCGGAAGTCGGTGCCGGTGCTGACCGGGCTGGCATAGCCGGAGTGGGTGAGGATGACGACGACGTCGGTCACGGGCCAGCCGTAGAGGCCCTGCTGGAGGGTGCGGCGGGCGGTCTCCTCGATGGCGCGGTCGAAGCCGTGGGGCAGGGCGCCGAGTTCGGTCTCGCGGCGGAAGACCATGCCGGATCCGGGTGTGCCGGGTTCGACGCGCAGCCCGATCGTGGCCCAGAAGGCGGGGGCCGTACGGCGGTCGATGCCCTCGTACGCGGCTCCCGTCCCGGCGGGGCGCTCGCGGAAGACCGGGCGGCTCTCCTCGAAGACGGCCTCGACGCCGAACTCCTCGGCGAGCGTGGCGGCGAGGACCTCCTTCTGGACCTCGCCGTAGAGGAGGACGGAGGTGCCCGCACCGTCCGGCAGGGGGCGGGTGGCAATCAGCGGGTCCTGGTCGGCCAGGGCGCCGAGCGCGGCGTACAGGCGGGAGGCGTCGTCCGGACGCAGGGGGCGGACGACCGACTCCAGGCTCGGCGGGGCGAACACCGCCTCGTGGCGGTCGCCTCGGGCGCCCAGCCGGTCGCCGACGCGCACCGCCGGCAGACCGCGGATCGCGGCGATGCCGCCCGGGGTCAGCCGGTGGCCGCCGCCGCCCACGACGTCGAGGCCGGTGACGCGGCCGCCGTGCTCGGTGACGGTGCCGTCGGGCTCGCGCCGGTGAAGGGTGACGCGGGTCCGCCGGTCGAGCGTGCCGGAGAAGAGCCGCAGATACGCGGTCTTCTCGCCGGAAGGGGCGCGCTCGACGGCGAAGACCGTACCGGACGGCTCCCCGGCCGACTCGCCCCGCGCGGGCGGTAGCCAGCGCGCGAGGCCGTCGAGGAGGTGGGCGACGCCCTGCCCGGAGAGGGCGGAGCCGAAGTACACGGGGTGCAGCAGACCGCGCGCCGTGTGGTCGGCGAGGCCGGCGCGCAGCCGGTCCGCGTCGGGGACGCGGCCGTCGACGAGGTCGGCGAGCACGCCGTCGTCGTCCTCGGCGAGGGCCTCGGCCACGCGCTCGCGGAAGGCCGGGTCGTCGAAGGAGTGCGGAACGGTGCGCGCGTCGCGGGTGCCGAGGGCGCGGACGGTGGCCATGGGGACGACGCGCGGGGTGAGCCCGGCGCGGACGGCGGCGAGCGTCCCGTCCTCACGGGCCCCGGCACGGTCGGTCTTGTTGACGAAGATCAGCGTGGGCAGGCCGAGCCGGCGCAGGGTCTTCATCAGCACCCGCGTCCGCGCCTGGACGCCCTCGACGGCGGACAGCACGAGCACGGCGGCGTCGAGCACCCCGAGGGCACGCTCCACCTCGGCGGTGAAGTCGCCGTGTCCGGGCGTGTCGATGAGGTTGACGTGCAGATCGCGTGTGGTGAAGGAGGCGACGGAGGAGCGGACGGTGATGCCGCGGCGGCGTTCGACGGCACCGCTGTCGGTCCGGGTGGTGCCGGCGTCGACGCTACCGAGCCGGCCGATGACGCCGGTGTCGAAGAGCAGTCGCTCGGTGAGGCTGGTCTTACCGGCGTCGACATGGGCCAGAATTCCGATGTTCAGGATGCGCATGGGCGGAGGGGTCCTCGAAAACGTTCGTCAGGCAGGGACGCTGGGGGTTTTCGAGGGCCTGGCGCATCTGCGGGTTCTCTCCTCCGTGGACGACTGGTGCGCGGTCATGCTGCCAGGGGCGGGCGGGGTGGCGCGAGCCGTTTTCGAGCGGCGTGCGAACGCCTCGTTCGAACGAACTCCCCGCCTCCTCTTGTGAATTGCTTCACACCGGCCCCTTGGCCGGGCCGGGGTCTTCGTGCTCTGATCGGTGCAGGCTTCCTGCTTCCTGCTCGACGGCGCGCTTGGGGAGGGCACTGTGGCGGACACCGCCATGCGGACATCGGGGTTGACGGAGCCATGGGGGCCGAAGGGCCCCGGTCCCCAGGACGGGCCGCTGGAGCGCGCGGTGTGGCGCCTGCGCTCACGCGCCTGCTGGGAGGACGCGGCGGCGCTCATCGCCCCACGGGCGGCGGACGATCCGGGCGCGGCGCGCTGGCGGACGGCCGTCCTGGTGGAGCGGTGCGTGTTCACGGGCGAGGGCTGGGGGGCCGCCGAGGACGCGCTGCGCACGGCGGAGGCGCTGGCCACGGACGACGAGGAGCGCGGCGCCGCGGCCTGCGAACGGGGTCATCTCGCCTACGCGGCCACCCTTTTGGGGGTACGCGACCGGGCGGACGAAGCGCGGTCCGCCCTGGGGCGCGCGGCGGCGCTGCTCGCTCCCCGTTCACCCGGACGCCCCCTGCTGGACTTCCGGCGCGGCCTGATCGCCCAGCACCTCTCCGACAACCCGTCGGACGCCACGGCCGCGTTCCAGCGCGCCCACGCGGGCGCCGCCGCCCACGGCCACGGCCTGCTGCTCTCCTTCACCTGGCGGCACATGGCCGCGATGGCCGAGCACCAGGGCCGGCTCGCCGACGCGCGCCACGGCTACGCCGAGTCCCTCCGCATCCGCGAGGAACTCGGCTACCTCGTCGGCATCGCCCCCGCGCTGGCCTCCCTGGCCGCCGTCCTCCCCGACCCCGACGAGGCCACCCGCCTGCGCGCCGAGGCCGCCCGCCTCGTCCGCCTCCTCGGCGGAGTCCCCGCCTGGCTCGCCGACCGCCTGACCCCGGCGCGCACGTCCTCGTCCCCCGCGGCGGCGAGCCCGCCCGACACGTCCGGCGCGTGACCCCGGCTGCGCGCCGGTGGCGAGGGCGTGCGGCACCGCACGGGTGGCGGGGCGGAACCCGCCGGGCGCAGGGGCGCCGCCCCGGGGCAACGGGGAAAGGGCGGTGCCGGGGCGGAAGAGCCGTCAGCGGACCGGGGCCGCGAAGTGGGTGCGGAGGATCGCCTCCGCGCCCCGGAGGTCGCGCGCCGCCAGCGCCTCCAGCAGGGCGACGTGCTCGGCCGCGTCGGCCACGAGGGCGGCCGTCGGCGAGGACGGACCGCCCGGCGCCGGCCACTGCGCCCGCCGGTGCAGCTCGTCGGCGACCGCGACGAGCCGCCGGTTGCCGCCGAGGCCCAACAGGGCCCGGTGGAAGGCCCGGTCGGCCTCGGCGTAGGCGGCGCGGTCGCCTCGCCGGGCCACCTCGGCGGCGGCCTCGGCGGAGGGCAGGAGGTCCCGCCAGCGGGCCGCGGGCACCGTCCGGGCCAGCCGGAGGACGACGGGCACCTCCAGCAGGGCCCGCACCTCGGCCAGTTCGGCGAGGTCGCGGGCGGAACGGCTGGTGACCCGGAAGCCCCGGTTGGGCACGGCCTCCACCGCCCCCTCCAGCACGAGCTGCTGCATCGCCTCGCGCACGGGCGTGGCCGAGACGCCGAACCGCTCGGCCAGCACCGGCCCGGAGTAGACCTTGCCGGGTATCAGCTCACCGTCCAGCAGCGCCTTGCGCAGGGCGTCGAGCACCTGCCCGCGGACCGAGTAGCGGGTGGGCGCCCGCCGGGCGCGCGCCGCGTCCGGGACCTCGGCGCAGCCGTGGACGTGCTCGCCGCGGGCGGCGGCCGTGGCGCTCCCGGCGAGCGGTGCGGCGCGGACGGCGGCGCCGCCGGTTCCGTCCGTCCGCTGACGCGGCACGGCCGCGTGGGCTCTGCCCTGCTCCATGGGGGTCCTCCTGAGTGTTCCTTCGAACCATAGGCGGCATATCCGGCAGTTCAAACCCCTGGCCAGTATGGGTAAGGTAAGCCTTCCCTGCTCCTCTTTGCTCCGCGGTGGTCGTGAATGTCCGCCGCCCCCTCACCGGTGAGGGCTGGATCACGGCGGGAGGACGGCCCGGGAGGCCGGGAGCCGCGCCGGACCGGGCGCGCACCCGCCCCCTCCCCACGCCGGGACGAGGAGCGCCCCCAACGGATGACCGCAAGGCGATCGCCTCGAATCCACCCGGACGAGTGGATTGATGAGAACACAATTCCCTTGCCGCTGAATGGCGTTCGACCGGATACACACCTATCCGTATGCCCTTGCCGTCCATTGGCGGGGAGTTGCCGCGAAACCCCTTGGCTCCCCGGCCGATTCCGCGAGGATGGCGCGCGAAAGGCCGTACCGCGATGCAAGGGACGCAAGAAGATGAGAGTGACCGACATACCGCTGAATTGGGTTTTGCCCAGTGCCGTGGCGCTCGCCGGAGCCGTGGTGGCGGTGACGGTGTACGGCCGGGGCAAGAACGGCCCGGACGACCTGGCGGCCACCGATTCCTGGGAACGCACGGAGGAACGCAAACGGCGCAAGGAGGCCCTCTACGGCAGCGCCTCCTACGTGCTCCTCTTCTGCTGCGCGGCGGTCGCCGCCGCGCTCTCCTTCCACGGCCTGGTCGGCTTCGGACGGCAGAACCTGGGCCTGTGGGGCGGCTGGGAGTACCTGGTCCCCTTCGGGCTGGACGGCGCTGCCATGTTCTGCTCGGTGCTCGCCGTGCGCGAGGCCAGCCACGGCGACGCGGCCCTCGGCTCCCGGATGCTGGTGTGGACCTTCGCGGGCGCGGCGGCCTGGTTCAACTGGGTGCACGCGCCCCGCGGGATGGACCACGCGGGCGCCCCGCAGTTCTTCGCCGGCATGTCGCTGTCGGCGGCGGTCCTCTTCGACCGCGCGCTCAAGCAGACCCGCCGGGCCGCGCTGCGCGAACAGGGCCTGGTGCCCCGTCCGTTGCCGCAGATCCGCATAGTCCGGTGGCTGCGGGCCCCGCGCGAGACGTTCGGCGCCTGGTCGCTGATGCTCCTGGAGGGCGTGCGCACGCTGGACGAGGCGGTCGACGAGGTCCGCGAGGACAAGCGGCAGCGGCAGCAGCACCGGCTGCGCCGCCGGGAGGCGGGCAAGCTGGAGCGCGCCCGGCTCAAGGCGTACAACCGCCAGCACCGCGTCCTCTGGGGGCGGCCGCGGGGCGGACGGCAGGTGGAGGTGACCGCGGTGGCGTCCGCGCCGCAGCCGGCCCAGATCGGGTCGCAGGCCGGGTCGGAACCTTCCATAACCGAGCCGGAGCAACTCCCCCTGCATCATCGTCCCTATCAGGCCGTGAAGCGGTCCGCCCAGCCCGCCCAGCCCGGCCGGCCCGGCGAGCCCATCGACCTGACCGCCGAGGACGACACCCAGCCCATCCAGCGGCTCGACTCGCTGGAGGAGAGGCTGGCGCGCATCGCCAAACAGATCGGCTGAACCGCTCCCTCCGGGCCGCCGCGGTGCTCCCGGCCGCCGTGGTGCGGAGCGGAGCGGTCGGCGTGCGCCCCGGCCGCGGGCGCTCCTCCGTGTGACGCGCGCCGTCAGCGGTCCTCGGCGTCCAGCTCGAACCACACGGCCTTTCCCACCCCGTGGGCCCGTACCCCCCAGCAGTCCGCGAGGGAGTCGACGAGCAGCAGGCCGCGGCCGGAGGTCGCCGTCCCGGACGCGTCGGCGGCCGCGCCGCCGGCGCCCGGCTCCGGGGACGCGCGCAGCACCGGGCGCCGGGAGAGGAGGTCCCGCACCTCCACCCGCAGCCGCCCCTTGGCCGGGGCCGCCGGGCCGCCCGTCAGGACGGCGGTCACCACCGCGCCGCCGTCCGTGTGCAGCAGGGCGTTGGTGACCAGCTCGCTCGCCAGGAGCTCGGCGGTCTCGGCCCGCCCGGGCGCCCCCCAGTGCTCCAGGAACCGGCGCAGTCCGGCCCGCGTCTCCGCGACGGCGGCCAGGTCACCGCGCCGGAGCCGTCTTTCCCAGCACGGCTCCCGCCTCCCATTCCCCACCTCTTCCGAAGCCGTGCCGTCCGCGGACCCTTCCCGACCTTCGCGGTTCCCCGCGCCCACCCAGCGTGCAGTCCGCCTTTTCATTTCCGTCCGCCCCGACCCCTCCCCGGCGCCCCGGCATCGAACAGGCTCACGGCAAATGCATGCCCCGCGCCCACGGGGACGACTCCTGTTGACGCGTCAACGTTGCCTGTCCCGGCGGAAATGCGGGCCGTTGTGCGCCGGTGGTGAATTGCCGCGCCGGAGCGGGCGGAAAGGACCGCCGGGAAGGCCGGGAAGGCCGGGAAGGGCTTCCCGGCCCGGTCGCGCCGCGCGCCGCCCCGTACTAGGACTCCCAGATCGCACAGGCCGTGCGGTCGTCGGCGTACCCCTTGACGCGCAGCTGTCCGTCCGCCAGGAATTCGGCCAGGCCCGGCGGCTGCGTCCGCGTGCCCCACCGCTCGGCCAGCGCGTCCGCCAACGCGGGCTCGCCGCGCAGCGGTTCGGCCAGGCCGGCGCTGCACAGCAGCAGGGCGTCGCCGGGCCGGGCCACCGAGGCGCGGAAGCGGAACGGTTCGCTCGGCACCTCTTCGGGGTCGATGGCCGGGGTGGTGCCGGGCGTCGGGATGCCGAGGTCCACGGTGATCCGGTCCTCGCACAGGGCGGCCGTGCCGGCCGCCGGCAGGCCGCCGGGGGCGCCGTCCGCGCGGGGCTCGGGGTCGAGGTCCTGCCAGGCGCCCTCGCGCAGCCGGAAGAGGCCGCCGCCGCCCACGCCGAAGAAGACCCGGGTGCGGCAGCGGGCGTCGGCCGGCAGCAGCAGACAGCGCAGGGCCGCGGTGTACTCGGCGGGCCGCAGCCCGAGTTCGGCGGCGCGGGCCCGCAGCCGGCCGTAGGAGCGGTCGGTCAGCCGGTGCAGCCCCGTGCGCAGTTCGCCGCGCCGCCCGGCCCGGATGTCCTCCCCCAGCCGGGCGTGGCTGCGGCCGACCGCGCCGCCCAGCCAGGAGCAGATGTCGCGCGCCGCGCGGTGCGCGCCCTCCGCGGCGCGCGCCCCGCTGGCCACGGCGACCAGCACCACCGCGTCGTCCCCCGCGCCGAACCGGGCGGTGAGCAGCGCGTCCCGCCGGGGCTCGCCGCGGTAGCGGGCGGAGTCCCCGCGCAGGGACACGGCCCGCAGCGTCATCGCCCCGTACCGCGCCCCGTCCAGGACGGTGTCCGGGACGAGGTCGTCCAGCGCGCCCGGGTCGGCCTCCGGCCAGGCGGTCGGCTCCGCCTCGTAGGTGGGCGGGCCCTGGCCGACGAACTCGGGGGCCCGGTCGGCCGCCCTGTCGACGGCCGGGAAGCGGTCGCCGTCGCGGCGCCGGGGCCGGGGCACGTGGGTGACCACCGCCGCCTCCAGCGACGCGGCCGACTCGGACGCCTCGACCGCCGCGGCGGAGACGTCCGCCGTCCCGGAGGCGTCGACCGCCCCCGTGCTCCCGGGCACCCCGGGTAGCGCGGGTGCCCCGGGATCCCCCGGGATCCCGGGCGTTCCGAAGACCTCAAGGGCCCCGGACGCGTCCAGGACCGTCGGGACGCCGTCCACCTCCGGGGCCCCGTCCTCGTCCCGGAAGGACCCCGGTCCGGCAGGCGCCCGCCCGGCGCCCCCGCCCCTCCGGGAAGCCCTCCCCGAGCCGCCCCCGTCTCCGTCCCCGCGCGGACCGGGCACCCCCGGCCCGGCGGACGTCTCCTCCGCCCGAACCCCCTCCCAGGCCCCGGGACTCCGGGCCCCCTCCGGCGCGCGAGGAGGCCGGCCCGCGCGCCGGGAGGACCGGGGCGCGTCCGGTGTCTCGGGCGCCCGGGTGGCCCGCGGCGGTCCGGATGACCGGCCGGTTCCCGGTTCGCCCCGCCCCGAAGGGGGTTGCCCCGTGCGCCGGGCCCCTTCCCGGCCGGTGGACGGCTCCGGCGCCCGGGGGCCGTCCCACACCCCGGGGATCCCGGACCCTTCCGGCGCCCCCGGTTCCCGGCGGGGGTCTGCGGGGCGCCGCGGCGACTGCGGCGACTGCGGCCCGGCGGCGGACGTCTCCGGTGCACGGGCCGTGTCCCACGTTCCTGGGTGAGACGGGTCTCCCGGCGCCCCCGGGCCCCGGCGGGGGTCTCGCGCGCGCCGGGACGACGCCGAGGGGGCCGGTGACTCCGACGGCCGCGAGGCGCCCGCAACTCCCCGTGCGCCAAGGGGCTTCGGTGGTGCGCCGGCTTCTTCGGGCGTGGGACCGGAGCGCGGGGCGCCCGTGCGCCGGCCGGCTCGCGGTGCGGTGGGGGCTCCGGGGGCTCCGGGGGCTCCGGGGGCTCCGGGGGCTCCGGGGGTGTCGAACGGGTCGGAGGCGTCGGGGACATGGGGAGCGTGAGGAGAGGGGGGAACGCTCGTCCGCCCGGGGATGACCGGGGCACCCGGGATTTCACCGGCCCCGGGAACGTCGGGAACATCGGAGACCTCCCTGACCTCCCGGACCTCCCAGTCCTCCCCAACCTCCCCGGCCCCCGGGCCCTCCGAGATCTCGGAGCCCTCCGCGACCTCCGCGACCTCCGCGCCCTCCGAGACCTTCGGGTCCTCCGAGACCTCAGCGGCGCCGGGCGGGAATCCGGACGGGTCGGAAGGAGGCAGGTGGGGCGGGCGGCGCGGGCCCGCGGGGGGTGTTCCCAGTTCCCAGGGGGGCTGGCTGCCGGCGGCGGGCCGGGACGAGGGGCCGGGCGGCGGCGGGGGTGGTTCGAGCGGGCCGGCCAGGTCGGGGAGCGGGGGGAGACGGGAGGGATCGGGGAGCGCGCCGCCCAGGGAGACCGACCAACTGGCGCGCGCGGGCAGCCCCGTGGGCGGCGAGGGGGCGGGAGGCGGCGGGTCCCCGCCCACCACGGCCGCTGCCGAAGCGAACCGGTCGTCGAGGCTGTCCTCACCGGCGGCGGAGTCGGAGCCCTCGACGGGCAGCCCGTACAACTCCGCCCACCAGGCGTCCTCTTGTCCCTGATCCCCCAGCTGACTCATGCCCTTATTGTCCACACTGCGGGGCATACGGGAAGAGTGCACGAGGCCCCCCGCGCGGGATGATGGCGGCATGCGCAACACCATTGTGGGGAGGGGTGTCATATGCCCGGTGCCATAGGCCCGGCGGTCGTCGGAAACGCGGAACGGGAAAGACGCGCAGGACAGCGCGGGCCCGAGTGGCCCGGGGAGGGGCCGTCGGCCACCCCCGCGGCGGTGGAGGTCGTCACCGGCGCACGGGCCGTGGCGCACCGGCTGACCCTGCTCCGGGTAGGGGCGGTCGAAGAAGTGTGCGCGCTGGTGCGAAACCGTCCCTGGGTTGACACCGGCGCCACCCCCGGGGTACGCCACCGGACCGTTGTTGACCGCCGGACGCGTCCGGCGCCCGCCGGCCGCGCCGGGACGCACCTCGTGCGGATCGCCGAGCGGGTTCCGGCCGAGCTCTTCCTCGCCGACCGCCGGGACGGCCTCCTCGTCCTCGCCGCACCCGACGCCGAGCCGGTCGCGCTCGCGACGGGCCGCGGCGAACTGCTCGATTCCCTCGTGGTGTTGTTCGAGACGATGTGGCGCGAGGCCCGCCCCCTGTGGCCGGGCGGGGGGTGCGCGGTCTCCGCGCTGCCGCCCGCCGCCGGGCCCGACGCGACGGACCTGGCGGTGCTGTCGCTGCTGCTGTCCGGACTCACCGACGCGAGCGTCGCCAAGCAACTCGGCCTGGGGCTGCGGACGGTGCAGCGCCGGGTGAAGCGGCTGATGGAGCTGGCGGGGGTCTCCACCCGGCTCCAGCTGGGGTGGACGGCGGCCGAGCGGGGGTGGACGGCGGCCCGCCGCTGAACGCCCCGCGGCGGGCGACGGCTGCCGCGCAACCGCCGGCTACCGCCCCAGCTCCAGGTCCAGCAGGTACCGCTTGCGCTCCAGCCCGCCCGCGTACCCCGTGAGCGAACCGTCCGCCCCGATCACCCGGTGGCAGGGGCGCAGCACCAGCAGCGGATTGGCCCCGACGGCGCCGCCGACCGCGCGGACGGCGGCGCGGGAGGCACCGAGCCGCCGGGCCAGTTCGCCGTAGCTCGTGGTGGCGCCGTACGGGACGGCGTCGAGCGCGTCCCAGACACGGCGGCGGAACTCCGTGCCCTCCGCGGCGTACTCCAGGGAGAACTCCCGCAGTTCACCGGCGAAGTACGCGGCGAGCTGCCGGTTCGCCTCCGCGAACGCCTCCGGCGCCCGCCGCCATCCCGGGCCGGCCGTCGCGCCGCCCTTCTGGCCGGGGACGGACAGGGAGACGATCGCCGTCCCGCCGGGTGCGGTGGGTGAGGGGCGGCCGGCGAGCAGGAGGACGCCGAGGGGGCTGTCGGTCTCGGTGAACAGCAGGTCGGTGGCAGGCATGTCAGGAGTCCTTGTTCCAGAGGTGGTGCAGGGCGTACGAGCGCCAGGGCCGCCAGGCGTCGTCGGCTCCCGGGCCGGTGCCCAGGGCGGTGAGCGCGCGGCGCGCCCCGGCGTCGTCCGGCAGGAAGACGTCGGGGTCGCCGAGCGCGCGCATCCGCACATAGCCGGCGGTCCAGGGGCCGACGCCGCGCAGGGCGAGCAGCCGCCGCCCGGTGTCGTCGCGGTCGGCGCCGGGATCGAGGCGGACGGTGCCGTCCGCGAGGGCGGCGGCGACGGTCCGCAGAGTGCGCCGGCGGGCCTCGGGCACGCCGGGGAACTCCGCGTCGGCCAGGGCGGCCGGCTCCGGGAAGAGGTGGGTGAGCGCGCCGTCCGGGACCGCGAGCGGGGTGCCGTACGCGGCGACGAGCCGGGCGCCGAGGCGGGTGGCGGCCGCGACGGTGACCTGCTGGCCGAGCACCGCCCGTACGGCGAGCTCGTCCGCGTCCGCCGCGCCGGGCGAGCGCAGGCCGGGGCGGGCGGCGACCAGCGGGCGCAACGCCGGGTCGGCGCCGAGGCGTTCGGCGACGGCGTCCGGGTCGGCGTCCAGGTCGAACAGGCGCCGGACGCGCTGGACGGCGGCGGCCAGGTCGCGCAGGTCGGTCAGGTGCAGGCGGCACGCGAGCCAGCCCCGCGCCGTCCGGTGCGGCTCCTGGACCTCGGCGATGCCAGTGCCGTAGGGGAGGCGCAGGGTGCGGCGGTACGTGCGGGCGCCGGGGGCGCCCGTCACCTCCTCGATCCCGGGGATCGCCCGGCGGGCGAGGAAGGAGAAGACCTCGCGGGCGGCGTACGGGCCGCGGTGCGCCAGCCGCAGGGGGACGCCGCCGGGCGGGCCCTCCTGGCGGGGCGTGCCTCTCGCCCGCAGGGCGCTCGGGGTCTGTGCGTAGATCTCGCGCATCGTGTCGTTGAACTGCCGCACGCTCGCGAAGCCGGCCGCGAACGCGGTCTCCGTGACCGGCAGGTCCGTGGTCTGCAGCAGGATGCGCGCGGTGTGCGCGCGCTGGGCGCGGGCGAGGGCCGCCGGGCCGGCGCCCAGCTCCTCGGTGAGCTGCCGGTGCAGATGGCGGGTGCTGTAGCCGAGGCGGTGCGCCAGGCCCTGGACGCCTTCGCGGTCCACGACGCCGTCGCCTATCAGGCGCATCGCCCTGCCGACGAGGTCGGCCCTCAGGTTCCACTCCGCGGACCCCGGCACCGCGTCGGGCCGGCAGCGCCGGCACGCCCGGAAGCCGGCGCCCTGCGCGGCGGCGGCCGACGGGTAGAAGCGGACGTTGTGCCGCTTGGGGGTGACGGCCGGGCAGCTGGGGCGGCAGTAGATACCGGTCGTCGCGACGGCGAAGAAGAAGGTGCCGTCGAAGCGGGCGTCTCTGCTGCTGACGGCTTCGTAGCGGAGGTCGTCGTCGAGGGTGGGGTTCACGCTTCCAGTGTGGGGCAGGGGGCGGGCCCCGACTGGCGGGAATCGGACGCGGCCTTCTGCCCGCCCCCACCCCGCCCTTTCCCCGTTTCCCAGGGGCTCCGCCCCTCCCCCCGAAACCGCGCGACCGCGCGGGGCTTCGCCCCTGGCCCCCCCTGTCCGGGATCGCCTAGCGGCGCGAGCGCCCCCGCTTGCGCGCCCCCGCCTCCTCGCCCTCCGCCTGCCGCCGTTTCCACTCCCGCCGCAGCTCGGCACGCAGCCGGGCGTCCGTGCGGGCGGCGATCCGCTCGTTCTCCCGGAGGAGCTTGCGGTAGCTCTCCAGGCGGCGGTGGCCGAGCTCGCCGGAGGCGACGGCCGCGGTCACGGCGCAGCCGGGCTCGCCGTCGTGGGCGCAGTCGTGGAAGCGGCAGGACGCCGCGAGGGACTCGACGTCGGAGAACGTCCGGGAGACGCCGGAGGACGCGTCCCAGAGCCCCACCCCCCGCAGCCCCGGTGTGTCGATGAGGACGCCGCCGCCCGGCTGCGGCAGCGGCAGCAGGTTGCGCGTGGTGGTCGTGTGCCGTCCCTTGCCGTCGCGGTCGCGGACGGCCCGGACCTCCTGCACGTCCGCTCCGACGAGGGCGTTGGCGAGCGTCGACTTGCCGGCGCCGGACTGGCCGAGCAGCACGGCCGTCCCCCCGGCGAGCAGCCCGGCGAGCTCGCCGATCCCCTCGCCCGTGGCCGAGCTGACGGCCAGCACCCGCGCCCCCGGCGCCACCGCCCGCGTGTCGGCGAGGAGGTGGCCGAGCGTGCCCGGGTCGGGCACGAGGTCCGCCTTGGTGAGGACGACGAGGGGTTCGGCCCCGGACTCCCAGGCCAGCGCGAGGAACCGTTCGACGCGCCCGAGGTCCGGATCGGCGGTGAGCGCGAACGCGATGACCGCCCGGTCCACATTGGCGGCCAGGATCTGGCCGTCGGACCGCTTGGAGGAGGTGGAGCGCACGAAGGCCGTCCGGCGCGGGAGCAGTGCCCGGACGTGGCCGGCCGTCAGGTCGACGGCCGCCCAGTCCCCGGTGCACATGATGCGCAGCGGGTTCCCGGTGGCGACGGGTGCGGCGTCGGCCCGTACGGTGCGGACGCCGGTGCCGTCGGCGGAGGCGACGACGACGTCGCAGTGGCCGCGGTCGACGCGGACGATCCGGCCGGGGACGAGGCCCCGGGCGGCGAAGGGTGCGTGGCTGTCAGCGAAGCCCTCGTCCCAGCCGTAGGCGGCGAGGGGGTGAGCAGCGGTGGACACGGTGGTGTTCCTCCGGAAGGAGAGAGGTGAGGTACGGGAATGCCTGAGTGCGGGCCCGGCCCGCCGTGACGGCCGTCATCGCAGGCTCACCTCCTGTGTCCGGAAGAGCTCCATGGAGGAGCTGGTGTCGGGACGACTCTAGGCACGCGAAAGGGCGCGGGGCGAAGGGTTTTCCACCCTCCGCCCCGCGCCCGCCACCCCCGTGCGCCGCAGGGGTCCTCCGCCCCGCGCCCGCCGCGACCATTCCTCCCGCCCGCTACTCCTTGCGGTGCCTCCCGCCCCTCTCCCCCTTCACGTGCTGGAGCCGCGTCCGTACGTCCTCCGGCGGCAGGAACTGCGCCCAGCGCTCGGGGAACTCCGAGGGCGGCACCCGGTCCTGGCCGGCCACGCCGTCGTCCTCCCCGGCCTCGGCGGGGTCGGCGGGGTCGGCGGGGTCGTCCTCGTATTCGTGGACCATCGCCAGCGCGGCCCGTTCCGCCGCCGCCTGGGCCGCGGCCGCCGCGCGCTGCCGGTCGGCGTCGGCGCGGGCGGCGGCGGTGGCGACGGACGGCCACACGCGGTCCATGGCCGCGTTGACCGCGGCCCCGACGAGGACCGCGAAGGCCGAGACGCCGATCCACAGCAGCACGGCGACGGGCGCGGCGAGCGAGCCGTAGATGGTGGGGCCCTCGACGGTGTGGGTGAGGTAGATGCGCAGCAGGAAGCTGCCCAGCACCCACATCGTCAGTGCCACGAACGCCCCGGGGATGTCCTCCTGCCAGGGCGAGCGGACGGGGACGGACACGTGGTAGAGCGTGGTGAGGAAGGCGATGGACAGCACCAGGACCACGGGCCAGTACAGGACCCTGACCAGCGCCTCGCTCCAGGGCAGGATGCTCACCATCGCCTCCGGGCCGGCGACCGTGAGCGGCAGCACCACCGCCCCGATGAGCAGGGCGACGATGTAGAGCAGGAAGGCGAGGAGGCGGGTGCGGACGATGCCGCGCCGGCCCTCCAGCCCGTACATGATCGTGATGGTCTCGATGAAGACGTTCACGGCCCGGGAGCCGGACCACAGGGCGATGGCGAAGCCGATGGAGACGATCTCGGGGCGGCGGCCGCCCTGGTCGACGTCGCGCAGCAGCGGTTTGGTGATCTCGTTGACGCCCCGGTCCGAGAGGACGGCCGCCGACGCCTTGATGATGTTGTTCTTGAGGCTGTCGATGGTGTGGGAGTGCGTCCAGTCGTCCAGGTAGCCGAGGAGGCTCATGAGGGCGAGGAGCAGGGGCGGCAGCGAGAGCAGGGTGAAGAAGGCGGCCTCCGCGGCCAGTCCCGTGACGCGGTACTCCATGCAGGAGTTGACCGTGTCCTTCAGGAGCAGCCAGGCCATCCTGCGTTTCGAAACGTTCCGGTACAGGGCCCGGGCTCGGTGGAGCCGGCCCGTCCGTGGCCCCGGTGGTTCATTTGTCGCTGCCTGCACGCCCTTACGGTATCCGCCTCCGACCGGTGCGTTCATCCGGCGGGCGGCCCCGGAAGGGGTCCGGCCGGATCCCGTGCGGGGGTGTGATGGGGTGGGCGGGTGAACGACGCGACGATCTCCGTGACCACGTGGTCCCTGCAGATGACCTCACCGGCCGACCTGCTCCCGCCGTCCGCTCCCGCTCCGGGGCCGGAGGTCCGGTTCGTCCGGGCGGAGGTGCCTTCGCCCGAGTTCAGCCGGTATCTCTACACGGCCGTCGGCGGGGACTGGGCGTGGACGGACCGGCTGCCGTGGTCGTACGAGCGGTGGCGCGCGTACCTGGAGCGGCCGGGGGTGGAGACGTGGGTCGCCTACGACCGGGGGACGCCGGCGGGCTACGTCGAGCTGGAGGCGCAGCCGGAGGGCGCGGTGGAGATCGTCTACTTCGGACTGCTGCCGGCCTTCCAGGGCCGGGGCATCGGCGGACACCTGCTGGCGTTCGGGACGGAGCGGGCCTGGGACCTGGCCGGGCGGTGGCCGGACCGCGAGCCGACGCAGCGGGTGTGGCTGCACACCTGCACCAAGGACGGTCCGCACGCGCTGGCCAACTACGAGCGGCGCGGCTTCCGGGTGTTCGCGACCGAGACCGCCGAGGAGCCGGCCGTGGCGGCCCCGGGCCCGTGGCCGGGCGCGCACGAGGAGACCACCGCCTGACGCGTCTGCGCGCCCCCGCACCACCCCGTCCCACATCCCGGGACGGGGTGTCTCACATTACGGCAAACGGTGGACTGGCCCGAGACCTGCGTGCCACCCTTCCCTCATGTCACGAGCTGGGATTGCCTTGGTGAGCCGGCGTCACATCGACCTCGGCCTCGTGTCCAGCGCCGCCTGTCCGGCGGGCTGACCGTCACAGCACCACCGCTCCTCCGCCCGTCCCCACCGTCGTGGACGGACGCCTTCCTGTTCGCTCCCCCCGGTCCCAAGTGCGCGCCGCCCCGCACCCTTTGACGCGTCGACGCAGGTGACAGGCGTGCCCTCGCTCGCCGCCGGCAGCCCGGCACCGCCGCAGCAGGACAGCAGCAGCACCTCCCGAAGGACGGATCGCCATGCCTGCCACCCCGAAGTCCCCCGCCTCCGCGAACGCGGCGGCCCGCCGGAAGACCGGCCGCCACCGAGGCGAAGGCCAGTGGGCCGTGGGCCACTTCACCCCCCTCAACGCCAACGAGCAGTTCAAGAAGGACGACGACGGTCTCAATGTACGGACACGCATTGAGACGATCTACTCCAGGACGGGTTTCGACTCGATCGACCCCGCCGACCTGCGCGGCAGGATGCGCTGGTGGGGGCTGTACACCCAGCGCAGGCCCGGCATCGACGGCGGGAAGACGGCGGTCCTGTCGGACGCCGAACTGGACGACTCCTTCTTCATGCTGCGGGTGCGGATCGACGGCGGGCGGCTGACCACACGGCAGTTGCGGGTCATCGGCGAGATCTCCCAGGAGTTCGCCCGCGGCACCGCCGACCTCACCGACCGGCAGAACATCCAGTACCACTGGATCCGCATCGAGGACGTCCCGGAGATCTGGCGGCGGCTGGAGGCGGTCGGCCTGTCCACCACCGAGGCCTGCGGCGACACGCCCCGGGTGATCCTCGGCTCGCCCGTCGCCGGCATCGCCGAGGACGAGATCGTCGACGGCACCCCGGCCATCGAGGAGATCCAGCGCCGCTTCGTGGGCAACCCGGACTTCTCCAACCTGCCGCGCAAGTTCAAGTCGGCCGTCTCCGGCTCCCCTTCGCTGGACGTGGCCCACGAGATCAACGACGTGGCCTTCGTCGGCGTCCGCCACCCCGAGCACGGCCCCGGCTTCGACGTCTGGGTCGGCGGCGGGCTCTCCACCAACCCGAGGATCGGCGTGCGGCTGGGCGCCTGGGTGCCGCTCGACGAGGTGCCCGACGTCTTCGGCGCGGTCGTCGGGGTCTTCCGCGACTACGGCTACCGGCGGCTGCGCACCCGCGCCCGGCTGAAGTTCCTCGTCGCCGACTGGGGAGCGGAACGGTTCCGCGAGGTGCTGGAGAAGGAGTACCTCGGCCGCCGGCTCCTCGACGGCCCCGCCCCCGAGGCGCCGGTCGAGCGCTGGCGCGACCACGTCGGCGTCCACCGCCAGCGCGACGGCCGCTACTACGTCGGCTTCGCCCCGCGCGTCGGCCGGGTGGACGGCAGCACCCTCACCAAGATCGCCGAGCTGGCCGAGGCCCACGGCTCCGGACGCCTGCGCACCACCGCCGAGCAGAAGATGATCGTGCTCGACGTCGACGAGGACCAGGTCGCCTCGCTGACCGCCGGGCTGGAGGCGCTGGACCTGCGGGTCGCGCCGTCCCCCTTCCGGCGCGGCACGATGGCCTGCACCGGCATCGAATACTGCAAGATCGCGATCGTGGAGACCAAGGCGCGCGGCGCCTCCCTCGTCGACGAACTGGAGCGCCGGCTCCCGGAGTTCGACGAACCGATCACCATCAACCTCAACGGCTGCCCCAACGCCTGCGCCCGCATCCAGGTCGCGGACATCGGTCTCAAGGGCCAGCTCGTCCTAGACGACGACGGCAACCAGGTCGAGGGCTTCCAGGTGCACCTCGGCGGCGCGCTCGGCCTCCGGCCGGGCTTCGGCCGCAAGGTCCGCGGCCTGAAGGTCACTTCCGAGGGACTGCCGGACTACGTCGAACGGGTGCTTCGCCGCTACCTCGAACAGCGCGCGGACGGCGAGCGGTTCGCGGCGTGGACCGCGCGGGCCTCGGAGGAGGACCTGTCGTGAGCGCCCGCGCCGTCCCCTTCCACTGCCCCTACTGCGGCGACGAGGACCTGCGCCCGCACGAGTCGGGCCACGGCGCCTGGGAGTGCGCCGCCTGCAACCGCGCGTTCCAGCTGAGGTTCCTCGGGCTGCTCGCCCGCCGCACCGGTCCCGGAGGTCAGCATGAGCACGCTTGAGCAACTGGCCCTCCGCGCGGGCCGGGAGCTGGAGGACGCCCCCGCCCTGGAGATCCTGCGCTGGGCCGCCGACACCTTCGGCGAGCGCTTCTGCGTCACCTCCTCCATGGAGGACGCCGTCGTCGCCCACCTCGCCTCCCGCGTCAGCCCCGGCGTGGACGTCGTCTTCCTGGACACCGGCTACCACTTCCCCGAGACCCTCGGCACCCGCGACGCGGTCGAGGCGGTGATGGACGTCCGCGTCCTGACCCTCACCCCGGCGCAGACGGTGGCCGAGCAGGACGCCGCATACGGGCCGAGGCTGCACGACCGCGACCCGGACCTGTGCTGCGCCCTGCGCAAGGTGCGGCCGCTGGAGGCCGGACTGGCCGGCTACGACGCCTGGGCGACCGGGCTGCGCCGCGACGAGTCCCCGACGAGGGCGCACACGCCCGTCGTCGGCTGGGACGCCCGCCGCGGCAAGGTCAAGATCGCGCCGATCGCCCGCTGGACCCAGGACGACGTGGCGGCCTACATCGCCGAACACGGCGTCCTCGTCAACCCGTTGCTGACCGACGGCTACGCGTCGATCGGCTGCGCGCCGTGCACCCGGCGGGTGCGCGACGGCGAGGACGCCCGGGCCGGCCGCTGGGCCGGCCTGGCCAAGACCGAATGTGGACTGCACGGATGACCGACCCGAACGACCCCTGGGGGAAGCGGATGACGGGTACGACGGGTTCGACGGTATGGCTCACCGGCCTGCCGAGCGCGGGCAAGAGCACGATCGCCCGCGCGCTGGCCGGCCGGCTGCGCGACGAGGGCCGCCGGACGGAGGTGCTGGACGGCGACGAGATCCGTGCGTTCCTCTCGGCGGAGCTCGGCTTCTCCCGCGCCGACCGGGACACCAACGTCCAACGGATCGGCTACGTCGCCCGGTTGCTCGCCGCGCACGGCGTCACCGTCCTCGTCCCCGTCATCGCGCCGTACGCCGACTCCCGGGAGGCCGTGCGCAAGCGGCACCTGGAGCACGGCACGCCCTACGTCGAGGTGCACGTGGCGACCCCGCTGGAGGTGTGCGCGGAGCGCGACGTGAAGGGCCTGTACGCGCGGCGGGCGAGGGGCGAGATATCCGGGCTGACCGGCGTCGACGACCCGTACGAGGTCCCGGACGCGCCGGACCTGCGGCTGGCCGCGCACGGCCGGACGGTGACGGAGTCGGCGGACGCCGTGTACGCCCTGCTCGCGGGGAAGGGGCTGTTGTGAGCGCGGACACCCCCTACGCCCTCTCCCACCTGGACGCCCTGGAGTCGGAGGCGGTGCACGTCTTCCGGGAGGTGGCGGGCGAGTTCGAGCGCCCGGTGCTGCTCTTCTCCGGCGGCAAGGACTCCGTGGTGATGCTCCACGCGGCGCTCAAGGCGTTCGCCCCGGCCCCCCTGCCGTTCGCCCTGCTGCACGTCGACACCGGCCACAACTTCCCCGAGGTGCTGGCCTACCGCGACCGCACGGCCGCCCGCCACGGGCTGCGCCTGCACATCGCCTCCGTCCAGGAGTTCATCGACGACGGGCGGCTGCGCGAGCGCCCCGACGGCACCCGCAACCCGCTGCAGACCGTCCCGCTGCTCGACGCCATCACCACCCACCGCTTCGACGCCGTCTTCGGCGGCGGGCGCCGCGACGAGGAGAAGGCCCGCGCCAAGGAGCGGGTCTTCTCGCTGCGGGACGAGTTCGGCGGCTGGGATCCGCGCCGCCAGCGCCCCGAGCTGTGGCAGCTCTACAACGGCCGGCACTCGCCCGGCGAGCACGTCCGCGTCTTCCCGCTGTCCAACTGGACCGAGCTGGACGTGTGGCAGTACATCGCCCGCGAGGACATCGAACTCCCCCCGATCTACTACGCGCACGAGCGCGAGGTCTTCCGCCGCGACGGCATGTGGCTGACCGCCGGCGCCTGGGGCGGGCCCAGGGACGGCGAGCCGGTGGAGAAGCGCCGGGTGCGCTACCGCACCGTGGGCGACATGTCGTGCACGGGCGCCGTCGAGTCGGACGCGGCCACGACCGAGGCCGTGATCGCCGAGATCGCCGCCTCGCGGCTCACCGAGCGCGGCGCGACCCGGGCCGACGACAGACTCTCCGAGGCGGCCATGGAGGACCGCAAGCGCGAGGGCTACTTCTGAGCCCTCCGCGGGACCGTCCGCAGGGGGACGCGCGGCGACGCGCAGGAATGCAGAGGATCGCACATGACCACAGCCGAGCAGACCGGGGCGACGGCCCTGCTCCGCTTCGCCACCGCAGGATCGGTCGACGACGGCAAGTCCACCCTCGTCGGACGGCTGCTGCACGACTCCCGCTCCGTCCTGGCCGACCAGCTGGAGGCCGTCGAACACGCCTCCCGCGACCGCGGCCACGACGCCCCGGACCTGGCCCTGCTCACCGACGGCCTGCGGGCCGAACGCGAGCAGGGCATCACCATCGACGTCGCGTACCGCTACTTCGCCACCGCCCGCCGCCGGTTCGTCCTCGCCGACACCCCCGGCCACGTCCAGTACACCCGCAACATGGTCACCGGCGCGTCCACCGCCGAACTCGCCGTCGTCCTGGTCGACGCCCGCAACGGCGTCGTCGAACAGACCCGCCGGCACGCCGCCGTGGCCGCACTGCTGCGCGTCCCGCACGTGGTGCTGGCCGTCAACAAGATGGACCTCGTGGACTGGGCGGAGCCCGTCTTCGCCCGCATCGCCGAGGAGTTCGGCGCGTACGCCGCCTCGCTCGGCGTCCCCGAGGTGACCGCGATCCCCGTCTCGGCGCTCGCCGGCGACAACGTCGTGACGCCCTCCGCGCACATGGACTGGTACGGCGGGCCCACGGTGCTGGAGCACCTGGAGACCGTCCCCGTCGTCTCCGACCCGACCGGCGACCCGGCGCGCTTCCCCGTGCAGTACGTCATCCGCCCGCCCGCCTCCCGCCCCCGCCCGCACAACGCCGCTCCCCCGCCCCCCGCCCGGGAGGCGCCCCCGGCCGAGCACCCCGACTACCGCGGATACGCCGGCCAGATCGCCTCCGGCGTACTGCGCGTCGGCGACCCCGTCACCGTCCTGCCCTCCGGCCGCACCAGCACCATCGCCGCCCTCGACGCGCTCGGCGTCCCCGCCGACGTCGCCTGGGCGCCGCAGTCCGTCACCGTCCGCCTCGCCGACGACCTCGACGTCTCGCGCGGCGACCTGATCGCGCCGACCGCCGGCGCGCCCGTCCCCGTGCGCGACGTGGAGGCGACCGTGTGCCACGTGGCCGACCGGCCGCTGCGGACCGGCGACCGGGTGCTGCTCAAGCACACCACCCGCACCGTCAGGGCGATCGTCAAGGACCTCCCGTCCCGGCTGGACCTCACCGACCTCTCCCAGCGGCCCGCCCCGGGCGAGCTCGCCGCCAACGACATCGGCCGCGTGGTGCTGCGCACCGCCGAACCGCTCGCGCTCGACCCGTACGCCGTGTCCCGGCGCACCGGTTCGTTCCTGCTGATCGATCCCGCCGACGGGACGACGCTGACGGCGGGGATGGCGGGCGCGGCGTTCGCCGCGCCGGACGCGGCCGTGGCGGCGGACGGGGACTGGGACTTCTGACATGGCGCCCCGGGGATTCTTCGCGGACTTCGCCAAGGAGGGCGGCCGCGTGGGCAGCGGCGCCCTCGGCAGCGGGCAGGGCGGGGTCGGCCGATGTGCGCGCTGACGCCCGTACCCCCCGCCCCCGCCCCGGCCCGCCCGGACCGTCGAGAGGATGCCCCCTCATGCCCGCCCCCCACCCGGCCCGCCGCCTGCTCGCGGCCCTGGCCGCACTGCCGCTGCTGACCGCCGCGCTCACCGCCTGCGGCTACGGATCCCAGGCCGGACGGGACGACGCGGGCCCGGCCGCCGCGGGCGGGCGCAGGCTCTCCGCGGACACCGTGCGGATCGGCTACTTCCCCAACATCACCCACGCCACCCCCCTCGTCGGCGAGCAGGAGGGGATCCTCCAGAGGGAACTCGGCGGCACCGAGCTGAAGTCGGCCGCCTTCAACGCGGGCCCGTCCGAGATCGAGGCGCTCAACGCCGGTTCGATCGACATCGGCTGGATCGGCCCGTCCCCCGCGATCAACGGCTGGACCCGGTCGAAGGGCAGGAGCCTGCGGATCGTCTCCGGCTCCGCCTCCGGCGGCGTCCGGCTCGTGGTCGACCCCCGGAAGATCGCCTCGCTCGACGACGTGAAGGGCAGGCGGATCGCGACGCCGCAGAAGGGCAACACCCAGGACGTCGCCTTCCTCAACTGGATCGCGGGCCGGGGCTGGAAGGTGGACCCGCAGAGCGGCAAGGGCGACGTCTCGGTGGTCCGTACGGACAACAAGGTCACCCCCGACGCGTTCAAGTCCGGTTCGGTGGACGGCGCCTGGGTGCCCGAGCCCACCGCCTCCAAGCTGGTCGCCGAGGGCGGCAAGGTGCTGCTGGACGAGTCCTCCCTGTGGCCGGGCGGGAAATTCGTGATCACCAACGTGGTCGTGTCGCAGAAGTTCCTGGCCGCGCACCCGGACGTCGTCGAGGCCGTGCTGCGCGGCTCGGTGCGGACCAACGCCTGGATCGCCGCCCACCCCGAGCGGGCGAAGGCGTCGGCCGACAAGGCGCTCCGGAGGCTGTCGGGCAAGGCGCTCCCGGCCGAGATCCTCGACCCGGCGTGGGCGTCCATCCGGACCCTGGACGACCCCCTCGCCGCCACCCTGCGGGCCGAGGCCGACCACGCGGTCGCCGCCGGACTGCTCGACGCGCCCGACCTGTCCGGGATCTACGACCTGACCCTCCTCAACAAGGTGCTCAGGGCCGAGGGGCGGCCCCCGGTGAGCGCGGCGAACCTCGGCAAGCAGTAGTTGTGCCCACCCACTTGGAGGTCCGGATGGCCCCGGCAACGACGACCGCCCTGGCGCACGCGGTCCGTCTCGACCACGTCGACAAGACCTTCGGGCGCTCCGGCGACGGGCGGCCCGTGCTGGAGGACATCAGCCTGACCGTCGCGCCGGGCGAGTTCGTCTGCCTGCTCGGCGCCTCCGGCTGCGGCAAGTCCACGCTGCTCAACCTGGTCGCCGGGCTCGACCGGCCGACGGGCGGCCGCATCGACGTGCCCGGCGGCCGGCCGGCGCTGATGTTCCAGGAGCACGCCCTCTTCCCCTGGCTGACCGCCGGCCGCAACATCGAGCTCGCGCTGCGGCTGCGCGGCGTCCCCCGCCCCGCCCGGCGGACGGAGGCCGAGCGGCTGCTCGACCTCGTCCGGCTCGGCGGCTCGTACGGCAAGCGGGTGCACGAGCTGTCGGGCGGCATGCGCCAGCGCGTCGCCCTGGCCCGGGCGCTGGCCCAGGACAGCCGGCTGCTGCTCATGGACGAGCCGTTCGCCGCGCTCGACGCCATCACCCGGGACGTGCTGCACCACGAACTGACGCGGATCTGGCGCGAGACGGAGCTGTCGGTGCTCTTCGTCACCCACAACGTGCGCGAGGCGGTCCGGCTCGGCGGACGCGTGGTGCTGCTGTCGTCGCGCCCGGGCCGGGTCGTCCGGGAGTGGACGGTGGACCTGCCGCAGCCGCGGCGCATCGAGGACGCGGCCGTCGCCGAGCTGTCCGTGGAGATAACCGAGGAACTACGGGGGGAGATCCGTCGCCATGGCAAGCCCTGACACCGCCCGACACCCCGACCTGGCCGGGCTGGAGGCCGGCCTCGACGCGCTCGACACCGTCCAGGTCCGGCGCACCCCGGTGCGGCAGGTGCTGCTGCGCAAGGTGCTGCCGCCGGTGACCGCCGTGGTCCTGGTGCTGGCGGTGTGGAAGCTGCTGGTCGTCGCCGGGGTCACCGAGGACTACAAGCTCCCCGACCCGGCGGCCGTCTGGGACAGCCTGCGCCAACTGTGGCTCAAGGGAACGCTGTTCGACATCATCTGGACCAGTGTCTCGCGCGGCCTGCTCGGCTTCGCCGCCGCGCTCGCCCTCGGGACGCCGCTGGGGCTGCTGGTCGCCCGGGTGCCGTTCGTCCGGGCGGCGCTGGGCCCGGTGCTGTCCGGCCTCCAGTCGCTGCCGTCGGTGGCGTGGGTGCCGGCCGCGGTCATCTGGCTCGGCATCACGGACGCCGCGATGTACGCCGTCATCCTGCTGGGCGCGGTGCCGTCGATCGCCAACGGGCTGGTCTCCGGCATCGACCAGGTGCCCCCGCTGTACCTGCGGGCCGGGCGGACCCTGGGCGCCACGGGGGCGCGCGGCGCCCGCCTCGTCCTGCTGCCCGCCGCGCTGCCCGGCTACGTCGCCGGCCTCAAACAGGGCTGGGCCTTCTCCTGGCGCTCCCTGATGGCCGCCGAACTCATCGCCTCCTCCCCCGACCTGGGCCTCGGCCTCGGCCAGTATTTGGAGAACGCCCGCACCGACTCCGACATGCCGGGCGTGCTCCTGGGCATCCTGCTGATCCTCTTCGTCGGCATCGCCATCGACCTGGCGGTCTTCAGCCCGCTCGAACGGCGGGTCCTGCGGACGCGGGGGCTGGCGGCGTGACCCTCCTCCTCGTCGCCCACGGCAGCCGTGACCCCCGGCACGCGGCGACCGTCGCCGCGCTGCGGGCGGGCGTCGCGGCGCGCCGGCCCGGCCTCCGGGTCGAGGCCGGCTTCCTCGACTTCTACACCCCCTCGGTCAGCGAGGCACTCGAACGGCTGGCGGCGGACGGGGTACGGTCGGCCGTCGCCGTGCCGCTGCTCCTCACACGGGCCTTCCACGCGCGGACGGACATCCCCCAGGTGCTCCGGACCTGCTGCCCGCCCTCGCTGACCGTCCACCAGTCCGACGTCCTGGGCCCGTCCCCCCTCCTCGTCGGCGCACTGGAACGGCGGCTGGCCGAGGCGGGGGTGCGCGACCGCTCCTCGACGGGCGTCGTGCTCGCCGCCGCGGGGACGTCCGACCCCCGGGGGCGGGCGGTCGTGGAAGGAGTGGCGCGCTCCTGGCAACACGCGGGCGGCTGGCGGGCCGTGCGCTGCGCATACGCCTCGGCCTCCGGCCCCCGCCCCGAGGACGCCGTCCACGCCCTCCGCGCCGCCGGCTGCGAACACGTCGCCGTCGCCCGCTACGTCCTGGCACCCGGCCGCCTCCCCGACCGCATCGCCGCGGGGGCTCGGGAGGCGGGGGCGGACGTGGTGACGGATGTGCTGGGGGTGATGGGAGAGGTGGTGACGCTGGTGCTGCGGCGGTACGAGGAGACGCTGCCCCGGCCCCTCCCCCCGAGGGGGAACCCCCACTTCACCGTTTCCGGCGCGCTGCCGCCGCGATAGGGGCGCGGCGCAGCCGCGTCGCTGTCGCGCGGAGCGCGCGATACGGGTCCGGGGCCCGCCCCGGCGCCGTACAGACGGACTCAGGCGGACTCCACCGCCGTGCCGAGGCCCAGCGCCACCAGGATCCCGCCCGTGGCCCGCTCCAGGCCGCGGTGGACCCGGGGCCTCCGCAGCCATGTCATCATCCGGTCCGCACCCGCCGCGACCAGCAGCATCCACGTCACCGCGATCACCGCGTCGATCGCGCCGAAGAGCAACGTCGTCCACAGCGGGGAAGCCCCCTCCGGCAGGAACTGCGGGGCGACGGCGACGAAGAAGACCCCCACCTTCGGGTTGAGCAGACAGCTCAGCACGCCCTGCCGGAAGGCCGCGCCCGCCCGCGGCGGCGGACCGGCGTCCTCGGGGGCCGGCCGCTCCTCCGACAGGGCCACGGCCCGCCGCTGTGCCCACAGCGCCTGCGCCCCGAGGAACACCAGGTACGCGGCCCCGGCGAGACGGACGACGGTGAACGCCGCGTCCCACCGCTGCAACGCCGCCGCCAGGCCGCACGCGGCGGCCGCGCCCCAGGCCAGCGAACCGGCCGCCACGCCGAGGGCCGTGGCGCTCCCCGCCCTCCGGCCGCCGCGCAGGCAGTTGCGCAGCACGAGCAGCAGGTCCGGGCCGGGGGACACGGTCACGAGCAGGGAGAGGAGGGCGAAGCCGAGGATCGCGGTCGGCACGGGAGGCTCCTGTTCGCACGGGGGCACCGGAACCGGGAGCATAACCGCGGACGGCCGCCGCGCCCCGTGGGGGTGAGGCACGGCGGCCGAAGGGACCGTACCAGGCGAGGCCCCGTCACGGCGCCCGGCCGGCCGGACCCCGGCCACCGCGCCGGGCCGCCGGGGCGGGAGACTTGCGGGGACCTGCCCGGTACGGGCACGGAAATTCGGAAGGCGAAGGTACGGCAGTGGTGGACGCGGCATTCACGGAAGAGCGGGCACGCGGCATCCTCGCGGCGGCCGGGGTGACGGCTCCCGCGGCGCGCGGGGCGACGCTGCTCGCCCTCGGCGAGAACGCGGTCTTCGCCGTGGGCGGGCTGGTGGCCAAGGTAGGGCGGCACGCCTCGCTGCGCGACCGCGCCCTGCGCGAACTGCGTGTCGCGTCCTGGCTCGCGGAGAGCGGCGTCCCCGCCGTGCGGCCGGCCGAGCCGGACGTGGTGATGGCCGACGGCCATCCCGTCACGCTCTGGCACCGGCTCCCCGAGGCGGTCCGCCCCGCCGGGCCCGAGGATCTGGCCGCGCTCCTCCGCCTCGTCCACGCCCTGCCCGGGCCGGACTTCGGGCTGCCCGCGCGGGAGCTGCTCGGCGGGGTCGAGCGCTGGCTGCGGCTGGCCGGCTCCGCGATCGATCCGGCCGACGCGGACTATCTCCGCGAACGCCGCGACGGTTTCGCGGCGGCCGCCGCCGCGCTCGTCCCCCGGCTGACGCCCGGGCCGCTGCACGGCGACGCCCTGCCGCGCAACGTCCACGTCGGCCCGTCCGGGCCCGTCCTCGTCGACCTGGAGACCTTCTCCGCCGACCTGCGGGAGCACGACCTGGTGGTGATGGCCCTGAGCCGCGACCGCTACGGCCTCGACCCGCGCGCCTACGACGCCTTCGTCCGGGCGTACGGGTGGGATGTGCGGGAGTGGGAGGGGTGCGCTGTGCTGCGGGGCGCCCGGGAGACGGCGAGCTGCGCGTGGGTGGCGCAGCACGCGCCGGGGAATCCGGCGGCGCTGGCCGAGTTCCGGCGTCGGGTGGGCTCGCTGCGCGACGGCGACGAGACGGTGCACTGGCATCCGTTCTAGCCGGCATCCGTTCTAGCCGGCATCCCTTCCCGCCGGCGTCCGCTCCAGCCGGCATCCGCTCCAGGTGACAGGCCGGGCCGGGGGCGCCTCACCTGACGGGCCACCGCCCGTTCACCACCGCCCCCGCATCCCCCCTCCGCCGCAGCCACCCCTCATACCCCTCCGCCCACTCCGCGTACCACCGCTCCTGATCCCGGTACAGCTCCCCCAACTCCGCCTTCGCTATCCGGGGATGGCGATCCGCGATCGCCAGCGCCACCCGCACCGCGGCCAGCGCGTCCGCCCCCGCCTCGTGCGCCCCCTCCAGCACGACCCCGTACACCCGGCACACATCCCCCAGCGTGCGCCGCCCCTTGCGGTAGCGGTCGACGGCCCGGTCGATCGTCAGCGGGTCGATGACCGGGCCGGGCCGGCGGCCGAGCGGCGGCAGGCCGTGTCTGCGCAACTCGGCGTCGAGCAGGCTGAGATCGAAGGACGCGTTGTAGGCGACGACGGGTCGCCCCAGCGCCCAGTGCGCCGCCAGCTCCTCCGCTATCTCGGCGACGACCTCCCGCGCGGGCCGCCCCTCCGCCGCAGCCCGCTCACCGGTGATGCCGTGCACCGCCGTGGCCTCGGCGGGAACGGGAACGCCGGGGTCGGCCAGCCAGCACCGCCGCCCCACCGGCTCGCCCCCGGCCGTCTCCACCACCGCCGCCGTGACGATCCGCGCCTCCGCCGGATCCGTGCCCGTCGTCTCCAGGTCGAACCCGATCAACGGCTCCGCGTGCCAGCCCATGGCAAGTCCCCCTTCGTGGTGCTCTCCCCCGCAGGACCACCACCCTCGCACAGGCCACTGACAACGCCCCGGGAGCGGCGCTCAGGAGACAGGGCGCGAATCCGCCCAGACCCCCTCGAACTCCTCGCGGTACGTGTCGAACAGCCCGTCCTCCCCGGACGGCGCCCCCGACCGTCCGCGCGCACCCCCGCGCAGCACCAGCACCGGCGCCTCCATCCCCCGCGCCCGGCGCAGATAGGGCTGGACGACGGCCAGGCCGTCGGCGCCGTCGCCGTTGACGAGGTAGGCCGTGAAGCGCGGGGTCTCGTCGAAGACGCGGATCTCGAACGCGGAGGGGGCGGAGAGCCGGTCCCGCACCCGCCGCATGTGCATGATGTTCATCTCCACGGACCGGCTCATCTCGCCCTTCTTCAGGCCGAGCTCGCGCTCGCGGCGCCGCACCGCGCTGCTGGCGGGGTTGAGGAAGAGCAGCCGGGCGCGGCAGCCGTCCTCGGCGAGGCGGACGAGCCGGCGCCCCGAGTAGTTCTGGACAAGGAGGTTGAGTCCTATGCCGACCGCGTCGAGCCGCCGCGCGCTGCCGAAGAGGTCCTCCACGGGCAACTGCCGCTGCAGGCGCACCCGGTCGGGGTGCACGCCGACGACGTCGGCGTAGCGGTCGCCGACGAGGTCCTCGACGGCGTCGACGGGCAGCCGGTCGGCGGAGGGGATGCCGGCGCCGCCGCCGAGGATGTCGAGCAGCCGGGCGGAGGCCCGTTCGGCCTGGGCGAGGACGGTCCGGGACAGGGCGCGGTTGCGGGAGACGACGTTGCGCGCGACCTCCAGCTCGTCGAGGGCGAGTTCGAGCTCGCGCCGGTCGTCGAGGTACGGCTCGAAGCAGGGCCAGTGCTGGACGAGCAGCTCCCGCAGCTGGGGAAGGGTGAGGAAGCTGAGGACGTTGTCGTCGGCGGGGTCGAGCAGGTAGCCCTTGCGCCGGCTGACCTCGCGCACGGCGACGGCCCGCTGCACCCACTCCTGCCCGGCGGGCCCGGCCGCGGCGACGACCCATTCGTCCTCGCCGTGCACGGGTTCGTACACCGGCCGCAGCACGGCGGCGACGACGGCCCGCAGCCGCTGCTCCACCAGGTTCAGCCAGATGTAGGCGCGGCCCGCCCGGCGGGCGCGGGTGCGCACCTCGCTCCAGGCGTCCGCGCCCCAGTCGAGTTCCGCCCCGATCTCCCCGGGGCGGGCGAGGGACACCGCGCCGGGGGGTGTGCCGCCGGCCGCTTCCTCCCCCGGATCCCCGTCCGCAGGGGGCAGCTCCAGCCCGCCCGAGCTCATCAGTGCACCGCCTTCTTCCCGCCCCCCGTTCAACGATCAAGGCAGACTACTGCGCCTGTGGGAGACGGCGCACACGCGCCTGGTCCGGCGCCCGGCGAACTCGCCTGTGCCACGTGGCGGTTGCCCATGACACGTAAGGACCATGTGATCTGACTCATAGTGATATCCGTGCGTGAGGTGGGAAACGGACGGTCCGTCACCCGTGTGGTCCGGCCGTCCGAGAGGTGGAGGGCGGTGGTTTCGGGGAAGATCTGGACCTCGACGGCCCGGTGCGAGGCGCCCGGGGGAGGCCGGAAAGCGGAAGAGTCGAGTCTATGCAGGTCTGGCCGGGACAGGCGTACCCCCTCGGTGCCACCTACGACGGGGCGGGCACCAACTTCGCGGTCTTCTCCGAGGCGGCGGAGCGGATCGAGTTGTGCCTGCTGCACGAGGACGGGTCGGAGACGGCCGTCGAGCTGCGGGAGAGCGACGCGTTCGTGCGGCACGCGTACCTGCCGGGGGTGATGCCGGGGCAGCGGTACGGCTTCCGGGCGCACGGCCCGTACGCCCCGGAGCGGGGGCAGCGGTGCAACTCCGCGAAGCTGCTGCTGGACCCGTATGCCAAGGCCGTCAGCGGCCGGGTGGAGTGGGGGGAGGCGGTCTACGGCTATCACTTCGACGATCCGGACGCGCGTAATGACATGGACTCCGCTCCGCACATGATGACCTCCGTCGTCATCAATCCGTACTTCGACTGGGGCGACGACCGCCGGCCGCGCACCGAGTACCACCGGACGGTCATCTACGAGGCCCACGTCAAGGGGCTGACGATGCTTCACCCGGAGCTGCCGCCGGAGATCCGCGGCACCTACGCGGCCCTGGCGCACCCCGCGGTGATCGCGCACCTGACCGGGCTGGGGGTGACGGCGATCGAACTGATGCCGGTGCACCAGTTCGTCCACGACCACCGGCTGGTGGACCTGGGGCTGGCCAACTACTGGGGGTACAACACCATCGGCTTCTTCGCCCCGCACAACGCGTACGCGTCCTGGGGCGACCGGGGGCAGCAGGTGCTGGAGTTCAAGTCCGCCGTGCGGGCCCTGCACGCGGCCGGCATCGAGGTCATCCTCGACGTGGTCTACAACCACACGGCCGAGGGCAACCACCTGGGCCCCACGCTGTCCTTCCGGGGCCTCGACAACGCCTCGTACTACCGGCTCTCGGACGACCCGCGCTACTACACGGACACCACCGGCACCGGCAACTCCCTGCTGATGCGCAGCCCGCACGTCCTCCAGCTCATCATGGACTCGCTGCGGTACTGGGTCACCGAGATGCGGGTGGACGGCTTCCGGTTCGATCTGGCGGCCACGCTCGCACGGCAGTTCCACGAGGTGGACCGGCTGTCGTCGTTCTTCGACCTGGTGCAGCAGGACCCGGTGGTGAGCCAGGTGAAGCTGATCGCGGAGCCGTGGGACGTCGGCGAGGGGGGCTACCAGGTCGGCAACTTCCCCCCGCTGTGGACCGAATGGAACGGCAAGTTCCGGGACACCTGCCGGGACCTGTGGCGCGGCGAGCCCGCCACCCTGGCCGACTTCGGCTCCCGGCTGACCGGCTCCTCCGACCTCTACCAGGACGACGGCCGCCGCCCGCTCGCCTCCGTCAACTTCGTGACGTGCCACGACGGTTTCACCCTCCACGACCTCGTCTCCTACAACGAGAAGCACAACGAGGCCAACGGCGAGGACAACCGCGACGGCGAGGGCCACAACCGGTCGTGGAACTGCGGCGTCGAGGGCGAGACGGACGACGCGGCCGTCCTTGCCCTGCGCGACCGGCAGATGCGCAACCTGATCGCCACCCTGCTGCTCTCCCAGGGCGTCCCGATGATCAGCCACGGCGACGAGTTCGCCCGCACCCAGCACGGCAACAACAACGCGTACTGCCAGGACAGCGAGCTGTCCTGGGTGCACTGGCCCGACCCCGACGACCCGGCCGCCGAGCGCGCCCGCCGCATGCTCGCCTTCACCCGGGCGATGGTCTGGCTCCGCCGCGACCACCCGGTCTTCCGGCGCCGCCGCTTCTTCCACGGCAGGCCCGTGCAGGGCACCCACGACGAACTGTCCGACATCGCCTGGTTCACCCCGGAAGGGGAGGAGATGCGCGACGAGGACTGGCAGGCCGCCCACGCCCGTTCCCTGACCGTCTTCCTCAACGGCGGCGCCATCTCCGAACCGGGGCCGCGCGGCGAGCCCGTCGTCGACGACTCGTTCCTGCTGATGTTCAACGCCCACGACGGCGCCCTCGACTTCGTCGTCCCGCCCGACCACGGGCGGCTCTGGCGGGTCGTCGTGGACACCGCGCGCCCCGAAGGCGTCATCCAGGACGGACCGAAGCTCGCCGCGGGAGACCGGCTCACCCTCACCGACCGCAGCCTCGCCGTCCTCCAACGCCCCCTCTGACGACCGGGGACGCCCCCTCCGCGACCGCTGCGCCCCCGCCCGGCTGGGTACGCATGTTCCCATGAAGCGCGACAGCCGCGACAGCCACGACGGGACGACCCCGCCGACCGCCACCTACCGCCTCCAGCTCCAGCCGGACTTCCCCTTCGCCGCGGCCGAGCGCGCCGTGCCCTCCCTCGCCGCACTCGGCGTCTCCCACCTGCACCTCTCCCCCGTCCTGGAGGCCGTGCCCGGCTCGACGCACGGCTACGACGTCACCGACCACACCGCCGTCCGGGCCGAACTCGGCGGCGAGGAGGGCCTGCGCGCCCTGGCCCGCGCCGCCCACGCCCACGGCCTCGGCCTGGTCCTGGACATCGTCCCCAACCACATGGCCGCCCCCGCCCCCGAGCACCTCAACGGGCCGCTGTGGGAAGTGCTGCGCGACGGACCCGCCTCCCCGTACGCCCGCTGGTTCGACATCGACTGGGCCGAGCACGGCGGCAAGGTCCTGCTGCCCGTCCTCGCCGGCCGGCTCGGCGACGAGCTCGGCGCCTTCACCGTCCACGACACCACCCTGCGCTACCACGACCACGTCCTGCCCCTGCGCCCCGGCACCGAACGGCTCCCCCTGCCCGAGCTGCTGGACGCCCAGTGGTACCGGCCCGCCTGGTGGCGGCTGGCCCGCACCGAGCTCAACCGGCGCCGCTTCTTCACCGTCTCCGAGCTGATCGCCGTCCGCGCCGAGGACCCCGAGGTCTTCGCCGCCACCCACGCCAAGGTGCTGCAACTCCTGCGCGAAGGCGTCCTCGACGGGCTGCGCGTCGACCACCCCGACGGGCTCGCCGACCCCGCCGGCTACCTGGCGCGGCTCCACGAGGCCACCGGCGGCCGCTGGACCGTCGTCGAGAAGATCCTCGCCCGCGACGAGGCCCTCCCCGACGCCTGGCCCGTCGCCGGCACCACCGGCTATGACGCCCTCCGCCACATCGACGGCCTCTTCACCGCCCCCTCCGGCGCCGCCGAACTCACCACCGCCTACCGGGCGTTCGCCGCCCCGCCCGCCGACCGCGGCGGCGACTGGCCCGCCACCGTGCGGCGCGCC
The DNA here is from genome assembly GCF_001187435.1 of Streptomyces caatingaensis. Taxonomy (GTDB): domain Bacteria; phylum Actinomycetota; class Actinomycetes; order Streptomycetales; family Streptomycetaceae; genus Streptomyces; species Streptomyces caatingaensis. The sequence goes on along the minus strand of NZ_LFXA01000002.1, from coordinate 127,001 downwards.
GCGCGCCGCATGGTCTCCCACGAACTCGTCGCCGAGACCGAGCGGCTGGTGCGCGTCGCCGCCCGCATCTGCGACGCCTCCTGGCGACTGCGCGACCACGCGCCCTGGGCGCTGCGCACGGCGCTGTACGAGATCCTCGTCCGGCTGCCGGTCTACCGCCCGTACGCGCGCTGCGGCGAGCCGGCCGCTCCGGCGGAGGCCGCCCTCCTGGACGAGGCCGCGCAGGCCGCGCGCTCCGCCTTCACCGTGCCGGAGGAGGCCGCGGCCGTCGAGGTCGTCCGCGACGCGGCCCTCGGACGGCTCGGCGACGGCCCCGAACACCGCGACTTCTGCGCCCGCTTCGCCCAGACGGCGGCCGCGGTGCGCGCCAAGTCCACCGAGGACACGGCCTTCTACCGCTACGCCCCCCTCCTCTCCGCCACGGAGGTCGGCGGCACACCCGACCGGCCGGCCGTCTCCTCCACCGAGTTCCACGCCTTCTGCGCCCGCATCCAGCGCGACTGGCCCGCCACCGGCACGGTGCTGGCCACCCACGACACCAAGCGCAGCGCGGACGCGCGGGCGCGCCTGACCGCGCTGACCGAATACCCGCGCGAATGGGCCCTCCTCCTGGACGAGTTGTCGGCCCGGGCGCCCGCGCCGGATCCCCATCTGGCGTGGACGGCCTGGCAGACGGCCTTCGCCCTCGGCGAGCCGGACGCCCTGCGGCTCGTCCCCGCCGTCCTCAAGGCCGCCCGCGAGGCGGCGTTGCGCACGACGTGGACGGAGCGCGACACATCGTACGAGGAGGACGTCGAACGCTTCGTCGTGGGCGGCCCCTGCGGGCCCGCCCACCGCGCCCTGACCGACTTCGCCACCGCGGTACGCCCGTCCGTACGCGCCAACACCCTCGGAGCGGCCCTCCTCCACCTCACCGTGCCCGGCGTCCCCGACCTCTACCAGGGCACCGAGCGCGTCCGCCGCCTCCTGGTCGACCCCGACAACCGGCGCCCGGTCGACCTCACCACCCCCACCGAGCCGTCCGGCCTCTCCGCCGAGAAGCTCCACCTCACACGCACGGCCCTGCGCCTGCGCCGTGCCCACCCCGAGTGGTTCACCGGCCCGCGCGCCGACTACCACCCGCTGACCGCCACCGGCCCGGCGGCGGACCACTGCGTGGCCTTCGCCCGCTCGGGGGAGGCGGTCACGGTGGTGACGCGGTGGGCGCGGGGGCTGGACTGGGGGGAGACGGCGCTGGGTCTGCCGGACGGGGCCGCGCGGTGGCGGGAGTTGCTGACGGGGCGGGTGTGCCCGGGGCGAGTGCCGCTGTCGCGGTTGTTGCACCGGTTTCCGGTGGCGTTGTTGGTGCGGGAGTGAGCTACTGGGCGCCGAGTTCCGCGACGAGTGCCTTCCAGGCGGGGTTCGGGACGCTGATCGAGCGAAGCGATGGATTCTTGGAGTCGCGTATGCCGACACGATCGGCGAGGTCTGCTACTTCGACACAATTACTCCCGTTTTCCCCGGTATAGGAGGACTTGACCCATGACACGCCATTCATGACTACGCCTGCTCTCTCGCCAGCCGTTCCAGAAACTTCGGTGTTTCCCCGGGGCCCAGCGCACCCGCGCAGAGGGCGTCGAACTTGCGGGTGTGCTTCCACACTTCCGTCTGCTTGTCGACCACGACCACCGATCTGGCCTCGTCGATCTCGACGATCGTCGTCATCGGCGGCTCGAAGTCCATGAGGACGAAGTTGCTGAAGGAGCGATATGTAGGCGTGGCCAGGGGCAACACCTGAACCGTCACGTTGTCCAGCTTCGCCAGGTCGGCGATGTGCTCGTACTGCTCACGCATCACCTCGGCACTGCCGAGGACATGGCGCAGCGCCGCTTCACCCATGATGACCCAGAGCTCTACAGGGTTCTCGGACCTGGTGATCAACTCCTTGCGCTGCGTGCGGAGCTGGACGTTCATCTCCAGAAATTCGGTCGTGGTCTCCTCGACCGCCTTTGCGGACTGGAACAGCGCCCGCGCATAGGATTCGGTCTGCAACAGCCCGTAAACCAGAGTCGGATGCCATCCCCTGAGCCGTCGCGCATCGCGCTCCAGTCCCACGAACATGCCCATGCCGGACGGCATCAGATTCCGGTACGGAGCCCACCAGTCACGGCTCAGCGAATCCCGCTGGATCCGGACGAGGAACTCGATGTCCTCCTCGTCTTCCAGCCCGTACCGCGCGCACAGATTGCGGAGATCCTGGACCTTGTCCAGGCTCGTCAGCCCCCGCTCCACACGCCACAGCTTCGTCTCGCTGAAGCCCAGTCCGTCAACCGCCTGCGCCGGCGTCATCCCCGCGCGGTCGCGGAGCCTGCGGAGCTCTTTCCCGAGCTGCACCCTCCGCAGCGTCGGCCCCGTCTTCACTGCCATGCGCGAACCCTCCCGTGCCGGGCTCGGTGGTGGGGGCACCCAGCCCGTACGTACCCGTGCCCAGCACCCGTTACCCCGTGCCCCGCTCGCCGAATATTCCACTTTCAGCGACAGTGTCGCTGCGACTTGCCCGCCAACTCTCCCACGCCCCAAGCTGGTTGAGCAGCCGAACCACTAACGTCCGGAAGCACACCCGAACCCCACGCAACCCGAAAGGCGCCCCCATGCCCTCACCCCGCATCCGTGCGCTGGCCCTCATCCTCAACGGCCACGGCAAGGTGCTGCTCGTCTCGCCGTACCGCAAGGGCGCCCCGGACAACGGCCGCAACTTCCAGCTGCCCGGCGGGACGGCATGGGACGGCGAACCGGCGTGGGAGGCCATGGCCCGCGAGGGCAAGCGGGCGACGGGCCTGGCCCTGACGCCCGTCCGCCTGGTCCTGACGGACTTCACCCCACGCGACGAGCGCACCTACGCGCCCCCGGCGATCGACTTCGTCTACCAGACCCTGACCGTCCCGGACGACACCGCCGTCCGCCTGGCCACCCCGGGCACCGGCCCCGAACTCGCCGCCTACAAATGGCTCACCCAACACGACCTGCACACCCACTGCACCACCTACCACGCCCACCGGATCACCGCAGCCCTCTACGCCGCCCGCACCGGCACCTGCGCCGAACTCCACGCGGGGCGCCCGGCGTACGCGCACGCGGCGTAGGGCGGCACGAAAGGTGCGTATCCGTGCCGCCCGACTACCGCCAAGGTATGTTCAGCCAAGGGCTGTTCGGTTCGGTGACCAGGATGCGATGTGCTTCGAGCATGTCCTGGTACCAGTCCCCGAACTCCTCCTCGTCGAAGTGCAGGCATCGGCCCAGGATGTAGCCGGCGGAGAATTCCTCCCATGAGCGGTAGTTCAGCTGACTGATACGCCCGGCCCGTACGACGGCGTTCTCCGCCTCGGCCAGGGTGCAGTACCGGGCGCCGAGCCCCCAGCGGGCCATTTTCGACGCGCGCCCGAAGTCCCAGGCGAGAACGGAACGAACCTGCTTGTCCTCCGCGAGGAGGCCGTCGGCCCGGAAACGGGCCTCGTAGCGGGTGATGCGCCCGATGACCTTGAGGACGCGCGTCACTTCGGCCTCGATGCCGGCTGCATCGTTCTCCTCCTGCGCCCGCGCCCGGAGAATGCGTTCGGTGACTTGCCGCCAGTGTGCTGTGTCCACGAACCCGCCGTATTGGCGATGGAGCATCTGACGGATTTCGAGGACGAACTCCCATACGCCGCCGGTGACACTGTTGCCCTGCAACAGGTTCTCCTGCGCGCGTCGCCACCCGTCACGGTCGGTGATGTCCCACCATTCCTTGAGGCGTTCCCGTTCTTCGTCGAACCCACGGCCGTGCCAGGCCATGGCGTTCCAGAACGAGCTGTTGTGGACGCACAACAGGGCGCCGCACGCGAGCCCGTGGGCCACCGGCCCGCTGAGGGCCCCGCCGACCCAGAGGGTCCGCAAGGTCGGGGCAGAGGAGTACGGGTCCCTCTTCTGTGTGTGCTGTTGCCACACCAGCCGGTGGGACGGTGTCGCGGGAAAGATTCCCTCGCAGGGAGAGCCGGGGTTGATCGCCAGCCATATGTGGTCGCTGTCAGCCGGCCAGTTCCTGGCCAGGAAACTGAGGCTGAACCTGAAGAAGACCGGATCCTCGACGGGCACCGGCAGCATGCCCTCGGTGAAGTAGACGTGACAATGCTGGCTCACCATGGGGAGCCATGAGGAGGAACGGAGGAAGTACCCCGGGCGGTTTTCGGCGAAGTCCCTCGGCGTCGCATGGTAGAGGACCGCTCCGGCGAGGACGTCGAAGTACGCGGCCCAGTCGTTGCGCACCTTCGCCTCGTAGAGACCCCGTTCGATGTCGCTGGGCGCCTGCCAGGGCGGCAGGTGATCCGGTATGCCCTGCCCAGTCGTCGCTTGCCCCTGGGGGGCGGGTGGCTCGGTCTGTCGTGTCCCCATAACGCTGCGCTTTCCAGACGGTCAAGTGCTGTTTGGCTATGCGGTGGCCGAAGGGGTGCTATAGGTAGCACCAGCTGGGCGCCATCAGGGGGTGACCGACGTGAGGCGATCCTCGGCGCCCCAGGTATAGCGCCAGGTTTGCGCGAGAGGCGGGTCTCCTGGCGCGGGACCGCTCGGCACTGGGCGTCGTGTTCATCCGCCTGACGACCCCGGGCAGCGGCCTCGAACTCGCCGCCTACAGTGGCTCACGCAGCACGAGCTGCACACCCACTGCGCCACCTACCACGCCCACCGGATCACCGCAGCCCTCTACGCCGCCCGCACCGGCACCTGCGCCGAACTCCATGCGGGCCGGGCGCGTATCGCCGCTCATACGAGTCCGGCGCTCTCAGCCGCCCGGCCCTTGACCGTTCATCTACCACCAGAGCTGGGGTGCCTGCGGATCCTGTACCGACTCAAGCGGTACCACGCAACGGGCCGAAGCTCGATGGTGTGTGGTGGTCGCCCGAGTCCTCATGCCAGGAGAAGTCCGCCGCATGCACATACCCTTCTCCCTCGTTGAGCAAGAAGAGGTTTCCATGGGTGATTTTCTCTGCGGTAGCTCCCAGGATGCGCAGCCGTTCCTCCTCGGTGGCCTGTCGAACACTGAGGGTCTCATAGCTGGGCTGTAGGTGCATCAACGTCACGGCAGGGAAGGCGACATCAATACGCGTCGTGTACTTTTGCGGGTGAAAGCTTCGCAAAAGAAGGACGGAGTGACTAACCGAGTACTGCCACACTTGGAACTTTCGCTCCCATGAAATAACCTTTTGCATGCTACCTCTTCGGCATGGGCCAGTGTTCTGGCTCGGGTACTGATACAGGCTTTCCGTTCTCGTAGAACGTGATGCTATCCCACGTTCGATCCCCCAAGCGCACAGCCTTTCCCACGTGGTACATCTCGCGCTCTGTCGCGTACCAGTTATCCCCCATGCCGTTCTCATAGGCTCTCATGAACCGTTCTGCTGGCGTCGATCCACTGAACCCGTCCATGACGATGTGCAGGCGCACCTTCGGGTTGTGCGCCGCGGCACGGACATCGGCTTCGAAGTCCGTCCAGTTGTCCAAGTAATGCGTGAATCCGTTACTGTCCGCAAACTCTCGGAGCCCTTCTTCTCGGATCCCTAGTGCCACATCTGTCGGGTAGGGCGCGAGCCCAAGTGGATCAAGCCAAATGTGCGGGTTGATTACATAGGTGACCGAGTTGGGCGCTGCAGCGAGGCCGAGGAGGTCCGAAGCGGTATAGCGGGCCGTGTCAGGGTCGTAGTGGCGATGGAAGTTGTAGTGGAGTCCGGTCTCCGGGTCGAAGTATTGGCCGGGGAAGCGGAGCGGGGTATAGGTGGTGCTGTCCGTTGCCCAGGCTGTGATTCCCCAAAGGGTGGTGCGCGAGCGCCAAGCCGTCGTGCCCGACTCGTCGATCAGCTCCGTCGGCGTGCCGACCAGGTCGGTGACGATGGCGAAGAAGCGCTCGTCGATGGTCCGTTGGGAGGCGTCCGGGGAGGATATTCGCTCGGTCTGGGAGACGGGACGGTGGCCGTCGTGGTCCCAGGTGAGGGTGACCGGGTGGGGGAGTTCGGTGGCTGTGGTGGTTTGTTCGGTGAGGGTGGGGCCGTCCCAGGTGAAGGTGGTTTCTTCGGCGACCTCGCCCGAGGGGGTCAGGCGCTGTTTGGCCGTGCGGCGGCCGAAGGGGTCGTACAGGTAGCGCCAGTTGGTGCCGTCGGGGGTGGTGACGGCGGTGAGGCGGTCCTCGGCGTCCCAGGTGTAGCGCCAGGTTTCCGGTTTGCGGGAGAGGCGGGTCTTCTGGCGCAGGACCACTCGGCCCTGGGGGTCGTGTTCGTAGCGGACCCGGCCGGCGCGGGTTATTCGGGTGCCCTCGTAGGAGCGGGGGCCGTGGGCCTCCGCGCCCGGGTGGTCCGTCGGCCAGGACGCCTCCGTCTGGTTGCCCGCCTCGTCGTAGGCGTAGCGCTCCGTCCAGTTGGCGGCGTGGACGGCCGTGACGCGACCCGCCGCGTCGAGGTCGAAGCGGCGAGTGCCCGTCGCCGAGTCCGTGAGGGCGGTCAGGTGGCCGTCGGGGCGGTAGGTGTAGGTGCGGTGGAGGGGGTCGGTGACGCCGGTCAGGGATTGGGACGACAGGCGCCCCGCCGCGTCCCAGGCGTGGGTCAGGGTCAGGCCCTGGCCGAAGTGGCGGGCCACCTCCCGGCCCGCCGCGTCGTGTTCGAGGGTGAAGGTGTGGCCGTTGGCCGTGAGGGACGTGCGGTTGCCGGCCGCGTCGTACGTCCAGGTGGTGACCGCGCCGCTGGGGGTCACGCGGCGGGTGCGGCGGCCGAGGGCGTCGTAGGCGTACGTGAGCGTACGGCCGTTGACCGTCTCGGACTTGATCCGGCCGAGGCGGTCGCGGGTGTAGATCACCGTCGCGTCGGGGCCGGCCGCCTCACGGAGGCGGCCGTTCACGTCGTGGGCGTACGTCGTGACCGCACCGTCCGCGTCCTTCGACGCGATCCGGCCGACCGCGTCGTAGGCGTACGTCGTCGTCTCGCCCAGCGCGTTCGTGCGCGAGGCGAGGCGGCCCGCCGCGTCGTGGGTGTAGGTGAGCGTACGGCCGTCGAAGTCGGTCTCCGAGGTCAGGCGGCCAGCCTCGTCGTAGATGTAGGTCCAGGTGAGGCCCTGCGGGTTGGTGACCGTGCGGAGTTGAAGCTGGGTGTCGTGGGTGAAGGTGTAGCGGGCACCGTCCGGCGTCGTGCGGGCGGAGACGAGGTCGAAGTGGGTGTGCTCGTGCCGCGTGACGCCGCCCATCGGGTCGGTGTACGTGACGCAGTTGCCCTCGCCGTCGTACGTCCACGACTCCTCCCCGCCGTCGGGGGCGGTGCGGCGGGCGAGCAGGCCCTCGACCGTCCAGGCCAGGCGCGTCGTCGCCCCGAGGGGGTCGGTGACGGCGACGATCCGGCCGAAGGCGTCCCGCTCGTAGCGCGTCGTCGCGCCGAGGGGATCGGTCACCTCCGTCACCAGGCCGGCCGCGTCGCAGCGCAGGCGGGTCGTGTGGCCCAGCGGGTCCGTGACCGACAGGGGACGGCCCGCGTCGTCGTACGCGTAACGGGTCGTCGCCCCTGACGGGTCGGTCAAGGACGTGCGGCGGCCGGCGTCGTCGTACGTCTGCCGCCAGACGGAACCGTCCGGTTCGGTGATCGTCTCCGGGAGGTCGAGGGCGTTGTACGCCGCCGTGCTCTCCGCGCCGTCGGGACGGACGACCGAGACGAGGTTGCCCGCGTCGTCGTAGGAGAACGTTGTCGTGTGGCCGAGCGGATCCGTGCGCGAGAGCAGACGGTCGTGCCGGTCCCAGGCCGACAGGGTCGTGGCGCCCGTCGGGTCGGTCTCGGAGACGAGCTGGGAACGGTCGTTGAAGGTGTAGCGCGTCGTGTGTCCGAGGGAGTCCGTCAGGAGCGTGACGCGCAGGCCGGTGTCCGGATCGAGGTCGCCGAACTGCAGCGTGTACCGGAGGTGCCCCTCCTGGCCCGACTCGCGGACGCAGCGGTCGCGGTCGTCGTACGCATAGTGGTACGAACGGTCGTTGCGGTCGGTCCACGACGTGACCCGGCCACGGTCGTCGTAGGTGAAACGCAGCGGAAGCCCCGAGGAGTTGATGACGTCCGTCAGGTTCCCGTCCGTATAGGCGTAGCGGATCAGCTCCACATCTCCCAGGTGCAGAGCAGTGACACGCCCCGTGTCCGTGAGGACGCGGAGGTGGTATCCGCCGCTGTGGGTGATGCCGGTGGGGGTGCCGTCCTCCGTGTAGTCGAAGGTGATCCAGTTGCCGCTGCGGTCGCTGATCTGGTCGAGAAGCGCGATCTCGTGACGGTCATCGGACGGCACCGGGGCGGTGAAGTGCCATGTGCGGTCACCTTGCCGGTCCGTGATCGTGTAGCCGCCTCCCTCCGCCCGCTCCAGTGGCCAGCGGGGCCCGTGGGACGGAAGGGTCGGGACGTCCGGCACGGGGTGCGGGTAGGCGAGGAGCATGCCGTCTTCGGCCACGAAGACGACGCCCTGGGCATCGATCTCCAACCGCTGGTCCACCGTGCTCGACCACGAGGGGCCCAGCCAGCGGCCGGCGCGGTAGCCGGACTGGACACGCCAGGTGAATGCGAGAGGCAGGGTGCCGGGGAGCGTCACGTCCGTCTGGGACAGGAACATGTGCCCCGTGGACAGGTCGACCGGGTCGCCGCCCTTGCACCTCTGGGCATCCTTGCGGGCCGCGTCCTCCGCGCCCTCCTCGACCTGTCGCCGCGCCGCCCCCGCCTCCTTGCCGAGCTGCCGGGCACCCCGGGCCCCCGCCTCCTCCAGCCCGTGCCGCCCCGCGCTCACCGCCACGCGCCGGGCCGCCGCGCCGCCCGCCCCGGCACCACCGGTCGCCAGCGCGGTGAGGGCGTCGAAGCCGAGGCGGCCCGCCGCCTCCGAGGGGTCCTTGCCCCAGCCGGTGCCCAGGAGAGCGGACGGGATCTGGTCCGGGTGGTTGGCGAGTGTCATCAACCCGGCACCCATGTTCGTCATGTGGTCGAGATACAGGGCGGGGTGGGTGACGTTGTACGGGTCGATGGGCAGGAGGGTGCGGGCGAATTTGACCGTATCGGCCGCGCCCTTGGCGAAGCCGCCCGCGAAGTGGGTCATCTCGATGGCCGACGCCGTGCGGAAGTCGGCGAAGTCCAGCGACATCCGGTCGGTGAACTCCGGCTTTTCCGGGGCGTGCGCGAGCGCTCCTTTCACCGCCGAAGCCGCCGACTCCGCCGCGCTGTTGCGCTGGGTCCGGGCGGCGGTCAGGATCTCCTGCGCGCGCTGCATCTTGTCCGCGCCCGCGTTGGGACAGGAACCGGGCGGAGTGGGACGCTTCCCGGGGTCCTCGCCCGCGTCGAGCTTCGCGTTGAATTCCTTCGCGGCCGTACGCCTCGACCTGCGCCTTGTACGCGTCGAAAGCCGCCTTCTGCTCGCGCTTCCCCTCCTTGTAGAGGGCGAGGGCCTCCTTCGCCTTCCCCTGGGCCCAGCGGACCGTCTCCTCGTACGACGTCAGGGCCTTCGCCGCGTCCTCGCACGCCTTCGCCGCATGCACCCACTTGGTGGGGTGCATCGCGAACTTCGCGCGGAAGGCGTCCGCCCCCTTCCCCTTCCAGTGCTCGGAGTCCAGCCGGGACATCCCGCCGCCCACCCGCTCGAACGCCGCCGCGAAGTCCGAGAGGTGGGAGGCGGTGGAGGCGATACGGCCGGTGCTGCCGTGGATGAGATCCCCGGCGTCGTCCGTCTCGCCGAGATTCTTCTCGTTCACATGGGCACCGAGGCGGTCGGCGGTGAAGTCACCGAAGTCGTCCACCGTGTCGGCGATGCCGTGCAGGCCGACCTTGTCCAGGCCATCACCCACCTTGTGGGCGACGTAGTTGACGCCTTTGCCGAGCTCCTTCTTGCCCTCGTCGACGGCGTGCTCGATCTTGTCCCCGGCCTTGTTGACGGCCGACTTCAGGCCGTGCCCGACCTTCCCGAAGATGTCCGTCACGGTCGTCCCCCGTCCTTGCCCTTGGTGTGCAGGGGATCGCCATGCGTTTCGAGCGTGTCCTTCAGCAGTTCCTTCTGCGTTTCCATCGCATGCCGGTGGGAGCGCTTGAAGGACTCCCCGCTGTAATCCACGTGCGCGAAATTCCCATGGTCCGCGATCTCGTCCATCGACATCTTCTCGACCTGCTCGTCGGACAGCGTCGGATCGGCACCCAGCGCCGCGACGCCGACCTTCATCGTCCCCTTGATGTACTGGTCGTTCTCGTAGTAGCTGCCGGCGGCCAGGCCGACCTGGCGGGCGAAGCGGTTCCCCTCCTGCACGAGTGACCGCACCCCCCAGTCCCAGCGGTCGCAGAAGGACTTCAGCGCGTCCTTCAGACCGTCGTGACCGGTCTCCAGCCCCGAGAGTTCGAGTTCGTCGAAACCGCGGCCCGCCGCCGCCTCGCCGATCATCCCGAGCTCCCGCAGTTCCGCGAGGGCGTCGGTGATGCCCTTGGCGATGCCGTCCAGCGCCTCGCGATCGGCCTTCAGATCCCCGTTCCCGCTCAACGGTCCGCTTCCCTCCCGGCGTTCACGGCCGCGACATCCGGCACGACGCCCACGACCGGGGGCAGCAGGAACGGAGTGTCGCCCCCGACGTCCAGCGCCACCCCCACCGGCTCCCCCACCGCCGGAACCACCACATCCAGGAGGCGGGCGCCGAGGACGGTCACGTACTCCACGTCCCGGCCGTCCGCCCGGCCCGCCATGAACCGGGCGAGCGCAGCTTCGTCCGAGAAGGCGTGGATCCACCACACGCCCTCGTACGCCGCCGTCCACAGACCGCCGCGCGCGTCCAGCGGCACCAGCACCGGCGACCGCCGGAACTGCCCCAGTGCCTCGAGCGGTTCGGCGCGCCCCGCGTACAACGCGGCCACCTCGTCCCGCAACGCCAACGTCAACACACCCGCCTCCTTCACCCCGGAAGCGTACAGAAGGCTGACGAAGGGTCACACAGGGTATTCCCCGGGATGCACGCACCGGCGGACGCGGGCACGGGCGGGCGCGCCCGGACAGCCCGCCTCAGGGCCCCGGCCCGACCGACCTCACCCCGAAACCAACCCCCCACAACACTCCGCGAACCGCCCCGCCACCCCCGTGAGCCCCACCCGTGAGAACACCGCCAACTCCCGCCGCCACGAGGGATCTCCCGGCACCGTGACCGCCCCGGCCGTGGCCCGGGCCACGTCGACCGAGGCGGCGACGATCCCCACCCCCGCAGCCGCCATCCGTACGGCGGTCGACGCGTGCTGCGTCTCGACCGCCGTGCGTGGCCGGAAGCCGTGCCGCTCGCAGGCCCAGTCCAGCCAGCGGCGCCCCTCGACCACCGGTTCCAACTGGCAGCGCACCCAGGCGCGGTCGGCGAGTTCGGGGAGGAGGACGGGGTGGGTGCGGCCGGCGAGGGGGTCGTCGGGGGCGACGACGAGCACGATCTCCTCGTCGCCCAGCGGCACCACCGGACCGTGCCAGTCCGCCGGGCGCGGGCCGACGGCGATGTCGGCCACGCCGCGTTCCACGTGCTCGCGCAGGGCGTCCGTGCTCGTGTACTCGTGCACATGGAGCCGCACGCCGGGGAACTCCCGCCGCCAGCGGGCGAGGACGCGCGGCAGGAGGCCGACGGCGAGCGCGTGCAGGGTGGCGACGTGGAGTTCGCCGCCCTCCGCCCCGGCCGCGGCCCGGGCCGCCCGGCGTGCCTGGCCGGCGCTGCGCACGGCCAGTTCGGCGTGGGGGAGGAAGGCGCGGCCCATGGGCGTGAGCCCGACCCCGCGCGGCAGGCGCTCCAACAGGGCGCCCCCCACCTCCCGTTCGAGCGCCTTGATCTGGTGGGAGAGGGCGGACTGCGTGACGTTGAGGGACTCGGCGGCACGGGTGAAGGACCTCTCCTCGGCCACCGCCACCAGGTATTCCATCTGCCGCAGGCTCACCGCGCCACCACCCCCATGAACGACCCTCATCGGATCGATCGAAACATTGCGTTGGACTCATCTTCCCTGCTCAGCCGAGGGTGGAGGCATGCATGAGACGGATGTCATCGTTATCGGCGGCGGCACGGGCGGCTACAGCACGGCACTGCGCGCGGCACACCTCGGCCTGGACGTCGTCCTCGCGGAACGCGATCTCGTGGGCGGCACCTGCCTGCACCGCGGCTGCGTCCCGAGCAAGGCCATGCTGCACGCGGCGGAACTCGTGGACGGCATCGCGGAGGCCCGCGAACGCTGGGGCGTCAAGGCCACGCTCGACTCCGTCGACTGGTCCGCGCTCACGGCGACGCGGGACGACATCGTCTCGCGCAACCACCGTGGCGTGGAACGTCACTTGGCGCAGGCGGAGGTACGCGTCGTCCGGGGGTCCGTCTCGCTGACGGACCCCCGGACGGTGCGCGTCGACTCGGGCGGGGAGGCCGGCGCCCGGTGGCGGGCCCGCCGCGGCATCGTGCTGGCGACCGGGTCGCGGCCGCGCCCGCTGCCCGGCCTGGAGCCGGCCGGCGTGCACGTCGTGACCAGCGACGACGCGCTGTTCGCACCCGGTCTGCCGGCCTCCGTCCTCGTCCTGGGCGGCGGGGCGATCGGTGTCGAGTACGCCTCGCTGCACCGGTCGATGGGGGCGGACGTGACGCTCGTCGAGGCGGCCGACCGGCTGCTGCCGCTGGAGGACGCGGACGTGAGCCGCCACCTCGCCCGCGGGCTGAAGAAGCGCGGCATCGACGTGCGGACGGGCGCGCGGCTGGAGGACGCGCGCCCGTACGAGGGCGGGGTGCGGGCGCGCGTCCGCACCCCGCGCGGAGAGGTCCAGGAACTGGACGTCGAGCGGCTGCTGGTGGCCGTCGGCCGGGTGCCCGTGACGGACGGCCTGGGGCTGGCCGCCGCGGGCCTGGCCACGGACGCGCGCGGGTACGTCACCCCCGCCGACTGGGGCCGTCTGGAGACGGCCGTCCCCGGCATCCACGTGGTGGGCGACCTGCTGCCGCCGCCGTCGCTCGGCCTGGCGCACGCCTCGTTCGCCGAGGGGCTGGTGGTGGCGGAGACGCTGGCGGGGCTCACGCCCCGTCCGGTGGACTACACGGCCGTCCCACGGGTGACGTACTCCAGCCCCCAGACCGCGTCCGTCGGCCTCACGGAGGCCGAGGCCGTGGCACGCGGGCACGCCGTCGCCGTCAACTCCATGCCGCTGACCGGCACCGCCAAGGGCATGGTCCACGGCCAGGGGGGCACGGTGAAGGTGGTGGCCGAGCAGGGCGGCGGCCGGATCCTGGGTGTGCACCTGGTCGGCCCGCACGTCTCGGAGATGATCGCCGAGAGCCAGCTCGTCGTGGGCTGGGACGCGGAGGCGGCGGACGTCGCCCAGCACGTCCACCCGCACCCGACGCTGTCGGAGGCGGTCGGCGAGGTCATGCTGTCCCTCGCGGGGCGGGGGCTGCACCAGGTCTGAGGAGGCGGCCGTTGCGGTACGAGGTGTGGGCGCCGTCCGCGTCCCGGGTGACCCTGCACGCGGACGGCCGCACGTACCCCATGGACGGCGCGGGCGGCGGCTGGTGGCGGTGCTCCGCCCCCGGCGCCGACGGCACCCGCTACGGCTTCGCCCCGGACGACGGTCCCGTCCTCCCCGACCCGCGCGCCCGCCGCCTCCCTGACGGCCCGGACGGCCCCGCGGCCGTCGTGGACCCGTCCCGCTTCGCCTGGCGGCACGACTGGCCGGGCCGCCCGCTCCCGGGCACGGTCCTCTACGAACTGCACGTGGGCACCTTCACCCGCCCCGGCACCTTCGACGCGGCCATCGAACACCTGCCGTCCGTCGCCGGCCTGGGCGTCACCCACGTGGAACTGATGCCCGTGTGCCCCTTCCCCGGTACGCACGGCTGGGGGTACGACGGGGTGGCACCCTGGGCCGTCCACGAACCCTACGGCGGCCCGGCCGGACTCGTCCGCTTCGTGGACGCGGCCCACGCGCTGGGCCTGGGCGTCGTCCTCGACGTCGTCCACAACCACCTGGGCCCCTCGGGCAACCACCTGCCCGCCTTCGGCCCGTACTTCACCGAGGCCCACCACACCCCCTGGGGCGCGGCGGTGAACCTCGAAGACCCCGAGGTCCGTTCCTACTTCACCGGCAGCGCCCTGGCCTGGCTGCGCGACTACCGCCTGGACGGCCTGCGGCTGGACGCGGTCCACGCGCTGCCGCCGGGCACACCCTTCCTCGCCGAACTCTCCGCCTCCGTCGACGCGTTGTCGGAGTCCCTCTCCCGCCCCCTCTTCCTCATCGCCGAATCGGACCTCAACGACCCCCTCACCACCACCCCCCGTTCCGCCGGCGGCCACGGCCTGCACGCCCAGTGGAACGACGACTTCCACCACGCCCTGCACACCGCCCTCACCGGCGAGTCCCAGGGCTACTACGCCGACTTCGCCGCCGATCCCGCCCTCGCCCTCACCAAGACCCTGCGCGCCGGCTTCTTCCACGACGGCACGTACTCCTCCTTCCGCGCCCGCCGCCACGGCCGCCCCCTGGATCCGGCGAGGACGCCCGCCCACCGCCTCCTCGCCTACGCCCAGACCCACGACCAGATCGGCAACCGCGCCCTCGGCGACCGCCTCTCCTCCCGCCTCTCCCCCGGCCTCCTCGCCTGCGCCGCCGCGATCGTCCTCTGCTCGCCCTTCACCCCCATGCTCTTCATGGGCGAGGAATGGGGCGCCCGCACCCCCTGGCAGTACTTCACCGATCACCGGGACCCGGCGCTCGCGGAAGCCGTCCGCCGGGGCCGCCGCCGCGAGTTCGCCGCGCACGGCTGGCCGGAGTCCGCCATACCGGAACCGCAGGATCCGGACACGCGGCTGCGCTCCTGCCTGGACCGGTCCGAGGCGGGGCGCGGGCCGCACGCCGAACTCCTCGCCTGGCACCGGACGTTGATCACCCTGCGCCGCACGGAGCCGTCCCTCACGTCACCGGACTGGACGGACACCTCCCCCGCCATGGGCCCGGACCGCTGCCTCACCTTCCGCCGGGGGGCGGTCCTGGTGGCGGCCAATCTGGGGGCGACAGCGGTGGAACTCGCCGTTCCGGACGGATCCGAGGTCCTGGCGGCGTGGCGGCCGGTCGTGGTGGAGGAGGGGGTTCTCCGGCTGCCGGCCGAGTGTGCGGCCGTGATCCGGAACCTTCCAGGAGACGGTCACCGGGCGAAGCGCTGAAGCCGGCGGGCGAGGACGGAGAAGTGACGCTGCCCGTACCAGGACTCGTGATTGCCGATCACGATCAGACGGCGCCTGGCCCGGCTGACCGCGACATTGAGGAGGTTGGGCTTGGTGGCGGCCCAGCGCCGTGAACCCGTGGCATCGGGATGGGTGCCGAGCACAATGATCACCACATCCGCCTCCTTGCCCTGGGCGGTGTGCACGGTGCCGACACGCTCACGGGCGACGAGGCCCCGAAGGCTGTTCGCCGCGTGCACCGCGACGTCCTTGAAGGGGCTGATGACGTAGAGCTCGTCGCGGGGCAGCCCTTCGCGGAAAAGGCGCTCGACGGCGTCGGTGAGCGCCCGTCCCTCGGCGGGCACCCACTTGCCGACCGCCTCCCGGGACCGCACGTCCCACCAGAAACTGCGGGGCAACGGTCCGAAGTCGCCCCGGTCCGGCACTCCGTGCACCATCAGACCGTCGTAGGCGATGTCGTTGCTCACGGAGAACATGGGGTCGTCGCAGCGCCTGTGCACCCGCAGCGGCGCCCCGACCCACACCTGGGTCGATCCGTCGGGAAGGGCCGCGGGCAGCGTCGTGCCCCAGCGGCCGAGCCGGTCGGCCACCTGCTGGGCCGAGGTCCAGGACGGGGACCACTCCTGGGCGACACGGTGGTGTTCCCGCAGGCGCTGCTGGGCCGTCCACGGCAGAACGACGACCGGTTCCAGCTGCAGGGGGTCGCCCACGAGCACCGCCCTGCGGGTGCGCCACAGCGCTCCCACCGGCATTTGCGGAGATGCCTGACCCGCCTCGTCCACGAACAGCCACCCCAGGTCCTCCCGGCCCAGTCCGGCGAAGAGGCGGTCGTACGAGGCGAAGGTCGTGGAGACGGCCGGTACGGTGAGGAACAGACTCTGCCAGGCGGCCCGTACGGCCTCCGGCTTCAGGGTCTTCGGAGCGTCGCCACCGACGACGTCCATGGCTGCCTGAAGGTTCTTGAACATGGTGTTCCCCGTCGCCCCCAGGAAGGCCCGGTGCAGACGCAGGGCCTCCAGGAACAGCCTGGTGCGCGCTGCCGCGAACTCCTCGTCCGCCCAGGGGGCGGACTTCTCACGGCGCTCGGCGGTCGCCCGGTCGGTGTCCGGGGCGAAGTCCGCCGGATCGGGAACGTGAGGGCCCCAACGCTCGCGCGCCCGGCGCACCGTCCACTCCAGCTCGGCCACCCGTGCCCGGCGGGCGTCCGCGGCCCCGACCAGGTGCTGGGCCGTCCCGATCTCCCCGCGGACGGCATCGAGCCGGGTGCGTGCCCCGGCCGCGGCCTCGGCACAGTCCTCGACGAGCGCGGTCAGCCGCTCGTACTCGTCCTGCCAGCTGCGGTTCGCGCGACCGCCGGTGAACAGGCTGTGCAGCAGGCCGGGTTGGGCGGCCTGGTGCTGGCGGCGGCGTTCGACGGCCTCCCGCTCGGCCGCGGCCAGCCGCTCCACTGCGTCGAGGGCCTCGGCGGCCCTCCGGCGCAGCAGGGGCAGCGACTCGGCCACCGCGGTGGCCCGCCGTAGCGCGTCCGCCCACTCGCGTCGGGCAGGGGCGAGTTCCCGCAACGCCAGGGCGACGCGCTGCCGTTCGTCGCGCATCCGCTCCACCGTGCGCCGCGCCGATGTGAAGCGGCGTACGGCCTCCCGCCAGTCCACCGGCCCGGCGGGCTGCTCACCGCGCCCGCTGAGCAGGTGGAACAGTCCTTTGTCGGTACGGACGCGCCGGGTTCCCCCGCGTGACGTCCTCTCCCGCAGGTTGCCCCACCAGAAGCTCTCGGTGAACTCGCCCCGGTTCTTGCGGTTGCCCAGCCGGGCCGCGATGGCGCCCCAGGCGTCGGCGCCGTTCAGCATGAGGGAAGCCTGGTCGGACAGGTACTCCGCTTCGTCCCGCCACTGCTGGGCGATGGCTCCGGCGGAGGGTATCTCGTCGGTGATGTTCTGCACCGCCCCGTTGTTGGCGGAGGCCACCACCATCTCGAAGCCCGCGAACGGCGGCTTCAGCTCACGTACGGTGCGGGTGAACTGCTCGCTGCGCCAGGTGTGGGTGCGGCCGAACGCCTGCTGCGGATCGCTCAGTTCCGACAGGGCACAGGCCCGCCGAGTGATCAGGGCGGCGATGACGTCCCGGAGCATCGTCGTCTTGCCGGTGCCCGGTGGCCCGTTCACCGAGAAGACGCCGGGTCGCTCGCCGAGTTCGGCGAGGAGCCGGTTCACGGCGAACTGCTGGCTGAGCACCAGCGACCGGTCGGTGGCCGACGGCCACCGGCCCAGCGGAATGTGTTCGGGCATCACCCCTTCCCAGACCACCTCCGGACGCTCACGCACGTCCTGGCGCGACCGGACATCCACCCGGGCCGTCTCGGTCAGGTACGACTCCAGGGCACGGCCGGCGCCGCCCCGGGTCAGCTCTTCCGCGACCCGGTCGAGGTCATCGGCGATGAAGCTGTTGAGGAAGTCCTGGGGAGTGGACTCGTCGTCCTTGTCCTCGCGCACCTGGACGCTCTTCACCCGGGCGGCATCGGGTATGAGGTCCTCGGTGACACCGAAGCGGTCGGCGAGCCACGCGGTGAAGGCGGCGATGTCCTCGAAGGTCAGGGGACGGGTGCCGACGCCCTCCGGGAGGGGGCGGCCCCCGTCTTCCGCGCTGTCCGCCGCATGGGCGTCAGCGTCGTCCGCGCGTCGGACCAGCGCTTCGGCGGCTCCCTCCGCGGCCGACCGCACCACCCCGGTCACGGCGTCGGAAAGGGAACCGCCCACCACGTCGCGCAGGAGTCCGCCGGCACCGGACACGATCCCGCCGGTCATCGCGTCGCCGACGATCGTCCCCGCCACCGCGAGCAGCCCGCCCGGGCCCGGACGGCTCCCCTCCACTCTGAGTTTCCCGTCCGCGAGGCCGAGCATCCGCTGCGCACAGGTCTCGGCCTCGTCGGCGAATCCGTCGAGCCAGCGTGCCTCGGAGGGCCCCGGTGACCGGGTGCGTCCCACGGCCCAGGCACAGGACGAGAAGAACACCGAGTCCTTCAGCAGCAGACCGTCCTGATTGACGGTGAAGGACATCAAGGCGCTGTCGCCGCCGACCCGCCCGTCGTGTTCCTCCTCGGCGGCCTCGGGGAAGGCGTCGGCCAGCACGTCCCGCACGCGTTCGATGGCGAACACCCCGCAGTAGACGGTGTGCTGCCAGACATGCCCGGGGCGCGGGGGTGGCAGCTGCGCTCCGCCTTGCCAGGGCAGTGGACGCTCGGGCCGGACGGCGAAGACCTGCTCGTCCGGCCGTACGGTGGGCACCTTCTGCGGGCTGAACATCTCGACCGCCCGCCAGAACCGCACCACTTCGGCCCTGCGCCGCCGCTCCGCGGACACCGCCCCCACCCGATCGCCCCCTCCGGACCCGCGCTCTCGCCGGGTTGATCAGCCTAGCCACGCGCTGTCGCCCGCGGCCAGCAGGGGATCGGCCCGCTCAGCCCTCCGCCGGCTCCAGTCGCAGCGCGATCGAGTTGATGCAGTAGCGCTGGTCGGTGGGGGTGGGGTAGCCCTCGCCCTCGAAGACGTGGCCGAGGTGGGAGCCGCAGCGGGCGCAGCGGACCTCGGTGCGGAGCATGCCGTGGGAGCGGTCCTCGTGGAGCTCGACGGCGGCGGAGTCCTTGGGGTCGTAGAAGCTGGGCCAGCCGCAGTGGCTGGGGAACTTCTCGGTGGAGCGGAAGAGTTCGGCGCCGCAGGCGCGGCAGGTGTAGACGCCGGCCGTGGTGGTGTCGGTGTACTCGCCGCGGAAGGCGGGTTCCGTGCCGGCCCGGCGGAGCACCTCGTACTCGGCCGGGGACAGCTCGGCGCGCCACTGTTCGTCCGTCTTCTCGACCTCGTAGGACATCGGGGTTCCCCTTATCGGTTCTCCAGGGCGGCGAGGATCCTCGGGCCGAGGTCCGTGACATCGCCGGCGCCCATGGTGAGAACGAGGTCGCCGGGGCGGGCCATTCCCGCGACGACGTCGGGGACGGCGGCCATGGCGTGCTCGGGGCGGACGTCGGCGCCGGCGGCGCGGGCGGCCTCGATGATCAGGTCGCTGGTGACGCCGGGGACGGGGTCCTCGCGGGCCGGGTAGATGTCGAGGACGACGGAGGAGTCGGCGAGGGCGAGGGCCTGGCCCATCTCCTTGCCGAGCTCCTGGGTGCGGCTGAAGAGGTGCGGCTGGAAGACGACCAGGATGCGGGAGGCGTCGCCGGCGGCGCCGCGGATGGCCTCCAGGTCGGCGGTCATCTCGGTGGGGTGGTGGGCGTAGGAGTCGATGACCTGGACGCCGGCGGCCTCGCCCTTGAGCTGGAGGCGGCGGCCGACGCCGGTGAACGAGCCGAGGGCGCGGGCGAGTTCGTCCGCGGGGACGCCGAGGGCGGCGCCGGCGGCGAGGGCGGCGACGGCGTTGTGGGCGTAGTGGCGGCCGGGGACGGAGACGGTGAAGGTGAGCGTGCGGCCGTCGAGGGTGACGGTGACGTCGCTGGTCAGGCCGCGGGGGACGACGGAGAGGATGCGGACGTCGGCGTCCTCGCCCTCGCCGTAGGTGACGACGTTCAGGCCCTCGCGGTCCGCGACGCGGGCGGTCAGGTCGCGGGCGCCGGCCTGGTCGGCGGCGACGACGAGGGTGCCGCCGGGGCGGATCCGGCCGACGAAGGTCTCGAACGAGTCGTGGATCTCCGCCATGGAGGCGTAGTTGGCGTGGTGGTCGAGCTCCACGTTGAGGATGATCGCGACCTCGGGCGCGTACTTGTGGAAGCTGCGGTCGCTCTCGTCGGCCTCGGCGACGAAGATCTCGCCCGCACCGTGCCGGGCGTTGGTGCCGGGCCCGGCGAGGTCGCCGCCGATGGCGTAGGACGGGTCGAGGCCGAGGGTGTCCAGGGAGACGGCGAGCATCGAGGTGGTGGTCGTCTTGCCGTGGGTGCCGGCGACGGCGATCGGGCGCAGTCCGTCCATCAGGCGGGCGAGCGCGTCCGAGCGGTGGACGACGGGGATGCCGCGCGCGGCCGCGGCGGCCAGCTCGGGGTTGTCGGGCCGGATGGCGCTGGAGACGACGACGCAGGTGGCGTCCTCGGCGAGGTGCCCGGCGGCGTGGCCGATGTGGACGGTGGCGCCGAGGGCGCGCAGCGCGTCGGCGGTGGCGGACTCCCGGGCGTCGCTGCCGGCGACCTTCGCGCCGCGCTGGGCGAGGATCTTGGCGATGCCCGACATGCCGGCGCCGCCGATGCCGATGAAGTGCGGTCGGTCCATCGTCGTGGGGACGGCCGGTGCCATGTGCGGTGCTCCCTGGGGGTCGCTTCAGTAACTAGCTACGACGGATTCTGTCAGACCGGGCGGATCAGCCCGGCCGCCAGTCCCGCCGCGACCGCGCCGGTGCGGCTGTCGACGCCCAGCTTCTCGTAGACGTGCACGAGGTGCGTCTTGACCGTGGCCTCGCTGATGAAGAGGCGGCGGGCGATCTGCCGGTTGGCCAGGCCCTCGGCGAGCAGGGCCAGGATCTCGGTCTCGCGCGGGGAGAGCGCGGGGCGGCCGCCGGAGCGCACCCGGCCCAGCAGCCGGGCGGCCACGGGCGGGGCGAGGACGGTCTCGCCGCGGGCGGCGGCGTGGACGGCCGCGGCGACCTCCTCGGGCGGGGCGTCCTTGAGCAGGTAGCCGGTGGCGCCCGCCTCGACCGCGGCCAGGATGTCGGCGTCGGTGCTGTAGGTGGTGAGGATCAGGACGGCGGGCGGTGCGGGGAGGGCGGTGATCCGGCGGGTGGCCTCGACGCCGTGCATGCCGGTGCCCATCTGGAGGTCCATGAGGACGACGTCGGGCCGCGGGCCGTCCGCCAGCAGCCGCAGCGCCTCCGAGCCGTCGGCGGCCTCGCCGACGGCCTCGACGTCGGGCAGGTCGTCGACCATGGCGCGCAGGCCGCGGCGGACGACGGGGTGGTCGTCGACGATGAGGACGGAGATCATGCGGCGGTCTCCTGGGCGGTGGCCGTTGCTGCGGGGGTGGCCGTTGCTGCGGCGGTGGCCGTCCTGTCCGCGGGAGTCACCCCGTCGGCGATGCCTGTCCCCTCCGCCGTGACCGCCCTCTCGGCACCGGCCGGCAGGACGGCCGCCACCACCGTGCCCTCCCTCGGCGCGGACTCCACCGCGAGCGTGCCGCCCAGTTCGGCGATGCGCTCCCGCATGCCGTGCAGGCCGAAGGTGCGGCGCCCGCCGCCGGGGGCGGCACCGGGGACGAAGCCGACGCCGTCGTCGAAGACGTCCAGGGCGACCTGGCCGTCGAGGTAGGCCAGGGTCACCGCGACCCGCTCCGCGCGGGCGTGCCGGGCCGCGTTGGCCAGCGCCTCCTGGGTCAGGCGCAGCAGGGCGACCTCGGCACCGACGGGCAGCGGGCGCGGGTCGCCGTCGAGGCGGAAGACGGCGCCGGGGACGGCCCGTTCGGTGACGCGGCGCAGCGCCTCGGGGAGCGGGGCGTCGTCCAGGGCGGGCGGGGTGAGGTCGCTGACGAAGCGGCGCGCCTCGGCGAGGTTGTCGGCGGCGGTGCGGCCGATCTCGCGCAGCCGCTCGCGGGCCCGCTCCGGCGGTGCGGTCTCGGCGGCGCGGGCGAGCAGGACGATGCTGGACAGGCCCTGGGCGAGGGTGTCGTGGATCTCGCGGGCGAGCCGCTGCCGCTCGGCGAGGCGGCCGGCCTCGCGCTGGGCGGCGGCGAGTTCGTCGCGGGTGCGCACGAGGTCGTCGATGAGGTCCTGCCGGCGGCGGCTCTCGCGGTAGAGCGCGGCGTACCCGTACCCGGTCATGATCGCGACGACGGCGCCGGCGACCGGTCCGACGACCTTCGCGGTCGTGAGGCCGCCGGGCCCGGCCGCCTGGGCGGCGACGACCGCGCCGGTGGCGGCGGCGATCGCGGGGTGGGCCCAGCGCACCGGCATGAGGTGCAGGTAGAGGAAGAAGAGGGGGAAGGCGAGGTAGGAGAAGCCCCGGTCGAGGAAGAGCAGGACGAGCCACAGGGCGCTGACGGCGGCCAGCCAGGCGCCGGAGCGGGAGCCTCCGGGGCGGCGCTCGCGCAGCGCGGCCAGGGCGTAGAGCAGGCCGAGGAGGAGCCCGGGCAGCAGCGGCGCGCGACTGGCGGAGGGGGCGAGGACGGAGGGGGCGAGGGCCACCGCGAGCAGGGCGAAGAAGGCGCCGTGCAGGGCGTACCGCACGAGCCGCGGGGAGGACACGGCGGCGCCGTGGGCGGGCGGGGGCGGTGCGGGGGTGGTCACACCGTCGAGCGTACGGGCCCGGCGGGGGCGCCCCCGCCGGGCCGTCCCTCAACCGTTCGATGGATTCCGGGGTGCTGCGGACGGTGGTCCCGCGGACCGTACGGCGGCCCGATGGCGGCGGGGGCGCGGGCGGGGAGGGTGGTGGGGTCCCGTGGAAGAGAGGATCCCGTTGTTCGTCGCGCTCCGTGACATCCGTTTCGCCCGGGGGCGGTTCGCCCTCATGGGTACGGTCGTCGCGCTCATCACCACGCTCGTGGTCTTCCTGCACGGCCTGACCGGCGGGCTGGCCGGCGAGGCGTCGTCCGCCGTGGCCGGGCTGCCGGCCGACCGTGTCGTCTTCGGCGCCCCGGCGGGCGCGGCGCCCGAGGTGTCGTTCTCGCGCAGCACGGTGGACGACGCCGCGCTGGCCGCCTGGCGGGCGGCGCCCGGGGTGCGCTCGGCGGAGCCGTTCGGGGTGGCGATGACGCGTCTCGCCGGGGCCTCGGCGGCGGTCCCGGTCGGCGCGTTCGGCGGGACGGCCGGGCTACTGCCGCCGCTGCTCTCCGGCCGGGCGCCGGGGGACGGCGAGGTGGCCGTGGGCGAACGCGTCGCGCGCGACGCCGGGCTGCGGGCGGGCGACCGGGTCACCCTGGGCGCGCGGTCGGGGGTGACCGTGTCCGGCGTCACCGCGGACCGCGGCCACGCGCACGCCCCGGCGGTCTGGACGACGCTCGCCACCTGGAGGGAGGCCACCCGCCAGCGGCAGCCCACCGCGCTCGCGGTCCGCGGCGACGGGCGCCCGTCCGGGGAGGCGGCGCGCGCGACGAAGGCGGTGGGCCGGGACGCCGCGCTGGACGGGATCGACGGTTACGTCGCCGAGCACGGCACGCTCCAGCTGATCCAGGGCTTCCTGCTGGTGGTGAGCGCACTCGTGGTGGGGGCGTTCTTCACGGTGTGGACGGTGCAGCGGCGCCCGGACGTGGCGGTGCTCAAGGCCGTCGGCGCCAGCAGCGGCTACCTGGTGCGCGACGCCCTCGCCCAGGCGCTGGCCGTCCTGGTCGCCGGGACGGCGGCGGGCGGCGCGGCCGGGTTCTGCGGCGGGTGGCTGGCGGCGCGCTCCGTGCCCTTCGAACTCGGCGCCGCCACCGCGGCCGTGCCGATGGCGGCGATGGTGCTGCTGGGCCTCGCCGGCTCGGCCCTCGCCGTCCGCCGCATCACCTCCGTTGACCCGCTGACCGCCCTGGGGGCCTCCCGATGACCGACCCCGCACCGCTGCTGCTGGAGTCCGTGGAACTCACCTATCCGGATGGCGGCCGCCGGCTGACTGCGCTTGACGGGGTCTCCCTGGCCGTCGCCGCCGGCGAACTGGTCGCCGTCGCCGGACCGTCGGGCTCCGGCAAGTCCTCCCTGCTCGCCGTCGCGGCGACGCTGCTGCGCCCGGACTCCGGGCGGGTGGTGGTCGCCGGCCGGGACACCGCGGGGCTCGGCGGGCGCGACCGCGCCCGGCTGCGGCGCGAGCACGTCGGGATCGTCTTCCAGCAGGCCAACCTGCTCGCCTCGCTGACCGCCGTCGAGCAGCTGCTGGCCGTCGAGCACCTGCGCGGCGGCTCGGTACGGGAGGGCCGGCGGCGCGCCGAGGAGCTCCTGGAGTCGGTCGGGCTCGGCGCCGACCAGCGGCACCGCCGTCCGCACCAGCTCTCGGGCGGCGAACGCCAGCGGGTCAACATCGCCCGTGCCCTCTACGGCGGCCCGTCCGTCCTGCTCGTCGACGAACCCACCTCCGCGCTGGACCGCGAGCGCGGGGAGCGGGTGATGCGCCTCCTCGCCTCCGTCACCCGCCGGCACCGCACCGCGACGGTCCTGGTCACCCACGACCGCCCTCTGCTCGACCACGCCGACCGGGTCCTGACGATGACGGACGGGCGCCTGGGCGAGGGGAGTTGACGGGGAGGGTCCGGCGCCGGATCACGGCCCGCCCGGGCCACCGGGCACCGCGCCCGGCGGCCGTCCCCGGGCTCCGGCCGTCCCCGGGCTCCGGCCGTCCCCGGGCTCCGGCCGTCCCCGGGCTCCGGCCGTCCCCGGGCTCCGGCCGTCCCCGGGCTCCGGCCGTCCCCGGGCTCCGGGCGCCCTACGGGGCCGGGGCCCTGCGGGGCCGGGCCGCAGCCGGGCGGGGCAGGGCCTGGCAGGGCATGACCTGGCAGGGCAGGGGCCGCGTAAGGCAGGGCAGGACCCGGGCGGGGCCGGGCGAAGCCGGGCAGGACCCGGGCGGGGCAGGGCAGGGGCCGCGTAAGGCAGGGCCGGAGCGGGCGGGGCCGGGCGAAGCCGGGGCCGGGCCCCGGGTGCCCGGGGTGCCCCGCCCCGGAGAGGGCGGCTCACTCCTCCGCTTCCGGCTCCTCGTCGGCGTGGGCGTAGAGCTTCAGCACCGGGACGCCGACCTTGTGGCGGGCGCGGGAGGCCCAGTCGCGGTGGAAGAACTCCTCGACGAGGTGGGGGGCGGTGAGGACGATGACCTCG
This sequence comes from Streptomyces caatingaensis, assembly GCF_001187435.1. GTDB lineage: Bacteria > Actinomycetota > Actinomycetes > Streptomycetales > Streptomycetaceae > Streptomyces > Streptomyces caatingaensis. Next base: position 102,039 of record NZ_LFXA01000002.1, on the reverse strand, counting down.
TCGGCGTGCGTCTGCTCCACGACGGAGCGCAGCAGGTCCAGCGGATGGTCGTCGATGATCTGGCCGACCGCCTCGCAGCCGGCCGCGCGCAGCCGGCGCAGCGAGTGCTCCAGGGCGAGGGCGGCGGGCCGCAGGGCGGCCTCGCCCTCGGGCTCGTCCGCCTCGTGGACGGCCTGTTCGAGCTCCCCCAGGGCGACGTCGTCGATGGCGCGCAGCAGCCGGTCCTCCGCACCTCTGGGCTGCATGAGGACCACGAAGGACAGTTCGTCGTCGTGCAGGCTCGTGACGAAGTCGACGTCCGTCGCGGACAGCGGCTGCTCGATCATCAATACGCTCGTGAACACGGTCGGCGCCCTTCTCTCCGTGGGCCCGGGCCCACACAGAAACCATCCTGCGCGGGCTCCTCGGGAGCCCGCTGTTTCGAACCCGTGCCCCCGGGGGAGCGTCCGACACAATTCTGCCCGTCGGACGAGAACCGGAACAGCGAATTCCGCCGATTGTCAGACGGAGATCGGACCGGGGTCAGAAGGCGACCCGGCGGCGGTAACGGGTGAACAAGAAGCCGTCCTCCTCCAGCACCGAGGCGAGCGCGAACCGCTCGGGAACGGCCAGCGGCGGACCGCCCGCGATGCGCGGCGCCGTCCCGGCGGCGACCATCGGGGCGAGCGAGAGGCACAGTTCGTCCAGCACCCCGGCCGCGGCGAACTGCCCCAGCAGCCGCGGCCCGCCCTCGGTCAGCAGCCGCGTCATCCCGCGGGCGGCGAGGAGCTGCGGTATCCGCGCCACGTCCACCGTCCTCCCCTCCCCGGCCACGACCACCTCGACGCCCGCCGCGCGCGCCGCGTCCCGCCGCTCCGCGGGGGCGGCCTCGCCGGTCAGGACGAGGGTCGGCACCAGCGGCCCGGTGAACAGCGGCAGCGAGAAGTCGAGTTCGAGCCCCGCGCTCACCACCGCGATCACCGGCGCGGACGGCTGCCCGAGCGCGGCCCGGCGCGCCGCGAACGCCTCGCGGGCGCGGGCGGGACGGTACCCCTCCTGCCGGACGGTCTCGGCCCCCACCACGACCGCGTCGGCGAGCGCGCGCAGCGTGCCGAAGACCCGCATGTCGGCGGCGGAGGACAGCGGCTGCGACCGGCCCTCGTGGTGGGCGGCGCCGTCCAGCGACGAGACCATGTTGGCCCGCAGCCAGGGGCGGCCGTCGGCGGTCCCGGCCGGGTAGGCGTAGGCGTCGGCCAGCTCGTCGAGCCCCCATTCGCGGTCCTCGGACTCGGCGGGGACGACGGGGGCGGTGGGCGGGGGGAACAGACGTCGCATGGGCCGCAGTGTGACATGCCTCGCTCCGTGCCCGCCGGTGCGGCCGCTGCGGGCGGGCTACGCTGGACGGTTGTGTCGTCCTCTTCCTCTGCCGCACCGTCCGCCGCCGATCGCCCGGCCGGGCCCTCCGCCGGCGGCCCCGTCGCGCTGACCGAGCGCACCCCGCACGTCCCCGCCGAGCGCCTGGTCGCCGAGATGGTGCCGCCGCCGCGCTTCGACGCCGTGCGCTTCGACACGTACATCCCGGACCCGAACCAGCCCAGCCAGACCGAGGCCGTCCAGGTCCTCGGCTCCTTCGCCGCCGGGCTCGGCGGGCCGGCCGCGGCGGGCGGCGGGCGCCGGGGCTGGTTCCGCCGGGCCGCGAAGCCGGCCGCGGCGGCCGGGCCGCGCGGTGTCTACCTGGACGGCGGCTACGGCGTCGGCAAGACCCACCTGCTGGCCTCCCTCTGGCACGCGGCGCCCGCCGCCCCGGAACGGAAGGCGTTCGGCACCTTCGTGGAGCTGACCAACCTGGTCGGCGCGCTGGGCTTCCAGCAGACCGTGCGCACGCTCGGCGGGCACAAGCTGCTGTGCATCGACGAGTTCGAGCTCGACGACCCCGGGGACACGGTGCTCGTCTCCACCCTGCTCGGCAAGCTCGTCGAGTCCGGTGTCGCGCTCGCCGCCACGTCCAACACGCTGCCGGGCAAGCTGGGCGAGGGGCGGTTCGCCGCGGCCGACTTCCTGCGGGAGATCCAGGGGCTCTCGGCGCACTTCCGTACGCTGCGGATCGACGGCGAGGACTACCGGCACCGCGGGCTGCCGGAGGCGCCCGCGCCCTTCGACGACGAGACCGTCAAGCGCGTCGCCCACGCCGTGCCCGGGGCCTCGCTGGACGACTTCCCCGCGCTGCTCGGCCACCTCTCACGTGTGCATCCGAGCCGGTACGGCGCGCTGTGCGACGGCGTGCGCGCCGTCTGCCTGACCGGTGTCGAGCCCGTGCCCGACCAGTCGACGGCGCTGCGGCTCGTCGTCCTGGCGGACCGGCTGTACGACCGGGAGGTGCCGGTGCTGGCGTCCGGGCGGCCGTTCGATCAGCTCTTCAGTGAGGAGATGCTGGCCGGGGGTTACCGGAAGAAGTACTTCCGGGCCATCTCCCGGCTTACGGCGCTGGCGCGCGACGCGAAGTCCTTGGCGGACGGCTGAGCGGACGGCTGAGCGGGGTTGCCGCCGGGGGTTCCCTCCCCGCCCCGCCCTTTCACCGTTTCTCCCGGGGCTCCGCCCCTCTCCCCGGCAGCGCGCTCGGCGCGCCGGGGGCGCCGGGGGCCGGGCGCCGGGCGGGGACCGGCGGCGGGTGACGGCAGGCCCCGGGCCGAGGCAGGCCCCGGGCCGAGGCAGGGGCTGCGCCCCCTGCACCCCGCGCGGGGCTCCGCCCCTGTGCCCCGTCGGGGGGCTCCGCCCACCAACCCCCTCGGAAGCTCTGCCCCCAACGCCCCTCCAGGGCTCCGCCGCCCGGGGAGTACCCCCTCCGGGGGAGTTCAAGGACGAGCGGCGGAGCCGCGACGGTCCACCATGCAGAGCGCGGTTGCGGCGAGGGCGAGCGGGAGCGCAGGGTGGGCCCGCGCCGCGGCACGGAGGAGGGACCGTACCTTCCAGGCCGAACCGGGGCGCAGCGCCCGAGCGGGGCCGCGCAGGGGCGCAGCCCCGGCGGCAGAGGGTTGGGGTGGGGCCGGGGCGCATCAGCCGCGCGCCACGCCGCGATAGCGTTCCCCCGTGGCCCTCATATCCCGCCCCCGCACCCTCCCCCTCCTCACGATCACACCCACCCTCCTCGCCCTCGCCCTCGGCGCCACCTCCTGCGGAGGGAGCAGCAGCGCCAAAGAGGCGCCGGCCACGGCGAGCAGCAGTGCCGGCGGCACAGCGAGCGCCCCGAGCGCGAAGCCCACGCCCCGCGTGATCCCCACCCTCCCCCCGGGCCCCGGCGGCACCACCCCCGTCTTCTCCCACGGCAGCCGCCGCGCGGGCAAGCGCGTCGCGCTCACCTTCGACGCCGACATGACGGCGGATCAGGGGCCGCGGGCCGCCCGCGGGGAGCGGTTCGACAACCCGGCGCTGATCGCGACGCTGCGCGCGCTCAAGGTGCCGGCGACGGTGTTCATGACGGGCAGGTGGGCGGAGCAGTACCCGGCCGAGGCGAAGTCCATCGGCGCGGACCCGCAGTTCGAGGTGGCCAACCACTCGTACAGCCACCACGCGTTCGCGTCCCCCTGCTACGGGCTGCCGGCCGTCCCCCGCGGCGGCGCCCGCGCGGACGTGGAGAAGGCGTTCGCCGCGTTCCGGAAGGCGGGGGTCGAGCACACCGTCCCGTACTTCCGCTTCCCGGGCGGCTGTCACAACCCGGCCGTGCTCAAGGAGTTGGGCCCGGCGAAGGTGACGGCCGTGCAGTGGGACGTGGTGAGCGGCGACGCGTTCGCCAAGGACCCCGGACCGGTGGCGGCGGAGGTGCTGGACAAGGTCCGGCCCGGCTCGGTCGTCGTGATGCACTGCACCCGCAGCGCGGCCCCCGCCACGGAGGCGGCCGTGAAGCGGATCGTCCCCCGACTCCGCGCGAAGGGCTACGAGTTCGTGAAGGTGTCGGATCTCCTCCGCGGACGGACGGCTCCGGATGAAAACCCGGCTCCGCGATGAAACCCGCGGATGAAAACCGCAGGTGAAAACCGCGGATGAGATCCGCGGACGAGCCCCGCGGCCGAGCGGCAGCCCTCAGCCCGAGCAGGCCGTCCGCTGCGCCTCCTGCCACTCGCAGACCGGGCAGAGCGTGATGCCCGGCCGGTCGGCGGGGTGTTCGGTGGGCCCGCCGCAGTGCACGCAGTCGGCGCGGGGAGTCGTCACGGGGTCGTCCATCGGCCCATCATCCACCGGCCTCGCCTACCGGCGCGAACTGAGCGCGCACGCCACCGCCGTCGCCCCGGCGGCGAACACCGCCGCGACGGCCAGCGGCAGCAGCGGCCGGCCCGCCGTCCCGCTCCGGGCGCCGGCGACCAGCTCGCTCATCGCGGCGTGCGCGGGCGAACCGCCCGGTATCAGCACCAGCAGCACGGCGAGCGCCGTGGCCGGCACGGACCGGGCGGTGCTGCGCAGCAGCGGCCGGTTGCACAGGGCCCCGACGGCGGTGCCGACGAGCGCGCAGGTCAGCGCGGCCAGGAAGCCGGAACCCGCGGCGGGCAGCCGGCCGGCGCCGTGCGGATGGCCGGTCAGGGTGACGGCGGCGGTCCCGGCCGCGCCCAGCGCCGTGGCGGCGAGGAGGGCGGTGAGGACGCTCGCCAGGTGCACCCGCCACGGCCCGGCTGCCGCGGCCACGCAGTCCCGGGCGGCGGGCGGCTCGTCGGTGACGCACACCCGCACCAGCCAGGCGGACACCGGCAGCAGCACTCCGGCGGCGAGGCCGAGACCGCTCAGCACCGGCTCGCCGGGACGGACGCCGATGCTCAGGAGGACGACGTACAGCAGCAGCGGCGGCAGCCAGCGGTGCGACCGCAGCAGCAGGGCGGCCCGGTAGCGCAGCAGGGAGGTCACGGGCGGGGCTCCTCGGGGGCGTCCGCGGCGGCGCTCACCGAGCGGATGTGCCAGGGCGGACGGGCGGTCAGCAGGGCGCGCAGCAGCGCGTCGGAGTCGGCGGCGGCGACGGTCAGCCGGACGGCACCGCCGCCGAGGTCCTCGGCGAGCGGATCGCCGGGCAGCCGGCCGGGCGGCGGCGCGGTCCCGACCGCCTCGACGCGCACGCGGGGCAGGGACGCGGCAGGCACCGCCGGCACCGCGGACAGCCGCCCCTCCGCCACCCGGTGCACGGCGTGGCAGTGCCCGGCCAGCCGGCGCGGGTCGTGGTCGACGAAGACGACGGACCCGCCGTCGGCGACGCGCTCGCGCACGGCCCGGTCGAGGATCTCCCGGGAGGCGGCGTCCAGCCCGGTCCACGCCTCGTCGAGGACGAGGAGCTCCGGCCGGCCGACCAGCCCCTGGGCCACGGCCACCTTCTGGCTGGTGCCCTTGGACAGCCGGGACAGCGGGGTGTGCGCGTGCCCGGCCGCGCCGAAGCGCTCCAGCCACTCCAGCGCGGCCCGCGCGGCGGCCGGCCGGCGCAGCCCGTGGACGCGGCCGAGCCGGGTGAGGTAGCCGGCGGCGGTGAGCGGCAGGGCGGCGGGGAAGCGCTCGGGGACGTACGCGGTGCGCGGCCGGCCGGTGATGCGCCCGGTGCTGGGCGCGTCGATGCCGGCCAGCAGCCGCAGCAGGGTGGACTTGCCCGACCCGTTGGCGCCCTCGATCCTCAGCAGCGCGCCGCGCGGCACCCGCAGTCCGACGTCCCGCAGGATCCAGGGGCCGCGCAGGCCGTGGCGACGGCCGACTCCGGTGAGCTCCACAGGGTCCCCTCCCCCTCGTCCCCCTCGTACCGGCGATCACCCTAGCGGCCGCCGGGGGCCGGCGGGACGGCTGGCAGACTGGGGGCGTGAGCAGTGCCGAGACCGCCCCCGCCGACCCGTCCGCCGACCCCCGTGACGGCGCGCCGCAGTTCGTCCTGCCGCTGGTGGTGCGGCTGGAGAAGACCGCGCCGCCCGCCCGCACGGACGCCCTGGAGACCGCCGCCCGCGCGGTGCTGACGCTGCTCGCGGACGAGCGCGCCGAGGGGGACGGCGCGTGGGCCGCGGCGGTGCGGGACTGGCAGGACGCCCGCATCCGCAAGGTCGTCCGCCGGGCCCGCGGCGCGGAGTGGCGCAGGGCCTGCGGCCTGCCGGGGATCACGGTGACGGGCGCCACCGCGGAGGTACGGGTCTTCCCGCCCGTCCCCCTGGACGGCTGGCCCAAGGAGCTGGTCAAGCTCCAGGTCTCCGGCACCGAACTGGACGACCCGGCCGCCCCCGCTCCCCCGGCCCCCGGCCGCCCCGTCCTCTGGCTCAACCCCGGCCTCGGCATGTCGGCCGGCAAGGCCATGGCCCAGGCCGGCCACGGCGCCCAGCTCGCCTGGTGGGCGCTGGACGACGCCGGGCGCAAGGCCTGGCGCGAGGACGGCTTCGCCCTCTCCGTCCGGACGGCCGGCCCCGAGCGGTGGGCGGAACTGACGTCGTCCGCGCTGCCGGTGGTGCGCGACGCCGGCTTCACGGAGATCGCCCCCGGCTCGTGCACGGTGGTCGCCGATCACCCCGCGCTGCGGGCCCGCGCCTGACCCGGCGCCTGCCCCGTACACTCGTCTGTCGACAGACGACGGACGGCCGACACCGAAGGAACAGGGCAGATGCGAACGGGCACGCGGCGCCGCGCGAACGGGGCGCTGGAGTGCGAGGTCCTCGCGGCGCTCCAGCGGGCGGGAGGCCCGCTGACCCCGCGTGAGGTCCAGGAGGAGCTGCCGGGGGCGCTCACGTACTGCACCGTGGTGGCGATCCTGCGGCGCCTGCACGGCAAGCGGGTGCTCGTGCGCGCCCGGCGCGGACTGGCGTTCACCTACGCGGTGGCGGCGTAGGCGGGCCGCCCGCCGATCCCCGTCGGCGTCTCACCGTCTCCGCACGCGGCGAGCTGCGGCCCGGCCGCGCCGGGCCGATCCGGGCCGGTCCGGCCCGTCCGGTGCGCGAGGACGGCGCCCGGAGGACGCTTCGGGGGCCGGGAGCCCGCAGGACGCTTCGGGGGGCGCGGGGGCTTCGCCCCCACGTGAGGTGGGGGCGAAGCCCCCGTACGCACCCGGACACCACCCGCACCGCCCGCACATCCGCGCCCGACAACGCCCAGCACCCGACACCCGCCAACCGCCGACCACCAACCGCCCCCACCGAAGGCGGCCATCCTAGGCAAGGTCCAGGGCACCCCCGCGCAGCGGCAGCGCCGCGTTCACCCGTCCGTCGGCGGACCGACGAGGCGCGGGGCGCTCAGCATCCCAGCCACACCCGCCGGTTCCGGGCCACCGTGTGCACCCGGTCGACCCGCTCCGGGCGGAGCACACCGCCCAGCGCGCCGAGCCCGCCTACCTGACGCTCCGTCAGAACCTCGACGTCCCCGGCCTCGGCGACCACCGCCGATGCCCCCGCCAGCACCACAACCCCCGCCACCCCCACCCCGAACCCGCACCCCCGCGTCAGCGCGGAAGCACACCGCGCGGCGCTCTGCCGGGCGCGCCGGACGGCGGGCCGCGGATGCCGCTCCCCCGGCACCCGCACGAAGGCGTCGTCCGCCACGACCGTCCCCGCCCGCCGCACCGGCTCGACCTGGACGCAGAAGACCCCGCCGGGTCCGATCAGCAGGTGGGGGACGACGGCGTCCCCGGGCAGGACGACCGAGTGGAGCACCTCCCAGCCGCCCGGCGTCAGCCCCTCCAGCTCCGCCCCGACGAGCTGTTCGGCGGAGAGCGCCCGCCGCCAGGCGTCCTCCACGGGCCGGCGGCCGAGCAGCCGGGCGAGGAGCAGGGACCAGCGGCCCGTCCGGGACGCGTCGAGCGCGGCGCGGAGGGCCTCCCCCGGGCGGTTGGGGGCGAGGTCGTCGTCGGGATGGAGGAAGAGCCGGTCCGGGTCGTAGCTCCTCCCGACGGCTCCCCGCTTGATCTCCGCACCCGTATCCGGCCGCTCGCGCACGCCCATCACCCCCTCCCGCCATCTTGCCGCAGTCCGGCGGGAACCAACCCGCTCGAACATCCGTTGCCCGCCTCCCCCGCCCGCCACCTCTTCGGGCCCTTCGCCGCCGACATCTCCGCCGGGTGCTTTACTTCATCGACTGCCGAATCAAATATCCCTTTTGTCGCAAATAGATATGAAGGGACACCCGTGCGCACTGCTGCCCTCTACGGAACCGTCGGCTCCCTCGTCCTCACCGGACTCACGGTCCTCGCCCCCCTCCCCACCGCCCAGGGCGCGGACGCCCTCCTCTCCCCGGACGGCCCCGCCGAGGCCCGCGGCGTCGCGCTGGCCGCCGAGCGGGCCGCCGCCAAGGGCATCGCCTTCGGCGCCTGCCCGGCCACCGAGAACCTGCCGCGGACCGTGGAGTGCGGCACGGTCTCCGTCCCCGTGGACTACGCCCGGCCCAACGGCCGGCACATCAGCCTCACCGTCAGCCGCGGCCGCGCCACCGGGCCCCGCTCCGCCCGCCAGGGCGCCCTCGTCTTCAACCCCGGCGGCCCCGGCGGCTCCGGCATGATCTTCCCGCTGCTCGCCGGGCTGCCGCAGTGGCAACGGGTCGCCGAGGCCTACGACTTCGTCGGCTACGCCCCGCGCGGCGTCGCCCACTCCGCGCCGCTGTCCTGCGTGGACCCGGCCACGTTCAACCAGGCGCCGGACGACGCGCCGGAGCAGCCCACCGCCGCGTACAAGAAGCAGCAGATCGCCAAGGCCAGGGCGTACGCGCGGGGTTGCCGCACCCGCAACGGCGCCGACCTCCAGTTCTTCACCAGCCGCAACAACGCGCGCGACCTCGACGTGCTGCGCGCGGCCCTCGGCGAGCAGCGGCTCAACTACCTCGGGGCGTCCTACGGGACGTACTTCGGCGCCGTCTACGCGACGCTCTTCCCCGGCCACGTCCGCCGGATGGTCTTCGACAGCGTGGTCAACCCCGACCCGCACCACATCTGGTACCGCAACAACCTCGACCAGTCCGCCGCGTTCGAGCGGCGCTGGACCGACTGGCGGCGCTGGGCCGCCCGGCACGACGCCGTCTACCACCTCGGCCGCACCGAGCAGCAGGTGCTCGCCTCGTACCACCGGGCGATGCGGCAACTGCACCGGCGGGCCGCCGGCGGCAGGGTCGGGCCGGGCCAGCTCCAGGGCGCGCTCGTCCGCGCCGGGTACACCGACAGCGCGTGGGCGTCGGGGGCGCGCGCCCTCTCCGCGTACCTGCGCGGCGACGACGGCCCGCTGGTCGCGCTCGCCGCCCCCAGCGCGTCCGGCGCCCCGGCGGCCGAGAACAGCAACGCCGTCTACACCGCCGTGGAGTGCAACGACGCGCCCTGGCCGCGCAGTTGGCACAAGTGGGACCGGGACAACACCCGGCTCGCCCGCAGGGCGCCGTTCGAGACCTGGGCCAACGCGTTCATGAACCTGCCGTGCGCGTACTGGACGACGCCCCGGCAGCAGCCCCTGGACGTCCGGGTGCCCCGCAAGGCCTTCCCGCCCGTCCTGCTCCTGGCCGCCGAACGGGACGCGGCCACCCCGTACGCGGGCGCCCTGGAACTGCTGCGCCGCCTGCCCGGGGCATCACTCGTGACCGAACGCGGCGCCGGCACCCACGGCATCGGCGGCGGCCCCAACACCTGCGTCAACGCCCACCTCGACCACTACCTCCTCACCGGCGCCCTCCCACCCCGCCACACCACCTGCCCGGGCCGCCCCCAACCCCGGGCGAACTGACGCCCCCACGAGCCCCCCACGAACCGGCCCGCCCCGCCGTCCGAGGCCAACGGCGGGGCGGAGCCCGGGGCGGGAGACGACTGGCGGGCCTGGGAAACGGTGAAAGGGCGGGGCGGGGAGAGGCCCCCGGGCCGCGCCCGGCCGGCCGGCCCTACGCCAGCCCGGCCACCAGCTCCGCGACCGCCTTCCGCCGCCCGGTGAAGAACGGCACCTCCTCGCGGACATGCATCCGCGCCTCGGAAGCCCGCAGATGACGCATCAGATCCACGATCCGGTGCAGTTCGTTCGCCTCGAAGGCGAGGATCCACTCGTAGTCGCCCAGCGAGAACGAGGCGACGGTGTTGGCCCGGACGTCCGGGTAGCCGCGGGCCATCTTGCCGTGGTCGGCGAGCATGCGACGACGGTCCTCGTCGGGCAGCAGGTACCAGTCGTAGGAGCGCACGAACGGGTACACGCTGACGTAGTCGCGCGGCGTCTCGTCGGCCAGGAAGGCCGGGATGTGCGACTTGTTGAACTCGGCGGGACGGTGCAGCGCCATGTTCGACCAGACCGGCTCCAGGGCCCGCCCGAGGCGCGTGCGGCGGAAGCGGCTGTAGGCGTCCTGGAGCGCGTCGGACGTCTCGGAGTGCCACCAGATCATCACGTCGGCGTCGGCCCGGAGCCCGGACAGGTCGTAGGTGCCGCGTACCGTGACGTCCTTCTCGGCGAGCTGCGCGAAGAGCTCCTCGACCTCCTCCGCGTAGCCGGAGCGGTCCTGCGGGAGCACGTCACGCAGCTTGAACACCGACCAGAGGGTGTAGCGGATGACCTCGTTGAGGTCCTTGGCCTTCTTGCCGGCGTTCGGGATCTTCTGGGCGTCAGTCATGGTCCCTATTGTCCCCCCGCGGCGCCGGCGCCCTCGGGCAGGGTCGGCATGGCCGGCAGGGCCGCCAGCAGCTCCTCGGCCGCCCGGCGCGCGCCGGCGACGCACGAGGGGATGCCGACGCCGTCGTAGGCGGCGCCGCAGACCCGCAGGCCGGGCAGGGCCGCGACATGACCGCGGACGCGGGCGACGCGGGCGAGGTGGCCGACGGGGTACTGGGGCAGGCCCCGGTCCCAGCGGGTGACGCGGCTCTCCAGCGGCGTGGCGGCCAGCCCCACGGCGGCGCCGAGGTCCTCCAGGGACATGCGGACGAGCTCGTCGTCGTCGCGCCGCAGGTCCCCCTCGTCCTCGTAGCGGCCGATGGAGGTGCGCAGCACGAAGACGTCCGGATCGGCCTCGGCGATCCAGCCCCACTTGTTGCCGGCGAAGGTGGACGCCTTGATGCGGCGGCCGTCGCGCGGCGGGACGAGGAAGCCGCTGCCGGCGGGCAGCCCGGCGACGTCGGCGCGGCGGAAGGCCAGGGTGACCAGGGCCATCGAGGCGTAGTCGATCTCCGCGAGCTCCGCGGCGGCGGGGGCCGACACGCGGGCGAGCAGCCGCGCCGCGTCGTGCGCGGGCGTGGCGAGGACGACGGCGTCGGCCGCCTCGTACGCGCCGTCGAGGCCGAGCCGCCAGCCGCCCTCCGTGCGCTCCAGCGCCGTGACCGGCGCGCCGGTGCGGATCTCGCCGCCGGCGGCGCGGACGGCGCGGGCGACGGCGGGCGGCAGGGTTCCGACGCCGCCGGCGAGGCCCGCGAAGACGGGACCGGCCTGCTGCGGGGCGGCGGCGGCGAGGGAGCGCACCGCCTCGGTGAGCGAGCGGTGGGTGCGGACGGCCTCGAAGAGCTTGGGGACGGCGGCGCGCATCGAGGTGCGGTAGGCGTCGCCCGCGTAGACGCCGCCGAGGAGCGGCTCGACCAGCCGGTCCACGACCTCGTGGCCCAGCCGCTCGGCCACGTACGCGCCGACGGCCACGTCGTCGCCGACCTCGGTGGGCGGCAGCTCGGCGTCGCGGGCGACGGCGGCCAGGCCCTCGGGCGAGAGCACGCCGGAGGCGGCGAGCGCGTCGAGGTCGCCGGGGACGCCCATCATCTGGCCCTTGGGCAGCGGGCGCAGACCGCCGCGGGTCCACACCCCGGCGGTGGTGGTGGCGGGCGGCTGGAGGCGGTCGCCGAGGCCGACGGAGCGGGCGAGGTCGACCGCCTCCGGCCGGCGGGCCAGCATCGACTCGGCGCCGAGGTCCACGGGCACGCCCGCGATCTCGCCCGCGAGGAGCTTGCCGCCCAGGCGGCCGGTGCCCTCGAAGACGGTGACGCGCGCACCCCCCTCCAGCAGGCGGAGGGCGGCGGTCAGCCCCGACACGCCGCCGCCGATCACGGCCACGCGCGGTGCGCGGTTGCGGTCTTCGCTCATGGGATCACTGTCTCAGACGGCCGCCCTCCGCCGGCCCGCACCCCATTGACAGCGCTCGGGGAGGATGCCGAGACTCGCGACCGAACGGTCAGTCGGCCGCGCCAACACCTCGTGGAGACCGCATGAACGACCGCATCCGGGACGTCTACGTCGCCGACGCCGTCCGCACCCCCTTCGGCAAGTACGGCGGCGCCCTGGCCGGCGTCCGCCCCGACGACCTGGCCGCGCACGTCCTGCGGACCCTGCTCGGCCGCTCGCCGGCGCTCGACCCGGCCGGGATCGACGAGGTCGTGCTCGGCAACGCCAACGGCGCCGGCGAGGAGAACCGCAACGTGGGCCGCATGGCCGTCCTGCTCGCCGGCCTGCCGGTCACCGTGCCGGGCGCCACCGTCAACCGGCTGTGCGCCTCCGGCCTGGAGGCCGTCGTCCAGGCGTACCGGGCGATCGCCGTCGGGGACGCCTCGGTGGCGGTCGCGGGCGGCGTGGAGTCGATGAGCCGCGCGCCCTGGGTGATGCCCAAGGCGGAGCGTGCCTTCCCCGCCGGACACCAGCAGCTGTACTCGACGACGCTGGGCTGGCGGATGACGAATCCGGCCATGCCCGAGGAGTGGACGGTCTCCCTCGGCGAGGGCGCCGAGCGGATCGCCGACAAGCACGGCATCGGCCGCGCCGAGCAGGACGCCTTCGCGCTGGCCAGCCATGAGAAGGCCGCCCGCGCCTGGCGGGACGGCGTCTTCGCCGACGAGGTCGTCCCGCTGCCGGACGCCGCGCTCGGCCGCGACGAGAGCGTCCGCGAGGACACGTCCCTGGCGGCCCTGGCCCGGCTGAAGCCCGCCTTCCGCCCCGAGGAGGGCACGGTGACCGCGGGCAACTCCTGCCCGCTCAACGACGGCGCCGCCGCGCTGCTGCTCTGCGACGAGGCCGGGCTGCGCGCGACGGGCCGCGAACCGCTCGCCCGGATCCGGGCGTCGGCGGTCACGGGCATCGAGCCGGACCTGTACGGACTGGGGCCCGTGGAGGCGGTGCGCCGGGCGCTCGGCCGGGCCGGCCGGGGCTTCGCCGACCTGACACATTTCGAACTGAACGAGGCGTATGCCGCACAGGCCCTGGGATGCTTCGCGGAGTGGCCGGAACTCGACCCCGCCCTCGTCAACCGGCGCGGCGGAGCCCTCGCGATCGGGCACCCGCTGGGCGCCTCCGGGGCCCGGCTCGCCGGTTCCCTCGCCCACCAGCTCGCCGCCGCGGGCTCCGGAACGGGCGTCGCGGCGCTGTGCGTCGGCGTGGGGCAGGGTCAGGCGCTGGTCCTCGAACGCTGACGGCCGGGTCCGGCCCCGACCCCCGGGAGGCGACCGCACCGTGCGCACCACCGTCGGCATCGTCGGGGCCGGGCCCGCCGGCCTCCTGCTCGCCCGGCTGCTGCACCGGGCCGGGGTGGACTGCGTGGTGCTGGAGGCGCTGAGCCGGGCGGAGCTGGAGGGCAGGCCGCGGGGCGGGGTGTTCCTGGAGCAGGGCGCGGTGGACGCGCTGCGCGCCTGCGGCGCGGCCGGGCGGCTCGACGTGGACGGCGTGCTCCACGAGGGGTTCGAGCTGCGCTTCGGCGGCCGGGCGCACCGCTTCGACGTCGCGGGACGGACGGGCGGACGGGCCCCGACGCTCTATCCGCGGCACGAGCTCGTCAAGGACCTGATCGCACTCCAGCTCGCCGACGGCGCGCCCCTGTTGTTCGACGCCCGGGTGACCGCCCTGGAGGGCCTCGACGGCGAGCGTCCCCTCGTCCGGTACTCCCGGGCCGGCGAGGAGCACGTACTGGAGTGCTCCTACGTCGCCGGATGCGACGGCGCGGACGGCGTCGCGCGCCGGGCCCTGCTGGTCTCCGGGGCGGCGCGGCTGCACCGGCGCGGCTACCCCTACGCCTGGCTGGGCGTCTCCGCCGGCGCCCCGCCCACCGGCGACGAACTGCTGCTGGCGGCGCACGACCGCGGCTTCGCGCTCCAGGGCGTGCGCTTCCCCGAGGGCTCCCGGCTCTGCCTCCAGGTGCCGGCCGGCACGGGGCCGGACGACTGGTCGGACGCGCGGGTCCGGGAGGAGCTGGAGGTCCGGCTGGCCGTGGCGGGCCGGCCGCTGAACCCGGGGCCGCTCTCGGACCGGTGCGTGGTCCCGCTGCGCGGCGAGGTGGTCGAACCCATGCGCCACGGGCGGCTGTTGCTCGCCGGCGACGCCGCGCACGTCGTACCCCCCACCGCGGCCAAGGGCACGGGACTGGCCCTCGCCGACGCCGTCACCATGGCCCGCGCCTTCGCGCACCTGCGCCGGAGCGGCTCGACGGCGCTGCTCGACCGCTACTCCGAGCACTGCCTGCGCCGCGTCTGGCAGGCGCAGCACTTCGCGCACACGATGACGACGCTGTTGCACGCGGCGCCGGGCGCGGACGCGTACGAGCGCCGGCTGCGGGCCAGCCGGCTCGACCGGCTGGTCGGGCCCACGGCCGCCGCGGCCGAGTTCGCGGAGAACTACGCGGGGCTGCCGGGCGACGCGCCGTTCGTCTGACGGCCGGCAGGCAGGGGTAGGCACTGTCCATGACGGTTCCTACACCGGAATCCCCCGGCGCAGACCACGCCTTGCCCCGGTGGCCCTGCCGCCCGACCCGGAGGCGGCCGAGCTGACCGGCCCGCTCTTCGGCCCGGCGGCGGCCGGTCCCCTCGACGCCGACCTGACCCGGCAGCACGCCGGGCGGCCGCTCGGCGAGCCCGTCACCGTCTCCGGCCGCGTCCGCGACCGCCGCGGCCGGCCCGTGCGCGGCCAGCTCGTCGAGATCTGGCAGGCCAACGCGGCGGGCCGGTACGCCCATCCCGCCGACCGCAACCCCGCTCCCCTGGACCCGAACTTCACGGGGACGGGCCGCTGTCTCACCGATGGCGAGGGGCGCTACCGCTTCACCACCGTCCGCCCCGGCGCCTACCCGGTGGACGGCGTCCGGTGGCGCCCGTCCCACATCCACTTCTCGCTCTTCGGCACGGCCTTCGCCCAACGCCTGGTGACCCAGATGTACTTCCCCGGCGACCCGCTCCTGGACCGGGACGGCATCCACCACGCCGTGCGCGATCCCGCCGCGCGGGCGCGGCTGATAGCCACCGGGGACCCGGTGCGGGGTTACGTGTGGGACGTCGTCCTGGACGGCCCGTGCGCGACGTGGACGGAGGGCTCGCGATGACCACACCGCCCCAGACCATCGGCCCGTACTTCGCCCCGGGGCTGCCGCCCGCCGGGGACGGCCCCGCCGTCCTCCGCGGCCGGGTCCTGGACGCCGCCGGGGCGGGCGTCCCCGACGCCCTCCTGGAGCTCTGGCCGCCCTTCGCCCGCGCGGCGACGTCCCCGGACGGCTCGTACGCGCTCCCCGTCCCCGCGGCGCCCCCGCCGTACCTGTCCCTCTGCCTCCACGCCCGGGGCCTGCCCCACCCGCTCTTCACCCGCGTCTACTTCACCCGGCCGCCCGACGACCCTCTCCTCACCGCCCTGCCCCCGGCCCGCCGCGCCACGCTCCTGGCCTCGCCCGGCCACCGCTTCGACGTGCACCTCGGCGGCGCGGCCGAAACGGTCTTCCTCACCTTCTGACCCTCCCGCCACGCCGACTCCCTTCTCCCCGCCCCGCCCTTCCACCGTTTCCACGCCCTACCGCGCGGGCCCAACGCGGCTGCGCCCCGTCCGTCCTCCAACGCCGGACGGGCTGGGGGGTGCGCCCGGTCGGCGCGAAGACGTCCAGCTCGTCATCGGGTTGTCGTTCCCTGCTGGAGGAGCTTGAGGGCGAGGGCGGGGAGCGCGGTCGCGGGGTCGGGGGCGTTAGGCGAAGCCCCCGGCCGGGGCGCAGGGGCGCAGCCCCCGCCCCGCCGCGCGGAGCACGGTTCGGGGCCTGGGAGACGGTGAAAGGGCGGGGCGGGGAGAGAAACCGCCCTACCGGGCGGACCGCTCGTGGACGAACTCCACCAGCCGCGTCAGCGCGTCCGGCTCCGTCGTCGGCAGCACCCCGTGCCCGAGGTTGAAGATGTGCCCCTCCAGCCCGGCCGCGGCCGACAGCACGGCGGCGGCCTTCTCCTCCACCGCCTCGCGCGGAGCGAAGAGGACGGCAGGGTCCAGGTTCCCCTGGAGCGCCTTGCCGGGCCCGACCCGCCGCGCCGCCTCGTCCAGCGGCACCCGCCAGTCCGCCCCGACGACGTCCGCACCGGCCTCGCCCATGAGGCCGAGGAGTTCGCCGGTGCCCACGCCGAAGTGGATGCGGGGCACGCCGTACCCGGCGACGGCGTCGAAGACCTTGGCGGAGGCCGGCATCACGTGCCGGCGGTAGTCGGCGGGGGCCAGGGCGCCGACCCAGGAGTCGAAGAGCTGCACGGCGGAGGCGCCGGCCTCGATCTGGACCTTGAGGAACGCGGCCGTGATGTCCGCGAGCCGGTCGAGGAGATCGGCCCACAGCTCCGGGTCGCCGTACATCAGCGCCTTGGTGTGCTCGTGGTTGCGCGAGGGCCCGCCCTCGACCAGGTAGCTGGCCAGCGTGAAGGGCGCCCCGGCGAAGCCGATGAGCGGCGTGGTGCCGAGCTCGGCGGTGAGCAGGCGCACGGCCTCGGTCACGTACGGGACGTCGTCGCCGGACAGCGGCCGCAGCCGCGCCAGGTCGGCCCGGCTGCGGACGGGGTTCTCGACGACCGGCCCGACGCCGGGCTTGATGTCGAGGTCGATGCCGACGGCCTTGAGCGGCACGACGATGTCGCTGAAGAAGATGGCGGCGTCGACGCCGTGCCGCCGCACCGGCTGGAGGGTGATCTCGGTGACGAGCTCCGGCCGCATGCAGGACTCGAGCATCGGGACGCCCTCGCGAACCTTGCGGTACTCGGGGAGCGAGCGCCCCGCCTGTCGCATGAACCAGACCGGCGTGTGCGGCACGGGTTCGCGCCGGCAGGCGCGCAGGAAGGGCGAATCGTACGCCGCGGTGCGGCCCGTCTGATGCTGGCTGCGCTCACTCATGACCCAAATCTTCGCACGGGCCGAACGAGTGACCCGCGCATGTGGGTGTCCCTACCCGGAACCGCGGGTCGTTCCGCCTAGTCTTCCGGGCATGGCTGCGGCGCACGGACACCACTCGGACGGTCCGGACGACGTGGGTGGGGAGGGTTCCCCGTCCGTCTTCCGGCAGGCGGTCGCCGGACTGCAGGGCGTACTCCTGCGGCCGGAGATCGAACTCGACGCGACCCCGCCGCCCCAGCGGCTCGCCCCCTTCTCGTACGCGCTGGAGGCGGCGGTCGTGGTGGACGACGAGGAGCTGGCGGACGGACGGCTGATCCTGCTGCACGACCCGGCGGGCCACGAGGCGTGGGGCGGTACGTTCCGCCTGGTGACGCTGGTCCACGCCGACCTGGAGGAGGAGATGGCGCAGGACCCGCTGCTGCCGGAGGTCTGCTGGTCCTGGCTGACGGGCGCGCTGGAGGCGCGCCGGGTGCCCTACGCGGCGCCGAGCGGCACGGTGACCCGCGCGGGTTCGCACTACTTCGGGGGCCTGCGGGAGCGGCCGCCGTCGACGCAGATCGAGATCCGGGCGTCCTGGTCGCCCATCGAGCCGGGCGGCGGCCAGGGCGCCGCCGGCGAGCGGTCCGCGCCGGACACCGCGGCCCACCTGGCGGCCTGGTGCGACCTGCTGTGCCAGATCGCCGGACTGCCGCCGGGGGGCGCGCCGGAGGCGGGTGTCGTGACGCTGCCGCAGCGACGGGGACCGCAGAGCCGCTGACCGGTCCGCCGGGCCCGGAATGACTGATACGCACTCACACCATGGCCTGAATTGCCCGAATTGTTACTCATCAATTCGTGATCATTCCCTAAAGCCGGGCGGTTCGACTGCCGAAGGAGCTTGTGACCCTTCCCATACGGATCGCCCCGGCTTACCCAAAAGTCGGCACCCGTCCCCGCCACTCCCCCTGGAGGCCTGGTGTCCGTTCTCCTCGAGCAACCTGCGAGCCTCGCCTACCGCCCGACGAAACCCACCGCCATGGTCGTCGTCGCCGATCCCCGCGTCCGTTCCACCGTCACCCGCCACCTGTGGGCGCTGGGCGTACGGGACGTGATCGAGGCGTCGTCCATCGCCGAGGCCCGGCCGCGGATCGGCAACCCCCGCGACATCTGCGTCGCCGACGTCCACCTTCCCGACGGCTCCGGCCTGACCCTGCTGTCCGAGACCCGCGCCGCCGGCTGGCCCAACGGGCTCGCCCTCTCCGCCGCCGACGACATCGGCGCCGTGCGCAACGCGCTGGCGGGCGGCGTCAAAGGCTATGTGGTCACCGGAACCCGCACGAACCTCGGCGTCCCCGGCCGCCCCGGCCTCTCCCCCATCGGCGCCGCCGCCGCGCGCATGCAGCGCCGCCCGCCCGGCGCACCCGGCCACCCCGGCGGCTACCGCGAACTGTCCGGCCGGGAGGTCGAGGTCCTGCGGCTGGTTGCGGAGGGCCAGTCGAACAAGGCCATCGGCGTCTCGATGGGACTGTCCGCCCTCACCGTCAAGAGCCACCTCGCCCGCATCGCCCGCAAGCTCGGCACCGGCGACCGGGCCGGGATGGTCGCCGTGGCGCTGCGCACCGGCATCATCCACTGACCCGATTCCTCCCCCGCGCCCGCCGACGGAACGTTCCGTCGGCGGGCTTCCGTCATCCCCGGATACCCTTGACCGGTGACCGACGCCCAAGACACCGCAGCAGACCATCCACTGCGAACCCCCGGGGGCGGCCCCCCGGACGACGTCGTTACGGCGCCGATCCCCCTGCTGGAGCCGCGTGAGGGCATCCCCCCGGTCGTCGCCGACGAAGCGGGACTGGCCGCCGTCGTCGAGGCGTTCGCCGCCGGCCGCGGCCCGGTGGCCGTCGACGCCGAGCGCGCCTCGGGCTACCGCTACGGCCAGCGCGCCTACCTCGTCCAGCTGCGTCGCGAAGGGGCCGGCTCGGCCCTCGTCGACCCGGTCGGCTGCCCGGACCTGTCCGCGCTGGGCGCGGCCATCGGGGACGCCGAGTGGGTGCTGCACGCGGCCACCCAGGACCTGCCGTGCCTGCGGGAGATAGGGATGTCCCCGGCCCGGCTCTTCGACACCGAGCTGGCCGGGCGCCTCGCCGGCTTCGCACGCGTGGGCCTGGGCGCGATGGTCGAGAACGTCCTCGGCTACGCCCTGGAGAAGGGGCACTCCGCCGTCGACTGGTCCACCCGCCCGCTGCCCGAGCCCTGGCTGCGCTACGCCGCGCTCGACGTGGAGCTGCTGGTCGACCTGCGCGACGCGCTGGAGGAGGAGCTGGAGCGGCAGGGCAAGCTGGAGTGGGCGCGGCAGGAGTTCGCGGCCATCGTCGCGGCCCCGCCGGCCCCGCCGCGCAAGGACCCCTGGCGGCGCACCTCCGGCATGCACAAGGTGCGCAGGCGGCGGCAGATGGCCGTGGTGCGCGAGCTGTGGACCGCCCGCGACAAGGTGGCGCAGCGGCGGGACGTGTCGCCGGGCAAGGTGCTGGGCGACGGCGCGATCATCGAGGCCGCGCTGAACATGCCGGCCAACGCCAACGCCCTGGCGGCGCTGCCGGGCTTCGGGCCGCGCATGGGACGGCGTCAGCTGGAGCAGTGGCAGGCGGCGATCGACCGGGCCCGGGCGGTGCCGGAGTCCGAACTGCCGCAGCCCGGGCAGCCGCTGACGGGGCCGCCCCCGCCGCGCGCCTGGGCCGACAAGGACCCGGTCGCCGCCGCGCGGCTGGCGGCGGCGCGCACGGCGGTGTCGGAGCTGGCCGAGCGGCTGACGATGCCCCAGGAGAACCTGATCACCCCGGACACCGTGCGCCGGCTGTGCTGGGAGCCGCCGAAGAACCCCACGCCGGAGGCCGTCGCCGAGGCGCTGGCCGCGCACGGCGCCCGGCCCTGGCAGGTCGAGCAGGTGACGCCGGTGCTGGTGACGGCGTTGTCGTCGGCCGCCTGAGCATCCGTGGAAGGCCCCGGTCCGCCCTGTGGCGGGCCGGGGCCTTCCGCATGCCGCCGCGGCCCCGGTGTGACCTTCGACGCTCCGGCCGAGGGGGCTGTGCAGCATGGTTACCCGCAAGTAGCATGACGGTGAGTCCCGCGCCGTGGCGTACCCGACTTCGGCATGCCCGCGCAGCGATCCGCACCTGGAGGAGAGCCAACGTGCCTCGTACCGCTAGGGACGTCGTTTTCGTCGACGGCGTCCGCACCCCGTTCGGCAAGGCGGGCCCGAAGGGCATCTACCACGAGACCCGCGCCGACGACCTGGTCGTCAAGTGCATCCGGGAGCTGCTGCGCCGCAACCCGGACCTGGACCCGGCCCGGATCGACGAGGTGGCCATCGCCGCGACGACCCAGATCGGCGACCAGGGCCTGACGCTGGGCCGCACCGCCGGCATCCTCGCGGGCCTCCCGCAGTCCGTGCCCGGCTTCTCGGTCGACCGCATGTGCGCGGGCGCCATGACCGCCGTCACCAGCGTCTCCGGCGGCATCGCCTTCGGCGCGTACGACCTCGCGCTCGCGGGCGGCGTCGAGCACATGGGCCGCCACCCGATGGGCGAGGGCGTGGACCCCAACCCGCGCTTCGTCTCCGAGAAGCTGGTCGACGAGTCCGCCCTGTTCATGGGCATGACCGCGGAGAACCTGCACGACCGGCTGCCGCACATCACCAAGCGGCGCGCCGACGAGTACGCGGTCCGCAGCCAGGAGAAGGCCGCCAAGGCGTACGCCGACGGCAAGATCCAGGCCGACCTGGTGCCGATCTCCGTGCGCCGCACCAACCCGGAGGCCGGGGAGACCGGCTGGGGCCTGGCCACCGCCGACGAGCCGATGCGCCCGGGCACCACGCTGGAGGGCCTGGAGTCGCTCAAGACGCCGTTCCGTCCGCACGGCCGGGTGACCGCGGGCAACGCCGCCGGTCTCAACGACGGCGCCACCGCCTCGCTGATCGCCGCCGAGGACGTGGCCCGCGAGCTGGGCCTGCCCGTCAAGATGCGGCTCGTCTCCTACGCCTTCGCGGGCGTGGAACCGGAGGTCATGGGCATCGGCCCGGTCCCGGCCACCGAGAAGGCGCTCGCCAAGGCCGGCCTGTCGATCGACGACATCGGCCTCTTCGAGATCAACGAGGCGTTCGCCGTGCAGGTGCTCTCGCTCCTGGACCACTACGGCATCGCCGACGACGACCCGCGCGTCAACCAGTACGGCGGCGCCATCGCCTTCGGCCACCCGCTGGCGTCGTCCGGCGTCCGCCTGATGACGCAGCTGGCCCGGCAGTTCGAGGAGCAGCCGCACGTCCGCTACGGCATCACCACCATGTGCGTCGGCTTCGGCATGGGCGGCACGGTCATCTGGGAGAACCCCCACTGGGAGGGCAAGTGAGCACCACCGCTGAACTGTTGAAGGGGGCGGCGGAGCTGTTCCCGGACGAGGTCGTCACCCAGGCGCACGTGCGCCACCTCGAACTGCCCCAGGACGCGGGCACGTTCGCGCTCATCACGCTGGACAACGGCCTGGACCACACCAAGCCGACCACCTTCGGGCCGCAGTCGCTGGCCAACCTCGACGCCGCGATCGACCAGGTCGAGGCCGAGGCCGCCGAGGGGAAGATCGTCGGCGTCGGCCTCACCGGCAAGCCGTTCATCTTCGCCGTCGGCGCCGACCTCAAGGGCGTCGAACTGCTCGCCAGGCGCGAGGACGCGCTGGCCATCGGCAAGGGCGGCCACGACGTCTTCAAGCGGCTGGCCGCGCTGTCCGTGCCGACGTTCGCGTACTACAACGGCGCGGCCATGGGCGGCGGCGTCGAGGTCGGCCTGCACTGCACCTACCGCACCGTCTCCAAGGCGATCCCCGCCTTCTCGCTGCCCGAGGTCTTCCTCGGCCTGGTGCCCGGCTGGGGCGGCTGCGCCCTGCTGCCGAACCTCATCGGCGCCGACCGCGCCGTCTCGGTCATCATCGAGAACTCCCTCAACCAGAACCGCCAGTTGAAGGGCCAGCAGGTCTTCGACCTCGGCATCGCCGACGCGATCTTCGAGGGCGCGGACTTCCTGGAGCGGTCGCTGGCCTGGACCGCGTCCGTCCTCACCGGCGAGACCCAGGTCTCCCGCCCCGAGGTCGACCGCGGCGAGGCCTGGGACCGGGCCGTCGAGCGCGGCCGGGCCGTCGCCGACTCCAAGGTGCACGGCGCCGCCCCGGCCGCCTACCGGGCGCTGGACATCATCTCCGCGGCCCGCAACGGCGACCTGCGCCAGGGCTTCGACGCCGAGAGCGAGGCGCTCGCCGACCTCATCATGGGCGGCGAACTGCGCAGCGGCATCTACGCCTTCAACCTCGTGCAGAAGCGCGCCAAGCGGCCGGCCGGGGCCCCGGACAAGTCGCTGGCCCGCCCGGTCTCCAAGGTGGGCGTCGTCGGCGCCGGCCTGATGGCCTCCCAGCTCGCGCTGCTCTTCGCGCGCCGCCTGGAGGTGCCGGTCGTGCTGACCGACATCGACCAGGAGCGCGTCGACAAGGGCGTCGCCTACGTCCACGGCGAGATCGACAAGCTGCTCGGCAAGGGCCGCATCAACCAGGACAAGGCCAACCGCCTCAAGGCCGCGGTCACGGGCTCCCTCGACAAGGCCGCCGCCTTCGGCGACGCGGACTTCGTCATCGAGGCCGTCTTCGAGGAGATGGGCGTCAAGCAGCAGGTCTTCGCCGAGGTCGAGGCGGTCGTGCCCGAGCACGCCATCCTCGCGACGAACACCTCCTCGCTGTCCGTCAGCGAGATGGCGTCGAAGCTGAAGCACCCCGAGCGGGTCGTGGGCTTCCACTTCTTCAACCCGGTCGCGGTGCTGCCGCTGCTGGAGATCGTGCGCGGCGAGCGGACCGACGACGCGTCGCTGGCCACCGCGTTCGGTGTCGCGAAGAAGCTGAAGAAGACGGCGGTGCTGGTGAAGGACGCCCCGGCGTTCGTCGTCAACCGCATCCTCACCCGCTTCCTCGGCGAGGTGCAGAACGTCATCGACGAGGGCACGCCCGTCGCCGTCGCCGAGAAGGCCGTCGAGCCGCTCGGCCTGCCGATGTCGCCGCTGGTGCTGCTGGAGCTGGTGGGCCCGGCGATCGGTCTGCACGTCTCGGAGACGCTGGCCGCCGCCTTCCCCGACCGCTTCACGGTCTCGGAGAACCTGGCCGCGGTCGTCAAGGCCGGCAAGCGGGGCTTCTACGTGTACGACTCCGGGAAGCCGGAGCTCGACCCCGAGGTCACGGCGCTCCTCAAGCAGGGCGACACCGTCCTGACGGAGGAGCAGGTGCGGGGGCGCGTCCTGGACGCGGTCGCGCAGGAGATCGGGATCATGCTCGACGAGGGTGTCGTCGCCGAGGCGCAGGACATCGACCTGTGCCTGATCACCGGGGCGGGGTGGCCTTTCCACCTCGGCGGTATCACGCCGTACCTGGACCGGGAGGGTGTCTCGGAGCGGGTGAACGGCAAGCGCTTCCTTCCGCCGGGGGTGGCGAGCGTGCCGGCGGCGTAGCCGCCGGGTTTCTTGCGGCGGGGCCGCGCGGGCTTGCCCGCGCGGCCCCGCCGTCGTGGGGGATTTCGCCCCGGCGGCACTACACCCGCACCCAACTCCCCAACGCCAGCCCCGACTCCTCCCTCTGCCGCGCCACGCACAGCCCCCCGTCCGGCGCGAACGCCGCGAGGACGACACGGCCGAGGCCGTCGAGGGCCAACGCGGGCGCCCCGACGCAGACTTCACCGGTCTTGGACCAGAAGACGCCCGCCCCCTCGTCCCCCGTCGGGTACGCCGCCACGGCCGGCAGGCCGGACGCCGTCCGCTGGGCGAGGACGGTGCAGTCGTGCCCGTCGATGGTCGTACGGACGGCCGCGACCGGCCCGCTGCCGTCGTCCTCGTACGGGCCGAGGGAGAGCGGGACACCCGGCTCCTCCCCCGCCGCGTGCGCATGCACGTGCAGCGCGGACTCCGCCGCGTCGCGCCAGAAGTGCGTGACGCGCCCGGAACCGCCCGCGACGGACGCCCCCGTCCCGGACAGCGCCTTGGCGGGGATGTTGCGCACCCGCCGCAGCGGCCCGCCCGGCTCGTCCTGGGCCCAGCTCTGCACCGTGTCGCCGGAGAGCGCGAGGAGTTCCGCCCGCCCGTCCTCCGTCGCGGCGGCGCAGAGCGCGTCGAGGACGGTGCTGCCCTTCATGTCCAGCCACGGGCCCCAGACGCCCTTGGCGTCCTGGCGCCGGCCGCAGACACCGCCGCCGGCGTTGCGTATGAAGACGTTGGGCCCGTGTTTGTCGACGACGGCGGCCGGGGCGCCGATCTGGGCGGCGCGCTCGCGGTCCTGGCCGTAGGGGGTGCCGATGGACCGCCAGGGCGTCAGCGCCCGGCCGGGCTGGAACTGCGTCGCGTAGACGACGTCGGTCCCGGTGCGGCCGTCGTCCATGACGCGGGTGCGGACACCGAAGAGGTAGACGTAGCCGCGCTCCGTCCGGCACAGGGAGAGATGCGGCTCCAGGCCGGGCACGACGAGGCGCTCGGGGCCGGTCCACTCCGGGCCGCCGGGCCGGGTCTCGGTCCAGCGCAACAGCCCGTTCTCGGCCGGCGCGTAGGCCGTCAGACGGCCGTCCTGCCCCCGCAGCAGCCAGCCGGTGGTGGGGGTGGCCGTCCGTGCCATGACTCGCTGCCAGCCTCTCGTTGCCCCAATTCCGCGTGGTGCGGAGCCGCTTCACCTGCGTTTTCCGACCCCCGACAATAACATTCGGCGGCCCACGCGGTTCCGGCCCGGAACCGGCCCAAACACCCCTACGGCCGGGCCGCCAGCCGGCTGTGCCGCCGCCCGTGGGCGAAGTAGACGAGGACGCCGAGCGCCATCCACACCGCGAACCGCAGCCACGTCTCGGCCGGCAGATTGAGCATCAGCCACAGCGACGCCAGCACCGACAGCACCGGCACGTACGGCACGAACGGGGTGCGGAAGGCGCGCGGCAGGTCCGGCCGGGAGCGGCGCAGCAGGACGACGCCGAGCGCGACGACGACGAACGCGAACAGCGTCCCGATGTTGACCAGTTCGGCCAGGACGTCGATGGAGGTGAAGCCCGCGACGACGGCGACGACGACGCCGAGCAGCACGGTCGAGCGGTAGGGCGTGCCGAAGCGGGGGTGCACGGTGGAGAAGACCCTGGGCAGCAGGCCGTCGCGGCTCATGGCGAAGAACACCCGGCTCTGGCCGAGCAGCAGGATCATGCACACGGAGGTGAGGCCGACGGCGGCGCCGAAGCTGATGAGCCCGGCCCAGAAGGGGTGGCCGACGGACTTGAAGGCGTCCGCGAGGGGCGCGTCCACGGACAGGTCGCTGTACTTCTGCATGCCGGTGACGACGACGGACACGGCCACGTAGAGCACGGTGCAGATGGCGAGCGAGCCGAGGATGCCGCGCGGGACGTCGCGCTGGGGGTTGTGGGTCTCCTCGGCGGCGGTGGCGACGATGTCGAAGCCGATGAACGCGAAGAAGACGACGGCGGCGGCCGAGAAGATGCCCATGACGCCGAAGTTGGAGGGCGTGAAGCCGAACATCAGCTGGACGAGCGGCGCCGCCAGCCCGCTGCCGCTCCTGCTGCCCTGGGACGGCGGGACGAACGGGTCGTAGTTGGCCCCGGTGACGAGGAAGGCGCCGACGACGATCACGATCAGCACGACGGTGACCTTGACGCCGACGATGACGGAGGTCACCCGGGAGGACAGCTTCATGCCGACGACCAGGATCGCGGTCAGGGCGAGGACCAGGGCGCAGGCGAGGATGTCGAAGCCGAACCGTCCGCCGTGCGGCCCGGAGAGGACCTGCGGCAGGTGCCAGCCGGCGGTGTCGAGCAGCGAGCGGATGTAGCCGGACCAGCCGACGGAGACGACGGCGCAGCCGAGGGCGAGTTCGAGGATGAGGTCCCAGCCGATGATCCAGGCGGGCAGCTCGCCGAGGGAGGCGTACGAGAAGGTGTACGCGGACCCGGCCACCGGCACCGTCGAGGCGAACTCCGCGTAGCACAGCGCCGCGAGCCCGCACACGATGCCGGCCAGCACGAAGGAGAGGGCCACCGAGGGGCCGGCGCTCTCCTTGGCGACCTTCCCGGTGAGGACGAAGATGCCGGTGCCGATGACGACGCCGACCCCGAAGACGGTCAGGTCCAGGGCGGAGAGCGACTTCTTGAGGACGTGTTCCGGCTCCTCGGTGTCCCGGATGGACTGCTCCACCGTCTTCGTCCGGAACATGCCGTTCCTTGCGCGGCCGCTCCGGACGGGCTGATCCGTGCCCATCGGCTCACCTCCACCGGTCGTCGTCACTCGTTCGCGAACTGAGCGAGTGTCCGCGATGATCCGGGCCGGTCCGGCGGGCCACAGCCTCCCTGCCCCCGGATTCACCCGATGGAGGGCAGCCACCGGTATGCGCGGGGGCCGGCCGGACCATTCGCAACGATGGTCCGGCCGGCCCCCGGCCGATTCAAGGGGGCGTCCGACGGGACGTCAGTCGGAGGCGACCTCCGCGGGCTCGCCCGGCTCCTCGGTGACCACGGCGTTCCCGTCCAGCCTGGCGACCAGCCCGGTCACCTGGCGCGCGATGTCCGGGGCGGTCAGCCCGATCTCGGCCATGACCTCCTTGCGGGAGGCGTGGTCGAGGAAGCGCGGCGGGATGCCGAAGTCGCGCAACGGCAGGTCCACCCCGGCGTCGCGCAGTGCCTGCGCGACCGCCGAACCGACGCCGCCCACCCGGCCGTTGTCCTCGACGGTGACGACGACGCGGTGCTCGGCGGCCAGGCCGGGCAGTGCCTCGTCGACCGGCTTGACCCAGCGCGGGTCCACGACGGTCGCGGAGATGCCCTGCTTGTCGAGGAGGTCGGCGATCTCCAGGCACATCGGGGCGAGCGCGCCCACAGAGACGATCAGCACGTCCGGCCGGCCGGTGCCCTCGGCGGGCGCGCGCAGCACGTCCATGCCGCCGACGCGGCCGACGGCCTCGACGGCCGGCCCGACCGTGCCCTTGGAGTAGCGCACGACGGTCGGCGCGTCCTTCACCTCGACGGCCTCGCGGAGCTGGGCGCGGACCTGGTCGGCGTCGCGCGGGGCGGCGATCCGCAGGCCGGGGACGACCTGGAGGATCGACATGTCCCACATGCCGTTGTGCGAGGCGCCGTCGTCGCCGGTGACACCGGCCCGGTCGAGGACGAAGGTGACGCCGCACTTGTGCAGCGCCACGTCCATCAGGACCTGGTCGAACGCCCGGTTGAGGAACGTCGCGTACACGGCGAAGACCGGGTGCAGCCCGCCGGTCGCCAGCCCGGCGGCGGAGGTGGCCGCGTGCTGCTCGGCGATGCCCACGTCGTAGACGCGGTCGGGGAACTCCTCGGCGAACCTGCCGAGGCCCACCGGCTGCATCATCGCCGCCGTGATGGCCACGATGTCCTCGCGCTCGCGGCCGAGCTTCACCATCTCCTCGCCGAAGACGGACGTCCAGCTCGCGCCGGAGGCGGCGACGGGCAGGCCCGTGTCGGGGTGGATGACGCCGATGCCGTGGAAGCGGTCGCCCTCGTGCTGCTCGGCCGGCTTGTAGCCGCGGCCCTTCTCGGTCAGACAGTGGACGATCACCGGGCCGCCGAAGCGCTTGGCGCGCTGGAGCGCGGACTCCAGGGCCTCGATGTCGTGGCCGTCGATCGGGCCGACGTACTTCAGCCCCAGGTCCTCGAACATGCCCTGCGGGGCGATGAAGTCCTTGAGGCCCTTCTTGGCGCCGTGCAGCGTCTCGTACAGCGGCTTGCCGACGACCGGGGTGCGCTCCAGCAGGTCCTTGCCTCGGGCCAGGAAGCGCTCGTAGCCGTCGGTGGTGCGCAGGGTCGCCAGGTGGTTGGCGAGGCCGCCGATGGTGGGGGCGTAGCTGCGCTCGTTGTCGTTGACGACGATGACGAGGGGGCGGTCCTTGGCGACGGCGATGTTGTTCAGCGCCTCCCAGGCCATGCCGCCGGTGAGCGCTCCGTCGCCGATGACGGCGACGACGTGCCGGTCGTCCCGGCCGAGGACCTGGTTGGCCTTGGCCAGGCCGTCGGCCCAGCCGAGGACGGTCGAGGCGTGGCTGTTCTCGATCACGTCGTGCTCGGACTCGGCGCGCGACGGGTAGCCCGAGAGGCCGCCCTTGCCGCGCAGCTTCGAGAAGTCCTGGCGGCCGGTGAGCAGCTTGTGCACGTACGCCTGGTGTCCGGTGTCGAACAGGACCCGGTCCTTGGGCGAGTCGAAGACACGGTGCAGGGCGATGGTGAGCTCGACGACACCGAGGTTGGGCCCCAGGTGTCCGCCGGTCTTGGCGACTGCGTCGACGAGGAACGTGCGGATCTCCGCGGCGAGCCGCCCGAGCTGCTCGGGGCTCAGCCGGTCCAGATCGCGCGGTCCCCTGATGCGGGTCAGCAGGGCCACCCGTGCCTCCTTAAGCTGTCGGGCGTTGCCGGTCGGGCGCTGCCGGTCGGGCATTGCCGGTCGAGTTTAATCTTCCGCCCGTCGTGCCGGTGAACGGGTGATCTGATGGATGTCACCTGAACGGCGCCGTGCGGGGCGCCCGTGGCGCTCCGCGTGCTGCGGGGCTCGCGCCCTGCGCGGCCCGCCGCGGCGGGCCGGCTCGCCGGGGCGGGCGGAACGGCCGGGGCGACGCCCGGCGGCCGGGGCTGGCGCCGGCGCCCATCGTGGTAGCGACGGCCCGGCCGGGCCCGCTGCCCCGCGCCCACGCGCGGTGAGCGGGGGCTCCGCCCCCTGCACCCCCCGGAACCGCGCTCCGCGCGGTCGTCCTCAAACGCCGGACGGGCTCCGTCGCGGCTCCGCCGCTCGTCCTCAAACGCCGGACGGGCTGGATAGCGCCCGCCGCGCCACCACCGGACAGGCTGAGCCGCTGTCGGTGCCGCGCCCAGTCAAACGCCGCCCAGAATCCAAGCCCCCACAGGCCCGGCCCATGCCCATGCCCCCACACCCGTCTTCCAACGGCAGGGAGGCCGGTTTGCTACGGCAAGCCGACCGGTTTGCAACGCCAGACGGGCAGCGCAACGCCAGACGGGCAGCGCAACGCCAGACGGGCAGCGCAACGCCAGACGGGCGGTCTACGCGCCCGGGGCGCGTAGACCAGCCCGTCCTGGGGGCACGCCTGGGGTGCCACCCCGAAGGCCCCATGGGTGCCCCCGCGGCGAAGCCGCGACGCCCCCGCCCCCCCCCCGCGCGGCAGCGCGCAAGAAACGGTGAAAGGGCGGGGTTGGGGACAGGCCTCCCCCAACGACGGCGGCCCGACGAAGCACGACGAGGTGCCACGAGAAGCGGGCTCCCCCGGGAGCACCCCGAACCGCCCCCGGGGGCGAAGCCCAGAAGCTCCCCCCGGCCCGGGGCCAAGACCCGGGGCCAAGGCCCAGGGGGGCGAGCCCCCAGGAGCAAGGCCCCGGGGGGCTCGCCCCCGCGGAAACCCCCTAAACCCGCCCCGCCGTCCGCCGCGTCCGCCGCGACAAAGAATCAATCACCACCGCCGCCAGCAGCACAGCCCCCGTGATCATGTACTGCACCGCCGACGCGATCCCCAGCAACGCCATCCCGGACGCGATCGACTGGATCACGAGCACCCCCAGCAGCGCGGACCACGTCTTGCCGCGCCCCCCGAAGAGGCTCGTGCCGCCGATCACCGCCGCGGCGATCGCGTTCATGAGGAGGCTCCCGGCGCCGGAGGACTGGTTCGCGGCGTTGATCTGCGAGGCGAGGAACATCCCGCCGAGGGCCGCCATCGTTCCGGAGAGCGCGAAGACGGAGATGCGGACGGCCGCGACGTCGATGCCCGCGCGCCGGGCGGCCTCGACGCCGCCGCCGAGGGCGAAGACCTTGCGGCCGTAGCGGGTGCGGCGGAGCACCAGGTCGAGGGCGACGACGACGCCGAGGAAGACGACGACGGCCAGCGGGAGGCCCTTGTACTGGTTGAAGAGCCAGGCCACGGCGTAGGCGGGCAGCGCGAGCGCCCCCGTCCGCAGGACCGTTTCCGCGAGCGGCCGCGCCGGCACCCCGGCCGCCGCCCGGCGCCGCCCGTCGCGCCAGGAGACGAGGAAGTAGGCGGCCACGACGGCGGTCGCGAGGCCGTTGGCCCAGGCGATGTCCTCGAAGTAGTGGTTGGTGAGGGCGGCGACCAGCCCGGAGTCGTCCAGGTTGATGGTGCCGTTGGAGCCCAGCACCTGGAGCATCAGCCCGTTCCAGCCCAGCAGCCCGGCGAGCGTGACGACGAACGCGGGCACGCCGATCCGGGCGAAGAAGAAGCCGTGGAGGATCCCGGCGACCGTCCCGGAGAGCACGGCCAGGACCAGCGCGAGCCACTCCGGCATGCCGTGGCCGACGTTGAGCACGGCGAAGACCGCGGCGGCCAGGCCGCTGACCGAGCCGACGGAGAGGTCGATCTCGCCGAGGATGAGCACGAAGACGATGCCGACGGCGATCAGCCCGGTGCCGGTGGCGGTGACGAAGAGGTTGGAGAGGTTCTCCGCGCCGAGGAAGGCCGAGTCCTGGAGCTGGAAGACCAGGCAGATGGCGATCAGCCCGACGACGACGGGCAGCGAGCCCAGCTCACCGCTGCGCAGCTTGCGGAGGAATTCGTTCCAGTAGCCGGCGAACCCCTCCTGGCGGACGAGGAGCCGAGGGTCGGCCGGGGGCGGAACGGCGGCCGGCCCCTCGGGGGCGGTCTTCGACAGGTCGGTGGTCACGTCCGGTCCTCCGCGGTACGGGCCTGGCGGCGGGTGACGGCGTTGTCGGTGGCACCGGTGATGGCGGAGACGATCTCCTCCTGGGTGGTGGCGCGCACCTCGAAGACGCCGTTGTTGCGGCCGAGCCGCAGCACGGCGACCCGGTCGGCGACGGCCTTCACGTCGGCCATGTTGTGGCTGATGAGGATCACCCCGAGGCCGCGCTCGCGCAGCCGCTCGACGAGGTCGAGGACCTGCGCGGTCTGCTCGACGCCCAGCGCCGCGGTGGGCTCGTCGAGGATGACGACCTTGGGCTCGCCGAGCAGCGAGCGGGCGATGGCGACGGTCTGCCGCTGCCCGCCGGAGAGCGCGGCGACCGGGATCCGCACGCTGGGGATGCGGATGGAGAGCGTCGAGAGCAGCTCGCGGGCGCGCCGCTCCATCTCGACCTCGTCGAGCACCCCGGCGCGGGCGATCTCGCGGCCGAGGAAGAGGTTGCCGACGACGTCGAGGTTGTCGCAGAGCGCGAGGTCCTGGTAGACGGTGGCGATGCCGAGCTCCTGGGCGGTGTGCGGGCGGTCGATGGTGACGCGCCGTCCCTCCCACTCGATGACGCCGTCGTCGGCCGGGCCGACGCCCGCGATGGCCTTGACGAGGGTGGACTTGCCGGCGCCGTTGTCGCCGACCAGGGCGACCACCTCGCCGGAACGGATCTCCAGGTCCACGTCGGTGAGCGCCTGGACGGCGCCGAACCGCTTGGAGATCCCGCGCAACGCCAGTACGGGCGCAGCGGACATGTGGATCAGCTCCTTCGCCGTGCGCCTACTTGAGGCCGGCCTTGTCGCAGTCCGCCTTGTACTTGGCGGTGCAGATCTCGTCGAGGGTGAAGAAGCCCGGCTTGCCGACGTACTGGGCGATGTCGGCCTTGGTGAGGGCGAAGGGGTCGACGATGACGGCCGGGATCTTCTTGCGGGTGCCGCTGTCGACGGTGGTTCTGGCAACGTTGTCGAGCTTCTTGCCGCGGGCGAGGGTCACCGCGAGGGTGGCGACGGCGTCGGCCTCGGGCCGGTAGGGCTTGTAGACGCTCATGAACTGCTCGCCGGCGAGGATCCGTTGGACGGCGGAGAGCTCGGCGTCCTGCCCGGTGACGGGCGGCAGTCTGTCGAAGCCGGCGCTCTTGAGGGCGGTGATGATGCCGCCCGCCATGCCGTCGTTGGCGGAGTAGACGCCGACGATCCTGTCCTTGCCGAGCGAGGAGATGGCGCCCTTCATGTTCTCGTTGGCGTTCTCCGGCTTCCACTCCTTGGTGTCGTACTCCTTGCCGATCCGCACCTTGCCGTCGAGGACGGAGTGGGCGCCGTCCTTGTACATCTTGGCGTTGGGGTCGGTGACGGAGCCGTTCATCATGACGATCTCGCCCTTGCCGGCGTTGTCGCCCAGCTCCTTGAGCAGGGACTCCCCCTGGATCCTGCCCACCCGCTCGTTGTCGACCGAGGTGTAGGCGCTCACCGGGCCCTCGGCGAGCCGGTCGTAGGCGACGACGGGAATGCCCTTGTCGTCCGCCTTCTTCACCGAGCTCGCTATCGACTTGGCGTCCACGGCGTCGACGATCAGCACGTCCACCCGCTTGGTGATCATCGTGTCGACCTGCTGCTGCTGGAGCGAGGCGTCCTGCTTGGCGTTCTCGTAGAGGACGGTGGTGTCGGTGCCCGCGAGTTCCCTGATCTTCTGCTCGATCAGCGGCTTGTCGAAGCGCTCGTAGCGGGCGGTCTGGTTCTCGGGCAGGAGCAGGCCCACGGTCAGCGCGGCCTTGGCGTCCTTCGTGCGGTGGCCGCCGCCGGCCTCCTTGGCCTTGCCGCAGGCGGCCAGCCCGACGGCCGTCGAGACGGCCGCCACGACCACCGCGGCGCGGCGCAGATGCGTGTTCACGTGACGGTACCTCCCTGACATGGCCGCGCCGTTGCGGCCGAGGTGAGCGGCAGTCAACTCGGCCGGTCAGAGAGCGTCAAGAAGTAAACCCTTAACGAGATGGCAACGATGCCATCCGTTACCTGCGTGAACTCAACTGTTGTGTCCCGAGCGGGCGTCCGGGCCTCAGAGCGTCCCGGGCGTGTCCCCGGGCGGCGTTCCGTCGAGCAGGGTGGAGTCGCCCATCTCGCTGAGGACGAGCGCCAGGGCGCCGAGCACCTCGGCGCGTCCGCCCAGCGCCCCGGGCACGATCTCCAACTGCCGTGCGGCGCTGGGGATCGCGTACCGTCCGACGGACTCGCGGATGGGCCCGAGGACGAGCTCGCCGGCGTCCGCGAGATCGCCGCCGAGAACGACGCGGCTGGGGTTGAGGAGGTTGCAGAGGCTGGCGACGCCGCTGCCGATGTGCCGGCCGACGTCCGCGATCACCCGCCGGCAGCCCGCGTCGCCGTCCCGGGCGAGGCGGACCATGCGGGGCGCGGTCAGGTCCGGACCGTGCGCCGAGTGCAGCAGGGGCAGGACGTAGCGGTGGGCCGTGAACGTCTCCAGGCAACCGCGGTTGCCGCAGCGGCAGACGGGGCCGGACTCGTCCAGCGTGATGTGCCCGATCTCCCCGGCGGTGCCGCCCGGCCCCCGGTAGATCTGGCCGTTGATCACCAGACCGGCCCCGACGCCACTGGCGACCTTGATGTACGCCAGGTCGCCGACGCCGCGCCCGGCGCCCCAGACCAGCTCGCCGAGCGCACCGAGGTTGGCGTCGTTGTCGACGTGGACGGGCACGTCGAGGCGGGCGGCGAGCTCGTCGCGCGGATTGGTGCCGGCCCAGCCCGGCAGGATCGCCGTCGAACCGAGCACCCCCGACCCGACGTCGATCGGGCCGGGCACGCCCAGCCCCACTCCGACGATCTTGCCGGCGTCGATGCTCTCGCGCGCGATCAGCGACTTGACGAGCCGCTCCGCCCGCTCCAGCCCCTGGGCCGCGGACGCGTCCACGTCGAGCGGCTCGGCCTCCTCGGCCAGCACCTGGTGCGCGAGGTTCCCGACGGCGACACGGAGGTGGGTGTGGCCGAAGTCCACCCCGACGACGATGCCGGCGTCGCCCGACAGCGAGACGCTCCGGGCCCGGCGCCCGCCCGAGGAGGTGGGGGTCACCTCCACCGTGCCGCTGTCCTTCAGCTCCCGGACGATGTTGGAGACAGTGGCCGCCGAGAGCCCCGTGGCACGGGCGATCTCCGCCTGGGTGAGCGCCCCCGCCCTGCGCACCGCGCGCACGACCCGCTCCAGGTTGGCCCGGTGCAGCGATGACTGCGACCCCGGAGTCTCCACGCTCATTCGCTCCTACCTCGCCTGCCTCGTCGCCGGCGTGCGGTGTCCGTACAACATATGAACTCTAAGCTCAGGGCGAGCCGGCAGGGGCGTCAAGGGCCGAATTCCGCCCTCAGCGCGACCCCACCCAGCGAGCGGCCGGGGGACGGCGCTCTGTGGGGTGGGGGTGCGGGGGCGGGAGGAAGAGGGAGGGAAGTGGCCGCCGGCGGGGGCGGCGGGCGGTGGGTGTCCGGGGTGGCGGGCCGCCGGGCGTGGGGCGACAGCTCCACAGGGTGAACGGGCTGCGCCCCCAGGAAACGGTGAAAGGGCGGGGCCGGGGCGAGACCACCCGCCCCCCTACAACAAGACGCAAAACCCCAAGCGCCCCGCCCCCTCCTACTTCAGCGCCCCCGCCGTCAGCCCCGCCTGCACCTGGCGCTGGAAGACGATGTACGCCGCCAGCACCGGCAGCATGGCCATCACCAGGCCGGCGAAGAGCCCGGACCAGTCCCCCTTGTACCGCTGGCTGGCGGCGAGGGCGACGAGGCCCTGGGGGAGCAGCTTCTTGTTCTCGTCGCCGATGTTGAGCACGGCGGGGAGCAGGTACTGGTTCCACTGCCCGAGGAAGTTGAAGATGCCGACGCTGATCAGCCCCGGCTTGGCCATGGGCAGCATGACCTGGAAGAACGTCCGCGTGTGCGACGCCCCGTCGATCAGCGCCGCCTCCGCGACCGACGTCGGCAGCGTGCGGAAGAAGCCGGTGAGGAAGAAGACCGTGAAGGGGAGCGAGTAGGCGATGTAGACGAGGATCAGCCCGTGGTAGGTGTTCAGCAGCTGCATGTTCTTCATCACGAAGAACAGCGGCACCAGCGCCAGGATGATCGGAAAGCTCATCCCGCCGACGAAGAGGAAGTAGACGAAGCGGTTGCCGGGGAAGTCGAAGCGCGCCAGCACATAGGCAGCCATCGATCCCAGGAGCATCGTCCCCGCCAGCGAACCCGCCACCACGACGAGCGAGTTGAGGAAGTACTGGCTCATGTGCGCCTCGGACCAGGCGCGCCCCCACGCGTCGACGTGCAGGGCCTTCGGCAGGGCCCAGGGCGAGGTGAAGATCTCCTTGTCGGTCTTGAAGGCGCTCATCACCGCCCAGAGGAGCGGCAGGGTGACCATCAGTCCCCAGATGAGGAGGATGCCGTGGGAGAAGACGTTGAGGACGCCGCCCTCGGTCCCCCGCCGGTCCGACGGCTCGGCTTGCGCGGTCACGGTGCCACCCCCGGGTGCGGTACGGACGGACGTGCGGACGGGAACGCGCGGCGGCATCAGAACTCCAGCCGCTCGCGCCGGCCGAGCTTCATCACGACCCCCGCGAAGAGCAGGGTGACGATCAGCAGCGCGACGCCGAGGGCGGTCGCGTATCCGGCCTGCCCGTCGTTGAACGCCTTGGTGTAGAGGTAGTAGGTGAGGAGTTCGGTGGAGTAGTCGGGGCCGGGCCCGTCCATCATGATCTGGACGACCGCGAAGCCGTCGAGCGCCATGATGCCCATGTAGACCCAGCCTGTCTGGACCGTGTCCCACAGCAGCGGCAGGGTGATGCGGAAGAACGTCTGGAAGCGGCTCGCCCCGTCGAGCAGGGCGGCCTCGTAGAAGTCCTTCGGGATCGCGCTCATGCCCGCCGAGAACAGGACGACGTAGAAGCCGACGTTGCTCCAGACCATGACGGCCATGACGCACCACAGCGCGAGGTCCGGATCGCCCAGCCACTCGGGCCGCCAGGGCAGGCCGACGGCGTCGAGAAACGAGTTCAGGGCACCGCTGTTGGGGTTGTAGGCGAACTTGAACAGCAGCGCGACGATCGCGATGGAAAGGACCTGCGGGAAGAAGTACACGATCTTGTAGACGGACGAGCCCCGCACGCCCGCCACCGGCGCGTTCCTCCGCCGGCGCCCGCCGACGTTGAGCATGGACGCGAAGAACAGCCCGAGCCCGAGCGTCACCAGCGGCAGCAGGACGAGCAGCAGGAGATTGTGGCCCAGCGCCTTCCAGAACAGCTCGTCGTTCCACAGCCGTCGGTAGTTCCTGAGCCCGGTCACCTCGAACTTCGAGCTCAGCCCCGACCAGTTGGTGAACGAGTAGTAAATGGCCTGGACGAACGGCGAGATGACGAAGACGCCGTACACCGCCAGCGGGATCAGCAGGAATCCGGCGATGAAGCGGTATTTGCCGTGCTGCATCTACCGGTTCCTCACTTGTGCCGGTACTTCTTGACGGAGTCGTCGTTGCGGGTCTCGTCGGTGAATTTCTGGATCTTCTTGATGGCCTCGTCGGGGGTGAGCCGGCCGGCCATCATCTCGCCCAGGGCGGCCTTGCCGATCTTCTCCTTCTGGAGGGTGACGTACCAGTCCTGGAGGCGGGGGTTGACGACGTTCTTTCCCGCCTTGGTCAGGGCCTGCTGGGAGGAGGCGAGGCCGGGGGGCAGGGTGAGGCCCTCGGTGCCGCCGTTGAGGGAGGTGAGCGAGGAGACCGCCTTGATGAAGTTCTGGGTGGACTTCCTGCCGAGCATGATGCGCAGCAACTCCATGCCGCCCTGCGGGTTCTTGGCGTTCTTCGGGACGATGAACGGCTCGCCGCCGGCGGCCCAGAGGGTGCCGAACGGCAGCTTGTCGTTGCGGTCGAGGCTGGAGGGGGCGCCGACGGCCATCTGGAAG
Organism: Streptomyces caatingaensis; assembly: GCF_001187435.1. GTDB lineage: Bacteria > Actinomycetota > Actinomycetes > Streptomycetales > Streptomycetaceae > Streptomyces > Streptomyces caatingaensis. The sequence continues at coordinate 65,350 of NZ_LFXA01000002.1, read as the reverse complement.
TCGGGGGGCGTCATCCGCTTGGCCTCGTTCTCCACCCAGGAGCCGTTGGGGATGAAGAGCGCCTTGCCCTGGTTCCAGGCGGTCTGGGACTGGATGTGGTCGAGGCCGGGGGTGCCCTGGAGGATGTAGCCCTTGCGGTAGAGCTCGTAGTAGGCCTCGAAGGCGGCCTTGACGGCCGGGTGTTTCCAGGCGTCGGGCTCCAGGTTGTCGATCCGGTCCATGACCTCGACGCCGCCGATCTTGGCGATGAACGGGTAGAGGCTGAACGGGATGTAGTAGGGGTGCTGGCCCGCGTAGGTCCAGCCGGCGATGCCCTTCTTCTTGGCCTTCTCGCAGACCTTGAGCATCTCGTCCCAGGTCTCGGGGTACTGGGCGTCGAGCTTGGCGAGATTGGTCCGCGAGTACCACACGCCGTAGACGGTGTAGGCGTAGTAGAGGACCCAGACCTCCTCGCCGTCGAACTTGCCCATCTCCACGACACCGGGCCGCAGGGTGTCGCGCACCTTCTTCTTCGGGTCGTCCAAGGAGGGCGCGTCCAGCAGGGCGTTGAGGTCGGTGAGCTGCTTGAGGCCGACGAGGGTACCCAAGTCCATCTGTTTGGCACCGGAGTTGTCGATGACGTCCGGCGGGGTGCCGCCGTTGAAGCGGGGCTGGATCTGGGGGGCGATGTCCTGGGTGCCGGTGTGCTTGATGTCGGCCTTGGGGTACGCCTTCTTGTACTCGGCCTCGGCGTCCTTGGCGTACTGCTGGCCGAAGCCGCCGTCGAAGATGACGACGTCGAGCGGCGTGGAGCCGTTGACGTTCAGCGGCCTGAGCCCGCCGGGCTTGCCGCCCTTGCCCGCGTCCGGGGTCTTGTCGTCGCCGTCGCTCCCCGTGGCGCAGGCGCTGAGCACGCCCATCGCGGGCATCGCGAGCAGACCCGCGGCCGCGGCCCGTTTGATGAGGTCGCGCCGGCTGAATTCCGAGGTGGATCCCATGCTCAAGTCCTCGCCTTCTCCAGGACTCAGGCGGTGTGGCGGTCTCCCCTTGTGCAGTCGGCTCGCCGAAGGGCCCGACACCGCGGGTCAGTTGAAGTGCTGGGCGTGCTGGGTGTGCGCCGGAGAAGGGCCAGGATGTGCCGGCGGCGTCCTCCCCCGGTCCGCCACGGCGACGCGCAGTCGCCCCGGACGCCGACAGGTATAGTCCACTTCGCACCAACTGGGCAAGATCGGAAGCGGCATTGGCCGTCAGTCTTTCCCGAGTTGAGACCTCTTCGACATCCGGCGACACCACCCCCGGAAACCCCCCGGAAGCCTTGACACCACTGGTGCCTCACGTCCTACTTAACAGAGCGCGACCCGGGCGACAACGTTGTCAGCCTTCTGGAAGCCATCTGGACGCCTTCTGAGAGGCAAGGGATGAGACAGAGACTCAGACGTCGCCTGCGGGCACCCGGCCGTTCCGCGGCCCTCCTGGTGGCCGCCATACTGGTGACGGTCCCTCAGATCGGGCCCGGCGGTGCGCTCGCGGCACCGGGCGGGCGGGCCGCGGAGCGGGCGCAGGCACGGCAGGCGTCCCCGGGGCGGGATTCCCACGGGGCGGCCTCCGGGGAGCGGGCGGCGGAACGGCGGGCGCCGCGGGACCGGTTCTCGTCCTCCTTCGAGGCCGGTGACCCGCGCCCCGACTGGCGCGACACCGCGGAGAGGGGCCGCGACGGCACCCCGCGCTCCTCGGGTGTCGGCGGCGGCGACGGCCAGGGCATCCCGGGCAATGTCACGGACAAGGTGACCGCGGTGCGGGCGAGCGGCGAGAACACCGAGGGCGGGGAGGTGAAGGAGAACCTCGTCGACGGCGAGAACACCACCAAGTGGCTCACCTTCCAGCGCACGCCCTGGGTGGAGTTCACGCTCGCCGAGCCGGTCACCGCGGTGCGGTACGCGCTGACCTCCGCGAACGACGTCCCCGCCCGTGACCCGCGCGCCTGGGTGCTCAAGGGCTCGGCCGACGGCCGGCGCTGGAGCGTCGTCGACACGAGGGAGGACGAGACCTTCGAAAAGCGCTACCAGACACGGCAGTTCACCCTCGCGACCCGCACCGCCTACCGGCACTTCCGGCTCGACGTGACGCGCAACGGCGGTGCCGGCGCCACCCAGCTCGCCGAGGTGCAGCTCGCCACGGCGGACAGCGGGCCGCCGCCACCGAAGGGCATGCGCACCTATCCCGACAACGGCCCGTCCGCCTCCCCCACGGCCAAGGTGCGCGCGGGCTTCACGGGCCGGCACGCCCTGCGCTACGCGGGCACCCACGACACCCGTGGCCGCGCCTACGCGTACAACAAGGTCTTCGCCGTCGACGTCCGGGTCACCCCCCGGACCCGGCTGGCGTACAAGATCTTTCCGGCCATGACCGAGCGCGATCCGCGCTACCCCGCCACCCACGTCTCCCTCGACCTCGCCTTCACCGACGGCACCTACCTCAGCGATCTGGGCGCGCGCGACCAGCACGGGGCACCGCTCACCCCCCGGGGCCAGGCGGACTCCAAGACCCTCTACGTCAACCAGTGGAACAACAAGGAGGCGTCGATCGGAGCCGTCGCCGCGGGCAGGACCGTGGCGCGCGTCCTCGTCGCCTACGACGCCCCCTCCGGCCCGGCGCCCTTCCGCGGCTGGATCGACGACATCTCCCTGGGGCCCGCCCCCGAGGAGCCCGTCCCCGCCCATCCGGCCGACCGGGTGCTGACCACCCGCGGCACGCTCTCCGGACCGTCCTTCTCACGCGGCAACACCTTTCCCGCGACCGCCGTCCCCCATGGCTTCAACTTCTGGACGCCGGTGACCGACGCGGGCTCCACAGCCTGGATCTACCAGTACGCCTCCACCAACAACGCGGACAACCTCCCCACACTCCAGGCCTTCTCCGCCAGTCATGAACCGAGCCCGTGGATGGGCGACCGGCAGACCTTCCAGGTGATGCCCTCGGTCGCCCCCGGCACCCCCGACGCCTCCCGCACCGCCCGCGCCCTCCCCTTCCACCACACGCGCGAGACCGCCACGCCGCACCATTACGGCGTCACCTTCGACAACGGGCTGCGGGCGGACATCGTGCCCACCGACCACGCCGCGATGATGCGGTTCACCTTTCCCGGTGAAAACGCCAGCGTGATCCTTGACAACGTCAACAACCATGGCGGGCTGCGGATCGACACGGCGCACGGGACGTTCACGGCCTGGTCCGACGTGCGGAGCGGCCTGTCGGCGGGGGCGGGACGGCTCTTCGTCCACGGCGTCTTCGACACCCCCGTCACCGGCGGCGGCGCGCTCCGCCGCGGCGGCGCGGGCGACCACAGCGACGTCACCGGCTATCTGCGCTTCCGGCCCGGCAAGGACCGCACCGTCACCCTGCGGATCGCGACCTCCCTCATCGGCACCGACCAGGCCCGCGCCAACCTGGAGCAGGAGATCCCGGCCGGCACCCCGTACTCCCGCGTCCACGACCGGGCGCGGGACGCGTGGGACGCGCTGCTGCGCCGCGTCGAGGTCGAGGGCGCGACCAAGGACCAGCTCACCACGCTCTACTCCGGCCTCTACCGGCTCTTCCTCTATCCCAACTCCGGCTTCGAGAACACCGGGACGCCGGCCCGGCCCCGCCCCCGCTACGCCAGCCCCTTCTCCCCGCCGACCGGCGATTCCACCCCCACCCGCACGGGCGCGCGCGTCGTCGACGGCGAGGTGTACGTCAACAACGGCTTCTGGGACACCTACCGCACCACCTGGCCCGCCTACTCCCTGCTCGCCCCCCGGCAGGCGGGGAAGCTCGTGGACGGCTTCGTCCAGCAGTACAAGGACGGCGGCTGGGTCTCGCGCTGGTCCTCCCCCGGCTATGCGGACCTGATGACGGGCACGAGTTCCGACATCGCCTTCGCCGACGCCCACATGAAGGGCGTCCGCTTCGACGCCGAGGCCGCTTACGAGGCCGCGCTCAAGAACGCGACGGTCGCCCCGACCGACCCGGGCACCGGCCGCAAGGGCATGGACACCTCCGTCTTCCTCGGCTGGACGAGCACGCGCACCCACGAGGGCATGTCGTGGGCGCTGGACGGCTACCTCAACGACTTCGGCCTGGCCCGCATGGGCCGCTCGCTGTACGAGAGGACGCACAAGGAGCGCTACCGCGAGGAGTCGGAGTACTTCCTCGGCCGCGCCCGCAACTACGTCCGGCTCTTCGACCGGCGCGTCGGCTTCTTCCAGGGCCGCAACGAGGACGGCTCGTGGCGGCGCTCGCCCGAGGCGTACGACCCTCGGGTCTGGGGCCACGACTACACCGAGACCAACGGCTGGAACTTCGCCTTCACCGCGCCCCAGGACACCCGCGGTCTCGCCAACCTCTACGGCGGCAGGGACGGCCTGGCGCGCAAGCTCGACGCGTACTTCGCCACCCAGGAGACCGGCGATCCGGAGTTCGCCGGCTCCTACGACGGGGTCATCCACGAGATGACGGAGGCCCGCGACGTCCGCATGGGCATGTACGGCCACAGCAACCAGCCCTCGCACCACATCGCCTACCTCTACGACGCGGCGGGGCAGCCGTGGAAGACCCAGGAGAAGGTCCGCGAGGTGCTCTCCCGGCTCTACCTCGGCAGCGAGATCGGCCAGGGCTACCCCGGCGACGAGGACAACGGCGAGATGTCCGCCTGGTACGTCTTCTCGGCCCTCGGCTTCTACCCGCTGGTGATGGGCCAGGGCGAGTACGCCGTCGGATCGCCGCTGTTCACCAGGGCCACCGTGCACCTGGAGAACGGCCGCGACCTGGTGGTCAAGGCCCCGCGCAACAGCGCCCGCAACGTCTACGTGCAGGGCCTGCGGGTCAACGGCAAGCCGTGGGACTCCACCGCCCTGCCGCACTCGGTGGTCGCGGCCGGCGCGACCCTGGAGTTCGACATGGGCCCCGCGCCCTCGCGCTGGGCCACCGGCCAGGACGCCGGGCCGACGTCGGTCACCCGCGGCGACGGGATCCCCTCCCCGCCGTCGGACGTCACCGTCCCCGACGGCTCCGCCCTCACCGACAACACCTCCCGCACGGACGCCGCCTTCACCACGGCGTCACTGGAGCCGCAGCCCGGCGCGCGGGTCGCCTCGTACACCCTGACCTCCTCGGACCGCACCAGGGCCCCGCGCGGCTGGGTCCTGGAGGGTTCGGACGACGGCCGGGAGTGGACGGCGGCCGATCGCCGTTCGGGGGAGTCCTTCACCTGGGACCGCCAGACCCGGGTGTTCTCCCTGCGCTCCCCCGTGACGTACCGCCACTACCGGCTCAGAGTCGTCGGCGGCGAGGCCGCTCTGGCCGAGGTCGAGCTGTTGGGTGGACCCCAGGGGGAGTTGGCGTCCTGAGAGTCGTGTAAAAATCGTGATGATCCTGTGGTGCCCTTCGTGACGAGCTTCGTCGCGAAGGGCACCACAGTTGGTTCTTTTTTCTTTGTTTGGGGGGAGCCCTGATGGCTCGTATATCCGGGCGCGCTCTGTCGCGCCTCGTCACCGCCGCTGCCGCCGTGGCCCTGGCCGGGGGGATGGCCGCGGGTACGGCTTCGGCACACGGCACGGGCGCGCAGTTCGGCAGCGTCCAGGTCGCCGCCAAGAAGAAGCCGACGGCCGCCGCGCCGGTGTTCGCGATCGGCGCCGTCACCAAGGCGGACAAGTTCTACGTCTACACCCCCGACGGCAAGGGCGGCCTCAGCCCGCGCGTCGGTCCCTTCGGCGACATGGACGCCCTCTACGCCGCCCAGGTCGACCGCGACGCCGACGGCGTCCACGACGCCGACTACTTCGTCGCGAAGAACGGCGACCTCAAGTGGCACGGCATCACGGGCAAGGACCGCACGGTCGTGCGGAAGTTCACGTACGACCACATCCTCTCGCCGGGCAACCTCGCGGGCTCCAAGGAGGGCGACCTCCTGGCCACCGGCCCCAAGGGGACGCTGTGGCTCTTCACCACGAAGTTCAACGGTGACATCGCGGGCAAGCAGCAGGTCGGCACGGCCAAGGAGTTCGGCCAGTACGTCCGGTTCGCGGGCCGCGGCGACCTCAGCGGTGACGGCAGGACGGACATCGTCGCCCAGGACATGAAGGGCGTCCTCTGGCTCTACAAGGGCACGGGCAACGGCAAGAAGCCGTTCGCGGAGCGTACGCGGATCGGCGGCGGCTGGGGCAAGTACAACGACCTCTTCTCCAGCGGTGACGTGGACGGCGACGGCAGGAGCGACCTGCTCGCCCGCGACAAGGCCGGCGCCCTGTGGCTCTACAAGGGCACCGGCAAGGCGGCCGCACCCTTCAAGGCCCCGGTGAAGATCGGCAAGTCGGGCTGGAACCAGTACCGCCTCGTCTTCTGATCCGCCCGATCTCCCTGGAGTCTTCTGTGAACCGGTACCTCCGTCACCTCGTCACCACGGCCGCCGCCGTCGCCCTCGCCGGCACCGCGGCCGGTACGGCCCTGGCCGACACCTCCGTCCCCTCCGCGCGGCGCGCGGCGCTGAGCGCGGCGGCCGGCGCCCCGCCGGCGGCCGCCGCGCACCGGCCCACCGCCGACGCGCCGCTGGTCAACGTCGAGGGCGTCACCCGCTCCGGCGAGTTCCGCTGGTACGTCCCCAACGGCAAGGGCAGCCTGAGCCTGGGCGGTTCCGCCAAGGGCGCCTGGTGGAAGAGCACCAAGGCGGCGGCCAACGTCGACCACGACCGGGACGGCCGCATGGACGGCACGTACGAGCTCCGGACCAACGGCGACGTCCTCTACCAGGGCCGCGCCGGCCGCGCGAACAAGGTGGCCGGCGGCTGGGGCGGTTACAACACCTTCTTCAGCCCCGGCGACCTCGGCGGCAACGGCGGTTCCGACCTCGTCGTCCGCGACGGCAAGGGCGTGCTCTGGCTCCACCAGGGCAGCAACGCCTCGCGCGACTACGCCTCCCTGTCCGCCCGGAAGCGGATCGGCGGCGGCTGGAACGGCTACACCGCCATCACCGGCCGCGGCGACCTGACCGGCGACCACCGGACCGACATCATCGCCCGCGACAAGCGCGGCGTGCTCTGGCTCTACAAGGGCACGGGCAACGCCGGCAGGCCCTTCGCGGACCGCACGCGCATCGGCGGCGGCTGGAACAAGTACACCCGGCTCGTCTCCACCGGCGACGTCAACGGGGACGGCCACGCCGACCTGCTGGCCGTGGACGGCAGGGGCGCGCTGTGGCTGTACAAGGGCACCGGCAAGGCGTCCAGGCCCTTCACGTCGCCCACGAAGATCGGTAGGTCGGGCTGGAACCAGTTCCGCCTGCTCTACTGATCCCTTTTCTTTCCTCACCTTTCCCTCCACTTCGTTTCATGGAGTCCTACGTGACCAAGCGCGCCCTTTCGCGCATCGTGACCGCCGCCATCGCGGTCACCCTCGTCGGCACCACGGCCGGCACGGCCCTGGCGGACGGCCCGGCGGCCGCTCCGCCGGCCGGAGAGCTGAACCACCGGGCGACGGCCGGGGCCGCCGGCTTCGGCGTCCCGACCGGTGCGGCACCGCAGCTGCCGATCAACGCCCTCGCCAAGGACGGCCAGCTGTACTACTACCAGCTCAACGGCAAGGGCGGCCTCACGGCCCGCAAGAAGGTCAAGAGCGACGCCAAGTCCCGGAACGCCTGGAAGACGTTCAAGATGGTGGCCACGCGCCACACCTCGTACGGCGACCCCGACGGCGCCTACATGTTCCACAACAGCAACGACGTGGTGTACAAGTCCGACAACGGCTACACGTCCGTCGAAGGCCGCAAGTGGGGCATGTACGACACCATGTTCTCGCCGGGCAACCTCGGCGGGTCGAAGGACTCCGACCTCCTGACCCGCGACAAGTCCGGTGTCCTGTGGGTCTACCAGGCCGACATCATCGGCAAGCTGTCGGCCCGCAAGAAGGTCGGCGGCGGCTGGGGCCAGTTCACCGCCCTCACCGGCCGCGGTGACTACACCGGCGACAAGAAGACCGACATCGTCGCCCGCGACAAGAAGGGCGACCTCTGGCTGTACAAGGGCACCGGCGACATCAAGAAGCCCTTCGCCGGCCGCTCCAAGGTCAGCGGCGGCTGGAACAAGTACAACCTGCTCGTCGCCACCGGTGACGTCGACGGCGACGGCAGGAGCGACCTGCTCGCCCGCGACAAGGGCGGCGTGCTGTGGCTCTTCAAGGGCACCGGCAAGCAGGGCGCGCCCTTCGCCAAGTCCCCGGTCAAGCTGGGCGGCGGCTGGAACGAGTACCGCCTGGTGTTCTGACCGCCGACGCGTGAGGGTCGCACCCCGCCGGAGCGGGATGCGACCCTCGTCGCACAGGTACTACACGCTGCGGTTCTTGCCGCCGCTCTTCTCCGCGGCCAGCCCCATCATCGCGCCCATGACGTCCTGGAGCTTGAGCTCCTTGGCACCCGACGGTGCGGTGACCGGCTCCGGGGTGCGCCCGAAGTTCAGGGAGACGGGCAGCTTGCCGTGGACGTCCTTGTCCATGCGGCTCATGTCGAAGCCGATGGCCGAGAGCCTGCCGTCCTTCAGGGCGACGTCGAAGACGACGTCCTGGTCCGGAACCTCGTCGGGGTCCGGCAGCTTCTTGCTCCTGCCCGCCGCGCTCAGCTGGGACTCGATCGGCTTGACCGCCTCCTTGAGGTCCTTGGCCGCCTTGCGCGCGGAGACCGTGACCTCGATGTGGTCGGCACCGTTCCTCGAACCGGTCTCCTTGATGCGGGAGTTCTCGGTGAGCGCCTTGCGGAGGGCGTCGGAGACCTGCTTCTCGGTCTTCTTGTCGAGCTCCTTCTTCCCGCCGCCGTTCTTCTCCTCGGCCTTCTTGCGGAATTCCTCGACGTCCTTGGCGTCGAGGACGACCCATTCGCCCTTGATGACGTCGCGGAAGGCGCCGAGCGCGGGCGGGAGTCCGTCCGCCCGCCGCAGCATCTCCTCGACCTCGCGCTTCTTCTCGCGCTCCTTGGCGTTCGTCGCCTTCTTCATTCCGACGACCGCCTTGAGGTCGGCGCGCAGGAACGTCTTCTTGTCGACGCTGCGCAGCTCGAACAGCGCGGCGCCGTCGTCCTTCTTGGCGACCTTGACGGAGAGGGCGACGTCGCCCTTCTTCTTGTCCTTGGTCTTCAGCGGCACGGTGGAGCTGATGCCGTAGCTCAGCTTCAGCCCGGCGAGGATCTCCGCGTCGTCGCGGCCGAAGTCGTCGTCCTTCTTGCCCTTCTTGCCGCTGTCCTTGAGCGCCGTGTAGATCGTGTCGGCGCTCGCGTCCGGAGCGATGTCCAGGGCGACCGACTTCTCCTCCCCCAGGCGGTCGAACGCCTTGTCCAGCTTCTCCGCGGCGCTCTTCTCGCCGGGGCCGCAGGCGACGGCGCCGGTCGTCAGGAGAACGGCGCAACAGGCCGCGGCCATGGTGGTGCGCTTCGCGCGCTCGGTAACGATGACATGCCCCCCATGTCGAACATTTTTTCTTTGACAGGACGACTCAAAGGCACGGAACGTTCATTGTCAAAAAAGTTTTCGGACACCGCGAACGCACGAGGGCCGCACGCCCCTTCCGGGGGGTGCGGCCCTCGTCGTTCTTCCGCCGGTCCCTTACTTGCGGATCAGGGAGCGCAGCACGTACTGCATGATGCCGCCGTTGCGGTAGTAGTCCGCCTCACCGGGGGTGTCGATGCGGACGACCGCGTCGAACTCGACGCCGGTGTCGGTGGTGACCTTCACCGTGCGGGGCGTGCGGCCCTCGTTGAGCTCGGTGACGCCGGCGATGGAGAAGGTCTCCTCGCCGGTCAGGCCGAGGGACTCGGCCGAGGCGCCCTCGGGGAACTGGAGCGGCAGGACGCCCATGCCGATGAGGTTCGAGCGGTGGATGCGCTCGTAGGACTCGGCGATGACGGCCTTGACGCCGAGGAGCGCGGTGCCCTTGGCGGCCCAGTCGCGGGACGAGCCGGAGCCGTACTCCTTGCCGGCCAGGACGACCAGCGGGATGCCCTGCTCGATGTAGTTGCGGGAGGCGTCGTAGATGAACGACACCGGACCGCCGTCCTGGGTGAAGTCGCGCGTGAAGCCGCCCTCGGTGCCCGGCGCGATCTGGTTGCGCAGGCGGATGTTGGCGAAGGTGCCGCGGATCATCACCTCGTGGTTGCCGCGGCGGGAGCCGTACGAGTTGAAGTCGCGGCGGGCGACGCCGTGCTCCGTCAGGTACTGGCCCGCCGGGGTGTCGGCCTTGATGGCGCCGGCCGGGGAGATGTGGTCGGTGGTGACCGAGTCGCCGAGCTTGGCGAGCACCCGGGCGCCGGCGATGTCGGTGACCGGGGCCGGCTCCATCTGCATGCCCTCGAAGTACGGGGGCTTGCGGACGTAGGTGGACTCGGCGTCCCACTCGAAGGTGTTGCCGGTCGGGATCGGCAGGGCCTGCCACTGGGCGTCGCCCGCGAAGACGTCGCTGTAGGACTTGTTGAACATGTCCTCGCCGATGGCGTTGGCGACGACGTCGTTGACCTCGGCCTCGGTCGGCCAGATGTCCTTCAGGTAGACGGGGTTGCCGTCCTGGTCGGTGCCGAGGGCGTCCTTGGTGATGTCCACCTTCATGGAGCCGGCGATGGCGTAGGCGACGACCAGCGGCGGGGACGCCAGGTAGTTCATCTTGACGTCGGGGTTGATCCGGCCCTCGAAGTTGCGGTTGCCGGAGAGCACCGAAGTGACCGCGAGGTCGTGGTCGTTGACGGCCTTGGAGACCTCCTCCGGCAGCGGGCCGGAGTTGCCGATGCAGGTGGTGCAGCCGTAACCGACCAGGTTGAAGCCGACCTTGTCGAGGTAGGGGGTCAGGCCCGCCTTGTCGAAGTAGTCGGTGACGACCTTGGAGCCGGGGGCCAGGGTGGTCTTGACCCAGGGCTTGCGGGTCAGGCCCTTCTCGACCGCCTTCTTGGCCACGAGCGCGGCGGCGACCATGACGTAGGGGTTCGAGGTGTTGGTGCAGGAGGTGATCGCGGCGACGGTGACGGCGCCGTGGTCGATCGTGTAGGTCGAGCCGTCGGGGGCGGTGACGGTGACCGGGTTCGAGGGGACGCCGTTGGCGGCGGCCGGGGCGTCGGAGGCCGGGAAGGACTCCTCGCCCGCCTCGTCGGCGGTCGAGACGTAGTTGAGCACGTCACGCTCGAACTGGGCGGCGGCGTTGGCCAGGACGATGCGGTCCTGCGGGCGCTTCGGGCCGGCGATGGAGGGGACGACCGTGGAGAGGTCGAGCTCCAGCTTCTCGGAGAAGTCGGGCTCGGCGGCCGGGTCCAGCCACAGGCCCTGCTCCTTGGCGTACGCCTCGACGAGCGCGACCTGCTGCTCGCTGCGGCCGGTCAGGCGCAGGTAGTTGAGGGTCTCGCCGTCGATCGGGAAGATCGCGGCGGTGGAGCCGAACTCCGGCGACATGTTGCCGATGGTGGCGCGGTTGGCGAGGCTCGTGGCGGCCACGCCCTCGCCGTAGAACTCGACGAACTTGCCGACGACGCCGTGCTTGCGCAGCATCTCGGTGATCGTGAGGACGAGGTCGGTGGCGGTGGTGCCGGGGTTCAGCTCACCGGTCAGCTTGAAGCCGACGACGCGCGGGATGAGCATGGAGACCGGCTGGCCGAGCATCGCGGCCTCGGCCTCGATGCCGCCGACGCCCCAGCCGAGGACGCCGAGGCCGTTGACCATGGTGGTGTGCGAGTCGGTGCCGACGAGGGTGTCGGGGTAGGCCTGGCCGTTGCGGACCATGACCGTGCGGGCCAGGTGCTCGATGTTCACCTGGTGGACGATGCCGGTGCCCGGCGGGACGACCTTGAACTCGTCGAAGGCGGTCTGGCCCCAGCGCAGGAACTGGTAACGCTCCTTGTTGCGGCCGTACTCCAGCTCGACGTTCTGGCCGAAGGCGTCCTTGGTGCCGAACTTGTCGGCGATGACGGAGTGGTCGATGACCAGCTCGGCCGGGGCCAGCGGGTTGATCTTCGCCGGGTCGCCGCCGAGCTCCTTGACGGCCTCGCGCATGGTGGCCAGGTCCACGACGCAGGGCACACCGGTGAAGTCCTGCATGATGACGCGGGCCGGCGTGAACTGGATCTCCTGCGAGGGCTGGGCCTGCGAGTCCCAGCCGCCCAGCGCGCGGATGTGGTCGGCGGTGATGTTCGCGCCGTCCTCGGTGCGGAGGAGGTTCTCCAGCAGCACCTTCAGGCTGTAGGGAAGGCGCGCGGAGCCCTCGACCTTGTCCAGCCGGAAGATCTCGTACGACTCGTCGCCCACCTGCAGCGTGCTGCGGGCGTCGAAGCTGTTCGCCGACACGACAGTCTCCTTCATGTGCATGAATGCGCGTACCGCGGCCATCCTGCCGGGACAGGGTCGCACCACATCCGCTAAGGTTTACCTAACTTAGGTTCGCCTTAGTGGCGCGACAGCGGTACGCCTCTACGCAGATATCTCGATGTCGAGATAACTCTAGTACATCGGCGGAGGTGCGGTCATGCCCGGATTCCGTTCGTCCTGTTTGCCCCTCATCTCCCAGTGAACCCACTGACTCTGGTGATCGCACCGGGGCGGCACCGGCCGGCGGCGGTCGGCCGGCCGGGGAAATCCGCTTCCGGGCGCTCGTACCCGCCTCCTACGATCACGGGATGACGGCCCTCCGCCACCCCGCCAAGCCGCGCCCCGGCGACAAGGTCGCCGTGGTCTCCCCGTCCTCCGGACTGCCCGGCCTCTTCCCGCTCCCCCACGAGCTCGGACTGCGCAGGCTCCGCGAGGACTTCGGGCTGCTGCCCGTCGAATACCCCACGACGCGGCGGATGCACGCGGCGCCGGAGGACCGGGCCGCCGACCTCCACGCCGCCTTCGCCGACCCGGAGATCAAGGCCGTCATCGCCAGCGTCGGCGGCGACGACCAGATCACCGTGCTCCCGCACCTCGACCGCGAGCTGCTCCGCGCCCACCCCAAACCGTTCTTCGGCTACAGCGACAACACCAATCTCCTGCTCCTCCTGCACAACTTGGGCATCGTGGGCTTCCACGGAGGCTCCGTGATGACCCAGTGGGGCCGCCCCGGCGCCCTCCACCCCATGACCGCGGCCTCCCTGCGGGCGGCGCTCTTCTCCCCGGGCCCCTACGAACTGGCCCCCGCCCCGGCCTTCTGCGACACCGACCGCCCCTGGGAGGACCCCGGCACCTTCGCCGCCGAACCGGTCATGGAGCCCGCCGCCGGCTGGAGTTGGCACCGCGCCGACCGCGTCGTCGAGGGCCCCGGGTGGGGCGGCAGCCTGGAAGTGCTCTCCTGGCTGCTGATGGCCGACCGGGAGATCCTCCCGCCGGAGGAGTACGCGGGCCACGTGCTCTTCCTGGAGACCTCCGAGGAACTGCCCGCGGCGGAGGAGGTGTACCGCGTCCTGCGCAGCATGGGCGAGCGCGGGCTGTTGCGCCGGTTCGGCGCCCTGCTGATGGGCCGGCCCAAGTCCTGGTCCTTCGGCCGGCCCCTCACCGCCCCGGCCCGGGCCCGCTTCCGCGCGGACCAGCGCACGGCGGTGCTCCGCGCCCTGGACCGCTACGCCCCCGGCACGACGGCCGTCTTCGACGTCGACCTCGGCCACACGGATCCGCAGCTCGTCCTTCCGGTCGGCGGCCGCATCCGCGTCGACGGCCCGGCGCGGCGCATCACGGTCACGTACTGAGACGGACGGCCCGGACGCGCCGGCCGCGGCGCGCCTGGGCCGCGCGCCTCGATCACTGCGCGCCGGAGCCGCGCGCCCGGGCCCGTACCGGGCCGGAGCCCGGGCACTACACCGCCCGACGGCTCGCCCGTCCCGCATCACAGCCCACGTCACTTCGCGGCGGCTCGCCCGTCCCGCACCGCGCCGTCACGGCGGCGCCCCGGCCCCCACCGGATCCAGGACCGCCACGTCGAGCGCCCTCAGCCGGGACGGGTCCGCGATCACCTCGTACGCCGTGATCCGGTCGTGCTCGATCGTCGGGACGAGGGCGGCGAGGAGGCGGCCGCGGGGGGCGATGACGGCGCCCACCGCGCCGTCCAGCAGGGCCGGTTGCGCATGGCGGGCGCGACGGCCGAGGACGGCCGTCTCGCGGACGACGGCGTCGGCGCCGCGCACCTCGGCCGGGACGCCGGGCGGGAGGGCGGCGGGGTCGGCCCGGCGGACGACGTCGGGGGCGAGGACGGCGAGGAGCCCGTCGATGTCGCCCCCGCGTGCCGCCGCGAGGAAGGCGTCGACGACGTCCCGCTGCCGGGCGAGGTCGGCCGCGGGGACCACGGGCTCGCCGTGCACCTTGCGACGGGCCCGGCTGGCGAGCTTCTTCGTGGTGGCCGCGGTGCGGCCGACGACCGGCGCGATCTCCTCGAAGGGCACGGCGAAGAGGTCGTGCAGGACGAAGGCGACCCGCTCGGCCGGGCCCAGCCGGTCCAGCACCACGAGCAGCGCGCGGCCCACGGAGTCGACGAGGAGCACCTCGTCCTCCGGGTCGCCCCCGCCGGGCCCGTCCGGGAACAGGACGTCGCGCGCCGGCTCCTCGTGCCGTGCGGCGCGGGAGCGGAGCATGTCCAGGCAGACCCGGGAGAGGACGGTCGTGAGCCAGGCGGCCAGGTTCTCGATGCCGTCGTCGCCGGTGCGGTGGAGCCTCAGCCACGTCTCCTGCACGGCGTCCTCCGCCTCGGCGGAGGAGCCGAGCATCCGGTGGGCGACGGCCCGCAGCCGCCCCCGGTGCCGCTCGAAGCGTTCGGCGAGCCGGTCGCGCCCGTCCTCCGCGGGCGCGGTCACCTTTCCGCCCCGCGATCCGTCGAGGGGGTGACCGACCCGACCGCTCCGACCCCGCACCCGAGGTGATCACCATGAGCACCCTGACCCCGGCCTCCACCGAGCAGCCCCTCCTGCGCCCCCTCGGCCTCGGGGACCTCCGGCTGCCCAACCGCACCGTCATGGCCCCGGCCACCCGCGCCCGCGCGGCCGGCGTGGGGCTCGTGCCGACCGAGCTGCACGCCGCGTACTACGCCCAGCGCGCCGGCGCGGGCCTGATCGTCACCGAGGGCACCTGGGTGAGCGAGCGGGCCGTCGGCTTCGCGCACGTCCCGGGCGTCTACAGCGAGGAGCAGGTCGCGGGCTGGCGGCGGGTGACGGACGTCGTCCACTGCCTCGGCGGCCGGATCGTGCTCCAGCTCTGGCACACCGGCGCCGCCTCGCACCCCGACCACCTGGGCGGCCGGCGCCCGCTGGGCCCGTCGGCGGTCGATCCGCGCGAGACGTCGTTCACGGCGGAGGGCCGCAAGCCCACCGTCACCCCGCGCGCGATGACCCCCGCGGAGATCGAGGAGACGGTCGCGGAGTACGGGACCGCCTCGGCGAACGCCCGGCGCGCCGGTTTCGACGGGGTGGAGGTCCACGCCGTCGGCTCGTACCTGATCCCGCAGTTCCTCAACCCCCGGCTGAACCGCCGCACCGACGGCTACGGCGGGACGCCCGCCCGGCGCCGCCGGTTCCTGACGGAGGTCGTGGCGGCGGCCGCGGCGCCCTGGCCGGGGCGGCGGGTCGGCGTGCGCCTGTCGCCGTACTGGACGGCGCCGTGCTTCGCGCCCGACGCGCGGACGCTCGCCGAGTTCGACGGGCTGGTGGACGAGCTGAACGGCCGGCCGCTGGCCTACCTGCACCTGCGCGGCCGCGACCCGTCCCCGGCGTCCCCCGGTCCCGACGTGGCGGCCCTGGAGCGCTACCGGCGGCTCTACCACGGCCCGTTGATCGCCAACAACGGCTTCGACCGGGCGTCCGGGAACGCCCTGATCGCGGCGGGGACCGCCGACGCCGTCTCCTTCGCCACGCACTTCATCGCCAACCCGGACCTGGTCAGCCGCTTCGCGCTGGGCCAGGAGCTGGCGGCCGGGGATCCGGCCACGTACTACAGGGGCGGCGCCGAGGGGTACGTCGACTACCCGGTGTGCGCCCACTGGGCCCGGTGAGGACGTCATGGGGACACCTCGCGCACGGGTCAGCCCCCGGGCCGCAGGAGGGTCAGGCGGCGGTCGGGCAGGTGGCCGGTCAGGGCGACGGTGGGGCCGTGCGAGAGGACCTTGGGGTCCGGCACGTCGGAGGGGACGGGGACGGCCGCCTCCGGCGCGTCGGAGGCGCCCGGTCCGGGCGGGAACGGCGCGGCCGTCTCGACCATCCGCTGGTAGTGCTCCAGCGACTTGGCGCGGTTGACGCCGACAGCGGCGGTGACGCGGCCCCGGTAGCCGTAGACCGCGACGAGGCGGCCCTCCTCCACCGAGCCCTGGGCGATGACCACCTGGTCGGAGAAGGTCGGCACGCCGACGGACTTGATGTTGAGCCCGAACTGGCTGGACCAGAAGGCCGGGACGGTCAGATGCGGGCGGCGCAGCGGTCCGGGGCTGACCATGTTGTGCGCCGCGACCTCGGCCTGGGCGACGGCGTTGCCCCAGTGCTCCAGGGAGAGCATCTGGTACTCGAAGAGCGGGTGGGGGAAGCGGGCGACGTCGCCGGCGACGAAGTAGTCGTCGGTGACGATGCCGTACATGTCGAACGCGCGGCAGCCCGCGTCGCAGGCCACGCCCTTCGGCCCGGCCGCGAGCCCGGCCCCCGCGAGCCACTCGGTGTTGCGCACCGCGCCGAGGGCGACCACGGCGACGTCGGCCTCGATCGCGGTGCCGTCGGAGAGTTCGGCGCCGGTGAGGCGGCCGCCGCTGCCGGTCAGGGCGGTGACGGTGACCCCGCAGCGCAGGTCCACGCCGTGGGCGCGCTGCAGCCGGGCGGCGAAGGCGCCGAGCGTGCCGCCGAGGGCGCCGACGAGGGGCGCCGGGCCGCGTTCGGCGACGGTCACGGCGAGGCCGCGTTCCCGGCACGCGGAGGCGATCTCCGAGCCGGTGAAGCCGGCGCCGATCACCAGGACGCGGCGCGGGCCGGCGTCCAGGAGCCGCCCGAGCTCGGCGGCGTCGTCGCCGGTGCGCAGCGTCACCACGCCCGTCAGCCGGGCCTCTTCGCGGTTCGGCCAGGGCCGGGCGCGGGTGCCGGTGGCGATGAGCAGCCGGTCGAAGGGGAGCTGGCCGCCGTCGGCGAGGAGGACGCGCCGGCCGGTCGGGTCGATGCCGGCTGCGTGCACGCCCAGCAGCCAGCGGGCGTCGACCGGGCGCCGCCGGGGCAGCGTCGTCGCGTGCGCCGGCACCCGTCCCAGCAGGACCTGTTTCGACAACGGCGGCCTGTCGTAGGGCGGGTGGGGCTCCTCGCCGACGACGGTCAGGGGGCCGGTGAAGCCCTTGTCGCGGAGCGTCTCGGCGGCGCGCAGCCCGGCCAGCGACGCGCCGACGACGACGATCCGCCCGTCGAAGGGTTCGCTCGGCACCCGATGGCTCCTCCCGGCGGGCCTTTTGTCCTTTCCGTCCTATCACCGGGGGCGGCCGGGCGCGGGCCGGGCTGCTCCGTCCGGGGGACGCGGGGAGGAGGGAGAGGGGGAAGCGGGGCGGGGCGTTTTCCGCCACCTGTCCGCCGATTGTCGGCCAGATATGCCAACGGCCGGAAAATTTACGGTTCCTGCGTTTTGAACGCCCCCGCGGCCTCGCAGGATACGCGTCGAGATCTTGATCGGTACAGGTACAGGTACAGGTACTGACACAGGTACAGGCACTGGCACAGACACGCGCCGCAACGTCGTCGAGAGGAACGGGACATGGCCCACCGGAGCCCGGAACAGCATGAGGCACGTCGGCTGCTGATGCAGTGGATATTCGGCTCCCGGGCCACCGAGGTGCTCGTCACCGCCCTCCGGCTGAACCTCCCCGGGCTCCTCGGGGACGGCGAGGCGGACGTCGCCGACCTCGCCCGCTCCTGCGACGTCCCCGCCGCCCAGCTGAACCGGCTCATGCGGGCGCTGGCGAGCCTGGGCCTGTGCACCGAGCCCGCGCCCGGGCGCTACGCGCTGACGGAGGCCGGCGCCCTGCTCCGGGACGAACACCCCGAATCCCTCGGCGACTTCGCCCGCTTCCACACCTCACCGGTGGCCCTGGAGCCCTGGTCCCGCCTGGAATCCAGCCTGCGCACCGGCCGCACGGCCTTCGACGAGCACTTCGGCGTGCCGCTCTACGCGTACTTCGCCGACAAGCCGGAGCTGACGGCGACGTTCAACTCGGCCATGAGCCAGGAGAGCAACAAGGTCGCGGCGGAGCTGCCTGTGAGCTACGACTTCGGCCGGTACGGCACCGTCATGGACGTCGGCGGCGGCGACGGGACGCTGCTCACCTCGATCCTGCGGCGCCACGAGGGCGTCCGGGGCGTGGTGTTCGAGAGCGCCGAGGGCGCGGCGCAGGCCGCCGGGACGGTGAAGGCCGCCGGTCTGGAGGGCCGCTGCTCGGTCGCGACCGGCGACTTCTTCCGGAGCGTGCCCGCCGGGGCGGACCTCTACGTCATCAAGAGCGTCATCCACAACTGGGACGACGAGCGGGCCGCCACCATCCTGCGCAACTGCCGCGAGGCGATGCCGGAACACGGCCGTCTGATCGTCGTCGACGTCGTCCTCCCCGAGACGGTGCCCGCCGCCTCCTCCGACGCCCCCGAGATCAACCCCTACATCAAGGATCTCCAGATGCAGATCCTGGTGAGCGGCAAGGAGCGCACCCGCGCCGACTTCGAGTCCCTCTGCGCGACGGCGGGCCTGCGCGTCACGGACGTCCTCCCGCTGCCGGCGTACACCGGGTTCTCGATCGTCGAGGCGGTACGGGCCTGACACCGGCGGGCTCCGGCTCCCGCTACCGCTCCTCGCGCCACTCCCGCGCCACCTGATCCACGTCGAACGGCACCAGGTTGAGCGGAGGGCCCTCCGGCGGGCGGCGGAGGGCCTCGGCGATCTTCTCGTTGATCTCCGCGAGGATCCTGCGGAGTTCGCGCTCCAAGGGGGCGCGGCGGGCGGCGGCGAGGGCGTCCTCCGCCTCCTTGCGCAGGACGAGGGACGGGGGCAGGAAGGAGATGCGTTCGCGGCGCATCTTCTCCTTGACCCACCACATCTCGTCGTATGGCCGGTCGAGGCCGGGCAGCGGCTTGCCGAAGCCGGGCAGGTCCGCGAACTCGCCGCGGTCCGCGGCCTCCCGGATCTGCCGGTCGGCCCAGGTCTCGAAGTCCATCCCGGGTGGTTTGCGCTCGGTCACGTGCACCCTCCTCGCCGTCGGGCCCTCCCGCCCAGTCTCCCGCACGGGATCCGCGGGGCGCGGGCGGGGCGGCGTACGCGGCGAAGGGCCCGGCGCCCGGCGCGCCGCGGAGCCCCGCCCGGCTCTCCCCCCCGACCCGCCCAGCGCGGCCCGCCACTCCCATCAGCCCCGCTCTGACCTGCGTGGATTCCCTCTTGAGGGGGTGGCAGGGAAGCCGCGGCGCACGGATACTGAAGGGGTGCCCCTTCCGGTTCGGCCCCTTTCGAGAGCGCCCCGGGCCGACGACAGCCTCCTCACCCGTAGCACCTCGTGAAACACGCGCGGAGCCGCGCCCCACCCTGCCCTCCCGCCTCCGATGCACAACGCTAGTTCACACCCCCTCCACCGATCGATCTCATATCTGAGATACCGTCTGACTCATGACAGACGCCTACCTCGCCCGCATCGGCAAGCTCATCCGTGACGCCCGGCAGCACCGTGGCTGGACTCAGGCGCAGCTGGCCGACGCACTCGGCACCAGCCAGAGCGCCGTCAACCGCATCGAGCGCGGAAATCAGAACATCAGCCTTGATATGATCGCCCGCATCGGTGAGGCGCTGGACAGCGAGATCGTGTCGCTCGGCTACGCCGGCCCCATGCATCTGCGCGTCGTGGGCGGCCGCCGGCTGTCCGGCTCGATCGACGTCAAGACCAGCAAGAACGCCTGCGTGGCCCTGCTCTGCGCGACCCTCCTCAACGCCGGCCGCACCACCCTGCGGCGGGTCGCCCGCATCGAGGAGGTCTACCGGATCCTGGAGGTGCTCGGCAGCATCGGCGTCCGCACCCGCTGGATCAACGACGGCAACGACCTGGAGGTCGTCCCGCCGGCCGATCTCGACCTGGCGTCGATGGACCGCGAGGCCGCCCGTCGCACCCGCAGCGTCATCATGTTCCTCGGCCCCCTCCTGCACCGCATGGACCAGTTCGGCATCCCCTACGCGGGCGGCTGCGACCTGGGCACGCGGACGGTCCAGCCGCACATGGCGACCCTGCGCCACTTCGGCCTGGAGATCACCGCCACCGACGGCACGTACCACGCCCACGTCGACCGCGAGGTCCGCCCGACCCGCGCCATCGTCCTGACCGAGCGCGGGGACACCGTCACCGAGAACGCCCTGCTGGCCGCCGCCCGGCACGACGGCGTGACCGTCATCCGCAACGCCAGCTCCAACTACATGGTCCAGGACCTGTGCTTCTTCCTGGAGGAGCTGGGCGTACGGGTGGAGGGCGTGGGCACCACCACCCTCACCGTCCACGGCGTGGCCCACATCGACCGCGACGTCGACTACGCGCCGTCCGAGGACCCGGTCGAGGCCATGAGCCTGCTGGCCGCCGCCGTGGTCACCGAGTCCGAACTGACCATCCGCCGCGTCCCGGTGGAGTTCCTGGAGATCGAGCTCGCGGTGCTGGAGGAGATGGGCCTCGACCACGAGCGCAGCCCCGAGTACCGCGCCGACAACGGCCGCACCCGCCTCCTCGACCTCACCGTCCGCCCCTCCAAGCTCCGGGCCCCCATCGACAAGATCCACCCGATGCCCTTCCCCGGGCTCAACATCGACAACGTCCCCTTCTTCGCGGCCATCGCCGCCTCCGCCCAGGGCCAGACCCTCATCCACGACTGGGTCTACGACAACCGCGCCATCTACCTCACCGACCTCAACCGCCTCGGCGCCGACGTCAAACTCCTCGACCCGCACCGCGTCCTGGTCGAGGGCCCCACCCGCTGGCGCTCCGCCGAGATGATGTGCCCCCCGGCCCTGCGCCCCGCGGTGGTCGTCCTCCTCGCGATGATGGCGGCGGAGGGCACGTCCGTCCTGCGCAACGTCTATGTGATCAACCGGGGTTACGAGGACCTGGCGGACCGGCTGAACTCGATCGGGGCGCAGATCGAGATCTTCCGGGACATCTGACGGCCTGCGCCGGGCCCGCGACGCCCCCCTCTCACACCCGCGCCAGCTCCCCCGCCCCGAACGACACGTCGAAGCGGTCGCACCAGATGCTGACGGTGCGGTACTTGGCCAGGTCGAGGCCGTCCGGCAGGGCGTAGTTCTGGTCGCCCCGGTTGCCCTTGAGGGAGCCGAGGCTGAGGTGGGCGCCGTCGTCGAAGACGTGCCAGCCGGCGCGGCCCGGCTTCACGGGGGCGTCGCTGAGGAGGATCTTGACGTCGGGGCCGTTGCTCGTGGAGAGGTTCTCCAGGCGGAGGGTGCGGGTGCCGTCGGGGGACTCCAGGATCCGTACCCTGCCGGAGGTGGTGTGTTCGTGGCTGATGAGGCTGCCGGTGGCGAGGGTGCGGGTGCCGGCGGCGGCGGTCTCCCGCACGGTGCGGTCCTGCCACAGCTTCCAGGGCTGGAACCAGTACGCCGCGGCGCCGGCCAGCAGCGCGCCCACGCCCAGCACACCGACGACCGCCGGCCTCCGCAACCACGTCCGTACTCGTCCCATGTTCCGCTCCCTGAGGTCACCGTCGTTCGGTACCGGGGGTAACGACCGGCATGGCCGGATTTCTCCCGGCTCAGGGCACCACCGCGATCCCGTCCACCTCCACCACCGCCTCCTCGTCCCACAGCCGCACCGCGCCGATCACCGCCATCGCCGGGTAGTCGCGGCCCGCCAGGCGGCGCCAGATCGCGCCCAGTTCGGCGGAGCGGGCGCGGTAGGCCGCGACGTCGGTCGTGTAGACGGTGACGCGGGCCAGGTGGGAGGGGGTGCCGCCGGTGGCGGCGAGGGCGGTCAGGAGGTTGGTGAGGGCGCGTTCGAACTGGGCCGGGAGGCCGCCGGGGACGATGCGGCCGTGCCGGTCGAGACCGGTCTGGCCCGCCAGGAGGACCAGCCGGCCGCCGGTGGCGGTCACGGCGTGGGAGAAGCCGCGGGGCGGGGAGAGGGAGGCGGGGTTCAGGCGCTCGAGGCTCATCGGTACAGCTCCCGGGCGATCACGGTCCGCTGGACCTCGCTCGCGCCCTCGTAGATGCGCGGGGCGCGGACCTCGCGGTAGAGGTGTTCCAGCAGGTGGCCCTTCTCCAGGGCGCGGGCGCCGTGGATCTGGACGGCGGCGTCCACGACGTACTGCGCGGTCTCGGTGGCGTAGAGCTTGGCCATCGCGGAGCGGCCGGTGACGCCAGGCTCGCCGGCGTCGTGCGCGGCGGCGGCGGAGTGGACGAGGAGGGCGGCCGCCTCGGTGCGGGTGGCCATCTCGGCGAGCTGGTGCGAGACGGCCTGGAGGTCCTTCAACGGGCCGCCGAAGGCGTGGCGTTCGCCGGCGTGGGCGAGGGCGGCGCGCAGCGCGGCGCGGGCCATGCCCACGGCGAGGGCGCCGACGCTCGGCCGGAACAGGTCGAGGGTGCGCATGGCCAGCCGGAAGCCGCCGTCCACCTCGCCCACGACGTCCCCGGGCCCGACCGGCACGCCGTCGAAGGTGAGCGTGCCGACGGGGTGGCCGCCGGTCAGCTCCCGGGGGCGGCCGCCGAGTCCGGGGCGGTCGGCGGGGACGAGGAAGGCGGTGACGCCGTGCGCGCGGGCGGCCGGGCGGGTCCGGGCGAAGACCGTGTAGAGGTCGGCGCCCGGGGCGTTGGAGATCCAGGCCTTCTCGCCGTGCAGGGTCCAGCCGGCCCCCGCCGGTTCCGCCCGCAGCTCCAGGGCCGCGGCGTCCGAGCCGGCGCCCGGCTCGCTCAGCGCGAACGCCACGACGGCGCGCCCCGCCACGACCTCGGGCAGCCACCGCGTCCGCTGGTCCGCCGTCCCGGCCAGCGCCACCGGGCAGGCGCCGAGCCCCTGGAGGGCGAGGGCCGTCTCGGCCTCGGTGCACTCCTGGGCGAGCGACTCGCGCAGCAGGCACAGGTCCATGGCGCGGACGACGCCGTCGGCGGGCAGCACCCGGGCCAGCAGGCCGAGTTCGCCGAGGGCGGCGACGAGGGGGCGGTTGACCCGGCCGGGCTCCCCGGCCTCGGCCAGCGGGCGTAACCGCCGGGCGGCGAGCGCGCGCAGCTCGGCGCACCAGGCGCGCTGCTCCCGGTCCAGGGCGAAGGACGTCGTCACCGGATATCCCCTCTGTCGCGCTCTGTTGACTGCCGTCACGGCCTCGTTACGCTGACAGCGCATCCGTACGGCTGGCAAGACCCCCACGCACCTCCACCCTTCCCCGGCACGAGGGGGCGCATCCCGCCATGGACGCCATGGAGCTCCTTCCGTCGGCACACGTCGACACCTTCACCCGCGACAGCCTGCCGCCCGCCGCGCGGTGGCCCCGGCTCCGGTACGACCTCGGCGCCCCGCGCTACCCCGACCGCCTCAACTGCGGTGCCGAGCTGCTGGACGCGACCGTCGCCCGGCTCGGGCCCGGCCGGCCGGCGGTCCGCGACAAGGCCGGCACCGTCTGGACCTACGGCGGCCTCAAGGAGCGCGTCGACCGCGTCGCGCACGTGCTCACCGAGGACCTGGGCGTCGTCCCCGGCAACCGTGTGCTGCTGCGCGGCCCCACCACTCCCTGGCTGGCGGCCTGCTGGCTGGCGGTGATGAAGGCGGGCGCCGTCGCCGTGACCGTCCCGGCCGCCCAACGCGCCCGGGAACTCGCCGAGATGTGCCGCATCGCCCGCGTCACGCACGCCCTGTGCGACGCGCGGTCGGCCGGGGAGCTCGTCAAGGCGGCGGTGCCCTCCCTGCGGATGACGCTCTTCGGCGGCGGTTCACCCGGCGACCTGCTGCGTCGGGCGGCGGGCAAACCGCCATCGTACGATCCGGTGCCGACCTCCGCGGACGACGTCGCGCTCGTCGCGTTCACCTCCGGCACCACCGGACGCCCCAAGGGCTGCCTGCACTTCCACCGGGACGTGCTCGCCGTGGCCGACACCTTCTCCGCCCGCGTCCTGCGCCCCCGCCCGGACGACGTCTTCGGCGGCAGCCCGCCGCTCGGCTTCACCTTCGGCCTCGGCGGGCTCGTCGTCTTCCCGCTGCGGGCGGGCGCCTCGACGCTGCTCGCCGAGTGGTCCGGCGCGGGCGCGCTGCTCGCCGACGTCCAACGGCAGCGCGTCTCCGTCCTGTTCACCGCGCCGACCGCCTACCGGTCCATGCTCGAACGCGTCGGCGCGCACGACCTCTCGTCCCTGCGCCGCTGCGTCTCCGCCGGCGAGCACCTGCCGGCCGCGCTGTGGCACGCGTGGCGGCGGGCGACCGGGCTGCGCCTGATCAACGGCATCGGGACGACCGAGATGCTGCACATCTTCCTCTCCGCCGCGGACGACGACGCCCGCCCGGGCACGACCGGCCGCCCGGTGCCCGGCTACGAGGCACGCGTGATCGGCGACGACGGGACGCCCCTCCCCGACGGCACCCCCCCGGGCTGCTGGCCGTGCGCGGCCCCACCGGCTGCCGCTACCTCGCCGACGAGCGGCAGGCCGCGTACGTGCGCGACGGCTGGAACGTCACCGGCGACCGCTGCGTCCGCGACGCCGACGGGTACTTCACCTTCCTCGGCCGCACCGACGACCTGATCGTCTCGGCCGGGCACAACGTCGCCGGCGCCGAGGTCGAGGACGTGCTGCTGCGCCATCCGGACGTCCTGGAGGCGGCCGTCGTCGGGCGGCCGGACGAGCGGCGGGGCGCGGTGGTCGTCGCGCACGTCGTGCTGCGGTCGGGGGCGGTGCGCGACGCCGCGGCCGCCGAGCGGCTGCGGGAGTTCACCACAAAGGAGATCGCCCCCTACAAGTGCCCTCGCGAGATCGTGTTCCACGACGCGCTCCCGCGCACGCCCAACGGCAAACTCCAGCGCTTCCTGCTGCGTTCGGACGCCCCGCGCGCTCCTTTACAGTCTCCCCGTGACTGACCAGCAGCCGTCGCCCCACACCCCCCGCTCCCTGATCGTCTCCTTCTACGGCGCCTACGGACGCGGGGTGGCCGGGCGACCGGCCGGCCCGGTGCCGATCGCGGCCCTGATCCGGCTCCTCGGCGCGGCGGGCGTCGACGCGCCCTCGGTGCGGTCGGCCGTCTCCCGGCTCAAGCGACGCGGTCTGCTGACCGCGTCCCGCACGGCGGGCGGCGCGGCCGGGTACGGGCTGTCGGCCGCCGCACAGCAGCTGCTCTCGGACGGCGACCGGCGCGTCTACGCCCGGCCGGTGCCCTCCCGGCCCGGCCACCACGCCTGGCTCCTGGCGGTCTTCTCCGTCCCCGAACACGAGCGCCACAAGCGGCACTTGCTGCGCTCGCGGCTGGCGCGGCTGGGCTTCGGCACGGCCGCGCCGGGCGTGTGGATCGCGCCGGCCCACGTCCACGACGAGACCCGGCACACGCTGGAACGCCTCGGGCTCGCCGGGTACGTGGAGCTCTTCCGCGGCCGTCACCTCGGTTTCGAGCCGACGGCGGAGGCGGTGGCCCGCTGGTGGGACCTGGACCACCTCGCCCGCCGCCACCGGGCGTTCCTCGACGCCCACGAACCCGTCCTGCGCCGCTGGGCCCGCCGCCGCCCGCTCCCCGCGGAGGAGGCGTACCGGGACTACCTGCTGGCCCTGGACGCGTGGCGGCGCCTGCCGTACGCGGACCCGGGCCTGCCGGTGGCCCTGCTGCCGGAGGACTGGCCGGGGGTGCGGGCGGGCCGGGTGTTCCGGGGTCTGCACGGGCGGCTGCGGGACGCGGGGGAGGCGTTCGTGGCGACCGTCCTGGAGGAGCCCGTCAGCGGGCCCCCGGGCCGGCCCCGTGCAGGGTGAGTTCGTACGCCAACAGCGCCGCCTGCGTGCGGTTCTCGACGCCGAGCTTGGTGAGCGCGCGGGCGACGTACGTCTTGACGGTGGACACGCCCATGTACAGCCGGGCGGCGATCTCGGCGTTGCCGAGGCCCTGTCCGAGGAGGTCGAAGACCTGCCGCTCGCGTGTGCTGAGGCGGGCGACCCGGGCCCGCGCCCCGGCCGCGCGCCCGGCCTGCGGCGCGCCGTGGGCGAGGAGTTGCCGGGTGACGGTGGGCGACAGCACCGTACCGCCGGCGGCGACCGTGCGGACCGCGTGGAGGAGCTGCTCCGGGTTGAGCTGCTTCAGCAGGAATCCCGACGCGCCCGCGTGCAGGGCGGCGGTGATGTTCTCGTCCATGCCGAACGTGGTCAGGACGAGCACCTTGGGGGGAGCGGGCCGGGCGAGGAGGCGCCGGGTGGCGGTCAGGCCGTCGCAGCCGGGCATCTCGATGTCCATGAGCACGACGTCCGGGCGGTCCCGGTGGACCGCGTCGACGGCCTCGGTGCCGTCGCGGGCCTCCCCCGTGACCGTGATGTCCTCGCCGGTCTCGACGATGGCCCGGATTCCGGCGCGCACCAGGGCGTCGTCGTCGGCTATCAGGACACGGATCATGCGGTGCTCCTCGGTGCGGGGCTGAGGCGGGGTGTCAGGGTCGGGGGACGGGCAGCCGGGCCCGGAGGACGAAGCCCCCGCCGGGTCCGGGCGCCGCGGTGAGGGTGCCGCCGGCGGACCGGACCTCGTCGCGGAGCCACGCCAGTCCGTTGCCGGTGCCGGGCAGCGGGTCGCCGCCCGGTGGCGGCGGCTCGTTGGTCACGGCGACGGTCGTCTCCGACTCGTCCTGGTCGATGCGGATGCCGACGGCGGCGCCGCGGGCGTGGCGGGCGGCGTTGCTCAGGCCCTCGGCGACGACCTTGTAGGCGAGGTCCTGGGCGGCCGGGTCCGGGGGGATCCGGGAGATCCGGACGTCGACGGTGACGGGGTGCCCGCCGCTGCGGTACCGGCCGATCACCGGGGCGAGGTCCGCCAGGGCGTACCGGCGGCCGTCCGGGGGCGCGTCGCCGGGGTCGGGTGTCTTCGCGAGCGCGACGATCTCCCGCAGGGCCTCGACGGCGTCGCGCCCCGCGTCGGAGATCAGCCGGCAGCGCTCCTTGACCGGTTCGGGGGCGTCCTTGCGGACCGCGATGGCCCCGGCCTGGAGGACCATGACCGTGATCTGCCGCCCGACCCCGTTGTGGATGTCGCGGACGAGCCGCTCGCGCTGGCGCAGGGCCGCCTCGCGGAGCCGGCCCTCCTGCAACCGGTCCTCCTGCGCGCGCCGTTCGGCGGCGAGCGCGGCCATGCGCGCGTTCGTCCTGGCCAGGTGGCCCAGGAGCACCGGGACCAGGACGACGAGCGCGCCGCCGGAGAGGGTGGCCTCCGGGTGGGGCGCGTGGGCGGCCAGGGCCTCCGGCGTCACCACCGCGAAGACCAGGGAGACGAGCACCAGGGCCGCGGCCGGTGCCCGGCGGCCCTGGCGGACGGCGGTGTAGCAGGCCACGGTGGTGCTCAGCAGGTGGCCGGTGATCACGACGCCGGCGGCGGAGACCGCGCAGTAGGGCAGGAGGAGCCGCTCGCGCCACACCGTCGCGACGGCGATGGCGAGGGCGGACAGCAGGCCGGCCGTCCGGTGCTGCACCAGTCCCGCGTGCGGCACGGCCAGGGCGATCTCGACGAGCGGGATGCCGTAGAGGACCGCCAGGACGGGGTTCTTCCACCGGCTGCCGCACAGGGCGGCGTACCACTCCGGGCCTCGGCCGCGGTGCTGCTCGGGCATGGAATGCGCACGCCTTTCACACAATGTCCGGATCGGTGGTGAAGCCTAACCTCCGGACGGGGCCGCCGGAAGCGGCCCCGGCAGGGTTCCTCAGCGGCCCCGCTGGTCCCGGACGAGCTCGCTGAAGATCCGGTCCCGGTCCCGCTCCGGGTCGCGGAAGGCTTCCTCGACGGGGAAGTACCGCTTCTGCATCGCGCGCACGTCGTCCTCGGACAGGGTGGTGCGGCCCCGGGCGGACAGCGCCGCGCGCACCTCGGCGAGCTTGTCCTCGGTCATCTTCCGCCAGCGCGCCTGGCGGCGGGTGAGCTCGGCCTGTCCCCAGACCCGGGCGCCGCTCGCGCGGAACTCGTCCTCGGAGATCCTGCCGATCAGCTTGTCCAGGTACGGCTTCGCGCTCTTCTCGACGAACCGGTCGTTGAAGGTGTCGAAGCCGCTCCTCCCGTCCTTGCCGGGCTTGAGGACCCTGGCGAAGGCGCCGGCGGCGACCGTGACGATCTGCTCCCCGTACAGGGCGGTGCGGGCGTCCTGCTGCTCCCACACCTTGGTGTCGATCCTCTTCCTCAGCGCGGACTCGTGGGCGTCGATGCGCCGTTCGTCCTCCGCGGAGGCGGCGCGGGCCCGGGACCGCTCGGCGATCCGCGCGACGGCCGCCTTCTTGGCGGCGGCCCACTTCTTCAGGGTGACCACGTCGGCCGCGAGGACGCGCTTGAACTTCTCGTCGAGCTGGGGGAAGAGCTTCTCCAGCGCCTGTCCCTCGAGGCGGTGGCGCCACTGCTCGTCGCGGTGGGCCACCAGGTCCCCGACGGCCTTGTCCCACTGGCCGCGGTCGTGGTCGAGCCGCTTCTGCCCGGCGATCCACCCGGCGACCTCGTTGTAGACGAGCTGGGCCAGCTGCTCGGCGAGCAGGGCGGGTTCGAGGAGCGGGGCGAACTCGGGCTGGGCGGTCATGGCGACCTGGAGCCCTTCGGCGACCGAGTCGAAGGCGAGGTTGGCGTAGTCGCCGGACTTCACGTCCTCGGCGACCGCGTAGCCGGTGGCGGCGATGCCGACGAACGGCAGCGCCTTCGCGCCGAGTTCGGCGGCGCGGCCGGCCTCGGCGCCGACCCGGGCGAGCAGGCCCGTGTCGGTCGTCAGCTCGTGCGCGGCCCGGAGGTCGCGCTCGAAGGCCTCGCCCACGCGGGCGGAGAACGTCTCGAAGTCCCCGGCGGAGAGCCCGGCGTTCCCGGCGTCGTTCAGGACCTTGCCGGTCTCGCGCAGTGGCGACAGCAGGGCCTTGGGGTTCTTCTCGAACTCCGCCAGGGAGGTGACGTATTCGACGTCGTCGCCGTGCGCGCGCAGCCGTTCCCGGTGGGTACGGGCGATGTCCGCGCTGCACGAGGCGGCCGGGGCCGAGCGCTTGGCCCTGCCGGACGGGGCGGCGGGCGCGCACACGCCGCTGCCGCCGGGCCAGCCCTTGCCGGCGAGCCACTGGCTCACACCGGGTGCGGCGGGGTCGTCGATCCCCTCGATGAAGAGGTACTTCCGGGGGATGTCGCCCTTGTACGCCCAGGCGCCGTTGGAGGAGGGGCCGCCGAGCGGGCCGCCCCCGGCGTCCCCCTTGAGCGTGCCGCCGAGGAGCCGGCCGTCCTTCTTGAGCGCGTCCCAACGGATCTTGACCCTGACGGCGTGCCGGTCGGCCACGTCGCCGGCGGGCGCCCCGCCGGCCTTGCTCCGGTAGAAGGCCTCGCGGTCCTCCAGGGCGTTGGCGCCCTCGATGCCCTTCTTCGAGGAGTCCCACATGAAGACGTGCTCGTGGTGGGCGTTGTCCACGTACCCCGGGGGCAGGTTCCTCAGCTCGGCCGCCACGTCCTTGCCCTCGGCGAGCCAGCGGCTCTTCGTGGTCTGCAGGCCGTTGCGGTGCAACGACTCGCGCAGCCGGCGCAGATCGACCTGGTCACGCGGTCTCTTGTCGATGACGATGTGGGTGTACTCGTCGGCGTACGTCTGCCCGACGGCGGCCGCCCCTCCCGTGTCACCGGGCGGGACGGCGCCGGCGGTGCCCTCGCCGATGACGGCCAGCACCACGGCCGAGGCCATGACGGTGGTTATCACGCGGGGGACGGCACGCCGGTGTCGTGGGTTGCGCATGGTCTTCCTCTGCCTGGAGCGGTGGGGGCCGCCGGAGGACGTCCGTCTCCTCCGCACGGGCCGGAATCCGGCGCTCCGAATGCTTCCACCCGGCGCGGCGGGGCGCTGTCGTCCAGGGGTACCTCCGGTGTCCTCCGGAGGACGACACGCCTCCTCCCGCGGGTGGTCCCTACAGCCGCCGTCCCGTGGGCGGCTTGCGGCTGCCGGCCCGGTAGGGCGCGGGCCACTCGACGCCGGGGCCCGTGTACCCCTGGTCGGCGGCGGCGTGCAGCGTCCAGTGGGGGTCGTAGAGGTGCGGCCGTCCCACCGCGCACAGGTCGGCGCGGCCGGCCAGGATCAGCGAATTCACGTCGTCCCAGGAGGAGATCAGCCCGACGGCGATCACCGGGACGCCCGCCTCGCGCCGTATCCGTTCGGCGAACGGCGTCTGGTAGGAGCGCCCGAACGCCGGGCGTTCGTCCGGTACGACCTGGCCGGTCGAGACGTCGATCGCGTCCGCGCCGTGCTCGGCGAAGGCCCGCGCGACGACGACCGCGTCGTCGGCGGTGACGCCCCCGTCGGCCCAGTCCGTCGCGGAGATCCGTACGGTCATGGGCCGTTCGGCCGGCCACACCTCGCGCACGGCGTCGAAGACCTCCAGCGGGTAGGCGAGCCGGGCGCCGAGTCCGCCGCCGTAGGCGTCGTCGCGGTGGTTGGTCAGCGGGGAGATGAAGGACGAGAGGAGGTAGCCGTGTCCGCAGTGCAGCTCCAGCAGGTCGAACCCGGCGCGCGCGGCGGAGGCGGCGGAGGCGGCGAACTCGTCGCGGATGCGGTGGAGTTCGGGGACGGTCAGGGCGTGCGGCACCTGGTTCACGCCCGGCCGGTAGGGCAGCGGGGACGGTCCGGCCACCGGCCAGTTGCCCTCCTCCAGCGGCTGGTCGATGCCCTCCCACATGAACTTCGTGGAGCCCTTGCGCCCGGAGTGCCCGAGCTGCACGCCGATGGCCGTCCCGGGCGGCACCGGGTGGCCGTGCACGAAGTCCGTCACGCGCCGCCACGCGGCCTCGTGCGCGGGCGCGTACAGCCCCGTGCACCCCGGGGTGATGCGCCCGCGCTCGCTCACGCACACCATCTCGGTCATCACCAGCCCCGCTCCGCCCAGGGCCCGGGCGCCCAGGTGGACGAGGTGGAAGTCGCCGGGCACGCCGTCCACCGCGGAGTACATGTCCATGGCGGAGACGACGACGCGGTTGCGCAGCGTCAGGCCGCGCAGCCGGAAGGGGGTGAACATCGGCGGTGTGCCGGGCGGGATCCCCGCCTCCTCCTCGACGGCGGCGACGAACGCGGGGTCGCGCAGCCGCAGGTTGTCGTGGGTGACGCGGCGGCTGCGGGTGAGCAGGTCGAAGGCGAACCGCCGGGGCGGCTGGTCCCGCCGCATCGCCAGCTCCTCGAACCACTCCAGGCTGGCGCGGGCCGCCCGCTGGGTGGATGCGACGACCGGCCGCCGCTCGGCCTCGTACGCCGCCAGCGCCGCGGGGACGTCCCCGAGGTCGTCCAGCCGCCGGGCCAGGGAGAGGGCGTCCTCGACGGCCAGTTTGGTGCCCGAGCCGATGGAGAAGTGCGCGGTGTGGGCGGCGTCGCCGAGCAGCACCGTACGGCCGTGGGACCAGCGCTCGTTGGTGACCGTGCGGAAGGCGGTCCAGGCCGACCGGTTGGAGCGCAGCGGCGCCCCGCCCAGCACGCCGGAGAAGATCTCGCCGCACGCCTTGAGCGTCCCGGCCTCGTCCAGCCGGTCGAAGCCGGCGCGGCGCCAGACCTCCTCGCGCATCTCGACGATGACGGTGGAGGCGTCGGGGGCGTAAGGGTAGCCGTGGAGCTGCATGACGCCGTGCTCGGTCTCGGCGATCTCGAAGCGGAAGGCGTCGAGCGCCAGGGGCGCGGAGAGCCAGATGTAGCGGCAGCGGTGGGTGGTGACGGTGGGGCGGAAGTGTCGGGCGTGGGCGGTACGGGTCCGGCTGTGGACGCCGTCGGCGGCGATCACCAGGTCGTGGTCGCGGGCGAGTTCGGCGGCGGGCGGGGCCTCGGCGCGGAAGCGGAGCCGGACGCCGAGGTCCTGGCAGCGCGCGTGGAGGATCTCCAGCAGCCGGCGCCGTCCCAGGGCGGCGAAGCCGTGGCCGCCGGAGCGCAGCCGCCGGCCGCGGTGGACGACGTCGATGTCGTCCCAGCGGACGAACTCCCGGCGCAGCGCGGCGTAGACCGCGGGGTCGGCGTGTTCGATGCCGCCGAGGGTCTCGTCGGAGAGGACGACGCCGAAGCCGAAGGTGTCGTCGGGGGCGTTGCGCTCCCAGAGGGTGATCTCCCGTTCGGGGGCGTCGCGCCGGAGGAGGGCGGCGGCGTAGAGCCCGGCGGGGCCGCCGCCGATGACGGCGATCCTCGCGGCGGTCACCGCCCGCGCCACTTCGGGGGGCGCCCGGAGGTGAAGGCGGCGTGGAACTCGGCGTAGTCGGCGCTGTTCATCAGCAACGCCTGGGTGGCGGCGTCCAGTTCGACGGCGGCGGAGAAGGGCATGTCGAGTTCGGCGGCGAGCAGGGCCTTGGTCTGGGCGTGGGCGAGGGCGGGACCCTCGGCGAGGCGGCGGGCGAGGGCGGCGGCCGCGGTGTGCGCCTCGCCCTCGGGCACCAGCTGGCTGATGAGGCCGATGCGTTCGGCCTCGGCCGCGCGGACGGTGTCGCCGAGCATGAGCAGCCGGGTGGCGTGGCCGAGGCCGACGACGCGGGGCAGCAGGTAGGCGGCGCCCATGTCGCCGCCGGAGAGGCCGACGCGGGTGAAGAGGAAGGCGAAGCGGGCGGTGGGGTCGGCGACGCGGAAGTCCGCGGCGAGCGCGAGCACCGCGCCGGCGCCGGCGGCGATGCCGTGCAGGGCGGCGACGACGGGGAAGGGGCACTCGCGCAGCGCCCGGACGGCCTGGCCGGTCATGCGGTTGAAGTCGAGGAGCCGGCCGGTGTCCATGGCGAGGGTGGCGCCGATGATCTCCTCGACGTCGCCGCCGGAGCAGAAGCCGCGTCCCTCGCCGCCGAGCACGAGGGCGCGGACGGATCCGTCGCGGGCCAGTTCGGGGAGCAGGTCGCGCAGGTCGGCGTAGGCGCCGAAGGTGAGGGCGTTGAGCCGTCCGGGGCGGGCGAGGGTGACGGTGGCGACGCCGCCGTCGCGGGTGAGGCGCAGATGGCGCCACGCCTCGGTGGTGGACGCGGAGCCGGTGAACGGGCTCATCGGGCACGGCCTCCTTCAGCCTGGGGGTCCCCTGCCCGGGCGGAGCCGGGCGCGGGGGACGGCCGGTGCGGTGCGTGCCCGATGAAGCTATCACCGAAGTGTGACTGTCGTCACGAGTGCGCGATGGGAAGGGCGGCCTCCCCCGCGGTCCCGGCGGGGCCGGTGCGGGCGAGGCAGGAGACGAGCAGCGCCTTGATGGTGTGCATCCGGTTCTCCGCCTGGTCCCAGACGACGGAGTGGACGGACTCGAAGACCTCGTCGGTGACTTCGAGCGAGGTGAGGCCGTGCCGTTCGTGGATCTCGCGGGCGACGGTGGTGCCGAGGTCGTGGAAGGCGGGCAGGCAGTGCAGGAACTTCACGGCGGGGTTGCCGGTGGCGCGCAGCACGTCCATGGTCACCGCGTAGGGGGCGAGCAGGGCGATGCGCGCGTCCCACACCTCCTTGGGCTCGCCCATGGAGACCCAGACGTCGGTGGCGACGAAGTCGGCGCCGGCGACCCCTTCGGCGACCTCCTGGGTGAGGGTGATGCGGGCGCCGCTCCAACGGGCGAGCTTGCGGGCGCGCTCGACGACGGCGGGGGCGGGCCACAGCTCCTCGGGGGCGACGATGCGGACGTCCATGCCGAGCAGGGCGCCGGTGACGAGGTAGGAGTTGCCCATGTTGTAGCGGGCGTCGCCGAGGTAGGCGAGGGCGACGTGCTCCAGGGGCTTGGCGGTGTGCTCGGACATGGTGAGGACGTCGGCGAGCATCTGGGTGGGGTGCCACTCGTCGGTCAGCCCGTTGAAGACGGGCACCCCGGCGTACTCGGCGAGCTCCTCCACGACGGCCTGGCCGTGCCCCCGGTACTGGATGGCGTCGAACATCCGGCCGAGCACCCGCGCGGTGTCCTTGACCGACTCCTTGTGCCCGAGCTGCGACCCGGCGGGGTCGAGGTAGGTGGTCCGGGCGCCCTGGTCGGCGGCCGCGACCTCGAAGGCGCAGCGGGTGCGGGTGGAGGTCTTCTCGAAGACGAGGGCGATGTGCCGCCCGCCGAGCCGGGGCACCTCGGCGCCCGCGCGCTTGGCCGCCTTGAGCTCCGCCGCCAGCTCGATCAGGCCGTGGAACTCCTCGGCGGTGAGGTCCGTTTCCTTGAGCAGACTGCGGCCCGCGAGGTCTGTGGCCATGAGGACTCCCTGGAACTCTATGCGGCTGGTCGCAATATTATGCACTCCCGGTCCCGCCGGTCCCCCCGACGGGGTCCCTCTCCACCGGGCAGCTCATGCAGCGCGGCCCGCCCCTCCCCCGCCCCAGCTCGCTGCCGGGGATGGTGATGACCTCGATTCCATGCTTGCGCAGGAAGGTGTTGGTCGTCGCGTTGCGCTCGTACGCGACGACGACGCCGGGCTCTATCGCCAGCACGTTGCACCCGTCGTCCCACTGCTCCCGCTCGGCCTCGTGCACGTCCTGGCGGGCGGTGAGCACCCGGATGGAGTCCAGCCCGAGGGCGGCGGCGATGGCGCGGTGCATGTGCTCCGGCGGGTGGTCGGTGACCTTCAGCTCGCGCTCGCCGACGCCGGGTTCGATGGTGTAGGAGCGCAGCATGCCCAGCCCCGCGTACTGGGTGAAGGTGTCGCCGTCCACCATGGTCATCACGGTGTCGAGGTGCATCTGCGCGCGCCGCTTGGGCATGTCGAGCGCCACGATCGTGCGCGCCGAGCCGGCCGCGAAGAGCCGGTGGGCCAGCATCTCCACGGCCTGCGGGGTGGTGCGCTCGCTCATGCCGATGAGCACGGCGCCCTCGCCGATGACGAGCACGTCCCCGCCCTCGATGGTGGACGGGTAGGCGGCCTGCCCCTCGGACCAGATGTGGAAGCCGCCGCCGGCGAAGAGCGGATGGTGCCGGTAGACGGCCTCGTAGTGCACGGTCTCGTGCCAACGGGCGGGCCAGCGCATGGCGTTGATGCACACGCCGTCGTAGACCCAGGCCGAGGTGTCGCGGGTGAAGAGGTGGTTGGGGAGCGGGCCGATGAGGAAGTCGTCGAGGTCCATCACGTGGAAGCGGACGGAGACGGGCTCGGCGTGGCGCTCCAGGAACTCGCGCTTGGTCATCCCGCCGACGAGCCACGAGGTGAGCTCCTGCGCGGGCATCCCCTCGAACGCCGCGCGCAGGTGGCCGGTGGCCAGGGGGCCGTACTCCTTCTCGTCGAAGACCCGGTCCAGGACCAGGGAGCGGGCGGCGGGCGCGACGAGGCTCTCCGCCAGCAGGTCCTGGAAGAGGTGCACCTCGACGCCGCGCTCGCGCAGCACGTCGGCGAACCCGTCGTGCTCGGCGCGGGCGCGGCGCACCCACAGCACGTCGTCGAAGAGGAGGGCGTCCTTGTTGGACGGGGTGAGCCGCTTCAGTTCGAGGTCGGGGCGGTGGAGGATGACGCGTCGCAGCCGCCCGGCCTCGGAGTCGACATGGAATCCCATCCCCCCATCCTCACCTGATCCGGCCGTCTTCACCCCGGCCGCCGCGGCGGAATGTGAGGGCGGCCGCGAGCGCGAGCGCCGCCGTGGCCGCGGCGAAGACCCAGCCGGCGCGCAGCGTGCCCAGGCCCAGCCGGTGGGCACCGCCGCCCAGGCCGACGAGGACGGCGACGCCGAGGGCGGTGCCGGCCTGCCGGGAGACCATCAGCACCCCGGAGCCGAGCGACATCCGGCGCTCGGGCAGCCGCCCGGCGGCGGCGAACATCACCGACTGGCACAGCGCGGTGCCGACGCCGGCGAGGACGAGCCCGGGCAGCAGCGCCGCGGCGTAGTGCGCGCGGTCGCCGACCGCGGCCAGCCACCACAGCGGGGCCGCGGTGAAGCACAGCGCGCCGAAGGCCGCGGCGGCCCGGTCGCCCACGGCCGCCACGATCCGGCCGGAGAGCGCCGAGACGGCCAGCACCGTGCACGGCCAGGGCGCGAGGGCCTGTCCCGTGCGGCGGACGCTCCAGCCCCACACGTCGGAGCAGAGCGTGGACGCCGCGAGCAGCATCGCGGAGTAGGCGAGGAAGTAGGCGAACAGCCCGAGGGCCGCCGCGGTGAACCCGCGGGTGGCGAACAGCCGCGGATCGACGACCGGTTCGCGCACACGCCGCACGTGCCGCACGGCGAGCGCCGCGGCCAGCACCCCGGCGGCGAGCGTGCCGAGCGTCGCGGACGAGGTGCGGCCCCAGTCGCCGGCCTCCACGACGGCGGTCGTCAGGGCGCCGACGGCGACGAGCACCAGCACCGTGCCCAGCGGGTCGCGGCCCTGCCCGAGCCCGGGGGCGGGGTCGGGCAGCAGCCGGACGCCGGCCGCCAGCGCGGCCAGCACCACCGGCACGTTGATCAGGAAGACCCACCGCCAGTCGGAGGCGGCGAGGACACCGCCGAGCACCGGCCCGCCGCTGGCCGCCAGCGCGCTGATGGCCGTCCAGGCACCGACGGCCGTGGCGCGCCCGGCGGCCGGGAAGGCGGGCAGCGCCAGGGACAGGGACGTGGGGACGAGGACGGCCGCGCCGACGCCCTGGACGATCCGGGCGGCGACGAGCCAGCTCAGCCCGGGGGCGAGCCCGCAGCCGACGGACGCCAGCCCGAACAGGGCCAGCCCGAGGAGGAACGAGCGCCGCCGGCCCGCCGTGTCGGCCAGCCGGCCGGCCGGGACGAGCAGCGCCGCGAGGACGATCGTGTAGCCGTTGAGCACCCAGGACAGCCCGGCCGCGGACGCCGAGGAGAACTCCTCGCCGATCACCGGGAAGGCGACGTTGACGGCGGAGACGTCGAGGACGGCGAGGAACTGCGCGGCGGACGCGACGGCGAGGACCGCCCAGCGGCGGGGATCGGCGGCGGCCGGGGCGGCCGCCCGCGAGGACGGCCGGCCGGCGGAAAGGATCTTCATGCGCTCCAGCATCCGGGGACCGCCGCCTCCGGACGAGTGGCAGGAACGACACCAGCCGGTACATTACCGCCATGCCCTCGATCGCTGTCGCCGTCACCGACGGCATGCCGTTCTTCGAACTGGCCATCCCCTGCCACATCTTCGGCGGCGACCGGATGGACGTCCCCGACCCCTGGTACGACCTGCGGGTCTGCACCGTGGGCACGGAGCGGGACGGCGACGCGCGGGCCCGCTCCTGGTTCCGCGCGCGGACGCCCTACGGGGCGGAGGACCTGCTCAGCGCCGACACCGTCCTGGTGCCCGCGTCGGCCGACGTCCACGGCGACCCCCCGCCCGCACTGGTCGAGGCCCTGCGCGAGGCGCACCGGCGCGGCGCCCGCCTGGTGTCGCTGTGCTCGGGCGCGTTCACCCTGGCCGCCACCGGGCTGCTGGACGGGCGGTCCGCGACCACGCACTGGGCCTACGCCCGGCTCCTCGCCGAACGCCACCCCGCCGTACGGGTGGACCCGGCCGTGCTCTACGTCGACCACGGCGACGTGGTCACCGGGGCGGGCTCGACGGCGAGCATCGACGT
This sequence comes from Streptomyces caatingaensis, assembly GCF_001187435.1. Taxonomy (GTDB): domain Bacteria; phylum Actinomycetota; class Actinomycetes; order Streptomycetales; family Streptomycetaceae; genus Streptomyces; species Streptomyces caatingaensis. Next base: position 27,784 of record NZ_LFXA01000002.1, on the reverse strand, counting down.
GTGCCTGCACCTGGTCCGCGAGGACTTCGGCGTGGAGGCGGCGAACGCCGTGGCCCGGCAGCTCGTCGCCCCCGCCCACCGGCCGGGCGGGCAGGCCCAGTTCATCGAGGCGCCGCTGCCCGAGCGCACGGACGACTCGCTGGCCCCGCTCCTGCACTGGGCGGTGGAACATCTCGCGGACCCGCTGACCGTCGCCGGCCTGGCCCGCCGCGCCCACACCAGCCCCCGCACCCTGGCCCGCCGCTTCCGCGCCGCGACCGGGACGACGCCGATGCAGTGGCTCCAGGCCCAACGCGTCGCCCCTGCCCGCGAGTTGCTGGAGAGCACCGACGTCCCGGTGGAACGCGTGGCGCAGCTGTGCGGCCTGGGAACGGCGGCCAACCTCCGCCGCCGCTTCACCAAGCTGGTGGGCGTGGCCCCCCACGACTACCGCAGGACGTTCCGCAGCGGGCGGGCGGCGTAGCCGGTGGCGCGGGAGGGGCGGGGTCCCAGGGTCCGGCGCGGGGCCGGGCGTGCGGCCCGGTGGGGCCTCACAGCCGTGGATCCACCGGCTCCGACTCCAGGGCCAGCACCGCGAACACGGCCTCGTGCACCCGCCACAGCGGCTCCCCCGCCGCCAGCCGGTCCAGCGCCTCCAGCCCCAGCGCGTACTCGCGCAGGGCCAGCGACCGCTTGTGCCCGAGGTGGCGGGCGCGCAGCCGGGCGAGGTTCTCCGGACGGGTGTACTCCGGGCCGTAGATCAGGCGCAGGTACTCCCGGCCGCGGCACTTGACGCCGGGCTGGACGAGACCGCCGTCGGCCTTGCGGACGTACGCCGCCAGCGGCTTGACGACCATGCCCTCGCCGCCGGCGGCCGTGAGGTCCAGCCACCACCGCGTGCCGGCGGCGACGGACGCCTCGTCCCCGGTGTCGACGACGAGGCGCCGGGTGGGCGCGAGGAGGCCCCGCGCGGCGTCGGCCGCGACGATCCGGTCGATCAGGGCGAGCTGTTCGTCGTGCGGGAGCGCGGCGAGGCTGCGGCCCTCGCAGGCCAGGATCTGGAAGGGCGCGAGCCGTATGCCGTCCAGCCCGTCCGCACCGCCGCCCGTCGGCCAGCAGTACCGCCGGTACGCCTCGGTGAACGCGTCGGCGTCGGCGGCCCGTTGGCGCTGCCCGGCCGGCAGGCCGCCCACGTCCACACCGCGGGCCGCGGTGGCCTCCAGCGCGGCGAGCGCGCCGGGGAGAACCGCCCGGGCGGCCGCGCCGACCGCGGCGTACTGGCGCCGGAGCAGCCCGCCGGCCTTGAGGGACCAGGGCATCAGCTCGGCGTCCAGCAGCACCCAGTCCGTGCCGAGCCCGCCCCAGAGGCCGGCCTCGCCGACGGCGTCGGACACCCGCTCCAGCAGGCTCCGGGCGACGGCTGCGTCGTCGAGGAACGGCCGTCCGGTACGGGTGAAGACCGCGCCGCGCGCGCCTTCGGGGACGTGGAAGCGCCCGGCGGCGACCGCCTCGTCGCGGCAGACGAGCAGCACGGCCCGCGAGCCCATGTGCTTCTCCTCGCAGACGACCTGGCGCACGCCCTCGGCGCGGTAGGCGGCGAACGCCTCCGCCGGGTGCTCCAGGTAGCCGTCCTCGCGGGAGGTGGCGCAGGGCGCCATGGTCGGCGGCAGGTACAGCAGGTGCCGCGGGTCGACGCCGAAGCGGCTCACGACCTCCAGGGCCGCCGCCGCGTTCTCCTCCCGCACGGCGAGCCGCCCCATGTGCCGGGTCTCGACGACGCGGCGCCCGGTGACGTCGGTGAGGTCGAGCGGGCGGCCGTCGGCGCCGCCGGGGGCCTCCTGGGCCAGGGGGCGCACCGGCTCGTACCAGACGCGGGCGGCCGGCACGTCCACGATCTCGCGCTCGGGCCAGCGGAGCGCCGTCAGCCGGCCGCCGAAGACGGCTCCGGTGTCGAGGCAGAGGGTGTTGTTGAGCCAGGTCGCGGACGGGACGGGGGTGTGGCCGTAGACGACGGCCGCGCTGCCCCGGTAGTCCTCGGCCCAGGGGTAGCGCACGGGCAGGCCGAACTCGTCGGTCTCGCCCGTCGTGTCGCCGTACAGCGCGTGCGAGCGGACGCGGCCGGAGGTGCGGCCGTGGTACTTCTCGGGCAGTCCCGCGTGGCAGACGACGAGCGCCCCGCCGTCGAGCACGTAGTGACTGACGAGCGAGCGGATGAACTCCCGGACCCGCTCGCGGAACTCGGGGGTCTCCCGCTCCAGCTGCTCCATGGTCTCGGCGAGGCCGTGGGTGAGCCGGACCTGGCGGCCGGAGAGGTGGCGGCCCAGCTTGTTCTCGTGGTTGCCGGGGACGCACAGGGCGTGCCCCGCGGTGACCATGCCCATGACCAGGCGCAGCACGCCGGGGCTGTCGGGGCCGCGGTCGACGAGGTCGCCGACGAAGACGGCGGTGCGGCCGTCGGGGTGCTCGGCGTCCACGGGGCGCCCGGCGTCGTCCCTCCGCAGGAGGTAGCCGAGCCGGGTGAGCAGGCTCTCCAGCTCCTCGCGGCAGCCGTGGACGTCGCCGACGATGTCGAACGGGCCGGTGAGGTGGCGCAGGTCGTTGTAGCGGCGCTCGCGGACGACCTCGGCGGCCTCGACCTGCTCGACGCCGCGCAGGACGTGCACGGTGCGGAAGCCCTCGCGCTCCAAGTGGCGCAGTGAGCGCTGCAGTTCGCGCCGGTGGCGCTGGATGACGCGGCGCGGGAGACCGGCCCGGTCGGGGCGGGCGGCGTTGCGCTCGGCGCAGACCTGCTCGGGGAGGTCGAGCACGATGGCGACGGGCAGGACGTCGTGCTCGCGGGCCAGCCGGACGAGCTGCTTGCGCGGCTCCGACTGGACGTTGGTGGCGTCGACGACGGTGAGCCGCCCGGCCGCGAGCCGCTTGCCGACGATGTAGTGGAGGAGGTCGAAGGCGTCCGGGGTCGCGCTCTGGTCGTTGGGGTCGTCGCTGACCATCCCGCGGCAGACGTCGGAGGAGACGGTCTCGGTCGGGGCGAAGTGCCGTGCGGCGAAGGTGGACTTGCCGGATCCGGTGGCACCGACGAGGACCACGAGGGAGAGGTCGGGGACGGCGAGGGCGCGGGTGGCCACGGTGGCGCTGTCTGCTGCGGTGCTCATGCCGCCTGCTCCTCCTTCGGGGTCGCGCCGGGCGGGGTCGCGCCGGTCGGGGGTGTGTCGGTCGGGGGTGTGTCGGTCGGGGGTGTGTCGGTCGGGGGTGTGTCGGTCGGGGGTGTGTCGGTCGGGGATGTCCCGGATGTTGACGTGTCGGTCGGGGAGGTGTCGGACGGGGACATCTCGATCGAGGACGTATCGATCGGCCCCTTGCCGGGCCCGGGGGAGTCCGCGGCGCGCCGGAAGACGGCCATCTGCGTGGGCGGGCCGACCTCGGGGTCGTCGGGGCCGACGGGCACGAACGCGACCGCGTAGCCGTACCGTTCGGCCACGGCGCCGGCCCAGGTGCGGAACTCCTCGCGGGTCCACTCGAAGCGGTGGTCCGCGTGGCGCGCGTGGCCCGCGGGGAGGCTCTCCCAGCGGACGTTGTACTCGACGTTGGGAGTGGTGACGACGACCGTGCCGGGGCGGGCGGCGCCGAACACCGCGTGCTCCAGGGCGGGCAGCCGCGGCAGGTCGACATGCTCGACGACCTCGCTGAGCACGGCGGCGTCGTAGCCGGCGAGCCGGCGGTCGGTGTAGACGAGCGAGCCCTGGACGAGCCGTACGCGGGCGGACTGCCGCTCGGACAGGCGGTCCAGCCGCAGCCGGCGCGCCGCCTCCTTGAGCGCCCGCGCCGAGACGTCGAGCCCGACGATCTCGGTGAACCGCGGCTCCTTGAGCAGCGCCCCGACCAACTGCCCCTGCCCGCAGCCGAGATCGAGCACCCGGGCGGCGCCGGCGTCCCGCAGCGCGTGCAGCACGGCCTCGCGCCGCCGGACGGCCAGCGGCACCGGCCTCTCCTCGGTGTCCACCGATTCGTCCACGGCGTTGTCGAACTCCTCGGGCTCCGCGCCGTCGGTCTCGGCGAGGCGCGCGATCGCCAGCCGCTCCAGCGCGTCGCGGGTCAGCGACCAGCGGCGTGCCAGGTAGCGGCTGGTGATCAGCTTCTGCTCCGGGTGCCCGGCCAGCCAGCCCTCGCCGGAGCGCAGGAGCTTGTCCACCTCGTCCGGGGCGACCCAGTAGTGCTTGGCGTCGTCCAGCACCGGCAGCAGCACATAGAGGTGGCGCAGCGACTCGGCGACCCGCACCTCGCCCTCCAACTCCAGCGCCACATAGCGCGATTCACCCCACTCGGGGAACCGGTCGTCCAGCGGGACGGGCCGCGCCGTCACCTTCCAGCCGAGCGGCGCGAAGAGCCGCTCGGCCAGCCCGGCGCCGCCGCGCGCGGGCACCGCGGGCAGCTCGACGCGCAACGGGCGCCGTCGCTCCGGCAGTTCGGGCCGGGCGTCGCACCGGCCCTTGAGCGCGCTGGAGAAGACCTGCGCCATCGCCACGGCCAGCAGCGAGGAGGCGGCGTACGGACGGTCGTTGACGTACTGCGCCAGCGCCGAATCCGGAGCGCCGCCGCGGCCCTTGCCCTTACCCCGGCGCACGAGGGCGACGGGGTCCACCTCCAGCAGCAGCGCGGCCGTGCAGCGCTCCGCCGTCGCCTCGGGGTAGAAGACATGGGCGGTGCCGTGGGAGGTGGAGAACCGCTGCGCCCGGTCGGGGTGTTTGTGCAGCAGGAACCCGAGGTCGGTCGCGGGGGCGCCGACGTGGCCGGTGGTGCTGATCGTCATGAACACCCGTCCGAGTATTCCTGCCCTCACCTCCCGTTTCCTACTGGTTTTCGACCGCTGCCGCCCTCCCGCGAGGGTCCGCGCGGCGGTACGACTGCGACGGTCCGATCACGACGGCACGACGCCCGCCGGCTCTCCGATCACGACGGCACGACGGCCGCCAGCTCGGCGATGCGGTCCGGCCCGACGCGGCAGCAGCCGCCGATCAGCCGGGCGCCCGCGGCCAGCCAGGCGTCCACCCGCCCCGGGTCGAAGGTGGAACGCCCTCGCCACCCCCGCGCCCGTTCGTCCCACCCCTCCCCGCTGTTCGGATAGACCACGACCGGCTTCCCGGTCACCCTCGCCGCCACCTCCACCGCCGCCGTGACGTCCTCCGGCGCACAGCAGTTGACGCCGACCGCGATCACCTGCTCGTCGTCCGCGGCGGGCGCGAACGCCTCCTCCAGCGGCTGCCCGGCCCGGGTCCGCGTGCCGGAGCAGCTGTACGTCAGCCACACCGGCACGCCGCACCCCCGCACGGCCCGCAGCAGCGCCCGCCCCTCCTCCGCGTCGGGCACCGTCTCCAGCGCCAGCACGTCCGGCCCGGCGGCGGCCAGGGCCTCGATCCGGGGCCGGTGGAACCGCTCCAGCTCCCCCTCCGGCACCCCGTACCGCCCGCGGTACTCGCTGCCGTCCGCGAGCATCGCCCCGTACGGCCCGACGGACGCGGCGACCCACACCTCCCGCTCCGCCGTCGCGGCCGCCGCGCGGGCCAGTTCGACGCTGCGCCGCAACAACTCCCCGGTCTCCGCCCGGCCCAGCCCCCGCCGGCCGAACCCCTCGAAGGTGGCCTGGTAGCTGGCGGTGATCAACACCCGTGCGCCGGCCCGGACGTACGCCATGTGGGCGCGCTCGATCTGCCCCGGGTCGTCCGCGAGCAGCCGCGCCGACCACAGCGCGTCGGTCAAGTCGCAGCCCTGCGCCTCCAGTTGGTTGGACATGCCGCCGTCCAGCACGAGCGGCCCCCGGTGCAGCGCCTCACCGAGCGGCGCCCGCGGAACGGGAACGGACGTCATGCGCTCCATACCTCCTTGCTCGCTCGCACCGGCCGCCGCTCAGCCCAGCTGGGACTGGACCTGGGAGGAGATCAACTCCAGGTGCTCCAGATCATCCAGGTCGAGGATCTGGAGGTACACCCGCGACGACCCGGTCTCGGCGTACCGGCCGATCTTGTCGACCACCTCGGCCGGGGAGCCGGCCAGCCCGTTCCGCTTCAGCTCGTCCACCTCACGGCCGATGGCCGCCGCCCGGCGGGCCACCTCCGCGTCGTCCCGCCCGACGCAGACGACCAGGGCGTTGGAGTACACCAGGTCGTCGGGCTTGCGCCCCGCCTCCTCGGCCGCGGCCCGCACCCGGCCGAACTGCCGCTCGCTGTCCTCCACCGACGCGAAGGGGATGTTGAACTCGTCGGCGTAGCGCGCGGCCAGCCGCGGCGTCCGGGTCGCCCCGAGGCCGCCGATGAGCACCGGCACCCGCTCCTGCGCCGGCTTCGGCAGCGCCGGCGAGTCGGCCAGCCGGTAGAACTTCCCGTCGAAGGAGAACGTCTCCCCGACCGGCGTCCCCCACAGCCCCGTGACGATCGCCAGTTGCTCCTCCAGCCGGCCGAACTTCTCCTTGGGGAAGGGGATTCCATAGGCGGTGTGCTCCTCGGCGTACCACCCGGCGCCCAGCCCCAGCTCGATCCGGCCGCCCGACATCCGGTCCACCTGGGCCACCTGGATGGCCAGCACACCCGGCAGCCGGAACGTGCCCGCGGTCATCAGCGTGCCCAGCCGGATGCGGCTGGTCTCCCGGGCGAGCCCGGCCAGGGTGATCCAGGCGTCGGTCGGGCCGGGCAGGCCGTCGGAGGAGCCCATGGCCAGGTAGTGGTCGGAACGGAAGAAGGCGTCGAAGCCGAGATCTTCGGTGGCCTTGGCCACGCGGAGCAGGGTGTCGTAGTCGGCGCCCTGCTGGGGCTCCGTGAAAATGCGCAGATCCATACCTCCCATCCTGCACGCTCATGCCGACCGATCCTGCACGCTCATTCGGACCGATCCTGCACGCCTATGCCAACCCGCCCGGTATGCCCGCGCCAACTCGCCCGGCGCGCTCATGCCGGCCTATCGGGCACGCCCATGCCAACCCGCCCGGCGCGCTCATGCCGACCCATCCGGCACACCCGCGCCTACCCGCCCGGTAAGCCCATGCCGGCCCATCGGGCACGCCCATGCCGGCTCCTCGGCACGCCCATGCCGCGCTATCGAACACACGTCAACCGCACACCCCCCGCCCCGCCGCTCCCGCCCCTGGCGGGTGAATATCGCCCGTCGCCGCCGAACGCCCCGGCACCGGCCAGTGTCCGGCGCGCACGGTGATCGTTGGCCTCGGCGGAGCCGGACCGCCCGGCCCGCGCACCGGTGCCCCCCGCCGGAGGCGATGACCGCAACGCCGCTCTCCCGGACCGGGAGGGCCCAGGGCCGAGGAGGCCAGATGCACCAGGAAGCCGTGCCCGACGAGGCAGTGCCCGCCCCGGCCGCTGCCCCGCAGCAGGGCGCGCCCAAGGGCCTGCTGCAACAGATGGAGGAGCTGATGGCAGCGCTGAACGCCGATCTGACACAGCTCGACGCAGACTTGCAGTCGTCCGCGGAGCGGCCTTCTCCTCTGCGCGACGACGCGGAGGGCTGATCCCTCGCGCTTCATGCGGCGCCTCCTCTCTCCCGCAGGGTGAGCCGTCTGAGCAGGCCGCTCACCCGGTCACCGGTCTCGTCGGCCGCGTCGATCGCCTCGATGCACTGCCAGTACAGGCCGTCCTCCTCACAGGCGCAGGCCACGCCCACCAGGGCGATTCCCACCTCGCCGAGGAGCACGCCGAGCCCGGTCAACGTGCCCCAGGGATCCCGGACTTCGGAGAGGCGGGCGGCCCGTAAGCCTCCGGCGCGCAGCGCGATCTGCCGCAGCGCGCCGGAGTTCCCCCCTCCCACCTCGCCGAGATGACCGGCGGCCGCCCGCGCCTCGAAGGGTCCGTGGACCGCGAGGTGTGCGCCGACGGCCTGGGCCAGAGCGTATGTCTGCCAGGCCTCGGCGACGACGTCCTCCATCGACCTCGCCCGCGCCAGGGCAAGTCGGGTGGCCTCGATCAACCGTAGTGCGTCCATGCCCGGTCCCCCAGTTCCCGCCGTTGCGCTCTCACTACTCAGAGTGATGGGTAACCGCCGGAAAAGCCAGGGGAATTCAGAAATCTGTGGATACCAAATGCGCTGTGGACAACTCGCTCACTCCGGAGAGTGACGATCCGGCGAACCCTGACCCTCCGGGTGCCGGTTCCCGGCTACCGGAAACCGTCGCTCGTTCCTCTCGATCTTGTCGGACAGTGCGGCGAGGGGATCGATGCCCAGCACACCGCAGAACTGCAGCAGGTAGGCCAGGACATCGGCGACCTCGTCCGTCACCCGCGCCGCCGCCGTCGCGTCCGCCATCACGCCGGCCGACTGCTCCGGCGTCAACCACTGGAAGATCTCCACGAGTTCGGCCGCCTCGACGCTGAGCGCCGAGGCCAGGTTCTTGGGCGTGTGGAAGGGCTGCCAGTCGCGGGCCGCGGCGAAGTCCGCCAGCCGACGTTGCAGGGCTGCGAGGTCCTCGGGCCCGCCGGGGCGCCCGTGGACCCCGGCAGCCTCCGCACCCTCGGGAGTTTCATGGTGGTTCGTCGTCATTCCCCCAGGTCTACCACGGCGGCCTCCGAGGCCTCAGCCGCCGCTCTCTCCGCTTCTCCGCTCACCGTTCCCACGAGCCTGATGTGTCCCCGCTCACACATCCGCACCGCGAGTTCCACCAACTTCCGTGCCTGGCGCGGGTCGAGGCACCGGTCGAAGCCGTCGGCGAGGACGGTCAGCGCCTGGCGCGCCGGCAGCACCTCGGCCGCCGCGTCCACGGCGAGCACACCGGGCCCGGTCAACAGGACCAGACACAGCCCCAGATAGCGCAGTTCGCCGTCGCCCAGCCGCTCCAGCGGCGTCGCCGGGCCCGCTCCCCGCGCGAGGACCGCCCGGACGAAACCACCGTCCAGCCCTTCCACCTCCAGCCCGGCGACCGGCCCGCGGCACCCCGCGTCCGCCGCCGTGACCAGGGCCGCGTGCCGGATGGCGCACTCGGTGCCGGTACGGCCCAGCACGGCGGCGACGTTGTCGCACGCCCCGCGCAGCCGCCCGTCCCGCGCCGCGGCCGGCGCCCGCATCAACTCGGGCCGGGGATCGCAGGCGAAGACCGAACGCAACGCCACCACCGCCTGCTCCGCCGCCTCGAGCACCAGCCGCTGTCCCGCCGTCTTGCCCGCCACCCGCAGCGGCAGCAGCGCGGTGCCCAGCCGGTCGTCGGGCAGGGGCGCCCGCGTCACGGGGACCGTCCCGGCCGTGTGCCACGCCGCCTCGACCGTCGGCAGCCCCGGGTCGCGCAGCGCCGTGGACAGCAGCGTCCGCCCCGCGCCCGTCAGCCGCTCGCCGACCACGCGCACCTCCGGCTCGGCCTGGACGGCCAGGTCCAGATGCACCGGACCCACCGGTCCCTCGACCGTGCAGCCGATCCGGAAGCCGCGCCTCCCTTGCGCGTCGGGCCGCGCCCGGTGCGGGACGCAGGCCACCGCGCCGCCCGCCGGGGCCAGCGCCTCGGCCAGCGTGCCACCGCCCGCGAGGCGCGCCAACACCTCGTAGGCCTGCAGCGCGCTGGACTTGCCGGTACCGCTCGCGCCCCGGAAGAACGTCAGCGGCCCCAGCGCGAAGGTGGCGTTGCGGTGCGACTTGAAGGCGGAGAGCCGCAGTTCGGTGACGACGGGGCGCGGGTGCCGGGGGGCGGGCCGGTGGGCGTCCGGTCGGGCACGGCGTACGTCCATGCCCGGACCGTACGGCCCGGCCGGTCAGCCAAACCGTTTCAGCTGATCATTCTTCCTACGATCGGAGTACGTGGCGGCGACCTCGGTCCCCTGGGGGGCGAGCAGGAAGACGTTGGTGTCCACCCGGTGCATGCCGCTGCCCAGCCCGAAGACGACACCGCTGGAGAAGTCCAGGACGCGCTTGGCCACGTCGGTGTCCGCGCTGGTGAGGTCCAGCAGGACGGGCACGCCGCCGATCAGGTGCTCCGCCACTTCGCGCGCGTCCGCGAAGAACTGCACCCGCAGGATGACGAGCTTGTGCTGGTTCGATGGCGTTTCCGGCTCCTCCTCGGGAAGCGACCGGTGGTTGGCCCAGGACGGCCAGGTGTGGTGACCGCGCAGGGGCACGACCTCGGCCAGTCCCTCCCACTGCTCGTCGGTGGCCTCTGACCTGTTCACCGGATCACCCCTCCGGGGAACGCGCTCGTTATGTACATCCGGCGATTCTAGGGAGCGACGCCCCCATTCGGCCCACTGACACGCACCGCGCCCGGATCGCGGGGATTCGTCCGATCCACCCCGTGCACAGCCGCCACTCAGCTCACTCCGGCCAGCCTGAGCAGGGCGGTGATGGTCGCGGCCACCACCACGACGACGAGGAACGACACGCCGCGCAGCGCGAGGACGACACCGGCGAGCACCCCGAGCGGCCGCGCCCAGCCCGCGAAGCCATGGCCTGTGGTGAGCGCCGACACCGCGGCCATGGCGCACAGCAGCGCGGTCGCCGAGGCCGAGAGCACCGTCTGGAACCGTGGGGAGAGATCGACGCGGCCGTGCACGAGCGGACCGCACCACCGCAGCAGATACGTGCCGACGGCCAGCAGCGCCACAGTCTGAACAGTCATCACGCGCGCCCCTCTTCGCGCCCGACGCCGGCACCCTCCGCGGTGCCGTCCGCCACGCCTTTATCCGCCGGACCTTCATTCGCTGCGCCTTCGTCCGTCGCGCCTTCCTCGGTCGCATCTTCAACCGCCGCGCCTTCACGGGCCAGGAGCAGCGGGCCGGACAGCGCCAGCAGCACCGGCAGCCCGGCCGGCAGGAAAGGCACGGTGGCCAGCGCCACCGCCGTGCCCGCCGACGCGGCCCGGCGGACGCCACGTTGACGCAGCGCTGGCAGCACCAGCGCCAGAAGCACCATGGGTTCGGCCGCGTCCAGCCCCAGCGCCCGCGCGTCACCGACCGTCCGGCCGACCAGGGCGCCGACCAGGGTTCCGGCGTTCCATGTGGCGAACAGCAGCACGCCGCAGGCGAGATACGCGGCCCTGCGCCGCCGGGGGTCGCGCTCGGCGCGGGCGAATGCGACGGACTGGTCGGTCAGCACGTGACTGCCCAGCAGCCGGGCGGGCCATCGCACATCGAGCACGTCCGCGACCGTCAGGCCGTAGGCGAGCAGGCGGGCGTTGAGCACGAGCCCCGCGGCGACCGCCGCCGCCGTGCCGCCTCCGCCGACCGCGATGTCGAACGTGGCGAACTGGGCACCACCCGCGAAAACCGCCAGGGACATGGCCACGGGCACCCAGAGCGGCTCCCCTGCCGTGACGGCGAGAGCGCCGAAGGAGGCTCCGACGATCCCCATGGCCAGGGCGACGGCGGCGATGTCGCGCAACAGAGAACGATCAAGTGTTCGGCACAACGAACGCATGGTCGGTAGAATGAACAGCGCACGCGCCGTTCGTCAAGGAGAACAGGTGAACCGACAGCGCGAACAAAAGCCGACGGCGTCGACCCCCAACCGGGCCCCGCTGGACCGCATCGCCGCCTCCCTCCGCAGGGAACGCGAACGCGCCGGCCTTTCGCTGACCGAGCTCGCCCGCCGCGCCGGCATCGCCAAATCGACGCTCTCCCAGCTCGAATCCGGCGGCGGCAACCCGAGCGTCGAAACACTCTGGGCACTGGGCGTCGCCCTGGACGTCCCGTTCAGCCGGCTCGTCGACCCGCCACGGCCGCGGGTGACGGTACTGCGCCTGGGCGAGGGGGCGGCGGTTCCGTCGGAGCGCGCGGACTACACCGCCACGCTGCTGGCCTCCTGCCCCCCTCACGCGCGCCGCGACCTGTATCTGCTCCAGGTCGAGCCGGGCTCCGCCCGCGAATCCGACCCCCACATGCCCGGCACGACCGAGCACGCGGTGGTCGCGGCGGGACGGGCCCTGATCGGCCCCCTCGACGCGCCCGTCGAACTGGGCCCGGGCGACTACATCGCCTACCCCGGCGACGCGCCGCACACCTGCCGGGCACTGGAGGCCGGGACGGTGATCGTTCTGGCGATGGAACACACCTGACGGGCCATCAAGGGCGGCCGCTCCGTCACGCCCCACCCGATCGAGGGAATACACCTAGCGTAGTTGCTCGATTACCATGAGTGCATGCCTCGGTGGAGTCACACGTTCGCGCGGACCGTCTCGCGTACGGTGACGGCCGCGCTGCTCTCCCTGCTGCTCGTCGTGTCGGGAGGCGTCACGGCCGCCGCGCTCGACGACGCCGGCGAGGAGAGCTCCTTCTCCACCGAGCTGTCCGTCTGCGACGACCGCGCGCCGGACGCCCTCGCGCCGGAGAGCCGCACGACTGGTGTGCCACACCGCTTCCCTGCCCGGGGTAGCGTCCCGGCTGTCCCGACACCACGGTCGCACCGTCCGCTCCTGCCTCCCGCCCTCCCCGCGCCCCCGCGGGCGGAGGGTGAACGGAACACCGTCCTGCGCTGCTGAGAGCGCCCGCGCCCGCCTCCCGTCCCCCTTGCCGGGCGGCGGCGCTTCCGCGTTCCCCGGACCACAGGCACGAGAGCAGAGAGACGATGCCCCTCGACCCGACGCGGGCCGTGAGCGCCTACCTGCGCGCCCAGGCATACCGCGACCAGCCCCGTCCCGCCCCCGACTCCCCTCCCCCACCGGTCATTTCGCCCCTCGACTCGCCCATCGACCAACCGGACATCACACCGACCTCACCACCCCCCGCCCCCAAAGCCGCCCCGGCGAACCCTTTCCTCAGGTTCCTGCTGCGACTGCGCGGCGACCGGCCGGCGGCGGCGCGCCGCACCGGCGACGCGGGGCCGTGCGCCCCGCCGCGGACCTGACCGACACCGCACCGGCGGGCCCGGGACGGGGCGGCTCACCTCCCTGTCCCGGACCCGCCGCGTAGCGAGACAGTCCCTTTCGTCAAAAAATTTTTTCCCGCACGCCAAACGTCGAGGACAGCGCCTTTACTTGGCCGCCGACGTTATCCAAACGCCCTGCCGGAACGGTGTCTCAGCTGGCCCCCAAACCCCAACGGGCGTTGCCATATGGGTGCTTGTGGGAGTGTTCCGCTCGTACACTGGAAGAATGAAGGCAATGATCGCATGGTGGGATCTCAGCACATCGCAGCAGAATGCCGAGACGCTGCGTGATTTTCTTCGGGAAGAGGCCCAGCAGTCCTGGTCGGACATCCCCGGCCTGGTGCTGAAATTCTGGGTGTCCGACCCGGAACGGCACCGCTGGGGAGCGGTGATGATCTGGGAGTCCGAGGAGGCCGCGGCCAGGGCGGTCCTGCCCCGCAGCGCCGGCGAGGTCATAGGTCATCCACTCGATTACCGCGAGTGGTTCGACATCGAGGCGACCGTCGAAGGAGCCCACGGCCTGCCTTCTCTCAACGGCCTCGGAACGGCGCTCGCCCCCCAGCTCGAGCGGGAACTGGAAAACCACTGATTCCTGGGCCGGAACCGTGGCCTTACGCCCTTGGTCCTAGTTCTGCCAAGCGGCGCAAAAACAAGGGACGTTCCGCAGCCCGCGTTGGGAACCCCGTAACTCCCGCCCCACCCTCGGCGACGACCGCTATCAGGATCGGGATCAGTCGCAGCACCGGCCTGGCGAAAACCGGCCACTGATTCCGCAGAACCGGATACCCGCCGCCGACGGTTACTCCACCCAGCCGTCGAGGACGAGGATCCGGCGCATCCGGTGGCGCCGGCCTCTCTCTTGCCGACGACGCACGACGGGCAAGCCAGGCCGTGCGGAAGGACGATGCACCGGGTCCGGCACCTTCGGGACGGTCACCCCTCAGCACGCGCTGAACTCCGGCCAGGAACCCTCACGGCTCCTCACCGACATGGTGGCGGTGGCGCTGCGGACGATCCGGCACCCGTCCTGGGCTGGGTGGACGTGCCCCACGACGTGCCCCACGACGTCCCCCACGGCGAGTCCGCCCGAGGTGGCGGCGGTACGTCGTGGCGCAACCGGGCGGAGGCCGAGGCCGTCCGCGAGACCGTGGACACGCTCCTCGCGGGGCTGCCCGAAGATGCCACCGTCGGAGTCGTGACCCCGTTCACAGCCCAGAAGAACGCGCTGGCGGGCGTCTGGGCGGGCGAGGACAGGGTCCGCGTCGGCACGGTGCACCTTCCAGGGAGGGCGGCGCGACATCATGGCCCTGAGCCCGGTGGCCACGGTCAACACACCTGCCCGCACCTCACATTGGGTGGCGAGCCAGCTCGACTTCGCGGCGGGCGGGCAAGAACACCGCCGTTCTCATCGACCCCGGCGCGCCTTTCCGGCGAGGACCCGGCACGGCACCTGCGGCTGACACACGCCCGTGGCGACTGCTCATCGGCCTGCCCTCCGGTGGCTCCGGGGCGAAGCCCGCTCCGGTGGGACGGGTCGTCCGGTTGCCGGCGTGGCGGATCCTGGCGGAAGGCCGGGCACTTGACCTGCTGACGGGCTGAGGCACCGGCGCCGGCCCGGCCCGCCGCCGGATTCGCCGGACCTCACCGACTCTCCGCTGGGGAAGACTCTGCGCGTCGCGCGCCGCCAGCGGTTCGCGGTCAGGTCCGGACGCAGCGCCGCCAGGCCCCCGCAGTATTTGGTGAAGACGGCCGGCCGAAGCCCCTGGGCGTGCAGCATCCGGTCGGTGTCGCTGAGCCGGCCGGCCGTCTTCGTCTCGACCAGCACGAGACCGGGGTCGCACCGCACGATGCGGCCTGTGTCCGGCTCGACGCACGACAGCCCCGCGTCACAGGTGACGCGCTGACCGGCGGCGACCAGCGTCGCACGCGTGTAGTCGGTACGGAGGGAGGGTTTCAGCCCGTCGGGAGTGCCGAGGCCGCAGGAGTGCCGCAGGGTATCGGCGAGGAACCTCCCGCACTCCCCCTCCAGCACACGTTCCGAACCGGCCAGGCGGCGCCGGTGTTTGACCGTACTGCCCCGCCGTCCCTTCACCTTGATCTCGAACTGCCGCTCCCCCGAGTCCTCGTAGACCCGCTCCCGGATCTTGAAGCGGACCCGGCGGCCCTGCCGGTGGTCGTGGAACGAGCGCAGCCCGGGAGTGTCGTAGTAGACGGACCGATAGCGGAACACACGCCGTCCGCCGATCTCCAGGGCACGGAAAGGGCCTCCGGGACAGCCGGGGGCGGTGAGCTGTTCCGCGATCCTCAGGAACGTCTCCGTGGGCACGAGATAGCTGCGGTCGAACCGGACAAGCAGCTCGGATCGTTCATTGAGCGCGGCGAGGGTGACGGGAGCGGCGGCTCCGACGGCTCCGGTGAGCGCTTCCAGCGCAGAGGTGCTCACACCGGCTCCCCGACGGGCTCCATACGCCGACCCCGCCCGGCCTCGGCGGCGGCCGGCCGGAGCCGTCCGCCCTCCACCCGGTGTTCGCGGTAGCGCACATCCACGACCATCAGGTCGCGTACGTAATCCACCTCCGTGACCGTCCAGTCGAGCGGCTCCCCCAGGCGCAGGGCGAGGTCGGCGCGCAGCGCCGCGGGACAGGCGTGCACGGTGTCGAGCGTGACGAGGACGCGACGCGAACGGGCCGGCAGGAGCGGGCTGTCGGCGACCCAGATGACCGTCAGCGCCCCCGCAGCCAGCGCGGCCTTGACGGCCAACGCCACATGCGGCAGCCCGCAGACGAGCCCCAGAACCAGCGTCGTGAAGTAGTACGCCACCTCCTCGTGCTGCACCGCGTCCGACCGCAACCGCACGATGGACAGCACCCCGAAGAGCCCGAACCCGAGCGCCGCGCCCCCGTCCCCCACCTCCCCGAGAGCGGCGACGACGGCGAACAGCCCGAAGTTCAGCGCCAGATAGGCCGGCACGAGATCGCGACGGCGGTGGCGCGGATAGTAGATGCCGAAGGTCAGCAGACAGACGGCGACGAGATCGAGCGCCGAGTGGGCGGCGATGCCCCGCAGAGCGTCCATGACGCGACTCCCCCTTGTGTCGAACGTGCGTCGAGTTGAACACAGAGAGTAACCGCATGTCCGCTCCCGCGTGCGGCCCTGTGGAGAAACAGTTCTCCACAGGAACCTGTCGCCGGGAACCGCCCGTCGCGGCACGTCCGCGACGTACCGGCGGCCCTGCCGACACGCGCCGGCAGGGCCCTGTCGCCGTGCCGGGCCGTTCCCGGCACGGCGGCGGATCAGCGGGTCAGTGGTCGGAGTAGCTCAGATCGCCCATGCTCCACGCGCTGACGTCCTCGATGGCGACGCGGTACATCCCGCCCGTCTCCGGGATGCCCATCGCGCCCTGGAGAATGCGGGCGACGTGGAAGTGCAGGTGCGTGGGCGGCCCGTTCCTCTTCGCGGGGGCGTCGAAGACGGCGGAGAACTCGCCCAGATCGGCGGAGTCCTTCAGCACCTCCGACACCCTCTGCCGCCACATGGCTTCGGGCGCGAGCCGACCGGTGATGACAGCACCACCGGTGACCACGGTCAGGGACATCTGATTGCTCTGTCCGGACTCCACGCGTGCGGCGATGGCAACGATCAGCTCATCAGGCTTCGGCATGGAATCGGATTCTATGCGCTGGCCCGACGGGCGGCCCGGGCCTCACGACGCCGCACGGCCCCTCGTGCGCAGTGGGAGACCCGAAGGTCAGGCGTCCTTCGCCACCCGCTTCAGGATCGCCACGCACTCCACATGGTGCGTCATCGCAAAAACGTCAACGGAAAACATGTCAAAGAAAACCACAGGTCAGCGGCTTACATGACGCAAATCGGGCGCAAGATCAATGTGCATTGCGGGCGCTATGGGCGCTACGTGCGCACTTTCGACGCACGCCCACCGACCCAGAGGGGTCCTGAGGTCGCCACCGCCGGAGATCTCGCCTTATGACATTTGAAATGCCATACTCGGGCCATGGCTGACGACGACACCGACTTCCCTCCCGGCGACGGCCCCACCAGCGGCATCTCGGTCTCCCTGACCGCCGGCACCCTGCAGGCGATCCGTGAGCGGGTCGGCAAGCGGGGTGTGTCCGCGTACCTGGAGAGGGCCGCCCAGCGGCAGATCGAGCGCGACAACCTGGACGAGCTGATCGCCGACTTCGACAAGACCCACGGCCCCGCCGACCCGGAGGCCGTGGCTGCCAAGCGGGTCAAGCTCACCGGTGGCACCTCCTCCGATGCCGGGGCAGCCGCGTGAGCGGCGCGCTCATCCTGGACAGCGAGGGTCTGGCCAAGGCTGTACAGCGCGACCGCGAGGTCCACGAATGGCTCACCGCCGCCCGCGCCGCCGACCTTCCGGTGATCACGTCCGCCGCGGTCCTCGTCGAGGTGATCCACCCCCGGATCAACGACGCCGCCCTGAAGTGGACGCTGTCCCGGCTGCGGGTCGAGCCGGTCACCCAGGCCCTCGCCCAGTCCGCCGGCGGTCTGCTGCGCACGACCGGGCTGCACGGCCACAAGTACGCCATCGACGCCATGCTCTGCGCTACCGCCCTCGCCCAGCCCGGCCGCGTCACGATCCTGACATCCGACGTCGAGGACATCACCATCCTCACCGCTGACCACCCACGCGTGACCGCCGAGAAGGTCTGACTCCTTCCTCCACGGACCCGTCCTGCTCGCCGCCACCATCCTGGGCGCAAGGGGACCGGTCACGATCGTCACCTCGGCCCCCAAGGACACATCGGCTCTCCGTGGGGGCCAGCACCGCCGGGATGTGCTGCTGTCCCACTACGACCAGTGGGTGAAGGAAGCCTCACCCACCCACGAACGCCTCGACACGCTCACGCACGAGGAAACCGATCTCTACGGAAGCCTCAAGGGAGGCGCCTTCGGCCACGACGTCCGGCTCGAACAGGAACGCGTACGTTTCCGCCTTGTCGAAGCGGCCCTCAGGCACAGCAACGTTCCCCTGGTCACCGAAACCGGCTCCACCGTCCCGGGTACAGATCCCGGCTGGTCCCCGCCGGCTTGTCGAGCCCCGCCCTCGCCGCCGCACCACGCGAGCCCACGCGGCGTGCCTCGGAGCGATCGCAACACAGCCGGCAGCAACTCCTGTGACCGCGAATCCGATCAACCATCAACGGCTTCATGGAGACCGCCCCCTCTGGGCTGTACGCACCGCGGCGGTCACTCATGGGCAGAATCCGCAAGCTGGTTGGCCAAGACCGTTCTTCCCCACGGCCACGTAGGCGCCGCTTCTACGCTGGCCGTCATGTGCGAAGTCGAATACCGGAGCAGCGGCGTTCCGTTGGAGGAGTATGAACTCACCCGCAGGGACCACAGCCGTCAGAAGCAGGGCGAGGAGATCAGCGAGTGGGCTCGGCGTCAGGTCGAGGAGGACGACGCCCAATGCCGGGCAGACCCGGCGAGGGCAGAGCGTCGCCACCAGGCGTTCGAGAATGTCGCGAAGCTGATGCAGTCTTTCAAGAAGGCCGACCACGAGATCATGCGGTGGCGTGTCCGGCTGTACTGCGGCCACATCATCGAAACGGAGGCGCACTACACGTACACCGACCCCCTCTCCGCCGGGTCATACGGCAGGCGATGCTCTGAGTGCGGGGAAGACCGCCAAACGATCGTGGCCTTCGAACCCATCGGACTCCGCGGCGAGCCACCGGAAGCAACAGAACCCCTACCTCCGCCGCCGAAGAAGAAGCTGACACGAGCCGAACTCGAACGACGTGTTAAGACGCTGGAGAAGGAGAACGAACGCTTGCGCGCGAAGTTCAGTAGCTGAAGGTCCCGACCGAAGCCACTGGGCTGACTCACCAGCAGGTCACGGAGGCCGAGCTGGCGGCAACGGTGTAGACGCCGCCCGCGCGGGCATAGACACGGTGCACGTCACCCCCGCTCGTTCGAGCGAATTGTTTCGAACCACCCGTCGCTGACGAACGGAAATGACAACATGCCGCCGTCGTACGTCAACCTCGAGTCAAAGGCGGCCCATTGGAACGGCAGGTCAATGAGCGGCAGCTCTCGGTGCTGCAGTGGGTGGAAGACGGGTGCCCTGCCGGCGTTTGGAAGACCAGCTCCTACAAAACCACCTGTCAGGCACTGCAGAACCGGGGCCTGGTCACGGTCTCCCGGAAGGGCGGGCAGTGGAGCGTCGCCCTGACGAGCGCCGGCCAGCACTATCTGGCGCACGGCACGTACCCTCCCCGCGGGTCTCGCCCGCGGAAGCCTCAGGCCGCTGCTCCGCAACCCCCGTCCGCTCGGGCGCAGGAAGCCCCGGCCGCCGGGCGGAAGCCAAGCCCTCCATCACAGCCTCGCGTGACGTTCACGGAGCAGCTGTTGCGGGAGCTCGCGGAGGCCGACGGTCGGATCGTCAAGAGCGGCAGCGGTCCGGACCTGGAGAAGTGGCCGTCCCGCGTCGCCGCGGCACGCAGGTCCGGAAGGATCCCGGAGACGAAGGAGCTGTACGGGGGCTGGTGCCGTGGCGGGTACGAAATCAAACTGGTCGACATCCCCGCCTGGCGCCTCGCCGTCCTCGCACCCGTCCCCGTTCCCTCTCGGCTCACGCGGCCTCACGCCGTGGTCCGGGCCATGCAGAACGAACCCCAGCCGCTGGGCCTGACCAAGCCCGTCCAAGGACGTGCCCTCCGGCTCATCCAGGCGCTGATCACCGCCACCGAGGCCGAAGGACACTCCAGCTCGGCAGGACAGACCGGCTCCGCACCTCCGTCTCATCGCCGCCGCAGAGCAACTCCTCACTTCACCATCACCGCACAGGGCCAGACTGTGGGGTTCCTCGTCCTCCAGGAGCAGGATCGGACCGAGCACGTCGCCACCGAGGAGGAACTCGCCGAGGCCAAGAAGAACTCCTGGATCAGGATCCCCCGCTTCGACTACACCCCGTCCGAACGGCTCCGCTTCGTCCTCAGCGGTGGCCAACCGCACCGGGCGAGTGAATGGGCCGACACCCCCGGCCGCGCCCTCGAAGACCAGCTCGCCGAGATCGCCCACGAGGTCACCCTCCGCGGCGAAGCCGCCGAACGCAGACGCCAGGACGAGATCGAAGCGGCACGCCAGAAGCGCATCCGCTGGGAAACCGCCATGGAAGAAGCCCGCATCCAGTACGCGGAGGCGTACCGCGTCCAGCACCTCGAAGCGCAGGAAAGAGCGTGGCGTCACGCAGCGGGCTTGGCCGAGTACATCAGCGCGCTCCGCCTCCACGCAGAGACTCTACCGACCGGACCGACCAGGGACGACGTCGAGACATGGATCGCATGGGCAGAGAGCCACGTGCAACACCTGAACCCCTTCAACCGTTCACCGTTGCTGCCTGCAGTCCCTGAGCCCCGCCTCGAGGATCTCAAGCCATTCTTGAGCGGCTGGAGCGCGTACGACCCCACCTACTGAGCACCCGCACCGCCAGACGTCCGGCCCGCCACAGCACGGCGGGAGCGCATCTGCCACCGCAACCAGCGGCGCCGGAACCCCGGCCGCCTCCCTTCAAGTTCCCGCAAAGACATTCCTCGGGAGCACGTCTCCCAACCAGCATGACCTGCGCGATCAGCCAGCTAATGCCCCATCAGAACCAGCGTCAAATGAGCGCCATTTCAGCGTGTGACGTGGCCTTCCACTCCCCTCAGGGTCACGGCGATCCCATTCAGGCTGATGCCCTCCTCGCTCTGCAGATCCCACACAGGGCCGGCGAGCCCACTCAGACGATGGACCTGGTCATGCGAGATCGCGCACGGAGGGCGGCAGGACCGGGCGGTAGTTGGGATCGGCGTGGGAGCGGCGGACACGGCGGGCACGCAGCCGCAGCCCACCAGAGGCCAGTGCGGGTACGGGAGCGGGCGGACGGCGGGCTCCGAAGGCGCGGCGTAGTGGCTCGTCGAGGAGTGCGTCGGCGGCAGCGCGGATCACAGGGCCGAGGACGGCTGGAAAACGGTTGACGAGGATACCCCGGGTGGCGGCCCACAGCTCAGCTGCCTCAGGAGTGGGCGTGAAGTGCTCCTGCTCATAGCGGTCCATCCAGGCCGCGAACTCGCCCCATGTCGGCGGGACTGTGTGAATTCCCATCCGGTCAGCGAGGCCGAGGTAAAAGACGTGGGAGGCGTCTTTCTCCGCTGCGGTCGCGGGCCTCCACGCGTAGGTGTCACACCAGCGCATCGGGGCGACGTCGAAGCAGGCCAGGACGTATAGGAACGCGTCGTTCCCGATCCGCCACCGGCTGTGGATACGGTTGAGGGCGGCCACGGTCTGCGCGCCCTGCCCGCTGTCCAGTCCGTCACGGAACAGCAGGTACATCATCTGGCCGGTCATCTTGGCGCGGAGCTCCGTCTGCTCCGTCATCCGCCTGGTGGAAACCAGGACCTTGGCGATCTCGGGCACGGCGAAGGTCCGGTAGAAGCCGATATTGAGGCCGAGCGCGAGGTCCTCGCTGAACTCGGTGAAAGCGAGACCCCGGTAGACGTCCTCCGCCCACGACAAGGTTGTGTGCGCGTCGGAAACAGGTTTCACTTCGTGTCCCTTTCTTTGTGTGGCCCCTGGTCACGCGGTCTCGGCCAGGACTTGGGCCACGAATGGCCCCTGGAGGTGTCGGGAGACCAGGACGAGGTGGCGACGCTCGTCCCCCGGGGCGACGTCCGCACCGGGTGTGTGCTCGCAGTGCCGGGCCGGGCGTTGTCGAGCTCGTAGGGCGCGTACGCCGCCGGCGAAGGCCGCGGCTGCGATCGCGGCCTCCCGTTCCTGCGGTTCCAGGCTGTCGTGTTCTGCTGCGCGGCGGTGGGCGACCTCGACGACGTCAGCCGGTACCCATGGGCGCAGGGCGAGCTGCCCGTCGCGAATCTCTCGGGTGCGGCGGGTGATGCGCCACTCAAGGTCCCGGGTGGCCAGCCATTCCGCCCACGGCCGCAGCGGGTCGCCCAGCGCCAAGCGCCCGTCGACCTGCATAGCTGTCATCCACAGTGGGTGCAAGGCACGGTAGTCGGCGCGCCGCTGGCGCCAGGTGGCGACTGCGGCGCCTGCCCAACCAGAGGCGAGGACAAGGCAACCAATACAGCCCGAGAGGGGACCGACGATCGAACCCAGCCAGTCCAAGGCGTGGTGGCCCGCTGCCGCGTCGGCGACTGCGACGATTTTGCTGAGGCAGTAGCCGCCGATCAGTGTGCACCCGATGGCCAGGTGCCGCAGGCTCCGGCGTAGCTGGTCATGAGCGGCCAGCTCAGCGGCGCGTTTCCAGGAGGTCCGGCCCAGCTGCCAGAGCGCCCAGGCGAATCCCGCCTGATAGATCAGCAGGAAGGCAAGGACCGGAGGCCGGTCTGCGTAGGTGGTGTCCAACGCCAGCGAACTGTCCATGCCTGGGTGGAAGACCGCGAACAGAATCGTCATGACGGTGATGACCGAGCCATACACCCACACGACTTTGCGTCGCACCTCGGAGCGCACCGTGTCGTAGGGGACAGCCCATGCTTGGCGGCTGTCCGGGAAACCGGAGGGCGGTGACCAGAGCAATACGAGTGTGATCGCACCGGCACTGAATAGCATTCTTCCGACGTAGACGATCAGCAGGCTGAGAAAGCTGATCCCGGACTCCCGATTGATCACGTCCGTGATTACGGGTGCTGAGCATAAAAAGGAGACGGCCGAGACCAGCGCGGTTATTCCCATCACCAATAGTGCCGGAACAGATTGCCGTCGCCAGGCCCGTATTTTGAAAGCAGTCAGAACGAACAGCAGGGCACTGAGGGTCAGGTAGGCGAAATTTGCGACGAGCTCATACATGGCGACTCCGGCGGTGCTCCAGCGAAGTAACTACCATGGCACTCGACGACTCGGCGGGAGCAAGGTTGAGTTGCTGCCATATCAGGGTGCCGAGTACTTCAGCCTGCTCCTCAGCCGGATCAGCGTAATGGGAGCGGCCCAAGACCAGGCGAGCCACCTCTGGGTCCAAGGCATCAAGTTCGGGAATGTGAGCGAGCAGAAGATGGGCGATCTCATGGCAGATGATGTGTGCTTGATGGGCCTCACTGGTGTGCCGCGGGTAATAGATCCGGTCCTCGGTCAGATGCTGCTCGAACTGCCCAGATCGCTGCCCGGGCGCCATCTCCCTGGCGATGAGTACGATCGGACGTCCTCGCTGCGCACCAAGCCGTTCGCACAACTCCTGCACCGTGGAGTACGAAGGGAGGTCCGCCCTCTCCAACAGGGCCCGGCACTTGCGCCGTGCGCGTCGTAAGCCCACGAGAGCGTCCTCCTGTCCTTCGGGCAGCCGCCAGCGGATTGCCGCATGGCCCAGGGGCATACCTGCCGCACTCATGGGCGTCCTCCTGTCTGGCAAGCCTGAGGGCTCTTCGTGACTGGCCGGCAGAGTGTGCACGAAGACGCGTGGGCAGCGGGTGCCCGCGATGCCCAAGACCGCCGGGTCACCCAACCGCACGTCGCTTTCCCTTCGCCAACCGTCGGCACGTGATGATTTGAGTGCCGATCGGCTGCACGCTCACGTGCGTCCAGCCTCGCCGTCTCCGCCCAAGCCGGTGGCCTTTCGAAGCTGGTCGATGACAGCACGCACCGGGCCCCTCATCGTCGGCGGCAGTTCCGCAGCCCCCTCGGCGATCTGCCGCACCTCGTCGTCATCGAGGAGCGCAGCGTCCTCGGCTTCCACCGAGTGCCCGGCGGCCCGGTACTCGACCCGCTGAGCCCTGCCGGCCCGGTGATTCTCGATCATCCTCAGATTGCGTTCGACGGACCGCACCGCAGGATGGTCAGGGGCGTTGAGGAAGTAGTCCGTCGACACCCCGAACAGCTTGGCCAAGCGTCCGGCATTGGCCAGGCTTGGCACGGACTGCCCCTTGCGGAGCTTCCCGACGTACTGGTTGGACAGACCGGTGCGCTTCGCAATCTCGGTGTCCATGTAGGGCCGCCCCAGCGCCGCGGGATATACCACGTCGATCAGGCGCCTGAGCCGCTGAGCGAACAGAGCCGCGTCCTGCTCCCCCAGCGGGGGCGGCGGTGCCGACGCGTCCGGCTTTGGAGTGGACATGGTCGGCATCCTAACCCAGGCACCACAGGACGAGTACCCCCCAACCGCCCCTGGATACACGATAGTTGATATCGGCAGCGACGATTCACGTCAGTGAGCTGCGACTTTCAGGGAACACTCCCCAATCGATTGACACAGCCGGGCGGGGTTCGGAAGATCAGGCCCTTGAGGGCGACGCTCACCCGCGGGTGCAGCCCTCGCAACCGAAGGAAGCGTCGCGTCGTGCGCAAGCCCAGCGGTCGCCCGACTCCCGAACTCCTCTCGCCCTGAACCGGGGAGACATGAGCGCTACCCGGCTGAGCACTCCAACCTGCCATCCTTAGCCAGACATTCTGCACCCTTTGCGCCACCCGCGCGGTCGTCGCAACACGCCTGCGCGCCATCTGAAAGAAGTCCCGCCTACGGGCTCAGGCCGCGTTGAACTGAGCTGGGCTTCATGAATTCAGGATTGAGAATCATGGCGGAATACGGCAGCACGTTCAGTACAGTAGAACCCGTTCCGATACCCATCGCCAACCGTGCAGGGGGAATTCGGCAGGTCGAGTCCGTCGACTTCAGATATCAAGGAAGTGTCGCCGCCTACATCGACGTCAAAGTATGTACTCTGAGGCATCAACTCGTCGACATCGTAATGGAATACGAGAAGGACTGGTGTCAACTCCCGCCCCTACCCCGACGATGCGGAGCCTCCGAAGCCGATAGAGCCGTTCCCCAACCCCATCGGCACACCAAGCCGGCCTCGATCGTTCGGCCCCACCCCGCAGTCACAAGGGACACCCTTCGGGGATACCGCGGGCCCCGTCTGACTACACATATATGGCTGAAGCAGTGGGGGTTGCATTGTCGCGCGCCACTGGGAGGTGAGTCGACCTTCAGCATCGGGCGGGAGCCTGCCAGCATGACAGTAGACAGGGAAGACACTCCGGCGTTCTCCGATCTCTTCCCCTCCTCGGCGGCCCCGGGCGTCGACGAGGAGGAGGAGTCTGGAGGCGCCTCCTTGGTTTTCCAGAGCCATGGGGAACTCTTCAACATGATCCTGAATGTGGCCCTGGCGCGCAGGGGATATCACCGCGCAGAGGCTGCATGGCACAGGAGAAGGGCATAGCCGGTGTTTGTCGCACTCTCGGTGCTGATCTTCGCGCTGGCACGGCGGTTCCGCCGACTGCGCCACAAGGCCGAAGTAACGGATGAGCCTAATGGACCGCCCGGAGACAAACCGCCTCGTGAACACGCAGGGTGAGCAGGCAGGCGAACCAATCAGAAGTGTAGTGGACGGAACCGCCTCCTCGAGGCGGATATCAAGGTCGGCAATGGAGGGCCGTGGCGCTGCTTGGGCAGCGTCAAGATCGTAACTTTCAAGCCTGAGATGCCGAGGCACTCTCAGGCGGCGTCAGCACCTACGTCCACTCATCACTTACTGAGCCATGCGACTGTGTCCAGCGACTCGAGGAACAACACCTGCACCTTGCCCCGAAATGACCGGAGCTACTGGTCGACTCTATGCGCGTCATAAACGGAGGACTTGAATGAAGTACAGGGTATTAGGACCATTAGACGTCACATCGGGAACGCATGACGTCACTCCCACGGCACCCAAGCTGCGTGAAATACTCGCACTGCTCGTGGTTCAGCAAGGGACCGTCACGATCTCGAACCTTATCGACGAGTTATGGGGACAAGCCCCACCAGTCAGCGCGCAGTCCACCCTGCAGACATACATCTATAAACTTCGGAAGTCGCTTGAAGGCAAGGGGCTGGGCGACGGGAGCGTTCTCGTTACCCGCCCGAACGGATACACCCTCCAGGTCCCGGACGACGACATTGACGTACACCTATTCGAAAAGGCCGTGCAAGACGCCCGCAAAGCAATCGTCGACACTCCGCACGAGGCACTCGAACGCCTTCAACACGCGCTCTCGCTGTGGCGCGGGCCGGCACTCGCGGATGTGACCACAGGGGAACTCCTCACCACGCACGCGACCCGGCTCGAAGCCAACCACCTGAGTGCCATCGAGCTCAAGATCGAGGCCGATCTGAAACTCGGCAACCACCGGACGGTCGTTGCGGAGCTGACCAGTCTGGCCGCTTCGCATCCCCTGCATGAGAACTTTCACTCCTTGCTCATGCTCGCCCTGCACCGGTCGGGACGCCGGTCCGAGGCGCTGCAGGTCTACAACCAGCTGCGGAACAAGTTGGTCGAAGAACTCGGGCTGGAGCCCTCACAGCAGCTCCAGAAGGTCCAGCAGGCCGTGCTCGTCGGCGATCCGTACCTTGGACTCCCCGGCGAGACCATATTCGCCGCCCCGGCACCAATGCCGGATCCACGTGCCGCGGCCAGGGTCACGCTGCACCAGGCCGTCCAGCCGGCCCAGCTGCCGCCGGATCCCGGGCCTTTGGTCGGGCGGGAGGTCCTGATCGACGCCGCCATTCGTGCGGTGCACGCGGACCACGGAGGCGGGAACGGTATCGGCGTGTTGCTGTTCACCGGGATGCCCGGGGTCGGCAAGAGTGCCGTGGCAGCCCGTACCGCGCATTCCCTCAGAGGGCGTTACTGCGACGGCCAGTTCTACGCGGACCTGGGCGGCTCCCAACCCAGGCCAATCGGCCCCGACGACATATTGACCGGGTTTCTGCGCGCGGCGGGAATTCCCGGGCCCTTTCCACGTGACCTCGGCGAGAAGAGCAGCCTCTTCCGGTCGTGGGTAGCCGAGCGGGAAGTGCTAGTGGTCCTGGACGACGCCCTGACACACTCCCAGGTACTCCCATTACTACCGGGCGCTCCCCACTCAACGACCATCGTTGCCAGCCGGGTCAGGCTCTATAACCTGCCCAATTCATTCACTCTCGACGTAACGCCACTCAGCAGCGATGAGAGCCTTCAACTCCTGTCCAGGGTCGCAGGTCACGAAAGGATCGACGCGGAGCAGAAAGCCGCAGCGGAGGTCGCCGAAATGTGTGGCCACCTCCCGCTCGCATTGCGGTGTGCCGGCGCCCGGCTCGCAGCGCTTCACGACCTGCCCGTCAGTCGATTTGCCGAGCAGCTGTACAGTGACAGGAGTCGGCTGGACCAGCTCCAGTCGTCGGAACTCGATATCCGGAGTCGTTACCTGGTCGCATACAACCGGCTGGGACCTCATGAGAGGACGGTGCTCCGGTTACTGACTCTGCTCCGTCAGCGGGAGTTCACCGCGGGGACAATCACCGGCCTTCTCGGCTGTGCCGAGGCATTGGCGGACGTGGCGCTATCCAATCTGGTGGAGCACCACTTCCTGTACACGAAGCAGAAAAGCGGCAAGGACGGTGCGGTCTACGCGTTCCACGAGCTGAGCCGTATCTTCGCCCGGGAACGCATGGAATCGGAACTGGACTGCGCACCCGCCACGGCGTCGCTCGTCGAGGCGTCATAGCCAGCCGGCCGCACGAGTTTCGGGGGACGAGGCTGAGTCCGCGGGACTCAGCCCGTCGACTTCTCCTCCGATTCGCAGTCGACGCAGCAGCGGCGCAGTGATCATCGTGGTCACAAGTGTCATCACCACCAACATCGCGAACAGCCGGGGCGGTATCAGGCCAAGCTGCAGACCGACGTCGAGGACCACAAGTTCGGTCAGTCCCCGGCAGCTCATCATCACACCCAGCTGGGTTGCCCGACGTCGGTCAACACCGAGCAGTTGGGCAGGCAGCGATGTGCCGATCAGCTTGCCCACCATCGCGAGGACGACGAGCAGTGCGCACAGCAGCCAGTCAGAGCCCCCTTCCATCAGGCCAATGTTGGTCCGCAGCCCCACCGTCGCGAAGAACATGGGGAGCAGCAGCCACGACACCACGGCATCCGTACGGTCGGCGATACCGGTCACCTCCGGAAGTCGGGGCATGACC
>NZ_LFXA01000001.1 GCF_001187435.1 Streptomyces caatingaensis | reverse complement strand
CGCGCCGGTCCAAGGTGCTCGCCCGCCGGCGCCGCACCACCGTCGTCCTCTTCCTCGCCTTCACCCTCGGCGCGGTCGTCGCGGGCGTGGGCGGGGTGGCGTTCCTGTGGGCCCCGGGCATCCCGGCGGTGCTCCTCAGCGCGTACATCTGCTACCTGCGGATCCAGGAGCGGCGGCGGTTCGCCTTCGTCATGGACCAGCGCCGCGCCGAGCTGGCCGCCCAGCGGCTGCGGGAGGGCCGCGCCCGCCCTCACCAGGCGGCGGACCCCACGACCGTCGCCGCCCCCGCCCCCTCCGACACCGTCCGGCATCCGGCCCCCGCCGCCGGTGAGGCGCCGGCGCCCCCGTCCCCAGCGCGGGCCGCCGCCCCTCGTCGAGCAGACCGACCACGCCGAGTGGTGGACCAGCAGCGCGACCGCGGCACCGAGGGCGAGGACGGCTGGGAGCCGGTGCCCGTCCGCTGCCCACGTACGTCACCGCCCGTCGCCCCCCGCGCCGGCGGCGCGGCCGAGCTGGGCGCGCCGGACACCTGGAGCGCCGCCCGCTCCAGCACCGCCGAGCCGGCCTCGACCGCAAGCCGGCCGAGGACCGCCGCGCCGCCGCCCCGCCGCCGCCCGCGCGAGCGCGGCCGCACCCCGCTCTTCGACCAGTACGCCGACGAGGACCACCCGCGCGCGGCCAACGGCTGACGCGCCTTCCGGCCCCCACGCCCTGACCTGCGAGGGGGCGGCCGGAGGGCGATTTTCTTCCTGGCCGTCGGGGTGCTAGAGTTTCACTCGTTGCAAGGGCCTGTGGCGCAGTCCGGTAGCGCACCTCGTTCGCATCGAGGGGGTCAGGGGTTCAAATCCCCTCAGGTCCACAACGGGCCGTTCTTGAGTTAGCTCAGGATCGGTTGATGAAATCCCGTCTGATCGTTTTGATCGGGCGGGATTTCTGCGTTTCCAGGGGCCGTTCGATGTCTGTTCGGGGTGGTGGATGGCGGCGTGGTGGGGGTATCAGCCTTCTGATGCGCCGACTTGCCGTTGTGAGGGCAGGGGGGCGGGCCCCGGGTGGCCGGGGCTGGCGGTGCTGCTTTGTCGTTGTCGTGTGCGTGGGTCAGGTGACGCGCGGGGGCGGCCGTCCGGTGTTTCCCGGTGGTTGGGCTGCTGGGTGATCTGGCCCGGGAGTGCCGTGGGGTTCGCGGCTGAGGCCGGTGTCGTTGTCGAGGGTGGCCCCGGTGTGTTGGTAGAGCCAGGTTTCCAGGATGTCCAGGTTCCCGATGGTGGTCATGATGGCGATCAGGAGGGTCTGGGTGACCTGTCCGGGGGCGGGCCGGTGTTTCGGGTTGCCGATGTCCATGTCACCGCTCTTGAGGCGGCCGTTGATGCCTTCGTTGTGGGAGCGGATGGGTTTGTAGGTGTGGTCCCAGGTGGGGCTGAGGTAGTGCGTGTCCTGCCGGTACTTCGCGGTCTTCAGGTCGCCGCGGGCGTCGGCGGGGACGCTGATGGCGGATGCCCCGCAGACGGCAGGCAGGTCTTCTTGAGGGGGCAGGTCGAGCCACTCGTTGTCGGGGAGCTGGACCGTGGGCCGGGCGGCGGGATGAGCGGCCCGGGACCGGGTATCGGCCAGGTTGACCACCGTCGGGGGCGGCCCGGAGGAGCGTGGCTGGTTGGGGCGGAGGCGGTTGCGGCGGGGGCAGTTCACCGATGGGGACGGACCGGCGGCCGGGCACTGCAGCCGGACGGTGCCCCGGGCGTCGGCGCTCTCCTTGAGTTTGAGGAAGTACGGCCGGCGTTGTGCGATGGCTTCCTTGAGTTCGTCGCTGCGGATGCGTACGGCCTTGTCGTCCGCGCCGTGTGTGGCCTCGACCAGTGCGGTGGGCATGCGCGGGCAGGCGAGCGAGCCGTCGACCAGGAGAGCCCCTTGCCAGGTGCCCTGGAGTCCCCGTTCCTTGACCTTGTAGTCGAGGGCGAGGCGGTAGCCGAGGCGGCGGGCGGGGACCTGGAAGTGCTGTGGGCTACATCCGGTGTAGGCGCGGTCGGCCGCGCAGGTGCCTTTGGGCAGCTGGAGTTCGTCCAGCTGCCGCAGCAGGGTGATCGCGTTGGGGCCGGTGCGGACGGTGGGGGTGTCCAGGACCAGGCCGAGGCACAGCTGCGGGTAGGCCGTCGTCTTCGCCGGGGTCGTCCCGGTGACGTGTGCGGGGCGGGTGTGGGCGGCGACGAGGAAGGTGGCGCTGTAACCGAAGACGCCTTCGTCGGAGCCGCCGCTGAAGTGCAAACCCGCGGTGATCTCGACCGAGGCCGTGCCGGAGAACTCGCTGTCGGGCTTGGCCAGGACGGGGATGGCGGTCGCGTCGACTCCGATGTCGCCGCGCCAGCCGCGCAAGTGCCCGCGCTGCTGGGCGATTCTGACCGGAGTCAGGACGAGGTCGTTGGCCAGCTTCTGCAGACGGCCGGCAGCCTGGCGTCCGGCCGGGGTGTCCCATGCCGCCGCGTGGGCATCGGCGTCCGCCTGGGGCAGGCGTCGGCGCCGGTCGCAGCGGGCCGGGTCCAGGACCGTGGTGATGCGGTCCAGACCCCGGTAGAGACGGCGGCTGGCAGCGACGCACTCCCGGGCCGAGCCCGGCGGCGCCTGGGGAATGCCCAGCCAGACGCGGGCTGTTGGCCGCAGGCGGAAATGCAGTATCCGCCACGCTTCGGCGACGGTGGCCCGCCCGGTGTAGTAGACGGCGAGCATCAGCCCGGCCAGCACCGTGCGCGGCCGCACGCCCGGCGGCCCCGGACGGCCGTCCAACAGCTCCTCCAGCCGCTGGGGCAGGCCGGAGCGGTCCAGCACCGACAGCAGCTGCCCGACCTTGGAGTCGGGTATCTCGGTCAGCCGGCCGGGACGGAGCCTTGGCCGCAGCAACCGTGCCGCCAGCTCCTCACCTTCGGGCCGGGGCCTCACCGGCGGCGACCGCGCAGGAGCCGGACGACCTCCTTGTCCGTCAGCGGCGGGACCCAGCGGTGATAGGGGGCCAGGCCGGCCGGGGAGACCATGCCCGCCGCCGATGCGACAACCGCCGGGCTGACACCTTCGGCCAGCAGCCGGACGATCCAGGTCGACCGCAGCCGGCGGGCCGACAGCGGCGGGAGACCGGCATGCGGGCGGTGACGGTGCGGCCAGGACGAGACGAGGTTCTTCGCCGCCGCCACCTTCCGGCCCGGCCGGAACAGGAAACCCGCCCCCGCCGTCTCCCTCAGCTCGGCGAGCACGGTCTCCCATCCGGTGTGGCAGGCCACCAGCCGGCCGAGCATCTCCTGGTCCAGCACCGCGACGCCGGATGTGGTGACGCGGATGTGGCTGCCCCGGACCCGGGGGACCTCGCCGGGTGCCAGGCCGCATCCGGCACCCAGCGCCATCAGCGCCAGGCCGTCCAGCCGGGCCTGTCCCGGCAGTTGGGCCGCCCAGGCCCGCAACCGCGACAACTCCCCGCGCTCGTAAGGAGGCTGTGGGTCGCGCGGCGAGGACAGCCGTGCAGCGGGCGCCTCACCGCGTTGCACCCACACCAGGGCCTCACGCACCCGCCGCAGCCAGGAGCGGTAGGTCTGCACGGTGGAGCCGTCCATGCCGGCACAGCCCGACAGCACGAACGCGTCGATCGTCTCGGTCCGCATCCACACCCCGGGATCCCGCGGGAGCCCGCAGCCGTCCGCCCACACCGCCAGCCGCCCCACCACATGCAGCAGATGCCCCGCCTCGTAGCAGGTGGCAGGAGCCGCCGCGGCCACCGTCGCTCTGACCTGGTCGGCGACCGGCGCCCACCGCCGGTGTGGCAGACGGGGACGGTAGTCGCGGATCCGCCGGGAAACCTCAGGGCTCAACGTCACGGTCCAACCAAATCGGCTGGACAAGCAGCCGGTGAAGGCATCGAAGCCGATCTTCACCGAGAGGAGTGCATCAACATGGTCGGAGGTTTGACCCGCAGCAGGCCGCCGCGCGATCTTGCCCGCGATCCGGAAACCTGGCCCCACGCCCTCATCGACGACCCCGCCGCCGCCGTCGTCCAGGACATCGCCCGCACCCTCGCCACCACCCTGGCGGACCAGGGCCGCAGTCTGCGGCGGGCCGCCGAAGGGTCGGGAGTCAACCGGCAGGCCATCGCCGACCTGATCGCCGGCCGCTGCTGGCCCGACATCGCCACCGTCGCCCGCCTGGAGAACTTCCTCGCCGTCACCCTCTACCCGCCCGGGGGAGGAATGCGCCGTACGCATGGAAAACAGCCCTTCCGCCCCCCGGCATCGGCGGCCGAAGGGGCGACAAAATAGGCCACGCGCCCCCGAGGCGAGCCCAGTTGCTCTAGCCTCGGGAGTGCGTGAGCCACTGCGAACGGGACCACGCCGCGCTCCCGTACGAGGGTGCCACCTCAGGGAGCTGGTTCCCTCCCCCGCCGAGGGGGAGGGAACACCCAATGAACAGGCTCTCGTTAGGCGGCCTCCTTCGTCGGTGAGCCGTTGGCCCTGGCGACGGCGAACATGCCCACCGGCTCCTCGACGACCCGGCCGTTCTTCACCAGCCGCTTGCACGTCCCGCGGACCGTCGCGAGGGGCCCCCGCCCTGCCTTCCCCCGGGTCGGCCGCCCGAGCGCCTCCGTGATGTCCCGCACCGGCATCGACCGCCCAGCAGTCACCAGAATCCGCTCGACCGCCTCCATCAACTCGCCCGTCGCGGTCCGCTGGCCTGCGGCAACCTCTGTCCGGGGAGGCGGTGGATCGTCATCGGCCGGTGCCCTGTCCTGTTGTCCGGGAGGCGGGTCCGTATTGGGCCCGGACTCCGTCTGCGGGGAGCCGTCCCCCGCGGGGCCGTCCGGGGCTGTTTCTTCGTTCACGGGTGGCGGAGCATCCGCGAGGATCTCCTCAAGCGCCTCACGCAACTGGTCACGGGTGGCGGATACCTTCGCCACCTCCGCGGCGACAAGGGCGAGTTCGGCTTCGAGCTCCGACTTCCTCTGCAGCAGCCGCCCGACCTTGCCGGAGTAGAAACCGACAGCTGCCCGCAGCCCTGGTACCGCGGCTACCTCATCTGTGTCGACGGAGCCCATCCGCTCCCTCCCGATACCTGGCTGCCCATGCAACGGCAGCCATCGTAGGCAACGCCAGCCGCACCTGGCAGCCAATTCGCCAACTGTGCAAGACAGTTGCAAGACCTGGCATGTCGTTCCCGCGCATCCGAAGACCTGATGCACCTCGTTCGTGTGGTCAGTGCGGTAGCGACTGCGCACGTGCGGCTGCTCGCTTCGTGGCGGAGCCTGACACCTGCCGGCCGGGCCCGGCCTCGGTCGGCTGTCGGACCGGGCAGTCCAGGAATGAAGCATTCCGGCATGCCCCTATAGTCGCCCTCATGAGCGAAGGGAAACGAGAGTTACGAGGCAGCGGCGGTCTTCGGAGCGTGCTGTTCGCAGTCGGCGCGCTGGTGGCTGCTGGGCTGCTGGCAGCCCTTGCCTGGTGGCTGGGTTGGTTGACCCCCGGGACCGGATGGTTGTCGGCGAAGCTTGCGGCGAAAGCGGCAGTTGTTGTGCCCCTGGGAGTCGCGGCCTTGATCACCTGGATCAAGAAGCGTCGGTGACGCGCTCTCTCGACAACGCCCCCCTTGAGGCCCTGCCTCAGGGCAGCCGGAACCCCACCCACGCCGTAGGGGAGCCCGTCCAAGATCGCAGGGGCTGATCGCCAAAGATCCCAAACGACAACAACGGCTCAAGCTCCGCTCGTTACCGTCCGTGCGTGGACTGGTGAAGATCACGCCATGCAGGTCGGATCTGTTGCCCTTGCAACCCCAGGGCTCGCTTCGTCCTGCGATCGGCGACGCTGACCTGGGTGAAGGAACCACCTCCCGCTCCCGGTTCCTGAGCACCCGGGTCCCACTCCCGGCGGCACTGTTCGGAGGCGACAGTCGTCGGCCGGGGCGTACTGGCAGGCCCGGTCCGTCGCCGGCCGCCCTGAGTTCCGTTGTCTGGCGGAGCTCGGCGCGGCAAGAGGGCATTCTTGGCCATGCAGTTACTTTCGGTCGCACTGTGATTGCTTTCCGTTCGTCACGCCTGATCGAGACGCGGCCTTCCTGGAAGAGCTGACCGAGACGGCAACTGCGCGGAGGTGCATGCGGGTTGCCCGGAGGCGGAGGCGTCGACGCGCGAGCCCCGATGCGGAAGACCTGGGTCCGTTGGGTGGATTGCCCACGTGAGCAGGGGTCCCCAAATGGCCTGTACTGCGGTACGGCACTTGGGCTGATTGCGTCGGCCATCTAGTTTCTTGATCGCTAACGCAGCCGGGCCGCACCTTCTGCCGACCCAGGCTGTCATCTCGATTCTTGGAGTGGCTTGTGCGCATGGTTCGTAGATCTGCTCTTAACAGTGTGATGTCTGCTGCGTCCCTCGTGGCTGCCTTGGCCCTCGTGGGTTCGGCGTCGCCCGCCTTTGCCGACGGCGCCCCCAACGACACTGCACGTGCTGTCTCGGTCGTGGAGAAGGCGAGCGGGACCAACGACGTTGCCTCTTCCACGGCGTCTGCCGGAGCCGCGGCTCAGGCCACCACCAGCACTGAAGCGGGCCGCATCACGGTCACCGCCCCCGCCTCTTCCGCCGGACAGGTCAAGGCGGCCGCGGCGGACGGGACCTCCCTGGGCCTGCAGTTGGAGAACGCCAAGAGCGTTGCCGGCGTCAAGGCCGGTGCCGGCACTGTCGTCTACTCCGGTGTCGCCCGGTCCACCGACCTCGCCGTCCAGCCCACCGTCGACGGTGGTGCCCGCACCCTGGTCACCCTCAAGGACTCGGCCGCGTCCACGGACCAGCGCTTCGCCCTCAACCTCCCCGAGGGCGCCCTGGTCCTGCCCGACGCCGACGGTGGATACCACGTCTCCCGCACCACAGCGGGCGGCAAGAGCGTCATGGTCGGCGCCATCGAGGCTCCCTGGGCCAAGGACGCGAACGGCAAGCCCGTCGCCACCAGCTACAAGCTCGAGGGCAACACGCTCACCCAGCACATCGAGACCAACAAGGACACGGCCTTCCCCGTCGTGGCCGACCCCAAGATCACCTGGGGCAACGTCACCGGCACCGCATACTTCACCAAGTCCGAGACGAAGAACATCGCCATCTACGGAGCGACCGCAGCCATATCCACGAAATTCCTGCCGCCGCCCCTGAACGCGCTGTACTCGGTCAACGCCGCGCTGGTCTCGGCCAAGGCCGTCGAAGCCCGCGGCGACGGCTACTGCCTGAAGATCAAGTTCGCCGCCGGCATCTTCATCCCGGGCGTCTACAGCAACGGCTGCGACTAACACAGCCTGCACCTCTGCCATCATGACGGAGAACGCGGCAGCAGAAGGGGTGTTTCCTGTGAACTGGTGGTTATGGACAGGCGTTGCAGTGTTCTGCACAGCCTCCCTGGGCCTGGACGTGTATCTCACGCACCGAGGAGTGCGCAGCCGCATGGCCCGCCTGGAAGCCTTCACGGACGCCTTGGCGCTGCTGCCCGGAGTCGCGGCCGTGGTGCTCATCCAGATGCTGTTGGGCGGATCCGATGCGCAGGCGATACCGGCATGGGTCACGGCCGCCTTCTGGGGAATGGGCATCACGCAGGCCGTCCACCTCGGTCGGCTTCAGCGAGCAACCCACCACCGCACCAACAGCAGCTGACTGTGCTCTTGGTGGGACCGGTGGTCGGCAACGCAACGTGACCACCGAGCTGGGCCGTACGGCTTGGACGGCGATGGGCCGCACGGATTCCTGTGCGGCCCATCGCCGCGTTCGCCGCTCTCTGGACCCCGGAGGAATGGGAAGTGATCTACAGCGGGGTGGGGAACGATCTTCATGGGGCTGAATCACTGCACGTCAGGCCCTCTCGTGAACACCCCACAACCAACACCCGGGAGCCCGCCCGATCCACTGGATCGGGCGGGCTCTTGGCGTTCCGCGCGGCGAACGGGGGCGTGCCGGGCGGCGGTTGGCGGGTGTGGTGCGCGTCACGGGGATGGCCGGCCGTCGGGCGGGGGCGGGCGGACGGTCTACCCAAGTGATCCGCCGCTCTCTACCGTGGGGCGGGACGACCGGGGCGGGACGGCGAGGGGGTCCGATGGAGGCCGAGTTGGCGGAGCTGGCGGCGTCGGGCGCGACGACGCTGGTGGGGTTGATGGTGACGGACGCCTGGTCGCAGGCGCGGGCGCGGGTGGCGCGGTTCTTCGCCCGGGGCGGGGACGACGAGGCGGCGGTGGACGACGAGCTGGGGCGCGACGCCGGGGAACTGGCCGCCGGGCCGGGCGGTGCCGCCGTGATCGAGGAGCGCTGGCGGGAGCGGCTGCGCCGGGCGCTGCGCGACGACCCGGCGGCCGCGGAGGACCTGCGGCGGCTGCTCGCCGAACTGGCCCCGGACGGCGGGAGCGTGCCGAGGGTGCACAACAGCGTCAGCGGCGGTACGCAGTACGGGCCCGTCGTCCAGGGGGAGAACTTCTCGGGGCTCAGGTTCGACATCAGGACGCCGCCGCCCGGGGCGGAGCGGTGAGCGGGAGCGTCCGCAACGAGCTGTCCGGGACCGTGCACGGGCCGAGCGTCCAGGCGGGGCAGATCTTCGGCGGGATCACCTTCCGGCTTGCGGAACGGGCGCCGGTGGCGCGGCCGGACGAGGTGCCGGCGCCCACCGTCCGGTGCGTCAACCACGAGCGCGAGCTGGCGCTGCTCGGCACCGGTGCGGGTGCCCGCGTCGGGCTGGACGTGCTGTCGGGGCTGCCCGGCGTCGGCAAGACGACGCTCGCGGGGGAGTGGGCCGCGCGGGTGCGGGACCGCTTCCCCGGCGGGCAGCTCTACATCGACTTCGCGGAGCTTGACGGCGACGCCCACGAGGCCCTGGGGCGGGCGCTGCGCTCGCTCGGGGTGGAGGAGGACTATCTGCCCGCCTCCCTGGAGGAGCGCCGGAACCGCTTCCGGTCCTGCACCGCCGGCCGGTGCCTGCTCGTGGTGCTCGACAACGTGAGCCTGCCCGCGCAGGTGCGGGTCCTGTTACCCAAGGAGCCGGGCAGCGCGGTGCTGGCGATCGGCACCGGGCGGCTCGGGGAGCTGGTTCTCGACGGGGCGCGGCTGGTGCCCGTACCGCCGCTGGACGCGGAGAGCGGGCTGGCGCTGCTCGCCGACCGGTGCGGGGAGGCCGCCGTGGCGGCCGAGCGCGAGGCGGCCGAGCGGCTGGTCGGCCTGTGCGGGGGCCTCCCGGAGGCGCTCGCCGTGGTGGCCGCCCGGCTGGCGGTGGAGCCGGGGCTCACCATGGGCCGGCTCGCCGGTGAACTGGCCGACGAGACGCGCCGTTTGACCGGTCTGTCGCTGCGGGAGGAGCGCTCCGTGTCCGCGGTCCTGTCGATCGCCTACCGGGGGCTGCCGCCCGACGCGGCCCGCGCGTACCGCCTGTGGGGCCTGATCCCCGGCCGGACCTTCGACGCGGGAACGGCCGCCGCGGCGGCGGGAGTCGGCGTCGCGGAGGCGGAGGCGCTGCTCCGCGCGCTGGCCGGGGCGAGCCTGCTGGACGCGGCCGGCGACGGGCGCCACCGCTTCCACGACCTCGTGCGGCTGCACGCCCGGGAGCGCGCGGAGGACGAGGAGCCCGAGCCGGTGCGGCGGGCCGTCGTCGAGCGCGTCACCACCCACTACCTCGCGCTCACCGCCTTCGCCGACCTGGCCGTCCGGCGGGACCGGCTGCGGATCGCCGAACTCGACGCGTTCCTGCGGGACGTCGCGGACCCGTTCGCGGGGGACGCCGGTCCGTCGCCGCTGGCCTGGCTGGACGCCGAGCGGCACAACATCCTCGCCGTCCTGCGGCAGGCGCGCCGGGACGGGCTGCACCGCCACGTCTGGCAGCTCGCCGAGGTGTTCACGGTGCTCTTCCTCAACCGCCGCCACCTCTCGGAGTGGCGGGAGTCGCTGGAGCTGGGCGCCGCCTCGGCCGCCGACGCCTTCGTCCCGGCGGCCGAGGCCCGGCTGCGCAGCCTGCTGTCGCGGCCGCTCATGGACCTGGAGGCGTACGAGCGGGCGCGGGAGGAGCTGGAGAAGGCGGAGGCGTGTGCGGAGGTGTCGGGGCACACGGTGCTGCGGGCGTCCGTCGCGGAGTTCGGCGGGCGCTACTGGGACCGTTTCGACCCGCCGCGGGCGATCGCCGCCTACCGGCGCTCCGTCGAGCTCAACCTGGAGGCGGGCGAGCCGCGGGGCGTGGCCATCGCCACGTACTTCCTCGGCTGCGCGCAGGACGCGGCGGGCCGCACCGACGAGGCGCTGCGCACGCTGCGGGCGGCGCGGGAGGGCCTGTCGGGCCTGGCCGTCCCGGACCGGCGGATGGCGGCGCGGGCGACGGCCGCGCTGGGGGACGCGTACGGGCACGCCGGGGATTCCGCCGCGGCCGTCGCGGCGTGGACGGAGGCGGCCGGGGAGCTGGAGGCGGTGGGGGCCGCGTACTACGAGGCGCGGGTGCGGCTCCGGCTCGCCCGCGCGCTGGAGGACGCGGGGGTCGCGCCGGGCGCGGTACTGCCGCACGTCGCACGGGCGTTGGAGATCCACGAGGCGGGCGGCAGCGGAGAGGCGGGCGAACTGCGGGCGTGGGCACGGCGGTTGGGAGTCTGACGTCCCCTCGTCCCCTCAGGCGAGGCGGAGCGTCACCGTCGCCTCCGTGCCGCCGGCCCGCAGGGTCACGAAGCGGTCGTCCAGCGGGAGGCCCGCGCGCAGACAGGTGTAGACGACGGCCGCCGCCGGGCCCGGGTCGGCGGCGAGGCCCCGGCCCGCGACCGTCGTCGCGACCGTGCCGCGGTCGCGGATCCCGGTCAGCGCGCCGCCGTCCGCCAGCGGCACGGTGGCCAGCAGGCAGCCGGGGTACCGGTCGAGGGTCCCGCGGATCCAGCGGCGCGCCTCGACCGCAGTCGCCGCGGGGGCGTGGCGGACGAGGACGGACGCGCCGGCCGTCAGCCGGTGGTCCCGTTCCGTCTCCGCGTCGCACGCGAGGTGGACGAACGCGTCCCCGGTCTCCGGGCGGGCGCCGGCCGCCGCGGCGGGGTGGCGGCGGACGGTGACCAGCGGCTCCGCCGCCGGGCCGCCCGTCGTCCCCGCCGTCGTCACGACCGTCCACGAGGAGACGGCCGCCGACGGGACGGACGCCGGGGGCGGGGGGAGCGGGAGCGGCGCGGACGGCGGTTCCGGCAGGCGCAGCAGCCGGTAGAGGGCGGTCCGCAGACGGGCGTGCGCCTGGCCGGGGTCGGCGAAGGCCAGGCCGGCGGCCCCGGCGTGGCGCCGGGGCGTGTGGGCCGCGACGGCCTCCTCGACCTGGGCCCGCAGGTCGCCGTGCGCGTCCAGGCGCGGCGCCGTCCGGCCCAGCAGGGCCCCCGCCGTGCCCGGCACCGCGTCCTCGCCGAACGCGGCCAGCAGCACCGGCTTGCCCAGCGCCGCCCCGTAGAGCGTGACCGAACCGTGGTCCCCGACCACCGCGTCCGCCGCGACCAGCGCCGACCGCCACGCGTGCACCGGCGGCATCAGCAGCAGCCCGGATTCCAGGGCCGGCGCCAGGAGGGAGCGTATGCGCCACTCCCCGTGCGCCGCCCGGACGTTGGGGTGCAGGACGGCCGCCACCCGGTACTCGTCGTACGGCAGCTCCGCGAGCAGCCGGGCGGGCAGTCCGGGGTCGCGGCCGAGCAGCGACGTCGGCCCCCAGGTGGAGCTGACGACGACCAGCCGCCGCCCGTCGCGGACGCCGAGCGCGCGGCGGTGGGCGGCGGCCTCCGGCAGACCGCGGGCGAGGTCGTCCAGGCAGGGGTCGCCGATCAGCAGCGTCCGGCCGGACGTCTCCGGGTGGGCGGTGAGGAGCTGCTTCTCCTGGTCCGGATGCGAGACGGCGAGCCAGGCGCGGCCGGAGGCGAGCAGGGCGTCCGGGACGACGCCCGAGAGCCGGGTTCCGGCGCTCCGGGAGTCCGGGACGAGCTTCTGGAAGCCGATGCCGTGCGGCAGGACGAGCACCGGGCAGTCGCCGTCGGGGACGTCGACGTTCTCGCTCGCGGTGAGGATCGCGTCGGGGTCGGCGTCCGCCAGTTGGTGCCACGGCATGACGCGGCAGCCCGCGTCGTGGAGGAGGTCGAGGACGCCGTCACCGAAGGCCGAGGTGGGGTCGTGCGCGAAGACGACGCTGACGCGGGGGTCGTCGCGCAGGAGGGACGGCAGCACCTCGAGGGCGCGGACCGTGGAGGTGACGGTGCGGGCGGCCACGACGAGCGTGCGGTCGAGGGGGAGGGTGCTCCACCGGTGGGCGTCGGGGCCGACGGGGACGCGGAGCGGGCGCGGGACGGGCGGAGGGGCGGTTCGCGGTTCGCGGTTCGCGGTTCGCGGTTCGCGGTTCGCGGTTCGCGGTTCGCGGTTCGCGGTTCGCGGTCATGCTGCCCTTATCGTCTTTCAAACCGCGTGACAACCTTCCGTGACAGCTGAACACCCGTGCGTACGACGACACCGCCGTCCACCGTACGACAGCCCTCGGACGGGCCGAAAACGCCCCCGTGCTAGCTTCTTTGGCCAGCACTTTCCCGGAGGATCCCACCCCATGCCCGTCTCCCGGCTCCTCGACGTCCTGACGTGCCCGCACTGCGGGGAGCGGCTGGCCGTGGACGGCAGGTCGCTGCGCTGCCCGGCGCGGCACTCGTTCGACATCGCCCGCCAGGGGTACGTCGGCCTGCTCACCGGCAACATGAAGGCGGGAACGGCGGACACGGCCGA
Source organism: Streptomyces caatingaensis (assembly GCF_001187435.1). GTDB lineage: Bacteria > Actinomycetota > Actinomycetes > Streptomycetales > Streptomycetaceae > Streptomyces > Streptomyces caatingaensis. The sequence goes on along the minus strand of NZ_LFXA01000001.1, from coordinate 186,958 downwards.
CATGGTGCGGGCGCGCGCCGCGTTCCTGGGGGCCGGGCACTACGAGCCGCTGGCGGGGACGCTCGCCCGGGTCGTCGCGTCGCTCGGCGGCGGGACCGTGCTGGACGCCGGCGCCGGCACCGGGCACTATCTCGCCGCCGTCCTCGACGCGTTGCCCGGGGCCGTCGGGCTGGGGCTGGACGCGTCCAAGTACGCGCTGCGGCAGGCGGCGCGGTGCCATCCGAGGGCCTGGGCGGCGACCTGGGACGTGTGGCGGCCGCTGCCGGTGCGGAGCGGGTCGGTGGACGTCGTCCTCAACGTCTTCGCGCCGCGCAACGGCGAGGAGTTCCGCCGGGTGCTGCGGCCCGGCGGGGCGCTGGTCGTCGTCACGCCGACGCCGGCGCATCTGGCCGAGCTGCGCGGCCCGTTGGGGCTGCTGGACGTGGACGCGGACAAGGAGGACCGGCTGGAGCGGGCGCTCGGCGGGCGGTTCCGCGCCGACGGGCGGTACGCGCACGAGCACACCGCCGTCCTCGGCGCCGGTGATGTGGAGCGGCTGGTGCTCATGGGGCCGAGCGCCCGGCACGTCGCCCCCGGTGAACTCCGGGAGCGCGTCGGGGCGCTGGAGCTGCCCGTGCGGACCACGGTGTCCTGCACGGTGTCCGTGCACCGGCCCCTGGACGTGTGACGCAGATCATCCTCCGCGGGGCCTCGAACGGATCTTTGGGTCGCGGCGTGCATGACAGGATCATGCGGATCTTTGTCCGGATCTCTGCCTGGTCCTTTGCCTGCGGGCGACCGCGGGCCGCCCCTTGAGGATTCATCGTGCGCAAGCCCTGCAAGAGAGCGCTCTTCCCCGCCCTCACCGTCATGTCCCTGGCGGTGACCGGGTGTTCGGCGTCCGGTTCCTCCTCCGCGAAGGCGGGGGAGCCGGCCGCCGCGCCGTCCGCGGCCGCCTCCGAGGCGCCCCAGGAGATGGCCGTCGCGGCCGCGCCGATGGGCGTCGCCGCCGCCCCCGCCGACGGGGGCTCCGCCACGCCGAGCGCCGTGGCCCGTCCGTCGTCGCCCGCGCCGTGGCAGCAGCGGGCGCACAAGTCGGCGCTGAAGGTCGCCTCCTACGACCGCAGGAGCGGAACGGCCGTGCTCGCGGCCGCGCCGGGGAAGCGGGGGCCGTCGGGGCCGTCGGGCAAGCCGTCCGCCGCGCCGCCCGCGAAGTCCGTCGCCGTGGGCGACGTCTTCGCCAGCGCGCCCGCGCCCGGCGCCCCGGACGGCCTCCTCGCCCGGGTCACCAAGGTCGAGGGCACGACCGCCAAGGGCACCAAGGTCCGTACCGAGCCGGCGACGCTGCCCGCGCTGCTCGGCGACGCCAAGGCGGGCGGCAAGGTCGCCGTCGACCCGTCGGCGGTCGCGGTCAAGCCGCTCGTCCCCGGGGTGAAGGTCTCCTGGGCCAAGCGCGGTGACCTGCGCTTCGGGCCGCAGGGCGCGAAGCTGCCGCTCGGCAGCCTGCGGGTGGACGTCGGGACGGCCATCGCCACGGCGAAGGGCGCCCCCGCCTCCGCGAAGGCGTCCGTGAACGGCTTCGTGCAGCTCGCCCCCGAGGTCGACTTCTCCTACGACGGGCGCGGCACGGACGGGCGCGCGCCCGGCACGGCGTCGCTGGCGCTGTCCGGGGACTGGAAGGCGGCCTGGGAGCTGAAGGGGCGGGCCGCCGCCTCGACGGAGAACGGCAAGCCGCTGCGGCTGCCCTTCGCGAAGCTGCACGCGACGCCGGTCGTCCAGGTCGGGCCGGTGCCCGTCGTCGTCAACGCGGACCTGACCTGCTACCTCCAGGTCGACGGCGACGGCAAGATCACCGTCGATGTGAAGCAAAACGTCGCCGGGGGCTTCGAGGTCGGCGGCTCCTACAGCCGGGCGAAGGGCTGGGCACCCGTCAGCAAGGCCGACCTCAAGGGCTCGCCCGTGAAGGCGTCCGCCTCGGCGGGCGGCAGGGTGAAGGCCGCGCTCGGCGCGGAGGCGGCGGTCGGCCTCTACGGGACCGTCGGGGTGACGGGGAATCTGTCGCCCTACCTGCGGGCCGAGGGGCAGGTCCGGGGGGACGTCTCCAGTGACGGGAAGAAGTCGCTGGAGGGGAAGTGGGGGGCGTTCGGGGGTGTCGACCTGAACGGGGCGCTGCAGCTTCAGCTGAAGATATTCGGGACGCCGTTGTTCGAGCGGCGGGTGCCGTTGCCCGGGCTGCACCGGGAGTGGAAGCTCGCCGGGTCTCGGGCGTAGCGGGCTTCCCTCCCCGCCCCGCCCTTTCCCCGTTTCCCCAGGGGCTCCGCCCCTGCGCCACCCCGGGCACCACTCCGCGCTCGGCGTGGCGGGCGGGGGCTCCGCCCCCTGCGCCCCGGGCGGGGCTGCGCCCCTGCGCCCCGGTGGGGCTGGCCCCTGCAACCCGCGTCATGTGCGGAGCTTTGCCGCTGCGCGGCGGGTGGGGCTCTGCCCCTGCGCTGCCGGGGTGACGGTCTGCGCTCCGCGCGGCGGGCGGGGGCTCCGCCCCCTGCGCCCCTGCGCCCCGGGCGGGGCTGTGCCCCTGCGCCCCCCTGCGGGGCTGCGCCCCTGCCTCCCGAACCCCGCCCGGGGCTCCGCCCCCCCTGCACCCAGGCGGCGCCCCGCCCCGCACCCCGCGCCCTGTCCGGGGCTTCGCCCCGACCCGCCCCGCACCCGCGGGCAACGCGGCCCGACCCGGCGCGGCGAAGCCGCGCCCCCCGCGCGGCAGCGCAACGGCAACGCCGCGCACCCCGCAGCAAGGGTGAACGTGGAAGGAGCCCCCTCCGGGGAGGAGGCGGGGTGGGTTACAGGCGGGTGGCGATGCGGCGGGCTACTTGCAGGACGTCGCCGCGGGGGCGGGTGGGGGAGGGGGGACGCCGGCGGGTCCAGTGGTCTTCCAGGGCGAACCAGTCGATGGGTTTGGGTGTGCGGGAGGCGTGGAGGGAGGCTTCCAGTTCGGTGAAGTAGGTCGTCCAGCGGAGGCGGTAGAGGCCGCCGACGAGGCCCGCCCACTCGCGGTTCGCGTAGTCGTGCAGCTTGCCGCCGTCGGCCGAGGGGCGCGGGCCCCAGACGGTGAGGAGGGAGAGGGCGTCGTGCTCCAGGCGGTCGCGTTCGGCGGGGGAGGAGCCCCAGGAGCGCGCCTCCGCGACCCAGCGGCCGAGGAGGTGGCGCTCGTCCGTGGCGACCAGCTCCTCCAGCAGGGACATCAAGTCGAGCCAGTCACGCGTCAGTTCGCGGAAGCGCCCCGCGTCGCCCGCCTCGTACGCCGCCTTGACACGCGGCAGCAGCGTGCGGCTGCGGTTCGCCAGGCACTGCCGGGCCACGTCCAGCAGGTCGTAGCGGTAGGCGGAGCTGCGCCGCAGCGCGGGGGAGACCGCCAGCAGGGCCGGCAGGGCCTTCTCGAACTCCGCCGCGTCGTAGCGCAGCCGGCGGGGCGACCAGGCGCCGGCCCGGTCGACCGCGAGGTCCGGCCGGGCCCCGAAGAGCCCGTCCGCCGCCTCGCTCCAGCCGTCCGCGCGTGTCGTCCCGTACGCCGTCCGCCGCAGGACGCCCCAGGCGCGGGCCGCCGCGCGGTCGGTGCCTCCGTAGCGCTGGACGGACCAGCGGGCGAACCAGTCCTCCAGGCCGACCGGGCCGTCCGTCCACGCGAGGTCGGAGAAGAGGGCGAGGCCGGCCGGGTTGTTGTCCGCGGACTCCGGCATGAGGGCGATGCCGGCGAGGGCGCTGCCCGGCTTCGTGCGCCAGCGGTGGTAGAGGGAGACCCAGTCGCGGGCGTTGGCGCCCATCGCCGTATGCCCGCCGAAGTTCCAGATGGTGCCGAAGGCGTAGGGCGTGCCGCCCCAGTCCTTCTCGCGGTCCGTGACGTGCGGGTAGTGGTCGGGGACGCCGTCCAGGACGAGCATCTTCGACCGGTCGGCGGCGTCGAGGATCTCGCGGCGGGGGTTGTTCTGCCAGCCGAGGACGGCCCAGATCGCGCCGGGTCGGGCCGTGCGCAGCGCCTTCTCCACGGCGCGGGCCGCGGCGCCGACGGGGACGGGGCCGGGGGTGCCGCCCTCGTGCAGGAGGTCCATCTTGTACATCGAGGTCGCGCCGAGGAGTTCGCCCTGCACGCGGTAGAAGGTGCGGGCGACGGCGGCGAAGTGCGGGGTGCGCGGGTCGAGCCAGTCGGGTCTGCGGAAGCCGGCCCAGTCGCCCTGGGGAACGGTGCGGGCCCCGTCGTGGCGGTCGGCGAAGCCGGGCGGGACGGTGCCGTAGTAGCCGGGGAGCACCGGGGTCATGCCCAGCTCGCGGAGCCGGCGGACGATCCGCCGGGCGAGGGCGGTGCGGCGGTCGAGGAGTTCCCGCGAGACCGGGCCGCCGTAGGCGCTCATGTTCTGCATCAGCCACCAGGGCTGATGGGCCGGGCCCGGAACCCAGGCGCGCACTTCCGCGTCCGTGTAACCGTGTTCGACGAACGTTCGATGGTAGACCGCGTCGGCCCCCGCGTAGACGAGCACCTCGTTGAAGCCGTGCAGGGCCAGGACGTCGATTTCGCGTTCCCAGTAGTCCCAGCCGCGGTAGGGGCCGGTGTAGCCGTCGTTGGTGTCGTTGAGCGCGAAGCGGTGGCGGACGTTGGCCGTCGCGGCGAGGGCGCGGCCGGCGGCCGGGAGGACGGCCGGCAGGTCGGTCCGCTCGCCGGCCCAGGAGAAGTGCGCGTGGGCCCGCTCGCGCAGGTAGCGGTGGAGGCCGGTGAGCTGGACGGCGGGAGTGGTGCCCTCGACGAGGATCCGGCCGGCCGGGCCGGAGACGCGGAAGGCGTCGGCGCCGCCCCGGCGGGGCAGGGTCCGGAAGGTGACCTGGCGGCGGTGGCGGGGCAGCAGCCGGGCCAGCGCGGCCGCGGCGGCGCCGCCGGCCGGCGTCCCGGCCGCCGCGGGCGCGGCGCCCAGGGTTCCGAGGGCCGCGGAGCCCGCGAGGGCGCCGAGGATCGTGCGGCGGGCGATGTGCATGGGTGACCTCCGGAGCGGCGACGGCTACGGCTTCGGACACGGACCACACGGACTACACGGACTGCACGGGCTCCGTGGACTGCACGGGCTCCGTGGACCGCACGCGTTCCATGGGCTCCATGGACGGCACGGGCCACGTGAGCGCCGAGATCCTATGAGCCGACGACTCACGAACGTCAAGACCTCGGGAGGCGAATCCGTCCCACCGGTAACATTTGACGCGAATGGCCCTGTTCGGGGCCCGATGCCGTCGCCCGTTCGGCCCCCGTCCCCGAGGAACCCCGTGCCACGACCCCCCGCCGCCGGCGTCCTCGTGGCCCTCCTCTCCACCGCCTTCCTGGCCGCCTGCGCCGAGCCGGGCGGCCTGGACGTGAGCGGTCCCGCGCCGGTGCCCACGGCCGCGGCCGTCCGGTCCGTCCAGGTCTGCGAGGGGCCGGGCCGCCCGCCGCTGCGCCGCCCCGCCGTTCTCGACATCGCCGGCGCCGTGCGGCTGACCGGGCTGCGCTGGGCGTCCTGGGGCGGGCCGGTGGCCGAGGCGACCGGCGACGTGGCGGCCGGGCGGGGGCGGCCGCTGCGCGCCCGGGTGCGGCTCGACGGGCTCGTGGAGCACGAGCACCGGGCGTACTACGGCCGGGCCTCCGTCACGGCCGACGGGCTCCCCGCCGCGCGCCGGGCCGGCCTGAGTGATCTGCGGCTCTTCGTCCCGAAGCGTCAGCGCTGAGCGACCGCCGTCAAGGAGCCTTGACCCATGGGACTGAGAACGAAGATCGGTGCGGCGATCACCGTCACCGCCGCGCTGGTCGCCGTCCTCATCGGGTTCGTGGTGCACCACCGCACGGCCGTGAACCAGCTCGCGGCCGCCCGCGAGACCATCACCGCCCGGCTCGCCTCCGCCGTCGAGGACCACGCCGCCGGTTTCGACCGCCCGCACACCCTCGTCAACCCCGGCGGTCTGCCCGAACCCCTGCGCCGCGCCGCCGAGGAGCGGAGGACGGCCACCTATCTGGACCGCGGCGGCCCCGAGCCGGTGCTGTGGGCGGCCACCCGGCTCGGCGACGACGTCATCGCCCTGCGCCGGCCGTACCACCGCGAGACCCGCGACATCAAGGACCTCGACGACGTCCTGTGGGCGGCCGGCGGGCTGGGCACCGCCTTCTCCGGGATCGTCGGCGTCGGCCTCGCCGCCTTCGCCGGCCGCCGCATCGACGCCTCCGCCCGCACCGCCGAGCGCATCGCCGAGGGCGACCTGACGGCCCGGCTGCGGCCGCGCGGCGGCCGGGACGAGATCGCCCGGCTGACCGTCGCCGTGAACCGCATGGCCGACGCGCTCGCCGCCCGCCTCCAGGCCGAGCGGGAGGTCACCGCCAACATCGCCCACGAACTGCGCACGCCCGTCGCCGGGCTGGTGGCCGCCGCCGCCCTCCTGCCGCCCGGCCGGCCCGCCGAGATGGTCCAGGAGCGGGCGCGGCGGGTGCGGACCCTCGTCGAGGACGTCCTGGAGGTGGCCCGGCTGGACGCGGACGCCGAGCGGGCGGACACCGAGGTGCGGGCGCTGGGCGACCTGGCCCGCCGCGCCGTCGCCGCGGTCGCCGCCGCGGCGGGGCCGGGCCGCGCCCCCGCCGAGGTGCGGGTGCTCGACGACCGCCTGGTCGAGACCGACCCGCGCCGCGTCGAGCGGATACTCACCAACCTGGTCACCAACGCGTTCCGGCACGGCGCCGGGCCGGTCGTCGCCGAGGTGGACGGCGGTGTGGTCCGCGTCCGCGACGGCGGCCCCGGCTTCCCGCCGCAGCTGCTGGCCCACGGCCCGCAGCGCTTCCGCACCGACTCCGGCTCCGGGCTCGGCCTCGGCCTGACGATAGCGGTGGGCCAGGCGCGGGTGCTGGGCGCCGGGCTCGCGTTCGAGAACCCCGAGGGCGGGGGCGCGCAGGCCGTCCTGGACCTGCGGGAAGCCGTGCGGGGACCCGTGCCGGACTAGCGCAACGGCTTGGCGTAGCAGCGGCTTTCGGGCTCGAAGCGGTACAGCCCGAACTTGGCCGTCGGCGCGTACCCCGCCGAGGTGTAGAGCGCGATCGCCTCCGGCTGCTCGGCCCCGGTCTCCAGCACCATCCGCCGCCGCCCGGCGCGGCGCGCGTCCTCCTCCAGCCGGGCGAGGATCCGCCGGGCCAGTCCCAGCCCGCGCGCCCGCGGCACCACGTACATCCGCTTGATCTCGGCGTCGCCGGGGGCGTACCCCTCCTCCGCGTCCTCCCAGGCCCTCCAGCCGCCGGTGGCCACGGGCGTGCCGTCGTCCCCGTAGGCGATGAGATACAGGCCACACGGCGGGTCGAAGTGGGCCGGCTCCAGCGGGGTGAGGTCGCCGTCGTCGTGGTAGCGGCGGCGGTACTCCTCCTGCACCTCGTCGTTGAGTTTCACGGCGTCGGGGTGGTCGAAGGCGACCGGCAGTATGCGCATCCCGGGATGGTACGAGCGGCCGGACCGGGGCGACAGGGCCGTCCCGGAAGTCGGTATCGTGCCGGAATGCTCACTGTGACGACCGTGAATGTGAACGGCCTGCGCGCCGCGGCCAAGAAGGGCTTCGTGGAGTGGCTGGCGGCCACCGGGGCGGACGTGGTCTGCCTCCAGGAGGTCCGCGCCGAGCCCCACCAGCTCCCCGACGAGGTCCGCGAGCCCGACGGCTGGCACGTCGTCCACGCCCCGGCCGCCGCCAAGGGCCGCGCGGGCGTCTCCGTCTACTCCCGCCGCGAGCCGGACGCCGTGCGCGTCGGCTTCGGCTCGGCCGAGTTCGACGGCAGCGGCCGCTACGTCGAGATCGACCTGCCGGGCGTCACGGTCGCCAGCCTCTACCTCCCCTCCGGCGAGGTCGGCACGGAGCGCCAGGACGAGAAGGAGCGCTTCATGGCGGAGTTCCTCCCGTACCTGGTCGGCCTGAAGGCGCGGGCCGCCGCCGAGGGCCGCGAGGTCGCCGTCTGCGGCGACTGGAACATCGCCCACCAGGAGGCCGACCTCAAGAACTGGAAGGCCAACCGCAGGAGCGCGGGCTTCCTCCCCGAGGAGCGGGCCTGGCTGACGAAGGTCTTCGAGGAGTACGTGGACGTCGTCCGCGCCCTCCACCCGGACGTCGCCGGCCCGTACTCCTGGTGGTCCTACCGCGGCCGCGCCTTCGACAACGACTCCGGCTGGCGCATCGACTACGTCGTCTGCTCGCCGGGCCTCGCGGAGCGCGCGCGGAAGGCGGTCGTCGAGCGGGCCGCGTCGCACGCGGAGCGGTGGAGCGACCACGCGCCGGTGACGGTGGTCTTCGAGCGCTGAGGCGCCGGCGGCGCGATTGCCGGGCGCAACGGGGCCTCGGTACGGTCGGGTTACGCCACGTCGGAGGGAAGACCCATGGCCGTCGAGCTCAACCACACCATCGTCCACTCGCGTGACAAGCACGCGGCCGCGGCGTTCGCCGCCGGGATCCTCGGGCTCGAAGTCGGACCGGAGGCCGGGCCGTTCGTGACCGTGGCGATGGCCAACGGGGTGACGCTCGACTTCATGACGAGTCCGCACCTCGACATCGCGGAGCAGCACTACGCGTTCCTCGTCTCCGAGGCGGAGTTCGACGCGATACTCGGCAGGATCGTGGACGCCGGGGTGACGTACTACGCGGGGCCGCGGCTCGACGAGCCCCATGCGATCAACCGCCGTGCCGGGGGCCGGGGGGCGTACTTCAAGAGCCCGGACGGGCACGTGCTGGAGGTGCTCACCGTGGCGTGACGCCGTCGTCCAGCCAGGACTCGACGTCGGCGCGGACGCGGCGGTCCATGGCGAGGGCGACCTCCGCCTCGACCACGGTGCGGGCGAGCGGCCGGAGGCGGTCGAGGGTGCGCTGGACGTGTTCGACGGCCTCGGGGGAGGGCGGGACGTCGTCGGGCAGCAGGTGTTCGCGGACGATCGCGGTGAAGGTCGCGGCCAGGGCGTCGGCGTGGGCGCGGATCTCGCGGCCTGCGGCGAGGATGGCCGGCAGCGGGACGCCCTCGCGGACGAGCCGCCGCGAGACGTCCAGCAGCCGGCTGCTGACGTGCACCAACTCCTCGCCGTCCACGGCGAGGTAGCCGATGTCGAGGGACGCGGCGAGGTTCTCCGGCGTGGCCTGGTCCGCGAAGTGGTCGGCGAGTTCCTCCGGGGCGAGGCGCACCAGGGTCTCGCGGGACCAGGGCGCCGCGATCGCCCCGCCCAGGCCGAGGATCTCGGCCACCCCGCGCCCGCCCTCGAAGGCGGCGATGAGCTCGGCGATGCCGCCGAGCGTGTGGCCGCGCTCCAGCAGCGCCGCGATCGTCCGCAGCCGGGCCAGGTGGCGGTCGTCGTACCAGGCGACGCGCCCCTCGCGGCGGGGCGGCGGTATGAGCTTGCGCTCGCGGTAGTAGCGCAGGGTGCGGACGGTGATGCCGGCCGCCTCGGCCAGCTCGGTCATGCGGTACTCGCGCGGCGGCGTCGTCTCGTCGGTGCCCATCCAGGAAGGGTAGGCGCACCGCCGGGGTGACCGACCGGGGGCGACCCGCGGTAACTTCCTTGCTCCGCACCCTTACCGGACGGTAGTCCGCTGTCCTACCCTCGCACCGTGCCAGCAATCACTGGCACAGTGCTTGCGGGGCGATCCGGGAGGCGATGGCGCATGGCCGTTCAGGTTCGGGTGGCGGTGATCGGGTCCGGTTTCGGCGGGCTGGGGGCGGCGGTGCGGCTGCGCCGCGAGGGGGTGACGGACTTCGTCGTCCTGGAGCGGGCGGACGCGGTGGGCGGCACGTGGCGGGACAACACGTATCCGGGCTGCGCGTGCGACGTGCCCTCGCACCTGTACTCGTTCTCGTTCGCGCCGAACCCCGGGTGGCCGCGCAACTTCTCCGGCCAGCCGCACATCCGCGCGTACCTGGAGCACGTCACGGACGCGTACGGGCTGCGGCCGCACGTCAGGTTCAACTCCGAGGTGCTGGGCGCCCGGTGGGACGCGGACGGGCTGCGCTGGGAGCTGGAGACGGCGTCGGGGACGTACCTCGCCGACGTCGTCGTCTCCGCGACCGGCCCGCTCGCGGACCCGAAGCTGCCGGACATCCCGGGGCTCTCCTCGTTCCCCGGGCCGGTCTTCCACTCGTCGCGCTGGGACCACGGGGTCGAACTGCGCGGCAAACGCGTGGCGGTGGTGGGGACGGGGGCGTCGGCGATCCAGATCGTGCCGAGCATCCAGCCGGAGGTGGGGCGGCTCACGCTCTTCCAGCGGACCCCGCCCTGGGTGCTGCCGCGCGCCGACCGGCGCATCACCGCGCCCGAGCGCTGGCTGCACGGCCGCATCCCGGCGACGCGCGCCCTGCGCCGCGGAGTGCTGTGGGGCATCCGGGAGTTGCAGACCGGGGCGTTCACCAAGAAGCCCGAACGGCTGGGCCTCATCGAGGCGCTGGCGCGGGCGCACCTGCGGCGCGGCGTGCCGGACCCGGAGCTGAGGGCGCGACTGCTGCCCGACTACCGGATCGGCTGCAAGCGGATCCTGCTGTCCAACGACTACTACCCGGCGCTGACCCGGCCCAACGTGGACGTGGTGACGTCGGGGCTGGCGGAGGTGCGCGGCTCGACGCTCGTCGCGGCCGACGGGACGACGGCGGAGGCCGACGTGCTCGTCCTCGGCACCGGCTTCCGCGTCACGGACATGCCGATCGCCGACCGGGTCCGGGGAGCCGACGGCCGGACGCTGGCCGAGACGTGGAAGGACGGCATGGCGGCCCTGCGGGGCTCCAGCGCGGCGGGCTTCCCCAACTTCCTCTTCGTCATCGGCCCCAACACGGGCCTGGGGAACAGCTCCATGATCCTCATCATCGAGGCCCAGCTGAACTACATGGCCGACTTCCTGCGCCAGCTGGACCTGCTCGGCGGGCGGGCCGCGCTGGACGCGCGCCCGTCGGCGGTCAACGCCTGGAACCGCGTGCTCCAGCGGCGCATGGCGCGCACGGTGTGGAACACGGGCGGCTGCGACAGCTGGTACCTGGACGCGGAGGGCCGCAACACCGTCGTCTGGCCCGGCACGACGTCCGAGTTCCGGCGGGTCACCCGGCGGGTGGACCTCCAGGAGTACCAACTGCTCAGGCCGGAAAGGACTACGGCGACGGCGACGGGAGCGGCGCGATGAGCGGCACGGTTCTGCGGGAGCGGGTGGCCGTGGTCACCGGCGCGGCGCGCGGCGTGGGCGAACTCCTCGCCCGCAAGCTCTCCGCGCGCGGCGCCCGGCTGGCGCTGGTCGGGCTGGAGCCGGACGAACTGCGGCGGGTCGCGGGCTCGTTGGCGACGGAGGCCGCGCACTGGCACGCGGACGTGACGGACGTCGCGGCGATGGAGCGCGTGGCCGGGGAGGTCGCGGACCGCTTCGGCCGGGTGGACGTCGTCGTCGCCAACGCCGGTGTCGCGACCGGCGGTCCGTTCGACGGCTGCGACTTCGCCGCGTGGCGCCGGGTCGTGGAGGTCAACCTGGTCGGATCGGCCGTCACCGGGCGGGCGTTCCTGCCGGCCCTGGTCCGCAGCAAGGGCTATCTGCTCCAGATCGCCTCGCTCGCGGCCATCACGCCCGCGCCCATGATGACCGCGTACTGCGCGTCCAAGTCGGGCGTCGAGGCGTACGCGCACAGCCTGCGCGCCGAGGTCGGCCACCGGGGGGTGGGCGTCGGGGTGGGCTATCTGAGCTGGACCGACACCGACATGGTGCGCGGCGCCGACGAGATCGGGCTGATGCGGGAGATGCGGCAGCGGCTGCCGTGGCCGGCCAGCCGCACCTATCCGCCGGGCCCGGCGGTCGAGCGGCTCGTGGCGGGCATCGAGCGCCGCTCGGCGCACGTGTACGGCCAGGGGTGGCTGCGCCTGGTGCGGCCGGTGCGCGGGGTGCTGCCGGGGCTGCTGGCGGTGGGCGCCCGGCGGGAGATGCGCCGCTTCGGGCCCCGGCTCGTGGCCCTGGACGGACGGGGGCTGGTGGGCGCGGGCGGCGCGGCGGACGAGAAGGAGCGCGGGGCTACCGAGCGTCACTGATCGAAATGCGCGGAATGTCCGGCCATGTGAGGCTGGTCGCGGCCGATCACCGAATTCGCGGTCACGGCCCGGTCAACCTCACGGGAGTTGAGACAGCCATGGGCATCAAGGACGAGATGCAGGGCAAGGCCCAGCAGGCCAAGCAGAAGGCCCAGCAGGCCAAGCAGAAGGCCCAGCAGGCCAAGGAGCAGGCACAGCAGCGCGGCCAGCAGGCGCAGGACAAACTGCGGCAGCAGCAACAGCAGCGCCGGCAGCAGGGCCGACAGCAGTCGCTGGACGACATCCAGGACACCGACCAGTAGCCCGGCCCGGGAAGAGGGGCGTGCCGCCCGAGCGGCGCGCCCCTCACTCCTGCCCGCGCGGAAACTTCACCCCTGCCCGCGCGGGGGGAGCGGGGGCCGGGAGCGGTCCGGGACGGCGGAGTAGTCGGGCGGGGTGCGGGAGCCGTGCCGTTCCAGCAGGTCGAGCGCGATCCGTACGGCGTCGTCGAGCTGCCGGTGCCGGCCCTCCGCCCAGTCGAGCGGGGTGCGGTCCACCTCGACGTCGGGCTCGACGCCGTGGTTCTCCACGGACCAGCCGTAGGCGTCGAACCAGGCGGCGTTCATGGGCACGGTGATCGCGGTGCCGTCGCCGAGCCGGTGCCGCCCGGTCATCCCGATGACGCCGCCCCAGGTGCGCAGGCCGACGACGGGGCCGATGCCCTGGAGCCGGAACGCGGCGGTGATCATGTCGCCGTCGGAGGAGGTCATCTCGTCGGCGATGGCGACGACCGGGCCGCGCGGCGCGTTGGAGGCGTAGCTGACCGGCTCGGCGTCGCGGGTGAGGTCCCAGCCGACGATGGTGCGGGTGAGCTTCTCGACCACGAGCTCGCTGATGTTGCCGCCCGCGTTGCCGCGCACGTCCACGATGAGCGCGGGCCGCGACATCTCCATCCGCAGGTCGCGGTTGAACTGGGCCCAGCCCGAGCCGCCCATGTCGGGGATGTGCAGGTAGCCGCACTTGCCGCCGCTGAGTTCGCGGACGACGGCGCGGCGCTTGGTCACCCAGTCCTGGTAGCGCAGCGGCCGTTCGTCGACGAGCGGCACCACGGCCACCCGGCGGGCGTGGCCCTCGTCCTCCGCGGAGCGGAAGGTCAGCTCGACGGTGGTGCCGCCGGCGGCGGCCAGCAGCGGGTACGGGCCCGCGACCGGGTCCACGGGCCGGCCGTCGACGTGGGTGAGCACGGCGCCCTCGCGGACGCCCGAACCGGCCAGCGGGGAGCGGGCCTTGGAGTCGGAGGAGTCGCCGGGCAGGATGCGGCGCACGGCCCAGGTGCCGTCCTTGCGGTGGGTGAGGTTGGCGCCGAGCAGGCCGATGGCGCGCTGGTAGTGCGGGGGCCCCTCGTTGCGGCGGGCGGGGACGACGTAGGCGTGCGAGGTGCCGAGCTCGCCGAGGACCTCGCGCAGCAGGTCGGCGAAGTCGTCGGGGGAGGCGACGCGTTCGACCAGCGGCCGGTACTGGTCGAGGACCGCGTCCCAGTCGACGCCGCCCATCCCCGGTTCCCAGAAGTAGGCGCGCACGACGCGGCCGGCCTCCGCGTACGCCTGGCGCCACTCGGCGGCGGGCTCGACCTCGTGCAGGATGCGCCGCATGTCGATGTGGACGGTGGTGTCGGAGTCGGCCGGTTCGGTGGCGGGCACGGCCCGCAGGGCGCCCTCGTCGTTGAGGACGAGCCGGGTGCCGTCGCCGCTGACCGCGAACGTGTCGAGGACGGAGGTGAGTTCGGTGCGCCGGCCCTTGCACAGGTCGAAGTGTTCGAGCGTGGGCCGGCCCGAGGTGTCGGCCGGGTTGGCGAAGGTCTCGCCGAGCGCGCCGGAGATCGGCCAGCGCAGCCACACCAGGCCGCCGCCGTGCACCGGGTACAGGTGCGAGTACTTCGAGGCGGCGACGGGGAAGGGGGTGACCCTGCTCTCCAGGCCCTCGGTCTCCACCGTCACCGGGCCCTCGGTCTCGCCCGCGTCCAGGTCGAGGCCGCCGCCGGCCGGGCGGCCCTCGGCGGTCAGCGCGAACGGCGAGGGCGTCGCGGAGGACAGCGGGACGAGGTAGGGGCGGCAGCCGAGCGGGAACGACAGGTCGCCGGTGTGCACGTCGTAGACCGGGTCGAAGCCGCGCCAGGACAGGAAGGCGAGGTAGCGGCCGTCGCGGGTGAAGACGGGCTGCTCGTCCTCGAAGCGGCCGTCGGTGACGTCCACGACGTGCCGGTCCGCGAGCCGGGCGATCCTGATCTTCCGCAGGGAGCGGCCGACGCCCGGATGGGACCAGGTCAGCCAGCCCGAGTCGGGCGAGAACGCCAGGTCGCGCACCGGCCCGTTGACCGAGCGCACCAGCTCGTCCACCGCGCCGTCGCCCTCGGGCGAGGTGTCCACGAGCAGCAGCCGCCCGTCGTGCGCGGCGACCGCCAGCCGGCTCCCGTCCGGCGCGGAGACCGTCTCGTGCACCCGGCCGAGCCGGCCCGCCGCGAGCCGCCGCGGCTCCGCGGGGTCCGCCGCGCGCGGCAGCTGGGCGATCTCGATCGCGTCCTCGCCCTCCGCGTCCGTGACGTAGGCGACCCGGCCCGTGGAGCCCAGCATCTCCGGCAGCCGCACCCGGACGCCGGGGGTGTCGGCGATGGCCCGCGCGGGGCCGTCGCGGTGGGTCAGCCAGTAGAGGCTGCCGCGCACCTGGACGGCGCTGGCCCGGCCCGTGGTGTCCACCGCGAGCGAGCCGACGTGGGCGGCGGCCTGCACCTGGTAGCGGCGGCGGCCGGCGCGCGGCCCGCCGAGGCGGACGTCGAGGCGGCGCGGGACGGCGCCCGGCGAGAAGTCGTCCACCAGCCAGACGTCGCCCGCGCACTGGTAGACGACCCGGGTGCCGTCCGTCGAGGCGTGCCGGGCGTAGAAGTCCGCGTGGTCGGTGTGGCGGCGCAGGTCGGAGCTGTCGGGCAGGCAGGAGTAGAGGTTGCCGACGCCCTCGTGGTCGGAGAGGAAGACGATGCGGTCGCCGACGAACATCACCGAGTCGAGGTGGCCGTTCAGGTCCGGGACGATCCGGGTGCCGCCCTGGAGCCACAGGCGGCCGGTGGCGCCGCCCCGGTAGCGCTTCCAGGAGGCGGGCTCGTGCGGCGGCTTGCCGGCCAGCATCAGCGTCTCGCCGGGGGCGTCGCCCGTGCCGCGCATCGCGATGTCGGAGACCGGGCCCCAGGGCAGCCGGCCGCCGGGGGAGCCGTCGGTGGGCAGCCGGTAGGCCCAGGAGAAGTAGGAGAAGGGCTGGCCGTGCGAGGAGACGGCCAGGATGTCGCTCCGGCCCTCGTGGTCGGCCGGCGTCCAGCCGCACACCCGGGCGTCGGCGCTGCCCCAGTAGGTCAGCCGGCGGGCGGGACCGCCGCCGACCGGGGCGAGGTGCACCTCGGGGTCGAGGCTGCGCCAGCTCGTGAAGGCGATCTCCCGGCCGTCGGGGGAGAAGCGGGGGTGGCCCACCCGGGTCCGGTCGACGGTCAGCCGCCAGGCGCGGCCGCCCGCGCCGCCCGGGCCGGGCAGGGGGGACAGCCACAGGTCGTCCTCGGCGGCGAAGCAGAGCAGATCGCCGTGCACGTGCGGGTACCGGAGATAGGCATCGCTCACCGTTTCATGGTTTCGGGAGCGGTATGTCCCGGCAACCCGGGCCGTGACGGATCCCACAGCGAAACGGAGCCGTTTCGATCGCGTGTCCGCTTACTCTCGAACTGTACGAAACCGTTTCGTTCGATTGGCATCTCCATGACCGCGGACACGTCCCCGACGGGCCCCCCGTCACCCCGCCGTACCCGGCTCACCCCCGAGCGCGCGGCCGAGCTCCACGAGGCCGTCATCGACCTGCTCTGCGAGGTCGGTTACGAGGGGCTGACGATGGACGCCGTCGCGGCCCGCACCCGCTCCAGCAAGGCCACCCTCTACCGCCAGTGGAAGGGCAAGCCCCAGCTGGTCGCGAGCGCCCTGCGGCACCACAAGCCGATCAAGGTCGCGGACATCGACACCGGGACCCTGCGCGGCGACCTGCTGGCGCTGTCGGCCGTCGCCGACCCCGCCCGCATGGAGCAGGACATGGCCCTCATGCGGGGGCTGGGCCACGCCGTCCACACCAACCCCGACCTCAACCGGGCGTTGCGCGAGGAGCTGATCGAACCCGAGACGGCCGAGATGCGAAGGCTGCTCCAACGCGCCGTGGACCGGGGCGAACTCGCCCCGGACACCCCGGCCGTGGAGTTCGTGACGCACATGATGCTCGGTGCCTTCGTCGTCCGGCCGCTGATCGAGGACCGGCCCGCGGACCCGGACTACCTCACCCGCTTCGTCGAGGCCGCGCTGCTCCCCGCGCTCGGCCTCTGACCCGCAACCCCCCACCGCACACCAGCAGTTCCACCTGACGCACCGCTCCAGACGTCGGGCTGGTTCCCCACTGCCAGTTGCTCGATCCCCCAACCGACGGGAGCAGAACGCCTCGTGGCCACGTTCCTCTACAAGACCGGCCGGCTCGCCTTCCGGCGCCGCTGGTACGTCGCCCTGATATGGGTGCTGCTGCTGGGCCTCGCCGGCGCCGGCGCAGCCACCGCCTCCAAGTCCACCAACGACGACTTCTCCATCCCGGGCACCGAGGCGCAGCACGCCTTCGACCTGCTCGCCGAGCGCTACCCCGGCAAGAAGGCCGACGCCGCGTCCGCGCGCGTGGTCTTCCGGGCGCCGGACGGCCAGAAGATCACCGACCCGGGGAACAGGACCGCGGTCGAGAAGACCGTCGCCGGGCTCGCCGGGCCCCAGGTGGCCATGGCCCCCAGCCCGTTCGCGGCCAAGACGGTCAGCAAGGACGGCACCACGGCCTACACCACCGTCACCTACAAGGTGAAGTCCAACGAGCTGACGGACGCCTCCCGCGACCGGCTCGACGCGGCGCGCGAGCACGGGCGGGACGCCGGGCTGAGCGTCGAGATGGGCGGCAGCGCCCTGCAGAAGATGCCGGAGACCGGCAGCACCGAGATCATCGGCATCGTCGTCTCCGCGCTCGTCCTGGTCATCACCTTCGGCTCGCTGATAGCGGCCGGGCTGCCGCTGCTCACCGCGATCATCGGCGTGGGCGTGGGCATCTCCTCGATCACCGCCCTCGCCTCCACGCTGGGGCTGTCGGGCAACACCTCGACGCTCGCGATGATGATCGGCCTCGCCGTCGGCATCGACTACGCCCTCTTCATCGTCTCCCGCTACCGCGCCGAACTGGCCGAGGGCCGGGGGCGGGAGGAGGCCGCGGGCCGCGCGGTCGGCACCGCCGGGTCGGCCGTCGTCTTCGCCGGCCTCACCGTCGTCATCGCGCTGGCGGGCCTCGCCGTCGTCAACATCCCGATGCTCACCAAGATGGGCCTGGCCGCGGCCGGCACCGTCGTCATCGCGGTGCTCATCGCCCTCACCCTCATCCCGGCGCTGCTCGGCTTCGCCGGGAGCAAGGTGCTGGCCCGCAAGGTCCGCAAGGGCGTCCCGGCCGGCGACAAGCCCAACATGGGCACCCGCTGGGCCCGTTTCGTCCTGCGCCGCCCGGTGTGGGTGCTGCTGGCCGGGGTGATCGGCCTCGGCGCGCTGGCCGCGCCCGCCGCGTCCCTCCAGCTCGGGCTGCCGGACGACAGCTCGCAGCCGGTGAAGACCACCCAGCGCAAGGCGTACGACATGATCGCCGAGGGCTTCGGCCCCGGCTTCAACGGCCCGCTGATGGTCGTCGTGGACGCCAAGGACGCCAAGGACCCGAAGAAGGCGGCCGGGACCGTCGCCGCGAAGGTCGGCGGCATGGCGGACGTGGCCGCGGTCACGCCCCCGGTGCCCAGCAAGAACGGCGACACGGCCGTCTTCAACGTCGTCCCCGCGTCGAAGCCGAGCAGCGAGCGGACGGAGGACCTCGTCCACGCGATCCGCGCCGAGGGCGGCTCCCTGAAGGCGAAGACCGGCGCGACGGTGCTGGTCACCGGCACGACGGCGATGAACATCGACGTCTCGCAGAAGCTGAACGACGCGCTGCTGCCCTACCTCGCGCTCGTCGTCGGCCTCGCCTTCCTGCTGCTGATCGTCGTCTTCCGCTCCGTGCTCGTCCCGCTCAAGGCGGCGCTCGGCTTCCTGCTCTCCGTCGTCGCGGCGCTCGGCGCGGTGGTGGCGGTCTTCCAGTGGGGCTGGCTCGGCCCGCTCCTCGGCGTCGAGGAGACCGGCCCGATCATGAGCATGATGCCGATCTTCATGGTCGGTGTCGTCTTCGGCCTCGCGATGGACTACGAGGTCTTCCTCGTGACCCGCATGCGCGAGGCGTTCGTCCACGGCGAGCGGCCCGGCGAGGCGGTCGTGACCGGCTTCCGGCACGGCGCCCGGGTCGTCACCGCGGCCGCCGTCATCATGATCAGCGTCTTCGCCGGGTTCATCGGCTCCTCCGAGCCCATGATCAAGATGATCGGCTTCGGCCTGGCCGTCGCGGTCTTCTTCGACGCGTTCGTCGTCCGCATGGCCCTCGTCCCGGCCGTGCTCGCCCTGCTCGGCAGGGCGGCCTGGTGGCTGCCCCGTTGGCTCGACCGGGCGCTGCCCAACGTGGACGTCGAGGGCGAGGGGCTGCGCGAGCGGCTCGCGTCCCCGAAGGCGGGCACCAAGGACCGCGACCCGGCGCCCGCGGGGGTCTGACCGGTCGCCTTCGCCACGTTCCCGCCGAAACCGCGATTCCAGCCGGAAACCGCGATTCCACCGGAAACGTGGCGAAGGCCACGCCCGGGAACCACACGCCCGGGAACGCGCGTTTCCCCTAGTCCACGGGGCATGCGGCCCGTGGCCGCGGTCGGGGGCGCGCGTGAGGGAAAGGGCTCCAAGTGAACCTGCTCGATGTGCTTCTGCTGCTGGTCGTCGTCGCCTACGCCGTCACCGGCTACCGGCGCGGCCTCGTGGCGAGCGCCGTGCTGCTCGCCGGCTTCCTCGGCGGGGCGGTGCTCGGCGTGTGGGCCCTGCCCTCCGTGGTCGGGCACTTCGAGGCCGGGAGCACGTCCGCCGCGGTCGTGGCCGTCCTCGTCGTCCTCGTCCCCGCCGCCGTCGGGCACGCGCTGGCCGGCCGGCTCGCGTGGGGGCTGCGCCGGCGGCTGACCTGGGCGCCGGTGCGCGGGGTGGACGGCGTGGGCGGCGCGGTCGTCAACTCGCTGACCGTCCTGCTCGTCGCCTGGGTCGCGGCCACCGTCGTCGTCTCCACCAACTCCGCCTTCCTCACCCGGGAGATCCGCGACTCGCGGCTGCTGGGCGCGGTGCAGGACGCGATGCCCGAGCAGGCCCCCACATGGTTCAGCCGGACCACGGACGCGCTCACCGGCGCGGGCTTCCCGCAGGTCTTCAACCCCTTCGAGCACGAGCCCGCCACCGGCGTCGCCCGCCCCTCGGGCGACGCCGTCACCCCGGCCGCCGTGCGGGCGGCCCGCTCCAGCGTCGTCAAGATCGAGGGCGTCGCCGACGTCGGCGGCGGGCGGCGCGGCCAGGAGGGCAGCGGCTTCGTCTACGCGCCCGGCCACGTGATGACCAACGCGCACGTGGTCGCGGGCGTCAGCGACCCGACCGTGCGCGTCGCCGGCACCGGCTGGCCGCGCCCGGCCAAGGTCGTCCTCTTCGACCCCGAGACGGACGTCGCCGTCCTGGACGTGCCCGGCCTCGACGCGCCCGTCCTCCCCTTCGACAAGTCCGCCAAGCGCGGCGACGCGGCGGTCGTCGCCGGCTTCCCCGAGAACGGCGGCCTCGACCTGCGCGGCGCGACCGTCGCCACCCAGGTCCGCGCCAAGGGCCAGGACATCTACGGCGACGGCCTCGCGACGCGCTCCGTCTACTCCGTGCGCTCCCTGGTCCGCCCCGGCAACTCCGGCGGTCCCCTCCTCTCCCCCTCCGGCCGCGTCTACGGCGTGGTCTTCGCCCGCTCCACGGCGAACGCGGAGACGGGCTACGTCCTCACCGCGGAGCAGGTCGCGGCGGACGCCGAGCGGGGGGCGACGGCCACGGCCCGCGTGAGCACGGGCAGCCGCGCGGCCCTGTAGGCGCCCCTCCGGGACGCGGGGACGCCCTCCCCGCGGACCCGGTCCACGCGCGTTGACCGCGCACGTGCACCATGGAGGGGCATGTGCACAGACCAACGCAGTGGGAGCGGACCAACGTGACGGACGTCCATGGCACGACAGCGACCGGCTGGGAACCGGTCCGGGACGCCTTCGCCGAGAACTTCGCCCGCCGGGGCGAACGCGGCGCCGCCGTCGTCGTCCACCACCACGGCCGCAAGGTCGTGGACCTCCACGCCGGCACCGCCGACGTCGACGGCACCGCCCCCTGGACCGGCCGCACCGCCCAGATCGTGCGCTCCGCCACCAAGGGCGTCGCCGCGGCCGTCCCCCTCCTCCTGCACCAGCGCGGGCTGGTCGACCTCGACGCGCCCGTCGGCACCTACTGGCCCGAGTTCAAGGCCGCGGGCAAGGAGCGCGTCCTCGTCCGGCACCTCCTCGCGCACCGGGCCGGGGTGCCCGTCCTCGACACCCCGCTCACCCCGGCGCAGGCCGTCGACGGCGTGAGCGGCCCGCGCGCCGTCGCCGCCCAGGCACCGGCCTGGGAGCCCGGCACCGACCACGGCTACCACGCCCAGACCTACAGCTGGCTCCTCGGCGAGCTGGTGCTGCGCATCACCGGGCGGACCCTCGGCGAGTGGACCGCCGACGAGATATCCGGGCCGCTCGGCCTCGACCTGTGGATCGGGCTGCCCGCGGCCGAGCGGCACCGCGCCGGACGGATCGGCGACGTCGAGCCACCGGCGCCGGCCGGCGCCCCCGGGCTGCGGATCCGGCCCAAGCGGGCCGTCGCCGACGCGTACGCCGACCCCTCGTCGCTCACGCGCCGCGCCTTCGCCGCGATCGACCCGGCCCCCGACGAGAACGACCCCGCCTACCGGGCGGCCGAACTCCCCGCCTCGGCCGGCATCGCCACCGCCGAGGCGCTCTCCCGCTTCTACGCCGCGCTCATCGGGGACGTCGAGGGCGGCGGCCGCCGGCTGTTCGCGCCCGCGACGCTGACCCTGGCCCGCACCGAGGAGTCCGCCGGCCCGGACCGCGTCCTGGTCTCCACCACCCGCTTCGGACTGGGCTACATGCTGCACGGCCCGGCGTCGCCGCTGCTGGGCCCCGGCTCCTTCGGCCACCCCGGCCGCGGCGGCTGCCTGGCCTTCGCGGACCCGGAGAGCGGCGTCTCCTTCGGCTACGTGACGAACGGCATGCAGAAGAACGTGACGGCGGACGCGCGGGCACAGGCGCTGGTGCGGGGGGTGGCGCGGGCCCTGGCGGGGTAGGAGCCCCCGGCCCCTCCCGCACAAGGAGCCCGCCCATGGCAGAACCCCGGTTCCACCGCTGGTCCGTCCTCGTCACCGGCGCCGGCCGCGGCATCGGCGCCGCGACGGCCACCCGCTTCGCCCGCGAGGGCGCCCACGTCCTCGTGACGGACATCGACGGCGACCGTGCCTCGCGAACGGCGCGGGGCATCCGGGACGAGGGCGGCACCGCGGAGGCCCTCGCCTGCGACGTCGCCGACCGGCGGGCCGTCGAACGGGCCGTGGCCCACGCCGCCGGGGCGTTCGGCCGCCTCGACGTCCTCGTCAACAACGCCCTCTCCTGCGGCCCCGACCCGGACCTCTTCGAGGACTACCCGGACGAGCGCTGGGAGCGCGACCTCGACGTCACCCTCGGCGGGGCCTTCCGCTGCACGCGCGCGGCGATGCCGCACCTGGCCGCCGCCGGCGGCCGCGGGGCGGTCGTCAACATCGGCTTCGTCAACGGCGAGCAGGACTTCGGCAACCACGCCTACAGCGCCGCCAAGGCCGGCCTCGCGAGCCTGACGCGCACGCTGGCGGGGTAGGCCGCACCCCGCGGGGTCCGGGTCAACCTCGTCGCGCCCGGCACGGTCGACACCCCCAACTGGGCGGGCCGCGAGGGCGCGTTGCGCAGGGCCGCGCCCCACTACCCGCTCGGCCGCGTCGGCCGCCCCGAGGACGTCGCGGCGGCCGTCGCCTTCCTCGCCTCGCGCGACGCCGCCTGGATCACCGGCGTGACGCTCCCCGTGGACGGCGGGATCCTCGTCGCCAACCTCGGTCTGCGCGGGGCGCTCAGCGGGGAGTGAGTGCTCAACCGGCGTGCAGCATCAGGCCGATGCCCACCACCATGAGCGCCGCCGCCGCGACCCGGGGCACCCCGAAGTGCTCCTTGAACAGCAGCGACCCGAGCGCCGCGCCCACGATGATCGACGATTCGCGCAGCGCCGCCACCGGCGCCAGCTCGGCCCGCGTCTGCGCCCACAGCACCAGGCCGTAGGCGAGCGCGGACAGCACCCCGCCGAGCAGCCCCCGCACGGCGAACGGGCGGACGGCCGCCACCAGCGCGCGCCGCCGGACGGCGAGCGCGTACAGCGGGACCGGGGCGCCCTCCAGGAGCATCAGCCAGGCCGTGAAGCCGAGGGACGAGCCGGAGCGGCGCACCCCGAGCCCGTCCACGACGGTGTAGCTCGCGATGGCCAGCCCCGTCCCCACCGCCGCGGCGACGGCCGCGCCGTTCACCGGCCGGCCGCCCCGGCCGCCCCTGCCCCGTACGCCCCACAGCGCCACGCCCACCAGCCCGGCCGACGCCACGGCGACCCCCGTGAGCTGCCACCCGTCCGGCAGCTCCCCGGCGAACACGGCCGCCAGGACGGTCACCGCCAGTGGCGCCGTGCCCCGGGCGATCGGATACATCTGCCCGAAGTCGCCCAGCGAGAACGACCGCATCAGCAACGCCATGTAGAGCACGTGCAGCAGCGCCGAGGCGCCGAGGAAGGGCCAGGCCGCCGCGTCCGGCGCCGGGACGAACGGCACCAGGGCGGCGCCGCAGGCCGCGCCGCCCAGGCCCACCAGCGTGAAGGCGGTGAGCTGGTCGCGTATGCCGTGGGCGATGGCGTTCCAACCGGCGTGGGTGACGGCGGCGGTGAGGACGGCGAGGACGACCAGTGGGGTCATGGTGACGACCGTATGCGGGACGGGCCGCCCCGCGCCGTTGTCCGCGTCACCCGCCCGTCACCCCGCCCGCAGCACCGCCGCCACCACGGGCCCCGCCGAGTCGCCGCCGTGACCGCCCCGGGGCACGACCGCCGCGGCCGCCACGTCGTTGCGGTAGGCGGTGAACCAGCCGTTGGGCCGGTCCTGTCCGTCGATCTCGGCCGAGCCGGTCTTCGCGCCGACGTCCCCGTCGAGCCCGGCCATCGCCGTCCGCCCCGTGCCGGCGACGGCCGTCAGGCGCATCATGCGGCGCAGCTCGGCCGCGACCGGAGCGGGCAACGGGCGTGCGGCACGGGCCAGTCGGAGGCCGGCCGCCTCCGGGTCCACCAGGCGCGGCTGGCGGAAGGTGCCGTCCTTCACGGTGGCGGTCACCGAGGCCATGGTGAGCGGATTCATCTGCACCCGGCCCTGGCCTATCATCGCGGCCGCCTTCTCGGCGCCGGCGCCGTCGGGTATCCGGCCGTCGAAAGTGGTCACGCCCGTCTGCCAGTTGTCCATGCCGACGCCGAAGACCTCGCGCGCCTCGGCGCCGAGGTCCCCGTCGGCCACCTTGCCGGCCAGCGAGACGAAGGCGGTGTTGCAGGAGGCGGCGAAGTCCCGGGCGAAGGTGGCGCCGGGGTCCTCGCCGTTCTCCACGTTGTGGAACTGCTTGCCGTAGGTGGCGTACTCGGGGCAGGGCAGCGGCTGGGAGGGGTGCGCCGCACCCTTCTCCAGCAGCATCGCCGCCGTGACCGTCTTCAGCGTGGAGCCGGGCGCCGTACGGCCCAGCAGCGCCGCGTTGAACCCGGCGCGGCGGGCGCCGGTGTCGGCGACGGCCAGGATCTCCCCGGTGCTGGGCCGCACCGCCACGACCGACGCCTCGTCGCGGCGCGCCACCGCCTCCTCCGCGGCCCGCTGGACGCGGGCGTCGAGCGTGGTGCGCAGGGTGGCGGGCAGCCCCTTGTCGACGACGTGGAGCGTGCGGCCGGCCGTGCCGTCGGCCGGCTCGGCGCGGACCTCGACGGCCTCCCGGCCGCCGGTCTTCTCCCCGAAGCGCTTGCGCAGTTCGGGCAGGACGGCGGTGAGCGAGGGGAACTCCTGGGGATCGAGCTCCCGGCCGGAGCGGTCGACGGCCTTGATCTCCGCGGACTTGCCCGGCCCCGTCCGCAGCGTCTCGCCGTGCGCGAGCCCGGGGTGCAGCACGGTGGGCCGCCAGTCGACGACGGGGCGCCCGCTGGTCCGGCCGCGCACGACGCCGAGCGAGGACGTGTACGTCCACGTCGAGTGCCGGTTCTTGAAGGCGACGTCGGCGGTGACGGTGAAGGGCACCTGCGCCCCCGCCGCGGCCCCCTGCCGGAAGGTCACCTTCCCGACGCCCGCCTCCTCGCGGTAGCCGGTGAGCGCGGCCGACGCCGCCTGCGGGTTGTCGGTGAGCATCGCGGCCCCCTCCGCGTCGCCCTTCGCCCAGGCGGCGAGGAACTCCCGCGCGGTGCGCTCCACTTCGTCCGCCGAGGGCGGCCCCGTCCGCCCGGGCGCCGCCTGCCGCCCGACGTCCCCCACGTCCTCCACCAGCCGGTACGCCCCGAATCCGGCGCCGCCCAGCAGTGCCGCGGCGACCAGCCCGACCGTGATCCTCGCTCCCGTGCGCATCGTCAGCCCCTCCCCGCCGCGGCACACCGTGCGCCGCGGTTCTTTCCCTGCGCTTTGCACACTACGGGAGGGCACTGACAACGCACCCTGGGTGACGGGGAGTCGTAGCTCACGTCACATGGACAACAGGCCCCGCGTCAGATCCAGGTGTCGAACCACATCCGGTTCCGCCACGCGTCCACGGGGATCGGCTGCCCGGTGTAGAGGGGGAAGAAGTAGATGAAGTTCCAGACGATGAGCAGGATCAGTGTGCCGGCTCCGACGACGCCGGCCACCCGCCGGCGTTCCGACGTGCCGTGCGGCCCGGCGATCGCGCCGATCAGCATGGCCACCGCGAGGCAGAGGAACGGTACGAACACCACGGTGTAGAAGTCGAAGATGGTGCGGTCCTGCCACTTGAACCACGGCAGGAGGCCCGCCGCGACGCCGCAGAGGATGGCGCCGGCCCGCCAGTCGCGCCGGAAGAACCAGCGGAAGAGCAGGTAGGCGAGGGCGAAGCAGGCGGTCCACCACAGCAACGGCGTGCCCAGGGCGAGGACTTCGCGCGCGCACTTGCCGGCGGTGCCGGCGGGGCAGCCGTCGTGGCCCGCGGCCGGGGACTCGTAGAAGTAGGAGACGGGACGGCCCTGGACCAGCCAGCTCCACGGGTTGGACTGGTAGGTGTGCGGCGAGGAGAGGTGCGTGTTGAACTTCCACACCTCCACCTCGTAGTGCCACAGGCTGCGCAGCGGGTTGAGGATCCCGGCGAGGAAGCCGTCGGAGGAGTAGCCGCCCTCCGTCTCCGCCCAGTGCCGGTAGTAGCCGCTGTGCTGCCAGCCCCGGGTCCGGCTGTAGGTGCCGCTGTTGGCGAACCAGCCGCTCCAGGAGGCCAGGTAGACGGCGAGGGCGACCGGCACGGTGGCGAGGAACGCCCAGGGCGCGTCCCGGCGCAGCATCGCGCGCCAGGGCCGGCGGGCGCCCGCCAGCCGGCGCGAGCCGACGTCCCAGAGGACGATCAGCAGGCCGAACGCGGCGAGGTAGACCGCGCCGTTCCACTTGGTGGCGGCGGCGAGCCCCAGGAAGACGCCCGCGGCGACCCGCCACGGCCGCCATCCCAGCCGCAGCGTGCCGCCGACCCCGGCGTCCGGCAGGGCGGTGCCCTCGTCGTTCTCCGGCAGCGCGGCGGCCAGCCGGGCCCTTGCCCTGTCGCGGTCGACGAGCACGCAGCCGAAGGCCGCGAGCACGAAGAACATCAGCACCAGGTCGAGCAGCGACGTGCGGCTCATCACGAAGTGCATGCCGTCCACGGCCATCAGCCCGCCGGCGACGCAGCCGAGGAGGGTGGAGCGGAACAGCCGCCGCCCGATGCGGCAGAGCATCAGCACCGACAGCGTGCCCAGCAGCGCGACCATGAAGCGCCAGCCGAACGGTGTGAGCCCGAAGAGCTGCTCGCCGAGCCCGATGACCCACTTGCCCATCGGCGGGTGCACGACGAACGTGGGCGCGTCGGCGACCTGGTCGTAGCCCTGGATGATCCGGCCGTTGACGTCGTCGGGCCACTTGGCCTCGTAGCCGTACTTCCACAGCGCCCAGGCGTCCTTGGCGTAGTACGTCTCGTCGAATATCACGGCGTTGGGGCTGCGCAGGTCGTGGAAGCGGGTCAGCCCCGCGACCAGCGCCACGAGCAGCGGACCGAGCCAGCCCAGCGAGCGCGCCAGCAGCCGCGCGGGGCCCGGCCGCACGCCCAGCACCGTCCAGATCCGGGTGCCCGGCTCGGGGAAGGGCGGTACGAGCCGTTCGCGCGCGTCGCCCCCGCTCCGGGGGGCCACGTACCCGAAGCGGCGCAGCCTGAGCTGCCACGGGGGCGGCTGGCCGGCGGCCGTGCTCTCACGCCGGTCGTGCGTCGCGGTGTCACTGGTCACCGCGCCATCGTAGGGAACGGGCCTGTGCCGGGGCGGGGAGCGGGGAGCGCGCGGCGGCGGACCGGCGGGCGGGCGCGCGCCGGGGGGCCTGCGAGGATGGGGAGGTGACTGGAACGCTCGTACTCGCAGGAACCCCCATCGGCGACGTGGCCGACGCGCCGCCGCGGCTGGCCGCCGAGCTGGCCGCCGCCGAGGTGATCGCCGCGGAGGACACCCGGCGGCTGCGCCGGCTCACCCAGGCGCTGGGGGTGCACACCACCGGCCGGGTCGTCTCGTACTTCGAGGGCAACGAGGCGGCGCGCACGCCCGAGCTGGTCGAGGCGCTGGCGGGCGGGGCACGGGTGCTGCTGGTCACGGACGCGGGGATGCCGTCGGTCTCCGACCCCGGCTACCGGCTGGTCGCGGCCGCGGTCGAGCGCGGGGTGCGGGTGACCGCCGTCCCGGGGCCGTCCGCGGTGCTCACGGCGCTCGCGGTGTCCGGGCTGCCGGTGGACCGGTTCTGCTTCGAGGGCTTCCCGCCGCGCAAGGCGGGGGAGCGGCTGGGGCGGCTGCGCGAGGTGGCGGACGAGCGCCGCACCCTCGTCTACTTCGAGTCGCCGCGCCGGCTGGCGGAGACCCTGGGGGCCATGGCCGAGGCGTTCGGCGCGGACCGGCGGGCGGCCGTCTGCCGGGAGCTGACCAAGACCTACGAGGAGGTCCGCCGCGGGACGCTGGCGGAGCTGGCGGACTGGGCGGGCGAGGAGGTTCGGGGCGAGATCACGATCGTCGTCCAGGGCGCCGTCCCGGGCCCCGCCGAGACCGACGCGGACGAGCTCGTCCGCCGGGTGCGGGTGCGCGAGGAGGCCGGGGAGCGGCGCAAGGAGGCGATCGCCGCGGTGGCCACGGAGGCGGGCATTCCGAAGCGGGTGGTCTTCGACGCGGTGGTCGCCGCGAAAACGGCCGGTAAAACGACCGGGGGCGAATCCGCCGGTTAACGCACCCGGTGGAAGTGGACACGCCAAAAAATGCCGGGTGTCACGGGTCGCCGTACAGTAAAGGGCTGGAGCCAAAAGCAAAGGTCAGACCTTGCTCCCGGGGTCTTCGGGCATGGAGCGGTTAAGTTTGCCCCAATTCGGGGATTGGGCTGCTGCGCCGGCGCGGGAATGGGCGTTCCCTGGTGGTGGGACGTCCATCCCGGAACAGCGTCCGAGCAGGACAGGAATTGTCCGGCGGACAAGAGGAGCTGCCATGAGCGAGACCGCAGGAACCTCGAGTGGCGTCGAGCCCACGACCACGACCCGAACGGCGCCCGCCGCGCCCCCGCGGCCGGGCGGGCACGAGACCGTGCACGAGTCGTACGCCTTCGCGTGCATGCGGTGCGCGAACAGCTGGGAACAGTCGTACGAGATAGAGCACCACGTGGACGCCGAGGGCAAGCCCTTCGTGACGTACTACGCCGACGGGGTCCGCGTGCCCTCCCCCCTGACCCGTCCCACGTGCGCGAACTGCGGCGCGCACGTCGTGCGCATCATGCGCTCGGGCCAGGTCTCCCAGGTGGCCGACGCCCTCCACCTCGCCTCGCGCACGTCCGTCTCCCCGGCCTCGCCGACCGGGCCGTTCATGAGCGGGGGCATCCGCGTCGGGGAGGGCGGGGCGCCCGCCGCGCCGGAGCCCCGCCATCACCACTGGCACCTCTCGGACCTCCTGCACCCCTTCCACCGGAAGTAGGCCGGCCGGACCCGTCCCCGGGCCGGTCCCTAGAATTCCGACCATGGCGGCGACAGCACGGAACAGCGGTTCGGCGGACGGCGAGCGGAAGAAGCAGGACCTCAAGGACGTCCCTCCGCCGCCGCCGGCCCCGCTGACCGTGCCCGTGGCCGACTCGCACACCCATCTGGACATGCAGGGCACGAGCGTCGAGGAGGCCCTCGCCGCGGCCGCCGCCGTCGGCGTCACCACGGTGATCCAGGTGGGGTGCGACCTGGCCGGCTCGCGCTGGGCGGCCGAGACCGCCGCGGCGCACGAGAACGTCTGGGCCGCGGTGGCCCTGCACCCCAACGAGGCGCCGAGGATCGTCCTCGGCGACCCCGGGGGCCGGTCCCGGCAGGGGGCCCGCGAACCCGGCGGCATGGCCGCGCTCGACGAGGCGCTGGCGGAGATCGACGCCCTGGCCGCGCTGGACGCGGTCCGCGGCGTCGGCGAGACCGGCCTCGACTTCTTCCGCACCGGACCGGAGGGCGTGGCGGCCCAGGAGTACTCCTTCCGCCGGCACGTCGAGATCGCCAAGCGGCACGGCAAGGCCCTGGTCATCCACGACCGGGACGCGCACGACGACGTCCTGCGGGTGCTCGCCGAGGAGGGCGCGCCCGGGACGGTCGTCTTCCACTGCTTCTCCGGCGACGCGGAGATGGCGAAGGTCTGCGCGGAGGCCGGCTACTACCTCTCCTTCGCCGGCAACGTCACCTTCAAGAACGCCCAGCCGCTGCGCGACGCGCTCGCCGTCGCCCCGCTCGACCGGATCCTGGTCGAGACCGACGCGCCCTTCCTGACCCCCGCGCCGTACCGGGGGCGGCCCAACGCGCCGTACCTCATTCCGGTCACCTTGCGGGCGATGGCCGCGGTGAAGGGCGTGGACGAGGACGCCCTGGCCACGGCGGTCGCCGCGAATACCGCACGGGCGTTCCGCTACTGACCCCTGGATCGCGACACAGTGTGACTATCGGACTTTGGAGAGTCACCGAAGCTTCGCTACAGTCCTGGCCCGTCAGCCCGGACCCAGTGGAGTGTCGTGAGCCATCCGCAGGGCAGCCCCCACGCTGCGCGCCTCGGTGCGGCGGAGCCGCCGTCGTACCTCCCGTACGCACCGCACGACGCGTACGGCGCCGAGTCCTACGGGGTGCTCGGCGGCCCCGAGGCCCACGAGGCGTACGTGCCCCGGCAGTCCTCGGGATCGCCGGCGGCCCCCGGGGAGGCCCCGGCCGGTGACGTCCTGACGGGCGTCGTCCACCCCCCGTACGATCCCGCCGCCCTCGCGCTGCCCGCGGAGCCCTCCTTCGAGGAGCCCGCCGGGGACCGCCTCCCCGCGAGCCCCTTCGGCGGCTACGACGACGAGCCGCCCGACGACCTCTACGGCGAGCCCGCCGCGCCCGGCCGGGCGGGCGGCCGCCGGGCCGCCCGCCGCAAACGGGCCGGGGCCGTCCCCGACCCGCTGCGCCGCCTGCTGCCGCAGGCCCTGGTCGTCGCCTTCCTGGCCGGCGGCACCTCCGCCTTCATCGCCAGCGACAAGGCCGTCCAGCTCAGCGTCGACGGCAGGCCCCGCACCCTGCACACCTTCGCCGACGACGTGGGGGAGCTGCTGGCGGACGAGGGCATGGCCGTCGGCGAGCACGACATCGTCGCCCCCGGCCGCGACCACGACCTCGCCGCCGGCGACCGCGTCGTCGTCCGCTACGGCCGCCCGGTCACCCTCACCCTCGACGGCGAGCGCCGCCAGGTGTGGACCACCGCCCGGACCGTGGACGGCGCCCTGCGCCAGCTCGGCGTCCGCGCCGAGGGCGCCTACCTCTCCGCCTCCCGCTCCGCGCCCATCTCCCGGCGCGGCCTGGACCTGCACGTCCGCACCGAGCGCACCGTCACCTTCGTCGCCGACGGGCACGAGCACACCCTGCGCACCAACGCCGCCACCGTCCGCGAGGCCATCCAGCAGGCGGGGATCGCCCTCCACGGACAGGACACCGCCTCCGTGGACCCCGAGAGCTTCCCGCGCGACGGCCAGACGATCTCGATCATGAGGATCACCGGCGGCCAGGAGGTCCGCGAGATCCCGATCGACTACGCCACCGAGCGCCACGACGACCCCACGCTCACCAAGGGCACCGAGGTCGTCGCCCAGCGCGGCGAGCCCGGCCTGGAGCGGGTCACCTACGCGCTGCGCTCCGTCAACGGCGTGCGGCAGAAGCCCCGGAAGATCTCCTCGGAGATCGTGCGCAAGCCGCGCACCCAGATCGTCAAGGTCGGCACCAAGGCGGTGCCCACCACCGTCCAGGGCGCCGAGGGCCTCAACTGGCACGCGCTCGCCCAGTGCGAGGCGGGCGGGCGGCCCGACGCGGTCGACCCGTCCGGCACGTACGGCGGCCTCTACCAGTTCGACGTCCACACCTGGCAGTCCCTCGGCGGTTCGGGCCGGCCACAGGACGCCACCGCCGAGGAGCAGACCCACCGGGCGAAGAAGCTCTACGTACGCCGGGGGGCGAGCCCCTGGCCCGTGTGCGGCCGTAAACTTCACGGGTGAGCTCCCCCAGCACTGACGAGAACGGCGCCCTGCTCGGCCCCGCCGACATCCGCGAACTGGCCGCCGCCCTCGGGGTGCGGCCGACCAAGCAGCGCGGCCAGAACTTCGTGATCGACGCCAACACCGTGCGGCGCATCGTCCGCACGGCCGAGGTGCGGCCCGACGACGTCGTCGTCGAGGTCGGCCCCGGGCTCGGCTCGCTGACCCTCGCCCTGCTGGAGGCGGCCGACCGCGTCGTCGCCGTCGAGATCGACGACGTCCTCGCGGCCGCGCTGCCCTCGACCGTCGCCGCCCGGCTGCCCGGCCGCGCCGACCGCTTCTCCCTCGTCCACAGCGACGCCCTGCACGTCCGCGAGCTGCCCGGCCCGGCGCCCACCGCGCTGGTCGCCAACCTGCCCTACAACGTGGCCGTCCCCGTGCTGCTGCACATGCTCGACCGCTTCCCCACCATCGAGCGGACCCTCGTCATGGTGCAGGCCGAGGTGGCCGACCGGCTGGCCGCCGCCCCCGGTTCCAAGGTCTACGGCGTCCCCTCGGTCAAGGCCGCCTGGTACGCCGACGTGAAGCGGGCCGGCGCCATCGGCCGCAACGTCTTCTGGCCCGCCCCGAACGTCGACTCCGGCCTCGTCTCCCTCGTGCGCCGCGCCGAGCCCATCAAGACCACGGCCACCAAGGCGGAGGTCTTCGCCGTCGTGGACGCCGCGTTCGCCCAGCGCCGCAAGACGCTGCGCGCCGCGCTCGCCGGCTGGGCCGGCTCCGCGGCGGCGGCGGAGGCCGCGCTGGTCGCGGCCGGGGTCTCGCCGCGGGCCCGTGGCGAGTCGCTGACCGTGGACGAGTTCGTGGCCATCGCCGAGCACAAGCACGGCTGATCCGTACCCTCCGAGGAGCTGCTCCCCGTGACCCCGCCGCTGTCGTCGCCGTCGTCCGTCACCGTCCGCGTCCCCGCCAAGGTCAACGTCCAGCTCGCCGTGGCCGGGCCGCGGGCCGACGGCTTCCACGCGCTGGCCAACGTCTTCCTCGCCGTCTCCCTCTACGACCACGTCACCGTCACACCGGCGGACTCGCTGCGGATCACCTGCTCCGGGCCGGACGCGGACCAGGTGCCGCTCGACGCCTCGAACCTGGCCGCACGGGCCGCCCTCGCCCTCGCCGGCCGGTACGGGCGCACGGCCGACGTCCACCTCCACATCGACAAGGACATCCCCGTCGCCGGAGGCATGGCCGGGGGCAGCGCGGACGGCGCGGGGGCGCTGCTGGCGTGCGACGCGCTGTGGGGGACGGGGGCGTCGCGGGCCGAACTCCTCGACATCTGCGCCTCGTTGGGCAGCGACGTGCCCTTCGGCCTGACCGGCGGGGCCGCGCTCGGCGAGGGGCGCGGGGAGGTGCTCACCCCGCTGGAGACGGGCGGCACCTTCCACTGGGTCTTCGCCGTCGCGGACGGGGGGCTGTCGACGCCGGCCGTCTACGGCGAGTGCGACCGCCTGCGGGCGGCCTCCGGCACGGACCCGGGCCCCGCCCAGCCCGCCGCCTCCCCCGCCCTCCTCGCCGCCCTGCGCGCCGGCGACGCGGCCGCGCTGGCCTCCGCCGTCTCCAACGACCTCCAGCCGGCGGCCCTCTCGCTGCGGCCGTCGCTGGCCTCGACGCTCGCGGCCGGCACCGAGGCGGGCGCACTGGCCGCCCTCGTCTCCGGCTCCGGCCCGACGGCGGCCTTCCTCGTCAAGTCCCCGGAGGACGGCGAGCGGGTGGCCGCGGCCCTCGCCGCCTCCGGGACGTGCCGGGCGGTGCGGGGTGCGGCGGGGCCGGCGGAGGGGGCGACGGTGGTGGCGCGGCGTCCTTAGGGGGGTTCTCTCCCCGCCCCGCCGGCGGAGGGTAGGGCTACCCCCAGCCCCAACACCCCCGCTGCTCCCATGGGCGAACCCCGCCCCCACCCCTAGCGTCGATCGCATGATCGGCAAGCTCGCCCGGCGTTCGCTGAGGCACCGCACCGGCGGATTCCTCGCCACCTTCCTCGCCCTCGCCCTCGGGGCGACCCTCGTCATGGCGTGCGGCGGTCTCATGGAGACCGCGATCCGCGACAACGTGCCGCCGCAGCGCCTCGCGGGCGCGCAGATCGTCGTCACGGGCGAGCGCACGTACCGGCAGCCGGGCGAGAAGCACGAGGCCGTGCTGCCCGAGCGGGCGGGGCTGCCGGCCGGGGCGGCCGAGGAGGCCGCCCGCGTGCCGGGCGTCCGGCGCGCCGTCGGCGAGCACACGTTCGACGTCGTCCTCCCCGGCACGGGGAAGGCCGAGGCGCACGGCTGGGAGTCGGCCGCGCTCACCCCGTACGGCCTCGACGGGAGGGCCCCGTCCCGGGGCGAGGTGGTCCTGGACGAGGGCCTGGCCGCCCGCACGGGCAAGCGCGTCGGGGAGACGGTACGGATCACGGCGCAGGGCGGCCGCACGGCCGCGTACCGCCTCAGCGGCATCGCCCGCGGCGGCCGCGTCCCGCGGCCCACCCTGTTCCTCGCCACCGCGGACGCCGCGCGCCTCGCACCCCGCCCGGGCACGGTCGCCGACGTCGCGGTCGTCCTGGAACCGGGCGCGGACCGCGACACCGTCCGCGAGGGGATCCGCAAGGCCCTGGAGGGGCGGACGGTGCTGACGGGCGACGACCGGGGCACCGTCGAGCACCCGGAGGCCGTCCGCGGCGCGGGCGACATCATCGCCCTCTCCGGCGCCTTCGGCGGACTGACCGTCGGCGTCTCGGTGTTCGTCGTCGCCGGCACCGTCGGCCTGTGCGCGCGGCGCCGCCGCCGCGAACTCGCCCTGCTGCGGGCGGTCGGCGCCGGCAAGGGGATGCTGCGCCGCCTGATCGTCGGGGAGACGCTGCTGGTCGCCGTCCTCGCCGGGGCCGTGGCCTGGTTCACCGGGCCGCTCGTGGGCCGCCGGCTGTTCGACGCCCTCGTGGACAGCGGAATGGCCGCCGAGACCCTGGAGTTCCGGCAGGGCTGGATCCCGGCGATGCCCGCCTACGGGGCGCTCCTGCTGACCGCGGTCGGCGGCGGACTCCTCGGCGCCCGCGCCACCACGACGGCCCGCCCCGTCGAGGCGCTGGCCGGAGCCGCCGTCCAGGAACGGTGGTGGACGCCCCTCCGGCTGCTGCTCGGCCTGCTGTTCCTCGCCGGGGCGACCGCCCTGGGCCTGGTCACCGCGCTGGTCCTGCGCGGCCCCGTGGCGGCGAGCACCGCGGGCCCCACGGTGATGTGCGCGGCCGCCGGCCTCGCCCTGCTGGGGCCGTGGTGCGCCCGCGCGGTGACCGCGCTGCTGTCCTGGCCCGTCCGCCTGCTCACGGGCCCGTCCGGGGGCCTGGCGGTCCTCAACTGCCGTGCCGGGGCCGTCCGTACGGCCGCCGTCGCCACCCCCGTGATGCTCGTGACCGCCCTCGCCACCGGCATGATCTACCTCCAGACCAGCACCGCGGCCCTCACCGGGAAGGCGTTCACCGGGAGCCTGCGCGCCGACGCCGTCCTGACCTCCCCGGCCGGCGTCGACCCGGCCCTCGCGGCGGCCGTGCGCCGGCTGCCCGAGGCCGGCGCCGCGAGCCCGTCCGTCACGAGCACCGGCTTCACCGAGAGCCCGCACGACGGCGCCGAGAGCAAGCGCGGACTGCCCCTCGTCGGCATCGGCGCGGAGGACGCGGAACGGACCGCCGGCGACGAGGTCACCGCCGGCAGCCTGGCCGCGCTGCGCGGCGACGCCGTCGCCCTGCCGGAGCCGCTCGCCCGCCGGATCCACCGCGGCGTGGGCGACACGGTACGGCTGCGCCTGGGCGACGGCGCCGCCGCGGACGTCCGGGTCGTCGCCCTCGTCGCCGCCCGCGAGGGGTACGAACACGCCCTGACCAGCGTCGAACTGCTCGCCCCGCACACCACCCCGGGCCTGCCCGCGCGGATCCTGGTCCGCGCGGCCGACGGCACCGGCCGGGACCGGCTCATGGCCGCGCTCACCCGCTTCGCCGCGGGCCGCCCGGGGCTGGAGGTCCTCGACCGGGACGCCGTGGCGGCCGGGCGCGCCGCGGACACCCGCACCCAGGCCTGGGCCAGCTACCTCATCGTCGGCATGCTCGTCGTCTTCACCGCCCTCTCGGTCGTCAACTCGACCGCCGTCGCCGTGGGCGGCCGCCGGAGGGAGTTCGCGCTCCAGCGGCTCGCCGGGGCCACGAAGGGCCAGCTGCTGCGCATGATGACCGTCGAGGGGGCCCTCGTCGCCGTGGTCGGCGTCGTCCTGGGCACGCTGGCCGCGGCCGCCGCGCTCGTCCCGTTCGCCCTCTCCGCCTCGGACCGCGTCCTGCCGTACGGGCCCGTCACCGTCTACCTCGCCGTCGTCGCGGGCGCGCTCGCCGTCACGCTCGGCGCGACGCTGCCGCCCACGTGGGCCGCGCTGCGCGCCCGCCCGGTGGAGGCGGCCGGGGGCCCGTCCGCGGACCTGTGAACCCATGGGATCCTGGAGGGGTATCCGATGCGAGGAGTCCTGGCCCCATGGCAGCCAACCTGGTCAATCTGGAAGCCGTCGACAAGGTGTACGGCACGCGTGCGCTGCTCGACGGCGTCTCCCTGGGCGTCAACGAGGGGGACCGGATCGGCGTGGTCGGCCGCAACGGCGACGGCAAGACCACCCTCATCCGCGTCCTCGCCAGGCTGGAGGAGGCCGACAAGGGCCGCGTCACCCACGCGGGCCACCTGCGCCTCGGCGTCCTCACCCAGCACGACTCGCTGGACCCCTCCGCCACCGTCCGCCACGAGGTGATCGGCGACCTCGCCGACCACGAGTGGGCGGGCAACGCCAAGATCCGCGACGTGCTCACCGGCCTGTTCGGCGGGCTCGACCTGCCCGGCTTCGCGCAGGGCCTCGACACCGTGATCGGCCCGCTCTCCGGCGGCGAGCGCCGGCGCATCGCGCTCGCGAAGCTGCTGATCGCCGAGCAGGACCTCATCGTCCTGGACGAGCCCACCAACCACCTGGACGTCGAGGGCATCTCCTGGCTCGCCGGCCATCTGCGGGCGCGCCGCTCGGCGCTCGTCTGCGTCACGCACGACCGCTGGTTCCTCGACCAGGTCTGCACCCGCATGTGGGACGTCCAGCGCGGCACCGTCCACGAGTACGAGGGCGGCTACAGCGACTACGTCTTCGCCCGCGCCGAGCGGGAGCGGATCGCCGCCTCCGAGGAGGCCAAGCGGCAGAACCTCATCCGCAAGGAGCTCGCCTGGCTGCGCCGCGGCGCCCCCGCGCGCACCAGCAAGCCGCGCTTCCGCATCGAGGCCGCCAACGAGCTGATCGCGGACGTCCCGCCGCCGCGGGACAGCGCCGAGCTGATGCGGTTCGCCGGCTCCCGGCTGGGCAAGACCGTCTTCGACCTCGAGGACGTCACCGTCCAGGCCGGTCCCAAGGTGCTCATCGAGCACCTCACCTGGCAGCTCGGCCCCGGCGACCGCGTCGGCCTCGTCGGCGTCAACGGCGCCGGCAAGACGTCCCTGCTGCGCACGCTCGCCGAGGCGGCCCGCACGGAGGGCGAGAAGCAGCCCGCGGCCGGCAAGGTCGTCGTCGGCAAGACCGTGAAGCTGGCGTACCTCTCGCAGGAGGTCGCCGAACTCGACCCGGCCGTGCGGGTGCTGGAGGCCGTCCAGCAGGTGCGCGACCGCGTCGACCTCGGCAAGGGCCGGGAGATGACGGCGGGACAGCTGTGCGAGAAGTTCGGCTTCACGAAGGAGAAGCAGTGGACGCCGGTCGGCGACCTCTCCGGCGGTGAGCGCCGGCGGCTCCAGCTGCTGCGCCTGCTGATGGACGAGCCGAACGTCCTCTTCCTCGACGAGCCGACCAACGACCTCGACATCGAGACGCTGACGCAGCTCGAGGACCTGCTCGACGGGTGGCCCGGCTCGATGATCGTCATCAGCCACGACCGCTACTTCGTGGAGCGCACCACCGACCGGGTCTTCGCCCTGCTCGGCGACCGCTTCCTGCGGATGCTGCCGCGCGGTCTGGACGAGTACCTGGAGCGCCGCGAGGCCGTGCTGAACGCGGCGGCCCCGGCCGCGCCCGTGCCCGCCGCCCGGCCCGCGAAGTCCGCCGGGGACGCGCGGGCCGCGAAGAAGGAGCTCCAGAAGATCGAGCGCCGGCTCGACAAGGTCAGCGAGCAGGAGGCGAAGCTCCACGAGCGGATCGCCGCCCGGGCGACGGACTTCGCGGCCGTGGCCGAGCTGGACGCGGAGCTGCGGGAGCTGGCCGGGGAGCGGGAGGAACTGGAGCTGCGCTGGCTGGAGCTGGCGGAGGAGGTGTAGCGCGCGCCGGGGCCGCCGCGCGGTCCCACGCGGCACAACCCCCTCACAACGGTCTCGTCACAGCCCGGTATCGGCTCCCCGGGCGGCGCGTGCGCCACCCGTCCGGCCCTGTCGTCGGGTGATACAAAGAACCCCCGCTCACGTGCCGCTCACCGGCGGGATCCGCACCCGATGCGCTCCTTCCCGGGAGGGCGCCGCGCGCCGGCCGGCGCCCGGCGCCGCCGGGATCGCGGGGGAGGCCGCCCGGGCCGGCGGGTTCCGCGCGTAAATGAGGAAAGCTGATGTCACAGCCGCCCCAGCCCCCCCAAGGCTTCGGCGCACCCCAGGACCAGCCCCCCGGTTTCGGGGCTCCTCCCGCCATGCCGTCCGCCCCGCCCGCCCCGCCCGCCCCGCCGGCGGGCCCGCAGGGGCAGCAGCCCCCGCCACCGCCCCGGCCGCCGCAGGCCCCCGCGGCACCGCCGGCGCCCCCGTCGGCCCCGCCCGTCCCCGCCGCACCGCCCGCGGCACCCGCGGGCGCCAACGGCCCGGCGGCGCCCGCCCGTCCGGCCGCCCCGGCCGGTCCCGGAGCCCCCGTGCCGTCGCCCGCGGCCCCCAACGGCCCTGCGGCGCCCGCCGGTCCGGGCTTCGGTCCCCCCGGCGCTCCCGCCCCCGGCGCCCCCGTAGGCCCCGCCTACGGCTACCCCCAGGCACCCCCGCCCCCCGGCGGCTACGGCTATCCGGCCGCCGGCGGGCCGCAGTTCGGGGCGCCGCAGTTCGGCGGGGCGTACCAGCAGACGCCGCCGCCCGCGGCGAAGAACAGGAAGCGCCTGGCCGTGATCGTCGGCGCCGTCACCGCGTTCGCGCTGCTGCTCAGCGGAGGCGTCTGGTACGCCCTCCAGGGCGGTGGCGACGACGACCCCAAGAAGGACGGGCCGAAGGCCTCGTCC
This sequence comes from Streptomyces caatingaensis, assembly GCF_001187435.1. Classification (GTDB taxonomy): domain Bacteria; phylum Actinomycetota; class Actinomycetes; order Streptomycetales; family Streptomycetaceae; genus Streptomyces; species Streptomyces caatingaensis. The sequence continues at coordinate 148,780 of NZ_LFXA01000001.1, read as the reverse complement.
GGTGCCAAGGGCGGGGGCGGCGCCAAGGGCGCGGACAAGCCCCGGGCCAAGGAGGGCAAGTTCCTCTTCGGCGCCGAGCTGGCCACGATCAAGGACACCAGCCGCCCGGCCGGCGGCATGTGGGTCACCGGCAAGGTCTTCGCCAAGGGCGACCTCGACAAGGTCGTCGGCTACGGCCTGACCGGCGGCAAGCAGTGGGAGATCCCGCTGGACGGCGACATCTGCTCGGCGCCCAAGCACGTGACCGCCGACGGCAAGACCGCCGTGCTGGTCGCGCAGGCGCCGCCGAGCGACAGCAAGCCGTACGGCGGCCCGTGCAACCAGGTCGTGGCCCTCGACCTCGACCACGGCAAGAAGCTGTGGCAGAAGTCGGTCCGGGTCGGCGACAAGGACGTCACCTTCTCCGAGGTCACCGTCGGCGGCGGCACCGTCGCGGCGGGCGGCCTGGGCGGCGGCGCCGCCTGGTCGCTGGAGGGCAAGGAGCTGTGGAAGCCCAAGGAGGACGACTCCTGCCGGGACGACGGCTACGGCGGCGGCAGCAAGCTCGTCGCGGTGCAGCGCTGCGGCGACTACGAGCGCCCGCAGATGAAGGTCCAGACCCTGGACCCGGCGACGGGCATGCCCAAGTCCAGCTTCAAGGTGCCCAGCGGGCTCCAGTACGTGCACGTGGTGTCAACCGACCCGCTGGTCATCGGCGTCAACGCGGGTGACCACACGGGCAACGGCGTGTCCGACTTCATGGCGATCGACGACAGCGGCAAGGACGGCAAGCTGCGCAGCAAGATCGCGACGGAGAACGGCAAGTTCGTCCCGCGCTGCCCCTCGACCGCCGTCGAGGGCTGCTACAAGCTCGCCGTCACCAAGGACACGCTCTATCTTCCGTCGGACGACCACCAGACCGGCAAGTCCGGTGAGGTCGGCCGGGTCAACGAGGTCGTGGCGTTCGACCTCGCCAACGGCAAGTCGAAGGGCAAGACCGACGGCCGGGTCAGCTCGTCGATGGTGCCGATCGGCACGGACGGGGACGGCGCGGCGATCGCCTACCTCACGGCGAGCTGGCGCGCGGGCGGCACGGTCGTCCGGATCGACCCCAACTCCTTCGCCGCGCAGGAGCTGTTGAAGAACCCGCTCGCCACGCAGAAGACCGAGGCCCAGATCTCGCCGCTGTTCGAGCAGGCCATCTGGGCGCAGGGGCGGCTGTACCTGGGCCGCAACTACATCCACAAGCCGAGCCCGTTCGCGGACGGCAAGGAGTACATCGCCATGATCTGGGGGACGGGCTGAGCCGTCCGTTCCCCGGCCCGACTGACCGTGGTTGACGACCGGTTGACGCTCGGCTGATCATTTGGCGAGCGCTCGGCGCCGCATCCCTGTCCATCGCGCGTACATGCCTGAACGATCCGTTTCAGACGCGAAGTACACGTGATTGACAGGGATTTCGGCATTCCGGGGGACTTCTCACGAGTAGGGGGCGCGGAACGTCGAACAAGCGTGTAGCTTCCGGGGGCAAGAGGGCGACAAAGAGACGTAGCGACGTAAGAGCGCGGCGACGCGGAGACGTACGCGGGCGACAGGGGGGCAGCGCATGGGCGTGCGGCTCATGGTGGTCGACGACCACCGACTGCTGGCCGAGGCCCTCGCCTCGGCGCTGAAGTTGCGCGGGCACAGGGTGCTGGCGGCGGCCGCGCCGAGCGCGGGGGCGGCCGACCTGGTGGTGAGCCGCGCGCCCGAAGTGTGCCTGCTGGGCACGGCCGCCCCGGCCGAGCCCGGCGCGTTCGAGCCGGTCGTGCGGATCAAGCGGGAGCGTCCGCAGGTGGCCGTCGTGGTGCTCGGGCCGGTGCCGAGCCCGCTGGGCATCGCGGCCGCCTTCGCCGCCGGCGCCTCCGGCTACGTCCGGCACAACGAGCGCATCGAGGGCGTCGAGCGGGCCATGCTCAAGGCCCGCGCGGGCGAGGCCGCCGTCGAACCCCAGCTGCTCCAGGGCGCGTTCACCGAGCTGCTCAACCCGGCGGCCCAGCCGGACGACGAGGGGGCGCGGCTGCTCCAGCTGCTGACCCCGCGCGAGGTCGAGGTGCTGGTGCGGGTGGCCGAGGGCGAGGACACCCGGCTGATCGCCGCCGGGATGGGCATAGCGCCGAGCACGGCCCGTACGCACGTCCAGCGCGTCCTGATGAAGCTCGGCGTCGGCTCCCGGCTGGAGGCCGCGGCCCTGGCCGCCCGCACGGGGCTGCTGGACCGGGCCGCGGGCGGCGTCCCGGCTACTTCCCGCGGCGTGGTGGGGCGGCAGGGCGGAGCATGAGCCAGACCAGGAAGAAGGCGCCGAGGGCGAGCATCCCCAGCCCGGCCCAGAGGTTGATGTTGATGCCCTCGGCCCTGTCCAGGTCCTCGTCCGAGGCGGTGATCCCGGCGACGGTGACGACGACGCCGTAGACGGTGAAGAGTCCGCCGATGACCAGGCGCAGGTCGAAGAGGGTCCGCGGCGGCTTGCGGTCGTCCATCGTGCTCCCCTCGAAGACGGGAAAGGGCGGGTGCGGGGCAGGCGTCAGGAAGGCGGGCGTCAGAAGGAGAACGGCACGTAGCAGGCCGCCGCCAGCACCACCGCGCCCCACCCCAGCAGGGCCGGCCGGCGGTACCAGACCCCGTCGCCGTCCGCCGGCACCCCGGCCGCCGGCGGCCGGACGCCGTGGACCAGCCCCGCGAGCGAGGCCGCCGGTTTGGGCTCGGTGCCCAGCGAGACCGCCACCGTCACCACCGCGCCGACCGCGAACGCGACGATCGCGGAGACGAAGTTGGCGCCCTGGTCGGACGGGATGGACACGATCCCCCGCCGGTAGAGCCAGAAGTAGTGGACCATCGCGGCCACCGTGCCGGACAGCAGGCCCCAGAAGCCGCCCGCGGCCGTGGCCCGCCGCCAGAACATGCCGATGACGAAGACGCAGAAGAGCGGGACGTTGAAGAACGAGAACAGCGTCTGCAGATAGTTCATGATGTTGGAGAAGGACGAGGCCACGAACGCCGTCCCCATCCCCGCCAGCACCCCGAGCACCGTCACCACCCGCCCGGTCGCCAGATAGTGCGCGTCGGCGCGCCCGCGGCGGAGGTAGGTGGCCCAGATGTCGCTGGTGAACACGGTGTTGAACGACGAGACGTTGGCCGCCATGCCGGCCATGAAGGCGGCGAGCAGCCCGGTCACGGCCAGGCCCAGCACCCCGTTGGGCAGCAGGTCGCGCATGAGGACGGGGATCGCGTCGTTGTAGTCGAGCCCGCTGCCCGCCGCGCCCAGCGTCGGCTCGACGACGAGCGCGATCAGCCCCGGCACCACGACCACCAGGGGAATGAGCGTTTTCGGGAACGCGGCGATCAGCGGCGTGCGCCGCGCGGCGCTCAAGTCCTTCGCGGAGAGTGCCCGTTGGACCTCGGCGAAGTTGGTCGTCCAGTAGCCGAAGCTCAGCACGAAGCCGAGGCCGAGCGTGATGGTCAGCCAGTTGGCGCCCAGCGGGTTGGCGTGGCCCACGCCCGTGCCGCCCCAGGCCGTGAGGAAGTCGTCGCCCCGCCGGGCGGCCACCGCGTCCCGCAGCCCGCCCCAGCCGCCGGCCCGCCGCAGGCCGACGACCGTCAGGGGGACCATCGCCGCCAGGATCACGAAGAACTGGAGCACCTCGTTGTAGACGGCCGAGGTCAGCCCGCCGAGCGTGATGTAGACCAGGACGAAGAAGCCGGCCACCACCACGGCGACCCACTGCGGCCAGCCCAGCAGCGCCCGCAGCACGATCGCCATGGCGTAGAGGTTGACGCCGGCGATGAGGACCGAGGCGACCGCGAAGATGACCGACGACAGCAGATGCGAGGACGGCCCGAACCGCCGCAGCAGGAACTCCGGGACCGAGCGCACCTCGGACCCGTAGTAGAACGGCATCATCACCAGCCCCAGGAAGACCATCGCGGGAATCGCGCCGATCCAGTACCAGTGGACGGTGGGGACGCCGTACTGGGCGCCGTTGGCCGCCATGCCGAGGATCTCGGTGGCGCCCAGGTTGGCGGCGACGAAGGCCAGACCGGTGACCCAGGCGGGCAGCGAGCGCCCCGACAGGAAGAAGTCCGTGCTGGTCCGCACCGAACGGCGGACGGCCCACCCGATGCCCAGCACCACGGCGAAGTACAGGCCCAGGATGGCGTAGTCCAGGCCGTTGACGTGCAGCCGGAGACCCTCGGCCAGTGCCTGCATGGCGCCCCCCCGTCCACCGTCGGCCCACCGTCGGCCGATCACCGTTGACCGCGTTGCCCTCCCATGGTTCCTTGTGCTCGGTGGGGTGGGAAGGTGTCGGTGAGGAGGGCGTGTGTGAAGAGGACCGCGACCCGGCTCGCGGACGGCCGCGAGCTGTTCTACTACGACGCCCGGGACGGCACCGCCCGCGACGCCCCGGACCGGCGCCCGCTGCCCCCGGCCGCGCGCGGCACCGAGCTGCGCGCCGACCCGCTGCTGGGCGACACCGTGGTGATCGCCTCCCACCGGCAGGACCGCACCTATCATCCGCCGCCCGGCGCCTGCCCGTTGTGCCCCACGCGCGACGGCCGGCCCACCGAGATCCCGGCCGCGGACTACGAGGTCGCCGTCCTGGAGAACCGCTTCCCCTCCCTCGCGGGGCCCGGCCGCTGCGAGGTCGTCTGCTTCACCGCCGAGCACGACGGCTCCTTCGCCGCCCTGGACGACGAACGGGCCGCCCTCGTCCTCGCGGCGTGGACGGACCGCACGGCGGAGCTGTCCGCCCTGCCCGGCGTCGAGCAGGTCTTCTGCTTCGAGAACCGGGGCGCGGAGATCGGCGTCACCCTGACCCACCCGCACGGCCAGATCTACGCGTACCCCTTCGTCACCCCGCGCACCGAGCGCGTCCTCGCCTCCGCCGCCGCCCACCGCGAGCGCACCGGCCGCAGTCTCTTCGAGGACGTCGTGGCCGCCGAGGAGGCCGACGGGCGGCGGATCGTGCTGGCCGGGGAGCACTGGACGGCGTTCGTGCCGTACGCGGCCCGCTGGCCGTACGAGGTCCACCTCCACCCCCGGCGCCGGGTGCCCGACCTCACCGCCCTCGACGGGCCCGCGCGGGCCGAACTCCCGGGCCTCCAGCGGGAGATCCTGCGCCGCTTCGACCGACTCTTCGGGCCCGGCGCACCGCCCACCCCGTACGTCAGCGGCTGGCACCAGGCCCCCGTCCGCCACCCGCTGCGCACGGAATTCGCCCTGCACCTCGAGGTCTTCACCGTCCGCCGCACTGCCGGCAAGCTCAAGTTCCTCGCCGGTTCCGAATCCGGCATGAACGTGTTCATCAACGATGTGCCGCCGGAGGCCGCGGCCGAGCGACTGCGAGAGGCAGCAAGGCAATGAACACGAGCAAGTGCCTGGTCACGGGTGGTGCCGGCTATGTCGGCAGCGTCGTCGCGGCCCATCTGCTGGCCGCCGGGCACACGGTGACCGTGCTCGACGACCTCTCCACGGGGCACCGCGACGCCGTCCCGGAGGGCGCGCGGTTCATCGAGGGGCGCGTCCAGGAGGCCGCGCGCCATCTGGACGGCTCGTACGACGCGGTGCTGCACTTCGCCGCCTGCTCCCAGGTCGGCGAGTCCGTCGCCCGCCCCGAGAAGTACTGGCGCAACAACGTCGGCGGCACCCTCGACCTGCTCGACGCCATGCGTGCCGCGGGCGTGCGCACCCTGGTCTTCTCCTCCACCGCCGCCACCTACGGCCAGCCGGCCGTGGTGCCCGTCACCGAGGACTCCCCGACCGTCCCCACCAACCCCTACGGCGCGAGCAAGCTCGCCGTGGACCACATGATCGCCGCCGAGTGCGCGGCCCACGGGCTGGCCGGCGTCTCGCTGCGCTACTTCAACGTCGCGGGGGCGTACGGGCGTTGGGGGGAGCGGCACGAACCGGAGTCGCACCTGGTGCCGCTCGTCCTGCGGACCGCCCTCGGCGAGCGGCCGGAGATCGCCGTCCACGGCGACGACTACCCGACCCCCGACGGCACGTGCGTCCGCGACTACCTGCACGTCGCCGACCTGGCCGAGGCCCACCTCCTCGCCCTGGCCGCCGCCCGGCCCGGCGAGCACCTGGTGTGCAACCTCGGCAACGGCAACGGCTTCTCCGTGCGCGAGGTCGTCGAGACCGCGCGCGAGGTCACCGGCCGCCCGATCCCGCAGCGCGCCGGCCCCCGCCGGCCCGGTGACCCCGCGGTGCTGGTCGCCTCCGCCGAGCGCGCCCGCGAGGTCCTCGGCTGGCGGCCGCGCCGCCCGGACCTGGGCGACATCATCGCGGACGCCTGGGAGTTCGCCCGGCGCACGGCGGACGGGGAGCTCCCCTGAGCCGCGCGGGCCGCGTGGCGGACGCCTTCCGCGCGGTCTTCGGCAGGGCGTGCGCCGGCGTCTGGTCCGCGCCCGGGCGCGTCAACCTCCTCGGCGAGCACACCGACTACAACGGCGGCTCGGTGCTGCCCCTCGCCCTGCCGCTGCGCACCTGGGCCGCCGCCGCGCCCCGCGCCGACGGACTGCTGCGGCTGCACTCCGCGCTCTTCCCCGGCGAACCCGTCGAAGTGGCCGCCGCCGGGCTCGCGCCGGGCGCGGTGCGCGGCTGGGCCGCCTACCCGGCGGGCGTCGCCTGGGCGTTGCGCCGCGCCGGGTACGGGACGGGCGGGGCGGACGTGCACGTGGAGACGGACGTGCCGCTGGGTGCGGGGCTGTCGTCCTCGGCGGCCCTGGAGGTCGCCGTGGCGCTGGCCCTGACGGGGGCCGTGGAGCGGGAGGCGGACCGCCTCGTGCTGGCCCGGCTGGTGCGGGAGGCCGAGCACGCCTTCGCCGGGGTGCCCTGCGGGATCATGGACCAGGCGGCGGCCGCCTGCTGCACCACGGGCCACGTCCTGCACCTCCGCACCCGCGATCTCGCCCTGCGCCAGGTCCCGTTCGACCCCGTGGCGCACGGGCTGCGGCTGCTGGTGGTGGACACCGGGGTCGCCCACGCGCTGCGGGACGGCGCGTACGCGGCGCGGCGCGCCGGTTGCGAGGCGGGTGCGCGGGCGCTCGGCGTACGGCTGCTGTGCGACCTCGATCCCGGGCAACTGGACGGCGCCCTGGGCGCGTTGGACGAGCCGCTGCGGCCGCTGGTGCGGCACGTGGTGACGGAGGAGGAGCGCGTCGGCCGGGCGGTCGCCCGCCTGGAGGCCGGCGATCCGCGGTCCGTCGGCGGGCTGCTCACGGCCGGACACGCCTCGCTCCGCGACGACTTCGCCGTCTCCTGCGCCGAGCTGGACCTGGCGGTGGCGGCCGCGCTCCGGGCCGGGGCGCTCGGCGCCCGGATGACCGGCGGCGGCTTCGGCGGATCGGCGGTGGTGCTGGCCGAGGAGGCGGCCGCGGGGCGCGTGGGGCGCGAGGTGGCGGCCGCCTTCGCGGCGGCGGGGCACCGGCCGCCCCGCGTCCTCCCCGTGGAGCCGGGGGACGGAGCGCGGCGCGACCTCTGACCCCACTGACCTGCGGCGGGACGGACGTTGGGCCATTCGTGCACCACTTCACGTCGTTCCGCGTCGTTCGCCGCCCCAATACTGAACAGAAAGCTCACGATAAACATCCGGGTCAAGCAGTTTTGCGAATCGGCTTCCGATGTCGTACCCCGGCCGTACGCTGAGCAGAGCGTCGGTGGGGGCCGACGCCGATCAGGGGGCGAGACAGGCAGGTACGACGCCCGGGGCGGGGTGGTTGTCGGAGTGCGGCGGCGGCCGCGCGCCGGGACGGCGGCTCCGTACCGGGCGCCGTACCCGCACTGCGCGCCTCCCCGGATTTGGGGGTGGTTGTGGCACGTATTCGGGTACTGGTCGTCGACGACCACCGCATCTTCGCCGAGTCCCTCGCGGCCGCCCTCGCGGCCGAGCAGGATGTGGACGTCTCGGCGGCCGGCAGCGGGCCGGCGGCTCTGCGCGCGCTGGAGCGCGCGGCGGTGGAGGGGCGTCGCTTCGACGTCCTGCTGATCGACGCCGATCTGGGCGCGGTCGCCGTGGAGGCGGCCCGGGTCCCGGAGCAGCGGCGCCCGCCCGGCCGGCCGGTCCCGGCCCCGGGGCCGGACGGCGGCGGTGCGGTGGACGGCATCTCGCTCGTGGCCGGGGTGCGCTCCGGCCATCCCGGGGTGCGGACGGTGGTCCTCGCCGAGCGCGACGACCCGCGGCGGGCGGCGGCCGCGCTGCAGGCCGGCGCCGGCGGCTGGGTCGCCAAGGACTGTTCGCTGTCGCGCCTGCTCGCGGTGATCCGCGGGGTGCTGCGGGACGAGACGCATCTGCCGCCGGCGCTCCTCACCGGAGTGCTGCGGGAGCTCACGGCCGCGCGCAAGCACCGCACGGAGAGCGAGCGGCTCGTGGAGTCGCTGACCCCGCGCGAGCGGGAGGTGCTCCGCTGCATGGTGGCGGGGCTGGGCCGCAAGGCCGTCGCGGAGCGGCTCTATCTCTCCCCGCACACGGTCCGCACGCATATGCAGAACGTGCTGGGCAAGCTCGGGGTGCACTCGACGCTCGCCGCGGTGGCGCTCGCGCGCCGCGCGGGGGTGGGCCCGGTGGACCTAGCCGGGGACGTTGTCGAACGGGGCGGTCAACTGGCGTAGCAGACCGGCCAGTTCATGGCGCTGAGCGGTGGACAGCTCGGCGAGGATCGCCCGCTCCTGGGCGAGCAGTCCGGCGAGCGCCTCGTCCGCCCGGTTCCGTCCCTCCTCGGTGAGCCGTACCAGCACGCCCCGCCGGTCGTTGGGGTCGGGCTCGCGCCGCACCAGGCCCTTCTTGGCGAGCCGGTCGATCCGGTTCGTCATGGTGCCGGAGGTGACCAGGGTCTGGGTCAGGAGCTGCCCGGGGGAGAGCTGGTAGGGCGCGCCGGCCCGGCGCAGCGACGTCAGGACGTCGAACTCCCAGGGCTCCAACTGGTGCTCGGCGAAGGCCAGCCGACGGGCGCGGTCGAGGTGCCGGGCGAGCCGGCTGACCCGGCTCAGCACCTCCAGCGGCTCCACGTCGAGGTCAGGGCGCTCCCGGCGCCACGCTGCGACCAGCCGATCGACCTCGTCCTCCATGAGATCAGTGTAGTGGGTCTGTCGACATGAAGTCTCTTGACGTCAAGATATATGGCGGGGGATGCTGGACCCACGCCCGCTCCTCGGGAGGACCACCGCCATGCCGCACACCCCCACGTGGGACCCGGCGCAGTACCTGCGCCACGAGGGTCACCGCACCCGCCCCTTCCTCGACCTGCTGGCCCGCGTCCCCGGCCTGCCGGCCACCGGCCCCGCCCGCATCGTGGACCTCGGCTGCGGCGCCGGGAACGTCACGGCGCTCCTCGCCGGGCGCTGGCCGGACGCGCTGATCACCGGGCTGGACAACTCGCCCGAGATGCTGCGCGAGGCGCAGGCCCACGCGGGCCGGACGCCGGGCGGCGGCCGCCTCTCCTTCACCGGCGCGGACGCCGCCGAGTGGGCCCCGATCGGCCCGCTCGACCTGATCGTCTCCAACGCCGCGCTGCAGTGGGTGCCGGACCACGCGGACCGCTTCCCCGCGTGGACCTCGGCGCTCTCCCCCGGCGGGGTGTTCGCCTTCCAGGTCCCCGGCAACGCCGACGCCCCGTCCCACGCCCTGATGCGTGACCTCTGCGCCTCGCCGCGCTGGCGCGACCGGCTGGCCGGCGTCCTGCGCGGCCCGCACCGCGTCCTGGAGCCCGCGGAGTACCTGGAGCGCCTGACCGCCCTCGGTCTGTCCGTCGACGCCTGGGAGACCACGTACTGCCATCTGCTGGCCGGCGAGGATCCCGTCCTCGACTGGGTCAAGGGCACGGGGCTGCGGCCCGTCCTGACGGCGCTGGCGGACGCGCCCGGGGAGCGCGAGGAGTTCCTCGCCTCGTACGCCTCCCTGCTCCGCGAGGCGTACCCGGCGGGTCCGCACGGGACGGTCTTCCCGTTCCGCCGGGTGTTCGCGGTGGCGGTGAGGGAGTAGAGACGCCCGGGAACCGCCCTCCGGGCGGTGTCCTCACATGCCGGGCGGGCCGAATTCAGCCCGCCCGGCATGTGAGGACACCCCGCGGCGAAGCCGCGCAGAAGCGGTGAAAGGGCGGGTCCGGGGCGAGGCACCCCCGACGGCCCCCGCCGTCAGGACCGCCGATGCCCCACCAGCCGGGGCTTCGGCTCCAGACCGTCCAGCCCATGCCACGCCAGATTCACCAGATGCGCCGCGACCTCCGCCTTCTTCGGGCGACGGACGTCGAGCCACCACTGCCCGGTGAGGGCGACCATCCCCACCAGCGCCTGCGCGTACAGCGGCGCCAGCTTCGGCTCGAAGCCCCGGGCCTTGAACTCCAGCCCGAGAATGTCCTCGACCTGCGTCGCGATGTCACTGATCAGCGACGCGAACGTCCCCGTCGACTGCGCCACCGGCGAATCGCGGACGAGGATCCGGAACCCGTCCGTATACGAGTCGATGTAGTCGAGCAGGGCGAACGCGGCCTGCTCCAGGAGCTCCCGCGGGTGCCCCGCGGTCAACGCCCCCGTGACCATGTCCAGCAGCTGCCGCATCTCGCGGTCCACGACGACGGCGTAGAGCCCTTCCTTGCCCCCGAAGTGCTCGTACACCACCGGCTTGGAGACCCCGGCCTTCGCCGCGATCTCCTCGACCGACGTGCCCTCGAAGCCGCGCTCGGCGAAGAGCGTCCGACCGACGTCCAGCAATTGCTCCCGGCGCTCCGCACCCGTCATCCGCACCCGGCGGGTGCGCCGGGTCCCGGTCGCGGGGGTCTGGTCCTTCTTGCCGGAGGTCTTGCTGTCGATCGCCACGCCGTCCATCATGCCGCGTGCGCGGCGCTCTCCCGGTCCGTCCCCTTCTTGCGCTTGGCCGCGATGCGGTCGGCCCGGGGCCAGCGCACGTCGTACGCCCACCCGGCCCGCTCGAACCAGCGGATGATGCGGGCGCTGGAGTCGAGCTGCCCGCGCAGCACCCCGTGCCGGGCCGACGTCGGGTCGGCGTGGTGCAGGTTGTGCCAGGACTCGCCGCAGGACAGGATCGCCAGCCACCACACGTTGCCCGAGCGGTCGCGCGACTTGAAGGGCCGCTTGCCGACCGCGTGGCAGATCGAGTTGATGGACCACGTCACATGGTGCAGCAGCGCCACCCGGACCAGTGAACCCCAGAAGAACGCCGTGACGGCCCCCTGCCACGACCAGGTCGCCAGGCCGCCGACCAGCGGCGGGATGAGCAACGAGACCGTGGTCCACAGGACGAACTGGCGGGAGATCGCGCGGATGGCCGGGTCCTTGATCAGGTCCGGGGCGTATTTGTGCTGCGGCGTCTGCTCCTCGTCGAACATCCAGCCGACGTGGGCCCACAGCAGGCCCTTCATCAGCGCGGGGATCGTCTCGCCGTACCGCCACGGCGAGTGCGGATCGCCCTCGGCGTCGGAGAACTTGTGGTGCTTGCGGTGGTCCGCCACCCAGCGCACCAGCGGCCCCTCGACCGCCAGCGACCCCATGACCGCCAGGGCGATCCGCAGCGGCCGCTTCGCCTTGAACGAGCCGTGGGTGAAGTAGCGGTGGAAGCCGATCGTGATGCCGTGGCACCCGATGAAGTACATCGCCGTCATCAGCCCGAGATCCAGCCAGCTCACCCCCCAGCCCCAGGCGAGCGGCACGGCGGCGACGAGAGCGACGAAGGGGACGGTGATGAACAGCAGCAGGGTGATCTGTTCGATCGAGCGCTTGCTGTCACCGCCGAGCGTGGCGGAAGGGAGCGGGCCCTGTGGGGCCTTCGGCACGTCTTCGAGCACGTCGGGACTTGCAGTCATGGGTTCCCTCGGGGGTCGGGGAGCTGGCTACGGTTCCGTAACCTACGGCAACGTAAGTATGGCAGGGCCCCGGGGCGGGGCAAGAGGGCTCTCGGCCACCGCGCGTCGGGCGGCGACCTATGCTTGGGGCGTCGGACAGCGCGGTCCGCCACCCCTCCAGACGTGCTCGGAAACACCGCAAGGAGCCGCACCTGTGAGCAGTGCCGACCCCACCAGCCCCGAAGCACGGCGCAGCGCCGCCCTGCGTGCCGACATCCGCCGGCTCGGCGACCTCCTCGGCGAGACCCTGGTCCGCCAGGAGGGCGAGGAGCTCCTCGCCCTCGTCGAGCGGGTCCGCGCCCTGACCCGCACGGACGGCGAGGCCGCGGCCCGGCTGCTCGGCGAGACCGATCCGCAGACGGCCGCCAAGCTGGTGCGCGCCTTCTCCACCTACTTCCATCTCGCCAACGTCACCGAACAGGTGCACCGCGCCCGGGAGCTGGGCGCCAAGCGGGAGGCCGAGGGCTCGATCCTGGCCCGCACCGCGGACAAGCTGAAGGACGCCGACCCCGAGCACCTGCGGCAGACCGTCGAACACCTCGGCGTACGGCCGGTTTTCACCGCCCACCCCACGGAGGCCGCGCGCCGCAGCGTCCTCAACAAGCTCCTGCGCATCGCCGAGCTGCTGGACCGGCCGGCCACCGGCGAGGGCGAGAAGCGCCGCCTCGCCCTGCGCCTCGCCGAGAACATCGACCTGCTCTGGCAGACGGACGAGCTGCGCGTCTCCCGCCCGGAGCCCACCGACGAGGCCCGCAACGCCATCTACTACCTGGACGAGCTGCACACCGGCGCCGTCGGCGACGTCCTGGAGGACCTCGCGGCCGAGCTCGGCCGGGTCGGCGTCCACCTGCCCGTCACCACCCGCCCGCTGAGCTTCGGCACCTGGATCGGCGGCGACCGCGACGGCAACCCCAATGTGACCCCGCAGGTCACCCGGGACGTCCTGATCCTCCAGCACGAGCACGGCATCACCGACGCCGTCGAGCTCGTCGACGAGTTGCGCGCCGCCCTCTCCAACTCGATCCGCAACAGCGGCGCCACCGAGGAGCTGCTCACCTCGCTCCAGCGCGACCTGGAGCTGCTCCCCGAGATCAGCCCGCGCTACAAGCGGCTCAACGCCGAGGAGCCGTACCGGCTCAAGGCCACCTGCATCCGCCAGAAGCTCCTCAACACCCGGGAGCGGCTGGCCCGCGACACCCCGCACCAGGAGGGCCGCGACTACCTCGGCACCGCCGACCTGCTCGCCGACCTCCAGCTGATCCAGGACTCGCTGCGGGCGCACCGCGGCGGGCTCATCGCCGACGGCCGCCTGGAGCGCGCGCTGCGGACCCTCGCCGCGTTCGGCCTCCACCTGGCGACCATGGACGTCCGCGAGCACGCCGACGCGCACCACCACGCCCTCGGCCAGCTCTTCGACCGGCTCGGCGAGGAGTCCTGGCGGTACGCCGACATGCCGCGCGAGTACCGCGCCAAGCTCCTCGCCAAGGAGCTGCGCTCGCGCCGGCCGCTGGCGCCCAGCCCGGCGCCGCTGGACGCGGCCGGCGCGAAGACGCTCGGCGTCTTCCACACCATCCGCGAGGCGCTGGAGCGCTTCGGCCCCGAGGTCGTCGAGTCCTACATCATCTCCATGTGCCAGGGCGCCGACGACGTCTTCGCCGCCGCCGTCCTCGCCCGCGAGGCCGGGCTGCTCGACCTGCACGCCGGCTGGGCGAAGATCGGCATCGTCCCGCTGCTGGAGACCACCGACGAGCTGCGCGCGGCCGACGTCATCCTCGACGCGATGCTCGCCGACCCCTCCTACCGGCGGCTGGTCGCGCTGCGCGGGGACGTCCAGGAGGTCATGCTCGGCTACTCCGACTCCTCCAAGTTCGGCGGCATCACCACCTCGCAGTGGGAGATCCACCGGGCGCAGCGCCGGCTGCGCGACGTCGCGCACCGCTACGGGGTGCGGCTGCGGCTCTTCCACGGCCGCGGCGGCACGGTCGGCCGGGGCGGCGGCCCCACCCACGACGCGATCCTCGCCCAGCCGTGGGGCACGCTCGACGGCGAGATCAAGGTGACCGAGCAGGGCGAGGTCATCTCCGACAAGTACCTCATCCCGGCGCTCGCCCGGGAGAACCTCGAACTGACCGTCGCGGCCACGCTCCAGGCGTCCGCCCTGCACACGGCCCCCCGGCAGTCCGACGAGGCGCTCGCCCGCTGGGACGCGGCCATGGACACCGTCTCCGACGCGGCGCACGCCGCGTACCGGCGGCTGGTCGAGGACCCGGACCTGCCCGCGTACTTCTTCGCCTCGACGCCCGTCGACCAGCTCGCCGAACTGCACCTCGGCTCGCGGCCGTCGCGCCGCCCCGACTCGGGCGCCGGCCTCGACGGACTCCGGGCCATCCCCTGGGTGTTCGGCTGGACCCAGTCCCGGCAGATCGTCCCCGGCTGGTACGGCGTCGGCTCCGGGCTGAAGGCCGCCCGCGAGGCCGGACTCGAGGACGTCCTCGCGGAGATGCACGCGCACTGGCACTTCTTCGGCAACTTCCTCTCCAACGTGGAGATGACGCTGGCGAAGACGGACCTGCGCATCGCGCGGCACTATGTCGACACGCTCGTGCCCGACGAGCTGAAGCACGTCTTCACGGCGATCGAGGCGGAGCACGAGTTGACCGTGCGGGAGGTGCTCCGCATCACGGGGGAGCGTGAACTGCTCGACGCGAGCCCCGTGTTGCGCCAGACCTTCCACATCCGGGACGCGTACCTGGACCCGATCTCCTACCTCCAGGTCACCCTGCTCCACCGCCAGCGGCAGGCGGCGGCGCGCGGCGAGACGCCGGATCCGCTCCTCGCGCGTGCGCTGCTGCTGACGGTGAACGGGGTGGCGGCGGGCCTCCGCAACACGGGCTGAGCGCTGTGGGGTGGGGTGTGCCCCGGGCCCGGCCCCCTCCGGGGGAGGGGCCCGGGGCAACCCTCCCTAGCCCCCTACGAGTTGTACGTACTCTGCGCCCGCTCCAGCCCGTCCACGATCAAACACTCCACCGCATCCGCCGCCCGGTCCACCTCGTACGCAAGCTCCTTGCGCTCGGCGGCCGAGAAGTCCTTCAGGACGAAGTCGGCGACCTGCATCCGCCCCGGCGGCCGCCCGATGCCGAAGCGCACCCGGCAGTACCCCGGCCCGAAGGACTTCGTGATCGACTTCAGCCCGTTGTGGCCGTTGTCGCCGCCGCCGACCTTCAGCCGCAGCTGCCCGTAGTCGATGTCGAGCTCGTCGTGGACCACGACGACCCGCTCCACGGGCACCTTGTAGAAGTCCCGCAGGGCCGCCACCGGGCCCCCGGACAGGTTCATGAACGACATCGGCTTGGCGATCACCACCCGGCGGCTCGCCGGCCCGGGCGCGCCCAGCCGTCCCTCGACGACCTGCGCCCGTCCCGCCTTGTGCGCCTTGAATGTGCCGCCCATCCGCTCCGCGAGCAGGTCGGCGACCATGAAGCCCACGTTGTGGCGGTTGCCCGCGTACTCGGTGCCGGGGTTGCCCAGGCCCACGACCAGCCAGGGGCCCGTGCCGGCGTTCCCGGCGCTGCTGCTGCCGTCCGTCATCCGCATGTCTCCTTCATACGCCAACCGCCGCCCCGCTCCGGTGAGGGAGCGGGGCGGCGGCCGGAAGAAAAGCGAGGAAGAGCGAGGCTCAGGCCTCGGCACCCTCGGCGGCCTCGTCGGCCGGGGCGGCCTGGCCGGCGACGACGTGCAGGACGACGGTGTCGGCGTCGACGGCCAGCTCGACACCGGCCGGCAGGACGACGTCCTTGGCGAGGACGGAGGCGCCGGCCTCCAGGCCCGCGATGGAGACGGAGACGGCCTCCGGGATGTGGGTGGCCTCGGCCTGGACCGGCAGGGCGGTCAGGGTGTGCTCGAGCAGGTTGCCGCCCGGGGCCAGGTCGCCCTCGGTGTGGACCGGGACCTCGACGGTGACCTTCTCGCCGCGCTTGACGACGAGGAGGTCGACGTGCTCCAGGAAGCCCTTGAGCGCGTCACGCTGGACCTGCTTGGGGATGACCAGCTCGGAGCGGCCCTCGATGTCCAGGGAGAGCAGGGCGTTCGGGGTCTTGAGCGCCATCATCAGGTCGTGGCCCGGGAGGGACACGTGGACCGGCTCGGAGCCGTGGCCGTAGACGACGGCCGGAACCTGGTGGGCACGGCGGATGCGGCGGGCGGAGCCCTTGCCGAACTCGGTGCGGACGGTGGCGGCGAGCTTGATCTCGGCCATGGTGCACTCCTCGGAGGTCGTGAGCGGACAGGGTCACCCGGCCCACGAACGGCCTGCTACGAAGAGCGCGTCGATAACGGACCGCCGTACCGCGAAAACGGAACGGCCTCCCTCGCCGAGCAACTCGCGTGAGTTTACCCGGCGGGGAGGCCTTACCAGAAATCGATCTCCGCGCGGCCTAGGCGGCCGTCACGCCTGCTCGTCGAAGAGGCTGGTGACCGAGCCGTCCTCGAAGACCTCGCGCACGGCGCGGGCGATCGTCGGCGCGATCGACAGCACCGTGATCTTGTCGAGCTCCAGCTCGTTGGGGGTCGGCAGCGTGTTGGTGAAGACGAACTCGCTGACCTTGGAGTTCTTCAAGCGGTCCGCGGCCGGGCCGGAGAGCACGCCGTGGGTGGCGGTGACGATGACGTCCGCGGCGCCGTGCGCGAACAGGGCGTCCGCGGCGGCGCAGATGGTGCCACCGGTGTCGATCATGTCGTCCACCAGTACGCAGACACGATCCTTCACGTCACCGACGACCTCGTGCACCGTGACCTGGTTGGCGACATCCTTGTCACGCCGCTTGTGCACGATCGCCAGGGGGGCGCCCAGCCGGTCGCACCAGCGGTCGGCGACGCGCACGCGGCCGGCGTCGGGGGAGACGACGGTGAGCTTGTCCCGGTCGACCTTGGCGCCCACGTAGTCCGCCAGGATCGGCAGCGCGAACAGGTGGTCCACCGGGCCGTCGAAGAAGCCCTGGATCTGGTCGGTGTGCAGGTCGACCGTGAGGATCCGGTCGGCGCCGGAGGTCTTCAGCAGGTCGGCGATCAGACGGGCCGAGATCGGCTCGCGGCCGCGGTGCTTCTTGTCCTGCCGGGCGTAGCCGTAGAACGGCACGATCACGGTGATGCTCCGGGCCGAGGCCCGCTTGAGAGCATCGATCATGATCAGCTGCTCCATGATCCACTTATTGATGGGAGCCGTGTGGCTCTGCATCAGGAAGCAGTCGGCACCCCGCGCGGACTCCTGGAAGCGGACGTAGATCTCACCGTTCGCGAAGTCGAACGCCTTGGTCGGGACCAGGCCGACGCCCAGCTGGTGCGCGACCTCCTCGGCAAGCTCGGGGTGGGCGCGGCCGGAGAAGAGCATGAGCTTCTTCTCGCCGGTCGTCTTGAACCCGGTCACAGCACAATCTCCTTGGATGTCGCTTTGTGTGCGCTTATCACGGTACGCCCCGATCGGCGGGACCGTGTCACGGTCACTGCTCCCCGTCGTGCTCCTGGAGAGCGGCGGAAGCGGCCTGCGCGGCGGCGCTCCCCGGGCGCTTTCGCGCCACCCAGCCCTCGATATTCCGCTGCTGTCCTCGTGCGACGGCCAGCGAACCCGGGGGCACATCCTTGGTGATGACCGAGCCGGCGGCGGTGTAGGCGCCGTCCCCGATCGTGACCGGAGCCACAAACATGTTGTCCGATCCGGTGCGGCAGTGCGAGCCGATCGTGGTGTGGTGCTTGTTCACACCGTCGTAGTTCACGAAGACGCTCGCGGCGCCGATGTTGGTGTGGTCGCCGATGGTCGCGTCGCCCACGTACGACAGGTGCGGCACCTTGGTGCCCTCGCCGATCTCGGCGTTCTTCATCTCGACGTAGGCGCCGGCCTTCGACGCCGGGCCGAGCTTCGTCCCCGGCCGCAGATAGGCGAAGGGGCCGACGTTCGCGCGGGCGCCGATCCGCGCGGAGTCCGCCACGGTGGTGTCCACCCGGGCGCCCGGGCCCACCGAGGTGTCCGTCAGGCGGCAGTTGGGGCCGACCTCGGCGCCGCCGGCGATGTGGGTGTCGCCCAGCAGCTGGGTGCCGGGGTGCACCAGCGCGTCCGGCTCGAAGGTCACCGTGACGTCCACCCAGGTCGTCGCCGGGTCCACGATCGTCACGCCGCTCATCATCGCCTCGTCGAGCAGCCGCCCGTTGAGCAGCCGGCGGGCCTCGGCGAGCTGGACGCGGTTGTTGATGCCCAGGATCTCGCGGTGGTCGGGGGCGACCGCCGCGCCGACCCGGTGCCCGGCCGCGCGCAGGATGCCGAGGACGTCCGTCAGGTACTCCTCGCCCTGGCTGTTGTCCGTGCGGACCTTGCCCAGCGCGTCCGCCAGGAGCGCGCCGTCGAAGGCGAACACCCCGGAGTTGATCTCGCGGATCGCCCGCTGGGCGTCCGTCGCGTCCTTGTGCTCGACGATCTCGGTCACCGCGCCGGTGGCGGGGTCGCGCACGATCCGCCCGTAGCCGGTGGAGTCGGGCACCTCGGCCGACAGCACGGTGACCGCGTTGCCGTCGGCGGCGTGGACGTCCGCGAGGCGGGCCAGCGTCGCGCCGGTGAGCAGCGGGGTGTCGCCGCAGACGACGATCACGGTGCCCTCGGGGCGGACGCCCTCGCGGGCCAGCTCCTCCAGGCCCATGCGCACGGCGTGGCCGGTGCCGTTCTGCTCGTGCTGGACGGCCGTGCGGACGGCCGGGTCGATCTCGGCGAGGTGCGCGGCGACCTGCTCGCGGGCGTGCCCGACGATCACGACGAGCTGCTCCGGCGCCAGTTCGCGGGCGGCGGCGACGACGTGCCCGACGAGGGAGCGGCCACAGATCGAGTGCAGGACCTTGGGGGTCGCCGACTTCATGCGGGTGCCCTCACCCGCTGCGAGAACGACGACGGCTGCCGGGCGGTTGGCGCTCACGGGTGGGCCCTTCGGCTTCGAGGTTCGAGGGGGTGACACCCGCAGGATACCGGTGCGTACGAGGGCCGGAACGCCGAAGGGTCCTGACCTGCGCGGTCAGGACCCTGTGGAGCCGGCTCCCGGGGAAGGAATCGAACCCTCATTCAATGAACCAAAATCATTTGTCCTGCCATTAGACGACCCGGGATGGTTCGCCCGGCGTGCCCCGATCGCTTGATCGGCGGCGCGCGCAGACACCACTATGCCGTACGCCCGGGGCCCGGCGCGACGGTGTCCGGCGGTCGCGGCGAACTTCGCTTCTGCCGCTGCCTCTTGCGGGTCGCTGTCAGTTCTTCGAAAAGCGTTGGCGGCCCCCCGTAGTCTGGTTGGTATGACCACAACGGGGGCAATCACGGGGCCGGGCGGGCGGGAGGTGGCCGCGGCCGGCGCTCGGGGAGCGCCGGCGGGGCCGTGGTGGTGGGCCAGGCGCAGGAGCCTGGTGCTGGACGTCGTCCTGGCCGCGGTGTCGGCCTTCGAGTGCCTGCTGGAAGGGGTCGCCTTCGCTCACGAGGTCGGGCTGCCGGGCGCCCTGGGCGGGCTGCTGGGGCTGCCGGTCGGCGGCCTGCTGCTGGTGCGGCGGCGCTGGCCGGTCGCCGTCGTCCTGATGTCGATCGCGGTGACCCCGGCCGAGATGGGGTTCCTGCTGTCGCTCGTGGGCCTCTACACCCTGGCCGCCTCGGAGGTGCCGCGGCGGATCATCGTCGTGCTCGCGTCCGCCTCGCTGGCCGGGACGCTGATCGTGACCGCGGCCCGGTTCCACCAGGACATGGCGGGCTCCGCCTACCGGCCGGGCCTGGGCCTGGAGCTGCTCTTCTCGGCCGTGATGGCGCTCGGCCTGACCGCGCCGCCGCTGCTGCTCGGGCTGTACGTGGGGGCGAGACGACGGCTGGTCGAGAGCCTGCGGGAGCGGGCCGACGGCCTGGAGCGGGAGCTGTCGCTGCTGGCCGAGCGCGCCGAGGAGCGCGCCGAGTGGGCCCGCAGCGAGGAGCGCACCCGCATCGCGCGCGAGATGCACGACGTGGTGGCGCACCGCGTCTCGCTGATGGTCGTGCACGCCGCCGCCCTCCAGGCGGTGGCCCTCAAGGATCCGGAGAAGGCCTCGCGGAACGCGGCGCTCGTCGGCGACATGGGCCGGCAGGCGCTCACCGAGCTGCGGGAGATGCTCGGCGTCCTGCGCAAGACCCCGGACGGCGACCCCGGGACGCCGCCGGCGGCGCGGGAGCCGGAGCGGCTGGCCGCCGTGGCGGCGGCCGCCTCGGAGCGGGTCCGCAGGTCGGCGGGGCGGGCGGCGGCCCCGGCGGCGGAGGCGGCCGACGGGCCGTGCCTGGCGGAGCTGGCGGCCCTGGTGGGCCAGTCCCGGGAGGCCGGGATGGCGGTGGAGCTGCTGGTCGAGGGGGAGGGCCGGTCGTACGCGCCGCGCGTGGAGAGCACGGCGTACCGCGTGGTGCAGGAGGCGCTGACCAACGTCCACAAGCACGCCCCCGGCGCCTCGGCCCGGGTGCGGCTGGCGCACCGGGAGCGCGAGGTGGCGCTCCAGGTGGAGAACGGACCGCCCGCGGGCGGTACGGACGCGGGCCTGCCCAGCGGGGGCAACGGGCTGGTCGGGATGCGGGAGCGGGTGACCGCGCTCGGCGGCGTCTTCGTGTCCGGGCCGACGGAGAAGGGCGGCTTCCGGGTGTCCGCGGTGATCCCGGACGCGGCGCGGGGGCACGCGGACGCGGCGTAGGCGCAGTCGCGCCGCGCCCCGGTGGTCGTCCCC
Source organism: Streptomyces caatingaensis (assembly GCF_001187435.1). Taxonomy (GTDB): domain Bacteria; phylum Actinomycetota; class Actinomycetes; order Streptomycetales; family Streptomycetaceae; genus Streptomyces; species Streptomyces caatingaensis. The sequence continues at coordinate 128,155 of NZ_LFXA01000001.1, read as the reverse complement.
GGTGTCCGCCCCTCCGGCTTCGCCCGTCCCGGCCGTGGCCGTCAGCCGCCGGTCCGCCGGGGTGCGCCGTCGGCCGAGAGCCGGGCCGGGCGGGCGCCGGTGACGAGGGCCCCTATGGCGTGGTCGATGTCGGAGCCGAGGTACCAGTCGCCGGTGTGGTCGAGGCTGTAGACGCGGCCGTGGGCGTCGATGGTCAGCAGCGCCTGGCCGTCGAGCTCCTGGCCCAGCGGACAGACCTCGGTACCCAGGGCGCGGCCGAGGTCCGCGACGGTCCGCGCGAGGTGCAGCCCGTGCAGCGGGTCGATGTGGAACGGCGTGGGGGCGATGTGCTTCCCGGGCCCGGAGGCGGCGACGCGCAGGCCGCCGAACTCCGCCCACGCCTCGACGGCCGCGGGGAAGACGGTGTGCCGGTGACCCGCGGGCGACACATGGGCGCGCAGCGCGTCGGCCCATCGCTCGGCGGCCTTGATGTCCCACCGGCCCGGCTGCCAGCCGGCCTCGCGCAGGGCCGCGTCGACGGCGACGGGGAAACGGGTGGCGGCGGTGCGGTCGAATGCGCGCATGGAGGTCAGGGCCTGCCTCGTTCCGTGGGAGTGGGGTCGATGGCGCGGACGCCGAAGTGGGCGAGGAGCGCGGTGCAGGAGCGGCAGGGGGCGGCGTAGGCGCCGTGGCGCGGGTCGCCGTCCTCGCGGATGTGCCGGGCGGTGATCTTCGACTGCTTCAGGGCGCGCCGGGCCTCGCCGTGGGTGAGGGGTTTGCGGGAGGCGCGTTTGCTGCGGCCCGCCTCGTGCTGGGTGAGGAAGCGGGTCAGGAGGACGGCCTCGGGGCAGCGGCCGGTGAAGCGCTCGCGCTTGTCGCTGGTGAGCGTGGACAGGAAGTCCTGGACCAGGGGGTGCAGGGCGGGCGGCTGTTCGGACTTGGCCGCGGTGCAGGTCAGCGTGGTGCCGCGGACGGAGAGCGCGGCGGCGACGGCGGGCAGGATGCCGTCGCGGCGGTGGAGCAGGGCCGGCGGACGTTCGGCGTCCTCGGTCGTGCTCCAGGTGAGCCGGGGGTCGCCGGGGGCGTCGCCGACGGCGTCCCCGGTCAGGGGTTGATGGTCCTGCGTCGTGTGCATGGTGGTTCTTCTTCCCTCCCTGCAATCCCCCTGTTGCGGGGATCAGCCTGCCAAACGCGGTGGTGGGAGTGGAAGGCAGGGCGGTGTTGCGTGTGCAAGGTGTGCCGGGATAGGTGAGAGGTGCGCCAGGCGTGGCACGAGGGGGATGCGGCTGGTGTGCGGCGGTTTGCCGGAAGGGGACGGTTTTGGCGCCGGGGCGGGAGCGGGCGTCCCCCGTGGGCGGGGAGCCCGTCTTGCGCCAGCGCATAGGCTGTCCGTCACGAGCCGTTCCCGGCCGAAGCGCCGCGGGCGGAGACGTCCCGGCGGCCCCGAGGGGGCCGCCCCCGTCCCGCCGGGGCCCGGGAACGCCGGGAGAGACCGCAGCAAGCCAGCCAGCAGGGGGCATCCGCCATGACGACAGCCGGGACGGGGGAGCCTTCCGGCCTCCGGGGCCGGGGGAAGGCCGCACCGCCGAACGCGGCCTACGCCGGGCAGGTCGTGCACTTTCCGGACCCGGTGCGGCACAGCCGGCACCCCAAGGGCGTCCGGGTGGACGAGGACGGCTACCCCGACTTCTCGCCCTACGCCCGCGCGGCCGCCGAGATCGCCGAACCGCCGGAGGGCTTCGGCGTGGACGAGCTGCGGCTGACCGACTACGTCTCGGCCAACGCCGCGCTGCACGCCGAGGGCCACGAACTCTGGGCCAGCCTGCCCGCGGTGGCCACCCCGCACGGCTGGACCTGGCACCACGTCCCCTTCACCCGCCGGCTGGAACTGATCCCCGCCGAGGTCAAGGCGCTCCTGCGGCACCACGGCGGGCTGGCGACGGCCGCCGTGGACCAGGACAAGCGCGGCACCCGGCCGCTCCAGGAGACCCGGCCCGTGCACTTCGCGCTGCCCCAGCGCGACCTGGCGGTGACGGAGGAACAGGTCCGCGGCGTCGAGGAGGACCTGGGCTACCGGCTGCCCGGCGCCTACCGGGCGTTCCTCAAGGCCGCCGGCGGCTGCGCGCCCGTCGGGGCGGCGCTCGACGCCGAGCTCGGCCTGCTGCTCGACCAGCCGTTCTTCACGGTCCGCGAGGAACCGGCCGTCAACGACCTCGTCTACGTCAACAAGTGCCTCCGCGACCACTTCACCAAGGACTACCTGGGCGTGGCCTTCGCCCAGGGCGGCGTCCTCGCGGTCAAGGTCCGCGGCGAGGCGACGGGTTCGGTGTGGTTCTGCCCGTACGACGACTACCGCGACCGCGACGGCTGGACGGTGCAGGAGCGCGTCGAGCGGCTGATGCTGCCCTGCGGCGAGGACTTCGACGCGTTCCTGACCCGGCTGGCGGGCGGCCCGCCCGAGCTGGAGACGGTGGCGAACCTGATGGTCGACGGCGGATTCGCGTACGCCGTCCCGGTGGAGGGATGAGCGCGGTGGTGACCTTCGCGCAGGCCCAGGAGCGCGCGGAGCGCTGGGTCAACGGTGACGTACCGGCGTATCTGCACCGCGAGGTGCGGGTGCGGGAGTTCGACCTGGGCTTCGTCGCCTGGGCCGAGGACCGCGACGGCGTCGCGGCGGCGGACGGCGCGCACACCCGGATGGTGATCGCCCGGGACAGCGGGGAGACCACCCTCTGGCCCGGGCTGCCGGTGGGAGAGGTGATCCGGCGGTACGAGGAGGAGTACGGCGTCGTGGAGGAACCCGCACCGGCAGCGGCGGCCGACACCCCGCCGCGCCGCCTGGACCTGGAGGCGACGTCCTTCCTGCTGAGTCCCCCGGAGTGGCTCCAGGAGGCGGCGGACGCGATGGGGATACCCGACCGGAGGAAGGACGGCCCGTCCTCTTCCCCCTCCTCCTCTTCCTCTTCTTCCTTCTCCTCCCCCTCCCCGGCTTCGGGGGCGGCGGGCTCGCCGGAGGAGCCCTCGTCCGCCGGCACGCCGGCCTCTGCGGCACCGGCTCCGCCGGCCGATCCGGCGACGCCTGAGGCGCCGTCGCCTTCCGCGGGCACCGCGGTTCCCGCCGCGCCGTCGCGTCCCGCCGACTCGCCTGATCCGTCGGGGAGTTGGGGATCGGCCGCCGGTGCCGGGGCGTTCACGGGCGATGCCGGGGTGACGGCGGGTTCCGCCCGAGCGGATGCGGACGGGCCCGCAGCGCCCACCGCGCCTGCCGCGCCCACCGCGCCTGCCGCATCCGCTGTGCCCGACGAGCCCTCCGCGCCTGCTGTGCCTGCTGCGTCCGCCGAGCCCGTAGGGGCGGGGGCGGACGGGGCCACCTGGCCGGGGGCGGACGTCTCCGCGGGGGACGGCGAGGAGGACGGGCCCGTCGGCCTGCCCGCCACCATGCTCGCGCCCGCGCTGTCCGGGTCGGACGAGGACGACACTCCTCCGCCCCGGACCTCGGCCGAGGCCCGTACCGAGCTGATGCCCGGCGGCAGTTCGCTGCCGCGAACGGCAATCGCGCCGGCGATCGACGAGCCGGGGCGGCCCGCCGCGCCGCCGGCGGCCCCTCCGATGCCGACCGTGCCCCCGCCCGGCCCGGGGGCCTCCGCGCCCCCGGCGGAGCCGGCCGCGCCGGGCCCGAACGACCCTGCCGCGTCCGGGACTTCGGCCGGAGACGGCACTCCGCCCGGGTACGCGGCGACGGTCCTGGCGACGCCGGACGCGCTGGGGCGCCCGCCCGTCCAGGGCCCGCCCCCCGCACCGGCCGCGCCCGGCACGCCCCCCGCCGGCGTCCCGGCGGGCCCGCAGGCTCCGGGCGCGCCCTCCGGTACCCCCGGCGGCGGGGTCCACCACGCCGCCACCGTGCTCGCGAACCCGGACACCCCCGCCGGCCCCGGCGCTCCCGCCGTGCCCGCGCCGCCCGGCGCCCCCGGCCGCCCGGGCGTGCAACCGCCCGCCACCCCCGGCGCCCCGGCCCCGGCGGGCGCCGTCGGCGCACCCGGCGCCCCCGCGCCGCACCCCTCGCAAGCCCCCGGCGCACCGGGTGTTCCGGGCGCCCCGGGCGGCCAACCGCCCGCCGCTCCGGGCGCCTCCGAGACGCCCGGCGCCGGCGTGCACGCCGCGGCCACCGTGCTCGCGAGCCCCGGTGCGACCGGTGCCCCCGGCGCCCCCGGTGGCTACGGCTATCCGCAGCCGCCGGCCGGTGTGCCGACCGTCGGCCCCGGCTACATGGCCGTCCTGCGCTACCGCGCCCAGGACGGGTCGGAGCAGCAGATCATCCGCCGCAGCGCCCTCGGCGCCCCGCACCCGGAGTGGCAGATCCTGCACGAGCTGCGCTCGCTCAACGTGCCGCCGCAGCAGGTCCTGGAGCTGCACACGGAGCTGGAGTCCTGTGATGTGCCGGGCGGTTACTGCGCGCGGATGGTGCGCGAGACGTGGCCGCAGGTGCGTGTGAGCCACACCGCCCCGTACGGCCGCGACCACGCCACCCGCCAGCAGGGCGTGCGGCACCTGGTGGCGCACCAGGGCGAGTTGCACCAGGTCGCGGGCGGCCCGGCCCGGCCCGCGCCGAACCGCGTGCCGCCGCCGCAGCCGCACCAGGTGCGCCCGGCCCCGCCGCTCGCCCCGGACGCCGTCGGCCGCGAACTCGCGGAATCCTTCGGTCCGCAGGGCGTCTTCCGCTTCGACCAGCGCGCGGTCGCCCGCCAGGGCGTGCCGGACGTGGTGGCGCAGACGCTGATGTGGGCGGGGCTGCCGGTGGACCTCGGTCCGTTCTTCTGGGCGCAGGCCCAGCCCGGCCGCCCGGTGCCGACGCTGGCGGAGCTGGCGGTGGAGCGCGGGGTGCAGCCGGCCCCGGACGCCGGTTCGTACCTGGTGATGGGCACCGACTACGGCCGTCAGCTGTGCGTCCAGTACGGCACGGCGCACATCGTGGCCGTGCCGCTGGAGGCGGGCCCGGACGGGCGGCCCGCTGCACCGCAGTTCGTCAACACGAGCCTTCCTCAGTTTGTACGCTCTTTGGCGTTGCTCGGCCGCATGTGGCGCTGGCGCTACGGTCTGACTCCGGAGCAGGCCGGGCGCTGGACCGTGGACTTCCAGGACCAGCTCGCGGCGCTCGACCCGGCGGCCCTGGCCTCGCCCGAGAACTGGTGGGCGGTGCTGCTGGAGCAGATGTGGGACGGTCTCTTCTAGCGCCCCGCGCTGCCGGTTGGCGCATCCTTGACAGCAGAGGCGGGCGGAGTGTCGCGTTTCGGGCACTTCCCCCGTACGGGAATGATGTGCGCCTGACCGCGTCGCATACCGGGTTTCCGGAATAAGGGGCTACAAGCATGAGTGCATCGGTGTCTCCTGACGGTTTCACTGTCGTACGAGGCCGCGGCTACCGGCCTGACCAGGTGGACCGGGCCCTCGCCGAGTTCGCGCGGCAGCGCGACTCGGCGTGGGAGCGTGCCGCGCGGCTCACGGTCCTCGCCCGGGAGATGGAGGACGAGGTCCAGCGCCTGAACCAGGTGGTGGCGCAGCTTCCCCCGCAGACCTACGAGACGCTGGGGCCGCGCGCCCAGGGGCTGGTGACGACGGCGGAGGCGGAGGCGCTCGGGCTGCGCGAGCGGGCCGAGGCCGAGGCCGCCGAGATGCACGACGCGGCGGGCGCCCACGCCCGCAAGGTGCGCGACGCGGCGCACGAGTACCAGGTGGAGGTCCGCGCCGAGGCGGAGGAGTGGGCCCGGCAGGCGCAGCTCGCGGCCCAGTCGGTGGCGGACGACCTGCGGGCGACGGCCCGGCAGGAGGCCAAACAGCGGCGCGCCGACGCGCTGCGCATGCTCCAGGAGATGCGCGAGCGGACCGCGGCGATGCTCGCCGACCAGGAGAAGGAGCAGGCCGAGCGCTGGGACGCGGCGGGCCGCGAGGCCGCCGAGCGCGAGGCGGCGCTGGACGCCCGGGTGGCGGCGATGGAGGAGTACGCCCGCTCCACGCTGAGCGAGGCGCAGCGCCGGTACGCGGACGCCGAGGAGGCGGCGCGGCACGGCCAGGAGGACGCCGAGGCCCAGGCGGCCTCGCTGATCGCCCAGGCCCGGGTGCGCGAGGAGCGGATCGTCCGCGAGACGGAGCGGGTGCTCCGCGAACACGAGGAGCGCCGCGAGGAGTTGCGATCGCACATGGCCCATGTGCGCCACAGCCTCGCCGCGTTGACGGGCAAGCCGGTCGCCGAGGACCCGGCCCTGGGCGACTGACCCCCGCCCGTCCCGCCCGCCGCAGGGGCGGACGGGACGGTACGCCGGGATCAGCGGGTGGACTTGGGCGTGGACGTGGGTCCGGGGGCGGGCTTCTTGTCGGCGGGCTTGCCCGGGGTGGTGGGCTTGTCGGTCGGTTTGTCCGTGGCCCCCGACTTCACGGTCACCTCCAAGGAGAGGGTGACGGGTTCCTTGTCGTCGGTGGACAGCTCCAGGGTGAAGGCACCCTCCTGATTGCCGGCCGCCAGCCCGTCGATGAAGACGAGCCCGCCCTCGCGGGTCGTGACCGTGACGGTGCGTACGAGCTTGTCCTTGTCCTTGAGGGACGGGCCGTTGTCGGCCGGGTGCCCGTCCTTCTTCACCGTGACGGTGACCTTGACCCCGTCGACGGGCCTGCCCTTGGCGTCGTACGCCTTGGCGATGGCCCGGCGGGGGACGGACTCGCCCGGCTTGTAGCGCAGGTCGCCGCCCATCGCCGTGAAGCGCGCGGCCTTCGGCGCGGGCGCAGGCGTGACCGTGGCGTCGAACTCGACCGCCTTGGCGTCACGGCCTTCGAGGGTGGCGAGGATGTAGAACTCGCCCGTCTTGTCGCCTGCCCGGATCGCGGGCGACGTGGCGATCCCGTCCTTGCCCGCCGAGGCGACGAAGGTGTCGGTTCCGTCCTTGAAGAGCGCCTTGTCGGCGCCGACGATCTTGAAGCGGACGCGGGTGCCCGGGACGCCCTTCCCGTCGGCCGTGAGGGCCCGTACACGAGCCTTGTGCTCGAAGGTCTCGCCCACGTGGGCGGTCAGCTCGGCACCGTCCATGCGGTCGAGCCGTACCGCCCGCGGTGCCGGCGGCTTCGGCTTCTTGTGCTCTCCCTGGCCCTTGTCACCATCCCGGTCCCGGGACTTGTCCGGATCCTTCGGCCGTCCCCGGTCGTCCGGCTTCCGCGTGCCGTCCGGCCGCTCAGGCGTCGTCGTGGACGGCGTCGTCCTGGGCGGAACCGTCCCCGGCCCGGTGGGCACCGGCACGGTCGGCCGCGGCGTCGTCCCCGGATACGGCGTCGTCCCGGTGGACGGCCCGCCCGACGGATCGGGGATCGCACCGCCCTCCCCGTTGCGGTACGCCGTCATCCACGCCACCACCGTGTTGAGGTACTGGCGCGAGGAGTTGTAGCGCAGGACCGCCTTCTCCAGGTCGGCCTGCTTGCTCAGGTCGAGGCCGCCCGCGCACAGGTAGCGCGCCGTGCCGGCCGCCGCGTCGAAGATGTTGTTGGGGTCGTTCTGGCCGGCGTTGCGGCCGTCCGCGCTGTAGGAGGCCCAGGTGGACGGGATGAACTGCATGGGCCCGACGGCGTGGTCGTACTGGGTGTCGCCGTCCCAGCGGCCACCGTCCGTGTCCCGGACGAGTGCGAACTTCTCGCCCGTCAGCGGGGGGCCGATGATGGCCTTCTCCGTGGAGCCGTCGGGGCGCAGGCCGCCGCCCATGGCGCCGTGGTCGGACTCCACCTTGCCGATGGCGGCGATGAGTTCCCAGGGCACGTGGCAGTCCGGCCACCGCTCCTTCGCGTATCTCTCCGCGTTCTTGTAGGCGGCCAGGGCCGTGGCGGGGATGCCCTTGACCTCCTCCTTGCTCCCGGGGCCGCCGGGGCCGGGCTTGCCGGTGCCGGGCGGCGGGACGAGGTCGGGCAGGGCCAGGTTGGGCGAACCGTGCGGCAGCGTCTGCGGGTTGCCCGGGCCCGGCGCGGGGTCCTCGGAGCTGGCTGTGGGGTGCGGGGGGCTGGCGCCGACCGCGGCCGTCAGGCTGGCGACGAGCAGAGCCGTGCACAGTCCCTGTCGGGAGACGCTGGCAGCGCGCGTACGAAGTATCTTCACTGGGCTGCTTCCTCGGGAGACCGGCGGCCGTGCGCAGGAGGTCGTCGGACGCCCCCCTCGGCCATAACCCCGAACACTAATTCCCTCAAGCCCCAATTGTCTTGCCCCGGGACGCGCTTCACGCTTTCTTCGCCGCGCGTTCCCCCACAGGGGAGAGCGGTTCGGCCATTTCCCTCCTTTCCCCCTGTTTCCGGGCGCATCGCACGTCCCACGAGCGGACGGCTCCTGACGGCCCGTTGGGGACAGCCGCAGGCCGCGGGGTGGTGCCGTCCCCACCCCGGAGAGACCGCCGTACCCCATCGCGCCGGCCGCGCGCGACGAGCAGGCTGGAAAGCGCGGCGGGCCGGTACCCGGCCGGCGGAGGACCCGGACGTGCCACGGGGGTGCGCGTCCGGGATCCCCGGGCCCGCGTCGGCGGAGGCGCCCCCGGGGCAGCAGGGCGGAGCACCCGGGGAAACGAAGAGCGAGAGGGGGTGCCCCTCCGAGGAGGGGCGGGGCGGTCGCCGCCCGCCCGCAACGCCCCGGCACACCCCCGCGGACCGTCGTACGCTGGGAACACCCGGCCCGTACCGCACACCCCTCGCGTCGGGCCCTTCGCGTTGTCCACTTGCGCCCACCCTGGACGGGAAACCCCATGAGCCTGCACGGTCTGCTCGACGCCGTCGTCCGCGATCCGGCGCTCGCCGAAGCGGTGAAGGCCGCGACCGACGGCAACCGGCCGCACATCGACCTGGTCGGTCCGCCCGCCGCCCGCCCCTTCACCGTCGCGGCCCTCGCCCGCGACGCCGGCCGGCCCGTGCTCGCCGTCACCGCCACCGGCCGCGAGGCCGAGGACCTGGCCGCGGCCCTGCGCGACCTGCTGCCGCCGGACGGCGTCGTGGAGTACCCGTCCTGGGAGACCCTGCCCCACGAGCGGCTGTCCCCGCGCTCGGACACCGTCGGCCGCCGCCTCGCCGTGCTGCGCCGCCTGGCCCACCCGAGCCAGGACGACCCGGCGGCCGGGCCGGTCGGCGTCGTCGTCGCCCCCATCCGGTCGGTCCTCCAGCCGCAGGTCAAGGGGCTCGGCGACCTGGAGCCGGTCAGCCTGCGCACCGGGCAGAGCGCCGACCTCGGCGATGTCACCGAGGCGCTGGCCGCCGCCGCGTACGCCCGCGTGGAGCTGGTCGAGAAGCGCGGCGAGTTCGCCGTGCGCGGCGGCATCCTCGACGTCTTCCCGCCCACCGAGGAGCACCCGCTGCGCGTGGAGTTCTGGGGGGACGACGTCGAGGAGATCCGTTACTTCAAGGTCGCCGACCAGCGCTCCCTGGAGGTCGCCGAGCACGGTCTGTGGGCCCCGCCCTGCCGTGAGCTGCTGCTGACCGACGAGGTCCGCCGGCGCGCGGCGGCCCTCGCCGAGGACCACCCGGAGCTCGGCGAACTGCTGGGCAAGATCGCCGAGGGCATCGCCGTCGAGGGCATGGAATCCCTCGCGCCCGTCCTCGTGGACGACATGGAGCTGCTGCTCGACGTCCTGCCGGCCGGCAGCATGGCCGTGGTGTGCGACCCGGAGCGGGTGCGCACCCGCGCGGCCGACCTGGTGGCGACCTCGCAGGAGTTCCTCCAGGCGTCGTGGGCGGCCAGCGCGGGCGGCGGCGAGGCGCCCGTCGACGTGGACGCCGCCTCGCTGTGGAGCATCGCCGACGTCCGCGACCGCGCCCGTGAGCTGGGCATGATGTGGTGGTCGGTGAGCCCCTTCGCCGCCGAGGAGGAGGGCGACTCGGACACCCTCAAGCTCGGCATGCACGCCCCCGAGAGCTACCGCGGCGACACCGCCCGCGCCCTGGCCGACACCAAGGGCTGGCTGGCGGACGGCTGGCGGACGCTCTTCCTCACCGAGGGGCACGGACCGGCCGCCCGCACGGTCGAGGTGCTCGGCGGCGAGGGCATCCCCGCCCGGCTCGACGCCGGACTGGAGGACTTCTCCCCGTCCCTCGTGCACGTCTCCTGCGCGAGCCTGGACAACGGTTTCGTCGACCCGGGCCTGAAGATCGCCGTGCTCACGGAGACGGACCTCTCCGGCCAGAAGTCCGCGAGCCGCGACATGGGCCGGATGCCGGCCCGCCGCCGCAAGTCCATCGACCCGCTGACCCTCCAGGCCGGCGACTACATCGTGCACGAACAGCACGGCGTGGGCCGCTACATCGAGATGGTCCAGCGCACCGTCCAGGGCGCCACCCGCGAATACCTGCTCGTCGAGTACGCGCCGGCCAAGCGCGGCCAGCCCGGCGACCGCCTCTACATCCCCACCGACCAGCTCGAACAGGTCACCAAGTACGTGGGCGGCGAGGCGCCGACGCTGCACCGGCTCGGCGGGGCGGACTGGACGAAGACCAAGGCGCGCGCCAAGAAGGCCGTCAAGGAGATCGCCGCCGACCTGATCAAGCTCTACTCGGCACGGATGGCCGCCCCGGGGCACGCCTTCGCCCCGGACACGCCCTGGCAGCGCGAGCTGGAGGACGCCTTCCCGTACGCCGAGACGCCCGACCAGCTCACCACCATCGCCGAGGTCAAGGAGGACATGGAGAAGTCCGTCCCCATGGACCGCCTGATCTGCGGCGACGTCGGCTACGGCAAGACGGAGATCGCGGTCCGCGCCGCCTTCAAGGCGGTGCAGGACGGCAAGCAGGTCGCCGTGCTGGTGCCCACCACACTGCTGGTGCAGCAGCACTTCGGCACCTTCTCCGAGCGGTACGCGCAGTTCCCCGTCGTGGTCAAGGCGCTCTCGCGCTTCCAGACCGACACCGAGGCCAAGGCCGTGCTGGAGGGCCTGCGCGAGGGCTCGGTCGACGTCGTCATCGGCACCCACCGGCTCTTCTCCTCCGAGACCAAGTTCAAGGACCTGGGCCTGGTCATCGTCGACGAGGAGCAGCGCTTCGGCGTCGAGCACAAGGAGCAGCTGAAGAAGCTGCGGGCCAACGTTGACGTGCTCACCATGTCGGCCACCCCGATCCCGCGGACGCTGGAGATGGCGGTCACGGGCATCCGCGAGATGTCCACGATCACCACCCCGCCGGAGGAGCGGCACCCGGTGCTGACCTTCGTCGGGCCGTACGACCAGAAGCAGATCGGCGCCGCCATCCGCCGCGAACTGCTCCGCGAGGGCCAGGTCTTCTACATCCACAACCGGGTCGAGTCCATCGACCGGGCGGCGGCCCGGCTGCGCGAGATCGTGCCCGAGGCCCGGATCGCCACCGCGCACGGCCAGATGTCGGAGTCCGCCCTGGAGCAGGTCGTCGTCGACTTCTGGGAGAAGAAGTTCGACGTGCTGGTCTCGACGACGATCGTCGAGTCGGGCATCGACATCTCCAACGCCAACACCCTCATCGTCGAACGCGGCGACAACTTCGGGCTGTCACAGCTGCACCAGCTGCGCGGCCGGGTCGGCCGCAGCCGCGAGCGCGGCTACGCCTACTTCCTCTACCCGCCGGAGAAGCCGCTCACCGAGACCGCGCACGAGCGCCTGGCCACCATCGCCCAGCACACCGAGATGGGCGCCGGTATGTACGTGGCGATGAAGGACCTGGAGATCCGCGGCGCGGGCAACCTCCTGGGCGGTGAGCAGTCCGGGCACATCGCGGGCGTCGGCTTCGACCTCTACATCCGCATGGTCGGCGAGGCCGTGGCCGACTACCGGGCCTCCCTGGAGGCCGGGGGAGCGGAGGAGCCCCCGCCGCTCGAGGTCAAGATCGAACTCCCGGTGGACGCGCACGTCCCGCACGACTACGCGCCGGGCGAGCGGCTGCGCCTCCAGGCGTACCGCGCCATCGCCTCCGCCAACAGCGAGGAGGACATCAAGGCCGTCCGCGAGGAGCTGACCGACCGCTACGGCAAGCTCCCCGAGCCGGTCGAGAACCTGCTCCTCGTCGCCGGGCTGCGCATGCTCGCCCGCGCCTGCGGGGTCACCGACATCACCCTCCAGGGCTCCAACGTCCGCTTCGGGCCGGTGGAGCTGCGCGAGTCGCAGGAGCTGCGGCTCAAGCGGCTCTACCCGCGGACGGTCCTGAAACCGGCCACGCAGCAGATCCTGGTGCCCCGCCCCGCGACCCGCCCCATCGGCGGCAAGCCGCTGGTCGGCCGTGAACTGCTCGCCTGGACGGGCGAGTTCCTCACCACGATCCTCGGCGGCTGACGCCCGGCGGCCGGCGACCACATCGGTGACGCCGTGCCCGGCTCCGGCCGGGCGCGGCGCCACCGACGTGGCCCGCGCCGCAGCGCCGTGCCGGGGTCCGCGCCGTGGTGCCGGGGGCTCAGGCGGGGGCGATCCGCTTGAGCACCACGGTGATGCCCTCCGTGCCGAGCACCGTGTAGCGCGTGCCCGGGTGCATCCGCTCGGCCTCCGCCACGAGATCGGTGGCGGCCTTGCCGTCGCCGGCGCGTTCGACCAGGTAGTCGGGCCGTATGCCCCGGGTGTCGCCGATCCAGAAGACCCGGCAGCGGCCGGTGAGCCGGCTTATGGCCGCCACGTCCGACGCCTCGACGGTGGCGCCGTCGGGTATGCGCCCCAGGAGCCGCTCCGTGGCCCGGACGTTCTCCGGTATTCGATAGGTGGCCGGCTCGGTCAGGGCGTACAGCGGCAGGGAGGCGCTGAGCGCGAGCGCCGCCCCGGCGACGGCGGCAGGGAGCTGGTGGGCGTACCGCCGCAGCCAGCCGCGAGGGCTGTGCCGGGTGCGGGCGAGCGCGTCGGTCAGCGCCACGAAGACGACCGGCATCAGAACGGCGTTGTAGTGCCAGTCCGTTCCCCAGTAGTGGTCGTCGTGGGAGACGAAGCGCCAGGCGACGGTCGGCACGGCGGCGATCAGCACCGGGGAGCGCAGGGCCAGCAGGCCGGTGGTCGGCAGCAGGATCCACAGCAGCGTGCGCAGCGCCGTAAGCGGCGGGATGACCGGTGCGGGGCCCTGGCCGTCGAGCTTCTTCCAGTAGTCGTAGGAACCGGTGGTGTTGAAGGCCGGGATGGCCACGGTCAGGGCCAGCACGGTGGCGAGGAGGCCGAGGACGACGAGCCCGCAGGCCAGGCGTACCGCGCGGGGGTCGCGGCCGGTGCGGCGCAGGGAGACCAGGATCGCCACGCCGATCGCGGCGACCGTGACCCCCAGGTCCTCCTTGACGAGGACGAGGGGCAGGGCCCACAGGGCCGCGGCCCGCCAGCGCCGGCCGACGACGGCCTCCAGGGAGAAGGCCAGCAGCGGCATCGCGAAGGCTATCTCGTGGAAGTCGAAGTCCACGGCGCGCTGCACGCCCCAGGAGAAGCCGTAGGCGATGCCTATGGCCAGGCCCCGGGCCCGGCCCAGCTTCCCGGCGGCGAGCCGGGTGACGGGCACGGCGGACAGCGCGAACAGCGCGGCCTGGGCGACGAGGAGCGTGACCGGGGTGGGGAAGAGCCGGTAGAAGGGGGCGAGGAGGGCGGTGACGGGGCTGAAGTGGTCGCCGAGGATGTTGGCGCCGGGGCCCTTGAGGTCGGCGACCGGTGTCTGGAGGTGGGCGTAGGTCCGGACGGCCTGCTCGAAGATGCCCAGGTCCCAGGAGATCGTCAGCATCCGCACATGGCGGGTGACCGACAGGGCGGTATAGAGGACGAACAGCGTCCCGGCCAGCCAGTAGGGATCGAGCCTCGGCGCCCGCAGGGCCTGCCGCCAGGTACGGCTCCCCGCCGGTGCGTCGGCTGTGCTCGGGCCCGGCGCCGACACGGCGGCTGCGGCCGAGTCCATGAGTGGTCCTTTCCTCCGGCTGTTTCTTCCGGTCTGTTGCTTCTGGCCTGTGGGCTTCTTCCGGCCTGTGGGCGACTGTCGAAAAGATACGCGGAACCACCGGAGGGGCGTGACGCCGTTGCCCGCGGGGCCGTGGGAGCCGGCCTGGGAACGGGCCTGGGAGTGCGCCTTGGGACGGGCCGGCTCAGCCCGTCTTCTTCCAGGCGGTGCAGCCGCTGGTCTTGAAGTAGGCGTCCTGCGGGGCGATCGTCACCAGGCCGTTCCCGGCGACGTTCTCGTTGGCCTCGATCGAGTCGATGCCGTGCAGGGCGTCCTTGGTGCGCTCCCAGTAGCAGTTGCTGTCGGCGCCGTTGCCCCCGGAGGTGTAGGTGCCGGGGGCTATGTCGACTCCTACGCGGTACATGCCGTCGCCCGGGACCGACGTCCTGGGCGTACCGCCCGGCTTGTCCGTCGCGGGCTCCCACTTCTTGCAGCCGCGGGTCTTGAAGATCTTGTCGCCGGCGGCGATCGTCACATAGCCGGTCCCGACGACGTTGTCGTTCGTGATGATCGAATCCGCTTCGCCCTTGGCGTCCTTGGCGCGCTCCCAGAAGCAGTTGTCATCCGCCTTGTTGCCCACGCTCCGGTAGGTGCCGGGCTTGATGTCGGAACCGACCCGGAAGGTGCCGTTGCCCGAAAGGCCCCCCTTCCCGCTCCCGCCCGCTTTCCCGCTCCCGCCCGCCTTCGCGTCGTCGCCGCCCGCGGCCCTGGCCCCGTCGCCCCCGCCGCTCTTGCCGGCGCCCCCGGATCCGGAGGACGTCACGACCCGGTCGGACGCCTTGTCGCCGCCGTCTCCCCCGTCGTTCCCTCCGGGCGCTACGGCGGCGCCGAGCCCGACGACGATGACGAGCGCCCCGGCGCCGGTGAGCACCTTGTGCCGCGCGAACCAGTTCCGCCGCTCCTGCCGCTGGTGCTGGACCTGCTGATACATGAGACCCCCTCGAGACGGTTCCCGTGAACCGACGCATCAATGACAGCAGACGCTGTTAACCGAGTCAACCATGTTCACGAGATGGGGTGATGCCACGCCTGTGAAGGGGTTCGTGAACACCCCGGGGGTATGCTCGTCACCACATCGGAGGCGCTGTGCGCGACACAGGAGGAGGGGAGTCAGGTGGCGGAGAGTGCGGCGGAGATGACCGCGGCAGAGGTGACCGCGGCGGGGATCGCCCGGCTGGCCGGGGTGGGCCGTGCGGCGGTCAGCAACTGGCGCCGGCGGCATGCCGACTTCCCCCAGCCCGTCGGGGGCACCGAGACGAGCCCGACCTTCTACCTCGGGGACGTCGAGCGGTGGCTGCGCCACCAGGGCAAGATCGCCGAGGTGCCGTTGCGGGAGCGCGTCTGGCAGCACCTCGCGGGACACCCGGCCGGCGCGGTGACCGCGCTGCGCTACGCGGGTTCGGTGCTCCTGCTGGTCCGCGACCGGCCGACGGCATGGCTGGAGCTCGCGGAGCTCTCCGACGCCGATCTCGCCGGCGCCCTGCCGACGGCCCTCGAGGAGGCGCTGGCCGACCGCCTCGGCGAGGCCCACGCCGTCCCCGTCCCCACCACCGCCGAACTCGCGGTCTCCGCCGCGCTCGTGCGCGGCTCGGCCGAGCTGGCCTCGGCCCGCGGCGCCGCCTCGGCCTACGAGTTCCTGCTCGGCCGTCACCTCGACGCCAACCCCCGGCAGTACTCCCTGACCCCGCCCGCCGCGGCCGAGCTCATGGCCGCGCTCGGCCGGGGCGCGGCCGACGGCCGGGGCCCGCAGACGGTTCTCGACCCCGCGTGCGGCACCGGCAGTCTGCTGAGCGCCGCGGGCCCGTCCGGTTCCGTGGCCGGGCTGTCGGTGCTCGGCCAGGAGGCCGACGCCGACCTCGCCGCGCTCACCGCCCTGCGGCTCGCCCTGCACTCCGACGCGCGGGTGCGTGTGCACGCCGGTGACAGCCTGCGCGCCGACGCCTTCGCCGGGCTGGCCGTCGACACGGTCCTGTGCCACCCGCCGTTCAACGAACGCAACTGGGGCCACGAGGAGCTCGCCTACGACCCCCGGTGGGAGTACGGCTTCCCGGCCCGCACCGAATCCGAGCTGGCCTGGGTCCAGCACGCCCTCGCCCGGCTGCGGGAGGGCGGCACCGCCGTGCTGCTGATGCCGCCGGCGGTGGCGTCCCGCCGGTCGGGCCGCCGCATCCGTGCCGACCTGCTGCGGCGGGGAGCGCTGCGGGCGGTGATAGCGCTGCCGGCCGGCGCCGCCCCGCCCTATGGCATTCCGCTGCACCTCTGGGTGCTGCGCAGGCCCGGCGCCCGGACGTCCCCCACCCCGCACCTCCTGCTCGTCGACACCGCCGACCTCGCCCCCGCCGGGCGGGAGAAGCTGCCCTGGCAGGCCGTCACCTCGGCGGTGCTGGAGGCCTGGCAGGACTTCGAACGGTCCGGCACGGTCGAGGAGAAACCAGGACAGCGGCGCTCGCTGCCCGTCATCGACCTGCTCGACGACGACGTCGACCTGGCCCCCGCGCGGCACCTCCCCCCGCCGGTCTCCTCCGGGAGCGGCGCCGATCTGGCGGCGGTCCACGACCGGCTCACCACGGCCCTGGGGAGGGCCGCCGAGCTCGCCCCCGCCGTGCCGGCCGGGTCGGCCGACGGCGCCCGCTGGCCGGCTACGACCGTCGGTGAACTCGCCCGCGCCGGAGCCCTGGTGATGCGTGCCGGCGGCCCCGGCTCCGCCTCCGGGCCGGATGCGCCGCCCGTCCTCACGGACTACGACGTCAAGGCCGGGCTCGCGCCGTCCGGGGTGCTGCCCGAGGGGCCGGAGGAGGCGCCGGTGCTGGTCGAGGCCGGTGATGTCGTCCTGCCGGTGCTGGGCGATGTCACGGTGGCCCGCGTGATCGACGAGGCCACGGCCGGGGCGGCGCTGGGGCGGGGGCTGTTCCTGCTGCGTCCGGATCCGGCGGCGATAGACCCGTGGTTCCTCGCCGGGTTCCTGCGCGGTACCGCCAACCAGCGCCAGGCGAGCAGCTACGCGTCCACCGCCACCCGGCTCGACGTGCGCCGGCTCCAGGTGCCCCGGCTGCCTCTCGCGGACCAGCGCCGATACGGCGACCGGTTCCGGGCGCTGGCCGACTTCGAGGAGGCCCTGCGGGTGACGGAGCGTCTGGGGACGTCCCTGATACAGGGGTTGTACGACGGGCTCACGGACGGCAGCGTCCGCCCCGACTGAGGGCGGTGGCGGCCGGTGGGGATCCCGCGGAGCGGGTGTGACATTCCGCTCCGGCGGCCCCAGGCGTACAACCCTCGTGAGAGCTCGGAGGTCGGTAGTTAGGCTCTGATCACACCCCGCATCCGAGGAGCAGCCATGTATGGCCCCGGCCCTGAGCCCGGACAGCTGCGACCGCAGTCGCCCCGAGCCAGCAGGGCGATGATCGTCGTCATCCGCGTGGTCATCGTCGCCATCACCGTCCTCACGGTCTTTCTCATGAGCTGGATCCCGGTGCTGCGGGTGGCCATCGTCCGGCGCCGGGGGAAGGACTGGGCGCTGTTCTGGACGGTGCTCGTGGTCTCCGTGGGCTGTCTGGTGATGATGGAGGAGCGGTTCTCGAAGACGACGAACAGCGTCGGACTGATCGCCGCGATATGCGTCGGTTCGCTGTCCATCGCCTACTACCTCTGGGCCGACATCCGCCACTTCCGGCCCGCCGCTCCGGCGGCGGCCCCCGGCGGATACGCGCCCCCGTATGCGGTGACGCTCCCCGCGCAGCCGCAGCCGCAGCCGGGGAGCCGGCCGGAGCCCTTCCCCGGGGCCGGGCCGGGTGGGCCGGGGGCGCCGCAGCCCGGGCCCTACCCCTCCTTCGCCCCGCCCCCGCCGTACCCGGGCTCGGACACCCCGGTCCCCGGTCACCAGCCGGGCCTGACCGTGCCGGGTCAGGGGGCGGCGCCCTATGGGCAGCCGGGGGGCTGTCCGCCGCAGGCGCAGCCGGTGACCGGTGCGCCGCCGGCCGTACCGCAGCCGGGATACGGCTATCCCCATGTGCCGGAGGGGGCACCGCGGGATGCGGCCCGGCAGGCCGCCGCCGGGCACCGGACACCGGAGCGGATACGTCAGGTGCGGGCGGAGCTGGACGAGTTGAGCGACCTCCTGCGCAAGGAGGCCGGGGAGCAGCGGGAGCGGGGACGGTGAACGGACGTGTCATCGCGGGCCGTTACGAGCTGGCCACCCTCATCGGCCAGGGCGGCATGGGCCAGGTGTGGACCGGCTACGACCAGCGGCTGGACCGCCGCGTCGCCGTGAAGCTGCTGCGCCCCGACCGGGTGGCGGTCACCGAGGACGGCGTGGACGAGCTGCGCCGCCGCTTCGTCCGCGAGTGCCGCGTCACCGCCCAGATCGACCACCACGGCCTGGTCACCGTGCACGACGCGGGCAGCGACGGGGACGACCTCTACCTGGTGATGCGCTACGTCGAGGGCGCCGACTTCGCCGACCACCTGGTCGAGCACGACCCCTACCCGTGGCCCTGGGCGGTGTCCGTGGCCGCCCAGCTGTGCTCGGTGCTCGCCGCCGTGCACGCCGTGCCGATCATCCACCGCGACCTCAAGCCGCGGAATGTGATGGTGCGCCCGGACGGTTCCGTGCTCGTCCTCGACCTCGGCGTGGCGTCCGTCATGGACGCCGACACCACCCGGCTCACCCGCACCGGCTCGCCCATCGGCAGCCCCGCGTACATGGCGCCCGAGCAGGCGATGGGCGGAGCCGTCGGCCCGTTCACCGACCTGTACGCCCTCGGCGTGCTGCTGCACGAACTCCTCAGCGGAGAGGTGCCGTTCGCCGGTTCGACGGCGCTCGGGGTGCTGCACCGCCACCTCTACGAGGCGCCGCTCCCGGTCCGCCGCGTCCGCCCGGAGGTGCCGCCCGCCCTCGAGGAACTCGTCCTGCGCCTGCTGGCCAAGGACCCCCGGGAGCGGCCCGCCGACGCCCAGGAGGTCTACGAGGCGCTCGCTCCGCTGCTGCCCGCGCCCGGCCGTGTCGCGGCCGGTGCCACCGCTGCCCCCGGCATGGCCACAGGCCCCATGAACCCCACGCGCCCCTTTCTTATGCCGCATGCGCCCTGGCCCGACAGGTCGATGCCCGCCCCGGCCGCGCCGCGGCTCCCCGGCCCGATGCCACCGCCCGCGCCCACTCCCTCGGCCGCGCCGGCGCCGTTGCCGTCGGTGACGGCGGCTCAGGGGTGGCCGCCTGCGCCGGTTCCCGCCGCCGGGCCCGACGTCGCCGGGGCCGTGGAAGAGGTCAAGCGCCTGCTCGACCAGGGCGGTGTCACCCAGGCCGTCGATCTCCTCGGCGCGATCCTCCCGGCCGCCGCGGCCGAGCACGGGGAGCGGTCCGGGATCGTCCGCAGCCTGCGCAAGCAGTACGCGGCCACGCTCATGGACGACGGTCAGTACCGCCGGGCGCTGCCCGAGCTGCGCCGCCTCGTCGAGGAGTACGCCGCGGAGACCGGCCCGCACGCGGCCCGCCAGGTGCTCCGGCTCCGCTATGACGCCGCCCAGTGCCTGGAGCAGCTGGGCGAGGCGGCCGTCGCGCTCGGCGAGTACCGGGATCTGCTGCCGCGCTTCGAGAACGACCCGGCGGACCCGGCCACCCCCTTCGAGATCCGCCGCCGCATCGGCCACCTGCTCCTCTCCCTCGGCGACCGCCGGGCGGCCCACGACGCGCTCGTCGCCCTGCTCCTCGACGCGGAGCGGCTGCACGGTCCGCACCATCCGCTTCCGGCGGAGATACGGCAGACCCTGCGCCACCTCGGGGAGGTGAGGGCCTGAGCGCACCGGAGCGCGCACCCGGGCACCTGGGCCCAACAGCCTTGGATCGCAGGCCACCTGATGCCCCAGGAGCAACAGGAGCCCCGCGCATCCCGGCTCTCGGCGAATCGTTGGTCGAATCAGTGGCCCCGGCCACACGGACTCCCTACCATCGATCAACGCCGGATCGATCGCCGCACCGCCGCACGATCACTGCCGCCGGGAGGCTTCATGACCAGCCCGACCAGTCCGACCAGCCCGATCCCCCGCTTTCGCCGCGTCCTCCGCGCCCGCAGCACCCGCCGGAGGGCCGCGCTCCCCGCCGCCGCGGCCGCCGCCCTGCTGGCGGCGACCCCGCTCCTCACCGCCTGCGGATCGACCCCGCACCCGGGCGCCGCTGCGGTCGTCGGCAAGGACCGGATCACCGTGGCACAGCTCCAGCGCCAGGTGGCGGACGTGCGCGAGGCCCAGGAGGCGTCCCCGCAGGGCGAGCAGCTGATGGCCAACAGTGCCCGCCTCGGCCAGGACACTCTCGTCCGCCTCATCCAGTACCGCATCATCGAGAAGGCCGGCCGGGACAACGGCCTCGACGTCAGCCGGCACGAGCTCCAGGAGGAGCGGCTCCAGGTCGAACGGGCCAACGGCGGCGCCGACGCCGTCCGCGCCCGCTTCCTCGCCCTCGGCATCGCCCCCGGCCAGATCGACGAGGCCCTCTCCATGGACCTCCTGCGCACCAAGCTCGACGGCAAGCTGGGCCCCGCGCGCACCAACCAGGTCCTCATGCAGACCTCCGAGGCCCTGCGCGTCGACGTCAACCCCCGCTACGGCACCTGGGACGCCAAGCGCGGCACCGCCCGCCCGGTGCAGGAACCCTGGCTGCGCCCCGCCGCCGTGCCCGACCCCGAAAGCCCGGTGTAGCCGCACCCGCGCGGCCCCTCGCGCCCGCCCGTCCCCTACGCTCGGCAGGGTGAACGACTCCGCACCCGGCCGTATCGTCCTGCTCACCACCAGCCACCGCGTCGCCCCCGGACTGCTGTCCTGGCCGGCCTGGCGGACGCTGCACGCCGCCGACCGGGTGCTGTGCGCCGACCCCGGCCACCCGCTGCTCCCCTATCTCCGGGAGGCCGGGGTCAAGGCGGAGGTCGCCGCGCCGGACGCCCGTGAGCTCGTCGAGCACTGCCGGGCCGGGGGCCGCACCACCGTCGTGATCACCTCGGCGGCGGGGGAGTCCGCCCTGACCGACGGGCTGGCCCGGCTCGCCGGCTCGGGCCGGGAGACGATGCCCGCCCTGGAGCTGCTGCCCGGCTCCTACGACCTGCCCGGCGCCCGGCTCCTGGACCTGGTGGAGGTCATGGACCGGATCCGCCGCTCCTGCCCCTGGACCGGCATCCGCACCCACGAGGACCTGGCGAAGTACGGCCTGGAGGAGATGTACGAACTCCTGGAGGCCATCGAGACCGGCGACCGCGAGGCGCTCCGCGAGGAACTGGGCGACGTGCTGCTCCAGGTCGTCTTCCACGCCCGCATCGCCGAGGACGACCCGGACGAGCCCTTCGCCATCGACGACGTGGCCGGCGGCATCGTCGACAAGCTCGTCCACCGGCACCCGCACGTCTTCGGCGACGCGTCCGCGCTGACGCCGGAGGACGTCAAGGAGCACTGGGACCGGACCAAGGCGGCCGAGAAGCGGCGCGAGTCCGTCACCGAGGGCGTGCCGCTGGGCCAGCCGGCCCTCGCGCTCGCCGCGAAGCTGGCCTCCCGGGCCCGTGCCGAGGGACTCGACGTGGCCGTCCCCGCCGGGGAGGGCATCGGCTACGCGCTGCTGGCCATGGCCGTGCGCGCCGAGGCGGAGGGCGTCGAGCCGG
Organism: Streptomyces caatingaensis; assembly: GCF_001187435.1. Taxonomy (GTDB): domain Bacteria; phylum Actinomycetota; class Actinomycetes; order Streptomycetales; family Streptomycetaceae; genus Streptomyces; species Streptomyces caatingaensis. The sequence goes on along the minus strand of NZ_LFXA01000001.1, from coordinate 106,634 downwards.
AGACCGCCCTGCGGGCCGCGGCCCGGGCCTACCGGGACGCGATCCTGGCCGCCGAGCGGGCGGGCGGCGCCGGGGCGTAGGCCGGGGGCGGGCGGAAACCCGTTCGGCTCAGCGGCGGCCTTGTCGTGGTCCCGTCCGGGTACCCGCATTCCATGCGCGACCACATGACTTACGCCCTGCCCGCGTGGGCCGGCGGCATCGCCCCCTTCATCGTGGGGCTCTGCGTCGGCGCCCTTCTGATCCTGGCCTTCGTCTTCGGCCAGCGGTGGCGCGACAGGGAGCCGCCGCCACCGAGCCAGCCCCAGCGTCGGCAGGGGGCGTGGCAGACCCGGGAGGAGCACGACCGGGGTCCGTCCTCGCCCGACCACGGCCCGGGCCACACCGACGACGAGGACGTGGTCGGCTACGTCACCGAGCACCGCGAGGCGGACCGGCTGCGGACCGAGGGCCCGGGGGAGCGGGTGCTCCCGCACGAGATCCGGAACCCCGGAAGCCACCCGGAGGAGCTCACCGAGGAGCGCAAGAAGTGGAACCCGGGGAGCAGCGGCTCGTTCGGCAGCGGCGGGGGCGGGCACCACTAGCGCGCCGCGCAGGTGCCGCGCCGGGTGCCGGCCGGCCGCGGCGCCGTTGTGGCCGCTCGCGCCGTTCCCCCCGTCCGCCGTCCGCCGTCCGCCGTCCGCCGTCCGCCGCGGGAACGCGGCCCGCCCGAGGAGCCGGGTAGCGTCGAGGACGTGCACGACAACAGTCCCCCTCCCATGCCGCCCCTCTTCACCTGGGAATTCGCGAGCGACCCGTATCCCGCCTACGCCTGGCTGCGCGAGCACGCCCCCGTGCACCGCACCGCGCTGCCCAGCGGCGTCGAGGCCTGGCTGGTCACCCGCTACGCCGACGCCCGGCAGGCGCTCGCCGACCAGCGGCTGTCGAAGAACCCCGTGCACCACTCCGAGGCCGCCCACGGCAAGGGCAAGGTGGGCATTCCGGGCGAACGCAGCGCCAACCTGATGACGCACCTGCTCAACATCGACCCGCCGGACCACACCCGGCTGCGCCGCCTGGTCTCCAAGGCGTTCACCCCCCGCCGGGTCGCGGAGTTCGCGCCCCGGGTGCAGGAGCTGACCGACCGGCTCATCGACGGCTTCGCCGGCCGGGGCGAGGCGGACCTCATCCACGAGTTCGCCTTCCCGCTGCCCATCTACGCCATCTGCGACATGCTCGGGATCCCGCCGGAGGACCAGGACGACTTCCGGGACTGGGCGGGGATGATGATCCGGCACGGCGGCGGCCCGCGCGGCGGGGTGGCGCGCTCGGTCAAGCGGATGCGGACGTACCTCGCGGAGCTCATCCACCGCAAGCGCGAGGACCTCGGCGACGACCTCATCTCGGGCCTGATCAGGGCAAGCGACCACGGCGAGCACCTCACCGAGAACGAGGCCGCCGCGATGGCCTTCATCCTCCTCTTCGCCGGCTTCGAGACGACCGTCAACCTCATCGGCAACGGCACCTACGCCCTGCTGCGCAACCCGGGGCAGCGCGCGCGGCTCCAGGACGCCCTTGCGGCGGGCGACGAGGGGCTGCTCGCCACCGGCGTGGAGGAACTGCTGCGCTACGACGGCCCGGTGGAGCTCGCGACCTGGCGGTTCGCCACGCGGGACCTGACGATCGGCGGACAGCGCATAGCCGAGGGCGACCCCGTGCTCGTCGTGCTGGCGGCCGCCGACCGCGACCCGGAGCGGTTCGCCGACCCCGACGCGCTCGACCTGTCCCGCAGTGACAATCAGCACCTCGGATACGGGCACGGCATCCACTACTGCCTCGGCGCGCCGCTCGCGCGGCTGGAGGGCCGGACCGCCCTCGCGACTCTGCTGCGCCGCCTCCCCGACCTGCGGCTTTCCGTGGATCCCGAGGAGTTGCGGTGGCGCGGCGGGCTCATCATGCGCGGTCTGCGGACCCTGCCCGTGGCCTTCTCGCCGGAGCCCGGGCACACGGGCACATGACTATAGGTCAACTCCCTTTGACCGTCACCCGACCGCACTCGCGCCTGCTTGTGACCGCTGGGGGCCGTCGCTATGTTCGACGGTCATATTCAGCCGCCACACGAGAGGTGACCGCATGCTCTCCGGGAAAGGCCGACATCGCCGTCCCCGTCAGGTTCCCGCCGCCGTCCTCGCGGCGGGCGTGACGGGCGCGGGAATCGCCCTGCCGCTCCTCGGCGCCACGACCGCCGACGCGGCGGACGTCCACACGTGGGACCGCGTCGCCCGGTGCGAGAGCGGCGGGCTGTGGAGCGCCGACACCGGCAACGGGTACTTCGGCGGGCTCCAGATGACGCAGGACATGTGGGAGTCCGGCGGCGGCACGGAGTTCGCGCCGCGCCCCGACCAGGCCAGCCGCGCCCAGCAGATCGCCGTGGCCGAGCGGGTCCTGGAGCAGCAGGGCCCGTACGCCTGGCCCGCCTGCGCCGTGAAGTCGGACCTGGCCAAGGAGGGCCCGGCGCCGGACGTGAACCCCGGGCGCGCGGACGTCACTCCGGAGCCGCGGCACGAGCCGGCGGACGACGCCGGGGGCACCGGCGGCGGGGACTCCGGCACCGCTGGTTCCGACGCCCGGGACCACGACCGGTCGTCCCCGACGCCCGCCCCGGCCCACGGGCCGTCGGACCAGCCCACCGGAACCGGAACCTCCAAGGGCAAGCACCGCAAGCCGGCGGAGGACGCGCGGGAGGCCGACGGCGGAACGGAGGACGCGAAGGGCGGTCCGGCCCACGGGACCGGCCAACAGGCGCCGGACAGCCGGGAGAAGACCCCGGACGCGCCGGAGAGCACCCCCGCGCCGTCCCGCTCCGGCGAGCCGACCCGTACGCCGCGCTCGCCGGCGCCCGGCAGCACGTCCGGCGCCGACGAGGGCCGGGGCGCGGACAAGAGCGCGGACGCGGACGCCGCCACCGGCGCGGACGCCGGAGCGGGGACGGGCAAGCACCGCGCGCAGCCCCCGCGTTCGGACTCCGGACGCGCTTCGCGCGGTGGTGCGGAAGCACATGGGCACGGGCCCCGTGCCGAGGACTACACCGTGCGCCCCGGTGACAACCTGTCAGCCATCGCGCAGGAGCACTCCGTCCCCGGTGGCTGGCACCGGATCTACCACGACAACAAGAAGGTCGTCGGTTCCGATCCGAACCTGATCCATCCCGGTCAACAGCTCGAACTGAAGAAGTAGGAGGGCAGTTCGGGTCGAATGTCCGTTCCGAACGAAAGTGAGACATGGGTCTCGTTGACAGTCGCTCGGATATGGCCCGTCAGAAGTCGAGGAACCGTCTCCCACCTGCGGAAACGAGGGGTTTACCGGGGTGTGGGATCCAGCCGGTGGCCGAAAAGAGGGGTTTGAACCCGCGGGCCGCCTGTGCTTAACGTCGTCACCGCTCGCCACCGCGAGCACCACGGTCGTCACGCCGAATCCTGCCGGCGGCCGGGGGAGTCGTCGCGCAAGCGCCGTAGGCAGGAGCGGGGGAACCACGGTAAGTCGCCGCGACGGTCCGCCGGTCAGTGACCGGGGTCCGGGACGGCTAGGGGTGAAGCCCGGTGCGCGCAAGCCACCGGGCCGGGCAACTCACGCCCGAACCCGACAGCTCACCTCGTAGGCGCCGGTGAGGAAACCGAGTCATGTCCAAGGGCAAGCACCGTCGTCCGAACAAGGCCGTCCGCATCGCCACGCTCGCGGGTGTCACCGGCGCCGCAGTCGCCGCCCCGCTGATGGCCGCGACCTCCGCCCACGCCGCCTCCGTGGACACCTGGGAGCGCGTCGCCCAGTGCGAGTCCGGCGGCAACTGGTCGATCAACACCGGCAACGGCTACTACGGCGGCCTGCAGTTCTCGCAGTCCTCCTGGGCCGCCGCGGGCGGCACCGCCTACGCCCCGCGCGCCGACCTCGCCACCAAGGGCCAGCAGATCCAGGTCGCCGAGAAGCTCCTCGCCATGCAGGGCCCGGGCGCCTGGGGCTGCGCCAGCTCCGGCCCGCTGACCTCCGGCGGCCCGAAGGCCGACGTGGACACCTCCGGCACGTCCACGAAGTCCCGGAAGTCCACCGGCGAGCGCAGCGTCTCCACCCGGACGCACGCCGACCGCAGCGAGCGCCAGGCCGCGCCGAAGCACGCCGCCCCGCAGCGCGAGGAGGAGGCCCCGGTCGCCAAGCAGTCGGCGCCGAAGCACGCCGCCCCCAAGACGATCAAGATGGGCGACGGCGAGTACGAGGTCAAGGAGGGCGACACCCTCGCCAAGATCGCCGAGGCCAAGAAGGTCAAGGGCGGCTGGGAGAAGCTCTACGAGCGCAACAAGGACATCGTCCAGAGCGCCGACCTCATCTTCCCGGGCCAGAAGCTGCACCTCAGCTGAGTCCCGCAGCAGCCGCGGCACGCCCCGCTCCGACGCGCCCGCCCACCCCGGGCCGCGCCGGGGCGGGGCTCCGCCGTTCCGGGCCGCGGTTCCCCACGGCGTTCATCGCTGGGCGAACATCCAGCCCATTCCTCCCGTGATCTCGGCGTTTGTGCCATTTTTCCGGTCCGGCGGTGGTCCGGGGGCGGGCGGACCCCCCGGGGCCCGTTAGGCTCGGGGTGCAGAACTCCAGACACACACGAAGGAGACCCTCGTGCCGTCCATCGACGTCGTCGTAGCTCGCGAGATCCTCGACTCGCGAGGCAACCCCACGGTCGAGGTCGAGGTCGGCCTCGACGACGGCTCCACCGGCCGTGCCGCCGTGCCGTCCGGCGCCTCCACCGGCGCCTTCGAGGCCATCGAGCTCCGTGACGGGGACAAGAACCGTTACCTGGGCAAGGGCGTCGAGAAGGCCGTGCTGGCCGTCATCGAGCAGATCGGCCCGGAGCTCGTCGGCTACGACGCCACCGAGCAGCGCCTGATCGACCAGGCCATGTTCGACCTGGACGCCACCGACAACAAGGGCTCCCTGGGCGCCAACGCCATCCTGGGCGTCTCCCTGGCCGTCGCGCACGCCGCCTCCGAGGCGTCCGACCTGCCGCTCTTCCGCTACCTCGGCGGCCCGAACGCGCACCTGCTGCCCGTTCCGATGATGAACATCCTGAACGGCGGCTCGCACGCCGACTCCAACGTGGACATCCAGGAGTTCATGATCGCGCCGATCGGCGCCGAGTCCTTCTCCGAGGCGCTGCGCTGGGGCACCGAGGTCTACCACACCCTCAAGAAGGTGCTGAAGGGCCGCGGCCTGTCCACCGGCCTCGGCGACGAGGGCGGCTTCGCCCCCAACCTGGGCTCCAACCGCGAGGCCCTCGACCTCATCCTCGAGGCCATCAAGGAGGCCGGCTACACCCCCGGCCAGGACATCGCGCTGGCGCTGGACGTCGCCGCCTCCGAGTTCTACAAGGACGGCGTCTACAAGTTCGAGGGCCAGGACCGCACCGCGGCCGAGATGACCGAGTACTACGCCGAGCTCGTCGCCGCGTACCCGCTGGTCTCCATCGAGGACCCGCTGTTCGAGGACGACTGGGACGGCTGGAGGACCATCACCGAGAAGCTCGGCGACAAGGTCCAGCTCGTCGGCGACGACCTGTTCGTCACCAACCCGGAGCGCCTCGGCCGCGGCATCGAGGAGGGCGCCGCCAACGCCCTGCTGGTCAAGGTCAACCAGATCGGCTCGCTGACCGAGACCCTCGACGCCGTCGAGCTGGCCCAGCGCAACGGCTTCAAGTGCATGATGTCCCACCGCTCCGGCGAGACCGAGGACGTCACCATCGCCGACCTGGCCGTCGCCACCAACTGCGGCCAGATCAAGACCGGTGCCCCGGCCCGCTCCGAGCGCGTCGCCAAGTACAACCAGCTGCTGCGCATCGAGGAGATCCTCGACGACGCCGCGGTCTACGCCGGCCGCTCCGCGTTCCCGCGGTTTCGCACCGCGAACCAGTAAGCACGGCGAGGGCTGACGTCCGGGGCTGACAAAGCCTCAAGCCTCACCACGTCCCCGGCCACGGTCCCGTACCGTGGCCGGGGACGGTTTGGCTTCGGCTTCGGTGCAGCGACCAGCGGGGAGGCGACGTGGCGGCGGAACGGTTTTCCACCGCGACCAGGCTCAAGGCGATCGGCACGGCGCTCGTCCAGGGCCCCGACGCCCGGGGCCGGCGCACCCGGCCGCCCCGCCGCAGCCGGCTCACCGGCCGCGCGGCGCTGCTGGCGCTGGTCGTCTGTTCCCTGGTCGTCGCCCTGGCCTACCCGATGCGGCAGTGGGTCACCCAGCGCTCCGACATCGACGAGCAGCGGCACCGCTCCGAGCGCGCCCGCGAGCAGGTCAAGCTGCTGCGCGAGGAGAAGGCGCGGCTGGAGGACCCGGCGTACGTCGAGCAGCAGGCGCGCGAGCACCTGCACTACGTGCGCCCCGGCGAGACCGGCTTCACCGTCGTCGACGGCAGCGGACGTGCCAGGCCGCGCCGGGACCAGGGCGCCGGCGACCGGCCCTGGTACAGCAACCTCTGGGACGGGGTGGACACTTCGGACGGCCACCGCTGATCCCGCACCCCTCCCTTCCCGACACCCGAGCACGAGCGAGCACATGGACACGCCTCCTCCCCAGACCGAGCACACCGAGCCCACCGAGGCGGACATCGCCGCCTTCAAGGAGCAGCTGGGCCGCCCGCCGCGCGGCCTGCGCGCCATCGCCCACCGCTGCCCGTGCGGCAACCCGGACGTGGTGGAGACCGCGCCGCGCCTGGAGGACGGCACGCCGTTCCCCACGCTCTACTACCTGACGTGCCCGCGCGCCGCCTCGGCCATCGGCACGCTGGAGGCCGAGGGCGTCATGAAGGAGATGACCGCCCGGCTGCAGAGCGACCCGGAGCTGGCGGCCAAGTACCGCGCGGCGCACGAGGACTACATCCGCCGGCGCGACGCCGTCGAGGTGCTGGAGGGCTTCCCGAGCGCCGGCGGCATGCCGGACCGGGTCAAGTGCCTGCACGTGCTGGTCGGTCACTCGCTGGCCGCCGGGCCGGGCGTCAACCCGCTCGGCGACGAGGCCATCGCGATGCTGCCGGAGTGGTGGCGCAAGGGGCCGTGCGTGACGCCGTGCGGCACCGAGGAGTAGGTTCGCCGGACCCACGGAACCGTCCCCCGACCTCGCTGGAGTGTGCATGACCCGCGTTGCCGCGATCGACTGCGGTACGAACTCGATCCGTCTGCTGGTGGCCGACCTCGACCCCGCCACCGGGGAGTTCAAGGAGCTCGACCGCCGGATGACGATCGTCCGGCTGGGACAGGGGGTGGACCGCACCGGGCGGTTCGCGCCCGAGGCGCTGGAGCGGACGTTCGCGGCGTGCCGCGAGTACGCCGCGGTCATCGACGCGCACCGGGCGGAGAGGGTGCGGTTCGTGGCCACCTCCGCCTCCCGGGACGTGGACAACCGCGAGGAGTTCGTGCGCGGGGTCGTCGGCATCCTGGGCGTCGAACCCGAGGTGATCACCGGTGACCAGGAGGCGGAGTTCTCCTTCACCGGCGCCACCAAGGAGCTCGCCGGCCGCGCCGACCTCGAACGGCCCTTCCTGGTCGTGGACATCGGCGGCGGCTCCACGGAGTTCGTCGTGGGCGAGGAGCACGTCCGGGCGGCGCGCAGCGTGGACGTCGGCTGCGTGCGGATGACGGAGCGTCATCTCGTCGTGGACGGCGAGGTGTCCGACCCGCCGGCGGCGGAGCGGGTCGCGGCGATAAGGGCCGACGTGGAGGCCGCCCTCGACCTGGCGGAGCAGACCGTTCCGCTGCGCGCGGCGCGGACGTTGGTGGGCCTGGCCGGATCGGTGACCACGGTGGCCGCCGTCGCGCTGGGGCTGGAGGAGTACGACTCGGCCGCGATCCACCACGCGCGGATCCCGCTGGAGCGCGTCCGGGAGATCACCGCCCGGCTGCTCTCCTCGACGCACGCCGAGCGCGCGGCGATCCCCGTGATCCACCCGGGCCGGGTGGACGTCATCGCGGCCGGGGCGCTGGTGCTCCAGTGCGTCATGGAGCGGACCGGGGCGCGGGAGGTCGTGGTGAGCGAACACGACATCCTCGACGGGATCGCATGGAGCGCGGTGTGAAGGGCGCTTCGGGCCCGTCCCGCCGAAAAACTTCGTGAAATCCTTCACATGAAAAATTGGACCTAGGACCACGGACTGATGCTCTCCGGCCTCCCATTCGGGGGCCGGCGGGCCCGGATGAGCGCGAACGCCCTTGTTCTCACGGGGTTGAGGGAACGTTCACCCGGGGGACCGGCCCCGGTGGTCCAGTCCGGCCAGGGGTCGCAAGGCCAGCTCAGCGGGGGTCTCCAACGCATTCGGGGGCGAAGTGGTTCCCCGCCGGGGCTATGGCGTCGGTCACGTGGGCGGCGAAGTGTAGCAGACACCCCACCGCGCCTTGTGAAGGGGCGCACGAGCACCCCTTCGGGGTGTGCTGGATACTCGAATCATGAGCACCACGGAGCGTCCACGGATCCTCGTTGTAGGCGGTGGGTACGTCGGCATGTATGCGGCCCGCCGCATCCTGAAGAAGATGCGGTACGGCGAGGCGACCGTCACGGTCGTCGACCCGCGCTCGTACATGACGTACCAGCCCTTCCTCCCCGAAGCAGCCGCCGGCAGCATCTCGCCGCGGCACGTCGTGGTGCCGCTGCGCCGCGTGCTCCCCAAGGCGGAGGTCCTCACCGGCCGCGTCACCACCATCGACCAGGACCGCAAGGTCGCGACGATCGCCCCGCTGGTCGGCGAGGCGTACGAGCTGCCCTTCGACTACCTGGTCATCGCGATGGGCGCGGTCTCCCGCACCTTCCCGATCCCCGGCCTCGCCGAGAACGGCATCGGCATGAAGGGCATCGAGGAGTCCATCGGCCTGCGCAACCACGTGCTGGAGCAGCTCGACAAGGCCGACTCGACCACCGACGAGGAGATCCGCCGCAAGGCGCTCACCTTCGTCTTCGTCGGCGGCGGCTTCGCCGGCGCCGAGACGATCGGCGAGGTCGAGGACATGGCCCGCGACGCGGCCAAGCACTACCGCAACGTCAAGCGCGAGGACATGCGCTTCATCCTCGTCGACGCCGCCCCGCGCATCCTCCCCGAGGTCGGCGAGAAGCTCGGCCAGTACGGCCTGGAGCACCTCAAGAGCCGCGGTGTCGAGGTCCACCTCAACTCGTCCATGGAGTCCTGCGTCGACGGCCACGTCGTCCTGAAGACCCCGGAGACCCCCGTCGAGGTCGACGCCAACACCATCGTGTGGACCGCGGGCGTCAAGCCCAACCCGGCGCTGGCCCGCTTCGGCCTGCCGCTCGGCCCGCGCGGCCACGTGGACACCCAGGCGACCCTCCAGGTCACCGACACCGACTACATCTGGGCCGCGGGCGACAACGCCCAGGTGCCGGACATGGTCGGCCGCCGTGCCGGCAACGAGAACGCCTGGTGCCCGCCGAACGCCCAGCACGCGCTGCGCCAGGCCAAGGTCCTCGGCGACAACGTGGTCTCCGGCATGCGGGGCTTCCCGCAGAAGGAGTACAGCCACGCCAACAAGGGTGCGGTCGCCGGTCTCGGCCTGCACAAGGGCGTCGCGATGATCGTCATGGGCAAGATGAAGATCAAGCTCAAGGGCCGGCTCGCCTGGTACATGCACCGTGGCTACCACGGCATGGCCATGCCGACCTGGAACCGCAAGATCCGCGTCTTCGCCGACTGGACGCTGGGCATGTTCCTCAAGCGCGAGGTCGTCTCGCTCGGTGCCATGGAGAACCCCCGCGAGGAGTTCTACGAGGCCGCCAAGCCCGCCCCGCGGGATGCCGCCCCGGCCCAGAAGGCCAAGGCCGGCTGACATCCCGTCGGCGCGACCGCCGGCCAGTGAGAGGGCGTCCACCAATCCGTGGGGTGGGCGCCCTCCGGCGTGTCCGCGCCCGTTCCCCCGGCGCTTCCCGCGCTCCTCCGGCGCCTCCCCGGCGCTCCTCCGAGGCGGCGAATTCCCGTCCCTCCCGTGGAGCTGACCAACTCCGGCCGGGAAGGACTACAGCACGCCCCCCAGGTGTTTAGGTGGCAGATGAACCTAAAAACCTGACCCTTCTTCACGGAGGTGTGCGACATGGCCCAGGCCGCCCGACGGCTCGCCGCTCTCGCCGAACAGGCACTGGGGGCACCGCTCCCGGTCCGGCTGCGCGCGTGGGACCGCAGCGAGGCGGGGCCGCCCGGCGCCCCCGTGCTCGTCGTCCGCAACCGCCGCGCCCTGCGCCGGCTGCTGTGGAAGCCGGGCGAACTCGGCCTGGCCCGCGCCTGGGTGGCCGGGGACCTCGACGTCGAGGGCGACCTCTACCACGCCCTGGACCTGCTCGCCGAGTCGGTCTGGGAGCGCGGCGAGGACGCACCCCGCCGCTCCGGCCCCGCCGCCCTCCTGGCCGCCGTGCGCGACCCGGGGCTGCGCGCCGCCGCCGGGGAGCTCCTCAGGCTCGCCGCCCCCTGGGCGCCGCCCGCCCCGCCCGCCGAGGAGGCCCGCGGCACCTCCGGCCCGCTGCACACGCTGCGCCGCGACCGGCAGGCCATCAGCCACCACTACGACGTCGGCAACGCCTTCTACGAGAAGGTCCTCGGCCCGTCCATGGTCTACTCCTGCGCCTACTGGGAGCCCGGCGGCACCCTGGAGGACGCCCAGCGCGCCAAGCTCGACCTGGTCTGCCGCAAGCTCGGCCTGGCGGAGGGCACGCGCCTGCTCGACGTCGGCTGCGGCTGGGGCTCGATGGCCCTGCACGCCGCCCGTGAGTACGGGGTGAGCGCCGTCGGCATCACGCTCTCCGAGGAGCAGGCGGCCTACGCCCGCAAGCGCGTCGCCGAGGCGGGGCTCACGGACCGGGTGGAGATCCGCGTCCAGGACTACCGCGAGATCTCCGACGGGCCCTTCGACGCGATCTCCTCCATCGGCATGGCCGAGCACGTCGGCCGCGCCCGCTACGCCGAGTACGCCGCCGACCTGTACGCCCTGCTGAAGCCCGGCGGCCGGCTGCTCAACCACCAGATCGCCCGGCGGCCGCTGAAGGACGAGGAGGGCTACCGGGTGGACGAGTTCATCGACCGCTACGTCTTCCCCGACGGCGAACTCGCCCCCGTGGGGCGGACGGTGGCCCAGCTGGAGGAGGCCGGGTTCGAGGTCCGCGACGTGGAGGCGCTGCGCGAGCACTACGCGCTGACCCTGCGCCGCTGGGTGGCCAACCTGGAGGAGAACTGGGACGCGTGCGTGCGGCTGACCTCCCCGGGCCGGGCCCGGGTGTGGCGGCTCTACATGGCGGCGTCGGCGCTGTCCTTCGAGCGCAACCGCATCGGCGTCAACCAGGTGCTCGCGGTCCGTACGCCCGGATCCGGTGATCCCGGGCTGCCGTTGCGCACCCGGGAGTGGCGCTCCTGACCGCGCGCCCGCCAACGCGCGCGAGGGGCCCGGCGGTTGCCGGGCCCCTCGTCGTCGTACGGCTCGTCGTGCGGGCGTCGCTCAGTCGGCCTTGATGGCGCTGAGCATGTTCATCCGGGCGGCCCGGCGGGCGGGCCACAGGGCGGCCAGCGTGCCGACCGCGGCGGCCAGCAGCAGGAAGACGCCCAACCTGCCCCAGGGGAGGACCAGTTCGTAGGTGGCCATCTTCTCGCCGATCTGGGAGCCGGCGGCCCAGCCGAAGAAGACGCCGAGGCCGATGCCGAGCACCCCGCCGAAGAGCGAGATGATCAGCGACTCCAGGCGGACCATCCGCTTGATCCCGCGGCGGTCCAGGCCGATGGCCCGCAGCATGCCGATCTCCTGCTGGCGCTCGAAGACCGACATCGCCAGGGTGTTGACGACGCCCAGCACCGCGACGATCACGGCCATGGCCAGCAGCCCGTAGAGCATGTTCAGCAGCAGGTTGATGACCTTGGCGATCTCGTTGGAGATGTCCTGCTTGCTCTGGATCTGGAGGGCCGGGTTGTTGCCGAGGGCCTTGCGCAGGGTGTCCTTGGCCTTGTCACCGTCGCCGGACGTGGTCTTGACCATCACCTGCTGGTCGGAGTAGTCCGTGAGGTGCGGGGTCAGGGTGGCGTTGTCCACCATGATCCCCTTGAGCATGTCGTTGCCCTTGTAGACGCCGGAGACCGTCAGCTTCCCCTTCTTGCCGTCCTCGTAGGTGGCGGTGAAGGAGGAACCGGCCCGCCAGCCGTGCTGCTTGGCCGTGTCGGCGTCGACGACGACCTTGTTCCCGGTCAGGCCGGCGATCGAGCCGGCGGTGAAGTCGAGGTCGACCAGGTCGCCGATCGCGCCGCCGTTGACGCCGGTGAGGAACTCGGTGCCGGAGCCGATCCGGGCCTCGCCCTGGCGCAGCGGGCTGCTGGCGGTGACGGACGGGTCCTTGGCGAGCTTCTTGGCGACCTCGGGGGAGAGCGGGGTCATGCTCGCGTTGACCACGACGAAGTCGGCCTTGATCGAGTCCGTGGCCATCTTGTCGATGGCCTTCTGGACGCTGCCGGCGATCACGGTGAGGCCGGTGATCAGGGTGAGGCCGATCATCAGCGCGGAGGCGGTCGCGGCGGTGCGGCGCGGGTTGCGGACGGCGTTCTGCCGGGCGAGCTTGCCGGACATGCCGAACGGGCGCAGCACGGGCCCCGCGGCGGCGATCAGCGGCCGGGACAGCAGCGGGGTCAGCACGAACACGCCGATGACCAGCAGGCCCGCGCCCAGGCCGAGGCCGGACTCGTCGGTGGCGGCCATGGCGATCCCGGCGCCGGCGGCGGCGAGCAGGGCGCCGATGGTGTTGCGGACGACCAGGGACTTGGGGGTGGCCACGGCGTGCACGCTGTTCATGGCGGCGACCGGCGGGATCTTGGCGGCCCGGCGGGCGGGCAGCCAGGCGGCGAGCATGGTCACCAGGATGCCGACGGCGAGGGAGGAGATCACCGCGCTCACCGGGACCACCAGCGGCCCGTCGGGCACGGCGCCGCCCATGGAGGAGACCAGGGAGCGGAGGCCGGCGCCGATGCCGATGCCCGCGACGAGGCCGGTGACGGCGGCGACGAGGCCGACGAGGAACGCCTCGACGAGGACGGAGCGCGTGACCTGGCGGCGGCTGGCGCCGATGGCGCGCAGCAGGGCCAGTTCCTTGGTGCGCTGGGCGACCAGCATGGTGAAGGTGTTGGCGATGATGAAGATGCCGACGAAGAGGGATATGCCGGCGAAGACCAGCAGGATCGTCCGCATGCCCGAGTTGCCCTCGGAGATCAGGCGGGCCTGGTCGTCGGCGAGCTTCTGGCCGGTGACGGCCTCGGTGTCGCGCGGGAGGATCTTCTCCACCGCGGACTTGAGGGCGGTCTGGGAGGTGCCGGGGGCGGCCTTGAGGGTGATCTCGTCGAACTGGCCGGGCTTGGCGTAGAGCTTCTGCGCGGTGCGGGTGTCGAAGAGGGCGAGGCTGCCGCCGGCGGCGACGTTGCCGTCGTCGGTCGTGAAGACGCCGGTGAGCTTCTGCTCCAGGACGGGGCCGCGGACGGAGACGCGGACGGTGTCGCCGACCTTGTAGCCGGTCTTGGCGGCGGTGTGCTCGTCGAGGGCGAACTCGCCCGCGCGCTGCGGGGCGCGGCCGGAGACCAGCGGGTAGCGGGCGTCCTTGCCGTCCTTGCCCGGGTAGTAGTTGGCGCCGGCGGAGGTGAAGCCGGAGCCGGCCAGCTCGCCCTTCTTGTCGGCGACGGCGGCGAAGCCGCCCACCGAGCCGGTGGCGGAGGCGACGCCCGGCAGCGCGGCGGCCTTGTCGAGCAGGTCCTGCCGGAGGCGGGGGGCGGGGCCGGGGGTGCCGGAGTCGCGGTCGGCCCGGTGCGGCTGGACGGCGACGTCGACGCCGGTGAAGCCCTTCTCGGAGCTCCTCTGCTGGGCCTCGGAGAGGGTGGAGGTGAAGACCAGGGTGCCGGAGACGAAGGCCACGCCGAGCATCACGGCGAGGACGGTCATCAGCAGCCGGGCCTTGTGCGCGAGGACGTTGCGCAAGGCGGTGCGGAACATCGGTCAGGTGTCCTGGGAGTCGTGTGCGGTCGTGGTCAGCTCGTGCGGCCCTTGGCGTCGAACGCCTTCATGCGGTCGAGGACGGCGTCGGCGGTCGGTTCGTACATCTCGTCGACGATCCGGCCGTCGGCGAGGAAGATCACGCGGCCCGCGTAGGAGGCGGCCACCGGGTCGTGGGTGACCATGACGACGGTCTGGCCGAGCTCGCGGACGGAGTTGCGCAGGAAGCCGAGGACCTCGGCGCCGGAGCGGGAGTCGAGGTTGCCGGTGGGCTCGTCGGCGAACATGATCTCGGGGCGGCCGGCGAGGGCGCGGGCCACGGCGACGCGCTGCTGCTGGCCGCCGGAGAGCTGGTTGGGGCGGTGCTTGAGCCGGCCGGAGAGGCCGACGGTCTCCACGACCTGGTCCAGCCACTGCCGGTCGGGCTTGCGGCCGGCGATGTCCATGGGGAGGGTGATGTTCTCCAGGGCGTTGAGCGTCGGGAGCAGGTTGAACGCCTGGAAGATGAAGCCGATCTTGTCCCGGCGGAGCTGGGTGAGCTTCTTGTCGTTGAGCGCGGTCAGCTCCACGTCGCCGATGCGGGCCGAGCCGCCGGAGACGCTGTCGAGGCCGGCCATGCAGTGCATCAGCGTGGACTTGCCGGAGCCGGAGGGGCCCATGATCGCGGTGAACTCGGCGCGGCGGAACTCCACGGACACGGAGTCCAGGGCGACCACCTGGGTCTCGCCCTGGCCGTAGACCTTGGTCAGGTCCGTCGCGACGGCCGCGGGGGCCGCGGTGCGGACGGCGGTCGGGGCGCCGTAGGGGCTGGTGGTCACGGGCTGTACTCCTTGATCGGGACGCGCTGATCGGGTCGGTGGCCGGCCGGCCGGAACCGGGACGGTGTTTCCATCGTCCTGTCCATGTGCCGGTCCGGGATCAGCCCTGGTTCCCGTTCTCGGGACAGACTCCAGAGGTACGGCCGGGGGGTGCCGTCATCCTCGGGTAGGAGGGCCTCCCCCGCCGGGGGAGGTCGAGATTGCGACAATTCCCGGAAGGGGGCCGGGAGGGGCGGTGAGGAGGGGGGATCGGCCTCTGGCATGTGCCGAAGGGGTCCGTTCCGCACTGATGAGCGCTCAGTTGCCCATAAAATAAGACAACCTCTGGTCAGTGTTCCGCTGTTTGGGGGGCGCCACCCGGATAGGCTCATCCTGTTCTCCTCGAGGGAACCCGCGCGCGCGTCCCCGCACGTGCGGCCCGAGGGCCCGCCCGGATGGTGGAATGCAGACACGGCGAGCTTAAACCTCGCTGGCCCTTCGGGCCGTGCCGGTTCGAGTCCGGCTCCGGGCACATATGCACGTTCACCGTTCGCCCGCGGGCGGGCGTTCGCTTCACGGCCGGACGGGCTCCGGGCCGTGGGGGCGGGCGCGTGCCCGGACGGGGCGGGCCCCGGCGCCGGGGCTCCCGTCAGCGCGGGGGCTCCACCAGGGCCTTGAGGGCGGCGAACGCCTCCGCCCGGTCCACCAGGCCGTCGAGGCCGTGCAGGGTGTTCACCCCGACCCCGCTGCCGAAGACGACGGCCGCCAGGCTCTTGGCGTCGGGCAGCCCGGGGGTGCGCGGGGCGATCCGCTCCAGGTAGGCGATCCAGACGCGGTGGGTGTGCTCGTAGCCGTGCACATAGGCGTCCCGCAGCGGGCCCGGGGCGCCCATCACCTCCGGCAGGACCGTGGCGAACACCCGCCCGCAGGGCGCGTCCACCACCGCCAGGTGCGCGTCCACCAGGGCGCCGAAGGAGAGCGGGCCGGTCTCCGGCAGCCGCTCGCGGTACATCCGCTCGGCGGTGCGGAAGGCGTGCCCGATCACCTCGGCGATCAGGCCCTCCTTGGAGCCGAAGTGCCAGGCGACCGAACCGCGGCTGATGCCCGCCCGGCCGGCCACCGCCTGGACCGACGCGGCCCGCGGCCCGCCCTCGGCGACCAGCTCCGTGGCCGCCTCCAGCAGCCGGCGGCGGCTCTCCCGTGCTGATTCCTCGCGACGTCCGGCCATGGCGCGATTGTTCCACGGGCCGCCGGGCGGGCGAAGGCCGCGGCGGCAAGCGGAGTCCCGTACATCAATAGGTGCATACCACTTGACGGCCTGTGCCGGGCGTTCAACGATTGGACCAACGTCCAGTTATCGCCGGTAAGCCGAGCCGTACGCCTTGGAAGTCCTGGCATCGGCGCGTCCTGCCCTGCGGAAGCGGTGGCCCCCTTCCCTCGTCGCTCTCTCCTCCGCCCGCAGCCCGGTGTACTCAACAGACCCGCGCACGACGGGAGTTGTCCATGCGCCTGATCACCTTCGAGAAGCGGAGCCGACGGGACCGGCCGCGGCTCGGAGCACTGCTGGACGGGGACGCCGCCGTCCTCGACCTGACCGCCGCCGCTCCGGACGACGCGGCCCTCGGCTCCCTCCAGGCCCTGATCGAGTCCGGGGACGCCGGGCTGGACCGGGCGCGGGAGCTCGTCGCCCGGCGGCCGGGCGCGGCCGTGCTCGCCCGGGACGACGTCCGGCTGCTGGCGCCGCTGCCGCGTCCGCCGCGGCTGCGCGACTGCGGGCTGTTCATCGCCCACCTGGAGAGCGGGCTGCGCGAGATGGCCCGGCGGCAGGCCGCCGGGGCCGCGGATCCCGCCGCCGAGTTCGAGCGGCTGATGGCCGGCGGGACGTTCGATCTGAACCCGCTCTTCCGTGAGCGCGTCATGTACTACACCGCCGACCACCTCTCCGTCGGCGGGCCCGACGACGACGTCGTGGCGCCCACCGGGTCGAAGGAGCTGGACTTCGAACTGGAGTTCGCGGCGGTGGTGGGCCGCACCGGCCGGGACGTGAAGCCGGCCGAGGCCCCCGCGTACGTCTTCGGCTACACGGTCTTCAACGACTGGTCCGCGCGCGACCTCCAGGCCGTCCTGATGCGGGCCGGCGTCGGGCCCTGCGAGGGAAAGGACTTCGCCGGCTCCAACACCCTCGGGCCCTGCGTCGTCACCCGCGACGAGCTGACCGACCCGTACTCCCTCACCATGACCGCCCGGGTCAACGGCGAGGAGTGGTCGCGCGGCACGACCGACGGCATGGAGCACAGCTTCGAGGACGCGATCGTGCACCTGAGCCGGGACCGGGCGGTCCACGCCGGGGAGGTCCTCGGCTCCGGGACCGTGCCGTCCGGTACGGCGCTCGACCTCGGCCGCCGGCTCGCGGACGGGGACGTCGTCGAGCTGGAGATCGAGCGGATCGGCGTCCTCCGCAACACCGTCAGGATCCCCTGATGAGCCCTGTGTACGTGCTCGGCGTGGGCCGCACCGCCTACGGCAGGTTTCCCGGCCTGACCGTCGGCGCGCTGGCGGGGGAGGCCCTCGCGCGCGCCCTCGCCGACGCCGGATGCGAACTCGCGGGCGTGGACGGGGTGTTCTTCGCCAACGCCACCCAGGGCGCGCTGGAGGGCCAGCACCTGGTCCGCGGGCAGGCCGCCCTGCGGGACGCCGGCGTCGAGGGCGTCCCCGTCGTCAACGTCGAGAACGCCTGCGCGAGCGGCGCCACCGCGCTGCACCTGGCGGCCACGGCGGTGCGGGCCGGCGACATGGACGTCGCGCTCGCCGTCGGCGCCGAGAAGATGTACGGCGCCGACGAGGAACGGCTCACCGCCGCCTTCCACGGCGGCCTGGACGTCGCCCGGTGGCAGGAGGGGCTCAAGGCGCTGCGCGAGGCCGCCGGGGCGGACGAGGCGCCGCCGGGACGCCGGTCGGTCTTCATGGACGTCTACGCGGCGCTCGCCGCCGACCACCGCCGCCGCCATCCCGCCTGTACGCCGCGGGCGTTGGCCGCCGTCACCGCCAAGAACCGGCGGCACGGCGCGCTCAACCCGCTGGCCGCGCGGCGCGACGCGCTCACCGTCGACGAGGTGCTGGCCGCGCGGGAGGTCGCCGCGCCGCTCACCGTCCCGATGTGCGCGCCCATCGGCGACGGCGCCGCCGCCGTCCTCGTCTGCTCCGCCGCCGCCGTCCGCCGGCTGGGGGCGCGCCGGGCCGTCCGGCTGCGGGCGGACGTCGTCGTCTCCGGCACCGGGCGCACGCTCGACGAGCCGGAGCGCGGGATCACCCGGCGCGCCTCCGCGCTCGCCTACGAGCGGGCCGGGCTCGGGCCGGTGGACGTCTCGGTCGCCGAGGTCCACGACGCCACGGCGGTCGGCGAGGTGCTCCAGGCCGAGGCGCTCGGCCTCGTCCCGCCCGGTGAGGGCGCCGTCGCCGCCGAGCGCGGCGAGACGGCCCTCGGCGGCCGGCTGCCGGTCAACACCTCGGGCGGGCTGGAGTCCAACGGCCACCCCGTCGGCGCCACCGGCCTCGGGCAGGTCCACGAGCTGGTCACCCAGCTGCGCGGGGAGGCGGGCCCCCGGCAGGTGCCCGGCGCCCGCGTCGGGCTCGCGGAGAACGGCGGCGGCTTCCTGGGCTTCGAGGAGGCCGCGGCGGCGGTGCTGGTGCTGGAGGCGCCCGCCGCGGGCGGCCCCGGCATGCGGAGGCCCGCCACGGGCAGCCGCGACACGGAGGGCCGGGCCGCGGGCGGTCCCGGCGACGGGGGTCCGAGGGGCCCGGAGGGGCCCGCCACGGGGAGGGCGTCATGAACATCGCCGGGCTGCTGCACCGCGCCGCCGCCACGCACCCGTACGCCCCGGCCGTCTGCGAGGGGGCCGGCGTCCTGCGCGACCACCGCCAACTCGCCGACCGCGCGCAGGCGATCGGCGACGCGCTCGTCCGCGTCCACGGGCTGGCGCCCGGCGACCGGGTCGCCCTGGCCATGCGCAACACGCCGCTCTACCCCGAGGTGCTGTTCGGGATCTGGTGGGCCGGGCTGGTAGCCGTGCCGCTCAACGCGCGCCTGCACCCGAAGGAGTTCGCGCAGCTCGCCGAGGACTGCGGGGCCGGCCTGTGCGTCACCACCGGCGAACTGACCGGTCCGCTGCGGGAACAGGGCCTCGGGGCGACCGGGATCGTGCCGGCGGACGAGCTCGTGGCCGCCGCCGGGCGCGGCGTCGCCCGGGCCCCGGCCGCCACCCGCGACGACGACCCCGCCTGGCTCTTCTACACCAGCGGCACCACCGGGCGGCCCAAGGGCGCCACGCTCACCCACGGCAACCTGGCCGCCGCCACCCGCAGCGCGCTCACCGACATCGGGACGGGTGCCGACGCCGCGATGCTGCACCTGGCGCCCATGTCGCACGCCGGCGGGCTCTTCGGCCTGGTCCATGTCGCCCGGGCCCGCGCCCAGGTCTTCCCGCGCGGCGGCGCGGTGAACGCGGAGACCCTGCGGGAGGCGCTGCGGGCCTTCGGGCCCGTCACCTTCTTCGCGGTCCCGACCATCCTGCGCCGCCTGCTCGACCCCGCCCTGCTGGCCGACGACCTCGTACCGCTGGTGCACCGGATCCTCTACGGCGGCGCCCCGATGTACCGCGAGGACCTGGAGCGGGTCGTCGCCCGCTTCGGCGCCGGGCGCCTGTGGCAGGGCTACGGGCAGGGGGAGTCCCCGGGCACGATCACCCATCTGCGGCCCGAGGACCACGCGGGGCCGGGGCACCGGCTGGACGGCGTGGGACGCGCCCGCACCGGCGTCGAGGTGCGCGTGGCGGACGGCGAGGGGCGCACCCTGCCGCCGGGGGAGACCGGCGAGGTGCTCGTCCGGGGCGCCACCGTCATGGCGGGCTACTGGAACGCCCCGGACGCCACCGCCCGGACGCTGCGCGACGGCTGGCTGCACACCGGCGACCTGGGGCGCCTCGACGCGGACGGCTACCTCACGCTGGTCGACCGCGCCAAGGACCTGATCATCTCCGGGGGTTCCAACATCTACCCCCGCGAGGTGGAGGAGGTGCTGCTGCGCCACCCGGCGGTCGCCGAGGCGGCCGTCGTCGGCGGGGCCGACGCCGAGTGGGGCGAACTGCCGGTGGCCTTCGTCGTCCCGGCGGACGGGGGCGCGGGGGGCGACTCCCTCGCCCTCGACCTGGAACGGCACTGCCTCGCCGAGATGGCCCGGTACAAGCGGCCGCGCCACTTCCGCTTCGTTGCCGGGCTGCCGAAGAACTCCTACGGAAAGGTGCTGAAGACCGAACTGCGGGAACTGATCGGCCGGTTCCCGGACGGACAGGGCAAGGCCTGAACCCACACAAGGAAGTTGGGACGATTCGAAATGAGCCGCATCGTCGACCTCACCTCCCCCATCGACCCGCGTGACCTCGACCTCATCCCCGAGGGCCAGCCGGAACTGGCGCTCGTGGTGGCCCCGAGGATGGACTACTTCACGCACGAGGACTGGGGACTGGACTTCATGGTCACCTCCTTCGGGTGCGACCCCGAGGACGTACCCGGCCGCGCGGGGCCGGCCGGGGAGGTCATGCACGAGATCAGCACGCACTGCGGGACGCACGTGGACGCTCCGCTGCACAGCGGGCCGACCTGCGAGGGGCGCCCCTCGCGCACCCTCAGCGACATCGGGCTGGAGGAGCTGTACCGGCCCGGGATGGTGCTGGACGTCCGGCCGTGGGCCGAGCCGGGGGAGGCGATCCCCGTCGAGGCCCTCAAGCAGGCGATCGCCGCGACGGGGCGGGACGTCGAGCCGGGGGACGCCGTGCTCATCCGCACCGGCCAGGAGCGCTACTCGCTGCGCGATCCCGAGTACTTCGCGTACCCCGGGATGTCCGGGGCGGGGACGCGGTATCTGACCGGGCTCGGGGCGACGGTCCTCGGGACGGACGCGATCGGGTGGGACCGGCCGATCCCCGCCATGCGCAAGGCGTTTCACGAGACGGGGGATTCCCGGCACATCTGGGACGGGCACTACGCGATCCGCGACAAGGAGGCGCTGATCGTGCAGCAGCTCGTGGGGCTCGGGGAGTTGCCGCTGACCGGCTTCATGGTCGGCTTCTTCCCGCTGAAGCTGACGGGGACGAGCGCGGCGCCGGCCCGCGTCGTCGCCTTCGTGGACTAGGCCCCACCCCAACCCAACCCTCTTCCCCAGGGGCTCCGCCCCTGGGCGGCCCGGCGCGGCCCGGCGCGGCCCGGCGTGGTGCGCCGCGCCGGGTCGCGCTGCGCGCGTGGGCTGGGGGCTTGGCCCCCGTGGGCCCGCCGCGGGCCCGCCGGGGGCTTCGCCCCGGGGGCGACGGGCCCACGGGAGCCGGCTCCCCGGGCCTTGGCGGGGCTCCGCCCCTGCACCCCGGCGGGGGGCGCCCCCTGGGCTCCGATGGGGCTGGGCTCCGTGGGCCCGTGGCGGGGCTTCGTGCCGGGGTCCGGCGGGGGTCGGCTCCCCGGTGCTCTGGTGGGGCTCCGCCCCTGCACCCCGGCGGGGGGCGCCCCCTGGGCTCCGATGGGGCTGGCCTCCGTGGGCCCGTGGCGGGGGGCGGGTCGCTACTTTGTGGGGACCGGGGAGCGGTTTTCGGGGTGGGTGGGGGTGGGGGTCGGGGCGATTGGAGGGGTGGGGGTGCGGCGGCTGCCGAGGGTGAAGAGGGCCAGGCCGGCCAGCAGCCAGCAGGCGAGGACGACGAGCGCCCGGCCGCAGCCCGCGCCGTCGAAGAAGGCGGTGGAGCGCAGCAGGGTTCCCCCGGCGCCGGGGGGCAGGAACTGGCCGAAGGTGCCCCAGCCGGACGGGAGCCACTCCGGGCCGGACGCCAGCCCCGAGAGCGGGTTGCCGAGGAAGATCATCATGGCGGCGCCCAGGCCCAGCCCGCGCCCGCCGAGCACCGCGTGCAGGCCCATGATGGTCACGGAGGTGGCCGCCGTGCTGAAGGCGACGGCCAGGGAGATGAGGAAGTAGTTCCCGTCCGTGATGCCGAAGCCGTACTGGAGCAGGGCGGTCAGCGAGAAGCCGCCGAGGAGGGCGAACCCGAGGGCGGTGACGGCCCGTTGGGCGGGGGAGCGCAGCAGCAGGACGATGGCCGCGGCGGCGAGGTAGCCGCCGAGGACCAGCGGCAGGGCCCCGGCGGAGAGCCCGACCGCGTTGGGGTCGTCGGACGTCGGCGGGTGCAGGTCGCGGACGGGCGCCCCGGCCCCCGCCGCGGCCGGGTCGAGCGAGAGCGCCAGCAGGCGCAGGGTCGCGGCGACCGACGGCCCGGCCGTGGTCGCGACGTACACCTCCGGCTTGGCGCCGGGCTTCGGGCCGAGGACGACGGCTCCGTACGCGTCGCGGTCGTCGATCCGCTCACGCGCGGCGTCCGCGTCCGCGACCTTCGTGATGCGGAAGGCGCCCGGCTTCGCCTCCGCGATCCTGTCGGCGATCCTGTCGGCCGCCGGGCCGGGCCCGGCGACGGCGATCGGGACCTTGTGCGGGCCGGAGTTGATGGCGGGCAGGGCGAAGGCGGTCAGCATGGCCACGAGGAGGGCCGTGAGGCCGACCACGAGGAGCGGCACCTTGCGCCAGCCGGGGGAAGGAGGGGCTGTCGGGGGCATGGCGGACGTCTCTCTGTGTGGGGCGGTCACGGGTCGACGCGCACGCGCCGCATCGCCCGGCGCACGGCGTCGGCGGCGGGCGTGTCCCCGCCGCCGCGCACCCAGTGCTCGAAGGTGAGGCGGCACGTGGTGAACGCGAGCGTGGCCGCGAGGCGCGGATAGAGGTCCCGCTCGGCGTCGGTCCCGGTGCGCCGGGCGATCTCGGTGGCCAGGATGGCGGCCATCCGGGCCTCGAACCGGACCTGTTCGGCGGCGAGCTGGGAGTGGGTCAGGGCGAGCCGGGCGCGCAGGACGGTGGCCGGGTCGAAGGACGGCTCCGCCAGGGCGGCGGCGAAGGCGTGGGTGAGCGCGTCCCACAGCGGTTCCTCCGGCGGGCGCGCGGCCAGTTCCTCCCGGACGCGTTCGGCCCGGTCGGCGCCGGAGGCCATGACGGCCTCCTCCTTGCTGGAGAAGTAGTTGTTGAACGTACGCGGGGAGACCCCGGCCTCCGCCGCGATGTCCTCGACCCGCACGGCCGCCCAGCCGCGCTCGGCGGCCAGCCGCAGGGCCGCGAGGCTCAGGGCCGTCCGGGTCGCCCGCTTCTTGCGCTCCCGCAGTCCGGGCCCGGCCGGCTCCCTGCGCGCTGCTGTGCTCATGCGCCGCACCGTACAGAAGATGCGCGGTGCGCAAAATTGCGGAGAGCGCAAAAAGCGTCAACTACGCGCCCCGGCCCGCCCGGTGACGCCGCAGGCCGCGGCGCCGCCGCGGAGCCCCGCCGCTCCGCAAGGCCCCGGCCGTTTTGGCCGGATCCCAACGCCCGCGCGGCGGGGACGCGTTGACGGAATTACGCTACGGATTGTAGCGTTACCGATCGGTAGGGTTGTGGCCCGTGGGGAGGGCGGGTGGGCGGAGGCGTACGTTCCGCAGATTTCCCGTCGTCGCCCGTGGATTCCACAGGCATTCCCCGCAGTTGAGTTCACGGCCCCGCCGACAGACGGGGCGGAACGAACTCACTGGGGCGTGCATGCGTATTCCCAATTCCCTCTACATGGTCCCCGGTCCGGGCGACCGGGCCGCCGTGGAAGAAATACCCGCCGCGGCCGGCGGTGCGGAATCCGGTGACATCGACCGCATCCTCGCGCAGATGCGGCCGTTACTCGAATCCGCGGTGAACAACAACCAGGTCCGCGCGCTGGAGGAGTCGGCGCTCGCGGTCATCGACGACCGGGCCGTGGCGGTCGACACGCTCAACTCCCTCGTGGCGGGGGCCCGCTCGTCGGTCACCCTCCTCGTCCCCCCGACCCGGGACGCCCTGCGCCTGGTGGGCGCCGCCCTCGGCGCGCTCGCCGCCCGCGGTCCGGAGGAGACCCGGGTGCGGATCCTCGCCCCGCCGGAGCTGGCCGGCGACCGGCGGCTCGCCGAACTGGCCGGTCTGCTCGACGGGGTGGAGATCCGCCTGGCCGCGGGCGTGCGGCACGCCGCGGCCGTCATGGACCAGCGGGTCGCCCTGATCCGCCCCGGCGAGGCCACCGTCTTCGGCGCCGAGGCGTCCGTCGTCCGGGCCCCGGCCGTCGTCCGGGCGCTCTACGACATCATGATGACGGCCTGGTACCGGGCCGCCCCGCTGGCCGGATACCAGCGGCTCCAGGAGTGCCTGCGCCGGGACTCCGGCGCGCGCATCCTGCGCATGCTCGGCGAGGGCTACACCGACGAGGTCGCCGCCCGCGAACTCGACATCTCCGTGCGCACCTACCGCCGCCGCGTCGCGGACATCATGCGGCTGCTCGGCGCCCGTTCCCGTTTCCAGGCGGGCGTCCACGCCTCCAACGCCGGGCTGTTGCGCGCATAGCCGTGTTGCGCGCGCCGCATTCCTTTGTGTCGGGCGTGTCACGGCGCGGCAGGAACCTGTCACGGCCGTCCGGGATTTCCGGTCAACCCGGCTCCGGCCCGGCAGTTTCCTGACCGGCCCGTTGAACGGGCGGCGGACCGTGCCGGAGAGTCGGAGGCCGAAAGCCGCACGGCCGACCCCGCCGCGCGAAATCCCCCCGGACATAAGGAAGTCACGTACCCATGGGCGAAAACGACCCGGTGCGTCCCGCTCCGATCGCGATCGTGGGAATCGGCTGCCGCGTTCCCGGCGCCGACGGCCCGGACGCCTTCTGGCGCCTGCTGACGGACGAGGTCTGCACGGTGCAGGACGTACCGGCCACCCGCTTCGGACGGCCCTACGAGGTGCCGGGCGCCCGCGTCCGCTCCGGGCTGCTGGAGGACGTGGACCGGTTCGACGCCGGGTACTTCGGGATCTCCCCGCGCGAGGCCGCGGGCATGGACCCGCAGCAGCGGCTCTTCATGGAGGCCGCCTGGGAGGCGCTGGAGGACGCCGGACAGGACACCGGCCGGCTCGCCGGCACCCGCACCGGCGTCTACGTCGGCACCACCAACGTCCACTACTGGGAGCTCCAGCAGTCCGTCGGGTACCCCGACATCCACGCCTCGCTCGGCGCCGGCTCCCGCTCCACCACCACCGGGCGCGTCTCCTTCGCCCTGGACGTGACCGGCCCCGGCCTCTCCGTCGACACCGCCTGCTCCTCGTCGCTCACCGCCATCGCGCTCGCCTGCCAGAGCCTGCGCGCGGGCGAGTCGACCACCGCCATCGCGGGCGGCTCCCAGCTGCTGCTCACCAACACCGAGAACCACGGCTTCGTCGACGCCGCCGTCTTCGGCGACAACTGCCGTTTCGGCGCCGCCGACGCCAACGGCTTCGTCTTCAGCGAGGGCGTCGGCGCCGTCGTCCTCAAGCCGCTGGACCGCGCGCTCGCCGACGGCGACCCGGTCCGGGCCGTCATCCGCGGCTGGGGCGTGAACAACGACGGCGCCGGCAGCGACACCATGATCAACCCGGCGCTGAGCGGGCAGCGCGAGATGCTGCGCCTCGCCTACGCCGACGCCGGCATCCCCGTCACCGACGTCGACTACATCGAGGCCCACGGCACCGGCACCCGCGCCGGCGACCCCGTCGAACTCGGCGCCATCGCCGCCGAGCTGGGCGCCCCGCGCGAACGGCCGCTGCTCGTCGGCTCCGTGAAGAGCAACATCGGCCACACCGGCTCCGCCGCCGGCGTCCTCGGCCTCATCAAGACCGTCCTCGCCCTCCAGCACCGCACCGTCCCCCGCAGCCTCCACGTCACCGAGCGCACCACCGCCGTCGACTGGGACGCCGCCGGCCTCGACATCCCGCGCGCCGCCGCCGTCCCGCTCGCCGCCGAGGGGCGGCCGCTGACCGCCGGCGTCAGCGCCTTCGGCGTCTCCGGCACCAACGTCCACGTCGTCCTCACCGAGGCGGACCCCGGCGCCGCCCCCGTCCGGCGGGCCGACGTCACCGAGCGCGGCGCCGACCACCTCCTGCCCGTCTCCGCCGCCTCCCCCGAGGCCCTGCGGCAGCGCGTCCTCGACCTCGCCGGCCACCTCGAGGGCGCCGGGAAGGACGCGGACGTGGCCGACATCTGCCACACCGCCGCCGTCCGCCGCGCCCACCACGACGTACGGATCTCCGTCGTCGGCGACAGCCACGCGACGCTCGCCGAGCGGCTGCGCGAGGTGGCCGACGAGGCCGGTGAGGCCGGCTGGGCCGGACGGCCGCGCGTCGCCTTCGTCTTCTCCGGCCACGGCTCCCAGTGGATCGGCATGGCCCGCGAACTCATGGACGTCTCCCCGGCGTTCAGCGCCTCGCTCATGCGCTGCGACGAGGCCGTCCGCGCCGAGACCGGCTGGTCCGTCATCGACCGCCTCACCGACGGCACCGACCTGGTGAACGAGACCGTCGCGATCGTCCACCCCGTCCTGTGGGCCGTCCAGGTCTCCCTCGCCGAGACCTGGCGCGCGTGGGGCGTCGAGCCGGACGTCGTCCTCGGCCACAGCATGGGCGAGTCCGCCGCCGCCTGCGTCGCCGGGGCGCTGAGCGTCGCCGACGCCGCAGCCGTCGTCTGCCGCCGCGCCCGCCTCATCCGCGACCGCGTCGCCGGCCAGGGGACGATGTCGGTCGCCGCCCTGACCGCCGACGAGGCCGAGGCGCTCATCGCCGCCCTCGCCGTGGACGTCGCCGTCGCGGCCAGCAACGGACCGCGCACCACCGTCCTGGCCGGCGAGGTCGAGGGCATCGAGAAGATCAAGGCGGAGCTGGACGCGCGGGACGTCTTCTGCCGCGTCATGAAGGCCGAGGCCGCCTCCCACTGCGCCAAGATGGACCCGCTCCTCGGCGAACTCGCCGACGGACTGCGGGAGATCGCGCCGCGCGCCGGCCGCGTCCCGATGCGCTCCACCGTCACCCGCGAACTCGTCGACGGCTCCGGCCTCGACGCCTCGTACTGGACGCGCAACATCCGCGGCCGCGTCCACTTCCACGAGGCGGTGCTCGCCGTGGCCGAGGAGGCCGAGACCGTCTTCGTCGAGATCAGCCCGCACCCCGTGCTCTCCCGGGCGGTCGAGGAGACCCTCGCCGACGCCGGCCTGCCCGGCACGGTCATCGGCTCGCTCCTCCGCGAACGCCCCGAGCGCGAGACCCTCCTGACCCACCTCGGCAAGGTCTACGAGGCCGGCGCCGCCGTCGACTGGGACAAGCTGTACGGCGCCGGGCGCTGCGTGCCCCTGCCGCGCTACCCCTGGCAGCGCGAGAGCTACTGGGTCGAGGACCTGGAGGCGCTGCCGCGCACGTACGCGTTCCGGCTCGACGAGCCCGGTTCGCCGTTCGCCCCGCTGCCCGGCGGGCCGGCCGTCGTCCACGGACCCGAGGTCCTGGAGGCGGCGCGGGCGGCCGCGGCGCGGGAGGCCGGGACGGAGGCGGTGCGCGTCACGGGCGCGGACATCGGCGAGGCGCTGCTCGTGCCGCCCGGCGAGGCGCCCGTCCTGCGGGTCACGCTCACGCCGGGGCCGGACGACGGCGGTTGGGCCTTCGAGGTCGCGAGCCGGGCGGACGCGGGTGCCTGGACGCCGCGTGCCTCCGGCACCGTCGCGGCGCTCCCGGCCCCGCCCGCGGCCGAACCGCCGGCCGCGGTCCTCGCCCGCTGCCCGGAGGTGCTGGACGCCGCGGCCTTCTACGCCCGCACCGCCGCGGCCGGAGAGCTCCGGCACGTCGTCACCGAGGTCCGGCTCGGCACCGGGGAGGCCGTCGCCCGGCTGCGCCGCCCGGCCGGGACGGAGCCGCGGCCGGGGCACCCGGTCCACCCGGAGCTGATCCGCTCGGCCTACCAGCCGGCGCTGGCCCTGGTGCCCGACCCCTCGCTCCTCACCCCGCGCCTGACCGAGTTCGTCGTGTCCGGCCCCGCGAGCGAGGACCTGTGGTCCGTCTGCCGGATCACCGAGGACGAGGGCGGCGAACTCGCCCTGGACGTCGCCCTCTTCGACGACGCGCAGCGGCTCGTCGCCGAGGCCAAGGGCATGCCCGTCGGCCGTCCGGCCGAAGACACCGACCTCCGGAACGGGGAGACCACCGTGAACGCCACGGAGCCGCTGGAACACACGAGGCCCGCCGAGCCGGCCCTCCAGCCCGCCGCCCCCGCCCAGGGCGTGGAACTCACCGGCGAACTCCGCCTCACCGACCCGGCCGGCGCCTTCGTCATCGAACTCTGCGGCAGCCTGCGCATCTCCGGTACGGGCACCCTGCCGCCCGGCACCGCCGCGACGGGCTCGGCACCGGCCTCCGCGCGGGGGGCCACACCGGGGCACACGCCCGCCCCGGCGCACGGGGCCGCGGCCCCGTGCGGCGCTGCCGGCGCGGCAGGGCAAGGCCCGGTGTCCGCACCGGCGTACGGCGTGGTCGCTGCGGCGGCCCCGGCCGGCACCCCGGCGGCCGCAGCGCCCGGCCGGGCATACGGCGCCCCCGCCCCCGCCGCAGCGGCGCCCGCCCCCGCGGCGGGAGCCGCCCCCGCCGACGAGCGGCCCATCGCCGACCGCGTCGCCGCGCACGTCGCCGACGTGCTCGGGATGCGCGTGTCGCGGCTGGATGTCAACAAGCCGTTCAACCGGCTGGGGATGGATTCGCTGATGGCGGCGGAGTTGCGGAAGCGGCTGGAGGGGGAGCTGGGGGTCGCGCTGCCGGTGGCGCGGCTGGCGGGGAAGGGGACGACGACGGCGTCGCTCGCCCGGGAGCTGGAGGCGGAGAGCGGGGCGTGACCTCCGGCCCGTTACGACGACCGCAACACGCATGTGACGCATGTCACTTCGACGTGTCATCCGACGTGGAGGAAGAGTGACCAAGGACCTGTACGACATCGGTCAGATGCCGCCCTTGGGCGAGGTGCCGGCGCGGATGCACGCGTCGGTGATCCGCCCGGAGCGCTACGGCCCGCCGGAGCAGGGATTCGCCATGGAGGTCGTGGACGTGCCGCAGGTCGGCCGCGGCCAGGTCCTCGTCTACGTCATGGCCGCGGGCATCAACTACAACAACGTGTGGTCCTCGCTGGGCTACCCCTACGACGTGATCCGCGGCCGGCAGAAGGCGGGCGAGCCGGAGGACTTCCACATCGGCGGCTCGGAGGGCTCGGGCATCGTCTGGGCGGTCGGCGAGGGCGTGACCTCGGTGAAGGTCGGCGACGAGGTCCTGCTGTCCGGCTGCACCTGGGACGAGAGCGCCGACGATATCCGGCTCGGCGCCGACCCCATGACGTCGGTCACCCAGAAGGCGTGGGGCTACGAGACCAACTACGGCACGTTCGCCCAGTACGCGCTGGTGAAGGACTTCCAGTGCCACCCCAAGCCCAAGACGCTGTCGTGGGAGGAGGCGGCCTGCTTCCTGCTCACCGGCGCGACGGCCTACCGCCAGCTGACCGGCTGGGCCCCGCACACCGTCGAGCCCGGCGACCCGGTGCTGATCTGGGGCGGCGCCGGCGGCCTCGGCTCGATGGCGATCCAGATCACCCGCATCCGCGGCGGCATCCCGGTCGCCGTCGTCTCGGACGACGAGCGCGGCAAGTTCTGCATGGAGCTCGGCGCGGAGGGCTACATCAACCGCAACGACTTCGACCACTGGGGCCGGCTCCCCGACACCGACGACAACGCGGCGATGGCGAAGTGGATGAAGGGCGCGCGGGCCTTCGGGAGCCGCTTCTGGGAGATTCTCGGCGAACGCCGGAACCCCAGGATCATCCTTGAGCACAGCGGCCAGAACACCATTCCCACCTCGATGTACCTGTGCGACACCGCGGGGATGGTCGTCATCTGCGGCGGCACGACCGGCTACAACGGCGACGTCGACCTGCGATTCCTGTGGATGCGCCAGAAGCGCCTCCAGGGTTCGCACTTCGCGAACCTCCAGCAGTGCCGCCGCGTCATCGAACTCGCCGGCAGCAAGAAGCTCGATCCGTGCCTTTCCTGGGTGGGCGATTTCGAGGACACCGGCCGGGCGCACCAGCTGATGTACGAGAACAAGCACCCGTCGGGGAACATGGCGGTCCGCGTCAACGCCGTGGCGCGCTGAGCCCGGGGCCGCACCGCAGGGGCCGGACGGAACCCTCGCCGTCCGGCCTTTCCCACGCCTCCGTTCGGAACCGGCTGTCGCGCGACGGCGTTGTCTGGTAGGAGAGGGATACGCCAAAAGATCGTCCCACAGTACGAGAGCCATTCCTTTGCCTACCCATTACCCTTGACGGCAAGGCCGCGCAGGGTGGCCATGGAGGAGTGAAATGAGGAGCAGGAACCCGGTCTTCACGCGACGGGGGTTCACCTCCGGAGGCGGTTACGCGGGCTTCAACGCGGCACCGCAGTCCGGGTCCGCGACGCAGGGAAATCCTTACGCGAACAGCCCTTACGCCGAGCCCACCAACCCGTACGCGAACAACCCCTACGCCCAGGGCGCCGCCGACGTCCAGTACGGCATGCCGCAGGCGCCGGCGCGGTCCGGCGCGATGACGATGGACGACGTCGTCCTGCGCACCGGCATCACGCTGGCCGCCGTGATCGTCGCCGCGGGCGCGGCGTGGGCGCTGCGGCTGCCCGTGCAGCTCGGCTTCGGCGCCGGCCTGGTCGCGATGGTGCTGGGCCTGGTCCAGTCGTTCAAGGCCAAGCCGTCGCCGGCGATCATCCTGGCCTACGCGGTCTTCGAGGGCCTCTTCCTCGGCGTCCTCAGCCAGGCGTACAACCAGATCGCCCGGGGCGCGCCGATGCAGGCGGTCCTCGGCACGACGGCCGTTTTCGCCGGTGTGCTGGTGGCGTACAAGACCCGGCTCATCCGGGTCGACCGCCGCTTCACCCGCTTCGTCGCGGGCGCCGCGATCGGCTTCCTGCTGCTGATGGTCGTCAACCTGCTCTTCGCCGCGTTCGGCGGGGGCGACGGCCTCGGCTTCCGCACCGGCGGCCTGGGCATCGTCTTCGGCATCGTCGGCGTGGTGCTCGGCGCCTGCTTCCTGGCGCTGGACTTCAAGCAGGTCGAGGACGGCGTGAAGTACGGCGCGCCGCGCGAGGAGTCGTGGCTGGCCGCGTTCGGCCTCACGCTGTCGCTGGTGTGGATCTACACCGAGCTGCTCCGCCTGATCGCGATCCTCAATCAGGACTAGCGCGGGCGGACGCCTCCGCACATGGACGGGGCCCGGGAAGGCGACGCCTTCCCGGGCCCCGTCCCCCGTTTGCGGGGGACCGCGGCGCTACAGGAGCCTGCGCGCGGCCCGCCGGAGGTCGTACTCGTGCACGATCGCCTTGGCGTGGCCGTAGGCGAGTCCGTGCTCTCCGCGCAGCCAGCTCACCTTCTCCTCGAACCTGGACAATGCGGGGCCTTCGTCGACCGTGCGGAGCCATTCCGCGATGTCACGGCCGGTGCAGCGGGGGATTCGGGAGAGCAGGTTCCGGTGGGTCTCGTCGGAGATGACGTGGGACATCGGCGCCTCCGGACGCTTGGATGATGGTCCTTCATGTCACCGTGCCTGAGTGTTCAGCCATTGGCAACAGTCGGCAACGGCCGCATAGTCTCGGGGGCGTGGATGACGTGACACCTCTCCTGGCCGCCGTGGACGCCTTCGCCGACCGCCTGCGCGCCCTCCCGCAGTCCCGGCTGAGCCGGGGCGCGGCGGCGGAGGCGCTGACCCTCGCGCGCGAGCTGGCCGCCCGGGCGCAGCGCATCGAGGAACCGGGCGAGGGCGAGCCGCGGCAGATGCCCGAGGCCGGCATGTTCGCGGTGGCGGACCAAGTGGCCGTCGCGGGCCACGACTTGGCGGAGGCGCTCGCCGGGCAGGGCGGCGGGACGGCCGGGGTGCAGGTCGCCGAGGCCGTCGGGCTCATCGAGGCGGCGGCCCGGCGCTGCGGGCTGTGACGGGCCCGGCGGCGGGCCCGCGCGGGGCTCAGTGGGACGCGACGACGCGGTCCGTGAGCACGTAGACGTTGCCGGTGGCGCAGCCGAAGGTCAGGGCGTAGGCGCCGGCCACGCCGGAGCCGCCCAGCAGGACCGGGGCGTCGCCGGTGCGCAGCGCGTGCGCGAGGTTCTCGGCGGTCTCGCGGTGGCCGGGCGTCATGCAGACGGTGGTGCCGTCGGCGAAGACGTAGACGTCGAGGGTGCCGAGGGGGCCGGGGCGCACGTCGGCCAACGGGACGCCGGCGTCGGCGAGTTCGCCGAGGAGCTCGACCGTGCGCTCGTGGTCGGTGACCGGGGTGGCCGGGGAGAAGTCGGGGTGCGAGGGGTGGCGGCGGCGGGCGGCGGCCAGCTCGGCGGACTCCGCCGCGTCCGCGCGCTCCGCCTCCGGTCCGTCGGAGCCCGGCGCCTCCAGGCCCGCGAAGTCGGGCTGGCGGGGGATGTACAGGCCGTAGGGGCCGCCGTCGGCGGCCGCGTCGTCGGTGCCGGGGCCGGTCAGGCCGGACAGCAGCGGGGCGTCGGCGCCCGGGGCGGAGCCCAGGTCGAGCGCCTCCTGAGCGGCCCAGAAGGCGCGCGCCTCGGCGAGTTCGCGCTCGCGCTCCTCGGCGAGGGCGTCGGCGACGGCGGCGCGTATCTCGGAGATCCCGGCCACGTGGGCCCCGGCCGCGGGGGCGTTCCGGGCGGCCGGCACCTCGGCCCGCTCGGCGGCCCGCTCCCCGGCGGCGGCCGAGGCGGCCGCCAGGTCGGCGCGGAGCCCGGCGATCTGGCGGCGCAGTCCGCGCGTGGCGCACAGTGCGGCGGCGCCCGCGGTCGTGGCGGTGGCAGCGGCCAGCAGCAGGGCAAGAGACATGGCGCTCACTGACGTACTCCCGGTTGCTATGGATCCCCCGAATTCCTACCTCAGCTTCGCGCGCGTCTTCCCCTGCCCCTAGTGCAAAACGTCATGAAACCGGCGGGACCTATGACCCTGAGGTTGTTTCTTCAACATATCTGACCTGGGGAAACGAATCTCCCCCGGGACGTTGGTCACATCCTGGGGGAGATTGGGTCACAAACGGAACAGTGCCCCCGCGGCCTCAGCCCAGCCGCTCCCCTCTTGTCGGTCGCGTTGAGCTTCGCCTCCGCTGCGGGCAGGTGCCGCCTTCGTACCTCAGGCGACCCCTGCCCTCCGCTGCGGCTCAGCTCAGCCGCTCCAGCACCATCGCCATCCCCTGCCCGCCGCCCACGCACATCGTCTCCAGCGCGAACTGCTTGTCGTGGAACTGCAGCGAGTTGACGAGCGTGCCGGTGATCCGGGCGCCGGTCATGCCGAAGGGGTGACCCACGGCGATGGCCCCGCCGTTGACGTTCAGCCTGTCGAGGTCGATGCCGAGGTCCCGGTAGGACGGGATCACCTGCGCCGCGAACGCCTCGTTGATCTCGACCAGGTCGATGTCGCCGATCGTCATCCCGGCCCGCTTCAGCGCCTGGCGGCTCGCCTCGACCGGCCCGTACCCCATGATCTCGGGCGACAGCGCCGAGACGCCGGTGGAGACGATCCGGGCGAGCGGCGTCAGGCCCAGCTCGCGGGCCTTGGTGTCGGACATGATCACCAGGGCGGCGGCGCCGTCGTTGAGCGGGCAGCAGTTGCCCGCCGTGATCAGGCCGTCCGGGCGGAACGCGGGCTTGAGGCCCTGGACGCCCTCCAGTGTGACGCCGGCGCGCGGGCCGTCGTCCTGGGTGACGACCGTCCCGTCCGGGGTGGTCACCGGGGTGATCTCGCGCTCCCAGAAGCCCTTGCCGATCGCCTCCTCGGCCAGGTTCTGCGACCGGACGCCGAACTCGTCCATCTCCCGCCGGGTGACGCCCTTCAGCAGGGCGAGGTTCTCGGCGGTCTGGCCCATCGCGATGTACGCGTCCGGGAGGAGGCCGTCCTCGCGCGGGTCGTGCCAGCCCTCGCCGCCCCGCTCGGCGCGGGCGGCGGTACGGGCCTCGGCCTCGGCGAACACCGGGTTGTGGGTGCCGGGCTGGCCGTCCGACGAACCGTTGACGCTCCGCGAGACCATCTCGACGCCGGCCGAGACGAAGACGTCGCCCTCGCCGGCCTTGATCGCGTGGAAGGCCATGCGGGAGGTCTGGAGCGAGGAGGCGCAGTAGCGGGTGATGGTCGTGGCGGGCAGGTGGTCCATGCCCATCTGCACGGCCACGATCCGGGCCAGGTTGTGGCCCTGCTCGCCGCCGGGCATCCCGCAGCCGAGCATCAGGTCGTCGATCTCGCGCGGGTCGAGCGCCGGGATCTTGTCGAGCGCGGCCCGGACGATGGTGGCGGTGAGGTCGTCGGGGCGCAGGTCCTTCAGCGAGCCCTTGAAGGCCCGGCCGATGGGAGAGCGGGCGGTTGAGACGATCACGGCTTCGGGCATCACGGCTCTCCAGTCGGCGCGGGGCGTGGGCGGCGGGACTCCGGTGAAGTTACCCGCACGTAAGGTCTTGGTCACGGGGGTGCGACTGTGATGCGGGCCTCATGGGGCCGTGCTTCCGAGTGTGCCCCCGCCGGGGAGTGAGCGGGGAGCGTCGAAGGCCCGGGCGGCCGCCGCCGGCGCTCCGCCGTCAGTGCCCCACCCGGTTCCACACCCGGTGCCGCTCCGGGCCGCCGTCCCGCGGACCGCCGGCCCCGGGCCCCTCCGGTCCCTCCGGCCCCTCCGGGGCGGGCAGCTGCCGGCGCCTCCGGTACTTGAGCAGCGCCCAGCGGCCGCGCGCGGAGGACACCTCCGCGCCGCCCTCCGCCGCCGCCCGCGCCGCCGCGTGCGCGACCGGCAGGATGCCCTCGCGGCGCGTCGCGTCCGGCCGCTCCTCGTCCTCGGGCCAGAGGCCGAGCGCCGCGCAGAGCGTGGGCAGGACGGCCATGGCCGCCGTGGCGTACCCCTCCGCCGAGGGGTGGTAGTTGTCGGGACCGAACAACTCCCGCGGGTTCGAGGCGAACTCGGGCCCGAGCAGGTCGCCCAGCGACACCGTGCGGCCCCCCGCCTCCAGCACCCCTATCGTCTGCGCCGCCGCGAGCTGCCGGCTCAGCCGCCGGGCCAGCCAGCGCAGCGGCTGGTAGACCGGCTCGATCGTGCCGAGGTCGGGACAGGTGCCCACGACGACCTCGCACCCCGCGTCCCGCAGTCTGCGCACCGCCTCCGACAGCAGCCGCACGGACCGCGCGGCCGGCACCCGGTGGGTGACGTCGTTGGCGCCGATCATGATGACGCAGACGTCGGGGACCGGCCCCGGACCTGACAACAACAGGGTGACCTGGCGCTCGAGGTCGTACGACTGCGCCCCGGAGAGCGCCACGTTGCGCAGGTCCACCGGCCGTTCCGCCACCGCCGCCAGCCCCGTCGCGAGCAGCGCCCCCGGCGTCTGGCGGGGCCGGTGGACCCCCTTGCCGGCGGCCGTGGAGTCGCCCAGCATGCCGAGCACCAGCGGCTCACGGCCGGAGGCGTGCACGAACGAGGAGCCGTACCGCCCGTCCGCCTGCGGCGGCGTGTCGTTGTTGCCGCCGACGACCCTCCTGGCCAGCGCCACCTCGGTGAGCAGCAGCCCCAGCGCCGCACCCCCCAGCAGACCGATGCCGCCGCCTCCGTACGCCGCCGCGGCGGCGATCCGCCGGGCGGCCCTCGCCCTCGACATGGACATAAGGCGGGTCTCCTCCCGCTCCACGAGCGCGGTGCACTCCGTGCCGCACCCTGAGCCCGAACCGTGCTGATACGTACGTGCCCCGCACGGGGGCGGCCGCAACGCGCCGCGGGTGCGGCCGGACCGCCATTCGGCCGAATAGGCTGGTCGTACGGGCACGCGACGAACCGCTAGTGCCCCCGACCGCGGAGATCACCGTGCAGTATCACGATTCGATGATCGAGCTCATCGGCAACACGCCGCTGGTGAAGCTCAACAGCGTGACCGAAGGCATAAAGGCCACCGTGCTGGCCAAGGTCGAGTACTTCAACCCCGGCGGTTCGGTGAAGGACCGCATCGCCGTGCGGATGATCGAGGCCGCGGAGAAGTCCGGCGAACTCAAGCCGGGCGGCACGATCGTCGAGCCCACCTCCGGCAACACCGGTGTCGGCCTGGCGATGGTGGCCCAGCAGAAGGGCTACAAGTGCGTCTTCGTGTGCCCCGACAAGGTGTCCCAGGACAAGATCAACGTGCTGCGCGCCTACGGCGCGGAGGTCGTGGTGTGCCCGACCGCGGTTGATCCCGAGCACCCGGACTCCTACTACAACGTCTCCGACCGCCTCGTCCGCGAGATCCCGAACGCCTGGAAGCCGGACCAGTACAGCAACCGGAACAACCCGCTGTCGCACTACCACTCCACCGGCCCGGAGATCTGGGAGCAGACGGAGGGGAAGATCACCCACTTCGTCGCGGGCGTCGGCACCGGCGGCACCATCAGCGGCACCGGCCGCTACCTGAAGGAGGTCAGCGGCGGCCGCGTCACGGTCGTCGGCTCGGACCCGGAGGGCTCGGTCTACAGCGGCGGCTCCGGCCGTCCGTACCTGATCGAGGGCGTCGGCGAGGACTTCTGGCCGACCGCCTACGACGGCACGGTGACCGACGAGATCATCGCGGTCTCCGACAAGGACGCCTTCCAAATGACCCGCCGCCTCGCCCGCGAGGAGGGCCTGCTCGTCGGCGGCTCCTGCGGCATGGCCGTCGT
The DNA here is from genome assembly GCF_001187435.1 of Streptomyces caatingaensis. Classification (GTDB taxonomy): domain Bacteria; phylum Actinomycetota; class Actinomycetes; order Streptomycetales; family Streptomycetaceae; genus Streptomyces; species Streptomyces caatingaensis. The sequence goes on along the minus strand of NZ_LFXA01000001.1, from coordinate 70,199 downwards.
CAGCGCGCTGCGCCTGGCCGAGCGGCTGACCGAGGACGACGTCGTCGTCGTCCTGCTGCCGGACAGCGGCCGCGGCTACCTGAGCAAGATCTTCAACGACGAGTGGATGGCGGACTACGGCTTCCTGGAGGAGGCCGGCGACGCCGCCCGCGTCGGCGACGTGCTGCGCCGCAAGGACGGCGAGCTGCCGTCGCTGGTGCACATGCACCCCGAGGAGACGGTCGGCGAGGCCATCGAGGTGCTGCGCGAGTACGGCGTCTCGCAGATGCCGATCGTCAAGCCGGGCGCCGGGCACCCGGACGTGATGGCCGCCGAGGTCATCGGCTCCGTCGTCGAACGCGAGCTGCTGGACGCGCTGTTCACCAAGCGGGCCTCGCTCTCCGACCCGCTGGAGAAGCACATGTGCGCCCCGCTGCCGCAGGTCGGTTCCGGCGAGCCGGTCGCCGACCTGATGGCCGTGCTCGGCGCGGCGGACGCCGCCATCGTCCTGGTCGAGGGCAAGCCGACCGGCGTGGTGAGCCGTCAGGACCTGCTGGCCTTCCTGGCGGAGGGCAACGGCGCGAAGTAGCGCCCCGGTCGCGGGGACGGGCACGAGGGAACCCGTAAAAGGTACGTATGCGTCACGTGATGGCAGCACGGACTTAACACGGGCCCCGCATAGTGAAGGGGCGTCGCCCGGACGGAGAGCGTCCGGCGCGGTGCCCGGTACGACGGCACGGACCTCCGGAGCGGCTCCCGGACTCCACGGCCGTCCGGGCGCGGGTTCCCGCGTCCGTCCGTGGGGGTCGCCGCCGTCCCGATCCCGGCCTCGAGGCCGGGGTGCGGCGGCCCCCGCGAGGGTCCGTCCGCGCGGTCCTCAGCGCTCGCGCTGCCAGGGCAGACCCCGCGTCACGTGCGCCACGTTCACCCCCACGATCCCCGCCCAGCTGACCACCAGCCCCAGCAGCCCCGCGTACCCCGCGCCTATCGCGGACAGCGGGATCGCCAGCACCAGCGACACGATCGCGAACCCGAAGCGTTCGCCGAAGGTGCCGAACTCCCCGCCCCGCCCCGGGGATCCGCCCCGGGCCGCCGACATCTGCTGCTCCGCCGCCAGCCGGCGCATCCGCCGGTCCACGGCGTCGTCGACTTTCCGCTCCACCTTCTCCAGGAAGGCGTCGACGAGCTCCGCCTCGTACTCCGCCCCCAGCTCCTTGCGGGTCTGGAGGGTCGCGTCGAGTTCCTTCTCGAGGTCTCGGTCATGGCCGGTCATGGCCGTAACGGTACGGTCGCTGCGGACCCCGCGTCAGTGGGGCCAGCACCCGTATCCGCCGGGGGGCCGCCCCTCCCGCGGGCCCGTGGAAGGAGACGTCGTGACCGAACCGACCGAACCGCAGCCGCTGCTGTCGTCGCTGACCGGGTCCGCGCCCGCGGCCGACCGGCCGGACGCCCTGTCCGTCGCCGGCCGGACCCTCTCCCGCGAGGACCTGCTCGGTGCGGCGGGCGCCGTCGCGGAACGGATCGCCGGGGCGTCCTCCGTCGCCGTACGGGCGACCGCGACGGCCGAGACGGTCGCCGCCGTCGTCGGCGGGCTGCTCGCCGGGGTGCCCGTCGTGCCGCTGCCGCCGGACGCCGGACCGCTGGAACGGGACCACATCCTCGCGGACTCCGGCGCCGAACTCGTCCTCGGCGCCGCCGGGGAGGACGGCGTCGGCCTGCCCGTCGACCTCAAGGAGCGGGCGGCCTGGTCCGGCCCCGAACCCGCGCCCGCCGCCACGGCGTTCATCCTCTACACCTCCGGCACCACCGGCGCCCCCAAGGGCGTGCTGGTGCCCCGCCGCGCCGTCGCGGCCGGCCTCGACGGGCTCGCCGAGGCGTGGCAGTGGACCGCCGACGACACGCTCGTCCACGGCCTGCCGCTGTTCCACGTGCACGGCCTCGTCCTCGGCGTGCTGGGCGCGCTGCGCACCGGCTGCCGCCTGGTGCACACCGGGCGGCCCACCCCCGAGGCGTACGCCGCGGCCGGCGGCAGCCTGTACTTCGGCGTGCCGACCGTCTGGTCGCGCGTCGCCCGCGACCCCGCCTCCGCGCGCGCCCTCGCCGGGGCCCGGCTGCTGGTCTCCGGGAGCGCCGCGCTGCCCGCGCCCGTCTTCCGCGCGCTGGAGGAGCTGGCCGGACAGGGGCCCGTCGAGCGGTACGGCATGACCGAGACGCTCATCACGGTCGCCGCCCGGGCGGACGGTGAGCGCCGCCCCGGCCGCGTCGGGGTGCCGCTGCCGGGGACGCGGACGCGGCTGGCCGCCGTCGAAGAGGGCGGCGGCATCGGCGAGTTGGAGGTGTCCGGGCCGACGCTCTTCGCCGGCTACCTGGGCCGGCCGGAGGCCACCGCCGCGGCGCTCACCCCCGACGGCTGGTTCCGCACCGGCGACATCGCCGCCATCGAGCCGGACGGGACGCACCGCATCGTCGGCCGCGCCTCCACCGACCTCATCAAGTCCGGCGGTTACCGCGTCGGGGCCGGCGAGGTGGAGAACGCCCTGCTCGACCACCCGGCCGTCGCCGAGGCCGCCGTCGTGGGCGTGCCCCACGACGACCTCGGCCAGGAGATCGTCGCCTATGTGGTGGCCGACGGGGTCGCCGAGCAGGCACTGATCGACTTCGTCGCCGAGCGGCTGTCCGTCCACAAGCGGCCGCGCCGGGTGCGCTTCCTGGACGCGTTGCCGCGCAACGCGATGGGCAAGCCGCAGAAGAAGCTGCTGCCGCCGGTGTGAGCGGCCGCCCCGCCGGCTGCATAATTCCATGCAGGAACGGCAGTCGATGAATGGAGGGCCGATGACGGAGACCGGCGGGGCGCCGGACGCGACCGCGCGGCTGCAGAAGCTCTTCGAGGGCCACCGGCTGACGCCCACCCAGCGCCGGATCGCCCACTGCCTGGTGCGGCGCGCCGCCGACGCGCCCTTCCTCTCCAGCGTCGAGCTGGCGGAGCTCGCCGGGGTCAGCCAGCCGTCGGTGACCCGCTTCGCCGTCGCCCTCGGCTTCGACGGCTACCCGGCGCTGCGGCGCCATCTGCGCGAGGCGGTGCCGGGCGGGGCCGCGCCGGACGGGGACGGCTCGTTCAACGAGTACCAGCAGGCCGTCCACGCCGAGATCGACAACCTGCGGCACCTCGCCTCCCTGCTCGCCGACCCCGCGCCGGTGGCGCGGGCCGGCCGGCTGCTCGCCGCGTCCCGGCCGCTGCCGGTCCTGGGCCTGCGCGCCGCGGCCGCCCAGGCGGGCGGCTTCGCCTACTTCGCCCGCAAGGTCCACCCCGACGTGCGGCTCCTCGACGAGGGCGGGTCGCTGCTCGTCGACCGCGTCGACGGGGCGGTACGGGCCGGGGCGAGCGCCCTGCTGTGCTTCGCGCTGCCGCGGCATCCGCGGGAGGTGGTGGACGCCCTCGCCTACGCCCGGGGGACGGGCCTGACGGTCGTCACCGTCGCGGACTCCACCTTCGCGCCCGTGGCGCGCCACAGCGACCTGCTGCTCCCGGCCGCCGTCGGGACGGGCCTGGCCTTCGACACGGCCTGCGCGCCGATGCTGCTGGGGCGGGTGCTGCTGGAGGCGATGTGCGACGCCCTGCCGGACGCGCAGGCCCGCCTGGAGGAGTTCGACGCGGGGGCCGTGGCGCGGGGGCTGTTCGCGGAGTGACCGCGCCCCGCCCCGGGCGAAGAACCCGGCACCCGGCACGCCGCTCTCAGCCCCTCCTCAGAATCGCCCGCTAACCTGCGCCTGGAATCAGCCGGTGTGAGGAGGTAGGGCATGGGACGCGGGGGATACGCGGTGGCGCGGGTGGCAGTGATCGTACGGGCGCCGGTGCCGTGGCTGTGGTGGCCGGGGCTGCTCGCGGCGGGCGTCGGCGCGGCCCTCCCGGGCCTGACGGGCCGCCGGATCGGCGTCCTGGCCGGCGCGGTGCTCTTCCTCGCGGCCGCGGCGGCCGCGTTCACCGCCCGCAGGGCCCGCTACGCGGCCCTCATCCGCGGCGCCTCGCGCGCCGGCAAGTCCGTCTTCCTCCAGGACCGCGCCGTGACCGCCCGCGCCTGGCGCCGCGCCCGCCGCTCCTGGCTGCTGCTCGCCTTCCCGGTGGCGGTCGCCGCTTCGTTCGTCCTGCCGGCCGCGGGCGGCATGGCGCTCGCCGGGCTGGGCGCGGGCCTGTGGGCCAAGGCCCAGTGGCTGGGCGGCCTGGAGCGGCGCACCGGCGGCCTGTTGTGGGTGCGCACCGAGTGGGCGAAGGGCAGCCCGGCGGCCAAGGGCGTGCCCGGCTACCTGACGACCGGGCTCGCGGCCGGGGACGCCGCCCCGGGCGGCGCCCGGCGCGCCCCGGGCCGCGCGGCGGTCAGCCCAGCGCGCTGAGCCCGTCCCGGTACGCCCCGCCGCCCTCGGCGACCAGCTCCTCGACGGTCTGCGGGGCGCGGACGGGCGCGAAGCGCACCCGCCCGTCCGCCCCGGCCAGCCAGCCGTGGATCCCCGGCCGGGGGAGGGCGTTGTAGGCGAAGTGCGTGGAGAAGTAGTACGCGCCGGTGTCCAGCAGCGCGACGTGGTCGCCCGTCTCCAGCGGCGGCAGCTCGCGGCCGACGGCGACCAGGTCGCCCGCGAAGCAGCACGGACCCGCCACGTCCTGCGGCACCGGCGCGCCCGCCTTCGGCAGCCCGTCCGCGTCGTAGGCGGCCACCCGCAGCGGCCAGGAGCCGGGTGCGAAGACCGTGCGCGTGGCCACCTGCGCGCCGGCGTGGGTCACCGCGATCCGCCGGCCCCCGGCCGTCTTGGCGTACTCGACGCGGGCCAGGACCATGCCGTTCTTCGCCGTCAGCGACCGGCCGAACTCGGTGACCAGTCCGTAGCGCCCGTCGAAGAGCCCGGGCACGGTGGCGGCGAGGAGACGCGCGTACTCCCGGTGGCCGGGGAGGGCCGCGTCGGAGGTGAAGTCGACGGGCAGGCCGCCGCCGATGTCGAGGGTGTCGATCTGCCGCCGTCCGGTGACGTCGTTGATCTCCTCGGCCAGCTCGTAGACGATCCGCACGCCCTCGGCCATCAGCTCCAACGGGCAGCCCTGCGAGCCCACATGGGCGTGCAGCCGGGTCAGCCACGGCCGCCGGGCGTGCGCCTCGACGAGCCAGGCGCGGGCGCCGGGGTCGCGGAGCGCCACCCCGAACTTGGACGTCTCCGTGGCCGTGCTCATCGCGCCGATGGCGCCGCCGCCCACCTGCGGGTTGACGCGCACGCCCAGCGGGGATCCGGCGGGGCCGGGGCCGGCCGGGCCGACGAGCGCGTCCAGCCGGTCGAGCTCCGCGCGGCTGTCGACGTTGACGGCGACGCCCAGCGCCAGCGCCTCGCGCAGCTCGGCGGTCGTCTTGGCGGGGGAGTCGAGCACGATCCGGCCGGCGGGGACCCCGGCCGCGCGGGCCAGCGCCAGCTCGCCGGGGCTGGCGACCTCGCAGCCCAGCCCCTCCTCGGCGAGCAGCCGCAGCACCGGGACGAGGGCGGCGGCCTTGACGGCGAAGGCGTGCAGCACGCCGCCGGAGCCGGGGCGCCCGGTGCGCACCTCCGCGAACGCCTCGCGCAGCGACGCGGCCGACGCGCGGATGCCGGCCACGTCCAGCAGCCCGACGACCGGCTGCCGCTCGTCCACCAGGCCCCGCGCCACCGCGGCCCGTACGGCGGCGTGCCGCCGCGCCGCCCGGTCGTTCCCGAGGAGGTCCATGGGGCTACTTCATCACCGGCGCGGCGGGTATGCCACGGGTGCGCGGCGGAGCGCGCGCAGCTGTTGACTAGGGCTATTCAGCTCCGCAGTATGTGCAGTGTTCTATTCAGTCACTGTCGTGTTCAGTGAGTGTCAGGGAGGCAGGGCCCATGTCAGGACCGCGACCCGTGCGAGCACCGCGAGGAACCGGGCTCAGCGCCCTGGGCTGGCAGCAGGAGGCCGCCCTGCGGATGCTGCAGAACAACCTCGACCCGGAGGTCGCCGAGCACCCCGACAAGCTCGTCGTCTACGGGGGCACGGGCAAGGCGGCCCGCGACTGGCGGTCCTTCGACGCGATGGTCCGTACCCTGCGGACGCTGAAGCAGGACGAGACCATGCTCGTGCAGTCCGGCCGGCCGGTCGGCGTCATGCGGACGCACGAGTGGGCGCCGCGCGTCCTGATCGCCAACTCGAATCTCGTGGGCGACTGGGCCAACTGGGAGGAGTTCCGGCGGCTGGAGGCCCTCGGGCTCACCATGTACGGCCAGATGACGGCCGGTTCGTGGATCTACATCGGCACGCAGGGCATCCTCCAGGGCACGTACGAGACGTTCGCCGCGGTCGCCGCGAAGAGGTTCGGCGGCTCGCTGGCCGGGACGATCACCCTGACCGCTGGGCTCGGCGGCATGGGCGGCGCCCAGCCGCTCGCCGTCACCATGAACGACGGCGTCGCGCTCTGCATCGACTGCGACCCGCGCGCGATCGACCGCCGCATCGAGCACCGCTACCTGGACGTGCGCGCCGACTCGCTGGAGCACGCCCTCCAGCTCGCCGTCGAGGCGCGGGACGCGCGGCGTCCGCTGTCCATCGGCGTCCTCGGCAACGCGGCCGAACTCGTCCCGCAGCTGCTGGCGATGAACGCGCCGATCGACATCGTCACCGACCAGACGTCCGCCCACGACCCGCTGGCCTATCTGCCCATCGGCGTCGAATTCGACGACATGGCCTCGTACGCGGCCGAGAAGCCGGCCGACTTCACCGTCCGGGCACGCGAGTCGATGGCCAAGCACGTGGAGGCCATGGTCGGCTTCCAGGACGCGGGCGCCGAGGTCTTCGACTACGGCAACTCGATCCGCGGCGAGGCCCAACTGGCGGGTTATGCGCGGGCCTTCGACTTCCCCGGCTTCGTTCCGGCGTACATCCGGCCGCTGTTCTGCGAGGGCAAGGGCCCCTTCCGGTGGGCCGCGCTCTCCGGCGACCCCAAGGACATCGCCGCCACCGACCGGGCCATCCTCGACCTCTTCCCCGAGAACGAGTCCCTGGCCCGGTGGATCAGGATGGCGGGCGAGCGCGTCCACTTCCAGGGCCTGCCCGCCCGCATCTGCTGGCTCGGCTACGGCGAGCGGGACCGCGCCGGCGAGCGCTTCAACGACATGGTCGCGAGCGGCGAGCTGTCCGCGCCGGTCGTCATCGGGCGCGACCACCTCGACTGCGGCTCGGTGGCCTCGCCGTACCGCGAGACCGAGGCCATGCTGGACGGCTCCGACGCGATCGCCGACTGGCCGCTGCTGAACGCGATGGTGAACGTGGCGTCGGGTGCGTCGTGGGTCTCCCTCCACCACGGCGGCGGCGTCGGCATGGGCCGGTCGATCCACGCGGGCCAGGTCACGGTGGCGGACGGCACGCCGCTGGCCGGCGAGAAGATCCGGCGGGTGCTGACGAACGACCCCGGGATGGGTGTCATCCGTCATGTGGACGCGGGCTACGACATCGCGGAGTCGGTCGCGACCGACCGGGGCGTCCGCGTCCCCATGCGGGAGGGTGAGGCCGGATGACGGACGACGGCCGCCGCGTGGCGGGCGGTCGTTCCGCCCCGGCGGCACCCCTGCCCGCCAACGGCCCCTCGTTCCACGAGATGTGGCGCGATCTCGCGCCCGTCGGGCGGGCCGAGGAGAGCGGGGGCTACCGCCGCTTCGCCTGGACGGGCGCCGACGCCGACTGCCGCGCGTGGTTCAGGGCGCAGGCCGAGACCCGCGGCCTCGCCCACGAGGTGGACCGCAACGGCAACCAGTGGGCCTGGCTCGGTGACCCCTCCGCCGGGGACGCCGTCGTCACCGGCTCGCACCTGGACTCCGTCCCCGACGGCGGGGCCTTCGACGGCCCGCTCGGCGTCGTCTCCTCCTTCGCCGCCCTCGACGAGCTCCGCGCCCGCGGCGCCCGCCCGTCCCGCCCCCTCGCCGTCGTCAACTTCGGCGACGAGGAGGGCGCGCGCTTCGGCCTCGCCTGCGTCGGCTCCCGGCTGACCGCCGGGCAGCTCACCGCCGACGCGGCGCGCCGCCTGCGCGACGCCGACGGGGTGTCGCTGCCGCAGGCGATGGAACGCGCCGGGTACGACCCCGAGGCCATCGGGCCCGACCCCGAACGCCTCGCCCGCGTCGGCGCGTTCGTCGAGCTCCACGTCGAACAGGGCCGTGCCCTCGCGGCCACGCCGCACCCCGTCGGCGTCGCCTCCGCGATCTGGCCGCACGGACGCTGGCGGTTCGACTTCCACGGCGAGGCCAACCACGCGGGCACCACCCGCCTGGAGGACCGCCGCGACCCGATGCTCACCTACGCCAACACCGTGCTGGCCGCGCGCAAGAAGGCCCGCCTCGCCGGCGCCCTCGCCACCTTCGGCAAGGTCGGCGTCGAGCCGAACGGCGTCAACGCCGTCGCCTCCCTGGTCCGCGCCTGGCTGGACTCCCGCGCCGCCGACGAGGCCACCCTCGCCGAGGTCGTCGGCGAGATCGAGCGCGCCGCCGTCGAGCGGGGCCGGCGCGACGGCGTCGAGGTGCGCGTCACCCGCGAGTCGTTCACGCCCGTCGTCGAGTTCGCGCACGACCTGCGCGACCGGCTCGCCGGGCTGCTCGGCGGCGTACCCGTCCTGCCGACCGGGGCCGGACACGACGCCGGAATCCTCTCCGCGAGCGTTCCGACCGCCATGCTGTTCGTACGCAACCCCACCGGCGTCTCCCACTCGCCGGCCGAGACGGCAGCCGAGGACGACTGCGTCGCCGGGGTGACCGCACTCGCCGACGTACTGGAGGGCCTCGCGTGCCGGTGACCACGACCTACTGGGCGGAGCACGCCTGGCTCGGCGACCGCGTCGAGCCGGGCGTGGCCCTCGACGTGGCGGACGGCCGGATCACGGCCGTCCGCACGGGCGCCGCCACGCCCCCGCCGGGCGCGGAGACCCTGCGGGGGCTCACGCTGGCCGGCCTGGCGAACGCCCACTCCCACGCCTTCCACCGGGCCCTGCGCGGCGCCGCGCAGGCCGGCGAGGGGACGTTCTGGACCTGGCGCGACGTCATGTACGGCGTCGCCGACAGGCTCACCCCCGACAGCTACTTCGCCCTCGCCCGCGCCGTCTACGCCGAGATGGCGCTCGCCGGGATCACCTGCGTCGGCGAGTTCCACTACGTCCACCACGCCCCGGGCGGCACGCCCTACGCCGAACCCAACGCCATGGGCGAGGCCCTCCTCGCCGCCGCCGCGGACGCCGGCATCCGCATCACCCTCCTCGACACCGCCTACCTCTCCTCCGGATTCGGGGAACCGCCCAGCCGGCACCAGCGCCGCTTCTCCGACGGCACCGCCGACGCCTGGGCCGAACGGGCGGCCGGAATCGAGCCCTCCGGCCACGCCCGGATCGGCGCCGCCGTCCACTCCGTGCGCGCCGTGCCCGCCGACCAGCTCGCCACCGTCGCCGCCTGGGCCGAGGAGCGCGGGGCCCCGCTGCACGTCCACCTCTCCGAGCAGATCGCCGAGAACGACGCCTGCGTCGAGGCGTACGGCTTCACGCCCACCGCCCTGCTGTCGGACCACGGCGTGCTGGGCCCGCGCACCACGGCCGTCCACGCCACGCACCTCACCCCGGGCGACATCCGGCTCCTCGGCGGCTCCGCCACGGGCGTCTGCATGTGCCCCACCACCGAGCGCGACCTCGCCGACGGCATCGGGCCCGCCCGCGCCCTCCAGGACGCCGGCTCGCCGCTCTCCCTCGGCAGCGACAGCCACGCGGTGACCGACCTCCTGGAGGAGGCCCGCGCCATGGAGCTGGACGAACGGCTGCGCACCCACCGCCGGGGCAACTGGACCGCCGCCCAGCTCCTGCGCGCCGCCACCGCCGACGGGCACGCCGCCCTCGGCTGGCCCGAGGCCGGCCGCATCGAGGCGGGCGCGCCCGCCGACCTCACCACCGTGGCGCTGGACTCCGTCCGCACCGCGGGGCCCGGGCCCGAACTGGCCGCCGAGACGGCCGTATTCGCGGCCACGGCCGCGGACGTACGGCATGTGACGGTCGGCGGGCGGCGGATCGTCCGCGACGGGCGGCACCTGCTCGTACCGGACGTGCCGCGCGCCCTCGCCGAGTCGATCGCCGCCCTGCGCGGCTGACGCCGCCCGGAACGCCGACGGAACAGACGCGACAGAAGGACACCCACAGCTTCATGACCACGACGGCCATCACCCACATCGGCAGTCTCGTCACCAACGACACCTCCCTCGGCACGGGTCCGCTCGGTCTGCTCCGGGACGCGGCCGTCGTCGTCGACGGCGACCGCGTCGCCTGGGTCGGTGGGACCAGCAAAGCACCCGCCACCGACAACGCCGTCGACGCGGGCGGCCGGGCGGTCCTGCCCGGGTTCGTCGACTCCCACTCCCACCTGGTCTTCGCCGGGGACCGCACCGACGAGTTCAACGCCCGCATGTCGGGCCGCGGTTACAGCGCGGGCGGCATCCGCACCACCGTCGCGGCCACGCGCGCCGCGAGCGACGCGGAGCTGGAGGCGGGGCTCGTCCGCTACCTGGACGAGGCGCTGCGCCAGGGCACGACCACGCTGGAGACCAAGTCCGGGTACGGGCTGAGCGTCCACGACGAGGCGCGCGCCCTGCGCATCGCCGCCGCCCACACCGACGAGGTCACCTACCTCGGCGCCCACGTCGTGGCCCCCGAGTACGCGGACGACCCGGACGGGTACGTCGCCCTGGTCACCGGCGAGATGCTGGACGCCTGCGCCCCGCACGCCCGTTGGGTGGACGTCTTCTGCGAGAAGGGCGCCTTCGACGGCGACCAGTCCCGGGCCGTCCTGGAGGCGGGTCTCGCCAAGGGGCTGTCGGCCCGCGTCCACGCCAACCAGCTCGGGCACGGGCCCGGCGTCCGGCTCGCCGTGGAGCTCGGCGCCGCCTCCGCCGACCACTGCACGCACCTGACGGACGCGGACGTGGACGCGCTCGCGCAGGGCTCCACCGTCGCGACGCTGCTGCCCGGCGCGGAGTTCTCCACGCGCGCGCCGTGGCCGGACGCGCGGCGGCTGCTCGACGCGGGGGTCACGGTCGCGCTCTCCACGGACTGCAACCCCGGCTCGTCCTTCACCAGTTCCGTGCCGTTCTGCATCGCGCTCGCCGTGCGGGACATGGGGATGACGCCCGACGAGGCGGTCTGGTCCGCCACGGCCGGCGGTGCGGCGGCCCTGCGCCGCACCGACGTCGGCCGGATCGCGCCCGGGGCCCGCGCCGACCTGGTGCTGCTCGACGCGCCCTCGCACGTCCACCTCGCCTACCGGCCGGGGGTGCCGCTGGTGGCGGGGGTGTGGAAGCGGGGCGTCCGCGTGCGGTAAGTGCGTTGCGCCGCGGCGCTCCGGCGGCGAAGGTGATCCGATGAAGACGATCGGATTGCTGGGCGGCATGAGCTGGGAGTCCACCGCCGAGTACTACCGCCTGCTGAACACCCTCACCCGCGAGCGGCTCGGCGGGCTCCACTCCGCCCGGTGCGTGCTGTACTCCGTGGACTTCGCGGAGATCGAGCGGCTCCAGGCCGCCGGGCGCTGGGAGGAGGCGGGCGAGGTGCTCGCCGGGGCCGCGAAGGCGCTGGAGGCGGCGGGGGCCGAGCTGCTGCTCCTCTGCACCAACACGATGCACAAGGTCGCGGACCACGTCTCGGCGGCGACGTCCGTCCCCCTGCTGCACCTCGCGGACGCGACGGCCGAGGCGGTGCGGGCGGCGGGCGTCCGCCGGGTCGCCCTGCTCGGGACGGCCTTCACGATGGAGCAGTCCTTCTACAAGGACCGGCTCGCGGCGGGCGGTCTGGACGTCCTCGTCCCCGGCGAGGAGGGACGGCGGACCGTCCACCGCGTCATCTACGAGGAGCTGTGCGCGGGGGTCGTGCGCGAGGAGTCGCGGGCGGCGTACCGCGAGATCATCCGGGAGCTCGTCGTCGCGGGCGGCGCGGAGGGCGTCGTGCTGGGCTGCACGGAGATCGAGCTGCTCGTGCGCCCCGAGGACAGCCCGGTGCCGCTGTTCCCCACGGCCCGGCTGCACGCCGAGGCGGCGGTGGCGCGGGCGCTGGAGGGCTGAGGGAGCGCCGTGTCCGGCCGGGGGCTTGCCGGACACGGCCGCCGTCACCCGTCGCCCAGCAGCCCCCGCCGCAGGCGCACCAGCGTGCGCGACAGCAGCCGCGACACGTGCATCTGCGAGATGCCGAGCTCGTCGCCGATCTCCGACTGGGTCATGTTGGCGACGAAGCGGAGGGAGAGGATCTTCCGGTCCCGCGGGGCGAGTTCGGCGATCAGGGGCTTCAACGACTCGACGTACTCGACGCCTTCGAGGTCGTGGTCCTCGTAGCCGATGCGCTCGGCGAGGGCGCCGTCGCCCTCGTCGGCCTCGACGGGCGCGTCCAGCGAGCTGGCCGTGTAGGCGTTGCTGGCGCTCATGCCCTCGACGACCTCGTCCTCGGAGATGCCGAGGTGGGCGGCGAGTTCACCGACGGTGGGGGAGCGGTCCAGGCGCTGGGCGAGTTCGTCGCCCGCCTTGGCGAGGGAGAGGCGCAGCTCCTGGAGGCGGCGCGGTACGCGCACCGACCAGCTCGTGTCGCGGAAGAAGCGCTTGATCTCGCCGATGATCGTCGGCATCGCGAAGGTCGGGAACTCGACGCCCCGGCTCAGCTCGAAGCGGTCGATGGCCTTGATGAGGCCGATGGTGCCGACCTGGACGATGTCCTCCATCGGTTCGCTGCGGGTGCGGAACCGGGAGGCCGCGAACTTGACCAGGGCCAGGTTCAGTTCGACGAGGGTGTTGCGCACGTACTGGTACTCGTGCGTCCCTTCCTCGAGCGACTCCAGCCGCGCGAAGAGGGTTTTGGACAGGGCCCGCGCGTCGACCGGCTCCACCTCGTCGTACGGGGGGATGTCGGGGAGGGGCGGGAGCGGTGCGGGTGCCGACGAGGCGCTCTCCGGGGCCTCCGGAGAGGCGGTCCCACAGGTGGCCCCGATGATCAGGGGGGAACGCGGTTCGTCGAGCCGGGGTGACATGGTCTCCTCCATCGTTCTCGGCATATGGCCGCCGGTGCCATGAGCTCGTGCTGCGGTTTGCGGCGCCTCCGGGCCGTCGTGGTGGGCGATGTGCTCGTACTCCGCTCTGGGTACTCCTCTAGCCGTATCGGTCTTTACCTCACCTTGGCAAGTCCGATATGTCCGGATCAGGGCTGAAATGCCGGAAGTTGGACTTTCGGCTCCCGTAAGGAACGCGTAGGGTTTCCGCTGTCCTCAGCGGGCATGGCACGGCATGGGCACACCACGGAGGGATACGCGATGAAAAGCGGAGATACCAGGGAAAAGGTGTCGGAGTCGTGAGCGGGGCCCGGCTGCGGGTGGAGGTCCGGCGGCACGGCGCCAGCGCCGTCGTGACACCGCGGGGTGAGCTCGATCACCATACGGCCGAGCTGCTCCGCGAACCCCTCGAGAACTGCGCCGCGGAGACCGGCGCACGCGTCGTGGTCGACTGCTCACAGCTCGAGTTCTGCGACTCCACCGGACTCAACGTCCTGCTCGGCGCCCGGCTGAAGGCCGAGGCCGCGGGCGGGGCGGTCCATCTGGCGGCGATGCGCCCCGTCGTGGCCCGGGTCTTCGAGATCACCGGGGCCGGCGCGGTCTTCGTCGTCCACGGCACGCTCGACGCCGCGCTGGCCGAGTAGCGGCCGGCCGCACCGGCCGCGGCACGCGAGCCGCGTCACAGGTGTCCGCCGCGCACGGCCGGGCAGGAGCCAGCTGGACCCGTCCACGACGGCGGGGCCGACCCCCTCTTCCCAACTTCTCTATCGGTCAATCGGTGAGGTGAAGCGCTGATGAGCACCACCCGGCCGTCCCGGCCGGCGCCGGGCGAGCCCGGCCCGGAGGCGCACGGTTCCGCCGCGGCCGGCGGCCCCGCCGGGCCGGCCGGGCCGTCCCGCAGGCTCCACCTCGTCGGCGTCGGCGGCGCGGTCCCGATGTCGCGCGACTTCACCCGCCAGGCGCTGGCCGACTGGGGCTGGCTGCCGGCGGCCAGCGCCGACCACCGGGCCGCCGCCGAGGACGTCCTGCTGGTGGTCTCCGAGCTGGTCACCAACGCCTGCCTGCACGCCGGCGGGCCGGAGGAGCTGCTCGTCACCCGGGGCGCCAAGGTGCTGCGCCTGGAGGTCTCCGACCTCGGCGCCGGCGAGCCCGCCCCCCGCACCCCGCACCGCGCGGGCCGCCCCGGGGGCCACGGCATGTTCATCGTCCAGCGGCTCTGCCTCGACTGGGGCGTCGTCCGCCACGAGGGCGGCGTCGGCAAGACCGTGTGGGCCGAGCTGGCGGCCCCGGGGTAGCGCCGGAGGGGAGAGGCCGCCCGGAGGGCGGCGGGAGACACCGGAGGGCCCCCGGCGCGCCGTTGCGCCGGGGGCCCTCTCGCCGTACGGGACGCCGTCCGTCAGCGGACGTCGCCCATCAGGCCCTCGATCTTCTTGCGGGACGTCCAGACCGCCGCACCCGCGACGGCCGCGACCACGGCCTCGCCGAGGATCACGCCGAAGCTGTTGAGGTTCACACCGCTGGTGGCCATCAGGGTCATCACACAGTCGCCCGCGGTGACCGCGAGGAACCAGACGCCCATCATCTGGCTGGCGTACTTCTGCGGCGCCATCTTCGTGGTCAGCGACAGACCCACGGGCGACAGGCAGAGTTCACCGAGGGTCTGCAGCATGTAGATGGTGATCAGCCACAGGGGGCTGACCGTCTTGCCGTCCGTCGCCATCGCCATGGGGATGGCGAAGAGCACGAAGGAGGCACCGGCCAGCAGCATCGCCGCGGAGAACTTCACCGTGGAGCTGGGCTCGCGCTTGCGGCGCGCCAGCGCCACCCACATCGCCGCGAAGACCGGGGCGAGGACGAGCACCCACGCCGAGTTGATCGACTGGAACCAGGTGGACGGGAAGTGCAGGCCGAAGACGTTGTCGGTGGTCTTCTTCTCGGCGAAGGTCGACATGGTCGAACCGGCCTGGTCGAAGATGCCCCAGAACACCGCGGCCGCGACGAAGAACCAGATGTAGCCGCTGACCTTCGTCTGCTCCTCGGAGGTGAGCTCCTTGTCCCGCTTGATGCGGGCGAGGACGAAGATCGGGACGACGAGACCGATCAATGCGATCGGCACCAGCGCCCAGTTGATCGTGAAGTGGCCCGTGCCGACCACGACGCCGTAGAAGATCGCGGCGATGACCAGCCAGATCAGGCCCTTCAGCAGCCAGGAGTTGCGCTCCGCGGCCGTCAGCGGCATCGGGACCGTGGCGCTCTTGGGGTCCAGCCAGCGGGTGCCGATGAGGAACGCCACCAGGCCCAGGCCCATGCCGATCGCGGCGAGGGTGAAGCCCAGGTGCCAGCTGACCTTCTGGCCGACGGTGCCGATGACCAGCGGGGCGCCGAGGCCGCCGAGGTTGATGCCGATGTAGAAGAGCGTGAAGCCGCCGTCGCGACGCGGGTCCTTGGGGCCGTTGTAGAGGTGGCCGACCATCGTCGAGATGTTGGACTTCAGCAGACCCGAGCCGATCGCCACCAGCGCCAGACCGGCGAAGAAGGTGGGCTTGCCGGGCAGGGCGAGCAGCAGGTGGCCGCACATGATCACGCTGGCCGCGATGGCCACCGTCTTGCGCGGGCCCCAGACCCGGTCGCCGAACCACCCGCCGGGCATGGCCAGCAGGTACACCATCGCCACGTACACCGAGTAGATGGCCAGCGACGTGGACTCCGGCATGGCCAGACCGCCGCCCTGGCTTCCGGACTTGGCGTCCGGGCCACCGGAGATCAGGTACAGGACGAGGAGGGCGCGCATTCCGTAGTAGGAGAAGCGCTCCCACATCTCGGTCAGGAAGAGGGGGGCCAGGCCGAGGGGGTGGCCGAAGAGGGTCTTGCCGCCGGCGACGGGGGTGTTGTCCCGCGCGGTTGACTCCTTCGTCAGGCTGGACGCCATGGTCGATCCTTGGGTTCCGAGGACGCGCGTGGAGCTGCTGCGCGCCCGTATGGGGGTTGGCCGGCACCGGTTACGGCACCGCTCGCCCCCACGCCCTTGGGGTTCGCCTCCCCGCGCGGGGGAGCCGGCAGAGCGGCCGTACGCCGGGATCCACGCCCCCGCGCACCTTCGCGCGACGGACCCGGCCGACAGGTCATTCACTGGAGGAACGGGACCGGGGGTTCTCCGGTCGGGTTCCGGGCCCGTGCACAACGGGGACCTCCGGCGGTGCTGTCGTGCCGAAGGTCCCCCATTGATGCCAAGACTTCCGGTAACCATACGTCACACCGCGCCCCGATTTGGAGGGGGTTGAGACGTGGATCACAGTGAGATACGGAACCATTCCACCCGCCCGGGGAGTGGTAGTAGGTTCGGCAAACCCTCGCCCCCTGTGCTCCGGAGTGCGCTCTGACGTGCGCCCGAGCGGACTACCATCACCTCCATGACCCGAGTACTGCTCGCCGAGGATGACGCGTCCATCTCGGAGCCGCTCGCGCGCGCCCTGCGCCGTGAGGGGTATGAGGTGGAGGTGCGTGAAGACGGTCCGGCCGCGCTCGCCGCCGGGATCAAGGGGGACGTCGACCTGCTCGTCCTCGATCTCGGGTTGCCCGGCATGGACGGCCTGGAGGTCTGCCGCCGGCTGCGCACCGAGGGTCACGGCTTCCCCGTCCTCGTCCTCACCGCCCGCGCCGACGAGGTGGACACCGTCGTCGGTCTGGACGCCGGCGCCGACGACTACGTGACCAAGCCCTTCCGCCTGGCGGAGCTGCTCGCCCGCGTCCGGGCCCTGCTCCGGCGCGGCGCCGCCGAGTCCCCCCAGCAGGCCACCGCCACCCACGGCGTCCGCATCGACGTCGAGTCGCACCGCGCCTGGATGGGCGACGAGGAACTCCAGCTGACGGCCAAGGAGTTCGACCTGCTGCGCGTGCTCGTCCGGGACGCCGGCCGGGTCGTCACCCGCGACCAGCTGATGCGCGAGGTCTGGGACACCACCTGGTGGTCGTCCACCAAGACCCTCGACATGCACATCTCCTGGCTGCGCAAGAAGCTCGGCGACGACGCGGCCAACCCGCGCTACATCGCCACCGTCCGGGGCGTCGGCTTCCGGTTCGAGAAGAACTGACCGCCCAGGGAACCGGGACCGAAGCACCGCCGTGCGCCGCCGACTGATCAACTCCACGCTGGCCGTCGTCCTCGTCGTGATCGCCGTCTTCGGCATCTCGCTCGTGATCGTCGAGACCCGCACGATCGAGAACAGCGCGCGCGAGAGCGTGCAGTCCGAGGCCGTGCGCCTGGTGAGCATCGTCGAGGGCCGGCTGGCCGGGGGCGAGCGGGTGGAGTCGGGGGTGCTGCGCCAGCAGGTCACCACCGACCGCTACGCCCGCGTCGAGATCCCCGGCCGGGCGCCCATCGAGATCGGCAGCCGCCCCGAGGGCGGGCTGATCACCTCCACCGAGACCGGCGAGCACGGGGAGACCGTCCGGGTCGAGGAGTCCCGGGCGACGGTCAGCAAGGAAGTCGGACGGACGCTGCTGGTGATCCTCACCGTGGCGCTGCTGGCCGTGGTGGCGGCGGTCTTCCTCGCCGTACGGCAGGCCAACCGGCTCACCGCCCCGCTCACCGACCTCGCCGAGACCGCCGAGCGGCTGGGCTCCGGCGACCCCCGCCCCCGGCACCGCCGCTACGGAGTCCCCGAGCTCGACCGGGTGGCGGACGTCCTGGACTCCAGCGCCGAGCGCATCGCGCGGATGCTCACCGCCGAGCGCCGGCTGGCGGCGGACGCCTCGCACCAGCTGCGCACCCCGCTCACCGCGCTCTCCATGCGGCTGGAGGAGATCACGCTCACCGACGACCCCGAGACGGTCAAGGAGGAGGCGACGATCGCCCTCACCCAGGTCGAGCGGCTCACCGACGTCGTCCAGCGGCTGCTGACCAACTCCCGTGACCCCAAGACCGGGTCGGCCGTCACCTTCGACCTCGACGAGGTCATCCAGCAGCAGCTCGACGAGTGGCGGCCCGCGATCCGGGCCGGCGGCCGCGCCCTGGTGCGCTCCGGCAAGCAGGGCCTGCGGGCCGTGGGGACGCCCGGCGCGGTCTCCCAGGTGATCGCGACGCTGATCGAGAACTCCCTGACGCACGGGGACGGCGCAGTCGCCCTGCGCACCCGGGTCACCGGCAACCAGGCCGTCGTCGAGGTCTCCGACGAGGGGCCCGGGGTTCCCACGGACCTGGGCGCGCGGGTCTTCGAGCGCACCGTCAGCGGACGCAACTCCACCGGCCTCGGCCTCGCCGTCGCCCGCGACCTCGCCGAGGCGGACGGGGGGCGGCTGGAGCTGCTCCAGCAGAGCCCGCCGGTCTTCGCCCTGTTCCTCAGCATGGAGGGCGAGCAGGGCTGAGCGGGGACTAGCGGGAGTGGCTGGGCGCCTTCGACCGCTGCCGCGGCACGTCGGCCAGGAACGATTCGGCAGTCTGCACCGGCAGCGTCCGGAACACCCACGTCCGGTAGGACCAGAAGCGGAAGACCGTCCCGATGCCCAGCCCGACCACGTTCTTCGCGATGTTGTCCGCGAGCGACGAGGTCAGGCCGAAGCCGTAGTGCGACAGCGCGAGGATGCCGTTCTCGATCACCAGGCCCGCGCCGCTGAAGAGCAGGAAGAGCGTCATCTCCCGGCTGCGCCGGCTCCGGTCGCAGTGCCGGTACGTCCAGTAGCGGTTGCCCACGTAGTTCGTGGCGATGGCGACGGCCGTGGCGATCACGCCGGAGCGGACCACCGCGAGGTCCATGCCGTGCCGGCAGATGTTGAAGACGATGAGGTTGACCACGAATCCCATGGCGCCGACCGCGCCGAACTTGGCGATTTCGCGGGCCAGCCGCTCCAGCCGGGAACGCACTGTGCGCCGATGACTCATAAGTTCGTCAGGCTCCGTAGGGATGGGCGGGCAGGGCGTGGGGCACAAACGTCCATGCTAGCGAGCCGGCCCCCGGGCGGCCCGGGGTGTGGATGAACGTCCGGCGAACCCCTCGCGGAAGGCCTCTGGAGGATCGTCCAAGGGGCGGCCCGGGGCGGTCGTGCGTACGGATACCCTGGGGGCGTGACGTTCCCGGTAGTCGGCATGGTCGGCGGCGGCCAGCTCGCGCGCATGACCCACGAGGCGGGCATCCCCCTCGGCATCCAGTTCAAGCTGCTCAGCGACACCCCCCAGGACTCCGCTGCGCAGGTCGTCGGTGAGGTGGTCGTCGGTGACTACCGCGACCTCGACACCCTTCGTGCGTTCGCACAAGGGTGCGATGTCATCACCTTCGACCACGAGCACGTTCCGACCGAACACCTCAGGGCCCTAGAGGCCGACGGGATCCCCGTCCGCCCGGGGCCCGACGCCTTGGTGCACGCCCAGGACAAGGGCGTGATGCGCGCGAAGCTCGACGCGATCGGCATCCCGTGCCCGCGCCACCGCATCGTCGAGGACCCGGCGGACGTGCGGCGCTTCGCGGAGGAGGGCGCCGGCTTCCCCGTCGTCCTCAAGACCGTCCGCGGCGGCTACGACGGCAAGGGCGTCTGGGTCGTCCGCGACGAGCGGGAGGCGGCCGGGCCGTTCCGCGCCGGGGTGCCCGTCCTCGCCGAGGAGAAGGTGGACTTCGCCCGCGAGCTCGCCGCCAACGTGGTGCGCTCCCCGCACGGGCAGGCCGTCGCCTACCCCGTCGTCGAGTCGGTCCAGGTGGACGGCGTCTGCGACACGGTCATCGCCCCCGCGCCGGGCCTCGCGCCCGAACGGGCCGCGCACGCCCAGGAGATGGCCCTGCGGATCGCCAAGGAGCTCGGCGTCGTCGGCCACCTCGCCGTCGAGCTCTTCGAGACCCGCGACGGCCGGGTCCTCGTCAACGAGCTCGCCATGCGCCCGCACAACTCCGGCCACTGGACGCAGGACGGCGCGATCACCTCGCAGTTCGCCAACCACGTCCGCGCCGTGCTCGACCTCCCGCTCGGCGACCCCCGCCCGCGCGCCAGGTGGACCGTCATGGCCAACGTGCTGGGCGGCGACTATCCGGACATGTACTCCGCGTACCTCCATTGCATGGCCCGCGACCCGGGGTTGAAGATCCATATGTACGGCAAGGACGTGAAGCCCGGCCGCAAGGTCGGACACGTCAACACCTACGGCGACGACCTGGCGGACGTGCGCGAGCGCGCCGCCCACGCCGCCGGATACCTGCGAGGAACGATCACCGAATGAGCAGTTCCGCCCCCGTCGTCGGCATCGTCATGGGATCCGACTCCGACTGGCCCGTGATGGAAGCCGCCGCCCAGGCCCTGGCCGAGTTCGACGTCCCGTACGAGGTGGACGTCGTCTCCGCGCACCGCATGCCCCGCGAGATGATCGCCTACGGGGAGGGGGCGGCCGGCCGGGGCCTGAAGGCGGTCGTCGCGGGGGCGGGCGGCGCCGCCCACCTGCCCGGCATGCTGGCCTCCGTCACCCCCCTGCCCGTGATCGGCGTCCCCGTCCCGCTGAAGCACCTGGACGGCATGGACTCCCTGCTCTCCATCGTGCAGATGCCCGCCGGCGTCCCGGTCGCCACGGTCTCCGTCGGCGGCGCGCGCAACGCGGGGCTCCTCGCCGTCCGCATGCTCGCCGCCCACGACGCCGGACTCCGCGACCGGATGCGGCGCTTCCAGGACGAGCTCAACGAGCAGGCCACGGAGAAGGGCCGCCGCCTGCGCGCGAAGGCCGAGGGCGCCACGGGCTTCGGGTTCGGCGGACAGCGATGAACGCACTCGACCGCGCCCGCGAACTCCTCGCCGCGCACCCCGTCGTCGACGGACACAACGACCTGCCCTGGGCACTGCGCCAGCAGGTCGCCTACGACCTCGACCGGTGCGACATCGCCGCCGACCAGAGCGGCGCCGGCCTCCACACTGACCTGCCCCGGCTGCGCGCCGGCGGCGTCGGCGCCCAGTTCTGGTCGGTCTACGTCCGCAGCGACATGTCCGGCGACGACGCCGTCAGCGCCACGCTCGAACAGATCGACATCGTCCGCCAGTTGACCGACCGCTACGCCGGCGACCTGCGCCTCGCCCTGACCGCCGACGACGTGGAGGCGGCCCGCTCGGAGGGCCGCATCGCCTCCCTGATGGGCGCCGAGGGCGGCCACAGCATCAACTGCTCGCTGGCCACGCTGCGTTCGCTCCACGCGCTCGGCGTGCGCTACATGACCCTCACCCACAACGACAACATCCCCTGGGCGGACTCCGCGACCGACGAGCCCCGCGCCGGCGGCCTGACCCGCTTCGGCGAGGAGGTCGTCCGCGAGATGAACCGCCTCGGCATGCTCGTCGACCTCTCGCACGTGTCCGCCGACACCATGCGGGACGCGGTGCGGGTGAGCGAGGCGCCGGTGATCTTCTCGCACTCGTCCGCGCGGGCGGTCTGCGACCATCCGCGCAACGTGCCGGACGACGTGCTGGCCTCGCTGCCCGCCAACGGGGGCGTGGCGATGGCGACCTTCGTCCCCAAGTTCATCCTGCCGGAGGCGGTCGCCTGGACCGCGGCGGCGGACGAGAACATGCGGGCGCACGGCTTCCACCACCTGGACACGACGCCGGAGGCGATGGCCGTCCACCAGGCCTTCGAGGCGTCCCGCCCGCGGCCCGTCGCGACGGCGGCGACGGTCGCGGACCACCTGGACCACATGCGGGAGGTGGCGGGCGTCGATCACATCGGGATCGGGGGCGACTTCGACGGGACGGCGTTCACGCCGGTGGATCTGGCGGACGTGGCCGGTTACCCGAACCTGATCGCCGAGCTGCTGCGCAGGGGCTGGTCGGAGGCGGATCTGGCGAAGCTGACCTGGAAGAACGCGGTGCGGGTGCTGCGCGACGCGGAGGCCGTCGCGCGGGACGTCAGCTCCCGCCGGGGTCCGTCGGTGGCGACGATCGGCGCGCTGGACGGCTGAGCGCGGCGATCGCCTACTGGACGTGGATCAGGGGCTCGTGGCGGATGGGGAAGTTCACCGAGCGCGCGATGAAGCACACCGAGTGCACTTCGTCGTGCAGTGCGCGGGCCTTGTCCGTCATGGAGACATCGGCGACGGTCACCTCGGGGCGGAGCGTGACCTCGGTGATCTGCCCTCCGCCGCCGCTCGCGTCCATCGTCATGACCCCGTGGGCCCGGTCCTCGTAGTCGACGACGGTCACCCCGCCGACGGCGCACAGGTGGAGATACCAGAGCATGTGGCACTGGGCGACGGAGGCCACCAGCAGTTCCTCGGGGTTCCAGCGGGCCGGGTCGCCGCGGAAGGCCGGATCGGAGGAGGCGGCGATGGGAGGCTTTCCCGTCGCCAGGACTTCATGGGCACGGCTGAAGGACCGGTAACTGTCCGTT
Organism: Streptomyces caatingaensis; assembly: GCF_001187435.1. GTDB lineage: Bacteria > Actinomycetota > Actinomycetes > Streptomycetales > Streptomycetaceae > Streptomyces > Streptomyces caatingaensis. The sequence goes on along the minus strand of NZ_LFXA01000001.1, from coordinate 47,794 downwards.
CCCGAGCCGTTGTTGCCGGTCCATTCGATTTCCACGTCATAGGTGTGCGTCTCAGCCATGCGGCCAGGATAGGGAGGGGTCGGCCTCCTTATCCTGGCCGCCCGCGGTGTGCGCCCGGCGCCGTCCCGGCGGGAGGGGGTCCTACGGCAGGTTGCGCGCCATGACGATGCGCTGCACCTGGTTGGTGCCCTCGTAGATCTGGGTGATCTTCGCGTCGCGCATCATCCGCTCCAGCGGGTAGTCGCGCGTGTAGCCGTAGCCGCCGAGCAGCTGGACCGCGTCGGTGGTGATCTCCATGGCGGCGTCGGAGGCGTAGCACTTGGCGGCGGCGCCGAAGAAGGTCAGGTCGCCGTCGGTGCGCTCGGACTTGGCGGCGGCCGCGTAGGTCAGCTGCCGGGCCGCCTCCAGCTTCATCGCCATGTCGGCGAGCATGAACTGGACGCCCTGGAAGTCGCCGATCGCCCGGCCGAACTGCTGCTGGACAGCACCGACCTCGACGGTGCTGTGGTGACCAGCGATGTGTCGCACACCCAGTGCGACCACGCCACCTACTTTTCCGGGACGTGGCGCTCACCACATCCGCAGGAACGGACCTGTGAACACGGGCAAGGCCGCGGTGAGATCCGCCGGATCAAGGTATGCACCGTCAACAGCCTGCTGTTTCCCGGCGTGCAGACAGCACTCCAGCGGTCACACGAGGCCGCAACAGGGCAGAAGGATGCTGACTGCCTCGGAGAAGAGGATGCTCGGCAGTCCGAAAAATTCGGACATTTTCCAATGAAGTGGAGTGGGTGATACCTCATAAATGAACTAATGGCACCCTGCATCTAGGGATGTTTTTCGGACAGAGTTCTGAAATTAACTTCACAATACAGGTCTGCATCAGCCAGGATCTTCCTCCGTGAGCCCACGCATTGGGAACTTCAACGGAGGGATGTAACGCTCATGAAGCTTTTCGGTAGATCCTTGGTTGTTGTCGCCGCGAGCACGGCCGTGGCTGCTGGCGTTCTGGTTTCGCCCGCCAGCGGCGCAACCCCTCGTCCGCCCAAGGAGTTGGGCAACGTCACCGAGTGGGGCATGGTCGAGATCAAGGTCGACCCGAACGCCAAGTTGGCGGCCCCGATGGCCAGCAAGAACGTCGGCGGTGGCACCTGGGAATATGGCACCGAACTGACGCCCGGTGGCAAGCGGTGCTACTCGTACTACTACCATGGCTCGAAGCTGCACAACGCGACCGTAGAGATAGGCGGCGGCAGCTTGAAGGTCGGTGCGAAAGCCGGCGAGACGGCCAGGGCCAGCAAGACGGCCGGTGCCGCGTATACGTGTCACGCGTACTGGGGCGTCACTGGCTAGCATCCGGATGATCTGAATGCCATGCCCGAATGCCGGTCCGGGCTTCCAATGTCAGCGCGCGTGATACCGCACCTCAACAGTGCAAACTTCGGCCAGGAATATCGCACATGGGCGAGTGGGCTTTGTGGCCCGTTGTCTTAGCTCTAAGGGCGGGTAAGTAGTGGTTAAATGTCGCTGCCTCCGGTAGACTCTCAAGTCTCGCTTGGCGGCAGGGTCGTGGATAGCTCGCTACCGAAAAGGACTCATTCGAATCTCGTGTCCCCTTTACGCTCCTTTGTTCTGGCCCCCGCGATCGCGCTGATCGCCGGCGTGGCGCTCGGGATTTTCGCTCCGCTCCTTGGAACGGTTGATGCGCCAGTAATTCACGTCCTGCACCTCGTCTTGGCGGCAGGATGGTCTTGGGCGGCCTTGGCTTTCTGCGTCGGCCTTGCGTGTAAATCCAGGATCAAGTCTGCTGTGTTGGCTCCTGCCGCCCTGGCTGCAGGTGTGATTGCCTACTATGTGACCAAACTGGCTCAAGGGGAATTCCGAGAATGGGTAAACTTGGATGACCCTTCGCAGGGGACTCATATCTATTGGGCTGGGTTCCTGTCAAAAATGCTGTTCTGGTGTGCGGCAGCTATAGTTCTTGGTCTGCTCCTGGGAGTGGCCGGACATCTGGGACGGAACCCTGAACTTCGTGGAGTCCTCTTTCGGGCGTCGATTCCGCTGGTGGCTATCATTGAGACATCAATGCGGCTCAACGTGGAATCCTCTTCGCAGGGGGCAGTTGCCGCCGCCACCTGGAATGTCACCCGACTCGTGGCGGTGGCCGTCCTTATCTTTCTGGTCTGGCATGGGGTTCGGTCGAGGTCAAAGCGCTCCATAAATGGGCAGGGCTTCGGCGTGAAGCCGTAGTGTCCTGGGCTTGATTCGGTTTGACGGACATCCGAGGCCAGAGGCTATGGCCCCGGATGTCCGTCATGGAGAGCACGGCCGACAAGAAGCTGCGTCCGCGTCGCTCGTATTCGCCCATGGGTTCAAGCTGAGACGTGGAGCTGTGCCGGCGTGGTGGCCGCTCGATCGGTCAGGTTGCGAAGGACTTCGACCTCAGGGCGGAGATTCGGTGGCCCTCGTCAGACCGCGATTCCCGACAGCTTCGACAGCTTGAGGAGTTGAGGGTTGCTCCGGCGGTGAAGGGACGACAGCACTCGGAAGACCTCCCGCCCCATCGGATGGATGCGCGCCATGTGCGGTGCCACGCCCCAAGCGGTGGTCAGGTTCTCCAGGGCCCCGTCCCGGTCGCCGATGTCGAGCTGAGCCCGCGCCATGTTGATCCGCGTCGGGGCGATGCGAGTGGGCGGCAGCCCGTCCAGCACGGCGTCAATGTTCTCTGCCGCGCTCAGTGCCTCACGGGGCTTGCCCAGGTCCAGCCGGGTGGCGAGTACGTGTGTGGCCATGTTCTGGGGGCCGAAGATCATGTGGTGGCGGTTCCAGTCCTGACTGAACCATTCAGCGGCTTCGGCGGCGGACGCGATGTGCCGCTCCGCTTGCCGCTTGCCTTCCTCCTTGCCCCTGAGCCGACCCGCCAAGGTCATGCCGCGAAGGTTGAGCAGGCCGACCGCGAAGGCGCGTTCCTGCCCTGACAGGCTCCTCTGAGCCGCACCGATGGCGCGGTCGACGATGGTCAGCCCGCCTTCGAAGTCACCGCCGTTCAGGTACGCCCCGGCCCTGTCTCGCGCCGCGATGGCCTCGCTCAGCGGGTTGTGCCGCTGCTCGACAGCCCACCGCTGACGAGTCACGGCCAGCTCTGCCATGTCCATCCACCTGTGCCGTGCGGCCAGCCAATAGGCGGTGCCATAGGCGTCCGTGAGCGCCGCCCAGGCTTCCGCCGTGTTCGCGGTGTACGCGAACGCCGTGGCGTCCCTGAGCAGCTTCGGCAGCATGGCCATGGGACGGGTCACCTCTACGTCGTCCCGGAGTTGCCCAGCGGCCTCCAGGGCGGAGCTGATCTCTCCTTTCCTGACCTTCTGCTTTCCGGGTAGGTCGTAGTTCCTGATGGCCGACCGCAGCGCCGACAGATGCGCTTCCGAGTCGTGTTCCACGGTGACCTTGCCCTGCACTTCGGCCATGGACAGCCCCAGAGCTTCGGCCAGAGCGGCGGCAGTCGCAGGTGTGAGGGCCCGGTCTCCCACCTCGATCCTGGACAGCAGGGAGACAGAGACGTTCGCCTTTCCGGCCAGCCGGGCCTGCGACAGGCCGCGTGCCTTCCGGAGGACCGCCAGGTTCGCGCCGGGGGCCAGATCAGTGCTCATGGGCTCATGTCTTCCTCGCGGATGCAGGTCCTGTCGTCCATGCTCACAGGCTGCGCGCCTGACCGCACACCCGTTGTGCAAACGCTGTGCAAGTTCCCCCGTGTGTATGGGGGTTGACTGAGTGACACGGCCAGGCAGACAGCAGAGTGGGAGCAATCCTCACCATGACCACGGAAACCGAAGCGGTCGCGCAGCAAGCCGACGCCTTCATGGCGGGCAAGAGGAAGGCCGACGACACCGCGTTCATGCTCACGCGGGTGCTGGCGGAGATGGGCATCAACGTCGGAGAGCGGGACTCGTGGCCCAGATGACGGGCCGCGCCTCCCTCTCCGGCGAGCCGTCGCTGTACCTGGGGACCGTGCCGCTGCCCACCGCCCGCAAGCTGATCGACGCCCTGGTCTACGCGGAGTCGGCGAAGCGGCGCCAGCCCTGGGAACACGTCACGGGCCACCGCCGCCGGCACTGCCGGGCTCCAACGCACCACCCCCGCGGATAGCCCAGGCTGTCCACTCCATCAAGAGAAAGGGAACACGGTGGCAACAGCCGTACGGCTCAGGGATCCTCGCACCTGCGTCATCCCCGAAGTCTGGGAGGGTGAGGTACAGCTGATCATGCGTGACCACGGCATGGACCACGAAACGGCGGAACGCACCTTCGGCCAGACGATCGCCTACCTGGTCACGTCCACCGAACGGTCGGACGTCCACATGGGCCCGGCCCCGCGCGTGGACTTCGGCGTTCACTCGTTCGTGCTCGACAGCATCAACTACACGGCGTTCTGCAACGCGGTCGCCGGACACTACATCCACCACGTCCCGCACCTCCCCCAACAAAAGGGCGGCGAGGCTCCCTCTCTGGGGGAGACCGTCCGAGCGATCAAGGCAGCCGGGTTCGCCGTCAACCACGACCTGTGGAACGCCGATGAAGCCGACTGTTCCCAGTGTCACGCCGGGTGCACTGACAGCCCTGTCGGCGGGAAGTAACAGCGAGGTTCGTCAGACGGACGGCTCCCCCAACTCGGGGGAGCCGTCACGCGTGGAAGGAGCGGCATGGAAGCAGTCACCGCAGCGTGGGAACGATACGCGGCTGGCCGGACGCCACGCAGGACCCACAACGCGGCCGGGGCTACTACGTGGTTGAACTGGACTCAGTACGCCGACCACGGCCCCGACGAGTCGGTGATCGGCGAGATCCATGGGCGTCGCGTGCTGGAACTCGGATGCGGTACCGGCTGCAACCTTGCTCACCTCTCGACACTTGGCGCCCAATGTGTCGGCATCGATATCGCTCCAACTCAGCGCGAAAAGGCGGCGGCCCGGTGGGGCCACCTTCCCGGCCTCTCCTTCCGGACCGCAGAAGCGACGGAGTTCTTGGCCGCTCACCCCGACAGCTTCGACGTGGTCCTGTCGATCTTCGGGCCCGTCTGGTTCATAGACCCGACGACGCTCCTGCCGCTGGTGCGACAGAGCCTGACCGCAGGCGGGGCTTTCGTGTTCTCGCACAAGCCGCCACGGCCCGATCCGCAGCCAGGGGAGCCCCTTCGAGAAGCACGTGCGGTGTCGCGTTGGGACCATTCCCCCTGTAAGTGGGCCGCTTTGCTGGAGTCAGCCCGCTTCGCGAACATCACGACAGAGATCATCGATCCGCCGCACGGTGAGCGGGAAGGGACGTTGGTCGTACGAGCCGAGGCGCGGGAAGAACGGATCGGCCGTCCCGCCCGCCAGAGCTGACGAAGGACGCGTCCAGGACCGCGCAAGACTCAGTCGGCGGACCCTGGCCCTTCGGACGGAGTCGCCGCGTCAGGCTTTGCGATGACGAACACGCCCTTGCCCTGGACACCCCGAACGATGCCCTCGGCTTCGAGCGCGCCGATAGCGGACTTGATCGTTCGGCGGCTGACCGCGCCACCGGTCTCCAGTTCCAGTTCGTGCTGGGAGGGGATGCGGCGGCCAACCGGGATTTCCCCGCGTCGGATGCGTTCACGCAGGACGGACGCCAGCTGCACATACATCGGGGTGATGCTCTCCCGATCGATCTCGATCATAGGTGGAGCGTAAAAGGTCAGGCCGGGCCAGCATAGGTCAAGTAGGCACGTGATAATACGTTCTAAGACGTACTAAGTGCGGTAGAGTCAGGCTGCACGAGAAGACCCCCGCGACGGATGCGAGCCGTCCGGGGGCGTGGCCACCAACCAGATGGAGGTTGATGACAGTGCTCCAAACTACCTGTCAGCACGCGCTACTGCGGGCCGTCCCGTCCTCTGTAGGGCGCATCGCCCTGTGTGTGGAAGCGCTGGAGGTCATGGGATGACCACCGTGCACGAACCCGTCCCCGTCCATATTTCCGCGACCGCGCTGACGGACGATCCCGAGCCCGCGCCCGGATGCGATGTCTGCGGAGCGCTGGCACGGCAGCGCGTCGAGGCTCGGCGGACCGGCGACTTCTCGCAGGCCACCGACTGCAACGTCGAGCTGCGGCAGCACCCGCATACCCGGAGGCGCTGATGAGCCCCGGCCAAACGGTGCGGCGGGTTGCCCATGACCGCATGCCGCATGAGTCGCTGTACCGGGTCGCACTGCGTCTTCTATGGGAGATCTTGCGCCTGCAGCGACGACGTCCCGGTCGGTCCGCGAGGACAGTCGCCGAAGCGCAGCCGGCTCCAGTCGGCCCACCGCATGTACAACGCCTCCGAGGTACGCCCATGACGCCCGTCGTCCACCCCACCCAACGCCACCCCGGCGCCCTGTGGCTCGTCTCCCGCGTCGTGCACCCCCGACTCGTCCACGAGGCATGGGCGCTGGGTCAGACACCGGCCATCGAGATCGGGCATCGCTTCGACGCCATCAACCTGCCCAGCGGCATCGTCGAGGCCGCCGTCACCGGCATCAGAACCGACGACGCGGTGGAGATGGCGTTCCGTCGTGTCGGCATCGGTCACGGTGTCGTTGTCTCCCGCCGCCGGGACCTCTACACGGTCCTCGTGCAACCGGGCACGGCTCGGGCATGGCGCGTATCCGGCACCACGTCGGTCGGGGTACATGATCACCTCCGGTACCTCTGCACGCCCCATCCGGGGCGTCGGGAGGGCCCGGGGGCGTTCTGGCTGCTCCCTGCGCCCGAACGGGACGGCCAACTCGCCGAGGCCGGGCACGTGCTCAGGCTGCTCGCCCTCATCCGCCCGCAGGCGTAGTACGCCGGAGGTCCGGAACAGCCGCCCCTCTCGAGGCTGTTCCGGACCTCCGGGAAGAACGGGCTACGGCAGGTTGCGCGCCATGACGATGCGCTGCACCTGGTTGGTGCCCTCGTAGATCTGGGTGATCTTCGCGTCGCGCATCATCCGCTCCAGCGGGTAGTCGCGCGTGTAGCCGTAGCCGCCGAGCAGCTGGACCGCGTCGGTGGTGATCTCCATGGCGGCGTCGGAGGCGTAGCACTTGGCGGCGGCGCCGAAGAAGGTCAGGTCGCCGTCGGTGCGCTCGGACTTGGCGGCCGCCGCGTAGGTCAGCTGCCGGGCCGCCTCCAGCTTCATCGCCATGTCGGCGAGCATGAACTGGACGCCCTGGAAGTCGCCGATCGGCTTGCCGAACTGCTTGCGCTCCTTGACGTACTCCTTGGCGTAGTCGAGGGCGCCCTGGGCGATGCCGAGGGCCTGGGCCGCGATGGTGACGCGGGTGTGGTCCAGGGTCTTCATGGCGGTGGCGAAGCCGGTGCCCTCCTCGCCGATCATGCGGTCGGCGGGGATGCGGACGTTGTCGAAGTAGACCTCGCGGGTCGGGGAGCCCTTGATGCCGAGCTTCTTCTCCGGGGCGCCGAAGGAGACGCCCTCGTCGGACTTCTCGACGACGAAGGCGGAGATGCCCTTGGAGCGCTTCTCCGGGTCGGTCACGGCCATCACCGTGTAGTACTCGCTGACGCCGGCGTTGGTGATCCAGCGCTTGACGCCGTTGAGCACGTAGGAGTCGCCGTCGCGCACGGCGCGGGTCTTCATGCCGGCGGCGTCCGAGCCCGCGTCGGGCTCGCTGAGGCAGTAGGAGAACATCGCGTCGCCCTTGGCGAGCGGGCCCAGGTAGCGCTTCTTGAGCTCGTCCGAGCCGGAGAGGGCGACGGGCAGCGAGCCGAGCTTGTTGACGGCCGGGATCAGGGAGGACGAGGCGCAGACGCGGGCGACCTCCTCGATCACGATGACGGTGGCCAGCGCGTCGGCACCGGCGCCGCCGAACTCCTCGGGGACGTGCACGGCCTGCAGGTCGGCGGCGACCAGCGCGTCGAGGGCCTCCTGCGGGAAGCGGCCCTCCTCGTCCACCTCGGCGGCGAACGGCGCGATCTTCGCCTCGGCCAGCGAGCGCACGACCTTGCGGAGCTCGTCGTGCTCCTCGGACACCTTGTACAGGTCGAAGTCCTTGTTTCCCGCCACGGCGAAACTCCCCAGAGCGCATTAATTACCGACTAGTAACCGTGATTCTAGGGGCGCCGGACGTGGCCGGATACGTGAGCTTGCCGACAGCACCCGATCACCCGGAATCTCCCCAACCGGGGCCCCGACTATGCTCGGGCGCACGCAATCGGCACCCCGTACGTCCCTGGAGCACGCATGGCCCCCAAGATCACCGTGATCGGCACCGGCTATCTCGGCGCGACCCATGCGGCGGCCATGGCCGAACTCGGTTTCGAGGTGCTCGGCCTCGACGTGCTCCCCGAGAAGATCGAGATGCTCTCCCGCGCCGAGGTCCCGATGTACGAGCCGGGACTGGAGGAACTGTTGCGCAAGCACGTCGCGGGGCTGGAGGGCTCCAGCGGGCGGCTGCGCTTCACCACCTCCTGGGACGAGGTCGCCGAGTTCGGCGACGTCCACTTCGTCTGCGTCAACACCCCGCAGAAGCACGGCGAGTACGCCTGTGACATGTCGTACGTCGACGCCGCCGTCGAGTCGCTCGCGCCGCGGCTGCGCCGGCCCGCGCTGGTCGTCGGCAAGTCCACCGTGCCGGTGGGCTCGGCGGCCCGGCTGGCCCGCCGGCTGGCCGAACTCGCGCCCGCCGGCGCCGAGGTGGAGCTCGCCTGGAACCCGGAGTTCCTGCGCGAGGGCTTCGCCGTCGAGGACACCCTCCACCCCGACCGGATCGTCGTCGGCGTCCGGGGCGAGCGCGCGGAGAAGGTGCTGCGCGAGGTGTACGCGACGCCGGTCGGCGAGGGGTCGCCGTTCGTCGTCACCGACTACCCGACCGCCGAGCTGGTCAAGGCCGCCGCCAACTCCTTCCTCGCCACGAAGATCTCCTTCATCAACGCCATGGCCGAGGTCTGCGAGGCCGCCGACGGCGACGTCGCCAAGCTGGCGGAGGCCATCGGGCACGACGAGCGGATCGGCCGGAAGTTCCTGCGGGCCGGGATCGGCTTCGGCGGCGGCTGCCTGCCCAAGGACATCCGGGCCTTCATGGCCCGCGCCGGCGAGCTGGGCGCCGACCAGGCGCTCACCTTCCTCCGCGAGGTCGACTCCATCAACATGCGCCGCCGCGGCCACATGGTCGAGCTCGCCCGCGAGACGGTCGGCGGCAGCTTCCTCGGCCAGCGCGTGGCCGTGCTGGGCGCCACCTTCAAGCCCGACTCGGACGACGTCCGCGACTCGCCCGCCCTCAACGTCGCCGGCCAGATCCACCTCCAGGGCGGGCAGGTCACCGTCTACGACCCCAAGGGCATGGAGAACGCGCGGCGCGTCTTCCCCACGCTGGCGTACGCGGACAGCGCGCTGGAGGCGTGCCGGGGGGCGAAGGCCGTCCTCCACCTCACGGAGTGGGGCGAGTTCCGCGCCCTGGACCCGGAGGCCCTGGGCTCCGTCGTCGCGGAACGGCATCTGCTCGACGGCCGCAACACGCTGGACGCGGCGGCGTGGCGGGCGGCGGGCTGGACGTACCGGGCGATGGGCCGGCCGCGGGCCTAGACCCCGCCGAGTGGCGGCCGCCCGGGACCGGGCCCAGGCTGGAGGCATGCCCGAGGTACGCAACGGCTACGCGCCCGGCACCCCCTGCTGGGTCGATCTCATGGCGCCGGACCAGCGCGCGGCGCTCGACTTCTACCGCGATCTCTTCGGCTGGCAGGGCGAGCCCGGGCCGCCGGAGACCGGCGGGTACGCGGTGTGCGCGCTGAACGGCCGCGCGGTGGCCGGCATCGGCCCCGCCATGGCCCAGGACGGACAGCCCGCGCCGCCCACGGCCTGGACGACCTACCTCTCGGTCGCCGACGCCGAGGCGGCGGCCCGTGCCGTCGCGGCGCACGGCGGTACGGTCGTCATGCCCGCCATGGACGTGCTGACCTTCGGGCGGATGGCGATCGTCGCCGATCCCTCGGAGGCGGTCTTCGGGCTCTGGGAGCCGCGCGACTTCTTCGGCTGCGAGGTGGTCAACGAGCCGGGCGCGCTGACCTGGAACGAGCTCGCGAGCCCGGACGTGGACGCGGCCCGGACCTTCTACCCGGCGGCGCTGGGCGTCGAGGTCGAGCCGTCCCCGGAGGTGCCCGGCTACTACGTCCTCACGGTGGACGGCCGGCCCGTCGGCGGGCTGCACGGGCTCGACCGCCTCCCGCCGGGCACGCCGCCGCACTGGCTGACGTACTTCGCCGTGGACGGCGCCGACACCACCGTGGACGCGCTGGTGCGGGCCGGCGGATCGGTGCTGAAGCCGCCCTTCGACATGGTGGCGGGCCGGATGGCGGTCGTCTCCGACCCGCAGGGCGGGATCTTCGCGGTCATCGAGTCGGCGATGCCGGAGGCCGCCTGAGCCGCTGCTACTGGACGGTCACCTTCTCGTCGTTCTTCAGCTGCGCGAAGAGCTGCTTGGACTTCACCGGGTCCCACTTGACCGCGACGCCGTCGCCCCGCGTCGGCAGGTTGGCGGTCCCGACCGGCACCGTCAGCTGCCGGCCGTCGCCGCCCGTGACGCCCTTCATCGCCCAGAACATCGAGGTCAGGTCCCACAGCTCCATGTCCTTGTCGACGATGAGCGTGTCGAGGCCGGAGCCGATCACCGGGTAGAGCCGGAACGGGTTGAGGATCGTGGACGGCGAAGCGGCCTGCTTGGCCAGGGTGTTGAGGAACTTCTGCTGGTTGCGCATCCGGCCCAGGTCCTGGTCCGCCTCCTGGTGGCGCTGGCGGACGAACGCCAGCGACTGCTTGCCGTCCAGCGTCTGGCAGCCGGCCTTGAAGTCGGCGCCGGAGTCACGGTCCTTGATCGGCTTGTCGATGCACATGTCCACGCCGCCGAGCGAGTCGACCAGGCTGCGGAAGCCGCCGAAGCCGATCTCCGCGTAGTGGTCGATGCGCAGCCCGGTGTTGAACTCGACGGTGCGGACGAGCAGTTCGGCACCGCCGTCCGCGTACGCCTGGTTGAGCTTGTGCGTCGAGGCGGGGTACCGCTTGCCGGACTTCGCGCCGGTGAAGGCGGGGATGGTGACGTAGGAGTCACGGGGCAGGCTCAGCATCGTGGTGCCGTTGTCGCCCGTGTGCAGGATCATCATCGAGTCGGTGCGCTTGCCGTCGGCGGAGCCGGTGTGCAGCTCCTTCTTGTCCTCGTCGGACAGGCCCTCGCGGCTGTCGGAGCCCACGATCAGGTAGTTGGTGCCCTCGCCGGCCGGCGGCCGGTCCGCGACCTTGCCGAGGTCCACCTCGCGCCGCAGCTTCGAGTCCGCCCAGAAGTAGGTGCTCACGGAGACGACGAGCAGCACCGCGACGAAGGCGAGCAGACCTATGGTGATGCGCCTGCGCCAGTTGGGGCGCCGGCCTCCCGTGCGCGGGGGGACGGCGCCGCCGCGGCCGTAGACCTGGCCCGTGCTGTAGCCGTCGCGCGGGGGCGGGGCGGGGGAGCCCTGGGGACGTATGGGAGCGCCGGGGCTCCCGTACGGGTTCCGGGGGTCGTTGTTCCGCGCTTCGGGCCACTGGTTCATGAGGGCAAGTGTGCCCGCCCGCGCGAGGTGCCCCGCGGGGTGGTACGAGACCGGAGCAGGGCTGTTGCAGACCTGATGCAGATGCGGCCCGCGTCCCGCCGCCCGCATACAGTGGGACGCATGACCACTCACGACCGGACCGCCGAGTCCGGTGGGGCCGGGATACCCGGCAAGCCGACCTCGGCGTCCCGCACCACGCTGTCCCACATCATGACCAGCAACGAGACCAATCTGCTGGGCACCGTGCACGGTGGCGTGATCATGAAACTGGTGGACGACGTGGCCGGGGCGGTCGCCGGCCGGCACTCCGGCGGGCCCGCCGTGACGGCCTCCATGGACGAGATGGCCTTCCTGGAGCCCGTCCGCGTCGGGGACCTCGTCCACGTCAAGGCCCAGGTGAACTGGACCGGCCGGTCCTCGATGGAGATCGGGGTGCGGGTGCTCGCCGAGCGGTGGAACGAGTCGCGGCCCGCGACGCAGGTGGGGAGCGCCTATCTCGTCTTCGCCGCCGTCGACGAGGAAGGGAAGCCGCGGCCCGTGCCTCCGGTGATCCCGGAGACGGACCGTGACCGGCGGCGCTACCAGGAGGCGCAGATCCGGCGCACGCACCGGCTGGCGCGGCGGCGGGCGATCATGGAGCTGCGGCAGAACCGGGCGGCCGAGGGCTACGACGACTGACCGCCGAGGGGCCCGGACGCCGGAGGGCAGACCGCCCGGTCCCCCGTGAGCACCGCCGGGCGGTCCCCCGCCGGGGGCGACGGCCGCACGGCCCGTACGGCACGGACCCCGGCGAAGTCCGCCCCCAGCGTCACCCGCATCAGCGGCCCCTGCCCGGGGGCCGGCCGCAGCACGGCCCCCGGCACCGCCGCCGCCAGCGACCGCGCCGACCGGTCCCAGCGCGGATCGAAGGCGATCTCCGTGCGCGGGGCGGGGGAGGGGGCCGCGACGGGCACGCCCGTCGTCGCGAAGCCCGTGGCCCGGAGCGCGGCGTCCGCCGTCCCCCCGAGCCTCCGCCGCCCGCTGCCGTCCAGCACCTGGACGCGGATCCGGCCCGGCGGCACCTCGACGAAGCGCGGCGGCTGCGGCGCGCCCGCCTTCCCGTCGTGGGAGGAGCGGGCGGAGCGGGGGGCCAGCGGCCGGTCCGTGCGCAGGGCGCGGAAGATCCGCTCGGCCCCGGGCCCGTCCCAGCGCACGGTCGAGCCGACGCCCGGGACGGGGTAGTCGGCCACGGAGACCGGCACGGAGACGAACTCGGCCGTGGCGGGCGTCAGGTGCCGCACCGCGCCGCCCAGCTCGACCAGCCGCTCGCCGTCCAGGCCCCGGTCGGCGCGGACGGAGCCGAGGGCGGTCACGAGCACCTCGTGGAGGAGTGCCGGATCGAGCAGCGCCCCGCTTCCCGCCCGTTCCAGCAGCGCGGCGAGGAACCGCTGCTGCCGTTCCATCCGCTCCAGGTCGGAGCCGGAGCCCAGGTGCCGGGAGCGGACGTACTGCAGGGCCCGCCCGCCGTCGAGCGTGCTGGGGCCGGCCGGCAGGTCGAGCCCGCTCCAGGCGTCCCGCAGGGGCCGTTCCGTGCAGACCCGCACCCCGCCGAGGAGGTCCACGGTCCGCATGAAGGCGGTGAAGTCGATCTCCAGGTAGTGGTCGACGTGCACGCCGGTGAGCTGCTCGACGGTGCGCACGGTCAGCCGGGGGCCGCCCTCCGCGTAGGCGGCGTTGAGCTTCTGCGGATGGGCGGGGCGGCGGACGCCCGAGGCGTCCTTGTGCTCGGGGAGCATCGCGTAGGAGTCGCGCGGGAGGCCGACCACGGTCACCCGGTCGCGCGCCTCGGAGAGGTGCACCAGCATCACGGTGTCGGTGCAGTGGCAGGGCGCCCCGCCCAGCCGGTAGCGGACGCGCTCCTCCTCGGTGATCACGTCGCGGCCGTCGGTGCCGACGACGAGGAGGTTGGTGCCGAGGCCGGGCCGGGGCCGGTCGCGCAGCCCGGCGAAGGGGTCGGTGCGGGCGAGGCGCCGTTCGATCCCGTGCACCACCGTGTGGCCCGCGCCGCTGACCGCCAGCACCAGGACGGCCACCCCGGCGGCGAGGCGCAGTCCCCAGCGGGGCCGGTGCGGGGCGCCGTGACGGGCTCGGGGGCGGGGCGGTACGGACACGGGGACCTCCGCTGCCGGTGGAGGGCGGGGATCCGTCACCGTAAGCCCATACGATCAGCGGTCCGCGTCACCGCGCCGTCGGCCCGGGGCCCGCCACCCGGGCGGCGCGGCCGGCCGTCCCCCGTTCGCGGTAACGTGGCCGACGATCCCGCAGACCGCCACGGGGTGCACTCCGACCCCCGTACCCCCGAGGAACCATGCCAGAGCAGCAGCCGCCCGCCGTTTCCGTGATCATGCCGGTGCTCAACGAGGAGCGCCATCTGCGCACCGCCGTGCGGCACATCCTGGAGCAGGACTACGCCGGTGAGCTCGAGGTGGTGATCGCCCTCGGCCCGTCCACGGACCGTACGGACGAGATCGCCGCCGAGCTCGTCCGCGAGGACCCCCGCGTGCACACGGTGCCGAACCCCACGGGCCGCACCCCCGCCGCGCTGAACGCCGCGATCAAGGCGTCGCGCCATCCGGTCGTGGTGCGGGTGGACGGTCACGGGATGCTGTCGCCCGACTACATCAAGACGGCCGTGCGGCTGCTGGACGAGACGGGCGCGCAGAACGTCGGCGGCATCATGCACGCCGAGGGCGAGAACGACTGGGAGCACGCCGTCGCCGCCGCGATGACCTCGAGGATCGGGGTGGGGAACGCGGCGTTCCACACGGGCGGCGAGGCGGGTCCGGCCGAGACCGTCTATCTCGGCGTCTTCCGGCGGCAGGCGCTGGAGCAGCAGGGCGGCTACAACGAGGAGTTCATCCGGGCACAGGACTGGGAGCTCAACTTCCGCATCCGTGAGGCGGGCGGGCTGATCTGGTTCTCGCCGGAGCTGAAGGTCTCGTACCGGCCGCGGCCGAGCGTGCGGGCGCTCGCCAAGCAGTACAAGGACTACGGCCGTTGGCGGCACGTCGTGGCCCGTTTCCACAAGGGGTCGATCAATCTGCGCTACCTGGCCCCGCCGACGGCGGTGGTCGCCATCGCGGCGGGCCTGGTCGTGGGTGCGGCGGTGACGCCCTGGGCGCTGGTGGTGCCGGGCGGCTACCTGGCGGCGATCGTCGCCGGGTCGGTGCCGGCGGGCCGGGGGCTGCCGCTGAGGGCGCGGGCGCAGATCCCCGTGGCGCTGGCGACGATGCACATGTCGTGGGGCTTCGGCTTCCTGACCAGCCCGCGCTCGCTGGCGAAGCGGGTCATCGCCAGCCGCCGGCCCGCGGTCAGGGCGTGAGGCGACGGGCCGTCCCCCGACGCGGGGGGCGGCCCGCTCCGTTCAGAACCTGTTGAGCGGATTGACCTCCATGCAGGCCGACTTGTCGTCGCCGTTGAGGGGGTTGGAGCTCTCCGGGGCCTTGTTGTCCTCCGGCTTCTCTTCCTTCTTGTCCTTCTTCTTGTCCTTGCCGTCGGCCTTGTCGCCGTCGCCCTTGGCGCCAGCCTTCTCCGCCGCGCCCGGTGCCTTCGGGTAGGACGTGCCCTCGCGCCAGTCGCCGCCGATCACCAGCGTGACGCCCGTCGCCTCCGGCGTCAGCCGTACGGCGTCCTCCGGCAGGCCGATGGCCTTGGCGACGGCCAGGGCGTCCGCCCGCTGGGCCGGTTTCGGGTACGTGATGGTGGTGTCGGCCTGCATGCGGGGGCTGGAGTCCGAAGTCGCCTTGGTGAAGCCCTGCTTGACCAGGTGGGCGGCGATGTCGGAGCCGCGGGCGCCGACCGGCGGCAGGACGGCCGTGCCGGTGCCGTTGAAGACGGTGACGGCGACGTCGCTCCTGGCGGTCGGGGAGTTCGAGGGGGCCGGCTTCTCGGGCTTCTTCTTGTCCTTGCCGTCGAGCGCGATGTCGTTGCGGATGAGCGAGAAGAGCTTGTCGGCGTCGCCGGGCTTGGGGATCACATGGGCGTCCGGGTCCTGGGGGTCCTGCACCCAGGGCATGGTGGTCATGGTGATCCGGCCGGACGGGACGCGCTTGATGTCGTTGGCGAGGTCGTAGAGCTTCTTGACCGAGCCGAGGTCCTTGTCGACGGTGAGCGCCTTGGTGGCCGACTCGGCGAGGTCGGTGAGCTGGCCGGGGTCGCTGAGCTTGGTGCCGCTCTTGAGCTGGCGGACCATCGCGTTCATGTAGAGGTGCTGGGCGTGCGTGCGGCCGATGTCGCTGCCGTCCTCGAAGCCGTGCCGGGTGCGCAGCCACTGCAGGGCCTGTTCGCCCTTGATGGTGTGGCTGCCCTTGGTGAGCTCCAGGCCGGACTTGGTGTCGCGGATGTTGTCCTTGACGCAGACCGGGACGCCGCCCACCGCGTCGGCCATGCTCACCACCCCGGCGAAGTCGATCATCATGAAGTGGTCGACGGGGATGCCGGTGAGCTCCTCCCAGGTGGCGACCGTGCAGCCCGGACCGCCGTTCTGGAGGCTGGTGTTGATGATCTGGCTGCTGGTCTCCTTGTAGACCTTGCCGTCGGCGGGGTCGGTGCACTTGGGGATGGTGACCCGGGTGTCGCGGGGGACGCTGACGACCGACATGTTGCTGCGGTCGGCGGAGACGTGGACGAGCATCTGGACGTCGGCGAGCGCGGGGCGGTCGGCGTCCTCGCGGGCGCCGCCGAGGTCCTGGTTCTCCTTGCCGCTGCGGCTGTCGGAGCCCAGCAGCAGGATGTTGAGGGGGCGTTGGCCGGCAGCGTTGGGGACGCTGCGGTCGAGCTGTTTGTCACCGAGGTTGAGGTTGCTCTTGCGGATGTTGTGGTTGAGGTGCCGGTAGTAGAACCAGCCGGTCGCGGACGCCGCGAGCACCAGGACCGCCAGGCAGAGGGCGGTCCAGCGGGCTATTCGCACGCCGCGGCGGCGCTTCGGGCGGGGCGCCCGCTCCTCGGTGGCGGCGTCGCGCTTGTCCTCGGTCGTCGTCTCCGTCTTCTCGTCCCCCCGCGCGTTGCCGATCCCCAATGGGCCCTCCCCTGAGTGGTGCGTCCGGCCCGATGGGCAGATGCTTCGTACCTGGTGACTCTGTTACCAGGTAGTGAGATGCGCAAGGACGTTCGCCGGATTCACTTCGCGCAGATGTTCTTGTCGTCGGCCTCGATTTTCTGAATGCCCTCGGGGGCCTTCTTCGGGGCCTTCGGCGGGGTGACGGGAACGCCCGCCCCCTTGAAGTCGGCGCCGAGGACGAGCGTCATCTCCGCGAGCGGGGCCGTGTCCGTGCCGGTCTGCTTGAGCGCGTCGGCGGGCAGGCCCATGGCCTCGGCGATCCGGCGCGCCTGGTCGGCCTGGTTGGGGGCGAATTCCAGCGTGGTCTTGGCGGACTTCCCGCCGCCGGGGGCGTTGCCGCCGTTGCTGCTGTGGGCGATGGCCTGGGAGTTCTGCATCCAGGTGACGGTCTCCTGGGCGGCGCCGATCTTGCCGCTGCCGTTGAGGACCTTCACGCGCACCTTGGACGGCTCGGCCTTGGGGCCCTTGAGCAGCGCGGCCTGCTTGGCGTCCTGCTCCTTCTTGGCCGCCTTCTCCTTGTCCTTCGCCTCCTGCTCCTTGCGCTTGACCTCCGTGAGGGAGACGTCGTCGCGGACCATCGCGAGCAGCGGATCGGCCTTCGCCTTGTCGAGGATGACGGTCTTGTGGACCTTGCCGTCGGCCGGGTTGTCGAGGACGGGGAGGGTGGTGAAGGTGATGTTCTTCAGGTTGACCTTGCTGAGCTCCTTGGCCAGCGCGGTCAGTTTGGAGATGGATCCTATGCCGGTGTCGACGGTGAGCGACTTGGTCGCCGCGTCGGCCAGGTGGTAGAGCTTCCCCGGGTCGGACAGCGTGTCCGAGGACTTCATCTCCCGGATCATCGAGCTGAGGAACTGCTGCTGGAGCTGGATCCGGCTGAGGTCGCCGCCGAAGCCGACGGAGTGCCGGGTGCGGACGAACGCCAACGCCTGCTCGCCCTCGACCCGGTGGCGGCCCTTGGGCAGCTTCAGGTGCGAGTCCTTGTCGTTGATGTCCTTGCCCAGGCACACCTCGACGCCGCCGACCGCGGAGGACATCTCCTTGACCGCGTTGAAGTCGGCCATCATGAAGTGGCTGACCTTCAGCCCGGTGATCTGCTCGACGGTCCGCCAGGTGCAGCCCGGGTCGCGGTCCTCCTGCCCCAGGCTCTCGTTGAAGCGGACGCCCTTCGAGCCGGGGATGGTCTTGGTCGTGCCGTCCTTCTTCGCGGTGCACTGCGGGATGTCGGTGATCATGTCGCGCGGGATGGAGATCACCGTGGCGTTGGTGCGGTCCTCGGAGACGTGGAAGAGCAGGGTGGTGTCGGCGTGGCCGACGCTGCCGTTGTCGCCGTAGCCGGTGTTGCCCTTGCCGGAGCGCTTGTCCGTGCCGATGACCAGGATGTTGACCGGCCCGTCCGGCACCGCCTCGTTGGACACGCCCACATCGACCTTGTCGATGTTGTTGTTGAAGTGGTCGTAGATCAGGTACGCGGTGACCGAGCCGCCCACGAGCAGGAAGGCGAGCGTGCCGCCGGTCCACAGCAGGACCTTCTTCTTGGCGCTCTTCCTGGGCTTGGGTTTGCGCCGGCCCGTCGTGGCCGCGGCGGCCGCCGCCCTGGCGCCGCGCCGTCCGCCACCGCGCTGCTCGGGCAGGGACTTGCCCTTGCCGCGGGACGGCGCCGGCTTCGCGGGGGCGGGCACCTTGCGTGCCGGGGAAGTGCCGGAGGCGGGATTGGACCGGCCGGAATCGGGGGAGGGATGCCCCGGGGAGCCGGAGGGGGGATCCAGGCGCAGCTCGTAGCTGCCGGTCTTGGGGTCGAAGACCCACTGGTCGGCGGGGTCGATGCCGTCCGCCTGCCCACGGCCTTGCGCGTCCACGGTCGCTCGAATCCTCCGTCGGTGCCACGCGGCGCCTGTATCCCGAGGCGCTCGGTCATGTCGTCTTGCAGTGCGCGGTCACCCGGCCGTGCGCACCGGACCGCTCACACTATCCGCCCAGTTCAGCGGGGCGCGACGCCGGTGACAAATCGCACTTCCCTTACAACCGGGCAATCCGTCCCATCTCTTCTCCACACTGCCCACCCGGGAATGACGGAACGAAAAATCCGATCGTACCCCCGCGGTGATCAGCCGCAGATGCCACGGGCGGCGGTGGTGCCCTCGTAGGTGGGGGGAGCGGTGGGGGAGGGAGGGGCGGACGGTGCCGGGGTGGTGGAGGTGTACGGGGCGGGAGAGGCGTACGAGGTGTCCGGTGCCAACGGGGTCTCGGCGCTGTCCGGTTCGTACGGTTCGTAGAGTTCGTACGGGTCGTCCGGTCCCGCCTTGCCGTCCGCCGGGCGGATGCGCGCGGTCAGGGACACCGGCCGGTCGTGGCGCAGCAGCTCGAAGAGCCGGTCCGCGTCCGGCTGCACCAGCTCGTCGCGTTCCGCGTTGTACGGGTACGGGCGCCGGGGCACCGTCAGGAACTGCACGCGCTCGGTGGGGATGGTGCGCACGGTGCGCACCAGGTCGTACATCTTGCGCAGCGAGCCCAGTCCGGCGTCGGTGGTCAGGGACTTGGTGGCCGCGTCGAGCACCGGGTAGAGGCGGGTGGGGTTGAGCAGGACGCCGTCGCTGTGCATCTCCTGGAAGAGGGCGCCGAGGAACTCCTGCTGACGCCCCATCCGTTCGGTGTCGCTGCCGTCGCCGATGCCGTAGCGGGCCCGGACGAAGCCCAGGGCCTGTTCGCCGTGCAGGATCTGACGGCCCGCGGGCAGCCGCAGGCGGGCCTCGCGGTCGTCGACCGGCCTGCGGAGGCAGACCTCGACGCCGTCGACGGCGTCCACGAGCCGTTTGAAGCCGGAGAAGTCCACGATGATGTGGTGGTCGATCCGGATGTGCGTGATGTTCTCGACGGTGCGGATGGTGCAGGCCGCGCCGGCGAACTGGAAGGCCCAGTTGAACTGGGCGAAGCGTTCGTTGGTGAAGGAGCCGTCGGGTCTGCGGCACCGGGGGATCTGTGCCATGAGGTCGCGCGGCATGCTGACGGCCGTCGCGCTTCTGCGGTCGGCGGCCAGGTGCAGCAGGATCGTGGTGTCCGAGCGCTGGGTGCCGCTGTCGGCGCCGTACGCGCCGTTGCCGCCGCCGCGGTTGTCGGAGCCGATGATCAGGATGTTCTGGGCGCCGGCGACGAGCGCCGAGGGGCGCTCGCGCTCGTACCGCCGCAGCTCCTCCGCCGTGCGGGTGTCCGTGGTGATGTTCCCGTTGAGGCGTTCGTACAGCACCCAGGTGGTGACTCCGGCGGCCAGCACGAGCACCGCCAGGGCCAGGGCGGTCCCGCGCAGCCAGCGGCGCCCGCGGCGCGCGGTGGCCTTGCGGGAGGAGTGGACCACGGCTGCGCGACCTCCCTCCGGGGCGGTTCCGGCGGTGCGTACCCGTCGATCATCGCCCCGGTGCGGCGGTCCGGCAGCGTCAGAGGGCCGTCACGGTGACGCGCTCGCTCTCCTGCCGTGCGGCGAGGTCCTCGGCGGACAGCCGGTCGGCGTTTCGGCACAGCACCACCGAGGCGCCCGAGGCCAGCGGGGCGAACAGGCCGGCGGACAGTCCGTCCCAGGTGGTGTACGGCAGCCCGGACAGCAGCCGGGAGCCCGGGCCGAGCCCGCGCCCGGCGGCGTCCGCGCGCGCCCGCTCCACG
This sequence comes from Streptomyces caatingaensis, assembly GCF_001187435.1. Classification (GTDB taxonomy): domain Bacteria; phylum Actinomycetota; class Actinomycetes; order Streptomycetales; family Streptomycetaceae; genus Streptomyces; species Streptomyces caatingaensis. The sequence goes on along the minus strand of NZ_LFXA01000001.1, from coordinate 27,472 downwards.
AGCTGGGCGCCCGTCAGCTCCAGCCCGCCGACGGCCAGCGCCGGGGCCGTGGGGTCCACCGGGACGTACGGGGCGAAGCGGTCGCCCTGGCTCGGCACCTCGACGGCGTAGTCGGCGAAGCCCCGCGGCGGCTCGGGGAAGCGGCCGCCCAGGGGGCGCAGGGCGAGGGCGACGCGCTCCCCGGAGCAGGCGCGCGCCTCCTCCAGGCGGTCGGGGCCGGCGACCACCAGGTCGGCTGTGGCCGGGTCGCCGTCCACCTCGGCGACGACGCCGACGGACGAGCAGGCCAGCAGCCAGACGGCGGTCTGCCAGTGGGCGGGCAGCAGGAGTGCGAGGCGGTCGCCGGGGGCCGCGGCGAGGTCGTCCTGGAGCAGGTTGGCGGTCTTGGCCACCCAATTGGCGAAGGTGGCCACGGACAGTTCCACGCGCTCGCCCGTGGCGTCGTCGTAGAAGGTCACGAAGGGGCGGGCCGGGTCCGCGGCGAGGGCGGAACGCAGCAGGTCGGCGGGGGTGCGGTCGGTGGCGTTCATCGCGGCCAGGGTACGCCGCGGGGCCGGTGACGGTCAGTCGGACGGACGCGCCCGGCGGGCGGCCCCGGCCGACGGGGTGTCATCTTACGAATGGACAGATATGTACCGATATGCCCAGGATCTTGTTATGCGTGGAATCCTCGTCACCTCGGCCGTCACCGCCTGCGCCGCCACCCTGGTGCTGCCCTCCCTCGCCGCCTCCGGTGCCGTCGTTCCCGGCGCGCCCGCCCCGGGCGTACGGGCCCCCGCACCCGCCGCCCGGCCGGCCGCGCCGGCCCTGCCCGACCTGCCGGGTGCGACGTACTCGCTGCCCCTGGTGCCCCTGCCGGCGGACACCGTCCAGACCGGCGCCGCCCGGACCCCCGAGGCCGCCCCCGCGCAGGGGCTGCGGGCCCAGAAGGTCAAGCCCTTCTCCCTCGTCGGCATCGTCTGGGACAACGCGGGCGCCGAACTGCGCGGCCGCGCCCAGGTCCGTACCCGCAACATGAACACCGGCGCCTGGTCCGGCTGGCAGGACGTCCAGGCCCAGGACCACGACCGGCCCGACCTCGACACCTCCGAGGCCCGCGCCGGACGCCGCGGCTCGACCGCCCCGCTGTGGGTGGGTGCCTCCGACGCCGTCGAGGTACGGGTGCGTCCCGCCGCCCCCGGCGGGCGCAAGCCGGCCGCCGCCGTGCTCCCCAAGGGCATGCGCATCGAGCTCGTCGATCCGGGCGCCGACCCGGCGCGGCGGCCCCGGACCCGGGCCATGCCGTCCCCCGACGACGAGGAGCGCAACAGCTCCGCGGTCAACGCCCCGCTGGCCCCGCTGGGCGCCACCGAGATCCCCGCCTCCGGCAAGCGCCCGAGCGCGGGGGAGGTCGAGGCCATCACGGCGGTCGACGCCGGGGCCACGGCGAGCCGCGCCAGTTCGGCGGATGCGGCCGGCGCGGCGCACGGCGGAGCCCTGCCGGGTGCCCTTCCCGGCACCAACGGCGGCGGCAGCGGCGGGCGGGACCGCGACCGGGACCGGGATCGCGACCGGGACCGGCCGGGTGCGGAGGACGAGGGCGCGCGGGGGGAGGGGAAGGCCGGCGACGGACCCGCCGGGACCTCCGCCGCCACGGACCCCGACCGCCCCGACCGGCCCTACCGCCCGGATCGTCCCGGGCGTCCGTACACCCATGACCGCCCCGATAGGCCCTACACCCACGACGGTCCCTATGGCCACGACCGTCCGGATCGTCCCTACGGTCACGACCGCCCCGACCGGCCCGACCGGCCTTACGGCCACGACCGGCCGGACCGCCCGTACGGCCCGGACCGTCCCGAGCGCCCCGACCGTCCCGACCGCCCGTCCGACGGCCCGCAGCGGAGCGACGAGAACGTCTTCGACGACGACGCCGAGGCGGACGAGGACGGCGACAACGGCGCCTACGCCGGATACGCCGGGCCCCGGCCGCGCATCGTGACCCGGGCGGGCTGGGGCGCGGACGAGTCGCTCCGCGAACGGGGATTCGTCTATACCAAGAAGGTGAAGGCCGCCTTCATCCACCACACGGCCTCCGGCAACACCTACACCTGCTCGCAGTCGGCCTCCGTCATCCGCGGTATCTACCGCTATCACGTCGTCAGCAGCGGCTGGCGCGACATCGGCTACAACTTCCTCGTCGACAAGTGCGGAACGGTCTACGAGGGCCGGGCGGGCGGCGTGGCCAAGCCCGTCAAGGGCGCCCACACGCTCGGTTTCAACACCAACAGCATGGGCATCGCCGTCCTCGGCACGTTCGGCAAGACCAACCCGCCCACCGCCGCGGTGAACGCCATCGCCGCCCTCACCGCATGGAAGCTCGGCCTCTACAACGCCAACCCGCGCGGCACCGCCACCCTGGTCTCCGCCGGCGGGAACCTCTTCAAAAAGGGGGCGAAGGTCAAACTCAAGGTCATCTCCGGCCACCGGGACGGCTACTCCACCGAGTGCCCCGGCGACAAGCTCTACGGCAAGCTCGGCACCGTCCGCACGAAGGCGGCCCGCGCCCAGGGCCGCTGACGCGCCGACGCTGACCGGGCGCGGCCGGAACCGTACGTTCTGCATACACTGGCCGCCGTTCACGGCCCGGCCCCACCAGGAAGCAGAGACGAACCGTTGACTGAACCGCACCAGCCGCCCCCGTCGCGCGAAGCGATCCTCCTGGTCGGCGGCAAGGGGACCAGGCTGCGCCCGCTCACGGTGAACACCCCCAAGCCCATGGTTCCGGCGGCCGGGGTTCCCTTCCTCACCCACCAGCTGGCCCGGGCCCGGGCGGCGGGGATCGAGCACATCGTGCTCGCCACGTCCTACCTGGCGGAGGTGTTCGAGCCGTACTTCGGCGACGGGTCCGCGCTGGGCCTGGAGCTGGAGTACGTCACGGAGATCGAGCCGCTCGGCACCGGCGGCGCCATCCGCAACGTCGCCCACCGGCTGCGCTCCGGCCCCGACGACCCCGTCCTGATCTTCAACGGCGACATCCTCACCGGCCTCGACATCCGGGCGCTGATCTCCGCCCACGGCGCGGCGGGCGCGGACGTGTCGCTGCACCTGACCCGGGTCGAGGACCCCCGGGCGTACGGGCTCGTGCCCACCGACCCGGACGGGCGGGTCACCGCCTTCCTGGAGAAGCCGCAGACCCCCGAGGAGATCGTCACCGACCAGATCAACGCGGGCGCCTACGTCTTCAACCGGTCCGTCATCGACACCATCCCGGCCGGCCGGCCGGTCTCGGTCGAGCGCGAGACCTTCCCCGGGCTGCTGGCCGACGGGGCGCACCTGCACGGCATGGTCGACTCCACCTACTGGCTCGACCTCGGCACCCCGCAGGCGTTCGTCCGCGGCTCGGCCGACCTGGTCCTGGGGCGCGCCCCCTCGCCGGCCGTGCCCGGCCGCCGCGGCGAGCGCCTCGTCCTCGACTCCGCCGAGGTCGCCGCCGACGCCAAGCTCATGGGCGGCACCGTCATCGGCGCGGGCGCCCGGGTGGGGGCCGGCGCGCGGATCGACGGCAGCACCGTCCTCGACGGGGCCGTCGTCGAGCCGGGCGCGCGGATCCGCGACTCGCTGGTGGGCGCGGGGGCGCGCGTCGGGGCGCGCACCGTGCTGGACGGCGTGGTGGTCGGCGACGGGGCGGTCGTCGGCGCGGACAACGAGCTGCGGGCCGGGGCCCGGGTGTGGTGCGGGGCGGAGATCCCGGCGGCGGCGGTGCGCTTCTCGTCCGACGAGTAGGGGCGAGCAGGGGCGAGCAGGGCCGTCGGCCGCCGGAGTTACGCTGGCCGGATGGCCACCCGCACCTGGGCCCCGCCGGGCCCCTACGACCTGGGGCGCACCCTCGGCGTCCTGGCGCGCGGCCCCGGCGACCCCGCGTACCGGGTCGCCGGGGACGGGGCCGTCTGGCGCGCCAGCCGCACCCCGCTCGGTCCCGGCACGGTGCGGATCGCGGCGCGGGACGGGCGGGTGTGCGCGGAGGCGTGGGGCCCCGGCGGCGACTGGCTCCTCGACCACCTGCCCGCGCTGCTGGGCGCGGACGACGAGCCCGCCGCGTTCGTCCCCCGGCACCGGCTGCTCCACGAGGCGCACCGGCGCCACCCCGGCCTGCGGCTGGCCCGCACCGGCCTGGTCCTGGAGTCGCTGGTGCCCGCCGTCCTGGAACAGAAGGTCACCAGCGACGAGGCGTACCGGGCGTGGCGCCTGCTGCTGTGGCGGCACGGCGAGCCCGCGCCGGGCCCGGCCGGGATGCCGCGCATGCGGGTCATGCCCGACGCCCGGGGCTGGGCCATGATCCCCTCCTGGGAGTGGCACCGCGCGGGGGTCGACGGCAAGCGGTCGGCGACGATCGTGCGGGCGGCGCGGGTGGCGTCCCGCCTGGAGTCCGCCTCCTCCCTGGACCCCGCGCGCGCCGCGTCCCTGCTCCGCGCCGTGCCCGGCATCGGCCCCTGGACGGCGGCCGAGACGGTCCAGCGCAGCCACGGCGCGGCGGACGCGGTCACGGTCGGGGACCTGCACCTGCCGAAGACGGTGGGGTGGGCGCTGTCGGGTGTGCGCGGTGTGGACGACGCGGGGATGCTGTCGCTGCTCGCCCCCTACGCGGGGCAGCGGCACCGGGCGTGCCGGCTGATCCTGCTGATGAGCAGGGGGCAGCCGCGGCGGGCGCCGCGCTTCTCCGTCAACGACATCCGTGGGTGGTAGGGGGTTCGGCCCCAGCCCCGCCCTAACCCGTTTCCGCAGGGGCTCCCCCCTGCGCCACCCCGCGGGGGCGCGGCACACCCGGGAGCGCGCTCCGCGCCGGGCCGTCCTCGGACCCGGCGAGGGGGCTGCGCCCCTGCACCCCGCTGGGCTCCGTCCCCTGGCTCGCATGGGCGGGGAGCGTGTGGCGCCCGGGCGGAGTGGGCTGCGGCCCGGGCCGCGCTGCGCACGGCGAGCGGGGCTGCGCCCCTGCACTCCGCCCGGGCTCCGCCCCCCGACCCGCACTCGGGCTACGCGCCCCGGCTGCCTCGGGCTGCCTCCCGCCGCTTGCTGTCCTCTCTCGCGCCGTTGCGCCCCCGAGGACAAGGCGGCGAAGCCGCACCGAAAGGAAGGCGGCGGGCGCGGCCCCCGCCCGGGGGGAAAGGGCCGGGCCGGGAAGGTCAGCGCACCTCGATGAAGGCCTCCGCGCTGCGCGGGGCGCGGTCGCGCGGGGGGGCCGCGGGGCGTCCGATGGCGACGGCGCCCATGGGGTCCCAGTCGGCGGGGAGCGAGAGAACGTCCCGCACGACGTCCCGGCAGAACATCGTCGACGATACCCACGCCGACCCCAGCCGCTCCCCCGCCAGCGCCACGAGGAAGTTCTGCACCCCGGCCCCCGTCGCCACCACGAACATCTCCCGCTCCGCCGTGGAGCGCCGCGCGTCGGGGTAGTCGTGGGAGCCGTCCATGACCAGGCACGGCACGGCCAGGTAGGGCGCGTTGCGCAGGACGTCCCCGCGGCGGACGCGGCGCGCGACGCTCTCCTCGGAGCGCCCGTCCCGGCGCAGGTCCGCGACCCAGGCGTCGCGCATCGCGTCCAGCAGCCGGGTCCGGGACTCCGCGGACTCCAGCAGGACGAAGCGCCACGGCGTGGTGTGGTGCGGCGCGGGCGCGGTCAGCGCGGCCGCGACCGCGCGCCGCACCGCGCCCGGGTCCACGGGATCGTCCGTGAACTCCCGCACCGTGCGCCGCAGGGACAACGCCTCGCGCACCGCCTCCGACGTCCCCAGCCGGAACATGTCGGACGCGGCGTCCCGCACCAGCGTCCGCGCGCCCTCGTCCGCCGTCCCGTCCACCACGTGCGGCAGCCCGCGCACCACCGCCACCGGCAGCCCGCCCGCCTTGCCCTTCACCAGGTCGCCGGCGGCGGCGAGTTCGTCGGCGGTCGCGACGACCGTCGCGTTCAGGGGGTTGCCGTGGGCGTCCGTCCCGCCGCGCAGGTCGTCGAGGACGCGGACGCCGGCCGCGCCGATCGCCATGTCCGTCAGCCCGCTGCGCCAGGGGCGCCCGGCGGTGTCGGTGACGACGACACCGACGTCCACGCCGAGCGCCGCGCGGAGCCCGGCGCGCAGCGCGCGGGCGGAGGCGTCGGGGTCCTCGGGCAGCAACAGCACCGTGCCGGAAGGGGTGTTGGAGGCGTCGACGCCGGCCGCGGCCATGACGAGGCCGAGCCGGTTCTCGACGATGCGCAGCGGGCCGCGCCGGGCCACCACCCGCACCGTCTCGGCGTCGATCGCGGCCTCGCGGTCCGCCGCCTCGACGACGCGCCCCTCCGCCTTGCTGACGATCTTCGAGGTGACGACCAGCACGTCGCCGTCGGCCAGGCCGGGCGTGCCCTCGGCGGTGGCCGCGGCGGCGACGAGTTTGACGAGGTCGTCGCCGGGGCGGACCTCGGGGATGCCGGGCAGGGCCCAGACGCGGTAGGAAGGGGTCTCCGTCATGCGCGTACCTCCTCGGCCAGGGCGAGCGCCTCCGCGGCCATCCGCGCCGTCGCCTCGGTGTCCGTCATCATCAGGGGGACGGCGCGGCAGCGTATGCCCGCCGCCGTCACGCCGGCGGTCTGTTCCGCGTCCACGGTGTCCACCAGCCAGCCGTCCAGCAGGTCGGCACCGTAGTGCCGGGCGACCGCCCCGGCGGTGGACTCCACGCCCACGGCGGCCAGGACCTTGTCGGCCATGCCGCGCACCGGCGCGTCCCCGACGATCGGGGAGAGGCCGACGACCGGCGCCGCCGCCCCCGCGACGGCCTCGCGGACGCCGGGCACGGCGAGGATGGTGCCGACGCTGACGACCGGGTTGGACGGCGGGAAGAGGATCACGTCCGCGGCGGCGATCGCCTCCAGCACACCGGGCGCGGGCTTGGCCTGCTCGGCACCGACCGGGACGATGGCGCGGGCCGGCACCCGGGCGCGCAGCCGCACCCAGTACTCCTGGAAGTGGACGGCGCGGCGGCCGCCCTCGCCCTCCGGGTCGTCGATCAGGACGTGCGTCTCGACGCGGTCGTCGCTCATGGGCAGCAGCCGCACGCCGGGCTTCCAGCGGTCGCACAGCGCCTCGGTGACCGCGCTGAGCGGATAGCCGGCGGAGATCATCTGGGTGCGGACGATGTGGGTGGCGAAGTCGCGGTCGCCGAGCCCGAACCACTCGGGCCCGACGCCGTAGGCCGCCAACTCCTCCTTGACGGCGAAGGTTTCACCGGCCCGCCCCCAGCCCTGCTCCTCGTGGATGCCGCCGCCGAGCGTGTACATCACGGTGTCGAGGTCGGGGCAGACCTTGAGCCCGAAGAGGTGGATGTCGTCGCCGGTGTTCCCGATGACCGTGATGTCCGCGTCGGGGACTGCTGACTTGAGGCCGCGGAGGAAGCGGGCGCCCCCGATCCCGCCGGCCAGAACCACAATGCGCATGAGCGCCAGTGTGTCAGTCCCGGGGCGCGTACTGGCGGGCGGGCGCCGGGGAGTTGTGCAGGGCGCCCCCGGTGTGCCGGTCGTGGAACGGCATCTCGGTCAGGCCGGGGAAGTAGACGTGGAGACTGACGGCCGGCTCCAGGGAGTCGTTGACGACCTCGTGGACGTGACCGGGGGCGAAGACCCGCTGGTCCCCGGCGGCGAGGCGGCGCCGGACCGCCTTCCCGGGCGTCCGGTGCGTCTCCGTGAGCTCGCCGTGCAGGACGGTGAGCACCCCGGAGGAGCGGCCGTGGTCGTGCAGCCCGCTGCCCTGGCCGGGCACCCAGCTCAGCAGCCACACCTCGTAGCCGGGACCGGTGCGCAGCCGGCGGTACCAGCGGCTGGTGGCGTCGTAGCGGACGAGGCGGGACCAGGCGGCGCGGTCGGCGGCGACGGCGCGGGAGAGGCCGGCGAACTCGGCGACCGTGGCGGGGTGGGCGGGCGGGGGAGGCATGAGGTGGGGGAGGGCGAGCGGGTCGCCGGCGATCTGGACGTCGCTGTTCATGGAAGTCGTGTTCCTCGGTGCGCGCAGGCGGGGAGCGGGCGGGAAGGCGGTGCCACGGACCGGCCCGGCCCGGAGGAGGGCAGGGCGGAGGAGGGCGGAGAAAGGAGAGGTGTCAGCCGGAGCTCTGGGGCGTCAACAGCTGGAACAGCGACAGCGCGCCTGCGCGGCACAGCGCGACCCGTAGGCACGGGTCAGGCCGGACGGGGCGGGTGAGGTCGCGAGCATGCTGACAAGGAGACCGGGGTGACCCGCTCGGTGTCAACCGGATGTCCGTTTTGATGCCAATCTTTCACCTCATCCGGTAACGGAGTCCGGCGAAGTGTTTGTGTCGGCGCGTCGCCGGACAATCGCCCGGCATCCTGGCCCTCAAACATCCTCCGTCCCCCGCGGTGCAACTGGATCTCCGCGGACGGCGTCCGTACTTCATGGCGAGGGACTCTCGGGACGCTTGTGGCGGGCGGGAGATGTGTCCACTCTTGTGGCGATTTGGCAACTTTCCGCTCGGCCTTGGTTCCGCAGAGTGAATAAGGGGCCCAATAGCAGATCTCGGCTTGACTGGCCCGGATCGGCGCACTTGTAATTTCACTCGTGTCGTTCTGCCGTACTGATCACGGCAGCATCACGGGGACGCAATGACAGACGAGGGGCGCACATGACCGAGCTGTTTCAGCAACTGCTGGTCGAGGAGGCGGACGAGGAGCTCGGCTGGCAGGAGCGCGCGCTCTGCGCCCAGACCGATCCCGAGTCCTTCTTCCCCGAGAAGGGCGGTTCCACGCGCGAGGCGAAGAAGGTCTGCCTCGCCTGTGAAGTCCGCTCCGAGTGCCTCGAATACGCTCTCGCCAACGACGAACGCTTCGGCATCTGGGGCGGGTTGTCCGAGCGCGAGCGCCGCCGCCTGAAGAAGGCCGCGGTCTGACGAAGCGCGGTCCCAAGAAGGCCGCCTTCCCAGGCGACTGAGGCAGCGTCAGCCGCCCGCACCGGCTGCGCGACCACCCCGCACCGCTTCCGCACCACCCCGCACGACCCCGCACCGACTCCCGTCCGGGACGGGACCGACGCCGCCCCCCGGGCGCCGCGACCGGTCCGCCGTGACCCGGGAGCGTGAACCGGGCAGGACCCGAGGTCCGGCCCGCACCGAACCCCCCACCCGCTCGTACCGCCCGGTCCGCCTCCGCGCCCCGCACTCAGGAGGCGGACCGCCGTGTTGCCAGCCACTAGTCTGGGGTGCCGTCCGTGACGCACCGGCGCCCCACCCGGGGTCGCACACGTCCACCGCAGTCCAGCACCGCGGTCCGCCGGGAGCACCACCTCCCGTCCGACCGGCCGGAGGGCCCGTACCCCGATGTCCGCGCACAGCACCCCCGCGTTCGACCTCACCCACCCCCCGGCGTTCCCCCGGCACGTCGTCACCGCCGTCCTCGTCGCCCACGACGGCGCCCGCTGGCTGCCCGACGCGCTCACCGGGCTGCTCGGCCAGGACCGGCCCGTCCAGCGGGCGGTCGCCGTCGACACCGGGAGCGACGACGACTCCGCCCGGCTGCTCGCCGACGCCCTCGGCGACGACCGCGTCCTGCGCCTCGCCCGTCGCGCCGGCTTCGGCACCGCCGTCGAGGAGGCGGTGCGCGCCACCTCCGCGCCCACCGCCGACGACCTGCCCTACCTCGCCGGCTCCAGCGGCTGGGATCCCGTCAGCCGCACCTGGCGCGAGGACCCTTCGGACCTCGACGCCCGGGGCGCCACCGGCGACCCGGTCCAGTGGCTGTGGCTGCTGCACGACGACTGCGCGCCCGAACCGGCCGCCCTGCACGAGCTGCTGCGCGTCGCCGACGCCGAGGACGCCGCCGTCGTCGGACCCAAGCTGCGCAGCTGGTACGACCGCCGGCAGCTGCTGGAGGTCGGCGCCGCCATCGCCCGCGGCGGCCGCCGCTGGACCGGACTCGACCGCCGCGAGCAGGACCAGGGCCAGCACGACCAGGTGCGCCCCGTCCTCTCCGTCTCCAGCGCCGGCATGCTGGTGCGCCGCGACGTGTGGGAGGCGCTGGGCGGCTTCGACGCGCGGCTGCCCCTGATGCGCGACGACGTCGACTTCTGCTGGCGCGCCCACGCCGCCGGCCACCGCGTCCTCGTGGCCCCCGACGCCGTGCTCCGGCACGCCGAGGCCGCCTCCCGCGAGCGCCGCCCGGTGGACTGCGCGGGCCGCAAGCCGCTCTCGCCGCACCGCGTGGACAAGGCCGGCGCCGTCCACACGCTGCTCGCCAACACCCATGGCGCCGCCCTGCCGTACGTCCTGTTCCGCATCGTCCTCGGCACGCTGCTGAGGGTCCTCGGCTACCTCGTCGGCAAGGCCCCCGGCCCGGCCCTCGACGAACTCACCGGCCTCGGCTCCGTCCTGCTGCGGCCGGGCCGCGTCCTCGCCGCCCGCAGGCGCCGGGCCGGGGCCCGGACCGTCCCCGCCAAGGAGCTGCGTCCCCTCTTCCCGCCGCCCGGGGCGAGCCTGCGCGCCGCCTTCGAGCAGCTCACGGCCGCCTTCGGCGGGCGGTCGGACCCGGCCGCGTCGTCGGCCGGGCGGCACGGCGCGGTCGAGTCCGGGCCCGGCGGGGACGAGGCGGACTTCCTGGAGATCGAGCAGTTCGCCCGGGTCAAGCGGCTCGCCCGCAAGCCCGGACCCGTCCTCTTCGCGCTCCTGCTGGTGGTCTCCGCCCTCGCCTGCCGGGGGCTCTACGGCGGCGGCGCGCTGTCCGGCGGCGCCCTGCTGCCCGCGCCCGACGGCATCGGCGGCCTGTGGTCGCGCTTCGCCGACGGCTGGCACCCCGTCGGCACCGGGGACACGGCCGGCGGCCCGCCCCATCTCGCCGTCCTGGCGGGCCTGTCGGTGCTGCTGCTCGGCTCGGTGCACCTCACGCTGACCGTGCTGCTCGTCTGCTCCGTCCCGCTGGCCGGGCTGACCGCCTACTTCGCCTCCCGGCCGCTGGTCGGCTCCCGGCTGCTGCGGGCCTGGGGCAGCGTCACCTACGCCTTCCTGCCGGCGGCCACCGGGGCGCTCGCGACGGGCCGGCTGGGCACCGCGGTGCTCGCGATCCTGCTGCCGCTCATGGCCCGCGCGGCCGTCTCCGCCGGCGGCTTCCGCTCGGCGGGCGCCCGGCCCACCTGGCGCGCGGTCTGGGCGTACGCCCTCCTGCTCACCGTCACCACCGCCTTCACGCCCCTGGTCTGGCCGGTCGCCGTCGTCCTGGGGCTGGGCGTGCTGGTGCTGCGCGTCCGGGGCGGGCAGCTCAAGGCCCACGGACCGGCGTTCCTCGCGGTGGCGCTGACCCCCGTCCTGGTGCTCGCGCCCTGGTCGTTCGGGCTGTTCGCGCACCCGGGCCGCTTTCTCGGCCAGGCCGGGACGGCGTACGGCGGCGGCACGGCCGCGGCGTGGCGGCTGCTCCTGGGCGACCCCGGCGGGCCGGGAACCCTCGGCGGGCTGGTGCTGTCCGGCGTCCTGCTCGCCGCGCTCGGCGCGTTGCTGCGGGCCGAGCGGCGGCCCGTCGTCCTCACCGCCTGGGCCGTGGCCCTCGCCGGGATGCTGGCGGCGGCGCTCGCCAACCGCTCGGCGTGGGCCGGGCCCGCGACCCTCGTCCAGGGCCTCGCGCTGATCGCGGCGGCCGTCGTCGGCGCCGAGGGCGCCCGCGAGCGGGTCGCCGCGCGCAGCTTCGGCTGGCGGCAGCCGGTCGCCGGACTGATCGCGCTCGCCGCCGCCGCGGGCCCGCTGGTCACCGCCGTCGCCTGGGCGGCGGGCGGGGCGGGCGGCCCGCTGGAGCGGCGGGACCCGGCGCAGGTCCCGGCGTTCGTCGCCGAGGCCGCCACCACCCGCGACCAGGCCCGCACCCTCGTCCTGGGCGGCACGTCCGGCGACCTGACCTACGCCCTGGTCCGCGGCGCCGGCGTGCGCATGGGCGACGAGGCCCTGGGCGGCGGGCGCGACCGCCGGCTGGACGCGGTCGTCGCCGACCTCGTCTCCGGCTCCGGGGCCGACCAGGCGGCGCGGCTGGCCGGGTACGCCGTCGGCTTCGTCCTCGTCCGCGACGGCGCGGCCAAGGAGCTCGGCCCCGCGCTGGACGCGACGCCGGGCCTGACCCGGCTCAGCCAGGAGGGCCGCACCGCGCTGTGGCGGGTGGACCGGCAGGTCGCCCGCGTCACCGTCGTCGCCGACGGCGCCGCCCCGGTGCCGGTGGCCTCCGGCCCCGTCGGCGCCCGCGCCACCCTGCCCGCCGGGCCCGGCGGCCGGGTCCTGCGCCTCGCCGACAGGGCGGCGCCCGGCTGGCACGCCACCCTCGACGGCAAGGAGCTCCCCCGCACCACCGTCGACGGCTGGGCGCAGGGCTTCCGGCTCCCCGCGAACGGCGGGAAGCTGACGCTCTCGTACGAGACGCCGCTCACCCGCACCGCCTGGGTGTGGACGCAGGCGCTGCTCGGCGTCGTCCTCGTCGTCCTCGCCCTGCCGGGCCGCCGGCGCGACGTGGACGACGACCTGCCCGAGGCCGGCGCGCCCGCCGCGGCCGTGCCCGCGCAGGCCGTCGCGGGGGAGGGCCGCCGGGCCCGCCGGCTGCGCGCGGCCGCGGGGGGCGCGCCCGCCGCCGTACCGGAGCCGGCCCCGGCGCCGGAGGACGCCTACGCGCAGCCGGTGGCCGACCCCTACGCCGCCGTACCGCAGCAGCCCTACGCCCAGGCGCCCGCCGCCGAGGGCTGGGAGGCGTACTACGGGCAGCAACAGCCCTACCAGCAGGGCGGCTACGACCACGGGTACGCGCAGCAGGCGTACCAGCCCGGCCCCGGACAGGACGGGACGTACCCGGCGGATCCCTACGCGGGCGGCGGCTACGACCCGTACGGCTACGGCGCGCAGCCCTACGACACGACGTACGGCGGGGCCGACGGGGCCCGCCGCGACGGGAGCGAGCAGCAGTGAAGCGCACGACCCTCTCCCTCTTCGCGACGGCCGCGGCGCTCGCCGCCGTCACCGGCGTCGCCGTGGTCGGCGGGCCGTCGCACGCCGGGGGGAGCGCGCCCCGCGGGACCGCCGCCCGGATGCCCGTCCAGCACACCTCCGCGCTCTGCCCGGCGCCCACCTCCAGCGAGGTCGGCGAGACGACGTACACCGCGTACGCCCCGGGCGGCGGCCGGGGGGAGACGAGGCCGGCGGAGCTGGTGCCGGCGGCGGACGGCAAGAAGGACGACGCGAAGAAGCCGGGCGGCAAGCCGGTGCTGTCCCTGAGGGCGCCGGGCCGGCCGGCGACCGCCACGACCGGGCGCTCCGACGCGCCCGCCCTGGTCGGGTCCGCGGACGGGGCGCTGGCCCCCGGCTGGACGGTGCAGCAGACCACCACGATCGCCGCCGGCAGCGGCCGCGGGCTCCAGGGGCTGACCTGCACGGCGCCGGACACCTCCTTCTGGTTCCCGGGCGTGGCCACGGCCAAGGGCCGCCAGGACTACGTCCACCTGACCAACCCCGACGCCACCACGGCCGCCGTCGTCGACCTGGAGCTCTACGGCGAGGACGGCCGCGTCGCCGCCCCCACCGGCGAGGGCGTCACCGTCCCGCCCCGCTCGACCGTGCCCGTGCTGCTGGCCACGCTGCCCGAGACGTCCGACGGAACGGACGGAGATCTGACGCTGCACGTGGCCGCCCGGTCGGGGCGGGTGGGCGCCGCGGTGCAGTCCAACGACGAGAAGGCCGGCGGCGACTGGCTGCCGGCCTCCGACGCCGGGACGGGCGCGGTGCTTCCGGGCATCCCCGCCGACGCCACCTCCGTCCGGCTCGTCGCCTTCGCGCCGGGCTCCGACGACGCCGACCTGTCGCTGCGGCTGGCCGGGCCGAGCGGTTCCATCCGGCCGGCCGGTCACGAGACGCTGCACGTCAAGAGCGGGATGACCGCCTCGGCCGACCTGGGCGCGCTCACCAAGGGGGAACCGGGGTCGCTGCTGCTGACGTCCGACGGCGGCGTCCCGTTCACCGCGGGACTGCGGGTGACCCGGGGCAAGGGCGACAAACAGGAGACCGCCTTCGTCCCGGCCGTCCGCCCGGTCGCCACCCGCGGCACCGTCGCGGACGCCCGCGCGCGGGGGACGACCCTCTCGCTCGCCGCCCCCGAGAAGGACGCGCAGGTCAAGGTGGTCGCCTCGGCGGGCAGCGAGGGCGGGACGCCGGCGTCGAAGACCTACACCGTCAAGGGCGGCACCACGCTGGCGGTCGAGCCGCCGAAGCCCGAAGGGGGCAAGGGGGTCTGGGCGGTGAGCGTGGAGAAGGTGTCCGGCGGGCCCGTGCACGCGTCCCGCATGCTGGCCCTGCCCAAGGACGGCCTGCCCGCGTTCACCATCCAGCCGCTGCCCGACGACCGTTCCCTGGTGGACGTCCCGACGGTCCGTCAGGACCTCTCGGCCGTGACCCGCTGACCCCGCCGCCGGGCCGCCGGCTCAGTCCTGGCCGTAGCGCGGATCGACGGACTCGGGGGCCAGGCCCAGCAGTTCGGCGACCTGCTCGACGACGACCTCGTGCACCAGCAGGGCCCGCTCGTCGCGGCTCTTGGTGCGGATCTCCACGGGGCGGCGGTAGACGACGATCCGGTCGGGCCGGTCGCCGTGGGCCGGGACGTACCGCCCGAGCGGCACCGACTCGCCGTCGAGGAACTCCCCGGGCGGCTCGCCGTCCTCGCCCGGGACGGGCACCTCGCGCACCGCGAAATCGACCGACGCCAGCTGCGGCCAGCGGCGCTCCAGCCGCTCCGCCGAGTCGTGGACCAGGTCGACGAACGCCTCCGCGCGACTCACCGACAGCGGCACCTGCGGCGGGGCGATCGGGCCGCGCATGCCGCGGCCGTGCCGGTCGCGATGGCGCGGGCGCGGACCCGCGGGGCTGGGTTCGCCGCCGGCGGCGGCCGGTGGCGGTACGGGGCTGTCCATCACCCCGAGGGTATCCGCCGCCCGGCCGTGCACGCGCCGTAGCCGCGCATCTCATCGGATGTCGCCCGATGAGCGTTACGCGCTTGCTTGCGATCGGATAAAGCCCCCCGCGAGACCGGTGCTCCCATGCCGAATGACACTATGGTGGCCAGGTGATGACTGAGTCCCAGCGGCGCCCTTCCCGTCCCGATCGCTCCCCGCGCAGGTCAGCCAGGCGGTTCGGGGCCGGTGTCCACGGGACGCTCCGGCACGACACGGAGGGGTGAGCCAGGAGTGAGTCGTCGCGGCCCGCTCAAGAGTGCGGTACCGTCCAACGTCGTGAGCCCTGTACGTCGCTGTTCGCGCACCGCGTGCGGCCGCCCGGCCGTGGCGACGCTGACGTACGTCTACGCCGATTCGACCGCGGTCCTCGGCCCGCTCGCCACCTACGCCGAGCCCCACTGCTACGACCTGTGCGCCGAGCACTCGGAGCGCCTGACCGCCCCCCGCGGCTGGGACGTCGTCCGCCTCGCCGTGGACACCGGCCCCGCCCGCCCCAGCAGTGACGACCTCGAAGCCCTGGCCAACGCCGTGCGCGAGGCGGCCCGTCCGCAGGAGCGCGCCGCGGGCCCGGGCGCCGGGCCGGCCGTCGGCCCCGTCGGGCCGAGCACCCGGGAGGTCAACCCCATGGAGGTCGCCCGCCGGGGCCACCTCAGGGTGCTGCGCTCGCCGGACTCCTGACGCCGCGTTCGCCGGTTCTGACTCCGCGTACGGTGGCTCCTGACCCGCGTACGGTGGTTCCTGATGCCGCGTACGGCGGAAACGTCCCCGATGTGACGTTCCGTCCACCGCCGTTCGCGCGCCGTCCACCACCGGTTCGGCACCGGGTCGGCCGTCCGGCGTCCGGATTGTCGGTCCCGCCAGGTAGGTTGGGGTCCCTGTTCCAGGACTCCAGGAGGGGTTGACGTGGCCGATCTGTCGCAGCTCGTGAAGGCCTACGACGTGCGTGGTGTGGTCCCCGACCAGTGGGACGAGCGGCTCGCCCGGCTCTTCGGCGCGGCCTTCGTCGAGGTGACGGGCGCCGGCGCCGTGGTGGTCGGCCACGACATGCGGCCGTCCTCGCCCGGCCTCTCGCGCGCCTTCGCCGAGGGCGCCGCCGATCGCGGCGCCGACGTCACCGAGATCGGCCTCTGCTCCACCGACCAGCTGTACTTCGCCAGCGGGCACCTGGGCCTGCCCGGCGCCATGTTCACCGCCAGCCACAACCCCGCCCAGTACAACGGCATCAAGATGTGCCGCGCCGGGGCCGCGCCCGTCGGCCAGGACACCGGCCTCGCCGAGATCCGCGCGCTCGTCGAGGGCTGGACGGAGAGCGGGGCCCCCGCGGCCGTCGCCCGGCCCGGCACGCTCGAGCGGCGCGACACCCTCGCCGACTACGCCGCCCACCTGCGCTCCCTGGTCGACCTCACCGGCATCCGCCGGCTGAAGGCCGTCGTCGACGCGGGCAACGGCATGGGCGGCCACACCGTCCCCACCGTCCTGGACGGCCTGCCGATCGACGTGGTCGCGCTCTACTTCGAGCTCGACGGCACCTTCCCCAACCACGAGGCCAACCCGCTCGACCCCAAGAACCTGGTCGACCTCCAGGCCAAGGTCCGCGAGACCGGCGCCGACATCGGCCTGGCCTTCGACGGCGACGCCGACCGCTGCTTCGTCATCGACGAGCGCGGCGAGCCCGTCTCCCCGTCCGCCATCACCGCCCTCGTCGCCGCCCGCGAGCTCGCCAAGCACCCCGGCGGTACCGTCATCCACAACCTCATCACCTCCCACTCGGTGCCCGAGGTCGTCCGCGAGCACGGCGGCGAGCCCGTCCGCACCCGCGTCGGGCACTCCTTCATCAAGCAGGAGATGGCCCGCACCGGCGCCATCTTCGGCGGCGAGCACTCCGCCCACTACTACTTCCGCGACTTCTGGAACGCCGACACCGGCATGCTCGCCGCGCTCCACGTCCTCGCCGCCCTCGGCGAGCAGGCCGGCCCGCTCTCCGAGCTCGTCCGCGCCTACGACCGCTACGCCGCCTCCGGCGAGATCAACAGCACCGTCGCCGACCAGCCCGGCCGGATGGCCGCCGTCAAGGCCGCCTATGCCGGCGGGGAGAACGTCACCGTCGACGAACTCGACGGCCTCACCGTCACCACCCCCGACTGGTGGTTCAACCTCCGCGCCTCCAACACCGAGCCCCTCCTGCGGCTGAACGTCGAGGCCCGCGACGCCGCCACCGTCGCCCGCGTCCGCGACGAGGTCCTGGCCGTCGTCCGCGCCTGACCCCGTCACCCCCCTGGGGCCACGCGGCGCGTGGCCCCACGGCCCGGCGGTACGCTGACCGCACCACGCACGAAGCCGTACACCTCCCGAAGGGACCCCCCATGCCGCTCGAAGCCGGCCTCCTGGAGATCCTCGCCTGCCCGGCCTGCCACGCCCCGCTCCGCGAGGCAGCGGCCACCGAGGCGGGCGGCGCCTCCGGCGGGACCGCCGAGCTGCTGTGCACGGGCGACGGCTGCGGCCTGGCCTACCCCGTCCGCGACGGCATCCCCGTCCTGCTGGTGGACGAGGCCCGGCGCCCCGCCTGACCCACCGCGCCCGCCCGACGGCGATCGGAGACTGATCAACGGTGTTCGACGAGTCACTGCTGGACGACCCCGACGCCCTGTCCCGCGCGGACGTCCGCGGCCTCCTGCGCGGAGCGGCCGAGTCCGGCGCCCGGGTGCGCACGGCCGCCCGCAACGCCGACGAGGCGGGCGTCGGCGCCCTGCGGCCCGACGGCCGCCCGCGCGCCGTCCTCGTCGCCGGCCCCGGCCCGGCCGCCGGCTCCACCGCCGAGCTGCTGGCCGCCCTGTGCGGCGGGAGCTGCCCGGTGACGACCGTCCGCCCGGCCGGCGTCGCCCCCGCCCCCGGCGCCCTGCGCTGGACGCTCCCCGGCTGGACCGGCCCCCTCGACCTGCTCCTCGTCGTCACCCCCGACGGCACCGAACCCGGCCTCGCCCTGCTGCTGGAGGCCGCCTACCGCCGCGGCTGCACGGTCGTCTGCGTCACCCCGGCCGGCTCGCCGCTGGCCGACGCCACCGCCCAAGCCCGCGGCCTGGCCATCCCGCTGACCAGCACCCCGTACGAGGCCGCGACGGCCGGCCCCGCCCCGGAGAACGGGGAGAACGTCCTGCCGGCCGGCCCCGGCACCCTCTGGTCGCTGCTCACCCCGCTCCTCGCGCTCGCCGACCGCATCGGCCTCTTCGACGCCCCGGCCGGCGCCCTGGAGGGCCTCGCCGACCGGCTCGACGAGATCGCCGAGCGCTGCGGCCCGGCCATCGCCACCTACGGCAACCCGGCCAAGACCCTGGCCGCCGAGCTCGCCGGCACCCTCCCGCTCATCTGGACCGAGGGCGACCTCGCCGCCGCGGCCGGCCGGCGCTTCGCCACCGTCCTGGCCGCGCTCGCCGGCCGCCCCGCGCTCGCCGCCGAGCTGCCCGAGGCGCTCACCGCCCACGGCACCCTGCTCTCCGGGGCGTTCGCCGCCGGGGCCGACCCGGAGGACTTCTTCCGCGACCGGGTCGAGGACCCCGAAGCGCTCCACGCCCGCGTCGTCCTCCTCCGCGAACGCGCCCCCGACGTCACCTCACCGGCCCCCGGCGCCCGTGAACTCGCCCTCCACCGCGGCGCACCCGTCAGCGAACTGGAGGGGGCCGAGGACGGCACAGCGCTGGAGACCGCCGCCGAGCTGCTGGCCGTCACCGACTTCGCCGCCGTCTACCTGGCCCTCGCCAACACCCCCTAGCGGGCGCGCGCGGCCCGACCCGTACGACCACGTCAGGAACCGCCTCATGGACCGCCTCGCCAACGCCGTGCGCCCCTACGCCTGGGGCTCCACCACCGCGATCCCCGAGCTCCTCGGCACGCCGGTGACCGGTGAGCCGCAGGCCGAGCTGTGGCTGGGCGCCCACCCCGGCGCCCCGTCCCGCGTCGACCGGGGGGACGGCCCCCGCCCCCTCTCCGACGTCATCGCCGCCGACCCGCACGGCGAGCTCGGCGCCGCGGCCGTCCGGGAGTTCGGCCCCGTCCTGCCGTTCCTGCTCAAGCTGCTCGCCGCGGCCGCCCCGCTCTCGCTCCAGGTGCACCCCGACCGGGCCGGGGCCGTCGCCGGGTTCGCCGCCGAGGAGGCCCTCGGTATCCCGCTCGACGCCCCGCACCGCAACTACAAGGACACCAACCACAAGCCCGAACTCCTCTGCGCCCTCACCCCCTTCGACGGCCTGTGCGGCTTCCGCGACCCGGCGGCGACGGCCGACCTGCTCGCGGCCCTCGACGTCGACCCGCTCAAGCCCTACGTCGACCTGCTGCGCGCCCACCCCGGGACGGACGCGCTACGCGAGGTCCTCACCGCCGTCCTCACCGCCGACCGCGCGGCCATGGCCGAGACCGCCGTCGCCGCGGGGGCCGCCGCCGAGCGGCTCGCCGGGCGCGAGGGGCCGCACCGGGACGACTACGCCGCCTACGCCTTCGTCGCCCGGCACTACCCCGGCGACCCGGGCGTCGTCGCCGCCATGCTCCTCAACCACGTGCGGCTCCAGCCCGGTGAGGCGCTCTACCTGGGCGCCGGGGTGCCGCACGCCTACCTCGACGGCCTCGGCGTCGAGATCATGGCCAACTCCGACAACGTGCTGCGCTGCGGCCTCACGCCCAAGCACATCGACGTCCCCGAACTGCTGCGCGTCGTCCGCTTCGAGCCGAGCGTCCCCGGTGTGCTGCGGCCCGAGGCCGGGGCGGACGGGGAGGAGGTGTACGCGGCGCCCGTGCGCGAGTTCCGCCTCTCCCGGTATGTGCGGCCCGTCGGCGCGCCGGCGCGACCGCTGGACGCGCGCGCCCCCCAGATCCTGCTGTGCACCGCGGGCACCGCCCTCCTCCGGGGCGACGACGGCTCCGAACTGCCGCTCGCCCCCGGGGAGTCGGTCTTCGTCCGGGCCGGGGAGCACGCCGTGCTCGACGGCGCGTGCACCGTCTTCCGCGCCACCGTGGCCGTCTGACCGCGGCGCGCCCGTCCCAGCCGCGCCTGCTGCGACAATGGCCCGCCGAAGCGGCAAAGGAACAGCAAAGGACAACGACTGCGTATGAGTGCTCAAGGCGGGACCAAGGCCATCGTCGCCGCGCTGGGGGCCAATCTGGCCATCGCGGCGGCGAAGTTCGTCGCCTTCGTGTTCAGCGGGTCGTCCTCGATGCTCGCCGAGGGCGTGCACTCGGTCGCCGACTCCGGCAACCAGGCGCTGCTGCTGCTCGGCGGGAAGAAGGCCCGCCGGGCGGCCAGCGAGGAACACCCCTTCGGCTACGGGCGCGAGCGCTACGTCTACGGCTTCCTGGTCTCCATCGTCCTGTTCACCATCGGCGGCGTCTTCGCGCTCTACGAGGGCTACGAGAAGATCCGCGAACCGCACGCGCTGGACAACTGGTACTGGCCCGTCGGCGTGCTCGTCTTCGCCGTCGTCGCGGAGGGCTTCTCCTTCCGGACGGCGGTCAAGGAGTCGAACGAACTGCGGGGCCGGCAGTCCTGGGGCCAGTTCATCCGCACGGCCAAGGCGCCCGAACTCCCCGTGGTCCTGCTGGAGGACTTCGGCGCGCTGGTCGGCCTCGTGCTCGCGCTGCTCGGCGTCACACTCACCATCGCGACGGGGAACGGCGTGTGGGACGGCATCGGCACGCTGTGCATCGGCGCGCTGCTGGTCCTGATCGCGCTGGTCCTGGCCGCCGAGACGAAGTCCCTGCTCCTGGGCGAGGCGGCCGGGCCCGAACAGGTCGCCCGCATCCGGGCCGCGGCCGTCGACGGCGAGACCGTGACCGGCGTCATCCACATGCGCACGCTGCACCTCGGGCCGGAGGAGCTGCTGGTCGCGGCGAAGGTCGCGGTGCGGCACGACGACACGGCGGCGCAGGTGGCCCGCGCCATCGACGCGGCCGAAGCCCGCATCCGCGACGCCGTCCCCATCGCCCGCGTCATCTACCTGGAGCCCGACATCTACGACGCGGCAGCCGCCGCGGCGGGCCCCGACCCGGCGGCCACGCCGGGCGGCCCGGGGGCCGCGGGCTGATCCGGCCCGTCCTGCAGACCCCCCGTCACCGAATCTCCGACAACACCCCCACAATCGCCCGCACCCCCTCCGCCGTCATCAACCGCCCCCGGAACCCCGGATCCATCAGCCTCCGGGCCAGCGCGGCCAGGATCCGCAAGTGCTCGTCCGCCGCGGCCCCCCGCGGTACCGCCACGAGAAAGAGCAGCCGCGCCGCCGTACCGTCCGGCGAGCCCCAGTCCACGCCCTCCTCCAACCGCGCGAAGGCGACGACCGGCGCCACCACCGCGTCGGAGCGGGCATGGGGGATCGCCACGCCCTCCCCGAACCCGGTCGTGCCCCGCTCCTCCCGCCGCAGCACATCGGCGACGAGGAGGCCGACGTCCGTGACGCCGCCGTCCGCCGCCATCAGCTCGGCCAGCTCCCGGACCGCCTCCTCCTTGTCCCGCGCGGCCAGCCACGGCCGCACCGTCCGCTCGCTGAGCCGGCCGGACAGTACGGCGGCAGCGGCGGGAGCGGCCGACGCCGGCGGTACGACGACCGCCGGGGCGGGCGCCTCCGGGCCGACCACCCGGAGGCGCCCGCCCCCGCCGAGGGACATCAGGGTCACCGTCGCCACCCCCGTCACCACCGTCCCCACCGCGACCGCGACCAGGAACATCGGCACGCCCCCCACCACGCCCAGCGCCACCACCACCGGCCCTCCGTGCGGCACCCCGTCCGTGACCGCCCCGAGTCCGGCGATCGCGCCCGCCACCCCGCCGCCGAGCATGTTCGCCGGGATCACCCGGACCGGCCGGGCCGCAGCGAACGGAATGGCTCCCTCCGTAAGGCCGAACAGGCCCATGAACAACGCCGCCAGCCCGGCCTCCCGCTCCTGCGCGCGGAACAGCCCGCGCCGCAGCAGCGTCGCCAGCCCCTGACCCAGCGGCGGCACCGGGATCGCCACCGCGCACATCCCCATGACCTCGGGGTTCCGCGGGATGAGCCCGGCCGCGAAGAGGAAGGCCGTCTTGTTCACGGGCCCGCCCATGTCGAACGTGATCATCAGCCCCAGGAGCACCCCGAGCACCGCCACACTCGCCCCGGTCAGCCCGCCCAGCCAGTCGGTGAGGTGCTCGAAGACCCAGGAGACCGGCCGGCCCAGGACGTACACGAAGAACAGCCCCAGGGCGGAGGTCGCCACCACCGGGATGACGATGATCGGCACGATCGGCCGGACGAACGCCGGCACGGTGACCCGCCGGAGCCCCAGCACCAGCCAGCCGGCCAGGAAGCCGGTGACGATGGCGCCGATGAACCCCGCGCCCGACCGTGAGTCGTACAGCCCGCCGTGGTCGGCGAGCCAGCCGCCCGCCATCCCGGGCACGAGCGCCGTCCGGTCGGCGACGGCATAGGCGATGTAGCCGGAGAGCACCGGCAGCATCAGCGTGAACCCGATGGCCCCGATGTCGTGCAGATGCCTCCAGAACGACCCCTCGGCCGGCAACAGGCCGCTCGGACCGGGGTGCCCGCCCAGCGCCAGCGACACCGCGATCAGCAGTCCGCCGACGACGACGAACGGGATCATGTGCGACACGCCCGTCATCAGCGCCCGGTAGACCACCGCGCCCGCACGCCTGCCGCCTCCGGGCCGGCCCGCCCGGTGAACGGGGGCCGTGCGCACGCCCTCGATCAGCCGCTCGGGATGCTCGATGCCCTCGGTCACACCGGTGACCAGCACCCGCTTGCCGTCGAACCGGCCGAGATCGACGTCCTTGTCGGCCGCCACGACGACCCCGTCGGCCTCCTCGATGTCGCGCGGGGTGAGGACGTTCTCGGCCCCCACCGCCCCCTGCGTCTCGACCTTGATCTCATGCCCCAGCGCGTGGGCGGCCTGGGCCAGCCGCTCCGCCGCCATATAGGTATGGGCGATGCCCGTGGGGCAGGCGGTGATGGCGAGCAGATTGAGCCGTTGCCCCCCGGCCCGGGCGCCGTCCCCGGCCGCTCCGCCTCCCCGGGCCCCCGCGTCGTCGGCGGAACCGGCCGGACTGGTCACACGCTTTCTCCTCTCCGGATCCTTCCGATACGTACGCGAGTGATCACATTGTGTTACGCGCCGGGGCCGAGCGATGCCGGGACGTGCTCCGATCGGCGCGGCAGGCGCAGTCCGGAACCGATCGCTCCGCGGATCGGGACCCCAAAGGGGCTGGGGTTCGGCGCACCGCCCGGTGTAGATTCGGACGCGGTGCCAGACGTCGCTGCTGATGGCGGTCGGGCGGTTCGCACGACGGACCGGCCGAGGGAGAGAGGGCCTCCGACGGACTGCGCTGCGGCCAGGTGTGACGCGCGGGAGCCTCAGGGCAACCGTCGCGCATGCGACCTGTCCGTCGCACGGCCGTACCCATCCCTCGCTCGCCCTTCAGGAGGAGCAGCCCGTATGACCACCACCTCCACCGGCCAGGACTTCAAGGTCGCGGACCTTTCCCTGGCGGCTTTCGGCCGTAAGGAGATCACCCTCGCCGAGCACGAGATGCCCGGTCTGATGGCGATCCGCAAGGAGTACGCGGAGGCGCAGCCGCTGGCGGGCGCCCGCATCACCGGCTCGCTGCACATGACGGTGCAGACGGCGGTGCTGATCGAGACGCTGGTGGCGCTGGGCGCGAAGGTGCGCTGGGCCTCCTGCAACATCTTCTCCACCCAGGACCACGCCGCCGCCGCCATCGCGGTCGGCCCCGACGGCACCCCCGAGAACCCCCAGGGCGTGCCCGTCTTCGCCTGGAAGGGCGAGACGCTGGAGGAGTACTGGTGGTGCACGGAGCAGGCGCTGACCTGGGCCGACTCCCCGACCGGCGGCCCGAACATGATCCTGGACGACGGCGGTGACGCCACCCTCCTGGTGCACAAGGGCGTCGAGTTCGAGAAGGCCGGCGCCGTGCCGGACCCGTCCACGGCGGACAGCGAGGAGTACGCGCAGATCCTCACGCTGCTGAACCGCACGCTGGCCGAGAACCCGCAGAAGTGGACCCAGCTCGCGTCGGAGATCCGCGGTGTCACCGAGGAGACCACGACCGGCGTCCACCGCCTCTACGAGATGCAGGCCAACGGCACCCTGCTCTTCCCGGCGATCAACGTCAACGACGCGGTGACGAAGTCGAAGTTCGACAACAAGTACGGTTGCCGTCACTCGCTCGTCGACGGCATCAACCGCGCCACCGATGTCCTGATCGGCGGCAAGGTCGCGGTCGTCTGCGGCTACGGCGACGTCGGCAAGGGCTGTGCCGAGTCGCTCCGCGGGCAGGGCGCCCGGGTGATCGTCACCGAGATCGACCCCATCTGCGCCCTCCAGGCCGCGATGGACGGCTACCAGGTCACCACCCTGGACGAGGTCGTCGAGACCGCCGACATCTTCATCACCACGACCGGCAACAAGGACATCATCATGGCCTCCGACATGGCCAGGATGAAGCACCAGGCCATCGTCGGGAACATCGGCCACTTCGACAACGAGATCGACATGGCCGGTCTCGCGAAGATCCCCGGCATCGTCAAGGAAGAGGTCAAGCCGCAGGTCCACACCTGGACCTTCCCCGACGGCAAGGTCCTCATCGTGCTCTCCGAGGGCCGCCTGCTGAACCTCGGCAACGCCACCGGCCACCCGTCCTTCGTGATGTCGAACTCCTTCGCCGACCAGACGCTGGCGCAGATCGAGCTCTTCACCAAGCCGGAGTCCTACCCGACCGACGTCTACGTGCTCCCCAAGCACCTCGACGAAAAGGTCGCCCGCCTCCACCTCGACGCGCTCGGCGTCAAGCTCACGACGCTCCGCCCGGAGCAGGCGGCGTACATCGGCGTCAAGGTCGAGGGCCCGTACAAGCCCGACCACTACCGTTACTGACGATCGCATCCGTGCCGGCAGGACCGGCACGAGCAACGTCAGCAGCCGGTGAAGCCACCGGCCGGCCAGGCCCCCGCCCTCGCGGCGGGGGCCTGGCCCGTTCGCGTCAAGGAACCCACCATGCCCCGCGGCCGCTACTCGCTCCACGATCCGCACGACCACACCCCCTCGGTGACGAGCACTTCCAGTGCGCCGCCGGCCCCTCCGGCTGGCGCTACGTCTCCACGACCACCACTCCGTCCGGCGAGCCCGCCGGCTCCGCCGATCTCTCGATCGACGCCCTGGGCCGCCCCGTCCGTCTCCAGCTCCGGTCCGCCGACTGGCAGGTGCGGGCGGCCCTGCTGGACGGCGTGACCTGGGTCCGCACGGACCCGTCGGGCGAACACGCCACTGAGGGCAACGTCCGCGCGCACGGTTTCACCGGCGCTTCCCCCGCCTTCTACGTGGCCCTCGCCCGTCTGCTGCGCCTGACCCCCGGTGGCCCCTCGACCCGCATCCGCCTGGTGGCCTTCACCGCCCCGTCCTCGCCCCCTCACCGTCGACCAGTCGTGGTCCTTGGTCGGAAGGACACCACACCCCACTGACAACGGGGTCATCGAAGTGGACGAGTACCAGGTCAGCGCCCTGGACACGGGGGAGCGGCACACCGTCCACCTCGCCGGCGACGTCGTCCTCTCGGCCCCGGGCGTCGAGCTCGAGGACCTCGAGAGCCCGCCGACGGTCTTCGACTGAGGGGGCGTGTGCGGGGGATGTCGGAGCCTGGTAAGGTTTCATCTGCCCCAAGAGGACCGTTGACACGGCCCCCGAGGGAGGTAGATTCAAACGGTTGAGGCGGTTGGACTAGATCGCTCTCAACGGTTAGCATCTACAACGCTTCGCGCAGTGACCGCTCGGTCGCTCCACATGAAGCACCTTGACTCCTTATCGGAAGCGAAAAGCCGGTGCGAATCGGCTCGCCTCGAATCTGATAAAGTCGAAATCGCCGGACAGCGAAAGCGAGAAGGCAAACCCCGATCCAGCAGGGGGCCGGAAACTAGAAATCGGATCTGGTAAGGTTGGAAACAACGAAGGGAAGCGCCCGGAGCGCCTGGTGAAACAGGAGCGAAGGAAGCGTCCGTTCCTTGAGAACTCAACAGCGTGCCAAAAGTCAACGCCAGACTATAAAACAACCCCGTTCCGGCCGGTTTGACCGGTTGGGATGAGGTTCCTTTGAAAAACACAGCGAGGACGCTGTGAACGGCCGGGCTTATTCCGCCTGGCTGTTCCGCTCAACGCGAGTGTTGAACCGGTATGAGTCCGGTAAGCATTCACGGAGAGTTTGATCCTGGCTCAGGACGAACGCTGGCGGCGTGCTTAACACATGCAAGTCGAACGATGAAGCCGCTTCGGTGGTGGATTAGTGGCGAACGGGTGAGTAACACGTGGGCAATCTGCCCTGCACTCTGGGACAAGCCCTGGAAACGGGGTCTAATACCGGATATGACCTGCCGAGGCATCTCGGTGGGTGGAAAGCTCCGGCGGTGCAGGATGAGCCCGCGGCCTATCAGCTTGTTGGTGGGGTGATGGCCTACCAAGGCGACGACGGGTAGCCGGCCTGAGAGGGCGACCGGCCACACTGGGACTGAGACACGGCCCAGACTCCTACGGGAGGCAGCAGTGGGGAATATTGCACAATGGGCGCAAGCCTGATGCAGCGACGCCGCGTGAGGGATGACGGCCTTCGGGTTGTAAACCTCTTTCAGCAGGGAAGAAGCGCAAGTGACGGTACCTGCAGAAGAAGCGCCGGCTAACTACGTGCCAGCAGCCGCGGTAATACGTAGGCGCAAGCGTTGTCCGGAATTATTGGGCGTAAAGAGCTCGTAGGCGGCTTGTCGCGTCGGATGTGAAAGCCCGGGGCTTAACTCCGGGTCTGCATTCGATACGGGCAGGCTAGAGTTCGGTAGGGGAGATCGGAATTCCTGGTGTAGCGGTGAAATGCGCAGATATCAGGAGGAACATCGGTGGCGAAGGCGGATCTCTGGGCCGATACTGACGCTGAGGAGCGAAAGCGTGGGGAGCGAACAGGATTAGATACCCTGGTAGTCCACGCCGTAAACGTTGGGCACTAGGTGTGGGCGACATTCCACGTCGTCCGTGCCGCAGCTAACGCATTAAGTGCCCCGCCTGGGGAGTACGGCCGCAAGGCTAAAACTCAAAGGAATTGACGGGGGCCCGCACAAGCAGCGGAGCATGTGGCTTAATTCGACGCAACGCGAAGAACCTTACCAAGGCTTGACATACATCGGAAACGGCCAGAGATGGTCGCCCCCTTGTGGTCGGTGTACAGGTGGTGCATGGCTGTCGTCAGCTCGTGTCGTGAGATGTTGGGTTAAGTCCCGCAACGAGCGCAACCCTTGTTCTGTGTTGCCAGCATGCCTTTCGGGGTGATGGGGACTCACAGGAGACTGCGGGGTCAACTCGGAGGAAGGTGGGGACGACGTCAAGTCATCATGCCCCTTATGTCTTGGGCTGCACACGTGCTACAATGGCCGGTACAATGAGCTGCGATGCCGTGAGGTGGAGCGAGCGAATCTCAAAAA